>NZ_JAKFFT010000015.1 GCF_021502655.1 Dyadobacter sp. CY347
TGACATTGGTATTCCATCCACCACAATAAGCGGCTCGCTAGATCCTGTAATAGATGCAATTCCACGAATCTTAATAGAAATTTCGCCACCGGGCTCAGCGGAATTTTCAGTAACCTGAACGCCTGCAGCACGCCCCAGCAAAGCCTGATCTAAACTTAGTACAGGCATTTCCTTAATTTGAGCGCTACTTACCTTCGCTGTCGCTCCAGTTACATCTCTAGCCTTTTGAGAGCCATAACCAACGACTACGACGGCATCTAAAACCTTAGAATCATTTTCCAGTTGTACATTCAATACAGACTGCGAACCCACTGTTACTTGCTTTGCAAGATATCCAACATAAGAAAACACCAATACCGATTCCTTTGATTTCACATTGAGAAAGTATTCACCATTTATGTCCGTAACCGTTCCATTACTTGTTCCCTGCTCTACAATTGATACACCACTTAGCGATGAGTTATTTTCATCTACTATTTTCCCCTTTATTGAAGTTCCTGATGACTGCGCGAGTAGTGAACCCGATTGATATACAGAAAAAATCAGTGTCATGAAGTAAATAAAGCCTAGTCTAATTTTTGTCATACGAAGGTTACCTAAAGGTTCATCATGTGTTTAAAATAATACCTAATAATTCAGGTTGTAAGCGGTTTATCCGAAAGTAGCATGCCCATGTATTAGAAATAATTTAAGCAAAAATAGTACTTTGCCTAGGGGGTGAATTTCATATAATTAGCATATTTTGATGTTATTTTATCCATGTTTATTCCTAGTCTTCGTTGATTCTTGCTGGGGAGTCCATCAACTTGTCACGAACGTCTGCTGATGTCATGAAAGAGCAAGAATCTTTGAGCAAATAAGGAGACAGATTTGAGATTCAATCAATTAGAATTCACCTTGGAAGGGATCAAATTCGTGGATCAAGCAGAAAAACCTCTCTTAGGTGAGTCGTGGAAAGGAAAGTAATTTTCAATTGGATAACTTTAACCTCTGTGGGCCGGCAGCATTTGGCCGAGATGGAGAAATATTCTTAAAAGACTTGAATAGCTGGCCTATGAATGAGCGAGTGGCATTAGCTAACAACAGTCAGTAATCGGATAGTTGTTAGCTAAAGCTGATTCTCAGCGTGACCTGAAGGTTGTATTATTGGCCTCATAACTTTGTTTTTCTAACATTAATAAGACTTTTTTGCCAAAAAAGCTAGTTAGCAAAGGCTGATCAGCGCGTGCCAAGGGGCTGTAAAGCTATGGTATACAACTATAAAACAATTCACCGGGCGGCCGGGCAGACCATCCTGAATTAATTCCAGTACTAAAGCATTATAATATCAGAGACGGAGATTACTATTAATAATCTCTTTGATAAAATTTTAAGATAAGTATCAGCACAATGGAAGAGTTATATAAAGCTCTCTGACCTTTTCCCATGCCATTAACAGTAGCCAGGAAGCAGGTCAGATTAAGAATTATTGGGACTTTGCCTTCAAGAGGGTTCTTCCGCTCATATTCGAGCATGGATTCCATAAGTGCTAGCGTCGAAGCGAATACTCTGTTAACACCACCCAATTTTTGCTGTCATAGAGACCTTGCAGTGCTTTGTCTTGGAAGCTGTGAACAAGGTCGTTGGGCGACCTTAGAATTCATTTGCTTTCATTATATTTTAGTCATCCTAGACTCTTTATTTTCCTTCATAATTAAATAAATTGGTAACAGTTAAGTTTATAGTTTCAGAGCTGATGAAAATTTGTAGGCACAAGGATCATCATTATTCTAATGCAACTTGATAAATGCCGTTCTGTACGGCATGAAATGCAATTTCATTCGATGTATTTTTGGTCAAAAGGACTTGTTGGCCATTTTGGTAGATTTTAACAGAAGAATTTATTTTTAGAGAACAGAGAGCTGTTCTGGTCGCTTTTATGGTACCAGACTTTAATTTATTATTCTCCCAAGAAATATCTACTTCAAATCCTCCTCTTGCTCTTAATCCTGTCACACTTCCCGTAAGCCAGGCTTTCGGTAGAGCTGGTAGCAACTCTATTGCGCCTGTGTGGCTTTGTAATAACACTTCTGCAATGACCGCAGTTGATCCGAAGGTTGCATCAAGCTGGTACGCCCATCCGAAAAAGTTGTCTTGTAAACCATATTTTAACTGATACTGATGGTGGCTATACGCTTTTTCACCCTCACCTAAACGCAACCACATTAAGCTTACCCAGTTGCTTAACCAACCACCTGAGCTTTTTCCATCAAGATAACTACTGTAACTGCCGTACCTATTATCAGCTTCTTCTATCGTGGCGTTAGGGTTTCCTTGAAGTCTTCTCTCCAAGGATCTGCGAGCCGCTAAATACAATTTGGGAGTTTTATAATTAATTTGGGTTGATGGATACAAAGCGTACAAATGAGATATATGTCTATGACCAATTTCTGGTTCTTCGTAATCTTCTATCCATTCCTGTAAAGTGCCCGTTTTCTTACTGGTTTGTAAAGGAGCAAGATGTTTCAAAGCAAATTCAACTCTTTTTCTCAATTGAGCTTCAAAAGGCATTCCTGGTTTGCTTAAATCGTCGATCGCTTGTAAACAGTTTTCGAACAGCTCATGACATATCTCTATATCCATAGTTGAACCATAAGTGAATTGATATTGCTTTCCGTCTTTCTTTTCAAAAGCGTTCTCCGGGGAATGTGATGGACTTGTCACTAAATAACCAGCCAGCGGTAGGCCTTTTGGTATAGGCTTTAAAAAATCCAAATAAAATTGAGCCGCTCCTTTCATTAATGGAAACGCAACTTCTTTTAGAAAGTTTTTGTCACCAGAATATAGATAGTGGTCAAAAATATGGTGGCATAGCCAACCCTGCCCCATTGGCCATATGCCCTGTACGCCATCAGACGGAGTTGTTCTCCAAAAAACATCTGTTAAGTGATGTACTACCCAGCCATTTGCATTATACATTTGCCTGGCAGTTATTTTTCCATGCTTGGCTAAGGAGTCCATTAATGTAAATAATGGTTTATGACATTCTGCGAGGTTAACTGCTTCAGATGCCATATAATTCATTTGTAAATTAATATTGGTATGGTAATCCGCATTCCAGGGAGGTAATAGCGTTTGGTTCCATAGGCCTTGTAGATTAGCTGGCAAGTCGCCTTCCCGAGAAGATGCAATGAGTAGATATCTTCCGTATTGAAATAACAATTCGGAAAGGTAAGGATCCACTACTTCGGTAGTACGAGCTCTGCTCATCCTCAGATCCTGAGGAAGCTCCATTGCATTAGCAGCGGCTGAAAGATTGATCTTAACACGATCAAACAAGGATTTAAAATCATTTATATGGTCTTTATTAATTTCATTGTAACTCTTGTCAGACAGTCTAGTAATTAGTGAATTACAGTAAGTTTCTGGATCTTTCTGCCCATAACTGGTCGCAGCAACCAGATAGAGTATAACTTCTGTAGCACCCTCTACATGCATGCTTCCGTCATCAGTTACGGATACTGAACCTCCTTTGTTTATTGCTTTTAAGATTGCGCTAAAACTCATGCCTTGCTCCCCATGCCTATTTGCAACGTCTAACGAAATTCTACCGTTTAGCATTAACGAGTTATTATCTGAAGTTAAAGGTTTTGTTAATGCATCTTTCTCTCTTGTTAAACGTATATTTAAATTGAGAGATTCGGGCTTATCGCATGAAAGTTTGACTACGATAACTTGATCCGGATGTGATGCAAATACCTCCCTCCTGTATTTTTTTCCCTGATAGGTAAATCTAGTAACGGCAACCGCCGAATCTAAGCTAAGCCAACGCCTGTAGTCACTGTATAGACTATCTTCCAAGGAATGGTCCATGTCAATTAGTAAATCTCCCAAGGGTTGGTAAGATTTTATAGATAGGGGCTTACCCATCATTGTCTTATTTGCTAGTTTCTCTGCTTCATCATTTTTACCCTCAAAAAGTAATTTTTGTATTTGTGGCAGGTTTGCTCTGGACAATGGATTTATTGTATTTTGTGCATGTCCTGCCCAAAGAGATTCCTCATTTAATTGTATACGCTCATTTAGAGCTCCGCCAAATACCATTCCGCCTAAGCGACCATTCCCAACTGGAAGTGCTTCATTCCAACCTTTATTTTCAAAATGAAAATTGATTTTAAAGACTTTTTGATTGTAAGAAAAAGGATGTAATTGATATGCGGGCTTTTCAAACCAAAGTAACATAGGTTTTTGCTGAGCAAGACAAAAACGTATTGGGCTTAATACGAAAAGTAATATATTGAATAAAATTAACAATATCGATTTGCTCATTCTAATTGGATAAGTGAATTATCAGTATTTAATAGGGGTATAAAGGAATTTTCTAAGAGTGTTTGTATAATAATACAATACTCAATTTTGGTTAATGTAGGAAAGTCTTTCTATATTGTAAAGGGCTTTTTCCTGTTATTTCCTTAAAGCGTGCATTGAAATTTGAAAAGTTATTATATCCTGTTTCGTGGCATATGTAGTTGATGTTTTTTTTGTCTTCGATTAATAACTTACACGCTTGTCTTATTCTAACCTCATTTAAAAATTGAGAATATGTTTTTTTTGTGACGCTCTTAAATAACCTACAAAATGCGGTAGGGCTAATATTAGCAACCTCTGCGACTTCCTCAAGAGTAATTTTTCTATAAAAATTAATCATTGTAAAATTAAATACATCATTGATTTTTTGCGCTTGAATATCTTCGTTATAATTAAATACTGGGCTTGAAAGAATCTCTATTTCATTCGATTGTGATAAAATATCTAGCGCTTGTAGAATTAGAATAATTCTGGTAGTGTTTTTTGCATGAATCAATTTTTCGAGAATTTTTGAAACTTCAATATTTGTTTTTCCTAAGATTTTTAGTCCTGCTCTTGCTTCAATCAATAAGTTTTTTAAATTCTTATTTTCTGGCAAGTCTAAAAATTGTTCTCCCCAGCAATTTTCTAAAAAATGGACAACCTTAGCTTCGGCCAATACTTCGGGATTATTTTTATAATATATCTCGTCACATCGCCAACAGTGAGGGAGATTAGATCCTATCAAAAACAAGTCTCCTTCTTCAAATCGGTAAATATTGTTGCCAACAAATTGCGTACCTTTTCCTTTTTCAATACGTACCAACTCAATCTCAGAATGATAATGCCAACTCTTTAAAAAATAGGGTACTTTATCCTGCCGTATGCTAAAAGAATTTAGAATGTCACGAGACATTTTTAACAGTTTTGGTTTCATGGTAATTGTGATAAGACGCTAAATTTTACGAAATGAAAATCAGCTGCTATATGGGATCAATGGCTCGGTAAGCTTTTAATGCTGCCAACTCTCCCTCAATTCCAGGCCTTTTAATGCGATGTTCCATTCCCATAAAACCCTTATAGCCTTTGTCAGCGACGTGACGAAGAACATTTACGTAATTGATTTCGCCTGTTGTAGGCTCGTACCGGCCAGGAGCATCACCGATCTGGAGATAAGCAATTTCATCCCATGCATGATCAAGTAAGGCAAGCACATTACCTTCTTCAATCTGAACGTGGTAAAAGTCGAAAAGTATTTTTACACTGGGACTCCCCACTGCTTTTGCAAGCATATAAGCTTGTGGAATTTCGTGCAGAAACATGCCGGGATGGTCCACTTTGCTGTTCATTGTTTCCATCACGGTAATAATTCCGTGCGGTTCGTAGATATCTGCAACTTGTTTCAACAATTCAATAGCATTGGCCATCTGAAAATCCTTGGGCATTTTCGGATCTGCCAAGCCTAATACATTGTGAACGTACTTGGTATTCATGCGTTTAGCGACCTCCACAGACTCTTTTACATCACTAAGCACCTTGTCGCGAAGCTCTTTGTTGTTTCCGGCGAATGTTACCTCTTTAAAAGTGATCGTCCCTACAAACTGGCCGAATTCCATTCCCAGTTTTTGAATGGCATTGCTGATCTTCTCTTGCTCCTGAACCGTTTTACTTTTGAGCCATGTATTTTCCCATGCTCGGAATCCCTGATCATGGCCCCATTTGATCTGATCAATCGGATCTTTGCCGCCGGCTTTGGCGAATATGTCAAACTCAGGTGAAAATTTAGTCCTGAATGGTTTTTCAGAAGTGCTTGATTGGGAAATTGCATCCGTGTAAAGTCCACTGGCTATTGCGGCACTGGCCAATATGCCATTTTTAATAAACGTATCTCTTTTCATCTGTAAAATTTTAGAGCGCTAAATGGAGAGTTGGCTGGTAATAGAGATTACCTAAGAAAAACTTTGTCCTTACTTGGATCCTGATCCTGCCCCATTAAAAAGGCCATCACATCGGCCATTTCTTGCTCCGTCAGCAGCTTATCCAAACCTTGTGGCATCATGGATACATCCATCACTTTGGTGGAAGCAATATCTTTTCTGGGAATACGGATGGTCGTTTGGGGCCCGGTTTTGAGCATGATAGCCTCAGGAGATTGCTCCTGGATTACGCCGGTATATTCAATAGTTTTGGTTTTGATCTGATAAGTCTCATACTCCCGCACAAAACTTGCATTGGGATAAATGATCGCTTCCAGCAGATCATGCGTCGAGCGGTCGTTTTGAATGGACGTCAGGTCGGGGCCCAGTTTTCCACCTTCCGCGCCGATCATGTGGCATCCCCAACAGATCGCCTTACCAAAAAACAGCTGCCTGCCGTTTTCAAGATTGCCTTTGGAAACCTGGCTTTCAAGCGATTGCAGGTATTTAATCCTGTCGGCCTGCACTAGGTTAAGTTTCGCTAGAAGCTTATTTACCTCAGGTTTAACTTCGTCAGGATACTGATCAAAAATCGTCCGCAAGCTTGATTCGGTGAAACTGTCGAGCGTAGTTGTGTTCATCAGCGTACTTGCCAGCGCCAGACCGATTTTTGCCGAATGCTTGCCCTTGAAAATGTTAACCAGTCTGGGAAGTATAAAGACGTCAGCCTTTGGAAGGTAATCTGTCGCGATCTGATACAACTGTTCCTCTGAAAGTTCAGCCTGTGTCAGCACGGTCGCGGCCTGCAAACGGACTGGCGCCTCGTTTTTACCATTTAATTGTCCATACAGATATTTAAAGTCTGATTCCGATAGCTTGGGTGCGGCTTCGAGCAGGATGGATAAGCCTTCGGTCCGTAGCTCTTGCGGATTTTTATCGTTGTCAACAACATTCCTGATCGTGCTGCCCAGCGATTTGATACCACCCAGTCGAACCAGATCCAGTGCAGCCATTTTTATCTGTGCATTTTCATTGGATGAAAGCAATTTGGAGATTTGGTCAACCCAAACTTGCGGGAAAGTTTTCATCTGGCTTGCACCCATGACCTGCAACAAAAATAACTTTTGATCCTGCGTCGCTGTGGACACCTGATCGGCTATAAACTGCTGGATCGCCTGATCCGCGCTGAATGCAATCAAAATGTCCCGGAATGAATCTTTTTCTCCCGACGTAAGCACACCTTTTTTCAAACGCGCCGAAAGGAACGCCCGGATGTCATTCGACCATTCAGGATGGTGCGACGTTACCCAAAGTGCGGTGTGCTGTAAACCTGGGCTCTTATCGGATAACAGGGGAATTACCTGTCCGGCCTTTAATGGTTTCCCAGGCATCTGATCGAGTGCGACCAGCGCTGCTTCCCGTATCCTCGGCGACGGGCTGCTCAGTCCCTTTTTCACTTCTTCCGGGCGATTGAGCGTGATTAAAGCATAAATAACAGCGTGACGGACAAATGCATCAGACGCTATTCCCGAAGCGGTTATTAATGCAGGAACAGCTTGTGGCGCACCGATTTGGCCAAGTGCTGTGGCGGCCTGCCTTCTTACAGCAGGATCGTTTTTCTGAACGAGAGCGGCTAGTTTTGTAACAGCTTTAACATCCTTTGCCAGCCCGGCGGCCCGTGCCGCTGCCACGCGCACTTGCAAGTTTTCATCATTCAAACCCAATCGGACGCCCGCCAATGCATTGTCGGTCCCGATCCGGGACAGGGCAAAAATGACCTTCGTCCGCACATCAGCATTAGGCGTTTTTTGCGATAAACTGATCAATGGCGTCACTGCTTTATCGCCCTGCGTCACGATCCATTGAACCGCCCGGTCTGTTACGAATGGCCTGGCATCTGCCAGATAGCTTACCAGGTCGCCAGCTTGTAATGATTGCCATTGTATTTTATTTCCATAAGGATCTTCCGGTCTGCTTATTCCGTTTTTGCGAATCCTGTAAATCGCACCTTTTAGTTCGGGCTTGGATACCTGCGAGAGCGGACAGCCTTTGATAAACCATCCTCCTGTTTCAACCACCAGCAAACTGCCGTCAGCATCTTCAAGCACGTCGGTAGGGTGATAATCTTCCCTGTCGGTCCACATGAAAACTTCATCTTCGGTGCGGAATGATGCTCCGTCCCGAAACAGCTTGTGCCGAAGGATACGGTGCGTATTGAACTGGGCGCTGAAAAGGTTTCCCTTAAATCCATCTCCCAGAGCCGTGCCGCGATACCGTCCAATGCCCGATGGCGCCACGCGCGAATATTTGGAAACGACCGGCATCAAATCACCGGTACGCACCAGGCTGTCGCGATCAATGTTTTTATTGGGTTTCGGATAAATACCGCCTTCTGTCCAATATACCAATGCATCCCGCTGTCCTGCCTTCGGATCCGTAAAATACGTCTCGGTTCCGATAGGTTCAGAAGCCTCGGTGAAGGTAAGTTCAACCGGGTTGTTCATACCACCGGCCGATACCCATTCGAGCTGCGTTCCGTCCGGGCGCACGCGCCAGATGCGGGATGTTTCTCCTTTCAGCCTCTTGCCTTCTTTGGTAGTTACATCAAAACCATTAATGGCGCTGGTCAGATAAAGCCAGCCGTCGGGTGCCATGAACGGACCGATGAGGCTGTTTGCATTTACATTCAATGTCCACCCCGTCAGCACCACTTCACGTTTGTCGCTCACACCATCTCCATCTGTATCGGTCAGCTTTAACAGGTCGGGGGCAGAAGATATGTACAAACTACCCTTGTAAAAATAACCTCCCTGCGGGAAGCCTACTTTATCGGCGAAGATCGTGCTCTTGTCATAAACCCCATCTCCATTGTTGTCTTCCAGCAGGTTCACCCTGAATTTTGGATCGGTCAGTGCATCCTGGGTTTTGTCATACACATTTCCCGTGGATTCGAACAAAAACAGGCGGCCGGTTTCATCTGTATAACCAAACATCGGATAGGCAACCAAGCTCGAATCGGCCACAACTTCAATTGTGTAACCTTCCGGCACATGGATAACGTCTGCCAGCGTTGCACGCTTTTTAATGGATGACGAACTACAAAGGATCAGGACCGCACCTATCAGTCCATAACCAAGGATATGGATATTGTTTCTCATTCTAATATTCTTAAAATCAGTCATTTTAATACTTTATTGATTCAGAATGATTGTATTTATCTGTTGAAGTAGATAATAGCGGGTTAATTTGGCGAGCATTATCGAAAGGATGTCTGGTAATTTAATGAAAATGGAGTTGCTTCATTAGAATAGAATTCCCGGTCTAACACAAAGTCAAACCGGGAATATGCATTTACTCTTTGACTATCTTCTGCACTGAACTTGCTCCGTTTTTATCTATGATTTTGATCAGATAGATTCCGGAACGCAATCCTTGCATATCGATACCTTCAGCAGGCATGGCTGTCCAATTTATCATAACCCTTCCCGACTTATTAAGAACCTGCACTTTGGCATTACTCGCCCCCTGGATTTGAAGTTTGTCGCTCACCGGGTTGGGGTACAGTTTAATGGCATGTTCGAAGGCGAGGGATTGCACGCGACTGAATGAATAGGTGCCATCCTTATCCACCATCCGCAGGCGGTAGAGATTGTCTCCGTTAGCCGGGGCGTCATCGGTGAATGTGTAGTCGGTCAGTGCCGATTTGTCTCCACTAGCCGCTACCTCCCCGATTTGCGTCCAGTTTTTCCCATTCAGGCTCCGTTCGATCACAAAGCGATCCGTATTTACCTCTGCTGCGGTCTGCCATTTGTAAAGCGACTGATCCCCTTCGTTTCCTGATACTTTCTCAACCGAAGTACTCACCAGCTGAACCGGCAACGGCGATGCAGTGCCACTTGCCATGATCACATTTTGGATATTGATCGATCCGGCGGTAGTGACAAGACGTATGGAATAAGCCTTGTTCGACGATCCCATAAAATTGACCGGTACCGTTGTGAGCGTAGCCCCGCCGGTGTTGGCCAGGTTCACGTTAGCAATCACCTGCCCCAGATTTTCAATTATCAGCGTGGCGGTGCTGGTTGTGCTGTATTGAACCTTCACATTGTAGGTGCCCGAAGTTGGAAGACGATAAAGGTATGACCGTGAGAAATCGTTTGTATTGGAGACGATCGTAGTCGACCCTGTCGCACTTAATTTCGGCCATTCCCATAGCCCTGCTGTTGTAAAGGCAGCACCAGGTAAAGTAAATGGGGCCATTGTCCCGGCAGTTACACCCACATTGTTACCGATTGAAAAGTTGATTGCGGCCAGTTGAGGCGAGTTGGACGGGTTCAAAAGGTTACGAATAGACCAGTCCACTCCGCCAGTTCCATTCAAGCTCAGGAAGCATGATAGTTCGGCATCCACCTGGTTAAGCACGTTAAGGTGGTCGAGCGTATTCTGGTACCATCTACTATCCCAAACACCACTTTTCGAAGCACGGATCACGATCTCATCACCATCGAAGTGCGGATGACTGTCGCCCTCATAATTAATGTAAGCAAGTCCAAACTGCTTTGCCCAGCCCGATTCTGTCATACTGACATCATAAAAGCCTGCAGGATTGCCGTATTCATCATTGTAGCTCGCAGTTGCATTAAAAGATCCACTATTCCAGATGGTATTTATATTAACGGGTCCTTCGGTGTTCCAGTAAAACGAACCGCCAAATCCATAGAAATAATAATTTACCGGATGCGGGTCATTCCATGTCGAGCGGGAATCCCTTTTATTGAAGTACGCATCCATAAAGAGCATACTTTGAGCTGTACGTCCCAAATACGTTCTTTGGGTACAGAACAGCGGACGGACCCGGTTCATCATTTCAGATCCAAAAACGTTTCTGAAAAGCATGCTGATTTCAGCAGACCTAAGTGCCCGATATCTCATTCCCCATTCGTATTCGCTATCGTTTCCGTCAAATTTTACCGCATTGTTCGTTTTGCCCTTTGCATAAATGTACCAGGTCTGTGAAAAGTCATCGTTCCAGGTTTCATTGGAATATTCCACATACAGCTTCAAATTTGCATTCAGAGGCGGGAATACAGGATTTGATTGTGTGGAAGTGTAAGGATTCACACCGTCACTGCCGTATTTACACATGCGGGCAAGTTTGGTTACGTAATCATCCGTCACTTTGTGTGGGATCGTCAACCAAAGATCGGTTTGGGCCTGGTTAGCGAACATGATCAGATACTCGTAAGAAGCACCACGACCTTCCCATCCATAAGCTTTCCCACCTGTGGGGGGACTTTGGCGGGCATGGCGTGGAAGTGTCCTGTCAGCCCAAAGTGAGTCCTGATTCCAATTGACTGCTGCCCATCCTATACTTCGCACGCATTTAAATGGGGCCATCTGACTGATGATGTCATCGCAGAAAAGCTTGTTTTCGGGATAAGCTTGTGTGCTGCCGGGTGAGGTTGGGCGCATTAGCTTCACATTTGTAACACCTGTATTGGTCGCGCTTGCCGATGTACGTTTTGTGTTTATAAATGATAAATACAACGCGCTATTTCCCTGTGAAATAGTTAAGTCGGCTGTACTCTGATTGAGCGCGCTGTTATAAGTGATGCTCGAAAGTGCTCCGTCGCCGGTAGTAACTGTGGCCTGTCCTGTGAAATACAGTTTGTAAGTACCATGAGTCAAGGGTGCATCCGCCCATACAAGGCATCTTGCGTCCGTGGTCGGCCAGTAGTTGGCATCTTTTGGCGCATCGTCCCCGTCGGTAGAAGTAGAATTGATTTTATCCCACTGTCTGGACGACTTCATGGCATCGGCAAAAACCACATCGCTTCCATAATCCAAACCTGGATTGGCCAGGTTGATACCAATACGGGAAGCCTGCGCCTGTTGCGCGGTAACGGTGATCGTACTGGTTGCCGTTTTTGCCCCGCTCACTGTTGTAACTGTGATGACAGCCGAACCTGCTGCAAGCGCAGAAACAAGTCCTCCGGCACTAACAGTCGCAATCCCGGTATTGGAAGAGCTGTATGTAACATTCTTGTTAGTTGCGTTGGATGGTGAAACTGTGGCCGTTAGTGCGGCGGTACCTCCTACTGCAAGCGACACTGCTGCCGGAGAAAGTGACACGCTGGTCACTGCTACATTGCTGGCAGTAACGGTAACTGTTGCCGTCGCAGTTTTGGACCCATCAACTGTTGTGACCGTAATCGTGGCGCTACCCGCCGCAACACCGGTAACTACGCCACTTGCGTTGACGGTGGCTACGGCTGTGCTGGATGAAGTGTAACTGACACTCTTATTGGTGGCGTTGGAAGGCAGTACAGTGGCTGTCAGCGATCCGGTGCTGCCAGCTGCGAGTGACAAGGTGGATGGCGACAAGCTGACACTGGCAACCGCAACATTTGAGGATGTTCCCGACGAAACTATAAAATCATCCAGCATTCCATAACTGTTGTTCGAGCCTGCGTTGAAGTCTATTACCACCTGCGACAAGCCATTCCAGTTAAGGGTAGCAGTTTGCAATGTGGTACTGGCAGAAGAAATGTTGGCAGTAACGGTCCCCCCAGCAGCGTATGTACCGGTAATCACTGCATCAGCAAGCCCGCCCCATGGATCGGAAGCATGTTTCAGTGAAGCCAGATTGAATGCGCCACCTCCGGTTTTTGTCAAAGTCACCTTCGAGCCGGAGTTGTTATTACGGATCACCTTGTTACTACCGGTTGTTAATACAACTAATGGGTCATTGTCTGAGGAAGGAACATAGGTACCTAACAGAGTATACCCAGACGCATCATTAAATGGGTTGGCTAAAAGACCATCGGCCAGCCCTGTAAATGTGATGGTTGCCGTGGTGCTCGGTGCGGACACAGTAACGGCGCTTGTAGCTGTCTTGGCACCATCAGCCGTTGTAACAGTTATGGTGGAAGTTCCGGCAGAAACGCCGCTTACTACCCCGCTTGCATTGACCGTTGCAACAGCAGTATTGCTGGATGCATAGCTAACAGACTTATTAGTAGCGTTCGCCGGGCTGACAGTCGCGGTAAGATTTGCTGTGCTGCCAACATTCACCGACAAAGTTGCAGGAGCAAGTGACACGCTGCTTACGGCCACATTGGCGACAGCCGTGTACACTTCTACTTCTTTCACTTTAATGGACCAGGAATCATTAGTACGCACCTTTCCAATCACGCGCAAACCCCTGATATTGTTCAGGGCTGCACCGCTGAAAGTGTAAGTCTGATTGGAGGCAGCAGTTGAATACGGATACGCAGGAGATACTGTCCAGCCAGATACGTCTGCCCAGGTTGTTCCATTTGAGCTGGACTGAAGTTTTATGTTTGCCGAAAAAACACCGTTATCGGCAAGTGCTGCACATACTCCATTGAAAAATTTCACAGAGGCAACGTTCGACTGGTTAGCAGCCCAGACAATGCCAGCCGCCTGCCAGTTGCCGTCCGCAGATACATCGTTCAATACAACATCGACGCTGGTATTTCCATTGTTGATCGCAGTATTTGCGGTTTTCGTAGCATCGCTGGTTGAGCTTGCCGATGGGATATCACTCCAAATGTAAGCGGTTCCGCTGCCAGCAATATTACTAGCGCTTCCCGACCCATTCACCGTGATGGTGGTCGTTACCGGATTACTGTATAAATCGTGGTTATCAACTACCCTCAGCGTGACGGTATAGGTTCCGGGCGTTGAAAAAGTCTTGGAGGGAGAGTTTGCATTGGAGTTTGCGCTTCCATCACCAAAATTCCATTCAAATCCCAAAACAATATCTCCGCTATTCGGGTCAGACGAACTACCTGATGTAAAATTCACAGTCAGAGGAGCATTTCCGGATGTGGCGGAAGCAGAAATGACGGCAACAGGTTTGGCATTAATGACCACCGAAGAAGAAGATGTTTTGCTGCCATCCTGCGTCGTAGCGGTGATCGTGGCATTTCCAGAGGCAACGCCTGTTACAAGTCCTGTTGCGCTTACTGTGGCAACGGACGCATTTGAAGAACTCCACGTAACTGTCTTATTGGTGGCATTGGCAGGAGCAATTGTTGCTGTAAGCTGGGTTGTGGCGCCGGGGTTTACATTAGCAGAGTTTGGTGTAACAGCTACACTAGTTACGGCAACATTACCAGTATTTGCGGTCACGGTAATTGCCGAGGTAGCCGTTTTAGCACCATCTGCGGTAGTGGCGGTTATTACAACACTTCCACCCGATGCGCCCGTAACTACTCCGCTGGTACTAACCGTGGCAACAGCAGTGTTAGATGACGACCAAAGAACTGTTTTGTTCGTAGCATTTGCTGGTAAAACGGTGGCAGTCAGCTGTGTGGTAGCGCCCGCTGCGATCGTAATTGAAGCAGGGCTGATAGAAACCGACGCAACCGGTACCGATGCAGCATTGTATCCGCTCCAAGTATTGTTGCTTGCATCTTTATAACCTGTAACAACCTCGTATACAGTCTGTTGAACTGCCGTCACAAATGCGGCGCTTAGCGAGCCAAATTCAGAAGGTACACTCAAACCACGTGGGTCAGCTTTAAACAAAGTCGCGTAATATGTACAGGAGGCGATGTAGTTTCCCGCATTGTTCATGTGGATACCATCTGAATATACATTCCAGATCTTGGAATAACCCGGGATTTGGCCCGCTGCCATTTTCAGGTTCAATTGATAAAACACCTGACCAACCGGAACCATTAATGGCTTTATTATCCCTGATACACTTGTTCTGAAACCACTCGTCAACGTTTCAAAGTAGCTGCGCGTCTCCACGGTGTTGTCCCAGTTTCCAGGACCTGTATATGTTGCCGTCCAGGCCGAGTTCCAAACCGCGGCAGTCAGGGACGGATCGGATACGTTATCAATATTGTTCGGAGCCCTTGGCCACCGCTGATAGATATAATATTGGCAGGTTGCTTTTCTAGCACCAGCGGCATTGACAAAATTTTGAATAGCCGTTATATCCTCATCATCCCGGCGGTCAAAAGGCTGAAAAGAAACGGCGTCGAATGTATAATTAGCGAGTGCATTAGGATACAGACCATATGGTTCCTCGCTAAAACCACCATCTGGATGGTCCCAAATCCAATCTAACGGAGCTCCCGGAATCATGTGACGGCCCCAGTTTAATGTCTTTCCAGTTGTTGCAGAAAGGCTTTTGAGTCCGGAAATGTTGATGGCATCGGTAACGCTATTCCCAATAAAGTACACCGTTTTTGTTTGCGCAAAAACCTGCTGGACAAACAAAAATAGAAATAAGATGAAAGGTGAAAATTTTTTCATAAAACATGAGTTTGAATTAAAGTCGTTAAGAATTTAGCTGAGTGTTTTTTGCCATTTATTTTAGCGTTAAGTGATAAATTAAATAATGTAGGCCAAATGAAAATTCTTATTCATCCTTTTAATGGCATATTATATTGTATCAGCAGAAACATTCTAATAATACTTTGGTTTGAAGTAATATTATCGATCAGGACATATCCAATAGACTTTTAAAATAAATATCAAATTTATTTAAGTTAATCTTCAAGGTAGTTTCAACATCTTTGCATATATAAATTCTTCCTTTCAATACCTCATTAATTCCGTAAATCACTTCTTCATCTATCATTCTGCTTTTTACAAAATAGCCCTTGGCACCAAGATTAATAAAAATGTCGAAGGTCTGATAACTAATGTAATCGTCGTTTACAATTAAAGATGCAGTCGGAAAGCATTCTTTCAAATAATGAAAGTTATTTAAATCGTGTGCCGTGCTATTTAGGCCTATCCCGAGAATAATGACATCCGGGGTAGCACGTAAATGAGTATTTATTAATGAGGTAGTACTTGTAAAACAACCTATAATCTCACAAGCGCAATCGTTTCCTATCAATTGTTCAAAGCTTCTTAGAATTACAGGTAACATGTCAACTACTACCAAGTTCTTTATCATAATCTGTGGCAGCATATTCCAATAATAGGGATCTACTAATTACTATTAATAGCCTGGATTTTGCTTGACATTAGGATTTAAATCAACTTCATTGAGTGGAATTGGATAATATAGATTTTTAGGTACAGATATTTTGACATCCGACCGATCTGAGCTAAAATTCCACTTTGAAAGGTCAATGCGGCCATTCATATGCCACCGCCGCAGGTCCAGCCATCTAAAACCTTCTTCGCCTGCAAACTCGATGAAACGCTCATTTGCAACCCATTCCATGACTGTATTCTTATCAGTCTGGGTAGTGGCATAATCCATCGGTACAACGCCATTCGGCTTCATTTTTCTCGCACGCGACCTGACCTGGTTGATAAGCTGAACGGCATCCGCCAGTTTTCCGTTTGACATGATAATTGCCTCAGCTTTAAGCAAAAGGATATCGGCATAGCGTAACAACCGGGGATTGTTGAGAGAGCCAACTCCCGAAGACGACTTGATATCTTTTGCAACATATTTGGTAATAGCCCTTGTGGTGGCATCCATTGTCACGGGCAGACGCGGGTCTGCGGGATCAAATGCGGCCAGTAATTTTTTCGAGCCAAGATAAGGTGCTGCTCCAAAAAGGCTCCAATGGTTTTCATAGAATCCCCAATAGGCCGACATGGCTCCGTCATTGTTATTAAAATCGTTATTAAGCCAGACATTATCCCACCCTCCTGGCTGCGATGCCTGAAATTCAAATAATGATTCAGCATTGTTCTCTTCCTCTGCGTTAAAATTCGAGGCAAAATCGGGCATTAGCGAAACACCTTTGATTTTATCAAATGCGGCGATCGCGCTGAGATAGTCAGCATCGACCTTTTTCATACTGGCCCTGTACACCAGTGCTTTTCCAAGATATCCATTGGCCGAATTTACTGTCGCTCTTCCCCGATTAGCATTGTCCCATCCAGCCGGAAGAAGCGCTGCGGCTGCCTGAAAGTCGGAAATAGCCTGATCCAACAGGGATCCTTCGGTGGCATTTGGCTGTGTTATCTCTTCGGTGCTTTGAACCCTTTTCAAGATCAAAGGTGACGTACCGAAATAGTTAGATAAATTAAAATACATCAGTCCCCTCAGGAACAAAGCCTCGCCCCGGTGATGATCTTTTAAGTTGGGAGTGACATATATCCCTTTTTCCTCGTCAATTTTCTCCAATGTAATATTAGCGCGGTTGATCAGCTGATAGCAGGTTCTGTAGTAATTGTTGATTTTGGAATCCGCCGACTGGAGCGTCCCGAATATTTCAAAAGCTTCTGTGCCAATCGTCGTGATATCATCACCCGGCAGCAACCAAAACCCATGTATCGGTTCGTTCACATTGAACCAGTACAAATCAGTCAGTTTTGAATAAATTCCCAGGACTGATCTATCAAAATCAATCTCTTCCTTGTAATAGGATGCCTCGGTAATACTGAGTGGTACCAGATCAATGTTTTCTTCCTTGCAGCTGGTTGTCAGCAAAAGTATTGCGAAAAGAGGCAGCAGTATATGCTTGGATATCGTTTTCATATAAATAGCGTATTTGGAAATTAGAAACTGAGAGATAATCCTCCTTGAATGGCACGCGTCGGCGGGATAGTACCCCTGCTTTCGGGATCCAGCCCCGTCCATTTAGTAAACGTAAGCAAATTGGTACCGCTTATGTATATACGACAGTTTTCCATACCACCAAGTTTGTTACTGAATGACTTCGGAAGCGAATAACCAAGTTGAATATTTTTGAGCCTGAGAAACCCGGCATTTTCTATGAACCGGTTTGAAAAACGGTTGTTTTGGGCCGGGTCTGATCGGACCGCCCGCGGCATAGACGTGGACGGGTTCTCTGTTGTCCATCTGTTCAGTGTAGATGCCCAGTAATTGTTGCCGGACCCTGCCATACTTTCAAAGGCGGCACGTTCGTCGTTAAACCTGACCACATCCCCTACCCCCTGAAAAAACAAAGAAGCATCGAAACCCTTCCAATTTGCGCCCAGATTTAGTCCGTAGTAATAACCCGGGATTGTTTTACCTATAAAAGAACGGTCGTCGGCATTCACAACACCGTCAGCTGCCGCCCCGTCAAGTCCCATTACGTCTTTGAAGTACATATCGCCAGGCTGGAAGTTGTTGTTGTTGTTGCCATCTGAATATTTCGTTTTCCAGGCATCGATCTCTCCCTGATTTTGAAATACACCCCCAACCTGATATCCCCAAAGATAATTTAGCGAATTACCGACCTCAATGCGGCCATACTCCCCACCAAATGGCTGATTTTTAAATACGCTAACGACCTCATTTTTGACCGTAGTAAGATTACCCGATGCATTGAACTGAATATCGCCAATCTGATGGTTGAAATTCAGCTGGAATTCAAAACCACTGTTACGCACCGAAGCAATGTTTAAAATAGGCTGGTTTTGGTTCCCTACACTTGCCGGCACTGCCGTGGATTGCAGGATTCCCGAAGTCAACTTATTATAATATTCGACAGTAAATCCCAGCTTATTATTAAACAAAGAACCGTCTAAACCAATGTTGGTCGTTGTGGCAGTTTCCCATGATAAATCGCGGTTAGGAAAGTCAGGAAGACTTGCGCCAAACCTTGGTGTTCCTATTCCATTTCCATTGCCTGATCCCAGGGCATAATCCGGTGTATTTGAAACGGTCGATAGAAATGCGAATGAGGCTGTCTTGTCATTTCCCAGCTTGCCCGTTCCAGCCCGGAGTTTCAAATCTGAAATGAATGTAAAACGTTTCATAAAGCCTTCTTCGCTAATGCGCCATGCAGCAGATACGCCCGGGAATATTCCCCATTTAAACCCAGGCGCAAACTTTGAACTGCCGTCTCTTCTTAAGGTTGCGTCTAAATAATATTTGTGCTTGAAATTATAGCTGACACGCCCCATATATCCTATAAGTGCTTCCCTATCACGAAATGCCCCGGCATTGGTATACTGAATCGGTCCGCCAATATTGGTACGAAAAAGAGGGTCGGCAGAAATGATCTGGTTAGAACTGCCGCTCAAAAACTGGTAACTATTTTGCTGCTGATTCGCCACTAGCAAAATATCCAGCATGTGGCTTTTAAAAACACGGTTATAATTTAAACTCAGCTCTTTCATCAAATTCAAATTACGGGTATGACGCTCGAAATAAGATCCTTTGGAAGTTCCGTCGTTATTTGCGTAAGGATTGCTGGGTGTTTGAGAAAATAAATAATTATCAAAACTTTCAAATGTATTTCTTCTGTTGTAAAACCAGTTCAATCCAATTGTTCCTTTCAATTTCAATCCGGGAAGTGGCTCTACCTGTAAAAATCCATTAGCGATATTCCCGATAATAGCATAATCCGTCCTGTTTAAACTTTGCATAGCAAATGGATTCTTATTGGTCTCAGGACCCCAGAGCGCTTCGGCCTTATCAATTTCATACGCCGCACCAGAAGCCAGATCGGTAGGCACAAATTTATCGTTCTTCTTAAATGTTACCTTATAGGATTGAGCAAAACCGTAGGGGCCATTTGGATCGTAAATGGGTTGCCAGGGAGTTGTTCCGGCCAAATACGCAATGTCTGTTTGAGTATTGTCTAATGACTTTGTTAATGTACTTCTATTGTTCACCCCAAAGGAAAGATATTTATTGATTTTCGTTTCAATATTGGTGGTCAGGGAATACCGTTCAAGGTAATTATTGACCATTGGACTTTCTGTTCTCGAATAGCCTCCGGAAACATAATATTTTGTTGCCTCCGTTCCACCGGAAATGCGCACCGAATAATCCTCGACAACCGCATTTCTGTTAATGCCAGAAGTAACCCAATCCGTCGTCTGACGATTACCCAGGTATGCCGGATTAGAAGGATTAAATTCAACAGGAAGGTTAGCTGCTTCGTCTTTGTTATTTGAATATGCCTCCCGCGTGAGATCGGTGAGCTGCTGAACATTCAGCATGTCGTATTTTTTACGGATGTTTTGTACACCTTTCGAAACATTGATATCTACTTTTGGTTTGCCCAATTTTCCTTTTCTGGTGGTAATCAATATCACACCATGCGCTGCCCGAACGCCGTACACGGCAGATGCTGCTGCGTCTTTTAATACCGAAATAGATTCAATATCTGCGGGATTAATGGTTGATAGGATATTCACGTTTCCACGGACATCTCCTACGAATCCATCTTCGGTGCCATTCCCAAACTCGTTGATCGGAACTCCGTCGACGACATATAGGGGTTCTGTGTTGCCGAATGTACCCACGCCGCGGATGCGGACCTGCGGCCTTGCATTGGGGTCCCCGCTACCCTGGGTGACCTGCACGCCCGTCATGCGGCCTTGCATGGCCATCTCCGGATTCACGTAATTGCTCTTTGAAATTTCGTCCGCTTTAATGCTCGATACGGAGCCTGTAATATCCCTTTTCTCGCGGGAACCATAGCCTACCACCACCACCTCCCGGAATGCATTATCGGCCGGGGCAAGCTTTACGGCAAATACATTTTGACTGCCGACAAGTACTTCCTGGGATTTATAACCGATATAGGAAATGACCATAACAGATTCTTTGTCAGATACCTGTACAGAAAAATTGCCTGCTGCATCGCTTGAAGTCCCCCGCTGGGTGCCTTTTATGGTGATACCCGCGCCAGGGAGCGGATTGCCGTTTTCGTCGGTGATTTTGCCTGTAATCAAAATATCCTGCACTAAATCAGCTGGCAAGGCTGCTGGTTTTTGTATCCTCGCTTCTTCCCTATCCAGCACGATCTGTCGGCCCGAAACTTCATAGGTTAGACCCAATGGCTTCAAAAGCTTTTGCAACACATCCCCGAGCGTCGTGTTAGACAGATTCAGGCTTACTCTTCTGTCACTGTCGATGAGCTGACCACTGTAGACGAAATGGATATCTGAACGTTCTTCGATTTTGTGCAGGACCTCTTTAATTTTTTTGTTTGAAACCTGGATGGTGATCGTCTGGGTTAAAACCTCCTGGCCCATGGACGCACTTGCGAAAGAGAAGTTTCCAAAAACCGGTGCAAATACGAATTGATATAGCATTAGCGTCGCAGCGAAGCTAAATACCTTCGAGAAATGTAGAGTTTTGCTCATACTAATAAATATAGTTTATGATTTATAGGTCTAGGAAATGTATTAGAAATCTATCGGCAATTCCCGCCGGTGACGAAAACTTGTCCATTCTCAATTATGTAATCGGCGCGTACCGCTTTACATACTAATCGTAGCTTTTCACTAAATGGCTCATCTGTAAGTGATGCCGTAATTGAACAATCACCAAGGTGCTTATTATCGTATTGAATTTTTACATTGTAAGCCTGCTCGATCCGGCTGAATACATCTTTGATGCTCGCATCTTCAAAATCAAAAGACAAATGTCGCATAATGTCATTAACACTTTCTTTTGCATCGTCCTGTGGCTCAATTAGCTTTAATTGTCCTTTATTAAATACCGCGGATTGACCTTTTGTAATAATGAATCCTGTTAACTCATTATTTTGTTTTGCATTGATGTCACGCACATCATCCTTTTTGTAAATGGCTACCCTGCCCGTTTTAACTTTGACTGAAACCGGCTGATCGGTCAGATATGCTTTGATGTTAAAACTGGTACCCAGCACTTTTGTAGTGATTTCATTTGCATGTACATAGAAAGGTTTTTCCGGGTTTTTTGTAACTTCAAAAAATGCTTCCCCTGTAAGATAAACTTCTCTTATTTTATCATTGAATTGCAAAGAGTAAGTTAGCTTACTTCCAGGTTTAAGTACTACCGAACTTTTATCCGGCAAATTAATCAGTTTTGACACTTGGGAAAAGTTGCGTTCCTCGATTGACTTATCGTATGAAACCACATCAACTTGCTTCTCAGAAGTTGCAATAATTTGCTTATTAGAGTTATAATAAAACCACGAATATGCTAAACCGGCCGCAATAGTAATAGAGGCGGCAATTGAAGACCACTTCCTATACATTGGAATAATCACCTGCGGTTTCTCTGGCTTTTCTATCTTGCTAAATATGGAAGTTTTAAGATCTCTTAATTCAATATTACTAATAGTGAAGTCTGTCACTTGGATTGCTAACAAAACAATTTGTCTTCCACTTTCAATATCACCACGTTTGTAGGGATGTGTTTCAACCCAATCCTGCCAAAACGTTTCCGTAGCTACGTCGGCAGATTTTATCCATTGAATAAAATATTCATCTGTTGCAAATTCTTCCGGCGTATAATCAACGTACTTTTTCATTCTATTACTAGTAGAGGATAATTTTTACTTCGAAATTTTATACTTTATCGACTCTCAAATAACAGAGAGAAATTTCTGGTTTTACTACCAGAGAAAATTGAAATTTATTTTGAGGTAGATTTGGTGCCGGGTAAATAAGTTGGCAGGGAGCTAAAACCTGTCGTTAATAATAGTTGACAAAGAGGCTGGAAGAGTTATCACGGAAGCTGACAAATCAGATACCATAGTAAATATATAAAGTGCTTTCTAAGCTTTGAAAGTGCGATTTGAAGCGTATTTGCAACAGTTTGCTCTTTGATTTTGAGAACGACAGCAATTTCTCGAATCTTTAAGTTCGAAAAATACTTCAAGGAAATAACCTCTCTTTCCCGTTCTGATAAACTTTTTAAGGACTTTTCGACCCTTTGCTTTCTCAGGCTTTCAGTTTCATCCTTAACCCAAATAGCTTCTGGCGAATCGTCTGGGTTTTCGCTTGAGTTCTCACTAATAGGCTCATTTAAGGAGAATGCTCTCATTTGCAGGACGGTTGCCCGTTTTACTGCGCTATATAGGTAAAATCGTACATCCACTTCCTTTGCAAGACTATCCCTGTGCTGCCAGATGTAAATAAACACGTCCTGAACTGCATCCTTTGCCAAAGCACGATCCATAGAAACCTTATATGCATAGGAAATTAATTCTTTGGCTAGCAAGTCGAATAAGTCTCCGAATGCATCCAGATTTCCAGCAAGTGTTTCTTGCCAAATTTCTTGATGGCGCTCATTGTCAACGTGCTTCATATCGTAAACTGGGGATGCTACAAGCTTGGAATTATAAAGAGATGCCTTTTTATAGTTGAGTATCTTGCAACTGAATTGTTAGCACCGGCCGGCCTAATAATCTGAGAATCAAAGAACGATAAATATCTTTAAAATTTAAAAATTTATCGCAGAAATTTCATATTACCGGCAAAAAGCACTAGTATCTTATCGAGTAATACTCGTATCTATCCCTTGATATGAAAGTAGATCGAAACACTTATTCCAAGGTACAGCCAGTGAGGATAAAGCCTAATTAAATGTGTAGAGAGGGCTTTATAAATGAAGGGTAGTTGTAAGCAGCCGAACCCTTAGCAAAAGAGGTCATAGTAAAACTGTCAAACTTCTGAGTAGCAATGTGAAAATTAGACTCTTTTGCAACAATTGCGTAAAATACCAGAATCTCAGCGTTGAATCATATTAGACGGGTTGGGCAGGTTCAATTGTAAAATATTCGCTTTGTGGTTAAAGTCTTAGCGTGGTATGATTATTAATTTTGCGACTTCTGGTTCTTCAAAGGCATTAGATCTGGTCAAGTGATTTTCTATGATTGCTTGATTTTCGCCGTAGATGTGTGAACTGAATTCGAAGGTTCTCAAAAGCATTCGAGTATAGGCAGTCGGATCATGTTGTCTGGTAAGTTTTCGCAGCGCGCCCATATAGTCCTCACGATATACGGTAGGAATAATTATCTTAGAAAGCCCTTGTGAAGAAAGTTCAGCATTCATCATTACTCTGGCAATTCTACCATTTCCGTCAAGAAACGGATGAACTTCACTAATCATAAACATCAGGTAAGCTGCTTTGGCAAAAGGCTCATTTAGTAGCGAATACCAATCGAACCCTTTTTTTAAAGTACCGGCCACCAATTGCCAGTCTACGAACTCCGTACTACCAGCCCGATTATTTTTGTCTTTAAACTGCCCAGGCTTTTTAGAAAGGCGCGCTCGTAATAATGTGGCGTGCCTGCTTCGCAACAGTTGCAAAAGTTCGTTGGGTGAACTGGGAGTTATCGCCATTTCGTGCCGATCGGATACGATTTGATAAGTGCCCAGTATATCGTGAGAGTCTTCAGCGCGTTCAGGCAACGGCGTTTCAGTCTGGATAATCTGTTTTGCCTCATTAACAGCAAACTCCGTCCCTTCAATATAGTTTGAGAAATAGCTCTCAAAAAAGGCAAAATTTCTATATGCTTTTAATGAAAGGTTTTTGTCGGCATAAGCAGGGAAGGTCCGACCACTCAAAGCTGCGTACAGTATTTCGAATAAGGTAATTCTTGCAGGGTCAAAAGGATTTCCTAAAGACCGTGCTATGGCGACAGGTGAATGAAGACTTTCAGAATCACCCGTTGTCAAGAGCGTCCCTATCAAATAGTTAAGTTTAATAAATTCTTTCTCCATCCCCAAGGCTGAGGCCAAGCTCCTAGCGTTGTCACGAATAACATTGAGAGCATTTTCTCCCCTGGATCTAATAATCAGATCAAGCCTTTCTTCAATTTCTGAGATTGAAAGGGTTTTTGAAAGATCATTTCTAGTACGGGTTTCCTGCATATTTTCTAAAAATGCGCGTGCTTCCTGCGAAGCATATAAATTTTCAAAAAATACGTTGTCGTTTTCTTGCCGGGGAGGGCCTTGCTGAAAATGAATTGTAAGACCAGGTAATCGGTTCTTACGTGTGTAGGTGTATGTGACAAATATATGCTCACCATCAGCCGGAACAAATTCCAATGCGCTGCGATGACTCAGGATTACACCCGGAAATTGATTGGAGAGGATTCTGAACCAATTTCTTTTTATAATAACTTCCGGCCGTTCTTCTAGGTTTGATGTATAAAGTCGAGGGGCTATTTTACGGATGACCCCTTTTTTCTCCAAAGAACTAATTTTGGCAGATTCTGTTTTGTTCGAAGACCCAAAAAGTATTTCCTGTAATCTTATCATTGGAATTCTTTCCATTAAGTAGTGCAATGTAAAGCATTGACAAGAAATTTTTCTATTAATTATACTTATTTGTAGAAAATTTTCCATTAGTCTCTTATTTGTCTTTGTGCGGTTTATGAGACCTCTCCCCTACTAAGGCTAATACCCTTGTATTTTGTGATTTATTTTACCAAGCAAGATTTATTGTGTTTATAATTGATGTTGTCCACATACATACGACCGTATACATGTGGACAAAGTGCCTATAAATTGCTACTTTTAGCCATATGAAAAGAGCCGTTGCCTATTTTCGAGTTTCAACAGATCGCCAGGGGAAGAGCGGCTTGGGCCTGGAAGCGCAACACGAAGCAGTGCACCTGTTCGCACAGCATCAAGGCTACCAAGTCACAGCTGAATTTACTGAAATCGAGAGCGGGAAGAAAAATGAGCGGCCAGAGCTGATGGCTGCCTTATTGTTGTGCAAAAAGGAGAAAGCAATGCTGATCATTGCGAAGCTGGACCGGCTAGGCCGGAATGTGGCTTTCATTGCAAACTTAATGGAGAGTAAGGTTGAGTTCCTGGCAGTTGATAACCCACATGCAAATCCCCTGATGGTGCATTTGCTAGCCGCTTTTGCTGAGCACGAGCGGAAGCAGATCAGCACTCGGACGAAAGAGGCATTGCAGGCTGCAAAGCGTCGCGGTGTGCAGTTGGGTAAACACGGCCGGGAAATCGAGAGTAAAAAAAATGCGAAGGCTGCCGATCAGTTTGCAGAAACCATGCGACCGATTATCGAAAAATTAAGAGCGGAAGGCATTACAAGCGTGCGCGGTATCTCTGACGAGTTGAACCAACGAGCTGTCGAGACGTTTCGGAATGAAGGTCAGCACTGGCATCGCACATCAGTACATCGCTTGTTAAAACGTCTTTCTGCTTAAAGCAGTATTTTCACAAACTCAGCCAACGACGTAAATGTTAAACATTGATTTGTGAGATGACAATTTTAGAAGTTTAGAATTTTCAGAGTGCAGAAAATAGGCTTATTAATCTATCTAAATATCTATGTTACCAGACAAGGACGAGCAGACAAATAATGCCATTAATCATCAGGAAAATGACTGGCTCTTAGAAAGCTATGTCAGAACATTGAATGGAACTGAGGGCCAAATGCACATAACAATTCTTATTGATGGATTTCTTGTGTCCGGCCTTTTGGTAGGTGGAAATCGGTACTTTCAGGAAATTTTAGACAGATATTTAAAATCTGATGTAAAGGATCTTGACGATTCAATAAAGCAGCTTCAAACTAGAATTGATAGCTATACTGTGGATCGATTCAAACCAGAGGTGCCAGTCTTTTATATTCATTTGTTATCGGCGACCTTTCACCATCCTATTGGGCCGGGCATGCCAAGAAAGGGAGTTTCCTTTAGAGCAAGGCAAAATAGGGTTTCGGGTTTCTATTTTGGTGGATATATGCCACAAAAAGGTGATGTTGAAACCGAGCAGGTGGATTCGGATAGTACCGACTAAGGTAGGTCTCCCCTACTCATTATGGTTTGCCGTGCGCCGAACGGATGTTATTTGCGACTCTTAATCCTTCAAGGAGGTACATTGACAGTTTTATGAATTCCTTTTTGCACATTCGCCAACAGTAAAAGTGCTTATACCATGGGCACGGGCTTCGCAGTCATTACTGTAAGTCTTTCCATTGCAGCCACAGACTGGGTCATATTTTGTATAGCAGCCGGAATTGTCTCTTAGTTTGTCCGAGCATTCCACTCCCGGATCTTTTCGTTACAACTAACCAGTAAAAAAAGGGGTAAATAGCGCATCTTTAAATTCATAGCCTACCTAATATGCAGTTATTCAAATTGAATATTTCAATTGAAGACACGCGTTTAACATGTTTGGTTGTACATTCTCGCAAAACCCTCTTTCACAAAACTAGTCTCTCCTACTCATCATGTTATACCTCGTCGCACCGATAGTACTATTCGAGATTGATCCATTCTATGAGGATATTGCTTTCGATCTGTGTGATCTTGGTATGGGTGAACCTGAGCTTGGTAAGTCTCACTCACTGAGTTGGAAGAAGTTCGCCACCCGACATTAGGTATTGGTGGTCGAGCGGGACATCTATTTCGATCCCTTCTACTCTATGAATGTCTACCACAAGGCAGCGCGAAAGTGCCAGCGGATCACGGACGAACCGGATCAACTGGCAATTGTAGCAAGATCATTGGTTTCACTAATCCATGAATTTTCCCTCAAAATTGGTATCTAATTAAACGTCATTTTTAAAGTTATAATTTACACTAATTTTGACGTTAAAAATTACACTAAAATAGTGTTAAATACGACGTTTAGAAAAGCTTTATTCTTCACATGTTTTGTAATTTCAAATTAAACATCTATTTTGGCGTTAAAATTAATGTTTAAACCAACGTCTAATGATTTACACAACAGCAGGCGAAAAAGGGGGGAGCGGCCGCAGCACAATTGCGGAGCATTTCACCGTATGGCTGTCTAAACAGGGTTTTGACGTCCTGTTGATTGATGCCGACGAACAGGGTACAGCAAGTGATTTTACCGCATGGCGGGAACAAACATTGGAAGGAAATGTCGGCTATACATTGGTACAGCTTGTCGGCGCAAATCTGCGCAAACAGGTTGAAACAATGAAGGCCAAGTACGACCATATTGTGATCGATACAGGAGGTCGTGATACAACTAGTCAAAGAGCTGCTTTGTTTGTATCTGATGTTGCAATCGTGCCTATCCAGCCACGAAGCCACGATATCTGGACGTTGGCCAAGTTCACCGAGATCCTGGAAGAGATCCAGTCTGGCCGGGCAAATCCGTTGACCGCGTACACATTCCTTAACCGGGCTGATATTACCAGCGCAGACAATCGAGAATCGTCCCAGGCTTTGGCTGGCCTTGAGCAAATGACATTTGTCGATTGTCCGATCAAGAACCGCAAAGCTTATCCCAATGCGGGAGCATCTGGATTGACCGTCTTTGAGATGGGGGAGAAGTCCGACACAAAAGCCATTAACGAAATCACCGAACTTTTTAAACGCATCAGCCATGTCAATATCCCTGTCACCGCCTAAGAAAAAGGTATCAGAGCAACAGATCGACGCGATTATCAATAAAGGCGGTAAAACAACCGTCGAAAGCAAGGAGCAAGCCAGCGACCCCAATTCCACCAAAAGCATCAAACTGATTATGACGGTGGATGAAATGGAAACTATCAAAGAACTGCGCGATAAACGGCCAGCCAAAAGCCGAAGCCGAAAAATAACGATCTCAGTCCATGACTGGGTTATTGAAGCTGTACAGGAGAAAATTGAAAGGGAGCGCCGGAAATATAGCGTTCAATAGAACGTTAAAATTTGCTCCAAAATTAACGTTAAAAATAGCACTATATGAGCGATAAAATGAAGCCTGAAAAATCATCTAAACCAAAACCAGACGGAATGTCAAAAGTGGCAGTACGCCGGTCAAAACTGATTTATGAAGCTTTCCAGGAAGATCCAGATGATCGTGAAATGCTCTTTCAAGCAGCGGCCATGTGTCAGGTATTTTTGCCACGCCGGGAGCTATTGACTCCTAGCGAGGTCTGGGAGACTGATAGCGGCAAATTCACCATGACGGTAATACCATTGCCTGTAGTCAATCCAGCAACCCACAAAAATGAGTATCTGGGGCTGCCATATGGCACAAAGGCAAGGATTATCCTTGCCAACCTGAACGCTATTGCCGTGCAGAGCCAGAACCGCATCATAGACGTGTCCAGCAATAACCTTACACAGTTTGTCAAGGAAATCGGAATGACGGACGGGGGCAGCCAGATCGCCGGTGTACGGGATCAGATCGCTCGACTCTCAAACTCGATCATGAGATTGTCGTTTGATGGGGCAGAATGGCAGGATAATACCAACATGCCGATCGTTAGCCGTTTCACCGTGTTTAAGGGCGCAGAGAACCAGCAACGGTGGCCAGAGCAGATCGAGTTGTCAGAGCAGTATTTCAAAAACCTTGTGGAGCATGCTGTGCCGCTACCAAAGACACACTTGGCCGCGCTTAGCAATAATGCGACCGCCATTGATCTGTATTGCTTTCTTGCACACAGGCTGCACCGCATACCGAAGGGGAAGCCGCAATTTCTAGCATGGAAAACGCTCAAAGATCAGTTTGGCGGCGAGTACACCCGGATGACTGATTTCCGTACCAATTTTAAGAAGACATGGGATTTGGTTAGAACGCTGTATACAGATGCGAAAATTGACCAGAAAGGAACTCGTGGATTGTTGTTACACAACAGCCCAACACCAATTCCAAAGCAAATGATATTATTTAATAAGTAACTGATTTACAATGTGTTATTAAGTAAATGACGAGTGTTCCACGGGAAAGCCGTAACTTTGTCCCGAAATATTTACTATTAACTTGATAATCAATTTGTTAACAATGTTAATAACGAGTAACCCACGGGATCGCCGTGTTTGACTCGCGATTATTGATTTAATTATGTATAAGTCAAAAAGTTATCCGATATATCGTGAGTATTTCACGGTATATTAGAATTTTAAACAGCTTGTTAAACTTTATCAATTGATAATGAGCTACTTAACATTGTAAACAACGAGTACTTCACGGCTAAAACCTCAAAGTTATCCACAATTTATGTTCATAACCCTAGTCCAGAGTACCTTATCCACCGTGATTTTGTCGCATAAATCACCGTGATTTACTCGAGAAAGACACCGTGATTTTGTCCCACAACCCTTTATTTAAAAACAAATAAAAAAACACTATTATTAGCTGAAAAAATTGTGCATAACTGATGAGTGAGGGGGTGGGCGGCTGGCAACTAATTATTTAGTTATTGATTCTATCTATAATAGGCAGATCGTTAAAAAATGTTTTTCAAGAAAAATCAACACGACGACATTTTCCTGTTTGCCAAAGTGATGGCAAACAATTTGCTACGCGCCAGTGAAACTGTGAATTGCCTAAACAAAATCCCTAATATTAAGCATCGTGATTACTAGGATACGTCAGCAGATCGTATAGATTACCAGGCGTTTTTCGAGAACTGGCAGGAAATCGAGCATGAAGAATACAAGTGGGAGTTCAATAAAGTAACCAAAGGTGACTTTATTGTTTTTATTAATGGAAAGTTTGTCGCATAAAATGAACATAAAGGACGCAAAATCTATACCGCTCGATGAGTTCCTGGAAAATCTCGGCCATAGTTTTGCCAAAGAGGTTCGAGGTCGGAAATGGTATAAGCGTCCCTGGGGTGATGAGCGTACCGCCAGCTTTGTCGTGACACCTGATAAACTTGCCTGGTATGACCACGGCGAAGGGGTAGGGGGGAACATCCTGGATCTTGCCATCCGCTATGCAAATCTTCGTGACGTGGCCGAAGCGCTGCGCTATATTGAGCAAGTCATGGGAAGGGGTTATATTATCCAATCCCCGACAATCGGGTATAAGAAGTTGGAACCCGAAGTCCCGCACTACACGCTAATCTCGTTTGACGATTTCAAGCTTTACAAGCGCCGGGAGCCAACCGCGCACGCCAAGTATTTGGCTGGCCGTGGGATTAATCTGGAACGTGCCGCTCTCTATCTCCAAGAAATTACATTTTACCATAAGGAAGTTCCGAAGGTTAAATATAGTGCGTTTGCATTGCCCAACGAATCCGGTGGTTATGAAGGCCGCGGCAACCTGTTCGGGACCGGTTACAATACGACCACAGTGGGCACAAAAGATGTGACTATCATTCGGGCTAGGGATACTATTCATGGCGCTTACGACTGGCACACGAAGTCCTGGCGGGCATTCTATTCAATGATGGACTTTCTGACCTTCATTTCGACTGATGACCAGAAACCCGGTGCTTATAACTTTTTGGTGATACACGGTGATGCCATGATCCATAAAGCTGCCGAGTATATGAATGACCTGCCAGCTGGCAATATGGTGCATTTCCCACACATCGATCCGAACGGCAATGGTCAGCGTGCCATGTTTGACCTGATGGCCGAGACTAGCAGCTGGCGGCATTTTGAGATCTCGCATGAATATGAAGGCTTCAAAGACCTGAACGAAAGCCACATGCATAAGCTTGGATTGGACTATCGCCCGGCTTCAAATTTTGCGCGACCAGTTCGCAGAAACACCCCTCCATTAAAACCATAGGATTGCATTTTCGCCTAATTTGCGATATCAGCAGCAACCGATATACTTTTAAAAAAGTATATAAATTGAGGGTAAATGCTTATATCCAGTGAGACCCTAAATCCTTAGCGTCATTAGATATTTGTTTACAAATTTTTAAATAATTTACAATTTCTGTAAATTTGATCAGATGTAACATAGATGTATTTATTCAATAACAGTGATGACCCGCCTACGGCTGTTGAAGCCACTATTGAGCCCGTAACAGCCAGCGACTTGAAAAAGCTGACTAAAAAAGACTTTGTTTTTAACTGGAAAGACTTTGCAGCGACTGAATTATGGAAATTACGGATTGCGGACAGCGGGATTATTTTAGGGGTGATGTCGTTAACGTATTATCCACTCGAGTATCGCATAGAGATCAACCTGATTACCAGTCGAAGTGACAATGTCGGCCCTAACAAACAGTATGACCGGATTGCGGGCTGTTTAATTGCCTGGGCATGCAGATTAGCTGTAAAGCTATATGGCAACCTGGCTTGTGTATCGCTAAAGCCCAAGACCCGGTTAGTAAGGCATTACCAGGAGAAGTATGGTATGCTAGACGGTGGGCAGCAACTATACGTAGATGGCAGGCCCCTTTACAATCTTATACAAACTTATATCGATCATGAACCTTGACGCAGTAGCTCCCCAAGATGTAGTAGACGGCTTTATGTTGCCAGCCCAAATGAGCTCTGAGCAGAAACGCCAAGCCGATCAGCAATTAGCCCTTATTCGCCAAAAAAGAATAGCTGAAATGTCTGATCAGGAAAAGTTGTACGGCCAGCTTTTACAGCTTAAAATTCATATAGAAGATTATATCAAGGAAGAAGTGTTTGATCCCAAAAAAGGGTTTTCTTACTTTCTTAAATCATATATAGAGCTTCAGCATAAAAAGAAAAATGAAGTTGCTTCTGAGCTGAACATTCATAAAACCAAGCTTAGCCAGCTTCTTTCGGGCAATCGGGCACCTTCGGATGATATTTTTATACGATTAGAATTTCATTCCAATCAGTTTATCACGGCCCGTGACTGGTTCCGCCTTTCTGTAAAGCAGCAGGAATACACTATCATGACCAATACGTCATTAAGAAATGAAGAAAAGCAACATCTAAAAGGCCATCTCCAATTGGAATTTTAATCTGTTATGATTTTTTCAGCAGCGTTTCTTTCCCGGATCGGCTAATTTGAAAGATATATCTAAAAATAAGGCATTTATATAGATCGGTTCATGTAATAACCAAAGCGGACAGGATGAATTTCCTGCTCCGGCCCGGATGCATTCAAAAACCGTGGAAACCAGGCAAGGAGATAACTGCTTTTTTGGTCCGTATTGGTGATACATTAATGGAATGAGCCGATGTTAATATTCATTATTTGCTTATATACAAATGCTCTTGTTGTGGTATTCCGTTGTCTTTGCCAACGATGGTTGGCATAATCCAAATCAATTTTATCTGTTGGTGATGCTGACCAATTTTTTGATTTCTCCAATGTCCACGTCGCCAGTGCGCAGAAACCTGACTACCCGATCCTGTAAAATTGGCAATAGGGTTTAGCCTGCCTCCAGCAAGTTTAATTTTGGTAAACCCGTTTTGCTGTATCTCAATTAAAGCCAACTCCTTTTTTCTTTTCGTGGTTGCTTTTTCCAATTTTAATTTTAGATGGATTGGTAGGTCCACTGAGAACTTCTGTTGAATATCATTGTCTTTGAGGGTAAGATATAAAAGACAATTAACAACCAGGTTTACGGTATGATGTATAAAACTAGAATGTAGGGTTAAATTAAAAGTTAGAACCAAAAGTACCGCAGGTTTCGCGTAGCTAAATTGCCAGGCTTATATCAGCTGTATTCAAATCTTGATGCCATCTTTGAAGATGGCATCAAGATTCTGCCATTAAAGTGCTGTAGATAGACCTATAAGATTTTTTTGACAAAAGTTAATTTTTATAAAAAGTAACATTTAATCTTCCTAATAGGGGAGACGGTACTTTATGTACAATCTTTTAATCTAACCCATTGATCTGCATATAGTCAAACTATACCAGTCAAAAGTTCACTAGTCAACCGGTTTGGCGAACACAATTTCCTAATTTACCCAAACATAAAATCTGAGTCAATCGGAACTCTTGTTGAGATCTCTCATAACACCCTTTATTCCTTCTTCAAAGGATTTATACTGAGGCTTCCAGTTCAATTCTTCTTTTGCTTTCTGGTTGTTTACGCGGAAGGAACTTGTAAGCGATTTAACCAGCGGACCTCCAATCATCAAGCCAATCAGCCAAGGGGGAATTGTCCCCACCTGTTTTACTTCTAGGGTCATTGTAATATGGTCGATCAGTTGACGCAAACTGATGGGTGTATCGTCTACAATGTTGTAAACTTCGCCATAGCGTCCGTAAGTTAGGGCCAAACTGAAAGCCTTGGCTAAATCAGTCACTTGAATGGGACTCCAGTAATTCTTCCCCTTCCCGAAAACCCGAAGCTGGCCTTTTTTCAACGTATCGTAGAACGACGCTTTAAACAAACCACCCGGCCCGTAAACGAAACCAGGACTAAGTACAATAAGTTTTAACCCCTGTCTCTTGTACAACTCCATCAACTGAGACACTACATGAGCATGGCCCTCTCCCAAGGGAGACGGGTTTGAAGGTGTCTGTTCATTTATCCATTTAGAACCATGATCTCCATAATTGAAGCATCCACTGGTGTAGACGAGTATTTTATCGTGCTGAATGCAAGCATTTGCAAGAGCCAGCGTCATTAACTCATCTGCCTGGTTAACCATCTCCTTGCTTGAATTAGTAAAGCGCCCCTTAGTTGCTAATTGCGCTGTCTGTATAACCACATCAACTGAGGGTATGGCTGACAAGTAGGTTTTAGGAGAGGTCATTTCACCAACCACCGTTTTCATTCCTTTTTTGGTCAATGGCGCTGCCTTGGCCAGGTCTCTTACCATACCTACCACCTGGTGGCCCTCACTAAGTAACTCTTCAACGACAGCCCTGCCGACGAATCCAGTTGCACCTGTTACAAATATTTTCATGATAAATTATGGGTTAGCAGAAATTATATCGCCAGATCAAATGAATATACCGTTCTCAATAGATACAGGTCAAACTTAAAAAAGTAGCCGAACTAAGCTCCTTTTTCCTCCCTGTTTGATTTTTAAAGATAAACGCATACAATTAGGTTGAACCGAACCTTGTTTGGCTTGAAATGATCAAAAAGTTGCAAAGTGAGTAGGAATGATAATAGATCAATATATGGCCAGGGAATCAGCGCATCAAAAAAGCCTATCCAACTGAATTTCGTTAGGCGAAAATTGCATTAATGCAACCTATTCCCGCTGAAAAAGCGATCAGGCGTGGCACTTTCCAAAGAAGCATCGGGTAACTACTTTTATGTAAACGACTTTTTCTGGAACCGAGGACCAATCTGATTTCTTGATTAATCTTGATAAAAATACAGTCATGGTTCCATATTACTAGGTCAGATAAGATTAGCACATTAATTTTTGCTGCTCTCTGCCACTATTGCGCTGATGTAGCTCTCTAATGAGGTGGCACCTCGCTCAGGTGCGGTGGGTAACTCCGACTTTCCTTCAATCATTTCTATCGTAATAGCCGTCATGGCCGCCATCGAATCGGCTCCTTCGGATGAAAAACCAGCAGCTTTTAGAGCAGTAGTCCATTGTTCGTGAGGCGTCTGTACAGCTTTCACCGGTCTGCCCAAAGCAGATTCAAAAGCAGCAGCTACGTCCTCCGATGAGTAACGTTGGGGTCCTTCCACATAATACAGACCTGTTTCTCCGATAGGCTCCATGAGTAGCTTGGCTGCCATCCGACCCAAGTCGCCTGTGGCAGCCATTGGCAGTTTAAGATCGGGTGGAAAGAACGTATGCACTTCTCCTTCTTTTTGAGCTGTGGGCAACGATATGTCCCAATTGCTCATGTAGTAAGCCGCTCGTATTATGCTGGTTGGAATCCCCGTTTTAGCCAGACCTACTTCTAGTTCATAAAGTACTCCCAGATCGCCAATCTTATCTCCTGGCTGAGCGCCATAGGTAGATTGAACTACTACCTTCTCTATCCCCGAACCCTGCAATGCCTCCAGAATAGAAGCAGCATTCTTACGTTCCTCCAAAGCTGTGTCAGTCGATGGGGGAGCTGGCGGATTTAGGACAAAAAGCCGCTTTCCTTTTTTAAATACGTTGCGTAACGCTTCTATGTCGCGTACATCAACAACCGATACGGTTGCCCCTTTTAGCTCCCATTCGCTCGACTTTTTCGGATCATGAGTTAGCACAGTTACTGATTCGTTTTGCTCAAGCAGTGATTGAGCCACTGCCGAGCCTACATGGCCTGTTGCTCCAAGAATGATATACATACTCTTATCGTTTGGTAGAATAAATGATTGTTATGATGGCCAAACGTAGCCTGCTCGTGTGACAAAGGTATGTCAGGGGTCTTTTTATTTATTTTTCAAGTGTATCGAAATATTGCTTTAGTGTAATGGAATGAGGCTTAAAGTAAAGGTTCAGCACGTGAAGAGATGAGATTCGATCAAGCCGAAAAATACGGAAGCTTTGCCGTAATAGACACCAACCGACTAGGAGCCAATCGGCTTCTGTACTCAGAAGCAGTGCGAAAGGTTCTACTTGCCTTGAAGTTACTTCGTTTTGAGCCGACTTGTAGTCAATATTGATCAGCTGATAGTTTGTCAAAGCACTCTGTAAGATAGGGAGGTGGTTGCTCGTGCTGACTGGCTTCGTTTTAGTATAAATCTTTAAACGATCATTCAGCACATTTGCCCTATCACGAGTGGTGCGGCCCAAAACAGCTTTGATTTTTTGAACAGCCAGGCCGTAAGTATCTAACAACGAGCTGTCCTTATTCACTGAGATTAGATGTTGGGCTGTAATAATTGCGTTGGCCTCTTGTTCACTTAACATGACAGGCGGCAGGCGGTAACTGTCTAATAGTCGGTAGCCTTTTCCTTCCTCGGTCAGCAGTGGTATACCGGCCGCGTCCAGCGACTTCATGTCTCGGTATATTGTTCGCACGCTCACGCCAAAACGGGTCGCCAGTTCGGATGCTTTGAACAAGCGTTTAGACTGAAGCAGAGCCAATAGAGCAATTAACCGGGACAAACGTTTGGTATCAGTATCTATCACAACAAATAAGTATTAATTGATTGTACACCTGCTATTGGACATTTAGCAATTATCCTCAATGACAATGGTGTGACAGATTAATGGTCTAATGAAATTAATTTACAAAATACAGTAAAGAATAAGATCAGCTCTTTATTTTTGGTGTCACCTTAATGAGATTTAACTCTTTTGCACCTATCTCACTTTTGGCCGTGCCATGGTGGCCTGAATAGACAGTTCTAATCTATATCATATTCATAGCCAAAGTTTCGCATCTAATCCAGGATTAGCTTGATCCCTTTGTTGGGCAAGACCTGATAATGCTTTTTATCGAGGTAAAAGTTGCCCTGATCATCGTGAATGAAATGTTGCAAGACATAACTTGCTTGTTGATCTTTTAGCTCTGCTTGCTCGATTAGCTCGGGATCTGTAAGAAATTTATGTATACCATACCATGAAAGTAGTGCAACCAGGATGACCGCCACCAGAGCAGCAATGTTTTTACCTGCCGCAGCTGCAAAAACTGTCCATGCAGATGTACCATGGTTATAGTGGTGATTTGTAACGATCGGCTTAACTGAATCATTAATTTTTGCAGTTGCCTGATCAATTTTAGCAACTGACTGTTCAACGGTAAGCATAAGCGGCACGATTTCAAGGTCAATATCTGATTCAGAGATATTAAACTTGTTTGCCAGGCGCTTGCGTTCTTCTTTAACGTGTGTTGATTTTTCCATCAGGCAATGATTTCTTCAATTTCTTTTTGTTTCTTTTTGTAGACCATCCTGGACAGCAAGCCCATTGTGGCAGGATCGGGATCGGGATGGCTGATCAGGTCAATGATCTCTTTGACTGCAGCGCCACTACCCAAGTCGCCAAACCGTTTGATAGGAGCGTATCCTAACTCGGTCAGGGAAGCAATCGCCTTTTCAGCGCTTTCGGTCCCGTTAAAAGTGCCCATGTTTACAACCATGGTCACAGGGATGCTGTCAAGTGCCTTTGAAATATCGTTGTAATAGTTAACACAGGAAGGCAGCGCATCCCGCCCTGCCACAATGACAAAAAACCTTAGTTCAGCCCTCAATTCTAACATTTCGTTATAGAGTTCAACGCCCGTTATATCGCCGGTCAAAAGCCGGAGAAATTCAGCCGATTCGGGTGCCCCAAAGTCAACAAAATACTGATCTGACTTTCCGCCTGCCAGTGATTCCAGGAGCCCGACTATTTGATCTCTTTCCATCTTGTTATACTCATTGAGTATTCTGACAGGCCTTACCCTTTCGTTTCCAACAACCGTTCCAAGCCGGGCCGCAGAGGTTTGTGTACTTTCGTCCAGGTCAATAAAATTGGTTTTTCTGCCTTTCTCAATTTGTGCTACAAACCATATAAAAAGTGATTTTCCAACACCACCTTTTGATTGTAGAATAAGGTTAATCTGCTTCATGTCAATAGTTGTTGATATAAATAAAATGCAATTATTTTTTAAAAATTTTCTCCCAGGTCAATACTTGACATCTTTTTTCTCTCAAATTCTTTTAATTCGTTTTCTATCTGAGTACCAGGATCCAGATCGGAAGATTGGGAAGGTAGTTTTTTAGTCAGATGCAGGGTTGGCTCGGGAGGAGTTACGAGCGGATCAATACTTGCAGCTGGAATTTTCTTAAGTCTTTTTTTGAGGGTATAGATAGATTGCTCTGAAACATTGATCCCAAGTTCATCTTTTATCCGGGTGCTCATAATCTGTGCAGGTATTGCAAAAAGTGAATCCCCATAATACCCGTACAGGACATCAAAGCGCCCTTTGAGGTTAAGTTCAAAAGCCTGGATCACGTATTTTTTGTTCATACCTCCAATATATATCTATTAAAACACTAATATATATCCAAACAATTGTATATAAAAGAAAGCTGGCTAAAAAGTAGCAAAAATGTAAAAGAAGCGATTTCTTTGGATGGGTGCAGGACGTTAGGAGAGTAAAGCAAGCCATGTGTTTGTATATACAAATTCTTCACTTCGCTCTAAATTTGCATCTTCAAACACACCGGTCGTGCCTCCCTTGACTTGCCGGGGCTCTGCCCCAAACCCCGGTGTCACAGACACCTTTTTATATTTTAGGCTATGGAAGACAATGAGAAGAATCCACATTACGAAGCCCGCAAGGCCGGTGCAGCCAAGCGAGAAAACAAGGGTAAAATGATCCCGGTCCGTGTCACCGAACAGGAGCATGCACAGATCAAGGCCAACGCGATCCTTGCCGGCCTGAGCGTATCTGAATACCTGCGCCGGCTGAGCACCGGTCACCAGGTGCAAGCTCGGTTTGAGAAGGAAGAAAAGCGGAACCTGCAAGGCATTGGTACCAATTTGAACCAGCTGGCCGCGTATGCTAACAAAGGTTTTTTTTATGAAAAGCCTTTGCTTGAAGTTTTGGAGCAACTTAAAAAAATACTAAAAGCATGATCGCCAAAACATCGATCGGATCGAGCTTTTCCGGCGCGATCCATTATGGCGCTGGCTATACCGTTGAAGGAAAGGAGATCATGGGCAAAGCCGACCTGCTGGTCACGCATAACGTGGTTTCGCGTGACCCGGAGGGCATTGCCGCCGAGATGCAGCAGGAGGCATCTTACAGCCGGTGCAAGACACCGGTATGGCATTCTTCTATCAGCTGGAAGCCGGAAGAGAAACCCACACGAGAGCAGATGATCGAGACGGCCAACCGGTACTGTCAAAAAATGGGGGCCGACCTCAAGGACCACCAGATTGCCGTTTACGAGCACCACGACAAGCCGCACCAGCATATCCATGTTTACATTAACCGCGTGCCGACGGACGGAAGCAAGGCGTTGGAAACTTCGCACAACTATGCGCGCAATGTCCGGATCTGCAAAGAGATCACGCAGGAGCTTGGGTTTTCTAAATTAGAAAAACTTGAAGAAGGGAAACTGCGTCATGTGGCGGTCAACCAGGAGGGAGCGCAAAAGGTCGTTAACATGGCAATCAAGGCTGCTTTGAAAGAAGAATCTGACACTCCAGAAGACATGGAGCGGCGGCTGAAAGAAAAAGGGATTGAGTGCAAATACAAGATCGAGGAGGGGAGGCTGAAATATTCCAGTTACAGCTATCAGGGCGTTCCGATCAAAGGGCAGGACGTTGGCTTTACCGCTAAACAGTTACAGGCCAGGCTGGACAAGAACCTGGAAGTTAAAAAGGAGCAATCGCAGCAAGTCAAACCGGAGCCAGAACACAAACAGAAGCGCAACCCTAGGATGGGCTTTTAAAACGCGGTTTATATTTTGCTAAACTGTTCGAATATGTGTGCTGAACAAATGGAAAAGATGCTGCACCTGGCGGGCATGCTAACCTGATATTACTATCTATTCAAGGGAATGTTTCGGAATTTCAGGATATATACAGAGAGCAAAGTATGAGCATGCAGTTACAGAAAATAAGGATAGAGGCTGATATCAACACAACCTATGCCAGGATTAATAAGGAGTTAGAAACGATTGTATAAATGCTTGGTCTTCATATCTCGAAACCTTACATTAGAGCACTTATCATTGCAAACCACTATTTTTTATATGGCGCTTACTGATTTTTTTAGGATTAACCTCCCTTACGGGATTCAGAAAAACGAAGAAGGTTATTGGTCTGTTTTTAATAGAGAGTATAAACCACTCGGCTATAATGAGTCTTCTTCTCTAGTTGATTTTAATAAACTTCCCGTTCACACAAAATATAAGGGATTAACATCCCTTCAAATAACAAAGCTGATCAAGAATCGTGAGCATATTCATTTGGATGAAAGCGGCGAAGTATGGCGATTTTTTCTTTATGAGGACAAGACCAATCCACAATCCAGTCCAGCCTACTGGGATGAATATTTTACCAAGATAAAGTCGCTGTCCAAATTTGAGGTTGACGAGATATCAGAAGACAGGCGAGTAATTAAACCAGTTATCTGGAATACGGTTCATGATGCTTTGCCAGAAGATAGTAAATTATTGACAGTGTTATCAAGTAAGCAGGATGGCGAAAAGCAGGCGTTAGCAACTTATAATAGTTTTGATGATGGAGAGTTCAAGCCTGGTTTTTACGTTATAAATGACAACCGGGAAGAAGTATTAATTGATTTCAAAGTTTATTGGTGGGCTTATGAAGATTATTTTCCATATTAATTAAGCCCCTTTCTGGGGCTTAATTTCTTGAAACTTGAAAAAGTCGGGGCTTATTGAATAATAACTCTTCCAAGTCATCCATTGAAAGGTGCAGAAGACTAGCCAACTCTTGTTTCGTATAGTTGAGATCGGTGAGATATAGCTCGACGATATCACTTAAAATTGTTGGCTTTTCAGGTTCAAAAAGTTCTGGCTCACCGAAACTGCGATAGCCATTTGCAGAGAAGCCTTTCATCATATAATAATATTGATCCTGGGTTATTGTGCCCAGATCTTTGGCCTTTCGAGCAATAGAGGCCATTGACGTTTTCCAATACCGTTTTAGATCAGTCAACGTACTAGAATTGAGTTTGTTCAAATAAGGTCTTATATCTTGACTGGGCATTAGTAGTTCGCTCGCAAATTCATGTGCTTCCTGTTCTTCATCACGGCCATGGTCTTTTTTGCCCCAGTGCAAAACTAAATGTCCCAGCTCGTGGGCCAAAGTAAATCTCAATCGGTCTGATGTCCTTCTGTTGTTAAGAAATATGACCGGATATTTAATGTCTGAGTAAGTACTAAAACCGTCTTTTTCACCAAGATCTAATAGCATCACTAAAATACCATTGTCTTCTAGCAGCTCAGTGAGGTTGTTGATCCGACCTTTAGGTATTTTCCATTTATCCCTTACAAATAAAGCGGCCATAGCTGGGTTTCCACCATCTACATCAATATCCCAGCTTGGTACATTAGGTTCAGGAAGTTCGACTGCCGTCTGTAACGTCGTAAAAATGCGTTCGACAATTGTCATTTTAGCCAAATACATTTTAGACGCCTTGTCTGATATGGACTGTTTAGACCGATAGTGGCCTCTAACATAGAAGTAAGGATCCTGAGTGAAAAAATCAATAGGGTAGTTTAGGGCCTTACCGAACAATTCTATTAAGTACTCAGGAGCCGAAAGCTGGCCCAGTTCAATTTTTGAAATAGTACCCTGGGCAACCCCTGATTTTTCAGAAAGTTGCTTTTGAGTATACCCGCGTGATTCCCGGGCAAGGGTTAATGTTTTTTCATTGAATTTCATACTGAATCATTCGTTCCAGATTTCTTGATGTTGAGTGTTTGATAAATTTCTTCGTCCGTGAGTTTAAGCTTGACCTTCCTTTTGCGTCCTTCGTTTCTTTCAAATACTGATAATTGCTCACTGCTATTTCGACGGTCTAGTTCATATGACCAGTGAAGGGTGTCTTCATTGTCAGGGCATAGCAAATAAATACCTCTTATGGAGGTCCAATTTTCATCAGGCAAATATCCTGCAAAGAGCAAAGTTGGACTAGCCGGAAATCCCTGTATTTCTCCTTGTCTCATATAATTAATATACTGGTTTGTCTTACGACAGCTGATTTTGCGGCTCTCATTGATTTTATTAAACCGAATGAATACGTCGTCTTTTACCTTCACGCCGAATATATTGTTCCATTTATCAACTTCGAAAATCTTGCTATTAGTAAACTTTTCAGCAACATGCGACTTTAAGTGATCGTGTATGATATTTGCCTTTGTTCGATTTTCATAGGACACAGGCCTACCAAATTGATTAGCTAAATCACACATTGATAAGTGTTCAGCGAAACTACTTTGAATGCAATCAGCCAAAACATCATACATCGGCGAAACAATTTCATGAGCTTCTGCATAGGTTAAGATTTTTCTCATTTTCGTATAAGTTCGTTTGAACAAAGCTAACGATTTTACGAAAAGATAAAATATAATATTCCAAAAATACTATAAAAAATATTCCGAAGTAGATGTTGATATGATTAAGTAGCACAATACGCCTTTTATATTTCAGAAAAACCGTGGTCAAAATTAAATTTGGACGGAAACGACAGATATAGGTTTAGCGCTGATGGACACCTATAAAGTTCAATATAACCTTAGTCATGAACCTTTAACTGTACAATAAATCTTGTAAAGTCGGCCTGCGGCTACTGTGACTTTCAGAATTGTTTTGCACTAAAGATTCAGAGACACTATCTCAAAATCTGTGTAAATGAAAATCGGGGTTTATAATCCCGATTTTTGTATTTTTAACAAAACACAGTTTATGAGATAGTGTCGGAACGAAGTTCAAATATTTTTCTTTGGTGCTTTATTATTTCTTTATTCTGTTTCAACAATAATCTATTCCAGTCCTTTTTGCTCGTTGCTCGAAGGCTGGCGTCTTCGGTCTTATGTCTCATTAGGAGAATTCTAAGGATAGATACACTATCTACATTTCCTTCAATATGGTTGATTACATCGTTTCTGTGATCAATGATCAAAACCCGCTTAGCCTTCACTTCCCTGTTAATTTCTTGACTACGCTCGGATGGTGCCGTGACATCATTTCACCCGGCAGCAAAGGTGAACGTGGTGTTTTTGCTATAAAAGGCCTTTCATACCTACATTGGTTTAATTTTGATATGGCTCACACCAACTAAAATGCTGCTTAATGATTGTAGACTTTTGTTTTTTTACAAACTCTAAAAAAGATAGAGAAGCTTGTGACTGTTTTTTTTCTTTAAGCCAGACCATGCTCCATGTCGTCTCTATTGGCAGTCCCGGCACATCTATAATTTCGAGTTGATGGCTACTTAGCTCATTCCTTATACCTATCAAAGGCATAATTGAATAGCCTAGCCCTGCCAGGATAGCTTGCTTAACTGCTTCGTTAGAAGTAAGTTCCATTTTTTTGACAACGGAAACATTTTGTGCGGAAATGAAACGCTCCATGGCCAGCCGTGTCCCAGAACCTTTTTCTCGGAAAATTAAAGGCAGGGTTTGAAACTGCCCATCTAAGCCATCTTTATCCTTGACTTTCTGAGTAGCCTTGCCGACCAGAAAGAGCCTATTTGGCAGAAGATCTAGCCAGTCAATATTAATAGTAGTTGGCAGTATCGAGACAAGGGCAAAGTCAACCTCATTGTTTTCAAGACTTTCTAAAACCATATTTTTATTCGTCACGTCCATTATGAGCTCGATCCCTGCATGCTGACTTAGGAATTCTGAAAGGAAGAACGGCATTACGTATTTTCCGGTAGACACTACCGAAATTTTTAATTTACCTGCCAATTGTCCTTTGTAAGCCATCGTCTTATAATTGATGGCATATACTTGTTCGATAATGTTTTCGGCTGCCGTAGCAATCTCGCGTCCAAAATCGGTGATGTAGATCTTCCTGCCGATTACCTCAGTAAGAGGGATGTCGAATTGTGCTTCAAAGTTTCTGAGCTGAATAGATACTGCTGGCTGTGACAAGTGAAGCTCTTCGGATGCTTTGGTGACACTCTGCGCTTTTACAACAGCTACGAATATCCGAAGTTGGTTTAAAGTATAATTCATAAAAATATTTTATGTCAACTATTGTAAATATAAATAAAAATTTATGAATTGATCAAAATAGCTTTGCGGCTGTAATCAAACTAACCAGGATGACAACTATTACAGTAGCGAAAGGCGATGGGATCGGCCCAGAAATTATGGATGCGACCTTGAAAATAATTTTAGCAGCCGGTGCCAAAATTAACATTGAAGAAATTACGGTTGGAGAGACCGTTTACTTGGCCGGAAATGCTGCCGGGATAGCACCGGAAGCTTGGGAGACTATCCGACGTAACAAAATTTTTTTGAAAGCCCCCATCACAACACCACAAGGAGGGGGGTATAAAAGCCTTAATGTCACTACACGAAAATTTTTGGGGCTTTATTCTAATGTAAGGCCTTGCATTAGCCTTCATCCTTTTGTAAGTACAAAGCATCCCGGCATGGACCTTGTCATCATACGGGAAAATGAAGAAGACCTTTACGCTGGCATCGAGCATCAGCAAACAGACGAAGTAGTGCAATGCCTCAAACTTATAAGCCGGCCAGGATGTGAAAAAATCGTCCGCTATGCTTTTGAATACGCCCGGCAGCAAGGAAGGAAAAAAGTTACCTGCTTTACCAAAGACAATATTATGAAACAGACCGATGGATTATTCCACCGCGTGTTTGATGAGATTGCAGCACAGTACCCTGACATTGAAAACGAACATTGGATTATTGACATTGGAGCAGCTAAACTGGCTGACACGCCAGAAGCTTTCGACGTACTGGTCATGCCTAACCTGTATGGAGATGTGCTCAGCGACGTAGCGGCACAGATAGCAGGGTCAGTCGGCCTGGCCGGGTCAGCAAATATCGGAGAAGAGTGCGCAATGTTTGAGGCAATCCATGGTTCAGCGCCACGAAGGGCTGGTCGAAACATGGCAAATCCGTCAGGTTTATTGCAGGGAGCGGTAATGATGCTCAATCACATAGGCCAGACAGATGTTGCCGAGAAGGTGCAGAACGCGTGGCTGAAAACAATTGAAGACGGCATACACACCTATGACATTTTCAAAAAAGACACCAGCAAGGTAAAAGTAGGTACCAAAGAATTTGCAGAGGCAGTCATTCTAAACCTGGGAGAAAATCCCTTTCGACTGAGGCCTGTCACGTATGCGCAAAACGCAGCACTTATTCTGCCGCGATATCAGCGCAAACCGCAGCTAACAAAAGAACTGATTGGTGTGGATCTGTTTGTCCATTGGGGCGGATCAAACCCGGACGAGCTTGCAGGTATAGTCCGCAAAATTGAAGGGGAGGGCATTGAACTTAAGATGATTACAAATCGGGGCATCAAAGTATGGCCAAACGGATTTAAGGAAACGTTTTGCACAGATCATTGGAGATGCCGGTTCCAAGCAGAACCAGGGGCCGCTATAAGCAAAACTTTTATAGCCGTGCTGCTATCTAGATGCATAAATGAGAACATCGATTCTATTAAGACCGAGAATCTATATACGTTCGATGGGAAACCAGGGTTCTCCCTGGGTCAAGGGCAATAGATCAAGTCTGTAAAACATAGGAGAACATACAATCAAATTCATTATAACCAAATCAATCATGACAATGCAACTGATCAAAGGTGAATTTCCAGCAAGTGATGCTATCGAGCTAGTTTCACAACTGGTTCAAGTCAAAATAAAGTACCATGAGCAGAAAATCAGCAATCAAATGAATGAAGAAGATATTAAGAGTCGAGAGAAAAAGATTAAAAAGTTACAAGAAGACTTATCGGAACTAAAATTTTTTATAGGAAGCATTCCCGGCAGCGTGGCGATGATATCGCATGTGAATATAGGATAATTTACAATAAAGCGTACTACCAGAGATTTTCGGTGATATATACCAAAACTGATTAGGCAAATATGGAAAATATGGACGTACCTTTAATTTCAGGCACCTTCGAATGTGAGGATGCACGTGATCTATTGTTAAGCCTGATCACCAAGAAGATCCAATATCATCAATTAAGGAATTTTAGTATACAGGAAAGATTTGGCATAGTTGAAGCCAAAAGCGAATTCAGGATCCAAGAGTTAGTAAAGGCACGACTCCACATCAATGAATATATACGACTGGCACAATCCCTAGGGTGCAAGGTGTCCGTAAATTCGACGATTTCTATCGAGTTACTACCAGCAGCTAGTGTTACATAGCCAACGCACCAGGGCATAGACCGCAATTACTAATAGTTGTCCTAACAGTCCAAGCCCCAGGATTTTAACGAAGGTATAATAGATATTTGGATGCGACAGACCTGATTTGAAAGATCTTCCGGTTAATACAATTGAATATACAACTTTCACTATAATCAAGGGACTATCACATTAACTGTGTAAACTTTTCAATCGGGGTTGGGCGAAGCTTACAGCCTGACCCTTCCCATAAGTTTGCAATCCTTCTCCCAGACTTTCTTCCCCCTTTACAGCTAGCCGAAGACTCAAAACTGTAAATTTTTTTTCGTTTGTGTCTTTATCAATATAGGCATAAACGATGATTTTGATTGTCGGGAATACTACATGTTAGTTGATAAAAATCCCACTGTCTTCGGGTATTGATTTAGAAACTTCCAAGGAAAGCAAGTATTTGGTACAAATACCTGCTTTAATCTAATCATTGTAGTTTTATAGATTATACCCAAAATGAAGTCCAGGTTCTCCAAAGATAAATTTAGACCATTTATCGTCTAACTGTTTAAATCCGTCAGGCATTTTTGTGTGATAAGCACGGTGAGTAATTGCAACTGATGGTTGAATAAAAAATCTATCCTTAAAAAGTTTTATGTGATAACCAACGCGGTAGGTATTAAAAATCTGAAAACCATTGTCAATTTTTTTGCCCTTGTTCACAAAGTTTTGCAAAGTAGGCATTACATTAAGTTCGACATATAAACCCTTCCAAAAAAATCGTTGATAAGCCACTGATAAGCCATACTCACGAATATATCCTGGAAATTTTTCATCCTGCTTTCCGTATGCTTTGTTTAATGGATGAATACCATTCGGCCAGGCATATTTCCAAGTTTTTACTTCTAGCGTAATTACATTTTTTCCTGTAATCCGATAGCCAAAATTAAGTTGAGCGAAATTGGGAGGGTTTGTAGAAGCCAAATTACCTAATAAAAATATAGTGCTGCCAACAAACCACCGTTTATAAGTGCTGTCTGTTTTACCGTACTGTGCTTTGATTTGGTGGTTACTTACCATCACCAAGACAAAGACAATGACTAAAAGTTTCTTTTGCATTTCTATCTTCTTTACGTTTCCAAGACTGCAAAAGTAGATTAGCTAAGGATTTAAAAGCGTTCACTTAGGTTAAGAAATGAAGTTACCTTTCGCTTTTTTTCGAGATTCTTGCTCTTAGTCGGCTTAGAGATTGAGGTTTGATACCTAGATAGCTCGCTAATTGGTGTTGCGGCACACGCTGGATGAGGTCCGGTCTTTTTTGCAGTAAGTTTAGGTATCTTTGTTCAGGTGAGGAAGTTTTAAACTCATCAAAATCAATTTGTTGTTTGGCTAACAGCTCTTCCAACAATATTCTGCACATTATTTGAAATTTTGGAAATTTAGTAAATATTTCAACTTCCATGTCAGGGTTTGCAACCGTTAGTATAGTATCTTCTACACAACTTACGAAATATTCAGACGGATCATTATTTTTCACACAATGCGGTGTTAATTCTTCCATTTCTGTGAAAAAGGCAGTAGTTTTTTCTTCATCATCTACCATGTAATATTTCCGTATACATCCTTTCAAAACAAAATAGCAATCTTGTGATTTTTGCCCTTCTTTAAGTAAGGTCGTCCCTTTCTTGACAGAACGAAATATGTCTAACGAAACGATAGCTTTCCTTTCATCTTCTGTCAGAGAAATATAATTGGATATAAAGTTAAATAGAATGTCTTGCATCGATTTAATATGTGATTATGTTATTCCCTTTTTTTACAATTGCCACCAATGTTTTTGAAGTTTGCAAGTGTACACTAAAAACAGTAACATATGGATTGTTATATAACTTTTCTTATGTTAAATAGATACGTATAGCTGTTCTTTTTCTAGTATTATGGCAACCTTCTAATTGAAATAACCTACTTCGTTTTGTTTGACAGTGCCTTAAAAGTTTGTTTTTTTCGGTTTCGCACGAATATTTTTCGTCTTTTCTTCTTTCATTTCTTCCAGCCCTCGTATTCTAAACTCATTCTCATTCCCAGATGCGTTTCGTTTTCTGCTGCAATATTTCCACGCGATTTAGCGGAATCAGCTTCGATTTGCCCTGCATTATTGCTGGTTAGCAGCCTTTAAATTGTAAAGTCTAGCCCTGGGCTTCCTACGCTACTGGAAGTTTCAGTAATAGATCTGTCCGATCACCCCTATTTTAACTAAGGCTAGATGATTTATGAAAAATTGTAAAACTGTCAGAATAATCATGCTATGAATCTCTGGTATAGTCAGTTGTGGTGTTCAACTTCTAATCTGTTTCATATCGCTTCTAGCTTGATTGCAGTTGACCAGAAATCCAACCAGTTTTTTAAGAGCGTGATTGGGAATTGAAAAGGATGTAGACCGTACCATCATTGCAGTGGCCAAACACGCTCTAAGTATGTCAGCACCTCTTGCCTGTAATCAATTTGATCTAATAGACATCAAGTTGATTGCCTATATTTAAACTTTCCACTCATTTTTCATGTCCCGGCCTAAAAGTTGGTTTGCTTCCATATCAGTTTTAAATTCTTCCCTTTTTGGGTCCCATTTTAATGAACGCTGTAATCTATAAGCTATATTCCCGAGATTGCAAACCGAAGCTGTCCTATGCCCAACTTCCACATCACAAATCGGTTGTTTTCTAGTTCGGATTGCATTCAAAAAGTCTTTGTAGTGGTTACCGCTTACATAGACTTTATAATCCTCTTTTTTTATCACTTTGCCTTTGAGTGTTTCCGGAGTTGTCCGCAATTCGCCTCTTGCTACAAATACTTCACCATTTGAACCCACAAAATGGCAATGCTGAATTCCTGCCATTTGCCTGTGAATCACTTCCACGCCGTTGGTATATTTATAAACTAGCCCATTTGTCGGCTCGGAATAGAGGAGTTCTACAGGACCACTGTCGTCCATCCCTAAACCCCACTGCGCAATGTCGAACATATGCGCACCCCAGTCAGTCATGCCGCCGCCACCAAAATCAATATAATTTCGCCATTTGGGCCAAAAAGATGCGTTTATTGGCGGCGCAAGCTCATTATTATAGGGTCTGGTTATCGCATTCGGGCCCATCCAAAGATCCCAATTTAAGCCTTCGGGTTTCTTTTCTTCCTTTAAATCCCAAACTTTCGGAGGGCCGCCCACATTAACAAAAACTTGCTTGATGATTCCAATTGCACCGCTTCTGACTAACTGAACAGCATGAGAGAATTCTTTATCAGAACGTTGCATACTTCCAGTCTGGAAAACACGATTATGTTTGCGGGTTGCATTAACCATGGCTCGTCCTTCTTTTACTGTCAATGAAAGCGGTTTCTCACAATAAATGTCTTTTCCCGCCTCGGCTGCACGAACTGCCATAGAAGCATGCCAGTGATCCGGCGCTGCAATAATCACCGCATCAATATCCTTACGGGAAAGCAGCTCGCGAAAGTCTTCAATGCCCACAGCGCATTTATAATTCCTTTTGGCCACGTTTTCAGCGTACCATCTATTTGCATTTGTAACAAAAGCGTCTCTTTTCTGAGTATGTACGTCAGAAGCAGCGACAATCTGAGTTTCCATTGTATTCATGAAATCATTAAACAAACTATCACTTTGTCTGCCGCAGCCTATAAATCCTAATGCAATTTTATCACTTGGAGCTAGGTAGCCTTTTCCCAAGACATGCCTGGGAACGATCATAAACGACGATACCGTTGCTGCGGCTTTTATGAAGTCTCTGCGATTTAGTATACTATTTTTCATGTCGTTTAAAAATTTAGATTTAATGTCACCAATTAAATCTTGGATGAGAAAAGTAATTAATCTATTTCTTTTGACTATCCAAAAGCATATAACTGCTTCATGTAAAAGAATTATTTTTTTGGGACTTGCTGTCTCTCTTTGTTCAAGCAATGACATAAAACCCATTAGCGCTCCAATAGGATTGTTGTACTACGGAAGTGCGAATGCAATATAAGAGCCACCAGGCTTAAGTCCGTTTCTGACTCCCCCAGCTGCTATCACTACATATTGTTTTCCATTGACCATGTAGGTCACTGGTGTAGCAAACCCCCCAGCAGGAAGCTGATATTCCCAGACAATCTTTCCAGTATTTTTGTCAAACGCCCGGATTCGTTCATCCATAGTGGCTGCAATAAATATCAATCCGCCAGCTGTAACAATCGGCCCCCCGTAGTTTTCTGTTCCCGTAACGGGAATTCCTTTTTTAGTTAGTTCCGTAAATTCCCCTAATGGTACTCGCCACAGATATTCACCTGTATTGAGATCAATTGCATTAAGTGTTCCCCAAGGCGGTTTGACCGCTGGGTATCCATTCGGGTCTAAAAACTTTGTCCAGCCATTGTTAATGTAAGGAGCCATGTAAGGAAAGCCATTTTTCACGGCAGTAGTCGGTGCTGCTGTCGCGCTGTGGGCTTCTCTAATTACAGTCGGTTGGGATGATTCATCATCAAGAAGAAATTTAATAAGTTGCTGACGTTCTTTCTCAGGGAGGTACTGGAAAGCAGGCATTCTTCCCCGTCCATTTTTAATAATGGTATTAATATCCTCTATGGCAAATTTTTTACTTACTTGTACAAGACTTGGATATTCCTGTCCACTCCCCATTCGATCGGCCTTGTGGCAGGCGGCGCAATTATGCATGTAAACCCTTTTCCCATCAGAATCACTTTTTTGATCAATTTGATCAAGCATTTTCAAATCCCATGCCATTTCATTTGAATTTTGGTAAAGGATACCATCCGGATCGGCTGCATTTCCTCCCCACTCTGCTCCGCCGCCTATACCAAGATAGAGTGTCCCTTCCTTGCTAGGAGTCTGATATTTATTTCCTGAGCGAGTTTGAGCAAATTTCTCCTTTACAAAAGCAGTTGCTTCGGGTGTAATATTGGTAATGTCGTTTTCGGTAAAAGCCTGCCGCGCAAAAGGTATTGGCTTTGTAGGGTATGGTTGAGTTGGCCATGGATGTTCCCCTGGCAATGTATACCCGGTTATTGCCGGTCGCTCTTCTACTGGAAAAAGCGGTTTTCCTGTGTCTCTATCTAGCAGGAAAATTAATCCGTCTTTGGTCGCTTGGGCTACTGCATCAATATTTTTGTTTCGATGCTTAACCGTCACTAAATTTGGCTGACAGGCAATGTCCCGGTCCCAAAGGTCATGATGGACCGTTTGGTAAAACCAGTTCAGCTTACCCGTTTCTATATTAAGTGAAATTACGCAATTGGCATATAAATTCTTGCCTTGGCGTGCTGCACCATAAAAGTCTACCGAAGGTGATCCTGTTCCGAAATAAACTGACCCCCTTTTCTCATCCAGCACCATACCTGCCCAATTATTAGCACCACCAATACGTTTCCAGGCATTTTTTGGCCAGGTTTCATACCCTTTTTCACCCGGTTGCGGAATGGTATGAAATACCCATTTTAATTTTCCGGTGCGCACATTGAAGGCACGAATATAGCCAGGAGCCGCATCCCCATATTCCGAAACGCGCGAGCCAATCACGATTATATCTTTGTAGACAACACCAGGACTTGTTGCATCTACGGAAATATCGCTGCTTTCTCGACCCGACCATCCTGTCACACCACTACGAAGGTCAGCCTTGCCATCTGTTCCAAAACTTTTAACCGGTTTGCCATCTAGAGCATTAATTGCGTAAAGATGATTTCCAGCAGTATAAAAAATGCGTTTATCATTCCCGCTTTCCCAATACGTTACTCCCCGACTAGCATGAAATCGTGGTGCACTGTCTTTAAAAGGGTCAAACTTCCATATTTCTTCTCCGGTATCAGCTTGGACTGCAAAAAGATTTAGGGATGGTGTCGTTCCATACAAAATTCCGTTTACAACAATCGGCTGACACTGGATCTCCATTTGCTGGCTGGTAGACTTAGCTCCCTCGATCCTCTTGGCAGCATCATATTGCCAAGCCACCCTCAGTTGACCTACATTAGATGTATTTATCTGGGATAATGCTGAATACCGATTACCAGCCTTGTTGCCACCATATACTTCCCAACCTTCTTCTTTTTTTTGGACTAGCATGTTTGATTGGAAACCAACTATACTTATTCCAAAAAATATGAAAAGTAGAGTTTGAATTGCATTTCGAGTTTTGAGTAGAAACTTTATTTTAACTCCTAGGCTCAGTTTCGTGTATGTAACAAGTGATTTCATCGTTGGCTATCATGGGTGAACATTTCTAATGGGTGGTTTCTTAGAGCTTAAGCTAATAATTTGATCATACTATCACATAGTTGTATCTTAATGGTTAATTAATATAAATTTGCCTCTTGCAGCGTACTCATACTATACCCCTATTGATACTTTTTTGCTATTGATTTTTCGTTCGATTGAAAGTTTAACTATGAATCTTTCGACCGCAATAAGTTTATCTTCGGGCAAGTTATAAATACTAACAAACAGACTGCTCAGATCATCTGTTGAGCCCAACAATGCTTGGTTTAACGCGGGATCCGTACTATGTATATAGTATGCCTTACCTCGTCTTGACTCAACATATCCACTCTTTTTAAGGATATGGTAAGCCTTCTCAATTGTATTTCTTGATACGTCTAAATATGCACTTAACTGATTGATGGAGGGTAAAATATCATTTTTTTGTATTGTTGCATCCGCAATGCTATCTAGAATTGAATCTGCCAACTGTCGATAAATAGCTAATGAATGTCGTTCTTTGACAAGTTTGATATCTTTTAACCAGATATTTTCGGATAAAAAGCCGCTTTCTTTCGTATTCATTATATTAATCTAAAAGCCAAACATTTCTATAAAATCTATCTTTAAGTAACTTCATGGAAATTGTTCGAAGTTCTGAAGTGCTAAATTGAGAAGAGTGAAATTATTTAAACAAGTTTTTATATATTTATACATTTAGTCAATTAGAAGCTACTTTTCAAAAATGTATAATGCAAATCTGCTCATTACTTTTTGAGTATTCGGGTGGTTTTTTTTAATATTGAAGTTGCTTTTTTATAATTGTTGATAAAATGATCCTTAAAACGATCTTATCCTGATAATTTGAAGTTTTGAAAACTACGTCGTTGGCTCTCCTGTTTAATTTGAGTAATATCAATCCATTCCTCATTGACTTGGTTCGCTTTTACATCAATTTGCAAACAATATAACCATCCGAATACATTGTAGGATCCATACTGTTTCCAACAATAAGAAAAGTCCTAAACCATTTTTACTTATCCTTAACTCATTTACCAATTCGGAGAAGTGAGTGTAAATCACACCGAGGTTGTCGCTATTTTTTTACCTTTTTATTAGAAATTTGTGGATGTAAATTGATTTATCTAGTAGGTTTATTTTAAGCAGGTGTAATCCTTCTGAAAGCTGTCCTAAGTTCAGTTCGTTACTATTCAAAGTTTGATTTTCATAGACGACAACTCCTGTTGAATTTATTACTGAGACAGATTTAATTTGGTTTGAACCTTTTAGAAAAATTTTATCTGCTGTCGGATTTGGATAAATAACTATGTTTGATTCATTAAAGAACATACTCCTGACTCTACTATATGAATATGTTTCATCGTTGTCCACCATTTTTAAGCGATATAAATTTTCATTTGCTGATGGAAACCGATGCGTAAAATAATACTTTTGGATGCGATTACTCTCGTGAACAGATTCCTGTATTCCAATCTTTTCCCAAACCTTACCATTAATGCTATGCTCTATTTCGAATCGATTGCTGTTACTTTCTTCGGTAGTTGACCAAATCAAGCTTGCTACCTTTCCTTCGTTGAAAACCTCAAAACTAGCCAATCTGACCGGTAGGGATCCGCCGGTTGGGTAAAAGGAAATATAATCTAAGTTAACATTCCCCTCGTCACCACTGTCATATTGATAATTGATAGTATTAGTACCTGCATTTAGACTTAAAGACTCTGATTTTGTAGCCCATGAACTCCAGCTTCCAGTAGAAGGTAAGGCAGTCTGCTTGATTTTTACCCCGTTTACATAAACTGATAACCTTTGTAAAGGCCCAGAATTATTAGCATAACCTAATAAGATGTCGTAAATACCTGCATTGGATATATTAATAGTGAAAGTTGTAGAAGCCCCTTCTGTTCCATATCCGGCGGCAAAGCCTGTCCCTGAAAATCCAGAATGATTTGTTGCAGTTTCTGCTCCTCCTGCCAAAACTGCATCTTCTGCTTCATATTTGGCTTCTGAACCTAAGGCAAATGTGGTTACATTTAATGCAGAGCTTAGTGCAGAGGTGTTCCCCGACTGGTCCTTCGCCTTTACAGTCATCGCATAAACTGTTTCAGGAAACAGATCTGAAATTGTGTAAGAATTCGCAGTAATCGTTTTAATTAAATTTTCATTTTTATATATTTCATAAGATGCCACCGCAACGTTATCTGTAGATGCGGCCCATGATAATACAAAACTATTAGGTGTAATAGCTGATGACTGTAAGCCTAACGGTGTAGAAGGGGCTTCTGTATCTGCCGCTCCTGCATTTTTAAGTTGCGCAGTCCCCAGCAATGATGGATCTTGATAGGTTCTATCTACTATGGAATACCATGCTTTTTTAGCATCCGCCCCCGCACCATCATCATCACCAATCTGGACATCAATGCCAATGTTTTTAAACTCTGTTGGGCTAATACCCAATGTTGCAAACGGTATTTTTAATTCGAGCTTATATCCTGTCAGCGTGTTGATATTTGATAACTGAATATTTGCTGTTGCGTTATAATGTATTTCTTCAATACTTGTTTCTCCCGGCCGGATGTAGTATTGATAATCTCTAACGCCGTAAGAGGTCCCTTTGTCATTATCAGCATCTATAAATATCTCGATACGGTCATCGTCGTACCAGACAGAACCAGAATTAACTGTTTTGATATCATCTGTAACATCTATAAAAAGGTAAAGATTATTCGCATCCCATAAAGAATTCCAATTTCCGCTTAAATCAGAGGCTGATGCACTTCCCACCAATGAGGAGGCAATAGGGTAACTAGTACCAAACCAGGTTTCTTCTTTTGTACCATCTATAATGACATTACTAGCCGCGAAAGCAACAGCAGCATCGCTTATCAATGTTTTAGCTTCAAAAGGAACACTGAGGTTTGACCGGTTACCGGTCGCATCAACAGCCTTTACTCTAATAAAATAACTGGTTGAAGGAGTTAGATTATCTATTTTAACGGAGTTAATTGATGTATTAACTACAAAAACTCCATTAGCATATATATCATAAGAAGCTACTGCTATGTTATCGGTGGAGGCTGTCCAGCTTAATAAAAAATTGGAAGTTGTAATATTGGAAAGTATAAATCCAATGGGTATAGAAGGAGGTGTAGTATCAGGCGAAATTAAAAATGTTCCCCATTCATTTGCTCCTAGGTCTGCTATCCCCTGTACATTGTCATCGTAAATACCAACAGAAATTCCTTTGTCAATTGCATTGGTTGCAGTAGATTTTAAACTAAAATCCCCCCTGCTAGCATCCACAAATAATGCGGTAAGGACACCCTCTCTGGCATCAGAAATATTGTTTCGCAAATCAATTGGTGTAGGATTCCCACAACATATATTTATTGTGGGAACATGGCTCATTATGTTGTTGTAGACCCTAATATTTTTTTGTGTTTCACTATTGATGTTGATAATCAGTGATATGTAGAATTGCGGATAAGAGCCCAAGCCATGTGATAGTAAAACATTATTATAAACATTTACATCTGATCCCGGGTTTATCAGCACCGGGTTACTCACATTAAATATGGTATTGTGGTCTACAGTCACACGATATCTTGCTCCATCTCCACCGTAATCCAAGTATATTCCATGCTTCAATTCTCCGTATTTCGCATCATCTAATGTGTTATAAATCAAATTTTGGTCTATACGAGCCCATTGCAGATCTTGTCCAAATATGTCAATTGCACCGCTATCTCCACTTCTGCGCATAAAATTAAAGATCTCGTTATGGTGTATACGATAAACATCTCTTACATTTTGATTGCTATTTTGGGAATACCTGAAATTAATGCCCATCATTGTAGTATTCCAGATCTTATTATATCCTATTTCTGAATCTTTACATATAAAACCAGTGTTCATGGCACCAGAGTTGGAGCACATATAATTGGCATCCTGGATCTCGTTATTTAATACCTTAATGTTAAATCCCTGGATACTAAGTGCCGAAGTAGCAGCATAACGTATTTTACAATTTTTAATGATGTTATTTCTCCCGCTTACTACAACACCTGTCCATGCATAATGCTGATCCTGCCAGTTACCACTCATATCTGTTTGATGGGATGGATATTTTATGTCTAATCCCTCAATAATTATATCGTGAGCACCTTCTTCTATAATCCTGTTTGTGGTTGCATCTTTGTCTGTGGTGATTGAACAGGCAAACAGGCTGAAATTTTTGATGGTGTAACCAGATTGCGTAGATGAGCACCAAAAACCAAAATGCCTCCGTTTGGCTTCAATCAAATTGATACCTGTACCAGTAAGACTAGGGCTAGCACCATTCGGCGTTTTGACATACAATGTGTTACCATCCTTCCACCATTCACCGTTAGCAAGTATAGCATTTATTCCACCGGTTGCATTTATACCCGCAGCTGTAGGATTGAATAAATAGTATTCTGTATTAGGTCCTAAGCTCCAAGGCTGATCTCCCATTCTTGGGGCTTCTCCAAAATCTACCATGATTGAATTGCCGGTTATGGATAAAACAGTACCCGTCCAACCTTGTCCGTCGTTACCGTTCCTTGATAAGTTTACCCAAATTCGTGCTCCTACCCACCTGCTGGCCGGTTCATTAAAATCAGAATCTATTATCGTAAATATATTCCCGGATCCTGTAACGCCGTCTGCCTTGGCATTGGTCGGCATAACGATATCTGATGATGTTTGATCGGGCCATCGAGTTAGTTCCATCATCTTTCCATCAGAAAAAACCTGATTTGTTCCCCATGTTGCATTCACATCCCAGTTCATGGTTGCCTGGTAGGTAGAACCAGTGGTTTGGCTCCAAGATACCAATAGATCTGTACCATTAATGGTAACGGCTTCTCCGTTGTAGGGCTGATAGGTTATTCCGCTCGCTTTCATGTCTACCATTTCCCTATAGACACCGGCCCCTACATTAACAACATCTCCGGAGACAGCCAAGTCAGCCGCTTTCTGTATCGTGAAGAAAGGTGACGCAATTGATAAACCGCTATTATTAGTATCACTACCGGTTTTCGCAACATAAATTTGCTTAGAAAAGACACTAACCGAAAGGACGGGACATAATAGCAGTATCAATAGCCATTTATTTATTATTTGTTTGATTGAAAATAAAAATACATACATATCAATTGTATTGATTTGTTTTAATTATTAAATCACTTATTAAGAGTTTATATTAAATTGATACACCGACAGGGATATTATATTTAAAACAAATCTATAATAGTAGTTTAATCAGAAAAAATGAAATGGCGATAGATTATCAGTTAATGAGATAATCAAACAATATTGACAAGCCCCTATTGATTTGATAAATTGGAAATTATTAATATTAATATAAGTTATACCGCATAGCCATAGGCTTATTGTAGCCATTATATAGTAACATCTTCATGAACTTCATTTATAGATTGATCATGATATTCGTATGTAATCGAAGGTTTTTTTGATTTTTCACCAAGGTGCTTCAGACTGTGTATTTATCTGTCTATCTTTGACAGTATAATCTTCTGTATATTTCACAACTTTTCTACTATTAATAACAAGTCAATGCTTGCCTGAAACACTGTCTACTTTTTTTCGATAGCAACTAGCTTGATCTTTCCTATAACCTAATTCCGGGACAAGGGTTAGTCACCATAACCACCAGCGCAAGTGTTTCATTGAGATCTTCGCCTTGGCTTTCACAGCGATAAATCAGATCATTAATTTATTTCTAAAATATTCGAAAAGATCGCATACGCAGAAATTACTCATTTTAAGATAGGCCCATACTCAAAAATCTTTTCAGAATCGGAATTTCAGGTTTACAAATCGAACAAATTGTATATTTTAAATTCAATCATATGTACATAAAAATCAATCATTGCATGTAATAAATCTTTCTAGTTTGCAAGCAATCAATTACCATGTAATTATTTTAAGTCAAACCTTAGCAGTGAAAGTATATATAATCATCTTTTGATTATAAATTTATGTGTGAACTGTGCCCCACTGGAAAGATTTATCCTTAGCAGGTACGATCCTTCTGAAAGCTGTCCTAAGCTCAGTTCGTTATAATTCAAAGCTTGATTTTCATAAACGACAACTCCTGTTGAATTTATTACGGAGATAGATTTAATTTGGTTAGAACCTTTTAGAAAAATTTTATCTGCTGTCGGATTCGGATAAATATCTATGTTTGATTCATTAAAGAACATACTCCTGATTCTACTATATGAATATGTTTCATCGTTGTCCACCATTTTTAAGCGATATAAATTTTCATTTGCTGATGGAAACCGATGCGTAAAATAATATTTTTGGATGCGATTACTCTCTTGAACAGATTCCAATATTCCAATCTTTTCCCAAACCTTACCATTAATGCTATGCTCAATTTCGAATCGATTGCTGTTACTTTCTTCGGTAGTCGACCAAACCAAGCTTGCTACCTTTCCTTCCTTGAAAACCTCAAAATTAGCCAATTTGACTGGTAGGGATCCGGCGGTTGGGTCAAAGGAAATATAATCTAAGTTAACATTCCCCTCGTCACCACTGTCATATTGATATTTGATAGTATTGGTACCTGCATTTAGACTTAAAGACTCTGATTTTGTAGCCCATGAACTCCAGCTTCCAGTAGAAGGTAAGGCGGTCTGCTTGATTTTTACCCCGTTTACATAAACTGATAACCTTTGTAAAGGCCCAGAATTATTAGCATAACCTAATAAGATGTCGTAAATACCTGCACTGGATATATTAATAGTGAAAGTTGTAGAAGCCCCTTCTGTTCCATATCCGGCGGCAAAGCCTGTACCTGAAAATCCAGAATGATTTGTTGCAGTTTCTGCTCCTCCTGCCAAAACTGCATCTTCTGCTTCATATTTGGCTTCTGAACCTAAGGTTGTAACAGATAATCCTACACTAGGAATGGAAATGTTTCCTGCTTGGTCTTTTGCCTCTACGGTCATCATGTAAGCGGTCCCCGCCGTCAAACCAGCTAGATTAAGTGTAGTTGCACTAGTAGTGCTGATAGAGACTCCATCCTTAAATATTTCATATCCCGTTACGCCGATGTTATCTGTGGAAGCTGCCCAGCTCAGAGTAAAGCCAGTATTTGTAATTGTGGTAGCATTTAATGCTGTGGGCGTGGTTGGGGCCTGAGAGTCTGCTGATACCCCATAAAAAGATATGTAATCCAAGTTTACATGTCCGCCATCGCTGGGATCGTATTGGTACTTGATAGTATTATTACCTTCATTTAGCGTCAAAGATTCTGATTTTGTAGCCCAAGAATTCCATGCACTGGTAGATGGCAAAGCAGTCTGTTTTATTTTTTCGCCATTGACATATATAGACAGTGTTTGTGAAGGCCCAAAATTATTGGCATAACTTAGCAATACATCATAATTACCTTCATTAGATACATTAACTGTGAAAGTTGCCGATGCGCCTTCGGTTCCATATCCGGCAGCAAAGCCAGTCCCCGAGAATCCGGAATGATTTGTCGCTACCTCTGCTCCTCCTGCCAAAACAGCATCTTCTGCTTCGTATTTGGTTTCCGAACCCAACGCAAAAGTTGTTACAGTTAATCCCTCACTAGGGTTAGAAATATTTCCAGTCTCATCTTTTGCCCTTACAGTCATCATGTAAGCGGTTTCGGGAATCAGATTTTTTATGGTGTAAGAATTGGTATTAATAGTTTCTATCAGATTTCCATTTAGATATACTTCATAAGACCCCACCGCTATATTATCTGTGGAAGCGAACCATGATAAATTAAAACTATTGGGCGTAATTGCTGATGCTTGTAGTCCTACTGGGGTTGAAGGTGCGTCTGTGTCCGCGACACCCGCATTTTTTAGCTGTGCAGTTCCCATTAGCGATGGGTCCTGATAGGTTTTGTCTATTATGGAATGCCATGCTTTTTTAGCATCTATTCCCCCACCATCGTCATCGCCAATTTGAACGTCAATTCCTATGTTTTTTAAAGCTGACCCACTGATACCCAATGTTGCAAACGGAATTTTAATTTCCAGTTTATAGCCAGTGTCAGTATTTACATTAGATAGCTCCACATTTGAGGTTGCGTTGAAATGCACCTCACTGATACTGCTTTCGCCAGGTCGAATATAATACTGGTAATCTCTTGGACCATAGGAAGTTCCCTTATTATTATCGGCATCTACAAAAATTTCGATCCGGTCATCATCATACCAGGCCGATCCTGAATTAACCGTTTTGATATCATCTGTAACATCAATAAAAAGATATAAATTATCCGCATCCCATAGGGACGTCCAGTTCCCACCTAGATCCGATGCTGACGTACTACCAAGAACCGAATTGGTAATAGGATAACTTATGCCAAACCAAGCCTCTTCTTTTGTGCCGTCTACGACAATAGTAGTAGGTGCAAAAGAAATAGCAGCATCACTTAATAAAGTTTTGGCTTCAAAAGGTACACTTAACTCGGACCGGTTCCCGGTCGCATCTACGGCCTTTAATGTGATAAAATAGCTGGTTGATGAAGTAAGATTGATTAAATTAACAGAATTAGTCGGAACATTGGTAATTAGAAGCCCATTTGCGTAAACATCATACGAAGCTACGGCAATATTATCTGTCGAAGCTGTCCAGCTTAAATTGAAACTGGTTGATGCTACGTTTGACAAAGTAAAACCCGCTGAGGGTGTAGAAGGAGGGGTAGTATCGGGCGCTACTAAAAAGGTCCCCCATTCTTTTGCCCCCAAATCTGGTATCCCTTGTACATTATCGTTATAGTTGTTGACTGAAATTCCTTTATCTATTGCATCTGTTGCAGTAGATTTCAAAATAAAATTGCCATTATTTGCATCTACAAAAATATCGTTAAGAACAGAGCCCCTAGCATTGATGATGTTATTGCGAAAATCTGAGGATGATAGGTCTCCGCAGCAACCAATAAGGTTACCAGGGTGGCTCATAATATTGTTGTATACCCTGATCTGTTCACCATTACCTCCATTAAAATTAGCTACGGCAAACTGCGCATTAGGGCCATCTTCATGGGTTAGCAAAACGTTGTTATAAAGATCCACTTCTATTCCATTATTAATTAGTACTGGTGTGGTGATTCCGTACATAATATTATGGTCAATGGTAACACGAATTTTTCGCCCCGCTCCGCCAAAATCTAAGTAGACCCCATGTTTTAATTCTCCATATTTGGCATCATCAAGTGTATTATAAATTAGATTATGATCTATACGAGCCCACTGTAAATCTTGTCCGAATACATCTATTGCACCACTATCTCCACTTCTGCGTAGAAAATTAAATATCTCATTATGGTGTATGCGATAGACATCTCTAATGTTAGGATCGCTATTTTGCGAATACCTAAAATTGATAGCCATCATCGTTGTGTTCCAAATTTTATTATATCCTATTTCAGAATCTTTACATATAAACCCAGTATTCATGGCACCTGAATTGGAGCACATGTAATTGGCATCCTGTATCTCATTATTCAATACCTTAATATTAAACCCCTGTATACTAATTGCAGAAGTTGCCGAATAACGAATAGTACAATTCCTGATAATATTATTTCGCCCACCAACAACCATTCCGGACCAAGCGTAATGTTGATCCTGCCAATTGCCAGTCATATCAGTTTGGTGAGAAGGATACAAGACGTTTAATCCTTCCAAAATAATATCATGTGCTACTTCAAGTATGCTTCTATTATTTCGGGCATCATTGTCTGTTGTAATAGCACAAGCAAAAAGATTAAAGTCTTTTATAGTATAATTTGCTCTTGTAGTTGATGCCCAAAATGCAAAGTGTCTGCGCTTTGCCTCAATTACATTGGTACCTGTCTCTGTACTGCTTGGCACTGATTCATTAGGGGTTTTAACATACATAGTATTCTCATTCTTCCACCACTCACCATTGCTCAGCAAAGCATCAACCCCCCCAGAAGCGGATACACCAGCTGGTGTCGGGTCAAATAAAAAATACTCCGTGTTTTGCCCCAAACCCCAGGGTTCATCCCCTAGTCGAGGTGTACCACGAAAATCCACGGTAATCATATGTCCTGATACAGAAAGTACTATGCCTGTCCAACCCTGCCCATCTTTTCCATTCCGAGCTAGGTTTATCCAAATCTTTGCACCTACCCATCTTGTGCTTGGTTCATTGAAGTCTGCATCTGTTATCGTGATTATATTACCTGATGCATTAACATCGTCTGCCTTGGCATTAGTAGGCATAATAATATCTGTTGATGTTTGATCTGGCCATCTGGCTAATTCAATCATCTTCCCATCAGAAAATACCTGATTGGTTCCCCATGTCGGATTTACATTCCAGTCAACGGTGGTCTGGTAAGTGCTTCCCGATGTTAATGTCCAAGACAATAACAAATCTGTTCCATTTATGGTAACAGATTCTCCGTTATATGGTTGGTAAACTATTCCACTTGCCTTCATGTCTACCATTTCCCGATAGACTCCAGTCCTTATACTAACAACATCTCCGAAAACAGCTGCGTCAGCGGCTTTTTGTATTGTCAAAAATGGCGAGGCAACTGATAGACCATCGTTACTAGTATCGCTTCCAGTTTTTGCAACATAAATTTGTTTAGCAAATGCACTTCCAGACAGAACGGTTATAAGTAAAATTACTACAACTAATAAACTTTTAATGATCTGTTTTTTGATTAAATGTGAAATTAAATGCATATTTATTTAAGAAATTGGCTTGGACAAGAATAAGATTTTTGGGCTCTATTATTTAAATAAAATATGTACTAGGAGAGACATTTATAGGATACCTGTAATTTCATAAGTAGTTTGTATTAATAGCTTAAAGCAGTCTATTCTCAGGATATAAAATTTATCATTTGTCTGATTATTTATGAAAGTTTCACTTAACTGAATGTCCTCTTGCCAAGTTCGCTATTTGCAATTCATTTGTATGTATAGAATGGGTCGTATATTTTGGATATGACTTACAATTAGGGGAGATTAACTGATATATATTGAATATATAGTTAACACCTATGAGTGTATTAATCGCGTATGGTTGCTTATTACGATAGTTTTATATTCTGAATCTACAAACGTAATTTAATAGTGTCAAAATTATAAGTACTTACAAAAAAGCTGCTTGACTACCGTATTTATGACTTAAAATGATCGCTAGTATCCGTTTGAACAAAGATTCGGATTTATACTTTTTTCTCTCGCTGGTATTGGAAAGTTAATCCAGTTAGGCTGCATAGTGATCCCATGTTTATCTAGCAAGAACTTAGCAGCTGTACCGGTTCTTGTGTAATGGAACCATAAATTAGGCTCAAAAAGAAGCTCGTGCCTGCGCTCATCCATTAAGTTTTGCATAAACACATCGGCATTATTAGAAACAGGTAAATCTGCTAATGAAGCTCTACGCCTTACTTTATTAATATATTCATACGCACTCGCTGGATTATTTAATTTAAACAAAATTTCTGCATAGTTAAGCAATACTTCTGCAAACCTCATTTGGGGAAGGTTTTGAGGAGATAAATCATTATTATATAGACCCAGCCAGTATTTGGTAGAAAATCCTGCATTTGTTTGAGGACATTTCGCCCAATCTGTTGGACCTACCGGTCTTGTCATATTTTCTCCCTGATAAGTATCCCCGTGACCAATAACCATTATTTTACGTCTTAAATCATTTGGCTCGTAAGAATCTAAGGCTTTCTTATTTACTACATATTCTCCCCATCCACCCCATGGATCGAAATCACCTCCTATATTTCTTGCGGCTGATAGAACCGCAAGGAAGGATCCTTCTGAATTTGTTATTATATCAGGCCCCCAAGCCGTCCAGTCTTTGGAATCTCTAAACTGAACTTCAAAAATATTCTCAGCAAGATATTCGGGCATATTCTTCTTTAAAATTGAAAAAGGAGTACGTGGGCTTGTAGCAAGACTATATTTAGGATTAGTTAATGCAAATAGTGATTCAAAAGATGTTTTGGCTTTTGCCCAATCTTCTGCATACATGTAAGCATAGGCTAAATAAGACAAAGCTGCACCTTTAGACACTCTTCCTTTATCAACTGCAGCATAATCATTTGCCTCAGGTAAATTTTCCATGCTTTCGCTGATATCCTTTATTGCCTGTGCAAAAACCTGCGCCTTGGGGGTGCATGGCAACGAGTTTTGAGAAGAAGAATAGCTTTCTAGAAGCATGGGCACATCTCCAAACGCTCTGGCCAGACTTAGGTAGGCGAATCCTCTAAAAAAGTTAGCCTGTGCTGTAAAAGACTTTTTTTCCGCATCTGTAAGAACCCCATCCTCAATTGTAGCTAATTTTGACAGCACGATATTAGAGCTGCTAACCACTTTGTATAGTTCTGTCCAAATAATCTGGAAATCCTGATTGGCGTCAGTCATGAAAGAGACTAGCGGTTTGGGGTTAACACTGACATCGACTACGTCTTGAGATATGTATCCTGGAATTGTAATCCACCGCTCTCCTGCTGCCGCTGAACCTTGTATGCTGGCATACATGCTCGTTACAGCAGAATTAAAATCTTTTTTGCTTTTAAATGCAGATGATTCGTTGATAGAACCATCTTGAGATGACGCTTCAAAAAATGAATCTTTACAAGACCATGACAGAGGAAGCGTTAGTAAAAGAAGTATATGGATGAAGAAATTATTTCTAGCTTTCATACTGGTTTTTTTCTGTAAGTACAATTTTTTCTAGTTTAAAACTGAGTATTGATCCCAAGGGTAAACATTCTTGCTGCTGGATATCTTCCAAAATCTACCCCTGAAGTCAAAGCCCTTATACCAATTTGAGCACTGCCTACCTCAGGATCATATCCTGTATATTTAGTAATTGTCAATACATTTTGTGCAGATACGTATATTCTGGCGTTTTTCATATAAACCTTTCCAGCAATAGCGGCAGGCAAAGTGTAGCCCAACGCCACATTTCTCAATCTCAAAAATGCTGCATTTTGTATATAATCGCTTGAGAAAAATCTGTTGGAAGTTGGAGCGTCATAAGAGTTTCTGGGCAAGGTATTACTAGTACCTTCGCCATTCCAGCTATTCAATAAATCCTTGTGGCCGTTTACTATCCCGGTAGAATTATGAAAACGCATATGGTAAATTAACGCATTGGTCATATTTGCAGCTTGCACATTACCTTGCCCGTTAAAGAATGCGGATAAATCAATTCCTTTAAATTCTGCTTTAAAGTTGAACCCATAAGTGTAACCTGGAAGACCATTTCCAAGATAGGTTTTGTCAAGATTGGTAACTACTCCATCTGGCTTTCCCTCGGGTCCGGAGATATCTTTAAACCTCTTATCACCAACCTTTGCTCCATATGCAGCCATTCCACTGGCATCCAGTTCTGCCTGGTTTTGAATAATACCATCGAATATATATCCCCAAAAGCTACCAACCCTTTTGCCTACATAGGTCCTTGTCTGTGCATTCTGGTCATTGAAAGTACCGCCTATTATAGATATAGGCTGCACAAGAAAACTGCTGGTATTACCCGGGAAGAGGTCTATGACTTTGTTTTTTAACGTTGCAATAAAACCACCGGCAGATAAATTTACATTACCAATGCGTTTGTTAAAGCCTAATGAAAGCTCTATACCACTGTTTTCCATCGTGAAGGCATTTTCCAGATACTTCCCGTTATATGGTGCTGAATAAAATGGAATATCAACATTTCCCAAAAGATCTGACAGCCTTTTTTTGTACAAATCCACGGTCACTGTGAATGCACCTTTTAAAAGTGAAGCATCCAAGCCAATATTGCTTTCAGTATTTTTCTCCCATTTCAAATTTGAATTCCCAAGCACTTGTGGTATTAATCCCGGACTTAGCGTAGGATTCTCTCCAAAAGAATAACCAAAAACGCTGTTAGGATTATAGAAGCTGGAAAGATATTGCAAATCAGCAATGTTTTGATTACCTACTATTCCGTAGCTAGCTCTTATCTTAAGATCATCTACGACTTCTGATTTATTCAAGAAAGATTCGTTCGAAATTCTCCAAGCTCCTGAAATGGATGGAAAATATCCAAATCTGCTATCTGCCGAGAACTTTGAGCTGCCATCGCGTCGTAATACTAATGATAACAAATATTTATCGTCATAATTATAATTTAAGCGGCCGAGCAAGGAAAAAAGAGACGACGGTACGGCCGGACTGCCGTTCGTAAATCTTCCTGTTGGTTCGGTCGCACTTATTGACGCCTGACCTTCTGCTAAATTAACACCACGTCCATATATGGCTCGATTTGTTCTTTTTAAGGCATCCGTTCCTACCAATATGCCTAGATTATGACGTCCAAAGCTTTTTGTATAATCAAAAGTATTTATCCAGTTCCACTGCAACCCGTTTGACCAGCCCTCGTCAAAGTTAGTTTGCTGATTAGGGTCAAGCTCGGCTGGAAGGCGAATAGCTGTCCCACCGGTAGTAATATTGTTAAGGACATTGTAGCCAAACACAGTTTTAAATTTCAACCCTTTGAACAGTTCAACCTCAGAAAAAAGAGTTGTGAGCAGAGTTGTGTTCTTGTTTGAACTTTTACTAGTGAAAAACTCGCTTTGAAACACAGGATTATCTAAGGCATACCATGTGGCATTATACGTCCGATTTCTTATAGCGTAACCTTTAAAGCCGTACAAATGGTCTCCAATTGGTCCTACCTGATCTGTAAATGCCGGATCTGTAGGCTGTGCCCTTAGTGCTCCAAGTAAAACTCCTGCAAATTCATTCTGCGTATATGGATTTAATGAACTATCCCATCCTAAGTTTACTGATGCACCTATTTTAATCCTTTTTGACAAGTCGTAATCAAGATTGATACGAGAAGTAATTCTTTCGTATCTGGATCTCTTAACTATACCATTCTGGCTTTGATAACCTAAGGACAAATAAGATTTAAATTTCTCGGATCCTCCGGAAATCGATAAATTGTAATTCTGCAGAGGTGCTCCTTTAACGAACATAGCGTCCTGCCAATCGGTATTTAAAACATTTGCTGGATTAGACCATGCAGGGTTTGGTACCTGTCCGCCATTCAACAAATTTTCATTGGCCAATCTTGCGAATTCTGTGCCATTTAAAAGCGGAATTTTTTTAGTGGCATATTGTACGCCGGAAAAGGCATCAAAATTAACTGAGACTTTACCTGCTTTTCCTCTTTTTGTAGTTACAAATATTACTCCCGCAGACGCCCTGCTGCCGTAAATCGCTGACGCTGCTGCATCTTTAGATATGTCTATACTCTCGATATCATTTGGATTAATAGCCTTTAGGTTTACTGACATTGGTATTCCATCCACCACAATAAGCGGCTCGCTAGATCCTGTAATAGATGCAATTCCACGAATCTTAATAGAAATTTCGCCACCGGGCTCAGCGGAATTTTCAGTAACCTGAACGCCTGCA
>NZ_JAKFFT010000016.1 GCF_021502655.1 Dyadobacter sp. CY347
AGGTTGCATACGCGTTACGCACCCGTACGACGGTGACATTGCTGCCCCCTCGCCTTGCATGTATTAAGCCTGCCGCTAGCGTTCATCCTGAGCCAGGATCAAACTCTCCATTGTAAATTTTGTTGTGCTGTATATCCCGAAAGATATCAGCGAATCTTCTTAAACGAGTATTTCTTACTCTCTTGGTTTATCTCATCATGTCAAAGAACAGGGCCAATCGCGCTTTCTTTTTCCTCTTTTCTCTTTCGCCGTTTGCGATTGGGATTGCAAAGGTAGAAAAAGATTTTAGGGTTGCAATATCACGTCAAAAAAAAACTTCAAAAAACGTAAAGTTCTTCAACCCTTTAAACAAATCAACAGTATTGTACAATTACTCACCTCCTAAGAAGGGATATTTGTAATCAAGTGGGGAAACAAGTGTTTCCTTTATTGCCCGAGGTGATACCCAGCGAAGCAAATTCAGAACCGAACCAGCCTTGTCATTTGTCCCGGAAGAACGTGCTCCTCCGAATGGCTGCTGACCGACAACTGCACCCGTCGGTTTATCATTGATATAGAAATTACCTGCTGCATTCACCAAATGCTCAGAAGCATATTGGATAGCATAGCGGTCGGTTGCGAAGATTGCGCCGGTTAATGCATATGGTGATGTGCTGTCGATAATAGGGATGATTTTTTCGAACTCATTTTCGTCATATACATATACTGTAAGGACAGGCCCAAAGATCTCCTCACAAAGCGTCACGTAATCCGTTTTAGAAGCCTTTATAATAGTTGGCTGAATGAAATAACCTTTGCTCTTATCAAAGTCGCCACCAGCAACGATTTCCGTATCATTATCCTCTTTCGCTTTTGATATATACCCGGCAATTTTATCAAATGCCCTTTCATCAATCACTGCATTAACGAAATTGGAAAAGTCCTCTACTCCACCCATTTTGATTTCTTGCAAATCTGCGAGCATTAGTTCTTTTACTTCCTCCCATAAATTTGAAGGAATGTAAGCCCGCGAAGCTGCGGAACATTTTTGTCCCTGATACTCGAATGCCCCTCGAATAAGGCCGGTTGCTAATGCTTTGGGATCGGCAGATTTATGTGCCAGGACAAAGTCTTTTCCACCTGTCTCCCCAACGATTCTTGGAAACGACTTATAACTTGCGATATTTTCACCAATGGTCTTCCATATCGTCTGAAACACTTTAGTGCTTCCTGTGAAGTGAATTCCGGCAAAATCAGGATGTTTGAATATGACATCTCCTGCAATCGGACCATCAGCTAAAACCATATTGATTACACCATCCGGTAAACCTGCTTCTTTGAACACTTTCATGATCACATTAGCGGAATAAACTTGTGTGAAAGCTGGCTTCCAAATCACAACATTACCCATCAATGCGGGTGCTGCTGGCAAGTTTCCAGCGATCGCTGTAAAGTTGAAAGGCGTTATTGCAAACACAAAACCTTCCAAAGGACGGTATTCCATCCGGTTCCAGACACCATCCGACGATATCGGCTGCTGGCTGTAAATGTCCCGCATGAAGTTGACATTAAGTCGCAGGAAATCAATGATTTCACAAGCTGAATCGATTTCTGCCTGATAAGCATTTTTAGATTGTCCCAACATTGTAGCCGCATTAATTTCACCGCGGTAAGGACCGGCAATCAGATCCGCCGCTTTCAAGAAAATAGCTGCGCGTTGCTCCCAATTGAGCACAGCCCAATTCTTTCTTGCTTCAAGGGCCGCATCAACGGCAAGTTTTACATCCTCCGCAGTTCCTTCATGAAAATGACCTAATAAATGCTGGTGATCATGCGGTGGCGATATTGCACGCTTATTTTGAGAATATATTTCCTGGTCGCCTATGTATTGCGGAATCTCAATGGTTTTCGCCCGCGCTTCTTCGAGGGCTTTTTTCAGTAAATCCCTTTCAGGGCTGCCTGGTGCATAATTTTTTACAGGCTCATTCCTCACTGCGGGAACATTAAAAATACCTAGTGACATATTTATAGTTTGTTAATTATTACAGATCAATTTATAAAACACAGCCTCGGCCCGACAAATTCACTGGCCAATTTCAAAGCCACAAAAAATTTGTAGCTCCTTCCTGGCGGCTTTTTACTTAAATTTGAATTCTCAAGTTTGCACAATAGTTACTGAAATGATATTCTATAGTACAAAAACGGCCAGTATAAAGGCCTCGGCAGAAGAAGCTATCTTCAACAGCCTTCCTGCCGATAACGGGCTTTATATGCCGGAATCTATCCCACAGCTTTCGCCTGATTTTATAGCAAATATTGAAAATAAGACTTTCAATGAGATTGCCATTGAGATAACGCATACCCTATTCGGAAGCGAAATTACAAGAAGCGAGATTGAAACCATCATTCAGAAGGCTTATGATTTCGAAGCGCCTGTTCGGCAGATTAATGAAAAGGACTATGTTTTAGAGCTCTTTCACGGCCCGTCTATGGCCTTTAAAGACTTTGGAGCACGGTTTATGGCTGCTATCATGTCCTATTATTTGCTGCGCTCAAAAAAGGAAATCAAAATACTCGTTGCCACATCAGGCGACACGGGCGGAGCGGTTGCACAAGGATTTTATAAAATTCCCGGAATTTCCGTCACCATTCTTTATCCGAGTGGTAAGGTGAGTGACATTCAGGAAAAACAACTTACTACGCTGGGACATAATGTTTCGGCGATTGAAGTCGATGGCACGTTTGACGATTGCCAGAAATTGGTCAAAGAGGCTTTTCTGGATCCGGAGCTGAATGCTAAATTCAACCTTGCTTCTGCTAATTCTATTAATATCGCTCGGCTGATCCCTCAGTCCTTTTATTATTTTTCAGCCTATGCGCAGTTAAAGAAGCTTGGTAAGCCAGTTGTTTTTGCTGTGCCGAGTGGAAATTTTGGAAATTTGAGCGCCGGGCTTCTGGCCTATCGCATGGGGTTGCCGGTGGAACATTTCGTAGCAGCAACAAATTTGAACAATGCTGTTCCCCGATATCTGGAAAGCGGAACATATGAACCGCTGCCTTCTGTGGAAACCATATCCAATGCAATGGACGTTGGTAACCCCAGCAATTTCGTGAGACTGAAAAGATTTTTCGGTGATGACTGGAAATCGGCGACTGAAAAAGTTTCCGGATTTTATTTTGATGATGAGCAGACCAGAAATGCGATGCGCGAAGTTTTTCAAACTTCCGGATATGTAATGTGCCCACACACCGCAGTCGCTTATCAGGGTCTTGAAAAATATCGGGAGCAGAATACTTCCGACTTTACCGGCGTTTTTCTTTCAACTGCTCATCCTGCCAAATTTATCGAGCTTGTTGAAGAAACTTTGGAAAAACCGATCGAAATACCGGAAAGACTCCGTTCCCTGCTTTCCATTGAAAAAGTAGCTACAAAAATGGATGCCTCGTTTTTCGAATTTAAGAAGCTGCTAATGAATACATTAAATTGATTTTATATCAATATTTGTCGCGTGAGATTTGCTTACAGCAATTCAATCGGATCTAAGTGCGCAAATATCGAAACCAAAAGAGGCAGAAATCTTCGCGATTGCTGCCTCTTTCACTTTTTAACCAAAAATTTCTAATTAATGACGTCTCCCCGTAGAAGTCGGAATCGCTTTCTTGACTCGGCGACAAAAATGCTTCCCGGATATTTTTCCATCAGCTCCTGATAAAGCTTCATCGCAAGATCTTTGTCTTTCAACTTTTCCTGGTAAAGTTTTGCGGAGGCAAACAATGCGTCGTCACCATAAATGTCATGACCATATTTCGTCGTCAGCACTTTCAGGTTTTCCATCGCTTGCTGGTTGCTGTCGAGCTTAATGTAAGTCTTAGCGGTTAGCCAAAGAATTTCATCGGCCAGGCTGTGGTTTTGGTATTTTGTATAAAGCTGTTTTAATGTATCAATGGCCTCATACTTTTTGTTTTGGAATAACAACAGCTCCGCGGACGAATATTGTCTCATAGCAGCTTCCGTACTATCGAGTCCCGTGTTATCCATAATAAGCAGCGACAATTCGTTTGCATCATTGGCGATTTCCCGGGAAGTTGCTTTTTTTAAAATATCGAGCACTGCTTTTGCTAATTCAAACTCTCCTTTGAAATAATGCAGCTTGGCATTTCTAAGCTTGGCTTCGTAACCCAGCAAGTCATCCTTCTGCGATTTCTCGACCTGAGAGTACACCAATGTTGCTTCCCAGGGTTCGCCTTGCAAAAGGTAAATATCGCCCAGGTCAAGCTTACATTTGTCCACAAAATTCTTTTCCTGCTTGCCTGCGTCGATTGCCGTATTGAGTATTTCAATTGCCTTTTTAAAATCATCCATATAGAATGCATTCAGGATCGCCATGTTCCTGAGTGCTTCCACGGTCCGCACATTCACACCGAGTTCATCTACCAGTTGCTGATACTGACCCAGGAGTTTTTGCACTTCGCTGCGCTTGATCGGGTAAGTGTTTTTCACTTGTTCCTCACGCGCGAAAATGGCCATTCTCCGTGCAACCGGATAGAGCTGCCCTTTGGGATATTCCTTCACCAAATGATCGAAGATGGTTCCGGCGTTTGTATAGTCCAGGTTTTGAAGCGCGAGCATTCCAAGGTTATAGAGCCGCGAGCCGTTGTGTTTAAATCGCTTGTCAAGGGAGCGCTCCTGTATGAATGCTTTGTAAAAATCCTTTTTCTGGATCTGGTACCAGATCAGTAATTCATTGTAAAAACCTTCGGCTGGGAATTTTTGGATCTTATCGTAAAGCACTTTTTCCAACAATGCCTGTTCTTTTTCGTCCTTCGTGAAGTCTTGCAGCATATTCTGCACAACCTCAATATTCTGATAACGCATGCCGTAAGAGAGCAGCTCATCGATCATTTGTTCAGGCGCATTCAGGTCACGGTAAACGCTTGCAAGTTCCAGCTGAAATATGTCTGTTCGTTTAGCGCTTTCTCTCGCTTCGATCAGGATTTGCTTGGCCCATTCAGGCTTGTTCATGGCACGGAATTCTTCCGCAAGATCGCGTTTAAGCTCAATCCTCGCGCCGGATGCGGCAATGCTCAGCTCTATCTTTTTCGTGGCCTCCTGAGGCTTTCCCTGGCCTTCCAGAAGCACGGCCCAATACAATTGATACCAGCTCGCATTAGGCGCATCGCTTTTGATCTGCTTCTTGAAAAATTGCTCGCCGTCACCCCATCCCTTTGTCTTAATGATGCAGTTTGTGTAATTCTTAAGCGCATTCTTTTCAAATGTTGTTTTCAAAAAGCCGGCATAGTATGTAAGTGCTTTCGGACAATCATTATTCTTAAAATACTCCTCCGCCATTTCCTTTTCCGACTGCCCGACCGCGGCCGCCCCGGAAAGAAGTAATCCCATCAATACCCAACTCGAAACCTTTTTCATAATAGATAAAAAAAAATTTTCCTTTAGTTATTATCACTTACTAGGTCTGTGGATAAGGGGATAATTACTTTATCCACTGTAGATTAACATAGTTATCCACAGATTGTGAATAACTAAAGGTGTTTATCCACTTAAGCGCTCAGATTTATCAACGTTTAACTTGCTGAATTACAAGTTAGGAATTTAAATGTTCACACTCCAGTGTTGGTAACGTAGGGATCTCAGCATTTAATCTTATCCACATTAACTTAAGTGTATCAACGCGGTGTTAACTTCTGTTTGGATTACATTTACCCACAAAGGCATGGCAATCGATTTTTTATCCACAGATATCCACGCTTATCCACACAATTGTTAACATTTTCGGCCCGTTTACCAACAAAATTTACGGGTTATTAACATAGTTATCCACAGTAAGTGTATAAAGAATCGGGAATTTTTTACTTTGGAAGCGTGACATTTACATCATTCAATTCAAAATTGGCCTTCAAAAGGATTTTGTCAGGGAGATAATAGATTGCTTCAGGCTGTTTATCCTTATCGAGCTCTCCGGTGTCCCAGCGCCGGTTCCTATTGGCATCCAGGGTAACACGAATGTAGTATTTGCCCTGCGGGATGTGAATGAATGTATAGGGGGATGTGTATTGCGTTTCTATGAGCTTGTACTGCTCGTCTACAAGTTCAATAATATAGCGCATTGCCGTGTCGGCGTTGGTGATAGCACCTCTGATTTGGCCATAATTTTCTTCGTTCAGAACCGGATGTTTAATAAGCGTTCTCGATAAAGTATCGCCTTCAACGCTCCGTATACTGCCCTTTGGGAAGTCCCACTTGATGGTGTCTTTTGCAAACGATTTTGCATCAATGGTCAGCATTGTATGTGTGGGATCCCAGCGGTATTTGAATGCATTCAGCGGCTCGTGCGTGAGACTATCAGTGATCAGACTGATGTTTTTATCATCTAAAAACTGGATAGGTTTATTGAAATTCAGTGTGTAAACAAATGTATTTGTAAGCGCTTTATTGCCCTCAGGCTTTGTCGTCATATTAAATGGATCGCGCTGCCGCTCCTTCCCGCTTTGCGTTTGAAATGCAATTTTTTGTTCAAAATCGGTAACGGTTCCCAGTGAATCTGTGACTGTAAGTTTTACCAATGTTGAGTCTGGATGTGGCTGCACATTGAAAAACTTCAAAGCAGCACCGTTTTCCAGCATATAAGGCAATGTGTCGTTATTCATAAACTTCACGTCCACTTTTTCTATTGATTTACTAAAAACGACCGCGTAATTGTTCACTCTGGGAATGGTTCGCTGGATTTTGAGCACTGTATTGTCGGACAGGAACATGTCTATGTTGTAGGAAGCGGAATCAGTCCTGGCCGAAACGGGCTTGCTTAAAAAGCCCATGCGCTCATCTTTGGCATTGTAGAGCATGTTGCGGTTTTTATCGTCGATCGCAATCAGTTTGTAATCCCTTGTCTGAATGTTCTCGATAGAAAAAACGCCGCTGCTGTCGGTGCGGGAGAAATAGTAGGGCTTTTGTTTAACGATATTGAGCGTGTCGCTGAGGTTATAGAGCCCGACCAATGCGTCAAAAATCGGCTTGTTTGTTTTGATGTCTTTCAATATTCCGTACACGCGGCCGGAATCGAGTGTGTTACCTGTGCTGAATACAAGTTTTAGATTTTTCGCCGGGTTTTTCTCTGCAAAATCCCTTATCGCGTCCCCGAAATTCAACGTGTAAGTAGTGCTGTCTTTGAATTCGTTTTTAAAACTCAATGAAACAGACATGCCATTTTGCTTGTAGGAATACGGATTATCCGCCTCTGGCGTAATGATCAGCTTCTGGTTAATGTTGTCTACAACCACGTATTCGTCGAAGAATACTTCGATTTTCTTGCCTTTAAAATTTAATGTTTTGTTCAGCGGGTTGCTTTCCACCAGCGTAGGCGGAATAGAATCTTTTTTTCCACCCGTTGGCGAAACCTGCTGGGCACAGCGACCGAAAATTATCAGGCAAATAATAGCAATGGCAATGGTTCTGATCATTGATTTTTAAAGTTAAAAGGCCCGCAATACAGATAACGCGTATTGAGGGCCCATTCAGATTGTTGTCAGAATTTCAGGTTATTTTTTTGAAACAATGTATATGAGGCTCGATGTATTGAGATGGTCTTTGTCCTGTGCTCTTCCTTTCAAATTGGAAAGAAGTCCCGTTTTCACGCTATCGATATAGTTAATGCTTCCTCCGCTATATTTTGTACTAAGCATGCCGACGTAGAACGAATCAAACCACATAGGAAGAATGTTTTTGATCTCCAAATTGTGCTTATGAAGCAGCGTTTTCATCGTTCCCTTGGTGAAGTGATACAAATGCCTGGGGACGTCATAGGCAGCCCAAAACCGGCCGTATTTTACCGCGTCAAATGATTGTGGGTTAGGAACGGCAATCAGAATTTTGCCATTCGGGCTAAGGTGTTTGTAAAGCCATTCAATGGTTTCATTCAGCAAATGCACATGCTCGAGGACATGCCACATGGTAATAATATCAAATGTTTGGTAAGTCAGTTCACCGGCGTTGATTGTTTCATATATATCAGCGCCTGCCCGCTTCTGTGCCAATGTTCTTGCTCCCGGATCCGGTTCCGTTCCGGAGATCCGCCAGCCATCTTTTGCCATCGCTGTGAGAAAAACACCCGTCCCGCAGCCCACATCCAGCATGTTTCCTTTTGATGGATAAAAACTGTCGATCAATTCTACTTTCTGTTTGATCGTCCGATTCCTTACGGCGGTATAGGCTTTCGAAATCAGGTTGGTCTTCTCTTCGTCATGGTGCGAGATGTAGTCTTCCGATTGGTAATAAGCTCCTATTTCAGCTTCCGAAGGACGTGGGTTCGTGAATAGAAAATAGCATGCGTTGCATTGCTGGATCGTAAACTCTTTATGAGAAACCGTATAATCCTCAACATTCAAATAGTTGTTGAAGCTTGATTTCTCGCAAACCGGGCATTTTTGAAGTGTTTCTAATGGCATCAGCGTCCTATGAAAAGCATTAATACAGAAATGTCGGAAGGGCTCACACCACTGATTCGGGAAGCTTGTCCGATGGTTTGCGGACGCGTCCTTTTCAATTTTTCGCGGCCTTCAAATGAAAGCGAGGTAACCACATCATAATTGAAATTCTCAATAATGTTCAGGTTTTCCAGCTTATTCATTTTCTCAACCAGCAGCATTTCTTTTTCAATATAACTGTCGTATTTCAGATTGATCTCGGCCTGATGGATCGAGTCTTTTCCAAATTTTTCGAGCAAGGTCTCCACAACCGGACTCGCTTCGGTAAGCTGATCAATAGAAATTTGTGGCCTTCTCAGAAGTTGAGCGAGTGAGATTTTTTCACGCAATGCAGCCGTACCAATCGTTTCCAATGTCGGGTTAATCTCTTCTGGCGTCAATTTGGTGGCGGAGAATGCAGCGATAATCTCTGCTACTTCGCCTTTTTTTCTATTGACATTATTAAGCCTTTCCTGACTTGCCAGTCCAAGGTTAAAGCCCTTTTCAGTAAGTCGAATGTCCGCGTTATCCTGTCTCAGCAACGTGCGATACTCAGCACGCGATGTAAACATTCTGTATGGTTCCTCTGTGCCTTTATTAATTAAGTCGTCAATCAAAACACCAATGTATGCTTCGGATCTTTTCAAGACGAATGGTTCTAGCTCATGTACATTTTGGTGAGCATTGATGCCCGCCATCAATCCTTGGCAGGCGGCTTCTTCATAGCCCGTCGTGCCGTTAATCTGTCCTGCGAAAAAGAGGTTTTGGATCAAATGGGTTTCCAGCGTTGATTTCAATTGCGTCGGTGGAAAGTAATCGTACTCGATTGCATAACCCGGACGGAACATTTTCGCATTCTCAAATCCCGGGATCTTCCGAAGCGCAGCATATTGTACATCCTCTGGCAAGGAAGTCGAAAAGCCATTTACATAAACCTCCACTGTGTCCCACCCTTCCGGCTCTACGAAAATCTGGTGGCGGTCTTTATCTGCAAACCGATTGATTTTATCTTCAACAGATGGACAGTAACGTGGCCCAATTCCTTTAATCCTGCCTGAAAACATAGGCGATTTTTCAAACCCTGTTCTCAAAATTTCATGAACTTCTGTATTGGTGTAAGTAATCCAGCAGCTGCGTTGCTTCGCAAGAGGCTTCGTATCCGAGTAAGAGAACTTAGATGGATTCTCATCGCCAGGTTGCTCTTCCATTTTGGAATAATCAAGCGAGCGTCCGTCCACGCGTGGAGGGGTTCCGGTTTTCATTCGGCCCGCTTCGAAGCCTAATGTTACGAGTTGCTCAGTGATCCCGGTCGCTGCTTTTTCACCTGTGCGTCCGCCGCCAAAGTTTTTCTCTCCTATATGGATGAGTCCGTTCAGGAACGTGCCGTTTGTAAGCACTACGGATTTGGAATGTATTTCAATGCCAAGGCTAGTTTTCACGCCGCAGGCTTTGCCGTCCTTAATAATAATCGCTTTCGCTGTGTCCTGCCAGAAGTCAACATTCGGATTATTCTCCAAAACATTCCGCCATTCTGTTGCGAACATAGCCCGGTCGCTCTGACATCTCGGGCTCCACATAGCTGGGCCTTTTGACAAATTGAGCATCCGGAATTGGATCATTGTTTTGTCACTAATGATTCCCGACTGTCCGCCAAGCGCGTCGATCTCACGAACGATCTGCCCTTTCGCCACGCCGCCCATTGCAGGGTTGCAAGACATTTGGGCAATCGTATGCATATTCATCGTAATCAGTAGAACGGAAGAGCCCATCGTTGCCGCAGCCGCAGCTGCTTCACAACCCGCATGGCCTGCTCCTACCACGATTACATCATATTCTTGAAACATAATTCATTTACTTATTAAACCACTTTAATTAAAGTGTTCCACGTGGAAATTTAACTAGAACAGCAAAAGATACTGATCCTCTTTGGCTCGCATGGCCGCTTTTAGCTTTTCATCCGTATCGTCATAACCCATTAAATGCAGCAAACCGTGTATCAAAACCCTTCGCATTTCAGTTTCGAAATCAGCCTGAAATGTTGCAGCATTCTCTTTCACCCGATCAACACTGATATAAATATCACCCTCGATTACATTGTCTTCCTCACTATTGTCAAACGTAATAATGTCGGTAAAATAGTCGTGGTCGAGATATTGTTTATTGATTTCAAGGAGATAATCGTCATCACAGAAAATGTAGTTCAAATCTGCAATTTCATAACCCTCTGATATTGAGGTGTTTTTGATCCACTTTTTCGTTTTAACCGGGCGTAATAGGTCGAAATCGACGTTTTCGGTGAAGAAATTAAGCATACTGGGTGATAAAATATTACAAACATACTAAACTATCCCGTTAAGATCAGTTTAGCCGGTGGCTGCGCCTTGAACAACTTGCTTAAAAATTGTTAAAACGCAGTCACCGGAATGTTCACAACAAACTGTCGGGATAATCAGTTCTTAGCCTGATACTTGCGGAAGTAAGTGTCCACTTCCCTTTTGTAGAATGGAGAAAATGTAGGCGGAATGGTCCGCAGCAGTTCGGTCTGCTTCTCTTTGTCACGAATGTATTTCTCGAATGCCGCAGGTGGTTGTCTTGGCAATTGTTTCGCACTTTGGGCTTTGCGCTGCTCGTCCTCATCCTGCTCTTTCATTGCTTTTTCAGATTCCAGCAAGCGCGTTGTAATTTCCTGATTGCGTTTGATAAGTTCGGGCGTAATGCGTTTGTTAACGAGATCAGTTTCCGTCTCATCCATTTTCTCAGCAATTTCCTGCAACTCTTTGCTCATTTGTTTTCCAACCTCCGTGCCCTTCTGCGACTCCATCAGGTCCTGGATCATCTTCCGGATCATCGCTTGTTCAGCAGCCATTCTGGCGAGCTTCTCGGAATTATTTCCTTGTCCCTCCTTGCCTTCGCCGAGCTTCTTCATTTCGCCATTGAGCTTATCCTGCATTTCGCCCATGCCTTTTTGCTCGCCTTTCTGCTTTCCTTTTTTGCCCTTACCACTTCCCGGCATCGCCATGGCCATTTGCTGTTGCATCTGGTTGAAAACGTCACTTAACATTAAAGCCAGGTTATTCATCGAGGTCATAGCAAACTGTTGCTTGGAAGTCGCAAGATTGATCTGGCGATCCTTAATGCTCTTCACGCTTTCGTCCATGTAAGACTTCATATCATTAAGCTCGCGCGTGATGAAGGACTGGATTTGGATCACCCGATTCGCAAGCGCATAAAGGCTGTCTTCCACGATTTTTGCATCATCTTTCAATTTCAATTGCTGCTGACCCAATTTTATAAACCGCGGATCCTGCAAGCTCACACCGCGGAAATCTTTCATCAATGTTTCCTGGTCAAAAGAAAGTGTTATTAAATTTTCCAGAATGTCGCGCAATGCATCCAGGTTTTCCTGCATTTGTTCCATTTCTGCAGCTTCCATCGCTTCCTGCATCGACTCTGACATTTTCTTCATTGACTTAGCTGCCTTTTTCTGCGATTCAGACGCTTTTTGATTCTGCTGCTTGTCAAGTTGCTTCTTCCCTTCTTCCATTTGCTCAGAAGCGTTCTTTTGCTCCTCCTTCTGTGTGTCCAACGGCTGTTCAAGCTCTTCGCTCAATTTCTCAGCCTCTTCCGCGTCTTCCTGCGCTTTTTTGAACTCGTCCTGAATTTTTTCCTGCTCTTTTTTTAGCTCCTCGTTTTTGCCCTTTTTATCGTCCGAATTTTTATTCTTGTCATTTTCCTGGCTTTTATCCGCAAGCTGGTCTTCCTTATCCGCCAGTTCATTCAGTTTTTCAGTCAGATTTTCCATTTTCTGTTCAAGCTGCATTTGCTTGAAAAGCTTCATGGTGCGTTCCAGCTCTTTTTCGAGATTATTTTCCTTGTTTTTTAGCTTTTCCATCATGCTCGACATGCGGTCGCTTTGCTTTTGTTCCAGCAATTTTTTCAATTCCTGGTAAAGCTTTTCCGTGTCCTTATCCATCAGCTCGTTCATGAGCTTTTGAAGCTGGTCCAGCTTGTTTTGTAATTCCGGACTTTGCTGATTGAACTGCTTCGACTTTTCGTTGGCATTCTGGTTCTTTTCCTGCAAAGCCTGCAATTCTTTCATCAATTCCTCACGCTTTTTGAGCACTTCCTCAATCTGCTTTTGCTCCTTGAAATCGAGTTCCTTGTTGCTCTTCAGCTTATTATCCAGATTCGTTAAATCCTTCTGCAAGCTCTGCGCCTTTTTCATAGCAGACTGCATTTGATCTTCCGTCTCTTTCTCAGACTTCTTGATCTCAGCTTCCAACTGATCTTTGGAAGGAACAGTAAACTGAATCGACCGCGATTTGGCGCTTTTTGGGCCGTTCACGCCATCATTATCCCAAACCTGGGCATAATACTCGATCTTATCACCCGGAGCCAGTTTGAGGCTATCTACATACCATTGGAAATAAAAGCTCTGCGTGTTAACCGTTTTGTTAAACGGAACAGGAATTCCTTTTGCTGGGCCAGCTTCTTTCTGATCCGCCCTTTTGACAGAATAGAACATTTTCAGCTGCGAAAAGCCATAATCGTCGCTGATCGAGCCGCCTAAAACCAAATAATTATAAAGTGTCGTATCCTGGAAATTTTCGAGGTTAAGGACTGGGAATTTATCTGGAACAACATTGATGAAATAGCCGATTTTGTCCGAATTCGTTGTCTCATCATTTTGCAGATTAACCTGATATTGCGAGGAGCGTTTCACCGTTTTCCTGATCTCAAAACGGTCTCCTTCCTTGCCTTTCGCACTGTATAATGCTGAATCATCATCAAATTTGATAACGAGTGATTTGGTTGAAGAGGTGTTAAAATTCCACTCCACAGTCGTTCCTTCCGGCACAGAAAGGTTTCCAACATTATTCAAACCTTCCGCAGGCTTGTTCAAATAAGCCGGATAATGCAGGTTTACGTCAAAAGAAAGCAGCGAAGGACGCTCCGCCACATTGATCCTGTATTCTTCGGAAGTAAATCCAGCAGCGTCAAACGAGAATTTAACGTCTCTTTGTAGGTTTTTGAATGTGTAGGAATAAGTCTGGTTACCATCATTGTTTAGCTTAAATCTCGAACCATTCTGGACCAGATAAGCGGCAGTAGGCAGTGCTTCGCCTTTCAATTTCAGTTTTAATACAAAATCCTCATTTCGAAATGCTTTCAATGATTTGTTTTCCAAAACAAATGAAAACGGAGCATAAGTGTAATTTTTTTGAAAGTGAATGATCCTGTCTGAGCTGGACGAGAAAAATGATGGGTTAAAAAGCAAGATCGCCGCAATGGCTGCAAGCGGATAAATGGCGTATTTAATGCGCTTTTTATTTTCATTAAAACGAATGGCGTCGGAAAATTTGACAATGAGCAACTGGCCGGATTTCTGGCGAATGCTGGCTTCAATGAGGTCGGATTGCGTGCCGGTTAAGCCTCTTAATTGCAATGTATTTACGAGCTTATCCCCTATTTCCGGAAAATACTCACCGATCTGTAATGCTGCCTGCTCGTCCGAAATAGGCTTTTTAAGCCCGGAAAGATGGATTATGGGCTGGATTACCCATTGGAAAAATGAAAAAACAAGCACCGCCAAAAATCCAAAGAACAATGTTCCCCGAACCCCAGAGCTGAAACGCCCGAAATATTCGATTGTATTGAAGAAAAGGAAAACGGTCAGCAGCAGTCCGGCAGAGAAAATGATGCCTTTTAGCAGTTGATTTTGATAATATTTTTGACGGTATTCTTGGATGCGGTGCAAAAGGCCTTCCATTGCCGGGGTAAATGCAGCCATATATGAGTGTCGTTATATCTGATGGAATTTTTATAACGTATCTCAGAGGTAAAAATTACGATCCGCCTGGCTACGTATAAAACAAACTAATATAGCGATTTATATGGAACTCCATCGTTTAAAATGGATTTTTCCAGCTCCTGGAATTTTATTATTATGGAGATTTAAAGCGTAAGCAAAACACCTACGGAAGCATAATTAATCCAGTTGAAATTGTAGATTTCGTCCGTATCAGCGCCTCCTTCAACGACTCTGTAACCTGCTTTGATGCCAAATTTGGGATTAACCTGATAAGCCACGCCTGCAAAAATGTCCTCAGCACGACCCTGTTTCGCCGCTAAAGCATCGCCTTCCAAGATCACAGACCAGCGATAAGATGGCTTGTAAGCCGCATAAAAGTTAACCAGCGGAAGAAAGCCAACATTATCGAAATGCGTGTCATTAGACTCGTTTTTGAAGCGCACATCTGCATCCCGAATCTTGGCCGTAAGACCCAAACCCACACGCCAGCGCGCTTTTGCAACAAAATCATAACGATAAGTCAGTCGGTAGGAATTGAATTTGTAAAAAACTTCCAGTGGCTGTCCAGCAGCATAGTTAATGCCGTTGAAATTGACATTTTGATTAAATGCACCGTGATATTTAACAGATAGTGGCGCGAACAATGCGCTGATATTGTGCCGGTTGCCAATCGTGTAAGTGCCCCTGATGCGATAAAAGATCTTTGGATCAATGCTCAGATCATTCGCCAGGTTAACCTGTGAGCCGCCCACATTGGGAATGCGCACTTTGTTATAATTCGTTCCAAACACCACCCCACTTTCCAGATCAAGCCGGAATTGTGCGTAAAGCGGTGATGAACAAAGCATTAAAATGAATAAAATAATTTTTCGAGATCCCATATCCGCACCTATCTAAAAAAACAAACAACCCGATGATGAGTTGTTTGTATAAAAGTGATGCCTGAAGCGAATGGTTACGCTGACTTCGAATGTGTTATGCTTCGATCGTTTCAGGATAGTTTTTTACATTTCTTACAAAAGACTTGATGTCCTGTTCGAGATCATTGCTTTCCTGCAAAACACGGATGAATGCGCTGCCAATAATGGCGCCTGCTGCATAATCCGAAGCTTTTTTGAATGTTGCATGGTCTTTAATTCCAAAACCGATTAGTCGTGGATTACGGAGCTGCATCGCATTTAATCTGTCGAAATAAGCTTCCATATCATCGCTTACGCCGGTGTTAGAACCTGTAACGCTGGCTGAGGAAACGGTGTAAATAAAGCCTTCACTCACTTCGTCGATCTGACGAATGCGTTTTTCGGAAGTTTGAGGCGTTACCAGAAAAATGTTCAGAATGCCGTAAGCATCGAAAATGGCTTTGTATTCATTCAAATACACATCCATAGGCATATCAGGCAGGATAAGCCCGTCAACGCCCACCTCAGCGCATTTTTTACAGAAGTTTTCAATGCCAAATTGCAGAACCGGATTGATATAACCCATCAGCAAAACAGGAACGAAAATGCTTTCACGCATATCCGCCAATTGATCAAAAAGGATCTTGACAGTCATGCCATTTTCCAGCGCTCGGTCATTGCTTTTCTGAATGGTTTCGCCATCGGCAACAGGATCTGAGTAAGGCATTCCAATCTCAACCAGATCGGCGCCGCCGTCCTGCAAAGCCCGTAAAACGCGCGTTGTATCATTCAGCTCCGGGAAGCCTGCTGTGAAATATACATTCAGCAATCCGGGCTCATTGTGGTCTTTTACGCCGCTAAAAAGGGTTGTAATGCGGTTCATTCTTGTGTCCAGTAATCAATTACCAAAACTTTGTCCAAATGCGGTCCAAGGACTTTTCCAAATGCTTTGTGGTCAGGATGCGGTAAATAAACTTCGCGTGCTGCTTCGTTCTCGAATGTTACGAAAAACGCATGTGTGAAGCCTTGCGCCAATCCTTCCGGGCTGTTGTTCGTGCCCCATTCCAGGCTTTTAATCTCCTTAATTTTAGAAGGCAATGCTCTGAATGCATCTTCCACTTCTTTCACTTGTGCCGGCGTTGCCGAATCTTTGAATTTGAATAGAACAACGTGACGGAGCATTTTCTTAGGAGCTGGGTTTTCAGGTGAAGCAGATGCCAAAGCGCCAAAAAGAAGCATTCCGGCCATTAATAGTAACTTGAAGTTCATAATTTGAAAAAGTAAGGTAAAAGGTGAAATACTATGCGGAACAATTCAAACATTCGCCTTCGTCGCTGAATTTAAGCCGGTCGAATTCGCCCAGCTTTTCTTTGAGTTCAAGGATTTCGTCTTCCAGGTCGCATCTTTCAAAAAGCGAAAGTTCTCCGGAGTTTACTTTTCCTTCCAGCTCCTGTATTTTGAGCCGCAGATCAAAAACCTCAGGTAAGGTCAGTGTTGCCATTGTAATGTGGTTATGAGTAAATTAATCGATGTATTTCATGTAAGTAGCCATATCCTTATCGCCGCGGCCAGATAGGTTCAAAATGACCGTCTCGTTTTCCGTAGCGCCTAACTGACCTAAAATGGCCAATGCATGCGAAGATTCCAATGCAGGGATAATGCCTTCAAAACGAGTCAGTTCAAATGCAGCCTGCACAGCTTCTTCATCCGTTGCGGACATAAAAATGCCTCTTCCGCTGTCATACAAATAAGCATGCTGAGGCCCGATTCCAGGATAATCCAGACCAGCTGAAATTGAGAAAGGCTCTACAACCTGTCCGTCCTCAGTTTGCATTAAAATCGTGCGGCTCCCGTGTAAAACGCCTGGTTTTCCCAAAGCCGTTGTTGCAGCAGAATGTCCTGAATCAATTCCTTTTCCGGCAGCTTCCACGGCCACGAGCTTCACATCTTCATCATCCAAAAAGTGATAAAATGCACCCGCCGCATTGCTTCCGCCACCCACGCAAGCCACCACATAGTCAGGCGTTTCCTTGCCAGTTTGCTCTTTTAACTGCCATCTCATTTCCTCTGAAATAATGGATTGAAAACGCGCCACCATATCCGGATAAGGATGCGGTCCCACAACGGAACCAATGATGTAATGCGTGTCTACCGGGTTATTAATCCAATGGCGCATTGCTTCGTTCGTAGCATCTTTCAATGTACGTGAGCCGCAAGTTGCGGGCCTAACTTCCGCACCAAGCATCTTCATACGCGCCACATTAGGCGCCTGACGTTCAATGTCCAGCTCGCCCATGTAAACGATGCATTCAATGTCCATTAATGCGCAAACTGTTGCGGTTGCAACGCCATGCTGACCAGCGCCAGTTTCCGCTACAACGCGTTTTTTGCCCAATCTTTTAGCCATTAGGATCTGCCCAACGGTGTTGTTCACCTTATGAGCTCCTGTGTGGCAAAGATCTTCGCGTTTGAGAAAGATATTGGTTTTATATTTTTCCGAAAGTCGGTTTGCCCGATAAAGCGGCGTGGGACGTCCTACATAATTGCGCAGGAGATCATTGTATTCTTTTTGAAAAGAAGGCTCTGCAATGATGCTGAGATAATTTTCACGCAGTTCTTCCACGTTCGGATACAGCATTTCTGGAATGAATGCGCCTCCAAAATTGCCGTAATAACCGCGGCTGTCAACCTGATATGACTTCTTTTCTAATGTTGCTTCCATAGTTTCTAAGCTTCCGCCTCTTCTTTCTCTTTTACACGAACTAAACTGAACAATTCTTCAAGCTTGGCAATGTCCTTTACACCTGGCTCCGTTTCAAACTGACTATTAACGTCAATTCCGTAGATAGGAAGCGTTTTGGACAATGCAATAATGTCGTCAACATTGTCGACGCTGATGCCTCCGCTCAGGAGAAAAGGCTTTTCATTGTCGTATTTTTTCAAAAGGTTCCAGTCAAACGGCACGCCGTTTCCCCCTGGGTTATCGCCTTTTGTATCAAACAAAAACAAATCACAAAACGACTTATAATTGTTCAGCATTGCAAAGTTGAAAGATGCGTCAATACTGAATGCTTTGATCACATTAACCCCTTTCTGGCGAATGCTGCGACAAATGTCCGGCATTTCGTTTCCGTGGAGCTGAGCATATTGCAAGTCGTATTTTTTAACCATGGCAAGAATATGGCCCGGACTTGCATTCACAAACACGCCGACTTTCTTAATGTTCTTAGGAATGCTTTTTACAAATTCTTCATCCAAATCTTCGCCAACAAAACGGGGTGATTTTTCATAAAAAATAAACCCGATGAAGTTAGGCTGTAAAGCCACAACTTTTTCAATGTTGTCTTGCTGGCGCAGTCCGCAAACTTTTATTTTCATAAAACCAAAGGATTTAAATTGCTTTGTTGAGTTAAGTCAATTTGTAAATCCGCCAGTGCGGTTCCGGGATTTACAGTCTTCATAAATGTTTCACCTATTAAAAACCCTTTATATCCGTAACCATACAACCGGTGAATGGTCTCGGCGTCTTTCAGGCCACTTTCTGATATTTTAACAAAAGAATCGGGAATCTGTTCACTCAGCGCAATCGAAGTTTCAATGGACGTTTCGAAGGTTTTGAGGTTGCGGTTGTTAACCCCCACAATATCAATGTTTTCACCAAGCGTTTCAGCCAGTTCTTCGGCATTATGCACTTCTAACAAAACTTCCAAATCCAGGTCATGCGCCTTTTGGCTTAATGAAACCACTTCGGCCGGGGTAAGGCACGCTGCAATGAGCAAAATCACGTCCGCGCCTATCGCTTTTGCTTCATAAAGCTGATATTCATCAATGATAAAATCTTTGCGCAGCATTGGAATCATTTGGTTCGCTCGGCGGGCACTTAGAAAGTCTTCAAATGATCCGCCGAAGAAATCAATGTCCGTCAAGACAGACAAGGCAACCGCGCCCGCATTTACATAATCAAATGTTACAATTTCCGGAGAAACATTGGCATTAATGATGCCCTTGGAAGGGGATTTCCGCTTGAATTCCGAGATAATCTTTGGAGATGAAGCATTTCTCAATGCCGTCGACAAGGAAACCGTTTTACGCGCAAACAATTCTTCTTTTTCCAGATCAGAAACCGACTTGTTTTGCTTGGCCTCAATGACTTCCTCCCGCTTTCTCGCGACAATTTTATCTAATATGTTCATCTGATTAATCTGCTATCAATTTTTTAAAGCTGGCCAAAGCCTTTTTGCTTTCCAGTGACTCACGCGCTGTTTCCACCGCATCCAAAAGCGATAATGCCGGATTTGCGCAATGCAATGCCAATGCAGCATTCGCCAGCACCGCCTGCTTTTGCGAGAATGTTGCTGTATCGTTCAATACATCCATGAAAATTTTGGCAGATTCTTCGACTGTTTCTCCTCCCGACAGGTCTTGCGCGCGCAAAGTTTGTAACCCTAAATGCGCGGGAGTCAGAACTTGCTCTGTTTGAGCGGTAATGATTTTAAAAGCACCTGTTAATGACACTTCGTCGTAACCGTCTAATGCGTGAAGAACCAGAAATTGCTTGTCAGTCTGTTGGTAAAGATAAGCAAAAAGACGTGCCAATTCAAGACTGAAAACGCCTACAAGCTGTTTTCTGGGCGAAACCGGATTCACCATCGGACCCAGCATATTGAAAAAAGTTTTCACGCCCAGTTCCCGGCGAATCGGCGCTACATTCTTCATCGAAGGATGGAAAAGCGGCGCATGCAGAAAGCATACATTTGCCTCATTGATCTTGCGTTCCAGATAATCTTTCTCATTGGTAAACTTCGCCCCAAGAAATTCCAAAACCGTGGACGAACCGCACATCGAGGAAACGCCATGGTTACCATGCTTGGCCACATGCTGCCCCGCGCCCGCAACCACAAAGCAAGACAATGTTGAAATGTTGAATGTATCCTTTCCGTCGCCTCCAGTTCCGCAAACATCAATGGGATCATAAGCTGAAAGATCAACAGCTAAGCATAGTTCTAACATTGCGTCCCGGAAGCCTTCCAATTCTTCAACCGTTATGCTGCGCATGGCATAAATGGTCAGGAATGACGCGATTTCAGAATTCGAATATTTTCCGGTGCTAATGCCAATCAGGACGTCTTTGGCTAACTCTTTACTTAAAACTTTGTATTCAAAAAGATGGCTAAGAATCTGCTTCATGTTCATGCTAAGCGTAATGAAAGAATGTTTTTACTGTTGAAAAATTGAATTTGTTCTCTAAATTTTCAACCAGTTTTCCAACATTTCTTTCCCATGCTCGGTCAGCACAGATTCCGGGTGAAATTGCAGGCCCTTAACGTCATATTTTTTGTGTGAAAGTCCCATTACACGGCCTTGTTCGTCCAATGCGGTGATCGTCAGGTCATCCGTAAATGTTTCCGGAATGACAGTCCAGGAGTGATAACGGCCGACTTTGATCTCCTTGGGTAATCCTTGGAAAATGCGTTCGGAAGGATCTGTGACAATGGCTGTATCGCTGATCCCGTGAAGCACGTCAGTCATATTTTCAAGCGTAGCACCATAAACCTCTCCTATCCCCTGATGGCCCAGACAAATGCCTAAAATACTTTTGCTTGGGCCATATTCGCGGATCAATTCATGCATGATGCCTGCTTCCGAAGGAATTCCTGGTCCCGGGGAAAGCAGGATTTTATCATATTTCCCAACCTCTTCCAGCGCAATTTTATCATTGCGGACAATGTCCACCTGATCATTCAGCTCGCGGAGAATGTAAACCAGATTGTATGTAAATGAATCGTAATTATCGAGCACTAAGATTTTCATTATTTCCAGTTTTTGCGGGTTGTATCCTACTGTTTAAATTTCTTCTGCAAATTCAATGGCCTTCCGTAAAGCCGCCAGTTTGCTATTTATTTCCTGTAACTCACTTTCCACGTTAGACTTGGCCACAACGCCCATTCCAGCCCTGAAAAACAATGTGTTATTCTTGCTCAGAAACGTCCTGATGGCAATGGCGTGATTGAAATCACCATTGAAATCCATAAAGCCGATCGCGCCGCCATAAATGCTTCGGTTGCTCGTTTCCATCTGATCAATGAGCTTCATCGCATTGTGCTTAGGCGCACCTGAAAGTGTTCCCGCCGGGAAAGTGTCCGCCACCAGTTGTAGTGGATTCACGCCTTCATTCATCTTTCCTACAACTTTGGAAACCAAATGGATTACGTGCGAGTAATACTGGACTTCCTTATAATTCGTCACTTTCACCGCGTCGCAGCTTCTGCTCAAATCATTACGAGCCAAATCAACAAGCATAACGTGCTCCGCAGTTTCCTTGGGATCATTCAACAAAGCCTGCGCCGCCTCCGCGTCTGCCTGGTCATCGCCTGTTCTGCGGAATGTGCCTGCTATGGGGTGAATTTCAGCTTGTCCGTTTTTGATAAAGATCTGTTTCTCAGGCGAAGAGCCGAAGATCTTATAACTGCCGTAATCGAAATAAAATAAATAGGGCGAAGGATTAATGGAACGCAATGCACGGTAAACATTGAACTCGTCACCCTGGAAATGGCGGCTGAACCGGCGCGAAGGAACGATTTGGAACACATCTCCGCGGAGGCAATGATCAATTCCTTTCTGGATCACCGCCCGCATTTCATCGTCTGTGACATTGGACGTTTCGTCAGAAGCAATTTGAAAATCGTATTTAGGGAAATTGCGGTTTTTGATCAAAATCTCAATCTGCTCAATGCCACTCTCCTGCTCCGAATCTCCATATTGATGCTCAAAAATATAAAGCTCATTTTTGAAGTGGTTAATCGCAATCACATATCGGTAAACCTGATAAAAAATCTGATCAATTTCTGTCTCAGGGCTCGCAGGTTGAATGATAATGTCTTCAAAATAACTTACTGCATCGTAAGTCATGTGACCGAAAAGGCCATTGGAGATAAAAGGAAAACCGCTTTTTTCGGATTTGAAACTTTGTGCAAAAGCATATAATGTCTGCACCGCATCTCTTGGGTTTTCCAGGGTCAGATTAAGCTGCTGCCCGTCCGGAAATTGCTGCGTAACCACATTTTGATTCAGTTTGAAAAAAGCAACCGGATCGCAGCAAATGTATGTGAATGAATTCTCATTGCCGTGATAATCAGAGCTTTCCAGCAAAATGGTGTTGACAAAACGGTCTCTTAATTTTAAATAAATAGAAACCGGCGTCAATGTGTCGGCCAATAGTTTTTTATGGCGGGTTGATATCTGAAAAGTAGGATTTGACATTTTTTAAATCTTAAAAATTTATAATAATGGCACAAAAAAACGGCTCGCTGTCAGATGAACAGCGAGCCGTATGTAAAGTATATTTCTAGTTATACCAAAGCAATAGCTACTCGTCCATCTTGTTAAGACGTGCACGCCACCACCAAATAGTATTTACAATTTTCATATCTCAGTTTATTAATGCCTTGCGACATTGTCGGTGACAAATATAAAATAAAATAAATGTGATTTTATTTATTTGAAAAAAAATTATTGCATTGTACCAGCCAGTTACTTCTCCCTGATCCGCTTTACGACCCTGACTGCCGTCATCATTAACACTGCAAAAATAACCAGTCCTAACACGCCCCAAAGCCAATCTACAGTGTTTTTTAAAACGACCAGGAAGACAATGGCGAACAGGAATATCGTAGCAACCTCATTAAAAAGCCTTAATTGAAAAGAAGAAAACCGGAATATTCCGCGGCGCAGTTCCGATAATATCTTGCCCGTGAAAAAATGATAAGCCAGCAACCCGACTACAAACAGGAGTTTTAACTGCATCCAATCCTGATCAAGCCAGGACGGTGTAATGTAGAGCATTATCGAGCCGAAAATAATGGTAAGCCAGCAAGCGGGTGTCATAATCGCGTTCCAGAGCAGCTTTTCCATTTTGGTAAATTGTGTAAAAAGGATCTGGCGCTCAGCCTCGGATTTGTCCTTTGCTTCCGTGTGATACACAAATAGCCGGGGCATGTAAAACAATCCGGCGAACCACGCGACCACTAAAATGATATGGAGTGCCTTAAAATGAAGATAAGTCATGGTGATATGATAATCAGGGCGCGCCTGGCTGGCAGCGTTCAGCCGCCCGGGCAAATTGCCGATCTTTTTGATTTCAAATTTCGTAAATAAAGAGCGAATCCGCCGGATAAACTTTCTTGGAATGCGATTCGTTTACCAAATAGCAATATACAATTCAACAACATGAGGACTACGATCCCAATTTTCACGTTCCTGTTTTTGTGTTGCATGGTGGTGATATCATGCGCGCAGTCAGATAAAAAACAAAAAAAGCAGATGAGTAATGAAGCGTCTTCGGCAGCATTGGACGAAAGTAATGTTGATATGGCCAACACCGAAATCGCTACTTTCGGAACCGGATGTTTTTGGTGTACAGAGGCAGTTTTAGAGTCATTGGACGGTGTTAAGAAAGTTGTTTCCGGCTACGCAGGCGGAAGGATGGCTAACCCGAGTTATGAGGAGGTTTGCACCGGAACAACAGGCCATGCCGAGTGTGTAGAGGTTGTTTATGACCCGAAAGTCATCACCTATGCGCAACTTTTGGAGGCATTTTTCCGCAGTCATGACCCAACATCGCTCAATAAACAAGGAAATGATGTGGGCACGCAGTATCGGTCGGTCATTTTCTATCACAACGAAGATCAGCGGAAGCTGGCAGAACAAGCCAAGGCCGAACTCGACAAATCGGGCGCGTACACAAAGCCGATCGTGACTGAGATTACGAAGGCTCCAAAGTTTTATTTGGCTGAGGATTACCACCAAAACTACTTTGCAAACAACCCTGATCAGGGCTATTGCGCGTTTGTGATCGCACCGAAGCTGGACAAGTTTAAGAAGGTTTTTAAGGAAAAATTGAGGAAAAACATTTAGTAAATAAGGGGTGAAGTTTACGCTTCACCCCCTATGTTTTAGGGAACGCCCCGAATAATAACTACAATGGCACAAGTTTTGAAGCATTGAAATAAAGGCTTTAATTTGTGCCATTATTTTTTAACAATAACTAATCTATTACGATGAAAAAGATTCTATTTTCGTTTTTGCTTGCGGCCGTTTTGGGCGTAACTTCAGAAAAGGCTTTCGCCCAATTTGAAAAAGGAGATAAATTATTGAATGTGGGTATTAACCTTGGCGGAACTTACGGCGGCGGCGGGATCGGTGCTGGTGCTTCCTTCGAAGGCGGTGTACACGACTTTATTAGTGTAGGAGGTCAATTTGACTTTGTTCACTGGGGTTACGGCGGCGGAATTTATGGTTACGGCTGGAACTATAATTTCATTAGCATTGGTGCGAGAGGTTCATACCATTTTGGAAAACACTTTCTAACCATTGATAATCTTGATCTTTATGCAGGTCCTGCATTAGGTTACCGTATTGCTACTTCTTCTTATGACGGCGTAGGTTATGATGCTTACGGAAGCGGTGTTTTCTTCGGAGCATTTGCAGGAGCTCGTTACTATTTCAAACCAACAATGGGTGTTTTTGCAGAAGTTGGTTACAATGCATCTCCTTTGAAAGCTGGGATTACATTTAAGTTCTAATCCAGAATAAAATATATCACAAAGGCTTCGGAATCACTCCGAAGCCTTTTTTTGTATCATTGCATCAAATCAAAATTGCATACGTAATGCTAAATGACCCGATCTGTTTCCAAGATCAAATCCTGGGTTGATGCTAAGCGTAATGGGTTCGTTTCTTCTCGTCAGCTCTCTTCTGACCCTGGTCGCTTTGGAGCCATTTTTCCCTCCTTTTACAAAACCGACTGTGCCGAATGTAACACCGCCGGCAAAGCCGCCAATCATCATCCAGGCGCCTCTCATCGCTCTTTTTTCATCTGCATAGCTTTTGTAATTTCCGTTTGCATCTGTTGCGCTTACCACCATCCCGGTTCCTATCGCTGCTAAAATCACACCTGCCGAAGTTCCTGCAATACCCATGATCATTCCACCTTTCGACTTGGCCTTATAATATTTATATATAGCCCGAAGCCGGTCCGGCGAAGCAGCACGCAATTCTTCTTGAAACCTTGCTTTCGGTGATACTGCTGTGGACGGGGATACCATTGGAGCCGAAGTTTTTGGAGTTGCGGGAGCATAATAGCCGGGCACTTCCAGCACTGCTTCGAAAGTTTCGACCTCGCCATTACCGTAATTAATGGCTGCAATTTCAGTTTTCCTGATTGAAAACAGCGGTCCTTCTGGATCAGTTAATTTCTTGTATTTCACAACATTATCCTCAACTTCCTGGATAAGGACTTCGAGTTTTGTAGCGTCGCGAAGTGTGATAATGTCGGCCTTGCGCTGCGTTTGAGCAGAAGCAAAATGGGCGGCCAATAGTAAAAAGAGAAAGAAGACCGATCTGATCTTCTTTCGAAACATTGTGATTTTCATCGGGAAGGAAGTTATAATACGAAATTTAGTAACCTTTAATGTTACTAAATAAATGGTATTATAACGATATCCTCACGGATAATAGGCCCGACTTACTGAACGGATCAAAATTGGGACGAATTGTTAAGATGCTCAGCGACTGATTTCTGCGTAGCAATTCTGTTTTAACTTTCTCTGCCCTGTTGCGATGGAATTTGTAATTGCGGAAGCCGATGAGTCCTAGCCCCACACCAACAACCGGACCTGCAATCGCCAGAGAATTTCCAATGGTTTTGTTGTCGGGACTGTTTCCTGAACCTGCTATAATAACGCCTGAAACCAGGGAAGCAGCGGCAAACGATGTGAAGACAATAGCGCCGGTTTTTCCGTCCATCGACCTGTCGTGATGATAGCGATATTTGTCCCTAAGCTGATCCGAATTCGCCATGACGACGCTCCTATCAAACTTATTTGTGGGCAAATTAGCCATGTCAGCGTATTGGCCGACACTATCCGGCGGAATGTGGCCTACCAGAACTGAATCTCTGACGTTGATGATCTTACCGGTTTTAAGAATTACCCGCGCAACATTATCGAGGTAAATGTAACTTTTTGCGCTGTCCGCTGTTCCCAGATCCCGGTAATTGATCTTTTCATAGCTCATTTGCGTAATCAGCGCTTGAATCCTCGAACTATCGCGCTTGACGATCACGTCATTTTTTGAACTCTGAGCCCAGGATGCGTTTGAAACAGCGAAACAAAGAACGACGCCAAGGATCAGGCTTGATTTGATAAATGTGTGTAGATGCATGATTATAATGTTAGGTTGAAACGAATCGTAAGCTACATAATCTTTCGAGACAACCCTTAAAAAACCATGCTAACTATACGCCAAATTTATTGAGCTGTTTCACAAGTACCTCAAAATCTTTGGGATACGGCGCTTCCACCCGGATCGGATCTCCATTCATCAATGCAAAAGATAATGCAAAAGCATGAAGTGCAACGCGCTGGATAAGAGGCTGTTCCTCCGTTTCCTTTTTTAAGTTAAATTTTCTTTTCAAGCTTGAAAGGAAAATCGGTTCGCCACCGTATTGCGGATCACATACGATCGGCGCTTTCAGGCATGAAAGGTGAATGCGGATCTGGTGCATGCGGCCGGTAATAGGGATGCATTCTACCAATGTGTATCCGCGGTAGACTTTTAATGTATTAAAAATCGTTTCCGCCACTTTGCCTTCGGCGCGGTCGATCTTGACGGCTGTGCCATTTTTCAAGGGTAAAATGGGCAGGAATACGGAAATGCTGTCCAGGTTGTGAATGCCGTTTGCGACAGCGTGATAACGTTTCGTCACTTCCCGATGCTCAAACTGCATCGCAAGATGCCGGTAAGCGGCTGGGTTTTTGGCAAAAGCGAGTACGCCGGACGTTTCTTTATCGAGCCTGTGCGCCGCCTGTAATTCGGAATTATATTCTTTTGCCAGTCTCAGCACACTTCCTCCCCTATCCGCCGTCCTTTCGTCCAATGTCGCCAGATGCGGCGGCTTATTAACGAGTAAAAAATCCTCGTCTTCAAATAATATCAGGTCCTTAAAATTGATCTTCATAAATCTTCAAATAAAAATAATCCGGAAAAACGACCACGAACGGTAATTCTTCCGGATTGGCTTATGCTTCGTATGAGCGTTTTCTTAAACAAAGGTAATTAATAATGAATTTAATATCAGTCGAAATTCATTTCTAAACCAAAACGCCAACCTTCGTTGGGTTGGGGTTAATGGTGTCGGATTCGACGAGGCCGTCGCGTAGGCGGACGATTCTGTGGGCATAATGTGCGATGTCTTCTTCGTGGGTTACCATGACGATCGTGTTCCCCTTGCTGTATAACTGGTCAAAAAGATCCATGATTTCGTAGGAAGTTTTGGAATCCAGGTTTCCCGTAGGCTCATCGGCAAGCAGGATGCTGGGATCATTAACGAGCGCCCGCGCAATGGCCACACGCTGGCGCTGTCCACCTGAAAGCTCGTTCGGCTTGTGCCCGGCGCGGTTTTCAAGGCCTACGTTTTTAAGTGACAACATTGCTTTTTCTGTCCGATCGGATTTGCTTAATCCTGCATAAATGAGCGGTAGGGCAACATTGTCAAGCGAAGACATTCTTGGTAAAAGATTAAATGTCTGAAATACGAAACCAATTTCCTTATTCCTGATTTCAGCTAATTCACTCTCTGTCATATCACTTACATCCTTATTATTCAGAATGTAACGGCCGGTTGTGGGCGTGTCGAGGCAACCGATAATGTTCATCAAAGTGGATTTCCCGGAACCAGACGGCCCCATAAAAGCCACATACTCGCCTTTATTGACAGAAATGGTAACCGATTTCAAAGCCTGGATAATCTCGCTTCCCATCACATAACGCTTCGAAATTTCAGTGGTTTCTATGATTCTCATGTAATGGCTTGTTCAGAATTGGGATAAATATTTGAATTTATGCGGCGGACATAATGGTGCGCAAATGGCTGCTCACATACAAAGCGGCAAGAATCACTGCCGGGGAAACCGACTCATTATCAAGCGTGCCTTCATCTTTCCAGAAGCTGGTTAATGTAAATTCCGTAGCTTCTTCACCGGTTTTCACAAACCATTTCTTTCTGGTCCAGGACTCATATTTCCATTCATACAGTTCGTCTTCGTAGGTAATTGTGGCGGATCCGTTCCAAATATTGTATTTGATCTCGCCAAGCACCTTTGCGCCGTCTATATCCAGAATTTTGGTGATTGTATTTAAAAGGCCTTCATTTTTGAAGCGGAGCAGGTGACCATTCAGCTCACCATATCCGGTACTTTTCCAAAAATTTGTTTTCAAAATCCCGACGATCAGCTTGCCCCGAAATATCCGGCATTCGGTTCCGCTCAAATTAGATTTCCAGGATAAAGACATGTTGATGAAGTGTAATTAGATTTCTCTAAAATATTAAATCACTGAAATTCCGCCCGTTGTTTTTCGATAAGAGCCCGCATGGGCTGATAGCGAGTCATAAATTGCTGATAATCGGCAGGCAATGCATACTGTCTCACCTTTTCCTCACCCTCATTCCCCTGGCCGATCAAACCCTGTTCCAAACTTAAATACGCATATTGTTCCCAAAGTTGTGGCGCGTATTCATTGTATCGCAATGCGTTCAATACCAACTTGTAGGCTTTGGCTGTTTTTTTTTTCTGTCTGTAATGAATTGAAGCTGCGGAGACGGTCTTTTCATCGAAAGGGTTTTTTCTTACCGCATTGTCAAAGTTCGTGTCCGAAGGCGTTTTTTGCGCGGCTAGCAACAGTGAATCGGTCGCAGACTTTGGCTTGATCCCGGAAAACAATGTTTGTTTTAATTTATCAATCGCTGGGTTTGGCTCTTTTTCCTGCAATTTGTCCAAAAGAATAACCGCTATCGCCTGCTTGTCAGACAATGCATTTGCAACAGCCATTCCAGTAGTTCCCTCCGCTCCTTCAACACCCGAAAGCGCTTCAATGGCCTGATCATAAAGCCCAAGCTGCAAAAGCCAATGTCCTAGTATTTTATGGTACAGATCGCTTTTTTCTCCACCCTCATCCGCCCAACCTGAGAGTGTTTCCAATGCTTTGAGCTTATCGCCACTATAAAATTCAGAATAAAGCGCAGCCAGGCTTAAATCTTGGGAGAGAACTGGATTTTTGGTTGCTAATGCTGGTAAAAGTTTTGCTGGCAGACTGTCATTTTCGGCCTGATTGACACTATAATTTAATAAATATGCAAATGCCGCAGCACTCAACAGCGAATCTTTTGGCACTGCATTCTTGTCAAATGTTTCTTTGGAAAAATTTTGTCTCAGATTCTGCACGGCAAGCCAATTTGCCTGCCAGGACAGATAATCCCGCTTTTCGCTGGCCGATGCGAGCGAGTCAAGCAACCCGGCATCTGTGTTTTTTGCCAAAATAGCGAGTAAATTGGCTGCCGGGATCTCCGCCCGTTTCGTCGCTTCCTCCGCCCTTGCGAGATAATAATAAGCTGAATCCGCTACATTGGTTTTGAAATACAGCATGCCCAGGTTATTCAGCAATTCACCGCTTTTTGGAAATGTCCGGACGCCTTCCTGCAAACTATAAACGGCATCAAAAAACAAATTTTCCTGCACCAGAATGCCGCTCAATCCGGAGTAAGCCTGCGGAGATGGATTTTTAAGCAAAGATTGCCTGAAATAAAAAGCCGCCGCATTCCGATCGCCCTGGCGTAATGCAAGCGAAGCCAATGCATAGTTGGATTTATGGTTTTGAAATTCCTGCTGAACAGCCAGTCTGTAATATTGCTCGGACAGTGAAAACTCCTCCGTATTCGCATGTAAATCGCCCAAACCATTGAAATAACCAGCAATAGCCTGATTGACCGGCAAAAGTCTTTGGATAGAAAAAAGGACAATTAAGATCGTAAAACCAAACAAGCGCGTTTGCGTAAGGCCAAAGCGGAGTGGCTTGTAAAGGACTTTATAAACAGCCAGTTTCTGCTGGAAAAGCGGGTAAAAGTTGATCAGAACATAAAATATAAATAGCACGCTCATCGAAAGCTGGCCTTGCACCACAACATCTTCCAATGTCTCCAAAACCGGATCATTGGCAGTGGCCAACATATAACTCGTGAAGGAAACAGCAATGATAAACATCCCGATATATAGCCAAAAGCCAGCGCTTCGGAACGGAATGATGCCATCCGTAGAATCCGCACGGCGACGAAAACCCCAAATGCCCAGAATGGCGGCTGCCAAAGCGAGAAAAGCAGGGCTTATTAATGTAACATCCCAGTCAATCTGCTTTGTGTTTCTGAGATACAACAAGAGCAACAATAATATATACAAAATACTGATAACAAGGAAATTAACCAATCCGGATTTCCCTTTCGAAACCGATCCGCTGGTGCTGAGCCAGACCAGGGCAGCAATAATTTCTGTTGAGGAAACGATTAGGAAGAGAATCGTAATAAGGAGCCAAAATGGAAATGAGTATGATGCTGCTGTCAACGCAGGAAAAGGTGTTTCGGCAGCAAAAGCAATCAAAACAGCCAGCAGCGCCGTAAGGCCCCCAATTGCAAGAATTCGCTTTGCGATGCCTATATCGGGCCTGAATGCATGGAAATAGTAGGTTGTGCCTGCATACAGGATCACCGTTAGCAGAAAAAGTGCACGGTTAGCATCTCCAAATACACCCAACATTTCTAGCCGCGAAAATGCCAGAAAAACAATTAATGCAATAGTCCCGGCCAGATACCAAAACCGAGACATGGTAGTTAATGCTGCCAGAATGATCGTTAGCCCAATGAGAGATAAGGTCAAAAACACCGTAACCGAAAGGAAATCCGTCTCCATAACCGAAGCCATAAAGCTCTCTGTAACCAAATGTGAAGGCGTTGAAATGCCATATTGCCATTCTCCAAGTCGCAGCAAATCCACCACCGCAGTCGTCTCGGACAACTCGCTGATCACATTCCAACGAATCACATTCCCCAGCGGATCAATGCTTTTCGCAGCAAAGAAAATCAAAGCCAACGCCAAGACCAGAAAAGCCGCAACCGTCATCCTACGCTCCGACGGCGACCAAACCTTCCAGAAAAAAAACTCCTTCATATATTTTATTTAAAGCAATTGGGGAACGTAAGAATACATTGTTTTTCTATACGAGTTTGTGAAAAACATTAGTATCCTGTGATTTCTACCAGATCTGTTTGTTTCAGTAATGCCAGAGCTTGGAGAAGTTTGTCAGATAATATTTCTCTGAGTCTGTCTTTTGAAGTGTTGCCGCAAGTAAGCCAGATGACCCTTGGGGGGCTTCCGTTTCTGTTCAAGAGTGAAACAAAATCATCGTCTTTCGTAATCACGATTGCGTTTCGCGCTCTGGCCAACATGAAAATTTCCTTGTCTTCCGCCCCACATAAGTTTAGGAATTTGGCAGAATAACATTCAATGTCATAGTTAGAGCTAATCCAGGATGCGAGGCTTGGCGGAATATGGGCATCCAGAATGATCATTAAGCAGCTTGCAAAACGGGATGGTTCAATCTAACAGCAGCATAAAGAAGGCAGGCCGTAATATCTTCCGGTTCAAGTTCCGGCAACTCTTCTGTTACAATCTGCTCGGCAGTTAGCCCACTGGCCAGCAACTCAATTACATCAGTAACCCTGATGCGCATGTTGCGAATACACGGTTTGCCGCCACATTGATTTGGATTGAAGGTGATTCTTTCCAGAAGTTGCTTATTCATTTGTAACAGAAATGTTCTATGTCAAATTTAACCGTTTTCGTCAATACTATCAACAAAACAAACCGGCCATCTAAAAAATATCCAATAAATCAATAATTCCGCTCTTGGTACTGACCAAATTATCTCATACTTTTGCGGTCTGAAAAAAACCTCATTGGAGATAATCAAAATTATATAATGGCAAACGCGACAAACATAGGAAAAATTACGCAGGTAATTGGTCCGGTTGTAGACGTATCATTCGAGGACAGCGGTCGTATTCCGTCGATTCTTGATGCGTTAGAAGTCATCAAATCAAACGGTCAGCGAGTAGTTCTTGAGTGTCAACAGCACTTGGGCGAAGACCGTATCCGTACCATCGCGATGGACAGTACCGAAGGGATGCAACGCGGCATGACCGTGACTCCCCTGGGATCTCCTATCAGAATGCCGATCGGTGAAGGCATCAAAGGTCGTTTGTTCAACGTGATCGGTGAAGCGATCGACGGACTTACACCACTTGACAATTCGAATGGTATCTCAATCCACCGTTCAGCTCCTAAGTTTGAAGATCTGGCAACGTCTACGGAGATCCTTTTCACAGGGATTAAAGTAATTGACTTGCTTGCGCCTTATGTAAAAGGAGGTAAAATTGGTCTTTTTGGTGGTGCCGGTGTTGGTAAAACCGTTTTGATCCAGGAATTGATCAACAACATCGCAAAAGCTTACGCGGGTCTTTCCGTATTTGCAGGTGTTGGAGAGCGTACCCGTGAGGGAAATGACTTGATGCGTGAAATGATCGAAGCGGGTATCATTAAATACGGCGACGAATTCAAACACAGCATGGAAGAAGGCGGCTGGGACATTTCAAAAGTGGATTATAACACATTGAAAGACTCACAAGCAACTTTCGTTTTTGGACAAATGAACGAACCTCCTGGGGCACGTGCTCGTGTGGCACTTTCAGGATTGACAATGGCTGAGTATTTCCGTGACGGAGATGGCGAAGGTCAGGGTCGTGACATTCTTTTCTTTATTGACAACATTTTCCGCTTTACACAAGCAGGTTCTGAGGTTTCTGCCCTTTTGGGACGTATGCCTTCTGCGGTAGGTTACCAGCCAACATTGGCAACGGAAATGGGACAGATGCAGGAACGCATTACATCTACGAAACGCGGTTCAATTACATCTGTACAAGCGGTTTACGTGCCTGCGGATGACTTGACTGACCCTGCTCCTGCGACAACATTTGCTCACTTGGACGCAACGACTGTATTAAGCCGTAAAGTTTCTGAAAAAGGAATTTACCCAGCAGTGGATCCACTCGATTCAGCTTCAAGGATTTTGAACGCAGAAACATTAGGTGCAGCCCATTACGATTGCGCACAGCGTGTTAAGAACATTCTTCAGCGTTACAAAGAATTGCAGGATATCATCGCGATCCTTGGTATGGAAGAACTTTCTGACGAAGATAAGCTAGTCGTTTCACGCGCACGTCGTGTTGAGCGTTTCTTGTCTCAGCCGTTCTTTGTTGCAGAGCAGTTTACAGGTTTGAAAGGAACATTGGTTGACATTAATGACACAATCAAAGGTTTCAACCTGATCATGGACGGCGGTTATGACCATCTTCCTGAAATGGCTTTCAACTTGGTTGGAACAATCGAAGATGCGCAGGCAAAAGGAGAAAAAATGCTTGCAGAAGCAACCAGATAAGTTGTAATGCTTCATAAACATTGAATTCATGCATTTAGAAATCATCACCCCAGATAAAAAAGTGTTTGCCGGAGAGGCAAATGCCGTTACATTACCGGGTACTGAAGGACAGTTTCAGGTTTTAAACCGTCACGCACCATTGGTTAGCACGCTGGGCAAAGGTGATGTGGTTGTGGAAGCCGGTGGCGTAAAGCAATCCTACATGATTGACGGCGGCGTTGTAGAAGTGCTTAATAATCAAGTACTGGTACTCGCTGAGGCTGTTTTGTAAGAATATATTTGAAATTCAAAAGCAGATGTTGCGCAAGCGGCATCTGCTTTTTTGTGTTTAAAGCCTATGAAGTTTACATAAATAGCATGTAAATAGTGCAGCCGCAGTATTCTGTACGTTGAGATGATTAACAGTATAGCGAGTTACAAAAAGAAAAAGTTTTCCTATTTTCGAGAAGAACAATTTCTATCCTCCTATGCAGCAGCCGGCAGCCAAAAATGAACTTTTCAAAATCCTTGGCGTCGGCTTTGGCGTTGCGGTCACAGTTGGCGGCACCATCGGAACCGGCATTCTCAGAAAACCAGGCCCCATTGCAGAGCAATTGGGAGATTACTGGCTCATTATGGGCCTGTGGGCAGCGGTGAGTTTATATGCTTTCCTAGGCACATTATGCACGATCGAGCTCGGCACTTCCATGCCGAAAGCCGGCGCCTGGTACATTTATGCACAGCGGGCGTTCGGTAATTATGCGGGATTTGTTGTAGGGATAAACAGCTGGTTAGGAACGTGTTCCGCATTGGGATTCGGCGTTTATACCATGAGCGAATATTTAGCATTGCTCATTCCTGCATTTGTAGGCTATGAACCTTACGTAGCAGCAGGTATGCTGCTGATCCTCACAGGCATACACTGGATCGGGCTCGCACTGGCCAGCAGTTTCCAAAACATTATGAGCGTGCTCAAAGGCCTGGGCTTGTTCATTTTTGTGGCTGTCTGCTTCATTTATGGCGATGAGGTTACCACCGAGCAAGCCCGGTTGACAACAAGTAAAATCGTTGAAACCGGCAGTTGGATCGCGCCCGTAATCTTCTCATTACAAGCGATTTTTTACACATATGACGGCTGGCATACAGCAGCATACTTTTCGGAAGAAGACCGCGATCCTACCAAAAACCTTCCTCGTTCTATGATCGGCGGCGTTTTGCTGATCATTATTATTTATCTGCTTTGTAACCTGGCGATTCTGCACGTTTTACCGATGAATGAATTGTCGCAGTCCAAGCTTGCGGCAGCAGATTCCATCCGGTTGATCTTTGGTGAAGGTTCGGGTAAGATTGTAACCCTGTTTTTGATGATCTCCATTTTGGGGATTGTGAATGCGCAATTGCTGTTTAATCCGCGTGTATTGTATTCCATGAGCCGCGATGGGCTGTTTTTCCGCGGGGGAACTGCGGTTAACAAAGGCGGGACGCCAGCCGTTGCCATGCTCATAACGTCCGCTGTCGCCATCACATTGATCCTCATAGGCAAAGACGCAACCGAGAAGCTTTCCGACATTGCAACATTCTTTTTTGTGCTGGGTTACACCTCAGGATTTGCCTCATTACTCGCATTGCGTAAAAAGGAGCCGGACCTGCCCAGGCCATGGAAAGTGCCCGCCTACCCTATCCTGCCCATTATCATGTTGATTTTATCCCTTGCATTCCTGGTCGGAGCGGTCATTCAGGATTTGGCCAGCACGCAGTACGCATTATTATTTCTTGTTATCAGCTATCCGGTTTACCTGCTGGTCCGCCGCCTGAACCGCTAATTGTAACGCTATTTTAAGTTTGAAAGTTATGTCATGGACGAAGAACACATTAAAAAAATGCCTGATTCCTGCTTTCTTATTGCTCTTAACAGGGTTTCAATGGGTTGACGAAGATTTCACACAGCGGATTGCAGCGAAATTATTGGCTTACAGAACTGTTTTCCCGCAGGAAAAGGCATATCTCCATCTGGACAAACCTTATTACGTAACGGGCGACACGCTATGGTTTAAAAGTTACCTGGTTGAAGGCTCCCTACACCTTGCAGATAGCGCAAGTAACCTCCTATATGTTGATCTGATCGAGCAGCGCACGGGGAAGAATGTGGCGCTGCGGCGGGTGCAGCTTGCAGGTGGGATTGGGAATGGTGAGATCGTCCTTGCCGATTCTATTGGTCCGGGAGGATACACGATCCGTGCTTATACGAATTGGATGCGTAATTTTTCAGAAGATTATTTTTTTCAAAAGGACATATATCTCTTTGATCCTGAAACCGTTTCGGGACCTGCTCCGGCAAGCGGTTTGGATTTGAAGTTTTTCCCCGAAGGTGGCCAGCTGGTTGCAGGAGTCAACACCCGGGTTGGTTTTAAAGCAGTAGGCGGAAATGGTCTGGGCCAGGACGTAAGCGGTTTTATTTTAAATAAAAGCAATGATACAGTCGCATTTTATTCAAGCAGTCATCTGGGAATGGGCCGGTTTCAATTCGACCCTAAGTCGGGAGAAGTTTACAATGCATTTGTGAAAGAAAAAGATGGCCAGGTTTCACGTTTTGAGTTTCCAAAGGTGATGGAAAGCGGCTATACGATGATTGTTGACAATCTCTCTAACCCTCTGAAAATGCGCATCATCGTGTACGGTGTGTTGCCGGGAAAATCGGAATCGCTGATCCACATTGTCGGACATTCGCGAGGCATTGTTGCCTTTATCGCAAAAGGAAAAGTTACGCCTAAGGGCCTGATGGTGAACCTTCCTACGACCGGTCTGCCGGATGGCATCACACATTTGACGCTGTTTGACGAACAAAGTAAGCCGGTAAGCGAAAGGCTTGTTTTCATTAATCACAACAGAAATCTGAAAGTCAATATTTCTCCTGCCAAAACGGCGTATAAGCCGCGCGAAAAGACTGAAATTGAGATTTCGGTCACAGATTCAGCAGGTAAGCCTGTCGAAACGAACCTTTCCGTTGCAGTAACGGATGCCGGGCAGATTTTGCAGCAGCCTTATGACGAAACCATTGCCTCTTACCTCCTGCTCTCATCCGATCTCAAAGGTTTGGTTGAACAACCTTCTTACTATTTTGATCCCAACAAGACGGAAAGAAGGATCCATCTGGATTACCTGATGATGACCCAGGGTTGGAGCCGGTTTTTATGGGAAGATGTTTTAACAGATTCACTTTCCGCACCACAACGTTTTGTTGAACAGGGCATTACACTTGAAGGCGAAGTAAAGCGGAACAACAAAAAGCTGAGCGAGAAAGTAATGTTGTCAATGTATCTGAGTAATGATAGTCTGAACACATTTATGACAGCTGAAACGGATCCAAATGGTCGTTTTGGAGTCTATAACCTTGTTTTTGCAGACTCATTGAAGATCCGTTTACAGGGAATGAACAAGAAGGGAAACGCAAACCTCTCCTTCCGCCTCGACCCGTTTGCTGCGCCTAAGGCAACATTGGTAAAAGTGCCGTTTTATCCCGTCACCGTGGATGCAAAGCAGCTTTTGGAATTCCTCAAAAGAGCTGAGCAAGACCAGGAAATCGCACGAAAAATCAGGGAAAGCCGGGAACGGTTATTGCAAGAAGTGACTATTAAGGGCAAAAAAGAAGTGCCGAGGGATTCCAGAAAAATATATGGCTCCGCAGACGCATCTATTAAAGTGACCAACCAAATGGCATCGGCAGGCAGAAGCATTTTGGATATTCTTGCTGGCCGGGTGGCTGGTGTTCAGGTAGTTGGCACGGGAATAAATGCTTCGGTATACATTCGGGGAAATCGCGGGGAGCCTTTGTTTGTGCTGGATGGGATGCCGGTTGACAAGGATATGATATCAAGCCTGAACACATTTGACGTAGAATCTATCGACGTTTTGAAAGGCCCCGGGGCAGCTATTTTCGGAAGCCGCGGCGGCAATGGTGTGATCTCTATTTTAACAAAAAGAGGCAATGAGAATTACGATTATTCGCAAGACATTGTTCCCGGTGTGCTGGTTTCCAAAATAGCCGGTTTTAATGTTGCAAAGGAATTTTACGCACCAAAATATGAGGTTAACCAGCCGCAAAATACTGCACCGGACTATCGGTCTACCCTATTATGGGCCCCAATGCTGAGGACGAATAAAGATGGAAAAGTAAAATTTGAGTATTTTAATACAGATGCGGTGTCAAATATTGATATCCGTGCGGATGCGTTGAGCTTATCTGGTACACCGGGATCTGGAAAAGCATCTTATTCAGTTGAATAGCAGGCAGTTTGTAAGCTTTACAAAGTTTTGCAAACTTTCCAAATCTGCTGATTTTCAGATAAGATTACATTGTTTTGAACGTTACTAATCTTACTTGGCCCGTCGAGCCGGCAAATCATACAGACAAAAATTGGTAACTTTGATTTTTACGTTTAAATGGCTTGTCACCTCTTCGGATCTGACTTTGTTTAGATAATCATATGAGGACTGCATATATAAAATGGACCCTGCTTATCTGCCTCATTGCGAGTGTGTTTGTTGCACAGGATGCGCAGGCGCAGCGGCGCGGAAAGGCCCGTGAGAAAGAGCCGGAGAAACCAGAAGTTACGAGCGCCCGATTGGAGCAGGAATCTCTTGCTGCGGAAGGAATGAAGTTTATGATGAAGGATGAGCCGGATCGCGCACTTCCCATTTTCCAGAAACTCGTTGAAAGCAGTAAAAATGATCCTGCAAGCCATTATTTGCTGGCTACCGCGCTGGTGAAACAGGAAAAATTTGACGATGCCATTGTTTCTGCCAAAAAGGCCTACGACCTCGATAAAGAGAACACTTATTATTCCCAGCAACTTGCAGAACTTTATGCCAAGCGCCGGAAATATTCGGAAGCGGCGGTGATCTACGAAAAATTACTCGAAAAAAACCCGGGTAACATTCAGTATGGTGTGGAGCTTGCGGCTGTGTATGTCTTTAATGATCAGTTTGATAAGGCCATTGATACTTACAATTTGCTGGAAAAATCGCTGGGAGTAACGGAAGAGATCACCCACCAGAAAGAGCAGCTTTATCTGAGACAAAACAATCTTGAAAAAGCTCTTGGAGAAGCAAAAAAATTGATTGCTGCCGAGCCCGGCGAAGTGAGTTATCTGGTCGAACTGGCCGAAATGCTGATCGCAAACGAGCGGATCGTGGAAGCAGTAGCGCCGCTGGAAGAAGCATTGAAAGTCAATCCTGATGAAGCGCAGGCGCACGTCCTGCTGGCAGATATTTACCGTAGAAATGGCGATGTTCAGAAATGCAATGAAGAGCTAAAACTCGTTTTTGCCAATCCCAATCTCGATGCAGACCCGAAAATCCGGGTTTTAACGGGTTATCTGACAATGCTTAAAACAGACGCCGAAATCGGCGAAGCCATTACATTGGCCAAACAACTTTCGGAAACACATCCCAATGAATCACGCACCAATGTAATTTATGCAGATCTGCTGATGCGCCAGAATAAAAAGGCAGAAGCACGCGATCTGTATGCCAAAGCCGCCCGCATCGATGGCTCCGTGTTCCAGGTTTGGGGAGCGATTTTACAGCTGGATGGGGATCTGAATCAAGTAGATAGCATGCTGGTGCACTCGGAAAAAGCACTTGAATTATTCCCAAATCAGGGTATTTTTTGGTATTCGAATGGCACAGCGCAACTGGCAAAGAAAAATTTCAAAGAAGCACTTTCGGCATTTGAAGAGAGTCTGAAACTGATCGGCGATAAACCCGAAATGATCCCGGTTATCCATGCCCAAATGGGTGATGCTTACAATGGCCTGGGTGAACATGAGAAGTCAGATGCAGCTTACGAGCTCTCATTAAAAGACAATCCTAACAATGACTATGTTTTAAATAATTACAGCTATTATTTATCGCTGCGTCGTGAAAAGCTCGATCTGGCATTGAAAATGTCGGAAAAGCTGGTGCAGGAGCATAAGAATAATGCAACTTACCTGGATACGCACGCCTGGGTGCTGTATGTCCGCAAGGATTATAAAAAAGCAAAGGAGTTTCTGGAACGGGCGATGGTTGACACAAGTGGCGTGAGTGGCACGATTGTTGAGCATTATGGAGACGTACTTTTCAAGCTTGGCGAGCGCGACAATGCTGTTGCGCAATGGAAAAAAGCCAAAAGCATGGGAGAGACGACCGAACTTCTTGACAAAAAAATAGCAACAGGTGCATTACATGATCAATAAAATTACGGTTTGGGCAATGGCAGTCAGTATCATTTGTCTGTCTGCATGCCATAAACAGCGTCTCTCTAAGAATAATAAGCCTGTACCAACTGATTCCCTGGTTATTTCGGCTCCTGATTTAGTGGATTCATTAGCAGTAGCGACAGACTCTTCGTCCGCAAACCAGCCTGGCTCCGTTAAAGTCAATTCCGTTTCATTTGATTATTTGGTTGCGAAATCAAAAGTTGATTTCAAGAGCAAAACATCTGATTTTAATAATACCAACATTAACATCCGGATGAAGAAAGACAGCATTATCTGGCTTTCTGTGACAGGTGTAGGGTTTGAAGTGGCGCGCGGACTGATTACCCGCGATTCCATCATTTTTATGGACAAAATTCATAAGGATTACTTCGTCTTCAATTACGAGCAGCTTAGTAAGCAGTATAATTTTGACCTCAATTTCGCGCTCTTGCAGTCTGTGATCATTGGTAACCTACCCTTTCCCGAGCAACCGGACGCGCGTTTTGTAAAGGAAAATGAATTTTATGTGCTTAAACAGATCGTCCAACGGCTGGAAGTGGATAATTACATTGGTGAAAGCAATCTGAAACTTTCGCGCTTGAAAGCAACGGAAGTGCCCACGCAAAATACATTTACGCTCGACTATTCAGAGTTTAAAGAAGTAAAAAGCTTCCTATTCCCTTTCACAAGCCACATTGACCTGAATGTAAAGTCACAAAAAGACCAGCAAGTCCGTCAGACCACCATGCACATTAAGCATAGTAAGGTGGATCTGGTCAGTGAAAATCCAGGATTTCCTTTTAGCGTGCCGGCGTCTTATAAGCGAAAAAGGTAAAAATCAGCAGGTCATGCGGCGATAATAGGGTCAAAAACCCCAAGTCTGCTTAACTTTGCCTGCCTTTTCCAGGAGTTTTGGCCGCAAGAATTAACTGTATGCCCTTTCAAAAATTGTATTTTCGTCGTTTACTATTACTGCTAACGTTCATCTTTTGTGCGTCCATAGGTGCCTACGCGCAGAAAACGCGCGAACAGCTCGAACGTGAGAAGAGCGAAAACCAGAGCAAGATCAGAGAAATCCAGGGCATTTTGCGCCAGACATCTTCTCAGAAGAATGTCAATCTCGGTCAGTTGAAAGCGCTTAACCAGCAAATTAATACTTACAAAAAGCAGATAGACCTGCTATCGGATGATCTTGACCTGCTAAATAAAGAATTAGGGGTGCTGGAGAAAAAGCGGCAGGCTTTGGACAGCAGCCTGGCCAAATTGAAGACCGAATATGGTCATATGATCTACGAGGCTTCAAAACGGAATGTGTATTTCAATCAATTGGTTTTTCTGTTTTCCTCGGGCACATTCAACCAGTTTGTGCTTCGCTACAAGTATCTGAAACAATATACCGAAGCGAGGCAAGGCCAGGTGAAGGAAATGGAGGTTTTGCAAGGTAAGCTCATGGATGAGCGCCGACGCATTACAGCCAAACAAAATCAGCAGAAGACGGTTTTGGATACACGGGTAACCGAAAATACCAAGCTGGAAGGCCTGAAAACAAAACAAAACGAAGTAATCCAGGAGCTTTCTCAAAAAGAAGTAGAATTAAGGAAGCAAATAGCTGAAAATAAGCGCGCTACGGATCTTTTGGAAGCCAATATCCGCCGGATTGCAGAACGTGAACGACGTGAGCGTATCGAGCGCGAGCGCCGTGAACGGGAAGAAAGAGAAGCAAGAAGGAAGGCCGAGCGGGAAAGATTGGCACGTGAAAATGCTGAAAGAGAGAAGAAAGGCGAAGCGGCTGTTGAAGCAAAACCCGAAGAAGAAGCACCAATCACTTCCGGCGGGATGAGCGAGGAAGAAACAACACTGGCGTCATCATTCACGGCGTCACAAAACAGGTTGCCCTGGCCGGTGAAAGGGTTTGTTTCGGGTCACTTTGGCCAGCGTCCGCATGCTGTTTTGAAGGGTGTAATGGTTGATAATCTGGGTGTTGACATTCAGACAACCGCGGGTGAGCCGGTTCGGTCGGTTTACGACGGCGTGGTGCTGGATGTAACGGAAATGCCTGGAATGGGCAATGTGGTGGCCATTCAGCATGGTAACTATATGACCATTTATGCAAAAATGAACGGCGTTACGGTGCGGGCCGGACAAAAAGTGAAAGCCCGTGAAAACATCGGCCGCGTAGCCACCGATAGCGATGGCACATCCGAATTGCAATTCCAGATCTGGAAAAATACTTCGCGTCTCAATCCTGAAAACTGGCTGATCCACAGATAAGCCAGGAGTTTCGGAATTTATTATTTATTCATTTTGATCCCAGATTATGTCAATCCATACTCCTGATATAAAGCGCGTTACCACCCACATCATTCAGGAAATGAAAGCCCGTGGGGAAAAAATATCCTGTCTTACCGCTTACGATTTTTCCATGGCCGGCATTGTAGATGCAGCTGGCGTAGAGCTGATATTGGTAGGCGATTCGGCCTCCAACGTGATGGCTGGCCATGAAACAACATTACCGATCACGATTGATCAGATGATCTATCACGCCACATCGGTGGTAAGGGCAGTAAAACGGGCATTGGTTGTGGTAGATTTGCCATTCGGATCTTACCAGGGTAACTCCCGTGAGGCATTGAACTCGGCAATCCGCATTATGAAGGAGTCGGGTGCACATGCGGTGAAGTTGGAGGGAGGATTGGAAATTAAAGATTCGATCACGCGCATATTAAGCGCAGGTGTACCTGTAATGGGGCATTTGGGGCTTACTCCGCAGTCTATTTATAAGTTTGGCACTTACACCGTGCGGGCCAAGCAGGAGGCCGAAGCGCAGAAGTTAATTGAGGATGCCAAAATGTTGGAAGATGTCGGTTGTTTTTCAGTTGTGTTGGAAAAAATCCCTTCTTCATTAACAAAACAAGTTTCAGAGACTGTTACCATTCCAACAATCGGGATCGGAGCAGGGCCGCATGCAGACGGGCAGATTTTGGTTTTGCATGATCTGTTAGGGATTAATAAAGCCTTTAAACCCAGATTTTTACGTCGCTATGCAGATCTGAATGGCGTCATGACGGATGCAATATCAAATTATATAAAAGATGTAAAAGGTAAGTCATTCCCAAATCATCAGGAATCATACTAACCTTTTTAAAAGTAAAGAACTAATTATATGGCAAAACGACCATTTCAGATCATATACGAAGACAATCACCTGATTATCGTCAACAAAGAACCGGGCATTCTGGTGCAGGGAGACGTGACTCGGGACAAATGTCTGCTCGATATGGTGAAAGAATATATCAAAGAAGAATATCAAAAGCCCGGGGCGGTGTTTTTAGGCACAGTTCACAGGCTGGACCGTCCGGTTAGCGGACTCGTTGTATTCGCCAAAACTTCGAAAGCTTTGGAGCGAATGAATGAAATCTTCCGCAAGCGCGATGTTCAGAAAACTTATTGGGCAGTTGTAAAAAACCGTCCGGCAGAGAAAAAAGGGAAGTTGATACATTATCTTTCCAAAGACGAGTCGCGCAATGTAACAACGGCTTATGACTACGAAAAACCGGGAACGCAGCGCGCAGAGCTGTCTTACCGCTGGTTGGGAGAGGTCAATAAATTTCATTTGCTGGAAGTGACGCCGGTTACCGGCAGGCCGCACCAGATCCGCGTACAGCTGGCATCCATGAACTGCCCGATCCGTGGCGATGTGAAATATGGTTACCCGGTTGGCAATAAGGATAACAACATTAACCTGCATGCCCGCAGGCTTTATTTCGAACATCCTGTAAAAAAGGAGCCGATCATTTGCAAAGCAGGCGTCCCTAATGATCCGTTTTGGGAAGAGTTCCTGACATTGGACGATGAGGAGATCAAGCCGGAGCATCTGGATTTCCTTTATGAATAAAATCGGCCGATGATCGAAAAACTGAAAGCGCGTTGGAATGTTAAAAACGGTTGGGATGTGTTAGTCATTCTGATCGTTTTCGCATGTACGGGCTTTTCGGTTTTGTATGTAAAGCGTGGACTGTTCTATTTAATTGGCCTCACGGAAGATTCACCGGCGTGGCTTCGCTGGGCGATTAATATCATCATTATTCTGCCATTATATCAAGCCATTTTGCTCGCTTGGGGCTGGATCTGGGGGAAATTTAATTTCTTTTGGGAGTTTGAAAAACGAATGTTCAGCCGGATCGGGGCAATGTTTAAAAGGAAATGATCGCCTGATATTTCTTCCTGGCTGCATCATAAGCCGCTTCTGCCGCCTTTTTTTCATCTGCACGAATGTTCGGCTCCTTCATTTTCCAGCATTGGTTCAATGTCGCCAGGCACCATTCCGCACTTTTTTTCTCAATAACCGGCTTGTTATCGACTTTTATGAAAACCGGATTGGAATGTGAACTGGGAAAAACACGTATAGCCGCCCAGCCGGATTTCGCAGGCTTATAAGAGAATTTTACATTGTTTACAGCACCATCCGCATTGATTTCCGTCGTGTCAACAGCCTCTCCATTAACAACCAGTTCAACCCGGACTTTCCTGGATTTTTCGATCCGGGCCCGTTCAATATCCCAATAAGGCATTAGAATAATGGACGTCTTTGCAATTGTTTCCCCCGCAGCATCCTGTTTTTCAGGAAGATAAGCCGCAACATTGGCTGTGATGCTGATCGTTTCATTACTCTTGATAGCAACTTCACTGTCACCCACGCCGGACTCTTTTCCATTGACCGAAAAGTCCATAATGTGCGATTTTCCATCAGAAACGTAACTTCTACCAGATTTGATTGCCGCCACATAATTGTCATAGTTGTAAGGTCCAACAGGTTTGAAATAACTCCTTGCCTGACCCACACGCGCATCCGTAATGCATGGAAAGTCGGTTTCGCCACTTAGCCGGGGCCTGAAACCGCAGTTTAATGTGTGGTAATACATGTTCAATTCCCAGGTTGCCGGCGTGTCACCCGCGCTGAAAAAATCCACCAGATCGTTGGTAACCGTGACAATGTACTCGTTAGCACCGATGCCATCCATTTTTGGAACAACGTAGTTCGGCAGCTTATCGGTTGGCTCCAAAGGCTGCAAACCCCAGCCTGAATGCGCATAACCCACAACGCCGCCCTGTGATTTAGCCCAGGAAAGCACGGGCGCAGTCCAGCTGGGCCATTGTTCGATGAGCGTGGTGCCAGGGTAATCATCTTCCTTAATGCGCAGCAGGACAATGTGCCCCGAATGTGATGAAGGAAAACCGGAAACCTCTACATCATTGCGCATAATGTTCTTTTGGTCCGAAAGAGGATGATCTTTTCCTGTAAAAAATGTCTTTTGATGATACCAGCTTGGGCCCCAGGCCAGGTTCGCAGCCATATTGAGGTCTTCGCCCAATGCCTGCCGCCACATATCTTTCGGGTCGACGCCTTCGGTTGGACTCTCATAATGACTGCAACCGGCTGCGTGAATGTGATGATCCGCGCTGTGCCAGCCGAGCTTAGTCATTTGTATCCAGCGTTTTAGCTCAAAAGAAACGGTTATGGAATCCTTATTTCCAGGGACAATAATGTCTTTTGTTTGCTTGATGTATTCCGGCCCTCGTGTGTAAGTCACCTGATATTTGCCGGCAGGCAGCATCACGTGCTCGCCGTCAGCGCGGTAAATCTGGGGCTGAAAGAAAAAATCAGGGTAAGTGTCAAATGCGGCAACGCGGCGGGCAGGAAGCGGGTAGATGCCCGAAAATTTTCCTGATGCGTACGCCTGTCCGTCCGTAATGAGGAAAGATGCCATAACCGGTTTCCCATCCACATCTTTTACATTAAACTTCACTTTTACAGCAGGCTTAGCATTGAAAAGAATGTGCGTCGAATTTCGAAAACCAAGATCCTGAGATCCCTGGCCAACATTGTAAGCTACTTCAATGTCGCGCTGGCCTGCGTCCTTGGAATAAATCTGCACGATGGCGTATTCCAGCTTCAAACCCGTCAGATTTTCCTGCAAAGGCGGTTTGGTATACATTTGAATGTCGGCAAAGCGGTTGGCAACTTGTCCGGCCGTCAGTTCATCCTCTTTCTTAACTTTTGGCTCAAATGAAGGAGAATGATAGGGTTTCTCAGCATTTGGGCTTTCGGCCAATAACTTGGCAGTAATGCCGGCATCATTTTTTATTTTGACCAAAAAACTCGTCCAGCCACCTTGGATCAATGTTGCTTTTGCAGCGCCTCTCAGCACTTTTACACGCCCTTCGGGATTGATATCGACTATGTTAAGGCAATAAGGATCGAAGATTTTCTGAATTGCGGCAACTGTCTCTTGGTTCAGCGGCTTGTCGCGCAATGCACTCAGTTTGCTGGCATCACCTGGCGCCAATGCGTTTCCTGAGAATGTGAGCGCTTCCTGCAACCGAAGGGCCTGTGCCAGCAAAGGCTGAGGCTCTACATCTGTTATTTGCGGATGCGCTGTATGGTCGTGATGCTGTGCCAGCAGCACAATCGGGAAGAAAAGCTGGATGAGGAATAGCGCGGATGTTTTCATATATCATGAAAGATCATTCCGCGTCTTTTTTCCTGTTCAATTTCCAGGCAGTAAAACCTAAATAAACCATGCTGCCCCTCGCCCCGCCTTTTTTCAGCAGACCATTCACATTACTGAACCCTAAGAAAACCGGCCCGAAGTGCCCGACAGCGCCAATGGATGGCCTATTGTTTCCCTTAATAAATGAAATCGGGAAGGAAAAATCGGAATCTTCGTCCTCAAATCTGGGTGTGATTGTAAATGCTTCGAGCTGGTAAGTGTCCAGATATTCGCCGCTTCTGCGTTTGTAGGGTTTTGTTTTAGATAAATTCAGGAAAAAACCTTTTACCAATTGAATATCTGCTTCTAAATGAAGGGCTTGTGGAAGCTGTATTGTTTTCTGGAATGTTGTGTCGCGCTCAGACGGGAACAGCGTCATGAAACCTTCCGGTCCTTTGTCACTTACGTTCTCCAATTCTTTTTGGCCCACAACAGCTTGTGCTTCACGTCCCGAACTCACTTTGCTGCGATTTGTTTTGTAACGGATAGAACCCACATCTGTCAATGATCCCGAAAGCCGCACCAGATATTCCGGGCTTTCGTCGAAAACCTCTTTTGATTTACCCCAATAAGCGCCGAGCTCGTAAGAAAAACCCAGATCATAACCCCAGCCAGAGCCATATTGATCCGAATTAAAGAGGTTGGAAATGCGCATTTTCTTATTTGGGTTGCTATATCCGCTTTCGAAAGCGAAGTTTTGGATAGCCAGTTCGCTCGTGTCATCCACACCAGACAGCGGGCGAATGCTGTAACGATCGGCAGAACCATTCAAATAGCCAATCCTGGCACCAAAAACGCGCTTTCCGGTAATGCCGAGGCGTAATTTGTGCGCGTCAAAATCGAGTAACTGCACCCCATAGGAGACACTTACATCCGAAAAGCTTTGCTGTACCAGATTAAAATCGCCCCACGGCTGGTCGGTTGGTGGCGTGCTGCCGGTGTCTAGTCTGTGAAAATATAATGTCTGGATCGGGTCGGGGAGGTTATTGCCTTGCACAAATCCTCTCGTCCTGAATTGCAATGCGAGTCCCTGATATTTACCAAGGGCGATCATTGCGGAAGGCCAGCGAATTTCACTGACTGTATAAACCGGGTCGTCGTTTAGCAGAGATCCTGTTGTCCGGGAGCGGCCGTAGAGTTCTTTGGTTGAATGCGGGATCAGCAGCGGATACAAAAGGGAATTTTCCCCTACGAAATTAAAATATCGGTAATTAATGCTCCCGCCCAATGTTCCAATGTTGATCTGCCACTTGTGTTTGGGCCCTCCGAGGACTGAGGGGTTGCGCGTGGCCCTGTACAAGCCTCCATAGTTGCTTAATTCCAGGCCCGGAATCTGCTGAGCGTAAACCGCTTGTGATAAAATGCAAAGGAATAGTGCGAAGGTAAGGACTGTTTTTTTCAATGTTGAGTTTTGTTAGTCAAGGATAATTTTCCCGTATGGTCATACCGGATCGTTTCCTCTTTGATCAATTGTTGTAATGTTAGTAAAAATTCCTTTTCGGGAATGTTCTCAAATGCTTTGCCGAGCTCATTCGGCGTTACCGGGCCATTTTGCTCTAAAAAAGAGGCCAGCACGGTTTCAAGTTCGGGATTTTGAACCAGCTCATTTTTCTTGTTTTGAATGCAAATGTCACAAACTCCACATGCTTCTGCATCAAATTCATTGAAATATTCCAATAAAAGCAAAGTCCGGCAGATGCGGGTGTGGGATGCATAATGTGCCACAGCGCGCGCCTTTTTAATGTCGCGGTCTTTTTTCTTATCTATTTCAAAAACATTAAGCGGTAATAATGCTGCATCATATCGCGGCGTCAGGAATGTGAGCTGCGGTTTGCTTTTTCTGGGTTCATAGTCAATGATTTCGCGCTCGTGCATGAATTTGAGCTTCTTCACAACCTCATTTTCCGGCGCAAAATAGACCTGGCTCAGTTCATTTTCCGAGATCCGCACATATTCCGTAAACAATTCCCCGCCATACATCCTCAGAATTACCTTGATAAACGAATCCATTTCCTGGTAACGTATCTGAAAATCGTATAATTGCCGGTTATCGACCAGAAAATGGATTTTTGAAGCATCATTAAAACTCTCGCTCAGTTGCAGAAAACCTTCTTCTTCAAGTAGTTTCAGCGCATAATGCGTCTCATTTACGGCGAGACCGAAAATTCCGGTAAACTCCTGAATATCAAAATCAAAACTTGCAAATTCGCCTCCGCCCACAGCCAGTTTGTAATAATTGGCAACAGCCTGGTAAACCCTTTTCAGAACTTCTATCGGCGGATATTTTCGCTCTACACTTTCAGAAAGCTCTTCTAAATCAATTTTGGTAAACAGCGCCACGGCATAAGCCTTTTGCTCGTCCCGGCCGGCCCGGCCAGCTTCCTGGTAATAAGCTTCAAGGTTATCCGGAAGATCAAAATGGACCACCGCGCGCACATCCGGCTTGTCAATCCCCATCCCGAATGCATTGGTAGCAACCACAACCCTGACCTGATTTTTAATCCAAGCCGTCTGGCGGTCGCTGCGCTCACGGAAGGGTAGGCCAGCGTGATAATTTTGTGCGCTAATGCCTTGTCTGTTAAGCCAATCGGCCAGTTCCTTCGTGCGCTTGCGCGTCCGTACATATACGATCGCAGTTCCTGAGACATTCTTCAGAATTTGCAGCAGTTTGCGCTCTTTATTTTCCTCAGAAAAAGCGGAATAGGAAAGGTTTGCGCGTGCAAAGGATTGTTTGAAAACACGCGCATTGCGCATTTCGAGTTTTTCAAGAATGTCAGCCCTTACTTCTTCGGTCGCAGTTGCAGTGAGCGCCATTACAGGAACATCCCGACGTTTTCCGGCGGGCGATGGAACTCCGGCGATTATTTTCCGGAAATCCGAAATCAAAAGATATGCCGGCCTGAAATCATAGCCCCAGGCAGAAATGCAATGCGCCTCATCAATGGCAAGCAGACAAACATTCATTTGCTTCACCCGGGCAACCATAATGTCGGTCCGTAACCTTTCGGGAGAGACGTACAAAAATTTTGTGTGACCGTGTATGCAATTGTCGAGCGTTATATCGATCTCATTTTTGCTCATGCCGGAATGTATCGCCGCCGCCGAAACGGACCGGCGTTTAAGCTGCTCCACCTGATCTTTCATCAATGCAATGAGCGGTGTTACCACAATGCAAACGCCCTCCATAGCAAGCACAGGAACCTGAAAACACACAGACTTGCCACCGCCTGTCGGGAGCAGGACGAGCGTATCGATGCCATTAAGGACTGTTTTGATCGCATCCTCCTGAAAAGGGCGGAAAGTGTCGTAACCCCAATATTGCTTCAGGATAGCATGAAGATCAGTCATCAGAGTTAAATTCTAGTGCGCAGCAAATGAAATGCAAAGTAATGGTAAAATGTTACCTTTGCCAATGTAATTCTTAATGATACTCCATGCGCACGCTTATCTTCTTTGTTAGTGTTTTAATGCTTTCAGGTTGCTCGGTATCCCATTATTTAAAACGAGAATTAAAGAATTCTACAGTCCTTAGTCAGCAGCATACGGGCGTTTCGATTCAGAAGCTGGGGGAGAAAAAAGAGCTGGCGGCTTATCAAAGCAACAAATATTACAACCCCGCATCCAACACCAAATTATTCACTTACTACGCAGGATTATGTGCCCTTGGCGATTCAATTCCTGGCCTCGAATATCTGGAATGGGGTGAATTGCTCATCATCCGCGGCACTGGTGACCCCTCACTTTTGCATCCGGATTTGCCCAAAAGCAAGGTTTTTGAATTTCTGAAAAACAGAAAAGAACCGATCTTTTTCACACCTTATAATTTCGAAAACAAACGCTTTGGCACGGGTTGGGCGTGGAGCGATTATAATGATTATTATCAAGCGGAAATTTCTCCTTTGCCGGTTTACGGTAACATTGCCCGTTTTTCTGCAAATACACTAACCGGCAATGCTGCTAAGGAGGTAGAATCTGACGAGTTAACTCCCGGAACTCAGGCAAAGGCTGTTAAAAGGTTTCAGGTTTCTCCCGCATTCTGGGACAAAGCCACTGTTTTCGATACAACGGTTTCGGGCATTGAGCGGGACGAAATGCAGAATCTGTTCCGTCATTCACAATTAGGTGTGCCGCAAGGGCTTATCCAGGACGTTCCCGTGCGGATGTCGGATGCCGTTACGGTGCAATTGCTGAGCGATACATTGAAAAAGGAGATCAAACTAATCAACATTCCGCTGGAAATCGAGCTGCAAAAGGTGAACAGCATTCCGTCTGATTCGCTTTATAAAAGAATGATGCAGGTGAGCGATAACATGCTGGCGGAACAACTCATGCTGCTCTACGCGTCGGCAAATGGTCTGCCATTGAATACAGAAAAGGCCATAGCACACGCTATTGAGCACCATATGGGCGATATGCCGGATAAGCTGGTTTGGAAGGATGGCTCAGGATTAAGCCGATATAATCTTTTTACACCGAGAACAATCTCAGCATTGCTTCAAAAAATCCATCAGAAAGTGCCGCAGGAAAAGTTGTTTAAGATTTTGCCAGCCGGCGGCAAATCCGGCACGTTAAGCAACCAGTTCAAAGGCGAGAAGCCATTTGTATTTGCCAAAACAGGCAGTTTTAGTAACAATTACAACATTAGTGGTTATCTGATCACCAGGAAGGGGAAAACGCTGGTTTTTAGTTTTATGAACAACAATTTCACCCGTCCCGGCAGTGAAATCAGAAAAGAAGTGGAACGTATCCTGAACGGATTGCACGACAAATTTTGAAGTTAATCAACCTCGGTCCAGGTCTTTCCGGTGCAGTAAATCTTATTTTGCCCGTTTTTCCGGATTAACAGGAAGATAGAATAATTCCCGGGCTCAATGGTAGCCAGGTGAAAAGTGGCGAAAGCTCCCTTATTAAAATACATTCCCCGGCGAATGGTCGTTTTCAGGGGCACCGCGGATTGATTGGGCGGTGCTGTATAAACGTGGTCTTTTGATTTTAAAATCACATAAGCGCCATCTGAATAATCTTTCACCGGTTTGAAAAAATCCTGTTCAAAATTAATGGCCAGATAATCTCCCGACCTTGCGATCAGATCAGGGCTATATATGCTGTCGCAAGCGATATTATTCAACTCCGCTCTTGGGTTCCAGCCTTCGGCCAGTGGGTCCGCGGAGTTGTAATAAGCCCTGATTTTCTCAAAATGTTTTTGGTCCATAGAAAACATGCGGATACCCAGCCAATCCGCATTATAGCGTGCATTAAATTCCTGGGTAACGGCGGAACGGCGGTAATTTACGGCTTCTGCAAAGTTGCCGTGCAGTATCACCAAATTCAAAACAATGGCCGACACCAGCAAAACAGGAGATAAACGCAGCCTCGCGTGATGACTTCTCAGGCTCAGAAACGCAAAATACAATGCAATGCAGCACATGGTAGAATACATCCGGTAACGTCCTTTGAACATGCCCGCAAAGGTATCGGTAGGAATGCGTTTATAGGTTAGCGCAAGCGTGGTAATGCCAATGAAAATAAGGATAGCAAGCGCAAATATGGCTGTCCGGTTGGTGTATTTTGATCTTAACCAGGCAGCATTCCAAAGGGGCAAAATCTGTTTTTGGTATAAAAATATGAATGCGATCACCAACAGCATTCCGAACGCGGAGGCAATGTACATTGCCGATAATGGAATGCTATAAGCGCTTAATGTGGCAATGGAGCCAATAAAACCGAATAATCCGAAAAAGCCTTCCTTAACTTGCTGCGGATTGGAAAAGCTGAGATTTTGGGTGATGGGTGTGAAGTCGAGGAAGTAAATGAGCGCGATTAATGCAGTGAAAAGCACGGTGGTGAAAAACTGGTTCCGGCGGCCGGTAATCAGGAACATCAGCGCGATAACCGGAAAAACCATTAAGCCATTTCCATAGGTAAATGTGGCCGCCGTAGCGAAAATCAAGCTGATAAAAACCTGCTTGGGATGATAGGCAGCAAAGTAAAGCGCAGATAACACAAACAATATCACCCCGAAATTACAAAGCGAGCTAACTCCCCAAAAGATGTTTTCGTAAGACTGAATGTTAAACCAAAGCCACATGACCGGCACAAAATACCAGATTGAAATGTGCAGCTTTTGAAATGCTTTGTAAAAAATAAATGCGCACAATCCCCAGCAAATGTTGGCCACGATCATTAACCAGACGAGGTTAACGCGGCCAAAAAGATCATAGAAAAGAAGGATGACCGAACGGGAAAAAACTAGGCGGTGCTCGGGAAATAATGTGGTCAGCAATTGCCAGCGTTCGGGCCAGGTTGCCTTTTCAAACTCAGGAATAATGCCGAAAACAAGAATGTCGTCGAAGGCTACGTAATTGACATTCAGTGCAATAGATTTAAAAACCCAGATATAAATGATAATGGGAGCAATACACAACAAAAATGCCAGCCAGATCTTATTCCGGACAAAGCCTAGGAGAGTCAAAAACATATTTCAATTCATTCGTGCCGGGAATCCAGCACGCTAATTAAGCAGGTGAATGAGGATTTTCCACCATCCGGGACTTTAATTTTCCGTTTCCTCTTCTGTTGAGGCACGTGGATCCTTGGTGTAATCGTAAAGCAGTTTGCCCTTTTCATCCCATTCCCGGAGCACAAATGGCTCAAATTCTTCATCCCAGCCCGACTTCGGATATTGGATCTCCTTCTTGCGCTGACGTTTGAATTGATAATATTCAACCCAGCGACCGATCTTGGCACCGCCATCGTACTTGCCGCTCACTGCCAACTGGCCTTCTTTATAAAATTGCAGATATTCACCCTCAACCTGCCCGAACATCACTGGCAACACCTCTTTGACCTGGCTGTGCGCTGAGTCATAATAAGTAATGCGTGATTCCGCAGGGAAGCCTTGCTCCCAAACCGACTTGTCGATCAGATTGAACTTCGTATCGTATTTCACCCAGCGGCCATCCTTTACGCCCATGTAGTAAAAACCTTCCTCTATCAGATTTTCTCCGCTGTATTTCTTGTAAGAGCCGTGAAGCGGCAATGCTTGTTCCTTGTCCTTGATGAGGGCGGAGCTCAATTTTTTGCCTTTTTTGTCGTACCAGCGCGTGTTGGCCCCAAGGACATATTGGTTCAAGGGTTTGTATTCTTTCAAAACATGAAAATATTCAACCGTTGCGCGGTCGCCACTTCCGTATTTTACAGACATGCTTTGCATAGGTATGCCTTCATATTGCACCTTTGCAAGCTTGGCTTTCTCTTTTTTGCTCTTGCGATCCTTCTTCTGGCTTTTATACTCTTTAACCTTCAAACCAAGGTCCGGAATAGTCTCGCCAAATAATGTTGTCAGGCTCGTAGGCTTTCCATTGGTACCAGGGACCGATGTGCCCATAACAGGGTCCAGGCCTGAAACAAAGGATTTAAGTCCTTTGGAACGGTTAACCGTATCTTTTTTGACAGTTTCTTTCGGCAGCCAGGCAGGTGTCTCTGTGCTCTGTTCCGATTGCCCCGATGCCGTTTCTGCCATTATAAGAGCGAAAAGGCACCATAAAAGAATGATTCTTTGCATGTGTATTGAATTTTTCTTCAGAGCAAGATTGTTACTTTTGTAACGAATTGATTATTTCTATATTGATTATCAACGCACAAATTTAAAAAAACGCAGTGGAAAAAAGTGCTAAAATTTATATTGCCGGACATCGCGGGATGGTAGGCTCTGCCATTCATCGGAAATTGGTTAAGGAAGGGTTCGATAATTTCCTGCTCAAAACCTCTTCTGAGCTCGATCTGCGTGATCAGAGTGCGGTCAGAAACTTTTTTGAAACCGAACGTCCTGAGTATGTTTTTCTGGCGGCGGCGAAAGTGGGCGGCATTATGGCCAACAACATTTACAGGGCCGAATTTTTGCATGATAATTTATTAATCCAAAATAATGTCATAGACAGCGCATACCGGACGAATGCCAAAAAACTGATGTTTCTGGGATCAAGCTGCATTTATCCGAAACTGGCGCCGCAGCCGCTTCATGAAGATTCGCTGTTAACCGGGCTTTTGGAACCTACCAACGAACCTTATGCCATTGCCAAAATTGCCGGAATCAAAATGTGTGAAGCCTATCGCGCACAATATGGGTGCAATTTCATCTCCGTAATGCCTACGAATCTTTACGGCCCGAATGATAATTACGATCTGAACAACTCCCACGTGCTGCCGGCCATGATCCGCAAATTTCACGAGGCGAAGGAAGAGAACAAGCCGTTTGTGGAGCTTTGGGGCACGGGATCGCCGTTGAGGGAGTTTTTGCATGCTGATGACCTTGCAGATGCGTGTTATTTCTTAATGCAAAACTATGACGAACCTGGTTTCCTGAATGTCGGAGTAGGCGTAGATGTGTCCATTAAGGCACTCGCCGAAATGATCCAGCGTGTAACCGGTTATACGGGAGAAATTCATTGGAATACCGATAAGCCCGACGGCACGCCACGTAAATTAATGGATGTGAGCAAACTGCACGCGCTTGGCTGGAAACACCGCGTCGAATTGGAGGATGGAATAGCGGTTACTTACCAGGATTTTCTCCAAAAAATCGAAACTTACGCAGTGTAAACGAATTGAATACTAGAAGTTACAATTGGTAAAAGCCTAATATTTCAAAACTAAATTCTGTTTTCGCCTACGATAATTCTATTTTTTGACAAATTTTCAGTATATAATTGTAAGATTCTTCGGGAAACTAATTAGTTTTGCAGCGTCCTAAAAAAGGCGCAATATAAAACCTTAGTCATAGAGAAATGTCGGCCATTATTAAGTTAGACCAGATAGACCGTAAAGTACTGGAGATCTTACAAACGAACGCAAAAATAACCAACGCACAACTGTCCAAAGAAATAGGCTTATCGCCTGCACCCACTTTGGAGCGTGTCAAAAAATTAGAGCAATCAGGAATTATCAAAAGCTATCATGCGCAATTGGAGCCGGAAAAAGTAGGCTTGGGCGTAAGCACATTTGTACAAATTTCCCTGGTTGGGCACAGAAAAGCAGTCACAGAGTCTTTTGTTGAAAAGATACACGCGATTCCAGAAGTGATTGAATGTCATCACATTACCGGAACAGGAGATTTTCTTCTTCGTGTGATTTCAAAAGACATCAGCACATATCAGAAATTGATGCTTGAAAAAATAAATGAAATTGAAGAAGTAGCCAGCACACAGACAATGGTGATTCTTTCAACATTTAAAGAAAGCAAAGTATTGCCGATCCCTTGATGGGTTTTACTAAGCCATCAAATAAAAAACGCCAGACTTCAAAATCTGGCGTTTTTTATTTGGTATATAAATGACTTTTATTGGTGTTGCTCGCGCAGCAGATCATTCACCGTTTTTACCGGATTGAATGTGATCAGGGGTACTTCTACAAACAATGTGTTCCAATCGGCCATTGCGCCGTTCCATAATCCAGGCAATTCCTGCGCTTTCAGCTCCTTACCGTCTTTCGATTTTCCGGTAATGAAGCCCGTTAATGGATCACGGAATTTTTTCAGATCGTACAATTCGCCTTTGCTATTTTTCACAGCGCATACCAGATCCACAGGATTAAAGTGTGTTGAGTTCTTGAAAATGCTGTTTTGAGACTCGTCATCCACATCCACCTGCGCCGATTCTACAATTTGCAATGATGACGAACCATCTGCATTCTCAGCCCAAAACGGCCCGCCGCCCGGTTCTCCCTGGTTTTTAACCATTCCGCAAGCACGCAAAGGCCGGTCCAGCTTTTTCTGAAAATAAATGGCTTTCTGATCATCCGACCAGGAATCAAGGTCAGCAGGAGGCACCACACAAAGTTCTGTCTTGAAAAAAGCGTCCAATTCGCTTAGCAATGCCGGATTCGCCTGATTTTTCAGTTTTTCAAGATAGGCGAAAATGCGTTTTTGGTAACTTAATACAATTCCAGCCAATGCTTTCTTATATGTAATGGTGTCCTGCTTAATGCGGTCAGGAACAACATTGTCAATGTTTTTGATAAAGATAATGTCCGCATCCAACTGTCCTAAGTTATCCAGCAATGCGCCGTGACCTGCCGGGCGGAACAATAAGCTGTCGTCTTTTTCACGGAAGGGCGTGTTGTCGAGGTTAACGGCAATGGTATCCGTTGAGCTTTTTTGTTCCGAAAACGAAACAATGTAGCGCACGCCAAATTCGCTTTGGTAAGTCGGCAGCACTTCTACAACCAGTTTTTCAAACTTATCGCGGTGCTCGGGCGAAACCGTGAAATGGATCTGGACATTGCTTCCTGCATTGGCATATTTTGCGCCTTCTACCAAATGTTCCTCTAATGGCGTTCTCGAACGTTCTGCGTAATTGTGAAATTTGAGCAAGCCTTTTGGCAATTCTCCGTAGCCTAATCCTTTGTTAGTCAGGAAATAGGAAGCAATGGTTTTTTCATCCGCTGTTTCGATGTTGTTGCCATCCGCAGCCAGGGACGTTTTCAAATCCTCATAGAATGCGAAGTCTTTTAATTTGGTAAAAAACTCTTCAACAGATTTGTCCTTTTTATCATCCTGCAAAAATCCAAAAAGGGATTTGAACATTCTTGTCGCTGCGCCGGAAGCAGGGACAAACTTCAAGAGTGCAATTTCTCCGTCCGAAGCACTTTTATCAAATTCACTGATTACTGTCGCAATTTGGTCGTCGGTCAGGCGGATAATGCCGTCGCCAACGGTGGCAGCCTTTGAAAGTTGGAGGAAGGGGAATCCGTTTACAAAATAATTGACTTGTTCTTCTACTGTGGCAATATCGCTTCCGCGTTCTTGTATTTGTATAATGTCTTTTTCAATAAACATATTCATGTTGTTTAATGGTGAAGTTTTAGGGTAATTTTTAGTTTTTAGAAGTGTAGTGAGGGAGATAAAACATTAAAGCTGCCGACAAACGTACTATAATCATGCTAAGCGATTTATTTCAAAATCCGGAGCTTTGCGAAGCTTAGCAGTAAAGTTTTCTCTCCGACAAGATTAAAATTAACGGTTGCCTTGCGGTCTGTGCCATTCACGTCCATCCTCGTTACTTCTCCGAAACCAAACTTCAAATGTTCCACTTTGTCTCCTTCTTTGAGGTCAAATGTGTCGGTGGGTACAAAATCTTCGGACGGCGTATGCGAAACTGTCGTGCTGGATGGGGTCGGAGCGGGTTTTCTTTGGGTTAAATTTCGGGCAAAGGACGTTACAGGACTCACGCTATCCCGCGTAGGCGCTCCGTGAAGCATGTTGGAAACATTCAGGAAATGCGGATCAACTTCGAGCAGGAAACGGCTCGGCTCGCACATTTTCAATCGTCCCCATTGATAACGGCTTTCTGCGTAGGAGAAAGAAAGTTTCTTTTCGGCCCGGGTGATAGCCACGTAAAACAGCCTTCTTTCTTCTTCCAGGTCTTGGCGGCTTTCGAGCATCATCTGGCTTGGGAAAAGGTCTTCTTCCAATCCTACAATAAATACATTCCGGAATTCCAGGCCTTTCGCAGAGTGAATGGTCATCATTGTCACGCGGTCGTTATCATTATTATCGTCCGGCTCGTCGGCGTTCGTTAATAAGGAAACAGATTGAAGGAAAGCGCTTAATGTTTTGTCCTCGGTTTCTTCGTTATCCACAAATTCCTTGATCCCGTTCAGCAACTCCTGGACGTTTTCGTAGCGCGAAAGCCCTTCCACCGTTTTGTCTTCATACAATTCCCGCAAAATTCCGGAGGTTTTGGCAATGTGAGCCGCAACCTCATAAGCGTCTTTGCCTTCTTCGACCATGATTTTAAAGCTTTTGATCAAAGTCGCGAACTGCTCAATCGGCGTAATGGTCCTGCCGCTGGCATATTTTCCAATGTTAGCAACCACTTCCCAGATCGCAATGCTGTTTTCAGACGCTGCAACAGCAATTTTTGCCACCGTTCCGTCGCCTATTCCTCTTTTGGGGAGATTTATGATGCGTTTGAATGCTTCTTCATCGCGCTGGTTCACGGTAAAACGCAGGTAAGCAAGCAAGTCTTTGATTTCTTTTCTTTGATAAAAAGATTGTCCGCCGATGATCCGGTATTTTATTCCAAGCTTACGAAGCGCTTCTTCAAAGGACCTGGATTGCGCATTGGTCCTATATAGGATAGCAAAATTTTCATTTCGCAGCGCTTTCGACATTTTCTCTTCAAAAATTGCTGTCGCAATCAGCCTGCCTTCTTCGTTATCCGATCCAGCTTTTATGACATCTATTAATGAACCTTCCTCATTATCTGTAAATGTCCGTTTTTCGAGCTGCGCCTTATTACGGGCAATAACTGAATTGGCAGCATTCACAATTGTGCTCGTTGAGCGGTAATTCTGTTCGAGCTTGATGACCCTCACATCCGGGAAGTCCTTTTCGAAGTTGAGGATGTTTTCAATGTTAGCCCCGCGGAATGCGTAAATGCTTTGTGCATCGTCACCAACAACTACGATGTTCCGGTGAACCGCCGAAAGTTTTCTGGTAATTAAATATTGTGAGACGTTCGTATCCTGAAACTCATCCACCATCACATGCTGGAATTTGTGCTGATACTTATATAGTACATCAGGAAAATCGCGGAAAAGGACATTCGTATTAAAGAGCAGGTCGTCAAAATCCATCGCATTCGCCTGAAAGCAGCGCATTACATATGTTTTATACAACCTGCCGATCTCTTTCATCTTCGCCGCTTCGTCATCCGCCTGGATCGCCGGGTTGGCCAGATAGTCATCTGCTGAAACAAGCCGGTTTTTCGCACCGGAAATCCGATTGAAAACCACATTAGCCTTATAAACCTTATCATCGAGATTGTATTCCTTTATAATGCTCCGCAAAAGCGACTTGGAATCATCTGTATCGTAGATTGAAAAATCGCTTGTATATCCCAGGTAACGCGCTTCAATCCGCAGGATCTTCGCAAAAACCGAGTGGAATGTGCCCATCCAGATGTTTCTCGCCTCCGTCCCAACCGCTCCTTCGATCCGGTGACGCATTTCGCCCGAAGCCTTATTGGTAAAAGTCAGCGAAAGAATACGGAAAGGGTCAACGCCATTCTCGATCAAATGCGCAATGCGGTAAGTAAGGACCCTCGTTTTCCCCGAACCTGCACCCGCTATGATCATCAAAGGCCCATCACCATGCAAAACCGCCTCGCGTTGAGGTTCGTTAAGCGTTGACAAATATTCGTTATGATTCAAAATATTATGCTTATCCAATTTATCAATCTAATTACAGCAAAAACCAAAGTTAGGAAAAACCATCAAAAGGATTCTTCCAATGTTTGTTTCATAAAGTTCAAACCGGGCTTTCTAAAATTGTATTGTATACTGAGAACGTCAAAGTAGATTTGACGGTTTATTCCGAACAGACAATTGTAACATTATATATGAATATCGAAGATCAGCCTCTTGAAATGCAATGGGAACATTTGCTGGACAAGCTTGAAGAGTTAATAGGAAAAAAGCCTGGAGATCTCAATGGGGTTTTGTTTCTGGTAGGCGTTCAGGAGCTGGGGCAGGGGGCGAAAAGATTTACAAAGGAGCAAAAGCAGGATCTGATGCATATAGGAATATGTAAGGTTCTTAGTTTGTCATCCTATTATACATTAGAACATATAGACAAGGAAGGCTGGCCACATTACAAATTAGAGCGGGCGCTGCCTATGGGCGACATTTTGAAGCAGGAAGCGCTTTTAAAAATGCATGTCATTGAATACTTTAAAAATATTTGAAAAAACTTTTTAACGGTCGATTCTGATTATGAAGCGGTTAGGAAAAACTTTCAAAAAAGTTGATAAATATTTCTGTCTAGTGCTTGCTTATAAAAAATAAAGCCTGCACTTTTGCACTCCCAATCGGGAACAACGGTTTAGCAGACGGCTAGACAACGAGT
>NZ_JAKFFT010000017.1 GCF_021502655.1 Dyadobacter sp. CY347
CTGGTGGGTAGAAAACCAAGCCATTTATTATCCTAAAAACATCTTTTTTGCTCAATAAACTATATAGTAGTAAAACAGTATAGTATTATATAAGGTACTTCTCGAATAAAAGGAGTTTTGGTACGGAATAAAAGGAGTTTTGGTACGGATACAGAGATAATAAAAGGAGTTTTGGTACGGAATATAGATGAATATTTTTTTAGATCTCCTTTTATTATTATATTCGATTTTCTGAATAAAACGAGTTTTAGTACGGGATATTGGCAGTTATATTTTTATATCTCCCTTTTTATAACTAATTGATTTTCATGGCGAAAAAGAAAGATAAGAGAGAAATTGCTCAAATGACTTTGCCACTTATTTTTGATGAGAAGGAGGTCAAAAAATATGCTAAGCAACATTGGAACGTCACTTTTGCCCGACAAAGGAAGGTGTCTGTGTATGCTAAACGTATCATGGCGAATGTATTAGCCATGATTAAAGAAGATGATAGCGAGTTGAGACCTTATTATCAAATGCACATTTCTGACGTAGTCCCCACAACGGATTCAGATTTCCACGCCAAGGTCAAAAAGGCCTTTGATGAACTGACGGACTTGAAATGGCTAATTGAAGATATTTCAACAAAATATTTCGCTTTTAGGCATTTACTTAACACCTCCGATGTCAATTGTGCTTACAAAGACGGCACCATATCAATCGTTCTAAACCCTTTATTAAAGCCATATTTTATTGAGTTGGCCCATTATAGCATCTATGAAATCAAACATTACATGCATTTTAGTAGCTGGTACAGCCTTCGGGTGTTTGAACTACTTTCTGCCTTCAAGGATACTGGGATCTGGTGGGTGAGCATTGATGAGTTTCGGCAGCTAATGGATTGTGAGAAAAAGTATCCCCTAAGCAAGGATCTGCTTAAATACACACTTACTGAACCTTTGCATGAGCTTGAAAGCACCGATTTAGCCTTTACCTACGAGCCGGTTTTCGACATGTATGCACATGGTCGCGGCCGCAAGCCCGTAATTGCGCTCGAATTTCGCCTTAAAAAGGCTAAGCCTAAGAATATACCCAAAGAATGGTTTGAGTTCTCTGACGAGCACAAAAGCGTGCTTCTACGGCTACGCACATGGCAGGTGACTGATTCAAATATCATAAGGTATGCAAAAGCGATCGGTATAGAGCGAGCAAATAAGCTACTTTACGAATGGCAACTAAAAGGGAAAGAAATTCAAGACAGGACCAAATACTGCAACGCCGTCTGGGTACGTATAGGCAAAGTAGCATCTGGCGAAAATTAACCTAGCAGAGTTAAATTGGGTGTTTTACAAACTCAATCTCGTGCCTGAAAGCGATACATTGATTGGTGAGACGGCTATTTAAGCCACTTTTAGCGGGTTTTGGGGCGTCTGGCGGCCGCCGGCACAAGTCGCAGGAAAGGGACGTTTCATCGGACACTCTATTGATGCATTTAGAGTGCCAAATCATTTATTTTGACCTTAAACAAATCCTTTACCGTCAATTTATACAAGGCCGGCCAATTCTTTCCAGTGACATACAACGCATGTTCGCCATGGTTGTATGCAATTCCATTTAAAACATCTGACTGCGGATCAATCAAATTTTTGGGCACCAGGCTAGTAAGGTTTAACTCTCCAACCACTTTTCCAGACTCCAAATCAACCTGAACAATGCGATTTGTCTCCCATACATTCGCTAACACATAGCCATCGACGTATTCCAACTCATTTAATTTGGATACAGCTCCTTTGTCATCATAAACACTTAAACCTCCAAGCGGCTTAAAATCAGGGGTATAAAAGTATAGGCGATTGGACCCGTCACTGACAATCAATGTTGTATCTTTATGAGTTAGCCCCCATCCCTGAGTATAGTATCGAAATGTTTTATCAACTTCAAGTCCCATTGTATATCGAAAACACTGTCCTGATTTCCAGGTCAATTGATATATTTTATCATTAACAATGGTGATTCCCTCACCAAAGTGTTCGATTGGCAAATCCTTTGATTGCATAATGATACCAGTGGTCGGCTCAACACGCATTAACCTGGATTGCCCATGCTGCCCAGTTCCTTCATAAAGTGCGCCACCATAAAACTCTAAGCCCTGAGTAAAGCTTGTTGTCGCATGAGGATAAGTTGTTGATAATTGATACTGAAGGTGACGCGGTTTAATGTCAGATCGAATTTCAACAAATAGGGTATCAGAGATACCTCCTTTGCTAGCATGCAAACCACTAATTATCAGCTGGTAAAAACCTACTTTTGAAGTATTTGTTGGAATTAAAACGGTTAAAGTGTCTGATTGAAAGGCCTGAATCCGTTTATCATCTAGCATGACGTCAAGCCGATCCAGTGGCTCGCTAAGCTTGATTGAAATGGTATCATTGCTTACATAAGACGGCTCGGAAAGTGTTGCAATTGCTGAGCGAACGTGCTTTTCAGTCTTACTGCTTTCACGCTTTTTTTCACAAGATTGAGCAAGCCAGCAACATATAAAGATGAAGGGAAGGCAAAAGCCAATTTTTTTCAAGATTTGAGACTTTGGGTTACATTCATAAGCACATTTAAAATTAGTACTAGAATCCCACTTTTTGGTTGTAAAGCATCTAAACTTGAAAAGCAGTTAGATAATGATTTCTTCCTGTCTTGAAACATCCGACTGTGAGAAAGGATTCTAACCAGGGCCAAATGAAAAAAGCTTGCTTCACCTGGTGCAGCTGCTTCTCCGGAACAAATAGGCAAAGTCCCGTCTCGTTGTACAAAACCAAGAACTTTCACCAACGGGCTGCTCTCCCCTTGTTCTGTGTTTTCTCATTTAACATAAAAAGGGTTATACAAACTGTAGGAGCAACTTCTGGCTTTTGTTATGCTCACACAACTGATAAACAAGGTTATAAGATTGTATTTTTCTTATTATAAGACTAAAATAATTGGATCTCGTTACCTAATTGGAGAAGTTTCAATAATTGATTATTTTTGTATTTATTCAAGTTTTGTTTGAATATTTGTCGTAACGGCCGGATCCCTCGTTCAATTTAGTAAACTACTTTTCTCCTACCACTACTTCCTGAGTCGAAATCAACCCACGGGCTAGCAACTTTCCTTCTTTTCAGGAAAATCGCTTGATAAGCTTGTAAGTCGGGTTTTTGGCACTGTTGAATCCGGCTATGCTCATGATTATTCCAAATTGCTAGCAAGGAGCTGCTTAGGGCTGTCCCATTGATTAAACAACCTGAGGGATAACTTTGCATTTAACGTTATAGACCTATTTTTTTAAAATAAATGGGCTTGACTTCTCTAAAAGGAAGGATTGATACTATTATAAAAGACCAAATAACAAGACCAAGTAAAATTGAGCGATTCCTTGACAAGTGTGAACGAGCTGCTAAAAAGGTGGTAAAAGCCTTTGCCTGGATTGAAAAGTATACGAAAATGAAATGGTAAAGGCTCTATTCGCAAGGAATACTTCCTTTGCTTCACCACGTTGACGGGGGCCATGCTTTACTTCGGGATCTTCATGGGTATAATCTGTTATAAAACTTCAAATCTAAAACCTTAAATAAATTCAATTAAGATAACATACATTGATTTAAACTAAATTGTATTTTATCTTTAAACAAAACAGAATTTTACTCCTATGAAATTCTGTTTCAAGCATTTTTTCGTAACTCATTAAAAAAAAAATCAACTTTTTTCGAATTATTTTTCATTGGCATATTATTAGAATAATACAACACAAGCTCTTATTGAAAAATAAATTAACTTTTTCTTGTATATGTTAATATTATTAATTAATTAATATATATAACTCTATAAAATAGAGATAGTTATGAATTAAACAAATTAATTTAAAAATATTTTTTCAGGGAGAACGTATAACTATTGCCTATTAAAGGTTGTTTTTGGGCCCTCAGGCGAACGATGTTCTTCTTGGTAGTGTCCAAGTATGCTCGCCCACCGTAAAGGCCTTACAGGTCAAATGAAGGAGGAAGAATCGAATTATTATGTTACCTTTACAATGCCGGAGTACCAGTCGGCTGTAATAAGTAAACGTTCACTTTAAAAGTTAGCAAAAGAGAAAACACTAAGACATAAAAAAAACGAACACCGTACCAGGGTATTCGCTTTTGAGGGACAAAACATATCGACCAAGATCTGCAAGGGGGATTCTCCACCCTTTGACTGTACCCTTTTTTATTTCGGCTCAAAACTAGGCATTTTTTTTTATATGCCAAATTCTGGACGAAACTGGTTGGAAAATCCTGTCCATAACTAAGGATAGTACTCAAAATCAATATACTATGGGAAAGTACACGCTTAAACCAGGTAATTTGACTCCAACAAGTGGACAATATCAAATCGTTGCCCCGGGAGGAAGGAGAGGCCCAGAAATTACATCCGTAAAAGGAAATCCTCTCCCTCCAACCAACTCAGCTGGATCAACTTATATACTGGTGGACGCTACTAAACATTAGTATTTCGGAAGGAAACTTATCCTTCCGAGTGTTTCACCTCTCGCCCTTAACATTGAAAAGGCGGGATAGATCCAGAATTAAGATGAAAAAAATTAGAATTATAAGGTCAGAAAACATTCTTTCTGAGCTAGTTACATTTGGAGAGACTTTTAGAATAGGTCTTCCATACGAGGATGTTGTAAAGAACGCTGACTTGAAGAAGTTTGGCATAAGTGACGTCTTCAAAGAAAATGAGGCTCAAACACCCATTCCTGCTGGGCCGCGTACCAAAGCCAATTTGAAAGGAATGTATGTCAGACAACAACCGGAAGTAAAGGAGGAAACGCTTAGGCACATTAAATACAAGAAAAAAAATGGCACCAAAGTGGAGTTTGATAGGATCTACAATATGTATAAAAAGATCCTTTTGGACAGACTTAATGTGTCATTTAAATTTATGAAGGATGAAGATGGTATAGAGTTCATTGTATCCGATGTATTGGTTTTTAATGATGAATTTGCCAACAGCAAAAAGAACACACATATTATCAACTTGTTTTTGGAAGTATTTGGTAATTATGAAGTTATAAGGGAAAACCTTTCTTATTTCATAAAAACTGATGCTCCATTTGAAAGGGAAGTGTTACCAAGCGGCGAACGCCTTGACGATCGAAACTTCCACGAATTTATTGAGTTTGCTGAACGTAGCATTAAGGAAAGGGACCGTAAGCCTCTTATTGAAAGAGCAAATGTCATGAAGGAGTTTGCTCCCATTGTAAGAAAAGCGCCCGGGCTGAATGGATATCTCGCATTCATATTTGAAGAAAAAGGAATTGTAGCAGCCGAATCCATCAGGGAGAACAATGCTACCTATTTTTTCAAATTACAAGATTATGAAGATAATCTAATGAAAGACAAGCAGGAAGTGCTTAATAATAAGTTGATGCTGAAACGCTTTTATCATTCCCAAGATGACCGATGGGAAAAAAAGATAAGGAAGTTTTTGAATCAACATTGAACGTAATTCATTCCCCTGTCCTGGACAGGGGAATTTAGCATCTAATTAATTATTAAACTCCCGCTAAAATGAAACAATTCTTATTTAACTCAAGTGGAAACTGGACTGCATTCAAAATTGGCAAGTATTTGTACAATACGAAAGCAAAATGGATTGGTTGGTTTCCTTGGGACGATGAAAATGCAGTTGACAAAAATGGTCAGTATTTAGGTTCTATATTTTCTTCTAATCGATTTTACAAGTTAAATCATTTCCCTTACCGAGGTTACCCTGGTTACCCGGGCTATCCAGGGTATCCGGGCTATCCTGGTTATCCAGGGTATGCAGGATATTCACCTAGACCGTTCACTACCAATGATATATCTAAAGATTATCTATTAGGTTTAGGATAAAAAATTGAGGACTTACTAGCAATATTATTAGCGGGTAAGTCCTCTCTTTTGTTTTTGCTCTGGTTTTTGAATAAAATCCTTCTTTTCCCCTTTGTTCGGCTCAACAGTCTGGTTCTGCTCTTTAGCTTGCTTTTCCTGGTGGCTCCGTTCGGCCACAATCAAATCGGCGCGCTGCATGGCTGTCCCGTTTAGTATCACCTTCCTATATTGGAAGGTTTCGCTTAACTCACGTACATAGCCAAACGTTCGGTCAAAAGCTTTCTCGCAGCGCTCAGTAAAATCCAGCCGGTCAAACTGCCCGAATTTCTGGCTATGGACGGCATTGCTCCCCCGGTGGTTGGTCATGGGACTGATCAGCCGGCCGTTGTCTGCTGTTTTGCGGCTCACGATCAGCTGCGCATGCATGTGCCTCCCTTCCTTTGCTTCCCCACGCTTCCGGATGCCCTGCTTTACTTCCAGATCTTCATGGGTGTAATACCGGTTGTATTCGATCTTGCCGTAATACTTGATATCTTGCTCAGATAGGCCTTTATTAAAATTCTCTGCATACTCTTTCATCACTTCACGTGCAAAGGCTTTCAGCTTTTGCGGGTCATTGCCAATATGGTCGAGCTCCTTTCCGGAAGGGCTGATATTGATCAGGTAAAATTTGGCTTCAGTCTTTTTAAGCTTGGCCACGTTCTGATCTATTCCAGTTTTTACCTGGTCAGGCCCGATATCATCACGCCCCTGGTCAAACCATAACTCTTTTTTGCCCAGCTTCTGGTTTTCCTTTTCCAAATAGTCCGTCAACTGTCCGCAGCTGCCGGTATTGCCGCCCGTTTCACTAGCGGTAATATTGACATGTGCCATATCAGATAGATTTGAATTGGCTCCGGGTTTCATCCTGGAGCTTTTTAACGGCTGCCGAACTTCCAAAGGAATTCAGTACCGAGTTCAGATCTTCACGCTCACGTATATAATTCTCAAAAAGAAGGACAAAATGATTCCGTATGCGGTCCTTTTCCTTTCGCAAATCTGAAATAGTACCCTGGAAATTATTTACTTCTGCCAGCAGTCTCTCTACCAGTCCACCAGTTTTTTCCTGTGCTGTCTGCGAAGCTTTTGAACCCTTGTGCAAGAGACGGACCATTTCCATAAAATGGCCTGCTACTTGTTGATCTTCATTTTCACCAAAATAAAACCGCAATAGCCTTGCGTACTTACGGAATTGCTCGTGCTGAAGTTTTTGCTCAGCAAGCATAGGCGCCAGGATATCTTTCTCCTGGACTTTTACAAAACTGATGATCCGGTTAATGCCTTGCCCCAGTTCTTTCTTTAAAAGCTCGTCGCTCAAATCTGACGGGTCTTTCTTGGATTTGTAAAAATAGTCGACCATTTCAGCAAGCAGGTCCTGCTTGCTGCGCCCGAGCTTCTCGGCGATTTTGCCAAATTTCTCATCGGTTGTCTCTGTAAAACGTACCGACTTATTATACTTCTTTTCCATGGCATAATATATCAATTGATATACTAAAATAAGCCATCTAAGACCAAATAGGTAATATTAAATTATAAAATATATTCATGCTATACTAATTATGGTTTATAAAAATATCTAATAAATTGAATATCAATATCTTAGCCTCGCAGAGCAAGAATGAATTATCGCATAGCGTAATTCCTTCTTGCTTCTAAAAAAGAACAACAAATGGGATATAAAAATTAACAGGGATTGCTGTTTTAGTGGATCAGTGGGATAAATGCTCACAAGAAAGCCCTAGTATTGACAGGGAAATTATAAAGGGGATATGAAAGGTTTATAAGATCAGTTGTTCGCTGTATAACTGGCTTATTTCTGTTCTACGACTGGGCTAGCGTATTTTAAATACCTGGGTTGTTAGATTGCCCAGGATGGCTTCTTTGGTTGAAAACTCTGGAGCTGGGCGCAGCAAACACGTCGAGCCTTAAGCACTTACGTGATGCCGACAAAGCATTTCAGATTCAATCGATCTCTTATGGCTAAACAGATTGTTTAGCCTTTGCCTTTTCAGCCTTTAAAACCTCAGACATATTTAAAAATTGGCCTTTATGCTCCGAAAAAGCCTTTGAAGCAGCATCCATCTCTTTTTCGGAAAGAGAATTTTTAACGTACTCCTTAGATGTTTTTGATGATGTTTTCATAGTATCTGATTCTGTCTTTCCTATTTGCTCTTCTACAACTTATTGGTCTAACCCTCCCATTTCTGACCACGAATATTACAAATTTTTCATCTTTATCATTCCCAACACCGACACCGCTGTATCTCTGCTCACCGTGTTCGTCTATCTTATCCGGAGCAATGATGAAATTCGGGTCCGAAAAGACACTTTCAACTTCTTGGATTGTATTTTCTCTTTCAGGATGGTCATCTATTACATGCTTTAAATTACCCATGTCCCACTCGAATTTTAAAGCCATATTTATTTCATGTTCTCAAAAAATGCATCGAGTTCCGCTCTATTATTAAGGACCATACACTTCCCCTCTCTGATCTCCTGCTGTGCGTCTTTTATGCGCTGAATCATTTCAGGAGTGAAATAAAGATCATCTTCTGATACAGGGGTGAGCACATAAGTTTGTTTACGCCCTCTCCGGATCACCACTTTCTCCCCTTTATCGGCCAGCTCAAAGAAGTCCTTTTGCCGCTCCCTAAATTGTCTGCTGGTTGTTTCTATTATTGCCATTGCGTACATGTTTTGGTACACAAATATACGGATACTTAATTCTATAGCCTATGCTAGAAATATGGTTCAAACATAATCACCTAATAGCTATTTACCCCAAATCCGCTGCCAAAATGATTTTCGGGGATTTTCGCTCGCTTCTTGAGTCACATTATGCGGTGCCGGTAATAACTTAAGCTCCTTGTTTTCTTCTCGTAGACCCTTGTTCTCCTCTCTCAAATAAGCGATTTCATCTTTCAATACCTGAATAAGTTCATCTTTAACAGCTAATACAGGTGTATAGTCTTGTGTATGAACTTGTATTGGGTCTACATTTACACGAGTGTTTAGGCTATCCTGTTCTAGCTTATCGAATGCCGTTTTAGGAGGGTATTTGTCAAAAAGGTAGTTAGTTTGAATAGTATACAATGAGCCATTTTTCCCTTCTTTGAGCCTAATGTAGGGTTTACTGTCTGCTTTTTTACAAAGCCGGCGGATGGTCATTTCGTTTAGGCCAGTAGCTTTTGCTGCTTCTTTCAGAGTTATATAATTCATATGCAACGTTTTACATGTACAATATACTGTAAATGCACATGTATAGATATTGTACAAGCCCATAAAATGAGTATTATTATATATAATATAAAAATATTATAATAACTAATTATTTAGTTTTCGAGGCTACCTATCCTTTTTCTATCCAGGAATTTTTGTTTGTTTTTATTGTCAAGCTAGAATAAAGACTGTCATAGTCCCTCTCAAAGAAAGAGCGTGCGCGTAGCGACGCAGGCCGCCCCTGGTGGGTAGAAAACCAAGCCATTTATTATCCTAAAAACATCTTTTTTGCTCAATAAACTATATAGTAGTAAAACAGTATAGTATTATATAAGGTACTTCTCGAATAAAAGGAGTTTTGGTACGGA
>NZ_JAKFFT010000019.1 GCF_021502655.1 Dyadobacter sp. CY347
AACGAGTTCATTGACATATTGAGAAGTAGAAGAAAGAAGAAGGTTTTAAGATCGCGCAAGCGAATTAAGGGCGCATGGGGGATACCTAGGCTCTCAGAGGCGATGAAGGACGTGATAAGCTGCGAAAAGCTACGGGGACAGGCACATACTGGTTGATCCGTAGATATCCGAATGGGGCAACCCAGTACCATGAAGTGGTATTACCCTACGGGGGGCAAACGCGGGGAACTGAAACATCTAAGTACCCGCAGGAGAAGAAAACAATAGTGATTCCGCAAGTAGTGGCGAGCGAACGCGGATAAGCCCAAACCAGCCTGGTTACGGCCAGACTGGGGTTGTAGGACTCACCTAGTGTTTAACAATTGAACTGGAATGGCATGGGAAGGCCAATCGAAGAGGGTGAGAATCCCGTACAGGTAAGAGCGTTAAATGAGTGAGTATCCTGAGTAAGTGGGGACCGGAGAAATCCCCTCTGAATCCGGCGGCACCATCCGCCAAGGCTAAATACTCCTGAGAGACCGATAGTGAACTAGTACCGTGAGGGAAAGGTGAAAAGTACCGCGAGCAGCGGGGTGAAATAGAACTTGAAACCATGCGCTTACAAGCGGACGGAGCCTACGGGTGACGTCGTGCCTTTTGCATAATGAGCCTACGAGTTACGGTCACTGGCAAGGTTAATGTATTAGAATACAGGAGCCGAAGCGAAAGCGAGTCTGAAATGGGCGATTAGTCAGTGGCTGTAGACGCGAAACTTGGTGATCTACCCTTGGTCAGGTTGAAGCGCTGGTAACACATCGTGGAGGACCGAACCGGTAAACGTTGAAAAGTTTTCGGATGAACTGAGGGTAGGGGTGAAAGGCCAATCAAACTGAGAAATAGCTCGTACTCCCCGAAATGTTTTTAGGAACAGCGTCGTGGTTGAGTCATGGTCAGGTAGAGCTACTGATAGGACTAGGGGGAGTCAAATCCTACCAAATTCTGACAAACTCCGAATGGGCTATGATATACACGGCAGTGAGGGCTGGGGTGCTAAGGTCCCAGTCCGAGAGGGGAACAACCCAGAGCATCAGCTAAGGTCCCAAAATATATGCTAAGTTGAACTAAGGGGGTCCGACTGCAGAGACAGCCAGGATGTTAGCTTGGAAGCAGCTATACATTTAAAGAGTGCGTAACAGCTCACTGGTCGAGCGGGGCGGGCATCGATAATAAACGGGCATCAAGCATATTACCGAAGCTATGCGATAGTAATTTATTACGATCGGTAGGGGAGCATTCTCACAGGGGTGAAGGTTTGGCGTAAGCTGGGCTGGACTGGTGAGAAAAGCAAATGTAGGCATAAGTAACGATAATGCGGATGAGAAATCCGCACACCGAAAGACTAAGGATTCCTCCGCTATGCTAATCAACGGAGGGTTAGGCGGGGCCTAAGGGATAGCCGACAGGCGACTCTCGATGGACAGCAGGTTAATATTCCTGCCCCTGCATGCAGTGTGAAAGAGTGACGGAGTATTGTGGTAAGTACGTACTGACGGAATAGTGCGTTGAGCGGAGCCTACGGGCGAAGCGAACTTACGAAAACGCTTCCAAGAAAAGCTTTTGAAACACCAGCTGTATGCAGCCCGTACCGTAAACCGACACAGGTAGTCGAGAAGAATATTCTAAGGTGCTCGAGTGAATCACGGCTAAGGAACTCGGCAAATTAACCCTGTAACTTCGGGAGAAGGGGAGCCTCCTCAGCGATGAGAGGCCGCAGAGAAATGGCCCAGGCGACTGTTTAGCAAAAACACAGGGCTCTGCCAAAACGAAAGTTGACGTATAGGGCCTGACACCTGCCCGGTGCTGGAAGGTTAAGAGGGGATGTCATCGCAAGAGAAGCATTGAATCGAAGCCCCAGTAAACGGCGGCCGTAACTATAACGGTCCTAAGGTAGCGAAATTCCTTGTCGGGTAAGTTCCGACCTGCACGAATGGTGTAACGATCTGGGCACTGTCTCGGCCGTGAGCTCGGTGAAATTGTAGTAGCGGTGAAGATGCCGCTTACCCGCCACGGGACGGAAAGACCCCGTGCACCTTTACTATAGCTTTGCATTGTTTTCGGGTCAGGGATGTGTAGGATAGGTGGGAGGCTGTGAGTGGGCGTCGCCAGGCGTTCAGGAGCCAACGTTGAAATACCACCCTTCGCTGGCCTGGGATCTAATCCGACTATGTCGGAGACCGTGCATGGTGGGTAGTTTGACTGGGGTGGTCGCCTCCAAAAGTGTAACGGAGGCTTCCAAAGGTCTGCTCAACACGCTTGGTAACCGTGTGTGGAGTGCAATAGTACAAGCAGGCTTGACTGTGAGACCGACGGGTCGAGCAGGTGGGAAACCAGGGTATAGTGATCCGGTGGTTCTGTATGGAAGGGCCATCGCTCAAAGGATAAAAGGTACGCCGGGGATAACAGGCTGATCTCCCCCAAGAGCTCACATCGACGGGGAGGTTTGGCACCTCGATGTCGGCTCGTCACATCCTGGGGCTGGAGAAGGTCCCAAGGGTTCGGCTGTTCGCCGATTAAAGTGGCACGCGAGCTGGGTTCAGAACGTCGTGAGACAGTTCGGTCCCTATCTGTGGTGGGCGTAGGAAGATTGACGGGGGCTGCCTTTAGTACGAGAGGACCGAGGTGGACCCACCGCTGGTGAACCGGTTGTCACGCCAGTGGCATGGCCGGGTAGCTATGTGGGGAATAGATAAGCGCTGAAAGCATCTAAGTGCGAAACTAGCCCGAAGATGAATCTTCCACATAAGGGTCGTTGTAGACTACGACGTTGATAGGCTGCAGGTGTACGTGTAGAAATACATTCAGCCGAGCAGTACTAATTACCCAACAGCTTGCAGCATTAACATCTTAATACTTTTTCTCTCTTCTACTTCCAATATGACATTGATTACACTCACAAAGACCTTGTTGGTGACTATTGGCCTGGTGTTCACCTCTTCCCATCCCGAACAGAGAAGTTAAGCCCAGAACCGCCGATGATACTTGGATCAAACCTGGTAAAGTAGGTAGTCGCCACAATACC
>NZ_JAKFFT010000020.1 GCF_021502655.1 Dyadobacter sp. CY347
TGTATTACACTGAAATAGCCTTACAATAACCCTGTAAGCTTATGAAAGTGAATGGATTAATTGTTATCAAGAAAAATTACAAAAACAGTAAATTCCGATCTCAGGTTGTTGAGCTTTGCCGCTCGGGCATATTTTCTGACCAACAGCTTTTGAGCCAACTCAAAATTTCTCGAACTTCACTTAAGGCCTGGCATCGTTGGTACGTGCGATACCGTCTCGGCCGTTGGCTTAGAACTAAACCACGTGTTCCAATGAAAAAAGAATCTGATGAGCTCCTGGCTTTAAAACAGAAACTGGCGGCTGTTGAAAAGGAAAACGAGCGGCTTAAATTAAAGAATGAAGGATTGGAAATTATGATCAATATCGCTGAAAAGCAGTTTGACATTCCAATCCGAAAAAAGTCTGGACCCAAGCAGTAACGGAGTTGAGCTACCAGCGTCCCCTGGTGGCGATGAAAACATTATGCGAGCTGTTTGGGTATGGCCGTCAGGCATGGTATGAAGCCATAAAACGCAAAGATCGACGGGCTGATGACGAGCGGCTTTTAGTTGCTCAAGTTCGATTGATACGGTTACAGCATCATAAAGTGGGCGCTGAAAAACTATACTTTCAGATGAAAGACTGGTGCATAGCACATGGTATCAATATTGGACGGGATAAGTTTTTTAACATTTTGAGAGACAATGGCTTAATGATTCGAAGGAGGACAAGAAAAGCCATTACAACGAATTCGCGACACAACTTGCGCCGCTATCCAAACCTAATTCGAGACTTAGAAATCTCTGGTCCTAATCAATTATGGGTCAGTGATATGACTTATCTTACCCTCACCCGCGGCTTTGTTTACATGAGCCTGGTGACGGACGCATATTCTCGCAAAATTGTAGGCTGGTCAGTGCACAAATCTTTGCAGACCGAAGGGCCACTTTTAGCTCTGAAAAAAGCATTGAAAACCATAATGAGAACAGAGAATTTGAAGTTAATCCATCATTCAGACCGAGGAGTTCAGTACTGTTCGAGGTCGTACATTCAGCTTTTGAAGGATAATAAGGTCGATATCAGCATGACAGAAAATGGTGACCCCTACGAAAATGCGCTGGCAGAAAGGATGAACAGAACCCTGAAGGAAGAATTTTCTCTTGATCGGACTTTCTTCTCATATGAGCAGGCAAGGCAATTAGCGGCAGAAGCAATTGGATATTATAATCAGAAACGGCCACATGCCAGCTGCAATTACTTAACACCCGGCCAAGCTCATGAGTGTAACGGACCGATGTTAAAAAAGTGGAGACCCTCAAAAAGAAAGGTAAATGGAATATTACAAAATCGACTCGTTTACAAAATGGTGTAAATCTTAATTAAATCTGTAAGGTAAAATCAGCGTAATGCAA
>NZ_JAKFFT010000021.1 GCF_021502655.1 Dyadobacter sp. CY347
GGGAGTCGGGGAGACCTGAAGCAGTAGGTTAAAGACACTGTTAGGGTAAAATCGGCGACTGGGGCTAAGTCGTAACAAGGTAGCCGTACCGGAAGGTGCGGCTGGAACACCTCCTTTCTGGAGACGAGAGACTCTGCTTTTGGTTTATCTTTATCATATATTAGGGCTTGTAGCTCAGGTGGTTAGAGCGCGACACTGATAATGTCGAGGTCCGTGGTTCGAGTCCACGCAGGCCCACGGAAAACAAGTTTATCAGGAAAACGTTCTTGATAATTTTATTGAAAATTTTGGGGGATTAGCTCAGCTGGCTAGAGCACCTGCCTTGCACGCAGGGGGTCAACGGTTCGAATCCGTTATTCTCCACATTACCGATAATGATTGGTAACGAGTTCATTGACATATTGAGAAGTAGAAGAAAGAAGAAGGTTTTAAGATCGCGCAAGCGAATTAAGGGCGCATGGGGGATACCTAGGCTCTCAGAGGCGATGAAGGACGTGATAAGCTGCGAAA
>NZ_JAKFFT010000001.1 GCF_021502655.1 Dyadobacter sp. CY347
ACAAAGACCTTGTTGGTGACTATTGGCCTGGTGTTCACCTCTTCCCATCCCGAACAGAGAAGTTAAGCCCAGAACCGCCGATGATACTTGGATCAAACCTGGTAAAGTAGGTAGTCGCCACAATACCTTTAAAAGCCTCACAGAAATGGGAGGCTTTTTTTGTGCCTGAAAGATTATGGTTAATGGGATGACAGCACTCCTGCATACAAAAAAATTCCATCTAAGTCAAAAGAATGTCAAATGTCTCAGCCCACGAGCGCGACGCTTTTCCCCAGATATTTACCATATTTCTTAGTAGCCGCTGAGATAGACTTGATTTGCGCTTTGCTGATTTTTTCGAACGGGATTATTTCTATCTCGACCCTATCTTTCTTCAAAATGCGTTTCCATAGGCCTATAACTTTTCCATCGACAACGATTGTAGGCATAAACATCCCATTGTTTCCGGGAACGATCCTGTCTGCGTATTCTGCCGCCAGAATAGGCGTTCTGTCTGTGTAGCCGAGCATGTATTCGTCGAAGCCTGGCAGGAGAAAAGTTGATGGGATTGTGTGCATTTCTGGATGATCAGCACCGGTCCAATACTTTTTGCCGCCAGCTTCAATCATTTCCAGAACAGACGTAACGGAATTCAGGCATTCGCGCGCATCGGAAATCTTCAAGCCCGACCACCAAACAAAATCATTCAGCGTAGCTGGTCCGTGGCTTTTAAAATAACGCAGTGCTAACTCTGCTAATGCTTCTTTCCCTTCCAGATTCTTAGAAACCGGAACCCAATCGTCAAGTAACACATATGTAGGCTGTTTTTCATTGTGCACACCGTGGCATAGAACCTGCTTTTGGGCGAGATAATTAATGATATGCATGCCACGCTGTCCTGCCGTCGCAATACCCGCGTGCTCTAAAATGGCATATACTTCGTTTCGCATCAGCTGCTTTCCACCACTCAGAGCGTTGACGAGCAGATCATGACTTCTATTGAATGCTGCTTCATCTAATTCCAATTGCCGGTGTCTGCTCGCTGATCCGGCGATAATCCTGGGCGTGAGTAATTTGAGTAACCACCTAACATCGTCAGCAGCTACGAAATGCAAAGTTCCGCGCATAGGCCAGGTTCTTATGATTGCTTTTCGGGCAATGGCATTGTCAATGTCTGACTGCGTACCGTGTGGAAGACGCAAGCCAAGCGACCATTTCGCGCCGGCATAGTCCTGCGCCTGTATAGCACCCATCCAGGTCACAACTTGTTCCGGTGTGCTTGACGGATTATCGGAAATTTGTTGATTGTAAAGGCGCAGTAATATGATTTCAGTGATGGTCATATCAGGGGTTATTAGAAAGAAAAGATCCCCATAATTTAATGCTTTTACAGATATATTTCCGCCCACCGCAGATCTTCCGGTGTTGTAATTTTTATATTTTCATAAGCGCCCGGAATCAGGTGAATGGGGTAACCGGCTGCTTCCAAAACACTGGCACAATCTGTGAATCGATCATTATAGTCTGCTGCAAAAGCATTCTGCATCCAGGCAAGGCGGAATGTCTGCGGGGTTTGGATCAATTGAAATGCGGATCTGTCCAGAGCCAGATTTTTTCCACTTTCTTCTAGTTTTCTGATCGAATCTTTGAGCGACACGCTGGTAACCGCGCTGCCTTGTTCTGCTGCTTTTACAAAACTGGCGGCGATGATTTCTTTGCTGATGACCGGCCTCACACCATCATGCACCGCCACCAGGCCATCCTGATCCTGAATGCTGTTAAGCCCATTTTTGACAGATGCAAAACGTGAATCACCGCCTGCAATTAATGTGTATGTAGTATTAAATGAATGTTCCGCACAGAGTTGCTTCCAGAATACCATTTGATCATCAGGAAGGATCAGGATGATCTTTAATGCGTCGGAATAATTCCTAAATGCATTTATGGTGTGCATGAGGATTGGCAGACCGTTGATCTTTAAAAACTGTTTTGGAATATCACTTTTCATGCGATTTCCACTTCCCCCGGCAACTATAATGGCATATTCTTGCATAACAATCATAAAAAAATGGTCATTTATGTATCAGGAAATCAAATCCTTGACCACAAATGACCATCTTGAATATTTATTTAAACCTTAAATTATCAGCATTGCGTCGCCGTAGGTGAAAAACTTATATTTTTCCTTGATAGCAAGATCATAAGCTTTCATAACCAGATCAAAACCCCCGAATGCACAAGCAGACATCAATAGTATGGACTCAGGAAGCTGGAAATTTGATAACAATGCAGTGGCAATTTTAAAGTCATAAGGTGGGAATACAAACCTATCGGTCCAGCCTTCCACTGCTTTCAAATGTCCGCTTGCCGAAACAGAAGATTCAACAGCCTTCAATGATGTTGTACCAACCGCGCAAATGCGCTTTTTGTTATCAATAGCCGCGTTTACAATGTCTGCGCTGCTTTGTGTAATCCTGTAATTTTCGGAATCGGTCTTGTGTTTTGTCAGGTCTTCCACGTCCACAGTACGGAATGTTCCGAGACCAACGTGCAATGTTACCGGAGCAAAATTAACGCCTTTAATTTCCAGGCGCTTCATGATTGCCTTCGTAAAGTGCATGCCAGCCGTAGGAGCTGCAACTGCGCCAACATGTTCGGCAAAAATTGTCTGAAAACGCTCTCTATCAGACGTTTCCACTTTACGTCTTGAAATAATTTCCGGAGGAAGCGGCGTTTCACCTAACTCATCAACCAGTTTCATAAACGCATCATTGTCGCCGTCGTACAGGAAGCGGATGGTGCGACCACGAGAAGTTGTATTGTCAATAACCTCAGCAACCAGGTCGCTATCTCCAAAATAAAGCTTGTTACCAACACGAATTTTACGGGCAGGATCTACCAAAACGTCCCAAAGACGCATTTCACGGTTCAGTTCGCGTAAGAGGAAAACTTCGATTTTCGCACCTGTTTTTTCCTTCTGGCCGTACAAGCGGGCCGGAAAAACTTTTGTATCATTGATGGCCATTACATCCCCATCATCAAAATAATTGATAAGGTCTGCAAAGGTTTTATGTTCAATTTCTCCTGTTTTACGATGTACAACCATAAGACGGGATTCGCCGCGGTCTGAAGGATGAAGTGCAATTAAACTCTGGGGAAGATCAAACTTAAATTCGGATAGCTTCATAGCTGAATATTCTGTGAATTTCTTTAGTCGTGAGCCAATAAGGCAATCGTGTACATCTTATGAAAGAAATGTTGAGGGCTGGATTACTTGCATAGTTATTCCAAATTCTGTAATTTTTATGCAACCAACATTCCAAAAAATTAAGACCGCAAAAGTAGGCAATTTCCCGGCAAAATGCAAGAATGTAGCCGCTTAAAGATTGCGCATGCGGCGGAGCTTCCAGGGAGAAGCTTTTTTATTTTCAGAAGTATTGCTAAGTCCATCATTTGACGCAGCTTTTTTTAATAAATGCGCGCTGATGATGGCTGCTAATTGGGAAGATTCGTTGTCGATTTCTTCAACCAACATGTTGGGATGGAAATCATTGGTTACAAAATTCGTATCAAAATCTCCTAATCTGAATGCCGGGTGTTTCATCACGAATTTGCAAAAAGGCAGCGTCGTCTGTACGCCGGAAATCTGATATTCGTCAATAGCGCGGATCATTTTCTGAATGGTTTCTTCACGGTCAGCACCGTAAGTGATCAGCTTCGCGATCATAGGGTCATAATAGATCGGAATGTCCATCCCCTGTTCAAACCCGTCATCAACCCTGACCCCATTTCCCGCGGGTTTTATGTATGTATGTAATGTTCCCACGTCCGGAAGAAAATTATTGGTGGCGTCTTCCGCATAAACGCGCACTTCTATTGCATGGCCTTTGATCGCAAGGTCGGTTTGTGTCAATGTCAAAGGTTTTCCTTCCGCTATAAAGATCATTTGTTTTACCAAATCAACACCCGTAATCTGTTCTGTTACAGGATGCTCCACTTGGAGACGCGTGTTCATTTCCAGAAAATAGAATTTTCCCTGTTCGTCCAAAATGAACTCAACTGTCCCGGCTCCATAATATCCGCATGACCGGGCCACATCAATGGCACAGCGGCCCATTTCTACCCTCGTTTCATTTGAAATTGAAATAGATGGCGCTTCTTCGACTACTTTCTGGTGTCGGCGCTGAATGGAGCATTCGCGTTCAAACAAATGGATAATGTTGCCATGCTGATCGCCTAAAATTTGAATTTCAATGTGTTTGGGGGAAGTAATGTATTTTTCGATAAATACGGAGCCATCACCAAAAGAAGTTTGCGCTTCGCTAACGGCCCGGTCCATTTGTTCGTCGAAATCACTTTCATTGTCAACCACCCGCATGCCTTTTCCGCCGCCGCCCGCAGAAGCTTTGATAAGGATCGGATAGCCTATTTCCCTTGCTCTGGTTTTAGCCTCTGTGCGGTCGGTTATGGCCGTTTCCGTGCCAGGCACCATTGGAATGTTATACTGACTGGCTGCCTGCTTAGCGGCCAGCTTACTGCCCATAATCTCAATGGCTTCTGACGATGGCCCGATGAAAATGAGGCCTGCTTCTTGCACCAGTTTGGCAAAGCCGGCATTTTCGGACAAAAAACCGTAACCAGGATGAATCGCATCAACATTCAGATCCTTACAAACCTGAATGATTTTGTCACCTCTCAAATAGGATTCCGAAGACGAGGGAGGCCCAATGCATACGGCCTCATCCGCATAACGCACGTGAGGTGACTTCCTGTCGGCCTCGCTAAAAATGGCAACCGTCGCAATGTTCATTTCTCTAGCCGTACGCATAATGCGCAATGCAATCTCGCCACGATTGGCAACCAGTATTTTTTTGATTGATGACATTCAGATAGAAAGGATTATTGCAACCAATATTCGTAAGATAACAAAAGCATTCTTCAATAGTTAAGCCCGGATTTTTTATTTGGTGGGAGGATACCCGATTTTCTAATGTTAGTTAAAGCATGATTTTTGTTATTTTACTAAATTACAAGCAGGCCTAAGCCGTGGATTGTATTAAAGTAAGCGCAAATTTTGTTAATTTTGCATTTATCTAACATTTTTGTATCAATTGGTTACCCACATAAAATAAAAGCGAGTGGATATTTTTGAGAAATTACGCAACAACTCTGGTCCTATCGGGACGCCGGCCAAAATGCTGAACAGCCACCATTATTTTTCTTTCCCAATGCTGGAAGGAGAGCTGGGGCCGCGCATGAGATTTATGGGCCGTGAGGTGTTAAATTGGAGCTTGAACAATTATTTGGGGTTGGCTAACCATCCGGAAATCAGGCAAGCTGATACGGAAGCAACTGCGAAATGGGGGCTTGCCTATCCAATGGGAGCCAGAATGATGTCGGGAAATTCAATGCTCCACGAGACTTTCGAGAAAGAGCTTGCAGAGTTTGTAGGCAAGAAAGATGCATTCCTACTGAATTACGGATATCAGGGCGTGATGTCGGCGATTGAATGTATATGCGATCACCGCGACGTCATTGTTTACGATGCCGAATCGCACGCCTGTCTGATCGACGGAATTCGCTTGCACAAAGCCAAATTGGGTGAATACTACAAGTTCAACCATAATGATATGGTTAGCCTTGAAAAGAACCTGATCCGTGCTACAAAACTGGCTAACGAAAAAGGCGGCGGTGTGCTTGTCATTACCGAGGGCGTTTTTGGGATGTCTGGTAAAGTGGGCGATTTGAAAGCGATTGTGGAGTTGAAGAAGAAATACGATTTCCGTCTGCTCGTTGATGATGCGCATGGCTTTGGTACAATGGGTGAAACCGGCGCAGGGGTAGGAGAGCTTTTGGGCGTTCAAAAGGACGTTGATCTGTACTTTTCAACGTTTGCCAAATCAATGGCGGCCATTGGCGGTTTCATCGCTTCGGACGATCCCGAGATCATTATGTTCCTCAAATACAACATGCGGTCGCAAACCTACGCGAAGGCGCTTCCGATGCCATATGTCGAAGGCTGCCGCAAGCGTCTTGAAATGATCAAGACAATGCCAGAGCTCCGTGCGAAACTTTGGGAAAATGTGAAGGCTATGCAGGACGGGTTGAGAGGACGAGGTTTTAACATTGGTGAAACAGAATCGCCGGTAACGCCAGTATTTCTTCACAGCGAAGGCGGCGTTCCGGAAGTAACGCGTATGGTGCGTGACCTGCGTGAGAATATGGGCGTATTCTGCTCGATCGTTGTTTATCCGGTGGTGCCGAAAGGTCAGATCATGCTGCGCATTATCCCAACTGCTGCGCATACTTTGGAGGATGTGGAATATACATTAAATGCGTTCACTACTTTGGCAGACAAACTGAAAAACAGGGTTTACCAGGTTGAGGACATTCAGGAGGTTATCGAGTAAAAATTGGCATATTTCGCTTTCTGAGGGCTTTTTTCAAAAAAGCCCTCTTTTTTTTGATTTTATTTTGAAATTTTAATAATTACTAATACGTTGATTTTAAGTTGATTAGACGTTTGTAAATAATTAATTGCATTTTAGAAGTGTTTTTTTTTGTTTTTTGGGTTGCGGAAATGCTTTTAATTACTAAATTTCGGTCAAAACATGCGTTTTTAGCGTGTTAAAGGCATTTTGAAACTAAAAAACAAACACAAACATGGCAAGATTTGATGAAGTTAAAGATCTGATCCTTTCATTGGAAGGCGATTTCGATAAGTTTTATGACAAAGGCAACCAGGCAGCTGGAACACGTGTTCGTAAAGGAATGCAAGACCTTAAAACATTGGCTCAGGACATCCGTGCCGAAGTTCAAAATAAGAAGAACACTGCAGAGTAATCTGAAACGAATAAATGATATGAAAGCCCGGGCATCCTTGTCCGGGCTTTTGTCTTTTAGAACTTCTCCGTATTGATCATTGTAGCCACACCACGGGTTACCACTTTCCTGGTTGCCACATCCACGATCTCGGTTGAGATTTCAGCAATGTGTTTTTCGGCATTGATGGTTTTGATCGTAAAAACCGCTTTGTAGTCCGTCTCAACGAACATAGGACGTAAAAATTCGAGTGTTTGTTTCAGATAAATGGATCCAAAACCCGGAAATTGCGTCCCCAGCACTTTTGTAAAAATGGTAGCGCCCAGCATGCCGTGAATGATGGGTTTTTTGAAAGAGGTCGTTGCAGCATATTCCGCATCCAGGTGAATGGGGTTATTGTCACCGGTAAGGTCTGCAAAACGCTGAACTTCTTCCTGGGTCAGGTGAAATGGCTGTTCGAAACTACTATCAACAACAGGTTCAATATTCATAAAATCGCTTTTACATTAAGAAAAATCTAAATTCGCTCAATTATCCGATTGTTGCAAACAAACCGGTTTGCCCGAAAGGCCATAAAGCAAAAGAAGCCGTCCCGGTCCGGGGCGGCTTCTTTTGCTCGTTATATATGTTCTTATTCTTCTGTTTCCTCCGTTATAAGCGTAACGCCGTCTTCTAATGCTACACCTTCAATAATCTTCGGTGCCCTGGCATTGTTACGTTTGTCTTTAAACTTTTTAACCTGCATTTTCAATGTATCTATCGCTAAATCAGTAGCTTCTTCGAACGTTGTCCCTTGCTCTCTCACAAACATGGTTCCTCCCGGAACATAAAGCTTAACTTCAAGAAGTTTGGTCTGTAACTTGGCATTGTCACTTTTATCCAATTTCAAAAACACCTCTCCGCTAGTGATCCGGTCATAAAATGTATCAAGTTTATCTAGCTTTTGTTGAATGAAGCTCAACAACTTAGGATCGGCGTCAAAATGAATTGCTTGCATTTGCAGTCTCATAAGCACTTTGTTTTAAGGTAAAACATATTTTTAAACCGTTCTATCAACATGTATGCCGGGGCCGCCAATACAAGTTTCAATCAACTCATCCCAATTTCAGAACTTTCCCCAAACACCATTTTTGATCTTAACGGTATATTAAATAAAGGGAAATAATAGGGTAATGTCAAGTAAACTGGGTTGTTTTTGAATATATTTATTTTACCTCAACAGTGGGTATGTAAAGCCTCATGCTTCCTCCAAAAGTGTCCGAAAAGATACATATTGACCACTAAAAGTTGCGTGATGCCGCTCTTGCAGATCCGCCTGAAAATCGGTCTGGTAGGCAAGGAAATCTTCCATGGTGCGGAACGAAAACTGCGTGGTATAGGTCGAACCTTCGTTTTCTATCTCGGTTAGCAAGCGCAAGAGTTTACATTCAAGCGGCAGTTTTGTAGCCAGGATTTCGGGGATGTGGACTGTCTTCATGTAATGCAGCCAATCCTTTTCTGCGGCGTAGCTGATGTTGACAGTAATGTTAAATATGATCATGATATTTTTAATTATTAGGACTTTTTGTTGTGCAAATATCAAGCATAATGCCCGATTGAGCGTTACATTTGCATACTTTTACTTATTCACCATAAACTGATTTGATATGAACGCGCTTATACGTGCCCACTCAGGCCTCCGTTATGTAGTGTTGGCACTTTTGATTGCAGCGATTTTTACGGCCTATTCCAATTGGCAGAAAGGATCTCAGGGCGATAGCAAAATCTACCTGTTCGCATTCATTGCAACGCATACGCAGCTGCTGCTCGGGTTGATCCTTTATACCATGAGCGCGAAAGTGAATTTTGATCTGATCAGCGAGAAAGTGTTCCGTTTTTATTCAATCGAGCACATATTCATGATGCTGATCGCCATTGTGCTGATCACGGTAGGAAGGATCAGGTCTAAAAAACTGACTGGCGCCGCCAAGCACAGAACGGTGCTTTACTTCTATGCAATGGGTCTGGTCATTATTCTGGTCGCTATTCCATGGCCGTTCAGAAACCTTGGTTCAGGCTGGTTCTGATCCTCGACGCTGAGTTTAAGTTAAAAGGCTTTTCAAATCAAGCAGCATTGTCTTCGCGATTTGAAAAGCCTTTCTTTTTATCCAAACAAATCACTGGACAAATAGCGGTCGCCCCGATCGCAAATGATGCACACGATCACGCCTTCCTTTAATTCTTTGGCTAGCTCAATGGCCGCCCAGGTAGCGCCTCCGCTGCTCATTCCTGCAAAAACGGCTTCCTCTCTTGCTAATTTCCGCGTCGTTAGGACCGCATCTTCCTGCGTAACTTCGATAACCCGGTCCACGCGTTCTCGTTCAAATATTTTGGGAAGATATTCAACAGGCCACTTCCTGATGCCCGGAATGCTCGAACCGTCGGTAGGCTGGCAACCCACGATCTGAATGTCTGGATTTTGTTCTTTTAAATAACGCGAAACGCCCATAATGGTCCCTGTGGTGCCCATCGATGAGACAAAATGCGTGATGGATTGATTGGTATCCCTAAAAATCTCAGGCCCCGTAGTTCTATAATGTGCTTTCCAGTTGTCCTCATTTGCAAATTGGTTCAGCATAAAATAGCCACCGGCAGCCGCTTTCTCCTCCGCAATGTCCCGCGCACTTTCCATGGTTTCCGAAAGCACAACTTTTGCACCATAAGCTTCCATCGTCAGGACGCGCTCCTTTGTTGAGCTTTGCGGCATGATCAGCTCTATTTCCAGATCAAACAGCCGTGCTATCATAGCCAGTGCGATGCCGGTGTTTCCACTTGTAGCTTCAATCAGCTTCGTGCCGGACGTAACTTCTCCGCGGTCCATCGCGCCTTTTATCATACTGAAAGCTGCACGGTCCTTCACGCTTCCGCCAGGATTGTTGCCTTCCAGTTTACCAAAAATTTTTACGTCCGGATTGGGATTGATTTTTTTTAATTCAATAAGAGGCGTGTTACCAACCAGATCAAGCAGTGAAAACATGTAATGTTATTTTGTAGAGGTAAAAAATGCCAGCGTTCCGAGCAGAAAAGACGTGATGGAACTGCTATGCGTGCCACCGGGCACGGTGGTTAATGTAACATTGGCGCCCAATCCTTTCATTGTATCGTAAGCTTTTACCGAATTGAAGTAAAAAACAAGTTCGTCGCTGTTGCCGTGATATAGCTGAACAGGCACTTTCGGTTTCCAGTTATACACATCATTATTCGCAATGGCGGCAATAAACTTCTCGTCCTTACCATCATTTAAATCTGTTTTAAAGCTTTCATTCAAAGCCGAATCAAAGCTTTGCGCAATGGGTGCTGAAATCCCGTTGGCTGTGATATTGGACGCAAATGGTTCTTTAAAATAGTAAGAAGCCGGGCGGTTCAGTTTATAAATCCGATCATACGTTAGCAAGACCCAAGTGTAAAGTGCATTGTATGAAGCAATTCCATGGGTTTTTGTATTGATAATGTGTTTCATGAACGCCGTTTTATCATAAGCGCCCGCCCCACAGCTGGAAGCCCGCAGGTTGAACTCCCCAGCCGCTTCTTCTTCAATCATTTTATGAAGCGACATGGTTGCGTAACCACCTTCACTGTAACCTGCGACATACAGTTTTTCGTCCCATGTTACATCTTTCTGCTCTTTCAAAAATTCCTTTGCAGCACGCAGCATATCCAATGAAGCCGAAGCCAGGCTGGCCCTGTGCTCATAAGGATGGGGAAGATCTTTAGATGCGCCGTAGCCAATGTAATCCGGATAGGCGATAATGTATCCCATAGAACCAAATAATGCCCCAAACGAGGCCGCTTCGGCTCCATCCTTGAAATTGGAAGGTGCGGATGCATCATCGCGGATCGTGCCGTGCTGCACGCTGATCATAGAAACCGGATCAGGCGTTGACGGCAAAATCAGTGCGCCGGAAGCCGTAATGTCCGTTCCGTCTGTATTCTTGGTCTTGTAAGTGATTTTATAAACCTTAATGCCGTTTTTGACATATGCAGACACCAGCGGTCTGAGATCGCCGGATTTTTCGATAACCTGTTCTTTAGTCAGTTCGGTGATAACTGTGCTTTCGCTGAGATATTTATTCTCTGCCGGCGGGTCAATGGGCAGGGGTTTGTCGTCTTTACAAGAATAAAGCAGCAACAAACTCCATACAAGCAGGAAGGATAATCTTCGCTGAAACACTACGATCGTAAACTTTTGCATAATCTTATAAAACAGGTCATCGTTCAAGTTTAGATAACGAACGATGACCTGTTTTAGATCGTGAAATGAACAAATTTCTGACTTAAATTTTTCCCATATACCAGTTGATCATCCGCGCCGTGGCATCGGGCCGCTCCACCATCCCCATATGTCCCGCCTCTGCAAGGATAAACGGATAGCTTTGTTTCGGAAATTCGGATAATGTGATGATGCTTTCAAACGGGATGAGCTTATCCTGCATCCCGATAATAAACAAAACCGGGAACGGCATCCGCGTGAGCACCACCGTGCGTTCAGGCCGGTTACGCATGGCTACAATCCCTGCAATAAGCGCTTCGGCGGGAAGCTTACCATAATGGTTAATGTGTTCTTTGATTTTCTCCGGATAAAGCTCCTTATATCTTTCCCCGAAAAGATTTCCAGCCGTGTTTTTTACGAATGCTTCCGTTCCATGATTTTTGAGCAGATCAATGGTCTGGTTGCGCTGGTGTTTTTTGGCTTCGTCGTCTGCGTAGGCAGTGGAGTGGAATAACCCGAAACCTTCGAGCATGTCCAGGTATTTATCGGCAAAAGCGAGGGCAATGTAACCGCCCATGGAATGGCCGATCAGCACGCATTTTGTAATGTTGGCATTGGTTAAGAACCGATGCAATTCGTCTGCATAATCTTCAACAGACTGGCAGAATGTGAACAGGGAAATATTAGGCCTTACTATTGTAAAATCATTATTAAGCGCGGCATCAAGGTTATCCCAAATCGTATCATCTATGCCATGGCCATGCAACAATACCAGAGTTTTACGGTGTAGATTCATATAGATTTGCTTTCAAGGTTGAGAACTTGTTTGGCTAAATATACATAAACCTTACGCTTTCCGGGCTTTTTCTAGTGAATGAATCATGAAGTAACCGCCAATTTTTGCTATTGTGCTTTGGCCATTTCTTCTTCGCGCAATGCTCTTCTCAGGATTTTTCCAACATTGGTTTTGGGCAATTCATCTCTGAATTCTATCCGGCGGGGGATCTTATAACCGGTTAAATTTTCTTTACAAAAGGCCTTTACTTTTTCTTCCGTAAGTGCGGGATCTTTCTTAACCACATAGATTTTTACAAGCTCACCCGACTTTTCGTCCGGAACGCCTACGCACGCAACTTCCATAACACCCGGACATTGCGCAACTACATCCTCAATCTCATTTGGATAAACATTGAACCCTGAGACCAGGATCATATCCTTCTTGCGATCCACTATTTTAAAGAACCCATCTGCATCTTCATAACCAATGTCACCCGTTTTGAACCACCTTCCACGTCCATCTTCGAAGATCACTTTTACCGTTTCATCCGGCCGGTTGTAATAGCCCAGCATAATCTGCGGGCCTTTTGCACAAATCTCACCTTTTTCGCCTACCGCCGCCCAGGTTTCATCATCCTTTAAAATACGCATTTCCGTGCTCGGAAAGGGAAGCCCTATCGTTCCTTGCTTATGATGGTCGTCCAACGGATTCACAGAAAGCACCGGCGAAGTTTCGGACAGTCCATAGCCTTCCACGAGCGGACAGCCCGTCACTTTTTCCCAGCGCTCGGCAACGACTTTCTGCAACGCCATGCCGCCGGCAATGGTTATTTTAAGTTCGGAAAAATCCACAGAGCTGAAATCGGGATTGTTGAGCAGGCCGTTAAATAATGTGTTGAGGCCCGGGAAAATTTGAAAACGAAATTTCTTCAATTCCTTCACAAAAGCCGGAAGGTCTTTCGGATTGGTGATCAGGATATTCAACGCTCCCCATTTAATGCCGCATAAGCCATTAATAGTCAATGCAAAAACGTGGTATAACGGCAGCGCCCCGACAATGGTGAGCTGGCCAGTCGCTGGCGAACGCCTCATTTTAGACATTAACCATTCATTAATCCCTTCAACATTAGCGATCAGGTTGCGATGTGTAAGCATGGCGCCTTTCGAAACCCCCGTGGTCCCGCCTGTGTATTGAATAAATGCAATGTCGATCCCTGAAATGTTCGGCCTTTTGTATTCACGCCCTGCGCCAATGGATAATGCTTTGGCAAAAGAGACAGCTTCCGGGACATTGTATTTCGGAACCAACTTTTTTACATACTTCACCACTGCATTAACGATCAGCTTTTTAGGGAATCCCAAAAGGTCCCCGATCTCCGTGATGATGACGTGTTGAATGTTGGTGTTAGCAAGAACCTTTTCCAGGTTCATCGCAAAATTGGCCAGAATTACAACCGCTTTGGCACCCGAATCCTTGTACTGGTGCTGCATTTCGCGTGGCGTATAAAGCGGGTTTGTATTCACAATCACCAGCCCCGCGCGCAACGCACCCATCATGGCCACCGGATATTGCAGCAGATTAGGCATTTGAATCGCAATGCGGTCCCCCTGAACGAGCCCGAGCCCTTGCAGATAAGCCGCAAAATTTCTGGACAAAACATCCACTTCTCCAAACGTAAGCTGCTTATCCATGTTGGTATAGGCAGGCTTGTCGGCATTGTCGCGGAATGTGGTTTCCATCATTTCAACGAGGGAAACGTAAGCGTCAGGATTTATTTCGTAGGGAATGCCTTCGGGGTAATTTTTCAGCCACGGATAGGTTTCCTTTGATATAGCGGTCATAATTCAGAAGGGAAAAGGGTACGAAACTGGTGCTCTTCTAAAAATCAAGGTAATCAATAAGAGAGAAAATTATTGATCCTGTCCAATTAAATTTTTGAAAAGCAATAATTCTTAATGATAACGCAAAAGCCGTTGAAGAATTATTTTCGTGCCAGTTCCCACCGCCAAAGCGGCCCTTCATCGGAATCCGTAATGTCCTCAGTTTGTTTAAAACCTATTTTTTCAAGGATCCTCACGGATGCGTTTTCTTCCCGCACCGTGTGCGCCAGGATTTTGTGAACGCCCGGTTGGGCCAATGCATGTTCAGTAAGCCCTTTCGCAAGTTCCAGTCCCAGGCCTTTCAGGCGGTGGGAGGGCATGATCTCGTAACCAATCTCAACCATACCGCTTGCATCCGGCTCGCCTTTGTAGCCGCAGGAGCCGATCAGCATGTTATCGGGAACGTGTATAATCAAATAAACCCACCAGTCTCTCAATGGAGGGTGGGCTTTCCAGCGATGGTAAGAAGGAGTAAAAGTATCCCGGAACTCGGTCCACTTTTTAGGAACATTAACACCCATTACGCGTGCTAATGTGTTATTACCCATGCGAATGGCATCAAAAAGCGTATCATCGCAGGGCACAATCCTTAAATTGGGGGTTAGAATCATATCAATAATTTAACCCCCAATTTAAGAACATTATGAGTTGTTTTCGTCAAATCGGTCCGTTATTGCTTTCCGGATCGCCTGATGCGGACGCATTCCAGCGGCTCGCGGACGGGGAACTGCGCGATCTGCCGATGCATTTGATTTGGCGCGTAATGCAAGGTTGGAAACCGTTAAATGGCTGTTTCTCCAGGCATCATATTCTTCTTCACCCATCACATCCCGGCTCACCTGACCGTGTGCATAACCGTCGCCGTAAGAATGTACGCGCGTGTCGGTCAATGTTTGTTTGCGTTCTGCCTCCAGGTTTTCTATCTCCGCCTTTATTTTTGCTTCTTCCAGTTTCAATTCTTCCAAAGCAGGCATGACTGCAATGTCATTTTCCAAGATGCTTTTTTGTGTCAAATGTGCAGTAAGCGCCTCTTGTAAAGGCTCCATTTGTTTCAAAATCCGTTTTCTTCTGCGTCTTAAACGCCAGAGTTTCGGGTCAAGTTGCAGCCATCGATACCAAAATCCCTGCAAGACCGGCAATGCCATACCGAGCGAAACTGCGCCTGCAATTGCGAAGAGCACACCACTCATGACAAAGGAAAGCAACGCCCAGGGACTATTCACAAGATCCAGGTTCAACTGGTCCGAATTGCGGAGGGCTTCTTCAATCTTATTGGTCAGCTCGGGACTGTTCACGGGTGCGCCCGTAAGCGGGTCAACAGCATTCAATTGCAGGTTTTTAACCGATTTGTTGATCGCTTCTTTCAACTTATCTGTCCGGTAAGCCTCATAACGGAACCAACCCAGAATGATCAATGTCACAATCGCAAAAATCGAAAGCACCAGTTTGAAACCAGCATAACGCGATCTGGCTTTGGGCGTTTCGTTTTTGTGATACGGCTCTTCCACCAACCGGTCGTAAGCAGGCTTTAAAAGGATCGACAACATGGCCAAACCAATTGCAAATGCCCAGGCTTCATTGGAGTTCCTAATGTTCAAGGCATAAGCTACAATTTCGTGCGAAATGATCAGGTCACCTGCGATAAAGGAAATCCCCGCCGCCAGAAATATAAGTCCGGCTACCAGGGAGTAGGACGGCGCTTTGCTGGCCCTTTTCTCCCTTAATTCTTCGGTAACAGAGTCGATTTCAGCAATCGCTTTTTCGTTATCCTGCACTTTTTTAGCAGCATTATTAAGGCCCATGACCTCATTCTGCAATTTATCATAAGCGGTTTTATGCTGCCTGATCGTTTCCTGCTGCTTGTTTTTTACTGATGTAAGCTCTTCTTTTTTTGTATTAATTCTATCAATAACCCAGTCATGGTTCACATTACTGGATAAATATGCTTCATACACCTGGCGGTCGATTCCTTCGATTCCGCTGGAATATCCATGCTGGAAATCTCCGCCCTGGTTTGAATTTTGCTCGTTCATGACGTCTCGTATTTGGTATGATCGAAAATCAATTTTGTAATAATCAGTGCATTACCTCGAAAAAGCTATGCCTGTAAACCTTAGTCCCGGCTTTTCCGGATCAGATTCAGTTGCCTCGTAGTCAGCTCGTTTTTCATTCTGCGTGCCAGATAAAACTCGCTTTCGAACAATTTGACCAGCATATCCCTTTTCGCGTAAAGCTTGTCGCGTTCCGTTTCAGCTGTGCTCTGCTCGCGCAGGATCTGCCATTTTTTGACGCGTAATTCGTCAATTTCTACTTGCAGGTTCTGACACTCATTTTCCCAATTGTAGTTATTGTCTGCCGAATCCTGGCTGTCTTTTCTGATGTTAAGCCAGGCTTTTGTATCATTCCATAGCACCGTAATGTTGCTCAGCAAAAGCTTGCCTGCGAACATAAAAAGGAAGAATACGAATATAAAAAGCGCAAATGCCTGCCACCACGTCTGATGCGTGATCACATTCGCAAACACAAACAAGGCGGCCGCAAACGGAAGCCCGATCTCTTCCAGCAGAGATTTCCACGTCACGCGGGATTCGCTATCATGGAAAAGGGAGATTTTGCCAAACAAACTGAACATTCCCGCCAGGAACACACCCAGCGCAATCCATGAATTATCTGCAAAGACAGGTTTCAACGATTCCCTGATCAGGAAAAAGTTGCCGATGCACATGGCCACGCAAAGGGTTATGCCGATCAATGTGCGGGGCAAATGATGCTCACGTTCAGCGTTACTGACCGGGTTTTTCAATTTGTCCTTTAATTCCTCAATCCGGTTATTTTTCTGCCCGATAAAAAGGTTAAGTTCCTGAATGCGTTCATTATGCTGCTCAATGCTGGCAATGTGACCGGCAAGGAGGTTAGAGAAATACTTGTGGATAATGTCCGTTTTTTCATTCGGGTCGGACTCCGAAAGTCCAAACAAAACACCTTCATCACGCAATGTATCTTCGTCTTCCAGCCAGTAAGGAATGGGCACTTCCACTTTCGGGATTTGCTGAATTTCGGCCACGACTGGTTGAGCCGTCGGCGTCGGCGTTGTTTGCACGGAATTTACGGGAGTATAATCGGAGGGAGCGTAGGGAGCTGTTTCATTTTCAACAGGCTCATCATCATAGTATTGGTCCGCGTCGGATGCGTTGGGGCGGAACCAATTCGCAATCAGTTCAGTCAATTTTGCCATAGTTTTTCATGGGTTAACCTGCGATTATCCATGAAAACAGAGAAAATTGCTACATTATTGTGATGGCCGGGAATTAAAAAAGGTAACCGTCTGACGATTAGTACATTTCAAACATCTTCTGTAAAGCCTGCCATAATTTTTTCTTTAGATTCCGGTCGGCTTCGATCACATGCAGCGGATCGGTGAGCAGGAACCAAACACCGTCGACCACTTTGGGTGTGTAAGGCATTAGTAACAAGTCCAGATGCAGCTTAATGAGCGGCACGCCGAATGTGATAAAAAAGTTTGTTTTCTTTTCCGACAAGACTTTCCGGGCGTCAGGACCTTTCAGAAAGCTGTAATTCAAAACATCGGCCTTCTCTACGGAATGTCCTACGGCTTTCAGAATGTTGTCCAGGAATAAAGATTCGGAAGCGGCCATTTCCTTTTGTTTCGGAGTGTCCATGAGGATCAGTATGCTATGCTGCAATTCCGGAAACGATGCGACGGCAGGTAATGCGGGCGCAGGAACGGGCGCAATAGCAGGCGTTTTGGGGATTGGTTTGGCAATCACTTGGGGAGCTTCCGGCTTAACGGGTGCAGGCTCATGCTCTGTTACAATGGGTTTTTCCAAAACCTCGGGCACAACGCTTCCTCCCACTCGAAACAATGTTTCGTTTTGATACATGATCTGAAAAAGTGCTGCGGAAGAAGACATTTGAGGGTCTGAAATTTGCATTATAATTGACCTAAAAATAAAGACGACTGGCTCCAAATGCCAACCTTTTGCTTCTTGGCCTGAATTTCCAGATTGGAATATTCCTGGCTTTTCGAATATTTCTTGAAATGCACAGCCAATCCTTTCTTGACCAGTTCCTTGTTTAATATCCGGCCGTTTGGAAGCACCACTTCGCCCAGTAACCTGCCATATTTATCAAAATTACCGGCATGTTTAATCTGGACCGTTTTCCGGAAACATTGCTCACTCGTGTATTGCTTGGCAACCTTATAATAAGGGCGTCCACGTTCCGGGCAGTTTACATGCAGAAGCCTGATCCGGATCGGTTTCCCCATCCTTTGCCCTGCTTTTTTGCCGGAAAAAAGGAATTTTAGTTCAATCGTATCGCCGTCCTGGATCCCGATAACTTCGGCCTTTAATGGGTTTGGTAAATCGTAATGTTGCTGAATGCTGCCATTTTGAAGGCGAATTGCACTGTTGTTACTGAAAGATGAAAGCGTCAACAAGCATGTCAGCGCAATCAAAACATTGTATTTTACTCTACTCACTGGTACTCTACTTACTGTTACTCTACTCACTTTGACTCTCACTAATTTCACGCTGATCACTTTCACTGTTCTTCAAGCTTGTACCACTTAATGTCGTTGAGGGGCTTCCTGCGGGCGGCTGTTGCCGTAGGAGCGTAATGTTTTTCCAAATAATCCAGGACCTGCTTTTCCGTTTCACCCAGGTCCCAGAGGTTGTGATTGGCCTGCATCCAGCGGATGTTCTGCTTCCAGCCGTCTCTTGTGAAACGGTTGGCAATGATGAGCTTGGAAGAATGACAGCTTGTACATTGCGCCTTCACCATATACAGGTTCGGATCGGTTACCAAGCCGGTTTCTTGGTCTGTTTTTGCCGTATCAATTGGCATAGTAACTTGTTCAGCGTCATTTTTAATCCGCGTTTCAGCACGGAAAGCAGTTGATACCAAGCCCAGAAACAGGAATAGTGTCAGCAGCAGACCAATATTTTTACTTTTGATAAAATGCATTGCTCGTATTTTTCATGAATGATTAACCGACTTTAACAGCGATCCGCTCGCAAGCATTATTCATGTACCCACCCGGATTCCAGGCTGGAATGACCATTGGCTGCGCATTTCCTTTGTCATCGGTTGCTTTTGCCCAAACTTCATAATAGCCTTTGGAAGGGAATTTTACCTTGGTATTCCAATGCTGCCACGCCAGTCTGTTAGCAGGCGCTTCGAGCTTGCATTCTTTCCAGGTTGCGCCAAAGTCAATTGAAATCTCCATTTTTTTGATCGCATGGTCACCTGCCCAGGCATGTCCGCGCAATGCCAGTTCCGCATCGGGAGCGATCATTGCGCCCGATTTTGGAAAGGTAATGAGCGATTTAACGGGCATGGATTCAATGATCTTGAAATACTCGTCCGTCTGCGGCACATCCTCGCCGGGTGAAACCGGGCTTTTGGGCATTTTATAACTATGGCCCTCCATTTTGGCGCCGTCATGCACTTTATTACGTACAGAAATACGGCTCAGCCATTTCCCTGAAACGGACGCCGGCCATCCGCCAATAACCAATCTTAATGGATAACCGTGAAATTCGGGAATATCCTTACCATTTAACTGCCAGGCGATGATCGTCTCATCTTCAAGAGCTTTGGACATAGGAACACCGCGTGAGATTGCCTCTTTTTTGGGATCCTTGCTCAAATGCTGATCTTTGCCATGATAACCGATGTATACCGCATCACCTTTGATGCCCACGTCAGCCAGCACATCTTTCAAACGGACTCCTGTCCATTCTGCGCAATGTACTGCACCTTGTCCCCATTGATTTCCGGAAGCTTGTGGCTGAAAGCCGGAACGGCCGTTACCGCCGCATTCAAGCACCAATTGATATGTATAAGGTTTGAATTTCTTCTTTAATTCTGCCAATGTATATGTCTTCGGTGCTTTAACCGATTCGCCGTCAATCGTTAATGTCCAGGAAGCAACGTCTATGGTTTCCGGGATGAGCCCGTTGTTTCTGATAAACATTTTGTCAACCGGCGTAATGCGGTCGTCGAGCAAATGAACGGGCGATTCCACGTTCCAGGGCTTATCTCCCTGCACAATCATTTCCTGGCTTTTGCCTTTCAGCGCATCCTTTTCGTCAAATAAGAGCGGGACATAGCCTTTGGGCATTTTGTTGGCAAAAACAATGTTCGTTCCCATTGCCGCAGCGAGTGCTGCCATGCTGCTTCGTTTCAAAAAGCCACGTCTGTCGGATCCAAAATTCATTACGAGGTTCAGAAATAGTTCAAAATATCAACGGTCGAATTTACATAAACGATATTAGTATAACACCCGATCATGCCGATTTAAGGGATATTTAATAAAAAAAGAGGCTGCCGGATGGACAACCTCTCGCTTACGATAATAGTGTGTACTGACATTAGAACATTACTCACTTAAAAAAGTGTATGTATACGTTCAACAGGGAGAATTTACTAGTACGCTAATAACTTCCTATGCTTTAATAAAGGGACCTGCAATCGCAAGCACCGCAGTTTTGTTTAATGGTTCGTCAAATGCTTCTGTTATAGCCGCATCCGATTTAGATGCCAAGCCTTTCAGGTCAACACCGCCTTGGGTCATGTTATCTTCACCTGCGTAAATAGCCGGAACAGCGCCTTCTTTCCCAGTGATCCAACCTTTAATGGCCGGATTTGAGGTTACCGTTGCAGCCAGTCTGCGCGTCATAGCCGCATGGCGTGCTTCTACGGAGTGAACTTGCAATGCATATTCCAGGATCTGCGGATCAGCGAGCAATTCGCCGGCCTGTCCTTTGTAAGCACGTACACCCGTGTCCTCCAGTGCGCTGGAAACAGTTACGAAAGTTTTATAGTTGGTAAACACATCACCAAAAGCGCCACCATATTGGAAGTCAAATGTTGGTTTTTTGATCGCTTTATCGCCCAAAGCTTTCACAAGGAATGCTACGTGCTGTGATTCGTGCTTGCCGATTTGTGTGAAAATCGTTTTATCCGAGGCCGGGATCAGGTTAGCAGCTGCATTCCCTGCTTTGTAGAACTCGTCTTCCAGATATTCAAGTGTGAGTGCAAAGTTTAACACATCCACTGCTTTGGCAGACTGTGCATAGGCTTTGTTTACAATTGAAGCAAAGACAGTAGGAACTGCAACTGTTGCAAGCTTACTGCCGATTCTGTTCATAAAGTGACGGCGTGTGGCAAACTCAAGGCGGCCCGCTGCATCCCCGTCAATTTTTTGAAAATCATCTATTATTTTGAAAATATCCATTGTTTCTGAATCAAATTAGTTATTAAATTATTTACCCACATTAGCTCCTGTGATCGTATCCTTTACGTAACCTTTCACGGCTGCAAGGATATCGGCTGGGGCAACAGCTTTGTCGAACCCGTTTTCGTTGATGATATCATCACCAGCAAAATCAGCAGACTTTGGTTTCAACAAATCACGGATCACCGCTGCGTGGCGGGCTTCAACAGAAACGATTTTTCCGGCAAGCAATAAATTGCCGGCATCTTTAAGCAATCTGCCTGCACCATTATATGCAGCAACACCTGTATCTTCAAAAAGCTTCGCAGCACCTAAAACCGAATCGCGTTTTGTAAAGTCGATTGTAGCAAAGTTTGGCGTAAGATCTTTGATGGCTTTATCACCCAATGCTTTTTTGAAAAAGTCGCGGTGAATGATTTCGTGGTCGCGGATATCGGTAAGGATCGTTTTTTCCGCGTCGGTAATGCCTGCGAATGGCGTAGCAATAACCTGTGTATAGAATGCAGCTTCTAATTGTTCAAGCGCGTATGCATAGTTTAATACACCAACATCTCCTGAGCCCAGGTCTACACTATCGCCAGTTCCCGGAATCATTGGATCCGGATCATCATCATTACAAGCGGCAGCAATTACAATAGTTCCCAGAGACGTGGCCAATCCGGCAGAACGCAAAAAAAGACGTCGGTTCACGACTGACGCGCTTGCTCCTTCTTCTTTTCCGGAGTCGTTTTTTGATTTCATTAGTCTGTTCATAGCAATAAAAAGGTTTCTTGACTTTCCCTTCGTTTATCGAAAAGATTTAACAGACCTACGACCTCCTATTTGCTTTAGATCAGTTCAGAAAAAAATGGAGGATAAATCCGGCGGGCATTAAAATACAAAAAGAGCCCGTTGCCAGGCTCTTGATGCTTCGGATAATCCGATATTGAAAAGTAACGTTGAGTAAATATTCTTTTATATAAAACGCCCAACGAGGCTATATTGCTCAAAAGTTGTAGATAAAATACTAGGGGTTACAAAGTAAGTATTGCTACGCAAAGATAACTTATTCCTCGACTTTTGAAGCAGTTGCTGGTCGAAAAATTTGGATCTTTTTCTAAATGCATTTCTTATAGTATCTAACAAGTGCAAATTGCTAACTAGCTCCAAATCTGCTGTTTAATGCTACAACATGTTGAAAGATCGTACATTCGGCATTGTGCGGATTTTGCAGGAAATTTGTTAATATCTGATTATCAACTTAATTTGGCTAGCGCTGGTTGTGGCATCAATTTATCATAAACCAATGTAAAATTACCTAACACGATCAATTAAGATGAAGAAGATAATCCTATCCATAACGCTCATGGCTATTCTGGGCATGGCTGGTGCGCAAGCCTCTACGATAAGCCCGGCAAAATTTGCATCTTGTGTATCTCAGGATAAAGTCGCTGTCCGGCCGGATGACCTGCCCGAGGCTGTTAAAAATACACTTTCGGGAGATGCTTATGCCGACTGGAAAGTTACCAGCGCTTTTCTGGTAACAAAGGAAGATAACTCGCAGTATTTTGAGATCAATGCAAGGAAAGGAGAAGAGTCAACGGTCGTCAATTTGGATAAATACGGAAAGAAAGTTGATTAAAACTTCACGATATATTTATTAGTTCAAAATGAAAAGCCGGAGATTTCTCCGGCTTTTGGCGTTTGTTTTTATAATTTTACATTTCCCCTGCTCGTTAGTTAGTATTTATTTTTGATAATCAAAACACCCCATGGCCCACCTGCTCCTCGTAGAAGACGATACTACATTTTCAAAGCTGCTTAGCAATTTCCTTGGTAAGCATGGCCATTCGGTTAAAGTCTGTTCGAATATTAAGGAAGCAAGAGAAGCGCTGAAAAGTAACGATACAGACGAGCCTTTTGAAGTGTTAATGTTGGATTATCGCCTTCCGGATGGTAATTCGGTCGATTTTCTGAAAGCGCTGAGGAGCGAAGGAAACCGTACTGCGGCATTTATCATGACCAGTTTTCATGATGTGCGAACAGCTGTTACAGCCATGCAGATCGGTGCTTTTGACTACATCACCAAGCCGGTTAATCCGGAGGAACTGCTTATGGTACTACGGGAAGCACTCAACAAATCCGAATCAGCAGACACTAAGTCGACGCTAAAAACGAAGACCAATCCGAAGTCTGATAAGCAATCGCTGGAATTCATTGAGGGCAAAAGCAAGATTTCGAAGCAGCTTTATGAATATGTAAGATTGGTTTCGCCTACGGATATGTCCGTAATTATCCAGGGAGAAAGCGGAACAGGCAAGGAGCATGTTGCGAAATCGATCCATAAAATGAGCAAACGTAGTAACGGGCCGTTTGTAGCGATCGATTGCGGTTCATTGTCCAAAGAGCTTGCCGCCAGCGAACTGTTTGGTCATAAAAAGGGTGCGTTTACGGGTGCATTACAGGATAAGATCGGGCAGTTTGAAGCCGCTGATGGCGGAACGTTGTTCCTGGATGAAATCGGTAACCTCGGATATGACGTTCAAATCAAGCTTTTACGCGCTTTGCAGGAGCGGATCATTGTGCCGATCGGAGCCACGCAACAAGTTAAGGTGGACGTGCGGCTGATCGCAGCGACCAACGAAGACTTGATGACCAGTGCCGCCAACGGCGATTTCCGGGATGATCTTTATCACAGATTGAATGAATTTAAAATAGAAGTCCCCGCGCTGAGAAAAAGAGGTGAGGACCTGGGCATATTTATTCAACATTTTGTAGACAAAGCGAACGAGGAATTAGGCAGGAACGTGCGTGAACTGTCCAAAGAAGTGATGGACGTTTTCCATAAATACGACTGGCCGGGAAATTTGCGGGAGCTGAACAATGTCATTAAACGCCTTGTGCTGTTGTCGAAAGAAGAAGTGGCAACTTTAAGCGCATTGCCGGCCGAAATGATCACGGCCCTGGAAGATCAGCAAAAACCAACGGGTTCAGACCTGAAAGCTTTGCAGGAAACGCATGAAAAAGAGATGATTGAGAAGGTTTTGCAGGAAGTTCGTTACAATAAGAGCAAAGCGGCTAAACTGCTAAACATTGACAGGAAAACGCTTTATTACAAGATAGAAAAATATCATATCGAGTAAGCCAGGGCCCTTTCTTCAACCTGTTCAACCACGATAGCAGCGCTTTTTACGACCTGCTGCATTTCTGTTATCGAAATTTGAGACGGATCCTCGCTTAAAGCGATTTCAAAATGACGGAATTTTGCCGAGAGCTCACGGGCGCCAATTTGTCCCGTACGGCCTGCCAGGCGGTGCATTAGTTCCTGCGCTTTGTCAAATTCGCTGTTCTGGATGTACAGATCCAGATCGCTTACATCCTTTCTGGAATCCTTTACAAATTGTTCCAAAATCTCCCTGAGCAAGCTTTCGTCACCAAAAGTCATTTCATTTAACGAAGTAAAATCAAGTGCTGTTTCAGGATTTGAGATTGCGATTTGTTCCGGAACCTCGGCGATCGGAGAGGATGCTTCCAGCAATTCCAGCAGTTCGTTGGAATGGAATGGCTTCATTAAATAACCGTCAAAACCCATCCCTAGCAAGCCTTTTCGCTCTTCGGGAAGCGCCTGTGCCGTCAAAACGAAGAATTTGGTGCTATCGGAGGCAGATTGCCGGAGGCGCTTGCAAAGCTCCGCGCCGTTCATGCCGGGCATGCGCATATCCGTAAGTACAAACCTTACCTGCGGGTCCCATGGTCTGCTTAAAACCTCTTCTGCGGAAGAAAAACATGTATGCGGAATGCCGTTCATTTCCAAAACGGACGAACACCATTTAAGTATGAAAGCATCGTCATCGACGAGCCACACTTTTCCGACCACATTATAATTCCTGTCGTGTGTTTCTTCCGGCACTATTTCCAGTGTTTCAGCTTTTTTCATACGGGTGGTTACAAAAAAAGTCGTGCCCTTCCCGAGCGTGCTTTTCACTTTAATCTTTCCTGACATGCCTTCTACCAATGCCTTTACAATGCTAAGGCCCAAGCCCGTGCCACCATATTTACGAGATATGGAAGGATCGGCCTGCTCAAATTGGTTGAAGACCCGCTGAACCTGTTCGGGTGATAAGCCAATGCCCGTATCTAAGATTTGAAACTCAATTTCAAGATCGCTGTCACTCTCAAAACCCGTAACCTGCAAGATTACTTCGCCTGTTTCGGTAAACTTGATAGCATTAGTAAGCAGGTTATAAAGGATCTGGCGCAACCGGAACGGGTCACCATTCAGGTATAGTTTGGGGGAAAGCGCATTTTCCAGTTTTAGGGCAAGTCCTTTTGAAGCCGCCGTTGGCCGCAGCATTTGAACCACTTCGTTAAGCAATGGGGTGATGGCGAAAGTCCTTTCTTCAAATGTAAAGCGATCGGAGATAATGCGGCTGTAATCCAGGACTTCATTAACAAGATGCAGCAAGTGTTCTGAGGCGGAATGCAGCGTTTCAAGATCCTGCCGCTTGGGTTTCTCGTCCTTTTTTAATGCTTCGGTATAGCCAATAATGGATTGCAGCGGCGTACGGATCTCGTGGCTCATATTGGACAGGAACCGCTGCTTGGCCATGCTGTGATATTCGGCCTCCTCTTTGGCTTCTTCTAGCTGGCTGCGATAGGCGTTGCTTTTGGTAATGTCCGTAAAAATGAGATACGAAAGCATGGCAGTCAGGAAAAAGAACCCTAGCATGATATATTCCAATGTATTAATGCTGCCAGTTACGATATTTTTCGATCTCGAACCTTCCAGATTGGATTCTTTCAGCACTTCGGCTTCCACTTCCTGCATGACGTCTAGCAACTGCTGTACGAGTGAATTGCCAGCCGTAGCAAGTTCCTGTTCCCTGTCCACAAAGCTGGTGGTCCTGATCTTCTGTGATTTTTCAATGGCGTGCACTGCTTCACCCACTTTCTCAATGGTGCTATCTTCCTGGGCAACGGTGATGGTATCGACCTGAACATTCACTTCCTGTTTCTGGACCACTTTTGCAGGTGGCGGAGGAATGTTTTTCTTTGCTTTTTTCGAACCGCCAAAAACGCGGTTGAAAAATCCTTTTTTCTCGCTTGCTTGCTGTATAGAGTCTGGTAATTCGGTGTAAACGGTTGTTGTAGTAGTTCTTTTTTCTGTTTTTACAACCGTGCTGTCCGGTTTCAATTTGGTGGTGATCAGCCCTGAAATGGATTTAACTTCTTCTTCCAGGTCTTTGTTATTAACCAGCTTGGAGCGCACTTTGACATACTTCCCAAAAATTTTCTCCCGCTCGTTCAGCAGGCTTTTCATGGAATCAATGCGAATGATCTGAAGGTGGTCGTCGAGGCTCATATTGCTCAGCGAATCCAGCGTCGCAATGAGCTCTTTGGATTGTGCTAAGACCTGCTCGTTCTTTTCCTCACCTTTTAATGTGCGTGTGTTTTGTAAATGGCTGAGCTGGATAATGTTTTTGAATACCTTATTGACCAACCTAAGCTTGTCGTTTGGCGTGGACATTACTTCCAGCTTGATCAGCATATCTTCAAAAGCTTCCTTACTGATGATCCACGACGTGCCTAATGCCAGCGACGCCAAAAGGAACCCAAGCAAAACTTTGCCTTTGACTGATTTCAGGAAAAAAAGGTCACGTAGAGCGGACATATAGGAATGTAGTATGCATGTCTTTAACGAATTTTCAATCGCAAAAGGTGCAATTCAGCTGCATCTGTCTGATTTAGAATGTGAATATAACTAAAAAAAGGCTGTCCACATATTTGGACAGCCTTTCCAATCGTATTTCAAAAAGCACTTTGCAGCTGCAAAATGCAGGTTAGTTATTTAGCAAGGGAGTTGATCCAGGAAGCGATTTTCATGGCATCAGACTTCGAAACTTGTGGCATAGGAGGCATTGGCGTTGCATAATCCGGCCAGTTTTCAGGTTTTGGATGATAGATCAGATCAACGATCTTCTCATTGCTGTATTTGCGTTTGGCAACATCCAGGTAAGATGGGCCAACCACCTTCTTGTCAGCAGCGTGGCAAGCCAGACAAGTATTTTTTTCCAAAAGCGGTTTTACTTCTGCAAACGTAGGCACTTTCATGGCTGCGCCTTTGCCGGTAGTTGCTTTGCCTTTTCCATCCGGAGAAACGTGCTCTTTTTCAGGCGCAGCAACCGAAGCAGCCGCTTTTCCTGATCTGGTCGTTTTCAGGTCAGAAACTTTCAATTTCTCGCCATCAGGAATGTTGTTCAATGTATAGTAAGCATCCGTATGAACAAGCGACCAGCTGTTTGTTGCAGCACGAACGCCTTCCAGCTGGATTTTATGCACATAATACTGACGCATTCCATCCAATACAATCCTCACTTTTTTAGCATCGTCAGAAACTTTTACTCCCACCACTTTCACTTCCTTCGTATCGATCGGAGGACTGCCGTAAACTGGATAATGTTTGTACAAATAGCTGCTGACATTGTAAGAATCAAGATCTTCCGCAGATTTGCGATCAACGGGCATTGTGAATTCAATTTCAAAACCGTCCGGCTGCGCCTTCACAGTGTACATTTCAAATGGCATTTTACCATTCCATACCAAACGCTGCAAACCCTGGTTAGCATCTCCGGCCGAACCCCATCCGCGGTTTGTTTCACCTACGAACATGGAACCGTCTTTATCAAAAGCCATACGCAAAACTCCCGACTGGAAACCGCTGCGGAAACCAATGCTCGCACCCTGGTATTCGCCTTTTACTTTTTCCAAAACAATACGCATAATGTTGCTTTGTCCCTGGTCGCCCACGAAAACCTGTCCCGTAAATGGTCCGAAATTGCCTTTCGTATTATCCAAAATCAGCTCCGAAGTAGAAACTCCGTGCACACCATAAGGAAGCCAAACAGCCGGAAGCTGCACCATATCGTATTTTTCTTTGAATTGATAAAGGAATTGCGGCGTTTCGTTGCCGGTGTTTTCCGGTTTGATTGCGCGTCCTTTGTCGTCTTTGTGCTGGCGGTTGTCGCGCTCAGCGAAGAATTGCTTTTCTGTAAGTTTCACCGGTGTGCCCGCAGCCCATTTCAAACCGGCCGGGTGGCCCATGAAGCCTCCTTTTTTAACCTGGAAAATCCCGCCTGTTCCCATCCAGTCGCCCTGGTTGTCCGTATAAAACAGCTCACCGTCCAGCATGCTGATTCCCGCAGGGGAGCGCACGCCTGTTGCGTATGGTTCGTATTTGCCATCGTTTGTAATATGGAAAATCCAGCCACGACCAGGAACACGGCTTTCGCCTCTCCACCATTCTTCGTCACCAAATGCCACGTTACCGCTCACAAAAAAGCTTCCATCCGGTGCCAGTTTTGGCCCGAAAGAATATTCATGATAATGTCCGGACAATGGCCATGCGTAAACCGTTTCGTAAACATCCGCTTTGCCATCGCCGTTTTTGTCAACCAGCTTGGTAAGCTCGCCGCGTTGTGCGCAATACAATGCACCTTCTTTGTAAGCAAGGCCAAGGATTTCATGCAAACCTGTTGCGAATTTTCTGAAATAAGGTGTCCGGCTGGTAGGGTTATCCACGATCCAGACTTCACCACGGCGTGTGGAAATGGCCAGCGAGCCATTCGGCATGGTGGTTAGTCCGCCTACTTCAAGGATAATCCCTTCGGGAATGGGCGGGGTAATAATTTTGTAAAAGTCTTCTTCTTTCGGTGATTCCTGCGCTTTCAGCATGGAAATCGTTGCGAGAAGAACAAACGCTATTTGAGCAATTTTTTTCATTATATATGAATGTCTATAAGGATTTTGAATCAGAACAGGATCGAATATTTCACTTCACCATTTGTAACCGGCACCAATAATTCCTGCGAGCCGTCAGCGCTTCTGATCTCAGGTTTAACACTTTTATCAGCCAATTGAATGTAGTACGACTTGTTGTCAACGGCATAAAGTCCATCCGCCACTTTTTCAATGTTCGCTCCGTCAGCCAGTCTGGCAACGAGGTCTTTTGAAGGATTGTTTACCTTAATAATTCTCTCGAAATATTGGTTATTCACTACGGAAATGTAATCTGTTACGGCTGAACCAAATGCCTGATACTGGAAAGTAGGAACGTCCTGGTCGTCCAGAACATAGCCTTTTGGACGGTAACCGCTGCCGGTTGTGTCTGCCTGCCATTTTCCTTTTGCTGATTTGCCAAGGACCATATCATTGCCCAAAAGCGTCACACTTCCTCTCGGACGGGAAGATCCGTCGCCGCGGTCGTGCCACATAGGCGTTGCATCCAGGAACTCGCCGCGCCAAACCTGCAAAACTGCACCTTTGTCCAAATCATATGTGTAATGGAGATTGGTAGGGCTTCCTACCGAAACTGCGTGCACCACACGCTGTCTTTTCTCTTTGCCTTTTTTGAAATCCATAAAACTCCGGGTAACATTGTTTGTTCCCGCAGAGATCAGGATCGGATCATTCACGCCGCCGGCCATAGCAGAGCTTTTGGTATGATAAGCAATTTCCCTGAAACCAGGTCCGCTTACCCAAAGTCCAAGCACAGGGCGCATCCAGCCATCTTTTTTATTGTTGAATATTTCAATGGTATGGTCACCCGCTTTCAGGTTTACTTTTCCTTCACGGAATTCATTGTTGGATTTCCATTGGGCATCGATGACATATTTTCCGTCGATTTTCAAGTAAGAATTTCCCGAAGCCTGCAATTTGAAATTGTAATCACCATCCGTAGCAGCATTGTAGCGTCCTGTATATACGTAAGAGTAATTATTATTCTCCTTTAAAATCTCCCAGCTCAATGCTTCGGATTTACCCGTCTCAGCAGGTGTCATTTTTGAAAGATCTTCTGTTTCCGACAAAGCCCCATAGTAAGTTTTATAGCTTAGCTCCGATAATGTTCCCGGCTTTTTATCAAAATTATTGATCACAATGTTTTTGATCGCCAATGATCCGTGATCACCCTGGATGCGGATCGGGCCCATGGCCACATCTTCGCCGGTCAGTGAACCGCGGGTAGGGCCGCTAACTTCCACATTTTCATGGATCGTAACGCCATTTAACACGATAGAAAGAAATACGGCATTGGAAGTTTTCTTTCCGTTTGCGTCAAAACGTGGCGCTTGGTAAGAAATCTTGATATTTTGCCATAATCCCGGTGCTTTTGCCACATTAAAGCGCGGCGCATAGCCTTCGTAGCCTTTTTCGCCTTCGGGTTTTGAATCATTCCAACGCTCGTAAATTCCGCCATTATCATTGTATTTGGCAGTTTTTTTACCCCAGCTGTCAAAAAGTTGCACTTCATAGTTGCCTTGCAGGTAGATTCCGGAATTGGATCCTTTGGTCAGCATAAAATCAAGCTCAATGTCCAGATCTCCGTGTTTGAAATTAGAGATCAGTTCATATTGGTTGCCGTATTTTCCTTTTTCGTGTGTACAGGCCAGCACACCTTTTCCGCGCGTCGTGGTCAGTACATTTTCTTTGGAAATATCGGCTGCTGCATTACCGACGATCTTCCAGTTGTCGGATTTGGTAGTGAACGCACTCAGGTCGTTTAAGGGGATAGGCTGTTGTGCATAAGCGGATTGCATAGCAAATGCAGCAATCCCACCTGCAAAAAGTTGGAAAAGAGAACGGTTAATTTTAAACATACTTGAAGTAAGCTTGTATCGGTTTATTTAAAATGCTGTCCGGCCATCGGCCGACGCGGGTGCAAATTACGTGATAAGAATCCAAAATATTACATTTAATTAGGTGAGAACCGCGTTTGTTAATGCTTTTTACCTAATGTTGTGTTTTGATATTATTTCAATAGTTATTAGACTAAAAGTTAAGTTTTAAAATGAAAAAACTAATCCTGACCGCGTTCAGCCTTGCAACGGCATTTGCTGCACATGCCCAGCTGCAACCTGCTAAGCAAACGCCCGAATCGAGTGAACTTTGGAGCCCGGTTCCCCGCGTAGTAACGCCTGGTAAACCGTCAACGGCTGTTTCCGGTTTTACCGCGCCTTCTGATGCAATCGTATTATTTGATGGAAAAAATCTGGATGCATGGGTTTCTGGCAAAGATGGCAAAGCGGCTGCTCCCTGGACTGTTGGTGACGGTGCAATGACTGTTGCTCCTAAATCAGGGGACATTCAAACAAAACAAACATTCGGAGATTACCAGCTGCACATTGAATGGCGTACACCTGCGAAAGTGGAAGGAAACAGCCAGGGTCGTGGTAACAGCGGTATTTTTATGCAAGGCATTTACGAATTGCAGGTTTTGGACAGCTATAACAACCCAACTTACTCCAACGGACAGGCCGGATCTATCTATAAGCAAACCATGCCACTTGTGAATGCAACTGTTGGACCGGGTGAATGGCAGGTTTATGACGTTGTTTACACAGCGCCGCATTTCAATAAGGACGGTCAGATGACGATCCCTCCATACATTACGGTGATCCACAATGGTGTTTTGGTTCAAAACCACACCATGATCCAGGGAACAACTCCTTACGTAGGTCAGCCAACGATTGAGCCACACGGAAAAGGGCCGATCAAATTGCAGGACCACAACAATACAACGAGCTTCCGCAACATCTGGATCCGCGAGCTGTAAGAGTTTAGTAGGAATTCAGGTACAATATTTTAATGGCTTAAATGGTTTAACAGACTGTTTAAGCCATTTTTATTTGTCTGTTATCCTTTATATTAGTTTATCATTGGCGTTAAGAATTCATTGTCATGCAGGAGATTGAGCCTTATTACAATTGGGAAAAACATTATATAGCCAGCCATGACGAAAAATCGCCGTTCCATGGCCGGACTTACAATCTGGATTATTACGAAAATGCGATCTACGGTTACTATATACATCCGTTGTGGGACGAAATCGGTTCCGAAACGCTGTATGTGAAGATTCTTTTTGCTGATTATATGAAGCATTATGCAGTGATCGAAATGTTTGGTGAATGGAATGATGCGCTGCATAACGACATTATGTTTTTTAAAAGACAAGTCGTAGACCCGCTTGTCGATCAGGGCATTAACCAATTTATTTTAATGGGTGAGAATGTCCTGGATTTTCATGGAAGTGAGGATGATTACTACGCCGAATGGTTTGACGACATTGAAGACGGCTGGATTGCCGCGGTCAATTTCAGGGAACATGTAGAGGAGCAATGGAAGAAGTTCAAGCTCGATTACTATATCAACTTTGGAGGAACATTGCAGCTCAACAACTGGCGCACCATGCAGCCTGAGCCGTTTTACGAGCTAATTAAAAAATTGATGGTTAGAAGGTTAGAGTAGCACAAAGCTGTGTAGTTCCTTGCAACGTTGCCAACTCCTTTGTAGCTTTCGAAATCAACTGTTACATATTTTTCACCTTAAATTTCTTTCCCAATGGCCGAAAACGAAAAACCCACACCCGAAGAGGTGACAGAATCGCTTCAAAAGAAAGTTGAAGAGCTGAAAGAGCAAGCTGCTGAGGAAAAGGAGGAGATCGTGGATCAGGCAGAGGAAATAAATGAGGACGCAGAGTTGTTCGAGACAGACAAAGCGGATGAACTGGAAACAATAGCAGAAGAGGAAATACAGGAAGCAGGTGTGGCAGCAGATGGGATCAAGTCAGAGGTTTACGAAACGCTTGACGACCTGAAATCAGCCGGTGAATCCAAACTGGATAAGACCAAAGACGAAGCACTGGAACTGGAAGCTGAGGCGGAAGACAAATTTGAAGAGGTAAAATCAGTTGCAGCGGATAAAGTAGATGATTTTAAAGAGGGCGCGGCCGATAAAACCGAAGAGGCAAAAGAGATTGTAGCCACCATCAAAGAAGCGGCTACTGACAAGTATGAAGACATTAAGGACGCCGCCGCCGACAAATATGAAGATATCAGGGAAGATCTGAACGAAGCATTTGAAGAAACAAAAGCCATTGCCGCCGAAAAACTGGCCGAAGCACAACTTAAAGCGGAAGAACTCAGGGTGAAAGCCGCCGAGGAGATCCGGGAAGCAAAAGAAGCTGCTTCCGAAAAATATGTTGAAACCAAAACAAAAGCCAAAGGTTTCTGGGCTAGATTGTTTGGTAAATAATCAGGAAAAAAATTGCTTTTAAAACCTGTCGGATTCAATGCTGACAGGTTTCACTAAAACCTGCCTTTTAATGTCACAACAAACATTCTCACTTCCTTATAAGCATCCATTTACTGCGGATAACAAATACAAAAAATCAGTTGTTTATTTCTCAATGGAGTTTGCCGTAGATCAGGCGCTGAAAATTTACTCAGGAGGTCTCGGGTTTCTGGCTGGCTCGCATATGCGCAGCGTACATGCATTGAAGCAGAACCTGATAGGCGTGGGTATGCTCTGGAAATATGGTTATTACGATCAGGGCAGGAAAAAGGACGGCAGTATGCAGCCGGAATTTCACGAGAAAATGTATTCATTTCTTGTTGATACCAAAATCCGGTTTCAGATTCCCGTCATGGGCAAAGATGTCTGGATAGCAGCCTATTATCTGCCGCCGGACGTTTTCCAATCTGCACCATTATTCCTGCTGACTACTGATACAGACGGCAATGACGATGAGACGCGGGCGATAAGCTATTCGTTGTACGATGCAGATGTGACATATAAAGTGGCGCAGTGTATGGTGCTCGGGATTGGCGGCGCTCGTCTTTTAGAGGAATTGAGTTACGAACCTGAGGTGTATCATTATAATGAGGCGCACGCCGTTTCGGGTATTTTTCATTTGTTCAAAAAACTGAAAAAAGTTGCTGAGGTGAAGAAGCGCGTTGTTTTTACCACGCACACACCTGAGGAAGCGGGAAATGAAAAACACGACATTCACTTTCTGGATAAACTGGGTTTTTTCTCCGGGCTGGACCTGGACACTGTCCGCAAGATCAGTAACATTAAAGGCGACACTTTCAACCATTCGCTGGCAGCATTGAGCCTGAGCAGAAAAGCCAATGGCGTTTCAAAGCTTCACGGAGAAGTATCCCGGAATATGTGGAAATCGCACAAGAACATTGCCGAGATCGACCACATTACCAATGCGCAGAATAATACTTATTGGGTTGATAGTGAACTCGAAAGCGCACGGATAGCAAAAGATTCTGAAAGAATTTCTGCCCGTAAAAAGGAGCTGAAAAAGATTTTGTTCAAAACTGTTGCTGACCAATGCGGCAAAATATTTGATCCTAATGTGCTGACCATTGTCTGGGCTCGCAGATTTGCTGCGTATAAAAGGCCGGATATGCTCATTTGGGACCTTAAGCGCTTTCAAAAACTGATGGAAAACAAGGAACAACCGATCCAGGTGATCTGGGCAGGAAAGCCTTACCCAAAGGACGAAGGCGCTATTGACACTTTTAATAAGCTGTTTTATTCAAGCCACCATTTTTCCAATATGGCAGTGCTTACAGGTTACGAATTGGCACTTTCCAAATTACTGAAAGATGGTTCGGACGTTTGGCTTAACACGCCGGTTGTGACCCGTGAAGCATCAGGAACCAGTGGCATGACAGCGGCAATGAATGCTTCGCTCAATCTGTCAACATTCGACGGTTGGATTTGTGAATTCTCGAAGGATGGGGAGAACTCGTTTTTGCTTCCCGTTGCGGAAGGCGATGATATTAATAAGCAGGATTGCGATAATCTCATGCAAAAGCTGGAAACCTCTGTCATTCCAACCTACTACGCCAACCACAAAAAATGGCAGGAAATGGTCCTCAACAGCATGAACGACGTCAACGTATTTTTCAACTCCGACCGTATGGCGCGGGAGTATTATGAAAAGCTTTATTAAACGGGCGTTTTGGGAAATCTTAGGGTTTTATTAAGCGTTATAGAATTGGTAAATTGCTGCCTTTAAACTTACTCATCATGGATACATCACTGATCACAATGCCCGTGACCTTCAAAGTGGGGGACATCATGAGCGAAGATGAGTTCTTCAGGTTCTGCCAGATGAACGATATGCTGAACTTGGAGCGGGACAAACATGGCAATATCATTTTTATGTCACCGACTGGCAGCTTTACCGGAAAGTTTAATTTACGCATAGCAACCAAACTTCTCAACTGGCTTGATAGCAATAAGATTGCAGGTGAATTATTTGATTCTTCAACGGGCTTTACGCTTCCCAATGGCGCAGTAAGATCCCCGGATTTATCCTGGGTTCCGAAGGAAAAATGGGATGCATTATCGCAGAAGGAACAGGAGAAATTCGCACCCGTTTGCCCAGAATTTATTATTGAAATTCGTTCGCAATCTAATAGCTTGAAATATCTGCAAGATAAAATGCAGGAATATATGGAAAATGGGTGTCGGCTGGCTTGGCTGATTGATCGATATAAAATGCAGGTGCTTATTTATAGTCAAGGCAGGGAGATGCAAAAAATCAAAAGCCTGGACATTCAGCTTTCAGGGGACCCTGTCCTTCCTGGTTTCGTTCTAGATCTTGCTGCGATTGACAAATCCTGAGCATTAGCCACCAATCTGCTTTGCCAGTAACGCAATTCCTTCCCGAAATGTGTGCGGTTTGTAGCCCAGCACGTTTCGGGATTTTTGTAGGTCAAAACCAGTTCGTGGGGGGCGGCGCGCTGGTTGGGTGAATGATGACGCGTCGGTAGGTGAAATGAGTGATTTGTCCAGCGAAAAGTAATCGGCCGCCATCATGGCCATTTCATAAGGAGTGAGAAAGTCTTCTCCGGAAATGTGAAAAACGCCTTCCGCGCGTTGATCGGCGATTAAATAGCATCCCATTGCAAGATCTTCGGCTAATGTAGGCGTCCGGAACTGATCGGTGACGACCTTGATTGCCTTGCCTTCTTCCAGTGATTTTTTAACCCAAAGAATAATGTTGCTCCGGCTCATGTCGTGGGCTATGCCGTAAACCAGCACAGTCCGGGCAATGGCCCATTGAATGTCGGAATGCATGACGGCTTTCTCCGCAGCATATTTACTCCAACCATAAAAACTGATCGGATTAGGCTCATCTTCCTCTTTATATGGCCCGGAAGTTCCGTCGAAAATGAAGTCTGTGGAAACGTGTTCGAGGAAAATATTGTGCTTTTTACAGGCTTCGATCAGGATTTCAACGGCCGTCACATTCAGTTTCCAGCAAGCGTCTTTCTCCATTTCGCATTGATCCACATTCGTCATGGCGGCTGTGTGGATAATGACCTGCGGTTTTACCTGCGAAAGCACGCCATCCACCTGCACAGCATCGGTAACATCCATTTCCAGAAAGTGATAACCTTCCAAAACGTTTAACCGGTTTTCACCTTTTGCAGTGGCGAATGTTTCGTATTGGTCATTCCTAGCCAGCAACTCCACCAGTTTTTGCCCGAGCAGGCCATTTGAGCCGGTGATCAGTATTCGTTTTTTATGCATTAAGCTTCGTATTGCCAGCCGTATTTCTTCGTAATCTTTTTCTTCTTCATCTTTTTGACAGACATGTTCATGGAAACATTTTTCTCCGGTCTGTCACGTTCATCTTTTTCCACAGCACCAATCTTATCAATCACATCCATGCCATCGATCACCTGGCCAAAAACCGTGTAGGAGCCGTCCAAATGCGGTGTTCCGCCGATTTCCTCATAAACTTTTCGTTGAGAATCGGTTAGCTTTCTGGCTGCGCGGGCAGCCTGCTTGTTCAAGTCATTTTTGCTCCATTTCCGGCCCTGCACAATGTAAAACTGACATCCGCTGGATTCCTTGGCTGGATTATTGTCGCGGGCTGCAGCTAATGCGCCTTTCTGGTGGAACAGTTTGGGGCTGAATTCGGCAGGGATTTTGTAGCCATTATCACCTTTTCCAAGCAAATCCTCCGGCTTTGCATTCCTTGAATTCGGATCGCCACCCTGGATCATGAAATCATCTATGACGCGGTGGAAAAGCAAACCGTCGTAAAATTTATCTTTGGTCAGTTTAAGGAAATTGGCTTTGTGTTTGGGTGTTTCGTCGAATAGGATCACCCTGATGGTCCCCAGATCCGTTTTGATCGTTACAACATCATCTTTTTTTGAGCTCTTTTGGGCAAAAACACCCACAGAAAACAGGCATAGGATTGCCAGAACTAATGATTTTTTGGTTTTCATAAATTTTATTTTGCCGCGAGTACATTTTTATCGGTTGGGACAAACTGGAATTTCAATCCATAATCCTTTCCCTTTGAAACATCTTCCATATTAACCCGAACCGACTTTTTGTTCCAGGTAACCTTATTAGGTTCTTCCTTAGGTGCGTCATAATCCTTCGTGAAGTAATTTTTTCCAGCGTTCCAGAGCTGTTTTGTGGCTTCCGGACTGTTTAAATAAACATCGACGGTGATCCTGTTCACCTTTTTGTCGGGCGTTAAAAAATATTGGATATCAATGGTTTCCAGCTGCGGAGTCTCATCCGTGTATCCCAAATGATCTGCCGTTTCTTCAAACATTTCAAAATTTTCCGAAGCCTTCACCTTGCTGATCGGGTCGCCGAAAGAAATGCCCCGGAGAATGGCGCCTTCTGCTTTTTCAGTCCCCAAGATCGTTTGCAGCAATGCAGACTGGTCACTATTGAGGTCATTCTCAGCGGGCGCTTCAACCTTTACGGTATCGGTAGCCGCTTCGGATTTTTCGTTTGTTTTGGTATCACATCCTGAGATTGCCAGTGTAAAAATGACAGCAGCAAAACCGGTTTTGAAACTTTTCATGCGTGTAGAGGTTTTTTTCATTCAGTTTAGTATAAGTGTTACAATAGTCGTGCCTTCATTTTCAAAAAGGGCTTTTAATGGTGCAATGTAGCCATATTTGACAATTTTGAAAACGATTTCAAAATTCGCGGGAGACGTTAAAAAAGAATCGCCGCTCGCCTTTTCCGTTTAGCGTAAGGTTGAACCGCGCCAATATATTGTAAAAAGTAACAATATCCAGCCCCGCGCCGGCGCCGTAAAGCATAGAGTTTCCCAGCCTCGTGTTACTGAACTCCGGATAACTGTTTTTGACATAGCCAGCGTCTGCAAACGTATTGATGTAAGCGGCAAGTGGAATTGTATTGAATTGCTTGACCGGGATAAAGGAGAAATGTTTCTGGAATGAAAAGAGCTTGTATTTCAATTCATTTTTAAGCAATGCATAGTCCTGTCCGTCAACCACATAAAGCTCGTACCCGCGCACGAGGTCATTCCGGTAACCTAACCCGATCGTTTGCAGATAAGGCTGTCGTTTTGGCAAAGAAACCCTTCCCCGTACGCCCGTGTTGAAATACCACCTTTTGGAAATCGGAATGTATTTGCGGTAGGAGCCGTAAAAATAGGTCATATTAACATCGTCCGTCGGTAAAAGGCCCATCTTTGAAATCTGTAACCCTAGCGTTTGCCCCCGCAATGCATATTGAACATTATCACGCTTATCATAACTGAATGAATACGTTAGCTGGAAATAACGCTGGATTCTCCGACCATTCAACAGATAATTGGGATTCAACGTGGCAATCGTGTCCGAAATTTTGCTGTAACTCCAACGAAGGTCCGCCGTATGGAATGTGTAATATTTATTCCGGCGGCTGATGCTCACATAAGAATAAAATCTTTCACGGTTAATGTCCTCACTATTAAAGTATTGCAGCTTATCGCGCCATGTTCTGAAAGCGGTTGTTTTGTTTATAGAATAAGAAGAGCCCAGCGTAATACCGGTTTTTTGCGCTTTATCAATGTAGGGCAAAGTATAAGCAACCTCGAATTTTGGAATAAAACCAAACTCAGCCAGAAAACGCAGCTTATCCGCGCGGCCGGTCACATTGCCGTAACTCATGTATACGCCGTAAGTCGTTCGCGACAGATCGCGTTTCCGTTCGTACCACCATTCGTTGAAATTGCGGTCTGCAAGCTGGAAAACGGGAACAATGATGAGATACCAACGCTCTTTCACCACAATCCTGATGTCGGTCCGGGTAGAATCCGGATTGCTTTTCGGGATCAGGTCAACGGTGATAAATAAGTTGGTATTGACAATTTTCCTGCGATCGATTTCCAGCGTTTCTGCGAGCAATGCAGCGCTTAGTGTATCACCCGTTTTTACAGCCATTTCGCGCAGGATAATGCTGGCCCTGGTGCGGTGATTTCCTTCAAGCAGCATGTCGCCCACAACAATTGTCCCGGCAGTGTCGGTTTCAACGGTTTGCGCGTAAGCGGTTTGGATCAAAAGGATTACAAATAGCGGAAAGTATATGTTCTTATAGTGTCTTTTCAGGTTCATTCGTCACTGCCAGGTTTCGTCATAGAAACGATACTTCCCTTGAATTTGGTGAATTTTTGGTAAAAATAAGGCTATCTCAATTCACATAACGGTGCATTTAAAAAAACATATAATCGTGATAGTCTTTTCATAAACACAGTGAGTATCCTACAAAGACTTAACAGCTATTACTATGTCACTTTCCCGGGCTGAAACTTTGATTAATAAACTGATCACTAACAAAATCACCGGGGAAGAACTGTCCGAATTGCTGGAAGGCATCAACAGCGAAAAGGACCAGCAAAAATATTCGGACGCGCTTGAAGTTTACTTCGACTATCTACTCCGACAAAATCAGCCGAACGGGCAAACTGAGAACGGACATTCTCCGCACGAAACCGATAGTACATAATCAAAAATCCCAAGTAATGAATCAGAAACCTCCTTTACACTGAATGATCCACGAAAAATGACCCCGAATATTCAAGCCATTTCACGAAGCCTTTCCTCTGTTATCATGACTTATGACAATCACCTAAAATTTAAAGATTATGAATTCAATCTCTATCATTAATATGCGGCGCGGGTTTTGGTGTTTGCTCGCCGTGCTGCTTTTTGCCGGAGCGGAAGCTTCGGTGCTGGCAGCCGAAAAGACTGAAAATGCAAAACAGGGCGAAGCTGTTGCCAGAATCCGGGGAACAGTAACGTCAGCAGTAGACGGTGCAGTTGTTCCGGGCGTTAATGTGCTTGTAAAAGGCACGCAGGCAGGAACGACAACCGACGCTGCCGGAACATATTCCATTGACGTCACCGGAAATGATGCAGTTCTGGTCTTTTCCTATATTGGTTTCAATTCCATTGAAGTTCCGGTTCAGGGAAAAAGCGTGATCGACGTTGTTCTTGAAGAGAACGTAGCAACATTGCAGGAAGCGGTTGTTACGGCGCTTGGTATCAAAAGGGATGCACGTTCGCTGGGATATAATGTGGGCAAAGTCCAAGGCAAGGACATCGCCAATGTAGCGAATGAGAACGTGCTTACATCACTTTCGGGCCGGGTTTCGGGGGTTTCTATTAACCAAACGAGCGGTATCGGTTCTTCGATCAGCATTGTGATCAGGGGAGCGGCGTCATTGAAAAACAACCAGCCCTTATTTGTTGTGGATGGCGTGCCGCTGGCCAACAGCCTTGCTAACGTGAGTGAAAAAGGAAGCGGCAACAAAGTCGATTACGGTAATGCGATTTCGGACATTAACCCCGACGACATTGAGAGCATGTCGGTTTTGAAAGGACCCAGCGCGGCGGCACTTTATGGTTCCAGGGCTGGTAATGGCGTTATTTTGATCACAACCAAATCGGGCAAGAAGGGCAAAGGGCTTGGGGTTTCTTTCTCCACTTCCAATGTATTTGAAAAACCTTACAGATATCTTGATCTGCATTATAAATACGCAAATGGCGAGAGGCCTTTCCAGTTAGACGAATCGTCGGCATACTGGGGTGGGTTACCGCTGGATGCTGGTAATAAAGAAGTGCAGTGGAACAGCCCGCTGGATGCCGACGGCAAACCGATCCCGACTGAGCTGAGATCTTACAAAGACAATATGAAGAACTTCCTGCAAACGGGGATTACTTCTACCAATAACCTCACTGTTTCAGGTTCTTCTGATAAATCCACTTACCGGGTTTCTTATAATAACATGATCAACCGGGGGCTGATACCAAATTCAGATCTTTACCGGAACGGACTTTCGCTGGCAGGAACATTTGATATGGCAAAAAATCTGAAACTGAGCACGAATATCAATTTCGTTCGTTCCAGCTCGAACAGCCGTCCGCAAACTTCCGAACGGGATGGAAACCCGTTGCAGGCCGTTTATTACTCGCCCAGCTACAACATTGAGGACCTGAAAGGCGTCTGGAAGCCAGGTTTGGAAGAAATAGAACAGATGACCATAGCAAAAGGCGAAACGGACAATCCCTATTTTCTTGCTAAACATTTAACTAATGCGTATACCCGGGATCGTTTGTACGGCAACATTAAACTCGACTGGACGATTGCAGAGGGACTGACCGCTTTCGCGCGTTACTCACACGATATGTATGATGAAGATCGCGAAACCAAAATTCCATGGAGCTACAAAAGCATGGCAAAAGGCGGTTACTATCTTGAAAACATCGGCCGGAACGAAAGCAATGCAGATTTTTTGATTACCAAAACGATTAAGGCTGGTGATCTTGACATCAGCATTTCGGGTGGAGGTAACATTATGCAGCAGCACGGAAACAGCTCTGACCTGGGGGGCAGGGATCTTTCTGTGCCTGGATTGTATAACATTTCAAACATTCCGGTGGGTAACCGGATCGTTGGAAACGGAAGTTACAAAAAAGCCATTTACAGCTTATATGCTTTAAGTTCTATTGGTTTCAAAGATCAGCTTTACCTGGATTTGACAGCGCGTAACGACTGGTCAAGCACATTACCCGAAAGCAACCGCTCTTATTTCTATCCATCGGCATCATTGAGCTGGTTGGCGAGCACAACGTTTAATATGCCGTCCGCCGTTTCGTTGCTGAAATTCCGTGGAGGCTGGGCGCAGGTGGGTAATGATACTGATCCTTATCAATTGTATCCCAACCTTGGAACAGGAAACTGGGGCGACCTTGTTACTGCAAATCTGGGCGAAAACTTGCTGAACCCGGCATTACTTCCTGAAATCGCAACCTCAACAGAAGGTGGTGTTGACCTGAATTTATTCAACAACCGTTTGCGATTTGACATTACTTATTACGACAGGGCCAATACGAACCAGATTTTTAGTGTTCCAATGGCGCCGTCGACTGGTTATGCAAGCAAGAACATCAATGCTGGTAAGCTTGTAAGCCGTGGCTGGGAAATTGGTCTGGGCGGAACGCCTATCAGTAACCGTGGCGGATGGAGCCTGGATTTGAATGCAAATTTCAGCCGTAACCGCGTTACCGTGAAGGAATTGGCACCAAACTTCCCGTATTTTGAACAATGGGGTGAAAACGGAGCCGGCGCTTACACATTCGTAGGAGAGCAAATTGGAAATATGTACAGCCGCGGGTTTGCTACTGTTCAGGATAAAGATTCTCCTTACTATCGCTGGCCAATTATCGCCTATGATGGCGAAGGCGGTGATATGGACTGGCAGAGCTTGGGAGGACGCGAGAACAATGTAAAAGTAGGTAACTACAACCCGGATTTCCTCGTTGGTATGCAAGCCAATTTGACTTACAAAAGGTTCTCACTGGGATTAAGCTTCGACTGGCGGCAAGGAGGCGAGTTCATGTCATTCACGTATCGCTACGGAGAGTCTGACTGGAAATCACAACGCCAGATTGACAACTTGATCCCGGGAAGCCAATATAGCCCCGACGAGCTGGTTGCCTTGCTGAAATCAGATCCTGAAAAATACATTATCCCGCAAAACGGCAACTTCCCGAGAGTAGGAGGGCATACGGCTGCAACGGGTGGCTTCGGGCCGGATGGCGACGGAGCATTTATTCCGGGTGTTTGGCAGGATGAGGCGGGCGCATACCACGAATGGCTGGGCGGAGCAGGCACTAAATATTTGCCTATTACTGCCGTGTATCCGTGGAGCTTCAACCAGCAGGTTACATTTGACGCATCATTTGTAAAGCTGCGCGAAGTAACATTGTCTTACAAAATTCCAAGTCTTTTCGGTGTTGTAAAGAATGCAAATTTGTCGGTATACACCAGGAACATTATGTTGTGGACCGCTTCAAAGATCGGAATCGATCCTGAGCGTGCATTCTGGGCTGATCCTAACAAAGGAGGTTTTCGCCAGGGGATTGAAAGACAAAACGTGATGCCGTGGACAATCCCGTTTGGATTTAAGCTGAATTTCGATTTCTGATCAGATTCTTTTGCTCATCATACTTTAAAAATAAAGCAATGAAGATTTTAAAATATATACCCGGACTTGTTTTCATGCTTGCGCTGCTGGTCGTAACTTCTTGTAAGGAAGACCTCACGGAGATCAATGAAAACCCCAATGGTGTTGACCCGAACAGCGCCAATCCCAACCTGATAATGCCCACCGTCATGACGGGTGTTGCCAATCAATATGTAAAATTAGGCTATGGCAGAGTCGCCGGCGTAGTCCAGCACACGCAGGAAGATGCCTGGAAAGATGGCTTTAATGATTACAACTGGAGTGAGGAAGACGATGAATGGAAAGCATGGTACGGATTCCTGCGGAACAACAACCTGCTGTATAAGAGAGCTGTTGAGACGAAATTCAAATTCCACGAAGGAGTTGCATTAACCATGCGTGCATTCATTTTCGGAACCATTTCCGATCTCTGGGGCGACGCGCCTTATACAGAGGCGCTGAAAGGGGATGAGGGAGCAATGCTTCCGATGTTTGATAGCCAGGAAGTGATCTACAAGGGAATTATTGAAGATTTGAAAGCGGCGTCGGCAATTTTCGCTGCATCTGGTGATGAAAGGGACGCGCCGGCTTACGACGTGTTTTATAATGGTAATGCGCAGAAATGGCAAAAATTTGCAAACACATTGCTGCTCCGTTACTATATGCGCATTTCCAGCAAGCTTCCAGACATTGCCAAACCAGGAATTGAAGCAGTTTTTGCATCCGGAATTTATTTCAAGGATGCCAGTGATGACGCGGTAATGGACTTCATAGGGACAGATTCAAACAATTCCTGGCCCAATTCAACGGCATATGACGTTAGTGAATCCGGTTGGAGAAGGAGAAGACCGGCATCAACATTGATCAATAACCTGGTAACTAATGATGACCCTCGTCTGAAAGTTTGGTTCTTGCCCGTTCATGTGCGCTGGGTCGCTGATCCGACACTGGCTAAAGGAATGGATGAATTTATTCGGGAAGATGGCAAAATTCTGACCGGGGTAAAATCATTTACCGAGCAGGAATTAAGGGCGAAAATCGCTGCGGGACATCAATACACGCGTCATTTTAACCCAAATTCTTACAAACCGAGCCGTCCTGAACAATTCAGCGGGCCACTGAACACAGGCGAATACGTGGGCGTTCCTCCCGGGATGATTGATCCGACTTATTTTAATGAAAACCCAACAACGGGTCAGCAAGTGCAAAATCAGCATGCATCGCAACTAAACTACACATATCAGGGAAGTAAAGGCGGAATTTTAAAAGCTAGACTGGCCTCTGCTGCGGAAGCATCGTTCATTCTTGCCGAAGCCGCACAAAAAGGCTGGGCCGCAGGTTCTGCTGCTGATCATTATAACAACGGAATTAAGCAGTCACTGACAACCTGGGGTGTAGCGGATAAATACGAAGCATTTGTCAAGCAAAAAGGTGTTGCATATAACGGCACCTTAGCCCAGATCATCGAACAAAAATGGGTTTCGAGCTGGACGGCTGCTACGGAAGGTTGGTTTGATTACCGCCGGACCGGCTTACCAGCCCTGGTTCCAGGCGTAGCACCTGCATCCCGCGCATTGCCTTTGCGATTTATTTACAGCAACAACGAATTAAACAACAACGGCGAGAGTGTTAGGAGTGCGATTGAGAAATTAGAGGAAACCAAATTCTCAGGACCGCGTAAGAAAAACAGCCAATGGTCGAAACCGTGGCTGGTCCAAGGCACTGGAAAACCCTGGTAATAACCGGCTGGAAATGAGCGAAAAACTAGCAATATATGGCGGTTCTAAAGCCGTGACCAAAGAGTTTCCATGGCCAATTTATGATAGTGGTGATGTAGATGCGGTCACAGAGATTGTCCAAAGCGGAAAATGGGGAAATCCGGATTGCGGGGATGAAATCGCCAGATTTGAAAGTGACTTTGCAGCATACTGCGGGAGTAAATATGCGATTACCTGTGTGAATGGCTCCGTATCGCTTCGCCTTGCATTGATCGCCTGCGGCGTGAAGCCGGGTGACGAAGTGATCGTTCCGCCTTATACGTTTATTACAACCGCTTCGTCTGTGATCGAATGCAACTGCGTTCCGGTGTTTGTAGACATTGATGCCGACACTTACAACATCAGTCCGGCTGCAATTGAAGCTGCCATTACCGAGCGTACAAAGGCCATCATCCCGGTTCATTTTGGCGGGCTGGCCTGTGATATGGACGCCATTATGGACATTGCAAAAAGACACGGGCTGCGCGTTATTGAGGACGCTGCGCACGCCCATGGTGCAGAATATAAGGGAAAAAAATTAGGCTCAATAGGCGACGTGGGCAGTTTCAGCTTCCAATCCTCCAAAAACCTGACGTCAGGAGAAGGCGGGATTGTGATTACTGATGACGATGAATTGTATGCCATGATGCGCTCCTTGCGAAATGTCGGGCGCATTGAAGGCGGACAATGGTATGATCATTACAATCCGGGCTGCAATTACCGGATCACTCAAATGCAAGCCGTATTACTCTCGCACCAGCTGAAACGTTTGGAAGCGCAAACGCAAAAAAGGAATGATAATGGGTTGTATCTGAATGAATTATTTTCGGATATAAAAGGCATAACCCCATTAACCCGCAGCGAGGCCATTACATTGCATTGCTATCACATTTACATTTTCAAATACGACCCGAATGAATTTGGGGGTTTATCCAGAAACGATTTTGCAGCAATGCTGGCCGCAGAAGGCGTCCCCAGTTTCAAAGGTTATCCGCATCCATTATACAAGCAGCCCCTGTTTCAGAACAAAAACTTCATGTGCTACGCCATCCCGGACCACGTAGATTACACTCAAGTCCACTGCCCCAACGCCGAACAAGCATGCAGCTCCGACGCCGTCTGGATCCTGCAACACGCACTACTAGGCGAGAAGGAAGATATGGAAGCCTTCGCACATGCGATTTTGAAAATTCAGCGGGCAGTTTCCTGAATCGCGAAAATGCCCGCTGAATTTACTTACCCACCTTCACCCGAACCCCCTCGCTATGCGAGGTGAACTCCGGCGCATAAATGCATTGGATGGTGGTAATGCCGTTGCTGAAATCGCCTTCCTGATTGATAAATAGCGGATACTCGAAAACGTATGTTCCTTTTTGTAATGTGCTGAAAAAGAAATTGGTACTGGCGTCTTTTGTGCTTTCGTAGTAACCTAGGCCTCCCTGCCATTTATAATTGCTCAGCACATTCACGGGCTCAAATCCCGAAGCGCGCATATCTTTCATATGCACGTATTCCATGTCGCGGTCGGCACGAAGCTCGATGCGGACTTTCACTTTGTCGCCGACGTGGAGGATCTGATCTGAGTTTACAGGCGTGAGCACGGGGCCGTTATCCGAATTTGTTTCAATAAATAGCTTTTTTGATAGTTTTAGAGGCGTTTCTGAATAAGTGATTTTATCCAGATCTTCAAAATATTGCCAATAAACGGCTCCCCAGGATGGTGCGCTTATAGTGCTTTTTTCGCCTTCTACACGCACTTCAACGTTGCCCATTGCAGCATTCATTTTGCTTGCTTCAATCGTTTTTTTGAAATAACCCGTTCCTGCCTCTGCTTTTTCCCCCTCCACTTTCGTATCGCCCAGATGGACCGAGATTGTACGGTCATCTGTAAGCCAGTTGGTTCCGGTCATAAGCAATGCATAACAGGCTTCGGCAGTGGCTTTTGTACTTTCCCAATTATTGGTTTGTTTGTTTTTCAAAAGCCAGGTTTTCATATCATTCACTGCCTCAACATCATTCGAAATCTCCTGGAATGCTTCTATCAGCAACGCCTGGCGCTCAATGGGCGCTTCGTGCCACCGCCAGCCACGTTGGTTCATTTTCCAGTATATGCCTTGTTCTTCGTTTGTAATCGCCGTTTGTTTTAGTGATTTCAGGATCGCATCAGGTGTGATTTTATCGCCCGAGCGGTGCAATGCTAAGGCAATGAGTCCCTGCATATATTTGGTCTGAATGTTCCAGGTAACCCTGGCGCGATCCATGAAATAGCGGTAGGCCTTTTGGGAAGCGGCAGGCACGGGCTGATCTGAGAAAAAGCTCCGCATATACAAATACTGCGTCACCAATGTCGATGGCGTGTATTCCTTCAAGTTGGCTTTGTGCTTGATCAGATCGTTATAGTCGTCGATAATCCGCGCGTCCAGATAAGGCATTGCGGCTTTGATCAGGGTATTAATTTGCTCCTCCTGACTCTTTTGCACAGCATTAGCCTTCCGTAAATGCCCGATTCCACTGGCAATGTATTGCGTCATAAAGCGGTCGTCGGGGCCACCTTTGAACCAGGAAAAGCTGCCGTCCGGATTTTGAAGCTGATGTAATTTTTCAATGGCGCTACTAAGCTCATTGGTCATCCGCAGAAGATCAAAAAGCAATGCAATGTTCTTCTTTTGCTCCGTTTCTGTATTTGCTGCCAGCACCCAGGGTGTCTCTTCCAATAATAATGATTTTAATTCCTGATTCTTTTTCAGGTTGCTTACCAAGGCTGTCGTGTCACTTTTCCACCAGGTTTCGAAAACCTTGGCTATTTTCGAAGAACTGGCGACAATGTTAGCGGCCATGGAATTCGCATAGTAGCGGTTCCAAGTCTGTTCCGCGCACTCATACGGATATTCCATCAGGTAAGGCAGCGCCTGAACGGCATACCAGGCCGGATTGCTCGTATATTCAACGGTTAGGGACTGGTTGGTCAGCGTTTTTGAGTTGCTGGAATTGATCAGCTTGTCCATTTTGAAGTGCTTGCTTCCGGTCCCGCGTACAGCCAGAGGCAATGTTTCGGTAACCAACATGCGGTTGGACAATACAGGCAACGTGTTTTCTTCTCCATCCGAAAGGTTGCCTGAACTCGCTACGATGCGCCAGGTAACTGTTTTGGAATATGTTTTTGGAATGCTGATGGCAAATTGCGCCACCGTACTTTGCCCAGCAGCAACATCGAAATCCTTTCCATTTCCCAAATTCTCAAACAATGCGTCGATAGCCTCGTTGCTTTCAGTATCAATCAATTGCAGTGAAACTTTCCCGTTTAAAGAACGATCCGACAGGTTGACCACTTTCGTGGCAAATGTAATCTGATCCCCCTCACGCAAAAATCTCGGCGGATTAGGCTGGACCATGAGTTCCTTCTGCGTAACAATTTCTTTGGTGCTGTAACCAAATGCAAGTTCTTTTGTATGCGCCAACGCCTGGAATTTCCAACGCGTTAATGCTTCGGACATTGTAAACGAGAATGTAATGCTGCCGTCTTTGTCGGTTTTCAGGTCAGGAAGGAAGAATGCGGTTTCGTTGAAGTTTTTCCGCGGTGATGGCGGTGGCGTTTCATTTTTGATTTGCGGAGATTGCTGAACGCCATAGCCAACCGTTACAACCTCATTCATAGCAGCAGCATCCTGTGCCATGGGTGCGGGTTCGGCCATGGCGGCTTCTTTAATTTCCTCCATCACCTCACCTTTCTTCACTTGCACGCCCGCGCTCATAGACATTACCCGGTTCCGTACATTACGTCCGCCCCCACGGGGGTAACCTCCATATGACATCTGCGTGGAAAGCAGGTCATCATAGCGCTTTCCAAAACTTTTGTAAGGGCTGTATGTCAAATCAAGGACCTGAGCATCCTTTGACCTGAAACTAAGCCCGTTTCCCCAGCGCGACAGCCCCGATGAAACCGGCCAATGATCAGGCTCCAACCATTTATGCATATAAAATTGGTCGAGCGATGCGTCGTACATGCTGGCAAGCATTTCTGCGGCAACCTTATCCTTTTTATAACCCGAAATTTTTACTGTCCATTTTTCCTTGCTTCCCGGCAATGTTTTGTCCCGGAATGTCTGATACTCGATTTTCAGATCCTTGTTTGTCCAGGGAACACTCACATATTCAGCATGTTGATGCACGCGGTTGTGTTTAACAAACATATAGTCAATCCCAAATCCGCCCCTGTCAGCCTCTGTTGCTGTGATATCAAAGGTTCTTTCCGTCGCATTTAATTCAAAAAATGAAAAGTCGTTTGAATTTTCTTTCTTGCCTTTGCTGCTGATAACGAATGCATTATCGGCTGACGTGGCAAGCTTAATCGTTGTTTTCTCTCCCGGCTCAATGATCGCCCCACCTTCCGCGCTGATATATTGCGGATAGGGTAGGTTATTACGCTTAGGGTCAATCAGTTCAATGAACTTGAAGTCTTCAATTTCTGTGTTGCCTGCATCTTTTGTATTGATTTCAATTTTATAAAAACCGGCACCAAAACTTTTCTTTTCGAGCGGAAACGGTTGATTACTATTTAGTTGTACAGTTTTCTCAAAAACAACATCCGCTGCGGGCCAGCTTTCTTTCTCTGTTTCCCTGTCATATTCATCATTCGGAAATGCTGCGATGAATTCGGCTTTGGTCATTACAAACAGGTCGGGACTCTGCCAGTAACGGGGTTTTATCAGTCGTTTTTCCGGTGTAAGACGCGTTATTTTGACTGTAACAGGAGAAGAAATATATTCTCCGTTCATATTCTCTGTGCGGATTTTCAGACTTGGTAAGCTGTCAAGCGCCACTGTTTCAGGAATGTCAGCTTTAACGATAATAGATTTATAGCCGACGGAAACCAAAGTTTGCGCGCTTCTGGTCTCACCATTCATATCCGTCACATCGGCGTAAACCTTGTAATCGAACACCGGATTGCGCTTTTTATCCGTTTTTGAATTGGGAATGGCCTCAAAATCAATGTGGAACTTGCCGGAAGCGTCCGTTACCGTTTCCCCATGCGCAATTTCCTGCGGAGGTGCCGTAGGGTAATATCTCAACCGATAATTCCAGTGATACAAAAACCTTTCATGGCGGACAACCCTGTAAACGACCTTCGCCCCATCAATCTGATTTCCCGCATATGCTGTGCCGGTTCCGGCGACCTTAATAGTGTCACCAAGCTTGTAGGAAGCACGTAAAGTGTCAAATTCAACCGTAAACCTGGGACGTTTGTATTCTTCAACGTGCAAAGTGGTGGTGTGCGCATCATCTGCAACAATCGAAAATTGCCCGTTTAATGTGCCGGTGGGAAGTACAAATGACCCGGAAAAGCTGCCGAAATGATTGACTGTTTTTGTTTCTTTTCCAACAATCTCTCCATTTGTATTTTTTAATTTCAGCTCAATTTTTCTGGCCTGATCTTTTAAAACAGTCCTTCCTTCTGCCGTAATGCCTTTATAGTAAACCGTTTGGCCCGGCCGGTACAAGCTCCGGTCTGTAAAGAGAAAAATTTGGGACCCGGCAGTGTCCGGACCGGCGCTGTTTTGGTAGTTATAATATGCGTGAGATTCTTCGCGAATGAAGAGCCTGTCCTTCTCATGCGTGATTTCCAGTCGTTGCGCTTCGGCTTGTGGCTGAGTCGTTTTTCCTTTTGTCTGAAAATGGCCGTTTTTGTCGGCAACATAAGGCGTGCCTTGCTGGTTAATGTAACTTCTTGATTTGTAATCATATTTAACATTCCAAACCATTATGTTGGCACCAGCCAGAGGCTGCCCGGTATCGCGGTGTAAGAGAAAAAAATCATTTTCCCGCTGTACGTAACTAATGTTGCTGACGTAAAGCAACTTCATTCCGGTAATGCCTTTGCCCTCCGTAAAACGTTTGTCCGAACTCGCCAGCAGCATATATTCGCCAATTGGCAACGCGTCCACTTTTATTTCTACGCCATGTTGCTGAAAATCCTTGGTTTCCGGCAGCTTTTGTTGCCAGGTCCGCAACTGCGGAATTTTCGCAAGCATTTTGAAAGCTTCCTGAATGTTATTTTTTTCAAGCGTTGTCTTGATCTCATCGGTTGCCTTTACAATACGCAAAAAGAGCGTGCTGACATTCCGGCTTTCCACAAACACCAGAAATGGTTTTTCAGGAATATTGACCTGCTCGGCTTTGAACTGTAATGCTTCACTTTTGATGTTTTTGAGGAGATTAAATGCATTTATTCCACCCTCGGTTTCAGGATTTTCCCGCACTACTTTTTCGCAGATCGCAGCCGCTTTCACCTTTTCAAACCGGTGCGTTGTGTCACCCTCGCGGTTGAAAGCAGATCCTAACTGGTCATGGTATAAAGCTTTCTGATACCAGGCTTGTGCCGCGGCAGGGGTTTGGGCATATTGTTCCACTAAATGGCTCACAGACATATAGTAAAGCTCGTCCGTGTCCGGATGGTCCGATTTCTGACGAACAAATTGAAGTCTTTGCAAATCAATGTCAATCAGCGCGTCGGGTTGCGGGTCGTTGATGTGAAATGCGATTAATTTTTGATATAGTTGAAGCGCAAAAAATTCAAGAGAACTCGTGTCTTTGGTTTCAAATTTGCGATGGATGAAATCGGCAGCCGGATCAAATGCGGATGCTTTGTCGATTTTGAATGCATATGAAGGCCGTTTGATATCCCGTTCATCAGAGGAAAAATATTGCAATGCCCTGTGTGTGAGCAGATCGTATAATGTCGGGCGCAGCTTTCTGGTGTTGCCTTTTGTAATAATGGCGTCGAATGCATCCAGTTTGGTTTTTTGCAAAAGCGCCTCGTCTGCAATGGATTTGAGAAAGAGGCTTGATATTTTCTCATGAAAATCCCCTGTCGACCAGGTGCTTATGTCTTCTTTTTTGAAATTTACCGTCGCAGTCCGCTCGTAAAGTTGCCAGCGAACAGTTTGGTAATAGCCGTAATAAGCGGAAGCAAGCAGGTTGGTGAGTATGATTTTCACAACTCCCTGACTTTGGGAAATTTCTTTTTCCAATTCTGCTATCCCATTCGCGTCCTGCTCTTCGCGTGTTTCGGTCTGCAAATTGACTATATAAACCACTGCCTTGATAACCTGTGCTTCCTGCTTTTCTTTTTTGGCGAGCTCATAAATCTTCCTGACTTCTTCCAGCGCCGATTTTGGTAGTCTTTTCTGCTGATGCGCTTCAACAATCTTCCATTGGGCGGCGTAAGTTTTGGAATTTTCCTGTCCGTTTGTGTGCATAGGTAAGTAGCAAATTAAGAATGTGATGAAATAGGGTAAGTATAACCGGAATGCTGCCATGTTCTTTTGAGAAGAATGAAAATGCAATGAATAAGGGTAAATGTGCTGCCAATGTTCGTTACGCTAAATATAGTCGAAAGCGGAAATGTTTTGAATATCATTTATCCCGCGGCGGTTATGGAGTCTTCAGGCTTCATCAGAATTTAACATTCGGCAGAAGTAAAAAACGAACTAATTGCCGCTTTGTACAATATCAAGTATATTTAATAAACCCTTTTGGAGAAATATAATTTATTAATATTCAAGTTGAACGAAATTTATTTGATTGATATATGCGTACGATAATGCTGGTTGGTGGGATAATCATTGTGCTGGTGCTCGGAAAACTTTTCGTTTTCTCGAAGCCGGGGAAAGATAAACCCACGGAGATGAAGGGAGCCGGAAGCAAAGGAAGCGGCTCATCCGGTGGGTCAGCAGTGCCGGTGAGTGTATATGTCGTTAAAAGAGAAACCATTGAAAATCAGATTTTTGCGTCGGGAACGGTTATTCCTAATGAGGAAGTGAATGTGATGGCGGAAGCTTCTGGCAGGCTGGTTCAGTTGAATATCAAAGAAGGCGCATTTATTCAAAAAGGCCAGCTGATCGGGAAGATCAACGACCGTGAGTTGCAGGCGCAATTACAGAAAGTAACTTACAATCAGGATCTTACCAGGAAAATCGAGGCACGTCAGAAGAAGCTTTTGAATGTAGAAGCCATTAATCTGGAAGAATACGATGTGACTTCAAACAACATTAGGATCTTGGAGGCTGAAAAGGAAGTTTTGGAGGCTCAATTGGAAAAAACAGAGATCAGGGCACCATTCAGCGGCCGTATAGGATTGAAATACATTAGTGAAGGCGCGTATCTGGCGCCGGGTACGCCCATCGTGACCATCGTTCAGAGCAATCCCGTGAAAGTGGATTTTACAGTCCCTGAAAAATACACGCCGAACATTAAGGTGGGCAATGTCGTCAAATTCAATCTCGACGGCGATCCTTCGACTTATAATGCTAAAATTCTCGCCATTGATCCGAAAGTGGAGGAAAACCTGCGAACCCTGAAAGTAAGGGCTATCGCGCCGAATCCCTCTGGGCGGTTTGTTCCGGGAATGTTTGTGAAAATCCTGGCAGACCTGGATGCAAACAAATCGGCTATGATGATCCCTACCGAGGCCATTGTGCCCGTTTTGAAAGGAAAAAAGGTTTTTGTTGTGAAAAATGGCAAAGCGCAGGAAGCAATGGTCGTGACCGGCTTGCGTACGGATAAGAAAATACAGATCATCGAAGGTTTGCAGCCGGGCGACTCGCTGATCACCTCCGGAATTATCGCTATTAAGCCCAATACGGCGGTGCGGGTGAATTGAGGAAGGAATCGTGAACATGTCAAAACGAATGTCAGCCGACATTAATCTCCAATTATGAGTATATCAACACTCTCTATCAAGCGACCGGTCCTGGCCATTGTCATGAACCTGCTGATCATCCTGTTCGGGTTTCTTGGATATAAATTTCTGGGAATGAGGGAGTTTCCTTCCATTGATCCGCCGGTTGTCTCCATCCGGACCAGTTACACCGGTGCCAATGCGGATATTATAGAATCCCAGATCACCGAACCGCTTGAAAAACAACTCAATAGCATTGAAGGCATTAAGTCCATTAATTCCACAAGCAGCCAGGGAACGAGCCAGATAACGGTTGAATTTGACATTGGTGTGGACATGGAACGCGCTGCCAACGACGTTCGGGACAAGGTAGGATCGGCTTCCAGGACATTGCCATTGGATATCGACGGCCCGCCGGTGGTCGCGAAAGCGGATGCTAACTCCGAACCCATCATTGTGCTTACATTCAAAAGTGATACAAGGTCCCATTTGGAAGTGAGTGATTATGCGGAAAATGTGATCGCGCAGCGTTTGCAGACCATTGAAGGCGTGAGTGAAATCCGGATTTTTGGCCAGAAGAAATATGCCATGCGGATCTGGATGGACCCGATCAAAATGGCTTCGCTGGGCATTACCACGCAGGATGTGAAGATTGCACTGGACAGGGAAAATGTTGAATTACCGAGCGGGAAACTTGCAGGGGATAATACCGAGCTTACGGTAAAAACAATAGGCAGGTTCAGGACGGAAGAGGATTTTAATGAAATGATCATTAAAAATTCTGCAACGCAAACCATTCATTTAAAGGACATTGGCCATGCGGCGCTCGGTCCGGAAAATGAGGAAACGGTGCTGAGGCTGGATAATATCCCGATGATCGGTCTGGCTATTTCACCAATGCCCGGGGCCAATTATCTGAACATTGCCGAGGAAGTCAACAAGCGGATGGCAGACATTAAGCGGGAGCTTCCCAAAGATTATCAGCTTGATACACTGATCGATAACACCATATTTGTGGAGCGCTCGATCGAAGAAGTGGGGGAAACGCTGCTTATAGCGATCGTGCTGGTTGTGATCATTATTTACCTCTTTTTCCGGGATTGGCTGATCGCTTTCCGGCCGTTGATTGACATTCCGGTGTCGCTGATCGGGACGTTTTTTGTCATGTACATTATGGGTTTTTCCATCAATGTGCTCACGCTCCTGGCCATTGTGCTCGCAACAGGGCTTGTGGTGGATGACGGGATTGTCGTCACGGAAAACATTTTTAAGAAGATAGAGCAGGGCATGGGGCCGATCGAGGCGGCCATTAAGGGGGCAAATGAGATTATTTTCGCGGTTTTATCAACTTCCATCACATTGGCGTCGGTGTTCCTTCCGGTTATTTTTATGGAAGGTTTTGTAGGAAAACTTTTCCGGGAGTTTGGGATCGTGATCTCTGCTGCGGTTTTGATCTCAGCATTTGTTTCGCTGACACTCACACCTATGCTGAATGCTTACCTGGTTCGTAAGACGCACAAAAAGAGCTGGTTCTACGAAAAGACAGAGCCGTTTTTCGAAAACATTACCAACAGTTACGGCAGTGCTTTGGCTAAATTCCTTAAAATGCGCTGGGTTGCAATTCCTATTGTTGCCGTTACGGTGGGAATGATCTGGTTTTTTGGTAAAGGCCTGCAATCGGAACTTGCTCCGCTGGATGACCGTAACTGGTTCAGGATTAACATGACAACTCCTGAGGGATCTTCATTTGAATTTACAGACCGTTATGTGCAGGATGTGGGGCAGATGTTGATGGATTCTATGCCGGGCAAGAAAGGCTTAATGCTCATTACATCTCCCGGAAACTCCGGCCTTGGGGCCGCAAATACGGGAAGTGGCAGGATTGCCCTGGTTGATAAAAAAGACCGCAAAGAAACCCAGCAGGAAATTGCGGATTATATCAATCAAAAATTGAAGTCTATGCCCGATGCAAAGTCGTTCGTCGTGCAGCAGCAGACCATTTCTGTCGATTCGCGGGGTGGCTTGCCGATCCAATACGTTATTCAGGCACCGGATTTTGAAAAGCTGCGTGCCTATCTGCCCAAGTTCATGGAGGAAGCCTCGAACGACCCGACATTTGCGATCACAGATGTCAATTTGAAATTCAGCAAACCCGAAATCCAGATTGTAATTGACCGTGAAAAGGCAAAATCGCTGGGTGTGACGGTTCAGGATGTGGCGCAAACGATGCAGCTAGCATTTGCAGGTCAGCGGTTTGGTTACTTTACAATGAATGGTCGTCAATATCAGGTGATCGGGCAGTATGACCGTGAAAATCGCGATGAGCCGTTGGATTTGAAAAGTATGTTTGTCAAAACAGCAAACGGAAGCATGGTGCAGCTGGATAACATTGTGAAAGCAGAAGAAGAAAGCAGCCCACCGCAGCTTTTTCACTACAACCGCTACATGAGCGCAACCGTACAGGCTGCATTAGCGCCCGGAAAAACGATTGGCGACGGCATTGCGGCTATGGACAAGATCCGGGATAAGTTGAAAGATGAGTCCATTCAAACCTCCCTCAGCGGATCATCGCGGGATTATGCCGAAAGCTCTTCAAACACAATGTTCTCCTTTTTCCTGGCATTGGTGCTGATCTATTTCATTCTTGCGGGGCAGTTTGAAAGCTTTGTGGATCCGTTTATCATCATGTTTACGGTTCCGCTAGCGATCGGAGGCGCAGTGTTCTCGCTTTGGTTTTTTGACCAGACGTTAAACATTTTCAGCCAGATCGGGATGATCATGCTGATCGGATTGGTTACCAAAAACGGAATTCTGATCGTAGAATTTGCCAATCAGCTGAGGGAAAAGGGCCTAGGCATTCAGGAAGCCGTTCTCGAAGCAGCCACATTGCGTTTCAGGCCGATCCTTATGACCAGTCTTGCCACGATCCTGGGCGCATTGCCGATTGCTATGGCGCTGGGTTCGGCAGGTAAAAGCCGGATGTCAATGGGGATTGTGATTATGGGTGGATTACTTTTCTCGCTCGTACTGACATTATATGTCATCCCAGCCATATACACATTCTTCTCGCGACCAAAGGATTTTGCGAAAATGAAAATGATCGAACAAGTTGCGCGTGAAAGTGAGATAGCAGAAGAGCAGGGGCATGTTTGATTAAAGATTATTAACTTTACTTAAAACAAGCCGGATACACTATGCAATCAACATTGAAGATGCCATTTTCCAACGTGCAGCAAGAATTATTGCAGCTCTATGCGCATCATGTAAGCGACAACGACCTAAATAATATTAAGGAATTGTTGGGTAATTATTTTGCAAATCGCCTGTCCCAACTAGCAGATCAGGCATGGCAAAATAATAACTGGACGAACGAGGATATGGAAGATATACTCAATGATCCGGCCCAGTAATGAATATTGTTTTGGATACGAATGTGCTGCTTGTAGCGCTTCCAAGTAAATCGATATATCATCCGATTTTCGCTTCTTTACTCAAAAAGTCATTTGACCTGTTCCTAACGAACGAAATTATTTCAGAATACGAAGAGCAGCTGAGTATAAGACTTGGAAAGGATCGTACAGATCTTCATCTGATTGAGCTGCTGAATCTCCCAAATATTCATAAAATAGACTCATACTATCTTTGGCAGCTTATCGAGGCTGATAAGCATGATAATAAATTTGTTGACTGTGCGATTGCCTGCAATGCGGATTTTTTGGTCTCAAATGAAACGCATTACAACATTCTGGCAACCATAGAGTTTCCCAAATTAAAGGTGATTAAAGCGCAAGCATTTTTACAAATGCTGCCTACAATTCCTTAACTACATCAGGCCCTGCCCATGCTTTTGAGCATCCTGACGTGCGAACCGAGCGCATTGCCGAAGTTGGCTTTGGCATTGTAATCCAAGCCAAATTCCTGTGCAGTAGCCTGAACGATAGGCGATAACGCGTGGTAATGAATGTGGGAAATGGATGGAAACAAATGATGCTCGATCTGGTAATCAAGCCCGCCGATATACCAGGACAAAAAGCGGTTTCTTCCTGCAAAATTAGAGGTCGTCTGCAACTGATGCACCGCCCAGGCGGTCTCTACGCAACCCGAATCGTCCGGCTCGGGCTGGTGAACGCCTTCCACCACGTGAGCCATTTGGAAAACTGTGCTCAGGATCATTCCTGCCGTACAATGCATAGCCATAAAGCCGATAAACCATTCCCCGAAAGTGAGAGAGGTAACTGCAAGCGGAATAACGCAGATGAAAACAATGTAAGCAACTTTTGTAAAAACCAGCTTAATCAGCTCCTTCCGGGGAAAAGGCTTGGTCATGCCCGATTCTGACATTTTATTAAAAAGAGAAATTTCCTTGAAGTCTTTCCAAAGGAATGACAGAGTCATAAGGCTGTATAAAAAGAATGCGTAAATGTGCTGGAAACGGTGAATTTGCTTCTGCTTTTCCTGGAACGATAAGCGCAAAAGAAATTTCCCGGTAATATCTTCGTCTACTTCGTGAATGTTGGTGTAGGTGTGATGAAGCCTGTTGTGCTGCACTTCCCAGTTGTAGGCATTGCCTCCCAAAAGATAAATAGATGCTCCAAAAATCTTATTAAGCACATTCGAAGTGGCCAGCGAGCCATGAATAGCATCGTGCATCACAGACATCCCGACACCCGCGACTCCGAAACCCATCACAATGGTCATCAGGAACATTGGTAAGGCTGAGAAATAGCCTGTCAGGATGAGTGTATAGGGGATCAGATACAGGCTCAGCATGAAAAATGCCTTGTAAATGATCTTCGTACCGCCGGATTTGCAAATGTTATTGGAAGAAAAATACTGGTCTACCCGCTGTCGGAGTGTTGGGAAAAAAGAGCTCTTACCAGCGTTGGTAAACTTAATTTTTTGATACTGCATAGAAAGCAAGGAGTGATAAAATATCTTAACTGGACAAATAGACAGCCCCTTAGGAACGCGATTATCAGGTAAATATTAGTTAAAGGTAGGGATTAATTGGAGGAACAAATCAAAATTCTGAAAATTCGGGATTATCAAAATATTATCTAGGTATTTTGGGCAGACAAAAAATAAGGCCGGTGGTGAGCCGGCCTTAGCATTAAAAATGGATATGATTATAGAGCAAATTTCTCTTTAATCTGATCTACGAAATCAAGTTTTTCCCAAGTGAACAACTCCACTTCCACTTCTTTCTCTTCGCCATTGGCGCCTTTGAAAGATTTCTTAACCACCTCATTTTTACGGCCCATGTGCCCGTAAGCGGCTGTTTCAGAATATATTGGATTACGAAGCTTCAAACGCTGCTCAATGGCATAAGGACGAAGGTCAAAGATCTCACCGATCTTGGAAGCGATCTCGCCATCATTGCCTGATACTTTCGATGTTCCGTAAGTGTTAACATACAATCCGCAAGGCTCAGCTACACCAATGGCATAGGAAACCTGAACAAGCACTTCGTCGCAAAGTCCGGATGCAACCATGTTTTTAGCAATGTGACGCGTTGCATATGCAGCAGAACGGTCCACTTTGGAAGGATCTTTTCCTGAGAATGCCCCACCGCCGTGTGCTCCTTTTCCACCGTAAGTATCAACGATAATTTTACGTCCCGTAAGTCCAGTGTCCCCGTGCGGGCCACCGATTACAAACTTGCCGGTTGGATTGATATGGAAAGTAATGTCACCCGTGAACAGCTGTTGCAGTTCAGGAGTAAGCTTTCCCTTCACACGTGGGATTACGATGTTGATCACATCTTCTTTGATCTTCGCAAGCATAGCTGCTTCCGCGTCAAAGTCATCATGTTGGGTTGAAACAACAATTGTATCGATGCGCAAAGGCACATTGTCATCGCTATATTCGATCGTTACCTGCGATTTTGCATCCGGGCGAAGATATGGGATCAGGTCAGATTCGTTGTTTCTGATCGCCGACATTTCCTGAAGGATCTTGTGCGCAAGGTCCAATGCCAGCGGCATGTAGTTTTCGGTTTCGCGTGTTGCGTAACCAAACATCATTCCCTGGTCACCTGCGCCCTGTGCATTCGCTTTTTCTTCAAAGCTTTCGGAAGCAACAGCACGGTCAACGCCCTGGTTAATGTCTGCGCTCTGGTCGTGGATAGCAGATAAAATACCGCAGGAATTGGCTTCAAACATGTATTCACTCTTCGTATATCCGATCTTTCTGATAACCTCGCGGGTTATTTTCTGAACATCCAGATAAGTATTCGTCTTCACTTCTCCGGCCAAAACCACCTGTCCGGTTGTAACCAACGTTTCGCAGGCAACCTTACTATTAGTGTCCCAGGCTAAAAAGTTGTCAATTAAAGCATCTGATATTTGATCGGCGACCTTGTCAGGATGTCCTTCAGATACGGACTCCGAGGTGAATAAGTATGGCATAAATTGAAAATGTTAATTCAGCAAAAACGATCTAGGTAGTGTATGGATTAAAAAGCAAAATTGACCTTTTTTGAGAGACTAAACAAATTTTTTCAAATTGTTTAAAATAATAATTAATTGATCAAAACACCTCTCAACTTCTTTATTTGGCTAAAAACGCCCTTAGAAACAACCGAATTAATATTATTTGTAAATAATAATTTGAGTCTCGATTCAACCTGCAAAAATGCAAAAGCCTATTCTCATTGAGAACAGGCTTTCGGCTTGAAGAACATATAAATATTAAATCGGAACATTCACATGGCGTTCCGCGTGGTAGCTTGACCTTACCAATGGTCCTGACTCTACGTATTTAAGTCCGCGTTTCAGGCCTTCTTCTCTGTAATTATCGAACATTTCCGGAGTGATCCATTCGATCACTTCGTGGTGCATTTTGGTAGGTTGCAGATATTGTCCCAAAGTCAGGATGTCTAAACCATTCGCCGCGAGGTCGTCCATAGCTTTGTGCACTTCGTCCTGTGTTTCGCCAAGTCCTAGCATGATGCCGGATTTTGTACGCTGACCAAAAGCCTTCGTTCTTCTGATCTGTTCCAGGCTTCTTTCATATTTTGCCTGGGGGCGTACCGCTCTGTATAAACGTTCCACAGTTTCCATGTTGTGTGAAACCACTTCCTGGCCTGCCTCAATCATATGGATCAATGCATCCCAGTTGTTTTTAACATCCGGGATCAATGTTTCAATGGTCGTTTCGGGCGTATTTTCTTTAACCTGCCTTACAGTCTGATACCAGATTTCCGCGCCGCGGTCCTTTAATTCGTCGCGGTTTACAGAAGTGAGCACTGCATGCTTAACCTGCATCAACTTAATGGCTTCTGCCACGCGCCTTGGCTCGTCGGTATCGTATTCGTTGGGGCGGCCTGTTGCTACGGCGCAGAAACTGCAACTTCTCGTGCAAACATTGCCCAGGATCATAAATGTAGCTGTTCCCGCACCCCAGCATTCGCCCATATTCGGGCAGCTTCCGCTTTCGCAGATCGTATGTAATTTATAATTATCAACGAGTTGCCTCACTTTCCTGAACTCTGGTCCGGCTGGCAGCTTCACCCTCAACCAATCTGGTCTTTTCTTGCGCTCTGAGGGAATAACAGGTAATTCAATCATATTTATTGGTAATCTCTGACGGCCCGGTCGGTAAAACCAAACCATCAATTGCTAATATATTATCGTTTTTTGCTTCCAAAATAAAGGGTCAGGTAACCCGAAGTGAAGAAGCTTCTGTTTTCGGCAAATGCCATGATCTGCACTTTTCTGGTAAATGCTTCTGCTATAAAACCGATTTCCACGCCTGTCACATTTTCGCGAAAAGCGCTTAATTCAAAGCTCATTGCTGTTTTTACGTGTAATCCGGGAACAATTTTAGTTTGTCCAAAACCTTGGAAAAAGCTACCTGCTCCCACGATCCCGGTGGTTTGCGTGCTTCCGGCATGTTTTACAGGGTCAAATGGTTCGGTAACAACCCGGCCATCAGAGCTCTGAAACTGGACCATATAAGGTTTTTCCAGCCCTAATGATGGCCCAGCGGCCACAATTCCGCTGATTGAAATGCCTTCATCATCCTGGCGGCTGAACAATGTCAATTCTCGTCCGTATTCCGGCCGTAAAACAAACAAATAATTTTGTTTACCATAAACCAGACGTGCTCCCGTCACAAAGTCCTGCTGGGAAAGCTCTTTCGGATGCTTTACATTGACCAGTTCAACTGCAAGATATCTGTATTGATTTTTACCAAATAACTTGGAACCTAGCGCCGACGACTGCCTGAACACCGCACCTCCCAGAATGCCTGAGTTGGTGTTGGTAGTGACCCCAAAGGAGGTAAAAGATTTATAGCTCTCTTCACTGTCCTCTGCCTTTGCCCGCCGTTGCGCATATATATCTGTTGAAAGTGCAAACAGAATAGATACTGATAGTAAAAATTTTACACGCATCATATATTTAGATCTAGATCGCTGTAACAATTGAAGTGTCGTATGAACAGTGAAAGTACAAAATTATAGCGTAAAGCCGCCGGATAACGACACCACTTTAACGGTTTTTTGTACATTTATGTTCTTTAAACCAGAAAAGAAATAAAAAAGCCTGCCAATGATCCCGCGCTTCCGGGATTTGCAGAAATAAATTTTTCGCTAATCTTCTTTCAATCAGAGCCTTTTGTCCGAAGTTATCTACCAAAGCGCAATCAGCACCGTCGCCTCTCTGATGCGTGTTGCGGCTTTATTTAATCACAAGATCAAGCTGGGTGTTGCTGGTCGCGATGGGTTGTTGAATGAGCTCGAAAAATCATTTCAGGCACAGGTGAACGGGCGTCCGGTTGCGTGGTTTCATGCAGCTTCGCTGGGTGAATTTGAGCAGGGCAGGCCGGTTATTGAAGCATATAAAAGCCAGTTTCCGGATCATTTTATCCTGCTGACATTCTTTTCGCCATCGGGTTACGAGGTGAGAAAAAACTATAACGGTGCGGATTATATATGTTATCTGCCCTGGGACACGGCTTCCAATGCGAAGCGTTTTGTAAAAATTGTTCAGCCACGCATCGCGTTTTTTATCAAATACGAATTTTGGTTTAATTATCTCAATGAACTGAAAAAGAGCGGTTCACGCATTATTTCGTTCTCAACCATTTTCCGGCCGGATCAGATCTTCTTCAAAAAGCGTGGTGGTTTTTTCAAAAAGACGCTAGGTTACTTCGATCACATTTTTGTACAAAACCAACAATCACTCACATTACTGCAAGGCATAGGCGTGCAAAATTCCAGTTTGGCAGGTGACACCAGATTCGATCGGGTTTCGGCGATTGCTGCAAATGTTAAGGACTTGCCGGAGGTTGCAGCTTTTCGGGATAATAAGCCTTGTCTGATCGTTGGCTCTGCCTGGGAGGCTGATATGCAGGTGCTCATTCCTGTTCTGAATCACTTTAAAGGTCAACTGAAAGCCATTATTGCGCCGCATGAAATTCATAAGGAGGAGATAGAGCAATGGCTTAAAGGCTTAACAGGAAAAACGCTCTTATACTCAGAACTTGCGACGGACATTCAAAGCAAGGAATATGATTATCTGGTGATTGACAACATTGGAATGCTGTCTTCATTATATCAATACGGAGATATGGCCTACATCGGCGGGTCGTTTGGTTCGGGATTGCATAACATTCTGGAAGCGGCCACTTTTGGGATTCCAATTGCTTTTGGAAATAAAAAATATCACAAGTTCCAGGAAGCGGTTGATCTGATTGACAGAAAGGGTGCCGTTGCCGTTGCGGATAAAGACGAGTTGATAACTGTTGTAAATCAGTGGCTTACTTCGCAGGAAGTGAGAAAGAAGGCCGGAGATATCAATAAAAAATATATCGCGGCAGGCGTAGGATCAACAGAACTGATCCTGAGTGAAGTAAAAAAAATGAAAGGCTGAATCAATGTGTAATAAACATTGACGCAGCCTTTGATATCGTTATTCAGGAGAATTCTTTTGCGATCAAATGTTCAAACAAATGCGCTTGTGTTCCCAGTAACCTGGCTTTTGCGCCTAATTTTGAAATGTGGATCGACAGTGAGTTTTTAAAATCGGAAAGGCAATATTTATTGATCGCCTGCTCAATCGGGTTTGAAATAAATGGCCCTGCTTCTGCCAGTAATCCGCCTACAATAATGACTTCGGGGTTGAAAAGATGAACGGCCGTTGCGAGACCTTTGCCCAATTCAGTCCCAACCGTGCTCAGTAAGTCAATCGAAAATTCGTCGCCTGCATGCACGGCTTCAATGATGTGCGAAGTGTCGAGCAGATCGAGGTTATTATTGACGATTTGTGATAAAATAGTCGCTTTTCCGCTGTTAATGCCATCTTTTGCTCTTCTGATCAATGCAATGGCAGATGTGATCGTATCCAGACAGCCGATTTTCCCGCAGTGGCATAACAGTCCGTCGGGCTTCACCTGAATATGGCCGAGCTCGCCTGCGAAACCGGATGCACCATTGAAAACTTCACCATTAATGATGATCCCCAATCCCACGCCCCAGTCAATGTTAATGGTCAGCACCTGAGATTTTTCTCTTGCAAAACCAAACCGGTGCTCGCCGATCGTGGTTGCTTTTGTATCATTAAAAAGGCAAACCGGGAGCTTGAAATGTTTCTTCAAATGCGAAACAAGCGGAACACCGGGAGGGGTCAGATTCAGGTAAGTCAGGTTTATTCCCTGTGAGGAATTGATAAGGCCCGGCATGGAAACGCCTATGCCCCATAATTTGCTGACGTTAATATTGTTGGATTTAAGAAAATCGTCGGTGGCTTCGAAAAGTTGTTCGAGGAATGTAGAAGAATCGTCGAGGCGGATATCAACTTTTCGCTTTAAGATCAGCTGGTTGTGTAAATCGAAAATGACGAGCTGCGTATCATGGCGGTTAATGTCCATAATGAGCGTCAGGTATTTTTTGGCATTCAGTCCGTATAACACCGGCGGCCGGCCTGCCCGCGCCGGGCCAGTTCCGGTTTCGATGATCCATCCTTCCCGGATAAGCTCATTAACGATCCCGGTTGCTGAGGGAATGCTGGCATGGAATAACCGCGCCATTTTGTTGATCGAAGTGTCACCGGATTGATACAAATGAAGCAACAAGTTACTTCTAATACGGTTTTTGCGAATATCAATGACCGAATTCGGTTCTTCTACAACTAAGTCCATTATGCGGAGTGTAAAGGTATTTTTGTATAAGGATTTTTAAAATTTTTATAATTAACAGTCGCTAATGTATGCAAAAACCACTAAAAGCGGTGAAATATTAAAAAATATTATTATCGATAGGCGTGAGCAGCAAATAAAAAACCGGCTCTGTCGAAAAACTACTTAATTTTATTTGGCGATTTTCCGGGATCAGACGGTATTACGTGAAACTCAGGTTAAATTCGCTTTTTGCAAAAAAAGACGGAATGGAATTAGTTAAAGGATTGGTTTTGCGGTCAACTGGTTCATGGTATGATGTGCGGGACAGTCGCGATGGTCATATCTGGCAATGCAGGCTGAAAGGGAAGTTCAAAGCGCTTGGGTTGAAAGTTACCAACCCGATTGCCGTGGGCGATTACGTGCGGTTTGAGGCGGAAGATGAGACGCAGAATTTTGGGATCATTCACGAGATCATGCCCCGTGAAAATTATGTTGTAAGACGTTCCGTACACAAAACAGCACACGCGCATTTGATCGCCGCCAATGTGGACCAGGCTATCCTGATCGCAACGTTGGTTTTTCCGAGAACTTCTCTTGGGTTTATAGACCGGTTTTTGGTGGCTATTGAATCTTTCAGGATTCCGGGTGTGTTGATATTTAATAAGCAGGACTTGCTGAACGATGATATGAAGGAATTCCAGGCCGAGCTGATGGAGCTATATGAAAGCCTTGGATACACTTGCATGGCCACTACGGCTGTCAGCGAAGAAGGTCTTGAAGAATTTGCAGCATTGCTAGGCGGGAAGGTTTCATTGCTATCCGGTCATTCGGGCGTCGGGAAATCGACATTAGTGAATGCAATTGCGCCGAGTCTGGACATCAAAACACAGGAGGTTTCAACATTCGCCAATAAAGGTGTCCATACGACTACTTTTGCCGAAATGTTTGAGCTGGAACCCGGAACGTTCATCATTGATTCACCGGGAATTAAGGAACTCGGGCTTTCGGATATGAAGGCAGAGGAAATCAGCCACTATTTTCCGGAAATGCGTGATTTGCTGAATCAATGCCGGTTTAATAATTGCCAGCATATCAATGAGCCTGGATGTGCAGTGAAAGACGGGGTCTCGGAAGGCCGCATTGCCATCAGCCGTTATGAAAGTTATTTGAGTATGGTGGGTGGCCAGGATAACCGAAAATAGAACGGATGAAGAATGTTGAACACATTGGCATTGCAGTTAAAGCGTTGGAAGAAGCCGAAACGTTGTTTTCAAAACTTCTTAACACAAATCCCTACAAACGCGAAACGGTTGCATCCGAAGGCGTTTTGACTTCTTTTTTTCAGGTTAATCAAACCAAAATCGAGCTCCTGCAATCCATAGATCCGGATGGTGTGGTTGCCAGGTTTATCGAGAAAAAAGGAGAGGGGTTTCACCACGTTGCATTCGAAGTTGACGACATTGTTTCCGAAATGGAACGCCTAAAAAAAGAAGGTTTCACCTTATTAAGTGAAACCCCAAAACCAGGAGCAGACAACAAACTCGTTTGCTTTCTGCACCCAAAAACTACAAATGGAATGCTGATTGAGCTTTGTCAGGAAATCAAATCCTAAACGATATGCTTAAAACGGAAGCCCGACGGCAATGTTCAGGATCAGGTTTTCGCGTCTCCATGCCTTGCTTCTAAAATTAACCTCGTTGAAAACCCAAGGATTTTTGTAAGTAATCTCGCCTTCTGGTGTTTGAGAGGCAATTTCTTTGGTATACCAGGGTTTTCTGAATGGCGTAGCAATATCCAATCTGAAAATCAGGTAAGAGAAATCGAGACGTAAACCGATCCCGCCGCCCACTGCGATTTGCTTCAAAAAGTCACTGCTGATAAGCGCACTTGAATCATATCTTGCTCTTTCAGGACTACCGAATGACCAGATATTACCAGCGTCCATAAACACTGCACCATTGATGATATTAGTGAATTTCAGCCGAAGCTCAGAGTTGAACTCCATTCTTATATCTGCAAAATTCTGATAACCGATTAATGCAATTGTTGCCGTATCCGGTGTATAAGCGCCTGGTCCCAGCGCCCGTGCACGGAAAGCCCTGATTCCGGTGCTACCACCGCCAAAATACTGCTTGAATTGCGGCGTAGCCATGTTTTTCGAATTTCCATAAGGCTTAATAGCGCCTAAGAGAAGCCTGTTTGCCCACTTAATGCCGGGGGTGATGGTGCGATAATATCTGAAATCACCATCCACCTTCACATATTGGAAAACGGGAACCTTCAAGAATTCCTTAGCGTAAATCTTGGATGTGTCATCCTTCGAGTGTTTCGCAAAAAGGCTCAATAAGTTACCGCCATAATCAATCCCACCGGTTACGGCAAACTGATTTTTCCCAAATGGTTTTGGCTGAGGGCGGTAAGATATAGTGTAATTGGAACCTGCAATGAAATACTTTTGCTCAACGAGGGTCATTAATCTTTCAAAGTCAATAGGATTGGTGTTCGGATTTGTCCCAATGGCTCCCAATTTTTCAATATCTACCTTTCTGGGTTGAATGTAGTTCAGCGAAATTGGGGTCAATGTGTGTACGACTTCTGAATTCTTACTCCAAATGTAGGCCCAATCGCCACGGATAGAAGTGGTTGTATAAAGCCCTCGCTGCACCCGGTTTTCGTAATTTACAGAGAGCACCGTCTTTGGGAGTGCCTGGCTTTTTTCCGGACGGATACGAACAAACGGAATGATAAAACGCGGGAACGACAAATCTGCGCCTACACCATATCGAATGTATTCGTTGCCAATCCGGTTTGGATTAGCTTCCCTGTTTCCGCCCAGCTGCACGTCAAATCCGAAAAAGGCCTTAATAGCCAGCATTTCCGCTCCTTTGAATGTATTCCTGTTTCGCCAGGCGACATCAAGCTGCGAACCGCCGAGGTTGTTGGACTTTGTACTCGCACTTAGAGTCGTTTGTAATGCCTTCTTTTTCAGTGGTTCCAAATCGTAACGCACGTCAAGCAACGCAGAATCGGAGCGGGGGACGAGGTCGAATTGATTTTTTACAAACTTAAAATTTTGAAGGTTGACCAATCGCTGCAACGAAACATTATGCATTGTATTGGTATACATATTACCCCTGCGAAAACCGATCGCATCATAGAAGATCCGTCGCTTATATAAACGTCCCGGATCTTTGATATCCAAACCTCTTCTGGCTGGCCCTCTTGTAGCAACTGAATCGGCCAGGAGATTTTCCTCGCTTCCTGTATTTACATATATTCTGTTGATAAAATACTGCTTCAATGCAGTCTGCGCAGTTTGTGGTTTTACTTCCAGGAAGATGTTAACCTGCTGCGGCGCTAGCGTAGAATCCCTTTTTCCAATGGTGGAATCCACTTTAATGATCAGATTATCGGGGTTGAAAAAGTAATAACCCTTTCCTTTCAATTCCAGATCGATCCGGTTTCTTTCTGTCGAGATCACATCGAGACGCGGCGGCTCACCTTTTTTCAGAAGTGTTTTTTGCTTGGCAATAATCAGGTCACGATTAAAAAGTGAGCTATCTCTGACCACGTAATTAATCTCATTCATGACGTAACGCGGCATCACATAGGCATCAAACTCGTAAATGGCCGTTCTGCGTTTTTCCTTTTTACTGGGAACAAGCTTACCCGTTGCTTTCGAGCGGTAGTAGGCCTCATTATCCAAATGTGAAACCATATTGGATGCATTAATGTCAGCTACCCGCTGTGTTGCAAATTTGGGCTGCTCTCCAAGCTTGTTGCGAAACCAGCTACGCAGGCCGCCTTCGTCTTTTGGCTCTCCGATAAAATACCACCACCAAACTTTCCAGGGGAAACCAAGGAGCGTTTTATTAGGCGGCGGCTTCACGATCGCTTCCAGTTCCGATGCAAGGCCCGAGACGTTAGGCTTTGTTATGCTATCCGCCTGCACTTTCACTTTGCTGCCCACATAGAGACTTTGGCCTTCAGGAATGTACTTATTCACCGAACAGCTGCTCAGTGTCACCAAAAGAACCAATATGCCTAATACACTATTTCTCATTTTTTTGCCTTTGGAAAAATTCACGCAGCAGGTCGTAATCTGCCGTCACAATAAAACTCACCCCTGTTTCAATAATGAAACCTTCCAAAATTGATTGATATTGATTTTTACGGAATGCCCTGAATAAATAACGGCCGTCTCTTGTGATCGCGTAATCAAGCGCAATGTTGTCAAACACTTCATTCGAACTGGCTGAATTGCTTTGGCTTTCTATCTCAAAGTTTTTACCAACCGAAATTTTTAAACGATCATTCAAAAATGCCTTGCTCAAACCGAGGTTAAGGTCCGTCCGTGCGCCTGTTGTCTGATCAGCAGTTGAATTGACACCAATGTCAAGATCCACGCCTTTTACTAAATCGGAAGCAAGGTTATTCAACTGGTCGCTGAGAAGCTGGCTTACGCTTTGACGTGCAACTGCTTCGGCACTGGAACCAAGATTGAACCCAGGTGATGACTGGTCTGTGATGAATTTATTTGTAATCAAAAGTGCAAACGCCTGCTTGTTCATCTCAGACGGATTGCTCTTCATATCTTCCCAGAACCGCTGACTGGTGAGCTCATTCGTAACCTGCTTGTCAATGGTTTCATCCGGCACAATGTTGAATGTAATGTTCGGTGTGGTCAGGTTTCCTGTAATAACCACCTGCACCTGGATGGGCACTTTGCTCGCTCCCTGGAATTTAGAGGCAATCGATCCCGGATCCACTTCCACTGTATAGCCCGCGGTAATGTTCAGTTCCGCGTTCATTACGTCACCCGTCCAAAGGAGGTTACTTCCTTTCAATATCTGGAATTGTCTTTTGAGAATCTGCAAAGTCAGGTCATAGGAACCTTCGGTCACATCATAAGAACCAAGCATGAAAAGCTGGCCGTTGGGCGCGATGCCCGTATTTAGCTGTGCATTTCCTTTTAGCCGGATGTTGTCACCATTCAATTCGTCAATGACAACCTTAAATTCCGATTTGTCGTCTACATCAATATCCAGTGAAATTTGTGAAGCGAAGTCAACGGTTGTCATTTTGGCCGCTGCCGAATCTGCAATAGCCACCTGCGTAGAATCACTCATATCCACAAATTCGATGATCCCTTTCGACGCATCACCAGCTTCGGTGGCTTCATTAGGAAGAACGAAAGTAATGTTGCTCCCCGGGTCAACTTTAATGCTTCCGTCAATCACCGACTTGCTGCCTGTTCCTTTTACGCTCAGGTCGGCATCAATGTTAGCGTTTCCGTAAAACAGCTCGTTTTGTTTTTGGGTAGAATTCAGAACATTGAAATTCTTCGCGTCTACGGTCAGGTTATAACCTACATCCGGAATGTTGGCAATGTTCACATTCCCATTGATCTTCATCTGCTGGTTGGTCGAATCCGCAATAATGAAGTTATTGAAGTTGATGGTTTGGCCGTTAAACTGGATTTTCTGATTGGCCAATGAATAGCGCGATCCAATCTGCGTTGCATTGAAAGCAACATCATTAAAGTTAATGGCCCCATTCAACTTAGGACTGTCGGTAGCGCCTGTAATGGCAATGTTACCGGTTAAATTTCCAGTTGCTTTTTTCAGCTGGCCGAAACTGAATGCTTCAATGGTCTGAGCGCTGAGTTTTTTAAGGTCCAGATTGAAATCCATCGGACTTTCGGATTTCAGGTTATAGCTTCCGTCCAGGGTCATATTATTTTCCCCATTCGTCAGCGACATATCCACCCGGATCAGGTTTTCAGTTTCATTGGTCGATTTCAAGACCAGGTTACCAACCGGAATTTTGGTCACGGCCAGGCTGTCGATCGTCAATTCACCAGTGTAGACCGGCGCTTTCATGTAATCGCTCAAAAGTATTTTTCCATTCAAAATCCCGGTTGCCAATGTTGAGTCGCGTGTGGCAATGCCGATCATCGGGCCGATTGAAATATTGGAGATTGCAATGTCCAGCGGACTGTTGGGTGCTTCGCTGGTGGAGTTGATCGTTAGGGACTGATCTTTACTTTTGATTACAAAATTATTAATGTAAAGGCTGTCAGGCGCATAGGAAATGTACCCGGCGGTGTCTGTCTCCCATTTGAGATAATCCAAAAGCAACCCTTCGCGCAGATTAAGCTTATAACGATTGTCTGCAATAGCAAGATCACCCAGCACTGCATGGCGCTCCGTGTTGACAGAATCTCTTACGATGAAGTCGAATTTTACATCATTATTGACGATTTTACTCTCTAACGATGCATTCTGAATTCTGAAACTGCCTGTGTTCACCAAACCAACATTGGCGTTCAATGCTGCGTTTTCGTCTGTATTGCTAAAATCAACAGAAACCCTTTCGGTTTGAATGCTGTCATAATTTACCATTGGAATGGTCAGCCGAGCCACGATGGACGAATCCTGCTGGTTATCCAATTTTGCTTTAAACTGGATATCATTCATTTCTTTCAAAGCAGGAACAAAAGTGGTGATCAGCGGGTGATTGCTCACAGTTGCGTTAAGCGTAAAATTGACCGGCTTTGTAACGGGCTTGTAAGTAAGGTTAGGCGCTTTGAAATGCTTGCCTACTTCGGTGAGCAATGCATCTGCAATTTCTGTATAAACAAAATCACCTTTCATTTCTGCTTTCAGAAAAGGTGATTTGATCGTTGCCTGACGCTGCCCGCTGGAATCGGTCAGCTGCACATTCACTGAATCAATGGTGATTGGCCTGCGGTGATGTGTGAATGTAAAGTCATTGATATCAATGGTTCCCAAAGGATTTTCGGGATTTGTGGAAGGCATATCCACTTTAATGTCGCCTTTGATCTGTAATGAATCCGCATACAGATTCAATGCGGTTAGATCCAGTTTTTCAATTGAAACATCAGCCTTTACGGAAGGATATTCTTTGGAAAGATCAGCTTGCGCGGTTAAGTCCACATCGATGTTCTGATCGTTCATCGTCGCCGCAATGTTCGCAAGACCATTGTCGACATCCCCTTTTAATGTAAGATTATTATACACATAACCTCTGATATCAGCACTGGCAACGGTTCCGTCCAGTCGTGCTTTCATGGTTTTTGGTGCATAGCCTACGCCTTCCAGGTCCGTACGGAGTGTGAGCTTGCCCATTTGCTCGGGCGGCTGCTTCATAAGTTTGCCCAAATCAAAATCATTGAAAGCCAGGGTTCCATTGTATTGCGCCCTGATACTGTCTGTGATGTTTTTCAGGTTACCTGAGAATGTTCCTATTCCAAAAGAAGTGTTGATGGTGGTTGTCATCGTAATATCCTCCATCGATCCTTTCACTTTCCCGGTGATCTTAATGTCTTCCGGAAGTTCGATGCTGGCAGGAACTGCGCTGTCCGGCAGCATTTTCATCAAGTCGCTTTTGGTAGAAGAAAGCTCATTGATGGTCATATCCATAGCAAGCTTGTTAGCATCCGGCAAACCCTGAATGCGTCCGTCAAGGGCGAGGACAGTTCCATCCAGCATGCTGAACCGTGCTTTTGATATCAGCATATCATCCACAGAGCCAGTCACGAGACCAGATCCTTTCAACATTCCGTTTGGCTCTTTGTTGAACGGTGGTGTTTTGGCAAGATCAGGCACAAGCAGCAAAATATCTGCGAATGCAACGCGGCTGTCGGTAAGCCTGAGTTTGATTTTTACGTTGGCAATGTCCTTCGCCAGTTCGTCAAGGTTCTTATACCGAAGGCTCAACTCGTCCCTGAGCAGTGTGTTAGGCGTTTTTACATACAAATTGCGCAGGTATGTTTCCTGCGCACCATATTTAAAATTCGTCCGGAATTCCTGCAACTTGAAGCCGCTTTTTTCCTGGAATGAGCCTGATTTAAGCGAACCGGCAATGTTCTCGGGAGAGAAAATGAAATTTTGTAAATCTATATTAAGATCTTTTACATCCAAATGCGCAAAATCCAACCCTTTGGGTTGTGCCGGTGTGTTGAAGTCGTCATAGCGTAAATCGTTGTTAACGAGCTTGATGTCGCCTACTTTCACGTTCCAGCCTGGCGTTGCAGGTTCGCCCGTGGTAGTATCTTTTTTCGCTTCTGGTTTTGCCTTTTTAGCAAACTCAGCATAAAGCGACATTTTTTCAAGATTAAGATTGCGAACATCCACATATTGGCTTCCCATATAAATGTTGTTCACATGCCCTTCCAGCTTGCCCACGCTGACGCCGTTTTTCAATCCGGCGATTTCATCTTCAAAAAGCCATTTAAATTCCCTGATATCAATGTCTCCGACCTTAATATCCAGCGAATCCGCCGGATCCGGGACGGTTTCGGGCGTCGTATCCGTTTTAAGCGGCTTGTACATTCTCAGCTTCACCTCGCTGCCGAGTAAGGCAAGTTTGGCAGGGTGATATTGGGAAAGGGTAGGATTGAATTTGTCAAAACGGACATGAGCCGAATCAATGTTGGCTAACGCATCTGTTCCTGTAACGGCATCGCGATACGATAAGCGTACATTTTTCAGCGAGATCTGGTCAAGGCGCATTTCCATCGGGGAGGACGTTGTGTCCACCGTGGCAGTAGTGTCTGCGCCTGCAAATGCATCAACAATAAATTGGAAATTGAAAACGGTGTCAGGTAAAACCCTGGTAATGTTGGCATTAATGCCTTCAAGCTCAACTTTGTTGATCCCGACATTGCCCTTAATCAGGCTGTACATGTCGAGATCAACATAAAGTCTTTTGCCGGCAACTAATGTGTCGCCCTGTTCGTCTTCGAAGTAAACGCCCTCTAACAGAATCCAGTCCGGGACGTCGAAACGCACTTTTTCAATATTAACCTTTGTTTTGAGCTTCTTCCGGAGATATGAATTGGCCTGATTTGTTAAGAAGTTTTGTCCAAAAGGTGTTTGAATACCCCAAATCAAAACACCAACCAGGATCAATATCGCCAGAATTACAATTGCAAATACTTTTAGTGCTTTCTTCATCCTCTTCTATTATGCCCGGCCCACATTGGGCGCAGGTGAGCTAAGTAACGGTGTGCTATAAAATTCAAGCCAGCACCCTGGTTATCGTCTAAATAATTCCGGGCTAACCTGGGCATTAATGGTGGCGGAAGAAACAACTGTCACCGGTTTTTTATCTAAACTATTGATTTCGACCAGCTTTGCAGGATAGGAAATGCCATAAGCCGATTTTGTGTAATTAGATAAGTCCGTGGTCGTTTCCACCCCTGCCAGGTTTTTCCGTACACGTTGCAAAAGGCCCGTTCTGGAATCAAAATATAGATTATATTTCACACCTTTTCCTTGCAGTTCCACTTGTGTAACCGGAATGCTGTTCAATGTTTCAATGCCCACGGTTGTGGCAATAAGGCCTCTGTTTTTGTAGTCAACAAATGGTACAAGCAGCTCGTACATTTCCAGGCGCATGTTCTGCTGCTCAGCCTGGCTCAAGTCCTTTACATCCGTTCTCTGCCCGATCGGCACTTTGATCCAGCCTTCATTTCCCTTCACCGTATACACAAAGCTGCGCTTCATAATGGTTTTCGACTTGGTAATGGACTGATCCGGAATGGAAACCGTCACATTTGCATCATAAGGTGCCGCGGAGGGTGCAGTGTAGCTTCTTTTTAAATTCAATGTCTTTACACCGTCCCATAATGATTTACCTCCGGTGGCTTTATAAAATTTGGAAAAAACAGAATCGGCGGGCACCTGCTGTCCAAATGAAAGGACGGAAATCAGCAGCAGTGCAGATAGCATGTTCAATGATTTTTTCATGTCAGTGTTTGTTTTGTATGAATAACGGGTCACAAGTCTTACTTGGGAAAAACGATATGCTTTTCGTAATGTTAGATCAAGTAATCCGTCCGGGGTTTAATTAAAGGAATTTATTTCACTACTGCACTGGCCTATTTGCAAAAACCATTCCATCAATAACAAATACAACACAATCCGGCCATTTGTTGATGGAATAGCCGTTTTCGTACAATAGTCCAGGCATAAAATGCAAAAGGGAAGAGTGAGCCACCCTTCCCTTTTGCATTTATAATGTGAATATTAATCAGGCATCATCGCCTCCGTTCGAGGAAATTTTGCCAAACCTGTATTGGAAAGTCAGGTTGACGAGGCGGTTTGTCTGCTGCCAGAGTGAGTTTTGCGCGTATGTCGCCGTATTAAGCTGGCTTTTGTAAGCTCTTGACAAAAATATGTCCTGCACGTTAAATGAAATTGTTGCCTTTTTTTCCAATAGCTCCTTACGAATACCCATATTGGCGACAAACACACCTTCACGCGTTCCCTGCGCAATGGCTCTTGGTCCTTCATAATTAATGTATGCCGATGCCCGGAAGTCTGCCGGAAGCGTTACAAAAGCATTCAAGTTACCCGAGTAACTCCAAGTTCTGTTGTCAATTTGTGCAACCTGGGAAACCACTTCGCTTCTGTAAATCCGGCCGCTGCCATTGATTTTCAAAACTTCGAAAATGGTTTGGGAAAAATCAGTTTCCAATCCATAGGAAAGCTCTCGGCCTACATTGGCAAATTGCGTGAGTGAAATGCCGGTTTCATCAATCGTCCGGATGCGGGTAATGGCATTATTGGAATAATCCATAAACAACGAAGGTCCCCAGCCGCCCGAAGCCTCGTAATTGGAATAACCCATCTCGGCCTTATGCGTAAACTCAGGTTTCAGTGCCGGATTTCCCGATTGAATGTTTCTTGGATCCGATACGTCTGTATAAGGATTAAGCCAATCCGCCTCCGGCCGCTGCACGCGACGGCTGTAATTAAGCTTCAATTGTGCTGATTCGCCCAGTTTCCTCGTCAATGCCAGGCTAGGCACGAGCGTAAGAAAATGCACACTGAATGCACGGTTAATGCTGATCTGATTAATGTCCTGGTTGTAATCTGTTACACGAAGGCCTGCGCGCATGCCCCAGAGATCTGTTTTTTGGGAGAATGTCATGAAACCCGTGTAAGTCGCGTCTTTGTAGCCAAACACATTGCTGATATTCGGATCAAAAACAAAGCTTCCCGTTTCCTTCGACATATTATAAAACGAATTGGTGTTGTCGTTAGCGCTCATACGCGACCGCAAACCCACTTCCAATGTCGCCTTTTTGGTGATCGGCCAGGTGTAATCCGAGTTCAGGAACAAGGAATGACGTTTATTATCGCGCAAGTTCTGCTGGTTACGCATCAAGCTGTCGATCTCGCTTTCCTGATTGTAATAAGATTCCCCATCCGACTCACCCAGCGAATAACTGGATGTGAACGTAAGCTGGTGATCTTTCTCATCGAATTTCTTGCGGTAATCAAAGCTGAAATTCAAATTTTCACCGTTTCCTTTGCTGTTGTTCAGGCGATTAAATATTTCGGGCGCATTGCCGGAAGAGAAAGTGGTTTCGTTTAAAAGGTTGCTATTGTTACGGCTCTGGTCGCGGGAATAATTCACGCCCAGCTCCATCGAATTTTTATCATTAAAATCGTAGTTCACCCCGATCCGGCCAAATGCGTTTTTGCCCTTGTTACCACCCGTTCCGGTTTGTTCCAGATGTGAAGTGTTGTCAGAAATAAAGTTATCGCGGCTCAGGTTTCTTTTCCAGGTCATATTCCTGGTTTGTCCGCTTAATGAAGCATTCACGCCCAGTTTTCCCATGCGATAGCTCAGGTTCCCGGATGCATTGTTGTTGTTTTTATTGCCAAGACTTGCGCGTAAGCCGCCGTTTGTACCGCGTATTTTGGTCTTTTTTGTGATAATGTCAATAACGCCCGATGCACCTTCGCCTTCATATTTGGCGGATGGCGTTGTCATCACGTCAATGCGTTCGATGAGGTTTGCGGGGAAAGATTGCAGAATGGTAGGAAGGTCGCTGCCGTACAAGTTCGAAGGTTTACCATCGATCAGCACCACCACATTCCCTTTGCCCCGAACCTGCGGATTTCCGTTTTCATCCAGCGAAACGGCAGGCACTTTTTCCAGCAGGTCGCTTACATTATTGCTCGTAGCAAGCATATCCTTGCCAATGTTGACCATTTTCTTGTCAATATCATCCACGATCATGCTTTTCTCACCTTTCACGATCACTTCATTCAGTTTCTGAGCTTCCGGCAGGATGGTAATGTTCCCCAGATCGAGCAGGTTGGCTTCTGCCGAAACATTGATATTGGAAACAAATAAGGTTTGGTAACCCATGTTTGTTACCCGCAGCACATATTTGCCGGGAGTGATATTCGCAATGGTGAACACGCCGTTTTCATCCGCAACGCTGCCGCTGGCCAGCGAAGAATCCTTGGACGCAAGCAAAGCAATAGTAGCAAAACTGACGCCGGCATTGCTGGGAGACTCAACGATTTTTCCCACCAGTTTCCCACCGTCTACGTACCCGTTTTTCAGGCCGGAAATAGGATTCGCGGTTACATTGATTGAAGCAGAAAGGGAGAGATTAATTAATAATAGAGCAAGGAAATGAAGAAACGAAGTTCTTTTCACGGGTATAGGTTTTAGATTTTTATTAGGAGTTTAGTTATTTAAATGATCAAAGGGGCGTGTGTTTTGGATAAAACCGGGCTCACGAAAAGTCAACCGCTCCATCCAGGCAGGAACATTTGTAACGCCCGCTGTATCTGATTAATTACATAAAACTATAAAAAAATTGAGAATAGTAACCGTTCAATGTTAAGGATATCGCTATTGCTTATTTGTTATAGAATTTAATGTTTCGATCTTTACTTAATCAATAGCACCATCAGCACTATGAACGTACAATTTGTGTCAAACTCAAAAGGTAAGATCACCGCTGTCCAGTTACCACTTAAAGACTGGCAAGAGGTTGAACGAAAGCTTGAAGCTTTTGAAATAGCCGCCAGCATTAGAACTGGATTTGAAGAAATGAAGCAAATCGAAAATGGTAAGTTGAAAGCCACAACATTAGATGATTTTTTAAATGGCCTATGAAATCATTGCAACCCCCCATTTTCAAAAGGAATTCAAAAAACTGCTAAAAAAATATCCTTCGATACAGTCTGACATCGCTGCATTATCAGAAACGCTTCTTAGCAATCCAACAGCAGGCAACGAAGTTTTCAAAAATTGTTATAAGCTGCGTTTCGCCATCAAAAGCAAAGGAAAGGGGAAGAGCGGGGGAGGGAGACTGATTACTTACGTTACAGTTACCAATCAGCGCATTTACTTATTGACAATATTCGACAAATCTGAAAAAGAAAATTTAACGGATGCTTACCTGAAACAATTGTTAAAAGAATTGCTGTCGTGATAAATAAAAATCCTGCAACCGACTGAGGCTTCTTCTGAAAGATCATATTTTTGCAGGATGTATAAAATTCTCATTTCCCCTATACTTTTCCTGTTTGATGCTGAACGCATCCATTATTTTGTCTGCGAACTGTTGCGGTTTGCTTTTAAAATCCCCTTTGGTCCCCAAATGTTAAGATCCCTTTACACTTATGATCACCCTGATCTTGTCCAGGAAGTGGCTGGATTGAGATTTCGTAACCCTGTGGGACTGGCGGCGGGTTTTGACAAAAATGCGGAAATGGTCGACGAGCTGGATGCATTAGGGTTTGGTTTTATTGAAATTGGGACGGTTACGCCGCGTCCGCAACCGGGAAATGAGAAACCAAGATTATTCAGGCTGAAAAAAGATAAAGCGCTCATCAACAGGATGGGTTTCAACAATAAAGGCGCTGCCGTTGCCGCCGCCAAACTGGCAAACCGCAAATCGAAGATACTGGTAGGAGGTAACATTGGAAAAAACAAAGACACTCCCAATGAACAGGCGCTGGACGATTATCTGATCTGTTTCAGGCAGTTATTTGATGTTGTAGACTATTTCGTGGTCAATGTAAGCTCGCCTAATACGCCCGGACTTCGCGATTTGCAGGAGAAAGCACCGCTTACTGCGCTGCTCCGCGAACTCCAAAAAAAGAATACCGAAAAATTTAATCCAAAACCCATATTTTTAAAGATCGCCCCGGACCTGACGCTAAGCCAGCTGGACGATATTATTGACATTGTAAAAGAAACCGGCATCGCGGGCGTTATCGCTACCAACACCACAGTCAGCCGCGCAGACCTGCGCACAAGCCAGGCGGAAATCAAAAGTGCCGGGGCCGGCGGGTTAAGCGGGGCGCCACTTGCACACCGCGCGACGGAAGTAATTCGTTACATTTGTGATAAGTCGAATCATGCATTTCCGGTTATTGGGGTAGGGGGGATCGGCTCGGCGCAGGACGCCATCGATAAGAAAAATGCAGGAGCGAGCCTGTTACAGCTATATACAGGCTTTATTTATGAAGGGCCCGGTTTGGTCAAAAGCATTTGCAAATCGCTGGTCAGAAGATAAGAGTTGATACACGCATCCCAAGAATTGAAGATAAATGTCAGTAAATAAGCTAAGGGGAAATACTCAGCGCCCGAAAACAACAGAAGAAACATCCAGTCCCGGCTTTCGCATATCATTAGATTGGGACCATATTTTTTCCAATCCAAAGAACATTTTGGCCTGGGGTACTTTTTTTATTGTGCTGGGGCTGATTATGGAAATTTCTTTCCTGTCCTACATCATCACCGGCCTTTCGGACCAGAGCGTGATTGATGGCCTCGGCCAGGAATCCATTCGCGACGCAGGCCGTCAGACGCGCAACTTTTTTGGCGTACTGGGTGCGGTCGTCTCTCATTTTTTTGTGTACAGATGGTTTGGCGTAGGAGCGCTTTTGCTTCCGCTTGTGCCTTTCATTGCAGGCTGGAAAATGGCTTTCGGCAAAGAACTCCTGTCGTTGACCAGGACTACCAAGGAAGTGATTTTCTTTACATTATGGCTGAGTGTCATGATGGGCTATGTAGTGTTGATGAGCGACAAGGAAAACACATTGAGCTTTGTCTCAGGCGGCATTGGTTATACAGTGAATGTTGCCCTTTTTGACTGGCTGAAATGGGGAAGCGTGATCCCGATCATCTTCGCATTATTCGTTTTTGCAGTTTTCTTCTACGATGCAAAATCGGCCTATGAAGCTTGGCAGCTGAAAAACGCCAGACCGGACATTATTCCGGAGCCGAAAGAACAAGCGGTGCCGGGAGCGGAAGAGAAAGTGGTTGCGGAAGAAAGAAGCTTTACATCGGTAGTGAATGATACTTATGACGATGAAGACGTTGTCGCAGAAGAAAAAGAGCCTGTAAAAGAAACAGTTGAGCTGGAAACGGTCGCAAAAACGGAGGTGATCCCGGATTTTGTCCCGGTGATAAAGCCGGTAGCGCCTGCACCTGTGGCTCCTGTAAGCCCGCATAAACTTGAACTGGAAGTAGAGGATACGACTTTTGTTTCTGATGTTCAGGTGGAGGAAGAGTTTGAAGATGAAGATATTAATGCTACGGTTCTGCGGGAATTTGGTCAGTATGACCCTATGCTTGATCTGCCTACTTATCAGTTTCCAAGCATCGGCTTGCTGAATGATGCGGTGGATAACCAGCATGAAAAAGTAAGTCAGGAAGAGCTGGAAAGTAATAAAACGAGGATTGTTGATACGCTCGGAAGCTATGGGATCAACATTTCGAAGATCAAAGCCACGATCGGGCCGACAGTTACATTGTACGAGATTATCCCGGAAGCCGGCGTCAGGATCTCGAAGATCAAAAACCTGGAAGGTGACATTGCACTGAGCCTTGCAGCACTTGGGATCAGGATCATTGCACCGATGCCCGGGCGCGGAACAATTGGAATAGAAGTGCCAAATAAAAACCGCGAAACGGTTTTTATCCGCTCTGTTTTGTCCAGCGAGAAATTCATGAAGGCCAATTACGATTTGCCGATCGTGCTGGGAAAAACAATTTCAAACGACATCCATATTGTCGATCTGGCAAAAATGCCCCACTTACTCATGGCCGGAGCAACCGGGCAGGGAAAGTCTGTGGGATTGAATGTGATCCTTGCTTCGCTGATCTATAAAAAGCATCCTGCCGAGCTGAAATTTGTGCTTGTGGATCCAAAAAAGGTTGAATTAACATTGTTCAACAAACTGGAAAGACACTTCCTGGCGAAACTGCCCAATGCCGAAGAGGCCATCATTACCGATACCAAAAAGGTTATTTTTACACTTAATTCATTGTGTATAGAAATGGATTCGCGTTACGACTTGCTCAAAGAAGCATCGGTTCGTAACCTAAAAGAATACAATGCAAAATTTGCCCAAAGACGTTTAAATCCTGAAAAAGGCCACCGCTTCCTTCCATACATTGTCCTGGTCATTGATGAGCTTGCCGACTTAATGATGACGGCTGGTAAAGAAGTGGAAACGCCGATTGCGCGACTTGCTCAGCTTGCACGCGCAGTGGGAATTCACCTGGTTGTTGCCACGCAACGTCCTTCTGTTAAGGTTATTACAGGTCTTATCAAGGCCAACTTCCCCGCACGTCTATCATTCCGCGTAACTTCCAGCATCGACTCCCGCACCATTCTCGATATGGGCGGTGCCGAACAGCTTGTAGGACAAGGTGATATGCTTCTGGCGATCAACTCGGAAGTGATCCGTTTGCAATGTCCGTTCATTGATACGAGGGAAATTGAAGATGTCTGCGAGTTTATTGGCGCGCAGCGGGGTTATGACGACGCATATGCACTGCCGGAATATGAAGGCGAAGATGCAGCTGAGGGCAAAGCAGACCTTAATCCGGACGATTTTGACGGATTACTGCCGGATGCCGCCAGGCTCATTGTGACCCACCAGCAGGGAAGCACATCATTGATCCAGCGGAAAATGAAGCTCGGCTACAACCGTGCAGGCAGGATCATGGATCAGCTTGAATTGCTTGGTGTGGTCGGTCCGTTCACCGGGAGCAAAGCCCGAGACGTAATGTTTCATGATCTGAGCGGCCTGGAAGAACATCTTCGTTTGAGAGGCTTACTTTAATCCATTAAACCATCCCGTTTACAATTGGTCTAAAATTTGTAGCAATACAGTTTTACAACTTTTTATTTAACTTACTAAGAACCAAACCTTTTAATATGAAAAGTTCAAGAATAAGCGCTTTTTTCTTTGCAGCAATGGTTATCTCAGGCCTGTCGGTAACATCGGCAAATGCGCAGGGAGACAAAAAATCGTCGGCCATTCTGGAAGCAATGAGCAGCAAATATCAGAAGATCAAATCCTTCAAAGCGATGTTTACTTACACGCCCGAAGGAGGAAAGCCGCTGAAAGGGGAAGCGACGGTAAAAGGGACAAAATTCAGGTTGAAAATGGCCGGTCAGGAGATATTTAATGATGGAAAACTGATGGCGACTTACATTAAGGAAACCAACGAAGTGAATTTGCAGGACTTCGATCCTACGGCCACTGGTGACCTGGACCCGACCAAAATTTATACCGCTTACAAGAAGGGTTTTAAATATGCTTTCTTAAAAGAACAAAAAGCCGGTGCCAAAACGCTGGAAGTGGTGGAGCTTACGCCTACCAAGAAAGAAAGCCAGGTTAATAAGGTGCAGATTGCTGTGAATAAGGCAGATAAGTCGATCAGTAGCTGGACTATTTTCCAGAAAAATGGTCAGGAAGTAACTTACACGGTGAATGATTTCCAGCCGGACGTTACCGTTGCCGACAGTTATTTTGCATTTAATTCAAAACAATATCCAGGCGTTGAGGTTGTCGATTTGCGATAATTGACTCAGCACAACAAAAGCAAGGCGGCGGAATCATTTGATCCCGCCGCCTTTTTCATTTATAAGCAAATTGTGCACTGATTATCAGTTAACAGCCTGATGCAAGTCTCTGTATTTCTTGATCAGGTTGTGCGATTCCAGCAACTCCGCTTTTTGATTTGCGATGATCTGTCTGATGTTTACCGGGAGATCGGCGTCTGTTGCTAATGCGTCGTCATATGCTTCCTGAGCTGCATCCTCACCATATTCGCAGCTTTCAAGAACCGAGGTTCTGTCGTGCCCGGTGAATGTTGCTTTAATGTCCATCCACACTCTGTAAATTTTTCCTGAGTTTGTAGTGCCGGTTGCCACTTCGCCTCCCAGCGCTTTGATCTCCGCACTCAGCTCATCTATATTTTGACGGCTTTCATTGGCCATTTTTTGAAATATCCTCCGAAGGTCAAGGTCGATATCTTCCACTTCTTCAACTGCCTTTTCGTAGCCGTCGATACGGTCGTTATTTATTTTTATCAAGTCGTTCAGGACTTCAACTAAATTTTCATTGGTTTCCATAACTAAGCTTATTTTAAGTTTGTGATAAGTATTTATATCTGCGTAATGAAGCCAACCCTAAAAATGCTGTGCCATCTGGTTGTGATGCATTCAAAAAGCCCCTACGTGGCTTGGGAACATGCAGCTACAAACGTATATGTAGCCCTTTTTGCACGGATCAGAGTAGGAAACCCATTTTGATGCCTCCCCAGCGATGATCCATTCCCGTGCGGAATTCCTTGGTCAGAAATGATTGATAGTATTCAAGGTAAATGCGCCAGTATTGGATGACCATACCAAAATTATCCTGAAAAGTCACGCGGTTGATCTGTGAAGATTTCAGTTTATATGGGCTGTGTGTGGAGAACAGACCGCCCTGCAATGTTGCATCATATGCATTGAAACCGACCAAGGGCTGATTGTAAATATAGCATTGAATGTTCCGCGCATTTAACCTGGGAGAATCTTTAAATGGCGAGGCGAATTTCCCAAGCCGTAAGGTTAATCCGGCCTGTGCTTTGTTATTCAATGTCCCGATCTGCATCTGAGTTTCCGTATTCAGGGCAACGACATTTCTTAGATTCAAAATTTGTTTCTGAAACTGGATCTCGTAGTTGAGCACCACATCATTCCGGATCTGATATTGCCAGCCTTTTGGATCCCGGTCGCCCGTCCACGAATGAATTTTTGTCTGCATTTTTCCTGCGAAAGCAGCCGGCCCGATCATTCCTGTGCTGAGGATTGCGACCAACCGCGTTTTATGGATTGTGTCTGTTGAAATACGGAAGGATTTGAGCATAATCGCTCCTGCGAAAGGCCGATCATTGTATAAAATAGCATTGCTGGAAATGCTCGTTGGTGTGAAGCCATAATGTTCAAAAGCCAGTCCATAACGTGTGGACTGGCCTTTGTGAAGCAAAAGTTTGTTGATCGGGTTCTTGCTCAAACCTGGGTTAACAACTTCAAAGCTGTAACCCTGCGTGTAATAATAATCGCTTTCAGCAAAGAAATCATTATCATAATGCAGCCGGATGTATTTGTCGCCTGCTGCATTCCGAAACGAAGCGGTTTGGTCAATTCGCTGCGCTGAGCCAGGTTTTGGAATAACTAATAGGGCAAGAACAAGGATTTTGAAATATCGCATCATGCTTCATATACGCTGTCTGCTTGCTTTTAGACCTGATGTGCCAGCAGAGACTTTACATGCTGCTCACTCTCGGTAAAAAGCTTCATTTCCTCGACCTGCTTGTTTAGAAACCGTTGGATCTTTCCATTTTCATAAGCCCGGAACACCGCCGGGTGCACGTAATATTTTTTGCAAACCGTCCGGGTATTTCCCAAATGTGCGGCTACAACGTCCAGGCAAGTGTTTAATGTCCTGGTCAACTGACGCTGCGTATCGTATTTTTCCTGATGACTAAGATATTCAAATGCAGTTACGGTGCCCATCCAGGTCCTGAAATCCTTTGCAGAGAAATTGGAACCCGTATATTTCCGAATGTAATCATTAACCTGGCCCGCATTCAGTGAGCAGCGGCCGCCACTTTCCTGTGTATATTGAAAAAGCCGTTTGCCGGGCATTTCCTTGTATTGTTTTACCAATCTTGCCAGTTGGGTATCCCGCAATGTAATGTCTTGCTTGATGCCTTTCTTGCCGGTAAACATAAACCGGATCGTGCTTCCCTTCACAGTGGCACAACGCGCGTCCAATGTCGTGATCCCTGAGGAGCCGTGTTTCAGCTTATAACGCTGGTTGCCAACCCGCATACAAGTTTTGTCCATGAGTTTGATCACCAATGCAATGGACTTGTCAAGATCAAAATTGTGTTTCCGCAAATCGTGCTCAACCTGTTCCCTGAGCAGAGGAAGTGCTTCTGAGAACGTAAGCAGGCGATAATATTTGGTTTGGTTGCGGATCAGGTTCCAGTGCGGATGATAGCGATATTGCTTGCGGCCGGCTTCATCAATGCCTGTTGCCTGAAGATGCGCATCAGCGTCCTCGCTGATCCATACTTCCCGCCACGCGGGTGGCAGCACCAGCGATTTAATCCGCTTGATCTGTTCTTTGTCCTTGGCTCTGTTTCCGTTTTTATCCACATAATAAAACCGGGGCGATTTGCCTTTTCGGAGAAAGCCTGGCGCGTTCGCTGACTGAATATAGTTTAATCCTGCCGCAGCGGCTGTAAGGGCAGGATCTTTCCTTAATTTTTTAATCTGTTTTGCAGTGATGACGGGAGCTTCCGTCAACGTCCCAACTGCTACGGCTACCGACATATAGTGTACTTTAGACTGTGTGTTCGGTATTATTAAAGTAATACCAGTCTGTACGGAGCCGATTTTCAGATTACAATGAGGAACATTATACTCATTTGAATATTCCTCCGAAAATTTTAGCGGGTTACGGGAAGAAAAAGTGTAAAAACAGAACCTTTGCCTAGCTCGGATTGCGCGGTAATAAACCCTTTATGGTTTTCGGCAATTTTCTTGCAGATGGCCAGGCCTATGCCTGTTCCCGGATATTTATGCGCCGGATGAAGTCTTTGAAAAACATCAAAAATCCTGTGCTCATATTCCTTTTCAAAGCCAATTCCCTGATCCGCAAACGCAATGCTGTAAAATTCTTTCTGAGGAGAAATGATATCATTAATATCGCTTCCTTTCACCACGCTCAAGTGAATGCTGATATCAGGATTTTTATCGCCATCCGTGAATTTGATCGCATTACTGATCAGGTTGAGGAACAACTGGTGGATTTGGAACGGAATGGCCTTCAATGTTGGCAGCTGTTGCGCCTGGATTGAAGCATTGCGCTCTTCAATGTTTTCGTTCAATTCGTGCAGAACATTTCCTAGAACTACATTGAGATCAACATCTTCAAAAACCTTTTCCGAATTTCCGGCCTTCGAGTAAGCAAGAATATCTTCGATCAGATTCTGCATTTTCTCGGCTGCGACGCGCATGCGCCCGACAGAATCTTTTACCTGCAAAGACAAATCCGGATCCTCGCGGTCAAGCACTTTCGAGGCAAATATCTGGATCTTTCTGAGCGGTTCTTTTAAGTCGTGTGTGCTGATCCAGTTTAGGTTAGCCAGTTCCTGGTTTGCCGTTTTCAGTTCTTCGTTCAGCGCCCGGTTTGCATCTTCCTGGGTCTGGATCACGCGGTAATTAATGTGCTTTTGCAAGGCATAGGAAAATCCCGAAGCTGCATGAAGCTCCGATTTCCGCCAGGGAGCGCTGTTGTCCTTCACCACTTCCTTCCAAAGTTCGAAAGATTTCCGGGGCGAAAGGCGCAGGCCGTCCTCGTTTGCCAGCACAGCCTTATCCGGGTTTCCCGCCCAGTTTATATTTTCAACCTTTTCCTGCCGCATCCAAATGATGCCATCCGCACTTCCAGGCAATGCATGATAAACAATCCCTGCCGCCTGTTGCGAAATGGGACCGGCATCAGGATACTGATCGATCAACCGGTGGGTTACCAATCCCTGAGATTTATAATGGTCTGCGAGGAAATGGAACAGGGGCGTCAACTGCTCGTCTGCTGGCGTAATGCCGTTTTTATAGAGTTTGTTATTGTAAAAAATAGCAGTGCCCGTTGCATTGGCCAGTTTCAGCAATGCATCCGAACTATGATATTCTTCAAAAAACAGATTGTTTTCGTGCAAATTCGAAAGCATTTCCGTCAGTGACTTGTCTACTTTCTGAGTTACTTCAAACTCTTCCGCAACTTCCCTTACCGAGATTTGCGACGTAAGGAAATGTCCCTGCAGCAATGCTGAAAGTCTGGTATAATGCGGTAATATTTTGGCCGAATAATGATGGCAGGCGATCAATCCCCAGAGCTTTTGATTTTTCAGAAGAGAAATGGTCAATGTTGCGCCCACGCCCATATTTTTTAAATATTCGACATGGATCGGGGATACGCTGCGCAGGATAGACAAGCTGAGATCCAGCGATTTGTTGGTTTTTTCGCTTGTATCGTCTAATGTCAGAATTGGAACGGGCGTGTAATTAATGTCTGCTATCATCCGCAGCGGATTGCGAATATATAATTCCCTGGCCTGTGCCGGAATGTCCGTATGCGGATATTTTTGTCCGGCAAAAGAGTCAAGGTCCTCACGCTTGCTCTCTGCGATCACATCACCATTAAACTCCGAATCAAACTTATAGACCATAACACGGTCATAACCTGTTATAACGCGTGTTTCGTTGGCTATTTCCTGGCAAAGCTCTGGCAGATAAGTCGTTTTCTCCATAATCGACACGAAAGTCCGTGTTTGATTATAAAGGTTGGGCAGATTGATCGTTCCGTCCGGGAATGGCTCAAATTCAAGGACTAATGTCTCATTGCTTTTGTGAACCGTAGTATTATAAGGAACCTCATTGAAGGAAAAAACAAAGGGTTGGGCAGAATCAATGGATTCCGCAGCAGCATAGGCCCTGAAATCCTCAGCTTCCTGCATTGGGAAAATTTCAGACAATGGTTTGCCTAAAATCGCCTGCGGGGTCAGCTCAATGTAAACTGCGCTATTTTCGCTGCAATAATCGATCAGGTAAGTCTGGCGGTTGACGCCCAGCATAAAGCCGTGGGGTTGAATGCTTCCTGGTATATGGATTGGTTCACTTTCGCAGTTTGTCAAGTTGACAAGATCGCGGTTCACGATGTTCTTGATGTTCATTCTTACTTTTCAATTACTGCTTCGTCAAGCCAATTGTCTATGATCGTAAATGTGTTTACAGCACCTTGTATTATTTCCGTACTCTGCCCGGTCTCTTGTGCAAACTGGGTAAATGATGAGACGAAAGATTTCCACATCATGCCGGTATCCTCGCCGTAGCCCCAGAAGTAGGCGCATCCGCTTTCAGGAGTCAGGCCGAGTGTTTTATGTATATGTTTATATAAAATGCGGCCTCCTAATGTCGAACCTTCAAGCACATACATGGCGCCCAGGTTTTCGGCAACAGAAGCAAACGCAAAACGGTAAACAGGCAACGCCTCAATTTGTGCCCTGGAAAAACCCGTGGCCAGAAGGTCCTGTTCAATCAGATGCGATCGTTTTCTCGCATCCAGATTTGGGATAATGTCCTTTAAAGAGGAAAATACAAAGTCTTCGCAACCAAGCGTGACTCCGTACATTGCAGACAAGTAGTTCTGGTAATCCGGCAGGCTGACCTTTTCGTCGAGAATCATTTTAGATAAATAATTCTCTTCCAGTTTTTTGTGGCTAACTGCGGTTTGTTTTCTCAGACTTTGAATAAAAGACTCCTGATCGGAATGAAAACTAGGCACTTCATTCATATACGGAAATAGAAATTCTAAAAGCTAATCAGTAATCAAAAATTGTTCCATTCCAAGCAGCGGACCTTCCGGGTATCTCTCAAAAAGGCACTTATCCAAAATCTCTATCAGGGCCGAAAAGCTGGTTGGTTTTTGAATGTACAAATTTGCACCGGCTTTGTACGCCGAATCCAGCATATATTTGGCAACCGATGTCGACAAGATGATAACCCGCACGCCTTCAAGCCCTTGCTGCGTCCTTATTTCGCGCAGGCATTCCAGGCCATTCTTCACAGGCATATTCATATCCAGAAATATAATATCGGGCTTGTATTCTTCCTGATGAAGGGTCTGCATCAGCCGCATGCCGTTTTCAGCCACCATGAGCTGCGTGTTCAAATTCACATGGTCCAGCGCCTCCCGGAACAGGAAAGCATCGTCATCATCATCGTCCGCAAGGAGAATTTGGAGCGGTTTTTTATTGCTTGTCATTAATTAAGAATAGGGGGCCTGCGCGTGTTCTAACAGATAATAGTATTAAAGCAAGATAGCCATTTGGCTTGGCAGCACAAAAATATACAAACTTTTTCAAACGAATAAAATCTCGTCGGAACATTCGGACTGGCACAATATTTTAACAATTAAATACATTGTCACAAAAAAATGAAATGAATTATGAAAAAGATAATATTAAGCGGAATGTTGTTCGCAGCTATGCTTTCATTTTCCGCATGCAACACAGAGAAAGCAGAAGATAGTAAAGAGGTTGCTGAAGAGCAAAATGACGCGAAGCTTGACGATACAAAGCTGGAAGATGATTCGGAATTTGCAGTTGCTGCGGCAGATGGCGGTATGCTTGAAGTGCAGCTTGGTGAATTGGCTCAGACCAATGCAGCCAGCGCTGATGTGAAGAAATTTGGTAAAGACATGGCAACCGAACATGGTAAGGCCAATGAAGAGCTGAAAGCCCTTGCCCAGCAAAAAAATATTACTTTGCCAATGTCGGTAAGCGATGATAAGCAAAAGAAAATTGATGATCTGTCTAAGAAAAAAGGCGCTGAGTTCGATAAAGACTATATTTCTTTCATGGTAGATGATCATAAAGAAGACATCAGCGAATTTGAAGAGGCAGCCAGCGATGCTAAGGATGCAGAGGTGAAAGCCTGGGCAGCCGGAAAACTGCCAACATTGAAACACCATTTGGAAATGGCACAAGGCATTAAGGATAAGATGAAATAATATCCGTTTGAATATAGTTTGATGAGCCGGGAACCTGCATTGGGTTTCCGGCTTTTTTAATTTAAAACCATTGAATAATCAAAAGAAATACTGAATTTGTCACGCTGGACGGCATTTTTACGGGTTTCTTATCAGTATTAACAAGAAACATTTGTTAAATCCTCTGCTATAAGCTTATTTTGTCTACCAATTATATAGAGTATTCGGATGCGCAAGCGTTTTTCCCTTTTTCAAATCCTGTTAAGCCTGTTACTGATTCTCGGCGCAGGCAACATTGCGATGGCTCAAACCGCAAGTCGTCCCAACATTATATTCATATTTTCGGATGATCATGCTTACCAGGGCATCGGCGCTTACGGTAACAAGCTGGTGAAAACGCCAAACATCGACCGTATCGCACGCGAGGGCGCATTGCTTACCAACAACATTGTAACTAATTCCATCTGCGGGCCAAGCCGGGCCACATTGCTTACCGGGAAATACAGCCACGTGAACGGTTATAAAAGAAATGACAGGACAAGGTTTGACACAAACCAGACATTGCTCTCAAAATCTTTGCAGCAAAGCGGTTACCAAACGGCTTGGATTGGAAAAATGCATTTGAACAGCCTGCCCGCGGGATTTGATTACTGGAACGTGTTGCCCGATCAAGGCAATTACTATAATCCGGATTTCATAGGCCAGCCTAATGATACAACCCGTTATACCGGTTACGTGTCGGACCTGATCACGAAGTTTTCCGTCGAATGGCTGGAAAAACGCGAAAATTCCAAACCATTTTTCCTGATCGTTGGGCACAAAGCTACGCATCGCGAATGGCTTCCGGATTTGCAGGACCTGGGCGCTTATGACGATGTAACATTCCCATTGCCAGCCAATTTTTATGATGATTATAAGGGCCGGTCCGCCGCAATGCAACAGGATATGAGCATTGAAAAAACAATGCGCCTGAAACAGGATCTGAAAGTAAATGTGGATTATGAAAAAGACTACGCATATAACCGCTTCAATCCCGAGCAAAAGAAGGTTTTCAAAGCTTATTATGATAAAATAGGCAAGGAAGTAACCGATAAGCAACTGACTGGTAAAGCGCTGACAGAATGGAAATACCAGCGTTACCTGAGAGACTATTTCTCGGTTGCCAACTCACTGGACAGGAACATCGGAAAGCTGCTGGACTATCTGGATAAATCTGGTTTAGCGAAAAACACGGTTGTAATCTATGCTTCCGACCAGGGTTTTTATCTGGGAGAGCACGGTTGGTTTGACAAACGCTTTATATATGAAGAGTCGCTGAAAACGCCATTTGTGATCCGTTATCCGGGTGTGATCAAGCCAGGTAAAAAAGTCGAGGATCTGATCGTGAATATAGACTGGGCGCCTACGGTGCTCAACATTGCGGCCGCTAAAATTCCGTCCGACATGCAGGGAAAATCTTTTTTACCATTATTAAAAGATGAAGCAAAAGCGCCCTGGCGGAAAGAAGCCTATTACCATTATTACGAATTCCCCGAGCCGCACCACGTGTTTCCACATTTCGGATTGCGTACAAGCCGGTACAAACTGGCCTATTTTTACGGTGGAGCAGATTCCTGGGAATTATTTGACCTGGAAAAAGATCCTTCCGAAGGTTCCAACATTTACGGAAAACCTGGAACAGAGAAGATCACAGCCGATTTGAAAGAAAAGCTGAAAGCCCTCATGAAAGAATATAAGGATGATGAGGGGCTGAAAATATTGGCCGGAGCCAAAAGCATTTAATCAAAGGATGGTGAACAAAACAGAATACGATGCGATAGTGGTAGGGGCCGGTCCGAATGGATTAGCGGCGGCTATTACATTGCGCCAAGCCGGATTGTCTGTTTTGCTCGTTGAAGCCAAATCAACGGTTGGCGGCGGGATGCGATCCGCGGAACTGACGCTTCCAGGCTTTGTACACGACGTTTGTTCGGCAGTGCATCCGATGGCAGTCCTTTCACCTTTTTTTAAAAAAATGCCTTTGAAGCAATTCGGTTTGGAAATGATCCAGCCGGAATATGCGGCCGCGCATCCGTTTGATGATGGAAAAGCAGCCGTTTTGCACCAGTCGGTTGTGGAAACAGCGGAAGGATTAGGAATTGATAAAAAAGCCTATCTCGATTTCATGCAGCCGTTACTGGCAGATTTGCCAGGTTTACTTCCCGATCTGCTTGGTCCGCTTACATGGCCAAAACATCCGATCGATCTGGCCATGTTTGGATTGAAAGCGCTTCCGCCGGCAAGCTGGACACGTAAATTTTTTAAAACACAAGAGGCGCGGGGATTGTGGGCAGGCATGGCGGCACATGCAATACAGCCTTTGGAAAACATTGCCACCTCCGCCTTCGGGATCATGTTAATGGCCGGGGCGCACCTGGCAGGCTGGCCTATTCCAAAGGGCGGAAGCCAGTCGATAGCGAATGCATTAGCCAGTTATTTTTTATCCATCGGCGGTGAAATCCAAACGGACTTCGAGGTAAAATCACTGGACGGGCTGCCGCCTGCAAAAGCAGTTTTGCTGGACATTACGCCCAGGCAGCTTTTGAAAATTGCAGGCAACAAACTCAGCCCTTCCTACCGCAAGAAACTGGAAAAATACCGCCACGGAATGGGCGTATTTAAAATAGACTGGGCATTAAGCGAGCCTATCCCATTTACAGCCGACGCTTGCAAAAAAGCGGGAACGGTGCATTTGGGCAATACATTTGAAGAAATCGCTCACGGGGAGAAAAGCATGGACAAAGGAAAGCATGTGGACAAACCGTTTGTTTTGCTGGCGCAGCAAAGCCTTTTCGATCCCGGGCGCGTGCCGGCGGGAAAGCAGTCGGCCTGGGCGTATTGCCACGTTCCAAATGGTTCGAACAAAGATATGACGGCCATTATTGAAGATCAGGTGGAGCGTTTTGCGCCTGGTTTTCGGGATACGATCATTGAAAAGCACACCATGAATACGGTGCAGATTGAGGCCTATAATCCCAACTACATCGGCGGGGACATTAATGGGGGCGTTCAGGATATTTTGCAGCTATATTCCCGTCCCACATTGCAGGTTTCGCCTTATCGAACTTCGGCAGAGGGCGTTTATCTGTGTTCATCGTCCACACCGCCGGGCGGCGGCGTGCATGGAATGTGCGGGCATCATGCAGCCAGACAAGCATTGAAAGACGTTTTTAAAATCGATGACATTGCAGCAGAGCGCGTTAAATAAGTCAGAATATGAAGTTTTTGCAGTCCGTTAATATTTGTTTTTTTATTGGAATAATAACCCTGGCCATTACAGGCTGCGATAAAAAGCAGACTGCGGAAGAAAGAAAAGCCGACAGCCTCGCACATTGCATTGCAGACGGAATTCCGTCCAGAGCATCGGCGATTCAGAATGCGAGCTATTTAAAGGAAGGAGAAGGCGATACAACGGGAATGGCCTGGATCGGCGGTGGTAAATTTTTGATGGGCGCGGATGAATTTCCTGATTCCCGTCCTATGCATGAGGTTACTATCAATGGTTTTTATATGGATAAACACGAAGTAACCAATGCACAGTATGCAGCATTTGTAAAAGCAACCGGTTACAAAACAGTAGCAGAACGGCCATTGCACCCGGCCGATTATCCGGGTGTTCCGGCAGATAAGCTGGTCCCTGGTTCAGCCGTTTTTACACCAACAAAAACACAAGTTTCCCTGGATAACCCATTACAATGGTGGAATTACGTTCCGGGAGCAAGCTGGGCACATCCGGAAGGACCATCGTCATCGATCAAAGGCCGCGAGAATTACCCGGTAACGCACATTTCCTACGAAGATGCAGCCGCTTATGCAAAATGGGCAGGAAAAAGGCTTCCTACCGAGGCCGAATGGGAATTTGCCGCACAAGGTGGAAAAGGAAACCATACGTATTACTGGGGCGACGAACTGAAACCCGGGAACAAATGGGTTGCCAACATTTACCAGGGAAGTTTTCCCGACAAAAACACCAGGGAAGATGGTTTCATAACAGCAGCGCCAGTGCAGACATTTCCTGCAAATCCTTACGGCTTGTATGATATGGACGGCAATGTCTGGGAATGGTGTGAAGATCTATATCGCCCGGACTATTACCAGAAAAGCCCGAAGGACAACCCGAAAGGCCCGTCGGACAGCTATGATCCCGAAGAACCGGGCGCAGTCAAACGCGTTCAGCGCGGCGGCTCTTTTCTCTGCAGCGACGACTATTGCATCCGATACAAAGCCGGAAGCCGTGGCAAAGGCGAAGTTACCAGCGGAAGTAACAATCTAGGGTTTCGTTGTGTGAAGGATAAGATTTAATTATTGTTTAAAAAGATTTCAACGCTTGCATATGCATTTTCTAACAGTTCCAGGACTGGCTAGCTCGGGGCCGCAACATTGGCAAACCATCTGGGAAACGCAGTATAGTGACGTTTTTAGCAGAGTGCAGCAGGAAAACTGGGACTGGCCGGTGAAGGAAGATTGGGTTGGCCAGCTCCAAAAGCAGATCAGTCAGTTAACGGGCCCGACCGTTTTGATCGGGCATAGCCTGGGGTGCATAACCATTGCACATTGGGCGCAGGAATTTAGTTCAGAACATATTCAGGGGGCATTGCTGGTGGCGCCCGCGGATGCCGAATTGTCGAAGCGGTTAAACTTCGTGGTGGGATTTACACCCATCCCCATTAAACCTTTTGACTTCAAATCGGTCGTAGTAGCGAGCACCAATGATATTTATGCAACCATTGGCCGGTCAAAAGCCTTCGCAGCAAGCTGGGGCAGCGATTTCGTTAATGTTGGGAAAAAAGGGCATATCAATGCGGTTTCAGGACTGGAAGATTGGCAGGAGGGAAAAGCGATCCTGGAAGGCCTGAGTGGCGTTAAACTTGCTAAATAAATTTTTATTATATCTTCTTATCTTACAAATCAATTTTACCACTTAACAATCGAATGACTATGAAAAAAATGTTTGTTTTCGTTTTTGCTGGTTTGCTGTTCAATGCCGCTGCAATGGCCGGCCCTGATAAAAAAGCTGCTGACAAAACACTTGCAGTGGACACAAAAAGCAGCACAATAACCTGGGGAGCTAAAAAAGTTACAGGAACGCACGCAGGCTCGGTGCCTGTTGAAAGCGGATCGCTGATCGTTGACGGCAATAAGCTGAAAGGCGGAACATTTGTAGCCGACGTGAAATCACTGGTTGTTACGGATGTTACCGACAAGGAAATGAATGGAAAACTGACTGGCCATTTGAAAAGTGATGATTTCTTCTCAGTAGAGAAACATCCTCAGGCTAAGTTGGTTATCTCATCAGTAACACCAAAAGGCGGGGACGCTTATGATGTAACCGGTAAGTTGACCATTAAAGGAATTACGCAGGACGTGAAATTTCCTGCAACGGTGAAGTCGGATGCCAAAAAAGTGACGGCGGTTGCAAAAGTAACTGTGGACCGTACGAAATATGACATCAAATTCCGCTCTTCCAATTTCTTCGAAAACCTTGGAGACAAAGCGATTGACAATGATTTCACATTGGACGTGAACCTTGTTGCTAACAAATAAGATAAGGTAATTTTAAGAAAAGTTTGTATAATCCGGCCCGATTCGTTCGAGTCGGATTTTTTTTAACCCAATTTATCCATGAAAAGAATATTTACCGGCTTCGCGCTAACGCTCACAATGCTTGCGGGAGTTGCATTTGCCCAAACGGAAAACAAACTTCCCGACTGGACATTCGGCGGTTTTCAGCGTCCGGCTGGGGTTAACCCCGTTATTTCACCGGATTCGACCACCACATTTTTTTGCCCGATGAACAAAAGGCAGGTTGACTGGGAATCCAACGACACCTTCAATCCGGCTGCTACAATAAAAGATGGGAAGATTGTGGTGTTGTATCGTGCGGAAGACAAAGCAGGCCGCGCCATCGGAAAGCGGACTTCACGCCTGGGTTATGCCGAGAGTGAGGATGGGATCACTTTCAAAAGACGCAAAGAGCCCGTTTTGTATCCTGCCGAGGACAACCAGAAAAAGAATGAATGGCCCGGAGGCTGCGAAGACCCACGTGTTGCGGTCACCGAAGACGGTTTATATGTGATCATTTACACACAATGGAACCAGGACAAAGCCCGGCTGGGAATCGCTACGTCGAGAGATTTATTAAAATGGGAAAAACACGGCCCGGCATTTACAAAAGCATTCAATGGCAAGTTCAACGAAATCTGGTCAAAATCAGGATCAATTGTAACGAAGCTCGTTGGTGACAAGCAGGTTATCGCAAAAATTAATGGCAAATACTGGCTCTATTTCGGCGAGGCGAATGTCAATTTAGCTTCGTCAACCGACCTGATCAACTGGACGCCGCTTGTCGATAAAAACGAAAACCTGGTTAACCTGATCTCTCCGAGAAAAGGCTATTTTGACAGTAATTTAACTGAATGCGGCCCGCCAGCCATTGTTACGGAGAAAGGGATCGTTCTTTTATATAATGGTAAAAACGACAAAGGTGAGGATGGCGACAAGCGTTTTACGCCTAATAGTTATTGTGCAGGACAAGTTTTATTTGATAAAAATGACCCTTCAAAAATGCTTGCCAGACTCGACGTTCCGTTTTTCCGGCCAATGGAATCATTTGAAAAGAGCGGTCAGTATGTTGCGGGGACTGTTTTCATTGAAGGAATGGTGTATTTCAAAAACAAATGGCTTCTGTATTATGGCTGCGCCGATTCGCGCGTAGGTGTTGCTGTTTATGATCCCAAAACCAAAACCCCGGGCGACCCGCTTCCATGATGTAACCGGTTGGGACAATATTATTTACTTACAGATTGATCTATCTGCAATGCGTTGGCGTATATCAGGTATAAACAAAACAAACTTGTTACCTATGAAAACGTCGATGAAATTTACAAGCTTGCTGGCATTTGCTTTAATGACAGCATTCAGTGCATTTGCCCAGGAAAAAACAGTAATGGTAGGCGGAGCAGAAATGTATCCTTCTAAAAACATCGTTGAAAACGCAGCTAATTCCAAAGATCATACCACATTGGTTGCAGCAGTAAAAGCAGCTGGTCTTGTAGAAACATTGTCAGGAACAGGTCCTTTCACGGTTTTTGCACCTGTTAATGCAGCATTTGATGCATTGCCAGCAGGAACGGTTGACAATCTTTTGAAACCAGAAAACAAAGCAACATTGACTTCGGTATTAACTTACCATGTAATCCCTGGAAAAGTGGATTCTAAATCAGTTGCGAAAATGATCAAGGACGGAAAAGGAAAGGCAATGGCAAAAACCGCACAAGGTGCTGAGCTGACCTTTTCTATGGACGGAAAAGACCTGATTGTAACGGATGCAAAAGGAAACAAAGGCAAAGTGACCATTGCAGATGTATACCAATCCAATGGCGTGATCCATGTGATCGACAAAGTATTGATGCCTTAATGAGCTTAGTTTAGTGAGTTTGGTTGTGCAGAGTGGTTGTGATGTGGCGGGAGAGCTTAGGCTTTCCCGCCTTTTTTGTGCGCCATGCAGGTTAGTACAGGATAGTCCCATGGATAATTTTAGGAATTTTTGGATATTATTTTCTGCTTTTTTAAGAGTAGTGATTAAAAAATTGCCGTAGTTGTAAGGGAAGCCATTATTTCAAAAGTCACTAAACCTATAAATACAATCCAAAATGAATTCCAGATTTATCAGCGCCGGACTTATGCTGGCCGTTTTATTGACCATCGGAAGCCAGATTTCCTGCGTGGCCCAGAAGAAAGAAAAGGGCTTCGTATCCATTTTTGATGGTAAAACATTAAAAGGATGGGATGGTGATCCAAAATACTGGAGAGTGGAAAATGGAAATCTTGTAGGAGAAATCACGCCGGAGACCCTTTTAAAAACAAATTCATTCATCATCTGGAAAGGCGGCGAGCCCGCAGATTTTGAATTGAAAGGTTCGGTTAAGATCGCGGCGGCAGGTAACTCGGGCATCAATTACAGAAGCGAGCAGTTAACAGACGTCCCTTTTGCATTAAGAGGTTACCAGGCCGATATTGACGGAAAGAACAACTATACCGGCCAGAATTACGAGGAGCGCAAAAGAACAACCCTTGCATATCGCGGCCAGAAAACAACGATTAAGCCTTACACAGGTGAAAATACGCCAGAAGCAGTTCGTGCAGGTGTGAAAGCGAATGCCTGGACAGGGCTGGAAGTAACCGGCTCATTAGGAAAGTCCGATTCGTTGAAGACTCTGATCAAAAGCGAAGACTGGAATGACTTCCACATTGTGGCCAAAGGAAACCGGCTGCAACATTACATTAATGGCGTTTTGATGAGCGACGTGACGGATAATGATACGGTTAATGGTAAAAAAAGCGGCTTATTAGGCGTGCAGGTTCACGTTGGACCGCCTATGAAAGTGGAATACAAAGATTTGAGAATCAAACAATAGCGTGCATGCCAGCAATGGCAAGAATGATAGTAAAATGAATAAAATAGGATTTAATGTGCTTGCCTGGACGGCAGCGGTTTCTGATGATCTTTTTCCCATTTTAGACCGGTTGAAAAACATCGGTTATGACGGGGCGGAATTTTACTTAGGCCCTCAGGAATCAGCTGCGTATCAGCGCATAGGCAATCATACCAGAGATCTCGGCCTGGAAACGACCGCAGTAATGACCCTTGGCGCGGATGAAAATCCAGTGAGCGAATCGGTGGAAGTGAGGAAAAAGGCTTTGGATAAAATTAAATGGGCGGTGGATCGCGCACATGATCTGAATGCAAAGATTATTTGTGGTCCGTTTCATTCGGCGCACACAGTTTTTGTAAATCGTCCCGCGCTGGATCAGGAATATGCATTGGCCGGTGAGGTGCTGAACGCAGCCGCGGATTATGCCGCGCAAGCCAACATTACATTTGCATTGGAAGCGTTGAACCGTTTTGAATGCTATTTGTGCAACACCATGGAGCAGTTGCTCAAACTCGTAAAAGCCGCAGATCATCCCAATGTGCGCGCCATGCTCGACACGCATCATTCCAACATTGAGGAGAAAAAGTATTCGACAGCGTTGCAGACCATTGCGCCTGTTCTGGCCCACGTGCACATCAGCGAAAATGACCGTGGAACGCCCGGCGACGGACAAGTGCTTTGGGACGATGCATTTTCTTCATTGGCAGCGATCAAATATCAGGGTTGGCTTACGATTGAGGCTTTTTCAAGAAATGATCCGGATTTTGCGAATGCCATCGGCGTCTGGCGGGAGTTTTCAGATCCGTGGGACATTGCCGAGAATGGCTACAACTTCATCCGCGAAATGAGCCTGAAACACGGTCTTTGAGTAAACCAACATCATTCCTGACCCATGCAAAAAACCTTGAAATCATTGCTGTTGTTCAGCTTTGCCACATTCATATTTAGTTTTATATCAATTTGTGCAAATGCGCAAGGTGATGACGTTAGCAAATATCGCGTCGTTTACAAGGGCGAAAAAGGGCCGGGCGTTGGCAAAAACATTGTTTTCATCGCCACCGACCACGAATACAGAGGCGAAGAGTCCTTGCCCGCGCTGGCAAAAATTTTGGCAAAAACTTATGGCTTTAACTGCACGGTCGTGTATGCGCTGGATTCCGCAGGCAACATTTTCCCGGGCGGTTCCAACATTAAAGGCCTCGACGTGCTTGATAAAGCCGATCTGCTCGTCATGTTTATGCGCTTCGCCCACTTTCCGGATGCCGAAATGCAGCATATCGATAATTACGTGAAAAGAGGCGGCCCGATTGTGGCTTTCCGCACATCCACCCATGCTTTTGAGATTAAAAACGATCCGAAATGGGCACATTATAGCTGGGATTACAAAGGCGATAAGGCCAACTGGAAAGACGGTTTCGGCGAATATGTGCTGGGTGAAACCTGGGTTTCACATTATGGCACGAATCACAAGCAATCTTCCAAAATCATGATCGAAAAATCACAGGAATCGCACCCGATCATGCGCGGCGTGAAAGACATGTGGGTGCAATCCGGTGGTTATACGGCTGAACCAAAAGGAACGGTGCTTGCCAAAGGCCAGGTGCTCAACGGCATGACCGCAACTTCCGAGCCCGACAAAACCAAAGAACTGCTTCCGGTTGCCTGGATCAAGGAATATCAGGTTGAAAACGGCAAAAAAGGCCGCTCGTTCACAACTACACACGGCGCTTCGGAAGATTTGTTAAACGATGGATTCAGAAGGATGGCGCTAAATGCAGCGTTTTGGGCTATGGGCATGGAAAAGGAAATTAAGCCAAATAATAACATTGCATTCGTAGGGCCTTACAAGCCGACAACATTCAATTTCAGCGGTTATAAAGCCAATGTAAAACCATCCGATCTGGCGGGCTGGGATTCGCTTATTATGCCGGGCGAGATTGTCAAAAAGAAGATAAAGTAATTTTTTGATTTATACAAATTAATAAAAGCATTTAATGTCTCAAATACTTCCATTTCGCTTCGGATCAGAGGTTTACACCTGGTTTATGAGCAACAACGGTCAAACGCATCAGGGCCGGCTGGGTCACATGATTGAAGTCATTTCAAAAGCCGGATTCACCGGGATTCAACCCATTTTTACCTGGATGGGCGATTTGATCGATCCTGATAAGCTGGAAGCAAAGTTGGATGAACAAGGCATTGAGCTGGCGGCATTGGCATTGGCATTGGATTGGAACGAGGCAGAGGAAACCGAGCGCGAGCGCGAAGTGGCGGACCATGCGATCAAAGTTTTGCAGCGTTTTCCAGGTGCCGTTTTAAACACAGTTCAAATTCCAACGGGCCGTCACGATCTGGCAGAGCGCCAAAAACGCCTCGTTAACATTGTCAACACCGTTTCAAAACGCGCCGCAGACAAAGGCGTTCCTTGCAGTTACCACCCCAATTCCCCACACACATCCATTATCCGTACTGCCGAAGATTATAAGATCGTGCTCGAAGGGTTGGACGCATCGGTTACAGGCTGGACACCCGATGTAGGCCACATTATCAACGGCGACATGGATCCTTTGGCCAAAATGAAGGAATATCAATCGCTGATCAATCATGTGCATTATAAAGATTGGGATGGAAATCCTGAATTCACATTGATGGGAAAAGGGAAAGTGGATTTACTGGGCGTAACACAATGGCTGAAAGACATTAATTACACCGGTTGGATCATTTGTGAAGATGAAGGAAAAGAAGCACTGGAAGATCCCGATTTCGTAACTACGCACGACGGCAACTGGATCCAGAACGACCTAATCCCAGCACTAAGATAAGGCCGATCGCTAAAAACCATCAACAACGAATGTGCCAGAGGCATTATCAAAAAGATAACAACAGTTTTTTTGCCCCAGCGGGGCTACCCATTTTTATATGCCAACGATAAAAACCAACGGAATAAGCATGTATTACGAAGAAAGGGGCTCCGGTGAGCCGCTTTTGCTGATCATGGGCATTACCGCGCCCGGATCCGTCTGGAATGTGCATGTGGCCGATTGGAAGCATCATTTCCGCTGCATTATAGGCGATAACAGAGGCGTAGGACAAACAGATAAGCCCGCAGGCGCATACACCAGCGAACAAATGGCCGATGATTATGCCGGTTTACTAGACTCACTGGAATTGGAAAATGTAAATGTTGTAGGCTGTTCCATGGGCAGCACCATTGCGCAGCAGCTCGCTATAAGGCATCCGAACAAACTAAAATCACTGGTATTAATGTGCCCCTGGGCACGCTGCGACGCTTATGCGAAAGGATTATTCCAGCATATCATGAACAGCAAAGCCAGGTTCAGGCCTGAGGAATTTAGCTTATACATTCAATTATTAATCTTTTCAAAAGCATCCTGGGACGATCCAAAACAGCATGAAGAGCTTGAATTAGGTAGAAAACAGGACGCCGTAAATCCTTATCCACAACCATTACACGGCCTGGAAGGACAAGCCGCAGCTTGTATTAATCACAATGCGCTCGCTGATTTGGGCAAGATTGATAAACCAACATTAGTGATCGGAGGAAGGGAGGACATTTTCACACCCGTTTGGATGGCTGAGGAAGTTGCAAACGGCATTCCAAACTCAGAACTTTTTCTGTATGAAAAGCTCGGACACGCATTTCATTTTGAAAATACGGGCGATTTCAACCTGAGAGTGAGGGAATTTCTTTCAAAAACACATTAAAGAAAGGGCATAACAGCCTTTTTTAATTTTGAATTGACATTATCAATGGAAAGTGCGGAGCATATAAATCAAGACTGGAAGGAAAAAGTAGGCAATCACGCGCAGATAGGCGGAATTGAAACTTCTGTCCTGGATAATGGCGCCGGAAGAGGAACGCGGATTGCCTGGATAAACACAGGAGCAGGATTGCGTTTCAAAGTCGTGATTGACAGGGCGATGGATATTGCAGAAGCATTTTATAATCAGCATAGTCTGGCTTGGTTAAGCCATGGCGGCATCACCTATCCGCAGCCATTTTCTGACAAAGGCATTGACTGGTTAAGAACATTCGGCGGCGGTTTGCTAACAACTTGCGGCCTCACCCATGTAGGAGGGCCTGAATCCGATGATTTTGGTGACAGAGGTTTACACGGCCTGATCAGCAATTCACCGGCAGAAGTCATTTCCATCATTCAGCCCGACCCAAGAGCAGGCAAGCTGGAAATGAGCATTACGGGCATTATTAGGGAAACAAAACCATTTGGCCCGAGCCTTGAACTACGCAGAACCATTTCAGCAACATTAGGCCAACCAGGAATCCGCATTCATGACGAAGTAACCAATAAAGGAAACACGCCATCGCCGCACATGCTTTTGTATCATTTCAATTTCGGCTGGCCTCTGGTTGACGAAGGAACAGGCATTCTGTGGAGAGGCGAATGGCATCCAAGGCACGGTGAGGAAAATGCCAAGATCTTTAAAAAAGGAAACGATTTCAAAAAATGCCCAGCACCACTGGAAGATCACTTAGGAAGTGGCGAGGAAGTTGCTTTGGTTGATATTGAAGCCGACATTTTCGGCGACAGCGTTTGCGGGCTTTATAATGAGAAGATTGGTCTGGCCGTTGGTTTAAAATTCAAAAAAGAGCAATTGCCCTGGATGGCCAACTGGCAACATTGGGGCAAAGGAGAATACGTAACCGGCCTGGAACCCAGCACGCATCCGCTATCTGGGCAAGCGAAGGCTAGGGAAGATAAAACACTGATTTTCATTGGGCCGGAGGAGATGAAGGTTTATGATTTGGAATTGAATGTGATGACGGGGAAAGAGGTCATAGATGAGTTCATATTAAATGTAAATGTGGCCTGAACAAGGCCCCTGTCACCCTGAGCGTAGTCGAAGGGGCGTTACCACCAAGCAGTAACGCCCCTTCGACTACGCTCAGGGTGACAGAGTCAAAAGCAGAAGCTCACAACTTTATTAAATAACAAAGCAAAAGTTTACACTAAACCAATATATTAACCACAATGGGACTTTCGAGTATAGCTGAAAAGGCGTTAGAGCAGGGAAAAGGGATTTTGCGTTTGGCGCCGACCTGGGTGCCGCGTTCATTTTGCGTTCCCGGCCGCAGGATCAAATTACATCCGGACGATTATTATGTACTGGGTGGAGAGCGTGGCGGTATCGATGAGCGCTGGTTATCTTCTACTACTCCCGCGGAGAACGGGCCGCTGACAGGCGAAAATGAAGGTTTGAGCCAAATTGTTTTGGAAGATGAGTCAGGCATTCAAAAAGTCACATTGCGGGATGCGGTGGAAGAGCTGAAAGGTGAAATTATTGGTGACAGACTTTGGGATCAATACAAAAGCTGGCCGATGTATTCCAAGTTTTTTGACAATATGGGCCCGCTTCCACACCATATCCACCACAGAGACGAGCACGCTGCCATGGTGGGTCAGAACGGCAAACCGGAAGCCTACTATTTCCCGCCGCAACTCAACAACCACGGCGGCGATTTTCCTTATACATTCATTGGTATTGCTCCTGGTACTTCCAAAGAGCAGATCAAGGAGTGTCTGATGAACTTCACCAAGGGTGACAATAAAATCACGAATTACTCTCAGGCATTTCGTCTGGAACCGGGTACGGGCTGGGATGTGCCTCCCGGCATGCTGCACGCGCCGGGCAGCTTGTGCACGTATGAGCCCCAGAAAGCATCGGACATTTTCGCAATGTATCAATCGCTTGTTAACGAGGCGGTTATTCCGGAAGAGCTGCTTTGGAAAGGCACCCCGCAAGACAGAATTGGCGATTACGACTTGTTGATGGAAGTAATCGATTGGGATTTGAATGTCAATCCTAATTTGATGGAGAAACATTTCATGCGTCCGAAACCGGTGAAAGATGTTGCCGAAATGGAAGCGGAAGGATATAGTGAAAACTGGATTTGCTACAAAAACGAAGCTTACAGTGCCAAAGAATTGACCGTATTTCCTGGGCAAACCGTAACAATTAAAGACGGTGGCGCATACGGAATGATCGTGATGCAGGGCCACGGCAAACTAGGCGAGTGGGACATTGAAACACCCGCATTGATCCGCTACGGACAACTGACGAATGATGAGTTTTTTGTGAGTGAAAAAGCTGCGACAGAAGGCGTTGTGATCAGCAATCCTTCCAAAACAGATCCAATTGTAATTCTGAAACACTTCGGTCCGGGGAATCCTGACCTTGTTCTTTAACCAATAAATTCTTAAACCATGCCAGAAAATAATTATCCTAAGCTTCACAATGCCACATGGCCTGGGATTGTGGGGAAAGGTTCTGATGAAGAACCGATTATTTCTTTTGATACAATGCTTGAAAAAACCGCCTCTGCGGAAGTGGGCGGCGTTCGTTTTGATGGTGTTGATCTGGGCCTTTTCGACCCGCATGTTGGTATTTATATGAACCAGGACGGCGGCGCAGAACGCCTGGCTGAAAAGCTGAGCGGCCTGAACCTCGAAGTAGGAAGCCTTGTGGCCAATGTTTGGGCTGGCTCTGCAATGGGGACCAAGGAAGCGAAAGACACATTCGTGGAGCAGGTGCGCCAGGCGTGTATTTTTGGTAAAAAACTGCGTGACCTCGGTCTTCGTGAAGGCGGCGTAATCCGCGTTGACTCAGCTGCCTCTCCGGAAGTTTGGGCTGTTGATCCTGCTGCAAATACGAAGCAAATCGCTGAAACATTCAGACGTGCTTGTGACGTAGCTGCTGATTTTGGTGAAAAAATCGCTGCCGAAGGAGAAATCTGCTGGGGCGGGATGCATAGCTGGAGAGCGATGCTTGACACTTTGCACGCTGTTGATCGTCCAAATATGGGTTTCCAGGCCGATATGTCACATACATTCCTTTATTTATTGGGTTACAATGCGCCTGAACACCGCATTTTGCCTGTGGATTTCCAGTGGGGCGATCGCTTTGCTTTGGAGGAAGGTTTGAAAAAAATGACTGCTGAATTGCGTCCTTATACATTTGATTTCCACGTCGCGCAAAACGACGGAACGGTTCACGGAACAGGCTCGCATGATAAAACCGGGCGTCACTGTCTTGCAACGGATCCAAACGGAAGATTAGACATTACAAAAGATGCCGGATACTGGCTTCGCGATGAAAACGGCAACATTACCAAGGCATTCCGTCACATTTGCTGGGACGGCTGCATGTTCCCTAATGAGGTAATGACCAATCAGCAAACCTGGAATGATATTCTCGCGGCAATGGTGAAAGTGCGTCAGGCGCATGGCTGGTATCAGGAAGATTCAGTTGTTTCTCCCATCGTTTAACCCGATTTGAATTCAGTAATATGTCAAATAAAAAAGAAATCAGGATCGCGTTGATCGGAACCGGATTAATGGGCCGCACGCATTCCAATGGATATAAAAGAATAGGCGACTTCTTCCCGGAGCTGGAATATCGTCCCGTTTTGAAGGCAGTTTGCTCGCGTAACGAAGAAAAAGTACGCGCATTTGCAGAACAATGGGGTTACGAATCCATTGAAACGGATTGGAGAAAAATCATAGAACGCGACGATATCGATGCAATCGACATTTGTACACCCAATGACACGCATGCCGCAATAGCGATTGCAGCTGCCGCCGCGGGCAAAATGATCCTTTGTGAAAAACCATTGGCAAGAACATTGGAAGAAGCCAAAGCCATGGTGGATGCTATCGAAAAAGCGGGTGTTCAAAACACGGTTTGGTATAATTACCGCCGCGTTCCTGCCGTAACATTAGCAAAGCAAATCGTTGATTCAGGTAAGCTGGGTCGTATTTTTCATTATCGTGCCAATTTCCTTCAAGATTGGACCATTAACCCGGATGTGCCACAAGGAGGCGCTGCAACGTGGCGTTTGGATGTGGATGCGGCCGGATCTGGGGTAACAGGTGACTTGCTGGCACATTGCATTGACACAGCCATGTGGATCAATGGCGGCATTAAGGATGTTTCGGCTGTAACGGAGACATTTATCAAAGAACGTGTACATTCAGAAAGCGGTGAAGTGAAAAAAGTAGGCATTGATGATGCTTGTATTTTCCACTGTCATTTTGATAACGGTTCCTTAGGTCTCTTTGAATCAACGCGTTACGCACGTGGACATAAGGCACTTTATACATTTGAAATCAATGGCGAGCACGCTTCCATCCGATGGGACTTGCACGATCTGAACCGTCTGGAGTTTTTCGATCACAGCGACGAATCGATCGTCCGCGGTTGGAGATCGATATTGGTTACAGATGCTGATCAGCCTTATATGAAGCGTTGGTGGATTCCGGGCACGAGCATTGGTTATGAACATTCATTCATCCACCAAGCCGCCGATTTTTTTGAAAGCCTGCAAACCGGTGAGCCTTGCCGACCAACTTTCAAGGATGCTTATGAAACCCAGAAAGTCTGCGAAGCAGTGCTGGATTCCGCCGCATCAAAAAACTGGAAAGACACGAATGTGACTTGGGAAGGCTAGTTTAAATCAGATTTTATTCTGTCCTATTCCATTTTTATTTCTCATTTATCATAAGGCCCGGGGTTGAAACCCCGGGCAATGTTTTGTTTTGAGGGTTATTCGTGTAGAATGAATTCTTGACATCATTTAAACTAAGCATCTCAAAAAAAACATCAATTGCCCCGGTTTCAACCGGGGGATTAAAAAATATGATTGAATCTATCCTTAAAGTTTCAAATCTCTCAAAGTCATTCTCCGGTGTGAAAGCATTGGATAATGTTCATTTTGAGCTAAAAAGGGGAGAAGTGCATGCCTTAATGGGTGAAAACGGAGCAGGGAAATCGACTTTTATGAAAATCCTGATCGGCCTGCTTGCACCTGATTCAGGGGAAATAAGTTTTGAAGGAACAGATTTAAGAAACAGCAATGTCAGCGACACATTAAAGCGTGGAATTTCAATGATCCATCAGGAAATCCTGATTATTCCCGAACTGACGGTTGCGCAAAATATTTTTCTAGGAAGAGAAAAGGAACTTTCAGGAAGAAAAGACTGGACTTCCGGCTGGTTGAATGACACTGCTATTGATAAAAAAGCGGCGGTTTTGCTGGAAGAAATGGGGGTTAACATTGATCGCAAAGCCAAAATGAAGCATTTGAGTGTTGCCCAGATGCAAATGGTAGAAATTGCAAAAGCAATTTCAAATGATGCAAAAGTGATCATTATGGACGAGCCGACATCGGCCATTTCCGACAAGGAAGTTGATACACTTTTTAAAATCATTAAAGACTTAAGAGCGAAGGGAGTAAGCATTATTTACATCTCTCACAAAATGGACGAAATCTTCGAGATTTCGGACACCATAACCGTCCTGCGTGACGGTCAATACATTGCCACGAAAAGCGCCGTAGAACTCGACAAGCCCTCATTGATTGCCATGATGGTCGGCCGGGAAATCGATCACATGTTTCCCGAATCCAACAGTGCGAAAGGCGATCTGGCGCTTTCAATAAATGGATTGTGCAGGAAAGGTCAGTTTTCAGATATAAACTTTGAAGTCCATGCCGGAGAAATCCTGGGTTTCGCTGGCCTGATGGGCGCTGGAAGGACCGAAATTGCACGCGTAATTTTCGGTTTAGACAAGCTGGACGGCGGCGAAATCAGGATTAAAAATAAATCAGTAATCAACAAAACCCCACGCGAGGCCATCGAAAACGGCATTGGCTATGTAAGTGAAGATCGGAAGGGATTGGGTTTTATTCCTGGCATGTCGGTGAAAGACAACACCACATTAGCCAGCATGAACCGGCACAGGAAAGGGATTTTTATAGATCAAACCAGTGAGAGGATTTCAACTGAACAAATGATCGATGACTTGCGCATTAAGACTGCCGATATGGACCAGAAAGTTACTTATCTCAGCGGCGGCAATCAGCAAAAAGTGGTCATTGGCAAAGTGCTGCTCGCCGCACCCGAGATCATCATTCTTGACGAGCCGACAAGAGGCGTGGATGTAGGCGCAAAATTTGAAATATATAAACTTATCAGAAACCTTGCAGACAAAGGAATTGCCATCATTATGATCTCTTCTGAATTGTCTGAGATTTTGGGTATGAGCGACCGGATTTTGGTTTTATCAAAAGGAAAACAAACGGCAATTCTTTCAAGAGCGGAAGCGACGCAGGAATTAATTATGAAATACGCGGTCGCCTGATCGATAAATAAATATGGATAGATCTTTCCAATTGAAGCGTTTTGGCCAATATGGCATCTTTTTGGCATTTGCTTTGATATGCCTGGCCTTAGCATTAAGCACGCCCAGGTTTTTCACACTTCCTAACTTACTAATCATTGGAACGCAGGTTTCAATCAATGCTTTGCTAGCTTTTGGCGTCACTTTTGTGATCATAACCGGCGGGATTGACCTTTCGCTTGGATCGATGGTTGCAGTTGCCGGCGTTACGGCAGCCATGTTCGCCCATCCGGACACTTATCCTTTGCTTGTTCCATTATTTGCCGGATTGGGCGCAGGTGTTTTCTTCGGAGCATTCAATGGTTTTGTCATTACAAAAAGCAAAGTGCCGCCCTTCATTGTAACATTAGGAACCATGACCATTGGCCGAGGACTTGCATTGATTCTAAGCAAAGGTCGGCCCATCTCTAATTTGTCAGACTCCTTCAACTTCATTGGCGGCGGAAATGTCTTTGGAGTTCCTTTTCCCATCATTATCCTGATCATCGCCTTCATTATTTGCTCCATTATTTTAAACAAAACCGTCCTCGGGCGTTACATGTACGCAGTAGGCGGAAACGAGCCCGCTGCAAGGGCGTCAGGCATTAGTGTTACCAATGTTAAAATGTGGGTTTACACACTCTGCGGGCTGCTTTCTGCCGTAGGGGGAATCTTGCTTACATCCAGAATTACTACTGGCCAGCCTAATGCGGGCGCAGGATTTGAGCTCGACGCGATTGCCGCCGCTATCATCGGAGGCACAAGCACATCCGGCGGCACCGGCACCATGACCGGAACGCTGATCGGCGCTTTGCTGATTGGAGTTATTAGCAACAGTCTGGATTTGCTGAATGTCACTTCCTATTATCAGCAAGTGGTAATGGGAATCATTATTATTGGCGCTGTGGTGCTAGATAGCATGGGTAAAAAAGATCGCTAATTTCAAGGCACCTGCCAAAAAAATAGAATCAAAATATGACCATTAATCCAATGAAATACATTCTAATAGCAGCGTTATGTATCACAATGGCAAGCTGCAATCAGTCTCAGAAAAGTGAAAATGGAGAAAAGGATTCTGGCAAAAAACTTGTTGTTGGCGCGACAATGTTAAGCATGCAAAATGAGTTTATCGTCAATGTCAGCGACGAAATGGAAGCCAAAGCCAAAGAGCTGGGTGTTGAATTGATAACCGTTGACGCCGAGCGCTCAGCGTTAAAGCAAGTGGAACAAGTCGAAAGCTTCATCGCACAAGGTGTGGACGCGATCATTATGAATCCTTGCGAAGTCGAGGCCAGTTCCCCTGCCGTAAAACTTGCGATGGATGCGAACATTCCCATCATCAATGTCAATTCCGAAACTTCCGCAAAGCCCACCGCATTTGTTGGTTCCGATGACACAGAATCTGCGCGCATTGCCATGAAATATCTTGCTGAGAAATTAGGCGGCAAAGGAAATGTGTTGATTATGCACGGATTTATGGGCCAGGCTGCGCAAATTAAGCGGGACAATGGTGCAAAGGAAATCCTCAAAGCCAATCCGGGAATGAAATTGCTGGCCGAGCAAACCGGCGAATGGGATCGCGCAAAAGCCATGTCATTAATGGAAAACTGGATTCAATCCTACGGTTCCAAGATCAACGCGGTCTTCGCTCACAACGACGAAATGGGCATGGGAGCCGTTAAAGCCCTTGAAGCAGCTGGTTTGAAAGATAAAGTAATCGTAGTAAGCGTCGACGCGATTCCTGATGCATTGCAGTCCGTGAAAATAGGAGCATTAAACGCTACAATCTTCCAAAACGCCCAGGAGCAAGGTGGCAAAGCAATAGAAACAGCCGTAAAGGCTGCTAAGAAAGGAGCGTTTGAGAAACAGGTTTTAATCCCGTTTCAGTTGGTAACCAAAAAGAACGTTGAGCAGTTTTTGAAGTAGGCGTTTCAATTATGCCTTCTTTCCGGTAATAATGCTTAAATCAACATTCTCAAGGCTCTTCATCGCTTGTTGCAATTTCTTTTGTGAAAAGGCTTCAACAGCGGCGCGTTCTTTTTCTGACTTGTAGAAAGGGCTGGCGGTTTTAACTTCTTTTTTCATAGTTAAATGTCATTTTAGTTACTCTTTTTACAACAAACGCAGTATACGGCCGGTTCCTGCTAAATGGTTCAACTAATGTATTGATCATTCCAAAAATCTCAAAGTCTTTTCGAAACGTTTCAAACTCTTTGTTGATTATAATTCTATAAAGGCGTGTTCGCTGCGGTGTACTTCCTTCTATATATATCAAAGCGGTAGGATTTACTTGACAAAATATAAAGATGCTTTGAATTACTGTTGCGATCACTTTTTCCATATCAGCATTATTGCTAATCATAAGATCATCCATCTCGTCCTGTTCGTCCAGATCGCCGAATGCCAGATTATAGAAATTGATGCCCTTAGGAATAGGTTTGAAGGTAATCATCTTTTTTATTGTCTTTGTATCACTTACACTTTCAAATCTAAAAGACAAATAGTCATCGCTCGGCTTGGTCTGGTAATAATCCAATTTCATTTTCTTTCGAATTCTTTTCCCATTTAGACGTAAGTCTTCGAAAGGGGTCACAAATTCAAATAAAAAATTTTGCTGAAAGTAAACCAGCCGCTCACATCCCTTTTAGTCACAACTAAACCAGACCCATAACCAACCAGTCAATCAATGAATAATTTCAATATCAATCGCCGTCATTTTCTGCATGGTGCTACGGCGGCACTCGCGCTTTCTACATTTGGGGCGAGGGGAATGGACCTTATTAATCCTGCTAAAACGCTTCGCGTGGGACTTATTGGAACCGGATGGTATGGTAAAAGTGATCTGTTCCGATTGATCCAAGTGGCTCCGGTTGAAGTGCTTGCGCTTTGTGATGTTGATAAAAATCAGTTGAATGAGGCAGGAAAGCTTGTGAGCCAGCGCCAGAAATCCGGTAAGACGCCGAAGTTGTATGCTGATTATCAAAAAATGTTGGCTGAAAATGAAATGGACATTGTTCTGATCGGCACACCGGACCATTGGCATGCCTTGCAGATGATCGATGCGGTGAAAGCCGGCGCGCACGTGTATGTGCAGAAACCAATCAGTGTGGATGTAATGGAGGGCGAGGCAATGGTCGCCGCTGCCCGCAAATACAATAAAGTGGTCCAGGTTGGAACGCAGCGGAAAAGCACGCCCCACTTGATTGATGCGAAGAAAAACATTGTTGACGCAGGCTTGCTGGGCAAGATTTCACACGTTGAAATGTGCTGCTATTTCCATATGCGCAACAACGGCAATCCACCAGTTGAGGCTGTGCCTGATTTTCTGGATTATGAAAAATGGACGGGGCCAGCGCCCTTGCGACCATATGACGGCCTGCCGCACGTCCGCTGGTGGAGGACATTTATGGAATACGGGAATGGCATCACGGGCGATATGTGTGTACATATGTTTGACACCGTGCGCTGGATGTTGAAATTGGGTTGGCCGAAAAAGATTAGTTCAACAGGCGGAATTTATGTTCAGAAGGAAGGGAAATCCAATATTTCTGACTCACAGTCTGCCATTTTTGAATATGACGGGCTGAATTGCGTTTGGCAGCACCGCACCTGGGGAACGCCCAATAATCCTGATTATCCATGGTCGTTTACGCTTTACGGTGAAAAAGGAACTTTATGGGCGAGCACAATGGCTTATGACTTTATTCCCAACGGCAAAGGTGACAAAATCCATAAAGATGTAGTTTTTGAAAAGGAAAAATATCCGGAAGATGTGTCCGAAAAGGCCATTGAACTTAATGCTGCGCCAGCAACAAGACTGCATATGCTGGACTTTTTGAGCGCCATCGACAACAGCACCAACCCCGTTGCAGACATTGAAGAAGGTCACATATCAACCGCAAGTTGTATTCTTGCAAATCTTTCCATGAAAACCGGGCGGCCCATTGTTTATGATCCGGTAAAACGCGAAATTGTTGGGGATAGAGAGGCCAATGCGCTTTTGGCCCGCCCTTACAGGGATCCTTACAAACATCCGGATTATAAAAAAGTTTAGCCTTGTAAAAGAGTTTGTGGTCCCTATAAATTCCCAGTGCATCGCGTCCGGCTAACCCCGGGCGCTTTTTGTTTTACAACCATTTCCGAACGACTATTGTCTACCTTTTGAGAGGCATTAGTGCAAACGTTTGCATAACTCGAAAACCTTGTCTGTGATGCAATTAGGGCATTGGTCAAATGTTTTTTTTAAACTTATATACCAAAAATATTTGTTTATAGTTTATATGATATTGTTGTCCGAACAATTAAACTTTTGCCCTCGAAAACTGTCAGATTAATACAATAACTAAACGTTCAAACAAACATGAAAATCATAGTGAAGTTGATGAAGTCCACCGCTGCGGTGGTCGTTGCGGGGCTCTTAATGATGGGATGCAGCCAGGCGCTGCAAGTAAGTTACGATTATGATTCCTCTGTCAATCTGAAACAATTTAAGACCTTCAAGGTGGAAGCCGAGCACAATATGGAGCAGGATCCGCTTTTGGGCAGTGAGCTCAACAGAAGAAGGCTGGGAGATGCGGTCGTAGAAGTGATGGAGGCCAAAGGTTATAAAATGGATACCAAAAACCCGGACATTATTGTAAGATTCATGACCGATGTGAAAGAACGTCAGCAAGTGCGTTCCAACAACATGTACTCGCCCTATATGTGGTGGTACGGCGGCGGAAACAACATTTCGACCTATAACTATCAGGAAAGCCGTTTTATCCTGAACATTTATCAGAAAAACAGCGACCGGATGGTTTGGCAAGGATGGGCTTCCGGCAAAGTGAAAGCACCAACCAAGAAAGAAGACCGCGAAACAATGGTAAAAAACACCATGACGGACATTCTCAGAACTTTCCCACAAGCCACACTGGATACTTACAGCAGGAATTGATAGGATAGATTTAAAATGAAAAGAGCAGCGAAAGCTGCTCTTTTCATTTTAGGCCGGAGTAAGTTTTGGCTCAGAAACCAATACGTCCAGCGGGAACCCTAATCCTTTGTGAAGGTTTCGAATCATTTCAATCGATAATCCACGTTTCCGGTTCAGTACGCGAGAAACATTTCCTTTGTTGCCCATATAAGGCACAAGATCGCTCGCTTTAAGCCCCATTTCCTCCATTCTGACCTTAATGTATTCAATCGGGTCGGGTTCGTCAATGGGGAAATTTTCAAGCTCATATTTATTAACCAGCAAAACCAACACATCAAGCTCTTTCGCATCCTTGCTGCCTTTTTTAGCGTCAAAGAGCTCGTCAATGCGCGCAATTGCCCTGTTATATTCTTCCTCTGTTTCAATAATTTTTAGCTCCATATTCAATTCGCTCATATTCTGACTGCATTAATTTTATCGTAATCAGCATGTGTTCCAATCCATTTGATCATGATCCTTTTGTGCTCAAAACTTATCCTGGCGATCAAACGATAATGATTTCCCTTAATGTTGAATATCAATCTATTGTCCGCGACGAGGTCCACGCTCCTGAAATCATGTTTTACATCATTGAAATCTTTCCAATCCGCTTTTCTAACCGTCTTAAACCACGATGTCAAATAAACTTTGGAATCGGGATGCGCAGTGTAAAAATCTCTTAATTTTTTAAAACTGATCACGTTCATGTAAAGTGTGTCCTTTTTAAACACAAATATAGGGTTGAAAGTTGCCATAATGACAACTTTCAACCCTATATTTATTTTGTTTTTTTATTTACAAACTCTCCCCATTCCTAAACTCCTCCGAAGCCTTCTTCACAATCGGGTCGCCGGCGTGAAGATTGCCGAAGACTTCGACGAGGGAATCTACGACGGTTCCTCTTTTTACAGGCACCCATTCGGCTTTTTTGTCTTTTTCCCGGATTACGAAAACTTGCTCGCTGGAATAGACGACTGCTGATGTCGGGACGAATAATGTGTTGGCCGTGCGGGCTGAGTTAAGCGACACCTGCGCATACATGCCTGCTTTGAGCTCGTTGGAACGGTTATCCACGTCAAATTCGGTCATCATGGAGCGGTTTTCTTCGGTTAATGTTCTCGAACTTCTTGCATATACGCCTTTATACTGCTTTTCGGGACTTGCGGAAACTGTAAAAGTAATCTCGCCTTTTGATGGAATTGCATTGGACAAATTCTCGGGAATGGCCAGGGTTAACCGCAATTTTGTATTGTCTTCCAAAACAAATAATGGTTTAGCGCCGCTTTCTCCCGGCCCTACCAATGCGCCCGGACTGATATTCCGCTCGGTAATAATGCCGTCGAATGGTGCCGCAACAGTCAGATATTTAGCCAGTTGTGATTTTGTTTCCATGTAAGAGCGTGCAGCCTGCACATTTCCCTGTGCCATGGCAACGGCCGAACTGTCGGTGGTCGACCTTGCTTTTGCCAGATCCAGCTCATTGAGCGATACGGCGCCTTCCGTTTTGCTGGTGCGCAGTAGGCGATTGTAAGTCAGCGAGCTGGTTTGAAAACGCGTGGTGCTTTCGTGTAATGCGGCTTCCGAAGCGATCAGTTGCGCTTTGGCCTGGCTTAATTCAGACAAAACTTCCGGTGCTTCGAGCGTTGCAAGAATCTGCCCTTTCCGCACCAGCGTTCCCCGGTCAACGTTGACCATTTTTACAAAACCTTTGACTTTCGGATGAATGCTGACCTTATTCCAAGGCTTCAATTCGCCGGGTAGGGCAAGCTGTTTGGCCGGTTTCAGACTTTGCACCACAGCCATTTCAGTCGCTGGCGCTTTCTCTTCTTTTTGCTCTTTGTTATTAGTCGTCTCAGCTTCGGAATTGCACGACATGAAGCCAAATGTGCACGTTCCAATGACGATTAACGATTTCAGGGTGTTCATGGAAATGGATGTTTGAAGTTTGTTTCGGAAAAAATTGCTTTCCGGATCTTCCGGATCGAGCGATAGGGAATGGATAGATGCCTTTTTCTGAACCATTGTAAAAACGGCAGGCAGAATAAGCAATGAAGCCAAGGTGGATGCGATAAGCCCACCGATAACAGCCTGGCCCAGCGGAGCAATCTGGTCGCCGCCTTCGCCCATGCCGGATGCCATCGGGATCATCCCGGCAATCATCGCAATACTGGTCATTAAAATCGGCCGTATCCTGCTTCCGGCTGCCAAAATCACTGCCTTATGCGAGTCATTGAGCTGTAAACGCAGGTTTTCGGCATTGGTAACCATTATAATAGCATTTGCGACGGAAACCCCAACCGACATAATCAAGCCCATGTAAGATTGGAGATTCAATGTGGCGCCAGTTATAAGCAGCAAGCCGATCGACCCCACAACCACCGCTGGAATCGTTGAAAGTACAACAAGTGACAATTTGAAGGATTGGTAAGTCGCAGAAAGCAACAAGAACATGATGACAATGGCGATCACCAAACCCACCTGCAAGCTGCCCAATGTCTCGGTAAGCAAATCAGATTGCCCTTTCAGCTCAACCAAAACACCACGCGGAGGTTCACCGGCATTTTTAATAGCAGTTTGAACGGCTTTCGTAGCTGCACCCAGATCTTTTTTGTGAATGTTCGCGGTTACAGTCACCAGTCGGTTCGGACCGGCGCGGTCGTATTCTCCAGGCGCTGTTTTTTGTGAGAATGTTGCCACATCGGCCAATAGGGGATTGCTAACGCCGGTTTTTAATGGAATTGTCCCAATGTCTTCCACGGAAGTCATCTGATACTCAGGAATCTGAACCTGGACCTGATATGCCAATCCTTTCGCATCGTCCAGCCATAGGTTTTTATCTGTAAAACGGCTTGATGAAGTGGCAGCAACCATGGATCTGGCAACCTGCGTCGACGTTATACCAAGTTGACCCGCTCTCTCACGGTTAATCTCAACATTGAGCACCGGATATTCCAGCGGCTGCGCGATTTGAACATCCCTCAGAAACGCAATGTGCTGCATTTCTTTCTGGATCTTTTTCGCAAATCTTCCTGCTTCTTCCACATCCTTCGCAGCAACACTCACCTCGATCGGCGTGGAAGCGCCCTGGCTCATGATCTTATCCACCAGTTCAATCGGCTCAAATGAAATCTTTAATGCGGGAATTTCCTTACCAATCCGCTCACGCAGTTTTTCCTTTAAAGCATCCATTTTTACCGGAAAATCTTCATGCAAGGAAACCTGCAAAACGGCTTCATGCGGCCCGCTGTTGAACACGAAAATGTTGGAAGTTCCATAACTGGAAGGCACCGTGCCGACATACGCCGACGAGATCTCGACATGTTCCTTACCCACTTCCGACTTGATCAGATTGAGGACTTTTAATGTGGCCTCCTCGGTGCGTTCTACGCGCGTTCCGTCTGCAATGCGCAGGCGCATCTGAAACTGGTGACTGTTGGCTTTGGGTAGAATATCAGTCCCGATCAGGAAAAATCCGCCAACGATCAATGCAACCGCACCAACGAGATAAACCGGAACCACCAGTTTCCCTTTCCGCATAATGCCACTCAGGAAATCAATGTATTTTAATTTAAATTTTTCAAAACCCTTCGGTGGCAATGATGGATGCACACCTTCTTCAATTACGTCCTTAACTTCCTGATCGTCCAATGCTAATGTTGGCGCCTCATGTTTCGGGTGGTCTTTCAAAAGCCAGTTGGCCAAAACCGGAACCAATGTTTGGGATAATAAAAATGACGCGATCATAGCAAAACCAACGGCTAGCGACAGCGGCAAAAACATTGATCTGGGAATGCCGCTCATGACGAATGACGGTGCGAAAACGGCCAGAATCGCTAGTAGGATCAGGAATTCAGGGAAAGCAATCTCCTTACAGGCATCCCAAATGGCCTGTTCCTTCGGTTTGCCCATCTCCTGATGCTGGTGAATATTCTCAATCGTAACCGTCGCCTGATCCACCAAAACACCGATGGCTAATGCTAGGCCGCTCAATGTCATAATGTTAATGGTTTGACCAAATAAATTCATCAGGATCACAGCAGACAGAATCGAAATTGGAATGGTAACAATCACAATGATCACACTTCGCCAGTCGCGAAGGAATAGGAGCACCATTAAACCGGTTAGTAACGCACCTAAAATCCCTTCTGTGATCAAGCTTTTCAGCGAGTTGGTCACATAAACCGATTGGTCAAACTCATAGGAGATCTTCACGTCCTCCGGAACAGCATTCCGTAATTGCGGCAATGCTGCGCGGATATTATTGACTACGTCCAATGTAGACGCATCTGATTTTTTTACAACAGGAATATAAACTGCCCTGCGACCATTGATCAACGCATAACTCACCGTCACGTCGGCGCCATCCTCCACCGTTCCCACATCGCGGACGAAAACGGTCGGTCCTGCGCCAATGCGGATTGGAATGTTAAGAAAGTCTTCCGGTTTCTTAATCAATGAGTTAACCGGTGTCATAAGGGTTTTGTCGCCCATGCGGATGTTACCCGCGGGTGACGGCTGGTTGTTGGTAATGATGGATTTAATGATTTCTTCCGGCGTCAAATGATAACTTCTGATGCGCTCAGGATCGACGCGGATTACGATGGTGCGCTGGTTCCCACCAAACGGCGGCGGACTGGAAACGCCTTCAATGCGGCTGAACATGGGCCGTACACGCGAAGAGGCAAAATCCTGGATCTCATTTAACGACCGCGATGAGCTTTCAAAAACCATTTGCCCAATGGGAACTGAACTGGCATCAAAACGCACAACCTGCGGCGGAACCGTTCCTTCGGGCATGTACGCTTTTGCCCGCGAAACATTGTTGGCGACTTCGGCGGCGGCTTGCGCCATATCAGTTCCGGGATAAAAAGAAAGCTTGATCAGAGAAAGCCCCTGAATGGTCTTCACATCCACATCCCGTATCCCGGAAACATACAGAAAGTGGTCCTGGTAACGCGTCGCAATGAAGCCGTCCATCTGATCGGGAGCCATACCACCGTATGGCTGCACCACGTAAATTGTGGGCAAATCAAGGTTTGGGAAAATGTCGACAGGGATGCTGCGAATGGAGAGAACGGAAAAAAACAGGATCCCGATCACCACCACCACAATGGAAATTGGCTGTCGCAGCGCAGTTCTAATGAGTTGATACATAATGAATTGATTATTTACTTAGCCACTTGATTAAGGAAAATAGACAGGTCTCCGGCAGCCGCAGCCTGCATAAGCAATGCGCGCCAGACATTGCCGTTTGTAACGAATTTGTCGACCTCGGCGCGGTTCAATGCATTGACGCTTTGGGCCAATGTGAAAAGGTCGGTTAGGCCGCTTTGGTAACGGGCTTGTGCCTGATTGAAAGCACGTTGCGCTGCATTTAACTGAACCGGAGTAAGCCGGGCCTGTTCCATGGAAAGCTGGAATTGCATATCCGCCTCGCGCGATTGGCGGTCCAGCTGCAATTTTTGTGTTTGATAAAGTTCTTTGAAACGCTCAACCTGAAACTGCTCGGTTTTGTAATCGTTCCGGACACGCAAAATGTTGGTCAGGTTCCAGCGTGTTGAAACACCGAATAGATAATTGTAAACCTGGTAACCAACCCCGCTTGAAAAGCCGGTGTGAAACGAATCGTCTTTATTAGAAACCCCTGAACCACGCGCCCATCCCGAGCCGATAATGGAGATTGACGGCAGGTAAGATTTACGAACAGCGGCGCTTCGGGCATAGGAAGCGTCAATCTGGGTTTGGGAAAAACGCAATGCAGGATTTTTCAAAAACGAATCTGTTGATGCTGTCCCGACGGGCAATTGTGAATAAAATTGCATCGTATCCACCTGAATGCTGTCGCGCAACTGGCCGGTAAGTTCTGCCAGGCGTAATGCCTGGGCTTTGGTAGAACGCTGGCTTTCGAGCACCAACAATTTTGCTTTGGCATATTCGGCACTTGCGAGCGAGCTATCCACGCCCGGCCGCATTCCCGAACCTACTGCCGCATCCGTTACCCGCTTGAAAATCGAAGCTCTTTCCAGATTTTGCTGCTGTGCTTCAACCAGTTTTTGATTGATTAACAGAACAAGATATGCGTCGACAATGCGGATCTGATGCTGGAATAATTCATTTTCAAAATCCGCCTGACTTCGTGTGAGCTCGGCTTTGGCTGTGTTGACATTGGCCTTCACCTTACCGAAATTGAAAACCCGCCAATCCACCAGCGCGCTTGTAAAGCTTCCGAATGTCCCGGTGTAAATGTTATCCGGCCGGATGCCGCCTGAGGGAGAAATCACACTTCCTTCATTGCCCCAAAACGAGCCAGCAACGCTGTTATTGGTTGAAAACGTGTATTGATCCTGCACCACAAGCGTCGGGAGATAATCGGTTTTTACAGATTTTACCCTGCTTTCTGCGCCCCGGATTTCAGCTTGTTTTGATTTGAGAAATGGATAATTCTCAGTGCCTTCCTGCAATATTTCCTGCAAATTCACTTGTTGGGCAAACAAGCTGCCAGCCGGAGCAAGCAGGAACAATGCAAACAGCAATGCATATTTTTTAGAAACCAATGACCGTCTGGCCGGGTCCGGAGTCTTATGCTTTATGGGAAAAAGCGATTTTACGATGGTTATAAACATGGAATGACTATTTGATCCAACAATATTTTGGGACGAAACTAGGAGCCAATTCTGGAAACATTTGGGAGAAATGTCCATTTCAAGCCATTGGAGGACAAAATATTATCTCCTAAATTTTTCCAGATTCACCCTTTACCTTTGTCCGTTATCTTGCAGCCTATCCATGAAAGTATTAGTAGTAGAAGATGAAAAGGGCCTCGCAGAAAGCATCGTTGAATATCTGACGCGCGAGGGATTTATATGTGAAGTAGCCAACACATTCTGGCAAGCCGATGAAAAAATCAGCTTGTACCAATATGATTGCACCATTGTGGACCTTACATTGCCTGATGGCGATGGGTTTGACATTGTTCAGACATTGAAAAAGATAGCCGCAGCCACGGGAATTATTATTATATCAGCTCGTAACACGCTGGAAGACAAGATTAAGGGTCTCGAAATCGGTTCGGATGATTATATGACCAAACCATTTCACCTTTCCGAGTTGAATGCGCGGGTAAAGTCGCTCATTCGCCGACGTAGTTTTGGGGGGAACAATGATATGATCTGGAAGGAAATCCGCGTGCAATTGCAATCCAGGAAGGTTTTTATTGGTGAAAAAGAGGCGATCTTATCCAAAAAAGAATACGATCTTTTGCTTTATTTCCTGGCAAATACGGACGTGGCCCTGACCAAAGAATCCATTGCGGAACATCTCTGGGGCGATCATATGGATTCTTACGATTCGCTGGACATGGTTTATTCACACATTAAAAACCTCCGGAAAAAAATCCTGGAAAGGGGAGGGAAGGACTACATTCAATCCATTTACGGCATTGGCTATAAATTCACAGCACCTTGAAATTACTCCAAAAAACCAGCCGGATTTACCTTTTTGCATCACTCACAATCTATGTGGCTGTGGGCATTGCTTTCTTCTGGAGTATCAAATACATGATCTACGATGAAGTCGAAAGCAGGCTTAAAGTCGAGAAGCGTGATTTTGAAGCCTATGTAGAGGAGCACGACGAGTGGCTCGATGATGCGTATTTTGTAGAAAATAAAATCGAAGTAACTCCCACCCATGGCAACATTTCGGATGAGGTGATTTTCAAGGATACAGTGATCCTGAATCGGTATGAAGGAACACTTGATCCGTTCAGGCAGGTCACTTTTTACGCTTCGATAGACGGGGATCCGCATCGGGTTGTGATCAGGAAGTCGATGATCCAGTCCTATAAGCTAATTGAGGCGATCTCAGGGATTATGATTGCTTTTCTCGCTTTGTTAATGGTGGGAATGTTCTTTTTCCAGCGGCGATTGTCGGGTAAAATATGGCAGCCGTTTTATGAATCGCTGGCCAATATCAAGGATTTTGACTGGACAAAAAATAAGAAGCTGGAACTGCCTAAAAGTGAGATTACTGAATTTAATGAGCTGGAAGACGTCATGGTGAAAATGGCCTCAAAAATGCAGCACGACTACAAAAGCCTCAAAGAATTCACCGAAAATGCTTCCCACGAAATGCAGACGCCGCTGGCCCTCATCAATGCGCGTGTTGAGCAGTTCATTCAAACGGGCGATTTAGGCAAAGAGCAAACTTATTGGATTGAAGAAATTTACCATGCATCCAGAAGGATTTCAAGGCTAAATCAAGGTCTGTTACTTCTTGCCAAAATTGAAAATCAACAATTTACGGACCATGAAAATACAGATCTTTCGGAACTGGCCGCGGCAAAGCTGAAAGATTTCGAAGACATTATCTCTCACCGCAATATCCAGGTGAATCTGCATTGCGATGAAAAATTCATTGTAAATATGTCGCCTGCCCTGGCGGAGATCCTGATCGTTAACCTGGTTAATAATGCCATTCGTCACAACCATCAAAATGGGGAGCTCAGCATCAAAACCGGGACTGGTTTTTTGGAAGTAAGTAACACAGGAAATGCGCTTAGGGCCGATCCTGCGAGCCTTTTTAATCGCTTTAAGAAAGAGTCAGCAAGCGGCGAATCGCTCGGATTAGGGCTAGCGATTGTAAAGCAGATCTGCGATAATTACGGCTTGCAGATTGCGTATCATAACCACGAATCGCTTCATAAGATCCAAATCAGCGTTTAGTTGATTCGGATCTTATGAAGCGATTTTACGCGCCAATATGCGTTAGCGAGCTACTTTATCTAATTCGGCTGCCAGGGTTTTGTTATCAGGGAATTCCTGCGGGATCCAGCGGTTTACGATTTTGCCGGATGCATCTGTAACCAGGAATGGATAGCGGATATCGATCGCATATTTTTCCTTCAGGATTTCGATGTTGTCGTCAGAAGCCCAAAGGTGCTTCGCATTCGGTCTGTCCTTCGCATACTGCTTCCAGGTGCCGAACGGGATCCCAGGTGCAACGGAAACATAAACGAATGTTGCTTTCTCACCTAATTTGTCTTCCAATGCCTTCATACCAGGCTCATGCTGGCCAATGCTGAATGAAAATACCATACAAACAGGCTTTCCTGTAAGCGAAGACACCGTAACCGCAGTGCTATCCACATTCAATAAGGTCACATCTGCAAGCGCAGCGCCCGGCTGCAATGTTTCTTTCGTTGCTATAAGCTTTGAAATGTATTCTGAATTTGGTGATTGCGGGAATGTTGCTTTATAATCTTCCAAAAGCGCCTTGCTGGTTTCAATGCCAGGAATGGCCGTAGCGGCGTAGTTGAGCCAGTAAGTCAATAAATATTCTTTTTGTTTGGGATAATTGGCCAGCTTTTCCTTGCTGAATGCATACACATCCTTCAATGCTTCCGGACTGATCTCATATCTCGATTCGGACGCCAACGGGAATTTTCTGGTCGCAGGAATCAATGCCCAGTTCCGGAGCTCATCGCGATACGACTGGCTTAGTAATGCTTCGTCGGACATGATTTTGAAATCGGCCAATGTAACTTCTTCAAGTTCCTTCCGTTGCGCATCGTCCAGCTTCATAACGCGGTTGCCCCGCATAATTTTTTCCTGGATTAAACGCCTCATTAAGGAAGGCTCCGTTGCCGTTGTGGCCAGCACATAGGCCTCAAAACCTGGAACAACCGGATTGGCTGCCTTAAATTTTGCAAAACCATCCAAACGTGCTTTCTCCAAGCTATCGCTCTGTTGGACAACGGCTTTATTATCAATTTGCGATGGTTTATAACCGAATACAGGTAAATACTGAAACTGGTTTTCGAGGAAATAATTTTTCAGGAATGTCTGATAATTGGCATTCTTTCCTGAGAATGTTACGTCACCATTATCGGCGAATGCAATGGTCAGATCGTCGCCCGGCTGGACAAACAGCATCCAGGTTTTATTCACGCTTCCGCCGCCATATTGCAGGCGCATCATGCGTGGTTCCGGCAGTTGGATTACCGCTTTTTCAGTCGTTTTATCTTTAAAATCAGTTGATGCGACGGGTTCCAGTTTTACATCGGCAAGGCCAATGCCCAGATTGGGGTGGAAGTGAACATCTTCCTGAACCAAAGTTACGGTTACGGGGCCTTGTTTTGAGTTAGTGAGCGTTATAGTGGCAGTATTTTGGGCTTTTACCAATATGCTGGTAAATAATAGTATCAGTAGTGTTACTTTTTTCATTTTGTGTATAATAAGATTTTGAGGTCACTTTCCAAGTGTAAAAAGTGTGCCAATATACGTAAGATCGTGCGGCATTTGCCCCGTACTTCCTTTAACTTAGCTTCTTAATTCCTGATTCTCCGAATGAGCCTTGTTTCAATCTTACAATTCAATGACCTCCGTTCCCGGTTTGAAGGGGAGCTTTATTTTGACAATTCAACATTGCATGCGGCCCAAAAGTCCATCTATGCAACGGACGCTTCCGTTTACCAGGAAATGCCGCTGGCCGTCGCTTTGCCGCGAACGGTGCAAGATACTCGCAGCCTGATTGAATTTGCAGTGAAAAATAAAGTAACGCTCATTCCACGCGCAGCCGGCACATCGCTGGCCGGACAAGTGGTCGGAAGCGGGATCGTAGTGGATATTTCAAAGCATTTTGGAAAGATAATTGAGGTAAATGAAGCTGAAAAGTGGGTTCGGGTGCAGCCCGGCGTGATCCGGGACGATCTCAACAAGCATTTGGCACAGTATGGCCTCCTTTTTGGGCCGGAAACGTCCACTGCAAGCCGTGCTATGATCGGTGGAATGATCGGTAATAATTCATGCGGTTTGCATTCGATCACCTGGGGAGCGACGCGGGATCATTTGCTGGAAGTGAAAGCATTGCTTTCGGATGGCTCGGAAACGACATTTACTAACCAGTCTGTTTCTGATTTTACGAATGTTATCATCGGCAAAAAGGCCAACAGCCCGAGGGAACAGTCCATTCTTGCAGGAATGATGGGGCTGGTTTCCAATCCTGTGGATCAGGAATTGATCAAAAAGCAATTTGCCAAACCAACCGTAACACGCAGAAATTCAGGTTATGCATTGGATGCATTGGTTAGGGGCTTCGAAAAGAATGAAATCAATCTCTGTAACCTGATTGCGGGTTCAGAGGGAACATTATGCTTTGTTACTGAGGCGAAACTGGCTTTGGTGGATGCGCCGCCAGCCTCCGTGGGCGTCGTTTGCGTTCATGCCGACTCGCTCGCCGAATCGCTGCATGCGAACCGCGTGGCCATGCAGTTCGATCCAAAAGCCTCGGAGCTTGTGGACCGCTATATCATGGATTTTACCAAAGACCACACCGTTTATTCACAGAACAGGTTCTTCATGCAAGGCGATCCTGCGGCTTTGTTGCTGGTCGAATTTTGGGGAAATACAAATGCAGAGGTTGAATTTCAGGCGGCTCGGCTCGTTGATGCGCTCAAAGCAGAAAACCTGGGTTATGCCTATCCGCTTTTGTTTGGAGAAGATGCAAATAAGGCTTGGGACATCAGAAAGGCCGGTTTAGGTCTGATCCGAAACTTGCCGGGAGACACGCAGCCCGTTAACCTGATCGAAGACTGCGCTGTGGCAGTGGAAGATCTACCGGAATACATTGCTGAACTGGAAATCCTCCTGAAAAATCATGGCTTGCATGCGTCCTATTATGCGCATGCCGGTGCGGGGGAATTGCACGTAGAGCCAATGATCAATCTAAAAACGGAAGCAGGCAAGCAGCTTTTCAGGCAGGTTTTGGCGGATACGGCTGTATTAGTAAAAAAATACAACGGTTCGCTGTCCGGAGAACATGGCGACGGGCGGTTAAGGGGTGAATTTATTCCTTATATGATGGGCAGCGAGGTGTATGAAATGTTCCGGCAAGTGAAGCGTATTTGGGATCCTGATGGGATTTTTAATGCCAATAAAATCGTCGATACGCCGCCGATGAACGAATTCCTGCGCTATGAGCAGGATAAGCCGCAGCCTGAAATCAAGACAATTTTTGATTTTTCAAAACAGGAAGGAATGCTTCGCCTGGCCGAAAAATGCAGTGGTTCAGGAGATTGCAGGAAAACAGAATTGACCGGCGGCACCATGTGCCCCAGTTATATGGCAACCCGCAGGGAACGCGATACAACTCGCGCACGCGCCAACATTCTGAGGCAATATCTGACGCCTGTAAATAACAAGCAATATAATGGTGCGGCACCCGTCGGTGCGGCACCCGTTGGTGCGACACAAGAGATGGTGAAGGAAGTGCTGGACCTTTGTCTGTCGTGCAAAGGCTGCAAGTCAGAATGTCCATCCAGTGTTGATGTAGGCAAGATGAAAGCGGAATTTACGCAGCAATATTACGAGACGCACGGAATTCCGATGCGGAGCAAGCTGATCGCCAATTTTTCTAAACAAATGAAACTGGCTTCTATCGCTCCCTGGGCGTTTAATGGTGTTTTTGCAACCCCTTCACTGAGAAAAATAGCCAATAAGATGGTCGGTTTTCATCCCGAACGTTCCATGCCGCACCTGCATGCGGAGACATTGGAAAAGTGGTGGAAAAAAAGGCCGAAGTCTAAACCAGGCAATGCCCGCAAGGTTTATTTGTTCTGTGACGAATTTACAAATTATAATGATGTAGAGGTCGGTAAGAAAGCAATTGAGCTGTTAGAAGCGATTGGTTATGAAGTGGTTATTCCAAAACACGACGAATCCGGCCGTTCTTATTTGTCCAAAGGTTTTGTAAAGGAAGCGCAAAAACTGGCCATTAAAAATGTGGCCCAACTAAAAGACCTGATCACCTATGAAACGCCGCTAATCGGCATCGAGCCATCTGCAATTCTGTCATTCAGGGATGAATACATTGATCTGGTTCCGGCGGAGCAGCGGGAAGACGCTGTGAGGATATCGGAGCATGCATTGCTTTTTGAAGAATTCATCGCTCGGGAAATTGATGCGAAAAGGCTTAATAAGAGTGTATTTACACAAAAAAAGCAACTGATCAAGTTGCATGGGCATTGTCATCAAAAAGCATTATCCACATTATCTGCTTCTAAAAAAGCATTGTCGCTTCCGGAAAATTATCATGTTCAGCTTATTCCCTCGGGATGTTGCGGGATGGCAGGATCATTCGGTTATGAAGAGGAACATTATGCAGTCTCGATGCAAATCGGTGAGCTTGTGCTTTTTCCAACCGTCCGCCAGCAGCCTGATGAAGTGTTGGTTGCTGCTGCCGGAACCAGTTGCCGCCATCAGATAAAAGACGGAACAGGACGTCGTTCCCAACATCCTGCCGAAATTTTATGGGATGCACTTGTTAAATAGTATCCTCAGGAGTCCTACTTGTTATCGCGGACGCTTTCCATAATGGTGTCTGCATTGGTTTTAGAGTCCGTTGCAATCGTGTCTGTATTTTGCGTGGCAGTTTCGGTTGCGTTTTCAGACTCGGTGAAATTTTCGTTGTGGTTAAAAAATCCACCCCAAAATGCGATTGCCATCAATACAATTCCGACACCCAAAATCCATTTCCATACATTCTTGGTATTTTTCGTTGCTTTGGCTTCCTTATCAGTTTCTCGCCTGTCCATGGTTCAATGATTTAGTTTGAAAATATCAGTACCAAAGTTGTACCAACCCCTCAAAAATGGATTTTAAAGCCATTTATATAACATTGTGTTGATAAAATTTCCCCAAACAAAGTCATTTGTTAAAAATGTAATAAAACTGGTATGTTTGATGTTAGTTTAAATGAAAAATAGATACTCAGACAACGAACTTATTACAATACTCAGCCATTTTTATGAAAATTTCCCTCAATTACTTTGCTTCTCTGATTGTACTTTTCTTATTATGCAGCATGGAGAGCCAGGCGCAGAACACCCGGAGTTTTTTCTCAATTGCAGGTGGATATAGCTTGCCGGTGGGGGAACTTGCACGTGAAAAGCTCGACGATCCATTTGCAGGATTAACGGGCTCAGGCGTTTTTGGGCAGGCTAACTATGATTTCCGGATTGCGCGCTGGATTGGGCTCCGGGCCTCGGGAAGTATGAACATTAACAGGACGAATTCCCAGCCTATTTTGGACAAAGCCAATAGCTATGCAACATTCCTGAATGAGCGGTTCACTTGGCAAAGTGATGTTTCAAACTGGAAACTGAATGCCTTAATGATTGGCCCGGCTTTGTACATTAACATGAATAGGGTGCAGCTCGAACTTCACGCACAAGCGGGGAAAGTCTGGGCAAATTCGCCAACGGTTGATCTTATAGGAACCTCAGAACTGGGCGGGGAGCCGATCACTGTGAACCTGAAACCGGCTTCAACCACTGCTTTCGGGCTTGCTGGCGGTGCAAGTTTGCGCCTGCCGTTATCGGGAGCCTTGTTTTTTCAGCTCAGTGCGGATGTGATCGGTGCAGAGGCGGAAATTAATGATGTTACTATTCGCGCCGTTCGCGGGTCGTTTGATTTTTCTGAAAAGGTCAGCGAAAAACGTTTCATAGGCGTTGTGAATGTGGGTGCGGGCTTTGGGGTAGCGTTCTAAATCGCTTACGTATATCTCATTTCGGGGTGTAGTTGAAGTATAGGGCGTCTGAATTGTTATATTTGCACCGGTTCAAACCCGGTGGCAGCGAACTATTGATCATCTGCGTATTCGAATATAGCTTTAAATGAAGGTTCTTAAATTTGGCGGCACCTCTGTCGGTTCGGTAGACAGCATTAAAACAGTAATCAGTATCCTTGAAAAAAACCTGGCAGAAGGGGAGCGTATTGCGGTCGTTTTTTCTGCCATGGGCGGTGTTACCAACAGGCTGATCGAGATCGGTAAAATGGCTGCGGCAGGAAATCCTGAATATATGGAATTCCTGAAAGTGGTCGAAGAAAGGCACTTTGCAGTAGTACGCGGGCTGATCCCGGTTAAGAACCAAAGCAGCACATTTGCAGCAGTAAGGGGACTTTTTAATGAACTGGAAGATATATTAAGAGGCGTTTCCTGGATCAAAGAGCTTTCCGAACGTACACTCGACCTGATCATGAGCTTCGGCGAACGTCTATCCACACTGGTGATCACCGAAATCCTGAAAAGCAAAGGCATAACAGCCGAATTCTGCGACGCCCGGCAGATCATTCATACCAATGCCACCTACGGAATGGGCGATGTGAACTTTGAGATCACAAACCGCCAGATCCTCGAATATTTTGCTAAAACATCCGCTTTACAATGTGTAACGGGCTTTATTGCCTCTACAGCGGAGGGCGTTACGACTACATTGGGACGTGGTGGTTCCGATTATACAGCTTCCATCATTGCCGCAGCATTGGATGCCAATTCCATCGAAATATGGACGGACGTGGACGGCATGATGACCGCCGACCCGCGTAAGGTTGCTAATGCATTTACCATTCCTTCCATATCTTATTCGGAGGCCATGGAGCTTTCTCATTTCGGTGCGAAGGTCATTTACCCTCCAAGTTTGCAGCCAGCATTTGCCAAGAATATTACATTGAAAGTGTTGAACACATTCAATGTTGATTTTGAAGGGACTTATGTGCAAAAAGCCGCGAATGGAAAAGATTACGCAATAACCGGGATTTCGTCGATTGACGAGATTGCTTTGGTAAACATTCAGGGAAGCGGAATGATAGGCGTTGCAGGGATTTCCGGACGACTTTTTACAGCGCTCTCCAACAATGCAATCAGCGTAATCCTGATCTCACAGGCATCGTCCGAACATTCGATCTGTTTTTCCATTGATCCAAAAAATGCGCAGCGCGCAACGGAAGTTCTTGAAAGAGAGTTTGCAACAGAAATTTCATTGGGTCATATCGACAGCATTGCCATTGAAAAAAGCCTGTCCATCATCGCCATTGTGGGAGAAGGAATGAAAAAAAGCACGGGTGTCTCCGGGAAGCTTTTTTCTGTTTTAGGTAAAAATGGTATCAATGTTGTGGCCACCGCGCAGGGCTCTTCGGAGCTGAATATTTCTGTGGTAATCGCCAAAAGTGACCTTTCCAAAGCACTTAATGCCATCCACGGCGTGTTTTTCCAATCAGAAACGCGCTCGCTTAATTTGTTTATTGTAGGAATGGGATTGATCGGCGGGACTTTATTAAACCAGATCAAAAACCAGACAAAATATTTAAGAGAAGAAAAATTATTAAACCTGAACATAGCAGGTTTGACCAATACAAAAAAAATGCTGCTTGACCCGGATGGGATCAGCCCGGAGAACTGGCGTGATCGCGTGATGGATGAGGGCGTGAAAACGAGTCTGCCTGCATTCGTGCAACGCATGATCGAGCTCAACTTGCCAAACAGCGTTTTTGTGGACTGCACGTCGGACAAGGACATTGTTCAGTATTATCATATGTTGCTGGATGCAAGCATCTCCGTGGTGACGCCTAACAAGGTGGCCAATTCCGGCACTTACTCGGAGTATGTTTCGTTGCAGCGGACCGCATTGCAGCGGGGGGTTAAGTTTTTGTATGAGACCAATGTAGGCGCAGGTTTGCCGATCATTAACACCATTCAGGGCTTAATGGCCAGCGGCGACAAGTTTCTGAAAATCGAGGCGATCCTTTCGGGAACGCTATCTTACATTTTCAACAATTTTGGTCCGGGAATACGTTTCGCGGATGTGGTTAGGGAAGCCAAAGTTAAAGGTTTTACAGAACCCGATCCGCGTGAAGATTTGAGCGGAGCGGATGTGGGCCGTAAGATATTAATTCTTGCAAGGGAAGTAGGTGTGCCGTTGGAAGCCGAGGAAATTACCATCAAAGCCATTCTGCCAGGAAACTGCCTGAACGCGCCCACGGTAGACGCCTTTTTCCAGGAGCTCGAAATCTCAGACAATTTCTTCGCAAGCATGCAGGCGGCGGCAGAAGCAAAGCAGGAAAAGCTGCGTTTCATCGCTACACTGGAAAACGGAAAAGCCAGCATTGAGCTCAAAACCGTTGACGCCCAGCATCCATTTTATACATTATCAGGAAGCGACAACATCGTTTCCTTCACCACCGAACGTTACAAAGACCGCCCGCTCGTCATCAAAGGCCCGGGCGCCGGCGCCGAAGTAACCGCCTCCGGCGTATTTGCGGATATCATGAGTATTAGTAGTTATTTAGGGTAAGCAAAACAATCATTTACAGTGAATTCAATAAGAGCTTTTGCGCCGGCTACGGTGGCTAATGTTGCGTGTGGTTTTGATATTTTTGGGTTTGCTATTGAGGCGCCGGGGGATGTGGTGGAGATCAGGAAGCGGGACGAGCCGGGCGTTGTGATCACTGAAATTACGGGAGATGAGGGCCGGTTGCCGCGTAATGCTGAAAAAAATGCAGTAACGGTTGTTATGCTGCATTTATTGAAACATTTGGGCATCAAAGACTTTGGTTGTGAGGTTGTTTTGCACAAAAATATGCCCTTAGGCAGCGGAATGGGTTCCAGCGCAGCAAGCGCCGTGGCGGGTGTTGTAGCTATGAATGAATTGCTTGGTAACCCGTTAACGCGCCAGGAATTGCTACCTTTTGCGATGGAAGGTGAAAAAATTGCTTCCGGTTCGGCGCATGCGGATAATGTCGGGCCGTCGCTTTTGGGCGGTTTTGTGGTGATCAGAAGTTATAATCCGCTGGACATTTTTACGATTCCAATCCCGGACGACTTATACTGCACATTGGTTCACCCTGATATTGAGATTAATACAAAAGATGCGCGTTTTATTCTCCGTAACGAAGTTTCGCTCAAAAACACAATTGCACAAATGGGCAACGTTGCCGGGCTGGTGGCTGGTTTGATGAAATCGGATTATGAGTTGATCGGGAGGTCTATGGTCGATGTCATTATTGAGCCGGTGAGGTCTATCCTGATCCCTGAATTCAAAGAAGTTAAAAAAGCGGCCATTGCAAACGGAGCATTGGGATGCAGCATTTCGGGGTCGGGACCATCCATGTTTGCTTTGAGTAAAGGAAAGGCGCATGCCGAAATTGCCGGACTGGCCATGCAGCAGAAATTTGCAGATGTCGGAATTGAGGCCAGCATGCATGTTTCTGCCATCAATAAAAATGGCGCAACCATCTTATAACGTTTCCAAAACCCGATCAAAGGCAGATTGCCAGATTTGAAAAGAACTCTGAGAAATTAGTGAACTTTATTATTTGTTTCAGACGTTAAATATTCACGAATACAAAACTTAGAAATAGCATGGTTACTGTAAGTGATACCGCCAAAGATAAAATTGTTGAGCTCCGCAATGCTGACGGGCATATTGAGGATTATCAGATCCGCGTTGGTGTTTTGGGAGGAGGCTGTTCGGGCTTGACGTATAATCTGGAATTCAACTCCGAAACCAAGCCTACTGACATGGTTTTTGAGGATAAAGGGGTCAAAATTATAGTGGATAAAAAGAGCATTCTTTACCTGGCCGGGACAGTACTTGATTTCTCGGATGGCTTAAATGGGAAAGGCTTTCAATTTGTAAACCCCAATGCAACGCGCACCTGTGGATGCGGCGAAAGCTTTGCGGTATAACAATATTCTTAAAATATTTTATTTTCAAAACGCGCTCCGAAAATTCCGGGCGCGTTTTTTTTTAGTCCTGAATGGCCTTAATTTGCCGCTTCAAGAAGCAGACATACACATTAAAACAATTTGAATGAAACCAACTCTTTTGATTTTAGCTGCCGGGATTGGCAGCCGTTACGGAGGCATCAAGCAGCTAGACCAGTTTGGGCCAAATGGGGAGACAATCATCGATTATTCACTATATGACGCAATTCGCAGCGGTTTTGGTAAAGTAGTTTTTATCGTTCGGCAGGAAATTAAAGACAGTGCGGAAGCGATTTTTGCGCCAAAACTGAAAGGTAAAATTGATTACGATTTCGCTATTCAGGGGATTCAGTCATATGTTCCTGAGGATTTGGGGAGAGTGGAACGCGTAAAACCGTGGGGAACCGGACATGCCACATTATGCGCCTGGCCACAGACCGAAACACCCTTTGCAGTAATCAATGCAGATGATTTTTACGGTCGCGATGCTTTCGCCACCATGGCCGATTTCCTGACCAACGACACCAATGACAAGCAGCACGCCATGATCGGTTATGAGCTGAAACGCACATTATCCGAAAATGGCACCGTTTCCCGCGGCATTTGCGTAGAAAGGGCTGATCACAACCTTGAATCGGTTGTGGAACGCACCAAAATTTTCGAAGAAGGCAGAACAATTTATTTCGAAGAAAATGATATCAAAACAGAAGTGGCACCGGAAACCCCCGTTTCCATGAACTTCTGGGGTTTCAAACCAGGCATGTTCCCGATCACGAAAGACTTGTTTGAAACATATGCAAGGGAGAATATCAACACCCCCAAAGCCGAGTTTTACATCCCGACCGTTATGACCCACATCATCAAAAACGGCCTGGGCGACTGCCGCGTCTTCCGCATCGCCTCCGACTGGTTCGGCGTCACTTACCCGGAAGACAAGCCGCTGGTTCAGGCTTCGCTGCATGCGTTGCACGAGTCGGGGGTTTATCCTGAGAAGCTCTGGTAATTTAGTTTTTGACCAGTTTGATAAGCAAAAAAGACCTCTTTGAAGGTCTTTATTGCTTATATACATTTGACAGAAATCTCTATTTAGTTCTTGATAGCAACTTTTTGAGAAGTCTGGGAGCCATCTTTTCGGCTGATAACAAGAATGTAAATTCCAGGCTCAATGCCCCTAACATTCATACTGTTTTTGACCGATTTGATAATAAGCTTGCCATTTGCTGTGAAGAGCTGCAGATGACTTATCGCATCAGGATTCTTTGTGTCAATAAATAGTTGCTCAGAGACCGGATTGGGATAAATGCGAACATCAGCATCTCTGGATAACTCGGAAAATGCCATTTTTCTTTTCACCGTCTCCGACATATCATCCACCACATCCTCCGGCGCAGGAGCACTGCTATTGCCTAGAAGATAGGCCGGCAAGTAACGCCAAGGACCATAAAGCTGACCAGTCAAAGCCAACGCAGGATCATACTTCACCCGAACCCGGACTTTCGTAGAAGGTCCCTGCTTAGCAATAACACTCTTCAACTCAGTCCCAGTCAGCCCCAGACTCGCATAAGCATTCTGAGAACCAGATGACATCGTGCTATTCGTAATCACATTATTAGCCCCCTTCGAAAACCCCTGCCCCTTAGCCTTCGTCTCCCAAACCATTTTCCCCTTATTTTTCCCGAGAAATGACTTTGCATAAAGCCCGGCACCAAAGTCATTTTTTGCTTTTTGGGTTTGGTTGATGGGGGTTGTGAGGTTGGAGTTGTAGAGGCGGAGGTTGTTTTGGAGGTTTTTGTTGCCTGCGTTTCCGTAGCATACGTATACGGATCCCTTATACCTTGGAGCCCCAATAAGCACGTCAGCAAAACCGTCACCATTGATATCACCCGCACCGGCTGCTTTTCCAAAGTAGCTATCTAATTGCCCAGGTGGGCTTTTTAGGATATTGCCTGCAACTGAACCCGTCGAAATTCCAAATTTTGAACCATACCAGATATATGTAGCTCCATCAAAATTTAGGTCTTCTATATCTCCGGGAGCCCCAACGACAATTTCGCCATAGCCATCCCCATTGATATCGCCCCCAGCGCTCACTGTCCAACCCATTAGGGAATTTATTTTGTTGCTTTCTAAAATCTCGGGTTTCGTAATAATTCCATTTAGCGAACCATAAAATAAAAAGACAGCACCTTCCTTTGTTTCCCCATTAGTATAATGTGGTGCGCCAGCAATAATATCGCCGAATCCATCCCCATTAACATCCCCAGCCGACGAAATCGGGCTACCCATCCTCATTGAATCAACATTACTTTGAAGAATAGCGGAAGGTGACGCATTTATACCTAGTATGGAGCCATAATAGACGTAAACTGCACCTTCATACTCCTCTCCTTCGGAAAAGAAAGAATTCCCCAATACAAGATCTGCGAAGCCATCTCCATTTATGTCACCTGCGTAACTAACAGCGCTTCCAAAATACATACCATTATCAGCCCCGTCAATAATGACATTTGGTACTAACCCAATGCCATTTGTAGATCCGTGAAAAATCAAAACTCTACCTTCGTAATTGTTGTCTACATCCCCAGCATCATAGCCAAAAGAACCGACAACAACATCACCAAATCCATCACCATTAAGATCCCCCGCTTCGGAAACTGAAAATCCCAACCATTCTTCGTGCTGCTGTCCATAATAAATTGAATTTGCCACAGTACTTATTCCTTGAGCCGACCCATGAAAGATGAAAAACGCACCTACATCCTCCTCAGCTTTATCATAGAAATCCGCGCCGACGACTACATCATGGTAACCGTCTCCATTTACATCTCCTGCTCCTGACACGGAAAATCCAAAATTAGCTCCGGCTTGGTTGACTTCAAGTAAAACTGAGGCTGAACTTAAACCTGATAATGAGCCAAAATAGATAAAGGCTGCTCCTTCGTACGGCTGACCATTATCGAATTGATTGGATCCTACGATGATGTCTTCAAAGCCATCCCCGTTTAAATCTCCTGCGCTTGACAAGGAATAACCAAACCAGCCTTTGTCTTTCTTTCCTTGAATAGCCGCTGCCGCAACAGCTGAAATCCCATCAGCCATCCCCAACCAAACAAACGCCGCCCCCTCATCCACCTGCCCCTTATCATACAGTATCGCCCCAACCAGCACATCACTATAACCATCCCCATTCACATCCCCCGCGCTGCTGACGTTGCTGCCAAATTGGGCGCCGGCTTGGTTGCCTTCTAATGTTGATACAGGTGTCGCTGATAGACCCGTTGCTGACCCTTGGTAAATGAATCCAGCACCTTCATTGTTTTGGCCATTATCATAAAACATGGCACCAACGATCACGTCTGCGTAGCCGTCGCCATTTACATCACCTGCGCTGGCTACCGAGTAGCCCATTTGCGCTTCGGCCTGGTTCTTTTCCAGGACAATGGCTGCGGCAATATTTACACCTTGTGCCGAACCATAATGGACAAATGCAGCACCTTCATTGGTTTGCCCTTTGTCATACATGCTGGCCCCGACAATAATGTCGCTATAACCATCACCATTTACATCGCCCGCGGAAGCCACTGAATGTCCTAGGTATGCATTGGACTGATTACTTTCGAGCACCATTGCCACAGCGCCGGAGCTAATGCCTAATGCTGAGCCGTGGTAAATGAAAACTGCGCCTTCGTCAGGTTGTCCCTTGTCAAATAAGCGGGCCCCTACCAGGATATCACTGTAACCGTCACCGTTTACGTCTCCCGCCCCGGTGGCGCAGAAGCCGAACATGGCATTGGGCTGGTTTTGTTCGATGAGCACTGGGGTTGTATTCAGCCCGGCTGCCGAGCCGTGGTAGACAAACACAACCCCTTCCTTGGACTGTCCATTGCTGTATGCCCTGGCGCTGACGACCACATCGCTGTAACCATCGCCATTGACATCCCCGGCCAGGCCGACGGCATTGCCCATGTTTGCTTCCGGCTGGTTGCTTTCCAGCACAAGCGATGCTGCCTTGCTGACGCCTTGCGCTGAACCATAATAGACAAATGCAGCGCCCTCATTGTTTTGCCCATTTTTAAACATATGTGCGCCAATGATAATGTCGCTGAAACCGTCCTTGTTAATGTCGCCGGCAGAAGACACGAACGCGCCGAAGCGTGCGTCTTTCTGGTCGGCTTCCAGAATAACAGGCGCTGCTGTGTTGATGCCCGAAGCGCTTCCATTGTAGAGAAAAACCACCCCTTCATTCGATTCACCATTGTCATACATGGATGCAGCAACCATTACATCGCTATAACCATCGCCATTCACATCGCCCGCACTGGCCACAACGCCGCCCATCCAGGCATTCAACTGGTTGCTCTCAACCATTGCATTGGCATTGGCCGGGTTCCCATTCACTACAATGGGATCAATGGTTACCGGGTAAGCGGCTTGCCGGACATTGACACTCAGCATGACCAGGCCATCTTCGTATTCCAGTGAAGCTGGCAGCGTCTTACCGTCTGCATCCCAGCATTTAATGTCTTTGTAAATTAGACTGCTCGTAACCTGGCCTTTCTTATTTTCAGAATAAAATTGCAGCTCATTATTTTGAAGGTCTTTAACTTTTAAACCCTTCGCCGACAGCCTTACCTGCAATTCCTTAGTGGCTTTTGGTGCAGCCTTTATGATGAAGTTCTGACGGACGCCTTCTTCATTATTGACAAATTCTTCTGTGAAGCCCTTATGCTTAATTTGAAGCTTGTTATCTGCGTGGTCAAATGCTGCTTCAGGCTGTGGCGAGAGGAGTTTTTTGCCATCCGCATAAATGCCTTCGTTGGTCAGCTTTAAGGAAAAGTTATAGCCTGCCGAATCGACACGGTTGTTAACAGTCAGCTGGCCTGGCTTGTAGTAAGCCCTCAGGCCCTGCTTACGGTTCGGGCTTTGCAGTGTTTTCTTTTCATCATCATAGGAAATATTGTATTCCCGTTTGGCCAGGCTTTGCTGGATGCTGCCTATGGTGCTGTCGTGGACGACGCTTTTTTTATTTTGAACATTTATCCCTTTAACTGCGCCATGCCGGTCCGGGATGTGTTTGCCGGATGCTTGCTCCTTTATTTTCACTATATAGGCCGCAGCCAATAGTAGAAAGACAATCCCGTAAATGCCTCTTTTGTAATGCTGTTTCATGGTCTGAATTTTAGGGTTATTAAAGTTTTGTAGAATGGCATGGAGCCATTTGGACAAATCTTAATATTTGACAAATTCAGATCACTAAGCAATGAATAAACGGTTACCTGGATTGACCAGGCGGTAAAAAAAATTGGCTGACAAAATTTTGTCAGCCAATGTAAGAAGTCAATAAATGATATGAAGAGTATGCAATCACTTCTGAACCAACGCCTCCATCATCCGCTCCGCCAGAAACTTATTCCCTTCATCAGTCAAATGCACTCTATCTGATGTTAAAATGCCTTTTTCCTTATTTTCAGGATTGTTTTGGGCCAGATAATCCTGGAAGGATTTTCTCAAATCACACAGCTGTAAGCTGTTGCGGGTTGCTATTTCGCGGATGAGTTTGGAATATTGGTTCAGGTCGCCGTCCTGGGGGTTGGAAGCGTCATTTCTTTCGCCGATAACCGTTGGCGTACAAACGATTACGCGGATATTTTGGGCTTTCAATTTTTTGATCAAAGCTTCGTAGAACTTTACATATTTGTCTGGGTCGGTTCCGGTTCCTGAGGATGTTTTGTGCCATACGTCGTTGATTCCCACGTAAATGAAAACTATATCCGGTTTCTTGGAAAGTACGTCGTCTTCAAGCCTCAAATAAAGGTCATACACCTTATTTCCGCCGATTCCGGCTCCCATGAGCTCATATTGGCTGTCCTGACCTTTGGATTTGAGCATTTCGGTCATTTTAGTAATGTAGCCTGTCGGGCCTACGCCGGCCTGTGTAATGGAATCTCCAAAAAATACGACGCGCAACGGCTTGTCCTGGCGCATGGCGATGAGGGGCAGCACAAAAATGGCAACCTGCAAAAATTTAAAAATGACCCGCATATAAAATCGATAAAATGGTTTTTGGGGAAAAAGACCGGCTCCTTTTAAAATTACCCGTAGCAGCATTTGGATTCTTTAATGCCTGATCAGCATTACACGCGCAGAATCCATCGGGTAATGCAATGTAAATGTGTTACCCGGGATCATTTCAGGGGCAAGATCCAGCGGTAATGTGAGTTGGCGGACCTTATTTTCGACCAATGCGCTTACCAAAAGCTGATCGGCATGCCTTACGCAGCTCAGCACTTCACCAAAAATTACAAAATCGCCGGTATGTGATGGCTCATTGGCGTAAACTTCCGCTGGCGTGCCTTGACGGGCAATTTTGCCGTTTTCAATGATCGCAACCTGGTCGGCCAGCCGGAATATTTCGCCTATGTCGTGCGTGACGATGATCATGGTGAGCTGATGTTGCCGGTGGAATTTTAGCAGCATATCCTGCAAATGATAGCGCATGTCATAATCCAGCGCTGCAAATGGCTCATCAAGCAACATTAAGGCGGGTTTTCTAACCATTGCGCGGGCCAATGCAACGCGTTGCTGCTGACCGCCGGAAAGTTGATTGGGCTTACGGTTTGCGAGATTGGAAAGTTCTGTGGCTTTTAGTAATTCACCAACAATGTTCTTCTCGCGTCCCTTTTTTAGTCCAAAAAGCAAATTCTCTTCAACTGTCAAATGTGGAAACAATGCATAATCCTGGAAAACAAAACCGATTTTCCTGAGCTGTGGAGACATCATTTTTTGCTCAGCACTTGCAAACCAGACTTCGCTGCCGAATGCTATTTTGCCGTTTTCCGGGGTCAATAATCCGGCGATTTGTCTTAATAATGTTGTTTTTCCCGCTCCGGAGGGGCCTGTAATCGCTAATATTTGTCCTTTTGGAAGCGACAATTCTATTTCCATCGGCATTTTGCCCTGGACCGTTTGCAAAGTATGCTTGATATGGACTTCAAGAAGGCTGTCGGACACGGAGCAGGCGGTTGTTAATAGAGTAGACCAACAGCAAAATAACGAATGTAATCGCAAAAAGCACCATTGCATAATCATTCGCGGCACCATAATTCAGCGCTTCCACCTCATTGTAAATGGCCACAGACGCTACTTTTGTAACGCCGGGAATGTTGCCGCCGATCATGAGCACAACGCCAAATTCGCCGACCGTATGCGCAAATGTGATCACAAATGCGGTTAGTATGGCCGGTTTGCAATTTGGCAAAAGCACTTTAAAGAATGTCTCCCACTCATTTTTGCCTAATGTATAGGATGCCTCACGCAAGGATGCCGGAAGCGATTGCAGGCCTGCGCGAATGGGATAGACCATAAAGGGTAAACTGTATAAAACAGAGGCGATTACCAGTCCGGGAAAGCTGAAAACCAGCCGTAACCCGAACAAACTCTCAATCCACGCGCCGAACCAGTAGGAGGGACTGAATGCCAGAAGCAGGTAAAATCCAATCACAGACGGCGGCAGCACAAGCGGCATGCCAATCAGCGATTCAATGATCCCACGCCCTTTGAACTTCCCAAAAGCCAGCCAGTAGGCCAATGGCAATGCAAGCATCAGCAAGATTACCGATGTGATCGTTGCCAGTTTGAATGTCAGCCAGAGGGGTTCGAGGTTCAATTTTAATTTTGAATGACCGGGTCGCCGGTGCGATGAATGACTGAATGAGCGAATGATTGAATGTTATTTATAGCCGTATTTCTGAAAAATGGCCTTTGCTTTTTGTGAGTAAAGAAATTTATAAAACTGCTCGCTGGTTTCTTTTTTGGGAGAATCATCGCTGTGATTCAGTAAGATAGCGGCTTGTTCTATGGGCTTGTAAGCTGTTGAATCCAGGATAATGTAGTTGCCCTGATCTTTCATTTCAGGCGAAAGGACGATGGATAGTGCATTAAAACCGGCTTCAACATTGCCGGATGTGATGTATTGCGCAGTTTGAGCGATGCTTTCTCCGAAAACGAGTTTCTTTTCTATTTTTTCAAACACTTTTCTTGACCTAAGAACCTGAATAGCAGCTTCTCCATAAGGCGCCGTTTCCGGGTTAGGAATGGCGATTTTCTTTACCTTATCGTTTGCAAGTGAGTCAATGTTCAGGTCGGCTTTCGGAATGTCTTTGGACCATAAAACCAATGTCCCTAATGCATAAATCTTTGGTTTTTCTGCCGAACCGCCGTTTTTGAAGATCTCCTGCGGGTATTTTGTATCTGCTGAAACAAAGACATCAAATGGTGCGCCTTCACGGATCTGCGTGGTGAGCTTGCCGGAGGAGCCAACGACAATGTCAATTTCTTTGCCTGTTTCTTTTTCGAATTCTGCCTTGATTTCCTTCATCACATATTGCACATTGGCCGCGGTGGCAATCACAATTTTATCCGAAGGTTTGGAGCAACCCGCCAGAAACACCGATAAAAACAGAAAAAAACGCTGAATGTTCATGTCGCAATTTAATGTATAAACCCCAAATGACCATTGCTTCCCATTGCGTTAAAAATCGTAAATTGCGCGCCATTTCGAGCGCAGGTTCTGAAATTACAGTCGGACAGCCGACTTTTTGAAGTGTAATTAATAACAATGTAATGATTATAGAAACTGCCCAGCGCACCAAGCAGACTTCCGAATACTACTTTTCGGTGAAGCTCGCAGAGGTGCGCAAATTGATTGCAGAAGGCCACGATGTCATTAATATGGGGATTGGAAACCCGGATATGATGCCTTCAACTGAAACATTAACAGCCTTGTCAGAAGCAGCCCAGAAGCCGCAAGCGCATGGTTATCAGCCTTATGTGGGAACGCCTGCATATCGGAACGCAATCGCAGATTTCTATTATCATACTTACGACGTTAAACTCGATCCTGCAACGGAAATCCTGCCATTAATTGGCTCAAAAGAAGGCATTACACACATTTCCCTGACTTTTCTGGATCCGGGTGACGAAGTGCTGGTGCCTGAACTGGGTTATCCAGCTTACCGTGCTGTTAGTCAGATGGTTGGTGCTGTTGTGAAGGAATATCCTTTACGTGAAGATTTTGGCTGGCAGCCGGATTGGCGTGCTATGGAAGCTTTGGTAACACCCAAAACCAAAATTATGTGGCTAAACTATCCGCATATGCCCACGGGAGCGCCTGCAACGCGCGAACTTTTCGAAGAAGCGGTTGCATTTGCAACGAAGCACAAGATTTTGCTTTGTCATGACAATCCTTATAGTTTGGTTTTAAATAAAAAAGCGCCGATCAGCTTATTGTCCATTGAAGGGGCAAAGGAAGTTGCTATTGAGCTTAATTCCATGAGTAAGTCGCATAACATGGCGGGCTGGCGAATGGGTTGGCTATCAGCATCTAAGCCTTACATTAATGCGGTGCTGACGATCAAAAGCAATGTGGATTCGGGTATGTTCTGGGCGATGCAGGAAGCGGCTGTGGCGGCTTTGCATAATTCAGACGAGTGGCATCAGGAGCGTAATGCTGTATATCAAGGCCGTTTGGAGGCTGCTGAGGCTATTTTGGAGACAATTGGCTGTACGTGGGACCGCAATCAGGAAGGAATGTTCCTGTGGGGCAAATTACCGGATTCTGTGCAGTCGGCTGAATCGCTGGTGAATAGTCTTTTGGTTGAAAAAGATGTGTTCATTGCACCCGGCTTTATCTTCGGCCCGAAAGGACAGCGTTACATCCGCTTATCACTTTGTATGCCAAAAGAGCGTATCTGGCAAGCAGTTGACCGGATAAAGGCCTAATCCTCAGTTTATTGGTGTTTATTTATTTTGAATTGAAATGATACTTAGTATAATAGGAGTAGGCTTGCTGGGCGGATCTTTCGCTTTAAGCCTGCGTGAAAAATACCCGAATGTAAAGTTTGTAGGCGTTGATAATTCTTTGGTTAACCAAAAAATTGCATTGGCCAAAGGCATTGTCGATGAGATCGTTACGCTTGATGTTGCGTTGCAGATTTCTGAACTGAATGTGCTGGCAACCCCTGTCGACGCTATTAACAAGCTTTTGCCTTACATGCTTGACCATTTGCCAGAAGGACGGACTATCATGGATCTTGGCTCTACAAAAGAGGCGATTTGCCAGATTGCGGATGCGCATGCGAAACGCGCGCAATTCGTTGCCGTGCATCCTATGGCGGGAACCGAGAATTCCGGCCCGGGCGCTGCATTTAAAGAGTTGCTTACGGATAAGTACGTCATTATTTGTGATAAGGATAAAAGCAATGCTGAGTCACTCGGACTGGTTGAAACTTTCCTGCGCGATGTTGGCATGAAGATCTACTATATGCAGCCGACAGAACATGATTTGCACTTGGCTTACGTGTCACATTTAAGCCATATCAGCTCTTTTGCACTCGGTTTGACGGTTTTGGACAAAGAAAAAGATGAGAAAGCGATTTTTGCAATGGCAAGCACCGGCTTTTCATCCACGGTACGGCTTGCCAAAAGCTCACCGCAAATGTGGGCGCCCATTTTTGATCAGAACAAAACCAACGTGTCAAAAGCATTGGGTGACTACATTGAGCTGCTGAAAAAGTTTAAGGATGCCATTGATCAGCATGATCTGGAAACAAGTCTGGACTTCATGAGTAAGGCAAATGACATCAGACGGGTTTTAGCCGGAATTGAGAAAAAATAAAAAATATAAGTTTTTTAACTTATTGAAAGACAGCTAATTATGAGCTGTTTTTCTTTTTTTAGGAACCATTAACATTGCCCGGGCTGTTAAACATGCACCCTTCAAGGGATTAATTTACCTCCTCTCTCAATCGATAATATTAGATTTTCCAATAAAACGATTAGAAATGACAAAAGCTCAGGCAGTATTAGTAGCAGTAATGATTGCGCTTAGTGTTTCCTTCGGGTTCCAAAAATTTGATTCACTTACCGATTCTACAACTTCCAGTTCAATAAAAGTTAAGTCTGATTCCGTTGCCAGGCCGCAATGGGCGAGTCTTTATGACTCCTTAGGCTTGAAAAAACAAGGGCTTTCGGAAGCGGCGTTTTACTATGCCTGGTATGGTTTCCAGAAAATGAACTTGGCTAACCCAATCCTGGCGATCGCTGATTTCAGCCAGTCTTCACGTAATAAGAGGCTTTATGTGATTGATCTGATCAAAAGAAAAGTGTTGCTTAATACATATGTTGCCCACGGCAGAAATTCCGGTGATGAGTTTGCAAAGCGTTTTTCAAATGATAATTCTTCTTTTCAGTCTAGCTTAGGTTTTTATAAGACATTAGGGACTTATAATGGTAAGCATGGTCTGTCTCTGCGGCTTGAAGGCCTGGAAAAAGGCATTAACGACCGCGCTTTGGAAAGGGCGATCGTTATGCACGGAGCGGATTATGTGAGTGAGTCTTTTATCAAAAATACAGGGAGACTGGGCAGAAGCCTGGGTTGTCCGGCCGTATCGATTCTAGATTCCAAGAAATTGATCACTATGCTTTGCAATGGCGCAGGATTATTTATCTATTCTGGTGACCAGCAGTATGTTAAGATTTCTCCGCTTTTATCGGGGCTGAAACTTGATAAATTGGATCACACTTTTGGCGATCCTTTTTTATACACATCTTCAAAGTAAAGCAAATCCCCTTTTTCATTACAATCCGCACCCAGATAGAGCAGGAATACAGGAATTCTTGCTTTTAATTTGTGCCATTTCGGAGGCGTCGAAACCGTATCCGGCTCGGTCATGAAATCGTTGTCAAGCAGCTTGGTGCCAGCCATGTAGTTGGCGAGGTCCGTCGGTTGCTGCACGCGCACACAGCCATGGCTTCTCCATCTAGAATTGCTTTTGAACAGATATCTTGCATTGGTGTCGTGCAGGTAAATTGCCAGCGGATTCTTGATCTCCACTTTCAGTAAGCCCAGCGAGTTATCCTCACCCGTTTCCTGGCGGAACCGATAAGGGAATTTTTCAGCCGTAAGTTCTTCCCAATCAATTTCTTCCGGGTTTACAGCCTGGCCTTTGTTGTCAATTATTTCAATTCTGTTTCTGGATAAATATTCTGGATCGCTCGCCGCCTTCGGGAACATTTCTTTAATCGCAATGCTCTTTGGCACATTCCAGTAAGGGTGTGTCACAATGCTTGTAGCGTACGTATCCATCGTGGGCGTCTGCGTATCGCTTTTTCCAACCACCGTCCGCATACGGAGCACATTCTGCCCGGCTGAATCCATTGCAGTAAGGTAAGCGCCTCTAATGTTCACCATAACAACTCGCGGTGCGCCCTTGGACTGTCTTTTGATCCAACGATAAGCATTCAACGTTTCAGCGACAACTGCCGCGCTATCTTGTTTATTTTCTTTCACTAACCTTGCGTAATGCACTTTAAGGTTATTATAAACTGGATAAACAGGCTCTAATTTTGCCATCACCTTCTCTACCGACTCACCTTTCACGAGCTCTTCCGCAACTTCCCGAAGAAGCGTTGTATCAGCTTTAATTTTCTTTTCTGTGTAGCGCAGGTCGGGTTTATGCCCAAATCCGGCCTCTTCAAGTAGTGCAAAAACGGGTGCTTTTTCGCCTGTTGCAGCGAATTTTTCCACATTTATACCAGCAGCTTTACTGATTTCCAGCAACTTACTGTAGTGTTTCTCCGCACTTAAATGGCTTTCCAGTTCTTCCCTGGACATTTCCTTGGGATTTTTCTTACAAGACTGAAGAATGGCAAGCGTAAATAGAATAACGAGAGGAACGTATCGGGTGCGGCCCAAGCCTGAAAGCATTTGCATTGTGTTGTATTTTGGTTAATACTGACTATACAATTGCCATGCTAAGAATTACAGATGCCTTGAACTATAAAAAGTCCAACGATTTGCGGATTTAAGTGATGTTTTTCTGTGTTGAGTAGTATTCATGATTTACTGCTTGGGGAAATTAAGAAACAACAGCCGGTGACAAATTGGGCGTAAAAAAGCCAGACATAAGCATGGCTTTTCGTAACCGCGACGGGAATCGGTCGAACGCGACCCCGGACCCATATCTAGAGTTTAGGCTGGGGTCGCATTCGACAACTCCTATTCTATCAACAAAAAAAAGCCAGACATAAGCCTGGCTTTCGTGACCACGACGGGAATCGAACCCATATCTAGAGTTTAGGAAACTCCTATTCTATCCGTTGAACTACGCAGTCTTGCATTGCTACTAGTTGTGACCGCGACGGGAAACGAATTCGAGCGTGAACCCGGCCATATCTAGAGTTTAGTTGGAGTCGCATTCGACAAACTCCTATCGGGCGGCGATCCGCTCTATCCGTTGAACTACGCAGTCGAATTGGGGTGCAAAACTGGCAAAAAATCATTTGAATTACAAATGATTATTCCTCCGCTTCTACTGCAGTGTATCCCAAATCGAGCCAGTTTGGATAAATTGAGAAGTGTTTTTCCTTTACCATGGAAAACAATGTGTTCCTCAATTCCTCGATATTTTCCTTCTTTTCAGCCGAAATAAACACCACGCGGTCTGCTTTGTCGGCGATGTAGCTCTTTTTCAGCTGCTCCAAAACACTTTCCGTCTGCTCAATTTCCTGACCCTCATCATTATCCGCATTGAATGTCGGGTTGTAAAGGTCGATTTTGTTGAAAACCAGAATGGTTGGCTTATTAGCAGCACCGATATCTTCCAATGTCTTGTTTACCACATCCAGATGCTCCTCAAACGAAGGATGCGAAATGTCGACCACATGAAGCAAAATATCCGCTTCCCGGACTTCATCCAAAGTTGATTTAAAGGATTCGATAAGCAGCGTAGGCAATTTGCGTATGAAACCGACAGTATCCGTCAGTAGAAACGGAATATTTTCCATATTCACCTTTCTTACGGTTGAATCAACCGTCGCAAACAGCTTATTTTCAGCAAAAACATCCGCTTTCGAAAGCCCGCGCATCAATGTCGATTTTCCAACATTGGTATAACCTACAATCGCAACCCGAACGAGCCGGTCTCTTTCTTTCCGGCGTGTAGTGCTCTGGCGGTCAACCTTTTCCAGTTTTTCTTTTAGGAAAGCGATCCGGTCTTTCACCAGACGTCTATCCGTTTCCAATTCCGTTTCACCAGGCCCGCGCATACCCACGCCAACACCGGATTGACGACTTAAGTGGGTCCATAAGCGCGTCAATCTTGGATACATATATTGATACTGCGCCAGCTCAACCTGTAATTTTGATTGCGCGGTTTGTGCCCGCATGGCAAAAATATCCAGGATCAGCAAGCTCCTGTCGATCACTTTAATGTCTTTGAAAACAGCTTCAAGGTTTCGTACCTGCGATGGCGTAAGATCATCATCATAAAGGATCATATCCACCGGATTCGCAGTTACATAAATCAGAATTTCTTCGAGCTTTCCTTTCCCGGTATAAGTGCGGATATCGGCTCTTTCCAGATTTTGTGTAAATGTTTTAACCGTCTCAACGCCTAATGTCGTAGCCAGAAAAGCAAGCTCGTCCAGATATTCTTTCGTCTTTTCGGCCGGTTGTTTTTGGGTGCTAACAGCCACTAGAACAGCAGTTTCCTGCTTTTCGGCTGTTGAGTATAACTTCTTTTTATCAATCATGCAGTGTTTTTTAATTGTATTTTTCTTCCCGTCGGGTGCATCAAGTTTAGACCAAAATTCACAGGAAAGGGTAGAAAGGCAACGGTTAAGCGCAAGCAAAAGTTCACCCCGCCCAAGCCGTGAAATTACACTTACATCTGAATTAATCCATTATTTTGTTTGAATAATAGAAAAACACTTTTGTATATTTGCCCAAATTCCTCGAAATATGTTGGTGATCATCCCCGGTTTACAATAACCACAAGTCTTTTCCTGGTCCGTCCACCGGACAGCTTTCCGTGACTTTCGCTAGTCACACATTTCTTACTATTATTTCAATTCATTTCATCCATGAAAAAGTGGTTTCAACTGCTTCGTCAGGCTATTCGTGGCTCCGAAGAAAGTTTTACCGAAGGAAGCATCAACCGCGCTATTTTTTTACTATCCGTCCCTATGATCCTGGAAATGGTCATGGAGTCGCTTTTTGCCGTCGTTGACATTTTTTTCGTTTCAAAAGTGAGTACAGAAGCCGTGGCGGTCGTCGGGCTTACTGAGTCTGTGATTACGTTGGTTTATTCTGTGGCCATTGGTCTCAGTACGGCAGCAACGGCTACCATTGCACGTCGCGTTGGCGAAGGTAATACGAATGGTGCCAGGCATGCCGTCGGGCAGGTCATTGTCATTTCGCTGGCTATTTCGGCTGTTACTGCAACAGTAGGAACCTGGTTTGCGAGTGACATTCTGCGCATGATGGGTGCAGATGCGAAGGTGATTGAGTTAGGGACTGATTTTGCGAGAATCCAGTTTCTCAGCAGCCCCGTCGTGATTTTGCTTTATTCCCTGAGCGGTGCCTTGCGCGGAGCGGGCGCTGCGGCGACGGCCATGCGGTCATTAATCGTTGCCAATTGCTTCAATATGGTCCTGGGGCCGCTGCTAATCTTCGGACTTGGGCCCTTACCCGAGCTGGGCGTCACAGGCGCAGCCCTTGCAACTGCATTAGGGCGCTCGATAGGTGTTGGTTATCAGTTATTTTCACTGACAAAAGCACAAAAGTCATTAGGCTTGCTATGGGCAGATCTGCGTCCTAATCCGGAAACAATTGCGGGCATCGTAAAAGTGGCGACAGGCGGCACCGTGCAGTTTTTGATCGGTTCTGCAAGCTGGATTTTCCTGACGCGTATCCTGTCCGAATTCGGGAGCGACGTGGTTGCGGGTTATACCATAGCCATCCGCGTGATCATGTTCACATTGCTGCCAGCCTGGGGCCTCGCCAATGCTGCCGCAACGCTTGTAGGACAGAATCTGGGCGCCGGTAAGCCCGATAGGGCGGAAAAATCTGTCTGGAAATGTGCTTCATATAACTTTATATTCCTGCTGGGCCTGGCTATTCTCATGTTTATAGGCGCTGAGGAAATTATTGGCTTATTCAGCCCCAATCCACAAGTGATTGACACGGGCAAAATGGCGTTGCGCGTGTTGTGCCTGGGTTACGCCGCCTATGCATACGGAATGGTCGTCATTCAGTCGCTGAATGGGGCAGGGGATACTAAAACGCCCACTGTCCTGAACCTGATCTGCTTCTGGGCGATTGAAATTCCCGTTGCGTATGTGCTTGCCGTTATGATGAATTTCGGCCCGATCGGTGTTTTTATCTCCGTTCCTTTTGCCGAATCTATCCTGGCATTGCTGGGAATCTGGCGGTTCCGGCTGGGTAAATGGAAGCTGGTGAAGGTTTGATAAACTGTCGGGGATGGTTTCATTCCATCCCCGTTCAGAAACGAAAAGAAGTGGGTTTTGGTTAACTTCGTATCAATAAACTGAAAACTTATCCTTCATGAAAATAGAACAGATATATACCGGATGCCTGGCACAGGGCGCTTATTTTATTGTTTCAAACGGCGAAGCGGCGGTTATCGACCCTTTGCGTGAAGTTGAGCCTTACATTCAAAAGGCTAATAAAATCGGCGCGAAAATCAAGTATGTATTTGAAACCCATTTTCATGCGGACTTCGTTTCCGGACATCTCGACCTTGCTGAAAAAACGGGTGCTGAGATTGTTTACGGACCAAATGCGAATCCTGCATTCAATGCGCACATTGCTGCTGATAATGAGATATTTAAGTTGGGAGACATTACAATAAAAGCATTGCACACGCCAGGTCACACGCTGGAATCCACGAGTTATTTACTGTTTGATAAAAATCAGCAACCTACTGCGCTTTTCAGCGGCGACACGCTTTTTATCGGCGACGTAGGTCGTCCCGATCTGGCACAAAAAGGTGATCTTACGATGGAGGATCTCGCCGGAATGCTGTTTGAGAGCTTGCGTACAAAGATCATGACATTGCCCGACGACCTTATCGTTTACCCGGCGCATGGGGCAGGATCTGCTTGCGGGAAAAATATGAGTAAGGAAACTTCCGACACGCTGGGCAATCAGAAGCGGTTTAATTACGCATTGCGTGCCGATATGACCCGGGACGAGTTTATCAAAGAAGTAACAGCCAATCTGCCTGAACCACCGAAATATTTCCCCGAGAATGTGAAGATGAACCGCGATGGCTACGAAAGTATTGACGATGTGCTTGAACGCGGCGATCAGGCGTTATCTGCGGAAGCATTCGAAGCAAAAGCCAATAACACGGGTGCGCTTATTCTGGATACCCGAAAACCGGAAGATTTTGCAAAAGGATTTATTCCGAACTCCATTAACATCGGCATCCAGGGCGGTTTTGCACCGTGGGTAGGCGCTCTGATCCCGGATTTGAAGCAAAATTTGCTGATCGTGACAGAGCCTGGCAAGGAAGAAGAAGTGGTCACGCGTTTGGCAAGGGTTGGTTATGATCATACGATTGGATTTTTGAACGGCGGTTTTGAAACCTGGGTTGCGGCTGGAAAAGAAATGGATTCTGTCGACAATGTTTCTGCCAATGCATTCGCAGAACTTTATAACAGCCAGAGTCCCGAAGTGATCGATGTTCGCAAGCCCGACGAATTCACAGCTGGTCACATTGAAGGAGCCAAAAACCTGCCATTGGACTACATTAACGACCACATGGCCGATTTCCCGAAAGACAAAACCCTTTACGTGCACTGCGCAGGAGGCTACCGCTCCATGATCGCCGCCTCGATCCTAAAATCACGCGGCATCGATAACGTCGTCAACATCGAAGGAGGCTTCGCAGCCGTAGAGAAAACGAAAGTGCCTGTTTTGCAAGGGGTTTAGTTTTCACGCTGATTATTTGTATTATTAATCAAAAAATGATGCATTATGGAAACAATGATCGTTGAGCTGACGCATAAGCGTGCCTTGCAATTACTAAGAGATCTCGAAGCATTGGACATTATCAAACTGCACGACAATTCCGGGGTTCAAAAACCAAAACTATCGGAAAAATACAAGGGGATTCTTTCCAAAGAAGAAAGCCGGGATCTTAGCTTGCACATCAGCCAAATGCGTAATGAATGGACCAATATTTAATTGATACCAACGCAGTTTCACACTATTTGTCGGCCATGTTGACACAACAGGGAATTGATTTCATGGATGCTGTCATCGATGCAACTCCCAACTTGTCTGTGATTAGCCAAATAGAGTTACTCTCATGGAAAACGTCCAAGAGTAGCCATATAAGCGATTTTATAAATGATAGTTTGATTTTCAACATTACTCCCGAAGTTGTAGCAATTTGTGTGAATATTCGGAAGAACCGGAAAATGAAAACGCCTGATGCAATTATTGCAGCCACCGCAATTGCAAATGATTTTACGCTCATTACGGATAACGAAAAGGACTTTGAGAATATACCAAAGTTAAAAGTTGTCAATCCGAAGAAGCTCTAATCCCTTAACTCTCAACGGATTTTGATCTGGCGATTATTGATCTATCAATCAACCTTATACATGAATATCATCGAACTGCTTCGGAAACCTTGGCCTTGGTATGTGGCGGGGCCTTTGATTGGGTTGACTGTGCCGGCTTTGTTGCTGCTGGGGAATAAGTCTTTCGGGATTTCTTCTGCCTTGCGGCATATTTGTGCGGCGGTGATTCCGGCGAATATTTCCTTTTTCAAATATGATTGGAAGAAAGGGATATGGAATTTGTTTTTTGTAGCCGGCATTGTAATTGGAGGTCTTATCGCCACTTTTTTTCTTGCCAATCCAGATGAAATAGTGATCGCAGAGGCGACGCAGCAGACGTTAAGGGGCTTTGGACTGACCAGTTTTGCAGGATTAATGCCTGCGGAAATTTTTGGAACTCAGAACATTCTATCTCTCAAAGGACTTATTTTCCTTGTTTTCGGCGGTTTTCTGGTTGGTTTTGGGACCCGATATGCAGGAGGTTGCACGTCCGGACATGCGATCACTGGCTTAGCTACATTGCAATGGCCGTCACTGATTGCGACCGTAAGCTTCATGATCGGCGGGCTGGTTTGCACGCATTTGCTCCTGCCATTTTTGTTCAAACTCGTTTTTTAATTGAAATACAAACATGGAAAAGCCTGAAAATGCAACCGCGCTTTTAGAGGAAGATAAGGACGGGAGCAACACCCAAACGTCGGCCGAAGGGTTTGCAGCCAACTCCAAATATCTGATTATTGGCTTACTCTTCGGGATTGTTTTTGTGAAAGCGGAGATCGTTTCCTGGTTTCGGATCCAGGAAATGTTCCGGTTTGATTCGTTTCACATGTATGGTGTAATTGGCTCTGCAGTGCTGGTGGGGCTAATTTCTGTGCAGATTATCAAGCGATTTAACATAACAACCACTTCGGGCGAAGAAGTGATCATTCCTGAAAAAACATTCAGTAAGGGCCAGATTTATGGCGGACTGCTTTTCGGGTTTGGCTGGGCCATCACCGGCGCGTGTCCCGGACCATTGTTTGCGCAGATCGGAAGCGGTTATTTGGCGGTGATCATTACCTTGCTCAGCGCCATTGCGGGCACCTGGACTTACGGCTTATTAAGGCCTAAACTGCCGCATTAATTTACAGCTTACGGGCAACCAGATAAAGCTGTTCATCTCCTAATGTGAAAGGATCAGCTTCCAGGTTTCCGAAGGTTCCCACAACCTTCAAACCTGCGGATTCAAACATATAAGTGATTTCAGAAAGTGTAAAAATGTGCTGACGAACCGTGTGCGTCACTTTTTCGGAACCTGAGATAAAGGTTTGTTCCGCCTCAATGTAACCTTCCTCTGGCTTGTAATCGTTTTCCGCCAGATAGATAATGTCCTCTTTTACAGGCATCCAGTTGCGCGTCTGGAAATTGGGCAGAATGCTTTCGGCGAGGTTCTCCGTATGGATCGCAATGTGACCGCCTTGTTTTACAGCATCGGCCATTTTTGAAATAAACTGCAGCATTTCAGCCCTCGGGAAGAAGCTGAAACTGTTTCCAACGCAGTAAGCCGCGTCAAAAGTATTTTCTTCGATACTACATTGCAGCACATCGTCACAGATAACGGTAAGAGGCAGTTTCTGCTTTTTGGCAACCGCTTTTAGTTCATCACAATATTCACTGGAAATATCAATACAGGTCATTTCAGCACCTTCCTCTGCAAGCGGGACAGCGTGGCGACCGTAACCGGCCAGCATGTCCAGAACTTTGCTGCCTTCTTTTATTTCGAGCACATCCCGCAGAAAATCAACTTCATAATCGGTGTATTCTTCGTCCTGATGCAGTTTCCAGGCGCGTTGCGGAAGTCCTTTAAAATAATTGTGATACCAGGCCACGGGAGGGTTTTGATTTTTAATGAAGCGTAAAACTACAAAAAGCCGCCAGGATGACTGACAGCTTTTTTGAAATAAAGCATGAGCCGCATAACATTACATGCGCATCAGGCCTGGCGTTATCCGCAGGTAAACTTGTCCGGACAGCGGCGTGTCGCCGTAAACGGATTTGAGCGAATTTTCAATAGAGTAAATTCCCATTTGAGCTCCTGCTTGTAAAAGGGTGTTTTGGAAGGAGGTAATCTGGCGGTTGAGTCCAAGGGAAAACAGGGAAACTGGAAATTTATCTTTACCAATGTCATCATATCGGGTGATTCCCAGTTCATTAATGCTCTTCTCAACCCGTTCATAACGACCATAAACAGCCCATTTGTCCAGCTGCAGATTCGATTCCAGCAAAATAGCATGTTCCTTATGATGTCCTCCGGCCTCATTTAGCCCCCAAACCGCGGAAGTTGAAATCCACTTGTTTTTTCCACTCAAATTGGCTGAATGTTGTACAGAAGCCGTTGTCCGGTCCACATTTTCGCCGCCGTGCAACGGTTCAGGATTTTTGATAAAACCCCTGCTCACCTGCAACGCCCAATTGGTGGAAGGATTGAACAACAAGCGGTAACTATACGAATCAAAACGCGGCTTATCGAAGTCAAACCGGTTCTCGTTCGGCTCACGACCGGTAAAGGACGAACCTTCCAGTTTGAATTTCCAAAGCCGGATTCCCGCCGTTACAACTCCAAATGTAATGTGCGTCGCATCTTGCCAGTGATGGCCCAGAACAGCGTCCGGATTGTTGAAAGCCGACATTCGGTGCATAAATGCAGTTGGCCCCAGTGCAGGCTCGCCCGGATAACCTGCGTAAAGTGTCAGGTCAATGTTCTCGTTAAGTCTTTGGGTATAAGCAATGGAAAGCTCGGAAATGAGGTCGTGCGGATGTTGCTTATCGATCAGCGGCTCACCTTTCCAGGTCTCGCCGGATTGGAACAAAAGTGGGTAACCTGCGCCGCCGTCAAACAACCGGTCCAGCGAAACCATTGCCCGGACATTCAGCAAACCATTTTTGCCAACCTGCCGCTGTGCCATTCCCATGAACCAGTTTGGCACGCTAATCTTCGATTTTGAGCCTTTCAGGCCATCATTATTAAAATTTTGAGCAGTATAGCGGAGGAAAACGCTTCCGTGGAGCATGTAATTCCACTTGTTGGAATGCTTCATATAGGCATACATGGGCGTCGCGTCCGGCTGCCAGCCTGTGCCCGAGCCATTGCGTGTCATAGGGAGGCTTAGGGAAAAGCTGTGCGTCATATGCCCGGCATCATGTTTCATATTCCCGTGATCCATTTGGCTGTGGTCCATCTTGCTGTGATCCACAGTGTCGGCCTTCATGCGGTTATGATCCATGCCCTTCATGTCATGCCCGGCTGGCTTGGCTGTATCTTTTTTGGGTTCCTGATGGTGCTCGTGCTGCGCCAGGACTGGGGAAAAGGCGGTCATTATGCCGGCTAATGCCAGCATTTTAAGGTTATGATTTTTCATAGCGAAGTGAGTTAAAGTCAGTGAGCAGCGGCAGTCTTCCGGCAGCAGTCTGGTAACTTGTCGTGTGCTTTCTGGTTTGCCACTTGCGTATCGGCGTCGTAACCTGTGTTGATGATCGTCGCTTTAATGGCTTCCGGAGTGGTTTTGTTTGGATTGTATGTCACGGTAACCACTTTGTCTTTCAGGTCCAAATTGGATTCTCTCACACCTTTGGAAAGGCCGAGGTTACGCTCAATTCGTTCTTTGCACATGGTGCAAATCGCAGAAGTTTTGATTTTAATCTGCTTGTCACCGTCTGCCTGGGCAATGTTGATCCCTGCAAAAAGTGCTATTAATATGGATAGGATGGTCTTTTTCATGATTTCTGATTTTTTAATGATCAATGGTCGTGTCCCGCTGAATCTGTTTCTGCCATGGCTACTTCTTGTAAATCCATTTTGCAGACCGGACATTTTCCTGCTTCTGCGTACGTTTTTTCTCCCTCGCATTGCATAGGGCAAGCGAATTTCTTCCCGGCAGTTGCCTCGCTCTTAGCCTGTTCTGTTTTTGCATTATCTGTTCCGCAAGCAGTGAAAAAGAGCATTAGTGCAACAAAAAGGATATTTTTCATGATGATTGAAGGTTTTGTTTAATATCTGATTTAATGACCCACTTTATCAAGTGTTATTCTCGCCAATGTGCTTTTCTTGAACTCTCCCGGCGTCATGCCCGTCACTTTTTTGAACTGATTACTCAAATGCGCAGGGCTGCTATACGACAATCGCCACGCCATTTCGCTCAATGTCAATTCATTATAGGAAAGCCATTCTTTAACTTTTTCCGTTTTTTGCGCGATAATGTATTGTTCAATGGTCTGCCCTGTTTCAGAGGAAAAAAGATTGCTCAAATACGAATATTCATAACCGATCTTTTCAGACAAATAGTCCGAAAAGTTCTGCTGCTCAGGCTTGTGGCCTTTTAAATATTGCACTTCCTCAATGATCAATGTCTTTATGTGCTCCACAATTGCCAGCCGGCGGTCATCGAGTAATTCAAACCCGCTCGCTTCAAGCACAGTTTTTACTTTTAAAAGAAGCTCAGGATCAATGTCCTTTTCGGTTTCTACTTCCCCTAATGTGATAGCATGCAGCGTAACACCCAGGTTTTCCAGTTCTTCCCGGACCACCCGCTTGCAGCGATCGCAAACCATATTTTTGATATGCAGTTTCATAAGGCTCTTCAATTATCTCACTATTTTATAACGTATTCCTGCATAAATCATTCGTCCTACGACCGGTCCCCAGGCCATTCCCGCATCAAAGTTTTGTCCAAAAGGATCGTTAGCACCCATAATCGGGTTTTTCTGACGGAAATTGGCCAGGTTTTCACCTCCCAGATAAATGTCCCATTTTGGAAATGTACGGGTAACTTGTGCATTAAAATTATAAAATGATGGTGACATGGTGGAAGTGAGGTTGCCGGGAACGTGGTGCTCGTCAACGTGGCCCATGTAAGGGATGCGGCGCTTTCCGTTCCATTGCACCGTCGCGTCAAACTTCCATTTGTCGTAAGGCAGCGCATATCCCGCATTGAAAAGCACTCGGTCGCGGCTCACCATCATTCTTGGCAACAGCACGTTTTCGTCGTAAACATTGCGAAGGGTTTGCTTTACATCAAAAAGCCTGTAAGCAAGTTTCAATTCAAAACGTTTCAATGGGGTTAAATTCGCCTCGGCCTGGAAACTGTTCGCATAAGCACTGCCTTCCAGATTGTAAAAACGAATGTAACGCGGATCTTCCATATCGGCCACGAGCTGGTTTTCGAAAATGGTCCGGTAAAAATCCATGATGAAATTTCCACTCATATTGCCCAGCTTGAACTCCTGCGTAATACTCGCACCATAATTCCACGAAACCTCGGGACGGATGCTCTCCCGGAATTGCACCGTGCGCGAGCTCACCAGATTTCCATAATATTCAGCCAGCGGATTCGAAACCCTGAACCCTTTTCCTGCCGAAGCCCGAAGTGTCGTTTGGTCGGTCAGGCTGTATTTCAGATGCAATCGCGGCGTCCATTGCGTTCCGTAAAGGTTATGGAAATCGACGCGGCCGCCTGCTACAAGGACAAACTTATCCAGGTTATTGTAAGTATATTCAAAAAACGCCCCCGGAACCGACTCGTTTCTGGCTAGTCGAATGTCTTTGTAAAGCTCATTGTAATTGTCGAGCAAGTAACTCAAACCGGTTTTGTAAGAGTGGTTTGTATTGCCAATGATGGACTGATAAATAAGATTTCCGTACAAAGTTTTTTGTGTTCCATCATAATTATTCAGTCCAAAATAAGACCTGGAATCATGTAACGATGCATTTACAATAAAACCCAATCCCTTGTAGGGCTTATCCGGGAACAACCTTGCGATCTTGGAAAAGAACTCATAACGGTTGACTTTGGCACCAAAACCATAGACATTATCAGAGCCTTTCATTTCTTTTTCAAAGCCGTTTTGCCCGCCCAGCCGATCTTCGTGCAATGCTTTCACGCCAAACTGCGCCATCACTTTTTCACTTTGGTATTTCCACCTGTTCACTACATTATACTGCGTATAAAGTGGCATATCCAGGAATCCGTCGTCATTTTTATCAACGCGGTTGCGCAATGTGCTGGCATGCGTGAGGAGGCCCGTGCTCCACTTTTTGTTCAATTGTGTGGCCAGGTTCAGATTCACTTCCGCGCGACCGAAGTTATTGAGATAAGTGTTCAAATAAAGCTTTTCACGACTATCGGGTTTCTGCATTTCAACATTGATCTGCCCCGTCATGGATTCATAACCATTCACAACAGACCCCGCACCTTTACCCACATCAATCGACTGAATCCAGGTTCCGGGCACAAAATTGAGACCGAAAGTAGACGCCAGACCGCGGATGGAAGGGATGTTTTCAATGTTGGTCTGAATGTAAGTTCCGTTCAATCCCAGCATTTGAATTTGCTTGGAGCCGGTAACTGCGTCGGCATAGGAAACGGAAACCGATGCATTGGTCTCAAAGCTTTCAGACAAATTACAGCAAGCCGCTTTGGCCAGTGCGCGGGTCGTTATGATTTCGGTCTGGTGCGGCGAGAGCCTGTCGATCGTTGACGTATTACCGCGAACTACGACTTCATTTAATGTTTGATCGCTTTGCAGAACCACTTGCAGGTCGTTTTCCGCACCGATTTTAACTGTATCGTTTCGGAAGCCTACAAAGCTGATCACTAGCAAATTGGACTGTGCCGAGCGGGGAATGTTGAAACGTCCGCTGGCGTCCGTAGCCGTGGCCTGCGTTGTGCCGGACCAGTAAACATTAGCGCCTGTGATCGGTTTAAGATCTTTACTATCAGGCGCCTGCTCGTTCACTGAGCCGGTTATACGTTGGGCGTAAAGCGAGGAAGAAAGAAGAAAAAATAGTCCTCCCGTCAGATATTTAAGCATGATTTATTTAATTCATTGAAACAAAAGAGAAGCAATGCAAGATGTGCCTGTAAGCAAAGCAATGCACGTAAACTATTGAAAATCAATGTATCAAATCAGAAGGGATTGGATTGCATAGCGCATAGCTTTCCCATGCAACCGGGAGGAGAAGGATATATCAGGAATCGGCGGCGCATTGGCCGCTATTTCCTGTTCAATAAAAGATAAAAAGCCGGTAGGGGTAAAAAACAGCTGATCCGCGCTCCATGTTTTCAGCAATTTCGTCAACTCGTGGGCGCTGGAAGTTGTGACTTGCAGCTTTTCGAAAGTCTGGCTTTCCTTACAGCAATCGGTTTTTTTGAAAAAAGTCCCTTTCGCTTCTTTTAGTTTTTTGCTTTTGGCACAACACGAAGAGCCGGCCTTATCTGCGGAAGAATCCTTTTTAAGATCCGTAACAACCTGTACCGACTTGCCGCGTACCAAGCATTCATGCTCGATAAAGGCAAATCCCGTACTGCTCATCAAGACCAGAAAGGCCATGAAAACAGTGATGGATCGGTGTAAGTTGCTTTTCATATCATTCAAAGATATTAATTATCAGGCTATTTCTTCTGCATTATAACCCGCCTTTTTCATCAGTTCCGCAATTTCCTGGGGTGTTTTGCTCGTTTCCACTTTCAAAATCCGTTCCGGACTCCTCAGATCCACATTCCAGTTTTCAACCGCATTATCCTCATTCAAAAAAGGCGTAACAGTCGCCACACAGGCGCCACATTTAATATTGGTCTTAAATTTCAAAGTTTCCATTGTCTTGTTTACTATCAAAAATTACAAATTCCGTTCTGCAAATATCACCCCAACATCCCCCAAAGTTGTTACAGAATTATACAAATGAATTACAGAGTTTTTGGTTTTGCACTTTCAAGCCAGCCTTGTCCCATTCGGGACTTCGAAGCGGTCTCTTTTTATATTATTCAAGATAACATTAAAAATGCCTTTCGGCCTGCTTTCCCTTTCAAGTTGCCTTTACAAAATCAAAAATTCATGAAAAAGCTATTTACAGTCTTTGCCTTGTTGCTGGCCGGTTTGGTAAGCATATCATTTCAGGATAAAACGGTTGCATTCTACATTGGGACAGCAGACAAAGGCGCGAATTCTTCGGTTTCTCTTTGCGAACTGAACATGTCGACGGGGCAGGTCACATTGATTGATACATTCAACAATTGCGTGGGCCCGGGATATGTGGCGATTTCACCAAATAAGAAAAATTTGTTTGCCGTTGGAGGCGATAAAATCGTTGCATTCGCAATCGGCGGAGATAAAAAACTGACTTATCTGAACAGCGAATCATCCGCAGGCGCGGGGCCGTGTCACGTGTCCGTGCATCCATCCGGGAAGGCCGCTTATGTATCTAATTATGGCGGTGGAAGTTTTTCTGCATACGATTTGCAGCCCGGTGGCAAAGTGACAGCAGCAACTTATAAAGAGCAATACACCGGAACAGGCCCTAATGAAAAGCGCCAGGATAAAGCACATGCCCACTTTGCAACGGCGTCTCCAGACGGGAAATATGTTTACGTAACAGATCTGGGATCAGACAAAATCATGAATTATGTGGCTGATAGCAAAGGCGGAGCGCTGAAACCCAATCCGGCGCAGCCATTTTTCTCAGGCAAACCTGGCGCAGGGCCGCGGCATTTGATCATTCACCCTTCCGGTAAATCGCTTTTCCTGTTGAATGAGCTGGAAGCAACGCTTACTTCGTGCACAATCGATAAAAATGGGGTGATTAAGGCTGTTAACACCTATCCGACGATCCCGGCGGATTATTCAGGGCCGACGAACACAAGCTCGGCGATCCATTTACACCCTAATGGCAAATTCGTGTACGTTTCCAACCGTGGGCACAATTCCATCAGCGCATTTAAAATCGGCGCCAATGGTGCTTTGGAAATGGTGGATCAGCAGACGAAATCAATTGCTATCCCGCGTGATTTTAACATTGATCCCAGCGGGAAATTTATGATTGTGGCTAATCAATCGACTGATAATCTGGTAATTTATGATGTGGATGCCGCTACCGGGAAGTTCACTTTCAAGCAGGAGAGCATTGGTGTAAAAGCTCCTATTTGTGTCGCGTTCTTATAGTTTTCTGGCTACTTTGTTTTGATAGTAGTTCAGGAAATCTTCAAGTTGTTCCACCGGCATTTTGCGGGCGATAATCTTTTTGTTTTTATCCAAAATATAAATCATCGGCGTTGTGACGACATCGAATTTCTTGATGAAATCGATCTGGTTCAATGCGTCGAAGCCGTTTGGGACCTCTTCCAGATGGAATGTCTTGATGAATGTTTTCCATTCTTCCATATTATGATCCGTGGAAACGGTCATGATCTTGATCCCGTTGGCTTTGTTCTTGTCGTAAAAAGCTTTCAGTTTCGGAGCGGCTTCCTTGCAGTGTCCGCAGGTTGGTGAGTAGAAGAAAATGACGCTATAATTGGCATCCAAGGCCTGCACACTCACTTTTTTGCCTGCCGGATCGGTTAATGTGAGCGCCGGAAAAGTTTTATCAACCAGCAGGTCTTTTAATGTGTTCACCTTTTCGGCAATGCGTTTTTTAACGTCCTCGGAAGTGCCCATTTCGCCTGACAGATAATATTTCTGAGCCATATGCACCCAAACCGCTTCGGTACCAACCGTTTTTGGGTTTTCGTATTGGTTGGTAATGTATAAAACAACCTGCGACTTCACATCTTTATTGGCTGATGCCTTTTTAGCAAGCATATCCGCATCTTTAATCAGCGAATCAGGTCTTTGAACGACCAGGTTTTTGATGTAACGGTCCAGTTTCGGTTCCAGGAACGGCGTGTTAATGATCCGGGCATCGGAAAAGTCGAAATTATCCCAGTAATGTGCTTTGTAATAATTAAAAACCCAGATCGAATCCGGTTTGCCATTAGCCAGTTTTGGAGCAGCCGGAATTTCCGGGTCGGCCGACATTTTTAGCAATTTTACAGTAAAGGACTGTGCATTATCAGCCAGCGTTTTCAAACGATATGCATTAAAACTATCCTGCAAAGCCCTGATCTTGGTTCCGGCATCTGCGCCGCCGCCTTTTTTCAAAGCTTCAATTTCGAGCGCGCCGGCTTTCAGTTTCTTTTGGTAAGTATAAAAAAGCTCGTTTTCCGCTGAGCCCGTTACTTTCATATTGCCAATGGCGTCAATAGTATCCGTCTCAATCGAAAAATCCGGCTCTTTTCCCGAGTAAACCAACTCCACCCAGCTGCGGTTACCAGGAAAAAGGATCACGTATAAGCCTCCCGGAAGATCGGTTTTCCCTTCAAAAATTACTTTCCCGGTTGCATCCGCCTTCGCTGTGTCTTTTGGGACAAATGTCGTGTTGTTCCGACTGTAATGTCCGATTACCAATGACGAATCCGCAAGTCCTTTAATGGTTGCCTGAATGCGATAGCCTTGTGAAAAGACCGTTTGGGAAGCTGCAAAAAGCACCAGTATGAGAAGTAAAGTGCGGTTATAATTTTTCATCAAGGTAAATGTTGTTAGCTTATGAATGTTATATTTGGCTGGATCAAACTCTGCGAAAGCCACAAAATTAACTTCAAAACGATAACTTCTATCAGCATCTTATCCAAATGTTTTATTTTCTGTCCAAAGCAATAGATTTTGTAGCAATGCCGCTCAGCATTGTGTTCTTTCTGCTGCTTTTCAGTTTGTTGACCAGCAGACGCAATGGAAGCAAAGTGGCCGCGATATCTGCGTTTTTGCTGCTGTATCTCATATCAAATACTTTCCTGGTCAACGCCGTGCTGAACTGGTGGGAACCAAAGCAGGTTAACCTGCGCGATATACATGAAGTTTATGATGTTGGCGTGCTGCTTTCAGGCGGTTTGATGGATTCCAATCATCCGGATGAAGACCATCCCGTTTTAGGACAGCGGGGCGACAGGGTTCTGCAGACATTTCTGCTTTATAAGGCTGGTAAAATCAAAAAGATCCTGATCACCGGAACAAGTTCGGACCAGCGGATAGTGGTAGGAAAGGGAGAAACGAGGCTTGCTGCCCAACTTATGGTCAAATGGGGCGTGCCGACCGAAGATATTATTTTTGAAGAAAAAGCCCGTAATACGCGTGAAAATGCAAAATTTTCAGCGGCGATCTTGAAACAACGATTTCCTTCCGGTAAATACGTGCTGATCACCTCAGCATTCCATATGCGCCGGTCGGCCGGATGTTTTAACAAAGTGGGCATTCAGGCTGCCACTTTTCCGGCCGACTTCTATGGTGGGTATTATCAATTAAGATTGCAGGATTTCCTGATCCCTGATCCCGACGCGATCGCCGCTTTCAGCATGCTATGGCATGAGTGGATTGGAAACATTGTTTACAAACTGGTGGGCTACACCTGATCTGCAATCTTAACTACACACTCAGTATTTTTACCATTCTCAACAGATCTTCATTGATAGGCTTAGGAAGACGGATTGTGTCTTCAAATGGCGTATAAACTAGCTCGTTATTAATAATTCCGGCCATTACATTCTTTTGCCCGCCCATCAAACCTTCCAAAGCACCAAGACCCAGACGGCTCGCCAAAATGCGGTCATATGCAGAAGGAGGGCCTCCGCGTTGCGTGTGGCCTAATGTTGTTACGCGTATATCGGCATTTTCATCCACCTGGCCTTTGATCTTTTCCGCCACTTCCTGCGCGCTTCCTTCATCGTCGCCTTCCGCAACGATAATGATCGATGAAGATTTGGAACGGCTCCAGCCTTGTTTTAAAGTTTCTACAACCTCGGAGATTGGCGTCAGCACTTCCGGCACCATTACCAGCTCAGCGCCGCCCGCGATCCCGGATTGCACCGCAATGTAACCAGAGTCACGGCCCATTACTTCGATGAAAAATATCCGGTCGTGCGAGCTGGCCGTGTCGCGGATCCTGTCGATAGCATCCAATGCAGTGTTAACAGCCGTATCAAATCCGATCGTATAATCGGTTCCGTACAAGTCATTATCGATTGTTCCCGGTGCGCCTACGGTTGGAATGCCGTATTCGTTTCCAAAGATCATCGCGCCTGTGAATGTTCCGTTTCCGCCGATTGCTACCAGGCCTTCAATGCCGGCTGCCTGAAGGTTATCATACGCAGTTTTACGTCCTTCCGGAGTCATGAACTCCTTGCTTCTCGCCGATTTGAGGATTGTGCCTCCTCTTTGTACTATATTGCTAACCGAGTGGGACTCCATTTTATAGAGATCACCGGCAATCATTCCGCTATATCCTCGTCTTATTCCATAAACTTCGATCCCATGGTAGCAGGCTCCGCGCACCACCGCCCTAATGCAGGCGTTCATACCCGGGGCATCTCCTCCTGAGGTAAATACTCCAATTCGTTTCATTTAATTTCGGGTTACTTCTTTCGTTCTGTGTTCAGCTCCTTTAAAATCTTAAAGGCACAATTTCCGCAAATTTATCCGGTATTTTCTTAAAATATACGACCTGATTCCGAATTCTGTTAAAAAAATGCCGGATGAAGATTCAAATTTTACACCTCAAACATATATCATTACTTATATATTTGCGGCTGTTAATAGAAATTTAATATGCATTAACGAATGAAAAATTTGATTTCATGGCAGCGTTCCTGGCCGCATCTCGTCGCAGTCGTTGGGTTTATGATTCTTTCCATCGCGTACAATTCCCCTGTTTTACAGGGCAAAAAACTCACTGCGCAGGATGATGTCCAGGCCAAGGGAGCTGCACGGGAAGTTTTGGATTATCAACAACAAACCGGTGTATGGTCTGGCTGGACAAACGGGATGTTCTCGGGCATGCCCGCTTACCTCGTTGCCGCCGATTATCCCACGAGCGTGTCCACCAAGCTAGGTCAGGCTATTAACAGGCTTTTACCAGCGCCAGCCAATTATTTCCTTATTGGCATGGTGAGTGCATATATTCTTTTTCTGGTACTGGGGGCAGGAAGCTGGCTTGCCGCCATCGGCGGCGTTGCTTTCGCTTTTTCAGCATTTAATGTCATTAATCTCGAAGCCGGGCACGTTTCTCAGGTCATCGCGATCATGTATGCGCCGGGTGTTTTGGCAGGTGTGATTTTGGCTTTCAGGAAAAACTGGCTTGCAGGAGCAGCATTAACAGGCCTTTTCCTATCACTAGAACTTTACGCCAACCACGTCCAGATCACCTATTATCTGGGGATCGGGATCATTATATTAGTCATTGCAGAGAGTGTTTCGTATATCAAAAAGGGTTTGATCAAAGACCTTACATTGATCCTGGCCGGTCTTGCCTTTGCCGCCGTTGTGGCCGTTGGGACGCATACGACGCGACTTTGGAATGCATTTGATTATACCAAAGAAACCATCCGAGGCAAATCGGAGCTGACGCCCAGGGCAACGCCGGGCGGTGTGGCAAGCGACAACGGAACAGGCTTGGATAAAGATTATGCATTTACATATAGTTACGGCTTCGGAGAATTGCTCACATTGGTTATTCCCAATGCTTATGGCGGCACGTCTTATGGTCCGCTTACGAACAATTCAGAATCCTATAAAACATTGGTTGCGCGTGGTATAGACCCTGCATCTGCATTAAGTGTGGTCCAGCAACTGCCACTATACTGGGGCGATCAGCCGATTATGGGCGGGCCGAATTATGTCGGGATCATTGTCTTTTTCCTTTTTGTCCTGGGTTTATTTATTGTCAAAAATCCGATCAAATACTGGGCTGGCGGGGTCATCCTGCTTTACATTATATGGGCTTTGGGTAAAAGTTTTGCAGGGATCAATTACCTGTTTTTTGATTATTTCCCGATGTTCAACAAGTTCAGGGCGATGACCATGGTCGTTTCTCTTGCGCAACTTTTAATGGTTCTGGTAGGCGTGCTTGCGCTGATTGAGATTGCTCAAAAACGTGTGGAATGGAAAGAATTTCAGAAATCATTCCTCATTACATTAGGCATTACGGGCGGCGTGACGCTTATCCTGGCCCTTATGCCAGGCGTGTTTTTCAATTTTCAGGCAGCTGGCGATGCGCAGTATCTTGAACAATATCTGATGCCTCAGATGCGGGACCAGGCGTTTGCCCAGCAATTCATGAACTCCATTGTTCAGGACCGCGCCAGTCTGATGAAAAACGATGCCATCAGGAGCCTGATATTCCTTTTGCTAGCCGCCGGACTGGTTTGGTTTGCGATGAAGGATAAAGTAAAACCCGTTCTGTTCCACGGAACATTGCTGATCCTTGTGATTTTCGACCTTTTTGGAATTGATAAAAGATATTTAAATGATGAAGACTTTTTGAGCAGCTACGCTGCCCAGGGTGTGACCACGCCTTCGCCTGCTGATGAACAAATTTTACGTGATCCGGACCCGAATTACCGTGTTTACGATCTTTCATCGCGGCAGGGACCAACCAACAGCGCCGACGCTTCGTATTTTCACAAATCGCTGGGTGGTTACCACGGTGCCAAACTGCGCCGTTACCAGGAGCTGTTTGAGCGACAACTCGCTACGCAGAAGCCTAATTCCAACATTATCAACATGCTGAACACCAAGTATATCCTTTTCCCGGATCAGCAGGGTAATAAGGTGGCTCAAACTAACCCCGATGCTTTGGGCAATGCCTGGTTTGTGAAAAGTTATAAAGTGGTGCCCAATGCCGATGCTGAAATGGCTGCCCTCGATTCATTAAAACCGAAACAGGAAGCGGTTCTTGACCAGAAGTTTGCATCCAAGCTAACCGGGCTGACATTGCAGCCCGACTCAACGGATAAGATCAGCCTCACCAGCTACAAACCCAATGAACTGATCTATGAAAGCAACTCCAAAAGCGAAGGATTAGCTGTTTTTTCAGAAATCTATTACAATGTCCGTAACGAATGGAAGGTGACTATTGATGATAAACCGGCTGATATGTTACGTGCAAATTATGTTTTGCGAGCATTAAGGGTTCCCGCCGGCAAGCATACCATTAAATTCAGCTTCGAGCCCGTTTCCGTTGCCGTAGGAAGCAAAATCGATCTGGTAAGCTCCATATTATTGGTCGCGCTGATTGCCGGGGCTATATTTGTCCAAACCAAAAAGGAGAAAACCGCATAGCCATGACCGACCGCCAGTTTCCTATAGGCCGCTTCATCCTGCAAGAAGATTATTCAAAACCAGACATTGAGGGTTTTTTAGACATCATAAACACAAGTGCCTCAAAGTACCGGGAACTGGTTCAAGGGCTTGGAGATGAAGACCTTGCCAAGACCTACCGCGAGGGAAGCTGGAACATTCGCCAGCTGATCCATCATGTGGCTGACATTGCATTGCTACATTATTTCAGGATGAAAAAAGCGATCACCGAACCGGATTACACCGCGCCTACGATGATCAATATGGACGCCTGGGCAGCAACTCCCGACTCACTGGAAATGCCTGTTGCGGATTCGCTTCACATCCTCGCGGGTACTAACCAGCGCTATGTTTATTTTGCAGCGGGCCTGGATGAAGAAAAATTATCGAAGGCTTACTTCCACGCTGTCAGGCAAATTTGGCTGAGCCAAAAAGCGGCTCTGGCAATGTCTGCCTGGCATTTGCAGCATCATTTAGCGCATATTAAGCTGGCTTTGGGAGAGTAGCTGATAGCCTGCTAGTATTGATTTAAATAGCAATTTTTTACGTGCATGGACAGTGATATTCTCTTTGGGGCTGTTGTTGTGTATGCAGTTGGCGCGTTCTATTTTGCAACAGGTAAATCAACCAGGATTTTAGGTGTTTTAATTCTTTATACCCTTTTTCAGTCGCTGCTAGGGTTGTTTGATTTTTACAAAGCGGAGTCAGCTATTCCACCGCGATTGATACTGTTGATCGGTCCGGGATTCCTGTTTGCAGGATATCTTTGTTTATCCACTCGGGGGAAGCATTTTTTGGATAGTCTTGATCTCAAATTCCTGACATTGCTGCACGTCGTTCGGTTGCCGGTTGAAATTGTCCTTTATTATGTGTTTGCAGCAGGTTTTATCCCGGAACTAATGACTTTCGAAGGAAATAATTTCGATATTTTTTCCGGCGTTTCAGCGATTATCATTTTCTATTTCGTTTTTGTGACCAAACAAGTTGGTTACAAATTACTGCTTATCTGGAATGTGATCTGTTTGATATTCCTTATCAATGTAGTTGGCATTGCAATGTTGTCGGCAAAAACGCCTTTTCAGCAACTATCTTTTGATCAGCCGAATATCGGCATAACATATTTTCCACTTGTATTGCTTCCTGCTGTAGTAGTCCCTCTTGTTTTAATAGCCCACATTGCCGCAATCCGTCAGCTTTTTATTAATAGACTTGAAAACTGACAAGTATTTCCATTGAATAGAAATAAAAATTCAGCATCTTTAAAACCTCAACGGGGATGAATTTTAAAGACCTCTGAACACACTATTTCATGGAATACTTTGACGAACTTTCCAGGTTTCTGGAACAGTCGCAGGGCGATAGCCTCAAAACTGCGCATTTTGCTGACCAACTAAACGGCTTAAAAGTCAAGCTGAGTTTTGGAAAAGGGAACCCGGCAAGGGTTACCTGGATCGCTTTTCTGGCAGAAGGGCAAACGATCACCAACGGCATTTATCCCTTTTATCTATATTACAAAAAGCAAAACCTGCTCGTGCTGAGTTACGGGTTGAGCGAAACCATTCCACCGAATACGAGTTGGAAGCTTGCTGATCCGGTCAGGATCACAGATTATTTTAAAGAACACAATCTTGGAAAACCTGCCCGATACGGTGCTTCACTGGTTTTTAAAGCCTATGAGCCCGAAAAGCTGAATAGAGCGGAGATTGAGGAAGATCTTGCAGAAATTATCAGCATTTATAAGGGAACAGTGGGCGAAAAGCGAATTCCGCCCCGAAAGAAGTCAAGTTTCAGAATGGAATTTGACTACAAAGCATTTCAAAGGAGCATTGCGGAATGTAATCTGCACATTAACCCCAATTTCACATTACGCTTCGTCGCTTCACTGCTTGCCAAGCCGTTTGTAATCCTGACGGGACTTTCCGGGTCGGGGAAGACGAAACTTGCGCAGGCGTTTGCAAAATGGATTTGTGAAAGAGAAGATCAGGTTTCGCTAGTCGCCGTTGGGGCTGATTGGACCAACCGCGAACCCCTCTTGGGCTATCCTAACGCGTTAGAAGAAGGCAAATACGTGAGGCCGGACAGCGGCGTGCTGGATTTGATCTTACTGGCCGACAAAAATCCGGCAAAGCCATATTTCCTCATTCTCGACGAAATGAACCTGAGCCACGTGGAGCGCTACTTCGCTGATTTCCTGAGCGCAATGGAGTCAGGCGGCGACATTAAACTGCATCCTGAATTTAATAATAAACACGACAATGTGCCTTCCAAAATCAGGCTTCCCAAAAACCTGTTTATCATTGGAACTGTCAACATTGATGAAACCACTTATATGTTCAGTCCCAAGGTTTTGGACCGTGCCAATGTGATCGAGTTTAGGGTGATACAAGAGGAAATGGAGCATTTCTTAAATCTTGACTGCACATTAAACCTGGATTTGGTAAACGGGTCCGGTTCCTTGATGGCGGCAAGTTTCGTGGAGCTGGCCTTGAACAAGCAAATAGCGACGAATGACAAAGCGCTGGTTAGTGACGCATTATTAGGCTTTTTTGGACAACTTCAAAAGGTAGGCGCGGAGTTTGGCTATCGTAGCGCCGCTGAAATTGTGCGTTTTGCAGCCATCGCCCATAAAATTGAGCCCGAGTGGAAGGCAAGTGGGATCATTGATGCAGCCATCGTCCAGAAGTTGCTGCCAAAAGTGCATGGATCAAGGCGCCGGTTGGAACCTGTTTTAAAAACATTAGCCACATTATGCGTGGCAGATGCGAACAAAATCGAGGATTATTTAAATGCGGGAAAAGGGCTTGCTGAAACCGGGGAAGTACATTATCCTATCACATTGGAAAAGCTTGGAAGAATGTATAAAGGTCTCATTGATAATGGATTTACCAGCTTTGCGGAAGCTTGATGGAAAATGGACTTTCGATTCGCATTCAATCTGGCCTGCATTATATTGAGCTAACAATTATTGGTGAGGACATTGATCAGGAGACGATTTTCAGGGTCGATCCGGTGGAGGCATCGGAAAACGGTGAGGCTCAAATCCAGTTGATAGAAGGGCATTTTTATGAGTATAGTGTTTCTGGCGGTTATCGTTTGAAGGCTTCCGAAATTGTTTTCCCGTCTAAAATCAACCCAAGCTCGGGCAGGCTGGCGCCAAACATTTACACGGGAACGGCGACTTTTGAAATATTGACGAACAATCAGGAGCAGAAATGTGCAGACTTTAAAGTCGAGATCCGTTCCAAAAAGGTCAGTTACCGACAGGATTACCGCTTGATGCTTGAAAATATCACAATGCATTGCGCGGATTTGTTGCTCGCACACAATGCACCGGTGACACACAATTTCACGGTTGATTTCAATCAGGACTCGCGGACATTATACCAGCGCTTTGCCTTTATCAGGTCCATTTTGCAAGCGGATGACTTCGTCGGCGCAGTCCAGAAAATTATTGGCGTTCCGGTCACAAAATGGTCGGAGCGTGAGGAAATGAAGGATATTCGCCGCATTAGGCGCGTCGACGGCCGGATTATCCGGCACATTGCTGGCTCCGGTAATCGAATGCGCCTACCTGCTTCGCATTCACTTTTCGAAACGCTGGGGACCATTCCGGCACGTGTTACCATTTTATCCAAAACAGAATCGCTGGACACGCCGGAAAACAGGTTTGTAAAACATGCCCTAACCCATTTTGCGGCACTGGTGAGTGATTTCAGATCACATGCGAAAGCTGACAGCAGGCTTTTTGACGAAGCCGTTATTCTTGAAAATGAGCTCAATTCAATCCTTTCAAATCCATTTTTTCAGCAGGTAAGTCATCCGTTGATATTATCGCTGAATAGTCCGGTTTTGCAAAGGAAATCGGGTTACAAGGAGATTTTTAGAGTTTGGCTGATGTTTGACCTGGCTGCAAAGCTGGTCTGGCGCGGTGGGGACGACGTTTATGGGGCAGGAAAGAAGGATGTCGCAGTCCTTTATGAATATTGGCTGTTTTTCCAGCTTCTGGATCTGATGAAGGCCGTTTTCGACATTACTCCCGCGAGCATTGAGAGTTTGATTAAACCGACAGCCGACGGTTTAGGTCTACAACTGAAACGGGGCAGGCATGTGGCGGTTCAAGGTATTTTCAATGGTCATTCGCGGAGACTTCATGTTGAATTCAGCTTCAATCGCTCGTTTTCAGGCAAGAATGATTACCCTAATCCCGGCAGCTGGACTACGGGAATGCGTCCCGATTTTACGCTTTCGATATGGCCTGTGGGAATCAGTCAAGCCCAAGCCGAAACGGAGGAACTGATCGTGCACATTCATTTTGATGCCAAATACCGGGTCGAGTCTTTTACGGAATATAAGCGGGATGATCTTTTGAAAATGCATTCTTATAAAGATGCAATTCGCAGAACAGCAGGCGCTTATGTTTTGTATCCGGGTGAAGGGGACAAGCCCTTCAAGTGGAAAGGATTCAATGAGCTCATTCCCGGTTTGGGTGCCTTTGCCGTGCGGCCGTCCCGGAGCGATAGCGGCATTTCTGCTTTGCGGAATTTTCTGAACGATGTAACCCAGCATTTTTTAAACCGCGCGTCGCAGCGCGAAAAAGCTGCTTTCCGCAGTTATGACATCTATAAGCACAAGACAAATGAGGCAGTTACGGAGCAATTGCCCGAAACAGTCGGAAAGAACCGGAGCCTGATTCCGGACGAAACATTTGTGATCATTGGTTTTTATAAAAATGCGGAACAGCTTGCCTGGATCGAGAAAAACCGGCTTTACAATTTCAGGACGGGCACGGATAGCGGCTCACTTCCGCTCGGGGCGAAGCAGGCTGAGGCCAAGTATCTCCTGCTGCACGGGCCACGGGAAACGATTTCCGGGAGGTTATGCACGCTTCAAAATGACGGTCCAAGGATTTTTTCCAAACAGGATTTAATAAAAAAGCATTATCCCAAACCAAAAGGAGCATTGTATCTCGTATACAACATTGATTTAAAGGTCGAGCGCGAATTTGAAAACCAAAAATGGGACATTACGAAACTGGCTGGTTACAAGCCTAACAGGGCTTCCGGCGTTCCGTTCGTGGTAAGTTTGTCAGAATTATCAAAAGCGTTGGTGAAGTGAAGGAGCGGTCTACTTTTCTTTCTCAAAATCAACAAAAACGTTGATCCATATGGCTCTGCCGAGCCGGATAATGATGGGTTGGAGCAAGAAAAGTATTGCCGTAATGGTGACAAAAAACCAGTTCAGGTCCATTTTGAAATAAATCAAAAGTACAATGGACAGGATCGCCATGATGAATATCACGATCGGGAAGCTTGTCCACAATGCACCAATGTAAAATCCCGGCTCGATCTGAAAATCCTGGTTGCATACCGGGCACCGGTCGGGCATTTGCATGGCGTTTTTGAAACTATAAGGATTTTTATGGACGAAAAGGTCGCCTTTATGACAACGCGGACATTTCAACCGGAGCACACTATATAATTTTGACATGGTCGCTGGTTTCGGTTATTTCCTAACCGGCGCCAAACCTTTCATCGCTTTTTGGCCGATAGCAGGCATTTTCGCGACAGGCGCAAGTAATTTAGCCTCTTTTTCTGGCTCCAAATATTCGAGGGCTCCTGATAAATAACGCTCGACAATGAATTCCTCCTCTTTCACAAACTGGATTGAAGTCTCGCCGGTTAGATGCGAAATGTCATAGAGCTTTTTGTGAAAAATAGCTGCTTCAAGGTTTCCATTGAAATGATAATCATTTTGAAAACCATGATCAAATTTGAAGACGATCGGTGTTCCGGCATTTGCAATGAGGCTTTGCGGCGTGCCGGTTAGCGTAATCGGAATGTAAGTTTTCTTATCGTAAATAAATCCGCCGTGGTTGTTCTTAATATGTTCCCGCATTTTACGCGGCGTATCACCCACGAAAAGCACATCCACAAGCAAAATAAGCTTCGCCGCATTGAATTGCGCGGCGTCCTGGATGAGGGGGAGTTTTGAAATTTGTATCATCGTTCTAAAATCCTTATCAAATCTTCATTAATGTAATATATTTCTTTACCATCCCGCTTGGGTGTCAGGATTTTAGCATTAACCAAGTCATCCATATATTTTGCCAGCGTGGTACGGGAGGTTTTGCCGATTGCTTCACCCAGTGTTTTCGGTTTACTATATGGTTGGCTAAAAAGAGCTTCATTCACTTCTTTGTTGTACCATTTGATATGTTTTTTTCCATGAATGAAGGTCTCCGACATCTGACCCAATATGTCGTCTATAAGTTCGCTGGTGAATAACGATGTTTTTTCCACAGCATCGAGCATGTATAAAATCCAGTTTTTCCATTCGCCTCGTTGCGTTACACCGGCCAAATTATAATAGTAGTCATCTTTATGTCTGATAATGTATTGTGATAAATATAAAACTGGCAGCGACAGGAGTTTTTTATTTACCATATACAACAGATTCAGTACGCGTCCCGTTCTCCCATTGCCATCTTGAAACGGGTGAATGGCTTCAAATTGATAATGTGCAATGCACATTTTAAGAAGTGGGTCAACCGGATATCTTTGATCGTCGTTTAAGTATTCGGTTAAATTAGCCATCAGATTCTCAATGATTCCCGACCCTCTCGGCGGCGTGTAAATCGTTTCGCCAGCCCTAAACTCACTTTCACCTCTTTTTATGACAATGACGGCCTGCGGAACACGCAGCTCAGATTTGGTATCCTTAATCTGCTGAAAAATGCTGATAATTAAGTCTGTGCTTATTTCGCCATTTTTTAGCAGTTCGTGATAACCCGCCCAAAGTGCTTCTCTGTAACGAAGCACTTCTTTGGTCGCAATATTAGTCCGGTCCTCTTTCGCGGTATCGGAGACCGCCTTATAAAGATCATCTTCCGTTGTGAAAATATTTTCGATTTCTGTGGAGGTTCTGGCTTCCTGCAATGCAATGGTGTTAATCAACATTAGTGGATTAGGAATGCGTAAAACCGTAGCATTAACCGCTGCAAGTGCGCGGGATGCTGAGACCAGTTTTTTCAATACATCAATATCATCTTCAATGCCGGATTGAGGAGGCAGCGGTGGCAACGTGTTATATGGCTTATTGCGATCGTATTTTTCCATTCACATAACATGTCCATTTTTAGGCATAAATTGGACATGATGCAAATATATGTCCATTTTCTGGACACATTATTAGTACATGTTCATTTTTTGGCTAAAATTGGACACGTAATTTGCATTTATGGTCTGATTTTTAAGGAACATCCTAAATATCACACATTTTGAAATCGAATAGCCAATCGGTTAGCCAATTGATTATCACCGCATTAAAGACAAAAAACGTCGTTTTATGGAAAGCAAAGACATTGCGCAATGGAAAGTGGCACTTGCCTTTTTTGCTATTTATGTCGTTTGGGGCACTACCTACATTGCGATTACATTTGGCCTGGAAAGCTTTCCGCCGTTTCTCTTTTGTGCTTTTCGCTATTTTACGGCTGGGATTTTATTGTTTCTGATTGCTAAAGCGCAAGGTCATCAAATCCCGCCCACAAAAATTATCACGACAGCTTCCATCGGCGGCACAATTGCGCTGGTGGGTGGTTCGGGACTGGTTACCTGGGCGGAGCAGTACATTGGTTCTGGCCATGCGGCGACGGTGATCGCCACGGAACCGTTCATGTTTATCCTGTTTGATCGTAAGTTGTGGCGGTTCTATTTTTCTCAAAAAACCATCATCGCCGGGCTTCTTTTGGGATTTGTCGGCCTTGTGCTATTTTCTTACGCTGCTGTTCCCAAAGCAGGAACGGAAAACATGCAGCTCATCGGAAACATTGTTTTAATATTAAGCGCAGCCTTGTGGGTGGCCGGTTCGCTGTTCAGCAAAAGGGCAGACACCGCAGGTTATTCCAATGTTATGCTAGCTGGAATTCAGTTGATGGCGGCGGGGATTGCGAGTGCGATTTTTTCTGGATTAGCGGGTGAATACTCGCGCTTTTCCCTGGTGAATGTCACTTTCGAAGCTTGGAGCAGCCTTGTTTACATGATTACGATGGGTTCGATGGTCGCTTTTCTGGCCTTTACCTGGCTCATGACCATTCGCCCGCCAGCGCTTGTGAGCACGCACACATATGTGAACCCGGTTGTGGCTGTGCTTGTGGGATGGATGATCGCAGGTGAGACATTCAACGCCATGCAGATCGTCGGGCTGGTAATTATACTTTTAGGCGTACTGCTCACCAAGTTCCAGGAATACAAAACGATGCCTGTTTTTGCAAAATACTTTTTCCCGGGCCGCCAGAAAATGTGAAAGCTTAACCTTTCAAAGCGGCATGATAATTTTCAGGATTCAGCATCAATAACTAAATTAGGCCACATCAGATAGCATAAACAGCCCATTCATGACAGTCAAAACATACAGATTTATAGCATTACTAGGCGACGGCCGGGAAAGGTTCAGCGATAAAGCACTGGACGAAGAATGGCCGACAGAACCCATCGTGATCGACGCATTCGGCTTTTCCGACGTTTACCGCTATTCGGGCGTTGTCTTTTTAAACGAAGAATGGTTTGCCAAATACAGCAAAAACTGGCGCAACGACACCTCCAAAATCGACGCCCTGCTCACCGATCTTATTAAATACACGGCGAAGGACGTTCATTCTGAAAATTTAGCGAAGATCAAAGATTACCTGGCCTCCCCGCCGGAAACGTTGGAGGAGACGATTGAAGTTTGGAAAGGGTTTTATGATCCTGAGTTGCGGGTGATCTGAGTCACTTATCCTGTCACCCTGAGCGGACCGGGCGGTCGAAGACACTTCCCCTGTCACCCTGAGCGGGGGGGGGGGGGGGGGGGGGGCGGGCGGGTAAGCGCCCCCCGCCGCGCGCGAGCGGGGGGGGGGGGGGG
>NZ_JAKFFT010000002.1 GCF_021502655.1 Dyadobacter sp. CY347
TTCCGCGTGGCCTTCAAACCCATACACACACCCCCCCCCCCCCTCCGCTCAGGGTGACAGTTGCTTGTTACTATTATTATACTTCCCTAAGAAGCCTGCTTGTTAGACACAAGCAATGTTCTAACATCTACATTCAGGGCTTCGGCAATTTCAAAAAGCGTTTCCATCGTCGGTTGCATCTGATTTCTACACCATTTTGAAACGGTTGTCTTATTCATTCCTAATTGTTCAGCAAGCCAGTTGTTAGTTTTGCCCTGCTCCGCTAATACAGCTTTGATACGGTTAGTCGCCTTTTTCATTTTTCTGAATGTGTATAATTATTCGATCCCAAGTTACACACTGTGAAGCACATGCAGTTACCAAGATAATTGCATAAATCTCACATCAACCGACCAACTCCAACAAACTTCCGATAATATATCCGACTCGCTTTTGTTCTGAAAATTCAAGATTTGCACTTATCCACTCGTCGATGTATTTATTTTCGAGAAGCATGGAAAATTCGGTTTGTAGGTAGGATTTCACTTTTGGGCTTGCATTGTTGAACTCTTTCCAAATGGATGATCGGTTATTCAGAATGTAAACAATATCTTCAAAGTCAGTGCTGGTTCTGCCGTCGTTATTTCCTCGGTTTTTAAACGCTTCTAATTTGGAGGCTAGGAAATATTCGGGTTGGAATATTTTGATTATGTGTTTGTCATCGAGAGCATAGCGGATTGCTGTGCTGTAACCATCAGGATACCACTTGTTTGAAAAGCCCAGGATTTTATCGTCAGTTGGCATAACGTCAATAATTACTCCTTTCGCTTTGTAGCGACAGATAATACCTGATTCAGCATCATTTGAGAAGCCTTTTGACCTAAGCTTTTCTTCAATCCTGGCATAATCAGCGTAGTTAAGAATTTCAGTCAGAATGTCAACGTCATCTGTTGGGCGCATTTCCTCGGCTACGCGATCTGCATACAGGGAAACGGTTGCTCCACCAACAAATACAAATTCACCAGCCATTTCTTCCAGCGCATTATACACAATTTTCAGGCGAACTATATTTTGCTGGTGGCTCATAGGATCGCCTTTTCAAGTTCTGCAATAGCAAATTTTTTCTCTCTTGCTTTCCCCACACGAATGATGTCGATGCCTGCTAGCATTTTATAAAGTTGCTCGTCTTGCAATGCCGCAGCTGCTAATCCCTTGTAAAGTGGTTGAATAGCCTGCCCACGCAAATCGCCATTTTCATGCTCCCAGACATAATCTATTTCAGATTCGAAATGAGTCTGATAAAATGGATGGGAATGCGCGGTGGCAATTCCAGTTACTATTGCTCCCGGTCTTTGTGGGAAAACGTAATGCAGACCATACTTTATAAACTCCATAATGCTTAGACGATGAACTTTCTTCTTGGTCACATCTATCAGGCCAGCAAGATGACTTCTATTTAAAGATTCTGCTATCTCCGACACGCTTATTAATAGTGAGGCAGATAGGTCACGATATTGCCAGGATTCTTTTTCGGCAAGAAGAATTTTAAGTAAAATGACAATGTCCTGAGGGCGCATTCCATTATGTGCTTTCATAATGCAAGATAAATACTTCGTTCTTTGTTTGCAAATCGCGAACAGCGAACGAGATATATAGAACTATAAAAGTGTCATTACAAAAAAAAAGCGCTGCCGAACCTAAGCTTAGCAGCGCCGCATTCATTTAAAATAAACTCAAAACCTCAATTATACCCCGGATTCTGCTTCAACATCGCCGATCCATTCACCACACTCATATCAATCTGATACTGCGGAATCGGGAAGTAATTGTTCTTTCCATTGATAAATTTCCCTCCGGCGAGGTCGCTGGTGATCTTTGATTCGTAGCTGAAAAAGCTGTTCAGGGTTTTGTCGGCTTGGTTCCAGCGAACGAGGTCGAAGAAGCGGTGGCCTTCCATGGCTAGCTCTATGCCGCGCTCGAAATAGATGGCTTTCAATACATTATCCTTTCCTTTTGCAGCAAGTGTGCCCGCTGGATAGGGCTTTACGACGTAATTGGCAGCTGGCGTTGTCGAAAATCCGTCCATTGGGTTTTTGTTGTCAATGTATTTGTAAAGCCAGCCGGTTTTGTCTGCGGCCCTTGTTCTTACGCGGTTTACATATTCCTCGGCTTTGACCAGACTTCCTGCATTGGCCTCAGCTTCTGCGGCCATTAAAAGCACATCGGCAAACCGGATCAAAAGCACATTAATGGCGTTTCCAGGTGCCCAAGAGCTCAGATCAGCATAAAGGTCCTGCGTTTTTTGTCTGTGAATGTTCTTTTTAGGAGCATAAGGACCACCGTACTTTTGGTCGCGCACCCAGTTCATGCCCGGGAAAAGGCCCCAGTCGTGGTAAGGGATGTCGCGGCGGCCGACGGTCCAGTCGAGGCGTGGGTCGAGCGGGCCAGCATCGGTTGTGAATGCGGTTGAGGATGTAACGCCAAGGTCATTTTTTACAGCGTGGCTATTGAAATCATCCACATAAGGCAGTCCGTTCGCGTCTGTGCGATAGCTGTTTACTAGCATTTGGGATGGCTGGAAAAATCCGCAGCAGGCGAAAGGCGCGCCCGTTCCGTAAGGGAAATTGAGCATGCCGCCCATATTCGCATTGGTAATGTCAAGCGTTCCATCATTAGCCACCATCTGGATCGCGAAAACCGATTCCGCATTGTTCTTTGTAGCCGCATCAAAGTTGTCTTTGAACGAAACCAGATTGTATTTTAAGCCATTGGAAGTGACGCCGCTGCTGATTACGGTTGCAAAAAGCGTTGCCGCTTCTGCAAATTTGCGCTGATACAAATATGTTTTGGCAAGATAAGCGCCTGCTGCCCATTTGTTTGCGCGACCAACCAATGTCTGCGTCGGAGGCAATTTTTCATAAGCAGCCTTGAAATCCGCCTCGATCATCGGCCATATGTCCTTATCATTGGGCTGATTAAAATCCGTCGTGGTTTCGTCGATCCAGGGAACCATGTTCCACATTTTTTTCAGCTCAAAATAATAATGTGCACGCAGGAAAAGCGCCTGTCCTTCGATATTGGCCTTATTCGCTTCCGGAATGTCGCTTACCAATGCCAAAACTTTCAAAACCGCATTAGCGCGTGAAACTCCTTCGTAAAGCGCGCGCCATTTGGTGTTGAAAAAGCCGTTATCCGCGCCGGAAGCGAATGTTGCAATCGCATTTATAGGCGTCTGGTCACCGCCGTCGCTTCCTTTATGGGCGTCGCCGCCCGGAATGGAGCCGTAAACCCAGTTATCCGGCGGCGCTTCCCAGCCGCTTCCCCCGTTGAAATCGCCCTGTCCGTCCAGCGCCGCATAAGCGCCGGTCAGCAATCCGTCGACGCCCTTCTGGTTGGCAAGCACTTCGTCGCCCAATGCACCTTGCACAGGTTTATCTAAAAAATCGTCCTTGCAACCTTGCATCACCGAAAGGCTGGTCATCAGACAAAAAGCCATGATATATTGAAATCCCTTTTTCATGTCAGTCTCTGGTAAATGTTAAAAAGTAAGATTAATGCCCACAGTGTATTGTTTCGAAGAAGGATAGGAGCCTTCGTCAATGCCAAATACGGTCGGGTTGCCATCTGCATTCCGGCTCACTTCGGGATCAAGGCCCGAGTATTTTGTGATCGTAAACAGGTTGGTGGCCTGCACATAAATCCTGAATTGTTGTGTTTTGATCTTTTTCAAAAACGCAGGAGCGAATGTGTAACCCAGCTGGACATTTTTCGCACGCAGATAAGAGCCGTCTTCTACGAAATACGAGTTAGGCACATTGATCGTGCTGAACGAGCTGGAATTTTCCTGGATCGGCGCCTTAGCATTGTGATTCTCGGGTGTCCAGGAATCGTAAAGCGCTGTTTTGCTCTTCGCACCCGATCTGGATGAATTGAAATCGCTCCACCAAAGTGTCTGGTTCCAGATCTGATTGCCCTGCACGCCATAAAGGAACAAGCTGAAATCGAATTGTTTGTAATTAAAACCAAGATTCAGACCATAGCTGAAATCCGGGTTAGGGTTGCCCAAAATCGTGCGGTCGGCGGCTGTGATCTGTCCGTCTCCGTTTGTGTTTTGATAACGGAACCGTCCCAATGCAGCGCCATCCTGGAACACCGCATTAGCGTCGCCGGTCTGTGCAACAGCCTGTGCATTGGCCGCAGCAATTTCTTCTTCCGAATTCCAGAAGCCAACCACTTTATAACCGAAAAACTGTCCTATTGAGTTACCAACCTGGTTTCTTACAATGGAATGTCCGTCAAAACCGCGTCCTTCCAGATCAAAATAATTGGTGCTGTTGGTCACCTTCAAAATTTTGTTGTTGTAAGTCGTAAACGTCAGCGTAGCATTCATTTTCAGGTCTTTGGCAAGATCAAAGTGGGAGGTAAGCTGCAAATCGACCCCTTTGTTCTTCATCTGCGCAATGTTCACAAACGGAACCTGGCCGCCACCCGCTGTGCCGATCAAAGTTGGGTTATACAAAAGATCCTTCACGTCCTTAATATAGTAATCCGCGATCACGTCCAGTCTGCCTTTGAAGAATGTGGCATCGATACCAAAGTTTGTACTGATATTTTTCTCCCAAACTGCATCCGGATTTCCGATCTGACTTTTTTCAAAACCTTCCAATGCGCCCGTTCCGCTCGTTCCCGACAGGTCATAATAGGAGCTTCTGCGGTTCGAGCCATAAGTTGTGAATGCATTTCCAGACCGCACATTGATCTGATTGCCCATAACCCCATAATTCGCACGCAGTTTCAGGTCGTCCAGCCAGGTGATGCCTTTCATGAAATCCTCCTGCGAAACCCGCCATCCCGCGCTTACGGCAGGGAAAAGGCCATATCTTTTATTGATAAATTTCGACGAACCGTCGCGGCGCATCACAGCGCCGAAAAGATATTTATCATTATAGATGTAGTCCAAACGGCCTATTAACGAGAACAATGCATCGGCTGAGCGGCTGCTGGAATTGCTTCTTGTGCCCGATCCTGTTCCCAGGTTCATGTAATTGGGATCAAAAGAGAAATAACCCTGCGTGTCGCCGCCTATATCGTAACTCTTGCCATTATACGCTTCTGTTCCCGCGACCACGGTCAGATCATGCTTTTGCATGGTTTTGTGGAAAGTCACCAGATTGGTCCAAGTCCAGTTGAAGCCAGAGTAAGCGCCTTCGGAATAGGTGTTGGTGTTGCTGTTTTCCTTGTTTTCATAGGTTGGGAATGCAAACGAATTCCAGCGTCCAGAATAGTTTTCACCTCCGAAACTCGTGCGTAAGGTGAAATTTTTGAACAAATCCACTTCTGCAAACACGTTACCAAACAAGCGGTTGTCCAAACCTTTATCATAACGGGTACGATCCCGCATGGCCACCGGGTTAAACGCGTCACCCATTCCAGTCGCACGACTTCCTGCATAGTTGCCCATAATATCGCGCACAGGAATGATCGGCTGCATACGGAATGAAAACGCAATCGCAGATCCGCCATCAGAAAGCAAGCTTTTCGGATTATCGGAAACAGAAAATGCAAGGTTTTCGCCGATCCGGATGTGCTTGCCAACATTATACTGGCTGTTCGACCGGATCGTGTAGCGTTTCAGATAAGTGTTGGTCAGGGCGCCTTTTTGATTAAAATAATTTAATGAAAAAAGATAGCTTCCCTGGTCGCTGCCGCCGCTTAATGAAATATTGTGGCTCGTTGAAGGCGCGCGTTTGAAGATTTCGTGAAACCAGTCTGTGCCTTCTTTATTTGCTTTTACGATCTGGTTAAATTTATTAAAATCATCCACCGAAGTGTATTCGGGATTCACATAATACAGATCAGGATTCGTGCCCGGATCGCCTTCCTTAGCGCCTGTTGGCAGAATGTAATCGGGCAAAACAGGATTAGGGCCCGAGCCATATTGATCATCTCCCACGGTCGTTCCTTCATTCCGCTGCACCTGAAATTTCAGTTGCGCCTGTTCCATCGGCGATAATGTGTTCCAGACATTACCTTTTGGCGGCGTCTGCATGCCATACCAAGCGCTGTAACTCACTTTTACTTTATCTTTTCCTTTTTTGGTCGTGATAATGATCACCCCGTTCGCAGCACGCGAACCGTAAATGGATGCAGAACCCGCATCTTTCAAAACCTGCATGGAGGCAATGTCGTTGCTGTTCAGGTCGGCTATAGAAGTTGTGGGAACGCCGTCTACAACATATAAGGGCGAGTTATTTCCGAATGTGTTCAAACCCCGGATGCGCACCTGCGGCGTTTCGCCCGGCTGGCCGGAGCCGATAATGGTCACACCAGAAGCCCGCCCTTGCAACTGGTTAGCAACTTGTCCGTCAGGCGTTTGCTTTAATTGTTCCACATCCACAACCGAAACGGCACCGATCAAATCCTTCTTGCGTTGCGCACCATAACCTGTCACAACCAACTCAGAAAGTGTGGAAACGTCGGGCAAAAGTTTAATGTCCACTGTTGAACGCGAGCCCACCATTGTTTCCTGCGCCGTGAAGCCGATGAACGAGAAAATCAAGATCGACTCATCCCCAGCCACATCAATGCTGTAATTTCCATCCAGGTCCGTCATTGTTCCGTCGTTCGTTCCCTTCACGCGGATCGCAACGGACGGCAATGCTTCGCCTTTTTCGTCGGTAACCTTCCCTTTTACGGGCCGCAACAAATATTGCGACTGAATTTGCGCAGCCTCACGATCCATTTCCTGTTTCGTTTTCTCTGTTACGCCGATCATTTTACCAACCTGCCGAAATTCCAGCGAAGTCTGCTTTTCGATCATTTTCAGGATCTCCGGCACGGGCATGCCCATGGCGTAAAGCGTGATTTGCGGAGCATTGCGGACGAGCTTTTCGTCGAAGGCAAAAGTGACCCCGGTCTGTTGTTCAATTTGCCTGAAAACTGTCTTCACCCTCGACTGCCGCACATCCATATTGACGTGCTGAGCCTCGCTGGTGCCGGCCATCAAAAGGGCCGCAGTCAGCATGTTAATGCCCAAAATAAGCGTCGAAATGCGCATAAGTTTTTTGAATAAGGGGAGTCCCTTATGGTAATAATTCACCATATTTGTTTGATGTTTAATGGTTAAGCTGTTAAACCGAGCCCGTTCTGACTATTGATGGTTCGAAGCATTGCATAGCAGAGGGACATTCATTGGCCGGGGACATTCGCAGTGTTCCCGGTTTCTTTTTGTGAGCCCGCCTTCCTGGAAAGCCAGCTGCATTTTTGGTGCCTCTATTTTATTACAATCGTGCTGTCGTTTAATTGTGAATAATTGAATTTTTTGGAGAAACCCAACACTTTCAAAACATCGCCAATGGGCTGATCGTCGAGGGTCAGGGATATTTTTTCAGCGGATAAATCTGCCTTTTCGATGATAATGTGCTGTTTGTATTTTCTTTCCAAAGCATTAAACACCTCAGATAAAAGTTCGTCTTCAAACACCATTCTGTTGTCTTTCCATGGCGCTATGGCAGGCTTACTGATCTCTGTAACGTGTATTTGAGTCGTTTTTTCCGGAATGGTGGCTTGCTCGGCAGGGAGCAGCATTAATGCAGGGCGTTCAGGTTTGTCGCGCATGGTTACCCCCACTTTCCCGGTTTTGACGGTCACTTTAATGTCTTTGTCGTTGTGATATGCCTTCACGTCGAACGATGTGCCGAGCACTGTAATATTCAAAGTTTTTGCATGGACGATGAAGGGCTTGTCCGTCATGTGCTTTACATCGAAGAACGCCTGGCCTTCTTTTAAGATAACTTCCCTCGTTTTTCCTGAAAATTGGCTTGGGTAGGAGAGGCTCGAACCTGCATTGAGCCAGATGGATGAGCCGTCAGGCAATGCGATTTTCAATGTTTTGCCCAAAGGAGCCTGCACGAGTCTGATCCCCGTTTCAATGGGTTTGTGCTGATTGGTCCAAAAGATAAAACCGGCAATCACAAGCGCCGCCACAGCGGTTGACCACGAAACGAGGCGCTTAATAAGGGTGAAATCAGCTTTTTTGCGAACAGGCTGTTGCAGCGCTTTCATGTTGGCCAGCATACGCGCCTTTATCTCATTCGCTGATTCCGGATCGCGGGTAAACACGGTTTCTGTCTCGGGCACCTCCGGATTCAGGCTGTCGTACCACTTATGCAATATCTCTTTTTCCTCTTCCGAGGCTGTCCCGTTAAGAAACTTTACAGCAAGCTGTCTGATGTATTCCTGTGTCATTGCAAAGCAGATAAACCCTTTGCATAACTTAGAGGGGATAATGAAGTAAAACCCCTTAGTTGAAAAATAAAAAATTTTGAATTTTTATTGAGCCAACTTAAAATTTGGCAAAAAGCAGTATTTGCAGAAGAAGGTGCGCGACGCTGCTCAGGTTCGAACGCACCATTTTCAATGCTTTCGTCAAATGCGCCTCGGCTGTTTTGGGAGAAATATTGAGCTCTTCGCAAATGTCCGGTAAAGACCTGTCCTGCAATTTATTATATTGAAAAACGAGCCTGCATTTTTCCGGGAGACGGTTTGTGAGGTTCGTAATAATTTCCAAAAGCAATTTATTCTCAATTTCCTGGTCAATGGAAACCGAGGTGACCGCCTGTTGTTTGATCGTGGATTCCAGTTCCTGCTCCTGTTTGGATTTCGCAAGATAGCGATACACTTCATAGCGAAGCATTGCCGCCAGATAAGGTTTGAGCGACTGAATTTCCAAAGTCTCGCGTTTCATCCAGAACAGCATAAATGTATCCTGTGTAATCTCCTCGGCCACTTCCGCGGATTTGACCATGCGGTGCGCGGCATAAAAAAGCTTGTCCCAATGCCGGTTATAAATTTCATCGAATGCGCCTTCCTCGCCCTCCTTCATCAAAGCGGCAAGCTCGTCATCGGAAAAGTGTCGGAAGTCAGTCATGGTAAGGATTACAGTTAGCAGCGGTTACAATGCTTTATCAAATATAAAATAAATAAACTATCAGTGAATGGTGATTTAATATAAATACAATATTAAAAATGGCTTAACCTGCGCTATGGAGGATTATTTAACATAAATGCATGGAATAGCAATATTTTATTTTGGACTGCCACCAATGTTTCAGGAGCATGGTGCCCTAAGCATAACGTTTCGTCCCTTTCGGATGTGAATGGACTATTCAAAAAATTCAAAATGGACCATTTTGATAGTCCTGTTTGAAGGTAAGTTGGGTTTGTCAAGCAGAAAAAAAGTTGTTAACATGATGACAAAGCGGAGTTTAACATTGGATGTCGACCCGAAGGCTTATGCCGCGGTAAGGGGGCTGGAAAAATACATTTCAGAATCCGGGCTGGATAAAATTCATTACAAGCTTATTAAAATAAGGGCTTCACAGCTCAACGGCTGCGCTTTTTGTATTGACAAGCACACGAAAGAAGCGCGGGAGCTGGGCCTTTCGGAGCAACGCATTTATTTGCTCAACGCCTGGCGAGAAACAGCGCTTTACACAGAAGAAGAGCGCGCCATTTTAGCATTGACAGAAGAGGTGACATTTATTGCTGATAAAGGGGTTTGCAATGAGTCTTATAATAAAGCCGTGGAGCTGTTTGGAGAGCTTTACACGAAGGCAATCGTGATGGGTATTGTGACGATCAATGCCTGGAACCGCATTGCTATTACTGATCATTGGCCATTGAAGTAAGGTTATGCCGCTGATTTGCAGGGTTTGAAAATGAATATGCGCAGGATTCTGGCAACGGGCGTGGCCGGAATCAACATTGAGGACAGCGACCCTAAAACGAACGAGCTGCTGCCGTTGGACTTACAGGTCGAGCGTATCAGTCTGATCCGGAAAGTGGCGGATAAGGCGGGCGTGCGGTTGTTTATAACGGCCCTAATTTTCAAAAAGCAATGCTGTTAGCCATGAAAACATCGTTGAAAAACGTAAAAGACAAGTTTAGCCACAACCAGATCACGGATATGCTGGTTTAAGCTTAGCGATTACGCAACGTGTGGCAAATCTCCTGTTCCATGAGGCGGGAGATTTTGTTTTATACAGAAAATAAAAATTACCTTGTAGCATTATTTAAGACGAGTGCACTCAACTATTTAAGCGTAATGCAAGAGGATATTCTTTTTCAGATCAGCAATAAATTAAAGGAAGTAAGAAAGAACAAGGGCGTTACGCTGCAAGAGATTGCCAATGAAGCCGGTGTTACCAAAAGCCTTGTTTCGCAGATCGAAAATAGCCGCACCATTCCATCGCTTCCTGTTATGCTGGGCCTGATCAAGGCGCTTGATATTGATTTGAATGTGTTTTTTAAAGACATTATTTCAACTGCCCCGGGCGACAATGTGCTCATCCGCCGCAAGGAAGAATATCAGCCTTTTACCAAAGAAAATGCAAAGGGCTTTTATTATCACCGCATTTTTAGCAAACAATTCAAAGATAACCACATTGACGTGGTTATCCTCCGGCTCGAAAAAGACGCCAAACGACCAATGGTCCGCACGAATGCTTACGAGTTCAAATACGTGCTGCAAGGTTCGGTCGAATATACAGTTGGTAAAAACAAATATGTTTTGAACCAGGGCGATTCGATGTTTTTTGACGCCAATGAGCTCCATAATCCCAAATGCATTAATGGCGACGAGGTGCTGCTGCTCGTGATTTATTTCTTCAATGAAGCTTAACTTTTTCGGCTTTTTGGATTAAATGTTAAATATTAATTAACATTTACTTAACTTTATTTCTCAGGCATATCATTAGGTTTGTGCCATAGGAAGGTCGATTTGATCGTCCATGATGCTTTCACGCACTTTTCTAATTAAAGAAATCACCTAAACCCTCCTTTTTACAATTCAGTATTTGTTCACCAATATATAAGCAAGATGTTAATAGAGCTGGTTGTTTTTGACATGGCAGGAACCACTGTTAAGGACAAAAATTTTGTGGGGATTGCATTTCAGCAGGCGATGCAATCGCAGGGTTATGACATTGCCATTGAAGATGTAAACCCTTTAATGGGATACGAAAAGCCGCTGGCTATCCGGATGATGCTGGAAACGCGCGAAGCCGATAAGGACAAAATCACAGATGCGCTGGTTAACGACATTCATACGCATTTCGTGAACGGCATGATCCAGTTTTATAGCACGACCCAGGAAATAGGGCCATTGCCAAATGTGGAAGAGACTTTCGCAACATTGCGCGAGGCTGGCGTGAAGATCGCATTGAACACCGGATTTTCAAGGGACATTGCGGATGTCATCATCGCCAGGTTAGGTTGGGAAACTAAAATCGACTTTTTGGTTGCCAGCGACGAGGTTCCTTATGGACGTCCGTATCCCGATATGATCAATAAGATCATGCATGAACTCCACATTACATCCGCTGCAAATGTTGCCAAAGTAGGTGATACTGAGGTGGATATTAATGAAGGGATCAATGCGGGCTGCAAATATGTGATCGGGATTACAACCGGCGCATTCACGGCCGACCAATTGCTGCCTTATAAGCCCACACACATCATCGACGACATTGCTGACGTGGTTGCCATCATTTCAGAAAGCCCGGCTTATGCTGGTGAAGTTCACAAATAGCAAATTTTAACAGCATCAGGATGAGTAAATCTGCTATTGTTATTGGGGCAGGCATTGTTGGACTGGCCACGGCAAGAGCTTTGGTTACAAGAGGTTACCAGGTTACGGTGATCGAGCGTTCGTCGAAGGCGGTTGGGGCGTCTATCCGGAATTTTGGGATGGTATGGCCGATCGGGCAGCCGGAAGGAACATTATATAACAGGGCTTTGAAGGCCAAAAGCATTTGGAAAGAGGTTTTGACAGAGGCGAAATGTTGGTTTCACGAAGGCGGCAGCTTGCATTTGGCTTATCAGAACGATGAGCTGGAAGTGATCAAGCAGTTTGTGGAAGTGAGTGCTTACCGGCCCGTGAAAGTCCTGAATGCTGCTGAAACATTGGAAATGTCGCCTGCGGTGAATGGAAACGGCTTGTTAGGCTCGTTGTATTCGGCAGATGAAATGATCGTGGACCCGCGTGAAGCCATTGCCGGCGTCGCGCGTTACTTGCAGGAAAAGTGGAGTGTGACTTTTCATTGGGATACGGCTATTTCGCAAATCAATTATCCCAATGTTTTATCAGGCTCCAAAACCTGGTCTGCGGATGAAATTTTTGTTTGCAGCGGGCAGGATTTTGAAACATTATATCCAGCCGAGTTCGCAGCAGCGCCTTTGACCAAATGTAAATTACAGATGCTCCGCCTGGAAGCGCAGCCCAACGATTGGAAAATCGGGCCATCCTTGTGCGGCGGGCTTTCGTTGATCCATTATGACGGTTTCAAAGCCGCGCCTTCACTGGCTGGTTTGAAAGCAAGATATCAGGAAGAATACAGCGAATATCTCAAATGGGGCATTCACGTAATGGCTTCCCAAAACGGTCTGGGCGAGATTACAGTCGGCGATTCGCATGAGTATGCGCTCACATTTGACCCGTTCGACCGCGAATTTATCAATAAAATGATCCTCGATTATCTGGGCACATTTGCGCAGTTCAAATCGCCTAAGGTTTCACAAACCTGGAACGGGATCTATCCAAAAATGACCAATGGCAAGACGGAAATCATCTTAAAGCCCGAACAAGGCGTTACCATCATCAACGGACTCGGCGGAGCAGGCATGTCGCTCTCTTTTGGCCTTTGCGATGAGGTGATCGGCGGAACTTATAGTCAATCCTAAACCCTTAATTTATGTTGCTCAGAATTTCGTTACTAGTATCATTTGCAGCGTTTTCCGGTTTTTCTTTTGGTCAAAAAATGGATAAGCCCAAAGGCATTGAGCACGTGATCGTGATCGGTGTGGATGGGCTGAGCCCCGATGGGATCAACAAAGGAAAATCGCCGGTGCTGCACGATATGATCGCCAATGGAAGCGTGAAATGGAATGTGCGGACGGTTCTTACTTCTGCAAGCAGCCAGAACTGGGCATCCATGATCATGGGCGCGGGTCCTGAGCAACATGGCATTATCAACAACGACTGGGAAATTGACAAGCATACATTACCGGCCATTGTGCAGGAAAAAGACGGCCGTTTTCCCACCATTTTCAGTATATTTCATAAGGCAAATCCCAAGGCCGAAATTGGTGTGGTGTATCATTGGGATGGTTTTGGAAGGTTATTCCAAAAAGATGCGGTGAATTACGACAAGCGTTTTGGCACCGAAGATTCCACGGCAACTGATTTTATCAATTATATTAAAACCAAAAAACCGGCATTGGGTTTTGTGCATTTCGATCACGTAGACCATGCGGGCCACCACGGCGGCCACGGATCTGCTGAATATTATCAGTCCGTTGCAAAAGCCGATTCGCTAATCGGGAAAATCCTTTCGGGTCTGAAAGATGCAGGGATTATGGATAAAACGCTCGTGATTGTTTGGGCGGATCATGGAGGAGTGGGCAAAGGTCACGGCGGCGCGACGCCCGAAGAAGCCGAAATTGCGGGAATTTTTTATGGTAAGGATATTAAAAAAGGCTATAAAATCGAGCAGGAGGTTTACACTTATGATCTTGCTTCCACCATTGCATTCGTGCTCGGCGTGCAGCAGCCTTACGCCTGGATCGGGCGTCCGGTAAAACCTGCTTTTGAAGGTTATAAGGAGCCGGAAAATCTTTGGAAAAGCCAGAAATAAATCAATTTAAGATCATAAGCATTTCATAGTCAGTCAAAAATGGCCAGTCACAATAGAACGGAGGGGGATGTCAACTTATCGGAAGCACGCCGTGACTGGTATGCTGTCATGAGCGACCCCGAAACGCTTTCCTATCTGGAAGAAGACGCTGAGCATTTCCTGCACCAGTCGCTCTCGACGCCTTGTCTGGATGTGCTGGCTTCCTGTGAAGGAATTTATCTGACCGACATTCAGGGCAAAACTTACATGGATTTCCACGGTAACAATGTGCACCAGCTCGGTTACCGGAATCATTATATCATTGAAAAATTAAAAGAACAGCTCGACATCCTGCCTTTTTCGCCAAGGCGCTATACTAATGTGCCTGCGATTGAGCTGGCGAAAAAACTGGGAAGTCTGCTTCCTGGCAACCTTAACCGCGTGCTTTTTGCACCGGGAGGCACTTCGGCGATCAGTATGGCGCTGAAACTGGCGCGGATCGTGACGGGGAAGCATAAAGTCGTTTCGCTTTGGGATTCATTTCACGGCGCTTCGCTGGATGCCATTTCTGCGGGCGGTGAACTGGATTTTCGCAAGGATATGGGCCCGCTGATGCCTGGCGTGGAGCGCATTCCGCCTCCTATGACTTACCGCGGACCATTTGCCAATGCCGGAAATGGCGATTTGGCTTATGCAGATTATCTGGAATATGTCATTGAGAAAGAAGGCGATATAGGGGCTTTTTTAATCGAAACCATCAGAAATACAGACGTTCAGATTCCTTCGCAGGCTTATTGGGACAGGGTCAGGGAAATTTGTACAAGACACAAAGTTCTGCTCATTCTCGACGAAATCCCGATCGCATTCGGACGGACGGGGAAAATGTTTGCATTTGAACATTATGACATTGAACCGGACATTATTTGTCTGGGAAAAGGCCTGGGCGGAGGCGTCATGCCAATGGCCGCCATTGTCGCCCGCGATACGCATAACATTGCCCAAAGCGTCTCGCTGGGGCATTTCACACATGAAAAAAGTCCGCTGGGGAGCGTAGCCGCATTGGCAATGCTCGATTATATGGAGCAAAATGATATCCTGGAAAAAGTGCAGGAAGATGCCGTTTTCATGGCAGCCGAATTACAGAAATTGCAAGATAAATTCCCGCTTATCGGGGACGTGAGAGGCGTGGGATTGTTGTGGGGAATTGAATTAGTAAGAGACAAAGACACCAAGGAAAAAGCCGTAAAGGAAGCAGAAATTGTGATGTACGAATGCCTGAAAAATGGTTTGAATTTCAAAGTTTCGCAAGGGAATGTGCTGCAATTATCGCCACCGCTGATCATCAGCCGTGAACAATTGCGCGAAGCCTTGCTGATCCTCGAAAACGCCCTTGAGAAGGCCTCCGTCTTTGTGTAACTCATAAAAACCAGTGCTATGCGTTTACAAAAAGCATTGCAGCGTTCCAACGCGCTGTTCATTGCCTGGGCCGTCATTGCCTCTTTTGGAGCTTATTTTTGCATGTATGCCTTCCGGAAACCCTTCAATGCAGGCCTGTATCAGGGACTTGAACTGGGCAATGTCACTTATAAGGCCGTTCTGATCATTGCGCAGGTTGCGGGTTATACGCTTTCCAAATTTGCCGGAATAAAAGTCATTTCCGAGTTGAAACACAGCTCCCGCATCAAGCTGATTATTTCCTTAATCCTCGTTGCGGAAATCGCATTGCTTTTCTTCGGACTCGTTCCTTACCCTTACAATTTCATTTTCCTTTTTATCAATGGCCTGCCGCTCGGGATGGTTTATGGTGTTGTGTTCAGTTTTCTGGAAGGACGAAGGTTTACCGAAATGCTCGCAATGGGGCTTAATATCAGCGTTGTTGTAGCCTCGGGAATCTTGAAAACCACTTACATTGAGCTGCATACCATGCTTCCGGGCATTTCGGAGTTCTGGATGCCGGTGTTTATGGGGGCGTTGTTCCTGCCGTTTTTCTGCTTTTTTGTGTGGATGCTTTCGGTGATTCCGGAGCCTACGCCTGAGGACATTCAATTGAGAACGGAGCGGAAGCCGATGACGAAGGAAGATAAGCGCGTTGTAATGGCGCAATTTGGCTTTCCGATCGTTTGTCTGGTTATTTTCTATGCGACGCTCGTTGTCCTGCGTGATTTTAGGGACAATTTTACCATTGAAATCTGGAATGAAATCGATGCAAATTGGGGAAGCAGCGTGTTTACGACCACAGAAATGATCACGGGCGTCGTGGTGCTGGTGATCATAGGAAGCCTGGCGTTTGTGCGGGATAATGTGAAGGGATTCCGGCTTACAAATCTGATCCTTTTCGCTTCCGTGATGCTGATGGGGGCGGGGACTTTTCTTTTTCAAAAAGGAGCCGTAAATGGTTTTTACTGGATGCTGATGGTGGGGTTAGGGACTTTCCTGGCATATACGGTTTTGCAAACAGTGGTTTTTGAACGGATGATCGCGTTGTTCAGGATGAAGGCCAATGCGGGCTTCTTTGTCTACATCTGCGAAAGCATTGGTTACCTGGGGAGTGTGGCTTTGCTGCTTTATAAAGAGTTTTTTATGAAAGATCTGAGCTGGTCCAAAGTGCTGATGCAGTTTACATACATTCAATTTTTTCTCGGTTTCCTGCTGCTGGCATTTGCCAACATTTATCTGGAAAAGCTCCGGGCGAATCAGGGGCAAAAAGCCGATGGCCTCGCAACGGCCTGACATTGATACACCCGAAAAGGCACAAAAAAATGCGAACCGATTTTGTAGTAAAAATCAGTTCGCATTCATCATTGATATCATATTTCTTACTCGGTCTTTGCTTTGATGAGGATATACTCAATCTTGCTGCCATTGCCGAATGCTGATATCTGGGAATATTTTTCGTAGTTATCCCACCTTTTCAGTTGCTTGTCATCAATGTTGGGCTTAATGTTCTCTTTCAAATTAAGGATCCCAAGTATAACGCGATCTTCAAAATCATAATCCGAAAGCTTGTTGAGCTGGATCTGATCGGCAATTTCATTGATATATATGATCTCCACTTTGCCTTCGCGGTAAATCATTTTCGGGCATTTTTCGCAGCCGGCTACTTCATCTTTGTAATAACTGTCCAATGTTCCTTTGCCTAAAACAGCTTCCACTTCCTCCACGTTGCGAAGCGCAACCTTCGGCAAATCCAGCTCAACGGTTACGGGCGCATTTTCATCGCCGTCACTGAGCACAAAGAATTTAATAAAAATGGCAATCAGGATGATCACAAAGGCAATGAATTTCCAATTTGCCCATTTGCGCTTAACAGTAACTTGTTCCATGAGGATGGCTTGATTTTTTAATGAACCTAAATGTTTTCAGTCACACAAAGAATATCATGCCAGTTGCATATGAATAATAATATTGAAACACCGGAGTCAAATTACGGGCAACTCACCATTGCCGAAGCGACGGCCATTCAGGAGAAGTTGCGGGGCCTGGTGAAGCTTACGCCCATGGAGGGGGAGATCAAGACGATTGCCGGGGCAGATATTTCTCTCGACCTGTACAGCGACGCGGTTTATGCCGGAATGGTCGTTTTGAGTTATCCTGATCTACAACCTATTTCCTATTCATTGATCAAAACCACGAATATTTTCCCATACGTGCCTGGTTTCCTGGCCTTTCGCGAGATTCCGGCACTATTAAAGGTTTACGAACAGCTGACCGTTAAGCCGGATTGCACTATGTTTGACGGAAACGGCATCTTACATGCAAGACGAATGGGCATAGCGTCGCATTTTGGCGTGCTCACCGACTCCATCACGCTGGGTTGTGCGAAGAAGAAGCTCGCTGGCACGTATGCGGATCCCGGCGAAACAAGAGGGGACCATTCCCACGTAACCGACAAGGGTGACACGATCGGCTTTGCGCTGAGAAGCAAGAATAATGTGAAACCGGTTTTTGTTTCCCCAGGTCATAAAATGAGCCTGAAAGACAGCATGGACATTACCATGCAATGTCTGGGCAAACACCGGCTCCCGGAGCCGACCCGAAGGGCGCACGAATTTGTGAACCGGTTCCGGATCGGCGAGCTGAAAGAGGGATTCCACGAACTGGAACAACGGAGTTTGTCCTAGTTAAATGTCTTGTCAATTTCGTCCAGGAGGTATGTTTTTGAATCTGAATCGTATTCCCAGAACATGACGCCTGCGAGTTTTTTATCCAAAACATACTTACATTTTTCTCTTACAGACTGCTCGTCATCATAGCTCAAAACGTCGCCGGTCTTAGCATTCAGCAGGTAAGGTGCTTTTGCCGCTTCGTCGCGATATTCTTTGAAGCCTTTTTTGTTTACCATGCTGTCTTTGATCATGGTATAGCCATCCACATAGTCCTGCTTAATGTGCTTCTGGCCGAAACCCTTGTCCAGCTTCGCAACGCGGAACATACGACCGTAAAAGGGAAGGCCTACCACCAGCTTGTTCATCGGAACGCCGTCGGCAGAAAATGCTTTTACAGTGTTATCAACCGAATGGCTCGCTTTATAGATGTCAGATGGGTACAATGCGGCATGGTGAACCACCGTGTCGCCCTGGAAAAGGTCGTATGTCATCAAATTGACGTAATCCAAAAATGCAGCCGCTTTACCCATTTCGACCACTTTGAGGAACGGTGTAAAGCCGGGAACCGCAGTAGTAAGCAGCTTTTTCTTGCCTGATTCTTTTTCGAAAACATCCAATTCCTTGCGGATCGCTTCGAACATTAATGTAAAGTTCTGCTTATCCTCTGGTCGGTAAACGTTACCGTCTTCGCCCGGCATTCCCGGATATTCCCAGTCAATGTCCACGCCGTCGAGGTCGTATTTTCTGATAATGTCAACAGAGCTTGCTGCGAAAATCTTTCTGGAAGCTTCGGTCAGAACTGCGTCGGAGAAATTTTCACTCCACGTCCAGCCGCCTAGGGAAATGAGGATTTTAAGATCGGGATTCTTTCCTTTCAATAATTTGAGCTTACGGAAATTTGTAGAATCGGTTTTTTCATTGGTCAAAAACGCTTTTCCTTTCTGGACATCTACAAATGCATAATTAATGTGCGTCAGCTTGTCAACTTCAATGCGTTCTGTATTGACAAGCCCGCGAAATCCGCCTACGTACCCAATCACAACCGGCTTTGTAGTGGTGCTATCGGTTGTCGCAGCAGTTTCATCTTTTTTTTCTTCGGATTTGCAGGCCGTTGCCAGCATTAATGGCGCAACAATGCATATGGCTGCCAGAGGTGATCGCAGGGTTGTGGTAAATTTTGAAAAAAGCATGGGATTAGGTTATGGTTGAAGCGATAAAGTAACTATTACTTCAAAACTTCTCCTAATGTGATTTTTACTTGATTACCACGTTAGTCCTCGTGTAGAGCCTCCATTTTCTGTAAGGCCTTCTGCATATCAATGCCTTTGCCTAAAACACCTTTAAAAAGGTCGCCTTTTTCTTCGACCCGTTTCAGCATGTTTTTAATGGTAAAATCTTTTGGACTGAGACCGTGTTTCACCTCGCTCCATTCGAGCGGCGCGGATACGGTAGCGCCTGGCTTTGGACGTACGCTATATGCGGATGCGAGCGTTTGTGCGATCCTGTTTTGCAGAAAATCGACGTAAATCTGGTCTTTTTTACGCTTTGAAAGCGACCGTTCCAGGGTTGTAAGATTGGGAAGCCTTTCTACGACAAGCGTTGCCAGGATCTCAGCGAAATCGCGGCTTTCGTCGTAGGTGTATTTTTTACCAAAAGGAATGTAAACATGCAGCCCGCTGGATCCGGAAGTTTTACAGAAACCCGTCATACCCGTCTGATCGAGCAATTCCTTGATCACCAGCGCAACATCCACAACATCTTCAAATGTGTTTTTATCCGACGGATCAATGTCCATCACAATGTAGTCCGGATTATCGAGCTTGTTAATGGTTGAATTCCAAGGATTCATTTCAATACATCCCATATTGGCAATGTAAAGCAATGTTTCGAGGTCATTGCAAATGAAATAATTGACCATTTTCCCGGTCGATTCCGCCAGGATTTCCTCCGTTTTGATCCAGTCCGGAATATTATCTCCCGCATCTTTTTGAAAAAATCCTGGCTCGGTGATCCCATTCGGGTTGCGACGAAGCGATAACGGACGGTTTTTTAGATATGGGATAATGTAAGGCGCGATCTGGCTGTAATATTCCAGCAATTCGCCTTTGGTAATCTGCTCGTCCGGCCAATAGATTTTGTCCAGGTGCGTCAGTTCCGCTTGCTTTTTCATATCACGATGCTTTTCGTTTCGGCGCGCTCAAACTTTCTTTCAACTGGGCCATAAGATCCTTGCTTTTTGAATGCACGATCTTCATTTTCGGCGCTGTTGGTTTTTTGCCTTTCGCTTTCGCCATGATCAGTTTCAGCAGCGACTCATTATATGTGTCTTTGTAATTTGAAATGTCAAAATCGGTGGTCAGCTGTTCGATAAGTTGCACAGCCATAGCCATTTCCGCGGGTTTGATCTTCACATCAGGAATGGTAAGCTCTTCCGTTTCGCGGATTTCGTCCTGAAACCTTATTTTATTCAAAATCAAAAGATCACCAGCAGCTTTGATCAAAACCAAACTTTCCCGGTTCCGCAAAACATATGTTCCCAGGCCGGCCTTTCCTGTTTTTTTCAATGCATCACGAAGCAATGCATACGGTTTGCCGCCTGATTTTTCGGGTTGGAGATAATAGGGCGTTTCGTAGTAAATGCTGTCAATGTCCTTTTCATTGACAAATTCAGCAATTTCAATGATCTTGGTTTTTTCGGGGCTAGCCTTTTCAAAATCTTTATCATCCAGGACAACATATTCATCTTCAACCTTATAGCCTTTCACAATATCATCCCAATCCACTTCCTTGCCCGTATTCGCATTTACGCGCTGATACTTAATGTTAGCGTGATCTTTTTTGTCCAGCATATCCAGGTCCAGCTCGGCCTGCTGCGTCGCGCTGAACAATTTTACGGGAATGCTGACAAGGCCAAATCCGATGGCCCCGGACCAAATTGCTCTCATATCTTTTGTCGAAAATGATCAATTATTTTGAGAGACAACACGTTAAAAATCCGTGCCGGGTTATTGCCCGAGCCAGGTTTTAAAAGGGCCCATCCGCTCACGGCTGATCAGGATATCGTTATCGTTGCAGTTTTCGAGATGTACTTTTAGTCGGCTGTTGGAGTAAGTGAACACATCTTTGATAGCGGAAATGGAGCTGATGTATTTCCGGTTAATCCTGAAAAACTGCTCAGGCGCGACCATTCCTTCAATCTCATCCAGAATGTAGTCCAATGCAAATTTCTTTCCCTGCCGGGTTTGCAGCAAAGTGATTTTGTCTTCGCTATAAAAGAATGCAATGTCTTGAATGTCAATGGTCTGTATACGTTCGCCCAGTTTTACCAGGAAGCGTGTTTTGAATGTTTTGGTGGGAGTTTGGATCAGGCTCCGGATTTGTTCCAGGGAAATGCCAGCTTCTTTTTTGCCTGATCTGAATTTATTTAATGCCTGCGTAAGCTCTTCGGGATCAATGGGTTTTAATAAATAATCAATGCTGTTCAGCTTAAATGCTTTAATGGCATATTGGTCGTAAGCCGTGCAGAAAATGATCGGTGCGGTTACTTTCACTTTATCGAAAATTTCAAAACTAATGCCGTCTGCCAGCTGAATGTCAACGAAAATCAGATCGGGTTCGGGATTGTGGTTGAACCAGCTTACGGCAGCTGATACCGTATCAAGGCTTTCAAGAACCTGCGCTTCGGGTAAATGCTTACTTAGCAGCTGGGTCAGGCGCCTTACGGCTGGTTTTTCGTCTTCTATGATCAGCACTTTCATATAAAAAGCAATGGTAATTTTACAACAAAATGGCCCTCAGCATTGCTCACCTCGATTTTCTCCTGGCTCAGCAGCTCATAACGCTTGCTAATGTTCGCAAGCCCCACGCCTGTGGATTCGTCCGGCAAGCTGCTTTTAGGTTGTAAGTTATTTTTGACGATCAAATGATTGTTAATCAGTCCAATGTCAATTTTCAATGGCATTTCCATAGAAGCAACATTGTGCTTGATAGCATTTTCCAATAATAATTGCAGGGATAGGGGCGGTAAGGAGGCGCTTGCATTTGCATCCACCCGGATATGATATTGCAGGCTTTCTTCAAAACGGATCTTTTGTAATGAAAGATAATTTTCAGCAAAACCGAGTTCCTGTTTCAGCGACACCAGCTCTTCCTGCTGCACTTCGAGCACGTAACGATAAATGCCGGAAAGCTGCCGGATAAACTTTGCCGCCGTGTCCGGATTTTCGTAAACCAGGTTACTCAGCACATTAAGCGAATTGAATAAAAAATGCGGATTAAGCTGATCTTTCAAGGACTGATATTGCTGCGCAAACCGCTCCGTTTTCAACTGCTCCGACTCAATTGCCGCCGTGCGCCATTCCAACAGGAAAGAACGGCTGATGAGGATGAACAAAATCACGAAGGAGATTTTCATTGGGAACGCAGTCCAGCCTACCAGTCTTTTCCAGGGAATGTTGTTTAATGTAAAGGTTTTGGTAACAAAGAATTGGAATAGGAAAATGATGACAATGCTCGCACAGAATACATACAAGAAATAGCACAAACTCTCTAAAAGCAGCCTTTTGACGGGATATTGGATCCAGGAAATGGTCCTGTCGAAATAATCTTCCATCAAAAATCCGCCGTAACTCAATGTGGACGACATGATGAATGAGATCAGGATTTCCCGTACTAAATTCCCGTAACCTTCTCCGGTAGCAATGCATTCGGCAAAGGAGCCGATGGAAATCACCATAGCAATCAGCAAGTTGGCTCCCAGAAAAGCCGGAGAGAAATTCCAGAATTTTTTTGAGCCGCGCACGGGGATTTTCATCGATGATTGAAGGTCAGAAAGGGTTAATTTAAATCGCTATGCGCATTATTGGCAACTTTTTGCCATTTGCTCGGCCAGGCTTTTGCCCCAGGTCGGCAATAAGGCCGCTTTGAGCGCCGGCTCATCCTGTGAAGCAAATATAGCCAGACTTTCTTTCGCATAGCCGCAAGCTTTTTCCGTCCCCGAGCCGAAAAATTTGGCCATTCCATATTCCATTTGGGCTGTCAGCGCCATAGCACGCGGATTTTTCGGATCCATAGCCCGTGCTTTCCCAAATGTCTGCAGCACCCGGCCCGACAAGCTCTGACCGCGGCTTACAGCATCAGCATTGAGTTTTGCCATTAATACAAAACCCTGTAAAGCAACGATTTCTGAATTGTTTTTGGATAATGCCTCCGCCTTCTGGGCCAGCTCGTCCGCTTTTGCCAGCACTTCGTCTTTTTTATCCAAAGAAAGCGATTTATCCATCCCCTGGAATGTATAAGCAAGTCCCTGATAATAAACCGGCTGCCACTCAGCCGGATTCAGTTCCGCAATCCGCCCGAATGCATTGGCCGACTGCTGCAAAAGGGGCAGGGAATCCGTTTCAATGAGTTTTGCAATTTCCTTTTTCATGGCTTTTTGATAAGGCGAATCCTGCGATGATGCGGTAAGGATGGTCAATAGGAACAAAATGGTGGTTTGGGTTAGCTTTTTCATGTTGTTTGTTTTATAAATTGTTTAGTTGATTGGCTTTTTTGTCTTTGGAAAGCGTAATGAACAGCCCTGCAAAAAGGAAGCGCTCAGCACCCTGGCCCACGGCCCTGCCTGCATACGAACCCGACTCATCCGGCTGCGAAGCATATTGATAGCCGAACACATTTTGCCTTCCCAAAACATTGGAGCAAGCCACGTGCAGGATCACATTGGGCTTGGGCAGATAGCTTATACTCAGGCTCAGATCGCTATACGCTGTTGTTTTGCGCTGCATTTCGCCGGGCAGGTTAGGGTCATTATACGTGTGGCCGCTGTTCCAGGTCCACGATGTTCCCAGCAATGATTTCATAGCTGTTACGAAATGTTTCACCACAACTGAACCATTGTGTTTCGGCGCAAATGACGGTTGTACTTTCGTTTCATAGGCAGCAAACCTGCGCTTGCTGTCCACAAAACTGTATGTAATCCAGAAATCGGTGTCCTTGATCGTTTGCTTGTCGCGCAGGAAAAAATCAACGCCTCTTGCATAGCCCGCACCATTTAGAGCAATGTTCTTTGGATCGTTTGCCGCACCTTGGTAAGTCACCAGGTTGTCGTAATCTTTGAAGAATGCTTCCGCGCGGAATGTACGTTTGTTATTGACAATGAAGTAATTAAGAATGTAATGCGTTGCCGCGGAATTTTTCAGATTGGTTTGGCGCACCCGCAACTTTTCTTCTGCCAGTTGTTTGAATTTGCCCGCTGCGAAGGAAAATTGTCCCTGGTTATCCAATTTGTAGGCCACTGAAAATCGCGGCGTGAACCAGGTTTCTTTTGCTAACGTGCTGTATCCGCTCCGCAGGCCGCCTACCATAATGAAACGGTTGCTGAAATAGTAAGTGGCTTCTACAAAATGATTGAACTGATTATCCGTAAACTGCCTTTTCAAATTCTGGTCCGGCAATGCTTCGGAGTAAGTTTTGGCATAGTATTCCAAGCCATTTTTGAGGGAAAATTGCGGAGAGAAATCTTTAACGGCAACTCCTTTGGAATGAAAGATCCCATTAACCTGCCGGATACCATCTGCATTGAGCTGAATGGCATCCCGGTTGTTGGATAGCGCAACGCCGCCGTAAAACAGCCAGCCCTTGTTTCCCGAATGCCGGAAGGATACATTGCCATAGTTGTAATGGTTGTCGAGTTTGACGCGGTCGCCACGACCAGCATTGCCCAGAATTTTCTGCCAGATCACCATATTACTGCCCTCGGTATGAAAATAGGCTTTAATCATACCTGCTTTCCCAGTCACTGGGTTTCCCCATTTTTGGCGCAGCGAAATCTCCGCATCCCAGTTCGACGGCGCTTGCTCCCAATCAAAATTTTGGCTGACAAGCGATTGATAAGGAGCCAGATTGTAATAGTTGGCTGAGGCTGTCAACGCGCGGTTATCCTTTACCAAAGTCTGCGTGTAACCGCCACCGAGCGACATAACGCTCACATCTCCCTGGTTTCTGAGCGGAAGGTCCAGTGTGTTCAGTGCCAAAGCCGATGACAGCGCCTGCCCGTATTCTGCGGAATACCCGCCAGTGCTGAAAAAGGATCCTTTGAATAAATTGGCGCTAAAACGGTTGCGGGTAGGAACATTGGAAGTGGTGCTGCCAAATGCGTTTCCTACTTGGAGGCCATCTATAAAAATGGCGGTTTCCGAAGCATCGCCGCCGCGGACAAACAGTCGCCCATCGTTTCCGACCGTGGAAGTGCCTGGTAATGTGAGTAATGCAGCCGTAATGTTGCCCATGGCGCCGGAGGTTGTCACAATGTCAAGCGGTTTAAGGACAACGGATTTTTTCTCATCGCCGGCTTCCATTGCCCCCGCCGAGATGGTGACAGCATTCAGCTGATTAATGCTTTCAGCAAGCGTAATGTTGGCAGTTATGGGTTGTCCTTGAAGCTCTAAAACCCATTCCTGACTTTTAAAACCAACTGCCTGAACATTCATTGTGTGGCTGCCAGCTTCGGTTGTAGTGAAAATGAAGCCGCCGTCAGCGCCGGAAGTGGTCCCGTCGTAAGTCCCTTTCAGGAAAATATTTACGCCGGGCACCGCATTCCCTTTGTGATCGGACACCCGGCCGGAAATGGTTGTCTGTGCCATTACAGCCGATGCCAGAATTAGAAGTAGAAGTGTAAATCCGATTTTCATTAGTGCCTTGGTTTGACCCAAAGTTGTGCAGAATGAAAACCGTTGAAAACACAAGGTTACCGGAGTTCAGAACAGGGCATATGAAGTGCGGAAATTGTGAACCGAAGTGACTTTTGAACCGTATGATTTTGCGGAAATGCGGATGCTGATTGTATGAGCAAAACGGGTTTATTTGATATTTTTTCTACATGAGGTGAAAATTTTTTTCAAATTCTGCAAAAGGGTGAATGTCAGCATTTTGTTCATTTCATTTTAGTGGAATCTTACCCATTATTGGCGTAGAAATAACCTGGATGCCGGGTGGGCTGGCTTATCTGGCATGCTTATTTATTCAACCTCTGCAAAACAGTTTACATCGACTAACTCTTAATTTCGAATATAACATGATCGCTACACTTGGTAATAACGCAATAAATACATTGAAGCCTGGCGCAGTTCTTACAGTTTCTGACGCTCAAAATGAAATCGATGCGCAGAGAGAAGTAGCAGATTTTCTGCAAATGAGCAACAGAACCGACCTTAGTTATTTTTCCATTTCAAAAAATTATTTCCTGTTGTATTCGAAATCTGATAGTCCTGTAAGTGGCATTGCTTAAAGTAAAAATTATCTTTTAAAGAAGTCATGGTACAATCAGGTACATTTCAAATGCTGGGCCAAAAGCTCATTAATATCATCATTCACAAAGAAGACGTAGTTAAAATAGCACCGATACAAGAAGGACCCGGTTGCATTATTTATCTGAAAAACAAAGTTCCATACGCAGTGAGCGAAAGCGAGCGCGAAGTTTATAAGAAGTTGGACTGGATCGTTGCCTGAAACGCGATCATAGTGGTGAAGAGTGAGCGAGGCTTCGAAAAGAGGCCTCTTTTTTTGTGCCTTACGGGTGAGATAAATCCTATTTCTCCGAACCTCCCCGGGCATATCCGCGTTATACCGGCCTAATGCTACGTCACATCACTCCATAATGTCCAAAAAAACATATTTCTTTCTCATCTTGATTCTAGGCAGCTTAACGGCGCTCGGGCCTTTTTCGATTGACATGTATCTGCCCGGTTTCCCGGCGATCGCCAGGGATCTGCATACGACGGCAGCCAAAGTTTCTCTCTCATTATCAGGCTTTTTTGTAGGAATTTCGGTGGGGCAGCTTTTATACGGGCCGCTGCTCGACAGGTTCGGGCGGAAAAAGCCGCTATTCATCGGGCTTGTGGTCTACATTCTGGCTTCGGTAGGATGTGCCATGGCCAATAGCATTAATGACCTGATTTTGTTGCGTGTCATTCAGGCAATCGGAAGCTGCGCGGCTACGGTTGCTTCTGTTGCAATGGTCAGGGACTTGTTTCCGGTGAAAGACAATGCAAAGGTTTTTTCGCTGCTATTGCTCGTTGTTGGCGTTTCTCCTATGATCGCCCCTACGGTTGGCGGATATGTAACGGATGCATTCGGCTGGCATGCGGTGTTCTGGATCCTGACAGGCATGGGCGTGGCGATTCTTCTGGCAACAGTGCTTTGGCTGCCTGACAGTTATAAACCCGACAAAACGCTTTCCTTAAAGCCAAAACCGATTCTGCTCAATTTCCTGCAAGTGATCCGCGAGCCCCAGTTTTACACTTACGCGCTGACTGGTGCGATTGCATTTTCGGGACTGTTTGCCTACGTAGCAGGCTCTCCGTTGGTTTTTATGGAGGTTTTCCACACAGATGGCAAAGTGTACGGATGGATCTTTGCTTTTCTATCCATTGGGTTTATTGGATCAAGTCAGTTGAATACACTGTTTTTGAGAAAATTCACGAGTGAGCAGGTCGTCAATACTGCATTGATTTGCCAGGTTATTGTCAGTTTTGCATTTCTGGCCGCCGCATTGTCTGGCTTGCTGACGCTTCCGGTCGTGATCGTTTTCCTGTTCTTTTTTCTTTGCTGCATTGGATACACTTATCCCAATGCCGCCGCGCTGTCATTGGCTCCTTTTACGAGAAATGCAGGCAGCGCATCCGCATTAATGGGCGCTTTTCAAATGGGCGCGGGCACATTGATCTCCATCGTGATCAGTATTTTTGAAGAACCTTCTGTGATTCCCATGGTGGCTTCAATGGCCGGATCATCACTTCTGGCGCTTTCCATGCTCGTTTTTGGCAGGCGCTTTATCAAGGGAAAAGTGGAAGTGCAGCAGGGCGCAGATGCAGCTATGATACACTAAATACCAGTTTTCCTGACTTTATTTGTGTATGGATTATTTTAAAAACCTCCTCAATTTACTCAAAACTGAAAGGGAAGAAGACAGGCTTTCTTACCAGCGGTTAACCGAAAGATCTTCTGTTTCCGAGCGGCGCGCGAGCGGATTGAGCTGGTATCCCATTGCCATCAGAGGCTCAGAAATGAGCCGTGGTGATTATCTGACGGTCGAGGTTGAGCGCACGACGCACCAGGACATATCCCACCAGCTACGGTTTGGAATGCCGGCGGTTTTGTTTTCCAATCATGAACCTAAGAAGGATAGGTTGGAAGGCATCATCACGCATCAAAGCGGTAACAGGCTTAAAATCACACTGCGCACGGACGAGCTCCCCGAATGGTCGCGCGATGGAAAGCTGGGCATTGACCTGCTTTTTGATGACAATAGTTATGACGAAATGCAAGGTGCCATTAAGGCTGCAACTGCATTGCTTGAAAATGAGAAAGAGGGGCGTCTGGTTAAAATCCTGACCGGTGAAAAATCACCTTCTTTTAATCAGGAACTTCCTAAATTAACGATTCCGAGGCTGAATAGCTCACAAAATGAGGCTGTTAACAAAATCCTTTCCGCTTCTGATCTCGCCATCGTGCATGGGCCTCCGGGGACAGGAAAAACGACGACATTAGTTCAAGCCATAAAAGCTTTGATCAAGCAGGATCACCAGCAAATCCTGGTTGTTGCGCCGAGTAATACGGCTGTGGATCTACTCAGTGAAAAGCTGACAGACGAAGGGTTGAATGTGCTCAGGGTCGGAAATCCCGTGCGCGTTTCGGAGCGGTTAATGTCACTTACGCTTGATAGCAAGCTGACGGGACATGCGCGTATGAAGGACATTAAAGCGCTGAAAAAGCAGGCAAACGAATACAAAAACCTGGCACACAAATACAAGCGCAATTTCGGAAAAGCCGAGCGCGACCAGCGGAAGGCGCTTTTTGATGAAGCGCACAAGATCATGAAAGAAGTGGGCAGTGTGGAGCAATATGCGATCGAGGATATTCTGAGCAAAGCGCAGGTCATCACGGCCACATTGGTTGGCGCGAACCATTATACGGTCCGCAATTTGAAATATAAAACTGTGGTCATTGATGAGGCAGGCCAGGCTTTGGAACCGGCTTGCTGGATCCCGATTTTGAAAGCTGAGAAAGTGGTGCTGGCAGGTGATCATTTTCAATTAGCCCCGACCATCAAATCGAGTGAGGCGGCTAAGAACGGTTTGAGCACAACATTGCTTGAAAAGTGTGTGTCGCTGCATCCGGAATCGGTAACGCTGCTGGAAGAGCAGTATCGTATGAACGAGGCGATCATGGGTTATTCTTCCAAAATATTTTATCAAAACAAACTCAAAGCCAATTCCTCCGTGGCCGATCATCTGGTATTCCCGGCGGATTCACCTTTGGCGTTCATTGATACGGCGGGTTGTGGTTTTGATGAAAAACTGGAAGGAACGAGCTCCACCAATCCCGACGAAGCGTCGTTTTTATATAAACACCTTACTCAATATGTTGCTGATCTGACGCAGGTTAAGGACTTCAATGTGTCCGGCTTTCCCAGTATAGCAGTCATTTCGCCTTATAAAGAGCAGATTGGTTTACTAAAAGAACAATTGGTTCATCACGCTGTTTTACAGCCTTTTATAGAAAAAATTTCAGTTAACACCATTGATAGCTTTCAAGGCCAGGAGCGGGATATTGTTTACATCAGCATGACCCGCAGCAATCCTGAGGGAGAGATTGGGTTCCTTTCTGACATTCGACGGATGAATGTGGCCATGACGCGGGCGCGTAAAAAACTGGTCGTCATCGGCGACAGTGCTACACTTTCCAGCCTGCCTTTTTACGCAGATTTTATTTCCTATGCAGAGGAGCGCGGAGCCTATCAAAGCGCCTGGGAATTTGCTGATATTTGATAGTTTGAAAAATGCTTTTGACATTTAGATGCAACCCAATTATATTTAAAAGCATCTTCACCGAAAGTTACAAGCAATCAACAAACGTGTTTCTGCTATCCTATGCGCAAACTTTACGTTTCTGTCATTCTATTCTCTTTATTAGTCATCAGTCAAAGTATTGCGCAGAACACTGGTTCTAGTGGGATTAAAGGCATTATTAAAACAAAAAATGGCGAACCGCTGCCATTTGCTGCCATCGTTGTAAAAGGCACGTCCATCAGCACGATCTCAAATGAGGAAGGCCGTTATCAACTGGACCTGAAACCCGGCTATTATGAGGTCATTTTCCAATATTTAGGTTTCAAAACGGGACAAAAAGGGTTTACGGTCGAGAATAAAATGGAAACCTTCGACCTGACCATGGAAGAACAGGCCCTGAACCTGGGCGAAGTGCGTATCGGAAGCCGTGACGAAGATCCTGCCTACACCATTATGCGCCGTGCCATTGCCAAAAGCCGCTATCATTTGCTCCAAGTCGATAGTTATGTGGCCAAAGCCTATTCCAAATCTTCCATAGTGATTACAGACCTTCCTTTGGAATTTTTGTATAAAAAAGAATTGAAGGAAGTGGAAAAGGAGACAAATTTCAAAAAAGGCGTTCCTATCCTCAATGAAAGCGTTTCCGAGGTCACGTTCAAGCAGCCCAATACGTATAAACAGAAGGTTATTGCTGCCCGAAACAGCCAGGATAAAGATTTTGCGAATCCCAATGCTTACTTGCTGACAAGCTTTTACCAGCCTGAGGTGGTTAAAGCCGTTTCCCCGTTGTCGCCGCGCGCATTTGCTTATTATAAGTTTGAATATCAGGGAGCATTTCGCGAAAATGGCATTGAAGTGAATAAAATAAAAGTCACCCCCAGGTCGTACGGCGAAGGCGTTTACAAAGGGACCATACACATTATCGAAGATGAATGGAGCATTTACAGCCTTGATCTGACGACCGTTAACACGGGTTTTACTATTGATATAAAACAGGTTTACAGCCCGGTTCAAGGCGTATGGATGCCTGTTAATCAGCAATTCCATGTTCAGGGAGGGATTTATGGTTTGAAAGGAAAAGGTGATTTTGTGATCTCACAATCATTTTCAAACATTAAGATCAATCCCGCATTCAGGCCGGACATTGTAGTGGTGGACGACAAAAAGCAGAAAGACGAAGCAAAAAAAGTGAAGCTTACGGGCCGGGAAATCAAGACGCAGAAATTGGAGGAAGTGGTCAGCAAGCAAAAAGAGTTTTCTGCCAAAAATCTGCGTAAACTGATGAAGGAATACGAAAAGCAAGACCTGAAAGCAAAAGAGGAGAAAGGGGAGGATATAGACCTGAACTTCACCAGAAATGATACAACAGTTGTGGATTCCATGGCCAGCATGCGCAGCACGGCATTTTGGGATTCGATCCGGACAGTTCCTTTGACGACAGCCGAAGTGAAAAGCTATACGCGGCTGGACAGCATTGTGGTCATGACCAAAGGCACGCAGGAACAAAAAGACAGCCTGAAAGTCGCTAAATCCGATACGTCCAAAAGCAATAGAAAAAGCGGAGGGCTGGGTTTCATCGGTGATATTTTTACCGGGCACAGTTTCAGGTTGGGCAAGAAAAGTCCGTGGCGACTGGATTATGTGACCCCGCTGCTCGGCGCGCAGGTCAACACGGTCGAAGGATTTGTTTTGAATGGCGGTGGGTTTAAACTGCGTTACAGAGGCGGTGATCCCAAGCAAAATCAGGAAGGCTTAGAGATTGGTTCTAATGGTGTAAAGCGATTTTCAGTTCGGCAGGGGCAGCAATTATCCTTTAATGCGCTTACCCGTTACTCGTTTGCGCGACAGAAATTAATGGTTTTTGGCGGAATTGATTACGGCTGGAAACGCAACAAGTTTAACTTGTCGGGCGGTCAAACGGTTTCTCAGTTTAACAGCGAAAATCCGATGCATCCGCTTTTGAACTCCATTACAACCTTGTTCTTGGAGCAGAATTTTATCAAAGTCTACGAAAAGAATTTTGTCCGGCTTGACTTTGCAACCAACCGCGAAAACGAACATTTCGAGCTGAGAGCCAACATTGAATATGCAGACCGTAGTCCGCTGCGCAATTTGCAAAATACAAATCCATACCGCTGGATCGACTGGAAACGCAGGGAATTTACTTCAAACATTCCCTTCAACGAAGAGTTGACGGACGAAAGTGGCACCGCATCAGTGGAGATGAAAACGCATCAGGCATTAACACTAGGAATCGCGGCATCCTACAAACCCTGGCAGAAATATCGTACGAGAAGTGGTAAGACCTCTTTCTACGACGATGATTCGCCAAAATTATCGGTGAATTATCGGAAGGGGATCAATAATGTGTTCGGAAGCGATGTTAAATACGACTTTTTTCAAATCGGCATCCAGCATGGTTTCGAAACGGGTGTAAGAAGCAAATTAAGCTATAAACTGGCCGCCGGGCAGTTTATAGGCGACAGCGTCACTTTTCCGGACTATCAGCATTTTGCAGGCAACCGCTTCTTTTTCCAGCTAGGCGACCCTGTCAGCACATTCAGAATGCTCGATTATTACCGTTACAGCACATCCAAGCATTTCTTTGAAGCCCACGTCCTGAGCGAGTTCCGCAAATTCCTGCTCACCCAAATCACCTGGTTCCGCATTCTCGGCATCAAGGAAAATTTCATGCTTCATTACCTCGCCACACCCGCTTCCCGCAACTACACCGAACTCGGCTACGGCCTCGACGTCGGGATCCGCTTTCCCTTCCGCATAGAAGTCGTAAGCAATTTCGAGCGTTTTAAGTATAGAACCACTGTGTTTAGGATTGGGACTACTATGAATTTTAATTTGGGGCGGGATTAGGTGAAATGGCAACTTTTTAGGAATCCATTCCTAAAAAGTCGGGTTTTGGAATTTCTATTACAGTGTTCATTTACTAAATTCAAAAAGCTTCTGCGCAATTTCAGCAGCGGATGGCAGCATGGCCTCGTACATCTTGGGTAAGTGATGCGAAGTGTTATAGGTTGCAATGCCGATTGGTTGAGCAGCGCTTTTTAGCGAATATTCGACTATTGTCCTGTCTTTGCTTTTACAAATAATGATCCCAATTGATTCGTTTTCGTGAGGAAGCTTAACAGTATCATTTAAAACAGCCAGGTAAAATTCCATCTTTCCTTTGTGCTCTGGCTCAAAGTCTCCGATTTTCAAATCTATTGCGATAAGGCATTGCAACTTTCTGTGATAAAGCAATAAATCAACCCAAAAATCCTTGGCATTAACCTGAATGCGATATTGGTTCCCAATAAATGAGTAGTCACTTCCCATTTCTAGAAGGAACTTTCTGATATTTTTGACGAGTGCTTGCTCTAACTCTTCCTCGGAATGTTCATTTGCTAAATTTAGAAAATCAAATGTATAAGCATCCTTAACCGCAAGCAGAGCTTGCTTGCTTAATTTTTCAGGTAGGGCTTCGTCAAAATTCGTCTGGTTTAGCAGATATTTCTCAAAGGTCTTGTTTTCAATTTGATGAATCAAAACGTTCTTCGTCCAACCGTGCTTCTTCGTTGCGAGGATATAAAATTGCTTTTCCTGGCTATTTTTACACTTAGAAAAAATGGCTAAATGTTTGGACCATCCAATTTCTCCAACCAATGGTTGGAGATTTGTATCTGCGTGATAATCAGTATAAAACTGAACCATATACCAAATGTTGGATGTGGAAAAGCCACCAATTCCCGGAAACTCCAACTGCAGTTCTTTGGATAGCTTGGAAACGATGGATTTGCCCCAGCTCTCGGACTGTTTTTCAGCAATAGACTTGCCGATTTCCCAATAGAGGTTAATCAATTTAACATTAACTTCTCGAAGCGCTTCGTACTGCGCGTGCCTGATTTTTTCTTTGATGTCAAGAATGAATTCTTTTTCTAAAATGCTTAAAGTCATGCCCATTGGTTTGTGATTTTGCATTGATACGCAATCACTGGAACTTGGTCACCTCGAAGTTTAGAAATTTACGACTTGTAACAAGTCGTCTAAATCTCCAGCCAATGGTTGGAGATTTATATTTATTTGATAATGAAAGCTTAACATGAAAAATTCTATGTCAGAAGTGATGCCAGAATTTACCGTATTGCAGACTTCCTATACCAGCGCCTCCCACAAGATCTCTGCGGGATGAAGGGCTTTGCGGCCGGTGCCGTCGTGGATCTGGTGGCGGCAGCTGGTGCCGGGGGCGGCGATGATCACTTCTTCGGGTTGCTGACGGACTGCGGGGAAAAGAACGAGTTCGCCGATTTGCATGGAAATGTCATAATGCTCCTTTTCATAACCAAACGATCCCGCCATGCCGCAGCATCCCGATGGAATGAGCTGGACGTTGTAATTTTCCGGCAGGGAAAGCATTTTTTTGGTTGGTATCATGCTTGAAATGGCCTTTTGCTGGCAATGTCCATGCAATTTGATCAACCGCTTTTCCTTGGTAAACTGATCTTTTGAAATGTGTTTTAACTCAATTTCTCGCGAGATGAACTCGTCGAACTGCAATGCGTTTTGCGCTAGTTTTTTGGATTCTTCAACAAGCTCATCGCTAACCAAATCCGGATATTCGTCTCGGAAAGTCAGGATCGCAGACGGTTCGATGCCTACCAGCGGCGAGTCATATGAAATGATGTCTTTAAGCAGGTTAATGTTCTCCTCGGCAATTTTTTTCGCATCCTTCAAAAGTCCTTTCGAAAGTTGAGGGCGGCCGGAAGGCGCATGATTTGGGATAATCACTTCATAACCCAGCTTTTCAAGTGTCAGAATGGATTTTTTGCCAATCTCGACATCATTATAATTGGTAAATTCATCACAGAACAGATACACTTTACGACCACCCGTCGATTTGCCGGCTTTTCGATGATCATACCATTTTTTCAATGTGGTGCTATGCAGCAGCGGCATGGTGCGCTCAGGGTGGAAACCAACAACGCGATTGGCGATTTTACGCAAGGGTGCATTTTTAAAAACCAGATTATAAGCCCATGGAACATAGCTGGCAATGCCCGTCATTTTGGAGAAATTTCCAACCAGCCATGAACGCAACGGAATGCCGTTGGCATCATGATATTGCTGCAAAAATTCCATTTTCAATTTTGCCACATCCACATTGGAAGGGCATTCTCCTTTGCAGCCCTTGCAAGCCAGGCACAGGTCGTAAACTTCCTTAATTTCCTTATTATCAAAGCGATTCTCTTTGGGAGAACGTGTTAACATTTCTCTGAGAATGTTAGCGCGTGCACGCGTGGTGTCCTTTTCGTTTCGGGTTGCCATGAAACTCGGGCACATTGTCCCGCCGCTCATTTGCGTTTTGCGACAGTCGCCGGAGCCGTTGCACTGCTCCGCATGCTGCAAGATATTTTGGTCGTGAAAACGGAAGTATGTCTTGAATTCAGGCGTTTGCTGATCAGCTTCGTAGCGCAGGAAAGTATCCATTGGCGCCGTATCCACAATTTTTCCGGGATTGAAAATGTTGTTGGGATCCCATACCCTCTTAATGTCTTTGAAAAGCTGATAATTGTGCTCGCCAACCATTTTTGGAATAAATTCCCCTCTTAACCGCCCGTCGCCGTGCTCTCCGGAAAGTGAACCATCATATTTTTTGACCAAGTCAGCAATTTCCTCGGCGATCATCCTGAATTGCCTGTGCCCCTCGCTGGTTTTGAGGTTAATAATGGGCCTGAGGTGAATTTCGCCCGTTCCGGCATGGGCATAATGCACTGCAGACATCCCGTGTTTTTTCAGGATTTCATTAAAATCCCGGATATAATCGGGCTGGTCGTAAACATCAACAGCCGTATCCTCGATCACTGCAACGGCTTTTTCATCGCCGGGAATGTTGCCGAGCAATCCCAGACCAGCTTTTCTTAATGTCCAGATTTTCTTTGTATCGTCACCAAAAAGCAAAGGATAATGAAAGCCTATGCCTGCTTCCTGCAACTCTTTGGTCATTTCAGCTGAAAGCGCTTCCACTTCCTCTTTCGTTTCCCGGGAAAGATCCACAACCAAAATGGCAGGAAATTTCCCGTCTGGTTTATTCATGACAAAAAAGGCATTTTTCTTCTGTTCTGCATTCGTAGCGGCACATTCCAGGACGTAATCATCAATGAGCTCAACGGCGTGCGGCTGATATTTCAGGGTCAGAATGGTTGCCCTTAATGCTTCATCAATGGTGTCGCAATGCACGCAAACGAGGCCTTGCGTTTTAGGCGGCAGCGGGACAAGGTTCAGTTTTATTTCTGTCAAAAAGCACAATGTTCCTTCCGAACCTGCGATCAGGCTGCACATATTAAATGGCTGTGCAGGCTCACCAAGGGCATTTTGGGTTGCATAGGGTTCGGTATGCAGCAACATATCCAGCGCATAGCCCGTGTTCCTTCTGCCAATGCTTGGTTTTGGGAAATTTCTTCTTATTTCATCCTGATTGACAGGTGATTGAAGTATCTCGTTGGTTTTGAGATAGATCTTATCCAGAAGCGTTGCACTTCCGTTTTTCTGCTGCGCTCCTGCAAGCAGATTTTTAAAGTCACCGCTTTTAATATTTTTAAATTCCGCATCCGAACCGTCCGCCAGAATCGCTTTCACCTCTAATGTATGCTCCCGTGCGCTGCCGTAAACAATAGAATTGGAGCCGCAGGAGTTGTTTCCCACCATTCCGCCGATCATGGCGCGGTTAGCAGTAGAGGTTTCCGGCCCGAAATAAAGTCCGTAAGGTTTCAGGGCCATATTGAGCTCATCACGCACCACGCCTGGCTGTACCCGGACCCATTTTTCGGCCGCATTTATTTCGAGGATTTTTGTAAAATTCCGTGAAACGTCCACAACGATGCCGTTGCCCACAACCTGTCCCGCAAGTGACGTTCCGGCGGTCCTTGGAATCAGCGAAATCCGCTTTTCCGTTGCATAGCGGATCAGTGTTTTGATATCGGCTTCCGACTTGGGGATGGCCACAGCGAGTGGCATCTCACGGTAAGCGGAAGCATCGGTTGCGTACAGGGTCCGCATCGTATTATCGAAATGCAGTTCACCCTCAAGTTGTTTGGCAAGAAGACTTAAATCACTGTTAGTTACAGGAAGCGGCGCGGTCATGGTGTTGGAAAAGCGGAAAATATCAGCCTCAAAGTTACGAACAACCAACAAGGATTTCCAGCAAAAATTTCACAGATGTATTTCGAAGCCATCGCTGGAAAATTAAAGCCGGATTAAAATAAGTCACCGAATGTTGCGGCTTTTGTACTTCTCAAATATGGCGTTTGTATTATAATTGGATAATGTAACTTTTTGGCTTTAAAGTTGATTTATTTAAGCAAATTTCAAGAAATCGATATTGTATTATCCGACCTTTTTATATTATTTTGTATGACCGTCATTGAATAACTTTAACTTTTTCGCAGTAAAATTCATAAAAAAGGCCAAAATAAGTGAGCTAAGCCATTTTTGATTGAAAGTTTATGCGAATGTTAAGATGATACAAGAGGCGGTGACCAGATTTAACTATTTTACTTAACAGACCTATGATGAATTTATCCTTTCAAGTGTTTCGTCGACACGGATTAAGCAGTACCAAACACTTTGCGACGAAAGAAAGATTACCGGGACACGGCACAGGGCTTTTCGCCTTCCTGATGATCTTGATCGGTTTAAGCACAAATGTTTTTGCACAGGACGTGAATGTATCCGGTAAGGTTACAGACGCAAGGACCGGTGGTGTACCAGGAGTTACAGTTACATTAAAAGGAAGTACGAGGGGAACAAATACGGATGTGGACGGAAACTATCAGCTTAGTGTTCCGGGAAATGCAACATTGACTTTCAGCGCCATTGGCTACGAAACTCAGGATGTTCCGGTTGGTAACAAATCAACATTGAACGTGACACTTGCTGAGGACGTAAAGGCTTTGGAAGAAGTTGTTGTAGTAGGTTACGGAACGGTTAAGAAAAAAGATGCAACCGGCGCGGTTTCCGCTTTGGGCTCGAAAGATTTCCAGAAAGGGATCGTAACTTCTCCTGAGCAATTGATGCAGGGTCGCGTTGCGGGTGTGCAGATTACCCAGTCAAGTGGTGAGCCTGGCGGTGGTATTAACGTGCGTATCCGGGGAACGTCTTCAGTATTGGGTGGTAACAACCCGCTTTTCGTTATTGACGGTGTGCCTTTGAGCGGTGATAATACTTCATCAGGTGGTGATAACCAGGGTGTTGGACGTCAGCCAGCGAAAAACCCGCTTAACTTCCTTAACCCGGACGATATCGCGAGCATGGACATTCTTAAAGATGCGTCTGCAACAGCGATCTACGGTTCACGCGGTGCAAATGGTGTTGTTTTAATCACTACAAAAAGAGGAAGAGGAAAAGGATCCCTGGATTATGGGTATTCTCTGGGTGTAAGCAATATCACAAAGAAATATGATCTTCTTAATGCAGCGGAATACAAAGCAGCAGGCGGACAGGATCAGGGTTCAGATACTGACTGGCAGGACCTGCTTTTCAGAACTGCACTAACACATCAGCACAACTTGTCTTATGGTGGCGGTGACGCTTCGGGTAACTATCGTTTCTCACTGGGTTACATGAACCAGGACGGTATCGTGCAGACTTCCAATGTTAAACGTTACAGCGTTGGTTTCAGCGGTCAGAAAAAATTCATCGGTGATAAATTGACAGTAGGAAGCAACCTGAACTTTGCAAACACGCAAGATACAGGTGTTCCAATTTCTGAAAACATTGGTTTTGAAGGTGATTTGATGGGTAGCATTCTGAAAGCTAACCCTACACGTCCAGCGTACAGAGGCGATACATTGAACCAGTCTACAACTACGGAGCCTAACCCGCTTGCATTTGTTAACCTTTCAAAAGATAATAACAACACGCTTCGCGCGCTAGGTAACATCAATGCTGAACTGGAAATTTTCAGCGGTTTGAAATTCAAAACGGTTCTTGGTTTTGACAAATCAATGTCCACAAGAAAACAGGCTTATTCACGAGATCTGGTTGTTGCAGGTATTGGTGGTATTAACGAATCAGACAAAATTGGCCGCGTGTATATTCGCGATGTGGAAAGTAACAACCAGTTGATGGAAAACTACTTTACTTATGACAAGGAAATCGGAAACGTTACATTGAATGCGCTTCTGGGTTATTCTTATCAGAGCTTCGAAAATGGAAGCAAGAACGTGGCTGCTGCCAACTTCCGTACCAATGACCTGGATCTGATGATCAACAACCTGGGTATTGCAGGAACTGTTGGTGTTAAAGATGCAACATCGCTTTCAAGTGTTGGTTCTGTTATCCAGAATTCAAGCTATGTAAAGGATGAGCTTCAATCTTACTTCGGTCGTGTAAACCTTGGTTTCGGAAGCAAATACTTGTTCACTGGTACATTGCGTGTTGATGGTTCTTCTAAATTCGGTGGTAACAATAAATATGGTTACTTCCCGTCAGGAGCGTTCAAATGGAAATTGGTTGAAGAGGATTTCGTTCCTAAAACTGTCTTCACAGATCTTTCTCTTAGAATTGGATATGGTGTTACAGGTAACCAGGCAATCCCTCACAATGTATACGACAGACGTGACAGATACAGCGATTACGCGATCAACCAGGGTGCTGATGGCATTACAGGTGGTGGTTTGAACGCAGTAGCTTTCAACAACCCGGATCTTAAATGGGAATCAACTGCTGCATTCAACCTTGGACTTGACTTCTCGATCTTGAAAGGAAGATTGAGCGGAACACTTGATCTTTATAACAAGAGTACAAAAGACCTTCTTTTCAAAGTAGTCGCGGCTCAGCCTGCACCGAACCCATTTGTATTCCGCAATCTTGACACAGACATTCAAAACCGTGGTATTGAACTGGCTTTGACTGGTGTGATCGTGGATGGCAAGAAATTCAGCTGGGAAATGGTCGTGAACGGATCTTATAACAAAAACCTTGTTAAAAACCTTATCGGAACATATGATACAGGTGAGATCAACGGTCAGGGTCTTTCGGGTGCATTTGCACAGCGTTTGGCAGAAGGCCAGCCTTTGTTCGCTTACTTCCTTCGCGAGTTCGGCGGATTTGACGACAACGGAAACTCACTTTATCCAAATGGTGACTTCCAGCAATTCCTGGGTGGAAAAAGCCCGCTTCCAAAAGTTAACGCCGGTTTAACCAATAACTTAACTTTCGGAGCGTTTGATATGAGTCTGTTCTTCAACGGTGTTTTCGGACATTACATTTACTCAAATACTGCTAACGCATTCTTTACACAAGGTTCGTTTGCCAACGGACGTAACGTAACGAAAGATGTTATCGGCAATAAAGAAGGTGCTCTGAATGCTCCTGATGTTTCGACACGCTTTCTGGAAAAAGGTAACTTTATTCGTTTGCAAAACCTTTCTCTTGGATATCGTGTTCCGATGAAAGCGAACAAAGTCCTGAGCAATGCAAGACTTTTCGTTACTGGTCAGAATTTGTTGACATTCACCAAATACAGCGGACAAGATCCTGAGGTGAGCACAAACAAATCATTGAACGATATACCCTCCTTCGGAATTGACTATACCGCTTATCCGAGAGCAAGAACGTGGACAGTTGGTGTTAATGTTTCATTCTAATTCAAAATTCATTATACAATGAAAACCAGTCAGATATATAAAATAATGGTTACCGGGGTTTGCATGGCGACGCTGTCGGCCTGTACTGACCTTGTTAACGACGAAAAAGATTCAGTAGTGAACGAAGTTGCCGAAGGTGGATTTGCCCCGGTAATTGTGGTTGAAGCCCTTTCGTCTGCATACAAAGATCTTTCTACTTACTCAGATCAGGCGGGTATTTACGCGCTTGGTCAGCACACAACAGCAGAAATGATCCCGCCGACACGTGGTGTTGACTGGGGTGATAATGGTGTGTGGCGTACATTGGACCAGCATACGTGGGATGCTTCACACTCTTACATCCTGAGCGCATGGAATAACCTGAACCAGAGAGCTTATAAAGCTACTGAGATCATCGCTTCCAATCCTACGGCAGTTCAGAAGGCAGAGGCACAATTCCTGAGAGCATATAATATGCACTGGGTTATGGATTACTGGGGTTCAGTTCCGGTCAGGGAAGTTTCACAAGGTGTTAATGATCTTCCAAAAGTGTTAACGCGCTCGGAAGCATTTGATTACATCATTAAGGATCTGGAAGAAGCACTTCCTAACCTGCCTAAGAAAGGGCCATCTGTAAACAACGGGACCGCTTCGAAAGCAGCTGCCAACTTCCTTTTGGCTAAAATGTATCTTAATAAGGCAGTTTACAAAAGCACTACACCAGAAGGGCCTTACACATTTGATAAGGCGGATATGGACAAAGTGATTGCTTACGTAGATGCAATTACAGCGGACGGATACGCATTAGAAGCGGATTACTTCGCTGCATTCTCCGCATCTGCTAAAACCGAGCCGATTTTCAACGTTCAGGAAGGAACTGCTCAGAACCGCTGGATGATGACATTGCACTATGGCCAGAACCCATCGGGATGGAATGGTTTCGCTACACTTGCTGATTTCTATGACACTTTTGAAGCAAAAGATACGCGTATCGGAAAGCCTGCGAAAAAAGATGGAACTGAGTTTTCAGGTATCAGCTATGGTTTCCTGATAGGTCAGCAGTATGACGAAAAAGGTAAGGCGATCATTGACACCCGTACGCAAAAGCCATTGCAGTTCACGAAAGATGTTCCTTTGGCTGGTGCAGCTACGGATAAAGGTATCCGTGTAATTAAATATCACCCTGCAAACTCAGGTAAATATCTTTTAATGCGTTATGCAGATGCTTACCTGATGAAAGTGGAAGCTATGATGAGAGGCGGAAATGCAGCAGGCGCTTTGACACAGGTCAACGCACTGAGAACATTGCGCGGAGCAACAGCATTGGCATCCCTGACGGAGGCTAATCTGTTTGACGAGATCGGTCGCGAATTGTATTGGGAAGGTGGTAAAAGAACTACTGAGGTTCGTTTCGGTAAGTTTACAACCGGCACAGGAACATCGGTTAAAGAAGCTTATACAGTGCTTTATCCAATCCCGTCTGCCGCCTTGGTTTCCAATGCAAACCTTGAACAGAATCCTGGATATTAAGTTTTAAATCATATTTTTTGACAAAAATGCTCGATCATTTCGGGCATTTTTGTTTTATTATTGGCGTACAAATTGACCATAATGTAATGACCCGTTGCTTACTTCTATTTTTAGCGTTCTTTGTTTTTAGTTGTAGTTCAAAAGATTCATCTGAAAAAGCCGCAGACCAGCTTTTTCAGACATTGAAGGAGAATGAAGCGAAAATTTTAATGTTGATTGATGGGAAAGAATTTTATCCAAAAGAAAGCGTTTTTTCAGGGCAGGTGCTGTTGTCCGACAATATGATGAATGTCACATTAACGGATCAGTTTGAGGGAAAAACGATCATCAATCTGGGAGGGGAAAAGTGGTACGCTGCCAAACCCATTACCAAAACAATCACCGCAAACGGTCCTGTTGAAACAAGCATTAAAATGGGAAAGATCGTTGACAAGATTAATATGATCGGCGAAGGTTACATGATGGCCGAGGGTGAGATTACCGCAACAGCGTTTGCAAAGGACAAAATCGTTTTTAAGATCAAAGGGAAAGTCGGGAAATACAGCGACTTCCAGCAGCCCGACAAATATATACCCGCAGAAGGCTTCATCGTTTATAAAAAGCCAGCGATCAGTTTAGGCAACATTACTGAAAAAGAAGTTTTCAGCTCCTCGATATCGAATTAAATGATCACAAAATATAGAGGCGCCGTGCACGCGGCAGTCGTTTTTACTTTCCTGTTCTTGATTTCTTCCTGCAAGGATTCCAGCAAACCGGACGGCTTATTTGAGGAAATGGACGCGTCGGCAACGGGCATCGATTTCGTCAATAAAGTAGAGGATAAAGAGGATATCAACATCTTCAATTACCGGAATTTCTACAATGGCGGCGGCGTTGCGATCGGGGACATTAACAATGATGGCTTGCCCGACATTTACTTCACCGCCAACATGGGCGATAATAAGCTCTATCTGAACAAAGGCAACTTCAAATTCGAAGACATTACCGACAAAGCCGGCGTTGCGGAACCAACAAAATGGAGCACGGGCGTGGTGATGGTCGACATTAATGGTGACAATTTGCTGGACATTTACGTCTGCAATGCAGGTTACCAGAAGTTTGTCAACAAGCAAGGAAACTCGCTATACATTAATAACGGCGACCAGACGTTCACAGAATCGGCCGCAAAATATGGCCTGAACGAAACCGGTTACACCACACACGCAGCATTTTTGGACTATGACCTGGACGGCGATCTCGACGCCTACATTCTTAACAACAGCTTCATTCCCGTAAACACGCTCAACTACGCCAACGACCGAAACATGCGCGCGAAAGACTGGCCTGTAAAGGACTTTCTGAAAGGTGGTGGTGATAAATTACTGCGGAACGACAACGGAAAATTCGTAGACGTGAGCCAGGAAACAGGCATTTACGGGAGTTTAATTGGCTTTGGTCTGGGCGTGACAGTGGGCGACATTAACGGCGATCAATATCCCGACATTTACATCTGCAACGACTTTTACGAAAAGGATTATTTGTATATCAATCAAAAAGACGGCACATTCTCGGAAGAGCTTGAAAAGCGCGTAAAACACACCAGTTTGGCCTCCATGGGCGCAGATATGGCGGACATTAACAACGACGGCTATCCAGAACTTTTCGTCACAGACATGCTTCCGCGCGACGAATACCGTTACAAAACGACCACTTCTTTTGAAAACCATTATCTCTTCAATCTTAAAAAAGAGAAAGGATTTCACAACCAATACATGCAGAACAGCCTGCAATTTAACAACCAGGATGGTACATTCAGCGAAATAGCGAATTACTCGGGCGTTGCGGCGAGCGATTGGAGCTGGGGCGCGTTAATGTTTGATGCTGATAATGATTCCAAAACGGACATTTACGTTTGCAACGGCATTTATCATGACATTCTGGATCAAGACTTTATCGATTTTTTTGCCAATGAAGTGACGCAGAAAATGGTGATGTCGGGCGAAAAGGAAAATATGCAGAACATTATTGATAAGATGCCTTCAAACCCTGTTCCTAACAACTTTTTCCACAACGAAGGAAATTTGCAGTTTAAGGAGCGCGCGGATGAGTTTGGGTTGGGTGAAAAGTCGTTTTCAAATGGCGCGGCTTACGCGGATCTGGACAATGACGGCGATCTGGACCTTGTTGTTAACAATGTGAACCAGAGGTGTTTTGTATACAAAAACAAAAGCGAGGCGAAGCCTGAAAAAAACCATTATATCAAGCTCAAACTGGCTGGCGAAGGCAAAAACACTTATGCAATTGGTTCCAAGATCGAGGTTTTTGCGGGTAAGCAGGTTTTTAGCAAGCAAGTAAACCCGGCGCGTGGATTTCAGTCCAGCACGGAATATCCGATCACGATTGGCTTGGGGAAAATCGCTTCCATTGATTCCATTCGCATTATTTGGCCAAACAGAAAAGTGACCAGCCATCCGAAAGTTGCTGCTGACACGATGCTGAACTTCAAGATCAATAACTTGGGAGCGGACTTTGCCAATCCAGTCCAATCAAAGACAATGTTGCTTACGCAAGTTGCCAGTGATGGTTTTGATGCGCATCAGGAAGATAAATACGAAGATTTTTATCACGAACGCAATATACCGATGCTGCTGTCGCAGGAAGGTCCGAAGGCCGCAATCGGCGATGTGAATGGCGACGGGCAGGCGGACGTTTATGTTTGCGGCGCGAAAGGGCAGGGCGGGCAATTGTATCTGCAAATAGGCGCTTCTTTCGTGAAATCAACGCAAAAAGTTTTCACAGATCTGGCTGGTTTTGAAGACACAGCGGCCACGTTTTTCGATGCAGACGGTGACGGTGATCTCGATCTGGTTGTGGGCAGCGGTGGAAATGAAACATTGGTTACCAGCCCGGATTTGCCTACGAGGCTTTATTTGAATGATGGGAAAGGCAATTTTGCCATCAATACGCGCGCATTACCGCCCAATTCCATGAACACCGCCGTGATCGTGGCGCATGATTATGACAATGATGGCGACATGGATCTTTTCGTGGGCAGCCGCAGTGTGCCGCGTGAATATGGATCAAGTCCGAGAAGTTATCTCTATCAGAATAACGGAAAGGGTGTTTTTAAAGAAGTAGGGAAGAACATTGCACCGGAACTAGCCAAATTGGGCATGGTGCGCGATGCTTCCTGGGCGGATGTGGATGGCGATAAAATTAAAGAACTGATCGTTGCGGGCGACTGGATGGCGCCGGTGATTTTGAAATATAATGGGGGAAAGTTTGTGCAAATGTCCTCTGGCCTCGAAGCTTATGCAGGCTTTTGGGGATGCCTGAAAGTGGCTGATATGGACGGAGATGGTGATCAGGACATTGTTTTTGGCAACATTGGCGAAAATTTTTCACTGAAAGCATCGGCTAATGCACCTTTGAAAATCTGGATTAATGATTTTAATAAAAATGGGACCATTGAAAAAGTGGTGACCAAAACGGTCGACGAGCGCGATATGCCGATTTTGTTGAAACGAGAGTTGACCACGCAGTTTCCGTTCTTGAAGAAGGAGAGTTTGAAACACTCCGAATATGCCAACAAATCGGTGCAGGATCTTTTTCCCAAAGATTTGATGAAGTCGGCCGTTGAGAAATCGGTTAATTACCTGAAATCTGCGGTGGCCGTGAATGATGGGAAAGGTCGGTTTACATTAAAAGAATTGCCGCATATGGCGCAGATATCCTGTCTGAATGCCATAGAGAGTGCCGATGTAAATGCAGATGGCAAGCCGGATTTAATCGTTGGCGGCAATTACACGCATTTTATTCCACAACTCGGCGCACTCGATGCTTGCCGCGGCAATGTGCTGATTAACAAGGGGAATATGCAGTTTGATCTGCTGCTGAGCACGCAAAGTGGCTATGCCGTTGATGGCGAAGTGAAGCAGATCAGTCCGATCAACATTCAGGGTGCGCCTTACCTGATCAATTTGGTAAGCAATGCCAAGCCCGTTCTTTTTAAGATTAATAAGCCGCAACCGGCCAATTTGTAATTCATGCTTTTTCAAAAAATACTTACCAACATTCTGCTTTTCACTTTATTCCTGGCCGGTTTTTCCTGCTCCAAGGAAAAGGATATTGCCGAGTATGATTTTGACCTCCTAACCTCCGAAAAAACCGGAATTGACTTTGCCAACACGCTGAAACCAACCAAGAATTTCAACATTTTCTATTATATGTATTTCTATAATGGAGGGGGCGTAGGCGCGGGTGATCTGAACAATGATGGTCTGATCGATTTGTGTTTTTCAGCTAACCAGGAGCCCAACCGCATTTACCTGAACAAGTCGGGCATGAAGTTCGAGGATGTGACGGAAAAGGCGAATTTTCAAGGGAATAAAGGTTGGTCTAATGGTGTGTCGATCGTGGACATTAACCAGGATGGCATGCTGGATATTTACATTAGTCAGGTTGGAAATTTTGAGTCCATGAAGGGGCATAACCTGCTTTTTGTATGCCAGGAAATTAAAAATGGTGTGCCGGTTTATGCTGAGAAATCAAGGGAATATGGGCTGGATTTGGTTGTTTTTGGGACGCAGGCTGTATTTTTTGATTATGATCTGGACGGCGATCTCGATATGTTTCAGCTGAACCATTCCGTCCATCAGAACGGGACATTTGGCCGCAGGGCGCTTTTTGAGAATGTATATCATCCGCTTGCTGGCGATAAATTGTTCAGGAATGATAATGGGAAATACATTGAAGTGTCCAAAACGACCGGCATTCACAGTTCCGCGTTGGGTTATGGCCTTGGTTTAGGCGTTGGCGACATTAATTTCGACGGCTATCCAGACATGTACATTGGCAACGACTTCCATGAAAATGATTATTTGTATATCAACCAAAAGAACGGCGCGTTCCTGGATATGACCGATTCGTCGCTCATGCACACGAGCCAGTTTTCGATGGGCGTGGATATCGGGGATTTGAACAATGATATTTTTCCTGAAATCGTCTCGCTGGATATGCTTCCTTCCAATTATGAGATCCTCAAAAAGTCGGAAGGGGAGGATATGTACAGCATTTTCAAATACAAGATCCGGCAGGGTTATAATTACCAGTTTGCACGGAATAACCTGCAATATAACAATGGAAATGGCACATTAAGTGAAATTGGCATGTATTCCGGCGTGCATTCCACGGACTGGTCCTGGGCAGCGCTTTTTTCCGATTTCAACAATGATGGCTTAAAGGATCTGTTCATTTCCAATGGCATTCCAAAGCGGATGAATGATACGGATTACATCAAATTCGTGTCGGATGATGTGGTTCAGGAGAAGATCAGGAACAAGAATTTTAACGAGAATGATCCTGGATTGGCGGATAAGCTGCCTGAAATCAAGCTTAATAACAAGTTTTTTGCCAACAAAGGTGATCTGGCATTCAAGGATATGGATGGACTAATCCGGAATGATCAGGTTTCCTATTCCAATGGCTCTGTTTACGCAGATCTGGACAATGATGGTGACCTGGACATTGTGACGAATAACATCAATGAGAAGGCATTCATCTACGAAAACCTGAATGATAAAAAGGTGGATAGAGGTGATTTCTCGCGTGTTTATCTAAAAGGAAAAGCGGGTAATGTGAATGCGATCGGCACCAAATGTCTGGTTTTCAAGAAAGATAAAGTGCTGAGTTTTGAGAAATTCCCGGTTCGTGGTTTCCAGTCGAGCATGGAAGTGCCAATGAACATTGGATTGGGCAAAAAAGCAGATGTGGATTCCATGTTTGTGATCTGGCCGGATAACCGTTTTCAGGTTTTGAAACAAGGCGATTTAAGGGATTCATTGTTATTGGTTTACAAAAATAACCTGCCCGTTTTTGACTATCAGAAATTCAAAACAAGCCGGGAATCGAAGGATTACACATATGAAGACATTGCCGCACAACTGGGTGTGAATATAAAGCATGAGGAAAATAACTTCGTAGAATTTGACCGCAACTCGCTCATTCCGTTTGAAGTAACCGCCGACGGGCCAGCCCTGGCCATTGCCGACATTAACCATGATGGATTGGACGACATTTTCGTTGGTTCGTCGAAAAGGCATCGCAATCATTTGTTCCTGCAAACTAATGCGGGCATTTTCAAAGAATCGATGCAGCCTGCGTTGCTGAAAGACAGCACTTATGAGGAGATTAGCGCAGAATGGGTGGACGTGAACCGGGATGGACATTTGGACCTGGTTATTGCAACAGGCGGCAATGAATACTCCAACAACTCTGAGTTTCAAATGCCGCGCATTTATCTCAATGATGGCAAGGGAAATCTGAGTGCGAAAGCGGATGCATTTACCAACATTTACGTGACCGCTTCCTGCGTTGTGCCGTTCGATTTCACGGGCGACGGCATTGTGGATCTGTTCATTGGCGGTCGCGCCGTGCCGCTTAATTATGGTGAAATTCCCAAATCCTATTTGCTGAAAAACGATGGTTCGGGCAAGTTTACGGATGTGACGAGCCAGTATGCCAGGGAGTTATCTTCGATTGGTTATGTGAAAAATGCGAAACTGGCCGATCTGGACAAAGACGGCGATCAGGATCTTTTGCTGGCATTGGAATGGGACGGGATTGTGATGATGCAGAATAATGGAAAGAGCTTTTCCAAGAAAATGCTGACCGACAAAAAAGGCTGGTGGAATTTCGTCATGCCTTACGATTTTGATGGGGACGGCGATCTGGACATTCTGGCTGGAAACCTGGGTTTGAACAGCAGAATGAAGGCCAACGCGGAACAGCCTGTGAAAATGTATATCAATGATTACGACGGCAACGGCCGAAAAGAACCCTTGCTAACTTATTATCTGAATGGTAAAGAAGCCCTTTTCCCGACCAAACTTGAAATGGAAAAGCAGATGCCGGTCATACGCAAGAAATACATTTTTGCAACCGATTTTGCAAAAGCCGGCCTGGGCGATCTGGTAGGAGAGGACAAGCTGAAAGAAGCGCAGGTTTTATCCGCCGATTACTTCCAGAATGCAGTTTTGGTGAATGATGGAAAAGGGAATTTTGAGGTTAAACCATTGGGATACAAAGCACAATGGACCCCATTTTACGATGCACAGATCATTGACGCCAATGGTGATAAGCTGCCCGATGTGCTGATTATGGGCAATTTTTATAACTGCAACATTCAAATGGGCCGCTATGACAGCGATTTTGGAACTGTCCTCATCAACCGCGGCAACTGCAATTTTACGCCTGAATCATTGAAAGGTTTACAGGTCAAAGGGCAGGTTAAACACTTAAAAAACATCAAATTGAAAAGTGGCAATGCGATCGTGGCTGCTCGAAATGATGATAAGCTGGTTGTGATCCGCAGAAAAAGCGATCCGGTCAAAAAGTAAAATTATAGGCAACGGTTGCAATCGGCGTTGCGAAAATATTCAGCTGATAACTTTTGGTAACAGCATTCTCCGTCTTGAAAAACACGGAATAGGCGTTTTTACGCGCGTACAGATTGTAAATCGAGAATGTCCAATGTCCCTGCCACCTGCGGTTTTTCATACTCGGATTGTAAATGTTCCAGGCAAAATCGAGGCGGTGATAATCGGGAATGCGCTTGTTGTTTCGCTTGTCGTAAAACGGGTAGACGTTGTTTTGATAATTGATAAAACCAATCGGCTCGGAATAGGGCCTTCCGGTGCTGTATGCAAAGGTGAAGCCAAAAGAATTGTGGCTGTCGACCGTAATGTCGAGTGAAGCGTTGAATGTGTGTGGTTTGTCGTAATTGGCTGGATACCAATCTCCCCGGTTCACTTTTTCAATCAATGCGGCGTCTTCATCCACAATGTTCAGGGATCTTGCATAAGTATAATTTGCCCAGCCTTTTAGCTTCCCTTTTTTCTTGGAAAGCATCATTTCCAGCCCGTAGGACTTGTTTTTGCCCTGGACCATTTGTGTTTCGGGATATTGCTGCAACAGAAAGTCCGCGCCGGGCTTGTAATCAATGATGTTTTTGGCATTGCGGTAATAACCTTCCAGCGTAATCTCATAAATGTTGTCATCAAACGACTGGTAAAATCCAGCGGTAAACAGATGGCTGATCTGCGGCTTAATGTGCGTATCGCTTGTTTTCCAGCGCGAAGTCGGGATCGGCGTGGCCGTGTTGGAAACCACCTGAATGTATTGCCGCATGAGATTATAGCCGAATTTCAGGGAAATGCGGTCGTTCAGGGCATAACGCAGTCCTACGCGTGGTTCCGGCCCGCCATATGCTTTGGAAACTTTTCCCTTGTTGTAAACCGTCGAGTCCACAACCGAAAAATCGTCTCTCGGCTGTCCTGGCAGATAATTTCTGACCACAGCCTTGCCCGTCGCCATGAAGAATGAATAACGTAATCCGAGTGAAACAGCCAGTTTTTTGGAAAAATTAATCTCATCATCCGCATACCAAGCCACTTCGTTGGCGTGCTCGGTGGGTGTGCCGATGTAATTGACGCTCTGGCTCAATCCCGGCTGCAAAGTCCCCGGGGCGATCACATATTGGGTGCCGATAAATCCGGTTTCAAACTTGTGGTTAGACAGCTGATAGTTAATGTTGGACTTGATCTGACGCTGTTCCACAGCGGATTCCAGTTTTACCACATTGCCCGTTTCCTTTTCTTTTGTACCAATGTCCGGCGCGTATTTGGCATAAATAGCTGTCGTTTGAATGCTAACCTCCGGACTGATCACGTGCAGCCAGCGCAGCATGCCATTGGTTGTAATGTGCCTGTAATAAGTGTCGGTTCCGACAACATTGGGCAGGTTGGTGAGCAAGTCTGTTTTGAAATAATCATTGCTATAATAGCCCATAAAAGTGAGCGTATTCTTGTTATTGATCTTCCAGAAAGACTTCGCAGAAAGCTCCCCAAACTTGGCGCTGATACTATTAAGCTGTTTATCAAGTTTTGGTAATATAAAATCATTGAATGCACCGCGGCCGGCTACATAAATGCCCAATTTTCCTTTAATAATCGGCACATCAACCATTAACCGGTTCGAAACAAGGCTTATTCCACCTTCCAGCCGCAACTTTTCCAGATTAGGGTTTTTGGTAGAAATATCCAGAACAGAGGCAACACGTCCGCCAAAACGCGCCGGCACATTGCCCTTGTAAAGATCCAGGCTATTTACTGTGTTGGGCGGAATGACAGAAAACAGTCCAAACATGTGTGTAGGATTGAAAATGGGCGTGTCGTCCAGTAAAATCAATGTTTGATCCGTTGTTCCACCTCTGATATTAACACCATTGGAAGCCTCGCCGACGCTGGAAACACCCGGCAGCATTTGCAGGCTGCGCAATATATCCAGCTCGCCAAAGGCCGATGGCAGCTTTTCGAGCGTCTTAATGTTGATTTGTAATGAGCCAAGAATGGGCGCCCGAATGGTCTGGTCAAATCCTTTGCTGGTAATGATCACTTCTTCCAGCTGACTCGATGTTGTGGTCAGTAACACATCGAAATGCGCTTTTTGGGTGCCGCTTTTGATAAAAACCTTGAATGCCTCGTAACCCACGTGCCGGATCACCAGCACATGGTCGCCATTGGGCAGGTTAATGGTGAAATTGCCCTTCGCATCCATCTCCGCCGCCGACCAGCTTTTACGGTAATCGATCACAATGCTTGCACCCGGCAAAGGCGCAAGCGTGGCCGAATCACGCACGGTGCCCGTGATTGTGAGACCCTGCGCGAACGTGGGAGTAATGTTAACCAATAAGAACAGCAGCGCGTATAATGGCTTCATTCACAGATCATTTATTGCGTCCATTTCCAGTCTTTTGGCAAAAACGGCGTGCGCGACCGGCTTTTTTTACAAATCGCCAGCGGGATGTAAGGCCGCCCGGCTGAGCGCTCTTCCAGGATCGGGTCGCGATTGTGGATCGTTTTGAAAAGCTGGTTCAAAACGGCCGCATTCTTGATGTTTTTCCGCCAAAGCATAGTCCTGTATTCCGCAACGGACGAAGCCGTGAAGAACCCGATGATCAGTTCGTTTTTGTCTTTCTGGTTGGTGACATTTCCCTGGATCGGCGCAGGCGGCGTGTCGGCGAGCGTTCCTGAGTTACTGGCCTGATCCTGAATGAGTTTTAAAAAGCGGTAAGCATTGGGTGTGAGCGAGTTTTGCTGCAAGCTTACCAGGCATGGATTGGATTGCAAAAGCGGGATTTGCGCCACGAGTTTGTCCTTTTGTCCTTGTCCGTTGGTATAAATGTCTGAGAAAATGGTGATGTCTTTGCTGTAAAAAATGTCCCAGCAAAGGTCCTCGCAAGTGTAATCGTAAATGTCGTTGTATTTCAATGTCAGGTCCGTAAAGCAGTCGCCATCTACGCCATTCTCAGCATCAAAAAGATAGTATTTTCCCTGGTTGCAGGTTGTGCACGTTTTCTGCAATTCCCAGAGCGTCCATTGCCAGCGGTAAAAGTTCTTTTCGCCCGCCGGATCATCAAAATCTAGATAAATGTCGTTGCTGGGCGTGAATTCGCCATAATATTCAGAAAGCTTCGGGATTCCTTTTGGATTGAAAACATCGTAAGCACGCTTCACCGGGGAAACCGGCGGCATGATTTCGGCAGAGGATTTGTAATATTTTCCATTCTCCGTCAAAAATTCCAGCTCATAAGCGTCGCCTACTTTTCCTTTAAAATTCGCAGGCAACTGATAAATGCCCGGTTCAGTTTCGGCAAGGTTCAGGACCTGCGAACCGTTTATAATCACCTTTGCCTTCGCTTTTTCGAGCGGCAATGTGGAAAGGCCCTTGGTCCAGATCGTCTGTGTAAATTCAGAACTTTCGTTGGTTGCCTCCGGGTTGGTTTTGGACAATGAAATATACTGCGGCACATCCAGATCCGTAATTACGCCGTCCACCACAATGTACTCTTTTGCACTCTCGAAATTAACGCTATAAGGCTCCACACAGGCTGTAATGCCGGTTATCAGGAAAGTCAGCAGTAATGAAAGCCTGTAATTCATGATTATTGAATAACTATTTTCTTTGTAAAAACCTGACCATTCACATTTCGCAACCTCACCAGATATGCACCGCTGGAAACACGTAAATCAAGGTTCAAATCCAGCACTTTACCTTTGCTATGCTGCCCTAAGGCATCTTTGTAAACTAAAACACCCGCAACATTATAAACCTCCAACTCATACAAGCCCGTTTCGGGAACGGTTACTTTCACTGAAATTGGTGATCGGGTCGGATTTGGAAAAACGGTCAGAACATCATCTTTAACATTCGGCTCGGAGCCAGTGATCACGTCGAGGCCGTCGCGCGTGACTGCAATGTTGGCCGTTGTACTGCAATCCCAGTCAAACTGCACTTTAAGCTGCTTGCCTATCAAGTCATAATAAGCGGTGTTGTTCTTGAATTCTGAGCTGAGATATACAACCGGAATGGCCTGACCGTTGAGTGTTACGGTAGTAGGATTGGAGGTTACGTTTTTTATTTCAAATGTTAAATGTCTCTTGGGTAGCGATTTATCAAAGCTTTTTGTCCGCTGAACCGTTACATTAACCTGATCATTGGAAACCTTTCCGCCAAATTCTACGAGATCATATTTTAGTTTTGCAAGAGAATTAGGGTCAACGCCATCGTCATGAAACATGGTAAATGTTGATGTCGGAACTGAAATGTCCTGGTAAAACCGCACCGTCAGGCTGTCTGAGTTATAATAATCGGTGGATTTTTTGGTCGTGGAAGTAGACATTGGAATAAAACTGCCGCCTCTCGCGTAAACCGGAATGTTATCAACTGTGAGTTTTGGGAAAATATTCGTGTTGCCATTGTAGACTTCGTTATTCCAAAAATTAAACCATTTTCCTGGCGGTAACACGACTTTCCGTGACGGCATTCCATGCAGCAAAACAGGGGCAACAAGCAAATTTTCACCAAAAAAATACTGGTTATCAATGTTCCCAAGCGCCCTGAGATTGTTAAAATAATCCATTGGCAAACAGATCGGCCGTCCGGTAACGCTGTTTTTCCAGGCTAGTGAATAAATGTAAGGCAGGAGCTGGTAACGGATCGTTGCATATTTTTTGACCGTGCTGTAAAATGGCTCGCTGAGGTTGAATGGTTCAATATTATCACGCTGGCCGGCGACTTTCAAAATCGGCGTGAATGTGCCGAATTGAAACCATCGCAAATCCAGTTCTTCGTCCTTTTCAGCCTTATCAGACATGGTTATGGCCCCGCCCACATCCGAATGCATATATCCAAACCCGGACATGCCAGCCTGCAAAAGGATCGGGATTTGCAGCTTCAACCCAGCCCAATAACGGCTGACATCGCCGCTCCAAGGCAAAGCACCATATCGCTGCGAGCCCGCCCAGCCAGAGCGTGTCATATGGAAGATTCGCTTTTCAGGAAAGTCTTTCGTGAAGTTGTTGTAAAAGGTTTTAGACCAGAAAAGTGCATACAGATTATGAATTTGAAATGCATTGCCCAGCTCATGCTCGGCATCCATCGGGTGCGGATCCGGCTCTATTTTCTCACTCCACCAGCCCGCCACGCCCTGAATGGCCAATCTTTTTTGTTTTTCCCAAAGCCAGGTTTGCGCAGCGGGCTTGAAAATATCGAGCAAGCCACCTTTAGTAGTGCCTATATCGAGTATGTAAGTCTGGTTGCCCTTGGTTTTCTTTGCAAAAAGAGATTGTGTTTCAGCAAATTTGTAGTTGACAGACTGTGTGCTAATGTAAGGATCTGCAATCAGAATGGTTTTGACGCCCTTATCAAGGAGACTTTTTACCATTCCGGTCGCATTAGGCCAGTTTTTTGTATCCCAATCCATGTTACCGCGCACATTCGTACCGCCATACCAATGCTGATCCAACGCCAACGCATCCACCGGAAATCCCTGATCTTGAAGCTTGGTAATGGCCACCGTCGCGTCGCTATCATTTTTATAACCCGATTTTGACTGAATGTAGCCAAAAGCCCACCGAGGAGGCAGCGGCTGCCGACCCGTCAATTGCGTATAACTGGCCATAATTTCATCATTATTATCGCCGTGTATCAGATAATAGGCCCACTTCCCGTTGCTGGCAGCTTCCACACGCAGCAATGTTGAGTCCACAGCGCCCACATACATGCGCATGGAACCTGGTCTGTCGCTGTCGAAGAAGAGGCCATATTTGTGGGACGAAACAATGAAAGAGACATTCAGGCTTTGGGATAGGCCCGTCGACTGGTCAAAATATTCATATTCCCAGGAGTTATAAAAATCAAAGCCTTTCCTCGCCAGATCCGGGCCAAACGGCCGGCCACCTGCGCCGTGAAAAACGTCTTTTGGATTAATGTTAAATGTATAACTGACCGAATCCTTTGTCTGCACAAAACCGCGCGTTTCCTTGATCTTAACTGCATTACCCGACTTTAATGCAACATGCAGCGGAAACTTGTCGATTGCCAGCGTGCACTTTTCAGTCCGTATTTCAATGTTGTCTTTGGTTTCAACAACATTCAATGCACCGGTTGAAGGTGAAAGAATTACGGAGAAAGAACTGTCCAGCGAAGGGGCGTTTCGGGATGCTAGCAGCTGAACTTTAAATATTTCCGGGGAGAATGCCTGAATGCGCAGCACACGTTTTGTTCCAATAATATCAATGCTGCCTTTTCCCGTCTCAAAACTTACGAAATTGCCCGCTCCCTGCCCAAAAGACAGTTTGCTCACAACCACAAGAAGTAAAATAAGGCAGTATTTGTATCGCATAAACTCAAAAGGGACCACACCCAGCGCTCCCTACTAAGTTAGCTTAATAAAACAAATTTTCCTGGCTATTGTTTAATTTGTGGAGGTGATTAGTTGCAGTTTTCGTATTTGAACTTTGTGATTTGGGTCACAATATTGCCAGGATAGTCTACTGTAAACGTCGATGTTTCCGGAAGGCCATTTGCATTATATTTCCATACGGTATTTTCAATGTACGGCTCGCGATCCGGATAGGTTATTGTTTTCTTAACCATATTATTCTGATCGCCTGTTGTTCGAAGCACGGCAATGTTATCTGGAATTCCTTTATAACTGGAAGGAATCAATAATTCCGGGTTTTTGTGATTATCAAATGATCGTCTTTCAGAATACACCAGCTTTGACTGGTAATGGCTCTCAACCAATGTTATATTGTCATCAACATATTCTATAACTATTTGTCCATTACCATATGAATTTTTGATCACCCTGCCTTTTTCATCATACTTGATATATTCAGTGTCAGCAAATATCTTTTTCCCTTCTTTGAAATAAGTGATTGATTCTGAACCGTTTTCAGATTTTTGCGATATAGACTGGACAAGGCCTTGCGAATCGTATTCGTAGTTTTTGCTAAGCTCCGTTTCATAGGTTTTTGGAGCATAATTGTCTCCCTGGACAACAGTTGTTGTTTTGTTGGAAGATGATTGTACGAGCTTATTATTGTAATTAAAGGTTGTAATGTCATTTACCTCAATATTGCCTTTTTTATAGAATGGGTAATCATTATATGAGTAGTTCCCTTGTTGGAGGGTTAAGCTATGTCTCCTAATTTCTGTCAGGAAACCATCCGCATCATACTTAAACGTATAGTTTTCGTCTTCACTGGATTTTGTGGGAAACGCTGATGAAGGACCTCGCTCAGCAATTTGAACAACTGTTATTTTGCTAAGGTTGCCTTCCGTACCATATTGTAAATTCGATTCATAAGTATAGTTGACTGTGTCAGCATAGCTAATTTGCTTGGCAGTATAGGACTTTCCAACAAATCGGCAATTTGCAGATGGTTGAACCTCATGATCTTTTTTACTACAAGAGAAAAATAAAGCCAGAAAGGCAAGGGAAGTAAATGTTGATTGATAGAAGCGCATTTCTGTGTTTTTATGAAGACAATATTAATTTGAAATGTTTAACTATAACTTGTAAGTCGCTGAAACATCCGCCTCGATCATACGCAACCGGTTAATTATTTGAAGGGGCTGTTTATTGACAATCCTGGTAGTTGTAGGATGTTGTTTTTGTAGCCGTAGAGCCGGATTGTATATAGGTAGTAACCGCCGTGATAGGATACCCGGAAGCATTATATTGATAGATCGTCTTCTGTTCATAATCAGGCCGGTTGGGATAAACGGATTTGCTGCTGGTTAGGTTATTGCCTCCGTCCGTAAATTGTAAAATCCTCATTTCTTCAGGAATACCTTTGAATTTTGCGGGAAGAAGTTTATCCGGATTTATGTTGTCGTCATAAGTTCTTGTTTCGAGGAACTGTTGTTTCGACTGAGATGTGCCTTTATAAGTGATTAGATCCCCTTTAGTGTCATATGTGAAGTCATATTCGACGTCATAAAACAAAAGCTTAGTAAGCTGTCCTTTGTCATCATATGTCATTGTTGGAGTCGACGCCTTAATCCCATTTTTAAATGGTGTTACTGTAGTGCTGCTGCCAATTGTTTCTGTAATTGTTTTAATGACCCCATTTGGTTCATAAATGTATTCTTTCTTGACATCAGCATTAACTTTTACATCCAGATTTCTTTCACTTTTAAATTCGACAACACTGGTTTTAGTTGAGCTTCGCAGTAAATTTGATTCGTAGTTAAATTTGGTAACTTCCTTGGCTATGATTTTTCCATGCCGATAAGCAGGATAATTATCATATAGAAAAGTGTTTTTTATTCCGCCTTCCTGTAAAGTCAATGTGGTTAAGGTCATCTCGGCAAGAAATCCCTCTTCATTATATTTAAGAATGTATAGTCTGGTTTCGGTGACATCTGTGTTGATCGCCTCGGTATACATATCCATACTAATCGTTCTTCTTGTCGCTGATGCCTCAACTAGATTCCCTGCGTCGTCTTGTTTAAAGTTAGAAACAAACGTCTCACTATAAATTTCACCAGGGCGGGATTGTTTCATTTCATAGTTCTGACCAATATACCTGCATGATTTCGGTGTTGCATGGTCATCTTTTGAACAGGAAAACGATAGTGCCAAGGCTATCGCGGAGATTAATGTTGATTTGAGAAAGCGCATCGTGTCCTTATGATATTAAGTAAAGGATTTGGATTTACAATGTATAAGTTGCTGAGGTACCCACACTGACCATACGCAGATATTGGTCATAGGAATGCCAGAAGCTAGAATCAAACATTCCGAACCCGCTTTCAGGCATAGAAGTGTCATTTTGAGTTTTTGGGAGAAATGTTCGGTTACGAATTTTCGGATAAATGCCACCGGTGAATTTAGCAGAAGCATTTAATGTAATGCGCTTGGTGATAGCATAGTCGGCGGCTAAACCCGCATTGAGGCCTACCAGATATTTTTTTGAATCTAATTTAGACCATCTATGAAAATATGCCATTTCAGATTGCGGATCTTCTTGATAACCAATACCCTGTTTTATTTCGTTCCTAAGCATGATTGCAATGGTTGGGCCAGCAAATGCATAAGGCTTGAACTTGTTTCTTTCGTCACGATTCAGAACCACATTCATAGCCAGGTCAAAATGCATGGTACTGGATAAGAAACCAGTCGTTTTAAGGTCTGTATCATATTTTTTTGGGATAAGGATAGACTGCGGAAACGGGATACTATGAAAGCCGGTGTTTTCAAGGAAAATGTTTTCGGCCTTCGTTTTGTTAAAATAAGCCCCCAGCTCAATCCCGACTCTTTTAAAAAGATCCAGATCGATTCGAAGGCCAAGTGGAATGGACGAACTGCTATTAAATTCAGTTTTTCGATAGGCAACTCTTCCTTTGACAGTTCCAGCATTAATGTCAAAAGCAGTTTTATTAAAACCATAACCCACATACGGTCCAATTCGGACAGTGGTTTTGAATTGGTTCATGCTTTCCTCGAAAATGAAGGATTCTCCATTTGCGGCTTCGTTTGCGTAAACAGTCAGGTTTTTTAGATAACGCGCTGAATACAGCGGTCTGATATTTGATTTGATATAGTACGCTTGAACAAGCTCTTTTCCAAAGATGATCGGTAATGCGCGCTGGACATGCTTTGGCGCAATGACCAGCAAGGAATCGTTTTTCTCGATATAAAAAATCTTGGTATGGTCATTAAACAGCAGACTATTTGACCCTTTCACCAGTAATGTTAGCATTGCATCCCGGTTGCCAATTGTCCGGTTTATGAAGCGTTTCCCATTCTCATTCCTTATTTCCATCACATTGGCGAATGGAATGAGTTGCCTGCCTTTGACGCCAGACACAGAAACTTGCTGTTTTTTATAACTTAGGACAGTCTTCCCGATCAGAGGAGCTAATTGATTCTTAACAAAGACAGAATCTCTCTGCGCAATAGAAGTGAAAGAGATACATAATAAAGTAATGCAGAGAGCAGAACGAAGTATATGCACAAAAAAATACATTTGGAGTGGTCTCCAAATGTATCAAAGTAAACTCGATTTTACTTAATTTTTTATAAAATTAATACTACATACTCTCCGTCCTGCCACCATCCACCGGCAGGTTCACTCCGCTAATGCTTGCGGCGGCTGGCGAACACAAAAACGCGACTGCGGCTGCAACTTCTTTTGCCTCGCTAAACCGGCGGATGGGAATGCTGGATTGTAATTCCTGAGCAACTTCATCCTTTGATTTACCTGAATTTTTGCTGCGCATTTCCAAAACAGAATCCAGGCGCGATGTAACGGTGTAACCTGGCAAAATGTTATTGGAAGTGATCCCAAACTGGCCTAATTCCAATGATAATGTCTTTGACCAGCTGGCTACGGCTCCGCGGATGGTGTTGGATACGCCTAAACCAATGATCGGTTGCTTCACCGAAGTGCTGATAATGTTGACAATGCGGCCATAACCTGCTCTTTTCATGGACGGAACCACTGCCTGAGCCAGAAACTGGTTGTTGGTCAAATGCATTTGAAATGTTTTGAGAAACTGGTCGGGGTCGGCTTCAATGATCGGGCCGCCGGAGGGGCCGCCTGTGTTGTTGACGAGAATGTGGACGTCCGGTACGAGGCGGAGGTAATTATCAATGGCTTCCTTTACATTGTTATGGTCTGCAAAATCCGCGACGACGTAACGGTGAAGCTGCCCGACCGAGGTGTCGAGCGTGTCGACGGCTTCTCGCAATTTTTCTTCATTACGGGCTATTAATGTCACATTTGCGCCTAATAATGCGAGTTCAACGGCCGATGCAAGGCCAATTCCCTGTGTGCTTCCGCAAACCAATGCCGTTTTTCCACTTAAATCCAGATTCATCGCTTTTTATATTTAATGCTTATAATTCGTAAGTTATCTCCCCGATTTTAGCAGTTTCTGCTTCAAACTTCGTCGTTTTTTCGGCTATCTTTGCGGTTTATTTTTCAGTCAGAGAAATCATTAGTCTAACATTCCACAATGTCGAAAAAAATCCAATCCGCTCTTATATCTGTATATTATAAGGACGGACTTGAACCTTTGGTTCGCCTGCTGCACAACAACGGTGTCAAACTCTACTCCACCGGCGGCACTCAGACTTTCATTGAAAACCTGAACATTCCTGTAACTGCCGCGGAGGAACTGACCGGTTACCCTTCTATTTTCGGAGGACGGGTTAAAACGTTGCACCCTGCCATTATGGGCGGCATTCTTTATCGCCGCGATGATGCAGGTGATGTGGCGCAAGCGCAGCAATACAATATTCCTGCCATTGATCTGGTGGTTGTGGATCTTTATCCTTTTGAAGAAACCGTTGCTTCGGGCGCAGGCGAGGAGGATATTATTGAAAAAATCGACATTGGAGGCATTTCGCTGATTCGTGCTACTGCCAAAAATTTTAAAGACACGCTGATCGTTTCATCACGCAGCCAATATGCAGAGGTTGTGGAGTTGCTGACTGCAAAAGCAGGCGCGACAGACATTGAAGATCGTCGTTACTACGCTGGACAAGCATTTGCGGTTTCGTCACATTACGATGGCGCAATCAATCGCTTTTTCACAGCTGATAAAGAAAAAACAGATAAAGCGCTTTTTGACTTTACAAGCCTGGCTTCGCAAACATTGCGTTACGGCGAAAACCCGCACCAGAATGCCACTTACTACGGCGATCTGGAAGGGATTTTTGATAAACTGCATGGTAAGGAGCTTTCGTATAATAATTTAGTTGACGTTGATGCCTGCGTAAGTCTGATAGACGAATTCGCAGATGCGCAGCCAACATTCGCCATTATTAAGCATACAAATGCCTGCGGAATTGCAACTGCCCCAACAGCGAAGGAAGCTTACGACAATGCATTGGCCTGCGATCCGGTTTCGGCATTTGGTGGTGTGGTGATCACGAATACAAAAGTAGATCTTGCTACTGCTGAGGAACTTAATAAATTGTTCATGGAGATTCTGATCGCTCCGGAATATGATGAAGATGCGTTGCAATTATTAAAATCGAAGAAAAACAGGATTTTGCTAAAACGCAATGCAGTGGTTTTGCCACAAATTATGTTCAAAACCATTCTGAACGGCGTTTTAGTGCAGGATAAAGATCTTTCTACCGAAGTTCAGTCCCAATTTAAAACGGTTACAGAAAAGGCTCCTACCGCCAATGAGCTTACTGCGCTTGAATTTGCATTGAAAGTCTGCAAGCATACCAAATCCAACACAATCGTTCTAGCGAAAGAAAACCAACTTCTGGCCAGCGGAACCGGACAGACTTCCCGCGTGGACGCCTTGCGCCAGGCCATCGACAAAGCCAAAGCATTCGGCTTCGATCTGAACGGAGCAGTAATGGCCTCAGACGCATTCTTCCCTTTTGCCGACTGCGTTGAGATCGCGCATTTAGCTGGGATCACAGCAGTTGTGCAGCCGGGCGGTTCTATTCGTGATAAAGATTCTACGGATTACTGCAATGCGAATGGCGTGGCGATGGTAACTACTGGCGTGCGTCATTTTAAGCATTGAGGCTCGTCAGCAGTTGAATCCCCTTTCACGCTGAGCATGCAGTGTGCAATATTAACATCCCCTGTCACGCTGAGCGGAGTCGAAGCGGCGCGTCGACGTGGTGTGCGGCGCGGGGGCGCCCCGCCCCCGGGCACGCTACTCCTTGGTGAACGCCGCTTCGACTCCGCTCAGCGTGACAGGAGGCTTTGAAGTAACTGCTTCGCTCTTTAAACTTCAACCCAACCCAACCTTTTGAAACCCAACAACTCTTCCCAGCACCTCTATTTCAAGCTGGGAAAGCTGTTTGTTACCGGTTTTATCATTATCACTGCTAGCCTCTTCTTCCTATATCCCCAAATATTTTATTGTGAATTAATCCGTCTGTCTGACTTCCGTTCGGATAGTGGAAAAATTTATTTCAGCCAAGACGTTAAACCGGTTCATTACAAAAAGATTAAATCTATTATTCATCGCTCGGAGGCAAGAGTTGATTCATTTTTCAATGGTAAAAAATCCAATCCTACCATTATCGTTTGCAGCAATCCGCAGGAATATCAGAAATATTGCAGCAGTACGGAAGGGGCGGGGTGTAGTTTGGGGACGCCTTGGGGACATTCTTTTGTGATTTTGAATACACAGGGAATGAATGTGGATGTGATCAGCCATGAAATGAGCCATACCGAATTGCTTGCCCGATTGGGTTGGTGGACCATCGCAACAGAAATTCCGCAATGGTTCAACGAAGGCATCGCCCTCATGCTCGATCGGCGATTTGTCAATAATCCCGACAACATCGGCCGCTATTTCGATTATATGGACGAATGGCTCTACTACACAGGCGGCGGCCAGCAAATTCTGGAACTCCGGGATATGGCTTCTATCAAAGGATTTTTTAATGCCAGTCAAAAGCAGGTCATGCTTGCTTATATGTCGGCTGGGCTGGAAGTTTCTTATTGGCTTATCCTTTCAGAAGAGGATGGTTTGCAGCGCTTGATCGGTGAAATGAAAAATGGAAAATCATTTCAAGAGGCTTATGCGCTTGCAGAGGCCAAAAAACGCGCTTACTGGTTTAAGAAATTACCCACAAATCCGCTCAGATTTCAGGATTCAAAGAAAATATCGGAATAAATACATGTCGATTTAACACTTGTAACTATATTTATGAGCACAATAAAATTTTAGGACTATTATTCCCGTGTCCATTTTCATTTTGCACTATTTTCTGAAAATAATGTACCTTTCGATTTAAACTAATCAACTTCATACATTCATCTATTTTATTATTTGAAATGCAACAATTACAAAGCCTGGATTATATTGTTTTCTTCTTTTACTTCATTGTCGTCTCCGGTTACGGTTATTGGATTTATCAAAGGAAAAGGTCAACAGTTGAGTCAACCAAGGATTTCTTTTTAGCGGAAGGTTCGCTGACGTGGTGGGCGATCGGAGCGTCGTTAATTGCTTCCAATATTTCAGCAGAGCAGTTCATTGGAATGTCCGGAAACGGTTTTTCGATGGGTTTGGGTATTTCAACATATGAATGGATGGCGGCCGCAACACTCGTGATTGTAGCCGTTTTTTTTATGCCTATTTATCTCAAAAACAAGATTTACACGATGCCTCAGTTTCTGAGCCAGCGTTATAATCCGACGGTGAGCTTAATTATGGCCGTTTTCTGGCTGGCATTGTACATTCTTGTAAACCTTACTTCTATCCTTTATCTGGGAGCGCTGGCCGTTTCGGGTATTTCCGGGTTGGATTTCCAGTTTTGTATGATCGCACTGGCCGTTTTCGCGATCATTATCACGATTGGCGGTATGAAAGTGATTGGTTTTACGGATGTTATCCAGGTTTTCTTCCTGGTGATCGGTGGTCTTGCAACGACGTATCTGGCGATTAACCTGGTTTCGGGTGAGGCTGGAATCGACGGCGTAATGACAGGGATTAAAATGATGCGCGAAAATCATGACGACCACTTCCACATGATCTTCCCTAAAACAAGTCCATTTTACATGCAGTTGCCTGGTTTGACGGTGCTCCTTGGCGGGATGTGGATCGTGAACCTGAACTACTGGGGCTGTAATCAATACATTACCCAACGCGCTTTGGGCGCTGATCTGAAAACTGCCCGTAACGGGATCTTGTTCGCGGCGTTTCTGAAACTTTTAATGCCGGTTATCGTGGTTTTGCCGGGTATTGCAGCTTACGCATTGTATAGCAAAGGAATGTTCCAGGCAGAAATGCTTGATGCAGATGGCCAGATCAATGCAGATAAAGCTTATCCTGTGCTGCTGAATTTGCTTCCTGCGGGTTTGAAAGGGCTTTCTTTCGCAGCATTAACTGCCGCCGTTGTGGCTTCGTTGGCTGGTAAGGCAAATAGTATTTCAACAATTTTTACCTTGGATATTTTCAAAAATTATATCGGTAAAAACTCGGACGAGAAAACGCTCGTGCGCATCGGGCGTATCGTTGTTGTGGTTTCGATGATCCTGGCAATCGTCGTTTCTCCTTATATGGGCATTGATAAAAAAGGTGGTTTCCAATTCATTCAGGAAATGACTGGTTTACTTTCACCGGGTATTTTTGCATCATTTATCATGGGCTTTTTCTGGAAGCGCACCAACTCAGCCGGAGCATTATTCGCCATCGTAGGTGGTTTCCTTATCGCGTTGGCCATGCACAACAATTACTTCCCATTTGCCGACTGGACGCAAGTTCCGTTCCTGGATCGTATGGGCCTTGTATTCCTGATCTGCGTGGTGGTGATGGTAATTCTGGGATTGGTACTGCCTGATGAAAAGAAAGGTTTGGCAATCGACACAGCGATGTTCGTGCCGCACCGCAGCTTCATCGTTGGTGCAGTGATCGTAATTAGTATCATTACATTCTTATACGCTTACTTCTGGTAACACGGGAAGGGCAAAAAGAAAAGGCTTGGAGCGATCCAAGCCTTTTTGCGTTTAAAGATGATCAGGAGATTAAGCCTGTTCTTCGATAATGGTAATTTTCTGGATCTTGTCACCCTGGCGAAGCAAGTCAACTGTATCAACGCCATCCACCACTTTGCCGAAGCAAGTATGGTTTCCGTCCAAATGAGCCGTGTTATTGCGGCTGTGACAGATAAAAAACTGTGATCCGCCCGTGTTACGTCCTGCATGTGCCATGGAAAGCACGCCGCGGTCATGATATTGATTGCCGCCAGTAAGCTCGCAATCGATTTTGTAACCAGGGCCTCCGCGACCGGTTCCGGTTGGATCGCCGCCTTGCACCATGAAATCAGGTATAACCCTGTGAAAGATCAGTCCGTCGTAAAATCCTTTTTTTGAAAGATCAACAAAGTTTTTCACCGTTCCGGGTGCGTCCGCATCGTAAAACTCGATCAGCATCGTGCCTTTATCGGTGATCATTTCTGCTTTTGTCATATTGATTTTAAAGAGAATTTGAATAAAAATTGAAGTTGTTTCCAGTCAGTTGATCTGACGTTTCATAACAACACAAAGAAAAGGATAATGTATCCTTTTCTTCAACTTTATGCCAAATAAAATGATTGGATTAAGAATCAGCAGCCACTTTATCAGTTTGCTTAGCCAACTGAAGATCCGCTTTTTTCTGCTCCACCTTGAAGTCTGCCAAACGGTCAACCACGTCTCCGCTAACCCATTCTTTGCTTCTTTCAGGGTTGTTAAACCATTCTTTTACAGCCAGTAATTTATAAATGTAACGGGTGGTTTCTGAGTTTAAACGCAGCTTGAAATAATCGTCCTTGTTCTGGGCATCCAGTTTATTCTGAATGTGCGTTGGTCCTGCATTATAAGCAGCAGCAACGAGTGTCCATGAACCAAGCTGACGATATAGATTGCGCAGATATTTTCCTGCTGCATGCGTTGATTTGACGAGATGTTTGCGGTCGTCCCTGGTTTCATTCACAACCAGCCCAAGAGATTTGGCTGTTGCCGGCATCAGCTGCCAGTAGCCTCCTGCGCCGCGGTGCGATTTTGCGTCGTCACTCATTGCGCTCTCTATCAAAGGAAGATATTTAAAATCGGCTGGTACTCCGTACTTTTTAAGAATCGGTTCTATAATCTTGATTCTTTTTTGGGTCTTTGTCATCAGCTTACGAAAGGTGGGGTTGTCGTAATTTCTGATCATTTTTTGATACCGCTCAGCGATGCGAAGCTCTGATAATGGAATGGCCTCGCCACAGAAGTCAATAGCAAGAAGATCTGAATCTATAATTGTTGTCTCTTTCAGTTCCTTCTTTTCCACCCCCACCTCGCTCACTGGTTCGTTACCCATTATTGCGATTGAGAGGGCCATAAAGATAAGTTTAATCATTCATTTTTCATTTCGTGGAACATAGTATAAAGGCTTAAAGCCGGAGCAAAGATAACGGCATTTGAATTAAAAATATTTCATTCTTTTGTAAAACTTTGATTTATAGGCAATTATGTAACCGCTTTGTAGTATTAATTCAAGACATTCGCATTTGGTGTTTCACGATCATTTCCTAGGTTTGCTTTGTAAAAACGCACAAAATCAAAATTTATCCTTTGCTTAATAGTGAATAACCAAACGCCAAATCTTACAATTGATATAATTTAATATAGAAATAATTGTAAGAACATAATATGGATAGCTGATAATCAAAGTTTTACACGCAACATTCAGTCCATTATTTGACTTACTTATGTTGTGCCGGACTATTTTTAACAAATTCCTTGCCAATGGTATATTGTTTTAAACTTTCAGAATCACAGAAATAGTAACTTGCGTTTTTGCACTATTTTGCGAGATTATGGTCACAGTTAAGGAGGCGAAACAAAAGATCCTGGAAAATGTCAGTTCCCTGCCCGCCAATATTGTGGAGATGGGAAACGCTTTGGGGCATGTTTTGGCGGCGGATATCCTTGCGCCTTTGGCATTACCCTCATTCCGGCAGTCGTCCATGGACGGTTATGCAATCATACACAGCGACATACAGGAGGCGGGCACGATTCTCAAATTAGAAGGGGAATCAAAAGCGGGGCAAACTTCCACACCAGCATTAAGTCCGGGCTCGGCGATGCGCATTTTTACCGGAGCGCCAGTTCCCGAGGGTGCAACTGCTGTCATTATGCAGGAAAATACTTCGTCAGCAAACGGAAGTGTTACGATCCGGGAATTCCCGGTGCCACCAGGTAAAAATGTAAGGAACATTGGGCAGCAGATCCTGGAAGGCGCTGTTGCACTGGAACAAGGCACCTTTTTATCACCTGGGAGCATAGGCTTTTTGCAGGGAATGAATGTATGGGAGGTCAATGTTTACAAAAAACCAAAAGTCGGATTGCTGGTAACGGGCGATGAGTTGCTTCATAAGGGCGATCCGCTTGTGCATGGGAAAATCTTTGAATCCAATTCTGCTATGCTTGCCGCAGCATTACAGCAGGAGGGAATAGCAGGTCTTGAAATAAAATATGCCGCAGACGATCTGGAATCAACTATTCATGGCCTTAGCGAGCTGGCAGAAACGAATGACGTTGTGCTTGCTTCCGGCGGGATTTCGGTGGGCGATTATGATTTCGTAGGAAAAGCAGTTGCGGCATTAGGCGCAGAAACAGTGTTTTATAAAGTACGGCAGAAGCCCGGAAAACCATTGTTATTTGCAAAAAAGAATGACACGCTGTTTTTTGCATTGCCCGGAAATCCGGCATCCTCGCTGGTTTGCTATTATGAATATGTGCTGCCCGCTTTGAGGATTATGGCTGGTAAAAAAGACCCGTTTCTGACAACATTAAAAATGCCGGCAAAATATGCTTGTTCATTTAATGGCGAGCGCGACGAGTTCTTGAAAGGACTAATCATTAATGGCGAAGTGATACCGCTGGATGGACAGGAATCGTTTGCATTGCGCTCGTTTGCCATTGCTAATGCGATAATTTATCTGCCCGTGACGCAAAATGTAGTGGAAAAAGGAGATCTGGTTGAAGTGCATTTGTTGCCTTTCTGAATCGGATTTTGAAAAAATGTGTTAGCCTTTAAAACAGAAAATATAAGCAATGAGCATTCAGGTGTCATATTACGGAATGCTGGCAGAAATTACCGGCCAGGCGAACGAGGTTTGGGTTGCTGATCAAAATCTGACTGTTGGCGATTTTCGTAACCAGATTATCGAACGTTATCCGGCTATGCGGGAGAAAAAATTTAAAATTGCCGTGGATCAAAAGATTTCGCAAGATTACGTTTCCATTGATAACGCATCAGAAATCGCCTTGCTGCCGCCATTCGCAGGAGGCTGAGCCTTATATTGAGCCTAAATCCCAAGAACATTTCATGGAAAAAGAGCATAAGCATAAAAAAGTATTCGTTCAGGGACCTATTAGCCCTGATTTTGTTTCCAAATCGATAGCGAGCCATCAGTCTAAAACGACCATTGGTGCACACGCAATATTTTTAGGCCAGATCCGGGCAGACCAAAAAACGGATGGCGTCGTAACCGGAATCGATTATTCGGCTTACGAAGAAATGGCGGAAAAAGCATTTTACGAGATCAGGGAAGCGGCTTTTGAAAAATTCGAGCTGACATGCATGCACATTTACCACAGTCTGGGCATTGTCCCGACGGGTGAAATCAGCCTGTTTGTTTTCGTCTCCTCGCCCCATCGCCGCGCCGCTTTTGAAGCCTCGGAGTACATTGTCGAAGAAATTAAGGCAAATGTCCCGATCTTCGGAAAGGAACTGTTAGGCGAAGGAGGAAATTACGTCTGGAAAGAAAATAAATAAAATTCCATTGGTAGACATTACGCATAAAAGCAACACATTACGCATTGCCACTGCGCAGGCCATTGTGCAGGTAAGCAAAGCAGAAACCATCACGGCCATTCAGGAACGAAATGTTCCCAAGGGCGACGTTTTTGAGATGGCAAAAGCGGCCGGATTTCTGGCCGTGAAAAAAACACCGGACCTGCTGCCAGATTGCCATCCGATCCCGGTCGAATATACGGGCGTGAATTACCGCATTGAAGATCTGACCATCATCATTGAGCTGACCGTCAAGACGATATATAAAACGGGCGTCGAAGTGGAAGCCATGCACGGCGCGTCAGTGGTTGCGCTCACCATGTATGATATGCTTAAACCGATTGATAAAGGTGTCGAAATCAGGAACATCAGGTTATTGGAGAAAAAAGGAGGGAAGAGCGATCGGAAGGCGATACCTGAAAATCTTAAAACTGCTGTTATAGTTTGTTCAGACAGCATTTCAAATGGGATTGGTGGAGACAGGTCCGGAAAGAAAATTATCGAAAAACTGGAAGTGCTGAAAATTGTTGCCAGCGATTACAGCATTATCCCGGATGACAAAGCCAACATTCAGGAAAAGATCAGAAGCCTTTGCAATGCAGATTATCAGCTTATTTTAATCACAGGCGGAACCGGGTTGTCTCACAGGGATGTTACACCGGAAGCGGTATCGGAATTACTTGAAAAGGAGATTCCGGGAATTGCGGAAACGGCCAGGAATTATGGCCAGGACCGCATGCCGACAGCCATGTTATCAAGGTCCGTAGGCGGTTTAATTGGTGAAACACTGGTCATTACTATGCCGGGAAGCACAGGCGGAGTTTCAGAATATATGGATGCATTGTTCCCTCAGGTCCTGCATGTTTTTAGTGTTATAGAGGGAAAAAAACACGATTAAATTAGAATAATGTCCTTACCCATAGTTGATACATTCGGTCGCAAGCATACTTATCTGCGTATTTCGCTGACAGATAAGTGTAATTTGCGCTGCACCTATTGTATGCCGCAGGAGGACATGCAGTTTATGCCTTCCAAATGGCTTATGCAAGCCGATGAAATCAAAGCGCTTGCAGAGATTTTTGTGGAAATGGGTGTCGATAAAATCCGTCTGACCGGTGGAGAGCCATTGATTCGGAAGGATGTCGGGCAGATCGTTTCTGACCTGGGCAAGCTGCCGACCTCACTAACATTAACGACCAATGCTGTTTTCGTTGATCAGTTTATTGGTAATTTAAAAGAAGCCGGTGTTAATTCACTGAATGTAAGTCTGGATACATTGCGGGAGGATAGGTTCAGGGCCGTCACCAAGCGGGATCATTTTACAAAGACTCTGGACAACATCAGGTTGTTGCTTGCGGAAGGTTTTGTTGTAAAGATCAATATGGTGGTGATGAAGGGCATTAATGAAGATGAAGTCAATGATTTCGTCCGGATGACCCTGGAACAGCCGAATCTGCATGTTCGATTTATTGAATTCATGCCATTTAAAGGCAATCAGTGGGATATGTCCAAGATCGTTTCCTACAATGAGCTGCTTTCGGATATCAATAATGAATTTGATTTTCAGCAGTTAACAGGTGAATTACAAGATACGGCACATCGTTTCCAGGTAACGGGCGGTGCCGGGACATTCGGGATTATCGGCACAGTAACACATCCGTTCTGCTCCGGCTGCAACCGCATCAGGCTCACAGCCGACGGAAAGCTCAAAAATTGCCTCTTCGACACCTCCGAGGCAGATCTTCTAACGCCTCTTCGCGCAGGCCACGACGTCCGCGCTCTCATCCACGCCCACTTCCACAAAAAACACTTTGCCCACGGCGGCCACGTTAATTTCACCGAGAAACAAGCAAAATCAGATTACGAACAAAACCGGAATATGATTGCTATTGGTGGGTAGTCACGTCACCATTCCTTCCAATTAATATACTTAAAACCATTCAACACTAATTTCTGCCGTTTAAATAATGCGTGCAACATTGGCGGTTGCAAGGTTCTCATTGGTAAAAATCTTCAAAAATTATTTACTCAAAGTAACCTTCAAGAGCCATGAGAAACGTGATGAAAGCAATTGCCGCTGCCGCCTTTACCCTTCTGTTAATTAGTAATGTGTCCGCGGCACCGCGCCTAGTGCCAAAAGCGGAATGTAAAAATAACGCCTGCGAAAAGTTTAAAATCGGAATGTACAGGGTCAAGAATACGACTTCCATGAACCTGCTGATGGAAAAGGCAAAGGGCGAACGCATAGTCATCCGGCTGATGAACTCCAAAGGCAAAGTCCTTCACGAAGAATATGTGCCCAGGCACCTAAGCAAATATGGACGCAAACTGAATTTTGAAGAAATTAACGACGGTGTCTACACCTTGGAAGTTTCCAATGATTATGAGAAAATCGTCAAAAGCATTTACCTGGCCACCGATGAAATAAGGGAAGTCGAGCGAACTTTGGTTGGGGTAAATTAAGGTTCATTAATGTCGCGTTACAGGATTGCAGCCGCAGCATTCCTGTGACGCTTTTTATTTTTCCAACACTTCCTTTTCAATCCTGGGGGAAAGCTTCACAAACAGCAGATCATACGTTATTTTAGCCCAGATTAAAATGCAGGGAACGGCCTTAACCACGTAAGGTTTCATCCATTCGTTCCTGATGAATCTTGGGAAAAGATCAGTAGGGGATAATGCTGTAAAAATGAATGCAAGCACGAGCAACACATAATTCTCGGGCTTCTGCTGCTGCGCATAATACCAAATCGCAACGCCTGTAATGGCAATAATGAATGTGGGCGACTCAGCCCTGTGGTTAAAAATAACCACCCAGACCATAATCGAAGCCAGTAACAGCATCCTGAACGTAAAATTGCTGTATTGTTTGATCCTTAAAAGCGGAATGCAGAACAAGATTGCGCCCACAACGCTGACATAAGTCTTGTAGACATTTAGTCCGAACCAAGTTTTCAGCCAACCTATTACGGATAAACCATCTGAAATGGAATGGTCATTGGAAAGCAAATTCGCCCAGCTTTTATAAAGAAATACGAATTGATCCACATTCACTACCAGCAGCGGAAGCGCCGTAAAAACGATCACCCAAACGGCAGTTGTGTAGGTCAGTTTGAGTTTATTCGGGTATAAAAGAAACAGCGCAAGGCCTACGATGCCAAACAGTTTTATGAAAATCGTGGAGACAATGCAAAATGAAGCCATCCAGTATTTTCCGCGCTCCAAAAAACCAAAAGTAAATAGGAACAAACCCGCAATCAAAGCATTACTCTGCTCATTCTGGACGGATGTGAGCATTTCTACGATCACAAAAACAAGGATTAAACCTTTTGTCCGAAGATCAATACGCGGGAGAAAATAGACAGAGTAAAACAACACGGTAACATTCAAAATGTTCCATAATGAAAGCCCCAGCACATCTGGCAGGATCGCCAGTACGCTGAAAATCAATGCAAATGCAGGGCTATATTTAAAAAGATCACCCTGTTCCTCCACAAACGAAGCATACAAATCCTTGGATTCGATCAGGTGAAAAAACGACTGTTTAAATATAATGTAGTTGTTGTAAGTCGTGTACAGCCTGCCGCCTTCCACAAAACTTTTCAATCCCCCGAAATAAGACTGCAAACTGGCAAAGATCGCCACGCCCAAAAACAGGATCAGCAGATATTTTTGATTAACTAAAAAACGATTTACGGCACGCATCAGGGTCAGAAGTTCCTTTTTTGATTGTAAGCCAAAACTAGGGATAAATCAGGGGATTTATTTTAGTCTCTTATCGAAATACATTTCTTCAATGCGAATAATCTTAGCAAGCATGTGATCGGAATGTGCCGGGTTGAAGAGATAATTGAACTCCTTGGATGAATGGGCAGACGGGACTTTCATGATCCAGAATTTGCCTTCGTCGATCCATTGCTCCGTCAAATTTGCCAGCGCGTCGGGATAAGGAAAATGCCACCAGTTATCAGGAAGTAGTTCCTGCCCGATATCCAATATGGATGCATTGTCAGGAATTTCTATTGTTACTAATACCTGATTTTTTGGAATGAAGGAAGAATTGGCAAGAATTTCCAGCTTAGACAGCGATACGTGCTCAGATGTATACAGAATTTGTGTTCCCTTATAATGCCATCGGCCGCCCGAGTACAGGCAGCCCGTTCCCTGCAGATCGTTTGCATAGGCCCGGCTTGTAATGCGAAAAACGAGCATGGCTTACGAGTAAATGCCGTGTTCTATTCTAAAAAGCACATTAAGAACTTCTTCTCTGCCAATAGAGGATGATAGCAATTCGAGTGGTTTTTTATTTCCTAATGCCAGGATGGGACTGTTGAGCCAGGTATTAAAGTCATTTTCGTCCTCAAAAACGTCCATGCCCTTTGCTATTATCTTGGAAAAGTCGATCACCCGCTCGCTTTCAACAGGAGACAGCACCGATTTATTTTTAATCCGACGCTGGAAAGTGCTTTCCGACAGATTCAACATTTCGCCGAATTGCTTGTTGGACAAATTCATTTTCTTCTGAACCGTCTGCGCAACCGAAATAGGAATTCCTTGTTGGGTAACTTCTATAAAGGACAGAAAGCTGTCTATTTTTTGTTTGAAGGCCTTTTGCCCTCCCATGATATTAATTATCTGTGTATGCATACTGTCAAATGATTGAAATAATACATTCATTTGACAGTAAATATAAACTAAATGATCATCAATTCCTCACATAACCCAATGATTTCAACCATCCTTCCATCGCTGCCGGCCAGTTCGCTAGTGAGCCTTTTCCTTCGGTCCGCATGCCGTAGCCGTGGCCGCCTTTGGGGTATAGGTGCATTTCAGCGGGGATTTTTTGTTTTTTTAGCGCCAGATAGTAGGCAATGCTGTTTTCGGGAGGGACGCCGGTGTCGTCCATGGCGTGGACGAGGAACGCGGGTGGCGTTTGAACGCTTACTTGCAGCTCGTTAGAGTAATATTTGATCAGTTCATCGGATTTTTCGGAGCCCAGCAAGTTGTCGCGTGAGCCGCCGTGCGCTAATTCCGGGGTTAGCGAAATGACCGGGTAAATGAGGATTGAAAAATTAGGTTTCGCTTCCGGGGAGGCTTTTTCACCTTTATCAAAATGCGTCGATAATGTTGCAGCAAGATGCCCGCCCGCAGAAAAGCCCATCACACCAATCTTGTTGACATCAATGTTCCACTTCCCTGCACTTTGCCGGATCAGTTTCATGGCTTGCATAGCATCCATTAAGGGCACTTCGTGCTGATGCGTCATCGTTTTTTCGCTTGGCAACCTGTATTTCAGCACAAAAGCAGAGATTCCACGGTCATTAAACCATTTGGCAAAATCACTTCCTTCGTGAGAAGCGGCCAGGATCCCATAACCTCCGCCCGGACAAATCACCACTGCCGCGCCGCTCGATTTTTCTTTTGGAACAATAAACGCAGTCATCGTAGGAACCGAAACCCCGCTGATCCTGAGAATGTTGTCATCACCAGTTACCGACTTTTCTTCAACCGTATTCGCTTTGAAATTGGGAACCTTGCCTTCCGGCCACAAATTGATCGTTTCGTTTTGAGCCATAGATTTATCATGACCAGCGTACATCGCAAGTGCAAGTAAGAGACCGGTTAATTTTTTCATCGATTATATTTTTATCAATAAGACGGTCCCCGCACCGATATACCTTCTATTTGGATCCTAAAAAGTTGTCAGGGTTTAGCCGGATTGATCATGATATGCGCTCTGTGCGTTCCCGGATCCATGATCCACGGCATGCCCGGAACATCCGGTTTCAAAGGTAATCCAGTACTTTCGGCAGTTGCAAAGGGAATATAAACAACATAGCGCAAATAGCCGTTTTTCAGCTCTCCGGTTGCATTGTCATAATTGTCTTTCGTTCCCGACAATGCAAAAAGCGTGGAAGATTGCTTCGGCATCATCAGTTTGCCATCTTTCACTTCCTTTTCCCGAATGTCAAAAATCTCCTTCGGATTCTTGCCTTCTTTGGCCAGCACGCGGCCTCTTTCCATAAATGCATCCAGCCCAGCAAAATAGCAGGAAACACTTACATCTTCCTTTTTCGGATCGTCCGCAATGCAAACCATATCATTGTTCCCGGCTCGAAGGACTTTGAGAGAACCATCGGGCGCGTAACCGTAAACCTTTGCACCTTCACGCTTTTCGGCAGGAGCGGCCAGGACGGCTGTTTTAATTTGAATTTCAGGGGATAGAACGGCAGTTTGTCCCATTGCCTCGGCAGCCAGACATAGTGCAATTGCGGAAAAAAAAGTCTTGTTCATGGTAGTAAATGACAGGTGGTTTGTCTCTTATATGCTTAAAATTAGCAATCTTTATTCAAGATTTGTACAAATTTTTCCGCATTCCAGACTGTAATACATAAACTCCATGAACTTAAAAAAAACGCTGGCACTGTTTCCCGCAGGATGTTTGTTGGCAACCCTGATGGTCGCTTCCTACCAGCACGTTAACCCAAGTACTTTTCAGAGTTCGAAGCTCGACAGCCTATATAAAGACCTTACCGAATCCCAAAAGCGTTCGCCAAAATACGCAGTCGCAGGCCTTTCCGTAACCAATGGACTGGAAGCAACATTATTTGCGTCGGAACCCACCATTACCAATCCCACCAACATTGATGTAGACCATTTGGGCCGGGTTTGGGTTTGCGAAGCATACAATTACCGTCCCGCGATCAACGGTAACCCCACAAAAGATGAAGGCGACCGCATTCTGATCATGGAGGATACGGACAGTGACGGTAAATCAGATAAAACCACTGTTTTTTATCAGGGAAAAGAGATCAATTCTCCGCTTGGGATTTGGGTAATGGGCAATCGCGTGGTGGTTTCTCAAAGTCCTTATGTCTGGCTTTTTACGGATGAAAACAATGATGGAAAAGCTGATAAAAAGGAAGTGATCTTCGAAGGCGTCGGCGGTGAGCAGCACGACCACGGCATGCACGCATTCATTTTCGGGCCGGATGGAAAGTTGTATTTCAATTTTGGAAATGAGGGCGGGCATTTATTGGATGGAAAAGGAAATCCGGTGATTGGAAAAGATGGCCAGCCTATTGATTTCAAAAAACTAAGACAGGGAATGGTGTTCCGCTGCGATCCTGATTTTAAGAATATCGAGGTGTTGGGAAATAATTTCAGGAACAATTATGAAGTCGCGGTGGATAGTTACGGCACTATGTGGCAGTCAGACAATGATGATGACGGAAACAAAGGCGTTCGTATCAATTACGTAATGCAATATGGAAATTACGGCTATACAGATGAGGTTACCGGTGCAGGCTGGCGTGCAAACCGCACGAATATGGAAGATTCCATTCCATTCCGCCACTGGCATTTGAACGATCCGGGTGTGGTGCCGAATTTGTTGCAAACAGGCTCGGGATCGCCAACAGGGATGGTTTTGTACGAAGGCTCGCTTTTGCCCAAAGAATTTCAAAACCAAATGATCCATTGCGAGCCGGGGCATAATGTAGTCCGCTCTTATCCCGTCCAGAAATCCGGCGCAGGTTACACTGCCAAAATTGCGAATATAGTTGATGGCAAAAGGGACCAATGGTTCCGTCCATCCGACGTCTGCGTCGCCCCCGACGGTTCCCTCATCGTTTCCGACTGGTATGACCCGGGCGTTGGCGGACACCAGGCCGGTGATCAAAACCGGGGCCGTTTATACAGAATAGCACCCGCAAATACACCTTATCGCATTCCGAAAACAGACCTAACCACATCAGCCGGCGCCGTTGGAGCATTGCAAAGCCCTAATCTTTCGGTTCGTTACCAGGCGTGGATGGCTTTGAATCAGATGGGTGAAAAAGCGATTCCATCCTTGGAGAAGCTTTTTAAAGACAAGAAAGCAAATGACCGGATGCGGGCGCGGGCATTATGGGTATTAAGCAAATGGCCAGCTTCGGGCAAGAAAAATATTGATATAGCCATAAAGGATTCAAATCCTGATATGCGGATCGCAGCATTACGCGCCGCCAGCGAGTTGAAGGACGTGGACATTACCGACTACATTGGTTTATTGGTAAAAGACACTGAACCTCAGGTAAGGAGAGAATGCGCATTGATCCTGCATCACAACAAATCGCCAAAAGCACCCGCGATGTGGGCTGAGCTGGCATTGCAGTACGATGGAAAGGACCGTTGGTATCTGGAAGCATTAGGCATTGGTGCTGACGAGCAATGGGATACGTTTTTCAAAGCATGGCAGTCCAAAGTTGGGGCGAATGCCATAGCAACGCAGGCTGGTAAAGACATTGTCTGGCGTTCACGCGGTAAGGAATCCGTTCCATTGCTGGCTTCTCTTGCAGGGGATTCCAAAACGGATCTGAAAAGCAGGCTGCGCTATTTCCGGGCATTTGATTTTAACACCGCTGCAAATGAAAAATCGCTCGCCCTGTTGCAGATCATGAAGGGAACTTCGGCGGAACAGGCGCAGGTGAACGAACTGGCATTGAGGCATCTGGATCCGGCATTTGTAAAGCAAAACGCAGAAGCAATGGCCGCACTTAAAAAGTTGCTCGACTCGTCATTCGGATCGCCTGCCTATCTCGAATTGGTAAGTAAATATGAGCTTGAATCGGAAAATCCGCGGTTACTGGATATGGCCATCAGCCAGGCGTCAGGCCGGACGGGGCCGGCAGCAGCGATGCAATTGATGAAACAAGGAGGAGGGAAAATGGTTTGGGAAGTGATCAAAGGTTCTGACGTTTCCAAAAGTGAAGGAATTGTGTCAGCATTAAGGGGCGTAGGAAGCAAAGAATCATTGGAAATCTTGAAAACCGTTGCATTAGACGATAAATATCCGTCAAGCTTGCGCACAGTCGCTGCCAGGTCATTAGGTGGAACCATGAACGGCGAAGACCAGGTTTTGGTGTTGCTGAAAGAGGGCAAGCTAAGCGGTGAACAAAAAGCCGCAGCTGTAAAAGGATTAAGCGGCGCTTGGAGAAAATCGGTCAAACTGGAAGCGGCCAAATACACGGATGGAGGAACCGTAGCAGTTTCAAAACATCCGCAAGTGAAAGACCTGATTGGCATGACGGGCGATTTGTCTAAGGGAAAACAAGTATTTACATCCTACTGCTCGGTTTGCCATCAGGTAAACGGCGAAGGAATGGATTTTGGGCCCAAACTTTCTGAAATAGGAAGCAAGTTGCCCAAGGAAGCACAATATGCAGCGATTTTCGAGCCAAGCGCAGGAATTGGCTTTGGTTATGAAGGTTTTGAAGTAACATTAAAAGACGGCTCAACCATTTCCGGAATCGTCGCCAGCAAAACCGAAACCGATCTGATCCTCAAATTCCCGGGCGGCTCCACGCAGGAATACAAAATGTCACAAGTAAAATCCATCAAACAACTCAACGACTCCATGATGCCCGCCGGCTTGCAGGATGCCATGAGCACGGAGGAGCTGGTTAGTCTGGTTGATTATTTGAGTGGGTTGAAGAAGAAGTAGGTCGACTTAACGGATTGTAAAAGGAGCATAAGCAAGCGCATATGCTCCTTTTTGATCACTTGTAGGGAACAGCTTTAATGAGCCGAAGGTTGTTCAATTGGCTAATATTAAGGATATTCTCTTCTGGAATAATGTTTCTATTGATCCAGTTGTTGATGATCATGGTATTTTTCAAGCCAAACCGTCTGCAATATTCCTTCATCGTAACCCACTCGCTAAGCGGATACTTCTGACCGTTTATTTCAATGTTGACGTCTTTTGATTTGTGATATTCTGCAATTATAGCATCTGCTTTTTTTCGAGTTTCTCTGGATTTTGCGAGCAATTCTTCTGCCTCCTGAACCATGAACTTTCCAATCTCCTCCCGTTCCGCCTCTGTTGCGGTCTGAAAATACTCCAGGCACTCATTACTTGCAGCTTCATATTCAGCTAGACTGCCCGCTTCCCTCATTCGTTTAAGTATATGTTCCATATCGAGTATTCGTTGATTTTAAAGTGACTTATAGATGGCCTCCAATTGTTGAATTTTCTGATTGACGTCCAATAGTTCGTCAAGAACAATATTTTGTAACTCATCTGAAGGACTTGTCATAGTGCTCAAATTTTTTAGCCTGATTTTTAATTCGCCTCTACGGATTAAATGCTCAACTATAAGCTGTTTAATTATATGCTTCACTATTTATAGGGTGTATAGTAAGTTAAAAATGCAGACCTAGTGTGTTTTGTAATATAACAAAACAAAGTTAATAATATCTTTTATTCTTTCAAACTTCATTTCCTAATTCAGGAAACATCAGGTAATTTTATACGTTATTTGAGTCAACTGCATCACCCAATTTTTGTTTTGAAACAATCCAATTTTACTAAGTCTGCATTGCTAATTGCAGTTCAATTCGTTCTTCTTCACTTTTCTGGTCTTTGTCAACTTCCTGATTCACTAGTAGTTAATGATCCTGATAGCCTTTATAGAACCCTATCGGATGCTGAGAAGCGATTTTCACGAAACGCGGTCCTCGGACTGAAAGTAGCCGATGGCTTGCAGGCAACGCTGTTTGCTTCGGAACCGGACGTGATCAACCCAATTAACATTGATGTGGACCATCGCGGGAGAGTTTGGGCTTGCGAGGCTTACAACTACCGCCCGGCTGTAAATGGCAAATCGGAGTTGGGACAGGGCGATCGCATTGTGATCATGGAGGATAAGGATGGTGATGGAAAGTCGGATGTTACCAAGGTTTTTTACCAGGGGCCGGAGCTGAATTCGCCTTTGGGGATTTGGGTGATGGGAAATAAAGCGGTGGTTTCGCAAAGCCCGTATGTGTGGCTTTTTACCGATACAAATGGCGATGATAAGGCCGATAAAAAGGAGATCTTATTCAAAGGGATCGGCGGCTCACAGAATGATGCGGGTGTTCATGCATTCGTTTTCGGGCCGGATGGGAAATTCTATTTCAACTTCGGAAATGCCGGAAGGCAGCTTGTGGATGGCCAGGACAGGCCATTACTGGATAAATACGAAAGGCCGATCGATTTCAGGCAGTTCAAACAGGGCGTTGTTTTCAGGTGTGATCAGGATTTTACCAAAGTTGAAATATTAGCACAAAATTTCCGGATCGGCTTTGAAGTTGCTGTGGACAGTTTCGGGACCATGTGGCAGTCGGACCAGGAAGAGCCTGGCAATGGGGGCGACAGGGTTTCCTATGTGATGGAAAACGGGAATTTTGGTTACATCGATGAAATGACCGGCGCGAGCTGGCGTTTGAACCGTACGAACCTGGAAGACGAAATCCCCCGCAGACATTGGCACCAAAATGACCCTGGCGTAGTGCCTAACCTTATTGAAACGGGCTCCGGTTTTCCAATGGGCATGACGGTGTATGAAGGCACTTTACTGCCCCGACGTTACTGGGAGCAGGTTTTGCTTGCCGATGCAGGTCAGCAGAATGTGAGTGGTTTTCCGGTTGTGAATGATGGTGCAGGATATAAATCGACGGGCATATTGCCGATCATTGAAGGAACCCGCGACAAATGGTTCCGGCCTACGGATGTGTGCGTGGCGCCGGATGGTTCGCTGATCATTTCGGACTGGTATGATCCCATCATCGGTTCGCATAAAATGAAGGATAAAAGCCGTGGCCGGATATTCCGCGTTGCGCCGAAGGACTCATTATATAAAATCCCCGTTTTCGACCTTACTATTCCTGAACAGGCGGTAAAAGCATTGCAAAGCCCCAATTTGTCCATGCGTTATATGGCTTGGAATGCCTGTGTGAAGCATGGCTGGCAAGCTGAACCTTACCTGGAAGAGCTTTTCAGGTCAATTGCCGTGAGCCCGAGGATAAGAGCACGTGCCTTGTGGGTTTTGAACCGGATAGAAGGTTTTAATTATCGCAGCCTCGACATTGCATTCAGGGAAATGAACCCGAATTTGCGCATCACAGCTTTGCGCGCAGTAAGGCAGCGAAACAGCGACCCAACTGAATACATTAAAAGGCTCACCGCGGATCCTGACCCGCAAGTAAGGAGAGAATGTGCGCTGGCGATTAATCACAACCATACTTATGAGGCGTTGGACGTTTGGCTGCAACTTGCAAGGCAATACAAAGGCAATGACCGCTGGTCGGTGGAGGCGTTAAGCATTGGTGCTTTTGACCAATGGGAGCGAATTTTCCCTGCTTGGCTGGCCCAGGCTGGCGCTAATCCTGTGGCGACAAGTGCCGGAAAAGACATTGTGTGGCTGGCCAGAACGCGGCAAGCTATTCCCTATCTGACTACCGCAGCTTCGGATACAAGTGTGAATTTTAAAAGCAGGCTTCGCTATTTCCGTGCATTTGACTTCTTTCATGCAGGTTATGAGAAATCACAGGCATTGCTGAATGTGATGAATGTGAATTCGTCTGACCGTATTGAAGTGAGCAAATTGGCACTGCTGCATTTGGATAAATCATTTGTTACCAATTCCCAGCAAGGGTTAACCGCATTAAACAAGCTCCTCGACGAAACTTATGGAACCGAGCATTACATTGACCTGATGACCCGCTATGAGCTTGATTCGGAAATGGACCGGCTGTTTAAAATGGCTTTGGATAAATCGGATGAAGTTGTCGGCCGGGACGCAGGTGCATTGTTACTGGAACAAGCGGGTATTTCTTATGTTACGCAAAAGCTAGCAAATCTGAATGAATCCAAAAAGTCTTCACTTCTGGCGTCGATACAAACAGTAGGAAGTCCGGAATCAGTTTATTTACTGCGTAATACGGCATTGGATCCTAATGAACCAGCTTCGGTCCGTAAAAATGCCGCTAAATATCTGGGCGCGAGCTGGCCGGGCGAAGAGGCAGTTGTAAAATTGCTTCGGGAAGACAGGGTGGCTGGCGATGTGAAGGAAGCAGCTTTATTAGGAGTGAAAAATGCTTTCAGGGAAGAGATTAAAGTCCAGCTCGCACCCTATTTGCCTCAGCCTGAATTGGAAAAAAATATCGATCCGACAAAATCAGAAAGTAAGAAAGAGAAGAAGAGAAGGAGGAGAAGAAGCTAGAAATACAAGTTTGCGGCCTGATTTGCGGTATATTTAATCGCGTGGCAGCTTTACATTGCTAAACATAACTTAAAGAATATGCTCCGCAGAAATTTTGTAAAATCTTCCCTTGGTCTGGCTGGTGCAGCAATTGCAGCAGGAGATGCTTTCGCAACGGCGCCAACGGCTAAAAATAAATTCAAGCTTAAATACGCTTCCCACTTTGGCATGTTTCAGAACAGCGCCGGAAAAGATGTGATCGATCAGCTGAAATTTATGGCTGACCAGGGTTTTATGGCAATTGAAGATAATGGCATGATGGGCCGTCCGAAGGAGCAACAGGAAGCCATTGCCAAAGAAATGACGCGCCTGGGCATGGAAATGGGCGTTTTTGTGGTGGATAAGGGTGGAAACGGAGCCAATACATTAGCGGCAGGCAAGCAGGAATACATTGATATTTTCTTAAATGGCTGCAAAAAAGCAGTGGAAACAGCCAAGCGCGTGAATGCGAAGTGGATGACGGTTGTGCCAGGCGATTTTGAAAGAAATTTACCAATCGGCGTGCAAACAGGTCACGTGATCGATGCATTGCGCCGTGGTGCTGAAATCCTTGAACCACACGGGTTGGTAATGGTTTTAGAGCCGCTGAGCGATTCGCCGAACCTCTTCCTGAGAACTTCCGACCAGACCTACGAAATCTGCCGCGGGGTGAACAGCAAATCCTGCAAGATCCTTTACGATATTTACCACATGCAGAAAAACGAAGGCCGGCTGCTTTACAACATTGACCGGACTTGGAGTGAAATCGATTATTTCCAGATAGGGGACGAGCCGGGCCGCAAGGAGCCAACAACGGGCGAGATCAATTACAAGAACATTTTCAAATACATTTACGACCGCAGCAAAAAGGAAAACAAATCTTTCATCATGGGCATGGAACATGGCAATTTCTCTCCGGGTAAGGAGGGAGAAGAAGCGCTGATCAAAGCTTATGTGGAGAGCGACAGCTTTACGATCTAATGTTTCCGAGAGCGGTTTTTAATTTGATATAAAAACAAAAAAACACCGTAAAGTAGCGATACTTTACGGTGTTTTTTTGTGCCCGGGAGCAATAGTAAATTACAATACGACAACTGAATTTTCAGCCGTTGCGTCAACGCCGGCAGCTACGTATTTGTCTGCTTCCCAGTCGTTTTCCCATTTCTCGTCGTCAAGGATATAACGGAACTGATACTCACCTGAAGCAAGTTCGAGACTTGTTTTGAATGAGCCGTCTTTTTGCTTTTTCAATGCGATTGCTTCCTCAGGATTCCATCCGTTGAACTCACCAACCAACGCAACTTTTTTAACTTCAACTGCTGCTTCTGCGGGAACTGTAAATGTTACTTTGTAAACTGACTTACTCTTTACAAATTGCTTTGTTAATGCCATGATTATGTAGTGTTAAATAGTTGATGGGACAAATATACAATCAAAAATTATTCAAATCAATGAATATCAATATTATAAAGGAATTTCATCTTTGAATAATCATAATTAAACGTCCTAATGCCCGTATTTATTTCCCATTTACCTCATATTTAACGCAACGTATAGCGCATCCCGAGAAAGCCTCTGATGCCTTGGTTAGGCGCAAAAACGTAAGACGGATCAAACGTCAAACGGTAAGGATTTTCCGGGGTTGCAATCACCTGGCCGTTGCCATCAAACTTCACATTTTTGTCAAACGGATCATTTGATCTTGCAATGGAATTGGCCGGTGGCGTGAAATTGAGCAGGTTTTTTACTCCGCCGTAGATTTCCAACCCATTGTCAAACTTTTTGGTAACCTGGATATTTTGTAAAGACCAAACCGGTGAAACCCGCGCCCGCGGATCCTCTTCGCTCAGCATAGGCAGGCGCATAGGGCCGTAAATATTTCCGGTATAATCCAATGATATGCCCGACTTTTGAAATTCATACGAAACAGACCAGACACCCGTATATTTCTCCGTCAGCACAGGCCGGAACCGGACGCCGTTCTCCTTCTGAAAATTTTCCATATAAGTGGCTCCCGCAATAATCTTCAATGGATAAGGGAAATTGAAATCCAGATTCAGGTTGATGCCTTTTGAAACCGCATAACCATCCAAATTATCATAAATGATCTCATTCGGATTCGTATCGTAATCGGGCAGGATGCGGTTTGTGAAATGTGTATAGAAAACAGATGCGTCCAGGCCGATAAAAGAACTTCCCGTCACGATCTTTTTTACATAATTCACATTCACATTCCAGCTTTGCTCAGGATTAAGCGCTTCTTTCACAATTACTTGGCGCGAACCCGTAAGCGCCGCGTGATCCTCCGTGAACAGGTTTACAATGCGGAACCCGCGACCAATGTTCAACCGCACGACATCGGTTTGGTTGAATTTGTATTTATAAGCAAGTCTGGGTGTAAAAATGCTTCCGTGGCGGCTGTTATAATCGTATCGGGCGCCCAGCAACAATGCATGAGGTCCGGATTTGATCTCATCTTGAACAAAAATTCCGGGCAGCAGAATTTTGTCGGGATGATCTTTTCCGTCAAGGAATCGCGTTGCAGTAGTGTTATCATTATAATAAGTGTAGCGGAAGGGCGTTCCGAAAAGCAGGTTATGCCTGCCAATTTCTTTATCCCACAAAAGCTGCGCAAATGCTATTTTCTGGTCTGCATTAAACATGACATGGCCATAAGTCGAGTTCTGGTTATGCGAGCTGAAAGAATATTGCAAAGTGACTTTCTCGGACATAGGGAGCTGATAAGTGCCCAGGACTTCGAAGCGTTTGGTGTAAATGCTCTCTCCATAGACCTCCGTTCCCCCGCGATAGGTTTTGTTCCAGTTCATCTGCCCGCCCCAGCGGTCTTCGTAGTAGTAACGCGCTGCAATGCTAGCCTGCCGATTGTTTTTCCGGTTAAATGACCATTTGTTAAAAACAGAAATGCGGTTTTGTAAGGTCAGGTCAGTAAAGCCGTCCTTGTTGTTGTCGATAGGGTTTTGGTAATTAAAATAGCTGACACCCAGCAGCGAGCTTGCCTTGGAACCGGCGGTAAATTTTACGCCGAGATCAATGTTGTAATCCAGCCACGATGTACTGAATGCATCCGCAGAGAAAACGGGCGCTTTTGAAGGATTTTTCGTGATAATGTTGATCAATCCGCCCACGGCCTCTGAGCCGTAAAGCGTTGAAGCTGGTCCTTTTACGATTTCAACCCGTTCAATCAGGCTGTTTGGGATTCCGGACAGACCGTAGACGGTTGAAAGTCCGCTTACCATGGGCATGCCGTCAATGAGCACCATTGTGTAAGGGCCTTCGAGGCCGTTAATGTGGATATCGCCTGTGCTGCACACATTGCAATTGAGCTGCGGACGCACGCCGTTGACGTAGCTTAGTCCTTCAAAAATACTGGGAACGGGGTTTTTGTAAATAAATTTTGCGGTGATAATGTCCACCGGGACGGGGCTGTCAAGTTTAGAAACCTCTTTCATCGTGCCTGTGACCACCACTTCATCCAATGCATTGGCACCGGACTTCAATACAAAATCACGCTTTAAGTCTTTCTCAATGCGCACATTCTTTTCGTTGATATTAGGCATCGAAATGAAACTGACCCGAAGGGAATAGCTTCCTTTTGGTATGCCGGGGATATGATAATGTCCCAGGGAATCGGCAGTTGCACCGATTTTTAATTCATCAATATAAACAGATGCGCCAAATGCCGGGCTGTTTCCCTCTTCCAGAATGATCTTACCCGAAAGAGAATGTTGGGCCAATGCTGGCAAGCTGAGTGTGCATAACAGCAGGAGTATGAGTGACTTCATATATACTTAATCCTATATTTAACTAATCCTGAATATTAATTTAGACAAATCTAAAAATTAAACTTGATAAACAACAACTATTAATTTGATGGGCAGAAAAAATTATTGAAACTAACTATACGTTTTTTAGGGTTAGGAAGATTACACCGGATGAATTGGTTTTCAGCCGGCTATGGATAACCTCTAAATGATTATGCTGAAAAAATTTTTGAAACCAATCAAGCTTCCGGCGTCAGCCGACTGGGGCGTGCTGATTTTACGGGTAGGCATTTCGTTGCTCATGCTCACGCATGGTTATGCGAAGCTGCAAAACCTTTTAAAAGGTGACCATTCATTTGCCGATCCGATCGGGATTGGAGAGGAGTTATCGCTTTATCTGACGATTGGCGCTGAGTTTGTTTGCTCAATTTTGGTGATTCTCGGTCTGTTCACCAGGGCGGCACTCATTCCGTTGATCATCACCATGACCGTGGTTTTCTTTATTGTACACGGCCCGGATCCGCTGGCCGACAAGGAACATGCATTGACATTTCTGATTGTGTACGTTACATTATTTCTGACCGGCCCCGGCAAGATGTCTGTGGATAGCGGTCTTTATAAATAAATAAAAAAGGCGTTTCCTGTTCTGGAAACGCCTTTTTTTGCTATTGTGACCATTGGGTTGGAGATCGGTCCCAGCGGTGTTCTTTCAGCTTTTCTGCAAGTTTTGGATCGAGCAACTGGCCGTCGCTGGCCGAGATGTTTGATCTCACGTGCGGCAGTTTGCGCATACCCGGGATCGTGGTATGCACGTCCGGATTGTTCAATATAAACCTTAATGCGAGCTCTGGCATTGTCATTCCTTCCGGAATATCTGCTTTCAAGGCTTCGGCGTGTTCCACACTTGAATTCAGGTTTTCCGGTACGAAATAGGTCGAGCGCCAGTCATCGGCAGGGAAAGTTGTTTCCTTTGTCAATGTGCCTGTTAATGTTCCTTCATCAAACGGAACGCGGGAAATGACACCGATATCCAGCTTTTTGCAAAGGGGAAAGAGATTGTCTTCCGGCGCCTGGTCGAAAATATTGTAGATGACCTGAACGGCATCTATTAAGCCAGTTTCTAGTGTTTTTAAGACATTATCCGGCTCCCAGCGGTTCACGCTGATGCCCCAACGTTCGACTTTTCCTTCCTGCGTCAGCTTCTGAATGGCTTCTTTCCACTCGTCTTCCTGCGCCCAGCTGTCTTCCCACACATGGAACTGAAGCAATTCAATTCGTCCCGTGCCTAGGTTTTTAAGGCTTTTCTCTGTGTACTCAACAATGTAATCCGCAGGGAAAACATCCTTTAATGATGAGTCCGGCTTGGACGGCCATTGGCGGTTTTTTGGTGGGATTTTGGTGGCCGCATATAATTTACGGTCCGGATAACGGCGGATCAGGTCGCCGAGGATGCGCTCGCTGAGGCCTTCGCCATATCCCCAGGCCGTGTCAAAGAAATTGACGCCTGATTCAACTGCCAGGTTCAGCGAGTCATCCGTTTCCTTACGGTCGGAGCCTGTCCAGCCTGCAAGTCCCCACATTCCATAACCTATTTCGCTGATCTGCCAGCCACTGCGCCCAAAACGACGGTTCTGCATTGTTACTAAATTTAGTGTTCGTGGATTAAAGCCCGGGATTGTGTCTTTTTAATGTATTAGAAATACATTTGTAAGATTTTAAGTTCAGAAAAACTCATAGCACGTTCTTCAATTAACTGATAGGTGAGAGATAAAGGGTTGATGGTAAAAGCATTGTTGATGACAGTAAAAAGAATCGCCGGAATTGTCCTGATCCTCAGCATTTGCGGCTGGGTCAACGAGGACGAGCCTTCGGAAAAAATGAAAGAATACTGCGCCACATTCAACCAGATCCAGCTGGATATCCGGGACAATGTGATCTCCCCCGATTCCGGGCGGCTGGCTTTCCGCACAGTAATGCAGCAGATCAGAAGTGAATTCAAAAGGGACACCTGCCGCGTTGTTGACTCGTCATATTTTGCTTATCCTATCAAAGGTTACACGCCGCGTGAATCCATAGGCGGCCGCGGAAGAGGCTACCGCGACGAAGGTTTTGACCTTTTTGATAACAATGCGCGCGGCAGCCATCCCGCACATGACCTTTTTGTGAAGGATAAAGACCAGGATAATTTGGACGACAGGACCTGGCAACCTGTTGATGTTCTTTCATTTACAGCCGGAATTGTGCTCGCAACCGAAACGGGCTGGAAATATAACAGCGAATTCCGCGGCGGAAACTGGATATGGATTTACGATCCCTGCCTCGACGGCCTGTTTTACTACGCCCATAACAATATGATTGAAGTGCAGCCCGGGCAATGGGTGAATGCGGGTGATAAAATTGCGGAAATGGGCCGCTCCGGCTATAATGCTTATCAAAAACGCTCTCCAACACATCTGCATTTAATGTATCTGCAATTGGACGAATACGCTATGCCGCTTCCAGTAAACACTTACGAATGGTTGCTCATGGCCACGGTAAAGGATGGTTACGTTCTGGAATGATTGGGATTGATGCTATTAATTAATAAATTGTAGCTCACTCGATTACTATTCCTATAAACCATTTTTTATGAACAATCGCCGGTCCTTTTTCCGAAAGAGCGCGGCCATCGGCTTTGGTGCCTTCGGCCTGAACAGTCTTTTTAATGAACTCCACGCCGAAAGTTTCAGCGAAGCTGAGAAACTTTGGAATGACAACAGTGCCGACAATGAAGATTACTGGTCCGTAATCCAGGATGCTTATACGGCGAGCAAAAGCGACATTATCATCCTCAATAACGGTGGCGTCTCGCCTTCGCCTATTGCCGTACAGGAAGCCTTGGAAAAATACAACAAAGCGGCTGCGCAGGGACCATCTTACTATATGTGGCGGATTATGGATAAAGGCCGCGAGCCGCTCCGGCAGCGTCTGGCGAAACTGGGCGGCTGCGATGCAGAGGAAATTGCCATTAACCGGAATGCCACGGAAGCCTTAAACACCATTATTTTTGGTTTACCACTCGAAAAGGGTGACGAAATCATTGGCACCATTCAGGATTATCCCAACATGATCCAGGCCTGGAAGCAACGCGAAATGCGTGACGGGCTGGTTTACAAACAATTATCATTTGATTTCCCAATAGAAAACGACGACCAGATTGTAAAAGCATTTGCCGACGCCGTCACTCCCAAAACCAAGATCATTCACGTAACCCACATTATCAACTGGGTAGGGCAGATTATGCTGGTGAAAAAGATCTGCGATATGGCGCATTCCAAAGGCATTGAAGTGGTTGTGGATGGCGCGCATACATTCGGTTTGCTGGATTACAAAATCCCAGATCTGGATTGCGATTATTTCGGAACGAGTTTGCACAAGTTTTTGAGCGCGCCCGTAGGAAGCGGGATGATGTGGATTAAGAAAGATAAAATTGAAAAAATATGGCCGCTGCTATGCAACAGTCAGCCCAAAAGCAAGGATATCCGCAAGTTCGAAACATTGGGAACACGCAGTTTTTGCATTGAGCAGGCGATAGGTGAAGCCATTAATTTCCAGGAAGGCATCGGTTCCAAAAGAAAGCAGGAAAGGGTGCATTATCTCAAGAAATACTGGGCCGAAAAAGCACTGCAAATTCCTGGCGTCAAAATCCATACATCACTGAAACCCGAATATTCCTGCGCCATTGCAGGCGTGAGCATCGACGGGATGAAACCCGAGGAACTGGATAGCAAGCTCATGAAAGATTACCAGATCCACACCGTGGGAATCAACTGGGAAAACATTCATTGTGTGCGGGTTACGCCTCATGTTTATACCAAAATAAGTGACCTGGACAAGCTTGTAGGAGCATTGGAAAAGATCGCCAAAAAAGCCTGATAAAAGGATTTTTGCGTTATCTTTAAGATCATCAGCTTAAAAACCTAATCACATGACCCAGTTAAGAAAGGGCTCTTTCCTCAAAAGGGCCAAAGATATAAGCATTAGCAGCGCATTGGCAATCACCATCTTATCATCCGGAATCGGGATGATAGGATGCGGTTCCAATGAAGACGAAGAGGCTTACAGTTACGAAGAAACCAATTACTCCAAAGGCATCCGCTCACACATTAAGGAGGTCAAACCCGGAGAATTCAAGATTACTGACGAAGAAAGCGTCGATGCAGATAAATCCGTAGCCATTGTTACTTACCTCGACGGCCACACCGATTCCCTGAGCACAGCCGCTGCAAAAGCATTGATCGATGACGAGATCCGCAACAACCAATCTTCTGTGGGACACCATAGCGGCTTGTCTACCATGCTTTTATACGGTGGGATGGGGTATATGCTAGGAAGAAGTTCCAACAATGCATATATGAACAACTATCGTGGAAATGGCAGCGCAGCCCGGGGTTTTTACAGCGATCCGAATGTGTATAACAAGTCGCAAAGCGCTGTTCAGCAAGCAAATGCTTCCCGTACAACGCGCACGGTGACATCCCGCCCCAAAGGTGGCAGAAATGGTTTCTTCGGACGTTCCGCAGGCAGAAGCGGAGGTTAACATTATCATCATGATTCAATTAAAATCGCTCGCCAATCATCCTGAAAAAGCACTTCAAAACGTAGGCTGGGACTGGATGCTCGGCGCCGACACGGCTCCTTATGTGGTCAGTGACGTTGTAATTGTCACCGAAGAGCAGGCCGTTCAATATTATGAGGCGGCCGGCACATTATACGAAATGCTGATCGAGGCCGGGCAGTATGCGATTGATAATCTGCTTTTTAAGGAGATGGGCATTCCGGAGAACCTCGTTGAAATGATTAAGTTATCCTGGGAGGACGACCGCCATATTCACCTGTACGGCCGCTTTGACCTTGCTGGCGGAATTGATGGTGAACCAGTTAAACTCATCGAGTTTAATGCGGACACCGCAACCTGCATTCCCGAAACAGCTGTTGTGCAATGGGCGCATCTGCGTATGAACGGGCTCGATGAATCGCAGCAGTTCAACACCCTCTACGAAACGCTCGTTAATCAATTCCGTTATCTGAAAGAGGCAAACAGCGACCTGGATGCGTCTATTCTTTTCTCCTCAATGCGCGGTTATCCGGAAGACGACACCAATGTTGCCATACTGACCGAGGCGGCGCGAGAGGCCGGTTTTGATACGGATTTCGCTCATGTTGAGGAAGTTGAGTTTTCCAATGGTGAAGGCATTTTCAAAATGGTGCCCGATTCCAATGACTTTCTGCGGTTTGATTTCTGGTTCAAACTCGTGCCCTGGGAATATATCGGGAATGATGAGCCGGAACTGGCCGGAATGCTGACAGATATCGTGAAGAACCGCAAAGCCGTTATTCTGAATCCTGCATATACATTGTTGTTTCAGTCAAAATATATACTGAAAGTCTTGTGGGACCTTTATCCCTATCATCCGCTGTTGCTGCAAACGGAGCGCTATGCATTGTCTCATAAAAAGTCTGTGCGGAAAGTGCTTTTCGGGCGTGAGGGTGCCAATGTTTCTATTTTGGAAAAAGGCGGTGAAGTGCTGGAAACGGTTGAGGGCGAGTACGATGAGCAGCCAAAGATCTACCAGGAATATTTTGATTTCCCTACGGATGGTGCCGGTAATTCATACCAGGCTGGTGTCTTTTATGCAGGTGAAGCTTGTGCGCTGGGCTTCCGACGGGGCGGCAGGATCCTGGATAACAAGGCGCAGTTTGTAGGTCATTTGGTAGGCTAATCCATTGAAAATGACCGCACGCTAACGGAATCTACCGTTTGCTAATCATTATGTGTAAATATCGTTTTGTCTGACAAAGTTTGTGAAATCGTTAAAGCAGCGTCAGCACATTCCGACAATTAAACAAAACCCGTAATGATACACGAGAAAATTTTTCAACTAAAAAGTGGACGAGAGGTCAAAGTCATAGTAAAAGGTTATTTCCTGCACGACAATCCACAACGCAGCACAGAATACGAAATATTGATCCGGGAGCCGAAAGACAAATACTTCCGCACACCGATCGGGATTAATCATCCGCAGTTTTGGAAACTAAAAAGATTATCGGCTCAGCAAGCGAAATTGCTTGTCTTAGAATATAGCGGTATCTCGCAAAGGCAGGTAAATCGGGCAATCACAGAGTTTAATAGCGTATTGAGTTTTCCTGCGGCAGAAATAGGCCTTCAATTTGAAAGAGAATTGGTTTAAGTCGCAATTATATTTTTAGATTTGTAAAACAACATAGTTTGCAAATCAACTTCACATCGGATTTTCACTTATAAAGCGGGCGAATAACTATCATTAAAATGAGGTTATTTTGTCCGCTTTTATATTTTTAGTCGTTCCGATTATACATTATCAAGATAGTCTCCCGCTTTTTACAATCTGTCTCTCTATTTGTGCTGCATGTTAATTAATTAGGTTAAAAAGCACACTCAAATCGCTTTTAATGCAGGCTCAGGGCCAATTACTGATTTTTTTCAAGCTCAATAAAATCTTCGCGAACGGGCGTAAAGCAATCAATCACTTTGCATTGCGTATGGGCCACAGCGGAATGCGGTGCGTGGGAGGGAATGTAAGCCGTCATCCCTTTGGTAAGTAGCATTTTTTCACCATTGATATCAAATTCAAGTTCGCCTTCCAGAATGTGGCACCATTGTTCGTGATGATGGCTGTGCTCAGGAAGGATTGTGCCATTATCGATGGTGAAATGGCCAAAAGTCATCTTGTCTGAATGTGAGAGCGTTCCGTGAATGCCGTCCCAGATTTTCACGTGTTTATTGGTATTGAAATTAACGAAAGGCATAATAATGTTTGGGTAAGCTTGAAATGTGAATTTAAAAATAATGAAAACGCTTTGAGCTATTTGCTATTCCTTTTGCTTTTTATACATTTGCATATTCCGACCGAATTTTAATATTACAACATTGCGCAGGATTTTATCCATATTGCTTTTGGGGTTGCTGCTTTACAACATGGTAGGCTATTCGATAGTTTACTTGTCGGAAGAAACGCACACCATTAGTGCACGCGGAAAAGACCTGGTTCAGCAGTCGGAAAACTCGCTGGACATTGTAATTAAAGTGCCGGTGGCCGTTCCTTATCAGACCAACTGGGACGCGCCGGAGCAGGTCGAAGGGCAACTTTTGCATGAAGGGCAGTATTATCAGATGAAAAGCCGCCAGCTGATCAATGACACCATGTATGTGCATTGCGAATATGACCAGACTGCGCGGGAAAAGTTCAGCGACCTTGCTTCAAAAATTAATGATCAGGTTACGGGCAATGCCAGTGACCAGCGGAAAGATCAGCATTCCAATATTCTCAAAAACTTTGTAAAAGAATACATGTCCCAAGACCGGAAACATGTGTTTTATTTGCTTGAATGGGCGCCAGTCCAGGAAGTTGCCCTTTCTCAGGTGCAGCTTCATTTTTCCGAAATACAATTTACAATTCCCTCGCCGCCACCCGATCTGGCTTAGTAACATCATTTCAATTTCTCCTTTTTGAGTGCGTTTCATTAGAAATATCACTCTTGTAATGAACTGAAAATCAGCGCATGTTTGCTGTTTTTTGTTCAGACTCAAAAAGGGGAAGAAATCTTTTACTAACGACAGATTTTTTTCAAAATGGCGCATATCACATTGCCAGACGAATCACTTCCGGGGATCGTTGGCTTGTTCAATTTCCGTCCCGAAACAGCTTCTTCCCTTCGCTGGCTTGCGGACACCTTGCTACGGGGCGAATCTCCGCTCACCAGCGGCGAACGCGAACTTATTGCCGCTTACGTCTCCCATCTGAATGATTGCACATTCTGCCACATGTCGCACGCTTCGGCTGCAATGGCGCATTTGTCTTGTGACCTGGATCAGATCGCAGACATCCGAAATGGCTTTCAGGAAATTCCAGTCACCCCAAAACTGCGTGCGTTGCTCAATATCGCAGCCAAAGTGCAGAAAAGCGGGAAGGAAGTTTCCGAAGAAGACGTCGCTGCGGCACGAGCCGAAGGGGCCATTGACCGCGAAATTCATGACACGGTTTTGATCGCAGCGTCATTCTGCATGTTCAACCGATATGTGGATGGACTGGGCACGTGGGCGCCCCAGGAAAACGAGGATTACCGCGCAATGGGACAACGTATGGCCTTCAAGGGTTACATTCCTCCGGTTGAGCAAACTGTTGAATAATTTTTCAAAAATCATTTCCACTCAATAGCAATGCCACATATATCATTGCCGGAACATTTGCCGGGAATAACAGGTCTGCTCGAATACAACAAGGAAACCGCCGCGCCGATCCGCGAGCTGACGCAATTCCTTTTGCGTGGTGAATCCACATTAACACCCGGAGAAAGGGAGCTGATCGCGACCATCGTTTCACACAACAATGCATGCAAGTTTTGCACTGCTGCACACACTGCCGCCGCCGACCTGCTGATAGGCAACACCGAAACCTGCGAAATCATGAAGCAGGACATTGATGCCGCGCCGGTAAGCGACAAAATGAAAGCTTTACTGAAAATCGCCAAGCAAGTTCAGGTGCTCGGGAAAGCGGTTACCAAAGAAGCCATCGCAGAAGCAAAAAATAATGGCGCAACCGACATTGAAATTCATGATACAGTGCTGATAGCCGCCCTGTTTTGCCTTTACAACCGCTACGTGGACGGAATGGCCACCATTGCACCATCCAATCCTGAATTCTATCAAGGCCTCGGCCAACGTCTTGTTGACAACGGTTACAACAGACTGGCCAACGGTTACGATCATTTGAAACAACAAAAACAACGCTCATAAATTCAACTCCTCTATGAAAAGAACTCTACTTTTAATGTTTTCAATCGTCTGCGTTTTGTTTATGCAAAATGCAAAGGCGCAATCCACACAACTTTCCGGGCACATTACAGATAATGACACTCAAAAGCCGCTTTCAGGTGTTTCTGTGTCGGTTAAGGGAAAAAATACAGGTGCAGTTACCAATGCAGAAGGTTATTTTGAATTAAAAACGAACATTCCTGCCACGCTGGTGATTTCGCTGATCGGTTATGCGCGCCAGGAAGTGGAAGTTGCTTCTGGTCAGGCGATTAATGTGAATCTTGTTCCGGCTGCGGAAGAGCTTAACCAGGTTGTGGTTTCGGCATCGCGGGTGGAAGAGAGCATTTTACGTTCACCGGTGAGCATTGAAAAAATGGATTCCCGCGCGGTTCAGCAAACACCTTCTGCCAATTATTTTGATGGATTGGTGAATATGAAATCGCTGGATATGGTCACCAGCAGCCTTACTTATAAGCAAATTAACACAAGGGGATTTAACACCACGGGAAACAGCCGCTTCCTGCAATTGGTGGATGGGGTTGATAATCAACCTTCCGGACTTGGTTTTGCGATGGGAAATCTTTTCGGGCCCCATGATATTGATGTAGAAAGCGCAGAGCTGATCCCAGGCGCGGCCTCGGCATTATATGGCCCGATCGCTTTTAACGGAATGCTTAATACACGCACCAAAAATCCTTATGAATACCAGGGATTAAGCGCACAAACCAAATTCGGCGTCAACCACATTGGCGACGGAACGGGCATGGGCGCGAAACCTATGTATGATCTCGCTGTTCGTTATGCCAAAGCATTTAACAACAAGTTTGCTTTCAAAGCCGCAGCAAGTTATCTCAAAGGAACCGACTGGTATGCAAATGATTACACCGACATTGATCCAAACACACCAGCAGCCAACCGCGGCCCGAACAACCCTGGCAGAAATGCACTGAACATTTACGGCGACGAAGTCGCACAGACCATTCCAAGCATCGGCCGCGTTTCACGCACAGGTTATGAAGAAAAGGATCTTGCGACTTACGGCGTTTACAGCTTGAAACTGCTGGGCGCATTGCATTACCGCATCACGGACAAGCTGGAAGCCATCTATCAGGGGAATTTTAATCAGGGAACAGCGCAGTATACAGGCAGTAACCGCTTCGTTATCAATGATTTCAAATTCATTCAACATCGGTTAGAGCTGAGAGGCAGCAACTTTTATGTGCGCGCTTACTCCAATCAGGAGCGCTCGACAAACTCTTACAACACCCGTGCGTTGGGCCAGCACATTAACAGGACCTGGGTTAAAGATTTAGCGGGAAACACCGTTTCACCGGATAAAGCGGATGCAACGTGGTTTGAAAGATATACAGCTGCTTACAATGGTGCCATTGCCTCAGTAGGAAGCAAAGATCATTCACTAGCCCGCGCTTTTGCGGATCAGGGAAGGATTTTACCCGGATCCAGCGAATACGAAACAGCCAAAGATCGCCTGATCCAGACGCGCGGACTGGCCGGAGCGGGCATCCTCAGCGAATGCAGCCTGCGTCACGTGGAAGGAATGTATGATTTCAGTTCTGCGTTGAAATTCATCAACCTGCAAGTGGGTGGGAATTTTCGTAAATATTACTTAAACACAGGCGGGACGCTTTTTGATGATAAAGACAAAAACCTGACGAATGAAGAGTATGGTGCTTTCGCCCAAGCTTCAAAGTCGTTTTGGAAAGATGTTTTAAAGTTGACGGTTTCAGGTCGTTTTGATAAAAATGAGAACTTTGACGGCCGTTTTACACCACGTGCTTCGGCGGTTATTTCTCCCAATGAAAACCACCATTTCCGCGCATCTTACCAAACCGGTTTCCGCAACCCAACCATTGGAGATCAATACATTAAGCTGAATGTAGGCCCGATCATCATTCTGGGTGGTGCGCCGGTAAACTCTGCCGGTTTGAATGCGTATGAAAACTCGGTTACCATCGCTTCTTTCGGTGCATTTGCCAGCGCATTTGGTGCGGATATGGCAAAAGGAACGCCATTTCCGCAAGCTGTTGCCAACAACAAAGACAAGTTGGTGAAATCAAATGTGCCTTATATCAAATCAGAAAAAGTGAAGAGCTACGAAGTTGGTTACAAAGGAATTATCGCCAAAAAGCTCTTGTTCGACGTCAATTATTATTACAGCCAATACACTGATTTCATGATCAACACCGTGGTGGCGAGAGCGAAATCCAACATTCTCTTGGCAGATGGAAAAGTGAATCCAGCCGCAGCTGCCGAATTGCTGGGAGCCGACAGACAGCTTTTCCAACTTTATACCAATGCTGCTGACAAAGTTTCTATCCAGGGCGTTAGCGCAGGACTGACTTATTCGCTTCCTAAAAACTACAAGATCAGCGCGAACACGACCTGGATCGATTTCAACATTGGCGATGCAGATCAAAACAATGTTCCGGCCTTTAACACGCCTGAATGGAAAACCAACCTGATCTTCGGAAATGCAAGATTAACCGACAAAATCGGGTTCAATGTGGCGTGGCACTGGCAGAGCAGCTTCGACTGGTATGGTACATTCACTGAGAATGCGCCCGGAAAAGTGAAAAGCTACAACTTGCTGGACGCACAGGTTAGTTATCGCATTCCAAGCCTGAAAACGATCGTGAAACTGGGTGCGTCGAATTTGACAAACCAATACATTGTCCAGGCATATGGTTCTCCGGCAGTGGGTGGATTGTATTATGTGAGTCTCAATTTTGATCAGCTTTTCAGATAACATCAGCTTCAAAAAGCACATGGAAACATTGGAACTAACCAATCTGGAAGAAAAGAAAACCAGCTCGAAATGGCTCGCATTTGGCTTGTGTGTAGTGAGTTACATGCTGAGCGGTACGGTTTCCACATTAATGTCGGTTTACCTGCCGGTTGCGATTCCTGAGCTGAAAGGACAGGCCGTTTCTCAGGCTGAGCTGGGCGAGATCGGTGCTTATGTAAATGCGATATTTCTTTATGGCTGGATGGTGGGCGGACTTTTGTTCGGCGTGGTCAGCGACCGCATCGGGCGCGTCAAATCATTGACATTAGTGATCGGGCTTTATGGCGTTTCCACTTGTTTGGTCACCATTGTACCGGACTGGTATAGTTTGCTGGCGCTGCGATTTTTCGCAGGCATGGGCATAGGAGGCGTTTTGCTGATCACAACCGTTTACATTTCTGAGATTTGGCAAGACAAAAATAAAGCCGTTATGCTCGGAATTCTGGCTGTTTTCTTTCCGGTTGGGATTGTGACAACGGGGAGTCTGAACCTGATCTTTTCGGATTGGAGAAGCGCTTTTGCGGTGGGTTTCATTCCGGTTATCATTGCCGTGCTCGTTTTTTTCCTTCTTCCCGAATCTGACAAATGGCGCGTAACCAAGACGCATACCACTAAGCCCGAAGGGTTGTTTGTTGAAAGTAACCGCGCAAATCTGATTTCAGGTTCGCTGATTTTCGGCTCGGTGCTCATCGGACTTTGGGGGATTTTTTCCTGGTTACCGACTTGGGTGCAAACATTACTTGCAACGGGCCAGGACGGTCAGAAGGAGCGGGGATTGGTTATGATTTTGCTGGGCATGGGAGGAATTACAGGAGGCATTTTTTCCGGAATATTGATCAATAAATTTGGTAAAAAGGCCACATTAATGGCCACTTTCGGCACTTGCCTGGTGATGTGCTGCATTCTGTTTTTGACCAACAGCACTTTTTCCAGCATCATTTACATTGAAACAGCCGCGCTGGCTTTCTGTTTTGGGATTAGTCAGGGCGCGTTGTCAAGTTATATTCCAGAGCTGTTCCCGGTTTCGATCCGGGGAACGGCGACGGGCTTTTGCTTTAATGTGGGACGGTTTTTTACGGCCACAGCGGTGTTTTTTATCGGCTCGCTCGTGGCGGTTTTGGGAGGATTCGGGAATGCGTTGCTCGTGTTCACGATCCCGTTCCTGGTGGCGCTAATTGTCACAGCCAGAAGCAAATAGGAAAAGTATATTATCATAGGTTAATAATTAGGCAAACGGGTTTGCCATCTGGCGAACCCGTTTCTTTTTCATTTTATTCAAAATTGAGCTAATAGGGTTGACTTATATATGAGAAAATTTCTTTACCTGGGCGTTGCCGGCATCATTCTCTACGAGATTGCAAAAGTGTATTTCATCATGCCTATGCCTGGCAGCCAGCAGATGAACAGCATTGACATTGCCTATTTTTTGCATACCTGGCGATGGGCTTTCCGGATCGTTTTCTGGCTAATGATCATTGCAGGCTTCACGACGGTTTTATCCGATAAAAGAAAATGGATTGCAATAATCTTGCTCTTTATTGCAGGCGCTGTTACTTACGGCACAAACTACGAAATGGCGGCGGACACGATGTTTTATCAGCCATCCCAAGTCATTTTACACAATGCTTCCCAAAATAAAGTAAAAGACGACCGGCTTGTGATAGGCGTCGAGGCGAATGGTGAGGCCAAAGCTTACCCCATTCAATTTATCGGTTATCATCACCAGGTGCGCGATGTGCTCGGCGGAAAGCCCGTAATCGTAACATATTGCACTGTTTGCCGCACCGGAAGGGTTTTTGAGCCGATCGTGGAAGGTAAGCCGGATGAGTTCAGACTCGTTGGTATGGACCATTTCAATGCCATGTTTGAGGATAAAAACACAGGAAGCTGGTGGCGGCAGGCGAATGGTGAAGCCATTGCCGGACCATTGAAAGGCCGGATGTTGCCCGAACTTCCAACCACGCAAACCACCGTTTCACAGTGGCTAAAAATGCACCCAAACAGCCAAATCATGCAACCCGACCCAATGTATCAGGCCAAATATGATTCCATGAGCCGCTATGAATCCGGAAAGGGAAAATCAACGCTTACCAAAACGGATACAGCGGCCTGGAAAGACAAATCCTGGGTTGTGGGCGTGCAGGCGGGGAAGGATAGCAAAGCATTTGACTGGAATAAGCTGGTTAAGCAGCGGGTTATTAATGATCGGGTGGGAGCGACGCCGGTGGCCGTTGTTCTGGCAGCTGATAACAAGAGTTTTTTTGCATTTCAAAAGGCAGGCGAGCAGGAGATTGCCGTTCGGAATGACACTTTATACGCACAAAATACAGCTTACAATCTGCTCGGAAAGCGCCTCGCAGGCGACGGTCCGGATTTGAAAAGAGTGAATGCATATCAGGAATTTTGGCATAGCTGGCGTACATTTCACCCTGATACACAACAATATTGAATTTTTGAATTAGTATATTAAATGATGAATATTAAATCTACGCTTATCACGCTGGTTGTGCTTTCGGGATCTTTGGGAGTGGCAAAGGCGCAGGAAAATCAAAACAAAAAACAGGACGCAGACAAAGTTCTGGACTTGAATGAAGTCACTATTGAAGAACGCAAAAATGTAATCCATACCGAGCGCCTTCCTGATGTTCAAAATACTTACATTCATGCAGGGAAGAAAAGCGAGGTCATTCAGTTGGGCGGCGTGAATGGCAACATTGTTGAGAAAACCGGCCGCCAGATTTTTGCCAAAATTCCAGGTGTTTTTGTCTATGATATGGACGGAAGCGGCAATCAGATCAACATTTCTACGCGCGGCCTGGATCCGCACCGTTCCTGGGAATACAACATTCGCCAAAACGGCGTTATCACCAATTCCGACATGTACGGCTATCCGGCCAGCCATTACAGTCCGGCCATGGAATCCATCGAGCGCATTGAGCTGGTAAGGGGAACGTCATCGTTGCAGTATGGCGCGCAATTTGGCGGGATGATCAATTATGTGACCAAAGCACCGGATACAACCAAATTATTTTCATTCGAAAGCATTAATTCAGTGGGGTCGTTCGGGCTTTTCAGCTCTTATAATGCCATTGGCGGGAAAGTTGGGAAGCTCGTTTACTCAGCCTATTATCAAAAGCGACATTCAAACGGATACAGGAAGAATGCGAAATCAGATGCAGAATCGCAATTTATAAGTCTGGCTTATGAATTTAACAAGTCATTGCGCATCAAGGCTGAATTGGGACGCTCTTCCTACGTTTACCAAATTCCCGGCCCATTAACCGACGCCATGTTCGCTGCCGATCCGCGACAATCCACCCGTTCCAGAAATTATTTCAATCCCGACATTTACATTCCTTCCATTGTTCTGGATTGGAAAATCAGCCCCGAAACACAGGTTAAGTTTACCAATTCCGGCGTTTATGGAGCCAGGAACAGCGTGATGTTTGATGCATTTGCCAATGTTCCTGACACGATTAATCCGGCTACAAAATCTTACAAAGCGCGTCAGGTAGACATTGATAATTTCAAGAGTTTCACCTCCGAGCTGCGGATTTTGCATCATTATGACATTGCAGGCTTCAAAAATGTGCTTTCCGGCGGCGTGCAGATCATGCATAATAAGCTGCGCAGGAGGCAATTGGGTAAAGGCACAACCGGCAGCGATTTCGATCTCACATTAACTGATCCTGCATTTGGCCGCGATCTTTATATGAAGACAAACAATGTGGCGGTGTTTTTGGAAAACATGATTTACCTCACGCCAAAATGGACCGTTTCGCCCGGAATGCGTTACGAAAACGGCGCGACGGATATGACTGGAACGATCAGTTACTACGATCCGGGAGACCTTCCAAACAAGATCAAGCACAATTTTCCGCTTTTCGGGATAAGCACACAGTACAGACTGGACGCCCAAAACCGCATTTATGGGGGCATTTCACAAGCTTACCGGCCGGTTGTTTTCAAAGACATTATCCCGGGATCCGTTTTGGAAAAAGTGGATAAAAATCTGAAAGATGCCTATGGTTACAATGTGGAAGCAGGCGTCAGCGGCGGCACCAGGAACCTGCGTTACGACATTGGGGTTTTCCAGGTTTTGATCAACAATAGAATGGGAACTGTTTCCATGCGGGAAGGCGCAAATGCGTACATTCTGCGCACAGTAACGGGTGACACGCGTACACGAGGCGTGGAAGCATACATTGAGTACATTCCGTTTCGAATCAACACATCTTCAACGCCTACCGAGCTTTCGATTTTTACCTCAACATCGTATTTCGACGCAAGTTATATCAAAGGAAATGCGGTTGTCAATGGCGAAAATACGAGCGTAGCAGGCAACACAGTAGAAGGTGTCCCAACCTGGATCTCACGGAATGGCGTGCAGTTTTTGTATAAAAAATTATCCGTAACCTGCCAGTACAGCTACGTAAGCGCCAATTTTGCCAATCCATTGAACACCGTTGAGCCATCTGCAAACGGCACGATTGGCAAAGTGCCGGGTTACGGGCTCCTCGATCTGAATGCAACATGGCATATTAACGGAAATTACACATTGCGTGCAGGGGTAAACAACATCACCGACAAGCAATATTTCACCAAACGCCCTACCATGTATCCGGGCGCCGGTGTATGGACTTCCGATGGAAGGAGCTTCGGGCTTTCATTCGGGATCAAGATTTAAGTTCTTTTGCCTGGCATTATTTTAATATCTGCTATTACAAAAACGACAAACGATCATGGCAGATAAAACATTGAAAGACGTAAGTGAAGTAATGAAGGATATAGACCTTTGTATGCTTACAACCACAACAACCGATGGCGCGCTGGCTTCAAGGCCGATGAGTAACAACGGAGAAGTGGAATACGATGGGAATTCCTATTTTTTTACATGGGAAGGCTCCCGGATGGTAAGCGACATTGAGCTCGATAGCAGAGTGAACCTTACATTTCAAGGACAAAAAGACATTTGGATCTCTGTTTCAGGTAAAGCTGAGGTAAGCCGTGAACGTGAAGATATGGAAGAGCACTGGGTAAGCGACCTGGATCAATGGTTCGAAGATGGACTTGATACGCCGGGCATTGCTATGATTACGGTAAAAGCTAAAAGAATAAAATACTGGCAGGGAGAGGAAGAGGGAGAAGTAAAGCTGTAATTTTATATAAATGCCTTAATTTGTGGATCATGTCGAACACCGGCATGATCCATTTTTTTTGTCCCTATGAAACAAATACTGACTGCATTGCTCCTGCTCGTGTGCCTTACGAATTCAACGGCGCAGAATTACGACGAGGCCAAAGTCCCGGCTTACGTGCTTCCGGAAGTGCTGAAAACGGCCGCCGGTAAGGAAGTTAAAAGCAGGAAAATGTGGGAAGATGTAAGACGGCCGGAAATTCTCAGGCTTTTCGAGGATAACATTTACGGGCAGATGCCAAAAGATTATGACAGCATTCGCTATACAATAAAAAACGAGGACAAGGGTGCTATGAATGGCAAAGCCAGATTGAAAGAAGTGGCGATCAATGTTTACAGGAACAGGAAATCAGTTGAGATAAATGTTGTTTTATTTGTTCCTAATCATTCAAAAAAGCCCGCGCCGGTTTTGCTATTAATCAACAACCGGGGGACAGAAAATACCGATCCGACCAGGAAAGTGAAAAGCGGTTTCTGGCCGGCCGAAATGGTCATTGACAGCGGTTATGCCGTCGCCGCTTTCCACGTAAGCGACCTCGCGCCCGATAACAAGGACACATTTATGAACGGTGTTGTGCAGCTCTATCCCGAGCAGCTGGAAGCCGATAACGGCATGCGGGCCATTGGTGCGTGGGCCTGGGGCGCATCGCGTGTGATGGATTACTTTGAAAAAGATAAGGACATTGATGCCGGAAATGTGGCCGTAGTCGGTCATTCGCGGGGTGGAAAGGCCTCTTTATGGGCAGCGGCGCAGGATCAGCGATTTGCTGTTTGCGTTACAAATTGTTCGGGAAATACGGGCGCGGCTTTGGCCCGGCGGCAGTTTGGTGAGAGAATTACCCGCATCAACACCACCTTTCCACATTGGTTTAACAATAATTACAAAAAATTTAACGACAAGGAAAACGACCTGCCCGTAGACCAGCATATGCTCATTGCCCTGATCGCTCCGCGGCCTTTATACGCCACCAATGCGTCCAAAGACCTTTGGGCCGATCCGACAGGAACATTTCTGGCGCTGAAAAAAGCAGAAAAAACATATGCACTTTATGGCTTAAAATCGAAGTTGCCAGCGAACCCGCCGGGCATTAATGCGCCTATTCCAAGTTCGCCGCTGGCCTATCACAACCGCGAAGGCGAGCACGATCTGACGGCTTATGACTGGGGCAACTTTATCAGATTAATGAAATCCCGTCCGTAAAGGCACAAGATTTTTAGCCTTGCATAATCACATTAGAACCTACTGATTATGAAAAATAACAGCAATCAAGGACTCTTTTCAGGAAAGACTGCATTGTGGGCAGCCGCCGGACTGGGCTTATATGCCGCAGCGAAACATTTCTATAAAGAGATGATCAAGTTTGATTTTCAGGATAAAGTGGTGGTTATCACCGGCGGAGCGCGTGGGCTGGGCTTACTGCTGGCCAGAGAATTGGCGGCAAAAGGAGCGAACCTGGTAATATGTTCAAGAAACGCCGAGCAGATTGAAGTCGCCGAGCAGGAACTCCGGCAAATGGGCTCGATCGTGCTGGGATTGAAAGCAGACGTGAGCGACCAGCGGGATGCGTCACGCGTAATCGAAGCCACAATTTCTCAGTTTGGAAGGATTGACCTATTGATAAATAATGCCGGAGTAATGCTCGTTGGTCCGGAAAATGTGATGGATGTGGAGGATTATAAAACGGCCATGGATACCAATTTCTGGGCTGCATTGTACATGATCAAAGCTGCATTGCCGCACTTTCATGAACAGAAGGAAGGCCGGATCGCCAACATTTGTTCCATTGGCGGAAAGGTCGCCGTCCCGCATTTGCTGCCTTATAGCGTGAGTAAATTTGCGATGGTTGCTTTGTCGGAAGGGTTGCATTCCGAGCTGAAAAAGGACAACATTCATGTTACCACCGTGATCCCGAACCTCATGCGGACGGGAAGCCCGAGAAATGTATCCTTAAAAGGCGATCATGAGGCAGAATATGCCTGGTTCAAAATAGCAGGCTCGTCACCGCTGCTTTCGCAAGATGCGGCGCAGGCGGCTGCGGACATTGTTAACGCCATCGCTTACCAGGAAACAGAAATTATTCTGACCAATACGGCGAAACTGGCCGTTGCATTCCAAGGCGCCAACCCAAGCCTCGTATCACTGGTAACATCTATCGCCAACAGGTTTTTGCCGAAATCAGGCCCGGAAGGCGCTGTAATCCGCAAAGGTTATGAAAGTGAATCAGAAAAGTCGAAAGGGAAAGTGGCCTCCATCAGCGACCGTGCTGCTTTGGAAAATAATGAAACGTAATTAATCTCACTCATATTTCATCTGCACAGCCCGGATCTCACTCTTGCCGGAAGCATTGCCAGCCACATTAACCCCAACTCTCGGTGCACGGTCCCATCTCGGCAGCCAGGGCGCTTCTATTTGCGTTGCACTGGTGAGGGAGTCGATTTTCTGGCCTTTTACATCCCACCGAAATTCGTAAAATCGGCCGTAACGGCTATGTAGACTCAATTTGATGTCTTTATATTTATCAGGGATCTCCTGTGATTTAATCACTTCCTGAACCCCATCTTTAACCTGCCATAATGTGATGTGATTGTCCCGCACGCCGTATCCAAGCGCGTTTCTGGCGTCACCATAAACCAGGATGTTCTGCGTCAAGTCCTTTTTGGCTGTGACTTCGGTCGTGAATGTATAGCTGCCGTTTTTAATGGTCAAGCCTAGAAAATTCCCGGTATTGGTGCGGTTATCGTTCTCGATTCGGAGCGCGCCGTTTTGTACTTCAAAATTTGGTTTTGCAAAACTCACATCATAAACCCACGGCGCTTTTAGCGTGTCCCTGTTGTAATTAATGGAAAAATTATGGTTCACCAGCGCACCCATAGCAATAGGCGCTTCTGCCTGTGCGGGTGTTGTTTTCCCATATCTGAAAGCAGGCCATTTGGTAACCTCGTCCCAAACCAGTTCGCTCAGGACGCCCTGCCTACCCGAGAATGTAAAATCAACACCGTTATAGGCGTGATGCAAGTAAAAATAGCGGTTATCAGCCGTCACCACCACGGTTCCGTGACCCGGGCATTTCCATTTATGATCACCAAAAAGTGCCGGGTTACCTGCATATTTTGTCCAGGGTCCCTGCAAATTTTCAGCCCGCGCGAACCCCACCTGATAATCACAATTTGCTCCGCAGCAAGCATTGCCGGAGTACAGCATATACCAGTATTTTCCGCGTTTGAAGATCGATTGTCCTTCCGCCCCGCCAGCTTCCCAGCCGGTAAGGTCTGCTTTCATCAGACTAAATTCTTTGCCAACCACTTTCAACCCATCGGGAGCCAGTTCTGCACCCAAAATTTCGATTCCACGGTCTTTATCCAGTCCATATGCCTTCCATGTTATGAAAAGTTTACCTTCATCCTCCACTACGAATGCATCGATCGCTTCTTTTGTCCATTCAATGATGATGCCGTGGTCTTTGAAGCCTTCTTTCAAATCTTTGGTGCTTGCTACGCCGATGAATGATTGTTTATCCGATTTTCGTCTGGCTGTGTAGTAACAATAAAAAGTGCCATTCCGAAAGAACAGTTCCGGTGCCCAGTAACTGCCCATAGTCCATTCCGGCAAGTCGCTAAATACCGGCCCGACATATTCCCAGTCCACCAGATTTTTCGAGCTGTAAATAGGATAAGCCGGTCCCCATTCCGAAGAAGTCCCCGCAGCATAATAGGTATCACCCACACGAATCACCGAAGGATCCGCAAAATCGCCTGCAATAACCGGGTTTCTGTAAGTGACAACGAGGGCCGGGGCAGGTTTAGGCTTTGGTTTTTGTGCGAAAGCCTGGGCAGTTGAAATGAGTATCAGGAAGAAAAGAAAGGATATAGGCTTCATTTTGCAGTCATTGGTTGTTCCGGCTAAGGAAATGATTTTATTTCAACTTAGGAAACCAAATCGATATTCTGTCTGCGTGAAATCTATATTCTATCGGCTTGAATGAGGCTTAAAGTTTCGTCTACCCAATTATTTCGTCAGTTGTACCAACTTCCTGATCGTGAAATGCTCATTGATTTTTAGTCTGCAAAACAAAATCTCACTTGAACGGTCGGGCAAATTTCGCACTTCATAAAGCCATTTTCCTTTTGCGTGGGGATTGTCTACAACCGTTTTCACTATTTCCCCCTTCGTGTTTACAATCTCCAACCTGACCTGGCTGTTGTTCTCAGGAACCTCAAATGCAATTGTAAAATGCGCTGTAAAAGGATTTGGATAGGCGTTCAATTCAAAACCAGGTTCTTCACTTTCTTGCGTTTCCTCGTCATAATCCGCCGCTATGCGCTGATTGTTATACTTCCCTACATTGATCGCAGGCGATACATGCCAGTTGCCGTTCGCATCCTTCATGTAACAACGGATCCCCAAATATTGCTCATCCGTCGTATACACACTCGCATTGCCACCGGGCACGGCCGGACCATTGATACCCACTTTACTCCACATATACTGAACCGCTGCTCCTTGCGCGGTAAGTGTCCGCCAATCAGCATTTTTCGAATAAGTCAGTTGCGGCACCCAGCCCGCCGCAACCGGATTAGCTAACGCGCCAATGGTCGAAAACCATTTATTCGCCAGCCAGGTAAGGCCTTTGATTGATCCAGCGCCCTCGTAAAAGTGGGTGCTGTCGCTGCGATATTCATCGCCACCGTCGCTTGCGGTAGTAGTGCCGGAATTTCCACTTACATAATCTGTTTCGGAGCCGTTTAGGTTGGGTAAGCCTGTTGCGACGTTGCCCTGCCCGGTTCTAACCGTAGAATTGAGAGGTCCGAATTTGCTGATGGATGCTTTCGATACATACCACGTAAGATTTGGGGCTCCGAAATCAGCGCGGGATTTGGCAATAACGGCTTGCAGTTTGGTTTGATAATCTACCGAACTGGTTGCTTTGTAACTTGGATTAACATTTAAATCTGCATCCGCTTCTCCTTGGTGCCAAAGAATAGCTCGCACGCCAAATAGCGCACCATAAAAGTTTAGAGCGTTTTTTAAAGTTGTGTATGGAAGGCCATAATAATCTGAAGGGTTCACTGAACCTCCCGCATAACCTAAACATACCTGTGCTCCTGTATAGGGATGTTTTGCTTCAATGCCTTCACTGCCTTGTTTCCATTCCGTAACGCTCGATCCGGCTGTTGCTGCATTAAAGAATGCCACGGGCATTCCGCCATTTGCATCTGAAACCAGCTTGCCCAACATGGCGTAAGCCCAAATGCCATTGCCCGACGGCCCTAATCTACCATGTCGTTTTGCTTCATCAGGCGTATTTAACGAAAACATGCTCGTGAATGAAGCAGGGAAGGTTTTTTTACAAGTCCTATCCTCTGAAGTACCAATAATCCATTCTGGGATACCCGCGCTCGAAGGGAGTGAATAGGCAGTGTTTCCGTATCCTTGCGCATTGGATTGGCCGGCGATAATAAATACATCGCCGACACCAAATTTCCCCGAAGCATACACGACTCCGTTCAACATTATTTCACATATATACCAGCCCTTATTCATTACCAGTGAAGTATAAAACATGCCGTTTGATGCCAAACTTAGGTTTGTGGTAGGCCCAGCCGCACCAACGACGCCTTTGGCACTGACCGTCCGGACCCTATAACTCAGCGTGACTGCAAGGCTGGTGTGTATAAGCTGTCCCGCAATGGTTGCTGTCGCCTTGTCAAGTGTATTCCGCTGAAGCACAGAATTGTTGATCGGATAGGATAGCGATACGGTTTGCGCATTGCAGATATGGGCTAGAAGGTATGTGCATACGAATATCCACTTTGTAATAGTTTTCATACTAGAAATTGGTTGCTAATTAAATTGCTGACAATAGCTATTTTTTGAATTCAATTTTCTTGGCAAAACCAGCGATATCAATCGTTGGAATTTTTGCGCCGTAATGATTATTAATCGCTTTGATAACCTCATTTGCAATGACAGCCTGTCCAAGTGGGGTAGGATAAATTCCGTCCGATGAGAAGAAATTTCCGTAAGCAGTTCCATCTACTAATACACCATCATCCGTTTTGTATCCTCCTTGATGAATGCGTTGATACAAGTCGAAAAGGTCAACAACTGCCAGGTCTTTTTCTGCTGCGTAATCCCTGATCTTCTGGTTATAATAGAGCCGAGGGTCGGAAAGATAGCTTTCTCCTGAATCGATCACTTCAATGTCATCCAAATTGGCCATAAAAGCTTGATCTTTAAATCTTTTACAAAGGTTATGCAGTTTGGCTGTCGGGATTAGCGAAAATGGCTTGGCGATATTTATGACCTCATCCGCTACACCGTTTCGGTCGAAGGTAATGTATGCATTCCCAAATTCTTTCATTGAATACCAGTTCATATAGGGCAAATCCTGGTAGCGTGGAATAGTAAAGATTACACCTTTTTTGCCATGGAGGACGTAATTGATCGAATAGTCAGTTATTCTTCCCGAGTTCATAATCGAGCCGTTAAAGCTTGCATCAAACAGCCCAATCTGTCGTGTTGTCTTTATGCCAAACATCCAGCGATCGAAAAATTCCTCGATAACGATAAAATTATACGGTATTTCTGCTGGTTGATGCCCATTGAACCGCGACTTAAGGAGCTTTGTCAAGTCGCAGTTTTCGCAGGCCCAGCTTGGGACATACCATTCGGTACTCCCTTCGTAAAGTCCGTAATTCGAAATCTTCCCTTTGTACTCCGGCATTGTCGGCGGGCTGCCGGGTGAGATAGGAATGGTGTTATTCACGACCCGGTCCCATTGCGGATATCCGTTATCCGTATGACGGTATACGTAATAACCTGTTCCATTGAAATGTTCTTTTTCAAACAGCGGCATGGCGAAGTTTTTGATCCCCATCTGGTGCGCCAGCAGGTTGGTGTAATTGGTTTGCTGGCTTTCTCTGGTAATGCCGCCATTCATAACTCCGGCAGTTAACCCGCCGCCAAATGCGACCATTTCCATTTCTTGTCCCGGTTTCAGGATCCGGCCAAAATCAGCTAACGGCACGGTTGCAGAGAGCCATTCTTCTATTTTAAGCGTTGGTTGTCGTTCGAGGTTATCGTGAATCATTTCGGGATATTGTCCCATCGGATGAATCCGCATGAATGGCCCGGACGTTCTGGCGGAATCTTCGGCGCTGGGAATAAAGACCGGCTCGACGGGCTTCGGATCGGGCCATCGGGGCGTGGGTGGATTACATGCAACGAGTGCAACGAGGCATAGCAACTTCTTCATGGTAATTTGTTTAAGATGAAACATTACTTGTTAAGTCCAATTGACTTTTCAAAGCCTGCAATGTCAATCAATGGTATTTTGGCATTATAATGTTGATTGACAGCCTTGATAACCTCATTTGCAATGACAGCCTGTCCAAGTGGGGTGGGATAAATTCCGTCCGATGAGAAGAAATTTCCGTAAGCAGTTCCATCTACTAATACACCATCATCCGTTTTGTATCCTCCTTGATGAATTCGTTGATACAAGTCAAAAAGATCAACTACGGCAAGGTCTTTCTTCGACGCGTACTCCTTTATTTTCTGATTATAATAAAGCGCCGGATCGGACATATTGCATTCGCCCTCGTCTAGCACCTCTCTGTCTTCAAGATTTGCCCTAAAAGCTTCACCATCATTAAAGTTTTCAAAAAGTCTGTGGAGTTTCGCTGTTGGGATCAGCGAAAACGGCTTTGCTCCATTTATCAGTCCATCTCCTATGTTGTTTTGGTTAAAGGTAATGTATACTTCCGATGCTCTTTTATTTAACTCATGCGTCGAATACCATTTCATATAAGCGAGATCCTGGAAACGTGGAATAGTGAAAATAACACCTTTCTGAACCTTATTTAATATGTTGTTAATTGCTGAGTCAGTAATCCTTCCAGTATTCATAATCGATCCATTGAAGCAGTATTCCCATAGGCCGACCCGGCTTACAGTTTGTATTCCGTACATCCATCGATCGAAAAATTCCTCAATGATCACGAAGTTATAGGGTATTTCAGATTTGATTTCGTCAAATGCTTCTGACAGATATGGGCGCCGATAATGATTGAATCGCGAAAGAAAAAGTTTATTTAAGTCACAGTTTACGCAATCATTGCCCATCATAAACCTTTCTGCGCTACCGTCTGGCAATGCAAAGTTGGAAATCTTCCCGTTATATTCCGGCATTGCCGGTAGGCTGCCGGGTGAGATAAGAATGGTGTTATTCACGACCCGGTCCCATTGCGGATATCCGTTATCCGTATGACGGTATACGTAATAGCCTGTGCCGTTATAATGTTCTTTTTCAAACAGGGGCATGGCGAAGTTTTTGATCCCCATCTGGTGCGCCAGCAGGTTGGTGTAATTGGTTTGCTGGCTTTCTCTGGTAATGCCGCCATTCATAACTCCGGCAGTTAACCCACCGCCAAATGCGACCATTTCCATTTCTTGTCCCGGTTTCAGGATCCGGCCGAAATCAGCTAGTGGCACGGTCGCCGAGAGCCATTCTTCTATTTTAAGCGTTGGTTGTCGTTCGAGGTTATCGTGAATCATCTCGGGATACTGTCCCATCGGATGAATCCGCATGAATGGCCCGGACGTCCTGGCGGAATCTTCGGCGCTGGGAATAAAGACCGGCTCGACTGGCTTAGGATCGGGCCATCGGGGCGTGGGTGGATTACATGCAACGAGGGCAATCAAGCATAGAAATTTTTTCATGGCCATTTTGTTTGAGGTAAGGTTATGTCCAGGTAAGTGAAACTTTATCTGGTAATCGTGCTATAATGATAGCGTATTTAGTTCTGCTGATAGCATGGAAAACGTGCGGCACTGTCCCACCGGCGAATGGCAATTATTTAACGGAGAATGTATGTTGGTTGCAAGAGATCCGGCAAACATTACCATTCATATGCAGCTGCAAGAAGATGATTGTAAAAAATTCAAATATTTATCTTATTTGATAATCAGATACTTATGTGGCTTTGTGCTCGGCTGTCTACGCTTTGTCCACCCCCTGCTTTTGGAGGTTTGAAATTAAATTAATTCCTTTCGATTAATTATAAACGCACCCGTTCAGCGCGCGTCGCTTACCCTTTACATTTCTTCCATCTTGCTTTCGCTTCCAATGCAACAGCTGCCCTGCGCAAGGTGGAGGAGCTGCGGCCATTCAACTACGTAAATCCTTTAATATCAATGAATAAAATCTCTACTTTTTGCAAACAGTGTTCACTGTTTTTGCTGATTATCCTATGCGCTTTCAGCGCCCCTCTTTTCGCCCAGCAAGTGACCTGGACCGGGAATGTCGACTCCGATTGGGCAACCGCCGAAAACTGGAGTGCCGGGCTCGTACCCACAAGCGTCGACGATGTTGTAATTCCGGCAGCAGCCAACAGACCTGCCATCAATGGAACAGCGGTTCAGGTTAATACCATCGAAGTTTTAAGTGGGGGTATTCTGCATATCGCCGCAGGTGGCATTCTGACCGCAGCAGGCCAGAAAGCATTTAATGGCGCTGATGTGGCTTCACTTTATAATCTGGGTGTGGTCGAGAACAATGGAAAGGTGACACTGGGAAGTACGGCCGAGCCTGCGACAAACGGATTATGGAACAACGGCAATTTCAGCAACAACGCTTGCGCCACGCTGCTGGTACGAAACAATCTCCACGTAGGCGTATGGGCTAGCATGGACAATAAGGGTTTGATAGCGGTACAGCAATCGTTCAAAGTGCGGGGGACTTTTACCAACAAGGGCGCGCTGGTCAATGAAAAATTCCCGGACAATCTCCTTCAGTACAGCAATGGGGATTTTCTCTTGATTTACAATAATTCAAACACAATCTTCGGTGCCGGATACAGGTTTAACGGCACGTTGATTGGTATTTTCAAGGATCAGGAAGGCACCCAGTCTGCCGGGAATTTTGTGTCACAGTATGATTTTACACCTGAAAATCTCCCAATTGGTACACAAACACTTTATGCCAAGTTTACGCTATCAGAAGGTTCCTGCGAATATCTTGCACCATTCTCCTACCAATATATTGTATCGCCTACCATAGAAGTTTCGGCCAATGGTGTGCGCATTGAAAACGGAAGCGCTACGCCTTCGACAGAAAACGTTACGGATTTTGGCTCACACGACGTAGGTGTGGGTTCTCGGCAAGAATCATATCTAATAGAAAATATCGGAAGGGAAGAACTGCTGCTGACGGGCGCGCCGACCGTTGCTTTGACGGGGTCGACAGATTTTACGATCACGCGACAGCCCGGTGGAAGTTTGGTTTACGGGACTGGTGATAATGTTGATATCAGGTTTCGTCCCATGTCAGCTGGCGTGAAAACGGCTGTTGTCAGCATTGCCAGCAATGACCCCAGCCAGAACCCATTCACTTTCACTTTGCGCGGTGAAGGAAATGCCACGGAATGCACACCGACTGAGACTCCGGACGGCCTCATCACATGGATCGGTTTGGAGAGCGACGACTGGAACACACCGTGTAACTGGTCACCTGCCAGTGTTCCCGGGGCCGGCAACAACGTTTTGATCCTGGGAGGCGCAACGCATTCACCTGCGATCCCTGCTGGCACAAATACATCTGTTTTCCACCTGGAAATAGAAAGCAATGCTACATTGCAGATTTCAGAGCAGGCCACGCTGGCTATTGTAGGGCGCGCGGGTGGACAGGGTGGTCATGCGCTTTCCAACTCCGGTACGCTTGAAAATCGCGGAAAGCTGCTTATCGGAAATGCTGGCTTTGTTGGTGAAGGCCTGATTAATATCGGGGATCTTCAAAATTACAGCACAGGCGAGATCGAAATTGACGCTGCTACCAGGCAGTTTTTCACAAATTACGGCACTGTTATCAATGCCGGAAAAATCACTACCGGAGCTGGCGCCCTTTCGGCAAATTACACCCGTTTTCTTTCCAACGGAATCCATAATGAAGCCACCTTTAATAACACTGCTTCCGGGATACTTATCATTGAAAACAATGGAAGGATTGGTCTGGTAAACACCTCTAATTTTACAAATGAAGGGATAATCCGGATCGGGGTAAATGGTGGCGTGCGTGTAGGGGCCGGAAATTATGGTGGAAATTTTTCCAATAGGAGTGGCGCATCAATGTCCATAGACGGTTTTACTACGACAGGACTCGAAAACGCTGCTGGAACCTTCAATAATGCTGGCGTTGCAACCATAGGCGGCAGCAGAAGCACAGGCGGGAACGGGATAACCAATGATGATACTTTCAACAATGAAGCCTGTGGTAAAATAGATCTGCTCTCCGGCACATTTGTTAACAATGCAGAGAAAACGGTGACGAATGCGGGCCTGATTCGCATTGTAGGCAAGCTCGAAAATGCCGGGATATTCGACGATAAGGGCGCTCTTGTTATAGGCACATTCTCCGGTACGGATGTTGTCCATCACCACGGAAATTTTCTGTGGATCAACAATAATTCAAGCATGATCTTTGGTCCCGGGTTTAACTTTCAAGGCACCTTGATGGGTATTTTCAAGGATCAGGAAGGCACTCAGTCCGCGGGGACTTTCGTGTCACAAAACGATTTTACGCCTGAAAATTTGCCTGTCGGTGCGCAGACACTTTATGCTAAATTCACGCTTTCTCCGGGTTCATGCGAATATATTGCACCGTTCTCGTATGAATATTTTTTAGACCCTACTATTAAGGTGACTGCCGATGGTGTGCGCATTGAGAATGGAAGCGATACACCTTCGACAGAAAACTTTACAGATTTTGGCTCTCACGAGATAGGCATCGGTTCACGGCAGCAACAATATAATATAGAGAACATCGGAAGGGAAGAGTTGCTGCTGACAGGCACACCGGCTGTTACCCTGACTGGCTCCACAGACTTTGCAATCACGCGGCAGCTCGGAGAGACTGTTCCTTATGGCGGTATTGAAGGTTTGGAAATCAGATTTCGTCCCATGTCGGCTGGCGTGAAAACGGCTGTTGTCAGCATTGCCAGCAATGACCCCAGCCAAAATCCATTCACTTTCACTTTGCGCGGTGAAGGAAACGCCACGGAATGCACACCGACTGAAACTCCGGACGGCCTCATCACATGGATCGGGCAGGAAAGTTCTGATTGGAACACACCATGTAACTGGTCACCTGCCAGTGTTCCCGGGGCCGGCAACAACGTTCTGATCCTGGGAGGCGCAACGCATTCACCTGTGATCCCTGCCGGCACGAATACATCTGTTTTCTACTTGGAAATAGAAAGCAATGCTACATTGCAGATTTCAGAGCAGGCCACGCTGGCTATTGTAGGGCGCGCGGGTGGACAGGGTGGTCATGCACTTTCCAACTCCGGTTCGCTTGAAAATCGCGGAAAGCTGCTTATTGGAAATGCTGGCTTTGTTGGTGAAGGCCTGATTAATATCGGGGATCTTCAAAATTACAGCACCGGCGAAATCGAAATTGACGCTGCTACCAGGCAGTTTTTCACAAATTACGGCACTGTTACCAATGCTGGCAAGATCACTACCGGCGCTGGCGCCCTTTCGACAAATTACACCCGTTTTCTTTCGAACGGAATCCATAATGAAGCCACCTTTAATAACACTGCTTCCGGGATACTTATCATTGAAAACAATGGCAGGATTGGTCTGGTAAACACCTCTAATTTTACAAATGAAGGGATAATCTGGATCGGGGTAAATGGAGGCGTGCGTGTAGGGGCCGGAAATTATGGTGGAAATTTTTCCAATAGGAGTGGCGCATCAATGTCCATTGACGGTTTTAGCACGACAGGACTCGAAAACGCTGCTGGAACCTTCAATAATGCGGGCGTTGTAACCATAGGCGGCAGCAGAAGCACAGGCGGGAACGGGATAACCAATGATGATACTTTTAATAATGAAGCCTGCGGAACGGTGACTGTGCTTAGCGGGACATTTGTAAACAATGCTGAAAAAACGACTACAAATACAGGATTGATCCGCATTGTGGGCAACCTCGAAAATGCCGGGATCTTTACCAATTATGGTGTGTTCAAATACAAGGAAAACACAGGTAGTGAGTCCGTTAGCAACAACACTGATGCATCCGTCATTGTCAATGACGGTCCGGCAGCCAAGATTTTTACCTTCGGGGGCACCTACAATGGTACGATCAGCGGAATTTATAAAGACGAGAATGCGACTTTGCCAGCTGGTACCATTACTACTGCGACCAACACATTCTTGCCGAAAGATCTGACGGCTGAAATCCATGCCCTTTATGTCAAAATAATTCCCGCCGGATCGGCCTGCGAGTATATTGTCCCTTTTCAATTCGACAACACAGCATCTCTGCCAGTTACCCTCGTTTCGTTCTCAGGCAAGAAATCGGCTGAAAACGAGAATACGCTGAAATGGGTCACTTCGGACGAAAAGAACTTTGACCGCTTCGAAGTGCAATCGTCGGCGGATGCAAGGTCTTTTCAAACAATAGGCAACGTAACCGGCTCAGAAAGCCAGTCCACAAGCTTTTCTGAATATCAGTTCGTAGATCAGAACATTTGGTCAACCAGCTATTATCGACTGAAAATGATTGACAAAGACGCTACATTTAGTTACTCAAAAGTAATCGTGGTAAGCGACCATGGAAGCGCTGAGGAAATTTCGGTTGTTGGTAAAATTTATCCCAACCCTTCTATTGGAGACGTATTTGTTGACGTAATGGCCGTTAAGCCGGAAACGTGGCACATCACGATCCTGGACGTAACTGGCAGAATCATTTTCACCGAAAACCGTGACTTGCAAACTGGGATCAATAAAATCAAGCTGCAAACCCCGTCGTCTGGTTTGAATCTGATCAAATTCGAAAATGGAAAAGAAAGTGTTGTAAGGAAACTGGTGAAAGAATAGTGATGCAGTCGAAAGCGATGTAGTTCACAAGCTTACAAAAGAAGAGAGCGCCTCATTTTAATTAAGGCGCTCTCTTCTTTCAATGTGGGCCCACCTGGAATCGAACCAGGCACCTACTGATTATGAGTCAGTTGCTCTAACCGAATGAGCTATAGGCCCGTTACTCTTTCCTGGATAGGCCAGGCACCTACTGATTTTGAGCCCCAGTGGAGCTGCGGACGCGGCGCGGTTCACTTGCTATAATCGACCGGGCAAACGCTTTGTGAGCTATAGGCCCGTTCCTATTACGGAATGAAGCGCAAAAATACGCAATAGCGGCAATTCTCCAAATCATATTGATAAGAATAACTTCTTTTGTCCGTTGCTTGTTTATTACTTTTGCCAAAAAATCGAGCTTTGAATAAAAGGAAAATCATTAACGACCCCGTTTACGGGTTTATATCCATATCTTCTGATCTGCTTTACGACCTGGTTGATCATCCCTATTTTCAGCGTTTGAGGCGCATTAAGCAGCTTGGTTTGGCAGATGTTGTTTACCCCGGAGCCCTGCATACGCGCTTCCATCACGCGTTAGGCGCCATGCACCTCATGGGACAGGCCCTCAAAGTGCTGCAACAAAAAGGTCACGCCATTTCCGAACCGGAATTTGAGGCAGCACAAGCGGCCATTCTACTGCACGACCTGGGGCATGGTCCGTTTTCTCACGTTCTGGAAAGTGTTTTGTTACAGCATGTCGCGCATGAATCCATTACGCTGGTCATGATGAAAGCATTGAACAGCCAAATGGAGGGACGGCTTGATCTGGCGATTCAGATGTTTGAAGGGACTTATCCCAGAAAGTTTTTCCATCAAATGGTTTCCAGTCAGCTGGATATGGACCGGATGGATTATCTGAACCGCGACAGTTTTTATACAGGCGTCATTGAAGGTTCTATTGGTGCAGACAGGCTTATAAAGATGCTGGATGTGAGTGAGGATCAGCTGGTAGTTGAGGAAAAGGGCTTGCTTAGCATTGAAAATTTTCTGCACGCGAGAAGGCTCATGTACTGGCAGGTTTATTTGCACAAAACATTGTTAAGCGCGCAGGCCATGCTCACCCAGCTGCTGCAAAGGGCCCGCGAATTGTCTGATGGCGGCGCAACATTATTTGCTACGCCAGATTTTGCGAGGTTCCTGCACAATAATTACAGCCTTGAAGACTTTGATATACACCCGGATCTGCTGGAATCGTTCAACGGTTTGGACGATAACGACGTATGGGCTTCTGTAAAGGGCTGGCGGACACATAGTGACCCCGTTCTCTCGACGCTTTGTACCATGCTGCTTAACAGGCAGTTATTTAAAATTACTTTCTATGATTCGCCGCCAGATGAAGCGTTACTTGCTGATTTGCGAAGGCAGCTTCTTGAAGCGGGCGTCGCTGAGGAGCAAATGGATTATTTTCTGGTCAGCGGCGAAACGACCAACTGGGCCTATGCAAAAGAACTGGATCCGATCCGGGTGAAAATGAAGGGTGGCGCACTGCTGGACATTGCCGATGCATCCGACATCCCAACCATTAAGGCGCTCACTAAGATTGTACGCAAGTACTATGTATGTTGGGCTAAAAATGTATCTTTGCGTGGTTAGTCAGGATCATTAAAAGAAAAAGCCCTTTTCAAAATCCACTATAAGTACTCGATATTCGTTACCCGAAATTAGCCGAAAAAATATGAAATTTACTGTCAGCGAGATTGCTCAAATGCTTGATGGAACCATTGTTGGAAATGATACAATTACAATTGATTCGGCTGCTAAAATTGAAGAAGGGCGTCCGGGCTGTATTTCCTTTTTAGCCAACAGTAAATACGAACCTTACATATATACTACACAATCTTCCGCAGTCATTGTCAGCAAGGATTTTGTTCCTAAAAAAGAGATATCGGCAACACTTATATATGTCGAAAACGCTTACACTGCATTCACGATCCTGCTCGAAGAATATCAAAAACGCATTGCCAGCGGCAAATCCGGAGTAGAACAACCTAGTTTTATCGGGGAAAATAGTCAGACAGGCGAAAATTGTTACCGAGGTGCTTTTTCCTACATTGGCAAGAATTGCGTGATCGGCAACAGCGTAAAGATTTATCCAAATACTTATCTCGGCGATAACATTGAAATAGGGGATAACTCCATCATCCATCCCGGCGTACGTATTTATGATAATACGATCATTGGTAAAAACTGCGTGATTTTTGCGAATACAGTCATAGGAAGCGATGGTTTTGGTTTCGCGCCCCAAACGGACGGAACTTATAAAACGATCCCGCAACTTGGTAATGTCATCCTGGAAGACGATGTGAGCGTAGGATCCAATTCCACAATCGACTGTGCGACAATGGGTTCCACAATTATTCGGAAAGGGGTTAAAATAGATAATCTCGTGCAAATCGCACATAATGTAGAGATTGGAAAAAATACCGTAATTGCAGCCCAATCCGGGATCTCGGGATCAACAACGGTTGGCGAACAATGTGTCGTGGCCGGACAAGTTGGGATCGTGGGGCATATTACAATTGCAAATAAGACTAAAATAGGAGCTCAGAGCGGATTAGGGAAATCAATCAAAAAAGAAGGGCTTTCGCTGTCCGGCTCACCAGCCAGGGATTTGAACGAACATTTAAGATCAATGGCCCTCGTCCGCAGGCTGCCCGAAATAGAAGAAAGGCTGAAAGATCTGGAAAATAAACACGAAACATCCGATTTTCAGGGTCAATAGTACAACGCGCCTTTAAGAAGAAAAGGAAATTTATAATGAACGAAAAACAACAAACCATTTCCAAGTCTGTATCCGTAACAGGAGTGGGTTTACATACGGGTGTGGTGGCTACAATGACATTTGTGCCTGCCGCCGCCAATCACGGATACAAGTTTCAACGCATTGATTTACCCGATCAGCCCATCGTAGATGCAGATGTCGACAATGTGGTCGATCTGTCGCGTGGAACAACCATTGAACAAAACGGAGCGCGTATCCATACGGTTGAGCATACGCTTGCTGCCCTAGTTGGTTTGCAAATCGACAATGTGCTCATCCAGCTCGACGGCCCCGAGCCGCCGATCATGGACGGGAGCTCTATTAAGTTTGTAGATGCATTGCTTGACGCGGGCATTGAAGAACAAAATGCATACAGGAATTACTTCGAAGTTCCTGAATATGTGCATTATATGAATAAAGAAACAGATACGGAGCTTGTTGCGTTGCCACTTTCCGATTACCGCCTGACCGTGATGGTCGACTATAATTCGACGGTGATCAGCAGCCAGCATGCATCCCTGAATGATATTACATTATTCAAAGACGATATCGCCGAATGCCGCACATTTGTATTCTTACACGAACTTGAAGCGTTATACAGGCAAAACCTGATCAAAGGCGGCGACCTGACCAACGCGATTGTGATTGTAGACCGGGAAGTGCAGGATGGCGAACTAGATCACCTTTCGCAGCTTTTGAGTAAACCAAAAGTAAGCGTAAACAAGTCAAAGGGCATTCTGAATAATGTAGACCTGCATTATCCGAATGAAATGGCGCGTCACAAGCTGCTGGACCTGATCGGCGATCTTGCTTTGGTAGGCCGTCCGATTAAGGCGCAGATATTGGCTGCCCGTCCGGGACATGCAGCTAATGTGGCTCTGGCCAAAAAAATTAAGAAACTAATTAAATCCGGGAAAGGAGATATCCCGCAATATGACCCGAACAAGGCGCCGGTTTTTGACATTAACCAGATCGGACAGCTATTAGCGCACCGTTATCCGTTCCAAATGATCGACAAAATCATTGCATTGGACGAAAACAGCGTGGTAGGCGTGAAGAATGTGACGATCAATGAGCAGTTTTTCCTGGGCCATTTCCCCGGAAACCCTGTAATGCCCGGCGTTTTGCAATTGGAAGCCATGGCGCAGACGGGCGGTATTCTGGTTCTGACAAGCGTGCCGGATCCTGATAATTACTGGCCTTACCTGATCGGAATTGATGCATGCCGCTTCCGCCGCAATGTTTTTCCCGGGGATACGGTAATTTTTAAATGTGAATTTACGTCTCCAATGAAAAGGGGAATCGTGAAAATGAGTGGCCGGGGATATGTAGCCGGACAGTTGGTGTGTGAAGCGGATATGATAGCAAGCCTGGTAAAGAAAAAATGACTCAATCATTAGCATATATTCATCCTGGCGCTAAGATCGCTCAGAATGTGGAAATTGAACCATTCGCAATGATACATTCCGATGTTGAAATTGGCGAGGGCTCATGGATCGGATCACACGCTGTTATAAATTCAGGTGCGAGAATCGGAAAGAACTGCCGGATCTTTCCGGGTGCAGTAATCGCTTCTACGCCCCAGGATCTCAAATATAATAACGAATACACATTTACGATCATCGGTGATAACACCACGATCCGCGAATACGCGACGATCAGCCGCGGAACTGAGGAGCATTGGAAAACGGTGGTGGGTTCAGACTGCCTGATTATGGCTTATGCACACGTAGCGCATGACTGCCGCGTTGGGAACAGCTGTATCATTGGCAATAATGTACAGATGGCCGGTCACGTACATGTAGGCGACTGGGCTATTGTAAGTGCGTTAAGTGCTGTGCATCAATTTGTTAAAATCGGATCACATGCATTTGTTTCTGGGGCAACATTAGTCCGCAAGGATGTGCCGCCGTTCACAAAAGCCGCGCGTGAACCCATTTCTTATGCTGGAATCAACTCGGTTGGATTGAGAAGACGTGGTTATAGCAACGAGAAGATCAACGAGATCCAGAATATTTACCGTTACATCTATATGAGAGGCCTTAATAATGCCGAGGCTCTGCAAAAAATAGAACTTGAATTGCCGCCATCCAACGAGCGGGATGTGGTCATTAACTTTATTCGTAATTCGGAAAGAGGGATCATGAAAAGCCCTTTCCAGACAAATGGAACAACAGAAGCAGAAGCGCAGCCTTAAACGTTTGCCAGCAGGATTTGTCTTAAAATATATGAAGCCCGGGATTTTCTTCCGGGCTTTTTTTTCGCTTAAAATTCAAAAAACAACCTTGAATTAACTATTCAAGACTCATTCTTATTCAATTACTTCCAACACGTCCCCTTCCTTAACAACCCCAAAATTACTGGCAACCAAGTTTTGTCCGAATAGCACTTTGTTGTTAACGCGTCGGTAACTGGCTAGTGTTTTTAATGGTTCAGGGCCTTTCTGCCCGGTTGCGGGATCAACGGTAGTGAGGACGCAGCGGGCGCAGGGTTTTACGATTTCGAAATCCAGTTCGCCGATCCGGATGCGCTTCCATTGATCTTCTTCAAAAGGCGCTGTTTCGGAAATAACGAAATTGGGCCTGAAACGAACCATGGATATCGGCTCTTGAAGGCGTGTGTTGAGATCATCCAGTGAAGCCTGTGAAATGACCAGGAATGGGTAACCATCAGCAAAACTGACGATCTCTCCATTTTTAGCATACTTCGGATCCGCTTTCCGCTCCGTGGATTCTGGCATCATTACCAGCCTTACATTTTGTCCTATTTGTGCCGAAAGCCATTGATCCGCCTCATCCGAAACCGTTACAGCTTCGGCAAGGTCATCCCAGATCTTAACAGTCAGATTTTCACCGGAAACGGGCTCATAGGCAGCTGTAATGCTGTTTTGCGGATCGTTTCTTTCGAATATTTTCAGTCCGTCCTGTTCCAGGGAAACGTCAATCAATGCCATTTGGTGAAAGACGCGCTGCGTAATGAATGTATTATTGTCATCAATGATCAGCCAGCGGCGGTCGTATTGCAGTCCCTTGTTTTCGGTTTTTGCCTCTTTTAACCTTATTCCACCCAATGATTTGACGGGATAGATCCATATTTCTGATAAACGCATGTTCGAATATGTTTTTGTTCATGACTTTTTCAAAACTCCATCCGCGCCATCGGACTAACCATTTGATCAGTGAAATCCCTGGCTTCAAACTTATAATGTGCCGCCATGGCGATCATAGCAGCATTATCTGTGCAGTATTCGAATGCTGGAATGTACACTTTCCAATCCAGTTTCGCTCCCAATTCAAGAAGCGACTTCCTTAATCCGGAGTTGGCAGAAACGCCGCCGGCGATCGCAATTTCCTTAATCCCAGTTTCACGCGACGCTTTTTTGATTTTTTTCAAAAGAATATCCACCAGTGTATACTGAATGCTCGCACAGATATTATTTAGATTTTCACGGATAAAATCAGGATTCTCCCGCACCTGCTTTTGCAAAAAATACATAAACGAAGTCTTGATCCCGCTGAAAGAGAAATCCAGCCCCGGCATTTCAGGAAGCGGAAAAGGATATGCCTGAGGATTTCCAAATGCCGCATATTTATCGATCAATGGTCCGCCTGGATAGGGCAGGTCGAGCAGCTTGGCGGTTTTGTCAAATGCTTCGCCTACTGCATCATCTTTTGTCTCCCCGATAATCTCCATTTCCAGCGGGCCGGTAACTTTTACAATTTGGGTATGTCCGCCGCTGACGGTGAGGCAGAGAAATGGAAATGCAGGTTTGGGATCGTCGATAAAGTGCGCGAGCACATGGGCTTGCATGTGATTGATTTCTATCAGCGGAATATTAAGTCCCAGTGCCATCGATTTGGCAAAAGAAGTCCCTACGAGCAAAGCGCCTAATAACCCCGGTCCTTTCGTAAAAGCAATGGCATCCAGGTCTTTTTTTGTTACTTTTGCATCATTCAATGCGTTATCTACCACAGGCAGAATGTGTTGCTGGTGCGCCCGTGAAGCAAGTTCGGGAACAACGCCGCCATATTGTGTGTGAATCAGTTGCGTAGCAACAACATTGGAGCAGATTTTCCCGTTAGTGATTACGGCTGCGGAGGTTTCGTCACAAGACGATTCAATGGCGAGGATATTCATAATTGTTGAACTATAGTCGCAAAATTAAGCATTAACAATAAGATAAGCGGTATCCCGCCGCGAAGCTATATATGTTAAAATTCCTGAAGGCGTTTGGTAATGGTCTGATCGTAGTGATCATCTTTGCGCTGCTGGCGTTGGGAATTGTTACCATTGCACTTCAACTTCCTTCCGTCCAAACCTGGGCAGTTCAGCGTGTTACGAGCAATATTTCTGAAAAGCTGGGTTATCCCATTACCATTCAAAAAGTCAACATTAAGTGGTTTGACGTCGTTTCTCTGGAAGGGATTTCGGTAAAAGACACGAGCCGGAAGGATATGATCGATGTCGGCAGGATCGACGTCAACTTAGATCTGAATAACATCATCGAGAATTCTGCCAGGGAAATTTATCTTGACGAGGTGAATGTTTACCAGCCCAATGTGCATCTGGCCGTGCTGCCTTCATCAGGTTCATTGAACATTGATGGCTTCATCGAACGCATTAACGAGCTTACCGCCCCGGACGTTCCGCGTCCCAAAAACGCACCCGAAAATAATACACCATTCATTATTGGTAAATCAAAAGTCATTGACGGAACATTCCGCTATGATGATCCGCGCCAGCCTCGTGACAGGGGCGCCAGGACATTTGATTACTCTCATTTTGAACTGAACAAACTGAATGGTGACCTGAGAAATTTCCTTGTCCAGGGCGATACGATCTCTTTTCTGGCCAGAAACCTGGAAACCGTTGATAAACAGACTGGTCTGACGATGCACGATCTGGAAACGCGCTTTTTGTTTTGCCAGAAAAAAATGGAATTGAAAGAGCTGGACGCTCATATCGGCAATTCGCATTTGAAAGACGAAGTCATATTCTACTATAACAGGTCCGGCGAGCTGGGCGATTTCAATCACAAGGTCCGGATGAAAGGACATTTGGTAGGCAGTCGTGTTGATTCAAAAGATCTTGGACTTTTTTCGAGCTATGTTGATAATCTGAGTGAAACCTGGCGCATATCCGGCGATTTCAACGGGAAAGTGGATGATTTCATGGTTTCCAATATGGATCTCCATTTCGGGAGAGGCAGCCGGCTGGTTGGTAATGTTGGTTTTGAAGGGCTTCCGACTATCGAAGGCGTGAAAATGGACATTCAGCTGTCGCTATCGAAAGTGGAACCGATGGACATTGTTCAGTACTATCCTGAGTGGGAGATGCATTCTGAACTTTCAAAATTCGGTCTCACGCTGCTGGATGGCACCTTTAAAGGAACATTAGAAGATTTTGCCCTGAATGCTTCCGCCTCCTCGGATATGGGGGAAGTGGCGGGCGATCTCGTTTTCCACATTGCCGATGCGCAGTCAACCACTTATTCGGGAACGATCAAAACGGCTGCATTTAAGCTTGGGAAATTGCTGGATGACGAAGAAACGTGGCAGGAGCTGGATTTTGACGGAAAAGTTTTTGGAAAAGGCACGGAGTTGAAATTCGCTTCCACGGATATGAACGCGACAGTCGGGCGCGTAGGATTTCAGCATTATAATTATAAGAACATTCAGCTTAAAGGAAATATACAAAACCAGTATTTCAATGGCCTGGTCGTTGCGCGGGACAGCAATCTGCTTGCCAACATTGAAGGGGAATTTGACCTCTCAAAGGCGCAAAATGCATTCGACGTGCAGGGAATCGTTGAGCGCGCGAACCTGAAAGAACTTGGCTTTGCCAAAGATGCCATCACATTACGCACGCAACTAAATATTAATCTGACCGGTAACACATTGGACGCGCTGACAGGCGATGCCAAGCTCCTCGACACGTATTTGCTGATGTCTGAAAAGGAAAGAAATCTCGTGATGGATACGCTGGTGTTTTCATCCCGCCAGATCGCCGACAGACGCATTCTAAAACTGGAAAGTGAATTCTTGACCGCAAAAATGGATGGGAATTTTCTTCCCACAGCTGCCTATAAAGACATTAGCCGGATTTTGGAAGAGTACAAACTTTACTTTTTCGAAAACGAAGCAAACCGGACCGAATATTATTCTAGAAAGGCTGCGAAGACGTCACTGGACCGTTACCAGATCGACTATGCGGTTGAAACCAGGAACTTGTCACGTTTTCTCGCGTTCTTGAGTCCGGATGTATATGTTTCAAGAGGAGCGAAGGCAGAGGGGGTTTTTAAAATGGATAATACGGCTTTTTTGACATTGAATGCAGTTTCCGATACAGTCCGTTATGGAACAAATGAATTTGTAAAGGCAGAAGTCGACGTTACAACTTCAAAGTTTGTAAACTCAGCGGAAGTTCTGGCTTCAATGCTTGTCACATCCGAAAACCAGAAAATAAGCGCATTAGTCCCGACAGAAAAACTGGAAATCGAAGGCACCTGGGATGTTGACCATATTGATTTCAATAGTGCCCTGAACCAGGTTAACAGCACCAACAACGCTAATCTGGCCGGCGAAATCCGCTTCTTACCTGCCGGTTTGGACATTAATTTCAAAAATTCAAAGCTTAATTTGTTGGAGGAAACCTGGAATGTTCCTTCTGAGAGCTTTATCTCTATCGTCGGGCGTGATGTGACAATGTCTAATTTAGGTCTTGTAAGTGGCAAGCAGCGGATTTTTGTGAGCGGCACGGCATCGGAAGATCCGGATAAAAGCATGGTCCTGGACATCAAGAATTTCAGGTTGGCGAGTTTGAATGCGCTGTTAACCACGCAGTTGGCTGGGATTATGGATGGCTCCGCGCGGGTCAAAGACATTTATAATGATGTGGTGCTCGACGCCAATTTCAACATTGAAAGCCTTGGTTATGGTCAGTACGAATTTGGAAACTTATCCGGGACCGGCGATTGGGACCAGGGCAGGAGTGAGCTGGAAATTGATGCACAGCTTAATAAAGATGCAAGGCGCGTGTTCAATCTTACGGGTGCCTATCGTCCGAAGTTAAATGCTAACACGCTGGATTTGAAGGCTATTTTCAACAATTTCGATTTCAAAGGCCTCGAACCATTTGCTACCGGGCTGGTTTCGGACATTAGCGGGACGGCGAAAGGTGTGGTGACCATCAAAGGCGTTGTGAACGCACCGGTTCTTTCGGGTTCGTTAATGGTGGACAAAGGCCGGATGAAATTCGATTATCTGCAATCGATCTTTACTTTCAGTGATAAGATCAACTTTACCGAAAGTGAAATTACGTCCGATAATATGCTCATTACGGACACCGATGGAAACACCGCGAATCTGCGCGGCGGGGTTTTTCATGATGGTTTTAAATATTTTTCCTTGGGTTTCAATGCGGATTTGAAAAATTTCAAAATCCTTAACACAACAGCGAAGGATAATAGCATTTTCTACGGAACTGCCTATGTTACAGGCCCGGTCGCCGTTTTTGGCCCCATTGATAACCTCAACATTGAGGCTAATGTAACCAGTAACAAAGGCACCAAAATTCACATTCCGCTGGATGGCGCTACCGAAGTGGCCACACAGGATTACATTCAGTTTGTAAGTAAAATGCCTCCGGCAGACAGCACGGCAAACACGGGTGATTCAACGGCAAGAAGCCAGGTTGCAGGCGGAATAAAAATGGATTTCAATTTCAACCTGACGCCAGATGCGACTTGCGAAATCATTTTTGACAGGCAAACCGGTGACATTATCCGAGGGAACGGCAGTGGCAGGCTGAACCTCAACATTGATACAAAAGGCGATTTTACGATGGCCGGAACGTATGAAATCGAACGGGGGGAATACAATTTCACATTGCAGAATGTCATTAACAAGAAATTCAGCATCAAACCCGGGAGCCGCATTGTGTGGTCCGGGGACCCTTATGGTGCGCAGTTGGATGTAAAAGCGGGTTACACGCAAATGGTTTCGCTGGCCGGCGTTTTGCCCAATACAAGCACAACAGAAACGGGCAATGATGCATTATCCCGCCGTTATCCGGTGGAGGTTACCATTGCACTTTCAGAACAGTTAATGTCGCCGCAGATCCGGTATGATCTCAAAGTGCTGGATAATCCTTCGCTAAGCACGTATCGCGGACAATTGGAGGCATTTCAAAATAAATTGAAGTCGGATGAACAGGAATTGAGCAGGCAGGTGAGTAGTTTATTGCTTGTCAATCAGTTGCTTCCGGAGGCGAGTCTGGCTGCGGTGGGAAGCCAGAATTTCCTGGGCAGCAGCATTAGCGAGCTGGTGTCGAACCAAATCAGCCGCTGGGCGTCGGGGATTAATGAGAATCTGGAAGTGGGCGTTTCGGGGCTTTCTTTGGATCAAAATGCGCTAAACAACTTACAATTGCGTTTTTCTTACCGTTTTCTTAATGATCGCTTCCGCGTAACGCGCGATGGACGCTTCACATCTGGAACGCAAAGTGCCAATGGCGCTTCACAATATGATGCGGCCAGCTTGCTAGGTGAATGGACTTTGGAATACTGGCTCAACCCCAGCGGATCGGTGCGCGTGAAAGCCTATAACCGGAATGTGCTGAATTCACTTGTGCTGAACTCCGTGACAACCGGTGGCGTGAGCATGCAGTTTACACACAGCTTCAACCGTATTTCTTTAATGCCGAAGCCTTCGGTAAAGATCCCTTACGTGCCCGCTGATACAACCAGGCAGGACACGACGGTGAATAAGATGATTTCCAAAAAAGATCCTACACGCTAAATTTTGGCAAAAATTCCGGGCTCGATCGCGCGAATGTTATTCACCGCGATATCTCACAGCCAGCCCGCTGAGCATATAACCTTCACTTTTGACGCTGGTGTAATACTTGTATTTCACATTAATAATGGCATCAGCACCAATTTTTTGTGCCTTAATAACCAGACGCGCCGTAAGTAACTCCTTGGTTTTGGCATCATTACCCCGATACATCATGCGCTTATCCTGAGTCTGACGTGCTGTCAGCGAGTCTTCGCTGGTAATTTCCACGATCCCGATCTCTGAATAAGGGCGGTCCAGCGGCTGGTTATCGTAAAGCAATTCAATGGGATACTTTGTGTTGGTTGAAATAGGAATGCCCGAGGCGCAGCCAGCCAGGATCATAATAGCAGACAGGAAAAGCAGGCGGGTAATGTTTTTGAGCGGCGTCATTTATTTTAATTAAATCATATATGTTAAAACTGCTATTCTTCTCTCAGAATTCCTACTGACGCCGGAAAATATGTGGGGCTGTCCAGACCTATACACCAAAACGTTGCCATTGTGTTGCAGCGGATTTTATTTCGCCATTTATCCCTAAGTCATTGCTAAATGCGATAATCTGCGTTATTTTCATGCATTCTAAATCTCACATAATCTTCTGGATATGGTCATGAATTTTAAAAGAAGAAATGCATTCCGTGGCAAAGCTGTGCTCGGTCTGCTGCTAACCTCCCTGATTTCTGTTACTTCCTTTTCGCAGGATCTGCCGAAAGGTGTCAAAAAGGTCACTTCCGTGGAAGGGATCACCGAATACAACCTGGAAAACGGGCTGAAAGTCCTGATGTTCCCGGATCCTTCCAAGCCAACCATTACGGTGAATGTGACCTATCTGGTGGGTTCCCGTCACGAAGGTTATGGTGAAACGGGCATGGCGCATTTGCTGGAACACATGGTTTTCAAAGGCACGCCCAAGCACCCGAACATTCCGCAGGAGCTTACCGAACATGGTGCCAGACCGAACGGCACAACTTGGTATGACCGTACCAACTATTTTGAGACATTCTCTGCTTCCGAAGAAAACCTGAAATGGGCTTTGGACCTGGAATCGGACCGGATGGTGAATTCTTTTATTGCCAAAAAAGACCTGGACAGTGAATTCAGCGTGGTGCGCAATGAATTTGAATCCGGAGAAAACAGTCCTTTCCGCGTTTTGATGGAACGCGTAATCTCCGGCGCTTTTTTATGGCATAACTATGGCAAATCGACGATAGGAAACCGTTCCGACATTGAAAGGGTGCCCATCGACAATTTACAGGCGTTTTATAAAAAATATTACCAGCCCGATAATGCTGTATTAACCGTTGCCGGGAAGATCGATGAGGCTAAAACGCTGGCGGTGATCAATGATTATTTTGGTAAAATCGCAAAGCCCGAGCGTGTGCTGCCGAAATCTTACACTTCTGAGCCTACCCAGGATGGTGAGCGTTTTGTGGAGCTGAAAAGAACCGGCGACGTGCAAATGCTGATGGCAGCTTACCACATTATGCCCGGCTCACATGCCGATTATCCTGCTATGGAAGTGCTGACAGAGCTTTTAACGGCCGAGCCAAACGGCAGGCTTTATAAAAATCTGGTCAACACAAAAAAGGCGTCTTCCGAATTTGGTTTCAGCTTTCAGTTGTTTGATCCGGGATTTGTCCTTTTTGGAGCAGAGGTTTTAAAAGAAAAATCGTTGGATGAAGCCAAAAAAGCATTTACAGCGACACTGGATTCTGCCGCAGTCCTGAAACCTTCAAAAGAAGACATTGAGCGTGCAAAAACGACTATCTTAAAAAATTGGGACCTCGAATTCCGTAATTCCGAAAGGGTAGGATTGAGCATTAGTGAAGCCATTGCAACGGGTGACTGGCGGCTTGCGTTTTTGTTCCGTGATAACATTCGAAAAGTTTCCCCGGAAGACGTTTTCCGCGTTGCGCAATATTATTTCAGGCCATCCAACCGCACATTAGGAACATTTGTGCCCGAATCCAACCCGGTAAGGGCTGAAATTCCGGAAGCGCCGAATGTAGCTGATCTGGTTAAAGGTTATAAGGGAGAAGCCGTTGTGGCAGAAGGCGAAGCATTTGATCCGTCGCCACTGAATGTGGAATCCCGCACGACGCGTATTGAAAAACCCAACGCCATTGAAACAGCATTGTTGCCCAAAACCACCAGAGGAAATGTGGTCGCAGCCAAAATCACATTGCGCTATGGCGATGAAAAAAGCCTGATGAACAAAGCGACTATTTCAGATCTGACGGGATCAATGCTGGACAAAGGCACAAAAACCAAAACGAGACAGCAATTAAAAGATGAGTTTGACAGGTTGAAAGCGCGCGTTAGTTTCTTCGGGATCAATAACCAGGCTGGGGCGAACATTGAAACAACCAAAGAAAACCTGCCTGCTGTGATGAAGCTCGTGGCGGAAGTTTTGAAAAACCCTGCATTTGACGAAACGGAATTTGATAAACTGAAACAGGAAGAACTGGCCGGAATAGAATCCCAGCGCAGCGAACCACAGGCCATTGCATTCAACCAATATCGCCGGATCACGACGCCATATCCAAAGGGTGACATCCGTTATGTGGCTACTTTCGATGAAGATGTGGAGAGCATTAAAACCACGACCATCGACCAGATCAAGCAGTTTCACAAGGAATTTTATGGAGCCAACAATGCTTCCGCATCGGTTGTAGGGGATTTTGACAAAGCGGCGCTTCAAAAGATCATTAATGATGAATTCGGCAACTGGAAAAGTGCGAAGCCGTTTACCCGCGTTGCGTCGCCTTATGTGGCAGTGAAGGCCGAAAACAAAATGCTTGAAACGCCCGACAAGGCAAATGCCATGTTCATTGCAGGCCTTAACATGCCATTGCAGGACACAGATCCGGATTATCCGGCATTGGTGATTGGCAATTACTTGCTGGGCGGCGGCTTCCTGAACTCACGCCTTGCCACGCGCATTCGCCAGAAGGATGGATTGAGCTATGGCGTTGGTTCACAATTCTCGGCCAGCTCGCTGGACAAGAGCGGAACGTTTATGTCATACGCGATTTACGCACCTCAAAATGCTGAAAAACTGGAAGCGGCATTTAAAGAAGAGATCGAGAAAGCGATGAAGGAAGGGTTTACGCCAGAGGAATTGAAAGCTGCGAAATCGGGTTATCTGCAATCCAGGCAGGTAGGAAGGTCGCAGGATGCGTCACTGGCTAACACATTGACCAACAATCTGTATCTTAACCGGACCATGCAGTGGGATGCGGATTTCGAGAAGAAAATCGAAGCGTTAACACCTGAGCAAATCAAAGCGGCATTTAACAAGCACATTGATTACAATAAGTTGGTGATCATTAAGGCTGGCGATTTTGCCAAGGCTAAAAAAGGCGCTCCTGCTGCCGCTGCGCCAGCACCGCTGGGGGGAAGTGAGAAAAAATAAGGGTTTGTGTATTAAGAGATAATTAAACCGGCGGCAATTTGCTGCCGGTTTCTGCTTTTAAAGCGGTACATCTTTATCTTTGCCAAGTATATAAGGAAACCTTTACCGCTACCATGCGTCTCCAATGAAATTGATAAAAAACCTGACATTAAGATTACTGATTGCAGGACTCATCATCAGCCCATCCGTTTTTAGTCAATCCAAAACAAAACCTGCTACGGCTAATCCGGGCAAACTGGCTCGTCCTAAGCTTGTTGTGGGCATTGTGGTGGATCAGATGCGTTATGATTATCTGTACCGCTATTATGACAAATACAAAGAAGGCGGCTTGAAACGACTTATGAATGAGGGTTTCAACTGCCGCAATAACCATTATCATTATGCATTAACGGTTACTGCCGCAGGACATTCGGCCGTTTACACAGGTTCATTGCCAGCGATAAACGGCATTGTCGGGAACGACTGGTATGATGCGCAGGCCGCAAAAACGGTTTACTGCACAGATGACAGCACAGTGGCAACGGTTGGAAGCAACAATGGTGCCGTGGGCAAAATGTCACCGCGCAACTTGCTCACCAGCACCGTTACAGACCAGTTGAGAATTGCTACCAATTTTCGCTCCAAAACCATAGGCGTGGCCATTAAGGACCGCGCTTCGATTCTACCTGCGGGGCATGCTGCATCGGGTGCATACTGGTTTGACTCCAAAACAGGAAATTTTGTAACCAGCACGTATTACCGGGATGAGTTGCCGGATTGGGTGACTGCTTATAACAACCGCAAAATGCCTTCGGAATATTCGAAAGCGGGCTGGAAACTCTTGTTGCCGGTTGAACAATACACGCAGAGCACAGCAGACGATGTGATTTGGGAAGGTAAAATCTCCGGTGAGCCCAAATCGATTTTCCCGCACGAACTGATCGGGACCGCTGGCGATGCTTACACGGTGATCACAACTTCTCCGTGGGGCAACACCATGACAAAAGATATGGCGATTGCGGCTATTAAGGGTGAAAATCTGGGTAAGGGAGCGGATACGGATTTCCTGGCCGTAAGCTTTTCAACGCCGGACCGCATCGGACATGCATTTGGCCCAAACTCTGTGGAGCAGGAAGATAATTATCTTAAACTGGACATGGAATTTGCTGATCTGTTCAATTTCCTGGATACATGGACTGGAAAAGGCAATTACACGGTTTTCCTTACTGCGGATCACGGAGCGATGGATGTTCCTGCATTTTGGAAAGAAAATAAGCTGCCAGCGGGCTTAATGAGCGCAACCGCATTGACGCGCGCTGTCGTGAAATCGTTGAATGATGCCTATGGAGAAGGCGATTACATTGCTGCTTTTGAAAACTATCAGCTTTATTTAAATAAGGCCCTTTTGAAAGAAAAGAAAGTAAGCATTGCCGATGCCTACCAGGTATTGCGCACTGCCTTGCTCCCGATGGAAGGCGTTGCGGACGTGTTGAACCTCACCGACATTGGCCGTGCTCCGTTGAATACATATCAATTGGAAATGTATAAAAACAACATTCACGCAAAACGCACGGGCGACATTCAGGTGATTGTGCAGCCAGGCTGGTTTGCATCATCTTACGCCACAGGAACGGATCATGGAACGCCTTATAACTATGATACGCACGTGCCATTCCTACTTTACGGCTGGGGTGTGAACAAAGGCGAAACATTGCGCCGGACCACGATTGCGGACATTGCGCCTACGATCTCTGCATTGCTGCACATTCTGCCGCCAAGCGGAAATGTGGGCAACCCCGTTGAAGAAGCATTGAAAAAGTAATATTAGTCCCTTGCAGACTCCGTTGGCTGCAAGGGTTTTTTGTTTAATATATATTCCTGAACCGTGAGAAAAATTTGCTTAAAAGCGTTGCTGATACTGCTTTCTGTATCTGCATTTGCCCAGACTTCCAAGAAAGCCGCCCCCAAATCCTCACCGCTCGCCCGTCCCAAGCTTGTAGTCGGCATTGTGGTGGATCAGATGCGTTATGATTATTTGTATCGCTACTACGACCAATATCAGGAAGGTGGTTTTAAAAGAATGATGAATGAAGGTTTCAACTGCCGGAACAACCATTATAGTTATGCATTAACGGTTACTGCTGCGGGTCACGCGTCTGCCTATACGGGTTCTGTGCCTGCGATAAATGGCATTGTGGGAAACGAATGGTTTGATCCGATTACGAAACAAAGCATTTATTGCGTGGAAGACAGCACAGTAAAAACCGTCGGCAGCAATAATCCGACTGTGGGCAAAATGTCGCCGCGAAATTTGCTGACCAGCACGGTGTCTGACCAGCTCAGGATCGCGACCAATTTCCGCAATAAAACTATTGCGGTTGCGATCAAGGATAGAGGCTCTATTCTGCCTGGCGGGCACACGGCTAACGGTTCATATTGGTTTGATTCCAAAACCGGAAATTGGGTGACGAGCACTTATTATATGGACGATCTTCCGCAGTGGGTGAAAGATTATAATGCAAAAAAAATGCCTTCTGCTTACTTACAAAAAGGCTGGCAACTCTTGCTGTCTGCGAATAGTTACGGCCAAAGCTCGCCGGATGATGTGGATTGGGAAGGCAAATTGCCCGGTGCGAAAAGGCCTGTATTTCCTTATGATCTGGCTGGTCTGGCTGGCGATGCATTTGGTGTGGTAACCGACACGCCTTGGGGAAACACGATTACAAAAGAAATGGCTATCGAGGCCATTAAGGGTGAAAATCTCGGAAAAGGAAAGGATACCGATTTCCTGGCGATCAGTTTTTCCTCAACGGATAAAATCGGGCATAGGGTAGGGCCGAATTCTATGGAACAGCAGGATGATTTTCTGCGGTTGGACAGAGAATTTGCGGAGCTCTTCGGCTTTCTGGATAGTTGGGTAGGAAAAGGCGAGTATACCGTTTTCCTTACTGCCGACCACGGCGTTGTAGACGTTCCCGGGTTCGCGGCCGCACATAAGCTTCCCGCCGGCCTGGTTGAACGCCGCGTTGTGAATGCCACCGTTGACAAAGCATTGGATGATGCTTTTGGTAAAGAAAAATATGTGTTGAGCAGAGAAAACAATCAGCTCTATTTTGATCATGACCTTTTGCTTAAAAAGAAAATAACAGTCGCTATGGCCACAGAAGTGATCCGTGAAGCATTACTGAAAGTCCCGGGCGTAGCCGACGTGCTGAACCTGAATGATATGGGAAAAGCACCGTTGAACACGTATCAGCTGGAATTATATAAGAACAATGTGAATGCCAAACGCAGCGGAGATGTGCAGATCCTTGCCGAGCCAGGCTGGTTTTACGGAACGTTAACCGGGACATCGCATGGCACACCATATAATTATGACACGCAGGTTCCGTTCGTTATGTTTGGTTGGGGGATAAATAAAGGGGAAACATTGCGCCGGACTTCGGTTTCGGACATTGCGCCTACTATTTCTGCATTGCTGCATATTTTGCCAGCCAGCGGGAACATTGGAAACCCTGTTGAGGAAGCGATTAAGAAGTAAGTTATGGCAAAAAAAGGCTGCATAGGGGATATGATCCTTGCTATGCAGCCTTTTTTATGAATGTTCAGGTCTGTTTGAACACATTCAGGATTCTTCTACGATCAGCAGAATTCCGTCTGCTTTTTTGATCACAACTTTACTGCCAGCAGTAATCGAGGTGTGATTGAGGGAATTGGCTTTCCACTCTGCTCCGCGGTAATAAATTTTGCCTTCACCTTCGGCCGGTATATCCTTGATAACCATGGCTGTTTCGCCCACAAACTCATTGTATTCAGCGGCTCCCTTCCGATCCAGCAGCCTGCGAGCATGCTTGCGTAACACCAGCATGGAAATAACGGAAATCACAGAAAATGCGATGATCTGGCTTTCGGTGCTCGTAAGCAAGCCGGCGGCTGCGAGTAATGAAGTGAACAGCGCACCAATTGCAAAAAATACAAAAACAAGTAAAACACTGACCAATTCTGCGATAAGCATGATCAGTCCAACGATAAGCCATATTTGCGGCAGCGACAAATCCATACTATTTCTTCGGTTCTGATTTAACAACAGTAAGCGCAGTGGCAATCAGGGAGCTCATATCGGCGAGGTTTGCGGGCAAAATAAGCGTGTTCCCGGCCTTGGCCAGCTTGCCAAATTGTTCCACATAATTTTCGGCCACTTTCAGCTGGACTGCCTCGAAGCCGCCATCGACCCGGATTGCCTCCGCCACCAGCCTGATACTTTCCGCAGTGGCTTCTGCCACCGACCGCAAAGCCGCTGCTTCTCCTTCCGCCTCATTAATCTGTCTCAACTTTATACCCTCCGACTCCAAAACCACCTTTTGTTTCTGTCCTTCGGCAACATTGATTGCCGCCTGTTTCTCACCGTCTGACTGCAAAATAACCGCCCTTCTTTCTCGTTCTGCCTGCATTTGTTTTTCCATAGCAATCAAAACGCTTTGCGGCGGTGTGATATTCTTAATCTCATAACGTAAGACTTTCACGCCCCATCCCGTAGCAGCTTCATCAACCGACTCTACAACTGCACGGTTAACGGTCATACGTTCTTCAAATGTTTTATCAAGATCAAGCTTTCCGATTTCACTCCGCATGGTCGTTTGCGCGAGCTGGATTACGGCAAATGTGTAATCTGCAATACCGTAAGCGGCTTTTTTCGGATCAATAACCTGTATGAAAATGACTCCGTCCATGCGCACCTGCACATTATCGCGCGTGATGCATATCTGTTCGGGAATGTCGATAGCAGTTTCTTTGAGTGTGTATTTATAAGCAACACGGTCGAAAAAGGGGATTATAAAGTTAATGCCGGGTTGAAGGACGGCGTAGAATTTCCCTAACCGTTCCATAATGTAGGCGGTTTGCTGCGGGATCACTTTCACGGTCATCAGGATCGTGAATACAACGAGGACTAATAATACTAATAGTGGAGTAGTCATTTAAAGTCAGGTTATGGTCTATTGCGAAAATAACCATAACATGACTGGCTTCCTACTGCTTGATGCACCAGTGTAACGGAAACTTGCTCGTCGGCTTAAGATGGGGATGGATGGTTATTGATATATTAATTTTTCAATATTTCTTTTGATATAACCAATTTTTGAATTTCGCTGGTGCCCTCGCCAATGGTGCAAAGCTTGCTGTCGCGATAGAACTTTTCGGCCGGATAATCCTTTACAAAACCATATCCGCCAAAGATCTGGACCGCCTCATTGGCCACCCTGACGGCCGTTTCGGAAGAATGATATTTGGCAACAGAGCTCGCCAGCGCCACTTTTTGTCCCGAATCCTTTAATGCTGCAGCATGAAATGTCAATAATGTTGAAGCCTGCACGTCCGTATACATATCGGCCAGCTTGAACGCAATCGCCTGAAAATCACAGATGGCCTTGCCAAATTGTTTACGCTCTTTTGAATAAGCCAAAGCCGCTTCATATGCGCCTAATGCTGTACCCACGCCCAAGGCTGCAATAGAGATCCGGCCGCCGTCGAGCACTTTTAATGATTGTATAAAACCTTCGCCCACCTCACCCAGCCGCTGACTGTCCGAAACCCGGCAATCCTGGAAAATGAGCTCCACCGTTTCAGAAGCGCGCATGCCAAGTTTGTCTTCTTTCCGACCGGAAGCAAAACCGGGTGTTACTTGCTCAATGATGAATGCAGTCGCGCCATGCTTATCGCCGGGCTCACCGGTGCGGGTAATGATGACCGCTACATCACCTGACTTCCCGTTCGTGATGAAATTCTTGGAGCCGTTGATGATCCAGTCGTCGCCGTCGCGTACGGCAACAGTTTGCATATTGCCTGCATCTGAGCCTGTGTTAGGTTCCGTAAGGCCCCAGGCGCCCACGTGCTGGCCGGATGCCAGCTTGGGAAGATAGGTCTGTTTCTGCTCCTCGTTGCCAAACATTAATATATGATTTGTACAAAGCGAGTTATGCGCAGCCATGGATAACCCTACGGACGGATCTATTTTGGAGAGCGCAATGATGGCGGTAACATATTCTTTATATCCTAATCCCGATCCGCCGTATTGCTCCGGCACCAGCATGCCCATCAGGCCCAATTCGCCTAAGCTATGAAACAATGTTTTTGGGAATTGCTGTGCTTCGTCCCACTCCCTGATGTATGGCTTTATATGTATCGCTGTGAAGTCTTTAACTGTTTCCCGGATCAGGTCGCAGGTTTGTTCCCGCTGGCTTTCAACTGAATCCTCTTTTATTAAGTCCATATTTGCTGATGATTATATTATGATATTCAATGTTAGCAAGATTTGTATAAAAATCACCATCCGTAAACGAACAAATCCTACACGAGGAGGTGAAGATTCATTTAAAAAAATTACTTTTGCATACTCCGAATACTAGCCGTCTTGGTTAAGTACAAATATTTAACGTTAATTAATAAGTGTCATAACAGCTATATAATAATTATCACATTTTATGAAAATCGCAGTTGTAGGAACAGGGTACGTTGGTTTGGTTACGGGAACATGCTTCGCCGAGACGGGCAACCAGGTGACCTGCGTTGACATTGATGTCAGGAAAATAGAACGTTTGCAAAAAGGCGAGATCCCTATTTATGAGCCAGGTCTTGATGTACTTTTTGATCGCAATGTGGCTGAGGGCCGTTTATTGTTTACAACCAATCTTGCAGAAGGAATTAAAGACGCTGAGGTTATTTTCCTTGCACTTCCAACTCCTCCGGGCGAAGATGGTTCTGCGGATTTGAAATATATTCTGAAAGTAGCCGACGATCTGGGACACATCCTGGATAAATACGCAGTTATTATTGATAAAAGCACAGTGCCTGTTGGAACTGCCGAGAAAGTAAATGCTGCCATCGCGGCCAATGCAAAAGTGAAATTCGACGTGGTTTCAAACCCTGAATTCTTGCGTGAAGGTGTTGCCGTAGAAGATTTCATGAAGCCCGACCGTGTCGTTGTTGGAACTTCCTCTGAAAAAGCGAAGAAAGTGATGGAGAAATTGTACGCACCATTGGTACGTCAGGGCAACCCGGTTATTTTCATGGACGAGCGTTCTGCTGAAATGACAAAATATGCAGCCAACTCATTCCTGGCCATGAAAATCACTTTCATGAACGAGATCGCAAACCTTTGCGAAAAAGTGGGTGCTAATGTGGACGATATCCGTCGTGGTATCGGAACGGACAGCCGCATTGGAAAGCGCTTTTTGTTTGCAGGGATTGGTTACGGCGGAAGCTGTTTCCCGAAAGACGTGCAGGCTCTTGCCAAAACTTCAAAAGATTACAACTACGATTTCCGCATCCTGCAATCGGTTATGGATGTGAATGATGACCAGAAGAAAAAGCTTTTGCCAATGGTAGACAGCTATTTTGGAGGAAGTCTGAAAGATAAAACAATTGCGGTTTGGGGGTTGGCATTTAAGCCATATACGGATGATATCCGTGAAGCTCCGGCTTTGGAAAACATCAATGCATTGCTGGAAGGCGGCGCGAAAGTGACCGTTTACGATCCGGAAGCAATGACGAACGTTAAAAATATCCTGGGTGATAAAGTGACTTTCTGCCACACGCCATACGCAGCTCTGGACGATGCGGATGCGTTGATGATCTTCACAGAATGGCCTCAGTTCCGTACACCTGAATTTGAAAAAATGGGTAAACTGCTTAAAAACAAAGTAGTTTTTGACGGAAGAAACCTCTATGAACTGGAAACAATGCGCGAAATGGGTTACACTTATTTCAGCATTGGAAGAGAAAAGGTGGTTCCAGCCTGAGGGGAAGTCCAATATCAACATTAAAACTATCTCATTTTAAATGAAACGTGTATTAATAACCGGAGCGGCGGGTTTCCTGGGCTCACACCTTTGCGAGCGCTTCCTGAAAGAGGGCATGTATGTGATCGGGATGGATAATCTCATTACGGGTGACATGCGGAACATTGAGCATCTGATGCCAGATCCGAATTTTGAATTCAACCACCACGATGTGACGAAGTTCGTACACGTGCCGGGTGACCTGGATTACATCATGCACTTCGCATCCCCTGCCAGCCCGATCGACTATTTGAAAATCCCGATCCAAACCCTGAAAGTGGGTGCAATGGGAACGCATAACCTGCTTGGCCTTGCACGCGTAAAAAATGCACGTTTTATTATTGCTTCAACATCGGAAGTTTACGGAGATCCATTGGTTCACCCGCAAACGGAAGATTACTGGGGCCACGTAAACCCGATCGGGCCGCGTGGTTGCTATGATGAGGCAAAACGTTACCAGGAAGCGATAACGATGGCTTACCATCGCTATCACCAGCTGGAAACACGCATTGTTAGGATCTTTAACACTTATGGTCCGAGAATGCGCCTCAATGACGGACGGGTATTGCCTGCATTCATCGGCCAGGCGCTCAGAGGTGAGGACATTACCGTATTTGGTGACGGAACGCAGACCCGCGCATTCTGTTACGTGGACGATCTGGTTGAAGGAATTTACCGTCTGTTAATGAGCGATTATTCTCTGCCAGTTAACATTGGTAACCCATCCGAAATCACGATTGGCGAGTTTGCCGAGGAAATTATCAAATTGACCGGAACGGATCAGAAAGTGATTTATCAGCCGCTTCCACAAGACGATCCTAAACAACGTCAGCCGGACATTACACTGGCGAAGGAAATTCTGGGCTGGGAGCCTAAGGTTTCCCGTGAAGAAGGTTTGCGGATCACTTACGATTACTTCCGCAGCTTGCCAAAAGAAAGGCTTTACGAAGAATCAAACCACAGAGGCTTCGAAAGTTTCAGTGGAACCAAATAGAATTTTAGAATATATAATGCATAAAAAATCCCGCCTGAGCGGGATTTTTTGTTGATAAGCCAGTGATTTAAAAATCACTAAACTTCCATGATCTCTTTTTCCTTTGCATTAAAGATCTGCTCCACTTTGGAAATAAAACCGTCTGTCAGTTTCTGAACGCGGTCTTCGCTCAGCTTGATCAAATCCTCCGCAGCGCCTTCTTTCGTTAGCTTACGCAACGAATTGTTGGCATCCTGACGAATGTTCCGAATGTTGATTTTCGCAGTTTCAATTTCGTTTTTTGCGCGTTTAACCAATTCTCTTCTGCGTTCCTCATTCAATGGTGGAACCGAGATACGGATCATTTCGCCATCATTTGAAGGCGCAAAACCCAGGTTACCATTCCGGATCGCCTTTTCAATTTCATTGATGATCTTTTTCTCAAACGGCCTGATCGCGATAGTCCTTGCATCAGGCGTATTGATTGTTGCCACATTTTGCAATGGCGTCATGGAGCCGTAATATTCGATTTGAAGACCTTCCAGCATCTGAGGCGTTGCCTTTCCGGCGCGTATTTTACCCAATTCAATGATCAGGTGCTTGATGGCGCCTTCCATGGTGTCTTTGGCGTCATCCAGATATAATTCTATTTCTTCCATTATTTTGTAGTAAGATATTGTATTACTGCTAGTTAGAAATCAAAGTGCCCACCTCTTCGCCCATAACGAGGTCGTACAGGTTGCCAGGCTTGTTCATATCAAAAACGATGATCGGAACATTGTTTTCCTTACAAAGCGTAAATGCCGTCAAATCCATGATTTTCAGATTTTTAGACAATGCTTCATCGAATGTAAGTTGCGTGTATTTTGTAGCCAGCGGATCTTTTTCAGGGTCGGCTGTATAAACGCCATCAACGCGTGTGCCTTTCAGAACCACTTCCGATTCAGATTCAATGGCACGGAGGCCGGCTGTTGTATCCGTAGTAAAATATGGGTTTCCCGTTCCTGCTCCGAAGATCACTACACGTCCTTTTTCCAAATGGCGGATTGCGCGGCGGCGGATAAGCGGCTCGCAAACCTGCTCCATTTTAATGGCCGACATCAAACGCGTGTTCACGCCATGCTTTTCAAGGGAGCTTTGAATGGCCATACCATTGATCACCGTTGCCAGCATGCCCATATGGTCGCCCTGCACTCTGTCGATGCCCGATTTTTCGACTGATGCGCCGCGAAAAATATTTCCTCCTCCGATAACGATTGCAATCTGAACGCCTACTTCGGCAATTCTTTTAATTTCCCGGGCGTAATTATCCAGAATGTTAAAGTCAATAACCTGGCCTTTGTCGCCGCCATTAAGTGCTTCTCCGCTCAGTTTCAGTAATAAACGTTTATATTTTGGTTCGGGCATGATTGTGATGTAGGTGTTTTCGACCGTAAAAATAAGCGTAGGAAGTTAAGATTAACAAGTAATTTATTGAAACTCGAGCAATACCTGGTTTTTTTCAACGATTTCGCCAGCCGCCACTTTCAATGTCTTAACCACTCCATTTCCGGATGATTTGATTGTGTTTTCCATTTTCATGGCCACAAGCACCAGCAAAGTATCGCCTTTACTGATCGTATCGCCCTCAGCAACCGCAACGGACTGAATAAGCCCGGGCATTGGCGCTTTTACATTGTTGATCTTCGTGCTTGCCGTATTTTGCAATCCCATTCCTTCCAGAAGCAAGTCGAGCTGATCTTTTGCTTTGGTATAAAAGTGCTGACCATTGATCAAAAGATGAAATGTCTTTTCAGCAACATTGTGATCCAGCACTTCAATGTTATAGGATTTGTTTTGCCAAATGGCGTGGAAATGGTTCGTGCCAATGGGCACAATATCGCCTTCAAAAAGTTGCCCGCCTATGGACAAGCTGTTCTTTTCATTGTTGATCTCAAAAACATTTCCAGCTGACTTGTCGTCATCATTTTCAGTTGCGGGAGAATCGGATACTGCGATTTTTAGCATAATGCTTCGCTGTATTCGTGGACAACTTCCTGCAAAATCCCGTCGAGTTCTTCGTAGGTCATTCCTTCCACGAGCCGCATACGAAATGGTTTGAAATGATCGAGCCCTTTGAAATAATTGGTATAATGTCTGCGCATTTCGAAAACGCCCGCAACCGGCCCTTTCCAGCGGATCGAAAATTCAAGGTGTTTGCGGCAAACGGCTACGCGTTGTTCCATGGTTGGCGGCGCAAGCTTTTCACCCGTTTTCATATAATGTTTGATTTCATTAAAGATCCATGGATTTCCAATCGTCGCACGACCAATCATAATGCCGTCCACACCGAACCTGTTTTTGTATTCCAATGCTTTTTCAGGCGTATCCACATCCCCATTTCCAAATATCGGAATGGTAATGCGCGGGTTGTCCTTGATCATGGCGATCAATGTCCAGTCTGCCGAGCCTTTGTACATCTGCACGCGTGTGCGGCCGTGTACAGACAATGCCTTGATGCCGATATCCTGCAAGCGTTCCGCCACTTCCTGCACATTCTTGGTGCTTTCGTCCCAGCCCAGGCGCGTTTTCACAGTAACAGGCAAATGCGTCGATTTTACAACCGCATCCGTCATTTTCACCATTTTTGGGATATCCTGCAAAAGCGCAGCTCCGGCCCCACGGCAGGCCACGTTTTTGACCGGGCAACCATAGTTTATATCAATCAAATCCGGATTCACGCGCGATGCGATTTCCGCACAGGAACCCATTGTTTCTATATCACTGCCAAACAGTTGGATCCCAACCGGTCGTTCGTATTCGAATATGTCAAGCTTCTGCACACTTTTCGCCGCATCGCGGATCAACCCTTCCGACGACACAAATTCTGTGTACATCAGATCCGCCCCATTTTCCTTGCAAACCGCCCTGAAAGGAGGATCACTCACGTCCTCCATGGGTGCGAGAAGCAGTGGAAAATCACCTAACGCTATGTTTCCGATTTTTACCATTTCAAAAGGGAAGACCCCAAAGCCTTATTTTTAAATTCATAATTAACTGTAAATTTACATCAATTATGCAAAATAGTAACCCTATCCACTTAGTTTCCCGTGTACCCGGCATAGGAGGCAGTTTGTTGGTCCTCATCGGCTTCGTGCTTATTGGTATGGCAGTCGGCAATATCCTGGCGGTCATGGTGCTTGCAGTGTATTTGAAGGTGGATACGAATAGCATTACCACGGTTTTGAACCAATTACTGAGTGATCCCGGCGGCGTGAAAAATGGCTGGTATGCATTAATGATGCTTCAAGGCACGGTCCATTTCTTTTCTTATCTGCTTCCATCGCTTTTATTCTGGACTTACATAGATCGCAAATCAATTGCCGAATTCGATTTCCGGGCCAAACCTGCGTTTCGGATATGGTTACTGGCTTTTTTGCTTGTGCTGGCTTTTATCCCGGTTAACAGCAAGTTTATCGAATGGAATGCAGCCATGAAACTGCCGGATGCATTGTCTGGCGTAGAATTGTGGATGAAGGAGAAAGAGAACCAACTTTCAGTGATGACGGCTTTTATGACCGGGTATACTCAGTTTGGCCAGTTGCTGATCGCATTGTTTATAGTCGTTCTATTGCCTGCGTTGGGCGAAGAAGTGCTTTTTCGCGGGGTTATTCAAACCAAGCTGATTCAATTGTGGGGGAATCCGCATGTGGGAATCTGGGTTGCTGCGGCTATTTTTAGCGCCATACATTTCCAGTTTTACGGATTTTTGCCCCGGATGATGTTGGGCGCAGTGTTTGGTTACCTATATTACTGGACTGGTAGCATCTGGGTTGCTATACTCGCCCATTTTGTCAATAACGGCTTCGTGCTGGTGATGATGTATCTGAATAATATTGGTGTGGTCAACATTAATATTGAAGAAACAAAGTCGATGCCAGTGATGCTGATCTTATCTTCGCTGCTGGTTTCTGCTGGCATATTGTTTTCTATTAGGAAAACCAGTGCGGTGCAGAGTGAGGCGATTGTGGCAGATAAAGAATTTTAAATCAATATTTTAACAAATAATATGGCTGAGAATTGGGTAAAGGCTTATCAGAGCGCACAAATGATGCGTGCTGATATTGCGCGTGAAATTTTAGAGCAAAACGGAATTGCGGCTGTCATCGTAGACAAAAAGGATAGCAATTATCCTGTTTTCGGAATGTATGAAGTGCATGTGCCGGCAAGTGATTTTTCGCAGGCCCAAACGATAATAACGAATGAAGGAGCGCTTAACGAAACTGAATAATTTACAGCAAAGGACCATCACCGCACTGGCGGGGGTATTTGTCATCATTAGTTGCATTCTTTACAATGAATTGACCTTTCTGCTCCTTTTTTGTACCATCAGCTCGCTTACCCAACTGGAATTTTATAAGCTCCTGGGCCTCGATGGAAACCAGCCGCTGACATATTATGGAACATTCTGTGGCACAGTCATGATATTACTTGCGTATCTGATAGAACAAGACATTGTGCCGTTTGAAAATTACTTCATAATCAGCCCGTTGTTATCGATGATATTCTTTATCAAGCTTTATAAAAAGAATGACCTGAAACCTTTTACCAACATTGGTTTCACTTTTCTGGGCATTATTTATGTGGCTTTGCCTTTTGCGCTCATTATTGTGATGGCTATGCGAGGCGGGAATTATAATTATGAGATCGTGCTGGGAAGCTTGCTCTTGCTTTGGGCTTCTGACATCGGCGGTTATTTTGCGGGGACAAAATTTGGGAAAAGAAAGCTGTTTGAGCGTATTTCTCCCAAAAAATCATGGGAAGGCGCCATGGGAAGTGCGGTCTTTGCAGCGTTTATCGCATTTGTGCTCGGCTATTATTTCCGTACCTTCGAACCCTGGAAATGGTATTGCATGGGGGCAATTATCGTTGTAGTAGGCACTTATGGTGATCTGGTAGAGTCGCTTTTTAAACGCAGCATTGCCATTAAGGACTCAGGAAGTAGTATTCCAGGTCATGGGGGCTTTTTAGATCGGTTTGACGGTCTGCTTCTTTCTGCTCCGTTTATCGTCACTTTTTTGAAGCTCTTTTCCTGAGCAGCAGGCATTAGTCTTAAAAGAAGGCAATGCCTTTGACACTAAGTCGTTTTTAAATTAGGAACAGATTTTTAGCGATGATTACAAATGCATTTGGTTTAACATTGATTTTGGAATAACGATCTGGAAATGAAACGGAGTCTTTTTATATTTTTATTGATACTTGCAGGTGTAACTGGATTCCGGGATTCGTATGCGCAGGGTGAACAGAGTGCGATTGTATTTTCAGGGATGGTTGTAGGCGGCAAAACCACCGAAATCCTGCCTGGGGCTACGATTTTCATTGTCAATGCAGGCAGAGGAACATTATCCAGAAGCGACGGTTCTTTTACGATCAAGGTTTTTCCCGGGGATAGCATTGTTTTTGGTTATGTTGGTTTCAAAAAACAATATCACGTCATCCCAAGAAGCTATAATTCAGACATTTATTCGGCGATTGTTGCGTTGAGAGAAGATGTGGTAACGCTTTCCGGTGTGACCATTTATCCATATTCGACCGAAGAAGAATTCAAGAAAGCATTCCTGGAATTGAAGCTGCCCGATCAGGCGGACCGCGATGCACTGGCTAGGAGCACAGATCCTGACTATATCAACAGAATGGCCGCGCAGGTTCCTAATAATGCGCAAACCAATTATCGCTATTCAATGGATCAGCTGCTCTTCGGGCGCGAATCATCTGCTAATAAAGGCTTTGCGACCACATTTCCTTTCCTGAACCCATTTGCGTGGGCCAACTTTATCAAATCCGTTAAGAAAGGTGATTTGAAACAAAAGGATTGGAGAAAAGACCTGAATGCAGCTCCCCGGGAGAACATTACCAAGCAGGATTTTATTCCCCCAATGCCGGATAATGACATAAAGAAAAACGGCAGTAACTAAACCGTTTCCGCTTCAAATTTCTTCAAAGTAACATTACTGCCATCAAAAGTGGCAAAATGCTGCTGCGTAACCCATTCCCCAAGATTAATGTAGCGCGACCGCGCGTTGACCTGCATATCCAGCACCAGGTGACGATGCCCGAAAATGTAAAAATCGTGGTGTTGCGTTTGCTCCACTTCGCGGCAATATTGGAATAACCACTCATGATCCGCGCCCATAAAGCGCTCTTCGCCTTTGTTAACATTGGCTATCCGGCTTCTTTTAGACCATTCCATCGCGATCCACATGCCCACATCGGGATGTACGATCCGGAAGATCATTTGAAAAAAGCTGTTTTCAAAAACCTTTTTCAAAAACTTATAAGTGCTGTCGCCCGGCCCTAATCCATCTCCGTGGCCTATTAATATGCTTTTAGAAGCACCTTTTGCATTGAATGTAAATGAAACGGGATTCCTGTAAATGACAGCGCCTAGTTCCTCCGTCAGGTAACCCGACATCCACATATCGTGATTTCCGGTGAAAATGATCAGCTCAATTCCTTTGTCTGACAGCTCCGCGAGTTTGCCCAGTAAGCGCACAAAACCCTTGGGAACTGCCTTTTTGTATTCAAACCAAAAATCAAAAATATCGCCTACCAAAAATATCACCTGCGCATCGTGCTGGATGGATTCCAGCCAGCTGACCACGCGTTTTTCCCGTTCGCGGCTTTGGATCGGGGAGGGGACGCCAAGATGATAGTCAGATGAAAAGTAGGCGCGGCGGCCATCTTGCAAATGAATCGTCTTCTTCTCAAAATGAAAGTTCATGCGGATGTTTAAATGCGCTGCAATTTACAACCTTCCTTTTAATTGACACGGGTAATAAGTCTTTCCAATAAGGTTCAAGCCGCTAACTCAATTAGTTTCAGCACCCATATCTAAATGTGAATATTTAGTAAGGTATTTATCCAACTAAAAATCAGCACGTTATGAGAGCTTTATATGTAATGTTGATGTACGCAGTTTCTATGGCTTGTTGTCCTGTTAGCACATTCGCGCAAATACGGATCAATGAACCCGGGCGGGTTGTGGAGCGGCAGGCCGAAAACAGGGCCAACAGAAAGATTGATCAGGCGGTTGACAAGGGTTTTGACTCAGTGGAAGAGGGGATTGGTAACCTCTTTAAAAAGAAAGATAAAAAGGCGAAGGAGCCGGAAAGTTCTAATTCCGACGCAAACGCTGATAAAAAGCCGGAAAGCAGCGCTTCGTCCACTGCTGGTAATGAGGCGAATGCGGATAATGGAACACCGGTTAAGGCTGGAAAATCAACACTGAAATCTTATAGCAAGTTTGATTTTATTCCCGGTGAAAAAGTCGTTGCAGTGGAAGATTTCGCGCAGGATGCCGTGGGAGATTTTCCGGCTAAGTGGAACACAAATTCATCCGGCGAGGTGGTTACCATTGAAGGAACCGAAGGGAAATGGCTAATGCTTGGTCCCGAAGGTGTTTTTTATCCTGAATTTGTCAATAAGCTTCCCGAGAATTTTACGCTGGAATTCAGCCTGGCTACCACTTCGGAATTCAGTTATTACTCCGGTTATCTCAGAACAGTCATCGCGGAAGTTGGCAGTCCGGCAAAAGATTTCCCCAATTGGAAGGGATACGATGGAGACAAAAAGAACGGAATAGAGCTCGGCTTGCATCCCAAGGACGCTGGTGGAAGCCAGGGACTGGCCATGTTCAATGTCTTTGGCGATGAGAATGCTTCTTCAATTATGAAAAATGAAAAGAGCTTCCCGGCCTTCCATGTGCCTGATCATAATGTTGTAAAAGTGTCGGTATGGCGTCAAAAAGGGCGTATGAGGCTTTATGTGGACGATTATAAGGTTTGGGATTTACCTCGGGCATTTAATCCTGAGAAAAATTACAACTTTATCGCATTTTCCAATCAGGGTTATCACGACCAAGCGAACCGCTATTTTATCTCAAACCTGCGCATTGCCGTGGGTGCGCCAGACACCAGAAGCAAGCTGATTACGGAGGGTAAATTTTCTACAACAGGCATTTTGTTTGATGTGAATTCTGCAAATATCAAACCGGAATCCTATGGCGTGCTCAAAGACATCGCCAATGTGCTGACGGAAAACGGCACGGTGAAGGTCAAGATCATAGGTCATACCGATAGCGATGGTGACGATGGCAGCAATTTAGCATTATCCAAGAAGCGCTCGGAGGCGGTGAAAGAAGCATTATCAAGAGATTTTGCCATTGACAAAGCGCGTTTGGAGACAGACGGAAAAGGGGAAAGCGAACCTGCTACACCCAACACCACTTCGGAAGGAAAAGCGAACAACCGACGGGTCGAATTTGTGAAAATGTAGCCGGGGCGTGGTTTTTTAGCAGTCTCTTTCTAGATTGCGCACCGTTTACAACTCTTGCTAATGAAAAAATATTTCGCTTCCGTCATGATCATTTGTGCGCTTGCTTACAGCGCGCCCATTTTTGCCCAGGCCCCCAAAAAGATCCCGGCCGACAAGCAACGCGCTGCCCAGTGGCAACCCGCCAAAGGCCAGTATTATTTCAGCCATTCGCTGGTTTACGATTATGAAAACAAGGCGGATCAAACCAAAGGCACGATCACCATTTATCTTGACCCGGTGAGTGGCGGCATGTGTTTCAAAAAAGAAAGCAGTTTTGGAAAAGGCGGTAAGGATTTCGATTTTGTGATCGGTTTCCCGGACGGGAAATACATTTTCTGCGGCGCCGATGAGAATGGCAAAAAGATGAGGATCAACGAAGCCGTGGGCGCATTGAAACCAGGCCCTGATACCAAAGCGCAGGCAAGAGAAGATTTCTCAACTTACTGGGCAGCAACCGGAAACAAAAGGGAGGATTTTGGATTTGAAAGTCTGGAATATAATGTGAGTTTTGCCACTTCCGAGAACAAGGATACGGTTTGGATTGCCAAAACACCATTTAATGTTTATCCGCTATATGGGTTGGAATTTGTCGAAAGCGCAGTGGCCATGCCCATTTCCCTTGACTATATGCACCTTTTGGAACCTAATCAGCTGGTGGCTGAGATCAATTCCAAAGACACCATTCTGAAACTGAAAAGCTTCAGTAAGGATCCAATCACAGTCTCCACCAAAGGCTACACAGAATTCAAAACAGATTAAAAATTTATAAAACATTTCCGTCCCTTTAAAGGGACGGAAAACGTCTCTATTCTGCAATCGCGTCTGCTTCTGCTCTTTCTGCTTTCACTTCCGATAATGGGCGCATGTTTGCTGGGATTTCCTGCTCGTCCTCTTCTGCTGTGTACGGGAAAACGTCCAGGATTGGCGTTAATACAATATCTGTTGTTTCGTATGGGATCAGGAAATTGCGCATGCTTTCGTTGATCCGGTCCAGCGCTTGCTGAATGCCATCCGCGTTCACAAGCATATAATTCACGATTTTCTTTTCCTTACCACTCTTTTCATCTACTGAAAAATAGATCACTTTGGCCTTAAACCATTGTTCTCCTTCCTCAAATGTGAACAGATCGGCAAGCCGCATACGCGAAATGCTCATCACGCTGAACTCGCTCGCGCCGGTTACGATCTGCTTGTATAGCCTGGCTTCAGACTCTGTATATGAAACGGCGTCTACCAGATAAACTTCATTGATTGTTTTAAGACTCCCTGCCTCATCCTCTTTTTGATACCGAATTTTCCCTAAATACCAGCTCGCCATATTTGTAGTTTTGTTTTTCTTAAAAGTAGGCAAATGTAAACGCTTGGGTGAAGGCGTGCAAAAAATATAGTTACAAACTAATAATCGATGTGCGGTGCATGCGTTCTGATACCTACTGTTTAACTTGCGAAAAATATTTTGATAATGAAAAAGAACATTTGGGTCCTTGTACTCATGATTGTAGCCGGTGTGGCTTCGAGTTGCGGAGTGGGCCGCCAGGTTGCCGATGCCAAGACTTTTGGCGATTGTAAATACGACATTGCCTCCGTCGACAGCGTTTATCTGGCCGGAATTGACATCAGGGAGTTCCGTAACATCCGCAGTTTCAGCGATTTTGATCTGGCTAAATATCCGGGATTGGCGATGGGGCTTTTGCGTAAAAATGTGCCTCTTGACCTTCGGGTTAACATTGATATTACCAATCCAACAAAAAAACGCGCTGCGATCAATCAGTTGGAATATAAAGTGTTGCTTACGAATAATGAGATATTCAACGGTTTCCTGAGCCAGCTGATCGAAGTTTTGCCGGGAACGAGCCCTACGAGAGTTCCGGTGCGGTTGAACACCAATGCTTACCAGCTTCTTTCCAATGATAAAACGCGCGATGAATTCGTAAATATGATCCTTGCTTTAACAGGTAAGGCTGATGCCAAGCCAGCAAAATTTCAAGTGAAAATCAAGCCGACGCTGGACGTTGCCGGAAAGCAGGTGAATTATCCGGGTTATATCACATTTGAAAAAGAAATAACCAGTAAAATGCTGGCACGTTAAGATCTAAATCACACAGTTTTGAGAATACTTGTAGACAACCCTTATCTTTTTCAATATTTCAGCCTAGTCGTTATCCTGCTTATTTTATTTGGAATAAGCTTTTACAAAGGTCAGGTTGTATTAAGGAAATGGTCGGGAATAGGGCTGATCGTTACGCCGGTTGTCTATTTTTATCTTATTCTGGAAGCCTATACATTGAATATTCCTTACACGGATGACTTCAATCTGCTGGAAACGATTCACAATTTTCATGTTGCCGATGGTTTTGTAAGTAAAATTGAAGTGCTTTTTGAGCAGGTCAACCAGCACCGTTTTGCATTTGAAAGAACTGTAATGCTGATCATGTACTTTTTTACAGGTACGGTCAACATTAAAACTCAAATTTTGCTCGGTAACCTGGCGTTGCTGGGCATTTTTTATTTACTCTTTCTGACATTCAAAAAAGAGCAGATCACCTGGTATTACTTCATTCCCGTTCCCTATGTGCTTTTCAATCTGGTTTATTTTGAAAACGCGGTCTGGGGAATTGCCGCGATTCAGAATACACCGCTGATCCTTTTCGCGTTGGTTTCTGCATATGGATTAGCCAGAAATGATCAAAAAGGCTGGTATTTGGGAATTGCGGCGGCGTTGCTGACAACATTCACGAGCGGAAGCGGCATCCTGACCTGGATCATTGGATCATTAATACTTCTTTTACAAAAACGATTTAAACTACTCTTTATATGGCTTGCGCTCGCACTGGCCATTGTGCTTTTTTACTTCCTTTTTGACTATCAGGTGATCCCTTCGCACACGGGTTCCGTCTGGCCGCATCCGATATTTAACCTCGTTTTCGTGTTTGCTTTCTGGGGTAATGCACTTTACCTGGACGTCATACACCCGATGATGAACACATTTTATGCCGACATGATCGCGTGTGTTTTGCTTGGAGCGGGCATGTTGCTGGTTTTCGGCATCTGGCTGCTGCGGCTTTTGGTAAATAGGAAGCCGGTTTGGAGTGATTGGTTTTTATGGGGTGCTATGATGTTTGCCATGGGAACCGGCGCCATGTTCATTATCAGCAGGCCTATCAACACTTATGTCATGTATGGCGGCAACATCTTTTCGCGGCGTTACATGATTTTCGGGGTGGTTTTGCTGGCGACGGTTTATGTCTGTGTTGTGATTTTGCTTAAAAATTTCAAAAGCATTAAGCACATGGCAGCATTACTCGGCTTTTTTGGTTTCGTAGCGCTCAATTTTGTGAGCTATTACCTTTCCGTAGCAAGCATCCGCAAGTTCCATGAAGATCTGGTAATCGACAGTTTTTATTGGAAAAACCATAAGACATTCCTGACAACAGGCGACAATTTCGGGGACATTCCTTTCTGGAACCATCCAACGAGGATGAGCAACCTTATTGATACATTAAATGCGAATAACCTGCTGAATTTTGATCAGTATCAAGACTTCCCGGTTCATCAGCAGGTCATTGCAGAAACCGGAAAGAAAGCGGACCGTTACGAAGGGAAATTCGAGGTGAAAGTGAGTTATTTGAACGACGGCAATAACAATCCCGCAAAATTCCTACGCTTTCAGGCCACGGACATCGCGGGTGCAAAGCCGGTCTATTTTGCTCTGGCTTCCAATGAACGCACCCTCCTTTTACCAGCGCTTCCCATCCCTAATTCGCCTGGTGATCTGTTGAAAAGCCACACGTATTACAGCTCCGATTATCAATATTCGTTATACCGGACAAAGCTTCCGGCGGGATTATTTGAAGTTTGGATGGTGGAAAAAGACCCGGCTGCCCCAGGAAAATGGAAATCCTATTTTACCGGAAAAAGCATATCCTTATGTGAAAGCAAGAGTGCCCAAAAATAGCTGATATGAAAATACTTACTTACAATCTCAATGGGATCCGTGCCGCGTTACGGAATGGCCTGGTTGAATGGTTAAGCACGATTTCCGCGGATGTTTTATGCTTTCAGGAAGTGAAAGCAACGCCGGATGTTGTGGATCTTTCCGGGCTGAAAGCGCTTGGCTATGAGCTTATTGGCTGGCATGCGGCGGAGAAGAAGGGTTACAGCGGCGTCGCTATGTTTTCCAAAATTCAACCTGATATGGTTTCCGCAGGCTGCGCCATTCCGGCTTATGATGCAGAAGGGCGGATTTTGCGTGCGGATTTTGGTGATATCACTGTTTTGAACTGTTATTTTCCTTCGGGCACGAGCGGGGAAATCCGTCAAGGTGTTAAAATCCAGTTTTTGAGTGACTTCTTTGATTGGGTTACAGAATTAAGAAAAGATCGTCCTAACCTGATCATTTGCGGCGATTACAACATTGCGCACAACGAAATTGACATTCATGATCCGGTCAGAAATAAGAAAATGTCCGGTTTTCTGCCTGAGGAAAGAGAATGGATGACCAAATGGTTTGGTAATGGCTACACCGATGCTTTCCGCTTTAAAAATCCGGAGCTCCGGGAATATTCCTGGTGGACTTACCGTGCAGGCGCCCGAGGCAACAACAAAGGCTGGCGGATCGACTATATTTCGGTTGCCGATAGTCTCAAAGATCGGATCGTTTCGAGCCGGCAAATAAATGATGCCGTCCATTCGGATCATTGTCCGGTGTGGTTAGAAATTGAATCGCCATATTCACAGACCGACTCATAAATTTCGTATTTTTGATCAAAGCGAGATTCAAACAAAAGCGTTATGGACATGCCAATGCCGGTGACAATGAAGATGGGAGACCTGATGAGTGAGGAAGAATTCTTCCAGTTTTGCCAAATGAACGACACACTAGAGTTCGAAAGGGACTCGCAGGGAAATATTATACTTATGTCTCCAACAGGATTATTAACCGGTACATTTAATTCCAAAGTTTCAATTGAACTGGGAATTTGGAATAAAGAGAACGAACTAGGTCAGGTTTTCGATTCGTCAACGGGTTTCACATTGCCTAATGGCGCAGTAAGATCCCCGGATGTTTCATTTTTAACAAGCGAGAAATGGAATGCACTTTCCGAGAGCGAAAAGGAAACATTTGGGCATGTTTGTCCGGATTTTGTGATTGAGATTCGTTCCAAATCTGACGGCCTTAGTTATTTGCAGGATAAAATGAAAGAGTTTATTGCTAACGGCACTCAGTTGGGCTGGCTGATCGATCGGATCGCTAACAAAATTCACATTTATAGAGCCGATCAATCTGTCAGCGTTTACGATTCGTTGGATGTGATGCTTTCGGGAGAAGACATTCTGCCAGGCTTTACGCTAAATCCTGCTGCCTTAATTAAGATAAGCAAGCGCTGATACAGTCCTAATCCTTTCAATTTGTTCCGTTACTTCTTCATTTACAAGCCGTTTGGGATGCTTTCGCAGTTTACGCGTGAGGGCGATCATTTGACGCTTGCTGATCTGGATTTTGATTTTCCCAAAGATATTTATCCCGTTGGTCGTTTGGATGCGGATAGTGAGGGATTGTTGCTCCTTACCAATGATAATTTCCTCAAAACAAAGGTTTTAGATCCAAAAAATAAGCATTCCAAAACCTACTATGCGCAGGTTGAGAGCATCATAACAGAGGAAGCCTGCGCAATGCTTCGCAACGGCGTGCAAATTTCAATTAACGGCAAAAAGCACCTGACGCTTCCCGCCCAGGTTTCTCCTATCAGGGAGCCATCGCTTCCAGAACGCAACCCGCCCATCCGTTTCCGCCAGAACATTCCCGTTTCCTGGGTTTCCATTTCCATAGGCGAAGGCAAAAACAGGCAGGTCAGGAAAATGACCGCCGCCGCAGGTTTCCCGACATTGCGGCTCGTACGCTGGTCGATCGGAAAAATTTCTCTTGCGGATAAAACAGGCGAATTCCCTAAACCCGGGGACATATGGGAAGTTACGGCCAAAGAGGTGCGCCGCGTTTACGATTGAGATTTTCCCAGCTTTCACAAAACCTTTGTGCAATGTTGCCAAACCGGAGAGAAGGCTTAATTTTGTACATATCCTTTTCTTAAAATAAGGCTCATAGTTGGCAAAGGCACAAAAAGAAACTCCGCTTAATAAACAATACAATGAGATCAAGGCCAAATATCCGGGGGCGCTCCTGCTATTTCGTGTAGGCGACTTTTACGAGACTTTTGGCGAGGATGCCATTCGGGCTTCCAAGATCCTGGGCATTGTGCTGACGCGCCGGAATAATGGCGGAGCGCATGAAGAATTAGCCGGATTTCCACATCATTCGCTGGATAATTACCTTCCGAAATTAGTCCGTGCCGGTGAACGTGTTGCCATTTGCGACCAGCTTGAAGATCCCGCTGCGGCGAAAGGAATCGTAAAAAGAGGAGTGACAGAACTGGTTACTCCGGGCGTTTCGCTCAATGATAATGTGCTTGATATCCGTAAAAATAATTACCTGGCTGCCGTGCACATCGGACCGGATAACCTTTACGGAATTGCTTTCCTTGATATTTCGACAGGCGAGTTTATGACGGCGCAGGGCAATGCGGCATACATTGATAAGATGCTGCAAGGTTTCAGCCCGGCCGAAGTGCTTTTTTGCAAAAGACATAAACAAGAATTCAACCAGCTTTTCGGTGGCAAGTATCACACATTTCAGCTCGAAGACTGGTGTTTCGGCTACGAATACGGCTACGACCAGCTCATAGGGCATTTTCAGACAACTACATTAAAAGGTTTCGGGATTGAAGCGCTGCCTATGGGCATCATCGCAGCTGGCGTGATCCTGCATTATCTCCGCGAAACCGAGCATAAGGAAGTAGGGCACATTGGCCGCATTACGCGTTTAGAAGAGGAAAGATATGTTTGGCTTGACCGCTTCACAGTCAGGAACCTCGAACTCGTTTATCCGCAACAGGAAGGCGGCGTGCCCCTGATCCAGATTTTGGACCATACCGTGACGCCAATGGGTGCGCGGCTGCTTCGGAAGTGGATTGTGTTGCCTTTGAAAGAAAGATTAGCAATTGAAGACCGGCTTAATACGGTTGAGCATTTCCTTGATAATGAGGATTTGCACGAAACGATCACGCAGCATTTAAAGCAAATAGGAGACCTCGAGAGGCTTATTTCCAAAGTTGCGGTAAAGAGGATTAATCCCCGTGAGCTGGTTCAGCTTAAAAAATCGCTGAAACAAATCGGGCCTGTTAAAGAGCTGATATCCGGGATCATTCATCAGGAAGAGGAAAAATCAAAGGCGGCGGGCAAGAAACAGATTTCTACCCAAGCCATTGAAATACTAAAAAAATACGCGGACCAGCTTAATCCATGCAGTTTTTTGGTTGATAAAATTGAAAACGAGATCCGCGATGACGCACCGATCCTGACAAACCAGGGCCGCATTGTAAAAAGCGGCGTGGATTCTGAGCTGGACGAGCTGCACGCGATTTCCTATGAAGGGAAGGATTATCTGATCAAACTGCAAAACAGGGAAATCGAACGGACAGGGATCGGATCGTTAAAAATAGCCTATAACAAGGTCTTCGGCTATTACCTTGAAGTCACGCATGCACATCAAAACAAGGTTCCGGCCGACTGGATCCGGAAGCAGACTTTGGTGAATGCCGAGCGATACATTACGCCGGAGCTGAAAGAATACGAGGAAAAAATCCTGAATGCAGAAGACAAAATATCGGCCATTGAATACCGGATTTTTAGTGAATTAATGTTGATGGCTGCCGAATATGTCAGCACGGTTCAGCAGAATGCGGTGGTGATATCCACGCTGGATGTTTTGAGCTCGTTTGCGACAGTTGCCAGGAAAAACAATTATACAAAACCCACCATTAGCGAAGGCAATGAGCTCGATATCAAGGACGGCCGCCATCCGGTGATCGAGCAGCAGCTTCCTATCGGCGAAAGTTATGTCCCCAACGACCTCTTTCTGGACGATGTCGCTCAGCAGATCATTATTATTACAGGTCCGAACATGGCTGGTAAGTCTGCACTTTTGCGGCAAACTGCACTGATCGTGCTTATGGCGCAAATGGGATGCTATGTTCCGGCCAAATCGGCGAAAATCGGGTTGGTGGATAAGATCTTCACCCGGGTAGGAGCGAGCGATAATTTGAGCCGGGGCGAAAGTACATTTATGGTGGAAATGACCGAAACCGCCAGCATTCTCAATAATTTGAGCGACCGGAGCTTGGTGTTAATGGATGAGATCGGGCGGGGAACGAGCACCTATGATGGCGTTTCCATTGCATGGGCCATTGCGGAATATCTTCATAATCAGGCAGATTGCAGGCCTAAAACGCTTTTTGCAACACATTACCACGAACTGAACCAGCTTACCGAAGATTTTCCGCGCATCAAGAATTTTAATGTTGCGGTGAAGGAAGTGGATAACAAAGTAATTTTCTTGCGTAAGCTGAAACCAGGCGGAAGTGCGCACAGTTTCGGGATCCACGTGGCGCAAATTGCCGGTATGCCGCAACTTATCGTGCTGAGGGCCAGCGAAATCATGCACCATCTTGAAAAAGACCATGTGACTCAGGAGCACAAAAAACGGGTTAAAGAAAATCCGAAAAACAATTTCCAGCTAAGCATTTTCGAGCCCGCAGATCCGCGTATGGAGGAATTGAAGGAAAAGTTATCGCTCGTGGATGTCAACACGCTTTCCCCGATCGAGGCGCTTTTGAAACTCAACGAATTTCAGAAAATAGTCAAGAAATAACCGAATGCACTTTATATTTTACCAATTTAATCTCCTATCCCTTTTATGAAAAACTCGACGCGCTTCCAGTTGATGGCCATGATGTTCCTGCTCTATTTTATTTGGGGATCATGGTATGGGCAAATGAGTAAATACCTTTTTACGGCTCTGGGCGCATCCGGAGCGCAGGTTGGGAATGCTTATGCTGCTTTTTCAATTGCGCAGATCATCGCCCCATTTTTCGTTGGGATGATCGCCGACCGTTATTTCGCCGCCCAAAAAGTGCTCGGTGTTTTGAGCCTCGCAGGTGCAGCGATTCTTTTCGTGCTCACGGGCGTTGATGATCCGGACAACTTCTTCTGGATTATCCTGGCCTATTGCATATCATTCGCGCCGATGATGTCATTAACGACCTCCATCGCGATGCAGCAGGTGACCAATTCCGAAAAGGATTTTCCCGCAATACGCGTGATGGGAACGGTTTCGTGGATTGTCGTTTCCAATATCATCGGCTACTATGGCTTTGGGGATAATGTGATGATCTTCAAAATCTCAATGGTTGCCTCTGCATTCCTTGGCATATATTCATTCTTTTTGCCCGATACACCTCCGAAACCGAGCACAAAATCATCCTTCTCGGACATTCTGGGGCTTGATGCATTCAAACTCTTTAAAGACAGGTCTTTTGCAATATTCTTTATTTCGTCACTCCTGATCTGTATTCCCTTGTCATTCTATTACGCCATGGCCAACCCATCGCTGACGGATTCAGGTATGACCAATGTGGAAAACAAAATGTCCCTGGGACAAGCTTCGGAAGTTGTCTTTATGTTGCTGATTCCCCTTGCATTCAGCCGTTTAGGTGTTAAATGGATGTTGGTCGTAGGGCTTATTGCCTGGATCATCCGTTTTATTGGTTTTGGATATGGGGATGTGAACAACGAATGGCTTCTGTATATGGCAATCATTCTGCACGGTGTTTGTTATGACTTCTTCTTCGTAACCGGCCAGATTTATACAGATAGCAAAGCAGGCGAAAAATACCGCTCGTCTGCACAGGGACTTATTTCCATCGCCACTTACGGGATAGGAATGGGAATAGGCTCGTGGCTGGCCGGCCTGGTGGCCGATATGTACACGGTTAATGGTGTGAAAGACTGGACAAGCATCTGGATGGTCCCAGCGGGCATTGCAGCAGTTGTTTTGGTGCTTTTCGTGCTGTTTTTTAAAGATAACAAGATTAAAGCGACTGCTTAATCGGTTGAATAAGCCATTAAAAAACCCTGTAAGAATCATCTTACAGGGTTTTTTATTTATTGTTGTTTCAAATATTAATCGTCATCATCGTCGTCACCAATGTTGCGGGTGTAGTTTTTGGATCCGCCGCCGCCTTTTTTGTAATCTCCGCCGCCTTTTCCAAACCGGTCGTCGGATCTTGACTTGCCTCCGAATCCGCCTTTATCACCATATCCGCCGCCACTGTGTCCGCGGTCGCTGCTTCTATATCGGTCATTATTTCCGCCTCCTGAACTTCTATCGCCACCTGAATAGCCTCCGCCGCCACTGTATCCGCCGCCTCCGCTATATCCACCGCCTGTGCTGCTTCCGCCGCCTACGCTGCTGGGTCTCTCCGTGCTGCTGCTTCCTTCCGTACGCGGAGGTCTGTTAAATCCTCCCTCTCTTCTGGGTGCACCGGCATCACTTCTTGCATCTTTCTTCTGCGATTCGTTTACAACCAGCGGGCGACCGTACATGTCGGCACCATTTAAATTGTTGATCGCTAATCTTGCCTCCTCTTCATCCGGCATTTCAACAAAACCGAAGCCCTTGCTTTGACGTGTAATCTTGTCAATGATAATTTTCGCGGAGCTCACTGTTCCAAATTTTTCGAAAGCTTCACGCAGTTCGCTTTCCTTCAACTTAAAAGAAAGACTCCCAACAAAAATGTCCATGGAAACGACTTGTTTTAATTTAATTTTTAGGTTATAAATATATTTATTTTAACTGATAAGCTACAACACTGTTTTTGCCAAAAGTCGGCACGTAAACAATTTTTTTGACCGAATCGTAGCCAATGTCCGCCGAATTGGTCTTGTCTGCCGTAGTATCAATCAATTTTTGCGTAGTGCCGTCTGATTTTACGTAATAAACTACGCCAGCCCAGCAAGAAACAATGTATTCACCCGGAACAACTTGTTCAATTCCGTCGGTGCTTTTGTCCATTCCTTCCGCAACCACACTTACTTCTTTTGTCGCGCTGAGTCTTTTCAAAGTTCCGCTATCAGCAATCAGCAAGTCAGAACCAACGGCCAGAACACCATTTGGCCCTGTCAGGTCCTCAAAATAGGTTGATACTTTGCCGTCTTTTATCAAATGAACCTTCTTAGTATTCGAATCAGAAACATAAATGTTCCCTTCGGCATCAATGGTAAGATCGTTCAGGAATTTAGAACCTTCCACAGCATGCTTTTTTAAGATTTTTCCTGCTTTAATATCAATTTCAACAACATCCGTAACGTCTGAAACGAATAGCTTGTTTCCCATGATTCCCATGCCTTTTGGCGCATGAAGGCCGGTAATCCAATCTTTTTCGATGATCTTACCATCCAGTCCCACTTTTCCAATCGCCCCTTTGCCATCCTTTTCGCCTGGTTTTCCGTCAATTTGTGCGATATACAAAAGCTTATCTTTTGCACTGTACAGCACAGATTCGGGAATAGGGAGAGATGCTTCAGTTGACCAGATTTCTGTCAGCGAATGCTGCGCATAAGCAGATGCAGAAGCAAATAACAATGAAGCAGCAAGTAAAATATGACTGGTTTTCATGTGGATCAATTTATGTGGATACGTTCGCTTGGCCGTTTTTTTTGATACTTACTCAAAGCTAAATAAAAATGCCCGAAACAGTTCCCTATGGGCATTTTTAAATTTTTTTATAATTTAATCCTCGAATCGCGAACGAAGTCCCTGATTTCCAGAAAGTGTCGTCCGCGAATTCTCATTTCTTTTTCTTCTTTTTTGACGAAGATGCAGTTGGTTCAGCGACTGTCTTGCTAAGGTCTGCGATTCTGATGTTCCTGAACTTCAATTCCGAGCCGTGGCCCAAAAAGCCCAAATGTCCGCTTGTGCGTTTTAGTCCGGGATGTTCTTTGTGATCCACCGTGCCGTTCTTACTTGCTTCAGCCAGGTCACCATCCAGAATAACTGTTCCGTTCAAGGTTACCTTGATTTTAGAACCCTGCACACGCACTTCCTCATAATTCCATTCACCCATTGGCTTCAAAAAGCCCTTTTTTGCTGGAATGATGCCATATGCTGAGCCGTGATACTGGTATTCGTGCAGGTCTTTATAAACGTCTGCATCATTGTCCAGGATCTGGATCTCAGTTCCAACATAAGCGGCATCGCCTTCCATCGGCGTCCTGATTCCCAGCCCGTTATTAGCTCCGGGTGTTAATTGAAACTCAAATCGAAAGTCGAAATCGCTGTATTCGTCTTTGGTGTACAAATTCCCTTTGCCGCCTTTTTTCGGATCTACAACCAATGCGCCGTTTTCAATGAAATAATCCGTGCGGTTTCCTACCCAATTGAACATATCAGTCCCGTCGAACAGCACTTTAAAGCCTTCTTTTTTCTCAGTTTCTGACAGTGTAAATGGTTCAGGACGAGCAATTTCTCGCACATATACGTCGCGATAATTGATCTGGTTTCCATGCGCCTGCAACTCGATCTCTTCTTTGGCAAAAATAGGCAGGTTACGGTCCCAGTAATTTTCCAGGATCACATTATCCACCACATTCTCACCATTCAGATCCACAGAAACGCGGTCACCGATCATGGTAATGTGGAAAGTATTCCAGTCGCCGATGGCATTATCAGCCAGTTTTGAAGGTTTGCTTGGATTCGTTGTGTTGTTATACAAGCCGCCCGATCCCACTTGTGCACCCACGCTCACACGCGACGTGTCCCAGATCTGCACCTGCGGCGTTCCACGCAAATAAATGCCCGCATCGCCGTCTTTTTGAATTTTCCAATCCACAAACATTTCAAAATCACCATATTGCTTCACAGTGCAAAGGTTATCGCCATGGCCGGAGAAAACGAGCTCGCCGTCTTTTGCATACCAATCCTTATTTGCAGCTTCGTCGGCCTTTTTTTGTTTGTAAGCCAAACTGTCCGCGCTCATTTTGCCACGCGCAATCGGGTTTTCAACCAAACCTTTCCATCCGGAAAGATCTTTTCCATTAAACAATGCTACGAAACCTTCATCCTTTGGAAGTTCAGACAAATGCCTTTTAATCGATTCCCGCTGATATTCCGCATCTTTTCCTTTTAGTACAGACGAAGTTTTGTTAAGCAAATCACGGATTTCGGCGCCGTAAAAATTCTTATTAGCAAGCGCGATGGACGTAACAGCTTGTGCAGCAGCCTGTGCCGTTGCCGGATTGTCCAGAAATTTCCCTGCAAATAGCAATGCATTGAATGTTCTCAACCTCGGTAACTCTTTTAAAATTGTAATGCGCTGTGAGTCTGTTTTTGCCAGCGTCATGGCTTCACGCAGCATAATGACCTTATTAACAGGGGTTTTGGTAGATTTTGCAGCGGCAGCGACGTAACCTGTCAATGCTAATCCAAACTCCTCATCATCCGTTGCCTTTCTGGCCATGTTCAAAAGATCACCCGCAGCGCTTGCATCCGACCAGGACGATAACGCAGCAATCGCAGCCTTCTTCGACTTCGCATCACCGCTGTTATAGGCCGAAACCACAGAATTAAGGGCCGTTTTGCCTCCTATGCTTGATAAAACAGCCAGATAATTGGCTTGCTTGTCGGCCGGAGCGGCTTGCATTTGTTTCAAAATGATATCCGTCTGCGCCTTGGCATCGCCGGAACCTTTTACACCAGCCGCCACTGCTTTTTGGATAGCAGCCATTGGCTCTGCAGCGGTTACCGTGTTTAACAAAATGTACATTTGCGGCAGATCATTCGCTGTCGTCAGCGACTTCAATGCAGTGTAAGCCGATTTTGAAACTTCCGCATTCGGGCTTTTTAATAATGCAAACACATTGCTGAGCTTGGAACTGGCTTCGCGCGAAGCGATCACGTCAATGGCAGCAGCCTGTGAAGCTGCTGGTAATGTGGGTAATGCTGTTGCCAGCTGATTTACGACGCCCTCGCCCTTCATGGTTAGCAAGCTGCTTTTCACTGTTGCCACTTCCTCGGCATTGCCGGTTTTTAAAACAGTGATCAATGCTGGAAGACTTTTCTCCTGACCAATCCTGCCAGCCGCCCAAATCGCAGCTTGTTTGACTTTGCTATCCTTCGAGCTCAATGATTTCTGAATTGTAGGCAGGGCATCAAGGGAATTGGCATGGCCCAGCATGGTGATAATCTCTGCCTGCACTTCGGGTTTGGCCTTTTTCATTGCATTCAGCCAGGGCGTTGTGCCATCGGCCATCAGATATTTTTGGCCTAATTTCAATGCTGCTGCACGATATTGCGCATCGGCGCTCTGCAATGCGCTCACCAACACAGGCACAGATTCCCGTTTTTTAATGTCTGAATAAATTTTCAGCGCAGACGAGCGCGTAGGCGTTTGCTTCACATCCGGCGTGTTTTTAAGCAAAGCCAATGCAGCTTTTTCCGATGCGGCAGCATTGCCATTCTCGGCTAACCGGGCCAGATATTTGAGATAAACGGCCGTAGCGTCCGATTCGTCATAACCGAAATTCGCCTTTTGCGCAGCAGCCAATAAAATCTGCTCAGAAGAAGGTGCACCGATTTCAGAAAGTGCATACAAGCTCACTTTGCGTAAAAGCAGATCTTCATTCACCGCCGATTTTTCGATGCTCGGAGCCGCTTCCTTGTAACGCGCACCGCCTAATGCTTCGACAACGGCAATTTGTGTGCTTTCGGGAGCACCTTCCAAGCCTTGTAACAATGCAGCGCCAGCAGCAGGCGAACCAATTCTCGCCAATGTCCTTGAAGCCGGGCCGGAAAGTCTTTCGTCTTTTAAATAAGGTTTCAAAACTTCAACTGACTCATCTTTGCCAACCGTCTGCAATTGATAGATCAGGAAATTCTTGCTATCGGGATCGCTTACTTTGGACAGTGCTTCTCCATAAGCCTCAGCAGCGATTGTCCGAAAATCTTCTTTGCCAGCTTGGGAAGCATAATAGGTAAAACCGCCGATGGCATACTGAATTTTCGTATTGTCGCCTTTTCCGAGTGGAGTTAACATGGAGGCGATCTGCACCAGTCCCGGTTTACCGAGCTGGCCGAGTTCTTCCATATTCTTCTTTAATGAAGCTTCGTTCTGGGAAGGGAATTTTGACAGCAACGCCTTGGCTTTGGTCGCCAGCGCATCGTCGGTTTGCGCCCATGCCTGGGGGATCAGGATGCAGAGGGCGAGAATGTTATATAATGTTTTTTTCATGAATGGTCAGGGATAGAAATGAATGGTTGCAAAATTCGCGTTAACACAGTTTAAATGGTCCATGGACCTCGCATAGGCTGGTTAATCAACCGGTTTGCACCTTCATCGTCTATAAATTCTTGTTTTTCGGGGTCAAATTTCAGGGAGCGTCCTAACCTTAATGCGGCGAGTCCCATGTTTACAATGGTGCAGGAGCGGTGACCGTTTTCTTCGTTCAGCGCAAATTTTTTGCGGTTTTTAACGGCGTCCACAAAGTCTGTAACCTGTGGTTCGGGATCTGGGAATGCGGCCAGTTTCTTTTCCAGATCCGGAATGTCGGATTGGAAATTGGGGTAAAGTTTGCCTTTCGGACCTTCTATATAAGCCACTTTCTCGTCTTTTGCTTCGCCATCCAGAACGATCTGACAGCCGTCCGCATAAGTGTAAGTGATTCGTCGCCAGGTTCCTACGGCTTCTGTGTGCTGTTGAGGAGCGTCCACTTCTACGCTCACCGGACTTGTGTCATCTTTGCCGAGAAAATATTGGATCGGATCAATGTAATGCTGACCCATATCGCCCAATCCGCCGCCATCGTAATCCCAGTAACCGCGGAAAGTCTGATGCACGCGATGCTCACTATACGGTTTGTAAGGTGCAGGTCCGAGCCACATTTCGTAATCGAGTTCAGCGGGAACGGGTTGAGGCGCGTTGTTTGTGTTTCCTACCCAGTAAAATTTCCAGTCAAAACCGGTGTGCTTGCTGACGGTTACTTTCAAAGGCCAGCCCAATAATCCGCTTTGAACCAGTTTCTTAATGGGCTTAACCGGTGTCCTCATGCCGTAAAAATTGTCCTGAAACCTGAACCAGGTGTTCAACCGGAAAACACGGCCATGCTGCTGCACAGCTTCGACAAGCCTTTTTCCTTCGCCAATCGTGCGCGTCATTGGTTTTTCACACCATACATCTTTTCCTGCCCGTGCAGCATCCGCGGCAATGATCCCGTGCCAATGCGGCGGGGTGGCCACATGGACAATGTCTACTTCGGGCAACTGGATTACTTCGCGATAGTCAGAAAAGGTTTTCACGCCTTTATCCACCATTCCGACGGCTATATCGAGGTGTTTTTTATCCACATCACACAGCGCAACGACTTTGGTGCCTGCATATGGAATGTGCCCGCGGCCCATGGAGCCGGTGCCGACGATGGCTTTGGTCAGCTGGTCGCTGGGTGCGATGAAACCTTTGCCGAGAACGTGGCGGGGGACAATGGAAAAAGTGGCCAGCGTAGCCAGTGAACCTTTGATAAAGGTCCGTCTGGACGCAGAAGTGCCCGATTTTTCTTTCATTAGTTAAGGATGTTTAGGAAATTAAAACTTGGGAGTGAATTTAGAATATTAATCTTAAAGCGGAATGTTTCCATGGTTTTTTCTGGGACGCACATCCACCTTGTTTTCGAGCATTTCGAAAGCCCTGATGAGCTTTTCCCGCGTTTGTTCAGGATAAATGACCTCATCAATGTAACCCCTGAATGCCGCACGATATGGGTTTGTGAATTTCTCTGTATAATCTTCGATCTTCTCTCTGAGCTTTTCAGCTGGATCTTCTGCCTGCGCGATTTCACGTTTGAAAATGATCTCTGCCGCACCGCTCGCACCCATCACCGCAATTTCCGCCGTAGGCCAGGCAAAGTTCAAATCCGCGCCAATATGCTTGGAATTCATTACGTCATAAGCACCGCCGTAAGCCTTTCTCGTAATGACCGTAATGCGGGGAACGGTGGCTTCGCTGAATGCATAAAGCAATTTGGCACCATTTGTAATGATCGCATTCCACTCCTGATCCGTGCCCGGGAGGAATCCGGGAACGTCTTCCAGAACCAGCAAAGGAATGTTGAAACAATCGCAGAACCGCACAAAACGGGCCGCTTTCTGACTCGAATGAATGTCGAGCACCCCCGCCAGCACGGCAGGCTGATTCGCCACAATGCCAATGCTCCGGCCCGCAATCCTGGCAAAACCAACGACAATGTTTTCTGCAAAGTTCTGGTGCACTTCAAAGAAACTTTCCGCATCAGCGATTTCCCCGATTACCTCGCGCATATCGTAAGGCTGATTGGCATTGTCAGGGATAATGTTGTTTAAAACAGGACGCGATTCGTTTTGTGCCTCATAGGGAACGCCCGGTGCATTTTCCTCACAGTTCTGAGGCATGTAACTCAGCAGTTTTTTAATGTTAAGGAGGCATTCCACCTCATTGGGCGACACGAAATGGGTAATGCCCGATTTGGTCGCATGCGTCATGGCTCCACCCAGTTCTTCGGCGGTAACTGTCTCGTGCGTAACCGTTTTGACCACATTAGGGCCGGTCACGAACATGTAGCTTGTATTTTCGACCATTAATATGAAATCGGTGATGGCCGGAGAATAAACCGCACCGCCCGCGCACGGGCCCATCACCGCGGAAATCTGCGGAATGACGCCGGAAGCCAATGTGTTTTTATAAAAAATATCCGCATAACCAGCCAGTGAAAGCACGCCTTCCTGAATACGCGCACCGCCCGAATCATTCAAACCAATTAACGGAGCGCCATTTTTCATCGCCAGATCCATGATCTTGCAAATTTTCTCCGCATGCGTTTCAGAAAGTGAGCCTCCGAAAACGGTGAAATCCTGCGCAAAAACGTAAACCAGCCGGCCATTCACCTTGCCATAACCCGTCACCACGCCATCGCCCAGATAATGTTCCTTATCCAGCCCGAAATCCTTGCTGCGGTGCATCACAAACTTCCCGATTTCCTCAAATGTGCCCTTGTCGATCAGGACCATAATGCGCTCGCGGGCGGTGAGCTTGCCTTTGGCGTGTTGTGCTTCAATCCGTTGCGCACCACCACCCAAATCGGCCTCAGCATTTTTCTGATCTAAAAGTTCTTTTTTTGAAGTCGCGGAAGATTCTGATCCCATGTAATACGGACGATATGGTTACATTTGTTCTTGAAGAGAATCTAAATATACTGTCATTTTACTGATTCGGGAAATTATTGCAAACTATGAGGCAGATCGGATTGTGCGCTTTGTTTTTGGCCGGGATCATTTTTGGCGTCCGGCAAACGGCACATTCACAATTCATAGGCGGAAGAAACAAGCTCGATTTTCTGCAACTGCCGGCCCAGGCAAAAAGCACTGCCTTAGGCACCCATCACCTCACGATTTCGGGCAATGATCCCGCGATTTTTATCCAAAATCCTGCCCTGCTTGATTCTTCCAAAGCAAAAAATGTTTCGGTCAGTTTAATGCCTTACCTGGCTGATACGCGGTTTGTGAATGCTGCTTACGCCCGGCGGGCTGGCAAATCTGCGGGCGTTTGGGCGGTTGGGCTGCAATATCTGAACTACGGGACCATGGTGGAAACCGACGACATCGGCAATGTGATAGGGGAGTTCCGGGCGGCGGATTATGGCATTTCAGCGGGTTATGGGCATAGCATCGGCGCTTTTACCGTTGGTGGAACATTGAAATTGGTGGGCGCTTCCGTTCAATCTTATAATGTGTTCGGTCTGGCGCTGGATTGGGGTGGAGTTTTCAAGCATCCCGAGCAGGACCTTACCGTTGGTTTTGTGGTTAAAAATATAGGGTTTGTAAAACAGAATTTTACGAGTTTGAGTGATCCCACATTGCCGCTGGATGTGCGGTTGGGCATCACATTCAAACCGGAATATATGCCCATCCGTGTGTCGCTTACTGCGCATCATTTGAATCAGTTTGATATGGTTTACAATGATCCGAACCTGTTTTTTACCTATGATAACAATGGCAATAAGACCCCGAAAAAGGTCAGTGTAGCCGAAAAGTTGGGCCGCCATCTTTCACTCGGAGCGGAAGCATTATTTCATCCGAATTTCAGGGTTATGCTCGGTTATGACCATTTGCGCAGGCAGGAACTCCGGCTTTCCAACCGCGGCGCATTGGCCGGGTTTTCCTTTGGCGCATGGCTGCGGATCAAACGGTTTGAAGTTGGTTATGGACGCGCGCAATATGTTCCTGGTTTTGGAAGCAGCTCATTATCAATTGTTATGAACCTGAAAAATGGTTTTGTCAAAGAAGCCGTCAATGCGAAGCGATATTTTTCCTGCTTATGAATGCTATGTTAAATTTTGTTCATAATAGCTTAATCTTCACGTAAAACCCAATAGCCGCGGTTAGTCTAGTTTTGTTAAATAACTATCTCACCATGGCGATGAAATTTAACTCTATTCCCAAAAATGCCCTTACCGCGCTGGTTTGCGGCGCGATGACCTTTTCCGGCTGCATTAAAGATCATAATGATCCGCCAGTGGATTCTTCAAAACTCATTAACCGTTCGGTGAACCCTTCGTTGCTGCGTTCTTTACCGGGTTTTGAGGATCTGAAAATCACGACACTGATCAGCTCCGACGACAAGTTGCAGGATTCTCCCGACTTCATTTACGGTGCTCAGCCAGACGGCGGTGCATTTGTGAAAAACCCAAATGGTGAAGGCTTTGTGATGATCAATAACCATGAAATTCTTTTCTCCGTATCCCGCGTTTATCTTGACAAAGAGTTGAAACCCGTTAAAGGTGAATACATTGTGGACGCAGAAGGCGGGCAGTGGAGATTGTGCTCTGCTACATTGGCAACCCCACAGGAACACGGTTTCGGGCCATTATTTCTGACGGCGGGTGAAAGCAACTCAGAGTCGATGACGCATGCCATTGACCCATTTGCGCCAGCTGATAAAAAGAATAAGACAAGAACGGTAAGTGCATTTGGAAAGTGGAATGCTGAGAATGCAGTGCCGCTTCCTAAGGATGCATTTCCGGGCAAAACGGTGATCATTATCGGTGAAGATGATACGAATGGTCAGCTTGTGGCTTACGTGTCGGATGTGGTTGGTGATCTGAACAATGGTAAATTATATGCATTGCGCCGCACAAACCAGGAAAGTGTGGAAACGGATATGGTGAAAGGACAAGCTTACGACGTTGAATTTGTTCCTTTTGATAATGTAAAAACAAGCACTGGAATGGAACTGCAAACACAGACGGTTGACAAGAAAATGATCCAGTTTGCCCGCGTTGAGGACATTGATTACCGCAAAGGCGGCGGCGATGCAGGTCGCGACATTTACTTCACTGCAACGGGTGTGAGTCAGTCGGATAAGGTTACTCCTGTGGCTGGGAAAAACATGTGGGGCCGCGTTTATAACCTGAAATTTGATGCAGCGAACCCATTGAAAGGCAAGTTGCAGATCATTATGGACGGAGCGGATAAGCCTGGCAGCTTCATTGTAAACCCGGATAATATCTGCGTGACCAAAAACTTCGTGTACGTGCAGGAAGACGGTGATTCATTCTATAAAGACAATGATCACGATGGCACGATCTGGCAGTATAACATGGCTACAAAAGAGAGCAAGGCAATGCTTCAAATGCACCACCGCAGAGAAGATGCGACATTCAACGCAAAATATAACTCGGTAGGAAACAATTCGTTAAGCACCTGGGAGTATGGCGCAATGATAGATATTTCGGATGTTGTGGGCATTCCTGAAACATTCATGATCAACCTGCACCCGCACACGTGGCAGGATGAAAAATACAAAGGTGCTGACGGCAGCGGCATTTCTACAAATAAAGAAGGCGGACAAACAGTGATCGTTCGCGGAATTCAGCAATAACACTTCTCAGCAAGCATATAGAAGGCCTTTTTCGGAGGGCCTTCTATCATTTTTATATTCACCATGAAAAATATTGTCTTTGCGATTTTCGCAGGCATTCTGGTTTTTGTGCTCAATTCCTGCACATCTGAAAAACCGCCGCACGAAAAAATCTATGCGGATTTTAATGCAGACCTGGATTCATTGATCGTGATGAATGATGGTTTTTTGGAAAAAATAAGATCAAAGCCGGGCGTGAAAACTTTGCAGGAGGATTTCCTGAAACTCCGGCTGCAATTCAAAAAAACAGAAGCATTTGCTGAATATTTTTTCCCTACTACGGTCAGAATGATCAATGGCGCGCCATTGGACGAGATTGAGGATGAGGAGAATGCGGTTTTTGAGCCGGGTGGGTTGCAGGTTATCGAAGAGCTCATTTACACAGATGAACCTGTGAACCAGGAAGAACTGGTGCGTCATGCGCGCAAGATGCAGGTGAATGTCAAACGGATCAAGATGTTATGGGTGGACATTCGCATTACCGACTCGCATGTGATGGATGCGCTGCGGCTCGAAATGTTTCGGCTGATCAGTCTGGGCATTTCCGGGTTTGATACGCCGGCTTCGGGCAATGCACTCGCGGAGAGTGCGGTTGTTTTAAAATCTTTTCAACATTATACACAAGCATACAAAGATCAATTGCCTGAATTTGCGAAACTGGACGGCCTTACCAGGGCTGCAATTGCGTTTTTAGGCCAAAATAGGGATTTCAATGCGTTTGACCGCTCAATATTTATTGCCGATTATGTCAATCCGTTATGCCGGTCGCTGCATAAAAACCAGGAACTGGCGGCCATCCCGTTTATGAATGGACGGAAGCTTCTGAACGGGAATGTGGCCACGATTTTTGATAAAAATGCATTTAATCCCGAAGCGCTTTTACCCGATTCGAAGTTCAATGCGACAGCGGACCGGGTTGCGCTGGGCAGGACATTGTTTTACGATAGCAGGATTTCAGGCAATGGAAAAACCAATTGCGGCTCGTGTCACCAGCCCGGTAAGGCCTATGCGGATGGCTTGAAAACCAGCAAAGGGTTTGATAATAAGTTCGTTGACCGCAATGCGCCTTCCATTATGTATGCCTCTTTGCAGCAAGCCCTTTTTTACGACTTGCGTGCGCCATCGCTGGAAGATCAGGCCGCGGACGTGATCCATAACAAGCTGGAAATGCATGGTTCTATGGACGACGTGGCCAAACTGGTGGCGACGGATGAATCTTACAAACGGGATTTCAAAAAAGCTTATCCCGAGCTGGATTCCATCAGCCCGGTTTACATTCAAAATGCGCTGGCGTCTTTCGTCCGGTCATTAAACCCTTTCAATTCGCCCTTTGATAAATATATGCGGGGTGATAAAAAAGTGCTTACTGATGATCAGGTGAAGGGTTTTAATGTTTTTATGGGCAAAGCCAAATGCGGGACCTGTCATTTCGTGCCGTTATTCAATGGGACCGTTCCACCCGATTTCCAGCGGACAGAATCGGAAGTTTTGGGGGTGACTGTTCATGCAGATTGGAAAAATCCTGTGCTGGACAAAGATCCGGGCAGAGGCGTGCACGACCAGTTTCCACAATGGAAAAATGCATTTAAAACGAGTTCCGTCCGAAATATTGCCAAAACGGCTCCCTACATGCACAATGGGGCTTTTGCTACCATGCAGGAAGTGATGGAGTTTTACAATGAGGGTGGGGGAGCCGGTCTGGGACTCGATGTGCCGAACCAGACGCTGGCAGCAGAAAAGCTTAACCTTACGGCAATTGAAATTACGCAGGTAATCTCCTTTATGGAAGCATTAACCGACGCCCCGGAATGATCAGGCGATCACTTTTCCCTTATCCAACCGCAATGTTTTCGTGACGCAGCCTGGGATTTCATGCGGGTAATGTGAAACGTAAATCAATGTTCGCTCGGGTGTGTCGCAAATGGCATCGACCACGGCTTTGAAATATTCAATGGCATTCGCATCTAGCCCCTGGCAAGGTTCGTCTAGAATCAGCAGAGGCGGATTTTTGACCAATGCACGCGCCAGCAAAACCATGCGCTGCTGCCCTTTGGAAAGCTCTGAAAATTTCTTTTCGATCAAATGGCCGACATGCAAGAGCGCTGCCACTTCATACACCTTATCAATTTGCTGTTCGGACAATTTTTTGAAAAAAACACCCGTTGCGTCAAAGAAGCCCGAGGCGATGGTTTTGAAAACAGACGTGTCCCGCGGAAAATAGAGATGCAGTTCAGGAGAAACGTGCCCGATCTTTTGCTTGATATCCCAGATAGAAGCGCCTGATCCGCCTCTTTTTGTATCAAACAAATCAAAATCATTGGCAAAGCGCTGTGGGTTATCAGCAGTAATAATGCTCAGCAATGTTGATTTCCCTGAACCATTAGGGCCGGAAAGCGCCCATTTTTCTCCTTTTTCAATTTTCCAATTGACCTGATCCAAAATAAGCTGATCGTGATAACGGACCGTGATGTTCCTGAGATCAATTGCATTTTCAAAATCTATATGCGCAGGATAACCGAAGCTGGCGAGCTTTTCAGGATCGGGCTTGGGGTTATGGTGCTGCCCTGCGAACCCCGCTTTATATTCGTCTATATTGAAAGTGCCTGCAATGTGGCCTGCATTCAGTTCAAGAACGTGCGTGATGCAGGGTGGAATTTCAGTTGCCGTTGTTGCCATGATAATGGTTACTCCGGATGATGCCAGCTCGCTCAAGGCATTGCGAAGCACCTCTCTCGAATGCACATCCAGGCCGCTGAATGCATTGTCGAGGATCAGTATCTTGGGTTTTTTAAGTAAGGATTTAGCCAGAAGCATCCGCCGCGTTTCTCCGTTTGATAATGTTACAAAAGGATGATTAAGTAAGTGGGTGATGGACAGCAGATCAGAAATTTCATTCAGTTCCGACTCGCTAACCTTCGCCGGTCCCAGCGTAACAGAATTCTCATTCACCGTTCCCACTGGCTTTAACTGATCGGTGAGAATCGCCCTTACCGATGGCGCGCGCTCGCTTTCATATGCGTGGAAACGCTGCTGGTAATATTCTGCGCCGGCACTTACAATGCGGTTGAACGAATAATCATTGGAAACCAGCTCAATGGCTTGCCTCAACGGCGCTTGCAGATCATAGGTAACCTGCCCTTTGGAAACCGGCCACCTCCCGGCCACAACATCAAGCAAAATCGTTTTCCCCGAACCATTCGGCCCAATCACCGCCCAATGCATTCCGGGTTCAATGTTCCAGTCAATATCAGATAAAACAGTAGTATCGTATTTACGGGCAGAAACGCCCAAAAGAGAAACAAGTGCCATGTAAACGCCAAATCAATGAGCGGGCAAAGATAGTAGTTCGGCGTTTAAGCGAGGATATTTGAAGGGAACTAAGTTGCGAATCGAGCATTGTTTAAATACTCGATTTTGCAACGTGTGGTAAATTCCTTAATGATAAACTTCCAGATTGAGCTGCTTGATCAATGCGCTTGTGAAGGCGGAGAGGTCGTCGGTTGTGCGACTGGTGATGAGGCCGTTGTCGGTTACTACTTCCTGGTCTACCCATCTTGCTCCTGCATTTTCCAGGTCCTGCCGGATGGAAGCGTAGGAGGTGATTATGCGGCCTAAAACTACATCAGCATCAATCAGGATCTGGGGGCCATGGCAAATGGCTGCGACTGGCTTGGCAGATGCAAAGAAAGATTTTACGAAATCAATAGCCCGGCTGTTCATTCTTAGCGCATTCATTCCCAGCACGCCGCCGGGCAAAAGCAATGCATCATAATAATCTGCCCGTGCCAGTGTAAGCGGCACGTCAACATTATGCTTTTCACCCCAGTCAAGATGACTCCATCCTCTAACCGCATTTTTGTTAGGGGATATGAGATGAGTTGTTGCCCCCTTTTGATTTAGGACTTTTCTGGGGCCGGTCATTTCAACCTGCTCAAATCCATCCGCCACCAGAATAGCAACTTTGATAGAATTTAATGACTGTTCCACGGGATTTGTGTAGAATTAAAGGGTTAGATTATTTAGATATAAAATTGTACAAAAATTATGCCAAAATGCGATTGTGGTTCCGTAGTGCATTTCTTGATTTAAATGTTGCCCCTATGTAACCAGTGTGGTGTACGCGTTGAAAAAGTGGGGCACGTTACAAAACAAAGCGAGCGACATTGCTGCCGCTCGCTCTAATATTAATATTTCAAGAAATTAAAGCTCAACATTACCTACATTTTCAAAGATCAGATCACCTTGCGAATTGAGCTCCATCATAATGACGGAGTCTTTGGCAACCTGTCCGCTCAATATCCCTTTGGACAACTCATTCAAAATGCGTCTCTGCATGATCCGTTTCAAAGGCCGTGCACCAAAAGCTGGGTCAAATCCATCCTCACCCAGTTTGGTAAGCGCTTCGTCGGTGGCATCGAGGGTAATTCCCTGTTCTTGCAGCATCTTCTGAATCCCTTTGAACTGAATATCCACAATCTTGCGAATGTTTTTCTGCGTAAGGGGCTCGAAAAGCACAATTTCATCGATCCGGTTCAAAAACTCAGGTCTTACTGATGCTTTCAACAGGTCCAGGACCGCCTGTTTGGCTTCCTCCACAACCAATGTATGGTTCCAGCCCTCATCCTCAGCAAATTTCTCCTGGATAATGTGGCTGCCCATGTTGGAAGTCATGATAATGATCGTGTTCTTGAAATTCGCAACACGTCCTTTGTTATCCGTCAGACGGCCTTCGTCCAACACTTGCAGCAGAATGTTCCAGACATCCGGATGGCCTTTTTCAATTTCATCCAGCAAGATCACGCTGTAAGGTTTACGACGAACGGCCTCGGTCAATTGTCCGCCTTCATCGTAGCCCACGTATCCCGGAGGCGCACCCACCAGCCTGCTTACAGAGTGCCGCTCCTGATATTCGCTCATATCAATCCGTACGATCGCATTTTCGTCGTTGAACAAATATTCGGCAAGCGTTTTAGCCAGTTCTGTCTTACCTACACCCGTTGGTCCCAAGAAAAGGAAGCTTCCGATAGGGCGTTTCGCATCCTGCAAACCAGCCCGGCTCCGCCTGACAGCATCGGCAACCAGTTCAATGGCTTCGTCCTGTCCCGCAACGCGGTGGTGCAAATGATCTTCAAGCTGCAAAAGTTTTTCCCTGTCGCTTTGCAGCATTTTGCTTACCGGAATGCCTGTCCATTTTGCAACTACTTCTGCAATGTCCTCAGGCGTGATTTCCTCCTGCATTAAGCTCTCGGCGTTTTCGGATTGCTGCAATTGCGTCAACTTGTTTTGCACTTCCGGAATGCGTCCGTAACGGATTTCCGCTACTTTGCCAAAGTCACCCGAACGTTCGGCCTGTTCGGCTTCAAGGCGCAGCTGTTCGCTTTGCTCCTTCAATGTGCGGACTTCGTTGACTTTTCCTTTTTCATTTTCCCACTGGGCTTTCAAAGTGTTGCGCTCCTCGCTGAGGTCTGCAATTTCTCTGTTCAGCACGGTTTCTTTGTCTTTGTTGTTCTCACGGCGGATTGCTTCGCGCTCGATTTCGAGCTGCATAATGCGGCGGTTCAGTTCGTCGAGCTCTTCGGGAACGCTGTCCATTTCGAGCCTTAACTTCGAAGCTGCCTCGTCCATTAAGTCAATGGCCTTATCGGGCAGGAAACGATCGCTGATGTAACGGTTCGATAATTCGACGGCTGCAATAACCGCATCATCCTGAATCCGCACGCCGTGGTGCAATTCGTATTTCTCCTTAATCCCCCGAAGAATGCTGATCGCATCAGGAATATCCGGCTCGTCGACCATTACAGCCTGGAAACGACGTTCCAGAGCTTTGTCTTTCTCCATATATTTCTGATATTCCTTCAAAGTGGTCGCACCAATTGCGTGCAATTCACCACGGGCAAGCGCAGGTTTCAGCAGGTTAGCAGCGTCCATAGCACTTTCGCCGCCCCCGCCCGCACCGATCAATGTGTGGATTTCGTCAATGAAGAGAATGATCTCGCCTTCTGAATCGGTCACTTCTTTGATAACTGCTTTCAGACGTTCTTCAAACTCGCCCTTATATTTCGCACCAGCGATCAGAAGTCCCATATCGAGGGAAACAATGATCTTTGATTTCAGATTTTCAGGAATGTCTCCTTGTACAATCCGTTGCGCCAGACCTTCCACGATCGCGGTTTTACCCACGCCGGGTTCGCCCAGCAAGATCGGATTGTTTTTTGTTCTCCGGCTCAAAATCTGCAAAACACGACGTATTTCCTCGTCCCTGCCTATAACCGGGTCGATTTTACCGGCTTTCGCCAGTTCATTTAGATTTTTGCTGTATCGTTCCAGTGAGCGATATTTAGCTTCTGCATTTTGATCTTTCACGGGATTGTTTTTACCTCTGAGTTCTTTGATTGCGTTAATCAGGTCTTTTTCCTTGAAACCAACTTCCTTCATGAGCGTCGCGGTGGCGTCTTTTCCAGCCAGGATACCCAGGATGAGGAGTTCAATGCTTATGAATTCGTCGTTAAATTCTTTGGTGAAATTTTGGGCTTTGGCGCTTGCCGCAGCCATATCATTGCCCAGGTAAGGCTGGCCGCCGCTTACACGCGGATATCCTTCCAATATCTTTTCCAGACGGTTGTTCAAAATGTCCGGGCTTATCTTGAGCTTATTAAGCAGAAATAACGAAGTGTCAGGGTCTTCTTCCAGAATTGATTTCAGGACATGACCCGTTTCGATGGCCTGTTGCTGGTTGCCCTGGGCCATTTGCGCAGCATGTTGTATAATCTCCTGCGCCTTAATTGTATATTGGTTGAAGTTCATGGAGATGATTGCTTTGTTTACATCACTCCATGAAAATCATATGCCTGATCAGAAAGCCTGAAATTTTGGCATTAAAAAAAAAGAATTGAGCTTATTCAGGACATAATGTCTTGTTACAAGTCCATTTGTGTCTTCAACAGATCTTCCAGCGTTTCCCGTCTTCTGATCAGTCGTGCTTCCGATTGGTCTACTAAAACTTCCGCCGGCCTTTCGCGGGCATTGTAATTGGAGCTCATGGTGAGGCCATAAGCGCCTGCATTCAAGAATGCGAGTAAGTCTCCGGTTTTTACTTCCGGCAAAGTCCGGTCTGTTGCAAACGTGTCTGTTTCGCAGATATAACCCACCACATTATAAACTTTCGGCTCACCCGCAGGATTGGAAACATTCAGAATATGATGATAAGATCCGTACATCATAGGGCGGATCAAATGGTTTAATCCGGAATTCACATGCACGAAATTGCGTGCCGGATCTTCTTTTACAACGGTTGCATTCACCAGTAAGTAACCGGCTTCACTCACCAGGAATTTGCCTGGCTCGAACCAAAGCTGCAATTCTCTTCCATATTCACTGCAAAACTTTTTAAACCGCTCGGAAATTTTTCTTCCCAACAAATCCATGTCTGTGATCTCATCTCCGGGCAAGTAGGAAACCTTGAAACCGCCTCCCAGATCGACTATTTCAAGATCAGGGAAATGTTTGGCTGTTTCAAACAGAATGTCCGCCACTTTCAGGAACGGCTCCGCATCTTTGATGTCTGATCCTGTGTGTTGGTGTAAACCAATGATTTTAATGTCATATTTTTTAACAACTTCAAGGATTTGGTCCAGTAACAGCACCGATATGCCGAATTTGGAATCCGCATGCGCCGTCATGATCTTCGCATGGCCGCCTGCCGCAACATTGGGTTTTATTCTGATCAGGCATGGTTTGGTGTTGCCGTAAGTCTGGCCGAACCATTCCAGTAACGGAATGCTGTCCACATTAACGATCGCGCCCGCATCCACAGCCTGCCTTACTTCTTCAAATGGAACCCCGCTTGGTGTGAATGTAACCTGGTTTGCAGTATAGCCAGCCATTAAACCCATTTCCAGCTCCCCCGGCGACACCACATCCAGTTCCACTCCAATTTCACGCATTAAGCGCAAAATAGACAGGTTTGTATTGGCCTTGCAAGCATATTTGATCTTCATATTAATGCCGGGAAACGCATGCTGCAATTCCTGCACTTTGCGTCGGATCGTCGCGCCGTCGTAGACGTAAAGCGGACTGCCGAATTTCTCAGTTAACTGATGCGGATCAATGTTTTGTATCGAATATGAATGCTGATCGGAGAGTTGCATGGAGCAATGTAATGGATTGAAAACTGGAAGATTAATGTTGTAATTTTAAGTGCTTACTTGCAATATTGGTCGAGATAAGTTGCCATTTCCTGCTGCAAAAGCTGGGCTTCTTTTTTTGCTTTTTGGGCAAAATCAATGTCATTTCCGGCATAAATAATGCTTCGGGATGCATTCACGAGGAGGCCGCAATGTTTATTCATGCCAAATTTTGAAAGTTCTTCGAGATTTCCGCCCTGCGCGCCTACGCCGGGAACGAGCAGGAAATGATCGGGGATTATCGTCCTGATCTTTTCAAACTCAGCCGCTTGCGTTGCGCCTACGACGTACATCATACGGTCGGCACCGGCCCAGGTTTGGGAAGTTCTGAGCACTTGCTCATATAAAGGTGTGCCGTTTATTTCGAGACGCTGAAAGTCGCTGCTGCCCGGATTGGACGTTAATGCCAGCAGGATAACCCATTTATTTTCAAAATCTAAAAACGGAATGACAGAATCGCTGCCCATGTAAGGCGCGACGGTAACTGCATCAAAATCAAGCCCGGAGGCCGAAGGATCGAAGAACGTCCTGGCATAAAGGCCGGACGTATTCCCAATGTCGCCGCGCTTTGCGTCCGCAATCGTAAAATGACTTTTTGGAATGTATTCAATCGTTTTTTGCAAACTTTCCCAGCCTTTGGAACCCGAAGCTTCGTAAAAGGCGATGTTAGGTTTATAGGAAACACAAAAATCCGCAGTGGCATCGATGATCTGTTTGTTGAATTCAAAAACAGGATCCGCGGCTTTGTGCAGATGCGCAGGGATTTTCCTGATATCTGTGTCAAGCCCTATGCACAAATAGGATTTTTTCTGGGAAATTTGTTCAAACAGCGCTTCGTAGGTCATGATTTTGGAAATAATGCGCTGAAATTACAACCTCTATCAATAGATTCATAAATTTGTCCCAAGATTAAGACTTACCATTACCAACCAACAGAAATATTATTTTATGCAGATTCGCGAAACTTCCATTGCCGGATTAGTTGAACTTACCCCACGTGTTTTTCATGATGATCGTGGAATGTTTTTTGAATCTTATAATGAGCAGATATTTAAACAATTGGGTTTGCCAACCAACTTTGTTCAGGATAATCAGTCTTTTTCGAAAAAAGGCGTGGTAAGAGGGCTTCACTTTCAGAAAGCACCGTTCGCGCAAGGCAAACTGGTCCGCGTTATTTCCGGTAAGGTTCTGGACGTGGCCGTTGACATTCGCCCTGAATCCCCAACTTTCGGTAAGCATGAAATTTTTGAATTAAGCAGCGAGAAAAACAATATTGCCTACGTTCCGGAAGGTTTTGCGCACGGCTTTGTTGCACTGGAAGATTCGATTTTCTCTTATAAATGCACCAATATTTACAACAAGGAATCCGAATCTGGAATTTTGTGGAATGATGAGGACCTGGCGATCAACTGGGGCGTAGAAAATGCGAATGTGTCTGATAAGGATGCGATTTTACCGACTTTCCGCTCGCTTTTCGGAGACCTGAAAATCTAACATTATTTTTCAAAGAGCTCTTCCAGCGCTTTTGAGGCGACTTTTCTTGCTGAGTTTGGATTCTGGCCAGTGATCAGTCTTTCATCCATTTCAATGAATTCCATAAAAGGGATCATTGATTTGGTGTAATGTGCGCCGCGCTCTTTCAATTTGTCTTCCAGATAAAACGGCACCTCACTTACAAAGCTCATCAGGGCTTCTTCCACATTGGAAAAGCCGGTAACGTATTTATCCTGGATCAGCCAGGAACCGTCAGATAATTTAACATTCAGGAGGCCGCATACGCCGTGGCAAACTGCGGAAACCATTCCGTTGCGTTCGTAAACATCCCTGACGATGTTCTGCAAATCTGTATTTTCGGCCAAATCCCACATGGCTCCGTGACCGCCCGCAAAATAAACCAGGCGATAATCGGCAGAACGGACCTGGGCAGGGGAAAGCGAATGGTCTAATTTCGACCGGAAGGCTGCATCTTCCCAATATTTTGCATTGCATTCATCTTTCAATTCCAGACTGCGTTCGTCGATCGGAATTTTTCCACCCAACGGGCTGACAATGTCCATAAGAACCCGCCGTTTGGACATCACATCATAAAAATAAGTCAGTTCACTCAGCCATAGACCTGTTTTACCGGCTTTGGTCGGGAATGTTTCATGATTGGTGCAAACGATGAGGACTTTCATAAGATCTTACAAAGTTACTGGCTGAAAGATAAATAAATCACAGGAGTTTCCCAGCTGAAAACGAGAATGACACGCATTTGGGTGCGTGTCATTCTGTAAATTGCAATTTATAAATGCTCTTAATTCAATAGTTGATTTTTGTAGGCAAATGCAACCGCAGCTGCTGTGCTTTTGGTTCCTGTTTTTTCCAAAACCCTTAACCGGTGGCCTTCTACCGTGCGCACGCTGATGAAAAGCTTGTCGCCGATCTCCGCCGTCGAAAAGCCGTCGCATATCAGTTGAAGGACTTCCTTTTCCCTTGACGAAAGCGCAACATTGCAGGCGTTGGGGAAGAAGGGATGCTTATTAACCTGCCGGGTTACCATTTTCCGGTGCATGGCTTTGGAAACGAAGTCGTTGTAATAAAAACCTTCCTCATCCACGCGGCGAATGGCTTTTTCCACTTCGTCCGGACTTGTGTCTTTTAATAAATAGCCCTGCACACCCTTTTCCAGCATGTGAATAACGAAACGGTCTTCATTATACATGGAAACAACGATCACCTTAATGTTAGGGAATCTTTCAAAAGCAGCCTCTGTGGCCTGAATCCCATCCATAACCGGCATTTGCAGGTCCATAAAAACGATATCCGGTGTGTTGGCAGGCAAACGGTCGAGTAATTCCTGGCCATTGGCCGCTTCAAGTACAAATTCGAAATCGGGAATGCCGCTCAGCATGGAGATAAACCCCTTTCTGAACAGTTCGTGATCGTCGGCAATTCCCAGTTTTAAGGTTTTCATATTTAATTAAATGTTCACGCGCTCACGGCGGAATGGATGCAAAGGTTCCGGTTTGCTGTCTGAAACCGGCATCACCGGGATCTGTGCAAATGCACTTGCGCCGCCTTTTTCAGGTTTTTCGTATTGGACTGTTCCGTTAACAATCGCCAGCCGGCTTTCGATGCCTAACAGGCCCAGCCCAGCGAGATTATTTTCTTTGATTTTTTCGGGATCAAAACCCACTCCGTTATCCGTCACTTTCAATCCGATCATCTGATCATTGATTTCCAGCCGTATATCAATTTTAGAGCAGTTGGCATGCTTGATCGCATTGTTGACCAATTCCTGCATAATGCGGTAAAGCGTAAGTTCCAGTTTCTGGCCTTGCCTTGGGAAATCGTCTGTGTTGGCCAGGAAGGTGATGGCGAGGTTGTTATCTTCTTCTAATTTATGAATAAATTCCTCGATCGCCTCCATTAATCCAAACCTTTCCAATGTCGTGGGCACCAGATCACGCGTGATCCTGCGCACATGAAGGATGGTTTCCTCAACCAGCGACTGCGACTTTCTCATGATCTGGTCCTCCTTCTCATTTCCGCTGCTGCCGACCAGTTTGCTGAGCTGGTTAAGGCTTAACTTGGTGAGGGATAGCATTGTCCCAATGTCGTCATGCAAGTCTTGGGCAATGCGGCGGCGCTCTGTTTCTTCTGAGTTAAGCGCGGTGTCCAGTAAGAGGCGGTTGTAATTTTTTTCAATGTCACTGATCCGCTTTTCCTCCTCAAATCGTCTTTTTTGATAGTACATCACGAAAGAGATCATGCAGAACGCCATGGTCAGCATTGCCAGCGAGGCAATGAGTAACGCCCATTTCAATTCTTCACTGTTTTGCATAATGTCCTGCCGAAAAATGATAAATACCAACGCTAAAGCACAACGCACATACTATTTCAAAAATAGTTGGAATGGTTTCAGTTAAGCCTATGTCAACGGAATGATTCCAGGTGGCCGTATAATGTAAGACAGGCGCAATAAAGATAAAACTTGAATAATATAACAGTAAACCTGAGCATACCCAGAAAAAGGGAAAGGTAAGCAGGTTTGGAATGCGCAAAGACTTTATCAGTTCATAGAAAAACAATAAAATCAATGTAATAATCAAGACTCCTTCCACTGTTTTTGAAAACAATACTGCCCTGTGGTTATGCAGGTCACTTATCACTGGATTTGAATTAAAAATATCCCATGCTGTGAAAGCTAAAAAGCCCACCATTGAACCTATAATCCCTTTTTTTAATGTCGGTGAGTTGAATTTGTAATAGAACATTCCGCCCAGCAAAGCGTAATTAACCGGGATGGCTAAATTGAAAAACAATATATTATTCTCATGATTAGCAGCCGAACGAACCATTATAATATCAATCATCAATTTCACTGTCAAGTAAACCAACAGCAATCGGAAGGTGGGGTCGATGTATGCTTTTTTTAAAATTATTAATATTAGCGGTAATAGTGTGATAAATACTGCTATGCATGAGACCGGGTTTCTGAAACAATACGAAATGAAAATTTCAAACATATAGTGTGTTAATTATTACTGCCTAACATTGGTGCGGGCAAAGCGGTCCGCCTGTCATGGCTTCTTTCCTTGCGGGCATATCCTTCATTCCACTAAGCCGGGCAGACTTGGTTAGGTCATTGCCGTGCGCGTCGACAGGGATAAGCACAAGTCTTGCGGTCGGTCTTTTTGTGCCTTTGGCCAGCATTTGCTTTTCTCCTGCGTTATGTCCTTCCTCCTCCGTAATGCCGTAATAAACGCGAAAACCAACACAAGTTTCTCCGTGAATGCTCATCAATTCATTGAATGTATGTATTCCAAAAAACTCGGCTTTTACATAATTCTCACCGCGAAGCGTAATTTCCTGTTCTCTTCTCTGAAAAGGTTCAGTAATTCTTAATGCTTGTTCCGCTGAGATCAGCTGTCCTTCTTTACCCGTAAATTTCCGTGGATCCATAAACGTTTTAGAGAATTTTTAAAAATTTCTTGATATACGTAAATGTAACCCCCACGTGCCTTACCACCAAGCGGAATGCATTGTATTGAGTTACCGGTTCTCGTGTAAAGATTTGTAAACCAATGTGTTGAAAAATGAGCTGGGGACAAAAACACGTAGTTTTACCTACTACATTGGGGATTATTACCAAGGCTTAAAATAGGGGTTACGCATTTTACAAATCAGGGGTTATAACGCTAAAAATAATGTATAGGGCAAGCGACATTTGTAAAGCGTTAAGGGAGAAATTTTTAGACGGATTTCTCGCAAAAGATTAAAAGGGTTAGGTTAAAATTCGAAAGCCGTGAGGGATATCCTTCACGGCTTTTTTGATAACTTGATGACCCAAAGCATTGTGTTAATGATCATGAAACCTACAATCAACATTGAATACTGCCCGAAATGCGGCTGGCTGCTGCGATCTGCCTGGATGGCGCAGGAATTACTCACCACATTTACCGACGATCTGCATGCAGTCCAGCTTGTGCCGTCGGAAGTTGCGGGAAGATACATCATCAGCTTGGGGGACGACATTATCTGGGACAGGAAGCGCGAAGGACACTTCCCGGAGCCCAAAGAAATCAAGCAACTGATCCGCGATCGCATTGATCCCGAACGCGACTTAGGACATTCTGATCGCAAATCCTGATCAGCATTCAGATAGTAGGACAATTTGTCGCTCTGTGGGGAGCGGTTACTGCAACTTTGACATTAGGTTATTTCCGGTTTATTTGTGGTAATATGGTTATTCAGGGCTAAAAAGATGCTTTCAGTCATTTGAAGGCGGTTGAAGATTTTTTACCAACGGATTATATTTTCAAATTTTAATCGAAAAATAATCTTTGGCACGTAGTTTTTCGTTAATGTATAAAACTTGTGAATCTTAAACGCGATAGCTATGGAAAGCAAACTGAAAATACCCCAGGAAATGCTGATGAATATTGATTTCATCAACACGATCAATGGTGGAATGAGTGAGCCCGCTATAAAGCTTGATAGAGGATCGGACGGTTTTGAAGTTGTTGTGAAGGTTCCTGGCATCGAGGTTGAAGATCTTCAATTGGAAGTAGTAAAAGGAAAAAAGAATACTAATAATCTAAAACTATTTCACTTGTTGCCCATATTTTCTCAGGAAAGTCTGTCCGATGAAGAGCAGTGGAGAACGATACGTTTCATCAATACATTCGTCATTCCCGACGGGGTCGACGTTGAAAATATAACAGCAAAATATGACGATAATTTGCGCCATCTTGTGCTATTTCTTCCTTACGGAGACGAGCAGGGAGATTACCACAGGAAGGTTAACATTGAACGCTGGTAACAGCGAATTTGCACTAAATAAAGTCACCCGATAGTTACAACTGTCGGGTTTTTTTATGTGTCATGCACTATATTGCGCCCGAAAAAGAGATCTTTCATTGCCTTCGGTCTTATGAATGAAGCACATGGAATATAGCTTTCAGGAATTGTACGCATCCAATAGTTAATATTAACATAGGGTAAACATTTTGTTTTATATTAAAAAAAGGAGTTTCATCTCTGTATCTTAGCATCCATATTTTATATATTACTCCTCCAATCTCAACGTTATGAAAAAATCAAATATCTTCGCTTACATTGAACTTACGAAACTTGTAGAAGAGCTCAAAGTTTCAAATGCTTCCGGTCAGCTTAAGCAAAAGTTAAAATCCCAATCTGCATATTTCAACATTATCGAACCGCGGTACTTTTCCGATAGCCTTATTGGGGAGTGGGAGCAGATCCTGAGCCTTATCAAACAGAAAGGTGTGAAAGTGAATGAGGAAGGGAAAGTTGTTTCCAATGCGGTAAGCAATACAATCGACCAGTTTTCGGACAGGGAATGCGAAGTGCTGGTGGATAAGGTTTACTCCTTGTACGACCAGGTTAAGATGGAATTTCAATAACATTTTTATAGAAAAGGGCTCCTGGTTTTCCAGGAGCCCTTTATTGTTTCAAGTTGCAGATTATTAATTTACTGTCCCGCCGTTCCACACTTCTTTTCCGGGCTGTACAAAAGCCAGGCTTCCGTCCCGGTCTTCGGCCATCAGGATCATTCCGTGACTTTCCAGCCCCATCATCTTTCTCGGCGCAAGGTTTGCCAGATATAATACTTTTTTGCCAACCACTTCTTCCGCTGAAAAGTGCTCTGAGATCCCGCTAAGGACAGTTCGCTGTTCAGTGCCGATGTCTACGAGCAGTTTGAGCAGTTTTTTGCTTTTCGGAACGTTCTCCGCAGCGACGATTGTAGCGACACGAATATCCATTTTTCCAAAATCATCATATTGAATCTCCGGCTTGATTGCCGTGACCGTTTTTCCTTCCAGCTCGTTCATTCGTTTTGCGTCGTGCAGTTTCTGAATTTGTTTTTCAATGACATGGTCTTCAATTTTCTCGAATAACAGTTTCGCTTCCAGAACAGCCTGTCCGGAAGACAGCAGATCCGGGTTTCCAGCATTTTCCCAGGCTGTATCGGTCATTCCCAGTTGCTCCTGGATTTTCGCAGCTGTAAAAGGAAGCACGGGCTCAGACACAATGGATAATGTTGCTGAAATTTGTAATGCAATGTTCAAGATCGTGTTAACGCGTTCAGGATCAGTCTTAATGGCATGCCAGGGCTGCGTTTCTGCGAGATATTTGTTTCCTGATCTTGCTAAGTCCATGATCAATGTAAGCGCTTCACGGAACCGGTAAGTTTCCAGGGATTCTGCAATGCGCGCCGGGAATTCAGAAAGGTCTTTCAAAGCGATCTCGTCAATTTCCTGCAATGCGCCTCTTGCGGGCACTTTGCTGTCACAGAATTTTTGGGTTAAAACAATGGCCCTGTTAATGAAATTGCCGTAAATACCAACGAGCTCGCTGTTATTTCTGGTCTGGAAATCTTTCCAGGTGAATTCGCTGTCTTTGGTTTCAGGCGCATTGGCCGTAAGCACATAACGCAGCACATCCTGCTTATTGGGAAGCTCTTCCAGATATTCATGAAGCCACACGGCCCAGTTTCTTGAAGTGGAAATTTTATCGCCTTCCAGGTTCATAAACTCGTTTGCAGGTACATTATCCGGCAAAATATAGTTGCCTTCCGCCATCAGCATAGCAGGGAAAATGATGCAATGGAAAACAATGTTGTCTTTACCTATAAAATGCACCAGCTTCGTCTCCTCGCCAGGGGTGGTCGGTTGCCACCATTGCTTCCAGCCCTCGTCCGTTCCGTTTTTTTGGATCAGCCAATCTTTTGTAGCTGAAATGTATCCGATAGGTGCTTCAAACCACACGTATAAAACCTTTCCGTCCGTATCAGGAAGCGGTACTTTGATTCCCCAATCGAGGTCGCGGGTCATGGCGCGGGGTTTTAGTCCGTCTTTTAACCAGGATTGGCATTGTCCGAAAACATTTGTTTTCCACTCGCTGTGGCTGTTGATGTAGCTTTCAATGTCAGGTTGCATGGTGTCCAAAGGCAAATACCAGTTTTTGGTCGCCTTCAAAATCGGTTTTGCGCCGGATAGCATTGATCGCGGATCTTTCAGTTCCAGCGGGCTTAATGTTGAGCCGCAACGTTCGCACTGGTCGCCGTAGGCATTTGGATTTGCGCAAACCGGGCATGTTCCGACAATGTATCGGTCGGCCAGGAATTGTTCGGCCGTTTCGTCAAAATATTGCTCGGTTGTTTCTTCAACGAAAACATTCTTATCGAACAGGTCTTTGAAAATTTCCTGCGAGGTTTCATGATGGACCGCCTTGCTCGTCCTGGAATATATATCGAACGAAATGCCCAGTTCTTTAAAGGAAGCGTCGATTTGCGCATAATATTTATCAACGACCTGCTGCGGCGTTAGGCCTTCTTTTTTCGCACGAATCGTAATGGGAACGCCATGCTCATCGGTTCCGCTGATAAAAGCAACATCTTTCCCTTTGGAGCGCAGGTAACGAACGTATATATCTGCCGGTATGTAACATCCGGCCAAATGACCAATGTGTATAGGGCCATTGGCATAGATCAGCGCGGCGGTAACAGTATATCGTTTTGGATCGGGAATGGGCATCTTTGAAATTCAGGTAATATAAATAAGATTCTAAAACGTAAAATTAGTAAAAACGCTTTCAGAACCGGGACTTTGAGAAAGTGTAAATAAAATTTTATAACTTCAAGTGTTAACGCTTGTTCCACCATTTACCATTAACAAGATGACGACATACATATACAAAAGGCTTTTTGTGCTCTCTCTGGCTGTGCTGGCAGCGTTCGGATGTGCTGACAATCAGGATGATTATCTTAAAAAGGCAGAAAGACAGTATCATTTTACAAAAGCAGTAACCGAAGATGATGCATTATTCCCAACCTATTCCCTGGCGGAAAACGGGAAGATCACTAGGGAGCTGGTCAAATCAGAACGTCAGTTAAAAGAAAGGCTAACCGAAATGGCGCCGATCCAGTTGCCGGCAGAGAATGCGCCACTGACAGACGATCAGAAGGATGGGATTTTGAGAACGTATAAAAGCTTTTTGCGAAGCCACCGGGAAGATGCGTTGCTGATCAGGCACGTTCGGAACAGATACGCAAGAGTGATCTTGGAAGATGGTGATGTGATCAACTCAGACGACTATGCTTTAATTGCCTTTTTAACCAAAGAACTGATCGACTCCAAATGCGGCCGTTTTGCACTCATTATGGAAGGGATTAATAAAGTTAAAGGCCATGTTGCAGACAATGAATATAGCTTGCTGGTTGGTGATTTTAAGAACCAAATTTTGACAAGCCTGGATTTGCATAAGCAAGCGCAGGCAGCCTTACCCGGGTTGATTCAAAAAGTGAAAGACAGTCCCGAAACGACCGGAGAACTCCGAAAGGATTTTATGATTGCATTGTATGAAAAAGACGATCTTTCTCCCAGGATCGAAAAGCTTGAAAAATATCTGCTCGAAGCAGAACGCCTTTAAAATATCAGTTTTCAGAATGACATTCCCTTTCCTGATCTCGCGATTTGGGAAGGGTTTTTTGTTGTTATGCAGTGAATTCATTTTTTTACAGCCAACTTTGACCTTCACATTCTGTTTAATAAAATATGAAAGTGCTCATTACTGGTGCCACGGGGTTGGTTGGAAGTGCTACGGCGAAGAAGTTTGTTTCCGAAAATCATGAAGTTTTTGCATTGGCACGGCCTGACTCCGACCGGAGCCTGCTCGCTGACATTGCAGCAGAAATAACATGGGTGGAAGGCGATATTCTTGATCTCAGTGCTTTGGAAAGGGCGATGGAAAACATGGATATGGTTGTGCATACGGCCGCAGTGGTTTCCTTTATTCCAAAAGAGCGGAAGGCCATGTACAAAGTGAATGTGGAGGGAACGGCGAATGTGGTGAATGTTTGCCTTAAATATAAGATCGGAAAACTTTGTCATGTGAGCAGCATTGCGGCAATCGGCAGGCCTGATGCGCGAAAAACCCTTCCCGGAAAGGACGTTATTCTTGATGAAAGCCAACGCTGGGAAGATTCTCCGGAGAATTCTGAATATGCCAAAACCAAACATTTGGCCGAACTTGAAGTCTGGCGCGGGATTGCGGAAGGGCTTAATGCGGTGATTGTCAACCCCACATTGATACTGGGCGAAGGGGATTGGAGTAAAAGCAGCACGCAGATTTTTGGTTACATTTTTAAAGAAAAACCATTTTATACAGAGGGGATCGCCAATTACGTGGACGTGAAGGACGTCGCCGACATTATATTTCAGCTTTTGCTATCGGATATCTCCGGAGAGAGATTTTTGCTGAATGGTGGGAGCATTTCTTATCAGAATTTGTTCAATACTATCGCAGATGCCATGCACAAGAAGCGGCCTACATTTAAAGTGGGCGCCGGACTGGCTGGAATTATTTGGCGGTTCGAGGCGGTAAGGACGTGGTTACTAGGAACAAAGCCGCTAATTACCAAGGAAACGGCCAAATCTGCGGCCAGAAAGATCAGTTATGACAATGGAAAAATCCGAAAAGCATTGAATTTTCAGTTTCAGCCCATTGAGCGAACGGTTGCCAGGGTGAGTGAAAGTTTGCTTGGCAAGATTTGAATTACGATAATTTATTTTATAACTTTCTTTAATTAATTAGTGGTGCGTTAGCCCTCAAATCTAACCTGACGGTCCGTATGATGGAGAAAAATTTTGGGGAAAGAAAGGATTATATGAAAGAAACATTGCTCAGGTTTGAAAGAATGCTTAAAACGAGTGAGCCGGTTTTTTTTGATTTGGATACTTACGAAAAAGTAACGGTTCACTACATTGAAAAAGGAGATTGGGATAAGGCTTTTAAAGCTTGTGAGTTAGGATTGTCGGATTATCCTTATTCGCTGGATCTTTTGCTGAATATGGTGCAGCTGCATGCCAATCGCGGCGAACATGAGCTGGCCATGGAAATCCTCGAAAGAGCTTCCCTTTTTCATCCCGGCGACATTGAAATTTCGTTCATGCAGGTTGCCATTTCCAATATGATGGGAGAGTTTGAAGAGGCCATTGAGGTTTTGGAAAATCTGTTGCAACGTGTTGAAGATCAGGATGAAATATATTTTCAAATAGGGCAGACTTACCAGAATTGGGGCAAATATGACGAGGCGATCAAGTTCTATAAAAAGTCGCTCCGCAATAACCTGAATAACGAAAGCGCGCTGTATGAGCTTGCACATTGCCTGGATTTGGTAGGGCAGCTGGAAAGTCATCTGGATTATTATAATGAGCTCGTCGATCGCGATCCGTTTTCGCATCATGCCTGGTATAATTTGGGCATCGCATTCAGCAAGCTCGAACGTTACGAGGATGCAGTGAATGCTTACGAATATGCAACATTGGTGAAGGAAGATTTCGCTTCGGCATTCTTCCAGCTGGGCAATTCGTACATGAACCTGGAAAAGTTCGAAGACGCCAAAGAGCAATATCTGAAAGCCATTGAACTCGAAGGGGAGCAGCCGGAAACATGCTGCTGCCTGGGCACTTGCTATGAAAAACTGGGGCAATTTGAAACAGCCATCAAATATTACCGGCAGACTGTTAAGCTGGATAAGCAATGGGATGACGGCTGGTATGGATTGGGAATTTGTTTCAGTGAGCTTGGGCGCTGGTATGAAGCCGTTGGATTTTTGCGTAAGGCCATTCAGATCACAGAGTTAAATCCCGATTACTGGCTTGCACTTGCTGAAACAGAATTCAAAGTGGGTAATGTTATTTCAGCATTTGAAGCATTCGAAAAAGCAGCGGAAATCGAGCCTTCGAATCCTGATATCTGGCTGAAATGGTCTCACGTGTTGTTTGAACAAGGCAATTACTTGCGCGCTTGTGACCTGTTGCAAGCAGCCATCGATGAAATGCCCGAGGAAGCCGATCTCTATTATAGAATGGCAGTTTACCAGATTCACGGAGGTACGTATCGTGAAGCATTATTAAACCTGGAAACCGCATTAACGCTCGATTACGACGCGCATGTGCAGCTTTTCGATTTTTTCCCGGATCTGGAAAAACAAAAAGCATTGTTCCGGATCATTGAACAATACAGAGAGAAATAATTTAGCGGAGATTTTGGTATAAATCCACAAGCTGACGAGCAATATTTTCACCGGAAAACCTGCTAATGTGCTGTTTTCCGGCTTCTACAAGTTGTTTTCTTAAAGCGGCATCAGTTATCAGTTTATTCAGCTGATGGCTGATGTCTTCTTTTTGATAAGGATCTGCATACAGTCCACCCGGGCCACCCGCTTCTTCCAGGCAGGAGCCTTTCGCTGCCAAAACCGGGGTTCCACTGTGTAATGCTTCCAGAATCGGAATTCCAAAACCTTCGTAAATTGAGATGTAGGCAAATATTTCAGCGGCCTGATATAGTGCTGGCAAATCCTCTGTAGGGACATTATGAAGGATTTTCACCTTCTCTTCGAGGTTAAATTTTTGAATGCATTCCAAAATTCTGGGCGTGTAACTCGTTGGTTTTCCCACCAGAACAAGCTGAAAATCATTGCCGGCAACATTCGCAAATGCTTCTACCAACCTGTGCTGATTTTTACGTTCTTCCAATGTTCCTACACAAAGAATGTACGGACCCTGAATGTTATATAACTGCTTGATCTCTTCTATTTTATCTTGTTCACCTCGCTGTTTGAAAATCGGATTGCAATCCTGATAAACAACCTGGATCTTCTTATCATCAACATGATAGAGTTGTACCAAATCACGCTTTGTTTGCTCGCTAATGGCAATAACCGAGTCGGCGCGGCGGCATGCGGATTGGAATTTATGTCTGTAAATAAGCCGGTCAACGGGTTTGAACAAATGCGGAAGCCGTTCGAAAATCAAATCGTGAATGGTCACAACAGACTTAATGCCAGCCTGTTGCAATCCTTGCGGAAGTTCGTTGCTTAATCCATGAAAAACATCAATCTTATCTGCTTTCAGCTGATGGGTTATGGATGCGTAACGCCAGTACGCCGAGAGTTTTTTGTCCAGGAATGTCTGGGGAAGCCGAATGTTGTTTTCAGGGAAAGCAGTAAAAAGTTTTGCCTTGTTTTTGGGCGTGTAGGCGAAGTAGGTTTGTGCTTTTTCATTTGTCTGGAGCGCATCGAGCACAAATCGGGTGTAATTTCCGAGTCCGGTTTTATTGGCAAAAGCTCTTTTGGCATCAAATCCAACGCGCATAACTGGTGCTTTTCAAGGGTTTCAGAGCAAAAGTCTGTAATTTTGTGGATACCACCGAAAATTATTGGTGCCTATTTTGTGTTCAAAAGGAATGAAGAGAGATAACGTCCGTAAACAGGGTAACCCCAAATCCACCACACTACCAATCACAGAAGATTATCATTTACATACGCTTGCCAATGGGATCCGCATTGCTCACAAGCAGGTCCCTTATACGCAAATCGCGCATTGCGGCATCATGCTCGATATCGGAAGTCGCGATGAGCTGGCGCATCAGCAAGGCCTGGCCCATTTCTGGGAACATATGGCTTTTAAAGGAACCGAAAAACGAAGTTCTTACCACATTATCAACAGGTTAGAGAATGTAGGCGGTGAGCTGAACGCTTATACGACCAAGGAAAAAATCTGTTTTCACGCTTCGGTCCTGGACGATCATTTCGATAAAGCCATGGATTTGCTTGCGGATATAACATTCCATTCCATTTTCCCTGAAAAGCAGATCGAGCGCGAGCGGAATGTGATTTTGGAGGAAATGTCAATGTACATTGATTCTCCCGAAGACGCTATCCAGGACGATTTTGACCAGCTTATCTTCCCGGATCACGCATTGGGAAATAATATATTAGGCACGACCGAGACCGTCAGTTCGTTTGGCAAAGCGGATTTAATGCAATTTATCAACGACAACATTGATACAGAGCGCATTGTCGTTTCCTCGGTAAGCCGTTTGCCTTTTTCAAAAGTGATTCGCGTTGCCGAAAAATATCTGGGCAACATTCCGCACCGCAAAACTTCCAGGATCAGGCAGGCGCCACTCGCGTATGTGCCTGTGAGTCAGCAAAAAGAACGATCGATTTCCCAGGCGCAATGTGCGATGGGCCAGCCGGCATACCCTTTGTTGGACGACAGAAGATTGTCGTTTTTTATGTTGGTTAATTTGTTGGGCGGGCCGGGAATGAATTCCAGGTTTAACCTTTCATTGCGCGAGAAATACGGTTTTGTTTACTCTATCGAAGGGAATTACACGCCTTACCTGGACACAGGTTTTATGGGAATTTTCTTTGGTACAGAACAAAAACAACTCACGAAAAGCATTTCCCTGATCCATAAGGAGCTCAAAAGAATCCGGGAAGTTCCTTTGTCGGTTCTGCAACTGCATCAAACCAAAGTGCAGCTGATGGGGCAACTGGCTATGTCTGAGGAAAGTAACATGAGTTTTATGTTAATGATGGCCAAAAGCCTGCTGGACACCGGCCGCGTGGATTCGCTTCCGGAGATCTTCACAGAAATTGAGCAAATCACCGCACTTCAATTGCAGGACATTGCACAGGAAATGTTTAAAGAAGAGAATTTCAGTTATCTGACTTTCCTGCCGGAGGATTAATTGGCCACAGCCTGCTTATCTTCTGCACGATAATATAATGTGGAAGCATTTTCGGGCCTGAGCACCGATTTTGCCGCTTTGTGGATATCCTCGGAAGTAAGGTTTCTGATAATTTCCGCATCTTCATTGGCCCAGTCTACATTTCCGGCATTGGCCGCAAAAGCCAGGTTCATGGCACGGTTCAGCAGCTCCACTTCCGAAAAAGCCAGTGAAGCTTCCGACTGGTTTTTTACTTTGGTCACCTCATCATCATTAGCACCATTCGCTACAATTTCGCTAAGTATTTCAGTCACAGCGGCATCAGCCTCGTCCAATGTAACATTTGGATTGAGATTTCCTTTAATTAAAAGTAAACCGGGATCCAGGGACGAAGTAACGCTAGCGCTGATGCTGTTAAAGATCGATCTTTCCTTCAAAAGACTTTGATACAAACGGGACGATTTTCCACGTCCCAGAATATCACTCAGCAAGTCTGTCGCATAGAAGCCATTTTCATATCTGCCCGGCATGTGATACACTTTGATCAAGGAATTCAGTGGAACGGCTGCTGAGATTTCCAGATGTCGGGCTTCATTCTGTAATGGTTCTTGCGGAAGGTTGCGCACATAAGGCGCGCCCGGAGGAATGTCACCGAACCATTTGCTGACCAGTTCCCGAACCTGTGCAGTTTTTATGGCACCGGCAACGACCATTACTGCATTATTCGGGCGGTAAAACCGAAAGAAAAAGTCCTGAACATCATCCATTGTTGCCCTTTCAATATGGTCAATGTCCTTACCGATTGTTGCCCAGCGATAAGGATGCTGCTTGTAAGCCAATGGTCTTAATTTCAGCCACATATCACCGTAGGGCTGGTTCAGGTAACGCTGTTTGAATTCTTCGATAACGACTTTTCGCTGCACTTCCAGCACATTGGGATCAAAAGAAAGGCTCATCATTCTATCCGATTCGAGCCAAAAAGCCGTTTCTATATTGTCTGCGGGCAGTGTAATGTAGTAATTGGTGATGTCGGGCGAAGTGAAAGCATTGTTTTCGCCACCGACATTCTGGACTGGAATATCGTAGCTGGGAATGTTTTTGGATCCGCCGAACATCAGGTGTTCAAACAAATGTGCAAATCCCGTCCGCTCTTCATCCTCGTCCCGTGAACCAACATTGTACAAGATATTTACGGCAGCCATTGGTGTTGAAAAATCTTCATGAACAAAAACTTTCAAGCCATTATCCAGGGTAAACTGCTCGTAACGAATCATAATATCAATGAGTAAAATAATTTTTAAAAGAACCGTCCAAATAAAGCTTTGGAACAGAAACCCGGCATCTTGTTTTAGGGTTATTAACAAAGCTAATGTTCCGGTGCGGTTCCACCAAACCATTTTGAGTTTATAGTAATTGCCATGCAAAATACCCTTCGGTTTCTTTTCATATTTATATTGACACTTTGTTCGCTTTCTGCACCTGCACAACTTCTGAATGATCCGGCATCGTTAAAAAATGTTCAGAACAGCCTGGACAAAATTTACAATTACGAGTTTGAGGAGGCGGAAGTTTTTATGCATCAGGTTCAAAAAAAGTATCCTAATCACCCTGTTTCATACATTCTGGATTCGTTTGTGCTCTTCTGGAAACATTTGCCGATCAAGGATAACCCAGCAAAATCCAAGGAATATATTCACAAGCTGGACCAATGCCTTGACGCTATTAATAAGAAATACGGGAAAAACAGCCTGGATCCCGAAGCGGTTTTTTACACAATGGTTGCGCGTGGTTATATGGCCATGATGTACAATTATAAGGGTGAAATGATGAATGCAGCGGGGGAGGGCAAGAAGGCGTATAATGCATTCGTTGAAGGCCTGAAACTGATCAATAAGAACCCGGAATTTTACTTCACTTCGGGCATGTATAACTATTATGTTGAAGTATATCCTGAGGAACATTCAATGGTGAAGCCGCTGATGCTCTTCTTTAAAAGCGGTGATAAAGCGTTGGGATTGAAACAAATAGACAATGCAACCAAAGTCGGGACGATCACGCGTGCGGAGGCTAATTTTTATATTTCACACATTTACCTTAAATACGAGTCAAGACCGGACAAGGCCGTTTACTACACCGATAAGCTCGTTGATCTGTATCCCAGAAACCCGCTTTTTTTGATGAAAAACATCGAATCGCTGCTCTTGGCAGCGAAGTATGAGCAGGCGGATAAGGAACTGGCGTCGTTGAAGAAAAATACGCACGGCTTTTATCCTGTGGCCTGGCGCACTTTCCAGGGTTTGATGGATGAGAAGCATGATAAAGACGACGCTGCTGCTCAGCGCGAATATTTGCTTGCCTTGAAAACGCCGCATGACGATCAATACACCAAAGAATATCATGCAATGGCCTACGCCGGCCTGGCAAGGATTGCAGCACGTGCCGGGAACAAAGGGAAAGCCAAAGATTATTACAAAAAATGCCTCGGAAAAGCTGAGTACAGGTCGCTGATCAAGGAAGCGAAATCCTTTAAATGAGAAGGGTTACTTAGGGAAAAGACTTTTATCCAAGCCAGGAATGATCCGCAAAGCATTTTTATAATAAAGCTTTTTCAGAACCTCATCAGACAGCCCCATCCCGTACATTCTCCAAAATGCATGGTATTTTTTGTGGTAAGGAAAATATTCATCCTCTGTTTCCAAAACCCTGAAATAAGTTGCGTATTCGGCTGGCACCCAGCTGTCTTTACCAAATAATACACGGTCCTGATATTTATCAAAAAACTGCTTAGCTGCTCTTGGCTGACGGCCCAACTCTGCGATAACAGCGCCGATTTCCACATACATGTTTGGAAAAACGACCATTAAGCTGTCCAGTTTTTTCAAATTATTCGGATACCAGCCCATGTGCGCATTGATGAATGTCGTTTTTGGGTTACTCTTGAAAATGTAATGTTGCTCCGCGATCAGCGAATCGAATGGCACAGGATCTTTTGCACCTCGCCTGCGGTTTGGGTGGGTTTTCAGTTCAAGCCAGCGCTCATTGTAGCGATCCATCGGGTCCCAGAATGAAGGCACATCGGCAGTGTGGATCAGCACTGGGATTCCCAGGTCGCCGCATTTTTTCCAAACGGGTTGCAACCGCGGATCACTCACTGCGACTCGGTTTCCTTTATCATCCTTAATGCCGCTAAAACCAAGACTTTTGTATATTTTCAATCCTTTTGCACCCATTTTTACATCCGCTTCCAGCTGCGCAACGGCCTTAGCCGACCAGTCTTTCTCACCAAAGCCTTTAAATTGAAGGTTGGTGAACACGGCGATGCGTTTAGGCTCATTCTTGGCCACATTTTCCAGTGAACCTTTCAGCGTAGCCGTCCCTTCTTCCCATTCCTGCGACCAACCGCGTCCGCTCAAATTGACCATTATACCCATATTCAGCGCGTCCATTTCTTTTGTCAGCGCTTTCAGATCCTGCGTAGGCATCTGATATTGGTGATTATGTACGTCGATGAACGGGAATTTGGCTTTCTTGATAATGTGCTCTTCTACTTTCAATGTAGAAACCGGGTCATACTCCTCAAATCCAAGCGGTTGTGTAATCTGGCCGCCTTCCTGGGCGCATGCAATGAATGTAAAGCCAATAGTAACGGTAAGGGCAAGGAGAATTTTTTTCATGAAGGCGTTTTTCAGGGGTTTGATTTTATAAATCCTGCTTAAAAGGAAGGACATCAGGTAAATATATCAGGGCTACGCAATGGGCGGCAATTCCTTCTTCGCGGCCTACGAATCCTAAATGTTCGGAAGTGGTTGCTTTAATGGAAATGTTTTCTTCCGGAATCCGGGTGACAGAGGAAAGGCACGTTTTCATTTCCGGAATGTGCGGATTGAGCTTTGGATTTTGCAGAACGATCGTAACATCCACATTGCCTACTTCAAAGCCTTTTTCGCGGATCATTTCCAGAACTTTGGCTAATAAAATTTTGCTGTCGACCCCCTTCCATTGCGGATCTTTATCGGAGAAATGGTAACCAATGTTTCGCATGTTCGCAGCTCCCAGCATTGCGTCGCACATGACGTGGCAAACAACATCGGCATCTGAATGGCCCTTTGCGCCGTGCGAATGCGGGATCAGGATCCCTCCCAGCCAAAATGGCCTGCCTTCCACCAACTGATGCACATCATAACCCTGGCCAACGCGAAACGGAAACATGTATTTATTTTAGAGATTGAGGAACGTAGTAATTTGGCGGTTTTTTGAAGAGTTACCTGGCTTTCAGTACATTGACATCCTGCCGCAGCAAAACCATTTCGTCGTGCATTCTGGCGAATTGTTTGTCGGTCCGGTCAAAGCCATTTACCATTGCTTCCAGCAGGCTGGCAAACATCTGCTTTGTTGCCATGTTTTCTTTCAGGTAAGCAACGTCTTCTTTTACGACTGTAACATCATCTTTTAATACCGCGACATCTTCTTTTAGGACCGCGACACCTTCTTTTAGGACCGCAACATCTTCTTTTAGGACTGCAACATCGCCTTTTAGGACCGCAACATCTTCTTTTAAGACTGCAATGTCGCCTTTCATGATTGTGCCATCGCTCTTCAAGACTTCAATGTCATTTGAATTCCTCCAGACCAAATTATTTAGGTCATTCACACTTCTAATCAGGACATTTTGGCCGTGTTTCAGATCGAACTGTCCCGATTCAAGTCGGTCAAGGCGGATCAGGTTTTCTGACATTAATTCTTCGAGGATGCTAATTCTCTCTCTCTCTTTCATATGATATCATAGTATGTTTATTTTTCAAATATAAACAAACAAGCCGGAAGATCACGATGTGAGTTCCGGCTTGTTTTATGAATGTTGTCAGACTATTTGACTTGATGAATCTCTGTTTTAAGTCTTAGTAATTCTTCCTCCTGATTCACTGCTTTAAAGTAATAATACAAGCCGGCGATCAGGAATATTTTGGATAAAATAAATACAGCAATGAATGCGGGACGCCAGAATTTATGGACTTTAATGTGCGTGTCATTAACCTCGACATCAAGAAATTTCGTGCTGTTTTCCGCCGAAGCGCTGTTCTTGAATGTATGTTTTTCTTTACGAAAATTGTCCTGTCCACTTCTGAGATGAATAATTTCCCGAACTGCGGTGGGAGGCGTAGCTGCCGAGCCATTGAAGTAGCGGGTGAGGTCTCTCTCAATATCAACCAGTTGTTCTTTGACTTCCTGGTTTTCTTCCACCATATGTCGTACGAGTTCTTTCTCTTCTTTATTGGTTAATCCCAACAAGTGTGCCTCTAAGATTCCGCTCTCAATAAAATCCTGTATTTCCACTATATGCCCTGATGATTAAGCGTTACGGTATAATTTGAAATATTCATGAAAAGAACGAAGAACTTCGGATTTCGATATATTCAGCTTTTCAGCAACTTCCTCAGGAGTAAAACCCTGGCAAAAGGATAAATCAAAAATTTTCGCTGGTGAGGTGTCGGAAGTGTTTGACGGATCTGCGATCGGGGCGATTGCTGTTATCTTACGTTTCGCTTCCACGGCTTTTGCACGGGCCAGCTTGATCACGCAAGCGACAAAGCTGAACGGATAACTGTTGCAAGCCTGTAATTGCGGCGAGGAAAACACACTAACCAACACTTCCTGAGCTAAATGGACCTGCGGTATAATTTGTAGAATGATACCATAAGCCATTGCACCATATTTATCGTACACTTCCAGCGAAGTCATGTCCTCGCTTCGCCTTGCAATTGACTGGCGATCCACTCCATTCTTGATTGGTTCTAACTCACTCATACATTGTCATATTGTTATTTGCAAGAAAGCCAACTCTGATAACGTTCCGGCAGATCTTGCGTGCTATTTCACAATAGCGGAAGGTTGGTATAGTAAATTTAACAGAATAACCTTATAAAATGCAATCGGTGACTTAAAAAGAAGCTGCTATCCCGTTAAAGATTTCAAACCCGATTTTCCATTGTGCTAAATATCGCTGTCGTTTCGCGGTTTAGCAAGCGAATCTGTAAAGAATAAATGTGGCGTTGTCTGAAAAGTGACAGATTTTACATGCAGAAAATGTCGATTGTTTACCTTTGCGCGATGAAAAAAGAGATAGCAGTAATTTTTGATATGGATGGCGTGATCTGCCATACCAACCCTTACCATTCCATGGCATTCCGCGAATTTTTCTCCAAACGCGACCTGTCACCTACCGACGAAGAATTTGCCATGCATATGTTTGGTAAAAGCAACAGTTATATTCTAAGCCATTTCTTAAAAAGGTCCATTGAAGGAGAAGAACTCTTGCAAATGGAGAATGAAAAAGAAAGTTTGTTCCGGCAAATTTACGAACCCCATATCAACCCGATCGAGGGCATTGTGGCTTTTATTAATGACCTGCAAAGCAATGGTGTAAAACTGGGTGTAGCCACATCCGCACCGCAAGCAAACTTCGATTTGATCTTGACAAAAGTGCCGATCCGTGCACATTTGGGATCTATAATGGCCAGTGAAAATGTGAAAAAGCACAAACCGGATCCCGAAGTCTATCTGACCAGTGCCAAAAACCTGGGCGTGGAGCCGGATCAATGCGTTGTTTTTGAAGATTCGTTTTCCGGTGTTTCGGCTGCGATCAATGCGGGAATGCGTGTGGTAGGCGTCCTGAGTTCGCATACCAAGGAAGAGTTACCTCCCTGCAACCTCTATATCGAAGATTACAGGGAGCTGTCCTTCCAGAACATTCAGGATTTGTTCTGAAAAAAATCTTTTTGGAAAACTTAAAAGGTAACCGCGTCTTTCACTTTCACGTCGTACACGCCGGTGAGCACCTTTGCATTTCTTTTTAGTTGAAGAAATATCCGGTAACGTCCTGCTTTTGGAAAGGAGTAGGGAAATGAGATGCGGTTACCATGGTCCATGCCGGTCATGGCGCCGTCTTTAATGTCGTACATGCCCATTTCTGTCATCAGGAAAACTTCTCTTTCTTCCATCGGCATAGCTTTCAATTTGGCAAGATAACGGTCGATACTGTCCCTGAACATCGCTGGTTCAGGTCTTTTTGCGACTTTGGCTGTGTCGGCCATGCGGTTTTTAAATGTCTGTTCCGCGGCCATTGCAAATGTCCCGGTCGGGTGCAGGTGAATGTATACGGAGCCATCCGTACGCACAACTGCCACGTGACCCGTCATGCCCAGATATGGTTCAGGATAACAGGCGCTGCCGTCCGGATTAAAAAATTCGAATGTAAGCTGATAAGGCTGACCTGCGTTCAAAGGCTTATTAGGCATGCCTTCCCAAACCGCGTATGAACCGTCTTTAAACACTGTTTTGGTTCCTGGCTTGCCACAGACCACCACATTATCGTCCATCGGCACATTGCCCGGCGCGTCAATGGGGTCGGTCACAACATAAGTGTCTTCTTCTGCTGCTACTTCAGTAACATTGGTCATCGCTTGCTGTTCCGGAATGTCAATGGTATCCATAATGGTTTCAGCAAAACCGGATCGCTGCACAATGTCGCTGTAAACCAAATATTTACCAGCTGGTAATTTGGGAAGATAGGCTTCAAATGTAGTGCTATCCTTGCGTTCCGGATGAATGTGGGCAAAGGCGTCCATTCCAGGCGTGCGCACCAGGAATGTGTGCATGAGCTTGCCATGATCCGGGATTAATGTACTGAGCATACTGCCGCGCCTTTGCGCGTGAAACCCCGTCGTATCAATTTTTAGCTGAAAAACCCTTTGATCATTTTTCTCTAAAATCGCTGCGTTTCCCTGAATGGGCCGGTAAAGCCATTGCTTGTATTGGGCCGCCCAGCTATCCCACCAACTGCTTCCTCCATATAAAATGAGTGAGCATAGCACGGTTGCAATGCCCATATTAATCCAGCGCTTTCTTTTTTGTGCAAATGTTAATGTCTCGCCAGGTCTTAAAATCCCGTCGCTGACGCTCGCGCCAATGGTTGTGATCATTAATAAAAATAATAACACACCCAAAATGCTCAAACCAATGCCAAGATGTTTCGGCATTTCGCGCTCGGCGGTAGAAACGGCAACGATAGGAACGATCAGCTCGCCTTTGCCATTATCTCCCTCCACCTGGATCTGCGCGCTGGACGATCCCCATTCCATCAGCCAAACCACACCTTGAAACTGGCCGGCTTGTCCGGCAACCTGTACAAGTTCATCGGGAGAAGGAGCGCCTTTGTCGCCGGAATACAAGTAGATGGGCCTGGCCAGCACTTTTTTGGCGGTGCCATTTTCTACAAAAACCGTAATTTTTGCAGTCCCGGGAATAACATCCGGCGGCTCGACGCTTACCAGCACTTTATAAGGCCCGGCCTGTCCCTGCATTTGCACGCCGGCACTTCCTACATGCGCTTTTGCGGTCATGCCGACGGCCAAAAGCATGATGATTAAGATCAGATTTTTCATCGTTGAATTTTATGCATCCAGTTGCCCCAAGCCAAACCAATGCGTGTAGAAATCAGGCTGGCGATCAATGCAATGCCCAGTCCTTGCAGCAACTCAGGCGTTGTTTCCAGCCACGGGCCAAATTTGTAGCGATATTCCCAATCCGGGCTGTTGCCGAAATACCAGTAATGGCTGCCAAAAAACCAGTTCCGGGCATAAGGCGATTCCATCAGGAATGATCCGAAAAACCATTGGAATACTGCAAAAACAAATATAAAAACGCTTCCCAGAAGTAGGGTAAGCTTCCAATCATTCATATAACCGTAGCGATTACGCAAAAGATCAATGGTTATGGCGGGAATAATAAGCAAAAGTGGAAATTGAAATCCCTGATAATGATCAATGTGATTCAGGACCGGGCCTAGCTTGGGTTCGGCTGGAAAGAGGGGAATGATCCAAAGGGTCATTAACATGAGTATTGTGTAAACGGCCGTCGCGGCGGTAATCGCCCATTTGTGCTTCACCGCTTTTCCAATAGCCATTAAAAAAAGCGGAAATCCTGCCCCAACACATTGGTAAAGGCTGGAATGGTGCATCCACATCCGACCAAGACTTTCAGAAAGCAATGTATACCAAATGGTTAACAGGAAACCCGCCGATAGTGCGAAAAGCCAGAATAGTTTTTTGTCCCAGGATTTTGTTTTGTCAAAAGAATGCGCAAGCCCGAGTTTCAATTGATTTTTGACTGCAATAACGCTGATCAGGGCACCAAACTGAATGCCTATCATGCCCAAAAGCAGCACGGTATGCGGTGGGGAAAGAATGGTAACGTCCAGTCCGTAAGTGTTATGCCACCAGTCATCGAACGGGGCGGAGGTTAGCATGGCTAATGCGCCCCAGACACAGAATAATGAGCCTAATGAACTATAAAAAAAGCCCCATATCTTCACACTGGCGGCTTTTTCCGAACTGCTGCCCCAGAATGTTTTTCTTAAAATCTCATATCCAGAGAAAAGTCCGGCGACCACAGCACCCAGATAAATAACCAGGTGCGGAGGCGACAGAAGTCCGTCGCGGCCAATGCTTATGTGCCAGCAAATATCCCAGATCAGGCCGGTAATGACGCAGAAAGAAGCAAAAACTGTTGCGTAGATGTAAACAGGGATGTCCGGAGCTGCATGGAGCGGGACAATGCGGCCTCCGATGGCTGGCGGAGGGCCTATAGTAGTTTCCATAGGGTTGAGAAAGGATTATTGCTTCAATATAACATTTATGATGCAAAAGTGACAGCCTGCCAGCTGTTTACCCCCAGGCTGCATGAAAAAAATACAAAAGCATGAGGCGCTGATTAAAAAGGGCGCATGGCTTTTACGAATCTTCCTTTGAAGTAATTGGAAAATAAATTGTCTTCCCTGACGCCACGCGATGTGGATGCATGGATAAAGATGATCTCGTCCTGGTTTCTGACGTCCGTCACAATGCCGGCGTGCGAAACATAGCCTTCCTTCCCTGCTTCGGGCACGAAAAACAGCCAATCGCCGGGCTTAATGTCGTTAATGCTGCTTACTTCCTGTCCGAACTCCGATTGCTGCCAGGAAATCCGGGGCACTTTTACGCCTATTTCTGAATAAACAGAGCATATGAGACCGGAGCAATCAATGCCATTTTTATCATTACCGCCTGAACGATATGGTGTTCCGGCATATGTGCGTGCAACCTGAACGACTTGTGGAACAGCAGTAGCAGGCATATTTCGGGGCGTGTTATAGTTCGGTTTTGAGGCAGTTGCAGGTTTTCTGGCGGGTGTCCTGGTTGGCGGCCTGCGCGCTACGGTGCCGCGCGATCGGGATGATCTTGACGGGGAATATCTTGAAGAACTGGATCTTTCCGGGGTTTTACGAAGGGTATCGCATGCAAATAAAAGTATGGATAGTGCCAGGGTGCAGATTGTGAATTGGAAAGACCGGGTAATTTGCTTCTTCATGCGCAAGCTTTCTGTTAGTAACGATACTTTTATCAAAAATAATAAAGATTTACCAAGGGAATGGTCGGAATTGAAGCAGAAAATGTCACCATTGGTATAACGGACGCGGGGTGATTTTATCTGAAAAATAAGGCTAAATATTATGTCCCTGACCGCTTTGTAAGTAGTTTTGTGTTTTTATTGAATCCAAATTTTATTTGCTCCTAATGAAAATTATTTGTGTAGGCAGGAATTATACCGAGCATATAGCTGAATTAAATAACGAAAAACCAGACGCTCCCGTAATTTTTTTGAAGCCCGAAACGGCGCAGGTCAGGGCGGGCGAACCGTTCTTTTATCCTGATTTTTCAAAGGATGTCCATTATGAAGTGGAGCTTGTTGTGAAAATAAACCGGGTAGGAAAGAACATCGAGGAGCGCTTCGCGCACAAGTACTATGACGAAATAGGCGTAGGCATCGACTTCACAGCAAGGGACTTACAATCTGAATTGAAAGCCAAGGGCTTACCATGGGAACTGGCAAAGGCATTCAATGGTTCGGCGCCGGTTTCTGAGTTTGTGCCTGTATCCAACTTCGACGACATCCAAAACCTGAATTTTAGTCTGGATGTTAATGGTGAAGAGCGGCAGAATGGTAATTCTTCCATGATGCTCTACCGCATCAACTATCTGATCTCTTTTGTTTCCAAATATTTTATGCTCAAAAAAGGTGACCTGATTTTCACAGGAACGCCAAAAGGGGTAGGGCCTGTGCAGATCGGCGATAAGCTTACAGCGTCCATTGAAGGCAAGAAGATGCTTGAATTATTCGTTAGGTAAACCTGATCTTTTATTCGGTTGCGGGATCTTTCATCCATTCACTTCATTTTCATGCATTATCATTTTCGGGCGATGGTCCGTATTGGTTTGTTATTTTCGGGCTTGATGGGCTTTTGCCTGCCTTCTTTTGCCCAAACACAAACCTATCCAAAAGGTTATTACCAGTTTCCAATTCGGCCAGGGCTCGCCAATTCGCTTGCCGGCGGGCTGGGGGATTTGCGCAGCAACCATTTTCACGCCGGACTGGACATCCGTACAGAGCAGCGGGAAGGATTGAATGTGTACGCGGCGGCTGAGGGTTATGTGTATAAAGTGGCCGTTCAGCGCAGTGGTTATGGCAATGTCATTTATTTACGCCATCCCAATGGTCAGACAACGGTTTATGGACATTTGCTGAAATTCAGTGATCCGCTGGCGACCTATGTGCGGGAAGAGCAGTATAAAAAGCAGACATTTGAAATTGATCTTTTCCCGGAAGCAGGGAAATTTAATTTCAAAAAGGGCGAGATCATCGCGCTTTCCGGCAACACGGGCGGTTCTGCCGGGCCGCATTTGCATTTTGAGATCCGTGATTCCAAAGACAACTTCCTTAATCCGTTGTATTTTGGATTTAATGAAATAAAAGACGTCACACCGCCGAAATTTGTTAATCTGGCGATCCGGCCGCTGGACATTAACGGGCGGCTCAACGGTCAGTTTGGTCGGAAGGTTTATGCGCCGGTTAAGCTGAAAGACGGCTCTTACAGGCTTGCCGACACGGTTTCTGCAACAGGGATCCTGGGCATTGATATGGTTGCGCACGATCAGATGACGGGCACCGGGTTTCGCTACGGTTTGCAATGCATTGAGATTAAAATGGATGGGAATGAAGTTTTTTCTTATAACATCGAGATTTTTCCTAACACGGCAACCAGGGATTATAACAACCTGATCGACTACGAAACCGAGCAGAAAACCGGTCAGCGTTACCTGAAATGCTACGTTCCTGATGGCAATAATTTCAATTTATACAAAACCAATGCGATCAATGGCAAGCTGAACATTGCCGATACATTGCTGCATGAGGTGCGCATCAAGATCACCGATTCCTATGAGAATGCTTCGGAACTGGTTTTCGTCATCAAAGGTGAACCGCAAAACCCGCCACTTCCGGTTTATGACGTAGAAATAAATCCGGAATACATTCAAACCGATGTACAGGAAAATACATTGGTTGTGAAGGCCAAATATTACAGAAGCACGATCCCTTTCGCAACTTTGTATTCCAATGGTAAGGAGGTGAAAAAAGAACCTGATTTTTATACAGATGAGTCAGCCGTATTTTTAACAGACTTGCGGGAATACATGCCCGACTCGGTTAAAATCGGCAAAACGACGGTGAAAACTTTTCTGCGAAGCCAGATTTTTCCCGCAGTTGTATCGAGTTATAAGGCAGACAAATGGTCGGTGGATTTCCGGAACACCAGTATTTTTGACACATTGTTCCTGACCGGCCAGCAGAATTTCAATGCATTGACCATTAACAACCGGGGAACGGCGCTCAAAGATTATATTTCCGTATCATTCAAGCCGGAAAATGTCCCGGAAAATAAAGAAAGAACGCGTGTTTACCGGTATATCGATGGCTACTATCGATTTTTAGGAGGCGCCTGGGTTGACAATGAAATCAAATTTGAAACCAGGGAGCTCGGAACTTTTGTTATCCAGACGGACACGCTTCCGCCCAAAATCCGGCTGGTCGAACATAGTAAGGACCGCATCCGTGGATTTATCGGGGATGCAACTTCCGGAGTTGACCATTACAAAGCATTGATCAACGGGGAATGGGTGCTGATGAATTTTGATTCTAAAAAAGGCTATATCTGGTCAGAAAAGCAGGATCCTACTAAGCCTTTTGAAGGCGAACTAACGCTGGAAGTGACCGATAGGGCAGGAAATAGTACTATCTTGCAAACCGAACTGAAAGATCTGCCGGTTGCGCGGAAAAAACCGAAAAAACGAAAAAAGTAAAAGTATGGGACTTCAAGTTGGCGACCCCGCCCCGGCATTTTCTGCTAAGGATCAGGATGGTAAGGAAGTGAAACTTTCTGATTTTAAAGGAGAAAAAATCATTCTTTACTTTTATCCAAAGGACGATACACCCGGCTGCACGGCGCAATCATGTAACCTTCGTGATAATTATGATGTTCTTTTAAAGCGAGGTTACAAAGTATTGGGCGTAAGTGTGGATGACGAAAAATCGCACAGGAAATTTATTAAAAAATATAATCTTCCTTTTCCGTTACTGGCTGATACTGACCAGAAACTGGTGAATGCTTATGGTGTTTGGGGCGAAAAGAAATTATTTGGCCGCGATTATATGGGTATCATCCGCACTACATTCGTCATAGATGAGAACGGCGTGATTGAAGAAGTGGTGCAGAAAGTGGATACGGAAAATCACACTGATCAAATTCTTAACAAAAGTGAGTAATAATGAGTCATTTGGAAAGCCGTAATAATAGGATATTTACGAGCTGAAAAATGTACGCACAGAGAACGTATTTGATAAATAGAAAATCGATAAACATGGAAGTTGAACAATTAGAAAAAGTAGCCTCACAAGTTCGCAGGGACATTGTCCGTATGGTGCACGGCTGCCAGTCGGGACACCCCGGAGGTTCCCTGGGCTGTACAGAATTACTTGTGGCGCTTTATTTTGAGCGTATGCATTTGAAAGGACAGGATGGCAAGCCGGTTTTTGACATGGATGGCAAGGATGAAGACCTGTTTTTCCTTTCTAACGGACATATTTCGCCGGTTTGGTATAGCACGCTGGCACGCAAAGGATATTTCCCGGTTGAGGAAATGGCTACTTTCCGGAAGCTGGATTCGCGCTTGCAGGGTCACCCGACCACGCACGAGCATTTGGAAGGCATCCGCATTGCATCGGGATCATTGGGACAGGGAATGTCTGTGGCCATTGGTGCAGCGCTTGCAAAGAAGCTGAATGGCGATAAAGGTTTGGTTTACGTATTAATGGGCGACGGCGAGCAGCAGGAAGGCCAGGTTTGGGAAGCAGCAACATTTGCACCGCACCATCAGGTTGATAACCTCGTTGCATTCATTGACTTAAACGGTCAGCAAATTGACGGCCCGACGGTGAAAGTAATGAACAACCGTGATTTGGGTAAAAAATATGAGGCATTCGGATGGGAAGTGATTTCTATCGAAGAAGGCAATGATATGGCAGCAGTGCTGAAAGGTCTTTACGAAGCAAAAAGCAGGCTGGGTCACGGCAGACCAATCATGGTTCTGTTGCACACAGGAATGGGTTTTGGTGTTGATTTCATGATGGGCAGCCACAAATGGCACGGCGTAGCGCCTAATGATGAGCAACTTGCGGCAGCGCTCGGCCAGTTGGAAGAAACAATGGGAGACTATTAATTATATACAATGAAAAAATACACCTTCACTGAGAAGAAAGATACACGTTCTGGCTTTGGGGCCGGAATGCATGTGTTGGGGCAGCAGAATCCAAATGTGGTTGCACTTTGTGCTGACCTTGTTGGTTCGCTGAAACTCGAACCATTTATAAAAGAAAATCCTGACCGTTTTATCCAGTGCGGTATTTCGGAAGCTAATATGATCGGTGTTTCTGCCGGTTTGACCATTGGTGGTAAAATTCCTTTTGCAACAACATTCGCAAACTTTGCGACTGGCCGTGTTTATGACCAGATCCGTCAAAGTGTTGCTTATTCCAATAAAAATGTGAAAATCTGTGCTTCACATGCAGGTTTGACATTGGGAGAAGATGGCGCTACGCACCAGATCCTTGAAGACCTTGGAATGATGAAAATGTTGCCGGGAATGACGGTTATCAATCCTTGCGACTACAACCAGACAAAAGCAGCTACCATCGCGATAGCTGATTACGAAGGTCCTGTTTACCTGCGTTTCGGACGTCCCGTAATTCCTGTTTTCACGGATGCAGATCAAAAATTTGAGATCGGTAAGGCGTGGATGGTGAATGAAGGAACGGATGTGAGCATTTTTGCGACAGGCCACATGGTGTGGGAAGCGATCCAGGCGGGTGAAATTTTGGAAGCAGAAGGCATCAATGCGGAGATCATTAACATTCACACCATTAAGCCTTTGGATGAAGAAGCAATCCTGAAATCAATTGAAAAAACAGGTTGTGTTGTAACAGCTGAGGAGCATAACCGCATTGGTGGCTTGGGCGACAGCGTTGCACAGGTGTTAGTTAAAAATAAATTGGTTCCTCAGGAATATGTGGCGGTGAACGATAGCTTCGGAGAAAGCGGAACGCCTACGCAACTGATGGAGAAATACGGCTTGACAGCGAAGCACATTGTGGAAGCTGCAAAACGCGCAATCGAAAGAAAAAAATAGTTTATTGAAGTTTCTGGCCGGCTTTTTGTCGCCGGAAATCATTGAGTCTTGCGAAAGGTTAAAACATTGTTTTACTTTTTGCAAGACTCAAATTTTATTTGCCCTGAACCAAAAAATGAACTATTATTGACTTGTGTTGATTCGGGAATTAGTATTGATTAAATGTCTGACGAAGAATTATTATCCCTTTTTGAAAATCCCGAAACGCGCCGGAACGCTTTCAGTCAGCTGGTGCGGAAGTATCAGCAAAAAGTATATTGGCTGGTAAGGAAAATGGTTGTCGACCATGATGATGCGAATGACATTACACAGGATGTTTTTATCAAAGCATGGACGGCCCTGGAAAATTTCCGTGGCGATGCCAAGTTTTACACGTGGCTTTACCGGATCGCCAGTAATGAGGCCATTAATTTTCTCAACAAAAAAAGAAAGCGCTTTTTCATTTCTATTAATGATGTGGAAAGTGAGCTGGCGGAAAAACTGGAAGCCGATCCGCTGGTAAGCGGCGATGCCATTCAGCTGAAATTACAGAAGGCATTATTAAAATTACCAGAAAAGCAAAGGCTGGTTTTTAACCTGAAATATTTTGAAGAATTGCCTTATGAGGAGATTTCCCAGATCACCGGCACGTCGGTAGGAGCGCTAAAAGCTTCATATCATTGGGCTTCAAAAAAAATTGAGGATTATTTAAACGAAACGGATTAAACCATTTCAAACCAGTTTGGTCAAACCTTTACAAGAGTTGAAATATAAATAATCATGGATAATAAGCGCATACGACTGGATGATCTGAAAAAGGAGGTTCCTTTCACGGTCCCTGAGGACTATTTTGACAAACTGCCTCAGATGATCCAGTCAAGAATCCCTTCGGAACCTGTTCGCAAGCCCGTTATTGGCTGGTCGTGGCAACGTTCGCTGGCGCTTGTGTCGGCTATGGCTTTGATATTAATGTTGGTATGGGTAACCGTTCCGGAACGCCAGGGATCGCTTGGACAGGAGCCGTTAAGTGGCATCAGCAATGCATCCATAGTGAGTTACCTGGAAGATCAGGATTTGAGTTACTACGATTTAAGTGAGCATAAAGTTGTTCAGAAAGCATTTGACACGGATTCTACTGTACTTTTTTATCTGGACGGACTTGAAGATGACATTCTTCGCCAGCAATTACAGGAATCGGTTTCAAGCTCTGAGACGATTTGACCCTAACAATAATTATAAAATGAACTTACGACTTATTGCCAGACACCGGAATTTACTGTTAATGCTGTTCATAACGCTGTTTTCAATCACAGCGGCGAGCGCCCAAAAGAAATCTGAGGAAGAGATTAGGAGGATTCAGGATGCAAAGGTGGCCATTATTACCAATCGACTGAATTTGACACCTGAGCAATCAACAGGTTTTTGGCCTGTTTACAATGAATATTCTCAAAAACGCAGAGAGATCCACAGGGCGCAGCGGAAGATCATTAATGATAAAAAAGCAGAAGGCCAGACGGATGATCAAGTCCTTAACAACCTGAAAGAAGTGCAGGATCTGCGTCAGAAAGAGCTGGATCTTGAAAAAGAATATCAAAACCGATTTTTAAAGGTGATTACCGCAAGTCAAGTGATCGAATTATATAAGGCGGAACGTACATTTAATGATATGCTTATCCAGCGCCTAAAGAACAAATAGAACTTACAGAATTTTAACCGGCTTATCGGCTTATTACAAATCGTTATCCCACGCACTGGCTTTGCTGGTGGTGGGATTTTTTAATGCAAAATAGCCGGAGGAATGCCCCGGCTATTTTTGCTATTCGGATGATGGAAGGTTAATGACCACCAACCACTTCCACACCACTGATTCCCTTAGTTTCTACGGTTATATTACGCAGCGGCGCTGCATGCTTCTTGAAATCCTGGATGATTTCCAGCACATCATAATCAATATTCATAGACTTGCTGCCATCGATCACAACCGTGGAATTATCCGGCAAGTGATCCAATGTTGCACTAATGCTGCCCTTGTTCAGGAATGTTACTTCCTCAGATAGGATCAGCGTGATTACATCCCCATCTCTGTGTTTCTCTTTCACATAATGGTAAGAATGTTTGTAGTTTTTCCGAAGGATAAAGTAAATCGCGACCACCATTCCAATAGCAATCCCTTTCAAAAGATCAGTGCTGAGAATAGCAATAATGGTTACGATAAATGGAATAAACTGCTCTTTGCCAAGTTGATACATTCCCTTGTAAAGAGAGAATTTGGACAATTTATAACCCACCATTAGCAACACTGCTGCAAGCGATGCTAATGGGATGAAATTTAAAAAAGTTGGGATAAATAACGCCGATAGCAATAAAATAGAACCATGTGTTATGGTCGCCATCTTCGTTCTTCCGCCAGAATCGATATTTGCGGAGCTTCGCACGATCACCTGGGTAATGGGCAAACCGCCGATCATCCCCGAAGTAATGTTACCAACGCCCTGAGCGATCAGCTCGCGGTTGGTTGGCGTATTCCTTTTGAAAGGGTCGAGCTTATCCGTTGCTTCAACGCACAGCAAGGTTTCAAGGCTGGCAACAATGGCCAGGGTCAAACCGATGGTATAGGTTTCAACCCGGGTAATTGCGGAGAAATCCGGTGTTTTGAAAAAACTGAAAAACTCGCTTGCAGAAGACGCAACAGGCAATTGTACCAAATGCTCGCCCGACATTGCCAAATCAGGAATGGATGTTGAAAAGAAAAGATTAAGCAAGATCCCGGTGATTACCACAAACAATGCGCCTGGAATAAACCGGAAAAGCTGCACTCTTTTCATGAACGGCCTGTCAAACAGGATCAGCAATCCAAGCGAAACGATGGATATGATGATGGCGCCGGTGCTGCTATACTTTACTGCATTGAAAAGCTCGGTAAATGTATTCTGGCCGTCTTTCTGACTGAATGCTTCATCACCCATAAAGTCTGCATCATAGCCGAAAGCATGCGGAATTTCCTTCAAAATCAAGGTTATCCCAATGGCGGCCAACATTCCTTTGATTACAGAAGAGGGGAAGTAATAGCCAATGATTCCGGCTTTCATAAATCCTGCAATGACCTGGATAATTCCTGAAATCACAACAGCAAGAAGAAAGGCCTCGAAGCTGCCCAGCGTATCCAGCGCATTGAGTACGATCACCACCAACCCGGCCGCGGGACCAGAAACCCCAAGCGATGATCCGCTCATAGCACCCACCACAATCCCGCCGATCATTCCGGCTATGATCCCTGAAAAGAGCAGATCCGACCGGCCTGTGGAAGCCAGAGCAACACCAAGACATAATGGTAAAGCAACCAGATAAACGACCAGCCCGGCGGGGATATCATATTTTAGGTTGGAAAATAAATTCTTTTTATCTGCTGACATACGATTATCGCTAAGAGTCAAATATTAAATGAGGGCTGCTTAATGTCAGGCGATAACCGGAACGTCCATCCGATATACATTCTCCATATCGTCTGTACTGTCCATCGTAATGCCGAGATCCTGAAGAACGCCGGTGCCGACTGCGTACACTACACCGTGCACTTGCAAAGGCTTTTTATTTGCCCAGGCATTCTGCACGATCGAAGTTTTGGCAAGGTCCATCACCTGCTCAATCACATTGAGCTCAACAAGCCGGTCGGTTCTTTTCTGAGTGTCCTCAATGGCGTTCAGTTCTTCCTGATGCAACCTGTAAACATCTTTGATATGTCTCAGCCAGTTATCGATCAGGCCCACTTGCTTGTTGCCCATTGCAGCAGCAACACCGCCACAGCCGTAGTGACCGCAAACGATAATGTGCTGTACACCAAGCACATTGACAGAATAATCCAGCACGCTCAACATGCTCATATCCGTATGAATGACCATATTGGCAATGTTGCGATGCACGAAAATATCGCCAGGCATGGTGCCGGTTAATGCATTTGCGGGAACGCGGCTATCGGAACAACCGATCCAGAGGAATTTAGGGCTTTGTCCGTTTGCTAGTTTGGTGAAGAATTCAGGATCTTGCTGATTTGTTTCTGCAACCCATTTTTTATTGTTTTCAAATAGCTGGTTATACGACTTAATCATGATTTTTGAATTGAATTAGATTGAATAGGAGAACTTAGACGATACTTCCGGCGAAATGTGTACGCACACATTCACAGGAGCACCATGCTCACAAAAAAATAATGCAGGAAAAAATCAGATCAATTCGGGTGGCGGCGAGAGCAGCTTTAACGAAATTTCGTTTTGAAACCCGGTAGAGTAGGAGAAAGTATTTCGGAGAGGAATTGATAAAATATATTTATCAACATTGAAAGAATGAGAAATCAACAACTGGTCGTCGTTGATTTTCTCACCTTCGGTTTTTTCATTATCACAAGTGCCGGTATCGCAAACCACAGACGCCTTTTCCTTAACCAGCAAAAGGCTGGCTACATCTGTGGCTTTACAGATGAGGAAGGTCGTAAGCAATATGAGACAGAGTGTTCGCAGCAATGTGAATTGATTAATGTTTTACTTGGCCTTCCATTGTTTTTCGTTGTTTTCCAGCCAACGTCCAACTAGGAACGCAGAACCGAGAAGAACCACATAAAAAACGATCATTATGATTGTCATTTCCATAAAAAAGCAATTTATACACTACTTAACGTTAACAAAATTAACTAAAAAATGTCTTAGCCCGTTCAATATATTAAAAATTAAAGGACTCCTTTTGTCGACGGCATGAAATCGAGTGCTTTCAAATCACGTCGTACGGCCATTTTTATCGCCTTAGCGAATGCTTTAAAAATTGATTCGATCTTATGATGCTCATTGTCACCGCTTACCTGAATATTTAAATTAGAGAGCGAAGCGTCTGAAAAAGATTTGAAAAAATGAAAAAACATTTCCGTCGGCATTTCACCAATCTTCTCTCTTTTGAATTCAGCATTCCAAACAATCCAGGGACGACCTGAAAAATCGATGGCAACTTGTGCAAGCGCCTCGTCCATAGGAAGCAAAAATCCATATCTGCTGATGCCCCGCTTATCGCCAATGGCTTGTCGGTAAGCTTCACCCAATGCAAGCGCAGTGTCTTCAATGGTATGGTGTTCATCAATGTGCAGGTCACCTTCGACATGAATGGAGAGATCAGCACCTGAATGTCTGGCCAGTTGATCGAGCATATGATCGAAGAATCCAAGCCCTGTGTGAATATCAGATCTGCCGCTTCCGTCCAGGTTCAGCTCGACTTTAATCTGAGTTTCCTTCGTATTACGTTCAACAGACGCAGTTCTGGAAGGCAATTTCAAATGTTCATAAATCGCATCCCAGTCTCTTGAAACATAACTGGTCGCCTGTTTCATTTCGTCAGACATTCCCGTTTCAGGGGTTTGGTCCAAAACCAAAATGGCCTTGGCTCCGAGGTTTACAGCCAGTTGAACATCCGTAAGCCGGTCGCCGATCACGTAACTGTTGGCCAGATCATATTCATCTGAAAAGTAAGCGGTTAGCATTCCGGTGCCGGGCTTTCTGGTGGGAAGGTTATCTTCCGGGAAGCTGCGGTCCACGTGAATGTTGGCAAAATGTATATTTTCTCCTGCCAATGTTTGCAGCATCTTGTTTTGTGCGGGCCAGAATGTGGGTTCAGGAAATGAATCCGTTCCTAACCCGTCCTGATTGGTTACCATGACCAGCTCATAATCAGTTTCTTCTGCAATTTTGCGGAGTGCGGATATCGCTTTTGGTAAAAATTCGAGTTTTTCTAATGAGTCTACCTGAAAATCTGTGGGAGGTTCAACGATGATCGTTCCGTCCCGATCAATAAATAAGACTTTTTTCATTAATGTTTATAAAAGATATGATAGGCAAAAGGAATGCTGGTTTCCCGCGTTCGTGCAAAGTTCGCAAACTATGTGGATTTGAAAAGATTTACCCGCATCAATAGCGCCTTTTGTAAAGAAAAGAGCCGTGATAAATCGTAACTTTGTGTTTAAAATTTCGTCTAAGATAATGTTTACAGGAATAGTAGAATCCGTTGCGACGCTTTTAAAAGTCGATTCAGAGGGCACCAATAAAACTTTTTCGTTTCAGTCACCCATCGCCGCAGAATTTAAAATTGATCAGAGTGTAAGCCATAATGGGGTTTGCCTGACCGTCGTTGCCGTGCAGGGAGACACCTATAAAGTGACTGCCATCGAGGAAACACTACTGAAAACCAATCTGGGTGACCTGGCTGTTAATCATCACGTGAACCTGGAACGTTGTATGCCAGCCAACGGAAGGTTTGACGGGCACATTGTGCAAGGCCACGTGGATCAGACTGCTGTGTGCACGTCCATAGAAGAGCGCGACGGAAGCTGGCTGTTTGATTTTGAATATGATGCCTCCACTGGAAATTTGACGGTTGAAAAGGGTTCCATATGTATCAATGGCGTAAGTCTGACCGTTTTCAATTCAGAAACCAGTTCGTTCCGGGTTGCGATCATTCCTTATACATATGAATTTACCAATTTTCATAGCTTGAAAGCAGGCGATCGTGTCAATCTTGAATTTGATATTCTAGGAAAGTACATTAAAAGAATTCTTGGGTCATATACCGCATAGTATATTGGCATCCTGAAATATTACGTTTATTTTTACCCGTCTATACATTTCGAGCTTTAACAATACATGGCCAAAATAAGTACTCAGTCCAGAACGGATCTTTTCATTCATATCGGAATTATAGTTTCATTGCTTTTGGTCCTTTTTCTGGGTTTTTTCTTCGTTTATCTGCCTTTTACGACCAATCATGGCGAGGCTGTAACCATCCCGGATTTGAAGAAAAAGAATGTCGCCGATCTCGAAGAATTTCTTGAAAGCCGCGACCTGCGTTATGAAGTAGATTGCACTTTTGTAGCTAATGTGCCTCCACTGACCATTATTTCACAATATCCATTGCCGGGCGCCAAAGTAAAAGAGGGCCGGAAAATATATGTGACCGTTTCATCCCGGACCGCACCATTGATCAAAATGCCGAAGCTGACGGACATGACACACCGTAGCGCGCAAATGTTGCTGAAAAGCGTTGGTCTGGAAGAAGGAAATATTTCCTATGTGCCTGATATGGCCCAGAATGCGGTTTTGAGACAAATGTATAACGGAAAGGAAATTTTACCCGGGCAGGCAATTCCGAAGGGCTCGAAAATCGATCTGGAACTGGGTGAAGGACTTGGAACAGCTCAGTTCGAAGCGCCGTCTGTTTTAGGTTTGCCATTGGATGAAGCGAAAATTGCGCTGATAGGAGCGGGGCTGAAAGTGGGCCAGCAAATGGAAATACCGGCGGAAGAAGGACAAGCAGCTGGCACGGTGGTAAGACAGAACCCCGACGCTGGAAATAATGTAAGAATAGGAGATGTAATCGATCTCTGGATCACACCACAAGCAGTTGAATCAACTGGGAATGAGAATATATTACCGGAACAGTAAAATTTATTTTTATAATAAAAAACATATAATTCTGACATTGCTGCTCGCGCTTTTTCAGTGTCAGTTGCTATATGCCCAATTAAAACTCGTCCCGATAACCGGTTCCTATGCCGAAGAGGAAATGGAAACGCCGAGCGCATTGCGGACGGAAGCAACATTGAACCTGCCGTTTTTCGATGATTTCTCAACAACAAAAACAGCAAACCCAAATACTGCAAACTGGCTTCCGGGAAGCGGGGTTTACATTAACAATACACTTTCCAATTCGCAGCCCTCGCTTAACATTGCGACTTTTGATGGGTTGAACGCATCAGGAACGCCCTATAACCTGGTCAATCCGCTCACTCAGAACTTTACGGATACATTGACTTCCCAGCCGATTAATCTTGCCGGCAGGAAGGCTGCTGATTCATTGTATATCAGTTTTCAATGGTTAGCCAAAGGTTTGGGAGAGCTGCCTGATTCAAGCGATTATTTCCAACTCGAATTTTTGAGTAAAACCAATGGCTGGGTTACCGCCTGGCGGCAGGTCGGCTATAAGCTGGATACGATTTATAAAAATCAGTTTGTGAAGATTACTGATCCTGACTATTTCCACAATGCATTCCAGTTCAGGTTTCGTGCCTATGGCCGCAATTCAGGTTATTACGACACCTGGCATTTGGATTATGTTTATTTAAACGCAAAACGTTCAGTAAGGCAGCCTTACATTTTTGATGTGGCGGTTAGGAAAGCTGTTTCGCCTTTTTTGAAAAAATATACGGCAATGCCGCTTCGTCAATATCGCGTGAATCCGCAGGTTGCGATCGCGGATTCGGTGAGAACGGACGTTGTCAACAACTTTAATAACTTCAACATTCTGACCAGCACATTCACGATCAGGGATGCAGCAAAGGGAACTGAGTTGTTTAGAAATGTCCAAAGGTCGATTTATGTAGAGTCGCTCAAATCAAAATCTTTGGCAGTGAAAACTGTTCCGCCTGCGATCAATGCTAGTCTGGATAGTTTGAAACTGATTACGAAATTCTGGGTTACCACCACTGACACCATTCCGGGAGTAAATTTGAAAACAAATGATTCCATTACTTCCCGAGTGGATTTGACCGATTATTACGCTTACGACGACGGAAGTGCAGAATACGGCGTGCAGGTAAATCAGAAACTGGGACGCGTGGCGGTGCAGTATACACTCGCAAAACCTGATACAATTGGCGGCGTAAGGCTTGCTATAGTGCAGTTCAACAAGGACGTTTCAGGCCAGGGTTTCACCATTCAGATTTTTGATAATAAGAATGGTAAGCCGGATAAGATGATCGCGCAAAGATCGGTAGGGGCACGATATCCGGCGCAGCGGAATGGATTTATCGATTACGCGTTTGCTACACCTGTCGCCGTTCCTGATACATTTTACGTGGGCTGGCTCCAATTGAACGAGCAGCCGGTTACAGTTGGGTTTGACAGGAATTCGATGTTGGGCAGAAATTCGGTTTTCTATAATCTGGGAACCGAGTGGGCCAAGGAAACTGCGTTGAGAGGCAGTATCATGATCCGGCCGTATCTGGGAAAAAAGGCTGCTGGGGTAGTGACCGGAAATGAACCAGTTGCAACAACCGAAACGCACTTTTTCCCAAACCCGAATCAAGGCGTTATCAATTGGGAGAATGCTTCGGTGAAGCGAATAGAAATTTACTCGATGCAGGGGCATTTGGTTCAAACCATTGTTCCTGAAAAAGACCAGCGCTCAGCCTCAGTTCAGCTGAATGAAGGAATTTATATCGTTAAATCCTCAGACGGGAAACGATCATTTACCCAAAAAATGTTATTTGTCCAATAACCTTATCAATCACAAAAAGAAGATATTATGGATATTACCGTGGAAGAACTGAAAGAACGTCTTGACAAAGGTGAAGACCTAAACTTTTATGATGTTCGGGAAGAGCACGAATTCGAGGAAGACAATCTGGGCGCGAAATTGATCCCGTTAGCGGAGTTACCCGATCATCTGGACGAGCTGGAATCTTTGAAAGATGAGGAAATTATCATTCATTGCCGTTCAGGAGCGAGAAGCGGAAAAGCTGCCCGATTCCTGGAATCGCAGGGTTTTTCAAATGTCAGAAACGTACTTGGTGGAATCCTGGCCTACCGCGAGCTGGAATAACTTTCTTCCTGCCCCTGATCATTATCCTGGATCCTGGCCTGAATGTAGGTCAGGATTTTTTCATATTCGTCGGCCTGAAACCATTCAAATCTTCCCTGATGTCGGAACCAGGTCAATTGCCGCTTGGCATATCGCCTTGAATTCTGTTTGAGCAGCCGGATCATTTCCTTTTCATTATAGGCATTGTCCAGATACCCGTAAACTTCCTTGTATCCGACTGTTTGCAACGCATGGTGGGATCTGTATGGCTGTAATGCTTTTGCCTCGTCAACAAGTCCATGCGCCAGCATCATGTCCATCCTATCATCAATGCGTTGATACAATTCTGCCCGATCTCTGTCCAACGCAATCAAAATTTGTTTAAACGGGCGCTTCTGTGTGTTTTTTAAATGGTATTGACTGATCGGGGAGCCTGTTGTATAAAAGACCTCTAATGCCCGCACCACGCGCTGGGGATTGTTGATTTCGGATGTGGCAGCAAAGGCAGGATCAATTGCTCGGATCTCGTCCTGTAAGACATTAAGCCCTTTTACATTCAGCTTTTCGGTTAAAGATTCCCTGAGGCCCGGCAAGGGCGCTGGTAGGTCATCCAGGCCTTCTGAAACTGCTTTTACATAAAAACCCGAACCACCGGTCATGACTACGTAATCATGCGTTTCAAAGAGCTTTTCCAGCAATTTTAAAACATCGCGTTCAAAATCTCCGGCACTGTAAATCTCTGAAATGGAATGCGAATTGATAAAATGATGTGTAACCTGCAAAAGCTCCTCACTGGTCGGTTTGGCTGTGCCAATGTTAAGCTCTCTGAAAAATTGTCGTGAGTCAGCCGATATGATTTCCGTGTTCAGCGCTTTGGCTATTTGAATGGATAACGCGGTTTTCCCGACTGCGGTAGGCCCGGCAATGATGATCAGATATTTCTGTTTGCTTTCCGACATTCAGGCGCTTTTGGTTCAATGATAGTTTGTCGCGAATTTACATATCAGCAGTTTCTGCACACCACTTTTTCTCATATTTAGGCAACAGTATCCTATTGGTTTTTTAATCTTTTGACAGCGAGGAGGATTAATAATTTTTTTTGTATAATTTATGGGAAAAACGCCCTCGTTCTCGTCAAATTGAATCGGTCAGCGTATAAGCTCTAACATTTTTTCTTTCTTATTTCAATTCACTTTCTAAACATTGCAAGTTATGTTCAAAAAATTATTACTATTTGCCTGGATCGGGTCGATGGCGTTTATGGTTGGCTGCGAAGGCGAGCAGGGTGAAGTAGGGCCAAAAGGAGATGCCGGTGTAGCGGGACCAGCCGGCCCGGCGGGACCTGCAGGACCAGCTGGTGAGGACGGAACGGGATCGGGTGGGGGAGCAATCATTCTTTCTTCCGGCGCTGTTAAAACAGACACTTCCGGTGGGTTTGTTACAGGTTTTAATGATCTGTCGCCAGCGGAAGATAGTTTGTTCCAGTCTTCGGCTATATTGGTTTATATCAAATCACAGGGTGTATACTGGCCACTGCCCGGAATAGTAGGTTTTGGCACTGGTAACAGTCAAGCGGCGAGCGAATTCACTTTTGTTCATGGTGTGCAAGACAAAACGTTTTTCGTTGAGCTGTTTCAGCGCGGTTGGTCTGAGGAAGGTGTTAAAACTGCGCCTGACAGGTCTTTTGAGGATGTGCGTGTTGTAATCATACCTGCAATCACAGCAGGCAGAATGGATGCAGAGATTCTTAAAAGTTATGAGAGAACAATTGCTGCATTGGGGCTTACGGAAGACAAAACCAGATTATCGAAAACATTGAAATTCAAGTTTCCGAAGAAATAAGAAAAGTCAAGTAACAAAAAAAGGTTATCCACACTGGATAACCTTTTTTTGTTACTTGACTTATGAGATTAATATTCCCAAAGTCCGTGTTCCAATTCCATTAATTCCTGCTCGTAATTCAAAGACTTGATAAGGGCTTCTTTTTCACCGTTATAAATGTCTAAGAATGCTCTGTCATTCGCATTGGAATATTTGGTGATACGGCCGTAGAACAAGCGCAAATCAAACGCATCAGCAAGATTCTTGTTCTGGGCAGTGTTATGCGTGTTATACCAGATATATTTCTTAGGATCACTTCTGAACAACCTTTCCACATCTTTGTAGCGGAACGATGCAACTGGCAATTCAAGACCCGTTGCTGTTTGCTCAGAGGGAAGAATGATTGACAATGTCTGAATGTCATTATACAACCGTGATCTTTTCTTGTCGAACGTCCAATCTTCTTTCACTTCAAGAATGCTCAACTGTTCCGGGAAATACTCTTCCTCGGTTGCGGCAAGCTGCGTTTGAAATGTTGTGTCAACCTTTGGCTGTTCTACAACAGGCGGCTCTTCCTTGGCTACCTCTTTCTTAGCATTTTTCTTAGAAGACTTCTTTTTAGGAGGACCCCATCCGTCATCTTCCGCTGCTGCTTCCGGTTTTGTTTCTGTTTTCTTATTACCCCAGCCATCGTCAGCGGTTACAGCCTGTTTTGCCGGATCAGGCTTCGCAGTTGTTCCCCAACCATCATCAGCCTTCGCAGGTGCGCCAAATCCAGCAGCAAGCTCTTCTTCCGAAAGTCCGGCAGTTTGGTTTGGAATTAATATACGCTTATGTAATTCATCAGCAGTAATTTTTGTAGCGCATGAATCATTGGTATAAGCATCAATCAAACCTGCTTTTGCAGCTTCAAGCAAGTAACGTGTGATCTCGTTATTTTTTGAGAACATCGAAACGTTCTGTTTTTCTTTAAGATCGACCCTTCTCCAAAGCGTTCTTTTCATCAAAACATCACCATCGGAAATGGGGCGTGATGAAAACTGGTTTGCCGTGGAATCTTCTTTTTCCTGAGCGAAGGCTGCGCCCGTACCCAGAGACAAAGAAAGTAATGACCATGCAATCGTTTTTCCGTTCATTCTTCTCATAACATACATAAGGTTGTATTGTCCAATCAACGATTAAAATTGACGAATTAGTATAACGTTACCTGACGGGTTTGGTTACCCATTTCAACTTCACTGATCACACCTTTAAAATTCTGGCGTTCAACCTTTAAAATTGAAATTACATAACGGTCATTAGGTTGTGCCTGCTGTGCCAGTGAGGAGATTGAACCGCCACCACTGTTAAGCGTCACACCAGCAATGCGTCGGTTTCCGCGGGCCAGGGAAATCTCAATTTGAGAAACTCTGAACCTGGCGTCCTCAGGTGAGAAGTTCTTGAAACTCTCATCAGGAACTGCCACAACCTGAATACTCCGTGCGCCGGAAGCAGGTGCTCCTTTGCGTTCATCGAATACTGCGCCATTCACACGAACTTCGATAGAAGGTTTCGGAACGCGGTTAACTCTGAATGGCTCTGAACCCAGCACATTGCCACCATTGCTTACTGTAATATTCAACTGCGCTTTGCTTGGCACGATCGTAAACTTACCTTTCTGCCCGCTATTAATGATCTCACCGCCATCGGTTGAGAAGCTAGGTGCCCAAAGCGCACCTAATGCAGGACTTTGAATGCTTAATTTATTTGCGCAACCCAAATACAATGGAGGAAGTGTTCCTGTTTCAATCTGATAGGATGGCTTCACTACAAAGTATTCCTGGTTCATTGTATAAGTCGTGTCCCTTCCGGAAGCAGTAGGGATAGTGATGCGCGCTTGGAGTTCCTTGCGGGCAATACCCTCAGCATTGTATCCACCGCCTTGTGCTGTAAACTCGATCATACCCACGCCATTTTCAACCTTTACAGGTGAGCCATTCAAGCTCATGCGAGGTGTAATTCCCGAAGCCGAAGCTGCGATGAACATTTGACCTTTGAATTTTGTGCCGGCAACAACCGTTTTCGCATCAGCGCTAACCATTGCAAGGACACGGTCAAATTTAACGTCTGCTGCACCTACTTTGCTCGCCAGGTAATTCAAAACTTCACCTTCCATACGGCGAATGTCTGTTTGCTTCTGGCTCAAAACTGCCAATGCAGCTGCAACAGGAGTAGATTCGAAATTCAGCTCAGCAAAATCCTTATTGCGTTGGTCTTTGTTTCCCTTAACGCCAGGATCTTCTCTGCCGTCCATAGCAAGCATCTGAAACTTGTTTGGAGACAATTGATTAAGCTGTGCAGTGTAAGCATTAAGGGTTTGCTTCAAGCCATACGCTTTCCCTCTTTTACCTTGTGCAATCATCAATTCAGCAACTTTGGCTTCTTCCTGAGGATTTTTGATTCCACCTTCCTCATTAAACCCACCGCCAGCTTTGTTAATGATCTCTTGCTTTAACGCATTGATTTCGTTGGTAATATCAGCTGTAAACTTGCGAACTTCCTCAGCTTGCTTGATTACCGCAACATCAGCCGACCGGTTTCCCGCTTTCTCAACGGCTGCTTTAATCTTAAGAACAGTTTCCTGGTTTATTTTATTAGCTGCTCCGGAGGATAGTTCCAAAGAATTGTTCAGAAGAATGAATTTTTCTATGATGGCTGAGCTCACCTGCAATGCGAGCATTGCAGTAAGTACCAGGTACATCATGCCAATCATCTTTTGACGGGGTGTTTCTTTTCCACCTGCCATATATTCAGTAATCAGTTATCAGTGATTGAATAATTTATTATGCATTGCTGCCGCGCATAGCAGTCAGCATATTGCCGTAAATGCCATTCAGAGACGAAATGTTAGTCGTCAGTTTAGACATTTCATTTTTAAACACTTGTGATTCTTTGGTAGCGTCAGCCATGTTTTCCATAGCAGCAGTAAGGTTACCGTAGAATGCGTTCATTGCCTTCAAGTGCTTTGTTGTATCCTGCAATTCAAGCTCATAAACGGCATTTAATGCGCCCATGTTCTTGGTGATTTGCTGGAACTGCTCACGGTATGATTGTGCATCTTTGGTAGCGTCAGCCATGGAAGTCATTGCGCTGATGGCAACACCATAAGATTTATTCATATCATTGATCGCTGTTGACGCACTTTTCACATTTCTTGCGTAATCATTTGTAGCAACAGTTGCGTCGGTAAGATCTGTGATTTTGCCAACGGTTTCAGACAGGTTTCTGAAACCTTTTCCAAGGCTGTCGAAAACCTCAGGTCCAAGCTTAGCATTGTCAAGCATGTTGTCCAACTTAGCAGTAACGCCACTTGAAGATGTTGATCCGCGAGTAATTGAAGGACCATTATAGTCATCAGCAAGCTCAGGGTAAACACGAGTCCAATCCGGATCGCGGTCAGAAGATTGTGTTAGTGTTTGAAGTGCATAAAGTAAGAAGATAAGAACCTCAGTTCCCAAACCGGCAGTAAGTAAAGGGCCGCCGAAGTCCCAGTGTTGAATTTTTGCTAACGCTCCCAAAATAACAACGGCAGCACCTGCGCTATATATTGTTGGTACCAGTTTATCCCAAAAAAAATTAGGTCCGCTATTCTTAGCCATACTTATTGAAATCAGTTACAGTGAAAAAATTAGATATTGATAAAGAAAAGTGTTTTGAAAAGGTCGTAAAAAAGAAGCAGTGTTTGAAACGCTGCTTCTTTTCTGAAGAAATTCTATCTAGCGACGGCGTGCACGCGCACCTCCACGATCATTAACATTGTCCATGACGCAACGGAAGCCGATGAAAGCACGACGCTCTGTTTCGTATTCGAAAGTTCTCGTGCCGGTCTGTAAGTAGTAAGCGATGTCTTTCCATGAACCACCTTTCACCACTTTACGTGGTTCGTCAGGATTGTCATATCTTGGGTTCATATCCCAAACAATTGCAGTTGCATTGTCAGTGTAAGCGTCCGAAGTCCATTCTGCCACGTTTCCAGCCATGTTGTAAAGACCGAAATCATTTGGATTGTATGCATTGGCAGGACCTGTGTAAGGATAGCCATCCGCATCATAATTTCCGCGTTGAGGCTTAAAGTTCGCCAGGAAGCAACCTTTTGCGTTCATCGTGTAAGGATTGCCCCAAGGATATTTCGCTACTGCACGTCCGCCTCTTGCTGCCCATTCCCATTCTGCTTCTGTCGGAAGACGGAAACCTGTCGAATTGAATTGTCCTTCTTTGTTTTGGAAGTCATGCAAAAGGTTAGTACGCCATTTTGAGAAATACTGAGCTCCCTGCCAGCTAACACCTACAACCGGGTAAGTATCAAATCCTGGGTGCTGATAGTAATATTCAACAAACGGGTCACCATTAGAATATGCAAAGTCTTTTTTCCAGGCTGTTGTATCAGGATAGTATTTGGACATAATTTCTTCTTCTCCCAAAACTGAAACTGAGTCAACCAGCAAGGCATTTACAAACTGGCGATATTCATTGTTTGTGATCTCCGTATCATCCATAAAGAATGAGCTGATCGTCACGCGCCGGTTCATGTTGTTCATGGAAGAAGCTATATCTTCATCGGCCTGTCCCATTACAAAGGAACCTGATGGGATCACCACCATACCGGCCGGAGTTGTCTGCTTGTAACCTTTACGGGCTGTCGCTGTAATTTCCCCGTTTTGAATCCCGCTTTCTTCTTGTCCTCCCTTGCCAAACTTACTCTTAATAAACCCGCAACTTTGCATCAGCATAAGAGCGGCTACCAAAAGCAGGCTTTTGACTCCATCCCGATAGAACACTTTCACATTCATAGTGTTTTTGTAAAATTTGAATAATAAAATGTTAGCCTAAAAACGTCGACTGGTGATATATAGTATACTTGAAATAAAAACAAAAGTAACAATCTCACGCTCAGTAAAATCTGGGAGAAATCATATTGCGGAGCTCCCGAATCCCTCACAAAGCCTGCATTTATCGAGTTAACGTAAGAATAAGATAAATGGTATAAGGCAAGATTATTTTACAAATATAAATTAAAGTTTCGCAAACTGATCAATTACAATTACCCGCCGGCCTATAAAAACGGTTTAATAATTGCCAAAATTCATGCACTTTTAATAATTTCCGGATTCCATAGTACTATATACGGAGCTCGGTAAGTGGTTGTATCAGAATCTGAAACGTGGCGTCCGGATGATTGTTTTCTTGCCAAACTTTGGCGACGGCAATGCATACGATAACATTACTTCGAATGACGACGGTGCTTTTGCATCATTCCCTCCCAATACAAGATCATACGCGCCGGATAACCTCAGAGATTGATCGGGTAGTAAATAAATTCCGCCCATCAAGATAAAGTAAGTGTCCTGCTGCCTGTAAGTTCCACCAATCCAATAGCGCTTATTATAAGTAACAGTTGCGCCGCCTTCTGCGGAAAACGTGCTGATATCAGATTTTAACAGCACAATAGGTTGAATGTCAAGAAGGTAACCTAATTCAATGTTCAAACCTGCATTAAAATATAATGTTTTCGGCAAAGGGTTGGTGGCCGTTTCCGAGCCCAATTGGTATTTTGGTTCAAGCAGGTGATTTAAAGAAACGCCCGCGTAAAATGTTTCATTCTCAAAACGCGCTCCAACAGAAAAATCTGGATTGATTTCTGAAATGTTCCCGGTCGGGATCAACGGATCGTCCAGATCCTGATATCTTAACTTGCTGTAATCAATTGATTGCCTGAACAACCCTGCACTTGCCCCAACCTGAAAATTACCTCCGAATGCCGGGATCCTGTATGCTGCTGACAACTTAAAATCCTGATCCGTGCGCGGGCCACTGCGGTCATTCAATGCGTAAAAGCCTATCCCGAAATTTTTGATCGGCATGCTGAACGAAAAAAGCTGCGTAGACAATGCGCCGCCTTCATCCGTAACATTGGTCCCCTGATAACCTGCATACTGTGTTCTATGCGTGAGCTGAAACTTCGTAAGTCCGTCTGCACCCGCAGCTGCGGGATTGAGATAAAGCTGATTAAGAGAAAATAAGCTGAATTGTGCGTCTTTTTGAGCCATCGCACCGGTGGTGGTCAGGAGTATAATTGCAAGCAGCCGGTTATATTTAATACTTCGAATAATAAAAGTCAAAGTCATGCCTGTGGGTTTGGTTAAGGAACACGCTGGGAGTTTTCGGATTTTATTTATAACGCATATTGCTTAAAAAAATTGATAAAATAACAAAAAAGCCCCGGAAATTTTCCGGGGCTTTTTTGGACGAAAATCGGTCTAAACATTGTTCGCTTGTCTGATATATAGGTCAAGCGCGCCGGTCATGGACGGGGCATTCGGCAATGGTGCCTGAATGTCCAGGAAAAGTCCTGCATCGGTAACCGCTTTCGCCGTTGTAGGCCCGAAAGCCGCAATGCGTGTTGAGTTTTGCTTAAAATCAGGGAAATTGTCGAATAATGATTTTATCCCTGACGGACTGAAAAATGCAATGATATCGTAGTAAACATCTTCAAGATCAGACAAATCGGCTGATCCCGTCTGATACATGGTGGCTTCTACAAAGTGGAATTCTTCTGTGTCGGCAAACTCCGGAATATCGTTTTTGCGAACATCTGAGCAAGGATATAAGAATTTCTCCTTCTTGTGTTTCCGCATCAGCTCGATCAGTTCGGCAGCTGTTTTGGTGCCTGTAAAGATCTTGCGCTTGCGGATGACAATGTATTTCTGAAGATAATTGGCAGTCTGTTCCGAAATGCAGAAATACTTCATCGTCGCCGGCACTTCAACCCTTCCCTCGTTACAAATCCGGAAGAAATGGTCAATGGCGTTACGGCTTGTGAAAATGACCGCAGTATGGTCAAGAATGTTGATTTTTTGTTTACGAAAGTCTTTGTAAGAAACTCCGTCAATTTGTATAAATGGCCTGAAATCTACTTTGATATTATACTTTTTGGCCAATTCATAATAAGGTGAATTCTCGTCGGCTGGTCTGGATTGACTGACTAAAAGACTGGTTACTTTTTTAAGCCGCTCCTGATCAAAATTGATGGTATCACTCATGTATAAATCCTCATTAGTTTAAGTTCCGTTTCACTCTCTGCAATTACAAAGCAAACTTTATGCCGACAATGAGCGGGATTATTTCAATGACGCAAAGGTACGAAAATAAATACAGATTAATCAACGAGCCCGGCGGCTTGGTGACAATGTACAAAGCCAGGAATCGCGCCGAATAGAATAGCAAAAATGGAGCCAGAACATACATTCGCATCTCATTGAGCCAGTTTATGTGGTTGAAACTGAGCATGAAAACGAAGAGAAACAACGCTGCATAAAAAAGGTAAGAGGATTGCACTATTTTAAGAAAGATAATGTCGACCTGCTTGTCCAGATTCAGCATATTTCCGGCCATTACCATGCAGATGTACTTGGCATAAGTAAGAAGAAAAAAGATGGAGGAAAGGATAAAGAAGTCGCCCAGTATTTGGAGCGTATTTGACTTTTCTGATAATATCGTGCTGACAGAAAATACATTAAGCTTATTCGCCGAAAAGAAAACGACAATAAAGCTCATCAGCATAGATGTGATGATGACGAAGAAAACAGCGGTGTTGCTATAAGGCTTGTTAATCTTGGAAAGCTGATCCCTCGGGTCGTTGTTGAAGAACTCAATAGGATTTATCAAACGTATAAATGACAGCGGATTAGCATTGAAAATCCATACGCTGAGCATCAGAATCAGAATGAGAGAAAGTGCTGCAAAGTTACCGAACGGCGTAAATGTGATGGGTTTAATGTTGATAAAATTCCGTCCGGCCTGCTCAATCGTCGTGGGGTCATTCAATTTCTTTTTATTGCAAAGCAGCACAGATTTGTCACCGATCCCCGCGCTGCCGTAGATAGTGAGCAGCAATTCGTCCTTTTTGTAGATCTTATACAGACTGTCAATGTTCAGTTCCTGCCACTGATCTTTGTCAATTTTGTTTTGAAGAGACCCTTCCAGAAACAGGTAACCCTCGGTTTCAGCCTTCAAAAGCAGGACATAGCGACGGTTTTTGACCAGGTCAATGTACAAGCTCACATAACGTGCGCCTTCATTTACGCCTTGTGAAAAATGGACGTAGTTTTTGTATTGGGGATTGTAAACGAGCCAGTCGTTCTGGTAATCATAAACCGGGAAATACTGTTCGGGGGGATTGACTTTGGCCGCACCGGAAGCGAATGTTCCGGAAACGGAAAAAGCTATGAGAAAAGCCCAAAAAAGCGTAAAAGAAATGGACTTCATTGGTATAAAAAAGGGCGGGGTTTCCCCAGCCCTCTTATCAAGTTATATGTAAGCAGATTACTATTTTCTTCCAAGAGCGATCAGCATTGTTTCGCCGATCAATGCAGGTGACTCAGCCACAAATATGCCCGACTCTTTCATGATCCTGATCTTAGCCTCAGCCGTATCATCAGCACCACCGATGATCGCACCAGCATGGCCCATTCTGCGTCCCTTTGGAGCAGTTTGTCCGGCGATGAAACCAACAACAGGTTTTTTGTTACCCGTTGATTTAATGTAGTTGGCCGCATCCGCTTCCATGCTTCCACCAATTTCACCGATCATCACAATCGCTTCTGTTTCAGGATCGTTCATCAAAAGTTCAACTGCTTCTTTGGTCGTAGTTCCGATAATCGGGTCACCACCAATCCCTATCGCGGTTGTTTGTCCAAGTCCCGCGCGCGTCAACTGATCCACCGCTTCGTAAGTAAGCGTTCCCGATTTTGAAACGATTCCGATCGTTCCTTTTTTGAAAATAAAGCCTGGCATAATGCCCACTTTACATTCTTCTGCGGTGATAACACCCGGGCAGTTAGGTCCGATCAGGCGGCAATTTTTGTTTTTGATATATTCTTTTGCCTGCATCATGTCCTTGGTAGGGATACCTTCGGTGATACAAACAATAACGCCAATTCCAGCATCAGCAGCTTCCATTATAGCATCAGCAGCAAAAGCCGGGGGAACGAAAATGATAGATACGTCTGCACCCGTAGCACGAACTGCCTGGTCAACGGTGTTGAAAACAGGTCTTTCCAAGTGAGAAAGGCCGCCTTTGCCCGGAGTTACGCCACCTACGACATTAGTACCGTATTCGATCATTTGCTGGGCATGAAAAGAGCCCTCCGATCCGGTAAATCCCTGAACTATAATCTTAGAATTTTTATTAACTAAAACGCTCATGTTGGTAAATCAGTTTTTTTGGTAAAAGTAGAACGAAAAGCACGAAGTAGCAAAATGTAGCCAGAATTTGTAAATTGCTTTTCTGACAATATTAAGCAGGTTTATGCAGATACTCAGTAGCCCACATATATTTTCTAACTTAGTTTTAAGTTTTACCAGCATATTTATTTTCTCGCGGTATTTCCGGACACAGCCGTTTATAAGCAAGTGGCTCTGGGGCATATTTTTGTTCTTCATCGCGCTCGTTGCCCTCACGGACCTGCTTGTGTATGCGGGCGTGGAGAGCTTTGAAAACCTGCACGAGATCATCATCGCTGGTGAAATGACATTAGGGGCATTCTGCCTCGTTTCGGCATCCTGGTGCCTCATTATGCGCTATCAGCCCGGGACTTACTTCTTTGCGTCCACCATTGGGCTGGGGTTGTTGCTCATGTACTGCATTACATGGTTCGGGGTTGAGTATGTAGGACTTATCATTAAATCGCTCGCCATACTGATCACATTGCTCATTTCTTGTGTAGGACTTGCGAGCCGTCAGAAAAGCGCATTATGGGTTATATTTTCGATGATGCTGCTGGCATTATCTACGAAATCCGGCAAGCTTCCTATTCCCATGGACCCGGTGGACATTAACCATTATATGATGGTTCTGGCCGTGATTTGTGTGGGGAGAGCGGCGCGCGATCAATATAAAATCCTGTTTTAACATCTATTTAACAAACAAATGTTAATGGATTGTTTTTTTTAAATACCGCGTCGTAAATTGCACCAGTTAATTATCAAATAATCAAGTTTACTAATACTCTTAATATGAAAACGACGAAGTATGGCGTAATGCTTCTTGCCTCAGTTTTGGCTTTCGGAGCTGTTACAATGAACACTGCTGAGGCTAAATTGCCAGCCAAAGCTGTTGTTAGCGATGTGAAACAAGCTAAAACCATCGTTATAAAAGGAAGTGACGCAATGCAGTTTGACCTTAAAGAAATCAAAGTTAAGGCCGGACAAAAAGTGAAACTTACTTTGACGCACTCAGGTAAACTTGCAAAAGCTGCAATGGGACACAACTGGGTTTTGTTGAAGCCAGGAACTGACGTTGCTGCATTCGGTTCAAAAGCTGCTGCTGCAAGAGAGACGGAATACATTCCTGCATCAGAAAAAGCAAGCATTCTTGCGCATACCAAACTTGTTGGCGGCGGCGAAAGCGATACAGTTGAGTTTACTGCACCTGCAAAAGGAACATATACTTACATCTGCTCTTTCCCAGGTCACTATGCTTTGATGAAAGGAACATTCATCGTTGAATAAGTAGTTGATACAATATAAAAAAAGGCGCTGGTCATCATGATCAGCGCCTTTTTTTATGCCTTTTTAAATCTAAATTTCAGCCAGCTGCTTGTCGATCAGGTCGGTGATTTCGGGCCTGTCCCATTGTGAAGCGCCTACTTCTTCAACCAATATTTTGCCTTTATAAATGATGTAAGTCCGGGGGATAGCATTGCCGTCCAATGCAGGGGGATATGCGCCTGCAAATTGGTAAAAGGGCAGATTATAACCCTTGCGTGCGATGAATGGATTCACTGTTTCCGCATCTTCGTCAGAGATGATGTAGAATGCAACTTTCTCATGTGCCTTATATTTATCGTACAGTTTTTGGATGCCCGGCATTTCCATATTGCAGGGACCGCACCAGGTTGCCCATACATTCACAAACACCAGCTTCTCTTCATCCATAGCCACCGGTTTGCCTTCCAGATCCCGTAGTTCAGACAAGTATACCGAGGATGCTTCGGCTTCTGCGGGATCAGCGCTTTGTATGTTAGCTTCCTTATTATCAATGGTTTTTACAAATGAATAATAAACAGCGGCTGCTGCTACGATGAGCAAAACGATGAGAAAAAATTTCCTTGAATTGGCTGTCATAATGGTGTAGAATAAATAAAAAAAGAGTTTCCACAGCTGGAATTGATCCGGTAAAAGTAACCATATTCTCATTAACCCGCCTCAAAAACTGCGTTCGAAAAATAGGGCATTTGTTTTTTTGATGCGGACGGGTAATTTGAATACTTTTATAGGATAATAAAAACATATCTGATTTGAGGAAACGGTTTACATTCATGAAAGTTTTATTTTTTAGTCTGATTACCCTCTTTGCAATCCTTTTACCTGACTCCACTTTTGCTCAACGATCGGCTGCGGAATTTTTTGAAGAAGGCAATACAAGAGCCGGGACCGGCGATTTCAATGGCGCAATGCAAGCCTATTCCACGGTGATCTCCATGAGTCCCGAGCATGCGCCGAGCTACTTTAACCGTGGACTGGCGAAAGCAAATCTGAAAGATTACCGCGGGGCCATCCTGGACTACAACCGCGCCATCGAGCTTAATCCCAAGGAAGCACTTTACTACCAGAGCCGGGGCGTAAGTAAAAGCTTGCAGGACGATTTTTCGTCGGCCATTGAAGATTATTCCAAAGCATTGGAACTGAATGCCGAAGATCCGAAGATCTACTACAACAGAGGCGTAAGCTATGCCAAATTGAAAAAGCACCGTAGCGCACTCACCGACCTCGACCGCGCATTATCGCTTAATCCGGATGAACTTGCAGCATTGTATGCGCGGGGAAATTGCAAGCAGGATTTACAGGAATATGCGGGCAGTTTAGCTGATTTTACGAGAGTTATTGAATTGAGCCCAAAAAGGACGGGCGCTTATGCAGGCCGTGGGTTAGCCAAAATTGAATTAGGAGATTTTCAAGGCGCAGCAGCAGACTTTACCCGGGCGATTGAACTGAGCCCTAATGAGAGTGAGTTTTACGAGAAAAGGGGTTTCGCTAAAAATAAAATTGAAGACTATCAGGGCGCAATCATTGATTTTGATAAAACCATTCAATTAAATCCTGAGAACTATCACGCATTTTACGGAAGAGGTTATGCCAAGGGTAAATTGAACGATACGCGCGGCGCGATCTCAGACCTCTCTACGTCGATTGATTTGAAGAACACCTTTATCGGTGATCCTAAAAAAATAAATTATGCCGGAAAAATCAACCGTGAAACGCTTGATGGATTGAGAGATCAGGTTCAGCAGAACATGAAGATTGAACATTTGAGCGATGACAGGGCTGAGGCTTACTTTGTAAGAGGAATAAGCAAGGCAAAAGTGGGCGAAATAAAAGGGGCTATCCAGGATCTGACCATGGCGGTTGAGCTGAATCCTACCTATACAACAGCATTCTTTTCGCGTGCAATGATCCGGTCCGCAGCGGGTGATCAGATGGGGGCAGTGATGGATTTTTCAAGCTCAATCAAACTGCGTTCAGATTACCCGGAAGCGTATTATTTGAGAGGGATTCTGAAAAACAGCCTTGGAGAAATTAATGATGGCTGTCTGGACTTGAGTAGGGCAGGAGAGCTGGGTTACCAGCAGGCCTATAAAGTGATCAGCAGTTACTGCAACTAGAAGTCACAGCTATTAAAAGACAACGGGTTACCGATCATAGATCAGTAACCCGTTGTTATATCTTAATCTTCTGAAATTAAGCCTTTTTCATTTTCTCGGCAACCTTATCCCAGTTTACCACATCCCAGAATGCTTTAATGTAATCCGGGCGTTTGTTTTGGTAATGCAGGTAATAAGCATGTTCCCAAACGTCCAGGCCCAAGATCGGTGTTCCTTTGAAATCAGACACATCCATTAATGGATTATCCTGGTTTGGCGTGGAGCCGATCGCGAGTTTGCCATCTTTCACAACCAACCAGGCCCATCCGGAACCAAAACGCGTTGTTGCTGCCTTTGCAAATTCCTCTTTGAATTTATCCATTGAACCAAACTGACCATTGATTGCATCCACAACTGGTCCAGCGGGCGCAGCAGCCTTTTTTGGCCCCATTACTTCCCAGAAGAATGTATGGTTCCAGTGACCTCCGCCATTGTTGCGAATCGCGGCTGGCGCTTTTCCGATAGATTTAATGATATCATCCAGGGATTTTTTTTCGTATTCCGTTCCTTTTACAGCGTCGTTCAGGTTTTTCACATAGGTCGCATGGTGTTTGCCATAATGGATCTCCATGGTTTGCTTATCAATACTCGGTTCCAACGCACCAAAATCGTAAGGAAGCGGAGCTTGTTTGAATGGTGCCATTTCAGCTTGCAGGCCTTCTCCTGAATTTGCAAATGCCTGGCTGGACAATGCGCTCATGGCCAACGAACTGCCTGCTAATGTTTTTAGGAAGTCGGTTCTATTCATAACAGTCTTTTGGTAAAGTGTTTAGTTCTTAATCGTAGGCCACCCGGCTTACGATACTGCGCCCGAGGGTGATTTCATCCGCATATTCGAGGTCGCCACCAATTGGGATGCCACGGGCAATCGTACTCATTTTCACACCGGTCGATTTCAGTTTTTTCTGCAAATAAAAAGCGGTTGTATCGCCTTCCATTGTTGGACTTAATGCGAGGATGATCTCCTTCACAGGTTCCGAATCGTCCGGGTGTTCTATCCTTTTTAGTAAAGAATCAATTTGCAGGTCCGAAGGCCCAATGCCTTCAAGCGGAGAAATAATCCCTCCCAAAACATGATAAAGGCCTTTATATTGATTGGTTGACTCGATAGCCAGCACATCACGCGTATCCACAACCACGCAAATGATCGAATGATCCCGCCTTGGGCTGCTGCAAATGTTGCATAACCGGTCGTCCGCAATGTTGTGGCACTTTTCGCAATACGAAGTTTTGGTACGCATATTGATCAGCGCCTCTGAAAGGGACCGGGTCTGTTCCTCCTCTCTCTTAAGCAAATGTAATGCCAGACGCAGCGCTGTTTTTTTTCCTATTCCCGGCAAACGGGAGATTTCACTTACGGCTTCCTCAATAAGACGTGAGGGGTAATTCATGTGAAAAGTTGAGTGAGACTAGTGGATTTCTGCGGAGATTCCGCGGCGGCAGATTTCATTGCGCATGCCTGTCAGTTCTTCAAAAGCGCCCTCTTTAACCGAGCATTTGCCTTTGTAATGAATGATCAGCGTGCATTGTTCGGCTTGTTCATTGGTATGGCCACAAACCTCTATCAAAGTATCTATGACCCAATCAAAAGTATTTACATCATCGTTGTAGATAACCAGTTTCTGAACATCGGTTTCTACAGTTTTATCCAGAATTTCTACCTCAGTGTCTGTAAGCGCTTGCATAACAACCAAATTTCTGTTTGATTAGCAAATCTAAACAAAAACGCAGATTATCGGAAGTTTTAAGGACCTTTTAATCAGCTGCTAAAATTCACAAATAACCCACTACAAGCCGCTTTAATGAATCCATATATATCTCTGGTCATCCTGATTGCGTATTTCGGGATGCTCATAACAGTTTCCATTTACACATCCAGAGGGGCGGATACCAACACATTTTTTACTGCAAACAGGCAGTCGCCATGGTATCTGGTGGCTTTCGGAATGATCGGGACTTCATTGTCCGGCGTTACATTTGTTTCGGTCCCCGGGGCGGTTGTTAACATTCAGTTTTCTTACTTTCAGGTTGTTATAGGCTACATTCTGGGTTATCTGGTGATCGGGACGGTGCTGATGCCGCTTTATTACCGGTTGAACCTCATATCCATTTATTCCTATCTCGAACAGCGTTTTGGTTTTTGGTCATACAAAACAGGTTCCGGGTTCTTTCTGCTATCGCGTACAATTGGTTCAGCCGTAAGGCTTTATGTTGCTGCACAGGTTTTACAGCTGGCATTGTTCAAGCCGCTGGGAATTCCTTTTGAAGTGGCCGTTGCCATTACAATCTTCTTAATCTGGATCTATACATTCAAAGGCGGTGTCAAAACCATTATCGTTACCGACACATTACAGACATTCTTCCTCATTACAGCCGTTATCCTGACCATTATTCTTGTTTCCAATGAGCTTAATCTGGACGGTTTTGGTGATATCTGGAACCGCGTGCAAACGAGCGGTTATTCCAAGATCTTCTATTGGGATACGAATGACCCGAAGAACTTTTTCAAACAATTCTTCGCCGGGGTTTTCATTGCTATTGTTATGACCGGTCTGGATCAGGATCTGATGCAGAAAAACCTGACTTGTAAGAACATAGGAGAGGCGCAGAAGAACATGTTTTGGTTTACGATTGTGCTCGTGATTGTTAACTTTTTGTTTCTTTCACTCGGTGCGCTGCTTTACGTATATGCGGAAGCGCAAGGGATTCCTACGCCTGCAAAATCCGATGATTTCTATCCTATGCTGGCCCTTAATCACTTAGGTCTGGTTGTGGGGATCACATTCCTGCTTGGCATTACAGCAGCAACATATGCCAGCTCCGACTCTGCGTTGACTGCATTAACCACCGCATTCTGCATTGATTTCATGAACATTGAAAAGCGGCCGGAGCAGCAGCGCTCAACCATTAAATTCTGGGTGCATATCGGATTTTCGGTGGTGTTTTATCTGGTTATCCTGATCTTCAACAGGCTTAATAGTAAGGAAGTTATTACTGCGGTCTTCGATCTGGCGGGTTACACTTATGGACCGTTATTGGGATTGTTCTCATTCGGCGCATTTCTCAAACGACCTGTCAAAGACAAATGGGTTCCGCTGGTTTGTATCCTGGCGCCGATCATCACCTACATCATCAATGATCATTCTGCTGAATGGTTCAATGGTTATAAATTCGGCTTCGAACGGCTCATTATTAATGGGCTGATTACATTCATAGGACTGTGGTTACTACACGATCCGAAGGCTAAACGGTATGCTCCGAATCCTGTTGTCAGATAGGAAACATTAAGCCCTAAACTTCATGTTATTTCAAATCAGTTAGATTTTTCTGATTTGTGAACTGGAATATAGAATCAGGGGTAAAATTAGAATCTAGGTTTTGTATAACTTTTGAACCGTTCGGTTTTAAGTGCTGATGTTCGGTTATGAACAGCATTGGAAACCTGATAAAATTGGGTAAAGGTTTTAAATAGTTTTATAACTAATTGATATATAGTTTATTGCAATTAGGATGTGCCGGTGAAATTTCCTCTGGAAGTTGATCTGGCACATCCTTTTTTATATATAGTTCAGCTGTGCAGATGTACGGTCATAACAAGAAAACTATATTAGCCATGAAAATTTCAAACATCTCAAATCTATTCTGCGCTTTGGCGCTCACTTTGTCTCTTGCTTCATTTACAACAGACAAAAAGAAAAATCACGAAGACAAAGCTGCGTCTAATGCAGTGACTTTTGATGCAGCACTTTACAAAGTAAAGGAAACCAATAAGGTTAAACTTTCCGTAAACAAAGCTGCTGACGAAAAGCTGAGAATCACCTTAAAGGACAAAGGCGGAAACGTGTTCTACTCCGAAGTTTATGATAACAATGGTTCAAAATACCGCCGCGTATTTGATCTGGAAGAAATGAATGACGGAGTTTACTACTTTGAATTGTTTTATAACAAAGAGAAATTGGTAAAAGAAGTGCAGATCAAAAGCACCAGCGAGAAACTGATCTCCCTGCAATAACGTAAGGTTCAAAAATAGAAAAGGCTCTTTGTCCAAATGGATGAAGAGCCTTTCTTTTGTTAACCAAGTTCCTTTTCAGGATCCCAAAAATATTTTTCCCAATGCTGAATGCGCCCGTCCTCAACTTCCACACCCTCACTTTCAAGTCTTTCCTGCATAATGGTAGGCGTTTCAAAAAGGTGCCGGGCGCTTAATTCCCCTTGCTTGTTCACAACCCTGTGAGCAGGAAGCCCGTGTTCGGTGTAACCGCTGCTCATGGCCCAGCCCACCATTCTGGCGCCGCGTTTGGAGCCAAGGTAGGCGGCAATCGCGCCATAAGAAGTAGCACGGCCTGGCGGAATTTGCCTTACTACGTCGTAAACATCAGTGAAAAAATCATTTCCCTGCTTCATGTTCTCTTAGTTGGCTTTCCTTGCGCTCGTCAATTTCCTGCGTTAGCTGATTGTACCATTTAGGCCCATAAGCACGGATCAGCGGGTCTTTAAGGAATTTGTAAACCGGAACACCCAGTTCTTCACCCAAGCTGCACGCAGGACTGCATATTTCCCAGCGATCGTAATTCAGCGCGTGATATTGTTCGTATTTGGTAACCCTTATCGGATACAGATGGCAGGAAAGTGGCTTCTTGTAAGCGATGTTGCCATCATTATAAGCCTGCTCAATGCCACATTTCAAGATTCCTCTCTCGTCATAAAGCGCATAAGCACATTCTTTTCCATTGATAACAGGCGTTACATAATCTCCGTCCCAATCTTTGGTATAAGTGCCTTCTCGGGCAATTACATCCTTGCCAGCTTGTGTCAGATATGGTTCAACGTGTGGATAGATATCATCCAGAATAGCAAGCTCATCTTCGTCCAGCGGCGCACCCGAATCTCCTTCCACACAGCAAGCACCTTTGCATTTGTCCAGATTGCAGACAAACAGCTGGTCTTCAATGTCATCACTAATACATGTATTGTCAATGAGTATCATATCAATTATTGTTGCGGGATTTTAAGCTTTTGTCCCACCATAACACTATTTCCCGACATATTGTTTAATCGCTTGATGTCTTCCACGTTCGTGCGGTAAGTCTGCGCAATGCGGAAGAGCGTTTCACCCGACACCACAGTATGCGTTTTCGCTCCCGACAGCCCCGACGGAGCGGATGATTGGGCAGATGCCCGAGCTTGCGAATCTACTTTTCTTACACGCAATCTTTGTCCGGATTTCAATCGTGACGATTCATTCAGATCATTCAGTTCATATAGATCCTTTACTGACAAACCGTAAGCTTTGGAAATGCTATAAAAAGTCTGTCCGCCCTGAACCACGTGAAATTCCTCTCCCGAGCTCGCCGTAGTGCGGATTTCTTGTTTGATTTCTTCGGGCGTTTTAAAAGTTTCGGCCGGTTCTGTGCGAACAACTGTTATTTTTTCAGGCTCCTGCGTGGTTTTGGCAGGCGCTTCTTTTGTTGGGGCAGCACTTGCTGTTTCCGTAGCGGCAGCTTTGCTTACATTAAGCCGTTGGCCCACCACCAGCCTGCCCGGAGTATTTTTGTTCAATGCGATCAGCTCTCTCAGTGTCAGGTTGTATTTGCTGGCAATGCTGAAATAGGTGTCTCCTGATTGAACCGTGTGGAAAGAAGCTTTTTCTGGTGCAGCGCTGGATTTTGGTGTAGCAGCAGCTTCTCTTGCTGCTCTTTCCTCTGCCGCAGCCCTTTGCTTCATATATACTGAGGTTTCGGAAGCAGCGCGCGTATCATTCGGCGTCACTACCTTGGAAGGTGAATTGGCGCTGGCAACAGGCCTTTCCTCAGCCGATTTGAAAGATGAATCGGCATTGTCCTGCGTAATGATCACAACGCGATCGCCAGCTTGTGTGCTGACAGGCTCGGTAGGAACGGACGCAGGTACATTGGTGGCTGTTTTTACGGATGGATTTGTCTGAATGTTCGCGGCAGCAGGCGTCGCGGCTGCAACAGGTGCATTGGTTACCGGAGGAGCTGTTGGAGCCGCGCTGGCAGCCTCGTCTTTGTTTTCAACCAAAACAGGCGTGTATTTCTTGCGCCCCGATGGCTTATCAGGGATTGCATTGGCATTAGCCGCAGGCGCTGAGGCAATCACATCCGTTTTTGGAGCAATGACTGAATCCTTTTTGCCCGGTGAAGGCTGTGGCGGCGCAATGATTTCTATGGGTTGCTTTTTAGGTCTCTTTTTGGTCAAAAACAAAACCTGTCCTGTCTGGATAGGATAATTGCGGCTTGTTGTCCGGTTGTATTTCAAAAGGCTTACCAAACGGATCCCGTATTGCTGAGAAACGCTATGCCATGTGTCACCCGGTCTGGCTGTGTGGAAGGGTGTAGATGCTTTTTTATGTTTTTTGGCCAAATAATAAACCTGACCTGGAATAAGCTGCATTTCGGCAACCATATCATTGTAGCGCATGAACTTCGGAGCGCTCATTTTACCAGCTTTCGCCAGTGTTTTTGGCTTATCACCGGCACGCGCCTGGGCTCCGGCAAGACCATTGATTTCGTACAGATCCGGTCCATCAGGATCAGATGAATTTCCCGGCTTTTTTTTCAAAACCGGATAGCCAGTGTCCTCGTAAACAGATGCAACGGCGGTTTGCTGAGGCGGCAATGATAATTTTTCACGCACCGATGCAAGTTGATCAGCCGGGACGGGAATAGTTACCAGATATTCGCGGTCACTCGGAATTTTATCGTCTGTCAGCCATCGGTTGAAGCTCTTCAATTCCGACGAAGAGACGCCCAGAGACGCGGAAATTTCGTCGAATGTTTTGCCTTTACCATAATCCGCTTCCAGGAGCACCAGCTTATTCGCCGTTCTATGTTTCTCAATGCCAGCTTCCAGCGCAATTTTATGCGCAAAAAACCGCAGCATATAGCGGTCTGTTTTTCCGTTCAATGTCACTTCCCGCGCGTATGCCCAGTTGGCCGGCACCACCTTTTTTACACCGCCCGCTCCCTGATAATAAGAGTAAAGCGTCGTAACCCAGTTATTAAATTGCTGATTGTTCTTTTTCAAATACCAGGCTGCTGCGTGTGTGGACGCACTGATGTTTTTTCTTTCATCCACATCATTGTCAACCCGTAAGTTCAACTCCCTCGCCGTTTCCGGCTTGAACTGCCAGTAACCCACAGCATTGGATGAGGACACAACATCCGGTCTGAAAGAACTTTCCTGGACGGCCAGATATTTAAAATCAATGGGCACTTCTTCATCCATGAGTATGCCTTCAACAATCGGAAAATGGAGCACGGCGCGGTCCATCTTTTCTTCCCAAAACTTGCGGTTGGACATCAGGTTTTTCACATCTTCCTCAATAATGTCCTGGGCGCTCCTGTCCAGCTTTACGGTGATCCCTCCAAATGAAATGCTCGAAGGAATTTCAGGATAAGCTTGGGCAATGACGTTGCTATTAGCGGTAAGCAGCAACATCCAGGCAACTGTAATGTACTTGATGTGATTCATGAAAGTCCTGGCCATAAATTGTAAATGCTTGGCTGAATGTGTTTTGTGAATTATAATTTCTGGAGAATCATCAACCCATCGCGGATGGGAAGCAGAATGTTGGAAACGCGGCTGTCTTCATGGACCATTCTGTTGAAGTCCAGTAACGATTGAGTGTCCTTATCAATTTTGATATCGTCCTGAATAACCTTACCGCTCCAAAGTACGTTATCGGCAATCAAAAATCCTCCTGTCCGCACTTTTTCTATGCAAAGATCAAAGTAATTTTTGTAGTTTATTTTGTCGGCATCAATAAACACGAGATCGAACGTCTCGTCCAATGTTGGTATAATGTCGGTTGCTTTACCGATCTGGTAATCAATCTGACTGGAAAAGGAAGAATCGGCAAAAAAGCGGCGCGTGAATGTTTCCAGCTCCTCATTAATGTCGATCGTGATCAGCTTACCGCCTGAATTCAACCCTTCACAAAGACATAACGCAGAATATCCTGTGTAAGTACCGATCTCGAGAATTCTATCAGGACGGATCATCCGGGATATCATCGACAAAAACCTGCCTTGCAGATGCCCGGACAGCATTCGCGGGTTAAGAATGTTTGCGTGCGTCTCCCTATTTAAAGACCTCAGCAATGCACTCTCATCCTCCGTATGTGCTACGGAATACGCCTCAATTTCCTCTGCCAGAAACTTCATTTTTAATTTTAATGCTTGATCAAACGCAATGTGACCGTGAAATCAGACATTGGCAACAATCCGTTCAAGATATGTTCCGTAACCACTTTTAACCAATGGTTTGGCGATTTCACGTAACTGTTCTGCATTAATAAAGCCCATGCGGTAAGCGATCTCCTCAATGCAGCCTACCTTCAAGCCCTGACGCTCTTCGATCACCTGAACGAACTGTCCGGCTTGCATTAGCGACTGGAATGTGCCCGTATCAAGCCATGCAGTTCCGCGGTTCAAAACGCCCACTTTCAGCTTGCCGCGTTCGAGGTAAACCCTGTTAACGTCTGTGATTTCCAGCTCGCCGCGTGGGGAAGGAGGGATCGTTTTAGCGATTTCCACCACATCATTATCATAGAAATAAAGGCCCGGAACCGCATAGTTTGATTTTGGTGCTTCCGGTTTTTCTTCGATGGAAAGCACGTTATTGGCCTTGTCAAATTCCACAACGCCGTAACGCTCAGGATCATGCACCTGATAAGCGAAGATCACGCCGCCATCCGGATCATTGTTAGATTGAAGCAGCTGGGAAAGTCCTGAACCGTAAAATATGTTGTCGCCCAAAATCAAGGCCACTTTATCATTTCCAATAAAATCTTCACCGATAATGAATGCCTGCGCAAGTCCGTCCGGGCTTGGCTGAACGGCATAGGTAAATTCGCAACCCAGGCGGCTGCCGTCACCTAATAATTTCTCAAAATGAGGCAGATCGTGGGGTGTTGAAATGATCAGTATTTCACGGATGCCCGCCAGCATTAAGATGGATAACGGATAGTAAATCATTGGTTTATCATAAACAGGCATAAGCTGTTTACTAACTGCCAATGTCAATGGGTGCAACCTAGTCCCGGATCCACCGGCCAGAATAATTCCTTTCATTATGAGATCGTTGGTAAGCGTAAGTAATTTATCTGACTATCTGTCCGAGTACATTTCGGTGTAATATTTCTGGTAGTTGCCTGATGTGACGTTATTGAGCCATTCCTGGTTGTTCAAATACCAATCTACAGTTCTTTCAAGCCCCTCTTCGAATTGCAGGGAAGGTTTCCAGCCAAGTTCGTTAGAAAGTTTGGTTGCGTCGATCGCGTAACGCAGGTCATGCCCGGCGCGGTCGGTTACGTAGGTGATCAGTTTTTCTGTTTCACCTTTTTCACGACCAAGTTTCTGATCCATAATGCTGCATAGCAACAACACAAGGTTCAGGTTTTTCCACTCGTTATGGCCGCCAATGTTGTAGGTTTCACCGTTTTTCCCATCATGGAAAATCACATCGATAGCAATCGCGTGGTCTTCTACAAAAAGCCAGTCACGAATATTTTCGCCTTTTCCATAAACCGGAAGTGGTTTTTGCTGGATAATGTTGTGGATCATCAGCGGGATCAGCTTCTCAGGGAAATGGTTTGGTCCGTAGTTGTTGGAGCAATTGGATATAACAACCGGCAACTTATAAGTATTGTGGTAAGCCCTTACAAAATGGTCCGAAGATGCCTTCGAAGCTGAGTAAGGCGAGCGGGGGTCGTAACTGGTCGTTTCGGTGAAGAATGTTCCCGGATCGTGCAGTTCTCCATAAACTTCATCCGTAGAAACATGATAGAAACGGCGGTCTGTAAAATCATCTTTCCATGCTTTTTTCGCAGCATTCAAAAGGTTTACAGTCCCCACCACATTGGTCATCACAAATGACATCGGGTCGGAAATAGACCGGTCTACATGGCTTTCGGCAGCCAGGTGAATGATGCCATGAAAATCGTTTTCGCTGATCAGCTTGTCAATAAACTCAGCGTCAACGATATCGCCTTTTACAAAAGTATAATTCGGCGCATTTTCAATGTCCCTCAGGTTTTCAAGGTTACCCGCATACGTAAGGGCGTCGAGGTTATATATGTGATAATCCGGATGGAAGTTTACAAAACGGCGCACTACATGTGAGCCAATAAAACCTGCACCGCCTGTGATCAAGATCTTTTTCATTGTTGAGCTTTTATTTTTAATTGCCAGTTCCAAGCGTCTTTCAATGCATCCACCATCGTTTTCTCGGCATGCCATTTCATTACGTTATTCACTTTATCAGACTGCGCGTAAATTTTTTCAACATCCCCTTCACGGCGCGGCCCGATGGTATAATTCACTTTAACACCATTCACTTCTTCAAATGTGTTGATCAATTCGAGAACAGTATAACCTTCGCCTGTTCCCACATTGAAGACATCATAGTAGTCAGATTCTTTTTGTTCATCCAAAAGTTCAAGCGCCTTCACGTGCGCTTTCGCCAGATCCACAACATGGATAAAATCGCGGATGCAAGTTCCGTCCACCGTATCGTAATCATTGCCAAAAACGGTAAGCGACTTGCGAAGCCCGGCGGCAGTTTGCGTAATAAACGGCACCAGATTGCTTGGAACACCATTCGGTAACTCTCCGATCAATGCTGACTCGTGTGCACCAATAGGATTGAAATAACGAAGCGAGATGGATTTTACACCGGATTTTGCGTGTACAAAATCACGGATAATGTCTTCCCCAATGGCTTTTGTATTGCCATAAGGCGAACTTGCGGGTTTGCGGGGCGTGCTTTCCGTAACCGGAATGGCATCAGGCTGGCCGTAAACTGTACAGGATGAGGAAAATACGAAGTTGGGGACTTTGAATTCCTGAGCTGTGCGTAGCAATACGAGCAGGGAGATCAGATTGTTTTCGTAATAATTAAGCGGCTTTTCAACGGATTCGCCGACGGCCTTGTAAGCAGCGAAGTGGATAATTCCGTCAAATTTTTCCTTTTCAAAAATAGCCCTGATCTTTTCAGCATCATTGCAGTCAATCTCGTAAAACGGAAAATCCTTGCCGGTAATTTTTTTTATTCCTTCCAGAACACCAAGATTTGAATTGTAAAGGTTGTCAATGATAACCGGTTCAAATCCTGCCTTATCCAGCTCAACAACTGTGTGAGAACCAATAAAGCCGGCCCCTCCCGTAACAAGAATTTTCATGTGCTCTTTGCTTAATTTAAAAAAATATTGTGGTATAGATGGTGTAAAAAAAGAAGTTCAATAGTGCATGAATATACAGATTTTCGCGCTTGAACATTCGAAATCTGCTCCGTTAACCAGCTTTTTTTCCGGGCAAAAGTAGAAAATTTGATGTCCATAAAAAAAAAATGTTTTTATTTATCCGTTGGTTGTTAAATGCAGATTTGAGGAAAATGAACCAGAGAGAAATTAAAGCACTGATATCCTTGCTTGATGACGAAGATCATGAAGTGAGCCAGCATGTGGAGGGGAAAATCTTGTCGTTGGGTGGCAATGTCATACCATTTCTCGAGACTGAGTGGGAGGAAAGCTTCAACCCGATTGTGCAGCGTAAAATAGAAGAACTGATCCACGAATTGCAGCTGAGCATCATGATTGAGCGCCTTCAATCGTGGAAAAACGGCGGTGCATTGGATTTGCTGGAAGGCATGTGGATCATTTCGACATACCATTATCCAGACCTTTCCATGGATAAGCTCCGGACGAGCATTGAGCAGCTTTATTACGATATATGGATCCAGTTCCAGGAAGAAATGAATGCTGTGGACCAGATCAAGCGCATTAACAGCATCTTTTTTGGGGTGATGAACTTTGCGGCGAATACAAAGAACTTCCATTCGCCTTCCAATTCGATGATCAATGTGGTGCTTGAAAGCCGGAGAGGGAATCCGATCACATTGTGCGTGATCTATCTTTTAATCGCAAGAAAGCTCGGAATGCCCGTTTATGGCGTGAATTTGCCCAATCTTTTCGTACTGACTTACAAAAACGACAAGACGCAGTTTTATATCAATGTCTTCAACAGGGGAATTATTTTTTCCAAAACAGACATCGACCATTATATCGCACAGCTGAACATTAAGTCCAAGGAGATATTTTACCAGCCTTGCACAAACCTGGAAATCGTGCAGCGCGTGTTGCGGAACCTGATTTTATCCTATGAAAAAACGAGTGAGCAGGATAAAATAAAGGAGATTGAGAAAATATTGAAGTCAACATTGGACGACATGCCCGAATTGTAGGCTATAAGGCAATAGCCAGGCAATGGTTATCAAACCACCTTACCGTTACATTGGCCTCAATGTCCCTGCCCAGATCGGTAAGCTTTCCTTTTAATAGTAATGCGTTTTTATCAAAAGGTTCGATATAAATAGAATCTTTGAAACTGACCTTTTTCTTACCATACAACTTGTACAGCGCCTCTTTTGCGCACCAATACATGCATAGGAGGGGAATTTCGTCTCCGGCATGCTCGAATTCCGGCTGGGATAAATATTTTTTTGAAGTGCGTTGCAGTTTTGCGTCCATTTTCTCCATATCAATGCCCACAGCCGCGGGCGGGTTAATGGCAACGGCAACAAAATCGTTGGTATGGGTAATGGAAATGTGCGAATCGTTATCGATCAGGAATGCTTTGCCGTGCTCGTCCTTATAAGTCCCGATGTAGTTAATGCCGAATTGTTCCGCAATGATCTTGATCAGCAGCCTGCTGGCCAACCATTCGCGCAACTTTTGAGGATGCGTGATCGCCGAAAGTTCTTCCGCATTATAAGCATAACCCAAAGTTTCTTTCAGCTCCGTTTCGGTTTCTGTAAGCTTCCAAAGCAGCAGCGTACTGGACTCTTCGATCATTTCGGAATGAACGAGCGGCATAATAATTCTGTTTACAATTTCTATTTTTGACGCTTAATCCCTATTTCAAGTAAAGCATGAACATTCGCAAAGTAGATACTTTTTCCGGTCATAGAGACAGTGTTTATACAATTATTTCTGACAACACTTCTCATGGCTTTTACTCTGCTGGCGGCGATGGTTTTGTAATTCAATGGGACGTCAATAAACCCGACCTGGGAAATCTCGTTGCCCGCGTGGGCGTTTCCGTGTACGCATTGGGCTTCGAAAAAGAAAACAATGCATTGTGGATCGGGCAGAATTACGAAGGCATCCAGGTGCTGGACATTGCCGAAAATAAGATTGAAAAAACCTCAAAAATCACCACAGCGCCTATTTTCGACATTCAGTTTTTTGATAACAAAGCATTGATCGCTTTGGGTGATGGCGTAGTCGTGGTTATGGACATTGCCTCATTTGCAGTTCAGAAGCACATTAAGGTTTCCGGCAAAAGCATTCGCACCATTGCTATCAATCATGAAACGCGCGAATTTGCTGTGGGAGACAGCGATTGTAATGTCAATATCTTCGATTTGGACGGTTTTGTGTTAAAAAAGACGATCCAATCGCATGGTAACTCGGTATTTTCCGTTAAGTATTCACCGGACGGTAAATATCTTTTCACAACAGGCCGGGATGCACACATCAAAATATGGGATGTAAATGATGCTTATGGAATGGTTTTAGACATTCCGGCACATTTATATGCGGTCAATGACATTAGTTTCAGCCCCGACCGCACATTATTCGCCTCCTGCAGCATGGATAAATCAGTAAAGGTTTGGGATGCTGTCACATTTAAACTCAAAAAGATCATTGATCGTGCCAGGCATGCGGGGCATGGGACTTCGGTTAACAAACTGCTCTGGACGAGCTATGAAAACCAGTTGATTTCATGCAGCGACGACCGGATGATTTCGGTTTGGGAAGTGGCTGAATAGTATACTTATAATATGGGATTATTGGTAAATACTTTGAAAAATGATCCATATATCTTTAACTTACACGACCGTTTTTAACTAAGTAACAAAGCATAGATTGCATCATGAAAATATCCGCTATAGACATACGCAAGCATACTTTTGAAAAGATTTTCAGAGGTTACGACCCGGACGAAGTAGATGCTTTTCTAAATTCGTTGTCCCAGGAATGGGAGCGTTTTTCAAGCGAAAACAGCCTTTTGAAAATGCAGCTTGAATATGCCGAAAAGGAGCTTAGCAAGTTGAAAGATATCGAATCTACGCTGTTCAGAACATTAAAAGCGGCAGAAGACACCAGCAAGCTGATTGAAAAAGAAGCCAATGAAAATGCTGAAAAACGAATTGAAGAATCCCGCACAACTGCCAATGATCTGGTAAGCGAAGCCGAGAACCGGACTAACCTGATCATCCGTGAAACAGAGGACAGGTTGAAGCGTTTCAAAGAAGATTTTGCAGCCGAAGTGAAGTTACAGGAACGAGATTTCCGTGCAATAGAAAATTTCAGGGATAACCTGATTGTTCAGCTTTCATCCCTTGCCAATAACACCATCGAAACGGTGGAAAGGTTTGAACAGAAATATGACAAGCAATCTGTTTTGAATAAAATGGAGGAGATTAAACAGCATATTTCTGAAATTGAGATCCCTAAAAAAGCATCATTCTTGGCAGAATCGAGAGTTGTTCCACAATTGGAAGAAGCCACAGAAACTGAGGCGGAAGTGATTTTGCAGGATGATAAGCCTGAGGTTTTATTTGAGGTTGTTGATGCAGAGGAAGAAGTGGTTGTGGATGAAGAAGCAACATTTGTTCCGCAGATAGCCTATGAAGATGAGGAACCGGAAATGTACAATGAAGTCGTTGAAGTAGAGCCGGAAGCTTTCTCTGAACCGGAGCCTGTTGAAGAAGAAATTGCATATAGTTTAAAAGAAGAGCCAAAAACAGCGGCGGAGGAATCGGCAGCCGCATTAGCTGAACTGCAGCGCACAGCGCGCGAGCGGGAAACGGAGCTAAACAGAGAAACGGAGCGAGTGAGGGAAAATGAGCGGGTAAGGGAAAATACGCCTGTTAACCGCCCACGTGTGCCTGAAAATCAACCAAAGAAATCCGGAGGCTCATTTTTTGATCAAATCTAGAATACATTGGGAACAATAAGCCTCGAAGGTCTGGAGTTCTTTGCATACCACGGCTATTATCCTGAGGAGCAACGAATTGGAAATAAATATGCATTAGACATTATCATCACAGCCGACTTCATCAAGGCTGCACAGGAAGACAAGCTAAGCGAAACCGTCAACTACGAAACGATTTACCAAATCGCTTCCAAAGTAATGAAAGAACCAGCCAAGCTGCTGGAACACATCGGTTTCACCGTAATAGAAAAAATAAGGGAACATTACCCGCTCGTAGCAAACATCACAGTCCGGGTCTCCAAATTCAATCCACCAGTAGGTGGCGTGTGTACAAGGGCGATGATAACGATGGAAGGGTAGGTTATGAGCCCGAGCGCACTTGATGTATTGTCTCGTGGGTTAAGCATGCCAACATGCAACTGTCAGCCTGAGCGTAGTCGAAGGCCCTGTCATGCTAAGCGGAGCCGAAGCTCCTGTCAGCCTGAGCGTAGTCGAAGGCACGTTACCCAGGAGTAACGCGCCTTCGACTACGCTCAGGCTGACAGGGGATATGGCTTTAATACTCATGCGGCAGCGGCACGTTAATCCTTTCATTCCAAGGCAGTCCCTGCACATTCAGCAAGTCCATGAACGGATCCGGGTTTAGCTCTTCTACATTGTAAACGCCTGGTTTCATCCATTCTTCATTCGTAAGCATCAGCATCGCGCCGATCATGGCGGGGACGCCGGTTGTGTAGCTTACTGCTTGTGCGCGCACTTCGCGGTAGCATTCGGCGTGGTCGCAGTTATTCCAGACGTAGTAGGTTTTTTCTTCGCCGTTTTCGATTCCTTTGATCTGGCAGCCAATGGAAGTTTGTCCTGAATAATTTTCTCCCAACGAATCAGGTGCCGGAAGCACAGCTTTCAAAAATTCAAGCGGAACAATGTCCAATCCATTGAATTTGATAGGCTTAATGCTCGTCATGCCCACATTTTCCAGCACATTCAAATGTGTAATGTAAGCTTGTCCGAATGTCATCCAGAAACGTGCACGCTTCAATGTCGGGAAGTTTTTTACCAATGATTCCAGTTCCTCGTGGTAAAGCACATAACTTTCTTTCGCGCCTATCCTTGGGTATTCGATAGGCTTGTGAATAGACATTGCCGGAATTTCAACCCAAGCACCATTTTCCCAATAACGTCCCGGTTGCGTTATCTCACGAATGTTGATTTCCGGATTGAAGTTCGTAGCAAAAGCCTTTCCGTGATCACCGGCATTACAGTCGATGATATCCAGGTAATGCATTTCATCAAAATGGTGTTTGTTGGCATAAGCAGTGAAAACCTGCGTTACGCCCGGATCAAAGCCGCAGCCCAGAACTGCCATTAAACCAGCTTCCTTAAATCTTTCCTGATAAGCCCACTGCCAGCTATATTCAAATTTGGCAACATCTTTTGGCTCATAATTGGCCGTGTCCAGATAATGTACACCCGTTGCCAGACATGCCTCCATTATCGTTAGATCCTGATAAGGCAAAGCCACATTGATCAACAATTTTGGTTGAAAACGTTTGATCAGAAGCACTGTTTCAGCAACGATATCTGCATCAACTTGTGCCGTCTGAATGGTCACACCGTGCATTTCCTGAATTTCAGCAGCAATTTTATCACACTTCGATTTGGTGCGGCTGGCCAGCATTATTTCTGTAAAAACATTGCTGTTCAGCGCACATTTATGGGCTACAACACTTCCAACCCCACCTGCACCAATGATCAGAACCTTAGACATTTTGTTTCGTTTAAGTTAAAAGACTTTCCAGGTTTTCAGAACCCGGAAAGTCTCGTCGAATTTCCCGCAAAGATAGAATGACCGCTTAAACTTTCAATTTAAATTTCCGTTAACCAGCTTCATTATCTTGCCTTCGCCGTAATTCAAATAGTAAACTTCACCGCTCAGATCTTGTGCGAAAGAAGAAATAGCGCCTTTGCTTTCAAAGAGCATTGCATTGCTCTTCTTTTTGTCGCCATCCAATTCCAGCGCCCAGATCCTTCCGCTGGCAAAATCACCATAAATGTATTTGCCGGCCAAACTTGTAATGGCCTTTCCCCGATACACATAACCGCCTGTAATGGACCTGTCGCCATTGCTTTGCACATAATCATGGATCGGTTCCACAAGTCCTTGTCCGTTACAATTGGATGACGGCTCATAACAATCCACGCCTTCTTTGAGCTTCCAGCCGTAATTTCCGCCTTTGTTTATCAGGTCAATTTCTTCGCGCTTATTTTGGCCTACGTCCCCCACAAAAAGGCGGTTATTATCCATGTCAAAACTCATGCGCCACGGATTTCTAAGGCCATAAGCGTAAATTTCAGGCAGGAAACCATCATTGTTGCCGACCGGGTATGGGTTGTCCGCAGGGATGCCATAGTTGCCTTTCCCTGTTCCGTTCACATCCACACGCAGGATTTTCCCTAACATTGATTTACGGTTTTGGGCATTATTTTGCGGATCGCCGCCGCTGCCGCCATCACCTGTGGCAATGTATAAAAATCCATCCTTGCCAAATTGCAGCGAACCGCCATTGTGGTTGTCGTAGGGTTGGTTAAAGGTAAATAATACAGTTTCGCTGGAAGGGTCCGCGCGTTCCGCCGTCGGTGTTGTGGCTTTATAGCGTGCGATGACGGTTTTTAGGGGATTTCCGGCCGTATAATTCAGGTAAAAAAAGCCGTTCGTTTTAAAATCCGGATGAAAAGCCAGCCCGAGCAGCCCGCGTTCTCCGCCATCCTGCACCTTGTTTTTTATATCCAGAAAAACAGCGCTGCTGGAAACGTTAGCATTGTTTTGAAAAACCCTGATCACACCCGACTGCTCAACAACAAAAAACCGGCTGCTATCGCCCGGGATCTGCTTCATTTCAACGGGCTCCGTGAAATTCAAAGCAGGAAAAGCATCCTTTGTTTGGATCGTTGTATCGGCATTTTCAATGGTGCCGGGGTTTTCAACAATGTCTTTGTCCTTGGAACAAGAAGTGGTTGCGAGGCCAGATAACAGAAGGAATAATATCGGAAAAGAATAAAGGCTCATGACGTTGAAGTTTTATTTAACAACGTCATGAGCCCTCATTTGTTTTCAGCAATGCGTTTTAAGTCAGATGTTTCCAGATCACATCATAAACGTCCACAGCTTCAATCTCGGATTTTTCCAAGGCAGAATCCGTAACCAGGATCGGGTAGTATTCTTTGGGAACATTAATGCTTCCGTGGGAGCCTTTTACCAATGTTGCATCCAGCGGAATAACATCCATTAAATATCTGAAACCCATTAATTTACGGGCCAACTTATAGCCGGCACGAAGCTTAATGAGCGGGTTTTTGGGATCCATGAACATTTCCACAGGATCATAACCAGGCTTGCGGTGAATGTCTACCAAATGCGCGTAATCCGGCGCTTTTGCGTCGTCAAGCCAGTAATAGTAGGTAAACCAGCTGTCTGGCTTGGCCATCACCACCAGATCGCCGGAGCGTTCGTGGTCTATGTGATATGCTTTTTGTTGTTCTTTATCTAAAATTAAATCAATGCCCGGTATTTTTTTCAATGCAATGATGACCTGATCCTTAGCCGATTCGTCATTTAAATAAACATGCGCTATCTGGTGATCGGCGGTTGCGAATGCTTTTGAAATCCCTGCATCGAGCAGTTCATACCAACGCTCAGTCCGCACGGAAATCAGCCCTTCATTTCTTAAAATCCGGTTGATATGGATTGGATTGCTTACCGGATTAATTCCGTATTCCGAAAGCAAAATAATCTTAGCATTACGAGCCTCGTAAAACTGGATCAACTCTGCAACGACATCATCTATTTCTTTCAGTTCATTGCTGATCTTGGAAAAATCCGGCCCGGATTTTTGCAAACAATAGTCCAGATGCGGAAGGTAAATCAGCGTTAATGTTGGATTATGCTTCTTTTCAACCCACATCGACGAATCTGCAATCCATTTTGTAGACTTAATGTTCGCATTAGGCCCCCAAAAATTAAAGAGCGGGAATTGACCCAGATCTTTTTGCAATTCGTCACGCATTTCGGGCGGATAGGCATAACAATCGGGTGCTTTTACGCCATCGGCATGATATTGCGGACGCGGAGTTACTGAGAAATCGGCGGTTGAGTACATATTATACCACCAAAACATCTTCGCACAGGTGAAATTCGGATCCAGCTTTTTGGCCGCATCCCAGATTTTTTCACCCTTAACCAGCTTATTGGACTGTTTCCAGAATTTAATTTCCGAATCCTCGCGGTCATACCAGCCATTGCCAACAATTCCGTTTTCAGCAGGCCATTTTCCGGTAATGTAAGTGCTTTGAGACGTCGTAGTTACAGCAGGAAGAACAGGCTTAATAGGGGTTAAATGTCTGTCTTTTAAATATTTGGCAAGAAATGGAGTATGTTCACCGATCAGGTTTGCACTTAAACCTACGATGTCAATAACGACTGTTTTATTCATAACTGAGTATTTTCTTCACCCATTCAATTTCACGGACGATCGAATCGCCGATGGGCTTCTGCATGTCTTCGGGCAAAACGCCCCAGGTGTAAGTTTCCACTTCCAAAAACGAAGAAAATGGCTTTTCCCGGTGAATAGCAATTGTTTTGATAATGTCGCCCTGTGTAGAGTCCAGCACGCCATAAGAGTTTATAAATAGCGGGACGTGGAAATGTACGCGCCATTCTTTCTGTTTATCGTTCCAATTCGTCAATGCTTCCCGCAAATCCGGATAATGTGTTTTGGTTTCATCCGCATTCAAAGCCACAACCTGATGCAGGTAAACAGGCTCGTCGAATGTCTCAATCGCTTTCAGCTTAATCTCTCGCTCATTCGAGAAATTAACTTTCAGCGCAGAGCTAACCTGGATCCGGCCCACCTGGATGCCCACCTCGTCCAGCGAAGCCAGGATTTCTTCCGGATTTTCGTAGCCGACAGCCGCATGACAAATGTCGTAGCAAAGCTGAATGTGCTTTAAAATCGTTGCTTTTGCTTCGTCTGTCGTAACATTATATTTCTCTGATAAATAAGCGGTTCCTCTTGGCAAAAGTACATCGCGATACCATTTTACAAAATCAACTGCATTATCCAGAATGCCGTCCGGCTCAGGCTCAATGTCGAGGTGAAGGAGCTTTCCTGTTTCTTTTTCAATTTTGATCAACTCGTCCAGCAATTGCAAAACATGATCTGTCGCCTGCTCGGTCGCATTGATTGTTTCCTCCATCGTCGTCCACCACAAGCGATATGACAGCGGTGGCGTAGAAACGCCTCCATGCATTCCTTCGGGAAGCAATTCTGAGAGAATGTTGAAAAGCCGGATTGTATAGTTTAAACGGTCTGTCGTGGTCCAGTCGGGCGTATGCACATTGTCTTTCACAACCGTGTTATGGAAGCCGCCGTAAGGAAAGCCATTGATCACAAAAACGTAAACGTCCTGCTCTTGCAGCCAGTTTTTAAATTCCTGCAAAACCTCCGGCTTACTGAGTTCAACAGACGCTTCATTCGCAACGCGCAGGCCAAGGCCGAATGGTTGCCCGGGTGCAAGTTGCTGCCTGATATATGGGATGTTATCCCGAAGCGACTGGAAATGATCGGCCCATTTTTCGCCGGGATGAATATTGCTGCAATAAGTTAAATGTCCGTAAGGCGTGATCATAATGCATGAATGATTTTTGTTCCTTCCAGATAATCAACAGATTGTGCGATAATGTCTGCATCCAGTTCGTGCACTTCCACGCCTTTTCCTATTTTTTCCAAAAGCATAATGGTCAGCCTTCCGCCTAAATGTTCACGGAACTCGTCGATACCATTACGAAGGTTAATTTTATCGTTTTCAGACAGTTTTGGATGGAAAAGGTCAAAGCCTAATTTGCCCAAAACATCTAGAATACGGTTCAATTCTGTTTCAGATAGCTGCCCGATTTTCATCGCATAAACACAATCCAGCGCAATGCCAATCGCCACTGCTTCGCCGTGACGGACCTGGAAACCGGTCAGAAATTCAAGCTTATGCGCAGCCCAGTGACCGAAATCCAATGGTCTTGAAGAACCAAATTCAAAAGGATCACCGCCTGCGATATGGTCTGTATGCATTTCGGCGCAGCGGTGAATGAGGTAAGCCATAGCTTCTTCATCGCGATTTGCCAATGCAGTTGCATGCTCTTCGATCCATTCAAAAAATGAAGCATCTTTAATCAATGCCACTTTGATCGCTTCCGAAACGCCGCCACGCCAATCGCGGTCGTCCAATGTTCTCAATAATGTAAGATCATTAAACACGGCAACCGGAGGCGCAAATGTGCCTAGGAAGTTTTTCTTTCCACGAAAGTTAATGCTGTTTTTGACACCAACGCCCGAGTCGTTTTGAGATAAAACGGTTGTCGGAATACGGATCAATTTAATGCCCCTATGCGAAACCGCAGCTGCATAACCCACTAAGTCCAGCACCGCGCCGCCGCCTATGCCTATGATAAACGAATGTCTGTCAATGCCATAAGTATCAACGGCTTCGACGAGACTATCAAAAAGCGCCGGGTCATTTTTGCAAGCTTCACCACCGGGAACAATGATAATTTCCGGGGCAAGCTGGATATGGGAAACAGAAGCAGCAAAATAGGACTGAATCTGGTTTGATAAATCTGAATGATGCTGCGCAAACCCTTCATCCACAATCACCAAAGCCTTACGCTGAAAGCCCTGCTCGGTATATTCGTTGAAAAAATCTTGTAGTAAAGGGTTTTTTGTATCAAATAAATTTTCGGTAAAGAATACGGCATAATTGTATTCTACCTTGAAACGCTGTTGTATGGTTTGCATTGAAATCGACATTGAACACGCAAAAAAGTAATTTTTAACACTAAGTTACCGCAAAAACCTTTGCCAAAAGCATCGATAAGGGCAATAACGCCAAAACCAGCAACGCCAGCGGCCATAACCCAAAAGCCACGCACCACGAAGCATTCATCACAATCAAAGAAATAACCCCGGCCTTCACCGCCTTACCAATCAACGGCCCGACCGGATTCTGCATTGCATTCCATAACGGCCTGAATATGAGCCAGGCATGCAACAAAACGAATGGCAATGTATAAAGCAGGTTTCCATGCTCATTAGCCAGCTTTATTTGCGAAAAAAGCACGATCAGATACAAAAGCGCCGCAATGTATAATGTAGTTTTCTTGCCTCCATGCACCTCGTCCTGGCTGATCAATGTGATTGCTCCGATGTACATGATAGGAAAAATGGCCATCCACGACCATTGCTGCAAAGCTTCCGGCAGCACGCTCATGCCGAGGATAAGGTTTCCGCCGCGGCACATGCCCATGGTTATGGGTCCGAGAACACGGCTATGCTTTGCAAAACGATTGTACAGAACCGTCAGCATGGCAACGATTATTGCTATAATTCCGCTCAAAGCGCTGAACATCGTTGCGGCCAGAATGCCTAGAAATAACAGCGTAATGCCCAACATTGTCGCGGATCTTAATGGCACTTTACCGCTTGGGATCGGGCGTTCGGGACGTTCAATGGCGTCGAGCCTGGCGTCGAAAACATCATTCATCACCACGCCGCCGCCATATAAGCCTAATGTTGCAATGAGCAGTAGCGCCGGGTTGTAATCCGAAAAAGTAAATTGTACAATGGCCATTCCCGCAAAAATATCGGTGAATGCGGTGACCACATTGGCAGGACGGGTTAGCTGCAGATAGGGTTTTAAACTGCTCACTTTAATTAATTACTAATGAATCTTTCGCAGGCGAAGGTTGCTGTCCGCCTCTCAAAATGCTGTTTCCATGAAACTTCTCCGAATGGTCAATGGCATAACCCGACTCAAAATCTGTGACATCAATCTGTCCGCTCTTGCTAAATGCATCAATCGCATTCTGATAAGTTACCAACCTGATCGTTTCATCCGAAATGCCACGCATCTTCATCAGTGCAGCTGTTTTAGGAATGGCAAGCGGATCGGAAATCCCCCAGTCAGCCGCAGAATTGACCATAATGCGTTCAGGTCCATATTGTTCCACTACTTTAACCATGCGCTCATTGCCCATTTTGGTAAAAGGATAAATCGTAAAAGCAGCCCAGAAACCTTTGTCCAAAACACTTTTAACCGTTTCTTCATTATTATGGTCCACAATGACCCAGGAAGGATCAATTCCGTGTTCCAGTGCAATGGCCATGCTGCGTTCCGTTCCTTTTTTCTTGTCACGGTGAGGCGTATGGATCTGCACCGGAAGCTTCGCTGACTTGGCCAGTTCTAGTTGCAAACGATAATATTTTTCTTCCGCAGGAGTCTGGTCATCAAAACCAATTTCTCCCACACCAACAACGCCTTCTTTGTAAATATATAAAGGTAGAATTTCCATAACCTGTTCAGCAAGAGGCTCATTATTCGCTTCACGGGAGTTGAGTCCCATGGTGCAATAATGTTTAATGCCAAATTGCGAAGAACGGAATCTTTCCCAGCCAACGAGACTGCTGTAATAATCCTTGAAACTGGAAAGCCCCGTGCGAGGCTGCCCAACCCAGAAAGCAGGTTCGATCAAAGCCACAATGCCAGCCTGATGCATCGCCTGGTAATCGTCCGTTGTCCGGGAAACCATGTGGATATGCGGGTCAAAAAAGCGCATCCCTTTGATCAGATCCTTGTAATCGTTCCAGGCAACGTCGCGGTGCGCAGGCGCTGCGATTGTTTCTTCGCTGTCTTCAAAATGCGAAGGGTTAGGGGATATATCGTTATTGTTAAGGCACATAGGTTCAGGTGTCAGTGTTCAAGATCGGCCCAGGTTAATGTCCCGGACTTAACCGATTTTTCAAGATCAATGTATTTAGCCAAAAGATAATTGGCCGGAGCAAGCGATGAATCATTGCAAGCCAAAGCGGCTGCTTTTTGGTCATCAACGTTCTCAGAATCAAATAAATGCTGCATATCAGCAAGCAAAGTCGGGTTCATGAATTTGCCCGCCAGCCGCCACACCTGGGCCGGAACGCTGCGTCCGGCAGCCCATCGTTCATGCGCGAAATCAGAAAGCGTTATCGCCAATTTTTCGTTTGCACGATTGTCCAGACCTTCGATAAAATTGATAGGCTTATCATTAAAAATGGTTTTCAAAACCAGCTGATTCCAGGCCAGTTCGCTGAAATGTTTCTCGGGGTAAGGATTATGCAATGCAATGGCGTCAAACACAAAACCCATATTGGAGCGAACCGCGTCCGTCGCCCTGAAAAGCCATTGATCCGGATAAGAAAGCACGGGTAAGGCAGAATAAAGCGCCACCAGTTCATTCATTTCGGCCGTATCGAAGAGCGTTTCAATGTTCTTGACATAGTCCTCTTTGTCCGAAGGATCGAGTTGGGTCAGCAGCCATACGCGGGCAAGCCTCACAAGCGACCAGCCTTCAACCGAGAATCCGGGGATTTCGGCATTCAGCGTAAATTGCTGGTCTGGATTAACTGAGATAATTTTTTTGGAAAGAAACCTCGGAGCAGCGACAAATGCGGTCATCAAATCCATTGGACTGGACGCAGCTCTGTCTTGTAACCATTCAGCCTCAGGTCCGGAGGTGTTGAGGATGATTATATCCCAAAGATTCTGTTTTATAATATCGGACATAACGAAGCAATAAAATTCTGATTTACGCAGGTTGCGGCTTTGTAAATCATTCTTGAATGTGGGTTATATTAATGATAAAGTTTTTTTTAACTATAAAGTTTCCCTCCGCCATGTTATAACGCTTTCCTGCTTTGAAAAGACGCATTTGAAGGGTGTTAACATTCGTTTTTAATCAAAATCTAATGTTCAGTTTCTAATCCGCAACGGATCAGAAATCGAATTCTACAATCCCCTGATCGTTTAGCAAATGGTGCGTCAGCTTATCGTGTTTCTTTTCGGCGCCCTGCAATGTCCAGCTTCCCGTAATCTGTCCGCCGGAACGACTTTGCGCGCCTTGCAGAATTTTCAGGTCATGCTCTTTAAACAGTTCCTCATACATTTTCAACGTCTTTTTCTCATAAGGGCATACGAGTCTGTAATTCCGGATCTGGCTTTTCTTGCGAATAAATTTCTGGATAGGGGACAGGATCACCAGGGACAGTCCTGAAATAATGAATGTTGCAATGGTAACCCCGTAAAAACCAGCACCAATGCCCATTCCCACCGCCGCAGTCACCCACACAATAGCAGCCGTAGTAATACCCACAACCCGGTTATTTTCCCGGAAAATGATCCCCGCACCAATGAAGCCGATTCCGGTCAGAATATTCGCGGCAATCCTTCCTGCATCGGCACTGATCTTAATGGAAAGGATCGTAAATAATGTCGAACCCACTGCAATCAGAATCATCGTCCGCAATCCCGCCGACTTGCTCCGATATTCCCGTTCCGTACCAATCACGGCCCCCAGCAAAAATGAAGCTAACAACTTATAAATGTCTTCGGGCAAAAACTCCATTTTCTAAAACCAAAGGTTGTTAAATAACCAAAAGCCGGAAAGACGCTAAATCTCCCGGCTTTTGTTGAATGCGATATGATGTTACTGATTCCTGGCAACAGTATTCAGCAAATCTTCCAGCTCCTTTGCACTGATATTTTCTTTCTCGGCCTTGTCGTAAATGCTAAGGAGCACAACTTGTTCTTGTAAGGTGAAAACACAGGTTATTACCCGCGCGCCGCCACTTTTACCTCGACCTTTGCTTTTTATCGCTAAGCGAATTTTAAAACAATCTTTTCCAATCGATGTGCCCTGTACAGGATTATCCGCGATACTTTTTACCAAATTGGTGGTTTCCTGTGCTAACGAAGCGTATTTCTTAACAAGTCTTTTCAGGTCTTTTTCAAACTCTTTCGAAGCAATAATTTTATAGCTCATTCAAGATGTCTTCAATAGGACGAGTTTGTAATGTTCCTGCCTTCAAAGCAATGTAATCTCTCTTCAAGTTTTCAAGAATTTGGGCTTTGGTCGGTTCATCTTCATCCAAGTCGTCTTCTTGAATAACTGTAACAAGTTTTTCACGTTCCGGCCTCGGCAATTGCCTTACCAGATCCACGAGCTGCTGAAACGACAACGGAATGTTAAAATTGATCGTGCTTTCCATTTGATTTCAATTTGATCTGTACAAATTTACAAAAAGAATGACTCAAAAGCATTCAACTCACCGATTCATCAACTCCTCAATCTCCTCCGCCTCAATCGGAATATGCGCCATTAAATCGAGGTTGCCGTTTTCGGTAATCAGAATGTCATTTTCCAGGCGGATGCCCAGTCCTTCTTCTCGGATATAGATGCCCGGTTCACAGGTAAACACCATTCCCGGCTCGAAACGGCGGTATTTGTTGCCTACATCGTGGATGTCAAGGCCCAGGAAATGCGAGGTTCCGTGCGGGAAATATTTTTTGTAAGCAGGCGTATCAGGGTCTTGTTTGGCGATGTCATCCTTTGTAATCAGGCCCAACCCGATCAGCTCGCTTTCCATGATTTTTCCGACTTCCAGGTGATACTCGTCCCAGATATTCCCGGGAACCAACATTCCCTTTGCCGCTTTGAAAACCCTTAAAACCGCATCATACACATCACGCTGTCTTTTCGTAAAACGACCATTCACAGGAATGCTCCGGGTCAGGTCTGCTCCATAATTGGCATATTCTGCCGCAACATCCAGCAAAAGCACGTCGCCATCTTTGCAAGGCTGGTCGTTTTGAATGTAATGCAGGACGCACGCGTTGGCGCCGGATGCAATAATGGGCTGGTAAGAAAATCCTTTGGAACGGTTGCGGACAAATTCATGCAGCAGCTCGGCTTCAATCTCAAATTCCTGAACACCCGGTTTTACAAATGTCAGAAGTCGTTCGAAACCAAGCTTGGTAATGTCGCAGGCTTTTTGAAGTAATTCAATTTCCCTTGGCTGCTTTATTGCCCGGAGCTGGTGCATCAGCGGCGCAAGTCTGGCCAATGTATGGATGGGATATTTTTCCCTGAACTCATTTACGAAGCGCGTTTCGCGGGTCTGCACCTGCGAATCGTTTCTGGTGTGTTCATTTGTATTTAAATAAACCTGATCTGCTTCGAAAACAATGTTGCGGACAACCGTTTCATACTGGTGTGTCCAGTAAATGGTTTTGATCCCCGTAACTTCCCTGGCTTGTTCTTTGGTCAGTTTTTCACCTTCCCAGATGGCGATTGTTTCACTGGTTTCCCTTAAAAAAAGAATCTCCCTGAGTTTTTCATCGGGATGTTCGGGCGAGAGAACGAGGATGGTTTCTTCCTGATCCACGCCGGTTAAGTAAAACAAATCTGTATTCTGCTTGAAACCCATGGAGCCGTCTGCATTGGTTGGCATAACGTCGTTGGAATTCAATATAACCAATGACTTTGGCTTCAATAATTGGGTAAGTCGGCGGCGGTTTTCTATAAAAAGCTCCTTGCCGATCGGGGCGTAGCGCATAGGGGTTTAATTTTGTAACTGGTAATTTAATTTGTAAAATTACGTTTATCTTGTTCAAAAGTAGAGCGGTAAATTTGCAAAAATCCGTCGCTATTTTGACTGACTGATATAAGCTAACTAATGATCATATTCATGAAAAGATTGTTCTTGCTTGCGTTTGTTTTTGCTCCTTTCATTTTGTCGGCAAGCCCGAAATACTGGATTTACCTCAAAAATAAGGATCTGAGCGCAACGCCCGCTATATCCGCACTAACCGTTGAAAACCGCATTAAACTGGGAATAGCCGCATCTGATGAGCTCGATCTGCCTGTTAAGAGCGACTACGAACGTGCATTAAAAGAACAATCTGTCAACATTATCAACCGTTCCAAATGGTTGAATGCTGTTTCTGCGATCATGACGAGCGAGCAGGCAATGAAGGTGCGCGAACTGGATTTCGTACAGGAAGTCGTCCCTATCGATCCCGGATTTTACATTGCCCGCACCCAAGCCATCGAGAAAGCACAAATGGCACCGGTTATGTCCCAGGTTCAGGCCAATGCATTTACCAAAGCAAACATTTCAGCCAAAGATGTAACAATAGGCGTGATCGACGCAGGATTTTACGGTGCCGATTCTTCGCTTTCCCTCACACAGATTTTTTCCAACAAAAGAATATTAGGCATCCGCGACTATGTAAAACCAGGCCGCGCCGGAGAATTGCTTTTCAGCACGGCTGAGTCATTTTCCGACATGCACGGAACGGAGGTTTTAGCCGCCATCGCCGGCATTGATTTTCAGGATGAGATTCAATATGGTATGGCCACGAATGCAAAGTTTTATCTGGCAAGAACAGACTATTCGTTGCGGGAATACAGGGGCGAAGAAGATAACTGGATCGCTGCGATGGAGTGGATGGATAGCCTCGGCGTACGTTTGATCAACACATCATTGGGTTATGCCAAAGGATTTTCTGACCCCAAAGAAAACTATGTTCCTTCACAGATGGACGGCAAAACTTCTGCTATTTCAAAAGCTGCACAAATTGCCTCAGACAGAAAAGGCATTATGCTGATCGTTTCGGCAGGAAATGAAGGCGATGATAAAAGCTGGGAAATTGTTTCGGCCCCGGCTGATGCAAAAGGTGTTCTGGCTGTGGGTGCAACCAATGGAAAGCTTTGGAACAGAATCGGTTATAGCAGTGTAGGGCCTGAGTTTTTGTCATATGTAAAACCCAACGTCTCCTGCTTCTCATTATACGGAACTTCACTATCGGCGCCGGTTATCACCGGTTTTGCGGCCTGTCTTTTACAGGCAAATCCCAAATTGACCAATAAAGAATTGATCAGCCTGATCGAGAAATCAGCGCATTTGTATCCTTATGGAAATAATTTTGTGGGATACGGCGTCCCGCTGGCTTCGAGGGCGCTGGCACTTGCAAAAGCGCCCTATCTGCCTGATAATGCGAAACTGATCAATGCAAAAGGACGCAGCATTGACGTTGATGTCACCAGCGAAGATCAAATGGTCGCCATTTACAGAAAGAAAACGGATAAGGACGTGATCGCACAGCAGGTTGCCAAAGTTCAGAATGGCAAGATTGCATTAAAACGCCAGAACGGCGAGCGTTTCACGACCATTGACCTAAAAAATTACGTAATCGAAGTGGCTTGGGATTAATGTCAGCCTGAGTTTCTCAGCCTTGCTTCTTCCAGGTCCAATTCCCTTTCTTTTGTCCGTATCAATTCGTCGGAACACACTTTGTCCCGGCGAATTTTTCTTATTTCCTCGCGCTTAATGCCCACAATTTCCACAAGCATTTTGCGGTAAGCCCTTGCAAAACCGATCGTTGCATTGTTGTCAATGTCCAGATAACGCGTATCGGCCAGCTCAATGATCTTTTCATAACGGTCTTTCAAAAGTCGGAAAGGTTCAAATTGCGAGATTTCCCCTTCATAATTGGATTGCATATATTCCAGGCTTACCGTCGCCAGACGCGCGTTGATGATCGCTTTTTGTTCGGTCATGTTCTCGCCGGGATCTTCAATTTTGAGCAGGCGGATCAGCCACGGAAGACTTAATCCCTGCAAAACCAGCGTAAACAGGATCACTACAAATGTGATAAACAGGATCAGGTCCCGGTGCGGATAAGGCTTTCCGTCGAGGGTAAGCGGGATCGCCAGTGCGGATGCAAGCGAAACGACGCCGCGCATGCCGCTCCAAGCCACAATGAATGTCGTCCGCCAGTTAGGCCTCGCTTCCTTCTCCCGGACTTTTTTTGATAACAAATGAGGCAGATATGTTCCCGGGTAAACCCATATAATGCGGATAATAATGGTAACAATGCTGATAATGACCGCATAGGAAACCACTTCGAACAATGTGTACGATTGAAGCCCCGTCATCACTTCCGGTAATTGCAGGCCGATAAGGATAAAAACAATGCCATTCAGCAGGAAAATAACCGTTTCCCATACATAAGTGCTCTGCATGCGCGACTGATAAGCAAAAACTTCGTGCGCCCGGAAGCTCAGAAACAGCCCGCCACTCACCACGGCCAGCACGCCGGAATATTCAAAATGCTCGGCTGCGATGTACATCATATAAGGTGTGATGAATGTAAGCGCGGTGTCAATGCTCGGCGTGGTAGGAAAATATTTGTGTACAAAATAAAGGATATGAGCAATGACCAGCCCAACCAGGACGCCCATTCCGGCTACGACAAAAAAGTTGACTTCTGCCTTCCAAAGCACAAACTGGCCCGTTGCAATAGTCGCAAGAGCAAAGCGGAAAACGATCAGCGAGGAAGCATCATTAACAAGACTTTCCCCTTCCAGAATGGTAACCACGCGTTTCGGAACTTTTAGCCCTTGTAAAACCGACGTTGCTGCCACCGCATCCGGAGGAGAAATGACGCCGCCAAGCAAGAAGCCCATTGCCAAGGTAAATCCAGGGATAATCGCAGTTGAAAGATAAGCAACAGCAGTAGCCGTAAAAACCACCAGCCCGATCGAAAGCAGGCCAATGGGCCGTCTTGATTCCCAGAAATCTTTCCAGGAAGTATTCCATGCTGCGGAGTATAAAAGTGGGGGTAAAAAGATCAGAAAAACCCAGTCCGGTTCCAGCTCCATATGTGGCATTCCGGGAATAAAACTGATCAGTAAGCCTGCGATTACCAGAAAGATAGGATAAGAAACTCCAATTTTTTCGCTCAGCATGGTGAGCATTGAAACGATAAAAAGGAGGGAAATGATTAAAAGTAAATTATCGTGAATCATAGAGGGATGAGAAGTTTCGGAATATAAATGTATACAAAAATCAAAACCGGCGTTATAAGATTTTGTGTGTTAACGAGCACGCAAAATGATTTTTTGGTTCCCTATGGATGGAAAAATAACAGATTTTTCTATCTTTATTGCTCCGAAAGATCTTGTATGTATCATAAAATCTATCACCTAATCCTTAATTAACGATGAGTACTTCTCGAAGAGATGTTCTGAAAATGGCAGGCATTGCGCTGGCAGGCAGCACATTACCAGCTATTACTATCCTAAACCCGAACCGCGCGTTTGCAGGTGTTAATGCCGAGACGCTTAAAGTGGGTTTGATCGGTTGCGGCGGACGTGGTTCCGGTGCGGCAAACCAGGCTTTGAAAGCAGATCCTAATGTTGTTCTCCATGCCATGGGAGATATATTTAAAGACAAATTAGATTCTTCATTTGAAAACCTGACGAAAGTACACGGCGCGAAAGTGAAGGTGGATGAAGGTCATAAATTCGTTGGTTTTGATGCTTTTAAAAAAGTGCTTGATTCGGGTGTTGACGTGGTGATCCTTGCAACGCCTCCGCATTTCCGTCCGGAACATTTGACGGCGGCTATCAATGCAGGTAAGCACGTTTTCTGTGAAAAACCTGTGGCTGTGGACGCACCGGGTGTTCGCAAGGTTCTGGAAGCGGCTAAATTGGCCAAACAAAAAAATGTTTCCTTAATGTCCGGCTTCTGCTGGCGTTACCATGAGCCAAAGCGTGCCAGTTTCGGAAAAATCCTGGATGGCGCTGTTGGTGATATTTCTGCAATTTATAACACTTACGATACAGGCACATTGTGGTCGTTTCCCCGCGTTCAAGGCTGGACAGACGCTGAATATGTGTTGCGTAACTGGACTTACTACACCTGGCTTGCCGGTGACCACATTGTAGAACAGGCTGTGCACAGCATCGACATGATGTCGTGGGCAATGGGCGGAAAGCTGCCATTGTCAGCTGTTGGAACAGGCGGACGCCAGGTTCGTACGGATTCCCTTTTCGGTAACATTTTCGATCACTTCGCTGTGACGTATGAATATGAAAATGGCGTGAAAGGTTTCCACCATTCAAGACAACAGGCCAACTGCGAAAACAGCTATCTGGTTGAAACGATCGGAACGAAAGGCCGTGCCATGGTGAACTGCGCAAGAAATGTGCATGAGATCTTCGGACAAAATCCTTGGAAATATGAAGGTACCCAGAATGACATGTATCAAACCGAGCATAACGAACTTTTTGCATCCATCAGAAGCGGTAAGCTGATCAATGATGGTGAATTTATGGCGCAAAGCACACTCCTCGCGATCATGGGAAGAATGGCTGCGTATACAGGGAAACGCGTTACCTGGGAAGAAGCAATGAACTCGACAGAAAAGCTGGGTCCGGATACATATAGTTTTGATATGAAGCCGCCGGTTGTTGAAGTTGCTAAGCCTGGTATCACCGCGTTTTCATAAAAATTTATGCAAAGAAGAGATTTTCTGAAAAACTCAGCCCTGGCGGCCAGTGCCGCTGCTGTTGGAACTGCCGTTGTTGGGACATCAAATATTGCTCATGCAGCAGCATTACCCGCGCAAGCAGGACAACTCATTACGCCCGCATCTCTATTGCCGAGGCCAATGGTAAAGAAAAGCCTGAAATGGGGTATGGTGAAGGAGGATTTGTCTATTATGGATAAATTCAAATTACTCAAAGACCTGGGCTATGACGGAGTGGAGCTGGATTCTCCTGATAAATTAGAGATGAAGGAAGTGCTGGCGGCAAGAGACAAAACTGGTCTTGAATTGCCTGGCACGGTGAATTCCATGCATTGGAAGCTTCCGCTATCCGATCCTGATCCGAAAAAACGCGAAGAATGCGTCAAATCGATCGAGAAAGCATTGCGCGATACGAAGCAATACGGCGGAACGACGGTTCTTGTGGTTCCGGGTGTTGTGACGGCGGATGTAACGTATGCACAGGCATATGAGCGTTCGCAGGCTGAAATCCGCAAGCTTTTACCCGTTGCGGAAGAAACCGGCGTTAAAATTGCTTTTGAAAACGTTTGGAACCAGTTCTTACTGAGCCCTTTGGAAGCTGCCCGGTTTGTTGATGATTTCAAACATCCGATGGTAGGCTGGTATTTTGATGTAGGCAATGTCCTGCGTTACAGCTGGCCGGTTTCCTGGATCGAGGCACTAGATAAGCGCATCTTGAAACTGGATTTAAAAGAATTCAGCTTCAAAAAGCAAAACGATTTAGGTCTCTGGAAAGGCTTCGATGTAGAATTCATGGAAGGCGACTGCAACTGGGCAGAAGTTAATAAAGCCCTCCAAAAAATCGGCTACTCCGGCTGGGCTTCTGCGGAAGTTGCCGGCGGCGACCGGAAACGGTTATTAACTATCCGGGAGAAAATGGATGAGGTTTTTAAAGCCTGACAATACGAATTGTAATAGATGTAAATAGCCCGGAATTTCCGGGCTATTTTGCGTTATAGCAAGAAAATTTATTATTCTTGCTTAATTATTACGACACACTATACCATTTATGCCTAAACAATTACTTTCCTTCCTCGGGGCATTAACCCCTATTAATGACACCGTTTATTCGGATTTTCTGCAAGCGTTAAAACTGATATATGTGCCGAAAGGAAAGGTGCTTCTTTCCGAAGGCGAGATTTGCGACAAACTTTGGTTTGTTAAAACCGGGCTGGCCCGCGGCTGTTGCATCATCCATAAGCCCGGGAAGAGTCAGGAGATTACCGAATGGTTCGCCAGCGAAAACGACTTTTTCCTGGCCTTTGAAAGCTTCGTTCGCCAGGTTCCTTCGCGGGAATATATCGAGACATTGGAACCTTGCCAGCTGATTTGCATTTCGCACAAAGACCTGTATCACCTTTACGGCAAGCACCCTGAAATCTGCAATCTCGGGAGGATCATTGCCGAGCGTTTCGGCCTTCATGATAAGGAACGGCTCCGCGAAATGCGGCTTCACTCAGCCCAGGAGCGGCTCAACATTTTTCATCAGCAGTCCAAAGAACTCTTCCTGCGCGTACCACAAAAATACATCGCTTCCTACCTCGGCATCTCCGAAAACTACGTAAGCAAACTCAAAGCCAGACGCTGATTTTCTGGGTTTTTGTAGGTAATAAGGTGGGTTTTTGGTGCGTATTGTATAACTATTAGACTCTTTATTTGTACCAATCAAATAAACATCTAAAAGTCATGATAAGAACATTTATCCTTCTTCTAGCCGGGACGCTCTGGCTAAGTCTTCATGTATATGGCCAGGAAAAACCTCCTGAGATAACGAAAAAAGCGAGTAAGGAATTTAAGGATTTCAAGTGGGATGCGAGTATAGATATGTACTATATTTTTTATGGATATAGCACGGTATTGCTCCGATATGCTCCTAAATCAAAAGGTGCCTACCGACTTTCAATCGGTCACCACACTGCTGGTGTTCAGGAGGATTATACTTTCGTGGACTCAGCTCAAAAGCCTTTAGAAGATCCTGCGATAAGCGCGAGTAATAGAAATTATAATGTAGTAGCTAAGGTAGGATACGAGTTTCGAAAAAACGCAGGGCAACATCAACTATTCTATGGCCTTGATGTAAATATTGCTTATGATAACTTGAAACAACGAGAGCCGATCTATCATCCTGAAAGAAGGCTTTCGGGGGGACTTTACCCTTTTGTAGGTTTGAAATATAGAATTTTAGATCGCCTCTCTATTTCAGCAGAAACTACGATTGCTTTTAACTACACCAACTGGCGAACTTATACGGAAGATGGCTACCTGGCGCATTCCAACAAGCATTTTGGAACCCATTTTAATCCGCTAAGTGCATTGAATGTTTCTTATCACTTTTAATTTTTCTGTCATGAAACGTTATATAAAAACCTTCGCAACTTTTTTAATCGCAATATTGTGCATGACCATTGCTGCGTATAGCCAGAATTTGAATATAGTATGCAATGCTGCCAACTTTACCTGTCAATATGCCCTTCCCGACCAAAAAGTTTATAGATATGAAGTCAAGATAAATCCGTTTTCCGTTTGCAACAACGGTTTAAATTGCAAATACTCGTGGGAGGTTACCAATGGGGTTATTTTAGGAGGCTATGGCATGAATCCTTCGAAGCATGATGGTGACGGCAACTATTATATTGATGTCAAATGGAATAATTTCAATGGTAGTGGAAAAATCAAGGTAACATCGGCAGCACCTGCTAACGCAGGAGTTGAGTGTTCAACCTGCCCGGCTGGAAAATCTATCACACAAGATATTACCATCAAATACCTGGGCACCCCCGGCAACATTAAGATCAATAACATTGCTTATGCCGGAAGTTATCAGCTGGCTTGTGGCAAGACGCCGGTTACTGTGTCTGTTCCTGCTGTGACGAATGCGACTAATTATGTTTGGTCTTATCCTGCCGGGTGGACGCATAGTGGTAGTGGAAATGCAATTACGGTAACGCCGGGTGCAGGCTCTGGTGGCGTCATTAAAGTGGTTGCTAGCCGAAGCGATGTTCCGGGACTAACAACCTCCTCACAACTTACCATCACCCGCCCGCTCCCAACGACCCCAACCATCAACTCCGGCCCGATTCTTCTTTGTGCTCCCAAAGACATTACAGCTTCCGCCAGCAATGCGACATCTTACAATTGGGTTTCTACCGGTGGGATTACGGTGAGTTCTCCGGGGAATACGAATATGGCGCATTTGACTGGGGTGAGCGATGGGACGGTGAAGGTGTCTGCTGCGAATTCTGTTTGTGGGGTAACTTCGGCTTATAGCACGCCGGTTCAGGTGAAGAGAAGTGCGCCGTTGCCGGGCGCTTTGCTGGTCACTGAGAATGGTGGCGGTTCACCGGATTTTATGTGCAACGGTGCAGGTGTTTCGCTGAATGCTTATACCAGCGAGCCGGAAACGAAGTTTAGCGTCTGGACCACTTCCCATCCTGCCAATACAATTATCAACTCGAATGGTGGCACGGCTTACTTTAATTCCTATGTTAATAATTGCTATGGCGTGGATGTTACGGCGAGTAATTGCTTTGGATCAGTGAAAAAAGGCATCACCATATGCGTGGACTATTGTTTAGAGCACGCGCCGGTTTACGAAATTTATCCCAACCCAGCCAATGACTTCATTTACATTTCATTTGAAAACAACGCTGAAAACGATCCGCTGCCTGAAATGATCAAGCTTTTTAGCGAAGCGAGTACAAAGGAAGTGAAATCTGTTTCAGCCGCGGAGTTCGTCATAACGGATGATTTGAATAACAAAAAGACGATCGCTATTACTGTGAGCGATCTGCCAAGAGGCACGTATTATCTGCAAATTGTTCATGACAAAACAGCGGGAGAGAATGTTCGGATTGTGTTGAATTGATTTTATTTAGATCTTAAACGACAAAAGGGACTGATTGTCAGGCCCTTTTGTCGTTTTGATATAATTTTAAAATTATTTTTTCTTTTTATACAAAGTTCTTGCGTAATGCTTAATGGTGGAGATTTTCAATTCCTGGTTCTTCACCTGAACGAGCTTATATTCTTTAAATTCACCCGCTTTATCCAAAAAACCAATGATGCACGATTGCTCCTCTTTGCCTTTGCGGACTTCTACTTTGGGCATAATGCCGAAATTCGGGATCTTAATGTTGTCCTCAGCGTCCAGTTCTTTGTATTTTATTTTAACCGAAAAATCAAACGTCGATTTCGTTTCATACACGTCCACAGAAAAGCGCCAGTCGTTGAGCGGGTCTTTCACTTTTTCGCTGTAACTAGCTACGGGGCTGTTTTCAACCACTTTTCTTTCCGCAGGAATGGTGTCATTGACAATTTCATTTCCCTGGGCATCCTTTTCATTTTTGGTATTTGAATTACAGGCAAACAATGTTAGCAGAAGAAAAAGGCTGCAATACTTCATTGGATCACAATTTGGTTGAAGACGCTGATACTACTTTGCAATATACCTTTGTTATTTGCATTAAATAAAATATTTTACTTTCGGCTTTGTAAACAAATCTTTACCATCCCTGCCTATCACCCCGGACTTTTATTATGGCGTTAAATTACATTTTCGTATCCTTTTTTGTCATTGCCTTCATCATTGCGCTTCTGAAATTTATCCTTACCGGTGACGTACAGAGTTTTAAGGCGATTACAGAAGGAATGCTGGAAATGGCCAAAGTTGCGGTGATGGACATCGCTTTGCCGCTCACAGGCGTGATGACGTTTTTTCTGGGGATTTTAAATGTCGGTGAGAAAGCAGGGATCATTAATGCACTTGCCAGGTTTATAGGGCCGTTTTTTAATAAACTCTTTCCCGAAGTCCCAAAAGACCACCCGGCAAATGGGCAGATGATCATGAATTTTTCTGCCAATTTCCTGGGGCTGGACAATGCAGCAACGCCTTTTGGATTAAAAGCCATGCAAAGTTTGCAGGAGCTCAACCCAAGTAAGGACACTGCTTCCAACGCGCAGATCATGTTTTTGGTTTTACACACTTCCGGATTGCAGATCATCCCGCTTTCTATCATTGCGCAAAGGGCCATTCTGGGTGCGGAAAGCCCTTCGGACGTATTTATTCCCTGCGTTGTGGGCACTTACATTACGACGGTGATGAGTATGCTGATCACGGCTGCCTGGCAGAAGATCAACCTTTTCAACCGCACGGTTATGCTCGGTTTGGGAAGCATAACAACCATTATTGCATTGATGCTGTGGTATTTAGCTGGTTTGCCTAAGGAACAGATTGAAACCGTATCTATTTTCGTGGGTAACTCGGTGCTGCTGGGTGTTGTGGCTGGTTTTCTGTTTTGGGGAATGTATCGGAAAATCAATGTCTTTGAAACATTTATTGAAGGGGCAAAAGGCGGCTTTACGACCTCGGTAACCATTATTCCCTATCTGGTAGGACTGCTTGTAGCGATCAGTGCTTTCAGGGCTTGCGGCGCGATGGATTATTTGATTGACGGACTCAAATGGATGTTTGCATCGACCGGAATGAATACGGATTTCACGGACGCATTGCCCGTGGCACTCATGAAACCGCTCAGCGGAAGCGGCGCACGCGCATTAATGATCGACGCGATGAAGGAATTCGGCCCCGATTCATTTGTTGGCCGTCTGGTGTGTATTTTTCAGGGCTCGGCAGATACGACCTTGTATATTGTTGCGCTGTATTTTGGCTCCGTAGGCATTAAGAACACCCGCTACGCTATTGTGGCCGGATTAATCGCCGATTTGATTGGCGTTTTGGCCGGAATATGGCTCGGATACTTATTTTTTCACTGATTTTGTGGCTACGCAGCACGAATTGCCCTTTACCCCCGATATGCAACCGTCCGTACAAAATGGATGGCTGTTTTTTCTGGTAAACACTAATATTGATTATCTAACTCTGACCTGCTTATGTTGAAATCGTTACGCAAATCCGCACTTCTCTTCATTGTATTTTGTGTATGTGTTGCAGGAAACACAGCTTTCGCGCAGAAAGACACGAGCCAGGTGGCCAATACTTACTCCCTTGAAGATTGCATCAGGATCGCGCTGGAAACCAATCCTTCTATAAAAATTTCGGAGCTTACGGTTCAAACAAACGGCAACATTTACGCCCAATCCAAATGGCAGCGCTGGCCCAGCATTAGTTTCAGCGCCAGTCAGGGTTTCAGTTCCGGTAGAAATATTGATCCCTTTACCAACCAGTTTGTTCAGCAGAATGTGAACTCCAACAACTATCAGCTCGGCGGACAGATTACATTGTTCAATGGTTTTCAAATTAAAAATAATATCAAATTCAATAATGAAAATTACAAAGCAAGCGCCAAAGACCTGGATGCTGCGCGCAATGACATTATGCTGAATGTAGCATTGTCCTATCTGCAAGTAATGACCAACATTGAGCTGATAGAAGTGGCGAAACGACAAGTGGAAGCGTCGCAGCTTCAAGTTGACCGGACCGCCAAACTCGTGGAAGCGGGAACATTGGCCGAAAGCAATCTGCTAGATCTGAAAGCCCAACAGGCGAACGACGAACTGACATTGGTTAACGCAGAAAACAACCTTGAAACTGCGAAACTGAATTTGAAGCAGTTTATGAACATGCCTGGCAGTGAGCCTATCAATGTGGTTATGATCCAGGTGGCTGACCCAACTTTGCAAGCTTATGATGCCACGATCCAGGAGATATTTGAAGTAGCCCTCGGCAATCTGCCACAAATGCAAGCTGCGGAATTACGCATTGCAGCAGCAAAAACGAACATTGATCTGGCAAAAGGCGCAGCTTTACCTTCCTTGACATTAAACGGAGGGATCTACACCGCATTTTCAAGTGCTGCGCCCGATGAACGTTTCGTTGGAGATGGAACGGGTTTCACGATTACAGATGTGATTTCCCCGACAGACTATGTTGTTGTTGACAATAAACAAGTCCCACTCGTTCAGAAAATAAGAACTCAGAACGGGGAAATGCGGACTTTCCGCTATCTCGATCAATTGAACTTCAACCGAAACTCGGCTGTCAACCTCAACCTTACCATTCCCATTTTTACCAATTTCCGGGTGAAATACAATGTTGCCAACGCCAAGATCCAGCAAAAGACCTATGAATATCAGGCGCAGCAGGTTCAGTTGACGATCCGTAAAAATGTGGAACAGGCTTACATTGATATGACAAACGCGGCCAAGCGCTACTCTGCAACGGCCAATCAGGTTCAGGCATTGCAGGAAACGTTCCGCGTATCGCAGGTTCGTTTTGACGTGGGCGCGATCAACTCGGTGGAATATAGCATTGCCAAAGCAAACCTGGACAGAGCAAACGGCAACCTAGTTCAGGCCAAATATGACTACGTTTTCCGGACCAAGATTCTTGATTTTTACATGAACCGTCCGTTATCGGATTTTTAAATAAGTGCTTCATTTTGCGCTTAATGCCTCTAATCCTCAATCAACAATTAATAGTAACCAAAGTAAAATATGGCACGTAAATCTTCGAAACGGATCTGGTGGATCACAGCAGGCATTGTCGCACTTCTTGTGGCGGGTTTATTTGGAGCCAAACAAGCCGGTTACATTGGCAAACCCAAAGCAACGGAGGTTGAGTATACCAATGTAAAAAAGACGGATATCATTGAGCGCGTCAGCGCTTCGGGCAAAGTTCAGCCGGAGGTTGAGGTTAAACTCAGCCCGGACGTTTCCGGTGAGATTATCAGCCTCAATGTTGCGGAAGGCGATTCAGTAGTGAAAGGACAACTTTTATTGAAGATCCGTCCCGACAACTATGAGTCCCTGATGGCCCGTGCGCAGGCAGCCGTCAATTCCAGCAAAGCCAATTATGAGCAGACAAAAGCAATGGTTGCGCAGGCAGAAGCGCGCTTGATCCAAGCGAAAGCAAATTTTGACAGAAACAAAAAACTATATAATGATAAAGTGATCTCGGCAGCGGATTATGAGCAGTTTGCTTCAACATTCGGTGTGGCGCAGCAGGATGTAGAATCTTCGAAAGCCAATGTTTCGGCAGCATTGTTTAACATTAAAAGCGCAGAAGCGAGCTTGAAAGATGCAGCAGAAAACCTTCGTAAAACGAGTATTTTTTCACCGGTAACCGGGGTTGTGTCATTGTTGAATGTGGAAGCAGGTGAACGCGTAGTAGGAACTTCCCAAATGGCAGGAACCGAAATGATGCGGATCGCCAATCTGAGCAACATGGAAGTGCGTGTGAATGTGAATGAGAACGACATTGTGCGCGTTTCCCTGGGTGATACTGCCGAGATCGACGTTGATGCATATAGCGCATCCGGACGGAAGTTCAGAGGAATTGTGAAGGAAATAGCCAATACAGCAGCCGGTTTGGCTTCCACATCCTCCACAGGATCTGCCGTTTCCAGCGTTTCCGCTGATGCTGTGACCGAGTTTGAAGTGAAGGTGAAAATTTTGAATGAGTCCTTTGCAGATCTGATGGTCTCCAAGTCCAAAAAATCATATCCTTTCAAGCCTGGTATGACCGCGTCGGTTGAGATCATTACCGAACGTAAGAATGGTGTAGTTTCTGTGCCGATTGCCGCTGTAACCACGCGGAATAGCACACCGCCTGTCGCTGCGGGCGCACGTCCCGGCGAGCAGTCCGATCAAGTTCCTGAGGAGGATGAGAAAAAGCCTAAGAAAGAGGAGGTTATCAAGGAAGTTGTGTTCGTGGATGTGAATGGTAAGGCAGAAATGAAAGAAGTGAAGACGGGCATCAGCGATTTCGAGAATATTGAAATACTCTCAGGCCTCAAACCAGGCGACACCATTATTTCCGGACCTTATATTGCGGTGTCCAAAAACCTGAAGAACGGAGACCTGGTAGAAAAAAAGAAAGAAGAAGTGAAAAAAGACGATAAGAAATCAAATGAAAACGCGAACTGATACGTTGTAAAAGGGTAATAAGTTCGATTTAGTTTAGGTTAAAAAAGAAAATCCTTGCGGCTTTGCTGCAAGGATTTTTTATTTTCTGTCAAAATCTTCTCATTTTTGGAAACATTCAATTATATCAATTTTATGCCTGAACAGCATTTCAGGCTTCCAAAATGAGTTTTTTAAACAACATCAAGATCGCGGTGATAGGAGGGGGCAGCTGGGCAACTGCGCTGATCAAAATACTTTGTGAACAAAATAATGTCCAGATCCGGTGGTGGCTTCGCAATCAGAAAGACATTGAACATATCCGGAAATTCCATCACAATCCCAGCTATCTCAGCGACGTTGTGCTTTCTCCCAAGAAAGTCAAGGTTTTTGAAAAAACGACGGAAGCCGTTAAAGGTGCCGACTACGTGATTCTGGCCGTTCCAGCAGCATTCATTCAGGAAGCATTGCGCGATTTGTCTCCCAAACATTTAACAGGGAAAAGAATTGTTTCTGCTATCAAAGGCATGGTCCCGGACCAAAATATGCTTATTACCGACTGGATTTCAAAGGAATACGGCATTGATCTCCATGAGACTTGCGTCATTGCGGGCCCGTGCCATGCGGAAGAAGTGGCTTTGGAAAAACAATCCTATTTATCGATCGCATCTACGGAATGTCCCAGCGCGGAAGATTTTGCCAAACTGATGACCTGCCGTTACGTAACCGCCAACCCGCTCGACGATCTTTATGGCGTTGAATATGCAGCTGTGATGAAAAACATTGTAGCACTGGCCTGCGGCATTACGCATGGTTTGGGTTATGGCGATAATTTCCAGGCAGTGCTCGTTTCCAATGCCATGCAGGAAATCGGAAATTTTGTAACCGCCCTCGATCCGCGCGAGCGCAATATGAGTTCTTCAGCATATTTGGGTGATCTGCTCGTAACGGCTTACTCGCAGTTTAGCCGCAACCGCCTTTTCGGCAACATGATCGGCCGTGGATACAGCGTTAAAGCAGCGCAGCTGGAAATGAAAATGATCGCGGAAGGTTACTATGCAACCAAAAGCATCACCGAAATGAACAAAATTCACCAGGTAAACTTGCCCATAACCAGTGCCGTTCACCGCATTTTATATGAAGAACAGGCGCCGGGAATGGTGATGGACGAATTAAAGAAATTGTTGAAATAAATAGCCCGATCGGCTCGCAATAGGGTACTTTTTACAGTCATTACTTTCTCAAACGAATTATGCACGTTCCGAAAATCCTGTCGGCCAGTTTGCTAACCGGCCTTTTGATGTCAACAATGTTCTTAATTTCCTGTAATTCCAAAAAATCGGAAACGGCAGACGCTGAGGCAAACGATTCACTGGCAAGCGATAAGGAATTTGTATTTGGCGATAAACGGGACTTTGCGCAATGTCATGCGTCTACACTTGTCAGGCTGGACAATGGTCAGTATCTGATCGCATGGTTTGGAGGGACAGAAGAAAAAAATCCGGACGTGGGCATTTGGCTTTCCAAAGGTCAGCAGGGGAACTGGAGTGCACCGAAAGAAGTAGCCAAGATCCGGGAAGATGCGCATTGGAACCCTGTTTTGCAGAAAACGGCTGATGGAAAAGTTATTTTGTATTTCAAAGTAGGAAAGGAAATAGCACATTGGGAAACGTGGGTGAAAACGTCAACGGATAATGGCGAAACCTGGTCGGATGCATATGAACTGGTCAAAGGTGATAAAGGAGGAAGAGGACCTGTAAAAGACAAGCTCATTGAACTATCCAACGGTGACTGGCTGGCCGGTGCATCCAATGAAGTAAATCGCTGGGAAGTTTTTGTTGACCGAAGCACGGACAAAGGCAAGACCTGGACTGCAAGCCCTTACTTCAAGATTGACACAACAGAAATAAAAGGGAAAGGCGCAATCCAGCCCACATTATGGGAATCCAAGCCGGGTAATGTGCATATGCTGGTAAGAACAACCGGCGGCGTGATCGGAAGAAGTGATTCTTTCGATAATGGAAAAACCTGGACGACGATCAAAAAAACATCGCTTCCTAACCCTAATAGCGGCATTGATCTGGCCAAACTGCCAGACGGAACATTGGTGCTCGCGTACAACCCGAATGACAAAGATTGGGGTTCAAGATCGCCGCTTTCATTGATCATGTCGTATGATAATGGTCAAAACTGGACGGATCGCATTGACATTGCAACGGGCAAAAAGGAAGACGAATATTCCTATCCTGCTATCATTAGTTTCGGGGATTCTGTTGCGGTGACGTATACATTCAACCGCCGGAAAATCGCATTCTGGTCGGGCAGCAAAAAGGATATTATCGAACTTGCCGCAAAGACTAAGAGTAAAGCGGCTCAATAACCCATTAATTCAAGGTCATAAGATTCCAGCATTTCAACGCGTTTGCCCATTTTCTTTTGGATAATCTTAAAATGGTGCACGTCTTCCGGGCAGATTAAGGAGATCGCTTCTCCGGACGCTTCTGCCCGGCCAGTTCTGCCTATTCTATGAACATAGTCCTTCGGAGATCTCGGCAATTCAAAATTGATGACATAAGGAAGAAACTGAATGTCGATCCCGCGGGAAACGAGATCTGTGGCAACAAGCACGGTCAGTTTACCAGCTTTGAATTTGTTTAAAGCCTCTGTTCGCGCGCCCTGGCTTTTCTTGCTGTGCATCGCCATCGCCTGAATTCCATTTTTATTCAGTTTTTCAACCAGATTATCAGCTGTTCTGGTGGCAGACACAAACACCAGGACCTGTTTCATTTCCTGCGTTTTGATTAAATATCTCAGCAATGGTCCTCTGCGGTCGGGATCCACAAAATAGCCCGTTTGCTTAATCAGATCAAGGTTTTGTTCTTCTTCCTCGATCTCAATGCGCACGGGATTTCTAAGCTGCGTTTTGTTGATCTGATCAACTTCTTCGCCTAATGTTGCGGAAAAGAGAATGCTTTGGCGTTTTTTAGGCAAAAGAAAAAAGATATCCTTCATTTCCTCCGCAAAGCCCAGATTCAGCATTTTATCAGCCTCATCCAAGACCAGGATCTGCGTTTCCGAAATGCTAAGTGCCTTGTGGGATAACAGATCAATCAAACGCCCGGGCGTCGCGACTAAAATTTCAACGCCTTGCAAACCAATCATTTGCGGGTTAATAGAAACACCGCCATAAACGGCCAGCGTTTTCACTTTCCGGGGAAGCCTTTCGCCAAATGTTTGAAAAACCACCGCAATCTGCACAGCCAGCTCGCGCGTAGGAACGAGGATCAATGCAGAAATATGCCTGTTCGCCGCCGCCGGTTTGTTTTGAAATAATTCCAAAATCGGCAGCACAAAGCTGGCCGTTTTCCCCGAACCCGTCTTTGCAATGCCCAGCACATCATTTCCTTTCAAAATAGCCGGAATTGCTTCCTGCTGAATTGGATAAGGTTGAGTATAATTCTGTTCGGCAATGGTTTTTAATAATGGTTCGGACAAGCCAAGCGATTCGAAAGACATAAAGTGCTGCGCAGTTGGTCAAAAATATTTTTGTAAGCACAAAGATACCATTACCGCAGACAAATCGTCCATGCCCCGTCCGCAGCCACCCGACCATTTGACTTTTCTGAACATTTATTCTCCATAGACATGTCTTACAATCGCAGGGAATTTTTACAACAACTTGGATTTGGTGCATTACAATTAGGCATAATCAGCGCAATCCCGGCATCGGCCTGGGCTGCAACATTGCATTCGGGCTCACTACCACGCAGTTCGCCGGAATTGCAGGGATTATCGGCAAAAAGTATCTTGGATTTCACCAATGCTGTGGAGGCAGACAAATTAAATCTGCACAGCTTAATGATCCTTCGTCAGGGAAAAGTAGTTGCCGAAGGCTGGTGGGCGCCTTATGGCCCGGATATGAAGCATACGCTTTATTCGCTGAGCAAAAGTTTTACCTCTACCGCCATCGGATTGGCGGTGGGGGAGAAAAAATTGACCGTTGAAGACAAAGTTCTGTCATTCTTCCCTGATGATAAACCGGCAACAGTAAGCGCAAATCTGGCTGCAATGCGTGTGAAAGATCTGCTTACGATGTCGACCGGGCATGATAAGGACGCCACAGGGCCGGTTAGGGAGTCCAAGGAAAAGAATTGGGTAAAAGCGTTTCTCTCACTGCCTGTGGAGCATGAGCCGGGGACATTCTTTGTATACAACAGCGCAGCAACGTATATGCTGTCTGCGATCATTCAAAAACTTACGGGGCAGACATTACTGCAATATTTAACACCACGGCTTTTCGAACCGCTGGGCATTGACGATCCGGATTGGGAAGTCGATCCGAACGGCATTAACACAGGCGGCTGGGGCCTTCGGGTGAAGACAGAGGATATCGCCAAATTCGGACAGCTTTATTTGCAAAAAGGGCAGTGGAACGGCAAACGCATTTTGTCCGAGGCTTGGGTTGAAGAAGCGACGCGTTCGCACATTATGTCCAAAGGCGGAGCCCGCAAACCAGAGGAAAACGATTGGCTGCAAGGTTACGGTTACCAGTTCTGGCGCTGCCGCAATGATGCTTACCGCGGCGATGGCGCTTACGGGCAATACTGCATTGTCATGCCGAAGGAAGATATGGTTGTTGCGATAACCAGCGAAACGGGTGATATGCAAGGCATTCTGGACCACGTTTGGAAACACATTCTGGCTTCGGTGAAATCGGCCCGGGTACAGTCGGATAAGGACACACAGGCTGAGCTGCAAAAGAAACTGACAACACTTGCATTGCCGCTTACTGCCGGAAAACCAACCGCTGAGATGGCTGCAAAGCTTAATAATAAAAGCTTCAAAGTGGCTGATAACAGTTTGAATGTGAATAAAGTATCCTTCGAATTCGAAAAGGGATGGTGTTTGTTCCGGTTATTTGATGACAAGGGTGAACATTTGGTCGTGAATGGGTTGGGCAACTGGAAAGTCGGGTTAACAAATCTGTCGGTAATGCCATTGAAACTCGTACTAACGCCTGTTCCCGGCGAAAAACTAACAAAAGTAGCCGGTAGCGGAGCCTGGATCGACGAAAACACATTCGAAATGACCTGGCGTTTCATCGAAACCGCCCATTACGAAACCGTAACCTGCAAATTCGAAGGCGACGCCGTAAACATCGAGTTCAAACGCAGCCTCGCAATCCTGGGAAAAACCAAGGATTCAAGGCCGGTTTTAAGCGGGAAGGTGATCGGTTGAGCGTTATAAGGATATACGTTATTGTATTTTGGTTCAAACGCTTAGTTTTGCAAGCGTTAAACCAATTCGTCACACACATTATCAAAAACATGGCATTACACCTCCATTGGATTAAAGAGAAGACATCCGTGAATGCAAAAAAGGAAGTTCGGGAAAACGATAAAAAGCAAGTGCCGCAAGACACGACCGAATATCTTTTGAGTGATTCTTTGAACAAAGCGCGTCTTTTAAAAGCGATTGCAGATCTCAAAAACGGGAAGCTGAACATTCATGAACGCGAACTGATCGAATAATGAAGTTACTCTTCCACGACGAAGGTTGGGATGATTACTTATATTGGCAGGAAACGGACAAAAAAATAGTTAAGAAGATCAATGAGCTAATCAAGGCTTGCAGAAGATCCCCTTTTGACGGGATAGGGAAACCCGAACCATTAAAAGGAGATCTTACTGAATGCTGGTCCAGAAGAATAACGGATGAGCACCGCCTCGTTTATGCCGTCGAAAACAGTACAATCATTGTCCTGAAATGCAGGCACCATTATAAAAAGTAGAATTCCTCAAGCCCAATTAACTATCAAACCTCATTTCAATTTCACTCCTTTTATGAAAAAGACATTTTTCCTTTCCTTGACATTACTAGTGATCACTTTTACCTCTCAGGCGCAGAAATTCAGGCCTTTGGATAAAAGTCCGCGTGATATTGCTTATTTCCCGGATCACTTTGCGCATGACCGGAAAGATGGCGAAAAGGCTTTGGTAAAAGTCTCATATAGCCGCCCGTTTTTGAAAGGAAGAGAAGTTTTTGGTAAACTAGAACCTTACGGAAAAGTATGGAGAACGGGCGCGGACGAAGCAACCGAGATCAAATTTTATCAGGATGCGACATTCGGAGGCAAGAAAGTTAAAGCAGGCACTTATTCGATTTTCTCGATTCCTGGCGAAAAAGAATGGACCGTAATCCTGAGCTCAGACCTGGATTACTGGGGCGCTTATAAATACAAAGAAGGCAGCGATATCCTGCGGGTAACGGCTCCTGTGAAAAAAGCGGAAGCACCGATCGAGAATTTTTCTATCGTATTTGAGAAAGTTTCAGACACTTCTGCGAAGATGTTTATGGGTTGGGCCGATGCAGTGATTGAGGTTCCGGTTAGTTTTTAAATGGTGAGTTCCGAATCGCGCTTCTTGCTAATGTGTTTTAAGTAAGCAAACTGGCATCATTATTGTAAATGGCAGATCGTAGGTTGAAAAACCGATGATCTGCTTTTTTATTTTTAAACCCCTAAAGAATGAAGACAAATGGCCTCATACTTGCATGCACCTTCCTGGCAATCACACTAGCCGGGTGCAGCACCAAAGTTAGCGATCAAGAAAAAGAAGCCGCTGCACAAAGCGGTCCTGATTCCGTAGAAACCGTTACAGATAGGCTAACATTACCCGCGCCATTTACGTCCGAATCGGTTGAAAACAGGCCCGAAGAAGCTGGCTGGCCCGAAGGAAAAATGCCAACTGCCCCAGCAGGTTTCACGGTTAGTAAATATGCAGATAAGCTGAAAAGCCCCCGCTGGACTTACATAGCCCCTAATGGTGACGTGTTTGTCGCCGAATCTAATACAAAAAAGAGCGCAGACAGGATTACCGTTTTGCGCGATGTAAATAAAGATGGCAAGCCGGAGATCAGGGAAATATTCATGGAAAACCTGAAACAGCCGCTCGGAATGCTTGTGCTGAAAGATTACTTCTATGTGGCCAATACAAATGGTCTTTACCGATATGCTTATAAAAGCGGCGACACGAAAATCACAAGCAAAGGTGAAAAAATCGTTGATCTTCCCGCTGGTGGTTATAATAATCACTGGACCAGGAACCTGCTTGCAAACGCAGACGGCTCCAAAATTTACATTTCCGTGGGCTCAGCCAGTAATGTGGCAGATCATGGAATGGATGAAGAAAAACGCAGGGCGAACATTTTGGAGGTTAACCCGGACGGAACCGGTGAAAGAATATATGCGAGCGGCTTGCGGAATCCGGTTGGTATGGACTGGGCTCCTGGCTCAAATACATTGTGGACGGCTGTGAACGAGCGCGATAAGTTGGGCGACGAGCTTGTGCCGGATTACATTACCAGTGTGAAACAAGGCGGATTCTACGGTTGGCCTTACGCCTATTTTGGGAAAAATGAAGATCCGAGAAGAAAAGGTGAACGTCCTGATCTTGTCGCCAAAACGCTTGTGCCGGATGTGCCGGTGGGATCGCATACTGCCTCATTGGGACTTGCATTTTATGATAAAACACAATTCCCAGCCAAATATCAGAATGGCGCATTCATTGGGCAGCACGGTTCTTGGAACCGCTCGAAGTTGTCGGGTTATAAGGTTGTTTTCGTGCCTTTCAAAAATGGTAAGCCTGCTGGTAAGCCGGAAGATTTTTTAACCGGATTCGTTGAAAGTGAAAAGAAAGTTTATGGTCGCCCAGTGGGAGTGACCGTCATGGAAGATGGTTCGATGCTGGTTAATGACGATTCGGCGGGGACGATATGGCGCGTAAGCGCAAAGTAGAAAATTAGCTGTGGGAGATAAGATAGCGGCCTGGTTGCGTAACCGGGCCGCTTTTTTTGGTTTTGATAAATAAAATAAAAATATATAAGATTTCACTTGCAATTATATACCGATTGGTATATTTTTGTATCGTTAATTTGAAGCACATGACTAAGGCAGAAAAAACCAGGCAATTTATCATTGAAAAAACGGCACCGATTTTTAATGTTAAGGGCTATTCAGGAACTTCAATTAATGATATGATCGAGGCAACCGGCCTGACGAAAGGAAGCATTTATGGAAATTTCCGGAACAAGGACGAAGTGGCCCTGGCGGCTTTTGATTTTAACCTGAAAAAAATGTTCACCGCCGTGCAGGCTGAAATGGATGCGCAGAAATCTGTGAAAGAAAAGTTGCTGGTGTATGTGCGCATTTACGAAAACTTCCTGACTTACCCGTTTCCCGAAGGCGGCTGTCCCATTCTCAATACTTCTATCGAAGCGGACGACACACATCCGCCGTTGCGCCAAAAAGCGGCTGACGCCATTTATTCGTGGAAAAATAAAATCGAAGCCTTGATTAAAAAGGGGATTGTTGATAATGAGCTGAGTGCCAATCTGGAACCGGAAGAAGTGGCTATCACATTGATCGCATTGGTCGAAGGAGGGATTATGATCAGTAAAGTTACGGGTAAGCTGCAATACAGGACGGCGATTATGAAGGCAGTGAAAAAGATGATTGACGATTTGTAACTATTTTTTTAAACATGAATATACCGATCGGTATATTCTAATATTTGATTTATTTAAACAAAAGCAAAAATGAAAACGACTGGAAATACAATTTTGATCACAGGAGGAAGCGCAGGAATCGGATTTGAGATTGCGAAGATTTTTTCTGAAAAAGGAAACAATGTGATCATCACCGGCAGGAACGAAGCGCGTCTTAATGAAGCAGTAGCGAAACTCAAAAATACAACGGCAATCGTGGGCGACGTTGCTAACAAGCAGGATGTGGACCAACTGGTAGCAACATTAAAAAGCGATTTCCCGAACCTGAACATTGTGATCAACAACGCGGGTGCGGCATCTTACTATTTCCTTGATAGCGTGGACGATGTTTACGAAAGGGCAGAAGGAGAAATTGTGACCAACTATTTATCGATTGTCGGCATAAATCAGAAACTGGCGCCACAGTTAAGCAAACAGGCGGAATCTGCCATTGTCAACGTTTCAAGCATTGCCGCTTTCGTGCCCAATCACGTAATCCCGACTTACGCCGCGAGCAAAGCAGCATTGCATTCCTACACGCAATCACTTCGGTTAACATTAGCGAAGACAACTTCCACAAAGGTTTTTGAACTGATGCCGCCCTTGGTTAACACAGATTTTTCAACCGAAATCGGAGGAGAAAACGGCATTCCGCCACGTGAAGTAGCCGAGGCCTTGTTTAACGCCTTTGAAACGGATACATATGAAATACGCGTTGGCCGGACCGCGGAGCTGTTTGGATTATTCCTACAATCGCCCGAACAAGCGCTTTTGGCAATGAATCCGGGAAGTGCAGCCTGACATTCAAGTATCGGCCGGTAACAACTTCAAAACTTAACAAAATAAAAAAATGAAGCAGAGAATTGCGTTTGCCATGATTATGGGAGTGATCACTACGGGTATAATTTCCTTTAGTTTGGTTTCTATAAATATTGGATTTGTTGCCAATTTTTTGGTGATTTGGCTGAAATCCTGGATCATGGCCTATATGCTGGTTATTCCGGTGATATTAATAGTAGGTCCAAGAGTGCAAAAAATGGTGGAAGCCTTATTCAAAGATGCAGTAACTCAGGAGTTTGACAAATAGCGCCTGATGTTGTCGAGAAAATTCTAAATTTTTATGAGAAGAGTAGTTGTTACTGGTTTGGGAGTTATTTCTCCCCTCGGAAATTCCGTAGATGAATTTTGGGAAAATATTGTGAATGGTAAAAGCGGTGCTGCTACCATTACGAAAATGGATGTTTCTAAGTTTAAGACGCAATTCGGCTGTGAAGTCCGGAACTTCGTTGCAGAGGATTATATCGATAAAAAAGAGCTCAAAAAATACGATCTGCACACGCAATACGCGATTGCAGCATCCGATACAGCCATCAAAGACGCGGGACTTGATTTCAGCACGATCGAACTCGAAGACCGTTACGACATGGGCGTGATCTGGGCCACGGGAAATGGTGGAATGGGCACTTTTGAAGATCAGTTGCTTGAATTTCATGCATCGGGTGGTGTGCCGCGTTTCAGTCCTTTCTTTATTCCAAAAATGATCGTGGACATTGCAGCCGGCGTCATTTCGATCCGTCATAAATTGCACGGTCCTAATTATTGCACCGTTTCTGCCTGTGCATCTTCCAATACGGCGGTGATCAGCGCATTTGACACTATTAAAATGGGCAAAGCAAAGCTGATGGTCGCAGGAGGCTCGGAGGCAGCGATCATTTATTCGGCATTGGGTGGATTTGGTGCGGCTCAGGCGTTGTCCAAACGCAATGATGCCCCCGAAAAAGCATCCCGCCCGTTCGATAAAGACCGGGACGGTTTCGTTATGGGCGAAGGAGCGGCGGCATTGATTCTCGAAGATCTGGACTATGCAGTGGCCCGCGGAGCAACCATTTATGCTGAAATAGTAGGAGGCGGAATGGCAGCAGACGCTTACCACCTGACAGGCACGCCGCCAGACGGAATGGGCGCAGCGCTGGGAATGAGAAAGGCTTTGAAAGAAGCAGAAATCACGCCCGACAAAATCGATTATGTGAATGCGCACGCTACTTCAACCGGTTTGGGCGATATGAGCGAACTGAACGGCATCAAGACTGTTTTTGGCGATCATCAGGTTGCGATCAGTGCCACAAAATCAATGACCGGCCACTTGTTAGGCGCTGCCGGAGCCATTGAAAGCATTGTGTGCGCGCTGGCTGTGAAGCACGACATTATCCCGGGAACGATCAACACAGAAACCCTGGACGATGCCACGCCGGAAGGACTGAACATTATATTAGGTGATTCTGTGAAGCAAACCGTGAATTACGCGCTGAACAACACATTCGGTTTCGGCGGCCACACGGCTACTTCTATATTCAAAAAATACACTGAATAGCCCGCAGGTTATTCCGTAATTTCCGAAAGGATTTCAACAACCCCGTTTTCATCGTTACTCTTGGCGATGAAACGGGCTATTTTTTTGATATCCGGGTGTGCATTGGCCATTGCGTAGGAATAATGTCCTTTTGTAAGCATTTCAAGATCATTCAGATAATCGCCGAAGATCATGGTTTGGTCAAAAGTGATGTTAAACTTCTCCTGCAAAACCTCCATAGCACGGCCTTTGTTGGCTTTTTTGTGGGAAATGTCCAGCCATATCGGACCAGAAACCTTCACTTGCAGGTTGTCTTCAAAATGCTTGTAATGCGGATAACTGTTTGCCTCAGAACCGGCCAGGTCGCAAATCGTGAATTTCAGGAATTGGTCATCTTCCACTTTGGTCAGATCATCCACGATCTCATATCTTTCAAAATACAGCTTCAAATGATTGATAAACTCAGCATCGTCATTTTCCACATACGCTTTTTTCTTGCCGCAAATCACGGCGTATGTATCTTTGATAGGGCGTGAAATTTTTACCAATTCGCGCACAATGTCCGCTTCTATCGCCTGAATGTGGATTTCTTCATCTCTAAAAACAACATAACTGCCATTTTCAGCAGCAAAAATCACTTCGTCTTTTACTTGTTCCAATGCTTTGGCAAGATTGAAATACTGACGTCCGCTGGCGGCTACGAAAATGACACCGTGGTCTTTTAATTTTCTAAAAACGGGGAAAAATGATTCGTTTATTTCGTGTTTGGAGTTCAAAAGCGTGCCGTCCATGTCGGTTGCGACCAGTCTGATATCGGAAAAAGTCATATTAAATTCTAATGTTACTACTTAAATCAAGCCAAATATACTGGCTAAGGTTCCGTTTTTTGTATTATTAAAATATCCTAAGTTGAGAAACGAATGATTTTCAGCGCCTCCGAACCCTCGGAAATGTTTTGCTGTTCCCTGAATACATCCATCCACATCATTTGATACACATTACCAGCTCCATGAAATTTTCAAAACATTATCTGGCGGCATTTATCTCGTTTGTAATCTGGGGGTTTTTCAGTCTGGCCCTCAAACCGTTAAAGGCCTACGCGTCGCTTGATATTCTGTTTTACCGCGTCTTTTTATGTGCCGTCATCATGGCGGTGATCAGCCTTTTCGTGCGGGTAAAAGTATTGAAGGAAAATGTAAAAACATTCCGTCAGATGCCTCCTGCGCAGAAGAAACGGGTAACATTGCTGACGCTTGCGGGCGGACTTTTGCTGACCGCAAACTGGTTTTTCTTTATTTACGTAATGAACCACATTAGCGTAAAAGCAGCGTCATTCGCCTACTTGGTGTGTCCGATCATGACCACTGTGATCGCATATTTTGTATTAAACGAAAAATTGAGCAAATGGCAGTGGGCGGCAGTTTCACTCAGTGTGTTAAGCTGTATGTTGCTGTCTTTCAGTAATGTTGCGGACATTGCTTACAGCCTGATCGTCGCACTTTCCTATGCATTCTATCTGGTTAGTCAGCGCAAAAATGTGGGTATGGATAAATTTCTGGTCCTCACCGTCCAGATCATTTTCTCGGCCCTGATCCTGCTTCCGTTCTATCCGCAGTACAGCGAAGCATTGCCAACCGAATTTTCGTTTTATGCATTGATATTCGTGATCGCCGTGCTTTTTACCATTGTGCCGTTGTATATGAACCTGTATGCATTGCAAAGCGTAACGTCTTCAACAATGGGCATTTTGTTGTATATCAATCCTTTAATGAACTTCTTCATCGCCCTGGTTTATTTCCACGAGCCCATCAATTCCATTCAGATCACCGCTTATTCGCTGATTTTGCTATCCATCGTCATCTTCAATGAACGGTTTATTTTTGGAAGAAGGCGCGCAGCATTGGGTTAAGGTTTTTGGTAAACCAATGATTGGATAAAACCACTGTAAAAGGATTTTTGAAAAACGGTTTTGAAACCGGCTTTGCTGAACAGCATTTCAGTATCAGGCAGCTTTTTCGCTTCCACATCTGAAAGGATCCCGAAGAAAAGATACATGGATTTCAACAGCCATTTTTGCCAGAATTTGCCAGGTTTGTTTTCCACATTGAAATCCGTAAAAAGCCAGAACCCTTTTGAATGAAGCTTATTATCGAGGTTTTTGAAAACAATTTCTGCGTTATCCTGTTTGAAATTATCAAACAAAAATGAGGTGATGATCATGTCAAATCGTTCTACGGAATGAAATGATTCCACGGCTTCGTGCATGTATTGAACATTGTTTTTTCCAACATCACGCCTCTTCGCTATATCAAGCATTTTTTGCGAGATTTCAATGTAAGTAATGTCGATGTTGTAAGGTCGTATTTGTGAAATTTCTTCCAGAATCGCGCCTGTGCCACCGCCTGCTACAAGTATTTTCGCTCCTTCGGGAATAAAGTGCAAAACCGATCGCTGCGCCTCCATTAAAGTGTTTCCAAAAACCAGCTTTGAAAGCATGTCATAAAACCCGGCGACCCTATCGTAATTATTTTTCATGACCTTAATGAGAGGTGAAAATGCTGCCGACAATCCCGCAAATGGCTTTTACCAGCAATAATCCGTCGATCACGATGAGATAAAATAGGACGCTTTTGGGTTTTTGTAAAGCAAATGCAACCCCCAGCAAGCATACAAATGGAAGCAGATTAAGAATCAATGTGGGCGTGCTCAATTTTTGAAAAAACGCAAAAGAAAGGAAGGAAAAGAGCCCGATTAGCAGCAGCGGGACAAGCACATAGATGATCGTGTTACTTAGTCCCATCCGCACCGCAAATGTTTTCAGCTGAATGTTGGCGTCGTCCTCATAATCTTTCATATCGAACATAATTGCGTTCACCGTGCAGAACATCCAGTTTTTGACAAACAGCCAAAACATGAAAATGGGCTCGTGAACCACAATTCCCTGCTCAATTCGCAGCATTGTGATCGGGAATACATTCACAAAACCGGCCCACACAAAGCCGATCACAAACGCTTTCAGCCAGCCCGTATTCCGGAGATTGAAGGAGATCAATGATTTGGGAAGCAGTCCGTAATACAGGATTGCGGCGCCGGGAATGCTTAATAGTAACAGCCAGCTTGCAAGCGGCAGATGCAGCAACTTTGTAAAATCACGGATCAAAAACCAGCCCGCAATCCCCGAACAAATTGTAAAAAGTACATACTGACTAATGCGCGTGAAGCCGTAATGCATCCTATACCACTCCGTTCTCGGATTACTGGAAAACGCAGCGCCCGGCGGGATGGAGTAGGCAATGGTGTAATAAAAAACGGTGGCGCAGAAAATGAGGATGTAGTAAGGAACAGCATTAAAAGGCAGGCTAAGCTGGAACATGGTTTCGAGCGACAATGCCACTGCCAGCAGGCCAACGAAATAGTTTGCAAAGAAGACAAACGAAACAATTTTCCTAACCATTATCCGAACCTTTATCGCTATTTCCTATCTTAGGAAACAGATTAATTGTTAAACCAACATTTTCATGAAAAGAATCTCCTTTGTTTTTCTGTTATTTTTTGCCGTTCAGATCCAGCCTGGCTTTTCACAAAGCAAAGATCCGGTGGTTGAAAACATTGTTAAAGAAGCAACCGAAAATTCACAACTGGAAAAATTGGCTCACGAATTAATGGACGTCATCGGGCCGAGGCTTGTGGGCTCGCCGCAAATGCAGCAGGCGCACGAATGGGCAGTGGCGAAATACAAAGGCTGGAACATTACAGCAAAAAACGAAAAGTGGGGTGAATGGCGCGGCTGGGAACGTGGCGTGTCGCACATTGATATGGTAGCGCCGAGGGTAAAATCGCTGGAAGGCATGCAACTGGCGTGGAGCCCCGGAACGGGTGGAAAAACGGTGACGGCGGAGGTGATCATTCTTCCGGACGTGGCCGATTCGCTGGCTTTCCAGAAATGGCTGCCTACTGCAAAAGGCAAATTTGTAATGATCAGCATGAACCAGCCAACGGGCCGGCCGGATTACAACTGGCAGGAATTTGCGACCAAAGAATCATTTGAAAAAATGAAAAAGGACCGCGATGCGCAGACCGAGGCCTGGGCAAATCGTTTGAAAAAAAGCGGATATAATACACGCACATTGCCTCTGGCATTGGAAAAGGCCGGGGCGGCAGGCGTGGTTATGTCGTATTGGTCAAAAGGTTTTGGTGCAAATAAAATTTTTGGTGCTTATACCAAAGCGATTCCTACTATTGACATTTCGCTCGAAGATTACGGCTTACTATATCGCCTGTCTGAGTCGGGGCACACACCCAAAATCAGTGTGCGTGCGGATGCGAAGGAAACGGGCGTGAGCCAGACATTTAATACAATCGGCGAAATCAAAGGCTCGGAGAAGCCAAACGAATACGTAATTCTTTCCGCGCATTTCGACTCCTGGGATGGCGGAACGGGCGCTACTGATAATGGAACGGGCACCATTGTGATGATGGAAGCCATGCGCATTCTCAAAAAAGTTTATCCAAACCCTAAAAGAACGATCCTGGTGGGACATTGGGGCAGCGAGGAGCAGGGACTGAATGGTTCGCGTGCTTTTGTGGAGGACCATCCGGAAATTGTGCAGAACATTCAGGCGGTTTTCAACCAGGATAATGGCACAGGAAGGGTTATTAACCTTTCGGGCCAGGGCTTTTTGAATTCCTACGAGTATCTGAGCCGCTGGCTGACCAAGGTTCCGGAGAATATTAAAACGCCTATTGAATCCAAGTTTCCGGGTGCACCGGGCGCTGGCGGATCCGATTTTGCATCATTTGTGGCAGCGGGTGCGCCAGCATTTTCCCTGAGCTCTTTGAACTGGTCTTATGGAACCTATACCTGGCATACCAACCGGGACACTTATGATAAGATCGTGTTTGACGATGTGCGCAGCAATGCGATCCTGGCGGCGATTATGGCTTATCAGGCCAGCGAAGATCCCGCCAAGACTTCTCGCGAGAAAAGTATTTTACCATTAAATTCAAAAGGCGAGCCGGGAGCCTGGCCTGAGCCGAAGAAGCCGACACGTCGGGGCGGGCTGGATTAAGCATTGTCGCATTAACAACGGGTTAGGAAGGCATTTGAGACATTCTTTTATTGATTTACAACATATAATGCAGATTAAACAAATATCAGAGGCAGCGGATGATTTGTTGCTGATTCGTCCGTTTGAACAAGGTTTTGAACCCGAAAATCAAAATATGTTCAAGGCGGAAAAAGGTGAAATGTGGTGGTATTCTTCGCGTGAGCTCTGGATCGGGTTGGGCAAATCGCCACAGCTTCCGGCTATCATTAAAATTTTCAGGTCGCTGTTTTTCAAGCGCAAAGACCGCTGGCCGGACGAGATCATTCTGGATTGCAAAGGTCGCGAACCGGAATGGATCGAAAACGCGGTTAACGGGATCGTTCTGGGCGGTTATGATCTGCAACTTTATAAAACAGAACCCAAACCATTAAGTGCTTTTTTCAGAACGGGAACATTGTCCGTCTTGACTGAAAAGCATTCGCCATCGATCGACGAAGCATTGGATGTTGCGCAAAAGACAGCATTAGTCCAGATGCGGATCATGGATCTGATGAACGCGCCTTCAAACTATAAAAACCCTTCAACATTAGCCGAATGGGCCACTGAATCAGGCAGTAAAAATGGTTATAAAGTAACTGTGTTCGACAAATCCAGGCTCGAAGCGCTTGGTATGCATGCATTGCTGGCGGTTGGAAAAGGCAGTGAGGCGCCGCCGTTGATGATCGTGTCGGAATATGAACCGGAACATTATACCAAAACCATTGCATTGGTAGGTAAGGGCGTAACCTTTGATACAGGCGGGATTTCTATTAAAACGTCTGCCAATATGCATTTGATGAAAAGCGATATGGGCGGCGCAGCGGCTGTTCTGGGCGCGGTTGAACTGGCTGCACAGCTGAAAATTCCGGTCAGGATCATCGGTGTGATTCCATCAACCGAAAACAGCGTGGACGGACTTTCAATGAAACCCGGCGACGTTATAAAGTCCTATGCAGGCAAAACCATTGAAGTGATTGATACGGATGCAGAAGGAAGGTTGATCCTGGCTGATGGTCTTAGTTATGCGGTAAGGGAGTTCAAGCCGGATGTTGTGATCGATCTGGCAACATTAACAGGCAGCGTGATCCAGACATTGGGTTACGAGGCGGCAGGGCTGTTTACACCTAACAGTGAGCTGGCAGAAGCACTGTCACAGGCTGGCGACAGGACGGGCGAAAGAATGTGGCGGCTGCCCGTCTGGGATTCATATAAGGAAGAAATTGCGTCCGACATTGCAGATGTGAAAAACTACCACGGAAAACCGCTGGCCGGAGCCATCGTTGCTGCCAAATTCCTGGAAGCCTTTACGGACGAGCATCCCGCCTGGGCTCATCTGGATATTGCCGGAACCGCATTTGGTGATACGGAGTTTGCTCCCGGCCGGGCAGGCACGGCTTATGGCGTTCGTTTGTTGCGCGCTTACTTGTCAGGGATAATTTAAATGGCCATTCTCTTGCCAAATTGGTTCTTTTTGCTAGATTTGAAGAAGCAAGTTTTGGGTTGAACATTCAGAATTTTGTCAGCTATATTCCACGAAAGCTAATTTTTATGGCCCGAGCGCTAACTTTTCTTTGCATATCAACATATTTCAAGGGTAACGATTTTCTGAAAGCTTTGAAGGAGTCCGGTAACAAAGTCTTCCTCATTACGGCCAAAAAATTGGAGCATAAGCCGTGGGTTAGGGATTCGGTTGATGAGTTTTTTTATGTGGAAGAAGGGGAGGATGGCAGATACAATATGGACGAGATCATTAACGGTCTCGCTTACGTCATGCGCAGCAGGGCCATTGACCGGGTGGTTGCGCTGGATGATTTTGACGTCGAAAAAGCAGCGCATATCAGAGAATATTTCCGGATCCCGGGCATGGGGCAGACGACGGGGCGATATTTCCGTGATAAGCTTGCGATGCGCACCAAAGCTGCCGAATCGGGGATTTTAGTGCCGGGCTTTTCTGCGCTTTTCAACGATGATGCGATCAATGATTTCATTGAAAAATATCCTGGTCCGTGGATGATCAAACCTAGGTCTGAGGCTTCGGCGACGGGGATCAAAAAGATGGAGAATGCCGTTGAGCTTTGGGAAACGATTCATCAGCTTGGCGATAAAAGACATGCTTATCTTGTGGAGCAGTACAAGCCCGGGGATGTTTATCATGTAGATTCTATTTCGTATAATGGCCGGGTTATCTTTTCCTGGAACAGCAAATATCTGGCGCCGCCCTTCGATGTGGCGCATGGCGGCGGCATATTCAGGTCGGTAACTGTGCCTTTTGATTCTTCTGAGGAACACGCGTTGGAAACCCTGGCCGTGGATCTTTTGAAAGCATTCGGCTTAAAGCATAGCGCTTCGCACACGGAGGTGATCCGTTGCCATGACGATGGGAAATACTATTTCCTCGAAACTTCTTCACGGGTAGGAGGCGCCAATCTTTCGGAAATGGTGGAGGCATCGTCCGGCATCAACCTTTGGACAGAATGGGCCAAAATGGAGACTGCCGAAGCAAGAGGCGACAATTACAAGTTACCGGCGGTCAGAAAAGATTATTCAGGCATCATCATTTCACTAGCCAGACATGAATGGCCCGACCTCTCCGTTTTCAATGACCCCGAAATTGTATGGCGCATGAACGAACCTTATCACGTCGGCCTGGTCGTGAGGGCCAAAACCCGTGATAAAGTCATCGAATTACTAGACCAATATGCAGCCTTCATCCAAAAAGACTACCACGCCTCAGCACCCGTCCCGGAAAGGCCATCGCATTGAAAAAAAATGAATTTTTTTTTGATTGACTTGTGACCTTGTTTTGAAAGCTACGTCTAAATGCATAAAAGTTATAAAATTAACCAAATGCATTTATGAACGAGGAGACACAACCATCAGAACTCATTTCGTCTGTCAAGCTACTTATTAAGGAAAGCAGGGCCCGAGTTGCTGTTGCTGTAAATGCTGAGATAACTATGCTGTATTATCAGATTGGTAAGAGGATTAATGATGATGTGCTTAGGAATGACCGCGCGGAGTATGGCAAGCAAGTCGTCAAAATGTTAAGTATTGATTTGGTATCGGAATATGGAAGCGGATGGAGTGAGAAACTGCTACGTCATTGCATGCATTTCGCAAGCATATTTCCAGACAGCTCAATTGTCTCCGCACTGCGGAGACAATTGAGCTGGACCCATTTTAAGTTGCTGATGTACGTTGAGGATCAACTTAAAAGGGAGTTTTATATTGAAATCTGCCGTTTAGAAAACTGGTCTTCCAGGCAGTTGGATGAACGCATCAAATCAATGCTCTACGAGCGCACTGCTATCAGCAAGAAGCCGGAGGAAACGATTGCAAATGACCTTAACCTTTTGCGGGACAAGCAAAAGCTGAATCCCGACCTTGTTTTCAGAGATCCTTACTTCCTTGATTTTTTAGGTCTGAAAGATGCTTATTCAGAAAAGGATCTGGAAACGTCTATCATTGTTGAGCTTCAAAAATTTATCATTGAACTCGGCAGCGACTTTGCGTTTATGGCAAGGCAAAAGCGTATCACCATTGATCAAAGTGATTATTTTATTGACTTACTTTTTTATCACAGAAGGTTACGATGCCTGGTGGCCATCGATCTGAAAATGGGCGCTTTTGAAGCGGCTTTCAAAGGACAGATGGAATTGTATTTACGCTTCCTCGAAAAATACGAACAGGCCGAAGGCGAGAACGCGCCCATCGGCCTGATACTTTGTAGTGGTAAGAATAAGGAGCATGTAGAACTGATGCAATTGGATCAATCAAACATCCGGGTTGCTGATTACCTCACTGCGCTGCCTTCGCAGGAGCTTTTACAAGACAAATTGCACAAAGCAGTTGAAATTGCGCGTCAAAAAGTGAGTTTTAAGGCAACTTGAATGCCTGGCGGCCCATTAAGAGCCATTGTCCTTTTAATTTTTGCCAAACTGTAAATACGCCCAGCTTGACGGCAGCAGGCTCTTTGCCTTTGTTATGGGTTTCTCCCATTAATTTATGGCGGACTATGGCTACGTCGCCGGAAACTGTGATGGTTTGCTCGGAAAGATCGATCTTGGTGAATTTAGATTCTTCGCTGGTTAATGCGCGGATGAATTCTTTTTGATCTTCCAAAAGACCGTTTGAATGTCCGTATGTTAAAGATGGGGACGTGAGTTTTAAGAGGTCTGACTCCTGGGCTCCAATGATGGCGACGCGAAGTTTTTCGACTGCGTCGGCTACTGCTTTTTCGTCGCTGCTTTGGGCAAATGCGATGATATTTCCCAGCACGAGAAATACAGCCACTAATAATGTTTTTTTCATTGTTAAAATTACTGTTGGTTTAATGTTGCAGGTTATGGCAGCTCTTAAATATCAACCCTTTCCATTTTAGGCGCAAACAAATGCATGACACCCCAGGCGAGCAAATATGCAAAGCCGCATATGATGAAAATCAGGTTATAACCGCCGCCAATATTGCCGGCAGCCTTATAATTATCCAAAATGATCCCTACCAAAAGCGGAAAAAGGATGCCTCCTACTGATCCTGCCATGCCGCCGATCCCTACAACGGAACTCACTGCCTTCTTGGGAAACATATCCGAAGCCGTAGTGAAAATGTTAGCGCTCCAAGCCTGATGCGCCGCAGCCGCCAGGCTGATCAGCACCACCGCCTGCCAGATGTTGGTTGTGTATTGTGCCAGCATAATGGGCGTAACGAGGAATGCGAAAATGAGCATGGAAGTCTTCCTAGCCCTGAAAATTGGCCATCCTTTTTTGATAAAATAACCTGAAAGATAACCGCCGCCAATGCTTCCAACGGTGGTTGCCGTGTAAACGATAACAAGCTCGGGGCTTGGTTTGGAAAGATTCAGCTTGAATGCTTCGGCAAAATAGGAAGGCAGCCAATACAGGAAAAACCACCAGATGGGATCGGTGAGCATTTTACCAAAAACAAATGCCCAGGTTTGTCTTACTTTAAACAAATCCAACCATTTAACAGGCGCTTCCTTGCTTGTATCAGGCTCATTGTCACTGTGAATGTAGTCGAACTCGGCCTGATTAATGCGGTGCTGTTTCGCAGGAACCTCGTAATAACGGAACCAGAAAAATAGCCACACAAAACCAATGGCGCCAGTGATCAGAAACGCTTCCTGCCAGCCATAGGAGCCCAAAATCCAGGGGACCATGATCGGGGCGACGACTGCGCCAATGTTAGCACCGGAGTTGAAAATCCCCGTCGCAAGGGCGCGTTCGCGTTTGGGGAACCATTCTGCCGTCGCTTTAATGGCAACCGGAAAGTTTCCCGCTTCACCAAGCCCGAGCAATGCACGCATAAAGCCAAAACTGAAAGTTCCGCTCGCCAATGCATGCATCATAGCTGCAATGCTCCAAACCACCACGGAAATCGTGTAACCCAGCTTCGCACCTATCTTATCAATAATTGCGCCAAATCCGATAAGCGAAATGGCATAAGCCGTTTGAAAAGCCATTACAATGTGACTGAAATCCTGCTCAGACCAGCCAAAATCTGCCTCTAATGTGGGTTTCAGCAATCCCAGAACCTGCCGGTCCAGATAGTTGATCGTAGTTGCGCAAAAGAGCAGGGCCACGATCCGCCAGCGGTATTTGGTCATTTGGTTTTCCATGTAGGGAATTTGCAGATTAGGTTAAGGTGAAAAAGGTTTAGCGTTTTTTATTCAGGCGTATTCTGTTTTTTCAAGGAATATTTTCAATGTGTCCAGCGCGCCTACTTGTTTCAGGGATTCGAGATAGGAGACGATATTTTTACGCACTACCTCTGATTTGGAAAGATCTTTTTGCCAGATAGACTGATCTTTAAGAATAGTGGTAACCATATCGTCCAGCGAAGCAATCTGCCATTTCTGATGAAAATAGGCCGCTTTCTGGTCCTGAATTAAATAATAAGCACCATTTGAAAGCCCGTAATAATGCTCACCGTCTTTTCGTACTGCCTTCATATAGAAGATGTAAGCAGCAAATCCGAATGTAATGTGCTCTGGAAAAGTGTCGCGGATCTTCTCATATTTCAAAAAAACCGGCATAACCCTTGACAACATTTTGGCAGAATAATTTTGCGTGATATTCAGCCATTTATGCCTTAAATGCGGATTGTGAAAACGCTCCAAAACGCTGCGGCTAAATTGCAGTGCGCGCTCCTCGGCCACCGGATAAGGGATTGCCGGTGCTATCTCACTTTCCATGAGATTGGCCAGATATGTTGCAAAAAAGGCGTTATCCATAGCCTGGTCCACAGTTTTGAAGCCGCACAAATGCGCTAGGCCGCTCCCGAGTGTGTGTGCACCATTGAGCAGCCTTAATTTCAGTTCACGATAGAGCTCAATGTCGGGCTCAACGATCATTCCTTCGTCAACTTCGTGGAATGGCAGCTTTTTGCGGATGGTCGCATCGCCTTCGATGGCCCATAAATGATAATGTTCGGCGGTGATCAGCAAATCGTCCTGGTAACCCAGTTCGGCAGCTAGCTCTTTGCAAATATTTTCATCAGGTTTTCCAGGTACAATTCTGTCTACCAGTGAATTACAGAACGAATTGTGATTTTCCAGCCAATCTATAAATGCTGCTTCCAGCCCGTTCCTATGTGCTAGTTCCAGCACAATAGATTCGAGTTTTTTGCCATTTTCTGTAATCAGTTCCGTGGGGATAATGACGACGCCGTATTCCGGGTTTCCGCCAAAAGCCACATAACGTGCATATAAAAAAGCCAGCAATTTGCCTGGAAATGAAACGGGCGGCCATTGATAAATATCATCCTGAACAAGCTGGATGCCGATCTCCGTGGTGTTGGAAATTACAATGCTGATCGCAGGATTTTTCGCCAGGTCCAGCACGAGCGACCATTGTGTTTTGGCCGACAACACCCGGCTAATCGCAGAGGAAATGATGTTTTCTTCTTCCACAGCGCCATTCCGGCTGCCACGTAGGCAGATTGTATAAAGATTATCCTGCCGCTCAAAAGCTTTCAGATCGCCTTCGTCCGTAGACTTCACCACCACAATGCGCCCGTTGAAAACGCCCTGCCTGTTGGCCTTATCAATGAAATAGTCAGCCAGGCCACGTAGAAATGCCCCTGTGCCGAATTGAAGCACTTTTTCCGGGAGTTGGAAAATGGAATCATCCGGAACAGTAAGCGCTGGCTGATTTCTTAACTGGCCAAGATTTTCGCGAAAAAGGCGGCTCATAACATTTCGGTTTTACTTTTTAACAACCTGTTTTAGTAACCAATCGGCCAGATCTTTCCCTGCTTCAAAATTCTCAAAGCTCGTATCAATCCTCCGTCCGTCGACATATTCATTGTACAGCCACGGGTCTCCCACGGCGAAAACCGTCCCTTTACCATATTTGGAAATACCAAAAATAACGTCTCCCTGGTCTGTCAGGGCGGATTTGGCTGGTGGCGAAAGGAGGAGCGGAGAAAGTTCTTTGATGTAAATTTTGCCGGCCGTTTTGAAAATGGCTTTGCTATCCACGGGGATCATCAGTTTTCCCTGTTCAAACTGCGTCCCTTGCACCATATTCCTGTTTTTATTGCTGAATTGTATGCCAAATTTTTTAGCCAGCTCATTGAAATGCTTGATCTCACAATTGGCAGTGTCATTTGCCATCATCACCAGCACTCCGCCGTTCTTCACCCAATTTTCGATCTCGTTAATGTCGTTTGGTTGAATGAAATTGGGCTCGGGCGACTCCTTTTTCGTGTCCGGGTCTACTATAATGTAAATGTCAATGCCTTTGAGTTTTGCGGCTGTGGGGGGACCGGAAACTGACACTGTCTGCGCGCCTAACTCTCTGAAAATGTTTCCCCAAAGCCAAAATCCGGAATGCAGCCGGTCTTCCCAGGTGTAATGAAAGGGGTCGCTTGTTCCGTCAGACAGTTTTCTGGATTCCTGATTAAAATGATAGTCTAACCCAACTGTTTTGCCCTTTCCCACCGCATTCTCCGCAGCAATTTCCATTTCAATGCTGGCAAAAATGAATGGCCCGATTCCTTTCAGGTCGTTTTTCCGGATGGGTTCGCTGAGATAATATTCGTAAGTCCCGTCGCGGTAAGGCGTGCCGCCAAGTCCGCCTACACTCACTGTTTTGTTCAGACTAAGCAGTCCATCTGCTTCTTTTTCAACAAATTCCTTCAAAGCTCCTGCATAACCGCGCTTCGCGTTGGCTGCAAATGACTGATCAATATAGCCCATTCTAGCACCCTTAGCCAATGCATAAATGAACATGCAGGACGCGGAAGCTTCTAAATAATTTCCTTTCCTTTTCCCCTGATCGATTACCTGATACCAAAGGCCGGATTGCTTGTCCTGATATTGGGCCAAGACCGGCGCAAGCCTTTTCAGATATTGGATAAGTTCAATCCGCTTGGGATGATCTTTGGGAAAATAATCCAAGACATCCACCAATGCAATGGCATACCAGCCGATGGCTCGCGACCAGAAATTAGGTGAACGGCCCGTCGTTTTATCCGCCCATTTTTGCTCACGGCTCTCATCATACGCATGGTAAATCAGGCCCGTTTTTTCATCGACTGCATATTTCTCGATCAATGCAAATTGTTTGGCAATGTCATCGAAATGCTCGGGATGATTAAACAGCCGGCTGTATTCCGCCGCAAATGGTTCGCCCATGAAAAGGCCATCCAGCCACATTTGATAGGGATAACGCTTTTTATGCCAATAGCCACCTTCCTTTGTTCGCGGCTGCGCTTCCAATTGCTTCCAGAGCAGATCAGCGGCCTTTTTGTATTTTTCTTTGTCTGGTTGTGTTTGTTGATAAAGTGTAAGTAATGCCCTTCCCGGAGGAATGTTGTCAATGTTGAAGTCGTCGAATTTGTAAGTTCTGATGCTTCCGTCCGGCCCGACATATTGGTCAATGTCTTTTCTGATGTATTCAAAATATTTGCCTTCGCCTGTTCTATACCAGACTTTTTCAATGGCTTTCAACATTAAGCCCTGCTCGTAATCCCATTTTGTTGCAGTATTTTTTCCTACCAAAATTGAATCCTTATGACGTGCCATGAAAGAGTCGGCCATTCGGCGTGACATGGGAAGTTTCTGTGCGCTAACATTGAGTATAATATCAGGGGCAAAGCAGAATAGTGCAATAACGGAAATGCTGCGTAGCAATTTTTTCATCAGAAAAGAAGAAACATTATCATCTAAAATTTTATAAAATCACCTCGCATGGGGTTGAAAATATCCACCAGCATTCCCGCTTCCAGGCATAGTGCGCCGTGAACCACATCCGGCGGAATGTAATAGGCGTCGCCGCCGCTCAGTATGCCGGTTTTCGGGCCAATGGTTATTTCAAATTTCCCGCTTTCCACATAACTCATCTGCGTATGGAAATGGCTGTGTAATACACCAATGCCACCTTTCTCAAAAGCCACTTTGACCATCATCAGATTGTCATCATAAGCCATGATCTTCCGCTTTAAACCACCGCCCAGATCTTCCCAGGGAATGTCTGCGTCGTCAATAAATTGCCTCCCTTTTATGTCGCTCATTATCTCAGATCAGTTATAGCCACTGCGTCCATATCCGTATAATCCCTGTTTTCGCCAGCCATTCCCCAGATGAAAGAATAGCTCGAAGTGCCACAGCCTGAATGGATTGACCAGGGCGGAGAGATGATCGCCTGACGGTCGGCAAGCCATAAGTGGCGCGTCTCCGTTGGTTCGCCCATCAAATGCAGAATGCGCTGATTAGCAGGAACATCGAAGTAACAATAGGCTTCCATGCGCCTGTCGTGAACGTGCGCAGGCATGGTGTTCCAGACACTTCCGGTTTGCAAAACAGTAAGCCCCATCACAAGCTGCGCGCTTTGAATGCCGCCTGCGTGAATGTATTTGTAAATGGTCCGGTGATTGGAAGTTTCCATGCTGCCCATTGTTGTAGGCGCAGCGTCCTCTTTTGTATATAATGTTGCCGGAAACGACTGGTGCGCAGGTGAGGACAGGAGATAAAATACGGCCGGATCTGCCTGATTTTCACTCGAAAAAACAACTTCTTTTGTCCCTTTTCCTAAATAAACACAGCCCAGCTTACTGATTTCAAATGTGGCTCCATCCGCCTGAATTTGACCCTTTCCGCCAATGTTAATGATCCCGATTTCTCTTCTTTCCAGAAAATATTCAGCTTTCAGCGGGCCGTAAGTTTCAAGCGTAAGCGGCTTGGTCGCCGGAATGGCGCCGCCGATCATGACGCGGTCATAATGCGTGTAAACGAAGTTGATCTGGTCGTTTTGGAATATATTTTCTATTAAAAAATTTTCGCGTAAAGTCGCCGTGTCCATTTGCGAAACTTCTTTCCGGCTACTTTCAAATCTGATTTGCATAGGGTTGGTTTTAGCTGTGTTATTAATGATTTTGGAGAAATTACCGGCCCATCCAGCCGCCGTCAACGGTTAATATTGTGCCATTTACATAGCTCGAAGCGTCTGATGCCAGAAATACCGCCGGACCTTTGAAATCTTCCGGCATGCCCCATCTTCCGGCCGGAATGCGGTCCAGGATGGATTTGCTCCTTACCAGGTCATTTCTCAGCGCTTCCGTATTATCCGTATTGATATAACCGGGTGCTATGGCATTCACATTTACCCCTTTTCCGGCCCATTCGTTGGCCAGTGCTTTCACAAGACCGCCAATCGCACTTTTGGATGCCGTATATCCGGGCACATTAATGCCGCCCTGAAATGTAAGCAATGATGCTGTAAAGATGATTTTCCCATAACCCCGCGCAATCATATCACGACCGAATTCCCGCGAAAGAATGTAAGGCGCGTCCAGGTTAATGTTCAGCACCTGGTCCCAATATTCATCCGAATGTTCTGCCGCGGGCTGGCGGAGGATAATGCCAGCGTTGTTGATCAGAATGTCGATGCGGTCGTGCTCTTTCTTTACTTGATTAATAAATGCATAAATGCTTTCGCGATTTCCCAGGTCCGCCTGGTACGCATAAAATTTTCGGCCGGTCGCGGTCACCGCAGTCTGTAATCCGTCGGCTGACTTGACGTCGGACGATGAAACGCCAATGATGTCGGCACCCGCTTCTGCAAGGGCCTCCGCCATGGCTTTTCCAATTCCGCGGTTGCACCCGGTTACCAGCGCAGTTCTGCCTGTCAGGTCAAATATGTTTTTTGTATGCATTCAAGAATGGCAAATTGTGTTTTTCGGGGTAGCCCCTGAATTCCGCGTCGGTCTAAGAAGACCGTTAGCCCCGGCAGTTTAGGCCGAATAGTTAGAACTATCAAATAATGAATTGTCTTTTTTTGTGCAATCGTTATCGGGAACGTTACCAGCTCACGTGCGGCGGCAAACAACGGACGATCGATTTCAATATTCGTTTGTATTTTAGTACATTGACGTAATGTTGGATAAACTATATTTAATCGAACATTAAGTTGGAATAAACCAATTTTTCTTTGGAAACTATCACAATTAAAGACATTGCCAAAGCGCTGGGACTTTCGACTTCGACCGTCTCCCGGGCTTTGCGTAATAGCTATGAAATCAATCCTGAAACCAAGAAATTGGTGATGGAATATGCAGAACGGATGAATTACCGGCCCAATCCTATTGCGCTGAGCTTGCGGGACAGCAAAAGCAAATCCATAGGGGTCATCATTCCTGAAATTGCCAATCATTTCTTTTCCCAGCTCATTAACGGCATTGAATCCATAGCGTATAATCTGGGCTATCATGTGGTTATTTTCCAAAGCCACGAGTCGTATGAGCGGGAAGTTGCCAATACGAATTACCTGGTTTCCCGTAAAGTGGATGGTCTTCTAATTTCCTTGTCCAGCCTGACAACCAACCTGTTTCATTTCCAGGACCTGATGGAAAAAGGGTTGCCCATCGTTTTTCTGGACCGCGTTCCAAATGCCATTGAAACGCATAAAGTGGTCGTGGATAATTTTGCGGGAAGCTATGAGGCGACAGAGCATTTGATTAAGTCCGGCAGAAAACGCATTGCGCATTTAACCAGCCCCATTTATTTATCCATCACAACCGAACGCCTGGCGGGCTACAAGCAGGCTTTGGAGGACAATGGGCTTGCTTTTGAGGAATCTTACGTCAAATATTGTTACCACGGAGGCAAAGTAGCGAGCGAGAATGAACAGGCCGTTCAAGAAATGCTGGAAATGCCGGAACCACCCGACGCTATTTTCACAGCCAGCGACCGCCTTACCACGGGTTGTATGTCTGTTTTGCAAAAGAAAAACATTAAAATTCCTGAGCAGATCGCCATTGTTGGCTTTACCAATATCAGCGTTGCGGAGCTGCTTAATCCGCCTCTGACTGCCGTGGTGCAGCCTGCGATGGAAATGGGCCAGCAGGCTGTTGAGCTGCTGATCCGGCTCATAGAGCATCCCCAAAAGACAGATGTTTTTGAAACCAGATCATTAAAAACCTCATTGATCATCCGTGAATCGTCCGTAGGGAAAGCCGAAGCACTATAATCTCCAAAATTTGAATGAAATGATCAGCCTTGCCATTGATGGAGCATTGTTCAATTACCGTGTCGCGGGCGTTGCGATTGTGGACGGGAAAGTGCTTTTGCATAAGACACCCGCTGACAAATTTTGGAGCCTGCCCGGCGGCCGCGCTTCTCTTTTTGAGTTTTCCAAGGATACATTAATCCGGGAAATGCAGGAGGAAACGGGAATGGATGTTGAGGTTGGCGAAATGCTTTGGGTTTCAGAGAATTTCTTCGTTTACAATGATATCAAGCACCACGAGCTGGGTTTTTATTATAAAATGGACATTCAGGATTTGAAAGATCAAAGCGATTTCATTGGCGTGGAAGGTGATGGTGAATTGCTCTTTAAATGGCATTCCGTTATAGAAATTTCACAAATTAAGGTTTATCCGGAGTTTCTTGCTTCGGAATTGACACAAAATCCGCTTCGTGTAAAACAATTTGCCTCTGGTTTTATAGATTTGGACAAAGCCTGATCACAGGGCTCATTTTCCAATTGATTTACAGAATCTTTTATGTTATTGAAGGCCGGTTTTCGCTCCAAACTTCCACGCGTTGGAACTACTATTTTTACAAAAATGTCCAGGCTGGCCGAAGAGCATAAGGCGATTAACCTGGCCCAGGGTTTTCCTGAGTTCGATTGCGCGCCGGAATTGCAGAAGTTGGTTGGTAAATACATTGCGCAAGGCAAAAACCAATATGCGCCTATGGCTGGCGTAATGGCGTTGCGGGAGGCAATTGCAAAGAAAGTCTTTATTGCGACATCAAAAGAGTATCATCCCGAAACTGAAATAACCATTACCAGCGGCGCTACGGAAGCGTTATATGTTGCATTGTCGACGGTTGTGCATCCGGGTGACGAGGTGATCGTTTTTGAGCCTGCCTATGACAGTTATGTTCCGGCCATTGAGCTGAATGGCGGCATTCCGGTTTTTGTCACATTGCATCCGCAATATGACTGGATCGACTGGCAGGATGTGCGTTCGAAAATCGGTCCGAGAACGAAGGCCGTGATCATTAACACGCCGCATAATCCGACCGGGAATGTTTGGAAGTTGTCTGATCTGCAAGAACTTGCTAGCATTGCTGAAAAGCACGATTTGATTGTGATCAGCGACGAAGTTTATGAGCATATCATTTTCGACGGCCGCGAACATATCTCCACTGCTTCCATTCCCGAGCTCGCCGGGCGAACTTTCCTATGCGGTTCTTTTGGTAAAACATTTCACACAACCGGCTGGAAAATAGGATATTGTCTTGCACCGAAACAGCTTACCGCAGAATTCAGAAAGATCCATCAATTCCTGGTTTTCAGTGTCGTAACGCCGATTCAGTTTGCTATGGCGGAGTATCTGGAAGAGCCGGAGCATTATTTGGGCCTTTCGGCATTTTATCAGCAAAAAAGGGATTTATTCAACCATGCGATCGGCGATATCGGATTTACATTGAAATCATCGGAAGGAAGCTTTTTTCAGAATGTTTCCTATGAAAAACTTACTGACGAAAATGACAGGCAACTTGCTGAACGACTGACCATTGAAGCAGGCGTGGCGTCCATTCCGGTTTCTGTTTTTTATAATGAAATTACCAATTACCAGACTTTACGTTTTTGCTTTGCCAAGAATGACGATACGCTGCTAAGGGCTGCGGAATTGCTGGGGAAAGTTGTCTGGTAAAATTAATGGGCTTATTTCTTGAACAACAACGCTTTAATAGGCGTGATCTGGGAAATAATCAACGTAGGAATCAGCAGGATCAGTCCGGATATGACAATGGTTATAATGTTGACCATGAGGAAGATAGGCCAGTCAAAAACGATGGGGACGGTGTCCATGTAATAATTGACTGGGTCTAGTGCAATGACTTTAAACTGATACTGGATCCAGCAAACTGCAAGGCCGACGATGTTGCCAATGATGATGCCTTTGCGCACCATATGCAGCCCGACCCGGAAAAAAACCATTCTGATTTGCTTGTTAGGACTTCCTAATGTTTTCAAAAGTCCGATCAGCGGCGTCCTTTCCATGATCATTACGAGCAGTATCGAGATCATGTTAAAGCAGGCAACGAAAAGGATCAATGCTAAAAAAACGGCTGTATTGCGGTCCAGCAGCAGAAGCCAGTCGAAGATCTGCGGAAAAATGCTTGTGACCCTTTGAAGGTAAATAGATGGCGGGAGCGTTCTTCTGAGTACCGCTGCGACCTCGTCCAGTTTCTCAAAATCTTTCAGATACACTTCATAAGTCCCGACGGAATCTTTTCCCCAGCCATTCAGCCGCTGCACGAGGCTGATGTCGCCTATGATCAGGTTATTGTCAAACTCCTCCATTTGCGTGTCATAAATGCCGACTACAGTCAGCTTGCGCGGTCGGGGAGGGTTTTGCATAGAATACATGATCACATTGTCGCCGGATTTGAGCCGCAGCTGCGAAGCGATTTTATGGCTGATCAGGATTTCTGAAGAGTAACCGTATTTTAATGAAGTGGAATCTTTGTTGGTGATTAATTTTCCGCTGATCAAACTTTTCTTGAATGTATTCCAGTCATAATCCTGACCAACGCCTTTTAGGACAACCCCTTTAATTTCATCTGCCGTTTTAAGAATCCCGGATTTATGCGCAACTGCCTGCCAGCGAAGGACTTCTGGAATGCGGGGTAAGGCTTCGGAGATCGGGTTTTTGACAAAAAGCGGCCCTTCTTCGTAAGTGTTACCCACTGCAAATGAAGAGATATTAATGTGTGCGCCGAATAAAAAGATCTTCTGCCTGATGGTTTGTTTGAAACCCAGCAACACCGCGAAAGCAATGATCCCGACCGCAATCCCGATGGCAATACTGGCAACGCCTATGCGCGAAACGGTGGCAGAAAATGAGCCTGCTTCGTTGTGCCGGATGCGTTTTGCGATGAATGAGGGGAATTGCAAGAGGAATCTACGGGTTAATTTTTATGTTTGGCAAAAATAGGGAAAAACTTTGCCGGTACGCACAAGCAATTTTATTAAGTTGCCGGCACAAACCAGAATCGTTTTTATGCCATTGATCAAAGTAGCTTCCGGAGTAGTGAATCAGACGCCGATGGCGTGGGAGGGGAATACGAAGAACATTATTAATGCAATCAATGAAGCCAGAAAGCAGCAGGTAAGCCTGCTTTGCCTTCCTGAATTGTGTATTTCAGGATATGGCTGCGACGACTATTTTTTTGCGCCGGACCTTGTGGAACAAGCCAAAGAATGTTTGCTCGAAATTGTGCAGGAAACGGCCGGAATGGTTGTGGCCGTGGGTTTGCCGGTACGGCACAATGGCAGCGTTTACAATGCTGCCTGCCTTATTTCCAACAAGCAGATCCTGGGTTTTTATTGTAAACAAAACCTTGCAAATAACGGCATTCACTACGAAGCCCGGTGGTTTCGTCCCTGGCAACCGGGCATTATTGAGTCTATTGAAGTAAATCAAATGCTTTATCCGATCGGCGATGTCGTTTTTGATCTTGCTAATGGGCCTATTCTGGGCGGTTCCAACAGTGTAAAAGTCGGTTTTGAGATTTGTGAGGACGGCTGGGTTTCGAACCGGCCTGCACGCCGACTGTACGAAAGAGGCGTCGACATTATCCTCAACCCAAGTGCGAGCCATTTTGCCTTTAACAAATTTATGACGCGCGAAAAGCTCGTTGTGGACGCGTCGAGGGCGTTTTCTTGCAGTTATATTTATACCAATTTGCTTGGTAACGAGGCTGGAAGGGCACTTTACGACGGTGACGCGATGATCGCGTCCAATGGTGATTTGCTGGCTTCGAGTCCGCGTTTCAGTTACGAAGATTACCTGATTACAACTGCCGTTATAGATACAGAATACACGCGCCTGAGCCAGGTCCAAAGTAAAATTGCGATTGCGAATAAAGATCGAACGTGGCGTGTGAACGGGCGTTTCGATTTTCCGGAAATTGATCCTGTTCTTCCGCAGGTTCCTGACATTGAGCCATTTGAAAAAGGTGGCGCGCTTAAAGAAGAAGAGTTTGCTCGGGCAGTATGTCTCGCATTGTTTGATTATTTAAGGAAAAGCCGTTCCAATGGTTTCACGATCTCGCTTTCCGGCGGTGCGGATTCTTGCGCTTGCACTGCTTTGTGCGGGTTAATGATCCGGCTTGCGGATGAGAGCATTGGTATGGATCGTTTGAAGGAGAAATTGTCTTACATTAAAGATATTCAGTCTGCCAAAACAGAAGAAGATCTCGCTTTGGTTTTGATCCATAATATTTACCAGGGAACAGAAAACAGCTCCACGGATACGCTGGAATCGGCGCAGTCGCTGGCGGAATCCATCGGTTCGACATTCTATAACATTAACATTAATGGTCTCGTAGAAACGTACAGAGGCCTGATCGAAGACCAGATTGGCAGGAAGTTATCCTGGGAGCAGGATGACATTGCTTTGCAAAACATTCAGGCGCGCGTGCGTGCCCCGGGCGTATGGCTGCTGACTAACCTTTCGAATCATTTGCTATTGGCCACTTCCAACCGGTCGGAAGCTGCCGTGGGTTATGCCACGATGGATGGCGACACGGCGGGAAGCATTAGTCCGTTAGCCGGCATTGATAAGCATTACTTGCGTCAATGGCTGCGCTGGCTGGAAACTGCTGGTTGCGAGGTGAATGGCAAGCACATTAAGATCGAAGGTTTGAAAAAAGTGAACAGCTTGCAGCCGACCGCCGAGCTGAGGCCGCTCGCCCAAACGCAAACCGATGAAGCGGATCTCATGCCTTATGAGTTTTTGAATGCTTTGGAGAAACTGGCGATCAGGGATAAGAAGTCACCTCTGGAAGCGTATCGACATTTGCAGGTTCGTTACAAAGGGTTGTATGAAACAGAGCAACTGCTGGCCTGGACGGAGCGTTTCTTCAAACTATGGAGCAGAAATCAGTGGAAACGTGAGCGTTATGCGCCTTCCTTCCATTTGGATGACCTCAATCTGGATCCGAGAACTTGGTGCCGCTTCCCCATTTTGTCGGGTGGTTTTGAAAAAGAATTAAAAGAATTGAGGGAATATGCTGCGGGAATAGCCTCGCAGAACGGCAGAAAGCGGATTGGTTTTTAACTAATTACAAAACCGGATTCCAGCCTGTACACCAACCCAGCCATAGGTTTTGCGGGAGTCGTCCGGCTTCCCGCCAAGCCATATGGGGCTGAGGCCTTTTGATTTCTCCGTGTCGATTAACCCGGAATGATGGCCAGTGAGCAGATTGACGGACGGGCCCGCAAACAATGCGAATTGCCTGCCCAGCTTCTTCTCGATGGCAATCGAAGCTTTGAATAGTCCAGTTTCTACATCTTCCAGTGGCTCGTCTTTGAAAACTACCAGATGCCCGGTGAGATCCGCATTAATGCCCCAGCCTTTTCCAAGATTTTGGGATGTTCCGAATCCGTATCCCAATGTAACCAGCGGTTTGTCATCCACTAAGCCGTTGGTTCCCAGACTAAAAATGTTATAAAATGCACTTACGCCTGTTTTAAAGGCAGTGTTGAAATAATTAAATTCATCCGTCGAAAACTCGTAGCGGCGATAACCATTCGTGCGGACAAAGCTAAAAATCCCGAATGGCGTGGTGGCAGAAGAATCTGCATAGTTGACAAAACCAATCTGGTGGCCGCTCCGGACCGTATTTGCGTAATTATAACCCGCCGAGAGCTGGTAACCTTCCAAAGTCCCGACCACTACATTGCCGACGCCTGCAAATTGAAAACCGCGGAGATTTCTGCCAATGTAATTAATGAAATTCGTTCCCTGGAACCCGTGCACACTGCCTAATGTGATGTTCAGGACATTGGCATATTGAAAACCGCTCACGTCCCTGCCCACAATGTTGCTGAACCCGGCCAGCTGAAATCCATTCACATTCCCACGAACCACATTCAGCAAACCCCCGACTTCCAATTTGTTGACCCCCAATGAGTAACCGGCAATCAGGTTTATGGAGTAGTCGTTGATAATGTTCCCGCTCAGTTCATGATTTGTTCCCAAAAATGGCAAAATCGAAGCTTGGAAGGGATGGTATAATGTATCCTGAATGTTGCGGGTGTGAATCGCTTGCTTGGCAGACGCAAATGCACTCACAAAACTGCTCTGGACCTTGCGATAAGTGGTTTTAAATTTTTCAGGATCCTTGGTTAGATTGAATTCTGGCCGGCTTCCAGCCCGGCTGGCAGCCTGGTTGGAAGCCTCCTGCGCGATAACAGTGTCCGTTTCGAAAGCAGGTTCGGAGACGATCTCAAACTGCGGAATCGCCACTTTGTGATGCAGCGAATCTTTGATGAAAACAGCCCGCGGCGCCTTGCGGGAAAGCAGTTTTAATGTATCCGGATTAAGTTTGATTTGTAAATATTTATCCTCTCTGCTCGCAACTGAAATGGTTTTTCCAATGTAATCCTCTTTCCTGACTTCCAGCCGAACGGCCGCCAGTGAAACCGGCAGGCGAATTTTATAATAACCATATTGATTACTAACCGCCGACGCCAATGTTGCTGATTCGTAAATACTCGCATTAGCCAGCTTTTGGCCCGTTTTGTTGTCGATGATGTAGCCATTCAGATTGAAATTCTCGGGCTTTTCATCTTTCGGAACTTCTATTTTTTGAAGGATAATGTATCGGCGGCGCTCTTTGAATGAGACTTTATCTTTGAATAGGGAAGTTAAAATTTCCCTGACGCTCAGGTTATTGGCCTGAATGGAAACCCGCCCTTTGACATCCACCATATCCGGGCTGTACGAAAAGCTGAAACCGGCCAGATCTCCGATCTTTTGCAATGTTTCATCCAGCGGGCGGTTGGTAATATTAAGTGAAATCCGTTTTTCTAGCAGGTCCTGCGCAGATGCAAAACCGGCCATCAATAAAAGCCAGACTAAGAGAATGCTTGTTTTATGTTTTAAAAAACTATTGGCAGCCATTTCCGTCGAGCCAGTAAACCTTTCCTTCTTTTCTCAGATCAAGATCCAATGTTTCCGCAATGACAGACAGTGTGGCATCCAATGGCTCTTTTTCAAACCGGATCGTAAGCCTGCATTGCGCTATCTGCTGGTTGGACAGACGCACATCTACGTGGTAACCGTCACGAATTGAGGTAATTACTTCATTCAGGTCGGCCGCATTGAAATCATAAACTTGTGTGTGGTAACTTAGCATATTCCTGTTTGCTTCCAGGCCTCTGATTGTATCATCAAGCACTTCTGCGCCTTGCCCTTTTACGAGCTGGACCTTGTTCGAAGCTTTGCTAACCTGCACTTTTCCGGTTGAAACATCCACTCGCACGGGTGCTTCTTTGTAAGCTTTTACATTGAATGATGTTCCCAAAACGCGTATTTCGGTTCCGTTTGCGTCAATTACAAATGGGTGCGCAGCGTCGGGCTTTACATCAAAAAACGCTTCGCCCTGCAAGGAAACGGTTCTAAGGTCACCGTCGAAATTGGCAGGATAGGTTAGGGAGGAATTATAGTTAAGAAAAACTTTGGTTCCGTCGGGAAGCACGCTGTCACTGGTGTTGTTGGTCGTAACTATGCGCTGCATCTCAGCCGGTTGGTTGGATTGGAAATGAAACCATCCGAAGGCCAATAAGGCCAAAACAACCATGGCAGCTGCCCAAACCGTGATCGGGAGTTTCCGCTGAACGGTTTGCGGTTTAAATTCAATTTCACGCGCTGCCGGTTTTGATGTTTCGGGTGCAACGGCGGGAGCGGGTTTCGCCATTTTGGCCTTCATTTTGTCCCAGGCAGCATCTGTACTAACCGGAACATTCGTTTTTGCAGCATAAGCCGAATGGTCCCAGATCAATCTGTAAGTGGCCAGCTCGCGTTCGTTTTCAGGTGATTGTGCCAGCCAGGCGTTCACCTGTTCAATTTCTTTTTCGGAAGCGGTTTCGGCCAGGTAACGTGCTAACAGCTCCTCCGACATGTTTTCATGAAAGTTCATGGTTACGATCTGGTTAGCTGTTCAACAATAAGATAAACCGGCCAAAGCATTCCGGGCAGATAATCTGCAAGCTCAATGCGCAATATTTTCAGCGCCTTACCAATCTGGTTTTCAACCGTTTTAATGGATATGCCTAGTTGTTCTGCAATTTCGTGGTATTTTAGTTCTTCAAATCGACTGAGCCTGAAGGCTTTCTGACATTGTTCGGGTAATGTGCTCACTGCTTTTTCTATTCGTTCTTCCAGTTCATTTGCATGGATCACTTCTGTTACCGATTCGTAAGATTGCGCGGCGAAATTCAGTGTGTGTTCCTTATGCACCTGCCTTACCGACGCATGTTTGAAGCGGTTGAGGCAATGGTTGTGAACAGCACGATAGAGGTAGGATTTTAATGATAATGTTATTTCAAGATCTTCTCTTTTCTCCCAAATGGTCAAAAAAACGGTTTGTACAACCTCTTCCGACTCTTCCTCATCTTTGAGTAAAGTGCAGGCATAATTGCAAAGTCGCTGGTAGTAATGTCGGAAAGTCTGCTCAAAGGCTAGTTCGTCGCCGCGCCTTATGGCATTGACAATATCTGGATCGGAAGAGTACACCGAGTTATATTTTTGATTTTGGGCCAAAAATAAATAATCTCCCTCGATTAATGGTTCCCGATAAAGAAGAGCGGTCGCTATCAAGTTTAAGTCGCTTTTTGAATAAGACAACTAGACCCTCGTTACCCCCTATGGCAAATTATTTTTTTTTGGTTTCAAGTTACTTGATCATGCCATAAGTCGCACGCGCCTGGGCCTTGGACATGCCGTCAAAGTGCCACCATTCGGTTGTGTTGGTGGCAAAACCAGCCTGATTCATCACTTTTCGTAATATCTGGCGGTTGGTAACTTGCTGGATTGTAAGCTTACCTTTCTTTAACATTTCCTGTTCTGAGCGGGGATAGGCCAGGGGGCCGAAGAAGTCATACTTGGTCCCCATATCCAATGGTTTCCCTTTTTCATCAACCACCGTCAGATCCACCGCGCAGCCGAAGTTATGGTTGGAGCCGATCTTCGGATCCGCCACGTACAGTTTCTTATTATTCGCAGGAATTTTTAAGTTGTCCAATGCATCCCAAAGCGCATATTGCACCGAATTCGGACGAGCAGCGTCGTAGACCAGTAATGTATAATCCGGGTGTTTTTTTCTTAGAAGAGCATTTGCTTTCACAAGCCGCTTGGCCATTTCGGGTTGCAGATAGGCGCGGTTCAAATCTCCGTAAACGTCTTTACCGACGAAATTATCCGTTGTGGAATATTTGAGTTCAACCTTAATGTTAGGGTCCAGCTTTTGAATGTCAACCAATCCCTGCTCGATCATTTTTTGTTCAATAGCAGGAATTCCGGCCTTCTTGCCTGATTCTTTTCCCGACTTTTGGGCAAAGCTTATTAGTGAAACAGAAAGCAGGAAAAGACTTAGACAGGTGATTTTTTGGAGCATAAAAAAATGAATATCGTTGCGATAAGCTGCAAAGATATTCATTTCTATTTTCGGGGTGAATCAATAGCGCTTGATGTTCACGCTGGTGAGGCCGCCTTCGAAGTGAATAATGATCTTTTTGGAAGCGCTTTCAAAATCCGGCGAGCGGTAAAGCCCCGTGCTGATTTTATCCAGGTCATCCATATTTTTGGCATTCAGCGCGCCGTCCATATGCATTTCACAACCCACAGAGCGAGGTAATTCCAATGTAATAGAGGCAACACCCGCTTCGATCTCAATGTTGGAAGTGGTCATTTTGTCGCCCATTTTGATGTCCATATCGGCAACGCCTGTGCTCACTTTCAGTTTTTCAACTTTATAATTGCTGAAATCAAAGTCGCCTTTTCCGGCGCCAATGCCCAGGTCAATGTTCCATACTGGTCGCTCGTTCAGGTGAATGTTTGCCTGATTTGAAATTTCACCTTTCTTGATCTTTACATTGCCTTCTTCCATTTTAAGATTAACAGTTGCTGAATTATCGAGCTTGTTAATAGAAGTGTTCGATAAAAAACCAACAATTGTGCTCTTCGTATTGGCTTCAAAAAGTTTCTGCGTGTTTCCGTTCAATGTGAAAGAACCGGCACCGCCTTCAAGATGAAAATTGGCTTTTTGAATAAAATCCTCCATTTCATACTTGTAATTGCCATTTATCGGTCTTTTTCCATCCCGGTTGTTACGGTCATTTTCGTAGTCTTCATCTTGGTTGCCGTCATTATCATTATCTTCATCATCGTGGTTGTCGTCGTTGTAACCAAAATTCCGGTCATCTTCATCGTCGTCCCAGTTCCAGTTCCAATTGTCGGCGTGCCGGTCAAAGGCTTTGTCGGTTTTGTTAACAATGCCCCCGAACACTGCAAGCGTGATCAATAGGCCGATTAATCCTCCTAATCCTCGGTTTTCATTGCCTTTGGCAATCAGTAATGCTCCCGCAATGATCAGTAAAACAGGCCAGTAAGGCAGAATCTCGTCCCAATTGATGTTCACAAGATTCATATTCCGAAGCAGCCAGAGCATTCCAAATATGATCAGCAATCCACCCCAAACTATACCGCGTGAGTTTTTCATCGTTTTAAATGTTTGAACGGTTGGAAATATCAGAATTCAAATAATTGCGTAAAAGCAAAAGCGCGCCGGTAGTGATCAGGATGATAGGCCAGAAAAAGCGGCCAAAATCAAATGCAGTCAGTTCTTCAATCAAGAAAAGAGATCCGGCAATGATGAGGATAACACCCCAAAAAATGTTTCGAAAGTTCATGGCTATGTTTGGTTAATGTATTAAACCGAAGAATTTTAAAATTCAATGTACTAATTCACTTTAATCACCTGATCATCCTCATCATCCGGTTTCCTGGTCTCAGGATCTTCAGGGAAATGTGTGGGCGTCGTGGTTGTTGCGGAAGACGGGGTAAATGGTGTATAAGGCTGTGGTTCAGGCTCCGGCGCAATAGGATCAACAGGCGGCGGAGGCGTTGTGGGATATACAGTTGTATTGCCGTGATGCTCCTTATCGCGTTGACGAAGGATCAAAAATGCACCAATTGCGATCAGGACGATGGGCCAGAAATATTGTTTAAACTGATACCAAAGCGGAAAATCGTCGACCAGCATTAGAGCGCCGAAAAAGATCAGCACGCCACCCAGTACCATGACCGTCTGATCCGACTTTTTCTTGTCCCAAACAGGGTCGGAAGGAGTGTTAGGCGTTGGATCAAATGAAGTGTTCGTAGTATAAACTGTCCCGGCCGGTCCTGTCGGCAACACTGCCCATAGAATGATGTATATAAATGCGGTCATTCCGAATGTGGGTGGAATAGGGAGCAGCAGCATTACAACGAGCACAACTCGGACTATTACAACATCAATGTTAAAATATTGAGCAATTCCGGATGCGACTCCTCCTAAAACTGCCTGGTCAGGTATGCGATGCAATTTCTTTTCCATGATTAGTAGCGTTTATTTGTAATCAAAGGTAGTAGGTAATGCAAGATACTGCAAATCGGAAAATTATTATCGGCGGAGGGGCGTGTTGAGCGGATTTTTTTAAGGAAAGCTTTTATTAATTGACTTATAAGCGGGCTTTTTAGAGGCTTATTGTTCCTCTAATGCTTCAAGAATGTCCATCATGCTGCCGAAGTCTTTATAGCCGGGTCGGATTTCTTCACTTCCGCGCAATGCGATGCCAATGTTTGGGAAAAGTTCTGTTAAAGCACTAACTGTGTATTCGTTGTCCAGGCCGAAGCCTATCAGGATAGGGTATTCACCTGCCAGGTTTCCCAGCACTTGCATCCAGTTGTCTGTAAGTTGGGCGTCGTTGTCACTTTCCAGCAAAAAATGCGAAGCCTCGCCTTCGTAACGGCTCAGTATGGAGTTGATTTCGTCGGCTTCGTAAAGGTCGACGCTGATTCTGAGGACCAGCGGGAGATTTAATTCACTTTTCAAATAATTCAAAAGCCCTGGTGCTTCCACTTGAACGGAATGAACCGGATAATTTGCTAATGTCTGAATGATCGCCGCAGGATCGGTTTGAGCGGTTTCGGCAATCAGGGTCACGCCAGCCAGCCAGGAGCAGATATCCTCAAATTTTTTGGGAGAAATATAATTAGGAGAATCCTCATCAATCGAAAAACCAAGCATTTCCACGCCCATCCCCGCACAATAACGCGCATCGGACAAGTTAGTAACATTGCTGATTTTTACTGTTCTGGTAAGCATTGGGGTAATTTAATTGATGAAGTTCCACTAAGAAACGAAACCCATGGATGTATAATCGGGTTGGCCTGGGCAAAAATACTAAAATAACAACTTATGAAAAAGCGAATCACTTTTGGATTCAAACATCCTCAGGTGATTCGCTTTTTCTATTTATTTCTGTTACTCAGCCGAAAAACGATATTTCGTTGTTGTCTGATATGTTTCGCCTGGTTTTAGCTCGGTGGATGGGAATTGGGGTTGGTTTGGGGAGTCAGGGTAATGTTCTGTTTCGAGGCAGAAGCCGAATCTTTTGACGTAAGTTGCGTTCTTGCCTTTTAATGTTCCGTCCAGGAAGTTGCCTGAGTAGAACTGGACAGCAGGTTCGGTTGTGTATGCTTCCAATTTACGTCCGCTTTCAGGGTCTTTTGCTGTTGCAAATAGAACAAGACCTGATTCTTTGCGTTTCAGCACCCAGCAATGGTCATAACCGCCGCCGTTTTTAATCTGCTCGTCTTCAACTTTGTTGATTCCAGCAGAAATTTTCGTTGGCTTTCTGAAATCAAACGGCGTTGCTTCCACAGCGCGAAGCTTTCCTGTCGGGATTAATGTGGTGTCAACCGGCACAATGCTATCCGATTCGATCATGATCTCATGATCCAGAATGTCCCTTTTCAAGCCTGTCAGGTTGAAGTAGGAGTGGTTTGTAAGATTTACGACTGTTGCTTTATCAGTTGTAGCAGTATAATTGATCGTCAATGCATTGTCATTATCCAATGTGTACACCACCTTAACAGTCAGATTTCCAGGATAACCTTCTTCCATATCCTTGCTCACATATTCCAGTTCAAGGCCAACAATAGAATCCTTATTGATCTCCGTCGCTTTCCAAAGCACTTTGTCGAAGCCTTTTGTTCCGCCGTGCAGCGAATTGGGTCCGTTATTAATGGCCAGCTTGTATTCCTGATCATTCAATTTGAACTTCCCTTTTGCAATCCGGTTCCCGTAACGTCCTACCAATGCGCCAAAAAACGGATGTCCGGAGAGGTAAGGAGCCAGAGAATCGAAACCAAGCACAACATCCGCAAATTCACCTTTTTTATCAGGAGCGGTAAGTTTCGTGATAATGCCGCCGTAATTGGTAATGTTCACCGTCATGCCTTTGGCGTTGGTGAGCGTATACAAATCTGCTTCCTGGCCGTCGGGGAGTTTGCCAAATGACTCTTTCGAAATCGTACTGATCATTTCTTCTTTGTTTGATTTAGAGCAGCTAAACAGATAAAAACCCGTTAGCGCAGTGAGTAAAACGAATATTTTTTTCATATGAATGGTTAAAGGTTGTCTGGATATTGAGCAATTATTTCAAATGATTTCTCCCGTTCCGGCAGTAATTTTTACTTTATAGCAAGGCAGGTCAATCTGATATTTTTCCTGATAAGCTGCTCTCATTTTTTGTTCAAAAGCATCAACTACCTCTTTTTTTACAACATTAATCGTGCAGCCGCCAAAACCTCCGCCCATCATTCTGGCCCCTAGTACGGAAGGATCGTCCAATGTCTGGTCTACCAAAAAGTCAAGTTCCGGGCAGCTTACTTCATATTCGTGCTGCAACCCCTGATGTGTAGCGTACATTTTTTTACCAAAATCAACCAAATTTCCTTCCACAAGCAAATCACACGCATCCTGAACGCGCTGGATTTCTTCGGTTATGAACTTGCAGCGGCGGTAAACCACGTCACCCAGCTCTTCCTTATGCGTTTCGACCATCTCAGGCGTCGCATCTCTCAGGCTATGAACTTCGGGATGATATTGTTGCAGTATAGCAGTTCCTTTTTCACATTCCAGGCGGCGTGTGTTGTATTCAGAGCTTGCCAATGAATGTTTCACGCTCGTGTCGCATAGCACAAGAAGATAATCCTGCATGGGGAAAGGGAAATATTCGTATTCCAATGACCGGCAATCGAGCCGGATCACGGATTCTTCCTTACCGAATGCAGACGCAAACTGGTCCATAATGCCGCATTGCACCCCCACATATTCGTTTTCGGCCTTTTGCGACATTTTTACAATGCTGAACCGGTCCAGATCCAGGTCGTATAATTCATTCAGAGCGAAAAGCAGGCAGCATTCCAATGCAGCAGAAGAAGATAAACCCGCCCCAACCGGAACGTCCCCGCCGAAAGTGGTTTGGAAACCGCCAATTTTTAGCCCTTTTTTATAGATCTGCTCAATAATGCCCAGCTGATAATGTGCCCAGGATTGTGCAGGTTTTGAAAGATCCTCAACTGAAAAGGAATAAGTTTCGTCCAGATCTGCCGCGTGCAGGATCACCTGGTCATCTTCCCTCGGTTCAATGACGAAATAGACGGCCTTATCCACGCTGGCCGGCAGCACAAAACCATTGTTATAGTCTGTATGCTCACCGATGAGGTTGATCCTTCCCGGTGAACGAAAAACCCGCACATTGTTCGGCTTAGCCGATTGTCCGAATTTTTGGAAATACTTTTCCTTTATTTTATTTACTATTTCTGATTCTTGCATTTAAAATACTAATCTGATATTGGTTAATAACCCCTGCGCAAGTTCACTTCATTGACGATATTTCCACCATTTTCGATTGCGAAGATGTTGTTGAGGAACAGATCAACCTTGCCGATATGCTCGTTGCTATGCCCGCCGCCGGTGTGCTGCGTGAGGATTACATTCTCCATCTTCCATAATGGGCTGTCTTCGGGCAATGGCTCAACCTCCGTCACATCCAAAACTGCTCCGTCCAGATAACCCGACTGCAATACATCAATCAGCGCATCTTCGTCTGTGGTGCTGCCTCTTCCGACGCTGGCGTACACGCTGCGTTCTTTCATTTTGGAAAAGAATGTTTGGTCTACAAAATGCTGCGCAGTTCCGGGAAGCGTGTTGATGACGAGATCCGCAAATGGAAGCTCTACAAATAATTCTTCCGGTGAATGCAGATCGGCCTCCTGCGAGGTCCTGGCCATTAAATGTGTGTTGCAGCCAAAGCCTTTGAGTATCGTATTGACCGACAATCCAATGGTGCCCGCGCCCAGAATGATGACATTCTGCTTGTAAAGGATCTTTAATTCACCTCTCAGCTTCGAGCCGATCCATTCCGATTTTTGTTTAAGCAAAGTCAATGTGTCAATGCCGCGGTATAAGGCCAGAACGCCGCCCACGATGGATTCTGCGCAGGGACGGGCAAACCAGTCGCCCATATTGGCCGTTTTTACGCCTTCATTAATGTTTACAGAAGCATACTGGTCAAATCCCGCCGAATCCAGTTGCCAGAATTGCAGCTTATCCTTAGGTTCGGAAAACCAGGCGACAGGCGGATTGCCCAGAACATAATCTGCTGTACGAAATGCTGCCTGGCTTTCTTCCTCACTAGACGTTTCAGTCCTGAAATGAACGGTATGGTGTTGTTGCAGTGCTTCACTAAGCTTGCTTCTCAGTGACTCATCCAGCATGGAATAGCAGTATATGATCATTTGCTTTTTTATTTTAAAGAAGTAAAGTAAAGACTTTTACCTGTGTTAAGGATGCTTTTGCTTTTTAATGTTAGCCAGAATTTTCTTGCCTCTTGACCTGAATGCGGGTGTTTCGAATTCCATCGCTTCCTCAATAATTATGCCCAGTTCATTTTTAATCTCAGGATAAATTTTTGAAAAATTGTAAAGCACCGTAAGTGAAAAAGCCCTGATAGCAATCGCTATCTGCCTGTTTTGTACAAAATGAAAACATGCGTCCATCACCTTTCCATGCAGCTCGGCAGGGATTTCTGTCTCCTGCAAAATGCGCAGACTATTCCGGATCACCGCGTCATGAACGTCCGGTCTCGAAAGCTGGTCTACAAGTGAACCCATGTGCGGCGCGATCAGATCGGGGCGTTCGCTTGCTGCAATGCTTACGCTGTGCGCGGCCCTTTGTGTCAGCCTGTAATCGTCGGCAAGAAAGCAGTCCATGATTTCCTGAAAATGCGCGCTGTCCAGACAGGCGTAGGCTGCCACTTCCGTTGCGCGCCGTTTGGATTGGATAGGGTCTGCCAATAATGTGCTCCGGATGTTCATAGCCTAGCAGTTATCAAAACAAATGCTCCACCGGTCCGGCAGAGCATTTGCTTAAATGTTTATCTGAAACTATTTGTTGTCCCCCACCATTTCTTCCGGTTTCACCCAGGCGTCGAACTCTTCCGGCGTCAGGTAACCAAGCCCCACAGCCGTTTCTTTCAGCGTTGTGCCGTTTTTATGCGCCGTTTGTGCGATTTCGGCAGCTTTGTAATAACCGATTTTTGTATTGAGAGCGGTTACCAGCATTAATGAATTGTTCACGTGCTTCTTAATGTTCTCGTGCAAAGGTTCGATGCCCACTGCGCAATTATCATTAAAGGACACACAAACATCCCCGATCAGACGTGCTGAATGCAGGAAGTTATAAGCCATTAGAGGTTTGAAAACATTCAGCTCAAAATGACCATTGGAACCGCCGATGCTGATCGCAACGTCGTTACCCATCACCTGCGCTGCCACCATTGTCATAGCTTCACATTGCGTAGGGTTCACCTTACCTGGCATAATAGAGCTTCCTGGCTCATTATCAGGAATATGGATCTCGCCAATCCCGGAACGCGGGCCGGATGACAACATACGGATATCATTGCCGATTTTCATCAAACTTACCGCAACCGTTTTCAACGCGCCATGCGCTTCTACGATCGCGTCGTGTGCTGCCAATGCTTCGAACTTGTTCTCAGCGGTTTTGAATGGCAGGCCTGTTAATGTGGCAATGTGACGCGCCACGTTTTCGGAGTAACCTTCGGGTGTGTTAATGCCTGTTCCAACGGCCGTTCCACCTAATGCCAGCTCTGAAAGATGCGCCAATGTGTTGTAAATCGCACGCAGGCCGTGGTCTAATTGTGAAGCGTAGCCGGAAAATTCCTGTCCCAATGTAAGCGGAGTCGCATCCATGAAATGCGTACGGCCGATTTTTACGACACTTCTGAAAGCTTCGGATTTAGCTTTCAATGTATCCCTAAGCTTAACAATGCCTGGAATCGTAACGTCGATCAGGATTTTGTAAGCAGCAATGTGCATCGCTGTGGGATATGTGTCATTGGAAGACTGCGACTTGTTCACGTCATCATTGGGATGAAGGAATTTCGTTTTGTCCGCCAGTTCGCCGCCCTGCAACACATGGCCTCTGTAAGCGATCACTTCGTTGCAATTCATATTAGACTGTGTTCCGGAGCCGGTTTGCCACACGACAAGCGGAAACTGGTCATCCAGTTTTTCAGTTAAAATTTCATCACAAACCTGTCCGATCAGGTCGCTTTTTTCTTTTGGAAGAATGCCAGCCTCGTAATTTGTAATGGCCGCGGCCTTCTTTAAATATGCAAATGCCTTGATGATTTCCTTCGGCATTTTATTGATATCCTGGGCAATAGGAAAATTCTGGATCGAGCGTTGGGTTTGTGCGCCCCAATATACATGGGCCGGCACCTGCACTTCGCCCATGGTATCTTTTTCTATACGGTATTCCATTTTTTAATTAGTGAGAATGAACAATCGCGAATATGCGGTAAAGTTAGGATTGGACTTTCAGTTTTTGGTGTTTTTCAAGGATAAATGTTTCTTAGGCGAAAAGATTCTGTGCAGGACCATTTTTCAACCGCTTTTTATTTAAACAATGAAACCAAAACTGAACATTTACCCGGATTATAAAGCAATGAGCCTTGCCGCAGCGGAGCGTGTGATGGGTTTACTGGCTAAAAAACCTAATGCAGTGATTTGTTTGCCCTCCGGCAGCACGCCGCTGGGGATGTTCGAAATCCTGGTGTCCGCTAACCAAAAGGGCATGACAGATTTTTCGCAATGTATTTTTATCGGTCTCGATGAGTGGATCGGTTTCGGGCCGGAAGACGATGGCGGTTGCAGAAATTTACTTAATAAGGATTTTTTAAAACCCATTGGCCTGCGTGCCGATCAGATCGTGTTTTTTGATGGAAAAGCCATTGATCCGGAAGAAGAATGCAGGCGGGTTAACAAGGTCCTGGAAACGCTCGGCGGTCTGGATATGATCATTTTAGGTGTAGGAATGAACGGACATCTGGCCTTAAATGAGCCTGGAACGCCCTGGGACAGCTATGCGCATGTGTCGGAATTGGAAAATGTAACCAAAGAAGTTGGTCAAAAATATTTTCAGAAACCAACGACCATTACCAAAGGGATCACCGTAGGGATCCGCCACATTATGGAAGCGAAAACAGCGATTCTGATAGCGGCAGGAAGCGCAAAAGCGCCTGTGGTGCAGCGTGCAATGGCATTTCCCGTCACAACAGCATTTCCTGCGACTGTTTTACAAAACCATATGAATGCTGAGTTTTTGCTGGATACGGAAGCGGCAAAACTAATCGAAGATTAGGCCATGTTAGGCCGACTCTTTTTTACCTTTGCCCAAAATAATATATCACTGTTTTGACATTAGAAGAAAAGATCATTGCCTCCGAAGCACGCGTTTTTAAAACGGTGTTTCCCAATAATACCAATCATTACGACACCCTTTTCGGAGGGACCGCATTGTCTATGATGGACGAAGTGGCATTCATTGCAGCCACACGTTTTTCCAGATTGCGCTGTGTTACAGTCTCCACCGATCGCATTGATTTCACGCACGCCATTCCTGCGGGGACCATTATTGAACTCATCGGGCGCGTGGAAACGGTTGGTAATACGAGTATGAAGGTGCGTGTGGATATTTTTGTGGAGAAAATGTATGAGGAGGGCAGGGAAAAGGCCGTGACCGGCATATTTACTTTTGTAGCGCTCGACGAACAGCACAAACCGACAAAAATTATCGTGTAAAAATCCAAAATTAAGTTCTGTGCGTATATGCCAAAGTCGGTACGGTTGAACGGAGATTTTTCCTTTTTGACTAAAAGTTTTGTGCCGTCATACTATCCGGATGACTTGGCGTTCGTTCCTTTTTTCGTTAATATTTTTCTTAATCCTGTTCGTTGTTACTGAAATAATCCTCAGAATAGCGTTGCTATGCTATGGTTACCCGCTGCTAAAACCAGGCGATTATTTATACACAGGCTTTTATCCGACACTCAAAGAGGTGATCGGAAAGGATATCAGGAGTGATGACGATGTCCAGGACATTCTTATCCTGGGCGGTTCGGTGATCAGCACGCCCTGGTCCAATATGGAAGTCCGGCTTGACACGATCCTTCAAAAGAAATATGGCAAAACAAAAAAGTTTGCCTTCTACAACACCGCCGCCGCCGGCCACACTTCCCTGGATAATCTGATTAAATATAAATTACTGAAAGACAAGCATTTCGACCTGGTTGTTTACTATGAAGCAATCAACGAAAACCGCGCAAACTGTATCCCCGAAAAAGATTTTCGTGCGGATTACGCACACATTAAATGGTATAGCGACATTTATCTGTTGCAAGCTCACTCCGAAATCAACTTTACGGTTATTCCTTATATATGTGCGCTGGTAATCAGGGCCGTGCGGGACAGGGTCACGCATAAAGTATATGCAAGTCAGGATATGGTTGCCCCGGAGTATGCGAAATTTGGCAGCAACATTAAAACCGCCTTGCCATACCGAAAAAACCTTACGGACATGATCAGCATTTCAAAACAGCGTAGAGATCAGTTGCTGTTAATGAATTACGCCTCTTACTTTCCGGAGGGGGTGAAGCTGACGGGCGAACAAAAGGATATGGATCATTTTGCAGGTTGCCACTATGCCTCGCCGGTGACAATATGGGGCCAGGCGGACAATGTAAAGAAAGGCATTCAGGTCCATAATCAGATTTTGACGGATCTGGCAAAAAGGAATCAGACACACTTTTATGATATGGAAGCGAACATGCCAAAGGATGGCAGTTTTTTCTGCGATGTGTGCCACGTCAGCGAAAGGGGAGCCCAAAACTTCGCTTCCAAACTGACCGCTTACATGATCGATTCCAGACTTTTGGAACATGCTGACTAAGAGCAGGGAACATTTGCCGTTCGATTGTTCTTATTTGTCAAAAAATCTATAATACCTAACTTGTGTCAACTTTTGCTAGCTTTGTCGTCAATTTAAGCATATAGTGCATTCGTTCAGGAAAACACGCTATTGCCATCTGGTTTAATTGTCTCCGGAAGCGTTTGTAGTGAAAAATTTTAAATAGGTAAATGAAAATTTTAGGTATTTCAGCTTTTTATCATGATTCGGCGGCAGCCCTAATTGATAACGGAGAAATTGTTGCAGCAGCGCAGGAAGAGCGCTTTACACGAAAAAAGCATGATCCGGGTTTCCCTTCTGAGGCAGTAAAGTTTTGCCTGGAATATGGCGGATTAACACTGAACGAACTGGATGCCATCGTTTTCTACGACAAACCACTCCTTAAATTCGAACGACTTCTTGAAACCTACTATGCGTTCGCGCCAAAAGGGGTAAGGTCATTTTTAACCGCAATGCCGGTCTGGATCAAGGAAAAGATGTTTTTAAAGCGTCTGATCAATGAAGAACTGGTGAAATTGGGTTATGAGAAAAAGAAAAAAGTAAAACTGCTTTTTCCGGAACATCACCTTTCCCACGCGGCCAGCGCTTATTATCCATCACCATATGAAAAATCGGCCATTCTAACCATTGATGGCGTGGGTGAATGGGCAACGGCTTCCATTTGTTTGGGAGAAGGGAAAGATATCACCATCTTAAAAGAACTGAGATTTCCGCATTCATTAGGACTTCTGTATTCTGCATTCACCTATTTTCTTGGTTTCCGCGTTAATTCCGGTGAGTATAAATTAATGGGTTTGGCCCCTTATGGCAACCCAACTTCGCCTGACATTAAAAAATACGAGGACATTATTCTTAGAGACCTCATTGAACTGAAAGAAGACGGCTCGGTTTGGCTGAATCAAGACTATTTTGATTATGCTACGGGCTTGAAAATGGTCAATGAGGACAAATGGGAAGCACTTTTTGGATTCAAAACAAGAAGACCCGAAGACGCGCTTGAACCGGTTCATTGCAATCTGGGACTTGCTATTCAGAACATTACAGAAGAAGCGGTGATCCGGATGGCAAAAGAGGCCAAACGCCTTACCGGTGCGGATTATCTGTGTATGGCCGGCGGGGTCGCATTGAACTGCGTGTCTAATGGTAAGTTACAGAAAGCTAACATTTTCAAAGATATTTTTATCCAGCCAGCTGCCGGTGACGCCGGTGGTGCATTGGGAGCGGCGCAGGCTGCTTATCATATTTTCTTCGGTCAGGAGAGAAAGATTACCTGGAAAGCGGATGCGATGAGAGGATCTTATCTCGGACCAACATTCTCTGACCTGGACGTGGCATTAACGGCTAAGAAATACAAGGCTGTTTATACACATTACGAAAATTTCAAAGAACTGGCCGGTGACGCAGCCCAATTGCTTTCCGAAGGAAATGTAGTAGGCTGGATCCAGGGCAGAATGGAGTTTGGGCCGCGGGCTTTGGGTGGAAGAAGCATTCTGGGCGATCCCAGAAATGCTGAAATGCAGAAAAAGCTGAACCTGAAAATCAAATACCGAGAATCATTCCGGCCATTTGCACCTTCGGTCCTGGCGGAGGATTGCGCCGAATATTTCGATTATGATGGGATTTCTCCTTATATGCTTCTGGTTCACCCGGTTGCAGAAGGAAGACGCAAGCCTGTTCCGGCTAATTACGGTGCCATGGATCTTCGTGAAAAACTTTATTTCGAGCGTTCAGACCTTCCTTCTATTACGCACATTGATTATTCAGCGCGGATCCAGACCGTTCACAAGGAAACCAATCCACGTTACTATCAGTTAATCGATTCGTTCAAAGCGCTTACCGGTTATGCAGTGATCGTGAACACGAGTTTCAATGTGCGCGGGGAACCGATCGTTTGTACGCCTAATGATGCCTATCGCTGTTTCATGCGGACGGAAATGGATTATCTCGTAGTAGGCAATTTCATTTTTGATAAAAAACAGCAGCCTGAATGGCTTGAAAAAGATAACTGGAAAGAAGAATTTGTTCTTGACTAGTCTCCTTGAATATCAGTAACGTACACAAATGACTTCTAAAATAGTTACAAGCGTAATCCGCATTTTATTTCTTGGTCTATTATTCATTTTCTTATTTTATCCTGATAAGTTTCAGATAAAATTTGATTATCCCGGATTCCCCCAGGCAGACAGTTGGTACGTTCGCCTGGCGAAGTTTGCATTCTGGTTTTTGCTCGTTATTGAAATACTCAGGATATTCTATTATGGCGTTGTAAAAAGCAAAGCAAAAGGGCTTTTGGCAAACATTGTCACGATCACCGTCCCGCTGCTTGTAACGCTTATTTTCCTCGAAATCATTTTCATGTACATTCCGCAAAGCCATGAAGGTGTGCTTTCCAAGGCTTCGCAGATATGGTGGGAAAAGTACTGGAAACCGATTAATTCGCTTGGTTACCATGATAAAGAGATCACGAAAGAGCCAGGAAAAAAGCAGATCCTCGTCATCGGCGATTCCTTTGCCGCTGGTCATGGTTTGAAAGATGTGAATGAGCGGTTTTCCAATCAACTGGAAGCTTCTTTGGGTGCGGACAAACATTCTGTTTATAATCTCGGAATGTCCGGCGCGGACACGCGTGACGAAGCCAAAAGACTGGAAGAATTTCCCGTAAAACCCGACGTGATTGTTCTGGAATATTTCCCTAATGACATTGAGAAAGTAGGCCGTGAAAAAGGGCTTTCCCTTTCAGGCGCTGAGCCGTATGCGGATTTAAAAGGGCCTATGGCGACGCTCGTGAAGCGTTTTTACCTGCCTAATTTTATCTATTGGCAATTGCCTCACACCGGTTTCAGTACATTCGAAAAGTTCGTGCAAACTGCGTACACGGATACAACCGTGCTCAATGCGCACCTCAGAGATCTTTCCAAAATGATCGATTACCGGGACAGCACAGGTGCCAAAATGTATGCGGTCTTCATTCCGTTCCTTTTTCAGGTGGATAAAAGTGCAGGTTATACCAAGCCGGTTGAAGATTATCTGCGCTCAAAAGGCGTTACTGTGGTGGGCATTAATGACGGCGTTTTAAAAATTCCGGAAAAGGAACGTGTTGTAGGCAAAAACGACGGCCACGGCAGCGCAACATTGAACAAGCTTATTGCGGACAGGCTTACGGAGGCTATGAAGAAGCCTTAACAATAATATAATTGTAAAATTGTATTACAAAATATTGAAATATTTATCTTTGAAATAAAAACAACGAAAGAAATGGATTTTTTGACAGACTTGTTTGCCTTTATGAAGGAGCGTAAGAAATGGTGGTTGGCTCCTGTGATTGTCGTTTTACTGCTTATCGGTGTCCTGATTGTTATCGGTGGAGGTTCAGCGGTTGCTCCGTTCATTTACACCTTGTTCTAGTATATCCGATCAATTAGACTTTTAAAATTGATGCAGTGGTTTTAAAGCCACTGCATTTAAATTATCCCAAATATTCAAATGAGTGAATCAGATAAGGCCAAAGCGCAGTTGGTCATCGTTACAGGCCTGGTAGTTTTTTACTTTATTTTCGGCTCTAAATATCCGTATCTGCTTATCGCGGCAGCAGTTGTAGGCGTGTTAAGCATTGCAATTCCTGCGGCCGGAGACCTGATCGTAAAAGGTTGGTACAAGATTGCGGAGATTCTGGGCGCGATCAATGGCCGGATATTGCTATCCCTGGTTTTTTTCGTGATTCTTTTCCCGGTTGCGGCAATTGCGAAATTGGGCAAGAAAAATCCGTTAGCATTGAAACGCGAAGCGAAAGACTCTGTTTTTGTTGAGAGAAACCACAAATACTCCGCAAAGGATCTTGAACAGGTTTGGTAACCTATAAATATTACGCTGACAAAGGCCCGGGCTTAACCTCGGGCTTTTTTTTGCGGCATGCCCGATCGTAAAGCAATTGCAGCATACCATCTTTCAAGCCCACGTCAGGCACGTGAATGACATTTGCGCCTGCCCATTTCATTGCAGATGTGTAAATGTCGCCCGCAGGAACAATCACATCAGCGCGATCCGGATTAAGTTGTAGTTTATTAATTCGCTCTTCCAATGTAAAGGAAGCAATGTAGTCGCGCATTCTTTCAATCTCGTCCAGGCTGGTGGAGCTTTCGGATAATTTGGACGACAGATCAAACAATTTGTTAATGTTACCGCCCGTTCCAACGGCCTCGATAGGCAAAGAGTAGTCAACATACTGATTGATCCATTCCTTTATTTTCAGCCAGGAATTTTTAGATTCTTTCCCTTCCAAAAGCCTTACTGAACCTAATTTGAATGATTTTGCTGCAATCTTCTGCCTGTCTTTGTAAACATTCAGTTCTGTACTGCCGCCGCCTACATCAATGTGAATGTACTGGCCGTCGCTCAGTGATTTTACCACAACATTATTAACAAGCTCCGCTTCTTTCTGGCCATCGATGATCTGAATGTGAATGCCGGTGCGCTGCTGAATGTGTTCCCGGACCTCATAACCATTGTCTGCTTCGCGCATAGCCGAAGTTGAGCAAGCCATGTAATCGTCCACTTCATGGAGTTCCATCAAAAGCTGATAAGCGAGCATCAGCTTCATCATCCGGTCTTCGCTATTTGGACTTATCCGGCCTTCTGTGAAAACGTCATGACCAAGCCTGAGCGGAAAACGGACATATTCAACCTTCTTAAAACGGGAAATTCCCTCGTCATGCAACACCGAAGATATTTGCATGCGGGCACCATTGGATCCAATATCTATTGCAGCGAATTTCAAAAGTCAGGTATAATAGGGGAGTAAATAAAAGCCAAAAATAGAACTTTCAGGAACAACATTCTATTTATTATTCCTGAAAGTTGAGGCAGGCTATTTACATTTTGCCTCCTATCTGATACATCAGCTTGACTTTCACGCCTGGTCCGGCGGACTGGCTCAATGGGTTGAGCTGGTTGAAGTAAGTGTACAGATATCCTTCTGCCTGCACGACGATCGGATACCAGGCTTTTTCAAGGCCCATCGAGAGATTTACTGAATTGATCAAAGGCACATCCGACTTGGCTTCCAGATGCTGGTTCATGTATGCAAAATTCGGAGATTTGGCGTCGTAGGAAATCTTCTCTTTTGCCGAAACGGTAATGTTCGTTCCTGCGCTCGCATAATAGGCCCAGTTGTCTTTAATGTTGTTTCTGAATGCAACAGTCAGCGGAATTTGAACGACCGTAGGGTCAACCTTAATGTTATAGACATGCAAAGCCATCGGCACCTCGCCAGGATGGTCTTCCCTGAAATCACGGCGACTTTTTTCACGGAAAATTTTCTCATTGAAAAACTCCATAGGCTTCACTTTAAGCCAGCTTATCCCGGCCGAAATCGAGAATTTCTTTCCAACGAGCACTTCTCCTGAAACGCTTTTAGCCCTACCTACACGATCTGTCTGAAAGCCCACCCCAAATCGGTAGGGAACTTTGAGGTCAAGTTTTGGAATGACCGTCTCGGCCTGCGCAACCTGTTCAGCGCCTTTTACAGAATGTGACTCAGATAATGTGTTCGTATTACGGGCAAGCAGCGCCTGCTTATACTGGCGCGAAGAAATGCGGTTGACCAGGCTGTATTTCATCCTATTACCCTGCGAACTGCCGTTATTGAATGCGACAGCACGTTGCATATCCAGTGGTGCTTCGAATGGAACCGTCAGCTCATCAGTTGCGGATCCGTTTCCTCCATTCGCATTGATGGCAACCGGTTCTTGCTCTGCAACCAATGCATTGTCGGTCGATGCAGATTGACGCTTAGCATACATTGCATTTGGTCCGACCAAAATTCTGTGCGCTGCAAGTCGTTGCTGCACGTTTTCAGGCGCGGCCGCAAGTCTGGCATTAACCGGGCTTCGCTGGGTTAGATTTTCTTTTGAAACCGCAACCAGCTCACCAGATTCACCTGCCTTTTGCATGAGATACACCGTATCCGTTTTTTCGGCAGGTGTACTTTTGATCACCTCGATCTGGTGTTGCAGGTTTTTGACATCGGCCGTCAGGCTGTTGTTTTGCGTGCGCTGGCTCACATACATAAATGCCATCACCGTCGAAACCGAAGCTGCGGCAGCGTAACCGATCCAGGAATTGTGTTGTTGCCAAAAAGTGGGAGGGTTATGGGCTTGCATGTAATTTTGCATTTTAGCCCAATCCTTCTCTTGAAAGTCTGGTTCAATACTTTCTAATTTCTGGCGTATAGTATCTTCAAATCTATTAGTTTTCATTTCCTCTTAATGACTTTACAGCCCAATCGCTTGGATAAAGATTTGGGTAATATTGTTTAATCAAATGCTGCAAACGCGCTCTTGCACGCACATAATGCGAGCGCACAGTGGCTTCATTTATTTGTAGTAAATCTGCAATTTCGCGGTGGTTGTAGCCGTCGACAACATACAGTAAAAATACATTTTTGTAAACTGGCTTGATTTTCTGGATCAGTTCCAGGATCTCATCTGCGGTGATCTGACCGATGATATCTTCATCAAATTTAGGATAAGGAGCATCTTCCAGGGAAACCATATCCTCGTTGTGCTTCTTATGCTTGCGGTAATAGCTGATCGCCGTGTTCACCATGATCGTCCTCAGCCAGGCCTTGAACGGGTGATTGGAATCATATTTTCCCAAATTATTGAAAACCTTCAAAAAACCTTCATTCAAAACTTCCTCAGCCTCTTCGGTTGTCGATGTGTAGCGCAGGCAAATGCTTTTCGAATAGCCAAAAAATTGTTTATAAAGATGTCTCTGCGCCTGGTTGTTACCAGCAATGCACGCAGCAACGACTGTCTCAAAGTCGTTTTCGTTAAAAGATATTTTTCGTCCGAAGAGCAAAGTTAGAGGATCAGATTGTCAGGGATTGATTGCTTAAATAGGATTACGGATATTGCCGTAATTCTGTTGCAAAAGTTGAGCATTTAAATTTGAGATGATTCTTAAAAAACGTTAAAGCCGTTTTTCTGCTGAAAAAAGTAGTAAATTTTGCAACAGCTGCTTTGTGAGGAACGTAAATAGGGAGGGAATGTCCTTACATTCAAAGACATTAAAAATTTTTGTTAGGGGTGAGTTGGAATACGGCCTGGAATTTCCGGCGCCGTATTTATTTTTTCTGGACATGCATTTCCAGCGCAGAAGAATTCTTGATTTCGCCCATGACAAACAGGCTGTGCGTGCTCCCAATGTTTTCAAGCGAACCCAGTTTTTGCATTAAAAATTGCTGATACTGCGACATATCATCGACCACGACTTTAAGCAGAAAATCATAATCGCCGGATATATTAAAACATTCCATGACCTCCGGCATCGCCACGACAGCCTTCACAAATTTTTCGCCCATGGATTTGGAATGTTCTTTCAATGCAATGTTACAGAATGCCATTAGTTTCTTCCCAACCTTTTCCCGATCTACGAGCGCGACATATTTTTTAATAATCCCTTCTTTTTCAAGTCTTCTAACTCGCTCATAAACAGGCGTGTACGAGAGGTTTAACTTTTCCGACAATTCCCTTGTTTTTAAAGTAGCATCCTGTTGCAGATAATGCAGGATTTTTGCATCCGTTTCGTCGGGATTATACATAGATAGAATATCTTTAATCACTTTTTGAACCGGCCGAATATAGATAAATAATTTGTGGATGAGAAGTAAGGCAGACGATTAGTCTGAAATTTTTGATTTTTTTGAACAAAACATCTATTAGGTTAAATTTGCTTTCCAGTTGACCTTGGAATTCTTCCGCTTAAAATTATTCAGCTAATACAAATACAACACAATGGTAGCAACGCAAAACGCAGATATCCGTGAAATCCTGAAAAACCGCATTCTCGTACTTGACGGGGCTATGGGAACCATGATCCAGCGGTATAAACTGGAAGATCACGATTACAGGGGCGAGCGTTTTAAAGACTGGCCGCGTGATGTAAAAGGGAATAATGATCTGCTTTCACTAACACGCCCCGACATTATAAAAGCCATTCACGCTGCGTATTTCGAAGCTGGCGCAGACATTGCTGAAACCAATACATTCTCCGGAACCACCATTGCCATGGCCGATTATGGCATGGAAGAGTTGGTTTATGAACTGAACTTTGAGTCTGCACGCCTTGCGAGGGAAGTCGCAGATGAATTCACTGAAAAAGATCCCGACAAGCCACGTTTTGTCGCAGGTTCTATCGGACCTACCAACCGGACCGCTTCACTTTCGCCTGACGTGAATAACCCGGGATATCGGGCGATCAGCTTTGATCAGCTGGTTGAAGCTTATTACGAGCAGATTAAAGGCTTGACCGACGGAGGTTGCGATGTGCTGCTGGTTGAGACTATATTTGATACATTAAATGCAAAGGCCGCACTTTTTGCCATTGATCAGTTTTTTGTTGATGCTAAAAATGGTAAAATAGAGCGCCTTGATTCATGGAGAAACAAGCCTGGTGAATCATTGCCGATCATGATCTCCGGAACGATCACCGATGCTTCCGGAAGAACATTATCCGGCCAGACGACGGAAGCTTTCTTGACTTCTGTTTCTCACTTGCCATTGCTTTCAGTAGGTTTAAACTGCGCATTAGGAGCTGATTTAATGCGTCCATATGTACAAATTCTGGCAAAAGAAGCCCCGTTTTTTACATCGGCGCACCCGAATGCCGGGTTACCGAATGAAATGGGCGAATACGACGAATCTCCCGAGCAGATGGGAGAAGTGATTGATGGGTTTTTAAGGGATAATTTGGTCAACATTATTGGTGGCTGCTGTGGAACGACGCCGGATCACATTCGCGTTATCGCGGATCTGGCCGTAAAATATACGCCGAGAACATTGCCATCCACGGAAACGGTTATGAAATTATCTGGTTTAGAGCCGGTTAAAATTAATCAGCTGAGCAATTTTGTGAACATTGGTGAGCGTTGTAATGTAACCGGTTCCAAAAAATTTGCGAGGCTTGTTCGTGAAGGTAAATATGATGAAGCACTCGCCATTGCCCGCGAACAGGTTGAAAGCGGCGCGCAGGTCATTGACATCAACCTCGATGAAGGGATGATCGACGGCGTAGAGGCGATGAAAACATTTGTTAACCTCATTGTTTCTGAACCTGACATTTCCAAAGTGCCCTTAATGATCGACTCTTCAAAATGGGAAGTGATCGAGTCGGGGCTGAAATGTGTGCAGGGCAAGTCGATCGTGAACTCGATTTCTTTAAAAGAAGGTGAAGAAAAGTTTATAGAATCGGCCAAGACGGTCTTACGTTATGGCGCGGCTGCTGTTGTAATGGCATTTGACGAGCAAGGCCAGGCTGATAACCTGGAACGACGCATTGAAATTTGTTCCAGAGCTTACCGCATTCTGACAGAGGAAGTTGGTTTTCCAGCCGAGGACATCATCTTTGACCCGAATATTCTGACGGTCGCGACCGGAATGGAAGAGCATAACAACTACGCGGTTGACTTTATCAATGCTGTTCGTTGGATCAAGGAAAATCTGCCGCATGCGAAAGTTTCAGGTGGTGTATCTAATGTTTCTTTCAGTTTCAGGGGAAATGAACCCGTTCGTGAAGCCATTCACACAGCATTTTTATACCACGCCATTCGCGCGGGAATGGATATGGGCATTGTGAATGCTGCGCAAATTGGCATTTATGATGAAATTCCAAAAGATGTGCTCGAACTGGTTGAGGATGTGTTGCTCAACCGTCGTGCAGATTCAACAGAACGTCTTGTTACTTATGCTGAAACGGTAAAAGACAAAGGCAAAACACAAAGCGGCCCGGATCTTTCATGGAGACAGTTGCCGGTTAAGGAGCGCATTTCACATTCTTTGGTAAAAGGGATCTCGGATTATATTGATGAGGATACCGAGGAATGCAGACATTTGTTTGACAGACCATTAGAGGTGATTGAAGGGCCTTTGATGGACGGAATGAGCATTGTCGGTGATCTTTTCGGAGAAGGAAAAATGTTCCTGCCGCAGGTTGTGAAATCAGCCCGTGTAATGAAAAAAGCCGTTGCTTATTTGCAGCCTTATATTGAAGCTGAAAAGAGTGAAGGCAATAATTCAGCTGGAAAGATCCTGCTGGCGACAGTGAAAGGTGATGTCCATGACATTGGCAAAAACATTGTAGGCGTGGTGCTGGGCTGTAACAACTACGAAATTATTGACTTGGGCGTAATGGTGCCTACGGATAAAATTCTTGCTGCTGCGATCGAGCACAATGTGGACATTATTGGTCTTTCAGGGTTGATCACGCCTTCTTTGGACGAGATGGTTGGTGTTGCCAAAGAAATGGAACGCAGGAATTTCAAAATGCCGCTTTTGATTGGCGGGGCAACGACTTCGCGTATACACACGGCAGTTAAAATTGACCCGAATTATTCCGGTGCGGTTATTCACGTTCTGGATGCTTCGAGATCGGTTCCTGTGGCCGGGAAATTGATCCAAAGTGATCAGAGTCAGGCGGATGTATTATCGGACATTAAGGCCGAATACGCCCAGCTAAGGATTGATCATGCCAAACGCGGCGGTGAAAAAGCGCATGTTCCCATTGCGAAAGCAAGGGAAAACAAAGCAAAAATCGATTGGAACAGCTTCCAGGCAACCAAGCCGCAGTTTCTGGGAACAAGGGTTTATGACGACTATGATCTGAATGATATTGCCAAATACATAGACTGGACGCCGTTTTTCCAGACGTGGCAATTGCACGGCAAGTTTCCGAAAATTTTTGAAGACAAAGTGGTTGGTCCCGAGGCGATCAAATTGTACGAGGATGCTGCGGTGCTGCTAGGTGAAATCATCCGGGATAAAACGCTTAAAGCCAAAGCCGTTATCGGTTTCTGGCCAGCGAATTCGATTCAGGACGACATTGTTTTACATCATTTTCAAGAGGAAACACGCGAAGTGCCTTGCGAGAGGCATGGTTCGCACCAGCATATTGAATATCTGATCAGCCAGCAGGCCACTGAAAACCTCAATGCAGGCGAGCTTGTTGCGGATACGGCGGCAGTGCTGCACCATTTGCGTCAGCAATCACAAAAAGCATCCAATCTGGCCAACTATTGCTTATCCGACTTCGTTGCACCGCTTGAAACCGGCAAAACAGATTATATAGGCGGATTTGCAGTTACTGCGGGCATTGGAATTGAAGCGCTTTTGGATAAATTCGAAAAGGACCATGACGATTACAACAGCATTATGGTAAAAGCCCTGGCTGATCGTTTGGTAGAAGCCTTGGCTGAATTAATGCATGAGCGCGTTCGTAAGGAGATCTGGGGATATGCCAAAAATGAAACATTCAGCAATGAAGACCTCATCAAAGAGAGCTATATGGGCATCCGTCCTGCTCCCGGATATCCCGCCTGCCCCGATCACACGGAAAAGCGTATGTTGTTCGATCTTCTAGACGCAGAACAGCTCGGCATTACATTGACAGAAAGCTATGCCATGTATCCCGCAAGCAGTGTGAGCGGCTGGTATTTTTCACATCCGGACAGCCGCTATTTCCCTGTCGGTAAGATATTTAAAGATCAGGTTGAAGATTATGCTCGGAGAAAAGATATGCCTTTGGAAGAGATTGAAAAGTGGCTTTCTCCGGTTTTGGGATACTAAAATTTTAATATTTAAGGTTCATTTGGGAGAGCGGGGCAACCTGTTCTCCCATTTTGTTTATTAACAGTATACTTTTCTTTGGTAAATCACGTAATTAAGAAGCGTGAAGTGCTGGAAACAGGTATTAATACGCTATTTTCTTAGTTTTCTACAGTGAATATTTGTCTTATAATTCAAGTTAGAATTAAAGTCTATTAGCCATGAATCGTAATATCACCGTTTTCATCTTACTCATCCTCATTGCTTCTTCTTTTAAATACAGAACCAAAACAAGTGAGCAAGTTTTACCATTAAGCCCCGTTCCGAATCGTCCCGTTACCAATGTAAGTCTGCAATCCGGCGCATTCGAAAAGGCCGTTCTGAAATTGCAGGAGGGCAGCCGGGAGTTTGCGGAGGGCCAGCCTTCCATTTATAAATCACTTTGGTCACACTCCGACGATGTAAGTAATTTTTGCGGCCTGGATGGAAAAGAGTTCAAAGGCTGGCAATCGGTTGAAAAAAGTCTGGATTCATTTAATCAAAGGATTTCAGGCAACAATGCTTTTCGATACGAAAAAATTGCGGGTCAGGCTAGTCATGAACAGGGATATGTACTTCAAAAAGAGCATTACACGCTGCATGATGGCAGCAAACTTGACCTGAATGTTACGATTGTTTTCCGCCTGGAAAATAATGAGTGGAAAATCGTGCATCGTCAATCCGACGAATTGTCTGTTCCGGCAGGGGCCATTATTGCCGCCAAATAATCTCCGGCATAATCCTGTATATTTTACACATTTCGTAGCTTCCAATTAATTTGTTGTTATTTTGCACCTTTTGGCAAAGGGCGACTTAACAATTTATGGAAAGATTTACGGGACTGCTGGGTATCTTATTGATCCTGGGCATTGCATTCGCAATGTCAAATAATCGAAAGGCAATTAATTACCGGACAGTCGGCGTGGGGTTGGGACTTCAATTTGGCTTGGCTGTTTTTATTCTTCGTACCGAAACCGGCCAGCGGATCTTTCAATGGCTGGGTGATAAAGTTCAAAAATTACTCTCATTCTCCGACCGGGGCGCCGATTTCGTGTTTGGGACACTCGTTCGCCCCGACTTGATGCAACGCGCATTCGGCCCCGGAAATGACTTCGTTTTCTTCTTTAAAGTGATCCCTACTATCATTTTTGTGGCCGTTTTGGTGAATATGCTCTACCATTTGGGCATTATGCAGCGCGTGGTTTCTGTTATTGCGCGTGGCGTTTACTGGCTTATGGGGGTAAGTGGCGCGGAAGCATTATCTAATGTTGCCAGCACATTCGTCGGACAGGTGGAAGCTCAGATCATGATCAAGCCGTATCTTAAAAATATGACCAATTCCGAGCTAATGGCTTCTATGACAGGAAGTTTTGCATGTATAGCGGGCGGAGTTATGGCTGTTTACATTTCATTGGGCGTTCCGGCTCCCTATCTGATTGCAGCAAGCTTAATGGCCGCGCCGGGTGCATTGGTTATCTCAAAAATCGTCTTTCCGGAAACGGAACATTCCAGCACAAAAGGCGTCGTAAAACTTGAAATACAAAAAACCCACGCAAATTTGCTCGATGCCATTGCAGCGGGAGCAGGCGAGGGTTTGAAGGTTGGTTTCAATGTTATAGCTATGCTGATCGGTTTCATCGCATTGGTCGCCTTGCTGGATTATCTGCTGGGCCTGATCGGTGGGCTGTTTGCCTTTCCGCAACTGAGTTTCAATTTCCTGCTTGGTAAAGTATTCTCTGTTTTTGCATGGGCCATGGGCGTGCCGGGCAAGGATATCGAGGCTGCAGGTTCGTTAATGGGGACAAAAATGGTGATCAACGAGTTTGTTGCCTATCTTGATTTGGTGAAAATGAAGGATACTTTGGACCACAAAACCATTGTAATCACCAGTTTCGCATTGTGCGGTTTTGCTAATTTCAGCTCGATTGCCATTCAAGTGGGAGGGATTGGAGAACTTGCCCCGTCACGCCGCGCTGATCTAGCGAGGCTGGGATTTAAGGCGCTCATTTGCGGTACATTGGCTTCCTACATGTCCGCCACGCTGGCCGGTCTGCTGCTGTAAGGCTTTCAGGGTTGCTGCTTTGGCATGGATATTTGTGTTCTACTAATTCAAAAGTAATATTGAACTAGTAGAACACCGTATGAAAAACGTCAAGCTGTATTTTTCCATCCTCAAAGAAAGTTTCAGTGAATTCATGAATGATAATGGGCTGAAACTGAGTGCAGCTCTTTCATACTATACAATATTTTCATTAGCTCCCATGTTGCTGGTCATCATTTCGGTGTTCAGCATTTTTTTTGGACGGGATGCCATTCAAGGTGAGTTGTTTGGACAAATAAGCGGATTGGTAGGAACGAATGCAGCATTGCAATTGCAGGAAATTCTTAAAAATGCCGAACTTTCCAACAAATCGGGTGTTGCGGCTGCGATAGGCATTGCAACTTTGCTGATTGGTGCAACAGGGGTTTTTGCAGAAATGCAGGATTCGATCAATTACATCTGGGCCATCAAATCGAAACCCAAAAAAGGCTGGCTGCAATATCTCAAAAACCGCCTCGTATCCTTCTCGTTGATCCTTACGCTGGGCTTTCTGCTGGTGGTTTCGCTGGGCGCGAGTGCATTAGTCGATGTGCTGAGTAATCAGTTGGAGAGATATTTTTCCGAAGGTTCAGTCGTGCTGTTTTATATTGTGAACCTGGCGCTGGTCCTAACCATCATTACCGCGTTATTTACGGTAATTTTCAAGGTTTTACCCGATGGCGAACTGAGATGGAAAGAATGTATGGTAGGCGCAACATTCACCGCTATTCTTTTCCTGGTAGGCAAATTTGTCATTAGTTTTTATCTGGGCCAGTCCGACCTGGGCGCGGCATACGGGACTTCCGCTTCGATTGTTATCCTGTTGACCTGGATTTACTATTCTTCGATCATCCTATATTTTGGGGCCGAATTCACGAAGGTTTATGCCAAACAAGACGGCGTAGGAATTGCTCCCAATAAACACGCCGTCCTGATTGTAAGAAAGGAAATTGATGAAGAAACCGGTAAGCTAATTGTCGATTAAATGTTGACGCTTAGCGGATTACCAATTCAAATGGCATTCTGGTTTGTGTTCCGCCCATGTTCAAAAGCTTTTTATACATTTTGACATAAGGAGCAAGTTCACCCATTGCTTTGGTTGTTGCTTTTTCTTCCTTGTCACCCATCATTTTGGTGATCAATTCGTCAAACGGCTTTTTCTTTTCAGGATAATAGCGAACGCGGTAATCGCCTTCATTTAATTTCGCCGCTTTGGCTGCGAGCTTAATAGCATCGTCCACACCTCCCAAAACATCCACAAGGCCGTTTTCTTTGGCTTCCGCGCCAGACCAAACACGTCCTTGTGCGAGGCTTTTTAACTTTTCAACCGACATTTTTCTGCCAGCCGCTGCTTTCTTGGTGAATGTCTCGTAACCTTCATTCACACTTTTCTGGATCCTCGATTTTTCGAAATCCGTCATGTCACGTGTAGCTGTCGGCCAGTCGGCATGCGGGCTTGTGCCTACGCCATCGAATGTTATACCAAGCTTATTATTCATGAAGTCCGAAACATTGAAAATCAAGCCGAATATGCCGATAGAACCCGTAATGGTGTTTGGCTGCGCTACGATTTTATCACAACCCATGGCCATATAATAACCGCCAGAAGCCGCTACATCCGACATTGAGGCAATAACGGGCTTCTTCTTAGCCGTAATTTGAATCTCGCGCCACATGACATCAGACGCAAGCGCGCTGCCGCCAGGGGAATTGATACGAATGACAATTGCTTTAATCTTGTCATTTTCGCGGATTTCTTTCAGTTCTTTTACAAATTTTTCAGAGCCAATGTTGCCGTCGCCGCCTTCACCGGAAGTGATCTCGCCCTCGGCAACCAGCACGCCAATGCGTTTGTTGAAATCACCTTCATCAACCTTACTGCCGCCTTTCAGATATTTGTCAACACCAACGTAAGTGATCTTTTTTTTCTCCTCTATTTTCAAATCTCTTTTCAAATAGGATTCTAATTCATCCTGGTAACCAAGGTCCGTTACGAATTTGTATTGCAATGCTGCTTTCGGATTGTCCACGGCAAGCGAATCCGCAAGTCCCTTTAATTCAGTAACCGGAATTTTGCGTGAAGCAGAGATATTTTTCAGGAAATTATCATTAATGGCCGTAATCAGCTCAATGGATTGTTTTTTGCTCGAATCACTCATATCCTGACGAGAGAACATTTCAATTGCACTCTTAAACTCCCCAACACGGAAAACCAACGGTTTGATTTCCAATTTGTCAAACGTGCCTTTAAAGAAGCTGTATTCTGCCGAAAGTCCGTTCCATTCAATGCCGCCCGCCGGGTTCAGATAAATCTTATCAGCTAATGAAGCAATGTAATAGCCTTTTTCAGAGTAAGATTCGCCGTAAGTGACGATGAATTTTTTTGATTTTTTGAATTCGAGAAGCTGGTTCCGGATCTCTTCAAGTGTGGCCCATCCGGCTTCCGGTCCTTCTGTTTTGAGGTAAATTCCTTTGATGTTATCGTCCTTCTGAGCGCTCTTTAAGGCTTCGATGATGTCTTTCAGTCCAACTGCATTTTCATCGCCTCCAAACGGTCCGCCAATCTCAGCAAATGGATTCTCAACGCCCACTTCCTGTATCGGTTTGTTAAGGTCTAATCTGAGGACGGACTTTTCTGCAATGACCACTTCGTCGTCTGACGAAAGCATCGAACCAATACCCGCAAGAATGAAAAAGGAAGCAAAAACGAAAATGATTATGCCGACAAAAGTGGCCAGGACATATTTAAAAAATTGTAACATGATATGCTTGCTAGTGGGTTTTATTTCATAGGTATGTAAGAAACAAAAATACAGATTAATTGTCGCGGATTGCAGAATAATTAATGTCGAAAGGTTGTATGACCTCGCTAAGTGGCAAAAAAATCCGGCTTATTTTCGTGGTCTGGCAAAGTGTTTAAATGCAGGGAATCTGTATTTTTGGGAAAAAAAGAAAAATGAAGAAGACGCTTATTCTCGTTCGTCATGCCACCGCTGAGGACCATAGTTTTTTGATCAAGGATTTTGACAGAAAACTCAACGATAAGGGACTGGGCGAGTCAGCGAAAATGGGTGAATGGCTTGCGGCTGCCAATATACATGCTGATATTTTTGTTTCAAGTCCAGCTCCGAGAGCTTACCAGACCGCAGAAATTATTGCCGGAAAACTTGGTGTAAATTTGGATCAGCTGGTTTCAGACAGAGAACTTTACGATGGCGGACCACGAGCTTATTTGAATGCTGTAAATGCTGTTTCGGAAAACTTTTCAACGCTCATGCTTTTCGGTCATAATCCTGATATCAGTCATTTTACGGAATATATGTCGGGCACAGACTTGGGCTCAATGAAGAAAGGGAGCGTTGTCATGATTGAATTTGAAGGGCTCAAATGGGAAGAACTTTCAGCTAAAACCGGGCAGCTGACTCTGTACAAAACACCTAAACAAGTGAGCGAAGCCGAGTAAAATGGACAAACCAAACAAAAACCGTAGCATATTCATCGCTATAACCATCTTTTTTATCGCGCTGTTCGTGTACATTTCTTATGACATGTCCAGCCGCACAACCGCCCCCTGGAATAAACCCAAGCAACTGAACCGCGCATTGCCAGGCGCCACGCCGGATGCAGATTCTCTTCTATTGGATTCGCTTCTGGAAGAAGTGAAGTGATTAACCTCTCGGATGAAACTCCGTGATAACCTGCCGCAGATAATCCCGATCCAAGTGCGTGTAAATTTCTGTCGTCGTAATGGACTCATGACCAAGCATTTCCTGAACAGCGCGCAAGCTCGCGCCGCCTTCAATTAAATGCGTTGCAAACGAATGCCGGAATGTGTGAGGGCTTACCATTTTATGAATTCCAGCCTTTTCCACAATGTCTTTGATCATTATAAAAATCATCACACGGGAAAGCTGGCCGCCTCTTCGATTCAGAAAAACAATGTCTTCCGCGTCCTTTGCCGGCGCAATTTCACTCCGAACGTGCTCCAAATAAATTTCCGTGTATTTAATCGCTTCTTTGCCGATCGGCACTAGGCGCACTTTATCGCCTTTCCCCAAAATCCGTAAAAAACCAATGTCAAAATAACAATGTGTTAACTGCAAGCCAGTTAGCTCCGAAACACGTAATCCAGAACTGTACAAAACCTCAATAATAGCACGATTCCGCGTTCCTTCTGGCGTGGAATGGTCAATGGCGGATAACATTGTTTCAATTTCCTCATAAGAAAGCACATCAGGCAGTTTGCGGGGCAGGCGAGGGGATTCTAACAGTTCCGTGGGATCTTCTGTAATTTCATTTTCCAATAAAAGATATTTGAAAAAAGCTTTAATCCCCGAAAGCATGCGCGCCTGGGAATGTGCGGCTAGGCCAAGCTCAGATAGATATTTGAGAAAACCAGTCAAATGGTCTTCATTCACTTTGGCTGGCGGCAAGTCAATTTTAGCCAATTCCAAATATTCTTCCAGTTTTTCAACATCCCGCACATAAGCCTCCACCGAATTGCCAGATAACGAGCGTTCCAGGCGGAGATAATTTTTGAAATGTTTGATGTAGCTTTGCCACATAGAAGAACTGTTAATCTGATTATTGAATGAAAAAGATCCTGATCCTGAACGGCCCTAATTTAAATCTTTTAGGCAAACGCGAACCCGGCGTTTATGGTAACCAATCATTTGAGGATTATTTGGAAACGCTAACAGGCCTTTTCCCCGACATTGAACTGCACTATTTCCAATCCAATCACGAAGGTGCATTAATCGATAAAATCCACGAAGTCGGCTTTACATTCGACGGCATCGTAATCAACGCAGGCGGCTACACCCACACTTCCATCGCCCTGGCCGACGCACTTTCAGCAGTAACCACACCCGCCATAGAAGTCCACATTTCCAACATTCACGCAAGAGAACCCTTCCGCCACCACAGCTATTTGACGTCGCGTTGCAAGGGGATGATTTGCGGGCTGGGGCTTCGTGGCTATGAAATGGCGGTTCGCTATTTCTAATTTTGAATGAGTGAATGAGTGAGTGAGAAAGTTAGAATACTCACTCATTCACTCATTATCTAAAAACCGCATTACTAAACAGGATTTTGCCATTATAGAGCATGGAACGGAAAACGGGATCGTCCATGAGGTAAACAACCTGGCCGCGGCCCATTTCCTGGACGCCCATAATAAGTGTGTTTTTGAGCTTTCCTGTTATTTTGTTGCCTACAAATCCTGCTTTGTAGCCAGTTTCTGCGAGGTAACCTACATTCCAGCCGTCTTTCAGGAAATCCATTTCGTATGCATCGCGTACGAGGGTGAAATATTCTTTGCTGCATCCAAATGAAAGCGGGTGCGTGGTGTCAAAAGTGACTTGGAACATGCTTCCCGGTGAAGATTCGCCTGCGCCTTCACGTTCCTGGTCACCGTATTTTTTGAATGTTTCGGAATCTTTCTTTCTATCCGTGATTTTTTTAGTCAAATTAAATCCTGGTTTTCCTACAAAAGCATCATTAGCACGTTCCATAGCGATCAGCTTTCCACCATTACGTATCCAGTTTTGTAATGCTTCCAGATTTTTGTCTCCAATAAGGTCTGAATATTTGCCATCGGGTAGGATTAGGACGTCGATTTCATTCCAAGGCAAAGACGAAAGTCGCGAACCGCTAACCATGGTTGCCGGATAGCCGATTTGCTGTTCAAAAAAGTGCCAAACGGCCCCCACGGACGTTGCGCTAATGCCATCTCCTGTAACTACAACCACTTTTGGCGTTTTTAATGTCGCAATGTAATCGCTGCCAAAGTCGGCGCCGTTGGTTACGTAACCTGTGTTTACAGGGGTGAGTTTTACAAAATGCTTGGTCGCGATGGAAGTGACAAGCTTGTCAAACGCCAGATTCTCATTGCCTTTTTTGGGAATGATCAATGTTCCTGCTTCATAAGAAGCCTTATTTATTTCAAATGGAATGTTAGAACTTTTAACCAAAACGCCATTTTTCAAAAGCTCACCCAGAAATGCAGCATGCTCAACCTCAGACCATTGTGCCAAGTATGCATAGGGCGATGTAGCTGGAATTGGATTTTCAATTTTATCCTTTTGATATGCAGCAGGTGTTAATTTGTCCTTCAAACCGTAAGCTTTCAAACCATATAAATAAGCAAGTCCCCAGCTCGTCACATCATACGTAACCGAGTCTTCCAGCACAGGCTTTGGTTCAAACAGAATTCTTAAAAGGTTCGATTTTGGCTGATAGGCGCTGATTAGTAAGTCATTATTTTCAACTTTAATCGCTTGTTCCGTTAATGTCGTCAGCTCCGTTCCTTTCGTGGAAGCCGATTTGCCTGCAATGCCATATACAAATCCCTGGCGATCCATCCATTCGCTGAACGAGCGAATGCGCTCTTCGTTGCCTTTGGATTTTACAATGTAGGTTTTGAAAGAACCGGCTGGCGCATTTGCAGCGTCGTCGTGGAATTTGATAAATTCAGAAACAATGCGCTCCTTTTGCGAAAGCACCGCTTCCAATGTCGCCAGGCTCGTGGCGTAATGATGTGAAATGCGGCTTACGAGTGTTAATGTGTCGTGCTCGTCTTTGCGCTCAATGCCCAAGCCAGCCCGTCCGCCACCGCCTTGCTCATAGGTCACACCCACTGCTCCGTTCGCCGTGGGCCAGGTGTCACCATAGCTTGGGTAAAATAGGTCGTAGTTGTAACGCGTGAAATACGCCCAGTTGTTTTTATCAAAATATTTGCGGCAATATTCTCCGATCAGGTCATTGAACTGGCGCTGCCATGCCGTCACATCCTTGTGAAAAGGGCGGGCGGCCGGTGGAAAATAGTAACTTCTGCTATGGCCCATTTCATGGAAATCGGCATGGAAATGCGGCATCCATTGATTGTATAGCGCGATTCGCTCTTTCGTCTCCTTTTGTGTTTGCCACGCCCAGTCACGGTTTAGGTCAAACAAATAATGATTAAAACGTCCGCCAGGCCACGGCTCGTCATGCTCCATTGCAAACGGCGTCACGTCCGGCGTCGCATTTTGCACGCGGTTATACCATTGCGTATAGCGCTCATAACCATCCGGATTAATGCAAGGATCGATCATCACGACCATGTTTTTCAAAAAATCCTGTGTCAGCGCATTTTGCTTGTTCAGTAATTCATAAACCACTTTCATGCTCGTATTGGCCGAAACCGATTCATTTCCATGCACATTATAACTCATCCAAACGATCGGCGGCGTGGCAGCATCGGGTTTGCCGTCGAGCAGTTTGATGCTTTTCAAATGATTCGTCCGGATCTTTTCCAAGTTCGCAATGTTCTCAGGCGAAGAAATGAATGCGACCATGAGCGGCCGGCCCTCATTGGTGCTGCCATATTGCACAAGCTTCACGCGATCCGCATTTTGCGATTGCAGCAACTTAATGTAATCGACGATTTGAGAATGATAGGCAAATTTGGAACCGAGCGGATAGCCGAGGAACTCATCCGGTGTTTTATTTTGGGCAAAGGTAAAATGTGAAAGCAGGAAAAACAGGGAATAGGAGATATATCGGATCATAATGATGCATTGGGTAAAACGGCAAAGTCCAAAATTAGGAAGTTAGCTCAATTTAATGTTATTGAAGATTGAATAAAAAACTTTCAGATTGAAGGTTCTGGAAATGAGGCAGGTGCAAAATACTTTGATTTTATTTCCAGTGTAAGTTTGGAATTTAAAAACCGGTCGTGCATCTTTGCACCACGATTTCGGAAAACGGAAACGAAAAGTGAAAGAAAGTGCTTAAAAAACGCGCGAAGTAGGAGACCAGTCGGCCCATTCGTCTAGCGGTTAGGACACGACCCTTTCACGGTTGAAACAGGGGTTCGATTCCCCTATGGGTCACATAACCGCGCGGAACGCGCTTTCAGAAACTACAAAAACCGCTTTATTTTAAAGCGGTTTTTTTGTTGTTAGCTGGCTCCAATTCCCAAACGCGCTGGTTCCAATTTCCAAATTGGGACCCCTTATTCTCCGATTTCTAAATCGGAAACGAGTAAAGATTTTCCAAATCGGAAAACAAGCGAAACGTTAAATACACACAATAATGCCCTTCCTAACCAACGCCACCACAACCGACCTAGGCAACCCATCCGAATATCCATTCAACATCCCAGTCCTAGCCAATGGGCTAGACTTAGAATTCAATTCCAACGTAACCTTCTTCGTAGGAGAAAACGGCTCCGGAAAATCAACAATCCTGGAAGCAATAGCAATTAAATGCGGCTTCAACCCAGCGGGAGGCAACCAAAATCACACATACGAATTTTACGAAACCGAATCAAACCTTTCCAATTATATAAGACTTTCCTGGCGACCAAAACGAATCACCAACGGCTTCTTCATGCGCGCCGAAAGCTTCTTCAATTTCGCCACTTATGTAGATTCAAATGATCTGTCCGACGTGTACGGCGGCAAATCGCTCCACGCGCAATCGCACGGCGAAGCATTCTTATCATTGTTTTTAAATAAATTCAATCGAGGCATTTATCTGCTGGATGAGCCCGAAGCAGCGCTTTCCCCGCAGCGGCAGCTTGCATTCATGTCGATCATTAATAGTCTGGAACGGGCCGGCAATGCACAATTCATCATCGCAACACATTCTCCAATCCTGCTAACCTATCCCGGAGCAGTAATTTTTGACTTTGACAAATCGCCCGTTGAAGAAATAAAATACACGGAAACAAACCATTATCAACTAACCAAAAGCTTATTGGAAGATCCGGAGCGTTATTTTAAAAATTTGTTTGATTAATCCCCGCAATTTCCTCCAAAGCCAAAGTCACACATTCAATCCGATCCACATCGCCACGTCGTGGATCTGAAAGCGCCTGAGCAACAGACCGCATATAAGCCTCGCCGGTTCTGGTGTCAAAGAATTTATCGTGCTTGGCAAGTTTATCTCTCCATTTTGGACCCACCATTCCTTTTGCTTTTCCGAAACGTAAAAGCAGTCGTTGTTTGATTGGCAATGCGGGCTGGCGCGTCGTAGTTGTTTCCATTTGTATAATATGTGTAATTTGCGGTAAACAGATAGTGTTTCACAAATATAACTCATTTTGATTTATATTAAATCATTTTAAGTTTAAATGATTCGTATTTTTGAATGTTTAACGTAATTAGAGTTAAAAGACTGCGGGAAAATTTGAATCTTAGCGAAACCCAATTCGCAAAGAAGATTGGTGTTTCACAAGCAACCTATAACAGACTTGAAAAGGGAAGTGGAAACTTTACAGCAGATGCAATCGCTCAAATCGTAAAAATCTTTGAGATTAGCCCATATTGGCTGCTGCTTGGTGAAGGAGGAGAAGAACCGGTTTTCTTAAATCAATCTAATCCAGCTGATCAAATAACAATTACCAAAGATGAGTTTATTGAATTGCAGCGGAAGGCTTTGCGGCAGGAGGATCGGATTAGGGAGTTGGAGAGGGAGGTTGGGGATTTGAAAAGTAAATAACGATATTTGAAAAAATTAACACACTATCTATGATAACAGAAACTACTAAATGTGCATCAGCGCTGTTGACTTCTAGATTTTATCTAAGAGTTTGGCATCGTTGAAATGATAGAAAGCATTCAGCATAAGGGTTTATGCCTTCTTTTCGAAGACGATAACCCGTCAAAACTGCCGCCTCATCTGGTGGAACGAATCCGCCAAATTTTATCTTTGTTAGACGTCGCTGATTCAATCGAGCAGTTAAATGTATCGGGATATCGGTTACATAAGTTGACCGGTGAATTAAAGGAATTTTATTCCGTTAGAGTTAGTGGAAACTATCGGATAATTTTCCGGTTTGTAGATGGAAATGTGTTTGATGTAGACTATCTTGACTATCACTAATCGCAGTCATATGTTAAAAAGGGGAATGCGCCCATCCCATCCGGGCGCTATTTTGGTAGGAATGATAGAAGGTTTACGTGATGAGTCGGGCAAGGCTTTTACTATAACTGAAATCGCTGCGGGACTTGGGATAAACCGCGGAACACTATCGGCTATCCTAAATCAAAAGGCGTCTGTAAGCCCGGAAATGGCGGTTAAACTTTCCGAGGGGTTTGGTACAAGCGCGGAATTATGGTTGAACTTACAAAAGAATTACGATCTGTGGCTGGCAGAAAAGAATGTTAGCAGAGATAAAATAAGGCATTTTGTGAATGGCGAAAGCGCAGTGGTGCTTTCTGCTTGACGTTTATATTGCAATTCTACAATAAAAAGTACTTACATTCTTGACAAAGGTCGCAAATTTGCGACCTTTGTTTTTTTAACACACTATATAGAATGGATGCAAAAGAGCTAATCCGCCTTTTGGAAAAGCAAGGCTGGGAAGAAGTAAGGACCCGAGGAAGTCATCGAATGTTTAAGCATCCAGATAGCGACCGAACGATTCCTATTGCTTTTCATGGTCATAGGGATATTCCTATTGGAACTTTAAGAAAAATTTTGAAACAAGCGGGCCGCAAATAATAAAATATGAAACTGACAATCATAATAGAGAAAGGCGATAACGAGCTGTGGGGACGAATTGAAAACGTTCCAAACTATCTGCCCGTAACCAGTGGCAGCACATTAGAAGAGATTACGGAAAATTTGAAAGATTTACTGGAAGACTTCATTCAACACGAAGGACAGGAATATGAAATATGGAGAAATCTAAAAAACTCGGACTTCGCTTTTGATTACGCTTATGACCTGAGCGCCTTTTTTGAATTGTTTGATGACATTAAAGTTGGAGCATTAGCAAAACGAGCTGGCTTAAATCCTTCATTGGTTAGACATTACGTTGCCGGAACCAAGTTTCCATCTGAACAGCAAGCAAAAAAGTTAGAAGATGCAATTCATGACCTTGGGGAAAAGTTGAAAGAGGTTGTCTTGGCTTGACTATTTTTCTCCCAATCATCAGGAATTCCGCCGCGGTAATGCTCTGCGACCTCCCCATTCTCATCTAAATAACCGATTTCTTTTAAATGGTCAATAGACGCTTGGCGAGGATCGGGAGAATTGTCTATTTGATCCCGCCTGGCCTTAACATACGCTCTAACTTTATCAACAAGTTCCTGAGTCATAGTTACAAGTGTTTATGTATAGAATCCCAATTTCAAAACTTCCCAACACATTCACAACTCAAATGTCCCTCCGGTAGCCATCATAAATTTTCCGGCTGCAGCGCTACGTGCTTCCACCAATCCGTAAACACATTGTCTCCCTTCAAATTAACCTTCTGCCCGATCATAGGCGTTACAAGCGGCATATCCTGCTTCTTAGCTTCGATTGTGGCCCTTTGAATTGGTTCGTTCCAGTCGTGGAGGGCTAGGGAGAATTTGGACCAGTGGACGGGCATTAGTTTGGTGGCTTTCAGCTCGCGGGCTGCTGTTACGGTTTCTTCGGGCATCATATGGATGTATTTCCAGGCTTCGTTGTATTGGCCGCATTCCAGGATTGCGAGGTCGAATGGGCCGAATTTTTCGCCGATTCTTTTGAAATGCTGGTCATAACCCGAGTCACCGCCAATGAAGATTTTCATGGTGGGTGTTTGTAATACAAATGAAACCCAAAGTGCCTTATTGCGGCTGAGGCCACGGCCCGAAAAATGCCTTCCTGGCGTCATATCGACCCTAAATCCGCCGCCAAGGTCTGCTCCCTGGTTCCAATCTTTTTCAATCAACATGTTTTTGTTATAGCCCCAATGTTCAAAATGCTCGCCTGTTCCGAGGCCGGTTAACACGGTTTTGACTTTTGATTTCAGCTTCAAAATGGTCGTGTAATCCAAATGGTCCCAGTGATCGTGCGAAATCATGAGATAATCAATGGCAGGGAAATCTTCGACGGTGTAAACATCGGTTCCTTTGAAACTAGGCGTTGTGAAATGCACCGGAGAAGCGCTGCCGCTGAAAACGGGATCGACGAGGAATGTTTTGCCATCGATTTGCATGAAGTAAGAAGAATGTCCAAACCATACTAAAACATTCTCACTGGGGTCTAAATGCAGTAAATCGGTCTTTTGAGAAGGAATGGTTGCGCCTGGAATGTTGTATTTGCTTTTGCCAAAAAAGAACTTCACCAGCACTTTTGAATAACTGGAACCTTCTGCCAAATCGGGCGTATAACTTTCGTTTTGAAACTTGCCGTCTTTGTAGTTCGGGGAATTTTTGATGAGCTCCAATCTTTCGCCCGAAGGTTGTCTCCCAAACTGTGGGCGCTGCAAAAAAATGTAACCGGCCATGACGAGCAAGGCCAGCAAAATAAATAATATCATAAGGGATTTTTTAAGAATTCGGATCATTCAAAATGTGGAAATGCAAATGTTCGGGAAGGTAAAAAGTTTTATGTTTGACAAACACTTTCTTCTGTATTTTTGGTCAGTAAATTTTCATTATCAACAGCCAGCCATGCATAAACGTTTTCTATTGCTCATTTTGTTGCTTTCCACCTGCGTTTGTCAGGCCCAAAATACGGCAGCGCCCGACACGAATTGGATCAGGGAAAATTACATTAAAACGGAACAATACATCACAATGCGCGATGGCGTAAAGCTTTTTACTGCCATTTACTCCCCCAAAGATTCGTCTCAAACTTACCCGATCCTCATGCAGCGGACGCCTTATTCGGTGCGGCCATATGGGGTGAATAAATATCGCCGCAGTATTGGTCCGAACGTTTATTTAATGCGTGAAAAATACATTTTTGTTTACCAGGATGCGCGTGGCCGTTATAAAAGCGAAGGGAATTTTAGAGAAATGACGCCTGCGATCGAGAAGAAGTCGGGTAACAAGGACGTCGACGAGTCGAGCGACACTTATGATACGATTGAATGGCTTTTGAAAAACACTAAAAACAATGGTAAGGTGGGCCAGTCGGGCATTTCGTTTCCTGGATTTTATTCCTCCGCCGCATTGCCTGATGCACACCCTGCATTGAAAGCCGTTTCGCCGCAAGCGCCTATGTCAGACGAATTTATTGGCGACGATTGTTATCACAATGGCGCGTTTTTCCTGATGGATAATTTCGGTTTTTACAGTGGTTTTGATGGACCCAAGAGCGCGGATGGAGAAAATTATAAGTCGTTTTTCAACGCGGAATATAAGGATGCCTACAAATATTTTCTAGACTTCGGCCCTTTAAAAAAGGCAAATACGGATGATTATTTTTCCGATCCCAACAGCATTTGGAGGCAAACTGTGGCGCATCCGGTTTATGATGAATTTTGGGAAATCAGGAACATTAAGAAGCATTTAAAAAACATCAAACCCGCCGTGCTGGTCGTTGGCGGGTGGTTTGATGCGGAGGATTTGTATGGAGCGTTGAAAACGTATGCGGCCATTGAAAAGCAGACGCCGGGGAATAATAACCGCCTTGTAATGGGCCCTTGGACGCATGGCGGTTGGGCGGCGCCGCAATGGAAGTCGTTTGCGCAATATCATTTTGGCGGCGATTTGAACAAATATTTTCAGGAAGAGATCGAGACGAAGTTTTTCAATTTTTATCTCAAAGGAAAAGGCAGCTTTGACCAGCCTGAGGTGACGGTTTATGAAACGGGCTCCAATCAGTGGAAAAACTATGATGTTTGGCCTCCTAAGAACAGTCAGCCAACGCCTTATTATTTGAATGTGAATGGCTCATTAACAACAGCTAACCCAAATGAAAAAAAGGGCGAAACAGCTTACGAAAGCGACCCTGCAAACCCGGTTCCTTACACGAGCGTAACAGGCTCTCATAGGAATAACGCATACATGGCCGAAGATCAGCGGTTTGCATCCAAACGGGCCGATGTGCTAAGTTTTCAAACCGATTCTTTGACGGCCGACGTCACATTAACCGGTGAGATCATTGCCAATCTGATGGTTTCCACGACAGGCTCAGATGCCGATTTTATTGTTAAAGTGATTGATGTCTGGCCTGCCAATACGACGGTTCCGGGTGCAAAAGAAGGTGATAAACCGGTGGATATGAGCGGTTACCAGCAAATGGTTCGTGCGGAAGTGCTTCGCGGCAAGTTCCGGAACAGCTTTTCAAAGCCGGAGCCATTTACAAAAGATAAAGTGGAAAAAGTAACTGTTAAGCTCAATGAAACGGCACATACATTTAAAAAGGGACATCGCATTATGGTGCAGATCCAGAGCAGCTGGTTTCCGCTGGTGGACCGGAATCCGCAGAAGTTTCTGAACATTTTTGAAGCCAATGAATCCGATTTTCAAAAATCGAAAATCACGATCCACCATGATGCCCAATATAGCAGCAGCATAACATTGCCCGTCCTGAAATAAGGACGGTTTTATTATTCCTAAACACTTGAAACTCATGAAAATCTTCACCGGGAAACTTCCCGTTTATTTGCTTGCGTGCTTACTTTTCTGCACCTCAGAAACCGCATTTGCTCAAACAAAAAATCCGCAATTCAAAGTTTTAGCAATGGCCGAGCCGGGCGGGCATCACATTGAATATTCAAAGCGGGCGCGGATTTGGCTGGATTCATTGGCCGCGAAGGAGAATTTTGCCATTGACTACATTGATAAAACTGATCCGATCAATGAAGCTTACTTGGCTAACTATCAACTCATTATTCAGCTCGATTATGTTCCATATGCCTGGAAACCGGAAGCTTCGGCCGCATTTGAAAAATACATGAATGAAGGAAAAGGCGGCTGGATTGGGTTTCATCATGCTACATTGCTAGGCGAGTTTGACGGTTACAAAATCTGGCCTTGGTTTGCGGATTTTATGGGCGGCATTCGTTACAAAAATTACATTGCTGACTTTGCAGCGGGGACTGTGAATGTTGAGAAGAAAAATCATCCCGTTATGAAGGGCGTTCCGGCTTCTTTTCTCGTCAAAAAAGAGGAATGGTATATTTATAACAAGAGCCCGCGGCCGAATGTGGATGTAATTGCGAGCGTCGATGAATCAACCTATTCGCCTGATTCTAAGGTCAAAATGGGCGATCACCCTGTCATTTGGTCCAATCCGAAAATGAAGGCAAAGAACATTTACATTTTCATGGGGCATTCACCGATTTTGTTTGAAAGTGATGTTTATAAAACCATTTTCAAAAACGCCATTTTCTGGGGTGTTAAGAAATAATCGCAAGCTTATGATTAACAAAATATTTGCTCTTTTTCTGCTCGTGATGATGTGTGTTATTTCAGCCCTTTCCTTTTTTTGTATTCCTGAAAACGCTCATTATAATGCCTTAAATCAGCCTCTTTAAATGTTTTCAGATAACGCTCCGGCAATTCCAATCGCTCCTTCATTTGCAATGTTCCTTCCAATTCAACCAGCGTATTTTTGCCCTTATCATCCTTATTAAGCTCAAAGGAATCGTACAAATCACCATTGACTGTGAACGCCTTAAATGTTAGTTTGCTCGAATCAATCGTGATCACTTGATATAATTGTGTATTGGAAGCAGCTCGGTCCATCCAGTCTTGCAAACCAATGTCATACATTTTCGGGCCACTCACTGAAACGACGTAAATCGGCCCGTCCGGCGTTTGGCGGCTTTCGCCGACTGGCATGTTTAAGCCGCGACCATAAGAATGATCATGCCCTTGCAGCACGATATCCACATTGTATTTCTTGTAAAGCGGCTCCATTTTCCTGCGCCAGCGATCATTGCTGCGGCCTTGTTTTGTAGAATAAACAGGATGGTGATGCACTACGACCGTCCAGCGGTTTGGATTGTTTTTTACAACATCCTCAAACCATTCGGCTTGCCGGTTCATGGCCCGAATGCTGTTGTCAGCTTCTTCGGAATTTAAAAAAATGAATCTATTATTTTGATAATCAATATAATAAGCTGTTTCTGTTAGTCCTTCCGGGCCATTCTCAGGCAATGCAAATTGAGGCCGCCAATGGAGGGAAACTTTGTAATCGTGGTCTGTATCTTTAAAATATTCATGGTTTCCAGGCGTCGAAAGGTTCGGAATCATACCATTGATCCAGCCGCCTGCCTCAAACCATTCGCCCCATTCGTGATCCGCATTGGAACGGTTGATCAAATCGCCCGCATGAATCATGAAATCGGCTTTGGGCAAAGTCGAGTAAGCGCCCCGGATCGCCCGCGACCAAAGCGAACGCACTTCCGTTTGCGCATCTCCAAAATAAAGGAAAGAAACCGGCTCATTCTTATCCGAAGCTGTCGTAAAATGAAACCACTCACTCCAATTTTCCCCATCCCCAACCCGGTAAACATATTGCGTCGAAGCCTTCAAATCCGTAAAATTCACTTCGTGATAATGCACTTCCTTGCCATCCAACTTAACCGACTGCGTCAACGCATTCACAATCTTAGCATTAGGCACAAAATCAGGCGAAGGATCAGCCTCATGAATGGCAGCGATTCCCTTTGCAACCGTTGAATCTGTGCGCCAGTTAACGGCCTGAGAAGTAGCAGGAGCGCCCTTGTAGCCGAGAATGATGCGGTCGGGGAATTGGGATGGGGGATAGAGTTTATTCTTTTGCGCAAAGACAGCAGAAGTGCTGATTATGAAAAGTGATAAGAGAAATTTCAAAAAATAGCTCGAAAAAGCAGCACGCATGTGAAAGTTGAATGGTTGAGACATTTAAAATACTGGATGGGAAAAGAATCGGGCTATTATGATTTAATGGCACGCGGCAACATTGACAAAAACGGCATTGCCTGTCCATAATCCAGCTGATCGTAAAAAACGCCGAGGCGATTCAAATTCTTATAATATTGATCAACATGCTGATAATAGTATTTTTCTGATTGAATAAACCACGCCGTTTCCCCCAGGTTATCTGCCAAAAACCATTTTTCCAGTAATCTTCCTGCGCGTCCGTTTCCATCATTAAATGGATGTATCGCAACAAAAACCATGTGAATGAAGGATGCGTAGTAAAATGTTTCTGCAATCGATAAAGTCTTTCTCGATAGTGATTCAATGTCAGTCCATAGTTTGTCCATTTCCAGCTCGACTTGCTGATATTGGACAGCTTCAAACTGAATTTTCCCTGTATTATGCTCCATCACAAGCATATTATTTTGCCTAAGAACGCCTCGCCATTTCACAGGCAGCAAATGCTCCGAAATAAGTTTGTGGCTTTGCAGAAAGTTGGAGCGGGTCAGTTTGTTTTCTTTGGCAAACAGATATGCGCGAAACAGATCGTTTGGTTTTTCCGTCAGCTCTGGCAAATATTCGATGTGCTGAACTTTATGTTTTACATAACTGTCAACTTCAAGCTGTTCGCCCTCAATTTTTGAAGAAGAGATGACCGCAACGGAAGTGTAAAAATCAAAAGCGCTTGTTGTAAATGGCGTGTTGGTAATTGCTTCCAAATCATGATCGAGATCAGATTTATTTTGATCCAAATATTGTTGAAACAGAACGTCCGAGAGAATTTGCATAAATGGTTGCGCCAATGATGGCCGAACTTACGGAAACTATCAGGGATGCGCAACAAATCCTGAACGGTGCGATTTTTCTGTAACAGTCGTACCTTTGCATTAACAAATAATACTTCACCTTGCACCAGAAAACACTTTTCATCACGCCGCCTTTTACCCAGCTTAACACGCCTTACCCGGCTACGGCTTATTTGAAGGGGTTTTTGAATACGCTTGGGAGGGAATCTTATCAGGCGGATTTGGGGATTGATGTGATTTTGAAATTGTTTTCTTCGAAGGGGTTAAGGACGCTTTTTGCGCAGTTGGACGAGTCGGATATTGAGCTTTCCGAAAATAGTTTTCGGATTTATTCGCTGAAAGACGATTATATCACGACCATTGATCCGGTTATCCGTTTTCTTAAAAATCAGAATCCAACATTAGCCCACAGCATTTGCGACCGGAGTTATTTGCCGGAAGCAGGGCGTTTTCAGCAGTTGGAGGATATGGATTGGGCTTTTGGGACGATGGGGATTCATGATAAGGCGCGGCATTTTGCGACGCTTTACCTCGAAGATCTGGGTGATTTGATTCAGGAAGCCGTTGATCCGCATTTTGGATTTAGTCGTTATGCGGAGCGACTGGGAAGGTCGGCAACGAGTTTTGATGAAATGGAGGCGGCGTTGGAATCGCCTGATACGCTCTTATCTCAGACATTAAAGGATGTTTTAGAACAAAAAATACAAAAATATCAGCCTAACATTGTCTGTATTTCAGTTCCTTTTCCGGGAAACTTATATGGCGGTTTCAAATGTGGGCAGTATTTGAAAACGCATTATCCCAACATTAAAATTGTCATGGGCGGCGGCTTTCCTAACACGGAATTGCGCACGTTGAAAGAGCCACGCGTTTTTAATTATATTGATTTTATTTGCTTGGATGACGGCGAAGCGCCTTTGCTTTCACTTCTGGAATATCTGGATGGAGAAAGGGAGATTACGCAACTCAAACGCGTTTACTCGCGCGTGAATGGTGCGGTGATTTATCACAACGGCGCGAAGGAAAAGGATGTGCCACAGCGCGATACGGGCACGCCGGATTACAGCGATTTACCTTTACACGATTACTTGTCGGTGATTGAAATTGTCAATCCCATGCACCGGCTTTGGAGCGATGGCCGCTGGAATAAGCTGACATTGGCGCATGGTTGTTACTGGGGTAAATGCTCGTTTTGCGACATTTCACTGGATTATATCAGGCGTTATGAGCCCATGACCGCCGCATTGCTCTGTGATCGCATTGAAGAAATCATTGCGCAAACGCAGCAAAACGGCTTTCACTTTGTTGACGAAGCTGCGCCGCCAGCATTGCTGAGGGATTTGGCGTTGGAAATCATTCGAAGGAAGTTGACTGTCGTTTGGTGGACCAACATTCGGTTTGAAAAGAATTTTACGCATGACCTTTGTCTGTTATTAAAAGCATCCGGCTGCATTGCGATTTCTGGCGGTCTTGAAGTGGCGTCTGATCGGCTTTTGGAGCGTATGAAAAAGGGTGTGACGGTTGCACAAGTGGCGCGCGTGGCGGATGCATTTACGCAGGCGGGCATTATGGTGCATGCGTATTTAATGTATGGTTTTCCGACGCAGACCGCCCAGGAAACGATTGATTCACTGGAAATGGTGCGGCAATTGTTTCAGGCTGGCATTGTGCAGTCGGGCTTTTGGCACCGGTTTGCGATGACGGCGCATAGCCCTGTTGGATTGCATCCGGAGGAATTTGATGTGATGCGGATCGGGCCTGTTGATGGGACATTTGCTAATAATGATTTGGAACATCAGGACCCGACGGGCGCAAACCATGACCTTTTTGCGGAGGGTTTGCGGAAGTCGCTGTTCAATTACATGCACGGCGTTTGCCTGGATTTTCCGCATTCGCGATGGTTTGATTTTAAAGTGCCGCCGACTTCTATTCCACCGAATTATATTGAAAAGAGCATTAGCGAATTGCCGGATCTGGCAAACAGGTCAAATGCAGTTGTGACCTGGCTCGGAAGCTTGCCTGAAATGTCTGTTTTTGAAGAGCAAAAAGGCCGAAAGGTTTACGAAATCGCCGAATTGGTTTTTTATAATAAGAAAAAAGAATGGGCAGTTGAAACGGATGTGGCTGTGGGCGAATGGCTTGTGGAGATTATGCCTAAACTGCTGTCTTCCAACGCAGAAGCTTATCCTTTGGAAAAACTGAGAAGTGATTTCGAAGCCGCCGGATTGGGCAGCTTCGAAACTTTTATGACTTCCATGACCTGGACGCAGCTTCGTGCAGGCGGAATGTTGGTTTTGTAATTACATTTTCAAAACCGAGAAATTGTCAAGGTTATCGTCAAATGTGGTGAATGTTGCGGGGTAGCCGATGGCAATGCTGCCGATCTGCTTTTCCAATCCCAATGCTCTCGCAGGCCTGATCGTGGCCATTTCAATCGCTTCTTGTAAAGGAATACCAATTACATTGACTGCATTACGAACCGCATCTGGCAAAGAAATGGTGGCTCCGGCCAGGTTACCATCCGAGTTTGTGTATCGGCCATCTTTCAGATAAGCATCAAATTCTCCCCATTTAAATTCCGTCACTTTTTCTCCCAAAAACAACGCGTCTGAAATCAGGAACAGCTTGTCTTTCTTGATCTTATAAGCCACGCTGGCCGCTCCGAAGTCACAATGCACACCGTCGATGATTAGAGGCGCATATACATTTTCATTGTCGAATGTGGCTCCAACCAACCCTGGCGCGCGGTGGCCGAATGCTGACATAGCATTGTATAAATGCGTTACGAGCTGAATTCCCTGTTTAAATGCCGCCATCGCTTCATCATAAGTAGCGTTGGAATGGCCTGCTGACACGGTAATGCCGGATTCAAGCAGCATTTGGATCTGCTCGGTCGTGAACATTTCCGGGGCAATGGTGATGAGCTTGATAATGTCTTTTCCGTGGGTAATAATCTCTTCTAAATCAGCATTTGTCGGCTTGCGGACATAACCTGCCAAATGTGCGCCTCGTTTGATTGGATTCAAGAACGGGCCTTCCAAATGCATCCCCAAAACGCCAGATTGCGGGTTTTTTTGAATGTAGTTGCGTGTAGCTTCAATGCCTTTCAGGATATTTTCTTGGGGAGAAGTGATGAGCGTAGGCAGCACGTAGGCTGTTCCGGTTTTTACGCTGGCTTGATAAATGTCGTCAATGGTCTCTTCGTCAGCGCGTTCGGTGAAATAAAACTTCTCGCCGCCGTTAATATGGCTATCGAAAAGGCCGGGTGCGAGGTTGGCAACACGCGTGACAGCTGGATCCGGTTCTGTATATTCCATTCCAGCAATTTGGCCATCTATGACTTGTATAAGCTGGTTTCTAAGGATTTCCTGACCGGTGTAAACGGTTTCGGCAAACAATTGAAGTGACATAATTGAAAAGGTAGATTTAGACGCGCCAAGAAACGAAAAATGCGCAGGCGTTCAAAATGCTACTTGATAATAATGTCAAATTTGGTCAGCAAACCAGCCAGATCAGAAGAGAGAAATTTGGCTTTGCGAATGTTGTTGCTGGTTGGGTCAATGGTGAAATTCTTGCTGTTTGAGAAATCTACGCCAGCCAGATTGGTGTTGGCAAAAACGGCGTCCCAGAAGTCGCAATTGTAGAACTTGGACTTAGATAAATCGGCTTGTGTGAAGTCTGCACCATGAATTTTGCAATTGTTGAATGCTGATTTGTTTAACTTCTTTTGTTCAAAAATGGCATAATCCAATATGCAGCTTTCAAACTTAGCGGCGAAAGCGAAGTCTTTGGTCTCGGAAAAATTGATGCCTAAGAGCTTGCAATTGATAAATTCTATGTCGGAAATCTTACAATTTTTAACACTGGCATTGCTCATATTACAATCCTGAAAAACGCAGTCGATGAAGTCAATGCCTGAAAGATCGGAGAATGTGCAGCTGAAGAATTTGACCTGTTCATAACTGGTTTCAGTCAGATCTTCAATGCTAAAATCTTTGTTTTCAATGACGTCTAAATTGCTGCTTCTCAAAACTGCCTGGTTTAATGTACTTAAATGTATTTCTGAATAATGGATTTCAGCTGATCTGCCTGGACAACGCCTGATTGTCTCCACATCGGTTTGCCGTGTTTGAAAACGATCAATGTAGGCACGCCCTGGATTTTATAGGCATTAGCTGCTGATTTGTTCTTGTCAACGTCCACTTTAATGATCGTTGCGGAATCTCCCAGTTCTGATTTTACCTTTTCCAAAATAGGTTTCATCATTTTACAAGGTCCGCACCATTCTGCTGAAAAGTCGACTAACACGGGCTTATTGCCCTGGATAAGTTCTGAAAATGTGGCCATGATTTCTGCTTTGGTTCGTTAAGATAACCATTCAAAACTGTGAAAGGTTTATCCGATTTCATCAAATTTCATTCCAACATTTTCTTCAAAAGCTTTCCCGCCCTTTTCTCGATAAATTCATAAGTGAAGTGAGAATAAAGAATGGTCAGGGATATGGATATCACCAGGGAAATAGCGATCATACCCTCGTTAACGGGCGATTTCAATGCGCGAAAAAGGATCACATTAACCAGAATCAGGACAATGGCATGGTTTAGATAAATGGAATAGGAGATTTTACCCAAATATTGAAAGGTCTCACTTTTAAGTAGTTGCGTGACAATGCCCTTGGAGCTGGCGAAGATAATGATGCCCGCTGCGAAGATGAACGGAAAAATGAGTTTCCATAAATTCATCTCCCAATGATGGACTATGTACATGGCAGCAATCAGGATTATTAGAAATGGAATTTCGAATGCAGACAAGCTGAATGTGCGCTTACTAAGCACCAGATTCGTGAAAATGCCCAGTGAAAAGCACAGCAATCCCCGAACAAAACCGTACTCATAGGCCAGCAGATATTCCCCTTTTGAAATTATAAAAAGGCCTGACAGCAAAGCAATTACAGCAAAGGAAATGTATTTGATTTTTGGTAACAACAAAATAACAAGCCCAAAGACCGCATAGGAGATCATTTCCGACGATATGGACCACGCCGGATAGTTGTTGCTGACCCAGGAGCCGAAAACAGGTGCGGAACCCATAAAAGTAAGCGTATCAAACGCGGTATAAGCGTAATAGCGCAGACCAAGCTCGCCCACATTCTTCATCGGACTGTTTTCACCGATCAGACTGGCGATGATGAAGACGATTTCTGTATAAAAAAGCAGCGGAAACAGCCTGATGAAGCGCTTTTTTAGGAATGTACCGAAATCTTGCGCTGTACTGATCCTACCCACGTAGTTCATCGCGATAACGAACCCACTTAATACGAAGAAAAAATCGACAAACAGGCTGGAATTGATGACGAAAAAGTTATTATAAAAAACCGATTCCTTGAACGCATTGTGATGGTGGGCGATTACCAGAATGGAAAAAATGCCTCTTAGTCCATCTAATTGTTCAACGCGGTCTCTCATGAGCAGGGTTTCTCGCCAAATAGCGCTCGTACAGCAGCGTGACGATTTGTTGTAAAAAAGGAATTAGCTGGTAACCGTTGTAAGTTGGGCTGCAACCGGCTTTCTGGAAATGTTGTCGAGATATTTGATTCCCAAAAACCGGATCATGACCAAATAGGGGAACCAGAATGCAATGTCGAAAGGCCTGCCGCCGGTGAAGAGCAACACCATTAAAGACAAAAAGAAATAAGCCAGGAATGTCGTTAATGGATTGGTATATCTTCTGATTTCCCTCATGGCGTAGATGAACAGGAAAAAATTAAATCCTGCGAAAAATACAAACCCGAAAATCCCATGGCTTACCCAGGATTCAAGAATTGGAATATCCAGATAATCTGATTTAAAGCCTCGGCCGAGGAAAACATCCCAGGAGAAAAAGGTTTCTGTAAACTCAGCAAAACCGCCCACACGCCCCATTGCAGACGCATCCGTATCGGCCGTATCAGTAATCCGAACCCCGGTTGAGGTAAAAATCACGTCCATAATCCTGTTCTGGAACATGTCCCAATAACCCAGGAGCATATCCAGAATATTGCCGTAACGGATTAAAAAATAACGGAGCCCAACCAAGATCAGCGCAATGAAGGCCATATTCCGCAGCTTGAAGGCGCTTCCAACGGCACTATAGACACTGGAAATCTTAAAATGCAGAATAAAATAAGCGCCTACCATTAAGCCCACAGCCAGATAGCTGGATTTGGCGAGTGAAATGACAATTACACCAAGGCTGAAAAGGACGGAAAAGAAAAGAAATAATTTCGTAATGATCCCGGGTGTCCGGTTTAGCATGACTATGCCGGTGAGCATGCAAATGATCCCGTTTCGGGCCGTAATATGTGGATTTCCGCCAGGTTGTGCGCCTTCGTTGGCGAAATTTACGGCCGCACGCATCCCGGGCGTCCAGTTCGGGTCGGTCAGGATGGAATAAACCAGGGTTATGTTGGTGAATAATGACATTAAGAACAGGATCATCACCAGCGTATCTTTCACATCATTAGGGACGTGCAGCAAGAGCACGAGGAAGCCGAAAATGAACACGTAGTTTCCAATATCCGCAACCGCTTTACCCTGTTTATTAATGAAAAAGAAATAATATAATGTGAGCAGAAGAAAGCCAAGACCCAGATTGAACAATATCACATTAGGCTTGTAGAGTCTTTTGAAAAGGTGCATAGGCACCATTAATGTGAGTGCCAACGAGAAAAAGATGGCGGTAAATACGCTACTCGCCGGCCCAATTCCCAAAGTATCCCGGATAAAAAATATCAGCGGAAAACCGTTGAACATCATAGCGATGCCAACGGAATATCTGAGATTGTTAAAGTTTGTGGCTATGTTTAATAGACTCCAATTCATCTGGAAAATCTGAAACGGATATATTGTAAATCTAGTCGCACCGCGAAATAGAGAATTTTACGAACTCGGCACCAAAGATACCTTATTTTGTTGAGAGCTGCTGAACCATTCGTTGAAATGTACAATTTCTGAATTTTCGCATGCTCCTCTTTTCCGATCGACGCAATTGTGGACGACTTTGCATCGGGATGAACCCGCAGTGCGCCGCCTAAGCCTTCCACTTTCCGTACTTTCGTCGATTTCTGATATGTATAACGCGTTATAAATTCATAATCAAAGGCAAACCGGTATGACTCATCGAATTTGCCATATTTTTCTACCAATGCCCTTTTGAAAAAAAGTGTTTGATTATGAATCTGCATTCCTTCCAGGATCTGGCAATCAAAGCTGTATGATGTTGTTTTCAGGATTTCTGTTACTTCATCATCCGGCGTGATCATATAGAGGTCACCATAAATAATGTCGTCTTCCTGGCTCATCGCTGCTTTTCCAAAACGAGCAAAAGTGTCCGGAAAATATACATCATCAGAATTTTGGAAGCCAATGTAGTCTCCCGTTGCTCTTTCCAGCCCTTTGTTAATAGCGTGAACCTGTCCTCTGTCCTTTTCAGAAACCCACCAGGAAAGGTATTTTTCGTATTTTTTGATGATCTCAACGCTATGATCTGTGGAGCCACCATCGACGATAATGTATTCGAGATTGGGATAATTTTGGTTTAAAACACTCAAAATCGTCCTTTCCAGGTAATCTGCCTGATTGTAGGAAGGCGTTATAATGGTCAATTTGGGGTAATCCTGCTGATCAGCCGTGTTCTGAGCGCCGTTGATTTTTAGTTCAGATATAAAACTCCGCAAGTCCTGCGTATTTTTTTCTAGGAAGTGCATATAGTCCTGTTTCGGCTGTTTAATTAAAATTGGTCGATGAATGCAGTAATTGACTTCAATTTTGCTGCAATGTTATTTCTTAAAATCCTGTTTTCCCTGATTTTTGCTGGTTTACCATAACCAGGGGCGCGGTTGGCAGGAATTGAATTCTTGTATTTGATCAGCGTTTTTTTATAACTGCTAAACAACGCTTGAAATGCAGTGTTAGCCGGCAACAGACCAACATGATCAGACCATACGGGATCAAAATAATCCAGTCCTGCAAAATCGAGTGATATCAATGGTTTCCCATCAATGTAGTAATCTCCGTTTTTCATTTGAAGATCATGATTAAGGATAGCATGCAGTCCGTAATGCCATCCCGGATGTGCTATCTGCGTTGTTTCAGGAATCCAGACCAATGTATAATTGAGCCATAACTGATCCATATTCTTTCCGTTGCAAAGATCAAATTCGGCCCGGTCAATGGTCCTTTCAGCCCACCATTTCAGCATTTTTAATGTTTTCTCGCCTGGTTTCAACATCCAGCTGCCCGAATGGAACATGCCAATGTTCAATATCCGCTTATCATCCAGCACCATTGAAGGAGCAAGCGGCTTTCTGATGTTCGGGGTCAAATGAATGTCCGAAGCCGGATTGATAACTTCTTCAAAGGATTTTACTAAAAGGACCGTTGGGGCCAGGAAAACGAGATTTGTGCAATCCTTATGCAGGCTGAGCAGCGCTAATGCAAACCAGGGACGGCAGGCGGCCGGTAATTCGAAATGATAATATCTGGCCTCCATACTTTTCCAGGATGGAATTTCTGCTTGCTCAATGGTCAGTAACTTAATGTGCGCTGGAACCTCTATGGGCGTATTGTCGACCCAGCAAAGGTAAAAAGTGTAGTTCGGCTGGTGAAGCAGAACCGAATCCGCCAAAGCAAGTGCATGGGCAAGGTTGATTCTGTTACAAACCGTATAAATGATATTCATGTGCAATTAATCCGCTTCCGGCAATGATTTGAAATAAGGCAAATGATGAATATTTTCCTTCAATATGCCGGTTAATGCAAAAGGTAACGTTTTGTTTAAATTGATATTGGCTGCGTCCATTGCAAAATGATTGCGAACGATGGCAGTAGGCTTCCTTAAATGTGGCCAGAAACGATTTGCTTCCATGTCCCAGAAAACAGAATCGGCATGCAGAAAATCTTCGCTGTGCCGATAAGTGTAAACCTCCTTTTGCTTTGCTTTTATTGTATTGATCATGCGTTCAATGCGGCAAAGATAAATCCCATTATTCGCATATGCTTGACCAAAAGCTCGTTTTTCATCTTCCTTCAATCCGGAGATCCGGGAAACGACTCCCGCCAGCCTCTTGATATTATCGTCTTCGAGTGGTCCGGCTTTTAAATAATCATAACCTTGTTTGCACCAGTAATAAAGCTCATCGCGCACAACCCAGCTGTTCAGTTCATGGATCAGCAGAAAGTCGCACCAGCTGAAACGGTCGTAAAAATCTTCCATTAATAGCAATCCCGCGAGCGCAGCTCTGGATTGGAAATATTTTTTTGGAAAATAAATGACATCGATATCCTCGTTGTGCTCCTTTACAATGGACAGATCGGCCCCTTCGAAAGTGATAAAAATGACCGGGTATTTATCAAGCATATTGAGGCAGTGATGCAAGAGCCGCTCCTCTGTGGGATTGATCTCTGGATCCAGAATGGGCACAATAACAGATACAAGCTCTTTCATTAAATGGTTTCCAGCTGATCAATGACATAATTAAAAGGCATTTTCAGCAATTTGCGTACCCGCTGATAACGACGGACAGGAGTAGGCTTAATGTATGCGCAATGAAACTGGCGATAGTACGCATTGCCATTCGTTAGCAAACAATTCCGGTATAAATCGAACAATGCCGTAAGATCCGGGCGGGCCGATAATTCAAAGCGATCCTGGTATTTGGACAAAACGGCAGGTTTCTGAGGATCATAGCCGCTGTAATGGAAGAAAATCAAAGGGTTGGATTCGTTAACGTAGAATGTGCCGTTGGATTCAGAAAACAGTCTTTCGTGCAGGTTCCAATATGCTGCATTATAGCCTGAGTTTCGTTCCAAATGCGTATCAGGAACAAAAACCGGCAGGAAGTTCATCCAGTTTTGATCTACAAAAAGACCGTTACACAGATCAATCAGGCATTCATACCGCAATTTTTCTTCCCACCAATTGATAAATGCTGTGATTTCGGCGGATCTGCTGAAAGCCACAAAGCCCAGGTTATAAACGCCTGTATTCAAATGGTGAAGCTCATTCGGCGTAAGCTGGTCTTCGATGGGCGTATTAATGTGCGGTGTCAAAACAGCTTTATGCGCTGATAATGAAGACAGTAATCCCGATAATGGCTGAAATACAATAATGTCGGGATCGAAATAAATGACATTATCTGCTTCGGGGTAATGTTTGAAAAAGTAGGTAAAATAAAAAGGCTTTACGGCCGTGTTTAGCTCCGTAATGTTGTATCTGTCAGCCATTTCCTGAAAATCCCGGATCTCGATCTTATCGATTTCGATCATTGGAAAATCAGTGTTGTATCCTTTTTCAAAAACCACACCTTGTAAGGAATCAACGAGACCGATGAAGAAAAGGACGTCGGGATTGGTGGATTTAAGTGAATCGCCTAATGTCCTGGCCTGCGCTAAATAATTGATGGAGCAAATGGTGAAGGCAATTGTCATTGATTTTGCTTTTCCGAAACCGGTAAGGGTAAATATTTTTGAATAATGGCTTCGACGCTCGCAATGCTTTTGTCTGTATTATGCCTTTCCAACACTTTCTTTCTGCCGACACGGCCCATTGATTCGCGAAGTGAAGGATCGAGGGCCAACTGTATGATTGCCTCGGAAGCCGCAGATATATCCATATAAGGAACTACGAATCCGGCGTCAGATTCGATCAATTCAGGTGCGCCACCGGCGTCTTCAAAACACACCACAGGAATTTCCTGTAAAGCGGCTTCCAGAACGACAAGCGGATATGGGTCTTCCCGGGAGCTTAGTAGCAATACGTCAAATCGGTTGATATAATCCAGTGCACGCGGCGTCGGAGGAATGAGAATGATCCTGTCACTCAGCCCCATTAAGCGAATGTCGCTTTCAATAAGCTCGTAAATTTCGTGCTGAGGCCCTGCGCCAACCCATACAAAATAAACGGGCAGCGGACTTGTTTTATGGATTACGCGCTTCGCGATCCAGTTAAAAATGTCATTTCCCTTGCGCCATTCGGCATTTCCACATCCGCCGATTACAATAGCATCTTTGGGAACATTATAGGTTTTTTCAAGAATATCATGCTGCACAGATTTCAGTTTGCGATCAATGTGCTCATGATCAATCAAAGTGAATGTGCTGACCTGACTTTCTGGATAGTTGTATTTTCCAATATAATAATTGGCAACTGCATTTGAAACCGCAATAAGATGTCCGGTCTTTTTCAGCATGAAATTCAATTGCTTTTCATGCGAATAAAGCTTCACGGCCATGCCCAGCTCATGCACAAACGTCACAAGCGGTAAGTGATGCAGGAATTTCAGGAAATCGCAGTAAACCGCGGAATTAGCAATAGAATTGACGAAAACCAGCCCAATGTTCTGATGCGAGAGCTCGGCAGCAATTCTTTCATTAATTTTTTGGGCTGAATGCTGCTGATAATATTTGTATAAAGGGACTTTTTTAAGCAGCTTTCCGGTAAGTGGAGTAGGGGTTACACTGATGTTTTGATAAAGTCGTGTGGTGCTGACAACCGCCTCAAACTCTTTTTCCAGCTCTCCGCCGCTGCAAAGCAGCAAATGCATGGGAACGCCCCGCTCTTTCAATAGTCTAAGCAGTTGCAGCAGCAATAACTGGCTTCCTGCCCGATTGGCGTCATGACTCACAAATAAGATTTTCTTCTGCTCCATTGCCCAGTAAATTACTGTCTCAAATTCGGTTTACCCGATTACATTCCTCTCCCGCTCAATAAGCCTCGAAACTTTTCTTTCCAGGCACTTTCTTAGCCGGATTTCCAATGTAAATGCCCCATTCTTCGGTTTCGCGGGTTATAGCAGAAGCCATTCCCACCAAAGTTCCCTGTGCGATCGTCGTATAATCACGGATTGTGCTGTTAACGCCAAAGAAAGAATAGGGTTCAACAACGCAATGGCCGGAAAGCACTACATGAGAAGTAAAGAATACATGGTCTTTGATCTGGCCGTGGTGGCCGATATGGTTTCCGCTCCACATCACCACATTATTTCCAACCGTCGTAAATGGCTGGATGGTGTTGTCTTCCAGGATAAAGCAGTTATCACCGATTAAGCTCCTGTCGAAAATGGTGGCGTGTGAACTGATATATGAGATGAATTGGTAGCCTTTGGATTTGGCCTCATTGTAAATCCCTTCCCGGTTCCGGTTCATATTTCTGCCGGTCATAGGCGCGAAAAAAGCGTGATCGGCAGGTGGGAAAAGGGTGGCAACATCTTCAAAGGCTACAACGGGCAGGCCTTTAAATGATTCATCCTGAATATATTGCCGATTGATAGTGAAAGCGACTATTTCATGTTCTGAGTCGTGAGTCAGATAATAGTGTGCCAGTTCTGCTGTGTCGAGTATTCCAAAAACGATAACCTTAGCCATCTTAAATCAGTTCGTAAGCTTTTAAATGTTCCTTAATGTCCGCGGGGTCGTTAAACATCAGGATATCTATAATTGACAGCCAAGGTACGAAAGCATTTTTAAATTGGGGATAAGGGCTCGAAACACTTTTAATGAAGTCAAGTTTTATCCCCTCCTTTTCAAATTTCTCTTTATCATACAATTCCATTCCTCCGATCGGATTAATGTAATGGCTGGCGTTTTCCTGTTTACAGATATCCAAAATTCTTTCCTGACCTTTCAAATGTGTGTTTTGGTAAATCGTTGACGAGGGAACAATCTCCGTCGTGATTTCCATGTACGCACAAGTTCGTTTTAAGGCCTGAAAGGTCAGTTCGTATATGGTTTGAACATCTAAATTTACAATTTCTTCTATCAGAACAAAAACCTTCTGATAATTGGGGGCCTTTTGGTATGATTGCTGAAGGGTTTTCAGGAATTTCTTCTGCCAGGGTTCGCTTTTCGAAAGTTCGACCTCGTTGATGAGCTTATTTTGGCTTGCATCTTTCAGGGGAATTGTAAAAAGATGGGGCTGACCGGACACCAGGACATTATTTCTGTTGATCCAGCCTTTGTTAATAAAATTCACATCATCATAAATAATGAATTTATCAACGGCGTTGATCAGCTGAAAATAGCCTATATACGGAAATATATAGGGCTGCATAATGGCGATGGTCATGGATGGCTATTTAAGCTTTCTGAGATAATAATCTTCTCCCCGGACTGCCACGTTGGTGATCGTCGTATCGCTTCCTAAACGAATGTCTGTGGGTAAAGATTTGATGCGGCTGGTGTCATTAATCACGCTTTTGGCATAAAAAAGATAATCTGCATTCTTTGGAATAGGTTTTAGGCCCTGTTCAAAAGGGTTAATGGTGATCAATTTGCGAGAAAGATCTTCACCATAAAGCGGATATTCAAAATCATCATTAATAGTAGCCAATGCCACCGTCGCATCCTTCGGAACGATGGAATCAAATGTCTGGTAAGCCTTCGTAATGTCCGGACGGGCGAATGTTTGCAACTGGATTCGCTCCGTTTGCAATGCTGATTTATATCCATAAGCCGCGATAGGAAGACAGCGGATATTAAGATAAACCGACATGATTGCCGAGATACAGGCCAGTCCTGCCACAACCATAATATATCCTTTCCAAACATTCCTGCGTGGTTTAAGGATCGATAAGCGATGGTTTGAAAACAAAAGCAAAAGGAAAAGGACGCCGAATAAGCCGGTTTCTATAAAATATCTTCCTTTGAAAGGGTCATAAACGGCAGAGTAGGAAATTGCTGCAAAGTGCAAACAGAATGCAATTGCCAGAAACCAGTGCACGCGTGAGCGAAAAACACGGATTAATGTTAAAAAAATTAATGGCAATATCAGCGCAAAACCAAATACGCCCCAGTAAGGATTCGCATTGAAATTATCAAAACGGCGTTGAAAGGAAAACGGGACGATCGCATACTCAGTCTCTTCATCCAGTCGCATGCGTAATTTATCTTCCAGAACCACAAGTGGTTTTCGGATAAATGTATTCAAATCATATCCCCACTGCGCATTACGGATGCCATCCAGGTTGCAAAACTCATAAGTATAGCGCACCACGTTACGGCTTCCCTGCTCAAAAAGGTTCGGTAACGACCCAAAACGCTCCACAGACTGATGTTTTAATGCAGTAGGCGGGCCTATCGGGTGCCCGAAGACCATGATGTTCTTAATGTAGCCTGTCGGGAATGTATAAACGAGCATAGCAACAGAAATCGCAACTGCGAGTTTTACGAACCGGTTGAAAAATACTTTCAGGTCCGGCGCCAGGAACACCGTGTAAAGCATGATGACAAAAACGGATGGCAGTAACAAAGCAAATGTCACCTTATGACCAAACACAATGCCGAATGCGAGCCCTGACAAATAAAGATATTTGTTGTTTCGCGTGCTGTAATAAGTGAAAAGGAAATAAAGCAGACAGCTCAGGTAAGCTGTCAGAACGATGTCCGTTTCGGTTGTCACCGCCTGCATCAGGAAGTTCAGGAACATCCCGTAAGCCAGTGCGCAGAAGAAGCTGGCCGATAAATTCCGGCCAATGCGTTGCGCAATTCCAAATACGCAAACAAGCGTAATATAGTAGGAAGTATGGTGAATCAGTTTGAATGCATTCTCGATTTTTCCGCTGATCAGATAACTGTAAATCTGAATGGTGGTGAGACTTTTGGGATACGTATCCATATTCCAGTTCGTTCCTCCGAAATGCGCCATCGTGCCGTTCTGAATGTATCGGATGGCGCGATTCAAATGCCCTGTCATGCTATCCCACTCATTAGGAGCTGTAAAAAGCACGAGAATGAGGTTGGTCATTGCAATCACTGCAATGGTCCCAAACATGAAAAAGAATATCGTTTTAAGGTAAACAGAAAGTTCTTTTGACCAGGATCTGAAAGTGTCTGCCCGGCTGGAAATGACCGCGCGGATGGAGTAGGAGGGCTGTGACTGTATTAACGAAGTCCAAATGAAATAGTGCAAGCCCAAAGCAACGAATGTGGCGACAATCCATGCCCAGGTTTGTGCAGTCAGGTCTAATGCTGAAAGTACAAAACCTGCCGGTATGATACTTCCTACGAACAGCATGAAACAAACGATAAGCCACTCTGCCAGTGAAGGCTGGGCTATTCTTTTTGCAACAAAACTGATGCTGTATAAAAACAGCAGGAAGGCAAGCCAGTAAACAAAACTCATGCTACTCTGGTGATAAATGACCATTAATGATGCGGGAAATCCGTTCGATGTCCGAATACGGAAGGCCGACATATAAAGGCAAACTTAACACTCTTAACGCGATATCTTCCGAAACCGGGCAGGCAATTTGCCTTGGCATGAAGGACAGCGTGTTCAATGAAGGATAAAAATAACGCCGCGGAATAACATCTTCCTCACGCAATGCATCCATAACGCGGAACATAACCTGCTCAGAAGGAAATACAACCGGGTAATAAGCATAATTATATTCAATGTCCTTACTGATGACCGGCTTATATAATACGTCCCAATTTAGCAAACTATCATAAGCATCAAAAACTTCCTTGCGGGCAGCAATAATGTCTTTCACAAGCGGAAGATTGACCAATCCCATGGCTGCATGGAATTCGGAATTCTTGCCGTTGATCCCTGCATAGAGATAATGTTCGTCGCCCTGATGTCCGAATGCACGCAGGAGGTGCAATTTTTTGTCAAGCTCTGGATGATTGGAAATCAATGCGCCGCCTTCTATCGTGTGGAAAACCTTGGTCGCATGAAAGCTGCAAGTGCTCAGATCTCCGAACGACAGCAACGATTTGCCCTTATAGGTAACGCCGAATGCGTGCGCCGCATCGTAAATGACTTTCAGATTATGCTTTTTAGCAATCACTTCAATGGCCTCGATATCACATGGATTGCCATAAACGTGTGTTGCCAGTATTCCGGTGGTTGCAGGCGTAATGGATGCCTCGATCAGCGCCGGATTTATATTGAATGTTTGAGAATCAATGTCAACGAAAACGGGCGTGCAATTTTCCCAAAGGATTGCATTCGATGTTGCAACGTAGGAAAATGGCGTTGTGATCACCTCACCGGTGATTTCAAGCGCTTTGATCGCAATTTGAAGAACGATCGTTCCGTTACCGCAAAAATAGAGGTGTTCAACCCCCAGGTATTTTTTTAGTTCTGCTTCGAGCTCCTGAAGGACCGGGCCGTTATTGGTAAGATATCCGCGTTCCCAAATTTCCCGAACATATTGCAGATATTTCTCCTGGTCTGGTAAAAAGGTTTTAGTGACGTTAATCATTCACTACATGTTCAGTTTGGCGAATGGAAAAATTAAGTTGAGGGCGAATATAACCGGGCCATTTGCCATACCAGGTCACATTTTCACGATAATCCTCAATATCAAAAATAAGGGCTTCTTCCATATTGTAAAGAACAGTGCTGGTGTCCTTCACGATCATCATCGAAACCACATAGGAGCCATCATTAAGGAAATGGCCGGGAATCTCACATACGCCGCTCACAAGGCCTTTCGAAAAAGTTTCTGCTTGCGTGCCCACATTAAATATACATTCACCTGTAAACGTATACAAATGCATGCTCAGGTTCAGGCTCGCACCTTCCACAAGGTTCCAGAATTCAAATTGGAAATTGATGGGCGTCCGAACGTCGATGTGGTTCAGATCATCCTGATATTCAGGGAAAAGCTTGAACCTTTTCACGCGAACCTGGTCATTGCCGGGGGCACTCTCAATGTTGTCCCAATGCTTCTCGAGACTTTTGTGAGAAACCTTGCTCAGGTAATTTGTAACAATATGTGTAGTCTCGCCCTGATCGATCAACATCCCTTTTTCAAAATAAAAGGACTTGTTGCAAAGCGCCTGAATGGCGGTGAGGTTATGACTTACAAAAAGCAATGTTCTTCCGCTTTCGGAAACATCGCGCATTTTGCCCAGACATTTTTTCTGAAATTCGGTATCGCCAACTGCTAAAACTTCGTCTACGATCAGGATTTCAGGGTTAAGGTGCGCTGCGATGGCAAAACCAAGCCGCACATACATCCCCGAAGAATATCTTTTAACAGGTGTATCCAGGAATTTTTCAACGCCTGCAAAATCAACAATCGCGTCAAATGACTGCCGGATCTCGCTTTTGGCCATACCCAATATCGCTCCGTTCAGGAAGATGTTTTCGCGGCCTGTGAGTTCCGGGTGAAAACCAGTCCCTACTTCCAGCAAGCTGGCAATACGGCCGTCGATTTTGATCTGGCCTGTTGTAGGTTCTGTAATGCGGCTGAGAATTTTCAATAAAGTCGACTTTCCCGCGCCGTTATGGCCAACTATGCCGATGCGGTCGCCCTGATCGATCGAAAAATTTACATCCCTTAATGCCCAAAACTCTTCTTTCTCGGCAAAGTCGGAATTGTCCTGCTTGCGTGAAAATAATTTGTCAACCTTTTCGGAGACAATATCACGCAGGCTTGGAGAACCACTTTTACGTTGATGGTCTATTATATATTTCTTGCTGATGTTTTCAGCTACGATTACAGGCATGCCTAAAGGTAATTATTTCAGATATGATCGACGAAAGTTTTTTCTTTTTTACGGAAATAAATCAAAGACAATATCATTATAACAAAGGAAATGATTGTTGTTGAGTAAAGACTTTGGGGATTGAAATACGCTTTGTCACCAAGCAGGCACCAACGAAAACCATCGATGATACCAACCAGCGGGTTCAAATTATAATATTTTTCAAACCACGTTCCTTTTGCAAGCGTACTGCTGTAAGCAACCGGCACCGCGTACATCCCAACTTGTACTAAAAATGGAATTAACTGACCGATATCCCGAAAACGCACATTCAACACCGCAAAGAACAGGCCAAAACCCAAAGAAGTAATAAATGTAAGTAAAATGAAGCAAGGAAGAAATATGATGTTCCAGCTTATAGGATGCTTAAAGAAAATGGTCATTACCAGGAATATCCCGAAAGCGATCATAAAGTCCACAAAACCGACTGCTATGGAGCTTAACGGCATCAGCAACCTGGGAAAGTAAACCTTCGAGACCAAATTGGAATTGATCAGGATACTGTTGCTGATCTGGGTGAATGTGTTCGCGAAAAATGTCCAGATCGTCAGTCCGCTCAAAACCATCAACGGATACGGAACACCCGGATCACTTTTGATTTTTGCAAGATAACTGAAAACAAAAACCATGACGGTCATGGTCATAATTGGCCTTAATACGCTCCACGCAACACCTAACAGGGTTTGTTTGTAACGAACTGAAATGTCTCTTTTTGATAAAATCCAGAGTAACTGCCTGTTGAGCCAGAGATCTTTCCAGTAATCCTTCTCGGATCCGCCTGCCTTAATGGTAATTGAGTGCTGAGATGCCATTTTATTGCTTAACTACTACTACTGTTGGCGTTGCAAACACCGTTCTGAAATAGGTAAAGATCAACGCGAGCATTACGCCTACTAATGCGCCGATTTTTGCATTCCTCTTATCTTCTGCTTTTATATCCAAAGGGACTTTAATGCCTTCAATTTCTGTAAATAATGGAGCTTCACGAACCATTGTAACACGCATTTTTTCAGCACTTCCCATTGCTTCATAGTAAAGCGTTTGGAGAAAGGACGATTTTCTTTCCATGCTGTTAGCCGAAATCTTCGCTTCCGGCAGCATGATCTGCGCACTGTAATCCAATTGTCTTGCAAGCTTGTGTTCCGCAATGCCAAGTACAGCAGCCAGAGAGTCGGCGCGGTGTTGAAGTAAATTTAATGTTTTACGGGACTTTTGGGTCTGGTTTTCCGTGTACATTTCTTCAACGGTCTCCAAAAGTTTCGTCACCCAAAGTCCTGCCAATGTGCCGTTTTCCATGCTGGTTGACAGCGAAATGAAAGAAGATTTCCGGTCCAGAGAAGCGATTTCAGTCGAGGCCGCTGCTTTGATCACCAGCTCATTCAAAATTCTTCTCGACCGCATGTCAAGCTTCTTAATGTCGCGACTGGCAAAATGGAAGTTCTGGTTCTGCGGAATTTCTTCCCATTCCTTTTTCTTAATCCCGCTTGAATCAATGAAGAAGTTCGCCAGGATCATTTTCTGACCGTTCACATCAACTTCTTTCATCAGGTTCCTTTCCAGAACCGGACGAGATTTTACGAAATAGAAGAAGTTTTCGCCGGTGAAGATGTTCGCATCGGGTGCATTTCCCAGTCCCAATAACCCAGCCATATCGCCAAAACCTGACGATTGCTGACCTGTTCCAAGGTTAAAAACAACCTCAGCCTCGTACATATTTGGTTTATCAATGAACGTGTCCAGACCATATCCAATCCCAAAACCAAGGATAGGCAATAGCACCAGCATTTTCCAGTTACGGATAAGTGCCGTTTTAACAACCAGAACCTTTTCGATAACCTCTTTCGGGGTCAACTCATCTTCTGGCACTTCTTGTTGCGGATGTAGCGTCGTTGTTGACATTAGTTGATTGATCGGAAAGCGAGTACTGCTAAAATTAAACTCATTACGGAACCCAAAATTCCTGTTGCGGTCTGAAGTGCCTGCTGCGGATTCAATGCAGGGGCAGCTCTCAGGGGAACGAAAATTTCGGAGCCAGGTTCAACTTTCGGGTATACGTTGAAAAACAGGAATCTCCTTGTTCTATCAACATTTCCGTTTGGATATTTGATATAAGAGCTTTTTTTCAATGACTGCGTTGTGAATCCGCCGGATTGTGAAATGTAATCAGAGAATGCCATTCCCTTGCCATATTTAACCGTTGTCGGATAAAGCACAGCGCCGTTAACCTGGACTGTTTCCAGTCGTTTCGGAATGCGGATAATGTCACCTTCCTGAACGATAAGATCCTCAAATGAACCAGGGCTTTTCAGGATGTTTTTCAATTTAATCCCGATCGACTCTTCTTTTACGTTTGGAACATCACCAATGATTGTTCCTGATTTAATGCTCTTTTCAGTTTGTTCCGCCTGATCAAAGTCAGTAGGTTCATCAAGCTCTCTTACCAATGTTCTTCTCAGTAATGTTGCTCCTTCAGGATAAGCCAGTTCGGTTAAACCACCAGCTCTTTTGATCACATCACTGATCTTATCATTTTTGTTAACAATCGTATAAGGACCGGCGATAAGCACTTCCCCTTCCACAAACACACTTTGTTGCTCCACGTAGTTCGGCGATTTGCGAACAGTAACCTGGTCGAATGGCATCAATGTGAAATTGCTTCCTTTGCTGTTCAGCGACAGATCACGGTCAACATCAAATTTGAAAACCTCTGATATTTGTGCGTTTGCAGCACCTGCAATGCTATTTCTTTTTCTTCTGATTACTTCGATTTCCGATGTGTAAGCAGATTCTTTAAGTCCACCAGCCTGAACCAGAAGATCTTCGAGGGTCATATTCACCGTATAAGGGAATTTACCTTCGTTTTCACCAATCTTGGTGTTGTTGACTTCGCCGTTCACACTTACGTAAGCTTGTTCGGCCATATCAAATTTAGAGGGGACAATGACCCTGTCGAGCCTGGTCAGGATCAGGTCCGGGGTAACATTGTTTAAAATATCTGTATAGTTGATAGAAATGCTTTCCAAAACCAGGTCCTGGCGTGTTCTCAAAACGCTTACACGTCCTACGAACGCATCTTCGCGCAGGCCTTGCGCATTTTCAATCAATTGCTTCAATGACGGGCTGTTGTCCAAAGCATAATCTCCCGGACGCATCACAGCGCCTTCCACTGTTACAATGTTTTCAAAGCGGTCTAAAACAGTTTCAACATTAACAGAGTCACCTGTTACGATTTCAAAAGAGTCATAATTCGTTTCTGCAACGTCCAGGATCTTACGTTCCTTCGAAGTAATCCTTTGCACTTTAAGTCTTGCCCGGTATGCTTTGTCATTGAAGCCACCCGAATAACGAAGCATATCACCTAATTTCTCTTCCGGTTTAAGCTCGTAAATCCCGGGACGTTTAACCATTCCCGCTATTTCAGCCCTTTTCAGATAGTAACCAACAACAACATTATCGTTGTCCTGAACCCTGATATCACCGTCGATTTTACCATTAACAAGGTAATCGTAGATGTCAATATGCGATACAACTTTCCCAGCCCGCACTACACGAACATCACGGAAAGATCCAATTTCGTTAGGCCCGCCAGCTTGGTAAAGCGCATTAAATGCAGACGATAATGAGGACACCTGATAGGTTCCGGGATTGATCACTTCTCCTGTTACAAAGACCTTTACCGTGCGTACATCACCCAGGGTTACCATCAGTTTGGTACGCGCAGTTTCGCCTCCGCTGCCGATCAGGCCGGGTGTGAACTTCGAAAACTTGTCAATCAATATCTTACGGACTTCTTCTATTGTACGTCCGGCTACATACACATTACCCACCCGAAGCAGCGAAATGAAGCCGTCTTTTGTAACGGTGACCTCGTAAGTGCTTTCTGCGTAGTTATAGATGAAGATTTTAAGCTCATCACCAGGGCCAACAATGTAGTTGGTAGGCGTTGCAACCTGCAAATTTGGAATAGGATCAAGACTTTTATTTGCAAAAAGAGAATATCCGTAGATTTTTTGGCGAAATGCCTCTTTTTCCTGTTCAGCGGGTGAAAGCTGAGCAGATGTCGTGTCATTTACCTTGCTCTGATCACCCTGATCGGCGTTCTGACCATTCTGGTCACCAAGAACTTTTCCCTTGTTATCGCGTTGAATATCAGCTTTTTGCTGGTTCGCTTGCTGCTGTTGCTGCTGTTGTTGCTGAACATTAGCGCCCTGCTGATTCCCTTGCTGGTTTGTGGTGCTGCCTGGATTCGCTGCGTTACCAGTATTACCAGTTGTTCCCCTTGGCGCTCCTGATGTGCTGCCGCTTTGAGGTACACCGCTTGTGGGAGCCGTAGGGAAGGATTGTGGGATTACCTGGGACAGGGATGGTAAGGAAATGAATAAACAGAGGAGATAAGGAAGTATACTTTTATAACTTTTTGCCAATTTGAATCTGTTCATATGAAGTAATATTGTACTATTGAAATGCCTGCAATTCATTAAAACTATGTATAAGACTAGTGTTTCTGAATTTTGGATATGAGCATACTTAATATTTGCACGTGTATAACATGGCAAAGTAAATTAGATTTTTCCTATTTTTAAAGAATTTCTATTAATCGTGCCCAAGCTATTTTCGTGTAAAGTTATAACAGGGTAACGACAAATGTCTTAAATTATTAAAATACAATATTTAAAATCAACAATAGCCTCCAAAGGGATCATAATTTATGGAAAGTACCAACGTGCAGTATGATGAGGATAGTATAAGGTCACTCGATTGGAAAGAACATATCAGGTTAAGGCCAGGGATGTATATTGGCAAGTTAGGCGACGGGTCTTCGGTGGACGACGGGATCTATGTTTTAGTAAAAGAAATCGTCGATAATTCCATCGACGAACATATGATGGGCAACGGAAAAACCATAGAAATCAAGATTTCCGAGCATCGCGTTGAGGTAAGGGATTATGGTCGTGGAATTCCGCTTGGAAAGGTTGTAGACTGCGTTTCCAAGATCAATACAGGTGGAAAATATGATTCCGGCGCGTTTCAGAAATCGGTGGGTTTGAATGGGGTAGGGACAAAAGCAGTCAATGCACTTTCGCAATATTTCAAGGTTCAGTCGTTCCGGGATGGGAAGAGTAAGAATGCAGAATTTGCGCAAGGCGCGCTTGTGAACGAATCGAAAGAAATCCAGACAAATCAGCGCAACGGGACACACATTGCTTTCGAGCCGGACGGGGTGATTTTTAAGAACTTTCGTTACATTCCTCAGTATCTGGATAATATGATCTGGAATTACTGCTATTTGAATGCGGGCCTCACCATCAATTTCAACGGACAAAAATACATTTCGCAAAATGGCCTGCTGGACCTGCTGCAAAGCAAATCGGATGCGGAGTCGCTGCGTTATTCCATTATACATTTAAAGGGAGAGGACATTGAATTTGCTATGACCCACGGCAATCAATACGGGGAAGAGTACTATTCTTTTGTCAACGGGCAGTACACAACGCAAGGCGGAACACACCTGGCGGCTTTTCGGGAAGCTATTGTAAAGGCGGTCAGGGAGCATTTTAATAAGGATTACGCGCCGGAAGACATTCGTTCGTCTATCATTGCCGCAGTTGCCATCCGGGTGCAGGAGCCAGTTTTTGAGTCTCAAACCAAAACCAAATTAGGCTCAAATACCATCACACCGGACCCGAACAGCACCACGGTGCGCACGTTCGTCAATGATTTTGTAAAAGAAAGACTGGACAATTACTTGCATATGCACCCGGAAGCAAGGGATGCATTGAAAAAACGGATCGAACAATCTGAGCGGGAGCGGAAAGAGCTGGCGGGCATTAAAAAGCTGGCCAATGACCGTGCAAAGAAGGCCAATTTGCATAATAAGAAGCTGAGAGACTGCCGTTTGCATTTGACAGACCTTAAAAACGAATTCCGTTATGAAAGTACATTGTTCATCACGGAAGGGGATTCCGCCAGCGGTTCGATCACGAAATCGAGGAACATTCAAACGCAGGCTGTTTTCAGTTTGAGGGGTAAACCATTGAATTGCTTTGGCCTGACTAAAAAAATCGTTTACGAAAACGAGGAATTTAACCTGCTACAACACGCATTGGACATTGAAAACGGGGTCGAAAACCTACGTTTCAACAGGATCGTGATCGCAACAGATGCGGACGTGGATGGCATGCACATTCGTCTCCTGCTGATGACCTTTTTCCTTCAATTTTTCCCGGATCTGGTTCGTAACGGGCACCTTTTTGTATTGGAAACACCGCTTTTCAGGGTTAGGAATAAAAAAGAGACCATTTACTGTTACAGCGAAGAAGAAAAGCAGAATGCCGTGAATAAGCTGGGCAGCAAACCGGAGATTACCCGCTTCAAGGGACTGGGTGAAATATCGCCTGACGAGTTTGGCAAATTCATTGGCGAAGACATGCGTGTTGAGCCCGTTATCCTGCAAAAGGAAACTTCGATTCAGAAATTATTAAGCTATTTCATGGGTAAAAACACCCCTGAACGCCAGCGTTTTATCATTGATAACCTTAAAACCGAAAAGAACATCGAAGAGCTGGCACTCGCAGTGTAGGCGTCTCTTTATTTATCTTTGAGAACATAAAAGTAATATTTGGAGGGTCGGGTCTTTGAATTCTGACTCGACCTTCCGATACATATTAATCACGATTTAGTGGAATTACAAGACCTAAGAAACAGAATAGACACGCTTGATGATCAGCTGCTTAGCATTTTGAATGAGCGTATGGAGCTCGTCAAAAAAGTAGGTGACCTGAAACGTTCGTCCCAATCCATCATTTACCGTCCGGAACGGGAAAAGCAGATTCTGGACCGCCTTGAAAAACGCAACGACGGCCTGCTTACCCGGCAAGCGATCGATGCCATTTTTTTTGAGATCTTCGCCGTTTCCCGTAACCTGGAACTGCCGGAAAGAGTGGCTTACCTGGGACCGGAAGGCAGTTTTACGCATCAGGCAGCCGAAGGGCGTTTTGGTGGAATGAGCGAATATCTGGTGTTGCCTACCATTCATTCTGTTTTTGAAAGTGTCGAAACGGGACGGGCCAAATTCGGGGTCGTGCCTATCGAAAATAACCAGGAGGGAATTGTCATTGAGACCGTTGATTTTCTGCGCGAAAAAAACCTTTCCATTGTGGCCGAAGTGCTGTTACAGGTACATTTCACATTCGCATCGCAGTCCGATTCGCTGAAAAATATCAGGCGCATTTATTCCAAAGACATTGCTTTCCGGCAATGCGGGAAGTTTATCAGCGAATATCTGGAAGGAATGGATATTGAATTGATCCCGGTCGAATCGACTTCCAAAGCGGCAAAAATGGCTGCGCAGGAAGAAGATGCCGCAGCGATCTGTTCATCAATCTCCGCCAGGCTCTTCGGCGTTCCGATCCTTTATGATAACATTGAAGACAGCGACCAGAACCGGACCCGGTTTTTAATTTTGGCCAAAGATTTTGTAAATATTAAAAGTGATGATGATAAAACGACCATCATTGCCAATCTGCCCAACACAAACCGACCGGGTGTTTTATACGAGTTTTTGAAAGACTTTAACGACCGCGGAATTAACCTGACCAAGATCGAAAGCCGTCCGTTAAGAGGAACCTCCACATTCAGGGCGTGGTTCCTAGTGGAGTTCCTGGGACACGTCGACGATCCACCGGTGCAGGAAGTGATGCATAAATACGGGTCGCACCTGAAATGGCTGGGAAGCTATATCAGAGTTTCATAACCAAAAAAACAAACAATTGCCGGGGGCTTAAGCCCCCGGCAATTGTTTGTTTTTGTTTTATTTTAATGTCCCTCTGTAAAGCGAAGGCCAGTTTCCATACAGCTCAATATTAGTTTCGGAGCCATCCGGCAGCTTCACTTTTACCATGCGGCTGGCAGTAGGAGATTGAAACGAATCGACACCCAGAACAACGATCTGATTTCCTTTTACGATGGAAGTTATAAATGGCTCTTTTCTGTCAATGGCCAGTAGAACCTGTTCTTTCTTAGGCTCGACCCAATTTCCATTCAGCTGAAAAGCGAGATCCTGGGTTTTACCGCCTACAATAACATCTTCCACCTGCTTTGCCATCCAGTTTCCGAGGGAATAAAACTCAGTAGGATAATCCCAATAGTAAGCAGCATCGCCATCACGGGGTTTTTTCCCGATTTCCGTGACGGGAGTTTTACCATTGGCCGGATACCATTCAAATCCCCAGGGCGAAGCATCTCCTCCCACTTTATATCCATTTGGATCATTACCGCTCGGGCCGCTGTCGTGCCATAAATAGTAACCGTCAAAAAGGATCAGCGAAAAAAGCGACATGCTCAATGCCTGGCTTGCTGGCATCGTTTCAAGTTGGTTCATTACCAATTCACCTTTGGGCTCCGTCAATTGGAAGTTCCAGGGGACAATCGGGTCATGGTGGAGCGGCATGTAGCGGTTCCAACCGTAAAAGATAAATTTATTGTCCTTCTGATAAGGGATAAGCTTGTTGATCCGCAATGAATGTATCGCTGATAACAGCACAAAATTGTTCGGCGTGTTTCCTGTCTCATCTTTTGCGAACATTGGTTTTGGATAAACGTCAATGGGTGTAGCATTGAAGATATTATGGAAACTTTCACCGTTTGGCAGGGGCTCGAAGTTTGAATTGTTAGGCTTCGGATCATTGTAATCGCCCATCAGCTCTTTCGGACTTTTTCCGCCCATGGTGTTGATATGCGGATTGGTGTAAGCGCCGCCGCCCCAGTAATCCAGTAAATACATGTTGGGATTACGTTCACGGATCGCTTTGGCCAGCCATATAAGCCGTTGTTTTACTTCCGGCAGATAATGTTGGTTCCAAAATTCAAAATCCAGCGCATAGAGGCCGAAACTCGGGACACCCGCGTAGACTTCCACATCTGTTTTGGATAAAGTGGAAAACCATTTTTCATCACGATCGGCAAAATAATTCGGTGTAACAGTATAATGCATCCGCTGAGGAGGCGTGTTCTTGCCGCCGTAAAGAAAAGTGATGCCGCGTTTGAAATAATTTTCGTCAGGAACATAATTATTCAGACGATACTGGCTCACCAATTTCCCCTTAATAGGCTCAAATTCAGGGAATTTTGTATCAAAGTCAACATTCATTGTCCGGGAAGGTGAGAACCATTCCGGAATCTCTACACGCGTTAGTCTGGTATCTTCTTTCAGATTTGATTTGCCCGAAATCCATATATTTTGTTGCCTTAATGACCGGTTTCGCATCTTGTTCCACCAGTCATTATACGGCGCATCAATCCAGCGTGCAGTGATCGAGTACAAATATCCGGGCTTTACTTCAATCCCATTTTCCAGGCCTTTCACTTCAATGCCGTCGATCATAATCACTTTCGTGCGGCCGTCTTCATAATTGCCAAAGTCTTTCAACAGAATTTTTCCATTGGCAACAACCGGGCGCACATCCAGCCAATTGTCCTGACTTCCACGCCGGATCCAGTTATTCGCGTCCAGGATCTCCACTTTTTTGGCTTTATCAAACTCGAAAGAAGCCGTAGTTTCACAGCCCGGCTGCCCCAGACTGATAATTTTAATGGTTGCCGGACCGGTTTCCAGATCAAGCTGCTGGATCGAAAGCCATATTCCCAGGCGGTGAGGCACTTCCTTGAATTGCCGAACCTTCCCTTTTTGTGTTATCTCAACATTGTAAGGAGAGAGCCCGCCCACATTGGCCGCAAGTTCAAACTGCATCTCGTTTCCGATCTGCTTGTAGCGCCTTATCACCAGGTCGCAGGCCGAAGAAGAGGAATCGATTGTTTGGGCAACAGGATATGCTTCAACTTTCTGAGGGTAATCACGGCTGGTTGACGGGCCGAAGCGGTTCCAGAGCCAAAGGCCGGATCCCGTCAGAAAAACTAATATTGCGGTAATCCAGAAGAACGATGTTTTTGACAAAATGCTGTTGTTATTGGGCACAGATTATTCAGGATTGATGAAAAGGATCGGGCAAACTTACCACCACCGATAGAATAAACCAATTGACCCGTTCACAGAGGAAATCCCTTTATCAATATATTCATGCTTATAAGAAACGCCATCATACTTAACACGAACGTCCACACCGAACGCTCCATCCCGTTTGAAAAGGAATTTTGAACCTACCCCAATGCCATATTTCGGCCGGACTTTCTGATCCTGAGACGCCAGATTCCCGTAAAACAAAGTATAATCCAGAATGCTCACACCGCCGCTTAACTGCACATAGGGCTGAATGCTGGATGTTCTGGGTAAAATGTGATAATTCCCGAAAATTTCGACCGGATATTGTGAAACGGTGCGTGTCTGTACGGCTGAAAGTGCTTCGTCACCATTTTGATACAATGCTCTCGGAATCCGTTTTTCAAAATACGTAGACCCTATTTCGCCGCCGACAGAGATCGGTGAATTCCTTAAAACCCATTCAATGGAGATCGAATAGTTTTGAAAAGATGCCTTATCAATGTAATTGTTAGAGAATGATCCCAATGGCACTGCGCCCATGAGCCTGGCAGTGGCCAGGTAATGCGTGTAGCGTTCAAAAGGAGAGGGGAGTGTATAAAGCTTCGGCGCCGGTTCCTGCGCGTATGATGTAAGCGCACCCATGACGAAAAGGGCAATAATGATGATTTTCTTCATTTTAATTAATTTTTAAATAACCTGACTGACCAAAAATCGAGTCAACCATTGTGTCCACAAATTGTCTGTCACCGATTCCTGCACCGCGGATCTGCGCGTCCCACACCACCTTAAATGTCTTGTCCACGGTGTTCGGGTTTTTGAAATCGAGCATGGAAATAAGCCAGTAACTTTCACTGGTTTGGTAATACTGGTAATAATTCGGGTAACCGTAACCATATCCGCCGCCGCCCCAGTAACCGCCATAATAAGAGGATACAGGTTGTGAAACCACATTTAGGTAGGTGTTCGTGATCCAGCTGGCATTGATGCCGATATCCGGCTTGCTTTTGGGGCTTACATACTTATAACCCAGCTTTTCCATGTTGGAGATAATGCGGATCAAAACGTCCCTGTCCAGCTCGCTCAATGCGGTTCCCGCCTGCCCGTTTTCCACAACCAGGACCGAATCCACAATGCTGAATGTCTTATATTGATTGAAATTAGCGGCTTTATCGTGATTGGTTATGTAAACGAGGGTTTCTTCCGTTGATAAATCACTGATAGGATCTTTGGAGCAGGACATCATTCCAAATCCTGCCATGAGTATGAATAATGAAGCTTTCTTTAACATGTTTCTTTCTTATATTTAAATATGATAATTAAACGAATTTTGAAATTGAAGATTTTATTTTTGGTAATTTCTTAGCTCAATTTTTTAGTTTTATTCGTTGCAGATATCTTTCAGGACTATTAAAAAACTAAATTGGTTGTAGCAAACCGGAAATCATTTAACATCGCACAAACTCACTCATTTTATATGGAAACAAAAGAAGAAATTTTAAGGATCATAGATGTACTGAACGATTCCTACGAAAGTGAAGAGGCATGGTATGGGCCGTCTGTGGTGGAAGCATTGCGTGACGTAACACCGAAAATGGCGGAAGTCAGGTTGAGCACCAATACACATTCAATTGCCGAGATCGTATATCACATGACCACATGGCGCATCTTTGCCGTGCGGAAAATTCAGGGCGATGCCGAGTTCGACATTAAAACGCAGGATAAGGACTGGAAGAAATTTCCTTTGGTGGACGAGTTTGAGTGGGAAGCCATCCAAATGGAACTTAGCCTTTCACAGGAAGAATTGATCTCAGAGCTTGAAAAAATCGAAAGTGACAGCTTTCTGGAAGAATTTGTGCCGGGCCGGGATTATAGCTATTATACTCTTATTCATGGTGTTATCCAGCACGATGTTTATCATGCAGGTCAGATAGGGTTGATCAAAAAGGCGGTGAAAGGAATGCGCCTGGCCGAAGACGATTTCGGTGCTTTTGACGAGCGGTCTGAGTTTGATAATGGAACTGACTATTACTGAAATACTTGCATTTAATTTTGCATTATTGGCCAATTGCCTATGTTTTATAATAAGTAATTTGTATTTTGCATTATAATAGAACGAAACGCACATTGTTGCAGCCGTTCTAATGGTGTGGATATAGACGAAAAGGCTGCCCGATATTTTCGGACAGCCTTTTTTTAAGAGAAATTCTGTGCAACATTTGGCAAATAAATTTGCTCACCACTCATATGAAGATTTTAATTGTCGAAGACGAACCCAAGCTCGCCGGGTTTCTGAAACGAGGCCTTGAAGAACAATCTTGGGAAGTCGAATTGGCATATGATGGGCAGGTAGGAAAGAAAATGGCTTCAAACTATCGTTTTGATGTGATCATTCTGGACGTTAACCTGCCTTTACTGAACGGATATGACCTCGCCCGCCAGCTTCGCAATGATGGCCTGGCCACTCCAATCCTCTTCCTGACCGCATTAGGAACCATTGATGACAAGCTTGACGGCTTTGAGGCGGGCGGGGATGACTATCTTGTTAAACCATTCGAATTCAGGGAATTGATTGCGCGTATCAAGGTTTTGTCACAACGAAACAGCAACCGAGAACAGTCCAATCAAATTCTCAGCCTGGCCGATCTGGAACTCAATCTGGACGAGAAAGTGGCCCGCCGCGGCGGAAACCGCATCGATCTTACCGCCAAAGAATTTGCCCTGCTGGAATATCTGATGCGGAACAAAGGCCGCGTGGTTTCGCGTGTAGACATTGCCGAACAGGTCTGGGACATACGCTTTGATACAGGGACCAATGTGATTGATGTTTATATTAATTTTTTAAGAAAAAAAGTGGATAAGGATTATCCCAATAAGCTGATCCATACCGTAGTAGGAATGGGTTACATCTTCAAGGAAGAATGAACATCAAGTCCCGCCTGACATTGCTTTTTACCATGCTGGTAGGTTCCATCATGGCGCTGTTCTGTATTGCCATTTACTTTTTTTACGACCAGTACAGGGAAAAGCAATTCTATTCTTTTCTGAACGAACGCGGGCAGACCATTGCCCAGTTGGTGGAAGCGAGCCAGGACATTAGCAAAGCGGACATTGAAAAAATTGAAGAAGCAAATAATACGAGTCTGCTCAACGAAGAAATCACGATCTACGACGGCGCCGATTCGCTGATATTTACGAGTGGGGACGAGAAATTTACGCTTTCGAAAACTATATTGGCAGAGGCGCGAAGCGGCCGGGAAATCCGCACCAAGCATGATAATATGGAAGCCATCATTATCAGGCACGTGTTACAGGATCACAGAAAACCCTGGGTCGTCATGGCTGTTGCTAACGATTTCCCCGGGATGAACCAGTTGAAGAGGCTTCGCGAGATTCTTTTAATCGGGTGGCTCTTATCGCTTATTCTCGTGGGCGTGGCTGGCTGGCAGTTTGCCAATGATGCCATTAAACCCGTTTCCGACATCATTTCACAGGTTAACAACATTTCGGCAGGTAACCTGCATGAAAAAGTTACGGTAGGACGCGAAAAAGACGAACTCGCAACACTCGCGCAAACATTTAACCAAATGCTTGGCCGGCTCGAGATCGCATTCATTGCCCAAAAGAACTTTGTTTCCCACGCATCGCACGAGCTGCGGACGCCGCTTGCATTGATCATGAGCGAGGCCGAACTCAGCCTGATGAAGGACCGCGCTACGGAAGAATATAAGGTTGCATTGAAGGGAATCTGGTCGGAGGCCCGGGAAATGAATGAGCTCGTCAGCAGGCTGCTGGAACTGGCCAGGACAGAAGAACATGCATTTCGGGTAACATTCTCAAAGATCAGGGTGGACGAAGTGCTCTGGCAGGCCAAAGCATCCGTACAACAGAAAAACCCTGGCTATGAAGTCCATATACATTACGATAATATTCCTGAGGATGAGGAGCAGTTGAAGCGATATGGCGATGAAAGCCTGCTGAAAACGGCTTTTATGAACCTGATGGACAATGCCTGCAAATATTCCAGCGACGGAACAGTAAATGTGTTTCTTGAAATACAAAAAGACCTCATTAAGATCTACTTCAAGGACGTGGGCATCGGCATCGCGCCTGATGAGCTGCCTTATATTTTTGATACATTCTATCGGAGCGCCACCACCATCAGCAAGGCCGGTTATGGCATAGGGCTCGCATTGACCAAACGCATTATTAACATGCAGGGCGCCAGCATTGAAGTTGAGTCGGTGATGGGCGCGGGAACAACCTTCATTTTGAAATTTCCTCCTTTTTAACACTTATTTAATTCGGTATTAATGTGCGTTTAACACCCTTAAATGTCATTTGCAACAGAAACTTCAACTGGCTATTCCGCGAGTGGGATGTTAAATTGAGTTAGGTGAGTAGTAAGAAAAAAATGGCCTCCGGATATTCCGGGGGCCATTCTTTTATCTGTTAAGCTTCGTTTCGGGTAGCATATTATCCTGCTTATGGGCTTCTTCGATCCGGTGACTGGGCAATGCTTCCGGATATTCCTGTGAAATAAATTCGATCATTTTCTCACGCACCAGGCAGCGCAGGTCAAATGTTTGGGATGAATTTCTTGCTGACATTATAGCCCTCACAACCATTAGTTGTCCCTGTGTATCAGTTACTTGCAATGCCCACGAACGACCATCCCAAAGGGGTGTCGCTTCCAGGATCTCTTTCAGTTTTTCCCTGAGTTTGGCAACGGGCGTCAGATAATTGAGCTGAAAAAAAGCAGTCCCAATCAGCGCGCTGTCATTGCGCGTCCAGTTTTGGAATGGTGTTTCAATAAAGTAAGTGATCGGCAGTACAATCCTTCGCAGATCCCAGATGTTGACCACCACATAGGTTAAGTTTATCTCTTCAATGCGTCCCCATTCGCCTTCCACAATCACAACGTCATCGATTTTAATGGGCTGAGTGAATGCGATCTGGATTCCGGCCATGAGATTTGCCAAAGACTTTTGTGCTGCAAAACCAATGATCACACTGAAAATTCCCGCAGAAGTAAGGATGCCGACACCATATTGCCGCACGCTTTCGAAGCTCAGTAACAGGATCGAAATACCAATGATAATGATCAGGATAATCACAATGCGCTTCACAAACTTGATCTTCGTGAACATGCGCCGCGCCTGGTTATTGTCCGGTGAGGTGAAATCCAGCTGGTCTATCAGGACTTTTTCGACAATAATGACAATGCGCGTCATAAGCCATGTGGTCACTGCGATCAACAGCACTTTGCTGATCGTGAATGTCCAGTAGTAATCTTTATTTCCGAAAGAATAGGTTTTGAGCGCTGCTGTAACTAAAACAAGCGGGATGAAGAAGTAGAGGACACTGGTCAGATTTTCCCGAATGGCCCTCACAGCTCGCCATTCCTTTTTTGAAGCTGTAATTTTGATAAGATTAATAACTATTGCACTTGTTATCAGACCGATGACAGTCGCCAGTAGCACGATTAGCCATGGCAGGTTCCGATAATCGAGCATATTAAAAAATTCATTCATTGGATCAGATATCGTTGAGTCGCGCCACGATCATTCCCGTATGCTTGGGGACCGAAGCCACATATTCAGCAAGCGGAACGCTCGTCATTATCACCTTTTTGCCGGTAGACGACGCGTGGATCAGATAAGCGCGGCTGCCCATTTTTGAAATGATCCCCATATGGTTAACGTCGAGCCCTTCCACCGAAGAAGTAAATGCTACAATATCGCCGTCGTGCAGCATGGGCTCAGCTTTGTGAATGCCAGATTTGGGAATGTAGGTGTGTTCACGCGTATTAATGATACTTTCCTGCTCGCGTACTTTTTCCCAAACCGCAGTTTCAGCCATAGACGGATACAGGTTCGCGTGATTGGACATAAAGTTGATTTCCTTTCTGAAGGGAATGCCGCCCACTTTGGTGGTAATGTTTTCCAGCCTTCCACGCTTTTCATTTTCATACATCCAATCCAGCACATAATGCAGCCTGGATGGATAGCCGTCTATAACACCCTCGCGGTAACGCAACTTGGTAAGCTCATGTTTGAAGCCTTCGTAAGTAGGATTTTCATTTTTGGCAATGGCCAGTGCCACAGCGCTTTCCACCAGTGTAGTGCAATCCAGGCCATCGAATTTGCAGACAAGCCGTTCTGTTGGATTTCCTTCCAATGTTCCGCCAACATAAGGCGTTCCCAGAAACGATTCCCCCATACGCAGGACCTGTGTGCCAATGTCCCTGCTCTCCGGTAAATCCATTTTTTGTGAAAACACCTTCTGAACAGCCAGTTGCGCAAATGAACCGGTTGACGAAAGAAGATAAATGGATAGAACAATAACTCTGATCATGCTGAAATTCCTTTTTTTGCGTAAAGTTTACGCTTTATAACTGTCAATTAAACATTTGCCTGAACCAAATTTAAGCATTCCGAATCTGATCATGCTCATTTTGCTTCAATTTCATAGACCGAAACCGAGTTGGGCAGCAGCCCCACCTGCACACCTGTTGATGTGATCTCGTTGGTCCTAAGGCTGGGAGAAGGAAGAAGTGCCGGGAAAACCGGTTTCAATCTGTAAGCCGCCGTGTTATCTAATTTCAAAAAGTTTGTCCACGCATCCTGTGGGATTTTTACGGTTGTTTCAACGGTTTTTTCTTTATCAAAATTGTAGATAAAAAGCAGCTTTTGGTTTTCTGTAAAGCGCAAATAGCTGTATTGCAACCGCTTATCGTAATTTTGAGACTGGCCGTCAATATTCGCGTATTGCAGGTCATAAAACGATCCGGCATAAACGGCCTCGTTTTCGCGGACGAACCGGTTCAGTGTTTCGTAAAATGTGCGTAATTTTTTCTGATCTGCATCTAGTTTTTCCAGGTCAAACTTCCCGCCATTTACCCACTGCTGAAATTCTGTAACGCCCCAGTAATCAAAAATCGTGGTCCGCCCGTCATCGCCTTGGAAGCCTTCTGGCTCTACCGGATTTACGCCCAGCTCCTGCCCGAAATAGATCATCACCGGGCCCGTATGTAACGTCGCACTCAATGTCATGGCCGGAACCGCCGCCCACGGGTCGCCTGCAAAATATCGGGATGCAATGCGCTGCTCATCGTGATTTTCAAGAAACCGGAGCATATTTTCACTGATATCTCCCGATTCCTGCTGCCAGATGCGGGTAATGTCCTCCACCGTCCCATGTCCTTCGATCAGGCTTCGCAACGAATTGTATAGGCCGACTTTATCATACAGGTAATCAAACTTTCCTGTTTTGATATACTGATGATATTGGGTAGGATTGTAAATTTCGGCAATAAAAATTACGCTGTCTTTCAGCTCCTTAATCTTCGGGATCACCCACGCCCAGAACTCCGCCGGCACCATTTCCGCCATATCACACCGAAAACCATCCACGCCTTTTTCAGTCCAGAACCGAAGGATATCATACATTTTCAGCCAAGTCGAAGGAATCGGATCAAAGTAGCGCAAGCCGCCGTTTTGATAATCCACCCCATAGTTCAGCTTAATGGTCTCATACCAGTCATACTGGCTTGGCTGTGCCTGGAAAACGTCGTTGCCGGTTGCTTTGGCAGGCCTTTCGTGATACGGTGCAGTAATTTCAACAGGCGGCTTATGACCTTCCGGAACCACAAAATCGTGGTTAGGGATATAGTAAAAATTGTTTTTTGGGTTAAAAGCCACAGTGTTATCATCATCCTCACCAAAATCCCGGACGTCGGAAGGCTTCGCATCGGAAAGATATTGTCTGGCAACATGATTAGGAATGAAGTCAATAATCACTTTCAAGCCCTTCTCATGCGTGCGCTGCACAAGCTGCTCAAACTCATGCATGCGGTTGTTCACATCCACAGCCAGATCCGGATCCACATCATAATAGTCCTTCACTGCATAGGGCGAACCGGCTTTTCCTTTAACGATCAGCGGATGGTCGGTGTTTATTCCAAATTGGCTGTAATCGGTTAATGTTGCATGTTCGAGCACGCCGGTGTACCATACGTGCGTAATGCCAAAATCACTCAGTGCAGCAAGGGCAGTTTCGGTAACATCATTGAACTTTCCGCAGCCATTTTCTTCGATGGAGCCGTATAGTTTATTCGTCGAGCACTGGTTCCCGAATAAGCGGGTAAAGACCTGATATACTATGAATTTATCTTTATTAACCGGGGGCATATCAAGTTGAATTATTTATAAAAATCGTTTGTACCAAACCCTTCCTTGTGCAGTCCTAGGCAGTTTATAAGAATGGGTCTGGCGAAATTTAGTATTTGCAAGATATTAATTTTGAAATAATATGCCCCTAATCGAAGCAAGGCTTTTTGATCCGGCTTGGAGCAAGCGTTGGCACACTTGAAAAACATTACATCTTTTACAAACAGAACAGGATTAACTGTGTAAAAATAGTTCTGGTTTCCATAATCTTATTTATTGAAAAAATTATATTTTTAGCGGATTCTATTAATCGGCTACCGGAATTATTGTAAATCTGAAACATTACTTGTAGGTTCGGTCTTTTGAGCCATCTTTTTTCGGTAATGGTACAAAAGATCCGCCTGGTTTTTATTTTAGGTATGTTGCTCATGTTGACGCTCTTAACTCCCAGGGCAACATCAGCACAAGATTTCAATGAATGCCAGCGAATAGTCAAAGAACTCCTTCCCGTTTTCAACCGCTCCTTCGAAGAAAATAATCCTGCACTGCTCCGCGAAGACACTTACCAAAGAGGCATCCGTAATCTGCAAGCCACCTACGCATTGTATCACAAACAGGCTTTTCAAGCTTCCGATTCCGTGCAGCGCATGAACAATGAGGCCGTCATCCTGGCACTGCTCGGTAACTATCAGAAGGCGCATCACATTATGGAAGAACTGGACCTGAGCAGCCAGGAACCGCATCTACATTATAACAGGGGTCTTTTTAGTATGTTGTCCGGCAACTATGCCGCAGCAAGAAATGACTTTTCAGACGCACCGGGCGGCACGCAAGCTATATTGAACACATTGGTTTCTTACGGCAAGCAGAAAAAATACGGCGAAGCTTTGGGCTATGCACAAGGCAACAGTGCAAAAAATTCCAGCGGAAAATGGAATTACAATCTTGGGATGATTTACAAATACAATGGTAAGCTTCCCGAAGCCGTGGACGAAATGGCAACGGCCATCCGCCAAAAAGACGAAATGGCTTACCGGCTGCAAAGAGGCGACATGCTTATGCGCACGGGCAATGAGAAAAGGGCCGTAAAGGATTTTGAAAAGGTTTCCCGAACTCATCTGAAAGCACAGATCCGCTACGCCAATGCATTGTTATCACTCAATCAGTTCGGCGAGGCAAAGGCGGTTTTTGAAAAATATCTCGAAACCGACGACCGCACATTCCGGGGCGACGCTTACCTGGGAATGGCGCATTCATTCTATGGTTTGAAACAGATCAGCGAGGCGCAGCGCTATTATAAGCTGGCCTCCACATTAAAGCGCGAAACGCCTGCGCTGCAATCCGGGATTGGTAATACGCACTTGTCAAAACATGAATATCAGACAGCATTCACCTTTTTTGACCGCGTTATTAAAAAGGATTCAACCTATTTGTCGGCCTATCTGGGCCGCGCCGTTTCCTATTACGGGCAAAAAAAGTATGATCTGGCATTGAAAGATTTCAAGAAGGCCGAAAGTGCCCTGAATGAGGATAATAAGTTTTTTGCAGATCTTTTTGTTACCAAAGCCTTTTCAGAATATTATCTCAAACAAACCAATCCTGCCCAGGACGATTTTAAAAAAGCGATCAAGCTGGACCCTACGCGCTATGAGGCGCTTGCGGGCCTGAGTGGCATTATGATCGACCAGAAGCGCTATTCAGAAGCGGGCCAGTTTTTGTCGAAAGCCCTGGTATATGAGCAAGGTTATGACTTAATGTGGAGCAATTACGGAAACCTGCTCATGCATTTTGACATGTATAAAAAAGGTTATCAGGTGTTCAAAAAAGCGGTTTCGCTCAATCCGGCCAATGTGAACGCACAGAACGGATGGGGAATCGTGTTGCTGGAAAATGACCAGCTCGATAAATCCATGGCCTTGTTTGACAGCTTGGTGAAAGAAAAGCCCGACCTGCCTTTTCTGCATAATAATCATGGGATCATTCAGGCGTATATAGGAAACAGGCATGAGCAGCGGCACCAGGTGAATGAGGCAAATGCAAGATATGACGGGGCTTACAATGATTTTAAAACAGCACTTGACAATGCGCCTTCACGGAAATTCTACAATGTGAACCAGGGCAATGTATATCGCTATCTGGACAAATTTGATCAGGCTAAAATAAGCTATCAGGCTTATCAGGATAAAAGCGCATTGAACAATACGGCGGTAATGTATGCGGGCAAAGACAAAATGAAAGAGGCCAAATACTATCTGGGAGTCGCCCTGCAGATTGACTCGCTGCATCGCGTCTTTCAATACAACATGACCATTCTGGCAAAAGGAAAACAAAAGGAAATGATGCGGCTCGTGGCGTCATCGGATGAAAACAGCCCTTTCTCTGATATTGGGATCAAATACAGCCGCGATGGTTTTGTGACGATATATCTCTACGACTATGAGTATGATGTGCTGACATTCCCGGGAAGACATTACATGCCCTTACCCGTTGCGGAATACCAGGAAGATTATTTCATTCCTGAGTATGATTTCAAACTGATCCCTTATGAAAAGAAAAAGGGTGTCAGGGACAAGAAAAAGCACGTTCGTTATAAAAGTCAGAAAGTAAAACTGCCAGGCTCGCGGGGGAAATCAGGGACGAAATGCCCGGTTTTATTTTAGGTCAGCGTAATTGCAGGCAACCGTTAAACTGCTGTCTGAGAATTAATTTCTACGGATCAAAGGGCCTAATCCACATTAGAAGCAATATTCTCTACTGTTAATTCGCTCGAAGCTTAGTGCCGGATATTGCTATTGGTGAATATGTTTTTGACTTCTACGAAGCTTATCGGTTTATCAAGAAAGTAATCCGCGCCTCTTTTGAAAGCTTCCTCACGCAGATTCGTCATAGCGCTCATCATGACGATCTTGGTTCCTTTCGATGTCTCGGCAATCTTAATGCGCTGAATTTCATCAATCCCTTTTCCATCCGGTAAGTTATTGTCTATGAATATCCAATCCGGTTTTAGCTCGCTGATACATTGAAAGCCCTCAGCAAGCGTAACAGCCACTTTTATGGAAGCATCCGGGGATTTAATATTTAATTGTCTTACTAGAAAATTGCGCATCAACACACCCAGGTCCCTTTCATCTTCAATTATTACAATCCTCATAGCGATGTGTCAGAAATAAAATTTTTAGTCATTTAAAGGAAGGTAGTTTTAAAAATATTCCAAATCGTTTCAAAACGCACATACACGGGCTCATTTACAATAATCCTGCCATTCGTCGTGCGGACAAGCCTTTTGAATTGCAGCATCGGAAAATTGGGGACAGCCATTTAAAATTTGATGTGTAGAACGATTATCCCGTTTATCGGGCAATCGGTCACTGGTATAGGATTTGGGGATGAGCGGATGTAAATGAAATTTTCACATTAAAAGCAGAACATCATGAATGGTAATAAAGCATTTTGGGGAATCGTAACAGCAGCAGCGGTTGGAGCAGTAATCGGGTTACTATTTGCGCCCGAAGAAGGTAACAAGACCAGAACAAAAATCAAAAAGAAAACGAATAGCCTCGCCACTGACCTGATCGAAGCACTTGAAAAAAGCAAAGAAAAAGCTTCGGACGTAGCCGGCCAGATCAAAGAGGAAGGCGAAGAATATAAAAATGCAGCGCTTGACAAGGCAGAAGAGTATTCTAACACTGCCAAAGAAGAAATTAACAAATATCAATAGCTTGTTTCCGGCAGCATTACAGCTGCCGGAAATCTTTATCACTTCATCATACATACCATGAAATCGTCAACAACAAATCCCGGAAAAGCGGAAATATCTACACCCATTGAAAGCACGGTCGACTATGTAAAGAACATGTTTTTTTCAGGATCTGCCAGCGGTTCTGGCAAGGGTATTGAAATGGGCGTGAACGCCATTCTTGCCAAGACCGTATTGCGTCGCCTGCCACCGCCACTCAATTTTGTGGTGCCGCTGATTGTTAAAAAAGTAATTGTGAAACATGGGGTGCCGGAAGGCAGAGAATTGCTGCTCAAAGGGCTTCGCTGGGTAAAAAAGAATACAGAAGATAAGCCTGTTAACGTGGCTTGATCATAGATCTTCAACGTCAATATCAGGAACCTTTCAGCAATGAAAGGTTTTTTTGTGGAATCAGGTGCGGCAAGAAATTTGTTAATAGGGATGGTATGCCTCTTCGCGATTGCAATGTTCAGTCGTTGGCTATCCGTTCTTTTCTTTAGGTTCAAGTCTGAGTTCCCGGAAGTCTGATCTGATTTTCCACTCAGTTTTCAAAGTAACTAAATGAAAAAAAGGAAGTTATAGATTTCAATCTAAACATGAACAGGTGGTGATATTTGACCTGACCAAGTCTGTTCAACACGGCAAAACCGGTCTTCTGAAAATAGTAAGAAGCATAAATGTTCGTCTGTTCGCCAGGCATTCTGAATAATTGTACTCAGAATGTGGAAATAAGTACGCAATGTTCATTATCGGGCCGTACGTTGCAGATAGATTGAATAAAGAGTCGTAAATTTAAACTTTAAGAATTCTAATTATTTACCCTAGGTTGCTATATGCAAAGACAAACGCAGACGCAAAGACAGACCCTGAAATATTCTCCGTTGCAAATTCAGATGCTGAATTTACTGCATTTGACAACAATGGAGCTGGAACAAAGAATTAAGGAGGAGCTTGAAGAAAATCCTATTTTAGAGGAGGGTAAGGATGATAATGCTTCGGAAGATACTGTTGATGATTTTCAGGATCCTGCCGACACCGGGACTGGCGATGATAATACAATGCAGGACTATTACGACTGGGATGAGTTCAGGGACGATGATGTTCCCGATTATAAGACTTATGCCAATAACCAGTCGCCGGATAATGAGCTTTATACACGTCCCATGGTGGAAACAATTTCTTTCCGGGACGATCTTAAACAGCAGGTGCATTTCCTGCGGCTGGACGAAAGGCAGCAGCTGATCGCCGATTTTATCCTTGATTCACTGGACGAAGACGGGTTCCTGAGACGTGAAAGCGATGTGATCGCAGACGATATCTCGTTCGCCAACAGCATGTTTATTGACACAGAGGAAGTCAATTGGATGCTCAAAATCATTCAGCAGCTTGATCCGGCCGGGATCGCGGCCAGCGACCTTCGGGAATGTTTGCAAATTCAGCTAGGCCGCATCGAAAACCAGGACGATACCTGGAAATGGGCTTGCAAGATTGTTACCGACGCTTTTGATGAGCTAGGTTCAAGAAACTACGACAAGATCATGCGCATTACCGGCCTGGACGAGGAATCGTTGAAGAAAGCCATAGCGCTGATCACCACATTGAATCCAAAACCAGCATCCGGCCTCCGCAATGATTCCATCGTGAATGAAAGCATTAAGCCTGATTTCATGCTGCGGTATACTGAGGACGGTGAGATAGAAGTGCAGCTAACCTGGGGAAACAGCCCGGCATTAAGGTTAAACAAATTGTTTACCCAAATGGCTGAGCAAAAGAACGATAAGGCCACAAACCAGTTCCTGAAAAACAAGATGAATTCGGCGAAATGGTTTATCGATGCGATCAAGCAACGGGAAAATACCATGCTGAGCACGTTGAGGGCCATCGTTAAGTTGCAATATGATTATTTTCAAACGGGCGACATCAAGAAGTTACGCCCTATGATCCTGAAAGACGTTGCAGAGATCATTAATATGGACATTTCGACAGTGTCGAGGGTTACAACGAACAAATATGTTCAAACACCTTTCGGGATTGTGCTACTGAAAGACCTTTTCACAGAAGGCGTTACCAACGAGGACGGCACCGAAGTTTCCAACCGCGAAATTCAGGAAGCGATCCGGGAGATCGTAGGGGCGGAGGACAAAAGACATCCATACAACGACCAGCAAATTACAGATATGCTCTCCGAAAAAGGCTATTCTGTGGCAAGAAGGACCGTTGCCAAATACCGGGAGCAATTAAATATCCCAACTGCAAGATTAAGAGTAACCATTTAAGCAGCTTACAAAACGAACTGGATTTAGCCCTAAAAACCTGGCATGAAAAAAATTGTTGTTGTTGATGATGAGGCAGATATCTGCTTCTTGTTGAAGAGATTTTTATCAAAGAATGACTTTATAGTAGAGACTGCGCAAAATGGTAAAGACGGCCTCGCCCTGATTGATTCCATCTCGCCTGATTTGGTTATGACCGACTTCCGTTTGGGAGACATTACGGGAACGGAGCTGCTCACTGCGATCAAAGCAAAACGTCCGAATGTTCCCGTGCTCATCATAACAGGCTATTCCGATATAAAGGTGGCCGTTAGCGTGATGAAACTTGGCGCATATGACTACATCACCAAGCCATTGTTTCCGGATGAAATATTGGTCACAGTGAAAAAAGCCATTGCGGACGCGGAATCGAGGGAGAATGAGGAGTTTGAATATACTGCGGTTGCTTCCGGAGCAAGCAGCGGCACGACCGAGACCACAAAACCTGCCCGTAAGCTTAGTTCACGGACCAAAGCTGGCTATGTAATGGGTCAAAGTGACGTCTCTGATAATCTATTCCGCCAGGTGGATCTTGTTGCGCCGACCAATTTCAGCGTGATCATTTACGGAGAAAGCGGATCCGGAAAAGAGGCCATTGCAGCGGAAATCCATAACCGGTCGAAAAGACGGGATATGCCTTTTGTAGCGATGGACTGCGGTGCCATATCCAAGGAACTGGCTGGTAGCGAGCTTTTTGGTCACGAAAAAGGATCATTTACCGGTGCATTAAATACCAAAATCGGTCATTTTGAAATGGCTAATGGTGGGACATTGTTCCTGGATGAGGTTTCCAATTTGTCTTATGAAATACAGGTTGCATTGCTGCGTGTAGTGCAGGAGCGTAAGATGCGCCGCATTGGCGGTTCAAAAGAAATTGATCTGGACGTAAGGATCATTGTAGCCAGTAACGAAAGGCTGCTGGAATCTGCTAAAAACGGCAAATTCAGAGAAGACCTTTACTATCGTTTCAACGAATTCACGATTGAGGTGCCTGCATTGAGAAACAGGAAAGATGATCTCATGCTGTTTGCTAACACATTTCTGGATACAACAAATGTGGAACTGAATAAGAATGTCAGCGGATTTTCGGAAGACGTGAAGAACGATTTCCTGAACTATTCATGGCCTGGGAATTTGAGAGAGCTGAAAAACGTCATCAAACGTGCCACGCTGCTTTCCGATGGTGATCTGATCGAGGAGAAATCACTGCCATTTGAAATCGTCAATTACAGAAAGCTGAAAGACCTGGACGAAGAGCCTGTAACATTGGCAGCAACGACTATCACAGCACCTGTTATGGAGACATTGGATGGCGACGACTCGAAGCCAAGCCTTAAAACAGTTGCGAATGAAGCTGAGTACGACATGATCATGCAAGTGCTCAGGGACGTGAATTTCAATAAAAGCAAAGCAGCCCGCCTGTTGAACATTGACAGAAAGACACTCTACAATAAGATGAAACAGTTTGACATTTAATTGTTGAGTTACGCTGAGCTATAAAACAGAATGAATACAAAATTAATACGGGTCCTCCTTGTTGATGATGACGAGGATGACTACTTCCTCACACGTGAATATTTTCAGGAACTGGTCAATTGGAAGTTTGATATTACCTGGTGTTCGACCTTCCGGGACGCGCAGCAGCATCTCAAAGACCATAAATACGATCTTTATCTGTTTGATTATCTGCTAGGTGAAAGCACGGGGATAGACCTGATTGAGTTAGCCTGCCAGTTTGAATGTGAAGAACCGATCATTCTGCTGACAGGGAAAGGGGATACCAAAATTGCCGTAGAAGCATTGCGGCTCGGTGCGGCAGATTACCTAATCAAAAGTGAGCTGGACTCAGAAAAGCTTGAAAGGAGCATTCGGTATGCATTGGAAAGAACTTCCGTGCTGAAAGCTTTGAAACACAGCGAGCGACGTTACCGACGGATTTTTGAAGAATCCAATGACTTCCTCTTTATCAGCGATCTCGCTGGTAACATTATCGACCTGAACACGTCCGCCAGTGTATTGACTGGATATAGCGAAGACGATCTAAGGTTAAAAAATATCCTCGAATTGCTCGAAGACGCGCAGTTTGATTCATTATGGCAAAACATAAAAGACCATCCGATCCACGATCAGGAAGTAAGGCTGCTTACAAAAGACGGTGATAAAAAATATTGTCTCTTTTCGGCCACATTGGAAGTGGACGATGACCATCCGTATATACAAGGCAGGCTACATGATATGACGGCTCGCAAGCAGTCGGAGAGAGAGCGGTTGTTTTCTGAAAAAATGGCTGTAACAGGTCGTTTAGTGAGAATGCTGGCCCATGAGGTCAGAAATCCGCTTACTAATGTGAACCTTTCGGCCGAACAGCTTGAAATGGAGCTTGTTGATGAAGATCAGAGGTTTTATACACAGATCATTAAAAGGAATTGTAACCGGATTAATGACCTCATATCACAGCTTCTACAACCGTCCAATTCAGCGGATATAGAGCTTGTTACTAGCTCGGTCCATACGGTTCTTATTCAAGCCATCGGAGCAGCGCTGGACCGGGTTCAGCTGAAACGCATCCAGATCGTCAACCAGTTTGCGGAAGAGGAAATGGCCTTGCCGCTAGACCCTGTTTCGTTGCAAATGGCTTTCCTGAACATCATTACCAATGCCATTGAGGCCATGGAAGAGGATAAGGGCATTCTGAGGATCACAACCAAAAGCCAGGGAGAGAACATTCAGGTGATCTTCACCGACAACGGCTGCGGCATCAGCGAAGAGCACATGGAGAAAATTTTCGAGCCCTATTTCACAGGAAAAATGAATGGCATGGGCATCGGCTTATCCACAACCATGAGCATCATCCACGCCCACCACGGCCGCATAGACGTAGAATCAGAGATAGGAACCGGGACGACTTTCACGATCACGTTTCAGAATCAGAAGTAGGGTAAGAATGTAAGCATGCAAAGCGTGCTATGTCCCCTGCCTGTCCCCTGTGACCTGTTGGCCTGGCGCCTGTCACCCTGAGCGTAGTCGAAGGGGCGTCACTGCTTGGTGGTAACGCCCCTTCGACTACGCTCAGGGTGACAGGCAGAGGAGTAAACCTCTAACCAGCCCTCACCACCCCGCTTTTCCTATTGAAGAACCCATATATAATCGGGAAGATCAGCAAGGTTAGCACGGTGGCGGTAATCAAGCCTCCTATTACCACGATCGCCAATGGTTTCTGTGTCTCTGAGCCGATTCCGGTGGACGTTGCAGCAGGTAATAAACCGATTGCAGCCATTAATGCGGTCATAATCACTGGCCTGATCCGGGATTTTACCCCTTCTCGTATGGCTTCATCCAGCGACATTCTTGCTGATAGGTTTTTGTTAAAGACTGAGATCAGGATCACGCCATTCTGGACGCATAACCCGAATAGTGCAATAAATCCAACGCCTGCAGATATCCCGAAATTCATGTGCGTGACGTGCAAGGCCAGGATCCCGCCGATCAATGCAAAGGGCACATTAATCAGCACCAAACCTGCATCTTTTGCATTATTGAACATGATGAACAGGAGGATAAATATTCCGATCAAACTGATAGGAACCACTTGTCCCAGCCGCGCAGTTGCCCGCACCTGATTTTCAAATTCTCCCGACCAGTTGACGGAGTAACCTTTTGGCAAGGTTTTCAACAATGGCTTTACACGATTTTGGGCATCCGCAATCGTGCTGCCCAGGTCGCGTTCACGCACGGAGAATTTGACACCGATGAAACGTTTGTTATTATCGCGATACACAAATGCAGGCCCGGTTACCGTGCGGATTGATGATATTTCTTTCAATGGAATTTTCCCACCGGTTAATGTAGGCACCATCAACTGCTGAATGTCGTCGACCGTTTTGCGATATTGTTCCTCGTAACGCAGACGAATGTCAAATTTCCGTTCACCTTCATACAAGATCGAAGCAGTCTTTCCGCCAATGGCCATTTCGATAACCGCCTGCGCATCCGCTGTACTTACCCCGTATTGTGCCATTTTGTGATCATGTAAAATCACGCTGATCTCAGGCTGGCCAATGTTCCGCAAAATGCCGACATCCTTAATCCCGGGCACGTCTTTGATCGCTTGCAGCACCTGATCTGCTTTCGCATTCAGCGTTTCCAGGTCATCACCATAGATTTTTACCGCATTACTGGCATTCATCCCCGCCACTGCTTCGGCCACATTGTCGATAATGGGTTGGGAATAATTGTAGTTAATGCCCTGGAATTGTTTCAGTTTTTTATCCATTTCCTCGATCAGCTGATCCTGCGTGATCTTCCGTTTCCATTCGTCTTTGGGTTTAAGGTTGACCTGCATTTGAACATAATAAAATCCAGACGGGTCGGTTCCGTCGTTGGAACGGCCTGTTTGGGATAATACGCCATTTACTTCCGGAAATTCATTCAGTTTGGCACGGAGGGTCGTCACCATCTTGATTGTTTCGTTCAGCGAGCTGCTCATTGGCATTTTTGCTTCCACCCAAAGTGCTCCCTCATTCAATGTAGGCAGGAATTCTGTTCCCAGAAATTTGGCAGAAAACAGGCTCAGCCCCAGGAAAGCCGTGGCGAGCACCAGGCTTAATTTTTTTCGCTTATAGCACCATTCAAAACCATTGGTCACCGTGTTGTCAAAGAAACGAACGACCGGATTACTCTTCTCCCTGACATTTTTATTTAACAACAACGAGCACAGAACCGGAACGAGCGTCAATGTATAGAGCAACGCGCCCAGTAATGCGAAACCGAGCGTATAGGCCAGTGGGGTGAACATTTTCCCTTCCACTTTTTGGAAACTGAAAATGGGGATCAGTGCCGTGATAATGATCAGTTTGGAGAAGAAAATAGCCTTGCCAAGCTCGCCGCCCGTCTTTTTAATTAAACCTAGCTTCGATAGTTTGTTAAACCGGTCCATTCCATTCCGATGCGCCAAATGATCCAGCGCCACAAAAATCCCCTCAACCATCACAACAGCGCCATCGATAATGATACCGAAATCTATCGCCCCCATCGAAAGCAGGTTAGCAGACATTCCCTTCAATTTCAGGCACATAAATGCGAACAAAAGCGCAAGCGGAATGATAATGGACACAATGACCGTCGTGCGCCAGTCGGCCATGAAAAGGAAAACGATCACAGTAACCAGCACAATTCCTTCAATGAGGTTATGCTTTACGGTATGCGCGCAAAACTCGATCAGGTTGTCGCGGTCGTAAAAGGTGACCATTTTCACATCCGGCGGAAGGATTTTAGTGTTCAATTCCTCAACCTTATCCTTTATACGCGCGAGCACTTCACTCGGATTTTCGCCTTTTCGCTGCACGACGATTCCCTCCACAACATCATCATTGCCATCCAGCCCGACCTGGCCAACACGCGGCATATCCGATTCTTTTACATCCGCGACGTCTTTTACCAAAACGGGATTATCCTTTACAAACTCAACGATAATGTTCTGAATGTCAGGGATTGAATTGAGCAAGCCGATTCCACGCACCACATATGCCTGTCCGTTTTTCTCGATCACATCACCGCCTACATTAACATTGCTTTTGGTCACAGCCTGATAAACTTCCAGCGGTGTAATGTTGTATTTGACGAGTTTGGTAGGGTTAACCTGTACTTCGTAGATCTTCTCTCTTCCTCCAAACGCAACCACATCCGCAACACCCGGAATGCTCCGTAACTGCCTGTCAATAATCCAGTTGTGCAATGTAAGCAGCTCACGACTGTCGCGGTCTTTGCTTTTTAATGTAAACCTGAATATTTCACCGGTCGGTCCATACGGAGGCTGGACGTCCGGCTCGACGCCGTCGGGGAGCGAGATGTTACGAAGCTGATTATTAACTTGTTGCCGCGCAAAGAAATCCTCTACATTGTCATCAAAAATGATCTTGATAATGCTCAGACCAAACATTGTTGTGCTACGCACATTCGTTTTTTGCTGCACCGAATTCATCGCAACTTCAATCGGCACCGTCACGAACCGCTCAATCTCCTCTGCGCTTCGTCCGTTCCATTGCGTAACGATAATGATCTGTGTATTAGTAACATCCGGAAACGCTTCCAGCGGCGTATCCCGATAGCTGACAATCCCCGCGATGATCAGCAGGCCTGTCATAAAGAATATGAAAAAGCGGTTTTTCAAAGAAAAGCCCACAATTCCCCGAATGAATTTGTTCATTTTTGATGAGTGAATGAGTGAATTTTGAATGAGTGAATGAGTGAATGACTGAATTATTTTTTCTATTCACTCATTCACTCATTCAGCATTAATCATTAAGCGCGTCGTAGACGAGCAGTTGGTTTTTGCTGATGATGGCTTCGCCGGGTTTCAGGCCGCTGGTGATGTAGGCGCGATTGGCCAGGGAGCGGTAGATTTCTACGGGGCGGGTTTCGATGTTGGACCGGCTGTGATAGACCATGACCCAATTTTTGCTGCGGTCAAAAATAACTGCCTGTGATGGAATGGCCTGCATTTCTCCGCCTTCTTCGAAGTTCAGGTTTACCGTTGCGTGCATTTCAGGTTTTAGTTTTAAACCCACATTTTGCAGCTGAATACGAATTTTCATGGCTTTTGTATCCGGGTCCAGAACATTATAAATCTTGTCCACTTTCCCTTTAAAAACTTCATCGGAAAAGCTGATCGTGCGCACATCGGCAGGCATTCCGAGCTTGATCCTTGGAATGTCGCTTTCGTTCACATTGGCCATTACCCACACATCTGCAATCTGCCCGACTGTGAAAAGACTTTCTGCATTGTCCGAGCGCAGCTGCATGCCGCGGTTCACGCTTTTGTCAATGATAAAACCGTTAATAGGCGATTTAACCGTGTAATTTGTAGATTTCCCCAAACCATAAATCGAGAAAATTTCCTTCACTCGGCTCACATCCGCTTGTGCTTTGTCTACAACCTGGCGCGCCGTAATCACGTCCCGTTCCGGCACAAGCTTGCTTTCAAAAAGATCCTCGGTAGACGACAAATTCTTTTGGGCAATGAGCAAATCGGATTGTGCCTGAATCATTTGTCTTTCAAAATCAGCAACTTCACCCGAACGGATCGTAGCCAGTTTCTGGCCTTTGCGAACATTGTCGCCCAATTCCACGTCGACTTCTTCCACATTGCCGCCTACCAAGGGGTAGATCTTAATCACCTGATTTTCATCAGGAACCACTTTCCCGACCAGCGTCAGCTCGTTACGCACCGGCTCGGTCTTTACCGTATCCAGCATAATGCGGCTCATCATGGTGTCCGAAAGCATAAACGCCTTGGATTCTTCGGGATCTTCTTTTTTCGTATCGCAACCGGTCAGCCATAAGGCCATAGCGGCCAGCACAACCATGCTCAGAGAGTTTTTCATTGGGAAAATATTAGTGGCAAAAGCCATGATGTGATAAATTCGATTAGTTGAAAAGTTCTTCGCCGACTACGAAATTGAGTTCTTCGTAAACCTTGATGCGGTCGGCTTGGAGGCGGTTAAATTCCTTAATGCTCTCGTTGTAGGTCTCTATAAAATCGATGAATTCGAGGAGGGTAATGTTCCTTTTTTGAAAATTATCGTAAACCCCTTTGCTAAGGAGCTGGAATTGATCTGAAAACTGGCTTTCGACGCCTTGATAAGCTTCTTCAGCCACATTAACCTTTTGCAATGCAGCCTCAACCTGGTTGTTAATGCTGTTCGCTTTGGCCGTTTCCACCGTTTTGAAATAACTGATATTACTTTTGGCAGCCTTAATGTTGCCCTGGTTCCTGTTGAAAAAAGGGAGGTCCATCGTTGCCGAAATGCCCACATAGTTGTTTACATAATTACTCGCCTGATCGTACACCGCGCCAAGCTGAATGTTGGGCACTGCCAATGCTTTTTGGAGCGTGTAGTTCAATTCAGCCTGTTTCACTTCCGATTGCGAGACTTTAAGGTCGGCGCGGCTTTCCATCGCTTTGGCTTTCAACGCTTCCGCATTATATTGGTTGAGCTGATAACGACGGACATCTGCTGAATCTACAATTGACTTTACAGGCCGGTCGGCATTTAGTAATGTGCGCAGATCACGCTGGTTATCATGCAGTTCAAACAAAATGTCTGCACGATCATTGGTTAATTGAAAGAGGAGGGCTTTGAGACGGACAACTTCTTTGAGAGAAATATTTTTGCGATTGTATTCTTTATCAAATGCACTTACGGTTGTATTAAGCGAAGCAATTTGGGTGTCATATAACGCAATGGTCTGTTCCAGATAATAGGATTCAAAAAAGATCTGGCGCAGGTCAAATTTTAATGTTCTGATAAGATCAAAAAACTGATATTCGCTTTTCCGGGTTGATTCCACATCCAATGCCACCTGCTTATTGCGTTTGCCTGCGCGCGTAATGAGCTGCTGAATGGTGAATGCTTTCTGGCCCTTATTCCCTACGTCCAGAAACCCTCGCGAAGGATTATAAGCGCTGATCTCGACGCCAAAAGTGGGGTTATTCCAAAGCTTGTCCTGGATTTCAATAGATTTGGCAATATCGATCTGATATTTTTCGGCTAGAATTTCAAGGTTATTTTGAAGAAAAAGGCTGTCGGCCTGCTTGATCGAAAGCCTCAATGTGTCCTGTGCGTGCAGCTGGACTGCCAGGAATAGGAGGATCGTCGTGAAATAAGTTCGCATGTTCTCTGTGTTAGAATAATGCGATATTCCGACGCCAGTATTACAGGAGCCTTAAAATAAAGTTAGAAAAAAATTAGAATGGTCAAATCAGGCTCATACGTGGTTTAAACGCACCTGAAACTCGCTTCCACGACCCAGCTCGCTGGTCACGGAGATCATTCCATGGTGCAGATCGACTATGCGCTGACAAATAGAAAGGCCGATTCCAAAGCCGGGAACAGGCGTTGCATCCGATGACCGGTAAAAAGGATTGAAGATATGGGGCATATCCTCCGGGCTGATTCCGATGCCACGGTCTTTAAACTTCACAATGCAGGATTTATCGTCGGACGAGATCAGGATTTTGGCTTGATGATCCGCAGAATATTTACACGCATTATCCAGCAAATTGGAAAAAACTCTTTTTAATAACTCCTCATTTCCTTCGATAACCGTCTGATTTTCATCCTCGGGAATGTTTTCATAATCAATTTCAACATGGTAATCCGGATTGATTGATAACAATTCCTCCTTAGCCGCAAATGCCAGATCTTCAATATGGATAGGGGCCATTTTCAGCTGTCCAGAATGCTCGTAGGAACGCGCCAGGAACAGCAGGTTATTGGTAATGCTTATAAGTCTTTCAGTGTCGGAAAAGAGGTTGGCAAAGACTTCGTCAAGGTCGGGATTGTTTTTGTTAAATCTCTGGCCCAGCTGAATTTCAGATTTGAGGGCCGCTAAGGGCGTTCGCAACTCATGGGAAGCATGGGAAACAAAGCTTTTTTGCTGTTCAAATGCATTGTGAAGCCGTACAAGCACCGTGTTGAAATTAATAGCGAGCTGCGCAATTTCATCTTTGCGATTGCCTTCGTCGAGTTTTTGAGAAAGATTCTGGGCAGTAATGAGCGAAACTTCATGATTGATCCTGCTGATCGGCCGCAATGCATTTCCTGCAAAATAGATTCCCAGCCCAACCGTAACCGCAATGCCGGCCAGAAGTCCCCAGCCGAGTGTTTCGCGCAAATTGGTCAGTTTGCTATGCCCAAAAGTATCATACGCAGAGGCCAGCACAATCAGCGGCTCACTTTGTTCTTCATACAAAAGGCCGATCACTTCGCTCTCGCCTTCATGAAATTCCATATAATCTTTCTGGCGGACTTCATCCAGCAGCGACGCCTTATAAGAGAGAAGCTTGTCATCCACACTCGAATAGATCAGCTCATTATCAGCGTTGAAAATCAGCACTTTCTCGTCCAGCATTTCTGAAAGCGTATTTTGGTCAATGGCTTTCAGCAAATGTTTGTCAATTCCTTTAACCTTTACCAGCAGCCGGCAAGTGGTGCGGGCGCGGCTTTTCAGGCGGTCGTAAAATTCTTCCTGCCGGTAATGTTCGGAAACGCTGTAAATGGTGATTGAAAACAATAGCAAGATCGCCGCCACGAGAAGCGTGAATTGAAAAGCAATGCGATCTTTAATTTTCAATGTCATTCTTCCTTCATAATGTAGCCCATGCCGGGACGTGTGTGAATCAGTTTGGTAGCGAAGTCCTTATCTACTTTTTTGCGTAAGTAATTGATATACACTTCAACAACATTCGTTCCCGGATCGAAATTAAGGTGCCATACGTGTTCGGCAAGATCCATTTTGGAAACAACTCTTCCTCTGTGCAAAAGAAAATATTCCAGTAAGGCGAATTCCTTGGCGGTAAGGTCGATCATGTTGCCGCCGCGGCTTACCTGCTTGGTTCCCAGGTTCATTTCAAGATCTGCGATACGCAGCACTTTGTCCGTAGTTTCCGGATTAATCAGGTCGGAAACGCGCAATGCTGCGTTAATTCTTGCCAGTAACTCCCTGAAATCAAAAGGCTTAACGATATAATCATCCGCTCCGCGTCCCAGGCCTTCCAGTTTATCCTCAATTTCTCCGTAAGCCGTAAGCATAATGATGGGCAGCGAAGGCTTGTAAATCCTGATCTGCTGGCAAACATCGTGACCATTCATTCCGGGCAAATTTACGTCCAGCAACACAAGGTCAAATTTTTTGTCCAGGGCCATTTGCTTTCCGGTAATGCCGTCGTGGGCAATTTCCGCTTCGATATTTTCAGAGGCCAGTCCGCGAAAAATATTCTGGGCAATCCGGCGATCGTCCTCAATAATCAGGATTTTTTTCATTGCAGGAGATCTTTTGATTCGATAATGGGCGCAATGGCCTCAATGGGAGGCTGAAACACAATTCCAGTGTCGAGGGAATGAATAATGGCTTTGTTACTGTGCGCAAAATAACATACATCAATGCCAAGTTCCTGAATGTTTTTCATATTCAAAAGCGTCTCGGGTTTAGCCCTTCGCCTGGTTTGCCGGATGTAAACCGCACGGATGTTGGCCGAAAAGTCCCGGCAGATCTCTTCATAAATTTCCGGATCTTTCTGAGAATCATCCCCCAACAGGATAAATTGCAGCTCGGGATAGAAGTTGATAATGTTATGGATCTTGCGCAGCTTATGGTCATGCGACCCGCCGCCCGTTGTCACGAAATCGTCCAGCCCTGACTTGATCGTCCTGAGCTTCAAAACAGCTTTCGGCAGACCGTTAAGCTCTGCAAAGCGGACGATCATATCATACAGATTCCATTCGCTGCTCGACACATAGAAGAAAATATTGCTGTCCTTATGCGGATGCGTACGGCTTGCGAACGAGAGCAGCTGATAATGTTTGACAACGTCGTCGAACGGCTTTCGCGCCTGTACATTTTTGGATAACAATACAAACAGCTTCCGGAAGGAACGTCGACTGTGAGAGATCAGGAAGGTGTCGTCAATGTCGGAAATGATGCCATAGGAGCTTTTGTACGGCAGAAAAAATTCTTCCTGCGCGCTTCCCTGATATCGTTTTCCATTCAACTCATCGTCAACGGTAACTTCATATTGATGCCAGCCGCTGGGCATCGGCTCCGTAAGCGGCACCTGAAAACGGAAGTATCCATCCGCCTCGGCCGTTGCTTCGGCCGTAATATTGCCCACACTGAGTACAACTTTTAAAAATGGAATGGCCTTAACAGAAAAGAGCTCAATGATCGTCCGGGCGTATCTGAACCCGCTTCTTGTATATTTTCGATCACCTGAGGGATATTTTTTGACGATATGCCCAAACACCACCAGCTCATTTTTATTGGCATATCCACGGTACAATTTTATGTCGCAACGTTTCATAACTATCTTTATCCCCGTACACTTGAAGTCCCTAATTTAGACAATATGTTTTCAGAACGAAAAGTTTTGTTGGTTGTAAATCCCATATCCGGCGATGTGAACAAGGATGTGGTTTTTGAAGAAGTAATTGAAACGGCCGCGGCAAAGGGTTATGATTTACGCATTTATACCACAACCGGCGAGCAAGATCTGGAAACGATCAGGGAAATGGTCGTTAACATTCAGCCTGAGCGTGTGCTGGTTGCAGGTGGTGACGGCACTATTTCGCTGACGGCCGAGGCCGTGCAGGGTTCGGATGTTGTGATGGGCATTATTCCGGTGGGTTCTGCGAATGGACTGGCGATGGATTTCGGTGTCACCGGCTCTATTGCCGAGGCCGTTGAGGTGGCATTTGGTGAAAATATTGTGGGGATTGATGCGGTGTGTATCAATAACGAGATCAGTCTGCATTTGAGTGACATCGGGCTTAATGCATTATTGGTTAAAAATTATGAAAGCAGCGACACGCGCGGGAAATTGGGCTATGCACGTGAAATGCTGAAAACATTAAGCGAACATGAAAATTTTCTGGTCAGAATCACTACCGCCGACGAAGTGATTGAAACAGAAGCGCTTATTGTGATCATTGCCAATGCACAGAAATATGGCACAGGCGTCACCATTAACCCCACCGGAAATATGTCCGACGGTTTTTTTGAGCTTGTTATTGCCAAAAAACTGGATTTCATAGAAACGGCAAAAATCCTCGCCGGAAGCACGGACTTTAATCCGGAAATCATGCGCGTCATCTCCGTTGAGCAGGCGACCATCGAATGTCCTGACAAGGAAGCACATTTCCAGATTGATGGTGAATACAAAGGAATGGTCAGGAAACTGGAAGCGCACATTTTGAAAGGATACATTAAAGTGGCGATTCCTTAATGCCGTTTTAACAGTAACCCGCGCTATGTTCCCTCTTTTGTAAAAATCTATCCACTCTCTTTCCGCCTGGCTGATGAAAGTTGTTTTAATGTGCCTGTTAAGTGTTTTCTGTATGTCTATCACATTGTTTGCGCAGCAAGCCGAGTTGTGCCAGGGCGCTTATTTTACCGAAGCGCAGGGACAGGAGTTTTTGGAAAAACATGCTGTCAAAACCAAACTGGAATGGGAAACACGCGCTGCCGCCATCAGAAAGCAGCTTAGGGAAGGAATGGATTTACAAACGATGCCTCCCAAGCCAACCTCCAAGCCCATCATTCACAGCAGAAAGGAAATGGATGGTTATTCGATCGAAAATGTTGCTTTTGAAAGCATGCCGGGCATTTATGTGACGGGGAATTTATATAAACCATTAAAAAAGCAGACGTCTTACGCAGGCATTCTTTGTCCGCACGGGCATGGTGAAAATCCGCACGGCAGGTTTCGGGAACAAACCCAAAAACGCTGTGCAACGCTCGCACGCATGGGTGCTGTGGTTTTTGTTTTGGATATGGTAGGGCAGGGCGATTCGAAATATTGTGAGCATAAAATGCCGAAAGCGCTCAAATTGCAAACGATTAATGCAGTCAGGGCACTGGATTTTTTAATGGCACAACCAGGCATCGACCCGGAAAGAATTGCAGTTACAGGTGAATCGGGTGGGGGAACGCAGACTTTTCTGCTGGCAGCATTGGATAACCGTGTTAAGGTGACTGCGCCCGTCGTAATGGTTTCAGCTTATTTCTTTGGTGGGTGCGTGTGCGAAAGCGGCCTCCCAATCCATAAAAAAAGTGATTACCAAACCAATAATGTTGAAATAGCCTCACTAACAGCACCGCGCCCGATGCTCCTTGTATCCGACGGTGGCGACTGGACCAAAAACACGCCCAATGTCGAATTTCCTTTCATTCAGAACATTTACGCCTTATATGGCAAGAAAGATCTGGTTGAAAATGTGCATTTGCCTGACGAAAAGCATGATTATGGCCCTTCAAAAAGGAATGCTATGTACGTATTCATGGCCAAACAGCTTGGGCTCGATCTAAAAGCTGTCACCGATTCGCAAGGTAAAATTGACGAAACTCCTTCAAAACTGCTTGAACAAAAAGATCTGGAAGTCTTCAATGCGGCGCATCCACGACCCAAGAATGCAGTGATGGGTGATGAGGCTGTTATGAAATTGCTGTAAAACCAGACATCCGATGATCATATTCATTGTTCTTGCAGCCGTTGTTTTCATTGTATTGAGTTCTACAGTGCTTAAAATGCATCCGCTGGTGGGCTTGCTTTTGGCAGCGATAGGCGTTGGCGTTTTTGCAGGCCTGCCCATTGATAAACTCGCTGAAACGATCGGCAAAGGTTTCGGGGAATTAATGTCGAAAATCGGGTTAATGGTCATTTTGGGCTGTGTGATCGGTGCCATTTTGGATAAATCCGGTGCTGCGATCAAGGTGGCGGATGTGATATTAAAATTGTTCGGTGAAAAACGCCCGGCTTTTGCAATGGCAGTAATCGGCGGCATTGTCGGAATTCCGGTTTTTTGCGATTCGGGATTTATTATTCTGCACAAGCTGAATCAGATCGTTGCAAAACGAACCGGAAAACCATTGGGAACCATTGCATTATCCTTATCAGGTGGACTTTTCGCCACGCATACATTGGTTCCGCCAACACCCGGACCATTATCCGCAGCAGGAAACCTGGGCATTGCAGATTCTGTGGGGTTGGTCATTTTAATAGGCTTGATCGTCTCCATACCAAGTCTTTTCCTCTCAACCTGGTTTGCCGAAAAGTTTGCAAGAAATGTGGCGATTACTGAAAACTCAACCGTCGAGCCGCCAGTGATCATTCACGAAAGCAGATTGCCACCCGCCTGGAAAGCATTCATGCCGATCCTTTTGCCCATAATCCTCATTACGCTGGCATCATTTGCAAGGATTCTGAACTTCCCGGAAATCTGGACAAAATGGCTGGGGTTTTTCGGAAGTCCGTTGATATCATTTCTCCTGGCCATCTTTTTCAGCTATTCCCTTTTCCCCGAATATGCAGCAGAAAGAATGATGGCATGCTTCAAAAGTGGCATCGAACATTGTGGGACAACATTGGTGCTGGTAGGAGCCGGAGGCGCTTTCGGCGCTATTCTGAAAGAAACAACATTAAAAGACATGGTCAGCGAATGGCTCCTGCACAACGAAATGTCCGGTGCGTATTTACTTTTCATCGCCTTCCTGATCGCCGCATTCTTCAAAACAGCACAAGGCTCAACTACATCTGCGATGGTGCTCACAACCAGCATTCTGGCGCCGTTACTAGCATCACTAGGCTTCATCACACCCATCCAAATCACATTAGTAGTCATGGCAGTGGGGAGCGGCGCCATGATCGTTTCGCACACGAATGATGCCTGGTTCTGGGTCGTATCGCAGTTTACGGGGATTTCAGCAAGGGATACTTATCGGACGCACACGATTTTGACGGGGTTGCAGGGGGTGGTAAGTTTTGGAGTGGTGATGTTGTTGTGGGTGTTGTTGGGCTAGGCCAAAACGCCTGTCACCCTGAGCGGACCGGGCCGCCGGGCGGTCGAAGGGCGTTACTCCTAGGTGATAACGCCCCTTCGACTACGCTCAGGGTGACAAGGGAGGTGGAGCGTTACTACCTAGGTGATAGCGCCCCCCTTCGGCCGCCCGGTACGCTCAGGGTGACAGGCGTATAAAAAAAGGAAGCCCGGTAAGGCTTCCTTTTGCAATTTTATTTTACAGTCTTCTTAAACCCCCAGCTCAGCCAGAACCTCAGAAACCTTAGCAGCAGCTTCTTTAAACTCAATCGCCGAAGAAACTTTCAAGCCAGACTCATTAATGATTCTTGCTCCTTCTTCTGCATTCGTTCCTTGCAGACGAACAATGATAGGAACTGGAATTTCTCCGATTGCTTTGTAAGCTTCCACAACCCCAGCTGCAACGCGGTCGCAACGAACGATTCCGCCGAAGATATTGATCAGGATTGCCTTTACATTAGGGTCTTTCAGAATGATACGGAAACCTGCTTCTACGGTGCGTGCGTTTGCGCCACCCCCAACATCCAGGAAGTTAGCCGGCTCGCCGCCTGAAAGCTTGATAAGGTCCATCGTAGCCATAGCAAGACCAGCACCATTCACCATGCAACCTACGTTTCCGTCCAGTTTTACATAGTTCAGGTTATTTGCGCCTGCTTCAACTTCCAAAGGATCCTCTTCGTTCGTATCACGCATTTCTGCCAGTTCTGGGTGACGGTATAATGCATTGTCATCCAAGTCAACTTTCGCGTCAACGGCAAGAATTTTATTGTCAGATGTTTTTAAAACCGGATTGATTTCGAACATCGCTGAATCACTCTCAATGTATGCTTTGTAAAGAGAAGTGATGAATTTCACCATTTCTTTGAACGCATCACCTTCAAGGCCCAAAGCAAAAGCAACTTTACGCGCCTGGAATGGCTGCAAGCCTACTTTTGGATCAATCCACTCTTTCATGATCTTCTCAGGCGTGTGCTCTGCCACTTCTTCAATGTCCATACCGCCTTCGGTGCTGGCCATGATCACATTACAGTTTCTGCCACGGTCAAGGAGGATCGAAAGATAATATTCTTTCGGCTCGCTTGGTCCTGGATAATACACGTCTTCGGCAATAAGCACTTTGTTAACACGCTTTCCATCAGGACCAGTCTGGTGTGTAACCAGCACTTTTCCCAAAATGTTATTGGATATGGTGCGTACATCTTCAACAGATTTCGCAAGGGCAACGCCACGTTGTTCTGTTCCAACGATGCGGCCTTTTCCACGACCACCTGCGTGGATCTGGGATTTTACTACATACCATTTGGTACCAGTCTGCTGGCTAAGCTCACGCGCAACTTCAACTGCCTTGTCCGGAGTGTCGGCTACGAGCCCTTCCTGAATACGCACACCGTATTTTTTAAGAACGCTTTTGCCTTGATATTCGTGAATATTCATGAGTATAAAAGTAAATTGGTATTTTCACGGCAAATTAAGGAATTAATCAAAACGGGCGTAGGTTTCAGTCCAATTATCTTTCTTCGATATGAATTTACTGCGGGCGAGCGGGATCAGGCGCACATATGGTTCTTTACAAGTGTTGAAGGGGATTGATCTGGAAGTGGAGCAGGGTGAGGTTGTTGCGATTGTAGGCCCTTCCGGTGCAGGAAAAAGCACGTTTCTTCATATTTTAGGCACATTAGACAGGCCGGAGCAAGGGCAGGTTTTCATCGAGGATGTCAATGTTTTTACGCAAAAAGAAAAGGACCTGGCCCGTTTCCGCAACGAGAAAATAGGCTTCATTTTTCAATTCCATAACCTGCTTGCGGAGTTTACTGCATTGGAAAATGCCTGTATGCCCGGTTATATCAATGGCACAATGAATGAGAAGGACATTCTGGACAGGGGAAAAGAATTGCTGGATATGCTTGGATTAAAAGACAGGGCGAATCACTTGCCCTCGCAGCTTTCGGGTGGTGAACAGCAGCGTGTTGCCGTCGCAAGGGCACTTTTGAACAAGCCGTCTATTGTGCTCGCCGATGAACCAAGTGGTAACCTGGATTCACATAATGCATTGGAATTGCATCAGTTGTTTTTCAAGCTGCGGGATGAGTTTGGGCAGACATTTGTCATTGTCACGCATAATGAGGATTTGGCAGCAATGGCGGATCGGAGATTAGTGATGCAAGACGGCTTTATGCAATCCTGATCTTAGCATTAAATTTTGCAAAAATAAAAGCCGCCCAGTTTCCTGAGCGGCTTTTACTATATATCCGAAAGGGGATGAATTACATCATTCCGCCCATTCCGCCGCCGTGGCTGTGACCGCCACCTGCAGGAGCTTCTTCTGGCTCGTCAGCGATTACACATTCTGTTGTCAACAACAGACCTGCGATCGATGCTGCGTTTTCAAGCGCAAGACGGGATACTTTTTTCGGGTCAATGATACCAGCTTCCAAAAGGTCTGTGTAAACATTGTCCTTCGCGTTGTAACCGTAAGCGCCAGTTCCTTCTTTCACTTTCGCAACAACTACTGAAGGCTCCTGGCCTGAGTTAGAAACGATTGTTCTCAAAGGAGCTTCCAAAGCCACGCGGATGATATTGATACCCGTTGTTTCGTCTTCGTTGTTTCCAGTGAAGCCTTCCAAAGCAGCAGTTGCACGAATGTAAGCAACACCACCACCAGCTACGATACCTTCTTCAACAGCTGCACGAGTTGCGTGCAATGCATCGTCAACACGGTCTTTTTTCTCTTTCATTTCAACCTCAGTTGCAGCTCCGATGTAAAGGATAGCTACACCACCTGACAATTTAGCAAGGCGTTCCTGAAGTTTTTCGCGATCGTAATCAGAAGTTGTATTTTCGATCTGCGCTTTGATCTGGTTTACACGGCCCTGAATGTCTTCAGAGTTACCTGCACCATTTACCAAAGTTGTGTTGTCTTTGTCGATAATTGCTTTTTCGCAAGATCCAAGATATTCCAAAGTTGCGTTTTCCAATTTGAAACCACGCTCTTCAGAGATAACTGTTCCGCCAGTGATGATCGCGATGTCTTCAAGCATTGCTTTACGACGGTCACCAAAACCAGGAGCTTTTACAGCAGCCACTTTCAAGGCGCCACGGATTTTGTTTACTACCAATGTAGCAAGTGCTTCTCCGTCAACATCTTCTGCTAAAATAAGCAAAGGACGACCCGTTTGAGCAACTGCTTCAAGAACTGGAAGCAATTCTTTCATTGAAGAAACTTTCTTCTCAGAAATCAAGATATATGGACGCTCAAGATCAGCTTCCATTTTCTCAGTATTTGTTACAAAATATGGAGACAGGTAACCACGGTCAAACTGCATACCTTCCACAGTTTTAACTTCTGTTTCCGTTCCGCGTGCTTCTTCAACAGTGATAACACCTTCTTTTCCTACTTTTTCCATCGCCTCAGCAATCATCTGACCGATTTCTTCGTCATGGTTAGCAGAGATTGTTGCAACCTGAGCGATTTCTTTTGAAGTAGAAATTACTTTTTTCTGTGCTTCAAGGTTTTTAGTGATGACAGCAACGGCTTTGTCGATACCACGTTTCAAATCCATTGGATTTGCACCAGCAGCTACGTTTTTAACACCGATTGAGTAAATAGCCTGAGCCAAAACAGTTGCAGTTGTTGTACCATCACCTGCAGAATCAGCAGTTTTAGAAGCAACTTCTTTCACCAACTGAGCACCCATGTTTTCGATAGGGTCTTTCAGATCGATTTCTTTTGCAACCGTCACACCATCTTTTGTGATGCTAGGCGATCCGAATTTTTTATCGATAACTACGTTACGACCACGTGGCCCTAATGTTACTTTAACGGCGTCAGCCAATGTATCAACACCGCGCTTAATTTTATCACGAGCTTCGGTATCGAAGAATATTTTCTTAGACATACTAATTAATCGTTTTGATTTTCTTGATTGAAATTATTTATTGGAATTAATGACAATTAAGCAATGATAGCATAAATGTCAGACTCACGCATGATCAGCACATCTTTGCCTTCATACGCCAATTCAGTCCCTGAATATTTTCCGTATAATACGGTGTCACCTACCTTAACGGTCATCGGCTCGTCTTTTTTACCCGGGCCTACTGCTACTACAGTTCCACGTTGAGGTTTTTCCTTTGCAGTATCAGGGATAATGATACCAAATGCTGTTTTTTCTTCGGCTGGGGCTGGTTCTACAAGAACACGATCAGCCAGAGGTTGTACGTTCACTTGTATTTCTGCTAAAGTTGACATAAATATTAAACGTTTGTTTTTTGATTGTCAGTAATAGATTTGACTGAAACAAGTAAGCACAATCTATGCCAGCAAGTTCTGGCTGACATTTTTTCCGGCAAGTGTGACAAATTTGTACCTAACCCTGCCGTTATATAATTATTAGAAGCAATTATATTGTCATGTTCGGCATAGGAATTGTTTAGCGAATGGAAATGCTTACATTTTATCGGCACCAAATTTAGAATCCCATGACAAACCTCCAAAAAAACTGGTTAACAGAAGGAATTTTCGATTTTGAGTACAAAAAATATGTCTTGCAAGCCTATTTACAGCACATTGACAGCCAGTTCACACTCAATAAGCTTCACCCGCATCTGCCAGATCTGCAATTCCATTTCGATTCCTGCATTCATATCCGCGCCACCAAAAGCGAGATCAAAACCTCTTTTCCGAAAAATGTCACAGGGGTGAACTTGAAGACATGGAAGCTGGAATACGAAGAAACGCATCACGACGATCCTTATCTGGAAGAACTGAATTATATCCTGGATTTTGCCATTCCACGTTTTTCACGCGCTTTGGAGCACGGTGCCGAGCGTTTCAGTGAAGTGGGGGAGAACATTAAAATATCGCCTGTGGGCATTGTGCCGCTAAGGCTGGAAGAAGGTTATCTGCTTTTTTTACACACATTCCAACCGCTGGTCAGTGTGTTTGAATATCAGCTGGCGCTCTATAATGAAATGAGGGAACGCTATTTAAAAACGACTTTCGTGGATACGGTCCGGATTGGGTTGGGAAATACGGTTTCGCAGATCAAAGTTGATCTTACCAGAAAGAACAAATCCCTGCCTAATCCTGCTACTTATATTGTTGAATCAAAATACGATTATCCCTTGCATGAGGCGCTTTTGCCTGTTGCCAAGAAGCTGATTTTAAAGCAAATGAACATTGCTTAATTGAACTTGTCCGAACACAAAAAAGGCTCAAGATGCAAATCATGAGCCTTTTTTAATGTCTTAAATATTTTATTTCGAGCTGTCCGCTGGTGCTGCTGGTGTAGCAGCAGGCGTCGTTGCTTCGCTTCCCGCAGGAGCCGCCGCTCCGGGCGCTGGTGCCGGTGCAATGTTTCCGCCAGGGATTACAGTATTTTGAGCTTTATCGACATTGACACTGTTGATGCCGCCAGTTTGTGCGGTTCCGCCAACGATAATGTATGAAGCCAGGGAAATCAGAATAACAGCGCCTGCAAGTCCCCAGGTGATTTGTTCCAATAAATCGGTTGTCTTTTTAACACCAAACATTTGGGTAGTTCCTGCTCCGCTAAACTCGCTGGAAAGTCCTCCTCCTTTTGAATTTTGTACCAAAACAACCAGGATCAACAGAACAGCGATGATCGCAACTAAGATAATTAAACCCAAATACATGCTTTATAAATATTAATAATGATAAATGACAAATTGATAATGAGCGAATTATTAATGACTGAATGAGTGAATATTTTTGTTACGCCCAATTTTCAGTTCATACGATATAACTCGCTTAATTTTTTCGCAAAGTAATTCCTTTTTTCTGGTTTTTTCAAGATCAATTTTTGGTAGAGGTCAATTGCCTTCTCAATTTTGCCTTGTCGAACCAAAATTTTTGCAAAAGCTTCGGTCTCAATGCTTCCCGCACCGGACTCTGCCACTCTGCCACTCACATCTACGGCGACAGGTTCGAGGTTGTTCTCCTGGCGGATTATGCGCGGGTTCTTTTTCATGAAACCCTCAATGATCTGCTGCTGCCTTTTCTGCTCCTCCGACCTGAGATTGGGGATGACAACCGTTTCCTGCTCCACAATGCTGATCAGGATATCCTCGCCGTTTTGTGGAACCGATTTTTCCTGCGCCTCGATCACTTCATCAATGTTGACCGTCGCGTCGTAACGCTCTGTGTCACTTTCGACTAACTGCTGCAATGCAACGCGGCTCAACGCGTAAGCGGCTGCGCGCGGGCGGGTTTCGTCGAGTTTCTCTGTTCCGGCGATGCTGGACGCTTTTGCCAATAAAGAATAGGAAATCTGGCAGTAAGGAAATGCCTTAATTGTCGCTTCAAGCGCTTCGATCACCTCCGTGCCTGCTGCGTGCGGATGCCTGACCAGATTGCTGAAAGCTTCCTTTTCAATGATGGACATATTGACCTTAAAATTTGGAATAAAAAATGAAGTTATGCAAAAGGATCATTTTCTACCAGTCCGCGGCAGATTTATTGAAGATCTGCTGCACCAGATTTTCCCGGATCGTCGGCAAAAGACGCGCTTCATTTTGGTTAAGCGTTTGATCCTGAGGGAAGTCGGCATAGTAAGTAAAAGACTGGTCAAAATTCTTCGTTTCGTCTTTTGCATTGGTATAACGAACCTGAACGGTGACATTCAAACGGTTCAAACCGGCCTGGTCGTTCGCAGTAGGGGCGGCTGCGAGTACGTCGTAACCTGTGATAGAGCCTTCCAAAACCAGGTCACCGCCGCCGGGCTGGCTGAGTAAGCTCGTATTTCGCTGGAAATATTCCTTTAATTCTTCCGTAAGTCTCTGCGGCAGATCCGAAGGTCCACCGGCCGTTCCCATCGTAAAATTGAGCACGCTGAATGTCTTGATATCAGGCGACAAGTTGGTTCCGGTAAAAGAATAAACGCCGCAGCCCGACATGAAAATGGAGCAATGCAGGACAAAAAAGAGCGTTAGTAACCTTTTGGTGTTCATCGAAACGCGCATTGTGGAAACGCTTTTTATTCTATTCTTCAATGTCATACTGCTTAATTTTTCTGTATAACGTCCGTTCCGATATGCCCAATGCACTTGCCGCGTATTTTCGTTTATTATTGTTTTTCCGTAACGCCTTGATGATCATTTCCTTCTCTTTGTCTTCCAGGGATAAGGATTCTTCCTCGGCCGTTACGTGCATCACGTCTTCAATTTCACTTCTTTCGTCGGAATATCTGTCCAGATCCACCGTGCGCGAAGGCACAGGTGAGAGCAGGCGTGCGGGTTCGAGGGTAGGCGTGTGGGAATGTGTTGCGGGCTCGGCCGTGTTCAGTGAGCTGAAAAGCTCCTGGTGATCTTTCAGGATTTCGCCTCCGTATTTTTCATTTTCCAAAACATTACGGACCAGCTTTTTAAGCTCCGTCATGTCCCGGCGCATATCGAACAGCACCTTATAAAGCAATTCCCGCTCGGAAAACGAACTGCCGGCCGGATCTTCGCCGGAACGTAAAGTGATCAGCGCCTTTCTGCCCGCAGGTTGAACGGGGTTCAGGTAATTGTTTAATGTCTCACGCGAAATTGGCAGTTCTTTATCCGTTTCCAGGATCGTGATCTGCTCGGCAATGTTTTTAAGCTGACGAATGTTTCCGGGAAAAGCATATTGCATCAGCAAAGCACGAGCTTCTGAATCCAATCGCACTGGTTTTGTCCTGTATCTTTCAGAAAAATCATTGGTAAACTTCCTGAAAAGCAGCAAGATATCTTCCTCGCGATCCCGCAACGGCGGAACATAAATGGGCACGGTATTCAGACGATAGTAAAGGTCTTCGCGGAATTTACCATTGTTCACAGCATCCAGCAAATTCACATTAGTCGCCGCTACAACACGCACATTGGTTTTCAGGACTTTGGAAGAACCTACGCGGATATATTCGCCATTCTCCAAAACACGTAAAAGCCTTGCCTGCGTTCCCAGTGGCATTTCTCCGACTTCATCCAGGAAAATCGTTCCTGTATTGGTTGTTTCAAAATATCCTTTTCTTGAATCCAATGCACCTGTAAACGCACCCTTTTCATGCCCGAAAAGCTCCGAATCAATGGTCCCTTCCGGAATTGCACCGCAGTTAATAGCGATAAACGGCCCGTGTTTGCGTGAGCTCAGGCTGTGTATAATTTTGGAAAAAGACTCTTTTCCGCTGCCGCTCTCGCCGGTTATGAGCACGGTAAGGTCGGTGGCAGCAACCTGCACAGCGACGTTGATCGCGTGGTTCAGCCCCGGCGACGTGCCGATAATTCCAAAACGGTTCTTTATTGCTTGTATTTCAGCTGGATTCATGAAACGGGTACTTTTTCAACCGCATAACCGCGAAGCGTCGCAGCGGTTGTGTCTGTAATTAAAACGTCGACATAATCGCCCACTTTGAAATTTTCGCGGGGGAATATGACTCTTTTGTTCTGGTCACTGCGTCCTGTAAAATCGTCCACAGACCTTTTAGAAGTGTTTTCAACCAACACTTTTTGCACTGTGCCGATCAGTTTCTGATTGCGTTCGAGGGAAATTCTTTGTTGTATATCAATGATTTCTGCAAGGCGACGCTGCTTAATGTCGGCCGGAATGTCGTCCGGATATTTCTTGGCTGCAAGCGTTCCGGGACGTTCGGAATAAGCGAACATATAGCCGAAATCAAAACGCACATATTCGAGCAATGACAGCGAATCCAAATGTTCTTCCTCGGTTTCACTGCAAAATCCTGCGATCATATCGTGGGAAATCGCACAATCATCACCCAAAATCCTGCGGATGCTGTCAATTCGTTCAAGATACCAGTCACGGTCATAAGTCCGGTTCATCATTTCCAGCACGCGGCTGTTGCCATGCTGGGCCGGTAAGTGAATGTATTTGCAAATGTTATCGTACTTTTTAATGGTATAAAGCACTTCATCCGTAATGTCTTTGGGATGCGAAGTGCTGAACCTTACCCGCAATTCCGGGCTGATCTGCGCGACCATTTCGAGCAGCTGCGCAAAGTTCACTTGTGTCTGCAATGCACCATTTTCGACATTTGTGGAAATTCCAGTGACGCTATTAGGTCCCTGCCATTTATAGCTGTCCACATTCTGGCCAAGCAGCGTAACTTCTTTATAACCATCATTGAACAGATCCTGTGCTTCCTTCAAAATCGAGAAAGGATCACGACTGCGCTCGCGGCCACGAGTCATAGGCACTACACAAAAGCTGCACATATTGTCACAGCCGCGCATGATGGAAACCAATGCAGTAACACCGTTGGAATTCAAACGGATAGGTGAAATGTCCGCGTAAGTTTCTTCTCTTGATAAAAACACATTGACGGCTTTCTGACCTGTTTCCGCTTCTTCCACCAAACGTGGCAGATCGCGGTAAGCGTCCGGGCCGGTGACAATGTCGACCATTTTTTCTTCATCCAGCAACTTCGCCTTCAAGCGTTCTGCCATACAGCCCAAAACCCCTATTAAGGTGCCTGGTTTTTTCTTTTTTATGACATTAAGCTGCCTTAACCTCGTCCTGACGCGTTGTTCAGCATTATCTCTGATGGCGCAGGTATTTAAAAATATCAAATCCGCATTTTCAACATCGGAAGTGGTGGCAAAACCGGCTTCACGCATGACAGACGCTACGATTTCGCTATCTGCAAAATTCATCTGGCATCCGTAACTTTCTATAAAAAGCCTTTTTTTATTTAATGCTGGCTCGTTTTCTGAAATACGGACGGTTTCACAGGCAACTTTGTCCTCCGCAGTCAATATTTTCAAAGTCTCCGCAATCCTATGTTCCATGGAAGGTATTTTAATGCATATAAATTGAAAAACCTGTCTGCAACAGATGGTTTAATCCAGGTTTCACAAACACAAATATAGAAAGAATTCGCTAAAAACTGACAAACTGTCATACAGCGAAAGAGGAAGGCACAAGATCAGAACGGATAGCCAACGCCCAGGTTAATGTTCAGGAAATTCGACTGGGTCCGGTTAAAAAGTCGGTTAAATTCGAGCTCATGCAAGACAAATCGCTGCAATGCAGGATCATAGACCTTGATCCCGAAATCGAAACGAAGTATAAAAAATGAAAGGTCATAGCGGATACCAAAACCGGTTCCGACGGCTATGTCGCGTAAAAGTTTATCAGGCTCAAACTTCTGCGAGTCCGTTGCAGTATTTCCCAGATTCCAGACATTGCCTGCATCTATAAATAAAGCGTAGTTAATGTCTCCGAAAAATTTAGCCAGAAAACCCCTCCATTCCAGATTTCCTTCCAAAAGCAGTTCGCCCGGAGATTCAATGGTCAGGCCAGTTGCAGTTCTCTTGGGTTCCGAACGTCCTGGTCCTAAGCGGCGTGGCAGCCAGGCGCGAAGGCTGTTTGAGCCGCCGGCAAAGAAATACTTTTCATATGGCGGGACTTTGTTGTCTCCATAACTGTAAATCGCGCCAGTATTTACCCTTGCCACGAATGCGGAACGCCTTCCTGCCGGCCAGTAACGGCGGTAATCAGCATTCCAGCGGATGTATTTATAAAATTGCAGACTGTCTTTGCTGTTCTTGCTGTCGCCAAAAACCCCTCTGATTAATTTTTTCTGATTTGGAAAAATGTTCAAAGACGTTCCCCCTGATTCCAAAGCCACCCGGAAATAATGTGCCTTCTTTTGCGGGCCCATTAATGCATTGGTATTGTAGGTAAAATTGAAATTAATGTCTGATACAAATGACCTTAAAAAGCTGTTATAGAGATTATTCCCCTGACTTTTAAGTGTATCCAGCAAATCCTGAAAGTCCTTGCGGGTATTTTGGGTGTTCAGAATGTTAAGGTCAACGAGCGATAAGTTGAACAATGTTTTATTCGTTGGCTGCCATGAATATGTTGTCGCAATTTTGACATTCGTCCGCGTGTATTCCGGCCTGTTCACATAATTATAACCTAATCCAACCTGCGTACGTGGGTTATAGCTGGCAGTTTGCTTTTGCAGCAGATTTGCGGGCGTTAGTAACCTCGGGAAAGTGAGGGAAGTGTTCAGGCCAATTTCTTCACTGCGATAAATGGAACTGTTGCCCAAAAACCCTGGAACGAGCTCAATCCCGCCGCGCAGGTTGGCCTCAAAATTCTCCAACCCGTTAAACACATTGCGGATCTTGTAAGAAAGATTGGCAAATGGTCCCGGCGCGCCTTGAAGCTGGATCACATTCAAACCAATATCCGTTGAAATCTGGTATTTTTCCAGCGGGATCACCTTGAAATAACTATTAATCCCATGTCCCGTTGAATCCAGGGTGTAAGTGTAATTGACAAACCTGAACTGATCGGTCAGAGAGAGCTGCTGCTGCGTGTCCCGCTCTTTTTGCTGACTGTAAATTGCGCCGGGCCGGACCTGGATTTTACTATCTAAAATTCTGGTAGCGAACCTTTTGTCCGAAAATGTATAATGAATCCCGCGAAAATTAACTGTGTCTTTTTTCACATAAAGTGAATCCGCTGAGCCGGCCGGTGGCAGCACTTCAAAGTGCACCGAATTGATTTTATAGCGATCTCCATTCTTGATCGTTGCCGGCATATCGACCCGAACTTTCACATCCACAGACTTAAAAAAGCTGTCAGTAGGCACATTGGTAATGGTGTCATTAATTAAATAAGAAATATTCTGACGCGAAAAACCGAGATAACCCTGGTTCCGGAGCAATGTTTCGATCCTGATCCGTTCTTCTTCAAATGAATCCCCATCATAGCGCTTTTTGGGAAGCAGTGCCGGATTTTTATTATTTGAATTAATAATGCTGTCCGCCATATTGTTACGCACCTGATATTCAATGTCGCGGATCATTGTTGGGCGTTTTTCCGCGACATAGTAATTCACCCTGATCCTGTTGAATGTCGTATCCGTAGAATGGCTAACGGCGGCTTCAAAAAAACCATTGTTATAAAGATATTTCTGCATTTTTTCAGCATTCTGGACAACCTCGCCCGGAATGAAATACACGGGCGCTTCTCCCAAAACCCGCATCCAGAAATTTCCCTCATCCACTCGCGTCTGCGCTTTTTCGAGCTTTTTGGCATAACGCCGCTGAATCTTTTCGAGCTTGCGCGGAGAATTTTCGTTTAAGCGGGATTCATTTTGATATTTTTGTGTGATTTCAATTACTTTCCGCTGTTTTTCCTCGCGGTTGTAAAACAGCTCACCAAAGCGGTAAAGGCCAACGTAGGGGAAAAAAGGCAAGCCCAGAAGGCGTCTGTTGGGTTTTTGCGGAATTAATGCTTCGAGTTCGGAGTCGTTGATGACCTGGTTTCCTTTAATGGAAGAGTTGCCAAGATAATAGCTCTTGGATTGGGAGTCGGGGCGGCGTGCGCAAGACGATAACCCTACAAAAATCAGGAAGAAATACCAGCTATATGTAATCTTAGAATTGATATTCAATGCTGTCAAAAAATCGTATAAAGTATATTAACTCGCTTAAAATCAAAAAGTACCGGCAACTTCACCAGTCTTTCATTGTGGAAGGGGCCAAGAGTGTGCTGGAATTGCTCGATTCTGATTTTACCATTGAGTTTGTGTTAACAACACAGGAATTTGAACAAAAATACGCAAGTATTTTAAGCAGGCATAACACAATTACAGAAACCGTAACCTTGCAGGAATTGGAAGGACTGGGTTCTTTTCAAACCAATGATTCCTGCCTGGCTGTTGTTAAAACGAAGCAGAATGATTTTTTGTCTCCTGACAAATCAGAATATGTGCTCGTTCTGGACGACGTTCGCGACCCGGGAAATCTGGGTTCAATTATCAGGATTGCCGATTGGTATGGCATCAAAAAGATCATTTGTTCCAATGATACGACAGATGTTTATAATCCGAAAGTGATTGCCGCCAGCAAAGGATCATTTACCAGAGTAAGCCTGTTTTACACAAATTTAACTTCCTACATAACGGAGAACGCTGCTGATAAGCCTGTTATAGGCGCTTTTTTGGGCGGAGAATCACTTTATGATTTCAAGTTTTCGCCAGCAGGCGGCTACATTGTAATGGGCAACGAGTCCAATGGGATCGGGAATGCAGTTGAAAAGTTCGTGACCAATAAGATCACAATTCCCAGGGTAGGAGAGGCCGAATCGTTGAATGTAGGCATTGCTACGGCGATAATGCTCGATAACCTCAGGCGGCAGATTAATATTCCGGCTTGAATTTCGACATGAATGTTGCCACTCAATGCTACTTTTTATTCGTGTGCAGCTTTGTGTGAAAGCGCGTCAGCGTAATCTTTCCCCAAATATTTATCGATAAAATAATGCGCTACGTAAAGAAGGGGCGTGAGCAGGATCGCAACTAATCCTTTGTATAAATAATTGATCGTGCCGACAGAGAAAACCTGGTTCAGGTCCCAATTTCCGAAAACGTAAAAAGCAATGGTGATCACGACAAAACTGTCTATCAGCTGAGAAAACATCGTCGAGCCAGTTGCGCGGAGCCAGATAAACCGGCTTCCCGTTTTCCTTCTTAACCATGAAAAAACAGCCACATCTAGCAACTGGCCTAATAAAAACGCTACGATCGAGCCGATCATTATGCCTAATCCCTGATTGAATATTTTTGAAAATGCATCATTGATGTTAAACACATTGCCGGCTTTGTCGGTGTTGTTGATGTCCAGCCAAAATTGAGCTGGCGGCAATAATGTGGCTATAAGAATTGTGATAAAAGTGTAGGCAATAAAGCAGGCTGTCAGAAACGAAATGCGTTTTACGCCTTTTCTGCCGAAATATTCATTGATAATATCAGAAGTGATAAACACGATCGGCCAGTTAATAACACCAGCCGTCATATTGAAGTCGAGGCGCTGACCGGCTATGAGCAGTTGCGCGGGCGGGATCCCGAGCAATGTTTCCACCGAAAATATTTTACCGCCAATGATCTCGGCGATCAATGCATTGGTTAAAAATATCCCGCAAAGCAGCAAGAACAAACGCTGCCGCTTTGCCTCCTGGACACTGGTATTTTCAATGGTCATTTATCTGGACAATAACTGCTGATAGGGATCGGTTAATGGTCTGCTTACTCAGGCGATTACATCTTCCACGGTCCGGGTAGACAAAATCCGATGGTTTTCAAGGAAAAACTCAATCTTATCCATCGCCTGGTTCAGTTCGTCGATTGTTGGTAAAAACACAATCCGGAAATGGTCGTCGCTGATGTAATTGAAACCGGTTCCCGCCACCACGAGCACTTTCTGGTCGCTTAGCAGGTCGTAAACGAATTGCTCGTCTGTTTTTAGGCCAAACTTTTTAAGATCGATTTTTGGAAAAACATATAATGAACCTTTCGGTTTCACACAAGTTATGCCTGGAATCGAAGTAAGGCGGTCGTAGACCAGGTTCATTTGTTTGTGCAGCCTACCCGTTGGAACAACCAATTCCTTAATGCTTTGGTAACCTCCTAATGCAGTCTGAATGGCATATTGTGTAGGCACGTTGGCGCAAAGTCGCATGCTCGCCAGCAGCAAAATCCCTTCAAGATAGGACTTGGCTTTTTGCTTTGCACCGCTCATGACCATCCATCCGCCACGGAAACCTGCCGATCGGTAATTCTTCGACAGTCCGCCATAACTTACACAAAGCGTGTCGGTCACGAATGTGCCCATCGGGTAATGTACGGCTCCGTCGTAAAGGATCTTGTCATAAATTTCATCGGAAAAAATGATCAGACCGTGTTCTTCTGCAATTTTGGCAATGCGTATTAACACATCCTTTTCGTAAACAGCGCCGGTAGGGTTGTTCGGATTAATGAGGACAATGCCTTTGGTTTTTGAAGTGATTTTCTTTTCAAGATCGTCGAGGTGCGGGTTCCAGTCTGCCTCTTCATCACATACGTAATGCACTGGGGTGCCCCCGCTTAATGCGATGGCCGCTGTCCAAAGCGGATAATCCGGCGATGGAACGAGCACTTCGTCCCCCGGATTCAGCAGCGCCTGCATAGAAAGCAGAATAAGCTCGCTGACACCATTGCCGATAAAAATATCATTTATTTCAACATCCTGAATCCCAATAGTTTGGGTATAATGCATAACTGCCTTTCTGGCCGCAAATAATCCTCTGGAATCTGAATAGCCCTGCGCATTGCGGAGATTCATGATGATATCGTGGACAATCTCATCCGGAGAGTCAAATCCGAATGGGGCTGGATTGCCGATGTTCAGGTTATGGATTTTATAACCCAGGCTTTCCAGTTCCAATGCTTTTTGATACGTAGCGCCACGAATCTCATATTTAAGATTATTCAGGCGCTGGCTTTTTAAAAATTCCATGGATTTCAGATAGGATAACCACCAAAGTTAAAAAAAACGGTTGTAAAAAAAATTAGCTGGCCCGAGACAGACCAGCTAATTTCAAACTATTACGTAATAAGGAAGTGCATTGTCTTCAATTCTTATTTTCTCACCAGGATCTCTTCGGTTACCCGCCATCCGTTGCCACCCATGTAACCATATCTCAAATAGAAGGTTTTGGTTGCAGGGTCGTAGGTGTTGTTTGCTTTTGAAGCATTCGCCCAGGCCGGTGTATATGGAGAAGGCAAAGCAGTGTCAAACTGTGTATAAGGCGCTCCTGCTGCTCCGGCGGCTGGTGTAATGGTTACTTTGTTTGTTTTTGGATCAATGGTCAAATTGGCATTGTAGCCCGAACCCCCCAAATCACCGAGTTCTACTGAAACCGTTGTTGGCGAAACAGTTACCATTGGTTTGTCTTTCGCAACCGCTCTTGGTGCTGTCGGGTGATAAACATATCCCGTTGCTGCGTAAGTCGCGTCGTAAATGTTCTTAGCCTTAACAGCCAGCAGGATCGTTCCGAAGTTGCCGCTAACTACGCCCGTTGAAGCGGATTTGATCTGGATCGGAAGCACATAGCTTTTGGCAAAATCAAACTTCGACGGTTTCAGCTTGATCACAACTTCTGCTCTGCGCTGTCCTTTTGGAATGACAACGGATGCAGGAATGGTATAAAGGTCCGGCGTAATCGCTTCGAATGCTTCTTCCTGCTCTGCATTATACTGCGTTACGGCAGCTGTATCCACGCCCAATGTTACGGTAATGTCCTGCGGTGCAACATCTGCTCCGGAGTAACTGACTTCAACCGGATAGTCGGCTTCCTCAGCCAGATCAAACGACTGAGAATAAAGTGCATAAGTGCTGCCGGAAGGTGATACGAAGCTGGACGGGTTTTTAAACTCAACGACATTCGTCGAGGTGTCCGGATCCAGGTTCATGTCGTCTTTCAGGCAGGATGTAATGGCCACACCAAAGAGGAAAAGGCCAGCTATTTTTATTGAATAGTTCATATCAGATTGTTCAGTTAGGATCCCAGAAGATCAAATCAGTAAATGGGTTAATCACTCTGTAATTTCCAGCGTTGTACGACTGCTCGGAAGTTGGGTAAAGAATTCTGGAAGGAAGCTTGTCGGGACGCGTTGATGTGGACAGCAGCGAAGCAATGTTGTGATAAGCGTCGCCATTTGGCTGTGTCACCGGGTAGCCTGTTCTTCTGAATTCATTGTAACCTTCCTCGGAGTTGATCATATTTACCGCGATCCATTTTTGCGTGATGATCGCTTCCAGGCGTTGCGCTGGTGTTGTAGCCAGCTTAATGTTCACCAGATAGCTGGCTGCATTTGCAACTTTGTAAGCAGCTACGTCAGCTGTTACATTTTTTCCAGCTGCAACCACATTGGTCACATCTTTGTACAGATAAGTGTATGATGCGGCGATACCGGCGTCAAAACTTGCGGCAAAATCGCCTGTGATGAAACCTTTCAATCTTGCTTCTGCCTGTAAGAACTGCGCTTCTGCAAGCAGCATCAGCACTTGTCCCTGGCTTGGGCCTTTCAAAACACCCAGTGCGTTACTAATGCTGGAAGCGCTGCTGAATGTGCCGGTATACCAGGTAGAATAGTTGGTAATGATCGTTGGCGCATCCACTTCGTTTCCAAGCTGGTTTACCGGTGTATTGGTTTCGAAGTTTTTGAAGATCACTTCGCCTCTTCCCGTGTCCTCCAGCTTTTGACCCTTGTAAAATCCGAAAGCGAATTCGGTAGGGATGCGGGAAGAGTTAGAAAGCGTGCCCGTTGTCTGATATCCCCAGGAATTCCAGAGTGGGTTTGGTTTATCTTTCACATAGCCCGGATTTACAATCGCATCGTCCGTGATGAAGCCAAGTGTTTTGTCCAGCGCAGCAAATTTTGTGGTTACAAAAGAAGAAAGTGCAGGCACGCCAGAAACACGGATCAGAATACGAAGCTTTACCGTGTTGGCAAATTTCTTCCATTTTTCCATATCACCGCCAAACATTGGATCGGAAGATGAATTCAGTGCCGTTGGAAATTCTGCCCCATCAATCTTTGCAATCGATTCGTCAAGTTTAGTAATAAGATCCTGATAAATCGTTGCTGCGTCGTCATACTTAGGCGTCAGGTTCGCATTGTTTTGCAAAGCCTCTGTGTAAGGAACGTCACCGAAGGCATCCACTAATTTCTGGAAGTTATAAGCAACCATGATCTGTGCCGCTGCACTGGCATAGGCCTGCGTATCGTCGCCTTCCGTCTGATCGATCACATATTTGTAATCATTCAGGTTGTCATACGCATTGACCCACAGTGCGTTATAGTCGTTCGGGATGATCTGGTAGTTGAACAAATTACCAAAACCTGAAAAACCTCCCGCATTGGCCATGTAGCCACCGAAATGTGCACCATAACCGTTAAACTGGTTCGATACAGAAGCCGTCCCGGTGATAGCAGCGGGCAAAACCAGCAGGGCTTGCACACTTGTTGCCTGGTTCGGGTTGGTATTGATATCGAGATAATCTTTACAAGATGAGAGGACTGTGATTAGCAGTACCAGCATCCAACTGATGTTATATCTTTTCATTATTGTTTAATTAGAATGTTAATGATAATGTGCCACCGAAGTAACGCGCCGGCGGTGTTTGGCCAAGGCTGGTGAAACCGACAGCATTGTTGTCTGCTCCGTTTGAACTATACTCAGGATCGGTGTACAGGTTTGATTTTGGGGCCCATATAAAGAGGTTTCTTCCCTGAACGCTGACGCTGGCACCTTTGATCACTTTTGTTTTTTCAAGCAATCCGGCGGGCAGCTCGTAGCCAATCGATGCCTCACGCAATTTCCAGAAACCTGCCGAGTTCGTAAAATTCCGGCCTATGTCTCTATTTCTGGTTGCATCCGTCCAGAAATCAGCACCACCACTTCTTACAGCAATGTTGGTGTTCTCGACAAATTCACCTTCTGCATTCTCATAAGAGGAATTTGGAATCACAAAACGATCCCTGTTGTACCAGCCCGTACGAACCCCAGCACCGGAAAAGTCAAATCCACCGGAAACTGAATTGTAGATATAATGTCCATTGCGATACTCAAACAGCAGGTTCAGTCTTAACTTTTTGAAGGTAATACCTCCATTTACGCCCAGGATGTGCGGCGGGTTGGTGATGCCAACATCATGGTATGTACCATCTGTCGAAGGATAACCCGTTTTTGCATCAACAATAATTCTTCCCTGATCGTCGCGTCTGTAATCCGTTACCTGAAGAAGCGGGAAAGGCGAGCCTACTTTTGCAATAACCTTGGCAGGAGAACCCGAAGAACCAACGCTCAGCTCGTTAGATTGTGCAGATAGGGAAAGCACTTCATTCTGGTTGTAAGTGTAATTGGCGCTCAAATCCACTTTTAGTCCCGAAGCAGTTTTGATCGGGGTAATGTGCAATGTTGCTTCAATCCCTTTGTTTTCAACCTCTCCAATGTTCGTCCTTAATGATCCGAAACCCGTAGAGTTTGGAATTAAAACGGTGATGGTTTGGTCAACGGTGTTGGTTTTGTAAAAAGTAAGACCACCACCAATGCTCCATGGACGGAATTCAAAGTCGATACCACCCTCAAGGCCTGTTGTGATCTCCGGTTTCAGGTTCGCAGAAACAAGCACGTTATCCTGAACAAATCCGGCACCACTTGTATATGGGTAACCAAAAGCTTGGGAGAATGTACTGCTCAAAGAGTAAGCACCCAGGTTATTCAATGGAATTGGGCCAAAATCTCTGTTGTTACCTAAGTTAACTTGTCCAACCTGTGAGTAACCTGCACGGAATTTCAAACTTTCAAGGAATTCGGAGTTTGCAAGTCCGGGGATCGCGTCGCTTGCAATAAAGGAAATGTCCGCAGAAGGATAGAAGAATGAGCGGTTTTCTTTCGCCAGGATCGAACGCCAGTCATTTCTTCCTGTCACGTGCAGGTAAAGGAATTCTTTAAAACCAAGACGGGCTTCACCATACACACCAATTTGACGTGCTTTGTAATTTCCTTCGTTTGCGATCGGCGGGTTCAAGCTGTTACCGATGTTATACAGTCCGTCAATAACAAGACCGTTCGCAACAACACCCATTGCCTTGGTTGCGTTTTCGCGAACTGTTGTTCCAACCGCAACATTCAGGTTAAATGAAGGAGTCAGGTTTGTTCTGAACTCAGCCAAAAAGTCGTTGACAAACTGAGTTGTGTAACCTGCATAATCAGTTACCAATCCTGCAATGTCTGTTTTGGAGCTTCCTGAAATGCTTTTGGTATAATCTGTATATGTGAATTTGCCTGTGTAAACTTTTCCTGACAAGTTACGGCCGCTCATACCCACACGATACGTGAATGTCAATGGTTTTACCGGGTTCCATTTCAATTCCATGTTCCCCTGCAGATAGTCATTCCGCTGATCCCAACGGTTGTTAGACAATGTAAAGTAGGGATTCTGGTAATACTCATTGAAATAGCCATTAGGGTTAGCATATGGGTTGTTCTGCCAATCTTCATATTGCGTAACATCCACCTGACCGGGTGACATCAGCATATTTTCGTAAGCAGCTGCCGTATTGCTGCTTTGTGCAGTACGACCAGCAATAAAGTTTGTGTTAAATGATGCAGTCAGGTTTTTGTAAATGTGACGCACCACGTTCGCACGTACGCTGTATCTTTTATACTTGTCATATGGAACAGTTGATTTTTGATCAAAATACTGTGCTGACAAGTAGAATGTGCCTTTTTCATCACCTGTCGTCACACTTAGGTCAGTTTGATTAGCCACACCTGTGTTCCAGAAGTCCTCGCGGAAATTTTTCGTTGAATAAGGAACAGATTGAATAGAGCCATCCTGTAATGGCTTACCAATGTTCACCATCGATCCGTCGTATGCCGGACCATACTGCTGGTTTTCGTACGGCGTATACGTAGGTACATCATCCGGTGTTGTTCCCGATCCGAAACCGTTTTGCAGCTGAGGTAAAAAGCTTACTTTTTCAAGTGTTGTGGTGTTGGATACTTTGAACTGCGTTACCCCCGATTTTCCTTTTTTGGTAGTAACGATCAAGGCACCGTTGGATGCATCGGAACCATATAATGCGGCTGCACCTGCTCCATTCAAAACCTGGATATCGTCAATATCTTCCGGGTTAAGGTTACCCAGGATATCGTTTGTTGATATAATGTTGTCGATTACAACCAGCGCCTGGTTGTTACCGGTCAAGGAGCGGTTACCGCGAAGTACGAGGCGGTAGTTCGGGTTCACCCCGCTGCTCACACCCATAACCAGCAATCCCGGCACACGGCCTGCAAGGCTGGCCGCCACACTAATGGGTTTGCCTTGGACAATGTCCTGCGCTTTTACGGTCGTCGACTGGTTACCCAGCTCGCGGCGTTGTGCCGTTAGACCACCGGCGGTGATCACGACTTCATTCAGCGCAAGTTCGTCCAGCGCCAAAACAACATCGAGTTTTCCTGATGAAGGTGCTTTCAGCTCCTGGTTCAGGAAGCCGACAAAAGAAAAGATAAGCGTTTGATCCGGGCGCGCATTAATGCTGTATTCGCCTTTATCATTGGATAATGTTCCGGTGTTCGTGCCGGCAATTCTGATTGATACGCCGGGAAGAAGTGACCCGTCGTCCTTGGAAGTAACCGTCCCGGTTACCTCCCTGCTTTGGGCGAATGCCTGGCTGCAGAGCAGCAGCAACCCTCCCAAGAAGAGTAGTAGATTTTGTTTCATTAAGTTAGGTTTGTTATTAAAATGCTTACGTAAAAATAATTATTGTTTAGACAATTGCAACTAGCAACGCACCTTTTCTAGATTAAAATTTGTCCGTAAAGGAGTTTTCGTTGATTAAATTTTACAAATGCCATATTACTCAAAATTTAAGGCATGTTTGGGAGCCTTATTGGGGGAAGGGCATAAAAAAAGGGGACAAAATGTCCCCTTTTTCTGTATGTCGGTAAGCTTCAAAATTAAAACTTATCCCACCACAATTTAGTCGTTACAAGGTCTCCACCAATTGCACCGGCAGCTGATTCGCGGTTTACACCGTTCAGCGTTTGCTCATTGATCGGGTAGATCATTCTTACAGGGATAGCTAGTCCGGCAGGAGCGTTACCACCAGTTGGAGGAAGCAATTTTGGATAATCCAATCTTCTCCATTCAACCCATGATTCCCATCCTCTGTTATACAATGCCAACCATTTCTGGAAGCCGATTTTTTCTTTGTAACTAGCTCCTGCTGTTGCATAAGCCACTTTTGGCTGCACAAGGTAAGCGGTTGTTGCAGCAGTAATGGCAGCAGCTGGCTCACCGATATTGTTCAACCAATATTCAATGGAAGCACCAACGGCTTTGTTATAATGCGTAGCAGCAGAACCTGTGATAAAACCTCTCTCGACAGCCTCAGCAAGCAAGAATTCAACCTCAGAATAATCCAGCAAAATTCCTTCCAGATCCGGCTCAATAATATTGTCGCCTACGTGAGAGAATGCGGAATAAGTGTTTGAAAAACCATAGTTACCACCAATATACACGCCATCTTCGTTAGGTGTGAAGAAGGCAGGAAGTCTTGGATCTTTCAAATCTTTCAAAGGATTGAGAATGGTTGCAGAGGCAACGAAATCCTGACGGCTTGAATACAACGGGTTCAAATTCTGAGCAATTACGTTGTAGTTCGGCGGGGTGTCGATGTATGGGAACGCTGCGATATCATTGTTAGACGTGAAAACATTTGCCGCCGCTTGTGCTACCAGTGTTTTTGCCTTAGCAGGATCACTGTCCGCAATGATCATTGCCAGTTTCAATTTCAATGAATTGGCAAACTTAGCCCATTGCGCGTTGTTACCCTCATAAAGCAAGTCACCATTTGTAAAGCCTACGCCGGTTGTGCTGAATTTAGGAATCGCAACATCCAGACGGGCCAGCAAGGCATCGTAAACAGTTTTAGCATCGTCATACTTTGGAAGTACGTTATCAGGATTCAAAGCTTCCGAATAAGGGATGTTACCAAAAGTATTCACAAGTGCAGCCCAGGCCATTACTTCAACAACTTCGATCTGTGCCAATTGCACGTCTCTGTTTGCAGGAAGAATGAACTCGTCTGCATTCAGCAGTCTTCGCGCTTCGTTCAAATCGGAAATTACACCTTTGTAAAGCCCCTGCCAGAAAGCCTGAGGAACTGTACGCGCTGTTACGTTGTAACGAGGCTCATCCAGGTAAGTGGTTGTTGCCCAGTGTTGTACGTACAAGCGATAGTTATTAACGTTTACGTTAGGGCTTGTCAATGTATCGGCAAGGCCTTTCAAAGCATTAGAGAACAAATTCACCGGTGGCACCTCCGAAGGGCGCTTCTGGTCAACATTGTAGTCGTCCAGGCTGTCGACGCAAGCGGTCATCAGCAGGATCGGTAGAAAGAAAATGATTAATCTTTTCATACTATATTTTAGAAACGGAATTTAACATTGAAACCATAACTTCTTACCGCCGGATAAGCACCACTTTGGTAACCGCCTGCACCGTTCAGCAAGCCTGAGCCCAAACCTTCTTCCGGATCTTGGAAATCCATGTTTTTGTGAATGATCCAAAGGTTACGTCCGATTACTGAAACGTCAATTCCTTTGAAAGCGCGCAATTTTGCAACGAAATCTTGTGGCAAAGAGTAAGTCAAGGCAACTTCTCTCAATTTAATGTAGCTCGCATCGTAGATATACATCGCACGTGGAGGGTTGGTTGGGTAACCATAAGCCGTGTTTCCGTTACCATCTGAGTTTTCAGCTCTGATGTCGTTAGGGCTGCCATCAGCCTTCACGCCCGGGAACAACACACCACCTGGGCGATCTGTCAGACCAAGTCTTTTGCCATCTTTATCGTAGTTGTAAGCAGGATCTCTTTTTGGGTTACCCAATTCGTTCACGCCGGCAGTGATCGGATACATACCTGTTCCTTCTCCATACCATTGATCCAGTGACCATACATCTCCACCATGACGGATGTCAAGCAAGAAACTCAATGAAAGTGATTTGAATTTCAAGTTGTTGCTGATACCACCAATCCAATCCGGGTTAGGATTACCGATAATTTCGGCAGCACTGGCAGTTGCGGCATACGTACCGTTCGAGCGAACTATTTTCTGACCATTGTCTTTATGGTATTCGAAGTTCGTTCCGCGGATAATACCAAATGGCTGTCCAACAGCAGCATTCAGAGATACACCACCTTGTAAGTTGGCAACAGGAACGTTTGTTACACCTTCATATAGGCTGATAACCTCGTTTCTGTTACGTGCAAAGTTCGCGCTCACTGTCCATGAGAAGTCAGCCGTTTTTATCGGCGTTACATAAGCAGAGATCTCGATACCTTTGTTTTGAACCTCTCCTGAGTTGATATACTTGAAAGCAAATCCTGTCGCAGCTGAAACAGATACGGGAAGAACTTGGTCAAGCGTTTGTGAGCGGTAGTACGTGAAGTTAAAACCTACACGATCGTTCAGGAATGCTGTTTCCAATCCGAATTCATAGCTTTTAGTACGCTCTGATTTCAGGTTAGGGTTGTTTTTTGTGTTACGCAATGTAAAGTATGGAGTGGATCCGATACCAGTTGGTTTGTCATAAACATCCAAAACACTTCCCCATGGAGCATCATTACCAACTTCCGCGTAGTTAGCGCTCAATTTACCCATTGTCAACCAGTCAAATTTGAAGCCCGGAAGGTTTGAGAAGTTGAAGTTGGCACCGATCGCAGGATAGAAATACGTGTTGTTATCTTTTGGAAGCGTCGATGATTTATCTTGTCTTGCTGTAAGGTCAAGGTTAACCAGATCTTTGTAACCAAATGAAGCCTGAGCATAAATACCATCCACACCAATGCGTTGGTAAGTTTCAGACGGCGCTTCGATCGCATTGATAGAGTTCAGCAGGGAATAAAGTCCCGGTACAACCATACCACCATTCGTTTTCGCTCTGATCGCGTTCAACTTCGATCTGCGCATGCTTCCACCCGCCAAACCTGAGAAGTTAATATCTTTCGTGATGGCTTTACGGAAGTTAACGATTACGTCCAGGTTGGTTTCATTGAAACCTCTGTTGTAACGGCTGTATTCCGCAGGGCTTGAACTGTTGAATGCAATTCTTTCTTCCTGGAAATCCTGCGTTCCGTTGTATGCAAAACGACCTGTAATGTCAACCCACGGAGCAAGCTTGTAAATAGCCTGTGCATAACCGAAGAAGTTATCACGCGTATCGTTCGAATAGTTTTGGTAACGGGAGTAGTATGGGTTTTCAGAGTAGATCGGGCCGTTTGTGTCAAATGGTCTTGTTGGGCTCGCCCAGTTCCATGTTACGTTCTGCTCGTTTCTGAAATAAGCGTCTTTTTGTTCCAATAAATCAACGTTGGTCTGGAACCACTGTCTGAACTGTTGGTTAGGGTTTTTACCATCATAACCTGTTCCGTAACGACCAAGACCTTTGATCTGGGAATAGTTGGCATTAGCCTGAACTGACAATTTTTTCGACAAGTCAAAAGAAGCCGAGAAGTTGAAAAGGTTCTTGCCCAACTTACTGTTTGGAAGCACGCCTTTCTCATCATTTCTTGTGTATCCAACTTTAAAAGTTGAGTTATCACCTCCACCGGTGATGCTTACGCTTTGGTTTGAGTTGACACCAGTTTCATAAAATTTGTCCGGTCCGTTTGCAGCAGCAACCCATGGAGTCATTTTCTGATAATTCGGTGAACTTGGGTCAAGTGCATCCCACTGGTAAACCATTACATTCGGGTCGAATTTAGGACCGAAAGAAGCATCTGCATCAAACAATGTAATGTTTCCTTCTCCTGAACCCAGGTTACCACGGTAAAAACGCGTTTTTGCGCCGTCACCATCGTATCCTGCACCATATTCTTTCTGATATTTCACGAAAGTCGATTTGTCGATCTTACCCCAGGTAACACCGCTGTTCACAACCACGTCGAAGCTATTTTTACGTCCTTGTTTGGTGGTGATCAAAATCACACCGTTGGAAGCACGTGAACCGTACAATGCTGTTGCAGCTGCACCTTTCAAAACGTTTACCGAAGCAATGTTGTCAGGGTTGATATCCGCTGCGGCATTACCGTAGTCAGTTCCTGCGCGACCTGTCTGCTGATCGGAAGTGTTGGTGTTGGCATTGGAAACGGGCACACCGTCGATAACCCAAAGGGCCTGGTTGTTACCGGTAATGGATTTAAAACCACGGATAACCGCGCTGGTCGATCCACCCATGTTGTTGTTTGTTTTAATGTCCAGACCAGCCACTTTACCTGCCAGTGCGTTCATTACGCTTGGGTTACGCGCCTGCGTGATTTGTTCAGCGTTAACCTGCTGAGCGGCGTAAACCAGTTCATTCCTTTTTCTTTCCTGGCCTAATGCCGTTACAACCACTTCCTGCAACTGGCTTACATCATTCTTAAGCGAAATGTTAATGTTGGTCTGACTTCCTACAACGGCTTCCTGAGTCTGGAAACCGATAAAACTAAACACCAATGTAGAGCCTGATTCTGCATTAATCGAATAAGCTCCCTGCGCATCTGTGGTAGTACCGCGATTAGTACCTTTCAAAGAAATGTTCACACCCGGTAGTGCCGAGCCATCATCAGCGCTGACTTTACCCGTCACGGCGCGATCCTGGGCGAATACCTGTGCTGTCAATAGCAGCAAGCATCCCAGTAGGGTTAATAGAGTCTTCCTCATACGTGTTAAAAGAGTTAGAATTGTTATGTTAACATAATGTTGCAAAAATAATTATTAGTTTAACCATTACAACCTTTTAATTGCAATTTTTCAAAATATACTTTGGTGTCCGCCGCGTTTTTGACAAATATTATACCTGGGATAGGGCATTTTTTGCGATTTTTTTAAATGTTTGATTGATGTAAAAACCAGGTTACTATTATATTTTTGTTAATGATATGGTGCTTTTATTAACTTTTTCGTATCATTACCGCACAGCGGTTTTAAGAATAATAAATAGCAAACTAGTTTGACGTTAGGGATATACGTTTGCCTTAATGAGAATGAATCTAAATTATTTTCTTATAGAATTTATTCGTTGCAAACCGTTGACTAAATTCTTTTTATTTTGGATTATTCTAATAAATAGGAGTTTTCATAACCTTTCAATTATGCTCAGAACTATACTTTGCACCGCGCTGATCATCTCCTCCCTGCACGTTCATGCGCAGTCCGGTTTATCGGCCTCAATTGATCAGAAAGCACAATCGCTGGAAAAAAAGCTTATTGAATGGCGGCGCGATTTTCACGAAAACCCGGAGCTGGGTAACCGCGAATTCAAAACTGCCGAGAAAGTTGCGAACCATCTGAAACAATTGGGCATTGAAGTCACGACCGGCGTAGCCCATACGGGTGTTGTCGGGCTGCTTAAAGGCGGAAAGCCGGGGCCTGTCGTAGCCCTGAGGGCTGATATGGACGGACTGCCTGTGACTGAGCGTGTGGATGTTCCGTTCAAGTCCAAAGTTGTAACTGATTATAATGGTCAGAAAACAGGCGTCATGCACGCATGCGGGCATGATACACACGTGGCGATCCTGATGGGCGTTGCGGAAGTGCTTGCAGGGATGAAGAATGAGATCCCCGGAACAATCAAATTCATCTTTCAGCCAGCCGAAGAAGGTGCGCCGGAGGGCGAGGAGGGCGGTGCGAAACTGATGGTTAAGGAAGGCGTTCTGGACAATCCCGCTGTTGAAGCGATTTTCGGGCTCCATATTGATGCATTAATAGAAGTTGGTAAGATCGCCTACAAGCCGGGCGCGACGATGGCAGCGGTCGATTTTTTCAGCATTGACGTGAAAGGAAAGCAAACGCACGGCGCCTATCCATGGTCCGGCGTAGATCCGATTGTGACCTCGTCTCAGATCATAATGGGGTTGCAGACCATCGTAAGCCGCAATTTGAACCTCACGCAGGCGCCCGCTGTAGTAACTGTCGGAGCGGTCAATGGCGGCATCAGGCAGAACATTATTCCGGAAAGCGTGAGAATGATCGGCACTGTCCGCACATTTGACGAGGGCATGCATACGTATGTACACAAGCGCATGAATGAGATCGCAACCAACATTGCGGAGAGTGCGGGTGCGTCGGCCAAGGTGAATATCAATGTCATGTATCCGGTGACATTTAATAACGAGGCGTTAACAGCGAAAATGATCGGGACGCTGGATAATGTGGCTGGAAAAGACAATGTAAATTTAATCCCGGCCAAAACAGGTGCCGAAGATTTCTCGTATTTTCAGCAAAAAGTCCCCGGATTCTTCTTTTTTCTGGGCGGTATGCCGAAGGGGAAATCGGTGGAGGAGGCAGCGCCGCATCATACGCCTGACTTTTATGTGGACGAAGGCAGCCTGGTATTGGGTGTGCGTTCGCTGAGCCGTTTGGCCACGGATTATTTGCAAATGGCTAAATCAAGTGATGTAAAAAAAGGGAAAAGCAAGTAAAACAGTTTTACTCCGGAATGTTTTTTCGCACCTGATCAAACAGCAGATTTGGTAAAAAACGCTTTACATAAATGGCGGCAACTTCTTTAAGTCCGCCTATATAAATTTCCTTTTTATCCTTTTTTACAGCGTCGAGAATCCTGCGCGCACATTCTTCTGCGGGAATTCCTTTCGCCTGATTGGAGTCCATTTTGCCAAATTTACTTCCGGAAGCATCCATCGCATTCAGCGAAATATTTGTGCGGATATAACCCGGGCAAACCGTCGTTACTTTAATGTTATCATCATAACCCTCGGCCCTGAGCGAATCATAAAAGCCGTGCAGTGCATGTTTGGCAGCATTATAGCCCGATCTCATGATCGTTCCAATTTTCCCTGCAACGCTGCTGATCACGATGAAATGCCCGCTTTTTTGCTTCATCATATAAGGCAAAACCGCCTTGGTGATTGCGACCGTGCTGAAAAAATTCACATTCATCAGTTTCTGATAAACATCCAGCGCCGTATCATTCACATAAGAACGCTGGCTTACTCCCGCATTGTGGACCATTATATCGATCCGTCCGAAATGTGCAATAACGCGCTCGGCCGCTCCTTGCGCTTTGTCAAACTGCGTTACATCCATGGGAAGCACCAGAACGGAAGTCTCTGGTAGGTCTGTTAATTGTTTCACGCGTTGCAGCTCATCCTCGCGTCTGGCGGTCAAAATGAGCTTAGCACCTTCTTTCGCAAACGCAAGCGCCATCGCTTCGCCGATTCCCGAAGATGCGCCGGTTATCCAGACAACCTTATTATTAAATGTGTCCATACATGACTAGATCTTGGAATTTGCAAATTGGAAGGAAACTTCTTCGCTGGTAATGTTCAGGAAAGCTTCCATACCAACGCCCATTGCGCGGTTGTCACCAACATGGCCAACCGGGAAATTGAAACAAACCGGATAATCGAACCCGGCAATGTGTTCGTGAATGATCTCGTAGTAAGTTTTACCGAATGTCGGGTTGCTGTTATCCTTCATATCCGTAAACTGGCCAATAATAAGCCCGGCCAGCTTATCAAATTTACCCGCCCGTTTCATCTGGATCATCATGCGGTCCAGGTTATAGAGATATTCATTAATGTCTTCAATGAAAAGGATTTTACCATCCGTATCAACGTCCGTTTCAGAGCCTATCAAATGTGCCAATATGCAAAGATTACCGCCCACTACTTGTCCATTTGCAGTTCCTGGTCGGTTCAGCTCATGGTTTGCAACCTGGTAATGCGGCATTTCGCCAAACAACATTTGCCTGAGCGATTCCTTCGCCAATTCCGCACCGTCCGTCGTGATCGACTTAGCCATAGGCGCATGTAAGCTGGCATAGCCAGCATCATATATCCGGGAAAGGATCACAGTAAGGTCACTAAACCCAACAACCCATTTCGGATTTTCAAGAAATTGATTAAAATTAAGCTGATCCACGATCCGGGAGCAGCCATAACCACCGCGGGCAGCAATAACAGCCTTAATTGAAGGATCATCCAGCATCGCTTGCAGATCCGCGAGACGCACATCATCCGGTGCTGAGAACTGGTTTGAAGCAGTTTTCAAAGTCTCGCCCTCAACCACTTCAAGACCCCATTCACGCTTAAAAATATCAATCCCAGGCAAGACATCCTCATAATTCAAAACACTAGCCGGAGCCACAATGCCAATTTTATCGCCGGGTTGAAGGAAGGGAGGGAGGTTGATTCTATTCATTAAAAGATAATATGCTAGGGCTCGTAGTGACCCTTCATGGAAATAATAAAAACCGTCTGGTCTTCTATTCTGTAAATAATCCGATGTTCCTTATCGATTCGTCTCGAATATCTTCCCGCCAGATTGTGGCGCAACAACTCAGGTTTTCCAATTCCGGAGGCCGGCGTTTCCCTGATCGATTGAATCAACTTTTCAATTCTCTTAATGTGCGTTTTCCGGCCAGATTTATGCCAGAATTCTAAGTGTTGCAGCGCGAGATCGGTAAACTTTATTTTGAAGTTACCAGATCCCATAAATTTTCTCCTTCTTTTAGTTCAGTAGTGCGACCCTCTCTAATTTGCTTTTCGCCATCCTCGATCATGGCTACAAATTCAGGATTGTATGTGATATCATTAGGGCTAATCTTCACTCCCTTCCCATCCTGAATATCTTTTGTGCCTTTCTTAATTTTTTCAACAAACTCAGGATTATATGGACTTTCTGCCTGCTCTTCAAAAGAAACGTGGGCATTTTTCAAGAGATCCTTAACAGCTTGGAGAACTTTCTGATCTTCCGTATTAATGAATAGTGTTGTCATAGCTTTTTTTTTCAAACCAAATTAAAGATAGTATAGTTTACTAAATAAAAACCACTTCTTCCAGCAACTCTGAACCCATTTCGCGGTTAATGAGCTCGATGATCTTTGCCTTGGCGCGGAAGAGTTCGTCGCGCAGCGGGGCGGATTCTATTTGTAGAAAAAGGGTCTTTTCTTTGATGTAAACCGTTTTTGTGCGGGTTGCGATCGCGGAACCCATGATTTTTTCCCAGTGGGCAACAACGTACGATTGATCAAATCGGTTACGGAGCCGGTATTTGTCCAGCATTTGATCAATAGCGTCTTTCAGCGGCGTGACGCCAGGCCGCCGGGAAGCTTTTTCTTTGTCAAACCGATAATGTTGCGCCATAATTGAACTTGTGAATCCTGCAAATGTAGGAAGTTATCAGAGCCCGGCGGTTGCTTCAGGGTTTACTTTTTTCAACAATTCCTGATACACCACATCCATGATCGCCGTGCGAATGTTGAGCTGCGAAATCTTATTATTCTCCCGAGTCGGGTAAACGCGGTTGGATAAAAATACATAATTAAGCTTCCATGCCGGATCTGCCCAGGTCATGATCCCGGTATAACCCGTGTGCCCAAAGCTCGAAGGACTCGCATATTTCGGCGCATTTCCTGAATATTTGAAAGAAGGCTTATCAAACCCGATCCCACGGCGACTTCCCATTTCAGGATATTGGTAACGCGTAAATTCAACCAGTGCATCCTTACTCAACAACTGCTGACCGCCATAATAGCCCTGCTGCAAATACATTTGCCAAACCTTCATCACATCATTCGCATCTCCAAACAACCCCGCATGCCCGCTCAGTCCGCCTAACATGGCAGCCGCCTCATCATGGACCTGACCATGCAATTGCGTCATCCTGAAAAATGTATCCCGCTCTGTCTCAACAATGTCTTGCAGCTTGTAAAAACGTTTCGGGTTGAATGTTAATGTATTAGCACCCAATTTGTGGTAATAATGGTTTTTCAAATAATCCTCAAAATTTTCACCCGACAATGTCTTAACGATCTGAGGATAAAGGATAAACGAAAGATCGCTGTACACATAGCCTTCTTTTTCATTCAATGGAGAATCACGAATGGCCTTGAAAATCTTTTTATCATAGTTTTTGAAGATAAAAAGGCTGTCACCCACAACAGAAGTCGGATATTTCTTAGACTGTTTGGTGCTGAAAGTTTTCTTTTTCCAACTGCCATCCGCGTTCTGCGCTTCTTTCCAAAGGACGATAAATGCCTTTAAACGAGCACTGTGCGTCAAAACGCGGCGCCATTGCAGGTCTGCTTTGTTGGAACCTTCAAAATCCGGCAAGTAATCCTTCATTGTGGCATCCAGATCAAATTTTTTCGCGTCCCATAGACTCATTAATGCCAGTGTGGAAGCTGTGATTTTGGTTACAGAGGCCAGGTCGTAAAGGTCCGTCAGTTTTACATTCGCATTTCCTTCATAGGTGTGCTTTCCATATGCTTTTCTGAAAAACACTTTGCCATCCTTCGCCAGCTGCACCACGCAGCCCGGCGTTGCTTTTTGCGTAACCGCAAGGTTTGCAATAGAATCAATTTTATAAGTAATGACCTCAGAATCAAGTCCAAGCTCCTCAGGAATGGTGTATTTCAACCTGCCAATAGCCGGCGTTTCAATGCCGGCATTATACGGAAATTGCGCATTGACAGTCACCGGCAATTTTCCCTGCGCCGGAATGGCACCGAAAATCAACTGTGCCGACAGATCCTGCGTGTAAGGCGTTAACTGGTACGCCATGATCAATGCACGTGCACTTTCCGGCTTCAGTATTTTGTTCAAAGCATAAGGATTTCCAAAAATAGAAACGACTGCCTTGTTGGAAGCGATCAATTCCTGCAAAACGGCACTCATCTGTTCCGTTAAGCCATAATTGGTCCTTGGCGAAATGCTTCCTAAATGAACGCCTACGAGTAATAGATTGAATGCTTTTAACTTTTCACGCAGCTCAGCAACTTGTGTTTCGGTTGCTTTTGCAGGGATAAAAAAGTGCTCAACGGTCGTGTATAAGCCTAATGTTTTTTGAAAAGTCGTTATTGTGTCGGCGCCTAATGATATGGAAGCGATTTTCAGCGTGTCCAGGTCACGCAGTGGCAGTAAGTCTTTGTCGTTTTTGAGGACTGTTAGGGCTTTTTCGGTTAAAAGACGGTTCGTGAGTTCTGCGGCTTTTGGGTTCAGGTCTTTGTATAAATTGTTGAGATCAACCGGTTTATAATGGTTCAGGCCCGCCCATGCTTTGGCTTGCAGCACTTTTTTGCAACGCGCGTCAATTTCCGCCTGCGTTATTTTTCCTTCCGCAATGCTTTTCTTGATTTCAGCAATCGACTTGGCAACATCCTCGGTAAATTCCAGCAGATCCATTCCGGCTTCGAGGCCCATTGCGTCGGCTCTTCCGTTCGGGAAATATTTGGTTACCCCTTTCATATTCATTGCATCGGAGTAAATAAGCCCGTCAAATCCAAGCTGTTTTCGCAGCAGATCGGATACAATGGGTTTGGAAAGGGTCGAAGGCAGATTCGGCGTTTTATCCAGCGCAGGAATGCTCAAATGTGCGATCATCATCCCGCTTATGCCGTTGGCGATCAATGCTTTGAAAGGATATAATTCGAGAGAATCAAGCCGGTTTGTATTGTGTGAGATCAAAGGAAGATCATAATGGGAATCTACGCCCGTGTCGCCGTGCCCGGGAAAATGTTTGGCGCTGGTTAACAGGCCGTTATCCTGCATTCCCTTCATGTAAGCGACGGCTTTATCCGCAACTTTGTATTTATTTTCTCCAAAAGACCGGAAGCTGATGACTGGATTGTCGGGGTTATTATTCACGTCAGCGACAGGGGCAAAGTTAATGTGCATGCCCAGGCGTATGGCTTGTTTGGCCAATTGCGCGCCCATTTCATAAATCAGGTCATTACTTCCCTGGATCGCACCCAATGTCATTTGATAAGGATATCTCACTGTGCTGTCAATGCGCATGGCAAGGCCAAATTCCGCATCCATGGCAATGAGCAACGGCACTTTTGAAATCGATTGATAATAATTTGTCAGCTGCGCCTGGGGAACCGGCCCACCCTGAAAAAACACGATCCCACCCACTTTATTTTCCCGTATCAATTTCTCAACAACCGCCGGATTACTCGTTTTAGGATCAATAACCGCCCTTTTAACATCAGAAACCGCCGCCACCATAATCAACTGCGCAATCCGCTCATCCGGCGTAAGCGTAGCAAAAACCGAATCAACCCACTGCCGCGATTCACTGGCAGCATTCTGCTGCAAAAAAGCGGGTGAAGCTGCGATCTGGGCTTGCAAATCTGCGTTTAAAAATCCGGATAGGAAGAGAAATGGAAGTAGAAAGAGAATTTTTTTCATGAATTGGACATAATAGGAATCAGTTTCCAAAGTTTGGAAAACCAATTGATTAATCCAATGGAAACTATCGCCTGCCCCAATGTTTGGCACAACAGCCCCTAAAAAACCAACCCCAAAACCAACCCTGCAATAATGATCACATAGGAGGGCACTTTGGAAAATGTGAGGACGAGGAGGGTGCAGATGACAGTGAACAGCGGTTGCCAGTGGCTCATCATGGGTTGAAATAGGGAGATGGCGGCCGCGATGGTGAGACCGCAGCTGGCGGCGTGGATGCCTTCGAGAGACGCACGGATTCCTCTGTATCTTTTGAGCTGAGCCCAGAATGGATAAGCAAAAAAGATGAAGAATGTACCAGGAAGAAATATCCCTGCCGTGGCGACGAAACCGCCAATAATTTGCCCGGTAATGCCTGCTGATTGGAGGGAAATGCTTCCTACAAATGTCGCTATGGAGAAAACGGGCCCCGGTACAACCTGCGTCAGCGCCATTCCAGCCAGGAATTCCTGGTCGGTGAGATAATGTTTAAATTCTACAAACTCGTTATAAAGGATCGGGATCAGCACCTGCCCGCCGCCGAACACCAGACTGCCATTCCGGTAAAAGTTCTCAAAAAGCCGCACAGGAAGCGAATTGGTAACCTTACCCACAACCGCAGCGACGATCAAAACAGAGATCCAGAAGATAATGGGCCTCCATAAAATCCGGATCGGGCCTTTTTCCATCACTTCATGCTTTTTGAAATTAAGCGACGCTACAACGCCCCCGGAAATAATCAGCACAGGCGTCATATAGGGCGATGGATACATGTACGCGAGGATCGTGGAAATGATCAGAAACGACCAGCCTTGGGTGTTATGGATCACTTTACGAGCTATAAATGACGCGCCATACATTAAAAAGGCCACCGCCATTGGCCCTACAAACTTTGTGAATTGTAAAGAAATGGAGTTGCGTTCCAGATAATGAATGCCAATCGCCGCCATCGTCATCAGGATCATGGCGGGCAGCGACCACACGATAAGTGTTAGGTAAGCAAGCGGTTGTCCGCCGATTTTAAGTCCGATGGCAGTGACCGTCTGCGTGGAGCTTGGACCAGGCAAAACCGAGCATAATGCCTGCAATTCGAGCAATTCCTCTTCGGTAATGTACCTCCTCTGCCTCACCAGCTTCTCGATCATCATCATTAAATGCACCTGCGGGCCTCCGAAAGCGGTTAGGGACAACAAGAGGATGTCCATCAGGTAAATGATGTAACGAAAGCGGCGGATAGGAGGATGGGCCAAGCGTTTTTAGAGGTTATTTTTTTAAACCCAGTTCTCTCAACCGCTCATCCAGAAATTCACCCGCAGTCATGTCGGTGTATATTTTAGGAAATTCGTGTGTGATGCAACTTTCCAGGCTTGTGAGATCCATATCAGCCCTTGGATGCATAAAAAACGGGATAGAATAACGGGAAGTGCCCATTTTCTCGCGTGGCGGATTCACGACCCGGTGAATGGTGGACTTCAATTTGTGGTTGGTAAGCCGGTCCAGCATATCGCCTACATTCACCACGATCTGATCCGGAAGCGCAGTGATCGCGATCCATTCTCCATCGCGGCGAAGCACTTCCAAGCCTTCTGCGCTGGCGCCCATCAGCAATGTGATCAGGTTAATGTCGCCATGTGCAGCTGCGCGAACCGCTCCTTCCGGCACAAGTTCCGGGTTTGGAATCGGGAAATAATGTAATGCACGAAGCAGGCTGTCCCCGTTTTTTACCTTGTCTTCAAAATAATCCTCCGGTAAATTCAGGTAGATTGCAATGGCGCGCAGGAGCATTTTGCCTGCATTTTCGAATGTGCGGTAAACTTCTAATGTATATTTTTCAAATTCGGGAAGCTCTTCCGGGAAAACATTGGAAGGCATGCTGCCGATCGGCTCAGGCTGGCCAATGTGGTAAAATTCCTTCAAATCCGCCACTTTAAAGCCTTTCGCGGTTTCTTTTCCTTTGCCAATGTATCCTCGCTGGCCAAACAATTCTGCAAATTCATATTTCTTCTTCACTTCGTCCGGCAGCGCGAAAAATTGCTTCACGGTTTCATAAAGCTCATTCCTTAATGTATCGCTGAGTCCGTGATTTTTTATTGCTACAAATCCAATGTTGGTAAAGGCATCACCCAGGGCAGCAACAAACTGCTTCTTTTGTTCAGGGTTTCCTGAGGTAAAATCGGCCAAATCCAGCGATGGGACTTGATTTAATAATGCTGGTTCCATAAAATCCTTTTTTGCTGCAAAGTATTATAATTTTGAATTAAAAACTTGCGGCATGAACTGTAAACACAAGTTTTGAGGTATGTTTTTTATGTATACATTACATTTTCTTTTTCAAATTTTGGACCTGCTCATTTGATACACCGCTATGACAGACATAGATCCGGGAAATGACCTTTGGGAGCGTTTTATTTCCGGGAGTTCTTCGGCATTCAGCGAACTGTATGATGCTTATACAGACATTCTATACAAGTTTGGAATGCGCTATACCGATGATAGTGAACTCGTTAAAGATTGTATCCACGATCTTTTCATCGATCTGCACACCTATCGCGGGAACCTTGCCAAGCAGGTGAATGTAAAATTTTATCTGCTCAAATCATTTCGTCGAAAAATCCATGCAGCCCACCGCAAATCCAGCCTGCTGAATTTCAACCGCTGGAATTCTGATGATACATTTGGTGTCAATGCATTTGCATTCAGCATTGAACATGAAATGATTGTGGATGAAAAACAGCGCGAAATGCTGGACCATCTGGCCATTGAAATCAACCAGCTTCCCGAACGGCAGCGCGAGATTCTTTATTTGCGGTTCAATCAGGATCTTGAATATGAAGAAATAGCTTCCATGATGCAGATCTCTGTCCCGACCTGCCGGACATTTATTTACCGCGCCTTGAAACAGCTGCGTGGCAAGCTGGAATTCGGCTCCATTGCCCTGATTTTCTACTGGGCGTAAAATATTTTCTTTTTTTGTTAAAATAATCCTTTTTCGGAGTCTATATCCTGCCGAATGTCTTCTCTTGTAAGTCAAACAAGTTCTTAAATGAAAAGAAGATTACGTAAGTGCCAGGATCAGCCCGAATCCGAACAGGCGGAATGCTCAGAGGAAGAAAAGAAAATTGTTGCCCATACAAGGATTTTGATGAAATCGTTGCAGGAGCAATCCTTGCCTGTTTCAGAAAAAGAGGCGGTGCGGCTGCGCGTGGAAGAGACGGTCAGACAAAAAGGTGAGCGCTCGTTCAGCAAGGTTTGGCTGGCTATGGCGGCATCCGTTGCGTTGTTATTGGTTGCAGGCTCGGGTTACCTTTTGCTTCGGAATAACACCGGCTCGGCGATGCAGGAGGCTGCGTCCGGATTAACGCCCGACACGGAAGAAACGCGTTTGCAACTTGCCGATAAACGGATCATTCATCTTCCCGAACAAAACTCAGACCTGATATATGAAGAAAATGGTGCCCGTATCCAGATTGATTCGGCCTCCGTCGTGGAACAACAGGTTGCGGAGGCAGAACAGGAATTTAACACGTTGGTAGTGCCTTATGGCAAAAGGTCGACCATAACGCTGGTTGACGGCACCAAAATCTGGCTCAATTCGGGTTCCAAGCTGGTTTATCCTGCACAGTTTGATAGCAAAACCAGGGAAGTTTACCTCGAAGGCCAGGCCTATTTCTCGGTGTCTCATTCCGACGAAGTGCCATTTTATGTGCATACCAAAAATATCAAGGTGCAGGTGCTCGGGACGGAGTTTGACGTAAGCGCATATGAAGATGATCCCCAAACTTCTGCTGTGCTGGTGAAGGGAAGCATTGAACTTACGGCCAATCAGAAATCATTATTTGGCTCGAAAAAGAGAAAAATGACCCCGGGAACAATGACGGCCTACGATCCTGCAACGTCGGAACTGCAAACTTCGGGCGTCAATGTGGAATCCTACATTTCTTGGAAAGAGGGTTACCTCATTTTTAGCAAAACGCCGCTTGCGGACATTTTTAAGAAACTCTCGCGCTATTACAGCACTGATATTTCGCTCGGAAGTGCTAAGGCGCAAGGCGTTACATTTTCGGGAACATTGGATCTGGGAGAAAATATTGCGCCGGTGCTGGAATCCATTGCGCTCACAACATCGCTTACATATCAGCAAACAGAAAGGAGGGTTATATTCAGATAGCGCATCATCAGAACAAAAAAACGGAAGACGCGGCAACGTCTTCCGATAGTCACACTTGCCGGCAAGCAAGTGATTTTTAAACCATTGTATCAACAAAAGTCGTATCAAATTTATGAAAAAATTTGACCATTCAGGGTATTGCCCTCTGGGAGAATTACACCCAAAAAAATTGCTCAGAATTATGAAATTAACGATTCTACTCTTGTGGATCGGGATGATGGGCGTACATGCGACGGGTTATTCGCAGAAAAGCAGGATGGATGTCACGATCCGGAATGGTAATCTGGGCGCGTTGTTTAAGCTGATTCAGGAAAAAACCGATTACCGGATTTTTTACAGGGATGGCCTTTTTTCGGAAGCCGAAGAAGGGAGTCTCAACCTTAACCTAAAAAATGAAACAGTGCCTGCAATCCTGACGCGGGCATTGAAAGGCTCAGATTTGTCTTTCAAAATAATAGGAAAGCAGATCGCGGTTTTCAAAAAGGATGAAGAATCACGTTCCAATGCTATCAAGTCACTTCCTGCACCCGTGGCACCGGTTGAAAATGTGATCCGGGAGATTACTGGAACCATTCAGGATGTGAAAGGCCAGCCGCTTCCCGGCGCAACTGGGATTGTAAAAGGGACGGATAAGGGAACTTCATCGGACGCAACGGGCAAGTTTACTATTGAGGCGGAGCAGGGTGATGTGCTGGTGATTTCGTTCATCGGCTATCTGGGCAAGGAGCAGGTTGTAGGCACGCAAACATCTGTTAGCATTCAGTTGGAAGAGGATTTGGGCGGCTTGGAAGAAGTGGTGATCGTCGGGTTCGGATCGCAGCGAAAAGCAACGATAACAGGCTCCATTGCCACCATTACAACCGAGGATTTAAAGCAAAGCCCGACTGCGAGCATTACCAATGCATTGGCCGGGCGGCTTCCTGGGCTTTTTGCCAATCAGTTCAGCGGCGGGGAGCCGGGTGTGGACCGGAGCGACATTTTTATCCGCGGCACGGCCACCTACGGAAACCAGGCACCGATCGTGATTATCGACGGTCTGGAAAGAAGCATGGATTACCTGGCCCCATCGGAAATTGAAACATTTACCATCCTAAAAGATGCCTCAGCAACCGCGCCTTATGGGGTAAGAGGTGCCAATGGTGTTATTCTTATTACAACAAGAAGGGGAAAAGTGCAGGATAAAGCGACGGTGAATTTTAAAGCCTCCGTCGGGATCAATCAGCCGGTGCAGTTTCCTGAATATCTGGGATCAGCGGACTATGCCATGCTTTATAACGAAGCCCGACGCAATGATAATCCGGACGTAGATCCATCAACATTGAATTTGTTTTCAGAAACAGCAATAGCCAATTTTCGCAAGGCAAAAGGCGACAATTCAGACGGTTTGGGCTATAACTGGAACTACTTCGACTATGCTTTCAAACCCGGCGTGCAGCATGATTATAGTTTGTCTATTAGCGGTGGATCAGTAAGGGCCAGATATTTCGTGCTGGCCAATTACTTTCAACAAGATGGAAATTACAAGCATACGGATCTTGGCCCCAACAACACACAGGCCGTTTTCAAGCGCTACAATTTCCGGTCGAACATTGATATAGACATTACGGATAACTTTTTCGCCAGACTGGACATTGGTGCCAGGATCACAGACAGGAATGCGCCGGGAACCACAGCCGCTAGGATTGTAGAGATGGCCAATACGCAGCCCTCTTACCTGCCGATCACACTGGAACCCAACGGCAATCCTGCCAACCGCGTTTACGAAACCAATAACCCGCTTGGAATGCTTTACGGCGATCAGATTTATCGTTTTAACATTCTAGGGGAATTGAGCCGCACTGGTTTTTTAAATGATAAAAACACTTATCTCAACGGATCATTTTCACTAGGTCACAAGCTGGATTTTATTACAAAAGGGCTTTCCATCGATGGGATTTTCTCCTATGATGCTTCTGATGGCGGCTGGATCAGACGGGACGTGACGAGTTACTCGGAAGGTTACCGCGAATATCCGGGTTATGCCACATTCGTTCCTGAGGCGGGAAGCGACATTTACCGCGAGCCGGGCATTTACACGGGAGCTTATAAGTCAGGCAATAAATATGACATTGACCAGACCATCCGCAATCAATTCGACAAAAAGGACAGCGAAAGCCGCTCATATGTGCAGGCTAAGCTGGATTATCTCCGCAATTTCGGCTTACACGACGTGACCGGGATGGTGCTGATAAACCGTTCGAAAAGGATCATTAACAATCAGGTTCCATTTAGTTACCAGGGCATCACGGCCAGGGCGACTTACGGTTATGATGATCGCTATCTTTTTGAGTTCAATGCGGCTTATAATGGATCCGAAAACTTTGCGAAGGGCAAGCGTTATGGATTTTTCCCGTCTGTTTCTGCGGGCTGGGTGCTTTCCAAAGAGCAATTCATGAGCAGCACGCAAAGCTGGCTTAATTCATTCAAAATCAGAGGTTCATATGGTCTGGTAGGAAGTGATCGCGTGCCGAACGACAGGCGTTTTATTTATCTTCAATATTTTGGTGGCAGGGATGGCGACTACAATTTCGGAACGGACAATTTCGGTTCCGGCGCTGGCGGCTATCTTTCCGAAGGCGACCTCGCTAACCCTGATCTGACATGGGAGAAAGCCAGAAAAGCCAACATTGGGATTGATGCCACATTCCTCAAACATTTAACCGTAACCGTGGACCTGTTTCACGAGCATCGTTACGACATTATTACGGACATGAGCGGCGGCAACAAGCTTGGTTATCCGGACATTGTGGGTAAGGATGCGCCTTATATCAATTCGGGGATTGTTAACAACCGCGGTTTTGATTTGGAAGTGGGCTGGTCGGGGAGCATTGGGAAAAATGCAACTTACGTTATCCGACCTAATCTCTCTTTTGCACGCAACAACATTGTGTTCATGAATGAGATCCCTTATGCCATGCCTGGCCGCGCTAATACGGGCAAGCGTATTGGTGAACATTTCAATTTTGTATTTGACCATTTTGTAAAAAATCAGGAAGAGGCCAACGATTTGAATGCCATGAATTCGGGCAGTGGTTACCAGTCCTGGGGAACATTGCGGCCCGGGGATGTGGTGTACAAAGATCTGAATGGTGATGGCAGAGTGGATGACCTGGGTGATCGCACGGCGATGGGCAATCCGCGTAACCCTGAAATTATGTTCGGTTTGCCGGTCGGTGCCAAATATAAAAACTTCGATTTCAGTATGTTATTCCAGGGCGCTTCGCGGGCTTCTGTGCAGTTATCCGGTGCGGCGGTTTATGATTTTCCTTTGTTCAATCAGGATAAATATGGTAAAGTAAAACCCATGCATTTGGACCGTTGGACCCCGGAAACGGCCGAAACGGCGACTTATCCAGCCCTGCATTTCGGCGATCATAGCAACAATAAGAATCCCAACAGCGGCTTGTTTTTGTATGATTCAAAATACGTCAGGCTTAAAACTGTCGAGTTAGGTTATAATCTGCCCAAAGTAGCGATTAAAAAGATCGGCATTGACCAGGTCAGGTTTTACGTCCAGGGGCTTAACCTGCTGACCTGGGATGGGCTCAAAAAGGTTGATATGGACCCAGAAACCAGGGAAGGGACGGGCGATTGGTATCCGATCCAGAAGGTGCTGAATTTTGGCGTTGATGTAACATTCTGATTTAAAAACCTCGCATTTATGAATACGAAAAAAATATATACCATCATTATCTTTTTCACTTGCGCATTGCTTTCAGCTTGTCAAGAAGATTTTTTAGATAGAAAGCCGGATGACCAGGTGGATGCCGAGCAGGTTTTTACGCGATATAACAAGACAAACCAGCTCATTACCGACTTGTACGACAATGCAAAAGGCTCCAACAGCCCGCTCGTTTTCTTCTCCCACTTTTCTACTGCGCCCGTTACGGATGAAGCCGAAGGTTCAACAGCGGAAGGAAGTCTTACCAACAAATTCAACAATGGCGACTGGAATGCGAACTTAATGCCCGCCGGAAGCAGCAGGGGACAATATTGGTGGGACTTATATGGCAGGATCCGGAAAGCAAATGTGATCCTGGAAGGCGTGCGAAAATATAATACGCCTGATAACCCGTTGCAGGCGGGTGACCTGAACAAAAGATTGGGTGAGACTTATTTTTTGCGCGCTTATTTTCACTTTCTGGCAGCCAGAATGTACGGGGAAGTGGTTTACGTAACCCGCACCATCAGTCCGAGTGACCCGATGGATTTCAAGCAGGAATCATTTCATGCCACAGCCAGCAAAATTTACCAGGATTGCGATTCGGCTATGGCTTTGGTGCCTGCAAGCTGGGGCGGAGCTGATTTTGGCAGAATCGATAAGGGTGCTGTTTTGGGTTTGAAAGCCATTGTAGCCTGGATGGCGGCCACACCCATGTGGAATGGCGGCACTTTCCCGAATGATACACGTGCGTTTGCCGCGGAATATGCGTACAATGCGGAACGCTGGAACACGGCCAAAACGGCTGCCAAAGCAGTAATTGACTTCAAAGTGGAAGGGCGCCAGCGTTATTCCTTATACCAGGGGCACGATGCTGCTGACTTCCGGGATGATGCGGGTGTCGATAACAACAATTCAAAAGTGCCTGCGCGGCTTTGGGATTTGTATCACAATATGGAAGCGTTTCAGAATGAGGCGGTTTTCTTTGTGACACGTGACAAAGACAACAACTGGCAAGGAGACATTTATCCGCCAAGCTGGGGCGGCAGCTCGCGACAAATGCCCGTTCAGGAGCAAGTAGATGAATATGAATACATTGCGCCCAATGGTTTTGGTTATCCGATTTACGCTGCAAGGGCGAAAAAGGATGGTTATGACGATGCTAATCCCTACGAAAGCGTAAAACGCGATCCCCGTTTTCACCGCGACATTGTTTACCACGGCTCTACATTCAAAGGAAAAGTGATCAATACTGCATCCGGCGCCGACAAAGTAGGCGCAACCAACTCAACGACAACAGGTTATTTCCTAAGAAAAATCTTACGCGAATCTTGGAATCGGGACAAAAGCTTCTCCATCAGCGGACCACCGGTCTGGCGCCTGCCCGAATTCATCTACATATATTGCGAAGCAGTAAACGAAACTGCCGGCCCCAATGCTGAAATTTATGATATGCTGAACATGGTGCGGAAGCGATCATTCATGGCACCCATCCCTGTTGAAGCCAAAGCCAGCAAGGCGCTGATGGACGAATACATCAAGCGTGAAAGACGGGTGGAGCTCTTTTATGAAAACAACAGGATCTGGTCAACGCGTTTATATCTGGATGCCAGTTCTCCAAAAGAATTAGCCAAAGAACAGGCATGGCAGACGGCAGGCAGCACCAATGACCAGCGTTCACAAAATGCATGGCCCTATCCCAAAGCACAACGCATGATCAACGGAATGAAGCCGGTTGAAGATCCGGCCGGGAAGATTGTAGTGGAAGGCAAAAAATACAAAATGCAACGCTACTTCATAGAAAGCCGTGTCTTCGTAGCCCCTAGGCATTACTTATTCCCGATCATGCAAGACGAATTACAGAAAACACCAACTTTAAAGCAGAACCCGGGTTGGTAGGGGGTTGCTAGTTCTGTCACCCTGAGCGGACCGGCCCGCCGGGCGGTCGAAGGGGGTTGTCATTGGCCCTGTCACCCTGAGCGGAGTCGAAGGGGCGTTACTACTTGGTGGTAGCGCCCTTCGACTCCGCTCAGGGTGACAAGGCCAGTGACATCCTACTCCTTAATCCCCTTAATATAAGCGATCGTCTGAGGGATTTGCTTTAAATATGAAGGGCTCTCATCTTCAATGAAATAATGCTTAATTCCTACCTTCTTAGCAGCTTTCAGCGTTGCCGGAATGTCAATCGAGCCGGTTCCTAGTGCTACGTCGTTCGTGGTTGGTGTGCCTCCGGACAGGTTGCCTACTACGCCTTTTTTAAGATCTTTTAAGTGCATTAGCTTCCATCTCGTTGGATATTTCAGGAGCAACTTTGCGGGATCCTGACCCGGAAATGCGGTCCATAGCACGTCCATTTCGAAATTTACGTATTCGGGATTTGTATTTTTTACGAGGTAATCAAACAGCGTTCCGTCTTCATAAGGCTCGAACTCGTAGCCGTGGTTGTGGTAAGTCAGTTCAATGCCCGCTTCTTTCAGCTCTTTTCCTGCCTTGTTAAAGTCAGCGACTGCTTTTTTAGCGGTTTCGAGATCAAATTTGCCTTTGTGAGGAATCCAGGCAACCATGACGTATTTAGCGCCCAGCACTTTCGCATCCTTAATCGTCTGTTCGCTGCTTTCTGCCAATTTGTTGTAATCGGCACCGATGGAAACCATCTTAATGCCGCGCTTGTCCAGCTGCTTGCGCAACTCTTCGGTAGTCATTCCCTTGATCGGGCCGCCTTCCAATTCGGTAACACCCAATGACTTAATCGTGTCCAATGTCGCCTCAATGCCTTTGTCCCAGCTCCCGCGGAATGTGTAGGCTTGCAAGCCAATTGGGTTTGTGTAGACATTGCCTTGCGCGAAAAGGTCAGTCTGGCTCGTCAAGGCTGCGGCTGCAATGAGACAGGTTTTTAACAGTTTGTTCATATAATATTGGTTTTGTTTTTACTTGTTAGTAGCGCGCTTCGGCCGCCCGGTCCGCTCAGCATGACAGGGCTCGTAGCGCACGTGATAAAAGTTACCCGAACTGTCAGGCTGAGCGGAGCCGAAGCCACGTCACTCCTTGGATTAAAAGTAAGCACGGATCAAGTTATACTAAAACCCATCCGCCTTGATCTGCTTTTCGGTTACATCGCCGTATTTTTTCACAGCATCCCGGATTTCGCTTGCTTTGCCTACCATAACGAATTGAAGCTTGTCTTTTGGGAAATAAGCTTCAATTATTTCTTTGGTTTTGGCTGTTGTGAGGCCGTCGACTTGGGTTTGGAATGTATTGATGAAACTTTCGTCGAAGTTGTACACGTGCATGTCTGTGAGCAGTCTTGCTAATGCGCCTGCGGATTCGTATGCAGGTGGGAAGCTGCCTTTTACGTAAGCTTTGGCCGATTTCAGGATCTCATCGTTGATCCCGGTTTTGTGCAGACTATCCAGAACTTGCAGCGCCATATCCACCGCCGGCACCGTTGTTGAGTTTTTTGTAAATGTGCTGATCGAGAATGTTCCTGCAAATTTGTAACGCGTGAAACCACTTCTCGCCCCATAAGTAAGTCCTGAATTGACGCGTAATGCATCGTTCAGCCACGAAGTAAAACGGCCGCCAAGAATGGTGTTCACAACCAAGACAGGAACATAATCGGCTGAATTATAATCAATTCCTTTGCCGGCGATGAGGAATGTTGTTTCTCTCGCGTCCGGCTTATCAACGAGTAACACACGGCTTTTGTCGAATTCCAAATCTGGCGCAACGCGTTTCACCATTCGGTAGGGGGCTGTTTTCCAGGAGCCAAACATCGCGGTTACTTTTTTCTTCATATCAGCTGTTTTGAAGTCACCCACAATGGCGATGGCTCCGCGGCCGGAAGTGTAGTTGCTCTCGTAAAACGCCTTTGCGTCGGCCGGGGATAGCTTTTCAATGGTCGTGGGTGTGCCGCTGGTGGGCGTTGCGTAAGGAAAATCTTTGAACATGAATGCATTCATATAAGCATTGATCACCGCCCGCGGGCTTTCCTTTTCCCGAACCAGTTCCTGAGTAAGACGTTGCTTGTGCTTGTCAAATTCCGTTTTGTCAAAAACAGGGTGCATGATCACTTGCTGAATAATGTCAAAAAGCTTCTCTTGGTCTTTGGTCGCAAAAGAAGAAGTCAAACCGGCCATATCTTTCGATGCGTACGTATTAATGCTCGCGCCCACAAAGTCGGTCATTTCTTCAATTTGCGGTTTGGTATATTTTTCAGTGCCAAAAAGCAGTGCATCAGCGGTTAGGCCTGCGAGTCCGTAACGCTCTCCATCATTGATAGAACCGGCGTCAAAAACGGCTGAAACATTGATCAGCGGAACTTCGTGCTGCTCCATCAGGAAAATGGTCAGGCCGTTTTTCAGTTTGACTTTTTCAAAAGGCGGGACTTTAAAATTGTTTTGTGCCGAGGCCGAAAGCGTGAACAGCGCCAGGAACACAAATAATATCTTTTTCATATTTCAAATGTTATGAATGAATTTCGGTATGAAGCGTATGTTATTTCGATTTCTCAGGAAGTAAGTATCCTACCGTGCGGTTGCGTTCGGTGAAATACTTGGCGGCAACGCGCTTAATGTCTTCCACGGTCACCTTTTTATACAGATCCGGCGCTTCGAACATCTTTTTATAATCCCCAAAAAATACGTCGTAACTGCCCAGACTATTGGCTTTACCGTTAATGGTTTCCAGCGTACGATAAAATTCCATCAGCTTCTGGTTTTTAACCTTTTGCAGCTCTTCATCTTTCACGCCATTTTTAATTACCATATCAATTTGATTGTCAATTGCTTTTTCTAAATCTGTCGCGGTAACATTGTTTCCTGCAATAGCATAAATGATAAAAAGACTCGGGTCGAAACTCTGATCTGTGAAACTGGAAACATTGGTTGCCAATGTGGAATCCATCACCAGTGACTTAGTTAGTCTGGAAGAATTTCCGGAGGTTAACAAGCTGCTCAGTAAATCCAACGCGTAAAAATCCTCATGTTTCGTTTCAGGCACGTGGTAAGCCATCAGAATGTTCGGAGTTGCAATGTCTTTGTAGGCCGTCACGCGTCTTTCGCCATTCTGCTGCGGCTCAACGGTCCTGATCTTTGGCGGCAAACCTCTCGCCGGAATCGGTGCCACGTATTGGTCGGCCAGCTTTTTCACCTGCTCCAAAGTCACGTCGCCCACCACAACCACCGTCGCGTTATTGGGCGAATAGTAAGTTTTAAAATAGTTTTCCAAATCCTCCTGCGTCCAGCTTTTAATGTCGGATTCGAAGCCGATCACCGGGAACATATAAGGATGCTCCTGAAATGCCACCGACTGAACGAGCTCACCTATCAGCCGGTAATTACTGTTTTCCAAACCTGTGCTGCGTTCAGAAAGCACCACGCCACGTTCGCTTTCCACCATTTTCGGATCGATGGAAAGGCTTGCAATGCGGTCGGATTCCAATTCGAAAATGGGTTCTAATGCGTCTTTTTGAAACCAATCGGTGTACACGGTCACATTTTCCGTGGTGTAAGCGTTGTTGGAACCGCCGTTGGCTTCCATGAAACGGTCAAATTCCTTCGGGCCGAAGTTTTTGGAACCATTGAACATCATGTGCTCAAAGAAATGCGAGAGTCCCGTAATGCCGTGCACTTCATTGCGCGATCCCACTTTCCAGAACAGATACATGTTCGCATTAGGGATGGATTTGTCTTCCAGCACCAGGAATTTCATGCCGTTCGCCAATGTGAAGGTTTTGACATCCTCCGGTTTGGTTTGTGCAAAAGACATCCCGAAACCTGCCATAAGCGCGGCGGTCAGCAGTATTTTCTTTATCATTTGATTATGCTTGTTAATTGATGTGTAATGATAGCAAACGGATTTAAATCTATCCACTACTTTTGGGTTCTTGATATCCTAATCCTTAATTCTTTATGAAAAATAGCTTTTTTAGTCTGCTTATCCTGATTTCCATCGCTGTATTTGCAAATGCAGGCACAGACAAACCAGTTAAAAAATACAAGTTCAAGTTGATGACCTACAACATTCACCATTGCAATCCGCCGTCTGCCGGGGATAAAATTGATGTGGAAGCCATTGCGAAGGTTATTAATGCTGAAAAGCCCGATTTTGTGGCATTGCAGGAAGTGGATGTCAATACAGAACGTTCCGGAAAAGGAAAGAACCAGGCGCAGCAGCTTGCCGAATTAACAGGGATGAAATTTTATTTTTCCAAAGCCATTGATCATCAGGGAGGTGATTATGGCGTTGCTGTTTTGAGTAAATATCCGATTGAAGATTCGGTAAGATATGCCTTGCCGATCCATGCCGACAAGCCCGAGGAAAACCGGACTGTCGCGGCCATCACGGTAACTTTGCCTAACAAGAAAAAAATCATGTTCGCCAGCACCCATTTGGGCTTAAAAGAGCCTAACCGCCTTTTACAAGCGGAGACGATCATGGAAAAGCTAGGCAAAACAACGTTGCCTATTATCCTCGCTGGCGACTTTAACGCAGTTCCAGAGAGCCCCGTAATCGCCTATTTTGACAAATATTTCACCAGAACCTGCTCCGACTGCAAACCAACAATTCCCGTAGAAACGCCTAACAAAACGATTGATTTCATCATGTATAAGCAGGGAGGTAAGTTGAAGGGCGCTGATACAAAGGTTATTGACGAAAAATACGCTTCGGATCATTTACCCGTTGTCGCCAGTTTCGAGATCGATTGACACGACATCTTTCAGCCATTTTACACGGACAATGCGGCTTTGCACATTGTGCTCTTTAAAGAAATGCTGCCAATGCAACTGCCTGGACGACAGGTGATCCGTTGGGGATTTGATCTCGATAAATGCATATTCCGTTTCATTCCAAACCAATAAGTCGGGGAAACCGCGCGTGTTTTCCCGCAGGTTTAGTGCAATTTCCATCATCACCAAATGGATCTGTTCGGGGCTTAGGAGCGAAATTAACACAAGCACTTTTTCCAATGCGCCTTCGTACCAGGGCACGAGGACGTTGGTAATGCCGTATTTATCCATGTAAGTCTGCGTAACAAGCTCTTCGATAATCTCCTTCGAATGTGCCGCTTTCAGCCTTTCTTTGAGCTGATCGGCCCTTTTGTAATAAAAATCGGGAAGGAAGAAGTCGGTAGGAACGCGTTGCAGCGGGTTGTGAATGGTTTGCACATTGGTGTCATAAATGGCATCCCAGAACAGCAGTCCGAACAGCGTGCGCCAGGGCTCGTTTTCGCTGAAAAATGCCTGGTAACCGCGTTCCCTGTAATAATGTATGGCGCCCAATTCCACCTGGTAACGATACATAATAGGCACTTCAATGGCCTCTGCGGCTTTCAGGGCTTGCGTGGTGCGCTTAATGATGCGGCTCTTTTTATTTTTGATCCTTTCATGAAAATCCATGCTGAAATAGCGTTCATCCGCATTTTGCGGATTTTCGGCGATTTCTTCACAAAGCGCCAGTGCTTCATCGATTTCACCTAAATTATAAAGCAAACGCACGCGACGCTCCCGGGCCGGGGCATCATTTGTGAGCTGATAAATGCTGAGTGCCTGAGACAACATTTTCTTCCGTTCCAGCCACGCGCTAACCCTGAGAATGAACATGTTGAATGATGGAATGGCCTTCGGGCTAAGCCCTGTCCCGCTGCCGACGTGCCAGTTCATAAACCAGTCGAAAATGTCTTCGGGCGGCAGATCGGCTTTGAGCTCGTCGAAAGTTTCCTTCATGAGCGACACCATTAATGTGTCGTCCACATCTTTCCGCGTCTCAAACTGAATGGCTAAATGTTGTTCATCAAAGGAATTGAAGCGGACATGACCCAGATCGCGGATCACGAATTCGGTCATATCTGCATTTCGGTTCCCAAAAAACAGGAATTTCATCACCATTACTTCGGCTTCATAGGAAACCTTTACAACCGGTTCGTGCGCTGTTATGATCTCGCAAAGCGTTTTAAAATCATATTCATGCATAAGCCATCGAACCAGATCGGGCTTTTTAATGCTTTTGGAAGGCATAATGTCCGGCCCCAGGATCTTGGTGAAAAGCAAATGTTCCGGCTTGGTGAAAAGCTCCATAATTTCCGAAAACCGGACTTCATGCGCGTCGCAAATTGACTCTATAAAGTTTTTTTCAAAAAGCTCATTAAGGACCGCGGGAATGTCTTTTATTTCGGAATAGGAGAGGTTATTGACCCTGAAAAACGATTTACTGCGGTTGCTGAAACGGATGAACAAGCATTGCGCATCCTCAGAAAGTGAGTCGTAATCATTCAAAAAACGCAGCTCATTTTCGTTCAGGACATGGGCGTAACGCTTCTTGACAAATTCCAGGACGTAACTGAAATATTCGTGATAATATTTGGGTGGAAGATCCGTCGGAAACTCGATATTCTGCACAAAAGGATTCGGAAGCACTTCGATAAAAACGGATTGTTGCGATTCAATTTAAAATTAAAGTTACCAAATTAAAGCCTTTCAACGAAGAAGGATGGCCTACTTTTTGCCTTTATGCATGGATTCTTTGAAGCACATTAAAATTCCGTTAATTGGTTAAATTTTTGAAAAATTGATAGTATAAATTGCATTATACCTATTGCAAATGCCGTAATTTCTTGATATCATAGTATATTATAAAGAAATTGGATTACATTTGCTGACTATGGAAAACAATTTTACCTGCCCATGACAACATTAGATTCGTACGATTTTTCAGGCAAAAAAGCCTTAGTCCGCGTGGACTTTAATGTTCCGCTTAATGACAAATTCGAGATCACGGACGACACCCGGATCAAAGCAACAATCCCTACTATCAATAAGATTCTCAATGATGGAGGTTCTGTCATTCTGATGTCACACCTGGGACGCCCGAAGGATGGACCGACTGAAAAGTATTCCCTGAAACACCTGGTTAATCCTCTTTCGCTCATTCTCGGCAAAACTGTAAAGTTTGCGGACGATTGCGTTGGACAGAGTGCTACGGAACTTGCGGCATCTTTGAATGCAGGTGAAGTTTTGTTACTGGAAAACCTTCGTTTTTATAAAGAAGAAGAAAAAGGCGACGAGGCTTTTGCAGAAAAACTTGCGAAACTAGGCAATGTCTGGGTTATGGATGCCTTCGGAACTGCGCACCGTGCGCACGCGTCAACGGCTGTGATTGGTAAATTTTTTACGGACAAAGTTTGCGGTTATGTAATGCAGGCTGAACTTGATAACGCTGAAAGGCTTCTGGAACATTCAGAAAGACCATTCACAGCAATCATGGGCGGCGCTAAAATTTCCGATAAAATATTGATCATCGAGCGACTGATTGATACGGTGGATAACCTGATCATCGGTGGCGGAATGTCTTATACATTCTCAAAGGCACAGGGTGGCAACATCGGAAAATCGCTTTTGGAAGCTGATAAGCAAGAACTTACGCTTGAATTGGTTAAAAAGGCGAAAGAAAAAGGCGTTAACCTGATCCTTCCTGTTGATTCGGTCATTGCAGATAAATTCAGCAACGATGCGCAGCGTAAGGTTGTAGCAGCAGGAGAAATTCCTGACGATTGGGAAGGTTTGGACATTGGTCCGGAAACAATCAAGATTTTTTCAGAAGTAATTAAAAACTCAAAAACAGTTCTTTGGAACGGCCCGATGGGTGTTTTTGAATTCCCGAATTTTGCACAGGGAACCAATGCAATCGCCGAATCGGTGGTTGCTGTGACGGAAGAGAACGATGCATTCTCACTGATCGGTGGCGGTGACTCGGCTTCGGCGATCAACAATGCTGGTTACGGTGACCGTGTGAGTTATGTGTCAACTGGTGGTGGTGCATTGCTTGAATATATGGAAGGCAAAGTGCTTCCTGGCGTTGCTGCATTGGAAGCCTAGTCTTTCAATGATTCTTTAAGAAGCAGTTTGGTTAAAAAATAAGAAAACCATCTCGCATAGCGCGGGATGGTTTTTCTGCATAACAAACCTAACTAATTATGAACACTGGCCACAAGGGCCGGAATTCCTGATTAACCTCCGCCGTTTGCACGTTTCTGAAGATCATCAGAACCCGTGTTGCGCTGGCGTGCGCCTTTTACATTTTGATTACCAAAATTGTAAGTAAATGTGAGCCTGAACTGGCGGCTTGGCCATTCGGACTTCACCTTGAAATCGATGTCTTTGTAAATCGCAGTTCCGTTGAACCGGTTGGTCCAGAAAATGTCGTTTACATTCAGACGGATCGTTCCCTTTTTATTCAGGATGTTCTTTTGCAAACCTGCATTGAGCATGCCCATCGGGTTTGCGGCATATAATCCGTAGAACGCCCGACTATTATACCATCCGGAGACCTCAGCGGACCATCCTTTGCCCAAAGTAAAATTGTTGCTGGCATACATATTCCATGACGCCTGCTTGATTTCGAGCTTTTGATCGAGATAAATGGAGTTGTAAGCGTTGTAAACTCCTGTGAAATTCGCTTGCAGGTTCCACCATTTTGCGATCGGGACCGGAAATGAAACGGTTAAGCTTGCATTGTCCTGATTATCAAGGTTATCCGATGTTACAAATGTTTTGTTTTCGGAAGCGATCTGTTGTGGAAGCTCATCAGCGATCATATCCTTGATGCGGCTGTAAGCAAGCGTTGTATTCAGGAAGTTTTTGTAAACGTGTACGAGTTGAAATGAATTCGTGTATTGCGGTTTCAGGTTCGGATTTCCTTTTTGGAATGTATAAGGATCCAGGTAAAACTCAAATGGGTTAAGCGATTGATAATTAGGACGGTCAATGCGGCGGCTGTAAGAAATGTTCAGCACGTTGTTCGTATCCAGTTGCTGCGAAAGGAAAACACTAGGGAACAGATTTACATAATTCCGGTCGCGTTTCTCATTCAGTGTCACAGAGTTACCAATTGAATGTGTGTGTTCACCGCGGAGGCCTAACTGGTAACTGAGTTTCTTAGTGATTTTCCCATTATAGTTCACATAAGCTGCATTCACATTTTCAGTGTATTTGAAGCGGTTGGAACGCTTTGGGTCGAGCACCCATTCATCGACTTTTGTTTCAAAAACCATATCATTGTCAGAAGCCACGAAGCTTGTTTTTAACCCGGTTTCGAACTTTCCTTTGCCCAATGGCTGCGCGTAATCCAGCTTGGCAACGCCAATGTTAATGTCCGAAGGCATGTTATTACGAACTGTTTCGCGGCTGCTGTTTTGCTCCTGTCCCTGCGGATTGAAATAACGCGTATCCAGGTTGCTTTCCTTAGAACCACTATAATTCACATAGTCGACATCAAATGTCAGTTCCTTGCCTTTGTCGTTGAATTGATGTTTCAAATTGGCATTGGCACTTACATTATTCAATTTACCACCATTGTAAACATCGGTTCTGAACGTGCGCTGCAAACTCAGATCTTCATTTAAAATTCTGGTGTTTGTTTGGCCGAACGGGTTACTGAAATTGTTGTAAAATCCTGAAACCAAAACGCCGACCGTTGTCTTTTCCGTAGCAAAGTAATCCACGCCGGCACGGACATTATAATATTGGGATTTGTTTGTGCGCTCCGTTTTTTGGTCAAAAATAGTAACCTTGTCTTCAAATGGGATTCTTCTGTAAATGTCGTTGTTATTGAAGCCTTTGTTAAAGAATGCTCCTCCGCTGATGAATGTGCTGATTTTTCCAGCGCGGTGATTAATGGTTGCCGTGGCATTGGATCTGCCATATTTTGCATAGGCAGCGCCGAGGTTAATGTTTCCGTTCGTGCCGTAATTCTTGTTGCGCTTCATCTTAATGTTGATGATCCCGGAATTTCCGGCTGCGTCGTATTTGGCAGAAGGATTGGTGATCAGTTCAATTTTTTCAATGTTGTCGCTGGGCGTGTTGCGCAAGAGCGTGATAAGTTCTTGTTGGGATAAAAAAGTCTGTTTTCCATCAATCTGAACGATTACGCCTTCTTTTCCGCGTAATTTAAGTTGTTCATTTTGCTGGTCAACCGTAACGCCCGGTGCGCGTTCCAGAACTTCCAGCGCTGTTGCGCCAGCGGAAACAATGCTGTTTTCCACATTCACAACCGTGCGGTCGATCTGTTGTTCGATGAAAGGTTTTTTTGCAACAACCGTCACCTCATTTAGTGCCTGGGTGTCGGTTTTCAGAGAGATTGTGGGAAGTGCAACATCATTGTCATTCACTGTAAATGATGCGCTGTAACTTTTTTGGTAACCAACCATGGAGACCAGCGTAAGAAATTTGCCCGCCGGGATTTGGTCGAATACAAATTTGCCACCGTCATCAGCAGCAAGTCCTTTTACCAGCGTGGAATCGCTTGCTTTTAATAGCAGAACATTGACAAACGGAAAGGGTTGAGACTTTTCGTCCAGGATTGCTCCGTAGACTTTTCCTTTGCCGATGGGGCTGGAAGCAGTTTGTGCCTGCACAAAACTTCCAGCCAGTAGCAGCGCTACAGTTAGGTTCATTAAAAATTTCATGGCTAATAGATTATGTTCAATGTCCGGCTTCGGTGTGTTGATTTCCTTTCCGGTACAGTGTAAAAGTAGGTACTTTGTATAACATAGAACCTCCGATTACATGAAAGGTTTTTACGTTATATGAGCGGGTGTGTGTGCCTGACTTGCGTTTGATAGATACAAAGGGAATAAAGAAAGTTGCACGGGGCCTCAAAAAAAGTTTAAATGGTAAAATGCCGGGGTGAATGACCAGGGCACAAAAAAAACCGCTTCGAGAAGCGGTTTTTTGCATTTTATATTAAGTCCCTATCAGGCAAGCTTAACATTGATCGCGTTAAGCCCTTTACGTCCTTCCTGAAGATCAAAAGTAACGTCGTCATTTTCGCGAACTTCGTCCACAAGACCGGAGATGTGTACAAAATAGTCCTGTCCTGTTTCTGTGTCTTTAATAAACCCGTAACCTTTTGAGTCATTAAAGAATTTTACTGTTCCTTGATTCATATTAATTATATATTGAAAATTTACGTAAAGGTAGACAGAACGCAGCGTTTGTACAAATTTACATTGAAAAAATTAAAATTCTGCCGGTTATACGCCCTTCATTCACTCGCAGAATGATTGAATCCGGTTTTTTGATTTGGGTCAATCTCCCTACATTTGCGTTTTAGATAGCATTTTATATGACTGAACAAATTCTGATTTTAGATTTTGGTTCGCAATACACGCAGTTAATAGCACGTCGCGTTCGTGAGCTTAATGTTTATTGTGAAATCCATCCTTACAATAATTTCCCCGATCTCACTCCCAACATTAAAGGTGTAATTCTCTCCGGAAGCCCATGCTCCGTTCGGGACACGGACGCCCCGAGAATAGATTTGGATCAGTTTCGCAAAGTAGTGCCTGTGCTGGGCGTTTGCTATGGTGCACAATTGATGGCACAGGAACTGGGAGGCGATGTGAAACCTTCGCAGCACCGTGAATACGGCCGCGCCCGTCTGGTTATTGATGATACGGATTCATCATTACTTGCCGGATTATCGGAATCTTCTCAGGTTTGGATGTCACACGGCGACACAATCGTCCGCGCCCCGAACAGCTTTCATGTAATCGCTTCAACGGAATCGGTGAAAGTGGCTGCATTTAAAATTGAAAATGAACTTACATACGGCATTCAGTTTCACCCGGAAGTGACGCATACAACCGAGGGTAAGAAGCTGATGTACAATTTTGTAGCGAAAATTTGTGGTTGCAAACAGGATTGGACGGCTGAGTCTTTTGTAGAACAAACCATTGCCAACCTGCGCAAAAAGCTGGGTAACGATAAAGTGGTTATGGCGCTTTCGGGCGGTGTGGACTCGACGGTTGCTGCAACGCTTGTTCACCAGGCAATTGGCTCAAATTTGTATTGCATATTTGTCGACAATGGCTTGTTGCGTAAGGATGAATTTGCAGAAGTGCTTCACTCTTACCAGGATATGGGCCTGAATATCAAAGGTGTTGATTCAAAATCACACTTTTACCAGTCCCTGAACGGATTGTCGGAACCGGAAGCGAAACGCAAAGCGATCGGAAAATCGTTTATTGATATTTTCGATCAGGAAGCGCATTTAATTGAAGAAGTGAAATGGTTGGGTCAGGGAACAATTTATCCTGACGTGATCGAGTCGGTTTCTATCAATGGGCCCTCTGCAACGATCAAATCGCATCATAATGTGGGTGGTTTGCCTGATTTTATGAAGCTGAAAATCGTTGAGCCGCTAAATACATTATTTAAAGATGAAGTGAGGGCAGTGGGCCGGACATTGGGTATCGACGAAAAAATACTGGGACGGCATCCTTTCCCGGGCCCAGGACTTGCGATCCGTATTTTGGGAGAAATCACGCCCGAAAAAGTGGCAATCTTACAGGAAGTTGACGCGATTTTTATCGGCGGACTGCGTAAATGGGATTTATATAAAGACGTTTGGCAGGCGGGAGCCATGTTGCTGCCGGTTCAAAGCGTAGGTGTAATGGGGGATGAGCGGACGTATGAAAGTGTTGTCGCCCTACGTGCTGTAACTTCGGTGGATGGAATGACCGCCGACTGGGCACATTTGCCTTATGACTTTATGGCAGAGGTTTCCAATGACATTATAAACCGTGTCAAAGGTGTGAACCGCGTTGTTTATGACATTTCGTCTAAACCACCCGCAACCATTGAATGGGAATAGCATAAAACGAAAAAAGCGGACATTTGTCCGCTTTTTTCGTTTTAGTCCGTTAACGTCAGGATCGCCCGACTCCACGGCTGATTAGGCTTAACACAAATAGTACAAGGAATACGAAGAAAAGAATTTTAGCGATTCCAGCTGCTCCGGCAGCGATTCCACCAAAGCCCAGTACACCGGCGATAATGGCAACTATCAGAAAAATTACGGTCCATCTTAACATAATTGACAAATGGTTTTAGTTCTTAATGAAATATGAAAACTGTTTTACCAATTATGTGCCAAATGCCGCTTCTGCTTTAAAACCCTAGTTTGTCAGTATATCTTCACTAAAATCGAAGAATAATTATCGTTTTTATGGGGAGAATGATGCCCATTTTTACGCTTTTTTCATAGTCGCAACAGAATATTGTAGTTCCTCCGGCATTTTTGATCCTGATAAACCCGAACAAAACACTTATTTTGCATCATAACAAACCAAAAAAGAGTACGAATGAAGTTGAATTTTATCGTGTTGGTAATGACTGCGATCAGTTTGCAGGTTTCCGCACAAAGTGATCGTTGGCAGCAGCGCGTGAAGTATCAGATGGAAGTTGATTTCGACGCCACGAAGCATCAATATAAAGGAAAGCAAAAGCTGATTTACAGCAACAATTCCCCCGATACGCTCCACAAGGTTTTTTACCACTTGTATTTGAACGCATTTCAGCCGGGCAGCCAGATGGACGTTCGCTCCCGGACGATCAGCGACCCGGACCCGCGCGTGAAAGATCGCATTTCAAAATTAACCCCCTCGGAAATTGGCTACGAAAAAGTACTTTCATTGAAGCATAATGGTAAGGCCGTTAAATATGAAGTGGTAGGGACGATTCTCGAAGTGACATTAAACGAAAAGCTTCTTCCCAAAACGCAGCATACTTTCGAAATGGAATTTGAAGCGCAAGTTCCGCTCCAGATCCGCCGCACAGGACGCGATAATGCGGAGGGCATCGACTATTCAATGGCGCAATGGTATCCCAAAATGAGCGAGTATGACTATGAAGGCTGGCATGCGAATCCTTATATAGCGCGGGAGTTTTACGGCGTCTGGGGTGATTTCGATGTGAAACTAACCATTGACGCTTCTTATGTTGTGGCTGCGAGCGGTTACCTGCAAAATCCGGATAAAATCGGCCACGGTTACACGCAAAAAGAAGTGAAGCACAAGCCCGGTGATAAACTTACCTGGCATTTCATCGCCCCTGAGGTCCACGATTTTATGTGGGCAGCTGATCGCGATTACAAGCATGATGTATTGAAAGTGGACGACAATCTGGACATGCACTTTTTCTATCAGACAGACACATTAGCGAATGTTTGGAAGGAAATGGAGCCGCTCGCTGTGCGTTGTTTCCAAATCATGAATGAGAAATTCGGGCGCTATCCTTATAAGCAATATTCAGTGATCCAGGGCGGTGACGGTGGCATGGAATACGCGATGGCAACATTAATTACGGGCCGTCAGAACCTGGGAGGATTAGTGAGTGTGACAGTTCACGAATCCATTCACAGTTGGTTCCAGCAGATTTTAGGAACGAATGAATCCAAATATGCCTGGATGGATGAGGGTTTTACAACCTACGCCCAGAACATTGTTATGGCTGAATTATTCCCATCACGGCTCGATGCCCAGCGGGGAAGCACAACCAGTTACCGCAATCTGGTAAAATCCGGTCTGGAAGAACCCTTAACAACCCATGCCGATCATTATAATACCAACCGCGCTTACAGCATTGCAAGCTATTCCAAAGGAGCAGTTTTCCTTAATCAGCTTGGCTACATTATGGGCAGGCAAAAGTTGGAAACTGGCATGAAGCGCTATTTTAACGAATGGAAATTCAAACACCCAAATCCTAATGACCTGAAACGGATCATGGAAAAGGAATCGGGATTGGAATTGGATTGGTATTTCGAAGATTTTGCCGGAACGACCAAAACCATCGATTATGGCATCAGGGAAGTTGTGGCAGACGCGGCAAAAACGACTGTTGTTTTGGAAAAAATAGGCCAGATGCCCATGCCGTTGGACGTTGTGATTAGCTATAAAGACGGCAGTCAGGAAAATTTTTATATTCCCCTGGAAATGATGCGCGGTGAAAAAGCTGAAACATTGTACTCCAAAACAACACTTTTAGCCGACTGGGGCTGGACTTATCCGGAATATTCGTTCAGCATAGACCGCAGTCTGGCTGATATCGAACGCATTGTGATTGATCCGAGCCAGCGGATGGCCGATATTAATCCTGATAATAATACATACCCGTCGATTTCTAAGGAGTTGCCCAGGTTTAAGGCCGATAAGGTTGTAAAGTAAAACTTACCTGCCAAACTTAATAGATGTTCCCACGCGCCAGCCCATGCCTTTGAAGTGGCTGCCGTGAAATTGGGCGACGGCTTCCAGGCGGATGATGCGCAGAATGTCGTCGATGCCATAGACTGCTTCAGTATAATTGCGGATTGTTGGTACTCTCAGATAATGCAGTTGAAGCGTTTCTGAGATGCCGGTAATCCGCAATGCTTCTATGCGGGTAAGCGCAAATCGTTGTGAAGTCCAGGTGGCATGTGCCTGGAAAAACCAAGATGACGTGCTGTAACGATAATATTGCAGCATCCGGAACTGGTCCGGCGGATAGGCATATTGGAAAAAGAATTCATTGCCCATGAAATGGCGGTAATCCGGGAAATACATTTGTTTTGTACTCAGGAAGCCGCCACCATTCACAAAGTATTCCAAATTGCTTCTCGGCCCCAAACTGAGATTCTGCCTGATATTTCCTTGCAACATAGAATAATCAACGTCCCCGGCGAAGCCCAAACCGCTTTTGTAATTTACGCTAAACGAAGGCCCTTTACTTCTCAAATATCGCTTCTCGCCATTTCGAATTAGATATCGACGCCAAGGGCGCAAGGTGGCGGTAAGATCTAAAATTGTTGCATTATGTATGGGGAACCCGGTGTTCTGCAATTCACGGTTGACCGGCCGGTTTGGCGTGTAATAGTATTGGCTCCAAAAGAAAATAGGCCGTGCACTTTCCTGATTGAAAAGCTCCTTTCTATGCTCGAATTCGAGACCTGCATTGAAGCTGAGGACGTCGGCAATGTTGCGCAGTGAAAACTCAGCCCGGCCAAACTGCTTTTGATAAAGCTTCATGAAGTTCCGGTCAAAAAATCGGGCTGCGATACTATTTGGTAATGGAGGGATTGGAATGTTGTTGTTGATCTGGCTGGCCATTTCGCCACCGGATAACATCAGATTCCATTTATCCTTGCCAATATTACTGGTAAGGCTTCCGTAAACCCTTTTGCGCCCAAATGAATAGCGGACAAGCGGACTAATGCTGAACCGATATGATTTGCCCCATTTTTTTTCCCATTCGGTAAGAATATTGATTGCATTTCCCTCAACGGTGTTGTAGCTGATAGATAAGAGCGGACTTTTGAAATAAAACGTCTTCCTGTCGCCCAATGCATAAGTATTGCCCGTAACCAAATGCAACGGCCTGAATGCCAGCGAATCGGGCTTTCGCTTCTCCCGGATTGAATCTTTTACGACTTTAATGCTGTCTTGCAGCACATAACTCGTCACTTCGGATTTGGTGAGCGGAATAGGGCGTAACGCTTGCCAGTAAGCAGTGTCCCGTTTATTGGCCATGGAATCGATGATGATGGAATCCTGTCGCACCAGCCGATCACTGCTGCCTTCCATTTTTCGTTCTTTTTTCTGCTCCTTTTCGTATTCTTTAGTAAGCTTCCGGAAATCTTTTGTAGAAAATTGCTTTTGCTCCTGGATCAGTTTTTCGAGATTTCCTTTCCGGCTTCCATCTTTTACGTTTTCCTTTTTATGGTCGGCAATCACAATGTCCTCTTTCAAGCCGGGATCGATGTCCAGTTTTTGGTAAGTCAGAGAAACGAGATATTTAAATTCTCCGGCAAATCCGAGATAGCTTCCATTGATACGAAACTGCTGATTAACAGGGATCCATACATTCTGAACAGGACTGAAAATTTGCTTTGCCGAAATGTTCAGACCACTTGTCGTTGTTTGCAAATCGTAGCTGTGAATGGCCCAGCGATCTTCCAATATGAAAAGACTTCCTTTAAAAACACCTTCGCCATAAGCGCGCGGAATGACCTTTATTTTGTTGACCAATTGACCCTGATCTTCAAAATAACCCTCATATTCAAAACGATAATAGGCAAATGCCCTGGGTGAAAGCGGTGAAATGGTGCCGGCGATCTCGGGACTGTAAAGACTCGCCAGAATGTATTCATTAGGAGAAGGAATGCTGTTATCCAGGCTGTTACGTGTAGAAAGGATCTTTTGCGTGTAACTAGCAGGCCGGCGGTATTTAATTTCTGCAACACTTTCATTCAGAATGGCTTTACCTTCCTGAACACCTTCTTTTTTTAATCTTTTTTCAACCAGATAGGGAATTTTCGTCGGTAATGCGGTGCTTCTTGAATAGACTTTTGCCGTATATCCGCGGAGTTGAAGCTGGTGAAAACGCGCCTTGGCGATGGCCCGCCGCATAATGCTATATGCAGGGTCTTCTTTACCCTTGCCAATAGTCGCTTCGCGGAGGTTAAGCGCCTGTTCTTCGAGGACCACATTCAGCTCAGTGAAATCACTGCCGACCGTTACGTTTTTCGAAATGCTTTTAAATCCCAGGAATTGGAAAATAATTTCGTAAGACCCTGGTGCTAAGGCGAATTCGTATTGACCCTCTTCATTTGCCATCGTCCCGTTACTCGTCCCTTTAACAGCAATGCCAGCATAAGAAAGCGCTTCGCCTTTCGCCGTAGTGATCCGGCCTTTTATCCCGCCCGCGAATAACTGTGACTGTAAGCCAATAAAGATGATAAGAAGCAACGCGACGCGCATAGAGGTAGATTGTCATTTTTTGCAATTAGCACAAATTAGATGAAATTTCTGATTTGCGCTCTTGCTGACTCTCCTCTATAACCGTACCAAGGGCTTGAAAAGCTCAATTACACTCGCCGTCAACCGTACAATTCGCGCCGTCGGCCAGTGAAACCAATGGTTCCGGATTTGCTTTCTCCCATTCAGAAAACGATTTTTCCAACGCGCCCAGGAAAGTTTCTGGTTGCTGGGCACCGGAAACGGCATATTTTCTATCTAATACAAAGAAAGGAACTCCGCGTGCGCCAACCTGCTGCGCTTCATAAATGTCTTTTCGAACCTCATCACTGAATTTTGATCCATCCAGAACAGATTTTAATTCTTGTGTATCTAGCCCAATCTGAGTTCCCAAATCAAGCAATGTTGCATGATCTGCAGTGTTTTTCCCATCAGTGAAATAGGCCTTAAATAACTGTTCTTCGGCATCATCACCTTTGCCTTTTGTCTTTGCATATTGAACAAAACGATGCGCATCAAATGAATTTGCAACAACAGCCTTGTCCATATTATACTCCAATCCGACCTCAGCTGCAATCGAGCTCACGTGGTCATTCATTTGCGCAGCGTAGTCCGGTGACCAGCCTTTCACTTCCGCCAGGTAATCATTAATGCTTTTTCCAGGCTCCGTTTTCATGGCCGGGTTAAGTTGAAAGCTTTTCCATTCCACTTGAATCTTGTCCTTTTCAGGAAATTGTTCCAGTGCTTTTTCAAATTTCCTTTTGCCGATGTAGCAGAAAGGGCACATAACGTCGCTCCATATTTCAACTTTCATTGTTCAGTCAATTAGTTTGATTATCAATCCGTTCACGCGAGGTGTTGCGTTAAACCCATCTCAAATTAAAGCGAAATAAAAAGCTCTTCGCTCGGTCTTCTTACCTTTTTTGCTTTGGCTAAACCATCATTTTCAGCATCACGGTAACCCAACGTCATGATAACAACGCTCTTCAATCCTTTTTCGGCCAGACCCAAAACCTCATCCAGCTTAGCATTGTTGAAACCTTCCATGGGTGTTGCGTCCACATGCTCTGTCGCGGCTGCCACCAGCGCATGTCCCAACGCAATGTATGCTTGTCGTGCTGCCCAGTTAAAGTTCCCTTCGTCTGAACGGGCCTCGATGCTGTTCGTAACATTCTCCTGAAATTTCGACAATGATTCCACTTCAATATTGCGCGTTGTAGCAATCAGGTTCATATATTCAGTCACTTGCGCGGCAGTGATTTTATCCCATGCTGCGAAAACGAGTAAATGTGATGCATCCGGGATCTGGGGCTGCTGGGCAGCTTCCTTGAAGATCTTATCTTTCGTTTCCTGATCACTGATCACAATGATATTATATGGTTGCAAGCCGGCAGAAGAGGGCGATAACTTGATGGCTTCCAGTATCGTATTCAATTTTTCCTGTGGAACTGTTTGGCCATTCATTCTCTTGGTAGCGTATCTCCAGTTCAGATCTTCTATTAGGTTACTCATGTTAAATATTTTAGTAATTTCGATATGCAAACTTAAATAAATAAGCTATACATTTGTAAGTACTATACCAAAAGATAGTTAAAAAAGTTCAGTCATGGAAACATTAGAATTGGAAGTTGCAGTAAAAAAAATCACTCACACATACGGAGAATGCACAAAAAGCATTCTTCCGGTCCGCGACGCACTGGAAGTTTTGAGCGGAAAGTGGAAGTTGCCAATCATCATCTCCCTGATCTTCGGAAACAAACGCTTCTCCCAAATCGCCAAAGAAATCCCCGGCATCACCGATAAAATGTTGTCCAAAGAACTAAGGGACCTGGAAGCCAATTGCCTTGTTAAGAGAACGGTATACGACTCGATCCCAGTGGTTGTAGAATACACGCTAACAGAATACGGACACACATTAAAGCCGGTGATTGAGGTGTTGCGGAATTGGGGAATGGCGCACCGGGAGCGGATTATGAGTTTGTAGATAATTTTGGCCCGAGCAATTCAGTCGGGCCAAATGACTCAAGGATTGCCATTTGTTTTTACTTCAATAAATGGCTTATTGATCACCAATATGCTATCATAGTTGTTTTCTGTGAGTCCAACCAAGTCATCAAAAGTAACATTGTAGCTGATCAGTTTTTTGATCAAGCTTATGTCTGCCTTATATTGATTCGACCAACCACTGCCAGGATCCGCACATAATGTTAATAGCTGGCCTTGGGGATAAAAATTCAGGAAAAATCGATCTTCTTTCCTTGCAATTACTTCATAACATTCTTTGTCCTTTTTGCTGTTGTTATAGTGCGCATACAATTTGGAAAGAGCGTCCTTCCTCCAAGATTTCCAATCTTCACCTTTCAAATATAAAGAATCAACTGCCGGATCTACTTTGTTCAGGCATGAGATGGGGAGAAAAAGGAAAAGGAAAATGATTGGTAGTAATGCTACTTTATTCATCAGCAATTAATTTTTTACGTAAACAAGGTGTTGATGCGCGCCATAAAGATTGTTATATAAATTATTCCAGGTATTCGCGTTGTCGCCACCGTGGGCATTCAGGATTGTTGTTTGATTTGAATGAAATAATCCCGAATTGGCACGACTATGCATTGTTTCAATAATTTTTGATTCGTCAGGCATTTTTCTAAATGGCCCGATGCCCCATTTCACTTCTTTCTCCATCCAGACTCTTGCGGACATATTATTGTGCAGATCCATCGCTGATAACTTGTCCTTGTTCTGCCCTCCCTGATTGTTTTTTTCGTGCGCTGATGTTCCATCCTGAGTAAAATCAATTGCCTGATTTTCGCTAGCAGGAGATCCTTTCAGTATATATCGAATTGCCAAGGCATTCCATACTGCATGCTTAAATGCGTTCTCTCTTTTTTCTCCATCATCGGATCCAAAAATGTTTTTAACGAGCACTTTTGCCGAATTTGCAGCATTTATATAATGCTGGGCGTAGCCAGGATTGCTTAATAATACGTTTTTCTCGGGATCTGTTAAATTATCAGGAGATATGTCCAAAGTTCTTCCAGACTTACGACTTAATTCAAATTCAATAATATCATTTATTACATCATTCTTGCACAAGGTGTTATAATAATCATAAATGACTTCAATTTTTACTTCCACTTGTTTTCTCGTTCTGATCTCAGGGAAATCTTGATAGATCCTTTGGAGTTCCTGATCTGGAATTTCTATCCCGTAATTAACTTGCGGGTATTTTCTGATATTCCGTAACAAAATTTCCAAAAGGTCGTCATATCCTACTTGACAGCCATCTCCGGCTACTTTTAATGCCGCAATGTATTTGGTATCGTAATAAACTTCGAAATCTTCTAGTGACTGGTTGAAAAGCGCTATCGGGAAGTTTTTGGGAATGCATACAACCTCGCCTCTAAATTTGATCGTTTCTCGGGTTGGATTCGGGTTTCTGTCTGGTGCGTTACTTTTACATCCTGACAACGCAAGAATAAGCGTGTATAAAGTGAAAACAGATTTTAGAGCTTGTGTCACAGATTGAAAACGTGCTTGAATGATAATTGAAAACCATATTTGTACAGTCTCGTCTCAATGCGGGACGGAATACATTCGCAATCTATACGAATTAAATTTTACGCCTTGTAGAAGCCCGCGCCGCAATGAGCCGCCGGTTATTTTGGTTGATTTTTCGGTTCAATTGTTAGTTTTTCCGGCAAAAAATAAGTTGAGGCGAAGTGGACGGGAAACAGTAGCCCACAAAAAAAGCAACCCCTACAGGTTGCTTTTCCATCTCATCAAAACTCAGCTAAAAAATTATCCCAGCTGGTTAATACAATTCAAATCCTCAAACGCCAGTTTCAGACGTTGGATCATGCTTTCTTCGCCTTTGCGTAGCCATACGCGTGGGTCGTAATATTTTTTGTTTGGCGAATCCGGGCCATTTGGATTGCCCAATTGCGTTTGCAGGAAGCCTTCGTTTTCTTTGTAATATTTAAGAAGTCCTTCCCAGGTTGACCATTGCATATCGGTGTCGATGTTCATTTTGATCGCGCCGTATTCGATGGCTTCGCGGATTTCTTCGCGGGAAGAGCCTGATCCTCCGTGGAACACGAAGTTAACGGGCAATTCAGCCGTTCCGAATTTCTCCTGGATGAATTGCTGTGAATTGCGAAGGATTTTCGGCTCCAATTTCACGTTTCCTGGCTTGTAAACGCCGTGAACATTGCCGAATGCTGCTGCAATGGTGAAGTTTGGAGAGATTTTAGAAAGCTCTTCATATGCATAAGCGACTTCCTCCGGCTGTGTGTACAATTTGGAGCTGTCTACGTCGCTGTTGTCAACGCCATCTTCTTCGCCACCTGTTACACCCAGTTCGATTTCAAGTGTCATGCCGATTTTGGCCATGCGCTCGAAATATTTCGCCGAGATTTCAATGTTTTCCTCGATCGGCTCTTCCGAAAGGTCCAGCATGTGTGAGCTGTACAATGGAATACCGTGCTGATCGAAATGACGCTCGCCTGCATCCAGAAGACCGTCGATCCATGGAAGCAATTTTTTTGCGCAATGGTCTGTATGCAAAATCACTGGAATGCCGTAAAGCCCAGCCATTTGGTGCACGTGCATAGCACCTGAAATGCCGCCCGCAATGGCAGCCTGCTGATTGGTGTTGGAAAGACTTTTTCCAGCATAAAATATCGCTCCGCCATTTGAAAACTGAATGATAACGGGGCTGTTAACCGCTTTGGCAGTTTCAAGAACTGCATTTACCGAGTTGGTTCCTACCACGTTAACCGCCGGTAGGGCATAGTTATTTTCGTTGGCGTGGCGGAAAATTTCGCTAACTCCGTCACCGGTTACAACACCGGGCGCAAAGCGTTTTGTGGTTTCGCTCATAGTAATTAAGGATATTTTTTCAAGAATTAATTTTACAATTCAGATATATAAAATGAACTGCGCGGGAATCCCTGCAAGTTAGGTATTTTACAGAAAATGGAGGAAATATCAAGGGTATATTATGCTTTACGACGAAGATTAATCTAGCTGTAATCGTTTTGGCGCAATCTGCGTATCTTTGAAAATGATTGAATTTGCAGGCATCGCCCTGTAAGATTGTATTACGAACGAATTATTAATGAATTCCAAACTGACCAGGACGATCCTGATTGCCCTCTCACTGGGCTTTTTTGTAATGTGGGTCCTCGAATTCCGGCGGACAACCATGTTTGAAAGTTACTGGCTGCTTTTGCTTGCCATCATGTGCTTGTTAATGTTCCAGTTCAGCAGGTTAAAAGCTTCATTACTAGCCAAAAAAGAGGCTGAAATGAAGATTGATATAAAAAAGAACAAGCCGGTTAAAACATCGAAAAAATGAGCATGCTATTTCTGGGTTTGACGATCATTTTTTTCATCCTCGCGGGTTATTATGGGGCTGTGCGCTCTGTTTTACTCGATGTTTCCATCGATCGATATTCGCTGCGCCACGAAAAATCCGAGGAAGTTTATCAAACATTATACTGGCGGCGGATCCTGCGCATGATCCGGTTGCTAACGGTTGCATTAGGCTGTTTTTGGGCAATTGCAGCATTTTATCCGGTCCTTTTGATCGATCTCGGCATTCATGAAGGGGCATTAGTAGCGGGAATGTTTGCCGTTTTGATCGTGGTTTGGATGGCGAGCTATTCCAGTTGGGTCAAAATAGGGCGTGCTTTTCCGAAGACATTGGATCTTTCTGCATTCCCCGTTCGCTTTGCCGAATGGGTGATTACGCCGCTGTATTGGGTTGTAGAGCCATTCGTAAAGGAAAATATATTGTCTCCGTCACTGCGTGACGATGCGGCTTCTGCCGACGATCCGGATTTTGATGACCATAGCATTGAGGAAAGAATGTTTATTAATGCATTGGATTTTAAGGATTTGCGGATCCGGGATTGTATGATCCCAAGGACTGAAATTTCTGCGGTGAATGTAAATGCAAGCATTGAAGACTTGCGGACGGCATTCCTGACCAGCGGCCATTCAAAGATCATTGTACACCGCGAATCCGTGGATGAGGTTTTAGGTTATTGCCACGCATTATCCCTTTTCAAAAAACCCAAAGAGATCAGCAACATTATCACGCCGATCCTGATTGTGCCGGAAGCGATGCCTGCGAGTGACTTAATGTTACGGTTTTTAGAGGAAAGAAGAAGTTTGGCTTTGGTTGTGGATGAGTTTGGTGGAACTTCGGGATTGGTGAGCGTGGAAGATGTGGTGGAGCAGATCTTCGGTGAAATCCAGGACGAATACGACTCCACGGAAGACTGGACAGAGCGCAAGCTGGACGACAACAGCTACATTCTAAGCGCCCGCCACGAGCTCGACTATTTAAATGAAAAATACGGCTGGGAACTTCCTGAGGGTGATTACGATACATTAGCCGGAATGCTCATCGATACTTTCGGTGACTTGCCAGAAGTGAACGAAACCGTAAGTATTCCGCCTTACGCATTTCAGGTCGTTTCCATGCAGGACACGCGCATTGAACTCGTGAGATTGACCATTGAAGAAAGAGAAAAGAAAAGCGAAAAAAGTTAACAGGACCATAAGAAAAATTAGTCATTCCAATGAAAGCCAGGGTATTACGCAGCATTCTGTTAACAACAATATTCTTTTTACCCAATTTATTATTAGCTCCAAAGTCAGATCTTAAAAGCCAGTTAGAGAACATTACCAAACAAATTGATGGCATTACAGGCGTTGCGATCAAGGATCTTCAAGGCAAGGAAACAATTATCCTGAACGCAGATCACAAGTTTCCGATGCTCAGTTCTTTCAAATTTCCGATTGCGATGGCGGTTTTGGATCAGGTTGATAAAGAAAAACTTTCGCTGGATCAGAAATATCACCTCACCAAAGAAGACGTTCAGCTAAAAACTTACAGCCCGCTGCGTGATAAATATCCGGATGGAAATGTAGACTTAACCATTGCAGACCTGTTGGCAAGCATGGTTTCATTGAGTGATAACATTGCCTGCGACATTCTTTTTAAACTTGCCGGCGGAACAAAGCCGGTTCAGGATTATGTGCATGGTTTGGGCGTAAAAGACATTGCTATCGTTGCGAATGAAGCGCAAATGGGGCAGGATTGGAATGTTCAGTATACCAATTGGTGCAAGCCGGCGGCTATGCTGCAACTGCTTGAAATTTTTTTTAAAGGGAAAAGTCTCTCCAAAACGAGCCAGGATTTTTTATCTAAAATCATGATAGATGGCCCGACCGGTCTGAACCGGATTAAAGGTCAGTTACCCAAAGATGCCGTAGTTGCTCATAAAACGGGCACTTCCGGCACTAACGATAAAGGCGTCATGGCTGCTGTGAACGACGTCGGCATAGTGAAGTTGCCTGAGGGCAAAAGTTTCGCCATTGTGTTATTTATGTCCAATTCAACGGCTGATCTGAAAGCGATCGAATCGGTTATGGCGCAGGTTTCCAAAGCAGCATATGACCACTATGCAGCGAAATAGAAGGCTTTGCGACCGCCTTCATCATTCTAAGTTTTTTAAAAAGTGCAGATATCAGTTGAAAAAATAGGGAAAAAATTTGTCAAGGAATGGATTGTCCGCAATGCCACATTTGAGCTCGCGGCCGGACAGCAATACACATTCGTAGGGCCGAACGGAAGCGGGAAATCGACATTATTACAGTTGCTGACCGGCATTATGCCTGTTTCTGAGGGCACAATCAAATACATTGATAAGGCAGGAAAGGAAATTGAAGTGGATCATTGGTACAAACATCTGGTCATAGCGGCGCCTTATCTTGAACTGATTGAAGAATTTACTTTGCGCGAGCTCATCCAGTTTCATAGCAACTTCAAGCCATTCAAAAACGGCATTAGTTTCAAAGATTTCGAGGATTTTATTCAATTGTCACACGCGAGCGGAAAAACGCTCCGGCACTTTTCCTCAGGCATGAAACAGCGTGTAAAGCTGGGCCTTGCTTTTATGTCTGATGTTCCGGTGATTTTTCTTGATGAACCTACAACCAATCTGGACGTTCCAGGAATCAATTGGTATCTCGATCACGTGGTGCATCACACACAAAATCAGCTTGTTTTGCTCGGTTCGAATGTGAAACAGGAATATGAATTTTGTAAAAATATCATTACAGTTTCTGCGTTCAAATAGAAACACAGCGGAGCCTTATATGCGGAGAAATCTACGTCCAATCGTTTTACTTTTTCTGTTTTTAATCTGCTTCATCGGCAACTGCTTTGCTGGCGGAATGCATTTTATCGAAAACCGCGGCCAATGGGAATCAGACATTCTGTTCCGCACTGAAATCCCAGGCGGTTTTCTCTTTTTAAAAAAACAATCCCTCGTTTACGTATTATATGACGCCGCGCAGATTTCCGCAAATCATGGGAAAAAACCTGCGGCTCTGCCTGGTGCCCGCGAAAATGATAAGTCCGTTGCGGCACATGGCGTTGAAGTGCAATTCCTAAATGCTTCGGCAAATGTTAAATATGCTGCTAATGCGCCCATAGAAACAGGCTTCAACTATTTTTTAGGAGAAAAAGAGCAGAACTGGGCGGGCGGCGTAAAGGGTTTTGAAGAGGTTATTTATAAAAACATTTACGAGGGAATTGATATGCGCGTTTATCTGCATCAATTCAAACTTAAATATGAATTTATCGTCCATCCGCAAGCCGATCCATCGCAGATCAAGATGAAATACAATGGGGCTGAAAAGGTTTCTGTGAACGAAACAGGCCAAATTGTCGTGAAAACGAGCATTGGTCAGTTCAAGGAAGCGGAGCCATATTCCTTTCAGCAGGTCAATGCCCGGACTACGGAAATCGCTTCGAAATTTCAGTTGTCAGCTGATAATGTCGTCACATTCAGCATTCCAAAGCCTTATAACAAATCAGAAAAGCTTACCATTGATCCCGAACTGATATTTTCCACTTATTCCGGTTCCGTTGCGGACAACTGGGGGCATACGGCAACGTATGATGACGAAGGGAATCTCTATTCCGGCGGGACTGTTTTCGGAGCAAATTTCCCTGCAACCGTTGGTGCTTTTCAAATCAAATTTGAAGGCCAGGTGGATGTTTCGATCATGAAATTCACGCCGGACGGGAGCAAGCTCGTTTACGCAACATTCCTCGGAGGTCGCAACGCCGATATCCCCAGCAGCCTGATCGTCAATAGTAAAAAGGAATTATTGATTCTCGGCACAACTTCTTCCAAGAACTTCCCCATCCGGACCGGCGCCTTTCAAACTGCATTCGGAGGCGGGATAAGGGCGATCCCCATTTCGGGGCTGGACCTTGAAAACGGCAGCGATATTTTTGTCTCAAAAATCAGCGCGGACGGCAAGCAGCTGGCTGCCTCAACCTTTGTAGGAGGCAGCGGAAATGATGGTGTGAGCATGAGTGAGCTCGCAACAATTCGCAATTATGGCGACAGTTTCAGAGGTGAAATCGGCATTGATAAGGATGAGAATGTGCTCATCGTTTCCTCGACGAACTCAGCCAATTTTCCTTTGAAAAATGCGGTGCAGGATAAGTTTGCCGGCGTTCAGGATGGCGTGATTTTAAAATTCAACTCGGGCCTGACGAGCTTGCTATGGAGCACATTTGTGGGTGGAAACGAGTGGGACGCAGCTTATTCGCTGAAAGTTTCGGCCGCAGGCGACATTTACGTAGCCGGAATCACGCAAAGCAAAAATTTACCGACCAATGCTTCGTCATATCAGAAAGCTTTGAATGGGACAGAAGACGGATTTGTGGCACATTATGCGAATGATAAGTTGTTGGGTGCAACTTATCTGGGCACGCCAAATCAGGATGGCGCTTATTTGCTGGACCTGGATGCGGGCGGTAATGTATATGTGTATGGCCTCACCAATGGTCCTTATCCGGTGAGTCAGAGTGTATATCAAAATGCAAAAAGCGGTCAGTTCGTGCATGCTCTGGACGCAGTATTGTCAAAAACGATTTTTTCTACGGTAATCGGATCGGGCAGGGGCGTTCCTGACATTTCTCCCACAGCCTTTCTAGTAAGTGAATGCGGGAACATTTACCTGGCCGGCTGGGGTGGCAACGTAAATTCATCTACGGATAATAATCCAAATAGCTCGACGACAAATCTGGTTGTTACGGACGATGCGATCCAGTCTTTAACAAATGGCAATAATTTTTACATTGCGATCTTGGAGCAAGGGGCAAAATCGCTGCTATATGCGACTTATTTCGGAAGCCGCGACCGCTCAGGACAGGTCCAGGGTGATCATGTGGATGGCGGAACGAGCCGGTTTGACAAGAACGGCACCATTTACCACGCAACTTGTGCATGCGGAGGCAGCGGCTTCCCGGCCACGCCGCAAGCCTGGTCAACATCCAATAACAGCGACAATTGCAATAACGCAGCATTCAAAATAGACATTGACCGCCTGAAAGCAGATTTTGATGTGTATTCAGGAAGCACGAAAGATGTTCTGCGCGGCTGCGCGCCTTTGTCATTATCATTCGTAAACACAAGCGAAGGCGGCGTAGATTACATTTGGGACGTGGGCGGAGCCACTTTTTCGCGTGAAGATGACCAATCGGAATATACTTTTACCAAGCCGGGCGAATACACCGTTACATTGAAAGCTTACAACCGACTAAGCTGCAAACGTGTGGATGTTGCGCAAAAGAAAATCATCGTAGAAACGCTGAACAGCAAGATTAAGGCCGATACGACAGTGTGTGAAAATACGAGATTGCAGCTCTGGGCTTCGGGAGGGACGCAATATAAATGGTCGCCTGCGACGGGCATGGACAATGCTGCCATTGCGATGCCATCTGTAACGGTTCGGGAAGACGCTGAATTTTCTGTCGAGATCAGCAATGCGAGCGGTTGTAAAGTGACGGAAAAAATGAAGGTTTCGGTTGATAAAAAGACAGATTTTATTGATATGCCGGACGTGGAAGTTTGCGCAGGCGCCACCGTTGTGCTTTCCGTTTCCGGCGATGGAACGAAATATCGCTGGCTGGCTGCCGACGGATTGGAAGAAACAATAGGAAAATCAGTCATAGTAAAACCTACCAAAACGACCACTTACACTATTGAAGGAACCTACGCGGACGGCTGCCGGCCGGTGCGCGAGATCACGGTAAAAGTGGATAGGACGCACGAGCCGATTTTTGATATAAATCAATCGGGCGGCGCTTGCAATGCCCCATTCAGCTATTCCATGTCCAACCAAACCAAAAATGCACAGCGCTATGAATGGAATCTGGGAACGGGCAGCCCTATCACAGATCCGGAGATTAATGAATATATTTACGAAACGCCCGGCGAGTACACCATTACTTTAACTGCATACAACACTGCAGGATGTGCTTTGACGGCGTCAAAAAAAGTAACCGCGTCTCCGCCATTCACTTTGGCCAATGTGATTACACCAAATGGCGATGGCAAGAATGATCTGTTTATCGTTCCGGTTCTGCCCGCTTCACTCGAAGTGTTTAACCGATGGGGGAAATCGGTTTTCAAAACGGCGGATTATAAGAACAACTGGGGCAAGGGAATTGGAAACGGGACTTATTTTTATGTTGTGGACACGCCTCAGGGAAACCATTGCAAAGGCTGGGTAGAAGTTTTGGAATAATGAATTTACACTTAAACACATATAGGAAATGAAAAAAGTAATGATGCTGATGATGCTTGTGATGAGCGCATTGGCCGTACAAGCGCAAACTCCCAACCATTTCGGCAAGGAGATCAATGAAAATAAAGTGATCGAAGCCAGCGCGCTGCCTGAAAAAATGGGCGACAAAACAGAAATGGCTGCCAAGGTAAGCGGTCAGGTAGAATCGGTTTGTCAGGTAAAAGGGTGCTGGATGGCGGTGAAGCTGGATAATGGTGAAACAATGCGGGTCATGTTCAAAGACTACGCGTTTTTTGTTCCCAAAGATATCAGCGGAAAAACGGTGATTTTCGAAGGACAAGCGCAAAAGAAAACGATCCCGGTTGAGCATTTGCAGCATTATGCCAAAGATGCGGGTCAAAGCAAAGAAGAAATTGAAAAAATCACAGAACCTAAGGAAGAGCTGACATTTATCGCAGATGGCGTGATCGTCAAATAATTCTGATATTCAAGGTAAGAAATTAGCGAATGGGCACTTTTGAACATATTCAGAAGTGTCCATTTGTTTTTATATGAAGTTTAAAACCGCCTTTGCCTGTCTTGGGTTAATCCTTTCTTTTCAATTTACATTTGGCCAAACGACTAAACTCAATTGGTGGAACCCGCAAACTGCTACATTTCCGGTTTTGGAAGGGCAGGGCTGGCCCAAGGAAGTAAAAAATCCCTATGACAGGTTGCCGGCGCGTGCTGAAAAGCAGGTTAGGGAGCAAGTGTGGGGCTTATCGAATCAATCTGCCGGGTTAATGTTGCGGTTCCGGGCTAATGCTGCGGAAATCAGCATTCGATATGTTGTGAATGGGAAGCACGCATTGCCGCATATGCCTGCCACGGGCGTGAGCGGCGTGGACCTTTATGCCATTTCCAGCGATGGGGACTTGCGCTGGTGTGCAGGAAAATATGCCTTTGGCGATACCATAACCTACACTTTCAGGGGTTTAGAACCCAACGACTCTTATCACAAAAGAGGCCGGGAATACAGGCTTTACCTGCCATTGTATAACAGCGTAAAGTGGCTGGAAATAGGCACACCTGACGGAACAGAATTTACACCGCTAGCTGCCAGACCAGATAAACCCATCGTCATTTATGGCACTTCCATTGCGCATGGTGCTTGCGCTTCACGTCCGGGAATGGCATGGACAGCAATTTTGGGACGGAAGCTTGACCATCCGCTCATTAACCTCGGATTTTCAGGAAATGGTCGGCTCGAAGAGGAAGTGGTGAGCATTGTTTCGGAAATTGATGCAAAAATATTTGTGCTGGATTGTCTTCCTAATCTCACAATCAGGCCGGATTCAAAGCTTGGAATAACCATTGAGGATGTTAAAAACCGGATTCTAGCCACAACCCGGACCCTCCGTAAAAAGCATCCAAAAACGCCCATCGTGCTCGCATCGCACGCCGGTTACACGGATGAAGATATGAATCCACAGAGCAAGCATTTTTACAGCGAGGTGAATGAAACATTGAAGCAGGCATTTGCGCAGCTGAAATCGGAAGGCATTGCCCAATTATATATTATTCCAAAAGCCGATTTCGGGCAGGATATCGAAACAATGGTGGATGGGACGCATCCTAATGACCTCGGCATGATGCGTTACGCAGAAGGTTACGAGAAACATCTGCGCCAGATCCTGCATGAATATAAAGGCATTGCTTCTACGACGCAGCCTGTTATTCAAATGCGTGAACCCAACAACTATGACTGGGAAGGCAGGCATAGCGAAATTTTAGACCTTAACAAGAAAAATCCACCCGCAACAATCGTGATAGGAAATTCCATCACACATTTTTGGGGTGGACTACCAAAAGGGCCACGTGCAACCGGAGCCGATTCGTGGGACAATACGTTTGGCAAAAATGCAAGGAATATGGGTTACGGCTGGGACCGCATTGAGAATGTGCTTTGGCGCATCAACCACGGCGAACTGAACGGCTATGATGCAAAGCAGGTTTTCATAAACATTGGCACCAATAACCTGCATTTAAATTCCGATGCGGAAATTGCCGAAGGTTGGCGAATGCTGATCGATGCTATCAAATTCCACCAGCCCAATGCGCAGATCACCATGCTAGGCATCTATCCAAGACGCCAGCAGGAAAGCAGAGTGCTGATTATCAATGAAAAGCTCGCGCAGTTAACCGGAGAAACCAATGTAAACTTCCTCGATCCAGGGAAAGTATTTTTACAAAAGGATGGGAAAATAGACGAATCGCTATTCACGGACGGCCTGCATCCCAATGCAAAAGGTTACAAGCTCTTAGGAGATTCGATTAAGCCATTTGTGAGATAATCCGGCTTATAAGACGACGCCTATGCCAAACAAAATCACGAAAAGCAATGTGCTCAGCGCCATTTGTTTCAAATAGGGATCCAGTTCGTTGGCTTTTTTTAATCTCGAAATAGCGAGGCCGTTTTTAATAAAGAGGGGGAAGCTGAGCAAAAATATTAAGCTCGTATAACCGGAGAAGTGCTCGGCTGTGTAAACGGAAACGCAAAGCATGCCGATGATCAAAATTGTCCAGTGATAAGCAATGGCTTTTTCGCGTCCGAGCCGCACCGGAATTGAGTTTTTTCCTGTTGCTTTGTCGGATTCAATGTCACGAATATTATTAATGTTCAAAACACCAACCGCGAACAGTCCGCAGCTGGACGCCGGCAGGAGCAGTCCCCAATCCCAAACATGCGTGTGCAGATAACTGCTTCCCAGCACGCCCACCCATCCAAAAAAGATTAAAACCGATAAATCACCCAGACCGACATAACCGTAAGGCCGCTTTCCGGCCGTGTAAGTGATCGCGGCAATAATGCAAGCAACGCCTATGCCAAGAAAAACCCAGAAAACATTCGCAGGAGCGCCTTTCAGCGCAATGATCAGCAGCGTAATCCCGGAAATTAATGCCAGGATTGAAAATGCGATAATGGCTTTCAACATAGTGGAAGCCTGAATGTGCCCGGAATGGACGGCGCGGCGCGGGCCTTCACGTAATTCAGTGTCTTTTCCATTCACAGCATCGCCATAATCATTGGCGAAGTTGGAAAGAACTTGCAGCAAAATGGTCGTCAATACGCTTAATCCTGCAACCGGCCAGCTGAATGTCCCGCTTGATGCCGCCAAAAAACAGCCCATTAATATGCATGAAAGTGCCAGGGGCAATGTGCGTGGGCGGGCTGCTTCAATCCAGGGATTCATTGATTTCGATAGAGTAGGGTAATGTCAGGCCTGCGTTTTCTGCTCAGCCCAAGTAATTATTTTTTCTGCAATTTCTAAACCTTCTTTGGAAATCGCTGCATTCAATACGCCGTCGTAGCTCATCGAGAGGTGAAGAATGTCATAAGCAGCCGAAAAGTGAGAGAGGATTTTCTTGTCTACCAAAGACAACTCTTTCTGATACCATTCTACACTCTTTCTAGTCTTTTTGCTTTTGTTGCCCAGAACACTGTCGAGGGCAACTAAAACACCAGCATAAGCAGTGTGGCCAGCCATTTTTACGTATTTACGGTCTTTGTAATAACCGTCTTCCTTAATTGCCTTTTCTCTTAAAATTTCCTTGGCATTGGAGATGTAGCGCTTTGCTTCGGTAATGTCTTTCATGTTAGTGATGTGTATATGATGGAAAATATTTCAGGCTGCAACATTTGCAGCCTGAAAGTTAAAAAGCTTTTTTTAAATGCCAACCGCAGTCAAAAACTCCTGGTCAGTCGGTAATATTTTTGAAGCGAAGAAATTGGTCAGCTCACCTTTTTCATTCACCACATATTTGCAAAAATTCCATGTTGGAACTTTATCGTTCCAGCCATTCAAGTCTTTGGTAGTAAGCCATTTGTAGATAGGCGCCTGATCATCACCCAAAACGGAAACTTTCTCGAACATGGGGAAAGTTACGCCGTAGGTTGCAGAGCAGAATGTTGCGATTTCTTCGCTGGTGCCTGGCTCTTGTCCACCGAAATTATTTGCCGGAAAACCTAGCACAACCACCTTATCTCCATGCTCCTTATTGAACTTTTCCCAATCTGCATACTGCTTGGTATAACCGCATTTGGAAGCAACATTCAGGATCACCACTTTTTTGCCTTTGTATTTGCTCAAATCGATCGTTTTGTTGCCTACCAGCGATTTAACCTTGAAGTCATAAAGCGTTTGCTTCGCAACAACATCGTGCGCTGGTCTTGTGGCAATTTCAGACTTATCGGCAAAAAGGCCGGTTATCAAACTCGTGATCATAATAAATAATGTTTTTAATAAGCTCATAATTGTAGTCTGGTTATTGGTTGGATTATGTAATTAAAAAGTGAGATACAGGACATTCGATACATTTTAGTGGCTTTTCAAAACAACTTCCCAAACCACCCGGCCTCGCTACATTCGCTCCGGAACTTCTATCCCTAATAACCCCAAAGCCTTCTGAATTGTTTCAGAAACTGCACCTGATAATGCAACCCGGAATTTAACCGAATCCGGGTTAGGGTCAGAGAAAATAGAGACCTCGGCATAGAATTGATTATAGACCTTCGCCAACTCAAATGCATACAACGAAATCACCGAAGGCGCAAATTCATTCGCCGCAGCCTGCACACGAACCGGATACTGCGATAAAGCAAAAATCAACTCCTTTTCAGCAGGATGTAATACATAGCTTACGGGCGGAATCACCGGTTGGATGCCTGACTGCTCCGCTTTTCTGATAATAGAACGGATCCGGGCATATGTATATTGAATAAATGGCCCCGTATGTCCTTGAAAGTCAATGGATTCTTCCGGATTAAAGAGCATTCTTTTTTTAGGGTCAACCTTCAAAAGAAAATACTTTAATGCACCCAGAGCAAGCTGATTATAAAGCTGTTTGGCTTCTGCGCTGTCAAAATCATCGATCTTTCCCAATTCCTGCGTCCTGCTCGCAGCGGTCTGGATCATTTGTTCCACCAGATCATCCGCATCCACCACAGTTCCTTCCCGCGATTTCATTTTTCCGGATGGCAGATCCACCATTCCGTAACTGATGTGATAACAGCCATCCGCATAAGGGCGTCCTAGTTTTTTAAGAATGGCAAAAAGCACTTTAAAATGATAATCCTGCTCATTTCCGACAACCCATAAATAACGATTGTTATGAAAGTCGCTGAATTTCAATTCGGTTGTGCCCAGGTCCTGGGTAATATAAACGGAAGTGCCGTCGCCGCGCAAAACCAGCTTTTCGTCCAGCCCTTCTGCGGTCAGGTCGATCCAGACGGAGTTATCCGGCTTTTTGTAGAATACATTATTGCTTAAACCTTCTTCTATAATGTCCTTACCAAGCAGATAAGTGTTTGATTCATAATAAGTTTTATCGAATCCAACACCAATTTTATCGTAAGTCTGGCGGAAACCTTCGTAAACCCAGCCGTTCATTTTATGCCATAATGCGACAGTTTCGGGATCATTATTTTCCCAAAGCAAAAGCAATTTTTGCGCTTCCAGGATCCAGGGCGCTTTTTTAGTGGCTTCTTCCTCAGGCATTCCCTGCTCTACAAGCTCCTTAATTTGCGTTTTATATTCTTTATCAAACAACACATAATATTTCCCGGCCAGATGGTCTCCCTTCATGCCGCTTGATTCCGGCGTTTCACCATTTCCGAGCTCGCGGTAAGCAAGCATGGATTTGCAAATGTGGATCCCGCGGTCATTTACCAAACAAGTTTTTACCACATCATAACCACTGGCTTTGAGGATTTTAGACAAAGAATCACCAAGGAAATTATTCCTCAAATGTCCCAGGTGCAGCGGTTTATTGGTGTTGGGAGAAGAGAATTCCACCATCACGGATTGGCCGTTTGAAGGAAATGTTCCGAAATCCTGATCGTTAAAAACATCCGAAAACAATTCCAGCCATGTCGTGTCTTTGAGGCTGATGTTCAAAAAGCCCTGGACCACATTAAATTTCTCCGCAACAGAAGAGTGCTCTGCAAGCTCAGTTCCGATTATCTGACCTATTTCAGCGGGCGATTTGCGGATAGATTTGGTAAGCGGGAAAGTAACAAAAGTGTAAAATCCTTCAAATTCCTTCTTGGTTGGTTGTAAAATGATGTCTTCAACAGTTACATCAAAATGCTTCTGGATTGCTTTTTGAATATCGTCTTTCAGAATTGCTTCAATCGTCATGAATGATGGGGTAAATGGAAGTGCTTCTTCAAAATCAGAATGACATTTCCCTAAGTTTTTATTTGATTAAAATAATTTATAATATTAATAGCAATGTTGTCCTTTTTGATGCAAAATTAGGGTAAATATTGAAGAGAGTTACACCCCTGAAGGAAGAAGTTATGAATAACCATTCTTTGCAATGGCACCGGATTTACTGCATGCTCTTTTTATGCATTATTCCCGTTGTCGGTGCCTTCGCACAATTGCAGCAGTCCGATCGTCTGGAAATACCCGCAAGCCCCACTTCAACGGAGCAGTTCGAGGTTTTTAGCCTGGGCGAGCAAGGTTTATTATCTGTGATCAGGGGCAATGAATGGTCCAATTCCCGCAAAGAGCAATGGCAGTTTGTAAAATACGACTCAACATTAAAAGCCGTTTGGCGGACAACTTATAAGCTCGATTTTCGCTACATCCCGGTAATGGCTTATAAGGGCGAAGAAAGTGGTTACTGGCTCTTTGCCGAGCCGGATACAGACCGTTTTCTTTTTATGCAGATCAATTACAACGACGGTTCAATCGACACTTATAAAGGAAATTTATTGTCGGGTGTGGATGTGCAGCAGTTCAAAGTGATCGGGAGCAAAGCATTGGTTTCGGGCTATTACAGGTCGCGGCCGGTCGTGATCGTGCATTCGTTTTTTGATCATACGACGCGTGTCTTACCCGGGCTTTTTGAGAAAAATACGGAATTGAACAATGTGGACATTAATGAAATTGACGGCTACATCAATGTAATCACCTACGCTTACAGGAAGAAAAACTGCGTTTTTGAAATCAAAACGTACAATTACGATGGTAAACTTTTGAAGAAAACAACATTAAGCGACCCGAGATACAGCTTCATTTCAGGCCAGATCGTGCCGCTCAATGCAGATGACTCCTATCTGATCGGAAATTATTCGGTCGGTTGCACGCAGTATTCGCAGGGGTTATATGTGACGCATGTGGAGCACGATGAGCCGGGGCAGCCGCAGTTTATTGAATTTTCTGAATTGCAGAATTTCTTCAATTATATGAAGCCCAAACGCCGCGCTAAAATGATGGAGCGCATCGGCAAAAGGAAAAGTTTGGGGAAAGAAAACAAGTTTCGCTATCGGTTGCTGGTCCACGAGCTGATCCAGACGGAGAACGAAATCGTACTGGTGGCGGAAGTTTATTATCCCAATCAAAGATCAACCAGCCCGATCATTACCGGCGGCATTTCCCGGCCTTACATTTCGCGCTCACTCGAAGGTTATCGTTATACGCACGCCATTGTATGCGGGTTTGACCGTAACGGGAAGTTTATGTGGGACAACACCATTACAATCAAGGATTTAACTAGCTACGATTTGCAGGAAATGGTCCAGGTTACGCCGGTGGATGACTATTTTGTGCTGGCTTATCCGCAGGAAGGTGAGATTCATACCGAAGTAATAAGCCGAAACCAAGTCGTGGTGGAAAGTGAGAAATTTAAGATTACTGCCAAATCGGAAAAGGAAAAAGTGCTTAATAATGAGGATAGTTACCTTTCGCCCTGGTATGGACAGTATTTTCTGGCTTACGGCATGCAGCGCCTCGGCTCATCATCACTGGGGCAGGGACGCGAGGTTTTTTACATTAATAAGCTGACTTACAAAACAGAGGATATCGGCAAAGCAACGAAAGAAGAGGCGTCACGACCGCGCTGAGTTTCGAAACTAATCGACCATCCAGATATGGTCGGCTTCAAAGCCCTGTTCTTTCCACTCCACCTGTACGCGTTGACTTTCAACGGTGCTGACCTGCATTCCAACATAATCCGGGTCAATAGGGATCTCGCGGTTGTAGCGGCGGTCGATGAGCACCATAAGTTCAACGGTTTTGGGCCGCCCGAAGGCTGTCATGGCGTCAAGTGCCGCTCTTACCATGCGACCGGTAGAAAGCACGTCGTCGATCAAAATCACCCTTTTGCCTTCGATCAGGAAAGGGACATTGGTTTTGTTGGGGAGGAGTGGAGATTCCCGTCTTCGGAAGTCGTCGCGATAGAAAGTTGCGTCGAGATGGCCCATTGGAATATCTTTTCCGGTGCGTTCTCTCAGTTCGGCAATGATGCGTTCGGCAAAATATATTCCCCGCGGTTGCAGTCCCATCACCACGGAGTTGGAAAAATCCTGGTGATTCTCAATCAGTTCCTGGCATAACCGGCTGGTCATGATCTCTAGCAACGGGCTGCTAAGTATTAATCGTTTTTGGGGCATAATGTAAATTCCCTGAATTTTAGCCTAAATTAAGTGCTCGAAGATGAAATCAAAAACTTTTAACAAATGAAATATCTGATTGCCGGATTGGGAAATATAGGTCCGGAGTACGCATTCACCAGGCATAATGTCGGATTTATGGTGCTGGACAGGCTGGCGGCGCAGCATGATTTTAAATTTTCTTTCGAGAAGCTGGCCTTTGTTGCGGAATGGAAGCATAAGGGCAGGCAAATTTATTTTATAAAACCCACAACATTCATGAACCTCAGCGGCAAAGCGATCCGCTACTACATGGACCAGTTCAAAGTGCAGGAGGAAAACCTGCTTGTGATCGTTGATGAATTGCAACTTCCGTATGGCACGCTCCGCATTAAGCCAAAAGGAAGTCACGGCGGGCATAATGGATTGAAAAATATTGAGGAACTGCTGGCATCGACAAATTATCCCCGTTTGCGGTTTGGAATAGGAAATAATTTTCCAAGGGGAAGACAAGTAGATTATGTGCTAAAACCTTTTTCCAATGAAGAAATGACGGAGCTGCCTATATTTTTGGATAACGCAGGTGATATGGTTCTTTCGTTTTGTACTTTGGGAATACAATCGACAATGAATAATTATAACCAATGATTGTACTATTTAAAGATAATATAAATATTTCAAGAAATGTATTTATTTTGTAAAATGGAGATAACGCAAAATATTGTTTACTATAAATTTAAATAAATGATATTTTGTAATAAAATAGAGGCTGAAAACCAGCATTCGTTCCAAATATAATTTTGTTATTCCAATTTAGTAATGCTTGTAATATCAAAATTAATGCAGACATTTGTAACACGGTTCGCCGAAATAAAAATAGAATAAATCAAAGGAAATAATATTAATGTTTTTACCTTTGTGAAAGTTTTGAAAGTTTCGTTAGTCGCTCAGTCACAAGTTAATAGGGCAAAAGCTGCGAGAAGCGTGAGAAGAGGTAATTAAGCAATGTTTGATGGCAAATCTGAAATTCAATTTGCTTCGTATATAGACCAAAAGTTTCCGTAATTACTTAGTAAGGAAATTGGAGTATTATTCAAAACATTGTTACTTTATATAAAAAGAGATTCAGATACGCTTGCATTGATAGAGTTTATTCGGCTCATGCGCCGGAATCAATGTAAAAGATATAAAAGATAAGAAAAGGTTAAGGGTTTAGGAATAGTCAGTATAAAGCCGTCTCAGTGAGATGGCTTTATCTTTTTATAGGCTCTGCCCAAATTTCAACCCTGCGGTTAGACCGCTTCAATGCTTCTGTCTGGTTCACGCGATTAGGCTGTGCAGATCCATAACCTGATCCTGCAATGCGGTTTTCAGGGATTCCTTTTCCTAACAAATATGATTTCACGGTCTCGACACGCTTATTGGACAATTCCAGATTTTTTGCGAAATCTCCCGTGTTGTCGGTATGGCCTTTTAAGATTATTCTCAGGTTATCTCGTTTTTGAAAATAAGAAACCAGTGAATCGAGCCCGCTTAATGCATTGTCTTCCAGCACATCGGTGCTTTGCGTAAAATACAATGTTGATAAAGGCGCATCATAAGTCGATTCGGAAAGGCTGATCAGCGACTTCACCTCTTCAAACCGGTTCGAGACTTTCACCGACACACTTTTAGGCTGAAACCCATCTGCCTGAGCTGATATGCGATATGTTTCATGCGGGCGAAGCTCGAAATTATAAATGCCGTTCACTGTTTTTGTTGAAGCGACCAGCGAATCTGTGCTGGATTTCCGAACCGTCACATCGGCATCATTCACCGGTTTCAGGTTTTTACCATCATACACACGTCCCGTCACGACGGCCAGATTGGTGTTTCTTTTTGCAGGTTCATTGATGGCAGGTTTTTCTTCCGGTTGCTTTTCTTCTTCTTTTTCCGCGACCGGCGTTTTGGGTGCCCTGCTGATGGTCTGGTAACTTCTTCGTACAAACACAGGCGTCATTACACGGTCATAAACGCGGATCAGCACAATGGAGCCGGCGCTGGATTCATGGTTCGCAATCAAATCATCCTGAAATAAATTGAGGACCTGATCATTGTCCAGCATGCCCTCCGTTCCCGGATCCTTGAATTCCAGTTTGGACTGACCATTGATGTACATCTTAATGATCTTGGTCTCATAATCACGCGAGTACACGTAATGTACATACTGCTTGGCACGCACAGGTGCTTTTTCTCCGATTGCAAAATCATAAAAATTGAGCTTACCGTCGTAGATATAACTGCCGTAATCGCTTTTTCTGTTTTTAAAATCGAGGACGCGCTTCCAGCTGTCGAGCTCATCCATTTTAAAATAGACCTCAACGGTAAAAGATTTGCTCAAAAAACCTTTGGCTTCTGCATTATTGAACTGTAAACCACTGTTTTTCTCAAATTGATAAATGGTCCTGCTCAGATCATCCGAGCCCGGGATTTTCTCTTTGACATATTTTCCGGGCGTACCAAGCACTTTTAAGGACGGCCCCGCATTTTCAATAGGAGTAAGGCCATTGTTGAAGTCGTAAGTCCATTGGCTTTGTGAAAAGGAAGGAAAATATAGTCCGGTAAGAAGAATCGCCAGAATACACTTCGCATTAATTTTATCAATCATGCCCAAAAATATAAAAAGTGCAGGGTGAACCCGAAATGCATCGCGTATTTTTGGATCATAATTCTTTGTAAGCGTGAAAAACATTGGTATTGGCATTCTCTTTTCCATTCTGTGGTCGTCCGCATCCGTCGCCACCAAGTTTGGGGTCCGGTCCGCTGCTCCGTTAATATTGGCAAATGTTCGCTTCTTTATAGCTGGTATTTTATTGTTGACTTTTTCCTACCTGCTCAGCAAAGATCCGTCTTACCGGTTGCCGAACAGAAAAGAATGGAAGCAGCTTGCGCTGTTCGGATTCCTTAATACAACGCTTTATCTCGGGCTCTACGTGTATGCGATGAAATTTACTGCTGCGGGAATCGGGAGTCTGGCCGTTTCGATCAATCCGCTCATCATTGTTTTGTTATCCTCGTGGTGGCTCAAAAGGCACCCGCGCCCGGAAGAATGGTTGGGGGTTATTTTGGGAATGGCAGGCGTGGCTGTGGCGACATATCCATTACTGGCTGATAGTTTCACTACAATCGGGGGAATCACATTGCTGCTGATCAGCATGATAGCAGTTTCGGCAGCCAGCGTTTACTATGCTACGGTTCAATGGGAGTTGCCCAATTTACTGATCAACGGCTGGCAGGTTTTCCTTGGGGGCGTCTTTTTGCTTCCGGTAACATTGCTTTTCAGCGATTTCTCTACAACCGTTTGGGACGGCACATTCTGGTTCCCGGTGCTCTGGCTAAGCCTGGCTGTTTCGATAATCGGATTGATCTGCTGGTTTTATTTGCTAAGAATAGACACAGTAAAAGCATCATTATGGCTTTTCCTGTGCCCGCTTTTCGGCTTTTTCTTCGCCTGGTGGCTCATGGACGAGCCGGTAACCATTTATACAGTTATAGGAACAGTGCTGGTAATTGGTGGATTATATGCGGGGCAGAGGAAGAAATTAATGAGTTAATCATCAATCAAAATCTCCCCCTTCAAATATAGCCTCGCCTGCCCACCGATGTGTACGCGTTCGCCGTCCAGTTCGCATTTGAGGTATCCGCCGCGTTTTGAGAGTTGTTTGGCGGTTAATGTTGTTTTGCCGAGTTTTTCTGCCCAATAAGGGATCAATGTTGTATGAGCAGAGCCGGTTACGGGATCTTCGTCGATGCCCGATTGCGGGGCGAAGAAGCGTGAAACGAAGTCAACATCCTCGCCGGCAGCCGTAATAATGATGCCCCGGGCCGGAATGGTTGATAATACAATAATGTCGAAATCCAGGTTCTTAATGACCTCTTCGGATTCCAGAACCACCATATAATCGGTTTTACCCTTATAAACTTCCACCATTGTTGTGTCCAGAAGACCTTCTACCAGGGCAGGAGGCGGTACCGCAATGTGATATTGGTCCACAGGGAAATTTAATGTAAGCCAGTCTTCTTTACAATCCACCTGCAGCTCACCGCTGCGTGACTCAAAACGGATCGATTTTCCTTCGTAACCTTGAATATTAAAAATCACATAAGCAGCAGCCAGTGTTGCGTGGCCGCAAAGATCAACCTCAACTGAAGGCGTAAACCAGCGGATATGAAAGCCATTTTCATTGGGAACGTAGAATGCAGTTTCTGCCAGGTTATTCTCAGCAGCAATGTTGAGCATAGTTTCGTCTGCAAGCCACTCATTCAGAGGAACAATCGCAGCAGGGTTTCCACAAAAGAGTTTATCAGTAAACGCATCGATCTGATATATGGATAGTTTCATGTTCAAAAAATGGGGTTAACAATACCAAGGTATTAAAAATATTCTCGATTAGAAGAAGTTGTCTCTGGAAATTTTCAATATTATTATTCGAATCAGATAATAATTTCAACAGCGGTTTGTGTGCAAACTAGCACTTTTTGTTTTTCATGCGGAGATAAACGCCATTGGTCCAGCCGAATCCTTCCTGAACTTCATACTCGCCTCCTCCGGCGATCAGATTGGTGTCTGAAACATTATATTTTTCCAGCAGTTTACCCGAATGCTTAAATTCTTTATCGACCAGCGCGATCCATTCTGCGGAGAGCTCATCCGCCGTCCGGTGAAAATTGTAGTTGCGCAAGCCCTTGTAAGTGATCCATTGCAGCGGCGCCCAGCCATTAGGCGCATCCCACTGCTGTCCCGACCTGATCGTGGTTGTCAGAAGCCCACCTGAACGCATGAAATTGAGCCGGATATACCCGCTCATATAATGCGATTGCGACTTGGTTGCCAGCTTGAAATACAATGGAAATGTGCCGGCTAATGTTACGGATTTTGTAAAATCTCTATTTTTGAAATCATAATCCATGAAAAAATTCCGCGAACCGTCCCAAAAGTAAGTGTGGATAGCAGCTGCCCTCAAACGGGCCTTTTCTTCATACTGCAAGTGCATTTTGGTATTATCATGCAAAAGATAAGCTTCTGCCAGCGCCTTTTCTAAATGATGCATCAGGCAGTTCAGGTCAACAGGGACGATATCTGTGGTGTGAATGCTCGCAAAATCATTTTCATCCGCAAACCATCTGCTGCTGAAATCCCAGCCCGATTCCGCCGCAGCGCGAATGTGCCTGAAAGTGGCTTCCGGAGCAGTTCCGTGTTTGTCCTTTGCCTCGGCACCCAGTTCCACATCTTCGCGGTAGGATTCCGGTCTTGGAGTGGCCTTATCGTCCCAGTAGCGGTTTAATAATGTGCCATTGGGTAATTTTACCAGTCTTCTGTGCGCTGTAAAGGACTCGTGTGTTCCGTCGTTTCGCATCCAGTAATCATATTCTTTCTGCAATTGGGGTAAATAGCGTTTCAGGATTTCATTTCCGGCCATATCGCTGTATAGCCGCACCATGAGGGAAAAGAATGGCGGTTGCGACCTGGTCAGATAGTAGGTCCTGTTGGCTGTGGGAATGTATCCGAAACTATCGATCAGATATGCGAAATTATTGACCATACTCTCGATCAGATCCGTTCGACCGGCTTCTTTCAGGCCGAGCATAGTAAAATAACTGTCCCAATAATAAATTTCCCGGAAACGTCCGCCGGGAACGACATAGGGAAATGGAAGCGGGATCAGCGAACCGCCACGCTCCTGGTTTTCAGGCTGGCGCGTGAGCACACTCCATAATCTGTCAATATTTTCCGAGGTGGATGAGCTTTTATCTGCTTGAAAGGTAGACACGATATGCGCCGGCATCCGAAAGTTCTGATCGATAAATGCTTGCAGGTCAAAACCTGGCTTGTCGTTTTCCTGATGGTATCTTTCAATGATCAGAACCGGATCTTCCAGCGGAATGGCGTCGGCGAAAGTTTTTGAATCTTCAAAAATATGACTGTGCTGGATATCACGAAAGAGCGTCCCGTACAGGTCTTCCGGTGAAACATGTGGTGAACCATACGTGAAGGCAGGAGCAATGAATCCGTACAAACTTTTGGTGGTTATATTACTGTTGTAAATTTCAGCTTCGGCAGTTTCATCGCATTCTCAATGAGTTGGATCTGAATGCCAAGAATGCCCGCAGCTGCATTATAATCTATTTTTTCCGGGTCGTCTGTGGGCTTATGGTAGTCGTCGTGGCCGCCTGTATGAAAGAAAAGCACGGGAATTTTTTTGGCATAAAATGACCCGTGATCGGAGCCGCCGCTTCCGGCTTTATCTGTAAAGAACTTGGTCCCGCTTTTTACATCCTTAAATATATCAGGCCATTCTTCACTGGTCCCAAAACCGCCAATCCCAACGCCCCGGCTTGCATCATAACGACCAATCATGTCCATATTGGTCATAAAATTGATTTTTTCCAATGGTATCGTAGGATTATTAACAAAATGCCGCGATCCCAGCAGTCCCAGCTCTTCCGCACCAAATGCAATAAAGAGAAAATTACACGGCTCCCGAACATTGTTTTTGGAAAAATACCGGGCAAGTTCCAGCAAACCCGCCACGCCCGAAGCATTATCATCGGCTCCGTTATGGATCTGGCCCTCAGGCTTCTCTGCTTTCGAACTTCCTTGTCTGCCCAAGCCCAGGTGATCAAAATGAGCGCCGATCACAATGGTGTTTGCACCGCCATTATCCAGAAAACCGATCACATTATTGGTTTCGCGCAAACTGTCGGGAACGACAACGCGGCGAACTTTGGCAGTAAATGGTTGGTAAAACCCGTTTGTTCCCCTGGGTTGAAGCTTGTATTTTTTGAACTGTTTGGCTACATATTCAGCCGCTTTTTTATTCTCCTTACTCCCGGTCCCGCGGCCCTGCATTTTGTCGGAAGAAAGCTTGTAAACGTGTTTGGAAAGATTGTCGGGAGAGGGCAGCTGGGCAAAGGCATTTTGGCAAATAAAACAAATCAGAAACAGAAAATTTTTCATCGAACGCAGTATCATGAATGGGCAAAGATAAACCTCCCCGGATGCCCTGCAAAATAGAATTTGTGCTTTTGTTTGCATTTTCAGGCATCTGCGCTTAATATTGCAGGATCAAGTCAATTGCTTCACCTTGTGTGCGATTGATTTATAAAGAAGAGGCGAGAGAATGGGCTCAATGAACCTCTGGCAACCTGCTACCACAATGGAGAAAGGTGCTAATTCCCACCTAAGTTATTAGGAGATATAAACTCAATTCGCGTGAACTTACAGTTAGAAATTTCCGTAAGCCGGATGGCTTTATTCTCGCATCTGTTCTGTGCATTCCACGGATCAGTCTGTTAAATTTTTGAATTAAAACCTGTGCTCTGGCACTTATGCAAGCGGAACAAAAAACATTTAAATATCCTTACGCCTATGCGCTGGAAATGGGCGGTGAATTGCCGGGCTTCGAGCTGTCATACACCACTTATGGAACGCAAAATGCTGAGAACAACAACATTGTCTGGATCTGTCATGCATTAACCGGCAGCTCCAACGCCGCCGAATGGTGGGATGGCCTGGTAGGGGACGATAAGTTTTTTGATCCTGCCAAATATTTCATTGTCTGTGTGAATGTATTAGGCTCCGCGTATGGCTCAACCGGCCCGCTGAGCATCAACCCCCGGACGCATAAACCTTTTTACAGAGCGTTCCCGACCATCACCGTCCGCGATGTGGTGGGTGCCATGGATCTGCTGCGGCAGGAAATGGAAATCAAAAAGATTAAGCTTTGTATAGGAGGCTCGCTGGGTGGCCAGCAGGCGCTGGAATGGGCTGTAGAAGTGCCCGATCTGTTCGAAGAACTGATCCTGATCGCTTCCAATGCGCTGCATTCGCCCTGGGGCATCGCTTTCAACGAATCGCAGCGGATGGCGATCGAGGCGGATCCGACATTTAATGATGGCACGGACGAAGCGGGCAGCATGGGCATGCGCGCTGCGAGGTCTATTGCATTGCTTTCATACAGAAATTACGACACTTATAACTTTACACAAGCACGCGATAATCCCGATCAGATCGATGATTTCCGGGCGTCATCTTACCAGCAATATCAGGGCGATAAGTTCGTGAAACGGTTTAATGCATATTCCTACTGGGTGCTTTCCAAGATCATGGATTCGCATAATGTGGGACGTAACCGCGGCGGAATTGTGCATGCATTGGGTTTGGTGAAAGCCAAAACATTGGTCTTAGGCATTAAATCCGACCTGCTATTCCCTTTATCGGAGCAGCAATTCCTGGCCCGGCACATTCCGGATGCTGTTTTTCAGGAAATCGACTCCTTATATGGTCACGACGGCTTTTTGATAGAATATAAGCAGCTTACACAAGTGATAAGAGCCTGGCAGGAAACAAATGGCAAGTTACAAACCGCAAGGATTTAAGCATTAAGACATAGAATGGGTCAGGACATTAAATGTGTTTAAGAAATTAAAAGCATTCAGAGATAATAAAAGCGCCGCTTGGAGATTTTTCCAAGCGGCGCTTTTTGTGTTATAGTAATGTTACTTCGTGATCTTCAAAAGCAATTCAGGCTCGTTGGTTGTAATGTAATCAACCCCTTTTTCCAGGAACCACTTCATTGATTCTTCGTCATTCACCGTCCAGACATTGGTAGTGAGCTTTTTGTCACGGATGGCGGCGATGTATTCAGGCTTTTTCTTTAACACATTCTGGTTATAATCAATGCCATCAAGTCCGGCAGCTTGAATTTCGTCCGGCGTTTTGTCTCCGTTCAGATATTCGACGTGTGCTTTTGGGGCGAGTTCTTTTACTTTTTTACAAACATCAAAATCAAATGCAATGTAATCCGTGATGTCTTCGACCTTCAACATTTTTACCATTTCAACACATTTCGTAGCCAGAGCCAATGAGCGTTCCTTGCCTATGGAAGAGGTTTTGATTTCAAGGATCAGGCGTGTTTTCTTCTGGTTTGCACCTGCTTTTAAATACGCTTCCAATGTTGGCAATGCAGTTCCATCTTCCAGTTTGATCTGGGAAAGCTCCTGGGAATTTGTCTTTTCAATGTGCGTTCCCTTAATGGAATGGTCATGATGCACATAAATAACCGAATCTGCGGACATATGCACGTCAAATTCACTTCCATAGCAGCCCAACTTGACCGCATGCTCCAATGCGCCGATGGAATTTTCTGTAACGCCTGTATTTTTCCACGCGCCACGATGTGCTATGACTTTATTTTTGTTTTGTGACATGCTTTCAAAAGTGGTCAGACTAAGCAAACCAACTGCAATGATGGACAAGAATTTTTTCATTTTTTCATTTTTTAAAGAACAGACCCGAAAATTAACGGTTGCTTCGGTCCGGGTTGTTAGCTCAATGTTAATTTTTTAAATGACCCAATGCATTCATATTTTTACGCAGGGTCAGAATCACCAGTTTGGACGTCGGCGTGTTGCTCTTATCAGCCACGCTGTTGATGGGGACGAGGACATTGGTTTCAGGGAAATAAGTCGCTGTGCAGCCTTCGGGAATGGGGTAGGGGACCACGACAAACTTATACGCAACGCGCTCAATGCCATCATAATGATTGTATAAATCCACCAGATCGCCGCTTTTCAGGTTTCGTTTTTCAATGTCATTTTCATTCATCAAAATCACGCGCCGCTCGTTGTGAATGCCCCGGTAACGATCATTCAAACCATAGATTGTGGTGTTAAATTGGTCATGGCTCCGGATTGTCATCATCATCAGCTCGTCGTCTTTTAGTTCAGGATTAAAGAGATTGCCGATATTGAAATGCGCCTTTTGGGATAATGTGTCAAAATTCCCGTCGCGGTTGCAATTGGGCAGATAAAATCCCCCGGGCATGCGAACGCGTTCGTTGTAATTGTCAAAACCTGGAATGGTCCTTTCAATGTCAGCACGGATCACGTCATAATCTTCGGCGTAAATGTCCCAGTTAATCCGGCTTTTTCTACCCAAAACCGCCTTGGCAAGTCTGCAAACTATCACCGGCTCGCTCAATAACTGATCTGAAACGGGAGGCAGAACGCCCCTGGAAAGCTGGATCACGCCCATCGAATTTTCACAAGAAATAGAGCGGTTTTCATCCTGATGCATGTCCATATCGCTCCTGCCGAGGCAAGGAAGGATCAATGCTTGCTCGCCGGTTACCAAGTGGCTCCGGTTCAGTTTGGTTGAAACGTGCACGGTCAGCCGGCATTTGCTGAGCGCTTCGGCGGTAAATCTTGTGTCAGGCGTAGCACTCAAAAAGTTACCACCCATCGCAAAAAACACTTTCGCCGAACCCTCATGCATGGCCTTAATGGACTCCACAACGTCAAAACCATGCTTTCGGGGAGGCGAAAAACGGAAGTTGCGCTCGATGGAATCCAGGAATTTTTCGGATGGTTTTTCAAATATCCCCATCGTCCGGTCCCCTTGCACATTGCTGTGGCCGCGCACGGGGCATGTGCCTGCACCCGGTTTGCCAATGCTGCCCTTCAGTAATAGCAGATTAACAATTTCTTTGATTGTGTCAACAGCATTTTTGTGCTGCGTCAAACCCATCGCCCAGCAGGCAATGATCTTGCTTTTTCCGGCTAGTACGCGCGCAACCTGTTGAACCTGAGCCAAAGAAATGCCGCTTATTTGTGCGAGTTCCTCGGCATTCTGTTCTTTCAAATGCGCGATGAACTCGTTGTAGCCTTCTGTATTATTTGCTATAAAATTCCGGTCGAAGACCATTCCCGGATTGCTTTCTTCCTCTTGAAGCATCAGTATTTCAATGGCTTTCAGCAGTGCCAGGTCACCATTGATTTTTACTTGCAGAAAAATGTCGGTCAGCGCAGGATTAGCGCCTAAGATTCCCTGAACGGTCTGCGGATTATTAAAGCCCATCAAACCCGTTTCAGGCAACGGATTAATCGAAATGATAGTAGCACCATTCGCTTTTGCCTTTTGCAATGCCGTAAGCATACGCGGATGATTAGTGCCCGGATTTTGACCTAGAATCATGATCACCTCGGCTTCGTAAAAGTCGTCGAGCTTCACCGAGCCTTTGCCGATGCCCAGCGATTCTCCCAGCGCAACGCCGCTGCTTTCATGACACATATTGCTGCAATCGGGCAGGTTATTGGTCCCGAATTCCCGCACAAAAAGTTGATACAGGAAGGCTGCCTCATTGCTTGTCCGGCCCGAAGTGTAAAAAATCGCTTCGTCCGGTGAGGCTAGCCTGTTCAGTTCCAATGCAATTTTTTCAAAAGCAGCTTTCCACGAAATGGGCTGATAGAATTTTCCACCGGGCGGCAAAAACATCGGTGCAGCAATCCGGCCTTTCCCGCCAATCTCGTAATCAGACAGCTTTCCCAATGCTTCAACCGAATTTTGGGCAAAAAAACCCGCGTCCAGTTTCTTTAATGTTGCTTCCTCCGCAACCGCCCTGGCGCCATTCTCACAATATTCCGCAATGCCGGAGCGCTCATCGTCCGGATCTGGCCAGGCACAGCTTGGACAATCAAAACCGCCTTTTTTGTTCAGGTTAAAAAGCGCTTTCATGCCGCGCTGCACGCCTGCTTCGCTAATGGTTTTCTGGAAACTGGAAATGACTGCCGGAATTCCGGCGGCCACCTTCATTATTTCTGTCTTGCGCAGGCCGGTTAATTTATCAGGATTTTCGGCTCCGGGGATATTACTTTGGTCATTGGACATGATTAGCAGGTTTTTGCAGGGTTTTCGTAGTTATCCGATTGGTCCTCAGTAACATTATCCAGGCATTTGAAATCTTTTTCTATCAATAATTTCAAACTCCCTTCTTTACCAAACAACATTTCACCGTCATAACCCACAACATGGTTATCCGCCCAACCGTCAGTTAGTGGCCCGGGAATGCTTAGCAGGATTTTGCCATTTTGGAACTCGGCGGAGAGCTTGGATACATCAGCAGATTTTTTCACAGCATAAATAAAAAGGGAATCACCAAAAGGCGTGACTTCTTCCAGGTAACCTTCTGCACTCAGTTTCTGAATGTCTGTCCTGCTCAGTCTATAACGCACAGAATTGCGTTGAATGCGTATTTTCATAATTCTGAAATTCTTTCGAAACCTGAGTAAATATTGAATTTGTCATTTTTTAAAAAACCGATCAGCGTCATATTGCTTTCTTCGGCCAGCTTCACGGCCAGGCTAGATGGTGCCCCAATGGCCGCTACAATCTTTATTCCAGCCATTCCCGCTTTTTGAATGAGCTCAAAACTTGCCCTTCCGCTCAAAAGCAGGATTTTGTCTGCAAGCGGAAGCAAGCCATTGAGCAGCGCATTTCCAACCAGTTTGTCCAGAGCATTATGCCTGCCCACATCTTCCCGCAGCGCAATAAAATGGCCATTAACATCAAAAAGCGCCGAGGCATGCAGTCCGCCTGTGCTTTCAAAAATGCTTTGCTGCACATTCAGCTTATCCTTCAACGAAAAGATCACTTTCCTGCTCACCAGCAATGTGTTATCATTATTTTGATATGCCGAAATGGTCTTGATTGCATCAATGCTGGTCTTTCCGCAAACGCCGCAACTGGATGTTGTATAGAAATTTCTTTCCAGTGAATTGATCATTGGCACAAAGTCATCGGCCAGGTCAACAACTACTTTATTTTCATCAAAAATATCATTTGCAGCCACCTTAACCTGGCTTTTTTCTGCAATAATGCCTTCTGTAAACAAAAAACCAACCGCCAGCTCGTCATCATTGCCAGGTGTCCGCATGGTTACAGAAATGCTTTTCTTAATCTTCTTTCCAGACTCAATGTAGGAAAGCTGAATTTCCAGCGGTTCTTCCACCGCCAGATCGTCTTCCGCATCCTGGCTGTCGCTGCTTGTTATTATTCTTATGCGCTGTTGCGCTATCGCTTGGATCTCCATTTTATTATTTTTCAATATGAACATTGAGAGCCGCTTTAACCTGATCGTAAACCTCAGGCGTATCGACGCTGATCATTACTTTCTCTGATTTGGGAATGTATTTTTCAGCATGAATCTCCCGCAAAAAATGCTGTAAGCTGTGATGCCCGCGCTCGAAACGTTCAAACAGAAGGGGCGCCGCCTCCTTTGCATACCATGCGAGTAATGGCTCATATTTTCCATCTGCATTGTAGAACGCCGCAGCAATGGAGCCTGTTTGAATGGATGATAAAAATTCCGTCAGAGCATCTGGGGTAAGAAAAGGATAATCGCAGCCTGCTACCAGAAAGTCAGCATTGGGGTAGGTTTTGAATGCGGACAGCAATGCTGCCATGGGGCCAATGTCCTCATATTCAGGTAGGTCGGTAATTATTTTGTTATTTTCAAAAATTGCAGCCTGCGTGGGGTTACAGGATAAAAATACTTCTGTACAAATTGGCGATAGAAGAATAACAACGCGGTCGGCCTGCGGAATATCGAAATATTGCAGCTGGCTCTTATCTGTGCCCATCCGCAAACTTTTGCCCCCACAAACCGCCAAACCGTATAATGCCATAGTCCTCACAATAAATGTCACGTCTAATTTAATCATTTGTCTCGTAAACGGGGAATTTTGTTAAATTTGAAATTATCCTATAAAAAATATTGCAAAACCGATTATTTCTAAACTTAACCCATCATTACTATGTGTCAAAATCATGGAGTCGCCTACATCAAACCGGGCGAGGTTGAAATTCAGGAAATTGAGTATCCCAAACTGGCTTTGGGCGACAGGAAATGCGAACACGGTGTGATTTTGAAAATCGTGTCTACCAACATTTGCGGAAGCGACCAGCATATGGTCCGTGGGCGGACGACTGCTCCGGCCGGGTTGGTTTTGGGTCATGAGATTACTGGAATCGTGATTGAAGCAGGTAGGGATGTGGAGTTTATCAAAATGGGCGACCTGGTTTCGGTCCCTTTCAACATTGCTTGCGGAAGATGCCGGAATTGCAAGGTTGGACAGACTGGAATTTGCTTAAACGTAAACCCGGCACGACCGGGTGCTGCATACGGATATGTGGATATGGGTGGCTGGGTAGGTGGCCAGGCAGAATATGTAATGGTTCCTTATGCCGACTTCAACCTGCTCAAATTTCCCGATAAGGATCAGGGAATGGCTTATATTAAGGATCTTACATTGCTTTCGGATATTTTTCCAACCGGGTTTCATGGTGCCGTCATGGCAGGCGTCGGGCCCGGTTCTATCGTTTATGTTGCCGGGGCCGGACCGGTTGGATTGGCCTGTGCCGCTTCCTGTCATTTGCTGGGTGCTGCGGTGGTCATTGTGGGTGATATGATCCAGGAAAGGCTGGATCAGGCCAAAAGTTTCGGCTGCGAAGTAATTGATTTAACCAAAGACACACCGTTAGAACAAGCGATTGCGGCCATTGTAGGCGTTCCGGAAGTGGATTGTTTTGTGGATTGTGTGGGTTTTGAAGCCCGCGGACATGGCAGTAATGCCGGAACCGAGATGCCAGCAACAGTTTTGAACACGGCTATGGCTGTTACAAGAGCGGGTGGTGCGATCGGAATTCCCGGTTTGTATGTGACTGGCGACCCGGGTGCGAAAGATAAAGCGGCGCAGGAAGGCAGTTTGAGCATTCGTATCGGGTTAGGCTGGGCTAAATCGCATTCTTTTTATACAGGCCAATGTCCGGTGATGAAATACCATCGCTCGTTAATGAATGCGATTTTATATGACAAAATTAAGATCGCAAAAGCCGTAAATGTGGAAGTGATCACCTTGCAGGATGCGCCGAGGGGCTACAAGGATTTTGACAAAGGCGCAGCTAAAAAGTTTGTGATCGATCCGCATAATATGATCATGAATTAAGGGGTTTTTTACAGAGGGAAAAGGAGAGGTGCAGACTTGTGCTTCTCCTTTTTTCATTATTAAATGTTAACTTCCTGTATGGAACAAGGTGATGTTAAGATATTAAAGAAGAAACCAATTTATCCTGTCAGCGCTGAGCTGCGGAAATATCTGCGTTTTTACCAGCGCGACGCCAAGCTGCCGGTAGGCTATGTAGACCTGCTTAATTTTTACGAATCCTTTCCTGTGATGGACAAATTTGGAAAGGACACGCTTTGGGAAAGCCCGCTTTATCCGCCGCATGAGATCGACAGGCTGCATAGCGGCTTGAAAAAGGCGTATGCCATGTTAAAAGCATCCGGTAACCTCCGCATTGTTGAACACAAATACATTGACCGCATTGATTATTGCAAATTCGGCAACTCTAATCCGTTCAGGATCAAGATCGTAAACCGGCTGAATGACATTTACGATTATTTTTATGTCAAAAAAGCAGATGCGTCCAGGATCTATGGATTGGAGCTGGAAGAGATTTTTTCTCCAAACCAGGTCAATTATCTCGTCGATGGCGACAGCCTGATAGAAGAGCACATTGCCGGAATTCCGGGTGATGAATTTGCCAAAACACGCCTGCGCGAGCCGGACTACAATCCCATCCGTATCGCCAAAGAATTCGTAAAATTCAACGAACGTTGCATGATCACATTGCTTGGCGACATGCGTTCCTACAATTTCGTCATGCAGATCACCCCCGATTTCGACGATTTCCAGTTCCGCCTGCGCGCCATCGACTTTGACCAGCAGTTTTACGAAGGCAACATTAAAGTTTATATGCCCCAATTTTTCAAAGAAAACCGGCCCTATGTAGAGCTTGCCATGGAATATCTGACCGACAAAACGGTCCTTCAATATCAGCAGGAAGAACAGTCGTCCATCATGTATCAGGCCAGGAGCGAAAGATACCGCCTCAAAGAACTTCGCGATGTCTCCATCAAGGACAACATTTCAACGGTTGACAACATTCACCAGCTGCGCGAGGGGCTCTTCAAACATTATTCAGACAACCAATATCACCAATGCGAGAGCATGACGGATATTATTGAGCTAAATATCAAGAACGTGATCCGGCAGGTGAATGCGTAGGAACCAGCAACCGGTGGATAAATCTTATTAACCGGTTAAAAATTAGTAACTTATAGCTAACGTATATTGTAACCAAATGGTTATTATTGTATAAGTTTATTCAGAATTTTATACTTTTTAATCGTTACATTATATACAATTCAGGCTATGAAAAAAATCTTTACGCTCTGCATTTGTTTCGTAGTTGTGTTGAGTGTGGCGCAGGCGAAGACTTGTGGCGTTGGTGGTATCACATTTGGTACCCAAGCCAGTATTGATAATTTTAACGCAAACAATCCTGGATGCACACAAGTGCTCGGGCCTGTAACGATTTCGGGTCCTGACATTGTCAATCTAAACGGATTGGCGGCTATTGTCACGATTGCAGGTGATCTTACAATACAGAATAATCCGCTCCTGACAAGCCTCAATGGATTAGGATCGCTAACTGATATTCTTCCGGGTGATTACATCGGTCAACTCATCATACAAAATAATCCAGGTTTGACGAATCTTACAGGTCTGGGTGCTTTACAGAATATTAATCACAATTTCAGTGTACGACAATGTGATGCGTTAACAAGCTTGAGTGGTTTGACAGCATTGGAAACCATTGGAGAAGGCGTGTCCATTGACGGGTGCCCTTTGTTAAAGAACTTAAATGGTCTGGAAGCAATCACATCTTTAAAGTCAATGTCGATTGGCTCGAACGCAGGTTTGACAAGCCTGGGTGGTCTAGAATCGCTCAATTTTTTAGGGTTTTTCCAGGATTTCAAAGGGATTTCAAATTACAATGCGCTGAGCTCAATTACAGCTTTGCCTTACGGGTTCGAGGTCGTTTACAGCAATGGATTTACCGGGCTTGAAAACGTCACTTCAATAGGAGGGCCTTGTACTTTTTCATTTTGCAATAGTCTCAACGGTCTCCCAGCATTGAAAACGATTTCTGGAACACTCTATATTGTAGATTGTCAGATATCAAACCTCAATGCCTTTTATGCGCTTGAAAGTATAGGCGGATTGGATCTCGAGAACAATGAAAATCTTTCCCAATGCAATATTCAAAGTATATGTAAGCTGCTTGCGGATAGCCCGGGAGATGCCATTATTGGCAATAATGCTTCCGGATGTACAGCCCCTGAAATTTCGTCTTCTATGACTTGTGAGGGTATTGTAGCCGAAACTGATATTGTCAATTTTGAGGGTGTTAAGGTTTTGACAACAATTGAGCTTACCTGGCAGACTAGCTCTGAAACTGATGTGCTAGGTTTTGCAGTGGAAAGAAGTACCACTCCCAATGCTTTTGTTCAAATTGGTTATGTATTTACCGAGGGAGATTCGCCTAACCCGCAATCCTATAGTTTTAATGATTACATGTCAAACCTGCAGAATTACTATCGTTTAAAAGAGGAGAAGGTGAACGGCGACTTTTCTTATTCGGACATTATTTATGTGGAAGGGAATGTTCCTACTTGCCCTGTTGGAGGGGTAGTTTTTTCGACGCAGGCGAGTATAGATCAATTCAGTACGAATTATCCGGCCTGCACATCGATTGTTGGCGACGTATACATAGGAGGGAGTACTATTACAAATTTAAATGGTTTAGCATCTGTAACGAGCATTGCTGGTACGCTGCGGATTGCTAATTCGCCGGCGTTATCGAATTTTTCTGGTCTTGATGCTTTAACTTCTGTAACTTTTAGTGGGGATCCTCAGGATCCATTTAATGTCTCCGGAAATATTGTTCTCAACCAACTCCCGCTCATTACAAGTTTGGATGGACTTGGTGCACTGACAACGATTGCCGGGAGGCTTGACATAAGTTACCTTCAAAATTTAACTTCATTAGCGGGTGTTGAAAATTTGACGACAATCGGCATAGGATTAAGCGTTACTGCAACTAAATTAGTCGACTTAACCGGAATGAAGAACCTGCAAACTTTTCAATTTCTAGGTTTTTCAGAAAATTCTCTTTTAACAAGTTTCAATGGTTTGCCACCAGTAACTAATTTTAGTTTGTCGTTGTCAGCAAATCCGAATTTAATCGATTTTACCGGATTAGAATTTGTCACTAACCTGACACGGCTAGAGATAGCTGGTGTCGGGCCCAGCAGCTTTACCGGTTTGAGTTCGATCGAATCAATAGAGCAGATTCGTTTGACTAATACCAATTTTACGAGTCTAGTAGGAATCGAAAATATCGATCCTGCTGAAATTACCAGTCTCTACCTTAGAAATTCAGCCCTCTTATCAGCTTGCAACGTAAAAAGTCTTTGCATTTACTTAGCTGATCCGAATAATGCAGCCACTATTTCAAATAATGGAGTAGAATGCTCCACCAGACAAGAAATCATCTCCTCCGAAACCTGCATTGCTATTTTGCCAGTTCATTTGATAAGTTTTGAGGGGAAATCGGATGCGAAGGGCAATGTACTAACCTGGAAAACAGCCTCCGAGACAAAAAATAAAGGTTTTGAAATTGAACGCAGTACAAACCCAACTTCTTTCCAAAAAATAGGTTTTGTGGAAGGAAATGGGGATGCGAATGAGGAGAATAACTATTCATTTACTGATCCTAACCCCGGAACAATCACTTATTACCGCCTCAAACAAATTGATTTTGACGGCACATTTGAGCATTCTAAAATCATTGCGCTCCGGAATGGTCAGGGTACTGCGAAAGTATATCCAAATCCTTCACGCGGAACGCTCCACATTGAAAGTAAAGACAAAAACCAACCTTACTCCATCAGAAACGTACAAGGCTTCTCGGTTATAGAATCTTCTGTTCTGCCTTCAAAACCGCTGGATATGAGTTCGCTGCAAAATGGTTTGTATCTGATCACGGTGGGGAAAGAGGTGTTTAAAGTGGCTGTGCAAAATTAAATTTCCCTGAACGTATGCCACATTTTCACAAGTTTTTGAAACGCTGACTTTTAAATTATGAAAAAATATTTCGGGCTAACATCTTTATTCATCTTTTATTTCTTCGTTGCGAAAGCTCAATACTGTGGTTCAAACGGGATTGCCTTGACCAGTCAGGCTGATGTTGATAATTTTTCAACTGCTTATCCAGGATGTCAAATAATCACCAGCTATCTCTTTGTCAGCGGAAATGATATTGTCAATTTAAACGGGTTGGGTCAGATCAACCAAATTACCGGAAATCTTCAAATTTGGAATAATCCAAACTTGACAACGCTGTCAGGCCTAAGTGCACTCGAGAACATTGTTTCTGATTTCGAAATTAGGGGTAATGCAGCATTGGAATCGCTATCAGGCCTGCCAAAGCTAAATCACATTTCCGGAGCCTTTCAAATTAGATTTAATGATGTGTTATTGGATTTGAAAGGTCTGCCTGCCCTCAGTGGTGCTTCTATCGGAGAATTATATGTCACCGATAACCCGGCTTTGGTAAGTTTAGATGGGCTCCAAAAACTTACATATTTAAAAAGGTTAGAAATTTTGTCAAATCCATCATTAACCAGTATTTCAGCATTATCGGCAGTTACACATGTTGCGGGCAGCGTATTCGTAAGTTATAATGATGCTTTAACATCTTTAAGCGGTTTAAGCGCAATAAAGAAAATAGATGGTTCTTTATACATTTCCGGCTTCAAGGGCAACTCTATTGGGCTAAATGCATTAACATCTGTTGGAGGAGATCTAAACTTTTTTGGGAATTCAGTTAAAAGTATAAATGGGTTCGAAAAACTTGGGCAAATAAAAGGGAACTTTCATTTAATGAGCAATCCCGATTTGGAGAATTTGACAGCATTGAAGACGCTTACTTCATTAGGCGGCAACCTCAATATTCAAGGTAATCCAAGCCTTACCAGTTTAGAGGGACTGGATAATTTAAACCCTTCTGAAATTTCTGAGATTATAATAGCAAACTCAACTTCACTCTCAAATTGCGGGATTCAAAGTATATGCAAATTTTTATCGAACCCTGCCCACCAGGCGTACATCACAACCAATGCTTCAGGTTGTAATTCCAGGCAGGAAATTAGTGAATCGGGCGTATGCATCGCCTTCCCAGTTGAATTAATAGAGTTTAAAGTCGTTAGTGTTGGTGAAGGCAACAAACTTGTCTGGAAAACAGCCTCCGAGACAAAAAACAAAGGCTTTGAAATAGAGCGCAGTACAAACCCAACTGCATTCCAAAAAATAGGTTTTGTGGAAGGAAACGGAGACGCAAATGAGGAGAACACCTATTCATTTACTGATCCTAACCCCGGAACAATCACTTACTACCGACTAAAACAACTGGATTTCGACGGTACATTTGAGCATTCTAAAATCATCGCGGTCAGGAACGGTCAGGGTGCTGCGAAAGTATATCCAAATCCTTCGCGCGGGACGCTCCACATTGAAAGTAAGGACAAAAACCAACCTTACTCCATCAGAAACGTGCAAGGCTTCTCGGTTATGGAATCTTCTGTTCTGCCTTCAAAACCGCTGGATATGAGTTCGCTGCAAAATGGTTTGTATCTGATCACGGTGGGAAAAGATGTGTTTAAAGTGGCTGTGCAAAATTAATAAGCTTTATCCGTACTTTTGTGAAACCTGTAGCAGCGCTTGACTGTTACAAATTTTCAACTTAAACAAAATCGGAAGGCATTCAACCTTCGCAGATTCCCGGAATGAGCAAACACGGACGTATTTTAGTCGCCATGAGTGGCGGCATCGACAGCTCTCTCGCAGCTGTTATGTTACACGAACAAGGTTATGAGGTCATTGGTATGACCATGAAAACCTGGGATTATGCCAGCAGCGGTGGTACAAAAAAAGAAACCGGTTGCTGCTCCCTCGATTCCATCAACGACGCCCGGACTATTGCGGTCGAGTTGGGGTTTCCGCATTACATTCTGGATATCCGCGCCGAATTTGGTGATTATGTGATCGATCACTTTACAGGAGAATACCTGGAAGGCCGCACGCCTAATCCATGCGTTTTATGCAACACCCACATTAAATGGGATGCGCTTTTAAAACGCGCCGACCGCCTGGATTGCGAGCACATTGCGACGGGGCATTACGCCAATATGCAATTCCATGATGGCCGTCATTATGTTTCCAAAGGCATTGACAGCTGGAAAGACCAAAGCTATGTGCTTTGGGGCGTTTCCCAGGAAAGCCTTGCGCGCACGAAGCTGCCATTGGGTTATCTGCATAAATCGGAAATCCGCGAAATGGCGCGAGAAAGAGGTTTTATTGATCTTGTTAATAAATCAGAAAGCTATGAGATATGCTTCGTGCCGGATAATGATTACAGGGGATTTTTGAAAAGAAGGATTCCTGGATTAGAGGCTGAGGTTGCCGGTGGAAATTTCGTCTTTGAAGACGGTACAATCGTGGGAAAACATGAAGGTTACCCATTTTACACAGTTGGCCAACGCAAAGGACTGGGCATTGCATTAGGCAAACCTGCTTTTGTCACCGAGATCAGAAAAGATACAAATGAAGTCGTTCTAGGCGATCTGCCAGATCTGTTCAGGGACGGAATGTATGTGAGCAAGCTGAATCTGCAAAAATACGCTTCTCTCGAAAAGCCGCTCGAAACAGTGACCAAAGTGCGCTACAAGCACGACGGAACGCCTGCAACAATCGAGCAAATCGAGCCGGATAAAATTGTCGCCAGATTTCATGATGGTGTCAATGGCATCGCCCCTGGACAAGCTGCTGTATTTTATGAAGGAGACGACGTTGTTGGTGGTGGGTGGATTATGAAGAGTTTCCGGCAGTAGTAAACTTCCCAAGTCTTCAAGATTTGGGAAGTTCAGGCCGTAATTTGGGCCGTCATATTATTATTTTACTCAATAGTTCCTCTGTATTGTTTCATCAACAGCTGAAATTTACAGATGGATTTAAATTTCTTGCGCCGGATGGCGAGGGATCGAGTAAAAAGGGATTTGGTAGCAGAAAATGTTGGAATTTACCGAGCTGAACTCAACGCCGAGATTAAGTTCAACATGGTTGGGATCAAAGAGTGTATTAATCAGCCATTTACTCCTTACCAAGGAAAAATTCATTTACTGATCAATGGATTAGAGGATTCTTTAAGAGAGGCTACTTATGTTGGGTTTACCTCGAACCAAAACCATCAAAAGCAACATGTAATCGGATATCACTTTTTTGAAACGCAAATAGGCGGAAAAAATGCTTATTTCAATATCCAGATGACCGTTCAAAATCAATTCTTTCTGTATTCAATAACAGAATCGATACGCTGGGAGACTTTGGAATAAAAAAACACCTGACGTGCTTAGAGGAGATGCAATCCAATGCCGGTTCAGGTGTTATGCAAATATAAATAAATTTCCTTTAATAAAAATTCTGCTATCAGATTTTTATCCGCTGTCTCACCGCCTCATACAACACAATCGAACTGGCAACCGAAACATTCAGCGATTCCACTTGGCCACTTAGTGGAATTCTTGCGCCGGAATCGGCCAGCTGGATGAATTCTTTTGAAATCCCGTCTTCCTCAGATCCCATAATGATGACTGTTGGGATGGAGAAATCGATTTCGTAGAGTGATTTTTCTGTTTTTTCTGTACAGGCAATGATTTGCAAACCGCTGTTGCGGAGATATTGTAATGTTTCGTACAGGTTTGGTTCGCGACAGACCGGCAGGAAGTTCAATGCTCCGGAAGAAGTTTTCATTGCATCTGCATTAATCTGTGCTCCTCCTTTTGTTGGAACGATTAGCGCTTGAACACCAGCGCATTCTGCGGTTCTGGCGATGGCGCCGAAATTTCTTACGTCGGTGATTCTGTCTAAAAGAAGCAGTAGTGGTGTTTTGCCTTCTTCATAAACCTGCGTGAGCACATTATGAAGCGGCATATACTGGATCGGGGAGACGAAAGCGATAACGCCCTGGTGATTCTTCCGTGTTACGCGGTTGAGTTTTTCGACCGGAACGCGCTGAAAAGGGACGCCTAATTCCTTTGCAAGTTTCTCGATTTCAGCAAGTCCGAACTCTCTCTGAATGAATAATCTTTCTATTTCCTTGCCTGAGCGAAGGGTTTCCAATACCGATTGCGTACCAAAAACCATATCGGCCTGGGACTGTCTTGGGGCGGGTTTTCTTACCGTATACTGCCGTTTCTCCATGCTTCTACAACTGGATACCAAATAGGCTGGTATTCGGCGTACCGAACCAGTTCATAATGATCATCCACGAATTGATTGTTTTTTCTATTAAATGTAAAATTGACATTCTGCGCATTGCCGCGTTGATCGTAAGTCCATACTTCCCGATTCTTGCTGCGCTGAACTTTATCTGGTGGCCCTAGCACAATGTAGATCATGCCTTTATCCGTTTTCCACCCTTCTTTATACGTTGTAAAAAGCTGGTTTGCTTCTTCCACCCGACCATAAAATGAACGAATGGATTGCTGCGCCAAAGGTGCATTTCCGTTCATCAAGGTCAGCCAGTATTTATCAAGCGCTTTTTTGTAATCTTCTGCTTTTTTGATTTCGTTAATCTCGTTGTTTGTGCTCATGTAAAGCAACGGCCCGAGCAGGTGTCCCGGACGTGTCATCTTTGGAAAACGCTCATTTACAACGAGTATGCCTAAGCCTTCTGACTGCGTTGTATCGGCAAAAATGTTATAAAGACCTTCCTTGGTAAATGTAATCTGCTGGTCAGAATTGATCGTAAACGAGCTATCTACTTCAAGTGATTTGGGAACATTTTTAGCAGCAATATTCATCGGCGACCCAGCTGCCTCGAAATCGTGATTGTAGTAAACAACCTGCAATTGTTCGCTTCCACCGGAAGCCTTTTTTAACGTAAATGGTTCGTTGGAATTGATATAATGCCGCTGTAATGGCTGGTTGCTATTGGCTGTATAAACGCCGTATGTTTCATTAACACCCTGCTTTTTAAACCTGATCGTGAGGTCATTAAGCACCTTTTTTAATGTTCCTGTCTGGCTTATTTCGCTCAGCAAAACGCCATACTCCTTGTCAGGGCTTTTTAGATCATAGGCAATGACGATCTTCTGTCCGATCTGTGAAACGTTAGAAGAGTCCAGTTTTACATTGCCATAACCTAGCCGATCACGCGTTCCGTAATCTGAATAAATGACGTAATTAAGGTTGTAAAGGCGAATGAAGTCAGCTGGGGAAATCGGGTTTTTGCCCTTAAAAGCATCTACGTAAAGGAAGACTTTCGTTTGCGTGGAGTCTTTTATCAAATATTTACTTTGAATGGCAATCAGGGTAAGTTCTTCATTAACCGGAGCAGATTGCTGAGAGGGGCGGACCTGCGCTTCGGGCAATTGCTTCATAGACTTGTTGGACGACGCGCATCCAGCTAGCAACGAGGCTGTTAAAACACAAATATAAAAGCTTAAAGTAGTTCTCATGTACATGTTTTCATCATTTGTCAAATAACGAACGAACAGGTAAAATTACCCAATAAAACGGTAAGAAAATTTTTATTCTGATTTCTTACTCGCTCGGTTGGCATTCTTGATCTGATCTTCAAGTATATCCCATTGATCGTCAGTGACTTCTTTCAGGAAGTTGAACTGTCCGGCAGCCAAAACTTCACCGCCATCCAGGGTAATCACCTCGCCGGTCATATAAGCCGAAAAATCGGACATTAAATACGCTGCCAGATTAGCCAGTTCCTGATGGTCGCCCACGCGTTCCAGCGGAATGCGACTTTCGAAAGAAAATTTCTTGGCTAATTCTTCGGGAAAAAGCCGCTCCCAGGCTCCTTTGGTTGGGAATGGTCCCGGCGCAATGGCATTTAGCCTGATTCCATGATCGGCCCATTCAAAAGCCAGTGATTTGGTCATGGCGAGCACGCCTGCTTTCGCCATCGCGGAAGGCACGACCCAGCCCGAACCGGTCCATGCATACGTCGTTGAAATGTTCAGAACGGTTCCTTTAATGTTGTTTTCAATCCAGTATTTACCCAATGCGAGCGTGAAATAATAAGTCCCGCGCAATACAATATCGACAACCACATCCACTGCCTTATAGGATAATCTTTCAGTCGGACTAATAAAATTGCCCGCAGAATTATTGACCAAACCGTTCACAGAACCGAATTTCTCAATGGCTTTTGCAATCACGTTTTCGATCTGCTCGTTTTTGCGGACGTCGCATTCAATGGCCAGAATGTTGCCGCCAATGCTTTCTTCCAATTCTTTCGCGGTTTTTTCAAGCACTTCGAGCCGTCTGCTGCAAATCACAATGTTGGCGCCGAGCTTCAAAAAGTAAGTGGCCATGGATTTGCCAAGGCCTGTCCCGCCGCCGGTAACAATAATAGTTTTGCCTTTCAATGCATCGTCGCGCAGCATTCCTTCCGTGTGAATCATCAGAATCGGTTTTTGTGGATGCTGGTAAAGGTAAAATTTTATCTAAAAATAGTCCCTTACACGCCGGAATATATTCGCGTGCACATTATGCGGCAGGAAAATGGAGGAACCGGGAAGTTGACTATTGCTGGGCAAGCAGATAAAGCACCGCCATCCGCACCGCAACGCCGTTCTCAACCTGATTTAGAATAATGGAATGGCTTGAATCCGCAGCATCGGAAGAAAGCTCAACGCCGCGATTGATCGGGCCAGGGTGCATGAGGACGATTTCTTTGTTCAAACTATCCAGCATGGCCTTATTTATGCCATAATAGAGTGAATATTCCCTCAATGATGGAAAATATTTGATCTGCTGACGTTCCAGTTGAATGCGCAGCACATTCGCTACATCGCACCATTCCAGCGCTTCGCGAACATTGTGGCCGATCTTAACGCCTAGTTCATCTAAATGCTTGGGAATCAAAGTGGAAGGCCCGCAAACCATCACTTCTGCTCCCAATTTTTGCAAACAAAAAATATTGGAAAGCGCAACGCGTGAGTGGGTAATGTCTCCAATGATCGCGATTTTCTTTCCGGTGAGATCTCCCAATTTTTCCCGCATCGAAAAGGCATCGAGCAATGCCTGAGTAGGGTGCTCGTGGGTGCCGTCGCCTGCGTTGACTACATTAGCAGGAATGCGTGTCGAAAGATAATGTGGCGCTCCCGGGCTGCTATGCCGCATTACGATCATATCCACTTTCATAGCCAGGATATTATTGACCGTATCCAAGAGCGTCTCTCCTTTTTTTACTGAACTTCCTGAGGCTGAAAAATTAACGACATCCGCAGAAAGACGCTTCTCGGCAAGCTCGAAAGAGAGCCTCGTCCGGGTCGAATTTTCGAAAAAAACGTTTGCTATGGTAATGTCCCGGAGCGATGGGACTTTCTTGATGGGCCGGTTAATGACTTCCTTGAACTGAGTCGCTGTATCTAAAATGGTGTGAATGTCATTCTCGTTCAGGTTTTTAATTCCAAGTAAGTGCCGGACCGAAAGTTTTGTCATTGTTGGTATTCAAGAAAGTTTGACAAAGATAATAAGGAACCCGGCAACGCGAAAACGCATTTGGAAATTTCCCCTTCCTATTTCTTCCTCGCAGCTGACTATCTTTGGAACATTACCGGACATTTTCCCGGCGTTAAGGACGAATAAAAAATTAGAATAGAATGAATAAGGCAGTATTAATAACCTATATAAAATCACTTCTGGAAGAGCGGATGATGGTGGCGTGGAATGCGATGGAAGCCGCGCAATCATCGGCAAATGATCAGGGCAAGAGCTCAATGGGCGATAAATACGAAACCTCCCGCTCCATGGGCCAGCTGGACCGGAATATGCACGCCCGCCAATATGAGCAGGTGCGGCTGGAAAGATTGGTTTTAGAAAAAATTCATGATAATGAAGTGGCTGTGCGCGCCGCAGTAGGATCATTGCTGGAAACGAGTGCCGGCTGGTTTCTGATCGCCGTAAGCCTGGGAGCCGTAAAAATAGAAGAAGAGACCGTAATAGCAGTCTCTTCTTCATCGCCTGTTGGCGCGTCGCTGCTGGGAAAAGGGCCCGGCGACAAGTTTGATTTTATGAAACGACAACACGAGATTATCGCTTTGCATTAAGCATTAACCCATATTGTGGTAAACGCGCTGCACATCATCGTCGTCCTCGATCTTCTCGATCAGTTTTTCAACTTCCGCAACTTCTTCGTCGCTTAGGGATTTGGTGTCATTCGGAATGCGTTCAAAATCTGCTTCGACGATCTCGTAACCGTTTTCTTCCAGATAATGCTGTAATGCGCCGAATGCTGTAAATTCTCCGTAAATGTTGATCAGATTGGTTTCTTCATCCAAAAAAACCTCTTCACCACCAACGTCGATCAGTTCAAATTCGAACTCTTCCAGGTCCTTGTTCCCTGGATTTTTGATCTTGAAAATACATTTGCGGTCAAAAATGAAATCGAGCATGCCCATTGTGCCCAGACTTCCGCCCAGCTTATTAAAATAGCTGCGCACGTTGGCAACCGTCCTTGTCGGGTTGTCCGTTGTGCTTTCTACGAGGATCGCGACGCCGTGTGGGCCGTAACCTTCATAAACCATTTCTTTATAATCTTCCTGGTCTTTGGACGTAGCCCGCTTAATTGCCCTTTCTACGGTATCTTTGGGCATGTTGGCCGCCCTGGCATTTTGTAAAAGAACCCTCAGCCTTGCGTTTGTATTAGGATCAGCGGTTCCGCTTTTTACAGCAAGGACAATGTCTTTACCAATCCTCGTAAAGGTTTTGGCCATTTTATCCCAACGCTTGAACATCCGCGCTTTTCTATATTCGTAAGCTCTTCCCATGCTTAGCTTTGTAAAATGTTATGTTGTTAATTCGCTGCAAATTTATGAAAGACGATTTAATTCAGGTAAAAATATATTCTTTCAAGAACAACTGTTACAAATGGATCTTAAATTAAACTGGGACTTCAAGACTTTTGAAGAACTGAGCAAGCAGGAACTTTACGAAATTTTGCGGATTCGCAATGAAGTGTTCGTGGTCGAGCAGCGATGCTGCTACCCTGACCTTGACGGAAAGGATCAAAAGTCACATCATCTATGCGGTTACCGGGACGGCAACCTTACAGCTTACGCACGCATTCTCCCACCGGGCGTTTCTTACGAATTTGCTTCCATCGGCCGCATCGCTGTTTCGAGGCAGGGAAGGGGGTTCGGTTATGGTATCGAATTATTGAATGAGTCGATCAAAAAGGTTGAACTTTTGTACGGCAAAAGCGTCATTCGGATTGGGGCACAGTTGTATCTGAAGAAATTCTATGGCTCGTTCGGCTTCGTCCAATCAAGCGATATTTACTTTGAAGATGACATTGAACACATTGAAATGACACGTCAGATCTAGTGAAAGTTATAAGTGGTAAAAGCATTGGGGAACGAATTCCCGGATTTGACGAATATTTAGACAGTAACCCTTCTGATGATTATTCAGATAGCTATATTTTACTGTATCATTCCGATTTTTTGTAGTAAATAATCTACATTAAGATAAAAAAAGTTTGTCAAATTTTTGTCACTTTGCTTTTGTTTGATAATTTGGCACAGAATTTTAGTTATTAGTATTCAGTCAAGCAAATTGTTGCCTGGGACTGACGCCCTGTCAGATACCCAATAACATTTTTGACGAACACTGATAGAGGAGGGTTTACGTGGAATGGCCTACTGTAATGCGGTAGGCCATTTTTTTGTTTTAACCTGTTATTCGAAGCAAACTGCCGTCCCGTTTGCGCTTACCATCAGCATCGAGCTGTTTCCACCAATGGTTTCCAGGTCAATGTCAACGCCAATGACTGCATTGGCTCCCAATCTTTGCGCTTGGTCCATCATTTCGCGGATCGCAATGCTTTTGGCTTCCCGCAGGCCTTGCTCATAAGAGCCCGAGCGACCGCCTACCACGTCCCGGATCCCGGCCAGAAAATCCTTGAAAAAGTTGGCGCCGATAATCGCTTCACCGTTTACCAAACCAATGTACTTAGTGATTTTTTTGCCTTCAATGTTCGGAGTAGTAGTAACAAGCATACTGTGTCAGGTTGGTTGAAGTGAAATTTATTGAGGCCAATTTAGCGGATTTCAACAAGGAGCCGCCCAAATTAATTGTTTAACGGCAAAGTTGTGCACGATGTTGGTAAATTTTACTTACAGATTGCTAGCTTTGTTTTTTTGACAAATCAGAAGTAAATTTTATTGCAATGGAACAAACAGTTGAGGCAGTTAATCATGTAATCCGTAACAGGCGCAGCATTTTTCCGCCCAGTTATATCGAGAAAGACATTCCTGAGGAAGTTCTGCTAACCATTCTTGAAAATGCCAACTACGCCCCAACCCATAAATTGACAGAGCCCTGGCGTTTTGTAGTTTACAAAGGCGAAAGCCTGAATAAACTTGCCGGGTTTTTCACGGAAAGATACCGCACCGTGACGCCTCCCGAATCATTTTCCCAGGCCAGATATGACGCGGCAGGAGAGAAGGTCCTTAAATCCAATGTGGTCGTGCTGATCTGCGCCGAATTGCATCCGGACAAGCTTCCGGAATGGGAAGAAACGGCTGCGGTGGCTTGCGCGGTTCAAAATATGTGGCTTACGGCAACGGCTTACGGCATAGGCTCATATTGGAGCAGTCCGGGTGTCCTGGATCTTCTGGCCAAATTCGCAGGCATTCCCGAAAATCAGAAATGCCTTGGATTGTATTTCATGGGCTATCACGATGCACCGGAAGCGCCGGCACGTCGCACACCCATGGAAAACAAGATTACCTGGGCATAATGAAAAAAGAAAAAATTACCCTGCGCGCGCAATCCCTTACAAAAAGCTTTGGTGCAAAACCGGTTTTATCCAACATTGATTTGCAGCTAAATGCAGGAGAATGGCTGGGCATTTTGGGTGAAAGCGGGTCGGGTAAAAGCACCTTACTCCGCATTCTGGGACGTTTCCAGGATGCGGAGGAAGGTAAAGTCTTTTTTAAAGAACAGGAATTAAAACCCGTAAGCGGCGAACTCATTCCAGGCCACGAATCCATCAAGCTTATCCATCAGGAATTTGAGCTTTTTCCTAATCAGACTGTCGAGGAGAACATTGCGTATTCGCTGCGGTTTTATAATGCTGATTACAGAAAGGAGAAGGTGGCGGAGCTGCTTTCTATTACAGGTTTGGAATATGTAAAAAATCAAAAAGCCAAACTGCTATCCGGTGGGGAAAAACAGCGGACTGCGATTGCAAAAGCATTGGCAGAGCAGCCGGATGTCTTACTCCTGGACGAACCGTTTGCCCATTTGGACAACCATAACCGCCGCGTGCTGGCGAGCGCGATCGAAACCATGCGCAGGCAGCAAAAGATGTCGTGTGTCTTCGTTACGCACGAAGCCGCTGATGCATTGGCCTGGTCCGACCGGATTGCGGTGCTGCGCGATGGCAGAATCATTCAGATAGGGACGCCACAGGAGGTTTATAACCAGCCTATTGATAGTTATGTGGCAGAGCTGACAGGCGACATTAACTGGCTTGCGGACGCCGAAAATTCAAAGCAATTCTATATCCGCCCGGAGAAAATCAAGTCGACCAAGCATCCTGAAAAAAACAGATGGCAAGGTAAAGTGGAGGCAATCCGGTTTCATGGAAACCACTGGGAAATCCGATGCAGCAATGTCAAAAATGAGAAATTGTCCTTTTACAGAAACAAAATGGATGTAGAAGTGGGGCAGCAGGTGCATTTAACTTACGCACTGAAAGACCTGAAACGCATTTAATCCCGCTTACAAGCTGAACCAGAAAGAAATCTTCACCGCAAACGGCGTAACATTCGGATTTTTAAGGTAAGTAAGCCTGTGCACAAAGTCCACGCGGCCAAATTTCAGAATGTTATCAATCCCGTAACCCAGCTCAATGTAAGGCAAATCTTTCAGCTTATTGAAAACCTGCACTTCATTGCCAGACTCATCCTGTGTTGTCGATAATGCAAGATTTGCATCACTCACGCTTCCGTAAAACAGCTTTCCGGTTGCTAACATCCGCAGTTTAAGCTTTTTGATGGCCGGGATCCTGTTTAATAAAAAGCCTTCAAAATTGTGCTCCATGCGCACAGAAACATATCTGTCGCTCATGAATTCGAAATAACGCATGAGGTTGAATGCATTATCAACATAGAATAGCGATTCATTTCCTAGCGGCGTATAAAGCAATGGGTAGGGCAATGTCGAAGGGATCAACCCGAATGTTACATTGTAATAAGTCCTGCCGATAACGCCAAATCGAAAGCTTTGCTTTACATTGAATGAGAACTTATTATAATTAAAATCGCCGCCGAGGAAATTCCTGATTCCCAATGTGTAACGCAATGTAAAGGCGGGAGAATTTCCGTTGCCCATGCTAATGCGCTCATTGTCATTTTGTAAAAAAGTCTCTTTTCGCGCCAGCCTCGTTTCCAGATTTATTTCTGTGATATCAAATGTACTTTTGACTGGAGACTCAATGCCCGCCTCAGGATTTGTCCGGTAAGTAAACGGAAATAATGGCCTGAAATCGCGGTGTCGGATTTGAATGCTTCCTGTTAAGCCTTTAACCAATTCCCTTTTAAAATAGGCCGAAATGTCTTCCTGCCAATAAGCTCTCCGAAACGTTCCAAATCTGGAAAATGCGCCAAATAATGTATTCGGGCCTATTGTTTCAGCGGAAAGGCCGAGACGTTCGAGATCTTTGGAATAGGAAATGCCGCCAACGGTCCAGGGTTTCCGGTCAAAAATATAGTCCATTCCGGCGCCGTATTTGAATGCCTTATCCTTTGTTCCGTAAGCTCCATAGCCGTTGAAAATCCATTTTCTGCTGAAACCGGGATCGGTTTTAAAGCCTAACCTCACGCGGTGGCCCTCAATGTTGTTGTTGGCGTATAAAAACAGGTAAGGACCAATGTCAATGTTCCATTTGTCAATGCGCTTGTATCCGTTTACCAGGATGTTCAGGATCTCGGTGTAGGTTTTTACTACCGGCAGCATTTTCAGTGAATCTACAAGCTGGAAAGAAAGCAACTCGTTCGCACTCAGCGCTTCCGGACGGCTTTTTTGCCAATAAGTGGAATCATGCTGCATGTAATCCTCTTTCAGCTCAATGGCCGTGTCATAAAATTTAGGATCCCGCGGGTTATTGATCTTGTAATTTGAATTAGCTGAATAGAATTTCAGCAGCATGCCGGCGGTTTGCTTCGTCGGCTCATCCACATCGATCAGCACGCGCGTTTTTGAAGTAACCCATTCATTTTGCTCTTCAAAAAACTCATAGGACTGTTGAATCTTGATCTTTTCAATAAAATTTAAATTCGCGCCCTTGCCTACGCTCACGTCCATTTGCGTGAGTGCGTACGTGTCGCCATCCACCCAAAACGAGCCCGTGAATGCTAAGTCCTGCACATGTTTTGGCTCAAAATCAATCTGGTAATCGTATTTATCGCCGTTTTTTACACTGTCGGAAAGATAATATTCATAGTAAACTTTCCAGCTGTCGGAAATCGGGGAAACGAAGTCTTTGTCTAAGATATTCAGCCAGTTATTATAAAAATTATATTGCTGAAATGACGATCCGATGAGCTGCGAAACAAGGCTTCCGTCTGTCAGGCCCACACCGGACACTTTGGTCTTATTAATGATCTCCTTCTTTTTCTTCGGATTGCGACGATAATAAACGTCTGACACGGACTCAGATATGAAAATCGGAATGATCGTCTCGCCGTTTTCTCCCTTCACCTCATCGTATTTATCAACGATATGCGTCATTTTCTTGACCGATTTCCTTTTCCTGAATTTTTCGGAAAGGTTGTCAATGTCAATCTGGATCTTATTGTAGCTTTCGTATTCGTAGGCGTCCAGCTCGTCCGTGTTGTTTTTGCTTTTTCCCGCTACGATCTTACGCATGATCGCATAAGCCGGATTTTCTCCTGCAAATATCCGGACTTCTCTCAGTTGCAGCGTTCCGGGGGTGAGTTGTATATCAATGGTTTGCTCGGCCAGATCTGGTTTGATCGGTTTGCTTTTGCTATCATAACCAACATATGTCACGATGATCGAATCCGCTGGTTGCGTGAAAGTGATCTGGTAAAAGCCATCAAAATTGGTGGTAGCGCCTGCTAGTGAAGCTTTTATGCCAACGTTAGCAAAAGGGATGGCGTCGCCGGTTGTTGCGTCGGTTATCTTTCCTTTGATGGTATAAGTGGTCTGTGAAAAGGACTTCGTAGTACAAACGAATGTCAGCAGGAGCAGATAAAGTAGTGTTTTTTTCAAGCTGTGTGTACGAACCGGTGCGTGTGCCGAATCATTTCCCTCATTCCAATTTCTCATTTTTTTCTTATCTCATTGTTTGAGGTAACATCCGCCGCAGGACGCAATATATGGACGTCCAGAACAGCCTTCGGTCTTGCCAGATATTCCCGCACCAATGTGCGCAGTGAATAACCGTCCGGCACATCCTGCGCTGCAAATGATATGGCATTAATGCCTTCATTATGAGCGATATAGAGTGCCCTTGCATTATGGAAATTCTGTGAAATGATCGTGAAGTTGTCCTGGTTAAAAACCTCTTTGCAACGAATGATCGAATCGAATGTCCTGAACCCCGCATAATCCAGCGTCATGACATTCTCGGGTATTCCCAGATTCAGTAACGCTCTTTGCATATCAAGCGGTTCATTATAGTATTGTGAATCATTATTTCCACTCAAAATAATGTATTTGATCTTCCCTTCTTTAAACAGCCTGGCAGTTGCCTCCATTCTGTATTTGAAAAAAAGGTTGTCCTTGCCTTTTTCGGATTTCTTACTCGTTCCCAAAACCAATGCCACGTCATTGGAAGGAAGGCTTTCGATTGAAAAATAGTTGTATTGCCTTGTGTAATACACCACCCAAAGGTTACAAAGCAAGATAAAAACCATGCACGCAAATAATAGGAGTAATATGGTTTTAATCAAATTTTTCACCCGTGTACTTGAAGTTGTCTTCTAATGTACCAACTCTTTATAATATTCCGGTTTTTTATACACGATGTTGTATTCATAAACCGTACGCAGCCAGCAGTGTTTTTCGTTGCTGGTTTTTAGTTTTTATTTATTTCAAAAATGTTTAGAAAAGGCCCAATTGGTTTTTCTGATCTTTCCCTTTTTTAGGCTCTTTCTTTGGTTTTACTTCTGGTTTTGCGTCGTCGTCAGCGCTTTCCGGCTCAGTGCCAGCCGGATCGCCAGTCTCAGCATGCGTTCCGGATTGATCGCTTGTGTCCTCGTCCGGGACTTCATCTGTAACTTCTCCATCTGAGCCTTCTTCAACGTCCGCTTCTGCATCCGAACTATCTACATCTGTAACAACTGCTGATGTAACCACTTCTTCCTCTGGTTCGGGCAGTGGTTCAAGCCAGCGTATTTCCTTGAACTTATCATTAGGAAGCTTGTTTCCCATAGCCCGCCAGCCGCGCACATCGACCATTTCTTCAATCAGATATTCCTCCTTCGACTGCTCCTTGGTTGCGGTTTTGAGCGATGTTATTTCCAGTCTTGGGCGCTTATCAGTGCTGGCCAGCAGTAACTTACTATTTTTAGCATCGCTGATAAATAAGAATTTTTTATCTCTTGTTGAAGTCTCAATGTTAAAGCGTTTGATAAAATGGTTTTTCTGGCCTCCGTCAAAATACAGCGCGGTTATGGCCATTTTTGGATCAAACTTTTTTACTAACAACACCTCATTCGAAACGTAATGATTCGTAAGATCGAAATTGGTTAACTCATAAGACCCTTCTTTGTAGACGACCAGAATGCTGTCGGACGGCCCGAAATTTCCTAAATATTCGCCTCTTTCGTCTCGGTTCAGACGGCCTATTATAGGGTCAAACCACATATCAACGCCTCCTAATGTGGATCGGCCGGCTTGTTTTAAGATAATTTTCCTGACAGGGTATTTTGTCAGAATGTTACCCATCGCGCTTCGGTTTTTGATCAGCAGATCAGCGAAATTGAAGTCGAATTGCTTCACTTTTGCCTTGCTTTGGGCCGAGAGGCTTACGGCAATGATCTCAGCTTCACCATTTTCGTTGGCCGTAAAATAGGTGATTTTGGATTTTGGCGTTCCTTGTGTAAGGTCGTACTCACGGTCGCGCGTGACTGCCGTGATCTGGCATCGTTTGATGTAGGAAACGCCCGTTTTTCCATCCAGATAGACGAGGTTATAGACCATGCGTTCGTCGTTTTTGACGAAGACGGCACAGTGAATAATGTCTTTTCCAACAAAAACCTTTTCCTGGATCTTGGTAACCAGACATTTTCCATCGGATTTGAAAACGATAATGTCGTCAATGTCCGAACAATCGGTTACGAATTCATCCTTTTTAAGCCCGTAACCAATGAAACCTTCTGCACGGTTTACATATAGTTTCTGGTTATTGGCCGCAACAATGTTCGCGGAAATTTGGTTGAATGCGCGAATTTCGGTTCTGCGGCCGCGTCCTTTACCATATTTTTTGAGCAGATCTTTGTAATACTCAATGGCAAAGCGCGTGATATGCACCAGGTTATCTTCGGTTTCAGCCAATTCTTCCTGCCACTTTTTCATCAACTCATCCGCCTTGTAACCATCGTATTTTGAAATACGCTTGATCTTGATCTCGGTCAGCTCTACAATGTCATCGTCCGTGATCTCGCGGTAGAATTGCGGCTTATAGGGTTCAAGTCCTTTGTCAATGGTGCGGATTACAGCCTCGAAAGTTTCGCATTCTTCAATGTCACGGTAAATGCGGTTTTCAATAAATATTTTTTCCAAAGAGCCATACAGGATCTTTTCCAGCAATGCTAACCGTTTGATTTCGAGCTCGCGTTGCAGCAAATGAACCGTTTGGCCTGTGTTGTATTTTAAAATTTCGGTTACCCCAACAAAATGCGGCTTGTCGGCGATAATGATACACGCGTTGGGAGAGATAGAAACCTCACATTCGGTAAATGCATAAAGCGCATCCATCGTAATGTCCGGGGAAACGCCCGGCGCCAGATGCACCTGGATTTCAACTTCCGCAGCCGTATTATCGACCACTTTCCGGATCTTGATTTTACCCGTATCATTGGCCTTTATGATCGAATCAATGATGGAAGTCGTCGTAGTCCCGAACGGAATGTCGCGGATAACGAGCATTTTCTTATCCTCTTCCTCAATCCGCGCCCTAACCCTCACTTTTCCGCCCCGGTGACCGTCATTATAGTTGGAAATGTCAATTTGCCCGCCGGTCAGGAAGTCGGGGTAAATGGTGGCCTCTTTGCCTTGCAGAATGCTGATCGAGGCTTCGATCAGCTCGCAGAAATTGTGCGGAAGGATTTTGGTAGACAACCCCACCGCAATCCCTTCAACGCCTAGTGAAAGCAGCAGCGGGAATTTTACGGGTAATGTTACCGGTTCGCGCTTACGTCCGTCGTAGGAAAGCTGCCATTCGGTAGTATCATCATTAAAAACAATTTCTTTGGCAAAGCGCGACAAACGGACTTCTATATAACGCGCTGCCGCAGCACCGTCGCCGGTGCGGATATCACCCCAGTTTCCCTGGGTATCGAAAAGCAATTCTTTCTGACCAATGTTTACAATGGCGTCGTAAATAGACGCGTCACCGTGCGGGTGATATTGCATGGATGAGCCCACCACATTGGCAACTTTGTTGAACCGGCCGTCGTCCATCTCGTTCAAAGCATGCAAAATGCGCCTTTGAACGGGTTTCAGACCATCTTCAACAGCAGGAACCGCACGTTCCAGAATTACATAAGAGGCATAATCAAGAAACCAACTTTCATATAGGCCCGAAATGGGCAGTTTATCGTGCAATCCGCTATCTTCTACGTCAGGCGTAGCTCCGTTTTCGTCCATAAATGAAGGAGGAACCAGGTTTTAAGTACTCAGTAAATTTTTGTAAGGCAATCATTGCCAGCCGGTTTGAGAGGCAGCGCTGATCCATTCCAAAAGAACGGAACAGGGCAGACTATACCGGAAGATCTATTTGAATTACCTGCTAATATAGCAAATAAAGCGTGAATTTCTAGCTTTCAGGGTCGCTGTCCGGCGCATTCAAAACAGTCAAAAACTCGCTGATCATCATTGCTGTTGCGCCCCAGATTTTGTATCCCTGAACCATATAATGCGGCGCATGCACCTGTTCCCCACGGACTTGTATGTCACTGCTACCGATAATTTCAATATCAGAAATTTCTTCTAATTTGATCTCAAAAATATCTTCTACCTCGCGCGGGTCGGGGTAAAAGTCGGGGCGGTAAGGCATTGTTGCGATGACCGGGAGGACGTAAAAGTTGCTCGCCGGGATGAAAAGTTCGGTCAGGACGCCCAGGATTTTCACATCATTTAACCGAAGTCCAATTTCCTCCTGCGCTTCACGCAATGCAGTGCGGATCAGATTTTCGTCTGTATTTTCGAAGCGTCCTCCAGGGAAAGCCACTTGTCCTGAATGCACGCCATCGTAGGCCGGACGCAGGATCAGTGGGAAATAGATTTCGCCTTTATAAGGATAAAATAAAACGAGAACTGCGCTTTTGCGGGTGCGGGCGTTGGGTTTGAATGTCAGTCGCAGCTTAGAAGAAGCCTGCATAATCCGGTGCGCTGACTCCCCGGGCAGCGGATATTTCAGTTTTTGTGTGAGTGCATCAATAAATAAGGAAAAAGATCCCAAAGTGGCCATAGAGGCAGTTTGTTGAGTAAGTTAGGTGTCAGATTTTGGCATAATGCAGCTCGCGCTTGAAATCGAAAAGACTTTCCAGGCTCAGGTCTTCATCAATTTCTTCCCAATGCAAGCTGTTGCCCTCGGGCCCGATCTCAAACTTTTCGCGTTGTTCAGAAGTGGCGTTTTTAAGCCTGGCAAACCATTCAAGCGGATTTCCAATGGTATGTCCGCTGTCTGTAACAACGTAAATATTCGAATCATCGAACCATACATTTTCAATTTTCATCACAATCAGCATTTAGAAAATTAACTTGCTCATTCGCCGTGAAATTGCTGCCACTTTTCGGTGATCAGCTCTTTGTTTTCCTCAACCAGCGCCTCGGCAAGCACGAGATCTTTGGGTTTAATGCCATGACTTTCAACCAATTTAACCGGGTTGATTTCAAATTTGGCAGTTCCATCCGCATTGCGGACATGAATGTGGATGGGTAAATGTTCAAGGCTATAAAAGAAAAACTTCATCCCGAACATTCTGAAAATCTCTGGCATAAAATAGTGTGTGAAAAGGAATTTCTTCCAATTGTGTATTATGCAAATATAATGATAACAATAACGTATCGGGAAGTTATTGGATTTTCTTGTTGGCGTATAATTTTGCGAGTTGCTGGGCGCAGCGTTCGCCGTCCATGGCGGCCGACATGATGCCTCCGGCGTAACCGGCTCCTTCGCCACAGGGGAATAAGCCTTTCAGTTCCGGGTGCTCGCAGGTTTCGGTTTCCCTGGGGATTCGCACGGGGGATGAAGTGCGGCTTTCGACACCGATCAACTGCGCGTCACCGGAAAGGTAACCCCTCATTTTTTGTCCGAAATCCGAAAGCGCTTCGCTGAGCGGGAAAGCGATTTCCGCTGGCAGGATTTCCCGCAGATCAACGGATTGCAATCCTGGCTGATAAGACGTGTCCCGAAGCTGGTAGGAAACCCTTCCTTTTACAAAATCGACTGCAAGCTGTGCCGGAGCGGTTTGCGTGGCGCCGGCAAACTTACAAGCAGCCTGTTCGATTTCCTTTTGATATTGCAATCCAGCCAATGCGCCAAATTCCTTGTAAGGCAAAAGATCCTGATCTTCAATGGAAACCACAATGCCCGAATTAGCATAAGGCGAATCGCGGCGAGACGGCGACATGCCATTCACAACCACTTCCCCGGAAGCCGTCGCGGCAGGCACAATAAACCCGCCCGGACACATGCAAAAGGAGAAAACGCCCCGCTGAACGCCCTTATATCGTGTTTGCATGACCAAACTATAAGAAGCGGCAGGCAAATAAGGCCCGCGGTCCTTTTCACAATGATACTGGATTTTATCAATGGTGTTTTGCGGGTGCTCAATGCGCACGCCCATCGCGAACGATTTGCTCTCGATCAAAATCTTTTTCGCGTCCAGCAGCTCGTAAATATCCCGTGCAGAATGTCCTGTTGCCAGGATCACACCAATGCCCAAATGTTCCTTATCATCATCGGTAACGACGCCTTTCAGCATATTTTGTTCAATGATGAAGTCTGTAACCTTAGTGTCGAAATGAATTTCGCCGCCTGCTTTCAAAATGCTTTCACGCATTTCGGAAACGACAACGGGGAGCTTATTGGTGCCGATGTGCGGGTGCGTATCGATCAGGATTTGCTCGCTGGCGCCGTGGCCTACGAAAATTTCCAAGACCCGCCGAATGTCACCGCGTTTGTTGGAACGCGTGTACAATTTTCCATCTGAATAGGTCCCTGCACCGCCTTCGCCGAAGCAGTAATTGGACTCGGGATTAACAATGTGGTCTTTATTAATGGCAGCCAGATCACGGCGTCTGGCGCGCACGTCTTTTCCCCTTTCAAAAATGACGGGCTTAATGCCGAGCTCAATCAAACGCAATGCTGCGAACATGCCAGCCGGGCCGCAACCGATAATTAATGCCTGCGGTTTCTTACTTACATCCGGATAATCAAGCTGCAAACCAATCAGCGACGGCGGGGTTTCGTTGACATAAACCTCTGCCTGCACATTCACTTTCACCTGCCGGCTGCGGGCGTCGATGGATTGACGGGTTTTGCGGATAATGGGCGTGTCGGTGGCGCGCAGCCGCAATTTTTTAATGATATGCTGACGAAAATTCTCGTCGTCCAGCGCGATTTCAGGCGCCAGGGTAAGTTGAAGCGTTTGGTGCATTGGGAAAGGGATTTATCCTTTAATGCTGCAAAGGTAAGCAAGACGGTAATATTCCCCAGTTTTCACCTTTGATTAAAATTACCTGAACTCGCTAAACAGCTTTTCGTCATGACCATGGATCGGAGAACATTTATGAATTCGCTGGCTGTCTCGGCCGGAGCCGCTTTTTTGCCCGAAACCGAAAGCATAGCAGCCACTTTTCCCATTTCCTGCAACCAATATTCGTGGATTACCTTTTATGAAAGGGATGGCAAAGACTGGGGGGCGAACCTGGATGCGTCGCTCAAAGAATTTGCCTCCACCGGCCTGAAAGCATACGAGCCTGCATTTACACAAGCCAGCGAAGTTGGAAAGTTGTTGCCCGTTTTGAAAAAATATAATCTTGTTATGCCGTCTGTTTATGTAAACAGCTCCCTGCACAAAGCTGACGAGGCAACAAAATCCATTGACTCTGTGCTGGCGATTGCGGATGCATTGAAGCCGGTTGATACGAAGATCATTGTTACGAATCCTAATCCGCTGAAATGGGGCGGCTCTGAAAATAAAAATGATGCCGAACTGGCAGAACAAGCCAAAAACCTCGACAAGCTGGGAGCGGAGTTGAAAAAACGCGGCATGACGCTTGCTTACCACACGCACGACGTGGAACTGCGGGCAGCCGCGCGGGAATTTCACCATATGCTGCTCGCCACAGATCCGGACAATGTATTCCTTTGCCTGGATGTGCATTGGGTTTACCGCGGCTCAGGCAATTCGCAGATTGCGCTGTTTGATATCGTGAAATTATACGGAAAACGGATCGTAGAACTGCATTTGCGACAATCCAAAGGCGGAATTTGGCAGGAATCTTTCAGCGACGGCGACATCGATTACCGCCGCCTCGTAACAACATTAAAAGCCATGAATGTCAACCCGCACCTGGTTTTGGAACAATGCCTGGAAAAAACATCTCCCAAGACAATGGACGCTGTTGCGGCGCATAAAAAGGATCTCGCTTACAGTGCTGAAATTTTTAAGGATTGGTTGAAATAAGGCCCTTATTCAACAGCAACAAACTTCCCCAAACAAGTGCCATCACAGCTAAAACCCAGCGTTACGGAAGTAGGAGTAAGGTCTTTATAGGACCAGTTATGGGCGGGGTAGGCGACACTGTTGGGTGCGCCGCTGAGTTCAATGAGGTCGTTGCCGATTAGTTTGTATTTGGTGTACAAATTGACATAAGAAGAAAGTGATCCTCTTGTCTCTTTAAAATCACCATTCGCCTTGAACTCGACAACGCTGGATTCTCCTTCTGACGCTCTTTGAAATTTGCCGCTGCCATCGCCCGGATCAAATAAATACTCAGTCATCTTCCATTTGCCTACAAGGCCATTATTGCCAGCATCGACATCATCGTCTTTGCAGGAAAACAAGCTGACGAACAGGAGGGTTACAAATATTGAAGCGCGAATATTCATAATCTTTGAACATTAAGGATTTATCTGAAAAGACGCAATTTCTGTAACATTAGTTGTAACTGTTATTATATTGTCCGTTGAAATTTGAAGAACGTTTCTCGCTGGCCTGATATCAAAGCAGCATATTATCACACTATAATCAATTCAGAATGGGAAAATTTGATAAGCTGATTTTCAAGTTGCTTTCAGGGTCTGCTGACAGCAATTTTAGTTTTGATGACCTAAGATTAATTTTAATAAATCTGGGTTTCACCGAAAAGACAACGGGAGGCAGTCACAGAATTTTTTATAAGGAAAATATTGTGGAAATTGTAAATATTCAACCTGATGGTAATAAGGTTAAATCATATCAGGTGAAACAGGTGAGAGGGATCATTTTGAAATATAAACTTGTAAGTCATGAATAGTAAATACGAGTTAATTATATATTGGAGCGAGGAGGATAACACATTTGTTGTGGAAGTTCCGGAACTGCCGGGTTGCATGGCGGATGGCCCGACCCAAAATGAAGCGCTACTGAATGTGCAAATGGTGATCGATCAATGGATTGAGACTGCGAAAGCGCTGGGACGGGAAATTCCAAAACCGAAAGGTAAGCTGATGTATGCTTGATCGACCCTAGCTCCATGCCAACCACAGATTTCTTCAATATCTATGATCTGCTAACTACTGAGCAAAAGCTGGTTATGAGCACGATCCGGGAATTTTCTGACAGGGAAATAAAACCTATTATTGAGGACTACGCCCAAAAGGCGGAGTTCCCGGTGCATTTGATGAAAAAGTTTGGTGAGATTGGCGTGTTTGGTGCGACGATTCCTGTGGAGTATGGCGGTGGCGGTTTGGATTATATTAGTTATGGTTTAATGTGCCAGGAAATTGAGAGGGGCGATTCGGGCATGCGTTCCACGATTTCGGTGCAAAGTTCGCTGGTAATGTGGCCGATTTTTGCATTTGGATCCGAAGAACAAAAGCGTAAATTTCTTCCGGGTCTGGCCAGCGGAGACATGCTCGGGTGCTTTGGATTAACGGAGCCGGATCACGGTTCAAATCCAGCCGGCATGCAAACCAGGATTTCAAAAACTGCAAATGGTTATGTCCTCAACGGTTCTAAAATGTGGATTTCCAATGCGCCGTTTGCCGATATCGCAGTCGTCTGGGCGAGGGATGAGGAAGGTAAGATGCGTGGCTTAATTGCAGAGCGTGGCATGGAAGGTTTTTCCACCCCTGAAATTCATAACAAATGGTCGTTAAGGGCAAGTGCGACAGGAGAATTGGTGTTTAATGATGTTTTCATTCCCGAGGAAAACATTCTGCCCTATGCATTAGGACTTAAAGCGCCGCTGCAATGTTTGGATAAAGCGCGCTATGGCATTTCGTGGGGTGTCATTGGTGCGGCGATGGATTGCTACGAAACGGCCGTGCAATACGCAGCAGAACGCGTTCAGTTTGATAAACCCATTGCAGCTTTCCAATTGACACAGAAAAAGTTAGCCGAAATGTTGACCGAAATCACCAAAGCGCAGCTGCTTGCGTGGCGATTGGGCACGTTAATGAACGATGGCCAAGCAACAACTACGCAAATCTCCATGGCGAAGCGTAACAATGTGGCTATGGCACTGAATGTCGCACGAGAATGTCGGCAAATCCTGGGCGGAATGGGCATTTTGGGCGAATATCCGATCATGAGGCATATGATGAACCTGGAATCGGTGATCACTTACGAGGGGACGCATGACATTCATTTGCTGATCCTGGGTGCTGAAATCACGGGCATTCCTGCTTTCAAATAATTCCTTAAATAAGCGAATCTGCTTCTTTCACTGGCCCAATCCATGTCGTTTTCTCCTGGTTGATCTTTTGCAAATCTTTGGTAGTCATCCTGGAACCGTCAGGCGACCAGCCCGGCGCTTTGATGAGGTAATTTAGCTTAGTCCTCAGATCCGTTTTTTGTTTAAAATCCCTTCCAATTTCCTTCCATTCGTGCAAAACGGTGTGAGCAAGCGTTTTGTTTTCAATGGGTTTGGTCAGGCCGTAAACAGGCGGAACGGTTTCAAGTTCTTCCTGAAATGTGCCGAACATGCGATCCCAGATAATCAGGCACATGCCCATATTTTTGTCCAGATACTGCACGTTGCTTGCGTGGTGAACACGGTGATGAGAAGGGGTTACGAAAATGTATTCGAGCCAGCCCAGCTTGCCCACATATTCTGTGTGCACAATGATGCCGTAAATCTGCGTAAGGGAATACATAATGATGATATCAGCGGGATTAAAGCCGATCAATGCAAGCGGTATGAAATAAATGAAGCGGTAAAGCGGCTGGAAAACGGAAGAGCGGAAACCCGTCGTAAGATTGAAATGCTCGGAAGAATGATGCGTAACGTGCACCGCCCAGAACAACCGGCTGTGGTGATCCACGTAATGCAGGGTGTAAAATGCCAGATCTTCCAGAAGAAAAAGGCTTAACCAGTAAAAGAACGGATCTGTTATGGTTGTTCCAAAACCCATATTATAAAACCAGATCAGCACACCCACATAAGCGGTCCTGAACAGGAGGTCGACGCCGCCATTCAGCAGCATTAACAAAGCGTTGGTAATGGTGTCTTTGAAACTATAAGAAGCGCGTGGACTGCCGTGGTCGTGCGAAGGCCGGTAAGTCAGGAAAATTTCGACGCAGATCAGCAACAGATAAAACGGAGTGGAGACTTTTAAAAGAAAATCCTCAAACTCATATGTGCCAGGCATAGCAGTGGTGTCAAATATTCACAAAGATAATTCGGAACGTAGTGGTAAGGTTTGCGAATATAAATTCTAAGTTATTTCTAATCCAGCATTTAATCGACCTTTAATCACGAACCATTATACAGACATTCAACTATGCCGATGCCCCTATCACACTTGGTTCTTAATTGATCATTCGCTTCAATGCTTTCCTTAATTCTTCGTTTTTATGCCGTTTTTGGAGGATAGTAGGCGCTGCGATCCTTTCGCGGCAGTCAAACAGCGAGCATCGTTCGCAGGTCTGGTTTACTTCTCGGGCAACCAGAAACGGGTCATCCAGAAACTGTAACTTTTCTTTGGTAGGCTCGTCCAGGTAAATGCCCATCGAAACGCTCACATTCAGCCCCGGGGTAGGGGACATGGGCAGGGCGAAACTGATCACCAGATATTCGTCCCGTGTATCCAGATAAGTGGATTTCTGTGCTTTACAGAGAATTCCTGGCTGTTCTTTACGCTTTATTTTATCTCCCAGATCATTCAAAATCGTCAATGCAACCCAGCGCCGGCAGTAATGCTCGTCTTTAACAGTATGCGGATAATGTTTGCGGGAAATGTGCATTTCCTTGGTCATATCAAAAATATTCTGACCGACGAAATTGTTGAAACGGGAGAAAAAGATCTGGTTAATCCCAAAATAGCGCGGCAGAATGTTGCTTAACCTGTAACAAAAAGATTCCGGCGTTGTATTGAACCTGTGAATGAGGTCTATAAGCTGCTGCGGCTGCCACATTTTTTGTTCAAAAACCGCTGCCACTGCGGGCACCAGCAAGCTTCTCTTAATGATAATAGCGCTTGAAAAATAGGATGCTTTAAAGTTGTTGAGCAGTTGTTCAAACGACTCTGCTTCCACCAATGCAGTCGTATGCAGCCTGTTTTTCAGATTTAAATACAAATAACCGATCTCCCGCCCAAAAATAAACGCCCGCTGCACTGAGGAAAGGTGATTGTTCATCAGCAAACGATTGCCGTTGGGGTTGGTAATAGTTAGCGAACGAACGCTGGAAAACTCGGGATTGGCCTTTTCATTAATGTTTTCAATAGAGTAATTAAAGCGGGATCTCAGGATTCCGGCGAGGTCATTTTCATTGAGAATCTGATTTTCAGCAATGTTATTTTCGATCAAAAAACGCTCTGCTTCGAGCTCAATCTCCTCGAAATAATTGTCATGCATTTCCTGATAAGTGCGCAATGCCGAGAAATAGAACTTCTCAATCGACATATTATAATTCCGGGCGATCTCGATCAATGTGCCCACAAATGCGCTTATTTTGGCTGGGGCATCCGAAAGGATTTCGAGCAGGTTAGCAGGATCTATACCAAAAAGTTCGAGCGGGAGTTCTGTGAGCACATTGGAGCTCAGCAGGTCGGAAATGGGTTCGAGGCGTTTGGTAAGTTTGAGGGAAACGAGCGTGTCGTAATCCACGTCCATCGCCGACGCCAGGGCAATGATTTTGTCGGATTTTGGGTATTTTTTGCCCTTCTCAATTTCATTGATATACGAAATCGAAAGCCCTGATTTCTGTGACAGCTCATTGAGTGACAACCCCTTATCCAATCGAAGCTGTTTGAGCTTCAACCCGAAAACCAACCTTACATTATCTGTATTTATTGCCACTGCGCTGATAGAATCGGCCTGTAATGTACGATTTCGTTTACAGGCAATTTAATTAAAGAAATGCAAAAGTAGAAATAGCTGCCACATTCAATGGTAATATGTTAAAACAAAAAACGGGACACGTCGTAGCAACGGTCCCGTTTATATCAAGTGTGATTTGGATCAAAAAATCGCAAAGCCAAGCGTTGCCTGGAACAGATTGCTTTTCTTGCCAAATTGTGATGCTGTGGTAGCATTGTCGAACTCAACTTTCACAATGTCTGTGAAATTTCCTTCGTAACGCACGTCCAGGCTCAATCTCCCAAAGTCAAAACCAACACCTGCCTGATATCCGTAAGCAAGGCGGTTTTTGAATTCAGCAGAATTTTCGCCTGTGATCACATCAAATGAATCGCCGATTTTGCCATTGTTGGACAATCTTAATGAAGCCATCGGGCCAACATTGATACGGAAGAATTTAGCAACTCTTACGCCAAACAGTATGGGCACATCCAGGTTTGAAAAACGAACATCAACTTTTCCATTTGAATCCTGAACGCCGTCTTCATACACATTAAAACGACCTCCTTTTTGCGATAGTAAAATCTCAGGCTGGATATAAAATGTTTTCCCAAAACGGAAAAATACACCTCCCGCAAAACCAAGCGACCGGTTGTCATTGTCTTTGAAATTGAATGGGTTATTGCCCGATGCAAGTGTAAGGTCGTTGCTTCCATTGATGTTGGACAAATTGGCTCCTGCCTTAATCCCAAACCGGAAAGCCGGGTCGTATTGTGCTGATGCTGCATAGCTTACAGTCATCAGGCACAGCGCAATCATAAAATTTTTCATGTCAGTTTTTAATTAGTAGATATAATTGAATTAATAAAAAATCTTAAAAACCCGTGCCCGGCAGTCAGGCTGGTAATTGCTTGTCAGTTGGGAATTAGTTTCTACAAGAGGCGCTCAGGAGCGGATATCATGACCTAATGTGGAGCGGGTAAACCTTATTACGAGCAAAAACGCTATTTTTGCGGTCAGTTTGGAAATTGGGCAAGGCAGAAAGTCAGCCTCTATCGTAATAAGGAAATACAGAGCTAGTTATGAGTGATTACAGTCATCGGGAAATAGAACAAAAGTGGCAGGAATATTGGGAAAGCCACGGCACATTCAATGTTGAAAACCAATCGGAGCTTCCCAAATATTATGTTTTGGATATGTTCCCTTATCCTTCGGGGGCGGGATTGCATGTAGGGCATCCGCTGGGATACATCGCCTCCGATATTTATTCCCGTTACAAAAGGCTGAAAGGCTTCAATGTGCTGCACCCAATGGGTTTCGACAGTTTTGGATTGCCCGCCGAACAATATGCGATCCAAACCGGCCAGCATCCTGCGATTACAACAGAACAGAACATTACCCGCTACATTGAGCAGTTAAAAAATCTTGGTTTCAGCTACGACTGGAAACGCGAGGTGCGGACGTCGGAACCTGACTATTACAAATGGACGCAATGGATCTTCATCGAGCTTTTCAAGAGCTGGTATAATAAGGATTCTGATAAAGCGGAGCCAATCGAATCATTGATTTCTATTTTTGAAAAAAGTGGAAATAAAGGTGTTAATGCGCCTTGTGACGAGGATACGCCCATTTTTACGGCAGAAGAATGGAACAGCTGGTCAGAACAAGATCAGTATAAATTAACATTGAAATACAGGCTTACCTACGTTGCGGATGCAACGGTAAACTGGTGTGCAGGACTGGGTTCAGTGCTTTCCAATGATGAGGTGAAGGACGGCGTTTCCGAACGCGGCGGATTCCCTGTGGTTCAAAAATTAATGCGCCAGTGGATGATGCGCATTACGGCTTACGCGCAGCGTTTGATCGACGGCCTGGACACGATAGACTGGACCGAGTCGCTGAAAGAGCAGCAGCGCAACTGGATCGGACGATCGGTGGGAGCGTTGGTGAAATTCGGCATTGACGGGCACGAGGAGAACATTGAAGTCTTCACAACACGCGTAGACACGATCTACGGCGTGACTTTCATGGTGCTGGCTCCTGAGCATGAGCTTGTTGATATCATTACAACACCTGAGCAACGTGGCGACATTGATGCTTACATTGCTTCAACTAAGAAGAAGTCTGAGCGCGACAGAATGTCGGATGTGAAAACGGTTTCCGGCGCATTTACGGGTGCATATGCCGTGAATCCTTTTAATGATGACAAAATCCCTGTTTATATAGCAGATTATGTATTAGCAGGTTACGGAACAGGCGCTGTGATGGCGGTTCCGTCCGGTGACCAGCGCGACTGGAATTTTGCACAGCATTTCAATCTTCCGATCATTCCGATTTTAGATTCACAAAAAGAAACGGAAACACAGGCAGATTCAACTAAGGAAGGTCATTATATTAATTCAGGCATCATTAACGGCCTTACTTTTCACGAAGCCAACCAGGTTTTGATCAACTGGCTTGAAGCAAAGGGAATTGGAAAAGGTAAAATCAACTATCGTTTGCGCGACGCGGTTTTCAGCCGTCAGCGTTACTGGGGCGAGCCTGTGCCTGTTTTTTATAAAAATGACAGCACCGGACAGCCGCTTCCTTACTTATTGGAAGAAAACGAATTGCCATTAAACTTGCCCGAGGTTGACAAATATCTGCCAACAGAAAGTGGTGAGCCGCCTTTGGGCCGTGCGCAGGATTGGGCACATGGATCCGGCAATGGTTATGAGTTAAGCACCATGCCGGGATGGGCTGGAAGCAGCTGGTATTGGTATCGCTATATGGACCCGAAGAATCAGGAAGAATTCGCATCAAAAGAAGCGATCAATTACTGGCGGGACGTCGATCTGTACATTGGTGGAACCGAACATGCAACCGGGCATTTGTTGTACAGCCGTTTTTGGAACAAATTCCTGAAAGACCGTGGATTCGTACCCGAGGAAGAGCCATTCAAAAAGCTGATCAACCAGGGGATGATCCAGGGGCGGAGCAATTTTGTTTATCGGGTAAAAGGCGATGATTACAGCAGCCCCGTGTTTGTAAGTGCAGGCTTACGTTCACAATATGACGTTTCTGCACTGCATTTGGATGTTAATATAGTGGAAAATGATGTTTTGGATGTTGAGAAATTCAAAGCAACGCGTCGTGATATTGTGGGCGAGAATCCTACATTCATTTTGGAAGACGGCAAATATGTTTGTGGTGTGGAAGTAGAGAAGATGTCCAAATCCAAGTTTAATGTGGTAAATCCTGACGACATTGTGGAGCGTTACGGAGCGGACACATTGCGCTTGTATGAAATGTTCCTGGGGCCGTTGGAACAGGCTAAGCCCTGGAATACCAATGGCATAGACGGAACATATCGTTTTATCCGGAAGCTGTGGAGATTGTTTTATAATGATGCAGGACAATGGATGGTGAAGGACGTTCCGGCTAAACCGGAAGAGCTGAAAATTCTGCATAAGACGATTAAGAAAATTGAAGAAGACATTGAAAACTTCTCATTCAACACGGCCGTAAGTGCATTTATGGTGTGTGTGAATGAGTTAGGAGCAGCAAAATGCCAGAGCAAAGCGGTTTTGCAGGAGCTGGTCGTCTTACTTTCTCCTTACGCGCCGCACATTAGCGAAGAACTTTGGGATTTGCTGGGCAATGAAAAAGGAATGGTTTCCAAAGCGACCTTCCCGAAATGGGAATTGCAGCACGTTACCGATTCTGTTTTTGAATATCCCATCCAGATCAATGGTAAAGTAAGGGCTTCGCTGACATTTGCATTGGATACGCCGGCATCTGATATCGAGCGGGAAGTTTTGGCGGACGAAACTGTTCAACGCTGGATGGAAGGAAAGGCTGCGAAGAAAGTGATCGTGGTTCCAAAGCGGATTGTGAATGTTGTGATCTGAAATTAGGTTTATATCAATGCGAAAGGGCCGCTGTTTCAAAACAGCGGCCCTTTCTTTTATTTTTCTGGCTAATTTATCTTTTTTACTTACCGAAGGCTGATTGAACGTTCTGTGTGTGGCTCGCTCACGGAAATGGTTTTAGTCACCTTTTCTCCGTTGCTGAAAATCTCAATGTTGTAATCACCCGCAGGCAGTTCGTTAAAATCATATACTTTTCTGATTTTATCAACTTTTTTATTCAATTGCTCGCGGTAAATGGTTTTGCCTTTTTTGTCTGTTACTAAGATGATTGCGTTAGCATCATTGTATTTATCGACGCTTACAAACAGTTTGTGGTTTTTGGCAACGAATATGCCTGTTCCGAAACCGGTAACTTTTTTAGTTTCTTTATCTTCGGCGAAAGAATTGAAAGCGAAGGAAGCAGTTAAAGCAATGGCTAATGCGAAGGTTCTGAATGAAGTTTTCATGGCTAATAGATTTTTAAAGTTTGGCTCTTTTTGTTCCGTTTGAACATGACAAACATAATGCGATGGCAGGTACTATGCATAACATAGTACATGAGTGGTTGAATAGGAAAGTGAACGGTAAATTGTACTTAAAATGAAATTTAAAGCAAATTAGGTTACGGGAAGACATTGTAAATGTCCTTACGATGCGCTATTCTGGCTAATTCGACAACGTCATTCTCTACAAAGATCCCTACGCGGTAATCACCGATCCGGATTCTGTAAGCATTTGTGAAACCTTTTAATTTCTTAGTATGGGGGATGTCTTTGAGCGAGTCCGCATCTTCTACGGATTTGATGAGCTTCATGAGAGCAAGCTTGACGGCGGGCTTTTCAAGGTTATCCAGGTCTTTGGAAAACTTTCTCAGGAATTCAACTTTCACTGATTTTCCAGTTTCTGCATGATTTCTTCACGCGAGACTTTCTGGCTCCGGTCAGTATCGCGCATCAGCATTGTGAGGGCAGCATCTTCCAGTTGTTCTTCCGAAAGAACCTTTGAACTGATATTCGACTTTTCAAGAAAGTCAGAAAGGAGCTTCAACTCTTTGCTGTTCCGTGGATTGATAAGAATGGATTCCATGCTTTTTTTTTATTCTAAAATAATAAGAAAGTTGTCATATAGCAAGGTTGTAATTTTCCATAGGACGCTTTGAGAAGACTATCGGTTTTAAAGCTCATTTCAAACAATGATCTTTCGTACTTTTGCGGCTTATGGCGAAAAGGAAAGTTAAGGCTTCGGCGGCCAAAGCGAATTATTTGAAACCGTTGCCTGCGAAGGGCTGGGCGATTATTGCCGGGGTGATTATCCTGATTGGTGCGTTCATTTGGTGGAAAGATAAGAAGGACATCAATCAGTGGGAGTTTGTCGCCAAATTTGGAATTAAGCTGCCGCTCCGCTATGCGATTCACGGCATCGACGTCTCGCACCACAATGCTAAAATCAACTGGGACAAACTGAAAAAGACGCGTTCTGAGAATGTGAGGATTGATTTTGTATACATTAAGGCCACAGAAGGCGCTACGCATTTAGACCGACAATTCAAGCGGAACTGGGCTGAGGCCAAGCGGGTAGGGATGCGCCGGGGCGCTTATCACTTCTATAATCCAAGGGTGATGTCAGACCGGCAGGTCCAGAATTTTATAGGTCAGGTGCGGATGGAGCCGGGCGACTTGCCGCCGGTCCTGGACTTGGAAACGCATGCCAGTAAGCCGGACGAAATCATCATTAAGGGCGTAAAAAACTGGCTGCAACAAATTGAGGCGCATTACGGCGTTAAGCCGATCATTTATGTCAATGAGTATTTTTACAACAAATACATTGCCGGAAATTTCGATGATTATCCGCTCTGGCTAGCCGGTTATTCCCGCACGCACCTGGACGACCTGGCATCCGACGCACAAGTGCTTTTCTGGCAGCACAGCGAGAAGGGCTGGGCTGATGGCATCCGAGGGTTTGTGGATTATAACGTGTTTTTACATGAGCCGGATGATTGGGCGGATATAACAAATGCTTCGCAATGATAGATTCCCCCAGGATGAATCCTGGGGCCGGGAAGATCGGTCGCCGCTGACGCGGCTTGCAAGGAAGATGCCCAGCCGCGTCAGCGGCGACTGATTTCCCGGCCTCAGGCTTCAGCCTGGGGATTATGGGCAATTATATCAATGGCTCCTGCTGGCTCAAACAGTGGAAGCTTCCTTGTCCCCAGATGATCTCAGTGGCTTCCAGCGGAATGATTTTCCGCTCGGGAAATGCTTTTTCAAGAATATCAATGGCGACCTGGTCATTCGGATTATTGAAAATTGGTGTGATAACGCCTGCATTACAGATCAGAAAGTTGGCATAGGAGCCCGGCGTACGGAAATCGTCGATGATCACCGCTTTGGGCATTGGTATTTCGATGATATTCAGCTGCTTACCATTGACCAGGCGCATGTTTCTGAGCATTTGCAGGTTGGTTTGCAGTATTTCGAAATTTTCATCATTCGGATCTTGTTCGACGCAGGCAATAACAGTGTCTTCGTTGATGAAGCGTGTGGTGTCGTCAATATGGCCGTCCGTGTCGTCGCCTACAATGCCGCCTTCCACCCAGAGAATCTGCTGGACTCCGTAGTATTGGCAAAGGATTTCTTCAATCTGGCTTTGCTTTAAATGTGGGTTTCTGTTGAGGTTGAGTAAGCAAGATTCACTGGTTAGCAGGCTTCCTGCTCCGTTAAATTCCACCGCCCCGCCTTCCATGATGATCCCGGGATTAAAAACGGGCAGGTTCAGGTAACTGGCGATGGCTTCCGGCGTGCGGTTATCATCGTCATAGGGCGGATATTTGCCTCCCCAAGCATTATGGCCCCAGTTTACGATGGCTTTCTGTTTTGTTTTTTCATTGATCACAAAAGACGGCCCGTGGTCCCGGCACCAGGCATCATTCGTAGGTTTGACCACAAATTCAATTTTGGAAAGATCAACACCGGTCCGGTCCAGCTCTTTGGAAATGAATGCTTTAAGATTTTCATCATTCGCAATAATTCCAACATTTTCACCCTGACTTATGGCCTTGATGAACGCCAAATATTGCGGACGCATTTTCGCGAGCCTTTCACCCTGCCAGGAAGCCTCGTTATGCGGGAATGTGAGCCAGGTGGCGCGGTGTGGAAACCATTCGGGTGGAAATGTAAAACCCAGTTCCGCCGGCGTTAATGATGTGTTTATATCAGACACAAGAAATAGAAGTCAAATTAGGCTGCAAAGGTCGGAAAGGTTTTGCTGACTGGCAATTGCAAAGCAATAATGTATAAACAAAAAGCGGAAAGCAGTTGCCTGCATCCCGCTTGGAAAGTTGAATAAATGAATGTTATTGAGCGACCATGACATTGTCAACCAGGTAAGTGCCGTCTTCTGTTTCCAGGTTATAGGCCTTTGAAACAATGCGTGCATTTTGCTTTACAGCGCCCACTTTCCAGGAAGAAACGATGCCGGTAGAAGGCTCATAATGATACAAAATGTCATTTTTGCTGAGCTGTTTCAGCCGCTTTTTTCCTCTGCTGGTCTGGACGCGGTGGTTAGGCGTTGCTTCCAGCAGCAAGGCAGGGATCATTTTTGGATCATAGTTCGCCATTCCTTCAGCCGGGCGCAGATAAATGGCTGTTAATGAAAAGTCAGGTTTATTATACACGTCAATTTGTCGCACCTGCGTAGCCATGCTCTTTCCGCCTTTGCAAGTTTTTACATGCTCGCCCACTTTTATATCCGCAATTGATTTTACACTTCCGTCGGCCATTGTAACCGGCGCATTGTCTGAAAAGTATTTATGTTTTTTGCTCTTTTTGGACACCTTAATAGTCACCTCGGACTTCACATTGTCAACGGCTGCCATGTCGGTTTGGGCAATCAGATTCAATGATAAAAGGGCAAGGACAGACGTGATTGCGAACTTGTGCATAAATGTGGGTTTCAGTTGAAAATCAGGCTTTGGACACTTTGACAAAGACTTTACTTAAAGCATTGGGAAGAGCACCCAGAACAATGAATATCATCCCGCTCGTAAGCAGCGTAGATGTATGCGCAAAGAAAGAGCCGGACGAAAGAATAGCGAGGATCAGAATGGTGGAAAATGGCAACGAAAATGCCAGCAGCAACACAGCCAGTTCCAGGTCAAACGTTCTCTTTTCTTTCGGCAGGCCTTTGGCATCTTCCCGCAAATTAAATGCTGAAATATGCGCCAGCGGCCAGAAACTAGCCGCGCTCAAAGGAATAACGATGGCAAGCAGGATCAGGGAAAGGTCTGTAATGTGCAACACGTAGATCATTCCTGCGCTGATGATCATGGTAATGCCTGCGCGGAAAAATAAAATGCTTGCTACAATGCGTTTTTTTCCTTCTTTCAGCTGAACAGCCAGACCAATGAAAAGCAGGACCAATGGCGTCATCATGGCGCTGGTTTTGTCAAAAATTTCAGTTACAACAAATGGTAATGTGCTGTAATTGATGCCTACGCTAAGCAGGATAATGGCCAGGAATATCAGAATGTTGATCGGCTCCTGGAACATGCTGACGAACAGGCTTTTCAATTTGCCGCCCATTTTCGTTTCCTTATCATCGCTGTTTTTCAGAAACATATTCATGGCCAGAATGTACAATGATATCAGCACGAAAAATTTGTTTCCAACGTCGGCAAGGGCCGCAATAGCAAGGCTTTTTTCTCCCAAAAATTCTGCAATAAAAGGAAAGCACGACAGGCCCGGAGCCAGTGATGGGATAAGCATCATCATGGTCCTGCCGGTAGGACTGTTTTTTTCAATACCAAACAATGAGAATGCAAGCGGCGCTGAAAAGAACATTAAGAAGTTGAAAACCAGCGTTACCAGCGGAATGATGATCATGGAAGAGTCGACCTCAATCTTCATCAGGGAAATAAAGATCGTCGAAGGCAATGCAACGGACAAAATGATCTCCTTAATCCCATTTGTCTGGTCTTTGTTCTTGAATTTGGACTTCAAAAGAAGCCCCAAACCGATTAATAATAAGAGTGTTATGGTTTTTTGCAATGCATCACTCATGATCAAAAGAAATTTGAATGGTCAATGGGTTGTTAAGATTCAAGAGGGCTGAATGGGGCATAGGGTGCACTTCGGCTGCGCTCAGTGTGGCAGCAGCTTTAAAGGTCGGTGTTACTAGTTTTCGGCTGACGCTCAGTGTGACAGACAAGCGCCTTGTCACACTGAGCGTAGCCGAAGTGATGTTAGCTCAGCTGGTTCAGCGCGCCTACGAAGGCTTTCATCTCGTCCATTGTTCCGAGACTTACGCGGCACCAGGGTTTGTTTTGAATATCAAAAGAGCGGACTGCGACGCCTTTTGCTGTCATTTTTGTCAAAAGTTCTTTTCCTGAAATCGTGATCGGGAAGAGCACGAAGTTGGTGTAAGAAGGAATGTATTTGTATCCCAATTTGTCCAGGTTTTCGTACAGATAAAGTTTTGCTTCGTGGTTCAGCTTGCGCGTGCTAACCTGGAATTCATTGTCGTCCAGACTTGCAGAAGCGGCGAAGATCGAAGTGTATGAAATCCCCATTCCGCCACGTGTGATCTTGTTGATGGTTTCCAGGTAAGAAGGAAGCGCAACCATGTAACCCACGCGGATCCCAGCCATTCCCATGATTTTAGAGAAAGTACGGGCAACGATCACGTTTTTCTTTTGCGTTAAAAGAGAAACCATGCTCTGCGTATCTGCACCAACGGCCAGCTCGATGTAAGCTTCGTCAACAAATACAGGCACTTTTTCTGAAACCCTTGAACAGAAATCCAACAGATCCTGGCCTTTTGTAATGGCGCCGGTTGGGTTGTTTGGGTTACAAACGTAAACCAGTTTCGTTTCGCTGTCGATGGCGGCTTCCATGGCTTTCAGGTCGTGTGACCAGTCGGCTGTGCAAGGAACAGGTTTCCAGGTTGCACCTACGGATTTTGCAACCTGTATCAAAGACATATAGCAAGGATCAGCAGAAACAATGTTTCCTTTTCCTTTCATGAATGTTACCAGAGCCACTTTTTCCAGAAGATCGGATGAACCTGGTCCCATCATAATGTGGTCCGCAGTAACGCCTTCTTTCTTCGCTATTTTGTCGATCAGGTCGTACATTTCTTTCCATGCATAACGGTTTCCGTTTTTCACAGAATCTGCAACCGCTTTTTGTGCGGACATGGGCGGGCCGTAAGGGTTTTCATTGGAGTTCAGTTTCGCAATGATCTTCGGCGCTTTGAAATCGTTTGGCAGGAAATGTTCCCTTACCATTGGGCTGCGGAAAATACGGTTTTCTGGATCCAGGCTAAGCGGAGCATTTGCAAATGCGCCCATGCTCAAATGCGGAGCCAAAGTCATACCTCCGATTGCCATTAAGCCGGATTTTAACAGATTTCGACGGTCGATTTTTTGATTCATTGTTGTATTGTTTAGAAATATGTGACGATAAATATTTGTGGTAAAGTCCTCGATACAATATACAAAATAAATAAAAATTTTATCTGCACATTGGCCTTATTTTGAGTTAGTTAGCTTGTATTTGAGAGAATCTTGTAAATGCAATTCCCTTGTAAGATCCCGTCCAGGAAATCTTAGTAACCGTGCCCGCTTTGGGGGTCGCAACGCCCAGTTCAGCCCAGGTTTTGTCGATCGTTACGAGGCCTTGCGCATTGGAAGTAACCTCGCCCAGGACGGCCCCTGAACGCAATGTGATTTTGATCGCAACATTAGGAACAGGAATGGAATCAATGCCTTTGGTATGGTCCAGAATGTTGGTCTTATCCAGTTCCAGTAACCTGGCTGAAAGTGTAAGTTTTGGCGCGGTCAACTGATAACCCACCGTCGGCTCGCTCGCAAGAGGCGCGCCGAAAGCTGCTCCTACAATGTCCACCAGCACAGGCGCTACGTCTACGTCCAGAAACGGATCTTCTTCTTTGCAGGAGGTCATGCCCAGTGAAAGCGCAACTGCAAGACAAAATGCGGGAATGTATGTTTTGATATTTTTCATAATCTCGATTCTAAATGAGTTTTTTGGAATGATTACCCGATTACTTTTCCGACCACCAAAGCTTGGTTTTCATGTCGTTAGGGCCGCCGTTCAAGCCTTCTCCTGCTTTTACCGCGTCAGCATTCAGTGAATATTCCGAGTTGGGGTAGGGGAAACGCGTTGGGAGAATGCCGTTGTTTTGCAAAACCGCACGTGGATCGGGTGCCGGGAAAACAGGGAACCCTGTTCTGCGCCATTCTGCCCAGGCTTCAACGCCCTGGCCGAACAATGCGACCCACTTCTGCTCCAATACTTTTTCTCTTGTTACTGCACCAAGCTTCGTTGTGAAGGAAGCCGATGGAACGAGGCCATACTGGGCAAATGAAGCCGTAACGCCAGCATCAAAATAGGTTTTGGCATTACCTGTGATCTCACCGTCCAGCGCTGCTTCCGCAAGGATGAAGTTCAATTCGGCAAAAGTCATGATCACTTCCGGTGCTTCGGCTGCGGTAAATGCATTGCCAATGGTTGAGCTTGTAGCCAGATAGGTTGTTGCAATGGCATCGGGTAAGCCGTTCGGGTGGCCTTCGTATTTGCCGTCTTTATTCGCATTGGCATACTTGGTGATCCTGGCGTCATCGAGCGCACTCATCTTGTCGGCAAGCGTTTTGCTGATGTTCCAGTCGGTCCGTCCGTCTTGCTTCATCACCTGGTTCCACTCGTTGTTACTTGGTAAAACCGTGGTGCAATTGAGCTGTGCATTGTCTGCGTTGCTGGTGAAGATCGGGAATTTGGCTGCGTCTGAAACGATCTCTGTCATGATTGCCTTCGATTCTGCCGGCTTCTTGGCAGCCTGGCGGTTTGCCAGGCGGAGGCGCAACGAGTTGGCAAATTTTTTCCATTTCAAAATATCACCTGCATACATAATATCACCGGCAATGGCCGGGCCGCCCACGACCAGTTTTTCGTTCGCCATTTTCAAATCGTTCAGCATTCCTGCGTAAACAACTTCCATAGCGTCGTATTTTGGTGTATAAACCGGCGACTCTGCTGCTGTTCCCTTGATCGCGTCGTTATAAGGAATCGCTCCGTAAAGGTCTGTGAGTAGGGAGAAAACCCATGTGCGCATCACCAGCGCGACGCCTTCATAATTGGAGTTTGGATTAGCGGATCCTTCGCCGGACAGCGCAATGATACGCTGGAAATTCAGCTGTGAATCATTGTAGAAACCTTTCCAGTTGTTGGCAACCAATGCAGGTGAAACCGTGTAATCATCGCCTTCATTGGAATAAATATTACGGGTCAAATGCTGCACATACAGTTCGGCCGCATCTATGTTGATCCGCTCGAAACGCGTGCGGTGTCCCCAGTAACGGTCAACGGCGGTTTCAATGCCGGTAGGAAGCAGATATTGCGGTCCGATGGCCGTAGGGCTGTTCGGACTTACATTCATTTCGTCAAAATCCTTGGTGCAGCTCGATGCAGTCAAAATCCCTGCAAGCGCCGTCATCCAAATGGTTTTATGATTTAATATATTTCTCATTTTCAGATTCTTTAAGGTCAGTTAACTGGATCAGAATGACAATGACAGGTTCATACCCACGCTGCGTGAGCTAGGAAGCTCGCCGTAACCGAAACCTTGTCCGTTTGCTCCTTTTGCATCGATTTCAGGATCAATATGCGGTGTGTTTTTGAAGATCATCCACACATTACGTCCCACTACTGAAAGCTTTGCCGACTGAATTTTGATTTTTTTCAAGAATGAAGGGCTGATGCTGTAACCCAGAGAAACCTCACGAAGCTTTACATAGCTCGCATCGAAAATCGCTGATTCGTGATAGTTACGTGGGTTGCTATAACCATAAAGCTGATTGGCAGTTACGATGATGTCGTTTGGAATGTAAGATTTAGAACCATCCGCTCCTGTCATTTCCCGAACGCCTTTGCCAATTACACCTTCTTCACGTCCCAAAGCAGTTTCTGCATACTGACCTGTCCAGCGGGCTGTTCCGGTTCCTTCGTCATAAATGTCACCGCCGATGCGCACATCAACCAATGCACTTAAAGAGAAGCCTTTGTAGTTGAATGTGTTCAACATACCGCCGATCCAGTCAGGCTGAACATTGCCCAGCTTTTGGTTTGAAACTGTAACTGGTAAGCCGTTTGCTCCGTAAACTGTTTGTCCGTCCGGTGATTTCTGGAAACCAACACCGTAGAAGGTTCCGTATGATTCTCCTACACGCGCTTCCGAAGACATTCCTCTTTGGGTAGCCAAAGTGTAAGTCGTCAGTCCTTCTGCAAGCTCAACCACTTTGTTGCGGTTGCGGGCGTAGTTCAGAGACACTTCCCAGCTAAAACCATTCGACAGTTTTACAGGTGTTCCGGATATGGTCAGCTCAACGCCTTTGTTCGTGATTTTTCCGGCATTCAGGATTCTTTTGTCATAACCGCTGGCCTTGGAAATTTCAACACCCAGGATCTGGTCTTTTGTTGTTTGCTCGTAGTAAGTCACATCTAAACCTACTTTTCCTTTGAAGAACCGCACGTCAGCACCCAATTCAAGTCCTGTTGTGATTTCCGGTTTCAGCTCAGAGTTTGCGATTTGAATGTTCTCTGCAAATTTTGGTACAGCACCGTTCCATGAACCGCTCGCTGTGAAGGTTTGGGCAAGCTGATAAGGAAGTGCGTCGTTACCAACCTGTGCATAACTCGCACGAACTTTACCAAATGACAAAACATTGCTCTTCACGTCAAACAATTCAGTAACCACTGCACTTAAAGAAGCCGAAGGATAGAAATAGGAACGCGCATTGGAAGGCAATGTGCTTGACCAGTCGTTCCTGGCAGTAAGATCAAGAAACAGGCCGTCTCTCCAAGAGAAGTTAGCTGTTCCAAACAAGCTTTGCGTTTCGGACTTTCTGATCTCACTTTCAATCGTGTTCGCACTTGGCACAGAGTTTCCTGCATTGTAAAGGCCATCCACAACCATTTCACCCACTGCGAAGTAATTTCTTTTGTAATAATTGTTACGCTGGATTCCACCAAACTGAACATTGACACCAAAGTCGCTGGTAATGTTTTTGGTATAAGTCAAAATAAAATCCGTGTTTGTTTCCTGGCTGCGCAAAACTTCTTCATTGAAGCGGCCGGGCGTCCTTGTGCCATTCCGGACACGCAGGAAGTTGGTAACATTAATCCTTGTATCTGTCCAGTAATCTGTTCCCGAGCGAAGCATTAAGGTTAGCGAAGGAAGGATTTTGTAATTCAATGCAATGTTCCCCAGAAGCCTGTCTTTCTCATTGCCGGATGGCGTTTTTAACTGAGAAAAATAAGGGTTTGTAAAGAATGTATGCTGCCAGTTTGGTGGATCTGTGTCACCTGCTTTCTGGTTATGCACATCTGTGTATTGTTCGTAATTCCGAAGCTGATCCCACGAAACGCTTCGGTGCGACCAGATAAATTCCTGACCGGCTGCATAGCTGCGGTTGTCCGAGCCTGATTTGATATACTCGCCGGATAATGTAACACTTAGATTTTTCGTAAGGTTATAACCCGAGTTGATACGGAAGTTATTTCTGTGAAAATCATTGTAATACATAATCCCTTTCTGATCTACGCGACTCAGTCCCAGGCGGAAATATCCTTTGTCGTTGCCTCCTGAAAGTGCCACACTGTTGGTAATTGTGCGACCTGTTTGCCAGTATTCTTCCCAGTTATTAGGCTGAGGAGTCAGTGGCGCAACATCGTCACCAGTCCACCACTGTCTCACCATACGACCATCCATAGGTGCTCCCCAGCTTTCATCCGTTCCCGCTGAACCAGCCAGAGGATATCTTGCATCGTAAACAGCTCTGTATTGGGCTATTTGCGCAGGATCTGTGATGGACGAGCTCCATCCGTCATTATACCAGGTCCGGTAACCGCTTCCGCCGCCGTATGTGTTTTGGAAATCCGGTTTGATCCAGGGACGTTCGAATGTAATGTTTGAATTTACTTCAACACCCAATCCTTTTGTTCCTTGTCCGTTTTTAGTTGTAATCAAGATAACCCCGTTGGCTGCGCGAGAGCCGTATAATGCAGCTGCGTTAGGGCCTTTTAGCACAGACATTTCTTTAATGTTGTCCGGGTTAACTTCTGAAATTCCGCCACCCAGTGTTTTGTTGGCAGTTTGTTCCATAGGCACACCGTCAATAACGATCAATGGCTGGTTGTTTCCGGAAACAGAAGATGATCCACGGATCTGGATCGTGGAGCTGCTGCCCGGTCCGCCGTTGGACTGAACGCGCACACCGGCGATTTTTCCGGATAATGCGTTTGCCACGTTCGTAGACCGTGATTCAGTCAGCGAACTTCCTTTTACTTCCTGGACTGTGTAGCCCAATGCTTTTTTCTCGCGTTCTATACCAAAGGCGGTAACAACCACTTCGGCAAGCTGACGTGTATCGGCGTCAAGTTTAATGTCAAATTGAGTCTGGTTGCCGATAGGAAGTTCTTTAATTAAGAAACCCACATAAGAAACCACAAGAATTCCGTCACCCGGCACAGAAAAACTGAATTTTCCGTCTGCATCTGCATTTGAACCCACATTGGTTCCTTTAAATATGATAGAGGCGCCTGCAAGTCCGAGGCCATCGTCTGCTGCTGTGATTTTTCCGCTGATCTGACGCACCTGAGCGTAAGCGAGCGGAGCAGAAAGACAGGCCCATAATAATAAGAGTAGAACTTTACGCATGGGAGAAGATGAGTTTAATTGTTGTTAGGTATCAGTAATCGGAGGGAAAAAAGTTATGGCTGTGTGGTGTCCACGTTGCCGTGCGCCGCACACACTTTCGCGTGGACAGAACAACACAGCCATAAGCTTGCAAAACTGCTTTTCCGGAAAGCAATACCCTCTTAAATCGAGGACAGGCAGCGTTTAAAAGTGTTGGTAAAGACAATAAAATCCCTACGTCGACATTTTGCCTGTCCACGGTGTTCTTGGTAATCCTGTATTAAAAAAATTATATTGTATCGGCAGAGAACATGCCGGAAATGTCTTTGTGAGACAACCGGCCTTTGTTAATGTTCACCCTGATACAGTCAGATATATTCATGTGCGGCTGGAATATATCTTGTATTCAGAAGTTCAGTCATTCGTATAACGACTTCTCAAATATACTGACAATGTGAAATAATGCAAGAGAATAAATTTAAAAATGAGCGTTTTTTGCAATAAAAATTGGTCATTTAAAATCGTTATAAAATGTTTTGGTAATAATTTTATAATTAGTTTAAATTTCCCTGCTTGCCAGAATGTCTATGCTATTTATAGACTTATAATTTAACATCTTGCAATTAATGTTCTTAAAACGAGACTTTTATAAACGTAGTTTTTAAGATTTAAATAAAATACAGGTTACAAAACTAAAATTCGAAACCTGTTTTTGATAAAATTGCAAAATGCAAAAAGAGGGCATCGTAAACGATGCCCTCTTTCATATTAAACTTAAAATAATTATATTATCTCGCTTTCCTAATCTATGTATCGTTTAAGGATCGGGCGATAAGAATCAATTCTTCTGTCTCTTAGAAACGGCCAGGTCGTTCTGTAAAAATCCAGTTTTTGAAGATCCAGTTCTTCTACGTGAGTCACTTCTTCTTCGTGCGGCGCCAGGTAAAGCAACCGGCCTTGGGGATTGGCAATGAATGAGCCGCCCCAGAATTGCTGGTCGGCTTCGCGGCCTGTCCGGTTCACGGCCACCACGTAAACACCATTCGCGACCGCGTGTCCGCGCTGAATGGTTTGCCACGCGCCATATTGCTCTTCATTAATGATAGGATCCGTTTCATTTGTATCCCAGCCGATGGCAGTAGGATAGAACAGGATCTCTGCGCCCATTAGACTTGTAATCCGTGCCGCTTCGGGATACCATTGATCCCAGCAGATCAGCACACCGATTTTGGCAAATTTCGTATCGAAAACACGATAACCGTCTTTATCACCAGCCTCGCCTACCGATTCCCCGATGGCCGCGTCCCCGGGCGTGAAATAGAATTTTTCGTAATAACCCGGATCATCCGGAATGTGCATTTTACGGTATTTTCCCAGATAGGCGCCGTCTGCATCCAAAACGGCCGTTGTGTTATGGTAAAGCCCATGCGCACGCTTTTCAAATAATGAAGCAATGATCACGACACCCAGTTCCTTCGCCACCGCGCTAAGCGATTCCGTGGAAGGGCCTGGAATGGGTTCCGCTAAAAGGAAATTTTTATGGTCTTCCACATCGCAGAAATACAGCGAGCGGAAGAGTTCTTGAAGACATACAATGTTGGCACCTTTGGCCGCAGCGTCCCGGATTCCCTGCACAGCTTTTTGAAAATTCGCTTCCACGTCTTCCGTGCAGCTCATTTGGACGATGCCAATGTTTACCTTTTTATTCATGAATGGTCGTTTGTGATCTTTTTCTGATGTTCAGCCATGCTAACACTAATTGTTAGCCCGGAGTTCTTTTATAGGGAAGTCAAAGGAAAGCTCGTTCATGCATTTGAAGTGTTTTTGCGGGCATTCTTTATGGCCAATTTTGGAGCATGGCTTGCATTTCAGGTTATTGTTTTCCAACACTTCAAAAACCGTCTTATAGGGATACATGCCGAAACCCGGAATGGTGTTTCCCCATATTGAATACACTTTCTTTTTAAAAGCAGCTGCCACATGCATCAGGCCAGTATCATGGGAAAACACGATCAGCGATTTTTGCACAAGCGAAGCCGATTGATTGAAATTGTATTTCCCACAGGTGTTCACGATCAGATGGTCGCCAACTGCCAGGCGGATGGCCTCACCCGCTTCGTAATCTTCGGGGCCTCCCAGCAGCACAATCGGGAAATTTATTTTCCTGCAAAGCTCGATCATTCTGGCAACAGGCAACTTTTTGGTGTTGTGCTGTCCGCCAATGGCATAGGCGACAAAATTCCGCTGGTGCGTTGCCGGCAGCCAGTTCATTTCAACATTATCTTTATATGGAACAAAATAATCCAGTCCGCGCTCGTCATTTCTAACGTTGAAGGCTTCAAGCGTCTCCATATAACGGTCTACGATGTGAATGTCGGGCAGATAATCGACCTTAAATGTGGTCAGCAGCCATTTTAGCACATTTAATTTATCAAAACTAAATGCCTTGACGCCTAACGCCAGCTTAATTCGCAACGTTCTGATATTGGCATGCAGATCAATAATGTAATCGAATTTTTCTGCTTTAAGCTGCTTAATAATGGGCTTAATGTCTTTATCCAGGAGCCAGACTTTGTCGACATAGGGATTGTCGGCAAGCAGAAATTGAAATTTTGATTTGGTAAAATAATGAACCTCGGCGTTCGCCTGTTGTTTCAAGCACCTTATCACCGGCGTGGTGAGCACAATGTCACCAATAGATGAAAAACGCAGGATAAGGACTTTAATAGGTTTATTCACTTTTTAATTCTTGTCGTATTTGAAATGGCAGCAGGTTTTGCGGCCTTGCATGTTTCCACCGTCATCGCGCGGACCATCGCTTCCTTCATCGGCACCATTTTCGTTCCGAATTTGGTCCTTACTTTTTTGAACCAGTCTTCAAAGATCTCGTTGGCCAGCTCGTGGTAAACGACCACAATTTGGTAGGATAATTTGGCAGAAGCAAATAAGTTGAGCATTTCCCAGTTGCTTTCAGACAGAAATTTAACGTGTATTAAGATAATGTTTGCTCCGGTTTCAGGCATTCGGGTCGCCGGTGTTTCCAGCGTCTGTGGCTCCAAAGCCAGTTGTGAGGCTGTTTTTTAATATCCTCTTCTAAGATGCACAGCTGTCTTTTGAGAATTGCATTATTCTCGACTTCTTTGGGGCAGTCTGTGATCGTAGAAATGGCAACCTGATAGTAGCCGCGCTTATGGGGCACTTTGCTGAAATCGGCGTATAAAACAGTGAGATTATAGCGGCGGGCAATGGTTTCAACACCTCGAAAAACACCTGTGTCCTGGTGCAAAAATTCAGTCCAGAACGCAGTTTTGGGATTGGGAGACTGGTCATTGGCCAGCACGACCACGTAAGGCTTGTCTCTTGGTTTTTGTAATTCTTTGAAAATGTTGTCCATAGGCACCAGCTTGGCGCCAAATCGCGTCCTCATATCCAGGAACCATTGATCGGAAGCCTCGTTTTGCAGCGGACGATAAACGACAATGCATTCATGCTTAAAGCAGAGCGAGGAAAACAGGTTAGCAAGCTCCCAGTTGCCCCTGTGCCCCATCAAAAATATAATGTTGGTGTTATTCTCATAAAACTTATCCATAATGCTGATATCACCCTGCAAGCGCTCCCGCACGCATTCCGGGCTCGCAGTGCGGAATTTGATGGTTTCAACGATGAGATCTGTAAAGTGGAGTTCAAATTCCTTCGCAATGCGGGAAAGTTCTGCTTCCGTTTTATCAGGAAAGCTGTTTCTGAGATTCTGACGGATCACCTGGCGGCGATAACCTCCGACACTGAAAATGGACCAGCGCAAAAAATCGGAAATCCTGAAAGCATTTTTCCAGGATAGCGATGCAATTTGGTTTAGAATTAAAAAAAGAAACTTTGAAACTATTGGCTGCATCCAAACATTTTTTGCAATAATACGTATATATTATATCTATACGAAATTCTGTTTTTTGTAAGTGTAATTTCTTAAATTCACTGTTTCAATCTGCTAAATAACGACATCTTGGAAGGAATATTTGACATCAAGAACGATCGGCGCCTGAGCATGTATTTATACAGAATGGGCTTTGGCATGTGGCTGATGTATCTCGTTCTGGGTGCGCCTGCATTGCATACGTTCAAGCATTACCGCCAGGATTGTGGCTTATTGTCGTTTGTATTGATGATTTTTGGATTTACTGCTTCCATGGTGTACGATTACTTTCATTACCATGATCAATACGAAATGAAGAAGAAGTGGCTCTTTGTCAGCTACGTTGTATTGGCGGGAATTATCTATTTCCTGGAATTTCGGGAAAAAGGTCGGGTAATCGACTTCCACTGGATGCTGAGCCTGCTCTAATTTACTTCACTCGCAACAGATCTTCCCTGTTGGATCAATGTTTCAATTTGCTCGTAATTCAGATCCGGTAACGCGGCAACTTTGCCAATTACGATAATCGCCGGAGAAGCAATTTCGCTCACCTGGGCCAATGCAGCAATGTTACTGATCTTTCCAGTAACCACTTTCTGATTTTCCAATGTTCCGTTCTGAATGATGGAAATGGATTCGTCGAGTTTGTCCAGTGCCGCGTAAATGTCAACAATTTCCTGCAACTTATGCAAGCCCATTAAGATTACAACTGTCGCTGTTGATTGCGCTGCTAAAAGCAGATCATTGGAAAGCGCATGATTCTTTGTCGTGCCTGTAATGACCCAAAAACTCTCACTTAAACCTCTTGAAGTCAAGGGAATGCCAGCTAATGCAGGAGCTGCATGGCTGCTTGATATGCCAGGGATAATCTCCGATTCAATGCCATGTTGTGCAGCATAAAGAATCTCTTCATAACCCCTGCCGAAAATAAAAGAATCGCCGCCTTTCAAGCGAACAACTTCGCCATAAATGCGTGCGTTTTCGACGATTAATGCGTTAATGTCATCTTGCGCGCAGCTGGTTTTACCAAAGCGCTTGCCAACAAGAATTTTGACGCAATTTTCGGGGCAATAATCAAGAAGTGAAGAGTGGGCGAGGGAGTCGTAAAGGACGACTTTTGCGGATTGCAACGCTTTAACTCCTTTCAAGGTGATCAGGTCAGGATCGCCCGGCCCGGCACCGATGAGTGTAAGTTTCATATCTTTTATGACTTCGGCAGTCATTTGTTAGCGATCAAATATGAATTCAAAAGCCAACAAATGACGGCTGAAAAGCCATTTTAACTATCTTTTCCGAATGACAATTCTTGCAAAGCCGGCTCGCCGGTTTCCACCAATTGTGATTCACGTGTATTGCGGACAAAATTCAAAAACTGCTCGGCGGTGTTCAGGAAGTAAGTTGCGAATTCCTGCGTCGGCTCGAAATGATTGATGCTGAACGCCAGTGAACGGAAAGGCGCTTCTGACTTGTCTTCGCGCGTGAATTCAGCAGGTGTTTCATATTTAAACTCCTGACCGAAGTTCGCTTCAAAGTCATTTACGATGCCATACTGCGTGTTCAATGTCACGTCTTTGGTCATTAACAAACCTTTTGCGCCCGTAATCAATACATTATAAGCATGATAAATCGCATCCGCCCAAACACCCGATTCGTAGTTTTCTTTGGCAAGATTCAATTTTTCCTGTCCTTCTGTGATGGTCGTAGCCACAAGGTCAACGAGCACACTCGCACATTCTCCAACCCCGATCTCGGTTTTGAACAACTCGTCGTGGTCCCAATCGCGGTAATCGTCGTCTTGCAAAGTGGTTAAGTCTGCAATCGGTTTCAGCAATTGGAAGAAGTAATTTTTAGTCTGACGCTGATAATATTGGTTAAAATATTCGCCATCATATGCATTGGCTTCAAAATCATTAAAAATTGTGCGTAGAGCCTCAGGACCGCGTTTGGTCGGAACTTTGATCACTTTATCACCAATCAAACCAACACCGTCGCCTGTAAAACCACCGCCTAGTAAAACCTGCAATGCAGGCAAAACCAGCTTGCCGTTTTTGATAGAGCTTCCGTGGAAACCAATGTTGGACGCATTATGCTGGCCGCAGCCATTCATACATCCACTTATTTTGATCTTAATGTCTTGATTGTAAATCATTTCAGGGAATTCATCGCGCATCACATCTTCAAGCACGCGTGTGATTCCATAGCTGCTTGAAATGGCCAAGTTACAAGTGTCTGTTCCCGGGCAAGTTGTAATGTCCATCGTGCTGTCAAAACCAGGGGCTGCAAGGCCCAATTTTGCCAATTCGTGATAAATCGCAACCAAGTCTTCACCTTTCACAAAACGAAGCACGTAACCTTGATTCACAGTTACACGAATATCATCCGCAGCATATTGGCGAACCACATCAGCAAGCTGGCGAGCCGTGTCCGAGTGCATATCTCCTAAAAGAACACGCAACTGAACTGCATACCAGCCTTTTTGTTTTTGTTCAAATGTGTTGGTTCTCAGCCATTTTGTGAAAATATCCAGCTTATCTGCTGCAATGCTTTGTGAAGCAATGTTCAGGATTTCAGCTTCTGTCAAAGCAGGACGAGCTGCGTAGCTGACAGATTCAATTTCCTTCGTTCCAAACAGGTCCTCAGGAATTGTGAAAACTTTGTTTTTAACTGCAACACGTTGTTCTTCCACTCTTGCCATCATTTCTTCAAGACCAATATCGGCCAAAAGAAACTTCATACGCGCCTTATGGCGACGAACGCGCTCTCCGTAACGGTCAAAAACGCGAAGCAATGCTTCAATGAAAGGAATAACTTTATCCTCTTCAAGGAATTCAAATGCAGTTTGAGCCGAAAAAGGCTGCGCGCCCAATCCTCCACCAATCAGCACTTTAAAACCTTTAACCGTTTCACCAGCTTCATTCACGCCCATTTTGGCAATCAGACCCACGTCGTGGATGAATGCCAAAGCCGAATCTTTTTCAGAAGAAGAAACCGCGATTTTAAACTTCCGTCCCATATCCTGATTGATCGGGTTGCGGAGGAAATAGCTGAATATGGAATGCGTAATCGGCGTTACATCAAATGGTTCGTCCGGGTCAATTCCAGCAATGGAAGAAGCCGTTACGTTACGAATGGTGTTACCGCAGGCTTCTTTTAATGTAATGCCTGCATCTTCCAGGTCAGCCCAAAGCTGCGGTGAATCGGAAAGCTTTACAAAGTGCAATTGAATGTCCTGGCGCGTGGTCGCGTGCAGGTTACCCGTTGCGAATTTGTCGGAAGTATCCGCGATCCTGACAAGCTGGTCCGCCGTAATGCGACCGTAAGGCAGCTTGATGCGGATCATTTGAACGCCTGGCTGGCGCTGGCCATAGACTCCGCGGGTAAGCCTGAACTTACGGAATGCTTCCTCGGGTGTTTCGCCCGTGTTAAATGCATTGATTTTTTGGTTCAAATCAATGATATCGCGCTTCGCAACGGCGGATACTTTATCAGAAATCAATATTTCGCTCATGGTGATAATTTCTTTTATTCGATCATGCAAGCTCCTACGGTCACATTTGACGTTTCGTCGATCAGGATCGCTGCGCCATTCGCGCGGTTTTGCTGATAAGGATCGTAGGCGATTGGCTGGGCTGTTCTGAGTACAATTCTGGCAACATCATTCAGTTTCAGGCTTTCCACTTCGTCCAGCTTTTCGTATGAATTAATGTCAATTTGGTATTCAATATCACGGATAGAACATCTTGAACGGGCTGTTCCGTGCTGCAATACATATTTATTTCCTGCTTTCAAAGTTTTCTTATCATCCATCCAACAAACCAGCGCCTCGATATCCTGGCTCACAATTGGTGAATTATTGATAGAAACAATGGTGTCGCCGCGACTAATGTCCACATCGTCTTCAAGCAAAATTGTAACTGATTCTAAAACAGACGCCTCCTCGATTTCGTTTCCGCCAAATTCAATCTTCGCGATTTTAGATTCCGTTCCAGAAGGCAAAACCTTTACCAAATCACCTTTTTTGAATGTCCCGCTCTGCACACGTCCGGCATATCCGCGGTAATCATGCAATTCCTCCGTCTGAGGGCGGATCACATATTGAACCGAAAAACGGCCGTCTTCCTGATTCTGATCTTTCAAAACATTTACAGTTTCCAAAACAGAAAGCAATGTTTCACCCGTATACCAAGGCATATTCACCGATCTGTCCACAATGTTATCGCCATTCAATGCGCTAACCGGAATCAATGTCAAATCTTTGATATTCAATTTAGAAGCCAATTCCTGATATGCTTTCGCAATTTCAAGAAACGCATCTTCCGAATTTCCAACCAGATCCATCTTATTAATCGCCACAATTACATGCGGAATCCCCAGCATGGAAGCGATTAATGAATGCCTGCGGGTTTGTTCGACAACACCATGGCGCGCATCCACGAGAATAATCGCCAAATCCGCATTAGAAGCACCCGTAACCATATTTCTGGTATACTGAATGTGTCCAGGAGCATCAATGCTGATAAACTTGCGGTTAGGCGTTTGGAAATATTTGTAGGCCACATCAATGGTAATGCCCTGCTCACGCTCCGAACGAAGGCCATCCGTAAGCAACGCCAGATCAATTTCCCCCACATTACGGCTTTTGCTAGCACGCTCAATGGCCTCCATCTGATCCGCCAATATATTTTTTGTATCGTAAAGCAAGCGTCCGATCAATGTGCTCTTGCCATCGTCTACGGAACCTGCTGTTATAAATCTTAGTAAATCCACTTTATTTAATTTTGAATGATGAATGAGAGAATGAGTGAATGTCTGACTTGTCACCCTGAGCGGACCGGGCCGCCGGGCGGCCGAAGGGCGTCCACCAAGTCATCTCAGAAGTACCCCCCCTTTTTCCTATCCTCCATCGCCGCTTCCGTCTGTTGGTCATCAATCCGCGTCTCACCTCTCTCACTAATCCTGGAAACAGTAATCTCAGCAATAACCTCGTCCAATGTAGCCGCACTCGATTCCACAGCCGCTGTACAAGTCATATCGCCAACCGTTCTAAAACGAACCTGGCGTTTTACGATCTGATCGTGCTCGTCGGGTTCGATAACCGGAGTGTTGTTCAGCAATTTCCCATCTCTCAAAATCAATTCACGCTCGTGAGCGAAATAAATGGATGGTAATGTGATGTTTTCTCTTTTCAAATAAGCCCAAACGTCTAATTCAGTCCAGTTTGAAATCGGGAACACACGCACGTTTTCGCCTTTATGGATTCTGCCGTTAAACAAGTTCCAAAGTTCAGGACGCTGGCGTTTTGGGTCCCACTGACCGAATTCATCACGGAATGAGAAAATACGCTCTTTCGCACGCGCTTTTTCTTCATCACGACGCGCACCGCCGATGCAGGCGTCAAATTCAAATTCTTCAATTGTATCCAGCAAAGTGAAGGTTTGCAGCCAGTTACGGCTCGCATTCTTTCCTGTTTGTTCTTTCAAACCTTTTGCCTTAATCGTATCTTCCACATAACGAACGACCAGTTTTGCGCCGATTTGTTCAGCCAGTTCGTCGCGGTAATTTATTGCTTCAATAAAATTATGTCCGGTATCAACATGCACAAGCGGAAAAGGAATTTTTCCGGGTGCAAAGGCTTTTTGAGCCAGTCTAACCAATGTGATAGAATCTTTTCCACCTGAAAACAACAATGCAGGGCGCTCGAACTGGCCAGCGACCTCACGCATAATGTAAATCGCCTCGGCCTCTAACTGGTCCAGATAATCGGGAGAACTGCGTCTCGCTTCCTGATCGCTGATATCCGACACTTCTTTAACTGAAATTGACATATTGAATTTAATTTTCTTACGAGATTCATTTGCCTTCCGCTATAAGCATTCGGCCTTCAAATTATTTTTTATCAAATGCCGAAAACCTAAGCTAGCAGCATAAAGACAAACCGCTTACTTCGCATGCAAGCCACATTCCTTCTTCGATTCATCTTCCCACCACCAACGACCGGCGCGGAAATCTTCGCCTTCCTGAATCGCCCGGGTGCAAGGCGCGCAGCCAATGCTTACGAAGCCTTTGTCATGCAATGGGTTATAAGGAAGACCATTGGACTTCACAAAAGTCTTCACGTCCTCAAACGACCAATGCAAAATCGGATGAAACTTCACCAGCTGATGCGCCACGTCCCATTCCAGCTGCGGCATATCATGACGGTTCCCCGACTGCTCTGCCCTAATCCCCGTAACCCAGATCTTAGCACCTTTCAAAGCCCGGTTCAACGGCTCCACTTTACGGATAAAGCAGCATTCCTTCCTGTTTTCCACAGAATCGTAAAAGCTCAAAGGTCCTTTTGTGCTGACTAAAGTTTCCACAGAATCCGTCTGCGGATAGTAAACCTTGATTTTCGTATCGTAACGATTATTGGTCTTTTGCAGCGTCATATAAGTCTCGCTGAAAAGCCGTCCTGTATCCAGGGTAAAAATCGTAACATTCAGATTATTCTTTAAAATAAAGTCTGTAATAACCTGATCCTCATAGCCCAAGCTAGTAGAAAACACCACCTCCCCAGGAAAAAGATCCGCCAGAATCGCCAGCGATTCCGTCTCACTCTTGCCTTCAATGGCAGCGTTTAAAGAAGATATTATTGTTTCGTTCATGGTGAATATTATATCAATTCAAAACGGGCGACTTTCAAAAATTCACTATTCAAATGATCAAAGTCCTTGTCCGTTGTTATTAATGTTGCATTTAAAACACTCGCCGTCGCCGCAATCCACAAGTCATTTTTACCCATGTTTCTGGCGGAGCCTTTTAGCTGTTTTTCCTGCAATCTGCCTTGACTAAATGCGTCTATCTCAGCATAACGCTCGATAATTGGTTCATTTAGTTCTGTTGTGATTAGCACCGAATCTTTAAGGGAATTTAGTGCTGCCATCTTTTGCTTGCCCCAATTATTTCGAATCCCAATGGATCTCAACTCTTCAATACAAACTGCCGAAGTAAACATTTGACTCGGCCCTCCTTCGTCTTCAAAGTATGTTTGTAAAGTGTTTATCAACTGGTGTTTTCTTAAATAGGCAAGCAGTATATTGGTGTCAAGGAAATATCTCATTTAGTAAGTTGAGAAAGTAAAAGCTCCAATGGTTCCTGAATGTCCATTTCATCAGCAAGCTTCCTCATTCTCTCCTTATCAAAACCCTTATAATTTTGTTCTTTTTTTAAATTTTCAATCCATTCCTCGGTTGAAGCATAAGCCTTCTCCGGTTTAATGAGCGCCTTTGTAGGGTCGTTATCGGACAAAGAATGGTATACCAATTCGTTCATCGAAATTTCTGCTAAATCTCCTGCTTGCTTAGCTGTAAGTGCTCCTTTCTGATACAGTTGAACTGCAATAGAAAGCAGAACCGATTTCTTCTCAAACTGCTCCGGAATCTCAATCGTTAATGTGTGCATGATATGAATATGTTTAAGTGTTTATCAATCTAATATATCACTTTTCACCGACACCTCTACGGCATTGGTGAAGTCTTCGATTAAATCTTCGATGTCTTCCAGGCCGACTGAAATGCGGATGAGGCCTTCAGTGATGCCTAATGCTTTTTTCTCTTCTGGTTTCAGTTTGGCATGTGTGGTTGTATTTGGGTTGGTTACGATCGTTCTTGTATCGCCCAGGTTTGATGACAATGAAGCGATTTCGAGTGCATCCATAAATGCTGAAACCCTTTCAAACCCACCTTCCAAATCAATGGTAACAATCGCGCCGCCGGCTGACATTTGCTGTTTGGCCAGTTCGTGCTGCGGATGCGATTCCAGGAATGGATATCTTACTGATTTTACATCCGGATGTTTTTCCAAAGCCTCTGCAAGCGCCAATGCATTCGAACAATGTCTGTCCATTCTTAGCCCAAGCGTTTCAAGACTCTTAGTCAAAACCCAGGCATTAAATGGCGACATGGATGGTCCGGTCTGGCGACAGAAGAATCGTAACTCCTTGATATATTCTTTTTTACCAACAACAACACCGCCCAAAACGCGGCCCTGTCCGTCCATATATTTTGTAGCAGAATGCACGATCAGATCAGCACCGTATTCTGCTGGATTCTGCAATGCGGGTGATGCAAAGCAGTTATCAACATTGAAAATCAAATTGTGTTTTTTGCAAAGTCTTCCGACCATTGCTAGGTCTACAAGATCAAGACCTGGATTTGAAGGTGTTTCCAAATAAACCATTTTTGAATTCGGCTGAACCGCTGCTTCCCAGTCTGCTTCGCTCGCGTCCGCGTCCAGGTAAGTGTAAGTGATGCCCCATTTGCTCAAAATCTGCGTAATCACCTGATGTGCAGAGCCAAACAATGCGCGGCTAGCGATAATGTGATCGCCGGTTTTCAGCAATGCAGCCATACTTGCGAAAACTGCCGCCATACCCGTTGCAGTCGCAACGCCATCTTCACTATCTTCCAAAAGACAAACCTTATCAACGAATTCCTGCACGGTAGGGTTGGAAAAACGGCTGTAAATGTTGCCTTCTTCGGTTTCCTCAAAAAGTGCTTTTCCTTGTTCTGCGCTTTCGAATGTGAAGCTGCTGGTCAGGAATAATGGTGTTGAATGCTCGCGATACTTGGTTTTTGGCGTTTGCGTGCGTATCGCTTTGGTCTGTTTTTTCATGATTCGAATTCATTGGCTGGTTGCTTTCAGCCTTTTTGTTTAATATAAAAACTAAGTGCGCTGACTTAGATAATGTCTCTTATAAATCGCTCACAACCATATAAATGATCCTGATACTCACGATAATGATGACGGTTCCCACCATGATCATCATGGTCTTAATTGGTAATCTTCTGGATAAATTTGCGGCGATCGGAGCGGCGACCATACCACCAAGGATAAGTCCCAAAACGACCTGCCAGTGCGAAAATCCGATGATGCTGATGAAGGTAACTGAACTTGCGAGTGAAACAAAGAACTCTGCCAGGTTGACCGATCCAATGGTGTATTTCGGGTGGCGTCCACGGGCGATCAACGTGGATGTTACGATAGGTCCCCAACCGCCGCCACCGATCGAATCGAGCGTTCCGCCTGCCATAGCCAGCCAGCCAATCTTCGTCATCGGCCTTTTTTCAACTCGTTTCTTTAACGCTTTCTGGATGATAAGAATTCCCAGAATTAACGTATAAACTGCCACCAAAGGCTTAATAATGTAAATGTATTTTTCAAAAGAGGATAGGAGATAAGCACCTGTAATTGCGCCTAAAACACCTGGAAACAGGATTTTTTTGAAAAGCTTACTATTTACATTACCGAATTTCAAGTGCATATAACCTGAAACCCCGCTGGTAAATATTTCGGAAGTATGCACACTCGCGCTTACAGCGGATGGCGGAACGCCTAATGTCAGCAGAAAAGTTGCAGCCGTAACGCCATAAGCCATTCCCAATGCACCATCAATCATTTGCGCCACAAAGCCGCCGAGCACATAATAAAAGAAACCTTCACTTAATTCAAGTTCATTCCAGAGAACCGTAAGCCGAGCGTAAGTGAAGAAAGTGAATAACAAATGACCAACGATCATCAAGGCAATCGCTGAAAATATATTGACTGCCACTTCGGTCCGGGTCCTTTTGCGGATCGTTGCCGCCCAGATCTTTTGCTGGATGGTTTCCCAGGTCAGCGGTGTTTTTGTGTTATTTTTAGTTGGGGCGAAAGATGCATTTGTCTGTTCAGGCAGTGCAGTGGAGTTGTTGAAACGAACATCGGATTCTTCGGGAATATCACGCAGGAAAACCACCTGGCCCTTTGCACGGGCGAGTGCCGCCAGGCGCCGATCCTCCTCAGGATCACCGCTTGCGATGTAGGCAACATCAAGAGATTCCCAGTTTGTGTCCGATGAGGGTGTAAAATCCGCCGCTTCCTTCAAAGTCTATGTAGTATACTATTATGATAGAGTAAACGAGCAATAAAATAGCAAACAAATGTTTGCTATTTCGGGTGCCAAATTTAAGATCAAATTGTTAGTTTTCAAAGAACAAAAATCTCCCGCCGGAGATCAATAGCAGCGGATCTGAAATAAAGATGCGGGCGTATGCGGATTTGGATTGGTCACTTTTATTTTCAAAGACTGCGTCTGAACAGGCTGTTCGAAGGAAATGGTCCTGCGGGAGAGGTGGTTATCGCTGATTTTTCCAATGACTTCGTCTGTGTCATTACAAATTTCAATATTGGTGGCGCAAAATGGCATAACCGTTTCCGGGTGCACATAAATGACGTTTTCCATCGGATGGTCAAAATCTGTGTCAAAGCAGATATCGATCTTGCTCATCTTTACCGGTTCTTTCCAGTGGATGTTTACCACCGGTTCGGCATCATTAAAGTCGGCCACCCAGGCGTTCGGACTGGCGATGGGGCGATTATGATGATTTTTTAAATTCTCAATTCCAAAAAGCGCAATGGGTTCGCTTAAACGAAATGCCAGGTTGCGCCCTTCCGGCCGGCGCTGCGGGCACCAGAATTCAAATGTGTCCACGCCCAGATCTTCCGTTGGCTCTTGTTTTCCATAATTGGAAACGGCTGGATTTGTTGCATTAAAGACGGTTAACAAGCCTGTTACACGCTTATCACTGTATTGAATTTTAATGTTTGAGTTTTTGATAAATGAGACAAATGCATAACCCGCTTCATCAAAAATAGCCGACCAATCCAACTTGATTTCATGCTTTCCTGTTTTTAAATTAAAAGATTTTGTATCCAGCGTAACATCCGGCGTGTGGTTAAATGCTTTGCTGCTTTTCCGAAGTTCAACCACTAATTCCGTATCCGCTAATGCTTCCACCCACACCGTTACCGAGGGCATTTTGCCATGAACCGGCAACATTTGCGCGACTGAATGCTCAATAACTGCCCAATGGTCAGAGCCGGGAAGTCCTTTTAACTTTAAGCTTGAAGAAGCGGTTATTTCGACAGCACTTTCAACAAGATTTTCTCCATCAACAATTTCCGTTTGTGGCAAATACTGGCCTGCGCGCCATAATTCCAATTGTAATTCCGCTAAATGCTGCTCACCAACTTCTCGGGGAGAACAGCTATATTTTTTTGCAATAGCCGCCGCAATAGCCACAGCTTGTCCGCCCATTGCACTTGTGGCCATCACACGAGTGGACGCGAATGCAACGTGCGTAGCACTGATAATGCGGCCTGCGATGAAGAGATTATTAATGTTTTTGCTATAAAAACAACGGTAAGGAATGCTGTAAACGCCCTTGCTATGCCATTGATTGCACCCTGATTGATCGCTGTAAACGCCGTCCGCAGGGTGCAGATCGAGGCTCCAACCGCCGAAACCAACTGTGTCAGGAAATCCAGTTTGCTCCACAATATCCTGCTGTTTTAACACATAATCACCTTCAAAACGCCGGCTTTCCCGCTTGCCCGGAATCGTGCCGACCCATTCCAACGTCATATTTTCAGATTCGGGAAACTCTCCCGAATTTTTGATGTAATTCCACGCGCCGTAAACGACCTTCCACAATTCCCATTTGATTATCTCCGTATCATGTACAGTATCAAGTCTTCCGCCATATTCCAGCCACCATAACCGGCAGCCAAAGTCTTTTGGATTAAATGTTTTATAGCGTGGAATTTCGGTAATGTCCTGCAATGCATAGGAAGGTGGAATAAACTTAACCGGCCTGCCTATGTCTTTGGAATAGAAATACATAGAATGTCCCAGCAACTCGCCATATGCCTTGTCCGGAGCGAATTTTTCACCAAATTCCTCAGAAGACTCAGCGCCCATTCGGAACGCAGCTCCGGATAAGAAGCCTACGATTCCATCGCCGGAAGCATCGCAAAACAGCGGAGCAGTAACCGTGTATTTCGTGCTGTTCTGGCTGCAAAATGCGTGAACTGCAGTGATCGTTTCTAATTCAGAATTTTTGTCCAGATCATAAACAGCGGTGTTCAGCAGCAATGTAATGTTCGCTTCATTAATCACCTTTTCCAGCAACACTGTGTCGAAAATGAGCGGGTTGCCGTCGGGATTTCGGTAAATGTTTTCGAGCATGATCTCGTCAATGACGCCGCCTTCGCGGGCCCAGCGATTGTTGTTGCCCATGTGCGATGTCGCCCCCAGGATCCAGAGCCGCACTTCACTTGAACAATTTCCGCCTAAAACCGGCCTGTCTTGAATCAATGTCACCTTCACGCCGGCCCTTGCCGCTGTAATCGCCGCGCATGTTCCTGTTAATCCTCCTCCTACAATCACCAGGTCCGCCGCCGATGCAATGGTTTTGGGTATTCTTTTCTCAGATGCTTCTTCGCGTATCATTTTGTCAGGTCATTACATTCGCTCTGTATTTCGAAAACCGAAGCGAGTATTTTATAATTATTTCAATTCGATGTCAGCTTCAATAGCCGTAAATCCGGTCGGTTTGGAGATGTTGATGTGCAAGTGCTGATCAAAACCCTGAACAGGAATGTCAATCTCTTTGGATTCGCCCGGATTCAGATCTGGCAATGTGATGGTCGTATGGTTGGTTTTCAAAATGTATTTTTTGACAGACCTCGCGGGGAAATCACCACGTGCGGTAATCTTCAATGTAAGTGTGTGCTGACCCTGTCCACCGGTTTTAAAACCAACTTTCTCGACCGTAACCGGCGAATATTCTTTTTGGTGAATGCCATAAGCCTTCCTGAAAGCACGATCCGGGCCGACGATTCCCCAGGGGCGATAACCATTTGCATTGGTGCCATGATGTCGGCTTTGGTAGTCGTTGTAAGTCCACCAGGAAGTGCCGACGACGTAAGGCCTTTTGCGGAACTCAACCATCAGATCTGTAATGTGTTGTGCCTGAAAAGCCTCATCTTTCGCATCTGCACGGACGCCCCATTCGCTCACGAGAATCGGTTTGTCGGGATACAAAGTATGAATGTGATCGAGGGCTTTTGCGTGGTTTCCGTATGTATTTGTTGAGACAAAATCCACATATTGGCTGGCCTCATCTTCCGGTTTTTTGGGAAGTGTGTTCAAAAGCATGGTTGCAAATGTATAAAGCCGGGTCGGGTCGGTTTGTCGGGCAAATTCGATCATGTCTTTGGTCCACTTTTGCCCTGATGGCGTTGTAGACTGATATTCATTTCCAACACTATATGCAATCACACTCGGGTGGTTCCAGTCCCTTTCCGCCATCTCCGTGAATTGTGATCTGAATTTTTTTCGGATCGAATCATTATCCATCTGGTTCGGCGTAAGCTGCCAGTTTCCAGCCTCGGTAACGATCAGCATGCCATATTTGTCGGCCAGGTCGTAGAAATATTCGGAAGGCGTGTAATGCGTAAGCCTTTGGAATTCCATGCCCGCTTCCTTCATTAATTTAAAGTCTTTTTCAATGAGCCAATCCGGTTCCACGGAGCCCAATCCAGGATAATCAACAACCCGGTTACCACCGCCGACACGAATAGATTTTCCGTTCAAAAACAGCTGCGCATTTTTCACTTCCACCTTCCTGATCCCGAAATTGGAAGCAATTGAATCTTCCCCAACCGCGACTTTAAGCTGATATAATTGCGGATCATCCAAATCCCACAACTTCACTTGTGCCGCATTCAATGTGGCCTCTGCGTTAACCAAGCCGGTTTGCCCGGCCGGAATGCTTTCAGATTTGCCTTTTAGGTTAACCGGGATCGTCTTACCGTTGAAAAGAACATTGTAACTGATTTTCGGAGAAACAGCCGATTTGGAAGCATTGCGAATTCGGATTTTAGTTTTCAAAGTCGCTGTTCCTTTCGCGAGATCGGGTAGGGCACCTAATTTTAGGTTCTCAGCATAAACCTCAGGCTCAATCGTCAGATAAACCGGCCGGACCAGGCCGCCGTAATTCAGCCAGCCCATAAAAGGATCATTAATGTTGCCATTGTCCTTCGCGCCCGGAACCGTGCCCGGTTTCCAGGTGTCATTATTAACCGAAACGGCCAGCAGGTTATCGCCATCTTTCAATAAATCCGTCACATCGAAACTGAAAGGTGTATAGCCGCCCTCATGCTCGCCTACTTTTTCATTATTAAGCCAAACGTGCGTCTTGTAATAAGCGGCATCAAAATGCAGGATAACGCGCTTGCCTGTGATTGGTTTCCAAGCAAAAGTCTTTCTATACCAAGCCGTTCCGGTATAATGTTCAAATCGTGGGTCCGAAGAAAAGCAATGCGGCACCGTCACCTTATCCAGCCTGTTGCTCTGCGCAACTTTGTCCATAAACCATTTGCCTTTCACGCCCATCTCAGCCGGGTCCAAAGCAAAAAGCCACTCACCATGCAGCGGAATCGCATTCGGCTCACGGATTTTAAACTGCGCAAAACCGCAATGCGAAGCCCAGCAAACGATAATCAGAAATAATGTTTGAAATTTATATTTCATAAAAAAGCTTAAAAGGATCAGAGAGAAATAATGTTATTTTAGACAATTGCAACCCGCCTAGAAGCCACAAACGGGATCGCCGACGAAAACAAAACAACCGTCGCCACAACTGCCGTTATCATCGTCCCGGAAGTGGTCATTACACTTAATATAAAGAGCATTACTGCCGTGAAGAGCAATGCGCCGGCGATTACTTGCAGGCCGAAACGGTTCTGGCGTTTGATTTCAATGACTTCTTCTTCATTGATTTCCAATGCGTCGATGCGTTTTTGTTCTTTTGTTTCGAGGTAGGTCAAATATTCTTTTGCAATGATGTCTTTGGAGCTTGCCCATAGTTCGTAGGCCAGTAAAAGAAGTAATGGAAGTCCTACGCCAACGATCGTTTCCATGCCTCTGGACAGTTTGAAATCCAGCAATATGGGAGCAAGGATTTTGAAGAAAAGATTAACAGAAAGCCCGATGCCGGTGACCCATAATGTGACTTTGCTGTTCAGTCTTTTGGAAAATAAAGCCCAAAGCGGCGGTGCCAGTAACGGGCCTCCTGAAATAGCAGAAATGCTCAAAACCACTTCCACAATCCCGCCCGCCGCCGGGACGACCAATGCTATGCCAATCATTCCTAACCCAAAAAACCAGGAAGAGCCACGTGCAACCCGTATCAGCTGCTTGTCAGAAGCTTTTGGATTCACAATTCCTTTGTAAATGTCGTTGGTAAAAACGGCCGAGACGACGTTCAAAGCCGTGTTCGCACTGGCGGAAGTGGAGAAATACATGCCGGTTAGCATCAACCCCAGCAAACCCGGAGGCAAAACCAATTTACAGATCATCAGATAGGCATTTTCCGTATCCAGACCGGTTAATGTTGGATTAATCGCCTTGTAAATCATCGGTGGGAGCATCCAGATAATCGGACTGATCAGATACAATCCCGCAAAGAGAAACGCTACTTTCTTAGCGGATTTTTCGCTATCCACGCTGGTGTAGCGTTGCACCATGGTCCAGTTTCCGCCGATGTAGCAGATGTGATAAATGACAAATGCGGCGACGAATCCAATGGTGTACTCGCCGTTTAAAAGGTTAAAAAAATCATCAGGAACAGCCTTGCTGAAACCTTCCCAGCCACCGACTTTATCAAATGATAATGGAAGCAAAATGAAAACCGCTGCGGACAGCACCACAAATTGCAGAATGTCCGTCACCATCACCGCCCAAAGTCCGCCGACTGCCGTATAAGCAATCATAAATAGGCCCAAACCAATCGTACAAGGCACTAATGGCAAATCCAGCGAAGCACTTACCAGCTTGGCGACCGGATATAAAACGGAGCCTTTTATAAACACGGAGACGAGCGTGAAAATGAAAATATAGGTCTTCTGAACAGGCAATCCCAGCCGCTCGCGAATGAATTCCGCGGCGGTTAATGCGCCCGTTCTTTTCCAGCGCGGTGCCAAATAAAGTGCCGTGATCAACGCGCCGATGCACATGGTCCACTGAATGGTGATGGCCACCCAGCCATGTTTGTAGGCAATGGAACCCCAGGCTACGAATGTTCCTGCAGAGAAGAAACTCATAAATAAGGACAGCCCCCCGATAAACCAGGGAACCGCCTCTCCTCCGGCAAAAAAAGATTTCAAATTCCGTCCGGTCCGCGCAAATAACATCCCGATCCCCATCACAAATGCGGAAAAAACTAGGATGACGACTGTATCAATGGTGCTGTTCATGAATTGGGTTGTTGGCCTTTACCCGGCAGCATAAGCTGACGGTTAATAATTAGCGGAGTTTAATTTCTAAGGATTTTAAGCCGAATGGTTCAATAGTTATTTGGTCAATTTTTGTTGTTTGGTTATTTTCCAGGCTTTCAATGCTGGCGATTTGTTTTGAGTCGCCGATTTTGCTTGAATCTAGGTCAAGCCCGAATTTCGTTTGTGTCGGACTGTTATTCAGAAGCACCACGTAAATGCTGTTTTTCGAAGTCGACTTGGCCGTGATGACATCGATCGCCGGTTTGTTGGCCGTAGCGAAACCTTCCAAGATCACAAGCTTCGCCTTATCGCCATAAACGACACCCGCCTCGAAGCCATAAGTCTGGTGCGGGCCTACTTTTGGGGCGACGAAGCCTCCTGGGAAGGTGATTTTTCCGTTGGATCTTAATGCCACTTCCGAAAGCAGATAATCCGTAATCCAGCCGATTTGCCACCAGGCGTGATGGGGGTAAGGGCCCGCACCTTTGTTCATGGCTTGCCAGTAATAGGATGCGACGCTGGTTTTGCTATCGACAAATGCATCGCGACCGATAGCGGCCGACCTGGCCATATCGGCGAAAATCTGCTCGCCTGTCAATTGATACATGCGAATAAAAAGTCCGGCGTGGCTTGCCAGCTGAATGGGGCCGAGGCGGGTTGCCGAACCGAAAATCCCGCCATGTTCGAAGCTCAGACCTGTCTGACTGATTTCCCAATCTTCCTTGCTGTTGCCATTGACAAGCTTAACCTCACGGTTGGCAATCGGATGCGTGTAAACGGACGCCGTGTAGATTTTCGCGCAAGTCACTGCCGCATCCTGGTATTTTTTGTTTTTGGTAAAATCATAAAGATCCAGAAGCGCCTGTGCCGACTGTCCGGTTGCAAAGTCGGGAGCGTAACGCGCATCGCCGCAAACACCCAGGAATGCGCCGGTTTCAACCGAATTTTTGATAAACCAATCTGCTCCCTTTTGCGCTGCTTTCAGATACTTTTCGTCCTTTAAAAGCCGGTAAGCCACGATCATTCCGTAGAATGTAGGCCTGTTGTCTTTAATGTCTTTGAATAATTCCTGCTCCGTTTTCCTGTCGTAGGCCACGGCCCAGCTGCCATTGGCGTTTTGCCAGCTCAACAATTTGTCGGCTCCCAGGCGCAGTTTTTCTTTTAATTCTGCATTGTCCGGCTCGAACAAAAGCATGTTGCCCATGTCCAGCAGCACATAGTAAGTCACTGCAATAGGCTCCACGACCTCGCCCCATTCTTCGACGAATTTTTTGCTTTTGGCTAAATAATATTGCCCTTCAATGGCACCGTTGAAAAACCCCTTATCTGTTTCTTGCTGTACCAACTTGAAATTCAATGCAGGTGGGAGCACTTTTTCCTTTAAATCGGGATCATTGGTTGCATTGGCGAGCATCCACATGGCACCATAATCCGCATTTTTCATCGCATCCTTGTTTGAACCGACCACGCCCCCGAGGTAAGATTGTGCGCCGATCTGCTTGCCTTCAAATTCTTCAATGTTCCAAAGCGAAGTTTTCGGGTCGGTGAGGTAATGGTGCATTTTTTCAATGCGGTCGGTTAATGCTTGTTTGCTTTGGCGAAGGCTTAATGTTTCGTGGAATTTGTAAATGTCATTGGCTGCGTGCTTGATCGCCTGGAACCAGTCGCCGGCGATGAGGCTGTAACGGAAGGAATAGGTAATCTCCTCACCAGCATTCAGTTCTGACTTTGGTTCACCCAAAACAGGATAGTATAAGGTGGGTGAGAGCTGCGCCTTTCTGTTCATATGCGAAAGGCCGAGTTGCCAGTCTGTTTGCGTGATTTTGTCCTTGGCCCAGGGATCACGCGCGAGTCCTGGCTCAGGGATTACGGACAATGTGATGCCGGTTTTTGTGCTGACCAGCGGGCTTAATGTTGTGGCGCAGCGTTCACGATAAACAACCGGGCGATCCGGAATGCCGTGTCCGTATGCATAGGCAAGCGCAAAGTTTTTTTGGATAAAATTCCCTTGAAAATATCCCGGCACGGATGCCCAGGACATCTGATTTGCTTCAACAGAGGCCAGGGTAGGCGTTGCCAGAGAAAAGTAACCCTTTTTTTTCGGGATCAAACGCATAGTAACCTGAACGTCCGTTGGATAGTTGGGATCTAATGTCCAGGTTGCTTTAACTGTTGCTACTTCGGTTTCTTTTGTGAATTCCAGCTCATTTTTTTTGATCAAAAGATTGGTGGGCAAAAAGCTGAAAACTTGCCCGGCTTTGTTCAAAGGAACATCTGTAATGCTTTCCTTCCATTGGCGCTCCTGATAATGGTAATTGTCCTCCGGGAATTTGCCGCCAGTGATTTTTTCAAATGTTTCCGTCGGCTCGTCGGAAGGTTTCGTCTCTGAATACAGCATGGTGTACTCGCCGGAAGGTGTCAAACCTTCGGTCCATTTACCATCTTTTTTGACTAGAATTTTGCTGACCGACCAGCTTTTGCCGTCGCTTTTAAACTGAATGCTGATGTGATCGTTCGTCAGGCTGTTAGGAGATTTGACCTGGCCTAAAACCTTATTTATTAATCCAAAACACAAAAAAATGGCAAAGTATAATTTCATTGTCGTGCTGTTACTTTGATAAAATCTTTAATTCCTGCGCTCGCAAAAGTTTCTAAGCTGCCGTTTTCATTTGTATAAATCATGAAGACGTCCAGGTCTTTCCTGTTGACTACAAATTCCTTTGTTTCCTCCAATCCCATCACAAAAAAAGCGGTGTCGTAACCGTCTGCGGTGACAGCGTCTTTGGCAAAAACCGTCACGCTCAGCAGCGCGGTTTGTCCCATTTCACCGGTTTTGGGATTGATCAAATGGTTGAAGATCTGGCCATTGCTTGTGAAATGGTTGTGATAATTTCCGGCGGTCGTCAGTGCCTGGTTTTCCAAAATGACGGTTGCAAATAACGAACCGCTGTGTATTGGGTTTTCTATGCCTGCTAACCACGGTTTAGCATTGTCTTTCTGGCCTTTACACAATACTTCACCGCCAATTTCCACCATATAGCGGTCGATTTTATTGCTTTCCAGAAATGCGCCAATCATGTCCACCGAATATCCCTGTGCAATGCCATTGAAATCCAGCCTGACATGAGCCTTGTCCTTCCTGACCGACACGGAATCAAACCGAATATTTTGGAAACCAACCAACTTCAACAGTGAGTCTACATTCACCTCTTGAGGATCTTTAACCTTTGTTTGCCCAAACCCATAGGCTTCTACCAGCGGCATGACAGTAGGGTCAAAAGCGCCGTTTGTGGCTTCATATACTTCCTTTGATTTTTTTAGAACCGGATAGAAATACGGTGAATTGAATGTCAGCGACGGTGATTGGTTGAATTGGTTAATCTCTGAATCCGGCCGGTAAAGCGACAGGCTTTTATCGAAATCGTGGAGAATGGAGTCTATTTGCGTTTTGAAATTTCTGTTTTTTGGGTCGTAGTATTTGATTTGGTAAGTGGTTCCTTGTGCTTCTCCGTTGATTAAAATCAACGGTAAGTTTGGGTTTGGGCCTTTTTCTATGGATACGTGGCCGTTGATTTCAATCAACGGATAAAAAAATAAAATTGTGAGCAAGTTTAAATGTTTCATTAAGGTTGTGGCGCTGGGGTTTCGCCTTTGAGAATGGACATTAGCTCGGGTAAATGGTCCTGGTAAATTCCTCTTGGGGTTGTTTTGTATTTTGTGGTTAAGTAGGCGGCAAAACCCACCACTTCGCCCATCATGCCGCAAGTACGCATGACCCGCGTGCTGCCGAAGGCCACGTGCGTGGTGCTGATGTTCCTGCCGGCAACGAACAGATTTTGAATGTTTTTGGAATAAAGGCAGCGGTAAGGAATTGTGTAGGGCGCTACTTTAATGTGTTTGGTCCCAGCGAAAAATTCCTGGCCCTCGAAATATTTGCTGTTTTTGGCGTCGGGGAAATGCAGGTCAATGGTCCAGGTTGCGGTAACTGAGCCGTCCGGATAAAATTTGCCTTCCTGAATATCCATTTGGTTGAGAATGTGATCGCCGATGATGCGGCGCGACTCGCGTTTGCCTCCGATGTAAGCGACCCAGGCGAGCTCCCGTTTGGCATATTTTGCCGATTTGTTCTTTTTCAGATAAGACCAATTTCCATAGATCGCACGCAGGTTATGGTCGCGGATCTTTTCAGCATCGGTAATGGTGTTGAAGTTTCCAAAACCGGTTTCCCACTGCCAGTCGGCTTTGGGTTCGTCAATGTGATATTCGTCTGAAAACTGGATGGCCCAGGGCGTTTCCGGGAAAGATGAAACGGAGTCACGTTCCAGTGAAGCCCACAAATTAGATGTGCCCAATGTGAAATCATCCGCTTTTTCGGCTGCGAGCGATTCACCGGTTTCAGCTTTGCTCTCACGTCCCATTCTGAATTCTGCGCCTGCCAGATAACCGATCGTTCCATCGCCCGTGCAATCGGAGAAGAAGGAGCCGGTGAAGCGCATTTCTTTGTTGGTAGCAATGTCGCGGCCGATTACGGCGGTGATGATGTCGTTCTCTTTTTCAACTTTATAAACGTGCGTATTCAGGAATAGTGAAATGTTTGGTTCTGCTTTGACGATCGAAATTTTGCGCGCATCACCGTATTCTTTGGCATCCGGATTTCCGTTTCCGGGATCACCATTATCCATTTCCCTGACGATCCTGCCCAATTTGGGGTAATGGTTTTTATCCACATCGCCCATTAAATGCACACGGATTTCGGAGCTGTTATTTCCTCCTAAAACAGGTCTGTCCTGAATCAATGCGACTTTTAATCCCATTCTGGCAGCTGAAATGGCAGCGCAGGTCCCGGCAATGCCGCCACCGACAACCACCATATCAAATCGTCCGGCGTCGGCTGGTTTTTCAGTGAGATTAAGCAGGTTTTTGCGGAATGCAGTTAATGCTTCAAAATCATTGGGAGGCGTAAATTTTAAATCATCCGTAAATAAAATCGCGTCGCAGCGGCCATTGAAGCCGGTCAGGTCTTTAATAGATAGCTTTACCGAACTCCCCTTAATATCCCTTTCGCCGCCATCATACCATTTCCACACATCTGATCCGCTCGAACCGAAAACCTGTTCGATTTTCTTGCCGTCGATGCTGATCTCGAATTTTCCCGGCCCTTTCGGAAATGGCGCCCAATCTTTGGTGCGGACCCACATTTTATATTTCCCTGGTTTTGGGAATTTGACGGTTGTAGCCGCATCTTTCACAGGCCTGCCCATGCCATGCGCCATAATGTAAGAAGATCCCATTACCACAAAAGATTGCTGATCAATCACCCAGCCGCCTTTATCCTCGAATGATTCGGTTTCCACGAAAACATGGTTTTGCGCGGAGGCGCAGAAGGTGAAGATAGATAGCAGGAGAGCGAGCATAAGGCTTGCTGGCCTTTTGGATGGTTTGGTAGCATCCCCGGATCGAGATCCGGTGTTATAAAATGGAAACGTGCCTATGGCACTTGCTGCTACGTTCCATCCAAAAGATACGAAAAAAGTGCCATCGGCACGACCAATATACCTAGCTCCGGGTTTCAACCCGGCGAAATATGCGTTTTTCATGGGTTCAGGATTTTATTGATAAGGAATGTTTGTTCCTCGTTTGAGTTTGCCAGGGTGGATTTCAGGTTGTTTTTTAGGGATTCATTAACAGGAGCCGCGTTTAATTTTTTCAAAATAGCTATCTGCATTGCATAAGGCGACTTTTCATAAGTTTGCCAAAGCCACTCCTGCCGTTTTCGTCCTGAAAAAAAATCGCTGCTTACGCGCTGTAATGCATTTTTTGCAATGAAAACATTCTTTCCACTAATGACTTTTTCAATATCAGGTTGATAGGATTGCTTAACATTGCCTTTCGCATCCATCACTTTCTCCATAGCCCAATACTGATAATGGTAATTGTTGCTTGATAAAAATTGGTGCAGCAACGCGTCGCTTTGATAGGTTTCAATGATCTTTTTCATTTCTGGAACGACCGTTCCATATGCAATGTGCCAAAGCGTGTAACAGGTGTAAACGGCTCCGTCGATTACTTGGTTTTTGATGGTTTTCAATGTTGCTCCTGCCTTCGCATCCACAGAATCGGTCAGGTTATCAGTGCCTTTTGTCATCAGATCTTCCATTTTCAGGTCACCGAAAATGGAATTGGGCTGGGTCAGAATATCCTGCAACTTTTCATAATCTTCCTGCTTGAATTCGTCGTGATCCACTTTGGTCAGAACCTTGTTTTCCGGCAGATCAAAGCGTTCGTAATTGCCCAGCAAATCCCAGTAGAAGTTGATATGCACCGGTTTGCATTCATTCGTGTAGCAAACCGGCGTAAAAATGTTTCTGAAAAAATACTGCGGTACGCCCGACTCGTCCAGAACCAGCTTTAATGTATAAGTCAGCGTATCATTTTCCACGATCTTAAATTCACGGATTTTGTTATTTCCCTTTGCAGAAAAATGATTGATTGTGACAACCAAGAAAATGATAAAAGCGCTTTTCATTACTTCCAATCCGGATTTTGCTCAATCTTCGCATTGGCGTTGATCTCATCCTGTGGGATCGGGAAATAGCGGTTTTTAGCTGTCACATTCCTGACAGGATACACGCTGTTTACCGCTTTTGGAATAACTGTCAAAAATTTCCCAGTGCGTGTGAGGTCATACCAGCGGTCACCTTCGGCAAAAAACTCCCAAGCGCGTTCCTGCAAAACGGCTTCTATAAATGCATCTTTGGTCAAACCCGTTTTCAAAGCTGGCAGCCCTGCCCGCACACGAACAACATTGATGTACTCATAAGCAGCAGCCGTAGCGCCATTCGAACGCGCTTCGGCCTCGGCGGCGATGAGGTAAACATCCGGCATGCGCAGGATCGGAATATTTGGAATTAAACCGATCGTTGAAACCGGATCCTGATATTTTTTGATCAAAACACCTTCCGTAGTGATGGGCGTAATGCTCTTTTGCGGGACCACTTTTCCAGCTTTATCAATGTAGTTGGTGTCCAAAAGCGTTCTGCGTTTGTCTTTTGGATCAAACGAATTGAAAAACGATTGGTAGGCAAACATAGAACCGAACGATGTCCGGGCATATTCCGGGCCAGCGCTTCCCGGAGGGCCGCAAAGGCCAACCAGCTGATGGCTCAATCCTGGCGAAACAGGATCAACTTCATAGGCAAAAATATTTTCCAAACGTGCAGCATCCTCATTGTCAAATCGATACACATCCCATACATTGGGTAAGAGTGCATGTTTGTTGGAAGCGATAACCAGCTTTGCTTTTTCCAGCGCCGTTGCATAATCCTCATTATAGAGCGCAACTTTGGCATAAAGCGCGAGTGCTGCTTCATTCGAAGCGCGGCCTTTAACAACTGCCGGAAAGGATGGAAGTCCCGCTGACGTCGCTTGATCTAAATCGCTGTAAATTTGCTTGTATACATCTGCTTTCGGGCTTTTTGCAGTTAATGCTTCTCCTTCGGTGTAGCTTGGCGTGATCTTAACCGGCACATCACCGAAGTTTTTGGTCAGAAACCAATGGTAAAATGCGCGCAAAAAGTAAGCTTCGCCTAAAACCTGTTTCTTCCGCGGCTCGTCCATCGTTGCGCCCGGAACTTTGGCAATTACCCAGTTGGCCTTCTCAATGCCGCTGTAACACGACTGCCAGATCTGTTGCGGCGATTCATTTACGCGGCTGTTGCTTTTTTGAGTCGTGTAATTGACGTCATAGGTAAACATAGTCAATGTGTTACGGCCTACCACACCGCGCGGGTAAGTTTGGTCGTCGCTGAAATCTGCAACCAATGTCAGTGCCGGCGCGCCGCCGAGGCCTCCTAATGCACCGTAAACTGCAACCAGTCCTTTTTCGGCGTCGGCAGCTGTTTTGTAAAAGTCTTCGGTATAAATGGACGAGTATATCGTTTCGTTCAGCTCGCAGGAAGGCAGCAGGAGCGAGGCTCCCAGAATGCTCAGCGTAGCGCTTAGTTTCAATGCTTTTTTCATTTTATTTAAAATAAAATCAGTGATGAGGATTTAGAATGTTACCTGAATTCCGCCCAGGAATGACCTGGATTGCGGATAAACGAAGTTGTCAACGCCAATGATCGTGTTGGAACCTGCGTATGTGTTCACCTCCGGGTCGTAACCGCTGTAATTGGTGATCGTAAACAGGTTATTGGCGCTTGCATAGAGCCGAATGCCCTGCACACCTTTGAACCGCGGTAATGTGTAACCCAGGGTCAGGTTTTTGCAGCGCAAATAAGAACCATCTTCAACCACGTAGTTCGAGATAGGAAGCCTTCCGCCCTGTGCAGCGCTTACATATTGATTGTTGGGGTTCGTAGGCGACCAGCGATCCACAACGCCTTTCAGCAGGTTCCGCTGACCCAGCGGGTTTTCAAACGACAAGCGGCTTGCATTGTAAATATCATTGCCCTGCGACCCGGAAATGAATACACCAAGATCAAAACCTTTATAGGCCAGATTGGTTGAAAAGCCATAAATGAATTTAGGATTTGGATCCCCAACGATCATTTGATCTGCTGCGGTGATCTGGTTGTCGCCGGTAACATCTTTCACCTTATGACCGCCCAGACGTCCGTCGTAACCAGGAAGAATGGCTTCGCCGGTTTGGTTTACCCCATCAAAAACATATGTCTTGAACATGCCCAGTGGCTGGCCCACGGAGAGAACCGTGTAAGTAGTCACGAAACGCTCTTTTGTAACGCCGCCGTCCAGATCCAGCACTTTATTCCGGTTGAATGTTGTGTTGGCTGAAACATCCCATTTCAATTTCCCGTCAAGGATCCGCGCATTCACTGCAAGTTCAAGACCCTTGTTTTCCAGAGAAGCATAATTGCCTGTGATAGAGCCGTAACCAGCGCTTAATGGGAGTGTTTTTACATAAAGCAGATCATCCGTTTTCTTGTGATAAACATCGGCGATAAAATTCACGCGATTATTTAGCAAACTAATGTCAATACCCAAATTAGCCTGGTTTGAACGTTCCCAGCGCAGATCCGGATTGGCAATTCCGGTAGGATTGATGCCGGTCACATAAGTATGGTTGATGAGATAATCGCTGCCTGTGGATGCGGCGGTTGAAAGTGATTGGTAGGGGTTTATGCCACCCGCATTTCCTGTAATTCCAAAACTTCCACGAAGTTTAAGGTCTGAAAGCCAGGTCAAATCTTTGACAAATGGTTCTTCAATCAATCGGTAGGCGGCTGAAATAGCAGGGAAAACGCCGTATTTATGGTTTGCCCCAAATTTGCTGGAACCGTCCACGCGGGCGGTCAGGTCGAGGAAGATTTTATCTTTGAAACCATAATTTACACGTGCCAGATAAGAATCAAGGCGCTGGCTGCTTCTGCTGCTATTGACCGTGCGGGTTAATGCGAGCTGCAATGCTTCATTTTGCGTGGCGTCATTTGGGAAACCGGATGCACTCAGATTGTTGGAGTTGGATTGTTCAAGCTGCGTCCCGAAGACCGCTGTTGCTTTGAATGTGTGGTTTTTTCCAAAATTCGTATTGTATGTCAAAATGCTTTCGTGCAAGAGCGCAAGGAAATTGCCATTGCCTTTTGAACCAGACCCTGAATTGTCGTTTAAATCACTTTTATTAACGATGGATCTGGGCGAATACGAGTTGAACAACTCACCGCGCTGATCAATGTTGAAGGACGCACGATAAGTAAGCCCTTTGACAAAATTGACTTCGGCATACAAGTTCGCCAACGTCCTTTTAATGTCTCTGTTCAAAACCATTGCTGCAAAATTCAGTGGGTTCACCACCTCCCGATACTGACCGCCGGCCTGCTCTCCAAACGGAAAAATGGAGCCGTCTTCACGATAAGGTTTCAGGGTAGGAGGTGCGCCAATGGCCGCTCCCAATACAGAAGATAGGACAGCGCCGCCATCGCCAATGTTCTCTCCGCCGGTCTGAATGCCATCATTAATGGAATAGCTTCCCACAATGCTCGTCCCGACTTTTACTTTTTTGCTTAACCTGTGATCCAGGTTCAAACGATACGAGTAACGTTTGAAAGACGAGCCAATGAATGTTCCCTGCTGGTCGAAATAGTTGAGGGACAATGCCAGTTGCGTTTTTTCATTTCCACCATTGATCGAAAGCTGGTGGTTCTGGATCGGTGCTTTACGGAAGATGTAGTTTTGCCAATTGACACCCTCGCCAAGAGACGCGGGATCAGGATAGTAATTGTTTTTGAAAACTTCATTTTCCAGCTGTGCAAACTCGGAAGCGTTGAGTACATCAAGCTGTTTGTTAACCTTTTGCGTGCCGTAGTAACTATCGAAAGTCACGGTTGTTTTGCCGCTTTTACCGCGTTTTGTTGTGATCAAAACAACACCATTAGCAGCCCTGGCACCGTAAATAGCCGATGCGGAAGCATCTTTCAGGACTTCAACAGATTCAATATCATTGGGGTTAATGGTAGAGAGTGGGCTCACATCCGTGATGCCGCCGCCATTGGAAATCTGGATCCCGTCGATCACGTAAAGTGGCTCGGATGATCCGTTAATAGAGTTTGTTCCCCTTATCCGGACGCTGATGTTGCCACCAGGAGCGCCTGAGTTCTGGTTTATCTGCATTCCTGAAACTCTCGCTTGCAAGCCTTGCGCAATGTTCGCAACAGGCGTTTGTACCAGATCTTCTGCCTTTACGGACGCAATGGAACCGGTTGTTTCTACACGTCGCTGCGTTCCGTAACCTACTACAACCACTTCCTCGAGCGCCTTTGTGTCGGTTTTTAAACCAATGTCAATGGTTGTGCGGTTATTAATGGCAACTTCTTCCTTTAAATACCCAACAAATGAAAAAACAAGCGTTGCGTTCGCCGCAGCTTCAATAGAATATGTGCCTTCTACGGTTGTTAATATTCCCTGCTGAGTTCCTTTGACCGTCACACTTGCTCCGGGAATCCCTTCCCCTTTTTCATCGGTAACCTTCCCCGTCACCGTGCCGGACTGCGCCTGCAATGTATGCGTTAAGCCCAAGTGCAGGACCATCAGCAAAATTGATTCAAGTATTCTTCTCTTCATATACAAGTTATTAGGATTAAAGGCAATGTGGCTTAAATAGGAATAATACAATTTTGATTTAAGAGAATGTATAGAAATGTTATTTCCAGTTATTCAAAAACTTCCGCATCCGGCGTTTTGTTTGATGGTTTTACATAAATATAGATGCGCCCGGAAGTGAAATCAAGCCATTCAGAACCCAATTAAATGTCAGAATTAAACAAAAAGTATCGGTAACGTTTGCGAACACGTTGCCGATATATGGTTTTATGGCTTTTTAATATAAGAATTTTATATTTTTGTATATCTGGCTGCAATGCACGCCTGGTCAAAGGATAAGAACCTTGATTATAGAAAAAGTACAAAGCGTATGATCAAATGTGTAAAGTGTGAGCAAGTAGATAGCATAATGAAGGCAGGTTATGTCAGGGGCAAGCAACGCTATCTCTGTAAGACCTGTAATTACTATTTTACGCTCTCTGAAAAGGACTTGTCTTCGCCTTCTGCCATTAAGCGCAAGCGGCATCAAACCACGATCATCGATATCGCCAAGTCGCTGGGAGTTTCCAATTCTACTGTTTCCCGGGCTTTACACGGGCATGCAGACATTAATCCGGAAACGCGCCAGGCGGTGCTGGATAAAGCATTACAGCTGGATTACCAGCCGAATCAGTTGGCCTATAACCTTGTAAAAAGCAAGACGAATACAATTGGAATGATCGTTCCGGAATTTCATAATCCATTTTTTCCTAATGTGATCATAGGCGCGCATGAAGTGCTGACCAGGGCGGGTTATAACCTTACCATCATGCAAAGCAATGAGTCGTATCAGGTTGAAATTTCCAATACAAAGGCCATGCTGGCAAACCGCATTGACGGTCTTTTAATATCGCTGACGCAGGAAACAAATAACTTTGATCATTTGAGCGTCTTTGAAAAACGGGGCATTCCGCTGGTGCTTTTCAACCGTGTTTGTGAGCAGATCAATGTGCCCAAAGTGGTTGTGAATGATTTTGAAGCCTCGTTTCTAGCTGTGGAACATTTGATTATGAATGGTTATGAAAGGATCGCGCACTTGGGAGGGCCTTTGAATTTGCTGGTCAGCCAAGAGCGGTTACGGGGTTATCGCGCTGCCATGGAAAAGCATGGCAAAACCATTGAAGACCATATGATCATTCAGGGCATGCTTACGCAGCAAAAAGCACGGATTTACGGACAATATTTACTGGATCTCGCCCACCGACCGGACGCTATTTTCGCAGTCAATGATTCCGCGGCCATCGAAATCATGCTGATGGCTAAGGAGAAAGGAATCAGCATTCCCGATGAACTGGGCGTCGTTGGTTTCAGTGATAATCCGGAGTCCGCCTACATTGGCCCTGGCCTCACAACCGTCCGCCAGCCCACGCACGAAATCGGCCGCACCACAGCGGATTGGATTTTGCAGCTCGTTGATGATGAGGATGTTATACTTCCAGGAAAGCGGGTATTGAAGACGGAATTGATAGTTCGAGGCTCCTCGCGGCGGTGTGGGATTTGAGAATTTTCTTTATATTTGAAACACATTACTCAATTCATGACACATACTAACTTTAAAATCTTCACTTATGCTACGATTAGCTTTGTCGACAGAAAGGGAAAAACGGACCATTCTTAACTTTTTGAGCCGGAAGGTTCGGAAGAAGAGGGCTGTCGAAATGGATACTACGGAATATCTTATGAGTAATCCTGTAAACAGAGAATACTTGCTTCAAGCTATTGACGACATCGAAAACGGTAGAAATATTATTTATCGTGAACTGATCGAGCCTTGATGCTCGCGTGGCGAGCCAAAGCTTGGGAAGAGTATCTTGAATGGCAACGGACCGACAAAGCTGTCGTTACGAAAATTAACGAGCTTATTAAAGAATGTTTAAGGCATCCCTTTGAAGGTAAAGGCAAGCCGGAATTACTCAAATCAAACTTTTCAGGTTATTGGTCAAGAAGAATCACCAATGAGCATCGTCTTGTTTATAAAGTAGAAAAAGATTTGATTACAATTACGCAGTGTCGTTATCATTATGAGAAATGATTTTTGCCGCAGCAACACGAAAAAAGTGCGAATCCAACGAAGCCGCACTTTATTAACTACAGAATATAATTATGATTGCCTTAAAGGGATCAGCTGAATACTTCCCTGAATAATTTTAAGCTTTTAGGAACGGCTGTGGCGGCGTCTTCTTTTCCTTCCATTTCCAATGAAATATAACCTTTGAAACTGGCCTTGCGCAAAATGCCGGCGATGCGCTTGTAATCCAGATCAAGGTCGTAATAGTGACCGCCTCCATAATAGGTTTTGGCCTGAACAATGGTTGCGTATGGTGCCAACCGCTCAAACTGCGGATATGGATCTCCGACAAAATTCCCCGTATCCACATTCATGCCCATAGCAGGCGACGACGCAAGTGGTTTGTATATTTCGAGCAGATAATCAATGTTGGAAGACAAGCCCCAGTGGTTTTCGATGGCCAGCACGACACCGGCTTTTTCAGCTGCTACGAGGCATTCACCCATAGCATCGATACACCATTTAATGGCGTCCTGATCCGTGTAACCTTCAATTGGCGGCTCTTTGCCATCTTTATAATAATTGGCATCCCGTTTTACAGTCCGCCAGCTTCCCGTGTTCATCCTGATCGCCGGAATTCCCATTTGAACGGCCATATCAATACATTTGATCGTATGCTCAATGTCTTTTTTACGGTCCTCGGCTTTGGGCTGGACAAAACTCTGGTGAATAGACAGCAGAGGAAGCGACAAGCCATTATCGAAAGCAAGCCTTTTCAGCTTGTTCATATAAGGAACCGTTTCATTATCCATCTGGCGATGCAGGATTTCAACGCCATCGAAACCCAGCTTTGCCGCGTCTCCAATTACTTTTTCAACAGGATATTTGTCTTTCCCGAAATGCCAGTAGGAATAAGTTGAAACGGCAATCGGGATTCTTCGTGCAGGCAATGCGGCGGGAGGTGTTTCGGCAGCATTTACACGCTTACCAGCCATAGCCGCGACGCCAGCCAATGCGGCAGTCTTCAACCAGGTCCGGCGGGATTCACCTTCATGGTTTTTGTTCGAATCGAATGACATTGTGTAGAGATTTAGGAATAAGTTATATAACTAAAATTTGAAAAACTTGTGACAAAGCAAGTTAAATGATTAACGTGCTTTGTCCAAACTGATCAGGGATTTTGTTATAAATCCGAATGAGGATATCCAGAAAAGTCCTATTCCGAATCTTTATAAAGGCCGAATTCACTGATCGCGATGCTAACAGGTGATTTCGTGATGCGAAGTCTTACTTTTTGTGTAGTGACAGGAGTTGCGAGTTTCACGATCCGTTTGGCGCCTATGCTCGTCCCTTTGTGAATTTCCTTCCAGGCATTGCCTTCCCAGCTATCGACTGCAAATTCTTCAATGCGCTGTCCAAGCTTGATAAATTCCTGTAAACTAATGATATCAAATGTAATCGGCTGGCTGAGGTCAATGACAACTTCGGGGGTTTTGAAATCATCATCTGTTGCCCAGTAAGTTTCGGATTTTCCGTCCAGAATGTTTTTGGCGCTATAAATGGAGTTGTAACCACGCACATTTACCGCTTTCGAGCCGGCTCTTGAAATCAGGTTTGTTGCAAATGTCTCTTTAACGTGATTACCGAACGATTTCAACGCAGCAACATCGTCCTCATGCAATTGTCCGCGCGTATCCGGCGCAAGGCCAAGATCCAGCGCAGCGCCGCGGCCCACACTTTTTAAGTATAGATCAAATAATTTTTCCGGTGTTTTGGGTTTCTCCGTAGGGTGATAAAACCATCCTTTACGCAATGGTACGTCACATTCTGCCGGAATCCAGAACTTTCCATTCCGTGTTCCGCCCGGGTTTTCCGTAGCGTTGGCCTGTCCTGGAACCGCAACATTCTGGCCTTCGGACGGCTTTGGCGTAAGTGTAGCCCACGAAGTTTCATTTACGCTTCCATCCTCATTTCCGGCCCAGCGAACGTCCCAGCCAATATCGCTGAAAATATTTGCAGTCGGTTGAAGCTTGCGGGTCAGGTTCGTCCAGGTGGAATCCCATTGATAATATGTCGTGTTGTCGATCGCCCGTTTTTCTTTTGCGCCGCCATAGTAACCGTCACCGCCATTGGCGCCATCGTGCCATGACATAAACAGCTCGCCATAATTGCTGTAAAGCTCGCGGAGCTGTTCCCTATAAATGGCAATGTATTCGGGCGTTCCGTATTTTGCATTGTTACGGTCCCACGGAGAGCAATAAACGCCAAATTTGAGGCCGTGTTTTCTGGCAGCGTCAGCAACCTCTTTTACCAGGTCACCTTTGCCGCCGCGGAAAGGGCTTTTTGTAATATTGTATTCAGTCGTTTTGGTAGGCCATAACGCAAAACCGTCGTGATGTTTGGCCACTAATACGATTCCCCTCAGACCTCCTGCTTTTGCAGCGAGGATGATCTGCTCCGCATTGAAATCGGATGGATTGAATGATTTGGGATCCGCATCACCGAAGCCCCATTCTTTATTTTCAAATGTAGTGGGCGTAAAATGGATAAGGCCGTAAACTTCGGTTTCATGCCACGCAACCTGCCTTGGGGCTGGCAATGCGCCGTATGGCTTCGGAGGGGTTTGCGCAAATGCATTAAATGCCGTTAACAGGAAAAGTGTGGCTAAGGGTTTGATCATTTTTGTATTAACATTAAAAAAGAAAACGTACGGTAAATTCCAAAAGTGAAGATCGGTTTTTTTGCAACAGATCACTAATTTTTGTTGAGTATGTGAATGAAAATTGCTTTTCATAGCCAAAGCTCGTCACGTGATACAAAGACATAACATAAATCTTAATTTTAATTTATATATTTGAAATACTATCAACGTTCATCTAAACTTTTTGGCATGTTAAATATAGTCGAATCTTATATGGAGCTTAAAAAGAACATGGGTGCTTTGATCAACAAATCGGGCTATAAAAATGCATTTCTGGCTGAACAGATCGGTATCCCTGCACCTACTTTTAGTGTCAAAAAGCAGCGTGGAAACTGGACGGAGAACGAGATGAAGCAGATTTTAAGCATTATACAAAATAAAAAGCTTGAAGATTACTTTTTCCTTGAACTCATGAGATCCGAAGCCGATGAGCCACGCCATCCTGTTGCGGATCTGAAGAAGGAAATGGGATGGTAGTTCAATATGTCAAAAGGTTTTCAAAAGATCTAAAAAGCACACCAAATGACATTCAAAAGAAGGTTTTTGATATTATAAGAGTATTAGAATCAGCACACAATCTTGAAAGCTCAGGTTTAGACTACAAGCGAATCGAAGGACAGAAAAGGGGCGAAAACTACTTTCGGATCCGGGTAGGAGATTGGCGGATCGGCATTGAATATATCCGTCCCGATATCACTTTGTTACGGATCCTTAGCCGTGGCGATATGTACAAATCGTTCCCGCCCAAATTCTGACTAATTCCAGCTTGTTCACGAGAAATAACTTTTTGCATTGATTACTACTCCTTTGCCACCTTTTTCTGTGACAGTATAATTAAACCCTTTTTGTACGGAGTAAGCGCCGACTTCGCCTTGCTTATTGATGGCCAGAAAGCCAACCTGGAAGGTTTTTGCACGTTCGGGGTTTGGTTTTACGATGCGTTCGATGGCTTTTTTACAGGCTTCCTCGGGCGAAAGGCCTGAACGCATGAACTCTACAACCAGGTGCGTGCCGCATACGCGGATCACCTCTTCGCCCTGCCCGGACGATGTTGCCGCACCTATTTCATTATCTACAAACAGCCCAGCACCGATAATAGGAGAGTCGCCAACCCTTCCGCGCATTTTGAAACCCATTCCGCTGGTTGTGCACATTCCCGACAAGTCACCATTGTTATCCAGTGCCAGCGTACCCATTGTGTCGTGGTTAAAGGAGCCGTCTTCAAGCCGGGCCGGTGCAAAAGGGCCGTGGCCTTTCTGGCCTTTCGACTGCTGGTGCTCAATGTTGATGACTGGCTTATATTCCGCTTTTTTCAACCATTCTTTATAAGATTTTTCTGCATCAGGTGAAAGCTTTGCTGGTTCCAGTTTGAAACCATTCGCCACGGCAAACTGCTGTGCGCCTACGCCGGCCAGGAACACGTGTGGCGTGGTTTCCATGAGTTTTCTGGCGACTGATATGGGATGTTTTATCCTTTCGAGAAACGCAACGGAGCCGCAATTTGCTTTTTCATCCATAATGCATGCGTCCAGTGTCACAAACCCATCCCGATCGGGATTTCCGCCTAAGCCTACGCAGCAGTTTACTTCATTCTCCATCGCAATGGCGGCTTGTTCCACGGCGTCTAATGCTCTCCCTCCTTTTTCCAGCACGGGCCAGGCGGCTGCATTGGAAATCTGACCGCTATCCCAGGTGGAAATGACGATCGGTTTTCTCACTACACTTTTTGCAAACAGTTTCTGAACACTCGTGAGCGGCAAGGCAAGTGCAGAAAGACGTAGAAACGAACGACGTGAAGGGGTCATCAGGATGTATTTTTAAAATTTTTTCAAATATACATTCCTATGCTTCATCCGGCAATGAAAGTAACATTATTTTGAAAAACTGCCGAATGTTGATATGTAATTTGCTGAATATGAAATCAGACCTACTTTATATAAAAACGCCCGGTAAGCGATGTGCTTCCGGGCGGGGGTTAGTTCGATAAGCTGAATGTTACTTTGGTGGCATAGAAGGCCTTACTTCTATTTTGCTAGGTAATGTTCTTGCTGGCATTTTAATCAGATCGGAAACGATTTGTCCGATGTCTTCAGGCTGGATTTTCCACGCATCTTTTTCGGAGGGTTTGTGATCACCGAATTCTGTTGCGACAGAGCCCGGCATGATCGTGGTCACTTTGACACCCGCGTCCCTAACGTCCATCATCATAGCTTGTGAAAAGCCAACCAATCCGAATTTGCTAGCGTTATATGCGCTTCCACCTGCGAAAAAGTTGGTGCCCGCGAGGCTGGCAATGTTGATGAAATATCCTTTCGACTCGCTTAGCGCTGCTAATGATGCTTTTGCACTGAAAAATACACCGGTCAGGTTAATGTCAATGGTTTCCTGCCATTGCTCCGCGGTAAGATCTTTTATAGGAGCGAAATGTCCCACGCCGGCATTTGCTATCAGATAGTTCAGCTGGCCCCATTTTGAAATAACGGTTTTGACCGCTTTCTGCTGGGATTCCAGACTCCGGACATCAGACTCGATGCCGATTGCAAATCCGTCACTTATCTTGTTCAATGAAGCGGCCGCTTTCTCTGCACTTTCTTTTGAACGGCTGGTGATCGCCACCCGGATGCCTTCTTTGATGAGCACTTCTGCGATGCCGTATCCTATTCCTTTTGAGCCGCCCGTTATCAGCGCTGTTTTGATTGATTCTGCCATTACTTTCAATTTAGATAAACAAAAATTAAATGTAGTGGGTTAACAGCGGCACATGCCAGAAGGTTTCTGTAGTTTCTTTTTTGGCAGTGCCTGTTAAAACCCTATTTTTGTCGACCAAAATCATTTTGACAGAATTATTCCCATTTATGAAATTAGTAGAAAATAAAGTCGCGTTGGTAACCGGAGCATCACGTGGTATCGGTCGTTCCATTGCTTTGCGCCTGGCCCAGGAAGGGGCTGATGTGGCATTTACCTATTTATCAAGTGTTGAAAAAGGTGAGGCGCTGGCGAAAGAACTGGAACAATTTGGAGTGAGAGCAAAAGGTTACCGTTCGGATGCGTCTAACTTTCAGGCTGCGGATCAATTGGTTACGGATGTCCTTGCTGACTTTGGCAAACTGGATGTGCTGATCAACAATGCGGGCGTGACGCGCGACGGATTGCTAATGCGCATGAGTGAGGAACAATGGGATTCTGTGATTACAATTAACCTGAAATCGGTTTTTAACCTTACGAAAGCAGCCACCAAAAGCATGATGCGCGCCAGAAGCGGCTCGATCATTAACATTACTTCCGTTGTTGGGATCAGCGGCAATGCCGGGCAGTCCAATTATGCTGCTTCTAAGGCTGGGATCATTGGTTTTACCAAATCCATCGCACTGGAACTGGGCTCACGCAACATTCGCTCCAATGCAGTTGCTCCCGGGTTTATAGAAACCGAAATGACGGATGCTGTGGACTCAAAAGCAGTAGAAGAATGGAAACAGTCGATCCCTATGAAAAGAGGAGGGCAGCCGGAGGAGGTTGCGGATGCCTGCGTTTTTCTAGCTTCTGACCTTTCGCGCTACATTACCGGCCAGGTTTTACAAGTGGACGGCGGTATGTTGACATAGCATGTTTTTTCGTTACATTTAACACATGCGGTCCGAACTCATTTTCCAAACCCCTTACTGGTTTATTGTCTTCTGTCTGGTGGCAGGCGCTGCTTATGCATTCCTGCTTTACCAACCAACGGCGCCCTGGGGTAAAAAATGGAATTATGTGCTCGCCGCGTTGAGGGGACTGGCTGTTGGAACAATCTGTTTTTTGTTGTTAGGACCTTTGGTGCGCAAAACAGAAACTTCTGTTGATAAAGCCAAAATTGTCTTCGCGATCGATAACTCGGAATCGTTAAAAGGACCAGGGCCAGCATTAATGAAGCAAATTTCCAGTGCGGCCGCTGATCTGGAATCGTCTGGCTTTGAGGTGAGTGTGCAGACTTTGGGAAAAGATTCACGTTCACCGGTTCCGGATTCGATCCGTTTTAATGCCAGGAAAACGGATCTTTCTGAAATGCTTCAAACGGTGAAAACCAATTTTGAAGGAAGGAACCTTACAGATGTTATTTTGCTTTCTGATGGCATTATAAATCAGGGAATATCACCTGCTTACAATCGTTTTCCGTTCAAAGTAAGCACATTGGCTGTGGGCGACACTGTTCCTGATCTGGATATCCGGATCAAAGATGTGGTCAGCAACCGGATCGCCTATCTTGGAAATGAATTTCCTATCCGTGCAGAAATTGCTGCTAATGGCCTGGCAGGAAAATCCACAACGATCACATTGAAGCAAAACGGGCGCGTCATTGCAAGCCAGCAGGTTATGGTAGACCGGCCGACTTTCTTCAAAGCATTTGATTTTAAAGCTTCGTCAAACCAGAAAGGTGTTCAGCATTACACATTGGAATTGGGCGGCATAGCAGGCGAGACTTCACCAAGAAATAACAAAAAAGACGTTTATATCGACATTATTGACGGCAGGCAAAAAATCCTTTTAATGGCACTGGCACCACATCCGGACATTAAGAGCATTCGCAGCCTGATCGAAGCCAACGATAATTACGAGCTGGACATTAAGATTTTATCCATTTCAAATACGCCCGTTGCCACTGCAAAACCGTATGACCTGATCATTTTGCATCAAATCCCCAATGTGCTGGGGCTTGGTAATGCGCAGGTTCGCAATTTTATTGAATCCAAAACACCGCTTTTCTTTATTCTGGGAAACCAGTCTGCGGTGCCGCTGGCCAATTCATTGAATCGTTCTCTGATCATTAATACAACCAATAACCAGATCGACAAGGTTACAGCGCGCTTTAATCCTGCTTTTCAGCAATTGAATTTTGATCCTGAACAGCTGAAATTGCTGGAACGGCTTCCGCCGTTATCCGTTCCTTTTGGCGATTACAATATTTCGTCGGGCACTGAAACGATACTATTCCAAAAAGTAGGAACTCTAAATACAAGCAAGCCGCTGTTGGTTTTAAACACAAACGGCGGGCAAAAAACGGCGGTGCTGGCGGGAGAGGGCATATGGCAATGGAGGCAGGAAGAGTTTGCACAGACCAATAAGCAGGAAGTTGTGGATAACCTGTTTCAGAAACTGATCCAGGTGCTTTCGGTGAGGGAGGATAAGCGTAAATTTCGCGTATACCCGGTTCGAAACGAATTTGAAGCGGGCGAACAGGTCGCGTTTCAAACTGAAATTTATAATGATATTTACGAACAGATTTACGGACAGGAAGTGAAGCTGGATATCACGAATGAAAAAGGCGTGACCAGACAGTTCACTTACACACATTCAAAAGAAAATCCTCGTTTTAATGTCAGCGGCTTGTCCGATGGCGTTTACCGTTTTGCGGCATCAACGTCATTGCGTTCCGGCCAGGAAAAAGTGACCGGGCAGTTTGTGATCAGTAATGCGGATCTTGAATTAAATAACACGACGGCTGATTTCGGCATGTTGCGCGAACTTGCCAACCGCTCCGGCGGAACATTCACTACACCCGCAACTTTTGCGGATTTTATCTCAAAACTCAAAGAAAACCGCCCTTCTGACCGGCTCGACAGTAGTGAAGAAATGGTCGAGATCATTTATATGAAGTGGTTGTTCTTCCTCCTGGTCCTGCTTCTCGGCGCAGAATGGGGCCTAAGAAAATACCATGGTGGATATTAAAAGGCGTTTTTTTCTAGTTTCCTTGCTGCTGATTCTGGCTGTTTTTCTCTCGGATCAGGGATTTGCCCAAACGGATTCTTTGCAAAGAAATGTTTTGCAAACAGATTCTTCACGAATTGATACATTAAAACCGGCATCAGCTAAATCAGATTCGTCAGAAGTCAGGCCGAACTATCGGATGCTGCGTGGAATTTTCGCGGCCCAATCGGCACTTTATTTAGGGACGATTTATGGTCTGAGTAAGTCGTGGTATAAGAACCCTTTAACCAAGTTTACTTTCAAAGACGACACCGGCGAGTGGCTCCAAATGGACAAAATGGGGCACGTTTACACATCCTATCAGATCGCGCGGCACACTGCTGAACTTTATAAGAAAACGGGCATTTCAAAGCGGCAAATGTTGGTCTATGGAGCTATTTCCGGCATAATTTTCCAAACACCGATTGAGATTTTAGACGGTTTTTCGCCGGATTATGGCTTCTCTCCGGGTGACATGGTTGGCAACATTGCAGGGTCGGTCATTTATCTTGGTCAGATCACGCTTTGGGATGAGGTGCGCATTCAACCGAAATTTTCTTTTCATTATACTTCACTTGCAAAAGTACGCCCGGAATTGTTGGGCAGCACCCGTTCCGAAAGCTGGCTGAAAGATTATAATGGTCAGACGTATTGGTTCTCCGGCAGTCCGGGAACATTCTTCAAAAACAGCGGTTGGCCTGCCTGGCTTTGTCTGTCAGTGGGTTACGGCATCCATGATATGGTTTCAGCTGAAAAAGAGAAGAGCATTGAGCGGGGTTACCATCCATACCGGCAATATTATTTGTCGCTGGATATTGATCTCACAAAAATCAAAACAAAAAGTAAGTTTGTGCGGACCATCGGTTTTTTTGCTAATTCGATCAAAATTCCCGCTCCGGCGTTGCAATTCAGCAAAAAAGGCATTGATTTTAAATCCTTTTACTTTTAGCAATTGTTGCTTAAAGTACATGGCCCGACTGGCCGTCATTAGTTCAACAGAAGAAATATGAATATTGGAGATAAAGTAAGACTTGTGCATGGACGGGAGGAAGGCGTGATATATTCCTTTTTGCCCGGAAATATTGTTGAGATAGAAATCGAGGATGGCTTTCGGATTCCTGTGCTTCGTAATGAGATCGTGACCATTTCACCTGTTGAGAGTCAGCGACTTGTTAAGGAGCCGGATTCTAAAAAGATCAAGTCGCAAAGTGATGTCATCGTACCCAGGAATGCGCCTTTCGCGGAGAAAGGAATCTATCTGGCTTTTGTTGCGGTAAACGACCGTGCTGTGACAATGCACCTTATTAATAATTCAGATTGGATTCTGCCTTTTACGGCTGCTGCTGTTAATGAGCAGGTTAATACAGGTTTGGCAGGAGGCGTGCTGCAACCCCGGACTGCGCAAAAGTTGTCGGAGTTGATCATGAAGGATTTTGAAGTGTGGCCGGTTTTTGAATTTAAGATACTCTATTACAGGGAAGGTAACCACGTTTTGCCGCAAGCTTTAACCCGGCGAATCAAATGCAGGGCGCAATCATTTTATAAAAATAAAGGAACAGCGCCTGTGTTGGGAAAGGATGCGTTTGTTTATCAGATCGATGAAGAGAATTTAAAAACTGAGATACAATCCAGCCCTGAAAATCTTTCCAATGAGTTGAAAACGAGTCTGATGGGCGGCGGTAAGGTAGAAACGCCCGTGCTCGAAAAGCCTGAGCAGGTTGTTGATCTGCACATTGAAAAGCTCACCAAGCATGTCGGTTCGCTTTCTAATGATTCTATTTTAAAAACACAGCTTGCTGCTTTTGAGAGTAATCTGGAATCTGCGATTGCGAATGGAATGGAAGAAATTACATTCATCCACGGTGCCGGAAGCGGTGTTCTTAGGACTGAATTACACAGGAGACTTGGTAAAAATCAGCATGTTAATTATTTTAAAGACGCTCAAAAAGAAAAATTCGGATACGGTGCGACCCTCGTCAAAATTAAATAACTGGCTCACTAATTGCCTGAATATATTGTTGGTAATGACATTTGCGCTAAGCATCTGGCAGTGCCGTTCTAAAAGCACCTCTCCGAAAGCGCCCATGGAAGAATACAAGTACTCTGTTAATGAAATCCAGAATGAAAAGCATCTCTCGGTGCTCAATGTTCCGGTCGAAATTCCGATTGCTGAAATTGAAAATCAGATCAATGCGAAGATAAAAGGGCTTATTTATGAGGATAACAGCTATGAAGATGACGACAATGACAATCTTAAAGCCAAAGTCTGGAAAATAAGTCCTATTAAAGTCGTGGCTATAGATTCCTCATTTTTGTTTGAAGTTCCGCTTAAAATATGGGTTAGCGCCGGATATAAAATAAGTCCGTTGGGCATTACCATGTCTGGTTATAAGGATACAGAGTTTTCCATACGCATTCGTTTGATCTCAAAATTGGGGATTTCGCCTAACTGGGCAATCAAATCAGAAACATATGTCGACAGCTACGATTGGATCAACGATCCGAATGTCAAAGTTGCGGGCATCAACATTCCGATTAAGAGCATGGCGAGCAGGCTTTTAAACAAGAACTTTGAAAAAATAACCCAAGCCATTGACGAACAGGTTGCCAGCAACATTGAGCTGAAAAAGAATGCAGAATTGGCCTGGAACATTGCCAGGCAGCCGGTTTTGCTCTCAAAAGAATTTGATACCTGGCTTGCCATTGTGCCAACAGGTGTGGTAATGACGCCTCTACTGGCTAAAAATGGCATTCTCCGTTCCGTCATAGGCATTAAAGGTTACACGCAAACGATCACGTCTGCCACGAAGCCAGCAATTCCGGCAGTTTTAAAGTTGCCTAATTTGCAGATCGTCAGCAAGGTTTCGGAGGATTTTAAAGTGGGTCTCATCAGTGTCGTTTCCTATACCGAAGCTGCGAGGTTGGCTACGGCAAAATTTGCCGGAGAAAAATTCTCTTTCCTGGCCGGGCAGTATAATGTAGAGGTCACGTCAATTGATATGTATGGTCAAAATGAAAAACTGGTCATCAAAGCGGGGCTGAAAGGAAGTATCAATGGTGACATTTATCTGAAAGGCGTGCCGCATTATGATCCCGTGACACAGCAATTGTCGCTGAAAGGTCTTGATTATGACCTCGATACCAAGAATTCTATTGTAAAAACAGCAGGTTGGCTTTTACAGGGTCAGTTTAGCAGGATGATGGAGAAGAAAATGGTGTTCCCGGTGGGCGGGCAGATCAGCGACGCGAAGAAAACCATTCAGAAGGCATTGTCCAATTTGAAAGTCACCGAAGGTGTCATTTTGAAAGGCAACTTAACGGATATTACACCTGACAAGGTTTATTTAACACCGGAACACCTTTACGCTGTTGTATTTGCAAACGGAAATGTTAATTTGAAGGTCAATGGATTAAAGGGAATTTGAGACAAAAATTCTCTAAAAATCCGCGTCATTATCATAATTTTTTACTTTTAATAGTATATTGACTGCTGATCGAAAGAAAGTATTTCTTAGCTTTGTGGTCAGAGGAAAGGAATAAGCTGACCTACCGCTGCGGTTTCGGCCGGAGAGGAAAGTCCGGGCAGCAAAGAGCACCGTACTTCCTAACAGGAAGGCAGCAGGCTGGTGACGGAATGCTGACAGCAAGTGCCACAGAAATTATACCGCCCTGGCATGTTTTTTATGTGTCAAGGTAAGGGTGAAATGGTGGAGTAAGAGACCACCGCTCTTTGGGTGACCAAAGGGGCACGGTAAACCTTACGGGCTGAAAGGTCAAATAGGTGTCAATCCGTGGGGCTGCTCGTCCCCGTCTTTCGGGACATTGGCACGGGTAGATCGTTAGAGGTTCCGGGTGACCGGAATCCTGGATAAATGGTAGGAGCTTGATGCTGGTTCGCCAGCTTAAGGTAACAGAATCCGGCTTACAGGCTTATTTTTTTTCTTATTTCGAGTTAATTAATTAGTGAATAATTGAATCACATAACTGGTGTTTCCCATGAAGAGAAAGAATCTTTACGTTGCTTTTATTTGTTTTTCCCTGCTGAGTTTGAACACGTTTGCCCAAAATCGAACGTACGAAGGACCCAATAAAATGAACACCTGGTCCATCACAGGTTATGGGGGGATTACCAAGTTCTTCGGTGACATCAAAGAGTATGATTTCAAAAGGAGTAATAACGAAAAATTAACAGGGGGCTGGGGCCTTTCTATTAATAAGCAGTTGTCTCCGCTTTTTGGGGTTCAGATCGTTGGTTACAATGGCCAGCTGCAAGGCTCGAAACAAGGTCACATGAGCCGTATCACAGGCGATTCATACGATGTGGTGTTCAACAGCCCTTCATTTGTTCAGGTTACAATCGACGGAACACTTAATGTTAACAGACTTCTTTTCGGTTATAAGAAATTGAGAAGATGGAAAGTTGATGCGCATTTGGGAGCCGGTATCATTTACTACCACACGGATCTGACTGCAACCAACACAAATCCTAGAAGTGAATTTTTCGGAAACACTTACGAAGTTTCAACAAACACAGACGCTAGTTCGAAAACAGCCGGTAAATGGGAACGCAATGGTTCTACATATACAAGAGAATGGGTTGTACCTGCCGGACTATCCGTACATTATGAACTAACCCCAAGATTTGACTTAGGCCTAGACTTTACTTACAATTACGTAAACACAGAGAAGCTTGACGCTACAGTAGGCGGTTTGAGCGATTATCGTACCCAGGCTGGAATCTGGACGTTTGCAAAAGACGATTCTAAAAATGACGGCTGGGGAATTGCTTCTATCGCTTTGACTTACAAACTTGGTAAGAATGCGGTAATGGCTAAAAAAGGTAAATATGATGCAGGAAGCGGCCGTTACCACTTGCGTTGGGCCAATCCACAGTCTTTGATCCCTGTTCCATACAATCCTACTATGGAGGATGCAGATTCAATCGCAAAAGCAAACATGCCTAAGCCAGTTGATCCACGTCTTTATACAGATTCAGATGGTGATGGTGTAGCCGATCTATTTGACAAAGAACCTAATACGCCAATCGGAAGCATCGTATCAGGTGGTGGAGTAGCAATGGATCTTGATAAAATCATCAGAGACGCTATCAAAAACAACTTGCCAAAAGACGAATGCGAAGCATTGTTCAGCAATATTGAATTTGATACTGACAAAGCGATCATCCGCAATCCATCAAAAGAAACTTTGAGCAAAGTGGTTGAACTTCTGAACATGCGTACAAACTGCCGCATCGTTCTGGTTGGTCACACGGATGCACGTGCTTCTGACGCTTATAACGTATCACTTTCACGTCGTCGTGTTGATGCCGCGAAACGCTTCCTGATCCGTGCCGGAATAACTGATCCTAGCCGTATCATTGTAGAACATTATGGTGAGTATCGCCCGATCGCTGAGAATACAACAGTTGAAGGCTTGCAGTCTAACCGTCGTGTTGAAATCAAGATCTTGCCTAATAACACGATCCGCTCAACATATCCTGCCGGTTTCCGCCCGTAAGATTTAGCGAAAACATAACGAAAAGGAAGGTAAGCGATTACCTTCCTTTTTTTGTGGAACAGTTCGTGAATTCAGGAATTTCCCTTACCTTTGCACCCTGTTTAATTTAGGGACGAGTTCCCGACCATAACAAATTCAATAATGGCAGTTAAAATTAGGTTGGCGCGTCGTGGACGCAAGAAGAAGGCGATTTATGATATCGTAGTCGCAGATGCCAGAGCACCACGTGATGGTCGCTTCATCGAAAAATTGGGTATCTATAACCCGGGAACAAACCCTGCATCCATCGTTTTGGAAGCGGATAAAGCAGTTGATTGGCTTTTGAAAGGTGCGCAACCGACTGATACAGCACGTTCTATTTTGCAACACGAAGGTGTTATGTTGAAAAAACACTTGCAAGTAGGCGTTATCAAAGGTGCAATCACGCAAGAAGTTGCTGATTCACGTTTTGACGAATGGAAAGGATCGAAAACAGACCGCAAAGCAACTGCTGCTGATTCTATTTCACAAAAGAAAGATTCTGACAAGCAAGCCAGACTTGAAGCTGAGCGTAAAGTAAGCCAGACTCGTGCAGAAGCAATCGCTAAGAAAAATGCACCTCCTGTTGAAGAAGCTCCTGAAGTTGAGGAAGCAGAAGCGGGTGTTGACACAGTAGCAGAAGAAGTTTCTAACGAAGCAGTAGCTGACGAAACAGCGGCAGAAGAGACTGCAGTTGAAGAAACAGCACCAGTTGAGGCAGCTGCACCAGCACCTGTTGAAACAGCAGCGGCTGACGCACCGGAAGTTGAAGCAGCAGCACCAGTTGAAGCTGAGGCACCAGCAACAGTTGAAACTCCTGAAGCAGAGGCGCCAGCATCTACTGAAACTCCTGCAACTGATGAATCAGCAGAGAAAAAAGCTGAGTAATTAGCAACAAAATACAATCTTTATGAGTCTGTCGGTGATCCGTACAGACTCATCTTGTTTTATACTTACACCATTTTTGATAACCAGGTGACACAGGACAATTGTTATTTATTAGGTTATATCGTCCGCACGCACGGAACGGCGGGCAATGTTGTCATTTTCCTTGACGTGGATTACCCGGAGGAATATGAAGATCTAGACGCGATTTATGTTGAGATCAAAGGAGAGCTCGTTCCTTATTTCATCGAGAATTTCAACTTACAAAAGCAGGCTAATGCCATTGTGAAGTTCGAAGATATCAATACGATCGAAAAGGCGCAGGCACTTGTCGGAAGCTCACTTTACCTGTCGCTGGACGAGTTGGAAGAGTTGAGTAATGAGGAATTTTATTATCATGAAATCAAAGGCTTTACAGTTGTTGATCAAACAGCCGGGACACTTGGCGTGGTGCGTGAAGTGTATTCCCTGAATGGCCAGGATCTGATCGCCATGGATTACCAGGGCGTGGAAGTGCTTATTCCGACAGCGGCTGACATTGTGTTAAGAGCGGACAAAGAAAATAAGCAACTGATGGTAAATCTGCCGGAAGGTCTTCTTGAAGTTTATCTTGATAATTCTGATTCTGAAAATACACCGGATGATGCGGATTGATATTCTAACATGCGTTCCCAACCTGCTGGATAGCTTTTTTGCGCATTCAATTCTGAAACGTGCCCAGCAAGGCGGTTTTGTGGAGGTGGTCGTGCATGATATCCGGGATTATTCGGTAAATAAGCATCGCACGATTGATGATTATGCCTTCGGTGGAGGGGCCGGGATGGTTTTGCAGATTGAACCCATTGCTCGTTGCATCCGCGGGTTGCAGCAGGAACGAGCTTATGACGAAGTTATTTATCTTACCCCCGACGGCGAATTGATGCAACAGCCTATGGTGAACCAGCTTTCCTTAAAAGGCAACATCATCATGCTTTGCGGACATTACAAAGGCGTTGATCAGCGTGTACGCGATATGTTTATCACCAAAGAGGTGAGCATCGGAGATTACGTGCTTTCCGGCGGCGAACTAGCTGCAGCTGTCCTTTCTGATGCGATTATCCGCTTGCTTCCAGGCGTGCTTAATGATGAAACTTCTGCATTAACCGACTCATTCCAGGATAACCTGCTTGCACCACCCGTATATACACGCCCAGCTGAGTTCGAAGGGCATAAGGTTCCTGATATCCTTATGTCGGGGCATGAAGCGAAGATCGATGAATGGCGCTATGAGCAATCTATCCAGCGAACAAAGGAACGCAGGCCGGATTTGCTAAAACCTTAAAAATCCAGGCTGCAATTGATCCATTCATTATCGAAGTTGGTGCCGTATTTGCGGTAGAAGCCAACTGCTGAGGTGTTCCAGTCCAGCACCTGCCATAACATGCCTGTGCAGCCGGTTTGTTTGGCAGCTGCTACGGTTGCATCGAACAGTATTTTACCGATGCCATTTCCGCGCATGTCTTCGGTTACGATAATGTCCTCCATATACAATCTTTTCCCTTTCCAGGTCGAGTAACGGTAATAGTAGAGCGACAAGCCTATGATCCTGGAATCCGATTCGGCAACGAAGAAGTCATACAATTTCTCATTATAGTCGCGGGTCATTTTTTCGACATTGTTCGAAACCTGATCCAGGGCCCTTTCATAAAGTGCCAGTTCTTTGACCAATTCAAAAATTGCAGGGATGTCTTCGAGGGTTCCGGGTCGGGTTGAGATTGTCATAGCTTCGTTTTATAAATATTCAGTAAGAGTTTAGAAGATACAATTTCCTACTGATTGTTCGTATAGATTTCCCACTTTTCTAGGATCGTCTGAAAATTTTCAGGGAGTTCCGTATCAAATTGCATCCATTGTCTGGTCGCAGGATGCACAAATCCCAGCGATTTCGCATGAAGGGCCTGGCCTGGCAGCAGATCAAAAAGATTCGTTACCATGGCCTTATAACTGCCATTCGACGGGCCGCGCAGAATTTTGTCCCCGCCATAAGTTGTATCGTTAAAGATCGGATGCCCAATGTGCTTCATATGCGCCCGGATCTGGTGCGTGCGGCCCGTTTCAAGGTTACATTGAACTAATGTGACATTACGAAAGGACTTGATCGTCTTGTAATGCGTGACCGCATGTTTGCCCTGGCTTGCGTCAGGGAAAATGTCCATCACACGACGGTCTCTGGCGCTCCTTCCAATGTTGCCGGTTATAGTCCCTGATTCCTCTTTCGGCTCGCCCCAGATCAGTGCATTGTAGGTCCGCTCAATAGTGTGATCCGAAAATTGTTTGGCCAAAAATGTCATGGCAAATTCGGTTTTGGCAATAACCAGCAAGCCGGAAGTGTCCTTATCAATGCGGTGGACCAGGCCTGGCCGTCCTTCGCCGTTTCTGCCGGTCGGCAATTGTTGAAAGTGGTAAACCAATGCATTAATAAGCGTTCCCGACCAGTTCCCGAACGCCGGATGGACCACCATCCCAGTTGGTTTGTTTACAATCAAAAGAACCTCATCTTCATAAATAATGTCCAATGCAATGTTTTCGGGAATGATCTCCGTATCGCGTGGCGGCTCAGGAAGCGAAAGCGTGATGACATCCAACGGTTTAACTTTGTAACTCGCCTTCGTCACATGGCCATTCACCTTTACAGCTTCCGCATCGATTCCATTTTGTATTTTTGTCCGCGAAGCATTTGCGACGTGTAGGCTCAAATATTTGTCAAGCCTGATTAATCCCTGACCTTTATCAGCAACAATTCTGTAATGTTCAAACAAATCATCTTCTTCTGAGGCAATCTCAATATTGTCTTCGGACATTCCAATTGGTTATTTATTATAAACAAAATTATCAAAATAAGTGGATTTAATCAGTGCCATGCTGCCAACCCCGATCCAGAGGCTTTCCAATTTCATCACGGAAAGTGCTGGTGTGGAACTGTACATGAAGCGCGACGATTTGATCCACCCGACGGTCTCAGGGAATAAATGGAGGAAGTTGAAATACAATTTACTCGAAGCCCAAACGCAGGGATATCATCGCATCATAACCTTTGGCGGTGCGTTTTCCAATCATTTGTATGCGACGGCGGCTGCCGGTAAAGTTCTGGGTTTTGAAACAGTTGGCATTGTAAGAGGAGAGGAGTTGTCAGAAAAGCTTTCGCCGACATTGACTTTTTGCAAAGAACAGGGAATGCAGCTGCATTTTGTATCCCGTTCAGAATACAGGCTCAGGAATTCTGATGATTATTTGCAGGAAATTGCCGCAACATTTGGTCAACCATTTATAATCCCTGAGGGTGGAACGTCTGCATTAGCATTAAAAGGTGTTGCGGAAATGGTGCCGGAAGTAAATTTGCAGTTGAATAGAGCGCCGGGTTACTTTGCCGTTGCTGCCGGGACTGGTGGAACAGCTGCCGGATTGTTATCAGCGGGCGCAAATGTGCTTGCATTCTCAGCCTTAAAAGGTGGGGAGTTTTTAAAACAGGACATTAACAATCTCCTGAACGATTACCATTCACCCGGCAGGTTGCAACTTCTTACCGATTATCATTTCGGAGGTTATGCCAAATGGAACCAGGAGCTGATCGAATTCATGAATGGTGTTCAGCAAGAGTTTGGCATCCGGCTTGAACAGGTTTACACCGCGAAAATGGTCTTTGGACTGTTTGATCTGATCAATAAAGGACATTTTCAAAAGGGCACTACAATTGTTGCCGTGCACACGGGCGGGTTGCAGGGACTGCTCAATGCATAATTCGAATCAGGACAGAGCCGGAATTTCCTCGTCGCTGTTGGCCGATTTTGTCTTAACAAATTCTTTGATCAGATCCTTTTCACCCGCGATCCACAAAACATCATCGTTTTCAATGATCATCGATGAATCGGGATTGAGGATCCGCTCACCATTGCGTTCCAGACCGACAATCATACCACGCGTTTTCTCCCTGATCTGGCTGCTCCTGATGCTTTTCCCACGGATCTGATATTCGCTCCTTACCTCAACACGTTCCAGTACAATGCTGTCCTCATGCGCCATATAAACGTCACCATTTGTGCTGACTTCAATGTGCCCGCGGAAAATATCCAGCTGGTCATCCGTCCCGATCACTTCAATGCGATCGCAGGGATACAGCACTTCGGTAGGGCGGGGGAGGTAAATGGTTTTGCTGCCGCGCTCGATCAGCACCACATTAATGCCGAAATTCTCTCGGATCTTCAATTCCTGTAATGTCTTGCCGATAAGGGACGAATCGGGGCTTACTTCCAGGAATGCAAAGTGCGCATCCCATGGCAGCAATATTTTCTTCGATTTCCCGCTTCCTTCCAGTTGCCTTGCATTAAGATTCTGCAAAAAACGCTCCTCAATTCGATTATAGAAAGTTTGTAATCTTTGGTAAAAAATTGCGAAGCCCAAGATCATAATTCCAGCTGCAACCGTCAGCGCTGTGGGTGTTGCGAAAAAGGAACTGAGCAGAAAGCCCATTAACAAAATCGCTATCAGCACACGGGACAGTTCTAGCAACAACAGCGGACCCCGGCTGAATTTCCTGCTCAGCCAGATCGCAGAATAAGCTTTCCGGTTTGACCTTTTAAAAATAAGTGCCCACAGAAACGGGGAAATCAGCAGGAATGTAATGCCAAATAATACAGCATTGGTAATGTAAGTTTCCGGAACCCGGGTATGCAATTGGTCCGCAAGTTGGCGTGAGGAAGCCATTATAATTCCAATGATCACCACAGAATTTAAGATAACCGTTTGCGAATAGGATTTCAGGATCTGGTTCCAATGTGTGGTCTGGACAATGGTTTCGGTGCTTGTGCTGTATCGGTTAAGATAATGTTTCCATTTCTCCGGCAGTCGTTTTTCAAGCCATTCTGAAAGCGGTTCGGATGCTTTCATCATATAAGGCGTTGTAAATGTCGTTATTACCGAAACGCCCACTGCAATCGGATAAAGAAAGCTGCTCGTAACGCTCAGAGAAAGCCCGAGGTTGGCAATGATGAAAGAAAATTCACCAATCTGCGACATGCTCATGCCAGATTGTAAGGAATTTTTAAGAGGCTGCCCTGAAATAATAGCTCCAAGTGAAACGAACGTTGTTTTACCCACTATCACAACCAATACCAGTATGGCTGTCGGCAATGCGTATTCAATCAGCAAGCCCGGGTTAATTAACATTCCAACCGATATAAAGAACACTGCACCAAAAAGATCTTTCAATGGCTTCAATAAATGCTCTATCTTTTCTGCATGTGTTGTTTCAGCCAGAATTGAACCCATTATAAATGCGCCAAGCGCCGCCGAAAAGCCCGCCTGGGTGACCAGAAACACCATTCCGAAACACAATGCAACAGAGGTGATAAGCACGCTCTCGTCATTCATCAGCTTTCTGTAACGTCTGAGCAATGTTGGGAACACGAATATGCCGCCTAGGAACCACAATGTCAGGAAAAAGAACAATTTAAGAATGGATTGCAGCAGCTCCATTCCTGCGAATTGCTGACTGATGGAAAGCGTTGACAGCAAGACCATTAGTAAAACCGCAGTTAGGTCTTCAATGACCAGAATACCCAGCACGACGCGGGTGAATTTTTGTGTTTTAAGGCCTAATTCGTCGAAGGCCCGGAATATGATTGTAGTAGAGGAAATCGCGATGATCCCGCCGAGAAATAGACTGTCTGTTTTGCTCCAACCAAGCAACTGGCCCGTTATAAAACCCGTTGCCAGCATCATTCCCACTTCAAACAAACCCGTTATCGCGGCCGTATTCCCGACCTTAACCAGCTTTTTGAAACTGAATTCAAGACCTAGATTGAACAGCAGGAAAATAACACCGATCTCAGCCCATATTTCAATGGTTTTAATGTCGGTAATGGTAGGGAAGAGGTGGAAATTAGGACCTACAAGTAATCCGGCCAATATGTAACCTAAAACGATGGGCTGTTTTAATTTTTTAAAAATAAGGGTAATGATACCCGCCATCGTGAGTATTAAAGATAGGTCGACAATCAGTTGCGGAACGTGAGTCATATAGTGGTTTAGTGGAAAATATTTTTTTTCAGGTCAATAAAATACAAAAAGCCTTTGACGAATCAAAGGCTTTCGTGGGGTAATCATATAAAAAGTTGGTTTACAGCATCAACCTACGCTGCCTTCCAAACTGATTTCCAGTAATTTTTGTGCTTCCACCGCAAACTCCATAGGAAGCTGGTTCAACACCTCTTTTGCATATCCATTGACGATCAAAGCAACTGCTTGTTCCGTTGGAATTCCGCGTTGGTTGCAATAAAAGAGAATGTCTTCACCGATCTTCGAAGTCGTAGCTTCGTGCTCAACAGTAGCCGAAGGATTGCTTACTTCAATGTATGGGAAAGTATGCGCACCGCATTTGTCACCCAATAAGAGGGAATCGCATTGCGAGAAGTTACGGGCTTTCTCAGCTTTTTTGAAGACCTGAACAAGTCCTCTGTATGAATTCTGGCTTTTACCAGCTGAAATTCCTTTCGAAACAATCCGGCTCTTCGTATTCTTACCGATATGGATCATTTTTGTGCCCGTATCAGCTTGTTGCATGTTATTGGTCACAGCAACAGAATAAAATTCACCAATTGAATTATCGCCTTTCAAGATCACCGAAGGATATTTCCATGTGATCGCTGAACCGGTTTCAACTTGTGTCCAGGAGATTTTCGAACCAGCGCCGTCGCAAAGACCACGTTTAGTAACGAAGTTATAAATCCCGCCTTTACCGTCCTTATCACCAGGATACCAGTTTTGCACAGTCGAATATTTAACATTCGCATTCTCATGCGCGAAAATTTCTACAACCGCAGCATGCAACTGATTTTCATCACGCATTGGCGCTGTACAACCTTCCAGGTAACTTACATGGCTATCGGCATCACCGATAATCAATGTGCGCTCAAACTGTCCTGTTCCAGCCGCATTGATCCGGAAATAAGTCGAAAGCTCCATCGGGCAGCGAACGCCTTTTGGAATGTAAACAAATGAACCGTCAGAGAATACAGCGGAATTCAATGCTGCATAATAGTTGTCCTTTGGCGGAACAACCGATCCGAGATATTTTTGAACCAATGCCGGATGTTCACGAATGGCCTCGCTGATCGAGCAGAAAATAATTCCTTTTTCTTTCAGCGATTCTTTAAATGTTGTAAAAACCGATTCGGAGTCCATCACCGCATCCACTGCGATGGAAACGCCTGAAAGTCTTTTTTGTTCGTTAAGGGAAATTCCCAGACGCTCAAAAGTGTCGCGCAATTCGGGATCAATGTCATCCAGACTGTCAACCTGCTTTTTCTTCTTAGGCGCCGAATAATATTTGATTGCCTGAAAATCGATTTTTGGATAATGTACGTTCGGCCACTTGGGTTCAGCCATAGTCAGCCACAAATGATAAGCTTTCAAACGCCACGCAAGCATCCACTCCGGTTCATTTTTTTTGGCTGAGATAAACCTGACAATGTCATCATTCAGCCCCATAGGAGCCTCATCTGCCTCAATATCAGTTACAAAACCATATTTGTATTCCGAACTGGTGATTTCCTCCAACAATTCATCTTCTTTGCTCATAGTCTAATTATTATCACACTGTGTTTCGTTTAATAGTAACACAGAGAACGGGGATTGAGTTTATTGAGAACATCAAAAATACACAAAAATGCGGATTTATAGGTAAGCTCCCGTCGAAAGATAGTTCTTCACATAGTCATCAATTCCGTCTTCCAGCGAAGTAAACGGACGTGTGAAACCGATGGAGCGCAGTTTGCTCATATTCGCTTGTGTGAAATACTGATATTTATCGCGAATGTCTTCCGGCGTATCTATATACGAAATGTCAGCAGGCTTGCCCATTGCATTGAATGTGCTTGTTACCAGGTCTTTGAATGTTCTGGCGCGGCCGCTTCCGAGATTATAGATCCCCGAATTTTTGCGGTGGTGCATAAAGAAAATACACACGTCGATCAGGTCTTTTACATAAATAAAATCACGCATCTGCTCACCATCTTTGAAATCAGGGTTATGCGAGCGGAAAAGTTTCATTTTCTCCGTTTTATTAATTTGATTGAATGCATGCATAACAACGGATGCCATTCTGCCTTTGTGATATTCATTCGGGCCATATACATTGAAAAACTTCAATCCAGCCCAGAAAAACGGCTTTTTCTCCTGCTGCAAAGCCCAGATATCAAATTCATTTTTAGAATCACCGTAAGGATTCAGCGGTTTCAGCTGCGATAATGTAGATTCATTGTCATCATAACCATGCTCGCCCAAACCATAAGTGGCTGCGGATGATGCATATACAAGCGGAATTTGATAAGCCACGCATTTTTCCCAGATCTGCTTGGAATAACTGACATTAAGCTCTTCAAAAATTTCCCGGTCAAATTCAGTTGTGTCAGTCCGTGCGCCAATGTGAAAGATGAATTCCACGTCCCGGTTGTGTTGATCAAGCCATTCGAAAAGCCCGGACCTTTCAACCTTTTCCTGAATTGTTTTTCCTTCAAGATTTTCTGCTTTCTCGATTTTGGAAAAATCATCGACTGCGATAATGCTCTTAAAACCGTCTTTATTAAGTCGGCTGATAAGCCCGCTGCCGATGAATCCGGCTGCACCTGTTACGATAATCATGGGAGAGATTATATGTGATTTTTATTATTATCCTCTTGTTAAACTGCAAAACTACGGATACAAGATGTAATTTTGTACCCTATTTATTAAGGGAGGAGAAGATTTATGATTTACGTAACAAGAAAAGAGCATTTTAACGCAGCCCACCGACTTTTTAATCCGGCTTGGTCTGAGGAAAAAAACCAGGAGGTGTTTGGGCCGTGTGCGAACAACAATTGGCACGGACATAATTTTGAGCTGATTGTTACGGTAAAAGGAAAGCCCGATCCGGACACCGGATTTGTGATCGATCTGAAAGTGCTGGGTGACATTGTGAAAGAGAAAGTGGTGGATAAAGTAGACCATAAAAATCTCAATCTGGACGTTGATTTTATGCAGGGTAAAATGGCTTCCTGCGAAATATTTGTTTACGAAATATGGAATATTCTCGCGCCAGCCATCGCTGAGGCGTCCCCGAATTCTAAGCTGCATTACATTAAGCTGGTTGAAACGCCAAAGAATTTTGTAGAGTATTACGGCGAATAAGCGCCAACTGACTAGTCCAGATGAAATATTACCTCATTGCAGGAGAGCGTTCGGGAGATTTGCATGGTTCCAACCTCATCGGCGGAATCCGCGAGAATGATCCCGATGCGCAATTCCGTGGCTGGGGAGGTGATATGATGGCCGAGGCGGGCATGGAGCTGGTTACGCATTATAAGGATACGGCTTTCATGGGTTTCCTGGAAGTGGCCCTTAACCTGCACAAAATTTCAGGTTTTCTCAAAAAATGCAAAGCGGATATCCTGGAATACAAGCCGGATGCATTGATTCTGATTGATTACCCGGGCTTCAATTTGCGCATTGCCTCATTTGCCAAGTCAAAAGGCTTAAAGGTTTTCTACTACATTTCGCCAAAAGTCTGGGCGTGGAATCAGAAACGTGCATTAAAGATCAAGCAGAATGTGGATCACATGTTCGTGATCTTTCCATTTGAAATCGATTTTTACAATAAGTTCGATTACGAAGTGGATTATGTCGGCAACCCGCTGATGGACGCCATTGCCGCATTCAAGCCGGATCCTGATTTTAAGCAAAAAAATAACCTCACAGCAGCTAAACCTGTAATAGCATTGCTTCCCGGGAGCAGGCAGCAGGAAATCGTCGGTATGCTGGATATTATGCTGACGGTCCAGCCTCATTTCCCCGCTCACCAGTTCGTCATTGCCGGCGTGAGTAACCTGCCCAAAACATTGTATGAAAAATACATTGCCGCACACAACGCCGTTATCGTTTATGAATCCACCTATGATTTGCTGAGCATTGCCGATGCAGCATTGGTAACATCCGGCACCGCCACATTGGAAACCGCCTTATTCAGCGTCCCGGAAGTAGTCTGCTACAAAACCAGCACATTCTCCTACGCCATCGCCAAACGCCTTATCCGCGTTCCGTTTATTTCATTGGTTAATCTGATTTTAGAAAAAGAAGCGGTCAGGGAGCTGATTCAGGATGAATTAAATGAGGATTTGTTGGTTAAAGAATTAAAGCAAATTCTTCCAGGCGGAGCTAAGCATCAGCAGCAATTATTGGATTATAAAACATTGCAGGAACGCGTCGGCAGCCCGGGGGCCTCGGAAAGAGCGGGAGGGTTGATTGTTGGTTATTTAAAATGAATATTGTCAAATCACCAGATTCGCCCGATCCCGCTGCCAAAACTACTTAGCAAACAACTGATTACCTACCATGAATCAAGCTGATAATCACTTAGACGACCATTACCAAGGTCCAAACAACGGAGAAGCCAACTCGGCGATCAAAATCGTGCATTACAATCCTGACCATGCAAAGGCCTTTTACGACTTGAATTATACTTGGATATCAGCAGCTTACGAAGTTGAACCGGAAGATGAGAAAGTTTTGGAAGATCCGGAAAAGTATTATCTGAAAGACGGAGGCGCTATTTTGATGGCGCTATACCAGAATGAACCGGTAGGAACCTGCGCATTAAAACAAGGCGAGCCTGGCGTGGTTGAAATGAGTAAAATGACTGTTTCGAAGGAAATGCGCGGAAAGAAAATCGGTGACCTGCTGGGTCATGCGATCATTGAAAAGGCGCGGGAGCTGGGAGCGCAGAAAATCATTCTTTATTCCAACAAAAAAGGCTCAGCAGCCGGCATTAACCTTTATAGAAAGCTCGGATTTGTAGAAGTTCCGCTAACCGGCCACAACTTCAAACGCGCCGACATTAAAATGGAACTGGTGCTTTAATGGTGAAGTCTTGCAAAGTCTAAGTTTTGCGCTTCTTTTTCCTTGCCGATGGAAACAAAACATTGTTCAATATCAATCGGTAACCCGGTGAATTGGGATAAAGATTGAGATCTGTTGGCATTCTGCGACCCCCTCCGCCGCGTCCTTCGGGATCGTGGCCGCCGTAAAATGTCCATTGTCCACGGCCCAGTTCGCCATAGATGTAGCGATCCGAAGAAGCTGCTGTTCCCATCACGAGTACGCTGGGTTTGACGGTTTTTTTTGAGAATGCAAAAGTCTGACCCATAAATTCCCTGATCAGATGTTCATGATTCTGAACGAGCATTGCGGGGATTACGTCCCATTTGGCAGAAAAATCAAACAACGAAAAGTAGGCCCCTTCTTCGCCCCAGCTGCGAAAACCTCCCGCGGAGGAATTAATGTCGGAAAATGTCATCCCTTCATATTCATCCAGCGCCAGTTTGAAATTCTGGAATGCGAATGTTTTTTCAAAATCGAGCCTGGACTGCGCGTCAGGATCTACGCCGTCGCCATCCATATTGTCGACAATGTCAATGCCTTCGGCCGCCAATGCAATGTCAAAGGTCTCTGCGCCGGAACACATGGCAAACAGGAAACCGCCGCCCGCACAGAATTCTTTGATCGCTTTTGCAACAGCCAGCTTCATCTGCGGGACTTTGGCAAAACCAAACCGACTTGCAATGGCTTCCTGCGCTTTTACGTCTGCCGGCGTTGTTCGTCGCAGGCTTTTTCCAAATTGCCCGGTGAAATCTTCATGATGCAAATGCAGCCAGTCATATTTCGGCAGGTCGCCTTTCAAAATTTCCTCGTCATAAATCACTTCAAAGGGAATTTCCGCATATTTTAAAACCAATAACACGGCATCCGTATTCTCAAATTCGGATGGGCTGATCTTGATCGGTGAATAAACGGCAATTTTAGCGGCTTTATGCAGCTTGATTACGTCCATATTCACGTTGGGATTACTGATCTGGCTCACAATCTGCGCGCTTGCCGATTCGGATAGCACTTCATAGGAAACGGCGCGGAGCTTGCATTCATTCTCAATGGACTTGCTATAAGCCACTTTAAAAGCACCGCCGCGGTAATTAAGCAGCCAATCGACGTCAATCTCCCCTTTCAACAACATATACGCGAGGCCGTAAGCCTTCAAGTGGTTTGTCTGCGTGTTATCCATCGGGATAAGGATCTGATTCGCAAGGGTGATTTGCGAGACAAGCACCAAAATGAATGTTATAAACCTTTTCAGCATAATGTGACAGGTTAAATTTCCAGCGCCAGAAAACAAGGGAGAGTAAAATCAAATTTAACTAATAATCATGATATTAAATACTTGCCACTAAGTGAATTATCTAAAAAAGGCACTACGAAAACCGGATCATATGCTTGAAAGGCGTAAAACCATTCAGGTACACCGTCGGTGCTTCAACAGCGGGAAGTGCGCCGCGTAATGCAATGTTCTTGTGCAAGCCAATCCCAGGGCCAAAAGAGATAATGTCACCATTGAAACTATAACTGCCGGTCCCTTCTTTCAGCAGCCATGAATCTTTGGTGTTTTCAATCTGCGTTAATCCGTTAAATGTGCCGCCGGGCCTGAAAATCAGTTCAAGAGCGATGGGCACGCGTTCGGTGCCGGAGGTTTGTATTTCAATTTGCATGCCGTTTTCCGTCTCGCTGATGAGGATTTTGGTTTCCAGATTTTGCACTTCGCTCACCGGCCGGAAGAGCCGCGGCATTTTTTCCCAATCCCCGTCTTTTGCAATAAAATCTTTGGGATAAGGCTGAAAATAAGGTCCTTCCAATGTCTGGATCAGCTCCCAGGTTTTGCCCTTCTCTTCAAGCTTTTCCGACTGAAACTGGCCTTTGCCAAAAAACGAAGAAGCCAGCCGCACGCCTTGAAGCACCGCGTTTCCTTTCATAAATGTGAACCACGACGGGTTATTTGCAATCAATGTGCTGTCCCAGTTTCCCCGGCGGATCCTGACAAGGCCCGAATTCGGAAATGTTTTGACATAATTGACTGGTAACGGCTTGGGAGCTGGCAAGTCTTTCCATAATGTCGGGTCTGCGAGATAGTAATCCAGAAAACCGCCGATTTTCAGCCCGGCCGTTTTTTCAATCATCTGGCACATAGCGGCATATGCGCCGTTCTGGTCCTTTAATGCCAGGTAACGGTAAGGATAATAATAGTTTTCCAACGTCCCGATCAGCGCCTTGTCCTGCCGCCCCGACGCATCTGTGACGATCTCACCGTTTGGATGAACGTAGAACATGGTCATATCCAGGTTTTTGCGTACGGCGTCGAGCAGTTCGGGTTTGTTAAAACCGTTTGCAATCGTGATCAGCAGCCGGTCGGTCAGGGATGAATAAATGAAAGTGCTTTTCTCATTGTATTGCCCGTCCGGATCAATGTCAATGTGCTCACCGAGCCACTCTTCTGCGCGGGCGACATACTTGGGATCGGGCCATAGCGAATTGAGCTTTGCGAGTGCCGCACATACCACCCACCGGTGATTGGGCGTATGTATTCCGCCAACTGCAAGCGCATTTCCGCCCCGGATCAGGAATGTTTTCAGGTTCGCGAGCATTTTTTCGGAGCCTTTGGTCGCCGATTTCTGAATAAGCGTATACGCAGTAACGAGTCGTTTTACTAGAAATCCTGTGTCGGGCGTTGAATGGAAATTGGTGGAAAGCAGGTCGATCGTGCCGTCCTCATGCTGTGTTTTGACCAGATATAGTGCCGCCAGGTTCATGTCAGCCAGCAATTCCTGAGATTGAAAAAACCGCGAGCCAGCAGAGGAAAGGGCGTTTGCCCCGGCCTGGATCAATGCGGATGTGGTGTGTGGATTAACAACGTCAAAAGCATCCATCAATCCACCATATGCGGGATTTTGAGCATCTTTGACCTGCAATTTTCTGATCGCCTCTACGCCGGTATCATTTTGTTTTACCAGCGCGTCCAACCAATCGGGCATCTTTTGTATCTTCCTGGTTACAGTGCCAAATGCGAGTGCCGAAGTGACGGGCAAAGTGCAAATTCCGGCAGCAGTCCCTTTTACGAAAGTTCTTCTGTTCATGTGGGCTATTTTTTGGGATGCCTTCAAAAGGAGCTGAAATGAACGGATTACTTGCTGCTCGAAATTATACTACGCTATTTCAATTAATTGTAGCAAACCCATTGCATTTGAGTAAAAATTAAAACAAATTTGATCCCGATTTTACAACCTGTAAGAATGTATTCGCTGCCGCTTGCTAACTGCGTTTTCAAAAGCCCTGTTTTTTCGAGAGCTTTAATATGCCATTTCTGGCCGTATTCAGACGAATCCTTTGAATCTGCTAATTCTCGGAAGTTTAAATGAAAACAACGCTACTTCGCAATTTAAGTTTGGGTTACCTTCTTTTACCTAACCTCATTTTTTCGCTGGGTTGGTTTCGGTTACCCTTGTCCTTAATGCTTGCGCTGGCGATCATCTGCATATTTGTTTACAACTATCGCCTTAAAAGTAATAGCCTGGCCGATATCAGCCCCCGGGAGCTTGCACAGATATCCGTGATTTCTTTGCTCATTATCGCATTCTCCGGAATAGGAGGGTTTTGCTTCCAGGCATTTGATTATTGGGCACATAATTCAAAATATTACACGCTTTTCAACCATTCGTGGCCGGTTTTGTTCAAGGCAAATGGCCGCTATGCCTGCCATTATTTCGGGTTTTTCCTGGTTCCTGCGCTGATCTCGAAAATGCTCGGCGAACTGTCGGGCATCGCGCTTTATTTATGGGCTTCGGTGGGGTTATTTCTTGGCTTTTGCTGGATCTTTATTTTTACGGGGAAAAGTTATTTGTCGCTCGTGCTGTTCCTTTCGCTGGGTGGCGTAGGGCACTTGGTGAAAGTGATCACGCTGAAATTGATAGGCCTGAATTATTATGTGCCGCCATTTTTCACTGAAATCTGGCCGGTTCTTTACCAGGCACAATGGGCGCCCAACCAGCTGATCCCCATCATCATTGTTTCGTCCATCCTCTTTCATGATTATGTGTATTTAAAAAAACCGGAACGAAGCTTCCTGGCTGTGATCGCGATTTTTATCTGGGGGATCTTCCCCTCGATCGTGTTCGTGATCATTTTTTCAATGCTCGTTCTCTTACGTTACCGCAATGGCATCAAGGCGCTGTTTGAGCGGCAGGTTCTGATTGACATTCTCATTCCCGGCCTGATCTTCATCCCGACATTCTTTTATTTCCTATCCGGTAAAAGCTCGGTCATTGCCGGTTTTATATGGCAATTCAACCCGCTGAACGAGATTGCCTTTCACTATTTCTTCGGGGTTGTGATTGATCTGGGCGTGCTGATTGGCATTGTGTTAATCCTGAACCTCCACAAAAACATGAACAGGGACATTATTCTGGCCTTATTTATGCTCCTGATCCTTATTTCGCTGGTTCGAATGGGGAAGTGGAATGATTGGTTCCTAAGAGGGAATACGCCCGTTTTGACATTGCTTTCGCTGTTTATTTTGCAAGGTTTTTCAACCTGGATGAAAGAGCATCCTCATTGGTACAAACAAAAAGTCGCTTACCCGCTGATGATATTTCTCCTGCTCGGCCTGGTAGTTCCGATGTCTCAGATCCGTCGCGCGTTGCAAGAGAATGTTGTTACATCGATGCTATTTCCTGATAAGGTAAAGTTTACGCCTTATCCTTATAACAAGTTTGAAGATTTTTACGAATTGGGCCTGACAATATATTCCCAGCAGGAAGCTAACCAGTTTCTGGGCCAGAAAGGGTCTATTTATGAAACGTATTTAGCAAGATAACAGCAGCCCGCAGGTTAGCACGAATAAAGACATTAACCTACAATCATTACCCGGCGAGTGTCTCAATAAATTTGGGAGCTGTTCTATTTTTAGATGCTTGTTCATAAGCATAGGCAATGCGAATGAGCCCGGCGTCTGCAAACGCCTTACCCAAAAATGAAATTCCGATCGGTAGCTCATTTACCGCACCCATTGGAACGGTTACGGAAGGAAATCCTGAAATAGCGGCGGGTCCATAACCGCCATATCCTGACCAAAGATCGCCTTTCACAAGATCATTACACCACGCCGGACCGGTGGCAGGCCCGCAAAGCGCATCCAGTTTTTCCGATTCGAATAATGCATTCAATGCATTTCTCACATTCAGAATTTTCGCCAGGGCCTCCTGGTATTCTTTGGATTGCAAACTGCCTCTCCCTTCTGAAATTTCCAGCAATTCCTGTTGAAAGTACGGCATGGCTTTTGCCGCATTTGCTTTATTGAAGGCAATAAGTTCAGCAAGGGACTTGATTTTAGCATTGGATTTGGAAAGGTATTTATTCAAACCATCCTTGAATTCATATTGGAGCACAATCGATTCGGCATTATCCACTTTTTGTGTCTTCATATAGTCCACTTCTACGATAACAGCGCCTTTCTCTTTCATTTGGACCAATGCTTTTTGTAACAGCGCGTCCACATCTTTATTTTGTTTTAAAAAGCCTTTTTCAACTCCGATCCGCTTGCCATTCAGTCCGTTCAAGTCAAATGAGCCGGAAAAATCGGTGAATTTTTGGTGTGTCACAGGAATTCTGGACGGATCATTTTCATCGGCTCCGATCATGACACTTAATAATGTAGCAGCGTCCGCCACGGTTCTACCCAACGGCCCGGCAGTGTCCTGAGTCGCTGATATGGGGATAATTCCGGACCGGCTCACCAGCCCAACCGTTGGCTTGATCCCGACCACACCATTCGTTGCCGCCGGACATGCAATAGATCCATTTGTTTCTGTGCCTACCGCAACTGCGCAAAGGTTGGCTGCAACCGCCGCGCCCGAGCCCGAACTGGACCCGCACGGAGAACGATCCAATATGTACGGATTTTTTGTTTGTCCTCCGCGGCTGCTCCATCCGCTTGAAGACTGCGTAGACCGGAAGTTGGCCCATTCGCTCAGGTTTGTTTTGCCGAGGATCACTGCGCCGGCTTCGCGTAATTTTTTGACTACAAATGCATCATTCGAAGCAATGTTTCCGGAGAGCGCGATGGAACCCGCAGTCGTCTGCATTTTGTCTTTCGTATCGATATTGTCTTTGATTAATATCGGGATTCCATGCATAGGGCCCCGCAAGCGTCCTTTTTTTCTTTCCGCATCCATCGCTTCTGCAATGGCAAGCGCGTCCGGGTTGATCTCGATGACAGCATTTATTTTCGGGCCGTTACGATCCAGTAAGGCAATTTGATCCAGGTAACTTTTTGTTATAGCGCGTGATGTTAATGTTCCTTTTTTCATTCCATCCTGCATTTGCGCCACCGTCATTTCTGATAATTGAAATGCAGACGCATCCGGCTTCTTCCCGTTGCGCGTTCCCGAATTACAATTTAAAATGGGAAACGCAGCCATAGCAATTCCCGCGGCAGAAGTGAGGCGCACAAAGTTTCTTCGTTTCATAGGAGCATTTTCGTCAGTAAATGCAATATAAAAACTCCTTGAAGCTTTCTTTTACCTGCGCGAATTTTTTTCAGATAACTGTTTCCAGACCCAGAATATCAGCCAGAAAGGGGATATGATGATGACAGTAATGACGGTCGCAATGGCAAGGATCATTGCGAAGAGGAATCTGAAAAGCAGGACGAGATAATGTGTCATGTATGCAATGTGTGTGTGAGTTGTAGAATTAATTATTCTTATACTTTCTTGCACATCGAATGTGTTTGACAAAGCCACAACGAAAGCTGCAAAAGCATAGTTAAAAATGCCCAAATCCTTTAAATCATTTAAATTTATAAGAAAATTTTCATATTAAATTAGGCTGGCATGGTTATTTATTTAATTTTGTCATTGAAAAATATCACATAAACAGTAACGGCTATGAACTTCGTCACAAACATCATATATTATTCAGGTAAGCTACTTTTCGCAACGATTTTGTTTGTTGCAATGATCATTTCCACCATAATTTCGCTGCCATTTATCGGCGCTGGGATGATTAAGGACGCAATTGACTCGCATTCACACCATCATGCAGACAGAAATCACATGGCGGATTATTTCGGATAATACGATATTGACATATAATCGCTTTTGAAAAGGGTGCAGATTTAGGTTCTGCACCCTTTTTTTGTGTTCTGATGGGAGACCAACGCGGCAACATTCACATGGTGAAAGCAGATATTACCTTAAAACAAATACTTTTGGGCATTCAAAAAGCAGCTCGTTATAGTAAGCAAATCACAGTAATGTTTTCAATTAAAAATTTCAAATGGGTGATAGTCCTGGCATTGAGTACGATAGCCAATTATTGCCATGCCCAGGAAAGCCGGTATAGTTTTGAAAAAGGCATGATGGGATCTCCTTTCAAGCTCGTCTTTTATGCAAAAAACGACTCCATAGCCAATGTCGCAGCACAGGCAGCATTCAAACGCATCGAAAAACTGAATGAAATATTAAGTGATTACCGCGATGGCAGCGAAATTAACCTGCTCTCAGCCCAATCGGGCACCGGCAAGTGGATCCCGGTGAGCGCCGACCTGTTCAACATTCTTGCAATCAGCCAGGATATCAGTGAAAAAACGGATGGCGATTTTGATGCAACATTAGGGCCGGTGGTTCAGATGTGGCGCCACGCCACCCGAAAAGGGATCTTTCCTGCTGATTCTGCCATTAAAGATGCCATGTCCAGAACAGGTTATAAAAAATTGAAGCTGGACGTAAAAACGAAAAAAGTGCTTTTAACACAAAAAGGCATGCGCCTGGACATTGGTGGCTTGGGTAAAGGGTTTGCTGCCGAGGAGACTGTTAAAGTTTTGAAGGGCTTTGGTATTCAGTCAGTTATGATGGATGCGGGTGGTAAGATCGTCCTGACGAATCCGCCGCCGGGGGCAAAGGGATGGAACATTACGATTTCAAACGGGAGCGATTCCCTCAAAACAATGCCCTTATCTAATGTTGCGCTAGCCACTTCGGGGCCAACTTACCGCTATATGGAATACAATGGGATCCGGTATTCGCACATTGTTGATCCAAAAACGGGCATAGGCTTGCTTTTCCATGTGCGTACGACCGTGATTTCTCCGGACGGCACTGTTGCTGATGCATTAGCAACGGCATTTAGTGTGGCGGGAATCAAGAAAAGTAAACAAATGATCGCGCAATTTCCTGAAAGCAAGGTTTGGCTCGTGGAAAAGCAGGAGGAGCATGTGGCCGAATGGAACACATTGGAATAATTTTTTAGCTTTTGCCCAAAGCACAGCTCTTACCGCTTTTTAGCTCCACCTTATGACAAAGACCATTTTTATCGCTTCCGCAGAGCCTTATGCAGGGAAGTCAGTGATTGCATTGGGCCTCGTGAATATGCTTTTGTCCAAAACGAAAAAGATCGGTTTTTTTAAACCCATCATTTCTCAGCAGGAGCCCGGGCGAAAAGACAAGCACATTGAGGCGATCATCGACTATTTTTCGCTGCCTATTTCCTATGAAGATACATTTGCTTTCACCCGCCAGGAGGTTTTGCAGCATCCTGAATCCGAGAATTGGGGCGAAATGATCAACACCATTATTACAAAGTTCAAAAAGCTGGAAGAGGATTATGACTTCACAGTAATAGAAGGGAGCGATTTTTTAGGAGAAGGGATTGCTTTTGAATTTGAATCCAATGCGGCCATCGCCAAAAACCTCGGCGCGCCGGTGCTGACGATCATTAATGGTGAAAATAAATCGACGGCACAGATTATCAATTCTGCGCTGAATGTGCTGAGGAATTTTGAATCTCGGGAAGTTCAGGTGCTGGGCATTGTCGCTAACCGCGTGAAGGCTGAGCAGGTTGAAGATGTACGGGAATTATTGAGAATGCAGCTGCCAAAGGAGATTATGCTGACCGTCATTCCCTGGGAAAAAGCATTGCAAAGCCCTACTATGCGGGAAATTACTGACGCGCTGGATGCCAAGGTCCTTTTCGGAGAGCATTTGTTGTCGGCACAAGTGGATAATTATGTGACGGGCGCGATGATGCTCCCTAACTTTTTAAATCATATCAAAGAAAATGTGCTGATCATCACACCCGGTGACCGGGGCGACATTGTGATCGGTGCATTACAGGCCAACCTTTCCACCAATTATCCCAAAGTGGCGGGCATAGTCCTCACCGCCGGAACGATTCCGGAAGAGCCGGTTATTCGCCTGATCGAAGGTTTGCAGACGATTATACCGATCATTTCCGTGCAGCAAGGCACATTTGGGACAACCACGGCCATTGGCGCGATACATTCACGCATTACTGCCGATAATACTAAAAAGATCGAGCTGGCGATTGATACATTTGAGAAATATGTGGATATGAAGGTCCTGGACGACAAGATCATTACATTCCAGCCGGAAGGCATTACGCCGCATATGTTTCAATATCAATTGGTTAAATGGGCAAAAAGCCAGAAAAAGCACATTGTGCTGCCGGAAGGAAATGACGACCGGATCCTGCGTGCCGCTGCAAGGCTTATCAGCCAGAATGTCGTTGACCTGACCATCCTCGGAGATCAGACAGAAGTGGCTGCTGCGGTCAAAAGGCTTGGGATTGATCTTGATCTGAATGTTGTCCGGATCATTAACCCAGCCAATTCTGAACATTACGAAAATTACGTGGAGACGCTTTTTGAGCTCCGGAAAAATAAAAATGTGAACCTGGAAATGGCGCGCGATTTGATGACCGACGTTTCCTATTTCGGAACAATGATGGTTTACAAAGGCCATGCAGACGGGATGGTCTCAGGCGCGGTGCATACGACCCAGCACACGATCCGGCCGGCTTTGCAGTTTATCAAAACGAAACCCGGCGTTTCCATTGTTTCGTCGATCTTTTTCATGTGCCTGCCCGACCGCGTGGCGATCTTCGGCGATTGCGCCGTGAACCCCAATCCAACTGCTTCGCAGCTGGCAGACATTGCGATTTCTTCCGCTGAAAGCAGCGCGAGATTTGGCATTGAGCCACGCATTGCCATGCTATCTTACTCTTCCGGAACGTCTGGCGAGGGCGAGGATGTGGAACGCGTCCGCGAGGCGACGGCCATTGTGAAGCAACGTGCGCCGCATTTAAAAGTGGAAGGCCCGATCCAGTATGACGCTGCTGTGGACCCGATTGTAGGAAACCAGAAGCTTTCCAATTCCGAAGTGGCAGGAAAGGCCAGCGTGCTGATTTTCCCGGATTTGAACACTGGAAATAACACTTATAAAGCCGTTCAGCGTGAAACAGGCGCGTTGGCGATTGGCCCGATGTTGCAGGGATTGAACAAACCGATTAATGACCTGAGCCGCGGATGCACCGTCGACGATATTTTTAACACCGTGGTAATTACTGCCATTCAATGTCAGCAAGAATGAACATTCTCATTATCAATTCAGGAAGCAGCTCGCTTAAATATCAGTTTTTTAAAATGCCCGAACAGAAACCGCTTTGTTCGGGGATCATTGAGCGGATAGGAAAGGAAAATTGCTTCATCAGGCACAAAGTCTGGAAAGACGGCATAGAAAAGCTTACGGAGAAAACGTTTTTTGTAAGAGACCATTCCGAAGGACTTCAAAATGTAGTGCAATTGCTGACCGACCCTGAAACGGGTTTGCTGGAAAATACCAGTGAAATTGAGGTTGTCGGGCATAGAGTGGTGCACGGAGGTGAATATTTTACGGCGGCTGTTGAGATTACGGATGAGGTGAAAGAAAAAATCCGCTCGCTTTTTTCCCTCGCGCCGCTGCACAATCCGGTCAATTTCAAATGCATTGAAATAGCAGAACAGACATTCCCGAACGCGAAACAGATCGCAGTTTTCGACACAGCCTTTCATCAATCGATGCCGGAATATGCCTTTCGCTATGCGATTCCTGAAAAATATTATTCCCAAATGCGGATCCGCGCTTACGGGTTTCATGGTACGAGCCACAAATTTGTGAGCGCGGCGGCAATGGCCTGGATGAACAAGCCTGATGCGAAAATCATCAGCATTCACTTGGGGAACGGATGCAGCATTACTGCCGTGGACGCTGGTAAGTCGCTGGATACGAGCATGGGTTTCGGGCCGTTGAGCGGGCTTATCATGGGAACCCGGTCGGGTGACATTGATCCGTCTGTGATTTTGCATCTGCTGCGGCAGGAGAAGATAACGCCGGACGAAATGGATATTTTGCTGAACAAACAATCGGGAATGCTTGGGCTAACCGGTCATAGCGATATGCGTGATGTGCGAAAATTGCTTGAAATGGGCAATTACGATGCTGAACTGGTCGCAGATATGTTTGCTTACCGCATCAAAAAATACATTGGCTCCTATGCCGCAATATTAAATGGGCTGGACGCCATTATCTTCACAGCGGGCGTAGGGGAGAATGATGCGCTGATGCGCGAGCGCGTTTGCAGGGATATGGAATTTTTAGGGTTGCATATGGATTCGGAACGTAACAGGGTGAAATCAGACGAAATTAAGGAGATTAGTAAGGAAGGATCAGGGGTGAAAATTTTGGTTGTGCCTACTAATGAGGAGTTTGAAATCGCGCGGCAGAGCTATGAGTTGCTTAGCGAGGAGCCGCCTTGCGAACAGATTGAATTGTATTAAAATGATAAATATTAGTTTTAAATCATAGTTTTAAATGGTTGTTTAAATTATTCATTTAAAATGTTTGTGGAATTGAAAAAAATGCAGACCTTTGGTTTGTATTAATACAGTGCGCAGAAAAAAAAGACCTGACAATAAATCAAAAAGGACAAGCAAGTGAAGTGTATTACGGAAAAAAGCGAGGATAAGATCAAGGACGCGGCGAGGAGGGTTTTTCTGAAAAAGGGCTTTGACGGAACAACGTCCCGGGACATTGCCCGCGAAGCCGACATGAACATTGCATTGACCAATTATTATTTTAGGAGCAAGGAAAAGCTGTTCCTTGAAATTTTCAGTGAAGTGTTTGCCCAGTATTTTAGCAACACCATTGAAATACTGAACAAAAAAATCGGGATTAAGGAGAAGATCTCGGAAATGATCGAGCATGATTTTGACATGATGAAAAATGAGCCGGATATGGTCATATTTATCATGAATGAGATCCACAAAGAGCCGGATCGCCTGTTTACCGGAATGTCGCATTTCAAGCAATTGCAGGAAACCTATTTTACTAAGCAGCTTGAAGAAGGCATTGCTGCGGGCACGATCAGGGATTTGCGCATGGAAAATTTACTGCCGCTGATCAAATGTTCGGTCGAATTCATCTATCTGGCTAAACCGATCCACAAGAAATTATATAACATGACCGACGAGGATTTTGAGAAATTCGCTGAAACACAGAAAGAGCACATCAAGGAGATGATTTGCAGTTATCTGGTGATTGGTTAAATTTTTTTTGCCCCTCGTTTAAACAAACATTTAAAATAAACATTTACTTGACTTTTAGCCATGAAATTAAAATTTCATATCGCAGCACTGTTGTCTTTTTTGGCGACAGGCAGCATTAAAGCGCAGGAACATTCGCTGCCGCAACTTTTAGAATTAGCCATGAAAAATGATTTTAGCATTCAATCCGCGCAATTGGAAGAAAGGAAAACCAATGCCAGGATTGACGAAGTGAAATCGGCGCTGCTGCCCAGCGTGAATGTGACCGGGGACTATAAGCGCTACTTCAAGATTCCAGGGCAGGTTGTGCCGGCGAGCGCATTCGGCGGGCCGGAAGGACAGTATAGCACCTTGGCGTTTGGTTTACCGTACAATTTGTCAACAACCGCGCAAGTAACTCAGAATCTGTACAATCCATCTGTCAGATACGCATTAAAAGCTGCTAACCTGAACCGAGAACTGACTTCATTAAGCACTGTAAAAACCAAGGAAGATGTCGCTTATAATGTTACAGACGCTTATTACAACCTGGTTACGGTAGTGCAGCAAATGGCTTTTCTTGATAGCAACCTCATTTCGCTCGACCGCATGTATAAGGTTTCAGACCTCCTCTATCAGAATAAATTAGGCCAGCGCGTGGATGTGGACAGGATTTTAATCAACAAAACCACAACAGAAACGCAGCTGGCGACATTGAAAGATAATTACAGCCAGCTCATTAACCTGCTTAAATATTACACCGGAACACCGCAGTCTGATTCCTTGCGTATAGCAATCAACGTAAGCGATGTTACGCTTCCCGTGCAGTCCCAGGATGCTGAGTTAAAGCGCACAGATGTGGCTTTAATTCAAAAACAGCGCGATTTGAACGAGTTGCAGGACAAGAACATCAAGTCCGGATTTATACCCACGGTGAGTGCTTACGGAACAGCGAATATGTCTTTTTATGCCAAAACAGGGGAGAATTCAACATTCCAGGATGTGCCGGGTTACTGGGCTGGTTTGCAGCTGAACTGGAGTGTGTTTGACGGAATGGCCAGGCGCGCGAAAAGAAGTCAAAACCAGATCGATAACGAAAAACTAGGCGTGCAGCTTCGACAGGTGCGTGAGTCCATCGCCATGGAAGAAGCCAATGCAAGGAACAAATTTGCCGTTGAGCAAAGGAACATTAATGCCCGGAAAGACCAGGTGGCGCTGGCGGGAAGAGTTTACAACCAGATCCAACTACAATTTAAGGAAGGAACAGTTTCGCTGACGGATGTAATCCAAGCCGAGAACAGCAACCTGGACGCGCAGAGCAATTACCTGACCTCGCTGGTTCAACTCCTGAAAGCTGAGTTGGAATGGAAAAAGGCGACCGGCTCATTGATACAAAAATAAGATACTCAATCACTACTTATACATTAACATCAAGATTATGAAACGCTTACTTATATTTTTAGCCGTGATTGCCGGCATTGGCCTTACTGCTGCCAAGTTGTTGGACAACAAAGAAAAAACTGCTCAGAAAGTCTATATTCCGGATGCAGATCCCAAAGTAGGGGTGAAGGTTGCTGTTGCAGAAATGCGCAAATTATCCCAGGAAGCATCGTTTTTAGGCTCGTTTACGCCTAACCGGAAAGTCGAGATCCGTCCGCAGGCTGGTGGCGAAATCGTTCGCCTGAATATTCAGGAAGGTCAGTTTGTAAAAGCAGGACAACTTATCGCTAAGCTCGATGATGAGCAACTGCGTTATCAGATCGAGGCTGCGCAGGTTACATTGGAAGGTTATCAGAATGATTTGAAGCGTTACGAAGTGCTCGTAAAAGGCGACGCGGTTCCGGCTGTTAACCTGGAAAGATCGCAGTTGAGCATCCGCAGCACAGAGGCGCAGATCAAACAATTGAAAAAACAAGTTTCCAACACAAGCATTATCGCGCCGTTCTCTGGGATTGTTACAGCTAAAATGGTTGAAAAAGGCTCGGTAGTGAGCATAGGAACGCCTATGGCTGAAATCACGGACATTTCACTTTTGAAACTAGTGGTGAACATTCCAGAAAAATCAGTGAATGAATTCCGCAACGGCAAAACGATCGGCATTAAAACAGACGTTTATCCGGATGCTAATTTCAGCGGAAAAGTGACGATGGTAAGCGCAGAAGGCGACGATGCACACAACTATCCGGTTGAGATCACGGTTCAGAATTCTCAGAAAAATCCTTTGAAAGCGGGCATGTATGGCTCCATTGCCAATGCTGCGGAAGTAAAAGGCGAGGCGCTGGCGATCCCGCGTCAGGCCATTACGGGTTCGGCCAAACAGCCGCAGGTTTATGTGGTTGAAAATGGTAAAGCGAAGCTGCGCGATGTGGCGATAGGAGCGACTACAAATGAATTTTATGAAATAACAAAAGGTCTGAAAGCAGGTGAGCAAGTGGTTACCAGCGGCCAGATCAACCTGCAAAACGGCACTTCTGTCATTGCACAATAACCCCCATTAGCCAGAGAAATCATGAAATTTATTCAAGCCATATTAAAACGTCCGTCGATGATCATTGTGCTGTTCGCAGTGCTGATCCTCGGGGGGCTCGTTTCCTACACGCAGCTGAATTACATGCTGTTGCCGGAATTTTCAGTGCCAACGATCACAATCACAACGGTTTACCCGGGCGCAGCGCCGACGGAGGTCGAATCCGAAGTGAGTAAAAAGATCGAAGATGCCGTTTCGGGCCTCGACAACATTAAGGAAGTAACTTCCAAGTCTTTGGAAAGTGCGTCGTTGGTTATTGTAGAATTTAAAGCAGGAACGGACATTGACAAAGCATTGGAAGATGCGCAGCGCGATGTGAACAACATGCTGAGCGACTTGCCGGATGATGCAGAGACTCCATCATTATCCAAAATATCACCTAGCGATCAGCCGATTATGCAGCTGCTTGCAACTTCGAGCCTGCCTAATGAAGTGTTTTATCAACAGGTTGAAGACAAATATCTGCCCATACTCACACAGATCGAAGGCGTTGCTGAAATCACCATGACCGGTGGCGATCAGCGTGAGATCCGTGTGAATGTGAACAATGATAAGCTCAACTTTTACGGATTATCACTTTTGCAGGTTACGCAGGCCATTAACCAGGCTAACCTCGACTTCCCGACCGGAAAAGTAAAAAGCACAAGTGAAAATATGACATTGCGTCTCGCTGGGAAATTCACTTCCATCGACGACATCAGAAATCTGGTCATCGCCTCACCCGTAACAGGCAGCCCCATCCGCGTAGGCGACGTAGCCAGCATTACCGACGGACTTACGGATGCAGAAAGCATCAGCCGTTATAATGGGATCAACGGGATTGGGTTATTTGTCAAAAAACAATCGGATGCCAATGCGGTTGAGATCAGTAAATCCATTCAAGCGAAGCTTTCGGAAATTGAAAAAACCAATGTAAGGGACAAAGTAAAATTTGCGATCGCTTACGACAGCAGCATTTTTACACTGGAATCGGTTCAGGCGGTGACGCATGACCTGATTATTGCGGTGATCCTGGTGGCGGCGGTGATGCTCTTGTTCCTGCACAGTTTCAGAAATGCTTTCATTGTCATGGTGTCGGTCCCGGCATCATTGATTGCGGCTTTCCTATTTATGTATGTAATGGGCTACTCGCTGAACCTGATGACATTGCTGGCGCTTTCGCTGGTAATCGGGATTTTGGTCGATGACTCGATTGTAATTTTGGAAAACATTCAGCGACACCTGGAAATGGGCAAAAACCGCTGGGACGCGACCATTGAAGGGGTTACAGAAATCGGATTTGCAGCATTGGCGATCACATTGGTAATCGTGGTTGTTTTTGTCCCGATCACATTTGTGAACTCGGTTATCGCCGATTTGCTTCGTCAATTCAGCTTAACAGTTGCATTTGCAACTATGGTCAGCTTGCTCGTAAGTTTCACGCTTACGCCGTGGATGACTTCCAAAATGGCGCGGATTGAACATTTGGATCCAAAAAATCCGGTTCAGGCTTTCTTATTATGGTTTGAAAAAGGGCTTACCAAAATGACCAAATGGTATCACGGCAGTTTGCAGTGGGTTTTGGGCCATAAGCTGGCGTTTTCAGGAATTTTAATAGCGATTTTCGGGATGACAGTTTGGGTAATGAGCCTTGGAATTATTGGTTCAGAGTTCGTGGCCGAAGGTGATCAGGGTAAATTCCTGCTTACCATGAAACTGGACAAAAGCGCTTCTTTGCAACAGAATAACCTTACGTCCAGACAAATAGAAGATTATCTAAGAAAAAAACCGGAGGTAAAAACGATCTTCGCGAACGTTGGCGGAGCCAGCACAGGCTTGAACAGCTCCGGTCGCGGCGAAACGAACAGAACGGAATTGACCGTAGAACTAATCCCAGCAGACGAACGTGCGAATGCACAACCAACTGAGGATTACATGCTTGCCGTGCGGAAAGAATTGGAGCAGAAATTCGCCGGCGTGGAATTCAATTCCGCAGCCGTCGGAATGGTCAACTCAGGTGCTTCGCCAATTGAGATTTTCCTGAGCGGTGATGATCTGGATAAAATCCTCGTTTCAGCCAATGATCTTGCCAACCGATTGAGAAAAACACCAGGTGCTAATGACGTCAATGTGTCGGTAGAAGCCGGTAACCCCGAAGTACGTGTTGAAATAGACCGTGAAAAAATGGCGAAGCTCGGACTGGATATTCAGACTGTGGGCGCAACGATGCAGAATGCTTTTGCCGGAAATGATGATTCCAAATACCGGGATGGCGGTGAAGATTACGAGATCCGTATTATGCTTGATGCGTTCGACCGGAAAAATCCGGATGATGTCAAAAATATAAATTTTTATAGTCCGGCAGCCAAGCGCCCGGTGCGCCTGGCCGAGTTCGCGAATGTAAGTTTGAGCAACGGACCGTCCATCGTGGAGCGTAAGAACCGTCGTTCATCCGTAACTGTAACCGCTAATACATTAGGGATTGGATCGGGGACATTGGTGAGCAATATTCAGGCAGGTTTGGTGGAGAAGCCGCTTCCGTCCGACGTAATCTTAACCTGGGGCGGTGACGCGAAAAACCAGAGCGAAGGTTTCGGTTCATTAGGTCTGGCCATGCTCGCGGGGTTGGTTTTGGTATACTTTATCATGGTGCTGCTGTACGATAGTTTCGTGTATCCGCTGGTGGTATTGTTCTCAATTCCGGTTGCGGTGGTAGGCGCGCTTCTGGCACTCGCATTGTCATCGTCGAACATTGGTATTTTTGCCCTTTTGGGAATGCTGATGCTGATTGGGCTTGTGGTTAAAAATGCAATTCTGATCGTCGACTTTGCCAATCAGCAAAAAGAGCTTGGTGTACCGTTCAGGGAAGCCATTCTGATTGCCGGAGAGGAGCGTCTTCGTCCGATTTTAATGACAACCATTGCGATGGTGATCGGGATGGTTCCTATTGCAACGGCGACAGGTGCCGGTGCAGAATGGAAGAATTCGCTGGCATGGGTTTTAATAGGTGGACTAACAAGTTCAATGCTTTTAACCATCTATCTCGTACCAATGATGTATTACCTGGTCGACAGAGCGGCGGAAAAGTGGGCAACTGTGAAATTCCGGCCTGGCACAATATCACGTGGTGTAGTGGCTGAGGAAGCCTAGCTAGAATAGACGTTAACATGAAAAAATTCTGTTTGAAAAAGTTCCTGTTTTTGAAAAACTGAAAGTTAAGTGTGTCAGAACTTGGCATTTTAAGAGCTCAGCGGGTAAAAAGTGCAAAAAGTTTTTTTTCATGTTAACGGTAAAATGCAAAATGAATAGGCAATTTGATGAACTAGTATGGCAGGTATCGGGTTTACCTTTTAACTTTGAATGCCAGTAGATAAATTCCGGTAAATTGTTGAGGCCGGAGCGTAGTTTAAGAACAGGATAATTGAAGGCCGCAGCAAGCGAAACTGACATTTTTATCAAACTCAAGTTCTAAAAAAATTAGCATGGAAAATAACCACTACAATACCAACTGATCTCTCTGATCACCCCACAGCCTCGGCTCAAAAGCCATCAGGCACCCCACTAAAAGAAGCTGTTGATTCTGACATTAATTACTTATGGGTAAAAAATTAAATAAGCGCATCGCCGAATTTAAAGACGCGGCTATCATTCGATCCAAAGGTCTTTATCCTTACTTCCGTCCCATCGAATCGGGGCAAGACACGGAGGTTATCATCAATGGAAAGCCGGTCCTCATGTTTGGATCTAACTCATATTTGGGACTGACCTCGCACCCCTATATTATCGAGTCATCTCAAAAAGCCGTACAAAAGTATGGAAGCGGATGTGCTGGTTCGCGCTTCCTTAACGGAACGCTGGACATTCACGAAGAGTTGGAAAGAAGGCTTGCCGCTTACACGGGAAAAGAAGCTTCGGTGCTATTTAGCACGGGTTACCAGGCGAACCTGGGCGCATTATCAAGCCTTACCGGCCGTAACGATTACCTGATCCTGGACGAAAGCGACCATGCTTCTATCATTGACGGATGCCGCTTGTCATTTTCAAAAGTGATCAAATACGCGCACAACGACATGAAGGACCTCAGGAAAAAACTGAGCCTTTTGCCGGAAGAAGCCGTGAAGCTGATCGCTACGGACGGGATTTTCAGCATGGAAGGTGACATTGTGAAACTTCCTGAACTGAATGCCATTGCAGCAGAGTTTGACGCTTCAGTTTTGGTTGATGATGCGCATAGTTTAGGTGTAATTGGTAAAAACGGTGCGGGAACAGCTTCCTACTTCGGCCTGACCGATACTACGGACCTGATCATGGGCACATTCAGTAAATCACTTGCTTCATTAGGCGGATTTATTGCCGGAGATGCAGCAACCATTGATTATCTGAAACACCGCGCACGCTCATTGATGTTCAGCGCGAGTATGACGCCAGCTGCGGTTGGCAGCACATTGGCAGCATTGGATATTATTGAATCCGAGCCGCATCACATTGAGCGCCTTTGGGCTAACACAAGATATGCAAAAGAACTTTTGCTTGTCAATGGTTTTGACCTGGGAAATACAGAAAGCCCGATCCTGCCGGTTTACATCCGCGATAATGAGAAGACATTCCTGATGACCAAGCTGTTGCAGGAAGATGGTGTTTTTGTGAACCCGGTTGTTTCGCCAGCGGTTCGTCCGGAACATTCATTGATCCGATTCTCGCTGATGGCTACGCATACATTTGGACAGATAGAGGAAGCGGTTGATAAAATGGCTAAAATATATCGTCAGATCTGTCCAGAAGCTGTAACCGCAAAACTATGAAGCGTATTGCCCACGTAAACTCTCCCAAAGAACTGGCATCATTCATTGATTTTCCCCATGATCTATATCAGGGAAATCCCAATTATGTGCCGGAACTATTTATAGCACAGCGGGATATGCTTTCTCCGAAGAAGCATCCTTTTTATGAACATTCGGAAGTGCAGCTATTTCTGGCTTATGAGGGAGACAAGATCGTGGGACGGGTCGCTGCCATTTATAACCGCAACCACAATGCGTTTACAAACAGGAAGGACGGTTTCTTTGGTTTTTTTGACACAATCGATGACCAGGAAACGGTTGATCTGCTTATTAAGCAAGCGTCGGAATGGGTAAAGGAAAAAGGCGCGGATAATATTATCGGGCCGGTGAATTTGTCAACCAATGACACCGTAGGCTTGCTGATCGAAGGATATGACAAGCCGCCGATGGCCATGATGCCTTACAATCCGCCTTACTATGTGCCTTTGCTTGAAAAAACAGGGCTTGTTAAGAAAACGGATCTGCTTGCTTACGAGATCAATGTGAACGAGGCGAATGACAAGTCGGTAAGGCTGATCGAAGCGCTGGAAGGAAGGCTGAAAAGAAGCGGCATCACGATTCGGAAGATTAACCTGAAAGACTTCAAAAATGAGGTTGTCAAGATCAGGGAAATTTACAACAGTGCCTGGGACAAGAATTTAGGCTTTGTTCCGATGACCGAAAAGGAATTCGATTACCTGGCCAATGATTTGAAACTGGTCCTTGATCCGAACTTCTGTCTCGTTGCAGAGAAGGATAACAAGCTGGTGGGTTTTGTGCTGGGCATCCCGGACATTAACCAGATCCAGATCAAGATCAAAAAAGGACGTTTGTTGCCAACCGGAATATTTAAACTCCTGTTTGGTAAAAAAGATATAACCCGCATCCGCGTACTCACATTAGGTGTGATTGAAGGATATCGTAAAATGGGCATAGAAGCCTGTTTATACGGCCATATCATCAAAAATACTTACGGAACGAAAATTACGGGAGGTGAATGTTCGTGGATGTTGGAAGGAAATTATCTGATGAACCACGCCATTGAGCAGATCAACGGAAAGCTGTACAAACGGTACAGATTGTTGGAAAAGGCAATATGAAAGAGAAAGTATTCATCACGGGGGCGAGCGGTTTTATCGGATTTCATCTGGTGGAAGCCGCACTGGAAGCAGGCATGGAAGTGCACGCAGCAGTAAGGCCTTCCAGCGACCTCACCTTTCTGAAAAAGCTGCAAGGCGATTTGGAAAAAACCGGAAAAGGGCCGCTGACGTTTGTGAATACGAATTTTGAGTCAAGGGATTCCTTGACAGAATTATTGGAAAATGGGGGCTATTCCTACATTATCCATGCAGCAGGAGTGACGAAGGCTAAAAAAACGGCTGTTTACAACAAAGTCAATGCAGAATATTCGCTGCATCTGGCGCAGGCCGCAATGTCAGCCAATATTCCTTTAAAGCGCTTTGTTTTCCTGAGCAGTCTGGCCGCGATTGGCCCATTGTCTTATGCTGAGCAACAGCCCATTACGGAGGAAACATTACCCATTCCTGTGACTGATTATGGTAAAAGTAAACTGCTTGCCGAGCAATATCTCGAACAGGTAAGCGGCCTGCCACTCACCATCATCCGTCCGACTGCCGTTTACGGTCCCGGTGAAAAGGATTTGTTTATTCTTTTCAAAACACTGAACAAAGGATTGGATGCATATATAGGCAAGGGCCCGCAGCGGCTGAGCTTCGTTTATGTAAAAGATCTTGTGGCCGCAACCATGGCCGCAATGCTGGAAAACCAGCGCGAAATCACAGTATACAATATTTCCGACGGACAGGCTTACGACCGCTATGCATTCGCAGACCGGTTCCGGGAAATCAGTGGTAAAAGCATCTTCCGGACTCATTTGCCATTGTTTTTGGTAAAGCTGACAGCCGGATTCCTGGATTTTGTCTATGGATTTACCTCCGTAACCCCGGTTTTAAACAAGGAAAAGCTCAAAGAGCTCACAGCTTCCAACTGGATCTGTAGCATAGACGCAGCCAGGAACAGCCTGCACTATACACCGCAATACGACTTGCGGCAAGGCATGCAGGAAACCCTGATGTGGTACAAAGAAAATAAGTGGCTATAACAACATTTTGGGTTATCTGATTGATCATGATGCGGGATTCCCGTCAGGAAACCCATGTACATGATGCATGCCAAAGTCATGAAAAAACACGTTTCGACGTTCAAAAAATGAAAACAATAAGTAAGTCGGTATGGTTAAAAATTTTCCTGCTGATCTGTCTCGTACAGATCGTTTCGGGAACGGCCATAGCGCAGAGCACCTCAATTAAAGGAACCGTTACCGACGCAAAAACAGGCGAAACTTTGCCTTTTGTGTCCATACTCATCCCGGGAACAACCATGGGAACAGCTTCCGATGCAGACGGAAAATACGCGATGACATTGCGTGAAGATTACAAAACCGTAAAATTCACATACGTAGGATATCTCAGCATTGAAAAACCAATCACGCCAGGCGTTGATCAGGTGATTAATGTGAAAATGGCAGTGGATGCTTCAATGTTGAAAGAAGTGACCATTAAAGGAAGGGGACGTTACAGAAACAAGGATAATCCGGCTGTTCAGCTGATCCGCGAAGTAATCGCGCACAAGGACCAGAACAAAATGGCGGCCAGTGACTTCGTTGAGTACGAGCAATATGAAAAGATATCTTTCGCGCTGAGCAATTTGTCTGATAATTTCAAAGAGAAACGCATTTTCAAGAACTATCAATTCCTTTTTGAAGATCAGGATTCGACGGCAATGGGTGGCAAGAATATGTTGCCTGCCTACATTCAGGAAAAGCTTTCGCAGGTTTATTTCAGAAAAAATCCTTATACCAAAAAGCAATGGGTGCTGGCCAACAGAAGGGCAGAATTTGACGCAAAATTTGTGGATAATGACGGTTTGAGCGCTTATTTCAACCGCTTGTATGAAGATGTTAATCTCTACGAAAACGACATTTCCATTGCTACGAACCTTTTATTAAGCCCGATCGCGAACTCGGCCCCAACATTCTACAAGTTCTTCATCCGCGATACGATCAAGACCGAAACGCCTTGGCTGGTTGAACTGGGTTTTGTCCCAAGAAATAAAACAGACATGCTTTTTGAAGGCAAGCTATTTATCACACTGGATGGAAATTATGGGGTTCAAAATGCCTATTTAACAGTTAACAAAGACATTAACCTCAATTTCATGCGTGACCTCGAAGCACGTCTGGAATACGAAAAAGGACCTGACGGCCGCTATCACCCGACAAAAACAACATTGGGCATGGAGTTCGCACTGGGCGAGAAGAATGCAGGTTTTTACGGTCAGCGCGTGGTGAATTTCAAAAACTACACCATTAACCAAAGCCGGCCGGACAGCGTTTACAACGGGCCGAGGGAAGAAGTTGCCTTTAACCCAAGCGCGAATGCAGGCGAAGCGTTCTGGGCTGGTGCGCGGCACTTGCCTCTGGAAAAAATGGAGCTGAACATTTACAGAAATGTGGATACGCTTCAAACTATTCCATCTTTTCGCCGCACGATGGACATTGCTACACTTTTGCTGTCGGGTTACAAGTCGTTTGGTAAAGTAGAAGTTGGGCCGGTAAATACGTTTTACAGTTTCAACCCGGTGGAAGGTTTCAGGCTGCGTTTCGGTGGACGGACGACCACGGATTTTAGCAAACGCTTTTATCTGGAAACTTATGCAGCTTATGGTTTTAAAGATCAGAAGTGGAAGTATTTTCTGAGCGGCACTTATTCTTTCAATAACAAATCCGTTTACCATTTCCCGCTCAATTACATCCGCGCAAGTTATCAGCGCGACACCAAGATCCCGGGTCAGGATTTGCAGTTTGTGCAGGAAGACAACTTCCTGTTGTCATTCAAAAGAGGCGATAATAACCGCTGGCTTTACAATGATGTGTACAAGCTGGAATATGTGCGCGAATTCGAAAGCCGCTTTTCTTACAAAATTGGTTTTACCAATTGGAGACAAACACCAGCCGGAATTTTACGATACGAAAAGCTTAATAATGAAGGTGTTATAGAGAACGTAGGCGCGTTGAGCAACACAGAAGCGAACCTGGAACTGCGCTATGCACCGCACGAGCAATATTATCAGGGAAAACTGTATCGCACGCCGATCATTAACAAATATCCGATTTTCACCGTGCGCTATAATGCAGGTTTGAAGGGAGTTTTTGAAGGTCAGAACCGCTATCATAATGTTTCTGCGAACATTGCGAAACGTGTTTACCTGTCACAGTTTGGTTATGCGGATGTGACGGCCGAGGGGAGTTACATTTTAGGGAATAAAGTCCTTTTTCCGCTGCTTACCATTCACCGCGCCAACCAGACTTACGCTTACCAGCTCAACAGCTATAACCTGATGAACTTCCTGGAATTTGTGAGCGATCATTATGCCAGTCTGGATGTGCAGTATTACATGAACGGGTTTCTTTTCAATAAAATACCATTGTTGAAAAAACTGAAACTGAGAGAAGTTTTCAGTTTCAAAGGTCTGATGGGCGGACTTCGGGATGAAAACAACCCGGCGAATAACCCCGGACTTTTCCGCTTTCCGGTGGATGAGAATGGTAAACCGATCAGCTATACATTGTCGCGTGAGCCTTACATTGAGGGAAGTGTGGGTGTAGCGAACATTTTCAAGTTGCTGAGAGTGGACCTGGTGAAACGTTTTACCTATCTCGACAATCCGAATGTTTCGGAGTGGGGGATCAGGGCGAGGTTCAGGCTTGATTTTTAAGAGAATAAAAAGACACGACACCAATTATATATGAATTACGCAATCATAGCGGCCGGAGAAGGATCACGTTTGGCACAAGAGGGCTTCAAGCTCCCCAAACCAATGGTGACGCTGAATGGGGAAATGCTGATAGACAGGCTGATAGGGATCTTTATGCGCAACAATGCCGAAAAGATCATGATCATTATCAATGAAGAATCCGCCGTTCTGGAAAGTCACTTGTCCGACCTGAGCCTGACATTGCCGATTCAAATCGTGAAAAAATCAACACCGAGTTCGCTGCACAGCGTTTATGAACTGCTGGGAAGCGACCCTGAACTGGAAGCGATTTGCCTGACGACAACCGACACTGTTTTCAAAGAAGAAGAATTCACAGCCTACATTCAAGAATTTGCAGAAAATGAGGAGCTGGGCGGGCTAATGGCCGTTACGAGCTTCATTGACGACGAAAGTCCTTTATATGTAACCGTTGACGCAGTGGAGAACATTACCGCATTCACGGATCAAAACACAACGCAAACGAACTTCGTCTCGGGCGGGATTTATTGCCTGAGAAAGGATGCGATTGGTCTGGTAAGTGAGGCGGTGAATGGCGGTGTGAGCCGGATGCGCAATTTTCAGCGCCAGTTACTGGGAAGCGGCATTCATTTGAAAGCATATCCATTTTCGAAGATCGTGGATGTGGACCACGTGCAGGACATTAAAACAGCCGAGCTTTTTTTGAGCCCCGAAACGGCTGTTTAGATTAAAATAAATTGAGTAACTGACACCAAATAAAGGCAGGAGCGTTTTAACCTGCCGCAGCGTAAATGAGTGAATTAAATATATTGGGCGTTCCCCGGAACCGTAAGTTCTCGCCTAACCACATTGGAAATGATGATGCGATTTTTTCTTTGACAGCAAAGGAATTAGAGAAAATGGGATGCAAAGTGCGGATCAGTTTTGAGGATGATTTTTTGAAAAACGAAGACATTGCTGAACAAAAGATCTTCACGATGGCCCGCCAGAAAGAAGTTGTTAAAAAGTTGCAGGCTTTGGAAGATAATGGTGCAGAGGTTATTAACTCAGCATTTGGCATCGAAAATTGCTTTCGGACAAACCTGACCAACGCATTAAACCTGAACAACATTCCGGTTGCTGAGAGTTACATCGTGCCGACGGATTATGCAGGTGACGAAGTTTTCGATGCGATTACAGGAAAAGGTTACTGGATCAAAAGAGGCGATTTTCATGCAATCCATAAGGAAGACGTTTCATTTGCTGCGTCACGCGAAGAAGCCAGGGATATTTTGCGCGAATATGCGTTGCGGGATATTCCGGACGCGGTGATCAGCAAACATTTGATCGGTGACCTGGTGAAGTTTTACGGCGTGCGCGGAACAGACTTTTTCTTTTGGTTTTATCCATATGATAACAACCATCATAAATATGTTGAATATCAAAACATTAATGGCAATTCTGCTTACTATCCATTCGATGCAGACAAGCTGAAAAGTGTGGCAACGGAAGCCGCCGGAGCAGTTGGAATAGATATTTACGGAGGCGATGCCATTATTGGCAAGGACGGCAGTTTTGGCATTATCGACTTAAATGACTGGCCCAGTTTCGCGCCATGCCGCGACCAGGCCGCAGGACACATTGCCCGGATGATTTACGAAAAATTTACAAAAAGCAATTAATGGATCCAGTTATAAAGCAAAACGCCGTTTCAGAGCCACAGCCTTCGGCATTCGAGAGCTCGCTCAAATCCAATGATACGGAAGAGCAGATCGACATTTGGTTTTACCGGCCCATCGGCTATCAGATCGCGTTATTTTGCGCCAAGATAGGGTTAAGGCCTAATCCGGTGACCATTATCAGCATTTTCTTCGGCGTTGCAGCCGGGATCCTGTTTTACTATCAGGAGCTGTGGATCAATGTGATCGGGATGTTGCTGCTTGTTTTTGCCAATTCGCTGGATAGCGCGGATGGTCAGCTGGCGCGGATGACAAATGACAAGAGCCGGTTGGGACGGATTCTGGATGGCGCTGCGGGTGATTTCTGGTTCATTGCCATTCACATTGCGATCTGCCTCAGGAGCATGAACGAGGGTTGGAGCGCCTGGATCTGGGTGCCGGGTGTGCTCGCAGGGGCGTCGCACGTGGTGCAATCTGCAATGGCGGATTATTACCGGAATGTGCATTTGTTTTTTATCAAAGGAACGTCGGGGAGCGAGCTGGATAACAGTCGTGATCTGCAAGCTGAATATGATAGCCTTACTTGGAGCAAGAACTTTGGAATGAAATTCATTGCCCGCACTTATTTGAATTACACCAAATTACAGGAAAGTTTCTCTCCAAATTTGCAAAAGTTGCTGGGTTTGGTTCGTGAAAAATATAAAACAGGCTTACCGACAGATCTGGTTACCGATTTCCGGGCGCATAACAGGCCGTTGATGAAGTATACCAACATTGTCCAGTTCAATACAAGGGTGCTATTCTTGTTTCTTTGGCTGTTTTTGGACCAATCGTGGATTTATTTCTTCTTCGATATGTTTGTTCTGAACCCCATCCTGATCTACATGATCGTGAACCAGGAAAAGGTGAGCCGTTATTTTTATCAAAAGATCAAAACGAATGAATTCCAAGGCGTATAAAGCCCTTTTCATGGCCATAGGCATTCTGTCGCTTGGATATATGATCTATGGCACGGGGCCGCTTGTGATTTGGGAAAATATAAACAGGACAGGCATCTGGTTCATCCCGGTGATCGGGAGCTGGCTGGTGATTTACGTCCTGAATGCGCTTGCTTTTCGATCGATTATTAAGGAGCCGAATTTACCGGAAAGCAATCTTTCGTTTCGGTCTGTTTTGAAGCTGACCATCTCGGGATACGCGATCAATTACATTACGCCATTTGTAGCATTAGGAGGAGAACCTTACCGGATTTTGGAGCTGAAACCTGCATTAGGAATTCAGAAAGCCACTTCTTCGGTGTTGCTTTACAGCTTGATGCACATGTTTTCGCACGTGATTTTCTGGCTGGTTTCCATCGTTCTGATCGTGGCTGTTGTGCCATTGAATAATGTAATGCTGGTTGGTTGCGGGATTTTATTGGTGACGGGATTAGTGTTGGGTTATTGGTTTATCAATGTTTACAAAAAAGGCTTTACAGTAAGCACATTCAAGCTTTTGGAAAAAATTCCTTTTGTAAAAACCAAAGCCAGGGAATTTGCTTTAAAAAATGCGGAAACATTATACGAAGTCGACGAGCAGATCCGCATTTTATATGCCGAAAGGAGAAACGTTTTTTATCTGTCATTGTTCTATGAATTCACGGCAAGGGTCATTGGCTGCGCAGAAATTTACTTTACCGCGCTGGCGATTGGATTAGGAATGTCTTTGTCGGAATCGCTGATCATCAGCTCGGGATCATCGCTCTTTGCCAACCTGATTTTCTTTTTCCCGATGCAACTTGGAACAAGGGAAGGCGGACTTGCATTAGCATTAAGCAGCGTTGGATTTGCGGCATCACAAGGAATTTTCATCGGCATCGTCATGCGGATCCGGGAAATTGTCTGGATCATCATTGGTCTAGCATTAATTACAAAAAAGAGTAAAAACAATAAAGTGAATAAAAGCGGGGAGGTTCCGGAAGAAGATCTGAAACCTGTTCCGGTAGGAGTAACTGGCGAAAGCCGACGATTATGATTAAAGGAATTTTATTTGACTACGGCGGTACGATCGATACCAACGGCCTGCATTGGGCTAATGTTTTGTGGGAGAGTTACCAGCGTAACCAGGTAAATGTGGATCGGGACGCATTTGCAGAGGCATACAAATACGGCGAGAGAGCACTGGCGATCAAACCGATCATTGAACCGCATCACGTTTTTTATGATGTTTTGTTTCTGAAAGTGGAGCAGCAATTCAGCTTTTTGAAAGAAAAAGGATTTGAACTAAATGATGCAGCGATTGAGACAATTGCCAGCGAATGTAACCAGTTTGCGCACACTACTGTTGAAAAAGCCGCGCCGGTTTTGGCCGAACTCGCGCAAAAATACCCGCTTGTGATGGTTTCTAATTTTTATGGAAACATTCATGCTGTTTTGCAGGATTTTGGAATCAGCGATTATTTCCAGGCTGTTGTTGAATCTGCCGTTGTTGGCGTACGGAAGCCCAACCCGCAAATTTACCAGCTCGGAATTGACCAGTTGGCGCTGGCTCCTGAGGAATGTGTCGTGATCGGGGATTCTTACTCCAAGGACATTCAGCCGGCCAAGTCATTAGGCTGTAAAACGATCTGGCTGAATGTGAAAGGATGGGATGAAGCCGACACGGATTTTAGAGTTTCGGATGCGGATGTTGAGATTACCGATTTTGCCCAAATAGCGGATACAATTACAATTTTGGGTTAGTTGTCAACTTTTATCGGGCACGGACACAAGCCTTGATAAAATTAAATTGAAAAAAAAGATGTACGACATTTGTACCATAGGGCACATTACTTTGGATAAAGTGGTAACTGCCCAGTCTGTCAAATATATGCCTGGCGGCACGTCGTTCTACTTTTCGAAGGCATTGCGCCAATTCGATATGGACTACATGCTGGTAACGGCGCTGGCAGAATCAGAAAACCATATTGTATCTGCATTGAGGGACGAAAACATTCAGGTTTTCTCCCAACCGAGTGAATACACGGTGTATTTTGAAAATATCTACAGTGCCAATCAGGACCACCGCGAGCAGAATGTGCTGCACAAAGCCGCACCATTCACCACGGCGCAAATGCCTGACATTGAGTCGAGGATATTTCATTTGGGTCCTTTGCTTTCCGATGATATTACTGTGGATCTGTTGAAATCGCTGGCTGCAAAAGGCACGGTTTCGTTAGACATTCAGGGTTATTTAAGATATGTAAAAGACCAGAAGGTTTTGTATAAAGACTGGGCCGATAAAAAAGAAGCACTTCCGCATGTTTCGATCCTCAAAGCCAATGAGTTCGAAATGGAAGTCGTGACAGGCACCAGCGACGTGCGCAAGGGCGCTGAATATTTGGCGGACCTTGGTGTAAAAGAAGTGATCATCACACTGGGCAGTAAAGGTTCACTGATCTATAAAGACAATGATTTTTTCAGGATTCCGGCTTATAAGCCAACGGCGATCGTGGATGCGACCGGCTGCGGGGACACTTACATGGCGGGTTATCTGAGCAAAAAAATACAGGGAGCTGACATTCAGGAAGCGGGTGAGTTCGGGGCTGCCATGGCTACCTTGAAAATCCAGTCATCCGGGCCGTTTTCGGGTAATGCCGCAATGGTCGATGAAGTGCTTCAATATGGAGAATGTGACCGTGAAATGATTGCCCAGGCAATTTATCAATAGACTCAACAATAGTAATAGTACTCAACAATAGTCATGAAAAACGCAGTTAGTATATTGCTGGCTTTAAGCCTGCTGCTGTGTTCGTATTCAGTAAGTCATTCTGCAAATAAAAATTCAAAAGCCTCCGTTGCGGAGCCCGACGAATTTCCCGTACCAAAGAATATCCCCGGATTACTTTTCTACATTCAGCGTGATCCCAATGCGAATACCATTATTTACCACCTTAACATGGACGAACAGGGCCGGCTAAGTCAGAAAAGCCCTGTTGATGCCTTCTGGATGAAGTATGCTGATGGCGGCGAGAAAAAGGATCTGAATTACCTGCAAAGAAAATTTGCATACGGGATCAACTCCAAGTCGATCGGAAACGCTACTTACGAGCTGCGGTCTGTGGCTTACTCGAAGTTGCCGCTTTATCTGAGGAAAGACAGAAACAACGAGTATCATGTTTATGCAAATATCAATAAAAAAGAATGTATCCTGAGCCGCGTTTTTATCCGGATCGACGGAGGGACATTCTGGTCTCCCAACGTACTGTATATCGAACTGAAAGGAACTGAGACGGCAACAGGGAAGACGGTTGTGCAGCGGATTAAACCCGTATGAGTTGCAAAAATGTTTGGGGAATGCTGTTAGTAGCTTGATTTTATGTTTTATTTGTCAAAATTGAGCACAGATTCTGTGGTAATGCCTTGAATTGGCTGATGGCAGGATTTTTGATCACTTTAATAAAACACAGAATCCGGATAACCTAACCTAGTATGACAGAAACACCGCAACCCGAACAGGACAATGTTTTCAAAGATGAAATTACCAAAGTGTCGGATTTTAAATTCGGGACAACAGTTGTAAAAGTTTTTGATGACATGGTCAGCAGATCAGTCCCGTTTTACAACGAAATGCAGCGCATGCTGGGAGAAATTGCGGCGGATCACGTCAAAGAAGGAAGTTTCGTGTACGATCTGGGATGCTCTACGGGCACCACGATGATAGAAGTGGACAAGCTGATCCCATCCGATATCCGGTTCATCGGGATCGACGAGTCGACCGAAATGCTTGAAAAATGTGATTTAAAGTTAAAGGAAGCCAACTTCGTGCGTCCATACGACCTCGTAACAGGTGATTTGCACGAGAAGCTGCCCATTCAGAATGCTTCCGTTGTGATCCTTTGCCTCACTTTGCAGTTTGTTAGACCGCTTTACAGGGAAAGATTGTTACGCAACATTTACGAAGGGCTCAACCCCGGAGGTGTGTTGTTATTAGTGGAAAAAGTGCTTGCTGAAAGCACGGTTTTCAATCGTGATTTTATCAAATATTATTACAATTATAAGCGCCGTAACCATTACAGCGAGATGGAAATTTCGCAGAAAAGGGAGGCCCTGGAAAACGTTCTCATACCATATAAGCTGTCTGAAAACCTGCTTTTATTGAAAGAAACGGGCTTTGGAGATTGCGAGACTTTCTTCAAATGGTATAATTTTTCAGGTCTAATCGCTTATAAAAAATGATGGTCACAATTGGTAATTTCTTTTTCAGGTTCAGGAACATTTTATTCATTTTTCTTTATCTGCTGTTATTTCTGCCCTCGCCCTTATTGTTCAAACCGGAGCACTTTGGAGAGAAATATTATCTGTTTCCAATCATTCTGGGCCTGTTAGTGACTTTTTCAGGTGAAATTATCCGCGGGATAACTATTGGCCTTGCTTACATTATCCGCGGCGGCCGCGACAGGAGAGTTTATGCCGAAAAGCTGGTAACCGAAGGAATTTTTAAGCATTGCCGGAATCCGCTTTATGTTGGAAATATCCTAATGTTGCTGGGCGTAGGGATTTTGTCGAATTCTTTGGTATATGTGGGCATTGTTATGCCGTCATTTTTGTTCATATATCAGGCGATCGTGCTTGCGGAGGAGAACTTCTTACGCAACAAGTTCGGGGCTGATTTTGACAATTATTGCAGGAAAGTGAACCGGTGGATCATCAATTTTAGCGGCATGTCGGAGACGTTCAATGATATGCGTTTTAATTATAAGCGATGGATTTTAAAGGAATATAACACATTGTACGTCTGGTTAATGGGGATCACGGCCATTATTTTGTTCAGATATCCCGAGCTGACACCGGACAGCGACACGCGTATAAAGCTTTTCATAGGCATAGGTGTTTTTCTCGGCCTGGTTTATGGTTATATCAAATATTTAAAAAAATCGGGAAAAATGACCGACAGCCTGGCCTAGCGTGCCTCTTTTGATAATCTTACTTGGGGTAAGCTTGCAGACTGTTTGCCGATCAGCACGGCACAAAAACTAAAATCAATACCCCCTAATAAACAGTAAGAATTATGAAAATTGTAATCGTAGGAGGAGGGTTTGCCGGTGTGAACCTGGCACTTGATCTGGCCAAGAGCAATAAGTTTGAAGTAACACTCGTCGATAAAAACAACTATAATTTCTTCCCGCCGCTGATTTATCAGGTCGCTACGGCGTTTTTGGAACCATCCAGCATCAGTTATCCATTCCGCAAGCTTTTCAGGGGAAAAGGAAATCTCTCATTTCGGCTGGGCGAACTGCAAAGTGTCGTAACCACGGAGAATAAGATCATCCTTTCAAACGGGGAGCTTGAATATGACTATCTCGTCTTCGCCACCGGCGCCGAAACGAATTTCTTCGGCATGGAGAATGTCAAGCGTAATGCTACACCCATGAAGACTGTGGAGGATGCCATTGGTATGCGGAACAGGCTTTTGCAGCAGATGGAGCAAGCCACCATTTCAGATGATCCCGAAGAAGTAAGAAAGCTTTTAACCGTGGTAATCGCCGGAGGCGGACCTACGGGTGTGGAAATCTCCGGCATGTTCGCTGAAATGCGCAACGGGATTTTGAGAAAAGAATATCCCGATCTGGCCGGAAAAGGAAGTGAAATTTACCTGGTCGATGGCGGCGATGCATTGCTTTCCCCCATGAGCGAAGCTTCACAAAAAGATACTTACGAGGCTTTAAGAAAGCTCGGTGTGAAAATAAAACTGAACACCCACGTCTCCGATTTTGTTGACGATAAGGTGTGTTTCAGCGAAGGAGAATGCATTGAGGCTAAAACATTGATCTGGGCAGCAGGAGTGACAGGTAAAGTTTTTGAGGGTATCCCGCCCGAATCATACGGTCGCGGACGCAGAATGCTAGTGGATGCTTACAATAAGCTGATCGGCTCTTACAACATTTACGCGATTGGCGATGCAAGCTTACAGCAAACAGATGCAAAATTCCCGAACGGACATCCCCAGGTTGCGCAGGTTGCCATTCAACAGGGCAAAACACTGGCAGAGAATTTCAGGAGAATGGTCGAAAATCAGCCGTTAAAGCCATTTGCATACCACGACAAAGGCTCAATGGCCATTATCGGTCGTGCCAAGGCTGTTGTGGATATGCCGTCGCCGAAGCTGCATTTCAAAGGGGTGATCGCCTGGCTTGCCTGGCTGTTTATTCACCTTGTTTCGCTGATCAACCACAGGAACCGGATCAAGACGCTTTATAACTGGATGGTGGCTTATTTTACTAAGGATCAATCGCTTCGGATGATCATTAAACCATCTGCCACAGAGAAGGTTAAGGAGCCTGTTTTAAAAGAGTAATTAAGATTTAACATTGGAGTTTAACAAAAAACGCGGACTTTTGGCAACCGTCAGTAAGTGAGCGCTTTTTAAAAAAAAATATAATGGAACCGACGATTATTGATGTAATCCAAGATGCACCATACGGTCTCCAGAAAATCGATTCTTCCATCTCTTTCAGGAATTTTATAAATTTTCTGGAAGAGAAAGCAGGACAGGAACAAACAGTCAAAAAAACATTCTTCTCCATGGTGCTGGACCGGCTGCGGTCGAATCCGGCTTTCTCGGCAGATATTGATATCAACAACATTGCAGATTTCAGAGAAGAATTAAGTTTGGTTTACGGCATGCTGATGCCACCCGTTACGAACGAAGATGAAGTTTTTTGGGCGTTGAGCACGCCTGTAAGTCCGGTCGTATTTTACGGCACGTCAGGCTTTTATAAGCTGATGACGGACAATTCCGGCTGTGTCCGGTGCGAGATTGCGGATAAAACCGTGATCAATGTGAAGCAGAAAATGAAAAAGCTGTATTCGTTTATTCTCGAAAGGCTTTACCATTTTCCGCCAATGCACGAAAATGACCTGATCATTGCGCTGAACGACGACAAGACCGGTTTGAAACGATATTACCGGGCAAATCTGGACACCCGGTTTGCAGACGTATATGCCAAGGGAAGTCTTCCGGAACTCGATGTGGAAGAAATCCGGAAGGAGTTGCAGGAATCCAACGATATTGATGTATTGAGCCGGTTGCTTCCGTTGACAATGTTCCGGTTTGAAGGCTTTTCCGTGATCACTTTCACGGATGTGACCGCAGAGCATGCAGTCGATAATATCAAAAGCGCAATCCTCGACCGGGCTTCCTACGACGCCAACACCTATTTCAGGAATGTGACGGATGCGCTGAAAATGCTCGCTTGTAATTCAGACATTGATTTTGGATTACTGCCCGTGCTCCGCGTAAACAATAAGCTCGTCTTCGACCGCAGCACTGTGCTTTATAGTAAGCTCATGACCGCGGCACTTCAGGATAATAAGGCTGAGGATATGTATCTGTCCATGGCCAACCAGTATTTCCAGGCTCCTAAGGTGGTGTTTATGAGAAATCTGGCGCTGGAAGATGAAAGCAAAATGGATTTTATCCGGACACTGAAAGCCGACGGTGTTGAATCTTATGCATTGCTGCCCGTATACTACGATAGCAAAGCCATTGGAGTGCTTGAAGTGTATTCCAAATCGCAAAAAGCCATTGATGAGCGTGTGCTCGCGCGGCTGGATGCGGCCCTGCCCTTCATCGGTCAGATGATGAAATACTACATTGACGAATTCAATGTGGAGATCGACAATGTGATACGGGAAAAGTTTACATCCTTACAGCCCGCGGTGCAATGGCGTTTCCGGGAAACGGCGTGGCATTATCTGCGTGACAAATCGCTGAAAATGCCATCCCCGACCATAGAAACGATACAATTCCGGAATGTCTACCCCTTGTACGGGGCCATTGATATCAGGAATTCCACATTGGAAAGAAATGCTGCGCTGAGGGATGATTTGCACTTACAATTTGATTTATTGATAGAAACCTTTACGATTTTAAAGCAGAAACTGGGATTCGGGCTGGCCGATGAGATGATCTATAAATGCAAAAAATGGATCGAAGAAATCGACAACGATTCTACGGACAGTGACGAAATGCGCGTCCGGGATTTCCTTGAATATGAGGCACATCCGTTTCTCATACATTTTAAAGATGCGCGGGTTTTTCAATCGGCGTCAGGCGTAACGGATGACGAAAATGAGGAGCTGGTAGATGTTATCGACAAGTATTTTGAGATAACAGATGAACACACCGGAGCTGCTTACTCCAACAGGCGCGCGCTGGAAGCCTCCATGCAAAAGGTCAATTCATCCGTAAATCTTTATCTGGATCTTTTCAGAAAGGAAATTCAGCAGTCTTACCCCTGCTATTTTGAAAAATTCAGGACGGATGGAATCGAATACGACATTTATATAGGCCAGTCGATCGAGCCGGAAAAGAAATTTAGTGAACTGTATCTCAAAAACATACGGCTCTGGCAACTGACTTCCATGGCCGCCATTTCAAAGATCACCAATTCGCTTATTCCGCAGATGGAAAAGCCGCTGCAAACCACGCAGCTGATTTTCATCCATTCCAGCAGCATTGACATCAGTTTCCGCGACGACGAACGGCGTTTTGATGTGGAAGGCGCGTATAACATTCGTTATCAGGTCATTAAAAAGCGTATTGATAAAGTACATATTAAAGGAAGTGGCGAACGCCTCACGCAGCCCGGGAAAATAGCGCTGGTTTATTTTAATAGTAAATCCGCAGAAGAATATGTTGGCTATGTCCGGTATTTACAGGAAAAAAAGACTTTAAATAATGACCTTGAATTCCTCGATCTGGAAGAATTGCAGGGCGTTACCGGGTTGAAAGCGCTCAGGGTAGGGGTTAACCTGGATTCCGAGTGGCTCTAATGCAATGTTGAATGCGCTAAATAATTGAACTTCTATGAATTACAACCATCGGCTCGATAAGGTAAGGCATTATGTCCATCATTTTTTTGGTACAAAAGAACTGGCGCAGCTCAGTTACCATAACCTGGTGCATACCGAAGCCGTTGTGTCCAATGCAGTCAAGATTGCCAACCATTATCGTCTGGAAGACAAAGAAACATTCATTGTCGTTACCGCAGCCTGGTTCCATGACACGGGTTACAGCACGGGTGAAGCGGCTGGTCATGAACAGCGCGGAGCTGCACTCGCGGCCGGTTTCCTGCGGTCAGAAGAAATAGAGGAGAGCGTGATTGCAGAAGTAGAAGGGTGCATCCTGGCGACCATATGGCCGCAAAACCCGACAAATTTCTTGCAGCAAGTGGTTTGTGATGCCGATCTGTTTCATTTTGGAACGCCCGAATTCTCGGATTGGAACAAGCTGGTCCGTAAAGAAGCGGAGCAGCGTTCCGGTAAAAAAATGGATAAGGCGCAATGGCGCAAAAGCACCATTGCATTGCTGGAATCGCATACTTTTCAAACCGACTTTTGCCGTGACCAGCTGGATAAGCAGAAGCGAAAGAACATTGAAAAGCTGAAAGAAAAAGAGCTCGAAACTTCGGGCATTCCGGAAAAGACGCTTAGTGTAGCTGAAACGCCTGCTATTGAACCCGCAGCGCAACCTTTTACACTGGCAACGGCGCCTGAAATCATGGACATCAAAAAAATAAAGAATGACCGTCCGGACAAAGGCATTGAAACCATGTTCCGGATCAGCTCCAATAACCACCAGCGACTGAGTGATATGGCTGATAATAAGGCACATATCATGATCACAACCACATCCATTATTATTTCGGTCCTGCTAAGCGTTCTCATCCGAAAGCTGGAAGACAATACGTATCTCATCATTCCTACCATGCTTCTACTGACTATCTGCATGATCACAATGGTGTTTTCAATCCTTTCCACCCGCCCGACGATCCCGCATGGCACATTCACGCAGGAGGATATTGATACGAAAAATGTAAACCTGCTTTTCTTCGGGAATTTTTACCGGATGTCATTTAGCGACTATTCCAATGGCATGCAGCGCATGATGAACGACCGTGAGTTTTTATACGGAAGCCTTACCAAAGATGTTTATTCCCAGGGCGTTGTGTTGGGAAGAAAGTACAGGTTGCTGCGCATTGCTTACAATGTGTTTATGTTCGGTATAGTCGTGTCCGTCATAGCTTTTGTGTTTGCATCCGCACTTTTTGAACATTGATGAATGATGGAAAAGTACCGCTATTTCAACCGTGATATCAGCTGGCTTTCCTTTAACGGACGTGTTTTGCAGGAGGCGGCCAATGAAGCGGTGCCGTTGATGGAACGCATTCGTTTTCTCTCGATTTTTTCCTCTAATCTTGATGAGTTTTACCGGGTCCGGATGCCTTACCTGCAAAAAAAGGAGATCCAGGACCGAAACGAAGATGCTTACAGCAAGGCGGGAACGATCATTAACCAGCAGCAGGATGAGTTCGGACGGATATTGAGTGAGTCTGTCATTCCTTCCCTAAACAAGCTGGGCGTACATTTTTGTTATAAGAATGGGATTCCCGACGACATTGCAAATATAGCCAATGACTATTTCTTCGCGCAGGTTGCAGGATTTTTACAACCCGTTATTCTGAAAAAAAGCACCTCATTTTTCCCGGAAAACAATCAGCTGTATCTGGTAGTAATCTTACAATATTCGCCTGACAAAGAACAGGTTGCGCTTGTGAACATTCCAGCGGGAAACCTGAGCCGCTTCTTGAAAATTACGAAGGGGAAGCAGGATTACATTATTTTCCTCGAAGACATTATCAAACGCAACCTGAAAAGCCTTTTCCCGGAAGCCATCCGCATTGAGTCATTCAACATTAAAGTAACGCGCGATGCGGAGCTTGATATGATGGATGAAGACGGAGATGACATTGCCGAAAAATTTGAAAAACAGCTGATCAAGCGTGATCTGGGTTTTGCTACGAGGTTGTTGTTCGAGCCGGGCTTGCCTTTGCGGCATTTGCAGAACATTATCTTTTTTTTTGAATTAAAAAGCGCTTCTGTGGTGCAGGGCGGGCGTTATCATAACCTCAAAGATCTGGCGTCGCTGCCCGTAAGCCCGCCTGCCGAAACCTACCCGAAATGGCCAGCCATAGAGGGAATAGAAGGTGTAGACGAAAATAATTCTCTGTTCGACTCACTCATCGAACGGGATTTAATGGTCCACGCGCCATATCAGAGTTACGATACGATCCTTCGGTTTTTCAATGAAGCAGCGATTAATCCGAAGGTTGAAGAGATTTATACGACCATGTATCGTGTGGCCCATGACTCGAAAATTGCATTTTCACTGATCAGCGCGGCGAAGAATGGCAAGAAAGTAACTGTGCTGGTGGAGTTGAAAGCACGTTTTGATGAAGCCAACAACATTCGCTGGGCGAAGAAAATGAAATCGGCCGGAGTGAAAATCGTGCATAGCGTCAATGCGCTGAAAGTGCATGCTAAGCTTGCTCTGGTGAAGAGAAAACACGAAACCTGTCCCTATCTAGGGCTGCTGGCAACAGGAAACCTCAATGAAGGAACGGCCTGTTTTTACACTGACCATATTTTGCTTACTGCTTACCAGCCTATGCTCGGTGAAGCAGAAACACTTTTTAGGTTTTTAAGTAAAAAGAAAAAACCTGACAGCTCCGACATTATCGCATTCCAGCATTTACTCGTAGCCCAATTCAACCTGCAGACTAAATTCGTGCAGCTGATAGACCGCGAGATCGCACACGCAAAAAACGGCCGCCAGGCAGGCATTACCATTAAACTGAACAACCTCGAAGAAGAAATCTTGGTTAACAAACTGTATGAAGCGTCGAATGCAGGCATTAACATCCGGCTGATCGTGCGCAGTGTTTGCCGGATCGTGCCGGGGGTGAAAGGGCAGAGTGAAAATATTACAGTGAAGCGGATCGTAGACCGTTACCTGGAACACGGGCGGGTTTTTATTTTCCATAACAATGGTCAGCCTGAGCTTTTTATGGGCTCTGCCGACTGGATGAACCGGAACATTTACCGCCGTATTGAAGTTTGTTTCCCTATTTACAGCGAAAAGCTCAAAGCAAAAATGATGGAGATCATTGAGCTGCAATGGCAGGATACGGAACAAGCGGTCCTGATCGATAGTGAATTAAACAACATTTCCCTCAAAACGGACAACAAAGGGATCCGTTCGCAGGAGGAAATTTACAGGCTTTTATCAGAAGACCTGGCCGAACTAAAAACGCATTAAAAAAATATGGCAACATTCTTACAACAGCTCGGTATGCTGGCTTTGCTGACTTTGGGCGGGTGCGACTCGACGAAGAAGGAGCAGATCGTATATAAAGATTATGACCTGGGCAAGCCCGAAAAATTCAACATGCCGGAAAGCCTTTTTGAGATCTCGGGTATCACCTTAAACCAGGGTAATCCGGACACAGTTTATGCGGTCCAGGATGAAGACGGCCGACTTTATCGTCTGGGCTGGGACGAGGCGAAACAGTTGAATGTCAAATTTGCTAAAAAAGGTGATTATGAAGATGTGACCATTATAAAGAACACTGTATATGTCCTGAAAAGCAATGGTGTCATTTATAGTTTTCCTTTGAGCGAAGCAGTCTTTGAAGAAGTAGAGCAGATTAGGGAAACGAAGAAAATACTGCCAAAAGGAGAGTACGAAGGCATGTTTGGTGAAGAGGCTTCGGGCAAGATTTACATTCTCTGCAAGAATTGTGAACAGGATAATTCCAAGAGCAGCGTTACGGGCTATATTTTTGAGCCGGATAAAGATTCCGCCCGGATTTCAGGTGAGTTTTCTATCCATGTTGATGAGATTAAAGCGATTACAGGAAAAGTGGAGCGCGGCTTCCGGCCATCCGGCCTCGCCAAAAATCCGTTGACCAACGACTGGTACATTCTCTCGGCAGTGAACAAACTCATGGTTGTGACGGACAGTCAATGGAAAGTGAAAGAGGCTTATACGCTGAACGGAAACGTGTTTATCCAGCCAGAAGGCATTATTTTCGACAAGCAGGGAAACCTTTACATTTCCAATGAAGGGGACGACCTTTTTTCGGGCAACATTTTAAAGTTTAAAAAAATCAGCCGATGAAGCGCGTGTTGCGGGTTTTTGCTTTTTTCATTTTGCTGGTTGGTGTTTCTTCCTGCGCCAGCTATAAAACCCAGTTTTCAAAAGAAGCGGTTAACTGGGAACGGGACGCACCGGCGCCCGATCTCGTTCTGAAACACACCATGTACCTGATAGGTGATGCCGGAAACGATTCGCCGGACAGCCGCGCGCCGGTTTTGGAATATCTCAAAACAAAACTGGAGTCCGAGTCGAAGAACAGTTCTGCATTGTTTTTAGGAGATAACATTTACGAATCCGGCATGCCGCCTTCGGAGGATTCAGCGGATCGGAAAGTGGCCGAGTTTAGGATCATTTCCCAGCTCGAAACATTGGATAAATTCAAAGGAACACCCATTTTCCTGCCAGGAAATCACGATTGGCGCGGCTGGGGCGTAAAGGGTTTGAAGCGTCAGGAAAAATTTGTTGATAAATATATCAATGAACAACGCGGTATAACCGACAAGGAAAATTTCGAAAATTATTTTCTGCCACTAGACGGCTGTTCAGGCCCGGAAGTGATCGAACTGAATGATAATGTGGTGGTCATCGTCGTGGATTCACAATGGTGGCTCACGGATTGGGATAAGGATTCCAAGGTCAATGATGGCTGCGAGATCAAAAACCGGGAACAATTCCGGTTTGTTTTTGAGAATGTCGTCCGGAAATATCGCAATAAGAATGTGGTTTTTGCCATGCATCATCCGCCTTACACATACGGGCCGCACGGAGGACGATTCACGATTAAGCAGCACATTTTCCCGCTTACCGAGCTGAATCCCGAACTCTGGATCCCGTTGCCCGTTTTGGGCAGCATTAGCGCATTGTTCCGGGCAACCATTGGGTCCAAACAGGATGTTGCCAACAAGCATTACAAAGACCTGCGCACAGCCGTAATGGCCGGGGCCAAAAAGAACGGCAAATTTATTTTCGCCAGCGGTCATGAGCATGCTTTGCAGTTTATTGAGAATGATAATCAGGAATTTATCGTCAGTGGAAGCGGCAGTAAAAACAGTCCGGTAAGTCTGGGTAAGGGTTCGCAGTTTGCTTCATCCAGGCTGGGATATTCAACCATTAACTTTTACGAAGGCGGGGAAGCCTGGACTAATTTCTGGGAAGTAAGCGCAGATGGAAAAGAGGCAAAACTGGTTTTTCGTAAAAAAATAAAGGATAAACAAACCATTGAATTACCCGATTCAACAATCGCATTTACAGAATATAACCAGCATAATGATTCGACAAGCCGTTATGTGACCAGCAATGAGGTAAAGCCCGTTGGTGGCTTTCATAAATTCCTGCTCGGGCAGCACAACCGGGACCTGTACGTTCGAAAATATACATTCCCAAATCTTGACCTCAACAAATTTAAGGGAGGCTTGACGCCCGTGAAGCAAGGCGGCGGCAACCAGACCAATTCCCTGCGCCTGCGGGACAGCGACGGAAAAGAATATGCATTAAGAGGCCTGACCAAAGATGTGAGCCGGTTTTTGCCATTTCCTTTTAATCAAATGATCGCTGCGAAATATTTGGTCGAGGATAACTTCTTGTCTACCAACCCGTTCGCGCCGCTTTGTATGCCCATATTGGCGGATGCGGTGCATGTTTATCACACCAACCCAAAACTGTATTATGTGCCGGCGCAACCCAGGCTGGCTACTTATAATGCGCTTTTTGGCGGCACGATGAACTTGCTTGAAGAGCGTCCGGACGGCAAAAAATGGAAGCAGGCTGCGTTTTTTGGAAATCCTGATAAAATTGTGAGCACCCCTGAACTGGTTGAAAGCATGCTGGAAAACGGTAAGTACAAAGTGGACGAAGCCTGGGCAGTCCGGACGCGGCTTTTTGACTTCATTATCGGCGACTGGGACCGGCATGATGACCAGTGGGCGTGGTCGTCGGTGAAGCAGCAAGACGGGACCACATTATATCGCCCCATCCCGCGGGACCGCGATCAGGCGTTTTCCATGTATGACGGGTTGCTGACGGGTGTGGCGCGACTAACATTGCCATTCCTCAGGCAGCTGCAAAGTTTCAGCCCTGAGATCCAGAGTATGAAATGGACTACATGGAGCGCCCGGCTTTTTGACAGAACATTCCTTACCCGGCTTAACTGGGATCAATGGGAAGAGCAGGCAAGATTTATCCAGACCAACCTGACCGACGAAGTCATTAACTCTGCATTTGCCAGCTGGCCGGAAGAAGCCCGGAAAATATCCTCACCAGCCCTGATCCGAAACATGAAAAGTCGCCGCGATAACCTGCTCGAAATCGCCAGGACACATTATGAATTTGTGAATGAAAATGTAAATGTGATCGGCACGGAAGAAAATGAACGCGTGGTGGTGGAAAGGCTGGATGACAAACGCACAAAGGTGTCTGTGTACGAAACCGGAAAGGAAAGGCATATCAAACATTTAAATTACGAGCGCATTTTTGACGCCACTATTACGAAGACCATCAATGTATATGGCAATGGCGACGATGACGAGTTTATCATAAAAGGAGATGCGGTAGAAGGCATTCAGGTGAGATTAATCGGCGGATTGGGGACGGATGTATTTAATGATAGTACTGAAACTGGCAGTGGAAAAAAGAAAACACTGATCTACGACGATCTGCGAAATAACACGGTCGTTTCCGGGCCTGATACGAAGGACAAACGGACAAGTCTTTACCGCTACAATGTGTATGACAGGCGCAGCGCGGACAGCAATTACGACATTGCCATCCCGGCGCCCATTTTGGGCGTTAACCCTGACGATGGGTTTCTGCTCGGCGCAAGCGCTACGTGGATGCGTTATGGATTTAAAAAAGAACCTTATGCCTCATTGCATGCATTTGGTGCGAGTTATGCCTTTGCTACGAAAGGTTTTAAGGTCAATTACACCGGCGATTTTATCAACGCTTTCAAGAAGCTGGACTTTTATCTGGACACTTATTATCACGGTCCCACCTATGCATTCAACTACGCCGGATTGGGAAATGACACGGAACGGCCTGTTGACGATCCCGATTTTTACCGGGTAAGACAAAGCTTTTTACACATTTATCCAGCATTAAAAAAACGCTTTGGCGGAACAGCTGGGTTCGTCACAATTGGGCCAACCTTCGAGTTGTCGGACATTCAGCCTACGGGCGGCAGGTTCATTACGAGTGCAGAAAATGAGTTGTCTGATGATGTTTTCGAAACAAAAATGTTCGCCGGGGGTAAGTTGCAATTTGACTTCAACAGTGTGGACAACATTTTCGCACCACACACCGGAATCCGTTTTAATGCTGGCTTTAACTGGACTACAAATCTTGACAATAAAAACAACTTCGGTTCATTCCGGACGAAATTTGCCTACTATACCAGCCTAGATGCAAAGGAGAACATTATCCTGGCCACACAGGTCGGAGCGGGGCTGATCTTTGGTGACAGTTACGAATTTTTTCAAATGCCAACATTAGGCGGAAAGCAGGGCTTACGGGGTTACCGCACAGAGCGTTTTTACGGACACAGCAGCATTTGGCATGATACAGACCTTCGAATCCGCCTTGGCAGCAGCTATAACCCAACATTGCCGCTTACATACGGTGTGTTTGGAAGCTTTGATTATGGCCGCGTCTGGCTGGATGATGAGGAGTCAAAATCCTTACATTATAACTACGGTGGCGGCGTCTGGTTTGCGCCGGTTGACGTTCTCACCTTGGCCGTAGGCGCATTTATTCCAAAAGAAAAGAAAGAAGAAAAGCCACGGATCGCATTCCAGATCGGATTCTGGTTCTAGTTTTTTCCCAGGAAGTATTTTACTGGATCGAATCTCTCATAGATCTGGCTTTTTCCAGATGCGCTCGTAACCGGGGAAGGTTGTCGGCCGCAAAGGCTTTTAAGTCAATGTTCCGGGCAGACGTCGCCTGGATTTCATACAAGTTAACCGCTTCTTCATGTGAAATGGCCACCATTTTAATATAGGTCGTATCAAATGCTATTCCTGAAAGTGCAGACAATGAATCCAGTTTCTGCTGTTTTGCATTCGACAAAGTTGTCGGCAGATCTACATTGGCGTCTTTAGCAATTTTCATCAGCGCCTGTTTGATATCTGTATGTTCATCGAGCATTTGCTGGCCAAAAGCTTTGAGTGCGGTGGTTGTGCCATTTGAGGATGCAACCTGCCCGGCATTGATTTCGAACAAACCTCCGTCAGAAGCGGAAAGCATAAATTGTTTATCAAGTTCAGCGGTAACATCCGTCCCGGCCGTGTCGTCGTCACAGGCAACGTTTGCGAATAGGAGTGCTGCTGCAATGAAATATATTTTTGTGCGCTTCATAAAATTAAATATTAGCAATAATGCTGCTGGTGACTGAGAAAGAGGCGAGTAATAATTGTGCCACGCGAGTTTGCGCTATGCCGGCAATACACGGGATCATTTTTTTACATATTGTTAATGATAGAGAAATTGGGGAATATGGGAATTTGGGGAAGCAGGAATATGCATCCGCTGGCTGTCTCCGAGTGGCATTCCTCAACCGATCTGAACACATAATGATAGAAATAGTGAGTAAGGCAGATAAAGAAAGCAAAGATGATTAGCGACCTGAAAATCCTTTTGGTAGACGATGACAAAATCATGTTGTTCCTCCACGAGATGTTCCTGAAAAAATCAGGTATTTTACATGATACTGTCTTATGCTACAATGGATCCGATGCATTGCAATATCTGGACAGTTATACGTCACAACAAACCAATTTTCTTGTTTTGCTGGACATTAACATGCCCGTCATGAATGGCTGGGAGTTTCTTGAAGCCATAAGCGACCGGTCCTATCTTAGTCGCGTGCATGTTGTGATGGTCAGCTCAGCGACAGAAGAAGCTGAAATGAACAAAGCATTGAATTATAGCCAGGTTATTGATTACCAGCAAAAACCGCTTAGCATTGAAAGTTGTAATAAGATAGTCCATAGTGAAATGCTGAGGGGTTTTTTCGAAGATTTTACTGCTAACTAAATTGATTTTTGCTTCGTTGGGCATGCTGCTTATCTGCGCTTGACATTGTCTTTTCATGACATTCCGCGATTCAATCCATTTGTTTCTTATTTAAAATGCCGGTTACTTATAATGCAGCCGTTTCGTATGTTTGCAACATTCTCACGAAGCGTTAGGTATTTTGGCATGAAAAGAAACTATTATGCATGATGTTGAGCGTGCTTTGCAGCGTTATTTTCCCTGGTTACTGATCGTTGGCATTGCATTGAATGTTCCCGGCTTATGGCTGGAAATTATAGAACCGGACGGAGCGCTGTACGCTACTATTGCCAAGCACATTGTCCAGCACCGTGACTGGATCAATTTATGGGGCGATGGCCACGACTGGCTCGATAAGCCTCATTTCCCGTTCTGGATGGCTGCAATCAGTTACAAGATCTTTGGTATAACCAGTTTTGCCTATAAATTTCCCGCATTCCTTTTCTGGCTTTTAGGTCTTTATTACACGTTCCTGACGGCCAGGGATCTCTTCAACATCACTGTCGCAAGGATTTCGGTGTTGGTTTCCGCTGTTGCATTGCACAGCACATTGGCCAATTTTGACGTCCGAGCAGAGCCTTATCTTACGACGTGCATCATTGCGGCCGTGTGGCATATGTTATGTGTTTACCAAAAAAAGAGCGGAATCCACATTGTTGCCGCTGCGCTTTTCGCCGCATGCGCGATCATGACAAAAGGCATTTTTGTGCTCCTCACCATCGGAGGCGGCTGGGTGCTTTTCTGGGTTTTTACGTCCCAGTGGAAGCAATTCATCAATTACCGCTGGTGGGTTATGCTCATTCTTTGTTTCCTTTTTATAACCCCCGAATTGTACAGCCTATACGCGCAGTTTGACCTGCATCCGGAAAAGGTTATGTTTGGAAAAACCGGTGTTTCGGGATTGAAATTCTTTTTCTGGGATAGCCAGTTCGGACGGTTTTTCAACACCGGGCCGATCAAGGGAAGTGGAAATGCTACTTTTTTCATGCATACAACACTATGGGCTTTTCTTCCATGGTCGGTGGGTTTGGTAAGTGCCATTGTTTATCTCATTCGTTTTGACACCAACCGGATGCCTTCGCGCTGGATTATTTACGGCAGCACATTATTGACATTCATCCTTTTTTCGCTGTCGAGGTTCCAGCTTCCGCATTACATTGTGATCCTGTTTCCCTATTTTTCTATCATTACCGGGTATTTTTTGTATCAAAAAGCGCGACACGTCAAGCTTTCTATTCTGGCAAAGATCCAGCAAGTCCTGGTGTTCGTTGTGGCGATAGCGGTCATTGGCCTGCTATATCTGACCGGACTGAAAAATGAATGGCTCGCTACCGGCTTGACCTGTTTCATCGTGGCAGTCGTGAACATTATCAAGTTCCGGGACCCATTGCAGCGCGTTTTGTACAATGGTTATGCCATGGCAGCCATTATTTACATCTTCCTGTTCCTGTTTTTCTATCCGTTCTTGCTACAATATCAATCGGGCAGGAGTGCGGCAAAAACGATTTGGGAAAAGGATCCCGAACATCCTATTGCAGCTTACAAATCATTTTCCTATTCCCTTGAATTTTATGCGCCTGGCGATGTCAAGCTCGTGCATACGAGCCAGGATCTGGATGCATTCATGGCCAAAAAGCCATGCTACATCTATACTTCACCTGAGCTCGCAGACAGCTTGATTCAGGCAGGCTTAAAGGTAGATGTCCTTGCTACACCGGAATACTTCCGCATCACAAAGTTGAAGGGAAAATTTCTGAACAAAGACACCAGGAGCAGCGCAGTTGAAAAGCGAAGCTTATTATATGTCAGGTAATGACAGGTTTTGCCTGCAATCGGGAACGTTGCTGGAACAGTTATTGAGTGGTTGAGGGAAATTAACTCATCAACAACCAATAAAATGAAAAAGCTAAGAATAAGCATAGGAATCTTGATGCTGACATTGTGCGGCACTTCCTATGCGCAAACGACCAACCAAACTACAAAGTCATCCAGCTCAACGAATAAGGATTCGACACAATCGCAAGGAAATAGCGCAGGTGGAACTTCTGCCTGGCCACAGAGCACTGGAACAGCGGGAGCAGCACGCCCTGCTATGGATACCACCGGCAAAAATGGTAAGATGCAGGGAGCCGGAACGAGCGAAAGCACCGGCCAATCGCAAGGAACAACCAGCACAACCGGAACAACGGGATCGCAAAGCACAACGGGTTCACAATCACAGGGAAGCAGCGCGGGCGGAACATCGGCTTGGCCACAAAGCACGGGAACAACCGCTGCAGTGACGCCCGATTCTACCAATCAGAATGCGACACAGGGAACGTCACAGTCTACTGCAACGCAACCATCTGAAACCAATTCAAATGCCGGAACAAGCACTTTGAACGCAAATTCGGGTGATGATCAGATGAATGATAAATCAAGCAAAAAAGACAAGAAGCGTAAAAAAAGAGACCGTGAAGATGCTGGGACGAACGTTCCTAACTAATCTGGGTTGGCTGAAAATAATGCTCGATAGAGAGCTCATATAGAGATTAATAAAGCGAAAAAGATGGCATTCGGAAGAATGCCATCTTTTTTTGTCGAATTTGCAACTGAAAATTCTAATCTTACCAATATGGAATATAGACAATTGGGCGCATCGGGGTTGAAAGTACCCGTATTGAGCTTTGGAACAGGCACTTTCGGAGGCGGCGGTGATTTTTTCAAAGCCTGGGGAAATACCCAGACTGACGAAGCAGCGCGTCTTGTCAACCTTTGTATGGATGCTGGGATTACACTCTTTGATACAGCAAATGTTTATTCTCAGGGTCTTTCGGAAGAAATTCTGGGGAAGGCGATCATCGGTTTGCGGGATAAGATCATCCTTTCAACAAAGGCAACTTTCAAAATGGGATCCGGGCCAAATGACTTCGGCTCATCCCGGTTTCACCTTGTCAGGTCTTGTGAAGACAGCCTCCGCAGGCTTAAAACAGACTATATTGATATTTACCACATGCACGGTTTTGATGGCAATACACCCGTCGAAGAAACACTTAGCGCTCTGAACGACCTGATCACTGCCGGGAAAGTGCGATACATTGCTTGTTCGAATTTTTCGGGCTGGCATTTAATGAAATCTCTTTCTGTTTCTGAAAGATTCGGCTGGTCCAAATACATTGCGCATCAGGCGCATTACTCGCTGCTCAGTCGTGAGTTTGAGTGGGAATTGATGCCGCTGGGCGTGGACCAGAAAATTGGAACAATCGTTTGGAGCCCGTTGTCTGCCGGAAGGCTCGGCGGAAAATACAGAAGAAACCAGCCAATTCCATCTGATGGGCGCATCGCGCAGGGCGGGGGAGAAGGCCCCGAAATCCCGGAAGAATTCTTTTTTAATCTGATTGATGTACTGGACGAAATGGCTGCGGAAACTGGCAAGACGGTTGCCCAGGTTGCGCTAAACTGGCTCTTGCAGCGTCCTACGGTAAGCAATGTGGTTATTGGGGCAAGAAATGAAGAGCAGCTTAAACAAAATCTGGGAGCAGTCGGGTGGAATCTAAACCTTGAACAGGTTAAGAAACTTGATGCCGCGAGTGACAAATCACCCACATATCCTTACTGGCATCAGCGCAAAAACACAGCATTGAATCCGCTTCCTGACTTTTACGGAATATTCAACCATTAAAATATTAGCGATCATTGAAACAGCCGGTAAACTAAACATTTACCGGCTGTTTCACTTCAGGGATGTAAAGCCCATGCTGCATGGCGTACACGATCAGATCCGTCGTTCTCTTCACTTTCAATTTGTCCATAACGCACCTGTGGTAGTATTGGACCGTGTGCGCGCTAAGTTTTAAATCGTAAGCGATTTCCTTGATCGTCCTGCCGCTGCAAACCTTTTGCAAAACCTCTTTCTCACGTGGTGACAGGTGCAGCACAACCTGTTCGTCGGTAAAAACGCTGTTAATCAGGTTGTCCCGAATGCCTTTTCCAATGTATTGCTTGCCTGCTATCACACTGGCAATGGCTTCTTTCAGCTCATCCAGTGACGTTGATTTTGGCAGAAACCCATTCGCGCCTCTTCTGATCGCATGCTTTATTGTTTGCACGTCTGTAACAGAGGAAAGGATAATGATTTTAAGATCTTTTGACACGGAGTTTCTCGTCAGGTTCAGGAGCTCCAAGCCGGTCATGCCATTGATGGCCCAATCCATGATCAGAATATTGGGCAGGAATGTTGCATGATCGGCCAAAAACTCCTTTCCATCCGTGTAAGACATCACCGCATTAACTTCCGGCATCTCACAAAAAATATTGCGCAATGAGTCGGTGAGCAGTACAAGCTCATCGACCAAAGCAATATTTATAGAATTAGTTTGATATCGGCTCATAATATAGTTTGAGCCGTCAATGGTTTGCTCGAATCTAATTTTCATGGCATAACAGACTGACGTAAGTAACTAGCAATTGTTTACGACACAGATTGGCAATGTTGATTATCTAGGACGCTCTAAAACATTAAGTTAGCTTAATAACCTCAATTTTTCAACCTCCTGATCCGCAATTTAGTAAAACCAATCTAAGAAAGATGTGGATAGAATTAGCTCGATACCCGCTAAAATTTGGGGGGTTCAGCATAGTAATATTATGCGGGTATTTTTTGTGCTTTTAATAGATACATTTGCAAATAACTACTATTTGGAAGAAGTATTAGTGGCTATTTTATAACAAACTACTACTATAATCACCAACAGTTACTTTCAATTTATCATCAACCTTAAAACCATTTAATGAGCTAAACTTTACATCTACAGAGTAAGAATCCCAAAGTCCTGATACCAACTTCCAGCAATGTCTCTGGAAGGCCTCCACGATACAAATAAATCCCGGAAACGTCGGCCCTTGGGCCGCTGCACACTATTTCCATAGCGTCTCAACGCCCCTTTATTCACATAACGGTTTATAATCACTATCTAAATTTTTTACTACTATGAAAATTTCTATCCGTCAACTAATTAGAAAATTGGCCATGAAAGGTTCACGTTCAACCTTAGGTCTACTCATGATTTTCTCGCTGCTTGCGCAGGGTGCCTTTGCGCAGCAATATGCGAGTAGTGCAACATTTACACCAACCAACGAGCTCACCGCCACCGCCACAGCCACAACTCCGGAAAATGCAGCTGGCGGACCCGGCGGAGGTGTAGCTAGAATGAGGGTTCAAGGTTTGACTGTTACCACTGGGCTTCCTCCGCTTGAAGTTACTGTTGCCGTCTCCAGTAAGGGAACGCTAAACTTAGTTTTCAATCCTGGCATAGCAGCAGGCATTACAACATATGTTCGGATCACTGATCTTGAAACCTCTATTATTGGTGTTGATCTTGACCAGCTGGTAGGACTACTAGGCCTCCTGAATACGAATGCACTGACTGCAACTTCCGACGGTGGAGCAACAACGTCAAAACTGGTAAGAGATCCTTCCGGAGCATTGTTCCTGGCGGTAAAGCCTACTAGTGCGTACACGATGGTTAGTGTAACATACGATTTTGAGAAAATAGCTAATGTAGCAGTTGGCAATGCAACAATAGACATTGATCATGCTGTTGCTTATACAACCACTACTTTTACGCCATGTGAGTCTGTACCAAGTTTTACAAACGCTGCCGCTGAAACCGATGGTGTAACCGTAACGCTTGCAAACGCCTTAATTAATCCAGAGGATGCAATTGATGGTGACATGGCTACATACTCGGTATTAAAGTCTGCTGAGGCAAGCGTGCTTGCTGATGTATCTCAGGTGATTCGCTTTACAAAAACGCTACCTGGTACTACCCAAATTGTTGCAACGCTTTCGAAGATCGGGTTATTGGCAGACGCAACCGTATTGACGGACATCACGATTCAGGCGAGATTAGGAAATGCAAGAGTTGGGACAGCTCAGACGCTGCAAAGTCTTCTCTTAGGCGTCACATTGCTAGATTTCAATGGTTCACAGCCCGCTACAATTGCATTCGCTCCTAATTTTGCTTTTGATGGAGTGGAAATTACAGTGGGAGGCGTTCTAACCGCGCTGAACAGCCTTAACATCCATGAGGTTAGTGCGCGCACACCCATTACATTTACAGGTGGCGATCTGGGTACGTTCCGGACAAATAAAATCATTGATATTGACTTGGATGATGCGTTATCGTTTAGTTTTGACTCAAATTATCCAACCATCCCTGCCCAGCCCGGATTTGACATCGAGTGTGGCGTTTTTGGTGACTACACGTACACACTTTCAGGTGTTACGCTCGTTAACGCAAGAACAACAGCTGGTTCACTGCCTAGCACATTAAGTTTATCATCAACCGGGCGCTTGGTAGGTGGCACCAGCGAAAGTCAGGTAGGCGTTTATTTCTTTGATGTTCAGGCAACAAATGCATTTGGACAAACTGCTGTAACCACTTTTAAAATTGCTATTGAATCAGCATTACCAGTGACCCTCGTAAGCTTCAAAGCAGCGGCCGAAGGATCAACGACTTCTTTATCATGGTCTACTGCTTCGGAAACGAATAGTGATCGTTTTGACATTGAGCGCAGCCAGAACGGTAAGAAGTGGGATAAGATCGGTTCTGTGAAATCAAACCATGAGAGTGTTACGCAACAGTTCTATTCTTTCCAGGATGCGAAACCTTTGGATGGACAAAACCTTTACAGACTGAAAATGGTGGATCTGGATGAGACTTTTGCTTACAGCCATATCGAAAATGTATCATTTGCAAGCACTGCATTCCTGTATCCAAACCCTGTTCGCAACGCTGAAAATCTGAACCTTAACCTGACCGACTGGTCTAATGTTAAGCAGGTAAAAGTAGTTAACGCCTTGGGCAAAACAGTATTTGAAGCATCGAACGCACTGAGCACAGGTATCAGCACAAGAAACCTGAGCTCCGGCTCATACGTGGTGCAGGTTATCCATAATAATGGTACAATTGCTACACACAGATTTGTAAGACAATAGTCCTGTTCAACACGATACACATACAAACCGCTGGGCAAAACCAGCGGTTTGTTTTTGTTTGTAGCACTATCTTGTCAAAAAAGGACCACATGAATAAAATTGCAGCGGCGGATCGGTATATTTGCGTATAACACCATCACAAAAATCCCAAGAACGTTAACAAAACATATATGGCAGGAAGAAGAGGCAAAAAAGCCAAGTTCAAGAAGTTCTTTATTCCTTTTTTAAAATGGGTTAGCGCCATAGTTCCCGTTTGCGCATTCATTTACATCCTCTACTACTACAAACAATTTGATTTCCTCAAAGAAAAACCTGTTGTTAAATCCAAAACAGAAGTGATCAGCCAGGCAGACTCGCTTAGCGCCATAGGTTCACAAAGCAGGGAAAAGCTGATCAGTAAAATAAAAATCCTCGAAAACGAATGGCATTCCGTAGGTGGGATCGCCATTCACAGCATGATTATTGAAAACACCTCTGCCTCGCCGATCAAGAACATTGAAGTAGAATTCAAATATCTGTCGGATACGCAGGCAGTGATCACTTCCAAAATTGTAACGATCAAGACGCCACTGCCGGCCAAAAAGGCTACAAAGGTTTCCGGGATCAGTGTTGGTTATGTCAACAATTCTGTTGTAGGCTGTGATACAAAGGTCGTTAACGCCGCCATCTGAAACTTTTTCCTGGTTTTTCTGTATGCCGGAATGTCTTAATAAATCAAAATAAGGCATGATTTTAATTTATTAAGCAGAAACGATTTACTAACATTAAAATCATGGCAGACCACGACTCGACGATGCAGGATCTATACAAGATCCAGGATTTCCTCTTTCAGTACGAAGGCATCGGCAAGAGGCCGGAGTATGATGAAAATCAACAAGTATATCTGAAAGTGCTCAGGCTCCTGGCAGATGCCAAGGGGCTGCATTTTATCAGCAAAGAATTGAGTGACCCGGAAACCACATTCGAAAGTACATTGAACCGGTGGAACCCCGTGCTGACCTTCCTCATTACGGACGCGCTGTCGCAGCTCGAACCAGACAAGAAACACAAGCTTTTCTCGAAGCAGATTTCCGAAATGACGGGCTATGAATTCCGTGAGTATCTGGGTTATTTGAAGGAGGAAAACCTGTTGAAAAGCTGAAAATAGCGGCTGATATTCCACACTTTTCGCCACTTAACTGCTTGCAATTCTACAAGTTTACTAAATGTTAGCCATCAGATGGCGGACAACGAGGAACAAGCATCTGGTACGATTATTTTTCATTTCCAGTCAAGATATCAGCAACCTGACTAACAACTGGAAACTATGACACAGCTACTTCAAAGTATATACGCAATCGGACCATATTTGTTTATTGTTTTACTGATAGGCGCAACTTTTTGCGGCGTGTGGCTGATTACCCAGTTGAAGAAATCGCCAGGTGATGATCGTTATAGCGTTGCAGACAACATGTTTCTGAAACGCAATGCAGCCAGACTCAGAAAAGTAGAATGGCACTGAGCACTTCCTGACTGACAAACTATTCTTGCTAACACCACATATCTGAATGCACAGTCTGGCTGTGCATTTTTTGTTTTTAGTTGGGCACAAAAAAACATCCCAAATACAGGGTATCCGGGATGTCTGATTTTACTCAACGTTATTTGATAATCAGTTGTCTGATTATCAACACAAACTTAACGAATTCTTTACTTAAAACATTATCTTTTTAGCCGGAAAAAGTAGAATTAAACGATAGTTTCGCAGATTTTAATGTTGGCCGGAGATTTTCGGACAAGATGGGGTCATTTAGGTTAATGTTTGCTTATAAAAATGGATAATGTTTCTGATATTTGGTCGATAAAAACCATCTTTGCGTAATTTGAAACATCTGTCTTTTAGTATTGCATTCTGCATCTCAGTGTATGAAAAAGATCAAACCGATATCTGACGAAACCAATGCTCTCCGGGAAAAAGAGACTGATGAAAATCTCGAAAAAATGGCGAAAAAGCTAACCAGGGAGTGGAATAAGCCACAAAGAGTGGATAAAATCCCTGATTTATCGTTTTCGAAATTTGAAGAAAAGCTGAAAAACAAGGATCAGTAACCATACCAATCTCCCCACCAGTGCTGCAATTTTTTGCGGATTTCTTCTTCCCTTGCATTCAATCCAGGTTCAAAAACTTTCTTGCCTTTCAGCTCATCCGGCATGAAGTTCTGCTTGGCAAAGTTGCCTTCAAATTCATGGGAATATTTGTACTCTTTTCCATAGCCAATTTGCTTCATCAGCTTGGTAGGTGCATTGCGCAAATGCAGTGGAACGGGTAAATGTGCCGTGTTTTTAGCCAGCTCAATCGCGGCGCCGATGGCCATATAACTGGCATTGCTCTTCGGAGAAGTTGCGAGATAAATCGCTACTTGTGAGAGGATTATGCGACATTCGGGATAACCGATCACATTCACGGCCTGCATGCAAGCATTGGCCATGATCATTGCCGTAGGGTTTGCATTTCCAATGTCTTCGGAGGCCATAATCAGCATTCTGCGAGCGATGAAAGACGGATCTTCGCCAGCCACAATCATCCGCGCCATCCAGTAAACCGCGCCGTTTGGATCGCTTCCTCTTAATGATTTGATAAAAGCAGAAATGATATCATAATGTTGCTCGCCGGACTTGTCGTAGCGCGCAATGTTCTGTTGCGCCACTTCGGTTACCCATTCATCGTTGATTACAATGTCCTTTTCCTCGCCTTTTCCTAAAATAACAAGTTCAAGAAGATTAAGCAGTTTTCGTCCGTCACCACCGGAAAGACGCATCAGTGCATCATAGGACTCAAAAGTGACATTCTTCTCCTTCAAAAACTGATCTTTTGCAAGCGCTCTTTCAATGAGTTGTTTCAATTCTTTTTCACCAAAAGCTTCCAGAATGTAAATCTGGCTTCTGGATAATAATGCGGAATTGATCTCAAAAGAAGGATTTTCTGTCGTCGCACCGATCAATGTTACCTGGCCTTTTTCAACCGCGCCCAACAATGCGTCCTGCTGGCTTTTGTTATAACGGTGAATCTCATCAATAAACAAGATCGCCGGAAACAAGCCAGATGGTCGAGCCAAAACTTCCCGTAAATCCTTTACGCCTGAACTGATTGCGCTCAGATTATAAAATTGTCTTTTCGTAGTTTCGGCAATGAGTAATGCCAATGTTGTTTTTCCAACGCCGGGCGGTCCCCAGAAAATCATCGAAGGAATTGTATTTTGTAAAATTGCCCTGCGCAACGGGCCATTCGGACCCAGTAATTTTTCCTGGCCTACAAAATCATCCAGGGTGCGTGGGCGAAGACGTTCAGCTAGTGGCGTGGAGTTCAGCGACATTCAAATGGTCTTATTTCAGTTTGTTAGTGATCGTAAATATTTAACAAAAAAAGCGTGGCTTAGTTCGCCACGCTTTTTTCCAAAGATGTTTTTAAAGAAATATCAGAAGGTCAGTCTGTCCAGCGTCATTTGCTTTTTCAGGTTGCCTAATGCACCAAAAACCAGGTTATAAACAGATTGAATGTTGATTTTCATCAGATCTGCAATTTCGTGGTTGTTCAGATTCATGTAAAATTTCAAAAAGATAGCCTCGCGCTGACGGCGTGGGAGCCCGTTGATCGCTACGTTTAAATGTTGATTGGTTGATTCAAATTCTTCTTCGGAGATCAGGTGATTCTCGTGAGAAGGCGTGTTGATATGCCAGTATTCAACCGGAATATCTTCGTTGCTTGTATGCTTTTGCTGCGCATTCAAATGGCGAACCAGCTTTCTCTTGATCGACGCCATAAGATAAAACCGAACGGAAGTGGTGTCACCCAGCGTCATTCGGTTTTTCCAGAGTTCAACAAATAAATCGTGAATGCAGTCTTTAATCAGTGGTTTGTCAATCGTAAATTGTGAGCAATACTGGTAAAGAATGTGAACGTAAGAGCGGTACAGGCATGCGTAAGCATTTTCATCGCCTTTTCTGAACTGATCCCAAAAACAGAGTTCTTCTTCTTGCTTGTAGCGTAGGTGAGCCATTGTTTGGAAAGGATTTTGATTGGGGTTAGGAATTGATCGTTGTAATAAGGGTCATTATTACACTTGTAAATATATTTATAAAAAAACGTATTAAAAAAATATTTTCGCCAGAAAATTCTATTTCAAAGGTTAATGTTACTATTTCGTTAAATATGTAACCATTTAAAGACTTACCGGCACGAATTTGAAGTTTTCGCCGTCAAACAGTCCCTTATCACTCAATTTCAACCTTGGGATCACCAGCAGCGCCATAAATGAAAGCGTCATGAATGGAGATTGCAACGTGGACAGTAATTCTTCCTTTACAAAATTGTCAAGGAATGTATAGGCAGCCGCAATTTCATAACCGTCCGAATCCGTCATAATTCCTGCGATCGGCAGCGGAATTAAATGCGTCTTCCCGTTCCCTACGGCCGAGATTCCACCTTTCGCTTCGATAATCACATTCACGGCCATGGCTATACTTTCATCATCGCAACCCACACATATAATGTTGTGAGAATCATGCGCAACCGACGAAGCAATGGCGCCTTTTTTCAGTCCGAAATTTTTGATAAATGCGATCGCCGGGCGGCCAGCTGCGGGGCGATCAGAGGAATTAGCATTTTCATAACGGTTAATCACAGTAATTTTCAAAATGTCATTGTCCGGATCAGCCGAAATTACATCATTCTGCACATTTGCATTTGCAATGATTTCATTCGTAATCAGTTGACCTTCCAATGCTTCAATGACCCTTATTTGCGGCTCAGATTTATTTTCATTTTTATAAATAAAATCGGCTGCTGTTTTGGGCTCGCAAACAAACCGGTTCGGATGTGCGCTCTGCAAATTTGGGATTAGTGAAATGGAATCTTTGGCTACAAGCGCACCATTGATCCATGTTTCTTTTACATTAAAGTCACTTAAATTATCAATAATAATCAAGTCCGCAGGATCATTTTCACGAAGCAGCCCAACCGGCAAACTGTAATGTAAAACGGGGTTAATGCACGCTGCAAACAAAATGTTCCAAATGTCGTAACCATGTGCTAATGCTCTTTTTACCAACACATTAATGTGCCCGGCAACGAGATTATCGGGATGCTTGTCATCCGAGCAGAACATGATCATTTCGGGAAACTCAGCAATAAGCGGGATTAGGGCTTCAAAATTTCTGGCAGCGCTGCCTTCGCGGATCAGGATCTTAACTCCGTAATCAATTTTTTCTCGGGCTTCATCATAAGTAAAGCATTCATGATCAGTGGTGATGCCGTGAGAAGCATATTTTCGGGCCGCTTCACCGCGAAGTCCAGGTGCGTGGCCATCGACCACCTTACTATAATGCTTAGCCCAATTGATCTTCGCCATCATATCCGGATCTTCGTTGATGACGCCTGGGAAATTCATGACCTCTGCCAGATAACCAATGTCATCAATAGCAAGCAACTGCCCAACCTGATCGGCGTCAATCACAGCACCAGCAGTCTCAAAAACTGTCGCAGGAACACATGAAGGCGCGCCAAAACAAAACTTGAACGGCACGCGTTTGCCGTCAGTGATCATAAATTCAACGCCTTCTACTCCCAGCACATTCCCGATTTCATGCGGATCAGAAACCGTGGAAACCGTTCCGTGCACAACCGCAAGCCGGGCAAATTGTGCAGGCGTGAGCATTGAGCTCTCTATATGTACGTGCGCGTCCGTGAAGCCGGGCATGGCGTAAGGCAATGATGGATTTTCCGGACCCGTAATGTTGATTTTCTTTATAATGCCATCCGCTATGTGCAGTTCTGCTTCGGAAATGGTTTTTTCAAAAATATTGACAACGTTGATTTTCATGCGACTTCGAGATTAGGCAAGTGAACGGCAATTTTTCGGAATTCCTTTTGATAGGCCAAAGGACTCTTGCCGGTGTGGATTTTGAAATATTTATTAAAATTGGCAAAGTTGTTGAAACCGCTTTCAAAGCAGATTTGCGCAACGGGCAACTTGGTTTCGGACAACAATTTACAAGCATGCCCGATCCTAAGTTCCAGCAAGAACTGTGAGTAAGTTTTCCGGCTCCGGCTTTTAAAATAGCGGCAAAACGAATGTGGACTGATGTTCGCGATCTCCGAAATCTCTTCAATAGAGATCTTCTTCTGAAAGTTGCTGATCGAATATTGATAGATCTGATTAATGCGATCGGTGTCAAACTGGTCATATTCTTCCTGATAATGTGTGTTGGACAATGTTTTCTTTTCAGAACAATGTGCCAGGTTTTCAAGAATTTGCAAAAGCGAAATCACCGCATTCCCGCTTTTTTGGTCCAATAATTCTTGCAAAAGCGTCTTTACATTTTCCGTCCCTTCACCCAATAGTTTCATCCCAAACCTGGCTTTGAGCAGTAATTCACGAATGGCTTTATTTTCAGGCAAGTCTAGAAATGCGTTGCCAAAAAGGTCTAGCGAAAAGTGCACGACTGTGGCCTGTGCGTACAACTGACTTTCACGCTGGAAATATTTTTCGTCACAGCGCCAGTAATGGGGAAGGTTAGGACCTATCAATAGCAGGTCGCCGCTTTGGAAATTTTGAATGTTGTCGCCCACGAACTGTGTGCCCGAACCTTGCTCAATGTGAATGAGCTCCAATTCGGGGTGGTAATGCCAGCGGTTGTAAAAGTAAAGGACCACATCGCGCCGGATACTGAACGATTTTTGCAGGCCTTTGGGGACTTTCAGTAATTGCGGTTTCACAAATAATTACAAAAAGAAGCTATTAACAAGTTATTTATGCCAATATAGTTGAAAACTTTGCTAGTATTCCGAATCAATGTATTGAAATATTTCAGTTCATTTGTTGATAAATTCTATTTATCATACCCTACCATTAAAAACCAATTTAAAGCATACTATGGCGTCACAGCTTTTAAAAATACATCCTTCTGATAATGTGATCGTTGCATTACGCGATCTGCCGGTGAATGCCGACGTGGCATGGGCGGGCAGTCATTATTCGCTTCCTTATGGCGTTTCGGCCAAGCATAAGTTTGTAACAGAGGACATTGAGACGGGTGGCGCTATCATTATGTACGGCGTGCTGGTGGGCCGCGCATCGCAACCCATCAGGAAGGGTGAGCCGATCACGACATTCAATCTAAAACACGATTCACAAGATTACAGCACGGCCCATCGCCAGCCTTATTCCTATATTCAACCCGATGTCAGCAAATGGCAGGGGAGGACTTTTAAAGGATATCACCGCGAAGACGGCCGTGTAGGCACATATAATTACTGGCTTGTTGTGCCATTGGTATTTTGCGAAAATCGCAATGTGCTGATTATGAAGGACGCATTCGAGCGAGAGCTAGGTTATGCGCAAACAGACATTTATAGAGAGCATGTCAGGGATTTCCTGCATTTATATCAAAGCGGCGATTTGCGCACCATCAAAAGCATGGAAGCATTCACCGAGCGTGAGCCTGTAAGAAGAAAACAAGAACGTCCGTTCAAAAATGTGGACGGCATTAAATTCCTTACGCACGAAGGTGGCTGCGGCGGCACAAGAACGGACGCAAACACGCTTTGCGCACTTTTTGCATCTTATGCCGTGCATCCTAATGTAGCCGGAATTACAGTTCTAAGCTTAGGTTGCCAAAATTCAGAGTTGAAAACATTGGAAGATGAGATCAAAAAACGCGATCCGCATTTCAACAAACCATTCTTCGCATTTGAGCATCAAAAAGGCACGGAATATTCATTAATGTCCGGCGCCATCAAGGAAACATTCATGGGTGTTGCCAAAATCAATGAGTTCGAAAGAAGCGACGCGCCTTTGTCTAAACTTTCCGTTGGGCTCAAATGCGGCGGCTCGGATGGGTTTTCCGGGATTTCGGCCAATCCGGTTCTCGGACATTTATCAGACATTGTAGTTGGATTGGGCGGACAAACATTATTAGCTGAATTCCCAGAGCTGAATGGTGTTGAACAAGAGCTTATTAACCGTTGCGTAACAGAAGAAAAAGCTGCAAAATTTGAAAAACTAATGCGGGATTATGCTGGTAAGGCAGAAGCAGTTGGTTCTGCTTTCGCATTCAATCCTTCGCCCGGAAACATTAAAGACGGACTCATCACGGATGCAATCAAATCCGCCGGAGCGGCTCGGAAAGGTGGTAATGCCTATATTTCGGACGTGCTTAATTATACGGAAAGGGCCACGGAATCAGGACTTCAATTGGTTTGCACGCCGGGAAATGATGTGGAGGCAACGACCGGACAAACAGCGGCAGGCGCCAACGTTATCCTTTTTACAACAGGATTAGGCACGCCAACAGGCAATCCAATTTGCCCGGTTGCGAAAGTAGCAACCAACACAACATTAGCCAACCGCATGCCGGATGTAATCGACTTCGATTGCGGTCCAGTTGTGGATGGCGCTCAAAGCCTGGAACAAAATGCCGAAGCATTGCTGGAATATGTCATCCGCGTTGCAAGTGGCGAGCTAACCAAAGCCCAGCAACTAGGACAAGATGATTTCATACCTTGGAAGAGGGGAGTTTCTTTATAATTCTCTTTCTTTTGAATTCATAGAAAAGATAAAATTGAAAAATATTTAAATATCTCCAATATCTCATTTATCCCCGGGTTGAAACCCGGGGCAATGAGGATGGATTTGGAATTTCAATCTTTTAATTTTTTTGCTAAAACCGGGTTGAAACCCGGGGAATGTTGATCGATAAGAACTTAGAATTTAGAATTAGTAAAGTCATTCGTCTAGACTTTGTTGCTACATGCGACAATGCTGATAAAAAACAATCAAAAATCAAAAACATCATTGCCCCGGGTTTCAACCCGGGGATCCAGGGATTAAGGAAGAACTGAGTAATAATATTGATTGAAAAAAATATCAGCACAAATAATTCAAGTAAGGGCAAGGATGTAGGCTCTTTTGTTTCAATAACATTAAAAATTTCATGTTTGATTTAAGCGGAAAAACAGCATTGGTTACTGGAGGAGCAAGCGGAATTGGCTTGGCAATCTCTCAAACTTTTGCAAAACAGGGCGCATTCGTCCATATTCTTGAACTCAATTTCGACCTGGCCAATCAGGTTGTCAATCAGATAGTTGCAGATGGCGGACAAGCCGAGGCGCATGCGGTTGACATTTCAAAACAAGCAGATGTGGTGAATGTCATCAATGCCATTGCAACCAATCATACGATCAACATTCTGGTTAATAATGCTGGAATCGCGCACATTGGAAAGGCTGATAACACGGCGGAAATTGATTTTGACCGGGTGATTAATGTCAATGTAAAAGGCGTTTACAATTGCTTGATGGCTACGATTCCGCATTTAAAAACCAATGGCGGCGGCGTGATTTTGAACATGGCATCTATTGCAGCCACAGTAGGCATTCCGGATCGTTTTGCTTATTCTACGGCCAAGGGCGCGGTTTATTCCATGACATTATCGGTTGCACGTGATTATTTGGCGGATGGCATTCGTTGCAACAGCATTTCGCCTGCACGCGTGCATACGCCGTTTGTGGATGGATTTATTTCAAAAAATTATCCGGGACAAGAAGAAGAGATGTTTGAAAAATTGTCCAAAACGCAGCCCATCGGCAGAATGGCCAAACCCGAAGAAATCGGCGCAATGGCATTATATCTCTGCTCAGACGAGGCCGGATTTATCACAGGCTGCGATTATCTGATCGACGGTGGGTTTGAAAAATTGAATAACTAGAGGCTGTCAGCTTCAAAAAATATAGGCGTAGAATTTATCATATAAAATAGGCGGAAAGCGGATTGCTGAAAGCCGAAATCAACTTATGAAACTTTTTCGATTTGGTGCTTTTGAGCAGGAAAAACCGGGTGTAGAACTTCCCGATGGTAAAAAACTGGATGTGTCTGCATTTGGTGAAGATTACAATGAGAAATTTTTTGCAACCGACGGCTTAACCCGCCTTTCCGAATGGCTGAATTCGAATGCGGACAGTTGCCAGGAAGTGGAAGAAGGTTTCCGTTACGGCTCCTGCGTGGCGCGTCCGTCCAAAATCGTGTGCATAGGAATGAATTATGCCAAACACGCTTACGAATCAGGCGCGACGGAATTGCCAAAAGAGCCGATCGTTTTCTTTAAATCCACGTCTGCACTTTGCGGACCTAACGACCAGGTGATCATCCCAAGGAATTCTGAAAAGACGGATTGGGAAGTGGAACTCGCTGTAATTATTGGAAAAAGAGCAAGTTACGTTGAAGAAGCAAACGCGTTGAATTATGTAGCCGGATATGCAGTGCATAATGATTATTCCGAACGCGCATTTCAAATGGAGCGTGGCGGACAGTGGGTGAAAGGCAAGAGCAATGACACATTTGCGCCGTTGGGACCTTATTTGGTGACAGCCGATGAAGTTGGCAATGCGAATGATCTTGAACTTTGGCTGACATTGAATGGCAAAAAAATCCAGGACAGCAGCACTTCGGATATGATTTTCCAGGTTCCGTTTTTAATCAGTTACCTCAGCCAGTTTATGACATTGCTGCCGGGCGATATGATCACGACCGGAACGCCTGCTGGTGTGGGCTTGGGCATGAAGCCGCAGGTTTATCTCAAAGCTGGAGATGTTGTGGAATTAGGAATAGAAAAACTTGGCGCACAAAAACAAGAAGCCGTAGCCTGGAAACCACTTTAATATGGTCATTGATTCGCATCAGCATTTTTGGGTTTTTGACGAGGAACGTGATTCTTGGATTACGCCGGAAATGCAGGTTATCCGAAAGAATTTTTTGCCGGAAGACTTGAAACCGGTTTTAAAAGAGAACCGCGTGGATGGCTGTGTCGCCGTACAAGCTTCGCAATCCAAGTCAGAAACGGATTTCTTGTTACAACTTGCGGAGGCCAATGATTTTATCAAAGGCGTTGTCGGTTGGGTGGATTTGCAAGCGGACAATTTATACGATCAGCTTGAAAAATACTCGCAATTTGAGAAGCTAAGAGGGTTTCGGCACGTTGTGCAGGGTGAGGCAGAGGGATTTATGTTGCAGCCTGCCTTTATAAAAGGTGTTGGCCAGCTTGTTGCATTTGATTTTACATATGATATTCTGATTCGTCATGATCAGTTGAAAGAAGCGTTCAATTTTGCTGTAAGGCTTCCTAATGTGCATTTTGTCCTCGACCACATTGCAAAACCTTTGATCAAAAATGGAGAAATGCAGCCCTGGGCAACGGATATTAGAAACCTTGCTGAGCTTTCCAATGTCAGCTGCAAAGTCTCTGGAATGGTGACTGAGGCAGATTGGAAAAACTGGGAAAAAGCTGATTTCAGGCCTTACCTGGACGTTGTCTTCGAAGCATTCGGAACGGAGCGGCTTTTATATGGCTCTGATTGGCCGGTTTGTCTCGTCGCTGCTGAATATGAAGGCGCTAAGGGCATTCTGACAGATTATCTGAGCATGTTTTCAGATTCGGAATTGCAGCAAGTGATGGGTAAAAATGCAGTGGATTTTTACAGTCTTGATATATAATTTTATGAAAAAATACTGTCTTGCGGTGGATCTGGTGAATGATCCGGTTATGATTGCGGAATATGAGCAATATCACAAAAAAGCCAGACCGGAAATTGAAAAGAGCATCCTGGACGCAGGAATCACCCAAATGGAGATTTATCGGATCGGAGAGCGCCTTTTCATGATCATGGAGACAGAAGACGATTTTAGTTTTGAAAATAAAGCCCAGATGGACGCTGCGAATGCGCAGGTTCAGGAATGGGAACAGTTGATGTGGAAGTATCAAAAAGCACTTCCATCCGCCAAACCAGGCGAAAAATGGGTGTTAATGGATAAAATATTTGCCCTCCGATAAGAATAAGGAAAGATTTGTGACTTAGCGTTCTAAAAAAGGTTTGAGTAAATTAATTTATCTATTACTAATTGCCAGTTTGTCTTGCACATTGCTTTCCTCCCGGCCGCGCAAGCCTGTGGAAATCAAAGTGATGAGCTTTAACATCCGTCATGGGCTGAACCGGAGCGAGGAGTCGAACCTAAGGGATATCCTGAGAATCATTAACGAGCATAAACCGGATCTGATCGCTTTGCAAGCGGTTGATAGCCTGTTAGGCGACGGAAAAGTCCAGTTTCAGCTCCGGCAAATTGCTGTTCAAACCGGAATGCATTATTTATATGGGGTCGCGGACAAGTCTGAGAACGGCTCGCAGGGTGTAGGGATCTTATCAACCTGGGAATTCGAAAAGACGCAGACCATTGATTTGCCGAAAACGGCCGGTGCGGACCCGAAAGTGCTTTTATGCGGATTGGTAAAACCAGCCAGGGGACTCACTTTCCGGTTTTGTAATGCACGGTTGGAATATGCCTCGGTGATGGACAGGGCTTTGCAGGCCGCCTACATTAATCAAATGCTGGTAAACAGCGTTCAGCCCGTTTTATTAGGCATGGATATGGGTGCCCGACCGAATGAACAGCCTTACTTTTCTTTCCGGAAAAACTGGCAGGACGCAGCCCAGGGATCACAGCTCGAAACCTGGAACGAAGGCCTGCCCGGCGACCGGCTCGACTATATTTTTGCACTGCTGAATAATAAGGTAAGGATCCGGAATTACAAGGTAATCAGGAATTACCCGCAGGTTTCAGACCATTATCCCATACTTGCCACCATTGAATTTTGGTAAAAATGAATTACTCGGATTTGAAAATCGGATTGTTTATTCCCTGTTATGTCGATCAGTTTTACCCGCAAGTGGGCATAGCCACGCTCGAACTGCTTGAAAAACTGGGTTGTACAGTCACGTTTCCTTTAAGGCAGACTTGCTGCGGACAGCCCATGGCCAACTCGGGATTTGAACATTTGACAAAGGATTGCGATCGTTTGTTTTATAATCAATTCGCTGATTGTGATTATGTTGTGTCGCCGTCGGGAAGTTGTGTGTTGCATATTAAGGAACATTTGAAGGTGGAAAACAAGCCCGATGAGTCCAAGATTTTGCGGAAGAAGGTTTACGAGCTGGTGGAGTTCATTGTGGATGTTTTGAAAGTCGATTTCATTGAAGCGGAGTTTCCGCATCGGGTCGGGTTACACCAGGGATGTCACGGTCAGCGCGGGTTGCATTTGTCCCAAATGTCAGAACTGAATGCAGCGCCGTTTTCGAAACCTGTTTCGCTTTTGAAAAATGTGAAAGGTTTGGAACTGGTTGATTTGGATAGGACAGATGAATGCTGCGGATTTGGCGGGACTTTTTGTGTGAGTGAAGAGGCAGTTTCCGTGAAAATGGGCAAGGACCGTGTTGCAGACCACATTCGTCATCATGCGGAATACATTACAGGCTCCGATATGAGCTGCCTTTTGCACTTGGAAGGGATATTGAAAAGAAGCAAAAGCAATGTTCAGGTAAAGCACATTGCCGAAATTCTGAACAGCGCCGTAAAAAAACAAATACCGGTCCCCGCATAGGAACCGGCATTTTACAAAGTTTTAGTAGGAGGTGCTCCGCGCAATACTCCGCAAGGAAGACGCTGCGAGGGTCGAAATTTGAGAAGCGCTTTGTTGTTAGTTGATAGAAGAAACAACGCGGCTGGTTGTAGTCAGAATATCAAACGATTGTGTAGCCTTCTCTTTACCGTCCGTGATTTCGAATGTGTAAGTGCCATCCATCAGGGTCGATAAATCGAAATATTTCAAATAGCTGTTGTCAACGCGTCTGCTTTCTGAGAAAAGAACATTTTTATCAGTATCCAAAATGCGAACTGCTACATTTTTCGAAACTGGATTATTATATGAAACGCGGAATTGCATTGGTTTGATCTGAAGAACTGTCAGTTTGTTAGAAACCGTTTCAGTTTTTTCAGTTGCGATGTTGGTCTGTGCATTTACAGTCAATGCTGAACCTGATAGAAGCAAGCCAGTCAAGGCTGCGATGAGAAGCGTGTTTTTAGTTTTCATAAGAGTGAAAATTTAATTGTGTCTAAAAAAAGTTAAACTAAACTTGTTTCAAACTCCGATGCCCTGATCGAATAACTTTGTAATTCAAAAGTATAAGATATTGCATTACAATAAAATAGCTTTTTTTGGTTAAGTATAAAGTTGTTTATTAAACAAATAGCAAACTTGGAATAGTGCAACGAATGTGAAAAGTACAATTCTTATTCTTTATAAAATACTATTATCAAATTGTTAAGGAAACTATGTCTAAGGCGGTAATTGAGCATTCGGTGGCTTCGGAGACCTTCAACAAGGACGAACCATATGTAGATTGGCATGATGAAACGCTCTGGTTTGTGCGTCAGAAGCGGGATAAATCTTCGAAATTACTGCCTGAGTGGGAGCAATTGAGAGAAGTAGCGTCCGGGATCAAGAACTATGTGCTTTCGCATATGGATGACCTGCTCATTGCTTTTGAAAACAAAGCAAAGGAAAATGGCGTCCATGTCCATTGGGCCGCTGACGCCGCCGAGCATAATGAGATCGTGCTCAACCTTTTGAGGCAGAACAACATTGACAAAATGGTCAAAAGCAAATCCATGCTGACCGAAGAGTGTCATATGAATGAGTTTTTGTCTAAAAACGGAATCGAAGTCATTGATACCGACTTAGGCGAGCGGATTGTGCAGCTGAGGAATGAGCCGCCCAGCCACATTGTGCTTCCCGCCATACATTTAAAAAAGAAAGACATTGGCGACCTTTTCCATGAACATTTGGGAACAGAAGCCGGCGCAACGGACCCGCAATATCTCACCGAAGCAGCGAGACAACATTTGCGTGACAAATTTTTAACAAGAAGAGCAGCATTAACCGGCGTAAACTTTGCCATCGCAGAAACGGGCGGTTTCGTAGTTTCTACCAATGAAGGAAATGCGGATATGGGCGCACATTTGGCCGACATTCACATTGCCAGCATGGGTTTTGAAAAAATAATCCCGACCCAGAAAGATCTCGCGGTTTTCCTGAGGCTCCTCGCAAGAAGCGCCACCGGCCAGCCAATCACGACTTACAGCAGCCATTTTAAAAAGCCGCGTGAAGGCCAGGAAATGCACATGATCATTGTAGATAACGGCCGCACGACCCAGCTTGGACGGGCAGATTTCAGAAATTCACTGAAATGCATCCGCTGCGGTGCCTGCATGAACACTTGCCCGGTTTACCGGAGAAGCGGCGGACATAGTTACCATAATGCTGTTGCAGGGCCGATCGGATCGATTCTTGCGCCGAATCTGGATATGACTAAAAATGCGGATCTGCCTTTTGCGAGCACATTATGCGGCAGTTGTTCCAATGTCTGCCCTGTTAAGATTGACATTCATGACCAGTTATATAAATGGCGTCAGGTTTTGGTGAAAGGCGGTCATGTGCCTCAGGCGAAGGAAATTGGGATCAAGGCCATGTCGGTCGTTTTGTCGCAGCCGAGATTTTACCAATGGTCGGGCCGGTTAGGACGCTCCCTGATGCGGACGATTCCTTTTGTAGTGAACAATGGAATGAATCCGTGGTTTAAACAGCGCGAAATGCCCGAACCACCCAAAGAGAGCTTCCGCGACTGGTATATCCGTAATCGAAAAGAATAGTAAAATGACGTCCCGGGAAAGAATATTGCAGCAAATAAAATTGAATAAACCCGCCGAAACGCAGCTTCCGGAAATCACGCGTTTTGACAGTTTATATGAAAATACGGAAGAAAAATTCATAGAAACGCTCACCGCAGTCTACACCGAGGTGATCGTGGTGAAGGATTATACTGCATTGACGCAAAAGGCAGATGAACTGTACGCTTCCGTGGTGAACCGCGCAACGACTATTCCTGCACTGGCAAACTGGGCGGATTTCAGTTTGAACAACCCCGATCCGCACGCATTGGAATTGATCGAAATTGCAATATTACACGCAGAATTCGGTGTGGCCGAGAACGGAGCGATCTGGATTTCGGATGCACATTTATCACATCGTGCACTGCCTTTCATTACGCAAAACCTCGCTTTCGTCATTCCGCGTCATGCACTTGTAAACAACATGCACGACGCATACGAACGCTTAACCGAAACAACGGGATGGGGCTGTTTTATTTCCGGTCCTTCCAAAACGGCTGATATCGAGCAATCGCTCGTCATCGGCGCACATGGCGCGCGAAGTTTGGTTATCTTTCTGCTGGAAGAAGCCTGATATGCAGGGGATGATGTTTTAGCAGGAGGAAAAATTTCTTGAAAAAGGCTTCCAGCCCATTCTTTCTTCTATTTTTGCAAACACAAGATTCATCCTTATGCCCAAAATAATTGTTGCGATTGATGGCTATTCCAGCTGTGGCAAAAGCACAACTGCGAAACTGGTTGCCAAGCAACTGAATTACCCCTATATCGACACCGGTGCCATGTATCGCGCTGTTACATTGTATTTTATCCAAAATCACGTCAGTCTTACAAACCCCAAAGAGACCGAAACAGCGCTTAGTAATATTCATATTTCCTTTCGAAGACACGCGGAACTCGGGCGCAATGACACTTACCTGAACGGGCTGAATGTGGAGGACGAGATCCGCAAAATGTATGTCTCCGAGAAGGTAAGTGATGTGAGCGCGATTGCGGAAGTAAGGCATGCATTGGTGGCGCAGCAGCAGCGGATGGGCAAAACCAAGGGCATCGTAATGGATGGCCGTGATATAGGAACTGTCGTTTTTCCACAAGCGGAATTGAAAATTTTCATGACCGCAGATCCGCTGATCCGCGCGCAAAGAAGGCAGCTTGAATTGCTTGAAAAAGGCGAGCTGATAGGGCTGCCAGAAATTGCCGAAAACCTGAAAATGCGCGATCACATTGACACAACCCGTGCAGAAAGTCCGTTGCGACAAGCCGCTGACGCCGTTTACATTGATAATTCGCTGATGACGCTGGACGAGCAGGTTGAAATGGTTGTGAGGCTGGCCGATGAGCAGATTGGTCTATCACTGCGCAGGAGAGCGAGCCGGGCCTGATATGGAAGAGCACGACTATGACTATCTGATTATAGGACAAGGCATTGCAGGCACTTCACTGGCCATGCATTTATTGGATCTTGGTAAAAAAATCTTGATTATCAATGATTCCGAGGCGCCATCATCTTCAAAAGTTGCGGCTGGGATATTTAATCCTTTAACGGGTAAAAAGCTTGTTAAGACCTGGCTTGCAGACGATCTTTTTCCTTACGCCAAAGGTTTCTATGGCTATCTGGAAGCGATATTTGGCGGGAAGTTTGTGCATGAAGCACCCATTTACAGGCCATTCCGCTCCATAGCCGAGCAAAACACCTATCTCGCACAGACCGCCGATCCAAAAATTGCCTCCTATGTGAATCAAAACGGAGAACCAGCTGATTTATCTGGCTATATCCATGCAGATTATGGCGGTTTGGAAGTCATCAGGTCAGGATGGATCGACCTGCCTGTTTTATTGGAACAAAGCAAAAATTACTTTCTTGAATACGGAATGCTTGTTGATGAGGCATTCGATATCAATGCATTGTCTGTTTCAACAGATGGAATTGTTTGGAAGGACAAGACATTTGGAAAGCTGGTTTTATGCCAGGGATTTAAGGCTTTGGAGAACGACTTTTTCAACTGGCTTCCCTTTACGCCGGTAAAAGGCCAGATCCTGGACATAGAAACAGACGTTTCGCTGCAAAACTACATTGTGAACCAGGGGATTTTTCTGTTTCCGATCAGTGAAAAGGTCAGCCGGGTAGGAGCGACCTATTCCTGGGACCCGCTGGATTGGGAGCCGACAAACGAAGCAACGGCCGAATTACAGGAAAAGCTCGATGCGCTGTTGAGAATGCCATATCAAGTTAAGTCAGAAGTGGCCGGGATTAGACCGTCTGTAAAGGACCGCAGGCCGCTGGTTGGTGTGCATCCCGCGTACCATAATGTTGCTATTTTCAATGGATTAGGCACGAAGGGCGTTACGCTGGCACCCTTTTTTGCAAATGAGCTCGCCCAACATTTGGAAAACGGCAAAGAATTGAATCCGCTAGTTAATATTCAGCGGTATTTTTCGTTATATTTCCGTTGAAGTCAGCCTTAGCACTATGAGCATAAAATCTATATACAAGTTAACCTTCTCGGTCGGTCTTTTAGCGGTTTTAGGATTATTTACCGAATCAGTAGCGCAGCGCTACCCCTCTCAGGAAACCTTTGGAAAGAACAGGGTCCAGTATAAGACATTCAACTGGAAAATATTCAGAACAACCAATTTCGAGATCTATCACTATCAGGGCGGAACTGCGCTTGCCAAGCTGACTGCGCAATATGCTGAAAGTGAATTTGATAAGATCACCGATATCCTGGGCTGGACGCCTTACAGCCGTGTGAAGATCTTCCTTTACAATTCTCCCGCTGAGCTGGAACAGAGCAACATGGGACTGTCCACATTGGATAACCTGAATGAGCAGAAACTGGATCTTTCCCAGTCGCGCGTGGAAGTTGCATACACCGGAAACCAGGTTACATTTCGTCAGAAACTGGTAAAAGATATCAGCCTTTTGTTTGTCTATGACATGCTTTACGGCGGAAATATGAAGGAAGCATTGCAAAGCTCATTGCTTCTGACACTTCCGGAATGGTTTATGTCCGGGACTGCCGCCTATATTGCAGAAGGCTGGTCGCCAGAATTGAACGATTACATGCGTGATTTTTTCAAAAACCGCAATGTGCGCAAGCCAACATTAATGACCGGCAACGATGCAACATTAATTGGTCACTCCATCTGGAATTACATTGCAGAACGCTACGGGAAGGACAAAATCTCGGATATCCTGAACCTTACCCGCATTATCAGGACAGAGCAGACCAGCATTACCAGCACATTGGGAATCCAATCTTACAACCGCTTCTTACGCGATTGGAAAGCATATTATTTAAACCAAAACAAAAACGCCGAGCAATTTTACGCCGACTCAGCCCCGACCTGGAAATATAAGCTGAACGAATTCGGTGTTTCCGATGCAAGCGCAGTGATCAAGGTGTCTCCGGATAAGAAATTTACTGCGGTTAGCGAGATCAAGAATGGTCGTTACCGGGTTTATTTGTTTGATAGCGAAAGCGGAAGCAAAAAAATCGTTCGTCAGGGCAAGCTTGATTTCATAGGAGGAAGGGTGAAAACGCAACCACCGCTTTTGGGTTGGTCCAGAAACAATGTGTTATCGATCCTGGCCACTGAAAACGACCGTAAGAATTTTTATCAATACGAAAACCTGGGCACGAAAAAGGTCAAGGTGAAGCTGAAACGCAACATTCGCGGTCTGGATCAGATCGTTGATATGGATGTTTCGCATGACGGAACAATGCTCGCAGTGAGCGCTGATAAGGGTGGACAAAATGACCTTTATCTCATCAGCGTGGCAAGAGCTTCTGCATTGCCATTAACCAGTGACCTTTACGATGATCTTTCGCCACGTTTCGTACAGGGTTCGTCGCGCAGGGTTGTCTTTTCCTCAAACCGTTCGGTCGATTCGCTGGGGACCGGCGATAAAGGGAGTTACAAATCCATTTCGGGCTCATTTACCATATTCGAGCATGACGGAACGCCTAAGTCCGATAATCTTTTGAAACTGGTTCAGGCGAATGGGAAGACCAAGATTTTGCCGGTTTATGCAGATGAAAATGACATTGTATACATTTCCAATGAGAAAGGTGTAAGCAACCTCTTTAAGTTTAACCGCGCCAGCAACACAAATTCCCAGCTGACCAATTACATCCAGGGCATCAGAAATGCGGATCTGACGACCAGGTCGGGCGGTGGATTGGCTTACACTTACTTGAATGATGGCTACTATACAGCTGCTTTTAAAAACGGTTTCGATATCAATGCAACTGTAAACACACCCGCATTAAACAATGGTGGGGCAGCAACGGGAGCACCGGCCGCCGGACAGTCGGTCGCCGGAGCGTCGGTAGGTCAGAAATCGGATTCGACACAGCAGGCAAAACCTGCGCAAGCGCCAAAAATTGCATTGAAAGAAGGAGAAGTGGACACCGACAATTATGAATTTGACGAGGATGTCCTGAAATCGTTTGAATCCAAACAGCGCAGAGGAACATTCCCGACCACGCCAAGCACATTGTCGAGATCCAAAGCAACCCGCGAGAACATTGCGATCAAAGGGCCATATCCATACAAAGGGTTATTTATTACCAATGATGCCAGCTCCGACTGGCGCATCGATCCGATCAGAGGATTTGGTTATGCGCAGTCGATTTCTATGAATGATCTTCTTGAAAATCACGTCATTAAGGCAGGGCTTTTCATTTCGTCCAACTTCCGGAACAGCGATCTTTTTGCAGAATATAACAACAATACATACCGCATTGATTTCGGACTGCGCATTGACAGAAAGAGCCTTTACGTAGATTCGGAAGGGGCGCCACAGAAATACCGGTTTAATCAACTGATGTTTACGGCTTCGTATCCATTTTCAACAACGAGCCGTTTCTCACTTTCCCCAATGTTCACGTCCACACGCATGATCGATGTGTATCTGTTGCCCAATCCCGACCTGGCGTCCAGCTACGGCGGTTTGAGGAGCGAATATGTGTTTGACAACACGCGGGTGAACGGCATGAATATGATGGAGGGAACGCGTTTCAAGATTCGTTATGACTTGCAGCAAGGTCTCTCGAATGGCAACGAAAGTTTCAACCGAGTAAGTCTCGATTTCCGTCATTACCAAAAAATTCACCGTGATCTGATCCTGGCAGTGCGCGCTTCGGCCAGCCATTCGGGTGGTAAGGCGCCTAAACAGAACATTCTGGGTGGGATGGAAAACTGGATCGGAAACAAGAAAGAAACCCGCACCGGCGACAATCCACTGGATTTCCAGAAAGACAACCGCGATATTTTCTTTGCAGATTTTGCAACCAACCTTCGCGGCTTTAAACTGAACAGGTTGTCAGGAACAAGTTATATGTTGCTGAATGCAGAGTTGAGGATCCCGTTGGTGAAATATCTGTATCGCGGCGCTATTACTTCCAGCTTCCTGCGCAACTTCCAGATCGTTGGTTTCGGGGATATTGGCACTGCCTGGACTGGTAAAGGGCCATTTAGCGAAAATAATAGTTTGAATACACAAATCATCGGAAGTGAGGAAGATCCGTTCCGCGCAACGGTTACCAACTTCAAAAACCCTTATTTAATGGGCTATGGAGTGGGTGCGAGAACAACATTGTTTGGCTTCTATGCGAAGTTTGATTATGCCTGGGGCGTTGACAATGGTTACACAAACAAGGCTGTTCCTTACGTGACATTGGGTTATGATTTTTGATTAAAAAATCAGTATAAACAAAAAATTTCAGGTTCTTTATGGTGGCAAGGGATAACCTCTCTTGCCATTTTTATTTTAATATTTGACTTAGATTCAACCATTCTCATGAACACACGATCTACCCTTACAAAAGTAACATTTTGCCTTTTGCTGTTTCTGGCTGCGAGTTTTCAAACTGTTTTGGCGCAAAGAGAAGTTCTCTACGAGCAATATGTGCAAAGTCCGATGACCATTAATCCAGGCTTTACGGGTGTGCGCGAGACATTCAATATGACCGCAATGTTCCGCAGAAAATGGTTTAACATTCAAAATTCGCCTTCCAGCCAAACATTCACAGCCGACGGAACCGTTGCTAATGGCAAATTTGGAATAGGTTTTATGGCACTGAACGATCAGACCAGCTTTTTTACTACCACTGGCTTTTCGGGTTCATTCGCATTTCACCTCGAGATTTCTGATAACTGGAAACTTGGGCTTGGCGCCCAGGGCGGAATTAATGTGCTTCCAGTTGTAGATTTAAGCTCGCCCAGAAATAATACGGTGCTTGGCAGTTTTGGGCTCGGGGCTTGGCTGCATTCAGATCGTCTGTATTTTGGACTGTCCAAACCGGAACTATTAGCACAGAATTTTGGCAATCAGGCAATAACCAGCGTTTATCGTCGTCCCTTATATATAATGGCCGGTGGCAGTTACGAATTGAATGATGATCTTATGATCCTGCCGCACGTTTTGTTTGTCCAGGAAAAAGACCATGCGCTGCGTTTTGACATAGGCAGCAGGTTTTGGTTTAATGAAAAGGTGGGCATAGGAGCCTCATACAGGGCTGGGGGAGGATATCAATCGTTTTCACAAAAGGTGGATTATTTGCAGATCTCGGCAGAAGTGCAGGCTGGCAAGAATATCAGACTGGGATATTTTTACAGCACGCGCCAGGTCGAACAACTTTACGCCAACTATTCCGGCCCGAAAGGCATACATGAACTGATGCTGAAATTTGTCCCGAGTCCGAACGGATTTCAGAAAAACTAGTGCGGCTGGACGGTCAGAGATCGTTTTTGGCCTAAGTTAAAAGGAGAATTTATTCGTAATGTTTTAATAAGTCTCGTACCTTTGTGCGGTAAATGAAATACTCACTTTTGTGATGGATAAATACACATATATAGCAAATTCCGACGGCGCTTACATAGAGGAATTGTACAATTCCTATAAGCAGAATCCAGCTTCCGTAGACGAAGGCTGGCAGAAATTTTTTGAAGGCTTTGACTTCTCACAAAAGTATCCTGTAAACGGCAACGGCCATGCGAATGGCGCTGCGAACGGCAAGGAATCAGCCACAATTTCTAAGGTTGATCCTGCCAGGATCCGCAAGGAAATGGAGGTTGTCCACTTAATCCGTGGTTACAGGTCAAGAGGCCACTTATTGGCCACTACTAACCCCATCCAAAAGCGTAAAGACCGTCAGCCACAGCTGGATATCGCCGATTTTAACCTTAGTAACGAAGATCTTGATTCGGTTTTTGAAGCAGGCGTGGAGGTTTTTGGCCGGCCGGCAACATTGCGTGAGATTGTCGATTCCCTGACTACGATTTATACAAGAAACATTGGTTTCGAATATTTATACATCCGCGACCGCGAGCAAAAAAGCTGGTTGCGTAAGAAAATTGAAAAAGAAGCGCTGAATATGAGTTTCTCGATTGATGAGAAAAAACATATTCTTTCAAAGTTGAACGAGGCGGTTGTTTTTGAAAATTTCCTTCACACAAAATATTTAGGTCAAAAGCGTTTTTCTCTGGAAGGTGGCGAAACCACGATCCCGGCGTTGGATGCAATGATCAATAAGGCCGCAGAAATGGGCGTTGTGGAAGTAATGATAGGAATGGCCCACCGTGGCCGTTTGAACGTGCTTGCCAATGTGATGCAAAAAACTTACGGTCAGATCTTCAATGAGTTTGAAGGCAATTTGCCGGACCAGGTTTGGGGTGATGGCGACGTAAAATACCACATGGGTTTTGCCAGCCAGATCACAACCAAAAATGGCGAAAAAGTACATTTGAAGCTTGCGCCTAACCCTTCTCACCTTGAAGCCGTTAACCCGGTTGTGGAAGGTTACATCCGCGCACGTGCCGATGGCATGTATGACAGTGATTATGACCGCGTTCTGCCGGTTTTGATCCACGGTGATGCAGCAGTTGCAGGGCAGGGGATCGTTTATGAAGTAACCCAGATGTCTGCGCTAAATGGCTATTACACAGGAGGAACTATCCACTTCGTGATCAATAACCAGGTTGGTTTTACAACCGACTTCATTGACGCCAGATCAAGCATTTATTGTACAGACATTGCCAAGATCGTCGATGCGCCTGTATTGCACGTCAATGGTGATGATCCTGAGGCAGTTGTATTCTGTATGCGACTGGCTGTGGAATATCGCCAGACATTCAATAAGGACATTTTCATTGATATGGTTTGCTACCGCCGTCATGGTCACAATGAAGCGGACGAGCCGAAATTTACACAGCCGGTTCTTTACAAATCCATTGAGAATCACCAGAATCCAAGAGAGATTTATCAAAAAACGCTTTCAGATCGGGGTGATATAGATGCGCAATTGGCGGCTAATATGGACAAAGAGTTCAAGCAGCTTTTGCAGGAAAGATTGGATATGGTGAAGCAAAAAGCATTGCCATATATCATGCCGAAACTGGAACAGGAATGGCATACTTTGCGCAAATCGAGGCCGGAGGATTTTGAGAAATCCCCTGAAACCGGTGTTCCTTTGGAAATATTGGAAAAAATCGGGAAGGCATTGATCAGCACGCCTGAGAATTTCAGCCGTCTGAAACAGATTGATAAGTTGCTCAAAGACCGCGAGCAAATGATCTTCGATAAAAAAGAAGTGAACTGGGCCACAGCCGAATTGCTGGCTTACGGATCTATTCTTACCGAAGGAAATATCGTAAGATTAAGCGGACAAGATGTGCAGCGCGGAACATTCTCTCACCGCCATGCGGTGTTAAGGGATGTTGAAACGAATGCAGCTTACAACAGCTTGCAGCACATTCAGGAAGATCAGGGACCATTCATGATCTACAACTCGCTGCTTTCGGAATATGGCGTTTTGGGTTTTGAATTTGGATATTCCATGGCCAATCCGAATGCATTGGTCATTTGGGAGGCGCAGTTTGGTGACTTTGCGAATGGCACACAGGTGATCATTGACCAGTTTGTTACTTCAAGCGAAACGAAATGGGACCGCTGGACCGGGTTGGTAATGTTACTTCCTCATGGTTATGAGGGCCAGGGACCTGAGCACTCGAATGCACGTCCGGAGCGTTATTTGCAACTTTCAGCCAATTACAACCTGATCGTGGCAAACGTAACAACGCCTGCGAACTTCTTCCATTTGATGCGCAGACAATTGAAATTCCCATTCCGCAAGCCTTTGGTAGTGATGTCGCCGAAATCAATGCTGAGGCATCCGCTTTGCGTTTCGCCGATTGACAGCCTTGTAAATGGCTCTTTCCAGGAAACAATTGGTGACACTTTTGCGGATCCGAAAAAGGTGAAAAAAGTGTTGCTGTGCACAGGAAAGCTATATTACGAGCTTTACGAAAAGCAGCAGACAGATAAGCGCGACGATGTGGCCATTATCCGTCTGGAACAAATGCACCCGTTCCCTCAGACCCAGATTGATGCGCATTTGGCACAATATCCGAATGCAAAAGTATATTGGGTGCAGGAAGAACCTTTCAATATGGGTGGCTGGACATTCATGTTAAGAATGTACAAAGGCGCGAAACCTTTACAGGTGATCGCCCGCGAGTCAAGCGCTTCGCCTTCAACAGGATTCTCGAAAATCCATGCGAAGGAGCAGGCTGAGATCATTAGCAGGGCTTTTGAATGATATTCCTATAAAATTTAGACACTTAGTTCGATAACAAGATTGCACATAAAATGGCTGAAATTGAGATAAAAGTACCGCCCGTTGGCGAGTCCATTACAGAGGTTACAATTGGGAATTGGTTCAAAAATGATGGCGATTTTGTGAAAATGGATGAGGTCATTTGCGGACTTGATTCGGATAAAGCGACATTTGAATTAACAGCAGAAGCAGAAGGCGTCTTGCGCATTAAAGCGCAGGAAGGCGATACGCTGAACATCGGCGACCTGATTGCAACCATCGATTCAGCCGCAAACGGTGCATCGAAAGATAGTGCTCCGAAACAGGAAGTTGCGTCTAACGCTGCTGCACCAGCTGCATCCGCCGCTGAAGAACCGGCTGCCGATAAGATTGAAGATAAAGCCGGTGAGCCAGCCGCTGTTGCGCCAGCCGCCGCCGCAGCAGCGCCGGCATCTGCGCAAGGGCAGGCTGCACCAGCTGCCGTTCCCGCGAGTGGAGGCAAGGCATATGAAATGAAAGTTCCCGCAGTTGGCGAGTCCATTACAGAGGTTACCATTGCTTCATGGAGCAAAAAAGATGGTGATCATGTAGAAGTTGACGAGATCCTTTGCGAACTGGAATCGGATAAGGCAACATTCGAATTACCGGCAGAAGCAGCAGGAACGCTCCGCATTGTTGGTAAAGAAGGTGAAACATTGTCAATAGGCGCAATCATTTGCACCATTGAGCCAGGAGCCGGTGGAGCACAAGCATCAGCAGGTTCTCAGCCACAAGCAGCCGCACCGGCCGCAGAAACAGCCGGAGCGGATAAAGCATACAGCGAAAAACACGCTTCACCCGTTGCGGCGAAAATTTTAGCTGAGAAAGGAATCGATCCAAAAGATGTTAACGGATCAGGTTCAGGAGGCAGAATCATGAAAGACGACGCGCTGAAAGCCGGAAGCAAACCCGCTGAAACTGCTGCGCCGTCACAATCCGCTGCTCCGAAACCAGCCGCAGCTGCCTCAGGGCCAGTAGCACCAGCCGGAGCGAGAGGTCAGCGTCGTGAGAAGATGTCGTCATTGCGTAAAACCATTGCACGGCGTTTGGTTGCTGTGAAAAATGAAACAGCAATGCTGACCACATTCAACGAGGTGGATATGAAGCCCGTTATGGATGTGCGCTCCAAATTCAAGGATAAGTTTAAAGAGAAACATGAAGTTGGTCTAGGCTTTATGTCATTCTTTGTAAAAGCTGTAACCGTTGCGTTGAAAGACTTCCCGGTTATCAATGCTTATATGGATGGCGAGGAGTTGGTTTACAACGATTATGCGGACATTTCGGTAGCGGTTTCCACGCCTCGCGGTTTGGTTGTGCCTGTGATCCGTAATGCTGAAACGTTGTCGTTTGCAGCTGTGGAAAAGGAAATCGTTCGCCTGGCTGTGCGTGCACGTGATGGTAAACTTGGCCTGGATGAAATGTCTGGCGGAACCTTTACAATCACTAATGGAGGAACATTCGGTTCTATGCTTTCAACACCGATCATCAATGCGCCGCAGTCCGCTATTTTAGGAATGCACAACATTGTGGAACGTGCCGTTGTTGTTGATGGTCAGATCGTTATTCGCCCGATTATGTACGTGGCGCTTTCTTATGACCACCGCACCATTGACGGTAAGGATTCCGTAAGCTTCCTGGTTCGCGTGAAGCAGCTTTTGGAAGATCCGATGAGATTGTTGCTTGATATGTAATTTGATATCGCATTATAAATACGAAGAGAGCCTGGTTCATCCGGGCTCTCTTTTTTTGTCGGCTGATTTTAATTAGCTCAACTTTTCATTGTTTTTATGCCGGTCGCTATCCCTTTCGGTTTTCTTGGCCATATTCTTTTCAAAAGCCTCGGTCAGATTAACGCCCGTTTGGTTGGCAAGACATATCAGCACCCACATTACATCCGCCATTTCATCGCCCAGGTCTTTGCCCAGATCCGATTTTTTAAATGACTGATCGCCGTAAGTCCTCGCCATAATGCGGGCAAGTTCGCCCACTTCTTCGGTCAGGATCGCCATATTGGTAAGTTCTGAAAAATAACGGACACCGTAGGTTTTGATCCAGGTATCGACTTGCGACTGTGCTTCTTGGATGGTCATGGGTTAATGTTGAATGCTGAATGAGTGAATGAGTGAATGGATGAGCGTGTGCCGTTGCGCTGAAATTTAAATCCTGTTTTTTGAATCAATGACGATTGTTACCGGGCCGTCATTTAGCAAGGCTACTTTCATATCTGCTCCGAAGATTCCGCGTTGAATGGGTTTTCCTAATTCTGTTTCCAGGAAAGTGATCATCTTTTCATAAAGGGGGATGGCAACCTCTGGCCTGGCTGCTTCGGTAAAGGATGGCCTGTTTCCCTTCTTCGTACTCGCATGTAACGTGAATTGGCTGATTAATAGAATGTCGCCATTCACCGATTTTAGATCCAGATTCATTTTATCATCACTATCCCCAAACACGCGCAAGCCAATAATTTTCCTGCCAAGCCATTCAATATCTTCCAGATTATCCAAATGGGTGACGCCTAGAAGAACCAGGAATCCCTTTTGTATTTCCCCCTCAACCTTCCCCTCAATGGTAACAGACGCGCTGCTCACGCGCTGGATTACTGCGATCATAATGAAATCAACTTATTAATTATTCGTTTTTATAAAGGTAACCCCAGAATTTCCAGCTTTCCAAAACATCAAAAACTCTCGTTAACTTTACCCGAGGCAATTTCGATTGACATGAAAGAAGAACGCATATCTGTTTTTGATATTTTTAAGATTGGGATTGGGCCTTCCAGTTCGCATACGATTGGGCCTTGGCGGGCGGCGCAGCAGTTTTTGGCGGCTGTTGAGGCGCGATGCGGGCTGGATCAGGTGCGGGCGGTTAATATTCATCTTTATGGTTCCTTGGCGAAAACCGGAAAGGGACATGGGACGGATATTGCGGTGATCCTGGGTTTGAGCGGCTATGATCCGGTTACGGTTCAGACTGAGCATATTGATGAGATTCTGGCTGAAATTGCTTCGAAAGAATGCATCCTGCTCCCAGGTGACTTACGGGTGGTTTTTTCTCCAAAAGAGAACATTCACTTTCATAAAAACGAAACACTTCCATTTCATCCCAACGGCCTCACATTCATTGCGGACTGCGAATCTGCGGGGTTAGTTGAGGAATCATATTACTCGGTGGGTGGCGGTTTTGTCATTCAGGAAGGAAAGTCGGGCGACGAGGTGAAGAATTGTGTGAATCTGCCTTATCCGATCGATCAGGCGGCAGACCTGCTCAAATGGCATCATGCCTCTCAAAAGCCGATTTGGGAAATAGTTTTGGAAAATGAGAAGGTTTGGAAAGATGAAAACCTGGTCAGAAGCGATCTGCTGAATATCTGGAATGTGATGCAGCAAAGCATTTTCCATGGTTGCCAAACGAACGGCGTTTTGCCTGGCGGTTTGAATGTGCAGCGGCGTGCTGCAGCATTGAATGAAAAGCTTTTGAAGGACTTCGTCTGTGCGGGCTGCGACGATTGGATGGACGCGATCAGGCGTGGAGGCGCTGGTTTCAGTTACACATTAGACTGGGTAAGCTGCTTTGCCTTAGCGGTTAACGAAGAAAATGCCTCATATAGTCGGGTTGTTACGGCGCCTACAAATGGTTCGGCTGGGGTAATCCCGGCGGTGATTCAGTATCACCTTACTTTTTGTGGTGGGACGGAGGAAGATGTATTTAAATTTTTGCTGACAGCCGGCGAAATCGGCAGCATTTTTAAGAAAGGGGCCACGCTTTCGGCTGCTATGGGCGGTTGCCAGGCTGAAATTGGTGTTTCGTCGGCGATGGCGGCGGCGGGATTGGCGCAGGTTTCGGGCGGGACGGTGGAGCAATGTTTGATGGCTGCGGAAATTGCTATGGAGCACCATTTAGGCCTTACATGTGACCCTGTGGGCGGTTTGGTGCAGATTCCCTGCATTGAGCGGAATACAATGGGGGCGATTAAGGCGATTACGGCTTGTCAGCTGGCGTTGCAAAGTAATCCGGATAATGCAAAGGTGTCGCTCGACAATGTAGTGCACACGATGTGGGAAACGGCGCTGGATATGAACAATCGTTATAAGGAGACTTCGGAGGGTGGGTTAGCGGTGAATATTCCGATTAGTTTGAGTGAATGTTAGAGATTCAATAGCAAATGCGCCAATCCGAAATATACGCCGTAACCGATCAGGTCATTGGCTGTGGTGATGAATGGGCCGGATGCTACTGCGGGGTTGATTCCGATTCTTTCCAATAAAATCGGCGTCATGGTTCCCATAAATGAGGCGAGAAAAACGACGGACATTAATGCTGCTGAAACGACTAGCGCTAATTGTATATCGTTGCCAATGAGTAAATTAAATCCAAAAACAATCGTGCTGATGATAATGCCATTGATGAACGCAACGGCAAACATTCTGATCAGGCGCTGACCAACCGTGGTGTCCAAACCTGTCTTATCAGCCAGACTTTGAAGAATAATAGAAGAAGTCTGAATGCCCACATTTCCGCCGGTGGATCCGATAATAGGGATAAAAGCCGCCATGGCCGGGATAATCTTTAAATCTCCCTCAAAAAAACTGATAAATTTCGCCGCCAGAATTCCACCCATCATGCCGACCAACAGCCACGGCAAACGCGCTTTGGTTTGCTGCCAGATCGTGTCATCTTCTTCCACATCCCCAGTAATACCCGCCATAGCAAGCGTATCAGAACTGGCTTGTTCGGTGATAACATCAATCACGTCATCAATGGTGATCCTTCCTAAAAGCTTTCCCTGGACATTCACAACAGGCAATGCATCAAGGTCATAGCGCTGCATCAGTTCAGCAACTTCTTCGGCTGGACGATAGGTTTCTACGAAAATAACATCCTTATCATACAGACTTTCAATGCGTGTATTTTTATGAGCCAGGACGATTTTTTTCAGGGAAAGAAGACCAAGTAATTTGCCAAAATTATCAACGACATAAACAGCGTACACTTTTCCAACATCTTCCGCCTGCTGACGTAATTCTTCAATGCATTGATTTACAGTCCAGTTCACATTGGCCTTTACCAATTCTTTCTGCATCAGACCACCTGCCACATCTTCGTCATAATGCAGCAGATCGAGAATAAAACGCGCTTGTTCGCGGTCTTCCAGCAGGGCAATTACTTCTTCACGAACGCGGATAGGCTGTTCATTCAGCAAATCCACCGCATCATCTGAGTCAAAAAGGTTGACAAAATGCGATATTTCTTCTGACGTGAATGCTTTCAGGAACTCGCGGCGCTCGTTAGGGTCCATGTCCGCAAGGATCTCCGCTCCGCGTTCCACATCCAGCTGCGTGATCAGGAATTTAGCACTCTCAGTTTCCAGCTCCGACAAAAGACCAGTAATGTCTGCCGGAAAAAGGCTCTCCGTCTCTGATCTTATCGAAGCAGAATCTTCTTTTTTAATCAGTTCCTGAATGTGCTCTACGTATTCCTTGGTTAATTCAAACGTCATTGGTCACTTTGCTTTTAGCAATTAGCAGAATGGCTCATGGCCATAGTATATACTTTTTAAAGGCAATTTCAGATCTGCGGCTGCAATTCTTGAGCAAGTTTTGTAAGCTCCACGAATTGCGCTACGCTCAACTGCTCGGCCCGTTTGGTCAGCAACGGATTTTCCGGGAATTCACCGATAGGTTTCAACGCATTCCGAAGCGTTTTTCTCCTTTGGTTAAACGCCGTTTTCACAACCCGGAAAAACATTTTTTCATCACAATCTAATGCTGCAACCGCGTTTCTGCGCAACCGGATCACGCCCGACTGGACTTTGGGAGGCGGATCAAATGCGCCCGGCGGCACCGAAACGAGGTAATCTATATCGTAAAATGCCTGTAATAGAACGCTCAGAATGCCGTAATCCTTGTTTCCCGGCGGGGACGCAATGCGCATAGCCACTTCTTTTTGAAGCATACAAACGATCTCGGGGATCTGATCGCGGATTTGTAATGCGCGGAAAAAGATCTGTGAAGAAATGTTATAGGGAAAATTGCCAATGATGGCAAAAGGCTCGGAAAAATAATCGGCCGGATTGAATTTCAAAAAGTCACCTTCGATGATCCTGGGCGTCAGATTCTCGTAATGTTTTTTTAAGTAGGCGACAGATTCGGTGTCAATTTCGATCACATGCGTGGTGAATGCATCTTTCGTAATCAGAAACTGAGTCAGGACGCCCATGCCCGGGCCTATTTCCAAAACCTTACTGTAACCATTATGCCCGGAGAGGCCGTCAACGATCCGTTGAGCAATATTTAAGTCTTTCAGAAAGTGCTGGCCCAAATGCTTTTTGGCCCTCACTTTGGAGTCGTCGCGCTTTTTATAATTTATTTTCACGAACCAAAATTACGGCTTAATTCGTAGATTTATCGAATAAAGAATAGGAAGGAATCTTAAAAGTGCGATTATCGAGATACTATGGAAATGATCTTGTCCCAGACCGATTGGCAGACTATACACGCTACACTTCAGCATCTGAACCTAATTGGAATTACCTTTTCTCCGGACTTCATCATCCGTAATATCAGTGCGCATGCTTTGATGAAAACGGGCTGGCAGGAGTCGGATTTGGTGGGGCATAGCATATTTGACAAACTGATTCCCAAAGAAGAAGAGCACGAAATAAGGCAGATGCTGGAAGAGGGAATCCAGGGAAAACGGAAACTGGAACAGCGCGAGGTTCCTTTTTTAGCTCAAAAAGGCACATTAAGGACGTTTTCGATCAATAGTGTGCTTATGCATAGCGAGCAGGACGAGGTGGAATGTGTGACCTTGGTAGGTGACGACATTACGCGCCGCCGTCGGATGGAATCGTCCATTGCCAAATCCAATTCGCAATTGCAGGATCTCGTCGATAACACAAGCGATCTGATCCAGCTCGTTGCGATCGACGGAAAATTCATATTTGTAAACAAAGCCTGGCGCGAAGTGCTGGGTTATGGGCTCGACGAAATTGCGTCCATGCGGATGGAAGACATCCTGCACCCGCAGCATAAGGAACAAGCCCTCGCACAATTAAAGTTGATCGAACAAGGCCATTCCAATCCTAATTTCGAGGCGGTTTTCGTGAGCAGGGACGGTAAAAAAGTGTTTGTTGCCGGAAGTGTCAATTGCCGGTTCGATAATGGTAAGCCTACCGCATTTCGCTGTATTTTAAATGATTATACGGAGAAAATAAGGGCTGAAAAGGCCCAAAATCTATATTACAGCATTGCTAACTGGACGGTTAACACGCAAAATCTGGACGATTTTTACCATAGCATTCACGAAGCACTGGGTAAGATCATCGACATTAAAAACTTCTTCATCGCGCTTTACGACCCGAGCAAAAGCTACATTTATTTCCCTTATTATGTCGATCAGTATTTTCAGGGAAATGTGAAGTTTACCAAAAGAAAATTGGGCAATGGTGTGACGGAATATGCCATTGCATCCAATAAACCGCTTTTTTTATCAGGTGAAAAAATAGAAGAACTGGCTAAAACCAACAGCCTTTATTTATACGGTGTAACGCCAAAATTGCTCCTATGCGTGCCCCTGCGCGTAGGCGACCGTGTGACAGGGATCATTGGCGTAAAATCCTATGACGACCCTAACATGTTTGATGCCAGGGATTTGGAGTTGCTGGAATTCATTTCCGGGCAGGTCGCTATGGCCATTGCAAGGAAACAAAGTGAAGAAGAGCTAAGCAAATATCTGGCGCGCTTGAATGCAATTTTCGACAGCAGTTCTCACTTGATATGGTCGGTGAATAAATCTTTGCAGCTGACTTCATTTAACAGAAACTATGCGGATCTTATTCAGAATCAGCTGGGTGTGAGGCCATCGCTGCAATCCAGCGCGGAAAAATTCGGCTGGCGAATGGTTGGTAACAGCAACCGCAGAACGCTGGAAACGAAATACAGACAGGCATTAAAGGGCGAACCGCAATATTTCGAGTTTAAAATAGACCGCAAAGACCAGGGTGAAATGTGGCTGGAATTTTACCTGAACCCAATCCATTATGCAGATGGCGTGATTGAGGAAGTTTCAGGCATTGCGCGCGACATTACGCGCAGGAAAGAAGCTGAGTTATCGTTAAGGCATAGCGAAGAACTTTTCCGGGGGATTTTTGAAAACCTGCAAGACATTTATTGCCGGATCAACCGTTTGGGCGAGATCACCATGATCAGCCAATCGGTGCTGAAAAGGCTTGGTTACCTGCCTAGCGAAGTGATCGGGCACAAAATCCTCGAATTTTTTCCGGACAGAAAACGGATACATTCTGCATTGATCCGGCTGCGGCGGAGCAAGAGCCTGCGTAACTTCGAAATTTCGCTTTACCGCAAAGACGGGACTGAAAGGCAGTTTATGATCAATATGCTGATGTTCACCAACGACAAAGGCAAGCCGACAGAGATCGCCGTTCTCGCGCGTGACATTACCGAATTGAAACGCAATGAGCAGGAATTGCTCAAAGCCAAGGAACACGCGGAACGCTCATTGAAGGTTAAGGAAGGCTTTTTGGCAAACATGAGCCACGAAATCCGTACGCCGATGAACGGTGTGATCGGGATGATCGACTTGCTGGGTGAAACGCCGCTCGATGTGGAGCAGAAGGATTATGTGATGACGATCAAACGGTCATCGGAAACATTACTAAACATTCTGAACGACATCCTGGATCTTTCCAAAATTGAAGCCGGAAAGATGGAACTGCACGAAGCACCGATTGCGACCGAAGAATTGTTGCTCAAACTCGTTTCCCTTTTCGGGCAGACGGCCAAAAGCAAGGGAAATACGCTCACCTATCACATTGCACCCGACATTCCGAAGTACATCATTGCGGATCAGACGAGATTACTTCAAATCCTCTCGAACCTGACTTCCAATGCATTGAAATTCACTGAGAATGGGGCAGTTACAGTGTTCCTGACATTGGTTCAAAAAGACGGATTGTTTCATAAAATCAAAGTGGAGGTTCAGGACTCGGGCATAGGGATCAGTCCGATGGACCGGCAGATATTGTTTACTTCATTTACGCAGCTCGATAATTCTTCACGTAAATCTTTTGGCGGAACCGGACTTGGATTGGCCATTTCCAAGCAGTTGTGCGAGCTGATGCACGGGGAAATCGGCGTGGAATCTACTGTTGGAGAGGGGAGTACATTTTGGTTTACATTTGAAACAAAAGAAACTTCCATCGCCCAGGCCAGCACCATTGTGCAAATGGAGGAAACGCCGATTGAGAATGTTTTCAAGGATTACCATCCCACGATCCTGCTTGTGGACGACAATGCGGTGAACCGGAAAGTGGCCAATGAAATCCTGAAGAAATCGGGTTGTTACGTGGATCTGGCGGAAAGCGGTTTCAAGGCGATTGAAATGGTGGAGGCCAAAAGGAAGGTTTCAGATGTGAGTTACGACATTATATTCATGGATATCCAAATGCCGGATATGGATGGCGTGGAGACTTCCCAGGAACTCAAAAAACGCTTCCCGGATTCTATGCCGCCGATTGTTGCTATGACGGCCTATTCCATGAAAGAAGATCGCGACCGCTTCATGAGCCAGGGCATGGACGATTACATTGCCAAACCGATCCGCGCGCAAACATTGCTCCTCAAAGTGAAAGACTTACTAGGCAATGTGGAGAGCCGCAAGCTGGAATCAAAACAGCGCGAAATTGCACAGGAGATTATTTTGCCGGTTCTGGACAAAGAAATTATCGATCAGCTGAACGGCATAGGCGGGCCGGACCTGGTGTGGTCTGTGTTTGAGGATTTTGTTACGGAATCCAATGAACTTGTTTCGGGTGCGGTGGAGGCTTACGCGACTGGCGACATCAAAACGGTTAAAAGTAATTTGCATACATTGAAAGGAAGTGGCGGAACTGTGGGCGTGGCGCAGGTTGCGGAAATAGCCCGTGATGCGGAATGGCGTTTGAAATCGGATGATACAAGCACACTGGCCGAAGCGCTTCCGCAGTTGGAAAAAGCATATCAAAAGTTCCTGGATTCGTATGAAGGGCTTTTAAAAGACTGGTTGAAGTGAGTTTTTCTCGTCGGGTAAATCCCGGCGTTGATCTATAAGTGCGGTGGTTTTATCGATTGTAGGGGTTTATTGCTGAGCGGGATTAAACTATAATCAAAAAGGAGGCTCTAAACTGCAATAAACCTTTACAGAAACCATGAAAAGATTCGCATCCCTACTCTCGCTGCTGATATTATTATCGTTATCAGCATTTGCACAACAACCAACAGGCCGGATAACAGGCGTGGTCAAAGACAGCGTAACCAACGAGCCGGTCGTTGGTGCATATGTGGCGGTGAGCAGGAACCTGCCGGATGCGAAGCCTGAATATGTAACAACGGATATCGACGGCAAATTTTCCTTTAATGGTCTGGCCAAACAAGCGGCTTACCTGGTAAAGGTTTCTTATCTAAGCTATAAAGATGCTTCCCGCACAATTACATTACAGGATGATATCCAGGATGTTGGCACATTCCAATTGAGTGAAGCGGTTGCCAATTTGAAAGAAATCAAAGTTGTAGGACAGGTTACGGCCATGGAACAAAAGGGTGATACGACCCAATTCAATGCGGCTGCTTACAAAACCAATCCCGACGCAACTTCCGAGGATCTTATCCAGAAAATGCCTGGCATCACCGTCACAAACGGAACTGTAACTGCTCATGGTGAGACCGTTAACAGGGTTTTAGTGGACGGAAAGCCATTCTTCGGGGAAGATGCTGCATTAACATTAAAATCCCTTCCTGCCGAGATTGTTGATAAAATAGAAGTTTTTGATAAACTAAGCGATCAAGCCCAATTCACAGGTTTTGACGACGGTAACGGACAGAAAACGATCAACATTGTAACCAAAGCTGATCGTAAAATGGGCCAGTTTGGTAAGGTTTTCGCAGGTTATGGCTTGGATAACCGTTATCAGGCGGGCGGTAATGTGAGCTTTTTCAAAGGCAATCAGCGTATATCGGTGATCGGGCTGAGTAATAACATTAATATGCAAAACTTTTCAAGCCAGGATCTGATCGGTGTTTCCGGTGTCGGAGGCGGAGGAAGAGGTGGCTCGGGCGGCAATTTCCTGGTTGGGAATCAAAGCGGAATCACCGGGACTAATTCCTTCGGTTTAAATTATGCCAATAAGTTTGGTAAAAAGGTGGATGTTACGGGCAGCTACTTCTTCAACCGCACCGGCAACAGCAATCTGCAAAGTATGCAGCAGCGCTTTATTCTGCCAGGAGATACGGACTCAACGGATCAGATTTACGATGAAAACAGCCGCACCAACAACACCAACGCCAATCACAGACTCAATTTTAGAATTGAATATAACATTAATAAAAACAACTCGCTGATCATTACGCCGCGTTTGAGCTTTCAGGACAATAGTGCGGTGAGTACAAAGGTGGGGCTTAACACATTGAATGGCCTGCGGATCAACAGCCTGGATAACAGCCAGCGGAATGCGACCAATGCTTACAACTTCAATAACGACGTTTTGTTCCGTCATTCATTTGAAAAGAAAGGCCGGACGTTGTCTGTGAATCTGAATACGCAACTGAATGACCGTAACGGCATTGGTAATCTTTATTCCAGAACCATGTTTTACGATAGCCTAGGCCTCGCCGCAAGAGGCGATACGCTTGATCAGGAGAGCTTTACATATTCCAACGGCGTAACATTGGGAGGAAACCTGATCTACACCGAGCCCATCGGCAAAAACAGCCAGTTACAATTCAACTATGGCCTTACAGTAAGCAACAGTGATTCCAAAAAGGAAACTTATAATATGAGTTTTGACGAAAATACGTATTCAGACCTGGATTCGCTGCTTTCCAACACATTTGATAATCGTTATGTGACGAATCGCGCGGGCGTCGGCTATCGTTATCGTAAGAATAGCTGGACTGCGAATTTTGGGCTGGACTTTCAGAATACGGGCTTGTATAGCCAGCAATTGGCGCCCATCAATGCGAAAGTGGATCAGTCATTTACCAATCTGCTGCCGAATTTCATGCTGAGTTACAGATCCAAAACGGGCACGCAATTCCGTACATTTTTCAGAAGCTCAACAAACCAGCCGTCCATTTCCCAGTTGCAGAATGTGATCGACAACAGCAACCCGTTAGCATTAACCGCCGGTAACCCGGATTTGAAGCAGGAATACCGAAACAGTTTTAATGTGCGCTATTCGCTGGCCGGTGCCGAGCGACCTTATAACCTGAATGCAATGGTTTTCGTAACACAAACCAACAATGCGATTGTCAACTCAACATTGATCGCACAAGAGCCGACCGAAGTGGCTAACGGCATTATTCTGGAACGCGGAGCGAAATTTACGAAACCTGTGAATGTGGATGGAAGCTGGAATGCGAGGACTTTCCTTGCTTACGGAAAACCGGTTGCGCCGCTGAAATTGAATGTGAACCTGACAACCGGCTTCAATTATGTGCGTTCGCCGGGTCTGATCAACAACATTTCCAATTTTTCCAACACTTACGCAGTTTCGCAGGGTTTGGTTATCAGCAGCAATGTGAGCGAGAGGCTTGATTTTACGCTTTCTTATTCAGGCAATTACAACATGGTCCGCAATACGATCCAGCCGAATCTGAACAACAATTATTATACGCAGGGAATCACCGGCCGCGTGAACTGGATTTTCGGAAAAGGATTTGTTGTTCAAAGTGATATCAGCAAGCAGTCATACAGAGGTTTGGGAGAAGGTTATAACCAAAATTTCACCTTATGGAACGCAAGCATTGGCAAGAAATTCCTGAAAAACAATGCAGGTGAATTGAAACTGACGGTTTTTGATATCTTGAAACAAAACAACAGCATTACCCGGAACGTGACGGAAACTTATGTGCAGGACGTTACAAACCGTGTTTTGACACAATATGCAATGCTGACATTCACTTACACGCTGAGGAATTTTGGTAAAGCTCCGGCTCCGGAAAACAACCGTCGCAGAGATTTTGACAGCGGTGAGATGCCTGGCGGCAGGGGCGGAAGAGGAGACAGAGGTGGGTTTAATTAAGCATTTACTTAAAACAGGATATTAATGCCAAAAAAAGCCCGGAACGAGGCATCGTCCCGGGCTTTTATCTATCTCTGTTTGAAATTCTATTTTCTGGATGCAAAAGGAATGATCAGTTTCTCACCTCTTTCCGAGAAGTCCTTTGTTCTGCCATTTGCTTTCATAAGTGCTTCCTTGGTAACCCCATATTTGCCGGCAACAACCCTTAAAACATCACCAGGGCCCACTGTATGCACAGCTTGCACCTGAATTTTAAGCCTGGTTACATCCGATTTTAATTCGGGAGTAGAAGCATTCAAACCTTTTAATGTTTCCAATTTCAAATTATAGCGCGATGCAATGCTTGAAAATGTTTCACCGCCTTTCACTGTATGCGTAATTTGCTCACCGCCTACTGAGGACGCCGAAACAGAAGGTGTTGTTTCTTTTTCAGCCTCTTTGGGTTTATCCTTAGCCGCGGCAGGCGTTTCCGTTGCCGGTGTTTCTAATGCCTCGGCAGGTTCGTCGGTAATTGGTTCACCTACACTGGGTTCATCAAGTGTTGAGTCCACTACAACCGAAGTAAGTTCTTCGGAGTTGGAAGAACTGTCGGAAATGTATTCATACCCCACGTATAACATTGCTAATACCAAAAGAACCAACACAAGCAGGGTAACGATAGGGAGGTTGGACTTTTCGGTCGGACGGACATTTCTTTTCTTAGGGAATTCGTCTTCCATAGCCGGTAATCGATGTTTTTGTGGTGCTAATTAATTTTACGAAAATACTAAAGACCTTCTAACTTCCAAGGTGATTTCTCAATTCCTCATTCATCACCGCCACTTTTTCTTTGAGGCTTTCTTTAAATAAATCAAGCCGTTTTCCGACCTCCTGATCGCTGGCTCCAATGATCTGAGCGGCTAAAATCCCGGCATTTCTGGCGCCGTCCAATGCGACTGTGGCAACCGGAACGCCCGAAGGCATTTGCAGAATGGACAGAACTGAATCCCAGCCATCAATCGAATTACTCGACAGAACCGGGACGCCGATAACCGGCAGTGAAGTAAGCGAAGCAACCATTCCAGGCAAGTGGGCTGCGCCGCCTGCACCGGCAATGATCACCTGTAACCCGCGGCTTCGGGCCGATGAGGCGTATTCCAGCATGCGTTCAGGAGTCCGGTGTGCGGAAACGATTTCCATTTCGAAAGCGATCCCAAGCTCGGAAAGTGCATCAGCTGCCTGCTGCATAATTTTCCGGTCTGAAAGGCTTCCCATTATGATTCCAACCATTACTATAACGAAGATTACTTACTGATTACTCTGATATTCTTTTTAACAAAATCAACCTTTCTCTTTAAAGACGCGATATCGGCATCCATAATGGTAATATGGCCCATTTTTCTGAATGATTTTGTAACTGCCTTCCAGTAAAGGAACGGGAAAACCTGTTCAGTAGCCAACAATTTCTCCATTCCTTCATAAACTGCCGGACCTTCGTAACCTTCTTCGCCCAGCAGATTGACCATTGCGGAGGGCCCATACGCGTGCGTACTGCCCAGCGGCAAGTCCAGAATCGCCCGCCAATGTTGCTCATATTGCGAAGTCGCATTGGCGCGAATGGTGTGGTGCCCGCTGTTGTGCGGCCGTGGAGCCACTTCGTTGATCAGGATCTCGCCATCTGCCGTCATAAAAAGCTCCACAGCCAGCAACCCCACGATCTGAAATGCCTCTGCTGTTTTTCTGGCTATTTCCTGCGCTTTTTCGTCAATTGATTTTTCAATTTCTGCCGGAGCAAAAAGATATTCTACGAGGTTCAGTTCGGGATGAAAAACCATTTCCACGGTGGGGAATGTAGTAATCTCACCTTTCACATTGCGCGCCACAATCACCGCCAGTTCTTTTTCAAAAGGCACTGCTTTTTCCAGAAGCCCGGGCTGCTCAAAGGCTTTTTCGATATCCGCTTCGGAGGTTAGGCGCTGCACGCCGCGGCCGTCGTAACCGTCTTTTCCGAGCTTGTGAAATGCGGGCAAAAAGGAAACATTTCTGTAAACATCCTCCCGGTTTTCTGTCAGTATAAAGTCGGCAGTAGGGAGATTATTTTCTTTGTAAAACTGCTTTTGAATTCGCTTATCCTGTATCTGGCGGATTACAGATGGCTGAGGGAAGATTTTCTTGCCTTCCTTTTCCAGTGTTTCCAGAGCCTGAACATTGACTTTTTCGATTTCTATTGTAATGACATCCAGGTTTTTACCAAAATTATAAACCGTGTCATAATCCTGTAATGAGCCTTGCTGGAAGTGAGGGGCAATTTGTTTGCATGGAGCTTCTGCGTCGGGATCAAGGACGTGAATGTCCAGATTCCAGTCCACAGCAGCTTGTAAAAGCATCAGTCCTAGTTGGCCGCCGCCAAGAATTCCTATTCGCGATGAAAGCATTTAAAAGATTCGGTAGTGTCACACAAAATTGGTGTAAAAACCGCTAACATAAAACTGAACGGGGATCTTTTGATAAGAATTCTGCTTTGGTTTCACCAATCATTTCAAAAACCGGATCAATGCCACTTCGACCAGCAGGAAGAAAAGGGCTCCGTATAGGAAGTATTTCCAAAGGTTGGTGCCCATGTTTAGTTGCTGGAAGGCTGTGGAAAAGGCGTCGTCGTCGATGCGGTCGAAGATCTGGACGTTTTTTTGGCCGGCGAAGATGGTCCTTAATTCGTCCGGGGAATAGTACTGTAGTTTAGACTCCGCATTGTTGTGGTTTAATGCGATGATCTGTTCTACTTTGTTGTCTTTTATCAGCTCAAAATATCCTGCATCCAATCCTTCGCCAAGCTGGTCGCCTTGCGGGATTTCCAGTAAAAGCTGGTTGCCGGCAATTCGCTGCACCGGGATAACTTCTGTTTTGTTTTTTCTTAATTTATAAACCGTGTTAGGCTGCGCTTTTTCAACATTCAGACTAATTGGATTTTCATCAAACTTAAAAGATGTTCGCTGCGCGCGGACGCTGGATGCGGCGATTTTATACATGATCGGCACAAAAATGGCATGTTGCGCAATGTTACCGTATTCCGGATTTAAAGGTGCGGCAAGTAGATAAACTTTGCCCGTTCCGGAGGTTACCTGGTTCAGATACGTCTGGCCATTACGCAATGCGAGCACCATTTGCCCAGCATTGGCCCAACTCCACACCGGGGAGGCTGAGGGCAAATTAAGGTTCAGCTCCTGCCGGACAGATTCTTCGAACACATCGCTGAAAAACGGATTGTTACGATCCGGCGCTGCCATGGCAACCGGCGCAGGTTGAGCATTCTGCGTGCCGGTAAGGCCATTGATGCCAACGCGTGACAAAAAACCATTGTAACTTTCTGTATTCGGAGCAGCGGGAGGGATTACGGTAACGCTTCCACCGTTTCGGACAAGCTCCTGCAAATCCTGCGGCAAGGAGCCCGAAAGTGAGGTAACTCCTTCCAAAACAACGAGATCCGTGTTTTTGATCAAGCCCGGATCCACATTGTTGGCGCTGTAACTTTGCAGGGAAAACAAGCTGTCGTTCGCATAGACGTTTTCAATGTAGTTACCGGCTGATTTTTGTCCATAAATGTGCAGCACGCGGATCAGCGGCGAAGCATTGAGCACAAAATAATAGTTGTTGTCAAACGTGACAGGGAAATCATCGAATGTGATCTGGCCTTTTTTATAACCCTTTCCTTTTAAATTAAAGTTGAATTTCGCTGTCGCGCTGCCGTTCGCAGGAACATTCACGGAGGCCGTAGAAGCTTGCGTATTGTCCAGATTCAGCTTTAAAACAACATTACGCGCTGTTTCCGATCCGGAATTGCTGACCTTGACAAAGAGAATGTTATTCTGCAACTCACGGATAAACGGCGTGTTAAGCCAGGCTGAATCCACGAAAACGTTCTTCTCCGCCGCTGCCTGAACGGGCACCAGAAACAGCTGGTTGGTCGTGTCGGTTTTTAATCCCGAAAGATTGCCGGAGGTGCTTTTTTGAAAATCTGAAAACCAGAAAAGCTGATTTTTGCCTGCCTGCTGATGGCGGGACATAAGGTTTTCCTGCCTTTTGTAAACCTGCTCAAAAGTGCGCGGCGTGTTTGATAACCCAATGGTTGTGAGCCTGTCGCGCAGTTTTTCGGACGCATATAGTCCTTGTTCCTGTGCTGAAAAATCGTTGGTGACGAGTTGTAGGGAAGTTGCATTTCTGAAAAGCCCCAGTAACTCGCTCAAACGCGCGTTAGCAATGTCGAGATAGCGTTTGTTGTTGAGCTCGCTTTCCATGCTCAACGAATTGTCGAGATACAGGCTGGTAATGCCTTTGCGGTTTGCGGCAACGTTATTTTGGGCAGGTAAAAATGGCTGCGCAAATGCGAGCGCAAGACAGATGATCGCTAAAATGCGCGCCGCCAGGACCAGCCAATGCTTCACCTGCCTTACCGAACGCGTTTTGGTATCAACTGCTTTTAGAAATGCTACGTTGGTAAAATAGACCTTTTTAGTACGACGGAAATTGAAAATATGAATCGCAATTGGAACCGAAACTGCCAGAAGACCCCACAAAAATGATGGAAAAAGGAAACCCATTTAGTTATGAATATTTTCGTGTTTCATGTTCAACGCAGTTAAGAAAGACAAATTACACTAAAATCTCATAACAGTTTTTTATTTCAACAGCATTCTGATATGTCGACTCCTTTTTTTCTAACTTTGCACTTCATTTTCCGAGGGCATCGTGGTGTTCATCTTGCATAAAGGAAATCAAGAAATTGTTAATTTAAACTGAATTATGGCCAAAGTTTCGGTGAATAAACACCAACCCGTGTATCAAATGCCAACGAACCCTGCGGCGGTCCGTACAAAAAGATACGCATTACCAACCAAGAAATACATTGCCCTTGCCATGCGTTACTTTTTCAAAACGCAGCTGAAATGGGGATTAATACCACTGGCACTCATCCTGATCAACGCCGTATTGAACCTTACCGGCGTGTATCCGAATTTGTGGATCTACATTACTGTGTTCGTGGGGGCGTTGCTTTACGTGCTGTTCTGGCTGGTGCAGTTTACAGGCATTACACAGCTTGCGCAGTACAAGCCCATGTTCGAGAAATTCTCTTATGAGATTGATAACCGCCAGATCCTGATGAAGTTGAACCAGAAGGAGGGAAGCGTAATGAAGTGGGAGCAGATCATGGACGCTTATAAGGATAAGGAAGCTTATGTGCTTGTTATTTCCAAAGGACAGTTTTTGTATCTGCCTTTCAGCATTTTTACTTCCGAGCACGATGTTAAAGTTTTCGAGCGCATTATGAAGCAAAAGGAATTTTTGAAAGCATAAAATTTCAGGTAAATAAAAAATCCCGGTCTGAGCAGATCGGGATTTTTTTATGCTATTTCAGTTGCGCTTGCTGATGATCTTTTCCGAATTTCTTTTCTCCGGCTGTAATCGCGATCGGCAAATGGTTGGGCGCCGGCGGGATCGGGCAGTTGTAGCCATCGCTGTATGCGCAATATGGATTGTATGCTTTATTAAAGTCCAGCACCAATGTGTTGTTCTTTATGTCAGTGGTTTTGAGATCCAGATAGCGACCGCCACCGTAGGATTCGTCACCATTGGTTTTGTCTTTAAAAGGTATGAAAAGATAGTCTTTATACTTTGCAAGTTGCTGTAAGCTAAGACTTCTGTAAACGGTCAATGTTTGCTTTCTGCCATTAATGCGAAATTTTACCTTGCCATATTTTACATAGGTCTTATTTACACCGCTGTAAGTCGGCATTTCGAAAGACTGTCCGCGGCTTTTTTCAAATTTAGCCACAACCCTGTAAGCCGAATCGGGTTCGTAAAATTGTAAAAACGGCAAATCGGCTTCTTTCAAGGGGGAATTGGCAGAACTCAGAAATTCTTCTTTGTATTTCTTTCTGTACTTATTAGTCTCCTTCTTAAAATCCTGCGCACTTGCCAGTGAAACTGCAATCAGCAGTAAACCGAGTGTGTTTAAAACGCTTTTCATACTTGTAAAAGTAAATCCGGTAAAAAATTACCGGATTTTATTAAAAAATATCCGGATAGCCTAGACAAACTAAAATACTGTGCCTATTTCGCTGAGATCTTCCGAATTTTTGATTCGTCAATGTTGAATGCTTTTACAACAGCATTATAATCGTTAAAATCCACAGCTGCATTTCTGCGTTGTACAAAATCGGCTGGGATGATGATCACGCGGAATTCCTGATCTCTTGTATACCGGCTATCTACTGTTGCAAAGTTGACGGTTCCATCCAGGAAAATAGAGAAATCCTGGACAGTGCGGTCAAAATTGTAAGTCAGGATGCCCTGATCCAGGAATGCAGTCTGTGGCAAAGGCCGGTATGCTGTGAGTGGCTGGCCGTTTACATTCTCACTGCCCCAATTGATGTACACCAATACCGCGTCCGATTCAAGCACCTCAAAACCAAGGTCGGCGGCTGCGAAAGTGAGGCCGAACTGATATTTGTCTGCGGCAGTAAAATCCACATCTGTAAGGTCAAATGTATGTCCGAGCGCTTGAACTTCCGGCCCCGGAGGTCCCTGCGGCCCTTCCGGTCCTTTGCAGCTTTGAAACAAAACAGCTACAACCAGCAGAAGAGGCATTATTATCTTTTTCATGATTAAATAGATTAAGTTGAATGATGGTTTTTATTTTGGTTTTTAGATTGCTGCGCAATAATAAAGTTTAATCCCCGATCCGCTATTAACAATCCTTAACTAAAACAGTTGCCGGCGGATAAGGAATGCGCATAGTCTGGAACAGGCAAAAGTGGCCATTTATTGCACATTATATTAATTTAATAATTTGCGTAAATCGGCGATGCTTGTTACTTTTCGATGAAACGATCCGATAACAGAGGGTCTCATGTTAACTTATAAATCAAAATTGATATGATTAATCGTAAAGCAACAGCCGTTTGGAAAGGCACTGGTAAAGAAGGAACAGGGACTGTAAGTACACAAAGCACTGTGTTGGAAAACACGCAATATTCATTTAACACCCGTTTTGCAGAGGGCAAAGGAACAAATCCTGAGGAATTGATCGCAGCGGCGCATGCCAGCTGTTTTGCAATGAAACTTAGCTTTGAGCTTAATGCAGCAGGATTTACAGCCGATGAGCTTAATGCAACTGCTACTGTAACATTGGATCCTGCAAAAGGACAAGTTACAAAGAGCGCAATCGAATTGAAGGCGACTGTTCCAAGCGTTTCGGCTGAACAATTTGCTGAAATCGCTGAAAAGGCGAAAAAAGAATGCCCGATCTCACAATTGCTGAATGCAGAGATCACATTGAACGCAGAATTGGTTTCCTAAGCCAGCATTGCGATTTTGAGTTATCGGGCGAATGTAATTGAGCGCCCGGTAACTCATTTTTTATAACTACTCAATAAAAAGATCGCTGGCGATCCGGTCTGCAAAAAGCTTTCCCGAATCGGTCAAATACCAGTTGTACGCATCTTCCCTGATCCAGTTTTTCGCCGTCATTTGTTGCAGATCCGGTGAATGGATTGAGGAAAAAGACTTACCGGATAGCATTTCCAGCTTCTCCTTGTTCACGCCCCATTTCGTTCGCAAGCCGGTCAGCAAATATTCATTGGTCTGGTCAGCAGGGGACAATGTTTCCACAGTTGCAGGAATGATCTGTTTTTGAATGGCTTCGACATAGCGCGCATTGTTTGCAACATTATATTCACGGCTTATGCCATTATAGGAATGCGCACTCGGGCCTACACCTAAATATGGCCTTTGCTTCCAATAGGAGCTGTTATGCATGCTATAATGTTCATCGCGGGCAAAATTCGAGATCTCATATTGTTCATAACCATTTTCTGCAAGGGTTTTTACAAGAAGCTCGAATTGCTGCGCAGCATACTCTTCATCAATGGGTTTGATCTTCTTCTTTTTTAACCAACTTCCGAATGCAGTTTGTGGCTCAATAGTAAGGCAGTAAGCAGAAATATGTGCAATGTCCAGTGCGAATGCTTTTTGCATATCCTGCATTAAAATGCTGTGATCCGGGGCAGGAATTGCATATATCAGGTCAATTGAAATGTTATGAATGCCAATTTCCTGTGCGGTTCTTACGCAGATCTCGCCTTCATAAGCGGAATGTATCCTGTTCAGGAATTTTAAATGCGGCTCGTGAAAAGATTGTATTCCAATGCTCAGCCTGTTGATTCCTGCATTATAAAATTGCTGCAACTTCTCCCGCTGCAAATCATCCGGATTGGCTTCTAATGTTATTTCTGCATTAGGAGCGACTGTAAAATGCTGATTTATAGTATTAAGCAACCAATGCAGCTCCGCCTCGTCCAGCATTGAAGGCGTTCCGCCGCCGAAGTAAATGGTTTCAATGTCCGCTTTTGGCAGGTAATCTTTTCTTAAAATGATCTCATTGGCAATGGCCTCAACGACAGCGCGTTTGTTGGCTGTGTTTGTGCTGAAATGAAAATCACAGTAATGGCAAGCTTGTCTGCAAAAAGGAATATGAATGTATAAATGCATTATTTGGAATTTTTCTGCCACTCCCAGCCGATCTTCACGCCAGCCCACAAATTATCTTTTGGTGCACTGTTATAATAACGGTTGCCAAAAGCATTGAGGTCGTAACCAAGGCTGTAAATGCCCGCATTAACCTGCTCTGCGGATGCTGAAAGCTCACTGTAAAAATGCTGGCCCCAGCTTTTCTTCCAGCTTATGCGCGCAATCCATTGATTATAAGGCGTGTTTTCAACCGTGTTGGCATCGTTCAGATAAAACGAACTTCCATGCTGATAAGTTACAAATGCCGCGAAGCCATATCTGAAAAGCGCATCCAGGCCGGAAGTCTGCGAAAATTTAGGGATTCCGGGAATCCGTTTGCCGGTCAGATCGACATCCGCTTGCTGGAAATCTTCAAATGTATATTTCGTCGCCGTGCCCGTGTTCCACAATTTCAGCATGACCGGAAGTTTGGGATCAGACAAAATATCATAAGCCACAGTCCATTCCAGTCCATTCTGACGGGTTTTTCCTGCATTAATAAAAAACTCGGCGCCCGCTTCATTGGTCCTCCGAACAATGGTTTCACGCAATCCAAAATGATACAAGCTGATTTCCCCCGTGATCACCTTTCCCGTTTTTCTGATCCCGAATTCTGTATTCATGCCTTTTTCCGCTTCCAGGTCGCGGCGGAAACCACCTGCTGATGGCCGCACTTCCTGCAATGTGGGTGGTGAATAACCGCCGCTGTATGAGGCTACAACCGCCCAGTTTTTGGATATCACCTTGTTTGCAGCAAATCTTGGGACGAAAATGCCGTCGAATTTCCGCTCTTCCTTGCTATATGGAAGGGCGAAGAACCTTTCATATTTGTATTTAAATGTATTGTAACTCGCGCCGGCGCTCAATGTAAGGTCTGTAAAAAGCACTGCTTCCAACTGGCTGAAAACTGAAAGACTGGTTGTCCTGATGTCTTCCACAGTTTGCTGCTTGTCCGCCCGGCCGCCGATATTATCGTAATTCCGCTGCGCAGATTTGCCATATTGCCATTCAAATCCGGAAGTCCAGCTCGTTTTAACATTGCCGATCTGCGAGCGGTTTTGCCAGATGTTCCTTCCGCCTATGCCGTTCTCGTCGCGTTTTTCATAATTTGAAATAAAAGGATTGGCGAAATCCGTGAATGTTAGATACAATGCATTCGATTGCGTCCAGGAATCTGAAAGTTGTAATGTATAATTTCCGCCGATTAATGCGAGTTTCGTGTAAATGGCGGCTTGCTGTGCTTCACTTCCAGGCACCGTAGGGGTTGATTGCCTGGCCAGTTTCGGGTTGCTTTGATATTGCGCCAGGTTAATGCCGCCCGGCGTCTCGTATTTCAGGTCTGAGAACATTCCCAAAATGGATAATGTGCTGCGTTCTCCGAGTCGGGATAAGGAAGTGAAGCGGATCGCATCTCTTACCATATTGCTGTGATCGCGATAGCCATCCTGCTCACTATGACCATATTGTACCGAAATGTCGCCAACCTGAATGGTCGAATTTCTGCTTTGAAAACCATATTTTCCAAAACTTACGCTTTGTTCAATGCGGTTCGTAAAATCATTGTCCGGCTGACTTTGCATCAGCACTACGCCGCCCGTTCCTGCTCCGTAAATGCTGCTTCCCGGGCCCTTAATGATCTCCATATTCTGCACAGCGCCGTAATCAACCGAGTTAAGCGGTGTATTTCCGCTGGCATCCGTGAACGGGATCCCGTTCCAGTAAAATTTCACATTACGCACCCCAAACGGCGAACGGATCAGGCTTCCCCGGACGGAAAAGCGATAGCTTCCCGGCGAACGTTCTTCCATTTTCACGCCGGGAACGGTGTTCACGGCATTGGCCCAGGTATAAGTCGAAAATCTTTCCAGCGAACGTGAAGTGATCAGCCCCACGGTCGCCGTGGTTGTCAGGGGATCTGTTTTGGATTCAAATGCATTCACAGTCACTTCTTCCAGTTGCCTTGCGTTCAGCGAATCGCTTTGCGCCATTGACTTTCCCGGATTAGTAAAAATTAGTATCGATAATAAAAGGCTAGGAATATAAAATTTGCGCATGTTGGGTTGAACGGCTATCAATAAAATACAAAACTGATTATTAAAAGGAATACTAGCAAGCGTTATACCAACCTTAACCTTTAACACAAAGATCAAGTTCTTATCAAATGACCTTAACTGTGAGCATAAAATTCTACAACCACCTTGCTCAACCGCGTATAGTGGTCTGGTAAGATTTTTGATGAGTTATTTTTTGAATGGACTAAACGTTCTTTTTTAATTAAAAATTAAACACCCAATTATGAAAAAGATCACTTTGATGGTTGCTGCAATGATGACCATGGGCATGCTGAGCCTAACAAGCTGCTCCGAAAAAACAAAAGACTCTGCTAACGAGACCGTTGAAGAGGCAAAAGAAGACATGGATGAAAATGTTGACGAAGCCAAATCGGATATCAAAGAAGCTGGCAACGATTTCGAAGCGAAGGTGAAAGAGGATAAAGAATCGTTGAAAACAGAGATAGATGAGGCTGTTGCCAAGCTCGACAAGAAAATAGAAGATGCGGACGCTAAAATGGAAAAAGCCACTGACAAGGAAAAAGCAAAGTGGAGAGACCGCAAAAAAGAATTGAATGAAGAAAAGGAAGACCTTCAAGCTTCCTGGAAGGATGCCCAGAATGAAACCGCTGATAAGTGGGATGCATTCAAAGCTGAAACCAAGGAGAAAATCGCAAAAGCGAAAGCCGATATTAGGGATTAATTGTTTTTATGAGGGTTACGAATTACAAAAATGCTCCCCGCTGAGGAGCATTTTTGTTTTGTAAAGCCCTTTATTTTCTGGGCAAATGGATTTCGGTCATCATACACCGCGCCGAGCCGCCGCCGTTGCCCTCGATGACGCCGAGGTCTGTATGTAAAATACGTGCATAGTCGCTCAATGCTTGCCGTTGGTGGCTGGTCAGCGAGTCATAGGCTTGCGTGGACATGATCAAAAACTTGTCCTGTCTCGTATTTCGCACCATGAGCATGTTCCCTGCAAAATGCCGCACCTGGTCAAATGAGATTTCGATAATGTATTTTTTGGTTTCTTCCAGCGCCGCCCGGACCATTTGCCGCTCGTCGGGATTTTTGATCGCTTCCAGGCAAACGACCGCGAAAACATCGCCTACGCACATGATCACATTGGTATGGTAAACAGGCTTATCATTTTCATCCGAAGCAGAAAAAGCAACAATTTCATAACCCAATGCATCCGCAAAAGCTTCCAAAACCTCCGGATGGGTGCGGGGTGAAAGGCAGGCATATGCAATTTTATAGCGGCGGTCGAGCACCATACTGCCGGTCCCTTCAAGGAATTTGCCTTGCTCTTCGAAATAGCTGAGGTCTACAATTTCCTCAATTTTAAAATCTTCTCTTAACCGTTCTATAATATCCAGCCTGCGTTCAGCCCGGCGGTTTTCGGCCATCATCGGATACAGAACCACTTTTCCGCTTTGGTGGAAAGACACCCAGTTGTTGGAAAAAACAGCGTCCGGCCTCAGAATGTCCTCATTATCATCGAAAATGTGAAGATCAACACCCGCTTTTTTCAGCTGGTCGATCATCAGGTCAAATTCTTCCTTAGCCAGGTCGCCGGCGGTTTCCTGCGTGCTTTGCGCAAATGCTTTCTGCTGAAACTCGTTGCTTTCAGCGGTTTCTGCATTAAAGCCAAATTTTACCGGCCTGATCATCATGATCCGGGAGGTGGATTGGGGTTGGATCTGGGCGGATGAAGTGATTACGCGCATAGGAGTATCGGGAATGGATGTCTAGTGCAATTTACAACTGAAACGCCGCGATTACAATATAAAATTTACTGCGCAGCCACACGCAAAATAGGCATACTCATGCAATGCGAGCCGCCACGCGCCCGTGAGAGCTCAGCGGAAGGAAGCGTGATAAAAGTATCTGTTAATGTCTCCACAGACAACTCGTCATCTTCCAGTTTTTGTATCAAATCCTTAGCACTGATCACATGATAACCATGCTTTCTGAAAGCATCCAGCGTTTTGTCATTCCGGTCGTAACCTACGACCACGCCGTCTTTCAATGCTAAGAGGTTGCAGGAATCCGTCCATTGCTCCCGCTCACCGTAAGGAAACTCATTATCGCCGGAATAAATGAATTGGACAGGTTCGGTAACACCTAAATCATTGACACTAATTGAAGTAAGAAGATCTTCCAGGTTTTCTATCTCGACCGGATTATTTTCTTGACCTTTTACAAACTGCAAAATCCTGAATTCCCTGTTTGTATCCTGCGGGCCAAAAAAATGCAGCACGTCTTGCTTTTTTGCTTCATCACCTAACCTCGCCAGCGAACCCAGCAGGACCCAGACGTTCCTCTTAACCTGCGTGAAAATGGTGTCAATGTGCATGTAGTCCCGTTTTTTCGGAATCTTCACAATGGTAATGGTGCTCACAACATTTTTTTCAAACAGCAATTTCATCACCTGTTGCGCTGCATAAAGCGAGGTCCGCTCACTGCAACCGATCACCAAATGGTTCGGCGCGACCATCATAACGTCGCCGCCTTCGAGCGTGCAGCGGTGGTAATCGCTGGCTTTTTCATCGTCCGGCAACAAGAAGTGGCGTTCATTTTCAGGTATTTCAATGATGCGGCTTTTAATGTCGGCGAACATGGGATGGTAAAAGAAGACAAACTGCGCCAGGATGGATTCCCGCGTCCGCGCATTTTTCGCAGGCTTGTTCAACAAAATATGATCATTGATCACAATGCCGATATCCCGCATGAAAATGAGATTGGGCAGCGGAGCAAAAAGCATTCTTTTATCGGAGTACGAACCCGAAATGAAGATTTTCGCCAGCTCGTGCGGATCGTATCGGTTCAGTTCTTCCTGCGTATGATAGGAACATCTTTCAATGCCGCAAATTGCTGCTGTGAGTTTGACACGAACCTCACCGTTTTCCAAAATTTCTCCCAGCAGTTTTTGAATGTCAACCACACAGTCCGAATCGAAGTATTTTTCGGAACCGGGGATGAAAAAGGAGCGGGTAGGATCATTGTCAACGTTGGCCAGTTTTCCTTTGATTTTTTCCGGGTCGAGGAAGTAAAGCAGCAGTTTTACATAGTAATCATATTCTCCCCGACGCATGGTATCCAGGTGAACGATATCTTCAAAAAGCCAGTCCTGCGCTTTGCTGGGCACCACTTTGCCGAGGCCGCGGTCCGGGCTGTGGATCAGGAGGCGTTTTAATGTGCCGGTTTCGGAAGCCACGTTTATGGTGGTTCCTGCGGTGATTTCTGTATGCATAAATGATTTATTGACGTGTGTTGTGCGCAAAGTAAATGTTTCTTTTCCAATTAAAAACCGGCTTACGGCGTACGTGCTTACAGGCAGGGTTTTAACATTAGAAATATCCAAATCCGGGGAACAAGGCCGCCTTTAAAAAGGTTGTAGATTATATGCAGTATATCACTGCACACATTTACCGCTATTTTCTTTTACGCGCAAAGCGTGTTACTTTTGCGGTAAATTTACCACGAACTGTATTTTAAGTATAAATAAGTTATGCTCTCTATTAATGACTTGCGTGCCTCAATTGAAGGTAAGGAAATATTAAAAGGCATCAACCTGGAAGTGAAACCCGGTGAAGTGCATGCGATTATGGGACCTAACGGGTCTGGTAAAAGCACTTTGGCATCTGTTCTGGCTGGAAGAGAGGAATATGAAGTTACTGGCGGCTCGGTAGTTTTTGACGGAAAAGATATCCTTGAAATGGCGCCCGAGCATAGAGCTGCCGAAGGTATTTTTCTGGCATTCCAATATCCTGTCGAAATTCCTGGTGTTACGACCATTAATTTTCTTAAAACTGCTGTAAACGAAATCCGTAAATATAGAGGCGAAAGCCCGCTGGACGCTGCACAATTTCTTAAAATGGTGCGTGAAAAAGCGAAGCTGGTCAGCATGAACGATTCGTTATTGAAACGTGCTTTGAACGAAGGATTTTCGGGCGGTGAGAAAAAACGCAACGAAATCTTCCAGATGGCCGTGCTTGAACCAAAACTGGCTATCCTCGACGAAACCGATTCTGGTTTGGATATTGATGCATTGCGTATTGTTTCAGAAGGAGTTAACTCATTGCGTTCTCCTGAGCGTGCAACCATTGTGGTTACGCACTATCAACGCCTTTTGGATTACATCGTTCCCGATTACGTGCACGTGCTTTACAGGGGCAGGATAGTAAAATCCGGTCCGAAAGAGCTTGCGTTGGAATTGGAGGAAAAAGGTTACGACTGGATCAAGGCGGAAGTAGAAGCCGTTGGTTAAGAATACATTAAGGATTGAACCTTGATTTTCTTAACATTTAAAGTACCATACTAATACATCAATGAGTACCGAAACAATAGATTTAAAAACCAGGCTGATCGCGGATTTCCATGCCCGCGAGTCCGTAATGAATGGGGAGGCTTCATCGGCTTTTCACCAGAAAAAACGTGCAGCACTGGCTGAATTTGATAAGTTGGGTTTCCCGACAACCAGAAACGAAGAGTGGAAATATTCCAACGTTAAGGATCTGGTCAGCGTTTCTTATAATTTCAATGCAGACAGTTCGCTCGAACTGGCAGACCTGGAAGATTTGAAGATCCCGGCGCAAGATGCGAACATTATCTATTTTGTAAACGGACATTATAATGCCGAGCTGTCCCGCGTCATTTCGACTCAGGATCAGATCACGATCAGCTCACTTTCAGAAGCGTACAAGAGCAATCCAGCTTTGGTCAATACTTATTTTAATGAATTGGTAAAAGACCAGGACGATGCATTTACGGCCTTGAACACAGCTTTCGCGCAGGATGGTATTTTCATTCACATTGCTGATAATAAAGTAGTTGAACACCCTGTAATTCTTCGTTTCCTTAGTGATGCAAGGGTTGAAAATGTAGGTAGCCAGCCGCGGAACATTATTTCTGTCGGTCGCAATGCACAGGTGAAGCTTGCAGAAGCGTTCCGGACATTGGGGACACAGCATTCTTTTACCAATGCAGTTACAGAAATTTACGTCGCAGAAGATGCGAATGTTGAATATTACAAAGTTCAGAATGAAAGCGACAATGCTTACCATATAGGCACGACGCAGGTTCGGATGCTCGACCGCTCGCATTTTTATGCAGGAACGGTTACGCTTAACGGCCGTTTTACGCGTAACAACCTGAACATTATCCTGGACGGAGAACGTTGCGACGCGCATATGTACGGACTTTATTTTCCCGACGGAACGCAGCACGTTGATAACCATACGGTTGCCGATCACCGCAAACCAAATTCCGAAAGCAATGAATTGTATAAAGGGATTTTGAGGGATAAATCGAAAGGTGTTTTCAACGGAAAAATATTCGTTCGCGAAGACGCCCAAAAGACCAATGCTTTTCAATCCTGCAAGAACATTGTGCTTTCTACGGAAGCTACAATGAACACCAAACCGCAGCTAGAAATTTTTGCTGACGACGTAAAATGTTCACACGGGACCACGACCGGCCAGATTGACGAAGAAGCGCTATTTTACATGCGTTCACGCGGAATTTCCAGACCGGAAGCGATGGCCTTGTTAATGTTTGCATTCTGCGCTGACGTAGTTTCGCAGATCAAAATCGAGTCGGTCCGTGAATATCTTGAAAACGTAATTGCTCAGAAATTAGCTTCAAAATAATCGTCTGACATTACTCAGCCCCATCTTATTGCTACCCAACCTGTCATTCATTGGGTTGGGTATTTTTCTAAAATCCCTGTAACAATGAGCAACAACCTTGATATAGCATCCATCAGAAATGACTTTCCGATCCTGAATGAAATCGTGAACGGAAAGCAGCTGGTTTACTTTGATAATGCAGCAACAACGCAAAAGCCGCGTCTGGTTTTGGATGCGCTGTCGGGTTATTATGAGCATTATAATGCCAACATTCACAGGGGAATCCATCATTTGGCAGAGAAAGCAACTTCTGCATTTGAACTATCGCGCCGCCGTTTGCAGACATTTCTAAATGCGCCGCTTTCGGAGGAAATCATCTTTACATATGGAACGACCGACGGGATCAATCTTGTAGCATCCAGTTACGGCCGCACATTCCTGAAAGCGGGTGATGAGGTGATCATTTCCACCATGGAGCACCATTCCAACATCGTTCCCTGGCAGATGCTTTGCGAGGAAAAGGGTTGTATATTAAAAGTAATTCCGATCAATGACGAGGGTGAATTGCTGATGGATGAATATGAGAAATTGCTGACGGAGCGGACAAAATTTGTATCTGTTGTGCATGTTTCTAATTCTCTCGGCACCATTAATCCTGTCAAACAGATCATTGCAAAAGCACATGCCGTTGGTGCGAAAGTGCTGCTGGATGGCGCGCAGGCCAGTTCACATTTGCATCTGGACGTTCAGGACCTGGATTGCGATTTTTATTCATTGTCCCTGCACAAAATCTACGGCCCGACGGGAATGGGGATCTTGTACGGAAAAAAAGAGTTATTGGACGCCATGCCTCCTTACCGCGGTGGCGGGGAAATGATTAAGGAAGTGACTTTTGAGAAAACAACATATAATGAGTTGCCCTATAAATTCGAAGCCGGAACGCCTAACATTGCGGACGTTGTGGCCGCAAAGTATGCATTGGATTATGTGGATACGTTAGGTAAACCGAAGATTGCAGCGCACGAGCACAAGTTGCTGGAATATGCAACGGAAGCTGTAAAGGATATACATGGATTGCGGATAATTGGTCAGGCAAAGGAAAAAGTTAGCGTGCTTTCGTTCGTGATTGACGGCATTCATCATCAGGATATGGGCGTGTTGCTGGATCAGCAAGGCATAGCCGTTCGTACAGGTCACCACTGCACACAGCCTTTAATGCGCCGCTTCAACATTACCGGAACCACCCGCGCCTCATTTGCTGTTTACAACACAATTGAAGAAATTGATCTTTTGATCCAGGGCTTGCACAAGGTGAAAAGAATGCTCGGATAATATCATTAAATTAACCTCCGAATTTTAAACCAAACCTATATACACCTATGCCAAACACAGTACAAGAAGCAAAGCGTTATCTGGATAATGCGAAGGAGATTTTGAAAGAGAAAGCGAAGAAGGAAGACGGATTTTATCAGGATAAAAAATATGTAAAGCTGGCTGGGCATGCAGCTTATACCGGGGTTCTAGTGGCTTTGGACAGTTTACTTGGTAAGAAAACCAAAGGCCGCAAAAGCGTTGAATGGTATCAAAACGAATTGAGCAAGGTTGACAAGAAAGTACTTACGACTTTTAATGATGCTTATGATACGCTGCATCTCGCGATGAGTTATGATGGGAACCGTTCAGCTGATGTATCAAAGACAGGTATAAAGTTGGCAGAGTCACTGATCAATTGGGTGGAAACCAGAACAGCCGTCGCATAATTTTAAAAATACAATGACCATAAACGAGATACAGGACGAACTAATTTCAGATTTTGAATTGTTTGATGATTGGGAGAGTAAGTACGAGTACATAATCGATCTCGGAAAGCAGTTCCCGCCGTTGGAAGAGCAATATAAAACGGAGGACAACATTATAAAGGGCTGCCAGTCCCGTGTGTGGCTGAATGCTTTCATGGAGGGCGATTTGCTGAAATTCGAGGCGGATAGCGACGCAATCATTGTTCGCGGATTGGTTAGCATGCTTGTGAAAGTTTTATCAGGACATACACCAAGGGAAATTGCCAGTGCGGATCTTTATTTCATGGAACGCATCGGATTACATCAGCATCTGGCACAAACCCGTTCGAATGGCCTGGCGTCAATGTTGAAGCAGATGAAGGCTTATGGTGTCGCTTTTCAGGCAAATTCTTTTAATACAGCGAAATAATTCAGATTAGTAAAATTTATAGAAAATGTCAGAGTCAGAGTTAAGGGAAGAAGTTGTTAAAGCCATTAAGACCGTGTACGATCCGGAAATTCCGGTGGATGTGTATGAGCTTGGGCTGATTTACGATTTGAAAATTTTCCCTGTCAATAATGTATTTGTATCCATGACCCTGACATCGCCTTCCTGCCCATCCGCGGGAACATTGCCGGGCGAAGTAGAACAGAAGATCCGTGAAGTGGAAGGGGTGAATGATGTAAGTCTCGAACTGACATTTGATCCTCCCTATACAACAGAAATGATGTCGGAAGAAGCAAAGCTTGAACTGGGTTTCATGTAATTTTCTCCGGTTGAGAAGAATATAATTTTATCATAAACTTTAATTTTTAGAAAATATGTATCCACCACAATTAGTGGCCCCGATGAAAGCTGAACTAGTTAATGTCGGTTTTCAGGATTTGACAACGGCTGAGGAAGTTGACAATTTTATGCAAACTACAAAAGGCACGGCTTTGGTTGTGATCAATTCGGTTTGCGGATGTGCGGCAGGAGCGGCCCGTCCGGGTGTAACGGCAGCTTTGTCTCGCAGCGAGATTAAGCCAGATCATTTGGCAACTGTTTTCGCAGGAGCTGATCTGGAAGCAGTCGCTAAAATGCGCGAATATACATTGCCATATCCCCCGTCTTCACCAGCAGTAGCGCTTTTCAAAGATGGTGAACTAATCCATTTTGTAGAGCGTCATCACATCGAAGGCCGTTCGGCTGAGATGATTGCACAACATTTGCAAATGGCATTTGAAGAGTTCTGCGCGGAAGAAGCGTAGTCTTTTAAAATATGAATGAATATGCGGCTACTTTCGATTAAATTTGAAAGTAGCCGTCTCTTTTTGAGATCTTTTTAAGCCTGATTTTTTATGCGAGGACATCGTTTTTCTAAATTTATACCAGCCGAACAAGGCCCAAACAGCAAGTTTGACCAATTGTTCGACATCTTTCAGCAGTTGTTGTTAATGACTTCCGGCGATGTTTCTGAGGCAATGTCATGGCTTAGCGAACTCGACCGTCAATATAATCTCACCAACGATTCCTACGGTATCGGCGACTTTTTTGATGACCTGAAAAAGAAAGGTTACATCACCGAAGAAAAGCAAGAGGGCGAGAGTAAGCTCATTATGACGCCCAAAGCCGAAAAGAGCATTCGTAAAAGTGCTTTGGACGAGATTTTCGGCAAATTAAAGCGCTCAAAATCGGGTGGCAACCATCACACGCCGCATATGGGTGTTGGTGATGAGCTGAGCAGTGACATTCGCCAATTTCAGTTTGGTGACACGCTGGATCAGATCGCGATGACGGAATCCATCAAGAATGCGCAGGTTAACCACGGAATAGGCGATTTTATGTTGATGGAAAACGACCTGGAAGTCGTTGAACGTGAGCAAAAAACGACTACTGCAACGGTTGTAATGATCGATATCAGTCATTCCATGATCTTATATGGGGAAGACCGCATTACACCGGCCAAAAAAGTGGCGCTTGCACTGGCTGAACTCATCAGAAGTAAATATCCGAAAGACTCGCTGGACATTATCGTGTTTGGAAATGATGCCTGGCAGATCCAGATCAAAGATCTGCCTTACCTGGAAGTCGGCCCTTATCACACGAATACTGTGGCTGGTTTAGAGCTTGCTATGGACATTTTGCGTCGTAAAAAAACGCGAAATAAGCAGATTTTCATGATTACGGACGGAAAACCGACTTGCCTGAAAGAAGGGATCCGTTACTACAAAAACAGTTTCGGCTTGGACCGCAAGATCATCAACAAAACGCTGACCTTGGCCGCACAATGCAGAAGACTGGACATTCCGGTTACGACTTTCATGATTGCGACGGATCCATATTTGAAACAATTCGTGCAGAATTTCACGCAAGTGAATAACGGGCGCGCTTATTACAGCAACCTGCAAGGCTTAGGCGGATTTGTGCTCGAAGATTTTCAGCGTAACCGCCGGAAAAACGTTAAATAATGCTTTCTACTTTTTGCCAGCAGAAATCATGTTGGCAAAAAGTCGGTAAGCTCCGGTTACACCTGCCGGAAGCTCGCGGAAAAAGGACAGTCCCGTGTAAATGTAATGTCCCTTGCCATATTGGGCATATAGCACGCTGCCTTCCTTCAAAGTTTCATCTTTATCATTGGCTGAAAACAAGGCCTGATAATTCTTTTTATCCCAGGTTTGCGCAAAATATAAGCCGCGTTCCTGGATCCAGCCGTCAAAATCTTTCTCTGTTATCTTGTTAGGATAGTTAAGTAAAGGGTGCTCCGGCAGCAAAAAGCGCATTTCCGCATCTTCTTCCGCTACGCGGTCCCTTCCTAGTTCGATATCGTAAGGCCCGATTTGTTTCACTTTTTGTCCGCCCGGAATGGTGTACTGAACGACCATTGTGCCGCCGTTTTTTACATAATCCATTAGTTTGGACTGATAATTAGCAAGATAACTTTCTGTATTATAAGCTCTTACCCCAACTACAATGGCGTCATAAATCGCCAGGTCTTTTGACAAACCTGCTTCATTTAGCATGGTAACCTGGCAGTCCATTTGCCGCAAGGCTGTGGGCACATCGTCGCCGGCTCCGGCAATATAGCCAATGTTCTTAACAGTCGCTTTTACATCAATCTTGGCGAGTTTTGCTTCCGAAGTTGGGAAAATGGTTTGGCTTGGAATGTGCTGGTAGGCAATAGTTTTAATGGATTTATCAAGCATTTGGCCTTCCACGGTCGCGATTGCTTTTAGTTTTACTTCCTGATTATCAGCAGGAGGCGTAATGATGAACGAGAAATATTGTTGCTGATATTTTCCTTTTAAATCAAAGCTTGCAGACTCGGGAACTGATTTCCAGCCTGCCGGAATTTCCGGCCTAACCGATCCTTTTACATTTTTCCGTTGCGCTTCCACGACAATGGTGACTGTTTTGGGTTCCAATGATGAAAATATGAAAACGGGTTCGGTAATGGTCATTGTTACGGCTGGACGGATTTCAAATGGCCGATAAATCTCGCCCTGTGCCGGATCCGTGCTTTTATAGATCCATGGCCGCGAAAAGCTGAACTGCTGACCGCCTATTTCAAACGTAAATTTGGTGACGGTTTCCGGGCGGTTTTCAGGAAACCCAATGTCCTGCTGATTGTCGATTTGAAACAAACCTTTGTCAATGGGTTTTTCCAGCCAGTAAGGTTGCGTTACTTTCAATTTAGCGGGTAAAAGCGGGGTTAATGCAATGGAATTCAATTCGTTATCTTCCAATGGCATATTGAATGTGCTGTCTTTTCCCTTTCCCGTCCATTGCAAGGAAACCAGTCTTACAGGATAATCAGATCTTTTGACAACGGAAATTTTGATAGAAGCCGTATCGCCCGCAACCTGGGAAAAATCGTCCGGATTGGTTTCAAACCAAAGTCCCGCACATTGTAAGATCAGCTCCTTAACCTCTTCTTTTTTGGCTTTAATATAAATGTTGGCGGAATCCAGCTTATTCAGTTCCGCATTGATTTTCAAAAGTCCAGGAACAGATGCGGCTGGCTTGTTTACCGTAAAGTTCTTGATCGCAGCCAAAACCATAGCCTGCACTTTTTCGGATCCTTTTACACGCTTCCAGGAAACATCAATGCCGTCAAACAAGCTTTTTTGTGCAGGTTCTCCGACTTTATGCAAGAAATAATCGATCCTCGCCCCGCGCTGCGGCGCACTTCCAAATCCCTGGCTCCTGTGCTGGCTGCGACTTTCAGCTGCAATTTCAGTATAAGATTTGCCCAAAACAGGATTAAAACCACCGATTTCAATCGAAATGAACGGGTTCTTCTCTTCCGTTGGCTGCTTATTCGTAAAACCGGGGGTGTATGTGTTCCAAACAAGCCTTTTCGCCTGCCATGGCTTAACGAATTTCAGTTGATCCGGGTAAGACTTGGGATCGGCAGCCATACTGAATCCCTGTTCAGCGAGGAATGCGGAAGTTTGGTGATGGCCGTGTCCAGCGCGCGGATCGGGTGGAAAGCGGGTAATGATCACATCGGGCTGGAACTTACGTATCATCCAGATCACATCGCCCAAAACTTTGTCCTTATCCCAAAAATTCAATGTTTCATCACGGGTTTTGGAAAAACCAAAATCATAAGCCCTTGAAAAAAACTGCTGCGCACCATCAATCCGCCGTGCCGCAAGCAACTCCTGCGTGCGGATCACACCAATGTTGTAACCCTGTTCTGCCCCGATCAGGTTTTGTCCGCCATCGCCTCTTGTTAGCGATAAATATCCCGTCCTCACCAGCTGATCTTTTGATAAATACGAAAGCATCAACGTGTTTTCGTCATCCGGATGCGCGGCAATGTAAAGGACGGAGCCTAATACATTCAGTTTCTTAATGTTTTGAAAAATTTCACTCGAAGACTGCGAAGGAACTTGTGCGGAAATTTGGAATGCGATGAATAAAAAGAGGATGGTAAGAATTCGCAGCATATGGGGGATTAGGTTTAAAACTTTTTCAAAAATCAGACGGTCCAGGCTATTAAGTAGTCGTCAAATGCGTCGTAATGCACCTGAACGGACTCATTTATATTTTCCTTTTGAATACAAACCTCAATAATTCCATTTTGGTTGCTGTGAAAAGGATTTGTAATGATATGTTTTTTCAAGTCCAGATCCGCATCTCCTGCATATTTAAATACAGCTTCCTTAGCACACCAGATCAAATGCAGCAAAACGTTGTCGTTCAGATCGGTCCACTGCATTTCGGCATCATTCAAAAAATAATCCGCGCCTTTCGAAATAGAGGGTTTCATTTGTTGTAAATCTATTCCAATAGGCTTAATATCATGCACATATACGCTTGCATATTCGCCTGAATGCGACATAGACAATTGCTTAGCGCGATCCTTTATATTTGGTTTGCGGTGTTCATCATATATAATGATGGGCTGCAAATGGGTCATTTCCTGCAATAAAATGCGGCAAGCCAGCCATTCCTGCTTTCTGCGGTCGGTTTTTTTATCTTCCAGTGCCAGCAATGCCAAGTCGGGCAGGTGAACCATTTCTTTCAGTTCCTGCCAACTTTCCGACATCCGCCATAACCCCAACGTTGAATCATCCGAGATGCTTTTTATGTAACAGATGGCCATTTATTGTTAATTTTGATATTCAAACCGGGCATTATAACTGCATTTGCCCGTCTCTGCTCATTATGTGGCCCAAAAATAAAATTACAAGGAACGTCCTGAAAACCTTTGGCATATTCCTGCTTATCGCAGGCATGCTCTTTGGCCTTTTCATCTGGCGCATCCGCGTGCCGGCTCCCAAACTTGAAAGTAATAAAACTACCGAGAGTTACAAGCGCATCAGGGTTGCCGAGGATCATTATACGGTCGGGAATTGCTGGCTTAAAAAGAATAAGCAGGGAATCTGGGAAATGTATCTCGAAGGGAAACCTTACGAGCGCGGGCTTATCTACGGCATTCTTGCAAAGGAGTTAATGGAAAAGCAGGAAGTCCATTTTGTGAACCAGATTAAAGAAATGATCCCTAGCAGCGTGTTTTTGCAAGTGCTGAAAGGTTTTGTGGGCTGGTTTAACCGTGATATTTACAAATACATTCCCGAGGAAAACCAGCAGGAGATTTACGGCGTTTCGCAGTCATTTTCTGAACAGTTCAACTACATTGGCCCGAAATATTATCGCATTCTCAATTACCACGCCGCCCACGACATTGGCCACGCGCTCACGGACCTGAATATGGTCGGCTGCACGTCTTTCGCGGTTAACAATGCATTGACAGAGGATTCAACATTGCTGATAGCAAGGAACTTCGATTTTTACATGGGCGACGCTTTCGCGGAAGACAAGCTGATCGTGTTCATGAACCCGGATAAAGGCTACAAATTTGCTTCCTATGCTTGGGCGGGACTCACGGGCGTGGTTTCGGGTATGAATGAGAAAGGCATTACGGTCACATTAAACGCTTCAAAATCAGACATTCCCTTTGCAGCGAAGGAGCCGATCTCGATTTTGGCGAGGGAAATTTTGCAATATGCAGGCACAATTGAAGAAGCGACCAAAATTGCGCAGCGGAGCGAAACATTCGTGTCTGAGTCGTTGCTGATCGGGTCGGCTGCTGACGATAATGCTGCCATTATTGAAAAATCACCTCAGAAAATGGATGTTTTTGAATCGGGTAAAGATTATCTGGTTTGTGCTAATCATTATCAGGGAAAATCGTTTGTCGGTGATTCTGTGAACATTAACAACATTAGAGACACGGATTCCAAGTCGCGTTTTGATCGGATGAATGAACTCATGAACCGTTCTTACCCGATGGACGTGGATAAGGCCGCAGCTATTTTGCGTGATCAGAAAGGGGTTAAGGACAAATTTGTGGGCTATGGCAATTCAAAAACATTAAACCAGCTCATCGCGCATCACGGGATTTTGTTCAAACCCGAAAAACAGGAAATGTGGATTTCGACGCCGCCTTACCAGTTGGGGGAATTTATTTATTACAATCTGAATGACGTTTTTTCCGGCAAAGGAACATTCAAACCGAACGAATCGCTGAAAATCCGGCCTGATCCGTTCGTGGCATCCAATGATTACAAGAAATTTGAAGCCTTCAAAGCCACCAGGCAAAAGATCACCAAATATGTAATGCTGGGCGTTCCTTTCGAGCTTTCGCGCGAAGAGGAAGTGGCCTTTGTCGCCAATAACCCGGAAAGTTATCTTACCTATCTGTTTTTAGGGGATTATTTCAAAACAAAGAAAAATTTCAAGAAAGCGATCAGTTATTACCGGGAAGCATTGAAACGCGATGTGGCTTCTCTGAATGAAAGGAATGTGATCAAAGACAAAATTGCTGAAAGTCAAAAAGTCTCCTTTCTGATTTTTAGTTATAAACCTGAATCCCAATGAGCTTTAATATGATCCCTGAAACGCAGGAACAAAAATTAAAACACTTGTTGGCTTATGTTTCGGCACATTCCCCTTATTACCAAAAGGTTTTCCGAAAGCACGGCGTGGATGTGGACAACATTGTTTCGATTGCCGATCTGGCCAAACTGCCCTTCACTACGAAAGACGATCTGGCTGCTGCTAACGATGATTTTTTGTGTGTTCCAAAAAGCAGGATCGCCGATTATGTCACAACGTCGGGCACATTAAGCGATCCGGTCGCATTCTATCTCACAGATTCGGACATCGAAAGGCTTGCGGATAATGAGTCAGAGTCTTTTCGTTGCGCCGGTGGTTCTGAGCATGACATTTACCAGCTCATGACCACCATTGATAAGCGGTTTATGGCCGGGCTTGCTTACTGGATGGGCGCAAGGAAACTCGGTGCCGGAATGATCCGGGTTGGGCCGGGAGCACCATTTTTGCAATGGGAATCGATCCAGCGCTTTTCGCCAACCGTGATCATCGCCATTCCTTCATTTATCCCCAGGCTGATCGACTACGCCGTTGCCAACAACATTGATTTCGCCTCTTCCAGCATTAAATCGGTGATATGCATTGGCGAACCGATACGCAATCCTGATTTTACTTATAATGAACTTGGTAAGCGGATCACTTCGCAGTGGGACGTCAAACTTTACTCCACTTATGCGTCCACAGAAATGGGCGCGGCCTTTACCGAATGTTCAGAAGGAAAAGGCGGACATTTGAATGAAGATCTGCTAATCCTGGAAGTGGTTGACGAGCAGGATATTGTGGTAAAAGAGGGCGGCCTGGGCGAAATTGTTATTTCTACATTGGGCGTGGAAGGCATGCCGCTTTTGCGTTACCGGACGGGCGACTTATGCCACGTACATTACGAAGCCTGTGCTTGCGGGCGCACGAGCCCGCGCGTGGGACCGGTGGTTGGCAGGAAACAGCAAATGATCAAATTCAAAGGGACGACCATTTTTCCGCCTGCCATTTTTGATGTGCTTGATATGGTTCCGGAAATCGAACTTTATCAGGTTGTGGTTTCCAAAAATGAGTATGGAAATGATGACATTTCGATTCAGCTGCCTGACCTTTTGGACACCGCTTTTTTTCGTGAAAAACTGCATTCCCTGTTCAAATCACGCCTTCGTGTAACCCCTTCATTTGCATTCATAACCGCTCACGAACTTAACCTCAGAATATACAAACAGGAAAAACGCAAACCTGAAAAATTGATATATATTTGAAGCCTCTATTACCATAAAAAAATAAAAAAAGAATATGAAAAAGACCATTTACGCAGCAGTTATTGCCATTGTTGCGATCGGAGCAACGGATACATTTGCTCAAAGGGTTGAGCTGAAAAGCGGAGACGTTGCCGTGTTATCAGGCCAGAAAACAGTGAACATTGAATACGATTATTCAGAGTTCGGGGTTGGCAAATTCGCTACGGAAAAAGAATATCTGGATAAAAAATCTGCTGAGTACAATGCCAAAGAAGCAGGCAAAGGGGACACCTGGAAAAAAGCCTGGGTAGACGACCGTAAGAACCGTTTTGAACCGAAATTTGAAGAACTTTTCAACAAAGGATTGGCCGACAAAGGCCTGCAAGCCGTTCAATCACGTCCTGATGCGACTTACACATTGATCGTTCGCACAAAATTCGTGGAGCCGGGTTTTAATGTAGGTGTTATGCGCAAGAATGCATATGTGGATTACGAGGTTGACCTGGTGGAATCTGCTAATAAATCAACAAAAGTGGCGCAAATGAACCTGCGCAATGTTCCCGGTGGCCAGTTTGGCGGCTTTGACTTTGATACGGGCGTCCGGATTGCCGAATCTTATGCAAAAGCAGGAAAATCACTTGCTGCATTTTTGGATAAAAAGCTTTAAAAACCATTCATAGTTACAATTTTAACGTTCCTGATGTTATGAAAAAATTGTTACTTCTTGCATTCGTTCTGTTTAGCGCTGGATTTGCATCTGCCGAGAATACGATGGCCGATCTTTTCAATGGCAAAGCGAAGCTTACTTTCCTGGGCCTGGATTTTACGCAGGCTAAATATGTAGGCAGGATCGGTTTTACGGATCCCAATGCGATTCAAAACCAGCATATGGTCAGCTGGAATAATCTGATCGAAATGGAGCCTAAGAAATTCTCACTTCAAAAAGCATTCAACCTGAAAGACGATCAGTATGTTTCGAAAGTGGAGGATATGGTGAAATTCAACAAGTCGGCCAATGTTGCGGATAATATTACCGAAACCGAAGCGACATTAACCGAGGATCAGGTCAGGAAAGCCGTTTCAAAATATTCACTCAGCGAGAAAGATGGGGTAGGCGTTGTTTACGTGGTTGAAAGTTTGAGCAAAACAGCCGAAAAACTGACGGTATGGGTTACTTTCATCGATTTAAGCACGAAAAAGGTGCTTTATACTGAAAAGGTGGAAGGAAAAGCGGGCGGTTTTGGCTTCCGTAATTACTGGGCTGGCGGCGTTTACAAGATCAATGAGGCCATTGATTCCAAGCTTTATAAAAAGTGGAGCAAGACCTATAAGGTTTAAAAAGTAAACAGAATTGCCTATTTTTAAAGCAAAGTTCATTACCGATACCATAGCATATTGTTTGTAAGCTGTGATTTGTTCGCCAGGTTGGGGAGCGCTTCACAGCTTACTGTTTAACTGATAACCCATACCCGTGCGGATTTTACCTCTCATTTTCCTGGTTCTTATCACCTTATCGTTATCAGGATGTGGGAAAATGCTGTATCGGTCCGCCGCCAAGGCATTTAATAAGGGAATCAAAGAGTCACCCTATGATGCTGTTATCGTTCCCGGCTTTCCGCATAATGGTGATAAGTGGGATATGATCCTGCAAATGCGCATCCATTGGGCACATTATCTCTATTCACAGGGCTACACCAAAAACATTATTTTCTCAGGCTCTGCCGTTGCCACGCCCTATGTTGAAAGCAGGGTTATGGCCGATTATGCACACGCGCTGGGCGTGCCCCGCGAAAACATTTTTACAGAGGAGAAAGCCGAGCACAGCACAGAAAACGTCTACTATTCCTACCGCCTTGGAAAAGACCTTGGTTTTACAAAACTTGCACTCGCTACGGACCCGATCCAAACGAGCTATATGCGCAAGTTCATCAAGCGTTTCGACCTGCCGATCGGGCTTTTGCCTACTGTCATCGACACTTTAAAAATGATGAACCTGTATGAGCCCAAACTGGATCATAAATTGTCCATGCGGGAAGGATTTGTGAAGCTGTCGGACAGGGAGAATTTTTTCCAGCGCTTCCGGGGGACAATGGGCAGATACATTATCTGGCATGAGGAAGACCTTAAAAAGAAAAAGCACAGAAGAAAGTTCAAAGACAGGATGATACCCGCCTCTAGGGCGAAAAATGAACCATAAACGCGTATAATGAAAAAAGAATTGTCGGCAATTGACGCCAAGTATGAAGCACAAAAAATAGCATTTGGTCCCATGTATTTTCAGGCGGTCGTGGCGCTTCGGGAATTGGGCATTTTGCAGTTTATCAGCAGCAATCGAAAAGGTGTCAGCATTGAGACGATTATTGAAAAAACCGGTGTGTCGGAGTATGGCGTTACTTTGCTCCTTGAAGCCGCTGAGGTTCTTGATGTTGTGGAAATGGAAGAGGGGCTTGTTAAAATTACCAAGATCGGTTTTTTCCTATTAAGGGATGAGATGACGCGGGTCAACATTAACTTCATGAATGATGTATGTTATCTCGGCGCCAAAAACATGACCGAAAGTTTCAAAACCGGTAAGCCCGAGGGGTTGAAAGTGCTGGGCGACTGGCCAACGATTTACGAAGGACTTTCGATCTTACCAGAACCAGCCAAGACTTCCTGGTTCGAATTTGACCATTATTATTCTGACAATGCATTTCCGGAAGCATTAAAAATTGTGTTCAGGAAAAACCCAAAAATGATCTTCGATGTAGGTGGGAACACAGGGAAATGGTCATTCGCCTGCTGCAACCATGATCCGAATGTCCGGATTAAAATACTCGATCTTCCGGTTCAGCTCAAAGTGGCAAAGGACAATGCTGCGGAAAGAAATTTGCTTGATCGCATTGATTTTCATCCTATTAACCTGCTGGATCGCTCGCAAGAAATCCCGAAAGGCGCGGATGTGATCTGGATGAGCCAGTTTCTGGATTGTTTTTCAAAAGAACAGATCATTCAGATCCTTGAAAATGCTTGCAATGCAGCATCCGAAAACACGACGCTTTACATTCTGGAACCATTTTTTGATAACCAGGATTTCCCGGCTGCCCAGTATAGTTTGGTCGCAACATCGCTCTATTTCACGATTATGGCGAATGGAAACAGTAAAATGTATCGCGTTGAAGTGATGAAGGATCTGGCCCGTCAGGCGGGATTCGAAATCGTGGAAACTTATCCGTTGATCGGCGATAGCTATCACACTATTTTGGAATGCAGGAAACAGTCCTAGGAACATCCGGGCCTGATCATTTGTTTCAACAATAGTCTACGATTAGTTACATGAAAAGATCACTGATTATAATTCTCGTTTGCCTGACATCCTTGACTGCATTCCGTTTTGTTCAGTCAGATAAAAAGGCTTTTTACAAGGCATTATCGAGCGGGCAAGAAGCTGCTATTGATCAGGCGCTCGCAGATCTTGAAAAGGAAAAAACATCATCCCTGACCAATGCGTATAAAGGTGCATTGACGATGAAAAAGGCGGGATTCGAGAAGGGTGTGAAAGTAAAGGTCAAGACTTTCAAAAAAGGCGCTTTCATGCTCGAAGATGAAATCAAAAGCAATCCGGGCAATGCAGAATACCGGTTTTTGAGGTTAGCCGTTCAGGAACATGCGCCCAAAGTTTTGAAATACAATAAGCAGCTTGACGAAGACAAGCGGGCTGTGATAGCGGGTTACGGTAAGTTGAATAATGATCTGAAATCGATTGTTTCCAATTATGCCAAAGATTCCAAAGTGTTGAAAGAGACGGATTTAAAGTGAGAATTTAGGTAAAAGGATTGTTGATAAATGGGAAAAATATTAGTCGTAAACTACTCGCAAACCGGACAGCTGAATGAAATCATCGACCAGTTTTTATCTCCATTTGATCCGGACCGCATAGAAAGGCACCAGATTTTTCCTGTTACGCCCTACGTTTTTCCCTGGACGACCGAAGAATTTTTTGATAAAATGCCTGAATGTGTTGAGGAAGATACGATTCCGTTAAAACCAATTTCATACACAGCTCAGCAGTACGATCTGATCGTGCTGGGCTATCAGCCCTGGTTTTTGTCGCCATCGCCGCCTGTTACATCGCTGCTCAAAGACCCGACATTTCAGTCAATTCTGCGCGGAACACCGGTTGTGACTGTGATAGGAGGAAGAAATATGTGGCTTAATTCTCAGGAGAGCATTAAAAAGCTGATAAAAAATGCTGGCGGCAAGCTTGTAGGGAATATTCCGCTGATGGACAGGACGTCCAATCTGATCAGCGCATTCACTATTTTACACTGGATGCTAACCGGCAGAAAAGATCGGAAATGGAATATTTTCCCCCTGCCCGGCGTTAGTGAGCAGGATATTGAAAGCGCATCGAAATTTGGCGCAATTGTGAACAGCGCAGCAGCAAAATCGGATTACGGCAATCTTCAAAATGAGATTCTGGGAACTGGTTTAATAGAAATCCCGACGGACATTTTGTTTATAGAACAGCGTGCCAAAAAACTTTTCAGGATCTGGGCAAAATTGATCAAAACAAAAGGAACGACTCCTGCTAAGCGGAAAAGACTTGTGAGTTTTTTCAAATATTATCTGCTGATCGCATTGTTTATGGTCGCTCCTGTGATCCTTTTCGTATATAATTTGCTGATCGTGCCATTTACCGGAAATACGATTAAGAAGAAAAAACAATACTTTTGTGGTGTAGAAACCAAATAATAATGTCAGACGCATATATTACCAGAATTGCCAAGTTTTTGCCGAATGAGCCCGTTTCGAATGAAGAAATGGAAGCATATTTAGGGTATATTAATGGAAAACCTTCGAAATCCAAAGCACTTGTTTTACGCAATAACGGCATTAAAAGCAGATACTATGCGCTGCTGAAAGACGGCACACCCACGCATACCAATGCGGAATTGGCGGCGCTGGCGGTAACAAAACTGTTTGAAAAACATACATCTGAAATAAAGGAAGTTGACCTGATCAGTTGCGCCACGTCGAGCCCGGATCAGCTGATGCCTTCGCACGGTTCAATGGTGCATGGTTATTTGAAAGACACTGGTCCTGTTGAAGTTGTGTCCCCGTCGGGCGTTTGCTGCGCAGGAATGCATGCTTTTAAATACGCTTATATGTCCGTAAAACTGGGCGAAAAGCAAAAAGCAGTTGCGTGCGCTTCCGAAAGGCTTTCCCCCGTCCTGCGGGCTGACCAGTTCGAGGATGAGGTGCAGCAGCTTTTACGACTTGAAAAAAATCCTTATCTGGCATTTGAAAAAGATTTTCTACGCTGGATGCTTTCGGATGGCGCCGGCGCTTTTCTCGTTGAATCTGAGCCGAACCAAACGGGCATTTCTCTTAAAATTGATTGGATAGAGGGTTGTTCTTATGCCAACGAGCAGGAGCCTTGCATGTACATGGGCGCGGATAAGCTGGAAGACGGTTCGCTGAAAAGTTATAAAGATTTTAAAAGTGAACAGGTCCAGGAACAATCTGTGTTTAGTATCAAGCAGGATGTGAAGCTTTTAGGAGAAAAAATCGTTAAATTGGGTTTTGCAAAACTGAAAGATATCCTTGAAAAAAGGGGGATCAGCATGGATGAAGTGAGCTATTTCCTGCCGCACTTGTCCAGCTATTTCTTTGAAAACAAAATTGAAGACTTCTGTAACGAGAATGGCATGCCGATTTCAAAAGAAAAGTGGTATACCAACCTGGTTACCAAGGGCAATGTCGGCTCGGCTTCGATTTATATGATGCTTGAAGAGGTTTTTTACAGCGGGGCACTGAAAAAGGGCGAAAAAATACTTTTGGCAGTTCCAGAAAGCTCCCGTTTCTCTTATATGTTCTGTATGTTGACCGTTTGCTGATCATCCATGAAAAAGGAAGACCTTCCACAAGACCCTGGTGCTCTGGAAAAATTTACCAGGGAAGTATGCTACGTCAAAAATGCAGACGGAAAATACGAAACGGCATTAAGCAGAGGTTGGGAGGTCAAAAAGCAGGCTTTGGACAGCGCCTGGGATGATGTGAATGAGCGGATAGAGGACGCCAGAAAGGCAGTAGCGAATGGAGAGAAAAGTCCTATTTACTACTTCATGGAGCTCAGGCTGATGGATCTTTCGGTCCTTTCGGGTTACACTGGTTTTTTTCCTTTTTTTATCAAAAGACATTTAAAACCGTCCGTTTTCAAAGGATTGAGCGATCGCAAATTGGAAAAATATGCCGGTGCGTTCGATGTTGCATTGCAGGAATTGAAAAATTTTAAAGGTTGAGCCAGTGAATATTGATAGCCATACGGATGAATTCCGCCACGTTCAGACGGCGCATTGTGAGAATGGGGTTACCACGGCATTATTGCGCTATCATGGTCTGGATTTCATGACCGAGCCGCTTGCTTTCGGGATGGGTTCGGGGCTTTTTTATATTCAAATCCCTTTTCTTACTGTAAATAATGGCCCTGCTATTTCTTTCAGGACCATGCCGGGCGCTATTTTCAAGCGGACTTGCAATGCGCTTAATGTGGATGTAACGCGGAAAAAATTCTCAAACGTTGCATCAGCGGAAGCATTTCTGGATAAAAAAGTTCAGGAAGGTGTTCCGGTGGCTTGCCAGGTGGGTGTGTTTCATCTTACTTATTTCCCAAAAGAATACCGGTTCCATTTCAATGCGCATAACCTGATCGTTTTCGGACAGGAAGATAATAATTACCTGATCAGCGATCCGGTGATGGAAGATGTGACCACATTATCCAAGTCGGATCTGAGCCGCGTTCGCTTTGCGCAGGGACCATTGGCCCCGAAAGGACACATTTATTTTCCGGAACGCGTTAAGCCCGTAACCGATGATATGATCCGTAAAGGAATTGTGAAGGGAATTCGTCGCAACGTGCGTGATATGCTTAAAATTCCAGGCAATTTTGCAGGCGTGGATGGCATAAGGCACACGGCGGGGCACATTCGCAAGTGGCGTGACAAGCTCGGGCTGAAAAAAGCAAGCTTGTATCTGGGACAAATTGTTCGGATGCAGGAAGAGATCGGCACAGGCGGAGGCGGTTTCCGTTTTTTATATGGTGCTTTTCTGGAAGAAGCGTCCGCTTACATGCAGGATGACCGTTTGTCCGTTGTTTCTGAGGATTTTACCAAAGCAGGGGACATGTGGCGCGCGAGTGCAATCAAGATGGCAGGCGTTTACAAAGGACGCCTGACGGAACAAAAGGATTTTGATGAAATAGCCGATATGCTGGTGGATATCAGATTGGTAGAAAAAGAAGCGTTTCAAAAACTGTCGCGTATGAGTCTTGGTAAATGAGCACTACGATATGACCGAACCGGTTAGCATTGAAATACAAAACGTTTCTAAAAAATACAAAACCGCCCAGGAAAACAGCCTCACCGACGTCTCCCTGAACATTGCTACATCTGACATTTTTGGTTTGCTGGGCCCCAATGGTGCAGGCAAAACAACATTGATCTCAATCCTTTGCGGCATTATCCCGCCATCAGCCGGAACGGTTCACTTTTACCACCAAAACCAACTTATTACTGAACAGGAACGAAAGAGCCACATTGGTTTTGTTCCACAGGAATATGCTTTTTATCAGGAACTTACACCGCGCCAGAACCTGGATTATTTCGGGGCTATGTACAATCTTAATAAGGAAGAGCTTGAAGCGCGACGTGAGGATCTGCTTGAAATTTTGGGATTGGCCAGGTTTGCGGATAAAAAAGTCGGGTCATTTTCCGGCGGGATGAAGCGTAGGGTTAACCTGGCAATTGGCATCATTCACAAACCTGACATTTTGTTCCTGGATGAGCCTACGGTCGGTGTCGACGTGCAGAGCCGCAATGCGATCATTCGCTATCTACAGGAAATAAATAACGCCGGGACGACCATTATTTACACTTCCCACCACATGTCGGAAGCAGAGGAATTCTGCAAACACATTGCGCTCATTGATCATGGTAGGGTTATTGCTAAAGGGGACCTGACGGATCTGAGGAAAGCGCATGACGCTCCTAATCTGCAATCTTTATTCATCAAACTGACAGGGGAGGAGTACAGGGATTAATATGTTCAAGGTTTTTTCATCATTACGGAAAGAATATCTCCTCCTGATCAATGATAAGGTCGGCTTGGCGCTGATGTTTTTGATGCCGCTGCTGCTGGTATTTATCATTACCATTATTCAGGATAGTGCGTATAAGATGGTGAACGAGAACCAGATCCCATTGCTCGTTGTCAATCACGACGCTGGTAAGGAAGGTGACAAACTCGTTGCGCTTCTGAAACAATCAGGTCTTTTTAAAATCGATTCCCAGGATGCGGTTCCTGAAAAATCTTTAAAATCCGAGCTGTTATCAAGGGGGAAATTGATCGGCTTATACATTCCAAAAACATTTTCTTCCGGCTTAGAAAGCAATGCTGCCGATGTGAGCAACATCCTGATGGACGACCTGGGGCTGGAACGCGATTCGGCCAGCGCGGAAAAGGTGTCCATGCCGACGCTTTCCTTTTATAATGATCCGGTTTTACAGGAAAATTATAGCTTTTCGGTCATGGGCATTATTCAATCTTATATGAGCGTCATTGAAAATTCGCTGATGATCGATCGGATGTACACGACGATGGATCTGGGCGGGCAGTCGGAAGCGTTGAAGAAGAAAATGATTTCCAACCGGGTTAAGATCAACCAGATTGTAGCGATCAATAATAACTCAACCGCCATTCCCAATTCTACACAGCATAATGTGCCTGCCTGGACGATTTTTGCGATGTTTTTTATGGTGGTCTCCCTGGGAAGCAACATTGTAAAAGAGCGAATCAACGGCAGTTTTCTACGACTGAAAACAATGCCGACCACATTTATGCTTGTCATGTTTAGTAAAATGGCCATTTACGTGATCGTAGCGGTGGTGCAAGTGGCACTCACATTTTCAATGGGAATCTGGATCCTTCCCGAGCTGGGACTTCCCAAGCTCACCATTCCGACTAACCTTTTTGCATTTGCCAGCGTGATCCTGATCAGCAGCATGGCCGCCGTGAGTTATGCATTGATGATCGGTGCATATGCACGGACCGAGCAGCAGGCCAATGGTTTTGGGGCCATTTCCATCATTATTTTCGGGGCCATAGGAGGGATTCTCGTGCCGACGTTTGTTATGCCCGGCTTTATGCAGTTTGCGAGCAACTTTTCGCCCTTGCATTGGTGCCTGGAAGGTTTTTACATTCTTTTCCTGAAAGGCGGAAGCTGGCAGGAGCTGAAAAATGTCTTCGCCTTTCTAGGGATATTTATCCTGCTTTGTCAACTTGCCACTTATTTTAAGCTTAGGATGGAAAGAATTATTTAAGTTTGAATTCAGAAAAGAAATTATGGACATAGAAAGTTTAAAACCCGTCATTAAAGGTCAGATTGTACAATATTTGAATTTACTTGACATCAATCCGCAGGACATTAAAGATGACGAACCTCTTTTCGGCGGCGACCTCGGCCTGGATTCTATCGATTCTCTGGAACTGGTTGTGCTTCTGGAAAGAGAGTACGGCATTAAAATCACCAATCCTGCTGAGGGAAGAAAAATCCTGGTGGATGTAAACCATATGGCCGAATATATTTTGGCAAATACAAAAAAGGCTTGATATGAAAAGGGTGTTGGTAACCGGAATGGGCATTATATCAGCCATTGGTGAAAACCTTTCGGAAAATCACGCCAGTTTACGCCAGGGAAAAACGGGTATTACTACCGCTGCGCATTTTGACTCACGTTATGCAGCATTACTGCCGTTCGGTGAAATCGCATGCAGTAATGAGCGACTGAAAGAACTGCTCGGTTTGCAGGATAGCGTGGGTTATACGCGGACCGATTTGCTCGCTACCAAGGCTTTTGATGAGGCGATTACAGATGCAAACCTGTCTTCGGAGCAGCTTTCATCCTTTGATACAGCATTGATTTCCGCAACGACCGTTGGCGGAATGTGCCTGACCGATCAGCTTTACGAAGATGCCAATCTGAAAACCAGCGGTTCGGAATATCTGGAATCCTATAATTGCGCTGCGCACACCATTACATTACTCGAAAAATACAACATCAGAGGATTTTCCGACACCATTAATACAGCGTGTTCCTCGTCTGCGAATGCTATCTTGATGGGCGCGCGGTTAATCCGGTCCGGACGGGCAAAAAGGGTTATCGTGGGCGGCGTGGATAGTCTTGCCAAATACACAGTCAATGGTTTCAATTCACTCAAAATCTTGTCTGATTCAGCGTGCAAGCCATTTGATGAAAACAGGGACGGATTGAACCTGGGAGAAGCGGCAGCTTATCTTGTGCTTGAAGCTGAGGAAGTTGTCGGTGAAAAAAAGGTTTATGCAGAAGTTGCCGGCTATGGCAATGCAAATGACGCGCATCACCCATCGGCTATGTCCGACGAAGCAGTAGGAGCCGTTCTTTCCATGCGGGAAGCCATCGAATCAGCAGGAATTGGATTCGACCGCATTGACTACATTAATACGCACGGAACGGGAACGCCCAATAATGATGAGGTTGAGCTAACCGGAATGACACAATTGTTTGATCAAATCCCGCCTTTTAATTCCACGAAATCTTACACGGGGCACACATTAGGCGCAGCAGGTGCAGTGGAGGCTATTTTCAGCATATTAAGCATTGTGCACGACGAGATTTTCCCAAGCTTACATGTGGAAACCCCTATGAGCTCACACGAGGCAAAACCTGTTGCTGAATTAATTCATGATAAAAAAGTAGCATACGCGCTTTCGAACTCGTTTGGTTTCGGCGGGAACTGCACTTCGCTGGTCTTTGGAAGCGTGAATTAGATTTATTTATGACTGCATCAGTTCGTTTAAGATCTTCTGTGCGGCAATTGAAATGATCGTCCCTGGCCCGAAAATGCCTTTTACGCCCGCATCATATAAAAATTGATAATCCTGCGCCGGGATTACGCCACCGGCAATTACCATAATGTCTTCCCGGCCAATGTTCTTTAATTCCGCGATGAGTTCGGGAATGAGGGTTTTGTGGCCTGCCGCCAGGCTCGATGCGCCTATCACGTGCACATCATTTTCGGCTGCCTGTTTTGCGACTTCCCGGGGCGTTTGGAAGAGCGGACCAATGTCCACGTCAAATCCTAGGTCTGCGAAGCTTGTTGCAATTACTTTTGCTCCGCGATCGTGACCATCCTGGCCCATTTTTGCAACCAGTATCCGTGCACGCCGGCCATCCATTTCTGCAAACCGGTCCGAGAGTTCAAGCGCAGCACGAAAATTTTCGTCATCCGATGCTTCGGCTTGGTAAACACCTGATACAGAACGAATCGTGGATTTATAACGTCCGAATTCTTTTTCCATCGCATCCGAAATTTCTCCTAATGTAGCCCTTTTACGCCCTGCCTCAATGGCCAGCGCCAACAAATTGACAGACATATCCTTTCCACCTTTTTGCCTGCAAGCTTCGGTAATGTTATTCAGTGCTGCCGCAACTTCACCGGAATCGCGTTCCTTTTTTAATTTTTCCAAAGACGCAATCTGTGACAAGCGAACGGCCTGATTATCAATTTGCAAAATGTCGAATGTGTCTTTGCTGTCCGTTTTAAATTTATTTACCCCAATAATAATATCCCTACCCGAATCAATGCGTGCCTGCTTTTTCGCGGCGGCTTCTTCGATCCGCATTTTCGGAAGCCCGGTTTCGATGGCTTTCGTCATGCCGCCGAGATTTTCCACTTCTTCAATCAGCTGCCATGCTTTTTTTGCGAGCTCTTTGGTCAGATATTCCACATAATAGGAGCCGCCCCACGGGTCAACGGCCTTGCAGAGATCCGTTTCATGCTGAATGAAAAGCTGGGTATTTCGCGCAATGCGCGCCGAAAAATCGGTGGGAAGCGCCATGGCTTCGTCCAGCGAGTTGGTATGCAGCGATTGCGTGTGTCCCATCACGGCGGCCATAGCTTCAATGGTTGTGCGGGTAACATTGTTATATGGATCCTGTTCGGTGAGGCTGTAACCGCTCGTTTGGCAATGCGTTCGTAATGCCAGCGATTTTTCGTTTTTCGGACTAAATTGATCTACAATTTTTGACCAAAGCAGCCTTCCCGCCCGCATTTTGGCAATTTCCATAAAATGATTCATCCCTATGCCCCAGAAAAATGACAGTCTCGGCGCAAAATCATCAATAGCAATGCCCGCATCCAGTCCGGTCCGAATGTATTCCAGGCCGTCCGCAAGCGTATAGGCCAGCTCAATGTGCGCCGGTGCGCCTGCCTCATGCATATGGTAGCCGCTGATGCTGATGGAATTAAACTTGGGCATAAAACGGGATGTATAGGCAAAAATATCGCCCACAATGCGCATGGAAGCGGCTGGCGGATAAATGTATGTGTTGCGCACCATGAACTCCTTCAAAATGTCATTCTGAATGGTCCCGGATAATAGCTCTGGCTCAATGCCCTGTTCCTCAGCCGCCAGGATAAAAAAGGCCATCACCGGAATAACAGCGCCATTCATCGTCATCGAAACCGACATTTGATCCAGCGGGATTTGATCAAAAAGCATTTTCATATCTTCCACCGTATCAATCGCAACTCCCGCTTTGCCCACATCACCGGTAACACGCGGGTGATCCGAATCATATCCTCTGTGCGTAGCCAGGTCAAATGCAACCGAAAGGCCCTTTTGGCCGGCCGCGAGGTTTCTTTTATAAAAAGCATTTGAATCGGAAGCCGTCGAAAAACCGGCATATTGGCGGATTGTCCACGGTCGTTCCAGATACATGCTTGCATAAGGCCCCCGCACGAATGGAGGAATTCCTGCTTCGAACGCTAAATGTTCGGCATCTTCAAGATCATTTTGGTCATAAATGCTTTTCAATTTAATCCCCTCCGAGGTAATCACACCTTTACTTGCCCGTTCCTCTGGCTGTGCAGATTCGCTGGTAATAGTTGCCTGAATGTTCTTGAAATCGGGTTTCATGACTTTAATGTGGTTAACACGGATGCCTGAAAGCCTCCTGATTCTTCCATTTCCAAAAACAGTTCCCAAGCCTTGGCGGCCATATCCAGCGACATTTTTTCGAGCATGTATGAGCCCGCCGCGGGATCTGCAACATAGGCCAGTGCACTTTCGTGCGCAAGAACGGAGGATACATTGCGCGCGATCCGTGCTGAAAAGTCACCCCGATCATTCGTTTGTTCATCGTATGGCCTCACAGTCAATGCATTGCATCCGCCCATCACAGCGCTCATGGCTTCGGAGGCAGAGCGGATCATATTGGTGTAGGATGCAGATTCGGCATCATGGAATGTTGAGGTTTGCGCTTGTATAAATGGCGTGCAAAGCTCAGCAGGCAGTTGATAGGCATTTGCAATTTTTCGTAATAAAAACCGGAATGCTCTTAATTTGGCGATCTCCGAAAGGAAGTTGGTGCCTATGGAAATGGCAAAAAGGCCGCGGTTGAATGCTGTTAATGGTGAAATCCCTTTGTCTGTAATCAGATCCAGATAATTAACGGTTGCCGAAAGCAGCAATGCCAGCTCCTGCACTGGCGTCACGCCATTGTTGTGAAATAGGTGACCCTCAACCATATATGCCCGAAATTCACGCATATTCCTGCTTTGGTTCAAAACGGAAACAATAGCGTCAATGCTGTTACCAGATGACTTTCCCGTGTGCATTTCATGGGCGACCGGGTCAGATGCGATGCCGCCTTTCAGATAATAACCTGCGTTTTTGGATATTTCCTTGAAAACGTCTGCAGCGTTTTCATTCGTCTTAAAATAAACAGCCGTATCGCTTAACCGGATTCCGTGAAGTAATTTCGGGAATTCGCAATGCGCGACACTGGCATTTCCAAGATCCAGCATAATCCCATCAGCGCCATTTTCCAGCGCGTGTTTCATGGCTGCATTGGTTTGCCGTGGTTCTGTAAAATTCACCACCGGTAAGTTTTGCCAGCCTGGTATTTTTTTCTGACAAGCCTGCATAGCCGCCATTTTTTCGGGGGCAATATCCGATCGCGTAACGTAAGGATCTAAATGCAAATCGGCTCCTATGATCCAGTCAGACAATGTTTTAAGCCGCCCTTTCAATTCTTTTTCAGCCTGTTTTTCCCAGGCATCTTTACCGGAAGGGCTGAAATTTGAAAATGATAAGGCAGCCATTTCTTGTCGGATCAGGTGAAAGTGAGCGATTTTGCTTGTTAACAAAGCTACAAATTTGAAGTTACTTTTCAGTTGCGGACGTATAGTATCGCTTCCACATCATGCAGATATATACGCGCCTGATTTTATTTTGTGGGTTTGCCGATAGGTCGCCCTGGTATTAAATTGAACGTTGGTTTTAATCTGGAGAGATCAGGTATTTTTATATCTTTGCCGTCCTTTTAAATTTAGACATTCTGAATTCCTCAACTTATACATTGGAAAGAGTTAGCACACATAGAGAAGTAGACCAGATCTGGGATGCCTGCCTGAGAGTGATTCAGCAGCACATTCCGGATCAAAGTTTTAAGACGTGGTTTGAACCGATACGGCCTTTGAAACTTTACGGTAAAGTGCTTACGATTCAGGTTCCAAGCCAGTTTTTCTATGAATGGCTGGAAGATAATTATGTCAATCTTTTAAGGAAGGCATTGGATTACGCCATAGGAAGAGATGGTCTGCTGGAATATTCCATTATCGTGGATAAAGGCAATGACAAGCATCAGCCGCTTACGATGAATGTTTCCACACCTAAATCTCCCAACTCTTCAAAGCCGGATAATTTTGTAACAGACCCGAGGCTCGGGTCCAATCACAGGGATAAGGACCACGATTCGATGAACCTGGATACTTATCTCAATCCGAATTACTCATTTGATAATTTTATTGAAGGCGATTGTAACCGTCTGGCGCGGTCGGCTGGGTTTGCCGTGGCGCAGCGCCCGGGACTCACGTCGTTCAACCCGCTGATGATGTACGGCGGGGTAGGGCTGGGCAAAACGCACCTTGTGCAGGCCATCGGGAACTACATTATGAACCACTTTGATAATAAGCTGGTCTTATATGTTTCTTCCGAAAAGTTTACCAACCAGTTTATCAATTCCATCAAAAACAACACATTACAGGATTTCACCGATTTCTACATGAAGGTGGATGTGCTGGCGATTGATGACGTTCAGTTTTTGTCAGGAAAAGAAAAAACGCAGGATACATTCTTCCATATTTTTAATCATCTGCACCAGCTTGGTAAGCAGATTATTATGACCAGCGACCGGCCGCCGCGTGAGCTGCAAGGCTTGCAGGACAGGTTATTGTCCCGTTTTAAATGGGGATTGACGGCGGATCTTCAAACGCCTGATTTCGAGACGCGTATTGCCATTATCCAAAAGAAAATCCAGTCAGAAGGCATTTCGATTGATTATGACGTGATCGAATACATTGCGCATAGTGTGAATTCCAATGTGCGTGAGCTGGAAGGTGTCATCGTATCGCTCATGGCCCAGGCTTCGCTGACCCGCCGGGAAATAGACGTGGAGCTGGCCAAAAATACATTACGGAACATTGTAATGAATGAGGACAAAGAGGTGACCATTGATACGATCCAGGAAGTGATCGCTGACTTTTTCCAGGTTACCATTGCAGATTTAAAAAGCAAGAGCCGTAAGAAAGAAGTCGTTTACCCGCGTCAGCTGGCCATGTTTTTGGCAAAAGAATATACTGATCTTCCTTTGAAGTCCATCGGCTATCACTTCGGAGGCCGTGATCACAGCACGGTCATACATTCCATACAGAGTATTAACCTGCTGATGGGCGAGACGCCCGACGTGGAAGAGACATTACAAAAGCTGCGCAGTTACTTTAAATGATGATTGGCGTCTAAACAGGTTAAAAGCGTACTTAAAACCTGAATTACCCCATGACGCCATTACTACTCGAACGCACACAGATCTGTGACGCGACCTGGAATGAACACATTCGCAAATCCTTACAATGTGTTGTTTACGCCCAGACATTTTATCTTGATATTGTTTGTGAAAGTTGGAAAGCGCTCATTTGGCCCACATTTGAGCGCCCGGAAATTGTAATGCCCATTCCTATCCGCAGAAAATGGGGTTTTACGATCGTTTATCAACCTATTTTTTGTCAATATCTAGGCTTGTTTTCATTAAAGCCGCTTTCTGGATTACAGCTTGAATCTTTCATTCGCTGTATTTCGGAAGAATTTGTTTACATATCAGCTTATCATTTCAATCCGGAAAACTCAATTAGGCTATCCGCATTGGAAGCATCATTTGCCAATCTAAAATTTACCCAAAAACATACGCACTGGCTTTATTTAAAAGCCGATTATGAGCAGTTAAATGCAGGTTATTCCAAGGATCGAAGGCAAAATTTGAGGCGTAGTAAAGCCTTTAACTGGGAAATGAAGAAAAGCGCGGACATTGACCCGTTGATCAAATTATTCAATGAAAATCAAACAGCGCGTATTCCGGGGGGCGTTGATCCTGGCGCATTCAATCGCTTGAAAGCACTTTTTAAAGCATTGCAGGCGAATCAGCAGGCGGAAGTTTACTACGCTTTTTACAACGGACAAATCCATGCCGGGATACTCATTGTGACATTCGCCGGAAGAGCAATTTATTTGTTCAACGCTGCAGATCAAAGAGGGAGAAAGGGCAATGCCAGGACATTCATGCTGGATCAATATTTCCATGCCCACAATGGTAAAACGCTGATCTTCGACTTCGAAAGCCCGGAGGTTGATTCTATCACAAACTTTTATCTCAGTTTTGGAAGCACTCCGGTTTCATTCTATGCCATAAGCCGAAACGAGCTTTGGTTTCCATTAAAGCAATTTCAAAACTGGCGAAAACGCTTTTTCAGAACCAGACAAGGTCTTTTTTAAGGCCCTTATATGATTTTAAGTCCATTTCCAGTGAACCAATTTTCAGTTCAACTTCTACTTTCAACGGTATTTTGTTGGAATCATCAGAAACCCACAGCTTCATGGCGCCCTCGCCCTTGAAGAACTTGTTGTCTGGAATCAAAGGGTTGATCCTTAACACTTTTGTCTTGCCATATTTGGTCTTAATCACATCTTTTCCAACGTAACGGACACGCAGCTTGTAAACCTCCCCATCAAAAAACGTAGGAACTTCTATAACATCCCCTTCTGAAACACGGTCGAAATTGATCGTTCTTAAATAGAAATAACCGCTGATGATGTCGTGGATGTTGTTGGGGACATTATATGTTTTGGTCTCGTCCTTTACACTGGAAACGGCCTGGTCCCTGTGGTGATTGAACATCACGCGTTCGTCCTTGCGATATTTGTTCTCCTGGATCTGACGCTCAAACATATGCGGCAAGATCGCCGTCGTGTCAATGTATGACCGCCAGGTGTCGCGCACCCGGGAAATAAGATCGAACGCACCTACTGTACGTCCCGAAACACTGACCCGGAAGCAAGGCCGGTTGTTGATCATTGAAACCGATTTTCCTACCTCAACTTTGGCTTCGGCTGCATTGATAAACCCGTAATGCACCCTGTATTCAACCCTTTCGCCCGGCCCGAAGCTCTTGTTATTAATAACCCTGTTCTCAGCAGCCTGCTCTTCAAATTGCCGAAATGAGAAAAAAAGCGAAACGGTGATTAAAGCAATTATAACGATGTACGATCTCTTCATGCTAAAAACTGTAATTATAGAGAGGGATATTTTTCTTTCAAAAAGGCCAGATATTTTTTAATATTTCCTCCAAATTTTTGTTCAAACTCAATTCTAAAAATGTCCTGTTTTGACTTGTAAGTCTGATAACTGATGAAATACGCATTATTGGGCAACTTCCCATCCTGCCAGCGGTTCGCCGCCCGGCGGTTCGACGCCCGGCGGCTCGGCGCGGGCTGATTTTTGTTTGTTAACGTCCGCTTCCCCGAAAGCAGTGTATCGGCGTCTTCAAAGATGCCCGTAATGAGCGCAGTTTTTAATGAGTCATAATGCGCACTGGCTACGGGGTTTGTACCAAATGTTTTATAAAGACTGTCCAGCCGGGCTATCCCCCTAAGCATATGCCCAGAATACGCATCATTGTACTTTTTTAAATATTCGTATGTACGTAATTCCGGGGAGTCCAGACCATACTTATACTTCAAAAAGCGGATCGCGCCCTGGTCCCCGATAAAGCTGGCCAGGTTCTCATTCAGTTCCAGGTTATTTTTCACAAAAAGTGTTCCATGCGTAAGCTCGTGGAGGATGAGGTTGGCCAGACTTCCCACTCTTCTTTCCAGCATACTTGATAGGATCGGATCTTTCAGATAACCCAATGTTGACCATGCAGAAACGTCTCCAATATCTGTATCCAAGCCTTGACGCATGAGTTCGCGCTCCTCGGAGACTGCACGTGTGGAATCAAAAAAACCTTTGTAAGGAAAACTACCAATGATAGGAAAGTGCCATTTATAAGGCTCGATCTTGTATTTTTCAGATGCCGTGATCAGCCAGATCAATGGTTTACCGTGCTGATTGTAGAATGTGGTGTAGTTTTTCGAAGGCGTCAGCCCCAAAGAATCCACGCCGAATTTCTTGATCTCCTCAATCAGCCGGATCCTGGCTTTGAGGGAATCAGGGAATGCAGGGTCATTTAGCACATCGGCCACATCCTCCACATTCATCAGAATCTTCACCTGGCCTGAGGCCTGCATCCAGCCATAGCTGAGCATATCACGGTAGTAAACGCCTGCAAGGACACAAAACACTAGAACGGCAGCGAAAATCTTTTTAAACACAAATGCGGTAATTAGGTAAGAAGGCGGAATGCATCTCTAAAACAGATAATTCCGCTGCAAAATTATGGAAATTAGCCGTTAATTATTTACCGTTTATCCTGATCAAAAGCCGGTGGGTAAATCATTCCTGACACTGAATAATCGAATGTCCTAAGTTGTAAAATCCACTTGATATTATCTGTATTTATCACGTCTGAAATTATATTTTTAAAAGAAAAAGCCGTTGGATTTTTGCTTGTAATTTGGTATTTTTACACAACAAAAAGACCAGGTATCAAGCGGTTTTTGGGAATCAAAAGCCGCTTTTTTATGAACAAACTAAATTATTGTATCCGTTTTTATGGCACAACCAACCACTGATAAAGACAACAAACTTAAAGCATTACAAACCACGCTTGAAAAGCTGGACAAAACCTACGGAAAAGGCACAGTGATGCGCCTGAGCGACAGTAAGGTTTTGGATATTCCTGTTATCTCAACAGGTTCGCTGGGTCTCGACCTGGCTCTTGGGGTAGGAGGCGTTCCGCGTGGCCGTGTTGTGGAAATTTACGGACCGGAATCTTCCGGTAAGACCACATTGTCCATGCACTGCATTGCCGAGGCCCAGAAAAAAGGCGGACTTGCAGCATTTATTGATGCAGAGCACGCGTTTGACAGATCTTATGCTGAAAAATTAGGCATTGATACCAGTAACTTGCTGATCTCACAGCCAGACAGCGGTGAGCAGGCCTTGGAAATTGCAGAACATCTGATTAGCAGCGGCGCTGTGGATATCATCGTTATTGACTCTGTTGCTGCCCTTGTGCCACGTGCTGAGCTTGAAGGTGAAATGGGTGACAGCAAAATGGGTTTACAAGCTCGTTTGATGTCGCAGGCATTGCGTAAGCTGACGGGTGTGATCAACAAAACTGGATGCTGCTGTATTTTCATTAACCAGCTGCGTGAGAAAATCGGCGTAATGTTCGGTAACCCTGAGACTACAACGGGTGGTAACGCATTGAAATACTATGCTTCTGTGCGTTTGGATATCCGTCGTGTTGGTCAGATCAAAGAAAGCGCTGATCAGATCCTGGGTAACCGCACACGTGTGAAAGTGGTGAAAAATAAGGTTGCACCGCCATTTAAGGTTGTGGAATTCGATATCATGTACGGCGAAGGAATTTCCAAAGTAGGAGAGATCATTGACCTTGCAGTTGAGCTGGAGATCGTAAAGAAAGCAGGTTCATGGTTTAGCTACGATGGTAACCGTCTAGGACAAGGCCGTGACGCCGTAAAAGCGCTTATCAAAGACAATCCGGAATTGATGGATGAGCTGGAAGCGAAAGTTCGTGCGAAGGTGAACAACGAGCCGGATGCATTAATCGACACAAGCGAGCCTAATGTGGTAGACGAAGGCGCTCCCCTTTGATTTGAATACAGCTGACTTTATAAATTAGCTTGTTTTACAAATCGCATATAAAGAAAATGCCCGGTGTTTGCCGGGCATTTCTTGTTGTATATCAAAATGGTTTGCGATCGTCATCATCTTCATCGAAGTCGTAATCGTCTTCACCCGGGCCGGAAAACATGCTGCTCACCAGGTCCTGGAACTTCATTCCCTGATCCAGCGACATCTTTCCAATCAGCGAGAATTCTGCCATGCCGTGCAATGCGAATTCCATCATGAACAGTTTTTCTTCAACTCCGGAATAGGCACTTAGCATATCCACAAAATCATCCAGACCGTCAATGGTTTTCAACCGCGCCATATACTCGCGATCGGTCATGTCGCCTGGCATTTCCATTTCGTTGCCTGAGCCAAACCATTCGATTACTTTCGCATACGGATTGATCTTGCTCTTTTTACTCTTCTCAGGATCTGGGAAGAAATTCAAAAACTGCGTGCGGATTGCTTTTCCGATCAGGTTCTGTGCTACGATCACCGGACCTTCAACCTCGCCTTCATAAACAAGCTCAACCTTACCGCAAATCGCAGAAACAACGCCATAAAGGTCTGAAATACGCACATATGTGCTTTCCTCTCCATTGATCAGCGCACGTCTTTCGGCAGTGCTCAAAAGGCTTTCATAAGCAGAGATCGTCAAACGAGCGGAAACGCCGCTTTTGCTATCCACATATTCACTTTCGCGTGCCTCAAATGCAATCTGCTCGATCAATGTTTTAGCAAGCTCATTGACCTTGATCATGCCAATCTGCTCCGATTTAACGATCGCTTCCTGTTCCGTGATCTTCTTGCCCGTTTCAATTGTTTTCGGATAATGCGTCACAATCTGGCTTTCAATACGGTCTTTCAGCGGGGTAACAATGCTTCCGCGGTTGGTATAGTCCTCCGGGTTGGCGGTGAAAACAAATTGAATGTCAAGCGGCAAGCGCAACTTGAAACCACGGATCTGAATGTCGCCTTCCTGCAAAATATTGAAAAGCGCAACTTGTATCCTGGCCTGCAAATCGGGAAGTTCGTTGATTACAAAAATGCCGCGATGCGAGCGGGGGATAAGGCCGAAATGGATTACCCGTTCGTCCGAATAAGGCAGTTTCAATGTTGCTGCTTTAATAGGGTCCACGTCGCCGATAAGGTCGGCTACGGAAACATCCGGGGTCGCCAACTTCTCAGTATAGCGCTCATCCCGGTGCAGCCAGGCTATTTCTGTGTCGTCGCCATATTCCTCCACAGCATCTTTTGCAAACCTGGATAAGGGTTGCAAAGGATCATCATGCAACTCCGAATTCTTCACGTAAGGAATGTATTCGTCCAGAAGATTAATCATCATCCGGGCAATCCGCGTTTTAGCTTGTCCGCGCAATCCCAAAAAATTAATGTTGTGCATCGACAGGATCGCACGCTCCACATCAGGAATTACAGTTTCCTCATAACCCCAGATGCCAGGGAAAATATTTTCTTTGTTTTTAATCTTAACGATCAGATTATCACGCAGTTCCTGCTTAATAGATCTGGATTGATAACCTGCATTTTTAAGTTCACCGAGCGTTTGGATTTCCAAAAGCTCTGAACTACTAAGAAGTGAGTAACTCATGTATTTTAGGCTGATTAACGCGCATACGCTACTGAACGCATCTCACGGATTACTGTAATTTTTATCTGTCCGGGATACTGCATTTCCTTTTCAATTTTTTGCGAAATATCAAAAGAAAGCATCCCTGCCTTTTCATCCGAAACATTATCTGCATCAATGATCACGCGCAATTCACGACCCGCCTGGATCGCATAACATTTTTCAACACCCTCAAATGACAATGCCATGTTTTCAAGGTCACGAAGCCTCTGAATGTAAGACTCCATCATTTCGCGGCGTGCTCCCGGGCGAGATCCTGAAATTGCATCGCACACCTGAATGATCGGGGAGAGAATGCTGGTCATTTCAATTTCATCGTGGTGGGCGCCGATCGCGTTGCACACTTCCGGATTTTCCTTGTATTTTTTAGCAAGCTCCATACCCAATATTGCGTGGGGAAGATCTGATTCTTCCGGCCAGACCTTACCAATATCGTGCAGCAGACCAGCTCTTTTTGCCAGTTTCGTGTTCAATCCAAGTTCAGATGCCATTGTAGCACAAAGCTTCGCCACCTCACGTGAATGTTGCAGCAGGTTTTGCCCGTAAGACGAGCGGAAACGCATACGGCCGATCATCTTAACAAGCTCAGGGTGAAGTCCGTGGATGCCCATGTCGATCACAGTTCGTTCACCGATCTCCACGATCTCGTCATCAATGTTCTTGCGTGTTTTGGCAACGACTTCCTCAATCCTGGCCGGGTGAATCCTTCCATCCTGAACAAGACGATGAAGCGAAAGCCTTGCAATTTCTCTTCTTACCGGATCAAATCCGGAGATAACGATCGCTTCCGGAGTGTCGTCCACAATGATCTCAACGCCCGTTGCGGCTTCCAGAGCACGAATGTTACGGCCTTCACGTCCAATGATCTTACCCTTAATATCGTCGTTTTCAATGTTGAAAACAGACACGCAGTTTTCGATCGCGTGTTCCGCAGCCGTGCGCTGAATAGTTTCAATAACGATTTTCTTAGCTTCTTTCGTAGCAGTAAGACGGGCTTCTTCCATCGCACTTTTGACATACGATCCGGCCCTTGTATCCGCCTCTGCTTTCAATGCGTCTATTAATTGCTCGCGCGCCTGGTCGGCAGTAAGGTTGGCGATTTTTTCAAGCTGGGCAACTTGCTGGTGCAGTGATTTTTCTGCTTCTTCGCGGCGTTTTGTGGCCGTTTCAAGTTGCTGGTTTAGATTGGTTTTAAGCGCTTCAAGCTCATTTTCGCGGCGCTTGTTTGCCTCAATCGTCTGGTTAAGGCTTTGCTCGCGTTGTTTTAGTTTCTGCTCGTTGGTTTGGAGGATCACGCGCTTCTTGTTAGCATCCTCTTCAAACTCGCCTTTCAGTCTCAGGTATTTTTCCTTGGCTTCAAGGATACGGTCTTTTTTTATGTTTTCGGCAGCGCTTTCGGCATTACGGAGAATTTCGGCTGCGCGTTCCTGCGCTTCTTTTTCTTTCTGATCAAAAGATCGCTGAAAGATGTACTTGCCTGCGAAAATCCCCACACCAATGGCGATAATGTCGGACAGGACGAGGATGAAAACTAATGAATTTGACATTTCAGTAATGGTTATATATAGTTGGTTTTACCGACTAAACCGCGTGAAAATGCCGAAGGTGGAAGTATTGAAAGAAGATAAAGAGTAATCCGTATAAAATAAAGGTTTTGTGGTGTTGAGCTTTCAGCCTTCTATTGCGCTGGTAATGGTTTCGTCAAGCTTTTCTACCCTGTTTTTAAAAGCCATCACCAAGTTATCCATTTGCTCCTGGTCCCGTTGTAATGCTACAAGGCATTCAATAGAAGTAAGTGCAATTGCTTCAATGTCACCGTATACTTTTCCTTTTAATTTATGCTGCTGCACGCGTTGCATGAACACCTCATACCCATCCCTGTAGAATTTCTCCTGATCCGCCGGAACGCTCAGTTTGAAACCCCTGTCCAGCAGTTTTATAAAGACAGAAACGTCCGGATTGGGTATGTTATTTTTTTTCATAAGGTATCTTCAAGCAATTCTATGCACTTATCGATCTCTTGTATATATCTTTCAACTGAGTCTTTCAGTTCGGCGATTCCGCTTGTTGGTGTCAGTTTACTAGTGACAATTTTAGCGAAACTTTTAGACTTATTAAAGTCTTTTTCCAAACTAGTGTATTTTTTCTTTATTTCTTTTGCTTCTTCCTTGAGGTGTTGATTGGATGCACGGAGCTCGGCATTTTCACGCTGCAGCTCTGATATTGACCAGCTTAGTTTCTCTTTGGTGTTGATCAGGAACTCGAGTTTTTTCTCAAGGTCGGTCAACTTGTGTTCAATGATGCGCTCGATGCTCCTTTCCATTTTTTGGCCTTAATAATGCTGTCAAACCAAAACTCCTTTATTTCCTGATCACTGCCTCGAATTCCCGCTCGTAAGCGGAAATCAACCGCTGCATGGTTTTGTCAATCACCTTGTCGGTCAATGTTTGCTGATCGTCCTGCAAAATGAAGCTCACCGAATACGATTTCTTTCCTTCCAGGTTCGCCCCTTCGTACACATCAAACACGTTTACCGCGCGCAGAAGCTGCCTTTCGGTTTTATAAGCAATCTGGCGCAGTTCCTCAAAAGTGATTTTTTTATCAACCACAACAGAAAGATCGCGACGCACTTCAGGGAACTTGGCTACTTCTTTATACTGGACAAACGCATCATATTGTTTGAGCATATAGTCCCAATCAAAATCCGCATAAAAAACAGGCGCCTTAATGTCGAGCTTCTTACCAATGGCCGCATTAAGCTGCCCGAATGTCACAACCGGCTTGCGGTTCAATGTCAGTGTTGTTCCAAATTTAAAGATAGCCGCATCCGCCTCGGTTCTCTCCACGTCCTTGATCTTTACAGAAGACAAAACCTGCATCACAAAACCTGCCAGATCATGGAAAACCACTTCCCGCGATTTCTCAAACCAGCTTTCCTGTCCAATGTTGCCCGTTAGGAAAACGGCCAGCCTTTCTCTCTCGACGTATTTTTCGCCGATCTCATTATAGGTTTTGCCAAATTCAAAAAGCTTCAAATCCTTCTGGCGGCGGTTGCTGTTGTAAGCAATGACTTCCAAACCTGAGAAAATCAGGGTCTGGCGCATTATAGACAAATCTTCACTCAGGTAATTCAGGATTTTAACCGGGTTACCCTGAATGCTTTCAGCTAATGAGGCGTGGTAATCAGGCTTCGTGAGTGAATTATTGATCATTTCGTTGAAACCATTTGCTACCAAAAGTTCAGCAACGCGCAGTTTCAATTTTTCAGGATCATTAACAGGGAAATCTGACAGATAATCTGAGCTAAGCGCATCCGAAAGTTCAACCTGGCCGAAACCATAAATGCGCAAAATTTCTTCAATCACGTCCGCTTCCCGTTGCACGTCCACGCGATAAGGCGGCACGATCGCCGTAAAGCCCGTTTCGGTCTGGTCCTGAATTTGAATGTCAAGCCCAGTCAGAATGTTGCTAATAAGTGTTTTATCCAATGATTTACCAATCAACCTGTCGATGTTGCGGTAAGTCATTTTTACCTGAAAATCTGCAACGGGTTCAGGATAAATGTCCGTAATGTTTGAAGAAACAGTTCCGCCTGCGATTTCCTGAATAAGCAATGCTGCCCTTTTTAATGCATATAAAGGCATGTTAGGATCAGTCCCACGCTCGAAACGGAAAGAAGAATCCGTTTTTAATGCATAGCGCTGAGCCGTCTTACGAACCCAGATCGGCGAGAAATAAGCGGATTCAAGAAAAATGGATGTTGTTTCGTTAGTAACGCCCGAAGTAAGCCCGCCGAAAACCCCTGCAATGCACATAGGCTCCGGAGTCCCGTCCGCCCCTGCATTGCAGATCATCAGATCCGAATCCGAAAGTTTCCTTTCCACGCCATCCAGCGTCACAAATGTTGTCCCGGCAGGCACAGTGGTTACAATTACCTTATTACCAATCACCTTTTCGGCATCAAATGCATGCATAGGCTGGCCCAGCTCGTGGCAAATGTAGTTTGTGATGTCTACGATGTTGTTAATCGAGCGGATTCCAATGATTGCCAGTCTTTGTTTGAGCCAATCGGGCGACTCGCCCACTTTTAGTCCGGAAATGGTTAGGCCGCTATATCTGGGCGCTGCTTCTGAATTTTTTACTTCAACTTCAAATGGCAGGCTTTCATTATTGACTGCAAAAGCATCAACGGACGAAAGTTTTATGTCGCGATTAAAATAGGCTTTCAGATCACGCGCAACGCCATAATGCGATGCAGCGTCCGCGCGGTTAGGCGTAAGGCCGATTTCTATTAAATAATCAGAAGAAATGCCAAAGTATTCGCTGGCTGGCGTGCCGTTTGGCAGGTCAGTATTAAGGACTAAAATCCCGTCGTGCGATGTGCCGACGCCTAATTCGTCTTCGGCGCAGATCATTCCTTCTGAAAGCGCGCCTCTGATTTTTGATTTTTTTAAAACCAATGGCTGATCACTTCCGGTCGGATATAATGTCGCTCCCACAGTCGCTACAATCACTTTTTGACCGGCAGCTACATTCGGCGCGCCGCAAACAATGGATAAAGGATTTTCAATGCCTACATCAACGGTCGTCAGGCTGAGACGGTCGGCTTCGGGATGTTTTTCGCAGGTAAGCACCTGGCCGATGACAACGCCTTGCAGACCTCCTTTGATGGATTCAATCTCTTCAATGCTTTCAACTTCCAGCCCGGTTGCGGTCAGTATTTTGCCGATTTCTTCGGGAGATTCTGTTATATCTATTAATTCTTTAAGCCACTTATAGGAGATCTTCATGCGAATGCTTCAAAAATAGGTTTTCAACCGGCAGTTAAGCCGGATTACAAAATTAAGGATTTAAGTCGAACAGCGCCGTCCGACTTGAAATAGTAATTGATTTTTTAATAAAATAAAAAAGGCAAAGGCCGCTTAATTATGGACAGCAGATTCAAGCTGCTCGCCGGCCAGAACGGCCACAGAAAGCGTATTTTCCTTCGGCGGGACCGGGCAGGCGTAACTTTCCTGATATACACAGTAAGGATTATAGGCTTTATTAAAATCCAGGACGATCACATTGTTCTTAATCTCAGAAACGGGATAATCCAGGTAACGGCCGCCCCCATAGGTTTCCTTTCCACTGGTTGCATCTTTAAAAAGAACAGAAATAACGCTCTCATTTTTAAGCAGTAACAGCTTCTGCTCCTGATCGCCGATCTTGAAATTGGCATAACCATACTTTTCATACTTCTCCGAAGTCCCATCTGTGTATTTAACCTCAACTTCCTTGTCATCCTTCATGTAAGGGGAAATGTTGGCCTTAATGCGGTAAGACAGGTCGGGAGCAAAGTAATGCAAGCCGTGGAAGCTTTCTTTATCGGCAATCGGGGAGTCCTCGGTGGTCCGGAACTGCTCGTCTTTGGCTGCGCGCTCTTTGAGAATGGTCGTTTTATACTGCTCGGGATTGCTGGCGATCTGGTCTTCGCTGGCGCCATTGAGGCCCGCACCCGAAAAATTTTCAACAACAAAATAGGCCAGGATCGCAATAACCATGGCGATTGTGCTGTACCGGATTACTTTATTTTTAAACATAGGGCTTCCAAATTTTTGAACGGATCACAAACTTACACCCGAAAGTGTGCTTTGAAAAAGTATAAGATGTTTATTTACTTTTTTATGATAATTTTGAATCTTCGCACCACGCCAGGTTGCGACTTTGGTTGAAATATCCCTAAATTGAGCCTGGCAAATTATTAAACACAATACCTGACCCATCATATGTCATACACCAAACGAGTACTCATTGCCGAAGACAGCTCAGTTATTCAAAATCTGGCAAGGAAGATTCTGGAATTTCAACATTACGAGATCACGTCCGTGAAAAACGGAGAGCAGGTTTTGCAGCTTCTTGAAAAAGAGGATTTCGATATTATTTTGCTGGATATCAATATGCCTGTGATGGATGGAATGGAGTGCGCAAGAAGCATCCGCAAATTGCCTAACGAGAAAAAGGCCAAAACGCCTATCGTGGCTATTACAGGAAACGCCAAGAACTATTCGGAAGAAGACTTTAAACAAGCAGGATTTGACGATGCGCTGATGAAACCTTTGAATTTTGACCGTCTGGTTGAAGTGGTCGCGCATTTGACAGAATAAACCTGATGAGGATTACATTTTTAGGGACCGGCACATCACAGGGAATACCGGTTATTGCCTGTGAATGTGCCGTTTGCCGATCCGATGACCCACGCGACAAGCGTTTAAGGACTTCCGTTTGGATCCAGGTCGATGGCAAATCTTTCGTTATTGACATCGGCCCCGATTTTCGTCAGCAAATGCTGCGGGCCAATGTAAAGGACCTGGACGCAGCCATTTTCACGCATCAGCATAAAGACCATACGGCCGGGCTCGACGATATCCGTGCCTTCAACCACCGCAGCCAGCGCGATATTCCGCTTTACGGAAGGGAGTCTGTTTTAATGCAGATCCAGAACGAGTTTGCCTATGCTTTTTCTGAAAAAAGATATCCCGGCGTGCCGCATTTTGAACTTCATAACATTAATAATGAGCCTTTTGATGTGCAGGGTGTAAAATTCACACCTATTGAGGCTATGCATCATCATTTGCCCGTGTACGGCTACCGGATTGGTGATTTCACCTACATTACCGATGCCAATTTTATTTCCGAAAGAGAACAGCAAAAAATTATAGGTTCCAAAGTCCTGGTTCTGGACACGCTGCAAAAAGAGCCGCATCTTTCGCATTTTACATTAGCCCAATCTCTGGCTCTGATTAAAGAGTTGCAGGTTCCAAAGGCCTATTTGGTGCATATGAGCCATAAACTGGGAAAGCACGCCGACATTGAAAATGAGCTGCCGGCTAATGTTCATCTGGCCTATGACGGTCTGGTGCTTGATTTGTAGATGCGCGATAAGATTGGCACCTTCAACTGTAACGGTCATTCCGCCAGGGATAAGCCGTATTGGAATAACCTCTTAATTCCCAAAATCCAAGCTTGTTTGCAGGCAGAAATTCGATCCTGCTAATCCATTTACTTCCTTTCCAGGCGTAAAGCTGAGGCGTGATCATTCGCACAGGGCCGCCATGATCGCGCTCTAACGGTTTATTGTCAGCCGTATGAACGAGCAAGACGTCGTCTTTCAACGCTTCTTCCAGCGATAAGTTGGTCGTGTATTTATCATATCCATGGCAGAGAATGTGCGTAGCGCTGGCTTTGGGCTGAACAAGAGCCGCCAGATCGGCCAATCGCACGCCTACCCAGGGCACATCCATCCGCGACCAGGTTGTCACGCAGTGGAAATCACTGACGTCCTCCGTTTGTGGCAATGCCATGAAGTCCTCACAGCTTAGGGTCACGGGCGACTCAACATGTCCGTCAATAATCAGTTTCCATTTCTGATGCGAAATATCAGGCTTGAAACCCAGGTCCAGCACCGGCCATTTCTCCGTTCTTACTTGCCCGGCGGGCAGTTTGGGCATGCCATGACGATTTATTTCACCCGTTCCCATCGGTCGCGAATCTGAAACCGAAGGTGTTGCAGACATTTGATGCTCAAAACGCGCCTTTAGCTTCATTCTGGCCTCAATGATCTTATCAAGTTTGCTGTTTTCTTCCATGTTGTTGTTAAAATAAAGATGGCACTGTTACCCTTCACTTACCCACTGCATGACCAGTGCTGTCAGATACCCGCCATATGTGCCGATTGCGTAACCTAAGATAGCAAGTAAAACGCCAACTGTTGCCAGCGATGGATGAAATGCAGCAGCAACCACGGAGGCCGAAGCCGATCCGCCCACATTGGCCTGACTTCCCACTGCCAGGAAAAAGAACGGAATTTTAAGCCATTTACAAACTAAAATCAAAATGACCGCATGGGTCAGGATCCAGATCAGGCCGATGGCAAAAAGCCCGGGATTTCCAGCCACTGCCCCAAGATCCATCTGCATCCCGATTGTGGCCACAAGCACATATAAGAATACGGAGCCGAGCTTTGAAGCGCCCACGTGTTCAAGCTTTCGTACGGGCGTCAGCGAAAGGGCGATCCCGATGAATGTAGCAATGGTTACCACCCAGAAAAAGGTTGATGTAAGGCTGTATTTGTCTAAAAAAGGATAATTTTTTGATAAATAAGGCGTGATCATATCAGCGAGAAAATGGGCTATGCCTGTTGCGCCAAATCCTGCTGCCGCAAGTAATATGTAATCCCGCACAGCTGGCGCTTTCTCATTAGCATTGTGTTGAATATCAAGATGTTGTTTGATTTCTTCGATCTGGCTGCTATCAGCTCCCAGCCAGCGGTCAATGCGCGTGGCGATCCCAGCCCCGTAAATGAGGAAAGCCATCCATAGCTCTGCAATCAGCACGTCCACGGCCACCATCTGGGAAAACAATGCGTCGCTGGGCTGAAAGACCTCCCTTAATGCAGTCTGATTGGCCCCGCCGCCGATCCAGCTTCCGGCAATGGTAGCCAGCCCGCGCCAGACCGCGTCGGCACCTTCACCAGCAACTGTTTCAGGGCTGATTAACCCAACCAACCACAATGCAAACGGCCCGCCTACCATTATCCCCAGCGTTCCAACCAGCATAGCGATCAATGCTTTCGGCCCCAACCGGCTCAGCGAACGCCAGTCCATGCCTATGGTAAAAAAGACGAGGCATGCGGGAAGGAAATATTTGGAAATAACTGGATAGAGCTGCGAGGTCGCTCCATTGACAATGCCGAAGGAGTTAAGCAGGCCCGGAATAAAATAGCAAAGCAGAAGCGGAGGCACTACGGCATAAAACCGCTTCCAGCCGATATTATCCATAGATGCCGTATAGAAAATGGCGGCCAGAATCAGCATTAATAGTCCAAGAACAACAGCGTCATTTGTGATCATTGATAGCGTCTATGGTGAGAATCGGGTAAAATTAGCTTTGTTTTTTGTTTCGACGAAAGGCGTTTGCCCGCCCATCGGGTAAAAGATTGATTCGACGAAATTTAAGTTTATAAAAGTCCTATTTTTCGTAATTTACATCCTGATTTTAGGCGATAACATTAATAATGTTTTACTATGGCGATATATAATTTATCATTAAATGGCAAAAAAGTAAAAGTCGATGTCGAGCCGGACATGCCTTTGCTATGGGTCGTTCGCGATTTTGCCGGGTTAAAAGGCACGAAGTTTGGCTGCGGAATGGCCCTGTGCGGCGCTTGCACGGTGCATTTGAATGGCGAACCGACGCGCTCGTGCCAGCTGCCGGTTTCCGGTGTAGGTAAAAACAATAAGATCACAACCATTGAAGGCATTGGGGATGGCAAGATGAATGTGCTACAAAAAGCCTGGATCGAAGAGCAGGTCCCGCAATGTGGCTACTGTCAGTCGGGCCAGATCATGTCTGCCGCGGCGCTTCTGAAATCCAAACCCAATCCAACGGATGCCGACATTGATGCCGCCATGAGTGGAAATCTTTGCCGCTGCGGCACTTACGACCGCATCAGAAAAGCCATTCACAGGGCTGCCGACGAAATGAAAGTTTCAGAGAATGGCATTGGAAAACGTTAAAAGCAACATCCAGATAACATTAGCTCCCAAGACATTGGAAAATATTCAAACAACACGCCGCGATTTTCTGAAAGCTTCGGGCATAACCACTTTCGGGCTTGCATTGGGCATTTCAGGTTTTACCCGGGACGCTTCTTTGAAAAAGATCACGCCTGCGGTCCTCCGGCTGGAAATCAATCCATTTATTATTATTGACACCAACGGCAACATTACCCTTGTTAATCCCAGACCCGATATGGGCCAGGGCTCCACGCAGGCCGTGCCCTCGCTGCTTGCCGAGGAGCTGGAAGTGAGCCTGGAAAAAGTGCTGATCGTGCAGAGTGACGGCATGGGTAAATACGGCAGCCAAACTTCCGGAGGCAGCAGTTCGGTCCGTGCGCTTTGGTCCCCGATCCGAAAAGCCGGAGCGGCTGCAAGGGAAATGCTTACGACCACGGCGGCCAAACGATGGAATGTGCCCGTTTCCGAATGCCACGCCGAAGATGCCAAGATCGTGCATCCGGCCAGCGGCAAAAGCTTTACTTACGGCGAGCTGGCCGATGAAGCCTCCAAGCTTGAAATCCCCGAAGATCCGAAGCTTAAAGAAGCCAAGGATTTCAAGATCATTGGCAAATACAATAAAAGACTTGATGTGCCTGAGCGCGTCAATGGTAAGGCGGTTTATGGAATTGATGTGGATGTGCCTGGAATGGTCTATGCCAGCATTTTACATTCACCGATGATCCATGGAAAAGTGGCGTCTATTGATGATACGGAGGCAAAAAAGATCAAGGGCGTTTTGCAGGTTATCAAAACCGAACGGACAATGCCGCACCGCACGTCCGAAGCCGTGGCCGTGGTTGCCACCAACTACTGGGCAGCTTTAAAAGGGAAAAAAGCGCTGGTTGTAAAATGGGACAATGGTGATCTGGAAAAAACGCTAAGTACAGCCAATTACTTTGCTGCAACATATGAAGCGGCTAAAAAAGAGGGCATTAATGCAGAGCAAAAAGGTGATTTTACACTAAAATACAGCGCTGCCAAAGATAAGCTCGAAGCCAATTATGAAACACCGTTTTTAGCGCACGCGCCTATTGAGCCCGAAAACGCGATCGCGCATGTGAAGGATGACGGAACAGTGGAAATCTGGGCACCCGTGCAGGGGCCCGACTGGGCGTTGCGTGATGTTTGTGGTTATATGAAAGTAAAATCCGAGCAGGTCAAAATCAATGTTACACTGCTTGGCGGCGCTTTTGGCCGGAAAGCATATCATGACTTTGTACTGGAAGCCTGCCACATTTCAAAAGTGGTTAAAAAGCCTGTAAAAGTGGTCTGGACGCGCGAGGATGACATTTCACAGGGTCCTTACCGGCCGGGAATGCTGAGTCATATGCAAGGATTTGTAGAAAACGGTAAAATTACCGGCTTTCATCACCACGCCATAGGTGAATCCATTGCCGGACAGGTTTTTGGTGACTTAAAAGAAACGGATGCAGACGCGTGGCTCAGCGGTGAGCTGGCTACTGAAAATAATAAATATCGGTTCGACGGCGCTTCCAAAGTAAGCTGGACCCACGTCAAAACGGATATTCCGGTGGTTTGGTGGCGCTCTGTATATGCGTCCAATTTCGGATGGGGCCAGGAGTGCTTCCTCGACGAGCTGGCGCATCTGGCCAAAAAAGATCCATTGAAAGCCAGAATGGAAATCCTTACCGACGATCGTTTTAAGAAAGTGCTTGAAAAACTGGCCGAAAAGGCAAATTGGGAAGAAAAAATGCCCGAAGGCGCAGGAAAAGGGCTTGCCATATTCAGCTCATTCAGCAGCATTTCAGCTTGCTGCATTACTGTTTCGAAAAAGGATCAGGGCGTTAAGATCGATAAAGTGGTTTCTGTCATCGACTGCGGGCATTATGTGAACCCGGATAATGTGAAAGCCCAGACCGAAGGCAACATTGTGATGGGAATTACCGCCGCTATCAAAGACGGCATCACATTTACCAATGGCGTGAGCGACCAAAGCAACTTCCATCAATACAATATCATGCGCCTGAACGAGATGCCTGCCATCGAAATCCATATCATAGACAGCGGCGCAGCCCCGGGCGGAGTAGGAGAGCCAGGCCTGCCACCAATCGCCCCCGCGCTAGGCAACGCAGTCTTCGCCGCAACCGGCAAGCGCTTGCGCAAGCTTCCGTTTGACATTGGTAATCTGGGCTAGTGATTTATTTTTAAATTACTCAAACAACAAAAATGGCTTCCTGATCGCTCGGGAAGCCATTTTTGCTAATATTGAAAGGTCTTATTTCGCACCATCCGCTTTCGCCCTGGCTACGGCATACTCACCGATTTTATGGCCGGATGCTAGGCCTGCTTCGCAGTCGAAGCGGTAATGGATCAGTCCGTAGATTCTTGATACGGAAGCTTCCTGGGCCATGTCGTCGATCTTTTGCTTTTCTTCCGGGAAAATGTGGGCAAGCAGTTCGGCTGCCGCCCCGGAGAATGTTGAGTGTCCCGACGTGTAGGATGGGAAATTAGGTAAGCCCACAGATGTTTTGATTTTTCTGTTCATTTGATTTGGGCGTGGGTAGTAATAAAAATACTTCACATCCCAGCAACATATTCCGGCATCCTGCAATGTTGTGCCCAAAAGCGCCAATGTTCTGGCCGTCCGCACTTCACTGAAAGAATTTTTGTGGCAAAGGTCAGCCGCTCTTCTATGCCAGTGGCCCGGAGGCGTGTAACTGCCCACGCCGTCTGACCAGAAGCTGGCAATGCGCGCCTGATCGCGGGTTTGTTTTTTGGCAATGGCTAAAAGCTCATCGATATTTTCCTGGTATTCCTTGCTCCCCAGGGCTGGCGGCGGACCCGGACGCAGCGTTTTAACGGTTTCTTTGTCAAAATTCCAGGGAGTTACAAAACCATATGTAGGCAGCATAGGCGGGCGCGCAGGCGATTCCTGGCTCACCCAAATTTCAGAAGTGCCGATCTTTTTGGCATTCGCGATCATTTCGGCAGTGGCAGCCTGGTTGTTTGCCGTTCCCATGCCATCCGTTTTGGCTCTGGCCATTACTTTGGCGCCTACTGCTTTTCCCAGTTCGGCACCGGCAGCAATATCACTTTCCACATTCATACCAGCCCATAGGCGGCTGTTTTTATGCTCTGCCAGTTTCTGCTCCAAAAATGGCACTTCTCCCGGAAACATGGCTTTCAAAACCAAAAACGAAGCTTCGGCAACCACCGCATCCTCGGAAGGATAGGATGGAAGATCCGTTACCGGCAAAATGGCCTGCACAGATGCATCGGTTTTGGAAGGCGCTTTGCGGTTGTATTTAAACTTATAATTCCAGGCACTTACCAATGCATCATACTGGGCAACGCTCAGGTAAGCCAGCGCACGTGCCGTGTAAGGCGGGTTAGCAAATGGAAACTTAGGGTCAGCCAGCGGGTTCGCCGGATCAGGCAGCGGATATTTGCCATCCTGATTGGATGCCGGCGGCGTGTTATAGCGGGCAGCCAGCTCACGGCCGATCTCGTTCCAGCGGAAAGTAGCGCCTGCACCCCAGTAATTGACGATATCGCGTTGCTGCGGGGTAATTTTTGAAGTTGTCTCTTTTAATTTTTCAATTTCTGCCTTGTATTCAGCCGAAGTAGCAGCCTTAGGTTCCGCCACTTCCACCTCGCTCGACGAGGTAAGCACATAAGGTTTCCAGTTGCCTGCATCGGCATCCATACTGGAAGGGTTGTTGACAGAAGCCGAGGGCTCGTCGATGGTTTTGTTGCAGGAAGAAATCGCAAAAGTGAGAAACAATCCGCACGCAACCAGAATATTGCTTTTTGAAATATATTGTACTTTCATTGTTATTGATGCATGTTTGGGTTTTTGTCAGCCTTGATATACCTGAATTGGTATAACACGCCCACAGAAAAAGATGTACTCTGGCCAACATTGGTTCCATCCAGAACGTAAGCGGCCCGGGCATTAACGCCGATATTTTTTGGCTGGAATTTGGCATAAACCCCGCCCACAGTGCTTTTCATATTATTGGTCGGAAAAGGCATGTCATTGCGGCGAATGTTATCACCACCGTCACAAGCACCGTATTCGGCAAAAACCTCTGCCTGAATGCCCTTTTTCAAATAACCAAGTCTCACAGATGCATCATAAGCATTGGGAACGGTTACTTTATTGGTGCTATGCAGCCTTCCGTCAGCCAGATAAGAGTCGCGATCGATATCAATGTTGCTGCGGAAAATGTAGCTTCCCGAAGCCGTCATGTAAATGCCTGTTGGCTGATGGCGGTAACTGGCTACCAGTCTGGCTGTTGCAGTTCTGCACTGCATACCAATGGACATCGGCATAAAATCGGCAATGTAATCGCCTGTAGGGATGGACGCGCCGCCAATGGCGTGCAGGGAGAATCCTGATTTGTTGATAAAACGAAATTTAAGCCAAAGGGAAGCGTCCTGAAACCCTTTCTGCCATTTTAGATTGCCAGCGCTGGTCTGCGTCCACACGTAAGGAACGCCCACGATCACATTCAGGTTTTTGGTTACGCCTACTGCCAGCATGGCCATCGCACTTTGGGTTGTGTGTGTGCCAATGTTGAGGTTTTCGCGTTTGAGCTGATTTTCCCAATACTTGTCCCAGGAACTGTGCCCGTAAGAAAGAGCCAGACAGGCCGTATTTTTCGACATATATATGGCGTCGTTAGGCATTTGGGCGAACGCTCTGCCTGTTACGCACAGCGAAATCATTAAAAGCAAAATCAGTGGTTGCTTCATTTTTCGTAAAGAATATTGCATTTGTTTTACTGAGGGGTTGTGCCGCACGCACGGGATCTCCAAAAAAGGATATAGCGCTTTCGCAGGCAATTTTTATAAATGGATAGAAAGGCTTGCGGCCGAAGATTAAAGGTCCGCCGGGATTCAGCCAAGCTCGGGAGGCGGGCTTGTTAGCTGAATGAAGTTGGCTGAATAGATATTTTTCGAAGCAACGCCTGTTGTCAATGGCGCAGGTTCGGCAAATGACACGGGTTGAAAACTTATCTCATTCGTATTTGAAACGTAATTTTTAAGCAGATTTTCCACCATTTTCATGGCTTTGCTATACGGGTCCTCAGGCAATTTCGCATTAGGGTCACTCAGGATCTGCATGGCATTGGCCAATGCGAAAAAATCATCCCTTGCCACCTGGTTGGATTGCAACGTAACGTAAAGCGTGTCGTTTTGATGCAGGACGTTGGTAGGATTGTAAAACTGATCGTTCTGGCGGATAAGTCCTTGCGGAAGATCAGTGATTTGCAGATCACCAGAATAGGGAAGCGATGGCAAATGCATTTTCACAACCATTAGATCATCGTTTGATGAGGAAACGGGTGCTTTTTGGTGGTGATTATCAAAGAAAAGTACAGCGAAAGTCAGCCCGAACATATTGTAGAGCAGCAGAACCAACAATCCTATCGGCAACAGTCTTTTCAATTTCAAGAGGATTTATATCCAAATGTAATCAAGTTAAGTACAATTCTGCAAGTGTTGTTGAAAATACTATTGCAGCAAATGCACTGTAAAAGGCATGATGCGGATTTTTCTTATATTTCAGGCTAAAAAAAGCCGTTAGAGTCCATGAAAAAATCCATGATCAGCCCAATGCCCCAGTTCTTTGACCGCTATATTAATCTGGTTGAAGACATTAACATTTTCGAAGCTTTTGATAAATACGCACCCGATCATGTTTACACGGACATTGCAAAACTCACCAACCTTCAAAACCGCGCCTACGCGGAAGGCAAATGGAGCGTAAAGGATATTCTGCAACATGTCATTGACAACGAACGCATTTCGTCCTACCGCGCCATGCGTTTTTCCAGAAATGATAAAACCACGCTTCCTGGCTATGACGAAGAGCTGCTGGCAGCCAACACCATCGCGCAGCAGCGCAGCATTGAGGAGCTGATGCAGGAATTTAACCAGGTAAGGCAAAGCACGATCTCACTTTTCAAAAGTATGAATGATGAAATGCTGCTGCGCTCCGGCTTCGCCTTCAAGTCCGACATCTCCGCCCTTGCACTAGGTTTCGTCATCATCGGCCACCCCATCCATCACATGCGCGTGATAGAAGAGCGCTATTTTCCGCTGCTTGACTAAGGCAAATTGCTAGTAGCAAACCAATCTAAACCCCAGCCAGCTGATTAATCGCTAACTCCACCTGCGTAACGGGTAGCTGGCAGGTCTTATCATAGCATAGGTAGATGGCTGTTTTTCCGTTGATGGCGGTGCGGTTTTGGAGTAGGGGAAGATTTGAGTGGGTTGTGGTGCCCATTACCAGTTTGTTTGGGACGAAGAAGCGGTCGAAATCTTTTCGCATTTCGTCTGCTTGCGGGCCTGCAATGATGATTTCTGCGGTAGGTGTGGCCCTCACGCAGTATAATGCGGCCCAATTTGTAACCCATTGCACGTCGGCGAGCATGACTTTATCCATTTTGGAAAGCATAGCATCCGAGATCTTCGTGTACTGATCATCATCCAGCATCATTCCCAGCACGTAAAGATTATGCGCCATGATTGAGTTGGATGAGGGGATTACATTGTCAAAAAGCTCTTTTTTACGTGCTATGAGCGTTTCTCCATCAATATCAGTGAAATAAAAGAAGCCTTCACTTTGATCATAAAAGTTCTGGATCGTGTAATCGGCAAGCTTTTGTGCCAGTGAGATCCACTGTTCATCGAATGTGATCTGGTAAAGTGCCAGGTAAGCTTCAATGACGGCTGCATAATCTTCCAAAAAGCCCGTTACCGTTGCCTGGCCGCTTTTATAGCTGTGCATAAGCCGGTTTTCCACCATCATATTATCCCGGATGAAAACGCCCGCGGAGACAGCAAGCTCACGTATATTTTCCTTTCCCAAAGCCCGGTAAGAATCTGCTAAGCCTTTGATCAATAACCCGTTCCAGGATGTAAGCGTTTTGTCGTCCAGGCCCGGACGAATGCGTTCCGCGCGTTTTTCTGCCAGCTTTTTAAGGGCAGCATTGTATTTTGTTTCAAGATCTACGACATTGAGCCTTAATGCACTTGCGGTCTGCAAAACAGGGCGGGTCAAATGCAAATGATTATGGCCTTCTTCCCAGTTGCCGTGGTCTGAAACATTATAAAGCTTGGCAAACCATTCAAAATCATCACCCAGGGTTTGTTCAAGCTCTGCTTTGGTCCAAATGTAAAACTTGCCTTCTACACCTTCACTATCCGCGTCCAGCGCCGAATAAAAACCACCCTGCTCGTTCCGCATTTCAATTTGTAACCATTGAATGGTGCTGATAAGGCGATCGGCATAAAGTGGGTTTTGCGTGAGTGAATAGGCTTCGGCGTAAATGCTCAGCAGCTGCGCATTATCATAAAGCATTTTTTCAAAATGCGGGATAAACCACTCGTCATCAACCGAGTATCTGGCCCAGCCTCCGCCAACATGATCGTAAATCCCGCCTAAGGCAATGCGGTTCAATGATAATTCCAGATGGGCAAGCGCCTCTGGATTTTGGCTTATGTCATAATAACGCAGCAAAAACTTGTAAATCGAAGGCATAGGAAATTTCGGCGCCCGGTCCATTCCGCCTTTTTCAGTGTCAAAGTTTCGCTGCAAATGCTCGAACATCGAGTCAAGCTCGGAAATGTCGTAACCACTATTTTTGGCTACAAGGCCGTATTTTTCTGTATCAGAAACCAGCATGTTTTGTACAAAACCTTCTGCTGAACCGGCCAGCTCGTCATAATGCTTTTGAAAGGCGTTGTTAATGCTTTTCAAAAGCTGCACCCAATTTTGCGGCGGTAAATAAGTCACTCCGTAAAAAGGCCGGCTATCGGGCAGCAAAAAAACATTCAGCGGCCAGCCGCCGCGCACACCCATGGCCTGCACGGCATCCATATATACAGCGTCTACATCCGGGCGTTCCTCGCGGTCCACCTTAATGCAAACGAAATGCGCATTCATCACCTCTGCAATCGCCTCTTTTTCAAAGCATTCCCGCTCCATTACATGGCACCAGTGACAAGCCGAATAGCCAATGCTGACCAGGATCGGCTTGTTTTCTGTTTTGGCTTTGCTTAATGCTTCTTCGCCCCAGGGATACCAGTCAACGGGATTGTGTGCATGTTGTAATAAGTATGGGCTGGTTTGCTGGCTCAGGCGGTTCATAATTGCAGGTGTTATTGATGAATGACCACTTTTTTGGTAATGGTCCTGTTTTCGCTGACAAAGCGGGCAAAATATATGCCAGCAGATAACCTCGGCAAATCGATCCGCGCACGCGTTTCGCCTGAAACGGCTTTCAGCTGCTTACTAAGCACAACCTGGCCTTTTGAATTGAGCAATGAAAAATCTACATCTGTAACACCATTGATGCCATTTAATACAACATTCATCTCAAATTCAACGGGATTGGCATAAACATACGCATCAGACAGGTCCGGCTCAACGCCATTGACCGTATCATTCAGGTCGAATTTGCATAGAAGAACTTCTTTCCCTTTCAGCTTAAGACTTTTAAACCACTTCTGATGAAAAACCACGATCTCGGTTTCGGCATTATCTGCCGCATATGGGTTCTGAGCGGCGATCAGAATGTTACTGCCCTTGACTACGCCGCGCCAGATCGGGTTTTGCAGCTCCATATGGTCGCGCGCTGATTGCGGAATAACCAGCTCATACGTCCCCTCGAACATATCTTTGAAAGCAGACAGCCGGTAAAGTCCGTAAATAAAGCGCTCGTAAGGTTCATAATTCTCCTGCCTGTTTCCTGGAAAGCCTGGATTCTCCCAAAGCCATAAGCCTTTCGCTCCCGAGAAAAATGGGAAAATAGCCGTTGCTTCCGCCACAAATGGCGCAATCAGCGGAGTATTTGGATCATAACTGTCATGAACCCGCATCCAAACAAACGGAATGATGGGTTTATCGCTCCAAGCACGGTTTGCTTCAATGTTAAACAGCAGATAGGACAGATAATCCTTTCCGATCGGATTGTCATAACCATAATAATAGTAGGGCGAAGGCGTCAGGAATTGCTGTGCATCATAAAAGCTGCCGCCGATTTTGCCTGCATTGTCCTGCACCAGATAATGCGTCCGGGCGGGGTTGGTGGTCCAGTCCTGCCAGCTGTTGGCGGTAATGTTCAGCCAGGTGTTGCGCACGGGAACGTCGCTATAACTGCTCAGCGGAGCGGTAACCCCTTTGGCCCGAAGCCGTTTGGCAGCTTCGGTATACCACCATCTCATGTCTCTTTTATAGGTGGCCAGAAAGTCTGCATCCGACAAATTCCGGTAGTTCTGGGGAATCTGGCTATTGGATTTTAACGCGAGAATGTCGCGGTCTTCGCGCTGCATGCGCTCAATGTCCATACAGATGATATCACTTCCCTTCGCTGTTTCGGCGTAGTTATCCCAAAAACTTCGGTAGGCGGCCGTGTCATTTCCCCAGGGGCTGCGCAGGGCATTATCTGCCCAGGGCTGGTTGCCGCTTGATGTGGCAACGCCATACCAGATCAATGCGCGCTTGGCAGCGGGCAATGTTGCAAGCTCCGAGCCGCTGAATGTTGCAAGGTGGCTGAATCCGTGTTTGAGCGGTTGCGACTGCGTATCACCAAAGCGCGTGGCATTGTAAATGATGGTGAAAGGCAGGGTGAATTCCGGAATTTTTTCCCATTCAATCCTATTATTAACCTTGACCGGATTTAGTATATAAGCGGGCTGGCAGTCCTGGGCCGAAACGGACATCGCCTGCGCCAGAACATAAAATAAAGTGGTGTAAAAAACTCTCACATACATATTGGTAAAATGGATCATAAGAATTGACCAGACAAATTCGTTACTTTTGCAGCGTTGGTATTTGATTTTTCCGCGAAACGCTTTCCGAGAAACGCTTTCCGCGAATGGTGCAGAGATTTCAATATATTAATGACAAAGTAAGAAAAGAAATTGCCTGGAACATAAAATATAAAACTGATATGAGACGATTGCTCCTTATTGCCCCTCTTTTTTTGGCCATCCTTTTAATGGCTTGTGATAAAGAAAAAAAAGAGAACCCCAACCCAACGCCGCCGCTATCTGAAAAAGATAAAATCCTGATCAACTATCCATGGCGGATGTCTAATGTAACGGATCTTACGGGCAAAACTATCCCGTTGAATCTGTTGAATACGCAAACGCGGGCTATTAAGGAGGTAATGGACATCCAGTTCCTTCAAAACAATGTTACCAAAGCGATTGATCAAGGCTCAAAGCAAGTGATCAACGGCGGGACATGGTATTTGAAAAATGAGGACAAAACGCTTGACATTAAGATCTCAGGCTTCTCGGGCGAGTTTGGTGTTGAGGAGATTTCTAACAACAAATTAAGATTAAAAAGCAAAATGCCTGTCGACAAAGTCGAGCAGGAAACGATCATGGTTTTCGAGCCTGTGATCAAATAAACGAGCACATTTTGGTATAATTCAATAAAAGCGGCCGGTTAAATCTGCCGCTTTTATTATTTTGTGGCAAATTCAACCCTGAATGAAAAAGAACGATCCCAAAATCATAAATGCCTGGTACATGTACGACTGGGCCAATTCGGTTCACGCGCTCGTTATCGTATCCAGTATTTTCCCCGTTTATTTCAGCGCCACAGCATTAAAGGCCTCAGGAACCCTTTTCACTGATTTTTTTGGATTTCAAATTAAAAGCTCCGTGCTGTTTACCTACACGGTTTCGGCCTCGTTTCTGATCACCGCGCTTTTGATCCCTTTGTGCACGGCTGTTGCCGATTATAGTGGCAAGAAGAAAAGATTTATGAAGTTCTTTTGTTACCTGGGCGCTGTCAGCTGCATGCTGCTTTATTTTTTTACCAAAGACACCCTGGTTCCCTCGGTCATTCTGTTCGCACTGAGCCTTATCGGTTGGAGCGGCAGCATTGTATTTTATGACTCTTACCTTCCTGAAATTGCCACCGAAGACCGCTTCGATTCGTACAGCGCCCGCGGGTTTTCTTTGGGTTACCTGGGAAGCGTGCTGCTGATGCTCTTTAATTTAAGCATGATTTTAGCGCCGGCATTTTACGGCATTACCGATAAAGCGCTTCCTGCACGGATCTCATTTTTTACCGTTGGACTCTGGTGGATACTTTTTGCCCAGATCCCATTCAAGTATCTGCCTGCCAACAAAGCCGCCAAGCAAAAACCCGGAAACTGGATCTTCAACGGCTTCATTGAGCTCAAAAAAGTTTACCGTAACCTAGGTGAGCAGCCCTTTCTGGCCAAGTTTCTGAGCGCATTTTTTATTTACACGATGGGCCTCCGAACGGTGATGTACGTGGCGACGATCTTTGGTGCTACTGAGCTGAAACTGCCATCACAAAGCCTGATCGTAACTGTGCTGCTGATTCAAATTGTAGGCATTGTCGGCTCATTTACATTTGCCTGGCTGTCGGGCAGAATTGGGAACATTTTTGCTTTAATGGTTGGCGTCTCGATCTGGATCGGCATTTGCGCTGGCGCTTATTACACCACCGAAGCCATGGAATTCTATTTTGTTGCCTGCGCGGTCGGCATGGTCATGGGCGGAATACAGTCGCTTTCGCGCTCGACGTACTCCAAGCTGATCCCGGAAAATATTACGGACACAGCTTCTTATTTCAGTTTTTACGACGTCACTGAAAAACTGGCCATCGTTGTGGGTACATTCATCTACGGCACAGTCGAATACCTGACCGGAAGCATGCGAAACAGCATTCTTGCACTTCTGGTTATATTTGTTTTCGGGCTGATTTTGCTTTCCCGCATTCCATCCAAAAAAGCCTATCATTCTTCTTCGCCTTCCTGAATTTGCCCTGCGATAGTGCAATTGAAGCAAGTGATCGAGCTCATTTTCAGGCGAATTACATCATCATACCACATGTGAATGAGGATGATGGAACGGTTTTTTGGTCTAAGAAATTTTCACCTTAAACCGAAATTTATGAAAGCGATCGTAAGAGTAGTTTCATTTTTAAGCCTAAGTGCATTTTTAAGCCTTGCAGCCTGTAACAGCAATAAAGAAGGGGACGGCACTAATGGAAATATGGATTCAACAGGCATGGACAGCCAGACAGAAATGGGGACAGATACTATGTCCACTGATACAGCAGGCACTATGTAACCGAGTTTTTTTTATACCCAAACAGGGGCGCTCATCAGGCAATAACCTAAGTTACAGGAATAAACCTATACAAGTAAGGAGCCTTATGAGCGCCTCCTGTCCATTTCTTCGCAATTCTTTCCAAAATACCCAAGCCCAGCATTTTTCGCTGGAAAGCGGCCCTTATTAATTTTTTATTCAAAATTGTCTCATAAAGTCCTTGCAGCTCACCCATGGTAAACTGTTGGGGCAGGAGGTTGAAGCCAATTAGTTTGTGATCCAGATCCTGCTGAATGGTTTGCAGCGCTTTGGCCAGGATATGCTCGTGGTCCTGCATTAGCCTGGGAAGATCCGTCAGGTTAAACCATTCGCAGCTATCCGAAATGCTATCCGGCGTGGGAAGCGCCTTTGTGAAATCTACAAGCGCATAATAGCCCACGGAAACAAAGCGGCTCAGCAGCCAGTGGTTATCCCCCGGAAAAAAACCACGGGCGGCCATAATTTTTTTAAGCGGCTCTGTATCATGCCGACTTTTATCCCCGAAAGTGTAAAATTGTTCCAGGAAAATATCTTTCAGTCCGGTTCTGTGAAGCAAGATCCGCCTTGCTGCCTGATTCATATCCTCATCTTCATGCACAAAACCACCTGGCAGGGCGAAAAAGCCCGTGTTCTTGTAGGTTAATAACAGCACTTTCAACTCGTTTTTGTGAAAGCCAAAAATGACTGCGTCAATGGCAATTCCGGGTAAATATCCCGTTCCCGTAGGGTTTGTTTCCTGTTTTTTAAATTCCTGATCCATGGCTATACTGGCATTATTGAGGCAAGTAACAAAAAGATTTGTTAACAGGAAGATTTTAAATTATCATTGTAACATATTGATACAATATAAATTTAATGTACGATTTATACTTTAAATGTTACAACATGTTAAACTTTTATTTCATGCCAAGACAGCTATCGCTGGCCATTTTGCTTTGCATAAACACTTCAATGAATGTTTTTGCTCAGAAAACTAATCAGGTAACCGTTGAGAACGGAGTTCTGGAAGGAACAAGGCCGGCCGGATCCGGGCTTTTGATTTTCAAGGGTGTCCCTTTTGCCGCGCCGCCTGTGGGTGAGCTGCGCTGGAAGGAACCGCAGCCAGCCCAGAACTGGCAGGGCGTGCGCAAAGCCGACCAGTTTGGAAACAAGCCTATGCAAAAACCCATTTTCGGCGATATGGGCTTCCGTTCGAAAGATATGAGCGAGGATTGTCTTTATTTGAATGTCTGGACTCCGTCCAAAACCATGAAGGAAAAATTGCCTGTCCTGGTCTATTTCTACGGCGGTGGGCTTGCTGCCGGTGATGGTTCTGAGCCAAGATATGACGGGGAGACATTAGCCAAGAAGGGCATTGTTGTAGTGACATTGAACTACCGACTGGGCATTTTTGGCTTTTTCTCACATCCTGAACTTACTAAGGAATCGCCCAATAAATCTTCTGGAAATTATGGCTACCTGGATCAGCATGCAGCGCTGCTTTGGGTTCAGAAGAACATAGATAAGTTCGGCGGCGATCCTAAGCACGTGACCATTGCAGGGGAATCGGCAGGGTCAATCTCAGTATCTGTACAGATGGCCTCGCCATTATCAAAAGACCTGATTGCAGGCGCAATTGGAGAGAGCGGGGCAGGCATCAACCCGACACTGGCCTCAATGCCTTTGGCCGAAGCTGAAAAGATCGGTGAAGCATTTGCAACTGGCGTAAAAACGGGCAGCTCGCTTCAACAGCTCAGAGCGCTTTCGGCTGCTGATCTTCTCGAAGCAGCTTATACACCCGGCCAAACGCGCACGGCGACTACACCAACCATTGACGGTTACTTTTTACCGAAAACATTGCCTGAAATCTTCGAGGCTGGCCAGCAGGCGAAAGTGCCCATTTTAGTTGGCTGGAATTCTGCCGAAGTGCCTTATCAGGTAGTTTTGAAGGCCGATGCGCCCACGCTTGACAATTACAAGAAAGCAGTTGGCGGCTTATACAATGATAAAGCGGAGCAGGTTTTGAAACTATATCCGGCTGCTTCGGATGCAGAGGTTGTTAAGGCAGCGACGGAGCTTTCCAGTGATCGTTTTATCGTTTACAGCACTTGGAAATGGGCTGATCTGCAAATCAAAACGGGTGGAAAACCAGTTTACCGTTATGTTTTCTCGCGTATTCGCCCGGCGATGTCGGCTGCGATGGGAAATGCAAAAGCAGGCTTCGCCGGTGGTGTAATTAAAGATGATGCGGCCAAAGCGGCGCCCGCAACACCGGTAGCAGTAGGAGCGGCCCACGCTTCTGAAATTGAGTATGCATTAGGGAACCTGGCCAGCAACAAAGTTTATGACTGGACGCCCGATGATTACAAAGTATCTGCAACCATGGTGGATTACTTTGCAAACTTCATTAAAACAGGAAATCCCAATGGCAAAGGACTACCGCAGTGGGACGCGAACACAGGCAGTGCGCCAGTGAAGTTCATGAACATTGATGTTAAAAGCGAGCAGAAAACAGAAAGCGACCGCGACCGCTATTTGTTTCTTGACAAGGAATATATGAAGTGACATTGAAGGGTCAAACGACAAAAGCCCTGCACCGGATCGGTGCAGGGCTTTTTTGCTATATGCCTTGACTGTTAAAGTGTTCTTTTCACTTCACGAAGCTCGAAGCTTTCGATGATGTCGCCCACTTCAATGTCGTTAAAGTTCTTAATGCTCAAACCGCACTCGTAACCGTTTCTAACTTCCTGAACGTCGTCTTTGTAACGTTTCAGCGAGTCGATTTCGCCGGTCAGCAGTACGATTCCTTCACGTACAACGCGTATCTTATTGCTACGCTTCACATAGCCATCGGTAACATAGCAACCTGCAATGGTTCCGATACGGCTGATCTTGAAGACTTCGCGGATTTCGATATTTCCGGTGATGATCTCTTCAATAGAAGGAGCAAGCATACCCGTCATCGCATCTTTGATCTCATCGATCGCCTGATAAATAACTGAGTAGTGGCGGATTTCGATTTGATCCTGCTCTGCCATTTTCTTGGCATTGGAAGAAGGACGAACCTGGAAGCCAATCACGATCGCATCGGATGCAATGGCAAGGTTCACATCGGATTCGGAGATCTGACCCACTGCTTTGTGGATAATGTTCACCTGCACCTCAGATGTTGAAAGCTGCAATAACGAATCGGAAAGGGCTTCAACCGATCCATCCACATCACCTTTAACAATCAGGTTCAACTCACGGAAGCTTCCGATGGCCTTACGACGTCCGATCTCTTCAAGCGTAATGTGTTTACGCGTCCGGATGGACTGCTCGCGCTGGATCTGCTCACGTTTGGTTGCGATATCGCGGGCATCACGTTCGTTTTCAAATACATTGAAACGATCACCTGCCTGCGGGGCTCCGTTCAGACCAAGCAACTGCACCGGCATGGATGGTCCGGCTGATTTCAGCTTTCTACCCAGATAGTCGGTCATGGCTTTCACCTTTCCGTAATGCGATCCTGCAAGGACCACATCACCCACCTTCAAAGTTCCGGTCTGTACAAGAATGGTCGTCACATATCCGCGGCCCTTATCAAGGGATGCTTCTACAACGGCACCTACTGCACGGCGGTCCGGATTGGCTTTCAATTCAAGGAGTTCAGCTTCAAGCAATACTTTTTCAAGCAGCTCGTCGATACCCATACCTGATTTGGAAGATATTTCCTGAGTTTGGTATTTACCACCCCATTCTTCAACGAGAAGGTTCATATTGGCCAGCTCTTCACGAATTTTTTCCGTGTTGGCACCGGCCTTATCTACTTTACTGAATGCAAATACAATAGGAGCACCGGCAACCTGGGCGTGGTTAATTGCCTCACGTGTTTGCGGCATGACGCTGTCGTCAGCTGCGATCACAATGATAACAACGTCGGTAACATTGGCACCACGGGCACGCATCGCTGTAAATGCTTCGTGACCCGGTGTATCCAGGAATGTAACCTGTTTTCCGGTTTTGGTTTTAACACTATATGCACCAATGTGCTGGGTAATTCCCCCCGCTTCACCGCTGGCAACGTTTTCCTGACGGATATAATCCAGAAGGGAAGTTTTACCGTGGTCAACGTGACCCATGATCGTAACGATCGGCGCTCTTTCTTTCAGGCTTTCCTCATCATCGACTTCTTCCTGCACATCATTCTGCACTTCTTCTTCGGCAGAGATGAATGCTACTTCAAAGCCAAATTCATCGGCGATGAAAGTGATCGCTTCCGCATCCAGACGCTGGTTGATTGATACGAACATGCCCATGCTCATACAAACCGAGATTACTTCCTGAACCGTTACGTCCATTAGGGAGGCCAAGTCGTTTGCAGAAACGAATTCCGTTACGCGCAATACTTTTGTTTCGTCTGAATCCAGCCCGTTTGGATCGTTCTGATCTCCACGGTCTCTGCGACGCGTTCCTTTTCCGCCACGACCAACATTTCTGGTGTTTCCACCACCCATGCGGGCCATTGTAGCTTTAATGTTATCTGAAACTTCTTTATCTGAAACTTCTTCTCTTTTAACACCACGGCGGTTATTGCCTGCTGCTCCGCTGCGGTTACCCGGGCCGCTTCTGGCTGCTGCATTACCTGCTGCCGGCGTTGTGCCTGGTGCAGCTGGTGCTCCCGGAGCTGCCGGACGGTTGCCTGTGCGGCTTCCTGCTGGCGGAACATTGGCTTCCTTGGGTCTTGCAGGTGCATTAGGATCAGCTGCTGTTGTTGCAGGACGGTTTTCACCGGCAACCACAACGCCATCACGGATTCTCTTGCGTTTTCTGCGTCGTTTTTTATCTGCTGCTGTATCACTGCTGGATGCAACAGGATCTTTTTTCTTAATCTTATCAGAAGGAAGCTCGATTTTTCCAATCACACGAAGACCACGAAGCTGCTCTCCTTTGGCCTCGATCAGATTATTTTCACCTGCTTCTTCACTTGCAGCGGCAGGCGTCTCGGCCTGAGCTTGTGCTGGTTCAGCAGGAGCTGACGCTTCGGCAACCGGAGCGGCTGCTGGCGCTTCTGTTTGTGGTTTTTCGTCGGGAGTGGACGCAACTGCTGGCTTTTGCTCTTCAACCGCCTTGGTTTCCTGTGGCTGCTCAGCTTTTGGCTGCTCGATAACCGGCTCCTGTGGTTTTTCAGGCGCTTTTTGTTGTACATGCTCAGCTTCTGGCTTTACCTCAGCAACAGGTTCTGGCTTAGGCTCTGGTTTTGGCTCAGCGACGGGAGCGGGTGCTTCTGCTTTTTCAGCAACAACTTCCTTGGGAGCTTCTTTCTTAGGCTCCTCAACTGGCTGTGCCGGCGCAGGTCTTTTTGCGTCTAAATCTATTTTACCAACTACCTTAATTCCAGGCAGGCGGTTCTCAAAAGCAGATTGACCATTTGATTCAGCTTCTTCAACAACAGGTTTCTCTTCTGGTTTAGAAGGACTGTTACGGAAGTAAAGAATTCCATCAACATCACTTTTTACTTTTTCTTCCCTGGTTTCTACCGGAGTTTCAGTCTGAGCTGGTTTAAAGGAAAGGGATGATCTCAGATCATCAGATTTGAAATCTTTCGCAAGAAATTCAATCTGATCAGAATTAATCTTTGTATTCGGGTTACTCTCCACCTTATACCCTTTGGCAGACAGGTGATCCACGATCGTAGTAATTCCTACGTTCAGGATCCGTGCCACTTGGCTTAGGCGCATCATTTTATCTTCTGCCATATTAGCAATTAGTAGAAAAAGTTTTGCATTGGCAGATCTAACCCCTGGATTAAAACTGCCGGTTATTGTAAATTATTCAAACTCTTTTCGAAGAATGTCAAGAACTTCTTCAACCGTTGCTTCTTCAAGATCGGTTCTTCTGACAAGCTCTTCTTTATTAAGTGCCAGCACGCTTTTGGCTGTATCCAGACCAATTTTGTGCAGTTCACTGATTATCCATTCGTCAATTTCATCAGAGAATTCTGTCAGATCGACGTCTTCGTCGTTTTGCTCTTCAATATCTCTGAAAACATCAATCTCCATTCCAACCAGCTTGCCGGCCAGCTTAATATTCTGGCCACCTTTACCGATCGCAAGTGAAACCTGATCGGGTTTAAGGAAAACAGAAACACGCTTGGCATCGCGGTCAATCTGCATTGAACTTACTTTGGCCGGACTTAGCGCCCTGCTGATCAAAAGTTCAAGGTTGTCGGTGTAATTGATAACATCTATATTCTCATTACCAAGCTCACGAACGATCGAATGGATCCTGGATCCTTTCATACCTACGCAAGCGCCTACCGGATCGATTCTATCATCGTAGGATTCTACCGCAACTTTTGCGCGTTCCCCTGGTTCACGAACAACACGTCTTACTGAAATAATTCCATCATAAATCTCAGGAATCTCCACTTCGAAGAGTCTTTCAAGGAAAACAGGTGAAGTTCTTGACAATGTGATCTTTGGGGAACCATTGTTCATCTCCACCTTATGGATCACAGATTTTACGGATTCTCCCTTGCGGAAGCGGTCTTTTGAAATCTGCTCGGTGCGCGGCAGTGAAAGTTCGTTGCCTTCCGAATCGACAATGATCACTTCGTGTCTTAATGTCTGATAGACTTCACCCGTGATCATTTCACCCACCTGATCCTTATATTTCTCGAACATGATTTCTTTTTCCATGTCCTTGATCTTTTGGATCAGCGTCTGTCTTGCCGTTTGAACCAGCCTGCGGCCAAATTCAACCAGCTTAACCTCTTCTGCAACTTCTTCACCTACTTCAAAGTCACCCTGGATCTTGCGGGCTTCTGCGAGTGGTATTTTGTTATAATCCCAGATGTCCTCAGAATTGTCGTCAACGATTTCACGCGTCCGCCACATTTCAAGGTCACCGCTTTCTGGGTTAATGATTACATCAAAATTATCATCAGTGCCGTATTTCTTACGAATCATTGTGCGAAACACTTCTTCCAAAACACTGATCATCGTGGGACGATCGATGTTTTTAGAGCTTGCGAACTCGGCGAATGATTCAATTAATATTCCGCTATCCATTGCTTATGTTATAGATATTTGCTGATACTAAGTTATACATATTATATAATTGATTACAAATCAGAAAAATGGATCTGGCTTGCAACTTTATTTAAAAGAAATTTCTATTAAAGCCTTTGAAATATCGTCAAACGGAATATCCCGGATCAACTCTGCTGGGTCGATGGGTGTTTTCGTCTTCTTTTTAGGTGCAGGTAACTGTAATTTTACAATTTCTTCACTTGCCTCGATCAGCGTTCCTGAAATTACCTCTCCCGTTTTCAATGTTACCTTTAAACTTCTGCCCAGGTTTTTTTGATATTGCCTTAACAAAAGTAAAGGTTGGTCTAATCCAGGCGATGAAACTTCAAGTGTGTAGGCATCTGCAAAAACTTCCAGTTCTTCCAGCTGCTTGGCCAATCTTCTACTGATGGACGTACATTGCTGAATGGTTATCCCTTCATCACTATCGATAAGAATTGAAACTTTTTGACTTACCTTGGAAGGCTTAATGATGATATCTACAAGGAAACAGTTGCCATCCTCAAGAAGGGGTTCCAGCAAAGCTTCCAACTGCTCTTTTATTGTCATGTACGGCTTACTGCAAATAAAAAAGGGGATTTAAGACCCCCTCAATCAATCGATCAAAATAGAATTATTTGCAAAGGTAAAAATATTTTATCATTTGTACAAGTTAAAGCAGATGTCTTCGAAATTCATATCGATCCTCTATTTTTGTCAAAATATGCGATATTTGCCTTAATGAAAGGGTTTAAAAATTTCCTCTGGTTCCTCTACAAGTGTTTTGCGACTTATACCATCCTGATTTACATCATGATACTCTGGGTGCCACTGAAAGGGTGGGTGGCCGGCTTTATGATGATGTCCTTTCCCGTTGTCGTGATCATTCATCTGGTCAGTATTCCAATCTGGTATATTGTTGAAAGAAAACGGGCTTTGCTTCCCCTGATTATGTTCGGGTTAGCCGGAATTTTTCTGAACAGGACCTACGGCTTCGGCCATCAGGCGGATCCTGTGGCGCTGGAAAAGTCATTTTCTGTGATGAATTATAATGTGCACAGCTTTCAGCGAAACGAAGATTTAAAAAATCCCGGCGTAAGGCAAGGCATTCGTGAAATGAAGGCCTGGATGGCTTCTTCGGACGCCGACATTCTTTGTATGTCAGAATATTTCAGCGACCGGGGAAGGCTGTTTAATATTAACCAGACTCTGGATAGCAGCGGATACAGCCATAGCGCCTTTTATAGCAGAAACAACTCTGATAGCCCAACGCATTCGTCCGGACTTGCGATTCTGTCCAAATATCCGATTATTGCCAAAAAGGATACGATTTTTGAAGCTCAGAATGGCCTTCTTCAAGCCGATATCAAAATAAAGGGGGATACGGTTCGTGTTATTGCTGTACACCTTTATTCAATGACATTGAAACTGAGCACTTTGGTCCGCCAAAAGCAGGTGGAAGGTGTCAAGAAGGAGGGCAAGATTACTTTTCAGCGCATGCGCAATGGTTTTATCAGAAGGTCGTCGGAAATGGGCGCACTGGAATCTTGGATCAATGCATCACCTTACCCGGTCATTGTCTGCGGCGATTTCAATGAGATTCCCTATGGCTATGTGTATAGCAAAATGCGGGGCTTGCTTAGAAACGGGTTTGAGGAAAAAGGGGAGGGCTTTGGCTTTACATTCAACCACCTGCCTTATTTTATCCGCATAGATCACCAGTTTTACAGCAGTGACAGGCTTCAAATCCAGGATTTTACGACATTTAATCAGGTAGGCTACTCAGACCATTATCCTGTGATGGGACATTACCAGTTCCAAGATCGCTCGGCAGTAAAGAAGGACTGATATTAATACTGAATCCCAAGACTATCCAGCTCGCTTGTAGAAACGGATGGCGGGAAAATGCCGTTCTGCAACTTGTGCTCAACAAGCTTGCCCGTTTCAAGCGCCGACTGCTCATCCTTAAAACCGCCCGTTCCGGCAATTCCAGGAATGCTAAGCTGCTCGATAATGGGCGTTCCATTGTCCAGAACGCGGTAACCCCAGCCTGATTCACCTTTTACTGTTACAACCTTAAAATGGCGAAAGCCTTTGCCATCTGCACCTATATCTTTTTTTGTAAGAAAGATATAAGTAGCAGCAGCAAAGGCCAGTATGCCTATTATAACAATGATTTTCTTCTTAAAGCTCACGAGGATCAGTTATCGTCCGCGTTCACAGTTGCAGTTGGATCGAATGCCCAGAAATCATCTAAACCATTTGAGCCGGTGCTGCTTCCAGTTCCGAAATAACCCAAATTGCCAATTGAAAATCCTGCTGCATATCCTCTTCCGCCTGATGCTTCAAAGCCAGTAACCTGCGTCCATGTGTTGGTGCCAGGCGTGTATTCCCAAGTATCTGATTTGCCTGCTCCACCCACTACATAAGCTTTTTCATTGATCACCAAAGCAGTTGCGAATGATCTTCCTGTAAATGCATCGTCGGTATTAGCATCAAGTCTTGACCAGGCGCCGGATCCGCTGTTTCCAGCCGGGTCGAAGCTATAAAGATCTTTTACTTCCGTGCCTGCATTGTTCAGGCCGAAACCTACATATGCTTTTCCGCCTACTGTGAATGAAAGCGCGCCTCTGCGTTTTCCACCTGTAAAAGTGGCAACTTCACTCCACTTGTCTGTTTTGTCGTTGTATTCGTAAAAATCCTGGTAGAAACCGCTTCCGTTATATCCAAGGCCTACGTAAGCTCTGTTATCCGTTACAAAAGATGTAGCATACTGACGTGTTCCGCCAAGGAAATCAGCCTTTTTAGTCCATTTGTTGGTTGCAGGATCATATTGGTAGAAATCTTTCTTGTATCCGCCGTCAACGGTTGTAACGCCATCGAAACCTGTTCCAACATATGCCTTTCCATTCATTACAAATGCGGTAGCATCATTTCTTCCTGATCCTTCAAAAGGGGCAACCTGTGACCAGATCTTCGTAGTTGCATCGTATGACCAGAAATCCTTTACTCTTGGCGCAGTTTCGTTTGTAAGCCCTGTACCGATATATCCTTTATTTCCAATAACAAAACTTACTGCACGCGTTCTTGCTGATCCACCAAAATTGGGAATACCTGTTCTGTACCAGTTTCCTAATTTATCTGCTTCGGCGTCATCTTTATTGCAACTAAACTGAACAAATGCGGTTGAAGCAACCAGAAGGGCTAATGAAGTCTTTTTTAAGGTATTAAACATGTAAAAAATATGGTTTGACTAATTGATACAAAAGAAATTGGTGAATAAAGCGGCCCTGAAATCATGCCTATCAGAAGGATTAGTGCTTCAAAAACAGCAGGCGCAATTTGAAATTTTTTGCAAACATAACATCTTGATACTGCTAAGTAAAATTATATGTTACTTTTTGTCTAAAAGTTTAGCCTTCTCTGCTGCTTTCAACGTTTGTAGCATCCGTAATGTTGTCATAAAGCTTCGTTTGGTTTTTGGGTTAAAATAGTGTTGCCCGTTTTTACGTTTGTTAGCCAGGTTTGCCACTGTTTGCCAATGCGGCGCGTAACCATAGTCAGCGGCTTCAGTGATCGTAATCACAGGCATTAATCTCTGTCATTTTTAACCCTTACGTGCTGCTTTGGGTTTTTGTTGCAGCTGGCCCATGCACTTTTAAATTTGGCGCATTTGTCCTGATGATGTTGTAATTAAGATTACATATGATAATTTTGCACTTTTTACTGTTCTTGCACTAAATGAAATTCAATTCGCATTTTCTTAAAAGATCTTCACGGGTTTTCAGATTACTGATCATATTAGCTGTAACAGCCTCCATGTCTGGGTGTGAACCTTGGGGAGACGAAATCGAGGCGATCGTCCAGCCCAATGTTGATGACTTTGCAGTGTTGTTTTCAGATACAACTTCGGTCTCGCTTTCTTCGGTTGGAACCGATTCGGTATTTACCGGAGGACCGGGAAGACTTTTGGTAGGCAGAAATATTGATCCGTATTTTGGAACATTCCAAGCTACTGCTTTTTTTCAACCCACTATTGAAACCGCTCTTGTCATCCCTGAACTAGCTGTTTACGATTCGCTTACACTTTCCCTGAGATACGATAATTATACGCATGGCGACACCACAGTTGCCATGAACATTGCCGTGCATAAGCTGCTGGCCAACATGCTGGACAAAAATGCGTATTACAATACCGATGCGACGCCTTATGAACCGGCTGCACTGGGAAAAATTAAAGTGGTTCCTACGCCACGATCCAGCGGAAGACTTAAAATCAAGCTTTCCGATGTTTTAGGAAAGCAGATATTTACCATGAGCAAAAGCAACCAGCTTCCTAGCAACACGGAATGGATTGACTTGATCAAAGGTTTGGTATTGCTGCCAGGGGCATCTGACAACGGGCCGGTTGTCGGCTTCCGCCTGTTTGATGATCAGACTTCCATTCAACTGCATTACCATTTGACAAGTGATGATGGTATAAAAAAGGATTCTACCGTGATCAAATCCGGGATTGGCTACAATCAGATCCTGGGCGACAGGAAGGGAACGCAGCTGGCCAAGCTTCCTAATACAAAGAGGATCTCGCTGCCATCGGAACAATCCGGTAATATGTCTTTCGTGCAGGCAGGTCTGGGTGTGATGACGCGCGTTGACTTCCCTACTATTAAAGATTTGAAACTAAATCCCTATACGGTTGTCAACAAGGCATTTTTGCAAGTCTCTCCGCTAACGTCGTCAGTGACAAACTTTTACAAGGCCCCCGATACATTGTTTGCTTATCTGGTTGACAAAAACAATGAGTACTTTCAGGGCAGCACGGGTTTTCCCGAGCCTTTAAGAACTTTGAATGGAACCCAGGTTTTTGGCAAATACCAGGTTGATCTGCTAAACAACACTTCATACTATGTTTTTGACGTAGGCGGTTACATTACGACAGTTTTAGGTACAACCGGCGATAATACAACCGGTATAGTGTTCAGGACTTCAACCTTTAATACCCGTACATCTGCCGCGCAGCCAACCTACGATTCAGAATTTACCAAAAGCGCCACGCGTCTTGTCATTGGCAATCAACGAAACAGCGAGCCTGGCGTCAAATTACAGCTTTACTATACTTCGGTGAACGCCAGGTAGGGCTTTTCGATTAAAGAATAGAAAGCGGAGCTGCTCTTTGGGGCGGCTCCGCTTTTGTTTGTACAAGCCTCCACACTTTCCCTTAGGCGCTGTCCATCGCTTATAATTTTGCTTCTGTAAAAATCAATTCTAGTCAATTCAGTTAAGCCTCCTATCACGGAGACTACTTAGACTTCTAAATGTCTTCTCTCAACTAAGCCAAAAATCCTTCAATGCAGGCTTTTTACAGCCCTTTCTTCTTGGACAACTTGTCTGTACTAAACTTCCAATGGCCTTCCAACGGAAATTTCCGTCTATCGCTGCACAGTGAGTTTGTAGAAATACTTTGATTACTATTTAAGTAGTACTACATTTGTGTTACGAAAAAACTTTCTGCCTATACATCGAATATTTACGGTTTCTGTGGCTGGCACAAAAATTTATTTGATCTAGTATCTTAAATTTTTGTAGAATTGCTTTCTCAAAAGGTAGAATAAATATACACGGCAACACAAATTGTTTTTAAACACTATATGGATAACATCTCCGATTTTTCCAGATTAAAATTTTTACACTGGCCTGTTGCCATCACATTATTTTTCTGCTTTTTGACGCTATCCAGCGTTAGTTTTTCTCAACAAACATTAGGCATTACCACCTCGAGGTCCGCTCCGGCTGGCATTGTCAGTTTTAGTGGCGTATCGGCTTCAACTGGAATCGGTGCTACCAAGCCAATTAGCGGCTACGCGAAGATGTATGGCGACAGGCAATTCGTTTTTCCTGTTGGATATGCAGGAGTGTATCGTCCCTTTGTCGCACATGCCGACAAAACATTCGGGGCCTATTTCAAAGAAAGTGCTGAAAACGCCTCATTACCAAGTGGTGCGCCTTTTAATTTATCTTCAAAAGACAGCGCCCTTAGCAAGGTCAGCGCTACTGAGTTTTGGGATATCAATGGAGAAGCCGGAACACAGTTGACATTTACCTGGGACAAAGCCAGCGGCATCAGGGAGTTAACTGAAAGTTCTTTGTCGCGCCTTTCCATCGCCGGCTGGAATCAGTTGACCGGCAAATGGGAGGTTGTTAATTCCTCGATAGATGAATTGGGGATTTTAGGATCTGCCAGCTCGCTTGATTCCGGCTCGATCACAACTACTGCAAGCATTGTTCCAAATCAATATAACATATATACGCTGGCGTCACTTCGCTCGTCATCTTTGCCCAACAGCTTTGAGGGCCGCATGGAGGCTTTCGACTGTGATCAGATAAAGGGCTGGGCATGGGACAAGAATTATCCGGCTTCGAATGTAATCGTTGAATTGCTGGACGCTAATGTTGTTGTGGCTAGTGCGGCAGCGAATGTATATAGGGAAGATTTAAAAAATCAAGGCTTTGGAACAGGGTCATATGGTTTTGTGATGACAGTGCCTGCATCATTAAGGGATGGCAGGTCGCATCAGATTTCGGTCCGGGTTCGGAATTCTTCGTTTGTACTGGCTAATGCCCAGAAGGAACTCAGTTGTTCTTACGCGGGGAAATTGGAGCTGATTGATTGTGTAAACATCAAAGGCTGGGCCTGGATTCCTAATAATCCAAATGCAGAAGGCCTGACTGTGGAGCTGATTGAGAACAACAAGGTCATAGCAACAACGGTTGCCAAGAATTACCGCGAAGATCTGCGTGCTGCGGGACTTGGAACAGGATACTATGGATTTGTGCTGCCAGTACCAGCGGCTTTGAAAGACGGCATCGGGCACACAGTATCCATGCGTATAAAAGATACCAACTTCTTTCTAGAAGATTCGCCCAAAACATTCACTTGCTCCACGCCTCGTTACGATGGTATTCTGGAAGCGGCAAGTTGCAGCCAGCTAAGGGGTTATGTTTGGGATAAAAATAACCCAAACGCGGCAGCATTAACTGTTGAATTGGTCGAAAACAATGTTGTTTTGGCCACTGTCGAAGCAGACGCTTTCCGTCAGGATTTAAAAAATGCCGACAAAGGCAGCGGTAATTATGGATTTACTATGCCATTGCCAGCCGCGCTGCAAGACGGTCTTCGCCATACGATCGTACTCCGGGTGAAAGGCTCTACTTACCAGCTTATCAATACACCCCGAGCCAGTACGTGCGCTGCACCCGTGTTGTATAGCGGTTCTTTTGAGTCGGCAAGTTGTACAGAAATAAAAGGCTGGGTTTGGGATCAGAACTATCCTGCAAATGCTGCGACAGTGGAATTGCTTGATAACGGCACCGTGATTGCATCCGCTGTGGCCAGCGCCTACCGCTCTGATCTGAAAGATTCAGGCAAGGGAACTGGAAATTATGGTTTTGCAATTCCGGCGCCTGCGATATTGAGCGACGGTCAGGCGCATTCATTGAGTGTGCGCATTAAAGGCACTAGTATAATTCTATCTGGCTCGCCAAAATCCATAAACTGCACCATTGCTCCTCGTTACGACGGTATTCTCGAAGCGGCAAATTGCACCCAGCTGAGAGGTTATGTTTGGGATAAAAATAATCCGAATGCTAATGCTTTAACTGTTGAACTGGTTGAAAACAATGTGGTTTTGGCCACTGTGGAAGCTGGCACTTTCCGTCAGGATTTGAAAGATGCGGGTAAAGGCAGCGGAAATTATGGATTCACTCTTCCATTACCAGCTGCGCTGCAAGACGGTCTTCGCCATGTCATTGCCCTTAGAGTAAAAGGCTCTACTTACCAGCTGATTAATACGCCGCGCGCCACTACCTGCGCTGCGCCAGCATTGTATAGCGGTTCTTTTGAATCAGCAACTTGCACAGAAATAAAAGGCTGGGTCTGGGACCAGAACTATCCCGCAAATGCTGCGACGGTGGAATTGCTTGATAACGGCACCGTGATTGCATCCGCTGTGGCTAGCGCCTACCGCTCAGATCTGAAAGATTCAGGCAAGGGAACTGGAAATTATGGATTTGTGATTCCCGCGCCGGCGATATTGAGCGATGGTCAGGCGCATTCATTGAGTGTGCGCATTAAAGGGACTAGCGTGATTCTATCCGGCTCTCCTAAATCAATAAACTGCACGATTGCTCCTCGTTACGATGGTATTCTGGAAGCAGCGAATTGCACCCAGCTCAGAGGTTATGTTTGGGATAAAAATAACCCGAATGCAAATGCATTGACTGTTGAACTGGTTGAAAACAATGTGGTTTTGGCCACCGTAGAAGCGGGCACTTTCCGTCAGGATTTGAAAGATGCGGGCAAAGGCAGCGGAAATTATGGATTCTCTCTTCCATTACCAGCTGCATTGCAAGATGGTCTTCGCCATGTGATTGCACTGCGTGTTAAAGGCTCAACTTACCAGCTGATTAATACGCCCCGCGCCACTACATGCGCTGCGCCAGCATTGTATAGCGGTTCTTTTGAATCGGCAACTTGCACAGAAATAAAAGGCTGGGTCTGGGACCAGAACTATCCCGCAAATGCTGCCACGGTGGAATTACTTGATAACGGCACTGTAATTGCCTCTGCTGTGGCTAGCGCCTACCGCTCTGATCTGAAAGATTCAGGCAAGGGTACAGGAAATTATGGTTTTGTAATTCCTGCACCAGCAATATTGAGCGATGGTCAGGCGCATTCATTGAGTGTGCGCATTAAAGGCACCAGCGTAATTCTATCTGGCTCGCCAAAATCAATAAATTGCACCATTGCTCCTCGTTATGATGGTATACTGGAAGCAGCGAATTGCACCCAGCTAAGGGGTTATGTTTGGGATAAAAATAATCCGAATGCTAATGCATTGACCGTTGAACTCGTTGAAAATAATGTGGTTTTGGCTACTGTGGAAGCAGGCACTTTCCGTCAGGATTTGAAAGATGCGGGTAAAGGCAGCGGAAATTATGGATTCACTCTTCCATTACCGGCTGCATTGCAAGACGGTCTACGCCATGTGATTGCACTCAGAGTGAAAGGCTCTACTTACCAGCTTATCAATACACCTCGCGCTACTACCTGCGCTGCGCCAGCATTGTATAGCGGCTCTTTTGAGTCGGCGAGTTGTACAGAAATAAAAGGCTGGGTTTGGGATCAGAACTATCCGGCAAATGCTGCGACCGTAGAACTACTTGACAACGGCACTGTAATTGCCTCTGCTGTGGCTAGCGCCTACCGCTCAGATCTGAAAGACTCAGGCAAGGGCACTGGAAATTATGGTTTTGTAATCCCGGCACCAGCGATACTGAGCGATGGTCAGGCGCATTCATTGAGTGTGCGCATTAAAGGCACCAGTGTGATTCTATCTGGCTCGCCAAAATCCCTAAACTGCACGATCGCTCCTCGTTACGATGGTATTCTGGAAGCAGCAAACTGCACCCAGCTAAGGGGTTATGTTTGGGATAAAAATAATCCGAATGCTAATGCTTTGACTATTGAACTGGTTGAAAACAATGTTGTATTGGCTACTGTGGAAGCAGGCGCTTTCCGTCAGGATTTGAAAGATGCGGGTAAAGGCAGCGGAAATTATGGATTCACTCTTCCATTACCAGCTGCGTTGCAAGATGGTCTTCGCCATGTGATTGCACTGCGCGTGAAAGGCTCGTCTTACCAGCTTATTAATACGCCGCGAGCCACTACCTGCGTTGCGCCAGCATTGTATAGCGGTTCTTTTGAATCGGCAACTTGTACAGAAATAAAAGGTTGGGTCTGGGATCAGAACTATCCGGCAAATGCTGCGACGGTGGAACTACTTGACAACGGCTCTGTAATTGCCTCTGCTGTGGCTAGCGCCTACCGCTCAGATCTGAAAGACTCAGGAAAAGGCACTGGAAATTATGGTTTTGTAATTCCTGCACCCGCGGTATTGAGCGATGGTCAGGCGCATTCTTTAAGTGTGCGCATTAAAGGCACTAGCGTGATACTATCGGGCTCGCCAAGATCCCTAAACTGCACGATTGCTCCTCGTTACGACGGTATTCTGGAAGCAGCAAATTGCACCCAGCTAAGGGGTTATGTTTGGGATAAAAACAATCCGAATGCAAATGCTTTGACCGTTGAACTGGTTGAAAACAATGTGGTTTTAGCCACTGTGGAAGCGAGCACTTTCCGTCAGGATTTAAAAGATGCGGGTAAAGGCAGCGGTAACTATGGATTTATTATGCAAATGCCAGTTGCATTGCAGGACGGTCTTCGCCATGTGATTGCACTGCGCGTTAAAGGCTCCTCTTACCAGCTGATTAATACGCCGCGAGCCACTACCTGCGCTGCGCCAGCATTGTATAGCGGTTCTTTTGAGTCGGCAAGCTGTACAGAAATAAAAGGTTGGGTCTGGGACCAGAACTATCCGGCCAAAACAATGACCGTTGAGCTGCTTGATAGCGGAACTGTGATTGGGTCGGCTGTGGCCAGCCTGTACCGGTCGGATTTGAAAGATGCGGGCAAAGGCACTGGAAATTATGGATTCGCAATTCCGACACCAAGTGTTTTAAAAGACGGTCAGCCACATTCTTTAAGTGTCCGTATCAAAGGCACAAGTGTAATGCTGTCTGGATCGCCAGATTCTATCACCTGTTCATCATCTGCCCGTATGGCAAGTCCTCAGCAAGAAATTTATGAGCAAAGTAAGGGTGAAAAGGATGCTGTGCCTGACATAGTTGTTGCGCCAAATCCAAGCTCGGGAAAATTCGTCCTTCATTTGGATTTAAAACAATCCTCTGACTGTAACCTGACCATATACAATCTGCTAGGCCAACCAGTATGGAATAAACGTCTGAACGCTGCTTGGCAACTTGAAGAACCAGTCGACATTACCCAACAGCCATCAGGTGTATACATTTTACAGCTTTCAGTAGGAAACAAAACATTCAGTGAACGAATCGTCATCGCCAAATAAGCGTAGCAGATTGCCTGTGAAGGTGATCTGTTACGCCTCCGGGCGTTCTGCTGAATACACGAGTTCAGCAGAGCAGCAAAATTTAGTTCCGATGATTGTTTTTATAAAAGGATTTCAACAATCCCATTACTGCACCATCCTTATTAGATGCAGCGGAAAGCGGGTTGCTTACGAAAGGCAGAAACTCTTGTAAATGATCAAATTCATGACTGGCAAGTGTCCGGTATCCCATAAGCCAATCCGGAAACGACCTCTGCTCAATCTCGGCTGAAAACAATCGAAGAAGGTTTTTATGCCTGGTATCCCTGGCGATCGTATTGTACAATGCTTCTACTTTTCCTTTTTCCCCTTCAAGTACTTGGATAATGCTGCCGTTGCAATAGAGCAGGATGCCTGTAATGTTCAAAGATCCATTATTTGCGTGGCTCTGTGCCAAGATCCCAGAAATTTCATCCTCAGAAAGCAGTCCCACCGAAGAGCTTAGGTAAACAAGTGTATAATCCATTCAACTATATTTTTTGACAATAAGATATGCATGTTTTTTGGTTAACAGATGTTGCGTAGTTTTTATTGTCATAATAACGATTATTAGGGTATCTTTATAGGAATTAATTCTACGTATTAAGCCTTCCACTCTTTCTTCTTCATGTTTTATCCGCGTGATTGAAACTCTCAAGCATTCTTTAATTTACTGTTTAATCATCTTAAAAACCTTTTCCCTGGTTTTGGAAGCTGCTTTGATCAGGTAGTTTCCAGACGAGAAAACCTTCGGGGAAAGCTCGATCTTTTCGGTCTGAGGCTGGCCGCGGGATGTTACTTTCTGTTTAAGAATTGTATTTCCTTTTAAATCGTAAACATGGATATCCACCGTTTCGCCTTTTGTCTCCTCAAATTCAAAAGCAAAATGGTCACGTGCAGGATTAGGGTAAATCTTCCATTGGTTTTCCCTATTAAAATGAACCGGACGGATCGTAGAATAACGGAAAGTGCCGTCCATATCAACCATTTTTAGCCGGTAATAATTAGTAACAGATAGGGCGGGTGAGTGGTCGGTGAGTGAATAGCGCTTTGGTCCAATGGACGAATTGCCTGCGCCGGCTACTTGACCAACGTTGGAAAAAGCTTCACGCATCAGGCCATCCTTGTCCGTTGCGACTTCCACAACGAAATGACTGAAATTTTCTTCACTGGCCGTTTGCCACTCTAATAGAACAGATTCTTTATTTTCTGCACCGGTTTGGCTTTTCGCCGAGAAATCAATGATCGTTACTGGAAAAGGGGTGCCGATGCCCAGGTAACCTTTCGACAACCAGAACTCCGAGAGCGTCTTGGTTTGAAATTCAGCATAATAGCCCTGTTGATAAGGCACGATCTTTACCAATGGACCTGAATGGAATGCCCAGGAATCACTGGTATTGTTTTCCAAACTATTGTCTTCAAGCAGGCCCGAATATCTGGTAACGGCAAGTTCGTAGGCTGAAAGTGGTTTTTCAATGCCGGTTTTATCCGGTGCGGCAAGGAGGCGTTCGGCTTCGGAATCTGTAAAGTAAAGCCGTACGCTTACAGGCTTAGGAAGTGATTGCCGGGACGCGGAAATCTGAAAGCTGCGCGGCAAATAATAATACTGCCCGTAGTAGCTGGGAACCCAGTAGGAGCTGGAGTAAGGATTTACAGTAACATGACCAAGTTTTTGGTTATTTGGATTGACAGATGCAACCGACATATCGTAATATTTCAGGTCGACCCACGCGTTTCCCTGCACATTCTCACTGGTGACGATGCCCGAGCCATAACCAAGTTCATGGATTCGGGACGCGCCGTCGTACAGATGAAAGTCATCGATGGCAAATCCCTCCCAGCCATTTGATGCTTTTGTTTCGAGCACAAATCGAAACCTGACATACCTTTGTCCGGGATACATAGTCGCAGTCGATACATGCCACCGGGTATAATCCTGGTAATTCCAGGCCGCTTGAAAGTTTTTATATGTGTTATACCAATTGACGCTATTGATATAGCCGTCCAGCCTGTTCCAGCTATTACCCGTATTGTACTCGACATATGCCACATTGCAAATATCCTCGTTACAGGTAGCCAAATCGATGGAGGTACTAAAGCTGAGCATGGGTGAGCTCATATTACGGAGATCAAAACATGGCGAGTATAGATAAGAAACGCCCGCTTCCTGACTGGGTTCGGTCAGGTTGGTTTTCCAGGCGTTCACACCGCTGGCAGCGCCATTCACCTTGGTTGAATTGGGAGAGCCGAATTGCCAGGCCGAATTCGGATCAGGGGCTTGCCAGAGGCCCGGACCACTTTCAAAATCTTCCAGATATGGAAATGAAGCGATTGCAGCGGGCGTGTTCTTAACGATCCGGATCGTGTCGTTTTCAGTATCAGCGTCCAGATGTGCATAAACAAATGCTTTCACAGTGTGATCGCCTGCAAGATGAAGGTTTGAATAACAATAGGCTGTGAATAAGGTATCCCGGCCTTGCCTTACCAACGGAATATTCCCTTCAAAAACCGTCACATTGTCTACTTGAATTTGCAACGGAACCTGATAATTATCTGATGATCCATTATTTCGAACCACAACGCGAATTTCGCCGTAACCATTATCACTGCACACGGTTGAAGTCAGCGGCGCTACCTGAACCAGCCGGACATCGCTGGTGGCCTTGAAAAGCCGGATATCATCGATGGAGTAACTAGCCATATTCACAGGGTAAACGGCGGATTTCCGCCAGCTGACTTGGAAGCTCGTTGAGAATTGCTGATCATTTTTAATGAGCAGCTCGCTTACATTGATATTTGCCAGGTAATGGTTTTTATCGATTGGAAATAAAGCTTCTGATGGGTCCTGCAATGCCAGAATCCAGGGATCGGTGTCTTTACCACGAATGTACACGCGCACATCGCTGTATTGGGAGTCGCTATTGTGGTGCCGGAAGCTGAAGGCCAGTCGGATTTCTTCTTCTCGTGCGTCGTGGCCGGCAAGATTGTAGGTGCCATCGACCGCTGCATCGTAGTAATAACCTGCCCATTCGGTGGTGTTAAGCGTAAGGGACTTAGTTCCCGAATAGGCATCCGCTGTTGGTGGAAATGTCTTCAACATGCCACCAGTTTGATCGGTGGCAAAATCGTAAATGTCTGCATTATCGAGTCCGATGCTATTTTTCATTAGCGTCTGCTCGGTCAGGGATTCATAGTCTTCAAAGTACGGCAGTGCGACTACCGGATTTGGCAGGTGCTTGATCGTAAGGGATTTCTGGTTGTTTGAAGCCACAGGATCACCATCCAGCTTTACGAAGAAATGAAAAGCATACGTTCCGGCATTGTGCAGGTCCTCCGTTCTTTGAAATGTATATTCAAAATGGCTTAATGCATTTACACCTGAGCTTACCGTTTCCCAGTGCACCGGAGCGTTGGAATCGCCAATTGAATAGCCAATTTGAAACGGTGTACTAATTCTTTGGTCGTCTAAATTCCTGATTACGACCGAAATGGGCTGGGAGGCCGAAAGCTGACTGGAAGTAAGCATCCGGCCCGACATCAGTGGAGATATGATGGAATCAATAGCAAGGTCAAGATTTGAAATGTCCCCTGCGCACGAGCCATTGTCAGGCTTACGGCTGATGCCAACAGCTCTTCTGCCGGCAATGCCATTGATGCGGGCGCGGACGGAAATGTAATAAGTTGAATCACGCGAAAGTCCAGGCAGGATGTAATTAAGCCCTGACGTCACGGCGACCGGTTTCATTTCGTTTCCTTCAAGCCGCATGACTTCATAATCGGTCGCGCGGTTGACGGCAGTCCATTTAACGGCAGCATAACCTTCACATTGAATGGGTGAAAACGAGATAACAGGCACGCCCATGATTGAAAATGTGCCGCTTTCCTTGACGACCCCCGTTTCATTTTGCACTATCCTGATTTTGGCCAAACCGGTGCTAGCCTCGGGGACTGTCCATCTGAGCTGTTCCGACCGCGCCGTAACCACAGAGTTGATATTGGTCCAGGAGTCACCATTATTGAGGGAATAGGAGATGGCGTAAGTGCTTGCCGGGTTGCCATAACTGTCCCAAGAAATATCAATCGCGTCGCCCCTGGTGAAGTGCTCGTCCCCAATGGGATGTGTAAGCACAATCGATTTTTCAATGATATCATACACGAGGTAATAATCCTGCGGGCCGGAAGGGATTTGGGTGCCTGCCACCGAGAAAGTATAGGTGCCCGAGCCTGGATTTTCGACAACGATCTGCTCTACATTGTTAATCGTATCAACGCCAGCAACTGCTGCCAACTGAGGAGCAGTGGGATCCAGAATCAAAGGAAGAAGAACTTGACCGCCAGGTCCTTTTGCCGACAAATCAAGGTTATTGACCAGCGCCTTACCCTCCGCTATCATAGACATCGGCCGGTCGTTCCAGTACAGCATGACTTTAAGTGCGGTAGTGTTGGCTGGAATCTGAATTTGATGCTCCCCAGAAGCCTGGTTGGCCAGCGACCCGTTGAAATATTGGCCTTTTTCAAGCATGGTAACCGAGCGTAGTAAATTCATCGCGCCAAAGCCATAACTATAATCCGGTCCGGCCAGGCCCCGGTCCGTGGCCCCGTTGCAAAGCAATGCCTTTACCAGGCTGTTTTTCGGATTTTGCTGATTATGAAGCTGGCGGTAACGCTGTGTGAGCAGCGCAATGCCGCCCGCAACCGCCGGTGCAGCCATACTTGTTCCCGAAGCTGCCCGGTAGAGATTATTAGGCATAGTAGAAACAATGGTAGTCCCGGCTGCAATCAGATCAGGCTTAATACGCCCGTCTTTTAAGGGCCCTTTGCTGGAAGCGGTTGAAACCAGGCCAGTGGTTGTCATATTACCTACACTTATACCATTCTTGGAAGACATATACGAATCCAGAACCGTTCCGAAGCCTGCGGGGAGCCCGTTACAAGATCCTGCAAGCCCACTGTTTCCAGCGGCAAAGACCTGCGTCAGGTGCGGTAGTTCATCAGCCTGCTTGTCGACTATAGATGAAATGTAATCGTAATAGCCAAAGCTGTCACAGTTTCCGGAGCCATAGGCAAATGCTGCCACAACCATCCCGAAATTTTTGACCATTGTTGAAGCTTGGTATAAAAGGTTTGATTGCAGCAAAATTGATGCTTTGGGAGCGTAGCCCTTATACATTTCATTGACAATGCCACCGCCGGCCGCAGTTCCGGCCATATGCAGCCCATGCCAGGCATTATTAGGGTACGCTATGTAACCAACTGCCCTTGGGCTTAAATCGATATGGCTTTTGATGTCACCACTGTCAACGATTCCAATCACGACGCCTTCACCGTCGAGCCGGTACCCGGATGGAAGGCCACTGGCCAGGACGTTCGCACGTGATCCAGCCACGCTTTTGTCGTTCAGAGGCTCGGCGGGCGGTGGCACTGCCTCAATATATAGTAGCCAGGGTAGGCTGGCCAGTTCATCTAACCTGTTGATTTCAATTCGGGCCTCGATGATGTGATAGCGACGTCGCGAATTAGAAATGACTTCAATGTTATTTGATTCCAGCTCTTGTTCGACATCCTCGCCGCTGATCGCGCTGGGGAAGTTGATTACTACGTCTATTTTACCCGCCACAGTTACTGCATGTGCAGGCGGATTTGCGCGCAGCAGGTCGGGATGGATTTTATCAGCTGCCGTTAGTTCAACAACCGACCTTGCATCGGCCAGTAGGAGGACATTGGCGTCCAATGTGCCGCTCACCATGGCTGTGTAAGCATTTTCCGGAACATAATCCAGCAAATCGATGCCAGCCTTGTTAAGCCGGTCCACCGCCTGTTTGTCAGGAATGTTATTGAATTGAATGATGACAACCCTGCGGGTTGGAGAACTTTTGCGAAAGGATGCGCTGGTTAATGTTTCAGATAGGTTTGCCGGCGGGACGATGGTGCCGTTTCTTAAATGTAGTTTAGGGTTTGAGCCGTTTTGGGCATAAACAATCGAGTTTAGAAGCACCATGACAAATGTCAGATGCAGCCAGCAAAGCTTTCTGGAACACATATAAAGAAAAGGGGGTAACCTGAGGTTAACTTATTTCCCAAATCTAGCTAATCTTTTCTGTTCGTTAAAACCAATTGATCTGCGCCACAAGTAATTAGCCCGTTCACATAACCACTCCGTTCTTGGGCAGTATTTTCTCAGGGATTTTCGCCGCATCGATGAGCTCCAAAAGATTGATCTCGATTGTTCTCGACAGAGAGGTCATGGGAATGTCGTTCGGGCCGTTCTCGAATGGGTTTTGCATCACGTAAGCAATCCATTCTACATATAGAAAGAGAAATGAAATGATGAAGGTAATGGGAATAGCGATCCGGCCGATACTTTCCACCAGGCCCATAGGAAGCACCAGCGTGAATATAAATATGACAAGCACGACAAAAAAGCTGTATTGAGTGGGGAAAACGGTGTTTTTTATACGCTCGCATTTTCCCATCGCATCGCAAAGCCGCTGCAATGTCTGATCTACATTCTGATAAAGCAGCGTCTCGATTTTGCCCTGCTCATGCAGCTCTGCGAATTTGAACTGGATCAGGTTTAATATCGCATTGGGAATATTGTTCTGATTGGCTACATAATCGTGTTCCGAAGGCTTTAAATGCAAATCGGCGTACACCAAAACCGGTTCTTTGCGCAAGGAATTGGCAAGGGCATAGCACCAGGCAATCTGCAAATGCGTAATGTTGGAAACGGTTTCGTCTTTTTCTGATTTGTTGATTTGGATAAACGTGACAGACTGCCTGATCAGCGTCCGGCTATCGTTGACAATCTCGCCCCAGACTTTTCGTGCTTCCCACCAGCGGTCATAGGCCGAGTTGGTCCTGAAACCCAGCAGCAGCGAAAGTGCTGTTCCAAGAATGGTAATGATTGATATGGGAAAAGAAAGAAAATGCCAGTGCTGATAGCTGAACAGATAAAAAACCAGCGTCGCATAGGCCGTTACGGCCAGCAGGCCGTGCCATATTCCTTTTAGTAGCCGCCAGATTGAAAAGACTTGCTTAACGTACATGTTAGAAGCGTTGAGAACTTAATGTTTGTATAAAAGAGAATGCCTGAAATTTGCGGCGTTCAGCTCGAATATAGCTCAATAAAAAAACAGCTCACAGAAATTTTTCCGTGAGCTGTTTTTTTGAATGCATGATTATACTAGCCTATCTCAGCGGCGGGCGCATCGGGCTGATTGTTTTCGTGTTTCTTTTTGCCCATGGCTAATTTTTCAATTGCCACAAAAAGAACCGGAACCACAAAGATTGCCAGCGATGTTGCTGCCAGCATCCCCCCAAATACGGTCCAGCCGATGGTTTTCCTGGATTCTGCCGCAGCGCCACTTGCAAACGCCAGCGGAAGCACACCCAGAATGAATGCAAGCGATGTCATAATGATAGGTCGAAGCCGGAGCCTGACGGCTTCCAGGGTTGCTGCAACGAGCTCCATACCGCCATCGACACGTTCTTTGGCAAATTCAACGATCAGGATCGCGTTCTTGGCTGCAAGTCCGATCAGTGTGATCAGACCAATCTGCGCATAAATATTATTTGACAAATTCGGCAGGAACGTCAATGTTAAGATCGAACCGAATGCCCCGATCGGAACTGCGAAAAGAACCGAGAACGGGATAGACCAGCTTTCGTATAATGCTGCCAGAAACAGGAAGACGAACACGATCGAAATAGAGAAGATCAATGTAGTGCTGTCGCCGGCTTTGATCTCTTCACTACTCATACCCGAGAATTCGTAGCTATAACCGGCCGGCAGCTTCTGAGCGACCTCGCGGAGCGCGTTAATGGCTTGCCCGCTACTATAACCCGGCTTAGGTGTTCCGTTGATTTCGACAGATCTGTAAATGTTGTAATGGGAAATCAGCGCGGGGTTTTCCACGACTTTGGTTGTTACCAGTGAGCCCAGCGGGATCATATTGCCCTCGCGGTTACGAACGTAGAACTGCTTGATTTTATCCAGCGACGAGCGGAAACTGCTGTCAGCCTGGACCATTACGCGGAAGTTACGCCCGTAAAGGTTAAAGTCATTGACATAAGTACTTCCAAGAAGCGTTGAAAGCGAGCTAAAAACGTCATTGACCTGAACACCCAATTTCTTGGTTTTATCACGGTCTACATCAATCTGGTAACTTGGCGTTCTTGCATTAAAGAAAGTAAAGGCCATGGCAATCTCGGGACGTTTATTAACCTCTCCAAGGAAATTACGCATCACGCCTTCAAACTGCTGAATATTATCCGTGCTGGTGGATTGTTGCAGCTGGAATGTAAAACCTGATGTTGCACCCAAACCTGGAATTGCGGGCGGCGCAATGGCCAGAACGCGCGCTTCTTTAATGTCGGCTGTGCCACTTTGGATGCGTTTAATAACAGCCTGCACGTGATGCTCGGCACCTTTCCGATTCGCCCACGGCTGCAAGCTTATAAACAGCGTACCTACATTGGACTTGTTTGAAAAGCTCAAAACGTTAAGCCCTGCCAAACCACCCGCTACGCGGACCTCGGGAATAGCAGAAACACGCTTCATGATCTCTTTGAGCATGGCAATGTTACGCGTTGTAGAAGTCGCTTCCTGCATTTCGTAGGTTACAAAAAGACGGCCTTCATCTTCCACGGGGATAAAACCGGATGGTTTGTTTTTGAAAAGGAAGAACAAACCAACAAAAAGGCAGACCATCATCACAAGCACCAGCGGAGTGGCTTTGATCCATTTGGCCACACCATTGGTATAACCATTTGAAACTTTATCAAACCAGCGGTTAAAGCGGTCAAAGAATTTTTCGAGCCAGTTCTTCTTATCATTTTCACCTTTGGAAGGTTTCAGCATGATAGCGCACAATGCCGGTGTTAGTGAAAGGGCAACAAAAGCAGAAAGCAAAACCGATACGGCAATGGTGATAGCAAACTGCTGATAAAGCCGGCCTACAATGCCGGGCACGAAACTCACCGGAACAAAAACAGCCGCCAAAATAAGGGCAATCGCAATAACCGGCCCTGAAATGTCCTTCATCGCCTGAACGGTGGCATCCTTGGGCGACATTTTCTTTTCATCAATATAATGCTGGACGGCCTCGACGACCACAATGGCATCATCGACAACGATACCAATGGCCAGTACGAAAGCAAACAGCGTAAGGGTGTTGATCGTAAAACCAAACGGGATAAAGAAGATCAATGTACCAATCAGCGAAACGGGGATAGCAAGGATAGGGATCAGTGTTGCGCGCCAGTTTTGAAGAAACAAAAACACAACGACAACAACCAGGATCATCGCCTCGGCAAACGTTTTCAAAACCTCCTCGATAGAAACTTTTACGACGGTCGCCGTTTCATTTGGGATTACATAATCGATGTCCTTGGGAAATGTTTTTTTCATGTCCGCAAGCTTGTTCATCACGCCTTCATAGGTGGCAAGCGCGTTAGCACCCGGCGCCTGATAGATCAAAACGAAGGCTGCTGGTTTTCCGGCAACAAATGCATTTGCACCGTAATCAAATTTACCTAGCTCAACTCTGGCTACATCACGCAGATAAACAACACTTCCTTCCTGAGGCGAGCTTCTTACGATAATGTCTTCAAACTGCGCCTTGGTATTCAGACGGCTATTGGTCAATACATTATATTCAAAAGTTTGCGTATTAGGCTGCGGGTTCCCTCCAACGGTTCCGGCTGCAACTTGAAGGTTTTGCTCTGCAAGCGCCGCTGAAATATCCGAAGGCGTCATGCGCAAATTGGCCAGCTTCTCGGGGTTTAGCCAGATCCGCATACCAAAGTCGTCAGCCCTGGAAATAATATCTCCAACGCCTTTTACGCGCTGTAATGCGTCTTTAAGATAAATGTTGGCATAGTTACCGATAAACTGCGCATCATGTGTGCCATTGGGCGAGTACAAAGCCAAAACGATCATGATACTTGGCTGACGCTTTCTTACGGTCAGGCCAAGTCGTTTAACGGCATCGGGTAGGGTAGGCTCCGCCACACTCACCCTGTTCTGAACGTCCAGAGCGGCAATATCCACATTGGTACCCACATCAAAAACAACGTTAATGCTGCTTTGGCCGCTGCTGGTAGAGTTACTGGACATATAGGTCATGCCGGGCGTACCGTTGATTTGCGTTTCAATGGGCGTCGTTGTGGTCTGCTCAACGGTCTGGGCGTCTGCGCCGGTAAAGTTACCGCTTACGGTTACGGTAGGCGGCGTTACATCCGGATACTGCGCGACGGGCAATATGGTTAGTGCAATCAGACCTACCAGGACCAGTACGATGGACGTAACAATGGCTGTGACGGGTCTTTTTATAAAAATATCTGCAATCATTTTTACTGGATTATATTATTAGTAAAAGAGCAAAGGATTATTTTCCCTCTTTAATCACTGCGCCTTCCCTGAGGTTCTGAACGCCTTCGACGGCAATTTTTTCTCCTTCTTTCAGCCCTTCTTTAATGATCACGTTTGCTCCCAGAGATGTTCCCAGCACAATCCGGCGCTGGCTTACCTTGCTGCTGTCGCCAGCCACATACACAAAGAATTCACCAAGCTGCTCAGTAACTGCTTTATAAGGGATCACAACAGATTTGCCTGCACCATTATTCAGCACGCGCACCGTTCCGCTCATGCCCGAGCGCAGCCGGTTGTCTTTGTTTGGGAAAACAAGCCTTGTCTTAATGGTCCCTGTCTGCGGGTCTACGGCGCGGTCAATCAGGGCGATTTTACCTGTTGCGGGAAAAATATCGTTTCCGAATTTCAAGGTAAATGTTGAATCAGCGGCCTTTGCGTCTTTCATCAATGTTGAAAAGCGGTAGATTTCTCTCTGGTCAACATTAAAATCAACTGCCAGCTGGGTGTCGGTGGAAACGGTGTTCAAAACAGTTTGACCCGCCGTTATGGCAGCGCCCACTTTGACCATTGAAATGCCAATCACACCATCAAAAGGGGCGGTGACCTTGGTATAATTTACGCTGGTCTGAACAGCCTGAATATTTGCCTTGGCCGCCTCGGCCTGCCTTTTGGCTACTTCCAGGGCTGCATCTGCATTATCAACGAGCTGCTTGGCAACAGCATCGTTTTTTTCAAGCTCGTGGTAGCGATCCGCATCTTTCTGGGCGCGGGTCAGATTGGCTTGCTGCACATTCAGGTTGGCAACGGCCTGGTCGTAATTTGCATTATAAAGCTGCGCGTCAATAGAATAGAGCAGCTGGCCTTTTCTGACGCGGGCGCCATCTTTAAAATGAATGCCGGTGATAAAGCCCGTAACCTGAGGCCTAAGCTCGATTTCGTTCAGCGCCGTTACCGTGCCGGGATATTCGTCGTAATAAGTGGCATCCGCGGTGGTCACCTCTACAAGTGAGACAGGCACGGCCGGTGGTGCGGCGGCTTGCTGCTGCTGCTCTTTCTTATCTCCGCATGAGCTCAGAATGCCCAGAAACAGTGCTGCCGAAAAGTATGGTAATTTATTTGAGAACATAATAGGGGTATTTTTCAATTTAATAGTTCATTTGCCCAAGGGCTTTTTGCACATCAATCTTACTGGCCAGTGTCTGGTAGAGCGCATTGTAATAGCTGATGCGCGCCAGGCGCAGATCCGTTTCGGATGTGACTACTTCCAGATAGGTTTTAATGCCTGATTTATATTGCAGCTGAATCACATCGTAGACCTCGCGGGCCAGATCCATGTTGTCTTTCTGAGCAAGCAGGTTGGTCAGATTGCCCTTGTAATTAGCCAGCGCCTGTGCGTATTCAGCGCTGACATTCATTTGAAGACCTTTAATGTCCCAATCAAGTCGTTTGATCTGCCATTCGGCCGCCCTGGTGTTAGCCTTTCTTTTGCCGCCCTGATATAGTGGAAGCGAAAGCGTCAGCAGTCCAAATGAATTGGGATAATTTTTGTTATAAAGATCGGTAAACTGGTTGTTCTGAAAGTTCAGGTTATAAGCCCCGTTGAGCGAAATATTTGGCAGGTAGCTCCATTTGTTGTATTGAAGATTGGCCTCCAAAAGCTTTTTCTGCGTGCTCAGAAGCTGAAATTCGATGCGCGCGTTCAGATCCAGATTCTGCATCGTATCCAGCAGGATCTCTCTTTCCATCTGCAATGTATCATAGCTGATCTCCAATTGTTTATCAGAAGGATAGCCCATAAGCGATTTCAGATATTCAAGCTTGGCTTTCAAAAGCTCCTCATTGCTCTTCTTGCTGGCTTTGGTGTTATTAAGCGAAATTGTCGCGCGCTTGAAATCAGTTTTATCAGCAATTCCTGATTTATACTGATTTTCAGCATCCTTTAAACTTCTTTCCAAACGCTGAATGTCTTCCTGGGCCACATCGATCTGCTGGGTTGTTGCCAGCACATCATAGAAAGCTTTGGAAACATTGACGGCAATGTCAGTCTTATTAAAAGAGGTGTTTTGACTGGCCGCCAGGAGAACCTCTCTTTTTGTCTGGTTGGCCAAAAGCACATCGCGGTTGAAGATCTGCTGCGATAATGTGAACTGGGCCGCAGAAATGTTGCTAACACCAAGCTTTACAGGGTTACCGGCAATAATGCTGGTTTGTACGATAAAGTTGTGTTGCAGGTTGTAATTGAAATTGATCTGCGGATACCAGTCTGCAAGCCTGCTGCGGATCTGGTTTTCTGTAATACGCTCATCGATCAGCGATTGCTGAACAATGGGCTGGTTTTTAATGGCGTAGTCAACAACCGCCTGCAAAGTTGCCTGCTCCAATAAGGGCGCCTCTTTGGAACTTTCCTGAATGGCCTGAGAAAATATAGGGCAAAAAGAAGTGAGTAAAAGCAGTGCCGAGCTAAGCGCCAAACGCATTGTTTTTTGTGGCTTAGACCAATACTTCATGTAGATTTTTTATTTTATGAAACAGAGTGAATAATGACGCTATCACAGCGCCGTGGTAAAGAATAAGACCCGGTCGTCAGCTGTCGGTAGGAATAAAAGTTCGGCTTGACTGGAAAATCACAGGGCGGGCTAAGGGATACATAAAAGGTTCAGGATGAAAAATTTTGTATACAAATGGTGACATAATGGATGTGAAAACCACTCGCCAGGGTTCTTGGATTGTACTTATTAAGGATTTAAAACCCGGAATAGTTTCACATGAACGGGTAAAAATTTCGGCTGCCGGGCAATCTTCTTCTAATAATCAAAATTTTAAAAGAAATTGTGCACAAATGCGTTGGGTAGCCCGAATGCTGTATGGATTGCAATATTCAGGGGCGGTTACTTAGCATTTTTGGAAGTTACTTATAATGCTTTTACTTCTGCCTGCGGCTGGGGCCAGATCTTTTCGAGAGCCATGGCAAATAAAATAACCAGCACGCAGCCGATCAAATTAAGCCACAGGAAAGCAGTCAGATCAAGCCAGTAGCTGAGAACCACGAAGATTTCCCCTAATATGCTGGCAAAAAAAACGGCCCTGCTCCCGATTTTGGGAAAGTAAAAAGCCACTAAGAATATGCCCAGGATTACGCCATAGAACAATGATCCCAGAATGTTAACGGCCTCGATCATGCTGCCCAGCCGGGAGGCATACTGCGCCACGCCAATGCAAAAAACGCCCCAGAAGAATGTGGCCCAGCGGGAGGCTGCCACGTAATTGAGTGAATCATCATCTTTGTGCACCATCCGCTTGTAGATATCGACAATGCTGCAGGACGCCAGTGAGTTGTAAGCAGATGCAACCGAGCCCATGGATGCCAGAAGGATCACGGCGATCAAAAGGCCAACCATTCCTACCGGCAGATAATCAATCACAAACCTTAGGAAAATGTAATTGACATCATTGATCTCAGCCCCGTTGGCTTTCGACAGCACGGTCCCGGCCTCTTTGCGCACATCCTGAACCTGGGTTTCGATCTTTGCCAGTGCCTTGCGAGAGCTTTCGATGGCAGATTCGTCGTCTTTTTTAAGCGCGCGCGTCAGCTCCATGACATGCGGACGCTTAGCGGCCTGAATGGCATCATGCCGGGTTTCGAGCTTTTTATACTCACCCGCATACTGGGTGTTTCTGACCAGCTGCACTGCCGTTTCGTTAAAGAACAGCGGCGGGTTTGTAAATTGATAAAATGCAAATACCAAAACGCCCACAAGTAGGATCAAAAACTGCATTGGAATTTTCAAAAGACCATTCATGGCCAGCCCCAGCTTGCTTTGTCCCTGAGAGCTGCCCGTCAGAAAGCGGCCGACCTGCGATTGATCCGTGCCAAAATAGGAGAGTTGCAGAAAAAAACCTCCGATCAGCCCAGACCACACATTATAACGGTTATTTAAATCAAATGTAAAGTCGATCAGATTAATCTTGCCCATTTTGCCTGCTACGTGCAGGGCGTCGCCAAACGAGACATCATCGGGCAAAAACCTGACGACCATCACACCTGCAACCACCATCCCAACCGTAATGATGCCCATCTGCTGCAAATGCGTGTGCGAAACCGCGCGGCTACCGCCCGCGATCGTGTAGAGCATAACAATGCCGCCGGAAATAATGTTGGTCCACATAATGTCCCAGCCCAGGATAGCCGAAAGGATCAGAGAAGGCGCGTATATGGAAAGCCCGGTTGAAAGCCCTCGTTGCAAAAGAAAAAGAAATGAAGTGAGCGCCCGCGTCCGAAGATCAAACCGCCTTTCTAAAAACTCATAAGCCGTAAATATTTTAAGCTGACCGAATTTGGGCACAAACGTGATACACAACACCACCATAGCAAGCGGCAAACCAAAGTAGAACTGCACAAACCGCATTCCGTCCGTATAAGCCTGCCCGGGAGCGGATAAAAACGTAATCGCGCTGGCCTGCGTAGCCATTAATGATAACGTAACGTGATACCACGGCATAGACTGACCCGCCAGTAAAAACGATTCCATCGTATGCTTCTCGCGGCTGCGATAAATCCCGTAGGCAACAACAAATATCAGAGTAAGGGAGAGTACAATCCAGTCCAGCGAGCTCATTGAAAGTGTTTCATAAATAAATAGAAGAGGACAATCAGCAGAATGAGCGTGCCAATCAGCAGCTGATAGAGCTGTTTCCAGCTTCTGACAAATGGGGGCAAACCATCACGGTCGTTGGCGACCCCGTCCTGCGCGGACTGGTCCTGCGGAACCCGATCCTCTGGGCTGTTTTCATTTATATTCATTAGAACGGGTCAGGGTTGAGGCTGCAAGCAGCCGGGCATTGTACCACCGGATAGTGTACCATCAGGTGACTTATCGCCGGGTTGCGTACCACTAAGCAGCGTGCCAGCGGTAAAAATAGAACGGTTTTTACATTGTTTTAGCATGTGGAGTGAAAATTGGGATGAACGGGAGATTAGCCAATGTGCGATTTATTCTTGTCGGCTATTATCTTTACCTTTCTGATTATTTATGAACTTTTGCTATCCAACTGTCAAAACCTCAACGTTAACCACTTATATATTGATGTCTACACTTCGACTCCTATCTTCAATTATCATTATACTTATAGGCTCACTACCGGGCCTAACAAAGGACATCGCTCCGCTAGAAATAGCATTTCAAGATGAAACCATTCAAAGCGATACCAATGCCATTACTTCCGGTGGAAAAGCCTGGGTGGAGCTGGCCGGTTATGGTTCAACTGCTTCGCGAACGCCTTTTTGGTTTCATGCAAATCAATGGGGTATTGTACCCACTTCGGGTCAGATACTCAGTCTTCGTGCCGGAGTGGAGGCAAGAAAATTTCTTTCGAAAGATTCCGAGTCCAAAGCTAATTGGTCCGTAGTATACGGAGCTGAGTTTGTTGGAAACGGCGCAAAGCATAGTAAATTCCTGATTCCGCAGGCATACGCCGGTGTGGCTTTCAGAAGCTTTCAGCTTACTGTCGGAAGGCGGAAGCAATACGTCGGATTTAACGACAATGAGCTAGGAACCGGTTCCTATATGTGGTCGGGAAACGCGCTGCCTATTCCTCGCATTCAACTTGGTTTTGAAAATTATGTCCCTTTAATCAAGAACTTCTTCTATTTCAAAGGCTTTTATTCTGACGGGCTCCTGGACGGGAAAAGGCCCGTAACAAGCGAATTGAAATTACATAATAAAGGATTATTTGTTCGATTGGGCAGACCAACCGGAACGGTGCAATTACACGGCGGTTTTAATCATGCAGTGCAATGGGGTGGTAAATCGCCTTACTTCACAGAAAATGGCCAGATGCCGAATGGTCTTGATAAGTATTGGTATGTGATTACAGGCTTTAAGCCAAAAGGGAAGTTGAAAGATGTTTCATCCTTCGACAATACGAACCGAATCGGAAATCATGTAGCTAGTCTTGACTTCGGCTTGGAGCTCAATTTTGAATCTGTTAACATACTTTTCTATCGTCAAAATCTGATCGAAGACGGTTCGCTTTTTTATCTGAATAATTTAAAGGACGGCTTAAATGGCATAACCTTTAAAATGAAAAACAGCGAAGGTAAAGGCTTTTCGATTGACAGAATGACCTTTGAGCTGCTGTATACCAAAAGCCAGGGAGGCAGTGAAGCCGTAGATGGGAATAGCATTCGGGGGAAAGACGATTACTTTAACAATGGCCAGGTAAGGGACGGTTGGTCCTACTATGGAAGGGGGATTGGGACACCTTTCATTACTCCGCAATCGGAAAACAACTGGCCCAGATACGCAGATTTTTTCACCAATAACAACCGTGTTTGGGTGATACATTCAGGGATGAAGGGGAAGGTAGGCAGTGCTTTGTGGACTTCCAAACTGTCCCTATCGAGCAACGAGGGAACTTACGATGTCAAATTGCCAAACAAGATGTACCAGTTTTCGGGCATTGTCGGTCTTGAAAAGCAAGTGGAATGGTTGGGCGGCTCTGTCATAAAAGGCGCAGTTTCCGCTGATGCCGGCGAGTTTTTCGACGATGCCTTCGGACTGATGCTCTCAATCCGAAAGAATCTGTCGTTTTAAATTATTGTTGTTCAACTGACAGCCTTTGCAAACATTCTGCAAGGCTGTCTCTCCAGTAAGGGATAGATATCCCGAATGTTGTTTTAATTTTCGTCTTATCCATTACCGAATAAGCCGGGCGGACAGCCTTGGTAACATATTCCGAAGTCTTAACCGGGTTCAGCCTCACTTGTGTTCCGCTAATATCAAAAACAGCCTTAGCGAAATCATACCACGAAGTGACACCTTCGTTACTATAATGGTAAATGCCGTATTCCGTACTGCCTGATTCAATGATATCCAGAATCGCACCAGCCAGATCAATAGCGTAAGTAGGAGAGCCCACCTGATCAACAATCACGCCAAGCTGGTCTCTTTCTTTGCCCAGCCTCAGCATTGTTTTTACAAAATTATTGCCATACTCCGAATACAACCAGCTCGTACGCAGCGTGAAGTGTTCAGGCAAAATTTCCGCAATGGCTGCCTCACCTTCAAGCTTGGTCAATCCGTAAATATTTTCTGGTTCCACTGGATCTGTTTCAGTTAACAGGCCTGTTACATTGCCTTTAAAAACGAAGTCGGTGGAAACGTGAACGAGCTTCGCGCCATGTGCGGCACAGGCTCTCGCGATGTTAGCAGCCCCATCCCGGTTCACTTTTCGGCAGATTTCCTGCTCGTCTTCGGCTTTGTCTACGGCAGTGTAGGCGGCGCAGTTAATGACGAAGGAAGGGTTTTCAACTGAGAATAATTTATTGAGAAGCGCTTCATCTAATATGTTGCCATCCTGTTCTGATGGGAACGATATGTCTGTAATGCTTCTTTCAGTCGCTACTTTTTTCAGGCAACTACCCAGTTGGCCCGAGGCGCCTAATACTACTATTCTCATGTATCCTTGTTGAAAAACGTTCGAGACAAAGATAGGGAATGAAGGAGCTTAGCAAAATTATTTATTGATAATAAGCTTTTTTGAAGTAATAATTCCGTCCAAATTTTCCATGCTTAATAGGTAGATGCCAGAAGAAAGTAACCGAACATCAATTCCTCTGTCTGCCGACTTCGCCTCGATCCATCTTTTTCCAGTTAGGTCCTGGATCACAATGCGTCTGACGCGCTCAAAATTTACACCCTGAACAAAAATGCGATCACTAGCAGGGTTAGGATATATACTAATAGACACCTCTTCTACTTGACCAAATTTTACAATTATCGGCTTACGGGTAACAGTTCCTTCCGGGAAAGTAGTCCTTAAACGATAAAAGTTTTTGCCCGTGGCGGGATTTATGTCTTCCGCAAAATATCGGGATGAAACCGAATTGACAGCTTCCACACTAGCCACCTGCTCCCAGCTCGTGCTGTCAGTACTTTTTTCCACAGTGTATTCAATTGCCGTTAGAGAGTCTGTATTCCATTCTAAATTAATTCTTTGGTTATCTGCGCTTCCACTGAAACTCGTAGTGGCTAACGCTGGTGCCGCGGCAGTTGACGCTGGATCGGCGCCAAACGTGTACACGTTGTACGTGTTTGGCACAATGGGAAGATTTGTAGTGATGGACCCACTGCTGTGGGAGCTTTGACCTCCTAAAATAGACGTCGCATCATAAGTAGATGCAATTTTTACCCATTTCTTTCCATCCCACCCGACAATGTATAACCTTGTCAGGTTTCCGTTGTTCAGCAATTGGGCTATCCCACTCTGGCTATCCCAAGTCAGGGTAATTCTGGTTTTCGTGCTACCATTAATATCCCAATACTCTTTTGTTGATATAACCTTCACTGCCGCTTCCTTTTGTGATGTTGGAAACGGAGCGCCTAAGGGCAATGGCCCATAATTTCCTCCTTTGGGATTGCTAGTGACCGCCACACTTGGGTTTGCAGCATAATAGGCTCCCAAAGTTCCGTCCGCACTAACTGCAAATGGTCTAAATCGTCCATTGTCTCCAACTGGGAATGTAAAACGAGACGCTCCTGAAACCTGAACATAGCCATCAACGTAGTAACTTGTAATGGAAGAGGTGCTGACGAATTTTACCTTTCCAATGGGACTTTTCCGCTCAGCAGAGATATGGCCAGCTGATTGTGCTTCACAAAAGTTGTGGTATGCAAATATGATTAGGATGAACAAAAGCTTTTTCATTCCAATAAATATTACAATTGTAGAACTATTATACTACAAATATAAAATAAACTATGTAGAAAAAGTAGTATAAATTCATATTTGTAGAATTTATACTATTACGTTTAAAAAGAGAGGCCCCTGATTTTTGGTTGTCACACCAAAATCAGGGGCCTCTCTTTTTAAATTTGCGCAATCGCTTATTGCCCTCTCCCTAAAACCATTACTTGGACTGTTCGAAATATTAATTGCACATCGTCGAAAACACTATATGTTTTAAGGTATTGCAAGTCATATCTAAGACGCTCTACATTCTTAGCGACAGTATCAGCATAGCCCACATTGATCTGACCAATGGATGTGATACCGGGCTTCACTGTAAGCAACCTCTGAAATTCATGCGGTGCCGCTTCCATGAGCATATCGACGTCATATTTGTAAAGTGGCCTGGGACCTACCACGGACATTTCACCTTTCAGCACATTAATGAACTGAGGAAGTTCATCCAGTCTTGATTTTCTTAACATCCGCCCAATCGGCGTTATGCGAGGATCACCATCCCCCTGTGAATGCTGCAGCCCCATTTTATCGGCATCAACATACATGCTTCTAAACTTGTAAATAAAGAACATTTCTCCCCAGCGCCCTGAACGCTGCTGTTTGAAAAACACTGGACCGGGTGAGCTGATTTTAATTGCAGCCCAAACGAGGAAGAATATGGGTGCACCCAGCACCATAACAATGACAGAAAAAACAAGATCAAAAGTACGTTTCAATGTTTGCTCATTGAAACTGGAAAACGGCTTCGTGTTAACCTGAATGATCGGATACATATCATGGTATTCGATTGTTGCCATGTTAGTCATAAATCCCCGAAAATCAGGAACCAGCCGAATCTGGGTTCGTTGGCGTTCGCCCATCTTGATAACATCCCGTACCTGATCATCGCTCATCTCTGAAAGACAGCAATACAGGTAATCAAGCTGTTTTTCTTTAACAAGTGTTTCAAGGTCAACAATCTGATCATCCATGTTCTCCAAGCTGAACATGCCATAAAACCGGTAGCCAAGCTCTTTCCTTTCACCGTAGAATTCTCTGATTAAGGTTGCTAGGTCACCCTTGCCAACTATTGCATATCGATTGTAGTTGTATCCAGCCTGCCGGTATAATTTCAAGAACAATACTGCTGTGGCTCTGGAAGCAGTAGACATAATTACAAACAGACCGTAAGTAACCAGAAACTGATATCGCGAATATTCTTCTCCTTGTTTGGTAAGGTATAGAAATGCCATCATCGCAGCCCCATGGACTAGCACTGCCTTCAAGAAATTTCCAAGTTGTGTATTGAAATGATAGGATAAGCGAGTGAAATAATACGTCTTAAGAATATGGATCGTGAATATCCAAACCAGATTTGCAACTAAAAGCAAGTTTACATAATGATGGGGCAGAACACGTGAGCTGATCTCGAAGCGCAGCAGGTAGGCTATAATGAAGGACAGATTCAGTAGGAAAACATCTGTCCACAAATGGGCCTTTGGAAGAAGTCCGGAATAGTGATTTTTCATGATATAACGTTGAGTGTTGATAACTACGCTTTTCAAAAATTTTCCATAATAATCCGTGGATTAATACAGAAATGTGCGTCAACCGTCAGGCTTCTAAGCTTCTAACCGCTAGTTGGCCTTAGGATACACAAGTCTAAAACATTTTCAACGAAATTCCAAGTTATCTTTTTCTTAGATTGACATATCGGGTCCTTTTCGTAATGTGTTAATGTCGAGAGGACAGTCTAGTAAGTGTCAAAAAAATACTTCGTAAAGTGAACTACAATTACCACGTCGTTAACATTTAAAATTATATTTAAATATGTAGAAATAATTCGTGTTGGAAGGATGAATTGTCACTACTTTTGTATAGGTATTGACTGTTTAGATCGACATGGAAAAATATTACAGACTGTTTTTTATAATACTAATAGCGTTTCAAGTTTCAGATTGTGCCCTATACGCTCAAAAAGATCTAATTGTTGAAGCTTCCCGCATATCGCCTGTTGGCTTGGTTAGCTATGCTTCGGGGGTTAAGCTATCTGATATAGGCAATTCGAAGCATATAGATGGATATGTGAAGACTTACGGAGATGAGCATTTCATTTTTCCGGTAGGGCATCATAATGTTTACAGGCCTTTTGCAGCCGAAAGTGCCGGGACATACGGCGCTTACTATGAAGAAAATCCAAGCTTGATATCCTTGCAAGGTATAGGACCCTTTAGCATAAACGCAAAGGATAGTACTGTAAATAAAATTAGTAGTACCGAATTTTGGGATATAAACGGCAACAATGCTAGTAAACTGAGCCTAACCTGGAATCGCGCAAGCAGTATCAAAAACTTGACAGGCGATTCATTATCTAGATTGAGCATCGTCGGTTGGAATTCATCGACTAACAGATGGGAGTCAATAAGTTCTTCAATAGATGAACTGGCAATTACGGGATGGGTCAGTAATATTGATTCCGGCTCAATAACCACTCTTCATCGCATCATACCAAACTCCTATGAAATATATTCTTTGGCTTCGCTGAGTACTTCGTCTATACCCCAAAGTTTCGACGGATTACTTGAGAGCATAAATTGTGACACAATAAAGGGATGGGCCTGGGACAAAAGTAATCCATTGGCTCACGTTACGGTTGAACTCCTTGATGCTGATGTTGTTATTGCAACCGGTGCTGCGGTAACCTATCGAGCAGATTTAGAAGGAGCCGGATTGGGGACTGGTCGGTATGGTTTCAGCATTGTTGTTCCGCCTCTTTTAAAAGATGGAAAAGATCACAACATTAAACTCAGAGTAAGGAACTCTACTTACACATTACAGAATTCTTTACAAAATCTGAACTGCCCTTACGGGGGCCGCTTGGAAGAAGTGGATTGTGCTAATTTTAAGGGTTGGGCGTGGAATCCGAACAAGCCAAACATTGAAGGTCTAATTGTTGAGCTGCTCGAGAACAATATTGTATTGGGGTCTACCAATGCGAAAATCTACCGTGAAGATCTGGCTGCAAATGGCATTGGTACGGGTTACTATGGATTTCTTCTACCAATACCTCAAAGCTTAAAAAATGGATATGCTCATACCGTCAGCATGCATATCAAAGGCACCAATTTTTTCTTAGATGAGTCGCCTAAAACGTTTACGTGCTTTTCTCCTTCTTACGAAGGGGCGCTTGAAACGACGAGCTGCAACGAGCTGAAAGGCTGGGCATGGGACAAGAACAACCCTACTGCTGCTGCCTTGACAGTTGAGCTGCTGGATGGTAATGTGGTGGTGGGCAGCGTCGTGGCCAATGCTTACCGCCAGGACCTGAAAGATTCAGGTAAAGGGACTGGTAATTACGGCTTTACGCTAGCTATGCCGAATGTTTTGAAGGATGGCCAGCAGCACACGATCACTTTACGGGTGAAGGGTTCCAGCTATAAATTGGCTGGCACGCCGCGGGGTGTAAATTGTGTGATGCCTGCCTTGTACGGCGGGGCCCTTGAGTCGGCAACCTGCACAGAGATCAAAGGTTGGGCCTGGAACCAGAACTACCCGTCCAAAACGGTAAGTGTAGAATTGATCGAGGGCAGTACGGTCCTAGCAACGTCGGTCGCCAGCATTTTCCGTCAGGACCTTGATACATTGGGCACGGGCAACTATGGCTTCGTTATTGCTTCGCCAAGCATTTTACGTGACGGTCAGTCCCATTCTGTAAGCGTTCGCATACAGGGTACGAATATCCTTTTAAGTGGTTCACCGAAAATAATAAATTGTGCCATTCCACCTTCTTACGAAGGGGCACTTGAAACGACGAGCTGCAATGAGCTGAAAGGCTGGGCATGGGACAAGAACAACCCTACTGCTGCTGCCTTGACAGTCGAGCTGCTGGATGGTAATGTGGTGGTGGGCAGCGTCGTGGCCAATGCTTACCGCCAGGACCTGAAAGATTCAGGTAAAGGGACTGGTAATTACGGCTTTACGCTAGCCATGCCGAATGTTTTGAAGGATGGCCAGCAGCATACGATTACTTTACGGGTGAAGGGTTCCAGCTATAAGCTGGCTGGCACGCCGCGGGGTGTAAATTGTGTGATGCCTGCATTGTACGGCGGGGCCCTTGAATCGGCAACCTGCACAGAGATCAAAGGTTGGGCCTGGAACCAGAACTACCCGTCCAAAACGGTAAGTGTAGAATTGATCGAGGGCAGTACGGTCCTAGCAACATCGGTTGCCAACATTTTCCGTCAGGACCTTGATACATTGGGCACGGGCAACTATGGCTTCGTTATTGCTTCGCCAAGCATTTTACGTGACGGTCAGTCCCATTCTGTCAGCGTTCGCATACAGGGTACGAATATCCTTTTAAGTGGTTCACCGAAAATAATAAATTGTGCCATTCCACCTTCTTACGAAGGGGCACTTGAAACGACGAGCTGCAATGAGCTGAAAGGCTGGGCATGGGACAAGAACAATCCTACTGCTGCTGCCTTGACAGTCGAGCTGCTGGATGGTAATGTGGTGGTGGGCAGCGTCGTGGCCAATGCTTACCGCCAGGACCTGAAAGATTCAGGTAAAGGGACTGGTAATTACGGCTTTACGCTAGCCATGCCGAATGTTTTGAAGGATGGCCAGCAGCATACGATTACTTTACGGGTGAAGGGTTCCAGCTATAAGCTGGCTGGCACGCCGCGGGGTGTAAATTGTGTGATGCCTGCATTGTACGGCGGGGCCCTTGAATCGGCAACCTGCACAGAGATCAAAGGTTGGGCCTGGAACCAGAACTACCCGTCCAAAACGGTAAGTGTAGAATTGATCGAGGGCAGTACGGTCCTAGCAACATCGGTTGCCAACATTTTCCGTCAGGACCTTGATACATTGGGCACGGGCAACTATGGCTTCGTTATTGCTTCGCCAAGCATTTTACGTGACGGTCAGTCCCATTCTGTCAGCGTTCGCATACAGGGTACGAATATCCTTTTAAGTGGTTCACCGAAAATAATAAATTGTGCCATTCCACCTTCTTACGAAGGGGCACTTGAAACGACGAGCTGCAATGAGCTGAAAGGCTGGGCATGGGACAAGAACAATCCTACTGCTGCTGCCTTGACAGTCGAGCTGCTGGATGGTAATGTGGTGGTGGGCAGCGTCGTGGCCAATGCTTACCGCCAGGACCTGAAAGATTCAGGTAAAGGGACTGGTAATTACGGCTTTACGCTAGCCATGCCGAATGTTTTGAAGGATGGCCAGCAGCACACGATCACTTTAAGGGTGAAGGGTTCCAGCTATAAGCTGGCTGGCACGCCGCGGGGTGTAAATTGTGTGATGCCTGCATTGTACGGCGGGGCCCTTGAATCGGCAAGCTGCACAGAGATCAAAGGTTGGGCCTGGAACCAGAACTACCCGTCCAAAACGGTAAGTGTAGAATTGATCGAGGGCAGTACGGTCCTAGCAACTTCGGTTGCCAGCATTTTCCGTCAGGACCTTGATACATTGGGCACGGGCAACTATGGCTTCGTTATTGCTTCCCCAAGCATTTTACGCAACGGCCAGTCCCATTCTGTCAGCATTCGTATAAAGGGCACGAGCATACTTTTGGGTGGCTCGCCCATAGTAGTTAATTGCCCATCATCCGCACGAATGTCGAGTATCGCAACTGCTGAACCGCAAATTGATTTAGAAAAATCTTTGAGCTTGACAATATCGCCTAATCCGAATACTGGGAGCTTTAAATGTATATTAAATTTAAGTAACCATACGAAAGCAAAGCTAGTTATACGGAACATTGCCGGGACCGAAGTATGGAAACAGCAAGTTGTTGGATTGGGTGGAGAACAATACCAAGAAATCAATCTGAATATAGAGAGTGCAGGTATTTACATCGTGACTCTTGAAATTGGTGGGCAAATTATAAGCAAAAGAATGGTAGTTCTAAAATAGCTGAATGCTAAACATCCTCTGGGTAAGAGTCAGGCAGAATACTGCTGACTGTAGCCTTGACAGTTCTCTATGAATTATAACAAGCTACTCAGTTGTTTGGCATTCACAATAAATGTTGGTTTAGTTGCAGAATTGCCACCAAGGGAAGATGAAATGGTTAAGAGACCCTCTGCATTAGGATCAGAAACGGATAAGTCATAAGTTTTATCTTCCAAACTTGCCGATTTTTTTATACTACCAAGCCGTTCTGTTGAAAAAATGCCGTTTGAAGATTTGTAATAATAAACTAAAAAATTAGCAGCCATCAAGGCATCGCCTTTTCCACCGCTTTTTGATGTGACGGTTACCAACCAAACTCCCGGACCCTTAAGTTTATATTTTATACCATTTGGAATTGAATTGTTTGTAGAGGCTATACTTGCAACTTGATTTGAGATATCGTCGATCTGGGGGGTATCGGATTTTTTTGAAGCGCTCTCAGTTCGCAAACCGGCATAGTTGTCGTATGACTCTGTTCTCAAAGAACCGTCCAATTTTAATATCTTATTGTTGTTTTTGACACTTCCAGGCGTGATCTGATAAACATCTTTAAATATATCAACTCCCGAAAAATTCAGCGAAATTTGCTTGCCTGGTTCGGCATAAGCAACATATAAGTCGAGTATTTTGGCGTTATCGGGAAAATGAGTTGACTTTCCAATATTTTGAACAGTTATCTGTCGAAAATCACGACTGGTCTGCTGCAATTCTGTTCGGATTAGCGCAACGAAATCCGGGGCGGTAAGATTGATGTGTATGTCTCTTAAAGACAATGTGGCACCAGGAGAGGCGCAATGCCAAAGGTGGGTCAGGTTGGAAGTGCCTTCTATAAAGCAATTTTCAAAATTTGTAATGTTGTTTCCTACCTGAAAAATCCGGCCAACATCGTTCCGTTTTATGACTTTGGTAATGTAGAAATAGCATCCTTGAAATCTGTGATTGGAGCCATTGCCTACAATGAAAGCGACGTCAACCGGGGACTTGTCCATGTGAAAGCGGCATCCAATAAATTGAATGTCGTCTTGGTTTTGTCCCAGGTTCAACATTTTACCTGTAGCTCTCCAAACACAATTTATGAATGTGGCGCCCGTAAGCATTCCCGGGACAGCTTTTTTACTGGCTCCCCCGACAGTAAATGAATCCTTGTGAGTGTTGTAAAAATAAACATTCTCATATACGGTTATAGAACTTCCCTGGGCATCCCCGGAACTGCCTATAATTTGAAGCCCTGCCACATCGTTCGCATCCAGCTTCACATTTTTTAAGAATTTCCTTTCCCCGCCGGCATAGTTGTCAATCATAAATTGCCCTTTGAATTCCTTCAAGGCTTTGATGATTGCACCCTGATTGCTGTTTCCATTAATAGGGCAGGAGAAAGGTATTGGTGAGTTGATCAGAAAGGTGCCATTGGGAATGAGTATTCCTTCTTTGTTAGCTTTGGCCGCCTTGATAATGGGTTCCGTATCATCTGTTTTCCCATCTCCGACAGCACCATACCAGCGGATATTAACAAATCCATCGTATTGTCTCACGAATCTTTTGTTCCCGGAAACGATCACCATGCTACTGTCATCGGGAGCAGTGCTGGCAGGGTCGTAACGGAAATTGCCTGAACGGAGGCCTTCGTCAATGTATACAACACTTGCGATTTTGGGTGAGGAGGAGCGTAACTCATTCATTGTCATGAAAGGAATACGGTGCCCCATATTCTCCTCCATGTTGTCTAATGCATCCGCAACATGATTTGTTCTTACTTTTCCATCGGCTTCATTCCGAATTTTTTCAGTAAACTTATTGGATCTGCTTTCCCGGGAAATAGAATCTTTTTTCTGAGCGGCTGCTAAAAAAGAAATACTAATCAACAACAGTGACAACGATACTTTCATGCTAATAGAGCTTTGACCTTAACTAAGCAACGCTCCAGTCTTAGCTTATATTGGCGTTCTGTCGGAAAAGGTTCTCCTGCACTGTTAGCTCGTTGTTTTCACTGAGTAGTTACCCAAAAACTTCAGTTCACCTTCAACATGAATTTTTTTAGCTATTATATTGTGTCCAACTTCGACAATGTGGCCGCGGTTTATTCTAATTGCATCGGCAGCAGCAGGGACGCGTCCGTTCGACCAAGTCGAAGGATTAATCCAGGATCCCGAGGAAATAGATTGTACTAAATCGGAAAATAAGGAAGTTGTGTTAAAATTCCTGTAAAGGACTTGTTCGGTTGATGAACTTGCATTTCCAAACCAGTCATTTAAAATATCTGAATAAACCCGCCGGAAATCAATTTGCATTTTAATATCGCGATTAATTTCTGATGGACCAGGCTGTTCAGGTAAAAGACCATTCACCAGATCAGGATTTGTTCCAATAATTTGACGTTTGATACCGGTCCCAAAAACAAACATTGGCGCGGCAATGCCGTGATCAGTGCCTTTTGACGCATTTGAAGTGGCTCTCCGCCCAAAGTCGGAAAACGTGAGGCCAATCACCTTGTTCTCTGTTCCTTGCAATTTCAAATCGTTTTGAAATGCGGCAACGGCATCAGATAGTTTTTTCAATAACCTAGCATGAGTGCCTTCAACTGACGTTGTACCTACCTGACCCGAATGCGTGTCAAACCCCTCCAGTTCGACATAGTAAACTTTTGTTCGAAGCCCTCCGTGTATTAGTTTGGCTACAATTTTGAGTTGCTCCGCGAGATCGTTCGCCTCAGCTGCTGGAGGATAAGCAGCGAGATTAGTCCCAGCATCGGAAGCAGCTTTGATTTCCGATGCGTACCCAACGGACAGTAATTGTTGTTCGCGTACATATGCTATCAGATCGCCAGGATCACAGCAAGGTAAATCACTTGACTGCTGTGTTGGGGAGCCGACGATTTGATAGAAGTTACCAGGAGTTTTTATGTTAATCGCCGTCGACTGCTGGGATCCAAGTAATGTTGTGGTTGCAACATACCCGATCTGGAGTGCTAAGGGATCCTCCATGTTCGAGTTTGGGTATCCTTGCGGATAGCCGGGATAGTTTTTCTCGAGAAACCTGCCTGCCCACCCGGAAGTGGCAAATTGATTCGATTCTACACCCGTCATGTAAATATCTGCCGACCTGTTATGGGATTGATTTGGGTTAGGGTAGGAGACGGAATGTACAATCGCTAGCTTACCTTCGTCGTACATTTTTCGCATTCCAGTCATAGCAGGGTGTAAGCCGGTCTCTAAATTACCCTGAAGACGCAAAACGTTACTTTCTGGGATAGCAATATTACTGCGTAGTGAGTAATAATTAGAATAATGCTCTATTGGAATGACTGTATTTAACCCATCATTACCACCATTCAAATATATTATTACCAGAACCTTATCGTCTGCAATAGCATTTGTTTTTAGTATTGATTGAATCAACCCCGAATTTTTGCTGACTGATCTCAGGCTAAATCCATTCAGTGCAATAGGGAGCAAGGACGCTGATGCGGTTGTTAGAAACTGTCTTCTTTTCATGGTTCGTTGAATTAAAAAACTTGGTATTCAGCCATCCTGAACATATGTTTAACCAGCCATTGGCATCTTGATACGACCGTGTTTCTTTTCGAAGTGTCGGTAGGCGTAGTACGATACGCATTCCATTCCCTATCCCATGAGGTTCGGGGAATGCCTCTCATCATAATTGTATCTATTAAAAAGTTTTGTTGACTTTGGCTTAACTCAATTGCAAAAAGATTTTTGGAGAAATCTTTGAAGACCACATCAATGGAAATAGGAGGAGTACCAGTGACGTCAGAAAAATTTGGTTGAAGAGCAGTCAAGCGTTGAATAAAATTAATGCCCAACATTTGTCCGGGCTTGATTTCCATCCACGGGACAACGAATCCATCAGAATGCTGCCCTCTTAATCCCAGCGTCGTTCCATTTATCCAATTTTTTGAAAAGCCGGTTTGATAATAGGGGACGGAGCCGAAAACTAATGGCTGGTCCAGGAAGCTGAGTTGCATTGTTGTCATGTTCCAATACAGATAGTTCATGACTTTAAAAAATGCTGCATACTCAGTTGTAATATTTGGAATAGGCTGATTGATCATCCTGAGTGTGCCGATCATAAACTCTGCGGGAGATTTAAGAATTGCCCCTATGTTGTTAGTTGCAAAGAAAATCTGACTTGTCAGCAACTTTCGAAGGACAGGAGTTATTGCGAAATTGTTTTGGGAACTGGCAAAAAAGGTCGCCAAAGGAACAATGACCTGGCTTTCAATTTCTGGGGTGACATTCGGATTTACGTACCACCTGTAGAGCTTTCTACAAATATGTTTCGGCATTTCCGGATGATGGAGCAACATGTCAATAAGCTCATTTACTTCTGTATCTCCTGCAGTGTTATCATTTCTGCCTCTTATAACCGTATCATTGTATTTGGATGAAAACACCTTGTCCGAAGTGTCGTGTCGTGTCAAATTAAAAGTTGGATCTACACTCACTGTGCCGGCCTTCTTATAGTTAGGAACTTGCCATCCCGACAGCACCCTGGCGGCTGCTTTTACATCTTGTTCTGTATAATTATCGTTTCCCTGAAAGTCCTTTTGTCCCACTGTGAAAAGCTCCTGTAATTCACGCCCATAGTTTTCGTTTGGATGCGCCTTAGTATTTTCACTTCCATTTTGAAATATTAACATTCCAGGGTCTTTCGTGATACCGACCGCAAGGGTTTTAAAATTCCCAAGCGCATTTGCCCTTAGAAACCGGATATATCTATTTACTAGTCGGTAATCACCCACACTGGTATGTGCCACCACAAAATGATTCTGCCAAAAGGCCGTCAATTTTTCCAAAACGGACGGCTTCCCGTCCTGCTTGCACATTAATCCAATCCACCAGTATTTGATGTACATACTATAATCATATGTCCGGGTTGCATCATAAGGATTTGATAGAAATTGCTGACCAGCATTTGCTCTCGTTTCGTCCATTTCAACCGGCGGCGGCGGAGATGCGGCATATGTTGAGTTGCTGATTAATTTGTCAACAGCCTCCGTAGCTGTAAGCCCTGTAAACTCAGCTACTTCGGAATTTGTAGGTCCAAAGGTCACTCTTCTCAATAAATGAGCTGCGGTATTTGGTGTAAGCGGATCAGTATATACGTCCAGAAACGGCATAGTTTATTTGATTTGCTTTTTGTAGTGAGATACAATTCTCAACATTTATTCGAATCATTGATAGAATTAACTCTACAAAGTTAATAAAAGTTCGTAATACTTTTGTTCGAATTGAAGATAAGCTTGCAAAAGTTTTGCAGAGCCATTTATGAAGATGGTAACGACGTTAAAAACAGTCTTGCAGACATGATCAATGACATGCAAATACGATGATTCTAGGTTCTATTGACGCGTTATTTGTCTTGGAGATCGGATTTATTATGCGGGCTTTGATCCATCAAGAGGAATCTTTCGCTTTTCTGAACGACTTAATCTAATGCTGCTCCTGAGGTAGAACTCCGAAGAATTTATAACGTCTAGCAAAAAGTTGGAATAAAGTCCATTAGGATAGCTGAAATCAAAAATATAGCCATCGCCAGCAATCGTTTTATTTGCCAGATACATTCAGCTATTTGATACCGGAGAGTAACACTATTCAGTGAGCTGATAAAATTACAGCCTATCGGGACTACGAAGACAAACAAAATAATATGATTCATATAAAATCAGTAAGAACTAAATGTCGATTGTCGCAACAGAATCTTATCTTTATAGCATCGCTGAAACCTAATAATGTCTCAACTCCTCTATGCTATTTAACTCTATCAGTTTTGCCATTTTCCTTCCTATAATTTTTGCAGTATATTGGTTTTTGACGCCAAGAAATCATCGGGCCCAAAATATTATCCTACTACTGAGCAGTTACTATTTCTATGGCTCTTGGGATTGGCGGTTTTTAGGCCTTCTGGCGTTTTCAACTGCACTAGATTACTTCTCAGGGCTGAAAATTCACAATGCGAAATCTGACACTTCTAGAAAAACATGGTTATTTCTTAGTGTCGGAATTAACCTGGGATTTTTAGGGTGGTTTAAGTATTACAACTTTTTCGTCGACTCATTTGCAAGCCTTCTAAGCACTGCTGGATTTGAGGCAAATATCCCTACACTGAATGTGATTCTTCCAATTGGCATTTCATTTTATACATTTCACGGACTTTCTTACGTATTTGATATTTATAATAGGAGAATTGTTCCATCTACTAACATTGTTGAATATTCACTTTTTGTAAGTTTTTTTCCATTGCTTGTTGCCGGCCCCATTGAAAGAGCAACTCACTTACTTCCACAAATCGAAAGGCCACGTATTTTCAAATATTCCACTGCCACCGATGGTCTACGACAGATGTTGTGGGGATTTTTTAAGAAAATTGTGATTGCGGATAACTGTGCCCAATATGCCAATCTCACGTTTGAAGACCCGAGTTCTCATTCAGCAAGTACGCTCTTGGTAGGCGCAATATTCTTTGCATTTCAAATTTACGGTGACTTTTCGGGATACTCAGATATTGCATTAGGAACAGCAAGACTATTCGGCTTTGAATTACTCAAGAATTTTGCATTCCCATACTTTTCAAGAGACATTGCGGAATTCTGGCGCAGATGGCATATTTCTTTATCATCTTGGTTCAAAGACTATCTCTACTTCCCTTTAGGTGGAAGTAGAGGTGGCAAGTATAAAAGCCTACGCAACACTCTGATAATTTTCGCGGTCAGTGGCTTTTGGCACGGAGCTAACTGGACCTTTATAGTTTGGGGTGTCTATCATGGCCTGCTTTTCGTACCGTTGTTACTCCTTGGAAAAAATAGAAGGAATACTAACACTGTTGCACAAGGCAAGATAATTCCATCTATTTATGAGTTAATTCAAATGATAACAACGTTTGTATTAGTTGTTATTGGATGGATTTTCTTCCGATCTGAAAGTATTGAAAAAGCATTTGTATACATTGCTGGCATTTTAAACAAATCCCTGCTCAGTATGCCCTTGCATACAAAGTACCATACTACGATGTTACTTGTAACCATTATGATAGCCGTAGAGTGGTTTGGTAGACATAACGACCATGCTTTACAGCTTCAGAAAGTAAAATTTTCTGTGGTTAGATGGGCTTGCTATCTTGCTATTTTTATGGTATGCCTGGCTAATTTCAAACAGAATCAAGAATTCATATACTTTCAATTCTAGAAAAATGAAAAGATTTATTTTAAACATTACCGTGTTTATGCTGATAACTTTTTTAGCCATTTTTACCTCATTATTCTGGATTCATAAAGAAGGAATCGAGGATAATATGTTAGCTGCAATTGTTGACAAACATAAACTTTTGAGCGAAACTAAATCTCCCAAAATAATATTAGTTGGTGGATCTAATTTAAGCTTTGGACTTGAAAGTGCGAAAATAGAAGACGCATTTCATTTACCGGTAATCAATTCTGCAATCCATGCGGGGATCGGTCTAAAATTCTATTTCAGCGATATAAAACAATATATTAGACAAGGGGATATTGTTGTTATTGTACCAGAATATAGTCAGTATTATAGTGACTCTTTTTACGGGAGTCTGGAACTTGTTTCAATATTATTTGACGTATATCCAGAAGGGCGAAAGCTTATTGATAAGAAGCAATGGTATCACTTAGCTAAACTGATTCCTACATATGCCGCAACGAAGCTATCATATCAAAGTACAACCAAATTCAATACTAGGAAAGTTGGTGTTTATGACAGAAAATCGTTTAATTCCAGGGGTGATGCCTATATTCACTGGTCCCTACCTCGACAGCAGGTTGCAGTGGCAAAAAAAAATTCACCAGATGATAAAGCAAGAGATGAATCTATTTTGTTTCTAAAAGAATGTTTGAAATTCATTGCTGCCAGGAATGCTACGATGATTGTTCTGCCTCCGGTATACCAGGGTAGCTCCTATGAAAATCAAGAAAAACTGATAAACCAAATATTTGCGAAGGTACAAGCTTCTGATCTTCCGTTAGCTGCTGAGCCTATAAGGTACAAGTTCCCTGACTCTCTTTTTTATAATACAAACTACCATCTGACCAAAGCAGGAGTTGACCTTAGAACCTCATTATTAATCGAGGACATTGCTCCATATATTAACGGTAAAGTAGGTACAACAATAGCGATTCCCTATTCTATGAAATAATTGAATAGGAAATCGTTGTATCTGGTCTATCCAAGCGAATCGCACCCGATTTGTGTATGCTTTACATAGATGTCCCTAATTCGCTTGCGGTTTAAAACTTAAGTTCTTTCATCTTGGATATAACCCGATTGGCAACTATTTGATAGCCATTGTTATTCAAGTGAGTGCGATCTGCACGTAATCCCATCGGAAAAACTCCGTTTTCGATCTCAACTTTATCCTGATCCGTTGGAGTGTAGTTAACGGCCGTCATTTCGGTAATAGTTGGTGGTAACATTGGCACATACCGATTGCCATATTTTGCCTCTAACTGCGAGTTTAGCTCCGAAATCCATTTATAACGATCAGTGGTCATAGTTTCTAAAAGGCCAGCCAATACGCCTAGAATAATAATCCTTTTAGGCTCGGCGATGTAAACAACACTATGTTCGATATTTGCCAGGATGTCCGAAATCGCTGTTGCACCGGCAACGTCGTTGCGACCATACCATAGAATCTGAGTAGCAGTTTTTGCCTTTTCAGCATTTTCAAGGATTACCAACGAGTCCTCTGGTACCGCTGCTGTACTGGCAACATCAGGCCTTATTCTGTAAGTCTCCACAGTTGGATTACCCTTATGATCTCGGATAATGGTGCATTTGACGCCAGCAACAGTCACCTTCCTGGTTAACTGATTTACCGTTGCTGCTGTGGAAAGGAATTCATTTGATATTTTGGTTATAGGAATGGTCTCAGCTCCCCTGAATGCATTTCCTTCAACAGAAATTTTCAAGGGCAGCCCGCCTTGCCGAGCAGCTATTTGAGCGCTGTTTTGACCTCCAATTGCATCTATAAAGACGGGACGGTTATCGAGACTTTTCCCAACAGCTGTTCCGAGAGGCTGATCCACCAGCACCAACAGTCAAACTGTCACCGAAGAATGCAAGTGTTTTATCAAGTTCTGGTTCCGGTTCCGGACTTGGGGCAGGTCCTGGATCATCACCTCCACAGCTCACCAGAAAAAACGAACTTAGCGCCGAGAATCCGGCAAGCTGAAGGAAGCTTCTTCTTTCAATTTTGCTTAGTATAGCTGGATCTGTGTAGTATGTTCTTTTTCATAGGCATTATTATTTGCAAATGATAGTGATATCAAAGAAATCCCCTTTTAATAACGCTAATACTTACGCCGGTAGAGTTTTTGTATAATTTACCAATGTCTGATGCAAGCACAATCTTTCCATTGAGATTTCGCATTGTACCTAATCGAAGAGGGAAATTTAGATCAAGCATGGCAGAAGTTTGATTTATACCTTCCGGAAAAGGGCGATCATAGATTCCCAGATTCTTAGAGTATGACACTTTCGCAACGACACTCACTTGGTTGACCTGGCCAGCAATACCTGCATGAAAGACTTTTACCCTATTATTGTTAGAAAAGAAATATACTGATGGTTGTGGCAGATCTTGTCGTGTAGCAATCTTTGGAGTGATAAAGGGAGTGCCGATTGTATTTTCCTGATAGACCCATCCTTCGAACTGAGTGTGGTTAAAATAATTATCTCTTCCTCTTGGCCCACCGTCCAGATCGAAGCTGTTGCCACCCTGGCTTACAGTATATAAATATTCGAAAAGAAGAGACCTAAGATAAATCTTTGACGAACTTGGTTTACGAAGCTTGAGGGTGACACCATTCAGGCCATCGCGGATGTTCGCTTTTTGATACAAAGAGCCATCATCATAAAACGATTGTCGGTAAAACATCAGATTCCAATCTGCCGACCGGATTTCCAGGGCAACATCAATAGAACCAAGATGATTACCTACCCGGTTACCCCTGTCTATTAAGTCATATTTTGTGGGATCAACGTAGCCAAAGGTAGGAATGCTTTTGCCGGTAAATACATACCAATAGTCAATCCAGTCCTGGGGATTTTTTTTGCCAACAGTCCATCGGTTAGATGTTATCACAGTACCGCCCCATTGCACATTATGATTGAATCCACCGGAAATTGCCACTGGCCATTTATCTTTTCCGAACCTTAAATAAAACGCTTTCTGATGCGAGTAATGATTTCGCACAACTGCATTGGCATCAAACCATCCGTGATTGATAAAGCCCTTAAAGGCAACCAATCCTTTAAGTAAAGGAACATAGTTAGTGAAACCAATTTGGATCATAGGAATAGGTATACTATTCCCTGACTGAATGTACGACCCGCTGGTCAACGATGAGTCGCCAACAATTCCAATAATTTGTTTTTGCCTTCCACCGAGAATTTCAAAACGTTTGTATTTCGCCTTTATATATGCTTGCGGAACAATTACACTTGAACTTGCACCAAGATTTATCCACGTTTCAATTCCATAACCCCAATCCCAATTTTTTTTGGTATAATCGGACATAATGCTACCAGAGAGAAATATGTTGGGATTTTTTTCCGGCACTACTCCAAATTGGTTCGAACGCAGCCAAAATGGGGTCTGTGTGGCAGTTGCAACTGTAACACCTCCTCTTAAACTGTATTGAATGTTTTTCCTGGTTGAATCAACCGACGTTAACTCTGCCTGTCCATGCAAAAATCCAAACGTCGACATCATAATTGCAAGAGTTAGAAGAGATTTTATATTATGCTCTCTCCGTCTGAACTTGGGATAATACATGTGATGTTTGTATAAGGTGAATCAATTTATCCTCGAAAGATTGAAGAATTTTATCTTTCGTTAGAACGTCCTCTGCATATCTCCGCGCGTTGGTCCTGTATATGGTAAGATCTGACGTCAAAGCCAGGTCAATTCCATTTTTTAAAGCGGCTACAGACTCAGGTTCTATCAATATTCCCAGATTGTTACGTTTTACCGTATCATAAAGTGACGTATTTGGAAATGCTGTGACAATAGCGCACCCACCTGCTGCAAGAATCCCCGTTAGCTTGCTTGGCATTACTAGGTCTGAGGCAGACTTCTTTTGTAATACAAGATGAAGGTCTGCTGTAGCGAGAAGCGCAGACAGTTGTTCAATTGGCTGCAGTGGAAGAAAACTTACATTGGTTACATTCAACTCCGCAACCATTGTTTCAAGTTTTAATTTTCCTCCACCTGAACCCACTATCAAGAACTTGATGTCGCTCCTGGTTTTATATAGGGCCGCCGTCTCTATAATAAGTTCCAACCCCTGTTTTTCTCCCAAATTTCCTGAATAAAGAATCACTTTATCGTCCAATTCGATCCCAAATTGTTTGCGAAGTGAATTCTCCTTTGAAACCGGATGTACTACTTTCTCATCGACCCAGTTCGCGAAAAGCATTATTTTTGAAGACGGGAATCCCTTTAATAAAATCTTCCTCTGCATTCCGGGGCTAATGGTTGATATGGCGGAACAGCTTTTTAAAAGAAACGATTCAAGTTGGAACATAACTTTTAAAAGCCATGGATTTCGAATCATTCCAAGCTCCTTCGCTGCATCTATCTGTAAATCCTGAACATGAATAACTAGTTCTGAATTTTTAAGTTTTGAATAGATCAAAGCCATAAAACCCAGATGGAATGGGGGAGAAACACAAATGACAATGTCATATTTTTTCGCAAATAGGAGTTTAAGCCATATCGGTAAGCTGCTGATCAAGAAGGAAAATTCATGAATAATCCTGGTTATGGACGTAATCTTTTTAGGTACATAAAGTGGACAGCGATAGACCTCTACGCCTTTAATTGTTTCTTTCTTCCAAAAAGTATTTTTATAATTATCGTGAATATCCCATTCAGGATAGTAAGGCACAGCTGTAATGACTGAAATGTTATGCTTTTTATCAGCCAGCCATGACGCCATCTCACCAGTATATTTACCGATTCCTGTTAACTCCGGAGCGTAGTTAATGCCGTATATTAAAATTCGCATTATTCAATTTCAGTTTAGTTGCATTACCATCGTAAATACGTCAGGCAGATATCCCTCTTTCTTCCTTGTTCAGCCACTCAATCGTTTCTTTGCTACCATCTACGCGCCTTACAGGAAGTACTGGGGCTAATAGTTGTATAGGTCTTAAATCATGTATATTGTCCGTTGTCATATTTCGTAGCCTGAAGGAGGTCATAGGAAATTTAATACCAATGGCTTTCAATATGTCTCCAAATATTGCTGCTGACCTGAATAGGAAAAAAGGTACGGTCCTGATTTTTATGTTTGCTATACCAGCTATTTCATCAGCCCATTGGGTAATGTCATAAGGCTCATAATCGCCAATATAAAACACCTTTGAGTTTACTGCGTCGCTAGGAGCATAGACTAATGTTGTAATTTGGAATACAGCGTTTGTCACAAAACCATAAGTCTTCTTGCATGCCTTAGCGCCAAGGTGGAAGTATTTTCGAGATAGAACTATTTTAAAAAATAGGTTATACGGCTCTCCAAAATAAGGCCCCCAGATGGATGTTGGCCGTATAATTAACCAAGTATAGGCAGGATTTCTAGCCTTTATAATTTTCTCCGTTAAAACTTTGCTCTCGCCATAGACAGTATGTGGCAAATAATCGGAATCATTTTGAGGGCTGTAACCTGGTTTACATACATACATGGAAGACGCAAATATTACCCTTTGCAAATCAGCAACTTGATCCAGTGCGTCTAGTAAATTTGTTACACCGTCTGAGTTTGCTTTATAGTCGCTCAAAGTCTCACCATTAAGGTCAGTTCTGGCAGCTAAATGAATCACATATTGCGGTTGAAAGCTGGTTATAGCATTTATAAGCGCCGATCTATCACGAATGTCCACATTTTTCCAAAAGGCAATATGGGCGGGATTTTTTGGGCTGAAACTATCAAGGTTTAAAACGTCGTTATTTGCTGCTATCAAAGCTTGAACTACATGAGTCCCAATGAAACCAGACCCGCCGGTAATCAGATATTTGGCCATAAATACAAATGATATATTTTAAATCCTGTCTTTAATAGGTCTGGCCGGTGTACCGACACAAACTTTCCCCGATGGCATGTTTTGCAATACGGTACTTCTTGCTCCCAACACACAGCCTCTACCAATTCTAACGCCGGGAGCAACGTATACGTCGTTAGTGATCCAGCACTCGTCCTCTATTATCACTTCTTCACTAAATATGGGAAACGACTCAACTTTGTAATCATGCCCTCCTGTGTTTAAATACACTTTATGTGCGATCGCTACATTTTGGCCTATACTGATTTTACCTAAATTGTAAAGCACAGTATCATCACCAATCCATGTATTGTCGCCTACCGACAGATTCCATGGATATGTTACTTTAACTGTTGATCTGATTAAGACGTTTTTGCCAATCTTGGCTCCAAAACATCTTAGGAGAAACCTTCTCCACCCATATAAGACCTGAGGAGACCAGGAGAAGGCAGATGATTGTATCATCCACCAAAGCTGAACAACTATTTTAGATCTCCCACGGAAATGGGCTGGGACAGAAAACTTGCTTAAATCCTGATAACTCATGATAACTTATTCGTTGTTTTAGCTGGTTGCAGGATTTGCTGAAACATTTGTTTTGCAGCCTTTTCAGTAGTAAAAAGTTCTTGAAAAGTATTTGAAGCATTTTTACCCATTATTTGCTTTTCAGCACCCGATAGCGCAACCCAACGCATAATAAGACTCGCGGCTCCGGATGCATTATCGGGTTCAATCATTCCTCCTTTTCCAGCGTCTATTTCACGCCAGATATTAATTTGATCAGAAATGAGGACAGGCTTCTCACAAGCCATTGCTTCAACCACGGCAATTCCAAAATTTTCCTGATGACTTGGCAGAATAAATGCTTCGCAACCGTAAAATGCTCCCCATTTGGCATTTCCACGCAGCATTCCCGGAAATAGTATATCAGTGGTATTTGAAGCCAGGACTAGAAGTTGATCTCCGTAAGATGTCTCCATTCCAGGTCCCGCAATGACCAGCTTTGGTAATGATATTCCTTTTTGTTTTAATAATAAGTAGGCCTTGATAAGTAAGTCAACACCCTTTTTCTGGTCGATCCTGCTTAGGAATAGCAAATACGCATCGTCCCCCAAAGTAGGGCAAGCACTCCGGAATGCGATGTCCATATCGGTTGTGTATGCTGGCGGAGCAATGATCCCGTATCCAACATTAATTTCTTTTTTTGGACGATATGGTCTGAATGGAAGCCTGGCAAGTCGTAATTCCTCCAAACAGGTAAATAACACGCCATCCGAATTATTGACCACATCGCTTTCAAAGAACTTCCAGAAAAAATAGTTTCTTATTGCTTTTATCCGCCGTTCTTTGGCTTTTTGAAACCATGGATCGAGCATGCCATGTGGCATTACATAAATAATAGGAGTGGCCTTGTCAGGAAATTTTTTCCTGTAGATAGCGGCGGCTTTGTTAACGGCATAGCTATGATATTGCCAAAGACCATGGATAATGACAATGTTGTAAAGGTGAAAATTTGATACTAAATGTGGAATGAGCTTTTCGCAATAACCCCATGGTCCTTTGGATGGGCCCAATGCCTTAATAGGGAATGAATCCATTCCTAAAAAATCGGCATCTTGAGCATCCATACAAACCACCTCATTTTCAATACCCAACTTTGTAAGCTCGGGAATCGAATTCCTGATTCCTTGGCACGGGCCTCCAATAGAAGGATCCATACTGGGTATAACTCTTAGTATTTTCATCAAATCACAATTTATATCAAGCAATATGCCCAGTTCTGGTTTCGATAAGTTGTTTTAAATAGCCAACTATCGATTCTTCTCCGAACATTGCGATTGCTTTCGATGAAGATTCCTCGATGTCAGTTTTATTCTTTTCAAACCAGGATCTGGCTTCAGTAATTGCTTTTGCAAATGCGGTTACTGAATGATCAACAAACAATGTGCCCTTGGCCAACTCTTCAAAACCCGTGAAAGACAATTCAGTAGATATGAGCATTCGCCCACTAGCAATAGACTCGATCACTTTGAACGGAAACAGGCCATCCTTAAACTCTGCAATGGGGGTATGAGGGTTCAGAATGATATCACAGTCAGCGATGATTTCCATTAATTCTTTATCGTCAACCATGCCATGATAAACCAATTTGTCAGGAGTTTTTTGGCTTTGTTCTGTGAATAATGTAGACAGAGACCCGGATCCAGTTACATGCAATACAAAGTTGGACGACAGCATATCAGGAAGTGCCAGGACAATATCCGCACCTTTTTCTTTACTCAAACCTCCAAAGTATCCAATCTTCAAAGCTCTTCCACTCTTGGCAAAAGGCTCATTATTCTGTGCGATAATGGCTAAGCTTTTTGGAACGACTCCTGGCAACAGTGATACGTTAGAGCAGAGCGGTCTGACAATGTTCCTGACGTTAGCATTAATTGCATAAACCTTTTCAAACTTGCCGATACTTATGCGCCAAAAAAGATAATCGATCCACGGCTTAAGACTACCGCCACGATTGCGAGAAAAATGCCAATCTTCGAATTCAAGTATTAATGGGGCTTTGTATTTTTTTGAGACTTTATTTGCAAACAACATCTCGAATGCGTACGCATTATAGAACCAAAATAACTCAGGTGCTTTTCCCGTTTGCTCCTCAATTTCAAGTTGTTCTACAACTTCATTTATATTAACTAGATTTAGTAGTTTTCCAACCGCTCTGCGCTGTATTGTTGGGGGCAATATTTCAGTAAGTGATACTCCGTCAATTACAATTTTTCGCTTTACTAACGCATTTTTTTCCAGAGCGTTGTGAGCGGAATTGATTAGTATTATGTCATTTGAAAGTTTAGACAAGACGGAAATTACAAAGCGAATTTTCTTCGACGCGCCCAAATGAACATCGCCAGATTTATTATATCCCGTATATGGTGCAACTAGAACAATCATGAATATTGATTTATTGGGCTTGTTGGGTAAAATACCCGTCTCTTTTTCACAAGCTGTGGAGTAGTATAGTAAGCAATCATAACCGATATAATTAAGTTTACAGGGTAAATCTCAACAATAATCAAGGGAATGGAACACAACAAACTCATGACAAAAAACACAGTCAAATCATCTTTCTCCTTTTTCAATACATACATAACAAGCATAAACAGAATGATCAGAAAGCCTATGAAAAATATCAGCCCGTAGTTTGTCAGCATACTTGTAAAAAGCGAATCGGAAATGTAAGCGTCTCCGTTAGAAAATAAGTTCTTATTTAGGTTAACAGCAGTGTTTGTAGCCTCTCCGAATCTTGATGATATCAGCTCAACATTTGTGAATTGGCGAAGGAAAATATCTATTCGGGTAGAAAATGAGATATCCGAGGAACCTTCCTGCCGTCCGCTTAATAAATCGAGATTAAGAAATAACGCTAAACCAACTGGTATAGTCCCCAGAATCCATACCAGTTTATGCGAACTTTTCAAAAATAGGGGAGAAACGAGCAGTAAAATAAGAACCGCAATTCCAGTTGAAGACATGGAGAGGAACACACTGGCAATGCATATTAAATATATAAATAGTTTAGCTTTAGACCCGAATGCGGCAAAGTAACGAACAAGGAAGAATGTGAAACATGCCACAACTCCCGCCATGCTAGCATTTGAGAAAAAACCTGAAACACGACCGGATAACCCAAATTGGTTGAAGCCTCGGATCGCAGGCATATTGTACATCTCGTAAATTTGCGTAACGAAATTAAAGCATATAAAAATAGACATAGCGAGTGCCAGACGTCTTAAAAGATTTAGATCGATTAATCCTATTAACAAAAGAGACGTGAAAAAAGGTAAGCTCCATCTTAAACCTGCCACGGCTGTAAACAGGTTTCCTGATGAGAAAATGAAAACAATTACGGTAAAGGACAATAGACAAAGAAGTACAAAAAAGATATGGCGGGGAATCCCATTTTTTATATGATAAATGGAAGCCAGGATTAGCAAAATCACAAGCAGGCCTTCTTTGGGAGCTTTATAATAAATAATAGGCAGAGGAGATTCTATCAAAAGAAAGGTACACACCTCATTAATTCCAAAAAATGGAGTGAGGTAAATTAGGAGTATGATGATATTGGATATTGCCTTTTTCATATTATATACGATTAGGATCGAAGTCTTAATTATACCAAGCATTATTGCTTGGAAAGATAGCAATGCAGTCAGCCTACAACAGCCGGAGGTTCAGGGTTAAACTTTGGATCTCGAACATCTCCGATCACTTTCGCGGGGTTACCGCCTACAATGGCCATAGCAGGCACGTCCCGAACTACTACCGCACCGGCACCAACAACTGCGCCTTCACCTATCGTCACTCCTTTCAATATAATTGCACGAGCACCGATAAACACATTTTCACCAATATGAACTGGCTTACTTGGCACATATCTTGGGTCTGTCCTAAAATCAGGATGTATAGAATGAGCGTCATTGTCGGTTATGACGCACCCACTTCCTAACAGTGTTCTACTTCCAATAGTTACTTGTTCAAAGCAGGATATACTGACCCCCGACATCCCGACATCGTCACCAATACTTATACAAGCAAGCGGCTTGATTGCTTTAATTGTGACTTTCTGATTCACACCAAGAGAATTGTACTTTGGATCACTGCATGCAATCCAGTTTTTTCCAATTTTTAGCTTTGCCTTTGGGTGAACAAAAATAACGGGGGTTCCATAAAGGCGCCACGTAGAGCTCCAATAACCTATTTTAAGCAACGAATAGACAATATCCCTAGGGTATCTCCAACAATAAAGGAGCTGTAATACTTTGTTTTTCAGATCTCTTGAAAGTTGCATTGCCTGATCGGAAGTTATTGAATTGAATATCGCTTAGATTAGCTCATCATAGATATTAAAAACTCTCCTTGAGTTTACCGCATTATCAAATCTTTCGACAGCTATTTTTCTGGCCTCATTACCCATTTCCTTCCTTAATTCTACATCTGTTCCAAGCTTTTCACAACAGATACAAAGTTCGTCCAACGTATTATACAGCAAGCCAGTTTTCTTGTCAATAATTAATTCATTCACCCCTCCAACGTTCGCTCCAATGCTTGGCTTGGCAATGGCACATGCTTCCACAATGGAGCGGGCAAAGTGTGGCTCCTTAAACGGCACCACCATTATGTCACTAGACGCGATGAGCTGAGGTACATCACTTCGAAATGGTAATAAATGTATCTGGCCATCATCTTTTACACTTTCAACTACATCAAGGGTGTACCTGTCTTTTGCGTTATCTTTTAAACCAGCCAATACAAAATGAAAATTCGGATATTTTGCAGTTAGCTTTTTTGCAGCTTTAACCAGTAATTTGGTTCCATTGCTGGAACTGTATCGGGCGAGATATAAGAATAAGACTGAGTTATAAGGCAGATTTAACTCCTCTCTTATCAAGTTAGCCTTAATTAATGGGTTATACTGTTCAAAATTGACAGCATTATAAATGACTTTCATGTTGTCTCTAACTTTCATGCTAGCACCTGAATAGGAGTCAATCGCAATAAAATAGTCGACAAAAAAATAGCAAAAATACTTAATCAGCAATGCGGAAATTGAATATTTTAGAAGTGGTTCCCTAATATGGCAAACAGTTTTTATTTTTATATTTAAGAATTTTGCAGCCATTGCCACAATAAAAAGAGAGGAAGAGTTCAGATGAATTAGGCTAGGGTTAACTTCTTTGATTACCTTAATCGTCTGGATAAAAGATTGCGGGATCCGTACAAAATTATTTAAAAACAATTTAAGCGTCATTCCACTGACTGTAGAACCGTGAAAGGGGAAAATTTTCTCGTTTAAAATAATGTTAATGGGCATTTTTTTAAAAACGTCCAGTCCTGGTCCGTTTGCAATACATAGCAGCGAAACATCATATTTCTCTTTATCCACTTTGTCAATCAAGAAGGATAAGCTCCTAGGGGCACCTCCGAGATTTCCACTATGGTGGACGTAAAGAATTTTTCTCCTGGGATCGGACATCATTGATTTAATACCGTTTTTATTTCTTGCCACATACGTTCGCTGGAAGAAGCAAGCGTTGAATTAATTTCTGTGAGCTGTTTCCTGATTTTATTGTTTGTTTCGTGATCAAGCAATGCTTCAATTTTTGATAATATTAAATCACTTGGCTCTAAAAAACTAAATTCTTTTAAGCCATAGTCTTCAAACAACATTTCATACTTGTGAAGCCAGGAAGTACCAATGGAAGGAACATTTGAAGATAGTGCTGATGCAAGTGCATGAAAACGTGATCCGATCATAAATTCTGCCTTAGCAATTATTGATTTAAGTCGAACGGGATCCTCTTCTACAAAAAACGTCACCCGCTTGCTCAACGAGCTATCTAATTTTGCAACGATATCCTTGCCTACCTTTGCATCACCACTAGTACCTTGTGCATGTATCAACAACAGTACGTTCAGATCGCTCTTCTTTAATATAAAATCAATCGCATTAGCCATAGTGTCGACGTAGCTGTTTGTCCAACTTGCGGATGCCTTATCAAGCATTCGCTCATTAGGCACTATCGCAACAAAAGGCAAGTTGATTTGCCCATCTTCTATTGCTATCTTTTTGTAAAAAGTTAATGTGATATCTTGATATAACTTGATATTACTTTGCTCGGTTTTAATAGTATCAGTTATATAAGTATAAGATTGTCTGTCTCGTGCAATCAACAAATCTACCTCACTAACAACTCTGGTAATAGACTCTTTCATTCCGCTTTTCTCGAAAGACCCAAAGGCCTGGGGAAACAGGATAAACTTAGTTCCTTGGCTTTTCATCTTACGTGCGAATACTGCCAAATTGTACAAAGGCAACGAACCCCACTTATCACCGAACGCAAATCCTGAGATGTCAAAAACAGCATCAATGTCCCGCAATTCAATAGTCCCTTTTGCAACCTTTCCTTTCAGTTTCAGTAGCAGAGAAAAAAACCATGGATATTTTAGCAAATAGTCGAAATTCTTCCCATTACCATAATGATATAATGGATAGTTCAGCTTTTCTATTCCAAGCTTCTTCAGCTTATCATCATTTCCTAGTAACGGACTTACTACTATGGTTGCATTAGGTATGAACTTCCCGATCGAAAAGACCAGACTTTCAAGCATCAGTTGAGCACCTTTATTACTGAAATTAGCTCCGGTTATTAAAATGTTCATTCAGATAATTTTTTACGTTCGTTAAAAAGTAAGGCAGATTTGTTTGGACGCTTAGCTGAAAAAGGTATTTTACCATCATCGAGTGGATATCCCAAGCCAATCATCATAACAACTATCTCGCTTTTATCAATATTTAAAACCTTCCTCAACTGAGCCTCTCTGTCAGGGAGGTTTGGCCAGTTAATGCAAACTGTCCCCATACCAAGAGTTTCCGCGGCATATAAAAAGCTCATAATACTCAAGCTTGAATCAATGACCGGAGCATTGATATCTCGCACGTCAAAATATCCGTCATACCGCCCTAGAACGACCATTATTGACGGCAGAGAATATCCAGACACCCCACCCGGTATAGCAGCGAGTTTATCAACAATAGCTTTTTCATTATAGAACAAAAACTGGAACGCCTGACGATTACATGCACTAGGGGCGTATTTAGCAATCTCGTAAGCTTTCCGCACTAACTCGATATCAACAGGTTCCGGATGAAAGTACCGAACACTCCTTCTGCGGACTGAAAGACTGAGAAGATCTTCATAGTTGACAGTTATTGGCGGGCGGGTCGATGAATGGTATGGTACTGAATTGACGTAGTCAAAAGAACTTGATATTTGCTCAAAATCGTTTTTGATCAGTTTTAATTTGTCACTTAGCTTGACGGTTTTGAAGTAAAGCTTCAAGACAGATATAGCCCAATTTAAGGTATCGTCATCAATTACATCCTTCGAGATAGCTGATTTTAAAAACTGTATTGTTTCTACAATGTAGTCTTCGGCAAACACCTCTTTTGCAACCGGGTAAGACAAACCTTTTTCCAGTCGGTGAATGTTTCTTCTTAGGTTGAAAAGTGTCGACTGTCCACTAGTATTTAATTCAATTCCATGCTTTAAAGCAGCAAATTTAAATCGTAACTGGTGTAAAGTCTTAAACTGCCAAATGCTTGTTGACTTACTCATTGCAAATGAAGTAAGTGCTTTTGTTATACTTTTGACTTTTTTTATCATAATTTCATTTTGTCAAGCCCCAACTATCAGTTCGGGCTGCTCTTTTGCTTTCCTGAAGTCTCGAATAGTAGCTAGAATTTCGGATTTCATCCTTAGCCAAATCAATGCTGCATAAACTAGTATTATAATGACCGCTGCAACGATATAATTTGTGTCATACCATAAAAGGGTATAAGCAACCACTGCGGAACCAAGGGTAGCAAGAACGGGTGTCGCTAATGCTTTGCAAAATTCCATTGAGGAAATTTTCAGACTTAGCAACTTATTGAAGGTGTACTGCGCTAATAAAACGGCAAACACTTTATTTGCTAAAACTGCCCAGGCTGCTCCATTAATTCCCCCGTAGTAGATTCCAAAAGCCAATGACGGTAAAAAGATCAATGCTTTTACTATTTGCAATTGTAGTTCTAATTTAGCGAAGCCCAATCCTCTTATCAGCACGGTATTGCTATTTACCATCATAGAAAACAAAACTGAACCGGCAAGTATTTTTAATGGGTCGATGGTGTCAACCCATTTACTTCCAAATACTTGGTAAATAAATGGTCCGCTGAATACAACAAAGTATAGCATAATAGGATATATTATAATACAATTGTATTCAATCACTTTTAAGTAGTATCGCTTTACCGCAGAGGAGTCGTTTTGTTTTTTTCCATACAGTGGATAAAGTACTGTATTCATTACTGTTGTCAACCTATTTCGAAAAGTATCAGTTAATACAAATGCCAATGTGTAGGAACCTAATAAGGTAGCATTTAGTAACTTACCAATGATAAGATAGTCGATATTGCCAATTATATAATTAACAATGCTTGTCAAAGTTGTGAGCATTCCGAATCCGAAAATCTCTCTAAAGGCCAAAGTCTCCCAAATGAATTTGGGAGTCCACTTCGTTGCCCAGAAATATAATGGCATTGCGATAACAATGGAGGCCACAGAATTAAATGCAAGCGACCAGATGCCAAATCCTGCAAAAGCAAGTATCAGCGAGATCACTCCGGAAGTGACGTTGGCTATATTATCTATAAAAGCCATCTTTTTAAAGTTCATTTGCTTAGTTAGCTGAGCTTTATGAACTAAATTAATAGGGCTTGAAAGAATACCAAGACTAAGAACAGGGATGAGATCCTTTAAGATTGGTTCGTTATAGTATGAAGCTACAAAATCGGACAACCCAAAACTGATCAGCAGGTATAGTGACGTAGACCATAACACTCCTGTCCAAAATGCAGTGTGGAAATGGGCATTCCGTAGGTTTTGATCTTTCCGTTGTATTAGGGCTGCACCAATACCAATGTCATTTAGAACCTGGACAAAACCGGTGAAAACAGTAGCCATTCCTACGACACCGAACTGCTCCGGAAAAAGTATTTTGGCCAGCACAAGCCTAATGGCGAATGTTAGTGACTGATTAATTACCAGCTGTAAACCACTCCAGAATACTCCCTTAATGACTTGGCTTTTTGAGTTGCTCATCCTTAATCCTGCCTGAAAGTGATCATTCAAAGAAATTCATTACGCCGAAACCTTCCTTCAACAGCAACTGATCCTTTTGAAATAAGCGAAGATCTGACGATGCCATATCTTCTATTAATGTATCCAAAGTGTGTTTTGGCTTCCATCCCAATTTTTCCTGTGACTTAGTTGGGTCGCCAATAAGCAGTTCAACCTCTGTCGGACGGTAATATCTTGGATCTATTTTTAACACCGTTGTACCAGGCTGCAAGTGAGGGCCATATGCAATGCCAAGCTCTGACAACCGAGAACTATCTACAGATGCTATTGTACCAATTTCATCAGATTCCGAGCCTGTGAATTGTAGTTCAATACCAAGGAACGCAAATGTCTTCCTGATAAATTCTCTAACTCGGGTAGTAACGCCGGTCGCGATAACAAAGTCCTCAGATGTATCCTGCTGAAGTATTAAATACATGGCTTCGACGTAGTCTTTTGCATGTCCCCAATCTCTCTGGGCGTCTATATTTCCCATATATAGGCAATCCTGCAGCCCCAATACAATTTTGGCTGCTGCGCGGGTAATTTTGCGGGTAACAAACGTTTCGCCTCTTAATGGAGATTCGTGATTAAACAGAATTCCATTAGAAGCAAACATTCCGTAAGCTTCTCTGTAATTCACCGTGATCCAGTATGCGTACATTTTTGCAACTGCATAGGGTGATCTTGGATAGAATGGGGTGGTCTCAGATTGAGGAACAGCCTGCACTAAGCCATAAAGTTCGGACGTTGACGCCTGGTAAATTTTTGTTTTTTTAGTCAAGCCCAAAAGTCTGACAGCTTCTAAGATTCGAAGCGTTCCTATACCATCAGCATTTGCTGTATATTCTGGAATTTCAAAACTCACTTGCACGTGGCTCATTGCCGCCAAATTATAAATTTCGTCCGGCTGCACTTCCTGGATTATGCGTGTCAAGTTCATGGAGTCTGTCAAATCACCGTAATGCAATTTGAATCTAGCGTCAGTGACGTGTGGATCTTCATAAAGGTGATCGATACGATCAGTATTGAAAAGAGAACTCCGTCTCTTAATACCATGCACGATATATCCTTTGCTTAATAAAAGCTCAGTAAGATATGCACCATCCTGTCCAGTTACACCAGTAATCAACGCTATTTTTGACATCTTTTTTAAGTTTAATGACTATTGATTTAATATATTTTAAACAATGAGCATAAGGCTCAGTTAACAGCGTACAACTCTTGATTCTGTAAAAAATCATTGTATGCCAAATCTATTCCTTCTTTTAGTTGGATTGTGTGTTGCCAACCTAGCCCATGTAGGGTAGATACATCCATCAATTTTCTAGGCGTACCATCAGGTTTCGATGTATCCCATCTAATTTCTCCTTCATAACCCACAGCTTGTGCAACTAGTGTAGTTAGGTCCTTTATTGAAAGGTCTTGCCCGGTACCAATATTTACAAATTCTTTGCCGCTGTAGGTCCGCATCAAAAATAAGCAAGCGTCTGCAAGATCATCGGCAAATAAAAACTCTCTCATAGGCGAACCTGTACCCCACGCTGTCACAAAAGGTTGGTTTTCTTCTTTCGCTGTATGAAATTTCCGGATTAAAGCCGGTAATACATGCGAATTATTTAAATGATAATTATCACCATAGCCGTACAAATTTGTAGGCATTACACTAATAAAGTCACAGTTATATTGATCTCGATACGCTTCACATAGTTTTATTCCCGCAATCTTAGCGATTGCATAAGGTTCATTCGTTTCTTCCAAAACTCCTGTAAGCAGATACTCTTCTTTTAATGGTTGGGGAGCCATTTTGGGATAAATGCAGGAAGAACCCAAAAACATAAGCTTAATAACATTATTCAAATGAGCTTGATGAATGATGTTTGCCTCGATCATTAAGTTTTCATAAATGAAGTCAGCTCTATAGGTGTTGTTCGCCACAATTCCACCAACTTTTGCTGCTGCCAAAAACACGTAATCGGGCTTCTCTTCGGAAAAAAAATCTGCAACCGCTGCTTGGCTACGCAAATCTAACTCCGAAGAGGTACGGGTTAGAATATTTTCATATCCATTTTTCCGTAATGCTCTCGTAATGGCTGACCCAACCATGCCTCTGTGGCCAGCTACATATATTTTAGATAATTTGTCCATTCGTTTACAGATTCAATAGTTTTCTGATATTCGATTCTTGATGATTCAAAAAGCCTGATAAGTAAAGCCATGATTGAAGTTTCGAGGGTGCACTTACAATGTTGACAGGTCACTTAATCAGTTTGGCACTTGAAGGTCAGATACTTTTCTGGCTATATGTTTAAACAATCACTTAATTCCTTTTGTCAAAACTGACGCACGTGAACAAGCCGACATAGCAAGTTTCGACTACTGCCAATGTCATGTCTGAAGAAATAAATGATTAGTAATTAGGCTGGATGACATCCGGGGCCCCTCCGGAAAAGAGTAGCAAGACTCTGCGAATATCGATACCCGCTTAGGTGTAAGAGTGTTCTGTTCATATAACGTTGAGAGAATGTGACGATTTTATATCAAATCGATTTGTATAGAAATACATTTCGTTTTGCTTTTCTGAAAATAATTCAATCTTCAGTATGGTGCAAATTTAAAATTGCATTTTGTACTTAAATACAATTTTAAATTTGCGTAGTTTAATTTTTAAATATGATCACTAACTCCTTGTGATCATTTTCCTCAATTTTGTTTCAATGGTCTGGATTTTGCTCTCTGGTTCATCGCCATAATATCCATATCCATATCCGCCATATCCATATCCGTATCCATATCCACCACCGTATTTAACACCGTTGAAGATTATAGAAAGATTGGTAAATCGTTGGGCTCTTTGCAAATCGCCAATTCGCTTTAAATGATCCAGCAGAGTGTAATTAAAACGCACCAGATATAATGTGGCATCTACGTATTTCTCTATCAGAGACGAATCTGTTACAAGACCGAAAGGAGGCGAATCGATCAAAATGTAATCGTACTGCTCACGAAGCTCTTTCAACAGAATCGGAAGTCGGCCGTTACTGATAAGCTCAGACGGATTAGGAGGGATCGGACCACTTGTCAGCACATCGAACTTTGGATGAACCCCACTTGGTTGAATGAAGTCCTGCGGCGTTCCTTGGCCAATTAAGCAATTGGAGGCCCCAGTTTTATTTGAAACCAGCAGACGCTCGTGAAGGGTAGGCTTTCTTAAATCTAATCCAATCAAGAGAACTCTTTTGTCAGAGTAAGCTAAACTTGCGGCAAGATTTATACTAACAAAGCTTTTACCTTCACCTCCAATGGATGATGTGAACATAATAGTTCTGCAATTTCCATCCCCCAAATATTGCAAGTTAGTGCGGAGAGCCCTGAATTGTTCTGCAACAGCACTTCGGCTTGTCATTTTAATAATCGCATCCTCGCCAGGCTGATCCTTGGTAGTCTTCATCAGGCCTATTTCCCCCAGCACAGAAGTTCTTGTTGTGCTTTCTACTTCTTCCCGATTCTGTACTGTATTGTTTAGTAGTAAGAGTAAATTGATGAGCAACAAGGGAACAAGTATACCCGCCGCAGTAGCACCAGCCCACACGATCAGTCTTTTTGGTTTTATCGGAACAAAAGACGCGATTGGCGCATCAACTAATCTGCTATCCGTTACAGTTGCAGCATATCCCAATGCAGTCTCCTCTCTCTTTTGAAGGAGGTAGAGATATAGGCCCTCTTTAATACTTTGTTGACGCTTAATGCCAACATACTCACGTTCTTTTTGCGGAATACTGCGAAGTCCGGCAGAGAAGCGGGCGTTAACACCCTCTAAACTACTCTTAGTTACATCCAATCCACGTTTTAGATTCTGAACGTTTTCTCTTATAGCTTGCCGGGTATTTGCAATTTGAGTATTAATTGTACCTAGTAGCGGATTGCTTGCCTGTGTAGTCTGAGCATATTTTTCTCTCTGAATTTGCAAGTCGTTATATCTTGTCAAAAGTGAGACAAGTATAGGATCGTTAATCATATAGGTAGCAGGAGCAGGCGAACCGTCACCAGCATTTTTTATATAATTATCAACACTTTCTAAAACGCTAATCTTAATATTTACATCATTAAGTTGCGCGTCGTTTTCTTTAATGTTTTGCAGATAAAGATTAGATTCAGCACTTATGTCTGTGAGTCCTTGATTTTTCTTATAGGACTCAACATCCTTTTCAACATCTCCCAATTCCCCGGTTATCAGACCTAATCTGCTTTCAATAAATTTCAAGGTGTTGCTAGCTTCGCTATTCTTATCATTAAGGGATGATTGTACATATACATCCAATAACTTGTTCAAGACGTCCTTGCCGCGCTGTATGGAGGTATCCTCAAAACTGAGCTCCAGAACGGTACTTTTTTGATTAGGTTTTAATATTTCAAGCCTTTTTAAAAGGATGCCAGTCAGGGTTTTAACATCTTTGAAGTTAACATCGACATCTTTGAAGGTTGACTCTGCTCCCTTTTGTATTGAGAACAAACCCCACGGATTGCGAAATTTTTGACCGAATTTATATTTGTTTGTCTCATCATTTATAGTAAACGATTCATTGTCTATAACATGAATTACCAATGGATTTTCATAAGCAAATTCCGAAATCAGCTCAGGCTTTATAATGATTGGACTTTGTTTGTAGAGATCAATCGTTTTTAGGCCGTCGGTAGTCTCATAATTAATGTCCAGGGATAATTCCCTGATGGTCTGTTCCATTAATGATTGAGATTTGAGGATTTCAATCTCATTCTCGACCAATTTATTTCCTCCAAATTGAGCCATTTCCTCTATGATGTCATTTCCGCTTCCAGAAATTCCCTTTTGATCGTCTTTGATAAGGAGTTTCGCTTTGGCTAAATAGACTGGCTGTGTGATCTGAAGAAAAAAGAATGCTGATATAAGCGCTAAGGCTAAGCAAATTGGGAACAAAAACCAATATCTAACATAGCCTCTGATATAGGAATGAAGGTCAAATTTCTTCCCTTGCTCATCAATTTGATCTTGATGGAATTCGCTACTTTGATTATTCATACTAAGGAAATTATTTCTTTGTTGAGTTTTCTAGTGATAACACACTTCCAGAATACGGGGAATTGTGATTATCTTAATCTATAAATAACAAGTGTTAGTGCGGTTACCACACTGAGGAACAAAGGGGCCAGCTGAATTGTCCTGTCGGTTGTATTCATGCGAGCTTTTATCGGCTCAACATAAATTACATCGTTCTTATGCAAATTATAAAAAGGGGATTCAAATATGTCCCGAGATGTTAAGTCAATTCTCGCATATTGACGCTCACCCATTTCCTCTCGGATGATCATAATATTATTGCGTCTCCCATAGATCGTGAGATCACCTGCCAAACTCAGAACCTCTGGTAATGTAATTTTTTCATCAGGAATCACATAAACCGCAGGGCGGTTGACCTCTCCCAAAACTGAAACTTTGAAATTTATATTTTTGATGTTGACTGAAGGTTCCTTCAGATAAACCAACAATCTGTTACGGATGGTATCAGCAGCGGCCTGCATTTTTAATCCTTCTACGTGAATTTTGCCTACCAGGGGGAGCTCGATATTTCCCTCACTGTCGACAAGATAACCGAAAGGTTGTCTTGCATTATTACTTCCGGTTCCATAGCTGATCGATGTTGTAGAAAACTCATTTGCCGCATTAAATATTGAGTTAGCCTCAGGGCTCAAGCTTCCGACAATAATTGATAGCATGTCACTTGTAGCAATTTTGGGGACGTAATTCTGCTGAATTTTCGACGCTGAGTAGCGCAACGTATCGCCTTGGAAATATACAATCGACTTGGGAGATACACAGGATGTTGTTCCTGCGATCATCGCAATAAAAGCAAAAAGTAAAATGAATGTGATTTGAGAGAATCGCTTAGTGCGTAAGATCATGAGTTAACGTGAGTATATTAAATTACTAAATTAATTTGTTGTTATTCAGCTGATTGTCCTTGGGAAAACAGTCATTTAAGAATCAAAATTGCTACTCTTAATCTCTATTACTTTATTATACGGGCTTAAAGTACAAATGCGAGGGGAAGGTATTTCTTTCTATTGTGCAATAAATGCGAAATCAGTATTAATGACAAATATAGAATAAATTCAATTATCATCATTAAATATTTATAAGTTTTTCATTCTGAAAAGGATAATCCGTTACCCAGTTGTGTTTGTTGCTCTTCTGAATTAGCTCTAAGTGCTGAATTTTGTGAGCATCAGTCCCCAAAAAAGTAATGAGATTGTTTTTTAACAGCCATTCTGCCATCTTCAAAATATTGTCTCCGTAGTAACCAGTTAGTGATAAAATGTTCACTTGTAGCTCACAACCGCCATCTGCCAGTTTCTTGTAAACGGAAGGGTCTGAGTAGAAATAGGTATAACGCTCCGGGTGAGCTAGAACAGGTTGATAACCCTTGCTGATGATAGAGAACAGATTCTCTGATGTGTTCATCAGAGGCGTAGAGTAGGGTAACTCTACAAGCAGACGATTCCCGGGAAGTGTCATTAAACGTTGCCCCGACGCAAGCATTTCGTTGAAATGCTCATCAATGAAGTATTCGGCAGCGGCATCGATCTGGATTGATAGTCCTGCCTTTTTAGCACCTTGTCGAACATCTTCCAGTCCTGCCTGAATAATCTCTGGTGTATTTCTGTAGCAGTCCCACATAACGTGAGGACTTGTAACGATTTTAGAATAACCAAGAGATTGCATTTTAGCAGCCATCGCAACAGCTTCATCAACTGTTTCGACGCCGTCATCAATTCCTGGTATGATATGGGAATGTATGTCTATACCGATATGGGCTAAACTTACCTCCTTATTTTTCTTTTTGTCGAATAACCAGTTGAGCATATCAATTTCGATCCGTGACTTGGTGCTGTTAAAAGATCAACTAAGCCCGCCGATCGGAATTTTTGTTTGTTTGAAATTAGGACAAATTTAAGATAAAAAAAATGACACTATACAGAATCATAACCTGAAAAATTTTACGAAAATTTAGAAATGTAAAATTGTATTATTCTTTTGTACGATTCTTTGTATTACATGTAAGAAATAGTTTTTGCATTTCCGCAGTGCTTAAATGCCTCGATAAGTCGGGGGCTATCAAACTTCACTTCACCGTATTCTAACGGTCCTAAATAAGAGTAGTTTTCACCCAAAACCCGATTTAAATAAAAAGACCAACCAACACCTGCATCCAACCATTTTTACCTTTCTTATGAAAAAAACATTAAAAACACTACTCCTAACGCTCGCTCTAAGCCTGAGCCTGCAACTTACCACCTTCGCCCAGGATGGCTGGATTTCCATCTACAACGGTAAAAACTTCGATGGCTGGAAAATCGGGGCCAATGCAAGTTCTTTCACGATCGTGGATGGCAACATTCAGGTAGCAGGCCCGCGGGCGCACTTGTTCTACGACGGCCCTGTCAAAAACCACATGTTTAAGAATTTTGAATTCAAAGCAACGGTAATGACTAAGCCGGGGGCAAATTCGGGAATCTTTATTCACACTGCTTATCAGGAAGATGGCTGGCCTTCACAAGGTTATGAAGTGCAGGTGAATCAGTCGCATACGGATTACAAGCGCACGGGGAGTTTATATAACGTGGTTGATGTGAAGGAAACATATGTGAAGGATAACGAATGGTACACGGAATACATCAAAGTGGAAGGCAAGCACATTACCATTAAGATCAATGATAAGGTTGTTGTAGACTACGAAGAAACGGATGTGGACAAGAGAGAAGGCGATATGAAAAATAAATTCCTTAAAGCCGGTACATTTGCTTTGCAAGCGCATGACCCTAAGAGCGTTGTGCTTTATAAGGACATTATGGTGCGTCCGTTGACTGAATAAATTGTGCAAATAAACGTTCCATAGCAACATGGAGGCGAATTTTATATGATCGTACCTGAGGAAGTGGCCATGCAGTTTGTCCAGGGGCGTAAACCTGCTCGGGTCAGGTGCATGCTGAATGGTCATGTCGATTTTCAATGTGCGATCCGGCCGAAGGGTGGGGGAGGTTTCTACATTAATATAGGAACGCCGCTCAGGCAACAGGGAAAACTGGTGCTCGGGCAAAAATTGCATGCGGAAATCAGGCCGGATGATAGTGAGTTTGGCCGGGATGTGCCAGAAGAACTGCAAGAATTGCTGGAAATGGACGAGGAAGGGAAACGCCTCTTTTATGAATCCTTGCCTAGTCATCAGCGCGGCATCATATATTATGTTGCGGGCGCAAAGTCGGTTCAGGTTCGTATTGACCGCGCGATCATGATGATCAACCGGTTGAAGGTTAAATAACATTCTTATTTCATTTTCAACATTGGTTCGCTAACGGCCGAGGATATACATTTCCCGACCTTATCTCACCCCCACTTTTCATTTTCAGCAGGATATTTTTTATATTTGTTCAAATCAAGCGGTTTGCTGACTGGGAAATATTGAAGTCAGCTCTTTTTTTAACGCGTCCGTAGTCACTTAAACCTATGGACTTTACAAGCTGAATTTTGAATTTCAATGAATTTGAACTCCACGAAGACGTGCTCAACGCCGTGGATTCCATGAACTACCAGCAGGCAACACCTATTCAGGAGCAGGCAATTCCTTACATTCTTGGCGGCAAAGATCTGCTCGCCTGCGCCCAGACGGGTACAGGAAAAACAGCTGCTTATTTAATTCCTATCCTTGATAAGGTTGCCCACGAAAACAACGGGAACACCGGCGCATTGATCCTTGTACCCACGCGCGAGCTTGCCGTTCAGATCGATCAGCAGATCCAGGGGCTGGGTTACTTCGTCGGCGCAACCAGTATTGCGGTTTACGGTGGTAACAAAGGTCCGGAATGGGACCAGCAGAAAAAGGCTTTGACCCAGGGAGCAGACATTATTATTGCAACTCCCGGAAGACTTATCGCGCATTTGCAGTTGGGATATGTGACCTTCGGGAATGTGAAGCATCTGGTGTTGGATGAAGCTGACAGAATGCTCGACATGGGTTTTCTAAGTGATATATTAAAGATCATGAGCTTTTTGCCCGCAAAAAGACAAACGCTCATGTTCTCAGCCACAATGCCGCCAAAAATCGGCGAATTGGCAAAACGGATTTTGCAAAATCCTGAGGAAATAAGACTTGCCGTTTCACGTCCGGTTGACCGGATCGATCAGCAGTTTTATATGGCAAAGGATGAGCAGAAATTGCCTTTATTATTGCACTTGCTTAGTCAGGTTGAAAATACAAGTATGGTGCTGTTTACCTCGCGCAAATCTACCGTGGAGCCGATTGTAAGGGCATTGAAAAAACTGGGGCTTGCTGCAAGAGGGATTTCCTCTGATTCCGAGCAGGCTGACCGCGAAATTGTATTAAGGGATTTCAAAAACAGACAATTTCCGGTGCTTGTAGCAACAGACGTGCTTTCACGGGGGATTGATATTGATAACCTGAGCCACGTTGTGAACTACGATGTGCCCCGCGACCCGGAAGATTACGTTCACCGGATCGGCCGGACCGCCCGAGCTGAAACGAAGGGCACGGCGATCACCTTTATCAATGAGCAAGATCAAAAATACGTATTGAAGATTGAAAGGCTTTTTGAAAAAGAAGTTGAAAAGCAATCCATAACCCAGGATTTGGGACTTGGGGACGCTCCGGTATTTGAGCCGCGGCGTTTCAGGGCAGCCGGTGGCCGCAAGCCAGGCCCGGGCAGCAAACCCGCTAATAAGCCGTCGGGAAGACCTAAAAGACGTAAACCTAATAAAGAAACCAAAAATCCTACTCAGGCCTAGCCTGTCAGCGTTTGTCGAAAATGACGCAGCAAAAGCATCAGAGATATAACTATATCAATTTTTATTTTAAGGATATAAATGATATAAATGTGTTATGCCTTTTTTGCTTTTCTTTTGCTTAGTTTTTAAGTCGTCATGGATAAACTAAAATACCGTACTATTGGACCGTTTGATAGATTGGATAAGGAACCATAGGTTCAGCGTCACAGATCCGCCCATTGTATCAATGGAGGGTTTGTTCTCCTTGCTGTTGCTTTTGCTGTTAAGCCTGGTTGCTGTATTCTTTCACCTAATCCGTATTTTCTTTAATTCCCCCGTTGACTTTTCAATGGACTGGAATTTATTTTTAAGTTGGATTCCGCTGATCACCGCCTTCCTGGCCGACAACTTTACAAAACGCTTCGGCAGCATTCCATTAACGCTGATCATTTTAACCACAATCTGGCTTGCATTCTTCCCCAATGCGCCTTACATGATCACCGACCTGGCACACTTAACCGTTGATTATCAGCGGGATCTGACCTGGCATGATGTAATTATGCTCTTCTTTTACGCAGAAGTTAGTCTTTTCAATGGTCTTGTGTCATTATACTGGATTCACCGCTCGTGGCGGCGGGTTTTTACAAGACGCGTTAGCATTACATTTCTGTTGCTAAGTCTTCCGCTGGCTGGTTTTGGCGTATACTTGGGAAGGGTAAGGCGCATGAACAGCTGGGACATTATCCACGATCCCAGGGCCATCCTGAACAACCTGATAGAAAGCTCCCTGGATCGCACTGCCTGGGTTTTTAGTATGGAAATCGGCATGCTGCTGGGGATTTTGTATTTGGTACTTTGGGTTATTGTCCGTTTCCGGATCAGGTATAGCAAGAAGAACCAGGCTGTAGAGTAGGGATTTAGTCATGAAATCAATGTCATTTTGATATGCAAATATCCGATAACGTTAAGGACTCTTATTCATCACAATATAATGATGACTCCGTCTCGTGGCGCAACACCGGGGCCAAATACAAGGCACAAAATATAGTAGCACTTTCCAGGCACATCAATTTTAAAAATGTGCTCGAAGTAGGCGCAGGGGAGGGAAGTATCCTTAACTGGCTTTCACAGTGGGATTTTTGCCAGGATCTGAACTGCGTGGAAATCTCCGAAAGCGGGATTGGCCTGATAAAATCCAAGCAAATCAAAAACCTCAAAGATGTCCTGCTTTTTGACGGATATCACATTCCTTATCCCGACAACCATTTTGATCTGGTGATCTGTTCGCATGTTTTGGAGCACGTCGAGCATGAGCGCATGCTGTTGAGGGAAATAAAACGGGTTTCAAAATATCAGATTTTCGAAGTGCCGATTGATTTTTCTTTTTATGTAGACAAAAAAGTGAAGCATTTCCTTTCCTATGGGCACATTAACATTTACACGCCTGCCTTGCTGAGGTTCCTGCTGATGTCTGAGAACTTTCAGATCAAAAAGGACATTTGCCACCTTTACGATGATGAAGTGATTAAGCCACTTTATAAAAACAATCCGTCAGCGTTTTATATAACTAAAATCAAACATTCCATCTTGCGGATGTTTCCATATCTGATGGGCATCAAACCCAATGCCTATACAGTGCTAACGGAGAAGACGGAGAAGGATCTCTCTATATTTTAAGTGACAGAGCCGACACATCCTCACCTCCAAATCCTTTACCAGGACGCAGATCTGGTTGCGATCAATAAGCCAAACGGACTACTCGTTCATCGCTCACCCATAGCGGCCGATGCAGATGTTTTCGCAGTCCAGATCCTCAGGGACCAGCTGGGGCAAAAAGTATATCCCGTTCACCGGCTCGACCGAAAGACTTCCGGCGTACTGCTCTTTGCGCTAAATGAAGAAATGAACAGCCTGATGCAGCAACAATTTCAGGAAGGCAAAGTTGGAAAAACCTACCATGCCATTGTCAGAGGTTACACCCCGGATCAGCTTGACATTGATTACCCACTAAAAAAAGAAGACGGCACGATCCAGGAAGCCTTCACCTCACTTCGAACCCTGGCAAGAACAGAAGTAGATTTTGCCATTGGACAACATCCGACATCACGCTATTCCCTGGTCGAACTCAAACCTACCACCGGCCGCATGCACCAGCTTCGCAAGCACATGGCCCACATCTTTCATCCCATCATCGGCGACAGGCCGCATGGATGTAATAAGCAGAACCGGTATTTCAAAGAGCAGCTGGGGATGAGTACAATGATGCTGCATGCGACTTCCATACATTTTCAGGCACCACAAAAAGGCAAAGAAATGCACATCAATGCGAACTTTCAGCCAGATTTTTTAACCGTTTGCCAAAAGCTATCATTCCAAAACCTGGTTATTGATGAACCGGCCGGATCTAATCAGTTCAACATGATCCCAGGACTTACTTCGCAGCGCTAAAACCTTCAATCTCCCTAAGCATCACCAATGATCTGACGACAGGATCCCAATCCTTTCCACGGAAGATTATTCGCAGCACCAACAATTATATCACAGAATTATAAGCTTTTTTTTAATTTGAATTCTTGCGATTAAAAACATCAATCATGCATAGGTGTAGGAAGCCCACATTGGCTTCCTACACCTTTCGCCATTTCAGTAATGCTTAAACAAAATAGTTTTATTCACATTAAAACTAATTGTATTTTTATAAATGAATGAAGGGCTATACGGTATTGACGTTGATAATGGCAAGGCAGATAAGCTTATTGCCGGGGAACATAAGCGGTTGCAGGCGCTGCTAAGCTACTCAATCCTGGATACAGCCAGGCAGCAAGAGTTTGATGGTCTTACCGATCTGGCTTGTCTGGCATGCGACGCGCCGGTCTGCTTGATTACATTTATTGATCAAAAAAGACTCTGGATTAAATCTTCCAAAGGGACACAACTCGATGAAATGGTGCGGAAAACTTCATTTTGTCAGTATACCATGCTGCAAGATTCGCTCTTTGAAGTCCAGGATGTGGCCCTTGATGACCGTTTCCGGGGCAACGACTTACTTCATGAGCAGCCTGACCTTCGTTTTTACGCCGGATACCCGCTTACAGATTCTTCGGGCTACACGCTGGGGGCTATCTGCGTGCTGGATCGTAAAGCCCGAAAACTTACTCAGCCGCAAAGCGACGCGCTCCGACTCATCGCTTCCCAGGTTATGACGCTGGTTGCGTGTCATAAAGAACGTATACAAGCCGGGCGACAGGAGCAAGGAAGCGAAAACACCTATACTCAGGAAAAAACAAGCAGCAGCGAAGAAAAGCTTAAATCTTTTTTTGAAAGTTCTCAGGGACTCATGTGCACGCATGACCTTGATGGCAATTTTACAGCTGTTAATTCTGTTGGGGCTGATCTTTTGGGATATACCGTAGAGCAGTTTCTGAAAATGAACCTGCTCGATGTAACCCCAAAAAAGCACAGGCCGGGATTAATGGCTTATCTGCATCAGATTACGCATTCAGGCAAATCCAGCGGTTTGATGACAACCATGCATAAGAACGGGCACCCGGTCATTTGGAGCTATCGCAATGCATTGGTTATGGACGGAAACGGACACGGTTATGTTGTCGGTAACTGTATAGACATTACCCATACCCATAATCAGGCCAAGGAACTTCTCCGCACCCAACAGATGCTGATGCAAACCAATCTTATAGCAGGCATTGGGGGGTGGGAATATAATCTGAGTGAAAAGTCGCTTTACTGGTCGGATCTCGCGAGTAAAATCTACCAGCACGATCCTGATTTGAAGCTCAACATTGATAATGTGCTCGACCTTTATAAACCAGGCGAAAGCCGTGAAAAGGTGGTCAAAGCCATGACTGATGCCACAAATTATGGCACGGCTCAGGACATAGAAGTTCAGATTGTAACAAATAAATTCCAAGAGCGTTGGGTCAGGCTCGTCGTCAATGCAGAGTTCAAGGACGGAAAATGTAAGAAGCTATACGGGACTGTTCAGGATATTGACGAGAAGAAAAAAACAGAACTGCAGGTTGAGTACACCAAAGAGCAGCTGAACATGCAGCAGGCCCGCCTGTTGGCATTCGTCGAGCACATTCCTGCGGTTGTAGCCATGCTGGATAATGATAGCCGGTATCTGGCCGTAAGCCGTAAATGGGAACAGGAATACGGGTTGCGCAGCAAAGATATTATCGGAATGAGCCATTATGACTTATTTGACGATACGGAACAGGATTGGAAGCAAATTCACCGCAAGGCCTTAGCAGCTAAGCGCATGCTAAGGGGAGAGCAGGTTTACCGACCGGATGGATGGAGCCACGACCGGTATCTTAGTTGGGAAGTCTGGCCCTGGTTTCAGTTTGACGGAGCCGTTGGGGGCATCATCACCCTGATTCAGGATGTGACAGAAATAGAGCTGCACCGGCAGGAACTGAAAACGGCGCGCCACCTGGCCGAACAGGCTAATATGGCTAAGTCGGAATTTTTGGCTAATATGAGCCATGAGATTCGCACGCCCCTGAATGGCGTGATCGGTTTCACCGACCTGGTTCTCAGAACGCATATGAGTGATACCCAGAAGCAATATCTGAGCTTTGTTCATCAGTCTGCCAATACGCTTTTGAGCATTATCAATGATATTCTGGACTTTTCGAAAATCGAGGCCGGTAAGCTGGAACTGGATATTGACAAATATGATATCTATGAAATAGCCGCGCAAACGGCCGACATTATCTCGTTTCAGGTGCAGAACAAAGGTCTTGAAATGCTGCTGGACATTCCGGCTTGTCTTCCGCGCTATGTATGGGTGGACGATATCCGCCTGAAACAGGTTTTGATCAACTTACTAAGTAATGCAGCCAAATTTACCGAATGCGGGGAGATCGAGCTCAAAATTGAGATCCTGAATTACGAGCCGGAAACTGGTGATGATATTACGTGCCGGTTTATTGTGCGCGATACGGGCATTGGGATCCGCGAGGAAAAGAAGGCCAAGATATTTGAAGCCTTTTTACAGGAAGACGGTTCAACAACAAAGCGTTATGGAGGAACCGGGCTCGGGCTGACGATCTCAAATCAGCTTCTGGCGCTGATGGGCAGCAGCCTTCATTTAGACAGCATCCTGCGCGTTGGCAGCACGCTATATTTTGACCTCACCATGAAGTCGGAGCGCGGAGAGGCGCTTTCCAGTCAAACCATTACCAACATTGACCGGGTGCTGATCGTTGATGACAACGCGAAAAATCGCCAGCTTGTTCAGCGCATGCTCAGCCAGCTTGGCATCCAATCGGATCAGGCTGAAAATGGCCCGCAAGCATTGGATATGCTTTCAGCGCCACCAGCTTATAATGCCGTGTTAATAGATTATCACATGCCTTATATGGATGGCCTGGAAACGGTCCGCGAGATCCGCAAAACAATCTCTGCCGCACAACTTCCCATTATCCTACTGAACAGCTCGGCGGATGATTCAAGTGTGCTTCAAGCCTGCCAGGAGCTCAGCATTAGTTCGCGGCTGATGAAGCCTATCAAGCTGGGCGATATAGCACTTTCGCTTGCCAATCTATCGCCCGATGAACCACAGCAGCAGACCCGCGCCGGAGCTGAGCAACTGCGCTTCACTTCAAAGGAACTGAACATTCTTATTGCGGAAGATCATCTTATCAACATGATTCTTGCTAAGACCGTCATCAAAAAGCTTGCGGTCAATGCGGCGATCTGGGAAGCTGCCAATGGCATAGAAGCCTTGGCGCTTTGCGAAAAACAGTTGCCGGACCTGATCTTTATGGACATTCAAATGCCGCTTATGAATGGCCATGAGGCGACTTCGCAGATCAGGAAGCTTCCGGGTGCAGATAAAGTCCCCATTATCGCATTAACTGCCGGAAATGTGATGGGAGAAAAAGAAAGGTGTTTAGAGGCCGGTATGGACGATTTTGTGGCTAAACCTTTTGTCCAGAATGCAATCTGGCAGGTGTTTGAGCGGTTTCTGGACCTAAACGAGGACATTAATTAATACCGGTGGCACGGATTATGCAGATGTAGCGTAACAATAAGGCCTTTGTATTAATCAAAATAACAACATGAGTCAGTTTAAAGTAAAAGTTTTGTCGTTTGAACAAATTCAGCAGCTGCCCGGATCCTGGGAGAAAAGTGATTTGGTGAATCTTTTGGAGGCAATGGATTATGACAATCCCGGCGAGATCAACGACGCTGAATTAAAGGAAATGTGCATGATGTCACTCACTGATTTTGAGCCTGAGGAAGCAGCAAAAATTGTTTTGGACTATACCATTGCCGGAAGACTGACCGAAGGACAGATTCAAAATCTTTCGCATGAGATCTTAACCGAAAAATTGTGGGAGGAATATCCAGAGCTCCATTTGCATCCCGATCTTTTCCGCTCCACGCAGCTGCTCTATGAAGCATACAACGGCAAGTTCCCTCGCGCCGAAGCGGTACATTTTTCGGTAGAGATCACCGGAGACATCAGTATTTTTAATGATAACCCAAAGCCGCCGATCGTCAGAATTCTTGCCGCCGGCATGTCAGACCGAAGCCTGATCCATCGCCTGTTCTCCGACCAGATAGAAAGTGAGCGCTTCGAAGAAGCAAACGATATCATCTGGCAGCTAAGCGAAGTTTCCCGAAATGAGACCTCGGTTACCTACGACATCGTCAGCTCATCCTACTGGCTCGACGAAATCAAATATGCAGACAGCTATGATGCCGAGGCACATGCTGATAAGTTTGAGGATGAGGAGGAGAAATAAGGCGAGCATTTAAGCATCCTGACTACTTTTAGCAAGTGTTACAGTTTTCACTGTTTTGTGACTGGTCAAATAATTGACACCGACAGCCACAAGCAGTGAAAACAATAGCAAAATTGGAAGATCCAAATAACGGATCTGGTTATCCGCTGCAATCCTGGAAATATATAAGCTTATGACGAATACATGCGTCAGATACAGCGGCAAGGAAATGCTGTCTAGATAGTATAGCGTATTAGAAAATAATCTGATCCGGTAGCATATTATACATATCCCCAAGTAACCAACGAATGAAAAGAAATCGTTATACATTTTACCTATCGAACCAAAGTACGTCACTAAAAGACCGGTTATGGCAATGGTTACCACGGTAATAATAATGTAGAACATTAATGATTTCGAAATGAGCCTTTCCAAAAAATTTGTCTTGCAGATTACCATTCCCAATACAAATTCCCACAAAAATTGAAGGAAAAAGCTATTTAATTGCCGGGTTTCGGTTTGACCGATATATACAACCCAGCCACTATACATTAGTGAGATCAATGTTGAAACCAGTATAGCAGTTTCGGGCTTTGTTTTATCAACCAAATGTCTTAGAACAGGGAAGATCAAATAAAATTGCAATAGCGTAGAAATGTACCAAAAATGCCCACCGAAACTTGAAATATCGGATGTGAACATCTTATAAAACAAAATATGGCTCAGGTAACTTTCCCAGCCGTCGTTATATAGGTTAAGAGGAATATTTAATAAAAATATTGCTGTGATAATAAAATAGTAAGGTTTTACAACCCGGTTAAATCTGGCTTTGAAAAAATTCGCAACACCATTATATCTGCTGTTCATCAGGCCGTAACCTGAGGCGAAAAAGAAGAAGTGTACGCCTGCTCCACCCAGATTAATAGCACTGGCCATTAAACCCGGCAAGTTCATAGCTTGCAGAAAATGAAAACACACAATTGTGGTAATTGCAAATCCCCGCCCATAGGCTAAAAATGCCTGATGTTTTTGCATAATATTACTGGCGTTGCTCAAAATTTAAGATTTTGGGCTGTTCAAGATAAAAACAACTCGTTGCACTGATATTCAATACATGTATCAGAGCACATTGCCGGCATAGATAATATTTTTATCAGCAAGTGATGGCCACTGCGTATATACGCGGTCGGCAATGTGAATCGCAAGCTTACCACTCAAAGAGATGTGTTCAACATTGGCGATACTGTCCAGCCATATTGTTTTTGCTCCTATTAGTTTTCCGGCTATAATTCCAAATACACCAGGGGCGGCACCGGTTGAAATAACAATGTCAGGTCTTGTAAATACCATCAATTTCATCACTTGAAAAGCCACCATAAGCAATTTCAATTTGTTCCACCGGCTTGCGTCCGGGATCGTATAAAACTTATGTCCCTGTACGGTGTCACCCAGGTTCTTATGGGTGGAAATATAAAATACATCGTGATCTTCAAATGCTGGCGTAATGCGTTGTAGTTCAATCCAGTGTCCGCCGCCTGAGGAAATTGCTGCAATTTTCATAATGTTAAATTTAGATAGTTATGGAAGGGTTAAAAAGTAATAATTGAAGTTAAATAATGTCAGTCGTTGTTTCCAGCTGCATAAGGAATGTAGTCGGGAAGAGGTCTTTATATATATCTTCGAGTCGCTTCATGACTGTATTAATATCATAGCTGTCTATTAATTTCAATGATTGACGACCCATTAGCTCCTGGAGAGATTTGTTATCTAAAAGTTTTGCCATACTCGCCTCCAGCGCGTCCTTATCACCCGGTGCTATGATGTAGCCATTTACTCCGTCTTTTACAACCTCCGGAATGCCGCCTACATTGGTGGAAACTATCGGCTTACCATAACTCATTGCTTCCAGAATTGCAATCGGCAAACCTTCATTATAGGAAGGCAAAATCAAAACGTCGCAAGCCTGCAAAAGATCTTTTTTCAAGTTGCCATCCACCCAGCCCACGTACTTGCAGATTTGATTCAGCTGATGATCATTCAAATAACTTTTTAGCCGCTCAATTTCACCGTCACCTCCAATTGTCAATGACAGTTTCCCTTGATAATGATCTCTATTCTTGCTAATAACGTCGAGTAAATCAAATATTCCTTTGCGGTCTCCGATCCTTCCTAGAAAAAGAAAGGAAGTTATTGCAAAGTCCGCATTTCGGGTCTTTTGTTTCCTCAATGGAATTTCAACCGGATTGTGTAAAACCACGACTTTTTTAGGGCTGAATTCATTATTTATAAAATTTGCCCAACTCTCAGAAAGAACAATGACACAGTCAGCATCATTGATTAAATGTTGAATCAAACGCTTGGCAAAAGTATTTGTTTCTTGATAAAAAGTATGGAATTCAGCAGCGTGCAGATGATAGACGAATTTTTTGTTATAAATGTATTTGCTGAGAAGGAATATGATGTATTTGCGATAGAAACTTCCAAAAGACGCGCCATGTACATGAACGGCCTTTATTTTCCAATTGGTAGACAATTTGAAGAAGATCTTCAAAAATGAAAGAAAGAAAAACGGAATGTTGGCAATCGAACCGTAGTTTCCCTCATAGGATGGAATGAATTCAAAATCTTTAATATTATTTTTATACGTCTCAATTACTGCGCCCATCCCGCCTTTGTGGCGAATGTAATTGGGCCCGACATGCAGCACATTTTTAAAGGATATAGGTAAGCTCATCATATTACTGCCTCGTATATTTTTTGATTAGCATTTGTGTTTTTTACAACCCTGGCCGGATTCCCCACTGCGACGGAGTGCGCAGGAATACTTTGGATCACAACGGATCCTGCGCCGATGGTTACATTGTCTCCGATTACTATGTCACCTAATATGCAGACGTTTGCTCCAATATTTACATCATTTCCAATGACAGGACATCCGCCATTATCTGTTTTGTTTCCGATTGTTGTGGCCTGTCGCAGCGTGCAGTTTTTTCCAATGATAACATCGCGGTGAATGACAATCCCAGGAAAATGATAGACTTTCAATCCTGATCCAATCTTGACAGCAGCCGGAATTTCAATGCCCACAATCCATTCGAAGAATATCTTATAAAATGCCCGGAATGGCATTAGAAGAATCCGGAGTATGATGTTACGAGTCGGATAATTGGCTATTCTGAAAAATAGGCCGAAAATCCTGCCCTTGGTATTGACAGCGTTTTCCGAAAAATCCTGCGTGGCAAAACTGTATATATTGGTCATAATAATTGACGAATGTTGCGTGCTTTTTATCAATAATTGTGCTGGTTGGCTATCCGCTTCTGATATTTTGGATAAGCGATCCTGGCGGCAAAGGTTAATAGCTGCTTGTGTGCGAACCAGTTGATATGGCAAATCAGATAAGCCAAGACCTGTGCTTTTTGGGCAATATTGCAATAGCTTAGCGAACGCAAGCTGAGCAGAACAATTTTTTGCTTTCTCCATACACTCATTTCTGTATACGCAGTTTTGGACAAGGGTTGACTGTTATTTACAGTGGAGAAATATTCCTGTATTTGCGTGTTAATCCTGTTAAGCATTGCATAATTAACTCCGCGAGCTTGCCCGAGTATCCACTTCAGGTTTTCGGCCTCGATTTCAAAGCGGAATCTGGATTGAAGCAATCCTGAGCTCAGCGCAAACATTCTGCTCAATTGTCTGTCCTTTTGCGTATGGTTGATGCTGGAATTGTTATCGCGGTAATACAGTAAACATTCATCAATTGTATAGCAAACGCAACCGTCCTGCAACATCCTGTTCCAAAGATCAAAGTCTTCAATGTGTTCTTTGGATTCTTCGTCACAGTATTGGTAATGCTTTAATAGCTGGCTTTTAAGCATTACGCCAGGATGTGAAATGAAGTTTTGAAGAATACTCAGATGCTTGATTGCTTCGGGCCCCAATGTAATGGTCGACTTCTGCTCGCGAAAAAAAATGCCATTTTCCTGCAAATAGAATGCATTTATATTTACGATGTCGATTTCGGAATTAGAATCGAAAGCGGCTTTTTGCATTGCTAGCCTTTCGGGCAGCGAAATGTCATCGGCATCCATTCTTGCAATGTAATTTCCTCTCGCCATTTTCACACCCAGGTTCAGCGTTTTGATCAGTCTCAGGTTTGACGGGTTTTTTACATACACAATGCGCTCATCCTGGTATGATTGGATAATCTGCTCCGTATGATCGGTGCTGCCATCATTGATAATAATGAATTCAAAGTTTCTGAATGTCTGGTTCAGGATGCTTTCAATTGCATCATTGAGAAAACTTGCGCCGTTGTAGACGGGCATAATTACTGAAATTTCAGGCAGCTGCATTTGACGAATCGATTACATGGTTAAACATGCTGATATAATTCTGAGCCAATTCCTTATCGGCGTAGCGGCTTGTGACATGCGCTTGCATGTTACTTTTAAGCCGCGTGTAATCCAGGTTATGATTTTTAAGTCTGTCGATCATTAATTGTTCCAGGTTTTTAACATCTGAGGGATCGAAAAGATAGCCATTGATGCCTTCGATAACCTCGTCTCTGAAACCTGGAAAGTCCGAGGCCAAAACAGGTAAATTGTAGTAAAATGCAACCTTCATGGCCCCACTCTGAGATACCTGCCGGTAAGGCTGGACAAAATAAGATGCATTGCTGAAAAGCGCTGGAATTTCACCATTATCAATCATGCGAATCTGACATTCAAATAACTGGGGATAGCGTATGAGCGATTGATAATATTCCCAGTTTGTACAGGAACCGTTAATTGAAATTTTGAAATTATTATAACCCTGCTCGTAAATGTTGCATGCCGCCTCAATGAGCAGTTCGATATTTTTACTGTAATTAATTACGCCGAAGGACAGGAATGTAATCTTATTCTGGTCCGCTACAATCTGCTCGGAAGCTCCAAATGATTTCAAAGCGAGATAGGTGGTAAAGACTTCTGATTGAGGATAATTTGTTTTGAATTTGCTTGCCTGTGATTTTGAAAACATATTTACAAACCGGGCAAAGGAATATGAATATTTAAAAGCAATTTTAGTAATGGCTGCAAAGCTGAATGCTCCCGTTACTTCACCATCATGTGCGCAAAAAATGGTCCTGTTTTTATTGAGTAACCAAAATAGAGGCATAGAATATGGGTCCGGCACACAGTTAAAATAATTGATATCTGACCCGTCCTGCTTGATCTTCCTGAGCAGATTAAAATAATAGCCTAGTCTTCGCGGGTCACGTTGCCTGTGAGCGGAATAGAGGAATTCAATGTGCAGTCCATCCAGCTTTTGGAGCTCCTGAAAATCCCCTTCGGAAAACCGCGCATTCTTTGCAGGAAGCAATATGATCCAGTGCACTTCGAATGCTTGCAGGATGTGCTTGAAAATGTCGATGTTGAAATCGCAATCCACAAAATAGTCCGGTGTGACCCAGGTAATCTTGCGTTTTGCGTTTTGCATATTGAGCTCAGGAAGCATATTGATATTTTCTTTTTTCTTTAAAACTCAAAATCAAAGCGTAGCAGAATTCCTGAAAAGAAAGGTGCTTTGCTGTGTCTTTTAAACGCCATTTAACGAGTGAGATCGGGTTGTTTGCATTCGAATCGCAAATGGTCTGTATTTTCTTTTTTTGAATGAACACCTTCATTTGGTTCTTGATGTTCTCTCTCAAAATCAAGTCGACGGCATGTTTTGGTTCTATTTGCAAAAATTTATTCAGCCATTCCTCCTCACCTTTGATAGCGGCCAGTTTGTTGTAAAGGCTGCCGTTTGAGGAGATTGAATGTGTATTCAGCCGATATTCAAAAACGGGTTCGTTGGTGTGGGCAATGCCGTTTTGTATTGAACCGATGTAAGAGGAGATGTCGTCAGAGGCCCAGGCCAATGGAAGCTTATAGAATCCGCCATTATCCTTCAATGTGCTGGTGCGATAAACGTAATCTGAGATAAAAAAATGACGATTTCCTTTGATACGCTGCAAAATGGCATCGTATACGCTTTCAAATTCAGGACGCGGCTCAGTGAGTGTAATAGGTTCTGAATTTTCATTGATGATCATCGAGCGGCAATGATATACGCCGCAATCAGGATATTTATTTATCAGACGTTCAAACTCTGAAAGATAATTCGGGCGCATCCTGTCATCATCGCCCAGAAGTACAAAGAATTCCCCCTTTGCCAGCGACAAGCATTTGTTCCAGTTGTCTACAACGTGTAATGCCCCAAAGTTTTTTTCATTTCTGAAATACCGGATTTTGTCTGAATCATATTGTCTAACAAATGATTCAATGTCATTGGGAGAATTATCATCAACAATGATGAGTTCAAAATCCGTGAAATCTTGATTCAGAACGCTATCAATGCACTCTTTGAAAAACACCGTTTTATATGCGGGTATACCAATGCTGAATTTCATTATTTAGTTGCGTTTCAATTGGAACATGCTGATAACTTTCTGTTCTTCATACAGCCTGTGGTAACAGTATAAAACCAGCGCTGTGGTTATTACATAATAGTATGAAACCAGGAAATCAGAAGATAGGGAAGTGACCATGATCATCCAGATATAATATTTCAGATAATAATGATCTGCATCGACCGGGATTGTAAAACTCTTGATGAAAATCATTGCAAAGCCAATAATGGCCAAGATCCCGAATACGACATACACTTCGACCAACCCTACATCAGATAGAAAATACCCATAATTAACACTGAGCGCATTTAATGTCTTCCCGTAATTGGATGTTTCATTAAAGAATCCGTTGCCAAATATGTGGCTCACTGTGTTGGGTGTAAATTCGGTAAGAAAATATCTGGCCGACAAAATACGTATGTACTCTTCGCCGGCTGAGGCATCCGCCTTTTGTTGCTCTGCCAAGCCTCTGCTTATGGCATTATCAGAGACCAGGAAAAGATAGCAACCCAGCCCAAATGTGATAATCGTTGCTATTTTCAGAGGTAGCTTTACATTGCGCAGGAAATGTAACATATATATGAAAAGCATGACCGCGATCGTCTGCCTTGTTACTTGCAGCACGTTTACAATGAGGCCAAAGGATGCATATGCAAGCCAGATCATTTTATTTTTTAAATCACTTGTAACTTTATTGATCGCAATAAAACAAGCGAGAAAAAATACGCCTCCACCGGGAAAATTAACCCGGATAATGCCGCGGTCTTCTTTGAATTCCTCAACAGTTCCAAAATAGATTGTGCCTGTATGCGTGAGCTGGAAAAGAAACAATAGCATGTATATTAACCCGTAAATCAGGACAATGTTTTCAATCGTTTTGACAGATACATTTGAGCCTAACAGGTAAAAGAAAATAAACCACATCATATAGGGAATCGTGGAAACGCTGTGTTCCAGGCCCTGGCCCCAGGTATATTTGGCCATAAAAATGGATATCACTATGGCAATGCATATTAATTGGATCGGTAACACAAACCCGCCTCTATACCTGAAAAAATTGGGTATCGACATAAGGATGGCTACCACCATGTATGCATAGCAAATGTTTTTCAGGATTCCGGCCTGAGCAGCCACAGCTCCGAAATACTTTAAAGAGCATATCACTAAAAAGAACAGGAATATGGTCTTTTTATCGGTGAGAATGTCGCGTGTATTTGGATAGCTCAGGGTTTGCATGTTTCCGTTTTTATTGATTGACTTTAACATGTTGAAACCTTTTGATCATCGGCTGAACGTATTCACTCATGGCAGAGAGCCTGAAATATTCCCTGTTAAATGGATTTATCCCCTTTCTGATGAGCACCGTGCACATGCTGATCAGGATAAACAATTCAGTTGCCAGCCAGTTGAATGTGGTGCCAATGTAACCCCATTGCCGGATCAGGACGAGATTCAAGAAAATGCTTACAAACGCTGCGGCTACTGATATTTTAAAAAACTGTGTATCCATGCCCAGATTGAGCATGATCTGGATCCCAAATACATTGTTGAGTGAAAAAAGCAAGGGAACAATGGCCAGTATACGAAAGACCGGTATAGCAGCCTCAAATTGGGGCCCGTAAAACAGGGTAATCACAAATGGCCCAAGAACAAACATGGCTATCGATGCAGTGCCAAGGAAAAGGATAATTAAAGGAACCAGCTTTTGTACGACATGCAGCCCCTGCTGGCGACCTTCTCCAAATGCTTTCCCGATAAACGGATAAAACGCCTGAGCCAGTGGCATCGCCAGCACCGATTGGGCAATGATGATCAATCGCTGACCGGCCGTGTAATAGCCGACCTGCTCCTGGCTTTGAAAGAAACCTAGTATAACAGTATTTGTGCTTGAATACAGATTGACGAAAATCAGCGACAGGAAAATGGTCTTTTCTTCCCAAAGTACCTGTGCACATCTGCGCAGCGGCATATGAACAAATTTGAGTTTATACCTGCGAATGGCCCAGAAAAATGACAGCAATGCCACAATGGTTTGTGAAAGACCGATCAATAGCGGCTGCCAGATGTAGTCATCATTCTGGCGTATGACCAAAATAATAGAGGCTGTAAACATTAACCTGCTAATGAGATTAAAGAGGGCAACCTTCGACAGGTCCTGCATGGCCTGATACAGCCAGTTTTGCGTAAATAACAGGCTGATACACAATGTGTAGGAGAATATCAGGACAGTTTGATTTGCCTTAAAATCTTCAACCGTAAATAGCAAAACGGCAAATGCGGCCGTCGATATGCCAAACAGTAAGCACTGCGTAAAAAAAACTTCACTGAAAATTTGATTGCGTAATGCGGCATCATCCGGGCTTTTTGCAAGCTTCCGTGTTGCCGAAAAGTCGAAACTGTAACTGATGATGAGCGTGAAATACGTGATTAAGGCGGCAGCAAAATTGATTATGCCGTATTTTTCAGGTCCAATGATGCGCGAAATGATCGGAACGGAGATTAATGGCATCACATAGGTAGCAATCTGTACCACCGTCAGTGACAGTACATTCTTGGTAAGCTGCTGCTTTGATTTTTGCGTAGTGACTGATTGAACCATTAATGCTGCGGGTGATAAAGTCGGGATTTGAACCTGGAATGTATGGACAGACGGAATTAAAATCTTCCCCAAAAGTCACTGAAAGGCGAGGCTATGCCTTTACGCTTGGAGTCATAATAGTAATTGGCGTTGTAGTTATATCCATAGCCGTATTTCAGCCTTTGAATACCATTGAAAATGATATTGACATTATTGAGGTTTTGTTGCTCCTGGATTTCTTTCAGAAAGCTCAATTCCGCTTTTTGGGTCACACCTTGTCTGATCGTGTATAGGGTAATGTCAGCGTACGGCGAGATAATCATCGCGTCCGACACCAGGTGAACCGGGGGGCTGTCAATGACTATGTCCTCATAATGGTTGCGCAAATATTCGATCAGGTAGGCAAGCTGGGGTGTTTCAAGCAATTCACTTGGATTCAGTATGTGTTCCCCACAGCCAATCATGTCAACTTCGGATTTTGAAACGGACACCTGGATAATCTCATCAAGCGACGCAGTCCCGTTTAAAAAGTTGCTGATGCCCGGGTGCTGGTTATCGGTGCCGAAAATGGCATTCAATTTGGGTTTGCGAAGATCCAGTTCTAAAATAATGGTCTTTCTGCCCGACAATGCAAGGCTCACGGCCAGGTTACTGCTCACAAAACTTTTTCCTTCTCCCGGCACACTGGATGTAATGAGGGTCACCCGGCCTGTGGATGCATTATTGGACAGGTAGGAAAGTTTCAGCCGCAAAGACCGGAACTGTTCACCGATCGCGGTGGCTTTGTTGCTCTCGATCTGAATTGTGTTACGGGAAATTTCCAAGGGTATTTCAGCAACAACGGGGAGGTCCACCTCATCTTTGATTTCCTGGATGCTTTGAATTTTGGAGTTGAAAAGTCCGCGCACGTAAATCAGGCCAATCGGAAGTCCCAGGCCAATGAGCAGCGCGCCGGCAAAGGCCATCGACCGCTGTGTCTGTTTTGCCGGGCCGGAATAAGCATGGTCAACGATACGGTCTTCCGCCAGTTTTGACGCATAACTAACTGAAATTTCCTCACGTTTTTGCAGCAGATATGTATACAATGTTTCCTTGATCGCCTGCTGTCTTTTGATACTGATATACTGGCGCTCCTGCGTAGGAATGCTTTTGATGGAAGATTCAAAATTCTGATTGAATGACAGCAATTTCCGCTGGGTGTTCTGCAATGATGCTCTGATGCTTCCAACATTGTCCCGGATTGCGGCCTTCGTCGTAACGATCTGTCGGTTAATCGGCTCAAAATCAGGGTTTGTTTCGGGAGTTGTCGCCAGTAAACGCTCGCGCTGAAGATTCAGCTGGGCAAGTCTCTCAATCATACTTCGCAATGCAGGGTCGTCGATTCCAAGCGTCGTAGGCGTTTTGTCCTGACTTTGATTGGAGTTGATGTATTTCTCAATTTCCTGAACAACACTCAACTGAACATTAACCTCATTGAGATGGGCATCATTGGTCTGCATATTTTCCAGACTTATCTTGGAATTAGAGCTGATATCGGTAAGGCCGCGGGCGCTTTTAAAAACCTCAATTCCTTTTTCAGCATCATTGAGTTCTGTGCTGAGGGAGGACAAACGCTGGTCAATAAAGTCAAGCGTATTTCTGGCCTCACGATTACGCTGCATCGTGCCCGTTAAGTTGTAGTTGAAAATGAGCCGGTTGAGAACATCTTTTCCTCGTTGCGGAACCTCATCGTCGATGGATAGAATGATGGTCGTGGAAAGCTTGTTGGAAAGTGCAACAGACAATTTGCTCTGATAGCTTAAAGCTGTTTTTTCAACATCGGAAACAGAAATTTTAATTTCCTTACCAATAAATGCATCTAGATTTTCAGTAGGTTCCAGTTTCCATGTGCCAAACTTATTCTTAAAGCTATCTTTAAAGCTTACGGCTTTGTCTGTTTTATCAGGCATTCTGATCAAAAACGTCTTTCGGTCTTTGATAGTCAACGTAATGCTGCCATCCCTGCTGCCTGCCTGGGTGACAGTAAGTTTTACAGGACCTGAATTGTATAGATCTTGTGAGAAAACACCATCGATTTCCTGGTAACCTACACCCAATGATAGTTCTTCAACAACTTGCTTGATGAGCTGCTTGGATTTGAAAACCTCGATTTCATTTTCTATAATCCTGGAAGTGCTTAGCGCATCAATTTCGTGAAGCGGGGATGACTGGTTTTGGTTTTTCTTCTCATCCTGTATGACAATGGTTGCATTGATCTCGTAAATCGGCCTGGCTATTTTTAAATAAAAAATAATAGCGGCAATCGACAAGGTTAAGCTGATTACAAACAGTGGCCAGTGATACAAATACTTGTTAATTGTATTGCTGATATTTAAAGATTGTCTTCTTGCTTCCGGTAATGTGAATGTAGCAAGAGTGGCTTGTTGAGTACTCATTATATTTATCTGTATAAGTTCGAAAGAACAATGGCAATAATGGAAAGTCCCGAGAGCAGGAGCGTGGTAACACGATAACCCCGGTCTACTGTTGCATACTTGGTACGGTCAGGCTGCACATAGATCTCATCATTGTTTTTGAGATAAAAATAGGGCGATTCAAATAGCTTTTTTGATGTAAGATCAATAGGGATAAAATTTCTCTTTCCATTTTCTTCTCTTACCAAAATAATGTTGTTGCGCATAGCTGTGATATTTAAATCACCGGCCATACTTAAAATCTGAGTTATGGTTGTCCGCTCGTTTTGCAAGGTGTAAATATTGGGATGTTGCACATCACCATAAACAGCAACTTTGAAATTAATGACGCGTATATTTACGACTGGATCTTTATAATATGTAAGGAGAACTTTGGTTAATGAATCGCTCAATAATGTCGTTGTCAGCCCCGTAACTTTCATCTTTCCAATTAATGGTAAATGGATGTTCCCATTTGGATCTACCATGTAACCTGTTATAGGATTACTGGAAGATTGATCGTAGCTACTGCCATTCACCCGGTTTAAATTGTAATTAAATATCGAGGAAGATTCCGGGTTTCTGCTGGTTACATTTATACCCAATATATCAGCTGGCTGGATCGTTAATGGCGAATAGTTTTTGACAATATCCGTAACAAGAGAATCCCTTCTTAAATCTGTAAAGTAGGGTACTTTTTTGTAAGAACTGCAAGCAAGCTGAACCAGCAAAAACGCTGAGATCAATAAGTAAGTATTAAATCTTAAAAATGAGTTTAATAATGTGTTTCTCGAAATACTGGATGAATTTTTGTATTTAGCTAAACAAAAATTAAAAGAGCAGGACTGAATTAATGCCTGTACAATTGACTTCATGCTGAGGAGGAGCGTTGATTACAGCATAAAATACGGTATTGTAATTGAGTTGCTTCAAGTTTTTGGGGTGTTTCGGGATGACTCTGGGGTGCAAAGGGAAAAAAGGGGGGTATGAAAATTGGGTCAGGTTAGCGCATATTTGGAACCCGTTTTCAAAAGAATATTCCTGACTAATTTTGCAAAACAGCTAATTAGTCAGGAACATTTGAATAGTTCAACATTATATTGAAGCGCTGATATTTCCGCAGGATTTCGAACCTAGCATCATATACGTTAGGCGACTTATTTGCTGGTCAACACAGTGGCATTTCCCGACAATGCTAACTCGCCACCCGAGCTGACAAACACTTCCTTCACCGAAGCGTTTTTTTGTACTTTTACGATGTGACCCTGATTGATCTGGACCGAATCCTTTGCACCGGGGGGACGCCCGGTAGACCAGATCGATCGGTCCTGCCAATTCCCAGAGCCAATTGTTTGGACCAAGTCTGAAAATAGCGAAGTAGTTTTGAAGTTTTTAAACAAAAGCTGATCTGATTTCGACTGCTGGGTGCCGAACCAGTCGGTAAGCAGGTCATTATATACCCTGCGGAAATCGATTTGCATCTTTAAGTCCTGATTGTTCTGAGCGGTTTCGCTTGGCGGAACAAGATCTTTTACCAGGTCCGGATTTGTGCCGATCTGCTGCCGTTTTAAACCTGTTCCAAACAAAAACATCGGTGCTGCAATCCCATGGTCCGTTCCTTTTGAAGCATTGGAGCTGGCTCGCCTGCCGAAATCCGAAAAAGTCATTCCCATTACCCGGTCTTCTAAATTTGACATTTCAAGATCCTTCTGAAAAGCGCTGATCGCACTCGACAAGTTTTTCAATAAAGTCGCATGCGTCCCTTCTGTGGTGCTCGAATTAGTTACCTGGGCAGCGTGGGTATCAAACCCGCCCATCTCTACGTAGTAAATTTTAGTTTTAAGCCCGCCCTGAATCAGCCTCGCCACAATTTTTAGCTGTTGTGCCAATTCATTTTCGCCCTCGGGGTAAGCAGCCAGGTTTTTACCTAAACTGGCCGCTTTTCTTATCTCGGAGCTATATTCAATGGCTAAAACCTGCTGTTGCCTTATGGCTTTTATCAGATCGCCGGAGTCGCAGCAGGGAAGGTCGGTTGCAGGAACAAAGCTTTCCTGACCCACGAGCTGATAAAATTCATCAGGGCTGACAAGTGAAATGCCCATCGACTGTTTGTTTCCCAATAAGCTGGTGGATCCAACGTAGCCAATTTGTATCGCCAGAGGATCTTCCATTTCCTTATTTGGATATTGCTCGGGATAGCCGGGAAACCTATTGTCCAGATATCTGCCAGCCCATCCGCTCGTGGCATATTGATCTGCATCTACGCCAGTCATCCAGATGTCTGACGATCGTACGTGTGAGAAAGTCGGGTTAGGGTAGGAGACTGAGTGGACTATTGCCAGCTTTCCTTCTGCGTGGAGTTGCTGCAAACCTGTCATCGCCGGATGAAGGCCGGTCTCAGGGCTGCCAGTCAGCGGTAACACACTTTTCTCGGGAATCGCAATGTTGCGTCTTAGGTCGTTGTATGCAGAATAGTATTCCAACGGAATGACGGTGTTGAGCCCATCATTGCCTCCATTCAGGTAAACCATCACCAATATACGGTCTGAATACGCCGCGCCAGCTTGTGCAAGTGATTGGACCAATGCTGAATTCTGTGTAAAAGCTCTCAGACTGAAACCATTCAGCGTCACAGGGACTGCCATCGTTGCCGCTGCGGCTATAAAATCTCTTCTATTCATATTGTTAGCATTATTAAAAGACCTGGAATTCAGCCATACCGACCATATACTTCATCAAAACTTGCAGCCGCCAGTAGAAATTGGCTTTTGTAGCTTCTGATGGGTTTCGTCTGTAAGCATTAAATTCATAGGTCCATGAGCTTCGAGTAGAAGTTTGCATCATGATTTTATCAATCAAAAAATCCTTTTGCGACTGAAACAGCTCGTTAGCAAACAGGTTTTTTGACAATTCCTCAAATACTTGTTCACAGGTGATACAAGGAGTCCCGTCAACATCCGAAAAGTTTGGTTGCAAAGAAACGACCCAGGCCAGAAAGTCTATGCCGTATGTATAACCCGGATGATATTGATAAGGATAGATGAAGGTTTCGCCCATTTTGCGCCGCATACCAATGGTAGAGGCATTAATCCAGTTCATGGAATACCCCGTCTGATAGTAAGGCAAAGAGCCGAATACAAGGGGCTGATCCAGGAAATTCAGCTGCATGTCAACCATTCGCCAGTAGGTAGGCTGAGCATAATCACGAAATGCCGCGTATTCTTTTACCGGATGAGGAACCTTATGTTTAAAAAGCCTGAGCGAGCCAATGGCGAGCTCTGCGGGGGATTTTACGATTGCACCCAGGTTTGAACGGTCAAAAAAGATTTCGCTCGTCAGCAACTTCTGTAGTACCGGACCGATTGCATAGTTATTTGCCGGGCTGGCGAAAAATGCTGCCAGCGGTGCAATTACATTGGTTTCGATCTGGTCTGTTACGTTTGTATTTACATACCAACGGTATAATTTCCGGCAAATAAATTTGGGCGCCTCCGGATGCGCCAGAAGCATATCGACCAGTTCGTTTATTTCTTGATTTCCTGCGTCCGGTCCTGAGCGCCCGGTTATCACTTTATTATTATAATGGTGCGAAAACTGTTTGTTAGAGGAATCGTGCCTGTTGCTATTGAAGACCGTCCCAATGGTAGTGGAGCCATTAACATACTGATTAACAGCCTGCCAGCCAGTTAAAACACGCGCGGCCTGCTTTACGTCTTCTTCGGTGTAATTAGCCTGGTCTGATTTATTGCGTTGCCCAACTGTAAAGAGCTCCTGCAACTCCCTGCCATAGTTTTCATTGGGATGGTCCTTCTCATTCTCGTTTCCATTCTGGTATACGAGCATGGACGGATCTTTGGTAACCTCGATCGTCAGTGTTTTAAAGCTTCCCAATCCTTTGCTGCGCAGCAGCATCAGATACCGGTATATATATCGGTAATCTTCAACGACCTTATGCGTGGTGACAAAATGGTTTTGCCAGAATGCAGTTAGTTTTTCAAGGATTGACGGGGCTCCATTTTGATCTGCCATCAGGCCGATCCACCAGTATTTGACAAAGTAGGAATATTCAAACCTGCGCTGGTAATCAAAGGGCTTTTCCATGAATGTTTGCCCGGCAATACTGCTATTCTGGTCCATCACCACGGGCGGCGGCGGAGTGGCCGTGACAGAAACATTATCGAAAAGTTTCTGAACTGCGTTTTGGGCAGTCAGGCCGGTAAATTGGGTAATTTCATCAGGAGTTGGCCCGAAGGTCGCCCTTCTCAATAAGTGGGCTGCTTGTCGTGATGTTAGAGGAGATTGGTATTTGTCCAGATAGGGCATATAAACTCAGATTGCTTAGAAATTTGTCATATAGGTTGAAGTTTTATACAATGTTATCTTAATACGTATAGTTAACATTTTATAAGCATACTACAAACTATTCTACATATTATTTCCAGCATGATGCCCAATTGGTCCTGAACACCGGGTACTAACGGCTTTGGATAGCGACTTTTTCATATCCGGAGCGCTCATTGCCCACTTTAACCTCGTCGATAAAGATTACCCTCGAATTTGTAACCGATTTGTTTTTCAGTTCCCACCCCCATTTGTACAAACCAATTTTGAAATAGGGATACATGGCATCATTATAAGCATTGGGCTCATTAAGTCTTTGCAAAATAAGTTTTCCATTTTTCCAGACCTCAATGATGCCTGTGTTGTCATAAGCCCATCGAACGTGAAAAACCCAGTCAAGCCACTGCTCTTTTTCAAGTTTTCCAAGGTTCAGCCGGGTGAAAGAATAGTCGCCCTGCTGGTTTACTTCTTTGCTGTCAGATCTGATTTCCAGCACGACATTATCATTCAAAACGCCAAGCAGCAGCGGTGGACTCCTCCAATTTTCACCTTTGGAAAAGTCGGGCAATGCCTGCCATTGAACGATACTCTCCTCCATGGTATCCTTCACAAAACTTTGAGGGAAATAGACAGAAAACGCATACCACTCTTCACGATTTTTGTTGGGTGAAAGACCAAATTCCGACCAGGGCACGCCCATGGATAAGTCACCCTTTCGAAGTTCGATCCGGGCCGACCGCAAGCCTCCGCGTTTGATTGAGTCGGTAAGAGTCGCTGACCAATCACAACAGGTGTTTCTTTCGGACCATTCACCGATCTTTTCGTTAAAATTGTAGCTGGCCAGTATGTTATCCGCCGGGTGCTGCATGTCGATCGGCTCCTCTGGCTTGTCGACATGCATAGGTTCACAGTTGCCTAGCAGCAAAGGCAGGCACGCAGTGACGAGCATTACAGCCCACCTTCGGGTGGCATTGGCTAACATGTAATGCTTGGATTTGGATGCGTTCGGTGGCTGACTCACATCGTCAGGTATGTCTGTAAAGATGTAATCAGCTCAGTTGATGCATATTTTCCCACATTGTGCAGTGGTGTCAGTTCGCCTGTCAGCGCAGCAGAAACCTTGGCTTTCAATGTTGTGAAATCGTAAGCTGCGTGCAGGTAATTAAGGCTTTCAAGCCGTTTTGCTGTGGCCAGCTGATGGTCATTGCGATGCTCGCCGAACTTGGCAAGCTTGGGAAAAATAACAATCGGCTTTTTTCTCTCGAAGGCAGATATGATTGTCCCCATTCCTGCGTGACTTACTATCAGATGCGCATTGTTGAAATACATTTCCATGTCCAAAGAACTGGTAAATGCAAAGCTGTGCATATTTCTGACTTTATACTTGCTTTCACCAACCTGCGCAACAATTGGAATATCTGGCATAGAAAGCGCAAGTTCATCCATGGTCGTAATAAGCCGATCAAATGGGCCCTGAGTTCCGACGGTAACAAAAATCATGATGATAGAGGATTAAAAAGGTAGACACAAATTCATGCGTCGGTCTCGTCTCTGCAAGTTTAACTTTTCAAAGTCCATCTCTGTAACTTTTTGGGGTAATCGTAGCGAATATCAGGGTATAATACCGCCTTCTTTGGGGGCAATGATTTTAGGATTATTTTCAGTATTTATCAAGGTTAAACTATTTCGACAAGCGGGCGTACAACTAAAAACTCAGGAAAATGAAGTATTGCTATTATATAAAAATGAAAGAATATAAAACTAAATATCAAACAGCCATAAAAACATTTAAATGCTTAACCATTTTGTCTGTAAATTTCTTTAATTATTGATAGATATAATCGATCGTTCATCCATTTTGTGTGCGCAGTTTTCTAATGTATTCAATGGTATTTTTCTTATATATTGTTTATAACCCCAATCATCTGATTTTGTGAAAAATATACCACTATGTTTAGAAAAGATATTATCACCCCACAATTAATTGATTTGACCCCAAAAAGAAGTTGGCTAAATAATCCGTATTGTAGTTTTGAATCGTCAAATCGGTCTTGTCAACACATTTGTCCTTAAATCCACTCTTTTTAAATTGATAGCATATCAAAATCATCTCAAATGATTTTCCTTGATATAGCTCATATGCAAAAGAGTCAGATATTAGTGAAGTTCTAAATTGCTTATTATCAATTTGAGTAATTGCTCTGAATGTTATATGCAATAGTATCCTCCTGAATTTAATTTAACGTAATTGAATGAACAAGAAATTGTTTGACATTCCTGTTTTGTTAATCACATTTAACAGACCGGAAACAACCTGCCTGGTTTTTGAACAAATCAGGAAATTAAAACCCACTCATTTATATTTATTTTCTGACGCACCCCGATTAGATCATATTGATGATGTTGATTTGGTAGAAACTTGTCGATGTCTTCTCAATGATTCTCAAATTGATTGGCCTTGCCAGGTGGAAAGATGGTTCCCTGAAACTAATATGGGTTGTGCGCTTGGCGTATCTTCCGCAATTTCCTGGGCTTTCGAATCCAGCGAGCGGCTAATTATTTTAGAAGATGATTATTTCCCGCAGCCGGATTTTTTTAGCTTTTGTAAATCGATGCTGGAAATGTACCGCGACAATGAACGGATCATGCATATCTCCGGGGCGCATAGAAGTGAAAAGCTCGAGGCAAATGATGCGGACCATATTTTCAGCCTCATAGCAGAAACCGGAGGTTGGGCCACATGGAAACATGCTTGGGAAAAGTATGATTTTTGGATGGAACAACTCTCTGATATGAAAAGCCAAAACCATATTCAGCGGCTCGTCAGAGATAAGCACATTTCAAAATATTGGTATGAGCGCTTTGATCAGGTTTTTGAAGATGGTAAGAAGCAAAATTGGGAAGTACAATGGCAGTACACGCTTTTCAAGAATTACGGTCTGGCTGTGGTTCCGAGTACTCATTTGGTCAAAGATATCAGTGGAATGCTGGCATTTAGCCCGCGCAACGAAATGAGTGATGAACCTCCATTCAATTACTTAATCGGAAAGCAAAGTCCCCAGTCCAATGGTGTTACTAACATATTTGAAAAATTGACACTACTATTCCATCGCCTCCTCTAAAATTCCTCCAAACGTTATGAAGTCCTATTCTACTCAACGCCGTTCATTGTTCTACTTGTGGACTGATCTCCTTTTATTGAATTGTGCTTACCTGATCGCATCCGGGGTCAACTGGTATGGTGCCAAGACTTTTGATCACCAGAACTACACGGGGATACTGCTGATCAGTAACCTGTTATGGATAGTTTGTGTAAATCTGTTTGAGATTTATACGCCTTCATTCAATTCGCAAAACAATCTGGCGCGTTTCTGGCGGCTGTTGCTGACAGGCACGGTACATTTGGTTTGTATGGAGGTCTTCATCTATCTGAGTGGAAATACACCCCAGATCAGTGAGAACTGGATCTTTGCCGGATACCAGGTTTTTACGATTCTCATATTCATCGTGCACTTCACGATCACCGCTGTGCTATGGATCCTGAAAAGGTCCAGAGTCATGGTGAAGCGATATATTATTGTCGGAGACGAGGATTTAAATGATCTGATCAGGCCTTTCTATGAGAACCAGTATGAATTTGGATATGCCTATTGCGGCTCGTTCCAATTTGATAGTAAGCAGATACAACTTGAAAAGCTCGAAGATTTTATAGAAACCCACAAGCCTGACTTTGTCTACTGTGCACTGGCCGAGATGAACACAGATCAGGTCAAGGGTGTGATCAGGTTGGCCGAAAGGAAAAATACGCACGTTCGCCTGGTTCCGGATTATCCCAAATTTCTCTCCAAAAAGCTCAACATGAGAGCTCTTGAAGATTTTCCTATCATCGATGTCCGGACCAAGGCACTGACCAATTCAGACGAGCAGTTTACCAAGCGTGCCTTCGACCTTGCGTTTTCTTCGATTGTGATGATCTTGGGGTTGCCGATATTCTTACTGGTAATGGTTACAGTGAAGGTTTCTTCCAAAGGAAGCGTCTTTTTCTTGCAGGAGCGCACAGGAAGGTGGGGTAAAAAGTTCAAAATTATCAAGTTCCGGACCATGTATAGCGATGCGCACAAATACGGACTTCAGCATTCACTGGGCGCACTGGACCCACGTATAACGGTGGTAGGCAGATTTCTCCGGCGGACACGTCTGGATGAACTTCCACAGTTTCTCAATGTGCTAAAAGGCGACATGTCCGTTGTTGGTCCGAGGCCACTTCACAAATATGATGTGGATATGTTAATGGGCGAGGCGAGCCATTCATTTCAGAAAGTCCTGACGATCAGGCCGGGAATCACATCCATAGGTCAGATAAAGGTCGGTTATGCAAGCAACATATCAGAAAATCTGCTCAGGCTCAAATATGACATGCTTTATCTGAACTCTTACAGCATCACAACGGATATCTATCTTATATTCCTGACGATCCAGGTGATTTTGCTGGGCAAGGGAAGATAAGCGTATGTTTTGCGCCGCTGATCACGGCTAGCTGCGTCCCGGTATCGATCCAAAACTTTTTATTTTACACGTCCCTACTCTAATGGAAAAGTCCTTCCGAATCAATAATTTCGATCTTATCAGGATCTTCGCTGCGCTTCAAGTGTTGATATTTCATACGTTTGATCATTTGCAGATCCCTACTCCCGACTGGGCGGTCCCACTCTTGTATTTTCCGGGCGTACCCATATTTTACACCATAAGCGGGTATCTTATCTCTGCTTCCTTTGAGCGCAGCAGTGATCTTCGGCATTACTTCCGCAATCGGTTCTTGCGGATTTTTCCAGGGCTTTGGGCATGTTTAATCGTCACGATTGGAGTTGCCAGTTTCTTTGGATTTGACTTTTTTAACAAGACGGCCCTCATTTGGCTCCTTGGCCAAATGGGAGGGATAATCTATACCCCTGATTTTCTGACAAATTTTGGTTTTGGCTCATACAATGGCAGCCTGTGGACGATTTGTGTGGAAATGCAATTCTATTTCGTGCTTCCAGTCGTTTATTTTCTTGGCCGGAAGACCAAGAATTTGAATTACCTTATTATAGGTGCATTCCTTGTGTTTTTTGTGATCGCCTTTGTTGCGAAAATCTATTTTCCAGGCATTGGCACCAGCAGCGAGGTCCGGCTCGAAAAGTTGCTGCGGTATACTTACTTTCCTCATTTTTATTTGTTTCTGGCAGGGGTTGTCATGCAGCGCTTTCAGATATACAAATCGAGGTGGATCTATGGGAAAGGAATTTATTGGGTAGTAGGGTTTATTCTTATAAAAATTCTCTTTCCTGCTCTCAGCGCTCCGTCACTTTCTCTTTTTTCATTGCTTTACCTGTCCGTATGCACTATATCAGTGGCATATTCAGGTGTAGGATTGTCTAAGAAGCTGCTGCAAGGAAATGACATCAGCTATGGGGTGTATATTTATCACGGCCTGATTCTGAATATCCTGGTTTCGCTAGGCTTGCTTGCCAACATCAATTATCTATGGATTGTTATTTTTGGTGCCTGTTTACTTGGATATCTTTCCTGGATTTTCGTTGAGAAGCCATTTTTGTTAAAAAAAGGCGCATTGCCCGCAACCCATGTCCCTGCTAAGCTTGCCGACATCACTGTAAGCGGGGATTGATTAAATGTACTACAAACAATGTTACACCACGATCCGTATTACTTTCATAAATTTTTAATACCTTTTAACCGATATTCTTTGCCTGCTCCAAAAAAATAAGTTTAGTTAATGCTTGACCGGACCATGACCGTTGCGCCAGTGCACGGGATTACAACAACAAAACCTTCTTTTCAGGCAAAATTCGTTTTATACCTGTTACTGGCAGCCGGGATTTTAATAAGGGTCTTTCATTACATTGATAACCGATCACTCTGGGAAGACGAAGTCTTTCTTGCTTCCAGTCTGATTCACATGGACTTCAAGGCCCTGGCCTGGCAGCCGCTGGAATACATGCAGCGTGCCCCGCTCGGATTTCTAATGCTTGAAAGGCTCGTCGTTATTTTGTGGGACAATAAGGAAGCATCGTTAAGGCTTGTGCCGTTTTTGAGCGGGATTGCCTCGCTGTTATTAGTTGTAAGGGTAGCACATTTTTTTCTGCGATCGCAAGCTGCTTTTCTGGCCACAGTAGCCATGTTTGCCCTAGCGCCGCCATTGGTTTATCACGCCGTCGAGGCCAAACAATACGGGGTCGAGCTTTTAGCCACCCTTTTGGGCCTTTACCTTTATACGCTGAATTTTCAGACCCGGGCGGTGCCACGGCTTGTGCTTTGGGGGATTGCCGGAGCGGTTATTCTCTGGTTTTCGTTCTCTTCGCTGTTTGTATTCTTTGGCATTGCAGCTGCCGTGGGTCTGCGTGATCTGTACCGAAAGGACTGGAAGATGTTTTGGCTTCATATGATCCCTTTCAGCCTGTGGCTTGCCAGCTTTCTGATTCAGTATGTGTTGTTTATCAGCCGCTTCCCGCAGGAAGAATGGCTGGTGCAGTTCTGGCGCAACCGGCAGGCGTTTATGCCGCTTTTTCCGCGGACTATATCGGATCTGGGCTGGCCCATCGCGCAAATTTACGCCCTGATCCGTTACCCGATGGGGCTTTCGTGGCTCGAACTGGATTATACGGTCCCGTATTCGCAGCCGCTGCGCGTTTTGGCCAGGTTTCCTTTTATAGCCGTGGCAATGGGTCTGGCGGGGTTATGGCGGGTTTTTAAATTAGAAAAAGGAACTTTGCTGTTGTGGTCGATGCCAGTCTTGCTGGCGCTGGTTGCATCCTCGGTGGAGCTTTATCCGGTTAAGGAGCGGATGGCGGTATTTTTGGCGCCGATACTGTTGATGGTCGTGGGGAAAGGAATTGAGCATTTACAGCAGCGTAGCGGCTCTTCATTGGCTACAAAATTGATCGTGCTCCTGCTTATTGCCGCGCCAGCCCTGAACTCGTTTGCTCAGGTCATTAACCCGGATCTGTTTGGTGATTATAAAAAATCCCGCCAGCGCGAGGCCATGCAATATTTAAAACAGCATTACCGGCCGGGTGACATTGTCTATGTTTTTTGGAATAACCTGCCTTCCTATAAATTCTACGAAGAAGTATATGGCCTGAATTTCAACGTCATTTACGGCAGCGACATGCGCCAGCAATCAACAGATTTTGAAAGCTACTTTAAGAAAATGGAAGCCGAAGTGAGCGTTTTGAAAGATCACAAGCGTATATGGTACGTTTACAAACCATATAACAGCCTTAAACTAGGTGATATTGAAAATGAACCCAAGTGGTATTATCACAATGTGGATGCCAATAAAAATGTGCTATCCTACATGAGCCGCTTTGGCAAAGCAACACAAGCGTTTCCGTCAGCGTCATTGGCAACCGATGTGAAGCTGGTTCTTTTTGAGAAAGAATAAAGCGTGTCAATAAGTGACAAGCTCATGCTGTTTATTACAGCAATGCTCAATGAAAGGGAACTCAGAGGGTAACTAAATCCTTTTTACTAACAGCATTCTTATAGTTAGTAAAAAGCAACATGGCAGATAAACTTATTGAAGATATACCATTTTCCATTCTTGATCTTGCTCCGATCACGGAAGGGAATAATGCGTCCATAACATTTAAAAACAGCCTCCGGCTCGCCCAGCGCGTTGAGGAACTGGGCTACAACAGATACTGGCTCGCCGAGCACCATAACATGGAAAGTGTTGCCAGCTCGGCCACTTCGGTACTGATCGGTTACATTGCCGGCGGTACGAAGTCGATCCGTGTGGGCAGTGGCGGCATTATGTTGCCTAATCACGCGCCGCTGGTCGTTGCCGAACAGTTTGGCACGCTTGCCTCTCTTTACCCCGGACGCATTGACCTGGGCCTTGGCCGCGCGCCCGGAACAGACCAGGTGACCGCCCGCGCGCTCCGTCGCAACTACATGGAATCCGCCCAGGACTTTCCCGATGATGTGATTGCATTGCAGAATTATTTTTCAGCTGATAACAAAAGCGCCAAAGTGCGCGCAATTCCCGGTGAAGGGCTGGACATTCCGATCTGGATACTGGGCTCGAGTACCGACAGTGCGCAACTGGCTGCTCACCTGGGATTACCCTATGCATTTGCAAGCCACTTTGCGCCCACCCATTTCCTTACCGCCATAGCGCTTTATCGCCGCAATTTCAGACCCTCGAAATATCTTGCAAAGCCTTATGTAATGGCCTGTGTAAATGTGATCGCGGCTGACACAAATCCGGAGGCAGAGCGGCTTGCTACTTCCTTCTTTCAGCTGGCTACCGGAATTATCACGGGTAAGCGCAGGCCTTTGCAGCCGCCCGTTGAAAGCATGGACGGGCTTTGGGGAGATTACGAAGAAGCAGCGGTCATGCAAATGATGAAATACAGCTTTATCGGCGACCAGAAGAAAATTAGCAGCGATCTGGCTTATTTTCAGCAGCATACCCAGCTTGATGAGCTGATGGTCACCAGCCACATCTTTGATCCTGATGCGCGTATCCACAGTTATGAAATCCTGAAAGGCGTGCAGAATACAGTATCCTGACCTTGCTGTATTCTTAATAACTGGCTGGTATACAGCTTACTGTGCTGATGGAGGCGGCGTTTTGGTTCCCCAGGTCATATTGGGCTGAGCGCCCATGACAAAGGTAAGCGTGCCGCCTTTCATCAACTCATCACGGTACAGCCAGCAGTTATTCAAGGCCGCTCCGTTAAAACTTGCGGATTGAATGTAGACATGATCGTTGGAGTTGTTTTTGGCTTCAATTACAAGGCTCTTGCCATTGCCCAAAGTAATTGTAACCTTGCTGAACAAGGGACTGCCGATTTGTATAATTGGCCTTAGATCAGTCAAGCCTTTGACATCAAACAACCCCAAAGCATTCATCACATACCATGAGCCAAGCTGGCCCTGGTCTTCATCCTGTCCATAACCATAGCCATGAATGGGCTCGGTCCCGTAAAATTCCCTTCCGATAGCCCGCGTCCATTTCTGGGTTAACCAGGGCTTTCCTGAAAAATTGAATAACCAGCTCGTGTGTAAGTTTGGCTGATTTCCATGGTTATAAATGGAATTGACACCGGCAAATGCATCAATGGTTTTGCCTCCGCCAAACCCCAGTTTCTCCGAGACTGTAAATATGCTGTCAAGCCTGCTGTTGAAGTTGTCCCGGCCAATGGCATCGATCAGGCCCGCCGGGTTATGTGGTACGTAAAAAGTGTACTGTACCGAATTGCCTTCCTGAAATCCCCGCCATGGCTGATATGGGTCGAATTTTTCTATAAAGCTGCCATCGATTTTCTTGGGCTGCATCAGCTTGTTTTTCGGGTTGAAAATCTGCCGCCAGCCATTTGAGAGTTTGGTGAACTGATCATAATCCTGGAGTTTGCCCAATGCTTTGGCCATCTGCGCAGCGGCAAATGCGCTGAAACTATACTCTAATGTATGAGAGCCAGAGAAGTTGGATCCGCTGGAATCAGTGACAAAATCCTGGCCTTTCCGCTCCAAAAAAGGCACATAGCCATCTTCTACAAATGCCTTGGTGTCCAGTTTGCCTGAGCCTACCGGGCGATTTTTATAATGTAGTTCATTTGCTTTAATAGCCTTATAGGCAAATTCGGCATCGTAATTGCGAATCCCTGCGTTATAGGCGCCTGCTATGGCCAGGCCCACAAAGTTTGTGCCTACGCCCGAGACGAATTCACTGTTGGCAATGCCATCGCCAAACCAGCCTTTATCTTTGAAAATCTGCAAATGTGTATTGACAAAGCTGCCATACCATTCCGGGTAGGATAGGGCCCACAACTGGGTAATGTTCCAGAATGCGCCCCATATGGCATCGGTGTTGATGAACTCGTATTTTTGGTTCTTGTCAGTTTGCACCGGTAGCTGCCCGGTCTTTCCGCCGTGCTTGGGATAAGCGCCATTCACATCGCTGGCAATGCCTCTGCCCAGCAGTGCGTGGTAAAGGCCGGTATAGAATTTAATTTTATTTTGCTCATCCTGATCCTCGACTGCAATTTTGCCCAGCTGCTGCTGCCAGACTTTCTGAGCCTGCGCTTTGGCATTCTCAAAAGACAAACCACTTGCCTCGGCAAGAAAATTTTGTTTGGCATTCGACACTGAGGTGTAAGAAAGCCCGGTTTTAACTTCAATGATCTCCTGATCCTTTGTCTGGTAATTCAGTGCCAGACCCGCGCCTTTGCCCAAAGCGCTATTCTTGTTTTCGGTTATCTGATCAGCATTAAAGGCTGTAATGGAGGCGGGCTTTTTGCTGAGCTCGCCGTAAAAGAACATGGCAACTTTTCCTTCCGCGTCATATATTTTCACGTATTTGGGATAGGTTATCACGTAGCCCTCAAAGTGCGTATCATCGAGCATTTTTATACTGGCATCCGTGACAATGTCGCTTTCTCCCTGCTTGTTGCCAATATCCAGGATGAGCCGCGATTCATTATGAGCAGGAAAAGTATAGCGCTGGAAACCAACCCTTTTGGTTGCGGTAAGCTCGGCAGTAATGTTATAATCGTCGAGTAATACTTTATAATAGCCGGGCTGGGCAACCTGGTTTTTTCGGTCAAATTTTGAGCGGTAGCCGCTATTTACGGAGTCCAGATCACCGGGCTTGGTTTTTAGCGGGCCCGTCGTGGGCATATAACTGACTCCGCCCACCTGCCATTCATGAAAGTGCACAAAACCCTCTATGGAATTCTGACGCGTGTCATACCCGACGGCCTCCCACCCGGACGGATTGCCATAATGCCCGTTGGTCGACGGGGCCAGCTTGGCCATTCCGTAAGGCACAGCGGCAGGAGTATAAAAAAACCAGCGGCTATGCGCTGTACCAATGTTTGGATCAACATATTTTAGAAAACTCTGGCCCATCACTTGACAATGTGCACATACGAGCAACGACCAGGCTACGGCTAAATAGAACTTAGTTTTCATATAGGTAAATTTGAAAGTAGCTTTGGAATGTATTTTATAAACTTATGATCTTTTATTTGTATTTTTCAATGTGTCAACATGCAGCTTACAGATTCAGGCAAAATTTACCTAAACTATTTTTGTTTTACCATATTTTCTATACATTTAAATGTTCATACATACGAACATACATCGAACCCTTACAATATCACAGCGGCAAATGAAATTGCAACCCTTGTTTACTTATAGCATGCTGTTACTGCTGACGGCGCTGTGCTCCTGTGGCGGGGACGCTTCCTCAGGCAAGCAGCAGGAGGAGGTAACCCAGATCAATGAAAAGGAATTTACGGCTGAGCCCGATACGGCATGGACCAACATGTTTCTTAGAAAATCGGGTTGGTTTGGTGGTGACGGCATTTTTGCCATTCCACTATCAGGCAAAGATTCTGAGAAAAACGACAGCCTGCTGTTTTTGTTTAGTGATACAATGGTTGGTAAAATAAAAGGGGATTCATTGCTGCCGGGCTTTGTCATGATCAACAATTCGGTGTCGCTACTGACAGGTAAAGCGCCCGATCCCTCGAAGATGGCGTTTAAAATGGCCAGCGACAACGGGACTTATAGAGCCATTTTTAGTCCTAAGACAAACAAGCCAGACAAGGATACCTATTTTTGGCTGGGCGATGGTTTTGCCAATCGCGATGCGGGTAAGGATGTTTTTATTTTCGCCTATCAAATCACCAATACGCATGACAAATCACCCTTTCCATTCAAAGAAACGGGTAATGTGCTCATTCGCGTGCCAGCTGGCAGCCCTTTTCCTTACACTGACCAGCAGCAAATGCCGCTTCCATTCAATGATTACAAAAGCGGCGCAGAGACAATTTCGTTTGGGGCCGGGGTGTTCAACAACAGCGAATCGGCCGGTGAGGCAGAGCCTGATGGTTTTGTATATGTTTATGGTATAAAAGGCAAAAGTAAGCAGCTGGTTTCGGCTAGGGTGAAGCCCGGTCAGGTCGCCTCGTTTAACGATTGGGAGTTTTGGAACGGGCAGGGCTGGTCAAAAGATGTAAAGGCTGTGAAGGCATTGAGCGATTCGGTTTCCAATGAGATGAGCGTAAGCAGGCTTTCGAAAGGTAAATACGCGCTGGTTTATCAGCTGGGAAGCATCTTTCCCGAAATTTGTATGCAGGTAGGACCTACGCCCGTGGGCCCGTTTGGTCCCAGGATCGTGCTTTATAAAACCACCAATGACATTCAGGACCCGGATCTGTTTACTTATAATGCCAAAGTGCATCCGGCACTCTCGGCTCCGGGCGAGCTGCTGATCTCTTATAATGTGAACAGTTTCAAATTTTTCGAGATCATCACAAAAAAACCTAACCTGTATCGCCCGCGGTTTGTCAGGGTTAAGTTCAGCCAACAATCTTCCCAAACAAACCATTGAGTATGATGACCGAAGAGATCAATACAGAGCCCGCTAAAAACCGCCTGCCTTACATCATTCTCATTACCAGCGTCGCAGCATTCGGGGGCTTTCTTTTTGGCTACGATACGGCAGTGATCGCCGGGGCCATCGGTTACCTTCAAGTTAAATTTAATTTGTCCCCTCTCATGGTTGGCTGGGCAGCCAGCAGCGCGATCTGGGGCTGCGTGCTGGGAGCCATGTCGGCCGGTTACCTCAGCGATCGTTACGGGCGCAAGGCAGTTCTGATCGGAACGGCGGTCCTTTTTGCATTGCCCGCCTACGGCTCAGCGGTCGTAAATGATCTTACCAGCTTCATTATCATGCGGATGCTTGGCGGCATCGGGGTAGGCGCTGCTTCCATGCTTTGCCCGATGTATATCTCTGAGATCGCCCCTTCACGCCTGCGGGGCCGGCTTGTGACATTGTACCAGCTCGCTATTGTGCTGGGAATCAACATTATATATGTGATCAATTTGAAAATAAGCCAAGCTGGCGATGAAGCATGGAATATTGAATACGGCTGGCGTTACATGTTGGGCTCGGAAGTAATTCCTGCGGTGGTGTTTTTTATTCTGTTGTTTTTTGTGCCTGAAAGCCCGCGCTGGCTGGCCGCTCAGGGAAAGGACCAGGCGGCTAAAAAGATTCTCGATAAGATCAATGGCGAAGCTGTTTCCCGGCAAATTTTCAGCGAAATCTCTGAAAGCCTTCGGGACGAAAAAGGCAGGTTGAGCGATTTAATGGACCAAAAGCTTCGCAAGCCGCTTTTAATAGGCGTCGTGCTGGCGCTGTTCTCGCAGATTACCGGCATTAATGCAGTGATTTACTACGCGCCTGAAATTTTCAAGAGCATTGGTTTTGGCGCCGAATCGGCCTTTACGCAGACCATCATTATCGGCGTTGTTAATATGCTTTTTACATTGGTGGCTATCTGGCTCATCGACCGGGCTGGCAGGCGCAGCCTTTTGATCTGGGGAGTGGCCGGGATGATCATTTGCCTGTTTGCAACAGGGATCTGCTTTCATTTTCATATCGACAAAGGTCCCTGGGTGCTGATATTTATACTGGGCTACATTGCCAGCTTTGCTGTCTCGCTCGGGCCGATTCCCTGGGTGCTGATGTCTGAGATATTCCCAACCAAGATCAGGGGGATTGCCATGTCGCTGGCCACGTTGGTATTATGGATCGGGGTAGTGGCCATTACGCAGCTCACACCCTATTTTCTGGGAACCTTCGGCGGGGCAACTACATTCTGGATTTTCATGGTGAATGCGGTGATCATCTGGATATTTACCATTAAAAAAATACCTGAAACCAAAAACAGGACCCTGGAAGAAATCGAAAGAAGCTGGTAAGAAACCAAATCCAGGCAGAGCAAAAGCCATGGCAGAACTTGAAATGAAAGATATTTTTATAGGCGTTGATTTTGGCGGGACCCGCATCAAATTAGGGCTCGTTTTCCAGGGAAACATTATCGCAGATGCCAATATTGAAGCGGCCTCCGAGCGCACCTTTGCGCAAAGACTTGCTGATATTGCACTCGAAATGAACAACTTGCTCTCGCAAGGGGCATACCGGCTGATAGGGATCGGCTTTGCTTTTCCGGGCATTGTTAATTTTCACACGGGCAGGATTTTATCTAAATATGTAAAATATCCCGGCGCCGAAAATGTGGATCTGAACGCGTGGGCAAAAGAGAATTTCGGCGTTGCCATTGCCGTTGAAAACGATGCCAGGGCAGCGCTGATAGGCGAGTGGAAACATGGGGCAGGCGCAGAATGCCAAGATCTGGTGCTGGTAACCCTGGGGACAGGGGTGGGAACGGGCGTGCTGGTTAATGGCGCGCCGCTGCGGGGGAAAAATTTTGTGGGTGGCAACCTGGGCGGACATTCGACCATCAATTTCGAGGGAAGTATCTGTAACTGCGGCAATATTGGCTGCGTGGAAAGTGAAAGCTCGACGTGGGCACTGACCCAAATTGCAAAAGAATCGCCCGAATTTGTCACAAGCAGGCTGTCGGCAGTGGATATCATTGATTTTAAAAACCTTTTTGAGCTTGCCGGCAACGGCGATGCGCTGGCCATTAAATTACAGGAGCGCTGCCTGAAAGTGTGGGGACTATGCGTCATTAACCTGGTTCACGCCTATGATCCGGACAAGGTCATTTTTGGCGGGGGCATTATCAAAAGCAGCCACATTATTTTACCCTATATCAAAGAAATGCTCGACAAACATTCCTGGATCAGCTCTGCCGATGTGGACATGGTTGTGGCCGCGCAGCCAGAGCATGCCGGGATATTGGGGGTATATGAATTATTGAAACAAAAAAATACTGACAATGCATTCGAATTACGATAAGTTTCCATACGTAGAAATTAGTAAATCCTCAGCGCTGTGTTTTACAGGCTGGCAGCACATTTTGCTTGAAATAAAACGCCTTGCCGACTTTAAAGGCCAAAGCAAAACCATCATTTGCATAGACCTTTATCACGGTGTGGACGCAGCAAAAATGCTGGATACGGTTAAATCGCATCTGTTACCAGCGGCAGTAATCCAGACAAATGCGTCCCTAAAGGATAGCGATCAGATTCAGCAAATGGTGTTTCCGTTCGTCACGGACGACCAGATCTTTGGTAAGATCAGCAGTCTTGAAATCACTGATTTTTTTGATGCAGCAAAGCTAAACCAGCACAGGGAACAAATCCAGGCCATCGAGTCAGGGATCGTGGTGGTCTTAGGGGAAGGGGCGGCCCTTTTTGCTGAGGCGGACATTTTAATATATGCAGACCTGGCCCGCTGGGAGATCCAGAAAAGAATGAAACGCGGTCAGGTAGGTAATTTTGGCGTCAGCAACCTGGATGAGGGTTTTGCATTGAAATACAAACAGGGCTACTTTCTGGATTGGCGCGTTTTTGACCGGCATAAGCTCGCTTTTTTTGACCAGATCGATTATTTCATTGATGCCAATATCGCTGACGAGCCTAAAATGCTCGGAGCCGAAATTTACCGGAAAGGTCTGGATCAAACTGTTAAGCGCCCGTTCCGCGTCGTGCCGTTCTTTGATCCGGGGCCCTGGGGCGGGCAGTGGCTGAAAGAAGTCGCTGACCTGGACCGCGATGAAATCAATTATGCCTGGGGTTTTGACTGCGTTCCCGAAGAGAATAGTCTGCTATTTAAAGTAGGTGAGCATATTTTTGAGCTTCCTTCGATCAACCTAGTGCTGACCAGGCCAAAGCAGCTGCTCGGACAGGCAGTTTTTGATGAGTTCGGTGCAGAATTTCCGATCCGGTTTGATTTTTTGGACACCATGCAGGGCGGTAATCTCAGCTTGCAGGTCCATCCGACCAGAGCCTACATTCAGGAGCATTTCGGGATGAGCTACACGCAGGACGAAAGCTACTACTTCCTTGAAGCCCAGGACGATGCATGCGTATATCTCGGTACGCACAAAGGGGTGAATGCTGAGGCCATGATTGCTGATCTGGAAAAGGCGCAAAGGGAAATGACAGATTTTGACGCAGAAAAATATGTCAACAAGCTGCCTGTTAAAAAGCATGATCACATTCTGATCCCTGCCGGAACGATTCACTGCTCTGGCAAAAACGCAGTGGTTCTGGAAATTTCAGCCACGCCCTACATTTTTACATTCAAATTATGGGATTGGGGGCGGCTTGGCATGGATGGCAAGCCCCGGCCAATCAACATTGAGCATGGAAAAAACGTGATCGATTACGGCCGTGATGAGGATTGGGTAAAGCAGCATTTGTTTAACAATATTACCAACATTTCCCTCAATGGGCATGTGCAGGAAGAATCCACGGGCTTGCACGAAACGCAGTTTATCGAAACCAGAAGGCATTGGTTTGATTCAAAAGTAACCCATTACACAAACGGAACACTGAATGTTGTCAATCTGGTGGAAGGCCGCCAGGTGATGGTGGAAAGTCCTGACAAATTGTTTGAGCCTTATGTAATCTATTATGCTGAAACATTTATTGTTCCCGCCGATGTGCCGTCTTATACCATCACACCGGCAGGGGAGGCGGCCGGAACCCGATGCGCAACGCTGAAAGCATACATCAGAACTTAGCAGGTCGGGTGCTTGAAAGGCATCCGAATTTGCTATTTTTGTGATTCTCTACTCAATTTGTCGACCATGAAATTTAGCATAGATCATAAAAGCCCGGTTCCATTACACATTCAGGCAGAAAACCTGCTGCGGACGATGATCAATGATCCCGAGCATTTAAATGGTAAATTCCTTCCTAACGAAGTGGAGCTGGCCAAGCAGCTGGCTATATCCAGATCCACGCTTCGTCAGGCGTTGAACAAATTGGTGTATGAGGGTTTATTGATCAGAAAAAAGGGAATAGGGACCAAAGTAGCAGAGCCCGTTATCAGTTCAAAATCAAAGAACTGGCTTAGTTTTACACAGGAAATGAATGCCCGGGGGATCAATGTCAAAAATTTCGAGCTGCACGTTACCTGGGTGACGCCCGATGAGAAAACGGCTAATTTTTTTGACATTGACCCTTCAAAAAAGATCCTCAAACTCGAACGGCTCAGAGGCAAAGTGGAAGGTCCATTCGTTTACTTCATTTCCTATTTCCATCCCAGGGTTGGCCTATCGGGTGAGGAGGATTTCAAGCGGCCGCTTTATGACATTTTGGAAAAAGACCATTTGGTTGTAGCCACACTTTCCAAGGAAGAAGTCGGGGCCATAGCCGCCGACAAATTTATTGCCGCCAAGCTGGAAGTGGAAGTAGGCAGCCCCATCCTTTTTAGAAAACGCTTTGTCTATGACCAGGGAGACAGGCCCTTTGAATATAACCTGGGTTATTACCGCGCCGACAGTTTCGTATACACTGTTGAGAGCGTTCGGGAATAAATTTCATCTCAAATCTGCATATTTGTTGCGTATATAGTCAGACGTTTGGCTGACTGTTCGCTGGCGTTTATAGCCTCAGTTGTAATGCTATGCCTAGCTATTTTCATAGATCACTGTTTCTAGGCCCATTAAGGATCTCCAAATCTTCCGCTTTAAGTTAAAATGTCATTATTTCATTAAAATATATTAGCACTCCTTGTTTTTCCGAATTATGTTTATATGTTTGTACATATGTAAAATGTATTGAGATAGAGTGCTTTGTGTACTGATTAATCCTAAATCCTCACTTCGTGGGAAAAAAGCCATTTAACCACTAACTGCTTTTTATGAAACCAAAACTACTTGCAAAAAAAGGGCGCAGATCGATGGGCACCTATTTGGGGCTTGCGCTGGGAATCTTTCTGGCATCTGCCGTGCAGGCAAGCATTCCGCTGCACGGGGCGCCGGGCTCTGTTAAAAACGCAAAAGCAGCCCGCAATGCGGCCGAACAAACCATTACAGGAACTGTTTCGGATGAAAACAATGCGGGCATACCAGGCGTAAACGTGCTGGAAAAAGGAACGACCAATGGGGTGGTTTCGGATGCCGAGGGAAAATATTCTATTCAGGTAAAAGATGCCAACAGCGTGCTGGTCTTTTCCTACATTGGCTACATTACCAAAGAATTGAAGGCGGGATCACAGGCCGTTCTCGACATGAAAATGGAGGTTTCTTCCCAGGAGCTGAGTGATGTGGTGGTAGTTGGTTACGGAACCCAGAAAAGATCCGAGCTGACCAATGCTGTTGTGCAAACAACAGGCGCAGAGATCAAAAAATCCAGCGCAGCATCGCTATCGAACTCACTGGCAGGAAGAATGGCAGGCGTGTACGTTACCCAAAGAAGTGCTGCGCCTGGTTTTGATGATGCCCAGATCCTGGTTAGGGGGGCAAGCACGTATCGTAACACATCGGCTTTGGTTGTAATTGACGGGGTTGCCAATGCGGACCCCGACGGTTTGAACAGGCTTGATCCCAATGATATAGAATCCATTTCAGTGCTTAAAGATGCTTCGGCGGCCATTTACGGCGCGCAGTCGGCGGGCGGGGTAATCCTGGTAACCACCAAAAGAGGTGTGACGGGCAAACCTGCATTTGATTTCTCAACAACGCAGTCCTGGCAATCGCCCACGATGAAGGTAAAATCAGCCGATGCATTCCAGTATATGCAGGCGCTCAATGACCGCAGGGCGCTCGAAGGAACACCTGCAGACTTTCCGGATGCTTTGGTAGAGTCATTCAGAAACGGAACAAGAAGGCCCGAAGACTGGTGGAAAGCGTTGATCGGCCCGCCGGTAAGGCAAACCAGATACTCGCTGACCATGCGCGGGGGAACCGATAAGGTGCGGTATTTCGTGTCCCTGGGTACGGCTACACAAGGCGGGATCCTTCGTGGCGACAATAAATCCAAGCTCAGACAATATAATGTCAGAAGCAATGTGGATGTGACTGTAACCAAAGACCTGGAAGTAGGACTGGATTTGTCGATCCGCGAAAAGTCAACGCAAACGCCTCAGGGCGGCCCGGGTGGGGAAGTGGGTTCGCTGGCAACCACCAGTCCTTTGCAGGAAGCCTACATTGGAGGAGATTACCGTTACCCCGGAGAAGGATGGTCTCACCTGAACCCTGCCGCGCGATTAAGGAGTCCTGGTTACCGCAAATACAAAGCCGATGTGGCCAGCGGAACAGTCCGCTTCAAGTATAATATGTCTTTTCTGGAAGGCGTCAGCCTGGATGGTTATTTGTCTATTGTTAAATCCGTTGGCTACGACAAGCAATTCAACTACATATGGCCTTACTTTGAAAAAGACCCCGATGGCAACATTGTTGAAAAACAATCCAGATCGGTTGAAGATATCGGCCTCAGGGAAGATTTCAGACAGAGCCTGCGCACCACGGGAAATATAAAGCTTAATTATAACCGGACATTTGCCCAAGACCATAAAATAGCCGCCTTCGTTGCCTACGAGCAAATGAGCTATGACGACAACACTTTCTGGGCCCAGCGCCTGGGTTATGATTCCCCGTTGATCGACCAGCTTTTTGCAGGGACAACAAACCGTCTGAACTGGAACAACAGTGGATCCGCCACAGAATCGGCCCGCCAGAATTTCTTTGGACGGTTAAGCTATGATTTTAAGCAAAAATATCTTTTCGGTTTCAGCGCGCGCTATGATGGTTCACCTATTTTTCCAAAGGACAAACGATTCGGCTTTTTCCCGCAGGTGTCAGCAGGCTGGGTGATCAGCAACGAGGCATTTATTCCAAAAAATGTGCTTAGCACGCTAAAACTGAGAGCTTCCTGGGGAAAACTGGGTAACGACCGCGTGGATCCTTTCCAATACATTGCCGCTTACGGGTATACGGATGGATGGGTTGTCAACGGCGTGGATGCACGCGGTATCGCCGTGCAATCAACGCCTAATCCCAACATTACCTGGGAAGTGAGCGAAAAAACGGATATTGGTCTGGAAGCAGCATTTCTTAATAACCGGCTCACCTTCGAGCTGGATTTGTTCCAGAATAAAACTTCAAACATTCTGGGAAGAAGACAGGCTTCCATTCCGAGTTATACCGGGCTGATTTTGCCCGATGAAAACATTGGTAAAATGAACAGCCAGGGCATCGAGCTTCAAGCAGGTTACCGGCACAATTTCTCTGACCTTACCGTGCGGGTCAACGCAAATTATTCTTTCAACCAAAACAAGATCGTTTATTTTGATGAAACGCCGCAGGCAGAAGAATATCAGAAGCTGGAAGGGCAGCCTTTCGGATCGCGGCTGGTGTACAAATCCATCGGAATTTACCGGACCCAGCAGGATCTGGATAATAATGTGAACTATCCGGGGGCATCATTGGGCGGATTGATCTTCGCCGATCTGAATGGTGACAAGATCATCGACAGCAATGACCAGTATATGTTCAACTCGACCTACAATACGGACGATAATAATGTTACTACTGTCTTTCCAAGCACGCAGTACGGGGTCAGTATCGGGATGAATTACAAGAATTTTGACCTGGCGATGCTTTTGCAGGGACAAAGCGGTGCGAAGTTCCGACTGAGCAATGCATTTAACTCCGGCGCGGGTGGGAATGGTTTGGAGTACGTGGCCCTCAACAGCTACACGCTGGCCAATGTAAACGCGGAGCTTCCAATGATCTCGCCGACAGGCTTTGCCAATTCAGACAGCGACTTTTATTACCGCACTGCCACGTGGATGCGTATGAAGAATGTTCAGCTGGGCTACACGCTTCCTAAGAGCCTGCTATCAAAAGTAAAGATCGCAGCATTCAGGGTGTACGTTTCGGGCGACAACATCTTTATGTTATTCAATTCCCTTAAAAAATATGGTAATGGTGATCCCGAATTCCTCAGCGGGAATGGCAGTGCTTATCCCAACATGAAAACGATGAGCTTCGGAGTTAATCTTACTTTTTAATCAGAGAACGACCTATGAAATATTTAATCCAAAATAGATTGTTAAAAAGGGCGCTGAGCATCTCATTTATCGGCATCATTGCCACGGCGACCTCCTGTAATGTACTGGACAAAAAGCCACTGGATGCCATATCTGACGAAGCGGTATTTAATGATGCTGTATTTTTACAAAATTACGTTTACAACATTTATAACGGCATTAAGCCGCCCTGGGCGCCAGGGACCGGCGGGTTTGACGCCCTTACCGACATTGCTGTCAACCAGCCCGAAACCCACGAGCGCTCGGCCGGCATCCGCAATTACCTGGAAGGAAACCTGACTGCCGATAATGTCAATGACCTGCTGTCGGTTGCCAAGGAACAGCCCGTGCCCATTCCGCTATGGGACTATGAATATGGTTTTATCAGGAAGGCCAATGTGTTTTTCGAAAATATAGAAAGCTCGGCCATAGGCGAAGACAAGCTAGGGCCAATGAAGGGTGAAGTGCATTTTCTGCGCGCCTGGATGTATTTTGAGCTGATGCGGACATTTGGCGGTGTGCCCATCATTACAAACAGCTATCAGCTGAATTCAGAGAGCTTTGATGTTCCCAGAAATACCTTTGAGGAATGCGCCCAGTTTATCCTGAGTGAAGCGGATCTTGCCATTGGATTTTTGGATGGACAGCCGGTGAATACAGGAAAAATCAGCAAAGCCGCAGCGCTGGCATTCAAGGCAAGGGTGCTGCTGTATCTGGCCAGCCCGCTCAACAACCCAACCAAGGACCTGGCTAAATGGAAAGCGGCCGAAGCGGCCACCAAAGCCGTACTGGACCTTGGCTTCACCCTGCATCCGCAGTATGCCGAGCTTTTCAAAAAGCCATTGAAAACCGACGAAACGATCTTTGGCAAATCATTTACGCCTGCAACCAGGATACCCGGCTGGGGTTACAATTATGATTACTGGCCAAGTGGCTTTGATGCCCAGCAGCGGCTGGTCCCGACCCAGAATTTTGTAAATATGTTCCAGCTCAAAAATGGTGAATATCCTTATCTGGCAGATGGTGTTACCGTAAATGCCGCATCGGGATATGACCCGCAAAAGCCTGAGAAAAACCGCGACCCACGCTTCTATGACGCGGTGATCTATCCCGGTGCAGGTCCGCTGAACATCATCGACGGATCAAAAAGCACAGTCCGCAACTATGAATATTGGGAAGATGCCAATCCAAATCCCGACAATGCGGCACCCTACATTAACCCCAATAAGGTGGATCCCAAAAACGGGCAGAACCTTTTTGATTTTGGCAGGGATTCAAAAACCTACTGGGTAAAAGGACTTACCCCGTTCCACTGGCGGGTGCAGACGGGTTATACATTTAAAAAGACAGACGATTTTGCAGGACCGCGCGCCAGCTTCGATAATGACTATAACCAGGTGATCGTTTTTATGCGCTTAACCGAATTTTATTTGAACTATGCCGAAATTCAAATGGCATTGGGCAATGAGGCTATGGCGCGGGAATACATTAACAAGGTCCGTAAAAGGTCTTCTGTCAACATGCCTGATATCAAAAGCACCGGGGCGGCCCTTGTCAGGGATTACCGGAATGAAAGGGCCATTGAGCTTCATTTGGAGGATTCGCGCTTTTTTGACTTGATGCGCTGGAAAGCAGCGCCGGGTAATGTGGACATTGCCGTTCGCGGGCTTACAAAAGTAACCATGGACTGGACCGGGGCCAAACCCGGCGATGCCCTGGGCAAGCTGACTTACACCTACGGCGTCATTCCCGAAGCAGAGGTCAGAAAACCGTGGAAAGGGGATTACTATTACCTTTTCCCGATCCCAAACACGGAGATTAGAAAAAGCAACGGGGCGCTCAAACAAAATCCAGGTTATTGATACAGCTTTTGGTTAGGTTAGATCAATCAGTAAATGTACTTTCAATCAGTGGCGGGCAATGCTCCGCCATTGATTTTTTACGGGCATGGTGCTGATAAGTACAACCTAGTGCTGTAACGGTTACTTTGTACATACAAAGTCTGTTTATTATCATTGGTTTACCAGCAAATAATTTAACTTTGTATTTATTTAGTTGGCTTAAAGCAATATTGTGCTGATTAAGTAGCGTTAGTAAAGTAGTTTGTACAAACATAGTATGTAACAACAGGCTTTTCGGGTGCTGTTTTGAATATGAAAAAAAAACTTTTCCTTTTCTTGACATTATGTAGCGTTGCCTTTTTTCTGGTCGTCTCCTGTTTTCAAAAAAATAATACTTTACAAAAAGGGGCCGGTGCAGGGCAAGTGAGCTACAATTTTGACATTCGTCCGATCCTATCCGACAAATGCTACGCGTGCCATGGACCGGATGCCAACAAACGTGAGGCCGGACTCAGGCTCGATGTGGCCGAAAATGCCTACGCCAAACTGAAAGATGGAAAAGGGGTGGCGATTTTTCCGGGCAAGCCCGAGCAGTCGGAGGTTTATAAAAGGATCACCTCAGTGGACCCGGCCTATCAGATGCCCACGCCGGAATCACACCTTGGCCTGCTGAATGAAACTGAAATCGGGCTCGTCCGAAAATGGATCGAGCAAGGTGCCAAATATGAAAAACACTGGGCATTCACAGCGCCGGTTTTGCCTGCTCTCCCCCAGGTTTCAGATAAAGAATGGCCTAAGAATGAAATAGACTATTTTGTTTTTCAAAAAATGGAAGCGGCAGGGCTTGCGCCCAACGATGAGGCAGACAAGAGCCACCTGCTGAAAAGAGTTTCGCTGGATCTGACGGGCCTGCCGCCGTCGCTTGATCTTCAAAAAAGGTTCGCTGCTGACGCATCAGAAAATGCCTATGATAAAGTCGTGGATGAGCTGCTAAAACAGAAGGCTTATGGCGAAAAAATGGCGATCTACTGGCTGGATGTAGCGCGGTATGCTGATTCTTACGGTTACCAGGACGATGAAGTCCGCACGCAGTGGCCCTGGCGGGACTGGCTGATCAGTGCATTCAACAAAAATATGCGCTATGACCAGTTTCTGACCTGGCAGATCGCCGGAGACATGCTGCCTAATGCCAGCAAAGAGCAGATTTTGGCCACCGCATTTTTCCGAAACCATAAATATACCGAAGAGGGCGGCGTAATTCCGGAAGAATACCGCATCGAGTATAACATTGATAAAATAAAAACATACAGCACGGGCGTTCTGGGACTCACCGTTGAATGCGCCCAGTGCCATGATCATAAGTACGACCCGATTTCCCAGGAAGATTATTACCGCCTTTTCGCCTTTTTCAATAACTCAAAAGAGCTTGGTTTTGAAGGGGATATCTCACAAACAAAAACTGCCAAGAATCCGATCCTGCGTATTTCGGATGAAGAGGCAAAATCCTTACTGACATTTATTAACAGGCCCGATACGAGCCTACTGATGGTTTCGGTGATGGGCGACCGCGATACGCTCAGGCCCACGCACATATTAAACAGGGGTGTATATGATGCGCCCGGCCGTGTGGTTACGGCATCAGGGCTGCCTGCGGTCATGAAATTTGACACAAACGGGCTTCCCCAGAACAGGCTGGGCCTTGCCAAATGGACCACCAGCAGAAGCAACCCACTTACCGCGCGCGTGTTTGTAAACCAGGTATGGCAGGAATTTATCGGCAGGGGCATTGTAAAAAGTACTGGCGATTTTGGTATGCAGGGAGATCTGCCCACGAATCCTGCGCTGCTGGATTGGCTCGCCGTCGATTTTATGGACCATGGCTGGGATATTAAAAGACTTGTGAAGCAGATTGTGACATCGGCCACTTACCGGCAGTCGGCTAAGATTACTGAGCAAAAGCTGAAAGCGGATCCTGATAATATTTATTTATCCCGCGGACCACGTTACCGGCTTCCCGCCGAACTTGTCAGGGATATGGTGCTCTCTACCAGTGGATTATTAGTATCAAAAGTGGGAGGGCCCAGCGTAAAACCTTACCAGCCGAAAGGATTGTGGGAAGCGGCAACCTCCGGCAGGGGCACATTGAAAACATACCAGCAGGATAAGAATGAAGCATTATACCGACGAGGCATGTACACATTCATTAAGCTGACCGTCCCGCCGCCATCGATGATTATTTTCGATGCCAGCAACCGCGACCATTGTGAGATCAAACGTTCCAAAACCAATACGCCTTTGCAGGCGCTGGTCATGCTCAATGATCCTACCGTGCTGGAAGCATCCCGGGTTCTGGCAGAGAAACTGACTGCCCAGTCCACCAACATTGAAACCAACATTAAGGAATCGTTTCAAAGGATCGTGTGCCGACAGCCCACGGATAAGGAAATAAAGCTGCTGACAGAATACTATAACAGTGAAGCTTCCATGTTTGCAAAGGATAAAAAGCATGCTTTCAAAGTATTGAATGTGGGCGAATACCCGAGAAATGAAAAAGTAAATGAAGTACAGGCGGCCGCCCTGATGCGGGTGATCAACACGCTGTATAACATGGAAGAAACCATTACAAAAGGCTGATAACAGCTCAGGATCATGGAAAAACAAGTTTTTGATTACGGAATAAATACAACCCGCAGGCACTTTTTGTCCAAAATGAGTCTGGGACTCGGCGGTGCTGCTTTGGGCTCGCTTCTGATTCCCGATCTTTTTAAAGGCGGAGGCGGCGAAGCCAATACAGATGCGATCATGGCCGGGCTTCCGCACTTTGCACCCAAAGCCAAACGCGTGATTTACCTCTTTCAGAACGGAGCGCCCTCGCAGCTCGATCTGTTTGACTATAAGCCCATGCTCAACAAAATGCACGGGCAGGACCTTCCCGAATCCATACGCGGCACGCAGCGACTGACGGGTATGACGGCCAATCAGGCAAAGTTTCCGCTGGCGGGCTCTGTTTTTAATTTTAAACAATACGGCAAATCTGGTGCCTGGATGAGCGAGCTGCTGCCCCATATGTCTGGCATTGTCGACGATCTTTGCATTATCAAAACATTAAATACAGAGGCCATTAACCATGATCCGGCCCTTACATTCTTCCAAACAGGCGCCCAGGTAGGCAACCGCCCGAGCTTTGGTTCCTGGCTGAGCTATGGCCTGGGCAGTGAAAATCAGAACCTTCCCGGCTTCTGCGTGCTGCTCTCGCGGGGCAAAGGAAATGGGCAAGGTGTTTATTCCAAACTTTGGACGAATGGTTTTTTGGATTCGGTGCATCAGGGCGTCCAGTTCAGCAGTGGTGAAAATCCGGTTTTATATCTGAATGATCCCGACGGCATGGACAGGACCCAGCGCCGCAATATGCTCGATAAGCTTTCTGAGCTTAACCAGGGGACGTATAATGAATTTGGTGATCCGGAAATTACGGCCAAAGTCCAGCAGTACGAAATGGCTTTCCGGATGCAGACTGCCGTTCCGCAGATTACCGACATGAGCAAGGAGCCCGAATCCATTGTGAAAATGTACGGCCCGGAATGCCTGGTGCCCGGAACATATGCTGCCAATTGCCTTTTGGCGCGAAAACTTTCCGAGCAGGGCGTACGTTTTGTGCAGCTCTATCACCAAGGCTGGGATAGTCATGGCGGGCTGCCAAATGAAATCAAGGGCCAGTGTATGGATGTGGATCAGGCTTCTGCGGCATTGATCACAGATCTGAAACAGCGCGGGCTATTGGATGAAACGCTGGTGATCTGGGGAGGTGAATTTGGCCGTACCAACTATTGCCAGGGAACATTAACCAAAGACAATTACGGGCGCGACCATCACCCCAGGGCATTCACGGTGTGGATGGCAGGCGGCGGCGTCAAGCCCGGCATCGTGTATGGAGAGACGGATGAATTTGGCTACAACATCGCCAAAGACCCGGTTCACGTTCACGATTTTCACGCAACAATTCTCAACCAGCTGGGACTGGATCATGAAAAACTGGTTTATAAACATCAGGGTCGCCGTTACCGCCTGACGGATGTTGCCGGCAAGCTGGTGAAAGGGATTATTGCTTAGTGCATCCGTGGCAAAAATAAATACAAATGCGTCGATATTTATCAGATTGGAAAGGGCTGCTTTTTAACACAGCCCTTTTTCTGAATGGGTTACTGATTTTTCTTTTGATCTTCGAAAGCCGCTTTCTGGTTCCGTTCTGGATGCAGGCGGCAGGCCGGATGCACCCCTTGGTGCTGCACTTTCCCTTGGTAGTCCTCATTCTATACAGCATTTGGGTAGTGGCCATTGAAAAGCCAGAGTCGACCCGCTGGAATGGCGAGATTGCAGATACATTACTGGTTATTGGCGCCTTTACTGCGGCAATTGCTGCATTTTCCGGTTTTGTTTTGTCGCGGGAAGATGGATACGAGTCGGCCACATTGCAGTGGCACAAATGGTTAGGCGTTGCTATTTCACTGATGAGCATTGCCTGGTATGGTTTCCGGCAGCATCTGATGCCCTGGAAATTGGTTTCAAAAATGGTTGCCGGCGTGTTTTTGCTGGTCTTGTTTGTGGGAGGACATCTGGGTGGAAACTTAACCCATGGAGAGGATTTTTTAATCTCACCCCTTGGCCCCTCCGAAGACGAGCGTCCCAAAGTCACATTTGAGCAGGCAGAGGTTTTTGAGCACTTGGTAAAGCCCGTCTTGGAGCAAAAATGTCTTTCCTGCCATAATGAGGAAAAATCAAAAGGAAACCTGCAAATGCAGACGCAGGCATTGCTGGTGAAAGGAGGCAAAAGCGGGGCGCTTTGGGATACGACCAAAGCCGACCTGGGTTTGCTGATCAGCAGGCTGCATTTACCATTGGATGACAAAAAACACATGCCGCCGCGCGGCAAGGTTCAGCTTACCGAAGAAGAGGTGGTTTTGCTGGCTGCGTGGGTAAAGGCTGGATCCCGCTTTGATCAGAAGGTCAGCACATTATCAAGTCAGAATGCCATATATGCTTATGCCCAGAATACATTAGGGGGCGACCGCACCGAGGAGCAGTATGATTTCAGCGCAGCAGACCCCGACGAGGTCAAAAAACTGAATTCCACTTACCGGCTTATCAAATCGCTCTCGGCCGAATCTCCGGCATTGTATGTGAATTTTTATAACAGCGCAAATTTCAAAAGCGAGGAAATCGAAGGGTTGATGCCCTTAAAGGATCAGATTGTTTCAATGGATTTAAGTAAAATGCCATTGAAAGATGCGGATATTAAAACCCTTACACAGTTTCCCGAACTGCGCAAGCTCATCCTGAACTTCACAGACATTACCGGCGCTACGCTGGGTGAGCTGAAAAAGCTGGAAAAGCTCCGAGAACTTTCGCTGAGCGGAACAGCCGTGAAAATGACGCACGTACAGTCGCTGGAAACATTTCCTTCGTTGAAAAAAGTCTTCATTTGGAGCACCGGCCTGAATACAAACGAGCTGGCTTCATTAAGAAAAGGGCAGAAAATAGCTTTTGAAACAGGTTTTAGAAGCGACACCGTCATTTTGCCCCTATCTCCGCCCACTATTGTCAATGAAAGCCAGATTCTTGCAGCTGATGGCTTGGTTTCACTCAAACATCAGATTGCCCAGACCATTATCCGCTATACATTGGACGGCTCAGAGCCCGACAGTACGCAGTCGCTGGTTTACAAAAAGCCCATTTCGCTGGAAAAAAATACGCTTCTAAAAGCCAGGGCTTACAAAGAGGGATGGTATGGCAGCAAGACTGTCGGCAGACTGTTCTTGAAGGCGAGCATGAAAATAGACAGTGTCAGGTTAGCCAAACCGGCCGACCGGCGCTATGCAGGCAAGGCAGGGGCGACTCTCATTGATGGCGTAAAAAGTGAAGATGAACAAAACAGCGGAAAATGGCTGGGCTACAATGAAGACTTTCAGGGTTATCTGTTCTTTAAAAAGCCCGTGCAGGCAAGCCGCGTTACGCTGAGCATGCTCAGGAATCTGAACGGCTCTATTTTTCCTCCTACGCGTATAGAGGTGTGGGGAGGTGCTGATGAGGGCTCACTTAAACTGCTCAAAGTTCTTACGCCTCAGGTGCCAGCCAAAGATATTCCCGGCGTAGAAACGGTCCTATATGAAGCCGCCTTCGAGCAGCAGCAATTAAGCTGTATTAAAGTGGTTGCCAAGCATTTGCCTAAGCTGCCAGCCTGGCATTCCAACAAAGGCAATAAGGCGTGGGTATTTGTCGATGAGGTGTTTGTTAATTAAAGTAAATCAAATCTCCATGTTCAAACAGGTCGGTATCCGTTCTTTATTAAAGCTGTTTTCCTTACTGATGCTTTTTGGTTTTCACCAGACTTACGGGCAGCAAAAAACGATTTGGAAGATAGGAGAGGCTGATAATTCTGCTGCGGGTTTAGCCCTGGCGCCCGATCAGTTTAAACGATTTCTGGAAAAGGATTTTGGTTATGAAGATAATTTCTTTCTGATCGGGCAATCCAGTGCGCAAAAAGACTGGCCTTATGTGCTGCCGGGGCCGGTTAATGGCTGGGGCGGAACGGGCGGCACGTCCGGGATCAGATCGCATTTTCTGACTGTATTGTTTGACATCAAAAGCAAGCCGGCCTCAGGGAAATGGGAGCTTATGGTAGACATTTTAGAAACTGATTCGGTTTCCGCGCCTTTTTTAAAGGTGTTGATCAATGGTCAATCCTGGGGTTTTCAGCTGGCGAAAGGCTCTTCTTATAAAGATCCAGGCAAATTTCAGGCTAATGCAAAAGAACAGCTGGTTAAAATCCAGATTCCCTCGGAGCTCATCAAAACCGGAGTTAACGAAATTGTAATGACGACCCTGCAAGGCGGCTGGCTTGCGTTTGATCAGCTCAGACTTGATGGCCCTTCACAGGCAATATTAGCGCCCCCCGGGAAAGCATTGCTCAGAAATGTGCGTGCTGCCGATTATGAATTAAGTCTCGAAGGAAAGCAAATTCAGCCTTTGCTAATTGACATTACCCAGCTTGAAGGCGAGCCGTTAATCGAAGTTAAGCTCGAAGGAAAATCGATTTTGAGTCAAAAAATTGAACAAGACCGCTACATGCTTGAAGCGCCTATGCCCGCCGTTACCCAGCCCGGATCGGCAAAATTTGAAGTTTTTGCAGACAAACAGCTCATCAGTTCAGGGAAAGTCGAGCGAAGCAAGCAGAAGCTGCAAACGCCTGCAGGCTATGTCAACACAATGCTGGGCGCAGGTCACTCCCGCTGGATGATAGCCCCCGGCCCATGGATGCCATTTAGCATGGTTAAGCTGAGTCCTGATAACCAGAATAATGGCTGGCAAGCGGGATATGATCCTACTTTTGAATCCATAGGCACATTCAGTCACATTCATGAATGGACCATGACGGGTCTTGGCATTTTTCCTACCGCCGGTCCATTGGAAATTAAGATGGGTGACCAAAACAAGCCGGACGAAGGTTACCGTTCGCGCATGGATAAGCATTCGGAAGAAGCGCCTTTGGGTTACTATAAGGTCAATCTGACAGACAACAACATTACTGCCGAATTAACGGCCACAACGCGCGCGTCTTTCCAGAAATATACATACAACAGCAGCGAAACCGGCCGCATAATGGTCGACTTGCAGATCCCGACCGAGTACGGTTACAAATTAAAAAAAATCAAAGTTGACAAAGTAAGCCCAAACCGCATTGAAGGGTTTAGTGACCAACTTTCCAATGATGTATGGTCTGGCGGCATTGACCAGCAGTATAAAGTGCATTTTGTCATTGAATTCGACCAGCCTATAAAAAATCACGGCATATGGCTCAATGATCAAATCAAACAGCAGACTAACCTGCTGGCAGACAGTGCTAAAAACGCCGGGCTGTTTTTTGAATTTGATACAAAAACGAATCACGTAGTGCAGGTAAGAACCGGGATCTCTTATGTAAGCGTTGAAAATGCGGGGTTAAATCTTAAAACGGAAATTTCAGATCCATTCGGCTGGGATTTTGATAAAGTAAGAAACAACCAGGAAACGGTTTGGAATGAGCTGCTTGGCCGCGTGGCTATAAAAACCAATGATAGGCGCGAAAAAGAGCGCTTTTATACCAATATGTACCGGTCACTGGCCAGCAGGAACGCTTTCAGTGATGTGGATGGAAGTTGGCGGGATGCCGACGAGGTGGTTAACAAATTTCAAAATAAAGACGACGTGGCCCTGGGCTGCGACGCTTTCTGGAATACTTTCTGGAACCTGAACCAGTTCTGGAACCTGGTCACGCCCGAATGGTCCAACCGTTGGGTGAAGTCCCAACTGGCCATGTACGAGCGCGGCGGCTGGCTCGCAAAGGGACCCGCGGGTATGGAGTACATTCCCGTAATGGTGGCAGAGCATGAAGTTCCCCTGATCGTGGGTGCATATCAAATGGGCATCCGCGACTATGATGTCAGCAAAGCATACGAAGCGGTGCACAAAATGCAGACCACGACCGCTGAGGCTGTGGGCGGGGGACGCGCCGGCAATGAAGATCTGACAACCTATCTGAAACACCAGTATGTTCCTTATGACGAAGGCCGGTTTTCCAATTCCTTGGAATATAGTTTCGATGACTACACTGTCTCCCAGTTTGCCAAAGCATTAAACAAAAAAGAAGATTACCAGAAATTTGCCGAAAGAGGAAAATGGTGGAAGAATGTCATTGACCCTAAAACAGGCTTTGCACGCATGAAAGATGCCAAAGGCAACTGGCTGGCTGATTTTGATCCGTTTAAATCGGGCGCCAACCATCACTATGTGGAGGGAAATGCCTGGCAGCTTACATTTTTTGTGCCGCAGGATGTTGCCGGCCTTGCCAAGACAATCGGCGAAAATGAGTTTGTAAAACGGCTTGACTGGGGTTTTAATGAAAGCGTCAAATGGCGGTATAACGGCCCTAATGATCAGTATTGGGACTATCCCGTAGTCCAGGGAAATCAGCAGTCGATGCATTTTGCATTTCTTTTCAACTGGGTTAAAAAACCGTGGTTAACACAAAAATGGAGCCGCTCGGTTGTGGACCGGTATTACGGGCATGAAGTTTCAAATGCCTATCTGGGGGATGAGGACCAGGGGCAGATGAGTGCATGGTTTGTCATGAGTACGCTCGGCCTTTTTCAGACAGACGGCGGAACGCGCGTAGAGCCGATTTATGAAATCGGAAGTCCAATGTTTGAAAAATCGGTGATTGACCTGGGCGGGCAGTTTGGCCGGGGCAAAACTTTTACCATCGAAGCCAAAAATACATCCCGGAAGAATGTTTACGTTCAAAGCGCCTTGCTGAATGGCAAACCATTGACCAACTTCTGGTTTAAAGCCTCCGAGTTACTGAAAGGCGGCTCGCTGGTGTTGGAAATGGGCCCTGAGCCTAATATGAACTGGGGCACAGGCATGCTTCCGGTGGCCGATTAAGATGAGGTTGATATACCTCAATAGGCTTACGTAAATGTAACCTGCCAGAATCTGCTATAAGGAATGACCACTGTGCATTTGTCTTTGTAAGGCAATCAAAGTGCATGATGGTTATTAGTGACTATACAGCAAGCCTAAGTAGATAAAATTAGCTACAAAGCGAATCGTATAGCGTAAATTCCTTTATTATTGCAACTTCTTTATTCAAGACGCTTAACTTATGTCAAATAACGTATTCGATTTTGGAATGATCGGGCTTGGGGTAATGGGTAGGAACCTGTTGCTGAATATGGCCGATCACGGCTTCTCTGTTATCGGTTTCGATAAGGACGGGGCCAAAAACGCAGCATTGGAATCTGCTGCAACGCCTGGAACCACTGTGAAAGGGGTGGCAGAGCTTGCAGAAATGATCCAGCTTTTGCAGCGTCCGCGCAAAGTAATGATGCTTGTTCCGGCAGGTCAGCCTGTTGACGATGTGATCGCTTCTTTGCTTCCCTTGCTGGAAAAGGGTGATGTGATCATTGATGGCGGAAACTCGCATTATACCGATACTTTAAGGCGCGTGAAATACCTGCGCGAGAAAGAAATACATTTTATGGGCATCGGCGTTTCCGGTGGCGAGCAAGGTGCGCGTACAGGCCCAAGCATTATGCCCGGAGGCGATCAGCAGGCTTATGAGCATGTAAGACCTATGCTTGAAGCCATTGCCGCCAAAGTGGACGGCACGCCATGTGTTGCTTACCTGGGAAAAGAAGGCGCGGGTCATTACGTGAAAATGGTGCATAACGGCATCGAATATGCGATTATGCAGCTGATCAGCGAATCCTATGCGATCCTGAAACATGCCGGACTGACCAATGAGCAGCTTCACGAAGTATTCAAAACCTGGAATGAGGGCGATCTGCAATCGTTTCTGGTTGAAATCACAGCCGATATATTCCTGCAAAAGGACGATCAGACCGACGAACATCTTGTGGATATGATATCTGATAAAGCCGGCTCAAAAGGAACCGGTAAGTGGACTTCGCAGGATTCCATGGAATTGCCTGTTGCTGTGCCTGTTATCGATACTGCCGTGGCCATGCGAACATTGTCGGGCTACAAAGATGAGCGCATTCAGGCTGCCGAAATCTATGCGAAAGATGGTTACGGCTCTTCGGCTCCTTCCGACGAGCTGATTCAGGAGGTGCACGATGCATTGTATTTTGCAACCATTCTGAGCTACGCGCAAGGCCTGGCCATGCTCTTTCAGGCTTCGAAAGATCTGAATATGGACATTCCGCTTCCCAAGGTGGTCAGCGTGTGGAGAGGCGGCTGCATTATCCGTTCATCCTTATTGGAAATCTTCACCAATGCATATACGCAAAGCCCGGAATTATCCAACATTTTGCTGAACCAAGAGGTTGCAGCAGTCGTTAAGTCGGTAGAAGATAATACGCGTTCGCTGATCGCGTTTGCAGCCAAGGCAGGTGTGCCGGCAGCGGGGTTAATGTCGTCACTGGCATACTTTGACGCCTATAAATCCAAGCGCATGCCTACCAACCTGATCCAGGCCCAACGTGATTATTTTGGGGCGCATACTTATCAACGTATCGATATCCCCGGTACTTTTCATACAGAGTGGGGTCAACAATAAATTTGAAATTTTATGCAAACCACTAAACGTCCACCTGCCTCAGTAGTCTTTATTTTCGGAGGAAGCGGGGACCTTAATTACAGAAAACTTACTCCCGCGCTCTATAATCTGTTTCTGGATAACTGGATGCCCGAGAAGTTTGCCATAGCGGGCATTGGCCGCAGTGCTTATTCCAATGAAAAATATCATGAGCATCTATTGGACGGTGTTACCAAATTCTCGCGAAGAAAAGGAAAGCAGAATGGTCACTGGACAGAGTTTACCCAGCACGTTTCCTATCTGCAAATGGATGGCGATGATGCGGCGGCCTACCATTTGATTACGGATCTGGTCAAACAAAAAGAAGAAGAATGGGGCGTGCATCCCAATGTTATATTTTACCTGGCCGTTGCGCCGCAGCTTGTTCCTTCTATCGCCCAGAAACTGGGTGCATTAAAAATCTGCTCAGAAAAAGGCACAACCAGAATCGTTGTTGAAAAACCTTTCGGACACGATCTGGAAAGTGCGCATGAGCTTAACGAATTGCTTTCCAGCATGTTTGCTGAGGAGCAGATCTTCCGTATCGATCATTATTTAGGAAAAGAAACGGTTCAGAATATCCTTGCGCTGCGTTTTGCCAATGCGCTTTTTGAGCCCCTCTGGAACCGACATTACATTGATCACATTCAGATCACAGCTGCGGAAAGTGTTGGATTGGAGGGCAGGGGAGGCTACTTCGAGCATGCGGGTGCACTGCGTGATATGGTTCAGAACCACATTTTGCAGATCCTTTGTATGATTGCCATGGAGCCGCCTGTTTCATTTGATGCCAATGAGATCCGTAATAAAAAAGTGGATGTTTTAAATGCGATCCGTCGCATTACCAAGGAGCAGGTTCACGATTTTGCTGTCCGCGGCCAATATTCCGGCGGATGGAAAAAAGGTGAAAAAGTGGTAGGATACCGTCAGGAAGAAGGAGTTAACCCAAATTCAAACATTGATACATTCGCTGCTGCCAAGTTTTATATCGATAACTGGCGCTGGCAGGGTGTTCCTTTTTATGTGCGTACAGGCAAGTTTTTAAACCAAAAAGCAACGCACATTACCTTGCAGTTCAAGCCTGCTCCGCATTACGCTTTCCCTTCGGAAGCTGCCGAGACCTGGCGTTCCAACAGGCTGACGATCAGTATTCAGCCTAATATGGACATCAGCATTCGTTTCCAGGCAAAGCGTCCGGGCCAGACGATGACATTGGATCCTGTGGACATGACATTTGATTATGACGCAGTGGCTGGTGAACATGCTCCCGAAGCTTACGAAACATTGCTTTTGGATGTTATGGAGGGCGATGCAACGCTATTTATGCGTAATGATCAGGTGGATGCAGCCTGGAAGGTCATTATGCCGATCCTGGAAACCTGGGAGAGCAGAACACCGCAGGATTTTCCTAATTATGCACCCGATTCATGGGGTCCGGACGGTGCAGATGCGCTGCTTGCACGCGACGGTCATACGTGGATAAACCTTCCACCAGCTCCCTGACATATGGAAATTCATATTGCAAACGACACCGGACGGCTCAGCCATGATCTGGCCGCCTGGTTGAGTGATTATATTCAGAAAGTGTTGTCTAAGCAAGACCGCTTTACGTTTGTCTTGTCCGGTGGCAGCACGCCTAAGCAGCTTTATGCTTTGCTTGCCCAATCGCCTTATAAAGAGGCCATTGACTGGCAGAAAGTTCATTTTTTCTGGGGAGACGAACGCGCTGTCCCTTTTGAAGATTCGCGTAACAATGCGAAAATGTGTTACGATGAGCTGCTGAATAAAGTGCCGGTTCATGCCGACCACATTCACATCATGCGCACGGATATTGAGCCGGAAGAGTCTGCACGCGAATATGAAAAGGTCTTAAAAGAGTATTTTAAAGATTCGGAAATATCATTCGACTTTGTACTCCTGGGTATGGGCGACGATGGCCATACATTATCGCTCTTTCCCGGCACTGATGTGATTCATGAAAAAAATGCGTGGGTTAAGGCGTTTTATCTGCCTGCTCAGGAGATGTTCAGGATTACATTGACGGCCCCGATTGTTAACAATGCTGCCTGTGTTGCGTTTTTGGCCGCAGGAGCAGGAAAGGCAGAAACATTAAGACACGTTTTGAAGGGAGAATCCAATGTGGATCTTTATCCGTCCCAAATCATCAATCCTTCCAGGGGAGAGCTGCACTGGTTTGTTGATCAGGCCGCAGCTGAAATGCTCTGAGTTTTAACTTGTTATTCACTACAAAAAGACGCATCTGACCGATGCGTCTTTTTTCCTTGTATGGCTTTTTGATACGTTCAACATTGCAAAGCCGCCATTGGATAAAAATATTATGTGCCCGGATTTGTTAATGCTAAATTTATTCAAAACAAACCTCGCTGACATGAAATACTTACTTAAAATCCTGGCGGTCATCATCGTCATCACCTACGCGCTCAGACTTATCAATTCGCAATCCGACCTGCTTGTAATGGGCGGTTTAGCCATTATTGGCGCGTCTATCTACCTGCTTGTAAGGGATCTGAATCATTATTTGAACTCACTAAATTCTGAAATATAATGACGCTGGGTAGAAAAATCATAATCGGTTCTGTAAGTTTTTTTGTGGCTGTGATCGTGCTTTTTGTGCAGCCTTTCAGCTTCGAAAACATTGACGCCGGAAATGTCGGGATCCGCATTAACCTGTACGGAACTGATAAAGGTGTTGATAATATCACGTTGGTTACCGGGCGTGTTTGGTATAATAGCTGGACAACCAAGATCATTGAATTTCCGACGTTTACGCAAAGCGTCGATTATGATTCTTTTGTAATCACAACAAAGGATGCGGCCGAATTTAAGGTGGATCCAAAACTTAATTACCACATTAACCCTGAGAAAGTGCCTCAAATTTACCGCCAATACAGACGACCGTTAGGGGAAATTCAGCAGGGATTTATGAAAAACACGATCTATGATGCCTACCGGATCGTTGCTAACTCATTCAGTTCGGATAGCGTAATGTCCAACCGGGAAGCATTTGAGGACCGTGTTCAGAATGTGCTCACCAAGACTTTGGGAAAAGATGGCTTCATTTATGATCAGCTGACTTCTGCCATCACGCCGCCACCTTCGCTGCGCCAGATGATCGACGAGAAAAACACGTCTATCCAGGCCCGCTTGAAAGCTGAAAACATGGCCAAGCAGGCCGAAGCAGAAGCAAAAGTAATCATCGCACGCGCAGAAGGCCAGGCGAAGGCGACATTAATCAAAGCTCGCGCCGAGGCGGAAGCCAACCAGCTGCGTCAGAAAACCCTGACTCCACTGCTCATTCAGCAGGAATGGGTTTCGAAATGGAACGGCGTACTGCCTACCACCAATGCGGGCGGAAGCACCAGTTTAATGCTTGGGATAAAATAATCCATCTTTCCCCAGATTGAAATCTGGGGCCAGTTGATTGAACGTGCCTGACGGCACTGGACGAGCACAAGTGCCGTCAGGCACGATCAGTATCATTACCCAGAGTTTTAACCTTGGGATTATAAGAATAAAATCAAAGTTTCTTCAACAAGCTTCCCGGCACTTTGACATGCGCGCTGTCGCCGACTTGCAGATCAAGCGATTTGAAAACATTGGAGTCGACTTGAAAAGTGCTGCTATCCTGAACCGTTATTTTGCTGTTGCCAAACTCATTTTCACGATAAGTTGTCACAATGGCGCCTGAAACGAAATCTGCCCGAAGATCGCTGATCTGATTTTCCAGCATTACCATCGCGCCGCCGATCTGCTTAACAGTCAGGCTTTCCTGCTTCATGTTTTTGATTTTGCAGTTAATGGTGTTGGATTCCAACCCCTTCAAGGCCGGAACGAAAATGTAGACAGAAGGTAATGTATGCACGATTTGTTGCGGTGACTGCCCTCCTTCGGGAAAGTCTTTTTTGTAGTTGACCGTTAGTGTATCATTGATCACTTTCCAGTCCAGGAATTTGCGATCCACCACAAATTTGATCTCAAAATCCTTCCCCTGCGAGACCTCCGTTACGCCAAATCCGACTCCCTGCAATTTGACGTAATGAAATGGCTGCAAGCTGTGTTTGGTGTAACCCGAGTATGGGTCTTTTCTGTCTATTTTATCAAATTCCTTCTTTAAAACAAGGTTTGACGCCACCATCGCACTCAGAAACAGCGATAGCATGATAATGATTAATATGTTGCTTGTTTTCATGGGGTTAGGCTATTAAGTGACAGGGAAAGTGTCTGTGACAAACTGGTTATATCGCGCTTGCAATTCTTCCATATCAATGTTGAGAAGATAAAGCATTTTAAAAACCTCCGGCAGCTCAGACTCAACAAAGCGTTCTTTTTTATAAGCCAAAATACGCTCTTTCGCATCTTCACTGACCGAATAACCAATGCCTCTCTTGTTGAATATGATTTCTTTATTCTGTAAAAATTCATAGGTCCGCATGACCGTATTTGGGTTCACTTCCAGCGTGCCGCCCAAGTCCCTAACAGACGGAATGCGCTCATTTGGAGGCCATTTGCCCAGCAGAATCTGCTCGCAGATGTAATCGGCGATTTGCAGGTAAATGGATTGTTTATCTTTAAATTCCATGAAAGCGTGATTAAACTTCCTTCTCTTTAAGGCGTAAATAAGCTATATACCAGATGCTTAGAATAAACACTGTGATAAAGCCTTGAATAGCGCGGTAAATGGTTTCAGGAAAGTGGATATGAAATGTGTTCAGGCCGCGGAATACGGTGAAATTACCGTCTTTGAAATACCACATTTGCCAGCTGGCAAAAGGCAGCGTATTAAGCCTTGAAGGATAATGTGTCAGATAATTTGACATGGTGAAGTGAATGGCAAAGACAATAAAGATCGCAGCACACGTAAACGCGGCCGTTTTCACATATGAACGTTTGGAAAAATAAATGGATCCCAGAAAAACAATGCTATGCAACATGAAGTAGGCAAAGCAAAAATACACTGCCAGATCTACCGTCATATAAGGATATTTGTAACCCCACGACGGCAGCTTTGCGTTAGCAATATCGACGGTGCGGTAGTGCAACTGGAAATAAAAGACCAAAAAGAGAACAACAAAAAGAAGGTTGAAAAACATCGCGCTCAGGAATTTCTCAAAATGTGAAGCAGGCAGCATCAGGTTGCTGATCGAGCTTGGTGCTGCGGCATAATGCGTCATGGCGCTGCTTGTATAAAAAGAGGATGCAAACAGCATAACCATAAACATAGCCATATAATGCAGCGCTTCATAAGTGCCAACAGGTTTGCTGGAAGTCACGATCGGAAGCATCAATGCGAGCAACATGATGGTCAGTAGCAAGGCAATCAGCAGGTAATTTTTGCCTCTTTCAACCAGGTCCAGCTTGACTACCAGGGCAAACCGGTGAATGTTAAATGTCTGATTCATAGGATTAAGTCAGATAATAATGGGAAGAATTGATCTGGTAAGCGTTGCCAGTATCAGCAACAGCATGGATATGATGAGGCCCGTCATTGTTTGCTAAAAATTTGTTTGATCCGTTCGGGGTTACCAAGCACTGCATTGAACAAATATTCCAGGTCTACCCGGCTCTCTTCAAGTTCAGAATTTTCAAAAACGGCTTTGTAACCTTTCAGCGAGGGCTCTGAATAAAGCACACGGTTGTCATAATCAATGCTGGGAAGCGTGCCGAAGCACAGCTTTTGAGAGACTGTTTCAAGGCTGTCCTGGATCAAAATCTTGCTGTCTTCAAGGATGATGATCGAGTCAATCAGATTGTCCAGGTCGCGGACCTGGTGCGTTGAAATCAGAAACAGCCTGTTTTTGTCCAGATTCATTGAAACCAGTTTTCTAAACTGACTTTTCGAGGGAATGTCCAGACCATTCGTAGGCTCGTCCATGATCAAAACCCTGGTGTTGGCTGAGAGCGCAAATGCGATGAGAAACTTTTTCCGCTGCCCGTAAGACATGTCAGTCAGCTTATTATCGAGCGGAATGTCCATTTCTGCGATGTAACTATCAAATTGTCCGACATCAAATTTTGGATAGAACGGCGCGATCATTTCCAGGTATTTCCGGATCTTAACAGAAGGCAGGTAAATTTCTTCCGGAAGAAAAAACACATCTTGCAGAAATGCAGGGAGTCGCTTCTTAGGCTCGTAACCTACCACATTGATATTGCCCTGCTGCGGAAAAAGCAGCCCGACCATATTTCTGAGCAAACTGGATTTACCCGCGCCATTTCTGCCAAGCAATCCGTAAATGTGTCCGGCTTCCAGGTTAAGCGACAGATTTTCAAACAGCTTTTTCTTCTTACTATATCCAAAGGTTACGTGGTCTAGGCGGATCATTTTCCGAATCGTTTAGTGTTCTAGTCTAGTAGTACACTGTAAAAGTAAATATCTGAAATCAATAAGCAAGACTTTGATAAAAAAAGTTTGAATAAAATTCTAGGTAGGAATGCTAACCATTGCCCAGTAGTTTCTGGTAATCTTCCTGCGTATCAATGTCGATGCTGCCGGAAGGGAAGGGGACCGAAGTAGCGTCGGCGGCAAATTTGGTGATCAGTTTTTTGGCTCCTTCTGCTCCGGTTAGGCTTAATAGGGAATGGAAATAGTTTTTCGAGAAAAGAACAGGCGTTCCCAGCGTATTTTGATAAGCGGATGCGACAATGCATGAGCCGCGTTCTAATGATTTGTTTATCAATGCATTAAAAAGATCAGTGGTAACAAAAGGCTGGTCGCTGACGGCAAAAATCACGCCGGTGGAGTCGGGCTGCATGACGACCAGCTGCTGAACGCCTGCAACAATCGATGAGGCCATCCCAGATTCCCATGCTGGATTGTATACCGGCTGATAGGGAAGCGGATCCAGTTCCTTTTCAATTAAGGAAGCATTGGAGCCGGTAATGACAAACACACCGGTGCTTTCGGCAGCAATAGCAGCTTCGGTAACATGGCGGATCAGTGTTTTGCTTTGGTAATGAAGCAGTTGCTTGGGTTCTCCCAGGCGTGAGGAGTTGCCGGCGGCAAGGATCATGATTGCGTAACGCGCGATTTCCGCCATGTGGTTCAAGAAGCAGCAGTTTGTATTTCACAGAGAAAATTTTCCCGCGTGGATTTATGATAATCCACTTTTTGATCAGACCGGCTGTGAATGGGTTCGGGTTTTGCACGCAGGGACATTCCCGTTCTTCCATTGAGCACAGCCTTAATTTCAGCAAGAACCGACAATGCTATCTCCTCAGAAGTTTCAGCGCCAACATCTAATCCTACCGGGCCGAATATTTTAGTTTTTTGCTGCTCCGTAACCTCAATTCCTTCCTTTTGAAGATCGCCGAACATTCTGTCCAGCTTCTTTTTTGGGCCTAACGCGCCAATGTAAATGCATTCTTCAACGTTGATCAGCTCTTTCAGCAGGGCCAGATCATAATTATAATTGTGGGTCATCAGCACAAAAAACGTCTGCGTATCGGTTTCAATCTGCGACAAAACCTCCGAGGCTTTTGCTACGATGACTTGATTGGCTTGGGGAAAGCGCTGCTTGGTAGCATGACCATTCCGGCCATCGACAACAGTCACATTCCAGCCTAAAATATGGGCCATCTCGGAAAGCGGGATTGTATCATTTCCAGCGCCGGCAATGATGAGCGCAGGGGCCGGACGCAGATATTCAACGAAACCAGTCAGTTTTTGACCATTGCTATCAAATTCTTTGAAAAACGATTCCTGCCGCTTTTTTACCAGTTCAGCCTCGGGAAGCAACTGCTTCAAAAGAGCAGGGTCAGAAATGTTATTTACAGTTGCTTGATCCTTTTCCAGATCAAGAAAGCAGGTTCCTGGCTGGATGGCTGTCCGTGAATTCAGTGAAAACAGCGTGATAACCACAGCATTCTGCCGTTTTTCCAGCGCTTTTTTGAGCAGCACGATCGGATTAGCAGCGTCACTGTGGATAATAGGCTCGAAAAGGATATGAACAATGCCATTGCAGCCCAGCTGAACGCCTAATGTTGTGTCGTTGTCGTCTGTGGTGTCGTAGGTTACCAGTTTATTTTTTTGTTGGGAGATCGCCAGTAGCGCCTTTCTTAATGCATCTCCTTCCAGGCATCCCCCACTGATGGCGCCTGTTAGCTGACCATCATCAGTAACAAGCATTCGCGCGCCTGGACGGCGGTAAGAGGAGCCTTCTACATGTACAACAGTTGCCAGCGCCGTTTTCTTGCCAGCTGTAACCGCTGATTCATAAGAGCTTATGATGTCCGTAATTTCTTTCACCCCCTGTGTTCTTTTACTATTTTAGAAATTACCGCAACAGCATGATCTACTTGCTGTTGTGTAGAAAACCTCCCGAAGCTGAACCGGAAAGTGTTATGGATCAATTCATTAGAAAGCCCCATTGCCTTTAATACATAGCTTGGTTCCAATGTTGCTGACGTGCAGGCCGAGCTTCTGGAAAATGCGATGTCGCTCCCGGCCTCAAAGATCATTTTTTCACCGTCAATATCCCGAAATGAAATGTTGGTCGCGTGGGGCAGGCGAGGCGTCTTTCCCGCATTGATTTCTATATGTTGCAATTCGAGTAGCTGCCTTTCAAAATGGTCGCGCAGTGCACTTAGCTGCTGGCTTTCCGACGACATTTTCTCCAAGCAAATCTCACAAGCCTTCCCAAAAGCCACGACACCCGGAACGTTCAGCGTGCCGCTGCGCATATTGCGCTCGTGACCGCCACCGTCGATCTGCGCCGTGAGCGTGACTGCCGGATTCTTTTTTCTCACGTAAAGTGCGCCGACGCCTTTGGGTCCGTACAATTTGTGCGCGCTGAAAGCGAGCAAATCAATGCCGTCTTCCTGCACATCCACGGGGATCTTGCCCACTGCCTGCGTAGCATCTGTAAAAAACAAAATGCCGTGCGCCTTTGCAATAGCGCTGATTTCCCGTACAGGCTGAATCACCCCCGTTTCATTATTGGCATACATGACAGCGATCAGCACCGTTTCCGCTGTAATTGCCTTTTGCAGATCATCCAAATCAATCAGTCCATTGGGCTGAATGTCCAGATAAGTAACAGATCCGCCTTTATTTTCAATGTTCTTGCAGGTGTCCAAAACGGCTTTGTGCTCGCTTATGACGGTGATAATGTGGCCCTTTTTACCAGCATTATTTTCCCAAACGCCCTTTATAGCCAGATTAGCGGCCTCTGTTGCCCCGGACGTAAAAACGATTTCCTGCGGATTGGCGCCGATCAGGCTGGCTATATTTTCGCGGGCAATGTCTACGGCCTCCTCTGCTTCCCAGCCATAAGAATGCGTGCGGCTGGCTGCATTGCCAAATTTCTCTGAAAAATACGGAAGCATTTCCTCCAAAACCCTTGGGTCCATTGGAGTGGTTGCATTATTATCCAGGTAAACAGGCAATTTTAAGTTCATGGCAACAGAAGTGAATCTTTATTGGAGAAAACAAAAACCTTGTTTATAGTTCAAATTAAACAAAAAGCATCTCAATCTCAGAAACAGTTTTTGAAACTTATTATTTAATTTTGCGTTAACTCTATAACATTAGTAGATTATATTATCCACTTAAATCATTATATATTATGTCACTTCGACTAGGAGATATTGCCCCTGACTTTGAGGCAAACACCACACAAGGCCCGATCAAGTTTCATGAATGGTTGGGGGACAGCTGGGGATTGCTGTTTTCTCACCCTGCTGACTTTACGCCGGTTTGCACAACTGAACTCGGCAAAACGGCTCTTTTGAAAGGTGAATTTGAAAAACGTAATGTGAAAGTGCTTGCAGTGAGCGTTGACGACATTGATTCGCACAATCGCTGGATCCCGGATATCAATGAGATTAACAACACAGAGGTTAATTTCCCGATCATTGCCGACGAAGGCCGTAAAGTTGCTGAACTTTACGATATGATCCACCCGAATGCAAGTGAGAAATCAACCGTTAGATCTGTCTTTATTGTAGGACCAGACAAGAAAATAAAACTGACATTGACTTACCCTGCTTCTACAGGCCGTAATTTCAACGAAATTCTGCGCGTTGTCGATTCACTCCAATTGACTGCGAATTACAGCGTTGCAACGCCTGCGGACTGGAAAGATGGCGATGATGTGATCGTTGTGCCAGCCGTTAGCACGGAGGATGCCCAGAAGAAATTTACCAAAGGTCTTAATATTGTGAAGCCTTATCTGCGTTACACGCCACAGCCAAACAAATAAGAGGATTTACCATAAAAAAACGAGGATGTCTGTTTCAGGCATCCTCGTTTTTTTATTATATAGAAATCAACTTTCGTTTTCGCTTTCCAGCACCTCTTCGGGCTTGATCATTTCTTCTCCGTAGTAGGTCATGTGCCTTGCTCCCTGGTAATAGAACCAGATCGATGCGCCCATGCTGATGTGACTGATGTCGTTATAATTAAACCAAGGGCCAAAACTAAATTTAAGCGCATGCAATCCGGCCGAAACAGCGCCTAATGCTGTGGCAATGAAGATATTGACGCTTCCCGGGTCCTTCCGTTTTTTGTAAACATAAATTTCTATTAAAAACAGCATCAGGAACAGCCCATAAAAGGCATGAATCTCCACCACGACGAAGTTGAGCGTGATAAAAGTCAGTGCGAAAAATATAGCCAGCTCCACATAATTCAGCCAGCCAAGGATTAACCCGCTACGCTTTTGCAACAATGGTTTTATATGCCAGATCGCTGCACGTTCAAAAAGCGCTACGGCGATCATGCTGGCAAACCAGCCGGGGATTTTTCCAGGTTGACCCGTCAGATACAGGAATCCATGCCCCAGGACACCGCCGATTGCTGTGGCTATTCCCATGAAAAGGAAAAAAAACTGGATTTGTCTATACATGATATGGGCCCTTCTCAATTTACCAAGATGGATAAATGCGTAGATGCAGATCACAGTCATCATCAGACTTGAGATCACAGTGGAAGGTTCTAAAATGGTTACTCCAAAAACCTGAATCTGGTGAACCTTACTGAAATCAATGGCAACTTCATTCATGAACGGATGAGTGTTTTAAAAAATCAATCTAACAAAATTATACCACGATTCTGAAATGATCCCACATTTCCCGCTTAATCTCTTATTATTAGTTATATTGACGATATATTTGTGGTGTATGAAACGTTATAATACGGAGGAGTTTTAGCATTATTTTAATGCTGGATACGGATCGCGGGATTTACAATTTTAATTGCTATTTCATGAAATGGTCTTTTGTAATTCAACAAAAACTGAAAGCAGCAATGCTTCTTGGAGGGATTATGGTGCTGATTATATTGGCTACATTACTGTCCAGACGCAATATGGAGGGCATTGACAAGTCCTTTTCGTCCATTTATCAGGACAGGCTGATCCCGGCAACAACGATCATTTATTTAACCGAAAACCTTTACGGAAAGCGGCTTACTTTGGAAGAGTATTTGTTGGCAAACGGTGCAGGGGATAAAAGTGAGATCCGCTTCCAATTAAGCGCCCATAACCGGAACATTGACTCGCTGATCAGAGCTTTTGAACAAACATACCTTGTCGACGAAGAAGCAAAGAGCCTGACGGCTTTCAAAAACGAAGTGCTCAGATATACTGCGCTTGAAAAGTCGATATTAAAATTATGTAATGCAGGCGCGCAGGAGGAGGGCAAGAAACTTTTTGCGGGCGCAGGCGCAAATACATTTAAAAACACCATCGCCAACCTCAACGAGCTGACCAACATTCAATCAAGCATTGGAAAGGATTTAATGAAGGAATCAAAAAGTGACATTGCCAGCTTCGGCATTATTTCGTTTCTGCAAATTGCGCTGGCCGTTGTGATCGGGCTTATGCTGCTGGTGCTGATCCAGAATTCATCCATTGTCAATAAACCCAAAATTTCGGGGCAGAAAAACCAGTCTTTTCATCTCAATTAAAGATGCCTGTAAACGAAGAAAGGTCAGGATATCCTGACCTTTCTTCGTTTACGTAATAGCTGTTACTGACCAACCTTGCGGCCTTTCAGCGTTTCTCTTGAATTTTTAACCTGCTTCAAAAGATCTTTCTTTACAAATAAGCGGGCACCATTTCCGCCTTGCAGATCAAATGTTCTTTCCTTGTAATCAAACTTATTGTTAGGCAGCACATCCAGGAAATAATTCTGGCCGCTCAGATTGAACTTCATGCCTTTGGTATCCTGTTGGGTATCATCCCAGGAAACGAATATCACACCATTGTCAGAGCTCAAAGCCACACCCGGCGTAAACGGGAGCACGTTAATGGTCTGAATGCTTTTACCATTGCTCATGGTAATCTGTCCTTCGGGATTTACTTTAATGTCATTGGGATCCGAAACTTCCCTGCGAATGTTGATGGCCTTGTCGTTGAAGAACTGAACCTTGGCTATCTCGATGTTTGCTGATTCCAGGTCCCGGCGAAGATCTTCCGTAAACACAGTATAGTTAGAGAGAGGAACGGAATTCATTGTGGTGCAGGCTGACACTGCGCTCAATAAGAATACGCCTGCGAAGAGTTTTTTAATAAGATTCATGTTACTAATTGGTGTTCTGAATGAACTGTTTGAATGATTTTAGTTGAGTTGGTTACCGTTCGCAATATTAACAAAAAAGCTAGTCAGTTACCAACCGATCGATATATGCAGTCGATTTCAGCATTCCTGACAATGTGTCAGTCGAGCTGCATTTGAATTGTATTTGGAACGCATATTTGGATTCGGTATTGCAGATCAGAAAAAACAATTTCTTCAATATTATAAACAAAAACGGCATAATTATGGAATCAGTGATTCAGGAAAAAGGAAACCTAAGCATTCATACCGAGAACATATTTCCGATCATTAAAAAATTCCTTTATTCGGACCACGAAATCTTTTTACGTGAATTAGTATCCAACGCAGTTGACGCTTCCCAGAAAATCAAAAAACTTGCCTCATATGGTGAGTTTAACGGTGAACTAGGCGACCTGAAAGTGGTTGTGAAGCTTGATAAGGAAGCCAAAACCATTACGATTAGCGACAATGGAATTGGTATGACTGCTGATGAGATCAAAAAATATATCAACCAGATCGCATTTTCCGGCGCTACTGAATTTGTTGAGAAATACAAAGACAAAGGTGAGGATGGAAAAGGTGACAAAGGCATTATCGGCCATTTTGGTCTTGGTTTCTACTCTGCTTATATGGTTGCAGAGAATGTGGAGATCATTACAAAATCCTACAAAGAAGGTTCTGAAGCAGTTCGCTGGGAATGTGATGGTTCTACGGAATTCGAACTTGGGCCAGCTGAAAAGGCAGAGCGCGGTTCGGACATTATCCTGCACATTGCAGCTGATTCTGAGGAATTCCTGGATGAGCACCGTTTGCGCGGCATTCTTGAAAAATATGGCAAGTTCCTTCCGATCGAGATTGAATTTGAGGAAAAGGTCATTAACAATCCAAATCCGATCTGGACAAAAAATCCGGCTGACCTGAAAGACGAGGATTACCTGGCTTTCTACAAAGAGCTTTATCCGTTCAGCGAAGATCCGCTTTTCTGGATCCATTTGAATGTGGATTATCCATTTAATTTGACAGGAGTGCTTTATTTCCCGAAACTGAAAAACGATTTTCAGGGACAGCGCGAAAAAATCCAGCTTTACAGCCGCCAGGTATTTATCACCGATGAAGTAAAAGACATCGTTCCGGACTTCCTTCAACTGTTGCATGGTGTGATCGATTCGCCCGACATTCCTTTGAACGTTTCAAGAAGTTACCTGCAAGCCGATGGTAATGTGAAGAAAATCAATGGCTATATCACGCGTAAAGTGGCAGATAAGCTTTCCGAGATCTTTAAAAACGACCGCGAGGGTTTTGAGAAAAAATTTGATGATATCGGTCTTTTTGTAAAATACGGAATCATCAGCGATGATAAATTCTATGAAAAAGCGAAGGATTTCTGTTTATTAAAAAATACGGAAGGCAAGTTCTTCACTTTCGAAGAATATCGCGAGCACGTAAAAGGCAACCAGACCGACAAGAACGACACACAGGTTTGGCTTTACACCACTGACGAGAAAAAACAGGATGCATTTATCCAGTCGGCCAAAAAACGCAGCTATGACGTGCTGACATTCTCCACGATCATTGATTCACACTTTATCAACGCCCTGGAACAAAAGCTTGAAAAAGTGAATGTGAAACGCGTCGATGCCGATACGCTTGACAAACTGGTTGAAAAGGATGTGACATTAGAAAGCATTCTTTCCAGCGATGACCAGGATAAGGTGAAGAAGATCTTTGAAGAAGTAGCGGGAAGTAAAAGCGCGCATGTTCAGGTAGAGGCGATGCCGGTGGATGAATTGCCGGTGGTGATCACATTCCCTGAGTTTATGCGTCGTATGACGGATATGCAGGCGACTTCCGGACAGCGTTCCATGTTTGGCGATATGCCGTTGATGTACACGGTTTCATTGAACTCTAACCACCCGGTGATCAGCCGCGTGCTGCAAAGTGAAAATGAAGAAGCGCAAAAATCGCTGGCAAAACAGGTTTTTGATCTTGCATTGCTTTCACAAGGATTACTGTCAGGAAGTGATCTGACGCAGTTTATCCAGAGAACCGTTGCGACATTGTAAGATGTAATATAGACTTATCAAGTTCTTCAAGACTTGGTAAGTCTTCGTTCTACATATAAAAAAGCCCGCTGCTGAATTTCAGTAGCGGGCTTTTTTGTATATGAGTAAATCAGGATTCTTTACCTGACAGGATCAATCTTTTGAGCTGTTCCAATTCATCCCATTTCTGGTCTTTGGCCAGTAATGCTTGTTTTGGCCAGGATGTAGGATTCTGGATCTGAAACCTGGGCCCGGCTTTTTTCAAAACGGCTGCCAGCCTGATAATGGAAGTGTCGGCGAGCTGTTCAATGCTATGAATGCCTTCCCGATTAAGCAATTCCTCAATCTTGGGTCCGATTCCTTCTATGATCTTTAAATCTTCCATGAGCCGGGTTGCTTAGCGGTTCATCGAGATCAGGAATTCCTCGTTGCTTCTGGTGCCTTTCATATGTTCGAGCAGGAAGTCCATGGATTCCATTGCATTCATGTCTGACATATGTTTTCTCAGGATCCACACTTTTTTCAATGTTTCCTTATCCAAAAGCAAATCCTCGCGGCGCGTACCCGATGCCATAACGTCGATAGCCGGGAATACACGTTTGTTGGAAAGCTTGCGATCCAGTTGCAATTCCATGTTACCCGTTCCTTTGAACTCTTCAAAGATAACTTCGTCCATTTTAGAACCCGTATCGATCAGTGCAGTTGCAATAATGGTCAGCGATCCGCCGTGTTCAACATTCCTTGCCGCTCCGAAGAATCTTTTTGGCTTATGTAATGCATTGGCATCCACACCACCTGAAAGGATCTTACCGGATGAAGGAACAACGGTGTTATAAGCACGGGCAAGACGTGTGATAGAATCCAGCAGAATCACGACATCATGGCCGCATTCAACCATTCTTTTGGCTTTTTCCAAAACAATGCTGGCCACTTTTACGTGACGATCCGCCTGCTCATCAAATGTGGAAGCAATCACTTCCGCTCTAACGCTGCGCTGCATGTCAGTAACCTCTTCCGGACGTTCATCGATCAGAAGGATCAGAAGGAACACCTCCGGGTGGTTACGCGTAATTGCGTTTGCGATTTCTTTTAGTAAAACAGTTTTACCCGTTTTTGGCTGCGCAACGATCATTCCACGTTGTCCTTTTCCGATCGGTGCAAAAAGATCCAGGATCCTGGTAGAATATTGATCCGGGCGGGAGCTCAGCTTTAAGCATTCATCCGGGAAAAGAGGTGTAAGATATTCAAAAGGAATACGGTCCCTGATTTCTTCGGTTGTTTTACCATTAACTGTCTCGACGCGGAGCAAAGCAAAATATTTTTCCCCCTCTTTCGGTGGGCGAATCTGTCCCCTTACCGTATCACCGGTTTTCAGGCCAAAAAGTTTAATCTGAGAAGGCGATACATATATATCATCCGGGCTGGCCAGGTAATTATAGTCTGCCGAGCGGAGGAATCCGTAGCCGCCATCCTGCATAATTTCAAGCACACCCTCATTAACAATCAGTCCGTCAAACTCCCTTACGTAGTTGTTGTAGTTGCGTTTGATTTTAGACGATGGATCGTCGCGGTGGGCAGGCTGCTGCGGTTGTTGCGGCTGGCGTTCGCTAGAATCGTTGGGCTGATTCTGCTGATTTGGCTGGCGGTTTTGTCTTTCTTCTTTTGCGGCAGGTGTATTTTCTTCAGGGCTGGTTTCTGTTTTTTCCTGAACCGCTTCTTCGGTTGCAGGCGCAGCAGCTTCCGGCTGGTTGATTACTTCTTCCTTGCCCAGATCATTTAATGTATCATTATCAGAGTCGGATTCTTCACGAATGTCCAGATTATTAGGTCTTTCATTATTATCAGCAAGCTGATTTCTCAGGGAAGTATCAAATAGGGGAGCAGGTGAAGGCGACGCATTGTCTTTTTTCATCCTTGCCGACCTGTTGTTTGCCGGCTTCATGTTATCGGCAGGAGCATCAGATGGTCTTCGCGCTCTTTTTTTCTTGGGCTCATCAGAATCGTAACCGTCTGATTCCAAGGCAGGTTGTGCTGTCGGCGCAGCCTGAGCTATATTGGTAACAGTTTCAGCAGCTGCGGGAGCTTCTGTAACAGTTCCAGGTTCCTGTTTAAGCAGGATTCTGTTTATAAGTTCTTTTTTTGGGAGTTTAGCGTAATCTGCAACACCAAGGTTGCTAGCTATTTCTTTAAGCTCTGATAAAAGCTTAATGTTCAATTCATCAATTGTAGGCATACAGACAAGGGAAAGTAAAGTAGCACTTTACCGAATGGATATTAAGGTTTTGAATTTTTTTGGACAAAAGCCGAGAAGCATATCTCGTAGTGACGTGATGGTCATTAATATTAAAAATATCTTCTGTATAAGCCTGGGTGACGACTTTACAAATTGAAAAACTTGATTAATATACTCTGAAAGTTAACAATTGAGTAAAGGAAGTAAAGACAGTAAATCGTCAAGATTTTTAAAACCTCGATAACGTTGAGAGTTACCGTGAGATGGAATTTGGATTTAAAAGTCGATACTGGACTTATAGCGACGAAGGTAAAAAATTTATTCTTTACATCAAAATAAAAACCCGTTGAATGCAAGAAAATAAATGATTCTCCTTTTTTCTTTTTCGGGCTTTGCGTTTAAGTGCTGATAATGAATGCGGAAATCCCAAAGCGAACCTTTTTATAAGCACTAGTTTTTGTGGGCCAAATGTGGGACTTTTGCAAAATTATGAATATTGTCATTGATTCTGGGAACACGTATTCGAAAGTCGGATGGTTTGAAGGTGATAAACTGATACGCTATACGACGCGCCTTACTTTTGGCGAATTAATCGAAGCTGTGCTGGCCCAGGTTCCGGAATATATCTTATATTCATCTGTAAGCTTTACGGCATCCGATTTTGAAAAGGCCCTTGGAAAGCCGCTGAAAATATTTGATTTAACGCCCGACACACCACTGCCCATCACCAAAAACTATGACACGCCGCAAACGCTGGGAGCCGACCGGATTGCCGCTTCCGCAGGCGCCAATTTTCTTTATCCCAAAGAAGACCTGGTTGTCATTGACATGGGCACCTGCATTACTTACGATCTGATTGATAAAAACGCGGTGTTTCAGGGAGGCATGATTTCGCCGGGCGTGAAAATGCGATTTAATGCCATGCATTCGTTTACTAAGCGACTTCCGCTGGTCGAACCCGAAACAGATCCGGAATTAATAGGGAAAAGCACACGCAGCGCCATGCAAAGTGGTGTAATGAATGGGGTTCTTGCAGAAATGCAAGGAATTATTGAAAGGTATCGACACAAATCGCCGGATTTGCGCGTACTATTATGTGGAGGTGATGCTGCTTTTTTTGAAAGTAGCCTGAAACCACCCATCTTTGCGGTGCCGGAATTGGTTTTAATAGGATTGAACAGAATTTTAACATATAATGTCTCGTTACAGTAGATTCAGAATACTCACATTTGCAATTGCACTCATTTGGAATTGTACATACCTCAATACGGCGCTAAGGGCACAAGGCTTGGGCAATTCTCCATACTCTTCACTGGGAATGGGAGAGTTTTACGGCGATGCTTATTCTGATAATACAGGAATGGGGCAGTCCGGTGTTAGTACTGGCACCGGGTTTCAGATCAATAATCTTAACCCTGCACTTTGGGTGCGTAACCGGTTTACAACCCTGGACATTGGTCTGATCGGACAATATAAGGATGTTGTGTCCGGTGCAAAAAAACAGCAAAATGCTGGCGGTAATCTCGCCTATGTTTCCCTTGCCTTTCCTATCAGCCCGCGCTGGGTGCTGGGCGTAAGCCTTAAACCATACACGTTTGTTGATTATAGCAACTCTTCTATCCGCGACGTGCAGGGAACCCAGTTTGTGGGAATTTACAATACAACCGGAAAGGGAGGCATCAATAAGGCTTCTGTCACAACGGCTTATCAGGTTACGAAATATTTAAGTCTTGGTCTTGAAACTTCTTATTTCTTCGGAAATGTGCGGAAGGCCACAGAGGTTTCCCTGGTCGACAGGGCCGCGGTAATAAGAGGCGACGATCTTTCCAATGAATACATTGTTAGTTTAAATGACAGGACAACCTACTCGGACATTGCATTCCGTGCAGGTGCTGCATTAAGGATTCCGATTAAGAAAGAAAATAAGCTGAACTTGAACCTGGGCGCATCTTACAGCATTGGAACGACAATCAATGCGGATCAAACGACAACTTTTGAGGTGACCTCAAACGCGCTTGATGTCATCAACCCGGATACGCTTCAAAATGCACTTGGCGGCGGACTTAAAACGCCTAATCAATTCTTGGTTGGCGGAAGTCTGGAATGGCCGTTCAAATTGATTTTATCGGCGGATTTCAGCTATCAGCAATGGTCGCAATACAGGAGCTTTTCCAGATCAAATGATGGTTTGAAAGACGTAGGCCGTATTAATGTAGGGGCAGAATATCTTCCAAGATTTACATCGCTTAACTACTTTGATCTGGTAAGATACCGCGTTGGGTTCAGCTATGGTAAAACGCCGTATTCGATTGGAAAAAGTGATGTCAATGATACCAATGTAAGTCTGGGCTTTACATTCCCGATGGGCCGTGGATATCAGAACTTTCTGTCTGTTGCACTCGTCGCAGGGCAAAGAGGCAACACGGGCGGAGGGATGATAAGAGAGCGTTATGGACGCGTTGTACTAGGCATTACGCTGTTGGAAAGATGGTTTGTTAAACAGAAAATCGACTAAAATCAGACATGCGACTTGCATTGATCTTCACACAAATACAAAAAGGAAATAAATTTTTATCTCCTTTTTACCTTCTTGTGCTGGCGGTGTGGATGCTGGCAGCTTGTGAGGGAAAACAAAATAAATTAGGTGCATTATACACCGGCCCGCTCGAACTTGTCAATGATGTTGAGGTAAAATACAGTGAGCAGGGAAAGCTTAAAGTGGTGATGAAAACGCCCAAGCGCCTCGCTTATCAGAACGAAGCACAAGTTTTTCCCGATACGATCAACATTAACTTTTACGATACAACGGGCACCATCGTAACACGCCTGCGTTCCGATTCGGGACATTATGACAAAGCGGCGGATGTTTATATTGTAAAGGGAAATGTTCGCGTCGTAAAATCAGAAACAGAAGAGCTGCTTACTACCACAGAGCTCAATTGGAGTCCACGCACCAGGAAGGTCTTTACAGATAAACCACTTTCCGTGATCAACAAGCGGACTTCTGAAATTACCAATGCAATTGGAATGGATGCAGAGCAGGATTTTACACGGATCAAATTCAGAAAGGCGACCGGAATCTACAAGTTCAGCGGCGCACCTTAATATTCTTTGCAATTCTTCAATGCAGCCTGTACAGTTTCGATCGAAGTATATACGCTGTCTTGCCCCCACTTCATACTCAGGAAGCTGACCAGCTCGGCAATCTCAATCTCAGTCAGTTTAGGGTTGGCTGGCATGGGGCGGTTGAATTCTTTGCCATCGACTATAATAGTGCCCTTCATGCCGTTTCTGATAATGCACGCAACTGCGGATTTATCATTGTATCGGTCAGACTTCGCCAATGGCGGATACAGATTGGACATTCCCTTGCCGTCGGCCTGATGGCAATTGGCACAATAGGTTGTGTAAAGATTATATCCTTCTACAAAATACTGCTCGCTTTTTAGCTCAGAAGCGCTCTTGCAGGACAACACTGCCATAACAAACAAAACAATAATGGCTGGCTTGGTCATGAAATCATGGGGTGACTTACTATTTGTATTCGTCGAGCAGGATCTTCATGTCGGCAATTAACTTCTGCGTTCCTTCTTCCGTGGTGCCGTCGTACATGCCCCTCACACGCTTTTCCTTATCAATGAGGATGAATGCTCCTCCGTGAATGTATCCGCCGTCAGCGGTCTTGTCTTCCTTTGCAGTGACCAGATAGTTGTGTTGGCCAATTTCAAAGATCTTTTCCTTGTTTCCGGTCAGAAATTGCCATTGACTGCCTTCGACTCCCAAATCTGTTGCAAATTTCTTTAACACCTGAGGCGTGTCATGGTCGGGATCGATGGAGTGGGAGAGGATCATGACCTGCGGGTTTCCTTTGTACTGATCGTAAACCTTAATCATTTGGCGCTTCATAATAGGGCAAATGGTCGGGCAGGTTGTGAAGAAAAAATCCGCAACATAGATCTTGCCTTCTGCGATCTTTTCAGAAACGGAGTCGCCTTCCTGATTAACAAAGGAAAAAGCCGGAATGGTGTTATAAACCGTGTCTACAACTTCCTTTCCATCAACCATTTTCTTCACCGCATCACGTTCTCCAAGGATCGGCAATTTTTTCTCTTCTTTACAGCTGGTAATGCTAAAAATGAATGCAGCCAGTACGAACGTGTATATATGGATAGTCTTAATTCTTAATTTCATAACCTGTTACTCCAAAAATGTTTGCGCTTCCTGAATTGACTTTAATGTTACCTGTTTCACTTGCAGGATCTTTTCCTTTTCGGTCTCAAAATATTGAATCGCCTGCTCTGGTTTTAACGCCTTGGCAGAATCACCTCTGTACCCGTGCATCCAGCTCATCATCAGCTTATCAGACTCGTTGAGCTTTTGGTTGAGGTCCACAGCCTTCATGCGCTCTTCGGCAATGGTATTACTGCTAATGCCCTCATTTTGAAGGCTATCCATATGCTGGATTTTCTTGGAAAGTTGTGATTTTAATGTCATGATCTGATCCATTTGCGGCATTACTTCGTCGTGAATGGTCATCACTTCTGCTTCCAGTTCAGTGGCTTTATCTTGTTTACCTTCTTTACCACATCCTGACAAAAGTGCCAGGACAAACAGGGTTAGTAGCGGGTATTTCATGCGTTTTTTGGGAGGTTAAAATGTATTATTGTTGGCAATGCTGCTTGGTCAACTTTGTTCTTTCAGGATCATTTCGCGCGCATTGACCAGCACCGAATCGGAAGGATTATGGCCGCCGATCATTTGCGCAATTTCCTGCACACGCTCGTCTACGGTTAGCTTTTTGATTTTACTGACAGTCTTTTCGGATGAATGGTCTTTGTAAACAAAATAATGCGCATTACCGCTACTGGCAATCTGGTGTAAGTGCGTGATGGCGATAATCTGGTGGTTATGCGCCATATTTTGCATCATCTTTCCCATTTTTCTGGCAATTTCACCCGAAACACCCGTATCAATTTCATCGAAAATGATCGTCGGGAGCATTCGTTTGTCTGCAAGAATGTATTTGATAACCATCATCAATCTGGAAAATTCCCCGCCGGAGGCAACCTGCTTCAAATCCTGCGGAACGACACCTTTGTTGCCGCTAAAAAGGAAGGCAACCGAATCCAGGCCGTTTGCTGTCGGCAAAGTCTCCGTAACCTGTATAGATAAACTGGCGTTTGGGATTCCCAGTTCCGAAAGTCTTTCCAAAATCAGTGTTTCTATTGCTTTGGTAACTTTTCGTCGCTTTTCTGAGAGGATTTTTGCGCTTTTGAGCATGGCCTCCTTTGCCTGGGTCGCAGCTTTTTCGGCCTTAACCAGGTCTTCATCCAAGTTTAACACGATGCTAAGCTTACGCTGCAATTCTTCCTCGATTTGAAGCAACTGATCGACGCTGGTTACCTGATGTTTTTTGAGCAATGTATAGATCAGGTCCAGGCGCTCCTGAACGAGCTCGGCGCGCCCCTGATCAATGTCAACAGAGCTGTTTGCCTGGTCGATCTCGTCCGCTACATCGCGTAATTCTATTAATGTGCTCTGTACGCGCTCGCGGATTGCGTCATAAACAGGAACGAGCCTGGCGGCCTGGCCGATTGCATTGGCAGCATTTTTAAGCAGTTCAAGAATCGAGTTGTCCGGGTTATCCAGTAATGTATACGCGAGTTGGAGTTTTTCGCGGATTTCCACTGCATTTTCCAGAATGTTCAGCTCTACTTCAAGCTTCTCTTGTTCGTCTGAAACCAGCTTCGCATTGTCTAATTCCTGAAAGAGAAATTGGTCGTAATCGAACTCTTTTCTGAGCTTGACCGCTTCCTGCTGCAGCGTTTCAAAAGCCTTGGCGGCGTCCTTATAGGCCGAAAAGTCACGCTGATAGGATTTAAGCAGTTGCGCATTATCAGCAAATGAATCCACCACACGAAGCTGAAACTCATTATTGCCCAGCATCACCGAATCGTGTTGCGAGTGAATGTCAAGCAGCTGGCTTCCAATGCGTTTTAGGGCATCTAGGTTCACAGGTGTATCATTGACGAATGCACGTGACTTGCCAGCGACAGAAATTTCGCGGCGAATGATGCATTCATCGGAATAGTCTACATTTTCGTCCTCAAAATTTGGAGCAAGATCATAGCCGGAAAGATTGAAACTGCCTTCGATCACACATTTTTCGCTGGAATCGTATAACGATTTTACGTCTGCCCGATTGCCCAGAAGTAAGCCAATGGCACCCAGCATGATCGACTTTCCAGCGCCCGTTTCACCCGTTATGATGTTCAGTCCGGGATCTGGTGACATTTCCAGTTGCTTAATCAGCGCGTAATTTTTTATAAGTAAATTCGAAAGCATATCTATACGAATATAGTTATCAGATCAACAATTAGGAAATATAACGATTCGCATTCCGGTTTTTGATGGCTCATTTTGAGCTGGCGTCATACACGATCTCATAAAGCGAAGGCAATGGAATGAGGTGCGCGTGGTTACGCGTGTCGCGGATCAGCAGATTCTCCTTTGTAAAGGATTCAAGTTTGCCAAAATGCGTGTTGCCATTGTCCATCACTGCATTGATCTCTATTTTGAGCAGCTTTTCGAGTGAAGCAAAAATGTCTTTGGAAGAAATGCGTATCAATCTTTTGCTCATAATAGTAAACTCAAAACAATTTGGACGGGGGAATGCGATGGTTTATAAGGAAAGACGTTGATATAATTGCGTTTTTGTAGGATCCAGCCCGACCAGAAGCGTGTACGCTTTTGCGCGTTCCTCGGGCTGTGCCTCTATCAGGATCCTGTACAGCTCATCGGATTTTGAATCAAAGAATGAGTTAATGACCACACTTGCCGGGCGCAACTGATTGACTTCTTTCGCTGTGTTGAGCACTTCAAGCACTTTTGCGCGTGTTTCGGCAGGATTTTGAGTTGCCACATCAAGTCCCAGCCGGTAATATTTATACATTCCTTCTCTGAACGGCGTAAACTGCTGGCTCATCAGGTTCTCAACAAGCCAGTAGCGGTTGCGTGAATCCCCATTGGAATCCCAACCACGCTTGTTAGGGGAGGAGTTACGCGCCTGATTTACAAGGTTAAATGCCTTTTGCACGTAAGGTGACCCGCCCAGTTTGCTGAAAGAGTCGTAATCAAAAATCAAAGCGACATTGGCGTAAAAGGCCAGAATGTACGGAAGTTCTTCGGTGTAGTTATTTTCATTAAAATACAGGGGCGTGTTGGGCAAGTAGCTGAACGTGAAGTTCTTATCTACATAAGTAAAAAGAACTGTCTCGTAGTTTGAATTGTAAACAGGTCTTGAAACGACCAATTGTGCGTTTCCCTCATAGGCGCCCTGATTCAGTGAGCGGGTCAGGTTTACATTGAGCTTACATTTGATTTTTTCTTCTTTACCAAACTCGTCGTTGGTCCAGCGCGTATTGTTCAAAAAATCATTCATATAAGTTTGAAGCTGGGCCATAGACTGTGGATCAGTCTTTTGCTGCGCTACAAGCTGCTCGTAATTAAGGTTGACAGAGAACTGAAATTCCTGCGCGAGCGATTGGGCAGAATTCGTGCAAGCGACTATTAAAAGCAACCAAACCCATATATTTTTCATGCTTCACTCCATTTATTTAGGACAATGTTCAGGATGTCCTGTGCCACTTCTTCTTTATTTTTAAGATCAAAATGTTTCACATTTTTCCCTTTGTCAATAACGGTTATTTTGTTGGTATCGTGTGCAAAGCCAGCACCCGGATCATTCAGTGAATTAAGAATGATGAAGTCAAAGTTTTTGCGCAATAACTTATCCATCGCATACTCCATTTCATTCTCTGTCTCCAACGCAAAACCGATCAGCAGCTGGTTTTGCTTCTTAGTTTTCCCCAACGTTCCTGCAATGTCCTGGGTTTTTACCAGATCAAGGGTCATTTCCTGGCCTTGTTTTTTGATCTTATGTTCGGCAATAACCTTTGCAGTATAGTCGGCAACGGCAGCAGCGAAGATCACCACATCGCTTTCTTCAAAGTTTGCGGCCGTGGCTTCATACATTTCATTTGCACTCTGCACATTGATGCGCTTCACCGTTGGCTCAGTAGTCGCCAGGCTCGTAGGCCCGCTGACAAGCGTTACCATCGCTCCTGCGGACGCAAACGCCTCCGCGACTGCGTAACCCATTTTCCCCGACGAGCGGTTGCTAATGTAACGCACCGGATCAATTGCCTCCACTGTCGGGCCAGCAGTAATGAGCACCCGCTTTCCGGAAGTGATGGGTTTTTTCGCAAAAGAGCTGCCTAGCACCTTTATGATCGTTTCCGGCTCGGCAAGGCGGCCATCCCCAACCAAGCCACTGGCCAGCTCACCGTGTTCCGGCTCGATGAAGTGATTGCCAAAGCGAATCAGCGTATCAATGTTCTGCTTTGTTGACGGATGCTGATACATATCGACGTCCATTGCAGGGGCAAAGAAAACAGGGCAACGTGCTGATAAATAAACGGCCGTCAACAGATCATCGCAGTTGCCGGTCGCACATTTTGCAAGTGTGCGCGCTGTCGCCGGGGCAACCACCATCGCATCCGCCCAAAGGCCAAGCTCGACATGGTTATTCCAGGTCCCGTCCTTTTGGTCGGAAAATGCGCTTAACGCAGGTTTTTTAGATAAAACGGATAATGTAAGCGGGGTAATGAATTCCTTTGCCGAGTCCGTCATAACCACTTGAACATCAGACCCTGCCTTTACCAAAAGCCTGACAAGCAGAGCAGATTTATATGCAGCAATGCTGCCTGAAACGGCTACGAGTATCTTTTTACCTTTGAGATTCAAACTTCAATCGCTTTGGGTGGTCAATTCGGAAGGACTCCTGTCAGGCATAAAGTTACAGAGATAAGTGTAACATTTAAAGCCTATAAATGAAAAGCCAGCCGCAAAAGAACTTTGGCGGCTGGCTTTTTATAAAATCGAAAATTATTCTTCTGTTGTGTCGCGGTAAGCGTGGTAAGTTTTTCCTTCGATGAATTCATCTATTGAAATGCTTCCGGCTTTCGGCATGCGCTCGTAAAACTTGGAAATCTCAATTTGCTCCCTGTTTTCAAACACTTCTTCCAGGTTATCTACGCCAGAAGCAAACTCAGCAAGCTTATTATTAAGCTCTTCCTTCATTTTGCTGGAAATCTGACGGGCTCTTTTAGAGATTACAGATACTGATTCGTATAGGTTACCAGTTACGTCTGCGATCTTGTCGGTATCCCGGGTAATGATTGATGGATTGGTTGCCATACTTATGGTGATATTAGTTGAAATTAAAATCTAAATAAAACTACTGTCCTTTCGGCTCTGTAATGGCCGGCGTTGTTACTTTCGTCGGCTTGTTAGCTGGATCTGGCTGCGTTTCAAGTTGTTTCTGACGTTCTACTTCGGCTTTTGCAATAACATCGATCTGTTTTTGACTTTCGTCAAACATTCTTTCCGCATCGCGGTTATATCTTCCTGTCGGATATTTGTCGATCAGCTCCTGATAAAACTTCAAGACATCCTGGTATCTTTCTTTCTGCTTGGCACTGAAACTGTTGGTTGCCAGATTGTACTGCGATTCCACTTTCAAAAACGCAAGCTCTTCATTGTATTTCGAGTCAGGGAAATCTTTACGGAAATTCTCGATCGATATCACGGCCGATTTCATAGACATTGCATTGAAATCGCTGATCTTGTGATACAACCGGGCCCTTTCATAAGCTTTGCGTTCAAGCTTTGCCCGCAGCTCCAATATATAACGTGTACATTCTTCGCGGAACGGACTTTCGGGATATGCGTTGATAAAATCCTGCATCGCCGAAATCGCAGTAAATGTACTGGTCTGATCCAGATTGAACGGCGACGAATCTTTATACAACGAAAAAGCATGCATATAGAGCGCTTCCTGTGCGTAATCGCTTCGTGCGTATGTATCAAAGAACTTTTTGAACAAAAACTGGCTCGTATTGTACTGCCCTTGCTGATACTGGGTATACGCATAGTAAAACTGCGCTAACTCAGACTCCGTACTTCCTTTTAATAATGGAATGAGTTCCTCAAAAAGTAGGCCGGAACGGTAAAAATCCCCCTTTTTGTAATAAGACATCGCGGCATCATACTTTTCCTGATCCGTACCAGTCTTTTGTAACTTCGAGAACTTACTGCATGAAGTAATTACAAGGACCGCAATAAAAAGCAAGAAATAGCTTGCTGGACTGTTTTTTCGCATATTAGGTGCAAAGGTAATAAAAAAAGCTACACCATTCATAACGAATGCGTAGCTGATATAGTGTTAAAAATTAGCCTATTGCTGATGACGTACAAGCATTTTTTTGGTGGCTACTTTTTGACCGTCCAGTGACAATTGATAGAAATAAAGCCCTGTTGGCATATCCTTCGTGTTCACACGCAGCTTTCTGTCATTTCTGTTTAGGGGCAGCTCAGCCATTTGAGAACCAAGCACGTTGTAGATAATCAATTTTGCATCGCGAATGTTGGCAGTGATGTTATAGTCAAGATCTGCGTACTCGCTGGCAGGATTGGGATAAATGTTTGATACTGAAATCTTATCGTTGGCATACAATTGCTCTTCCACTTTCAGCTGCGCTTCCATTTCAGGTTGTCTTCTGTTTGAAGATCTTTCAACGATTTCGGCAGTAGCGACACCTGTGCTTTCGGAAGCATTCGGAGAAGAAAACAGGAATGAGCGGTAAAAGCTGTTCAGCACTTTTGGATTTTGCAAAGACAATAATTTATAACTTGAACCTGTTGCCAAACCTGAAAATTTAATGTTTTCACTGGTAGCCGGCTTTTTCTTGTTGACCATATTCAAACGGCTCCCGTTCGAGACGGATTGTGCGTTTAAACCCTGCAAGGCCAACGTTAGTGAGATTAATAAGTAAAGTATATTTCTTTTCATAGCGTCAAATTGGAATACTTTATGACTAATATTTTATAATATTTTACCAAAAAAGTACATTACAAAAATATAGAGAAACAATTGTATATTCAAAATATATTGTGCGAATGGACATCTTTATTTTGATGATCTAAAAAACCATGCCTGTCAAAATAAAATTAGGCCTGTCCTGATATATTTTTTACAACTCTTTCCAAATCGTCTTATTCTTCGTCGGTTTCTCAGAAATCCGCCAATTGAACCCGTCCAGCTGGCGTTCCGGTGCCTTAATCTGTGAGGGAGGGATCAGCCTGCCGTCCGGTTTCCCCACAAATGAGATTTTATGTACACGGTTGTCGGTAAAAAGCAGATTCATCCTTCCACATTCAACCCGGTTTAGCCCTATGCTTTTTTGCTCATCATCGATGGCATAATAGGCGCTTTCCCCGTTTCCATCCACAAGGACCTGTTTCAATTGATTTCCCTTTTCAAAAAAAGCATTGATCGTCCGGCCCTTAACCTGGTTAAACTGCTTGACCAATGTGTCCTCCGTGATCACAAACGATTTGCCTTTCAGCAGCATCCGGTTGATCTCATTATTGACCAAGAAAGCGGTGATTGAATCTGCCTCCATCTGATAATGCTGATCGCTCCACAATATTGGTTTCCGGAAAAATCGTATGATCGAATCAGAAGTGTCATAAGTGATCGAATCGCACTTGCCCTGAAAATCACTTTTATATATAAATACGTTTTTGTTTCCGACCAATTTTCGGGTGCTATCCTTTTGATTTTCATATGAATATAATGTATCAGCCCGGATGTAAAGCGTGTCATCGGACACCACATTCCTGACATAAGCATGACCGAAAATTTTGGAATAGCCTTCTTTTTTCCAATAATATCCTTCATCGCCGTTCAGAACCGTTTTATCCTTTTTCGCAACGATCACTACATTGCCTTTTCCACGGCCATTATTTGTTTTTCCATCTACTTCCAGCGAGTCAGCGGTAAGTGTATACGTTTCATTGTCAACCATAGTCCGCTTCTGAAATGAAGACTCCGCCGACTCCGTATTATACCGTCCCCTTGTTCCATTTACCGTCCCGTCTTTATTAGTGATTTTCGTTGCACCATTGAAATCCGACCACTTAGTGATCGAGTTGTAAAGCAATGTATCCGTGGTGAGCACATACTTTTTATTGACCAGTTTTACACTTCTATAGTACGTAAATTCCTTCGTGCGTGTATTATAAAAGCCCTCTTTACTCGTCAGCACATTCTCCTCATCAACCGTCCGGCCTGGCGTTTTGTAATTGGCAATGCCATTGGCCATATCATATTCAATTTTTCGGGTTGTTAATGTGCGTTTACTATCTTTCAAAACCGTCCTCTTACCACTCACAATAGCGAGTCTGGTGTTGCCGTAATAATAAAGCGTATCGCCGGTAACCGTAAGTGTGTCGCCCTGTACAATCTTTACATTTCCAAAGGCTTCGATCACATTCGTATTTATATTCTGAATGGCCAGTTTGCTATACAAAAGCGCACCCTTGTGCTTGAAAACGCCATTTGTAACACGGCGTGAGTCGACCCCGTTTTCATTGACAATTTCCAGCTCGTCGGACTTTATGATTTCAACAAGATCTTCACTCTGAGCGGGCTGGGAATTAGGTAAAGTTCTCTGCGCCAGCAGATAATGTGAAAAAAACATCAAGACAAAGAACGTCAATCTAAACATATTACCTTTGATATTGATGACGCGCAAAAGTTTAAAAGGGTTGCAGTTCGCGATGTATTTTTTTTTATTCATGTTGCCATTCTTTCTTTTACCTTTGAAATAAGCGCCATTTAAATAGCCCGGTAAAAGACTTTTCAGATCTTATATACGCCAAAACTACATCAATTACGTTTCTTAGGTTCATGTTGGATGCTTTTTTAACTTTTATTAACCAACACAAGCTGGATCTCAAAAAGCAGCCTTGCCTGCTGACCGTGAGTGGGGGAGTGGATTCGGTTGTAATGCTCGATTTGTTTCATAAAGCGGGTTTTCCTGCCGGTATTGCGCATTGTAATTTTGGGTTAAGAGGCGAAGATTCGGAGGGAGACGAGCAGTTTGTTCAGCAGCTTTCCGACAAATATGGTTTTCCATTTTATACCAAGCGTTTTGACGTAAAGTCACTGACCCAAAAAAAAGGCATCTCAACGCAAATGGCTGCGCGCGAGCTCCGTTACGCCTGGTTTGAAGAGCTCCGGACTACACATCATTATACATATATCGCTACTGCCCACCACGCAAACGATTCGCTTGAAACCACGCTACTGAATCTTGTACGCGGCACGGGTCTATCCGGTCTAAGTGGCATATCGGCTATCAACAACCATCTTTTGCGTCCATTGCTCCTTGCTACCAAAGAGGAAATTCTTGGCTATGCAACAGAAAATGCTCTGCCATGGCGGGAGGACCGCTCGAACGATTCCGATGACTACAAAAGAAACCAGATCAGGCATCAGGTTGTGCCCGTTTTGAAGCAGCTTAATCCCTCGTTAGAGTCAACGTTCATTCAATCTTCTGCAAAACTTTCAAGCGCGGACCGGTTGCTGAAAGAAGTGTTGGACGAGTGGGCAGCAAGCATCGTTGTGAAGACTGGTGATCAGGTTAGGATTAGTAAGGCAGGGCTCATGTCGGAAAGCGAGCCTGCGTACAGACTTTGGCACATTTTGCAGGATTATGGGTTTGCCTATGCGCAGGTAGGGAAGATTGTTGAGGGTTTGAATGGAATTTCGGGCAAAATTTTCCAATCCGCATCTCACACTTTATTAATAGACCGGCAAGATTTGATAGTTAGAAAAAGCACTGTAAATGAGGTAGACTATTACATCCAAATTGAGGACAATCAGCAGACGGCGGAGTTCGCCGGACAATGCATTTCACTAACAAAGAAAAGCTCAAACACAGATAATAACTTTGTAAACAGCCCAAACTCGGTATCGATAGACTACGACAAACTCGTGTTTCCGCTGCAACTCAGGAGATGGCGGTTGGGTGACGCCTTCCAACCACTGGGCATGAATGGTCGGCGCAAAAAACTCAGCGACCTTTTTACCGACCTCAAAATGGATCATTTTGCAAAGCAACAAACGCAGATTCTTGTCAATGGAAATGACGAGATTATTTGGGTGGTAGGGGTGAGGCTGGACGAGCGTTACCGGATCACAGAAAGTACGCAACAAATTTTACAAGCATTCCTGAGTACACACGAATAGGATCACGATCCAGATATTTTTTGACATATCTATTGCGCATAAAGTTTTTGTTTTTACATTTGCACCACGTTTCGCATACGGCGAAATGATTTAGAGAGATGGCAGAGTGGTCGATTGCGACGGTCTTGAAAACCGTTGACTGTTACAGGTCCGGGGGTTCGAATCCCTCTCTCTCTGCAGAACACACAAAATACAGCCAGCCCGCCCACCAGCGGGCTTTCTTTTTGAGCGTATAAGCAGATTTTGATTAATGTAACTGGCAGTTGAATTGTATACCGTTTTCCATACCATAGAAATGTGGTAGGTAAATTTCTGACAACCCAATTCAATTCGTTATGGAGTACTTAAAAAAAAAGCACTAGAATGCGCGTACGGTTTATTCTTCGGAAAGCCAGGCTTAACAAATTGGGACAGTGCCCGCTTGACTGTCACATTCGTGTGAGTGGAATTCCATCCACACCATTCTCAACCTCCATCATGGTAGCTCCTTCCAAATGGGACTCGAAGTTCCAGCGGATAAAAGGAAGCTCGGACCATGTCCATTCTCAAAATAAAAAGCTTGATCAGATCCGGAATGATCTGGAAACGATCCGTGATACCAATCTTGCAAGAGGCCGAAGGCTTACAGCAAAGGAGGTCGTCGATATTTACCACGGAAAGCGGGAGGTGTCCTGCAACTTCCTTACCCTTTGCCAAAAAAAGATTGACGACCTGCGATCTCAGAACCGGTCCGCTTCTACAATACAGATCCATAAGAAGTGCCACCTTTACCTGCTTGGATACCTGAAAGAAAATATGCTGGTTGAAGATATCGAGCGCAGGCACGTTTCAGGATTCTGGCAATACCTCAAAGATCGGGGCTACAACCATGATTATGTAAATAAGACGGTTGCCAATTGTATCAGCCTGTTCAGATTTGCAGTGAAGAAGGGATATTCGGACCATAACCCATTTGCCGGTATTTCATTCACATGGATTAATGAAGTTGATTTGACTTGCCTTAATGAAGAAGAGATCGAAAGATTGAAAACCTACACATGGAGCGAAACCCTTCAAAAGGTAGTGGACTCATTTCTTTTCATGTGTTACCAGGGTATGCACATCGCAGACTATCAAAAGCTGACGGATGATCACCTGTCGAGTGTGAAGCACGTGCAATGGATCCGGATTGGACGGACTAAAACCAAAGTGCAGGCAAGCATCCCCCTACACAGTGAGTCGGCGAAGATCATCGCCAAATACGGAGGGATGTCAAACCTGCCAAAACTATCAGGTCAGAAGTCAAACGAATACCTGAAAATCATTGCTGAGAGAATCGGGACCGAAAAGCACCTGACCAACAAGATCGCAAGAAAGACCTTCACGAACATGTGTATCAACGATTACGGCATGAGTGATGAGTCTGTCGCCGCCATGCTCGGTCACACATCCACCAGGTTTGTGAAGAAATACGGAGCTGTTTCTCAAAAACGGATTATATCCGAATGGAAAGACAAAATTGAAGTGGCTTAATTGATTTTACTCAACGTTATGAATAAACCTATCCTTACTGACGAAGACAAAGTCCGGATCATAGCCTCCGTATATTCAAACCCGAAAAAATTATTAATAGCCACGCAGATTCACAAGCTCAAAGAATCGAGCGCTGATGAACTAACACGACTAACCGGTATCAAAGCGAACCTGATCACCATGTATCTGAAAGAAATGGAAGAAGCAGGAATAATGAAAACCCGCCGCGAATCATATTATGTCTTTTACTCCCTCACTCCGTTTGGAGAAAAGATCATAACGCTCTTTAACTGATATCAGCTATTGCACATCACCCATAGTTATTGGGCGACGCACATCGTTTCCAATATTCAATGATCGTCCTCACAGTTTCGGATAGATCCTTGTGCGATGAAGGCTTTACGAAGAATCCTTGGGCAGATATGCTGTAAGCATCAATTACCATTTTCTGGCTTATACCAGTTGAGAAGAAAAGATAGGGAATGCATTTCAGATTTATGTCCGCGTCAGTTTTAAGCTTTTCTCTAAGTTCAAATCCATTTAAAAAGGGCATGTTTATATCTGAAAGCACGAGAAAAGGAACGGTAGTTGGTAAATGCAGATAGTCTAATGCTGCTTGTCCATCTTGGAAATAAACACGCTTATTTGGATAATTAAGCTCTTTAAAAACCTCCTCTAACAAAAACTGATCATCTTCATCGTCTTCGATTATCACTATTACTCCGTCCCTGTTCATAATATCAGTCGTTTGACAATCCGGAATTTTTGCAGATCAAGACAATATACCCCTATTAAACTGCTTAGTAGTCCTAAGTATATTTAAATATTTTAAATATAATTTTATCAATCCAACTGAATCAAATATCTTTGAGTCAAATAGCGCACACGCAGGGAACAACTCGGAAAAGAGCCGGTGAAATGGAGATGATCAACCAGGAAGCCGGCTCGCTTAATATCACCCAACTCTATACACTCACTTCACCATGGCCTTTAATTTCAAGGAGGTGCAGGCTGATCAGGATTATCGTGTTAATCAATCAGCTTCAATTTGTCAGAACTGTCTGCACATAGAATCCGTACAGCTTCCCGCAAAAGATAATTTACCTCCGATGCACCGCAGCAAATGTGGCATCGGACATTTTTTTGTCAAGAATACACACACTTGTAGACTGTTTGAATCGAAATGAGCGCACCGAATGGAAATAGCTTTTGGACGCTTCGCAGTGAGCACGGCAGAGATACTTTGTTTGAGTCACCTGAAATGATGTGGGAAGCCGCATGTGAATACTTTGAATGGTGTGAAGAGAATCCGCTTATAGAGGTTGATTTCCGTGGTAAGGATGCTGATCAGGTTCACATACCAAAGATGAGACCTTTCACAATGCAGGGGCTTTGTCGGTATCTGGATTGTAACACCCAATACTTCCGTCAGTTTGAAGATCGGTTAAAGGACGATCAGCAAGGTTTTTCTCGCATCATCACGCGCATTAAAGAAACCATTTACGAGCAGAAGTTCACTGGTGCAGCATCGGGCTTTCTGAACCCGAACATCATTGCACGTGATCTTGGCCTGATCGATAAGAAAGATATGTCTATCAATGCTGATGTGACAGTCGAATACACAGACGGACCGAATGAAACTGAAGATTGATCGAAGGTTTTTTAACCGGGCTTACTGGGTTTTATGTGCAGCAGTAGCACGGTTTGTTATTTTACGGGGAGGTAGTAACTCTTCCAAAAGCTGGTCCAATTACCAGCATCTCGTTCTTTGGCTTTTAAAGGGAAATGAAAACGCAATCGTTTTTCGAAAGCACGGATCCACACTGAGGAATTCAGTTTATGAAAACCTTAAAATGGTTTCTAAGCAGCTGGGCATCTTTCACCTGTTCGATTTCTACTATTCAGGGGACAAAAGGGAAATGGTTTGCCGGATCGGTGGAAACCGGATTGTGATGTCCGGACTTGATGAACCGGATAAGCTTAAATCTATTGTTGGCATCAAGCGTGTAATCCTGGAAGAAGCGGATGCTTTCACAGTCGAGGATTTCAAAGAGCTCGTTCGTCGTTTCCGGGGTGTTACCGGCATTCAGTTCATTTTCATCTTTAACCCGGTCAGCGAAAATCATTGGATCAAAGAGATCCTTTTCGACACGCCGCATTACGCAAGCCGGGCCGAACATCACGTATTTACAATCGATGACAACCGGTTTGCAACCGCTGATGATTACGCTGAGCTCGAAGCTTTGAAGGAAATTGATGAGGATGAGTACCGCATTTACCGTTGGGGCGAATGGGGTGTTATCCGCGCTAAGAATCCGTATCTGATGCACTTACGCCGCAATCTGAATGCAACCAAAGTCATTGACAACGAAGATGAGGGCATTATCCTATCCTTTGACTTCAACGTAAAGAACTCTGTTTCGATCTGGCAGAAGTGGGAAGACGAGGACGGCTGGCATGTTCAGTGTCTTCGTGAGATCAGGATGGGAGGGACGGAAGATACGGACCTGGAAGCGATTTGCCGAATCATCGCCGAGGATTATGGTGATCGTGAGATCTCGTTCAGTGGTGACAGCTCTGGCAATAGCAAGAGCGCTTTGACCAAAGGAAATGCGGAGGCTTTCAAGATTGTGTACGGATATCTGAGTAAGCATGGCTGTGAGTTTCTGACCTACAATAAGCTGAACAGTAACCCGCGCAGAAAGAAAAGCCGGTTTGTTACAAATGCCATTACAAAGGAGCTGGGTGCAAACTTCGCCATTGATGAGAGCTGCACGCAGCTTTGGGCTGACATTGTTTCCGTTCCCTGTGATGCAGAAGGTGATTTGGATAAGAGGTTCTGTGATGACAATGATGTCGGCCACTTACTGGATACACTGAGATACTTTGTCTGGGTGTTCTGTTTTGACATCTGGCTTGACGTGAAGAAGAACATCGCGGTTCCCAAGGAATTCCAGGTTGACGACAATAACGCTAAGAACAATGCCTACTGAACATCATCCAATTTTACCTGCCACTAAATCCTCATAGATGTACGAAAGGAATACCAGGATAAGAATCACCGAAAGAGCCACGGGGAAAGCCTTTAAAAATTTCTGTTTGAAAGAGTGTCCACGCTTCGGGACAATAGAAAAGACCAATGTTGCTCCTGCCGCCATGATTATTATGGTCAGCACGTTTGCAAGAAAGTCTATCGCGGAACTGAGAAGAGGGTCCAACTCGGGGTCAGCGGCGGTTGGATGAATCGTGTGAAAGTAAACCAAAAAACTAATGAACAGGCCTAATGAAAGCAGCCACCATTTTTTTCTATTCATAATTGAGGCAAGGGCAGATTTAAAATTTAAGCACATAAGGAAATGAACGCACTTAATTTACTCGTAGGCCTTGCACCAGTGGACTCTGGACCAAACCGGATGTATGTCAACCGCATGCCTAACGTCAATGCTGAGCTGATCGAATCCATTGCCGAATCGGAAGAAAGGTCAGCTGATGATCCGACTGGCCTGGCTACCATTTGGAAGGAAGTAAAAGATGAGGCCTATGACTGTCTGAAATCTGACCTGCTTTCTGAAATGGCAAAGCGTGCCAACTTCCGCGAAGTGGTAGAAAGCTCCGAATTGCCGGACTTGATCAACGATCCTGAATCGATATTCTTTATGGAGGAGCGGATCATTGGTGTAATGATCACTATGCCTAAGAGCCGGTATCAATTGCTGTTCATACGCAACCTGTACATCAATTACATGATCGGTTCCTTTCCCGTCAATGCGGTTGTGAAGGCGTTCGACATTGACAAAGGTGTGCAGATCGGTGCGGATATCGCCGTCGAGGTTGGTCCTGATATGGATTGCCTGCCGGTGAACATGTCCATCGATTGCAGCAAGACAGGTAACAAATCCATTTTCGTTGGTGTGGTGGTGGATGAGAATATCGAGCTGCTTTCGTTCCATTGGTCAAACCATTGCAGCTACGCTGGCGCTTACCTGTACAATCTCACAAGCCCTGATGCTCCAATCCTATCAAATCTGAACGACATGGATGATTGCTATGTCGCCCTTGAATACGAGATCAGGCTTTCCATTGATCAGGTGATCGCTCAGTTTGCTGACCGGCTTCGCAGGACTTACGCTATTATGTGTGCAATCGGTATCATTGATCGCGGATTGAAATCGAAACGGGCCAGTCGGTGGACAATGGTAAACCGTGATGCTGAAAAGCAGAACCTGGAAGATTTGAAGGCTGACTTGAAAAAGGAAATGGCCGGAGCATGCCGTCAGATCTACGGCCAGGTTGAACAGGAGAAGCTCGCACTGATATCACGGCCGGATGATCAGCAAGGCTATTTCGTTGGCGACTATGTTTAGAGATATCGAAGATATCGGTCACATTGCTTTTGCATTTGCGATCGACCCCGCTACATTTTCAATGTATTATCCAGGCCACAATGATTTTCATTATTCGCCTGTCAATCTCAGATTGGATGTGTTCGACCTTGTCGAGGAGATTAGGAGATTGGAAGAACCGACAGAGATTGATATACAACAATTGATAACCGATCTGACAATCCATGATCACGAAATCAGACAGCAGCGAAGTGCTGGGAGTCGCAGTCTCCCTTCAAAACATTTGTCAGCTGATCGAGGAAGATCTCGAAAGGGAGCTGCTCAGAGCCGGGGCCGATGTGGTGGTCGTGGTTATACACCGTATCAAGCGAGAAGGCAAGGACGCGCTCGGCGGTACACTTGACACAAAGTCAGCCAGCCGGTCCGGTGCATATTCAAAGAGATATGCAGGCATCCGGAAAGAGGCAGGGCGCCAAACTTCCCAGGTTGATCTGAACATGACCGGTAAGATGCTGCTCGATTACAATCTGACTGAGCGATCAAAGACAGCGGTCGGTGTTGGTTTTATGTCAGATGAATCTGATGAGAAGGCTGGATACCTTGAAGAATATTACGGAGCGGAGATTTTCGTCCCTTCCGAACAGGAGGAAGATGATATTATGGAAGACGCCATGTCGCGGGTGGAGAGATTGATTGATCGTCTTTGAGTCGCGGTTTAGTGTTTAAAATATTATCTCGTTCACTACTGAATGGCGAATCACTCAAAGAATGGAATTGAAGGCTAAAATTTTCAGGGTCATTACTTGGAAAGTTTGGCCTTAAAAGATTCAGTAAATACTCACTTGTAGGAGCCGTTTCCGAAGAGTACACAAACTGCCCATAGAGGAGCGACTTCTTATTTACACTTATTATCCAGTAGTCAATCATTGCAAATGCGATGTTTAGTTTTTGAAAGAAAATAAATATTATCGAGATGATCAACAATTATTTTCATACTATAAATCAGGCATTTACTGATATTCTTCCCATGCGATGCGGTGAGTCAGTTTGGCGCCATCAACTGAACGGCCTGGGCAAATTGGTTTGGAGTACTGCTGATTCTGTCCGGTACATGCATGATCAGGACAGATCCTTCATTGTCCGTGAGGATCAGTACGATTTACAAATGTGTCACCTGGTTGATAGGATCCGAAAACAGAAAATTGAATTTGGCATCAATGTTCCGGTTTACACGGTTGAATGCAGCTGGCTTGGTGTAGGGTTTCCCAAGACTGCCGGGATGCTGGCCATGTCTGTGTTCGAACAGCTAGAATCTAACAATATTTCAGCCACCGATTTTGACAACAACACAGAACGGATCCTTTCATCCTATTGGGGAGTCAATCAGGAGAAGTTCGGTCACAATCCTGAATACAACGCATTCCGTATTTCCTATTCATACACACTGCCGACCTTGAATCGTGAGGATCTCATGATTCTGGAAGGCTTAACGGATTTGGACTGAAACGGGAAAGGGCAATCCCGAAAGATATGCCCCGCCCTACCGTTGAGTAAATCGTGCTCAAAAGTTACGTTTAATTGCCGATCGGTCACATATTTCCTATTTAACGGTACAATAAGCTATGCACCCACAACTTTCATTCGCCCTCGAACGCGGTTACGTCGATCCAGCATTAATGCCTGACAATTCCCACATGGAAGTCAACAGCGTCAAATATTATGTTTTTTCAAACAGTGGTGAGAAGCTCACGCAGTCCCGGCTTTACGCTTTCTCTGACTTTCTGGATGAATATAACCGATTTGTCGCAAGGAAAGAGGACCTGCAAACCGCAATGACTTTTATTGAGGAAACACTTGCCGAGGCTCTCATGGTTGTAAATACCGAACCGAAAGAATGTCTCAACCTGATCACACAAGCTAGGTTCCGCGCTCAGACTACACAGCAGCGCATCAATATGGGCGCATCTGTCGAACGCATCTGGGAGATATCAGCGATCTGGTTTCTTGCAGAAGATGAGGATCCAGAGATCAATGATCCAATCAGGAACAGAAAGAAGGTTCTGGACTTTCAAACCCGGCCAGAGCTTACCGGTTTTTTTCAGAGATGGGCAAAGAACGTTTGGAACGCTTTGCCCAGGTCCTTAGACAACTCTTTGCAGAATGCTATCAGGGATCTAAATCTGTCGGAAATATTACAGAACCAGATCTTCCAATCCAGCAGTGGCGAGTTTTCAAAGATAAGCAACGGACTACGCGTCTCCTTGAACTCACAGACGGAAACATGGGCCAGTGTGAACGATTCCTTAGACTCCCTGCATACGAGTTCCACAAACTGATGTCTTATCACGATCAGAAAAACAAGAAAATAATTGAGCAAAATGAAAAGAATCGCCAACGGCCAGAACGCAATCATTCTAACGCGGAATGGCAGACAAACGAACAAGGTGGATAATTGAGGCAACCTCAAACATTCCCGACGTCAATAAGCAGCTTGAAAGGCTGATTCAACTTCAACAAACTCAAAACGAACTTACTCAGCAGAATACCACTTCGACTGCTCTGGCCATTCAACGGCAAAGAGAGCAGATCGAGCAGATGGCCAATGCTCAATCCAAGGCAAATACTGCCGGTGTAGCAGGCGGCAAGCAGCAAGCCGACATGATCGGCACTCTTCGGAAGGAATACGATCTGCTTTCAAAACAATTATCCGGGATTGTCAATCTTGCTGCCGGTGCATGGGCTGTTGGCCAATTGAAAGCATACGTGATGGAGGTGATCGCGGCCAAATCTGCACAAGATGGCTTTGTCGCCTCCATGGAACAAATGCTTGGTTCCAGACTGAAAGCCGAAGAGCTGAATGCGAAGCTGATCGCGATCGCTTTGAAGTCTCCTTTTGAAATCGAGCAGCTTCAAGAGGTTACCAAGAAATTGCAGGGCATGGGAGTCGAGACTGAAAAGCTCATTCCCTATATAAATATGCTCGGTGATATTGCGGCTATTGTCGGCACGCAAAAGCTTCCGCTGATTGCAAAGGCTTTGACCGATGTGCAGAGCAAGCATGTGCTCATGGCGCAAGAGATCAAGCAGTTCACTGATAATGGTGTTCCGCTTTATGATCTGCTCGCCAAGTCCATGCAAAAGCCGGTTGAAGAGATCCGGAAGCTGGCCTCTGAGCACAAGCTTGTTTTTGAGGATGTTGAGAAAGCGCTGATCACGGCAACACAGAAAGGTGGTATTTATTACGGGCAGATGGCTGCACAAGCTGAACAGCTCGGCGGTAAGGTTGCCAACCTCGGTGATTTGTACACCCAGGCCAAAGCCAAGATCGGTGATTACTTTGAGAATGGATTACGTCAGGGTATAAAGACTACCGGCGAATTTATTCAGGCAACTATTGGCAGTGAGAATGCCATTACCCGGACACTGACCGCATTAAAGGCGGCACTTGCCGTTTGGATCAGCTACCGTACGGCCGTCATTTCTGTCGAAGCTGCGAAACGGGCAAATAATGTGACCTCGCTCGCTGGCCTAGCTACGATTGAAGCATCCACCGTGGCGACGGTCGGCCTTTCAGGTGTGACCGTCAGTCTTTCCGGCGCATTGAATGGATTGAAAGTGGCTTTCATGTCCAACCCGTTCGGGTTCGTGCTTACGGCCGTAACATCCCTGATCAGCGTGTTCTATGCCTTCAAGGCGTCTACCATCGAAGTTGCCGAAGCTCAGAGCATTGAGGCCGAAGCGCTCAGAAAAACGAATCAAGAGATCACCAACAGTATCGAGCGTGTCAAAGGGCTGACGATCGGAACTGCTGAGCGTAAGAAAGCTACCGAGGACCTGATCGCTAAATATCCGGAACTGTTCAAAAACCTAAACGCGGAAGCCATTGGAAATGCCCAGCTCGAAACCGTATTGAAGCGTGTGAATGCTCAGTACCGTGAAAAAATTCAGCTGGCCATTCTCGACGCGAAGAACAATGTTCTGCTTGAAAAACAGATCGATCTTGAAACGCAGCGGTACAATATCATCAAGAAGCTGCGTGAAGAAAATGGTGAAATCTCGTTAAAGTTTGCTGATGATAGTAAGTTCATTGCTGAATTGAATCGCCGCATGGGGATCATTCAGTCCAGTGTGCAAAGCAGTATGACAGGCGTAAACCTGGGAGCTGGTAACATGTCGGATGGTGGTGCAACTGCCCAGATGATTGCAAACGCTAAATTATTGGAGTTTGAAACCAAGAAGGTGCAGTCCGAAATCACCAAGAATGCCAATGAGCAATCCGGTATTCGGGTGAAGATTGATTCATCCGAGCAAAACCAGAAGCTTACAGAACTTCGCCGTCAGCTCCGCAATCATGAGATTTCGCTCGATGAATTCAATAAAAAAGCCGAAGCTCTCAACAAAGAATCTGTCGATAAGGTGGTTAAAAAAGTTGAAGAAGGTGAGGACAAGAAGAAAAAGGCCAAAAAAGCTACACTCGAACTTTCGCTCGAAAATGATGTCCGAGAGTTGAAGTCGATGGAGCAAACATTTGCAGTTAGAATGACCTTGCTGAACAAACAGGAAGCACTTGCTATTGAGCAAACCAAGCGAACGGTCACCGATAAAGAACAGGCACAAGATCGAATACTTTCCATTGAAAGAGAATATGCCAATAAACGTGGCGCCTTGGCTCTTGAATGGGCTGAAAAGGAGATGATGGCCGCTACGAAATGGTTTGAAGCCACTATTGAAGCTCATAAAACAAAGAACATCAAACTTAGAGCATTACGTGAAGCCGAGTCCTTTGATATCAAAAAATACAACGAAGAGGTTATCGCTCTTGCTGATAAAGTAAAGGATCAAGAAGCTCAAAACTACGAGCAGCAGCTCGAAATGAATAAGTTTTATAGAGCCGAGGTTGCCAAGAACGAAGCGAAGTTCTGGCAGGATCGCGAAATCGTTGCTTTGGAAGCGATTAAAAAAGAAAGCGACGCTCAGCTTGCCGCCTGGGGCGAGCAAAAGACTCAGCTTGAATCTCATGCGACTGCTATTTCCGGCTCTGTGTTGAAGCAAAAGGAATATCAAGATGTGCTATTGCAGATTTCGGTTTTGAAAAACAAAATGACGAAGGAAGAGCAGGAGAATTACCAGATCGAAGCTGAGATCATGGCAAAGCGTATCGCTCAGGCTCAAATGTACATGCAAATAGCCATGGACTTTATTGGCAAGATGTCTGGTCAGGGTACAGACACCTACGGCATTCACATTGAAAACGCTGTCGCGGCGGTTGACAAGTTGTACACCTACGCGATGGAAGCCAATAAGAAAAGCTTTGACTACCAGATTCAAAATTCCAAGCTTTCCCTTGAAGCAATGACGGGCGTCTGGGATCAATACGCGGAGCGTCAGAGGGCTTTAATGGATTCAAAGAACGGTTTCGATATGGCAGCAACGTCGATGAATCAGGTTCTTGAAAATATGAAGGCCGTCGATCAGGATATGAACAACTTCACAAAGTTACTTTCCGAAGGCAAGTGGCTCGGGGCTGTTGTGAGTGCTGTCACGGGTATTTTCACTACTAAAAAGCGTTTGGCCGAAGATGAGAAGGAGTTGCAGCGTCAGGAGATGGAAAACAAACTCGCTCAGTATGATCATGAAATCGCGTTGCTCGATGATCTTCTTGTAGCTCAGAAAAAAGCTACTCAGGACTATTACGACGATAAAATGGACAAGATCAATAAAGAGATCGAAGCCGAACAAGCCAAGTACGCAAAACTGACGGAAGAAGCTCAGGCGTTTTACACAGCGAATCAGAACAGATTAAAAGAGGATGATGTCTTTCGTCAGCAAATGGTTCAAGCCGGTGAGGCTCGCGCCGTCGCAACGCTGGAAAAGCAAAAACAGCTTCTCATCGAAGAGGTTCAGGCCAATAAAGACAGCGCACTCACGAAAGAGCAGATCGCAGATGAGGTTGCAAGAATCACGAATGCCTTCAATAAATTGATTGCCGATACTCACAAGGATTACCAGGAGGCAATGGGTGACAAAACGAAGGAGATCGGAAAGGCGAATGAGGAAGTAAAAGCACAGGAAGTTGATAAGGTTGCCGAGCTTCAAGGTAATCTGCAAGATGTTTTGGATGGCTTAAAAAACGCTCTTTACGACGCTCAGGTTGATATGGCAAATGCGACGATCGTTGTCGCCAACAATGTCGCTCAGCAGCAGATCAGAATTGAAAGCGATAAGTGGGAAGCGATGAAGCAATACGCTATTCAGGAGCTCAAAATGGCGGCAAAAGTAGCACTCGGGAAAGGAGATGCAAAGGGACACGCCACCGCCATGAATCAAGCTATCGAAGTGGAGCAGATGCAAAACCCCTGGACGGCATTGATAGGACCGACTACCGTTCATGCACCGAGCATTCCTCGAAGCACACGTCCGAGAACAGACCGGCCAGGTGAAACCCCTGGCGGTAACGGGGAGCACGGAACTGGAACAGGAAACCCAACGGGGCCAAGCACTCGCCCCCTTTTCCATGGTGACCCTTACGTGCAGCTCAGAGGAAATGCTGATGGCATTGACACAATTCCTGCTAACCTTCACAAAGGTGAAAGGATCGTTCAAAGCTATCTAAATCAGTTTCTTGGGCCGAAAATTGGAAACGAAGAGCTGGTACATGGCTATCTTCAATATGCAAATCTGATGGATCGATTACCGAATACCGCGGTTCCTGAAATACCTCAAATGATTCTTCCAGACTTTGCACTGAACAATCAGAATGTGGTTTCCATGGATCGGGTTGAACGGAAGCTCGATGAGCTGAACAAAACCTTTGCCAGTAAATCCCTGATCCAGGTTAACATTGACGGCAACGCAGTGAGCATCTCTGAGCAGTGGGAAAGTCACAAAGCCACTTACTACGACACACTTTTTAAACAATAATATGTCCTCTATCACGCCGAAGAAGCCTGCCAGCAAATCCGCAAAGAAAGAACGTAAGATCAAGACCGTCACGCCCGTCGCCGTGTTCGACATTGTCGAGCTTGACAAGATCATCACCTGTCTGACGATGCTGATTAATAAGGAAAGCGAAACCGCTCAAACCCGGATCAACATCAATCACAATGCTCGAAAGCTGCAAAGTGAGTTGAAGAATTACCGCAGGCGTACGACCGAATATTATAAACTGGCTGACTGATGTTTTATCTCAATGGCACACAGATAAACGAGCCGGCCGGTTGGTCAGGCGTATACTGGACACGGGTCAGGCATCCGGGTTACTTTGGTATTTGGCGCCATCGCACCGCAAAGGTGATGGGCGTTGGAGAAGTAGGCTTTGATGGCGAGGCGCGGTACATTCTGCAATCGCTTTGGAAAAAGTATGGCGTGAACGCTTCGGCTATCTTCGAAGTAAGGGAAGGCGGCGAAGTGATTTACAGCGCCGAAATTGATTTCGGTATCTGGAAAGACAACGGGCGGTATTTTAATGTCAGCTTTCGAGACGAAGATACTGAGCTTGATTCGCTGTCATCGATGGTCGTAGCCATTGAGCCGACGGTTCAGATCAGGCTTCCACAGCAAACAATATCGGCGGGCATTGAGTATGCGATTGGTGAAGGATTGTCGCGGCCCGCCCGGATAGATGGATCAACTCATTCAGTTCCTTTTGCGACTTCGAAATCCGGTGAAGGGAATGGATTGTCTGCATCCACATTGGGGGCTGTTGAGCCAATCTACCGAAATAGTACAGATCGGAAAGCAATTCTAAACCTGGAAGGTAAGGTGATCGGTGTTTGGAGTGGAGGTGGCAACTTTCGGCTAATTGCAGAAGTCACTCAGGACGGAGTGCTGAAAGATAGCCGCATAATCTCGATTCTTTCAACATCTGGATTTCAACAGACTTCCTTTATTTCTGAGCGAATTGAGATTCCGCAAGGTGCCTATTTGCGTCTGGTCGTGTCTGGCAATAACGGGCTAAATGTGACATACAATGCTGATAGCTTCCTTACCATCTTTGAAAACTCAGATTCTGATTCATCATTGATCTGGGGATTGACTTTCAAACAGGCCATTGAAGGTTTGCTTGAAAAGCTTACAGCGGGGTCCGTGACGCTATTGAGTACTTATCTCTCGAAAGGCCTGGGCGCATCGCGTACTTTGACAAGTGAAATGAACGTGCGCGGCTACCGTTCGAAGATCCAGATATCGTTCAAATCTTTTTTCGATGACATCAACGTGTTGGATAACCTGGCCTGCTGGAAGCGTGGCAATGTGCTCTACATAGAAAGCAAGGCAGACATGATCGGCAAGGTTGGACGATCTCGAATCACGGATTTTGAAACGCTAGAACATTCAGGATCACCATATTATTACTCATCCTACAATGTAGGTTACAATAACTGGCAGTCAGGCACCGCGGCTGGTCGTGATGAATTTTGCACACAGCGCACTTATCAAACTAGGCAGCTAAAAATGAAAGCCTCACTATCTATTCTTGCCAGCAGCATATCCGCTTCCGGTAAAACGATGGAAGTGCTCCGGCGCAATCCCAATTCAGAGAAAGCCGACACCAGCCAGGACGAAAAGCTCTTTGTGATCGAGGCTGACAAGATAGGATCCATTTACATTGCCCGGACCGGATCTGTTGAAAATGTTATCAGCCCGGAAAGCGCTATCAATGGAGGGCTTTCGCCGCGTAACATTCTTAACAGGTGGATGAACATGCTCGCCGTAAATGGGACGGCCACCTTCACTTCTGGAACAGGTAATATCACCGCGCGTATTGATGGTATTTCTGAGAGTGCGGATGTTGCGCCAGACTCGGTTCAAATCTTCTCAGACCGTAGCGTGATCATCGAAACAGGCATGACCATGCGGCAATATTCCCAAATGGGTGAAGTGGTTGAATACTTTGATCACGACGGAGCTGCAAAGGCCGCGCTGATCATCGAAGACAGTTATAGATTTTCCACCGGCAAAGCATCTATCAAAGCAATCGAGCTACAATGAACATATATGAACATGTAATCTGCTTTGAGAAAGCGGACGGCACTGATAAAAGTTACTATGCAGCAAAAGCATCTCATGACGCTCTTCAAGCTCAAAAGGGGGATGTATGGCGCTGGCTTGCTCCCAAATCCATTGCACAAGGTACAGACGTCCGAAACCTTGCACTGGTCCTGGTAAAACCCACTTACGTCCCAAATTGCGGAGATGCCCCGGAAATCAATGCGGTTCGTCACAAAATTGGCATTGTTCGTACCCAAGAATCAGAGAAGTACGTTGATCTGAGTATTTGGGTTGGTTCATTGCAATCTGCTGACAACTGGAAACAGTTCGCTTTACAGCGCGCTAACGGGCAAATTGTAATCGGAACCTTTAAAGGTCAGCAAACCAATAAGGTTGATTACATGCAGGCACTCAAAGAATTCTACGAGTCATTCCCTTACACAAAGGTACTTTGCGATGTCGAAGGAAGTAAGATGCGCGTCCGGATCTGGGAAAAGCAAGGCGTTTTCCGGCTGGCCGACGAAGGCTTGACCGTTGGCCTGGGTAGCACTTCAATGTCCAACACAAACAATCCTGTCATAGACCGGATCGATCAGGGAGTTTTTAACTATCCGGCGCAGGATAGTTATTTAGTGAAAATCGGTGCTAGCATCTTAGAGGGAAACCAGTTCACTCTCGATAATATCACTTATGTCGCTGTTGCTGGTGATACTCCTGATAAAGTTTTGAAGCAGCTCATCTCAGGCTCTCGATACAAAGTTTCCGAAGATCATCCTGTCGAGGCGTATGCAGAAGCAGGAAGCCGGACCATCTCGAATACAAATAAGCTCACAGTTCAGGCGGTTTTTGACGACGTGCTTTCAGGGAATGACAACTATCACATACGCGTGAACGGTACACCACAGCCGGGGAATGTTGTGCAAGTTTCAGCAACCGGCAAAACGACAAAAAGCTATACCGTTCAGGTTGGTGACTCGACTGATGACATTGAAGATTTTTTTAACACGGACGTTGGAGGCTTTTACACCGTGGCGGCGGGTGTGATACCGCAGGTCAGCTTTCTGGCTGGAATTCAGGTGATCGAAAACAAGAATTCTCCGTCAATTAACCTATCTGGATATCAGCATATCAATTCATATGCTGTACGCCGTTGGAGGATTATTGTCGGCTCAGATGTCAGGGCCGGGAACATCTTCTACTATGGCGATAAACAATACACTGCCGATGACAATGACACATCTCTTGATATTGCCGCACACTTCGGCTTTGATTCTGTGAGCTTTACCGTTGAAACCGAAACGGGGGCAACGCCTAACGCTTATGCTATTAAGGGATTCCTATACAATGAAAACAACGTTGCAGATGTAACGATCTCGGAAGGGCCTAAACTGGCCAGGTCATCTCAGCTGGTGTTTGAAGCGGAATTTAAGTGTGACATTCAGTCTGGAACATATCAACTTGGGATCATCGATGAGCGATCAGAAAATCCTGAACTGATTGCCCTGGGGAATCATATCCAAGTGAAGGACAAGGCAGTCGGAGAAATCATCGAAGTTGCGGACTATGGTGATGCGTTTGGATTTGAATATTACGAGAACGGCTTAACTCAACGTTTACGCCTTCCGGTTTACATCAATCCACCAAAGCAACAGACCGAAGAAGAGCGGGTCGTAAAGTTCATGGGAGGTTACAGACGAACTACTACCAAAATGGAGTACGTCAGCAAGCTTGTTACAACAGCTGGTCATCTACCGATGCATGTAACGCTTGCGAGCTTTTTGAAGCATGAGCACCTGCGTATTGGAAACAAAGTTTATTACAATGCCGGTGAATACACTGAGAATATGCTCATTAGCGGAGAGGATCTACGTCAGGCAACTTGCGAGATAACTGAACTCGGCAAAGAGAAAAACAACTTTTCACGGTACAGGTCAAATTATTATCAGTCAGGCTCTTACGGTGGATTCTGCAAAGTTATTGGCGAGGGGGTCAAGGGTCGTTTGCAGCTGTGGTTGCGCAGTTCTGAAATTGTAAGAGAAATAGAGGATTGGCAGCTTCTCAATACTGCCTCATATCAGCTTTTTGCTGAAACTTTTGATAACGTAAACCTGACCATTTATCATGCCGGATCTCACTATCTAACCGCATTTCTTCCGAAAGGCCAGCGCATCAGACTATCAGACTTTTTAAAATTTGAAACTGGTGATGAATGGATTATTCAAGTGGGTTTAACGAGTGCATGTTCGAATATCGCCGCAATCACTTACGCTTGTGAACGAGCAGTCGATTTAACAATTGCCTACGATTGCCAGAGTGTCGAAAAGCCAGCTTTTGGAGAGTTTTCTGACGATTTCAACTACGATTATCCGATCTAAAATGCCCAATACCAGCCAGTACAGACAAAAGATCAATTCGGATCTAACCTCCAATAATTCTAAAAGCATTTCCGCCTCAAAATTGCGGGCTGTTTTAGAGACTGGTGCAGGGGTTATAGACGATATTTATAATAATTTGTCACTCGCCGACCGGCTAGGAACGTTCAATGCAGCGACATCAGCGTATGTAATTTCAGAAACAGGAGCAACCGGTACACTTGTGGAAGCTCCCGCTTTTGGCAAAGGGAAGTATTTTGATTGCGACACGCAGGGAACTAACTCTCTTACAGGAGTCTCAAAATCTTGGGGTAACGGCGACAAAATAATAAGCGCAGCGACGAAGTGGGATCGAATTCCTTTTGCATCAGCGATTACGGATCCGAAGCAAAGCCCAAATCTGATCAACTTCGCCAACCAAAACCCAGAAAACTGGTCACTTGGTTCCACAGGAAGTTCTTTGGCTCCCAGGTTTTATCGCGCGTCAGGAACAGCAGTCGTTTCAATTGAAAAGAATATCAAGGGAATTGGATTTTTTGGAAAAGCAATCACCCAGCCAAGTGCTAGAATCAATTTTCTTAGCAATACAATTCCTCTGGATTTGCTCCCAGCTTCATCCAAGGTGGCAATCGGCTACTACTTATATTTAAAGCCGGGGACAATCTTAGGTGGATCTACTCAAACATTACTTTTAAAAGTTCCGGAAGGTACTGGTCAGACAGTCGCAACTGAAATGATAAACCTGGGAAATGGTTTATATTATGTTCGTTCCACTGCTTCAATCACAGTTGCTGCCTACACAGATCGGATACAATTGGCGGTCTACCTATACACAGATGCAGCTAGTCCTGCGGATTCTGAAATTTGGTTGGGCTCGCCGACGCTGCTTAAAATGGATACAGTACTGACACCTCAAATGTATTTAGGTGCCGACTACATCAGCTTGGCCAGAACAGAAAGCACTATCTCCGAAAAGATCAATACAAACGCACTGCTGGATGTATCATTTCGGAAACAAGTTCTTGGAGCTACGTCACTGCTGGCGCCATGGACCTTCACAGCTTCGGGAACTCCACCGAACACCCCAGCATCTTTCATTATAGAATCCACTCCTGATGGACCGATCGGCTCGAAGTCTATAAAGGCAACGCTTTTCAAGAACGGATCAAATAGCAATATATCGGATTTCCAGCTTGTCCAGCGGATCGCAATTCCTGCTACTTATGTTGGAATGTCGAAGCTCAGTTTCAGTGTCTGGATTAAACGAACTTCGCTTAGTATAAATATTGCAGATGCTCCAATACTGTTTTATGATGCAGTTACAGGAGGTGCTTCAACCAGCGTTCCAACACCTCCAACAATTATCCCGCAAGCCTTAAACGAGTGGGTTTGTGTCAAATTTGAAAATATTTCCGTACCTGCAAATGCGCTATCAGTAGCCATCAGGTTCCGCGCGACATGCTCACCCAACGCGGTTGCCGATACAAATTTCTTTTTGTGGCTTCAAGCACCTCAATTAGCGTTCGGCTCGCCTATTGCCAATGCGATAAACGTAGGAATTGCAGATGAAGCAGAAGTGTTGGTAACAAACAAACTTGCGGCATCATTTGGCGTTCCCTTGCTTCCAAACGGTGATTTTACCAATGGAGTGATCAGCCACACTATCGTAACGGCGAGCACTTTCTTACCAGAATTTGCAGTAGTCGATCAAGCAAGTACTGTCGGCACGAAAGCGCTGAAAGTCTCTAATATCAAAAGGTTGTCGGATAGCGCTCAAAGCATCCTGCGAGACTACATTACAATGAATGTTGTAGCAGGTGCCAACGCTACCATATCATTCTCCTTTCTATTCAAGGGTAACCTGGCATTCATTAAGCCATATTGTCAAATTGAATTTAGAAACGAAGGTGGCAGTGTCAGCACTTATATTGGGCTTGACACTTCTTACATTGATTTGGGAGACGGTTGGCTGCGTTTTTACGCTCAGGGGATTGCAATTCCTGCCACAGCAACAATTTTGAGATGTGGTATCCGGCTAGATACACGGTCCACCGCTGTCGCTGGGAATATATATGAATCTTTTCATACAGGTCATATGGCTGCATTCGGAAGTTCAATTGTTGAGTTCTCGAAAACAACCTACCAGACAATTGCAAGTCAGCTAGGGAACGATACGAACTTTGCGGGCGCAATTTCGATGCTTGTTAATCCTGTGAATTACTTCGGGTTGCAAGGAATTAAAATGTGCTTTTTCGGGGACTCCATTATACAGGCGAATGTCAATTCGGCCAATGCAATCACCACAAACTACGAAGTTGATTTGCTTGTGAAAAGGTTCGGCATTGTACCCTATGTGCGCGGAACAGGAGGTAGCCAAGTTGTAGACAACGGACAAATTGCATGGTACAAACAGGATGCGGATCCTGCCCTAGATGGTCTTTATTTAGCTCGTCCTGATGATGGTGGGGTTGAACCAGTGACGCCTCATTATACTTTTTCGGCTGCTGGTAGCACCGCGCAGCGTGTGAGCACCATACCGACGAGTTCGCAAATTGTATTCATCCGTTTCGGGACAAACGATTACATAAAATACCCGTTGGGGGATATTTATTCACCACAAGATCAAACGACGTTTTGCGGCGCTTACAGGCTCATGCTTAGTTTGATCCACGCCCGGGTGCCAAATGCAATAATCATTCTGGCTACACCATTACATCGAAATGGAGAAGATACAGCAATAGGAACCGGAATCGCGGCGGGCGTAAGGTTTGAGCAAGTGCGCGACGCCATCCGTAGTATTGCCAAAATCGAAAAATGTTTGCTCTGCGAGACTTCCGAATCAGGGGTAAGCCAAAGAAATCATGCGAATTTTTTGAGCGATGGTATACATCCGAATGCGGCCGGATACGGCAAAATATCCATTCCTGCGATCAACACTTTGAAGAAAGTTTACGGACTATAACATATGGAATTAGCGATCATTATATCAGGTTTTTACGCGGAAAGTACATCTGTAAAGGTTGTGGCTGACGTGGCTGATGGTATCGATGTGCTCATCTATGATGACGAGACAAAACAAATCCTTGGTTCAGCACTTACTGCTGATGGGAGCGCTAATATCACCGTTTCTCCAATTCTGTACGCCGGTCAACGTATCATTGCATACCTGGCAGAATTCGGACAGGACACTTACGGATCTCTTGTCGTTACAGAGTCCGAAACAGAGCATACTGGCTGGAAAACTCCTGAAACAGTTAACGGTCAATCTTACAAAGCTTATTTAATAGCGGGCGGAGCAGCATTGCCTGATCTTTATGATCCTGCATCCTGCCGGAACTTTTCGCGTGATAAGGATAGCATTGATCGGGCTATTGACGTGCCAATATCTTTCATTTTGCGTCAGATTGAAAGCCAGGGAGGCACGGTACAGGTTGTCATTGAGAATATTAGTGGTGCGATCGGTGGTTATAAAAGCAAATTTGACGGCGATGCCCAAGGAACGAACCTATCAAAAACCTATTCTGATAGTGGGAATTACCAGGTAAAAGTTTGGGGGGTCAATCAGGTTGAAGCGCAGGCCATTACGAAAACCTATTCACTGACAATGCCTACGGCCAGCATTGACTTTGGTAGTACTGTTGTGGACTTAACATATTTCGCTGATTACGGAAATAATACATCTCCGGGGTTGAGACCGCTGCGAGTTACAGTCTATTCGTCTGTTCCGGTTGAAGTGCAGATCGATGGCGTTCATACGTGGGCGGTTGCCAGCAGCACAGGAATGCAGCCAAATGAAACAGGTCGATATGATGGCCCGGTGCATTTCGTGGAAGAAGGTGAGTATACGATCCGATGCCGGAAAGCATCTGATTCAAGCCAGGAGCTGGTACGGCAGATCAAACTAAACAATTATTTCTCATGAAAGAGCAAGTCAATGTAGCTGACGCAAATAAGTCAGCTTCGAAAAAAATTAAACCCATAATCGAGATTGACAAAACTGGTCCATGGGTTCACGTCACTATTCCCGAATACAATAGCTGGATCAACCTGTTTCTTAATGATAAGAAGGTAGGTTCATATAGGCTTGAAGAGGGCAAGGTCAGCATCCAACTGTCGGCGGCACTCCCGTACGAATATAGAATCCGAGCGGAAGTGCTCAAAAAATAGTACAGTATAAACTTTAAACCTGAAAGCAAATGCTAGGTTACTTTTTAACATCGAAGGGGGTTGACCTGCAACCACTTCACAATTATAATAGCGAAGCGGATCAGACGCTTGGTGCTTACATAGCACTTGGCATGGTCGATGCTTCTGTCGGTTTGCGCCTTGGCGGTCAGTATGAAGCTGAGACAGTGTCATCTGCCAATATAGTTTCTATCATCAAAGAGCTTTGTCTTAGCGATCAAGCCTACTTCTTTGGGAGCTCTGACATTATTGGGCAGGAGGCTGATCCGGCAGTGACATCGGAAGCTGAGGCTTTTGGCCCGTCTGCCGGTCCTCGTTTAACTGATACACTCCTTGGAACGGTCGTTTGGAGGTTGAACCATGCTTACAGTTCCCGCAATTTCTTGAACATGCTTATGGCAAACCGTGAGTTTGACTTCTTCATGTTCACCAATAACAGCGTGGAAGCTGCTTACTATGATGATCATGGAATTTCGTATTCTGCGATTTCTAATGCCAAAGGAAACAAGGATGCTAAGATCGTGGGCGGTTTTACTTCCATGTATAAATCATTTGCCGGGTTCCTCCCTGTCCAGTTAGGAATTAACCAGGCCTCATTGAAAAACGACGTGAAATTCGTGATTGCTGAGCCGACTGCTACCCTGGTCGTTCCTGCAACCTGCTCGACGGTAGGGCGTAAGAAGTTCACTAAGCTTCTGGCCAGTGCCGGTTCGTTGGTGTTCGCTACCGACCCCGCCAATGCGTGCGTTGATTGGTATTGCACGCAGGTTGACGGTTCGCCGTTGCCAGCGGCTGGAAAAGGATCTTTCAATTCTGGCACCGCTACCTTGACATTGCCAAGTACACTGGCAGCAGGTAAGTACATCTACAAGATATTTTGCCTGAACGCAACCGGCGTGAAAGGTGAAATGTATGTCGAAGTACTGGTAAACTAACTGAGCCAGCTTTCGATGATGATTTCGGTGACGATTTCATGATTTGATGGCTGGCCGGACCCCATAGCCCTCGAAAAGAGGGCTTATTTTAAACACACACTGAAAATGCTGGATTTCAAACGAGACATAGCGCCATACCTGGTTAAGCACGGACAAGAAAAGCCGGATGCCAAGCTGCTGCACCCTTTTTACGAAGAATCGGTGAAGCATAGCAAACTCGTTGAAAGTGTTTTCAGTGATGAGTGCCCGGACTTCCTGAAAGTCGAAAGACCAAAGGAGAAGGAAAAGCCCAGCCATACCAAGTTCAGGGCCGCGATTTATAAGGCTATTACAAAGCCATTCCGTCGCAGACTGATCAGAACCATCTCGGCCATCCGGAATGCCGATGATTTTACCATCGAGTTTCCGGCAGTTGATGCTGCCATACCTTTCGAAGATACGCTAAGCTATTACACTTCCGAAGCTTTCGGCGCTTGGAAATCGCTTGAACAGTGGTTTTGGGAACAGGGTATTCAGCATTTCATTGACGATCCGAATGCGTGCGCTGTTCTTCTTCCTCAAATTCCGGAAGATCCTACCAAATACCGCGAGGTTGTTCCCATATGGGCTCTGTCTGGTCAAGTGTGGTATTATGGCGAAGGTCAGAAAGCTGTCATCTGCGCTCAGAAGAAAAATGAAATCACAATCAATGGCAAGAAAGAGAAGTCGGGTTTAATCCTGTATTTCTTTGATCAGGAAAGCTATTGCATTGCAAAACAGGTTTCAGTCAGTGGGGCAAAAACAGAATGGGATATTCTTGGGATGAGCGCCGGTCAGGATGAGGCAGGCAAGTTTATTGGATTTGCGGAAGCCTTTCCGCTTCATTACTTCCGCACCATGCCGGTTTTCAAGATCGGTTCACTGATCAAGAAAACAAGCGAAGACGGCATTCATAAGCTGTTTGAGTCCTATGTGTCTGATGCGATCCCAGCTCTGAAATCAGTCTTGCAAAGGGCGTCGGATATCGACATCGAAGCGCTGCTTCACACAGGATCCTTGGAATGGCAGTATGTCACCAAGCAATGCAAAGCATGTGGCGGCGATGGCCAGGTAAAAAGCTTTGTCGAAGGTGCTAACGGTCGTAGGAAAAACACAACCATTAAATGCACAAAGTGCAGCGGCGCGGGATATGAAATCTATGATTCAGCCCTTGAAAAGATACTGATCAGCGCGCCTACGCAGACGAGTTTCGGTGACGATGATGCTAAGCCGATGCACTTGCCCACCCCACCGGCCGGTATGATCGAAAGGTCACCAAATGCGATCGTTCAATTCCGCGAGGAATATAAGCGTAACATGGTCGAAGCATATCAGGCAATTGGTTTGGGTCACATTGCTGATCAGGTCTTCATGGCCACATCCGGAACTTCCAAGCGTTATGACCGTCACGAAGGCGAGCAGATGATCACCGATGCATCACGCCATTTGATCGAACGCGTGTTGCACCCGGTCTATGCTGGAACTGACGCGATCCGTTACGGGCCTGTTGGAAAAGCAGGCGATCAGGTGCCCGTCATTGTCAGCCCGAAACGGTTTGATATCAGCTCGATTGACATGACGCGCGAAGAGCTCAATGATGCGATGACTAACAATTATTCGGAGGAATTGAAGGACGCGCTGCAAGTGAAATATCTGGATCAGACTGTCGGCAAGGATTCAATCGAATACAAGACTTTCCGAGTTAAGATGCGGCTGGATCCGCACCGCAACAAGAATGATGAAACCAAGTCATTTCTGCTCTCACAAGCATATCTGACCATGAACCGGGAATCCGAAGAGTTCAGCAGAACCATTGAACAGCTTCAATTCTCCATCAACTTTGAAACGGTGCTTCGGGATGTGATCCTAAAAAACGATGCTTTTTTTGAGATGGCAGTAAATGAGCAATATGAACTATTGCTTGCTGAAAACAAACTGTACTTCTCCGTTCGCCCGGCAGGTCAGCCTATTGAAATGAGCACGCTGGCACCGCTTGTAAATGCCAAGGATATCAACCAGATGAATGAATAACCATGGAAGAACTGGAATTCCTTGAACAAGCGGAAGTAAAGCAGGAGAAGCTCCTGAACGGTTTCATGCTAAACATGAAGAAGGTCGCCCGCGCATTTCTTGACGCAATGATCGATCTCATGGATGATCTTGAAATGAGCCGGGATAGCAAAATGAACGACTGGAAGACTGTCACGCGCTACCGGCTTTACCTACGGTCGTACCTGGCCACAGCTGGTTATGACGCCGCGGTTAATGAGCTTCTGACTGGAATGAAGGATGTGATCATCTCCATTGAAAGTTATTACGAGCCTTACGGTGTAAGCAAGTACTCGACTTTCTTTCAACAGGCTGGACAGGAAGCGCTCGACCGGGTCAAGATCCAGCTGATTGATGTCATACCAGAAACAGCATTCATTGAGCCGGTGAGCCAGGCCTTAGAAAATGCAGTGATGCGCGGTCAAAGTCTGGCTGATCTTAGAAAGCAGGTAAGGGAAGTGGTGCATACCAGTGAGCTGCCAGCCAACTATGTTTTTCACCAGGCAAAGCAAAGTTTATGGATGTTTCATCGCAATTACTCGACATCCATCGGCACAACGCTTGACCTAGCCCACTACTACTATGATGGTGTTGCCGTGGCTCACAGCCGCAACTGGTGCATCAAAAAAAAGGGAAAGGCTTTCACGAAACAGGAAATAGAAAGCTGGGCAGATGAAGAATGGCAGGGAAAGATTCCGGGCACGACCAAAGAATCGATCTTCTGGCTTTGCGGCGGGTACAACTGCATAGATGTGCTTCGCCCGATTACGAAAGAATTGTATAACCGTTTAAACCAAAACAATTGATTATGAAAAAGTGCATTGCTTTATTATTAACGCTCGGCCTGGTGATCGGCCTTGAAGCAAACGCCCAGAACTGGCGCATTTACTACACTTCCGCTGATCAGGTCAGAGTTGACAGCGCATCAGGAGGCTTGCACCGTATTACTCCTGCCAAGGATTTGAAAATCGTTTCAAAGGGAAGTAAGATCGGGTTTACGTTCGCAGGCTTCGGCCTTACACTGTCACCAGATCAGGTGCGTAGGTCTGACAACACAGCCTATGGCGCCACGGTTTCAGATGTAATTACTGCTTTCATTTCTGGTGCTGATGCAATCACCGACCAGGCGATCATCAATAGCACAACGACCGGCACACTGGCCGCTAGCACATTCTCTTATGTCGAGATTGCAAATGATCACGCATCTGCTGCGAGTTCAATTCTTGTGGCTGGTCAGAGTGTTTCAATACCGGCAGGGAAGTCTTTGATTTTCAAAGCCATTCGTTCACCCAAGACTGGCAGGTATAAACCCATCCCAGCCATCGGATACACTGCAACGGGGTCCAGTCTGAGGATTTACACAGTCAAAGAGTAATCACCTGAACTTCATTCGCGTAAAAGTTAAATCAGTTTTCCAATCAAATACCAAGAGTTATGACTCCTGAACAAAAGGAAGCAGCCGACAAGGCCGCTGCGGACAAGGCGAAAGCCAATCAAGAAGCTGCTGAAAAAGCATTAGCTGATAAGGATGCCGCTGAGAAAGAAGCTGCTGAAAAGGCCAGGGCCGACAAAGCCAAAGCCGATAAAGAAGCCTCTGACAAAGCAAAAGCAGAAAGGGAAGCAGCCGACAAAGCCGCTGCGGACAAGGCGAAAACTGCTAAGAAAAAAACGCTAGCTGATTTGAAATCATCTGACGATGTGGTGATCGAATTCAAGAATCCGGTTCACGTCGAAGAAGATGGTGAAAACTCAGTCCGGAAAGAAAAGGTCGTTCAGCATGTAAAATATGCTTTCTGGCAAGGCCTCAAAAAGGACGACAAAGGCAATCCCGCATATTCAACACTGAGAGGCGCAAAGCTAATCGGATATGTGCAGGATGATAAGGTCATTGAATTTTAATCACAAGTCTCATTCGCCCGCGGGCAAACACTATTAAATAGGTTGCGACCTACCAACACACATGGCAAAATTAGCTGACAATCTTACATCACTTCTGGCTGCGGCCGGCGTGAAATTAACTGATGAGCAAAAAGCCGTTTTGGCTGATTTGCCCCAGGATGAGGTATCCGCACCGGTTCAAAGTTTCTTTGATACGGTTGCAAACCAGGCTACAAGCGAATTCGCGAACCTCGCAAAAAAGGCTGGAAATCTGGACAAGTTCGATGATGGGCTTGCTTCATGGGCTGACCTCTTGGGTGATGATATTAAAACCATCGCAAAAGAGAAAGGTCCGCAAAAGCTTGAAAAGATCAAAGCTCAGATTGCTGCCAAGATCGAAGCGGCCAAAACTGCTGCGGCAGGAGGATCCGGCGACCTGGACAAGCTGAGAACTGAGATCACCGCTCTTCAAACGAAGCTGCAAACCGCTGAGGTGGAAACGCAAGCCGCACTTGAAAAGCAGAAAGGTGAATACGAAGGCAAAATCTTTAATTCTTCGATGCTCACAAAGCTTCAAAGCAGAAAAGATATTGTCGAAGCATACGCCAATCAAGACGCATTGTCAATGCTCGTTTTGCCGAAAGTATTGGCGCACATTGAGGGTAAAGGGCTCAAAGTCAATCCCGCCAAGTTGGATGTTGTCAGAACTGATACCGGAACCCCTTACATGAAAGGCGCCAAGGCTGTGACCCTTGACGAACTGTTTGACGAAGCGCTGTCTGAAAACAAATTCAGGCAAAACGCCGGACCGAACCCTCCGAAGACAACCGTCGAACTCGATGGAAATCAGGCTCCGAAGGTGACAAAAACAAGCTTACTGCGTCCGGAAGTGAGCGAATCGTAAAATTCTAAACGACTTTTGAAATGCCTAATAATGTAAACCTTGGTATTGCCAGAACTGTGCAAGCGGCTTTGATGCATACTGCTAATAACGGCTTGAAGTTTAACCGCTACGGCGCTGCTCAGGCTATGCTTTCTCCTGCCGTTCAGGAGGTAAGAACCCAGATTAGCCCTTACGGTCCAACCGATAGCACGTCGGTTATCTGGGGAGCGACACCTGGCCGGGACATCCTTGTTCCAAAAGTGCAGGTCAATACTTACCCAGCCAGGGTAGTATCTGGATATGATGAAAGGACCCGCGATTTAAATGGCGAAGATTTCTCTGATCCATTGACGATCGATGTTGTTTATGATTTCTACAAAGAGATCAAAGTCAACCGCTCACTGGCCAGAGAATTGTTTGAGCCGAAGGCTTTGGAGTATATGAGCAATTACGTGGCGGGTAAGATGTCCGACACGCTGGATCCTAAATACAAAGTATTTGTGGATCGTCTGGCTTTGCAAATCATTCAGGATTTCGATTCAGGTGTGGCAAATCCTTTTGCGACTTATGTGCTGAGTTCTTTGATCGCACGTATCGGCAAGAATGCTGCTTTCCCAACTGCCAACGCGCCGACTGCTGCCGCGCCTTTGATCGAAGTTCCTACGTTCAACGCTGACAGAACTTTGAAAGCTGAATTCTGGGATTTCATCAATGAAACCAAGATCGCTAACAAGATCACTGGTAGATTGATCATGATCGGTGGAACACTTGCTTTGCGTGCAATGCGCCGTGAAGGTGTGTTGGCAATTAATGATGCGGGTTACGATTGGGCAACCATGTTCGGACGCACGCCGGTGGATTTCTACTATGACGAGCTGATCGATACAATCTATGGTGCTGGCCGGATCCTGCTGATCGATTCAGGGGCAGCTGCGGCAGAAACATTCTGCTATGCTGACTTCCCGGAAAAATTCGGCGATCCTACCAACAGCGATGATACTGCTGATGCGAAAGGTAAAATCATGTTCATGAATTTGCCAGAGGATGAGACAATCCTGAATAATGTTGCGAGCTCCTTCATTCGTGATGTTGATGTTCGTGTCACTCGCAAGCGTGATGCCAATGATTTCGCGGTAACAACTGCTACCGTCGCTCTTCCTGCTGGTCTTTACATCCGTCCTAATGGATGGTTCACTGAGGATGTGACCAACGTACTTCATGGTGTTTCCGGTATTTTCGCCGCGAAACTGATATAATCATCTGACAGAGGGACATCGATGTCCCTCTGTTCTTTCCCACACACAATGAGATATTTCTTGTTAATGCTGTTCAGTTTGCTTCAACTGACGGCCATCTCTCAAAGTAAGGTAACCGGAACATTCCAGGTTGACCTATCCGGATACTACACAAAGACTCAGGTTGACAGCATCATTAAGTTGTCGGGGGGAGTAATCACCAAGCCGCCTGTTACGTTGAAGCCTTGCCGTGTTTCTCCTGTCATTACGCGTCTGATTTCATTCAGTAATCAGGGGGCTCAACTTCAATTCCACGGCGAGGGGGTAGAGTCAATCCAGTATGAAGTTTGGCCTGTGCTGAGCGGTACACCCGTGCTCGTTGATTCTGTTAGTCCAAAGTCCAATATAATTGATCTTGATTTTAAAAAATCAGTTTTACCAAACGGGACTTACACGCTGATCATTAAAGGAAAATCCTGCCTGAGCGACAAACCTTCTGAGATTCAATTCCAGATCAAGTCCGATCAAGGCGGCACTACAACGCCTCCCGTCATAGACAAGCCCGATCAGCCGGTACCGGTAAACGGAACATTGAACAGGCTTAAAACGATGACCGAAGGAATGGATGAGCACATGAAGCTCGCTGTTCGTGACTCTGCCGACGTTCGTATTTTCACCGATCTCGCCCCGGATAGGATTAGCCCTACACATAGCTACCGATATTTGGTAAACGGCGAAATTATCACTCAAAAAAACCGGCTCACCAATTACATGGTGTCCGGGAATAATCCGATCCGAGTTGTCAAAGTCAAACTTAAAGACGGCATTCCTAGCATCAATCAATGGGGAACTCAGGAGTCCGATTATCAAGGCGGTGGCTACTATCAGCGAGACGCGGGCGAGCTTTTTTCCTATAACACAAGTTTTGCATTCAATACGTTCGTGGCTCCGGGGCAGAGCGACAGTAAAGGTTTTTTGAATCCGATCCTCTGGAACTACAACCCGGATGGGCGGCAGATTTCTTGGCCTGAGATTGCGCCAGATATGAAGCTACCTGCCGGAAAACTCTGGATTGATAATTGGGACGGCTACACTCCTGAGTTGATCCTCTCGAAGGGAGTGACTCATCTGCCTCACCACTGGTTGCCGTGGAATGAAGCGGATGGAAACAGGCAGGCAAATGCACTTAAACAGGCAGGAAAGACCTACAACAACGTTCCGAGAAATGAGGTAATATTCAAGCTATCAAAGCTCCCGCCTGTTGTCAGATCGGACGGGACGGTGATAACGGATGACTACACAGGCGACGGCGGGACTAACAAATTCTGGTGGCCTAACGGCGGCTTTGACAAAGAAACCGCTATCCGAAAAGCGGATGAGGCAGATATTTCAGATGCAATCTGGATTGGCGAGACCATGGAGAACGAGTCTTGGACGCCTGATTATTGGGACATGCACCGTCATTTCTACAAGCGGCTTCGTGAGCGTTACGAGGATCGTTTTGGCAAGCGCGGAATCCCTTATGAAATTGTCCACAACTATTACTATTTATGGCCTGAGCCGATTTCACTTTCAAGAAAACGCCCGGCGAGTTACTTCCGCGATCTGTTAAAAAGAAATCCTGAGAATCTTCCATCAACTCCGTACAGTCCGGGCGGCACCCTTGCCAGCACCACGATGGTTACAGAGGGGATTTATCTTGGCGCTCCCGACATTCAGATTGGACTTATTTACGAAACGATCTTCAGATTTCACATCAACAAAATTCTTGGACTCCGTAGCGGCGTTTTCCTGACGGGGAAGCATGAGTACAGGCCGAACAACAAATATAAGTATGTGTACCCAGAAGGGGAATTTTACACAGACGCCAAAGTTCCCCTCGATCCTAATGTGCACATCGCGGCTGGCTTTATCGGTCAGGTTTACGGCAACCTGGTTCACGAATGGGGCGCTCCCGGAAAAAAGAGTCACAAAAAGTTTAGCCACGAATGGGCGAAAGGACTGTGGTTTCCAAACGGATCACCATTTCCGCAAGACGAGTTTCCGTACTACTCCTACACGAACGATTATTACGCAGGGTTTGACGGAGGGGCAGACCTGACCTACTTTTCTCAAAAGCTGTATAATGAGACATTTGGCCAGACAGACCGAGGTCAAACAGAATACCTTTCTTATAAGATCGACGGCACAAATTGGATTTTGCCCGACCAGGCGTACGGTCAAGAAATAGTTTCTGCTTACGATCAAAAAAGAGGATTTGTCTACTCCCAACGCAAGGATGGGAAGATAGCCTGGTTCTATTTGAATTCCTACGCGGACAATAACTGGCACAAGCTTGAAGTGCGGTTTCCGAACGGACAAACCAAGACTTTTAAAGTTTCAGGCAACGCCATTCATGCCAGGCTAGATATCGAATGAAAAAGCACATCCATTTGGCGGTACTCGTTTTCGCCATCATTGTTCTGATACTCGGTGCCATTTGGTTGACGAAAACCTATAACCACAAACCCGTCGAAACGCACTCTTGGGTTATTGACAGCCTTGCCTACTACAAAGGACTGGTAAAGAAAGATTCCGCTACCTCCGATCAACATCATCAGCAGTATGAAGACAGTTACACTCATTATCTCAATCCTGATTCTGTTGGCAGGGAAAGGCTACGCGCAATCTTATGGCAGCGAGCTCGCGGTGCTGACAGCGTATCAAGAACAGCTCCTTGATAGCGCCTACAAGTACGAGCTGCTCAAACCAACATTTTTTAACCTTAGAACCGCTTATGAGTCCAGGGGAAAGGAAATCGACGACCTCCGAAATGCCTTGCGTTTGTCTGAAATGCAAACTGCACTGCAAAAACAAAGCTTTGAAGCCGCTATCAGTGAAGAAAGGAAGAATGCAAGAAAGGGATACTGGAAAGGGTTCAAGCATGGATTCGGCTCAGGTTTCCCTACTGGGTTTTTAACCGGGCTTTCAGTCCATTAATCTTCAACCAAATGAAAATTTTCGAACATTTTAATCTCACGTCAATGCTCGCCTCTATCGGTTTGACAATTAAAGGAATGGTCACAAATCCCGCATTCCTTTTGCTCTCTTCTTCGACTGTGGGATTTATACAGGTCTTCAATTACCGCAAGGATTTGACGATCGATCTGCTAGTTGCTACTGGTATTTGCTTTACGACAATGACCTTTCTCGGACTTGTTAAGCATTACAAGTCGGGTGAGGCAAAAGCAGAAATATTTGTAAAAAAGACCATTGAACAGTTTGTAGTAATGGTCTCCGTGGTGCTGCTGGGATATATCGCCTCGATCATCATCGCCGTGGTATTCAAGATTGTTACGCAGGCCGTCGCCGGTGCCAATCCGGTTCCAGGTATGGCATTGTATTTCATATTCGCCGGTTATGGTGTGATGTTCACCTACTATTTCATTAAGAGCTGTGATCTGATAGATCAGATCCTTCCGAAGCTTTTGCCTAATTGGTTCAGCGCTCCATTTCGGAAATTCCGGAATTCCGGCGATTACAAGGATCTGCTGTCTTTTGTGAAAGAAGAGGAAGAAATTAAAACGCCGGCGCAATGAAGACACAGTCGCAGCTGATTGCCAGATTCGGAGATCCTTACGAGGACCGGCTTGCTTTCGAAAAGAAGTGGATGGTGTATTGGGATGTGCCAAAGGAAATTATTGAAAACATTCAGGTAATTCCGAAGAAGATTTACATCAACTATTACGCCATTGTGCCTCTGGAAGATACGCTGAAAGAGCTTATCGCAAATGGCCTGCACAAAGAAATCAAGACCTGGGACGGATGCTTTAATATTCGGCCAAAGCGCGGAAGCACGGGCATTTCAACTCATGCATGGGGTATATCTGTTGATCTCAATGCCAACTGGAATCCATTTCGTGGCAAAGTAACCTGGTCGAAAGAATTCCTAAACGCTTGGAGGCAGAACGGATGGATTTGCGGTGCGGATTGGTCGGCCAGATCCATCGACGGCATGCACTTCCAGTGGGAAGGCTTCTAAAAATCTTTTATAGTGTGTATGAGATTTAAAGGGCGATTCTGTTGAGTCGCACCTTTTTTTGTGTCTTCTAAGTACATAAACAGTGATAGTTTATACCACGATGCAGTCACGTTGAGGACTTACAGTTATTTTGATATTTCCTGCTAAAAGCTTAGTATTGTGGAATGTAGACCTACTCAACGATGAAAATACTCTTCACTTTTTTATTTCAACTGCTATTATTTTCTTGTTCCCGCAAAGGTGAAGGGGCTCATTACGAACCAGATCCGATAGGGACGAGTGCCGAAATACTTTCAAAATATAGTGTTCCAGATAGCAGCAATGACAGCGTAGCGTTTAAGAGGGCAAAAGTCGCTCTACCAGGAGTAAATTTCGGAATTTCTACCGATGAGTATGGGAATGCCAGTTCATATATTCTCCAAGGCTTAGGTGCAAACACGTATTTCGTAAAACCCTTGTTTAACAAGAATGCCCAGCTGTATAAAATTGAAATTTCTGGACTGAGCCAGAAAGCTCACAATTTGGACGACAAGCTTGCAGACGACCATAAAAATCTCGTTAGCTTCCTTGAAAGTCAAAACGGTAGACTAATAAAAATTGGATCTTATCCCAAAGAAAGGGACTTAAAGCCCGGAGAAGTAAAGTGGACACATTCTTGGGCTAGTCACTCTAAACAAGTGAAAGTTGGAATTGCGGAAGAGTCGTTAGGAGGGACTTTTGAAGTAGTTGCTTGGATTTTTGATCAGTCGATGATTGAGCAAGAGCAACTAGCTGATTCCGCCAGCCATAAGCGAAGAAGACGGACGGTTCGCTAATTTGACCTAACAAAGGATAATATGTATTTTCCTATTTGGACAATCCAGCTCGCCTAAGCTACCAGCAAAAATCGCTATTATTGTATTTCGTAACTCACTGCTTTTAACATGATTAAAGAAAGATTCGCGTACATCGATGCACTACGCGGCTTGGCAATTGCTGGTGTTATAGTCACACACGCTGCAAGCATTACCCATTTAACAGGCATACTTCGACCTTTGACGGAAATGGGTGGGATGGGTGTGCAGCTTTTTTTTGTAATCAGTGCTTTTACCATTTTCAACTCTCTTTCAAAGCACGATACGGCTCCTAATGCTGTGCGTGATTTCTTCATTAAGCGGCTATTTCGTATAGTTCCTGTCTATTGGCTCGGTATCGTTCTGTATACCGCCGTTTATGGCTTACAGTCTCGCGGATGGAAAGAGGGGCCGGAGTTATGGCACTACCCATTTCACTTGTTGCTAGTAAATGTTCTTCATCCTCTGACTTCAAGTTCAGTTGTTCCTGGTGGATGGTCGATCAGTTGTGAGGTGCTATTCTATGCGATTGTTCCACTTTTGTATTTTCGTCTGAAAAAAACTCAAAATCTAGTAATTCTAATGATAGCTAGTATTGTGATTTACCCAATAGCAAACAAGTGGCTAAGTATACATTTAGGCCCGGTTATCTTTCCTGGTCTCAATCCGAAAGACTTTTGGTATAGGTGGCTGCCATCTCAATTGGGATGCTTCACTTTTGGAATCTTACTTTTCAAGTTGATACAAGCCAACAAGCTGAGTAAGTTTTTATTGAATAAGCGTTTAAACCTGTTCGCGCTGGCGTCAATCTTTGTTTCCATACTTTTGATGCTCCCCTATAAATTAAAAATCATAGAGCCGCACTATATTTTCTCATTTCTATTTATGTGCATGGCGCTGCTGTTGTCAGCCATCCCCTGGAAGTTTATGGTAAACAATGTCTTTATATTTTTAGGGAAAATAAGCTATTCGTGCTACTTAATTCACTTTTTGGTGTTGAAGCAAGTTTATGATTTTGCCAGCGTTTACCTACCTCAGATTGCGCAAGACAACTTGGTTCTTTTTTCATTCGTACTGACAGTAAGCGTAATATTCACGGTACCATTGGCCATGTTGAGCTATCAATACGTTGAACAACCGGCTGTGAATGCGGGGAAAAACTTCATGAACTACCTGAACGGTACAAATTCCCAATCAGCGTAGGCGTTTGCCAGACGGCCATCTATAAAATTTGAGAGCTTCTTGCGTTACAAGCCAATTAAGGCCGATTTGAACCATCGGCCGTAATTGGCTATTGACTTGTATTGGATAATATGATACTATTGATGTCATTTTATTGATATCATCAACAACATAATGGAATTCGTAGCAGTAAACGACGTGATTTATCTGGAGAAGGGCATGACTGTACAGTATCCAAATTTACCAGTTTGGTTCTTTAAAGATCATCATCCTTACAGCCAGGAAACTGCTGATTCACATTGTACTGTCGGAGAGGTTCGCAGGCGCCGCTCGGGAATTGATCCTCTACGAAACGAAGCCAAAAAACTGATTGGCTTCGTTTTCGAATATTTGAAGGTTCCCTACGATTCGGGTGTATTAGGCAAATATGTGGCTCATGTCATCAAAGAGCCCAGAGAGCAAGAATTTATTATTCCTGCCGGAGAATATATCGTCACTGACATCAAGTTCAAGGATTTACAGCGCAAGGTGTTTTGCCAGACTTTTGATCCAGATTTGAAAAAGCCGGTTTTGAAAGTGTATTTCTATCAGAACTCAAACAATTATGCAACCAACAACAGGGTGAAGGTGGTGCACAGGATTCTATGAAATCAACTTGATGTCAGTGAGCAAATGGAAAGTATGCACTTGCAAGGCTTCATTGATTTGGTTTGTGATACTTTCCCAATCGACAGACTCTTTAACCGTTTCTCTAACATCGGAGGTGTCAACGTGGAAATCCAAGCTATCATACGCCTCATCAATCGCCTTATCGATAAGCGAATCTCTGTCAATACATGGGCAAACCGTCTCTTTACTGAACAATCGATAATCTCCTGATTCAATCTCATTTTGATCTAAATCGGTGATGTATTGCAACGCTTGAAATTCATGGCCATTGGTGCCGCAAAATTCGAAGCCTTCTTCAATTGCTTGCTTTGCTGTCATTCTACTTTCCATGATATATCTAATTGTATTGGTTGATGTTAGTAACTGATGTTTTTGTTCCAACAAATGATTTGCCCGGCAAATGGCTTATCGAACCATTCAAGCAGATCCTTACGAGATAGTCCATCGTTTTGAGCAACTTCATCGAGAATGTCTTCGCCTTCCCTGTTGCAGTAAACCCAAAAGCACCCATCTTCATCCACTTCAACATTCCAAACCTTTTCAATCTTGATATCGGGGGCAATGGTGATCATTGGTGAGTTGTAAGGTTTTCCAGACCATACGCGCGGGGAAAACACCTCGCCAGCTTCCCAGCGATGGCCAGCACGGATTGTATGGTGTTTAGGTAACATCTTTGAAAAGCGCTCCACCTGGATCGGGTCCCAAGGGAAGGTTTTGAAATAGGCTTCTGCGTACGGCACGAGCTGTATTTGGTCAACAGGAATGGATTTCCATATCTTATGCACAAAGTCAGTGGGTTGACCTGCTTTTGGATGGTATGCCGGGAATGTCCGGCTGAATGTGATAATCTTTGCCATAATCTCAGTTTACAAGTTGAAAAACAGGACTTCCATCTCTTATTTCGTCAAAGAAGATATGTGGATTCTCTTCGTAAGCGCTCAGCAGGTGATCAGCCATTGGTTTCATTTGCGGATCGGTAACTGACCTAAGCATTTCCTTTTTCGCTTCAAACCACTCTTTTTTATCTTCATCCGTAGCATCTCGCCAGATAAGGTCGCCGGTCTTTGGTTTGTAATTGGGATCATAAACATCCGCTCGCCAATTAACGTGTTGAAGTTCTACTCCAAATTCTTTGCTTTGAAATACGAACGGAGTGACGCCATCCCTGCTATTGTAAATCACAACACTGATTTTCTTTCTTATGCCAATGCTTTCGTAAGTCATGTGGCAAAATGCTTCTGCGTGATTGGGTTTTCCTTTCATATGATTTTCTCTTTAAAAGTTAATACTTGCATTCCCATCTGCTCGGCGACGGCCTTCTCTATCTTGGCGCCTTTGCTGGTCCTCCAACAGGAAAGCATCAGGATCGCTTCACAATCGAGCAGCATTTCGATATCCTTTACCATGTGCTCCTTCCAGGAAGCGGTTTCAGGTAATCCGTTTTTCATTGGATTGACAGTCTCCCAGCCTGAACACATTAGGATCTTTTCGGCTTCCGCGAATTTTTCACGCGCCTGCTCAATCGGTACGCCTGTGATCTTGCCGGATATGTAGATCTTTTTCATCTGGGTATTTCTATGATGGTTTCGCTTTCGATTGACCCGTGCAGATTATGAAGCGGACAAACTAGCACGCCGTTTTGTTCAACCATCAGCGTTCCCAGGTGCGGACACTTTCGCCCTTTGCAGGATTTGCCGATCATGCTGTCGTGCCATGTCCAGTATTTGACGGCATCAGCTGGCGGCTTGACTCCTGTTGTCAACCTTTTGCACTTCATACGCCTGACCACAACCTCAATGAATTCGGTTTCGAAGTATTTTCCCACGATAACGATTCCGTTGGTTTTGCCGTTTTCATCCACTGTGTATTTGTATCCAGATCCCAGATCTGCAAACCGGCCGTCAATGTGATAGTGTTCATCCTCGACCGAAAATTGAGGATCTTTGTGCTTTTCTCCGATGATGGGAATGTATAATACTTCGCTCCAATCCATTCTGAGTTTTGCGCAGCGGACATTATAATATTTCCCCAGAATGAGCTGATCTGTTTCGTTGAACGGTGTCATGGTTTAATTCAGAAAAAGTACGATGGGTGTAACTGGATTGAAAAGGCTTCCGTGCTTATCCACCACGGGTGTGAGAGTTAGCCAGGTATGCTGCACGATCTTCGGATGCTTGGCTTTGAGACTATACCATTGCAGGGTATTCTCGAACATGTATTTGTAAAAGCATGTGTCGTGCGAAATAGGGCTCCACTTTATAGGATGGATCCTTCCTTGACTTTCTTGGTTTTTCATGGTGTTGACGAATAGGAGTAAATGGGGGTGGTTAGCCCCCTTGGTGATTGTTAGTGATTAGTGATCTTCTTCCTGCTCTTGGAGATATTCTTCTTCGGTGATTCCACGCTCGGCGAGCACTTCTGACAATGGCCGTAGGTTGGCCGGGATTTCCTGCTCAGCGTCTTCATCACTGGTATGCGGGAAAACGTCGAGGATGAGCGTGAGCACCATGTCCGTCATTTCGTACGGAATCAGGAAGCCTTTCATTTGTTCGTTGACACGGTCAATGGCCTGCTGAATTCCATCTGCATTGACCAGCATGTAATTGACAATCTTCTTTTCCTTGCCGCTTTTATCGTCAACGGAGAAGTAAATGACCTTCGCTTTGAACCACTGTTCGCCTTCTTCGTAAGTGAACAGATCTGCCAGGCGCATGCGGGTGATGCTGTCAACTGAGAAATCACTTGCGCCGGTTACGATCAGCTTGTAACATTTCGCTTCCGCTTCGGTAAAAGAGACCGAATCGATTAGGTACACTTCATTGATTGTTTGCAATGAACCCGCTTCGTCTTGTTTTTGATAGCGGATTTTGCAGAGATACCAGGATGCCATAGTTTATGAATTAAAGTTTGAAATTGAATGCTTTGAGCGTGGAATAGCCGAGCAGGAAGAACGGAAATACGGCGATCGTCAGCACGAGCGCGGCCAACAGAATCAAGGCGAATAGGATTTTCAGTGTGATGGCCATATGGGCTCGACTCTGTTAAGATTACAATTCGGTGTTTTCTTCAAAATACCCGGTTAAACAAGCATCACGGCATTTTTCACAACAGTTACACCGAGGAATACCCTTGACATCAAGGATAATATTTAGCTCACTACCCGTCTCATTGGCCATGCATCCAGTACAAGGATCGTATTCACTTTCGGTGAGCTCACCGCAATTTTCACAGCAGTTTTCGTTGCTCATGGTTCGACTCTGTTAAGGTTTTGAACAGGATTGAAGTAACCCGCAAGGCGGGGCTCGAATTGGTATGTCGGGCGGCACGTTGCTAAACCCTTATTCTAAATCTGATCTTTAATTTCTATGGTAGTGCTCGTCAACGATTTGCGTAACGAGTGCGTAAGTGTCGGTCGGGAAATCTTTTGACAACATCCAATTGAGGAAATCAATGTGGTTCTTTGCCGGGTTGCCGCGGTGCTTTCCAAAATTCAGAATCAGATCGCCTTTATCATCGTAGACAAACTTTCCAGACAGGTCCGCGACCTTGTTTCCGTAATTGGTGTACAGGGCGAGTTCTTCAATGGTCTGGGGAAATCCTTCAAGATTCTCATATCGGGCGAGCTGAGCGAGCAGAACGTCAAGCGTAGCTTCTATATCCGCTTGTGCGCTGTGAGCGTCTTCCAGATCTTTTCCCAGGTAAAATTTCACCGCAGCGGAAAGCGTCCGAGGTTCCTGAATCTTAAAGAGGTTTCCCGCATCTATCATCAGGAAATTATTGTGATCCCAGAAATGGCCGGCTCTGTTGAATTCATTGAACAAAAGCGGCACATCAAAAGCATTGCTATTAAAACCGGCAATGTCGCAACCTTCCAGAAGTTCTAGCAGTCCTTTTGAGAGCTGCTTAAATGTCGGCTCGTTGGCAACATCTGCATCACTGATACCATGCACGGCCGTTGCTCCTGCTGGTATGGGAATCGTCGGGTTTACCTTCCGGCAAAGCGTTTTGTACTGACCTGATGGCATGTATTTGCAAACAGCTATTTCAACGATCCGGTCGTTTTCCCGGTCAACGCCGGTGGTTTCCAAGTCAATGAAAGCGATTGGTCTGGTAAGTTGAATTTTCATTCTTATTCGATGATTTGCGGTATAACTTCTCGGCGGCTCCACTCAGGAAGCATCATGTTGATAATCCCGTGGTTGTCTTCTTCTGCGTAGGAGTCGAAGCCTGGCCAGTTGTTACGGAGCATGGCTTCTTTCACATTTCGGAGCGCGGTGCGGAACCTGTATTTCCCGTTGGCGATATCTTCCGGGCTGTAATAAAAAACAACTGGAAGGTATGGCAAAACGGTTTGCAGCATGATGCAGAATACACCTTTCACTTTGCGGCCGGTGATCTTCTCATAGCCTTCGGCATACATCCCCTCTGAGAGGTAGTACATGTATTTTGCGGCGTCGTACTGCATTTTGCCGATATTGTCGGCGTGCGTGGTTTTGAATGAAATGATCGCGTTGCAGCCGATATTCTCTTCGATCTGGAAAGCATCCGGACGGATTTTGCAAGGCAGCTCGGTTTCTTCGTCAGTCCAGTACATGGAAACTTCCGGCACGGATCCTTTCAGCAGCTCAGGGATAATGCCGCCGCCATAATTATAATAGTGCCTTTTGATCAGCTGAATGATCTGGTAGCTTTTCGGGTCAATGGCGATCTTTCCGCATCGCTTTTTAAGCTCAGCCAGGTACATGCGAGATCCGTCCATCTTGTCAATGCTCAGGCCATTGCCTAGAACTTCAATGTACGCATCACCGGGAATGTCCGGATTGATCTTTTCAGCTTCCTTTTCCCAAAATTCAATGAGCTTGGCAATTCCTTCTTTGCTTGACTGATTGCCGCCTGCCGGTTCCAATGCCAGTAAATCAAACTTTTCAGGTTCAAGAAATGCGGTATGGCAGAAGGTGCCCAGCTCGAAGTGCGTCTTATCCGGTTTGATCTGGCTTTCCTCTGTGCAAACGCGATAATGCAACGGCGATTTTAGCGCTTCTTTCAGGGTTCCGGACGAGCAAGCCTTTGTTCTGAGGTAGATGTCCATGTCTTCTTCAAGTACGCGCCCTGATCTGCTCATTTGAGCGAGTAGTGTCCGAACGTCAATAATATCCTTACGCTTTTTGATGAAGCTGATCACTTCTTCGATGGGTGTGAATTCTTCCACATCGTAAAAGGTCGGATTCAATTCCGGTCCTTCGTCAGCGTCAGCCAGTAAACTAAAATCCAAATTCATAGAATTTCAGGTTATGGCAGGGCTTTTTACACCCTGCCAAGTGAATTAATCGATATTGATAATTAGCGGCTTCACTGACCAGCTGTCAGAGTGGAATGCGTTGCGGCGGTTCTTCTGTTTGCCCTTATAGATGATTCTTAGCGCGGTTCCACGGACTAGATCCTGCGCAACAATGGCAGCAACCAAGCGCTTTGATCCGTTGCGGACAGATTTGATTTCGCCCTGGCTGTCTTGTTCAAGGAAGTATGCGCATTCCAGATCAATCAAGACAGGATTAGCATCCTGGGTAAGTACCTGTGAAACATCGATGCGGTCGAAAAAGACGTTTTTGAATTCACCTGGTTTTTCTGGTGTCCAATAATCCGACATTAGATCGAGCGGCATTTCCATTGCTTTCGAGAGGTCGGGAAGATTCACAACGGATTTGGTAAGGTCAAACACTTGGCCCATCGGGCGGGATACTGCAACTTCGGTCGTTGCAACTTCTGTTGTTTCTTCGGTTTTTGCGATTGTGCTCATTGAAATAAAATTTATGATTTAGAGATTGGTTTCTTGAGTGCGGTTATGCTTATACGTTGATCAGGTGCAGGACGGTTTGTATTACGCTCATGATCGTCGTCTGGCCAAAAACCGCAGTGGCAATAAGGATCACCGCACATGCAGCCGCCACGATCAGGATGAACTGGAAGAGCCAGTACAGGTACACGATCATGATCCAATGGTTGTTCGGTTCTTTCATCGCTCACGGGTTTGGGCATTCTTAACGGTGTAAATGAAAAGCGCGGCAAACAGTACAATTCCCAGCGTAATCAGGTCGGTCCAGTTCAGGCGATCAATAACAGACTCCACAAGGGAATCTGCCATTGATGCCAGACAAAGCAGCACCATAAAGATGATCGTGGTGCGCATTATTCAGCCTTGGTTAGGGGGCTTGCTTTGATCAGCAGATCAACACCTGTTTTGAAGTCGGCCTGCGCATTCTTCCCATCTTCGGTGCTGAAAGTGAAGCTTTCAAGGATCACCTTAATCTGATTGGTCATATCGGTGAACTTCTCCAAGTCTGGGCGGCGCGCTTTTTTGCGAGCTTCTTTTTCCTTGGCAAGGCGATCTGCTTCGGCTTTTGCTTCTGCATCCTGCTTTGCTTTCAATTCAGTGGCTACACGCGCTTTTTCGGCAGCTTCCACGCGGGCAGCTTCGATTTCAGCGAGCCTTTTTTCTTCCGCTTCTTTGGCGTCGGCTTCTGTTTTCAGGCGGCGAGCTTCGGCATCCTTTTCGTCCTGCTCACGCTGCGCAATTGCGTCACGTTCCATTTTTTCGGCGACTAATATCGCTTCATGAGCCGCTTTCTCATCTTCCAGCCTTTGGCGTTCAGCTGCGATTTCATCTTGCTGACGTTTCAATTCAGCGGCAGCGGCTTCCTGTTCAAGGCGTTGCGCTTCAAGGCGGTCTGCTTCTTCCTTGGCCAGCCTTTCAGTTTCCAGACGCGCTTCCAAAATGCTTTGATACTCCGCTTCCAGCTTTTCAACCTCTGTTTGAAACTTATCGTCTGGAAGACTTTCAAGATCAGCCTGACCGATTTTCACTTCACCAAGAGAGTAGGATAGGCCATTGAATGTCACACCCTGGAATGATGTCACAACTTGCGCACGGCTCTGGATCTTCTCTTTACGCTTGGATTCAAACTCTTCTTTGATCCGATTTTTTTCCGCAATGATAGCTTCTTCCATTTCCTGCAAAGGAGTTTCGATGCTGAACAGCTCCTTCGTAATTTCCTTTGCAGCCTCATTGACTTGACGTTGCCATTTGAGAGCATCCTCATTAAGAGTTTTGCGCTCTTTCTCAACCTGACCACGTACAGCTTTGACCTCTTTGCGGGCAGTGGAGACTTTCAGAAGACCTTCACGATCATTGACATCTTTAATTTTCAGGCCTAAGAATGCTTTACGCATGCGGGCAATCTCAGTCTTAACTTTGGTGATCGGCGCGAGCTTCTCGTCAGTTTCGGGCAATTCGAGTACTTCTACGGACATGACGTATAATGTTTGGAGTTAACAAAATGAAGAATGGAAAAGGGTGCCGGTCTTTCCCGGCTGTCTTTATCTCGGCATGACGCCGGTGGTGTGGTAAATGGACATTAACACGGTGGATCTGATTGCCAGGTGTTTGCTTTTACCTTCCTGAGTGTCGAATGAGTAGGCGTTTACAAGATCCCACATTGCTTTTGATAGCTCTTCTAATCTCTGTGCTTCTGATACTGCTGGTAATTCGAGAGTTTCCATGATGATTAAGCTTAGCAGGTTAGAGAATCAAATGCACGTCCTTGGATCACTGAGGCATGTTCGTAGTTGTCACGTGCCCAACGCTCGTAGTTTTCGAAGTCGTCAATGTTTTCAGCAAGCTGAGCGTCAAAGCGTTCTCTCAATGATTCAACTGTGTCGTCGAATTGAACTGCTACGCTAAGTTTGATCGGCATGTATTCCGTTTCAACTTCAACGGTGATCAGGTTACCGCGAACGATGCTATCCTTTTCGTAAGGAAGAACCAGGCTTTCGTAAAGCTCTTGGGTGAAGTCTGCAAGGCTCAATGCTTGCACGTCTGATTTGATTAACTTTGTCATAGTTTTTAGAATTAGCACACCCGGTGTGGCTTTGCCTGCCGGGTGTCTTTTTGGTTTAGCGCCTATCGTTTCGTGATTGGCATGTACAAATATAAATCATGTTGAAACATTATCCAAACATTATTTATAGTATTATCATCATTATTTATGTAAGTCTATATTTATTGTTGATAGTCAATGTGTTGCATTAATTAAAATTTTGAAAGATTTTTTATAAGTATTATTATTACTGATAGTTACATACCCCCTATCAGTAGTTATGAATAGAATTTACCTTGTCCTCTTGTTGTCCCTTTTGCTAGCATCGCGTTTTAGCGTTGCTCAAGAATCCGTTTCGCAGCCAGCAACCAAGCTGGATAAATTCACATCAAAAAGTGGCGTGATTATTAAGTTTGAAGATTACAACTTAACCGGTTTAGCTCAGCAGTTTGGCGCCTCGGCTGAAACAAAAATTCGGAAAGTGCACTCAGGAGACGACGTAAAACTATTTTATCTGATTTCCAATAAAACAGAATACGGCCTCAAAGTTGCCGCAATTGCATCAGAGGATTTTACTGAGCTTTCGAAGGCTCTTGGTACTTTACAAGGACAGCTAGTCATAGACCTTCAATCAAAGGCCGACTATCTTGAAAATAAGTATGTTACAGAAGATGGCTTTCATCTAGGCTATCTGATACAGAAAGGCAAACCTACTTGGTACATGAGACTCGAAAAATATGGGAGTGGCGGCTCTATTTTCTTGAATCAACTGACAGTCATTGAAGATTCATTTAAGCTCGCTAGTACCAAGCTTAACGAACTCAAATAGCCGGTAAGCATTACAACAACCTAAGAGCGGACTTCGGGCCGGAAGATTAATGATGATTGAGGGTGGGTAGGTGGTCAAATAGGATTTAAATATCGAAAATCTCTTTATAATGCAGATCAAATATGCAAAACAAACCCGCTGGCAAAATGAATAATGAATTATTGCTGCTGCTAGCTAATATTGGAGCCTGGGCTTTCGGAGTTCTCGCGTTGACCTGCGTTTTTGGGATATTCTATTTTGGGAAGCAGTTGGAAATTGAAAGGGATGCAAAAACTGCAATGTCGGGAGTTCTAAAAAGTGTCGAATCGAAACCTCCGAAGGTATTATTGCAAGATGGTAAACTTGGGTCCAATGCGGTCTTAAAAGTAGGAAATAGCTTAACCTATTTCCAAAAAACTACTTCGGGTCCAATATTTGAAATTGACAACACGCCCCTAACAATCGCTCTGATCAATGATTCGATAGCGGTATCCGTTGATATAAATGACTCAAATGGAGATCTTGTGGCTAGGCTAGTAGAAAATGAGTGGCAAATAAACGCGAATAAGATTTTCGATAGAAATTACACCAAAAGTAAGCTTGAGATTATTGACGTTCAAGGCGAAGTCGTGTTTCAAGCTGCCTTGCTCGGCGACACCGTGCAATTACAATGTAAGTTATTCGGTAGGAATAAGACTGGTTTCGGTATGTATTCTGACGAAACGAATCGGGGGGTATTCGCTTTTGCAAACCCCAACCGGCCCTTTGAATTTTCGATTAAACCTATTTTCAAATACCCAAGTGAAAAGAATCTAGGCAAACAGATATGATTGGAATGCGAAAAACAGAGCGCACTTCGGGCTGAAAGACTGAATTAATCTAAACTAAATCTTATAAATTTTATGGGTAAGTACATCATCAAACACCGAAGCAACGGAGAATTTCAATTCAACCTAAAAGCCGGAAACGGTGAGATCATTTTGACAAGCGAAGGTTATGAAACCAAGGCTGGCTGTAAGGGCGGGATTCAATCTGTTAGGAACAACTGCCAGGACGATTCACGCTACGAACGAATCAATGCTACCACTGGCCGGTATCGTTTTGTGTTAAAAGCGACAAATGGACAAATCATTGGAACAAGCGAGAACTATGAATCGTCATCTGGAATGAACAGTGGGATTGAATCTGTAAAGCTAAATGGCACGTCGGATGATGTGGACGATCAGGCTTCGTAACAACATGAAAGCGGAATTGGGATCGAAAGATTGAAATAAATCTAAACAAACTCTTATGAGCACTATACAAGATGATATTGCCGACCAAATTCTCTTATCAAAAGCCAGTATAGCGGCACTATCGGTTGGCTCTATTTTATTAGTTCCGCAAATGTTCGATGCATTTAATGGAATGTTTCCTAGTCCGATGACCACCTTTTTAGTTGGTAGGAAGTCGTCTCCAATCAGGGTTGAAAACGACACAGTCAAGTCAGGGGGATATAATTTGAATATCCCAGACTCGATAAAGGCATTAAATGGTGCTCCGAGTTTCCGACTTGAAATGATTCGGTTGCCAACAGCCGGAGCCATTTTGAAAATTGGTGATTTGCTAGCAAAAAGTGGTTATTTCACCAAGACGCCCGAGTTAGAATTCATGAGGCACCTTCGAAACGGCATTGCTCACGGAAATCAATTTAATTTTGTTCCCGCAGAGCCCAGACGGCCGGCGTCGTTTGAGACTTTTGTCATAGAAAACGGTCTGCATGGTAAAACAGTCCTAGGCGACTTTATAGAGTCAGGTGATGTTTTAGCGCTATTCGACCTTCTTGAAAGCAATTTGAGGTTAGGTTTATATACAGTTGGCCACTGAGCAATAACAATTATAATGCGTATCGCTATCATATCGAATAATTTGAATTCGAATAACCAGAATCTGGTGCAGACTGGTAAAATCTCATTTAAAAATTTATTGAAAAACTGCTTATTAACTTAAAGCCAAGCCTTATGAGCGATCTAGAAAAAGCCACAATTGAAACAACATTTAGAATGATCAGGTTAGAGAAGATACTCGATTATTTGGTCGATACTAATCCGACAATGAACTTTCCAAGTCAAGAACAAATAAGAAAGATAGAGTTAGAAGCGGCCAATGCGCTTTCAAAGACTATCCCGGGTGCAAAGTGGACGCCTGTTAACGGAAAATAGTTAAACCGTAAGTCCTTTATATCTACATAAACTATCATTAGATGAAAATCGGAGATATTGATATTCAGAATTCAATTTTGAACCTCGAAATGAATGTGGAAGTGTTGTCAAAAGTATTAGACTATGTCATGCAAAACAATCCATCGGTTCGCTTCCCAACGCCGATAGAACATGCACAAATGCGGTCAGATACTTTATCTGAAATTAAGAAAAAATACCCTTCAAATGGCATTCTGGGCGGATAAAGGTTTTGTCCGCTATGCTCAGGTGAAATGGTAAATTAATCCGACAAGACGTTAACATCGATGAAAATATCCAATAGTGAAAAGGCAAGTGAGCAGTTTGGAAGAATGGCTGATGATTTCTTTTTAACATTAATCAGGGTCAAGTTCCAAGATTACGAAAACTCTTCCTTGCCTTTCATCTATGCACACCTTTTGGAATTAAGCTCTAAGGCTGCTTGCTTAAAGTTGAACTTAGATTTTTCTGGCCTAAATCACAGTATTTATAAAATTTTCACTTTGATTGGGACTAAGCATCCAGAGATATTAGGCCTCCTGCCGCCGCAGAGCAGCTTTAATGAATATAAGAAAATGTTCGTACGAAGTGACGCTGGACATAATACTGTAACATTGCCGCCCCCCGATCAGGATTACTTGATTCACCAGTGGGAAATGGCATATATTATGGACAATGTGATGAATTTAAAATATGGTTTTACAAGGGACTGGGTTATGTTGTCAAATGTTATGATAGCATATGAGGGATTCAATGACCTTTTCCTGCCTCTATTTAAAGCAACAAGAAAGATTTATAGTACACCATTTTTGGACGAAAATTTCGTGTATCGGATGGTGAAGGGATTTGGAAACAATGAGAATACAACGGCGTGGATCAATTTAGTTCTTGATGTATAGGAGCGCAATAATCACTATTCACCTGCATACCTTGGCAAAGTAAAAGAAATATGGATGAACTTTATGTTATCAAGCAGGAATTGCGTTTGGGTGACAAAAGAATTAGAGCTATTGAAGAAATCTGACATATTTGTTAGGAGTTTCTCGTGATCCATTATCTAAAATGTAAAATGGTATAAATCGCATCCCTGACATCATCATTCATCCGGTGGGATAATCCGGATTCTTTCTCTACATATCGACGGCCATGATCAGTCCAGGATCCTTCCATCGTTTTGAAAATTCCCTTTCTCAGTGGTGAGAATTCATGTACTGTGAAGCCAGCTTTGCGGATGATCTTGGCGATCAACTTGCCGGTCGCATGATTCTCGCCAACGTTTCGGGCTTTGGCCTGAGCTGTCGCATAGTTGCCACCTCTCAGGTTATGCTTTTTGATCTTCCAGCCAGCTTCAATGTAAACCGTCGTTTCGGCTGGATCCAGATCCTTCAATGCTTCCAAAATATTCTCAATGCTGACCGATTTTGCCATTGTCCAGGTCCGGGTAGGATAATGCCAGGCTGCAACGCCTGATGCGTTCAGGTCCGGGTCGATGGCGACGATATTCGGAGTCGGGCAGTTTGGGCGCGAGATGAAATTCATGTCAACAAGCTTAAAGTGCTAGGATCTGTATAAATCTCTTTTTTTCGGCCGCGTAGGTGCAGCCGACGTAAAGCGCTGTACATGTAGGACCGCTCCGCATCTTCATTCGGCTCAAAGCCACCTTTCCATCCGAAGCCTTCCGGCGTTTTTGTGTAAGGGTTGTGCACGCAGCGGGCTTTACCCTTTTCATCGACATAGATCAGTCCCCACTGTTCTGGAAGGTCTGACACTTTCAGTAGGCTTGTCCGGCAGCAATAGAATCGATATCTGCCTACACCCTTTCCCGGTTCGATCCGGAATGGCTTCTTTCGGTCAGCAAACAAATCGGATCGGGATACTTTGCACTCGATCAAGATACTATGATTCCAAGCTCCGAATCCAATCACGTCTGCACATTCAGCTTCAAAGCTTTTTAATTCTTTAAACGCAAATCCGCAGCTCTTTTTCAAAACCCAATTGTAGGCTGATTTGACCAAATCTCTGTGTGTCAATGTCCTCATGCAAATGGCGCTTCTTCGTTATCGTAATCATGGTCTACCAAATCTTTTCCCATTAGAAGAATGTCGCAGGGTGCATTGTAGATCCGCATATCGATCGCGCATACCATATCGCAGCCGTTTATGTAATCGCCGAATTCTTCCAAGATGCCAGAAAGCTTATTGGCCATTTCGGCCATGAAATCTTCCTTTTCCTTTAACCCATCGCTCATTATTTTTTTTGATGATTCGCTTTGCGGGCTGTCGGGTGTAGAATTGACGGTAATGATCATCTGGTAATCACTAATCACGCTATTGACAGCGTTGGCCATGTAATTGATAGTGGATGTTGCGAGCAGAATTTTGCTCATGCTGTCAAGTCTTTGAGGTTCGTTCATTGGAATGTTTATTAGAGGTTATTGTTGAAAACTTGCGATCAATGTTTTGATTTCTTCGCGCCTGATCAGGCTGTCTTGCGCTAATTTGAAAGCCTGCTGCATGGTTGGCGTAAAGCTGATATCGAAATAACCACTGCCGCCACACTCGACCGTATAGCATATGCGTCCGTGTGGTTCATATCCCACTTTATCGAAAATTGGATCACTGCTTTTGCTAAACCCAATTGCCTTGCGGATGGCGGCAATGAGTTCCTCGTGTGGTTTTACCACTTCGTCAAATGGAACACATACCAGGTCAAAGTCTCTCACGACGGATCCGTGAACACAGAGAGCATATCCATGTTCATTTGCCAATTTCTGAATCAAACCAAAGTAGTTGACGTACATCATTGGCATCCATTTCGGGCGCTTTGTTTCTTTAAGATTAGCCATTGAGAACAGTGATGTATTCATCCACTTTTGCTTTTACTTTTTCTAAAAAGTCATTCGCATCTTCAATTGTCTGACAGATTTCTTTCAGCTTGTCAAAAACAACCAAGCGCTGAGCAGTGGCGATTACAGACTCATCTTTGAATCCCAGCTTTGTAGCGTGCATCAGATCAGACATTGACTTTATTTTACCAGCATCCTTGGCGTCAATTGCTTCCTGCAACATGATTTGGTTCGCCTTCTTCATGTAGCCCCACTTAGTCTCGGAATCGAGATTGAAATAGCCGAATTGATCAAGAAGGCTATAAATTACACCGCCGTAATCCTGAAAGCCCTCGGATTCTGGACCTGATTTGAATAGTGCGCTTCTTAGCATTTGCAGCTTGTGAAGCAGCGTTTCCTCAATGGTAGGCACATATTCATACTGGTCGATTTTGTGGGTTAGCTGAGCAAATACCTTCATTGCAGGCATCTTTTTCAGTTCGATGTATTGCTTTACCCAAATCACAAAATTTGAAGAGGTGAAAACCACGATGTTTTTTTCTGAGAAGTCTCCGTCCAACCCCATTTCCAGCGCAGCGAATATTTCCAGCGTGGTCATGTTCGGGAATTTTTGCAGATCAGATTCGATCTCACCGATTAGCGCTTCCTGATGCAAGTCATCCTTATCCTTACTTCCGAGTCGTGTTTCGGCTTTAATGACAATGGTTGAGGCGGTTCGAAGGCGCATACGTTCGTCCAGTTCACAGATCTTCGGATTTTTCTCAGAAGGGATTGATGCAGATACGAGCCGAAATTCTGACTGGCTAAGTTTTGCTTTAATCTTGTCAGGAATCGAAAGCTGGATCGATCGCTGGATTGAAGTGTTTGGTTTGGTTATGGCTGTCATAGCTTTTAGTTTAATCCACGTTTTTGCAGTATTCTTTGCTCGGCTGTCAGCACGCTTTCGTAATTCTTTTGAATATTCCCCTTTCCAGGGGGAGCATTTGGTTGCCACTTACTTTCAGCTCGGAGTTCGTACACGATGCCCTGCCATCCTTTCTCGACCGTTTGCAGGATAATGGCCGTGGCGGTGGGTTCGTCAAAGCCGGATAGCTTTTTGAGCTGCTGATCAACGGCCGTTTCCGTCAAAGGCTTTTTGATTTCCTGCCGGTGTTTGATCCAGGCAAGCCAGGCAGCGGAGAATTCCTTTCCGGTGAAGGGTAAATCAACCTTTGTCGGGTCAAATTTGGGAGAACCTTTTGCCGCAACTTTTGGAGAGGGTTTCTTTTTTTCTTCTGTGGAAACATCAAAACTTTCAACTTCTGTAAAACCGTCATCCGTAGCCGCGGCTACACTGTTTATAGGTTTATTTGTTTCATTGTTTGTTTGTTTAACTATAGGGACTGTGCTTGACCCGTGCTCGACCGGTTGGTTGACCCGTGCTTGACCCGGTGCTTGACCCGTGCTCAACCCCGTGGTTAACCGTTTTTCGGTTAAGCGTAAGGCATTGTCGAGACATTCCCCTGATTCGATAGTGCAGTTGATGATTGAAATGACATTCGCCTTGTATTGATTTTGCGACTTGATCACCATTCGAACGAATCCCCATTCGACCAAATCATTTAGGGCTTCACGTACGGTTTGTATCTTACGTATGCCGATGGCTGCGCCTGCTTCGTCCATGGGAAAGCCGAAATTTTCCACCCAGCCGAGCCGGTTATTTTTCTCAATAATCCACATGTATAACGCGCAATGCTTGGAGCCTACCAAATCTTGATTTTCAAAAGAAAAGTCCCACCACTGCCGGGTCAGCTCGTATCCTGTCATAGGAATTCACTAGAAAAGAGTTAAAGCCGTTTGTTTCAAATCGGCCGATCGCACGTGTTTGATGCTATCCTGCCAGTATTCGGTATTCAATTCACATCCATCGCCGATTCGGCCCATCTTAACAGCCTGGTACACGACGGAACCTATGCCATTGAATGGATCTGCTACCACGTCGCCGGGGTTCGAGAAGCGTTCAATGCATCTTTCAATCACGTCAAGCTGCATAGGGCAAATGTGCTTTGTCAGGTTTCTGCGCGCCTGATCACTGTTAAGTGTGTTCACCCGGCTGATATCATCCCATACGTGATCATTGTTGGATTGCGGAGGAACGCACATAAATTTCTTGGATAGCATTTTTACCTCGGTCAAAGCTTCGCAGATCTCAACGTGCCGGTTGAAATCATAAATTTCAGAGGTGTCCAGCGCCTTCCATGCTTTCAGCACATCGGACAGGTCGAGCCTTTTAAGATATTCAGGATCAATAAGCCGTTCGCCTGATGATTTCCAGAATGCATGTGCATCGAGTTGCCATCTGGCCAGTGAGTACTGAGACTTATCATGCACCACAGGCTCATCACCGTATGCATTGCTGTTTTCGGTAGGCGGCTTTCTGAAAATCAAGACGTATTCTGGCAGGCCTGCACCCATCTTTGTCATATCCTTGCAGGCTTCGGACCAACCGAGGCGATATGTCTGATTGTTTTCGGCAACAACGTCCGTGGTAATCGTTATACGGGATAACAGGTGAAAGCCGTGTTTTCGGAAGCACCGGACCGTATCATCGCTGAAAGGATCAATGCTTGTGAAACCTGTGCCGTTCATGTAGCTGTAACGGATCCTGTCTTTAACGTGGATGGCGGCAATTCGCCCGGGTTTGAGTGTCCGGTACATGTTCGGAACAAGGAAATCCATTTGCTCAAAGAATTCCTCGTTCGTTACATTATGCCCGAAACAGTTGAAATTCTCCGAATATTCGTAATGGTTGCCGAACGGTATGGAGCTAACGAATAGGCCTATACTGCAGTCCGGCTTTCGCTCATATTCATCAACGGAATCATTATTGACCAGCACCCAATTATCACCGCGCTTCTCCTTACGGCCGGAAAACATTTCACGTTTGAGCTGGTATTGATACAGATCTGAGTTCAGTCCGAATTCTTTAATGATGTCGGTCATTTCAGATTGCAGTGTATTATGCTCATTCCACTTGCGCATCACTTCTGCCCATATTTTCAACTCTGCATCGGTCATGATTACGTGTATCTCCACCTGGTGAGCTTGTAAGAAACGGTAGATCCTGTGAAGTGCTTGTAGGAAATCATTGAAGCGGTAATCAATTCCGACGAAGATTGCCTTGTGGCAGTGATATTGGAAGTTGCACCCGGAACCGGCAATTTCTGGCTTTGTAGAAAGATACTTGAAGTCGCCTTCGCTGAAACCGATCAGGTATTCCTCTTTCAAATCAATGTTCTGACTGCCATAAACAGACTTGCAATCACTTCCGAGCACTTTCTGAATGGCTTCACGCTCTTCTTCCCGATGATGCCAAAGAATGTAATGCGAGTCAGGATCAGCATCGACGATCTCTTTCATCTTGGCAATCCGGGTAGGTATTGACAGCTTCTTTTCCTTTGCCGCCGCGGGAAGGCTCGCAGATGCCTCGGGAATAAATGTGCTTTGGCCGGTTTTCTGATCAATGGCCAGCTTCCTGTCATAGGTGACAATATGCTCGTGAACAATCAGCGGCGGCAGATCATAGCCGGTGTCGTCATATCCCAGGTCAGACGGCTTTGTAAGGAATACCGCCCAGCTCGACATCCAGAACCAAAACTCCTTTTCCCGCTTCTTGTAAAGTGTGAGATTGCCCGCGCTGGTGGAATCCCGTTCAAAAAACCGTGTAAGTGCCTGACCACGATCCATGATGCCGAGGTATTCAGCATAATTAATCAGTTCGAGATATCGGTTTGGTGCCGGTGTAGCGGTATGAACGAAACGGTAGGGGATCTGTCCGAACGTATCAACGATAGCGTTTGTCGTGTCCGTATCCAGATTGCGAAGCACTGATGCTTCATCGAAAGTGACGGAAATGAATTGAGTCGCATCAATGTCACCCATCCTGATTCTTTCGTAGTTGGTGATATAGAAGTGGTGCCCTTCTTCTAGCTCGCTTGTGTTGATGATATACTTCAATTTGGGCATGCCCAGCTTTTTGCGATCCTTTTCAAATTCTTGCTTTACTCCGAGGGGACAAACGAATAAGACATTGCCGCCCTTGTAAGACTGGACCATCCTTTGGGTTTCCAGCTGCATGATCGTCTTACCCGTTCCGAAATTTCCAAAGATCGCCCGGGTGCCACCCTTAATCGACCATTGAACAATGTCGCGTTGATGCGGCTTTAAAATTGGGTGCAAGTCTTCCGGATTAATGTCAAAACCCGTTTTTGGGGCAATACGAATCTTGGCTTCCAAAAAGTTTTGGTAGTTCATTATTATATAGTTTTTAGAATTAGCACACAGAAGGGAGACGGCTATGCCATCTCCAATAACGATTCTTTGATATCAAGTGTAGTTCCTTCTTCCTTTGCCAAATGATCCTTGGCGGCCTGGATGATAGCTTCATCCACCTGCCTGTCTTCGTACTTGCCTGCCAACACAGCGTAGATATTTCCGATAGTGTAAGGCACTCCTTTGTATGGAGTTTTCAAACCAGCTTTGGTAAGGATTTCAAGTGCCTTAGCTGGCAGTTTAGCCCTTTTTCCAAGCCGTTCGTACAAATTCCTTGTTTCTTTAAGCATAATCTTTAATCTTTGTTGAAACAATGTTTGAATATTCTTTATATTTAAAGACTTGTTGAATGCAAATATAAATAATGTTGAAATAATATCAAACAAATTTTATACTAATCTATATGGAAGAAGAAGAAATCAAGTCACGCTTTTCCGAAGAGATTAAAGCCCTCGGATTCTCAAAGAATGCTATCGCGCAAGAGATCGGATTTTCTGCTCAAACATTTACTAATGTGACATCTGGAAGGAATTTGCCAGGAGTCTTGCTCTTGAACCGGATTCAAAGAAGATATCCTAGCTTTGACAGCAATTACGTAGTAACTGGTATTCGAGCTGGCGAAGATTCCGAAAAAGTAAAGTCATTAATTGAAGAGGTGGATTACCAGAAAGCCATCGTATCCAAACTAGTGGGAAAGGCTAAGGGCGCGAACCTTTGCCCAGACAGAGATCATGATTTCAGAATTGAAGGCGCAAAACAAATGATGCACAATGCACGACGCGCTGGAAAAAGCAAGTTTTCAAAACCTATGTCGGTTCGCGTTCAAGGAGTGAAAGTGCCATCACTGATCGACTTGTTCGAAAAGTAATCACTTGCTCCGAAAGGGCTGTATTTTGTGTGGCTTATATACCATTTTGTATACCATAAGGCCAAAACAAGCAATAGAGGCAGATTTTCAAGACCCTCTCTCTCTGCAGGACATGATGTCAAAACATTCAAAAACCCCGTTTAAACGCTTTAAACGGGGTTTTTGATTTTTACTAACTACCAAAAAATTCAAATATTCCCAATGTTTTTTGACGTTAATCATGGAACAACGCCACGATCCAAAATGACGCAGAAAAAAGCACTTAACTAGCTGGTTAGCAAGATGTTCACCCCGTAAACATCTTGCGTTTCAATGATAACAATTCGATTTTTGTTCATCTAAAACCAGTTGTATTATGTTAGAAAACAGTTTCGGGTTGAATTTCTTTTTGAAAACCCCAAGAGCAGAAAACGAAGATGGCACGCGCGCAGTCTACCTGCGTGTCACAGTGAACCATCAAGCTAGAGACATTACCACAAGGCGAACATGGCATCCGTCCAAATGGAATGTGAGGGCCGGGAGAGCAACCGGGAATAAAGAAGATACAAAGGAGCTCAACGCTTATCTAGACTCACTGACAACGAAAGTGTTTCAAGCTAAGAAAGCATTATTGGACGCAGATAAATAGTTGACCGCGGACGCGATCAAAAATTTGATGCTCGGAAAGGAAGTGAGCAAAATGACAATCCTTAAAATCTTCAAGGAGCATAATGAGCAGGTCGCAGAACTTGTCGGCACCGACTTTGCACCAGGCACACTCGAACGATACGAGACTTCGCTCAAACACACCCGTGAGTTCATTAAGTGGAAATATAAGGAAGACGATTTTGATATAAAAAAGTTGGATTTCGAATTTATCTCCCAGTTCGAATACGCCCAGAAAATCGATGACTGGTCCGCTTTGTTATTAGCCGAGGTCGAGGAACACTTTGAACGCATTAAGGCCGAGGTCGATCAATCGGTAGACACAATCGACAAAGCGGCAGCTGTAATCAAAAGCAATCAACGACCAGTTCATTTTTCTGACAGAAAGCAAGCTTTCTATTACGGCTTGGCGCAGAGTCTTCCATGGTCTGTTGTTGCGATAATTTGCTCGATTTTATTTTCTTGGCTAATCTCAACAGACGAGGAGTATCGAGAGCGTCTCAGGATTGTTGAAGCTTACGAAAATGCACCAGCCTATCGTCTTCTGATGCAGAATGGAGAGATTTTGCAGGATGAACGTGGTAGTTTTTTGAAGCTTCGAGCCCAGGGGAAGAAAGGGGACGTGTTGATTGGGCGAGAATACATTTTTGACAAAAAAACCAAGGAAATGCTCATACCACTTGGGCGGAAGTAATGCCCCAAAGTCTGAAATCAGGTTTCGAACATTTTCAAACAAAGACAAACAAACTCAAACATTTTCGGGAACCACGGTGGTTTTTCCACAGCCAGCTATCGCCAGTACGTCGCAAAAAGTGTCGGAGCGACGCTCGCCGACCCGGCGGCTGGCCATGGGAAAACCCCTGGACCCCTGCTATTCGCCTCGCGGCTCATAGCTTAAATCGCAGACATTATGGAAAGCAGAAGAAAAGGAAGACCGCCGAAAGAGGAGAAGGTTGTGCGAAGGGACCACTTTTCTGTCTGGGTTACTAAAGACGAAAAAATTAGGATCAACCAGCTGGTCGATAAAAGCGGGCTTTCCGCAAGTCAATTCTTTTTGACACTGGCCTTGGACGTCCCCATTAAACAGCCGCATAAGAACACATTGCCCGCCCGAACAGCCGAGTTGATTCGGACGCTCGAACAGCTCAGCGGCATTCTGTCGCTTGCGGTGTTGAAAACAAAGGATCATCAGGTGCAAAGCCGGCAATGGATGCAGAGCAGTCAGCATTTGCGCTTACTTTCGCAGATAATCACGCTCTGGATATTTGAAGATTTTGAGATCAGGACATTTCATAAGACGCTCAACAATGTGCAGGAGTGGATGCACCAGTTGACGCTATACATTCAGTGGATCCTGCCAGAATCTCAAAACAAGACCAGCATTCTTGAAACAACCGAGAACATTTTTCGCAACGCCAAAGAGCTGCTAGCAAAGTATGACCGCTACTATCAGCCTGCTGAGCTTGTCGGACAGCTTCGGGTATGGAAATCGGATGTGTCGGATCATCCCGATCAAGTGCATAGGATCATCGAAGAGAAGGTTACGGCAATGCTTAAACGTTTCGACTTATGATTGGAAAAGTTGGCTTGGGAAATTTCGCTAAGGGAATATTGAGCTACTGCTATTACGAGAAGAACTTGACAGCAAAGCAATCGAAAGAAGTTACGATCGACGATGTGCGGGGAGAGCTCATCTACATTCAGCACCTTGGCATCAATACCATGCAGGATGGAAGGCTGGACTTGGATTATCTCGCCAAGCAAATGCTGGATAACAGGGACAAAAACAGAAATCTCAATAAATATGTTTGGCATCAATCGTTCAGCTTTCCGCCACGGGAAGATCCGTCCACAGAAAAGCTCACCAGCTTGGTCGTAGAGTTTGCAAAGGAATTTGGTTTTTCGGAGAATCAAATGCTTGCCTTCAAGCACAGCGACACGAAGCATAAGCACATTCATATTGTCGCAAACCGGATCAACTACAACGGTAAAAACACAGCCGATCATTTTAAGAACTATGCGCGGACGGGCGAATTTTCAAGACGGATGGAATTAGAACTTGGACTTACAATAACTTCTGACATGAGTTTAAATCAAAAAGGAAAGCAGCACGCACCAAGGCAGGATACCGCAATCATCAACCTCAGAAGTTTGGTAGATCAAGTTTTAGCAAAAGCATCTTCAATCGACGAGTTTGGAAAGCAAATGCAAACGCACGGATTCAAGACGTATATAGGAAGAGGTATAGCCTTTTTCAATATGCAAAATCGGATGAAAGTGAAAGGTTCTGACCTGGGGAAAGAGTATTCATTGCAAAATCTTGAACAGCGAATGGGTTTGGAGATGTCGCAAGCTTTTGTGCCTGTAAAACGCAAGAAAAAGTCTCGGCGGAAACAACAAGGATTAAGTATCTAACGAATGTCAGAATAGAGAAACAGCTGATAATATGTTTTCCTGAGTTCAAAACCACACGCACACTTGTCAGTCATTGCAACGAAAGTTACGAAGTAAAAAGTGACGGCTGCAAAGTCTCCGGCTATTTACCGCGGCGATTGCCGCTCCTTAAACCGCCTCCCGACTTTGCACCCAAGGGGCAAACCCCGTCACTTTTTCTTCGATTGAAGGAGGCGATTGCCCTGAGCACAAAGCCAGGCTCGTAACTTCAAAGACTTTCAATCATGAAATCACTAGAAAATGCTCCAAGAATTTATGTAGGCACTTACAAAATGTACAATTGCGGTTCACTCTTCGGGAAATGGTTTGATTTGACAGACTATGCCGGTGTAAAGGAGTTTTATCAGGATTGCTATGAATACCATCGTAATGAGTTTGATACGGAACTCATGTTTCAGGATTGGGAAAACACTCCTGACTTTCTGGTCTCCGAGTGCTGCTTGGATGAAAACGCCTTTCCATTTTTCCAGACCATCTCCGAAATGGATGGAGAGACGGCGGAAGCTTTCAAAGTTTACTCTGAACAGATTAATTGTTGGCCTGGAAATGGCAAATCTTTGGATGAGCAAATCGATGCCTTTCAAGACAGCTACCGAGGGTATTTTGGTGGGTCGATGAAGGATGCGAAGGTGGAATATGCCTATCAGTACATTGAGGAGACGGGTTTGTTTGCAGATATGCCTACGACGCTTGAAAGGTATTTTGATTACGAGGCCTTTGCTCGCGATTTGTTTTTAGAAGGTTATACCGAGGTGTACTGTAGGCTTCCCATTTTTAGATGAGCTGTGATTTAGACTTGGTTGTTGATTTCAATGATTAAGTCTTCCTTTTTCATGGCACTTTTTTTCAGCAATATGCGCTTTTGATTTGGAGTTAGTCCCTTCATTGACCTGTGTGGATGCTGACTGTTGTAATTATCAAGCCATTTGTCCGCAAGCGCCTCTCTGCTAGCATCATCCATGATTATTAATGTTCGCACACATCTGCCCGAGCTAAGAGCATCACTTACAAAATCCATACCGCGCGGCGTCCGCTCCAGGTTTCATTCAAAGCCTTTGCCTCAATTAGAGGCTGTTTCAGCCTTTTTAGAATACGTCTTTTTCGCTTACGCCTTAGTTTGAGATCCATACTTCGATAGATTCGAAGCACTCGTTTGCGATTCCATTGTAGGCCTCTGTTCCTCAAATTACCGTAATACCAATCAAAACCTCTTGTCGGATGTTCTTCTGCCAACTCATTAAGCATGTCTATAACAGGCAGGTCGTTTTTGACAGTTTTGTAATAGAAAACACCCGTACTTAACAGCAAAACACTGCAAGCCCGCTCAATGCTAAATCCAGCTTCCTGAGAAATATCGGAAGCTATTAGCCGCTTCTGAGCAGGCTTTAAAGCTTTTTTCGATGATCTCTTTTGCCAGCCTGTGATCAGGTCCAATTCCGCATACATGTGTTTCAGACGGCAGTTCTCCTCTTTGATTGCCTTCAATTCCGCCAGTTCCAAAGCTCCCATACCACTGTACTTCTTACGCCAATTGTACAAGCTAGCTTTGGAAATGCCATTTTCTCGAGCAACATCGTTTGCTTGTTTGCCAGAATCCAAGTCTTTGAAGATTTTGACGATCTAAGTTTCTGTGGATGTTTTTCCTTTCATAGCAGATTAAAATTAGAAAATTTGTCTAATTCATCACCACTCTATTTTTGGGAAAGCGTACAAGAGTAACTCGCATAATCATTCAATTCTTCGGAATAATCGAGCGATTTAATATAGCTAAATTGTGGAGTAGTAGACAAACTTATAATCCTGAAGAGGAAAGCAACAATTCTAGAAAAAGTGAAACGATATTTTTCTGCATGGGATTTCTTACGTACTTTGGAGTGTAACCTTCAATCAAATGAGTAACAACCTTCTAAAAAACGTTTCAGATCTACCTCCAAGTATTGTTGTAGAACTTATCGCATCAACTATTGCCACAGCCGTCGTTTTTTTGGTTACTTATCTTAGCAAAGAGATTCTAATCCGAAAAGTGCCTGAGCTAGCCGAGTACGAACTTTACATATACCTAGTATGGATCTTATTAATAGTTTGGTTAGTCCTAAGGTTCTACTTAAAAGTTAACGCAATCAGGTCATACCTTCCAGTCCTAAGGCCCACATTTCATATCTTGGAAAAAAGAATTTACCATAAATTCAACGCTCCTGATAGTGTGACACATCGCCGCACCTTCAAGCTGCGGTGTTTAAAAAATGATACCCGAGTTTTTTCAGACAAGTTTATCTGGACTGGAGAGAAATATGACATTAGATGTCTCGAAAGGCGATATCAACTTGTACTCACCAATAAAGAAGCCTACTATGATACGTATGAAATAAGATTCGATCGTTTGCTCTCAGCAGGAGATGAAGTTGAGTTTACGGTGGAATGGGAGTGTGACAACAAAAGCCTTAGTGCGAGACCATTCTTCTCTACAACGATTTTGGCGCCAACGGACAAACTAATTATGGACCTTCATCTCGATTCTTCGTTGGGCGTGCTTGATGCAGCCTTAGACGTCTGTCACGCAGAAGGGGAAACCCCAAGACAGACTAATGCAAAATCACTGGATTCGGGTCGAGCTACCTGGGAGCTCTTAAAACCGAGTCTAATGTTCCATTATAAGGTTAGATGGATACCATGAACCAAGAAATTCATATGAAAAATATCATCGAACTAAGCAAAGAAGATTTCATTTCCAACAATATCCTCCGTAAAGTAAGTAAAATAGTGGAGCATGACGATCCGCAAATAACGCAGGATATTTTAGAACTGATCCAGGCGTTTGAAAGTAGTCTAATCTCTGTCGGCCTGTCTGCTCCTCAAATAGGAATTTTTAAGAGAATTATTGTTGTAAATATTAAAAAAGATCAAAATCCCGATCATATAGTCATGATCAATCCAGAAATTATACAAATTACCGGTAGTAAAAAGATTATGAAAGAAACATGCCTATCACTCCCCAATTTTCGCGGTCCAGTCCAGCGCAAAGATAAGGTAAGAGTTAAATACCTTGGTATGGAAGGAAATGTGAAAATTGAAGATTATACTGGATTTATGTCAAGGGTTATTCAACATGAGATAGATCACCTATTAGGGGTACTTTATGTAGACCGGATGAATTCACTTAGTCTTCTCGAGTCAGTAAACTAGCCACCATATTATAGAACTTTTCGTGGATCATACAGCAAAGATCACTTCACTGTTCTTGTACTCTTTATATACGCGAAATTCACCCGTCTCAAAAAAATCCATTATTGAATCAATTTTCAAATGTGTAACAACACCCCTGTACGTATACAAAATTAACATCTGCTGACACTCAATTTCGCCCTCTTAATCATCCTGATAAGATCATTAGTGAACAGCAAATATGGGTGAAGAAAAATAAAGTCAAATATATGTCGTCAAATTCATAGTCGGCTATGTTACAACAAACAAAATTCTTCGCACTTGCCTGATGGACTTCAGTCTTCGCTTGCCTTACTGATGAATCTAGAAAGTCCACACGAAAGGGTTCGTCACTAAATAGTTTTACCAAACTATTCGCTTATTATTGCATTTTTAAAATTGTTCTATGGATGTAAGATACACCTTTCGAGATCTAATTGTATATTTATTGACCGGATTAGTTTGCGGCATTTTGACAATCATTGCATATCCTAACCTATTCAACATTTTATATCAGTTGTTAATGGTTTTGAAGGAAAAGGATATTATGACCGTCGTTTTATTAGTCGGAGGTATGCCTACACTTTATATACTGGGACACCTAGTTCAGATTGTAGACCTAATCTTAAGTTTTCACTTGCCAAAAGTATTCAAGCAGTATGCACACGCCCCATACCATCACAAAAAACGATACGTGATGCAAAGGTGGCTATACTTCTTTTTGGCTTCCTCCACAGTAGAATATCGAGTTGAAAAGCGGGGGTTAAGCTCAAGCGAGTTTTCGAAAATGAAGTATAAAATTATTTATAATGGAAAAACTAACGAAGCAGAAGCTGAGTACAATTACCTAATCAAAGATCTTTTTAACTGTCTAAGAGCATTCACTTTTTTATTAGCAATTAAGATTAGCATCGATCAAAGGCCCTGGCCAGTAATTTTATTCTACATAATATTGTATCTTCTTTTTTGGATAAAGGCATATAATGCCGCAAAAAATTACACATATTCGATCACAGGCCTGTATAATGCAATGTCATAACACTTAGTTTGTAAATTTCCATTTTTGTCTCTTTCCTTATTTGTATTGCAGTTAATTTCTTATTTAATTATTTATTTATACGCGTTTGAGCAGTAAACTATATTTCTGTTAACATAAATACTATCGGTAGCAGCTCAATAAGTTAGGCAGATTAAGGTTAGCTTCGGCTGTTTTTGATGATTTGAAAATTCTTTCCCTGCGAATATAATATTTTAGACTAGATATTGCATTTCTTTAGTTTGATTCACAGGCTTGATATACAGGCTCTTATAGCTTATCGAGTCTAATTTTACAACAATAGTAATTTTGTTACTCATTCTACCAAGTTAATAAGATCCCCTGGTGATTAGCAATAATGACTATGTCTTGATCCCAATGACCGACTTCCATGTTGGTTTCAACTAGGAGTTGTCGCAGCTATGTGCCTATTCTATTTGGAATTGCTCTGCCTTGATTGCTGCTTACTTTCAATTGTACTTTTTTTTTCTTGTAGCGGATGCGTAAATATTAAATCAGTGGCTCGTAATCAGTGTATTTTTTGAGTGTATGGGTTAGTACATAGACTCATGGCTGACTCTAATGTTATTAAATTGAATTGCAAGGTCCCACACATTTGCTCGCGAGAGTGTCGTTCTTTCTGAGCGCCAATAACTGGTTCTTTAAACTCGCCGTTTATTTTATAACTGGCGTGTTTATTTTGATTGCCACTCAGGATTTGAGCGCAGTTGATAATATGACCTGATATAGTAGTTTATTCGTGATTCATTGCTTATTGTGAACGGACTCTAACAAAAGCAATGATACTTGTCTGACACATTTTTGGTCGTAAAAGACAGTCTATCTGATATCACCCTGCGACCCGACTTTAACTCACGTCGGATGGCGATATATTTTCATAGAGTTTATTTGATTCGACACCATAAAACGATCAGAATTTCTCTTTATTAGCCGACTCGTTTTTTTCCAGCATCAAAGCAATCAGAAGACAAATGCACTTCACCATTGACTTCCAGATTGGACATTAATTAATTGTTAATTAAAGTGCTGATGCACTACGCTTTACCGATAATTGAAGTTCTGTTGCTCATTTAATATCTCTAAAACATTTTTTTATCCTCTAATATCTGATTTTAAATCCCTTACACCGCTCAGTCCAGTATATAAAAGGTAAACATCTAAATTTTCGTTATCGATCAAAAATCCATCATAATCTTTTATAGGCGTTGTTCCAATCAGTTGCAATATTTTTGGAGCGCTACCACTATTAATAAATAGGCAATGGGCACCACTATAATAAGGATAATTGCATTTTCGCGGCTGATATATATTTTTTTCAACAGCATGTTCAGATAAGGGGCCTTTGCCCCATGGATCGCATATAAATATATCAAAGCTTCGTTTAAATCGGTTTATTTGCTCCAAGGCGAATAAAAAAAAATTGGATGCGCAGACAAAATCATCCTCCAATACAACCGTAATTCCAATACGATCGACCGGAATAACTTCCAGTGCATGCGTATGTGCAATCCAGCATCCAATAATACCTTTTTGATGTACATGATTTTGTACATACGCCTCTACGCCGGCGTTTAAATATTTTTTAAATTTCGGATTGCTGTTATCGAATATCACTCCTTGAATATGAGTGAGGTCATATGGGAATTGACTTAATAAGTTTTTTATCAGTACCCGCCTTTTGGCATTAGATAGCAAATTGATATAATGTATCGATGTGATCTGGTTTAAGATGTCTAATCGCATGTTTTTTTTTGCAATTTAAGCTATTACAGTTAATTAGCAGGTAAAATTTGTGTTATATTACACTCATTATGTGAGTAGTATTGAAATCCTAACCTTAATGCAGCCACTTTATTTAAGAAGCGCCGAATATAATATTGTTGAACATTGCAACTTGCGTTGTGCGGGATGCGACCATGCATCTCCCTTATTGCCCAAAACCTTTCTGTCATTAGTCAACTTCGAGAAGGATCTGCTTGCTTTGAAACATACGGCCAGAATCGGAACTTTTAAACTTTTGGGTGGTGAACCAACCCTTCACCCGCAGATAATACAATTCATATTAAAAGTTAAGTCACTAGACTTTACGGAAACAGTGTGCGTCATCACCAACGGGACAGTATTGCATAAAATGGATGATCGATTTTGGCAGGAGGTGGATCTGTTACAGGTCACGATTTATCCCAACGTGGTTGTCAAGATGACCGTTGAAGAAATGCAGGCTAAGGCGGATAGCTTCGGAGTAAGACTGGAAATAGAGGACAAACGATATTTCCGTCATACGATCATGGATGAAAAAATTCTAGACGCAGAATTGGTTAAGGATATTTTTAAAGCTTGTGAACTCCCCACTACTTATGCATGTCATACGGTTCGTCATGGTCGTTTCTACAAATGTTCACCCGCTGCCTTTACTGCCGAGCGTCTACTTCTTAGGGGAGAGCTTTATGATGATTCCGGTGATTATATACAATTGGAAGACAAGGAAGATATGAGTGTAGCATTAGAGGCCTACCTAAACTCTGATGCCCCACTGCCCTCTTGTGCATATTGCTTGGGTACCTGCGGGACATCCTTTGAAAGCTATCAGATATCACAGCAGATATTAAAGGCCAATAGGTCGGTTATTGCGCATAACTCGGACACCAGAATTGAAGATTTACTTGACAGGGCGCACCTGCAAAAACGGTTGCAGCTATTAAACATGACAAATTACCGCCACGGAGAAGTTTAATATGAGAATCATTTCTTTTATGAATGTCAGTAACTTGAACAATCTGAGTACTGACTCCGGATATAAATTTTACGACATCTTGGCCGATGAGTTTATTTCCTCCGGTCACGAATTCATCTTTGTCGGCCCCGCTCCACTGCGGTGCACTAAAGCCGGTTTTATTCCATTTGATTTTGGATCCAATAAATATGAGTTTCGGTTCAATTTTAATATTGAAATAGTTTCAGCCATAATAGGTTCAGCAGATCCGGATATAATTATGGTAAACCAAGTGGAACTGGTCCCGCATTTTTGCATTTGCCTTGAGGTTTTGGGCAATATCACCGCAAGGGTAGTTACCTACGCACACTATATTCCGTTCTCCTTGGATCAGCAAGGTTTTCTTCATGCTGACAGCTCCTTGAACGCCCGCGGACTAAACGAAGTTATCAAGCATGCCTTTTTTTCTGGCATGGAGATGGCTGAACTGGTTTTTTTGCACAGCACCTTTGCAAGGGATTATATTGTGATATCGGCGCAGCAGACCGGAAGAAAAGTTGATCTACATAAATTTGTAATAGTGCCACCGCCAAGGGATGAGAATCTCTATGTTGATTTTCCTGTGGTTTCCGATAATCGGGAAATACTTTACAACCACCGATTATACGAACATTATGGCGCGGAATATTTGGTGCAGTTAATTCCAAGTTTAACTGCTATTGGAGCCAATATTACAATATTGGATATTTTAGGCAGCAGGACCGCCAAACGTAGGGCACTGGACCACTCCCCAGATATTTTGCGGGCCCGGTTAAAATCGTACTCGGATGTGCGCGTCATCGAAAATGGTGCTTTCGGTTTCGAGTATCGGTCAATTATTCAGGGTACTCGATTCGCTCTGGCTCCAATGCGACCAAACTGTACTTGGTCGATGTCCTGTATTGATTGCATGGCTATGGGCAAGCCGGTATTAGCTCCAGACATTGCCTGGTTTCGGGAGTTCATACCAGTTGAACTTTTGTTTAGCGATGGAGAGGAAGCGTCGGAAATCGCGTATCGCCTCCTTTATGATGATGTTTTTTATAAAGAAATGGCGTTAGCATGCTCATTACGGACCCGTCATTTGTCTTCCAATACTATAGCAAGGCTGTTCATTAAAGAATTTTTAAAGCTAAAAGAAAATATACATGCAGACAGAGTCACTTGAGGTGCTGTTTGTTTCCCAGGGCGCCGATTTAGCTACCGAAATACAGTTTAAGCGGATACGGTCGGATTTTCCGCAGGTCAAGCGACTACACGGAACGTTTTCCTTAAAGCATCTTCTCCAATTAGTTAGAGAAGCGGTTGATCAGGAGTTTTTTGCTTTGGTCAATTTCGAAGAGGAGTTTCCAGGTGAATGTGTAGAATTACCCCTAGAACATTCAGTCAAATTAGACTCTTATCGAAGTTTAAAGTATGTGCGTAAAAGCTCGCTAAATATTGATTATCCGGAAATGCAGGGAACGACATTGTCGACAGATATGATGGATATCGTTTACCTGACGTTTGACGAGGGTATAGCGGAAAGCAATTTTATGACATTACTAAAACGTTACCCAGACTTAAAAAGGCTTCATGGTATTCATGGACTGACTTCCGCCTTTAGATTATCCGCTTTTCTAGCCATTTCGGAATGGTATGTGCTAATTGATGGAGATAATGAGATACTGCCAGAAATTAATCTGCTGGACCTTACCCTGCCTAAAGAGTCAGGCGAAGTAAAAATTTATTTTTCAAGAAACCCGGTAAATGACTTAGAATATGGATATGGTGGCGTTAAAATCTGCCCTACCGCTCATATGCGGCGTGTGTCAAATGATACGATAGATCCAATTTGCAGTGGTACACTCCGACCCGTGTTCGATCAAGACCGGCTCGTCGTCAGTGTAACCCGATTTAATTCGACTCCTTTCGGAGCATGGAAAGCTGGATTCCGCGAGTGTGCAATGCTACGGGCAAATGCTGACAGGTTAAATCGTACGGAGCAAAATTGGGCCTCGAAAAAAATTGAAACTTGGCAAGGAGTTGGTGCAGATAGATTAAATGGTATTTGGGCGCTGCGCGGCGCGATGGATGGTGAACTATTTGTCAGCAACGGGTCGTCTCAGGAACAACCTGGTCTTGCGAACATCAACAATCCGAGATGGCTCAGGTCAGAATTTGAACGTCGATATCCGCTGCGCCTTTGCTCGGTCATCGGAGACAATCCAGCGCTTCTTAATCATTTTATCCGCCATTATCAGGCGATTGGAGTAGCGAATTTTGACATAATTGTTCATGTTAATGAGCCCGGCGATTCGCTTTTACAAGAAATATTGGATCGGTTACAGAGTTTTGACATCCGGCCAGTTGCTTTTCTTTATGGTGCCTGGAACGGGCTAAAATCCAGTCAGTTTATAAATAAGATTATCGCTCAAAAGCCAGAGCATTGGTACATTATTGCCGACAGTGATGAGTTTCACCTCTACCCTGCACCGCCAGCACAATTGATTCTTGAGGCGGAGGCAAAGGGTTTAAGTTATGTCACAGGGGGGTTGATCGATCGTCTAGGCCCTGAGGGAGAATTAAACGCAGTATGTGAAGAGCCTAACCTATGGCAGCAATATCCCTTGGCTGGCTTTGTGTCCTTTCCATTAATGCGAGCCAATCCTTACAAAATCGTTCTTTGTAAAGGAGATCAGGTGCTATCTGAAGGTCAGCACGGCGTCCTAGTTCCTAATCAGCCTTATCCCCAAAAAAGTGCCGTTCAAGTACAGGTGCATCATTTTAAATGGACTGCCGATATTGCCAAACGATTGAACGAAAGACGGGAAGCTATTCGTAATGGTATTTGGGAGGGCTGCTATCTTGCCTATGGCGAAGAGATTGCGCATGTGCTGCAGCATTTCCGGGACCACAAAGGAGGATTTGATCTAAGCGAAGAGGCATTCCTATTAGCAACCGCAGGCAATTCGTTTGATGATTATGTGCATTGGGCTAAATTAAGTGATCAACTATCAAGTTGGTCCGTGCTCAGAGCTTCACCACAATTAGGGACATATAAGACATGACGAAATTATCCGTTATTATCTCTTCATATAACCAATCGAAATCTATCATCAGAATCATCGACCTATTGTTACAGGAAGCAGCGGAAAGTCAAATGACCCTGGACCTGATCATCGCTGACGATGGCTCGACTCAAGATGAATTGCAGCACTTGTATACCTATATTCAAGCTAATGATGTCCCGGCCCGCATAGTTTGGCAACGAGATAAGGGCTTCCGATTGGCGGCTTCTAGGAATAACGGGCTAAAACTGGCGATTGCTGAGATCATTATTTTCATGGATGGGGATTGTTTACCAAATTCTGATTTTTTAAAGCAACATCTATTTAAACAGCAAAAACTTCTCGCTCCGAGCATATGCATAGGAAAGCGCAAATTTAATGATGCTGCTGACGCCACCCATGACCAACTGTCTGCTAGCATTGTAAGAGAGTGCAACGAAGACTTTGATATCCGCTCTCGCCTAAAATCTGCCTTTCCCTGGGAAGCGGCACTTGGCCGTAATTTTAGTTTAAAACGAGGTGAAGAAAAGATCTATTTTGACGAGGATCTGTGGGGTTGGGGTATGGAAGACCTTGATTTCGCAATTAAATACTATCGAGCGGGCTGTCGGAGATTTATGTATATTCCTGAGGCTGTTGTGAACCAAAGCGATGATTTGAGCAAAAGTTACAATCCTTTTGCCAACCCCGAAGCTAAATATCTCCTGCCCGCCATCGGTAATGTACTACTTGTCATGCACAACCATATAGAGGAAGATGCAATTTTTATCCGACTGGCCTTTTACCTGCAACAATACCTTATACCTTTTAAACTGGAAGAGTCTGTGGTCCGATACTTTCCAGAGATGGCTGCTTTTTTTTATCAGCAACATGAAAGCCTTTTGCCCAAAGAGAAAACTACGGTACTGGATTTGTACCGACAGGCTCTTAAATTGCTGGTGGATCAAGCGCGAGAACTGCCAGAATACCCCCGCCATCCAATATTAAAGCGTGCTATAATCAGCGATCCTTCATATTTATGAACTAAGCATGGAAACTTTAACACAACAGTTTTATTATTTACGACATCATCGGACATTGGCGCACGACCAAGAACTTATTTGCGGTGGACAGACTGATTTGCCTTTGAGTGAATCTTCGGTGGAGTATATGTTGCACTATGGCGAGCATATCGCCGCTTGTCTCCAAAATGTTCGGGCTATATATACGACGAATTTGGTGCGGGCTCGTCAGACAGCTGAAGCGGTGAATGTGCATTTGAATCTCCCTATTAAGGAAATAGCAAATTTAAAAGAATGGTGCCTTGGAGATTGGGAGGGGCAAAAGTGGAATGATCTGCCGCACCCCTTTACTTTCGAAGGAAAGCCGCCAAACGGTGAAGCGCGTAGTGACTTTAGGAATCGTATCCGACAATCGGTTACCGAGCTATTGCATACCGGAGAGGTCTTCCTAATCGTAGCTCATGGAATAGTATTCCATGAATTATCCGATTATTTTACTGATCAGCCAGAGTATATAGAAACAGCAGAACTGGTGGAACTTTGCCATGCAAATAAGCAATGGACATTAAAACGGATACCTTATCTATAATCCCGTATGAATCAAATTACTACCATTAACGGATTGAAAGTTCACTATAAAAATAAGAACGAATTGGATGCGCTGGTCAGGGAAATATTTGATGACAGCATTTATGATTTTGACAGCTCCGTACTTGCACCATTAATTTTGGACTGCGGTGCGCACATTGGATTATCTGTGCTTTACTTTAAGACGAGGTATCCTGAAGCGGAAGTTATCGCCTTTGAACCTAACCCAGTCAATTTCGAGTTATTGAAACAAAATGTCAAGAGCAATAACTTATCCAAAGTAATCTGTTTGCCAGTCGGGGTTGCAGATTTTTCCGGGAACTCTGTTATGTTTGGTCACTTTGGTGCCGCGGATGGCACATTGGGTAATTCTATCATGTCCTCCTGGGGTAAGCGCCAAGATGGGTCTTCGCTGGAAGTACAGGTTATTCGCCTCTCTAATCTTATCGGTCGCCAGCCGATAGAATTCTTAAAACTTGACGTGGAGGGCATGGAATGGCCAGTAATCCATGATATTCAACATCACCTAAATTTGATAAATCATTTTTTTGTGGAGATTCATTCTACGAATCAAAACTTTACAGAGCTAGAAGCAATAAAAGGTCTGTTTGCTAAACAGAATTTCAGCGAAAAAACAATCAGTCATAAAGCACTTTCAGAGTTTTTAAACGGTACAGACAATTGGATAGAAGATAACAAACCCGTAATTACACAGATTATCTTTAAAAAAGAATACACTGCTTAATACCATGGAATATTCTGGATTACAATCTTATACGGATCATCCTTATCTGGGCGGAAATATCCTGGAAGGAGACCCTTTTACGTTTGCGCCGCGCAGTTGGCAATATCTCATGGATCGGTTTGCAATTAATTCGGTACTCGATCTGGGTAGCGGCTTGGGTTATTCTGCAGCCTTTTTTCACAAGGCCGGTGCGAAGGTCATTGCGGTAGATGGTCTTTTAAAAAACGTTGAAAAAGCAATCTATCCTACGATACAAGCTGACTTGGCATTGGCTCCCGTCCATTGCTGCGTTGACCTTGTACATTGCCAGGAGGTCGTAGAACATATCGACGAAAATTACCTCGATAATCTATTATCCTCCTTGTCTTGTGGGCGGTTTATCGTAATGACGAATGCTTTGCCCGGGCAAGAAGGCCATCACCATATTAATGAACAACAGACAAGCTACTGGACAGGCCATATGGCTCGGTATAATTGTCATCTGCTTGTGGAAGATACATACCGTCTGCGGCTACTAGCTGCGTCGGAGGGCGCAAACTATTTGGCAGCCACTGGCAGTATTTATGCCAATCGAAACAAATTTTAGCGAGTAAAATTGCTTGGAAATAGCAGTTGATAGTCGTGGAGAATATTGAGTTGGACGTCGGCAAAATCTTTGCGGCAAATTCGCAAATACATTTTTGCCGGAACCATTCTACCGAATATTAAATGTTAAATAGTTAGTTCGGATCGCCAAAAGATGGTTCAATGAAAAGACCAGTCCGTATAAATGGCCTTATCAAACATGGCATATACGCTTTACCCAACTATTGAACAAGATCAAAGTCAGTACAGCGCGCTCGGTTTTGTTAAAAGAAAAACGGTTAGAATGTATGGCTAGATTTCCCAATACTACTTAAATCTCAAAAAATTAATCGTAGCATTTCATATCGCTGTTCGCGATTTGAAAACAGCGAACGAGTTAGATTATTACGTCAGGAAAGCTTTTAACATAATGCGTCCCCTTAAACATGGTGATATTGCTAAATAAAGGCAGTTTAGAAAGTAAGTGTTGAAAATACAATTATCATTACAGTTCTACATTAAGTGTGTGAGAAATTCCAGAATCTTTAAGCAGAACCCATACTGAATGCCATCAAGGAGTGTCGGATTATTGCTTGACGCTTTTTTGATTGAGCAGAACTGTATGTATTGCTTAACCATTTCAACTTAATTTTTAGCAAATCTTATGTTTAATACCGAATTGCCAATGTGGTGTTTTATTTTCTCTAGCACTTCGAATTTTCGCAATGCATTTTACGCTATGGAGTTTTAGGCGCAACTAAATTTTCAATATTTTGAACTGCTGTTAAGCTAATAACTTTTTCTCCTGTACAATACGGTATTTTACAAAAATTGGCTGCGTTGCAGTTCCCATTCCATGAATAGTCTATCTCTCCGGAAACAAGCACACCAATGACTTCGTTGGTATTTAAGTCAAAAACTGGTGAACCGGAATTTCCCTGTGCTGCAAACAAGGAGGTATAAAAAAACTCAGTATCTCCATTTGACTGGACACTTGCATTCAGTGCCACCTTTTTAGGCAAGCCATAAGGGTGACCGATCATATAGAGTGGTGTGAAAATGTTTGGTTTTTTCTCAGTTGAAAACTTCAAAAATGACCGATCGAGCGGTCTTGACACTTCAAAAACAACTAAATCGAGCTCCTCGGAACTTTGCGTAATTCGCGTAGGGTAATATATATCCTTTAACGCAATTAATCCCTCAAACGCGCCCGCTTTATTAATCATTTCATACCCAAAAACAATGGCATAACGGTCCACGTTTTGCTGGAACACGTGAGCCGCAGTCATCATGCTCTCTTCATTTAGTACGAATGCAGTTCCTACGCCAATGACTGGCTGGCTGATAAAAGGTGTACCAGGGCATAACTTAAATTGTTCACCCAAAGTGATTCCGACATCCAATTGATAAATACTATCTGTAACCGCATGTAGTTTGTTTTTTTCGATGACTATTGCTACTGCTCTGGCATTGTCTAGTATTTGTTTCTGCCAAGCAATTAGCGGAGTCAGTGCTCTGAGTTCGACACGTTTTTCAAAGGACGTTGGCCCAGGAACAAGTTTTTTAGAGAATATATAAGGACCTTCAACATTCAGCGAGAAATCTGATGCGTTATTTTGTTCAGTTGTGATTAACAACACAGTACTTTCTGAAACGGTAACTACTCCATCTACAACGGTTGTGGTTATACCTTCTGCAATGGCATTTACCACTTCGGGAGCTTGGATAACAATGGTAGTAGCTGCATTGGGTATTAATGCACCCGGTGGGTTGATGCTAGCAGTTGGTTGTGTAACCTCTTTAATAGACTGTATCTGAGCGTTCTGCCGAACTTCATTTGGAGTTTGATCCTGATTGAAAACGGCATTATTCAGGTTTTGAATTGCCTGAATCTCCGACTGTGTTTTAGTTGCCCGAAGTGTTTCTGGTGCCTTGGGAATTATTATTAAAGTGGAATCCTGCGCATAAACACTTCTTAATAGCAATATCAAACTAAGTAACAATATTGCTCTCATTAGTTGTCAAATTTTGGCTTCGTGTACAGATTAAACAACGGAATATCTAATACCAGACCAGCTCCAATCCGCATAGACTCATAAGATACAGATTCTGAACCTGACATGACTTTCCGGATTTCAGGTCCGAATTGTGCACCTATGTTAAGAGATAAGGGTGTTTTTCTGAACCCATAATGAAGGTACAAACCTGGTGAAAGAAAATTCTTCAATTTAAATTCCGGTAATGTACTAGTAGCTGAATTATTATCAAGTCTAAGCCGGGTAACTGCACCGATATCAATGATAGGAATGAAAAAGCCGAGTGAATTACCTTTTTTTATTCCCCAACTGCCAGACAGGCCAACTGGAGCTGTAAAACCAATTGAAAATTGCGTGCCCATATTGGTATTGTCTGAAAGATTGTTTTTCCAAGGTCTTTCTAATGCTGGTAAAATACCAGGATAGCTATTGACAGAAAAATTAAATGAAGCGACGCGCTTGATCGCATAACTACCAGCTGGTAGCGCAAAAGCATCTATTGCTTTTTCTATATCTTCTGCATTTTCTGCAACAGCCATATCGTTTACAAAATGAATGAGTGAAGTAACCTGCGGGTTTACGGAAATATTGAATTTATCAGGCAGTGACAGCATATTATTACTCAGCATTAAATCCAGTTTGCGATGTATATTTTCTAGTTCCTCAGACTCTATTTTTTTTCCATTCACAATATAATTGGAGAACAAACCTTTGCTATAGTCAGTAACTTGGGTTTGAAGCTTACGGATTTCAATCTGGCTAAATACCGGATTTCCACTTCCACTATATTGACTGTTTGCTGATATCATTCCCTTCTCAATTTCGACGGTAATAGATGACACAGAAATGTTAGAATAGTAGGAAATCACCAGATCTTTGAAATCATCTTTGTTTACAAGTGAATTAATTAAGGATAGTTCCTGACCTGAAATGACCTCATTTTTAATTGAAATTCTTTGTACTACTTCGGATATACTACGTAATTCTGTTATTAACGGTGTACTATCATAGTTATTTAAATAAAAGGTGATCATTTTGGTAAATTCTCCATTTACAATTTTGGCTGCCGTTCTATTTCTTTTGCTGATTTTACCTGGACTATCAACTTTACTGACAACGCGATACCAATTTTTCATTTTGTCGCTCACCAGTATGTTGTTTAGCTGATCAATTTTTGAAACAATATTGAGTCCATTATTTTGAGGTTGACTGGCTATTTTTCCGCTTATTTCGAGTGCTTTGATCAAGCCATTTGCATATTTTCTTTTTTGAATATCATAAGTAATATCGTTAATAACTCTTGCTGTCAGGAAATAGGGCTGTATTTTTATTTTTATTGAAGGTACTTTAAGCCCGTCTAAGCCTTTGCTATTGAGGAAAGTAATTAAGGTGTCACTAGAAATAAGAACATTTTCTGATAAATTAATCATCGCATCTACAAAATTATAAATAGTATCAGCACCTATTTTAATCCCGCTTTTATTCGCCTTCTTTATTTCTGTTGCGGTTGCCATTACTTTTTCTGCATTATCACTAACATCTGTTAAAACCAAACTGATTAATTTTTTGCATTCCTGGAAGTCGTTGTTGTCAGGATCAGTATTTACTATTTTTTCTAGCGCATTTTTTAAATTAAAAGTCGAACCTGCATTTTGCTTAAAATTTATGTCGTAGTATTTTGTATTTTGCTGAAAAAGAAGTCCCATATATAACAAATAGAAATTCTCTTCCCCTCCATAGGTACCTAAGAAACTTTTTCCAGCAAAACGCAACTCTCCGTTATCTATAATAGTCATACTTTGGGCAAGCATCCCTGATAGCAGCATTGAGTTAGAAATATTAAATTTCATGGGATCGTTATCCGTTCGCCAACGATTGATATTTCTACTATTTTCTATTGTTTTAAAGTAATCAACGGGATTTTTTAACTTTGATAGATTTGGTATTATTTCCAAAGCTTCAAGAGCAAAATCAATGTCCGGATTTTTACCAACTAATTTTTTCAGTCGGGGTGTCGACTTCAAATTGGCTGTATTTTCTATCAAGTGACTCAAGTCGTCTTCAATATATTGCTTGATCTCGTCGGGAAAGCTTGTAATCTTGTCTGCTTGGAAGTTGGTGAGGTAAATTGTTGTTCTTGGAAGCAAAACTTTAAATTCTGCAAATGGATCGTCTTCGTTTGGATTTTTAAGCCAGATTTTCACACGTTCGATAACATATGTCGTCATCTCTTCTTTAATCCGTTTTGCTAAAAACCTGCTTAGACCATCAATAGCAGCTTCGAATGCTAAATCACCACCGATAAACGGAATACTTTTTTGAATGGAAGATGTGTAGTTGGAGGATGCATAGCCATCGGTTCCAAGAATTTCTATATTCCGATATTTATTCAGAAATTGTTTAACAACAAAGGCGACAAATTTATTGTTGTTAGCAAATCGATGCTGAATTTTATTAATTTCGAATGTGTCGAGCTTAAATTTGGACCTAAGGTATTTTCGTTTTGATAGCTCCAACTTATCAGAAAGGTCTCCTACTTTATTAGTTACTGTTGTAATGTCGAATTGTGCGTTACCTATGTTCATTGAAGATGATGGGACTGAACTTATTTGCTTTTTTGCTGATATATAAGCCTTCAAGCTATCCACATATTGTGTGTTTAAAGAAGTAAACGCCTTGTCTTGTAAATCAGTTATCAAATAATCAAGCTCTTCTCTCCCGAGATATGTCTTAAAAATAGCAATCACAATGGCCCGATCTTTAATAATTTCATCTCCACGCATTTCCGGATCAATGGAGTTGTAGTCTTTTTTGAGTAAGTCAACTAGCGCGGCGGAATGTCCGGCGACAGGAGCATCTTTTTGTGCGAGGAGCGTGTGATTTAGAACACTGGAGAGCAATAGGCACAATAATCCTTGTGAAAGTCTTTTCATTTTGGGATAACATGAGGGTGAATAGGGTTTTACGTTGTAATAAATATAAAGCGTCTTTTTGGGCATTTAATATTGGCAAAAAAGAAACTTATTTAACGGTACAATATCTGAGCTCTTGCAATGAGATGTTGAAATCTCATAATTGGTGAAATTGCTAAATGTCTACGAATGCTTAGAAATTTACACCTGGTCCTACTGGTTTAAGTGTTTCCTGTTCAAGCCTGAGAAGTTATCAGATAGTCTTCAGTTTTTAATTGATGCTAGGGAAAATCGAGGGGGTGACTCCTGTGTGCTTCAAGCCCAAGGCGCAGTTCGGTTGAAAAAATGTTACACCCAGGCGGGTACTCGCGGAATTTATGGTGCTGAGTGAGTTCTTTTAGCCCTTCGGAATTATAACACGTTCGGTCGTATCAATTTTTGGGATGTAGTCGGAACAACAATGGTTCCTTTTAGAAGCTATTTGACTTATTTGAGGTGCTGAATTTTCTATCCAATAAGGGTTCAACCTCGCTCCTTTATTTTGACATGTTGTAGCTGTATTGAATAGCTTCTTTTGCTACAATAGCTAGTTTCCCTACTTGAATATCATTGCTTGTCATTTTTTGTGATTAGTTACAAGTTAAATGAGGCTGGCATTTTAGCGAAGTCGGGTAAAAAACTTTATGTGTTCGTCTCTGAATAATGATGAGTCTTTTAACCTAAAACCTCCATTTGTTTTTTAAGAACCTGTCGATCACAGCTTTATCCGTTGTTTCCTTTTGATCGCTATAAAGCCGGACTTTCGATTTTATAGCGATGCGATGTAAGTAAAACGTCGAAGCAAATTTAGGAAGTTGTTCTGTCTCTGTTTTGGCACAATTGATGATAACGAGGAGAAGAATGAGAGTGGACAGGTAATTCATAGATAGCAGAAAGGGCAATTTTTTTGCAATATAGGGATTTCGGGAACTGCTACTCCTAATTGCAAACTCGGCACTCGAGAAAGCTGTTCTTCATTCTGGTGCCATGCATCTGCATTTCGTTAAGGAGAGGACCCAATAAACTCTGATTGGTGCGTTACCTGGTTCCCATTCTTTTGATAGGGTTTCGAACCCCCGGAAAGAAGGGATTCGAACTTTTGAAATCAATAAAATTCGACTGATTTTTGCCATTAAAAAACAATTTCGTAATTTCAAGCTGAATTTCGATTGTTACATATTGACAGTCAGTAAGTTATAAGCTTGAATCGGTCTTTTTTGAGTGTATGTCGTGAATCATGGAACTAAGGAAGTGATGGTTTTTAATTCACTGTTAGTGAGTTTGTTAACTAATTGTCAGCGATCCCTCTCTCCCCACCACACACCCCACCACCTCAATCCCACCGCAAACCGCCAAAACCTCCAAAACAAACCCCTCCTTATCCTCCGGAGAAATCATTACACTGTCAAACCGGTTGTATCTTAACTCAATCCTATCCAGCGAGAGCGCGGGGGAGCTTAGCGGGTTTCTTGTTTGGATGATCTTTTTGATTGAGCTTATATGAATGGTTTTATCATAGAAAAAGCCGGATTTGATTCTGATTTCATTTCTGGAAATTTGATAGTAGGTTGTCATGAAAAGGTGCACGATTAATGCAGTGACTAGCGCAATAATGCCGAGGCCCACCCATATGCCTTTGACGGCCATGAATGTGCCCATAATGGCTAGCAACCCAAATATAGGGACGGATAACTCAATGCCAATCTTAGATTTGTACGTTTTCACTATTCAGCACATTAGGGTCTTGGCTCAGAAATATTCAATATACACAAAGTTTCCAAAATGGCCAATGGGCCTATCTAACATGATAATGTTTCAAATTTTTAGTTTGAAACCATTCCCATTTTCACTATTTTCAACCATCAACAAATAATAAAACCGCTAGGAATCATGAATAAACTTCCCTGGGCGAAATACATATTCAGTATCTGGATCGTCGCTATATTCGCTAGCATTGTTGTGAAATTCGTTAGCAGCAGCGTATTTGTTCTGGTGCCGCTTTGCGTTGGGCTGTACTGGCTTTCTATAAAGGGATTCGCGCAAATCAAAGGCTATGAATAACGTGGACGTTTGCTTTTTGAATTTTTTATCTTCTGCGTGTTCTGCGCGATTTAATTCAATCACAGAAAATTTCCTCCCATAGTCCTGCTGCAAAACCCGGCGGGTAAGCAAATTCATGCGGGTATGGACCGCACCGTCAGATGGTAGCGGGCATCTCAACTACTTCACAGCCAGCGCCGAATTAATTAAGGTTGAGTATCCGTTTATTAGGACTATCTTTCACTACATCAGCGTCGTTGCTCTTTCAACATTAAACTTTCAGTCTTTATGGACAAAGGGCATGACCCGCAATTTATCGTCGTTTCTGCCAGTGAAATGCTCACGCAAATTGCCGAAAAGGAAAAGAGGGAGGAGGAGCTGGTTATTGCCAACAAAGAGCTGCTTTTTCAAAACAATGAAAAACAAAAACGAGCAGACGAGCTGATCATTGCGAACCGCGAACTCCGGCGTCAGAATATCGAAAAGGGCAAAAGAGCGGAGGAGCTGACCAAGGCCAATGAGGAACTTGCCCTACAAAATGCCGAAGTTAAAAAGTTGTCGGTAGAACTTGAACTGCTCAATATTGAGCTTGCATCACAATATGTTGAAAAAGAGAAACAAGCCCTGATCCTGGAAGCGGCCAATCAGGAACTCGAATCGTTCTCTTACTCTGTTTCGCATGATCTAAGAGCGCCGTTAAGGGCCGTAAATGGTTTTACCCAAATACTATTAGAAGACTACATTGAGCAGCTGGGGGAAGATGCGCAATATCTGCTGACCGAGATCATCGCCAATTCCAACAAGATGGGGCAGTTGATTGATAATCTGCTGGATTTTTCGAGGCTGAGCAAACAGCAGATTTCTGTAACACATGTGGACACGGACAAAATGGTCAATTCTGTCATTACACAGCTCAAACAATTAGAACCTGGCCGCATTTTCAATTTCGACATTAAACCGCTCGACGTAGCAACTGGCGACCCCAGCATGCTCAGGCAGGTTTATGTGAATCTGATTTCTAACGCTATGAAGTATACTTCTAAAAAGGAATCAGCCCAAATAGAGATCGGGTCTTTCACAAATGAAGGTTTCTGCACCTTTTATATCAAGGACAATGGTGCAGGGTTTGACATGGCCTACTATGATAAGCTTTTCGGTGTCTTCCAGCGGCTGCACAGCAGCAACGAGTTTGAAGGGACCGGCGTAGGATTGGCCATTGTGCAAAAAATTATCGCTAAGCACGACGGCAAAGTGTGGGCTGAGGCAGCGGTAGGGCAGGGCGCTTGTTTCTATTTCAAAATTCCTGCTCCGGCTGACTTACCTCTTACTTAACTGACACATGGAAAACCAAGACATCCAGATCCTTCTGGTGGAAGACAATAAATCGGATGCCGCATTGACAATCAGGGCACTAAAAAAACATAATCTTGCCAATAACCTGATCCACCTGATCGACGGGGCGCAGGCCATTGATTTCATTTTTGGAAAAGGGGATTACTCAGGCAGAAATTTGGATATCAAGCCGAAAGTGATTTTTCTGGACATTAAGATGCCTAAAATAAACGGATTAGAGGTGCTTAGGATCTTAAAAGGGGATGATAATACAAGATCGATCCCTGTCGTGATGATGACATCCTCCAAGGAAGAGAAAGACATTATTGAAAGTCATAAGCTTGGCGTAAACAGTTATGTCGTCAAACCGCTCGGTTTTGAAAACTTCTCAAAAACAATCGCAGAACTTGGATTTTACTGGCTTGCGGTTAACAATGCTCCGCGGCAATAATCTTGGCCCGGTTTCAACTCATCATTTGCAGCAAACAGCTGGTTCATGGATAAATTAATTAGAATTCTGCATCTTGAAGATCTGCCCAGCGATGCACTTTTTGTTAAAAAAGCACTTGTTAAGGCGAACATCGATTTTCAGGAACTCGTTGTTGACAGTAAGGAAAAATACATGACCGCGCTGGAAGCATTCTCACCAGACCTGATTCTTGCCGATCATTCCCTGCCATCGTTCAATTCTACTGAGGCACTAAGAATATTAAAGCAAAGCGGCTTGAAAATCCCGTTCATAGTCGTCACGGCCGCAATGAGCGATGAATCGGCCGTGAACCTGCTGATGAAAGGGGCCGATGACTATATTCTGAAAGATCGGCTGAGCCGGCTGCCCATCGCTATTTCCAATGCGCTTGAAAAATATCGCCTTAAAAAAGAGCATGAAAAGTTTATGGACGACCTCATTGTCAGCGAACAGCGCTATCGCGCACTGATTGAGCACAGTGCAGACGGAGTCGTTATTTTAAATGCGCAGGGAAGGCCTACGTATGTGTCTGTTTCTGTCACGAATGTTTTGGGATATGAGCCAAATGAAATGTTGGGTGTGGATTTGTTTACATTGATCCATCCCGATGACAATTTGCACATGGACCTGATGCTGGAAAAAATCCTGAACAGTCCCGGAATCACTATGAAGGGCCACACGGGCCGCATGCGCCATAAAGATGGCGGCTGGCGATGGATCGAGGCAACCATTACGAATTTGCTTGGTGATCCCGCCGTTAACGGGATTGTAGATAATTTCCGGGATATAACAGATCGAAAACTCGCTCAGGATGCCATTACGGCGAGCGAGGAAAAGTACCGCCTATTGTTTGAAACCAGCATGGACGGCATTCTCTTGACATCAGAGGATGGCCAGGTCCTTGAAGCCAACCAGGCTGCATGCAGCATTTTTCAACGCAACGAAAGCGAAATTATTCATCTGGGCAGATCAGGACTTGCCGATCTGGACGATCCCAGGCTATCGGCTCTTTTGGACGAACGGCAGCGGACCGGAAAGGCTAATGGAGAGGTCTTGCTGCTGCGCAGGGACGGTTCCCGATTTGCCGGCGAGATCTCATCGACTATCTTTAAAAATGCCGATGGGAATGCGAATACTTCCATGATCGTGCGTGACATCAGCGAACGAAAGAATGCAGAGCAGCTTCTCTGGGAAAGCGAACGGAGATTGGAACGGGCCACTACCATGGCGCGGATTGGGAATTTCGAGGCAGATCCGGCCAATAACCTGGTGTTCTGGTCACCGATGATCAGGGAAATTCATGAAGTAGACATTGATTTTAATCCCGAGCTGGAAACGGCGATGAACTTTTACAAGCCGGGTTCCAACCGCGAAGCGATTAATAGAGCCCTGGAAGAAATTATCAAACATCAGACGCCCTTTGATCTGGAACTGCAAATCATCACAGCCAAAGGAAATGAGCGGTGGGTCCGGGTAATGTGCGAATCCGAGCTGGTCAACGACAGAAATATGCTTTATGGCAGCTTTCAGGATATAGATAAAATAAAAGAAACAGAGTCGGAAGTTTTCAGGTCATACGAAGAAAAGAATGTCATTCTTGAAAGTATCGGGGATGCTTTTTTTGCGATAGATAAAGATTGGGTGGTAAACTACTGGAACAAGGAGGCAGCCCGTCTTCTGGGACGCGCAAAAGTTGACGTTCTCAATCAATATCTATGGGATTTGTTTCCAAACAGCATAGGTTCTGAGTCTTACAGGCAATACACTTATGCGGTCGAAAGTGGTCAGATCGTTCATTTTGAAGATTACTACGAACCCTTGAACACATGGCTGGAAGTGAGTGCGTATCCCTCCGTAAATGGTTTGTCTGTATTTTTTAAAGACATTACCGAACGAAAATCTTCTGAAAACAAGCTCAATGAGCTCAATAATAACCTCCACCAGTACTCAAATGAACTTGCGCTTTCCAACAAAGGTCTGGAACAGTTTTCCTATATGGTCTCGCACAACCTTCGCGCGCCGGTTGCCAATATTATTGGGCTCTCGGGCCTGCTGAGTGACGACAGCTATCCTTCGGAATCCAAAAAGGAATTTTTAAACGGCATCCTTGAAAATGTCAAACGACTCGATGACGTCATTACGGATTTGAATTCCATTTTACAGATCAAAAAAGAGATCGGCGAAAAAAGTGAGATTGTCAACTTTCAGGATCTGGTCGAAAGCATTCAGGACAGCATACCCAATGTGATGCTAAAAGAAAATGTTCGGATTGTTAGCGATTTTACCCGGGCAGCCGAATTATTTACGCTCAAAACATACCTGTACAGTATTTTTCATAACCTGATCAGCAACAGCATCAAATATCATCAGCCCGGCCTGAATCCCGTCATTGAAATCAGCAGCAGCATATCGCAAGGTAAGCTCACATTATCTTTCAAGGACAATGGGCTTGGGATAGACCTGCACAAAAAACGCGAGCATCTTTTTGGGCTTTATAAACGCTTCCATCATCATGTGGAAGGCAAGGGTATGGGCCTGTTTATGGTCAAAACCCAGGTTGAAATACTGGGAGGAAGCATATCCGTTTTTAGTGAAGTCAATAAAGGAACCGAATTTCTAATTGAATTTAATTTGTAAAAGTGCGATACGATGACAACACACAGCCGATTTATTGTTGTAGACGATGACCCGCTCAACAACCTTGTTTGCAACCATATCATCCTTAAATTCAATGCTGATGCAGACATCAAGCTCTTTACAAATCCTGAAAAAGCATTGGAAATGGTCCAGGCCGAAGGCAGCGGCGGAGGTGAATATGTGCTCTTTTTGGATGTGAATATGCCTGGTATGAGCGGTTGGGAGTTTCTGGAAGCCTTCGAGAGCTTTGATGAAAGGATCCGCCAGCGATTCAACATTTACATTCTTTCCTCATCCATTGATCAGGGTGATATTGAAAAAGCTGCTGCCAATCCTTTTGTAAAAGGTTATTATCCTAAGCCGCTGAGTCTGGCAACAATGGGAAAGTTAGAATAGCGCTAAGAACAAGCAAAAGGCCGGATTGTTCCGGCCTTTTGTCATTTTGAAATTATAATGTGCTGTTTGCCAATGCAATCTCTTTTTCTTTGATCCAGCTATGGATCTGTTCTGCAATGATTTCCCAGCCCGGCTCACCGCATATGAAGTGCGATTTGTTTTCAAATTCCAGGTAATCCACATCGCCATTCTCTTCATCCTTATAAGCATTGTAGTTTTTCTCTACCAGCTCGTAGGGAATAATCTTATCTTCCTTGCCCGCTATAAATAGCATTGGCACATGCGGCACTTCCAGCGGGACCTCGCCGTACTCGCCCAGACAGCCCCTCAGCACATTGCGGCTGTCATAAGTTGCCGTTGTTTCAAAGGCAATCTGTGCCGCTGATTCGTCCAGCGTATTGCAAAAATTCTCATGAAACGTTTCCGCCGTATGCTTAAACGGCTCGTCGCCCTTGAAAGGATTGGTGATGGCGGCTACGTTTTTAAAAAATGGCCAGTCAATTGTCATCATTTTATTGGGGGCCACCGGAGAAATCGGAACACCCAGGCTTGCCAGGTTTTTATTGACAAATATCTGCGTCAGTAAGCCACCGACGGAGTGGCCAATCACGATCGGCTTCTCAGTTACGTCCAGTTTTCCGCCGCCGGCGTCAATGACAACCTGTTCTATGGCACCGATGACATCTTCCAGCATCAGATCCCCAAGTGTGGCAGGCGGATTGGCGCGCAGCGCCGATGGTTCTCCCAAATGGTCCGGCCAGGATGGCGCAATGCAGTTATAGCCGCGTTCTTCGAAATAATTAACCCATTTATCCCAGCTTTTACCATTCTGAAACATTCCGTGGATGAAAACAATTGTCTTTTTCATGATTGTTGATTTAAGTGTAAAACAATAACGTCGCAAAAAATAGCAGGCCAGATCAGTTCAGAACGCGAATGGGGAAACTGCTTCCGGCAGCTAGAACTTGACGTTGTAACTCGCCTGGATCTGTGGAATTTCTCCTGCAAATCCTTGGAAAAAATGGCAGTCGAATAATGAATATAAATATTTTGATAAAAAATTTTTCTATTTGTGCTAAATCGATTTACTTAGTGCGCTAAATCGTTTTACTATTTCTAAACCCGCTTAAATTTTCCTGACCTATGAAAAGCTTTTTACTTTTCTGCCTCTTTTTTGCCCTCTTTTGGGCAAATGCGGCAGCCCAGCAGCAGGTGACCGGAACGGTTACAGACTCCCGGGGCGAACCCTTGCCCGGCGTCAACATTATTGTCAAGAGTACATCCACTGGAACTGTTACCAATGTAGACGGAACGTATTCGCTGAATGTGTCGGGTGAAAATGGCGTGCTGCTGTTTTCATTTATCGGATATGCACCTTCCGAGGTGCCCGTCAACGGCCGCACGCGGATTGACCTGGCTATGAAGGAAGATCTGCAAAACCTCGACGAGCTCGTAGTAGTGGGTTACGGAACCGTCAAGAAATCCGACCTGACAGGCTCGGTGGCATCCATTTCCTCGGCCGAACTGAAGGCCGTTCCGGTCGCAACATTTGATCAGGCTTTGCAGGGACGCGCGGCAGGGGTACAAGTGGTGCAGTCCAACGGTGTTCCCGGCGGCGGAACCAACATCCGGATCCGTGGTACTACATCCGTGAGCGCCAGCAGTGAGCCATTGTATGTGATCGACGGCATGCTGATCAACAATAACACCAATGAAATGTCGGCAGGCGGCCGGGGCCCTTCCCTTAACCCGCTGTCGACGATCAACCCAAGTGATATCGAATCAATTGAAGTTTTGAAAGATGCTTCCGCCACAGCCATTTACGGCTCGCGAGCTGCCAACGGGGTTATCCTGATCACCACGCGCAAGGGCAAAGCAGGAAAGGCTTCTATCAATATTGAAACTTACTACGGAAGCCAGCAGGTCACCAAAACGCTTGATCTGCTGAATGCAACGCAGTTTGCCGAGCTGGTCAATGAGGCCAGCACCAATGCAAAACTGGCGCCGGTTTACGCAGATCCGGCCAGTTTCGGCCAGGGCACCAACTGGCAGGACGAGCTTTTCCGTAAGGCATCTATCTCCAACTATCAGGTGTCGATCGCAGGTGGAAATGAAAAGACCCGCTACGCACTCGGCGGGGGGTATTTCAAGCAGAACGGCATTGTAACAGGTTCTGATTTTGGCCGCTACTCATTCAAACTGAACCTGGATACCGATGTCAGCAAAAGGCTGAAAGTGGGCGCCAATATGTCCTACAACCGCATGGCCAGCAATGGCGTGCTGACAGGCCCGGGAAATGTAGTGCAGGGTGTCGTAACGAATGCATTAATGTTCAACCCGATCTTGCCTGTTTATGATCCGGCCAGGCCGGGCGGCTACACGTTCCAGCACGACAGGCGAGATGCAATTGCCAACCCTGTGGCCGAAGCGAAAGAATATGAGGCCATTACCAACACTTCCAGGATGCTGGGTTCTGTTTTTGCTGAATACCAGATTGCCCAGGGCCTTTCGTTCAGGTCCAGTTTCGGAATTGATGTTTTGAATACCAAATCCAATACTTTCGGCCCGAACTTCCTTAAACGCACGGAAAACAGCAAAGGGGAGGCGTCGGTAACTACCTTGCAGGCACTCACCTGGCTGAATACCAATACATTTAACTACACCAAACAGATTAACAATGACAACAGCTTCAATGTCTTGCTGGGGTTGGAAACACAGAAGTTCAGAAATGAATCGGTAAATGCCTATGCCTTTGGGTTCCCTGATGCGCGCACGGGGTGGCATGATATCGGTTCTGCCGAAAATCCGCAGACGACGTCCAACGGCGAGCTGCAATGGAGCATGCTGTCGTATTTCGGAAGGATCAATTACACGCTGAAAAACAAATATCTTTTTACATTGACCGGCCGCAGCGACGGCTCTTCCAAATTTTCAGAAGGACGCAAATTCGGTTTTTTCCCCTCAGCAGCATTCGCCTGGAAGGTTACCGAGGAGAATTTCATGAAGTCGGTCAGTTTTATTCAGGACCTGAAATTCCGCGCCAGTTATGGCCGCACGGGTAACCAGTCTATTCAGCCCTACCGCTCGCTGGCGCTGATAGGGGCTTTGGGACAGGGTGTGTTCTCTACAACGGGCCAGGAAGTGATCCGCGGCCGCGAGCCGGTTTCTTATCCTAACAGGGAATTGAAATGGGAAACCACCGACCAGATGAATGCAGCCATTGACGTCTCCGTTTTAATGGGCAGACTGGACCTTACCATTGAAGCCTATAATAAGAACACAATTGACCTGCTCCTGGACACGCCCATTCCGTACACCAGCGGTTTTGACAACACCCTGCTCAACATTGGAAACGTGCGTAACCGCGGAATCGATGTGGCGATCAACTCGGTGAACCTGGATGGGAAAGTGCAGTGGAATACATCCCTGAACGTGTCTGTAAACCGCAATAAGATCACCAACCTGGCCCGCAAAGAAGATGTGAACCTGGGAGTAGGCGGCAACATTCTGCGGGAAGGCGAGCCGATCGGCACGTTCTTCGGTTATGTCTTCGATGGTATTTACCAAACGGATGAAGAGGCTAAAAACAGTCCGGCCATTGCAGGACAGAGCCCGGCAGCAGGCGATCGTAGATACAAAGACATCAGCGGCCCGAACCGCACGCCCGACGGCATTATCAATGATTTTGACCGCACCATTATCGGCTCGGCGCAACCGGATTTTACCTGGGGTTTGAATAACAATGTCACATTCAAGGGAGTCACATTATCCCTGTTTTTCCAGGGATCGCAGGGAAATCAGATGGTGAACCAGAACCGTGGTGACCTGGCCAATGTCAATGGCAAGCAGAATGTACTTGCAGAGGCAGGCCTGGGAAGGTGGACACCTGAAAACCGCTCCAACAAATACGCCCGCGCACTATCTACGGCCAACGACAATGTGTTCTCGTCGCGATTTGTGGAAGATGCATCTTACGTGCGTCTGAAAAATATTACGCTGGGCTACAATCTTCCCGGAACCGTGCTTAAAAAGATCGGGCTGGCCAATGCAAGGCTTTATGTAAGCGCAAGCAACCTTTGGACGCTCACTGATTACAGCGGTTATGACCCGGAAGGCAATGCCTATGGCGGAACGACCAATATCGTAGGTGTGGATTTTGGAGGGTACCCTCAGGCTAAGACCTACACGGTCGGTCTTAATTTCGGATTTTAGTTTCAAACAAGATTTTTAGAATAAAAATGAAAAAGTTCAAACTCATAAAAACATCCGGAATGATCCTGGCAGCAGCATTGCTGTGGCTGAGCTCCTGCGAGGATTTCCTCAAAGAAGATCCCCAGGACCGCATTGCCCAGGACCGTTTCTACCAGACGGCCGAAGACGCAACGGCCGCTGTCAATGCTGTATATTCCAATCTGGGCTCGACTTCCTCAGGACCCGAGGGCATTTACCACAGCACCACGTGGATTGCCGCCGGGCTTGCTTCGGATGAACTGATCAATAAGCAGGAAGGTGCCATAGCAAATGATCAGCTGGCTACTTTCTCCTGGAACGCGGAAAATGGTAATATTGGAACGATCTGGCGCATTCATTACAAAACCATTACGCTGGCAAACATCGCCATCGAGCGCATTCCGCCCATTGATATGGACGAAGCACTGAAAAACCGGCTTGTCAACGAGGCAAAGTTCCTGCGGGCACTGGCTTATTTCAATCTGGTAAGAATGTTTGGTAATGTGCCTTTACTCGTCAAAGAAGAAGAGCCGCTTAATCCCGGCGTAGCTGATGTGAATGCCGTTTACACCCAGATCATCAGTGATTTACAGTCTGCCGAAGCATTGCCGCTTGATGGCGCGATCCAGGAAGGGCGTGCAACCAGCGGTGCAGCGAAAGCTTTGCTGGCAAAAGTATATCTGACCAGAAAGGACTTTCAGAATGCGTCTGCAAAAGCATTGGAAGTCATCCAGTCTAACAAATATGCGCTTTGGCCCAGCTTCGCCGATGCATTCAAACATACGAATCGCAACGGCAAGGAAGCACTTTTCTCGGTGAGCTTTGGTGATGGCGGCGGGAGTATTTCCTTCTGGGAGTTTGGTCAGTTCAATGTGCGTTTGCTGCCTCCGGAGCTTTCAAAGGAAATCTCGGGTATCCGCAACACACAAGGCTGGCAGGCGGCAACCAAAGACCTGTACAATTCCTTTTCAGACAATGATGAGCGCAAAAAGGTGACATTTCTGACTGAATTTGTCAATGACAAAGGTGCTACCATCAAGCTTAGTGACATTTATATTCAAAAATACTGGGACAGAACAGCCGAGCCGGTGGCAGGCGACTCGCAGCAGGATTTTCCTGTGATCCGCTATTCGGATGTGCTCTTAACCTACGCCGAAGCCCAGGCTGAACTTACTAATGCAGCCGTAGCCAGCCAGTATGTAAATATGGTTCGAAAAAGGGCGAAGCTGGCTGAGGTCAACCTCTCGGGCGCTGCTTTGAAGGAAGAAATCCTGGATCAGCGCAGGAAGGAATTTGTGGCCGAAGGGCACCGCTGGTATGACCTGGTGCGCACAGGGACCCTGGAAGCCAAGGTGCAAAAAGCTAAATCTGTTGCCGTTAAGCCGATTTATTACCTATTTCCACTCCCGCAGCGTGAGCGCGACGTGAACCCTGAGCTGCCGCAGAACCCCGGCTATTAACCAAAAATAACCCACTGATTGACTGTGCCGGGCGTTGCAGAACAACGCCCGGAGGCATGCTGGAACTGGCCATGGACCCGAAACGCAACGAAACCTTTGGCAACTGATTCCTACCCTTAACCTTAATCCTAACCCTTTGAAAAAGTACTATTTGACATTCCTAAACCCTTTAATGATGCTGATCCCGATGGTATTTATGGCCATCGGGACACAAGCGCAGAAGGCCTATTTTATTGATGGATATCATGGCGGCGTGTATGGACATTACCCTGTTGGCTACACGCAATTTGTTGTAGATGAGTTAAATAAAAATAAATTCTGGAAGATCAATCTGGAAATCGAACCCGAAACCTGGGACTCTGTAAAGGTGAGGGAGCCCCAGGCGCTGGCCGGTTTTCAGGAGCTGTTTGCAGACCAGTCGCTGGCCGGTCGGATCGAATATGTGAGTCCGGCGTATGGTCAGAGTTATTTTTACAATGTTTCCGGCGAGAGCATTATCAGGCATTTTCACTATGGTATCAAAAAGGTGAAGAGCTATTTTCCAACGGCTGTTTTCACAACCTATTCTTCGGAAGAGCCCTGCTTTACCAGCGCATTGCCGCAGATACTGAACTCATTTGGTTATAAATATGCTTCGCTGAAAAACCCAAACACCTGCTGGGGCGGTTACACGCGCGCCTTTGGCGGTGAGCTTGTCAACTGGGTAGGGCCGGATGGGTCGCGCATTACCACCGTGCCCCGTTATGGCAGTGAGGGCTTGGAACCAAATTCCACCTGGCAAACCGAAGGCTGGACCAACTCGCCCAAATACATCAGCGACGCATTGAAATCGGGCATTAAAAATCCCGTGGCAATGACCTTTCAGGACGCAGGCTGGCGAAACGGTCCGTGGATCGGTAATGGCGAAAAGGGGTATCAACCAACTGAATACAAAACCTGGCGGGACTATTTTGCCAATCATTCCATCGGCAAAACCGATCAGGACTGGCATTTCTCGCAGGAGGATATGCAGGTGAGCCTGGTGTGGGGCTCACAGGTGCTGCAAAAGATCGCCCAGCAGGTCCGGGTGTCGGAAAATAAGATTGTCATGGCCGAGAAGATGGCTACTTTGAATAAAATCTACAACAATGCGCCCTGGCCCCAGGAAGCCATTGACGAAGCCTGGCGCGGGCTCATGCTTTCGCAGCACCACGACTGCTGGATCGTGCCGTATAATGGTAAGCGTGGAAATACCTGGGCTGATAAAGTGGTGGTTTGGACGGATACGACCAACCGCATCAGCGACCGCATTATCGCCTCGGCGGCCGGTACTCATGTTGGTTTGAATAAAAATGCAGACCAGTGGATCAATGTTTACAACACAACCGGAAACATTAAAAATGAGCTTGTTTCCTTAAATCTTCCTGCCGGAATCGATCCGCAGACGATCAGTATAGTTGACGATAAAAATAAGGAAGTGCCTTTGCAGGTGAGTGCTCAGGATCAAAAAGTGGTTTATTTTAAATCGGCTGTTCCGGCAATGGGTTATAGTCAATATAAATTCGACAAGAAGAAAACCTCTAAAACAGCAGGCGCGAAAGCTTCGGTGCTGGCATCCGGGGACATTGTTCTCGAAACGGACCATTATAAACTGGTTTTGAACAAAGCAAAGGGAGGCAGTATCAAAAGTCTGATAGTAAAGACGTTGGCGAACAAGGAATTTGTCGATGCAAAAAGCGAACGTTCTTTTAATGAGCTGCGTGGTAATTTCTTTGATAACGGCGGTTTTCATTCCACAACAGAAAACCCGGTAACAATCAGCATTATCGAAAACGGGCCGCTGGTAGTGACTGCCCAAGTGAAAGGCGAACTGCTTTCAAATCCATTTACCCAAACCATTACCCTCAAACAAGGCGACCGAAAAATCGAATGCGCGCTGGAAATTGACTGGAAAACCAACATCGGCATCGGCAGTGACTACAAGCAGCACGAAAAGATTGATCCAAAAGATTATCACAAACCTTTTTACGACGATAGTCAAAAGCTGCTGGCATTGTTTCCCGTTAATTTTCAATCCGAAAAAATATACAAGGATGCGCCTTTTGACGTGACGGAGAGCAAGCTGGAAAATACGTTTTTCAGTCGCTGGGACAGCATTAAGCACAACCTTATGGTCACATGGGTTGATTTGTATGATGCTAAAAACGACATGGGCCTCGCACTGCTTTCGGATCAGACCACATCCTACGCGCACGGCAAAAACTTCCCGCTCGGACTGAACGTACAATACTCCGGCGCAGGACTCTGGGGCAGAAACCACACCATAACCGGCCCCACAAAAATGCGCTACGCCCTCGTGCCTCACGCCGGAAAATGGGACAAAGCAGCCATTTCCACAGAAGCATCAACCTGGAACGAACCAGTCCTGGCAACCCTAACAAACCAACCCGCCAAAACCCAAAAATCCCTAATAAAAGCATCAAGAAAAGGCTACCAATACCCGTCAATTTCAATTGACGGAAATGACCTATTCATAAGGATCTTCAACGCCGAAGGTGACGATCAACCGCAAAAAATAACATTGGACGGGAAAGCATCATCTGCCGCTTTGGTAGAATTGAATGGCGATGTAAAAGAGGAATTAGTAATCAGTAATCAGCAAGGCAAAACGGTTTTGAATGTATCCATGCCCCGTTTCGGAATCCGGACAATTCGTCTGAAAGACTTTTCAACCCATTGAATTATCCTATCTTGCCAAAATGAATATGCAGAAAATCAAGATCCTCATTGTACTGCTTTGCATAGCATTATCAGTTCATGCGCAGAATGGCCGCAAGCTCAGGTTAAGCCCGGTTTTGCAAAGCAATATGGTCGTGCAGCAAAACCAGCCATTTAAAGTCTGGGGCCATGCGCCTGCCGGAGCCGAAGTGACCATTCAGCCAGACTGGTTGTCCGCACCGGTGCGTATTTCGGCCAACGCGGAAAGCAAGTTTCTGGGGATTATCCCTGTTCCGGCGGCACGGGCTGGTGATTTTACTAAACATAAGATCACCATCAGCAGCGGCCAGGAAACGCAGACGCTGGAAAATGTTCTGATCGGGGAGACCTGGATTTGCAGTGGGCAATCCAACATGCAATTCAAAATGCACGAAACGCTGGATTCGGCCAGTGAAGTGCCGGCTGCTGCTTTTCCGCAGATCCGTTTGTTCAGTGCAAACCTGAATTTCAGTAATGAACCCCTGGATAGCATTCAGGGCACCTGGCAGGAATGTACGCCTGCCAGCGTGCGCACATTCAGCGCCGTGGGTTATCATTTCGGGCGGGAATTATTTGCCAAACTGAATGTGCCCGTCGGGCTGGTTTTTACCGGGATAGGCGCTTCGGCAGCACAAGCTTACGTGCCCCGCCAGATGCTGGCGGCCGATACAATGCTCAACCGTGTTTATTTACAGCCCTATCTGGACAGTCCCAAATCGAAGGAAAAGATCGACGGCGGCTTTACTTTTGAGAAAGTGACCCGGCCGTTTTTACTTTATAATGCCCTTGTCAATCCCTTTATCAACCTTTCCGTTAAAGGCTTTATCTGGTATCAGGGCGAGTCCAACCGTAACGAGCGCACGAGCTACACCCGCCTCACACAGGCTATGATCCAGAGCTGGCGGTCGGCTTTCGGGCAGGGAAATCTGCCTTTTTATTACGTACAGGTAGCACCGTTCTGGTATGAACGGGATGATGCAGCACTGGCCGACTATGCATTCTTTCGCGAAGCACAGGAAGCTGTGGCCAGCTTAGGAAATACAGAAATGGTCGTGAACATGGATGTGGGCGAGTCCCGGGATCTTCATCCGAAAAACAAAAAGCCCATCGGCGTGCGCCTGGCCAGAACGGCGCTCAACAGGACTTACGGCCTGCTGGAAATAAGCTATCAAGGGCCAAAATTTGACTATGCATTGTTTGGAAAAAAAGAAATCGAGATACATTTCCTTCCCGAAACCGTACGCAACGGGTTGGAAACCAATAACGGGAAAGCCCCTGAACATTTCTTTGTAGCAGGTGCAGACAGGAAATTTCATGCCGCAAAGGCCCGGATTGATAAAGACCGGATTATACTGACTTGTCCTGATGTAAAGCAACCGGTGGCTGTCCGGTATGCGTTTACGAATTTTGCAGTGACCAATTTGCAAAATAAGGACGGCCTGCCTGCACTGGCATTCCGCAGCGACGACTGGCCTGAACCAATTCCCCAAAAATAGCCTTCCACATTACAGGCATGATCAATAAAATAATGACAGATCCGAAACCATCGATGAGCGACCTTGCCAGGAAGCTGAACGTTTCAAAAACAACCATATCATTTATTCTTAACGGAAAGGCAAAGGAAAAACGGATCAGCGAATCGCTTGTTGAAAAAGTGCTGGCGGAGGCAGCCAGCCTGGGTTATCGGCCCAACCAGTTTGCACAAAGCCTGCGCACAGGCCGAACAAACATTATCGGGCTGATGGTAGAAGATATTTCCAACCCCTTTTATGCGAGCATTGCCAAATTAATCGAAGAAAAGGTTTACCAGAATGGCTATAAAATCGTGTATTGCAGCACGGAAAATGACGTGGCGCGCGGCAAGGATTTCCTGACAATGTTCTCTACGCTCAGTGTGGACGGCTGCATTATCGCTCCTACCCAGGGCATGGAGCAGGAGATCCGCGACATGCTGGATAAGGGCAAGGGCGTAGTGCTTTTTGACCGCTATTTTGGCAACGACGGCACCGATGCGGTAATGGTCGACAACCAGGGCGGCATGTATTTGGCCGTGGAGCACCTCGTGGCACGCGGCGCGAAAAACATCGGTCTTGTTGCGCTTGCCCTGGGCGATCCCGAGAAGGAAGACCGCATCATTGGTTTCAAAAAAGCCATCGCCGACCATGGACTGGCTACGCATGTTTTCCCTCTTCCATTTAAGGGCGGACACGAAGATTATTTGCAGGATATCAGCGAAATACTCAGTCAGAACAAGCTGGATGCGGTTGTGTTCGGGACCAATTACCTGGGCATTGCCGGGCTCGAAGTGATCAATCAGTCGGGGCTAAGCATTCCGGATGACATTGCCATGATCTCCTTCGATGACCATGATCTTTTCCGGATACACCGTCCGGGCATAACCGTGGTCGCTCAGCCCATCGAAGGCATCGCGCAGGTGGCGATAGATACGCTGATGTCCAAACTGCGCAATCCGGCTTTACTCAAAAAAGCCGCCGAAGTAATCACATTGCCCACATCATTGATTATCAGGGCTTCAACCTAGCGGGTTATGGAACATAGCAGCACCACATTGACTATGCAGAGCAGGACTTTTCGCTGCGTGCTGATCGTGTCTTTAACCGGTTTTTTATCCGGTTTTGATTCCATTGTTATATCGGGCATTAACCTGTCTGTGAGGCAATTATGGCATACTTCGGATTGGTTTCACGGCACGTTTATCGTTTCCATCGCATTGTGGGGAGCAGTGGCCGGAGCTCTGATCGGCGGATATCCCACCGAACGCTGGGGCCGAAAACCGACGCTGCTGCTCACGGGCGCGCTGTTTATGCTTGCGTCGCTCGGGACTGCCTTGTCCGTTTCGCCTTATATGTTTTCGGTTTTTCGCTTCATCGGTGGCCTGGCTGCGGGCATCGGCGCCATTTCGGCGCCAACCTACATTGCCGAGATCAGCGATGCGAAGGACCGTGGCAAACTGGGCATACTATTTCAATTTAGTCTGGTCGGGGGCATTCTGCTGGCTTACATTTCCAATTATATGCTTGCAGGCATCGCAGGTTCCGGCGACTGGCGGTTTATGGCTGGGGCCACGGGCGTAATTGCGCTTTTTTACACTTTGCTCGCCCTTGGCATTCCTGAAAGTCCCCGCTGGCTGATGCGTGCTGAAACAACTTTGGAACAAACTGCAAAGCTTCAAAATGCAGGTTTGTTTTCGGGAAAATATTCCAAAATCCTGGTCATTACATTATTAATGGTCTTTTTTAATCAATTTTCCGGGATCAGCTTCGTGCTTTTGTATGGGCCGCAGATTTTGAAACAGGCCGGGCTGGGCGTGTCGCAGTCGCTGCTGGGCGGCGTTTCCATCGGCATGGTGAATTTGCTGGCAACGGGTGTTGGAATGTATTTTATTGATCGGGTAGGGAGGAGGCAACTGATGTTTGCAGGATCGATCGGGTATATTTTAAGTTTGTCAATGATGGCCTTAGGCTTTTATGCGGGCTGGTCTGCGTGGTTTGTACTGAGCTTCATGCTGGTTTTTATCTGCTCACATGCCATTGGGCAGGGCGCGGTGATCTGGGTTTTTATTGCGGAGATTTTCCCAACGCGGGTGCGGGCGTTTGGTCAGGCTTGGGGCTCGGGAATGCTGAATGTATTTGCAGGATTGATTACGCTGCTGGGCACGGTGCTCATCAACCAATATTCAACCTGGATCATATTTGCCGGCTTTGCTTCGCTAATGGTGCTTCAACTAATGTTTGTGGCGCTGCTGATGCCGGAAACGAAAGGCATTTCCCTGGAAGCCATTGAAGATCAGTTTTCTTAATTTTCCCGAGCTAAATTTCAGCGACCAGTCCATGAGCCGATTTTACCTGCATTGTATTTTTGTTTTACTGACTTTTTCTGCCTGTCAAAAAAAGTCGGAATCGCTATTCAGCCTGCTGAGCCCGCAGCAGACCGGTATTGATTTTTCCAACGACATCCGTCAGACCGATTCGCTTAACATTTTAAAATACATGTATTTCTATAATGGAGGCGGCGTGGGCCTGGGTGATATTAACAATGACGGACTGACGGACCTTTTCTTTTCAGGAAATATGGTTTCTTCCAAATTGTATCTCAATAAGGGCAACATGCAGTTTGAAGACATTACCAACAAAGCGGGCATTGCCACGAACGGCTGGTGTACAGGGGTTGCAATGGTTGATCTGAACGCAGACGGGTTACTGGATATTTATGTGAGCCGCGCAGGCAGTCCCGACCCGGCTATGCGCGCAAACCTGCTTTTTATCAACAAAGGAAATAATACGTTCGCTGAATCGGCGGCAGATTACGGACTGGCGGACACCGGTTACAGCACGCAGGCCGCTTTCCTGGATTATGATCAGGATGGCGACCTGGACGCTTACCTGCTCACGCATGACCATTCTCCGCGGGCAGTCAACAACCTCATGCCGATCAGGTCACACGGAGAGGCAGCCAATACAGATAAATTGTTCAGAAATGAGGGCAATGGTGCAGCAGGCCATCCGGTTTTTAAAAATGTTTCCGCAGAAGCCGGCATTCTGATCGAAGGTTACGGCCTGGGCGTGGCTGTAAACGATCTGAATGGCGACGACTATCCGGATATTTATGTCGCCAATGACTTTTTGAGCAATGATTTGCTCTATATCAATAACCGCGACGGCACTTTCACCAACCGCATTGGAGAATATATGAAACACCAGAGCTATAATGCAATGGGCGTGGACGTGTCGGATTATAACAATGATGGTTTTCAGGACATTGTGGTGCTGGACATGCTGCCCGAAGATAACTACCGGCAAAAGATCATGGCGGCAGGAATGTCCAATGAAAAGTTTGATTTCATGAGGCAGATCGGTTACCAGCCGCAATACATGCGCAACACGCTGCAACTCAACAATGGTAACGGCCATTTCAGTGAGATCGGCCAACTTGCCGGCATTGACAAAACCGATTGGAGCTGGGGCCCGCTTTTCGCCGACTTTGACAATGACGGCTATCGCGATTTGTTCATCAGCAACGGACATTTGAAGGACATGACCGATAAGGATTTTATCAAATACAGCCAGCAAACGACGATGTTCGAGGAGAAGGACGAGGCAAATGCGAAGCTGCTTAAACTGATGAACAACCTGAAAGGCGTCAAAGTCCCAAACTATGTGTTCCGAAACAACGGAGATCTTACATTCACGCACGCAACCAACTGGGGCATTGATGAGCCGTCCTTTTCGAATGGCTCCTCCTATGCCGATCTTGACAATGACGGAGACCTGGACCTTGTCGTCAATAATGTCAATGAAAAAGCATTTATATATCAAAACGAATCGCAGAAGCTTGGTAAAAACAACTGGCTGCAACTTTCGCTGAAAGGCGATAGCCCGAACCGTCAGGCATTGGGCGCGAAGGTGAGGCTTCATTATCAGGGGCAAATGCAGGTTTACGAACATACATTATACCGGGGGTTTCAGTCGACGGTGGGTAACATTGTTCATTTTGGTCTGGGCAATGCCAACAGGATCGATACACTGGAAATCCGCTGGCCCGATGGGCGTGTGCAGCAAATGTTAAATATAAATTCCGGGGAGCGCCTGGTTTTGGAACAAAAAAATGCATCGCGGAAATTAAAAAGCATTACTAAACCAATCCTGCCCATTTTCAAAGAGGTGAGCAATGAGTACGGGCTTAATTACACACATTTGGAAAACGAGCACCTGGATCTTGCAACGCATGTTCTGATGCCACAAACTTACTCGACGACCGGGCCCTCGATGGCGGTGGGAGACATGAATGGGGACGAGCTCAATGATCTGGTAATAGGCGGCGCCGCAGGTTTTCCTACTGTTTACTTTTTGCAACAAGCCAATGGGCGCTTTGTCAGGAGGGAACTCTCGGTTGACAAGGAAAAGGAAGATGCCGGAAGCTTGCTTTTTGACGCGGATGGTGACGGTGATAATGACCTGTATATAGCCAGCGGCGGCAGCGAGTTTAATGCAGGTTCCGCCCTTTACCAGGACCGGCTTTACAAAAACGATGGTAAAGGGAATTTTACCAAAGACGCCGCCGCGCTCCCGCCGATGCTTGCCAGCAAGTCCTGTGTGACGGCAGCAGATTTTGACGGCGACGGCGACCTCGATTTGTTTGTGGGAGGACGCCTTGTGCCAGGCAAATATCCGGCAGCTCCCGAAAGCTATATACTGCGCAATGATGGCGGAAAGTTTACCGATGTAACTGCAAAGGTCTGCCAGGAAATTCGTCACATCGGCATGGTCAGCTCCGCGTTATGGACGGATTTCGATAACGATGGCTACACCGATCTGCTGGTGGCCGGTGAATGGATGCCCGTGCTGTTCTTCAAAAATAAAGGCGGCAAACTCGTTAATGTGACCGCCTCAACTAATCTGGGCAACACCTCGGGCTGGTGGAACAACATCCGGGGCGCTGATATGGACAATGACGGCGACACGGATTATATACTTGGGAATATGGGCACCAACACGCCTTTCCGGGCTTCGGCCTCGGAACCGCTGACTGTGCACAGCGGTGACCTGGACGGGAGCGGGCTGCATCAATCCTTGCTTTCCTGGTACATTCAGGGCAAAAACTATCCATGGCCTTCCCGGGATGCCCTGCTGCGCCAAATGCCAAGGCTCGGCAAACGCTTCTTTTTGTATGACGAATACGCCAGGGCAACGACCCAGGACGTGATTTCTCCCGAACTGCTTCATAAGGCCACCGTATCAAAAGCAAGCTATTTTTCCTCGTCCTACATTGAAAATCTGGGAAAAGGTAAATTCAAAATAAAAGCACTCCCCCTGCAGGCGCAGTTCGCCCCGGTTCAAGGCATCGTCATTAGAGACGTAGACGGCGATGGTAATACGGACCTGATCCTTTCGGGAAATTCTTATGCGCCGGATGCTTCAATCGGGCGGTTCGATGCAATGCAGGGATTGTATTTAAAAGGCGATGGGCACGGGAATTTTGCGCCCGTGCCGCAGGCCCTGAGCGGATTAATGCTGAATGGTGACAACAGATCTCTCGTCGAGCTGATCACGAAGGATAAAAAAGTGCTTTTGATAGGCGCAAGCAATTCCGGAAAGCTGGAAGTGTACAAGCAGCTTCAACCTCAGTAATCCAGCCTGACTCACTAACATTCCAAGCGCTTTTTTCATCTAAAATGAAAAGTTATACCGCAGAGAGAATGCTGTGCCCGGCAGATTATAGCCTCGTTTTTCGTAATAATTCTCGTCGGTTACATTCGCAATTTTAACCCCTAATGAATGATGGGAATTTACTTTGAATGAAGCAGCAAAATCAATAACAGCATAGCTCGGATATTCAATTTCCGGATTGATGGGATCGGTATAATCAATGTCTTTCCGCTGGCCTACCGACCTTCCGGAGAGCCGCATTTGCAGCCACTTTTGATTATTATATTCAATGCCATAATTGAATGTATTCCTGGCCACATTCTGAATGTCGCGTTCCACCGCAGAGGCATCTGTTCCGACGATCAACTCCTTGGCTTTCAGCAAAGAAGAACCTGTAACGAATGTTTTGAATGAGTAACGATAGTTTTGAAATACACCAAAATCAAAAGCAAGCTCCGTTTCGATTCCCTGGATTGTAGCGTCTGCCGCGTTGACAAATGTGGCTCGTGAAACGATGACTTCGCCATTGTTTTGCGGTTCATTAACCACATTGATAATCTTGGCAATCCGATTATCCACTTTGGTTGAAAAGTATGTGAGGCCGACCGTAAATCCTGAACTTGGCTTCATATATTGAAATCCAAAATCCCAGCTTAAACTGCTTTCATTCTTTAAATCCGCATTTCCGGCTGTGACTGCAATTCTGCCTTTTGCATCTTTTACTTCATTATAACCTGCGACTGAGTAAGCGTCCGTCGTGACAAATGCTCTTCCTGTTGCGACTTTCAACCTAAGATTCGAAGTAACTGCATAATTAATCCCCAAGCTCGGGCTGACGAACGGAGTGTTTCTTTTTCCCGCCTGATAAGTCGGCAAGAGCGCTGTTTCTTTCACATTAAATGTAATGTTGTCATAGCGTACACCCGGTTGCAGCGTCCACTTTTTGTAATTCAAAAGGGCTTGCGCATAAAATGCTGAGGAAGTGATTGCATAAGCCGGTTGCGTTGGCGCCCGCTCGGTGGTGTCATTGCTCCATCTCCGGCTGCTGGTTTGGGCATTCAGATAGTCGTAACCCAGCATGATCGTATGTTTTCCAATTTTCCAAGTGTCCTTCACCTGCGCGCCGGTCCATTGGTTTTCGCCTTCTGCCGAGCGAAAAGGAGTGACTGGTTTTCCTGCAACATTCAATGTGAAGTTTCGAGTGTTTTCCTGCGCGTGAAAGATTTTAACACTTGCCTCATGATCTCCTATGTTACCCGAAACGGCCAGATCAACCGCATTCCTATCATTATTTTTCTTGCTCGCTTCCGTGCTTCCCGACGAAATTTCTCCCGGTGATTCCACATCCCTGGCCACAAAATTTTCCCCGCTTACATCAAACCGCCAGTTTTTACTCAGCTGATATCCCAGTCGCGCCCGGCCCGTGTAATAATGCAGATTGGTGTATGGCCGCCGCTGCCCGTCCGTAACCGTTTCGTCCACTTGCTCGACCGGAATGTTGGTATAATTCTTCTGCGCATTTTGAAATCCAAACAAATTCCGGAGCAAGTTATCCTGACCTATTTTATAATCCTTGGCACGTTGAAAATAAGCGAATGAAACGTCGTAATCGAGCTTTTTGGTCAAATTTCCGCCCGCATTAAGACCCGCCTGCACGGTTGCAAAACTCCCATATTCAAGAAATGCATTTCCACTCGTCGGTCCCTGAGATTTGGTGCGGATAATGTTAATCACCCCGCCCATTGCTTGCGAGCCGTATAAAGATGACGCTGGTCCTTTGAGGACTTCGATGTGCTCAATGCCAATTAAGTTAATCTGCGACAGATTAGTAACACCGGCCGGCCGACCATCAATCAGAAGCAATGTGCGCTGATTTAATCCTGAAAACTGCGGCCGGAAACCACGTATTCCGATGCCTGATGAAAGATTGGGATATTGAATCACATCAACCGCCGCAAGCTTCCGGACAATGTCGGTAATGTCCGCTGCGGGTGTGAGTTTTAGATCTTCGCTGGAAATGATCGAAAGCTGTTGCGCGAGCGTTTCTTTTCTGGTTTCAAAGCGCGTTGCAGTAACGACAATTGGGTTTAGCAGATTCGTTTTGCTGGAATCTACAATGGTTTCCTGTGCATTTGCAGCAAGAGAAAGCGCCAGCAATGCTGCTGTTTTGTAAGTAAATGTTTTCACTATTGAATTGAACTAATGAGCGTGATTGCTCCGATTATGATGGAAAATGTGCCTACGAGATAATTGACGATCCGAAAAAATTGCTCGCGTTTCGAAACGTATTTGCTGATGGATAATGCGAAGAAATATCCGTAAGCGGACATGGAGAGAATGATGCCCACACTTTGAATAACGATGATCCAGACGGCAGTCTGCGCGTCGCTGGCAGCAAGGGTAAGCGCCACTGCGCAAGCCCCGCCCGTGCCCGCCAGTCCATGCACCATACCAACCCAAAAAGAGCGGCTAACCTTCTGCGGCGCATTCGTGAAAATTCGTGCATCCCGTGGCAAAAAATTGCGCCGAATCGCCACAATCCCCAGACAGATCATCAAAGGTCCCACCAGCATTTCAACCTTCCCCGAAACTTCGAGGGAAATCTGGGATTTAAGCAGCAGCACCAAAATAGCAAATAAAACCAGGCTCAAAGAATGTCCCAGCGCCCAATGCATTGACCGCCAAATGAGTTTCCAGCGCCGTGCCGGGCCTTGCTTTTCATCAATGGCCAAAACGGAAACCGCCGCCATGTGATCGGGTTCAAAAGAATGCTGGATGCCTAAAAGAAGGGAGTCAACAAGTAGAAAATTAACCATAACAATCGAATAAAGTTTAGCCTGAAAGGCAGTTCACTTATCCGGATTGAAAACAGGAGCATACACGAGGAAGGGCATAAGCCGGGAACGGCCTGCCAACATCCTATCGCCTTTCTTCCCGAAAGCAAAACGGATATTTTCAACTGGCAGGTCTTCTGGCTCGTTCAACTCCTAACGCCTTCCCGGGTGACCAGTGGCATCATGTCAGAAGCTTATATTTTGAACTTACAGCAGCGGGAACTGCTCCGGAATTACACCGGATTCCCTTTTAATTCCACCAAAGGCGGAAACCAAATGAAGCGGCAAAGCTAGATGTTTTTAATTTACATTGTTAACATTTACCATATCTTTGCGCCCTTTACGAGTTCTTTACTTTATTTTTTTCCAACAGAAATAGGTTTTACTAACCAGTAAATTAATAGGGAATCGTGTGAGAATCACGAGCTGTCGCGCAACTGTAAGTAACGCAAAAGTTTATATCAGAAGATGTCCACTGGGAGCAATTCCGGGAAGGACGATGTAAATGTTACAAGTCAGGAGACCTGCCTTTTTTCAAAGTTGACGATGCTTTCGCGGGATGAAGCAAGTCGGTCCGGATATCTGTTTTTGCGGTTTTGCTAACCCACAAAACCAACAGGCGTGCTCCTGCAAGACATTCTGCCTTCCGCTTCTGATTGCATCGTAAAAATGCTGCAAGGGACTTTTAACTCATCTAATCATCAGTTAAAAGTATGCAAACATTTACGAACCGCTGTTCGCGAACTAACAGCGCCAGAATTACCAATTTAAAACTTCAATTGTCCGCATCGTTGCTGCTGATAACAGCCGCAAGTTATGGGCAAACGCAGGATCACAAGGACACGCTCACCAGCACAAAAGACCTTTCCGAAGTCGTGATCAGCAGGGCAAAGCAACAAGCTTTCTCCGGGGTCAACAAGATCAATGTTCCACTGCGCGACCTGCCCATTACCACATCCAATGTTTCGGTAAAAACGATCGAGCAGCGGGGTGTTGATGATCTGGGAGAGGCCATGAAAAACACGACCGGTGTGCGGGCCAATAACACCTATGGCGGCTTTCAGCATTTCACAGTTCGCGGGTTTGCAAACTTCGTTTTACTAATCGATGGTGTGCGCGATGAACGCCACAACATTTCCACGAGTGCGCCCAACACGAACTTGGCTAATGTTGAATCCATAGAAGTTTTGAAAGGCCCCGCTTCGGTTCTTTTTGGACATTCTGCCCTTGGTGGAATTATTAACATTGTTAGAAAACGACCAACCGCTGATTTTAAGGCTGATTTCTCTGCAAGCTACGGAACTTTCAACACCAGACGCATGCGCGCAGGAGCAGGCGGAGCGATCAATGACAAGCTGCGTTACCGGGTTGATTTTGGCATGTCGGATACGGACGGTTACCGCCAATCCGGCTCAAATACGAACAATGGTTACTTAGCGCTCGAATACGCGCCAACCAGTAAAGACCTGTTTTATCTGACGATCGGGGCGAACAAAGATATCTATGACACGGATGCTGGAATCCCGGTTTTGGAAGGAAGCAAAGTTGCACCGGGGATGAATGTGAACACGCGTTACAACGATCCGCAGGATTTTCTCAAACATACGCGCTATGATTTCCAGCTGAAATACACCCGCCAGCTTGCAAGCAATCTGCGCTTGTCCAATCAGCTTTCTTACTATGATGATAACATCAATTATTTTTCAACTGAAGAGCTGAGTTTAAATGCAACCCAGGATTCTCTGACTCGCTCGTTTCCCTTTTACTTCAATCACTTGACGAAGCCATGGCAGAACCAGCTGGAACTGACCTATGACTTCATTACAGGAAATGTTGAGCACAAGTTACTGGCCGGATATTCGGTGAGCATCCTTGACCGGAAAACGTATAATGGCGATGTTTTCGGACCTGGATTGAATGCGACAATTCCATTTAACAATCCCATTTTGAACCAAGGTTACCTCGGCATTGAAGACTACAATTACCGCGCGACCATGGAGAATGTGCACGGGATTTATTTACAGGATTTCGTCCGTTTTTCAGATAAATTAAAAGGTCTGGCCGGGCTGCGTTACGATATTTTTGACGGCACTTATTATACCAATAAAGTGGATGCGGACCGGAACATTACCGAGCACGGCGTGAAATCCAGCATTTCAAAATCAGCACTGACTTACCGTCTTGGATTGGTGTATCAACCCGTCGAGCCGCTGTCCGTGTATGCCTCTTACTCTACCTACTTTAAGCCTTCCCGCCGCGTGGCACCGAATGGTGAAACGTTTGATCCTGAGACTGGTTACCAAGGTGAAATCGGCAGCAGACTGGAAATCTCGCGCAGATGGGCGGGTAATGTTTCACTTTATTATATGCGCAAAAACAACCAGGTCGAAGCCCTGCCAGGCGGCGTTTTCCGCAGGATCGGATCAGCGGAATCGAAAGGTTTTGAATTTGAAGTCCAGGGCAATCCTGCACCTGGATTAGATATCAATGCAGGTTACACATTGACCAAAGCCAAATATCTGCAACATGCTGGCGGAGAGGTGAATCCTGTTGCGGGTAAGGTTGCTTCGTTTGCCCCAGAAAACATGCTGAATGCGTGGGTCAATTATGAAATTCAAAATGGCGCGATCAAAGGACTAAGCGTCGGCGCGGGCGCTAATTATATGGATGAAACATTCACAAACAGCTCCAATTCTTTCGCATTGCCAGCTTATACGGTCATTGATGCAGCTTTGGGTTATCGCGTCGGACGCATTGGCATCCGGTTGAATGTGAACAATTTATTCAATGAAAAATATTTCGCCAACGCCATTTTTGCCAATCAATTTTCGCCCGGCGCGACGCGGAATCTTTTGGTTAGTGTGAAGTATAGTTTGTAGCATCAAATAGTGGCAAACAAAAAAATCATGAAATCACACTTCCTCATCTCCGCACCATCAAGCAACTCGGGTAAAACGACAGTTACCCTGGGCTTGCTGCGCGCGCTCAGCAAGCGGGGATTAAAAGTGCAGCCATTCAAATGCGGCCCGGACTACATTGACCCCCTTCACCACACGCATGCATCGGGAAATGTGAGCATCAATCTGGACACATTCATGGCTTCCAAAAGTCATGTGCAGGAACAATATCAGTCATATTCGCAAGCTGCGGATGTGTCAGTTACGGAAGGTGTCATGGGTTTGTTTGACGGGGCGCACAAAATGAAAGGCAGCAGCGCAGAAATTGCGGAACTGCTCCATATTCCCGTAATCCTCGTCATGGATGCCCGTTCAATGGCCTATTCCGTTGCGCCGCTGCTGTTTGGTTTGAAAAATTTCAGAAAGGAAATCAATGTTGCAGGCGTGATTTTCAATTTCGTCAATACAGCCTCACATTATAGTTTTTTAAAGGATGCATGCGCGGATGTGGGCATCGAGCCGCTGGGTTATTTGCCAAAAAATGAAGAACTAAAAATTCCTTCTCGACATTTAGGACTGCACATTTCCGAAGAGACAGATTATGAAGCGATTATTGAAAATGCAGCATGTGCAATAGCAGAATCTGTTGACCTGGATCGCTTGTTAGAAATTACAAAAGCTGACAAGCAGGAAGCCGTTAGCAAACCCATTTTTTTACCAAAGCAAAACCAAAAAATAGCCATTGCCCGAGACGAAGCATTTGCATTTACTTACCATCAGAACATTCGGGTTTTATCCTCTTTGGGTCAAATAGAATGGTTCAGTCCGCTGCATGATTCTGTTATGCCGACTGCTGATTTCTTGTATTTGCCGGGCGGCTATCCGGAATTATACGCAGATGAGCTAAGCCAAAACCACAGCATGCGCCAAAGCATTCAAGACTATTGCGAAAACGGCGGACTGACTTATGCTGAATGCGGGGGATTAATGTATTTGGGTGAAAATTTGACAAACTCCCAGGGAGAAAAATTTGCGATGGCCGATGTATTAAAATGCAGCACGACTATGCAAAACACGAAGATGACGCTCGGTTATCGCACTGCGCAATGGGCGGATTTGGAATACAAAGGTCACGAGTTTCATTACTCGGATTTTGAAACAAATGACCTGGGAAATCTGCCGATACAATGCCGAAATGCAAAGGGCATTGAAACAGACACCAAGCTTTACAGACACAAAAACACCTTCGCCTCTTACATGCACGTGTACTGGGGTGAAAACGGAAACTTCATCAAAAAACTGCTGAAACTGAGCGCTAACAGCTGATATGAAAGAAATCAAACGCCAACGAATTACCCGTGCAGACGGCAAGTCAATCAACCTCGTGCAGCGCAGGGGACATTTGTCGTATTGCTATAACGCATGCTGCTGCGGGCGGGTGGATAGGGGATATGCGCCCGTTCCGGTGGAGCTTTACAAAAGCGAGTGGCTCAAACGCAAGCTTCGCAACAAGGTGCACATGACCAAAGGCGGGTGCCTGGGTCCGTGTACACTGGCGAATGTAGTGACGCTGCTCTTCGACGGACATTCGGTCTGGTTTCATTCCATTAATAACGACTGGCAGATCCTGGCAATTTTTGATTACATCGAAAGCATGGTCCAGGCCGACCGCTATCTCGTGCCACCCGCCGACCTGGCGGAATATGTATTTCAATTTTACACCTGGAAAGGCTCTGAGAACGCCACATTAGCCGGACTTGTCGCCCAGCCGACAGAAGGGATCGTCTTTCTAACCCATGCGGATACGGATCTTTTAGCGTTGGACCGCGCTTTACAAGTTTTGCCCGAAGATTTCCCTAAAACAATGGGCATGAGCCTTACAGGCATCAGAAGCGAAGAACAAATGGCGCAGCTCCTGGAACGTGAACTGGCTGAGGCAAAGATCATTATCGTGCGGATTCACGGCAGGTTAAGCACAATTCCGGGATTCAGCCAGCTGGTTAATCTGGCTAAGCAGCGTGAGCAATATCTGATCGTCGTAAGTGGAACCGGAGAATTGAACCCGGAATTTACGGCCGTTTCCACAGTCACGCCCGATGTTTTGCAGGAAACATTGCATTACTTAAATGCAGGCGGTTATGCCAATTTGTTTTCACTATTGTGCTATCTGTCAGACCATTTGCTCATTACAGGCTTCGGAGCCGAGCGGCCTGCCGCACTGCCCGAGCACGGCATTTATCATCCCGATTTACCGGAAAATGCAGACATGGCGGATTGGCTTAAATATTACAATCCGTCGCTGCCGACGGCTGGATTAACATTCTATCGCGCACATTGGATCAGCGGAAATACGAGTTTCGTTGACACAATGATCCGCTCGCTGGAAGACCGGCAGATGAATGTGCTTCCTGTTTTTACATCTTCTCTAAAATCCATAGATCCGCAAACGGGCAAACCACAGGCATTTCAGTATTTTCAAGAGCCTGTGAAGCTCGATGTGCTGGTCAACACGATATCTTTTGCCATGACGGACGTTCAGCCTGCGGGGATGGTTAGCAAACCGCAAACATCTCTGACAGCGCTGGACGTGCCGATCTTACAAGCCATTACGAGCGGCATGAGCCGCGGTCCGTGGGAAACTTCTTCGCGCGGTCTGAATCCTTTGGACACCGCGATGAATGTCGCCATTCCCGAATTCGATGGCCGGATTATCACCGTGCCCGTTTCATTTAAGGAAAAGGGCATGAGCAGCAAAGGTTATCTGGCAGTGGAAGATCGCGTGGATCGGGTCGCTGGATTAGCAGCGCGTTTTGCGAGGCTGCGACATTTGCCCAATAGCAAAAAACGCATTGCTTTTATTTTTACAAATTCAAATACAAAAGCTTCGCAAGTCGGAAATGCAGTGGGGCTGGATGCGCCGGCTTCGTTGATGAATATTCTAGGTGCGATGCAAGCGGAGGGTTATCAGATCAACAATCTGCCCGGGTCAGGAACTGCATTAATCCATGAACTCATCGACCGCTGCTCCTATGACGAAAATTATCTGACCCCGCAGCAACTTGCCCTGGCGCCAGGCCGCGTTGCGATTGACCAATACAAGGATTGGTTTGAAGAACTGCCCGAAAAAGCACGGCAAAAAATGACCAAACAATGGGGGCCGCCGCCGGGTGAAACTTATTTGCATGATGAGCACATTGCATTGGCCGGACTCGATCTGGGGAATGCATTCGTAGCGCTGCAACCGCCCCGCGGCTACGGCATGGACCTGGACGCCATTTACCACCAGCCCGACTTGCCGCCGACGCATCATTACTATGCATTATACCGCTGGCTGCGCGACGACTGGCAGGCTGACGCGATCGTGCATGTAGGTAAGCATGGCACATTGGAATGGCTGCCGGGCAAAGGGATCGGGTTGTCAGAAAATTGCTTTCCGGATGCGTTTCTGGCCGATATGCCGCTGTTTTATCCGTTTATTATCAATGATCCGGGTGAAGGATCGCAGGCCAAACGCCGTGCACATGCAGTGGTTGTGGACCATTTGATGCCGCCGATGACTTCGGCAGACACCTATGGCGAACTCGCGCAGCTTACCCAGCTCGTGGACGAATATTATCAGGTCGAGAGTCTGGACCCGGCGAAGTTGCCTTTGCTGCAAAGACAGATTTGGGAGCTTATCAAACAAACCAACTTCGACGCCGACCTATCGGCCATGCTCAGCCGTGACCATGGTGATCATAAACACGATTGGGATGATGAAATGACGCCAGAAGGCGTGCCGGTCAGCATTGCAGAGATGGATGGAAAAGATGTGGCGCATTTGATTGAGGACATTGATGGCTATTTGTGCGAATTGGGCGCGGCACAGATCCGAAACGGTCTGCATACTTTGGGCGAAATGCCGCTTGGACAGTCGCTCGTCGATACACTGCAATCGCTGACTAGGTTACCAAATTCGGATGTGCCCGGATTGCAGTCCGAAATGGCGGCATTGTTTGATATCGATTTGGAAAATGTTTTGTCCAAAAAAGGGGAGCGTTTAATGAACGTTTCTCCACTATTACAGCAACTCGCAGGCCGCCCGATTCTGACGGGCTCGGATGCGCTGGATACATTTGACGAGCTGTCGGAGCATTTGTTTTCTTTATTAAAAAAATATGAATTCAATGCTGATTCGATTGATCAAACATTATTTGAAACACTGAACATCTTGCCTGATGATCGGAAGATCGCTGGAATAAAGAAAATCCTTTACTTCGTCTGCAAACATTTGGTGCCTAATCTGGCAAGAACTGAAGACGAAATTCATAATCTATTGCATGGGCTTAGCGGTGGTTATGTTCCTGCCGGCCCCAGCGGCGCACCGACCCGTGGAATGGCGCACATTTTGCCGACGGGGCGCAATTTTTACGCAGTCGATCCAAGGGTTTTACCCTCAAAAGCCGCCTGGGAAGTGGGCCAGCAGCTTGCTAAGGAAGTGCTCGACCGGCATTTGAAAGAAACCGATCGCTATCCGACGCGGGTGGGCATCAGCATTTGGGGGACGAGCGCCATGCGTACACATGGCGACGATGTGGCCGAAGTGCTTGCGTTGCTGGGCGTCCGGCCTGTTTGGCAAGCTGAAAGCCGCAGGATTACAGGTGTGGAAATGATCCCGCTTTCAGGGCTTGGCCGTCCGCGCATTGATGTCACCATTCGCATCAGCGGCTTCTTCCGCGACGCATTTCCGCATTTGATCGAACTGATGGATGAGGCGGTGCAAATGGTGATTTCAGCCGATGAGCCGTTGGCTGAAAACTTTGTGCGAAAACATTATCTGGAAGACCTTATTGATTTACAAAAAAATAATAGCCTTTCCACCGACGAAGCCGAAGAACGTGCCGGTTACCGGATCTTCGGCGCAGCGCCGGGAAGTTATGGCGCGGGAATCCTGCCGCTTATCGACGAACGAAACTGGGAATCTGACGCTGATTTTGCAAAAGCTTATCTGAATTGGGGCGGCTATGCGTATTCGCGAAGTGCTGCTGGCGTGGACGCCCGACAAGAATTCAGCAATCAGCTTGCAGGCGTCGAAATTGCCCTGCACAACCAGGATAACCGCGAACATGACATTTTCGACAGCGACGATTATCTGCAATTTCACGGCGGCATGATTGCCACCATCCGCAACCTCACCGGCAAGCAGCCGCGCCACTATTTCGGCGATTCCCAGGACCCGGCCCGACCCGTTGTCAGGGATTTGAAAGAAGAAACATTGCGCGTTTTCCGGACACGGGTCATTAATCCCAAATGGATTGAAAGCATCAAAAAACATGGCTACAAAGGTGGTTTGGAACTGACGGCAACGGTGGATTATCTCTTCGGCTACGACGCCACGGCAAATGTTGTGGATGACTGGATGTATGAAAAAGTGGCGGAAAGCTATGCATTAGACAGTGCTATGCAGGATTTTTTAGCCCAAAGCAATCCCTGGGCATTGCACGCCATTTCTGAGCGACTGCTGGAAGCCGTGCAGCGCGGGATGTGGGCGGCGCCTTCGAAAGCGGTTTTGGAGGGGTTAAAAGAATTGTATTTAAATAGTGAAGCAGCCGTAGAAACCAGAACAGAATAATGCATTTATACCCATTTACAGCCATCGTCGGGCAAGAAAAGTTGAAGCTGGCGTTGCTCCTTTGCGCGGTGAATCCCGGCATCGGCGGCGTGCTCATTAAAGGTGAAAAAGGCACTGCCAAAACAACTGCGGCACGCGGCTTGCAAGCGGTGATGCCTTTGATCAATGATCTGGACAATGAAATCCCCGTCCCTTTCGTGGATCTGCCTATCGGCGCTTCCGAGGATCGCGTGCTGGGAAGCCTTGATCTGCAAGCCATTCTTTCAGATAAGAAGAAACAATTGCTTCCAGGACTGCTTGCAGCTGCTCATCGGGGCATTTTATACATTGATGAAGTGAATCTGTTGCCGGATCATCTGGTCGATATTTTGCTGGATGTGGCTGCTTCGGGTGTGAACACGATTCAGCGGGAAGGCATTTCTGCGAGCCATCCTGCCAAGTTTATTTTGATTGGCACGATGAATCCGGAGGAAGGCAACTTGCGGCCACAGTTTCTGGACCGGTTTGGTTTGATGATAGAAGTAGGCGGGGATTTTGATGTAGTATCAAGAATAGAAGTTGTCCAGCGCAGAATGTCGTTTGAAGATGATCCAGAGGGTTTTATACAGCATTGGGAAAATCCACAAACAGCTTTGAAAGCCAAAATAAGCACTGCGCAAAGCTTGTTGCAATCTGTTGAAATGCCGGCCGGACTGCTATCCCTGATTAGTCAATTATGCATTGAATCGGGCATAGCAAGCCTCCGGGCTGATATTGTGATGTGCAAAACGGCGATCACGATTGCAGCTTTGGAAAATCGCACATTGGTTAATGCTGCCGACATTAAGCAGGCAGCAGAGCTTGTGCTTCCACACCGCAGATCCAAGAAAATGCCGCCTCCAAATCCTGGTCAATCACCGAATTCTGATGATCAGTCGTGTAATGCTGATAGCCAATCTTCTGAGCCAAAGAACGACCAACTGCCTGGCGAGCATGGCAATGACACTGCTGAAAGTGCGCCAGGCGAAGCAGAGTCAAACTCAAATGAACCCAATGCTGAGGGCGAATGCGGGGAGGGAGCGTGTGGAGATAATGCGGATGAAAAACAATTTGGGATAGCCTCTAATGTGCAGGCTCCAACCTTAAATGCTATGCCTTCTGGAAACATGACTGAATGGCTCGAAGGGCGGAGAAGCAAAGCTTCCGGCACGCCAAAAGGAATCAAGATACGGACGGAAGCGAATGTGTCTGCAAACAATATAGCTGTGACAGAAACGCTGCTGAACGCCATTGTGCGTGATCCTAATGCGCTGTCAATCAGAAAGGAAGACGTTCACCATGCCGTCAGAGCGGGCAAAACGGGACATTTGATCTTATTTGTCGTTGATGCCTCAGGATCAATGTCAGCTGGGAAGAGGATGGAGGCGGTGAAAGGAAGCGTGCTGAGCCTATTGAATGATGCTTATCAAAAAAGGGACACTGTCGGCGTGATCGCGTTTCGGGGTGTGGAAGCAAATGTTTTGCTGGCGCCTACTTCCAGTGTCGAACTGGCTGAAACGGCATTAACAAATCTTCCAACCGGCGGCCGCACGCCGCTTGCCCACGCATTGCAGCTTGCGGGTGAGTTGTTGCAGCAGCATGCACGGAAATCGGATTCCACGCCTTTGCTGATTTTGCTCAGTGATGGAAAAGCCAATGTGCCGCTGGCAGGCGGTGGCGATGCTTGGGCACAAGCGCTCGAACTGGCGGTTGCGATCCGGCATTCGGGCGTGCATGCAATGGTTATGGATACGGACAGCGGCTTTTTGCGGATGGGTAGGGCGGCCGAGTTAGCTGTTGCTTTGGGTGCGGAATGCTTGTCCCTCGATGAAGTTTCCGAACAAAATTTGACCAAAACCATTTCTTCCAAACTGAAACTGCAAGCCCAATGAGTGCATTAACGTTTGATGACAAGATAAAGAAGCTGCGGCCGATCATGTTTGTTGGTACAGGCTCCGATGTGGGAAAAAGTGTCATTGCAGCTGGATTTTGTAGAATATTCAAGAAAGATGGTTTCAGTCCGGCCCCGTTTAAGGCACAAAATATGTCGTTGAACAGCTATGTAACAGCAGACGGACTTGAAATGGGACGCGCGCAAGTGGTTCAGGCGGAAGCTGCGGGCATTCCTTGCCAGTCGGATATGAATCCGGTGCTTTTGAAGCCAACGAATGATCGATCTTCACAGGTGATCTTGAATGGAAAGGCAGTTGGGAACCAGTCGGCCTACGAATACTTTATGGCAAATGACCGGCGGGAATTGTTTGCTGCGGTGAAAGAGGCATTTGACAGACTTTCAGAACAATATAACCCGATCGTCCTCGAAGGCGCAGGCAGCATTTCAGAGCTTAATCTCAAACATAGGGACATTACCAATCTCAGAATGGCCGCACATGCAGGGGCTGCGACTTATCTGATCGCCGACATTGATAAAGGAGGCGTTTTTGGCAGCGTTTACGGAACCATAGCATTGCTTTCGAAAGAAGAGCGTGCGCTGATGAAGGGGATTATTATCAATAAATTTCGGGGTGACGGTCGGCTTTTTGAAGACGGAAAACGCATGCTCGAAGAACTTACGGGTCTGCCCGTCGTCGGCCTATTGCCGTATTTCCGCGACATTCACATTGACCAGGAAGACTCTGTGTCACTTGAAACGAAATTCCGGCAATCCACAGCGGGTAAGGTGAATGTAGCCGTTGTGCTGCTGCGTCGACTATCCAATTTCACCGATTTTGACAGATTGGAAAGCGACGAACGCGTCAATTTATTTTACAGCCAGGACCCGGCTGAGATTGAAAAAGCCGACATTATTATCATTCCAGGCAGCAAAAACACCATTGAAGATATGCTCGCGATCAAAAACAATGGCGTCGCCACCGCTATTTTAAAATCGCATAAGTCAGGCAAAACCGTCATCGGCATTTGCGGCGGTTACCAAATGATGGGCACCGAAATTTCCGACCCGCACGGCGTGGAAGGCAGCATTGAAAAGATCCCCGGACTGGGCATTCTGCCGGTCGCGACCGAGCTGCAAAACAGAAAAACGACAACCCAATGTTCTTTTTCATTTTTAGAAAATCCGGCTCAATGCACAGGTTACGAAATTCATATGGGCTTTACAAAAATCCATGCAGCCGCATCGCCCGTAGCCACATTTGAAGATGGCCGGCAGGATGGCTTTTTGCTTAATGTAAAAACCTGGGGCTGCTACATTCATGGCATTCTGGACAATGATCACGTCATTGAATTTTTGCTTAAACCGTATGCCGCCAGTCTGGAAAAGCCACGTGCTTCTATCCATGATTTTAAAGAAGAACAATACAATAAGCTGGCGGACATAATTCGTCAAAATGTGGATATGGACTTGATTTACAAAAGCTTAATCATAAAATCAGAAGTATGCTGACAGGACACGGAGACGATGCCTACCGCTACGAACGCGAAATTATAGCCGATTTTAGCACCAATGTCTGGCACGGCGGAACACCGGCTGGCTTGAAGGCATATTTGTGGGAAAATATGGATCGGATTGAGCGTTACCCGCAAGTTTTAGCCGAAAATCTAACCCAAAAAATTGTCAAGCATCACAATCTGGCTGCCGAGCAGGTGCTCGTTTGCAACGGGACCACCGAAAGCATTTACCTGATCGCACAACTGTTTTCCGGCAGCAAAACCACGATCCTGACGCCCAGCTTTGCCGAGTATGAAGATGCGTGTCAGATTTTCAATCACGAGCTAAGTTATTTGCCCTGGCTGCAAGCCCTGGAAATGCCGCAGCTTCGGTCGGACGTTGTTTTTATTTGTAATCCCAATAACCCCACAGGCCGCTATTTCGCGGATCTGCAATTTTGGATCAAAAGAAGTCCGGGCTGCATTTTCGTCATCGACGAGGCATTTATTGATTTTACGGAAGGCTTGGAAAGTGCCATTGATTTGGTGAAAAAATATAGGAATGTTGTCATTCTTCGCTCGCTCACAAAGACTTACTCAATTCCTGGATTGCGGCTGGGTTATCTTTTGGCAAATGACGAAATCATCAGCCAGTTGACTGCTATCAAGCAACCCTGGACGGTTAATGTCATGGCGCAGGCTGCGGGGGAATTCATATTTGAACATTATGATCAGGTGCAATTGCCTATGGCGACGATTTGGAAGGCAAAAGCAGAATTCGTAAACCAGCTCAGACAGAATGAGGCAATCGTCGTCGAAGAAAGCGAAACCCATTTTTTCCTTTGCAAAACATTGGTTAGAAATGCCGCGCAGCTCAAAGATTTTTTAATCCAAAATCACGGCATCCTGATCCGGGACGCGGGCAACTTTCGCAGTTTAACCCGCCAGCATTTCCGGCTGGCCACGCTGACGCCTGAAAAAAACCAATTACTCATCGAAGCGCTCAAAGCATGGACCAAGCTGCATTACTGATCATTCCACTATTAGCAGGATACGCGCTGGACCTCTGGCTCGGTGATCCCGAAACCTGGCCGCACCCGGTGAAGGTCTTTGGCAACCTGATCGCCTGGGGGGAGAAGCGATTGAATAAAGGATCGTTTCGGTTTTTTAAAGGGGCAATGTTGACAGTTTTCCTAGTAGGCGGCACGTTCATTATATTTTATGTCATTCGTGCCTTATTGGCGGACGCCGCTGCGGCGCATTCGTGGCAAATAATAGCATTTAACACGATTTTCGTCTGGTATGGCCTTGCTAATAGGACTTTAATCAAAGAAGGCAAAGCCGTATTCGAGCAACTAAGCAAAAACGGCTTACCCGCCGGAAGAATCCAACTTTCCCGCATAGTAGGCCGAGACACTTCCAATCTCACGCAAAACCAAGTCCGCATCGCCGTTCTGGAAACGATGTCCGAAAACCTCAGCGACGGCGTTGTTGCACCACTGTTCTACTACATGCTTGGCGGCATTCCCGGGATGATGACCTATAAAATGATCAACACCCTCGACTCGATGATTGGTTATCGAAGCGAGCGTTATGAGCAATTCGGCAAGTTTGCCGCCAGACTCGATGACCTGGCTAACCTTATTCCTGCTCGGTTAACCGCATTTTTAATGGTTTTGGTCACATTCAGCGGACGCGGATTGGACCACATTCTCAGATTCGGGAACAAGCACAAAAGCCCAAACGCCGGTTACCCGGAAGCCGCGCTCGCAGGCATTCTACATTGCCGGTTCGGCGGCCCGAATGTATATCATGGCATGCTGGTTGAAAAACCTTATGTGGGCGAAAATGAGCGTGAAATAGAGGATAAAGAAATTGTATTTGTAAGTCGCATTAACCATTTGGTTTGTCTGTCGATGGTGGCGATATGTTGTTTTTGGTTTGTTTTAAAAAATTTGTAATGCCCTCATTTGTCATCACCGGCGGGCCGGGATCAGGAAAAAGCACATTGTTGGAAGCACTTGCAGAATTGGGGTATCTAACGGTTCCGGAAGTTTCCCGCGAGCTGATTCGCGATGAAGTGGCTGCTGGTGGAAACTGTTTGCCTTGGATCAATTTACCTTGTTTCGCTCGGCGCTGTATGGAGAGAATGCAAGCTGATTTCCATCACGCCAGCCCGGCTCAAACGGTCTTTTTTGATCGCGGATTGCCTGACATCATCGCATATCTCAATGTTGGGAAAAATGACATTGATCCGGATTTCCTGGAAGCATGCGTTGCCAATCGATACGAAACCAATGTGTTTATAGCGCCGCCTTGGGAGGAAATTTATGTCAATGACGACGAACGCTGGCAAACATTCACAGAGGCTTCCGCATTGTATGAAGCTATCCAAAAAGCTTATAGCAGTCTTGGTTATCAGCTGATTGCGCTTCCAAAGATTCCGGTTTGCGAAAGAGCGGAATTTATTATCAAACAAATTTCAAAATGAAGTCAAAGATCAATCTCATATATGCATTGTTCCTGCTAACGATTCTCGTGCGTTGCAGCAGTTCATCCACGCTCTATGAAAAAAACGAACTGCGTAGGGAAGGCAATGCAACATTCAAGGACAAGATCACGATCAAACATGCAAAGGGCTTTTCGATCACTTATCACAAAAATTATAAGGTGCTTAAAATCATCAGTCCGTTTGAAAAACAGGCGGATACTGCGACTTATTTGTTGATTCCGCGCGGGAATGCACGTCCCGCAGGCTATCCTGAAAGCCAGCTGATCGAAATTCCCGTTCGGAGTTTGGTGGCCATGTCGTCCATGCACATTGGACTTATTGGATTTCTGGAAGCAGAAGACGTCTTGACCGGTTTGAGCAATTTTCAATATGTGTCTTCCGAGCGCGTGCAGAACCGGATTAAGGCAGGGCGCATTAAGGAAGTAGGGAAGGATCAGGGGCTCAATGAAGAATTATTAATTACGATGCAGCCTGATCTGGTTATGGCGACAGGCAGTCCTGTTTCAAAAATGGATCGCTTCAATGGTTTGAAAGCTGCGAAAATTCCGATTCTAGTGAATTCGGAATGGGTGGAAACAACGCCACTCGCGCGCGCCGAATGGGTGAAGCTCATGGGCGCATTGCTTAACAAGGAGGACGAAGTCAACCGGCGTTTTGAGAAAATAGAAAAAGAATACAATCGTCTCGCAGCAATAGGCGCGAATGCGGCCACAAAACCCAGTGTCATCACGGGCATGAACTCACGCGATGCGTGGTTCGTACCGAATGGAAACAGTTATGTATGCAAGTTTTTGAAAGATGCCGGGGCGAGTTATTACTGGGAGAAAACCAAGGCGACAGGCAGTTTGCCCCTCAATTTTGAAGCCGTTTATCCAGTCGCGCTGGGTGCGGATTTTTGGTTAAATGTGAGCATTAGCAATGTTAAAACCACACAGGACTTGCTCGCCAAAGACACGCGTTATGCCGATTTCAAAGCATTCAAAACAGGAAAAGTGTATGGTTATCACCAGCGGACCAATCAGCAAGGCGCCAATGATTACTGGGAATCAGGAGCGGTGAATCCACAAGATGTCCTGGCTGATTTGATCAAAATCCTGCATCCGGAGCTTTTGCCGGATCATGAACTCATTTATTATAAACAACTCAAATGAAAATTTACACAAAAAAAGGAGATAAGGGCACGACAGGCTTGTTTGGCGGGAGCCGCGTGGATAAGGATGATGTGCGCGTGGAATGCATGGGAACCCTTGATGAAGCGAATTCAACGATCGGTTTGTTGCGTGTGAAGCTGGGTGTCGAACATGAATGGCAGGCGAATCTGCACAAAGTTCAGAAGGATTTGATGGATATGATGTCGCATCTGGCCAGGCCATCTGATGCCAAAAAGGAAAATAAAAACCCAATGCCCGTGGATGGCGCTGCATTCTGCGAAACGTGGATTGACGAGCTGGAAGCGGCAATGAGTTCGCCTTCGGACTATTTTTTGCTACCCGGCGGAAATGAAGTGTCGGCGCTTTGTCACATTGCCCGGACTCAGATGCGGCGCGGTGAGCGCAGACTTGTTTCGCTCATAAAAACCGACGAGGTGCACGAAGCAATTCCAGCCTACATTAACCGCTTATCCGACCTCTTTTTTACCCTCGCCCGCGCGGAAATGGACAAGGCCGGCGTGGCGGAGGAAAAATGGCAATTGTTTTTATATAAACGTTTTAAAAGCGCCGAATAAATGATCATTTACATCAGCGGCGGCGTCAGGAGCGGGAAAAGTCGGTATGCGCAGGAGATGGCATTACGACTGAGTGAAAATCCTATTTACGTTGCCACGGCCAAGATCTGGGATGATGACTTTGCCCAACGCGTGCAGCTTCACCGCGATGATCGTGGGCCTGAATGGTCACTTTTCGAGCAGGAGCTGGATCTGCATTTACTGCCGCTGGAAAATCGGGTGGCAGTAATTGATTGTGTAACGCTTTGGTTAACAAATCTTTGGATGGAGCACGAGCAGAATATGGAGCAAACATTAACTGCATTTAAATCTGAAATTGACGCACTTTATAAAATAAATGCACAGCTGATAATTATATCCAACGAGATCGGGATGGGCGTGCATCCGGAGACGGAGTTAGGGCGGAAGTTTGCGGATTTACAAGGCTGGGCCAATCAATATGTTGCTTCCAGAGCTGATCAAGCGATTTTTATGGTTTCCGGCCTGCCACTTCAATTGAAATAAAATCAAAATGTCAGAAACAGATTTCGAAGTTGAGATTCAACAAAAAATAGATTCCAAAACAAAGCCGCTGGGCGCGCTGGGGATGCTGGAAAAGATTGCATTTCAGATTGCTCATGTGCAGCAAACGCTTTCGCCGGAACTGACGAAGCCGCATATCGTCGTTTTTGCAGGCAGTCACGGCATTGCAAAAGAGGGCGTCAGCGCATATCCAAGCGAGGTGACGGCACAAATGGTTTTGAATTTTCTCAATGGCGGAGCTGCCATCAATGTGTTTGCACGGCAGCACGGCATTGAGCTTGTGATCGTGGATGCCGGGGTGGATTTTGTATTTGAAAAAAATGAAAGGCTTATCAATGTCAAGATTGGTTTTGGTACACAAAGCTTTTTGTCGGCAGATGCAATGACGTCTGAACAATGCAAAAACTGCCTTGAAAAGGGCGCTGAAATTGTCAAAAATATAAAACAAACTGGCTGTAATGTAATCGGTTTCGGTGAAATGGGCATTGGTAACACCTCATCAGCGGCCGTTATCATGAGCAAGTTGCTCGACATTCCCATTGCGGATTGCGTAGGAAAAGGCACCGGGCTGGATGACAAGCAGCTGCTTCAAAAGCTTTCCATTCTACAAAACGCTTTGACATTTCACGCTGAGTCCGGTAATGATCCCATGCAGGTTTTACAGACATTCGGTGGGTTTGAAATGGCAATGATGTGCGGCGCCATGTTGGAAGCGAATAGGCAAAATATGGTTGTGCTTGTTGATGGTTTTATCGCCTCAGTTAGTCTTTTGTGTGCATTTCAAATGAATGATAAAATCATGAATAATGCGATTTTTTGCCATCAGTCGGACGAAAAAGGGCACAAACTTTTACTTCAAAACTTGAATGCAAAGCCTATTCTGGACCTAAATATGCGGCTGGGAGAAGGAACGGGATGTGCGGTTGCATATCCGTTACTGCTTAGCGCCGTGGGGTTTCTTAACGAAATGGCCAGCTTCGAAAGCGCGCAGGTAAGTCAAAAAACGGCATGATGAAAAAGCAACTGACATTGTTTTTGAGCGCGTTGCAATTTTACACCAGGATTCCGATTCCAGCCAACATTCCATTTGACGCAAGCAATCTCAATCCTGCAAGCAGGTTTTTGCCAATGATTGGCTGGCTTGTGGGTGGCGTTGCTGCATTGGTTTGGATGATTTTTGCTTTTGTAGATGTGCATGTTGCCATCATTTGTTCCATGCTTACCTCCATACTCGTCACCGGCGCTTTGCATGAAGACGGATTTGCAGATTTTTGCGACGGTTTTGGCGGCGGGTGGACCAAAGAAAAAATCCTGCTGATCATGAAGGATAGCCGCATCGGGGCTTATGGTGTCATTGGTTTGATTGGTATGTTAGGACTAAAATTCAGTCTTTTAAATGCCCTTTCACAATTTACAGATTCAGCGATATTAGGATTCTACATGATCAGCGCTCACGCATTAAGCCGTTTGATGTGCGTAATGGTGATTTTCTATTCAACTTATGCGCGCAATACAAATGATAGCAAGTCAGGTTTTGTAGTGCAGAAAATCAGCATTGCGACAATATTGGTTGGATTCGTATTTGGCACGATTCCCTTGATTTTTCTTTCCCTAACATTACAATCCGCTTTCATTTTCTTGGTCATTCCGCTGTTGGCAATGATCACCTTTTCAATGGGAAGCTATTTCAAAAAATGGATTGGCGGCTATACCGGAGATTGCCTGGGCGCGGTTCAGCAGGTTTGTGAAGTTACTTTTTACTTTTTTCTATTAATCCTTTGGAAGTTTATCTGATCAGACACACCAAGCCAATGCTCACGCCCGGATTGATCTACGGACATCTGGAAGTGGAACTTGCACCAGGATTTGAAGCCGATGTTCACAACATTAAGTCCCAGCTTCCCCCAGCGCTCGAAGCCGTTTATTCCAGTCCGTCAACACGTTGCACGCTTCTTGCGAATGAGATTTTTCCGGAATATCAGACCGATGAGCGGCTGCGGGAATTGCATTTTGGCGATTGGGAAGGGCAAACCTGGGATAGTGTTGATCAGGATAATTTGAAAGTTTGGATGGACGATTTCGTTAATGTCCGCATTCCGGGAGGAGAAAGTATGTTGGATCTAAAAGCCCGCGTTACAGACTTCTTTACATCATTTCAAAACACAAATCATAAGAAAATCGCCATCATTACGCACGGAGGCGTGATTCGATTATTGCTTACCTTACTGGCAAACAAACCTTTGCATGAATGCTTTGAAATTCATGTGGACTATGGAGCCGTTTTTACGGTTGATTTGAATTCCCTCTCGTTTTGATAGAAAACGGAGTTCCCCGCACTCAGCTCACGCTTCAAAACCACAATAGGACTGACACTCATCGGCCTCGATCTCTCCCAGAATTTTCATCTTTTATCAGATAAATTTTAATGTTGGAAAAGATAAAATTCTATTCAAAATAGATTGACGTAGTGATAATATCTAAAAATATGGCTTCTGATAGAGAGTCAGTTCCTCTTTTATAGTTTTGCGTAGATATTTAATCCTTTACAACCAAATCGTGAGCAAATTGCAACAGGAGTGTAAGGCTAAATCAGGAAGGTCAGGCATTCCATTATATATTTGAACAAAAAAATAAACAAGCAGCAAGGAGCCGTAATTCAAACTACCATTATGTTTTTAGAAAAGATCAAATCCAGACAGTCAGGTGTAATGCTTTACGGCATTACGCCTCCAAAGGCAGGCACGACCCCAGAGCGGGTTGCAGAAATCGCAGAAAAAACAATTGCCCGCCTTTCTTCCCTGGATATCGATGCACTCGTCGTATATGATGTACAAGATGAATCTGCCAGGACGAATCAGGAAAGGCCGTTTCCATTTATCAATGCGATGGATCCCCTCGATTTTGCCTCGGAACATCTGGGTAGTTTGAATGTTCCGAAAATCATTTACCGGCCCGCCGGTAAATTTACCAATGAAGAGTTGTCCGATTGGCTGGAAAGACTGCATCAACAGACATTCTATCCCGTTTTTGTAGGCGTGCCTGCACCGGATTTTAAGGTAAAGACGAGTCTTCCCGAAGCCTACAAAATTTGGGAAAAGCACAAGGTCACATCCGTTATCGGAGCGGTGACCATTCCCGAAAGGCACCATGTTTTAAAGGATGAGGATGTAAGGATCCTCGACAAAATGAGCAGCGGCGTTTCCTACTTCATTTCCCAGTGTGTTTTTGATCTGGCTTATGCAAAGCAGCTTATTAAAGATCTGTCTTTCAGCTGCAAGGATAAACAGATCGATCCGCCAACGATCATTTTCACGATCACAGCCTGCGGATCTGCCAAAACACTCGATTTTATGGAGTGGCTCGGAATTCATTTACCCGAGCAGGTTAAAGAGGACCTTAGGCTGGCCGAAGATATGCTTGAAAAGTCGGTAAAGATTTGTCTTGAAATCGCCTCGGAACTCACCGCGTTTTGCATGGAGCACGGCATTCCTTTTGGCTTCAATATTGAAAGTGTCGCAATCCGCAAAGCAGAGATCGAAGCATCCATTGATATGGCATCCGCTATAAACCAGCTGCTCAGGGATGCAGGATTAAGGAAATGATATTGGGTTAACTGGTCACTAAATTACCGTTTTTGAAGGATAGGCGTGCGGCAGTACAATCCGGAAGGTTGTGCCTGTATCAGGATGGCTGTTGATATGCATTTTTGCGCCAAGGACTTCGCAAAGCCGTTTTACGATAAAAAAACCGATCCCTTCGCTGCTTTCAGTGGCAAAGTCCTGTATGTCGGAAAGCAGATCAACACTTTCAGGTATGCCTTCCGGGCTGAGAGCGTCATCTGTCAGATCGGAAAGTATTTTTTGCGGGATTCCCGGCCCTGTGTCTGATACTGAAAATTCCCAGGCGGGCACTGGAAATTCATCGGCCGAAGCCGTTACGCCCCAGCTAACTGTGACGCTGCCCTTATTTGTATATCTCAAAGCATTTAAAACCAGGTTCTGGGCAATGCGACGGACTTTAACCTGATCGCCGTCAACGGTCAGGTCTACGTCCCCTGAAAATTTCATCCCGATCCCCTTGTCGTTTGCAATCGATAAAGATCCTTCACATAACTGGGAGAGCATGGCGGAGGCATCAAAGGAAGCAACATGCAATGTTTCCGCTCCCGATTCCAGCCGTGAATAATCCAGGAGCTGGTTGATCATCTGTGTTACCTGCCCAAGGTTGCGCTGGATCATCGCCAGGGTTTGGGCACGGTCTTCTTCTGTGTCCATATGGTCCAAAAGCGTCGTGCCACCCGAAATAATGCCAAAGCTGCCCCTCAGATCATGGAATGTCGACCTCAGAAACGAGCCCCGGTGCTGGACATATTCTTTCATTACATTCAATGACTGGATCATTTCATAGGACCCTTTGAGCTGTGACGAAAGCATATCATGCTGTTCGCTCGCCTCTTTTAAGACCGTAATATCCAGCTCGGTAACGGCTACGCCATGTATATGCCGGGTAAGGGCAATGCCCAGCCATTTTTGCTGCTCTTCCACAAACAGCTCCTCGTAATACGCCCGGTTGGCGGTAAGCACATCTTTCATCACCTCCTGCCGCTGCGCCGGAAACATCTGGGAGGCCATATTGCCAACCAGCTCGCTGATCGTACTTTGATAATTATCGCTGAATTTGCTGTTGCAAACCACAAGCGCGAAGTCTGCTATTTGACTGCGATCATCGTAAATGGCTTTGAAAAAGCCTATGGAAGCCGGGGAACTGTCCAGTACAGCCTGCAAATTATCGGCCGTCTGGGTTAATGCTGTGTTGGAAATTTTAAGCTCCTTGGTCCTTTCGTCCACATGGCCTTTGAGCTGCTGGGTCATTGTTTTTTGCGAATGAATGTCGGTGCAGCTGCCAATGTAGCCCGTAAAGCCGCCATCCTGGGCAGTCATGGGTTTGGCATTTTCCAGCACCCAGCGGTATTCGCCGTCCTTCCGCAGGAGCCTGTATTCAAAGCTGAACGGTTCTTGCTTGCTGGCATTTTCAGTAAAGGCTTTTTTATAAGCTTTCAGGTCATCGGAGTGTATCGCATCGTAGAATGTTGCAGCATCATCATTAAATGACCTTCCGGTATATTCCACCCAGGCTTTGTTTAGGAAATTGATCTTGCCGTCAACACCTGAAACCCAGATCAGTGCAGGGGCATTGTCGACAAGGTCCTCAAACCATTGCTGCCGCTCAATGAGCAGTTCATGTGCTTGCCTGTGGCCGGTAATGTCCTCAAAAACGACAAAAACCGTTTCTTTTTGCATCTGGACTACTTTGCTGGCATGCACCAGGACGGTGCGGTGATGACCATCCGCAAATTTGATATTTACTTCAAAACCCTCGATCCGCTCATTTCGGGTAAGCACATTATTCAGCAGGTCACGAAAACCGTTGAAGTCCAGCTGGCCGCTGCCGAACTCATTGATCGAGCTTCCTTCCGTACGGTCGGGGCTTGTTTGGAATATTTCATAGAATGCTTTGTTGGCAAGCTTGACCCTGAGATGCTCATCGAGGACCAGTGTGGCTTCTTTGATGGTAGAAAGTATGGCTTCCGAATATTGGTAGGATTCGGTCAGTTGTTCGTTGCGGCGTTGCAGTTCCTGGTTAATCGTATGAAGCTCCTCGTTGGATGCCTCAATTTCCTCTTTGCTGGTTTCCAGCTCTTCATTAATGCTTTGCAGCTCTTCATTGTTGCTGACAATTTCTTCATTAGCCGATTGCAGTTCCTCATTATTAGACTGCTGCCCCTCTATGATCGCGTGCATGTCCTGCCTGAGCGACGTGAGCTCTTCTTCCAGGTGCTGGTTTAATTTCAACGCATCACCGGACGTCTTTCCGTCCACCCGGTTCTGTAATGTTTCCTGGAAAAGTACGAGGAAAAGTTGCTGGTTTACCGGGTTTGCAATGGGAACTGCCTCAATATCGGCGTAAAGCGTGTTCTTGCCCGATTTGATCACAAGGCCGGTCTTTTTGGCAGGTTGGCCCGATTGGCGTGCCTTATGGATGATGTTCCGTAACTCGAAGACCACCGATGGATGCGCCATTTTGGTCAGGTTCAAACTGGCCTTGCCCGGCGCATGTTGCAGAAAAATCCCCGTCGCGCCGCGAAACTGGACAACTTCAAGATCCTGATCCACTACCACGCAAGCAGGCACATACTGGGCAAGCATGTTCTCTATTATTTTATCCAGTTCGAGCACCGGCATCACTTCCGTTGTTTTGACGGCTGTGATTTTCAGGTCTTTTCCGGACGGGTTTTTGCGGAAGGTCATATCGATCGGGATTTTAACCTGCGTATTGTTCTTACGGGCAAACAATTTGTGGGATTTCTCAACCTGTACAAAATGCGCAGGAGAGCTTCCCGCAGACTCGGATTTACCTAAAAGCAATAAACCGTTTGGTTTTAATGCATAATGAAATGTGGCAAATACATTCTTTTGAAGCACGTCATCCAGGTATATCAGCAGGTTTCGGCAGCTGATCAGGTCCATCCTGGAAAAGGGCGGGTCACTCAAAAGATTATGCGGTGCAAAAACACAAAGGTCGCGTACCAGTTTATTAACTCGGAAATAACCGTCACTGTAAATGAAAAAGCGTCCCAGGCGGGCTTTGGTAATATCAGCGACTTCGGCCTGTGTGTACAATCCCAGACGCGCCTTGGTGATTGCTGTATCACTCAGGTCCGTAGCAAATATCTGCACCGGCATAATCGCAGCACGTTCACCCAGGATTTCAACCAGCATAATGGCCAGTGAATAAGCTTCCTGCCCTGTTGAGCAGCCAGCTACCCAGATCCGCAGCGGGTCATGGTCAGCCTTGTTTTTAATGATCTCAGGAAGTACGTGCTTTTTAAGATGGTCCATGGTCTGCGGGTCCCTGAAAAAGCCGGTAACATTGATCAGCAAATCCCTATATAATACCTGAGCCTCAGAGGGGTTTTGTTTGAGATAATTCAAATAATCCCCGGGCGTTTCGAGCTTGTAAAGCAGCATCCGGCGTATAATCCTTCTGCGAATGGTGGTTTTTTTATAATGCCTGAAATCGGTGCCTACCGCGGACTTGACAAAGGAAAGCACATCGTCCAGTTCCTGGTCGGAGCCATCGTGTTCCTTACTTTCTGCCGTTTCGCTGGTGAGCTTAAATACGGCCGTTTTTTTGCTGAGCAGAACCAGTTCTTTGGCCATTTCAGCTGGTGAAAGCACCATGTCCACCACACCTTCCTGAATGGCCGACTGGGGCATTCCCTGCTGCACGGCGGTACTATCCTGTGCAAATGTAACTCCTCCCGCTACCCGGATGGCTTTCAGGCCCTGCGAGCCGTCGGAAGCCATGCCCGACAATATAATCCCGATCGCGCCATCCTTTTGTCGGTTAGCAAGCGACATAAAGAACTGATCGACAGGTAAATGGATGGATGGCTTTGGTTTTCTGGGTATCAGCACCAGTACACCGTCAAGAATTTCCATGCCTTTATTGGGCGGGATGATATAAACGTGATTGGGCTGTACAGGCATTAAATGCGTAGCCTCAGATACCGGCATGGCAGTAGCCGCCGCCAGGATCTGGTCAAGCTGGCTGTCGAAATCGGGTGCCAGGTGCTGGATGTAGACGTAGGCAAGCCCGGTATCAGCAGGCAAATGATGCAATAGTTCCAACACCGCCTGCTGCCCGCCCGCGGACCCGCCTATGGCCACAATCGGGACCGGGCGATCAGCTGGCTGCAAACTTTTATTGTGGGTAATGCCTTCCTCTTGCATTAGTCGAGCTGTATAATTTGATTGTTTCTGCGTCTGAAAGCCAGATATCGGGTAATACAAATCCACGGTTTTTGAAACCTATTGTGCCGATTATGGTAAGGTAACCGTAGCCCACCATAAGCTGCATACGTGCCTGATACTGGAAAACGACTGAAAAGCTTTTCCTGTTTTCAGAAGATAAGCGCTAGCCTGCCCGGCGTAACTCTCAATGATGTCATTGGGGTGATCTGAATAGCTCAGCACGATCACGGGCACGGGAGGAAGGTTATTGACGGTTATGAAATTCCGGATATCGGCCAAAAGGCTTAGTCCCTCGTGCCTGGAAGGTAAGTACAGGTCAAGCAGGATCATTTCAACGGGTGGATTTAAAGAAGCATATTCGTTTTCAAGAAATTCTACCGTGCTGTCCTGACTGCTTCTATGGACTACTTTAACATCGGGCATACCCATTTTGAGGGCTGCCCGCATCATTTGCCAATGATCGTGATTGTCTTCAATAACCAGGATACTTTTGTTATTGAAATTTTTGGCCAAAACCTGTCCTTCAAATTCGGGATAGCTGTTCAGGAAACAAATGCTGACCGCCTGGGCTATTTCAATATATCCCTCATAAATGACCGGTTTTACAATGTAGGCGTTCACGCCATTGTCATAGCAGCGCCTGATCAACTGGGCATTGGAACTTGTCGACACCATAACGACCGGAATGTGCCTGCACAACGGGTCGCCCTTGATCCTTTCCAGGGTTTCCATGCCGGTTAACCGGGGCATGTTCATGTCCATTAAAATGAGTGCGGGCTGTTTCGGAAGGTTGTCGGCCAGGGCTTCCAGCAGTAACTGGCCGTCAATGAATTCTAACACTTCTATGCCTTCGATAACATTTTCCAGCGCTTCCCTGAGAAGCATCCGGTCATCAGAATCATCATCGACAATGTATACAGTTTTATTAGCGAGCATATTATTTTAACAGCACATCAAACCGGCCTTTCGGTTTTTTTATCAAAAGTAAGCAGGACATATTTTTTGTCCAGAGCTTCCATTTAGGCCAAATTATGCACTAATGTAGCAATAAATAACCAGAACCGGTCTGTCTGGATTTCCCATGGCAGACTGGTTCTGGTTTCATGTCAGGACGAAAGCAAATCGGTGATCCTGGGCAGGCGCCGCCGGCTTCGAATCACTTGCTTTTCCCGAAAAACTTTTGCTTCGGCGAATCCTTTTTAATGAAGCCTTTAACAGCCTCAGCCAGCTCAATCGGATAGTCAGATTCGATGATTGACGCGCCGTCTCTTGCGATCGAAATGTAAGCCGCTTTGCGCTCTTCGGCACTTTTCAATTTGTCGTAGGATGACGCTGCCGAGATCATGGCCATTGCGCCGGCTTTATTGAGCAGGCTGTAAAGCTCCTGGTTATCCGGTTTAACCGTGGGGCCAATGTAAGCGATCATTTGAGTGAAGGGAGCGCCTGCTTTCTGATAACTTTCAAACTCCGCTTTGGTTTTGATAAAAGCGGAGAATGTGCTGTTTGGGTTGTTTTTTAGATAAAATAAGGCTTCCTCCGGTTTATGAACAGTCATCATTACGAATGCATCGGCCTTGTGTTTGCGGATCAATGCGGCAGTCATTTCCAGCGGCACGTCCTTGTGATCCAGGTTGAGGATGGTTTTCCCGCGGCCCCATTCAATCACTTCGCTTAATGTCGGGATAGGAAAATCCGTCACATTCCCTTCCGCATCTTTTAACCTGAATTGTTTGAGCTCGGCATAGGTGTAATCCGAGAGTTTGCCTTTTCCGGTCGTCGTCCTGTCGAGCGTCGCGTCGTGCATAAGCACCATCACGCTGTCCTTGGTAAGCCGCGGATCTATTTCAAAAAACGCTGGCGTATGTTTTAATGTATTTTCAAAAGTCGCGATGGAATTTTCAGGAAATCCTTTCACCATCCCGCCCCGGTGCCCGGCAATGAGCAGCACATCATTTCCGGTATATTTAAAAAACGCGTGCAGGTCCTTGGCGGATTTCAGTTTAAGCACATTCATCTGATCCTGACCATTCACAGCATTTAATGCACCAAAAAGGAACAAGCTGGTTATAGCAGAAAGTAAATAAGACTTTTTCATAAAAATGGGTTGTTAAGGCTAACGGGAGTTGAGTTTTAAAAGGCTGAAAGGCTCTGCGCCGCCCAGACTAAATATGGTAACGGTAGAATTGTCCTGCACAAGCCGGCGGTAATTTTTTAGCGGCATGCCCAGTTTATAGGCCATATAAAAGCGGTTAACCGCATTATGCGCTACAACCAGAATCGTTTCGCCATCATGCTGCCGCTCTTTTTCAGTGAAAAAATCATCAACACGCTGCACAACTTCCAGGGCCGTTTCACCCGAGCCGCCTGCCTTGGTATGGTCCGGATCATCGGACCATTGCGACCATAATTCAGGGTTTTCTTCAACGAACTCTGCGCGCGTCTTTCCTTCCCAGGACCCGAAATTGGCTTCGGTTAACCGCGTATCGGCAATGACGTTTTCTGTTTGTGACGCGACTTTCGCGGTGTTGAATGCGCGTTGCAGTGGCGACGCGTAAATGGCGTCGAATGTAATGTCTTTGAGCATTTCAGAAGCATAATATGCTTGTTGAATTCCCTTTTCGGTCAGTCCGATGTCCGTAGCACCGCAGTAACGGTTGCCATCGGCATTGTAAAAGGTTTCTCCGTGGCGGAGCAGATAAACTGTAAGCATAAGTTTTTTATTGGGTCAAAACGGCGTCCTGAATGTAGTTCCGTTTTCTGAGTTCCTGCATAAAATTTTGGTATCCTGTCTCGTATTTTTCAACCAGTTCGGCTGCTGGTTCCACCACTTTTTCCATGTGCGTCATCGATTTTGCGGCTTCCCTTAATGTTCCATAATGTGTGGCCGAGGCAGCCAGAATTGCCGCGCCGGCCGCACCCGAGATCTGCCCGCATTTGTAAACCGGCTTGTTGAGCACACTGGCACGGATCATCAGCCAGGTGTCACTGTTGCTCGCTCCGCCTGCGGTGAAAATCGCCCGCACGGTTTCGCCGGAAAGTGATTCAATGAGTTCATAGGCAATGCGTTCAATGTAGGCGACGCCTTCCATGCTGGCGGTAAATAATGTTTCTTTCGACAAGCCTTCCGGTGCAAATCCACGTGCTTGTTTGGAGATAAACGGAAACCTTTCGCCTCGCTGCATCAGCGGATAAGCGCTTTCAAAGGTCGGGATTAACTGCGCGGCTGCCTGGTTAAGTTCGGTTAAGTTTTCTGAAAATCCGGCTGTGATCCAGTCTGCGCCGGTGTTGCTTGCGCCGCCGGGCATCCAGTAACCTTCTGGATGGCGGTGACTGTAAAGCCTGCCGAGCGGATCATTGATTTCTTTCACCGTCACGCCCTTTACAACCAATGTGGTGCCAATGGTCGTATTCCAATCGCCGGGGTTAACCACGCCCGACGCCACCTGCGAAGCGCAGCCGTCGGTCATGCCGGAGACAACTTTTACGGCGGGCAACCCCAATTTTTCAGCGAGCTTGGGAAGCAATGTGCCAATGACCGTGCCGGAAGGAACGACGTCCTGCAACCATTCTTTTTCGATAGGTAAATGTTCTGAAATATAGTCCGGCCAAACGCCTTTACTGACGTCAAATCCTGATTTCAATGCATTGGTATAATCCGTAATCCTGAAATTTCCGCAGAGTTTTCCAATGATATAATCCGTCGCATGGATCCAGGTTTTAATCTGCGCTGCCTTGTCGGGAAAGTGGTTCACAAACCAGACCATTTTGGATAAACCGCTCGACGCATTAAAACCCGTATAACCTTGCGGATTGAATTCTTCTGCGACCCTTTTGCAAATTTTTCCTTCCGCTTCCGAGCGCATATCGCTATACATGAGCGCGTGATGCATCGGAACGTCGTTTTGGTCCAGCGGGATCACAGTCCCGGAAGTGGATGTTACGGATATAGAAAGGATGTTTTTTTTATCAATTTCCTTTCCAACGGAAACTGCAATGTCACTCAGACAGCCCAGACACGATTCCCACCAAAGCTGCGGAGATTGTTCTTCGCGCGAAGTGGCCGTTAGTTCAAAACGCTTTTCGGCCGCCGCTTTCACCGCGCCATCCTGGTTCATCAGCACAACCCGCACTCCCTGCGTGCCAACGTCAATGCCTAAAAAATATACATCCATTACAATGCCGATTTAAATGTGCCGCGACTCTTTTTCCATTCCTGATATAAATGTTCGTGTGCTATGGAATCGTCGGGAGCAACTTCTTCCAGAACCGGTGGAATGTCACTTTCAACGCCTAAGGCCAGGTTACATGCAAACACGCAGCCAACCGCCGAAGCCTGCCGGTAATTGTCCCTGATCCCGACTTTTTTATTAGTCAGATTAGCAAGAAATTGCCTTAGTAACCGGCTTTGCACACCGCCGCCGCAAGCCCAGATGTGGTCTTCTTCATGGGCAATAACTTCGCACAGGCTCTTGTAATTTTCAAAAATGCTGCACGCAATGTCCCATAATGTTGCAAAAACAAAATGTCCGCGTTTCAGCTCGTGCGATACAGGCGTATTGAAGATAAACCCGCCCCGGATCAGCGGCGATTTTTCATCGGCGATCAACGAGCCGAGCGCCGCGACGCATTGCGCATCCTTAATGCTCGCAACTTCTTCTTCGATCAGTGCATATGGTTCATTAGGATAAAAAATCTCTTTGAGCCGCTGATAATTAAGGCCTGTTACACCCGCATTGGCTTCCAGCAGAAAGCTGTTTCCATCCGTATGCCGGCTTGTCCAGGTGCGTTCGGCGTCATCTAACAAATAATCCGCGCTGATTTTGATCACGGGCGTAGTCGTACCCGAAACGATCACAATATCATTCACGGATGGGCACATGCTCATGATCGCGAGTTGTGTATCCGAGCCGCCCACGATGACAACCGCATCATTTGAAATACCAAAAACCGCTGCAATTTCCGGAAGGATTTTGCCTTGAATCGAACCACAATCCTGTAAAGGAGCGAGTAGGGAAGGGTTTAGGTCAAAAATACTACAAAGATCCGCAGACCAATCTTTCGCCGCCACATCATAAAGCAGCGTTTCACACGCTTGTGAATGCTCATAACCGACAACGCCGCTGAATTTGTATTGAACCCAATCACTGATGCTCATGAATGTATGCACGCGCTGCCAGGTTTCGGGGATCCGGTTTCTTAATCCGACCAGCTTTAATGCTGAGAAAAGAGAAGTGGGATACCGGCCGGTTAGCTGATATACAGCGTGTTTGTCTTCAATGATATCTTCCCATTCCCTGCCGCGGTGGTCAATGTTGGGCATGCCGATCAGCGAGTTTCCTGCATTGTCTATCACAACAATGCCCTCGCGCTGGCTGGTTGCCGTGACGGCTGTAATGTTGATCTCACCTGTTTTATCAAATATTTTTTTGGCCAGACCAATGATCTGTTGCCACAATGCGTCCGGTGAAAAGTAAATGGACTCAGGATGATGCGGATCCTTTTCGTAGCGCGCATCTTCGCTTTCAACGCCCAGAATGTTGCCATTCGGCTCCGCAACAGCCACCCGCACATTACCCGTTCCTACATCTACAATTAAATAAGCTTGTTTCAATGTCATCCTTTTTGAACTGATTAAGATGCTTTTAAGGCCAAAACTTCCTTATTCACCAACTGCCGGATCGAACGGTTGCCTTCCACATAAAAATTGAAGAGGTTTTTGTTCATAATGTCGGCGTGATGATCTTCCACTTCGAAAGTTGCCCCGGCAATGTGCGGCGTGGCGAGCACGTGGGGATGGTGGATCAGTTTGTAATCGATCTCATCGGGCGGCTCATGGTCAAACACATCCAGGATCGCGCCGCGGATCAGCTCATTTTTAATGGCATAGAGCAGATCTTCGCGCTGCACCACCACCGCGCGCGCCGTGTTCACAAAAATCGCGTCTTTTTTCATCAGCGAGATCAGGCTTTTGCCGATCAAGCCTTCCGTTTCCTTGTTCACGGGCAAATGAATGGAAACCACGTCGCTGTTTTGAAACAATTCTTCGAGCGTAACCTTCTTGTAAGCTTCATCTTCGGAGGTGTAAAAAGGATCATAGTAAAGGATTTCGGCAGGGAAATGCCTGACCAGATTCGCAATGGTCTGTCCCACAGCCCCAAATCCTACCATACCGATGGTTTTGCCCGCTATTTCATTTCCTTTAAACTGCAAATAAGAAGTATGCGCCCCGGCTTCCCAATTCTCGCCTTCCAGCCAGCTGACGGCCGGTAATGTGTTCCGCATCAGGTTCACCAGATTAGCAATGAACATTTCCGCAACGGCCTGCGCATTGCGCGCCGGCGTATTGAAAACCGGAATGCCCTTTTCAGTTGCAGCAGCCACCGCCACATTCGAAGGCGTGCCGCGGCAAACGCCGATAAACTGCAAATGTGCCGCTGCCTCAATCACTTTTGCCGTCACTTCATCGTGCTCGGTAATGAGCGCTTCAGCTTGTGTTTCCAGGATCAGATTGATCAGTTCCTGCTCATTATAAGCCCTTTCCTGCAATTTCCAGGGCTTGTAAATGATCTCCCCGAATTGTTTTCTCAATGCTTCCTGCGCCTTGTCGTGGTATGGTGCTGTAATTAGTACTTTCATAGTCATATTTGTAAAAAATCGTTGTTAGCCGATAGCCGCAGTGGCTGGCTCGGGCGTTTTTGAAAGGGTAATAAATTTGGTGAGGATGGCGCTGATGAAGTAAAGGATTGCCAGGATCCAGACCACGCCTTCACTGCCGATGGAGCCAATGAACAGCCCCACAATGGCTGGTCCGATGAAAACCGGCAGACCTGCCCCGAGATTCAGGATGGCCATCGCCGCACCTTTTTCTTCTTTGACCAATGAGGGCACTAAGGCGGAAAGCGGCACATAACCGGCCAGTAACCCGCCCCAAAGCACGCCGCATAGCATTACCATCCAGTAATTAGCATCAAACCAAATGGGCGAATAGTAAAAAACCAGCGTAGTAATGCCGCAGCCCACGCCACCAAACCAGATGATCGTATTTCGCCAGCCCAGACGGTCGCCCACGAAGCCGAACATTAAATTGAAGATAATGTTGCTCGTAAAAATGGTGCCCCAGATTTGCAGCCATTCGCGGGTGGAAAAGCCATGCGTAGCCAGGTACATGGGTAAAAAAACCGGAAATGCGAACTGCGCCGTCGTGTTGATGACCCGCACAATCCCGCCGATCAAAACCTTTGGCTCTTCGCGGACAATGGTCAGTCCTTTTAAGAGTTCTTTGGTTTTGGTAGAAGCGTCACCCACAGCAGCCACGGACGTTTTAAACTGATCCTTATTCACGACCAGGGCAAAGAAAGCGCCAACCGAAACCCAGAAAATGGAGCTCCAAAGCGTGTTTTGATAGCCAATGTGATCAATCGCCCAGCTTGAATAATAGGCGCCGAGCACATTAAGCCCGCCTGTAAAAACAAACCAGAACCAGCCCACCGCGCGTCCCAGCTGATTTTGCGGCGTTCGGTAAGTGATCCAAACCAAAAAGGAATAAGCAAACAGCGGATAACCAAACCCACGGATCGCGTAGGTGAGGAGCATGACCGGAAAATTCAGGCCCTTCATTCCCAGACCCACAAAACCAATGGTGCCGATCACATACAGCAGAATCCCGATAAACATGGCCTTTCGCGGTCCGTAACCTTCGGCCAGCACGCCCGAAAACCAGGAGGAAATGGCAATGGTAACGCCGTAAACCGTGAAAAGCGATGCAGACTGCTGAATGCTCATGCCGTGTTCCAGCAGATAGGGGCTGAGCCAGCCTTGCTCCACGCCGTCGCCCATCATAAAGATCAGGATCCCGAGGTAACCCCAGGCCAGGTGGGAAGGCATGCCTGCTTTGTTCAAAATTGGTGTCATTATACTTGGGTTAAGGGTCAGGAATAGGAATTTAGTTGAATGAGTATCTCAAACCCAGCTGAATGCGCCAGGGCGTCCCGCCGATCGGGCGCGTTGCAATGTTTTGAACCGCATATTTGTATTGTTGCGTAGCCTGGTCAAAGCCGTTTACATTCAGCAGGTTGGTGTTGCCCCGGTTGTAATTGCGGCCCCATTCTTTATTTAAAATATTCAGGAAATTAAAAGCATCCGCAGAAAGCTCGATGTTCTGGTTTTTCACAATGCGGATCGCTTTGGTAAGCCGCAGATCAATGTTGGTATAGAATGGGTTTTCACCTCCATTCCGCTCGGCAACCCTGCCAATGTTGGAATTGATATAATCTTTTATGCTTTTATCTGTCTCGGGATTGCTCAGCAGATCATTGATTCCCTTGCTGATACTTTCAGGAGTTGAAGGGTTATTGGGGTCAAAAACATAAGCTAGGTCATTGTTCAGCACAAAATCCCCGTTCAGGCTCGTGTTGCCGCCGATCAGGAAGTTGTAGCGGCTGCCACCGATGCCGATCAATGTGGCACCCAGTTGGAACCCTGCAATGGAAGGAGCTGCGCCATTGATCACCAGCTTATTGCGGAATTGCTGGTCCGAATATCCGTAGTTCAATTTTCGGGGATCGTCTTTTACGGGAAGTCCGGTTGAAGTGTTGGCCACGCAGCAGTTATAAGATGAATTGTCTTTCGAAGAGTTGATCGTATAGCTTGCATTTACATAACCATCACGCCCGATCCGCACGCTCGCATCCGCTACGAATGTCAGCTGATCCGAAATGCCGTCTGAAACAAGCTCCAAGACACGTCCCACATTCGTTGATTTCCTGGATTGCAGCCAGTCCGTAACGCCTTTGGCAGAAATGGACGAAGCAGGCACAAACACACCGCGGTTATCCTCATTAGTAAGCTGGAAATAAGGACTATCTACCAGGTTGCGGTCGAGATATACATAATTGTTGATCGTTCGGCCGATGATCCCGTTTACGCCCACGCGGATCCTGTCCCCAAAGAAGTGGTTGTAATTAATGTTGGCCTTGAATGTGGTGGGGACCTGGAAGCTTTTGTTCACCGCATTGATCGTGGAAATGTAGTTCACACCATCTGGGATGCCTGGAATTGAATTTGGATCCTGGCGGTAAGCATTGAAATCAGGGCGGGGAACTGCTGCGCCGGTGACGTCAATGGCACCAACCATGGTTCCGCTGTTCTGAATGTTGTTCACATGCGCGTAGTAATGCGGCTGCGAAGAAAACATGCCGCCACCGAGTTTCAGGATATCCCTTTTCTTGCCGCCAATGTCCCAGGTAGCCTGAAATCTGGGCTGAATGTTGTTCCAGTCCTGCGGCTTAATGTCTGTTCTAACACCAACTTCCCTGTCAACAGTTGCATTGTATTCACCATTGGTAAGGAATGCAGTGGCATCATAACGAACGCCCAGCACCACATTCAGATTCCGGTGCAAATTGAAATCAGCCTGCGCAAAAGCTGAAATATCCAATACATTCTGCTCCACGATCGGCGCGCCTTTCAAAGGAACTTCCCTTGCGTAACGGTAAGGGTTCAGATTGGCAAGATCGGTGAGGCTGGAAAAGAAAAACCGGCCGTTCTGCTCGCTGGAAAGATAGGTTTCCATGTAAGTGAACATATTATCCGTACCGAATGTGAAGTTGACTTTGTCCGTGTTTAAATAGGCCGTGTTGCTTAGATGCAACTGCTTCATGCGGTTGGACTCCGGGCTGAAACGCTGCCCGCCAAACTGAACCGACTTGGTCTGCGTCGCATTGGGATTGGATTCGGTAGGAAAAGGCGAGGTTACATTGACGATCGCACGAGGAATGTTCTGAAACGGCAAATAATCCTGGGGCGTTTTCGGTTTGTATGAATACATATACTGAACCTTGAACTCGTTGGTCAGCTTCGGCGTAAACGAGGAGCGCAAAGCTGCCATGGCCGTTGTGGAAACGTCTTTGAAATTATTATACGATTCCAAAAGGTTGATATTGGAATTGTCACTATCATTGAACGGAGAGACGTAATGTGTTGTGTTACTCCGTAATGTCAGTTTATGTTTCTGGTTGATCTGCCAGTCCAGACGCACAAAAGCAGTGTTTGTGGTCGTCTTCCGTGGAAACTGACCGTATTGTTTTCCTTTCAGACCATACAGTTCGGAGGCAATGCGGATAAGCTTGTCCAGCGAATCTTTGCGGATACCATAGCGCTGCTCATCGTCAGCGCTTTGAATGTCTGCAATTACAAAAGGCTGGCTCGCATCCTGGCGGTCGTATGCCACAAAGAAGTGCAGCTTATCCTTAATCAGCGGCCCGCCCAGGCTGAATCCCGATTGGTAGTTGTTAAAATCCTGCTCGCGTTTTACGCCACGAATGTCGTAACTGCTTGATAGTGTATTATTTCTAAAATATACAAAAGCTGAACCTTCCAGCTTGTTGGTCCCGCTTTTCGTTACCGCACTGATCGCCCCGCCAGACTGGCGGCCTTGCGTCACATCATAATCGTTGGTGATCACCTTGTATTCCCGGATTGCTTCCAGCGAAATCGCATAGGGGCCCTCGGCAACGGTTCCGTTGGTCCACTGGTTTTTGGCATTCATTCCGTCAATGGTCACATTGGCGCCCGTGGCACGCTGACCACCGAAGCTGAAATTGTCTCCGCCCTGCAAGGGCGACAGGTTGTTGAGCCTGGTAAAATTCCGGCCTTCATTCGGCAGATTTTTAATCTGGGCAGCAGTAATGGAAGTCGATGCGCCTGCTTGCTGGACTTCTTTTGCATAACCTTTTTCGGTAATAAGCACTTCTTTAAGAGCCGTTTCGGAGCTGGAAAGCGCAATGTCCACATTCAGTTTGTCGCCATAATTGAGCGAGTAACCGGTTTGTTTCACCGTCTGCAAGCCCACAAAAGAAACGCTGATCGAATAAGGTTTTCCTAGCGGAAGCTGCTGCAATGCATACTCACCTTTTGCATTGGTTACAGTGTGTGTTTCAAATCCAGTTCCTTCGTTCCTTACGGTAATCGTAGCGCCTGGAAGCAACTCGTTGTTGCCTGCATCTTTCACGGTTCCGATAATTGAAGCATCGGTTGCCTGGGCCGCTGCGTCAAGTGCTGTCGTCAGCCAGAGCCCGGCCATCAATAGCGCGGTAAGCAGTAGTCGGGTAGAGTTTTTCATGATTTAAGTTAAAGGTTTAGGAAATTCGTTTTAATGTGTTGGGATTGAACAATACGAATACATTTCATCATTTAAAGAAGTAAATTCGTCATCAAACAAACTAAATTAAAGTAATTTAAACAAATAAAAAGTAAATTAAACTTTATGAAACATACAAGTGAAATATTTAACAATATGATAATACCATTGATGACAGGGTAATTTTTGAATAAAATACATTCATTGTTGTATTATTTGAATATAAAATTCTTCTGTGACGGATAATGTTTCTGATAAGGTTTAATTACCTTTCGATTTCGTCCGACATGTGTTATCATTGCCGAAAGCACCATTCAATGAAAAATATTACAGAAAGGCATCAGCTCATTTTGCAGGAGTTAAAAAAGACAGGCACCGTCAATATTCAGGAGTTGTCTGATCTAATGCAGGTTTCCGGGGTTACCATCCGGAAGGATCTAAAATTACTTGAAGACAAAAACCTTCTTTTCCGTACACACGGTGGCGGTTCCATCAATAATCCCTACGCGATCGAGCGGCCTATTAATGAGAAGGAGTTTATCAATGCCGAGGAAAAGCAAAGCATTGCCAAGGCGGCATTAAGCCTGATCAGGGACAACGATTCTATCATGATCGGATCGGGGACAACGGTTTTTGAGCTGGCCCGGGCGCTTCATCCTTCCAAGCAGGTCACGGTGATCACCCCGGCAGTGAAGGTTACATTGGAGCTTAGTAACCGGCCCAATGTGGAAGTTTTGCAACTGGGCGGCCTGATCCGTCAGAATTCTTCCTCGGTAGCTGGTTCTTACGCGGAATACATTCTTGAAAATATCTCCTGCGGCATCCTATTCATTGGCGTAGACGGAATCGATTTTGACTTCGGTCTTTCGATCAGCAACCTCACAGAAGCCGGTTTGAACCAAAAAATGATCCGCACAGCGCAATCCGTGGCAGTCCTGGCGGATCACACTAAGTTCGACAAACGGGGAATCGGGAAAATTTGTGACCTGGATCAGGTCCAGTACATCGTCACAGATTCGGGCGTTTCTGCCGAAACGGTCAAGAACCTGGAAGACAGGGGGATTAAGGTGATAATATGACATTCAATCCCTGGTTTTGAAGCTTAGGTCTTGCGCAGTAATTATTGTAATGGCATTGTTGATTGAATCGTTTGGCAAAGTTTTAATACAAAACGGCGTATCAAGACTGATTTATTTATCATCAAAACTTCATTAACATGTCTGAACCAACCAAAACATCGCTTCAAAATCCACTTAGCAAATATCCAAAACCACCATTCAACAAACAGCCGCAGCAGGTGCCTGGGTTGGCTTCCAAAATGGACCCGAAGCCGGACCACGGTGAAACCAGCTATAAAGGATACGGACGGTTAACCGGCAGAAAAGCCCTGATCACCGGAGGCGATTCTGGCATAGGGCGTGCAGCAGCAATTGCATATGCCCGCGAAGGAGCCGACGTGGCCATTAATTATTTACCGCAGGAGCAATCCGATGCCGACGAAGTAATTGCGCTTATCGAGGCGGAGGGTCGGAAAGGATACGCGATCCCGGGTGATATCACGCAGGAAGCTTTTTGCCAGGAGCTTGTGAAGCAGGCTGTTGAGCAACTGGGAGGGCTGGATATACTGGTTAATAATGCCGGTCATCAGCAGGCTGTGGATTCACTGCTCGACCTTACGTCAGAAGGATTCGACGCCACCATCAAAACAAACATTTACGCTCCGTTCTGGATTACAAAGGCCGCATTGCCGCACCTTGCCGAAGGATCTGTCATTATTGCCACTTCATCCGTGCAGGCATATGACCCATCCGAAAATCTGTTTGACTATGCCCAGACCAAGGCTGCTAATGTGGCTTATGTAAAGTCGCTGGCCAAGCAGCTGGGACCGAAGGGAATCCGCGTGAATGGCGTAGCGCCCGGACCGGTATGGACTCCATTACAGGTGAGCGGTGGCCAGCCGCAGGATAAGATCGTGGAATTTGGGGAAGCTACGCCCCTGGGAAGACCAGGCCAGCCAGCCGAACTCGCATCCATATTTGTACAGCTCGCAGATCCGGAAGCCAGCTATGCTACCGGGCAAATTTACGGCGCTGCGGGTGGCGGAGGGCATCCATAATGCGTAGCTTTGCACAAAGTGAAGAAAAACCGCATTAAAAACGAATGGAAACGAACAAGGATATTAAGTCGATTGAGAATATTGAATTGGTTTTTCTGAAACCGGAAGATTACCAGGAGATCAAGGAAATGATGATCGAGACCTATTCCAGTATGCCTAATGCTTATTGGAAAGAACATCACATCAAAACGCTGATCAATATTTTTCACGAAGGGCAGGTAGGCATCAGGGTCGATAATGAGCTGGCCGGATGCGCATTATCGATCATTGTAGACTATGATAAAGTTGACTCTAAGCATACATATAGAGAAATAACCGGAAATTATAGTTTCAAGACGCATACCAATAAAGGGGATATCTTATACGGTATCGATGTATTTATCCGGCCCAAATATCGCGGCTTGCGGTTGGGGAGGCGTTTGTATGATTACCGCAAAGAGCTTTGTGAGAAGTTAAATTTAAAAGGAATTGTGTTTGGTGGGCGTATTCCGAATTTCCACCAATATTCTCATTCGATGTCCCCAAAGGAGTATATCGAAAAGGTGCGCAACAAGGACATTCACGACCCAGTTTTGAATTTTCAGTTGTCGAACGATTTTCACCCGGCCAGAATATTACAAGGATATCTGGAAGGGGATAAGGATTCCAATGAATATGCGGTGCTGCTGGAATGGGACAATGTTTATTATGAGAAAAGCTCAGACCAGGCTGCATTTACCAAGTCGATTATCAGGTTAGGATTGATACAATGGCAGATGCGGTTGTACAACGACTTTGATGAGCTGATGCAACAGGTCGAATATTTCGTGGACGCTGTATCCGGTTACCGTTGTGACTTTGCTTTGTTTCCGGAGTTTTTCAATGCGCCCTTAATGTCGGATTACAACCATCTTGCAGAGCCGGACGCAATCAGGAAGCTGGCCGAATACACGGAGAAGATTGTAGCGCGTTTCTCGGAGCTTGCTATTTCCTATAATATCAACATTATCACGGGAAGCATGCCGGAGGTTGTCGATAACAGCCTATATAATGTGGGTTACCTGTGCAAAAGGGATGGTGGGATTGAGCGTTTTGAAAAATTGCACGTTACCCCCGACGAAGCAAAGGTCTGGGGAATGCAGGGCGGTAATACCATCAAAACTTTCAATACGGACTGCGGAAAGATCGGAATCCTGATTTGCTATGACGTAGAATTTCCCGAGTTAAGCCGCATTTTGGCCGATGAAGGGATGAACATTCTGTTTGTGCCATTTTTGACGGACACCCAAAACGGCTATTCGAGGGTGAGAAACTGCGCGCAGGCAAGGGCCATTGAAAATGAATGCTACGTTGCCATTGCAGGCAGTGTAGGAAACTTGCCGAAAGTCCACAACATGGACATTCAATATGCTCAATCCATGGTGTTTACGCCCTGCGATTTCTCGTTTCCTACCAATGGGATAAAAGCCGAAGCGACGCCAAATACAGAAATGATTTTAATTGCCGACGTCGATATTGATATGTTAAGGGAGTTAAATCAATTCGGAAGTGTCAGGAATTTAAAGGATAGAAGGTCAGACATTTATTCGCTTGTGCGTAACCACGAAAGCCAGAAAAGTGGCAATGGTATAACTGTAAACGGATTGCCGCATGAAAACTGAGAAACAGAAGATGCTCGACGGCGAGCTTTACGTCGCGCTGGACCCCGAATTGACCGAGGAGCGAACCCAGGCGCGCCTGCTGCTGCTGGAACTGAATGCCGGCCGGGAAGATGAGCCGGAGAAAAGGGCGGATATTTTGAAACGACTAATCCCGAATTCGGGAACGAACCTGTGGCTGCAACCGCCATTTTATTGCGATTACGGCAGCAACATGATCGTTGGCGACAGTGTTTTCTTCAACTTTAATTGTGTTGTGCTCGACGTTACTTACGTGCGTATCGGGAGCCGCACGCTTTTCGGGCCAAACGTCCAGATCTACACGGCAACCCATCCCATTGATCACATTACCAGGGCTTCAGGCGTCGAATCGGCTAAGCCGATCACCATTGGGGAAGATGTGTGGGTAGGGGGCAGTGCTGTTATTAATCCTGGCGTTACGATCGGCGACCGCACCATTATCGGGGCCGGAAGCGTGGTAACCAGGGACATTCCGGCCGATGTATTTGCTGCCGGTAACCCTTGCCGTGTAATCCGCTCACTGGTGGTGAATGAATCCCGTGATACGGATTAAAAAGGCGATTTTTGGAATGAGACTTCACCGTTTTGATCCTTGGTATAAACCGCATAACAGTTGTTATTGTATTGGGCATCAAAATTAGGCTTGTTGGCAACCAGGTTCTTGGGGAACGGTTTGGAGGAATCAAAAAAGTAAACGGTGGTGGTGCCATATTTTGTGTATGGCATCATATCACCGTATTTCCGCATTTCATCGTAAACAGGTCCTTCTACTGATGCGGCGTAAATCCGAATGATAGGCCCCTGGTTGTTCTGGTTCCGGAATGTGGCAACTTCTGTAAAATTACCTTTCAGATCGTCGACGGTGGGTTGCGAAGTCGAATCGTAAATAATGTATCCGATCAGCACAATGATCAATACCAGGAATATCAATTTTTTATTTTGCATCATCAAAGGTTGCGTTTTTCGTAAAGTTACCGTGCATTTACGGGCGATAAAAATAAATGACTCCCACGAGTCTGCTCACGAAAACCGGTTGCGGGCGTCATAGGCCAGGCCGAGTCCTACACTGGACAGTTTGTTTTCCTCCGACCATTCTGCTGCCGGGAAAAGTTGCCTGAAATGTTGCTGGATTAGTGGAATTTCAGTTGACCCGCCCGTCATAATCACCAGCCCGATGCTTTCCGGAGTAACCCCTGCTGCTTGCAGGCACTCTCTGGCCGACTGCACAATGCGCTCTGTTTTTGTAATGATAGCAGCGTCAAAATCTTTTCTGTCAACATCTATGCGCAGGTCCTGGTCTATAAAATCCAGCGCGGCAGCAAAAGTTTCACTGCTGGCCAGGCCGATCTTGATTTTTTCTGTTTCTGCCAGCACCGCATGTCCCGTTTCCTGTTCCAGCACGCTGATGAGCCTTCCATAGCGCACCGGGTCGTGCGTTTCGCGAAGCAATTGTTTAGCCTGGAATAAAATTCTGTTGGTGTATAAAAAATTCACCTTGCTCCATTCCGACAAGTCAAAATAATGATACGAAGGCACTTCGAGGTTTTTTACACCATACTTGGAGCGGAAACCCAGCTCGGGCATCATTTCGGCAAGGCTCAGGTCGCGGTCAAAATCATTTCCGCCGAGCCGCACGCCGGTGTTCGCCAGGATATCTTCGCTTCTGTCATGCTTAGTAGCATTTTCTTTTGACAACCTTATAATGGTAAAATCAGAAGTCCCGCCGCCCAGATCGACGACCATCGCCAGCTTCTCTCCGCTAATCCGCGCTTCATGGGCAAAGGCGGCCGCAATCGGTTCGAATTGGAATCCTACGTGTTCAAAACCCAGGTTTTTGGCGATCTGTTTCAACTCATTCTCTGCCCGCTGATCCGCAGCTTCATCATTGTCAACGAAATGGACAGGCCGGCCCATCACCACGTGGCGAAGCTCCGTTCCGCAGTCCGCTTCGGCTTTAAGCTTCATCTGGTTGAGGAATGCTGCAATGATCTGATCAAACTTCATCAGCTCGCCATTCACCATCGTTCCCTGCCGCATGGCTGAACTGCCAAGAACGCGTTTGAGGCTGCGCATTAACCTGCCGGGCTGGCGGGTCAGAAACCGCTCTGTCGCTTCCCGCCCGAAGTAGGCATGGTTGTCTTTTCGGGCAAAAAACATGGCGCTGGGAATGGTCTGGTTATCATTTTCAACCGGAACCAGGAAAACATCGTTTTGATCTGCAACAGCCAGGCTGGAATTGGAAGTGCCGAAATCAATACCGCAAAAAACAGAAGTAGTCATCATTTTAAAAATTGGGCGCGCAATTTCTGATTAATTACCCGGCAATCCAAATGAATGTTCAGCTATAAGACCGGTTAAGCGGTTAATGGGCCAAACCACGGGCGGTGCAGGGTTGAAGAATTGTCCCGGTTTGAAAAACCTTCTTGATTAATCCCCCAGCATTTTACGCAGATATTTCGCAGCCTTGGTAAGCGATCCCAGCTTGTCGGACAATGTGCCGATCAATGCACCGTCGGCTTGCTCAATGTCGCTCATGTTGATGCCTGATTCAAGTTGTTTCGGATAGATCAGCAACAAGCTTTGCTCCTGGAAGTAATTGGAAAAATAACCGGGAAGTTTTTCCAGTTGCGAAAGATAGGACGCCGATCCTTTTCTGGCAGAAACAACAACAAAAAGGTCATCAATTTTCAGCTCGCGTGAAAAGATCAGGAAATCGTCCCAAGCACTGAAAACGCTGAATTCCACCTCCACCGTGGTTGTTTTCCGGGCCAGGATACTTCTGATCGCCTTAATGGTTTGTCCCGAAGCGTAAAAATGAATAGGCATCGCATTGATCTTTGCCAGCGCGAGCACCTTACCTAGCCAGTGCAGAAAGCCCGGCTCGTTGCTGCCTGCGGGCGGCACGGCCACCACAATCCGCGTGAGCGTGTTAAAAGGCTGGGCTGGCTTGTAAATGTAGATCGTTTCAAAGATCCGCTTGACAATGTTCTCAACCTTGGGGCCAAGAAAAGTTTTGTGATCCGTCTTCTGGTGTAACCCGATCACTACATCCGTAATGTTCTGTTCCTTAATGGAATAGGTGATGCCGTTGCTGATATTGGCATCGTAACGCGTCAGCGGAACCAGCATATTTTCCGATGAGCTGGCATGCTGAACTGCCTTATTAAGGATTCTCTTGCCGTGAGAAGCCGAGTCATTTTTTTGATCTTCGTCGGTAACAATGTGCAGGCCGTACAAGGGAATCGAAGTGCGTTTTCCTTTTAGCATAACACCAAAATCCACCAGGTCGGCAATCATATCAGTATAGGATAGCGAAACCAGGATTTTCTCATTGGTGACTGCATCGGCTTCCTCTGTGCTTTCTTCTTCCTGCGAGAGTGCGAGCTTTTTGGAGGCACGCTCCACTACAAACGAGCTTACTGCGCAGCTCACCAGAATCAGCACAATGGTGCCATTCAGTACATCTTCGTCCAAAAGCCTGATGGGCTCGCCCAGTGCTGTTTCCCCTATGATAATGTTATATCCAACCAAAATGATCGCCAGCGTGGCGGCCGCATGAGAGGCGCTCAGGCCAAAGATCATCAGCCCTTCGTCAGCAGTCAGCCGGAACACTTTCTGCGTGATCCAGGCGGCCAGGAACTTACTCGCCAATGCAACGACCAGAATTACACCCGCCACTCTCAACGCGCCCCAACCATGTGTTAATACGCTGATATTGACGAGCATACCCACGCTGATCAGAAAAAAGGGAATAAACAGCGCGTTGCCCACGAAATCAATGCGGTTCATGAGCGGAGACGAATGGGGGACAAATTTATTTAAAACCAGACCTGAAAAAAAGGCGCCGATTATGGCCTCAACGCCAGCGATCTCTGCCAAAAATGAGGCCAGAAAAACCATCGCCAGTACAAATATGTATTGCGAAATGCTGTCGTCGAAACGCTTGAAAAACCAGCGGCAGATCATTGGAAAAACAAACAGCACAACCGCTACAAAAACAAAAAATGAGAAGCCAAGCTGAAACCAGAATGCCGGTGAAACGTCACCCTTGGACATGCCTGCAACACCTGCCAGGATAAGGAGCGCCAGAATGTCGGTGATCATGGTCCCGCCCACCGTCATGTTGATGGCCCGGTTTCTGGTAACTCCGTATTTGCTGGCAATGGGATAGGAAACCAATGTGTGCGTGGAGAACATGCTGGCCAGCAGCAGGGAGGACAACAATCCATAACCCAATATGTAGTAACTGGCCAAGGTGCCCGTTATCAGTGGCAGTAAAAATGTGGTTAATCCAAAGACAATGATCTTGTTACGGTTCTTTTTGAATTCGGCCAAGTCAATTTCCAAACCTGCAAGAAACATAATGTAAAGCAAGCCTACCGTTCCGAAGAGCACAATGCTGCTATCGCGGCTGAGCAGGTTTAATCCATACGGCCCCACGATCATTCCTGAAATAATGAGCCCGATAATGTGTGGGACTTTGATCCGGTTGAAAAGGATTGGTGCAAAAAGGATAATAAAAAGCACCACCGAAAAGATAATAACGGGGTTTTTGAGAGGTAATGAGAGATCCAGTAACAGCAACGAAGTCATACGCACGAGTTTAGGGTTTTTTCTGCCGTTCGGCAGTCAGGGTGTAGCGGATTTTGCAATCGGTGCGCTCCACTTCCCGCGTCCCTTCCATTTTGCCGTCTTTCAGTTCCAGCATGATACGCATTACCGACTCGGAGCCGGGCTGACCATTGGTTGCTTCAAGACGGGTTTGGGTAAAAGAACCGTTGTAGATCCTGGACAGTTCGTTTCCCGTAAAAGTATTTACGACAATTCCTTTGTTCTGATAGGCAATTTCCCAGGTTTCCGTTTTCGAATCCCCGATGGCCGATCCGCTGCAATTCGTTTCCGTGCAGCGCATTTTAACGATCCATTTGCCCGTGACCGGCTGGGCCAGCAGGGAGTCGGTGACCGCAGTGGAATCCTGTAATTGCTTTTTCTTCTTTTCCTGCAACTCCTTTTCCAGCAGCGTCAACCGCTGTTCCCATTGCATTAATGTTTGCTCTTTTTCAGCGATCTGCTGCTCTCTTTTGGTCAGCTGCGCTTCCTTTTCCTTATATCCGCAACCCTGCAATGCAGCTGCGAAAAACAGAAAAAATAATGTCCATCTCTTCATGCATGTCCTTTTTTAGCGCATGTAAGGTGGGTAATTTAATGCAGGATTTCAAACTGTTCAGACCAAAATCACCGATTTGTTGGCAGGCTCCGTGCCTTTGTCAAGGGCATCAATGCTGCTGAGCGTGACATGAGCAATTTCCGAAAGGGCCTCATTCGTGAAAAAACCCTGGTGCGCAGTTACGAGCACATTGGGAAAACTCATCAGGCGCTGAATGGTGTCATCTTCGATAATGCTTTCCGAAAGATCTTTGAAAAACAACTTTTCCTCCTGCTCATACACGTCAATGCCAAAGTGCGCAACATGCTTGTTTTTCAGTGCATCGATCACATCCGGCGTATCGATTAACCCGCCGCGACTGGTATTGATCAGCATCACGCCTTTCTTCATTTTCTGCAATGTTTGAGCGTTGATCAGGTGGTGTGTATGCTCGTTGAGCGGGCAATGCAGTGAAATGATGTCCGACTCGCTCAGTACAGTATCAAGATCCTGATAATCAATTCCCTGTGCTTGTAAATCTGCATTGATGGCAATGTCGTAGGCGATCACCCTGCATCCGAAACCCTTCATGATCTTGCAAAATGCGGTCCCGATCTTGCCAGTTCCGATTACACCGACAGTCTTACCATATAAATTGAAGCCCATCAGGCCATTCAGGGAAAAATTCTGCTCCCTTACCCGGTTATAGGCTTTATGTGTTTTGCGGTTAAGCGTCAGCAGCATGGCAACAGTATGCTCAGCAACGGCCTGTGGTGAATATTCGGGCACCCGGCAAACCCGGATTCCCTTTTCGCGCGCCGCTTCCAGATCAACATTATTAAAGCCCGCGCACCGGAGCGCGATGATCTTAACCCCTTTGTCTGCCAGCACCGTAATGACCTCGGCATTCACCTTATCATTGACGAAAACACAAACGGCCGTTTGCCCCTGAACCGCTTCCACGATGTGCGGGCCCAGATGGGTTTCCAGGTATTCCAGCTCAAATCCATAGCGCTCATTGTGCAGATCGAAAAATGTGCGGTCGTATGGTTTGGCAGAGAAGAATAAGATTTTCATGAATGCGGTGATTAGTTGAAGGGAAATTCAGCAAAGCTCCCATGCAAAGAACGTCTTTCCAATGACATTTATCATTTAAGGCGGCAATCCGCGTCAACTTTTCTTTGGGCATGCTCATCTAGTTTTGGCTTATTATTATCCAAATGCGCAAACCATGCACCATACATTTCATATCCCGGTTTTAGGCCTCGGATATTCGGTTGATACCCCAATAAAAGTGGCCCATTACGGAATTTCATCGGTCATGTCGATCGTCGATGACGAGATGATCGAACGAATGAGAAAGCACCATACCATTGCCAATGGTGAAGTTTTTACACCCATTCATACCAACGAGGACGATTTCCGCAGCCGGCGCATTACGGCATATCTGAACCTCGTCGACCGTATTGTGGACAAGAATTTTGAAGCCCTGAAAAAGCAGTCTTTTGAAGATGGCACAGAACTAAATCGGTATTTCCAGCTCTTGCCTGAGCATTCAGCGCTGAAACAGGAGTATATTTTAATGTACGAAACAGAGTCAATAACGCAAAAGCAGCTTTTGCAGGCAACATTGAAATCGCAGCTTGCCAAAGGCGCCATCGATGTAAACATTATGTCGAAGGTGGATAAGCTTAACAAAGATGTTTACGGAGAAAACCTGGCAGACGAGTTTTCAGACGCTTCGGCTGCACTGCGCGGATTTGCCCAAAGTACATTGTCTTCATCGCTGGTACTTTCGGCAGGCATGAATCCGCGTCTTTATAATTATCTGGAAAGCTTCGCTGATTTTTTTCCGGACCAACAAGGACATTATAAAAAGCAAATTATCCTGAAAGTAAGCGACTTTCGGTCTGCATTTATTCAGGCTAAATATCTTGCTAAAAAAGGCATCTGGGTTTCCGAGTTCAGGATCGAATCGGGTCTTAACTGCGGCGGACATGCATTTGCAACGGATGGATTTTTGCTGGGGCCTATCCTGGAAGAGTTTAAATTGAAAAAACAGGAAATGCTTTCCGAGCTGTTTGCATTGTACCAGGCTGCATTGAACGCGAAAGACATTGTTATCGATAAAATTCCTGCTTTGCGTATCACGGTTCAGGGCGGCATAGGCACTGCCCGGGAAGATGAATTTTTACTGAAACATTATGAAGTCGATGCAACAGGCTGGGGGAGTCCGTTCCTGCTTGTGCCCGAGGTTACCAATGTCGACGAAAAGACGCTGCAAGACCTGACCCATGCCGATAGCAGTGATTATTATGTGTCCAATTCCTCACCGCTGGGCGTTTTGTTCAATAATTTCAAAAGGAGCAGCGCCGAAAAGCAGCGTTTGGAAAGGATCGCAAAGGGAAGACCCGGAAGTCCATGCAAGAAAAAATATCTGGTCTCTAATACAGAATTCACCGCAGAACCGATCTGCACGGCCTCCCGTCAATATCAGAATCTGAAAATAAAACAGATCCAATCCCTGGGTTTGACAGCGACTGAACGCGAGGAACAAATCAATGCCGTTACCGAAAAGCTTTGCCTCTGCGAAGGCCTTAGCACCTCAACATTAATCAAACATCAATTGCTGACAACAAGAGAAAATCACGCCGTTTCCATTTGCCCGGGACCCAATCTTGCCTGGTTTTCGAAAATTCACAAACTCACGGAAATGGTCGATCACATTTACGGCAGGATCGACCTGCTGTCTGATGTGGTTCGCCCGAACATGTTTATCAACGAAATCGCCTTATATGTAGCCCATTATCAAAAGGATATGGCTTTAAATGCATTGCGAATAGACACTAAGAAGCAGAAATATCTCGAAAAATTCAGAACCCAGCTTGTGCAGGGAGTTGAATATTACAAAGCGCTGATACCGCAGTTTACTCGGGAAACAGAGGCCTATCGAGAAGCTATGATGCGCCAATTAAAAGCATTTGAGCAACAACTACTGCAAACGGAACTCGCCAGCATTCACGCATAAAAATCCCGGACTAATGTAACATTGTACAACCTGTTGCATTAGTCCGGGATTGTCTTGCTGCTAATTTCGCATTCTTACCAACTTTTCATACTCGAAAACGGTGATCAGGCTTCCTTTCATGTCGATCAGGCGTTCCTCTTTAAAATCTGAAAGCGTGCGGATCACTGTTTCGGTTGCCGTGCCTACCATGGATGCGATATCTTCCCGGGTGATGGACATGGAAAATGGCTTGGCTTTATCTTCCTGGTAGCGCTGGACCAATGTTACCAGTGCCTGCGCTACTCTTTTTCTGACAGAGTTGTACGCTAAATGCAACAGGCGCTCCTCCCGGTCTTTGATTTCGTTGGAAAGCATGCGGATAAATTTGGAAGACACTTCGCGGTTTCCCTGCAAAAGGTTGAAGAAATCGTCCTTTGGGATCATCGAAACCTCGGCTTCTTCCAGTGCAATGGCGCTTTCCTGGTAAGGCTCGCCCTGCAAAAGATCTAGGTAGCCAAAAAAATCGCCTTCTTTATACAGGTCTGTAATGTATTCTTTCCCGCTGCCGTTTGATTTATAGGCTTTTACTTTTCCTTTTTGCAGGAAAAAAACACTGGAAGGAAAACTGCCTTCGGTATAAACGGTCTCTTTTTTACGCAATGTCTTGACCTTTTTATCTTCTGCCAGCTTGGCGATCAGGTCGAAGGATTTGGCTTCCTCAATAAACTGGTCCAACCCCTTTGCCGAACGCTCAAACTGCCGTTTAAGCCTTTCGCTTTTTTTAAGGCGCATTTCCACAATGTTGAGCAGCTCCACATCGTCATAGGGCTTGGTCAGATAATCGTCTGCGCCCATCGTCATGCCTTTGCGATAATCTTCCTTCTCGGCTTTTGCTGTGAGGAAGATGAAGGGAATGTTGGCTGTGTGCTCATCCTTACTCAGCAAGTGCAGCACGCCGTAACCATCCAGTTCGGGCATCATAATGTCACAAATGATCAGGTCCGGATTGAATTCATTGGTGAGGCGCACGCCTTCCTTGCCATGTGGTGCGGTCATGACTTTGTAACTGGCCAGTTCCAGGATTTCAGCCGTATTTTCCCGCATCTCGGGGTTGTCCTCTATCAGCAATATTTTTTTAGGTTCCACAATCAGATGTTGGGTTGGTACTTAATCATTTTTGGCCTGCGCAGGCATGACGTTGGGAAGTTGTACAAAAAACGTAGTTCCTTTCCCAGTTTCACTGGAAAAAGTGACGTGGCCGCCCATTAAGGTCACATAATTGTTGACAATGTTCAGGCCCAGGCCGGTTCCCTGCGTCGCGCCTGCATTGTGCGCGCGGAAAAACCGGTCGAAAATATTCGGCTGGTCTTTTTCAGGAATGCCAATTCCTTCATCGTGCACTTCAATCCCGACCTGAGCGGCGCTTGCATTAACTTTCAGTAAAATATTTTTGCCGGGATCAGAGTATTTAATGCCGTTTGAGAGCAAATTAAACAGAATGTTGCGCAGCAACTGCTTATCGAGCCACACTTCCGTATTGCCATGATATTCAAACTGAATGTGCTGTTTTTCCTTACAAAGGCCCTGGATCTCGTCGATCAGGTTTTTGCAATAAGCATCCAGGTCTACCTGCACCGGAATGCTGTGTACGCGTCCTTCTTCGAGCTTGCCTATCGACAAGAAATCGTTCAGGATCTCTGTCAGGTTGGTCACCGCCGATTTGATCCGTTTTACGTGCTTCTGACGCTTTTCTTCCTCCTCGGTCGTGCCATAACGGCCTATTAGTGAAGCGGATGAAAGAATGGTGGCCAGCGGCGTCCGGAATTCGTGCGATGCAATGGTGACGAACTGGCTTTTCATATTGTTGAGCTCTTTTTCCTTCTTCAAAGCCCGTATCACTTCTTCTTGTGAATCTTCCACTTTCTTGACGGCTTCCGCCAGTTCTCTTGTGCGTTGTTCAACCCTTTCTTCCAGTTCCGCATTCAGTTTTTGTATTTCAAGATTGGCCTCCCTGATGCGGTTCTCCTGCTTTTTTCGTTCTGTTATATCAATCACAAAACTCACTACGAACTCGCCGTCACTTGTTTTGAACGGGCTCAGGCTCACTTCCACAGGAAATTCGCTCCCATCGGACCTTCTTGCAAACAGGTCCATCAAATGGCCCATACCCCGTGCACGTGGCGCTTCCAGGTAATGGTCGCGGTAATGCACGTGGTTGGCAGCATATCTTTGCGGGATCAGCGCTTCTATTTTCTTACCGATCAGATCCAGGTCCGAATAGCCAAAAAGTTCTTTGGCTTTGGGGTTGAGCATTACAATTGCGCCTGCTTTGTCCACTACTACAATCCCCTCTGTGGCATGCTTAAAAAGGGCATCTAGCATTTCAATATGCCGTGTCATCACTTTCGTATGAATTAATATATCACTATCAAACATCAGAAAGGTACACTACAATGGTGAAAGGGACAAGGTTTTAACTGGATCAGACCGTCTGGCTGAAAAGCTGGGCGGCCGGTTGGGATTCCCACAAAAGCGCATCGAAAGCCATACAAATGTTCCTGATGAACGGTTTCCCTTTTTCAGTAACCCTCAGGCTGAACGGCAGTAATTCAATGAGCTCGTCGAATTCCAGTTCGTCCAGGCGCTCGATGGACTGGAACACTTCTTCACAATAGTCGTTGGTTTTGGCCCATGAAGTTTCAAACTGCGTCATCAACCTTAAAATATGGCGCCGCAGGATCAGATCTTCCCGCGTCAGCTGGTGACCTCGTGCAATGGGGATCGCGCCTGCTGCAATACGTTGGTAATAATCTTCCACCTTTTTTTCGTTCTGCACATAACCTGTCCAGCTGTCGCTGATCGCAGACGCGCCGAGGCCTACGAGCAGCTGCGTGTGCGTGTCGGTGTAACCCATGAAGTTGCGGTGCAGTCGCTGTTCCTGCTGTGCTTTGTAGAGCGTATCGCCCGGCAAAGCAAAATGGTCCATACCAATATCCTGGTAACCGGCCACTTCCAGCGCATTTCTGCCTGTTTCGTAAATGGCCATTTTTTTATCGGCGTCCGGCAGGTCTTTTTCGGTAAAATTTCTTTGTCCGGGTTTGATCCAGGGCACGTGTGCGTAGCTGTAAAAGGCAATGCGGTCGGGTTTGAGCTGGATCACGCGCTGCATGGTTTCCATCATGTAACATGCTTTTTGGAATGGTAAACCATATACAATGTCATAATTTACAGATGTATAGCCAATTTCGCGGGCCTTTAATGTGAGGTGTTTGACCTGCTCATACGTTTGCACGCGGTTGATAATGGCCAGTACAATGGGATTAAAATCCTGAACCCCAATGCTGATCCGCCTGAAACCTACTTCGAAAAGTGTTTGCAGGTGCTCGTCCGTTGTATTGCCAGGATGGGCCTCAAAGCTGAACTGCGCTTTTGGATGAACAACTGAATCTTTTAGTATTCCCAAAATCAGCATTTCCAGGTTTTCAGGACTAAAAAAAGTAGGCGTGCCGCCACCCAGGTGTATTTCCCGGATCACTGGTTTGGTTTCGCCGAAGCTTGCTATGTACATCTGCCACTCCCGAAGGACAGCGTTAATGTATTTAGTTTCAACGGCATGGTTGACGGTAATGCGTGTATTGCAGCCGCAGTAAGTGCACAAACTTTCGCAAAACGGCAGGTGGACGTAAAGGCTGATGCCCTCTTTCTGGTTAGAAACTTCAAAAGCATTCATAAACAGTTCCTTCCATTTTTGCTGGGTTGGAGGTGTTTTCTGCCAGTAAGGAACGGTTGGATAGCTCGTGTAACGGGGTCCGGGTGTATTGTATTTGAACAGCAGGTCCTTATCCATGGTAATCGTATTTTAATTGGTTACTATGAATCAAAACTAGGCTTATAGCGCTCGGAAAAACATGACTTTGGTCAGGATTAAAACTAACCTTGGTTTTCTCTGAACCTTGCTTGGAGCGACTGGGGCGGCTATTTGCCGTGGCATTCGGTGATGGGTTTGGCTTTGGAACGGGCCGCGTGCGGATACTCGAACATGGTGCTGCGGTAAAGAAGCCATATGCCGGCCACGGCAATGAAAACAGGTGTGATTTGGTGAAATTTGCTCCGGACGGCGGGTGTGATCCAGTTTTTGAAGAAGCCTACCGCCATCATGGCGGGCCAGGTGCCCATGCCGAAAACAAACATAAAAATGCTTCCGCCAGCGCTGCTTCCTGTTGCTAACGAGCTCATTAATGCAAGGTAAACGAGTCCGCAGGGGAGCAGTCCGTTTAAAGATCCGAGCAGAAACCAGCCGTGCAACTTGCGGCTGTGCAGCAATGCCGACATTCTTTTTTTAATGAGATTAACCGGCTGACGCAAAAAACCGGGCGCGACAAGAAATCTGGCAAATGCTTTTGGCCAGAAAACATAGGCCAGCATAAACAGCCCGGCCAGCACGGATACGTATTTGAGGTAACCCATCAGCGCCAGCGCATTGCCGAATATGCCCACGGCGGCGCCCAATAATGCATAGGAGCATGCCCTGCCAAGATTATAAACAAACAATCCCGAGGTTCGCTGCCAGGCATTGCCTTTTTGAACAGGAAGCGCCAGTGCAATTGGCCCGCACATGCCGATGCAGTGAAAACTGCTGAGCAGTCCCATGGTCAAAGCCAGGTATGGAAGGGCAATGTTCAATGGTTCCTTTTATTTGTGACTGATGACGATTACATCCTCAGTCCAGTAGGCCTGATCTTTATTTTTCCAATCGATTTGCAGATGGTAACTGCCCTCTGGAATGTTGCTGACAGGAATAATCTGCGTGTGGTTCTGAGCAGATATCTTGAATTTGCGGTCATTTTTATCATTGGACGGGCAGTACAAATTAATCTCGCCGGTCAAATCAGCTTCCTGAACACTGCCGGGAAATACAATGCTGATTTCCCTCGTCGTTACTTGCCATTTTACAGGATCGGTAAGCGCTGCCGACCGTTCTTTTTTGTCAATTTTATCCTGAAAACCGATTTCTTCTTCGTAGTAATGCTCCGTTACCAGGTCAATTTTCTGGCCAATGCTCATACTGACCAACAGCAATATCATGGCTACAAAACCCAGATACAGCGCGGTGATGCCTACTCCCCAGTTGATTTTCATGATCGTTTCTTTTATTTAATTTTCTGGTGCCATGAATGTAGTTTCAAACTCTTCAAGCTTTTTATTATCCTGATAGACAGTTAGTTTCAATGTTGTCTTGCGCTTTTTTAATTCATTGCCCGGCACAATGATAAACACAGTGCCTTCAACCATTCCGGCGGGTTCAAGTGACAGATCAGGTGCTTTCGAGCCGGATTTTCCGGCTGATGCTCCGGAACGCCGGCCGCCGGCAAAAATCAGCTTACCCCGAATGCCTTCCAGCCTGATCTCCGGCACAATAGCATGGTTGGTTTTGTTGAAAATCTTGAAAGTATAAAGGTTTGTAATGCTCTGATCCTTGTTTTCAATGTATTGGCTGCCCTGCGCGCGCAGCAACATGGTCTGCGTATCCGTTCTGGACACCACCATAAATCCCAGCACCGACCACAGCAAAACCAGCATGACCATTGCACCCACGACCCGCGGCGTAATGAGCTTATTGGTTTTCTTGACAATTGCATTTTCGGAAGTGTAGCGGATCAGTCCTTTTTCAAATCCAACTTTTTCCATAATGTTATCACAGGCGTCAATGCAGGCCGTGCAGTTCACACATTCCATTTGCAGGCCGTTTCTGATGTCGATGCCTGTCGGACATACAGCTACACATTGATGGCAGTTGACACAATCGCCCTCGGTACGTTCCTGATTTTTATGGATTTTTCCCCGAGGTTCGCCCCGCTCGTAATCATAGGCAACATTAATGGTGTTCCGGTCCATTAGCACGCCCTGCAAGCGCCCATAGGGACACACCACAGTGCATGCCTGATCGCGCAGCCATGCAAAATTGAAATAGAAAATGGCCGTGAAAGCGATGATGCCGCCAAAAAGGGGCAGGTGGTCTGCAATGGGTTCGCGGATAATTTTAGAAAGCTCGTCCACACCCAGCACATACGACAGCAACAGATTAGCAATCAGGAAGGACACGATCATGAACGCCGTGTATTTGGCCGTTTTTCTCAGGATCTTGTCTGTGTTCCAGGGCGCTTTGTTGAGCAGTTTTTGCTTGGTTGCATTGCCTTCAATGGCGTATTCGATCTTGCGGAAAACCATTTCCATAAACACCGTTTGCGGACATGCCCAACCACACCACAACCGGCCGAAAATAGTGGTAAAAAGCACGATAAAAACCATGAACGACAGCATCGTAAGGCCAAAAAGCCAGTAATCCTGCGGGCCTATGAAAATGCCGAAAATGATGAATTTGCGTTCCAGCACATTGAACAACAGCAAAGGCTGGTCATTGAATTTGATAAATGGGGTTGCAAATAAAAGCGTCAATATCAGCACTGTAAACCAAACCCTTCGCGTATGCCATTTGCCGGTTGGTTTTTGGGGGTAAAACCAATTGCGTTTTCCATCCTCATTTACCGCATTGAAATGGTCGCGGAATGATTCGTCGGAATCGTTGATGACATGCTGAGCCGTATTCATATTCGTAGTGTGAATGATTCGCTTGTTTAATTGTCTGCAACCTGATCGCCGCTAATGAGTTCGCCCTGAGGTTCTTTCGGGCTGGCTGGTTTGGTGCCTTTTAAAGAATGCACATAGCTGGCCACTTTTTGAATGTCGGTAGGCGACAGCTGCTTTTCCCAGGAGATCATTCCTTTTTCAGGGACGCCATATTTAATGACTTTGAAAAGATTTTTAATCCCGGCACCATGCAGCCAGTACGCGTCTGTCAGGTTCGGGCCCACGCTTCCTCCGCCATCGGGTCCATGGCAAGCGGTGCATTTTTCCTGGAAAATGGCTTTTCCCTGTCCGATTGCCGCTTCTTCACCGATCAGCGTCACCGTGTTTTCATCCATGGATGCGCCTACTTTTGCCATATAAGCCTTCTTGTCAATTTCTGCTTGTGCCACCTCTTTTTCGAGTTCGGCAAGTTGGTAATCGCCTATGCCGCTGAAATAGTAAGCCCCGTAACCGATCCCGATCACAACAGTGGCCAGGAAAAGCGATTGCAGCCAGGGCGGCATGCGGTTATCCAGCTCCTGAATGCCATCATAATCATGGCCCTGGATGATCAGCTGATGTTCCTGGCCGGGCAGAATGCTCATGCCCGCGAATTTTTTCCACCAGGAAATAACCGCGTCTGTATGTGCTTCTGTTTTGGCTGGCGCCGAGATTTTTCGAAGTAATGTTACGGTGTTAACCAATGCGATTACAACCATTAACCCCGCAAAAAACAGGATAGAAAGCAAAACGAGTAGGATAAGCTCGCTGCCGCTGATCGCACGGATAGGTTCTGCCTGATCCTGCGCAAAGGCCGAGCCACCCATCGCGAAAAAGAAAAGTACGGAAAGCAATCCCTTTTTGATTACACCATCATTCAATGGCATACTCTCCATTTTTTGCAGCGATTTTTTATCAATCCCAATCACAAAAACGATCAGCGACACGAAGAAGACAAAAAATATAATAAGCGAGATCAACGGGTAAATGCCTATGCCGGCAATGGTTTCAAGATATGTTCGGAATTTCATAATTCAATCATTTTTTAATATCAGTTCCTAATCTTTGCAGGTAAGCAATAAGTGCAATGATCTCCTTGTCTTCATTGGCCTTGATGCCGCTTTGTTTCAGCCGGGTTTGTATTTCTTTGGCTTGTTTGCTCAGATCGGCGTTAGCCATTTTATCGTAACCTTTTTCATAAGGCACGCCCAATGTTTGCATGGCGCGGATCTTGGCCGCTGTTGTGCTGGTGTCCAGATCGTCTTCCAGCAGCCAGCCATATCTTGGCATAATGGAGCCGGGCGACATCGTGGTGGGATCTTCCATGTGGTTATAGTGCCAGGAATCAGGATATTTTCCGCCTATCCGGTGCAGGTCCGGGCCTGTTCGTTTCGAGCCCCACTGGTGCGGGTAATCGTAAACAAATTCACCCGATTTGGAATATTCTCCATAACGTTCGATCTCAGAACGGAAGGGACGGATCATTTGGGTATGGCATACATAACAGCCTTCACGGACATAAATATCACGTCCCTGCAATTCCAGCGGAGTATAAGGTTTCACTGATGCAATCGTGGGCACATTGGATTTGATCATAAAGGTTGGGATCATTTCGATCATCCCGCCAATGGCTACGGCGATCAGCGCGAAAACGGTCAGTGCCAGCGGTTTGCGTTCGAATAGCCTGCGGTGCCAGTATTCACTTTTCTCGGCATGCCATATGGCGCTCAAAGGCATTGCTTTGGCAGTTTCGGTGGCGATGAGCTTGCCTTTCAGCGCCGTCATCCACAAGTTATAGATCATCACAATGAAGCCGACAATGTAAAGCGTGCCGCCTACACTGCGCAGAAAATACAGGGGTTTGAGCTGTGTAACGGTTTCAAGGAAGTTGGGGTATTTCAAAAGTCCTTCCTGCGTGAATTCCTTCCACATGGAGCTTTGCACCCAGCCAGCCCAGTACATGGGAATGGTGTAAAACAAAATCCCGAGCGTTCCGATCCAGAAGTGGAAGTTGGCAGCCTTTTGAGAATATAACGGACGTCCGTATATGCGTGGGAAAAGCCAGTACAAAATCCCGAATGTCAGAAAGCCATTCCATCCAAGGGCGCCTACGTGAACGTGTGCAACGATCCAGTCGGTGTAGTGAGCAATCGCGTTTACGTTTTTGAAAGAAAGCATCGGGCCTTCGAATGTGGCCATACCATATGCGGTGATGGCTACAACCATAAATTTCAATACAACATCTTCACGTACTTTGTCCCAGGCACCACGCAGGGTCATTAGCCCGTTGATCATCCCGCCCCAGGAAGGCGCCAGCAGCATGACCGAAAATACGGTCCCCAGCGTCTGCGCCCATTCGGGAAGCGAAGTATAAAGCAAATGGTGCGGCCCTGCCCAGATATACAGGAAGATCAGCGCCCAGAAATGGACGATCGAAAGCCGGTAGGAATAGATAGGACGGTTAGCCGCTTTGGGAAGAAAGTAATACATCAGTCCCAAATAAGGAGTCGTAAGAAAAAACGCCACGGCATTGTGTCCGTACCACCACTGTACGAGTGCATCCTGCACACCTGCGTACACAGAGTAACTTTTGAATAACGAAACAGGCAGCGCCATACTGTTGACCACGTGAAGCATGGCAACGGTCACAAATGAAGCAATGTAAAACCAGATCGCAGCATAAATGTGCTCCGTACGGCGGTTAATGGTGGTCATTACCAGGTTAATAAGCGCCGCGACCCATACTACGGCAATGGCAATGTCAAGCGGCCATTCCAGTTCGGCGTATTCTTTGGAAGTGGTCAGGCCCATGGGTAATGTGATGGCGGCAGCCAGAATGATGAACTGCCACGCCCAGAAATGGATCCGGCTCAGCAGCGGGCTCCACATTGGCGTCCTGAGCACACGCGGTGCAGAATAATACAAACCGGTAAAAAAACCATTGCCTACAAATGCAAAAATCACCGCATTGGTGTGCAGCGGCCTGATGCGGCTGAAAGTAAGATACGGCAGATCCATATTCAGATCAGGGAAAACCAGCTGTAATGCAGCCAGCAGCCCGACGAGCATACCGATAAGACCGAAAAGTATTGTTGCAATGGCGAAATCCCGCACAATGCGGTTATCGTATTGGAACTCATCCAGTTCAACGGTTGCCAGAGCAGGATGGGGAACGTTTGACATAATTCAGGTAAAATTTAGTGAATATCTTTTGTGTTGTTCTTGGATGCATCGCTGGTGGTATCATCGAAGAGGATGCGTATGGAAGGCGTATAGTCATCATCGTAATGCCCTTTCCGCACCGACCAGATGAATGCGCCTAAAAAGGCCAGGGCGATGGCGAGGCTGGCGATAATCATGACGAACATTGCGCTCATTTTGAAAGAATCTTTAATCGTTTGTATGATCCAAAACTACCGGATCGGTCCGAGCAGAAAGATGATGACAGCGTGGTTCACAACTGACCTTCGTCAGTTTTTCAAAATCCTGCTGGCAGACAAGTTGCTGGCTATGGTGGTAAAGCCCACAATGGAAATCAAACTGACGGGCATCAGAATGGCTGCTAGTACTGGCGAGAGCTGGCCGCCTATGGCAAAGAATAGTCCTCCCACGTTGTATATCAGCGATATAGCAAAGCTGGCCTTGATGATTTTCTGGCCCCGACGCGCCAGGTTGATGAAAGCAGGCAAATGCGAAAGCTGCTTGCCGTCGATGATCATGTCGCAAGACGGGGTGAAATTATTGATGTCATCAGAAACGGCGACGCCTACATTACTTTGTTGTAACGCCCCTGCATCATTAAGCCCGTCACCCACCATCAGTACATTTCGATGCTTCTTTTGCTGTAATGCTGCGATAAATGCCAGTTTGTCTTCGGGTTTTTGTTTGAAATACAAATGGGCATAGGTCCCGAAAATCTGGGCGAGATAATCCTGATCCGTCGGTTTGTCGCCGGAAAGCAGGTAGGTTTTAAATCCATGATCACGAAGCTTTTCAATGGTTTGTGAAAGGTTTTTCCGGTATTTTATGCTGACCATAAAATATCCTGAACAGACGCCATCAATGCTGACATACACCCTGGAAAAGCGATGATCATTTTCAATTTTTTGTTCTCCTACCCAGTCGGCCGAACCCAGTTTGATGGTGTGATTCCCAAAAGAACCCTCGATCCCCGAGCCGCTGGCTTCTTTATATTCTGAAATGTTTTGCTGTTCTGTATGAACTTCCGCCAGGCCTTTCACGATCAACCTGCTCAGCGGATGAGCGGATTGTGTGGCAAGTTTCTTTACCATGGACATTTGCAGGTCGGTCATTTTTGTGCCGATAAATGCAACTTCGGCGTCTTCGGGGCGGGTTATGGTGCCCGTTTTATCAAAAACTACGGTATCGATTTTGGAAAGGCGTTCGATGGCATCCGCATTTTTGGGATAGCATTGATTTTTACCAAAAAGGGCCATCAGGTTGCCATTGGTGAATGTAGAGGAAAATAGCAATCCGCAGGGGCACGCTACCAAAAGGCACGTAGTAAATGCGCGGAAGGCCGTTTCAGGATTTTTGAAAATAAAAAACCAGACGGCAAATGTGAGCGAGGCAATGATCAAAACGATCACTGAAAAATACCGGTTGATGCGCGCGGCCAGCATCTGGTTCTGATCCTCTTTTGGTTTGTTAAAACTCTCATTATTCCAAAGCTGCGTCAGGTAACTTTGTGAAACTTTCCGCATGATTTTCAGCTCAATAGCGGGTCCGGCTTGCTTGCCGCCTGCATAAATCGTATCGCCTTTTTTCCGCCTGACCGGCTCGGCTTCGCCCGAGACAAAACTGTAATCGATCAACGCTTCCGCGCTTAGCAAAACAGAATCGGCCGGAATCAGCTCGCTATTTCTGACCAGGATAATGTCCGCTGCATTCAGATCCGTGACTGGTGTCCTAACCTCAGCCTTCCCAGTTAATACTGAAACTGCAACCGGGAAATACGACCGGTAATCGCGGTCGAAGGAAATGCCGGCGTAGGTTTTGTCCTGGAAAAATCGGCCGGTAAGCATAAAAAAGACTGCGCCGGTGAGGGAGTCAAAATATCCCGAGCCGGTGCCGGATATGATCTGGTAAAGGCTTAAACTAAAAATGGACACCAGCGCGATGACGATGGGGGCATCAATGTTCAGATATTTTCCTTTGAGGGCAGCCCATGCGGATTTGAAAAAATCACTGGCGCAATATAGCAAGACAGGAATGGCCAGTGCCAGGTTCAGCCAGCCGAATGTGGCCCGCAAGCTCTCATCAAATGCATCTTTGCCCAGATGAAAATACTCCGGAAAGCTGAGCATCATTACATTACCAAAACAAAAACCGGCAATGCCGATTTTATACAACCTTTTACGGTTCCACTTTTTAACCTGCTCACCCGCAATGTCGTTCAGGCTGATATAAGGCTCATAGCCGATGCTCGATACCAATGTCGCCAGCTCGCTAAGCTTCACTTTTTCAGCTTCAAAGGTAATCCTGACTTTCTTTTCAGGAAAATTAACCACCGAACTTCGGATCGCTGGATTGAATTTGTAAAGCTGTTCCAAAAGCCATATACACGAGCTGCAATGCATTTTTGGAATGTACCAACTAACCTGCGAAAGATGGCCATCGGTGAATTCCAGGATTTTAGCATGGACATCGGGCAGGTCCAGATAGTCGAATTTGCCTTTAAAAAACGATTTGTCGGGCGAGATGCCGGCTGAGCCGTCAATGATGTAATAATCACAGAGTTCGCTGACTTTTAAGAGATCATAAACGTGATAACACCCTTTGCAGCAAAAAGAATGTTCGTCGGCGCTGATGGTTTCCTCCCGGCAGGCTTCACCACAATGGTAACACGTATTTTCGGTCGGTTTTCCAGCCGCCGGGATAATGGTATTGATTTCTTGCTCCATGCTATTGACTTCGTAATGCTCCCTCAAAATTGAAGAAAGATTATGTCCGTAAATTTGACGGAGGTTTGCCCGGAAACTGACTTTGGTCAGTTTCGAGATCTTATGGAAAATTTGAGAGCCGGATAATTTCGAAATTCATCTTCCTGGCACTATATTGGTATGGCACAGCACGAATTGATTTGAACTTTGTAATTATGGGAACAACGAGTTACGCTTACGATCTGCCGGGAACCGTTTCGGCTGTTTTTTTTACCAAAAAGAATGCTGAAAGTGCTTACCAGGCATTGCTGCGGCTGGGTCATACGGAAGACGATATTTCCGTGCTGATGTCGGATGAGACATTGAGCAAGCATGCCAATCAAGTCAGCGAAAGTGCTCCTTATGAGGCCGATGGGTTCGTTGAGACCGATGAAGAAAAGCCCAAAGAAGGAGCGAAGCACCTGATCGCCGGGGCCATTATTTCCATCACTTCCATGATCTCACTGCCCGAACTGGGCATTTCCATTTCCAGGAGGCTGATCGGAAAAGTGGAAGAAAAGCCTGAGAACAAAACCATCAGTCACGTCATTGCCACCCAAATCCCGGAAGCGCATTGTGATACTTATGAAACAGGCATTAAGGAAGGCGGGATTATCATTAGCGTGGACCCCAAAAACCGCGCAGAAAGGGACGCCATTGTCAGGGAATTCCGAAACAACGACGGCCACGACATTCTTGGGGATGACGGTTATACGGAGCTGGACTAATACTCAGGCATCATTCAAATAGCTCTTCCTGTGCAAATGCATCCTATGCGAGTGAATTTTCGGCGATCCATATTATTTGTTTTTGAGTTCTTTTACGTCGCTTGTATCACCGGCCTTCACAAATTCTGCTGCGGTGGCCTCATTAAAACCGTTCATGACCAAAAGATCAGGATATTGCCTTCCAACCTGGCTTACGGCGCTGTCCGTAACGGCGGATTGCCACACATAAATGGAGCGAAGTGCTTTCATGCCTGCTACGGCTTTCAGGCCCGCGTCCCCCACTTTGGTATCGACAACATTAATATAGCCCAGATAGGGAAGGGGCTTTAATTGTGCGATGCCCTTGTCGGTAATGGTGGTGTGCTCAACATGCAGTTTGCTCAGGTTGGGAAACTTTGCGATCTGCGCGAAAGCAGCGTCGGTGATAGCGGTGCCGCCTAGTTTCAGCCAGGTAATCTGCTGGGCAACGGGTTTTAAAAGCTCCATTTGCTTGTCGGTGAAACCGGGCAGGTTTACCGCGCTGATTTCAAGCAGGTTTTGGTCCTGGGATAATGTATTGACAATAAGCCCTGCTTTTCTTAAATCTTCAATAACCCGCTCATCCGCCTTTGGTACTTTCAGGCTCAGGACGCCGGGCTCTTTGGCCTGGTCCGAGCCAGCATTGCCGCCCTTTGTCAGGGAAGCCAATGCAGGTTTAACGGCCTCAGAGACGGTTAGTTGTGAAACCTTCTTATCAGCCGGAGCGCCCTGATCGATCCACCAGGAAAGCAGCGCGATCTGATCTGTTGTCAGCTGCGGCTTGCCCTTTGGCGGCATATGATCGTCATCGTTTTCGGGCAACAGGCAACGTTTGATCATATCGCTTTCCGCGCTTTTTCCTGCAATGAATGCGGGGCCATTTTCTCCGCCTTTTGCCAGTAATGCCAGTTGGTCCATCCGCAGGTCACCCTTGCTTTTGCTGGCACTGTGGCATTGGGTGCATTTGGTTTGCAGGATAGGCTGTACTATGTCGGCATAAACGACGGCTTGCTGCACATCTGCAATGGGCTTAATTTCAGTCGGTTCTGCTTTAACAGGTGGTAAGCCAGCCAGGCTGCGGAAGGGTTCGGGTGTATATTGTGTTAAATAACCCGCTCCGTGTGTGAGCGAGCCGCCATCATGGCCGGCGCTTAATGTGAGCACGGTGGCAATCAGGATAGCGGGAAGGAAAATGCGCTTACCGGCAGGCATTGCCTTTTGCAGTTTATCAGATTTGACAAGCCAGGCTACCCATGCAAAAACGGCAACGCCTATTCCCTTCCACATATGGTTATCGAGCAGGTCGGCATCATAACCACCGCTTAATGAGAGCAGATAACCAGCCGCGCAGGCAAATGTCGCGCTGATCGCAGACCATAGCAGGATAAAAACAACCACGTTCTCGCTGACAGCCATCTTGCCCCAGCGCCTGCCCACTTCGAGAAGGGCTGCAATTAATAAAAACCCAATCGGGCAATGTACGATGGCCGGATGGAACCTGCCTATGAATGTGGCCCAGGATGAATCCTGCAATAAAATAGAATGCATGTTAAAGGGTTTAGTACTTAGGCAATTACTTCTTTTACAACCTTTCCTTCTGTGTCGGTAAGCCGGAAATTTCTTCCCTGGAAAGGATAGGTGAATTTTTCGTGGTCAAAACCCATTAAATGAAGAATTGTTGCCTGTAAATCATGAACATGCGTTCTGCCTTTGGTGCCATAATAACCCAGTTCGTCAGTTTCTCCGTGTGAAAAACCTTGCTTAACCCCGCCACCGGCCATCCACATCGTGAATGCGTCCAGATGGTGGTCGCGGCCCATGAATGGCATGACGAGCCCGTTCCGGTTTTCCTGCATGGGCGTCCTGCCAAATTCAGCGCCCCATATCACGAGTGTTTCTTCGAGTAATCCCCGCATTTTCAGGTCCTTGATCAATGCTGCAACAGGCTGATCGGACTCGCGGCATTTCTGGCGCAGGCCGCCTTCTACATTATGATCTTTGGAAGTGCCGTGGCCGTCCCAGCCCCAGTCGAAAAGCTGCACGAAGCGTACATCGTTTTCAACCAGTTTGCGCGCCAGCAGGCAGTTCATGGCAAATGTGCCTTTGCCGGGCTTTACGCCGTACATATCCAGGATAAATTGTGGCTCCTTGGAAACGTCCATCACCTCAGGGACAGACATTTGCATGCGGAATGCCATTTCGTACTGGCTTATCCGCGTCAGAATTTCAGGGTCCTTAACGTCCTCGTAAGTTTGTTTATTGATTTCATTAATGGCTTCAATGGTCTGCTTGCGCATATCGCGGTTCATGCCGTTTGGATCGCTCACATATAACACGGGATCGCCGCCGGTGCGGCATTGCACGCCCTGGTAAACCGAGGGCAGGAACCCGCTGCCGAAAACGCTCTTACCTGCATCGGGCTGCTGTCCACCCGAAGCAAGCACGATAAAGCCCGGGAGATTCTGATTTTCAGATCCCAAGCCATAGACCGACCATGCGCCCAAACTAGGCCTGCCAAGCCTTGGGCTTCCCGTATGCATCAGCAACTGTGCAGGCGCGTGGTTGAACTGATCTGTATGCATGGCTTTTAGAAAGGTGATCTCGTCTGCAACCGTTTGCAGGTAAGGCACATAATCAGACATCCATGCGCCGGACTGGCCGTATTGCGCGAAATGTCCCTGAGGCCCCAGCATTTTGGGAACGCCTTGAATGAATGCGAATTTTTTGCCTTCCAAAAACTCGGCAGGGCAGTCCTTTCCATGATATTTCACCAGTTCCGGCTTATAATCAAACAGTTCGAGCTGGGAAGGAGCGCCGGCCATGTGAATGTATATGACTCGTTTGGCTTTTGGCGCAAACTGTGGAATGCGTGATTTGGCAATTTCGCCGCCCGCATGATCAGCCGCCGCCGAAGGCCCGCACGAATCCAGCATCGTCCCAAGTCCCAATGCACCCAGCCCAAAACCCACCGACTGCAAAAAGTGCCGCCGCGTTTGGTGAAGCAATGCCGTATGTTGGAGTTCTTTTCGTAGGTTTTCCATGTTTTTGATCTTTTCTGGATCCCCGGGATGAATCCCGGGGTAAAATATCTGGCGCCCCTGATGGGGCTTTTTTTTGCTTGTTGACTCGTTTTAAACCCGGAATGAATCCCGGACGTTTTTTTAACCCGGGATGAATCCCGAGTCTGGAATATCGTTCGCCCCTGACGGGGCTTTTTTCGCCTAACTAACTTCTTCCAGCCAATGCCCAGTTATCATCAATAAGAGCCATCGGCTCGATCATCTATTGCCCCGGGTTTCAACCCGGGGATAAAAAGAGCTATTCCTTTGTAATAACATTATCCAGATTGAGCATGACATTGGCTGAGATGGTGAGCGCAGCTAGTTCTGGGGTGCGCTCTTTTCCATAGGCCAGCATGCTGTCGGCTTCCACAGGTTTTTTCTTGTAGGCGTGCAGCGCCTGATTATAGACTTTCACCAGCACATTCAGGTTTTTTTGTTCAATGCTTTGGAAAGTCAGCATGCGGTAACCCTCCGTGAGTTGCTGCGCGGGCGTTTTTCCGCGTTGCTGCATTCGGGTGGCCAGTTTTTCTGCGGCTTCCAGGTATACCGGATCATTTAATGTGACCAAGGCCTGCAACGGTGTATTGGTCAGAATGCGCCTGGATTGACAGAATTCCCGGCTTGGCGCATCGAATGTGACCATGGAAGGGTAGGGTGCTGTGCGCTTCCAATAAGTGTAAACGCCGCGACGGTAACGGTCCTCACCTTCGCTCAAAACCCACTTCTCACCACTGTATGGCGATTGCCAGATCTTGTCAGGCTGTGGTGGCATCACGCCCGGGCCGTACATTTTGTCCGAGATCAAACCGCTGCATGCAAGTGCCTGGTCGCGGACTTGCTCGGCGCTGAGCCTCACGCGGGGGCCCCGGGAGATCCAGATGTTGTAAGGATCTTTTTCCAATTTGTTTTCGTCCGTTTTGGAACTCTGGCGGTAAGTGGAGGACATTACGATGGTTTTCAGCATTTTTTTAATGCTCCATTTATCCTGTTCAATAAACTTGACGGCCAGCCAATCAAGCAATTCCGGATGTGTCGGCTCGGCTCCCTGGGAACCGAAATCTTCGACTGTTTCTACAATTCCTTTACCAAATAACTGCTCCCAGAACCGGTTTACGATCACGCGGGAAGTCAATGCGTTATCGCGGCTGACGATCCATTTGGCCAGACCTACGCGGTCCCGGGGCGCGTCTTTGGGCATTGGAGCAAGCAGCTTTGGCACGTCAGGTTTTACTTCCGCGCCTTTGACCATCCAGTTTCCTCTTACAAACACGTTGGTTTTGCGCGCAAAATCACCTTTTCCTTCCCAAATCACGGGCATACTTTCCGTCTGGCGTGTCAATATGGTTGCGTAGTCGGCCACAATGTTGTTGTATTCAGGCTTGTCCTTGCCGGGTAATGCTTTCTGGAATGCCATCCAGGTGATGCGCACCCATTCGTCGGGGTTTTTAGTGCTTTTTAAGGATAGGAAAATGTCGTGTTTTCCAGGCGTTTTGATCAGCGGTGCAATGACCACAGAATCTCTGACAGGCATATTGATTTGAGAAATAACCGGCCCGTCGAGCTTGTCCAAATGCAGCGAAAGCACCGCGTTCTGCGCTTTGGTGGAGACATTCAGCACCACATTATCGGCATTGGACAGATCCACGCCGGCGATCTTGGCATTTCCATTGTTTTTTACACCATAATAAGAGATCAAAAGCACGGTCGATTGATCGCCTTTTACAAAATTGTGCGCATTGATCTTGGGCTCCATCACCTTCATGAACTGCGTTACTTCGGGCAGTTGCTCTGGCCTGGTTTCCCTGATCCAGCTCTTTACACGCTCTACGCGCACGGAATCTTCCCCTTTGTAAAACCGCATCTTAGGCCACTCATCCCACACATCTTCATCACGGGTGTTGTTGAAAAAGGCCATGTATTTGTAATAATCCTCGTGCGGAATGGGGTCGTAGGGATGGCTGTGACATTGAATGCAGGCGAATGTGGTTCCCTGCCAAACCTCCCAGGTTGTATTAACCCGGTCAATTTGCGCGGCGGTGCGGAATTCCTCGTCGTCGGTCCCGCCTTCGTTGTTGGTCATCGTGTTGCGGTGATAGCCCGTGGCGATCATGTTCTCTTCCAGCGGGAAGCCGTCTTTGTCTTTTTGTAACAAATCACCTGCCAGCTGCTCGATGGTAAACTGGTCAAATGGCTTGTCCTGATTGAATGATTTGACCACATAATCCCGGTAACGCCACATCGTCCGCCCCCCGTCACTTTCGTAGCCTTTTGTATCCGCATAACGCGCCAGATCCATCCACATGGAAGTCCAGCGCTCACCATATGCGGGCGATTTCAGCAATCGGTCGACTACTTTTTCGTATGCGTTTTCAGATTTATCATTGACAAAATCAGCGACTTGCTGCTCGGTTGGCGGAAGCCCTGTCAGGTCCAGGCTGACGCGGCGGATCAATGTTGCGCGGTCGGCTTCGGCAGAAACATTGAGGCCTTTATCTTTTAATTTATACAGGACAAAATGGTCAATTTCATTCGTAGCCCATTTTTTATCTGCATTGTCAAGTAATCCAAAGAGGTTACTAAAACCGTTCAGCGAAGGAACATCAGGTTTTTCTATCTTTTTATAAGACCAATGTGTTTCCCATTTGGCACCTTGATTGATCCATTTTTTTAGAATATCAATTTCCTCTTCCTTCAAAGGCGTGCCGTTTTTTGGCATTTTCTCGTCGGGATCGTCGCTTAATATGCGGCGGATCATTTCGCTGGCATCCGCATCGCCGCGAACGACCGGGATCTTGCCTGATTTGCCCGGCTCCATCATTTCATGCTCAAAAAGGAAGCTCACATCGCCCGCCTTCTTTACGCCACCGTGACAGCCCATGCAATGTTTGTTCAAAATTGGCTTCACCTCGGTGTTGTAATCCACCGAGGATGAGCCCAGCGAGCCCAAAAGCCAGAAAAAGGAAGATACGGCAATGATAAGAACCCCCGCGCCAATAAATATTCTGTTACTCAGCATCCTTCAATTTTTTTGTTAAAAAAATCAATCGCCTATGACTACTGCCAGGTCGCATTCTGCTTCCCATTTGGGTTGCCCGGCAACTCTATCACCGGCAGAAGTAAAACATAGTTTTTTGCCTTAGCTACCCGGTCGACATTGTATTTTTTGGCAAAATGTTTTATTTATATACCAAGATAATCAATTGGACGGCTGAATTTACTCTTCCGGCGGAGTTCGGGATACATTACTTGCTCAAAAACTCCTCTTACTTAGCGGTTTGGTATTTGGATTTGATTTAAGAACGATCCGGGAAGGAAGCTGAACGGTATGAACTACACGTCGGTTTGGAGGTGATGGAGCCTCAATTTTCCTCAGATTCCAGGATTTGTTTGAGCTTCAAGACATTGTCAATGCCGAGTTTTTGAAAGATAGCCGTTTTAAATGTGCTGATGGTGGAGATATGCAGGCCGGTTTTTTCGGCAATGGAACTTGTCGATAAGCCCTGGATCAGCAATCGGGCAATTTCGTATTGGCGGGGCGTTAGCAGGTCGCGCTTTTTGGAGGTTTTGTAGTTGTCGATCAGATAACCGAAGAGGAAATCCATATATTCTGCATTCACATAACGCTTGCCGGCGCAAACCATATTGACGCAAGTGATGAGTTCGGCGAGGTCTTTGTGTTTTGATACATAACCATTAATGCCTGATTTAAAGTAGGATATCACCAGTTCCGGTTTTGGCTCTTCGCCATATAAAATAACGGGCGCTTCGGGATAAGCGGCTTTGAGTTCAAACACAGGACTGATGCCATCTTCCTCCACATCTGAATTGATGACGACGATAAACAGGGAAGGGCCGGGCTCAGGGCCAGCCTGCTGCAACTCAACCACATTCTTGGCTTCCGTCACCCGCATATTGGTAAAATTTTCCTGCAATAGCACCGCAAGTCCTTTGCGCAGAACGGGATGTGTATCAAGAATTACAATGTTGGTAACGTGATCGGTGTCGGACTCAGCCATGGGTTAAAGATAGGCCGACTTTATCTAGGAAAATGGCGAAATGTGATAATTGTATAAAATTATCCAAATTATACGAATCAAAAATAATATTAATTTGAACAAAGTCTAATAAATATTGATTTTCAGCGTTTTATAAATATAGGCTTCACGACGTGATCAAGTTAGATTCTGCTTTCTTCTGTGGCTTCCCCCAAACCGAGTTTAACTTCTTCATCAATGAATCATCCTGAAAAAATCAAATTTGCTGCGCTTGACAAAAGCCTGTTCTTCCCAACCCTGAAAAAGCGGGTTGACCAGTATTTTGAACAAAACCAAAAGTCGCGGTATGCTAATAAAACAATGGTTATTAAAACTGTTGTGCTCATTTCAAGTTATATCCTTCCGTTTATTGCGATCGTTGCCTTTAACCCGCCGGTTTGGGTGGCAATGCTGCTGTGGCTTGTGATGGGCATGGGCATTTCGGGGATCGGTATGAGCGTGATGCATGATGCCAACCACGGCGCTTTTTCCAAAAATGCGGCTGTAAACAAGTGGATGGGTTACACCATTAACCTCGCGGGCGCAGGCGTGCTCAACTGGAAATTGCAGCATAATATTCTGCACCATACTTATACCAATGTGCCCAATGTGGACGAGGATATCAAGGACCGCGGCGTTATCAAGCTTTCCCCTGACGAAAAAGTGCGTCCCTTACACCGGTTCCAGTGGATTTACGCTTTCTTTTTTTATGGCATACTGACGCTCTACTGGGTGATCCTGAAAGATTTTATCCAATATTATCACTTCATCAAATCGGGTGTTAACAGGCAGAGCAATGCGGAAAACAGGCAAATGCTGACCGGGTTGATCGTGATGAAGCTTACTTATTTCGCGATTCTGCTGGGCGTGCCGACATTGATCTTTCACATTCCTTTCGGACAAATCTTAGGAGGGTTTTTGCTGATGCACTTTGCAGCCGGATTGGTTCTGACCGTGATTTTTCAGCTGGCGCATTCCGTTGAAGGCACCGAGCATCCGCATCCCAATGAGAAAGGGGTTATCGAAAAAGATTGGGCAATTCACCAGCTGGAAACGACCGTTAATTTCTCACCAAATAACAAATGGCTGGGCTGGTATATCGGCGGGCTAAATTTTCAGATCGAGCACCATTTGTTTCCAAAAGTTTGCCACGTGCATTATCCAAAACTTGCGCCTATTGTGAAGCAGACCGCAAGTGAATTCGGGCTTACTTATCTTGAAAACAAATCATTTTTGATGGCAGTAAGCTCTCACATTGTCAGTCTGAAACGTTTCGGCGCGCCGAAATTCAGTGAGGCAATCGTTTAAAATGAGGTGATCGTTTTTAAACGGAATGCTGCTACACGACCCCCAGCCTTACTGCAACCTTCGTCAGCCCGACTGAATTTTTGACTCCCAGCTTCTGAAAAAGATTTCGCCGGTGCGTTTCCACGGTTTTACCGCTGATGAATAGCTGGTCGGCAATGCTGTTTGTGGAATATTCGCTGGCTACTAATCTCAGAATTTCAATTTCCCTTTTGGTTAAAAAATGCGTTGAACTGGTAACGGGCTGACAATCGTTTTGATCGGATGGTGCTTCTGAGAGCTTCATGATCACTTCCTGGCCGTAGTATATTTTCCCTTCCGAAACCGCTTTGATCGCATATTCCCACTCATCGAGCTCGGAATCAATCGCAATAAAACCGCTCACTCCAGACCGGACAATTTCGCTGACCCATTTTGTACAGGAGCTGGTTCCCATCAGTAAAAACCGTAGCCCTGGACGGGATTTTCGCAGGGTGATGATCTGGGCCGCAACGCTTTCGGCCTCATAGGCATAAGCAATGATGATATCAATGTCAGCGAGATAGGGGAGTCGGGCCACTTTTTCGAGCGAACTGCTTTTTCCAACCAGACCAATGGATGATTTTTTCTGTAACCACTCAGCAACGGCCTCGCGTTCCAATGGGTGCGGGTGAACCAGTAGTGTTTGTGCAACGGAATGTTTCATAACCTGTGATTTGAACATTCCCAAAGCACGTCGTTATGGTTCACACACGCATTTGGATTTGTTGCAAATGCATTTGATAATGTAACAAAGCGACTTTCACAGGCTAGAAGGTGCGTTTAAACCTTGTAATCCGCTTTTTTCAATGCTTCGCTCGGTGGAAATCCGAAATGCTGTGTAAAGCTTGTGGAGAAATTAGAAGGGTTGCCATAACCCACCATATAGCCCACTTCTGCGACAGTTCCTGCATTTTTCCGGAGCAGTTCCAGTGCTTTTTCCATGCGGACCGTGCGGATAAGGTCTCCCGGGGTTTGGTTGATTAGCCCCTTTAATTTTCTGTGCAGCTGCGTCCGGCTGAGCCCAACATTACCGGCCAGGAGTTCGGCGCTGTAAGTTTCGTCGGCTAAATGCGCTTCCAGCGCTGCACGGACTTTGGTCAGAAATGCCTGCTCAATGGAAGGCAGCTCGGCTGTGTGGGTGAGCCAAAGGTTGTTGCTGTTGTATTTATCCCGAAGCGCCTGCCGCGTGGTGATCAGGTTTTCGATTTGGGCGATCAGTTCGGGTTCGTAGAAAGGTTTGCGCAGATAAGCGTCCGCGCCGGTTTGCAAACCCGTAAGGCGGCTGTCAATATCCACTTTGGCCGTGAGAATGATCACCGGGACGTGGCTTGTTTTTTCATTGCTTTTTATATCCATGCAAACCTGGTAACCATCTTTTCCGGGCATCATCAGGTCAGTAACGATCAGATCGGGCACGTGATCAAATGCCAGGCTAAGGCCCTGATCTCCGTTTTCTGCCTCCATAATGCGGTAATTTCCGGCCAGCGAGGAGCGTATGAAGGCGCGCAGGTCAGCATTGTCTTCAATGATCAGGATCAGGTTTGCATCGGCGGATTTTAAATGGTTTTGATTTGTCCGGTTGGTTATGGCTTCGGTCAAAGGCTTTTGTGGGACAGAAAAATTTTTCACTTCCGCTCGCTCAGTGACCAGTTCAATCGGGATTTTAACTGTGACGTTGGTGCCTTTGGACACTTCACTTTCCACGGCAATGTTCCCTCCCAGCAATTCCGTAAACTCTTTGGTAAGGGCCAGACCGATCCCGGTGCCTTCATGCGGGCGGGCGTCCGAAGAGTCAGCCTGGAAAAAGCGGTCGAAAATGTAGGGGAGCTTTGTGGCGGGTATGCCGGTGCCGGTGTCTGTAATGCTCATGATCATTTGGTTGTGCAGACCATTGTATTGAAATAAAACTTTGACCGAAACACTGCCACCGCCCGGGGTGAATTTGAATGCATTGGATAAGAGATTGTATAGAATGTTTTCCAATTTATCCTTGTCTGTGTTGGCAACTGCGCTTTCTTTATCAGATGAAAAATGAAGGCTGATTTGTTTTTGGCCTGCGAGTGTTTCAAATGACTGCACTACATTGTTTATAAAACCTACCAGTTCAAGCGGCGCGTTAGTCAGTTGCATTTTGCCAGCCTCCAATTTGCTCAGATCCAGCAATTCGTTGATCATTTTAAGCAATCTTTTCGCATTTCGGGTGATCATACCAAGCTGATTACGCAATTCAATGTCGCGGCTTTGGGATAAAATACGTTCGGCGGGACCGAGTATCAATGTTAATGGCGTCCTGAATTCGTGTGTTAAATTGATAAAAAACCGGGATTTGAATGTGTCGAGTTCGCGGAGCTTGTCGGCCTGCTGCTGTACTTGCGCTGTCCTTTCAATAACTGTTTTTTCTAATGTTTCTGCCTGTTGTTCAATAAGTTCGCGCTTGTCTTTTTCTGCAAGAAGCTTCTGTGATGAAAGCGCTTCCACCTCGGTGAGCCTCAGGGTCAGATCATTATTTGTCCGTGCAAAATCCAGTGCAAGGAATATCGAGAAGCACAACGGCATAAACAGCAGCCCTACCGCCATCAATTGGTCAACCATATGCGGCTTCCCGACCCACAGATCCAGCACGTCCGCACCCGCAAAAAAGAAAAACAATGCGGTAATGAACATCCCAAGCCCGATCAGCCAGACGCCCTTCCGGCCGTTCCGCCAGGCTTTGAAGACTTCCCGAAGTCCTAAGACGGTCACCAGCAGGAAGTATAGATTGAAATGATCATCATACACTTTCGGTGGAAAAATCGAAAAACGGATCAGATAGTATAGGCCCGGAACGAGAATCAGGGCATACCATAGGCGTGAGATTTTGGCTTCACCAATTTTATAAAGCAACAGGCCAACGAAAACGGTGGCGAGTGTTTTTGCTGTGTTGAAAGCGGGCTGAGCGAAAGCTTGCAGCTCAGGGTCGGGCGTATATTGATACCAATAGCGAAGGATCTGCGTTCCGGCCGCAAAAGCCACAAAGAGGGCATAATACAGATTGGCTTTTTGCTTTGGATAAAAAAGAAACAAAAACAAATGCAGCAAGGCAAATGCGGTCATGGCAGAAATACTCATCAGCATATAAATGCTGCTATTGGACTTAATCTCCAATCCGGGTAACAGTTCCTGATAGATGCCAATCCATGTTTCAAATCCGTGGAAATTATCAAAGGCAGGTCGGAAATTTGCGTAACGGATGGCGATGAAGATGGTGTCAGAAATGGCAGCGTCAAACGGGATCAGCGCGTTAGGCGCTCGCATGGCGGTCATTTCACCGCCACTTTTGCCAATCTTTCCATAACCGCCTTTTTTAAAACCATTGATGAAAATTTCCGATGCGCCGTCGTGGTTTATGCGGAGCGCCAGCGTTTTCCCCGTCAATGTTGAATCTGCAACGATCCTTACCCTGAACCAGCCTATCCCTTTCCAGTCTTTCGGTAATGCTTTTTCTCCAAAATTGCTTTTGATCTCAGGCCAGTCATTATCCCGAAAATGAGGGGATGCCCATTCAGCAACATCGCCGGGATGAAATTTCCATTTGGATTTTTGCAGGGATAAAGAACTTGTCTTGTTAGCCAGGCTATCGGCAGTGACATGCACCAAGGATGATTGCGCCTGAATATGGCCCGAAAAAAGCAGGCAACACAGAAACAAGAGGTCGTTTCTGTGTTGCCTGATCAGTTTTCTCAATGTTTCTGGCATCCGGTTTGGGTTAGGATGAACCTCTTCAACCAGCGCTTATGGCGAAGATTCGTTCAGAAGCAGGAATTTACTAACCTTCACATTCAATTCATAATCCCGATCCATAAGGCCGGATATTGCTGCTTTGCTTGCCGGATTGGCCAAATGTTTTAATGTTTGACAATCTTCCGGTCCACGCCATTAACCCGGACAATGTAAACGCCGGGCATCCAGGCGCTGATGTCGAGCTCGAAAAAGTGCTTGTCAGGATTCAATGTCCGGATCTTCCGTCCCGCAGCATTGATAATCTCAACCTCGCGAATGATGCTTTCTGACTTGATGCGAACCAGCGAGGAAGTTGGATTTGGATAAATGCTGATATCGGTGTTGTCGGTAATCTCCGAGGTGACAATGCTGCTGAATGCGTAAGTGCCGTCGCGGTCTGTCATTTTTAGCCGGTAATAATAGCGTCCTGCGGATAAATCCACGTCCTGGAACTGGTAATCGGTGTTTTTGGCCGCATCTCCCTGCGCATTTACACGGCCTGCTTCAATGAAACTTTTGGCATCCATACTTCTTTGTATTTCAAAATGCGAACTGTTGGATTCCCGGGAAGTCTGCCATTTCAGATTGGTGAGGCTTCCTTCCGGTTTTGCGCTCAGGCTGATCAAGGTTACCGGCAGGGCATTGCCGGCATCTGTTGTCAAAGCATTCGGATATAGCGGCACAGACAGGCTGTTGGTTGCTTTTCCGGCCAGCACTTTTTTTGTATAGCCGCCCAGTGCCATGAACCAGTCGGGCGTAAGGTCATAACCGTCCGCATCCAGTGAGAGGAACCAGGTGTCGCCTCCCTTGGGCGTATGGTCTGCAAACTTCTCCATTTTAAAGAAAGAAGTTGCTTCGTCCACTTCGTCGAACATGGCCAGATAAACCATATTAGCCCCCTCATTGATCACATTCTGAGACTGTTGCCACAGAAAGCTGCCGCCATTGCGGGGGATGGAATTTTTTACTGCGCCTTCCGGATTATCGCGCACAGTTTGCAAGTTGAACCAGGAAAATCCGGGGAAGATTACCGGCATATAGTCAATGCTTTTAGGCGAGAGATAAGCCATGTCGGGCCGTATCGTGTTGTTAGCGAATTCGTTGGCACCGCTTTCGCTGCTGTATCTGCCCACCGACCACGGGCTGATCACGTCCAGCATGTCGTATACGGCAAGCCATGCTGCTGAATGGCTGCGCCAGGTGTTATTAAGGCCGCCCATAATGTTTGCGCGGTATTTTGGGTCGTCGGTAGGATCGTTCGGGTCACCTTCCTTGAACCATTTTACGAGTTTTTCCGAGCGTTCGGCCGTTGCCTCCGGGTTGGATGCCAGGCCTATTCCCCATAATGCAACGAGTGGTTTGCCTTTGTGCCATAAATAATTACTTTCAGAAGTTACGCCCATTTCATCCACAAGGCGTTTCCAGTCCGCAATGACCTGCTCCGTAGACGTGGCGTCGCCGCCGGAAAGATCGTACATGATCGCATACACACGGCCGTATTTGTTGCTGGCAGTTTGCACATTTTCCAGCACTTTGTCGAAATGCCTGTGTACACGCGTATCGCCCGTGCGGAAATAATCCAGGAATCTCTGCTGAAACACCCCATCGATCTCATGTTCCTGCATCCATTTAAAATGTTCATCGACCGTGTTGTAATTATAGCTCGAAAACAGCTTGGCCGGTGAGCCGTTGTTATAGGTCATATTGGTTGCAACCAGTTCATTCTGCGGGTAATTTCCCATATAAGGCCACATATCCACGGTTGCATTTGCATGCTCCGGCGTTCCGCCAAACCAATGCAGCCACCAGTTGTGCGTGGGCGCGCCGTCTGTGGGCAACCCAAACCAGCCCTGATAACCAAACATGACCTTGCCATTAAGCGTATTGTCTGCGGGGTTGGCGGTAGTTGCCGCAGTGGGCTCGTAAAACTCGATCTCGTCGATCTTGGCTGTAATGCTGGCTGTTAAAGGTTGATTAATGCGGAAATAATTGATGGCTGCCAGATTGGGAGTTCCCTGCTTCGTTGCGTCCGATAGGTGTAAAATGATGTGGTTCCAGCCATTTTGGATCTTCTGGGCGGCGAGGTTCCAGCGGTATGCGTCGCCAGACGGCTGACCGGATGAGGAAAAAACAATGTCCCCGGCTCCGTTAAGCTGGTTTGCATCCGACACGTAAAGCCAGAATTTAACGATTCCGCCCGCTTCGCTTACAGTTGTGTTGAATGGGGAAGCATTGAAAACAAACCATTCCTGGCCCGATCCGGTGCGTGTCAGCGAGCCGCTTCCCAGGATTTTATTCGCATTGTCAACAGTAACCGCATTTGTTCCGGACCATCCGGCCTGGTCGTCGGCTGCGCTGAAAATTTTCGCCCCAATCAACTGGCTGCCCTCATAACCTTTGGTAAAACGGATGTTATCGATCTTGATAATGACAGATTCCCCGGCATTGATGAATTTGTAATACCTGAAAAAATTAATTGCAGAAAGGTTCGGGTTGCCCGATTTTCCTGCCGCGCTCAGCCGCAGTACCACATTGTTCCAGCCATTTCGCAGGTTTACGCTGCCGGTTCCCCAGCTATACTCGTCGGTGTCGGGGTTACCTGAGCTGGTGATTTCAAATTGGCCTTCGGAAGCGCTGAACTTGGTAATGTCGGATACAAAGAGTGAGAATTGCAGATAGGAAATGTTGAGGTCGCCGGCCGCGATGCCTGTGTTAATGGGCGTTGCGAAATTTTTTCTGAAACGCTCGGTGTTACCGCCTTCGGATTTGATGGAAAAGCTGCCTTGAACGGGAGCATTACTGTCCAGGCTCAATGCATTGCCGCCACCTCCCCATCCGGTTAGCGCTTCACAATCATCCACAGGCGTAACCTGCGCATAACCCTGAACAACAGCGACGACTAGCAGCAGCAGCAGCAGTAAATAGTTCTTTTTCATAGTAAAGATTTATAAGTGAAAAATCCAAATCTAGACCCACACCTATAATTTTTGCTTAACTATGAATTAATAAAGAATTAATAGGAAATTTTTTTTCGGTAAAATAATCGCCCGGTGACTAGCATTCAGACTATTATTTCAGCTATAAAAAGCGAAAAGGGCCAATCCCGAAGGACTGACCCGTTTTCTTAACGTTGAGTATACACATCCAATAATAGTCATTGTTTATAAACAGGATGTTGCGTCCTAAGCAGACGTCAATCTTTTCTTATTATAACAATATCCAATTTATTTTACGGTAAAGCAGAAGTTACAAAACACCGGAATTTGGTACTGAAATGCGTTGAGGTTTAGTTCGGTATGAACTTGGGGACCTCGTTAATTTTCGGTTCGAGGGTTCTCAGGTAAGCATATATTGCTATCAAATCCTTTTCTTCCATCCCCGAATACATAGCCCATGGCATAATCGTATTCATATCTTTCGGGCCAACTTTATGTGCTACGTAATTTGAATCCCTATACATTTTGAAGCGTTTCACAAAGGCTTCCTCGCTCCATGAACCGATGCCGGTTTTAACGTCCGGCGTAATGTTTCTGGAAGTGATGGTTCCCGAAGGAAGTCCGAATTCCTGCCCGCCACCAAATTCACTGCCCGGAACAATGTCACCTTTTTCTCTTTTGCTATGACATTCCACGCACGATGCCGCTGTTACCAGATATTTTCCGGTTGCTACAATGTTATCCTCCGGCGGCCTTTTGCCCAGCGGGGCTTTTGTCGGCATGGTGTTTAGTAAAATGGAAACCGGAAAGTCGGGCTCGGAAGCCGGAATGTCTTTTTTGATCGGATTCAGCGTGCGCAAATATGCGATAATGCTATAAATATCTTCGGGGTCCATTTTGCCATAAGCGTGATATGGCATTACCGGAAACAGCGCTTTGCCGTCTTTGTTGACGCCTGTGGTGATAGCGCGGAAGATCTCGCCGTCGGTCCAGTTTCCTATGCCGTACGGTGTGATGTTTTTGGAAATAAAATTGCCGGGGAAACCCATTTCCTGGTTGAAGATCTCGCCGCCACCGCCCATGTCCCCGGGTACGACCGGACCCGCAAACAGGCTCCAATCGCGCGTGCTATGACAATCCATGCAGACATTCACATGATTGGCCAGATACTGGCCGCGTTCCACTCTGGCAGGCGTTCTTTCGACCGTAAGTTTCGGCGCGTCTCCGACGTTTGGAAGTGCTAATTTTACATAAGAAGCAGCCGCAACGGCCACCACAACGAGAAGAAGAACGATGATCCCGATTACTTTGAAGAGTTTTTTCATAGAGTAGAATGAGGGTTTTTTCAAATTGCAAAAGTAAAAAAACCGGTCACTTTACTACCAGCTAAGCCTTTCACGCTGAGCTGTTTTCGACAGAACTTATTAAACGGTCACGCTGCCGATGTTTTATCTGGCGCAAGGCCACGAATGCACGGATGGACACCAATCACATTCGTGTCCATCCGTGCATTCGTGGCATTATAAAAAACCAATTACTTGATTATCTGATCAATAAGCGGCTGATAATGTACATCCTGGCCGGAAGCAGAAAGCCAGTCACGGACAATGAATTTGAAAAACAGCATAGGCGGCTCGTGGTGATCAATAGCGGCCTGGAAATAAGTCACAGCCTCGTTTACATGGCCAATAGAAGCATTCACGACGCCCATATCATAATTGGAAACCACCTGTGTTCTGCTCAGCGAGGTCATTTGGGTAAGAATGTCGCGCGCACTTTCCGTTTCATCCGACAACCCGAACAATACACCGCAGGCACTGAGGGTAATGCCGTTATAATTCATTTCCAGAGCTGTTTCCAGTGCTTCCTGTGCATCGGGATAGTTTTTCAAAGTGATCAGATTGAGGCCAATGATCAGGTGGCCGCCCCAGAATGAAGGTTCCAAAGCCACCAGCTTCTGTCCCTGCTCAACGCCTTTTTCGAAATCTTCTGCAATCCAATATACGTAAGCCGCGTAAAAGTTATTGATCAGCGAAAAGGGTTCAAGTGACAATGCCAATGCTGTTTTTTCCAATGCTTCGGCATATCGATCGCTCAAAGCCAGATAGAGCGCGTACTGACCGATCAGATCGGCTGCATTCCAGTTCAGTTCCAGTGCTTTTGCAAAAGAGGCAGATGCGCTCCGGAAGTCCCATTCATTCAGCATCTGCATCCGCGCTAATGCGAGATAGCTTTCTGCAATGCCGTCATCCAGCGCAAGCGCCTGCTCGGTGGCATGCTTCATCAACGGCAAAGCTGTAGCCGCAGGCAGATGCCTGTAAAACCACATGTTCAGGTAACAGGACGCAATGCCCGCATAGGCAATTGAGTAGGTAGGGTCCTGTTCAATGGCCGACTCGAAATAACCAATGGCTTTCTGATAGGTGTCAGGCCCGGCAAATTTGTTATGGTAAAAACGGCCTCGCAAATAGAGCTGATAAGCTGCTTTGTTGTGCGTATACCGCTTAAACGTGCTTACAGTTTCATCACCCAGCAGCTGCACTTTGATCGCGTTCATAATGGCCAGTGTAATTTCATCCTGCACGTCGAAAATATCGTCCAGATCCCGGTCATACTGCTCAGACCAGATGTTGGCCCCGTCTGCTGCGCGGACAAGCCGCACATTAATCAGCAATTTCTCGCCCGAATTCCTGATGCTTCCTTCCAGAATGTGCTCCACATTCAACTGCTCACCTATGACTTGGAGATCTTCATTTTTGCCCTTGAAAACGAAAGACGAGGTCCGTCCGGCGACTTGTAAACCCGGAACGCGGCTCAGCACATTGATGATCTCTTCGGTAACCCCGTCACTGAAATATTCTTCTTCGGGGTCGTGGCTCAGGTTTGCAAAGGGTAGTACGGCAATGGTTGGTTTCATGGCTCGATAAGTTTGAATATTGAATATTTTACTTGCAACTATCTCATGCAACATTGTGTCTGAAAGAAAAACAGGCAAAACCATTGCTGCACTATGAATAATCTTCTGCGTCTATTTTTCCTTGTCGCCATCGTCTCTTCCTGCATCACAGACAGCGACGATCGTTTTGAGCGATTTTCATTCGATGGCACAGGTTACAGGCCCATCTACACCACCGAGGAAGATATGGCCAAGATAGCGGTTATTGACGCGCAGCCACTGTCCAAGCCCGGGAAAATATACGTGCTCGATCCCTATCTTTTCATCAACGAGTCGGGTAAGGGCATTCACATTATCGATAACTTGGATCCCAAAAATCCTAAGAATATCTCCTTCATTTCCATTGCAGGCAATTACGATATGGCAGCGAAAGGAAAATATTTATATGCTGATAACCTGACAAATCTGGTCGTTTTTGACATCAGTGACCCTAAGTTGCCCAAGCTTACAAAGACAGTCCCCAATGCAGTTCCGGTCAATAATTATCCGCCTTTCAACAACGTCTATTTTGAATGCGTAGAAAGTAAAAAAGGCATTGTAACGGGCTGGGAAAAAGTACCAATGGCAAAAAGGCCGAATTGCTCCCGGTAAGCAACATTGAAATACCCGAAAATTCAAGTGAAAATGCAGAAAACGAATTGTAGACCATGAAAAAAATTGCTCCATTTATATTTTTAGGCCTTGCTGTGCTTGGATTAGTGCTTATTCTGACGGGCTGCGAGGATGGCCGGAATGATTCTGCTTTAAATCCGCAAACGGGCGCTGGCGGCTCTATGGCGCGGTTTGCAATTACAGGAAACACGCTATACATCGTTACCAAGCAATCGCTGGAAGTTTATGACATTGAAAACGGCACGAATCCTGTGAAATCGGTCAAAAAAGACATGGGCGTCGGGATAGAAACCATATTTCCTTATCGCGACAATCTTTACATAGGCGCCATGGATGGCATGTATATTTTCAATAACATCAATCCGAGGGATCCCAAATTACAAAGCAAATATCAGCATATCCAATCGTGCGATCCGGTGGTGGTGCAGGGCAAATATGCCTATGTAACATTACGCAATGGAGTTAGCTGCCGGCCACAGAATACGGCCAGCTCGCTCGATGTCGTGGATGTAAGCAATCCAACGGCACCACAAATGGTGCACACGCAGCGCATGACATCGCCTTACGGTTTGGGTGTTTCTGGCAGCAAACTGTTTGTATGCGAGGGACCCATAGGGTTGACCGTGCTGGATATCAGTGATCCCGCCAAGCCGGTCTTTAAAAAAACAATGGGTGATCTGCCTGCCTATGACATTATCGTGAGAGATAAACATTTGATCGTTACGGGTGAAAAAGGCCTTTTCCAATACAAGCATGACGACGCAGACAACATTGAATTTCTGAGTAAAATCCCTGTTCTATGAGGCTACTTTTGGTTGTTTTCGCTGGTTGCTGGTTTATGGGATTGAATTCTTTTGGACAAATCGATGCAGCATCGGCCCAAAAAAGTGTGATCATAAAGTTTGCACCGATGTCGCTTTTCGATTTCGATAATTCCGTTCAGTTTGGCGTCGAGGTTCCGTTAGGCACTACGGGAATTTCTTTGCAGCAGGATTTGGGCTACGGCCCGTCGGCAATGAACCTGTGGTATAGCCCCGGAGCCGACCAGCCCAATAAAGAAACTTTCAAAAGTAGAACACAGCTGCGCTATTACTACCTGACCAAACGCCGCATGAAACCTTACATAGCTGGTGAATTCATGCTGAAAAAAGTTATTTACAGGGATAACAAATGGGTTGGAATGGAATGCGAGCAGCCCTGGGGAAATTGCGGTTATTTTGAAAACACACTCGTAAAAACCAGGCGCATGGTGCAAGCCGGTCATGCCAAAGCCGGAATGCAGTTTTACTTTAGCAGCCGCATCGCGCTGGACCTTTTCGCAGGGGTTGGCTTCCGCAGCATCCGCGTGAAGGCCATTACGGACCTTCCCGAAAACACAAGGATCCCCCGAACCGACCGCTGGTTCGAATACGATACACCCGGAACAACAGACTTCATCCCCAGCCTAACCCTGGGCGCCCATCTCGGGATTATTTTAGGGAAGTTTGAAGACTAGTGCAGGATTAAATGCATTTGGCTTTGATGAGTGTTTTGACCTTCAAAGGCAAATACTCAATAAAAAAGACACTTCCCGCTGACTTCAAGTAAGTTAACTTGAAATCCTGGAAAGTGTCTCGAGTGAATTTAATGTTAGCCGCGATTTTAGACCGCTTAACTTCCGCTGTCTGCTTTCTTTTTGCTGTTGAATTTCTTCTCTGCGGTTTTGGCTTTTTCGAAATCCAGTACTACACCGTTGATACAATAGCGAAGGCCGGTAGGAGGTGGGCCATCCTCGAAAACGTGCCCTAAATGCGATTTGCATTTGCCGCACATTACTTCGGTCCGGCGCATGCCATGTGAATTATCTGCCGCTTCCAATATCGAGGTTTTGCTGATCGGTTCAAAGAAGCTCGGCCAGCCGCATCCGCTTTCGTATTTAGCATTACTTTTGAAAAGTGCATTGCCGCAAACGGCGCAATAGAATGTGCCTACTTCTTTGGAATGTTCATATTCGCTGGTGAATGGGCGTTCTGTTCCTTTCAAACGCGCCACTTCATAAACCTCCGGTGAAAGGACCTTTTTCCATTCATCATTGCTTTTATTAACTACTATTGAATCCTTACGGGAATAAGCGGGCGTTTTATTCTGCTCTTTCTGCGCCGGGGATGACTGTCCGTAACAGCTTTGCAGCATTAATGCGAACACGCCTGAGAACAAGAGCGCGATTGACTTCTTCATGCTGTTTATGGTTTTGATGTTTTCTTAATATACGATATGCCGGCGCAAATAGTTGGATGCGGGACTATTTTAAGTAACAATATCACTTAAAAAGAGATTCAAAAAAATGTAACCGCCTATTGAGCTATTTAATATAAAAATGTAGGGCTTGCAGTAAATATTCGTGTATTAAGCTTCATATTAGTGGTTACGAATATAGCTCAGCGTTGTATGCAGGAAATTTTAAGGTCTTTAAAAGTCAAGTATCCGGCGTTTTGGCAGGATACGTTTGCCATCAGTCACATCAGACAGCAGACGCTCCGGTTTCTTTTGTTTGCTTATTGTGGGATGGGCGTGCTTTTGGCCGTACTGCATTTTGTGCAACACAAAAATTTCTTACTATGGAGGGTCCTGTTTTTCACCACTTTATCCTGGACAGGCTATGAAATGCTCCGGCGGGGAGTTCCTTTCAAAAGAGTCGGGCATTTTGCCTTGATATCCCTTTGCCTGATCGTGCTATCGACTGCGGTGTTGTATCAGCAGGGACATTACCTGGTTACTTTTCAGTTCATTTTTGTCATCCTCAGTGCCGGATTTTATATCCTCGGGCCCAGGTGGGGACTTTTCTATTCAATGCTCAGCGTTTTGCTGGTGGGATCTGTCTTTTTTTTAGACCAATATTTTCCTCTCGAGATTAAAATACAGGCTTATGCCGTAGATACATATGCCCTCACTTTTGCGCTGGTGTACAATTACTTAATGCTGATCTACATTCACTACTTTTTCTTTAAAGAATCGGAACTGGCGAATGTGAAAGAAACAACGCTTTTGAGTGAATTAAAGATAGCGGCTACGGAAGCGCGTGATCTGGCTGCATATAAGACGAACTTCCTGATCACCATGTCGCACGAGATCCGCACACCATTGCATGCGATAATCGGTGGTTTGGATCTGCTTTCATTTGAAAATTCCAAAGAAGATCAAGTGAAGAATCTGGATAATGTCAGGTTTTCGGCCGACATCCTCAGCTCGATCATTAACGACATCCTCAATCTGAACGACATTGAGGGTAACCAGACGAAACTCAATAAAAAGCCTTTTCAGCCAGGTTTGGTTGTTACCGACATTTGTCAGAAACTGAAAGCATCTGCCGACGTTAAGGGTTTGGCGCTGAAACTCAATGCTTCACCAGAGTCCGGTCAATTTTGGGTAATGGGCGATCCGGTCAGGCTGGGCCAAATTGTCATGAACCTGGTCAGTAATGCTATTAAATATACGGAGGAGGGTTCTATTGAGGTGACCCTGAAAGCCGAACGGGTTGCGCAGCACCATTTGCAGATCTTTTTCAATGTGTCGGATACGGGGATTGGAATTCCGGTTGAAGTGTTTCCCTACATTTTTGAGCCGTTCAAGCTGGTCAACTCGGGGATGAAAAAGCAATATCATGGCACTGGCCTGGGCTTATCCCTTGCGCAGCGACTGGTCAACCTCCATGGCGGAAGGCTGGATTATAAGAGCCAGGAAGGGGTTGGTACTTCATTCTTCTTCGATTTTGCATATCCGTTGACGGAGCAACCGGTTGTTTCTGAAACGCTTGCACCGGAAAAAGAATTAGGCCCGCTGGATATCCGCGTACTCGTTGCCGAGGATAATAAAATGAACGCGATGATCCTGAAAAGCTTTCTAAAAAAATGGGATGTCCGGTTCGATATCGTCGACAATGGCCTGGCGGCGGTGGAGGCAATGGCGGCCAACGATTATCAAGTCATTTTAATGGATATCAATATGCCTGTCATGGATGGAATCCAGGCTACGCAGAAAATCAGGGCATTTGAAAATTCTGAAAAAGCCAAAGTCCAGATCATCGCTCTGACGGCCACGAGCCGCGAATCGCTCGAATCCGGCGGCACGCTAAGCCTGTTTGACGACTGGATTTCAAAACCATTCCATCCGCAAATATTGCACGCGAAGCTCGCCACCATTGCCTGGATCACCCGACAGCAGTAGTAAATGCTTACTAAATAAAAACAGACAGATCGCGCACACCGAGCTTTCTCGAAGTCGTGAAACCTTCTCCAAATGTCACACCGATCGCGTGGCCCATTTCGCGAGCCCTTGCAATGACGAATTCAAGGAAATCGGGCGAGGAAATATAGCTTTGCGGCTCATCGCTGTTATAGGATGGGACAAAAAACTGGCTTTCAAAAGCGCGTATTGCCTCTACTTTTTTGTCATGGACATCGGTAATATCAACGATAAAATCTGGCGTAATGTAGCGATCCTGCACGGTGTGAAAAACCTGCTTTGGTCGCCATGCTTCCTGCTCATTGCCTTGTTCATCGAACGTTTTGACCATTCTCAAACCCGAATAAAAACAGCTGTCGGAAACAAGCTGGCCCGCTCTTCCGTGATCTGGATGCCGGTCGCCTACTGCGTTGGTAATGACGATATCCGGCTGATATTTACGGATATATGAGATGATCGCTTTCTGGTGCGCTTCGTTATTTGCAAAAAATCCGTCGGCCAATCCAACATTGTCGCGTATGGCAATGTTCATAATTGCCGCAGCATTTTTTGCTTCCTGAATCCTGCCTTCGGGCGTGCCGCGTGTGCCCAGCTCGCCACGTGTGAGGTCTACAATCCCTACTTTTTTGCCCAATGCAATTTGTGAGAGCAATGTTCCGGCACAACAGAGTTCCACATCGTCAGGATGAGCTGTGATGGCAAGGATATCTAGTTTCATAATATGGTTTTATTTAATGCGAAGTTTCTGCCCGATTCTTAATGTGGAACGGGTAGAAATGCGGTTTTTTCTTGCCACGGACGAAATGCTGACACCATATCTTCCTGCTATGGAAGAGAGCGTTTCACCCGAGCGCACTTTGTGCAAAATAGAGCGGGTATACGCCACAGGAGCATCGCCCGAAGCAAATTCACTCTTGCTGGATTTGCCGCGTAAGTGGCTCCATACATTGCTCGTCAGCAAAAAGTGGTCGGATTTGATGGCTTTGTTTTCCCAGTCAAAAATATTTCTCGGGTCGAATGGATTGCCTTCGTAACGGTTTTCATAATGCAAATGTGATCCCGTGCTGCGTCCTGTGTTTCCTCCCAGGCCGATCACGTCCCCCGCCTTTACAATCTGCCCCGATTCGACGAGTTGTTTGGATAAATGCCCATAGAGCGTTTCCAGTCCATTATAATGTCTTACAACAATAAAACGCCCGTATCCGCTGCCATCAAAGGCCACAATGCGGACCATTCCGTCGTAAGTGGAGCGTACGGTATCGCCCGTTTCCAGGTCCAGGTCGCTCCCGTTGTGCCATCTTCCCCAGCGATAGCCAAAGTTGGAAGTGGGTTTGGTGTCGATCATCGGGGTAGCCCACATTCTGTTTACAGCGGGGTCGTATAATGTAATGTCGACGGGTTCGTCAAATTCAAGCGGGCTGAGTCCGTAAGGATTAATTGTTCTTGCGTCCCAAATCACGTAATACTCAGCTGATTTAACCCATTCATCTGCAACAAGCAGGGAATCAACGACTTCTACGACTTCGGTTTCACCTTCGTCCAGGGTGGTTGTGTCCTCACTTACAACCGGGTTAAGGGGTTTTACAGGCTCGAACTGGCTTTGAAATCTGAGATTGGAGGTTTCTACCTGGTATTCATCTTCGGGCTGCGGTGTGCTTACCCTGGTTGGTCCTTCGTTGGCATTGTTTCCGGACTGATTGATTTTGGGATTTCTTTTGAATTTTCCTCGCTCTTGCGCTTGCGTGTTCCAGGAGATCAAACACACGGTCATTAGCAAACTTACAATAAGCTTTACTTTCATAGGTATAAAAAAATCAGATCAGACTACATTGTTTGCTAAAACACAACAATGTAGCCTGAGTCAAATTAGGGGTTGGGCAAATAATTTACGCTGTTTCCTCGATGATGGTTTCCACTTCAAGTTCCATCAGAAATCGCTCGGCGTCCAACGCGGCCATACAGCCAGTGCCGGCAGCAGTGATGGCTTGTCTGTACACATTATCCTGTGCATCACCACAAGCAAACACACCTTTGATATTGGTGCAGGCGCTTCCTTTAATAGTCTGAATGTAACCGGTTTCGTCCATGTTCAGATAGCCTTTGAAGATATCCGTATTCGGCTTATGCCCGATTGCTACAAAGAAACCGGTTGCCTGCAAAAGTTGCTCCTCGCCCGTTTTATTATTTTTTACCAAAACAGATTCAAGGCCTTCTTCGCCATTTAGCTTAACGGTTTCAGTGTTCCAAAGGATTTCAATGTTAGGCAGCATTTCAACACGTTTCTGCATGATCTTGGATGCACGCATTTCATCACGACGAACCAATAAATACACCTTACGGGCCAATTTGGCAAGATAACTTGCTTCTTCGGCAGCTGTATCGCCAGCACCCACAACCACTACATCCTGTCCACGGAAAAAGAAACCGTCGCAAACAGCACAAGCAGAAACGCCGCGGCCATTCAGACGCTCTTCGTCAGGAAGTCCCAGCCATTTGGCAGAAGCGCCCGTTGAAACAATCACAGAATCGGCTTCGATCTCATGCTTGTTATCAATGGTCACTTTAAGCGGATGCGTTGTAAAATCAACTGCCGTAGCCAATCCGTAACGGATATCTGAGCCGAAGCGCTTGGCTTGTTTTTCGAAGTTGACCATCATTTCAGGGCCGGTAATGCCGTCCGGATAGCCTGGATAGTTATCAACTTCCGTAGTAATGGTAAGCTGGCCGCCGGGTTGCGCGCCTTGGTAAAGTACAGGATTCAAACCTGCCCTGGATGCATATATAGCGGCTGTATATCCGGCAGGACCGGAGCCAATGATTAAGCAGGATATTTTCTCGGGTGTCATATTATATGGATATTAAATGTTAACGACGAATGTTTTCGAACTAAGTTGTACTCGTCTATTACAACATTGGCGGATCGACAAAAGTGCAAAATTTCGATTCTTTATGCAAATTGAATTAGAGGATCCTCCACTCGATTCTGCGGTTCTTCTGGCGGTTTTCCTGGGAGTCATTTGCGGCAACGGGCTGCGTCTCGCCATAACCTTTGAATGTAATGCGTTCGGCCATGATGCCGGATTGTTGCAGATACTGCTGCACAGATTGCGCCCTTCTCCTTGATAATTCCATATTTTCCGTGTCGGAACCCACATCGTCCGTATGGCCGGAAATCTCAATTTTCACGGTTTTGTTTTTATTCAAAAAGTCAACCATTTTCCCAAGCTCCACTTTTGATTTTTCATCCAGATTAAATTCACCTGTTTTGAAAAATATATTATTAAGGACCTCCGCACGGTCTTTTTCAATGGCTTCCAAAGGAATGTCCAGATCCACAAATGATGTAGAATCATTTACTGTAAATGACAAGCTTTTAAAAAGATAGCCTGTTTTGGATACATAAAAGGCATATTCACCGCCGCTGTTCAGCACTGCCAGAAAGGAGCCTGTTTTGCCATCAGACGAAAATTCACCTACTTTTTGCTGTGTTTTTAAGTCAAAAAGGTCAATAGCGGAAGCCAGCGGCGTGTTAGTCTTTTTATCAAAAACCTTACCCTTCGCGTAACGTGTAGGCACGATCATATCCTTCACCTGCTGGGGCAAATTGAATGTGTAAAGCAGCGAACGACCTTTGCTCTCGGAGCCGTCATCTGTATAATAAGCTTTCTGCCCGTCGGAAGCGATAAATAACCCGACCTGATCGGCGACGGTATTAATAGGATAACCAATGTTTTTGGATTGCGACCAAAGCGTATCTGTTCGCTGAGAAATGAAAATATCAAAACCACCCATGCCCGGAAATCCGTTTGAGGCGTAGAAAAGCGTTCTGCCGTTGGCGTGGATGAATGGTGCATTTTCTTCATCGGAAGTATTGATATGCGGTCCCAGGTTTTTAGGCGCAGCCCATTTTCCTTTCTCGTCCAGCTTTGTAACCCAAATATCCCGCTTACCCTGTCCGCCTCTGCGGTCCGAAGCAAAGTAAAGCATATGACCGTCAGCCGATAACGACGGCTGCGATTCCCAGTCCCGCGTATTAATTTCCTGGCCCAGGTTCAGGGGTGCGCTCCAATCTTTCCCTTCTTTTCTTGATATATAAAGATCGCAGCTCCCGTAGCCGTCGGGCCTGTTGCAGGCAGTGAAAACCAATGTGCGGCCATCTGCTGAAACGCTGCAAGTGCCTTCGTTATTGGTTGTGTTGATCGAAGCAGAGATTTCTTCTGGCACGTCCCACTTTCCGTTCATGCGGTGCGTTGTATAAATATTTTCGTCCCTGTTTTCAGTCAGTCCGGTGAAGATCAATGTCTCATTGTCCGCCGTCATTACAGGGAAATACTGTGTATTCAGGAAGTTAACCGTGTCGCCCAGCGATCGTTTTTGAATGCTCAAAGGATTTTTGATCGCTTCTTTGGCAAATTTGGAAGAGGCAATGGATTTCTCAGCCAGCCGGGCAAGGCTCGATTTAGCGGGAAACAATGGTAAAGCCCTTTCAAAATAAACCTGTGCGGAATCGTAGCGCTCTGCTTCAAAATGATGGCGTCCAAACCATTGCAGCGCAGCCGCGGTCTGAGGCACCGAAGGCCTCAGCTGAATGGCTTTTGCGTAATATTTTTTGGTGAGATCGGCGTTTCGTTGGAGCTCGTAGATTTGTGCGAGCCTGAGGTTTGCATCGTAACTATTGGGTTCCTGTTCGAGGACTTTTTCGAAGAGCGCAATGGCATCGGGCAGCTTGCGCGCCTGCCAGGCTTCCTGCGCTTTTTCATAAGTTTCACGGGCTTTCCGGGACAATGTTGCATCCTGTGCATGCGTGAATTTTGAAATAAACAGACAGGAAAAAAGCAAAAATATAGCGGCGCGGTGCATTATGGAATGTTCATGTACTTGTGGGTTTGTAACGACATTTTCCATTTGGGATTGTCTTTGATATAGTCAATTATCAAAGGCAGCATCAACTCATGCTTACTCCATTCGGGCTGCAATAGCAGCGTACATTCGTCAGAAACCAATGCAGCGTGCGATTCGGCAAATTCAAAATCGCTCTTGTTATAGATGATCGCTTTGAGTTCGTTGGCGTTTTTATAAATGTCGGGATGCGGGTTTTTAAACTTTTTGGGAGAAAAACACACCCAATCCCAATGTCCTGTAAACGGATATACGCCGGAAGTTTCAATGTTGGTTTTAAAACCTGCGTCTTGTAACTGGCCAGTTAGCTCGTCCAGGTTATACATCAAAGGCTCGCCGCCCGTGATCACCGCCAGGCGGCCGGGATGCTGCAATGCGCCGTCGACAATGTTATTAATGTTAAATTTCGGATGCAGGTCTGCATTCCAGGATTCTTTCACGTCACACCAGTGACAGCCAACTTCGCAGCCGCCGAGCCGGATAAAGTAAGCAGCGCGCCCGCTATGCTGGCCTTCACCCTGCAAGGTGTAAAAGGCCTCCATAACCGGAAGCTGGTGGGTAACGATGGGTAAAGTTTCAGTCAGCACAGTTCAAAAATGGAGATGTTCGAAAAAAATGTAACAACCGATCCGGTCGAAAAATGCCCAAAGGTACGAAATTCAAAGCGCTAATAGTCTATCAAACCAGATCAATTAGTCGCATATTTGCAGTATGAATGCAATGCCAATACATCAGCAAGAAGTTATTTGTGCGCTCGCAACTCCCTCAGGCGTAGGCGCAATCGCAGTAATCCGAGTTTCCGGCCTTGGGTCCATTTCCATGGTAAAATCCATTTTTAAGGGCAAAAACCTGGAAGAAGCCGAAAGCCACACCGTGCATTTCGGAACAATCCAGCACAATGGTGAAATCATCGACGAAGTCCTCGTAACCGTTTTTAAAACACCAAAATCTTTCACAAAAGAAGATTCCATAGAAATTTCCTGTCACGGCTCCGACTACATTATCAGGCAAATATTGAAATTGCTTATTTCAAAAGGCGCCAGGATCGCCAAGCCAGGAGAATTCACACAACGCGCTTTTCTCAATGGCCAATTCGACCTTGTCCAAGCGGAAGCCGTAGCCGACTTGATCGCAGCAGATTCCCAGGCCAGCCATAAAACAGCATTGAACCAGCTAAGAGGCGGCTTTTCCAAAAAATTAGCCTCATTACGCACCGAACTCATCCATTTCGCATCCTTAATAGAGCTCGAACTGGATTTCGGCGAAGAAGACGTAGAATTCGCCCAACGCGACGACCTACGCCGACTGATCGAAGCGTTACTAAGCACCATTGCGCCACTGATCGATTCCTTCGATTTCGGCAATGCACTAAAAGAAGGCGTGCCGGTTGCCATTATCGGCTCCCCGAACGTCGGCAAATCCACATTGCTGAATGCGCTTTTAAACGAAGAAAAGGCCATAGTAACCAGCATTGCCGGCACCACCCGCGACGTTATCGAAGACACCATCGTCTTAGAAGGCCTGAAATTCCGCTTCATCGACACCGCCGGAATTCGCGAAACGACAGATTTGGTGGAATCCATTGGCATTGAAAGGTCGAAAAATGCAATGGAGAAGGCGGACATTGTGATTTTTCTTTTCGATAGTTTGGAAACCTTGCAGGAAAACCAGCAACTAGCCGCATTGCTTCCGTCGGATAAGCAGGTTTTATATGTGCTAAATAAAATTGATACGGGGGAGATAGCCGCTGAAAGTTTAGGCGCGCTGCAAGAGAATGTCATTTCCATTTCTGCAAAGTCCCAAACCGGATTATCTCACCTGACCAATAAATTGGTTTCAATGGTTTACGGACAATCAGCGAGCGATACAGTGGTTACCAATCTGAGACATTACGAGCATTTGGTGAAGACGCATAATGCTTTAAGTGATGTTTTGAATGGGTTGGAGACAGGGGTTACGGGGGATTTTCTGGCGCAGGATATCCGGTTGTCGCTGCATCACTTGGGTGAGATAACGGGGACGATTGTTACGGATGATTTATTGGATAATATTTTTTCGAAGTTTTGTATCGGAAAGTAATATGGAGTAAGTAGCCCTCAGTAGGGATTATTTATACACTACGCAAAATCAAATTGAAATATACCAGAGTAGTTATGAGCAAACTCAAATCAAAGTTCCAGGAAGATAATGTATGGCTAACCAATTTACAGTTGGTAGCATTGCTCGCTTCGAGCAAGGCGAACATCAGTGAGCACATCAAGAATATCTTTTATGTCCAATGAGCTGGATGAATCGGCAACTGTTCGGAAATTCCGAACAGTTCAACAGGAGGGTAATCGTTTAATAGAGCGGGATCGTGTTCACTATAATTTGGATGTCATCATTGCTGTTGGGTACAGGGTAAACACCAAGCAAGGAACAAAATTCCGTCAATGGGCATCCCAGCGCTTGAAAGATTACTTAATCCATGGATACGCGATCAATGAACAGCGTCTAACTCAGAAAGAGCAACAAGTGCAAACTCTGAGTGTTTAATAGAGACCAGTAGAATTCGTTAATCTTAACTACGGCCCACCTCGATCGAATGCTGCCCTTTGTCATAATGTGACTATTTAATACTGAGGAAATGAAAGGCTGGTCAGAAAGTAGCAACTTCTGATTTAAATATTCTACTATATTTGCCCCGCAAACGTTACCAAAATTCTAATGATCTTTTTTCAAAATGCCAGGCCTGAAAAGTGGTCTTGGAGAAGCATACGGGTGCAAGTCCCGAGACCTGTCAAAGTTCGCTTTGGTGACGTTTGCAGTGACTTCTCCTTTCATTTTCATCTTAATCCATTTTCAATTTGCAAACGTCAAATGGTCAGGGTGTTGGCTCAAATGTACATTCAGTCAACACAACGGTTGATGCCCGTCAAGCATCAAATGTCGGCAATCCGCTGACGACTTCACAAGCAGAGTTTCTTTATCTCATTGAATGTCACGGTTCTAGGGAGTTATCTCAATCCTTGAAGATGATCCATGATCTGGCACTTTATCATTCGGATGTTCCTTTTGGGGTGGCCGAAAAATCGGCGTTGTTTGATTTGAAAGTGCTTTGGGAGGGATTTGAGCGAATGCACCAAAAAGATTGAAGTGTTAAAACGCATTTGTGATCTAGATTCAAAACTGTGACGCGACGTCGCAGTTTTGAATCTAGATCAGACAAAACCATTAATTTAGCGGGTATAAGCTGATGTTATAAGCCATTTTGACGCCTGCCTCACAAAAGTATTAAGAATTAACAGGAACAACACCGCACATGATTATGGAGTGAATTTCGCCAACGAAACGCTTGTATTTTTACCGCAATTCATCATTGATGCGGCGGATCTTTCGGTAATTCTCAGAAACCAAGACGCTTAATAAAATGCTATTAAGAGAAAAAGACAAAAATGCACTATATGCTATTTTCCAAAGCATCGCGACACCCATAGAAGTTTGGGCTTATGGTAGCCGGGTTAACGGAAAAGCACATAGTGGGAGCGATTTGGATCTGGTGCTTCGTACGATGGATCTATCGCCGCTTTCGCTAGATGAATTTGATATTCTCAGTGAAAAAATCACGAATAGCAATATACCTATACTGGTTGAGTTGAGAGACTGGGCCAGACTGCCAGCCTCTTTTCATGATAATATACAGGCTAATTATGAGGTGTTTTTTAAGTAACCCCTCACTCCCCCCAAACCGTCACCATAACCCCTCTCGCGCCGCCGCGGTCTCGGTGCTCGCATAAATAAATGCCTTGCCAGGTTCCCAGGGCTAACCGGCCTTTGCTGATCGGGATCATGACGGAGCTGCCTAGGAGGGAGGCTTTCAGGTGGGCTGGCATGTCGTCGGAGCCTTCGTAATCGTGTTGGTAGTCGGGGTCGTTTTCCTTGACGGTTTTGTTGAAATACATTTCGAAATCTTTCCTTACGGTGGGGTCGGCGTTTTCGTTGATGGTCAGCGAGGCGGAGGTGTGCTGGATGAAAACCTGGCACAGGCCAGTGGTGATCTCCGAAATCTGGGGCATTGCGTTGAGAATATCGCCGGTGATGAGGTGAAAACCCCGGCGCTTTTCGCGAAATGTTATACTCTGCTGAGATATTTTCATCTGGTCAATGGGTTTGAAGGATCATGTTTGGAGCTACTTTTGCATCTTCAAGCGTATGCAAAGTCTAAACCAAAACCTTCCGTGAAACAAGCCGTGAATCTGATTTTTACTACCGGAATTGCAATTGCCGCAATTTACGCCCTGAATCATTATATCGTAATGCAAGGTTTTTCATTTGCGTCGATTCTCAATTTTTTGTAGTAGCCTTGTTACCGAAATTTTAAGTCCATAAACATGATACCCGTTTCCGTACTGACAATAGTTAAATCGAGGCAAGAGGCGCTTCGCAACCTGGTCCTTGGGCTTGACAATGCTGAATGCTATCCGGCTGAGCTTATCATCGTAAATATGAATGAGCCTGAAAGTGAGCTCGTTTCGGAAAAGTTTCCTGTTCGCTCTTTCCGGTTTGATGATGCGGAAAAATTGCCACTCGCTGCCGCAAGGAACTTTGCAGCCAAACAGGCAGCTCACCCGTTTATGATCTTCCTGGATGTGGATTGTATCCCTGCTCCAAACCTCGTAGAACAATATTTCAATGCTTGCCAGCAAGCGGAGCATCTGTGGATAGGGCCGGTTCGATATCTTCGTCAGGGCGCGACTTTGGAAACTGATTTTCTGTCAAAAATGGGGGAGTTAAGTACGCCGGATCCGGTGAGAGCCGATCTGCGTGAGGTGAACTACGCGTTTTTCTGGTCGCTTAATTTTGCGTGCAGCAAAAAAGTATACGAACGCATTGGTGGTTTTGATACCCGATTTACCGGATACGGTGCAGAAGATACGGATTTTGGTTTTACAGCCCGGAAGCGGGGGGTGGAACTGAGTGTGGCCGATGCAGTAGCGTATCATCAATATCACGCAAGCTATAATCCCCCGCTTAATCATTTTGAAGACATTCTCACGAATGCCAGGACGTTTTTTAATAAATGGCAAAAATGGCCTATGGAAGGCTGGCTGTTGAAATTTGTGAGCGCCGGATTGATAAAATGGGAGAATGATAAGATTACAATCATCCGTAGGCCTACTGAAACGGAAGTCAGCCAGGCATTGAAATCATGATCACTTTCTAGGGAAATTAGTTTTCCAAAGGTTATGCAGCCGTTGCGCTACGTTGGCGAGGGCCGAGTTGGTCATAATGCCTTTCCAGGAATTTTGCGGGAGCTTATCGGCTTTCTGGATGATTGCTTGCCAGTCTGCACTTTGCAGATCCTGGGGTTGCACCAATATAGCTATTCCGTTCTTTTTCAATAGTTCAGCTTTTCGCAGTTGCTCCTGAAAAGGACGGTCTTCGGGTATGCAGACGAACTTTTTGCCCAGATCGGCCATCTCCATGACAGTATTATGCCCTGCATTGCCGACAACAACATTACAGCGCGCCAACACAGGCGCCGGATCGTTCACCTGACCGTGAAAGACCACATTAGGCGCTGTAACACGCTCATTATCTTCAATATTTCCGATCACCTGAATAGATCTTTCGGCGCACTGCGTTGCGAGAGCATCAATAACCTTACCATTTATTGAAGTGCCACCCGAGCCCACAATGACCCCGATGGCAAGGTTATCCACGGTTTTGCTGCGCATTCCCTTTCCTGAATATTTTGAAAAACCTCCTGAAAAAAAGGTCTTTTTATTCACCCAGTCATGCGCAGAACGATTCATCAACTTCTCAGGCGATGGCGCGATCAGCAGCTGTGCGCACTCATAGGCGTGCAAATGGGCTGTATCGTCGCGGTCGCCATTCTGACGGATTACAACGGTCGGTATTCCGCATAATGTGGCTAGTAATGTTACCTCAACAGACACATCCACAATCAATATCACAGGATATAATGCACGCAATACGGCCGAAATCATCGCCGCACGACTGGCCACTTTTTCAACATTAACCGGCGCGTAATGCAAAAAACTGAGGTTCAACTGCGAAGCAAAACGATCCTTAGGTCCCGCAACATCAAGCGGGAGATCGATGCAACTTATTGTAATAGGAATAATGTCCGCAAACCGTTTTAAATCGCTCCCGAGAAACGTAACACGGGTACCTTTCAGCTCCGAAGCAATCGCCAGCGCTCGCATCAGGTGTCCGGAACCGTGGTGGTGAATGTAGAAAGCAAAATTAGCTGACATCCGCTTTGATCTTTACGCTGATCGTTTCAAAAGCTATTTTTTCAAACAATGCTTCATAGGCGTCAACCATTTTCTCTACATCAAACAAATTCTCAGCACGCTGCCGACATTCGGCGCGGTCCAGCTGTTCCGCTGCCAGGATGGAATCCGCCAGTTCCTGCACATCGTCCCCGCTGCATAAGCGGCCCGTTTTCTCATTCAGTAATTGGGGTAATGCACCCTTTGCAATGCCTGCCACCGGCGTTCCGCAAGCCAGCGACTCGGCAACCACCAGCCCGAAAGGTTCGTCCCAGCAGGGCGTGATCAGGGATACAGTTGCATTTCCAATCAGTTCGTTAAGCTGTATATGGTCACAGGATCCCAGCAATTCGATGGAATCATCAAGGCGTGGCACAATGTGGGTTTCGTAATAATGCTGGTCGCTGATAGCCCCGGCGACTTTCATTTTTTTGCCAGCAAGTTTGGCCGCATCCATGGCCAGGTGCAAGCCCTTATCCGGATGTATCCGCCCAAACCACATGATATACCCGCGGTCATTTTCAGGATAGAATTGCCATGTTGCCAGATCGATGCCATTATGAATGACGTCACAATGCGGGGCGTATTCCTTCCAGTTCTCTGCATTGGTTTTTGAAACCGATACATATTTAACCCGCCCGTAACTTTGTTCGCGGCGGATCGCATTTTTCAGTTCAAAAATAGGCGGCGTGTGGAGCACGGTAACCATAGGCGCCTGCACAAGGGCCGACATCATGATCGGAACGTAATTAAGACTGTTATTAAAAATTACATCCAGCTCGTCCTTGTCTATTTCCTGCATCATTTCAACGTAGGCGTGATGTGTGGAAATATATTCTGTGCTCAGCTGGCGGGATGTAAACTGCGAGGAGGTGATGGGCTGATAATCTTCCTCACAAAGGATCGGCCTGACATTCAGAATGGGGTCGGAGCCGGCACAGGCGTACAAGAGCACATCGTGCCCCCGCGCGAGCAGTCTTTGACAAATATCATAGGTAAACGCTTCCAGTCCTCCCATAAATGGTTTGGAAATCGGATATTTCAGGTGAGCAATGATTCCAATTTTCATGTCGTTGTTGGTAGAGTTTGATGCTGAATGTGTATTGATAAAGTGTAGTTTTAATACTAGTGCAGCCTGGGCTGCGTTGTAGCGTCATAGAAAATCGTGCCGGTGCAGGATACTTTGCTTTTGTGCCTGGTATGGATTTTAAATTGCACCATCGTTATCAAAAATTGAAGCATTGTGATCTTTACACCAAAAGAAACACTAACCGAGGAAGAGGTGAAGAACGGGTTAAACACCGTTCTCAAAGAAGGAATGACCACCGAAGCCATGGTAACCCTTGCCGGGGGCACGTTTATGGTGGCATTTGCAATCCTGCTCGGAGCAAGTAATTTTCAGATCGGGCTGCTGGCTTCCTTGCCCACATTCACCAATATCTTCCAGCTTGTATCGGTGTTTTTGATCCGCAGATATAACAACCGGAGAGCCGTTTCAGTAATTTGCTGCATCCTGGCCCGTATTCCGATGGTGTTACTGGGTGCCATGCCATTTTTCCTCGGCGCAGACGCTCCGGTTAGCTTGTTGCTTTTTTTTCTGTTTTTCTACTATCTATTTGGTTCCATTGCAGGCCCCAGCTGGAATGCCTGGATGAAAGACCTGGTGCCAGGCGACATGCTGGGCGCTTTTTTCTCCAAACGGAGCCGCTATGCGCAGACGCTCAATGTTGTACTCAGCATTGTACTGGCCATTTCGATCGATTACCTGCGCCGCAATGTGCCGGAATATGAGCTGTATGTATACGCAACCATGTTCATGATGGCCGGGGTTGCCGGCCTGGGGGCAGTGGCGTTGCTCGCCCGGGTGCCCGAACCCCGATCTTACCTGCCCAACGAAAATATCCTGAAAATGTTTATAAAGCCGCTGCGGGACAACAACTTCCAGCGATTGCTTGTATTTAATTCGCTCTGGCTATTTGCTGTAAACATTGCTACGCCGTTTTTTACGGTTTACATGCTCAAAACGCTGGGCCTTACACTGGCCTATATCATTCCCCTGACCATTCTGAGCCAGCTTTCGAGCATTTTTACCATCGGTTACTGGGGGAAATTTGCAGACCGATACAGTAACAAAACGATTATTTCCATATGTGCGCCGCTGTATGTGGCCTGCGTGATTGCCTGGTGTTTTGTAGGGATTTATACCAATTTAATATCCAACCTGGCGCTGCTGGCTGTGATCCATATCGTGGCCGGTTCGAGCAATGCTGGCACCAACCTGGCACTGACCAACATTGGTTTGAAGCTTGCGCCGTCCCGGGAAGCGATTGTTTATCTTTCTGTTAAAAATATTGTAACCTCCGTTTTCTCCTCCCTGGCACCATTGATCGGCGGTTATCTGGCTGATTATTATACATTAAGACAACTACGCGTCATTGCCGAATGGAGCGGGCCGACCTTGCAAAAGTCCTTTCGCCTGCTGTTGCTGCATGAATGGAACTTCCTGTTCCTGATCGGCGCAGCGCTGACAGTGGTGGCTTTGCAATTCCTGCCGCGCGTGCGTGAGGCCGGGGAAGTGCACAAGAGTGTTGTGAAAAGGATCATGCGTACGAGCCTGAAAAGTAATTTGAGGGATTATTTTGTGATCGATGTGCTGATCAACTGGCATTCTACATTGAATAATATGCTAAAAATCAACCGCGTAAGTTCCGAGGAGGCACACCGGGAAGATTAACGGAAGTTTAATTTTCGCATCAATTTCACTTGAATGCCTTTGGAAAGATAAGTCCGTAGTTATATTTGCCCTATCAATACGATGCGAGTTGCGCTGCTCTACATATGGCTCTTTGTAACAATCCTGCCGACTTTTAGTCAGTGGGGCACCATTGCGTATTACCATATCAACAAGGATTACATTACGCGCGTACTCTGCGAAAACCGCGATAAACCGCAGCTGCATTGCGATGGACAATGTTTTCTGGCAAAAAAACTGAGAGCTCAGGAAGAAAAAAAAGACCAGCAAACCAGCGAGCAGGTCCGCAACTTGCCTACGTTGCATCTATTTGCTTCACCACTGGCTGCATTTGAGTTCTTATCCCAACCTTTTGCACGCAATCAGCAAGCTGCATTTCCTTATCATCTCGCCGTTTACCAGGCTCCGCTTACCATTATTTCCCCGCCGCCCTGCGCATAGTTGTCATTTTTTCATGGTTGATTGAGGTCAAAAGGTAACATTCGTTATCCTTTCGGAAAGCATTTCCCTGCCTCAGATCCGTCATTTTAATCTAACAACTAACATCTGCATCCATTTTTGCTTATCAAAATGGGTGTATCTATCCCTGCATATCCGAATGAAATTTCAATATCTTTTTCTATTACTGGCCATGCTTAGTCGTGGCCTCAATTCCTACGCTCAAACCGACCAGGGCACACTCAACGGGCGTATTGTCAATGCCGAAGAACAGCCTGTGGTGGGCGCTACCATTGCATTCCAAAATACAACCCTTGGAACTATTACCGATGAAAAAGGCCAGTTCAGCCTCACAGGCATCACACCCGGATCTTACATTTTGACTGTTTCCAATGTGGGATATACCGCTTATACCCAGAGCATGCGGATTTCAAAAGGTAAAAATGCGTTTATCAACCTGCAATTATCCGAAAGCAACCAGGAGCTGAAAGAAGTCATTGTCAGTGCGGCCAAAAACAGTTACAATGTGGCGTCATCCAACAGCTCCACCCGCCTCGACGTGCCCTTACTTTCCACGCCTCAATCCGTACAGGTGGTTCCCTCAGCCGTACTGCGGGACCGGCAGGCATTTACGCTCAACGAGATCGCAGGCACATTCACCGGCATGAAAGCCAACAATGGCAACGGTTCGTTTCAAATACGCGGCTTTACTGCCTACTCTCCGAATGACGCCAGTTTCCTGCTTTTTAATGGAATTCGTGGGAATCTGTATTTGTGGAGCCAGCAGCCGTTGCTGTACAACATTGAATCCGTAGAATTGCTGCGCGGGCCCTCAGGAGCTTTGTTCAGCGAAGGCTCGCCGGGCGGCGTTGTTAATTTTATTACAAAAAAACCATTATCTGAAAAGCGGGCAAGTGTGGATTTATCGCTGGGCAGCTGGGGATTTGGAAGAGGGTCGGTTGACTTCTCCGGGCCTATTTCCAATCAGAAAAAGCTGTTGTACCGGGCCATAATCGGCTATGACCGCTCTGAGAGTTTCAGGGATTATCAAAAGAAGCAAAACCTGCTCATCGCTCCATCGCTGACTTACCTCGTGCGTGACCGGACTTCACTAAACCTGGAACTTAACTATACTTACTCCAAGGCAGTTCAGCAGTACGATAACGGAAGCTTCATTTACACCCGTCCCGACGGCACATTTGATTTCAACCATTATCCCAACAACCTGACCATCCAGAGCCCGACCGATTACGGGAAAACGCATAATGCATCGGCTACGCTGAGTTTGAACCATCAGATCAGCCCTAATCTAAAACTCACAGTCGTTGAGCGCGCAGTGCGTAATGTACTCGATTACACAGACCACATTCCGGTGGGAAGGATCCGGAATGATTCCATCAGCCGGGGATATCAGGATTGGGAAACAGACCGTTTCAGCCTGCAAACGACGGCTTTTGCAATATATACAACGAGCACAGGCGCGCTGGGTCACCAGATTATTGTGGGGGCGGACTACAACCGTTATGGCTGGACGCAAAATGATTACCAGTATAAATCTTCCACGCGCATTTCTATCTTGAAACCGGATTACACAGGCAGCATTCCCGATGCCTCCGTTCCGGCCGATGAGTCCGATGACAACAAGCGCATTACCAACCTGATCGGTGCCTACATTCAGGACCAGGTCAGTGTCGGGGACAAATTGAAAGTGTTGCTATCCGTTCGTTATGATGACTACAATGGTAAGGAAACACCTTTGTCGGATCGCGATAACAAGCAGGGCGATGAATTGAAAACATCAGGCTGGATCCCCAGGGTAGCACTGGTATATTTGCCTGTAAAGAATGTGTCGGTTTACGGAACATATCTGAAATCTTTCAACCCGCAAACCTCAAACAATGTCCTGGCAGGCGGACCATTCCCGACCCGACAAGCGACCCAATATGAAGTAGGTTCCAAAGCCGATCTGATCGGTAACCGGTTTTCAGCCACATTGTCGCTCTACCAGATCAATTATGCTAATATCCTCACAGCGGCACCTACGGAAGAAAACTCGCACCGGCAAGCTGCCATTGACGGCACGCGCAGCAGGGGAGGGGAATTTTCGGTTGTTGGAAACCTGAACAGACTGAGTCTGATCGCCGGCTATGCATTCAACGAACATGAATTGGTAAGCACCACCACCTACGGGAAAAAAGGAGACCGATTTGCGAATGCGCCCAAGCACCAGATCAACTTCTGGGGTAAATATGCAATTCCGTCCCAGGCGCTCAAAGGGCTGGGAATCGCTGCGGGCGTGCGTTATGTGAGCGATCAGGTAGGTTTGCTGAGCAATCAGAACTTCGTTTTTCCATCTTACACGGTTTTGGATGCGGCCATTTCGTATACGCGGAACAGGTACCAGTTTCAGGTTAATGCGTACAACCTGACCAACAAGCACTACTTCACCGGAAGCCGGTCGGGCGTGACATTGGCAGGCTTAGGCGATCCTTTTAATATCAGGGTTGGAATTAGTTATCAACTCTGGTAAGCTGTCTGGATTTTTATGAAAAAAACAAAGTACACAAGAAGTTTATTCAAGCTGCACAGCTGGCTTGGGCTTGTTACGGGCATATTTCTGATTTTGTTGGGGTTAAGCGGTTCGATCCTGGTTTTCAAAACAGAGCTCGACCAGTTTGCAAACCGGAACTTGCTCCACGTTTCACCAACGGGTCCTCACGTGCCGAAGGACGCCCTGATGCATTGCTATGAAACCATTACCAACCGGTATCCAAACCTGGATGGCATCGCCTGGCTCAATCCCGAAGCCGGGCCGGGTGATGCCTATGATTTCAGGATCTATTTTAACGATGCACGGCTGATGACTTACGATCTGGCATTAATCTCATTTAATCCTTATACCAATGCGATATTGAGGGAAGGGCCGGCGAGTCAGTTTATGCCGAGTTTTATTGAATGGTTGTTCCAATTTCATTTTAGCTTCCAGCTGGGCATTCCCGGCGCGGCGCTCACGGCCATTTTTGGTATCACAATGCTGCTGTCTGTGCTTACCGGTGCGATTGTGTACCGGAAAATGATCTGGCGGGTTTTGTCTTTTCAAATTTCCATCAACCGCAAAAACTGGCGCACCATCAGCTCCGATCTGCACCGGATCGTAGGGGTATGGTCACTGGTTTTTAATGCAATCATTTTTTTTACCGGTTTCTGGATGAACCTGTTTGCTTTTGAGCCCAAAACCTGGGAAAAAGAAATCCTATCAGCTAGGTTGAATAAGACAATGACGGTTTCCGCTGATCAAATGCTTCGTGCCGCTAAGAATGCGCTGCCCGACCTGGATCCAACATATGTTTATCTGCCGACTCAACCTGAACGTAAATTTGAGGTCAGGGGCTATGGGCAGGGACAATGGAAACTTTGGGGAGCCCTGAATTCGGTCAGAATCGACCAATACACAGGTGAACTTGTGAAAGTCAGCACATTAGCTGATAAATCTGTTGGAGAACGGATCGAAGCTACGTTTCACCCTTTGCATGTAGGTAGTTTTGGCGGACTGCCTGTCAGGATATTTTATGTACTCATCGGGCTGACGCCCGGGGTGCTGTCCGTGACGGGTTTTCTGCTCTGGTGGCGGCGAACCGGAAAGTTCTCCAAAGGACCGATCAGCAATGCCCGCCAGCCAGCCTAAGCGCCTCTTTAACGACTTGGATTGGAATTATGAGGGAGTGTAGTGGCCTTTTGCAGAGACAACAGTAACGGTTACTTTTGACTCGTCAACTGCATAAATGATCCGGTGTTCCTGGTTTATTCTTCTTGACCAAAATCCAGCCAGGTTGTGCTTTAATTGTTCGGGCTGTCCCGTTCCGGTATATGGATGCTCAGTCAATTCGTCAAGGGTATTTCGGATTTTTCTGAGCAAAGGCTTATTGCCTGATTTTTTAAATTTGTCAATTCCTTCAAGTGCCTTTGGGGTAAATTCAACAGCATAACTCATAGGCCCAGCAACTTGTCAAAGTCGGCTTTATCAACTTTTATCGTGTTGCCTTTCCGATACTGGTCGATGCCTTCCTGAATGTCGGCCATTGTTTCCGGATCCATGAAATATTTATCCTTCTCGCCTACAGGAGTCAAGGCATAAGCTTTCTCCTTGCCGCGCTGAATGATGATCTGTTCATTTTTATCAGCAAGATCCATGTATTTTTTTTGATTGTCCCTGAATTCTCTTGAACTAATAACCAGCATGATTGAGTAGATGAGTGTACGGAATTGGTACACAAATATACATAATAAATCAAAAAAAGCTCATGACCAAACAAATGGTCATGAGCGATCGGGTATAAATTTGATAGTTTAAATGGTCTCGCAGAAGTTCATAGTAAAGAATGTTAGTGTGCATATAGCTGCTTACATCTATCTAAAAATACTATGGCTATTTCTTGAAGACTTTGGCACGATCCACTGATCCGTCAGCGAACGTTACCTTAACAATATAAAGCCCTGCCGGGAAAGAGTTGATGTTGAATTCTGAGATCGCGTTCGAAGAATCGGCGTTTTTCTGGTCAAGGATCAGCTTTCCGGAAACATCCATGAACTGCACACGAGCGATCTGATCCAGATCTTTTGAAAGAACAGAAAGGCGGTCGATGGCTGGGTTTGGATAAAAGGCTGTTCTGTTAGCGGATTGGAAGTTAATGCTTCTGATCCGGCTAAAAGCGAAAGTCCCGTCCTTATCAATCATTTTCAAACGGTATAAGTTGTTGCCTGATTTCGGCGTTGCATCTGAAAAAGCGTAAGTAAGAAGCTTAGTACTTTCCCCATTTGACATTACACTGCCTACTGCCATCCACACTTTGCCGTTTTGGCTGCGCTGAATTTCGAAACGGTCGCTGTTTGTTTCCGCTGTTGTTGCCCAGTTTAATGTTACAGACGACTGTTCGCCTTTTTTCACATCAAAGCTTACAAGTGTTACGGGAAGGGAAACTTCTGTGTTGGAAACAGTATTGTTGTTCAGCGAAATTTTTCCGGCTGTGGAAAGCGCCCTTCCGGAAAGCGTCGCACCAGACCCCAGTGAAATGGCGCCCCGGTTCACAACTGTTCCGGTAAATTCGGTGTCGGCTGCCAGGTTGAATGCACCATCAACCAGGAAGTATACATTTTTAGGCAATGTTCCGCCTGTTAAAACAATATTCGCTCCACCGTCAACAGAAAATGCTCCGCCGATTTTAATCACAAAAATCGCATCCGCATCGCCACCTCCGTTCAAAATAAGACTTCCGGAAATTGCCGTTGCGCCAGTGCTGCAATGGATGCCGGGGGCAAGTATTGTTACACCGTCGATCGTGGCACCCAGTACAGGGCCGCAAGGATTAGATGTTTCACTGGCAAGCACAGTATAAGCGTTGGACACCGCTCCTACGGCTGCCAGTCCCTCCGTATCACCAAAATGGGTTTGGCCTGTGACCGTCGCCGAACTACCGGTAACTAGGCCTGCTCCGTTTCCGATATCGCCGGTAACCAGGGTTGTTCCGACATTGGCAAATTCCCCAGCGGAAGTATAAAGTGCAAAGGTTTCAGCCGCGCCTAATGTAGGCACAGTCTGTGCCACACCGAAATGGCAAATTGCAGAAAGTGAAACAGTTAGAATGTTGAAGAAGAAAGATGTTTTCATATTGCTTGGTATAAATTGTGATGATATTATCACAACACAAATATGATTCTTGCTCCATCAAGTAATGTTATAGCATGCGTAGTATTAGTTGTAACATTCACACGTTTTCCAGGTTCCCGCTTCTTTTTCTTTTGAGTTGTTTGTAAAATGAAGGAGTCAGGCCGGTTATCTGTTTAAACTGGTTCGATAAGTAGGCAACGCTGCTGTAATTCAGTTTGTGAGATATCTGCGTCAGGTTCAGCTCGTTATAAAGGATTAGCTCCTTTACACGCTCAATTTTATGGATGATGATAAATTGCTGTATCGTAATGCCTTTTACCTCCGAAAAGACGTTGGCCAGATACGTGTAATCATAGCCCAATTGTTTGCTGATATAATCGGAATGATTTGTTTTTGGCAGCTCATCCGAGTAGTGGATCATCTGGACAATGAGGTTTTTAATTTTTTCAATCAAAATGCTCTTTTTGTCGTCCATCAGTTCCAGGCCTGATTTAAGCAGGTTATTTTTCAGCATTTCACGCTGCTGCGGAAACATCTCTCCTGCAATTTCGACCATTCCAAGGTCAACGAGCGAGTAGGCTATTTCAAGCTTTCGCAGCTCTGCTTCGACCATCATTTTGCACCGCAAACTGACCATGTATTTAATGTAGAGTTTCATTCAAATTATGTGTTCGATGGTTTACGTTAATTATTGATAGGACAGTCCGTTCCCACGCAAGAAAAGTAAGTATAAAAAACCCAACATCTTGAAATAATTGGTCAAATTGTAAAATAAACTCTACGTATATACCTCAAACTATCCAGTTATTTTTTGGGGGTTCATGGCTACCAGATTTGCCGTGAAATTCCGAGCTATACCAGGATATCTATTTATACTACAAGAATTACGCAGATTGGATATGGTAATATTTTTCAATAAAATGCTTGTTTATTCATAAAAAAGATCAAAATACAGTCAATACTAATCAAATCCTGAAACGTTTTTGGTATTATTTTGCTTTAAAATTGTACTGTGAAAATCGATTGAAACAAGTAAAAATCATCATAAACTAAACCTTGCCTATGGATACTCAAAACAGTACTAAATAGCATAACGTTTATAGTATACGGTTAGGTCATTGTGCGTCGTTTCCGCAGCAATGATGCTGATTTAGCCCTTTCCCAGATGTTAACCTGACGAATTGTTTTGTTTGTCGGGGTGGCAATATTATGTCCAACGTTCAACACCATTAATCCTGATTCTTATTTCTCACCGTTAAGTTAAACTCAATTGTATGAATCCACTTAGACGAAATCCCCTCCCGGGGCTTTGCAGGTTTCTTTGTGCCGTAATGGTAGCAGGGATTATGCATTCTCCGGGCATTGTTCCGGCCGCGTTTGCGTCCGCAGCATTAGCACATAATCTGGCTCATAGCGTCGATAAAACCCTGACGGGTAAGGTGATTGATGAAAAAAATACGCCATTGCCGGGTGTAAGCGTCGTAATTAAAGGAACCAGCAGGGGAACAACCACAGGCACAGACGGAAGTTTCACCTTGGTTGTTGAAGACGCAGCCCAGACGCTTACTTTCTCCTTCATCGGATATACATCCCAGGATGTGGCCATTGGCAATCAATCTGCATTTAATGTCACCTTACTGCCTAGCAGCGAGGAACTTACAGAAGTGGTGGTTGTGGGTTACGGAACGCAATCTTCGGCGGCTGTAACGGGAGCGGTGAGCAACATTCAGGCCAAAGACCTGATCCGCACGCCCTCCGTTGGAACTTCTGATGCATTGGTAGGCCGGGTTCAGGGGATTACCGCGCGGAAAGCTGATGCCCGCCCGGGTGCTGCAACCACGATCCAGATCAGGAACCTGGGAACCCCGCTTTTTGTCATCGACGGTATTCCATCCGATGCAGCGAACTTCAATAACCTGGGCCAGAATGACATTGAAAGCGTTTCGATCCTGAAAGATGCTTCTGCCGCAGTATATGGATTGCGTGCAGCGAACGGCGTTGTGCTGGTCACAACAAAGAGAGGAAAAGCAGGCGACGGTCCTGCCAGGATCAACATTTCGGGTTACTATGGTTTGCAGAATTTTACGCGTTATCCTAAGCCTGCGAGCGCTTACCAGCATATGCGGGGCCTCGTGGAATCGGATGTAAACCAGGGCCGTACGCCTTCCATCACGCCTGAGGAGCTCGCCAAGTGGAAAGCTGGCACCGAAAAGGGCTATCAGAGTTTTGATTATTACAAAATGGTCATGCGTCCCAATGTGCCGCAATTTTCGTTAAATGCCAATGTTTCAGGTGGCACTGAAAAGATCAGCTATTTCCTTTCAGTAGGACATTTAAATCAGGATGCATTGATCAAAGACTACAATTTCAAACGCACGAACGTGCAGGCGAACGTGGAGTCGAGCATTACCAAGAGGCTGAAAGTCGGCGCGCAGATCAGCGCGCGGATCGAAGACCGTTTTCAGGTGGGCGTGCCTGGGCTGGACGATTATTTCAACCCGTTCCTGAGTATTTTCACGATGTGGCCCACCGAGCGCCCATACGCCAACGACAATCCTAAATACATCAACCAGACGCACAATGTAAATGTGAACCCCGCCACGTATAAGCGGGACATTACGGGTTACATTGACGAGATCACGCGTGTTGTGAAGGGCAACTTTTATGCAGAATATGATTTTGCATTCGGCCTGAAAGTGAAAGGAACGTATTCATATCAATACCACAATTTCGATTTTGACGGTTTTGAATACACTTATGATGCTTACAATTACGATGCAGCAACAGACAAATACAATGTCGTAGCAGGTGGGGGAAACCAGAATCCCTGGCGCGAACGCCGTAAGCGCAACATTGTGGACCGTTTCGCGCAGTTGCAGCTGAATTATAGCAAAATTTTCGGCGATCACGAACTTTCTGCAGTAGCGGCTTACGAGCAGTCGGATAATGTGAACACTTACCTGGTTGTGCACACCGTTCCGCCCAATAATTACATTCCGTTAATGTCATTTGCCAATCAGGATTTGCTGATCGATGAATGGAGCACGGAAGCACGCGCCGGATACATTGGCCGTGTGAATTATAATTTTAAACAAAAATATCTGCTCGAAGCCGTGGGTCGTTACGATGGTTCTTTCCTGTATGCACCCGGAAAAAGGTTCGGTTTTTTCCCTGGCGTTTCGGCAGGCTGGCGAATCTCGGAAGAGAATTTTTTCAAAGGAAAGCTTGAAAACGTGTTCAGCAGCTTGAAAATCCGCGCTTCATATGGTCGCACGGGGAGTGACAGGAATGCCACTGTTGCCAACGAACCATTCATTGTTGCCCCTTTCAGTTATTTGCCAGGCTATAACTTCCTGCAGGGAAGCGCCATTTTCAATGGACAGTATAATATTGGCGTAAGGCCGCGCGGATTGCCCATTACAACGCTTTCCTGGATCACAAACATTTCTACGAACCTCGGAATTGACTTCGGTTTGCTGGGCGGCAAATTGAATGGTCAGGTTGATATTTTCCAAAGAAAAAGAGACGGACTTCCTGCTGCGCGTTATGATGTGCTGCTGCCGTCGGAAGTGGGTTACACATTGCCCAACGAAAACCTGAACAGTGATACGCACCGCGGAATTGAAGGGGTGTTGACATACAAAAGCTCCGTTGGCCAAATTGACTACACGGTAAGCGCCAATGCAACATTATCCCGCCGCCGTGACCTGGATTTCTACAAACCGCGTTTTGGTAATTCCTATAATGAATACCGCGACTCATACGTAGACCGCTGGGGCAACATCAACTGGGGTTACCAGGTAGAAGGCCAGTTTCAATCACAGGAACAAATTGAAAGCCACCCGATCGACAATGACGGACAGGGCAACCGCACGCATTTGCCAGGGGATTTTATTTACAAAGATGTGAATGGTGATGGCATTATCAACGGTCTGGACGAGCGTCCGATCGGTTACGCGGAAGGCGCGAACCCTTACCTGAGCTTTGCGCTTAACGGAAGCGTTTCTTACAAAGGTTTCTCGCTGTTTGCAGATTTTGCAGGAGCTTCTTTACAAAGTTTCCAGCGTGCTTTTGAATTGAAAGTCCCCTACCAGAACAACGGAACATCGCCACACTTCATGCTCGAAGACCGCTGGCACCGTGAAGATCCTTTTGACCCGAACAGCAAATGGATCCCCGGAACTTACCCTGCGATCAGAAAGGACAATTCGAGCCATGTGAATTTCCGTAAAAGTGATTTCTGGATTACCAATGTTCGGTATATCCGCCTCAGGAACATTGAGTTAGGTTATAGTTTTGATCCAAAGGTTTTCAAGAAACTGGGAAGCAGCGGCCTTCGGGTGTATGTGAACGCAAGCAATCTGTTCTCGATCGACAATGTAAAGAAGTATGAGATCGATCCCGAGATATCGTCCGGTAATGCGCTCGTGTATCCGCAGCAACGCTTGTTTAACGCCGGTTTCAGTATCAATTTTTAATTCAAATTCGCTATGCAACGATTTTCAAAATATATCCTAGCTCTCGTCGTCCTGATCATGTCTGGATGCGCGGAAGAGTGGCTGGACAGAAAGCCGCAAAACATCATTCTGGAAGACCAGATCTGGAACGATCCCAAGCTGATCACCGGTCTGCTTGCCAACTATTACGACCGTTTGCCTTATCACACGGACCTCAACCACGGCTCGACAACGGATAATGCGATCCCCAACAAAGAAGGCTGGCAGGATTTTGCGGCATACGACGAGGCCATGTGGTCTAACAATGACGACGCCCGGAACAACATTGTCACTTACGCATTCGAGCGGTGGCGACTTTGGGATTATGTACTGGTAAGGGACATTAATCTGGCCCTTGAGAACATTGAGAAATTTGGCACTTCACTGACAGAAGATCAAAAAATACTGTTTTCAGCAGAGCTCCGCTTCCTGAGAGCGCAGGTTTATTTTGATCTGGTGAAAAGAATGGGCGGTGTGCCGCTGGTTACCAAGCAGTTGATTTACGACTACAATGGTGATCCGTCATACCTGCAGCAGCCGCGCGCCAAAGAAGAGGAAGTGTATGATTTCATTGCTTCCGAACTCGATGCGATCAAAGACCAGCTGGGCAATGGCGGCAGCAACACGCGCGCCAACAAATACACTGCTATGGCATTGAAAAGCCGCGCAATGCTTTACGCCGGCTCGATTGCCAAATACAACAACCTGATGGCTTCCCCAATTGCAACACCCGGCGGAGAAGTGGGGATCCCGGCATCCCGGGCAGCTGATTACTATGCCAAATCACTGGCGGCTTCGGAGGAGATCATTAACAGCGGCATGTATTCGCTTTACAAAACAAACCCGAACCTGGGTGAGAACTTTTATGATGCAGTAACTAAAAAATCGGCTAATACCGAGATCATCCTGGCGCAGGATTTTTTGGTAAGTAAAGACAAGCGACATGGTTTTACGTATGATAACATTGCCCGCAATGTGCGTGAAGACAACCTGTCTTCTTCATCCATCACGCCATCGCTGAACCTGGTTGAGGATTTTGAATATCTAGACGGCACTTCCGGCGAGCTGAGAACGCGTAACGCAGGGAATACGGACTACATCTATTATAATAATGTAGCCGATGTGTTTGCCAACAAAGATGCCCGCCTTTACGGCACGGTGGTTTATCCCGGAACATCTTTCCGCGGCACGCCGGTGCAGATCCAGGCTGGGGTGAAAGTTTGGAGCGGCGCTACGAACAGTTTTCAGAACGTGGAATCCAACACATTGGGCTCCACGTATGAAGATGGCGGCTTACTAACCGGGTCATCGGGCCCGCAGCGTTCTCAGACTGAGGTTACTAACTCGGGTTTTTATCTGAGAAAATATGTGGATCAAACTGCCATGTCGAGCACACGCGGGATCCGAAGCGATATGTGGTGGGTGCGTTATCGCCTGGGTGAAATTTACCTGAATGCCGCGGAAGCAGCATTGGAAACAGGTAAAACAGCCAATGCATTGAAATATGTAAACCTGGTCCGCGAAAGGGCCGGATTTGGCGCAAACAGCCTCAAAACCCTTACAATAGCGCGCCTGCAAAACGAAAGACGCGTAGAGCTGGCATTTGAAGACCATCGCGTGTGGGACCTGAAAAGGTGGCGGATCGCACATGAGCTATGGAACGGAAACGCCTCGAATCCCGATGCGGTCATGTACGCATTGTACCCTTACCGCATTGTGCGCCCGGGACATGCGACACACGGAAAATACGTGTTCGACAAACTCGTTGCGCCCCGTTTCCGCGCGCCGCGGTTCTTTCAGATGGGCAATTACTATTCGTCCATTGAACAGATCGTGATCGATAACAACCCTAAAATTGTCAGGAACCCATTTCATTGATCCATTATATGAAAGCGACTCACATTCATTTTAAATTTCTGGCCATGCTGGCGCTCTCGGCGCTGCTTGGTGCCTGCGAAAAAGACAACCGCGTTGAGCCAAAATCGGTGCTTACGGGCCGGGTTGTGTACGAAGGGCAGCCCGTAGGGCTGCGCTCCAATGGGGTGCAGCTGGAACTCTGGCAGCGCGGATATCAATTATTTACCAAAATCCCTGTGCATGTAAAGCAGGACGGAACATTCTCCGCCGCATTGTTTGATGGCAATTACAAACTTGTCAGGCTGCGGGGCAATGGTCCGTGGGTGGATAATACGGACACTATTGAAGTTGCGCTGAATGGAAGTGCGCAGCTGGATGTTCCGGTTCAGCCTTATTTTGTATTTCAAAATGAAAATTATGCAAAAGGCGAAGGGAAAGTTTCGGCAACATTCAACCTGAAACAAATCAACGCTTCACGAACATTGGAAAGGGTGAACCTATATATCGGCACCACCAGCATTGTGGATCCAAACAACAACGCAGCCAACGCCCAGGAAATCGCCGCTAACATCAAAGACCTCTCAAAACCAATCACCCTAACCGCCACACTCTCCCCCGCACTAGCCGGCAGGGAGTATGTATATGCAAGGGTCGGCGTGAAGACATCAGGGGTAGGCGAGATGCTGTTCGGGATGCCACAGAAGGTGATGTTGAAGTAGCGTGCTACCATCCCTGTCAAGCTGAGCTACCAGCCTTGTTATGCTAAGCTACCACCCCTGTCATGCTGAGCTACCACCCCTGTCATGCTAAGCTACCACCCCTGTCACGCTGAGCTACCACCCCTGTCATGCTGAGCTACCACCCCCTGTCATGCTGAGCTACCACCCCTGTCATGCTGAGCGTACCACCCCTGTCATGCTGAGCGGAGTCGAAGCACGGTACCAAGGAGTAGCGTGCTTCGAGAACGCGCAGCATGACCGGGGTTGTAGCTAAGCGCCGCGCGCGCCCCCCCCCCCCCCGCCGCCGGGTGCGGCCCCCCCGCCCACCATGACAGGGTTAGTAGCTCAGCATAACAGGGCCATAGTGTTATCAAAACGCCTCTTCAATCAGCTCCCTGTTAATCAACGCGCCGGCCATGGAGCCGGCTGAGACTGCCAGGGCTACGGATCGGGCCATGTGCGAGTTGTCTCCCGCTGCGTAGATGCCTGGGATGGTGGTTTGCTGGAACGTTTCCAGCTTTATGAGCCCGGTTTCTGTCAGTGCGCAGCCCAGTTGTTCAGGAATTTCAGAATGTTGTTTGAATGCGGGGCGTGAATAAATTGCTGTGATGGGCTCCTCGGATTGGTCTTTGAAAACGATCTTTTCAAGGAGCCCATTTTTATGGATTAGCGACGCAATGGGTTTGTCGACAATGCGGATGTTGCGGGTGGAAATCTTTTCGGTTTGCTGAGGTGTCAGTTCGGAAGGGCCGTTTGTGAAAATGGTCAGATCTTTGGTCCAGTGGGAAATCATCTTGGCATATTCAAAACCTCCATCGCCATTTCCCAAGATGCCCGTTTTTTCATTTTTTACCTCGTAACCGTGGCAGTAGGGGCAATGTATGACCGAAATCCCCCAGCATTCGGCATAACCTCCAATGTCAGGCATTTGATCTTTTAAACCTGTGGCGAAAATCAGTTTTTTTGCATTGAATGTGTCGCCGCCAGCCGTTGCTATTTCAAATCCGTCGTCGGTTTTGCTGCCGGTTGTGGCCATGCCATTGTGGAACTTAACGGTTGGATAGTGATCTACTTGTTCTCTTCCAAGAAGTGCGATTTGTTTTGGGGTCTGTCCGTCTTGTGTAAGGAAATTGTGCGAATGGGGTGTTTGGGCGTTGCAAGGTTTGCCGCTGTCGATCACCAATGTTCTTCTTAATGACCTGCCCAGGCTCATTGCTGCTGACAGTCCGGCATAACTTCCGCCAATAATAATTACTTCAAAATCAGTATTTTCCATGATGCTAAATGCTGTAAAGATTTGCTGCGCAGCCGTTTTTATCAACGGTGCGATGATAGCGTAAAGATAGGGAATGTTGCCTTATTTGCAACGTTGTTGCATGTTTAAATTTGCTTATAATAAATAAAACCGGAAACCAATTAAGGTCCCCGGCTTTATGCTACAAATCATGGCTAATAAAGTATCCTGAAAAACTTATTTCCAACCACCGCCCAGGCTGCGGTAAAGGTCCACGCGGGCAATGAGCGACTGGCTGCGGATGAATGCGAGGTTCAGCTCAGCCTGTAAAGCATTTCCCTGGGCAGTAATCACTTCGAGATAGTTGGCCATATCGCTTTTGTAAAGCAATTGTGCATTGGCAATGGCGGCCTGTAAAATGGTCACCTGGTTGTTGGCAATCGCTTCCTGTTCTTTTAATTTCTGCGTTTGGACCAAAGAATTGGAAACCTCGCCGACAGCATTCAGCACCGATTGGCGAAATTCAATCACCGACTGTTCACGCTGGATCTTGGCAACTTCCAGATTGGTTTTCAATTGTCTTCTTGCCAGGATAGGACGCGCAATGGTCCCTGCCGCCAGCCCGAACAGCGAGCCGGGAATGTTGAACCAATTGCTGGATTTAAATGATTCGATCCCGCCACCTGCCGTAATGATCAGCGAAGGATACATACTTGCCTGCGAGACACCCAATTCTGCATTGGCAACCAAAACCGACATTTCCGCAGCCCTGACATCAGGACGGCGGCTCAGAACGGCTGCCGGAACGCCGGTGGCCAGGCTGTCGCTGGCATTGAAATCCGACAACTGCACATTCCGTGCAATGCTGTTGGGCATTTGTCCGGTTAATATTTGCAAGGCATTTTCCTGAATAGCAATGTCCTGTTCCAGCTGCGGAAGAAGCAATGCGATGGACTCGCGCTGCGCTTCGGATTGCTGAATGGAAAGCGAGGTAACTTCTCCCGCATCTTTCAACAAACGGGTGAGCCGCAATGTATTATCGCTCAGTTCGAGGTTGCTTTTGGCGATGGCCAGTTGTTTATCCAGCATTAAAAGATTGAAAAAACCTTTGGCAATGTCGGCAACGAGCTTGGTTTGAACTGCTTTTGTAGCCTCATAGGTTTGCAGATACTGCCCTAATGTCGCTTGCTGCTGCCTGCGTATCTTGCCCCAAATGTCTGCTTCCCAGCTCAGGTTAACCGCGCCCAGATAGTTTTCAATGTGTTTTGATTTCAAAAAATTGCTGGCACTAAGGCCGTTGAGACTGTTGCTTGAAGGGCGGTTATAAGTGCCGGTAATCTGTAAATCCAGGCTTGGGATTTGTAAAAACTTTGCCTGCTTCACCTGCTGTTCAGCCACGTCAATGCGTTTCAAAGCCAGTTGCAGGTCATAATTATAGGACAATCCGCGTTGGATAAGCCCTTGGAGCGTGGTGTCCGGGAAGAATTTTCTCCATTCCATATCTGCAATCGTCGCCGTGTCTGCAAAAGTGACATTGCGATACTGGGTAGGCAGGGCCACTTCGGGTCGTTGATAATCTTTGCTCACTTTGCAGGAGGCAAGCAGCACACTCGTCAGCAGAAAAAGCGGGATATATAGTTGATTCAATTTCGGTTTCATCATTGTGGTTCTTTGTTATGATAGTCGGTTTCGGATTTCAAAAGGCAGATCAATGTGCTGCACCTTCACTGCCCAGTTCTTTGGGCTTACCGACGAATTTTTCTTGTAAATATTGAAAAATGACATACAGAACCGGGATCACAAAAATCCCGAATATCACGCCCGTCAACATCCCGCCAACTGCGCCTGTTCCGATAGACCGGTTACCCAAAGCCGAACCGCCCGTGGCTCTCATCAATGGAATCAAACCGACGATAAAGGCAAAAGAAGTCATCAGGATAGGCCTTAACCTTAGCCGCGAAGCTTCCATCGCCGACTCAACAATGCTCATGCCCGCTTTACGGCGCTGCACCGCGTATTCAATGATCAGAATCGCGTTCTTGGCAAGCAGACCGATAAGCATGATGAGACCTACCTGTACATAAATGTTGTTTTCGATGCCCGATAAATTGATAAAAAGCATTACTCCGAAAACTCCCAGCGGAATTGTGAAAATCACTGCGAAGGGCAGAATATAGCTCTCATACTGGGCCGCAAGTAAGAAATAAACAAACACAAGGCTCAAAACGAAGATCAAAATGATCTGCGAGCCTGCATTGATTTCTTCCCTCGTCATACCCGTCCATTCCGTACGGTAATTGTTTGGTAGAACCTCCGCCGCAGTTTCCTGCACCGCGCGGATGGCATCACCCGTGCTATACCCGGGTTTTGGTGTTCCGTTGATTGCCACTGCATTGTACAGGTTGTTCCGGGTAACCGTTTCTGGTCCGAAAACGCGTTTCAATGTTACGAGCTGGTTGGCAGGCACCATTTCACCCTCCGTATTTTTGACATGGATATTGTTCAATGAAGCAGGATTGGCCCGATAGGAGGCATCCGCCTGCGCCATCACCCGGTAATATTTACCAAATCGGTTGAAATCCGAGACAAAGCTGCTGCCATAGTAGATTTGTAATGTTTGCAACAGCTCGTTCACAGGCACATTCAGCTGCTTCGCTTTGGCATTGTCGATTTCCAGCATATACTGCGGATTCGCCGTGGCAAATGTAGTGAAGGCATAAGCAATCTCTTTTTTCTGCATCAGGGCCGCCAGGAACTTGTTGGTTGTGGCGCTCAGCTTTTCCAGCGAACCATTGCCGCGGTCTTGCAGCATAAATTCAAAACCACTGACGTTACCAAAACCATCCACAGTCGGGAACGTAAAGAAAAACGCATTGGCATCATTCACCGCCCTTACTTTCTGCGACATCATGGCCACGATCTGATCAAAATTCTTCACGTCGCCGCGTTCGGCCTGCGGTTTCATTTTGATAAAACCAACACCATAAGGAGATGCATTGGAATTAGAGATAATATTCATCCCTTCCACAATGTAACGGTTCTCGGCAATTGGCGAGCCTTTTACAATGCTATCCACCTGGGCCATTGCACGTTGCGTGCGGTCCAGCGAGCTTCCCGGAGGCGTGTTAAGCGCATATAATAAGAAGCCCTGGTCCTCGGTAGGGATAAAACCCGTTGGGGTTGTTTGTGTTAACCAAAGTGTTGAGCCTGTAATAACCAGCAAACCTACGATGGTGATCCATTTACGTTTTACTAGGAATTGCAGGCTGCGGATATACTTGTCCGTCATCGTCTGGAAACCCGTATTGAAAGCAGAGAAAAATCTCGCAGAAAAGCCTTTTTGAACTAAATGTCCATTTTGTGACTGATTCGCATGCGGATTTTTCAGGAACAATGCACATAATGCAGGGCTTAATGTCAAGGCGTTAAGGGCTGATATTAAGATGGCTATGGCCAGCGTGAAGGCAAACTGCCGGTAGAAGACCCCGGCCGGACCTTGCATGAAACCAACCGGAACAAAAACTGCCGCCATGACCAGTGTGATCGAAATGATAGCGCCCGAGATCTCGTTCATCGACTCTTTTGTGGCAGGCCGGGCATCCATATGCGTGAGCTCCATTTTGGAGTGGACGGCCTCGACGACGACAATGGCATCATCGACCACAATCCCGATGGCAAGAACCAATGCAAACAGCGTCAGGAAGTTAATGGTAAAACCAAAAATCTGCATGAAGAAAAACGTTCCTACAATGGCCACAGGCACCGCAATGGCCGGGATCAATGTCGAGCGGAAATCCTGCAAGAATATATACACCACAATGAAAACCAGGATAAATGCCTCGATCAATGTCGTGCGAACCTGACCGATTGACTCATCCAAAAAGTCTTTGGAGTTGTACATAATGGTCGTTTTCATCCCCTTAGGAAGTGTTTTTTCAAAATCTGCCAGCAATGCTTCGGCTTGGATCAGGATCTCGTTCGCGTTTGTTCCCGCTGTCTGGAAAACGGCAACCCCGGATGACGGATCGCCATTTAACTTGCCGTTGGATGAATAAGTATAAGAACCAAACTCTACCCGCGCCAGATCCTTCAAACGGATTACCGAACCGTCACTGTTGGCTTTAATGATAATGTTCTCATATTCAGTATTCTGCGTTAGTTTTCCTTTGTATTTCAATACATATTCAAAAACCTCCTTGCTACTCTCACCCAAACGGCCCGGAGCGGCCTCGAGGCTTTGTTCACGAATGGCATTTGTAACTTCCTGGGGCGATAATTTGTAGGCAGCCAGACGATCTGGTTTCAGCCATATCCGCATTGAATAATCCCGTGTTCCGAAAGGCTGGGCCTGTCCGACACCGGGTATACGTTGCAGCTGCGGCACCAGATTGATCTTGATGTAATTCAATAAAAATGTCTCGTCATAAGTGCTGTCTTCACTGGACAACGCCACAAACATGATGATGCTGTTCTGCTGTTTCTGTGTAGAAATCCCAGCCTGAACCACTTCCTGAGGAATCTGGCTTACCGCTTTGGAAACGCGGTTCTGTACGTTAACTGCCGCAATATCTGGATCTGTGCCCTGCTTGAAATACACATTCAGCGCCATCGTGCCATCATTATTGGACGACGAAGTCATATAGGTCATGTTTTCAACACCATTCACGGCTTCTTCAATCGGCGTGGCCACCGCGCGGGCAACCACTTCGGCATTCGCTCCCGGATAAACCGCGGTAACCTGTACGGTCGGCGGGGCAATGTCGGGGAACTTGGTAATCGGCAATGTCGTCAGCGCGATCCCTCCCAGTAATAGTATAAGGATGGAGATAACCGTCGAAAGGACAGGCCTTTCTATAAATTTCTGAAACATAAATATATTGTTGTGCCCCGGAGTGTCAGGGCATGGTTGAGTGAATTTTGTTTTGCACACGGATAGCGGTCCATAGCATGAGGTCGCTATGGCGCTATTCGTTGGGTGGGACCACTTTTTTGTTAAATCAGCTTAAATAGGATTGGCTAGCAGCAGGCTGTCCATCGACATATTCTGAGGAGCAATGGCCATTCCATCCCTGAGCCTGTCCAAACCATTGTACACGATCTTTTCACCGGGTTTCAATCCTTTGGAAATCAGGTAGTAACGGCCGCTTCTGTCTGAAACGGTTACCGGGCGGCCTTCCACTTTGTTGCTGTCCAGGAGCGTGTACACAAACACTTTGTCTTGCAGCTCAAATGTGGCTTCCTGCGGAATCAGGACAGATTTGGTAAGCTCCCTGGGAATCCTTACCCTGCCCGTGTTGCCGGAACGCAGCAGTCCGTTCACATTCGGAAATGTTGCGCGGAAATTGATGGCGCCCATGGTTTTGTCAAACTGGCCTTCCACAACTTCAACTTTTCCTTTCTGCGGATAAACGCTGTTATCGGCCAGAAGCAGCTCAACAGCAGGAATTTGCTTGATCTTTTGCTCCACGGTATTGCCCGGAAACTGATTTTTAAATTCAAGAAAATCCAGCTCGCTCATGGAGAAGTAGACGTGAATGTCCTTGGTTTCAGACAGCACCGTAAGCGCCTCCATCGTTCCTTTGCCCACGAGGCTTCCCGTTTTGAACGGAATAGTGCCTATATAACCATCCGCCGGCGCTTTGATGGACGTGTACCCAATGTTGATCTTTGCAGCATCCACAGCGGCCTGCGCTTGCGCAACATTGCCTTTTGCAGCATCATAGGCCGCTTTTGCTGATTTTAACTGCACATCAGAAACCACATTGTTTGCAACAAGCGGCGTAAGTTTATCAACATTAATGGCCGCACTTTCCAAAGCTGCTTTTGCCGATTGCAGGCTTGCATTCGCCGTATTAAGCTGCTCGGAATAAGGACGGGCGTCTATGTGAAAGAGCGTCTGACCCTTTCGTACATACGCACCTTCGTCTACCGATATTTTATCAAGGTAACCGTCCACTTGCGGACGGATCTCGATATCGCGGCTTCCTTCTATGGATGCGGTGAATTCCCTGTAAGCTGTAACCTGCTGGTCACTTACGGTGAGTACGGGCAAAGCCTGGGCGGGCATTTCGGCAGGTGCGTTGGCTGTGGAGGAGCCGCAGCTGTAAAGTGTGCCGATTAATCCGGTTAAGAGTAAAGTTGAGACAAGCTTTCTGGTTGTGGTTAATTGATTCGTTTTCATGGCGTTGAAGATTGTTTTTTGTGGTGGAAATAGACTTCTTTCAGAGATAGTGCGGTTATTATTACTAACAGTGTTAGCTTATTTTCAAAAAAATTATAAATTTTTGATGAATGCTTCCACAGTATCATCCATTACTTTCTTGTTCATTGTAGAATCGTCGATATCGGAGCAGCGCATCATAACGATTGAAATCAAACCGTGAAGTACCGACCAGAACGCATAAATTTTAAAGCAGGTTTCATCATCGCTCGATTTTTTTTCCTTTACTATTCCCTCAATGGCCTGCCCGATATAATCACGGAAACAGTTTAATTGGGGCTTCACCCTTCCGATCCCGGAGCAGGGCATGCCTAGTCCGTACATCAGTTGGTAATATTCAGGATTCTTAAATGCAAAGCTCCAATAAGCCTCAGCGTGTGCTTTGAGAAGTTGCTCGGGGTTGGGGTATTTTTTCTTGTTCTTTTCGAGCGTTCTTTCCAGCAACCGAAAACCATCCATAGAAAGTTCAAAAAGGATGGCTTCTTTATTTTCGAAGTGATCGTAAATGACAGGAACGCTGTACTCGATGGCATCGGCAATTTTCCGTATCGACAGTGACTGCCACCCTTCATCCTTTACAAGCTGTAAGGCCACGGACAAAATATTGGTCCGCATGTTTTCTTTCTGCCTTATTCTTCGTTCGACGATGCCCATTTTTTCAAAAAATACCTAACGGTGTTAGCAAAGGTAGGGGCGTTTTTCGAATTTGTCAAGAGTTAATCCCACTTGTTTTCTTCAATGTCGCTTTTCAGGATATTATTGATGGAAACTTTCGCATCCAGCAGCACATAAATGCTCGTTCCACGCTCCCGCGCATACGGATTTTCTATCTTTCCGATGCGGCGGATTGTCTGGAAAAGTGGTTTTTCCTTATTTCGTTCCGGATCGTCATCGTCTGCATTCTGGACCAGGATCAAATGTTTTATTTCTTCATCCAGAGGGACCCAGTTAATGTAATCTGCATTCATAGTCACTGCCTGGATATTTTTGAATTTGGAATAATAGTTAATCGCGCCTGCCTGTCCGTAATTGTCGCAAAGGACAACTGTATGTTTTTTGTCACCGATCTTCGCATATTCTGCATCCACTTTTTGTGCAAGTTCCTTCCAGCCAAGCATATCCGCAAAATCCTGGGGCAGCTCATGATCCTTTCCGTCTTCCCAGCGCAGCAAGCCGAGCGTTTGGTATGGCTTCGAGTTTTTGGCAATCTCAGACGCACTTTTGGTCGGAAATGCAACCTGGAAAATCGGAATGAACAATGCCAGACTGATCACGATGGATACGGGCCGGAGCCATATCAGGCGATTTTGAAATACATATTCAAGATAAACTGACCCAAAGGAAATGAAGATCGGATAGAGCCCGATGGCATAATAACCTTTGGCCTTTAAATAGGTAAACAGCGCCAGCGTAAACACAAGCGACCAGAAAAAAACCTGGTATTTTCTGAATGCAGGATAGGCAAAAAAAGAAACAAATGCAGCTAGGATAACGAAGATCGAGCCTATAAAATAAAGGAGTTGCTCTTTGAGAAAATCAATCCTGTTCACGTTCACCAGCTGAGATTTCGCGAGCAGTTTCATGTGATGGATCACCGGAAAATTGTTCTGATACTGCCAAAGCAAATTCGGCAGGATGATGACCAGCGTGATGAGTGCGGCGATGTATAATGCCTTGTTTTTGAATATTTTAAAGTTTCCTGTGACCAACAGCGCAGGAACCAGGCCGGCGATGAGGAACACAATGTTGTATTTATTTAAAAAACTGAAACCAAGCACAATGCCGGTTATATAAAGCCATTTATTTTCTTCTGTTTTAAGATAATGCAGCATGCAAAAATACAGCAACGTCCAGCCCAGAATGTCTGCGGAATTGGGCTGATAAAGCATATTCATGCGCAGCAGCACCGAAAAAGTGATGGCCGTTGCCCCTAATATCAAAGCATACAAACCGCCGCCCAATGTTTGAATGGCTTTCCACACCGCAACCAATGTGCATACGCCAAAAAAAGCAGGAAAAAACCTTACCCAAAATTCACCATTTCCCAGCAACAGGATGATATAGGAAATCCAGGAAGTGAACGGCGGCACAGACAAATATCCCCAGGCCAGATGTTTTCCCTGGTCCAGATGCAAATATTCATCCCGGTGCAGATCATATTCCGGAGCAATGATCACATAATGCAGGATAAATTTTACGAGGATAAATAACCAGAGTATCAGTGTTTTCTTCGTCATCACAAGCGGTTCAGGGCGAATTTTTTTAATTTCGTTTCAATGTAACTAAGTTGGCAATTCGCTTGTCACTTTTGACCTGGAAATTGAGATTTTTTTTGCATCGTTAGTTGGAAAATGGAAATGAGTTGCAAAGCCTGCCTAATGCCTCTGCTTAAATAGTTACTAGTTATTTAGTTATAGCTTTGAGCCGAATAAAATGCTTATTCGGCTCAAAATTTGCTTATATTTGAGCCGAATAGGAGATTTAATCGGCTCATGACATATAACTGGGAACTTTCTGACTGGCCAAACTTTGCATTTTCAAGCAATGATGTAGAGGCTATACTCTATGATTTTGCTATGGAAACAGGTGAAATCACTGGCATTCTCAAAACCCTGCCAGCGGATATTCAGCAGGAATCACTCTTAGAGCTCATGCTTTCCGAGGCCATCAAAACATCGGAGATTGAAGGAGAGTTTTTGAGTCGGCTCGACGTAATGACGTCGATAAGGAATAATCTTGGCCTTAACAAAACGCATGAGCAAGTCCGCGACCCGAAGGCACGTGGCATAGGCGCACTCATGGTGGATGTTCGTAAAACATTCTCCGAACCACTTACTGATCAAACATTATTCCACTGGCATAAGCTCCTCTTTACATCAGAAACCCGAATTCAAGTTGGGCGTTGGCGAACGGGTGCTGAGCCTATGCAAGTCATTTCGGGTAGTATAGGGAAAGGAGAAGTGCATTTTGAAGCGCCGCCATCAGCTATCGTTCCGGCAGAAATGGAGCGTTTTCTTGTTTGGTTTAACGAAACAGCACCGGGTGGAAGCCGCATCATTAGCAGCGCACCGATTCGGGCCGCCATGGCCCACTTATATTTTGAAACCATTCATCCTTTTGAAGATGGGAATGGTCGGATCGGTCGTGCGATTGCCGAAAAAACATTATCCCAAACGTTAGGGCGGCCCATTATGATGAGTTTGTCGCGGACCATTGAAGCCGACAGGAAGGGTTATTATGCCGCTTTGAAAAAGGCGCAACGGAGCAATCACATTACAGAATGGATCAGTTATTTTGTAAACGTCATATTGCAAGCGCAGCGCGAAAGCCGTGAACTGATTGATTTTACATTAAAGAAAACACAGTTTTTTGACCAGCATAAAGAGCGGCTCAATGATCGTCAGCTGAAAGTGGTTCAACTCATGCTCCAAGCAGGTCCAGCCGGTTTTGATGGAGGAATGTCAGCAAAAAAATACATGAGCATTGCCAAAATCTCCAAAGCCACAGCCACCCGCGATCTGCAAACATTGCTCGAAATGAACGTGTTGCAAGCCGAAGGCGGTGGTAGGAGTGTCCGTTACCGCCTAATGATTTAAGCAGCCACCATTTCGTTTAATTCGTCAAGGATTTGTTTCATCTCCCGATCCGAAACACCGCTGTGGCGGAGCTGTAAGATGCCAGCAAGCTGTGCATTAAGCCTTTTCAACTGCCAGTATTTGGAATGGTTGGGGCCGATGGGCGGATAAAATGTGTTTTCATCAGAATCTTTCACCAGCACAATCAGCTCGAAGGCTACCCGTGAATGATTCTGTACAGCATTGGCAAAAACCTTTACACACCTCCCGGTTTTCAAGGTAAATTCTCGTTCGAAGTCCATTGAGTAATGATGCTTTTAAGGGCAACGGTTTGAAACAAGGATAAAAGAATCGCCTCAAACGTTGCACGCAAAAGCATTTTTATTCTCAGGAAAAGGCATCCAGGCAGCTAACTGGCTGGAACAGACAGCTGTGTTGCCTGTGCAAAAATCCTTTTTTTATCGATCAACTATTCTGCCGATGCTGTCAGCGACAATTTGAGATCGGACATGAGTTTGAACATTGCATTATTGATCCCGTCAAGATCCGCTTTTGCATTTTTGAGGTTGGTTTCCGCTTCCGTGCGTTTTTTCTTGCTTTGCTCGGTTTTGACGGCCACTTCCTTCTCCATTACGGCATCATTGTCCTTTATCCCAAGCCTGACCGGGCTGTGCGTGGTGGAAATGCCGTCCAGTTTATCGATCCGGACATTGTACTGCTGGTCTTTGCATTCAATGGTCAGGTCAAAACGGACGTACTCATAGGTGATGCTCGGCACTGGCGCGTAGCTGGTTAGAATGAGCTTACCAAGCTGCGGATCTTCAAATGTGACCGCGTTTTCATAATTGCCAAATGTCTTGCTGATCCAGTTCTGGGCTTCCTTAAATATTTCTGTTTTCGATTTTTTCGGCTGTCCGGAATCAGAATAGAAGACGTTTTTCTGTGCGTCGAGCGGCAATAAGCCAGATTGTGAAAAGCCTTTTTGGCCTATAAAAAGAAGCAGGATCAGAAGTAATTTTTTCAAAGTAATTGCAGATGTTTTAGGTGATAAAGGTAACAACAAAAGTTTTGGCAGCGCGATCGGTGTGCAGTTCAACTGGAATTAATATATTCGGCCCGCCACTTATCCTGACCCCACATGAGAAAGTATTTATTGTTTCTGGTTATATTTTTCACTTGCCTAGCCTCGGCACCGCGCCGGATTTCCTGGGTCGCAATTGGCGATTCGATCACGTATCTGAATGATCACCAGGACGAAACCGGCAACCGGATTACCAAAGGTTATATGACATTGATCGGCGAAAAATTTCCGCGCGTCGGCTACATTAATAAAGGTTACAACGGCTGGACGTCGATCAACATTGCGGATAAAATCGAAACGCTGGAATTGCCTAAGGCGGAAGTTTACAGTGTTTTTCTGGGGACAAACGACTGGTGGCAGGGAAAAGACCTTGGGTCAATTGATGATTTTAAACAAAAAACCGGCACAAAAACCGTGTACGGTGCATTCCGGGTGATTACCGATAAATTGAAGCAGTTGAATAAAAAGGCCAACATCATTCTGATAACGCCCATGCAGCGCGGGGATTTTGTTTATATCAACAACCCAAAAAACAATGCATTCGGCTCTTACAAGCCTAAAAACGGCCGGAATCTGGAAGAATTTGCCAATGCGGTTTTAGAAATCGGCAACCTCGAAAAGATTCCCGTAGTTGATCTCTATCACGAAAGTGGAATGACGGTTGAAAATATGGTTAATTTCAAAAAACTCAAAGACCCAGCTACCGGCGATTACAAAAACTTCACCTACCCAGACTACACAACCATCCCTTTCAACCCCGAAAAAGACGAATATCCCTATCCTCCTGAATCCGTGAACATGACCTACGACGGCCTGCACCCCTCCGACAAAGGCTACAAGATCATCGCAGAGATGCTTGAAAAGAAGTGGAAGCGTTTGCGGTGAATAGTGAGAAGGCAAATTGCCGACAATTGGGTATATTTGAGTTAAGAAAACATCCAGGATTATGCTTACTGTTATAGAAGGCACCTATGAAAATGGACAGGTTATCCTTGATCATAAGCCAAAAATTGAGAACAAAACCAAAGTCGTAGTCATATTCGAGGAAACTGAAATGCCTGCTGAAACTTTGATAAGACGCCCTTTTGGTATTTCAAAAGGAAACATCACACTAAGTCCGGACTTTAATGATCCACTGGACGACTTAACAGACTATATGTAAATGAAAGTTTTGCTGGATACACATGCTATGGTATGGTTTATATAAGGGGATCGCCAAATCTCACACAAAGCCAGACAAATTATAGAAGATACGAATAATGAGGTGCTGGTAAGTGCGATAGGTCTTTTCGAAATTTCGATTAAGCTCAAATTATGCAAACTGGTCCTGCGTAAGTCGCTGGCGGATATATTTCAAGACATTAAAAATGCCGGAATCGTAACTATTTCAATTCAAGATAGGCATCTTTTGGAGTATCAGAGCCTGGAACTCAACCCAGAACATCGTGATCCCTTTGATCGTCTGATCATTGCAACTGCAATTTCAGAACAAGCTGCTATTGTGAGTATAGACCAGCATTTTGCCTATTATCAGAATCTGGTGGAAATTCTTTGGTAGGATTGAAAAATCGGTAGGGAACGGAACAACTGTACTGATTCTGACTGTTACTTTGGCAGAGCGCAATTTTTACACTTCAAATGGGCATTGGGAAAAAAATCAGTTACCTTTGCGCCATAATTCGATATCATGATCTACTTTTTTGCAGACGAACAGAACACTGTTTTTGCGGTCCAGATAGAGCGAACGCTAACAGAATCAGATACTTCCAAATTAAGCTGGCTTTTTGGCGGCGCGGAATTCCGGGATGAAACCGTCATCACGGAGTTTTTTGTTGGTCCCCGTGCCGCAATGATCACGCCGTGGAGCACCAATGCCGTAGAGATTACCCAGAATATGGACATTCAGGGCATTATCCGCATTGAGGAATTCAAAAAAGTGAATGCGGATTTCACGGATTTCGATCCCATGCTTTCACAAAAGTACAGCGAGCTGAACCAGGAGATTTATACCATTAGCATTCAGCCGGAATCTATTCTGGAAGTGGCTGATATTGCGGCATATAACAAGCAGGAAGGTCTTTCGCTAAGTGATGAGGAAGTTGATTATTTGAATAAACTTGCTGAAAAACTGAACCGCAAGCTAACGGATTCAGAGGTTTTTGGCTTCTCCCAAGTCAACTCCGAGCATTGCCGTCACAAGATCTTCAACGGAACATTTGTCATCGACGGTGAAGAACAGCCGGTTTCACTTTTCAAACTGATCCGCAAGACATCTGAAACGAACCCTAATTCCATCGTTTCTGCCTATAAGGACAATGTTGCTTTTGTTAAGGGCCCGGTTGTGCAGCAATTTGCGCCAAAAAGACCGGATGTTCCTGAATATTATGAGATTAAAGATTTTGAATCCGTTCTTTCACTGAAAGCGGAAACGCATAATTTCCCTACAACCGTTGAACCATTCAATGGTGCCGCAACGGGGTCTGGTGGGGAAATCCGCGACCGGCTTGCAGGCGGTCAGGGCTCTTTGCCATTGGCTGGAACGGCGGTTTACATGACTGCACTGTCTCGTTTGGAGGAAAATCGTCCCTGGGAAAAGGGCGTTGAAGAACGCGAATGGCTTTACCAGACGCCAATGGATATTCTTATCAAAGCCTCAAATGGTGCAACGGATTTTGGAAATAAATTCGGGCAGCCGCTGATCGTTGGCTCCGTGCTGACATTCGAACACGAGGAACTGGGTAGGAAATTGGGTTATGACAAGGTGATTATGCAGGCGGGTGGCGTTGGCTACGGCATTGCAGATCAGGCCAAAAAATCCAAACCGGAAACGGGCGACCAGATCGTGGTGATGGGTGGTGAAAACTACCGGATCGGAATGGGCGGTGCGGCGGTTTCTTCTGCTGACACGGGCGCATTTGGTTCTGGCATTGAGTTAAATGCAATTCAGCGTTCCAATCCTGAGATGCAAAAGCGTGTTGCCAATGCCGTACGCGGGATGGTTGAAAGCGGAAATAATTCAATTGTTTCTATCCACGATCACGGCGCGGGCGGACATTTAAACTGTCTTTCTGAGCTCGTTGAGGAAACCGGCGGGAACATTAACCTGGACAAATTGCCTGTTGGTGATCCGACGCTTTCGGCCAAGGAAATCATTGGTAATGAGTCGCAGGAACGTATGGGACTGGTGATTAGCAAAGAAAATCTGGAAACATTAAAACGCATTGCTGACCGTGAGCGCGCACCGCTTTATCAGGTTGGCGAAGTGACCGGCACGCATCGTTTTACATTCGAGTCTGAGAAAACCGGTGCGAAGCCGATGGACTTGGAAATGGAGGATATGTTTGGCAGTTCACCGAAAACGGTGATGGCTGATAAAACCATTCAAAGAAATTACGAGCCTGTCACTTATGAAGTTGGCAAGCTGCATGAATATTTAGAGCAAATGTTGCAACTGGAAGCGGTTGCGAGCAAAGATTGGCTGACAAACAAAGTGGACCGTTGTGTGGGCGGGCATGTGGCCAAGCAGCAATGCGCAGGCCCTTTGCAATTGCCGCTGAACAATGTAGGCGTTATGGCGCTGGATTTTCAGGGAAAAGATGGCATCGCAACATCAATCGGTCACGCACCGCTTTCGGCATTGATCGATCCGGCCGCGGGAAGCCGAAATGCGATTGCCGAGGCGCTTTCTAACCTTGTCTGGGCTCCATTGAAAGATAACCTGACCAGCGTTTCGCTTTCTGCAAACTGGATGTGGGCTTGTAAAAATGAGGGTGAAGATGCACGTCTGTATAAGGCTGTGAAAGCTTGTTCGGAATTTGCGATCAGTCTGGGCATCAACATTCCTACTGGCAAGGATTCGCTTTCGATGAAGCAGAAATACAAAAATGACGAAGTGATCGCGCCGGGAACTGTAATTATCTCAGCAGCCGGACATTGTGATGACATTACTGCGGTGATTGAGCCAGTTTTGAAGAAAACGGGTGGATCTGTTTACTACATCAATCTTTCGGGAGATACATATAAGCTGGGCGGTTCGTCATTTGCTCAGATATTAAATAAAATTGGAGATCAAACGCCTGATATTCAGGATGCAGATAAGTTTAAAAATGCATTCAACGCCATTCAGCATTTGATCAAAGAAGGTAAAATCCAGGCCGGCCACGACATTGGCAGCGGCGGGTTGATCACTACATTGCTTGAAATGTGCTTTGCAGACCGCGATCTGGGCGCTTCCATTGATCTCTCAGCATTGGGAGATCAGGATATTGTTGAAAAGCTTTTTGCGGAAAATATCGGGATCGTTTTTCAGGCAGATGAATCGGCAGAATCGGCGCTGGAATCACAAGGCGTTGATTTTTACAAAATCGGAACGGTCAACCTTGCTTCTACACTGACAGTGAAAGACGCAACCGGCAAATGGGATTTTGATATTGAAACTCTGCGTGATGTTTGGTTTAAAACATCCTATTTATTGGATAAAAAGCAAACCAAACCAGAGCTCGCCAAGGAGCGTTTTGATCATTATAAGAACCATTTGCTGCGCTACAAATTCCCGGCTCAATTCGATGGCAAAAAACCGGTTATCGATGAGTCGAAGCCAAGACCAAAAGCAGCGGTGCTTCGTGAAAAAGGCAGTAATTCGGAGAGAGAATTGGCCAATGCCATGTATCTGGCCGGTTTCGATGTGAAAGACGTCCATATGACCGATCTGATTTCCGGTCGGGAAACTTTGGAAGATATTCAATTTATAGGTGCAGTAGGAGGGTTCTCCAATTCCGACGTTTTAGGTTCTGCCAAAGGTTGGGCCGGGGCTTTTCTTTATAATGAAAAGGCCAAAATTGCGCTTGAAAAATTCTTTGCGCGTAAGGATACATTATCGGTGGGCGTTTGTAACGGCTGTCAGCTTTTTGTGGAGCTGGGTTTGATCAATGAAAACCACGAGCAGAAACCCAAAATGCTGCACAATGCGAGCGGGAAGCACGAAAGTATTTTCACTTCACTGACCATTCAGCCAAACAAATCCGTTATGCTTTCCACGCTGGCAGGCAGCACATTGGGCGTTTGGGTTTCACATGGAGAAGGCCGCTTTAACTTCCCATATTCTGAGGATCAATACAACATTGTTGCCAAATATGCCTATGAAACGTATCCGGCCAGTCCAAATGGTTCCGCATTCAACACTGCAATGCTTTGCGACGAAACCGGCCGCCACTTAGTCATGATGCCACACATCGAAAGATCCCTTTTCCAGTGGCACTGGGCGAATTATCCCGAAGGCAGAAAGGATGAGGTTAGTCCTTGGCTGGAAGCGTTTGTGAACGCTCGGGAGTGGGTTGAGGGTGTTCGCCGGGATTGAAATCCCGGGTTTTGGGATTGGTTGTGCCTGACGGCACTTTGCTTGGGGATGTCAGTGCCGTTAGGTACAGTTATCTTTTTGGGTCGGGATTTATCCTGGCCTTTGTTTTTGCTCTCCGGGATTGAAATCCCGGGTTTTGGGATTGGTTGTGCCTGACGGCACTTTGCTTGGGGAATGTTAGTGCCGTCAGGCACGGTCATATTCTTGGGTCAGGATTTATCCTGGCCTTTGTTTTGCTCTCCGGGATTGAAATCCCGGTTTTTGGGATTGGTTGTGCCTGACGGCACTTTGCTTAGGGGATGTTAGTGCCGTCAGGCACGGTCATATTCTTGGGTCAGGATTTATCCTGGCCTTTTTTGGTTATCTTTTTGGGTCGGGATTTATTCTGGCCTTTTTGGGCTATCTTTTTGGCTCAGGATTTATCCTGGCCTTTGTTTTTCCCCCTTAGAACCAGCAATGATTTCTTTACTGACTAGCTTTCACACAACTAGCTTTCAAATTACCAGCTTTGCCTTTTGATATGTCAAAGCTACCTCAGGAAAAATGATAGTATGCCGTGTTGCAGTTGTCTGATAGTTTCAGCTTCCGAATATAAACTGCACACCCAAATGACGAATACTTACTCTCAAATGTACATTCAAACTGTGTTTGCTGTGAAATATCGGCGAGCAGTTATTCATCGGCAGTGGCGATCCGAACTTATGGCGGTAATCGGCAATTTGATCAACGAAACTGGCTGCAAGACGCTGATCGTGAATGGTGTTGAAGATCATGTCCATTGTTTCTTCACTCTAAAACCTTCAATTTCCGTTTCGGAAGCGATGAAGAATGTTAAGGCGAAATCCTCAAAATGGATTAATGATAAACATTTTCTTGACGACAGATTTGAATGGCAGCGAGGCTTTGGGACATTTTCATATAGCCAGTCACACATTGATAATGTCTTCAGATACATTCAAAATCAAGAACAGCATCATAGCAAAACCACATTCAGAAACGAGTATATTGAAATGCTTGTCAAGTACGGCATTGACTACGATGAACAATACATCTTTAAGGGATTGATTTAATGCTCTCTATGCGGCAGTGCTATCAACCCATCACTCCCTCACATAAACCTCCAAAATCTCCTGATCAATCCCTAGGCTGTCGATTTTCTCGATGCCGCTTTGGATGAGTGTGTCGCCTTTTAGGCGGAGTTTGAAGTGGAAATCACGGTTTTCCCAGTCGCGGTAGTTGCAGTATTGGAGATGCTCTGAGTAATCATCTCCTTTTAATGTGTAGGTCCCGCCGCCGGCGTCGAAAACGGCTGAGTCGCCTTTGCCCTGGTTGATATCGTGCTTCATGAAGGTAAAATGCGACTCGGTAAACATTTTAATCATTTCCTGGTTTTTGACCGGAAACGTGACCAGCGTGTCATTTTTGGTAATGACTTTGCTGGATGAGAGCGCCCAGGTGCCAATGATGGATGGAGAAGTTGATGATTCAGCGTCACTCGTTTTTTCGCCGCAGGCAGCACAAAATGTAAGCAAAGCAAGGATGTAAAATTTTGATTTCATTCAGGTTATAAGAATTTGAGTTGGATTTCGCTTTCAAGTTAATGGATTATTTCTTTAACTTTAAATACACTAAACTCAACATGTTATGAAAAGCTTGAAAAGTATCTCAATGGCAGTGGCGGTTTTGCTTTGCGCCTCATTCACAGTTTTGCATCACGGCTGGGCCGACTATGACCAAACCAAACCGCAGGATTTTAAAACGAAAATCGAAGAATCCATTTACGAAAACCCGCACGTGCTCGCGAAAGTGAAGTATAATAAGGAAATGTACACCGTGTTCCTCGCACCAACCAGCCGCATGACCGACCGCGGCCTAACTGCCGACATGATCCAAAAAGGCACTTCCGTAAGGCTCGTCGCTTATCCGCACAAGACGGAAAAAGGAGAGATGCGTGCCGAAAGGATCTTCGTTGACGGTAAGAAATTTGAACTCCGCTGATAGTGCTCGACTTTCTTGACTGGCTCGAAAAAACCTCCTGGGCAATAGGCATCCGACAATCCTTATGGCTGTATCCGGCATTGGAAATCGTCCATATAGTGGGAATCGTCATGCTAGTAGGACCCGCATTTATGTTCGATCTGAGGTTGCTGGGGTTTTCGAAAAATATTCCTTTCGCCAGTCTGGCCGAACATCTACTGCCTTGGTCGTGCAGGTCACTGCTTTTGATCATCCCATCCGGCGCATTGCTGTTTATAACCAATGCCAATGCGCTGGGTGTAGATCCAACTTTTTGGACCAAAATGAGCCTCATACTAGTTGGGGCTATAAATGTGTTCGTTTTTCACCGTTTCATATTTAAGTCAGGAGTAAATCCTGACGCTAAATTTCCGTATCAGGCTAAAATCACTGCCTGTGTTTCCATTGTAGTTTGGATCTCAGTTATTGCCTGTGGTCGCTTGCTCGCTTATTAATGTTAAAATTGGTGTATTACTAGTGTATTCCTGCCGATATTTACGATGTGGTCAATCAATTGATGAAAAGTAAAACACTATCTGTTTACACCCTCGCTATAAACCCTGATGAGCGCATTATTGAGCTGGTGAGGACGCTCAAAAAGCGGCTGGATGAGCATCTCGGCCGTAGATATAACAGCGTAAATTCCTTTGCGCATGTGACCTTGATATTATTTGTAGCCACCGAAGACGATTATCCCATTATTCTGGCTGAATTCAAACGGGTGCTGGCCGGCCTGGCGCCCTTGGAGATCGGGCTTTCGGGTTTCGGAGATTATTCTGACAGACCTGAATGTACTTTCTACATTAAGCCAGATGATGGATCTGTGGAGCAAATCTCGGAATATTGTAAAAGCATTGGCGCAAATTTCAATAAACTTACGAAGCAAAGATGCACCGATCGTTGGGATGTGGTAGGTCGTAAAAAGCCGCATATGACCATTGCGAGTGGCTTGACCCTCGAAGAAATAAAACAATCTCATGACTATTTCACCGAAACGTTTGCTGAGCACTTCACATGCAATTCATTCGTCATGCGCAAATTCAGTGAGGAAAAACGCCAATACGAGATCATCGACACCATTCCCTTGCTCGGCCATGAGTACATGGTAGGCCAGCAAATGCGATTGTTTTGATATAGAAATTGACAATTAATGTGAGATATGGGAGCAATACTCCCTATCCATGATGCCAGCCGCGGCGATTCGGTGTGGCCGGGGTGAGATATTAAAATGCGGGTTATTATCCGATCAATGTCCATAATGGGTATATTAGTCGCCGTTGATATAATGGATGTTGGATAAATTCTTTTGCTGGGATGTTTCATAAGGCTTTTCGCTGGTTACTTTTTATATCGTTTACCGCATTTTTTCAGAGTGCATTTTGTCAGTCGGTTTCGGTTCCCGGGAAGCCCTGGCTTTCAGAATATAATGTCTATAAAGAGTATAAAGGCATATATGTTGTCAAGAAGATAACGATTCCATGCCGCGCCTACGAAACTTTCCTGGTTGATAACAATGGTAAAAAGCTGACGGCGGCTTATCGAGATATTGGTGATTTTTCGGGTGATCTGGCCGAGTTTGTGCCGATGGAACTGGACGAGGAAAAGCTTGGCCGCCACGGTTTTATCAACAGGAGAGGTGAGGTTGTGATCCAGCCGGTTTATGTTTCGACCGATAAGTTTTACGAGGGAAAAACGTGGGTAATTTATCGCTCCGGAAAGCAATATGGCCTTTCTTACATTGATTCAACAGGAAAGGAAATTTACAAAGTCCCCATTCAATATTTCAGGAAAGACTTTCTGATCTCCGCTGCGAAAGTAGATATGGTTTGCAATCAGGACACACGGGAGGACATTCTCTGGTGGAAAGGCCGCAACTATTTTATTCTGAACTGGAATTTCAGTCCTTTTATTGAAAAGGAAGTGAAGAGTTCCAAGTACATTTATCACTTTTTATTTGAAGGTAAATACGGGATTATTAACAACAAAATGATCCTCCGTGTGCCTGTTTCGCTGGACGACATTGATCCGGAATATAAGTTTTCGGGCCAGGGAATGGAGCGGGTTAAATACGGCGATAAGTTTGGTTACATCAATGTTTTCACCGGCGAGCTCATCACGGATTTTTTATATACCGATACGCGTAAACCAACTTCCGGACTCTTTTGGGTTAAGAAAAATAATAAATGGGGCTGCATCGACAAAACTGGAAAAACGCGGATTCCATTCTTATATGACGAAGCAACCGGCTTCACCAATGAAGACCGCTCGGCAGTAGCGATCAATGGAAAGTTTGGTCATATAGACAAAAAGGGAAAAGTCAGAACGCCGCTCAAATACGATTTTGCTTCCTACTACAACCGCGGCATTTCTATGGTCCGCATCGATGACAAATACGGTTACATCGACATCAACAACCGCTACATCATCGAGCCCATCTACGACGAAGCGCTTCCATTCGATAAGGAAACAACCACCGTCGAACGACTATGGCTTAGGTTCGAACTTTCCATGAAAGGCGAAGAAAAGTTCATAGGCTTTTCCTACAAGCTGAATGCAATCTTCATCCTCATCGGCCTTGCATTGTTTATCTATGTCAACAGCTACATTTTCAAGCGCGTACAGCTGGCTCGGGCTCGTCAGAAGAAATAATTATATTCATTCACATATAAACATACTCAAATTTATTATTTTGTATGTTAATGCATATAGTTTAAAAAATTCGAATAACTTTATATGGAATAACATATAAAGTGTTGCCATGAGTCAACTTTCGCAATTTGTCAGAGAAAAAAGAAAACAAGCCAATCTTACACAGGAAGAATTTGCTGAACGGGCAGGTGTTGCTTTAACAGTGGTTCGTAAGATTGAGCAGGGTAAGGAAAACCTGAATCTCGAAAAGGTCAACCAAGTACTGAAGATGTTTGGGCACGTCCTGATTCCTGCAAATATGAAAGATCCATCGACTACAACCAATTTGCAATGAGAAGGGCTTCGATTTTTTATAAAGAACTGCTAGCCGGGATACTCACTGAAACGGATGACGGTGAGTATCTTTTTGCGTATGATCCAAGTTACATTGCAGCCTATCCGAAGCAATTTATCACGTTCACCATGCCAGTAAGCAACCAGACGTATAAAGACAACAGGCTTTTCCCGTTTTTTGAAGGACTTATACCAGAGGGATGGCTTTTGGATATTGCTTCTAAAAATTGGAAAATCAATCAAAATGATCGCATGGGTTTGCTTCTGGCTTGTTGCCACAACTGTATAGGAGCAGTAAGCGTTCAACCAATAACGGAGGATGGAGAATAGAAAATGTCTGTATTGTTACAAGTTAATGGAGGGTTCCGCAGAAGTGGATTTTCATTCGCATTGTAGCGTGGACTTTTTTGGAATGAAGCAAACTCCGCGTTTCGAATATTCTCTGGATCAGATGTCGGAGTTGGCAAAGAATGTAGTCGAGCGTAGCATTGCTGTTCCGGGTGTCCAGCCTAAGTTATCGCTCTCATTGGTAAACGATGCGTTGGGCAACCGAAGTAGCGGGCGGTTGACTGTTGTCGGGGCGTTAGGGGGGAACTATATCTTCAAGCCGCCTATGGAGCGATATCCTGAAATGACTCAAAATGAGCATGTAACAATGCGTATAGCCGAGGCTTTTGGTATTAAAACTGTAAAATCAAGCTTGATCCGGTTGCAATCCGGTGAGCTGGCATACATTACTAAAAGGATAGATCGAACTGAGAATGGTGAGAAGATCCATATGCTGGATATGTTTCAGATTCTGGAAGCTTTCGACAAATATAGAGGGTCCATGGAAAGAATTGGAAGGGCGCTGAGGTCACATTCGGCAAACACATTGTTAGATCAATTGTATTTCTTCGAACTCAGCATTTTCAGTTTTCTGACGGGGAATAACGATATGCATCTGAAAAATTTTTCGATGATCAATTCAGGAAATGATTGGTCGTTATCTCCTGCTTATGACTTGCTGAATGTAACAATTGTTAATCCGGATGACGCCGAGGAACTTGCCCTGACACTCGAAGGAAAGAGGCAGAAGTTTAAAAGAGAGCATTTCGATAGGTTAGGCAAAGGATTAGACTTGAATGCTAAGCAGATAGCAGGAGTGTTTCGCCGTTTCGAAAAAAATAAAACTATTGCATTACAATGGATCGATGACAGCTTTTTGTCCGACAAATTAAAAGCGGACTATAAAGCACTTCTCGAAGCGAGATATCAGCGTTTAATGAGCTGAAAATATTTTCCCTAACCCACCTTCAACCACCCAGTAACACTCATCCTTGGCTTATTAGTCAGCAGGACTTCGTGTTCCAGTTCGCTGCTTTTGAAGAAGACGCTTTTGCCGTTGGTGGGAGATATATCCTGTTCGTGATTGGCGTTGTGAATGCGTAGTTCGCCGCCGTCTGTCGCGGTCCAGTCGGTGTTCAGATACATGATCATTGAATATTGGCGGCTGGGATTGTTGCGGAACTGGTCGAAATGCTTTTTGTAAAAACTTCCCGTCTTGTAAAATGCGTAATGAAATTCGTATCCGGTGATGCCTGTGTAACAAGTGCGGTTCAAATGTTCCACAAACCCGTCCATAAGATCAAAAAAGTCGTTTTCGTGCGGATCGTTGTGTTTACGGTCGAGCCAGTAAATGCTGTCGCTGCGGTATAATTTGTTGTGGACAACCGCTGTGTCATTTCCTGTTCCGGCCGAAAGTAGCTGGTTGGTTTCCAGCAGCGATATGAGATTGGATTTGAGACTTGACGCAAGCGATTTGCTCAGAAAGTCTTCGGCTATGCCTACTTTGTTGTCGATGTAGCTGTCGATCAGTTCATTAAAGATGGTTTGCAAATGAGATTGATAACCGATCCGGCGGTTTCCGGGTCTTGTGAAGATAACGTTATTCGGTTGCATTATCACGCAAGCTCACTTTCCATAGAGCGCCTGGCAATTTTCACAGAAGTAACTTCTCCTCTTCGTTTTGCCCAGATATTCCTTATGAAACGGGATCAGGCAGCGTGGACACATTTTTTTTGTGTGCGCCAGTCAGTGTTTCTTTAACGTAAATTCTTTTTTCCAATGCAAAAAATCAAAACTATAACGGCTCGTTTCCGTAACCAATTCTTCAAGCTTGGCTTTTGGTAACATGCCGACAAGGGACAACGGGTGGACCTGAATGCGGAAAAGGACTTCGTTTTTTATAATGTTGCCGCTCCCGGAAAAAATATTCTGGTCTAACAGCGCATCGCAAGCGAGCATCTTAGGCGCAGCTTTCAGCTTGTCAATGGCCTGCTCCGGGCTCCATTGATCCGACATTATATCGCTGCTCCAATCATAGATCGCATCGGCCGGCTGATCCAGGATAGCCACGGAGCATGCGTAAAAATTCAGCTCAGCATCATCGAAAACCAGGGTTAGACGGGGAGGTGTTTTCTTGCGCTCGTTAATGAGATACGAACCAAAAAGCATGAAATGGATCCGCAATGTAAAATCCTCAAAACACACCAGAAAATGCTTTCCCCAGGATCTGAAAGCAAGCACTTTCTGGTCGGTTAATCGATCTGTATCGATCTTGGAATTGCCTTCTGCAAGTCGGATCACGGCATTTTCCAGATGCAGCGCGTCGACCGCTTCCCTCAAAATAACAATAGACGGTCCCTCAGGCATAATGTAATTTGTTAATGTTAAGCCCGATTGGCCTTATCAAACAATAATGCCAGTCGCACCGCGTTTGAGTAAGTCGAGCCTCAACTTCACTTTTAACCAAAACCAGTTTACAGCAATGGGAAAAGGTAAAGATCTGTTTGGATATTATAATGATCTCGCGAAAGCAAAGGGTCCACAAAGCGAGGAAAGCGAATATGCGGGTGTTCTTTTCCAGGCGCTTCTGATGGTGGGCGAACGCCGTGTATTCGAACTTTTGGAAGAGGCCGATGCAACAGGCAAAAAACTGCAACTGCAAGCCTCCGCAGTGCCGGCCGGAAAAGACGATTGTCCTGATTGCATTGTACTGGTTGACAAGGACTGACGTAGAAATTGGGTAAAAATCCGGGCTGCGTATAACGGGGCGCGGTTGCTGCTGAACGGGCGGCTGGTATGATTTTTAGTCTGAAAAAAGCAATTTAATGTTCCTGCACAGCTAGAATCATATGACCAAAAGTAAATTCTTTTCAACGCTATTAATAATTATGCTGCTATCGCTCCGGATCGCAGCGCAAGACACCACAAAGAAAGCCACCCGCTCAATTGCTATTCCCGACACGCTTTTATTTAGAATAGAGAAAGCGCAAGCAGTTATCACCCAGATCAATGCAGCCAATAAAAAGGGTTACGACAGTGATGTAATCAAAAAAGAACTTGTTGGCGTTAAGCGTAATGTAGACCAGATTCAAGCAGCAGTAGGCGTTGAAAGTGCCATTCCAAGCAGCAAGGATTTACAGAATTATAAACTGATGCTTACCGATGTGCAGCAGCGCACCGGCCAGTGGCGAAAAACCCTGAGTAAGCACAATGGCGACCTGCAATTACTGTCGGAACAGGTTATTCAATTCAGCCGTGATTCACTTTTGGACATACAGGCGGGTGATAGCACGCAAAAGAAACTTTACTCGGGGCAAATTGCTGATTTAAAATTGAAATTGCAGGAAGCGGGCAAGACCACAACGGCCAATCTGGACACGGTTAGCAGCCTACTTGCCGAAGTTTCGGAGGTTTTTTTTCGTGCTAATGATCTTGAAACCACGATCAATGACTATATCAAGGAATCCGGCCGAAACTTGCTGGGTAAGGAGTCCAGCTACATCTGGAAAGCGCCTCCGGGAAATGTAAACGGCAGCGTCAACGACATTATTAAAGTTTCCTATACGGGTCAAAATAAGATCCTGCGCTATTTTTTGCAGTCGACCTGGGACAATCGCGTGCTGCTCTTTCTGTTTTGCATTGGGTTTTTTGCCTGGATCTTTGTCAATTTTCGCCTGGCAGCATCTGCCGCCATCGGTAGGGAAATTGGGCAATTGGATTTTAAATACATTAATCCAAAGCCGATACTGGCCACCTTCATCATCCTTTTCAACATTACCCCCCTATTTGAACCGCGGTCGCCATCGATTTACATTGAGCTGAACCAGTTTTTGCTTTTGATCACGATGACCATCTTCTTTATGAAGAGGCTTTCCGGGCAGCAGCTGGTCTGGTGGTTTTCCGTGCTCATTATTTACGTGCTCACCATTATCAGCAACATCATTGTAGGGGAATCTTTCCTGTCGAGGCTTGCCTTGATGTCACTTAATTTGGGTTCTATTGCATTCGGAGTATGGTTTTTCAGGAAATTGCGGGAGGTGAAAATGGAGGAAAAATTCATCAAGCCGGTCCTGATCATCTACATTGTTTTAAACATTCTCGCAGTGATCCTTAATACGCTGGGACGCATTTCATTAGCTAAAAATTTCAACATAACTGCAATCAGCGGACTCATTCAGGTGCTGAGCCTGGGCATTTTTGTGCACATTGTTTTGGAGGCGCTGGATCTGCATATGAAGGTTAGCGTGGCGTCGAAAAGGCTGTTTTCTCGTGTCAACATCGAGAAAAGCCGTGTGACATTTACGAAAATAATGTCGTTCATTTCGGTGCTTTTGTGGATTCTGGTTTTCTGCATTAACCTCAACATCATTGAGCCGATATTCGGATTTTTGCTGGATATCCTTGAAAAAGAACGCACGTTCGGCTCTGTCACATTTACTTTGGAAAATGTGCTTTTCTTCTCCGTCATCATCTGGCTGGCAAACAAATTTCAAAAACATATCGACCTGCTGTTTTCAGGACCGGATGTCAATTTTACTGCTGATTCTGTGCATAAGGGTTCCAAACTCGCGCTTGTCAGGCTGATCATCATTGTAGTTGGCTTCCTGGTGGCCATCACTGTCTCAGGCGTTCCGCTCAGCAAGATCACCGTTTTGCTGGGAGCGTTGGGTGTGGGTATCGGGCTTGGAATGCAGAACATTGTCAACAACTTCGTATCCGGGATTATCCTGATTTTTGAAAAACCTTTTACAATCGGAGATTATATTGAGCTGGCCGACAAGAAGGGAAAGGTGCTCGACATCGGGATCCGTTCCAGCCGGATGCTTACTCCGCAAGGTTCAAAAGTGATTATTCCAAACGGTGATCTGCTATCGGGAAGGCTGGTCAATTATACGACGAGCGATGCGCGTTTGAAATCTGAAATCACCTTCAAAGTCAGCACCGACGCGGATCTGGAAAAAGTCAAGAAAATAATCAATGACATTGTTGACAATGCAGAAGGCGTTGTCAGGAAAGCACCCCGGCAAGTCCTGTTCAACGCCATTACAGGCGATAGCATTGAGCTCAAAATCCTGGTTTGGCTGAATAGCGTTTATTCAGAAACGACTTATAAAAGCTATGTGTTAGAGCAAATCCTGATTCGTTTCAAAGCCAGTGAGATCAAGGTAATGTAGATTCCAGATTGATAGGGACACCATTATGGAATTTTAAATGCATTTTTAAGTTCAGAACTGAACATTAAAAAGATAACATATGAGTGAACGTGCATTTTCGTGGGAGTTGTTTAACAAAGCGCCTCTGGTAGGCATTATCCGTAATATTTCGCCCGAAGATGTGCAAAGAATCCTGCCCATTTACAAGGAAGCCGGATTGACGACCATTGAAATTACTATGAACACGCCGGGTGCTGCTGAAATGATCAGGCTAGCACTGGAAACCGAAGGCGAAGGGCTTAATATCGGTGCAGGAACGGTCTGTACCAAAGATGATCTGGAAATAGCCTTGGAAGCTGGCACCCAGTTTATTGTAACACCGATTATCAATAAAAAAGTAATCAAATCCTGCGTGAAAAAGAAGGTGCCCATTTTCCCGGGTGCATTCACGCCGACAGAGATTTACAATGCCTGGACACTGGGCGCATCGATGGTAAAGATCTATCCCGCAACCTCACTGGGTCCGGAATATATCAAAGATTTGAAGGCTCCCATGAACCAACTGAAACTACTTCCAACGGGTGGCATTGGTCTGGAAAATATGAGCGCTTTCCTGAAAGCCGGTGCCAATGGGCTCGGGGTAGGCGGGCAGCTATTTGATAAAAAAATGATTTTGGAAAAGGACTGGGAAGGCCTTAAAGAGCATTTTCGCCAGTTTTACAGCAAGCTTGGATCGTAATATTGAAGCGCTGCGAATTGGATTTAATGTTTTTGATAAATCAGAAATAACAAAGGCCGCTTGCAAATTGCAGCGGCCTTTGTCTCATCATTTAAAATTATGAATGTCGCCTATTTCAGGCCACGGCCTGTTTTATGCTGCAATTCATCGATTCTTTTTGAAGCTTCTGCCTTGCTTAATGTTTCAACAAATTCCTCACCGGCTTCGTCAGAAAGCGTCTTCAAATAGGATTGCTGCGCACCGGTCATCGGTTCGTCTCCCGTAGTCCACTCATTAGGATCTTTGACAGTGTTAGACCCTTTGATTTGATCGTTTTCGTCCGGTTCGTTTTTATTTATATCAGCCATTGTTATATCAGTTTTTTCAATTGATATAAAAAAACTGAGCCAGATGTTCAAGTTTTGAATATTGGGTTTAATGTTGCCGATCAGGATAGTGAGCTGCGATTATTACTGGACAAAATTTACAGAGTGACCGCCCTTCTGGGCATCATGGTTCCTGTGACATTCCTGCTGGATTTGTTGATGGCAATGAAAAGCCTGAACAACGAGCGCGAAACAAAGCCGGTGATTTTAAGGGAAGCTCTGAAAGTAGCGGCTATCATTAGCATTTTGTTCTTTGGAATGAGTTTCGTTGGTGAAAGTTATCCTCGAAAACCCGATTTGGTATCAGTTATCCTGCTTGGGGTAATTGATCATCCAGCCAATGCCGAATTTGTCATGAAAACTGCCGAAGTAGTCGCCCCAGAATGTATCTTCCATTGCCATTTCAATTTCACCGCCCTCAGAAAGCCCTGCAAACAGACGGTCCGCTTCGTCGCGGCCATCGGTGAATACGGAAATGTAAGCGTAGTTGCCAGTAACCAGTTTATGCCCCATAGACGGAACAATGTCCGAGGCCATTAGCACGTCATCTTTACCAATAGGAAGTGAAATGTGCATCAACCGTCCTTTTTCATTTTCAGCAAGTCGCTCGGCGCCGGGCATATCCGACATGCGGTGAACCGCCAGAAATTCGCCTCCGAAAACGGATTTGTAAAAGTTGAAGGCCTCTTCGGATTTACCGTCGAAGTTGAGATAGGTGTTTAGCTTTGCCATGACGAATAAGTTTAAGTTGGATAAGGTGGATTGAAACTCAAATCAATAAGCCAAAATTAGGGTGTTGACACTAACCGCATCATCCGCAATGAGGACAATCACAGGGGGAGGTTGGGACAATTGCGCAAGAAAGCTTATATTACCATAAACGAACCCTTTTCTATGGCTTGGCATATGCACTCCGGCCTTTGGATTACACGGTAACGCCCAACGAACTGATCATCCGACCATCATTCGATACAGTTGTCAACCGGCAACGTATTGTCTTAGACGGTAATGATTAATATATTTGTTCTACAAGCAGTGAAAGAATATGGAAGAAGGACAGACAGTTCACCTCGCTGATGATGACGAGGACGATAGAATGCTGATTAAGGACGCTTTACAGGAAGCCAACCCCAATCTGACGGTTATCGAAGCAGAAAATGGTAAGGAATTAATTGAGAATGTAAAAGATGCAGGCGACATCTCCGGGACAGTCGTGCTGGTGGATATGAATATGCCCAAAATGAATGGCATTGAGGCTATTCAGGAAATCAGGGCGGAGCCCGGGCTGGAAAAATTACCCGCTGTAATGATGTCCACGTCAAGTAATCCCGAACTGAAAAAGAAGGCGCTGGCCGCCGGAGCAGACGATTTTATTGTAAAACCCAACACATTCAAAGCATTGCTTGACATTACAAAAAGCATCCTCGCCCGTTTCCTGGGAAAGAGGTGATATTTATTTTGATACATTATTTTGCCAATCTCAAATCCTTTTATTTCAAACCACAACGATTCTTTTAAAATAAGGACTTTTTGACAAAAAATATTAACTTTGTAATTCAAAGTACTTTTTAAATTTTGATTTAAGTGAATACGAGATGGAATGGTTTGTGAAAGAAGATTCTGTTGTGCGTGAGATCTGGGGAAATGCGGATACGATCCTTTTCATTTTTGCCGGAGCCTCCGCCGAATTTGCCGTCAATAAGTCTGTGGATTGGCTGTATTTCACTGGAAAACTCCCCGCAGATCCGCTGGGGAGGCTGTTCTCAACTGTTACTTATGCCCGCCGCATTGTATTTTCAGAATATCAGGCAGCATTGCAGGCCATTGACCAGATCACAGCTATTCATCAAAAAGTGGAAAATGAGCGCGGCGCAAAAATTCCGGACTGGGCATACCGCGACGTGCTGTTTATGCTGATCGACTATTCGATACGCTCATTTGAACTCCTGGAAAGGAAACTTACCGGGGAAGAGAAGGCCGAGGTGTTTGAGGTCTTTCACAATGTCGGTTCGAGAATGGGCATCGGTGGCTTGCCGGCTACTTATGAAGCTTGGCTGGCCATGAGACAAAAGCAGCTTAATGAGAATTTTGTCAAGAGCGCGTTTTCTGTTGATTTATATAAACAATACAAAAAGCATCTTGGCTTGCCGCGTTATGTAATGCTCAAAGAAGTGCAGGTTCAGCTTGTTCCTCAGCGCATTAGCCGGCTGCTTTCCCTGGGAAACTGGTCCGCTTTGCAAGTAATTCTTCCGGCTTACAAAATGGCCCGCAGCTTTAAGCTCCACCAGTTTGTTAAAAATTTAATTCTGCCTGCAAAGTACCAGATGGAAATAGCTGGGCTGGATGCGGGCACGCATTGAAAGGGCCTTATTTCACGGGATTAACCGCCGCATTGAGCAAGTTGAGGTTGTTGATTGCTTCGCCCATGGTGTTGTTAAAATAGGCATAAACCGTTTTTCCCTCTGCTATCCAATCCTGGATCTGCTCTCCTGAATCGTATAAAAAGTCATCTTCATAGGTGCCCCGGTAATTGCCTTCGGGGCCGTGAAAGCGCAAATATTTAAATGCAGCGTCAGATTCCGGAAGGCCGGGCGACAAGCCAGGTTTGTCGTGAATGACGATTTCACAACCGAAATGTTCCATCAGCTCAAAAATCTCATCGTGATACCATGAGTCATGCCGAAATTCCAACGCCACATGCCAAAGTCTTTCAGGATCAGCGTCAGCAATTGTGGCCAGCAGATTTTCGAGTTGGGGCAGCATCATTGCTTTTAGGCTGGGAGGGAACTGCACAAGTAAAGCGCCTTTTTTGTCACCAATGTGGTCAATTACCTGAACAAACTTCTTTACATCCTCAGGGTTAAAGACAAGCCCTTTGTTGTGTGAAATGTCCCGCCACAGTTTGAAGGTAAATTTGAAGTCGTCCGGCACCTGCAATGACCAGTTCCGGACCGTCGATGCAAGCGGGATTTTGTAGAACGAACTATTGATTTCAATGCTGTTAAACATTGACGCGTAGTAAGTTAAGCGGCTTGTATCTTTAAATTCTTCGGGATAAAATTGCTTGTTAGGCACCGGCAGCATTAAACCGCTGGTGCCCGCATAAAATGGAGGATATTGCTTATCTGTCATAAAACCGGATTTTGGATTTCCGTTACAGATAAAATCATTCCCGGCCGGTACTGATCAAACCATTCCTTTCGCCAATTTGCCAACATAATCCCGAATGCTGATTTCCCCGCGCACAGGCGAGTCGCTCACCTCATATTTTTCTTCCAGCGTAATGTCCGTCATGGCGGCCATAGATTCTGCTGCATGTTGGGAAAAACCCATTTTTTTGAGAAAAGGAATCCACTCCGTGCGCGGAATAACTTCCGTATCCACCTGCTTTGCTAATGCTTCCGAGAATGCATTTCCTACATCTGCGGGTGTATATTCGGCCGGGCCTTCAATATAATATAGTCCTGTCCGCTCGACCGGCTCGATCAGTAACTCAGCTGCAAACTTGCCAATCTCCTCCGGTGCGACCATTGGTAACTCAAAATCATCCGGATACAACGAATATATTTTTCCTTCCGTTTTGGCTGTTTGCAGAAAGCCATCCCAATTGCTCATATAATAGGCCGCCCGGACAATACTAAACGGAATGTGCGTTTCGGATAATTGCTGCTCCATTTCATAAAGCACACCCAAATCGCCGACGCCTTCACCATCATGCGCTCCGTATGTTGACAAAGCCACAACCTTTTCCAATCCCGAGCCTTCCAGGGCCGCTATAATGCTTGCTAAACTCTTTTTCTCCTCGGCAATGGTGTCTGTATCAGGCAGGGCAGGGGGATTTAGTAAAAAAAGCCGTTTCCCTGTGCGGAAAACCTGCCGCAGGGTTTCCACAGCGTGCACATCCGCGACAGCGACAACTGCTCTTTTTTGTCTGAATTTTTCTGCTTTTTCAGCATCACGGGTAATAACTGTAACAGCCTCACCGCGGCTTAGCAATGTTTCTGCAACCGCAGAACCCACATGTCCGGTCGCTCCTAAGATTATATACATGGCTAAATTGGTTTGATGAAGCAAAAAACGCTACCAATTTTATACCAAACACCTAAAAATTCACCCCCGCAGTGACCTGTATTATGCTGGTTGGAACAGTTGGCGCGATGTCCCCCTTTCTTTGTCGCGTTTTCACACGGAGTAAGCCGTTTGTGTGATCTAATTTTGTTATGTAAAAACACTTAACAGGCTAAAAGCCACAAACTTCATAACCATGGCAACTATTGATTTGCATCCTTACCTCATGTTCGATGGCAACTGCCGCCCGGCATTTGAGTTCTACCAAAGCATTTTTGGCGGAGAGGTGAATTTCATGACTTACGGCGATATGGATGGAAGCTGCCCCGCCGGCATTCGCGACCACATTATGCACGGCACAATGATGGGAGGTTCCATAGAATTTATGGGTGGCGACGCCCCGGAAGGAATGCCGCTGGGAGCCGGGAAGATCGTGCTCTCTCTCAGCGGTTTTGATGAAGCCACTTTGCGTCAGAATTACGATGCATTAAGCGAAGAAGGCACCATTGTTGTCCCACTGGACAGGCAGATGTGGGGCGACATTTTCGGCGCATTCCGCGATAAGTTCGGAATAGACTGGATGGTAAATATCAGGACGGCGTAGGAAAGATCTTCACGTTAAAAATGACTGTCAATTTTTAGTACAAAATGTCGATATTTAGTAAAAATTTATTGATTTGAAAAACTAAAAAGCATTGACATGAAAAACAATCTGATCTTAAAAGGCTTTGTAATGTTTACCTGCATGCTGATTGCCTTCGCAGGCCAGGCACAGGACAAGCCAAAAGCAAGTCCGGCCAAAACGGCAACCGGAAAAGCGGGCAGTGCCAACATTACAATCAACTATTCCGCACCGTCGGCAAAAGGACGCAAAGTGTTCGGCGAACTGGTTCCTTTCGACAAAGTTTGGCGCGCCGGCGCAAATGAGGCTACGATTTTCGAAACCGATAAAGACATTACCATCGAAGGGCAAAAACTTCCTGCCGGAAAGTACAGCCTGTATGCGCTTCCGGGTGCAAGTGAATGGTCATTTATCTTTAACTCAGAAACTGGCCAATGGGGCATCAAACGCGGTGGCGAAACCACCAAAGATGCTTCCAAGGACGTGTTAACAGTAAAAGCAAAACCAGCCAAAAGCGCCTCGATGACAGAAACATTAGCCTACGAAGTAACCCCAACCGGCTTCATCCTCCGCTGGGAAAACACCGAAGTGCCGGTTGCTATTAAGTAAATATATTGAAATGAATGAAAGCCCCGCGAAACCAGAATTTTGCGGGGCTTTTTTGTTTTAGTGTGATTGCACCGGGCATTGCCTGAGTTCCGGCAATGTTGGGTTATGATATTTTTTGTATTTTAGGGCTATGAAAACAAAGTCAAAAGATTCCACGGACCAGGTTACCAGCGATGGCTATGCTTACTTAACCAAAAGGTTGCTGGTGAGCAGAGCACAAAGTGCAGGAAGGGCAGCTGCGAAAGAGGCCATGCAAATAATGGGGCATGTAGTAACGGTAAGGGATGGCTGGGTAGTGAAAGTATATGAGGATGGTAGAATTGAGCAGTTAGAAGAACTGAAAGTATAAGTCAAAGTAACAAACGTACTTTTTTGGAACACACTATAACTTCAACACCTCAGCTTCGGCTGCGAGTTTTTGCCGGTCCAAATGGTTCGGGCAAAAGCACGGTTATCAAATCCGTAAGAGAAACGGATGTCAACAAACGAAAGATTGATTTCGGAATTTACGTCAATGCGGATGACATTGCAGTATCGCTGCAGAAAGGCTCTTTTAGTTTTTCAGATTATGGGCTTCAATGTTCGAAATTAGAACTTGTTGAATTTGCTCTTTCGTCAGGCTTGCTTATAGCCGTATTTACTGTCAGCGATTTAGAAAGATCCTTTCATATTGAAAGCAACAAAATAGATTTGACGGTTGAGAAACACTCCGAGCGTCTATCTCAAATAATCGCCAGGTTTCTTCGGGAAAAACTTCTGGAAGCTAAGAAAAGATTTTCTTTTGAAACCGTATTCTCACACGAATCCAATCTTGACATTATGCAGCGCGCATCTGAGCAAGGTTATAAGGTCTATTTTTATTTCGTGTCTACTGAGTCTCCCAAAATTAATCAGTATCGTGTCGCGCTGCGGGTAAGGGCCAACGGGCATGATGTACCCAAGGACAAAATCGAAAGCCGGTATTACAGATCGCTGCAACTCGCAAAACAGGCTTCTGATATTGCCTATCAGGCGTTTTTCTTTGACAATTCTATCGATAATGAACCTTACAAATTGGTGGGGCATTTTAAGCGGGTCGGGGCGGAAAAAGTATGGGATGAGATTGATGTGAATGATACATCCAATTGGTTCAGGAAATATTGCATTTAAGAATCTCAAGCGTGCTCCGCAAGCCATACTATCATGCAGGGAAGTGGGGAAAATGGGGGGCAGATCAGTGCTGATCGATGGTGGATTGGTATGGCATGAGATTTGGACTAACGTTTAATGAGGCTCGGTTGGTGCCGGGACTGCGAAGACAAATCGTCAACGGATTTGTAAAACATTAAACATTTTTAAATTATGAAAAAATTACTATTGGCTGCCGTGCTGCTTATTTCAGTACAGTCAGCGTTTGCCCAAAAATTCAGCATTGGACCAAAAGCCGGTCTTAACATCAGTAACTATACTGGCGGTGACATTGAATCTGACGCGTTGGTAGGATACCATCTGGGTGGCGTGCTTAACTACGGTTTTGGAAAAGTTTTCTCATTGCAGCCGGAGGTTTTATTCTCTACACAAGGAGCGAAAGTTAACAATGCAGGTAACAAATCCGATTTCAAAATCAGCTATGTAACAGTTCCTGTTATGTTCAAATTTAAAACGAGCGGCGGGTTCTATGTGGAATTCGGCCCACAAGCTGGATTCAGGACATCATCGAACGTTCCTGATCAAACTATCGATAACTTTGCTAAAAACCTGGATCTGGCAGCAGCAGGTGGCATTGGTTACCATTCACCGATTGGATTGGGTGTAGGCGTTCGTTATATCGCCGGACTTTCGAAGGTTGGTAATTTTTCCGGCCAGGACATTAACCCTGATTTCAAGAACAGCGTTATCCAGGCCAGTATTTTCTGGACTATCCCGTTGGTAAAATAACGGATCTTACCTTCTGAAAAGAATTTGATAGGGAATGAGTTTTGACTCATTCCCTTTTTCTATGCCGTGTTTTTAACCGCTCTAAATTAGCATCAGCGCTGGTTGAAATGGATTGGTTCTGATATTTTTGATTTCTGAACAATCCAAAAACACCCTTGCGCCCACTATGCAAATGATCCGTTACACTGTTCACAATGAAACAGTTCTGTATAATTTAAATGATTACATTAATCTTCTTCTGGAAGCGAAAGTACTGCACCCCGCAATGCCGCAGCTTCGGAAGAGCCCCAAGTCTGGCAAATCGCCGATGCAGATAGTCCTTGAAAAATTGGAGAAGTTCGAACCCGTGTATTATGTGCGCTACAACCATGATCTGTACGTGAATTGGGTGCTGTTTGAATATTTTTTCAGGCCGTTAAAACCCCTGCTTGTTAATGTTGCAGACTGGCGGGATGAGCAGAGCATATTTAAGCAAACGCAGCTCTTTATTAACGAATCGACGCTCAAATCCAACAAAAAAAGCGGTGCTCAGGCCGCTTCCTACTTCCAGAAAGTGACCATGAAGCTGGCGCCCAGCAACTAATCCGAATGTAAATTTGATCAAACGGTTTGCTTATTAGCGATCCGTTATTCTGTATAACCGTACAAATGCTGTTCACTTTCGGACAGCATTTGTTTTTTCAATATTTATAATGGGTTCACCAGCAGGTGCTTAATGCCTGTATCGTTGGCTGGCAACGTTTTTTACCGGCAATGGTAACTTCCTAAGAAACTGAAATCTCAGCAAAATCATGATTGTCACCTACATCAAAATTGCCTGGCGTAACCTCTTGAAGAACAGCTTTTACTCACTCATCAACTGTATCGGTCTGTCGGTAGGGCTTGCGGTCGGGATACTGATCTTGCTTTGGGTCCAGGATGAACTGACTTATGACAGCTTCAATAAGCAATCGGAAAGTATTTATAAGCTTGAAAACCGTGTGGGCACCGGCGCCAGCGAGCAAATATGGAGAGGAACAGTGGCACCTATTGCTGAATTTGCCAAAAGAGAAGTTCCGGGGATCAGGGATGCGGTCAGGATGACTTATAATGGTGCGTATACATTGTTCAGGTATCAGGATAAAGTCTTCAATGAGGAAAACACATTCTTCGCGGACCCGACATTGTTCACTATGTTTGACTATAACCTCATTCACGGGAACCAGCGCAAACCTTTTCTCGACAATCACTCCGTAATCCTGACCGAATCGACGGCAAAACGTTATTTTGGTCATGCCAATGTAATAGGACAGGCAATTGCTTCCGATACGACCAGTTTTACAGTAACCGGCGTGGTTGCGGATTTTCCTGAAAATTCAAGCATTAAGGGAGATATGATCTTTCCCATCTCGCTCCGGTTTAAAGACCGATACGCGGGCAACACAGACGGCAAAACCCAGGATAATGATTTTCACGAATTTGATTATACAACCTATTTCTTAATACAGCCAGGAAAGGATGTCAAAAATTTAGCAAATACGCTCCGTAACATTCACCTCCGCAACAAACCCGACGATACAGACCTTACTTACCTTTTACAGGCATTGCCGGCTGTTCACTTATACAAATCGGATGGCACCGGGCAGGGCATTGAAACCGTCAGAATGTTCCTGATTGTGGCATCCCTGATCCTGATCATTGCCTGTATTAATTATGTCAATCTTTCCACTGCACGCTCGCTGCTGCGTTCGAGGGAAGTGAGCATGCGGAAAATTGTAGGGGCGGCGCGTATGCAGCTTTTCGTACAGTTTGTGGTCGAAACGCTTTTAATGTTTTCAATATCCACATTAATGGCGATTGTGCTGATGCATCTGCTGATGCCATTTTTTAATCAGATTTCCGGTAAAAAACTAGTGCTGGACTTCCTGAAACCCCATATCTGGCAGGTTTTGGGAGCAACCATTACCGGAACATTGATTGCTTCGAGCATTTATCCCGCTATGCTGCTATCATCTTTTGAACCGCTTAAATCGTTAAAGGGCAAAGTTTCCGCCGGCCTTAGCGAATCCATGTTCCGTAAAACCCTGGTTGTTATTCAATTCACAGTTTCGGTTGTGCTCATTGCGGGCACATTGGTTATCAGCAGCCAGCTCAAATACATTCGTTCCAAGGGTTTGGGTTATGACAAAACACACGTGCTCTCTTTCTATATGCGGGATTTGACAAAGCACTATGATGTAATTAAAAATGAACTGCTGAACCAGCCAGGCATAACGGATGTCAGCAGATCTAATTTTAATGTAGTTCAAATCGGCGGGCAAACCGGAAGCAGCAACTGGGATGGAAAGGAGCCGGGCGAAACCATGATGATCCACTTCATGAGTGCCGATAAATCTTTCATTCCGTTTTTTAAAATGCAATTAAACGAAGGCGCCAATTTTACGGATTCACCGTCTGATTCCAAGCATTATATCCTGAACGAAATGGCCGTAAAAACTGCGCGCATCAAAGATCCGATTGGCAAACGTTTCAAGCTATGGGACAACGAAGGAACGATCGTTGGCGTAGTTAAAGATTTTCATTTTGCGTCCATGAAGCAAAAGATCGAACCGGCGGTTTTTGTTTATAGACCCAACGATATGAACCGCATTTATATAAAAACAACGGGTAATGATGCTCAAAAGGCAATTGCGGCGGCGAAACAGGTTTGGGGGAAATTTAATGCTGATTCACCATTCCAATATGCGTTTCTGGACGAAGCATTCAATAGTCTTTATAAATCGGAAGAGCAAACCGGCCTGCTGTTCAACATTTTCGCTTCCATTGCCATATTCATTTCCTGCCTGGGACTCTTTGGACTGGCCACTTACACGGCACAGGTCCGCAAAAAGGAAATCGGGGTGCGCAAAGTTTTGGGGTCAAGCCTGGCGGGGATTGTGCAGCTTTTGGCCAAAGATTTTGTCAAACTCGTCTTCATCGGGATCATTATTGCGATCCCTGTTGCCTGGTATGCGATGGATAAATGGTTGAAGGACTTTGCTTATCGCATGGATATGCCGTGGTGGGTGTTCGGTTTTGCAGGCCTGCTGGCACTGGTCATTGCATTGGTAACAATCTCTTTCCAAAGCATTAAGGCTGCATTAATGGATCCGGTAAAAAGCCTGCGGAGCGAATAATGGTGCAAGTTGGTCGAAATTTTCCTACACAATGATGTGGTCGCATTCACATTGCTGGCACGATATTCATAGTAAGTGTCGTAAACAAACTAAACAATAATATGGCACTTACAGAAAATGCATCTGGCGTAATTAGTGATCTAATTGAAATTAACAATGACCGCGTTGCTGGTTTTGAAAAAGCAATTGCAGATATTAATGATGAGAATATCGACCTGAAACATTTGTTTGAGGAATATGCTCAACAGAGCCGCAAAAATGTTCAGGAATTATCCGCACTGGTTGGTTCAGCAGCACACGTTGAAAATGATATGAGTGTTAGCGGAACGTTGCACCGTGCCTGGATTGATGTAAAATCACTATTTGGCGGCAGTGACCGTGCAAGCATTTTATCAGAAGCTGAACGCGGCGAAGACGCGATCAAAAAGGCTTACACTGATGCATTGGCAGGAAATGTTCCTTTGCAATCAGCTGAAATTATCAGGAGCCAGGCTCAGGGCATTAATGCTGCCCATGATAAGATCAAAGCATTGCGTGATAGCGCAAAAGCTTAATCAAGCAATTCTTAGAAAGCTGCCTCGAAAGGGGCAGCTTTTTTTATGCATGACCATTTACAAATCCTCAAAATCTTAAAAATTAATCACCCTGACAATGGCTCAGAAAAGTCTTAAAGAGAGTTACCAGAAAATGCTCGAATGGAACCAGTACCGGGCAGAAGAAAACTCCGGGTCGCTGAAAAAGTTGCTTCAATTATTATCCGAACTGGACCGTGAATCGGAAGCGGACGAGGCTTATGAAAAAGATATTGATGACCTGGAATCGCTGAAATTTATCTACGAAACCGGCATCCGAAAATTTGAAAGCCAGGTGGATAAATATAAGGCGCTTATTGCCCAGCTTCCGTGAGAAGCCGGGCATGTGCATCTATTTAGATTTTACGGCGGAAATGATTTTTTTAACACCGGTAAAAACCAGGAAAACTATAAGGCCCATAACCAGGCCAATTCCCAATTCTTTGATCGTAGCAGGGATTCCAGGGAAAAGATCGTGGAAGAATTCGATGTTGTGAGAAAAAATCCCACCCGAAACCAAGAGCAAAGCAACCGTTCCTACGGCACCTAAAATCTTGATGATCACAGGAAGTGCCTGCACGAGCAAGTTGCCCAATGCAGAAAAGAAACCTTTACCGCCGGATGATTTGATGAGCTTATGCCCGGCATCATCCATCCGCACGATCAGCGCTACGATTCCATAAACACCAACTGTTGCGACCAATGCAACTGCAGAAACGGTCAAGATCTGGATCGTCAAACTCTTATCCAGAACGCTTCCCAGCGCAATGATCACAATCTCGACGGACAAAATAAAGTCGGTAGTAACCGCAGATTTGATCTTCGTTTTCTCTACATCCGTTTGCGCAACCGTTTCTCCCTGCTCCGTTTCCTTAATGACGGAATGTTCTTTTTTGGGATGGTGGAAGAAATATTCAATGATCTTTTCAACACCTTCGTAAGCCAGGTAAAGCCCTCCCAAAATCAGGATATAGCTGATCGCCGTGGGTAAGAACACATTCAGCACCAATGCTATGGGAACGATGATCAGCTTATTCAGCAGCGAACCTTTGGTAATCGCCCACAATACAGGCAATTCGCGGCTGGACAAAAAACCAGTTGCTTTTTCCGCATTAACCGCCAGGTCATCGCCCAAAATCCCGGCTGTTTTCCGCGTTGCTACCTTTGTTGCCAGCGCAACGTCATCCATCAAAAAAGCGATATCATCTAAAATTGCAAAGAAACCGGACGCCATATTTTTATTTTAATTACAAGATTCGTTTCAGACCGGTTTCCACCGTCAGGGATTGCCAATATTGGCCTTTTCAGGCCTAATAAACGGCTAATGTAATTTAAAATATTATACCATCATGCCAGGTTGGTGACAGATGGGAAGCACTGTGTTGGAAAATGGCTGTTTTCAGGGATGTTTTCTTACTTTCGCTCTGCGTAACTTTGGATGCGCGCGTTTGAAGGCATTTTACCGGGCAAGCGATGAATGTATTTATTATTGACGACCATCCGATTGCTGCGGCCATCAAGCTCGCCACGGATACGGGCTTGATATGAACATTATAATAACCCATTACCAACCACTAATGAAAAAAATCACTGTTATCGTCTTGCTTGGTCTTTACAGCATTTCATGTCCGGCGCAACTTTTGGACCGGATCAAAAACCGGGTTGAACAAAAAGTGGTGGACCAAATCGACCATTCTATTGATAAAGCAACGGAGAAAAAAAAGCAAAAGGATAAGCCCGGTACGCCCGATTCGTCCGGAACACAAACCCAATCGGAACCGCAGCCAACATCAACATCAACAACAACAAGTCCCGAACCCGCAACGCCTGCTGTTGCCGCTACAACTGGCAGGGAAGGCGATATAACTTCTTATTCCAAGTTCGATTTTGTAGCTGGCAGTAAGATTATTATGCATGAAGATTTTTCTCAGGACGAGGTGGGGGATTTTCCTGCTAACTGGAATACCCGCTCCGGCGCTGAGCTCGTCAATGTTGCAGGCAGCAATATGAAATGGCTCCGCATGAATCAGGATGGCGTTTTCTATCCCGAATACCTGAACAGCGATCTGCCGGAACATTTCACGCTTCAACTGAAACTGATGGCCAATAAGGACGTTTCCAACATTGGGGAGTTCATGATCAGCCTGATTGAAGCGAAGGACACTGACCAAAAGTTTGCCTGGGGGGAAGCCTCACACATCTCAGCGCCCAGCTTCAAAATCACCTTCCAGCCCACATCTTCCGATAAAGGTGACCTGAAATATTCCACCAACCTGATCGGCAGTTTGTACAAACATGGCGTTCCTGAGTTCAACACCAATAAAACATCGGTTAACGTATCGATATGGAGGCAGAAACAGCGGGTAAGGGTTTATCTTGACAGCACTAAAGTGCTGGACCTTCCCCGCGCGCTGGATCCGGGAGCTTTATTGAACACGCTCGTATTTTCAAGCGATAATCCGGATTTTAATCAAAAAGGCGGCGCATTCTTTTTGAGCGATATCCGTCTGGCTGTGGGAGCTGCTGATACGCGTAATAAACTGGTAACTGAGGGGAAATTTGTTACACACGGAATTCTCTTCGACACAAACAGCGAAAAAATCCAGCCGCAATCCTATGGAACCCTGAAAGACATTGCCCAGGTTCTTCAGGAAAATGCTGCACTACGGATTCAGATTGTGGGACATACAGATACGGATGGCAACGAGCAGGCTAATGTGGACCTTTCAAAGCGCCGCGCTGCTGCTGTAAGGAATGCATTGGTGAGCACATTCGGAATAAATGACTCCCGGATGGAAACCGATGGAAAAGGACAGTCACAACCCGTTGATACCAATGATACACCTGTTGGTAAGGCCAACAATCGCCGGGTAGAATTGATCAAGCTGGACAACTGAGTGTAAGTGCAATGTCCTATTCTGACTGGATATGTTTCCAGCGGTCATGCGACCAGAGCCAATGTTCCGGAGCACGGATAATGTTCTTTTCCAGCAAATTGTAATAACTCGCAGTAATGTTGAGAGGTGAGCTTTGTGAAGATCTGTCAGACACGAGGTGGAAGGTGTAGTCGTAATGAAACCGCGCCTTTTTCACACATTCCAGATATACAACCACAGCATCCGACACAACGGCCAGCCGTTCCGCGCCGATCTGTGCGGAGGTTTTCTGTCCAAGAAAACTAACAAAATGCTTCCCGCTTGCAGGCGCCGGGCGCTGATCCGCGATGACAACTACGAGCGATGGCCTTTTGAGTTGTTTCAATGCAGATAATGCACCACGGTAAAAGTATTGTTTCGCAATCAGGTTGACGCCAAAAAACGACCGCATTTTGAGAAGCTTCGCATTAAGCCAGTGATTGGACACAGGTGTAAAGGCCGTGAACACTTTAAATTTGACAACCTTAGGCAGGTTGATCAGATATTCCCAATTGCCGTAATGCGATGCGAGCAAAATAACGTTCCGGTTGCTGCTGTAAAAATTTTCCAAAAGCTCCGGATTTGTGTAGTTGGCCAGCTCCCTTCGCCTTTTTGCGCCTATAACCAAATGCAGAAACGGCTCAACCACCAGGTCGCTCAGATGTCGGTAATAATGCTTGATGAAGACTTTTATCTGCTGCTCGCCACGCACGGGGAAAGAGCTGGACAAGTTCTTCCGTATGACGTCATACCTGTATTTAAGTACATGGAAAACAATAAAGTAAACCATAGCCGACAACGCTCCCGCTATGGTAAGTAGCGAGTTAAAAAAGGCAGAACTGAGCCATTTTTTAATAGGTTTAATAAATTTCATATGCTGTGAAGGGATTGACTTATTGAATTGTGTTGTCTTAACAACATCATTCCTGGCAGCTATGTTTCTTTTTTTTCTAAAAGAATAAAATGCGATGTCCATAAAAACGCATTTCTTGCGTCAGAATATGACTTGCGAAAGATGAAACACCCTTCGGATAAACCATTTGAAAATGAGAAACAAATGATGCTGGAACGGGAGCGTCAGGTCCTTTTGGAACTGGGTAATGATATCACGCGCGCCCGGGATAAAAATGATCTGATTGCTCTCTTCTCCAAGCGGATCAAAGGGCTGTATTATTTCACCCACACCATTGTCACATTGATCGACGTCAAGGACGAGAGTTACACAGCGTTCCTGCTCGACCACAGTGCATCGGCGATCAGAAGCCATTCGGAATACCAATCTATGGTCACCGCGCGCTTTTCGCTCGACGATCCGTTTATACAGTCGGTGCTGGCCTCCGATGGTCCGATCAGCTTTCGGCTTGCGGATGTGATGAACGCTCCAAAAAGTCCGGCCTTCTTGCGCGTGAACCACGAAAAGGGCGTGCAGCACGTCCTGATGACTACCCTTCGCATTGAAGACAAGCCTATTGGATTTATCCATATTTACACAGACAAGCCAGAACCTTTCTCCCAGGAATTCAAGGATGTGATCTGGCGTATCACCCCGCAGCTGGCAAGCGCAGTGGCCAATATTATCAAGAACGAAGAGATCCTTAAAAACGAAAGAGAAAAGTCATTCCTACTGGATTTTAGTAACGATATGACAGCCGTCCGCACCAAAGAGGAGCTTGCCGAAGTGATTAAGACGGCATTGCGAAAGCTGGACCCGCATGGCGGTTATGTGATCCGGCGCATGAACCCGGACGGGAAAACCATGTCGGCCTACCTGCACGACCCTGGATCTTCCACATTCGACCGGGCCCTGATGGAACGCGTGCTGGCCGAAAAGCATCCCATCGAGGATGGCCTTCAGAACCGGATACTGGACAGTTACATTCCGCTGCTGTTCAATGTTGAGCGGGAGCTGGCCCGGGGAAATAGGCTGTCGTATCTCGAACTTTGGAAAAATATGAATTTCAAAACAATGGTCGGCATTGCGCTGCGCAATAGTAACAGCAACATAGGATTGCTGTGGCTGAGCATTGATGAAATCAACATTCCCATTTTGCAAGGATTATGCGCCCAGATATCCACGGCCATTTCCAACATTGTAGCCAACGAACAAATTCTGCATTACAAACAACAGTTGGAGGAGGAGAATGACTATCTCAAAGAGCAGCTAAGGAGCAATTTTGCTGAGATCGTGGGTAATGGTAAAGCAATGCAGGAAGTGTATCGCCTGATTTCGCTTGTATCAGCCAGCAATTCCACCGTTTTGCTATTAGGGGAAACCGGCACCGGGAAAGAGCTGATTGCGAGGGCAATACACAATGCGTCACCGCGAAGCAAGAAGCTGATGATCAAGGTCAACTGCGCCGCTATGCCCGCTAACCTGATCGAAAGCGAGCTGTTCGGGCATGAACGAGGCGCCTTCACGGGTGCGGTTGAACGCAGGATCGGAAAATTTGAACTGCCCGATAACAGCACGCTCTTTTTGGATGAAATCGGGGAAATGCCGCTGGAAGCTCAGGTGAAATTACTGCGGGTATTGCAGGAAAGGGAAATGGAGCGGGTAGGGGGCAAAAGCACCATTAAGCTCAATGTCCGCGTCATTGCGGCAACCAATCGGGACCTGGAAGCAGAAGTGAAAGCAGGCCGCTTCCGTTCGGATTTATATTATCGGCTCAATGTTTTCCCCATTAACCTGCCGCCCCTCCGCCACCGGGCAGAAGACATTGAAAACCTGACCAGCTTTTTTCTATCCAAATACAGTAAGAATGCTGGAAAGAAAAGCATGCGTATTTCAGCCAATGCATTGCGGCAATTGAAAAGCTATCTGTGGCCAGGCAATGTGCGGGAACTCGAACATCTCATTGAACGAAGCGTGCTCCTGGCAACAGGTAACATAATCAGTGAAGTTTTTCTGCCGCAAAAAGCTATTGATAACAACGAAATGACGGAAATGCTATCCAACCGCTCTTTGGAGGAAATAGAGCGGACTTACATTATCCAGGTTCTGAGACGCTGCAATGGCAAGATATCCGGGCAGGGCTCAAAATCATGAAAATTGTAATTATCGGCGGCACAGGATTAATCGGTTCAAATGTTGCAAAAAAACTTCGCCAGCTTGGCCACACGGTCATTGCCGGATCTCCCTCTACCGGCATCAATGCCTTAACAGGCGAAGGGCTTTCCGATGCCCTGCAAAATACAGATGTGGTCATTGACCTTTCTAATTCAACCTCTTTTGAAGAAGCTCCTGCGATCCAGTTTTTTGAAACAGTAGGCCGCAACATTCTGGCTGCCGAAATCAGTGCGGGAGTAAAGCATCACCTGATCCTTTCGATCGTTGGCACGCACGTGATGGGGTGGTAATCCCGCATTCAGCGCTGGTTCCCGAAGGCGATGCAAATCTGGGGAAAATTCATTTCAGCGATTTTCTGGCTTCGCTAGCAGTAAAATCTTAATGTAATAACGAATCAATGGGCGCGTTGAACGTTGGCTGTCGCTTCATATAAGCATTAAAACAGAGAAGCCGCAGGATCAATCCGGCGGCTTCTTTGTTAATTCTATTCAATGATTATGCCGGGATTTTCCTTGGCTTTTCACGTTCCCAGAATCTGTGCTGGGAAATGGCCAGGATAAATTTATCCGCCAGTTGATCGACATCGTCCAACACCACAATTCCTTCTTTCAGAATAGTCGCGTCCGAATAATCGGCCGGGAGCTTTTTGCTGAAATAGGTCGCTTCCAAAACCTGAATGGCCGCAAGATCGGCAGCAATAGGTTTGCAATGCTTGAATGCCTCATTTAGAAAATGAACCGCATCCGCTTCCGCTTCAATCGTCGCAACGCTATTCGTTCCGCCAGGCACATATATGGCATCATAAAGGACAGATGCTGCTGTCAGGAACGTGTGGTCAACGGCAATTTTCGTATCACTTTCTGTGACGATATAATTGTGACGCGTTGAGATGATTTCCACAACCGCCCCCGCAGAGGTCAATGCTTCTTTTACAGTCGTAAGCGATTTTTCGTCTACCCCATCCGCTGCAAGAAACGCAATCTTACGCGTCTGAATGCTGTTTTTTGGCGTATTTACCATGCTTAATGCATCCGAAATAGTAACCGCCGACTCCACCATCACTGAATCGTAATCAGCAGGATCACCATCTGCAGGAATACTGTGATTGATCGGAAGCTCCGGATCCTGAGGCACATGAAGACGAAGCGCAAACGCAACTTCCGCCGCAAGTCCCTTGTCGATCAGCGAAAGAATACCTACCATCCGCTCGCGTATCTCCACAGTTTTTACCTTTCCAAGTTCAAAGCTAAGCGCATCCACGATGTGGTTTTTTTCCGGATCAGACTGGCTGTCGAAGAACAGCTTCGCCTGGCTGAAATGGTCAAAGAAGCTTTTGCTTCTCGCTCTTATTTTTTTAGCATCGATCCTTTCGGGATAAGAAGTAAATCCACCTTCCGACGCCTTGGCCTGGGCTGGAAACCCGCCGCCCAGTGTGTTAGGGTTATAGCTGGATTTTCCTTTGTTGATCATCTGGCGCATATGGCCATCACGCTGATTGTTATCAACACGAACGATCGGCCGGTTAATCGGAATCTCCTGGAAGTTAGGGCCTCCCAGGCGGAGCAGCTGCGTATCTGTGTATGAAAACAACCTGCCTTGCAGAAGCGGATCATTCGTAAAATCAATCCCCGGCACAATGTGTCCCAAATGGTAAGCAACCTGCTCTGTTTCAGCAAAGAAGTTATCCGGGTTGCGGTTAAGGGTCATTTTACCAATTCGTTGCACCGGAACAAGCTCCTCAGGGATAATTTTGGTAGGGTCCAGCAAGTCGAAATCAAACTTGAATTCGTCTTCTTCCGGAACAATCTGCACGCCCAGTTCCCATTCGGGGAAATTGCCCGATTCGATGGCATCCCACAAATCCCGTCTGTGGAAATCAGGATCTTTCCCAGAAATCTTTTGTGCTTCGTCCCATGCAACCGAATGCACACCTAATAGCGGCTTCCAGTGGAATTTTACAAAATGCGAAACACCTTCCTCATTGATAAACCGGAAAGTATGAACACCAAAACCTTCCATCATGCGGTAACTGCGTGGAAGAGCCCGGTCGCTCATCACCCACATGATCATATGCGCCGATTCTGGCATCAGGGAAATAAAATCCCAGAAAGTATCGTGTGCTGAGGCAGCCTGCGGCATCTCATTGTCCGGCTCAGGCTTAACCGCGTGAACAAGGTCCGGAAACTTGATGGCATCCTGAATGAAGAACACCGGCATGTTATTGCCGACCAGGTCAAAATTCCCTTCTTGTGTATAAAACTTTACGGCAAATCCCCGCACATCGCGGGCAAGATCCGTAGAGCCTTTGGAACCTGCAACCGTAGAAAAACGGACAAATACCGGCGTTTCGATGGATGTATCATTCAGGAAACCGGCCTTTGTCACAGCGGACATGGGCTCATATACCTTAAATACACCATGCGCACCCGATCCACGTGCGTGAACAACCCTTTCCGGTATACGTTCGTGGTCGAAGTGTGTAATTTTTTCGCGGAGAATAAAATCTTCCAGCAATGTTGCGCCTCTGTCCCCGGCTTTCAGGGAATTCTGGTCATCATTGATCCGAAGCCCGTGATTGGTTGTCATAAACGCTCCGGTACTATCGGCAGTATGGGGCGCCAGGTTTGCCGTCTTGGCATTTTCCTGGTTTGCATTAGAGCCCTCTGGTTCGTTGTTGCTTGTCATAAATATTGATTAAGGGTGTAATTAAGCTTCTTCAGAGGCTTTGTAATTGACATCATTTTCTGCAACCTCAGTAAGAAGCTGATCCGCCAGTTTCTCTTCTTCGAGTGTTTTAGCAAGAATTTCAGCTACATCTGTCAGGTTCAAAGTGCTTGCCAGCTGCACCAGGCCGCCGTAGGTAGCAATTTCATAATGTTCCACTTTTTGAGAAGCAAGAATGATCCCTACATCGCGGGTTGCCGTTCCCTCATCGGTGCTTTCGATAATTCCTTCACCTTCTTTCGAAAGTCCTTCCATTGCATCGCATTTTTTGGCAATAGCATCCACACCCAGCAGATCGAAGATCACAACCAAACGGCTTACATGTTCAACAGTTTGTTCAAGGTGTTGCTCGATCGTAGAGCTCAGTTTAGGAGAACTTGCAGACTGAATCATTTTAGGCAGCACCTTAACAAGGTGATTTTCAGCCCAGTAAATATCCCGGAGGCTATCCAGAAACAGCTCCATCAGCGCGGGCTCAGCGCCTGCGGAAGTTTTTGTTTTAAATTTTGGCTCAGAGCCTGTGCTAGCGTCCATATGTTGTTTTCATTAGTTGAGCCTGTCTTATAGCAAAACCCGTACCCGTCCGGAATGTGTTTTATTTTGGATGACATTTTAAACAAAGTAAATTGACATTTTAAACAAAATGGCTACGCTGGAAACCGGATAGTTTTGTCCTATCATATTAAAACTAAAAATGACATGGGACAAAATAATGATCAGGGAGCATTGCAGCAGCCAATTGGCTCAGGGTTTAATGCAGCATCAATAGCAAATGATGTAATCCGGGGAATCAACCTGACGGGTAAGATCGCCATCGTAACCGGAGGCAATACTGGAATAGGCCTGGAAACCACAAGGGTTTTGGCCAAAGCAGGCGCCACAGTAATCGTCCCGGCCAGGGACATAGAAAAGGCACGAAAAAATCTTGAAGGCATTCCGAATGTAGAGTTGGGGAAAATTGACTTTATGGATCTGGCTTCCATTGATGCGTTTGCCGAAAGCTTTATCGCGACGGGGCGGCCGCTCCATTTGCTGATCAATAATGCCGGCATCATGTGGGTGCCGCTGCGCAGGGATATTCGGGGTATCGAATCGCAACTGGCAACCAATTATTTAGGTCAATATCAGCTCACGGCACGCTTGTGGCCCGCGCTTAAAAAGACCAGCGGCGCGCGGGTTGTCAATGTATCGTCGCTTGGGCATCAAATGGCTCCATTTGACTTCGAAGATCCTAATTTTTTACACCATGAATATCAGACCTTACAGGCTTACGGGCAATCTAAAACAGCCTGTAATTTGTTCACCCTGGCACTGGATGACATTGGAAAACAGTTCAATGTGCGCGCATACTCGTTACATCCCGGCTCCATACATGGCACCGAGCTGGGCAGGGATGCCTCATTAGAGTTGTTTCAGCAAATGGGCTTTATGGATTCAGACGGTAATCTGCTGCCGGAAGTATTAGCCTCCCTGAAAACAATCCCGCAAGGGGCCGCCACAACCGTTTGGTGCGCTACCAGCCCAATGCTCGAAAACATCGGTGGCGTGTATTGCGAGGACGCGGATGTGGCTGCGCTTAGCCAGGAAGGTGATGCGGGGCACAGTGGCGTAAAACTTTATTCCATGGATATGGAAAGCGCCAGGAAGTTGTGGGCGTGGAGCGAACAGATCACAGGCGTATTATATTATCTTTAAATGTTCACGCATGTCGCGCAGGCATGAGAAACCGGTAATATGGAACACATTTCAAAATATTTGACCAAAGAGATTAAGCTTTCCAGTTATGATGACAAGCTGTTCAAATCGGATTTAATGTTCGATGATCACATGCTGATCTGGTTTATTTCAGGTGAAACCAAAATCATCCAGGCGGACTTGACGTATTACTTCAAGGCCGGTGACATTTTCCTGATTCCCAGAAATCAGCTGGCGACCATTGTTAACTATCCGAAAAACGGACAGCCTCATAAAACAGTGGTCATGCATTTGTCCAGAGAACGACTTAAACGGTTTTACGAAAAGGTAGAGATAGAGAAAGCCAGCCACCCTGAGCAAAAGATTTTCAGTTTTAACGATCATCCATATCTGGAAAGTTGTCTGGCTTCGCTGATTCCTTACTTTGATATAACAGGCCAGTTTCCCGAGAGTATCGCGACATTGAAAATTACCGAAGCCATTACAATTTTAAGGGAAATCGACAAAACCGTAGACAGTGTGCTGGCGAACTTTGATGACCCCGGAAAAATTGATCTGGTCGACTTTATGCAACGAAATTTTATGTTCAATATGCCAATAGAAAAACTGGGTTATCTGACTGGCCGGAGTTTATCGACATTTCACAGGGATTTCAGGAAATCGTTCCATGTTACACCGCAGAAATGGCTTACAGATAAAAGGCTGGAACTGGCGTATTATCAATTAGCGGAAAAAAAGAAAAAACCCACAGAAGTGTATCTCGAAGTGGGTTTTGAAGATCTCTCCCATTTTTCTTTCGCATTCAAAAAGAAATACGGGATGGCACCAACTCAAATAACTGGATTTTCTTCTCCCGTCAACAGCCCATAATTAAGCAATATCGCCCCGGAGCCGAATGTTTTGGTGTTCAGGAGCTTCCAATGCGTCCTGTCATTTATTTTATCAAATAATAACATGCCTTTCCCTGCAATGACGGGATGGATCATGAGCTGGAATTCGTCGATTAATCGGAGATTGATTAGGGCGATGATTAAACTGCGGCTGCCGACCAGAATGTCCTTGCCGGGCTGTTGTTTGAGGTAGAGAACTTCTTCTTTCAGGCCCCGTTGTGCGATCCTCGCAGTTTCCCAGTCTGCATTTTGCAGGGTGTTCGAAAATACAACTTTCTGAATGCGGTCCATGCTTATTGCAAAGTCATCCGTGTCCTTTTCGCCGGTCGGGTTGTCTACTATGGTTTTCCAGTATTGCATCAACTGATAAGTGATCCTTCCATACAAGGCCGTATCTCCGCTTTCCATCAGTTCGGCGTAATGCTGGTGTATTTCACCGTCGGGACTGACTGCCGTATGGTCGCAAATCCCGTCGAGCGTTATATTCATTGCTGCAACTATCTTTCTCATGATCTTTTGCGTTTAGTTTAACACACTTGAACAATCACAAAAATACGCGGACGTGATCTGGGTTTGTGAAGTCATTTCGATCAAATTCAGGGGGCATTCGGGACATGTTATTACCTCCACGCGTGCGGAGGCCCGAGAATAATTTCTCAAAATCCCACCGCCATATAAATGCATCTTCCAACAAAAGTGCTACCTCACTGACGTTCCCGCATCATGGTGTCTGCGCTTTTTAGTTTTATACTCCGTTGGCAGCATGTTGAACTTGGCTTTAAAGGATTTTGCAAAATAATTCGGTGCTGTAAATCCGGTCATGTAGGAGATCTGCGAAATGCTTAAATCGCTGTTTTCCAAAAGTAATGCTGCCTTTTCCAGTTTAATGGAACGGATGAACTCGATGGGGGTCTGTCCGCTCATTTCCAGAACTTTACTGTACAATGTTCCCCGGCTCATGCCGACGTGCTTACTTAAATTTTCCACGCTAAGCTGGGCTGTGTGCAGGTTATCCTCAATGTACGACAGCATATCTTTGAGCAGCTTTTCCTGGCTCGATTCCATTTGCGGCGCTTCGCCCGAAACCTGTATATGGCGGGAATAAACGCCTTTCAGAAGCCGGTTAAGGAGAATTAAATTATTGATCTTGGCATTCAGGATGTCAAAATTGAATGGTTTGGTCAGGTAATCGTTCGCGCCCGAATTAAGCCCTTCCAGTTGCTGCTGCTCACCGGTGGAGGCAGTCAGGAGAATGATCGGAATGTGTTTGGTTCGCTTGTCAGACTTGATTTTCTGGCTTAAAGCAATCCCGTCCATTTCGGGCATGGCCACGTCGCTTACGATCAGTTCGGGATGATGGCTGAGCGTTTTTTGCCACCCTTCCTTACCATTGCTCGCCTCGATAACATGGTAAAAGGGCATCAGACTTTCTTTCAGATAATGCCTGAATTCGTCATTGTCCTCAATGATCAGGACGTTGGACGGATCTTCCAGATTGCCTTTTTCTGATTTGCCAAAGCTGTTTTCTGTTTCAATGAGCGTTTGAGGCGATAACGCCGGTTGCTCAGCCAAAGGAAGAATTTGTTCCGCAATAGGAAGCTCCACGGTAAAAGCGCTGCCCGCTCCGGGTTGACTGGCTACATTTATTTTACCCTGGTGGAGCTGAACAAACTCACGCACAATGGATAAGCCAATGCCGCTGCCCTGGTTCAGGACGGTCAGGTCAGTATCGCTTTGAAAAAACCGGTCAAAGATCTTTTCATGCTGATCTTCCGCAATGCCGATTCCGTTGTCCGAAATGTTGATTCGCAGCCAGGATTTTCCTTCGGAATCAGTTTGCTGACTAACATTTAAAGCCACTTCACCGCCTTTCGGGGTGAATTTAAATGCATTGGAAAGCAAGTTAAACAAAACACGTTCAAGCTTGTCGGCATCAAAATCCATCACAAGCTGATCCAGCGAACTCTCGATTTTAAACTGAATCCCTTTCCTGATCGAAAGGTCACTGAACTGGTCACAGGTGTCTTTGATAAACAAAATAATGTCCCTGCGTTTCAGATCCAGCTTCACTTCCTGTTCCTGCATATTTTTGAAATCCAGGAGCTGATCCACGAGGTTCAGCAGCCTTTTGGCATTTCGTTTAATGGCATTCACAGGCGGATGCAGCTCTGTGGATTTGGTCTTCACGAGCAGGTTGTCGACGGGAGCCAGAATGAGCGAAATCGGAGTCCTGAACTCGTGGCTCAAATTGGTCAAAAACTTGATCTTCATCCGGTCCAGTTCCTGCGCCCGCTCCACTTCCGCGCGTTGCTGCTGCTCTCTGAATTGCCTTTGCAGTTTCTGGATCCCCCGGCGCCGCATATAGAAAACAATCGCAAATGGCGCAAGAATGTAAAAAATGTATGCGTATATAGTCAGATAAAATGGTGGTTTGACGATCACCGCCACCGATTTCGTTTGCGGACTCCAGTTGATGCCATCCCCGCTGGCCTGCACTTCAAAAACGTATTTGCCCGGGCTCAAATTGGTATAACTGGCAAAGTTGGTCAGTCCCGTTTCGGTCCATTCCGACTGCATCCCCACCAGCCGGTGCCGGTAATGCATCTGTTTCGGATTGGTATAATCCAGCGCAGCAAAACCGATGGAGAAATTCTGTTTGTAATCCAAACTGATGGTTTTGGCGACAGCAATATCGGCGTCGATAAAATTGGAATCTGCGGGCGTAATGCTGCGGTTACCGATTTTCAGGTCTTTTAAAATGATAGGCGGAATACGCTTGCTGCTGGGCAAACTTCGGGTATCAATGTAGTTGAACCCTGCGATGCCGCCGAAAAAAAGCGTGTTATCAGCAGCTCGTATGCCCGAGCCAAGCACAAATGTTCTGTCCTGAATGCCGTTATAGGAAGTGTAGTTAATGAATTTCTTATTTTTCAGATCAAAATAGCTGATTCCCTGGTTGGTACTCACCCAAATCCGGCCTTGCGCATCTTCCAGAACCTTGTTGACAATGTTGCTGGCCAGACCTTCCTTAGCGCCGTAAGTCATGAACTTTCTGGTGCGCGGATTGTATAGCGCCAGGCCTTCACCCGACGTGCCCGCCCACATATTTCCCTTGCTGTCTTCCAAAAGTGAAAAAACAATGTTGCTTGGCAGATCACTGGTCTGCCGGTCGAGCAGCAGCGACTTTTGCGTGACCGGGTCAAAAACAGCAATGCCGGTTCCGTGCGAAGCGATCCAGAGTTTTCCCTTGCGGTCGAGCAGTAAATCCCGGATGTAACCATTGAGCGGAATGTTCCGCTGTAACACTGGAATGCCCGCATCGTGTAACCTTGTGAAGCTTTTAGTTGCAAGATCAAATAAATGCACACCACCACCATTCGTGCCCACCCACAATTTGCCTGACTTGTCCTTTTCAAGGCAAAAAATCTCGTTGTTATTGAGGCTGGATGAATCTTTTCCCCTCAGATATTGCGTATAACCGCCTGTTTTTGGATTAAACTGAAAAAGCCCGTCCTGAAAAGTCCCGATCCAAAGCGCGTCGCTTGCGACGAGCTCCAATGTCAGAATGGCAAGCCCGGATGCTGCATTCTTGTTTTTGGGGTTGATGGGAAATTTCTTGAAGAGATTGGTCTCTCGGTTGTATAGATTCAGCCCGCCGCCATCTGTGCCTACAAATAACTCGCCCGATTCCGTTTGGGCAAATGACGTTACAAATGGCCCACTCAAACCATACGGATCATTCACATCCGACCGTTTCAAACCGAAAATCGCCAGGTTTTTGTCATACTTATTGACGCCGCCCTTGTAAGTGCCGAGCCAGCAAATGCCTTCATTATCAAACAATATGCTTCGAACCGACTTGTTGCTTAGACTAAACTGCGTCCTGGCATCCGGGCCGTAGCGCGTAATGTTGCCGTTTTGAATATCGAGCATGTTCAGCCCGGCATCAGTGCAAATCCACAGGTGCTTTTCATTTTCCCATGTTACTGCAAACACCATATTAGTGCTCAGGGAGTTCTTATTATTGGGTTCGTATTTTAAATGTTTGATAATCTGCCCATTCGCATTCAATTTGAACACCCCGCTGAATGTGCCGGCCCAAATGTTCCCATCGCGGTCCTCTACAATGGATTTCACTGTGCGCGCACCGGCTTCATCGGGCATTGATTGCAAATAATTGATGTATTCTTCGCTTTTATCAGCAGGATCTATTTTAAACAGCCCGTTTCTTGTTCCGATCCAAACCCTTTTTCTGCTGTCGATGGCAATGGCGAGGATCATTCCCTTGGAGATCTGGTCGGGCATGTTGGGCCTGGATGCAAATGTGCTGATCTGATGGCTTTCCGGGTCAACATTGATCAATCCCGCCGTTGTTCCCACCCAAAGTTTTCCGGTCACATCACTGGTAATGCTGATGACGCTGTGCGGGGAAGGGATGCTTTCAAAAGAATCTTTCCTCCGGTTGTAAAGGTGTAATCCGCCTTCGATCGTACCGATCCAGATCCGTCCTTTCCGATCCTGGTGCAGGCAGGAAATGTCATTGGATCTTAATGAGGACGAATCCTTTTTATCGTGCCGGTAAACCATTACGTCGGTGCCGTCGAACCGGCTCAATCCATCGTCCGTTCCAAACCACATTAACCCATACCGATCTTTCAAAATTGCCGTCACAGTATTGGACGATAATCCGTCCGTTGAAGTCAGTGAAGTGAATTTGGGTTCGGCAGGCTGCGCCCATACAGGAAATGTCGAAGCACAGCATGCTATGAGGAAACAGATAAAACGGAATGTGAGAAGAATCTCCGAACGCATGGATATAAACATGTTAAATGCAGGTCCTAAGACGAAAGTTATCCCAAAAATGCAAGTTTGTCTCAGAATCGGGCATTTTTTTGGCCCTTTTGAACAATTGTATCCATAATATGAACAAATGTGCTCACACCAGGCTGCCTCGCTGCGCTACTTTTGTCGACAATTAATTAAATAATATCTGGAAAAAGTGATGCACAAATTTTAGGCCCGAAAGCCAAAGTTACATCCATTTTAAATCTTGTCAAATTGACACTTTTCTAACAACACCAATTAAGCCAAATGATCCAATCTCATCTAAACATCAAATCATACACAAAATGCATGAACGTTTATTAACCCATAATAAGCTGGCCAGACTACTAGGTTTTTCTGGCCTTCCGATCCTGTTGCTGGGAGGCGTTTCTATGGATGCCGTTGCCGGCAGCGCTGCATGGGCAGACTACGGCACCAGGCACCGGTCGGCGCCAGCGGCTGATATTGAAGTCACGGGAAAAGTCACCGGCCCGGACGGTGAGGCGCTTCCGGGCGCTAATGTGCTCATCAAGTCAACCACGCGAGGCACAAGTGCAGACCAGGACGGAAATTTCAGACTAACCGTTCAGGATGCCAATGCGGTGCTCGTCTTCTCCCTGGTTGGTTACGCGCCGAAAGAAGTGGTCGTAGGCACGCAACAGATCATTAATGTAACCCTGGCCGTTGACAACAAAACGCTGGATGAAGTGGTTGTGGTGGGATACGGCGTTCAGCGGAAACGTGACGTGACGGGTTCTGTGGTTTCAGTGAGTGAAAGTACATTAAAGGAAGTGCCTGCGCCAAACCTGGTGAGTCAGCTAAAAGGCCGCGCGGCCGGAGTTTCGATCATTAGTAACGGAAGCACGCCAGGTTCTCAGGGTCAGATCAGGATTCGTGGAAACCGGACATTAACAACCAGTTCAGGATCAAGCGATGGTCTCGACGGGCCGCTTGTAGTGGTGGACGGAATTCCGTTTGGTGGGTTGAATGACATTAACCCGGATGATATTTTGAGTCTGGAAGTTTTGAAAGACGCCTCTGCCACTGCCATTTACGGTTCACGCGGCGCGGGCGGTGTGATTTTAGTCACGACCAAAAGAGGAAAAATCGGCAAGCCAGTTTTCAGTTACGACGGCTATCACGGACAAACGCAGGTAATGGGCAAATTCAATGTTATGAATGGCCAGGAATATGCGCAGTTTAAAGCCGATGCGGCCAAATACAACCGCACAGCGCCGGGAACGTCGGGTTATTTGCTTACCCAAAAAGAACAGGAAGCACTCGATAACGGCGTGTCCACGGATTGGCAGGACCTGATTTACAAACCAGGCTTTATGACCAACCATCAATTGGGGTTGCAAGGCGGTGTTGAAAATACGCAATACTCGCTTGGATTAGGTTATTTCAATGAAACGGGGATTATTCCAAACCAGAGTTTCCAGCGTTTTAATATCCGTGCAACCATTGATCAGAAGATTGGTAAAAACGTTAAAATCGGCCTTAATACGCTGAATACGTTGTCTTATACGAATACGCCCGGCGGCGGCGGTGTTCCGGGCGGGTTAGTAAGGCTTACTCCACTGGCATCACCTTACAATGCAGACGGAACATTAAATACATTTCCAGCCGAAGGTTCCATAGATGCGGCGATCGTAAGTCCGCTGACGATCATGAGCAAAAAGGAATCTGCTTTGGGACGCACGCGGTCAATCAGGACATTTAACAGCCTTTACGCGGAAGTCAACATTCTTCCGGGACTGAAATATCGTTTCAATGCGGGTCTCAATTTCAGCCAGTCCAATTTGAATAATTACAATGGGCCGCTGACTTATTTTAATACATCCACGACGCAAGCGGGCTCCACAGCCGAGATCAGCAACACGGAATACTGGGATGTGAACCTGCAACATTTGCTTTATTTCGATAAAACATTTGCGGATAAGCACAAACTGGGTTTCACAGCGCTTTATGAATATACCAAAAACCACTCGCTGGGAAGCCGCTTCACGGTAACGGGCGTGCCTGCCGATTACATCAAAACTTCCAATTTCTCGCTCGCAGCCGGTCAGCCTGTTGCACCTTCGGATTTTGGTAACTCGTTCTCGGAAACCGGATTGCTGTCGTACATGGGAAGGCTTAATTATAGCTTTGCAGACAAATATTTGCTGACGTTGACATTACGCCGTGATGGTTCTTCCACATTATCTCCAGCCAACCAGTATTTCAATTATCCTGCGATCGGCTTAGGGTGGAATGTAGTAGAAGAAGGTTTTATGAAATCGGTTCCATTTATTTCCAATCTTAAACTGCGCGGTGGCTGGGGAATTTCCGGCAACCGGAATGTAGGCGCTTACTCGACATTGGGCGCATTATCTGCGGGTTATTACAACTTCGGACTGGGCACAGCCGGGCAACAACTGGCTTACACCGTAACGAGCTTGCCGTCAAGCGACCTGAGCTGGCAGTCGACCTCGCAGGTGGACATAGGAATTGATTTCGGTTTGTTCAACAACCGCATTACGGGTTCGGTAGACTGGTATCACCAGAAAACCAAGGACATTCTTCTGTCCGTGCCGCTTCCTCCGAGCAATGGTGCGGGTTCTACGCTGAAAAATTTGGGTAGAACAGAAGGGAAAGGATTGGAAGTTGCTGCCAGCTTTGAAATCGTAAGAAAACCAAAAGGCTTTAATTGGAGCATTGATGCAACTTATTTCTTCAACCGGGAAAAAATCACGCAGCTGACCACACCGGATGAAAAATCCAACCTCGGCGCAGGATGGTTCGTAGGACAGCCGCTTTCAGTGATTTTTGATTATAAAAAACTGGGCATCTGGCAAACCGCAGACGCGGAGAACGGAACATTGGCGCAACAGACTTCACCCGTTCAATTTGCAGGACAGATCCGGGTGGAAGATTTGAATGGCGACGGAAAGATCGACGCAAACGACCGCCAGATCCTGGGCAATTTCCAGCCCAAATGGGAGGGAGGGCTAACGAGCCGGTTCAGTTTCAGGAACTTTGACGCATCCGTTGTGACCTATGCAAGAATGGGCATGAAAGTGCTTGTGCCTTATCTGACAGGTAACTCCACGGGTTCCGGCGGTTTTGCGTTCTTCAATCAGGGCCGTGTAAATCAGGTGAAAACAGATTACTGGACTGAAACCAACCCGACGAACGCATTCCCGGCGCCTGATGCCGGTGGCGCTGTGGCCAATTTTGGTTCTACATTGGGTTACTACGACGGCTCATTTATCAAATGCAGGAGCATCAACTTTGGTTACACTTTCGAGAGTGACCTGATCAAAAAAATCGGTGCGGCTTCTGCCAGGATCTATGTCAACCTTACCAACCCGTTCATCATTTACGCACCATTGGTGAAAGACGACCTGGCCGTTGATCCGGAAGGAAACAGCTACGCAACGGGCCAGTCTACGCTGAACCCGCAAGGCGCCAGCGACCGCGGCGCACCGGAACGTCAGATCTCAGTAAACCTGAACTCGCCGCCGGTAAGACAATTCACTGTGGGCGTTAACCTTAAATTCTAATCCGACTATGAAATCCATAAAAAACCTGATTACAGCAGCATTAATCGCTTCATTCAGTACGGGTTGCGAAAAAGTGCTCGAAGAACATCCGCAATCCCAGATCGTCCCATCTTACTTCAACAGCCCGGCGGGCGTGCTCGGCGGAATTGCAGGGGTTTATAACGACATCCGCGGTCAATGGGGAACCGAAGGCTTCACCGTTGAAATGCAAGCAGGAACCGACGAGTTCATCCAGGGCGTTAATGGAGGTGGAGGCCCAGCTTATACTTATAATGGTCTCAATAGCAGTAACTTCGGCTCAGCCTGGGGCGTTGCATTCCAGGATATTAATACTTTGAACGGCGTGCTTCAATACGGAGCGACCATTGATCTGCCGGAAGCTACGCGGAAGCAATATCTGGCGCAAGCCAAGTTTTTGAGAGCATTCTGGTATTTCTATCTTGTGCAGACCTGGGGCGATGTGCCGCTGCACACCGAATTTATTACCGTGCCTTCGCAGGCTGCATCACGCCAGCCGGTAGCGGACGTGTATGCGCTCATTATCCAGGATTTAACCGAAGCTGCGGCAGACTTGCCTAACCAGCCAACGGCTCCGTTCCTGGGCAAGGCTGCAACCAAGTCGACCGCCCAACTGCTGCTCGCAAAAGCATATCTGACCCGCGGCTGGCTGAATAACACAGCTTCTGATTTCACGCAGGCAGCAACGATCTGCGACGACATTATCGCCAAAAAAGCAGATTATGGCCTCGACTTGTGGCAGGATTACGGGGACGCATTTGTGCCTGCAAATGATTATGGCAAAGAAACCATGTTCGTAAGCGATCACGTGCTCGATCCCAAATATGGTTACTATCAGGTAGGCGCCCAGGCTGGGGGAGGCGCGGCGCAAAACCTGAGCCCGTGGTTTACCAACTGGAATTACCCCAACAACAGCGGGATCAACTCGATTAAAAATGCACAGGGCACGTTTGTCCATAGCGGAACTTCCGGCATGCTGCGCGACTCGTATTATGGCCGTCCCTATGTGAGGATGCGTCCTAATTCCGATAAAATAGCGACTGGGCCGCGCGCTGGTAAGAATTATTTCCTGGATCAGGCATTCACCAACCGCAATGTGGATTCGCGTTATGCCAATTCGTTTTACACGGTTTATATTTCAAATACTGCTGTAAGAAATGAGGCGAATGCTACCAATAACCTGCGCGGCATTGCATATACGACCGTTCCAGGCGTGGATACTGCTGTTTGGCTGCCGGATTACGAAGTGCCTGGCGCGCCGCAGTTTGTAGGCAGCCGGCCGTTCAAAGGCATCGTGGTGCCGCCGAGTCTTTGGAACAACAGCATTTTCCCGGCTTTGAAGAAATTCATGGACCCAAGCCGCGGTGCTAATTTCAACGACCCGTCTACGCGTCCGGTTGTGCTATATCGCTTTTCTGATGTGTATATGACAGGTGCTGAGGCCTATTTCAAAGCAGGTAACAACGCAAAAGCAGCCGCTTTGATCAATGTGGTAAGACAGCGCGCCGCCTTCAAAAAAACCAATTCAACATCCGAAAATGCCGCTGCCGCAACAGCCCTGACCATCACCGCAGCGCAGGTAACCCTGGATTTTATCCTCGACGAACGCAGCCGTGAATTCTTCGGAGAGTGGCAGCGCTGGCATGATCTTGTACGGACGCGCTCGCTCGTGCGCCGCGTGCAGGAATGGAATCAGGAAGCGGCTCAGTATGTGAAGGATTTCAATATGCTCCGTCCCATCCCGCAACCGCAAATCGATAGGGTCGTAGATGGACCGAAGTTTCCGCAAAATTCCGGATATTGATAAAAAAAATTCAAAAGATGATAAATCGTAACTTATTAGCAGGAATATCGGCGTCGTTGCTGGCGTTTGGTTTAGGTGCTCCAAATGGCCTTTGCCAGGGAACCAATATAAAGCCATTGGTAAGCGACTTATACACCGCAGACCCGTCGGCCCATGTTTTCAACGGAAAAATCTACATTTATCCATCCCACGACGTTGAGGCCGACGTGCCGCAAGACGATGAAGGCGGTCACTTCCAGATGCGCGATTATCATGTATATTCCATGGACAAAATCGGTGGCAAAGTCACCGACCATGGCGTGGCGCTGGATGTGAAAGATGTGCCATGGGCCGATAAACAAATGTGGGCGCCCGACGCAGCATTCAAGAATGGGACATACTTCCTTTATTTTCCTGTAAAAGATAAGGAAGGCGTTTTCCGGATGGGCGTAGCAACCAGCAAGTCGCCGACCGGGCCATTCAAGGCTGAGCCAGAGCCTATGAAAGGAAGTTACAGCATTGACCCCGCCGTTTTCACCGACACAGATGGAAAAAGCTATATGTATCTGGGCGGCATCTGGGGTGGTCAGCTGCAACGCTGGCATACAGGCACTTATGATAAGTCGTTGATGACCGATCTTGGTAAGGGACATGAAAACGAGCCCGCATTAAGCGCCAAAGTGGCGGTGATGAGCGATGATATGTTGTCGTTTGCGGAGCAACTGAAAGATGTGCAGATCCTGGATGAGAACGGCAAGCCTATCCTGGCATCAGATACCAAACGCCGCTTTTTTGAAGGTGCCTGGATGCACAAGTATAATGGTAAATATTATTTCTCCTATTCCACGGGCGATACGCATTTGTTATGTTACGCAGAAGGCGATTCACCCTACGGGCCATTCACTTACAAAGGGGTGATTATGAATCCGGTAGAAGGCTGGACAACCCATCATTCTATCGTAGATGTGAAAGGGAAATGGTATATTTTTTATCATGATGCGGCCCTGTCCGGCAAAACCCATCTTCGTAATGTCAAGGTGAGAGAATTGCTTAGAGAAGGCAACGGAAATATTAAAACCATCAACCCCTGACAAAGTAGGTGTCCGCTGCATTGCGCTTATCAATTTAAAAAAAACATCATTATGCATATCGAAAGGCGTGATTTCTTATCAACATTGACATTGGCCGGTGCGGCAACTTTATTTACCGGGAATTCCCTGCTGGCATCCACAGGTCCTAAGAAGGAAAAACTCGGCATTGCGTTGGTAGGCCTGGGCTATTACAGCACCGACCTGCTTGCACCCGCGCTCCAGATGACCGAAAAATGTTACCTGGCCGGCATCGTCACAGGCACACCTGCCAAGGCAGAAACCTGGAAAGCCAAGTACAACATTCCCGACAAGAACATTTACAACTACAAGAATTTCGACGATATCGCCAACAACCCGGATATCGATGTGGTGTACGTCGTTTTGCCGCCGTCTATGCACAGGGAATTTGTGGTCAGGGCAGCCAAAGCTGGTAAGCATGTATTTTGTGAAAAACCAATGGCGCCGTCTGTTGCCGACTGCGAAGCAATGATCCAGGCTTGTAAAGCCAACAAAGTCAAACTCGCCATCGGCTACCGCTGCCAGCACGATCCGAACATTCAGGCCATTATGAAAATTGCCAAAGAACCGAAATTTGGCAAAGTGAAAATGGTGACGAGCGCAGCCGGTTATTTCGATGCGCGGACTGACCATTGGAAACAGAAAAAATCCTTAGGCGGCGGCGTAATGGGGGATATGGGCGTGTATGCATTGCAAGGTGCAAGACTGGCAACGGGAGAAGAGCCGATCAGCGTTTTTGCGCAAGCTTCCACAACGCGTCCCGAGATCTATAAGGAAGTGGAGGAAACCATGATGTTCATGCTCGATTTTCCAAGCGGCGCCAAAGCATCCTGCCAGACAAGTTTTGGCATTAATATGAATTATTTGCAGGTCAACTATGAAAAAGGCTGGGCTAAGCTGGAACCGCAGTCGGGCTATAATGGCAACAAGGGCAGCTTATCGGATGGGACTGTAATTAACTTTCCGATCAAAAGTCAGCAAGCCAAACAAATGGACGAAGACTGCACCGCGCTCATGACCAATGCGAATCTGATCGCACCCGGTGAAGAAGGGCTGCGTGACATTCGTGTTGTAGAGGCGATCTATAAATCGGCTGCGAGTGGCAAAACGGTTAAGATCTGACGAAATGCAATGATACTTTGCTGGCTATTCGATCATTATTGTACTTTGAGCATAAATTAATTTGCTTTTTGTAGATAAATTAATAAAATTGCATTCGATAAAGTGTCATGATGACACATTAATTTGAGTTGAAATTTGGTGTGTTTATGAGGAAAATTTCCTTTTTGTTTTTTATGGTCATGGCGGTTGCAGGTTATTCGCAGACGCCGCGTGTACAAAAGCTTTGGTATAGTCAACCTTCCGGCAAAACCTGGGAGAATGCACTGCCCGTCGGGAACGGCAGGCTCGGCGGCATGGTGTATGGTAATGTGGTGAACGAAACGATCCAGCTCAATGAACATACATTATGGTCGGGCGGACCGAATCGCAACGACAATCCCGATGCATTGGTTGCGTTGCCGGAAATCCGCAAATTGATTTTTGACGGAAAACAAAAGGAAGCCGAAAAGCTGGCCAACAAAGCCATTATTACCAAAAAATCACACGGACAAATGTTTCAGCCGCTGGGCGACTTGCGGCTGACTTTTCCGGGCCACGACAGTTTTACCAATTATTACCGCGAACTCGACATTGAACGTGCAGTAGCCAAAACCACTTACCAGGTCGACGGTGTCAACTACACCCGCGAAGTGCTCGCCTCATTCCCGGACCGCGTGATCGTGATCCGCCTTACTGCCGACAAACCTGGCAAGCTGACATTCGATGCTTCCTATGCCTCTTTGCACAAAATCAAAACGACTAAAACAACTGCTTCGAAAGACCTTACCATTGCCGGAGCGACCCAGGATCATGAGGGTGTCAAAGGTCAGGTTCGATTCAAAGGCATTACCAGGATCAAAACGGAAGGCGGCAATGTGACTGCCAGTGATACCGCATTGAATGTTACCGGAGCGAACGCGGCGACCATTTACATTTCCATTGCGACGAATTTTAAAAACTACAATGATGTAGGCGGTGATGAAAACGCGCTCGCAGCGTCCTATCTGGATAAAGCGGCTTCGAAATCATACGCAGCCATTCTGAACCCGCACATTGCTGCTTACCAAAAGTATTTCAACCGCGTTAAATTTGATCTTGGCACAACGGATCTAGGTAAGTTACCAACGGATGAAAGGCTAAAAAACTTCCGCAATGTTAATGATCCTGAATTGGTTACGCTTTACTATCAATATGGTCGTTATCTGTTGATTTCCAGTTCGCAACCCGGCGGGCAGCCTGCAAACTTGCAAGGCATTTGGAACAATAAAATGATGCCGCCCTGGGATAGCAAATACACGATCAATATCAATGCGCAGATGAATTACTGGCCCGCGGAGCGAACGAATTTGAGCGAGCTGCATGAGCCTTTTCTCAAAATGGTCGAAGAGCTTTCGCAAACTGGAAAGGAAACGGCCAAAACCATGTACGGCGCAAGAGGCTGGATGGCGCATCATAACACCGACATCTGGCGCGCAACTGGTGCCATTGACGGCGCATTCTGGGGCATGTGGATCGCAGGCGGTGGCTGGACCAGCCAGCATTTGTGGCAACATTATCTCTATCACGGCGACAAGGCTTATCTGGCCAAGATCTATCCAATATTGAAAGGCGCAGCCACATTCTATGCTGACTTTTTGATTGAACATCCTAAATACAAATGGCTCGTCGTCAATCCGGGAAGCTCTCCCGAAAATGCACCTGCTGCGCACGAAGGCTCTTCGCTGGACGCCGGAACCACGATGGATAACCAGATCGCATTCGACGTTTTCAGCAGCACCATTCGTGCAGCCGAAATCCTGAAAAAGGACGCCCCATTCACCGATTCGCTGCGACAAATGCGCAAACGCCTGCCGCCTATGCATGTGGGCCAGCACGGCCAGTTGCAGGAATGGCTTGATGATGTGGACGATCCAAATGATCATCACCGCCACGTTTCGCATCTATACGGCTTGTTTCCGTCAGACCAAATTTCAGCGTATCGCACACCCGAACTTTTTTCTGCCGCCCGGACTACATTGCTGCACCGCGGCGACGTTTCAACCGGTTGGAGCATGGGCTGGAAAGTGAACTGGTGGGCCAGGTTGCAGGACGGAAACCACGCATTTACATTAATTAAAAGCCAGCTTTCGCCCTTAGGGACATCCAAAGAAGGGGGAGGAACCTACAACAACCTCTTCGACGCCCACCCGCCATTCCAGATCGACGGCAACTTCGGCTGCACATCAGGCATTACAGAAATGCTTATGCAAAGCGCAGACGGTTCCGTGCATTTGCTTCCAGCATTACCGGACGTTTGGCAGAATGGAAATATCAGCGGACTGCTCGCGCAAGGTGGTTTTGAAGTCGTGAATATGGAGTGGAAAGCAGGAAAGCTGACCAAGGTGGAAGTCAAATCAAAACTGGGTGGAAACCTGAGACTACGCACGCCGAACGAGTTAAAAGCGGCTAATGGCAAGCCGGTGAAGATCGCCTCAGGGGTGAATGCTAATGCTTTTTACCAAACTGAGGCAGTTGCTAATGCGGTTGTTTCGTCAAAGGCGGGTCCAGCTGCATTGAATTTAAAGCCAACATTCCTTTACGACATTCCAACTCAGGCTGGTAAGACGTATGTCTTTGCCGGTCAATAAGTTATTAGTAATCATTGATTAAGATCAAAATATAATGACCAAACATTTTATCACTGCAATTTGGGTTGCATTGCTATGCGGCACGCAGCTGGTGCGGGCACAAAAGACTACATTGGTCAATCCGATTTTGACCGGTTTCTATCCCGACCCGAGCGTGGTACAGGTTGGAACCGATTACTATCTGGTCAACTCCACATTTTCCTACTTTCCAGGCATCCCGGTTTTTCACAGCAAGGATTTGAAAAACTGGAAACAGATCGGTAATGTCATCGACCGCGCCTCACAAATGGATTTTATGGGCGAGAAGTTAACCAGAGGACTTTTTGCGCCGGCGATCAGCTATCATAAAGGCACATTTTATGTTACTTGCACGGACATTGATCATGACGGAAACTTTGTGGTAACAGCCAAAAACCCGGCCGGCCCATGGAGCAACCCGATCCGCATTCCGCAAGCGCGCGGCATTGATCCTTCGTTGTTTTTTGATGATGATAACAAAGCCTACATTATTTACAACAGCGACGCGCCCGACAGAAAACCCTTGTATTCCGGTCACAGGACCATCCGCATTTATGAGCTTGATCCTGCCACATTGCAGGTTATCGGGGAAGAAAAACAGTTGGTGAACGGCGGCGTGGATCTGAGCAAAAAGCCTGTCTGGATCGAAGCGCCGCATATTATGAAGCGAAATGGCTGGTATTATCTGTATGCGGCAGAGGGAGGGACTTCGGTAAACCATACGGAAGTTGTTTTTCGCAGCAAGTCGGTTTGGGGGCCGTTTGTTCCTTATGAAAACAATCCGATTTTAACTCAAAAAGGACTGCCCGAAGACCGTAAAGATCCGATCACGTCTGCCGGCCACGCGCAGTTTGTGGATGGGCCGGATGGAAAAACCTACGCCATTTTCCTGGCCGTGCGTCCCTATGAAGGCAATTATTACAACACAGGCCGCGAAACGTTCATCGCGCCCGTGGAATGGAAAGACGACTGGCCGGTGATCAACCCGCCCACCAAGAATGTGGATTACGCATATACTGTCAACTATAAAGAAGTGAAGCAAAAAGATGCGCTTCCGCAGGCAGGCAGTTTTGCATATACATTAACATTCGAAAACAAGCTCGATCCTGCGTTGCTTTTCATGCGGACTATCGATAGCAGTTCCTTCTCATTATCAAAACAAAATGGCCTGACCATGAAGCTGAAACCCGAAACCATTATGGAATTCGGCAACCCTTCATTCATCGGCAAACGCCAGCAGCATTTATTCTGCACCGCCGAAACCGAGCTCAATTTTTCGCCCAAATCGGAAAAAGAAAAAGCGGGACTTACCATTTTCCAGGATGAGTCGCATTTCTATTTTCTGAGCAAATCCATCAAGGACGGTAAGCCAATGATCCAGCTTTTCAAAAGCGGTGCAGGCGGAAAGGAAATGGAATTACTCTCTGAAATGCCCGTTTCGGACGCTTCCAAGCCAGTTAAGCTGCGCATTGTAGCAAACGGTGATACATATAGTTTCTATTTTTCAAAAGGCGCTTCCTGGGAGTTGTTGAAAGACAAAGTAGACGCGAAATTCCTGAGCACCGAAGTCGCTGGCGGCTTTATTGGCTGTTTGTTTGGTATGTACGCAACGTCTTCCGGTGACCAAGCGAGCAATTCCGCTTCATTTAAATATCTAAAATACAGCGGAAATGATCCAATGTTTAAAACAATCAAATAACCTATGAAAATGTCCACAATCAAGAATCTGTTAATTATTACTGCGTGCCTCTTTGGTAGTCTCGTTCAGGCGCAATCCAATTTTAAAAGTAAGTCCATCGGCGTAGGCGTCGTGGTGGCAGATATGGAGAAGTCCCTGAATTTCTATGTTAATGGAATCGGTATGGTCAAGACCGGCAATTTTACGATCAATGCTGAATTTGGTAAACGAGGAGGTTTGACAGGCGGTGAAGCTGTTGAAGTAAACATTCTGAAACTGGAAAACAGCCCCGAAGGCACAGATTGGAAACTGATGAGTTTTGGCAAAAAGGCAAGCCATCCCAAGCCAAAATTCATACAAGACGATAATGGTCCTCAATACATTACCATTCAGGTTAAAGCTTTAAAACCCATCATCGACAGGCTAAAAGAACAAAAAGTGCCTTTCCTGGGAAGCACGCCCACGCCGCTGACGAAAGATTCGCACTTCGTTCTGGTTCAGGATCCGGACGGAACATTTGTGGAGCTGATAGGGCCATTGGAATAGGGAAGGCGGTTTTTCGCTTTGTGCAGATGGTCAACACCGGCTTCAGGTGATTTGTAGATTAATTTAATGATAACGATTATGCTTAGAAATTGTCTTGTCTTGATGCTGTCTGCATTTGTTTCCCTGAGTGTCCTGGCTCAAAAACCGAAACCGATACGCGTTTTGATCGTGGATGGTTTCAGTAACCATGACTGGAAACAAACCACAGCCGTAACCAAATGGATACTGGAAGAAAGTGGACGTTTTTTGGTGGAGGTCAGTACAGTTCCTGCGGATAGTTTGGAAAGAAGCGCATGGAACCCGGATTTCGCTAAGTATGCATTGATCGTTCAGAATACGAACAACATTCAAAATCCCAATCTGCGCTGGTCAACACAAGCCGAAAAGCATTTAGAAGAATATGTCAGGAATGGTGGTGGTTTGTACATTCTGCATTCAGCTAACAATGCGTTTTCGCATTGGAGAGAATACGATAAAATGATAGGACTGGGTTGGCGGCGGGCTTCCGAAGGATACGCGCTGGAAATTGATGCAACAAAAAGAATTACCCGGATCGCACCGGACGAAGGAAAAGGGACTGGCCATGGCGACAGGTTCAACGCATTGATCCAGGTCCTGACATCACACCCCATTAATAATGGATATCCCAATCAGTGGCAGACGGCCAACACGGAAGTTTACTATTTCCCTCGCGGACCAGCAGAAAACATTACTGTGCTGTCAAGTGCTTTCGACAGCACGAGTACTAAACAGACCTGGCCGGTGGAATGGGTTGTGCAATATGGTAAGGGGCGGGTTTACAATTCAAGTTTGGGGCATCTTTGGAAGGGAGAGAGTTACCCGCCTGCCTATCGCTGCATTGGTTATCAGACCACGGTTGTCAGGGCGGCAGAGTGGCTGGCGACAGGCAAAGTGACGTTGCCAGTTCCTTCCAATTTCCCAACAGCCACTAGTCAGAGTCTGCGTCCGGAAGATTCTTTTCAAATGCCATAGTGTAGCAAAAAACAATCTATTAATACAGAACCAATATCATTCTTAAACTCATGAAACGATTTTTACCCATCATAATGTGCCTCACACTCCTCACGCTAGTGGGTCATGCGCAGGAGATTTTGAAAGAAATGCCGAAGGGTTACGACACAGGGCAGGCTGGTGTGGCTGCTGGGAAAATCGATACGGTTCAGTATGATTCCAAAACGGTCGGTAACAAGCGTAAAGCGCTGATTTATACGCCTCCCGGTTTTAATAAAAAGAAAAAATATCCTGTGCTCTATCTCCTGCACGGCATTGGCGGCGATGAAAAGGAGTGGCTGAAAGGCGGTAACCCGCAGCTGATCCTGGACAATTTGTATGCCGAAAAGAAGATCGAACCGATGATCGTGGTCATGCCGAATGGCCGGGCGATGAAGGATGACAGGGCAACGGGCAATATTATGGCTCCCGACAAAGTGGCTGCATTCGCTACATTCGAACAGGATCTGCTTAGAGATCTGATTCCTTTTGTGGAAAGCAAATATCCCGTTTGGAAAGACCGGGAGCATCGTGCTATTGCCGGACTTTCTATGGGCGGCGGGCAGTCGCTGAACTTTGGATTGGGAAATCTGGACCAGTTTGCGTGGGTAGGAGGGTTTTCTTCCGCACCGAACACGAAGGCACCTGCGGAGCTGATGCCTAACCCGGAGGAAGCAAAAATGAAATTGAAACTGCTTTTCATTTCCTGCGGCGACGAGGACAGGCTCATTACTTTCAGCAAACGCACGCATGATTATCTGTTTGAAAACAATGTTCCGCACATCTTTTACATCGAACCGGGCGTGCACGATTTCAAGGTTTGGAAAAACGGTTTGTACATGTTTTCGCAGTTTTTGTTCAAACCTGTTGATGTGCCTTCTTTAACAAAATATACCATTCTCGGATCACCAGCCGCAACCAACATTCGCAATGCAAAATATCCGCAGATCCTCCCGGATAATCGGGTAGTTTTCCGCACCAAGGCACCTAATGCGCAAAAAGTACAGGTGGATCTGGGCAAAAAGTATGATATGGTGAAAGACACAGCGGGCGTCTGGTCGGTGACGACAGATTCTATCGGCGAAGGTTTTCATTATTATTCGCTGCTCATCGACGGCGTTGCATTGGCTGATCCTGCGAGCGAGTCATTTTATGGAATGGGGCGCATGGCGAGCGGGATTGAAATTCCCTTTCGCGATGGTGGTTACTATGCCATGCGTGATGTGCCGCACGGGGATATCCGCGTCAAAAAATATTTATCCAAAGCCAGCAATTCATGGCGCGAAATGTACGTCTACACGCCTCCCGGCTACGACCAGTCGACAGAAAAATATCCCGTGCTGTATCTTTTGCATGGCGGCGGAGAAGATCAGCGCGGCTGGGCAACGCAAGGGAAAACAAACCTGATCCTTGATAACCTCATTGCAGAAGGAAAAGCAAAACCAATGCTGATAGTCATGATGGACGGAAATCTCGGCAGTCCAATGGGACCTGGCAGTATGGCCACGGCTGGTGACGGTTTCCTGAAAATTTTTGAAAGCGAGCTGAAACAAGGCGCAGTTCCATTCGTGGAAAGCAACTTCCGCGTGCAGGCCGACGCCGCGCACCGGGCACTGGCGGGACTTTCCATGGGCGGCATTCAGACATTGTATGCAGGAGTTAAAAACACCGATATGTTCTCCTCACTGGGTGTATTCAGCTCCGGTTGGTTTGCCAATAATGACGCCCTATCCGGTCCGCATTATGCATTTGCCAAAGACAATGCAAAAACGATCAATGGCAACCTCAAAAACTTCTGGATCTCCATGGGTGGCGAGGAAGATATCGCTTACAAAAACTGCAAGATCATGCTTTCCAAATATGACGAGCTGGGCATCAAATACCAATACAGCGAATACCGTGGAGGTCACACCTGGCCCGTCTGGCGCCACGACCTGCACGTATTTTCGCAGGTGCTGTTTAAGTAAAATGTCATTGAGTCAAAGGGTCATTAGGTCATTGGTTGTTTAAACATTCACTCATTCACTCATTCAAAATTCATCAACATGCCCATTCATTCATCATCAATCTGGTTAAAATCACTCGCCATCACTGCGGCGTTGTTTTCGTCACCAAGTCTTCTGGCGCAAAAGTCGCTCAAAGAAGCTTATAAGGATTATTTCCCGATCGGCGTGGCTGTTTCACCGAGAAGCGTAGCCGGCCCGGAAGCGGAGCTGATCAAGCAGCAGTTCAGCAGCATTACTCCTGAAAATGCGATGAAGATGGGCCCGATCCATCCGGAAAAAAATGTCTACAACTGGAAGGATGCGGATGCCATTGTTGCATTCGGAGAAGCCAACGGCATTAAGGTGCGCGGCCATACACTATGCTGGCATAACCAGACGCCCAAATGGTTTTTTACCGATTCCCTCGGGGCACAGGTTTCACGCGAAGAATTGTTGTCACGTTTGAAACAGCACATTACGGATGTTATGACGCGTTACAAAGGCAAAATCTACGCCTGGGACGTTGTGAATGAGGCTGTTCCCGACACGGGCACTGGCATTTACAGGGAATCCAAATTTTACCAGATCATAGGCGAAGATTACATTGAAAAAGCATTCGAATATGCCCACGCCGTGGATCCGGATGCAAAGCTTTTTTACAATGATTATAACACGGAGAGCGCGGTTAAAAGGAAAAAAATCTTTCAATTGGTCACAAAATTAAAAGAGAAAAATGTCCCGATTCATGGCGTAGGATTGCAGGCACATTGGTCAATTTATGAACCGACACAGGCCGAGCTGGAAGAGTCGATCATGCAGTTTGCCAGCTTAGGTCTGGCCGTTCAGATTACGGAGCTGGATGTTTCGGTTTACCCCAAAGAACATGAACGAAGACAAAAAAAGGAGGGCGAAGGAAGTACATTTTCGCCGGAAATGGAGCAAAAGCAGTCAGCACATTACAAAATGATTTTTGATACATTCAGAAAGCACAAAGGAGCGATAACCGGCGTCACATTCTGGAATGTTTCGGATAAAACCACCTGGCTGGACAATTTCCCCGTGCCAGGCCGCAAGGACTACCCGCTGCTTTTTGACCAGAATTTTAAACCTAAGAAGGCATTTGACGGCGTTGTGAATTTCTAGAAAAATGAAGTTTCTACTATTACTGATCCTCCTTTCCGGCAACGCGTTTGCTGATATCCGCCTGCCTAAGCTGATATCAAATAATATGGTGTTGCAGCGCGACCAGCCGATTACGGTTTGGGGCTGGGCCGCGCCGAAAGAAAAGGTTACCCTCACATTCAAAGGCAAAAGTCGAAGCGCTGTGACCGGTGCGGATGGAAAATGGGAAATACGGCTGCCTGCGCAACCTGCCGGGACGGGTTTTGAAATGTTGGTGAAGGGTAAAAATCAGATCAGGATTAAAAATGTTGCTTTTGGGGATGTTTGGCTTTGCAACGGGCAGAGCAATATGGTCATTAATATGGAGCGGGTCAAGGTGCGTTTCGCCGAAGATATTGCCTCCGCCAACTATCCCGAAATCCGCAATTTTTTTATCCCGACCTTGACCAATCTAAGCGGCCCGCAGCAAGATTTCCCGAACGCCGAATGGAAGGCAGCCAATCCCAATGATGTGCTCAATTTTGGCGCCGTTTCCTATTTTTTTGCCAGAGACCTTTATGATCAGTATAAGGTTCCGATCGGCATTATCAACAGCGCAGTAGGAGGCACGCCCATTGAAGCCTGGATTAGCGAGGGTGGTTACAAGGATTTCGCTGATATTCAGAAGGTTATTAATCAAAACAAAGACACTTCTCACGTCGCTGCCAGAAAGCAAAGCAACTTGGACAACGCGCCAAAGCGGCCTGAGTCAACCGATTTGGGATTAACCGAACATTGGGAAAGCGAAACGTACACACCCAAAGGCTGGCGGAACTTCAACATTCCGGGTTACTGGGAAGATCAGGGATTAAAAAATTTGAATGGTGTCGTGTGGTTCCGCAGGGAATTTGAAGTGCCCGAAAGCTGGATCGGGAAGCCGGTAAAGCTTTATATGGGACGCATTGTGGATGCGGATGAAATGTTTGTCAATGGGAAGAGCATTGGGAATGTTACCTATCAGTATCCGCCGCGCCGCTATGAAATTCCGGCGGGTTTATTGAAAGCAGGCAAAAATACATTCGTGATCCGGGTGACGAATTCGGCTGGAAAAGGTGGTTTTGTGCCGGACAAGCCTTATTTCATGACTACCAATGAGGAGCAAGTCGACCTGAAAGGAACCTGGCAGTATAAGGTTGGAAAGGTTTTTTCACCAGTCAAAATGGCGAATGCCAAACAAGCTCCTTTCGTCGCCCAAAACCAGCCAGCTGCGCTCTACAATGCAATGATCGCGCCGGTGCTGCCTGTGAAAGTGAAAGGATTTCTCTGGTATCAGGGTGAGTCTAATGTGGATCATCCGGATACTTACAAAACGCTGTTACCCGCATTAATCAATGATCGACGCAAGCTTTGGAACGACGAAAATCTGCCTTTCCTGGTGGTGCAACTTCCTAATTTTCAAGACATTGATTTCACCCCCGCCGAAAGCAACATGGCAGTGCTTCGGGAAGCGCAGAATCGGGCATTAACATTAAAAAACACCGCGGTAACCGTAACCCTGGACCTGGGCGAATGGAACGACATTCACCCATTGAACAAAAAGGACATTGGAAAAAGACTGGCGCTATCAGCCCGAAACCTGGCTTATGGAGACAAAAATGTGGTGCACAGCGGCCCAACGCTGAAATCGCAAAGCGTTGTAGGCGAGAAGATTATTCTGACTTTCGACCATGTAGCCGATGGCATTAAATCCTTGGACGATGAAGCATTACGCTGGTTTGCAATTGCGGGTGATGATGAGAAATTTGTTTGGGCAAAGGCAAAGATCGTCGGGAAAGATCAGGTCGAGGTAAGCAGTGAAATGGTCAAAACGCCCAAATACGTGCGCTATGCCTGGCAGGACAATCCCGAAGGAATCAATTTTTACAATTCAGCCAACCTTCCTGCATCACCATTCCGGACCGATGGTTCACAGCAGTTGGATGAAACCAAACCCTGGAAAGGTAAAAAATCCGCGGTTGTATTGACTTATGACGACGCATTGAATGTTCATCTGGACAATGTGATCCCTGCCCTGGATTCGCTGAGCTTGAAAGGCTCGTTTTACCTGACCGCTTCGTCGGACGCCGCCCGCAACCGGATCAAAGACTGGCGCGCCGCCGCCGCCAATGGCCACGAACTGGGTAATCACACGCTTTATCATCCCTGCGATGCAACCGAACCGGGCATGAGCTGGGTAAAACCTGAATATGATCTGAGCAAGTATAGTATGGCCCGGATCAAGGACGAGATCAGGATGTGCAATGCGTTTTTGAAATCAATTGATGGTTTGGATAAACGCACATTTGCCTTCACTTGCGGGCATAAAAAAGTGGTCGAAGGCGAATTTATACAAACGCTTTCAGACGAATTCATTGCCGCAAGAGCGGTAAGGCACGAAATGCACACTTTTAAAGAGCAAAAATTGATGGACATCGACTGCTATTCTATGGTGGAACAGTCGGGGCAGGAAATGATCGGGCTGGTGAAGCAAGCGCAGCAAAGCGGGAAATTGCTTGTTTTTCTCTTTCACGGAGTAGGCGGGGAGCATGCACTCAACGTTTCCAGCCAGGCGCATAGTGAGTTGCTGCATTATTTGAAAGAAAATGAGAAGGATATTTACGTCGATACGATGCGTAATGTCGCAGAACATATCCAGCACGTGAAGAAATAATTTTTTGTAAAAATACCCATCATGACCAAAAGACATTTGCTCTTATTCTTCGCCTGTATTTTGATTGGTTTAAAATCATTTGCAGCTGATCCGTCGGGCGCCGATGCGTCGGGCGCCGATGCGATGGCTTCCGAGGGAGACGATGGATACAGGTTATGGCTTAAATATGAGCCGGTTACGAATGCTTCGGTAAAGTCAGAATATTTGAAATACACGACATTCATTGGGTGTTCGGCGAAGGGCGAGATTGTGCAGACTGCATCCGGAGAGCTGCAAGTTGGATTGAAACAGCTTTTGGGTAAGTCGGTCAGCGCGACCAGCTCTTTTGCCGGCCGGTCAGGAGGGATTGTTCTGAGAATTGAAACGGGTGCAGATACTACGCAGCAAGGCGAAGGTTATAGGATCCAGCTTTCGGGCGGGAATATTATTGTTAGTTCAAAATCAGAAAATGGAATCCTTTACGGGACATTTGCCTTGCTGAGACACATGCAAATGCAGCAGACTATCAAGGGTTTAAGTATGGCAAGCAGTCCGAAAGTACGTTACCGGATGCTAAACCACTGGGACAATCCGGATGGCACGATCGAGCGTGGTTACGCGGGACAATCGCTCTGGAAATGGTATGAACTGCCCGAGCGCGTAGACCCGCGCTACACCGACTATGCGCGCGCGAATGCATCTTTGGGAATTAACGGAACTGTGCTCAATAATGTGAATGCAAGCGCCAGGTTTATGTCGCAGGAATACATTGTGAAGGTGGCTGCCGTGGCCAGTGTCATGCGTAAATATGGGATCAAAACTTACCTGTCGGTGTATTTTGCAGCCCCAAAGACCCTCGGCGGACTGACCACTTCCGACCCGCTGGATCCGCAGGTGCGCGCGTGGTGGAAAGAAAAGGTTGCCCAAATTTATAAAGAAATTCCTGATTTTGGGGGATTTTTGGTAAAAGCGAATTCGGAAGGGGAGCCCGGGCCGCAGGATTACGGCCGGACGCATGCCGACGGCGCCAACATGCTGGCCGAAGCATTCAAACCTTACGACGGCATTGTGGTCTGGCGGGCATTTGTTTACAAAGCAGACCCGAATGCGGATCGCTTCAAAGCAGCATATGAAGAATTTGTGCCGCTGGACGGAAAATTTGATCCAAAAGTCATTGTTCAGGTAAAGAATGGCCCCATCGATTTCCAGCCGCGCGAACCCTTTTCGCCCCTTTTCGGAAATATGCCGAAAACGCCGCTGGGAATGGAATTCCAGATCACGCAGGAATATCTTGGCTTTGCTACACACGCCGTATATGAAGCGCCCATTTTTAAAGAATGCCTGGATTCGGACACGTATGTGAATGGCGCCGGATCGACTGTTGCAAAGGTTATCGACGGAAGTTTGCACGGCTATACACGCACGCTTATGGCGGGTGTGGCCAATACGGGAAACAGCCGGAACTGGACGGGACATCCGCTGGCGCAGGCAAACTGGTATGCATTCGGCAGACTGAGCTGGGACCATCAGCTCACTTCGGAGCAGATCGCACGCGAATGGATTGCATTGACATTGACACAAAATCAAAAAGCAGGTGAGCACATTAAGTCATTCATGCTGAGATCGCGGGAAATATATGTGGATTATAACACGCCGATCGGTCTTTCACGTCCGTGGATGGGCGTCCACTTCGCCCCCGAACCCTGGCAAAATAAAGGCTCCCGGCCCGACTGGACTGCTGTTTATTACCACCGCGCCGATTCCACAGGGCTTGGCTTCGACAGGACCACGTCCGGAAGCAACGCGCTGGCGCAGTACAGACCGGAAGTCCAGAAAAAATGGAACAACCCCGACCAAACGCCACTTCCATACCTGTTATGGTTTCATCATGTGCGCTGGGATCACAAACTAAGCACGGGACGGTCGCTCTGGGAAGAACTTTGCACGCGCTTTTACACTGGCGCCGACTCTGTGAAATGGATGCAGCAGCAATGGGACCTGGCTAAACCAGGCTTGGATCCGCAGGTTTATACCGATGTCGCTGAGCGGTTAAAGGTTCAGCGGAGAGAAGCGATCTGGTGGCGGGATGCCTGGGTGTTGTACTTGCAAACATTCGCTAAACAACCCGTTCCCCAGGGTTTTGAACCTCAAAAACAAACTTTGGAAGAAGTAAAGAAGTCTGTCAATGTGTATTTGATGAGGTGAGTCCACTTCTGTTTGGAGAATAATAAATTATCAAAAAAAAGTTACATTTTTATTAAGTGTAGCCTTGACAAATATCTAAAAGAGTATATATTTGTATATAGGATTGATCCGATTAAAAATTGGACTTAATCTCCGTTCCGAAATGCGCCTTTTTGCTTTTTTTTTGATTCCTGTCAGGGAATATTTTTGTGCTGTTCAACAAGTGTCATCTTAACATTTAAGTCGGATCTATGAAAAATCGTTTACAAATTTTTACCCGCCTCAGGGGTACATGGTTGAGCGGGGCCGTGATTTTACTGATGCTGTCTTTACAGGTCAGTTATGCCAAAGGTTTTGCGGATAAGCAGGTTGCAGGAAAAGTTACGGCCGACAACGGCGAGGCTTTGCCGGGGGTGAATGTCACGTTAAAAGGCAGTAGTGTGGGAACCACCACAGACACCAAAGGCGAGTTCTCACTCAGCGTGCCTTCGGAAAGCAGCGTGTTGGTTTTCAGCTTTATAGGTTATGGTAAACAGGAAGTGGAAGTGGGCAACAAGACCAGGATCGATATCCGTTTAGCGGCCGAGAACCAGGCCCTTGAAGAAATGGTGGTGATCGGATACGGTTCGCAGAAAAAATCTTCCCTTACCGGGGCCGTATCTTCGGTTTCGCCCAAAGAGCTCACCGCATTGCCGGTTGTCAGCGCAGAGCAGGCTTTGCAGGGCAGGGTGCCGGGCGTTCGGGTGGTCAATAACGGTAGTCCGGGCCAGACTCCGGTCGTACGTATAAGGGGTATCGGTTCCATAAATTATGCGTCCGGGCCACTGTATGTGATCGACGGAATCCCAGCCGGTGATCTGAACAATCTCGATCCGAAGGACATTGAATCTTTGGAAGTTTTGAAGGATGCGAGTTCAGCCGCTATTTACGGTTCGCGTGCTTCCAATGGTGTTATTATTATCAGTACCAAAAAAGGATCGAAAGACGGCAAACTGCACGTGAACCTGGACACTTATTACGGCACACAATCGGCGTGGAGAAAGCTGGATGTGCTCAATACCGACCAGTATAAGCAATATGCGACTGCATTGCTTGGAAATGCAGGAATAGCGATGCCCGGCAGACTGGCCGATCTGAACCAGCCAATTTATGCGGGCGCGACACAGACTTTTGCACAAACAAATACCAACTGGCAGGACGTCATGTTCCGCAACGCACCGATCCAGCAGCACCAGATCTCTGTTTCGGGGGGCAATGCTGTTTCCCGCTTCTTCACGTCTGCTGGCTATTTTGACCAGGAAGGGATTTTGATTGGTACAAATTACAAACGTGCCAATGTGCGTCTCAACTCGGATCATCAGGTTACCAAATTCTTGACAATCGGACAGACTTTAACCGTCTCATTTGACAAATCGCGCGGTGAGCAGGGATTTGGAGGAGGACGTACGGCTGTGATGCAAATGATCCGTAACCTGCCTTACTGGCCGGTTACCGACCCTACCAAACCAGGTGGTTACAGTTCGCCAACCGCTGCCGATGGAAGTGACCCGGACAATCCGGTCCGCATTGCGCTGATGGATGTTTCGCGCAATCAGCGTTTGAAATTGCTAGGGTCTTTATTTGCGGAGGTTAAACTGGCAAGCTTTCTGAAATACCGTTTCAGTTTTGGTGCCGATGTCGTTTCGGCCAACACTGTTAACCAATTTCCGATATATAATGATGGTTTCAAATCGCGTACACAATACGAGATCCAGGATAACCGCACCAACTTCTTCTCTCCCGTGCTGACAAACCAGCTGACATTTGAAAAGAATTTTGGCAAACATTTGGTAAACATCACGACGATCATTGACAAGCAAACCTTCCGCGCCAGCACGCTGAACGGATCGGGATACCGCCCTAATAATGACATTGATGAGCTGCAAGGCGCTTCCAATCCGAACGCGACAAGCACATTGGACGAAAGCTCACTGATCTCATATGTAGGTCGTCTGAACTACGAATATGCAGGGAAATATCTATTAAGCGGCTCTATCCGCCGCGACGGTTCTTCCCGCTTTGCACCCGGCAACAAATGGGGAACATTCCCGTCCCTTTCACTGGGCTGGCGCGTCAGCGAAGAAGAATTCCTGAAATCCGTTCCGGAGATCTCTGAACTGAAAATCCGCGCGAGCTATGGACAAACCGGCTTTAACGGCATCGGAAGCTATGCATGGCAGGCGCTTGTGTCGGCAGATAACAGCAATTATGTTTTTGGCGGAAATAAAGTGTTGGGTTCGTATTTCAGCTCACTGGCTAACACCCAGCTGAAATGGGAAAGTACAACCATGACCAACCTGGGAATTGACCTGGCTTTGTTTAACAACAGCGTCACATTTACCGCAGAGACTTACCGGCGTAATACAGACGGGCTTTTGTTGCAGGTTCCTATCCCGAATTCAGTGGGTTATTCCACGTCTCCATTGTCCAACATTGGAAGCATGAAAAACTGGGGTTATGAATTCCAGTTGGGTTACAGCAAGAACGACGGTGATTTTAAATGGAATGCTTCTGCCAATCTGGATGTAACCAGAAACAAAGTGCTGAGCCTTGCCACTGAAAGTGCAACTTTATTTGCCGGAGCCAATGCCGACTTTGGAGGAGGCGACATCACCAAAACCGAAGCAGGACAACCGATCCAGTCATTCTTTGGATATCAGGTGGATGGTATTTTCCAAAATCAGGGTGATATCAATGCAGCCAATTCGCTGGATGGTGATGACAAAACCAAGTATCAGGACGCCGCAGCTCCGGGTGATATCCGGTTCAAGGACCTGGATGGCGATGGGCGCATCACACCTTCCGACAGAACATATCTGGGCAGTTTTATTCCAAAATTCAGCTATGGTGCGAATCTGGGTGGGAATTATAAAAATTTCGACTTTACATTATATCTGCAAGGTGTTCAGGGCAACAAGATTTACAATGGAACGAAAGTGATCGAGCAGGGAATGCTGCGGTTATTCAATGCAGGCACGGACGTGCTGAATGCATGGACGCCAACCAACACTAATACCGATGTGCCGAGAGCAATCAGTGGTGACCCGAACAACAACAGCCGTACAAGTGATCGTTTTGTAGAAAACGGCTCTTATATGCGGATCAAAAACCTGAGCATTGGTTATACAATTCCTGTAAAAATACTGTCTGCGCTGACGAAAGAAACAATAACAAAGGCGCGTTTCTATGTTTCGGCAACCAACCTGCTGACTTTCACCAAGTATAGCGGACTGGATCCTGAAATCGGCGTGAATGGTTCTTCTACGGACACAGCAACGCAGCTGATCAACGGGATCGATTACGGTATGTATCCTCAGCCAAGAACCCTTCAAGTGGGATTGAGCGTAGGGTTTTGACATTAAAACTTTTAAAAAAGGAAACTGAAATGAAAAAGAAACTAATCATCATATACGCCTTTCTGTTTGGAATTGTCTTCGCTTGTAATGACGACACTTTGGAAAAAACAAACCCGAATGGCGTGACCGTGGAAGGTTACTATAAAAACGGGGCTGAGCTGAACAGCGGCGTTACCAGCGTGTATTCCATGCTCAAATCCAATAACCTGGTGGCCAGGGAATGGTTCTTCCTGCATGACCTGCGCAGCGACGATGTGGCGGCAGGAGGAGGCCAGCTCGAAACACCGCGCAACCAGCTGCTGCTCGGGACACACGATGCGGTTAACTCTGTTTTAGGAACGGTTTGGCTTGCTTATTACCGAATGATCCACCGCGCCAATGCAGTTATGGACAATTCTGAAAAAGTAACGGATCTTGCGGATGCAGACAAGAAAAGGCTGCTTGGAGAAGCGCGTTTTTTGAGGGCTTATGCTTATTATGAGCTGGTTAGTCTCTGGGGCGATGTACCGCTTTATAAAAATTATGTTTTGACTGTCGACGGCAGTCTGCCACGCTCTCCGGCAGAAGAAGTGTACGCTTTCGTAATCTCCGAATTGCAGGCGATCCAGGCGGATCTTCCACTGACATACGATGCGGGAAATCAGGGCCGGGTGACCAAAGGTGCCGCCCAAATGCTTCTGGCGAGAACACATATGCAAAAGGGTGATTATGCCAATGCGAAAATTGAGCTGCTTAAAGTTTACAGCTCAGGCGTTTATGCGCTGGTTGACAACTACAACGACAACTTTCTGGAAGAAACTGAATTTAACAAAGAATCCATTTTCGAGGTTAACTTCTTCCCTTCCGGCGGTGTATACAACTGGGATGGTGACGGAAACGGCGCTACGGCAGGAACTGAAACGGTGCGTACCCAGGAATATTCGGCCATTGGATGGCGTAATGTGATCCCGTCGAACAGTCTGTTGTCGGAATTTGAAAAAACCCAAAAAGGCGATGCCAAAACCGACCCGCGTTATGATGACTCTTTCTATTTTACTGGAGAAAAATATAACAAAGGCGCGAACACCCTTACAGACGGGCAGCAGAATGGTAATGCGTCGGTGGTGGATGGTGTGACACAAAAAGTGAGCTGGCAGAAATATTCGCTGATGTACAAAATGAACGAATCATTCCTGACCGGAGCGATCAACCAGCGGATCATGCGTTTTGCAGAAACAATCCTTTCACTTGCGGAAGTCGAAAACGAACTGGGAAATACAGCCGAAGCCGTAAAATACCTGAACATGATCCGCGCCCGCAAAAGCGTAAGCATGCCAGCCTACCCAACATCCAGATTTCCTGTTTCAAATAAAGATCAGGTATTTGCAGCCATCGTCCATGAAAAACGTGTGGAACAAAGCGGCGAACAAATCAGGAACCGGGACATCGTAAGATGGAGAAAAAACAAAAAGCTAAAATCCGAACCGCTAACATACTTCCAGGCCAACAAACACGAGCTGCTGCCAATCCCACAACAGGAAGTAGACAACAACGCCAAGATCGAGCCAGGAGATCAGAATCCGGGGTACTAAGTATATAGTATTTATTACTTGTCAGGCTTACCTTACCTTGTCACCTGAGCGTCCCCTGTCACCCTGAGCGGCCCAGCATAGCGTACCCAGCCGCTGTCACCCTGAGCGTAGTCGAAGGGAGGACCACGATGCCAAAGCATCCTGGTCCTCCCTTCGACTACGCTCAGGGTGACAGTAGGCGCTCAGGGTGACAAGGTAAGCCCGAGCTGACAGGTTAAGCAGCCATTTCTCTTATGCAAAAACGTCTCCTATTTAGCTACCTCATACTCATACTAAGTCTCTCCTGCAAAAAGCAGCAGGACACCCTTTTCACATCCCACAAGTCCTCAGAAACCGGAATATCCTTTTCCAACACATTAACCCCCAACGACTCGATCAACCCGTTTACATTCACCAATTTTTATAATGGTGGCGGCGTCGGGGTGGGAGATGTTAATGGTGATGGCAGGCCGGATATTTTCTTTGGGGGAAATCAGGTGAGTTGCCGGTTGTATTTGAGTAAGATTGATACGCTTGCTAAAAAATGGGCATTTGAGGATATTACTGAGGCTGCCGGTGTGAAAACGGATCGTTGGTGCACCGGGATCTCGATGGTCGACATTAACCAGGATGGCTTGCTTGATATTTATGTTTCTGTGGCAAAACACATTAAAATTCCTGCCGAAAACACGGAAAACCTGCTTTTTGTGAACCAGGGCCTTGGAAAAAATAAGGTGCCTGTTTTTAAGGAAATGGCCAAAGCTTATGGTTTGAATGACGCTTCGTTCACGGTTCAGACCGCCTTTTTTGATGCGGACCTGGATGGCGACCTGGATGCCTTTATGATGAACTCTGCGCCTGATCTTCAAAATCCTAATTACCTCCGCAAAATTTATCACGACGGCTCCTATCCCAGCACCGGCAAGCTGTTTCGCAATGAAGGAACCGTGGAAAATGGCATTCCTGTTTTTACCAATGTTTCAAAAGAAGCCGGTGTCAGATATGAGGGGCTTGGCCTTGGTTTGGCCGTAAGTGATTTGAATAAAGATGGTTATCCTGACATTTATTGTTCCAACGATTTCATCAGCAGTGACATATTGTATTTGAATAATGGTACTAAAAACGCCGGCATGCCTGGTTTCAACAATGTGATCCGGGAAGCGACCGCGCATACCAGCTTGTTTGGAATGGGGTTGGATGTGGCCGACATCAATAATGACACTTACCCCGATATTTTCCAGCTGGATATGCTTCCGGAAGACAACTTCCGGCAAAAGAAAATGCTGGCCGGGCAGGACTACGACCGGAAGGAAATGAGCATATCGGACCAGTATGGTTACCAATTGCAATACATGCGCAATATGTTGCAACTGCATCAGGGAGCTGCCGCGGCGGACGACCCAAGTGGCGTACCGATGTTCAGCGAGATTGGTTTAATGTCCGGTATTGCCAAAACCGATTGGAGCTGGGCGCCGCTGATCGCGGATTTTGATAACGACGGGCAGAAAGATATTTTCATCACCAATGGCTACCGCCGCGATGTGACGGACCGTGATTTTATCCAGTTTAAGGAAGATTTTTCAAATTTTGGCACCAATAATTTCAAGCAGCAAAATGCATTGGAACTGATCAAAAAAGTGCCCGAGGTGCAGATCGCCAATTATGCTTATAAAAATGCCGGTAACCTCACATTTTCCAACGCTTCCAAAGATTGGGGCGTGGACGAGCTTTCCTATTCCAATGGCGCGGCCTATGCCGATCTGGACGGAGATGGCGATCTGGATTTGATTGTCAACAACATTGATTCAGAAGCATTTATATATCAAAACAACAGCCGTGAAAAAGGAACATCAAACTTCCTGACCATTGCATTGAAGGGAGCGAAGGGCAACTTGTCCGGGATCGGAAGCAAGGTTACGATCTGGACGGGCAAAACAAAGCAATATGCTGAATTGAGCGTTGTCAGGGGATTTCAGTCTTCGGTGGACCCGGTGTTGCATTTTGGGATCGGGAATCATGCATTCATTGATAGTCTGGAAGTGGTGTGGCCGGGCGGCAAGTCACAGAAACTTTCCAGCATTGCTGCCAATAAGCGGTTGATTTTAAACCAAAAAGATGCATTGCAATCAGAAAAGCCCCCATTAACCAAACCGAAGCCGCAACCTTATTTTACCGACATTTCAAAACAACTGAACATTGACTTTCAGCACAAGGAAGGCAATTTTATTGATTTCAAACAGACTGCTACTATGCACAAAATGCTGTCTAAAAACGGCTTTGCAATTGCGTCGGGCGATGTGAATGGAGATGGTCTGGAAGATATTTTTGCAGGGGGGAGTTATCGGGGCGCTAAGCCCGCAATGTTCCTGCAAACGGCCTCCGGCAGGTTTGAAAAGCGCATTGTTTCTCAGGATTCTTTGCATGAAAATGCTGCCGCTGTTTTTCTGGACGCGGACAAAGATGGTGACCTCGATCTGCTGGTTTCAAACGGGGGAAATGAGCTGCCTGTGACAGAAAAGGCTTTTTACAATGTACAATTGCACCTGAATGATGGTAAAGGCAACTTCACGCCAGCAGCGCAATCGGCCTTTCCGGCGATTGCATTAAGCAGTTCCTGCATGGTAACCAATGATTTTGACAAAGACGGCGACCTGGACATTTTCATCGGCGGTCGCAGCATTCCGGGAAAATATCCGCTGCCTGCGAGCAGTTATCTGCTGCGGAATGATTCAAAAAATGGTCAGCCGCATTTTACAGATATAACCGCTCAATTTTGTCCTGAACTCCAAAACGTCGGCATGGTTTGCGGCGCATTGTGGGCGGATACGAATCAGGATGGATTTGACGATCTCGTGCTTGGCGGTGAGTGGATGCCCATTCGGATTTTTGAAAACAAAAAAGGAAAATCACTGCAATCCCAAAAAGCGGCAAACGGATTGAGCCAGTTTACGGGCTGGTGGAACAGCCTTGCCGCCGGGGATTTCGACCACGACGGGGACATTGATTTTATTGCCGGAAATGAGGGTTTGAATACATTCTACCGCGCTTCAGAAAAAGAGCCGATTAAAATTGTGGCAAAGGATTTCAACGGCGACGGCACTTTTGATCCGTTGATGGGCTATTTTATCCAGGGTAAGCGCTATCCCAGTGTTCCCCGCGATGCATTGAACCAGCAAGTGATCCAGTTTCGCCGAAAATTCCCGCATTATGCAGATTATGCGCAGGTTACTTTCGACAATTTGCTTTCCAATGCTGAGATGAAAGATGCCTATGCGGCAGAAGTGACTTATCTCCAAAGCGCGTATATTGAAAACACCGGTCAAGGCAATTTCAAGGTTCACGCATTGCCTATTGAAGCGCAGAAATCACCTGTTTTTGGCATTGTGACAGCTGATGTGAATGCCGATGGCCATGAAGATGTGATCCTGACGGGAAATTTTTATCCCAATGAAGTGAATATGGGCAGACAAGATGCATCCACCGGGCTGCTGTTATTAGGAAATGGAAAAGGGCAATTTACTCCCACAGATTGCGCCAGCAGCGGGCTGGTGATCAGGGGCGATGCCCGGAAAAGCATTTTTATAAAAGGCGCCGACCGGAAACGACTGCTCATTACGGCAATCAATTCCGGCGGGATACAGGTTGGCCGGTTAAACAGCTTGTGACAGGATTTGTTATTGACTTTCCTGTTTCGCAAACTATATTCACGGCCGAAATGGAAACAGAAAACAGCAATCCGCTTTTATGCGACATTCAATCAGGCGTTTGCGAAGTGCCTGAGTCGTCTTTGGCAACGGCTGCACACACAGATGCTGCCGCTCACCACCCAATAAAGATCATTTATTTCACCGACCCGATCTGCTCGTCGTGCTGGGGCATTGAACCTCAGCTCCGCAAACTGAAATTAGAATACGGTGAAAATTTTGAGATAGATTACCGCATGGGTGGTCTGTTGCCAGATTGGAGCTATAACAGCGGCGGGATCAGCAAACCGTCTGACGTAGCGCATCATTGGGACGAAGTAAGCAGGCATTATGACATGCCCATTGACGGAGATGTATGGCTGGAAGATCCGCTCGATTCATCTTATCCCCCTTCCATTGCCTTTAAAGCAGCGCAACTGCAAGATTCTGATAAAGCTATCCAGTTTCTGCGCGAGATGCGGGAAATGGTTTTCTTGGAAAAGATAAACATTGTAAAATGGGAAAATCTGAAAGTGGCGGCAGAAAAGGTTGGTTTGGATGTTCAAAAACTTGAAAACGATTTCAATGGTGACGCCAGGGAGCTGTTTAATCAAGACCTGCAATTCGCTTCGAAGCTGGGCGTCAGAGGATTTCCGACCATGTTTTTTGTTGATCTTGAAGGCAATCAGGAAAAGGTTTATGGTACTAAACCCTATTCGGCATATGAGGATGCATTACTGAAAACTTTTCCAGCCGCATCCAAAAAACACATTGATACGGACTGGAAAAAATTATTCAACAAATACAACACCCTTACCGCCCGCGAATTTTCCGAGCTGTCGCAAACCCCGCGGGAGCAAAGCGAGCAGGTGTTGCAGGGATTGGTGGAGTCTGGAAATTTAAGTGAACTGCAAACCAAGAACGGGTCACTATGGCGGATTCTGGCATAGTTTCCGGAATGGGTTTTATTTACTTAATCAGAATTGGGACAGTCACGGTTAGCTAACTGCATTTTTAAGAAGCGGCATAACCTTCGTGCCGATCAGTTCAATGGAGCGCATGAGCTGCTGATGAGTAAGCCCGGCATTATCCATCTGAAATGTGAACCGGTCGACACCGCCTAGTGCCTTGCTGTGATTTTGTAATTTTTCAGCCACTCTGTCGGGTCCGCCAACGACCAAAACGCCCCTTGGCGCGATCAATGCGTCGAATTGTCTTCTGGTAACGGGCGGCCAGCCGCGTTCCCGGCCCAGTTTGGTCCAGAGTTCTGCATAGCCCGGGTAATATTCATCAATGGCCAGTTCGTCCGTGGCGGCAACATAGCCTGGGGAATGCAACCCGACTTTTAATTGGTCCGGCGTAAAACCTGCCCGGTGCCCTTCTTCACGGTAAAGGTCAATCAACGGACGGAAACGCTCCGTTTCGCCACCAATGATCGCCACCATCAGCGGCAATCCCAGTTGTCCGGCCCTGGCGAAAGATTCAGGTGTGCCACCCACGCCCAGCCAGACAGGCAGTTTTTCTTGAAGTGATCTTGGATAAACAGGCTGATTATTAAGCGCCGGCCTGAATTTGCCCGACCATGTTACGAACTCGTTTTCACGGATTTTCAGCAAAAGGTCCAGTTTCTCTTTGAATAGGGCGTCATAATCGTTGAGATTAAACCCAAAAAGCGGATAGGCGTCAATCGCAGAGCCTCGGCCAACGACGAGCTCGGCCCTTCCTTTTGAAATGAGGTCCAATGTTGCAAAACTCTGATAAACCCGCACCGGGTCAGAGGTGCTCAAAACAGTCACAGCGCTCGTCAGACGGATATTTTTGGTTCGGGCAGCCGCGGCGGCGAGGATTACGGCAGGAGCGGAATCCAGAAATTCTTTCTTATGATGTTCACCAATGCCAAAGACGTCCAATCCGGACTGATCTGCGAGTGAGATCCTATCCAGCAACTGTTCCATTGCATCCACGCCTTCAAGCGCGTCGCTGCCGTACATGGCGGATGCGAAACTATCAATTCCAATTTCCATTTTATTTAACTTTTGTTTTGAAAACGTAGCAAATGTACTTGTTGTTCATTCAAAGATAACGAGTTCGTCTAAGGCCCGCCAGGAACTTTTAGAGCCGGATAATCTGTCTATATTTAAATGACTCAGAAAGAAACTTATGAAAAAGATAGGATTTTTATCGTTCGGGCATTGGTCTAACCATCCCGCATATAATGCGCGCACAGCGAGCGATACACTGCTTCAGTCCATTGACCTGGCCGTTGCCGCAGAGGAAATCGGTCTGGACGGTGCGTATTTCCGGGTACATCATTTTGCATCCCAACTGGCATCGCCTTTTCCATTGCTTTCAGCCGTTGGTGCCAAAACAAGCAAAATCGAAATCGGGACGGGCGTCATTGACATGCGTTATGAAAACCCGCTTTATATGGTTGAAGATGCTGGCGCTGCGGACCTGATTTCCGAAGGACGACTGCAATTGGGCATCAGCAGAGGATCGCCGGAGCAAGTGATCGACGGCTGGCGCTATTTTGGCTACGAACCTGCGGCCGGCGAAACCGACGCAGAAATGGGACGCCGCAAAGCACTCGAATTCCTGGAAAGGCTCAATGGTGTAGGATTTGCACAGCCGAACCCATACCCGATGTTTCCGAACCCGCCGGGGTTACTGCGTCTGGAACCATACTCCGAAGGTTTGCGTGAGCGTATCTGGTGGGGTGCCGCTTCCAATGCAACTGCTGTTTGGGCAGCAGAAAACGGCATGTACCTGCAAAGTTCCACATTGAAATACGACGAAGGCGGCAAGCCTTTCCACGTGCAGCAAGCAGAGCAGATCAGGTTGTACAAGGAGGCCTGGAAAAAAGCCGGACACGCGCGTGCGCCAAGGGTATCGGTCAGTCGGTCTATATTCGCATTGGTGAGTGATCAGGACCACATGTATTTCGGTCAGGAAACCAGCCGTCGCGATAAAATCGGCATGATAGAGCAAGACAAACGCGCCATTTTCGGCAGAAGCTACGCAGCAGAACCGGATCAGCTTATCAAAGAATTGGCACAGGACGAAGCGCTTCAGGAAGCGGACACAATCCTATTAACCATTCCTAACACATTAGGAGTTGATTATAATGTGCACGTACTATCTTCAATCTTAGAGCACGTAGCGCCCGGGCTGGGGTGGCGATGAGTTGGGAGAAAGCAACCATGGGACTCTTATCAATCATTTCGAGCATCTGCCAGGAAAATCATGGCAGATGCTTCATCATTAAATAAAATATTTTCTTTCTAAAGGGATAATCGGATCTGTTTCCTGCACTTAGGCTTTGAAACCGATTTCGGCATTGCAGCTATTCTAGATAAACTGCCGCCTGAATGAAGGTTTTGCGCACGATGCGAAACTGCGCAATCACGTTTCGCGCATTCCAAAGCCTTTTTCTTCATGAAAGAAATTTTTTACAAAGCACTGAAAATGAATGTGCTTCTGGGCGCATTGATGCTTTTTGCATTGAATGTGTCCGCGCAAAACGCACGTGTTCTGACGGGCAAGGTAAACAGCGCAGCCGGGCCTGTTCCAGGTGTGAATATCTTGTTAAAAGGTTCACAAACAGGCACAACGACCGATGCCAATGGAGATTTCAGCATTAACATTGAAGGTGCTAATCCGGTAGTTGTGGCTTCTTCAATTGGCTACAAATCGCAGGAAGTAAATGTCGGTAACAGCTCAAACATCACCATTTTGCTGGAAGATGACATTGCGACGTTGACCGAAGTTGTTGTTACGGGTTATTCAACGGAAAATCGCAGCCAGGTTACCGGCGCAGTTTCGACGGTAAAACCGCAGCAATTGCAGATTGTTCCTTCGTCCAATGTGGAGCAGCAGTTACAGGGGCGCGTGTCGGGTCTTACGGTTATTTCAAATGGTCAGCCAGGCACATCCAGCCAGATCAGGATTCGTGGATTTGGCTCTTTTGGCGGGAATCAGCCGCTGTATGTGGTGGATGGAGTTCCTACGCAAAGCATTCAGTTTATTAATCCCAACGACATTGAATCAACGACTGTGTTGAAAGATGCAGCTTCCGCGTCTATTTACGGAGCTCGGGCTGCGGGGGGTGTCATTGTGCTTACGACCAAAAAAGGGCAGAAGAAAGCTCAAAAGCTTTCGGTTAGTTATGACGGACTGTATGGTGTTACCAATCCCGGCAAAGGCCAGGACATTTTAAATCCTCAGGAACAAGCGGATTGGACATGGCAGGCCAGGAAAAATGATATTTTTCAAAGCGGCGGGACAATCGGGCCTAACAGTTTTACAGGCATTGCCAATGGTCAGTATGGCTCGGGAAGCACTCCGGTTTTGCCTGATTATCTGCTGGTTGGCGGTAAGGTTGGACAGCCTGCATCTGCTGTAAACCTGGAAACAGAACGCGCGAAATACAATACGAATCCTGCAAACGGACCTTATTACCTGGTCATGGAAGCCAACAAGCAAGGCACAGACTGGTACAAAGCCATCACCCGAACTGCGCCTATGACACGCCACACGCTTGGATTTTCAGGAGGCTCGGATTTCAGTCGTTACTATGTGAGTCTGGGTATGCAGGAGCAGAATGGGATTGTGATCAATAATAAATTTTCCCGCTACACTTTGCGTACGAACACGGAGTTTGACCTGAGCAAAAAGCTGCGGTTTGGCGAGAACATTCAATTGGCTTATGTGGGCGCGAAAGGTTTGCAAGGCAATTCGGGCAGTTCGCTGGGCAACAGCACCAACAACAATTCCAGCATTGCTTCCGACGAAAATGACATCCTATCCGCATTCAGAATGGCGCCGATCGTGCCGGTTTACGATGCATTCGGCGGATATGGTGGAACGGCAGCTCCTGGTTTGGGTAATCCCAGAAACCCATTGGCCAGCAGGGAAGCCGCAGCAAATAATCTGAGCCGCACTGTTTATGGTTTTGGTAACGCCTATCTGGAATATGATGTCATCCCATCATTGACATTGCGCAGCAGCATTGGCGGCACTTATTTTAACAATTACAGCACAAGCTCGTCGCGTTCTACCTACGAAAACGCTGAGAACATTGCTAATTTCAGCTTTAATGAGGGATCTGGTTTCGCATTGGCCTGGACATTTACAAACACGGCGACATTCAAACAGACATTTGGCAAGCACGAGATCAATGCACTCGCGGGCATTGAATCGCTGAATACGGGCGCTGGCAGGAACATCAACGGATCGGGGCTAAACCCGTTTTCAACAGATCCGGATTATGTAACGCTCAGCACAACTACGCCCGGCACAACCCGCCAGGTTAATAGTGGAAATTCAAAAGGAAATAATTTTTATTCTCTTTTTGGACAGGCGAAATACATTTACAACGACCGCTACATTGTAACCGCAGTTGTCCGCAGGGATGGTTCTTCCCAATTCTCCCCCAACAATCGTTTCGGCGTTTTCCCTGCATTCTCGGCCGCATGGCGTGTATCTTCCGAAGATTTCATGAAGAACAACAACTGGATTTCGGACTTGAAAATAAGAGGCGGTTACGGCTTAATGGGAAATTCCAATTACCTGAGCTCGACCAACCAGTTCAATCTTTTTGCCTCCAACGCGGCAAATGGATATGATCTGGGTGCTACCAACAACACCATTTCGCCAGGTTATTACACCAGCCAGATCGGCAACCAGGACGCCAAATGGGAAACCAGCGTCACTTCCAACATTGGAATCGACGGCGCACTTTTCAATAACAAACTCGAAATCGTTGTAGACTTCTGGCGCAAGGACACGCGTGACCTGCTTTACCAGCTTGCATTGCCGGGCGTTGTAGGCGTAAGGGCGAGCGCGCCATTTGTGAATGTGGCCAGCATGCGTAACCAGGGAATTGACCTTTTGCTTTCCAATCGTGGCGCATTGATCGGCGATCTGAATTATGAAGTGACGGCGATCGGAAGCTTTTTGCAAAACAAAATTACGGCCATAGCGCCCGCAGTGCCTTATTTCACAGGCGGCGGAACGCGACTAGGAACGCCCGTTGTGCGGAATGAAGTGGGTCATACGCTTTCCGAGTTCTTCGGTTATCAGGTGGCGGGGCTTTTTGCCAGCAAAGAAGAAGTCGCAACAGCACCTACGCAGGCGGGAGCCGCGCCGGGACGTTTCCGTTTTGCGGACATTAATAATGATGGAAAAATCAATGACGCAGACCGCGCTTACCTGGGCAGTCCGGTTCCGAAATTTACCGGTAGTATTTCGCTGGGATTGTCTTATAAAGGCTTTGATATCAACACCAATATCTACGCTTCTTTGGGTAACAAGATATTCAACAACCAACGCTGGTTCACAGATTTTTATCCCTCATTTACAGGCGGCGCGCTCAGCACACGCGTGAAAGATTCCTGGCTGCCCGACCGCACCGACGCGACAGTTCCAATCTTTGAAAGCGCCGGGAATTTCAGCACCAACACCCAAGCCAATTCCTATTATGTAGAAGACGGATCTTATGCCAGAATGCAGTATCTGAACCTGGGCTATACATTGCCAGCCACGGCTCTGAAAAAGATCGGAATGAGCCGTTTGCGTATCTCCTTATCGGCTACCAATCTTTTCACGGTTACCAAATATTCAGGACTGGACCCGGCCGTGGGCGGCTCGTCTGACTCGGCGTTCGGGATCGATGTGGGCAATTACCCGGTGACGCGCGGCTATAACCTGGGCCTGAGTTTTGGCTTGTAATGCTTCTTAATGTTCAGATTCAAACATCAATACAATGAAAAAATATATCAATAAAGCCTGGATCATGATGTTGCTGCTGACCTTCGTCAATAGCGCATGTTCCGATCAATTTCTGGAAGTGCCGGCCACCGGGCAGCTTTCTGTGACGCAATTAAATTCAAAAGCAGGCATTGAAGGGCTGCTAGTCGCTGCTTATGCGGAGATGAACGGTCGTGGTTTTCGCCGGGTAACGGGGACTTCCAACTGGCTGCGCGGCAGCATTTCCGGCGGTGATGCTAATAAGGGTTCCAATTCAGGTGATTACGGTGATCTGATCCCGTTCATGACTTACCAGCTCTATCCGAGTCTTTTTGATATTGGTCAAAAATGGAATGCCATGTATGAAGGCGTCAGCCGGGCCAATGCAGTTCTGCGCATTCTGCCGTCGGCAAGCGCTGATGTAACGGATGCGGATAAGCAGCGTATTTCCGCCGAAGCCCGCTTCCTGCGTGCTCATTATTATTTCGATCTGAAAAGGATTTTTAACATGGTCCCTTTCATCGACGAGACGATGACTTACGGAAACGGAATTGAAAAAGTGCCTAATAACACAGACATCTGGCCAAAAATCGAAGAGGATCTTGCCTATGCTTATCAAAACCTGCCCGCAACCCAGCCACTCGTAGGTCGTGCCAACAAATGGGCAGCGGCATCATATCTGGCTAAAACGTATCTCTATCAGAAAAAATACCAGGATGCCAAAACGCTTTTTGACGAGGTGATCGCCAATGGCGTTACCAGCGGAGGACTTAAATATGCGTTGGTTGCGAATTATACGGATATTTTCAATGCAGCCAAAGAAACCAATTCCGAATCCATTTTCGCCATCCAGGCAGCGGCCAACACGGGAAGCACGGATAATGCCAACACCGATCTTGGCTTGAACTACCCTTACGGTTCCAGCGCCCCAGGCGGATGCTGCGGCTATTTCCAACCCAGTTTCGAGCTTGCCAATTCATTCCGCGTGAATGCGCAGGGGTTGCCACTAGTCGACGGATCTTATAACACGAGTGCAAACCAGTTAAAAACCGATCAGGGCATTATTTCTGACCAGGCTTTCACGCCCGATGCCGGACCGGTTGATCCACGTCTGGATTGGTCAGTAGGACGCCGGGGCATTCCTTTTCTGGATTGGGGCGTGCATCCGGGTTATTCCTGGATCCGCGACCAGAGTTTCGGCGGACCTTATTCTCCCAAGAAATTTATCCATTACAAATCTCAGGTAAAGAATCTTTCGGATGCCACAGCCAGCACGGATACTTACTCGGCGATCAATTACAACATTATCCGCTATGCGGATGTGCTGTTAATGGCAGCAGAAGCTGAGATCGAAGTGGGAAGCCTTTCAAAAGCGCAAAGCTATGTGAACATGGTCCGCCAAAGAGCTGCTAATAAAGAAGCGTGGGTGAAAACGGCGAATGGTCAGAATGCTGCGAATTACAATGTATCCATTTACAATGCGGCCTGGTCAGACAAAACTGCTGCCAGACTGGCCGTCCAATTTGAGCGCAAGCTGGAACTCTCTGGCGAAGGCCACCGATTCTTCGACCTGGTTCGCTGGGGAACAGCCCAGACGGTGCTTAACAACTTCCTGACTTACGAAAAAACCAAATTACCCGTGGCATATAGTGGAGGCAATTTCACGGCAGGCCGGGACGAATACCAGCCCATTCCACAAACGCAGATCGATTACCAGGGAAGTGACATATTGAAACAAAATCCGAATTATTGATCAACCACGGAATGCAAAATAACAGAAGGGATTTTCTGCAAAAATTCACACTCAGCGTTTCTGCATTGGGGTTGGGCACATCGTCGGCCGCGTTGGCTGGCGATGTGCCCACGCCTGCGGAGGATACGGTGAAAGCTTCGGCAAACAGCTGCATCGTGCAAACGGCTTATGGCAAAGTGCGGGGTTACATGCATAAGGATATTGTCAATTTCAAAGGCATTCCCTATGGTGCTTCCACTGCCGGAAAAGGCCGGTTTATGCCGCCCGCCAAACCGGAACCCTGGACCACCGTCCGCGATACATTAACTTATGGCCCCGTATGCCCGCAAAAGCCCAACAAAGGCTGGGGAATGGAAGAATATGCTTTTTTATATCAATGGAATGATGGTTTTCAGGGAGAAGATTGTCTGCGGCTGAATGTCTGGACGCCTGCGATCAATGACAACAAGAAGCGGCCAGTGCTCTTCTGGATGCATGGAGGGGCTTTTTTCTCGGGTTCGGCCCAAGAACATCCGTCTTATGACGGTGAAAATCTGGCGCGAATGGGCGATGTGGTTGTCGTTTCTGTGAACCATCGTTTGAATGCATTCGGCTTTTTGAACCTGGCCGATTATGGTGATCAATTTGCGACGTCGGGGAATGTGGGCATGCTGGATCTGGTGGCGGCGCTGGAATGGGTGAAGGAAAATATTGCCGGATTCGGCGGCGACGCAGGCAATGTCACGATCTCAGGACAATCCGGCGGCGCGGCCAAAGTGACTACATTAATGGCGATGCCTTCGGCGAAAGGGCTGTTTCACAAAGCCATTTCTCAAAGCAGCTCCACGGTGCAGGTTGCCACGCACGCTTATTCCTCGGAACTTGCCAAGCTGGTTTTGGCAGAACTGAAAATTGATAAATCGAACATTGCGGAAATTCAGCAAATCCCTGTTCCCCAGCTCATTCAAGCCAGCATTGCCGCCGAGCAAAAGATAGGCACAAAGTTTCCGCTGGATGTCGGTCGCCCTGGCTGGCAGCCTGTGGTGGATGGCAAAGTTATTCCCGTGCATCCGTTTGATCCTACTGTTTCGGATTATTCAGCGCAAATCCCGATGATCATCGGCACGAATCGCAATGAAGCTTCTGCGAGCATTGGCAACGCGGCAATGGAATTGCTCGATGAAGATGGCTTGAAAAAGAAACTGGCTGAACGGTTCGGTGAGAAGTCGCAAACTGTTTATGACACCATGCGTAAAGTGCATCCCAATGCAAAGCCTGTGGAAATCTTGTCGTACATATCACCTTACAATCCAATGGCTTATGTGCAGGCCGAACGGAAAGCCATGCAAAAAGCGGCACCCGTTTTTCTGTATCTTTTCTCCTGGCAAACACCCGTGCTCGACAAGCGCCCACGCGCGTTCCATTGCAGCGAGATCCCATTCGTTTTCGCCAACACCGATCGCTGTGAAACCATGACGGGCGGGGGAGAAGAGGCGCGTGCATTGGCAGATAAAATGACCAAAGCCTGGGTGCATTTTATGAAAACCGGAAACCCATCTCATAACGGCGTACCATCCTGGCCCGACTTCCTTAAAAAGCCGGGCGCAATGATGGTTTTTAATGATAAAAGTGAAGTCCGCGTGGACCCGGATGGGCCAGCCAGACAAATGTTAGAGCGGATTTTCTATAAAAGAGATTTTTAAAAATATGAAAAAAATATTCACCCTTTTACTATTCCTAACCCTTGGATTTTCAATGGCCTGCGTTGCCAGGACCAGGCCAAAAGTTCTTATTTTCAGTAAAACCCTGCGCTATTATCACGAGTCGATCCCCAGTGGCATTCAGGCTATTATGACTTTGGGTAAGGCCAATGGTTTTGATGTGGATACGACCAAAGACGCAGGGTTTTTTACGGATAAAACATTGAAAAAATACGCCGCGGTAATCTGGCTTTCCACGACCGGCGATGTGCTTAATGCGGCTCAACAAGAGGCTTTTGAGCGCTACATCCGTGCAGGAGGCGGTTATGTAGGCATTCATTCTGCGTCGGCTTCGGAGAAGGAATGGCCGTGGTTTGGCCAGTTAACCGGCGCCGTTTTTGTGAACCACCCGCCCGATCCCGTTCCCGGCGTGGTGCAGGTGACCAACCGGAAAGATCCGTCAACAGCACATTTGCCGGAGCGCTGGGAATGGAAAGATGAGTGGTATAACTTCAATAAGCGCGTTGCCAATGTGGAAGTGCTGTTTTTGGCAGACGAGAAAACATTCGAAGGCGGAACAGAAGGCGATTACCACCCGCTAGCATGGAAACATGCATTTGATGGTGGACGGGCATTTTACACGGCACTCGGACATTTGGCAACTGCCTACGATGATCCGCTTTTTCAGAAACACATTTTAGGAGGCATTCAGTACGCCATCGGCAAGCAGTAACTCTTTGTAATTATGAAGTCTTTAAAAATAAAAATGACTGCTGCCTGCTCAATGGCTTTGATCTGGCTGTGTTACTCGGCTATGACGGTCAGGGAACAGCCGGCGCCGGCCAAGGTGCTTGTGTTTTCCAAAACCAAAGGCTGGCATCATTCCTCGATTCCGTTCGGGATTAAAGCCATTCAAAAACTAAGTGCGGAAAATCAGTTTGTGGCTGATACGACCACGAATTCCAATGCATTTACAGATGAAAATTTGAAAAATTACGCTGCCGTAATCTGGCTGAACACCACGGGCAATGTGTTGAATGGGGAGCAGCAGGCCGCATTTGAGCGATACATTCAGGCGGGCGGGGGTTATGTGGGCGTCCATGCAGCTGCGGATACGGAATATGATTGGCCGTGGTACGGCAAGCTTATGGGTGCGCATTTCGCGAGTCATCCGCACAATCCAAATGTGCGCAAAGCAACTGTGCGCAAAGCAACAGTTCAGGTTTTGGATAAAACACATCCTGCCACTTCCAAACTGCCCGAACGCTGGGAACGGGAAGATGAATGGTACAATTACCGCTCGTTTTATTCGGGCATAAAAGTGCTGGCTGAGCTGGACGAAAATTCCTACGACGGCGGCACCAATGGCGCCAAACACCCAATTTCCTGGTATCACACATTCGACGGCGGCCGCGCATTTTACACCGGCAACGGGCATACGGATGAAAGTTACAGCGACCCCGCATTCCTCGGCCATTTACTGGGCGGAATTCAATACGCGATTGGTGAAAATGCGCCTCTGGATTACAAAAAAGCTTATGCCAAAGTGACGCCTGAGCAAAATCGCTTCGTGAAAACCATCCTAACCAATGACCTGAATTCCCCGATGGAGCTCGCCGTAGCGCCGGATGGGAAGGTTTATTTTACTGAACTCTTCGGAAATCTTTCCGTTTTTGATCCAAAAACAGGAAAATCCACACTGATCCACAAATTCCCGATCACCAACATGGGCGGTACGGGGCTGATCGGCATTGCACTGGATCCTGCTTTTAACAAAAACCGCCAGCTTTTCCTTTACTATGCGCCGGAAGGTTTGACCGAAGAAAACCTGGCATTTCAGCTTTCAAGGTTTACATTAAACCAGGAAAATCAACTTGATCTTGCCTCGGAAAAAATTCTGTTGAAAGTGCCCGTCCAGAAAAACAGCGGTTCGCATCATGGCGGTTCGCTGGCTTGGGACAAGGAAGGAAATCTGTACATTTCCACGGGCGACAGCTCCACGCCATTTCCTTCGGGCGGTTATTCGCCTATGGATGAGCGGCCGGAAAAGGAATTTTACAGCCAGGATTCGCAGCGTTCTGCGGGTAACACCAATGATTTTAAAGGAAAAATTCTGCGCATTCATCCCGAGCCCGATGGCTCTTACAGCATTCCGAAAGGCAATTTGTTCGCAAAGGGAACGGCAAAGACGCTGCCTGAAATCTTCGTAATGGGCTGCCGTAATCCTTACCGCATTGCGGTTAATCCGAAAACTTCGGTTTTATACTGGGGAGAGATCGGGCCGGATGCGGGAAAGGATGGCGTGCAGGGGCCGCGTGGTTATGATGAATTTAACCAGGCCAACAAGGCCGGAAATTACGGCTGGCCATATTTTTCCGGCAACAATGCGGCTTATGCTAAATGGGATTTCGCAACCAAAACGGCCGGGCCCAAATTCGATCCGGCTGCGCCCGTTAACAATTCGCCCAATAACACCGGTCTGAACCAGTTGCCGCCTGCGGTTTCTGCCATGATCTGGTATCCTTATGCCGCCTCGGAAGAATTTCCTGAACTCGGCGTGGGCGGCAGAAGCGCGATGGCGGGTGATTTTTACACATTTAATCCAAAAACAACCATCCCCGGCAAGTTTCCCGATTACTACGACGGCGCACTTTTTGTCTTCGACTGGATGCGTAACTGGGTGATGGCATTGCGGTTTGATGAAAATGAGAATTATGTGAGAAGCGAGCCTTTTATGGCTGCTAATGGTGATTTTCGTCGTCCTATTGATCTTGCATTCAGCTCGGATGGCATCATGTATATGCTGGAATATGGCTCGGTTTATGGCGCGGATAATGAGGACGCGCGATTGGTCAAAATCGAATACAACTCGGGAAACCGACCGCCGCTCGCGCAGGCCTACATCGTGGATTCAGCGCGGGAGGCTTATGTAGATAAAACCGTTTTCCTGACTTCCGAGCGAAGGAATTTCCCGATGGCCAAACAAACCAGCGGGCAGCCACCCTTGCGCGTTGCATTCAGCAGCCGGGGAAGCAAGGATCTGGATGATGACGATGACATTACTTTTCAATGGCTTTTTGATGGCAAAACAGTTGGGAGCAACAAGCCTAACGCAAGTTATATTTATAAAAAGCCGGGTGTTTTTAATGCTATTTTACGAGTAACAGATAAATCCGGGCTTGTAAGTGCAGATACGCTTGTGGTGCGGGTTGGAAATAGCAAACCTGCGGTGAGGATCGCGGGCGCGGCTAACAAGTCTTTCTTTTGGGATGATAAACCTTTTTCCTATGCGGTTAATGTAAAGGATAATGAAGATTTAAAGATTGATCCAAAGCAGATTAAGGTCTTGATGAGCTACAACCCGCAACCGGAATCGCAACAAACGCTTATCCCTGAAAGCGCGGACGCATTGTTGCAGGAACCTACGCCATTGGGTAAGACATTAATGGCCAGCAGCGATTGCCGCGCCTGCCACACGATCGATCAGCCGTCGGTTGGTCCAACATTTACGGACATTGCCAAAAGATATAAGACAACAGCGGGTGCAACCGAAGCACTTGCAGCTAAGATCATCAACGGCGGTGGCGGAAACTGGGGTAAAGAGCACATTATGAGCGCCCATCCGCAGCTTTCCACGCAGGACGCGCAGGAAATGGTGCGTTACATTTTCTCCGTGACCGATGAAAAGAAAAGTCGGGTTGCATTGCCGCTGCAAGGACAAGCTAAGTTGACGGAACACATTAAGAACGATCAAAAAGGGCAGTATACCATAGTCGCTTCTTATCAGGACAAAGGCGGAAAAATAGTGGGGCCATTAACCGGCATTGATGTTATAAAACTCAGAAATGCCAATGTGAAACCCGCTTTTGCAGACGCCTACACGGGTTTTTCCCGCTTCCGCGACAATCTTTCGCAAGGCGGTCACAAGTCTTTTATTTTGCTAAAAAACATTGATATGACGGGCATCAGGCAGTTTGTTTACGAATATGCGTCGTCGGGTCAGCAAGGAAGCATTCAGGTTCGGATGGATTCGCAGGCAGGGCCGGTAATCAGCACCGTTGCATTCGGGCCGACTGGTTCGTGGGATACTTTGCAAAAAGTAACGGGCACATTGGAAAAGCCCATCAGCGGAAGGCACGACATTTACTTTTTCGCCATCAAGCCCGACAAGCCGAATGATGAAATTTTAAAACTGACCAATATCCGTTTCGAGCAATAAAAATTGTAGGGTAACAAGCAGAAAGGTCCAGAGCGTTTTCCAATCGGAAGTGAGTTCCTTGAGACTTTCCAATGCTTTGTAAACCAGCTTATAAACCGAGCCGGAAGTGAGGTCCATGGCTGCGGCGATCTCTTCGGTGGAAAGGCCGCTGTAATATTTCAGGAAAATGATTTCCCGCTGGCGTGTGGGCAATTTTTGAATAAATTTCGACAACCCGTCGGAGATCATTTCACCTGTCTGTTCCTCGATCAGCTGCTGTTCCGCCGACTCTTCCGAAAGCTCGGTTTCCTGGTGAACGAACTGACGCTGACGGGTGATCCGCCGAAGCAATTCCCGGCGCAAGGCGACGATCAGATATGCTTTTACAGAAGTAACAGCAGGTAAATTAGCCGCATTCTTCCAAAGCTGGACAAACAGATCTTGCACCGTATCTTTGACCAGTTCTTTATCGGCAACGAGTCGGTAACCGTAGTTGTGAAGCAGCCGCGCGTAAGTCTTGTAGATGCATTCGAAAGCGGTGGAATCCTGTTTTTGTAAGAGCGACCATTGGGCCAGGGCAGCATTGTCATCAGAACCCGCATTATGCTCGTAAGGCGGATTTTGCAAGTTCTGATCTGATTCCATATTTTTCACCACGCAGCCAAAACCTGCGTTTTGTCCAATTAATTATCATTTAAAGCAGGTTCAAAAATAGCCATAAAGAAATCAAAAAAAAATATCTTTCTATATTTATAAATTCAATTGGAACAACACTGATATGCCATCTTACGAGCATTTTTCAAGCCAGGATTTTGTGGCTGACGATGCATTTATACATTGGGTTACGAATCCTTCCGAAACTACCGACGCATTCTGGCAGCAGTGGCTCCGGCAGCATCCGCACAAGCGAAATGACGTGGAATCGGCGGCAAAGATTGTGAAAGAGCTCAGCGTCCAGACCAATGTTTTCGAGGAGGAGGAATTGCAAGCCAACTGGGAACGGATCAGACAAAAAACGGCTCCTATACCCGAAAAAGGCAAAGTCATGGCATTCCCACGCCGCTGGCTGGCTGTTGCAGCAAGTGTCACCATACTGATCCTTGCAGGCATTGGCTTGTGGCAAAACGGCAAACCGGTTCAATATGCGACGGGTTATGGCGAGGTGAGAACAGTGACTTTGGCCGATGGCTCGGAAGTAACATTAAATGGAAACTCCAAGCTGTCATTTGTCAATGGTTTTTTTAGCAGAAAAGTCAGTCTGACGGGTGAAGCATTGTTTAAAGTTAAAAAAGTGCAAACGCTCAGTCAGCAGGTGACCTTCAAAGTACAGGCCGACAGGGTGCATGTAAATGTGCTGGGGACGACTTTCAATGTGAGTAACCGTCGAGAAAATGTGGAAGTGATGCTTGTGGAGGGAAAAGTGCGGCTGGATTTGGAAGGACAAGATGCAGGACAGGTCATGCTGGATCCGGGCCAGAAAGCCAGGATTTCGCAAAGCTCAACCGCATTGGTAAAGTCTAATGCTGATCCCGCAAAACATACTGCCTGGCTGCATAAGGAGCTCATTTACAATGGTGAAAATCTGCAAACGGTGTTTCAAAATCTGGAAGACGGCTTTGGCATTAAAACACAGGTTAATGAGCCGGGGATTTTGAAAAAGCGATTTACTGGTTCTGTTTCAACTGATTCGATCCAGAATTTTTATAGTCAGCTTGGAACGATCTATCATTTGCAGGTTGAGCCAGTGCAAGGCGGTTATCTGATCAAGTAACATAAGGATAATTGCAATCGCATGAGGGCAATGTGGCGAATGGTAATGCAACGGTTTTCAGCTTGGTTAGTGGCAATTTTGCTGCTGACGCTTCACGCTAATGCTGCTTTTGCACAACAAATTACCCTTGCCGAAGCTTTGAGCCAGGTTGCTGTAACCTATCAGGTTACATTCAATTATGACACCGACCTTTTAGCCGGAAAGTCAGTCGATTCGTTTGATCTCAATGCGATCGGAAATCCGGATAAAGCCATAGCCAAGCTTTTAAAACCTTATCAGATCAAATTTCGCAGGAGCGGTAAGACGTACATTCTATATCTTGAAAAAGGGAAAAATCGATCTCTTTTCAGTGAAATAAGTGTCAGCGATTCTGCTTCAAAAACCATTCAGAACAATGTAAAATGGCATTTAACGGGAACCATTTTATCCCAAAACGGCGAGCCGATTCCCGGAGCGTCGGTTATGCTCCAAAACACTTCCTATGGTATAAATGCGGCTGCTAATGGCAAATTTGAGCTAGCAGTTCCGGCGATTCAAGGCACTCTTTCCGTTTCTTCGGTGGGTTTTGATACGCAGGAAATTGGTTTTTCAGGCGAAGCGAACCTTGTCATCAGATTAGTTGAAGACACCAAGTTGCTCAATGAAATGATCGTAACCGGTTATTCCAATGAGAGCAGGCGGGATTTTACGGGCGCCGTTTCGACGGTAAAACCGCAGGATCTCATGACTGTTCCGTCTGCCAATGTGGAGCAGCAATTGCAGGGACGCGTAGCGGGATTAACCGTCATTACAAACGGTCAGCCGGGCACTTCCAGCCAGATCCGCATTCGGGGTTTTGGCTCTTTTGGTGGGAATCAGCCACTCTACATTGTCGATGGCGTGCCTACACAAAGCATTTCGTTCATTAATCCTGGTGACATTGAATCCACTTCTATTTTAAAAGATGCAGCCTCGGCATCCATTTACGGAGCCAGGGCCGCAGCGGGCGTAATTGTGATCGCTACAAAAAAAGGACAGCGAAAAGCGCAGCGCATGCAGCTCAGCTACGACGGGTTGTTTGGGGTAACCATGCCGGGGAAAGGACTGGCGGTGCTCAGTCCGCAGGAACAGGCCGACTGGACCTGGCAAGCCAGGAAAAATGATATTTTCCAAACCGGCGGGACCATTGGTCCAAACAGCTTTGCGGGCATTGCCAATGGCCAGTATGGCTCCGGCGAAAAGCCGGTTTTGCCTGATTATCTGTTGGTAGGAAATCGTACGGGCTTGCCAGCTTCCGACGTGGATCTGGATTTGGAACGAAGCAGATACAACACCGACCCGGCATTAGGACCTTATTATTTAGCAATCCCGGCCAATCATCAGGGCACAGACTGGTTCAAAGCCATCAGCAGAAATGCCGCATTGATGCGCCATACACTTGGACTTTCGGGTGGCAATGCATTCAGCCGATATTACGTGGGCATGAGTTATCAAAAACAGGACGGCACGATCATCAATAATAACTTTGACCGCTATACGTTTCGCGTCAATACAGAATATGATCTGACGAGGCGTTTAAGGTTTGGTGAAAATTTGCAGCTTGCTTACGTGTCTGCAACGGGCCAGCAGGGGAGTATGGGCGGGTTTTTAGGAAACAATATGAATAATAATCCGAGCGTGTCTGCGGATGAGAACGACATCCTCGCTGCTTACCGGATGGCGCCCATCATTCCGGTTTACGATGCATTCGGCGGTTATGCAGGTACAGCTGCACCAGGGTTCAGTAATCCGCGCAACCCGGTGGCGAGCAGACAAGCTGCGGCCAACAATTTTAACCACACGATATTTGCATTTGGCAATGTTTACCTGGAATATGACATTATGCCTTTGCTGACATTCAAAAGTAGCATTGGCGGGACTTATTTTAACAATTACAACGGCACATTAACACGCGCAACTTACGAGAATTCCGAAAATATCGCGAACACCACCTACACGGAAGGCTCCGGATTCGGCCTGGCATGGACTTTCACGAACACTTTGCAATTCAAAAAAACCTGGCAACGGCACGAATTGAGCGCGCTCGCGGGAATGGAAGCATTGAACACAGGCGCAGGCAGGAATATCAATGGCTCTGGGATTAACCCATTTTCCACTGATCCCGAATACATTACATTAAGCACAACCATTCCAGGTTCCACGCGGCAGATCGGAAGCGGGCGGTCGTTGGGGAATAACTTTTACTCACTTTTCGGGCAGGGCAGATACATTTTTAAGGAGCGATATATCCTTGCAGCGGTTATCCGAAGGGACGGCTCGTCGCAATTCGGGCCGGAAAATCGTTTTGGTGTGTTTCCTGCATTCTCAGCGGCGTGGCTGATCTCTTCTGAACGTTTCATGCAATCAGTTCGGTGGGTTTCGGAATTGAAATTCAGGGTGGGATATGGGCGGATGGGCAATTCGAATTTTTTGAGTTCAACCAATCAATACAGTCTTTTTGTATCCAATGCGGCCAACGGATATGATCTTGGAGCCAGCAACAATTCCATCTCTGCGGGATATTATAACAGTCAGATCGGCAATCCGAAAGCCAAGTGGGAAACGAGCATCACGTACAATGCGGGCCTGGACGGCTCTTTTTTTAATAACAAACTGGAAACTGCTATTGATATTTGGCGAAAGGAAACGACAGATCTGCTTTACCAGCTTCCTATTCCCGGAGTGGTGGGCACCAGGGCGAACGCACCATTTGTGAATGTGGCGGGCATGCGCAATCAGGGCATTGATCTGCTGCTGACCAATCGGGGAAGTCTGGCTGGGGATTTTCGGTACGAGATATCCGCGTCGGGCAGTTTTCTTTCTAATAAAATAACACGCATTGCGCCGCTGGTGCCCTATTTTACGGGCGGCGGCACGCGGCTGGGCACGCCCGTTGTTCGCAATGAGCCGGGGCATGCATTATCGTCTTTTTACGGTTACCGGGTGACGGGTTTGTTTCAAAATGCAGAAGAAGTGGCCCATGCAGCCGCCCAGCCCGGTGCAGCGCCAGGCCGGTTCCGGTTTGAAGACGTCAATGGTGACGGCAGGATCAATGACAGTGACCGCGCTTATCTGGGCAATCCGATTCCGAAATTCACGGGAAGCATTGCGCTGACGCTCCGCTTCAAGGGCTTTGATCTGAATGCAAATTTGTACGCATCGCTGGGCAGCGAGATTTTCAATAACCAGCGCTGGTTCAGTGATTTTTATCCCTCCTTTACTGGCGCGGCCGTCAGCACACGTGTCCGTGATTCCTGGCTGCCTACCAGCACAAACACCAATGTTCCAATATTTGAAAGCGCAGCCAATTTCAGCACCAATACCCAGGCCAATTCTTACTACATCGAAAACGGATCCTATGCGCGCATGCAGTATGTGAGCCTGGGCTACACCATTCCCGAACAACTGACAAAAAAGGCACATTTGGATAAAGTAAGGCTCGTTTTTCTTACCTCCAATCTTTTTACGATCACCTCATACAGCGGTCTTGATCCGGCAGTAGGAGGGAATTCGGATGCTGTTTTTGGCATTGACGTCGGGAATTATCCGGTGAGTAAGGGTTACAGTCTTGGGCTGTCTGTTAACTTTTAGGTTATGCTGGATCCCAGTCGCGAGGATAACACAAACGTTAAACACCTGGAAGCATTCAAATCCGAGCAGGAAATTCCAGTTTGGAAAGTTTGCGCGTTGCTGCCGAAGCCTTTGGGGTCGGTTGGTGGCTGCAATAAGTGCCGACGCTCCTGATTACATTTCGGTCATTGTAAATCTGGCTAATGGTGCCCCGCTTTCCATTAATTTCCAGGGTGGCGATCGGGCAGATGGTGATGCGTTTGTCTGGGAGATAGAAGGGTCAAAGGGGAAAATTGTCCTAAGAGCCCAAACTCGGCACAAGCTCAACTTGTAATCAAAAGTCGGTTTGTTGTGTTTAATAGTTGGGTAAATAATTAAGCATTGAGAAGCGTATATGTTAAAGACGTGCAAAGTTGGAATTCACCTTCATACGCACAGCTGCACGTCCGAGCACGCGATGCGATCTAAATACAGATCAGCGGTTTATACTTTTAATGACGATGAGGTCATCCCCGCAAAACAGGCTATTGAAATGTTGCAAAAAGAGTTTGCGCAGTCAAGCTAATGTTCAGATTGAAGCTAATGTTCAGATTGAAGCGACTGTGCAGATTGAGGAAAATTCGGGTGTCGAGTTGATTTGGTGTTAGTGGGGAGTGGTGCAATCAGTTTACAGAATGTCTGTCCTTAAACCCCTTAATCCGCTCCCGACAAATCCGCTCCGTCAAATCCCTCAACAAGCTCACCCGACTCCCCAAATACTCCAACTCCTCCTTTTCAATCTTGTAATTCCTGTTATACCTCGCATCGATATATGCCTTTTTAAGCAGAACAAACATTCGCTTCTCATCCTCTGTGGACATTGGAAAAACTATCCCAAACTCCGCATATTGTTTAATGACCTGATTGCCTAGAATCTCAATGTCGTGAATTCTCGGTTTGTAGTCAGTAAACACCAGGAGAATAGCTGCATAGTATCTTTCCGTAGCTTGGTGAAGTTCAAATGCTGCTTTCCGGTAATAATCAGCATCTTGCACACCTTTTGAATTGAAGAATTCATACCCTTCCAGAAAATGCGTCGCAGACTTAAACCAATGCTCAAATTCCTCCGTGGATTTTTCTACCCGTTGCGCCGAATTTAGATCTTTTGGCTCAGATAAGGTGAATTTACCGGAATCAAAAAGCATGATTCCTTCTTTCAGGATATCGACAAAAAAGTAATAATTTCGCTCGATCTTGTCGTTCACGAAACCGATGCTGTGGTAAATGATGCTCGTCCTCGTGATTTCGTCGTTGGCCATCAGTTCCTCGTCCAACTCACGCGATTTCTTGACTTGTTTGGCAGAATTTTTGTCTTTGGTAAGATACAAAATTTCAAAAACCCAATGTCATTTGCATTGCGCTGAGTGCCACACCGACTACACATTCGACAGCTCTGGCTACACTTCGGGCATTTCTATTCCGGAATTTTGTATCGTAACAATCAAGCATACGATATGATAAATGGAATCGAAAATAAAGTGGTCGCCATCACTGGCGCGAGCAGTGGAATCGGTGAAGCCACGGCGGAGCTGCTGGCGGCAAAAGGAGCGAAGGTGGTGCTGGGTGCTCGCAGGTCAGACCTTTTAGCAACCTTAACAGAACGCATCCGGAAAGCAGGCGGCCAGGCGGTTTTTCTGCAAATGGATATTACTAAGCGGGCAGAAGTCGACTCATTGATACAATTGGCTTTGGATGAATTTGGAAGGCTGGATGTGATCATTAATAATGCGGGTATCAGCCAGTTGCAATTAATGGAGGATGTTGATGTGGAAGGGTGGGAGCAGATGATCGACGTGAACCTGAAAGGAACGCTTTATGGCATTGCCGCCGCGTTGCCCGTTTTCAAATCGCAGGGTTCCGGACATATTATCAATATCATTTCTACGGCTGGCATCAATATTGTGCCTACGATGGGTGTTTATGCGGGTACCAAAAACGCAGTACGTACGATCAGTGAAGTTTTGCGACAGGAGTCAAAAGGCCGCTGGCGTGTGACAGGGATTTCCCCCGGGTTTGTGGATACGCCCTTTGCCGGTAACATCAAGAATGAAGCCATTCGGAATGTTCTGACGGAGCGAGCAAGCGAAATCGCCATTCCTGCAACGGCCATCGCAGAAGCGGTTGTCTACGCAATCGCCCAGCCGGATCAGGTCGATATCGGTGACATTATAATTCGCCCTGCGATTCAGGATTGAATGAATCAATTTTAAACTAGTATTTCAAAAAGCAGATATGCACGTGCAACCAGTGATTTTTGAAAATATTGCAGCGCTAATGCAGCGGGTCGGCTTGCCGTCACCGCTGCACCCGCTGATCACATTGGTCAATTATGACGAATACAAACCTGGTCTGGCTGATGCGGGAAGTCAGTATTTGCTGCATTTTTATAAAATAGCATTCAAGTTGCGGTTCAATGGCAAGGCGAAATACGGGCCTGGTTCTTATGATTTTCGTGACGGTGGGCTGGCTTTCGTAGGGCCCAATCAGATCGTCGAGCTATCCAATGATTTGGAAGAGCACGAAGGCTATGCACTGTATTTTCATCCCGATCTCTTTTACAAAAATCCGCTTGCGGCACGCATGCACAGATACGGTTTTTTCTCTTACTCAGTGTCAGAAGCATTGTTTCTTTCTGAAAAAGAGAAGCGTGTCATTAAGTCTGTTTTTGAATCGATAGCAACGGAGCTGGAAACACAAACAGATCATTTCAGCCTGGATGTGCTGGTTTCGCAGATCGAGCTGCTGCTGCATCATTGCAATCGGTTTTACAACCGCCAATTTCTGACACGCAATGTGGTCCATCACGATCTGATCGATCATATGAATTCGTTTTTGAATGAGCGCTTTGAGAAGAAAGAGGCGCTGGTCAGCGGCTTGCCGACAACGCAGGAGATAGCAGCGCACTTAAAAGTTTCCCAGCGATACTTGTCCGATATGCTCAAATCCCTTACCGGTCAGACTACCCAGCAACATATTCACTCGAAGATGGTTGAGAAAGCCAAAGAATTGTTTGGGAATGATTCGCTTACCACAGCAGATGTGGCTTATGCACTGGGCTTCGAGCATCCGCAATCATTCAATAAATTGTTCAAACAAAAAACCGGCATGTCACCCGCTGCTTTCCGCAAGTTGCTTACCCCAATTAGCAACTGATTCTTCAACCTAACTATGCTGGAAATTATAAAGTGCTGAGCGTTTCGACCAATGGCCCGATTACTGAGTATTAATCATTGTCAACCACCGGGCTGCGGCGTTCCAGGAATACAACGTTGCGCCAGATTACGATTGTTTAGCAGCGGTGTTTACCGTGTCTTCGTTTTGAAAAGCTTGCTAAACGATTGCGGATAATCAAAAACTAATTCATAGGCAATTTCACTAACAGATAGATGCGTTGTCGATAATCGCTCTTTAGCAAGTTCGATCAGCTTTTCGTGGATCAAATGTTGGGTAGTGCTCCCGGTGAGCTGTTTCAGGCAATCGCTCAGATACTTGGAAGACAAATGTAATTCCTCGGCCAGAAATTGTGCCGTGGGTAAACCATTGTTGAGGTGATCGGAATCAAAGTAATTGTTCAAGATTCTCTCAACAGGACATTACTCCCTCATCAAAATCGAAAATACTATGGCCGTATTGTATTTTGCAAGGGCATTCCGTTTTCAAAGTAACCTGGTAAAAGTCCGTAATAAGCCTTGTCCGCTGTTCAATTTTTATCTCAGGGAAATCCTCAAACCTCGTCAGGCTCACCAGCGGATGCCTGGGCTTCAGCAGCTGCAAGAGTTCGTGCAGCTGGCTGATCGACTGAATGTGAACCGTTGTTGTCGTTTCCATCGTACAAGTTAGCTAAATCAAACCTGATTTTTTCCGATAGGAATTGGCCATAAATCGGGCGATCATCGCATTCGGCAATAAGGTAATCAACCGTGCGCCGATCCGGTTTCTGCTTCCGGATACCTGGAAATGTTTTTTTGTCTACCAGGGATGCATTATTAAGTTGTATCAAATCCAATTCAGATTGCAAATTCAACACTGCAAACTCACCGCCAGAACCGATCCCTGCATTGTTGACAAGCATATCAACTTCCCAGTTTTGTTTTTGGGTTTCTTGAAAAATTTGAAATGGAGCATCCTGTTTAGTCAGGTCCGCCGCAATGTAAGTTGCCTGCACTCCATATGTTTCCTGTAAATGTTTACTAAGCTTGGAGAGTTTTTCTGCGTTTCGTGCCACAAGAATCAGATTATGCTTTTTTTTAGCCAGCTTTATTGCCAGAGCTTCACCGATTCCACCCGAAGCTCCTGTTATTAATGTGTATTCCATTTTTTCTATGCATTAAATGATAATACAAAGGACGCTTGCTGCCGCTCAACCACTTGTAATCAAAAGTCGGTTTGTTGTATTCAATAGTCGAGTAAATAATCAGGCATCTGGGAAATTTTATTAAAATCCACCTTTACACGCACAGCTGCACTTCCGACCATGCGATGCGATCTAAACACAGATCAGCGGTTTATACTTTTAATGACGATCAGGTAATCCGAGCAAAGCAGGCTATTGAGATATTGCAAAAGGAGTTTGAAGATCCATTCATTACAAAAGTGATTCCGTTCAAGACCTTCAAGTTGAACGATCAGCAATATCTGGATTACTACTATAAAAACCCCGAGAAGCCGTTTTGCAAAACATTCATTGACCCGAAATTGAAGATTTTATTGAAGCAGTTTTCAAGTCACGTGGATGAGGAGAAGTTGAAATCTTCGGAGCGGCAAAGGTTTTAGATTCCATTATGATAATCGTTTGACAACGTCCATGATCTTTTGTTCCTGCCTGCTTTCATTCGGTTGCGACAGAATCGTAGTGATTATCTCGTGCTGCTCATCGTCTGGCAGCGCTGGTGCCAGGTTGATATCTTTGAATTCGTAGCCGTCGATTGTACCCGATACTTTCATTTTGCCCCAGCTTCCCCGAATGTCTTTCGTTCCGGGTATTCCCAGATGATACGTCCAGGCACCCTTTCCGGGCTGATGTCTGAGAATCAACTTTTCACTTTTTAGTAATGTTTTCATCTTTTAGGTTTGCCAGACATTTTTGAAATTTATGGATTAGCCGAGTCCTTTCTTCCAATCGGACACCCAATCTCCCAAATGTGCCCAAACGGATCTTTGAGCTTCCCATTTTTCGAGATGTGATTGTCTGATTAAGTAGCCGTTAAGACGCGAAGAATCATTCCTGGGATACTCATGATGGTATCATACACACTGGTCAAATCTTTCACATTCATCATGTCTTTTTAAATTAGAATTGGAACTCTACAAAGCTACCAATTACCCTTGAAACGATCCTAAGGAAAATTTACCTAGGATAGGTGTCTGATTTCCAAGCTCCTTACTTTCGCTGTCATGAAACAAAACATTAAGCCAAATGAGAGAAAGAGCGTGGGGAAATGATGGTCAGGTTGTATCACAACCTAAGGATCTGGCCGCGCCGCGGAGGCCGCCTAAACACTCCGGAGTCGTGAGCAGGATTGAATGAAAATGAATGTCAAAATGTGACTCCGTTACTGCTTAGGGTCGTCCGCCAACACTACCAGACTTTTTTTTGATCGGAATGTTAAACCGCTTGCAGGGCTAGTATAAGGCTATTTCAGCGTAAACAGTTTTTTAGTCACACTACATCCAATTCCTCAAAATTTTCGTAGATACCGAAATACTTCTATTTGATGACAATCTAGTGCTATAAGAAGATACTGTTAATTCTATTAATGTGTAGCATCATGGTTACTTATCTATTTCATATTAACTATATTTGAGTTTCTTAAAAGATACCGAATAATATGACATAATTCATTCGATCGTGATTGACCGTGTGGTCGTCCGTAGCCAATTCCGATTGCGAAGCCGGTTCAATGTACCGGACCGTCTTGCTTAACCTCAGTAAACCCGCTATTTCTTCTCTCACTTTATGAAGATACTTTACATTTTAGCATTCCTTTTTTGTCTCTGCGCATTTCAGGCGAAAGCCGATTTTATAACCTATTGGAAAACGGGTAATCCGGGCGTAAGCGCTGAGAATCAAATCATTATTCCGGCTACGGGAAGCAATTATTATGTCTATTGGATAGATGTTAACGATACTGACGTTAGTAGTGAAGGACTAGCATCCGGCTACCATACGCTCACGTTTCCGTACCCTGGAACTTTCGAGGTGCACATATTGCCTTTCTTTGGATCTTTTACCAGGATTACCTTTGGCCCCGGGAGCGATGCTCCGAAACTCATTGGAATTACGCAATGGCGAGATTCGCAATGGGCAAATGTGGAGAATGCATTTGCAGGATGCACAAACCTGACCATTACGGCTACTTATATTCCCAACACGCAAAATGTAATATCGATGGCGGGCATGTTCAGAGACGCCATCATCTTCGATCAGCCAGTTAACATTGCCCGAGACAGGCACATTTACCGACTTCCAACTGCTCACTTTCCCTGCACCCATTCCCAAACATCCTAAATCTCTTTTCCTCATCTTATGAACAAACTCTGCACCTTAACACTTCTGTTTTTAATCTTCGCATTCCATGCGAGCGGCCAGTACATCACGGTCTGGAACACGACCAATGCCGGGGAAAGCGGCAATGACCAGGTCACCATCCCGGCCACGGGTACCAACTATGACATTGTCTGGGAAGAAGTTGGCGTTCCTTCAAACAATGGTGGGGTGACGGGCGTATCAGGAAATTATACAATCCAATTCCCGACAGCCGGCATTTATCAGGTAAGTATCACGCCGGGAAGCGGCACTTTCACCCGGATTGCGTTTGGCCCTGACACTGATTACCGAAAACTCCTGGAAATCCGACAATGGGGAAACATCCAGTGGGAAAGCATGGAAAACGCATACGCAAGTTGCAATAATATGACAGTCACTGCGACTGACATTCCTGATCTGCGCAATGTAACCTCAATGCACAGCATGTTTGCCTCCTGCTACGCCGTTACCGGTCTTTCGCAAGCTAACAGTTGGGACGTGAGCACCGTGACAGATATGGCGTACATGTTTGCCAGTACCCATTTTAATGATCCGATTGACAACTGGAACGTCAGCAATGTCACCAATATGGAAGGCATGTTCTTCAACAGTTACTTTAACCAGCCTATTGGTAACTGGACAGTGGGGAATGTTACCAATATGTCTTACATGTTCGATGCAACCGAAACCTTTAACCAGCCCATTGGTTCATGGGATGTGAGCAATGTCACCAATATGGGCTACATGTTTGCAGTGTCACAAAGTTTCAACCAGCCCATTGATGAATGGGAAACAGGCTCTGTGGTTAATATGCGATCCATGTTCGCGCAGGCAGCGGTTTTTAATCAACCGATAGGATCATGGGATGTGAGCAATGTGACGGATATGCAAACGATGTTCAGGAATACCGTCTTTAATCAGCCGATCGGTGACTGGGAAGTGGGCAACGTGGCGACCATGTCAAATATGTTTTACCTGGCAAGTGCTTTCAATCAGCCAATTGGCGGCTGGAATGTGGGCAATGTGACAGACATGCGGTATATGTTTTTTGGTGCAAGTGCTTTCAACCAGCCAATTGGCACCTGGAACATGGGCAATGTGACGATCACCCAATTTATGTTAGCTGGCGCAGGTGCTTTCAACCAACCTGTTAATGACTGGGATCTGAGTAATGTTGCTGATCTGTCCTTCATGTTTTACGGGGCGGTGTCATTTAATCAGCCGGTCAATGGATGGATTTTGAGCGGGGCAACAAATCTTCTTGCCATGTTTTTTCAAGCAACTTCTTTTAATCAGCCTGTCAATGACTGGGATGTAAGTCAGGCTACCAATTTGTCGGGCGTATTCGCATATGCAAGTGCGTTCAATCAACCGCTTGATAATTGGACACTTTCATCTGTTACCGATATGACCTCGATACTTGCTGCCTCTGGGACGGATTGTGTGAATATGTCTTTGACGCTGATAGGTTGGGCAGCTAATACCGCTACCTCAAATAACATTATTTTTGGCGCAGAACAAATAGATTACGGTCCTCCGGCCGCCGAGGCACTTGAAACTTTGAGACTCGCTAAAAACTGGACAATAACAATCGGTAACGAAGTGATATGCGAAGCCCTGGAAGTAACGCTGATTAGCTTCAATGCAAAAAGCACCGGCGGACAGGTGCAGCTGGAATGGGCAACAGCTTCGGAGACGGACAACGACTATTTCGAAGTAGAGCGCTCTGCTGATATGCACAGTTGGAATGCAGTCGGAAAAATAGATGGAGCGGGAACGGTTACCAGTGTACGTAACTATACTTTGGTCGATTCAGCGCCGCTGGAAGGCACTTCTTATTACAGGCTGAGGATTATAGATTTTGCCGGAAAGGCTGACTATTCCAATATCAAGGCTGTGAATAGAAAAATGGCTCCTACGATAAACGTATATCCTAATCCGGCAACGACTTCTTTAACGCTCTCAGGAAAAGCAGGGGGCTATGTTGAGATCTATAATCTATCCGGTCGGCAGGTGGTACGAAAAGAGATTAAAGCTGAGAAAACCGTTATCCCGCTGAGTGAACTTCCTGCAGGTGCCTACTTGATCAAATCCAATGACGGGTGGAATTCGAAATTCATCAAAAACTAGCCCGGAGATTTCTTATCCACATTCATTTTCTAATACTTAAATCTGAACTTATGAAAAAGGTTTGCACCCTTATGCTCCTGTTTATACTATACACATATCATGTTAGGGCTCAGTATATTACCGTCTGGCAATCGGACGAATTTGGCGCAGGTAATCCAAATCAGATTGTCATCCCTGCAACAGGAGAAAATTACAGTATTGCATGGGAAGAAATTGGCGATGCTGCAAACATCGGCTCGGAAACAGGATCTGGTAATCACACGCTCACATTTCCGAATCCCGGGATTTATCAGGTGAGTATCACTCCAGGCAGCGGGACATTCACGCGAATCGCATTTAGCTTTGGCACAAATAGAAAGCTGCTGGAAGTCAGGCAGTGGGGAGATATTCAATGGGAAAGCATGGCAAGCGCCTACGAGAGTTGTACTAACATGAACGTCACCGCAATTGATATCCCTAACCTGCAGAATGTAACTTCCATGGCATCCATGTTTTCAAGATGCCCTTCTCTTAGGACTGTTCCGGGAATTAACAATTGGGATGTAAGCAACGTGACTAATATGCAGGGAATGTTTTATCTGGCCTCAAATTTTAATGAACCTATTGGCGATTGGGACGTGAGCAATGTCACCAGTATGCGCGCTATGTTTGCGTTCACCGCATTTAATCAGCCTATTGGTTCATGGATTGTTAGCAATGTAATAGATATGGGCAACATGTTTTCCGGTGCATCCAGCTTCAATCAATCTCTTGCCGATTGGGATGTAAGCGGGGTAATCGACATGGAAAAAATGTTCTCAAATGCTAACAGTTTCAATGGCGATGTTAGCGGCTGGGATGTTGGAAATGTGGTCACGATGAACTCCACGTTTCTGGCTGCGTCTGCCTTCAACCAGCCAATAGGTTCGTGGAACGTGAGCAACGTAACTACCATGTATGGCATGCTGTCCAATGCCACGAGTTTTAATCAACCCCTCAATAGCTGGGATGTAAGCAAAGTCCGTGATATGTTCGGGATGTTCGCAACATCTCCTGCCTTCAATCAATCGCTGAGCAACTGGACGCTTTCATCACTCACTGATATGACCTTCATGCTTTCGGGCTCCGGGATGGACTGTGCCAATATGGCTTACACCCTGGAGGGCTGGGCTGCAAACCCTGCTACCCCGAACAACATTCCATTCGGTGCGCACGGCCTTAACTACGGGCCTCCCGCAACGGTAGCGTTGGGGACTTTAACAACGACCAAAAACTGGACGGTATCAATCGGTAGTGAGGTTACCTGTGAAGCATTGGAAGTGTCCCTGATCAGCTTCGATGCAAAAAGCGCAGGCGGAAACGTAAAATTGGAATGGGCTACTGCTTCGGAAACGAACAATGATTACTTCGAAGTTGAACGCTCGGCTGATATGTACAGCTGGACCGTAATCGGCAAAACCAAAGGCGCAGGAACTGTGAATGCGGTAAGTAATTATGCTTTAACGGATTCCAGTCCGCTGGAAGGTGTTTCTTATTACAGGTTAAAAATTGTGGACTTTGCAGGAAAAGCTGATTGTTCCAATATCAAGGCGGTAAATATCAAAACCGGCGCGACTCCAAGCATTTACCCCAATCCTGCAACAACTTTTTTAACGCTTTCAGGAAAAACGGTTGGCTATGTTGAAATATACAATCTGCTCGGTAAGCAGGTAGGCCAAACGAAAGTGAATGCTGAAAAAACGGTCATACCGCTGAACGGACTTCCTGCAGGCGCTTATCTGATCAAATCTGATGATGGATGGCATTCAAAATTCATCAAAAACTAGCCCCTGGATCTCCAACCGAAACAAACTTGTTAACATGAAACAGTTCTCTACACTAACGCTTCTATTTCTATCATCTTCATTTTGAGAAAGCGGACGGCAGTGTTAAGGTTTTTAAAGTCATGCATGATTAACATTCAAATACGATGATTGAACAAGATAATCGTTAAAGAGCCTGTTGTCTGAGTGGGTTTTCGAGGACTACCCGTTGGTGCTGGCACTTATGCTATGCCACTTCCGGATCATATTGATCAATTCATCCAGTTTAATGGGCTTGCTGATGTAATCATTCATGCCGGCATCCAAGCAGTCCTGCCGGGTTCCATCAATTACATTGGCTGTAATTGCTATGATAACTGGCTGATTGCAAACGGTGTCCCTGATCAGTCTCGTTGCTTCCAAGCCGTCCATGACTGGCATCTGAACGTCCATCAAAATCAATCCATAATTTTTCTGATTGGCTGCTTCAACCGCTTCCTGGCCGTTTTTGACAATGTCGGGGTTGTAGCCCAGCTTTTTCAGAATGCTTACCATTAGACGCTGATTTACCATGTTGTCTTCTGCAACTAGAATTTTGAACGGGTAATCGTCGGCCAGATCTACAATGATCTTGTTGTTTGGGGCAACATTGGTTTTGATTTGTTTTGATTGTTGTAATACTCTGAAAATGTGCTTGCTAAGCGCTTGCTGGCGGATTGGTTTAGTTAGAATGGATGCGAAAAGTTTGCGATAATTGTTCTTAATTTCTTCACCAATAGAGCTTAGCAGGATAATTTGCAAATGTGGTGCGTAGCGGCGAATGTTCTCTGCGAGTGTCGTGCCGTCCATTTCAGGCATTTGCATATCGGTGATCACGAGGTCTATTTGCTGATCCCCAAAAAGAATTTCCATTGCTTCGGCGCCGGAAGAGGCCATGACTGGGTTTAATTTCCAGTTTTCCATCTGCCTTTTCAGGATCGCGATGTTGGTCGCGTTGTCATCGACGATGAGGATCTTCTTGCCTGCATAATCATTCATGTCCTGATTTTCATAGGCTGGAAGGATCTTGGTGCCCTTTTGGGTTTTAATTGTAAAAGAAAATATAGATCCCCGGTTCACTTGACTTTTTACACTGATCTGCCCGCCCATCAGTTTTATCAATTTTTCGGAGATGGCCAGTCCCAAACCAGTGCCGCCGTATTTTCGGGTGTCGGAAGAATCAACTTGGGAAAATGCCTTGAACAGCCTGCTGATTTTGTCTTCCGATATGCCTATGCCTGTATCACAAACGTCAAAAAGCAGCTCAATTTCGCTGTCCGAATGTTGCGTAACTTGTTTTACAAATACGCAAACTTCTCCTTGCTCGGTAAATTTCAGCGCATTCCCCACCAGGTTAATCAGCACTTGCCGCAGGCGCAAAGCATCGCCTAAGATCTGGATTGGCACATTCTCATGGATCTGATATACCAGGTCAAGATTTTGCTTGGCTGCCTGGCTGCCAAATATGTCCAGCACATCCTCAATGTTTTGGCGCAGATGCAAGTCGTCGTTTTCAAGATCCAGCTTTCCCGATTCGATTTTTGAGAAATCAAGAATATCATTGATGACATTAATGAGCGTATCTCCACAGGTTGCGATGGTTTCCGTAAACATCCGTTGTTCCTCAGTCAGCTGGGTTTCCTGTAAAAGGGCTGTCATGCCGACAACCCCGTTCATCGGGGTCCGGATTTCGTGGCTCATGGTAGCCAGGAAAATGCTTTTTGCCTGGTTTGCCTTATCGGCATCCTGTTGCGCGCGTGTCAGTTCTGCGTTGATAACAATTAATCTTTCATTGGCTTTGAGCTGGATTTCTTCGTTTTGTTTTCTGACTAAAGATAATTGCGCTTCCTTTTGCAGGATGGCCATTTCCATGGTCTGGCGGATTTGAACTTCATTATATTTATCGAGCATAAAAGCCCATAACCCGCAGATAAAGAAGATGGTGCCTGCGAGTAAAATGTGGATGGTAAAGGTCAGAAAATCAAAATAATCGAGGCGTGTAAAATAGATTTCCGTAAATCCGCTGTCCTGTAAATATCCGAAAATGGCGTGATGCAGCATGACCACCAGCATGATCGGAATTTGCAGTTTCCAGTTTTGGTAAGTGATCAAAACAGCGCTCCCGATGAACGCGAAAAAGTGCATTTCAAACAATCCATGCATTTGGTAAATAAACTGCGCCATGTAAATGCCAAGCACTACACTGAGCACATATTGATAAAGATTGGACTTCGGAAGTGCCATCTTGACGGAATAATAAGCCACCAGCAACATGCTGCCTACACCCAGTGCTATTTCCCAGGTGTCGTAAAATGTAGCCAGCATTAACCCGATCAGGAAGTAACATGGCAAAAATAAATTCATCAGCCGGTCCGACCTTTTCCTGGTCTCAAACCGCAAATGATCGACTTGTAAATTGGGTAAAGCGTTTTCTTGATTCATATGAGAAGAAATATTCGCGATTTGCAAACCGGCATTGTACAGCCGTATGACTTCAATGCCTCCGCATTCAGAATGGGCAGCTTTTGGCTTTTCAGCATGCCTTCCAAAGCAATTTGGGCATATGCTGTCTTTTTGTCGGTGCAATAACGGCTGGAATTGTAATTTCCCCGGTAATATAAAAGTTGGTTTTTATCCAAAATAGCGGCCTGGGGCGTGGAGTAAACCCCGCATTGCGCCGCCAGGGATTGGTCGAAAATGACAGGAATTTTAAGTCCTATTTTGGATTGAATTTTTTCCGTTGAATAAACCTTATCTGACATGACTACAACAATGAACCGAATGTCGTTGCTGTGTTCGCGGACAAGTGATTGGAAGTGACTTTTATTGAACCTGGAACACGGACATTTCGGATTATAAAAATGCAGGAACACAGGTTTCTGGCCATTTCCGGTGAGGTTTTCCAACAATTTAATCTTGGTTCCAAGTGGGATGGATTGGTAATCTTTGGGAACTGGGGTCGGGAGTTTGTATTTCCAGTCGTTGTACCAAAAGAGCGCTCCTATTGAAAATAAAAGTAATAGAAGCCACGATGTGACTAGTGTGAATCGTATCATGGGCAAGTAAGAACAGTGAGTGTGTTGTCTGGTACGCTTTCTTGTTATTATTATACTACGAGAAGAAGACAAATGTAACAATCATTGTGAAATAAATATATTTTGTAGGACTATTTTAATGTAGAATTTTAGTTGTCATATACCCGCAAAATTATGGGGGATAGTGGCCCGCGAGCATTTACGGTGCCTCCAAAATTGCATTGTCAGATCATTTCAAATTTGTGAGATCCTACGCGAATCGAAGCCATTTATTTGTCCTTGAGGATGTTATGAATTTAAGTTATCCATATATCTCCACGCTGGGCAAAACACAGTATTCAAAAAATAGCTTTAATCTGAAAGTAAACGGATTGGGAAAAAATATAAACTGTATTATATTTGTAGAAGTATTTGTCAAATTAATTTTATAGTTCTTCACTGTTCACATTTCTTTCTATGAAATCAAAATTTTCCTATTCAACACTTATGATTGTATTGGGTCTGGGGCTCGGAACTTCTCTTTCCGCATTCGCTCAGGACGATGCAGATGACACACACCAGATCTCAGTAGTTGTTCCGACCGTTGCCCTGCTTGACTTGGAAACTTCGTCGGTTCGCAACTTTTCCGCGGCATTTACACAGGCTACTCCGCTTGAAGCAGGGGACAAGGTGACGGCGCCCGCTGCCAACAGCACACTATGGCTTAACTATTCATCAATTCAGACGGCGGAGATTTCGAAAAAGGTCTTGGTTGAAACCAGCGCGTTGGTTCCCGGTGTGGATATCAATGTGGTTGCAGCAGCATCAACAACAGGATCGGGTGACAAAGGCGACCCTACAACAGCATTCAACCTTACTGTTGCGCCACAACCATTGATCACAGGAATCGGCAGTGCCTACACCGTCTCTGGTCCAAACAATGGCCACTTGCTGACCTATGCATTTGCATCCAACAACACCAATTATGCTGACTTGCGCTCCGGCACAGTTACCGTGACCGTAAAGTATACATTGGCAGACGAATAAGCCTAACTAATTGAACACTTCATGACGCTTCAATCCGGGCCGAACGCCCATGTGCCGGCCTGGAAAGGAAGTGATCACACCAGTAGCAAAGCATGAGATTAGCCGCAAAACTATTCATAATGTTGTTCCTCTCGGGCCAGCTTAGTGCCGCAGTGGTAATTTTAAACGGATTAACACACACACATACATTGCAAGGCACGGATGCCGGAACGCAAGGCATTATACGTGTGAAAAATGAAGGGGCAAAAAATGCGCGTATATTGGTATACCGTCAGGACCTTGTCTCTGATTGTGCGCAAGGCACGCAATATCCCGAAAGAGGCGGACACCAGCGTTCGTTAGGTGAGGGATTGAAGACCAATGTTGATGAACGGACCGTAGCGCCAAACGAAGTTTACGAAGTCCGTTATACCATTGAACTGGACCATGCAAAGTCAGATCCCGGCACGTATTGGGAAGTGGTGATGGTGGAAGTCGCCGAGCCTGTGCGTGAAGAAGCCAGGAAAGGGGTTATTGTAAATTCCACCGTGCGTTACGCGGTTCAGGTGATTGTGGACGTGGGTACATTTGAGGGGCCGCAGCTTTCTTATGAAAATGTGACTTTTGAAAAATTGGCCGAAGGGCAGTCGAACCTGAAAGTCCTGCTTAAAAACAATGGCACATTTGCCTCACGGACCAATCTGGTGCTGGAAGTATACGATGCGACAGGTAAGCTGCTAAAAACAACAAAACCTAACACACGCATGCTGTATCCGGGCCAGTGCAACACATTTGAAGTGCCTGTGAGTGATCTCGAAAAGGGAAAATATGACTGTGTGATCGTAGCAGACACGGGCAAAGATCTCTTCGGTTCCAACATTACATTACAGGTCGACTAAGCTTTCCCGATCCCATTGATCCGACTAATTTTTATAATGATGTTCGCGGCAAGTCTGAAGGGGTTTTGCCAACAGAAAATCCTTGTCAGTTTGTCCAATTCCCCCGAAAAAGCACCGCCTGGGGGACACGTCACCTTGTTCTTTAATGTCAGTGCTACAACCGAAATTCAGGATTCACTGAAGGAAACAATCGACCTTCCAAAAGGGTGGAAACTACTTTCAACAAGGAAGCCGGCAAAGATTGCAGGAGTGACCGAACTGCGTTACTTTTTTGTGATCGGCGCGCCTTCAGATTGCACTGCAGGTGGTTACGAAGTGACATTGAGCGTAAAATCCGGCCAGGAGCAAGCGAGCAAGAAAGTGAATGTGATGGTGGAGCAGGTTCGTAAAATGGAGATGTTAGTGGTTTCTCAGCCTGAATTTGTAAAAGAAGGGGACACTCTACGGATTGACTATCTGATACAAAATGCGGGAAACAGTAAAGAGACGGTAGGCATAAAATCCAGCCAGGGGAAAATCCTTGACATTAAAGACAGCCTTACGCTCGGGCCGCAGGAAAAGATCAATGTTACGGTTTTGCAGATCATTCCTTCCACAGGACACAATGCATGGCAAAGTGCAACCGATCTCACTGTGCAGATGACGGGCGGGGAGCCTGCCGTTTACCAGGTTGTAACAACGCCTGTTTTTTCATCAACGATTAAAAAAATAGACCGCTATTTTCGCTTTCCAATGGAAGTGGGAGGTGGTTTTATGTCTTACAAGATTGGCAGCCGGACAATGATGGCTTACCAATATAATGTAACGGGCAGAGGTTATTTGGATCAAAAAAATAAGCATTACATCGATTTTACCGCACGTGGCCCAAATCAGTTCAACTTTCCGGCATTGGGAAATTATGATCAGTATTCGCTTGAATATCAATATAATAAGAGAACATTCGTTTCGGTCGGTGATTATGTTTTACAGCTCAACAATCTCATGGAATTCGGCCGTTTCGGACGCGGACTGAAATTGGAACAGCAATTTGCAAAAACGGGTTACGTCCTTTTTGTCCAAAAAGCGAGGTTTTATTTTAATCAAAAAGAGTCATTTGGCGGGAAATTCATCTATAAAATAGGAGAGTCGTCCAATGTGGGTGTAAGCTACACTTCCAAGCATGTGCTGCGCAGGAATGATCAGTTCTGGTCTAATCTCATGGGCGTTTCCGGCACAGCGCGTACCAAAGGTTTGATTTTGGAAGCGGAGCTGGCAGCTGGTCAGGCAAGATTCAAGACCGATTACGGTGTTTTTCTTAGGCTGCTTTTGACAAAAAAATGGCTTAATGTGGCTTCAAACCTGATATATGCGGGCAAAAACTTTTATGGGTTTTATAACAACAGCATGCTCATCAGCAACAACATTGGTTTTAATATTTCCCCCAAAGTAACCCTTGGCGTCAGCAGCAATTTTTCCAGAGTAAACCCAAGCCTGGATGAGACATTTTACAGCGTCTCACCAAAGGACCGGAACTACACGGCGTTCCTGTCATACCAGATCAACAAGCGCAACGGATTTTTTGTCTATTATTCTTCCCAGGAAAGAGAAGACCGGCAAAGACCTTCCGACTTTCATTATGCCGAAAAATTCGGCAACCTTACTTACAACCATATCGCTGAGAAATTCACCTTCTTTTATCAGGGCCGGTTTGGACGTTCTCAAAATAAGCTTGTCTTTGATAATTCAGGAAAGAAGGAATCCTATTCTAACCTGATCCAGCCAACATTCAGGGTGGTGCGCGGGCTTTGGCTTGGCGGCTATTTCGAGCATCAGCATACGAGTAAATTTTCTGCAAATGATGCCATTGAAAATCTGTTCTATTATGGTGGAAATGCAGGTGTTAATATCAAGCGCAACCTGTATGCTACTTTTTTATACAGAAACAATTACGCGCCAGACGAGCTTTATATCAAACGCAGTTTTCTGGACGTCTCATTGCTGCTGGACCTAAGCAGGCATAAATTCACAGTTTCCGGCGGCAAGTCCCACGTTCCGAATGCGCAGAACGCGGATCAGAATACATTGTTTTTTACTGTAAAATATGCGCTCAAACTGAATGTGCCATTGTCCCGCAAGAAAAATATTGGCATTGTACGCGGCAAATTAACAGGAGAGGGCTTTCCCAAACAAGGCAATCTGATTCAGCTTGGAAATCATAAATTCCTCACAGACAGCTCCGGAATGTTTGCTTTCGAGGGCGTTGCGCCGGATGCTTATTATTTGAGCATAACCCAGAATGATGCCAAAAACGATGGAGTTGTCCCTGTGATCAAAATGCCCCTGCTCGTTGGTGTGCCTGCTGATAGCATCAGAAATGTGGAAATACGGATGACCAGAACAGGCAATGTCAAAGGCAAAATCGAATTCTTGAAACCCAGCCAGAATTTATCGTCAGTGTTAAGCCAGAAGCCAACCGTTCTGGTAAAGCTTACCAACGGAACCGACAGTTTCCTGACCGAATTAAATGATCGTGATGAATTCTCGTTTAAAGAAATGCGACCGGGTAAATGGACATTATCCGCATTTATTCCTGCAAATCAGGATCGGTTTGTCATTGACGATAATGTCAGGGAATTTGAAATCGAATGTGATAAGACATTCAATGCGATTTTTAAAGTACATCCTAACCAAAAAAAGATCCACTTTTCCGACCGGAATTTTGATGTTTCTGTAAAAAAATGAAAAGCACATTGTTCATATTCCTGTTGCTGAGATGCCTTGCCGTTATCGGGCAGACGAGCACAAATGTGAGCATTACGCTGCCTCCCGTATCGCTGGTTGATGTGGTTCCGGCGGCTTCGGGCAATGTGATTTTATCTATGACAGCGCCAGTTGAAGCCGGGACAATTGTGGGATCTGCGACACCGAGCGCTAACACCTGGCTAATATTTACATCCGCGGTCCAACCTGGCGTAACGCGCAGCATTAAAGGAGACATTATCGGAACACTTCCGGCAGGCATTAAGCTGCGCCTGACCGTGGCGGCCTATGCGGGGACAGGACAAGGATTTACAGCAGGCAGCAGCACGGTAACGAGCAGCATTTACCTGACCAATTTGGCCACCACATTTATCAGCAACATTCGGGGTGCCTATACGGGCACAGGTTTAGGAGAGGGGTTTAAACTGACCTATGCTTTGGAAATCGACGGCTACGATAAAATCCGAAGCGGAACTTCCCAGGTTACTGTAAGATATACAATGGTTGATAACTGATGAAAAAAATCGGATTTTTAGCATTGATGCTTGTCTTCGGAACAAATTGCGTTGGTCAAACATTAACCATCGCCAATTTGCCCTTGGGCGCAACCTGGACTGTTCCAACACTATCTTCGTCCGTAACGACAGCAGGCAAAGATTACGTGGTTTATGGAGAAACCAGCGTGGTCGCCCAGACTACATTAATGATCAATGCACTGCTTTTTTGGACGGTAAATGTGCAATTGTCCACAACCACAAACTGGAACCCTAGGCTTAAAGTCTACGTAGTCCGAACAGGAAACGGAACCGGAGGTGCCATTCTGAACGGCGGGACGACTTACAAGGAAGTTACCACAACCACCCAGGCATTTTTCAGTGGAAGTCTCGGGCTCAATTATGCCCGCGACAATGTTCCGGTACAATATAAAATCGAAGGCATGTCCGTGATGCTTCCTGCTAAAACTTACACCACGACCATTGTATATACGGTTTCAGGAATTTAGATTTGAAAAGGCTGGGCATATGCTGCCCGCCATGAAAAGAGTTAACATCTATTTGCCTATGGATATCATATCGCTAGACCATAGACATTTTGAGCTTCAATATAACCCGCTTTCGCCCATCCAAAAATGAGGTAAACAGTGGAAAGTATAATTACTATTGGAAACACGAAAACAAATCTCTTTCTGTAAGATGCTGCTTTTATTGGTATTAAGGAAATTATACCTGCTCCAATACATCCTGCAAAACCGACTGCAAGAATGGTAATAGGCACATCGGACATGTAATTGAGAAATGAGCTTTCCGATTGAGGGATTCTAAAAATCAGAGATAGAATATACGGTTCGAAAGCAAGGAGAAGTAAAAGGATGACCGCAGCACCCCAAATTAGTCTCAAATACATTGATAGCTTTTTCGCAAGTTAAGATAAAGCAATCAGCAATCCATCTTACCCGTAATAGTTGTGCAACAGCCACGGTCGTTATTATGTAAATCGCCGGCTGACTACAATGTGACTTTTCGAGCATAAGGAGGAGTGTTTTAGTTCAATTAATGCAAGACGATGTACGTTTAACTGTAATTATTTTTGCACTAACAAAATTACAAGAGGGGATTGGCTAGCAGAGCGAAGTTCCAGAGAATGTTAAGGACAGGTGCAATAACTGTTTCGGTAGCGAACGTTCGGATGTCCGGTATCGGACATCATGCTTCATCTAGAGTAAATCTAAATAGTTAACAATCAACCTATTGTTGATCATTTTTTTTCTGGCTCAAAAATTTAATCAGCAAAAGTAGAAGTTATAGAAACATATGAAGCGGACCTATTTAGGTGAGTTTGAAGAAATCGTCTTGCTGGCCGTCGCGACGATGGAAGGCCACGCTTATGGCGTGATGCTGATGCATGAGATCATTGAACAGACTGGCCGGGACGTAAGGCTGAACCAGGTGCATTCGGCTTTGCAGCGTTTAGAGGAAAAAGGAATGGTGAAATCCGAAATGGGTGAACCTACTGCGGAACGGGGCGGGAGACGCAAGAGATTGTTTAAGGTTACAGCTTACGGGCAGCGCACTTTGCATGAGATACAAGAAGTAAGGGTGAGCTTCTGGAGCAGGATTGTAAATCCATTCAAGTTGGAAATCAACTTATGAAAAGCAAAGATGAATGCTCGTCAAAACCTCCAAAATGGGCCGATAGGCTTCTACTTTGGTTTTGCGCCTCTGATTTGGCAGAGACAATTCTGGGGGATTTGCATGAGGACTATGCTTGGAAAGTAGCGCGTCTTGGTGAGAAAAAGGCGCGCTGGTACTACTGGCGGGAGGTTTTAGGATTTATTAAGCCAAGATTTTTAAAAAGGACATCAAGTATTTCATTCCGTTTATCTAGCCCTGATATGATACGCAATTATTTCAAAATCGCTTTCCGGAATCTTGCAAAGAACAAGGGATATTCCACTATAAATATCGGTGGATTAGCTGTCGGTATGGCCGTGGCTATGTTGATCGGACTATGGATTAATGATGAGCTTACATTTAATGACTCTTTCAAAAACCATGAGCGCATTGCTCAGGTGCGGGAGCAAGGAATTTCAAAAGAAGGGAAACGTTATTCGAACAACTCGCTCCCATACCCACTTGCAACCGAACTTAAAGCCAATTACGCAAGCTATTTCAAGCACATCTTATTAGCTCAGCAGCCAGAAGAGTGCATTTTGGCCACAGGAGAAACAAAACTGACGAGGAAAGGGCAATTTATTGAAGCCGGTGCGCCTGAAATGCTTTCGCTAACAATGCTCAAAGGAACCTGAGCAGGATTAAAAGACCCGCATTCGATACTGCTTTCGGCATCCGCCGCGTCGGCCCTTTTTGGCAACGCAGATCCTATTGATAAACCCATTAAGATCAATACAAATATCGAGGCAAAAGTGACAGGCGTTTATGAAGACTTGCCACACAATACAGAATTTCAAGACATCAAGTTTTTGGCGCCATTTGATTTATATACGGCTGCAAATCCGTGGGTCAAAGAACAACAATGGAATAACTGGTTCCTGTCAATCTACACAGAGATTACACCCGGGGCAGACTTTGCTCAGGTTTCTCAAATTATCAAGGATATTGAGATCAATAACATCAAAAATTTGCCGGACAGTCGGGAGCAGATAGCCAAGAAACCCCAAATAGCATTGCTTCCAATGAGCAGTTGGCACCTTTATGGCGATTTTTATTTAGATAACAGGGAGCCTGTACGGATGGTCTGGCTGATTGGCATTATTGGAGCTTTTGTGTTGTTGCTGGCATGCATAAACTTCATGAATTTATCAACGGCGCGCTCTGTTAAGCGGGCAAAAGAAGTAGGTATCAGAAAGGCGGTCGGATCGCTGCGCGCTCAGTTGGTCGGACAGTTTTTGAGTGAATCTTTCTTAGTTGTTTTACTAGCCCTGATCCTTTCCTTTTTGTTGGTCAGCCTCTCATTGACCTGGTTTAACAACATCGCATCCAAGGAATTAATTGTTCCCTGGGACAGCTATTCTTTTTGGATAGCAAGTGCAGTATTCGTAATCATAACCTCACTTTTAGCTGGCAGTTATCCGGCTTTTTATCTCTCTTCTTTCCAGCCGGTTAAAGTGCTGAAGGGAGCCATGCAAACCGGTCGTTTTGCATCTATGCCACGAAAGCTCCTTATTGTTGTTCAATTTACGGTTTCAGTCTCGCTTATTATTGGTACGCTCCTAGTATACCGTCAAATTCAATTTGCCAAAAGCAGACCCGTTGGGTACGAAAAAACTGGTTTGTTGATGGTTGAAAAGAAAACATCTGATTTTGCAGGAAAGCATGAACTACTCAGAAGCGAGCTTAAAAATACCGGTGTTGTGTTAGAAGTAGCAGAATCAAGGAGCTCTACGACTGGTATCACAATGTGGAATGCTGGCTTTTCTAGTAATGGAAAAGAATTTGACTGTCCGGAAGGCTGTGGCACCCTGCCTGTCAGCACCCAATATGGAAAAACAATTGGATGGCATTTCACAAACGGCAGAGACTTCGGTGCGACGGGGGCGGGCGATTCGACTGGCTTTGTTATCAACGAGTCGTTTGCAAAACTTCTTGGCTTGAAAAATCCTGTTGGAGAAAACCTGACATGGAGTCCAGGGCACCGCAAACCGAAAACGTATACAATCCTTGGTGTTGTTAAGGATATGGTTGCCCTTTCCCCTTATAGTTCAGCAATCCCTACGGTGTTTTTTCTGGAAGACAACCACGCCTGGATCAACATAAGACTTAATCCGGCTATTGCGACCAATGTTGCATTGCCAAAAATTGAAGCAGTTTTCGAGAAGATTATTCCATCTGCTCCATTCGATTACAAATTTGCGGATCAAGAGTACGCAAACAAATTTGCCGCAGAGGAGCGCATTGGAAAACTGGCGGGCTTCTTCACGGTTCTGGCGGCGTTCATATCCTGTCTTGGGCTTTTTGGATTAGCTTCTTTTGTGGCCGAACAGCGAACAAAAGAAATCGGGATCCGCAAAGTACTGGGGGCATCAGTCGCCAGCTTATGGCAAATGCTTTCCAGGGATTTCGTTGTGTTGGTCATCGTTTCCTGCATTATCTCTATTCCGATTGCACACTATTACATGAGCAGCTGGTTAGAAAATTATCAGTATCACACTGAGATTTCGTGGTGGATATTCGCTGCAACCGGTATTGGCGCATTGGCTGTGACATTATTGACAGTAAGTTATCAGGCAATAAAAGCAGCATTGCTCGACCCAGTAAAAAGTCTCAGATCGGAATAATTAAAGCCATGGTTTAAACACATCCGCGTATGCCAAACCGGTATAGCAGCAAAACAGAAATATATCTCGAACCTGATCTAGCCTCTCGTTTTCAAAATCTTTGTTAGAAATAGTTTGAATTTCTATCGGAGTCGAAGCATCTCTATCAACTTCTTTAATGGTCATTTTGAAAGCTATGAAAGGATCTTTTACGAGCCACCCGTTTTTGATGCAGATAAAAACGATTTTTTTTAGGTTTCAATATGTCGACATCAGACGTTTTGTATTTCCAGAGTATGAATGTCTTTGTGTGGTCGTAAGTGGTCTTGTGAGCACTTTTTTTGCTATTTCGAAGTGCTCACCCGATGCTCACCTAGATATTGCGAATATTTGCATATTTTGACAAAATCTGAAAAACAAAAAAGCCTGTAAATGTATGATTTACAGGCTTTTGATGCTTTTTGTTCTTGTTACTTGCAGAGAGGAAGAGATTCGAACTTATTTATAACCTGCTCTGAATGAATATTGTATTAAGCTATTTTTTGCCTGCTCTCGAATTGCTCACCTTCATGTTTTGATTGGCAACGGACCTATCAAATTTAAGAAATTATATCTTTTTAGAAAAACTTTGATTGCATTAATTCCGCTAGTTGAAGTCTGACAAACAAACTCGGCAAAAGGGCAGCTAAATAAGTGGCCCTATTTTCTAAGACTTAGAGAAGCCGCCAAAAGCTTACGGCATAATGGCGGCTTCTTCCATCGCAGAGGAGGTGAAAAGTTAAACCGCCAGCCCGATGGGCACTTATTCCATTTCCTTTTGGGTGATAAAGGGCCACTGCTAGAAAGGCTTTCTTTTTTCTCGTTTTTTAATCACATAATCCTCCGTGAGCATGATCAGACGAAATACCGGTAAACTTCCTAATTATAGCCCGCCCGGAATTGCAGCGGTGTTTGCCGTGTCTTCGTTTTGAAAAGCTTGCTAAACGATTGCGGATAATCGAAACCTAATTCATAGGCAATTTCACTAACAGATAGATGCGTTGTCGATAATCGCTCTTTAGCACGTTCGATCAGCTTTTCGTGGATCAAATGTTGGGTAGTGCTTCCGGTGAGCTGTTTCAGGCAATCGCTCAGATACTTGGAAGACAAATGTAATTCCTCGGCCAGAAATTGTGCCGTGGGTAAACCATTGTTGAGCTGATCGGAATCAAAGTAATTGTTCAAGATTCTCTCAACTTTATTCAAAAGCTCGTTGCTGACCGTCTTACGGGTGATAAACTGTCTGTTGTAGTATCGGTCGCAGTAAGTCAGCATGAGCTCAATGTTGGCAATCCATACTTCCTGACTGAAATTGTCAATCGGCAGCGATAATTCCTTTTGCAGTTGGAGGAAGATGTTTTCCACCGTCTTTTGTTCGTCATCTGAAAGGATGAGAGCTTCATTGACTGCATAATCGAAATATCCGTAAGACTTAATCTTGCCACCCAGAGCCGAGTTACGAAGGAAATCCGGATGGATGGACAGCTGCCAGCCAGCTTTTGCAAAAGCGAAATCCTTCTCGATAAAGCTTACTTGCCTGGGTGCAAAGCAAGACATTACGCCCTCATCAAAATCGAACATACTTTGGCCGTATTGTATTTTGCACGGACATTCTGTCTTCAAAGTCACTTGATAGAACTCCGTAATAAGCCTTGTCCGCTGTTCAATTTTGATCTCAGGGAAATCCTCAAACCTCATCAGGCTCACCAGGGGATGCCTGGGCTTCGGCAGCTGCAAGAGTTGGTGCAGCTGGCTGATCGACTGAATGTGAACCGTTGTTGTCGTTTCCATCCTACCAAGTTAGTTAAATCAAACCTGATTTTTTCCGATAGGAATTGGCCATAAATCGGGCGATCATCGCATTCGGCAATAAGGTAGTCAACCGTGCGCCCATGCGGTTCCTGCTTCCGGATATTTGGAAATGTTTTTTTGTCTCAAAGGCTTTCAATAAATCGTCTGCCACTTCCTCCGGCGTTTGCGTGACAGCCGTTTGATAATCTGAGCTTAATCCGACTCCTTTTTCATTATTGATGCCCGCAGCTTCATTGAAATTGGTTTTTGTCAGTCCCGGCGCAAACAGCATAACCTGAATATTGTATGGTTTACATTCCTCGGTTATAGCCTCGGTAAAGGAGCGGACAAAAACTTTGCTTGCCGCATAGGTCGCCATGTAAGGTACCGGAGCGAAGGCTGCCATTGAGGCGACATTGATGATCGTGCCGCTTTTTCGCTCACACATAGGTTGCATGAAAAGATGCGTCATCGCCACCAGGGATGCATTATTAAGTTGTATCAAATCCAGTTCAGATTGCAAATTCAGCGCTGCAAACTCACCGCCTGAGCCGATCCCCGCATTGTTGACAAGCATATCGACTTCCCAATTTTGTTTTTGGGTTTCTTGAAAAATTTGAAATGGAGCATCCTGTTTAGTCAGGTCCGCCGCAATGTAAGTTGCCTGCACTCCATATGTTTCCTGTAAATGTTTACTAAGCTTGGAGAGTTTCTCTGCGTTGCGTGCCACAAGAATCAGATTATGCTTTTTTTCAGCCAGCTTTATTGCCAGAGCCTCACCGATTCCACCCGAAGCTCCTGTTATTAATGTATATTTCATTCTTTCTATCCATTAAATGATAATACAAAGGACGCTTGCTGCCGTTCAACCACTTGTAATCAAAAGTCGGTTTGTTGTGTTCAATAGTCGGGTAAATAATCAGGCATTGTGAAGTGTATATGTTAAAGACAGACAAAATTGGTTTAGGAGGAAGCTGCCATTGGTGTACCGAAGCAATATTTCAATCCTTAAAGGGCGTGATCAATGTAAAGCAGGGCTGCATCAAGCCGGACGATAATTTTTCTGAATTCTCGGAAGCAGTGATTGTTGAATTTGACCCTGATTTGATTTCTCTGGGAAACCTTATTGAAATTCATCTTTATACGCACAGCTGCACTTCCGACCATGCGATGCGATCTAAGTACAGATCAGCGGTTTATACTTTTAATGACGATCAGGTAATCGCAGCAAAACAAGCTATTGAAATGTTGCAAAAGGAATTTGGGAAACCAATCATTACAAAAGTGATTCCGTTTAAAACCTTCAAATTGAACGATCAGCAGTATCTAGATTACTATTATAAAAACCCTGAGATACCGTTTTGCAAAACGTTCATTGACCCGAAATTGAAGATTCTATTGAAGCAGTTTTCAAGTCATGTGGATGAGGAGAAGTTGAAATCTTCGGAGCGGTAAAGGTTGTAGATTCCATTATGATAATCGTTTGACAACGTCCATGATCTTTTGTTCCTGCCTGCTTTCATTCGGTTGCGACAGAATCGTAGTGATTATCTCTTTCTGCTCATCATTTGGCAGCGCTTTGAAATCTTTCAACATTCCAGCATCATTAAAACAATCAAGCAGCTGATCTTTTGAGCTGAGCTTATTGTCAGAGTTCATGTACATCGTTACAATCACTTCATCTCCGCCATTTTTGTTAATGGCTTTTCTGATGGTGCCATTAACAGAAATCATTTTATCAGCGTTTGTGACAGGTGCGAGGTTCAAATCTTTGAATTCATAGCCATCAATCGTACCGGATACTTTCATTTCGCCCCAGCTGCCCTGAATGTCTTTCGTTCCAGGTATTACCAGATGATACGTCCAGGCACCCTTTCCGGGCTGATGCCTGAGAATCAACTTTTCACTCTTTAGTAATGTTTTCATCTTTCAGGTTTGCCAGACATATTGAAATTTATGGATCGCCGAGTCTTTTCTGCCAATCGGACACCCAATCTCCCAAATGTGCCCAAACGGATCTTTGAGCTTCTCATTTTTCGAGATGTGATTGTCTGATTAAGTAGCCGTAAGACGCGAAGAATTTTTCACAACTTTGCGAGCCGGTCGTTCAAGTCCACCAGACCAGACTTTTGCAGACAATCAGCTGACAACGCAAGTAACTCATCCTTCGACTCACTTGAAGCTATGTCGATCAAATCGGGACTGCTTCCATCACCAGGAATTCTAAACGCCCTTCTTATTGCCTGGGTCAGCAGCAAAACATTCCGTCTGCTGATTTTCAAATCAATTTTGATCTGATCATTCATTCCGGGGATACTCATGATGGTATCATACACACTGGTCAAATCTTTAACGTTCATAATGTCTTTTTTAAGTTATAATTGGAACCGTACAAAGCTACCAATTGCCCGCGAAACGATCCTAAGGAGAATTTACCTAGGATAGGTGTCTGACTTTCAAGCTCCTTACTTTCGCTGTCACGAAACAAAACATTAAGCCAAATGAGAGAAAGAACGAGGGGAAATGATGGGCTTTTGACCTTGGTACAAATCAAGGAATTAGACATTGTGGATTATCTATTGGAGCTCGGGTTCGAGCCAGACAAAATTAGAAATGTCGACCATTTGTATTTGTCACCATTTAGAATGAGCGGACTGCTTCATTCAAGGTCAATAGAAACCTTAATCGATGGTACGATCATGGCCTGGGGAGCGGCGGGAACCATATCGATTTTGCAATACTCTTTTCAGTGTACCGTCCGGGAAATTGTCAATTTATTTTCAGACCATCTATCCTTTCACAAGCCACGACCGAGACCTGTTCCAAGGATGCTGCATGTTACTAAAAGTCTATTGGAAATTTTATCGACGGGGACTTTAAGTAGTGAATCACTAGTCAGGTACATCTCCTCCAGATGTGTATTTGACGATATCGCCAAAAGATATTGCAGGCAAGTCAATTACCGAATTGGTGACCGGAGGAATTTTGCGTTGGGCTTGCAGAATGATTCAGGTGGTTACGAGTTGCGCAACTCATTTACAAAGCTTGCGAGCACTTCGAAAGACATAACCACCATTGATATTGGTGCATCGACCGTTTCAGTGTTCGAAGGGATGTTTGATTTTTTATCGTACAAAACCATCATGACTCAAACAGTAGAAGTGCCGGAGAATCATATAGTACTTAATTCTATTTCTCTTTTCGAAAGGTCACGATCATTTCTCGAACGCCACAGTCAGATTAACCTATATCTCGATCGGGATACGGCGGGATTGAAGTGCAGTTCAGCGGCAAAGGCGATCAGTGAAAAGTACAATGATGCAAGCGGTATTTATGATGGCTTCAAAGATTTAAATGATTGGCTGGTCAGCATCACCTAAGCCTCTTATCCTTTTGAATCTCTCTTGAAAGAAGTTAACAACATTGAAGTACTGAAAAGCTGGAATGATTGCCTCTTATCCGCAATCGGCCAGATGTCAGTTTGTGTCACAAACTAAGGATCTGGCCGCCCAAACACTCCGGAGTCGTTGGCGGGGATTGAATAAAAATGAATGTCGAAACGTGAAAATGATAATGTGATGAAGAAAGACAAAAGCAATCGAACTAAGTGGCTGAATATCCGCTTGACACCTGAGGAGTTTCAGCAGCTTCTCCGGAAAGTGCAAAGAACAACATGCCGAAAGACGAGCGAGTACGCAAGGAAAGTATTGCTTTCCGAGCCGGTTATCGTCAACCACAGGAACCAGTCATTTGACGAAGTGATGGTGGAACTTACACGCCTTCGCAGCGAGCTAAGCAAGGCCGGCGGCAACCTGAATCAAGCTGTTAAAAGACTGCATGCACTCTCGCAAATTGCCGATTTCCGATGCTGGTTGGAAGCTTATGAGGGTGATAAGAATCGCCTGATCGAGATGGTGAATGAGATCAATATCTACATCAGCAAAGCCTCGAAAATATGGTTGCAATCATAAAGACTGGAACATCGATCCGCAGCACTTTCTACTACAATGAGAACAAGTTAAAAGAGAGAGTTGCAGAGTGCATTATGGCAGGAAATTATCCGGACGATGCCACAAGTCTGTCCGAGCAAGAGCGTCTGAATCTGCTCTTAAAATTGGCTTCTTTGAACACAAATGTGGTTCGAAATAGCGTCCATATCTCCCTAAACTTTGACCCTTCCGAGCAACATTCTAAGGCACTTTTGAAAGAAATTTCACAGACTTACATGGAGAAGATTGGCTTTGGTGATCAGCCATTCCTGGTGTATCAACATCACGATGCCGGGCATCCACACATCCACATTGTGAGCGTAAAAGTAGCGCATGATGGAAGCCGGATTGAAACGCAGAATATCGGACGAAACCAATCGGAAAGTGCGAGGAAGGAAATTGAACAAGAGTTTCATCTGGTTAAGGCATCTAGTAAAAAACAACAGCAATCCGAACATTTAAAGCCCGCGATGGTTAGTGCAAACTATGGTAAGGTTGAGACCAAACGAGCAATATCGAATATTCTTGAAGGGGTTATCGACAAGTACAAATTCACTTCAATTCCCGAGTTAAACGCCGTATTGAACCGCTACAATGTTACAGCAGATCGCGGAAATGAAGAGTCCAGAACTTTCAAGAATGGGGGGCTACACTACCGGCTGCTGAATGCAAAGGGTGAACGGGTTGGTGTGCCCATAAAGGCTAGCGACTTTCATCAAAAACCGACATTGAATTACCTGCAAAACCGGTTTGAAATTAACGATCAACTGCGGCAAAAAGACAAGTTAAGAATCAAAAACGCGATTGATTTCACATTGTACGGAAAGACGAATGTAACACTTGATCGGCTCACTAATATTCTCGAACGCGATGGAATCGACACCGTTCTCCGAAAGAATGATACCGGACTGGTCTATGGAATTACTTACGTCGATCACCGCTCGAAAGCGGTTTTTAATGGAAGTTCTCTCGGTAAAAATTATAGTGCAAAAGCCATTCAGGAGCGCTGTGTGGCTATCGATACCGCCATGTATAATAGGTTATCAAATACGCAGAAACAAGAGCATCTAACGACAGGTCATGGACAGTCAGCCACGTCAAAAAGCTATTGGTTAGAAACTCCTCAGCAGAGCAATGACGCCAGACTTGCCAATGGTGAGGATTCACTATTTGATCCTGTCAAACAAGATGGTTTCACACCAGCAGGGCTTCGTGGAAACAAACGTAAAAAGAAAAAGGGTTCTCTCAATCACTTTAAACTTGTTTTATTATGGCATCCAACACTGGTGAAAACGATATCAGCCTTCGGAAAATAACTGATATGACCCGCTTGATCAGCATCCTGGTTCTAGCATTGCACTTTTGCTATTTCTGTTACCAGGCATTTCAAAATTGGCACCTGCCATATTTACTTTCAGACCGGCTTTTGGATAAAATTGTTGCCGCAGGTTTGTTCTCTTCGTTCAGTAGAACTAAGATTATGGCTCTCGTTTTCTTAGTCATTTCACTGGTCGGGGTGAAAGGTAAAAAGGGCGAAAATATCCGGTGAAACCTTCTTTACTCAGTGTTTTGACCGGGTTTGTTATCTATTTTATAAGCTTTTTTATTCTGAAAACATCAGTCGAAGAGCAATTTAGATCAGCTCTGTATATGGTATTTACCTTAATTGGTTTCCTACTGATATTGCCCGGTGGGAGCCAGTTTTCCAGATTGATAACCGCTCGTTTAAGCAACGAAATCTTTAACAAAGACAACGAAAGTTTCCCTCAATTTGAACAACTTCTGGAAAACGAATACTCGATCAATCTTCCAGCGGAATACCGTTACAAGGGCAAAACGCTGCAGAGCTGGATCAATAACATTAATCCTTTTCGTGGAGTGCTGGTGAGCGGATCTCCGGGATTCGGGAAGACATTTTTTATTTTTCGACATGTGATCACTCAGCACATTGAGAAAGGTTTTTCAATGTGCTGAGTGATTTTAAATACAGCAATTGACCCTGCTAGTATACAACGCCTGGCTTAAAAACAGATCTAATTCTCCAGTTGAGCCGGCTTTCTATACGATCAATTTCGATGACCTATCGCGGAGCCATAGATGCAACCGGTTAAATCCTGAGAGTATGCTTGACATTACTGATGCAGTGGAATCAGCATGTACTATTTTAGTGGGATTGAATCGAGAGTGGATCACACGCCCAGGCGATTTCTTTGTCGAATCATCCATCAACTTTATGACAGCTGTTATCTGATCTATTGCATATGGTGCTGTATGTATCGGGGCGATAATGTATCCTGCTTCATTTTTCGACGCTAGCAGCACCTTGTTTTGCCCCATAGCTTTGTCAAGCTTATCGACGAACGCCATTAAGTGCCCGTGACAAGGATGAGTGTCTTCAGACCTCTTAGTCGTTACTGAATTTCCGGGTGGTACACAAATACTGTGGTTTTTATGAACTTTGATAATATTCAAAAAGTATCAAAATATACGCCACAAGGTTCCATATAGTACAGATTGGTGTTTTACATGACGTTAAACTGTACTTTTCAAATGGAATGCTGCCCAGAAAGTGGCTAGCAAAAGGTAGGCTCACAATCTAAAAGAATTGCCCTCGACGATATCAAGTGCAGGGTATTTGGGAATCGGATGTGATTCAAACTTCGGTATTATGGCAGGCAATGAGATTAACGGTGAGCTGACTGTGCTTTGCCGCTCAAGATATGGAAGGTTTATAGAATAACATCATAGGCAGTTCTTCAACCGGAGGGTGGTCGGTAACTGGGAAGACGTTTCGCAGTGGACAGCAGATACAGTCCTAACTGTTTTATTTAACGATCTGAAAACGACTTTTGGCGAAGGATTAAAAAATAACATTGCCCTGCCGTTCAATGCCTTGTGATCCACAACGTGGTTTGATGCAATGGGAAATGAAAAGCTTGAGGCTTGATAGTCTAGTATAGTTACTTTCACCTTCCTACCACATTTTCTACCAATCGTCAGTATCTTGTAAATGTCAAAAGCGCATTCATAAGGATTGAATTTAAATTCTTGAATATGAAATCCCATCCAACGAATAAAGTTGTGGAATATCTTCTAATCTTGTTTCTGACAACCTATGTTTTACCAGGTTACGCACAGGAAGGCTATCCTGTACCGCCATTTAACAAAAACCGGTTGTTCTATATTCAGCATAGCAAAAACCATAACACTTTTGTCTATGATGCATTTATTCAAGATGGCAACATCCAAGCAGACAAGCCTGTCAATGTCTATAAGATCGCCTACACCGAAAAAGGCAAACGCACACCGCTCACCCTTATTCAAAGAAAGTTTGCGTTTGGAATAAAATCCAAGCGTTTGTCTGCTAATGTTTACGAGATGCAACTGGCAGCTTCCAAGAAAGTGACCTTCTACCTCAATTTGGTCAAATCTGGAATGCCCAAGGTCCATGTGACGGTCAACAATAGGAAGATGTTTTTAGATAGGATTTTTCTTAAAATCAAGGAGGGTACATCTGGTATCAAAGTGAAGCTCGATTATGCCCTTTTTTATGGTACGGATTTCGATACCGGGCAAAATATAATTGAAAGAACAGTTCCGAAAGAGTAGTGATATGGGATACTAAGTTCCCTTTTCTTCTTCTGAACAAATTCTTACTTTCACGATAAAAGGATTATCATTTCTGATTTTAGGTTGATGATTAGTAAATTGACTGAAAGTACCAGTAACTTAGAATATCAAATAAACCAGAGAAGGCTTTCTAACGAACAGCCTGTGCGGAATATCAATAGATATGCCTAAATAAGGTTACAGTAGATTATGAAAATACTTGCAAAAAGGATCTCCCGCCCGCAAAATCGATATTAAATACTTTGACTCATATATGTTCACCGCTAAGGCATCAAATTGTAATTTGTCAAGTCATCAATTTTAATTGACTTGCGTCTTCAAAGGCCTGACATCCATAATCTCGAAGCACTTGGAATTACCGTTGATTTCCCTCTCAACTTTTTCTGTTTTAGAGAGTCCTATAAATGCAGCGCCCCAAGGATCTAAAAACGAAATCATTTTTTTCTTCGGGTCCACGCATTCCGGATGAACAATGCTGAATTCCCGTACGCTATTACTTGGCCACTCCCTAATTTTAATAGTAGAGTTTAACCGCACACAGTTTTCGGGTAAGAGATCATCTTCCACCACTATGGCTGACCGAAGCTCCCATGACAATAACCGAGAGCTCAGCGATTCATTTTCAGACAAATCCGCCATATATCGTTTTAGGATACGGAAATCGCTCTTTCCAAGTATGATGGGAGTTTTACCGTGCATTTCTTTTAAGTTAATTAGTGCTTTCAATATAACCTAGACAACCACCAGGTTTTGGTGGTTGTCCACGTTTAATGGGGTATACTTAGAGGAAGGTGAAATTATGGCCGGTGTAGAAGGTTGTTTTGTATTTGTGACCAATACCAATGAACAAAAAGGCGCTCCTGACGTGAAACGCCTTCATGTGCCTTTGTTACACGGCTTAGGATAGACAAAAACCGGTTTTTTGCCGACTGGTTGATTTTGACTGGTGTATTGACACATGTCTGCTGATCGTGTACAGTACCTGTACCATCAAGCACAATTGCATTTTCAGCCAGAAAATTGGCATATGCATCAAAATCAGCTTGCTGCCTGGTAGCAGGCATACCATCTATTTCATGAGCCTCTCTCTTTTGGAAGATATCTTCCATTTCAGCGAGTACCATCGCTACCGAAGCAGCGCCAATTTTTGAATAAGATAAATGCATAATTTCGTCTGCTTGTTTGTAAAGCCTTTTTGAAAATGTTTGTTGCTGTTTACGTCGGTTGTTTCTGCCTGTGACCTGGCAGTCGGCCGGGCAGCATGCGACTAACATTCGCCGACTTGGAAATAATAATAGGATTGCCAGGGGTATTCCTAGAAGCTAAGCCTAAACTATAACCTCCGGCCGGCTGGACCGGAATTTAGCTTTAACCAACTGCCAAAAAATCGGCAATACGGATAACGCAACGATTCCTAGCACTACTTTCTCAAAATTGTCCCTGACTAGTGGAATGCTGCCTAGAAAGTAGCCGGCAAAAGCAAGGCTCACAACCCAAAGAATTGCCCCGATGATATTGAATTTAAAAAAGACCTTGTAATTCATTGCCGCAACACCACCTACAAATGGTGCCAAAGTCCTGACTATCGGCACAAACCGCGCTATTACAATTGTGGACGCTCCGTATTTCTCATAAAAACCATGGGTATGAGCAAGATGTTCAGGCTTGATCATTCTCTTTCCGAAAAAGCGGGTATGCTGGATTTTAGTCCCAAAACGGCGTCCGATCAAGTAGTTGGAACTATCGCCAAGTATGGCCGCTAGTACAAGCAATGCAACAATAAGCCAGATGTTGAGCGAATCGGGATATTTTGCAGCCATCATTCCTGCCGCAAACAGTAATGAATCGCCAGGGAGAAATGGCATAAACACAACTCCGGTTTCAATAAAAATGATCAGAAAGAGGACTGCATAAGTCCATGCGCCATACTGCTCAATGATATGCCCCAAATGTGCGTCCAGGTGGAAAAAGACATCCAAGATTTGGTTAAAAAATTCCATTATTAGGGTTTTTTATTTGATGTTTGCCATCAATATGCAAATGGTGATATATATAAGCATGATCGTAAATGCGTAGAACATTGCCGTTAACATTTCCTTATCCGATCTGATTTTTTCGTTTTCCATGATCATTTCAGTTTGTCTATTTAATTTACAAAAAAACCTTTAGATAGACATTCGCTATTTTACATGACAATCTGAGTAACTTCTATTACTTCAAATTTCTTCATGCCTGCAGGCATTTTCCACTCAATGGTCTCGCCTTTACAAAGTCCGATCAAGGCTGCGCCCATAGGTGTAAGCACAGAGATTTTCTTCTGTTTGATATCTGCCTGGGCCGGCATGACGATGCAAAATTCCATTTCTCTGTTAGAAGCCAGTTCCTTAACACGCACTTGTGAATTCAGGCGGACGCTGTCTTCCGGCAACTGATCATTTTCGACGACGATGGCCCGGTTTAATTCGTAGGATAGCGTCATTTCGTTCGGGTTGGTCGGGAAATTTTCTGCAAACTGTTTTAACATGCGAAAATCGTCTTCGCTAAGTATGACTGTGTTTTTTTGATTTTTCATATGGATATATAGGTTTACGCCGTAGCCGTTGCCAGGTTCTTACCTTGCAACGGCCTACAGCAACGGGGGCGTGACGGCCCGTGTTATATTAAGGAACTGGCTGCGAGCTGATGGAAAACCTTTTCATCAAGCTTGTAGCGGTCATTTAATGTAAGACTGCTTCGCGCATTGAAAAGGGCGTGATTAACAGCATTGTACATCAGCCAGCAAGATGAATCCTGGTCAAGAAGCCGCTGCTCTTGTTTGAGCCGCTCATAAGCCTGCTTGGCCAGTTGAACGGGAATCGGCAGTGTTTTTAGCAGTTTTTCATCCGCTCTACCAAAGGATTTTTGTTGAAAATGTTCATATACAGTGGTCGTCAGGGTAGGATTTTTGTAATTCTGACCAGCCAGCAATCCGTACAGCTGCTCCTGAAACAGTTCAGGCGTTTGCCTGCTGTGGTGGATTTTTCGACTCGCTGCATCTTTTTTCGCGATGGCGCTCCTGTTGGGCTTCTGCTTTTTTTCTTTTCCCTGCCCGCGTTCCTTCAACCAGGATCGATATTTTGAGAGTTCTGAAAAGGAATCCGCCCATCCCATAAGCCCATTTTGGCAAACTGCCCGGTACATGCTCGTGCCCGGAAGCCCGGAACCATCAAGCATGGCCGTCAATGTTTTGCCTTGTACGCTAAATGGGGTTTTTCCATTATAACTATTCGTCAAAATCATGCTCCGCTGCAACTGCTCTCCGCCAATGGAGAGCTGCTCAGGAAAAATTATATTAATGCTAAATTCACCCGTAGAAGTATATTTTATTTCCAGTTTATAGTCTGAAAAGAGCTTATCGACCACTTCTCTAATTAATATGTTGGGTATGATGGCATAGTCAGCGCTTTGAATGCCGAAAATCGTTTTAGTCCCGCGAAAAGGCTGACCAACGATAAGTTGTTGCTTATCAGTCGCCATGATTTCATAGTCTGGTAATAGGTCGGCCAGCCACACTGGATTTACAGGGTAGCAGATTTCATCCCATGAAGTAGTGAACTGCGGCTGAGCACTGAGATAAGTCATTTTCTTGTTTTTTATTTTTACAGTTGTAAATTTACTTAAAAAAGTTTTATAAAGAAAATAATATTGAGAAAATGTCTTGGCATGGCAAAATCAAATCCGTATATAACAGGGAGTTAACAGCATACTAGTCCTCGTATTGAAATTCTAATCAACAAATACTCATGGAATTCGAAGTCATCGTTTCACTCTTGTCGCTGGTCGCTTTGGAGGCGGTTCTTGGGATCGACAACGTCATTTTTATATCAATCATCGCGGCAAAACTTCCTGCAAATCAGCAGAAGAAAGCCCGGCAATATGGCCTGATACTCGCGGGTGTGATGCGGATCGGGCTTTTGCTCTTGATTTCTCTCATTATGAAGCTGGATAAAGATCTGTTTGTGGTTTTTGGTGAAGGGTTCTCAGGAAAAGAGCTTGTTCTACTTGCAGGAGGGTTATTTCTGCTCTACAAGAGCTCGACTGAGATTTATCATAAAATGGAAGGGGAGGAGGGAGACCAGAGCAAACAGATCAAAGCTTCCTCTTTCGGTCAGGTCCTCACGCAAATATTGATCATGGATATGGTTTTTTCCATCGATTCAATCATCACCGCTATTGGTATGGTAAAGGAAGTTTGGGTAATGTATGTGGCAGTCATTGCAACGGTAATACTAATGCTGGTGGCAGCTGAAACGATCAGTAATTTTGTAAATCGGCACCCTGCATTCAAAATGCTGGCTTTGTCATTTTTATTGCTGATTGGCTTTTCATTGATCAGTGAGGGCTTTGGGCTCGAAATTCCGAAGGGCTACATTTATTTCTCTATGGCATTTTCACTGCTGGTGGATGTATTTCAGATGCGCATGAACAAATCTAAAAGTGTGCCTGTAAAAACCCATGAACATTACCAGCAAGGTGGAGATCGGCTTTTACCATAGTTTTTAAAAAAATATAAAAGGCACAAGCTTCTGCTAAATTGGCTCGTGCAAATAAACATTACATTACTCTTATGAAAAAAATACTGATCCCTATTGATTTCTCTGAAAATTCACAAAAGGTCCTGAAAGCTGCCAAAACAATTGCAAATGAAACTGGCGCGGAACTAGCCATTATGCATACCTCCCAGTCTGAAAACACCGGCATTGCAATGCCGATGACGGAAAGTATGCTAGTGATGTTCAACGAATTGGAGAACTCATACAAGCAACAACTCGACGAGTATGTAGCTGGCGCTCAGTCAGAAGGTTATCAGGTAAAGGGTATTTGGGAGTCTAATGCAATTCAAACTGCGATATTGCGGCAGGCAACTAATATTAATGCCGATCTGATAGTTGTCGGCCGGACAGGGCAGGGGACATTCATAGATAAACTGATCGGCAGTTCGTCAACCGGCGTTGCGTTGGAGGCGCCTTGTCCTGTGTTGGTTGTTCCGCCCCAGGCAACGCTGAGTGGGTTTAAGAATATTATTTATGCGACGCAATTTGATCCACAGGAAACAGATATCTTACATCAGATAAAAGTGCTGACTAAGCAGCTTGGTGCCAAACTAAGCCTGGTTAAAATCAATTCGTTCCACGAGCCTGAGAGCCATGCAAATCAAGCGCATATGCTCAGAACCATTCAGGAGCTGGATATGGCAGACATGGACGTGGTCATTGTTGAGGATGTAAGTTTTATTGAAGGAATAAATAAATTTTGTTATCAGCAGGGCGCTGACTTATTGATTGTTTCGAACCGTGAACGACACTTTTTGAAGCAGTATTTGACGAATCCAAGTATGACTAAAAGGTTGGTTGTAGAAACGCATCTACCTTTACTCGTATACCATATCAGGTAAGTGACTTTCGTTTCCAAGTTAAAACACTATTAAGCACAATTTATTTTTTAACCTTTTCGTATGAAAAAAATATTTCAGTGGAGTTACATTGCACCTATTATTGCCTGGATTTTTTACCTGGCGCTGCCTATTGGTTCAGGCTTTCTGGTCAACTCGTTAGCCGTAGTTGCTTTGATTGCAGGTGTATTTTCAGCCGTGCACCATGCTGAGGTAGTCGCACACAAAGTGGGCGAACCTTATGGAACAATCATACTTGCAGTAGCGGTAACGCTTTTGGAAGCTTCGATTATTGTTTCACTCATGTTGACAGGAGGAGCCGGTGCTGATACTTATGCACGGGACACTCTATTTGCTGCCGTTATGCTTATATTAAATGGCATTCTGGGTATTAGTATGTTTTTTGGTGCATTGAAATTTAGGGAACAGAGCTTTGAAACGAAAAGCGTTACAATTGCATTGGTCAGCCTAGTGTCTATTTTAGTACTTACCCTGGTATTGCCTAATTTTACCACCAGTATCGCCGGACCTTCTTACAGCACGCCACAGCTAATCGCCATTGGCGTTTGCTGCCTGGTCATTTACGGGTCGTTTATATTTACGCAAACCGTCAGGCACCGTAAGTATTTCCTTACAGAAGTCTCAGGCCAAGAAAAAGATGTTTCTAGAAGCGAAGCCCTGATAAGCTTAGCTTTTTTACTCATATGCCTAGGCGTAGTTATTTTCCTGGCCAAAAACCTTTCTCCGGTAATTGAAAGCGGAATTGTAGCAGCCGGCTTACCCACGGCACTAGTGGGTGTGGCTATTGCAGCTGTTATTTTACTACCAGAAGGCATAGCTGCTATCCGTGCGGCAAGACGTGGCCAATATCAGACGAGCATCAATCTTGCATTAGGTTCCGCATTAGCAAGTATAGGGCTAAGTATTCCTACTGTGGTCATTGTTTGTACGATAATGGATTTGCCACTTATCCTCGGTCTGACCATGAAATCCATGGTCCTGCTAGTTCTTTCAATTTTTACGGTAATGCTTTCGCTTAATAAGGGACAAACGAACAGTTTATATGCTATCGTGCTTTTGGTCAATCTGATGATGTATATCTTTACAATCGTATTTCCTTAAAGACATTTATAGTTACCCCTAGTCAATATTAAAAACTACTTGAACTCAATTTTTTCAGCCAGCCAGAGGTGTCGCTTAGATGGGAGATAAAGAGATGATTTATTCAAATACTACTACGCGCTTCATCCATGTAAGCCTGCTGCAAGAAATTGATAATTTTGAGTATTAACCATTTACTTAAGGCTAGTATAACCGAACAGTTAGGCACCTTAGAGAAAGGTGTCATAAGAGGCCATGAGTATATTTTTGTGACGGCTGCGACTGGTTTAAATACCAAACCTAGTCCATTCGGAAATTAACCTAGTGCCTTTTTAGCAAAAATGGAAATGATCATACCAGGAATTGCTAAGACGGTTGCAAAATATGGCAAGCTAATGGGAGAATAACTTCCGAGCAATATACCTGCTGCGGAAGTTGCGATCATAATAGATAAGTTAAATGCAGAAGATTGAACCGAAGTGGCAACGTCTTTTCCACTTTCTACCTGTCTGCTTACCGCTGTTTGCAGTAAGGTCACTAATGGTCCAAAAGAAAGTCCCCATAAAAAGAAAGCAACATGAGCTACTATTGTCTTTCTACCAAATAGTAATAGGACAAGCATAGAAATGATTACGAGTACAAACATCGTTGTGGTAAGCAGCCTCAGATGTTTGTCGGTGTATTTTATGGCCAACAATACTGAAATCAAAGACCCTGATCCAAAAAAGAGTAAGGCACTTTCTATTCCACCTAGCAATTCAATTTCATCAACAAGCCTGGTAATATACACATATACACCATAGTGGGCCAATACGCCAAGAAGGGTGAGCAGCAGGACGGTCAATACCGACGGAATTTTAAACAGGGAAAAAGGCGATGAACTTCTGGTAAGTTTCTCGCCGGGTGTAGATGGTAATGCAACAACACATGTCACAGCAATGGCGATAATCATTATCCCAAGTGCGATAAATGCTGCCCGCCACCCGTATCGGTTGCCAATAAATGTGATAGACGGCATTCCTGCACTGATACCCAAGGTATTTCCAGCCATAATCACGGCAATCGCTTTTCCATGATGCTCATGGTTGACCAGGCGCATTCCGTACGCCGCTATCATGGGCCACATCACGCCGGCACAAATACCGCCTATGATTCTTAAGACAATGATGATAGTATAATTGGCTAAAATGCCGGCCATGATATTGGAAGCAGCAAATCCGGCGAGCAAAATCAATATCAGGACTTTGCGGTTAAATTTCAGGGTTACCGAAACAAGTGGGATGGCAAAGATAGCAGACGCAATTGCGTAGTAGCCTACCAGATTACCTCCCTGTAGCTCGCTGATATTTAAATCGGAAATTATCTGCGGCATCACACCGGATGGCATTAACTCAGAAAGAATCCCGACAAATGTTACAGACGACATCAAAATCATGATCAGCCAGGGAAACGCATTTGTACTTCCGGCTATCGTTTGTTGATTGCTCAATGTAGATTCGTTTTGTAGTTATTTAAACTTATGGTTTTTACGCCATTCTTTCTATCTGGCATATTCAGATTCTGATAATTATTGATATTGTTGGTGTATTAATGAGGAGAATTTAGCTTTGTTAAGATTATATCCTTAAATCTTAACAAATTGTTTGTTCAAATCGGATAGCTTATGTATGAGGTGTTTTTCAGCAAATTCAACGAGAAGGTACAACTGAGCGAATCAGAAGAGTATGCGGTGAAACAATTTCTGACGCCGAAAAAACTGCGGAAGCGTCAATACCTGCTACAGGAAGGAGATATCTGCAAGACTGTAGCATTTATCGAAAAGGGAGCTATGCGCAGTTACATTGTGGATTCTGATGGACAAGAGCACATTTTTTCGTTTGCGCTGGAAGGTTGGGCGATCGGCGATCTATCCAGTTTCCTTACTGAGCAGATCTCAACACAGAATATAGATGCGCTGGAAGACTGCGAGCTGATTCTGATCAGTAAGTCTGCACATGACCAGATGCTGATTTCGGTGCCTAAGTACGCAACATTTTTCAGGATATTGATGACCGAGGCCTACATTGCACTCCAGAAAAGAACGCTGAGCATTATCAGTATGACTCTGGATGATCGATATAAATCTTTTATTGACCAATATCCTGACATTGTCCAGCGTGTCCCCCAGCATATGATTGCCTCTCACATGGGACTTTCCCCAGAAACATTGAGCAGGATCCGCAGCAGGATCGGCAAAAGCCAGTAGCTTCCCTTTTGCTTCCCATTGTGGGCTTATCTTGACTAAAATCAATGGAATTTCTTGATCAGACTCATCGTCCCGTGCAGGCGCAATGAGATAATTTTGTGTATCAAATATGAAACAAAATGAACACGAAACAGACCATCGCGATCATAGGTGCCACCGGGAATGTGGGCACCTTCATTTCGAAAAGCCTGTCAAAAGGTAACTATCGTTTACTGCTGCTAGGTAACCAACCAGATGAACTGGAAGCTTTATATGAGGAGATAAGAAACGCAAGTCCTGAGGCTGATATCGAGATTTACGGATGTCCGACAGATGCATCCTGGGAGGCCGACATCATTATCCTGACTGTTCCTTATGGATCTCAACAGGAAATTGCGGAGAAAATCCGGGAAGTTGCCAATCAGAAAATGGTCATAAGCATTGCTAACCCGCTAAACGAACCATATGACAGGTTGGCGACCGTCTCTGGAACGAGTGCCGCAGAAGAGCTGCAAAAATTGCTGCCTAATTCGAAAGTTGTTAAAGCCTTCAATATCGTATTTTCGGCTGCCTTTGCCAAGCCTATCCTAGTAGGCAAGAAGGGCTATTCATTTATTGCCTGAAATGATCAAGAGGCTTTGCAAACTGTGGGTGAGCTTGTCGAAACTGCCGGTTTCAACCCTGTTGTAGCAGGCGAGCTGGGCATAAGCCGAGCATTATAAAAGATGTCCCCACTGTTGATCCAACTCAATATAAAATACAATCATAACCGGCTGTCCGGGTGAAAAATCCTACATCACCAGGCAGAAATATTACCAGCAATGATCAAAAGAAAGGAATTCATAAAAACTGCCGTTACAGGCACAATTGGTATGACTACATTAACAGCATTCAAACATTTTACAAATGAGCTTCCAGACCAGCAGAGATTGATGCCGGTCCTGTTTATAGGCCACGGCTCACCGATGAACGGCATCGAAGACACTGCCTTTAGCAGAAGGTGGGCACAAATGGCCAAGGAAATCCCTACGCCAGCTGCAGTGCTAGTGGTATCGGCGCACTGGTTTACTAATGGCACCAAGATCACAGCAATGGATTTTCCTGAAACGATCCATGATTTTGGAGGATTTCCGCCGGCACTTTTTGCAGTGCAATATCCTGCACCGGGCAATCCAGCATTAGCCAAAGAAACTGCCGGACTCATTCGTTCCGCAAAAGTGGAGCTTAATCATGACTGGGGACTTGACCATGGCACGTGGACGGTGGTAAGACATATGTATCCGGAAGCTAAAATTCCAGTGCTTCAACTGAGCATTGATTACACCAAAGGGCCTCAATACCATTACGATCTGGCAAGGGAACTAATGGCGCTGCGAAAAAAAGGAGTGCTGATCATTGGCAGCGGAAATATGGTGCACAATCTGAGAATGGTAGCCTGGGACAAGCTTAGCGTGCAGGGTTATGGATATGACTGGGCGTTGCAAATCAATGAGCAATTCAAAGCCCTGATCCAGGAAAGTGACCACAATCCATTGATCAATTACAGTCAGTTGGGAAGGGAAGCCGCACTAGCCATACCGACACCGGAGCATTACCTTCCTCTGATGTATACATTGGGCTTAAAGGCGGGAAAGGAACCTGTTTCCTTTTTCAATGATCAGGCCGTTGGCGGTTCGCTGACGATGACGTCTGTGAAAATTGGGTAGTCGTAGGAGTGACAAAATTTAATTAAATTCTTGCCGGCATCAGACTTTTCTAAAAATTCTATACATTGAGATAGCATTCACCTAATCCTTTGCATGGTTATGAATTATAGCTTCAACCAGTATCCGTGCAACAGGCTCCCCAGTTCACCGCCACTGTTAATCTGCACTTTCTAAGTTTATTATCTGCCATCATCTGTTCATGATCGAGTTTCCAAAATTCCATATTTATGAATCAAAGGATACAGCTCTCACTAACTGGTTTGTCGTTAACGTTCGTCCTTTTCTTGTCCTGTCAGGACAAAAAGCAGGACAGTGGGAATGTGGCGGAGCAAATCAAGGACTATCCGGTCCTGACGATTACACAAAGAACGATCACATTAAATAGTGAATTCCCGGCCACCATTGAAGGGCAGCAGGATATTGAGATCCGTCCGAAAATTGATGGATTTATAGAAAAGATTTTCGTGGATGAAGGCGCTACTGTGAAAAGCGGGCAAGCGCTGTTTAAAATTAATGCCCCTCAATATGAGCAGGAAGTAAGGACCGCACAGGCGAATATTAAAATCGCAGAAGCAGACGTCAATGCCGCGCAAATGGGTGTCAATAAGGTGAAGCCATTGGTCGAAAAGAACATTATCAGTAAATATGAGCTTGAATCTGCGCAGTTTACCTTGCAAGCAAAACAAGCGGCGCTCGCACAGGCTTTCGCTGCGCTTTCCAATGCACGTACGAATTTGGGCTACACCACCATTGCAAGCCCTGCAAATGGCATTGTGGGCTTAATTCCTTATAAAATTGGCAGCCTTGTTAATAGTAACACACCCGAACCCTTAACCACAGTTTCAAACATTGGGAATATTTACGCCTATTTTTCGATCAATGAAAAACAGGTTTTGGCATTCTCCAAAAACACGAAGGGCAATACAACGAAAGCCCGGATCGCGACGATGCCATCTGTCTCCCTGGTTTTAGCCAATGGAGCCGTTTTTTCTGAAAAAGGCCGGATTACCACAACAAGCGGATCTATCAATACCCAAACAGGCTCCATTAGGGTTCGTGCGACTTTTCCTAATCCGGGCAGCATCATACGCAGCGGAAGCAGCGCGACTGTCCGCATTCCTTCCCGGCTTGATTCGGCCATTGTCATCCCGCAAAAGTCGACCTACGAAATACAGGGGAAAAAGTTTGTCTACCGCGTTTCGGCAGACGGCACGGTTAAGAGTGCGGAAGTTGGCGTGCTGGACAACAATGATGGACAGTTCTTTGTTGCCCAAACGGGCCTTGCCGTAGGTGACAAGATTATCCTGGAAGGGGTAGCGTCGTTAAGGGAAGGGGCAAAGGTTATTTCCAGACCAGTAAAAGCGGACAGTGTTTACGCCAAAAACTTGTAGGTTATGTTCAATCGATTCATTGACCAGCCCGTACTGTCTACAGTCATCTCCGTTCTTATTGTCATCCTTGGTGTGTTGGGGCTAATTTCCCTGCCTATTGCGCAATATCCTGAGATCGCCCCGCCTACTGTCGTTGTCTCCACCTCATATCAGGGCGCCAATGCCGATGTGGTGCTCAATAGTGTAATTGTGCCATTGGAAGAACAGATTAATGGTGTCGAAGGCATGACCTATATGACGTCCGCAGCAGGAAACGACGGCACCGCGCGGATTACGATCAACTTCAAGCTGGGCACCAATCCTGATCTTGCGTCTGTAAATGTCCAGAACCGCGTGGCACGAGCAACCGCTCTCTTGCCGCAGGAAGTTACGCGCTCCGGCGTAACGACGGCCAAAAGCCAAAGCAGTAACCTTGTGATCTTTTCCTTATACAGCGATAATCCCGCCTATGACCAGACATTTTTGCAAAACTATGCGGAGATAAATCTGGTGCCCTTAATTAAGCGGGTATCAGGAGTTGGGGAGGCGAATGCGTTCGGACGTATGGATTATTCCATGCGGATCTGGTTGAAACCGGATGTGATGGCAACTTACGGGCTTGTCCCTTCTGATGTCAGCATTGCACTGGCAGAGCAAAATATAGAGGCTGCCCCCGGTCAATTCGGTGAACAGGGCTTGCAATCCTTTCAGTACGTGATCAAGTATTCGGGCCGGCTCAAAGATGCAGGCGAGTTTGAAGAAGTGGTCATCAAGGCCACGCCAAATGGTCAGGTATTACGGCTCAAAGACATTGCCCGCGTGGAGCTGGGCGCTATGAGCTATGCCAGCAGTACAACAACCAATGGCAATCCGTCGGTTGGTGTATCGATCAGCCAAACGGCAGGCTCCAACGCCAAAGAAGTGATTGAAGGTAGTTTGCAGGTGCTGGATAATGCATCCAAATCATTCCCCTCGGGCATTAAGTATATCACGCTTATCAACGCAAATGATTTTCTGGATGCATCCATTGAAAAGGTGATCCATACGCTCATTGAAGCATTCATTCTGGTGTTTTTAGTGGTTTTTATTTTCCTGCAAGATTTTCGCTCCACGCTTATTCCCGCTATTGCTGTTCCGGTGGCTATTCTGGGCACGTTTTTCTTCCTGCTGCTTTTTGGGTTCACGATTAACCTTTTGACATTGTTTGCATTGGTTCTGGCCATTGGCATTGTCGTTGATGATGCCATAGTTGTAGTGGAAGCCGTTCATGCCAAACTGGACGAAGGATACACATCCGCACTCAAAGCCACAAAAGACGCCATGGGTGAAATTTCAGGGGCCATTATCTCTATCACGCTTGTGATGGCGGCGGTATTTCTGCCGGTCAGTTTCATTGAAGGATCATCCGGGGTGTTCTACAAGCAATTTGGCCTAACGCTTGCCATTGCCATTATGCTCTCGGCTGTTAATGCACTTACGCTCAGCCCGGCATTGTGCGCGATTTTCCTGAAACCCCATAAAGAGGACGCGGGGCATAAGAAGAGCATTTTGCAAAGGTTCTATGGCTGGTTTAACCGGACATTTGAAAAGACAATACAGCGATACAAGCAAGCCGTATTATTTCTGATCGCCAAAAAATGGCTGGCGGGATTGATCATTGCAGTGTTCGCCGGGCTGTTTTATTTTCTATTGCAGACTACGCCTTCCACGTTTGTACCTAATGAAGATACCGGCTCGATTATGGCTGATGTTGCCCTGCCACCGTCCGCATCCACGGAAAGGACAGAGATTATCATGAAGGAGGTTGAGGCCATTGCGCGCTCAATCCCGGAAATTCAAAACATTCTAAAAATCACCGGAAGGGGCATGATTAGCGGCGTTGGAAGCAATTATGGAATGCTTGTCATGAGACTTCAACCGTGGGCGGAGCGGGGAGGAGCCGGGCAGGATGTCCAGGCTTTGATCGGGAAGTTATTTGCAAAAACAGGTGGGATAAGAGATGCCAAGATCATATTTTTTGCCCCGCCAACCATTCAGGGATTTGGCTCCTCAGGAGGTTTTGAGTTTCAGCTTCAAGATAAAAGCGGAAGTGACATTGCCATATTTTCCAAAATAGGTACTGACTTCCTTACGGCATTAAGCAAGCGTCCTGAAATTCAATATGCGTCTACTCCCTTTAATGTAAATTTCCCGCAATACCAGATCGATGTGGATGTGGCAAAAGCAAAAGTGGCAGGCATCACCGTCAACGATATCATGAGCACAATGCAAGGCTATTACGGCGGTGTGTATGCATCTAATTTCAATCAGTTCGGGAAACAATTCCGGGTCATGTACCAGGCCGAGGCTGCTTCACGGGCAAATCCCGAGGGATTGAGTAATATTTACGTTCGAAATGCAAGTGGTCAGATGGCGCCCATCACAGGATTTATTACCATTAAAAGAGTATACGGGCCTCAGTCAATTTCCCGGTTCAATCTCTTCACTTCTATCGGCGTTACCGGCTCTCCTAATGCGGGTTACAGTTCGGGTGACGCGATTGCTGCCATCCAACAGGTTGCTGAACAGGCGCTTCCTGCCGGATATGGGTATGAATTTTCAGGGATGACGAGGGAGGAAATTTCTGCTGGCGGGCAAACAGTTTTTATTTTTATGTTGGTTGTCGTTTTTGTTTATCTGCTGCTGAGCGCACAGTACGGAAGCTATATATTGCCATTTGCAGTCCTGCTGTCACTCCCGATCGGCCTGGCTGGTACATTCATTTTTGCCAGCATGTTTGGCATTACCAACAACATCTACCTCCAAATTACGCTGGTAATGCTAATCGGACTTTTGGCGAAAAATGCGATCCTGATCGTAGAGTTTGCAGTGGAACGCAGGCGTCACGGGATGTCGTTGGTGAATGCGGCCGTTGAAGGTGCACAGGCGCGGTTGCGTCCGATCCTGATGACCTCTTTTGCTTTTATCCTGGGTTTGGTTCCACTCATGCTTTCAACCGGGGCAGGTGCAATTGGAAACCGCTCCATTGGCACTGGTGCCGTAGGAGGAATGCTGGTAGGAACGCTCATTGGGGTTTTTGTGATACCTGTGCTTTATATCGTATTCCAGTCTTTACAAGAAATGATCAGCGGTCCTGCCAAGCCAATTACAGAACAACTTCAGGACGATCATTGACGCGTTTTAATAGCAATATTATGTATAAAAGACATTTAAAGCGACTAGTTCTGTTTTGCATGATGGGTTTGCTGCTTTGCTGTTGTAACATTGTCAGACCCTACCAGAAGCCGCTAACGGTACCGGGTAACCTTTACCGAAATGTGGTCACGTCCGACACAACCGGGCTCGGCCAGCTTCCCTGGAACCGGCTCTTTACAGATACGACTTTACAAAACCTGATAAGTCAGGGAATTAAAAACAACCTGAACCTGCAAATCGCCTATACGCGTATTGAGCAGTCCAGGGCATACTATGAGCAGAGTAGAGCGGCATTATTTCCAACCGTTATCGGAGATCTTGGCGTGACACGTTCTAAGCTTTCAGAGGCTCAGGGCTTTGGTATTAGAAACAGTGCAACCCAGTATCAGCTGGGATTATCTTCCGGCTGGGAGGCGGACATTTGGGGAAAACTACGAAGCACAAAACGCGCAAACCTAGCACTTTTATTGCAATCGGAAGCAGGTGCGAAAGCTGTACAAACAAGCCTGGTGGCTGATATTGCTAACTATTATTATGCACTGCTGGCCTTAGATCAGCAGCTAGCCATTACAAGGCAGACCGTGTCCAACTGGGATACGACGGTGCAGACCATGCGTGAACTGAAAATAGCAGCTGTTGTCACCGAGGCGGCTGTGGTGCAAAGTGAAGCGCAGCGTTATGTAGCAGAAGTAACAATTCCTGACCTGATCCAGAGTACAAGGGAAACAGAAAACGCGCTAAGCATTCTGCTTGCCGTTCCAGCCACGTTCGTCAGACGCGGCACGCTTCGGGATCAGGATACCCTTGATGTATTGCAAACGGGTGTTCCCGCGCTGCTACTGGCAAATCGGCCGGATGTGCAACAGGCAGAACTTAATCTGAGATATTATTTTGAATTGACTAATGTGGCTCGGACTTTTTTCTATCCAGCTTTGACGATATCTGGCTCGGCAGGTTATTCGGCTCTGCAACTGGAAAACTTTCTTAAACCAATCTCACTTGCGGCAAGCATCGGCGCGGGACTAACCCAGCCGATATTCAACAGAAGAGCCAACATTACCCGCCTGGAAGTTGCCAAGGCCCAGCAGAAGGAGGCGCTGCTCAATTTTGAGAATGTGCTGCTTACAGCCGGACAGCAAGTGTCGGATGCGATGTCGCTACACAACACTGCCCTTGATAAAATAGCGATCCGCAGCTATCAGTTGGAAGCATTGCAGAAATCGGTAAGCTATTCAGGCGAGCTGCTCCAAAACGGTTTTGCCAATTACAACGAGGTCATTACGGCCCGACAAAGTTTGTTGCAAGCGGAGCTTGGAAGCATTAATGACCAATTGCAACGGTTGCAATCAGTAGTTAACTTATACAGGTCTTTGGGAGGAGGTTGGGCTAGTCCCTGATATTGTTTGGTAAATAGCTCTATAATCTTAAAATTGAAACAATGATAAATAAACTATTTTCCTATGCGGCCGGGTTACAAGCCACCGGGATTAATGCTGCCCGATGGGGTATTGTGATTGTAATGTTATGGATTGGCGGTTTGAAAGCTTTTCAATATGAAGCTGCTGGCATCGTGCCGTTTGTAGCCAATAGTCCATTTATGAACTTCTTTTATAAATACGATGCGCCAGAATATAAGCAGCATATGAATAAGGAAGGTGAATTAAAGCCCGAAAATGTCGCATGGCATCAAGCCAACCATACTTATATTTTTTCTTATGGGTTGGGCACAGTAATCATTCTGATTGGTTTTTTGGTAGCGCTGTATCCGGTATCTCCCGCAGTCTCGGCATTTGGAAGTTTTCTTGTCATTATTATGTCAATTGTCACATTGTCATTTCTGATTACCACACCTGAAACCTGGGTGCCATCACTTGGTGACGCCGAGTATGGGTTCCCTTATCTAAGTGCCGCAGGGCGACTTGTGATCAAAGATATCATCATGCTTGGTGCAGGGATTGCTACGATGGCCCAGGCCGCCAGAAAGTATTTGACCGCACAGCAAACGAGCGGGTAGTAAGGCAGTTTTGTCATGTAATGTTGTTCTTCAATACAAAGCAACTAAACTAAATAATGTAATGAACAAGTCGCTCAACCTAGTAGTCATGACGGCATTAGTTGTCTCTGCCTGCAACACTTCTGAACAGTCGGATCAAGGAAAGAATAGCAAGCTCATCAGCCTTTCACCTAAGACGATGAGACAGATAGCAGCGGTAGATGAACGTTATCAGTCTTATAATGTGGAAACAGTGGAGGTCGCAGGCGGGCAGTTCTGGAAACCTTATCACTTGATGGACAGCTTGCCTGACCTGGCTGCAAATTCAACTTACGACGTCTCACAAACCAATGATCAGCTGTACCGACAATTGAAACCCATTGATCTCACAGACAAAAGGTTGCTAATCCTGGCTAAAGGGTTAGCCCCTGCTTATGTGAGGATGAGCGGCACATGGACAAATGGTATTTATTTTCAGGACGACGACAAACCTAAAATGGCGAAAGCACCTACCGGGTTTGTCAATGTGCTGTCCAAGAAGGAATTTGGAGGGTTACTGGATTTCATAAAGGCAACCGATTCTAAACTGGTTACATCGTTTGCAGTATCCAATGGCGTACGGGATGCGCAAGGGGTATGGACCCCGGTGCAAGCACAAAAACTGGCAGACTTTGCCAAGAGTGTTGGCGGCCAGATTGCAGCGGCCGAGCTGTTTAATGAACCAACAATGCCGACGGCTGGCGGTGAAATCAGTAAGTCGTATAATGCGGAAAACTTCGCCAAGGACATGGCTGCATTTAATGCCTGGGCCGAAAAGGCAGTTCCCGATATGCTGGTGCTAGGGCCCGGTTCGGTAGGCGAAGGGTCGCCCAACGTTTCTCTTCAGGGGATGGGAATGAGTATTTTGCCAACTGAGGATATGTTGTCTGCTAAACCCAATCCCAAATTCGATGTTTTTTCATATCATTACTATGGAGCGGCTTCCATGCGCATGATGCGCAGTGGCCCTTTTTCGGTAAAAGCTGAAAATGCGCTGGACGCAGGTTGGCTACTGAAAACCGATACGGTCGCACACTATTATGCGGGTTTAAGGGATAAGTACAACCCTGGCATCCCTTTGTGGATCACAGAAACGGCGCAGGCTGCGGGTGGAGGCGACCCATTCTCAGCGACTTTCCTTGACACTTTCCGCTACCTGTACCAAATGGGATCCTTGGCCAAGAAAGGGGTTAAGGTTATCATGCATAATACCCTTGTTGCCAGTGAGTACAGTCTGATCGACCAGGATACACATTTGCCCAAACCAAATTACTGGGCAGCGTATCTGTGGGCCAAACTTATGGGCACCCAGGTTTACGAAGCAGGGCAGGGGACAGAGGGCGTTTATGTATTTGCTCACAACATGAAAGGGCGCAAGGGAGGTGTAACGCTGCTGGTGATCAATACAAATAAGAAAGAAGCTCCAATCCGTATTGATATAGACTCCGAGCACTATTTGCTGACTTCCGCTGAATTGGAAGGAGAAACCGTACAGCTTAACGGGATAGAGCTGAAACTCGAAGACAATAGTGAGTTGCCAGTTTTAAAGGGCAAGCCGGTAAAGACCGGTGAGCTGACGCTTCCGGCAACCAGCATTAGCTTTTTTGCGATTCCAGATGCTGGTTTGACGGGACCGAAATAAGGATTCGAATAGCATTGGATTTATTGTGGCAAATGATTGAACCCTATCGCAGGTAAATGAGCTCATATACTAATGAACCATCCAAGCGTTACCCAGAATTGCTGGGCTATGCCATTTTTTTTAAGCTCATTTACCCGATAATCTACCCCCAGCTCTATTTTATTATTAGCAGTAGCGGTATATCCGAGGGCAGGTAAAATGCCGATCTCAAAGTCGGATTCACCACGTGACCAGGTACCAAGAAAGTCATTGTTTACCTTTGCATAAAATTCCTTCGGATCGATGTATTGACCGTTAAGCGGTTTCTGTATCCCGATCCTATAGTTTATCCGGAAGTTACTAAGTCCATGGTTGGTAAAAGTTTCGTCGGCCAAGACCCGGTGTGCTACACTGAACCATTCAAACTTCCTCACATTATTAAATTGCTGAATGATCCGGTGATAATACGTATTTTCTTCTAACCTTATCATATAACCACCCCCAATGGTATTATTAACAGACAGTTTGGTAGTAAGCAGCAAGGTCAAATCGGTTCGCTCATATTGAAATCTATGGCTAGGAGACTTATCAATTTCTTTCTGCGATAGGATTTGACGAGACTCCAATTTTGTATTAAACTTTAAACTTTTGCCAACCTTAAAGTTTAGGTTAATTTGATTAGTTGTTCCCGCCCGATATGTTTGGCATAGTGCTGTACAGGATAATAAACAAAAGAAGATAAGTCTGCACATCAGTAAATAAGATTATCGTCATTTGCTAATGCTATTTCCATAGTGCTTTCAATCCTTCCGGTACTATCAAATAGCACTTCAAAATACGCTTCCACGTTTTCTGTCTGCCCTCTGACGACTATCTCATATTTAACTATAATCCCTTCAAGCGGCATGTTAGCGAGAACAGCGCGTTCCAGGCTATTCTCGCTACCAACCCATTGCAGTTGTGTTTTAATGATTTTTTGACGCTTAAATGTAGCATTGAGGTTATCTTTTATTTTTGAACGGGTATTTTTTTCCAAATCACGAATGTTAATGAGGATTTCGATATCTTGTATTTGTCCGGATTCATCAAACTCGATGCTGTAATGTTTTCCCGAATGCTTCAGTTTCGCTTCGATAGACTTAGTGGTATCGCTTTCCTCCATATACCAATGAACCTTGGAGTTGTTAAAAAGACGGGACACAAATAAAGCGGCGCTGTCCGGAACGGAATCAGCTTTGACAGTGTATTCCCGTTCATATTTTTTCTGACCCAGACAGGGCGTGCAGTGAAGTGCTACGAGCAGAAAAAAGAAAGGATACAAGAAGTGTTTGTTTGCAATCACGGTTTTGAATTTTGCTATCCATAAATTCAGTGAGATCAAGCTTGATTTAACTGGATTAAGAAATTTTATTTTGGTTCATAGTTAAAATTTAGCGTTTCGAATTTAGATTTAGTTTCTGGCGACGTGCATCCAGACTACAAATGCCAGCACCATGCACGACTATATATAAAAAGAGAAAGCAATACAAAATGCATAACTCGCCTTTATTTAAGAGTGGTACCGGCCCATTTGGAAAATGAGCCATAAAATAGGCGACAGCCATCTGTCCGGAGGCTAAAAAAGCAGCAAGGCGTGTAAAAAAGCCAACAACTATGAAAAGCCCGCCTGCAAATTCGATAAAACCTGCAAACCCCATTAACGATATTAACGGAACCGGATCACTACCACCCGGTATACCAAAAAGTTTCTGGCTGCCATGCATGGCAAATAGCAAACCTGCCACGATCCGGAGTATAGCGAAAAAGGGAGGTATATATTGATTAAGGGCTCTATCCATAGATGAGTATGTCTGTTTAACTACAATTTCTTTCTAATACTTCGTGGCATGTGTAATCACCCATTGCTCAAAGGCTACCATAAAATCAGTCAGAAAGCCCTTTGTAGAATCATTGATTAGACTTCCGCTTTCATCAAATAACCCTGTTGCTTCAGCTATATATGCTTCGGGCTGTGCCATGGTGGGTACATTAACAAAAACAAGTGACTGGCGTAAATGATGGTTAGCGCCGAAACCACTAATATTTCCGATAGAAACGCTTACTACCGCTCCCGGTTTTCCATTCCAGGAATTTTGCCCATATGGACGCGAGCCTACATCAATAGCATTTTTTAAAACAGCAGGTACCGAACGATTATATTCTGGCGTAAGAAATAAAAGGCCATCGGCAGACCTGATTTGCCGCCGAAATTCTTCCCATTCGTTTGGCGGTGTTGCTTCCAGGTCCTCATTAAACATTGGAAGATTTGAAATATTTAATATTTCAAGACTGAGAGATTCCGGCGCAAGGGAAATTAGGGCGTTCGCAGTTTTTAAATTGTAGGATTCTTTGCGAAGGCTTCCCACAATAACTGCAATGTTAAAATTTTTCATTATTTCATTTGCTAAAGTATGATGTATGGTTTAAGTAAAACGCAGACGATGAAGCAGGCAGTGAAACGCGCAGTTTATTGAATCGCAGCGAGCAGCCGGAGAGTTATATCCTGTTGCACACCGAGTGATTGAATAGCTATATAATCATTCATAGGATTTAGCAGATATTTTCATCAATTTATAGAAATTTTCGTATTTTTTGCTTTAAGTCAGATTATATTTTAGAATGAACTGCACAAGGGTATCATTGGGGAATAGTCGTGGGCGTAGGGAAAAAATAGTATTAGTAGTCTTTTTCCAACCTTCTATAATTCTGGGTCTTTTTATAGCTAACATAACCTGTAAAATGATAACAAATACCGCAAATAGAGGAGAGGCATCAGTAGCCGTCCAACGCGAAAGTACATAGTACTAAAAGTTCGTGGACTGCGGTTAATTTTTCTTTGGGTGTATAATGGATCAGTGCTAACGCATATTAAATTGTTTACCATCATGCAGACTTTTTTCCAGCTTAATGCAGCAGACGTCATAAGTTCTTTAAAGACTTCCGCTTCTGGTTTAAAAAGCGATACAGTTGTAAACCTTCGAAATGAATTTGGGGAGAATGTATTGCAGGAGGCCAAACGAAAAAGTAAACTGTCTATCCTTATTGGTCAGTTTAAAGATGTTATGATTTTGATACTGATTGTCGCTGCCGCCATTTCATTTATAGTTGGCGAGCATACAGATGCATACGTTATTCTGGCCATCATTCTCGGTAATGCCTGGATGGGTTACTCGCAGGAATATAATGCAGAGCAATCAGTAAAGATGTTACAGAAAATGTCGGCACAGTTTGCGATCGTGATCCGCGACAATAACCCTTTAAAAATTGAAGCAAGTCAATTGGTCCCAGGTGATTTAATTCTACTGGAAGCCGGTGATATTGTTCCTGCCGATGCAAGGCTGATTCAGGTGAGTTCTCTTAAAACAGACGAAGCATCGCTTACCGGCGAAAGCCATTCGATAGAAAAAATAACCGAGCCAATAAAAGAAGGGAACATAGTACCTGGTGACCAGCTCAATATGGTTTTCAAAGGAACGGTTGTGAGTAATGGTTCGGCCCAAGCGGTGGTCACTGCCATTGGTATGAATACCGAAATCGGTAAAATTGCAGGTATGATGGAGGCAAGTTCTCAAAAAACGCCCCTCCAGAAAAGGCTAGCTGTTTTTAGTAAGCAACTGGCGGTTATAGTTCTAGTGATTTGCCTAACCGTTTTTGGTCTTGGCTTGCTCCGTGGCGAGCCACCATTTGCCATGTTTCTTACCGCATTGTCGCTGGCTGTTGCTGCGTTGCCAGAGGCATTGCCTGCCGTTATAACAATTGCTCTTGCCCAGGGGGCCCGCCGAATGGTGAGCCAAAATGCATTGATGAGAAAATTGCCGGCGGTTGAAACGTTAGGGTCAGTCACCTATATATGCAGCGATAAAACCGGGACGCTTACGCAAAATATCATGACGGTAGAAAGTATCCTTGCCATGGAGGGAAAGGAAGAACTTTTGGGCTATGCCATGATGCTCAATAATGATGTGCGATTTTCCGCAGACAAAGAACTGTTGGGCGATTCCACAGAAACAGCATTGGTAAAGTATGCCATAGATAAGGGCAAAACAAAAGAAGAAGCAGATCAAAAATTCCCGCTGTTGGAGAAGCTGCCATTCGATTCAGAGCGCATGCGGATGGGCACCTTACATACATATGGGGACAAATGGATTTTGTTTGTAAAAGGTGCCCCAATAAAGATGCTGGAATCGGTATCTGAAAAATATAAAAATGAGACTGACGGGTGGCTCGCACAGAACCGTAAGTGGGCGGCAGATGGCCTTCGGGTTCTATTTTTTGCTTACAAAATTTTTGAAGAAGATCCTGGCAGGATAACCTCAGATGAAGAGAATGAACTTGAATTTTTAGGGATGGCAGCCATGATTGATCCGCCTCGCGAAGAAGTCATAGATGCCATTAAAGAATGTAAAACCGCGGGTATAAAAACGGTAATGATAACCGGTGACCAGCCACTTACTGCCACAGCCATTGCCCAACGCCTGGGGATGATTAAAGAAGGATCCCAGGAAGTCAGGGCAGGCTCTGATTTAGAGAAGCTGACAGAAGAAGAATTTAAGAGTGTGACGAAACATGTTGCTGTATATGCACGTGTATCGCCAGAGCAGAAATTGAATATTGTAAAAGCCTTACAGAACAACGGTGAGTTTGTTGCCATGACTGGCGATGGCGTAAATGATGCACCATCCTTAAAACAGTCAGATATCGGGATTGCAATGGGCATTACTGGCACTGATGTATCGAAGGAAGCATCTGATATGATCCTATTGGATGATAATTTTGCCACCATTGTGAAAGCCGTTCGGGAAGGCAGGCGTATTTACGAGAATATCAAAAAGTTTATTGTTTATGTGCTTTCGTGTAACCTGGGTGAGATCCTGGTCATCTTTTTTGCCCCAATCATTGGCTTTGCTATTCCACTGCTCCCCATACACATTCTCTGGATAAATCTGGTGACGGATGGCTTGCCCGGTATTGCGCTAGTGGCAGAACCAGCGGAAAAGGATATTATGAACCATCCGCCCCGTCCACCTAAGGAAAATTTATTTGCAGGTGGTTTAGTCCTTCGTATCGTACTCATAGGAATCATTATGACATTTGCTGCACTCTTCATTCAGTGGTGGTGCGTTAGCAATAATTACGATGTAATGACACAACAGACCGCAGTATTTACAACCCTATGTTTTGTGCAACTGGGTAATGCGCTTTCTGTGCGCTCTACATATCATTCTATATTTTCCAGGGACATATTTGCTAACCGGGGCATGTGGGGAGCAATAATCCTTACCATAATGCTTCAAATGCTGATTGTGTATGTCCCGTTTTTGGATACCGTTTTTAAAACAACACCATTAAGCTGGCATATTATGCTAATAGTGATCATTACAACTGTTGTTTGTATTATCTTAATTGAGTTGGTTAAGCTTATGAATAAGAAATAAAATCCCTACGTTACCAAATTGACTGACGTCTGTAGCAGAGCGTTTCAGCGGCTTTTAGCGCGGCGGGATTAGTAAATAATTATTAAGACTAATACTTGTCTTAGATTACAAGAATCAACACCTTTCACTAATATATCTAAATAATATGGAGCCATACGTAACGCTAACTGAAAGTTTGAATGACTTGCGCAAGCAAGGATATTCTGAGGACTTCAATCTTCGCCAAAACTGCCTTGAGTGCCGTAACGGGCAATTCAAAATATTTACTGATGACTTTAAAGTGGATAAATTCATTCGGTTTGAAGGGGACAGTAACCCTTCGGATGCAGCCGTACTGTATGCGATATCTTCCGATGTTCATCAAATAAAAGGTGTGCTGGTAAACGGCTATGGTATTTACAGCGAATCAACAACGGACGAAATGCTGCGTAAGCTAGATATACGAAGCTAAAAAGATAACTCGCTGTGGTCAAGCTCGAAAATTTGACAGCTGTTAGTTGGGCGATCCGCTCATTAAAAAGTTAACGGTCATTGCCGCCATTGCTCTTGTGCCTACTACCAATGCTTTTTCATCGACAAAGAATTTCGGATTATGGTTAGGAGCAGCTTTGACAGGATCCTCACCATCGGGCGTAACACCAAGAAAAATATACAGACCCGGCACTTCTTTGGCGAAGTAAGAAAAATCCTCCGAAGCCCCCTGCAACGACCCGGGTATCACGCCCGCTTCGGCAGCGCGCTTCAGTACGGGCAGCATCTGGTTAGCCAGTGCATCATTGTTATCTGTGACATCATACATAGGCAAAATGTCAACCTGCGCCTTCGCATAGGTTCCTTCCGCAATGTGCTCAGCAGCCTGCTTAATATCAGCATGAAGTTGCTTGCGTGCCTCAGGGTCATATGAACGGATGGTACCAACCAATTTTACAGTGTCCGGGATCACATTCTGGCTGGACCCGCCATGAATCATTCCCACTGAAACAACGGCTGGCGACTTTGTCAGGTCAGCGCGTCGACTAACTACGGATTGTAAGCCAGCAATTACGTATGCCGAGGCTACTACCGGGTCAACTGTGTTCCATGGCATGCCTCCATGGCCCTGCTGCCCGCTGACAGTAATGTTCAGCACGTCGCTGCTGGCTGTGGCTGGTCCACTTTTGTAATCAATCTGTCCTGATTTGCCGGGGTGAACGTGTAGTGCGAATACTGCATCCGGTTTGTTTTTCTTAAACATGCCGTCTTCAAGCATCCGTTTGGCCCCCCAGCTTTTGCCCGACCCTGGCTCTACAACGCCTGAGCCTTCTTCGGCAGGCTGAAATATGAACATTACTGAACCTGGCAGATCACTTTTCACGCTCACAAGCACTTCGGCTGCCGCCATTAGCATAGCCGTATGAGCGTCGTGCCCACAAGCATGCATAAGGTATTCAGTCTTTCCGTTTATTTGGGCTGTGGCCTTTGAAGCGAATGGTAATCCGGCGGGCTCCTTAACGGCCAAGGCATCCATATCTGCCCGCAGGGCAACCAACTTTCCTGGCTTCCCGCCTTTCAGTATGCCTACAACCCCAGTGCCGCCCACTCCTGTCTGAACTTCAATTCCCAGAGTGCGGAGGTGTTCTGCAACCAGTTTTGAAGTGCGTTCTTCCTGATCTCCCAGTTCTGGATTTTGGTGTATATCCCTGCGCCAGCTGATCAACTTGGACTCGATGGCCATCGTTTTGTCGCGGATCTTGCTTTCAATTGCAGAGAGAGTTGATGAATTTGCCTTGGTTGGCTTAGGAGTTTGCCCGCTGGCAGTCAGTGATACGTAAATAAGTATCAGAAAGGGGATGAGCTTAACGAGGCCCTTGCTGTTTCTGTTTGCTGATTTGCCCATAATCGTTTGCAGCTTTTTAGTTGTTGGATATCGATCGTATGAAATGAGTATTCATGTATTTGCCAAATGATAGCTTCCATCCTTAGCTGCACGAAACCACTTTTTGATTTTGAAAGCGGTATGATATATGTCCCCGACCATATTCGCTTGATAGTGCTGCGCTGAACTTGTTAAACATTGCCATAACTGTTTGACTGCCCACCATCAATTGCAAGAATCTGCCCATTTACATAGGAACATTCGTCGCTTAAAAGAAACGCCACTACCTTCGCCACTTCTTCGGGCAGGCCAAGCCGTTTTGTAGGATTGGCCTTAGCATATTCTGATTCAGCAGCTTTCGGATCCTCAGGATTTACCTGTTTAAAAGCTTCCGCAACCATAGGTGTAAGTATGGCTCCCGGAGCAATCGCATTTGTATTGATGCCGTCTTTCGCATATTCAAGCGCTGCATTTTTTGTCATGCCTGACACTGCATGTTTTGTTGCTACATACGGAGTTTGATTTAAAACACCCCTGATGCCTCCTACGGATGCGACATTTACGATCCTGCCGTACTTTTGGTTTTGCATGAAAGGAATAACATAGCGCATAGCGTAGTATACTCCCATAAGATTTATATCAATTACTTTTTTAAAGGTGTCTAGGTCATATTCTGTGATACTAGCTTGCTTGCCTTCAATTCCAGCATTGTTGTACAGCCCATCAATACGGCCAAACTGATTAATTGTTTCATCAACGTAACCTTTTACGGCAGCTTCCTGAGAAACATCCGCCATAACAGTAATAATTTTGTTATCCGGGAAATCTCTGCTGATCTCATCCTTAGCCTGGGAAAGACTGTGCTGATTATAGTCAACAAGTGTGAGATTAGCTCCTCTCGAAGCCAGTTCCTTTGCGACTGCTAGACCAAGCCCCATTGCGGCACCGGTAATGATAATAGTCTTGTTTTCGAAATTTTTCATGTTTTTACCTTTTTAGAAGATTAAAATTGAAATTATGTTCAAATCGCTATTAAAAGAAGATCTAGGTGAAGTTACTGCTGGAGTGAATTCTTAGGATCCGCTCGGAGAACCTGATAAATTTTTAGCAGTTTTATTTAGCAATCCTGACTATCGCTTTAACTGTCACATCTTTGAAGTACAATTAGTAATAAATGCTTCTTCTAAAGTACAATGTTGTTCCGACATTTCCGAAAGGCGCACATCATCGCATAGCATGTTTAAGTTACTGGTCTAAACCTTTCATTTCCCAGATCATTTGTGGTTAGCCTTATTTCATTCGGAAAACACAACTTAAGTGGTCTTGAACTTCCTTGTAGCCATTGCTTATATGTGGGTAATTCAATAAACAAGTCAGCCCATTAATCCGTTTTTACATACTGCTCTGTATTTGTTCACCGCCAATGGACATTGATGCAGGAGAAAGTTGTTGATACTAAATTCACCCGTAGTTGTGTATTTGATTTGTAACGTATAGTCATCAAACAATTTGTCTACTACTTCCCTGATCAGAACACTAGGTATGATGGATTAATCTGCACTCTGTAAACTGAAAATTGCTTTTTTTCCCCTTAGCGTTTGTCCTACGACAAGTTAATGCTAGTCGGTGGCCATAAATTAATAATGCGGCAAGACATCTGCCAGCCAGATTGGATTTATAGGAAAAACATATGTCATCCTATAAATTAGACCGGTCAAGTTAAGCACCATTATTGGCCATAGTTTGTTTTTGTATTTTTACAGTTGTAAATTTACAGCTATAATTAATGCATTCAAAATTTTAGACGAAATGAATAAAACAATTTTAGTTCCGACAGAATTAGGCCCCTGGTTTTATTTGAAGGTTTTAACCAGTTTGACTATTATATATACCTGTTTTTTAAGCAGCAGCAATCGTGGAAAAATTAAGGTGCAATTTAATGAAGACAGGTGGTTAGGCATTTAACCTGAAATAGCGGGCAATAAGTTTAGGTATATGCTCATGGCTGATTACTATAATTTCCTAAATACTTTTATAAGCCTGGCGGAAATTCTTTGCCGACGCCGGGCTTTCTTACTCTGGTCTTATAAACAATGTTCATATGAAATGGTCTTTTGTAATACGACAAAAAGTTAAAGCGGCAGTAGTACTTGCCGGTATTTTAGTAGTGATAATGCTTGCTTCTCTAAGTACGAATCAGACGATACAGGTTATGGATCAAAGTCTGGAATCTGTATTTGTAGACCGTTTACAACCAGCTGTTGATCTTATGTTTTTGAGCGAAAACTTATATAACAGACGGCTTGTGGTGCAAGGGTATTTAACCGATTCATCCTCCATCTTGACAGGAGCACCGGTTAAAACCCCAGGTATTGACAATTCCGAGCGCAACCGTCTGATCAGTAGCTTTGAGAAGACTTCATTGACTCCTTTGGAAGCAAAAAAACTTTCCTATTTTAAAGATCGATTGAAAGCTTATGATAGGCTCGAAAATTCCGTTCTACAACTTATCAGTAGCAATCGCCATCAAGAGGCCGGACTTTTGTTTGGAGATCAGGGAGCAATTATTTTCCGGGAAGCTGTTTCAACTCTTCATTCTATTGCTCAAATACAGTCAGATGCGGGTAAGAAGACAATAAAAAGCGCCCACGGGCAAGCAGCAGGAGGGCTGATCAATATTTCTCTTTTAATTGCAGTCTGTATTGTAATAGGACTCGTTATTTTAAACCTACTTAAAAACCAAAGTCTGGTTGATCAAAAATCAGAGACGTTTCATTTAAACTAGCAGCTTGGCAGATAAGCTTTTGTATCAAAAGACGCTAGATTATTGCGCGGATTGAGATTTTTCTTACAAATGGGCGGATCATACGCAACTATGAGATTATTCTCTAAAACAGCCCGGTGGTTAAATGTAATCTAGATGATATCAGTAAATGAAGGTTTGGAGCTAATGCGCATCTATTATAGTTGAACTTAGTGTAAATAGAGTACCCTAAACTGTAACCTTGCACCAACATTCAGGGCACATTAACAAACGGTCGCATGTTGTGAACAAGCACTACAAACACGACACTCCGTTTCAGGAACGAAGGTTTAATGAGTAATCAATCTAACATGGCACAGCCAACACGCATTACAATTTTCAAGGATAAGGGCGCTATACTCGTTGCCGTTTTTACCTTTGTAGGTTCTGACACAGGTATTGAATCATTCTCTTATCGCCAATGGCACCTTAATACCATGACCATTGTAAACTCTCAAGTGATTTAGTACGAGGAAAACATTTAAATATATTTTCAATCAGGGAAGTTGAGAATTAGGGGATCGAAAAATTTCAAGGATTTATATAGTTATGACCCATGAAGAAAAGGTCACTGAGATGATTGTCTAAACGGGTTTTTAAGCTGCCAAAATCGTAACTTTTAATACTAATTTAAATTAATAACCGCACATACAGTGACTTCAGTTCAATCCTTCATGACCCGGATTATCGATCGAAATCCTGGTGAAAATGAATTTCACCAGGCAGTCCAAGAGGTGGCCGAAACAATTATTCCATTTATTGAGGATAAGCCGCATTACCAGAAAGCTAAAATCCTGGACCGGATCGCGGAACCTGAGCGCGTCATTATTTTCCGGGTTCCTTGGATGAACGATCTGGGCGAAGTGGAAATTAACCGGGGTTACCGTGTCCAGATGAGCAGTGCGATTGGCCCCTACAAAGGTGGCCTTCGCTTTCATCCATCTGTAAACTTGGGTACGCTTAAATTTCTTGCATTCGAGCAAATCTTTAAAAATAGTCTGACCCAGCTTCCAATGGGAGGCGGTAAAGGCGGGGCTGATTTTAATCCAAAAGGAAGGAGTGACCGTGAGGTGATGTTCTTTTGTCAGAGCTTCATGACGGAGCTATTTCGTCACATTAGCTCGGATAATGATGTTCCTGCCGGGGATATTGGTGTCGGAGCAAGGGAGATCGGATTTTTGTTTGGTCAATATAAGCGGCTGAAAAATGAGTTTACCGGGGTATTAACGGGTAAAGGTGCGAGCTACGGCGGAAGTCTGATCCGTCCGGAAGCAACAGGATACGGCGTTGTGTATTTTGTGGAACAAATGTTGAAACAGCGGCGCGACAGCATCAAAGGGAAAAGGGTGGTCATTTCGGGGTCAGGAAATGTAGCACAGTACACGCTTGAAAAGTGTATCGAGCTCGGCGCCAAAGTGGTAACGCTTTCTGACTCATCAGGTTACATTTTTGACGAACAAGGCATTGATGCTGAGAAGTTTGCCTATATCATGCACCTTAAAAATGAAGAGCGGGGGCGGATTAATTTGTATTCTGACAAGTTCGGATGTGAATTTGTATCAGGGAAAACGCCTTGGGAGGTTCCATGTGATATTGCACTGCCAAATGCTACACAGAACGAACTTGACGCGGATGATGCCAGGCTGCTAATTAAGAATGGTTGTTTTTGTGTAGCAGAAGGCGCCAATATGCCTTGTACGCCGGAAGCGATTGAAGTATTTGAAAATAATGATATTTTATATGCCCCAGGAAAGGCAGCAAATGCAGGTGGCGTAGCCGTTTCAGGGCTTGAAATGTCTCAAAATTCGCTTCGTTTATCTTGGTCGCGTGAAGAGGTCGATAGGAGATTGCAGGAAATTATCTTGAATATCCACTTGACATGCTTGCGTTACGGCCGTAAGGGAGATGGGCGCATGAGCTATATGCAGGGGGCCAATATAGGAGGCTTTGTCCGGGTAGCTGATGCTATGCTTGCGCAAGGGCTTGTTTAAATAGAGAACCTGACCACACTACCGTGCAAAGCTAATATCGACATTGCATAATATCTCTTTAACACTACGGGGGAGGATGACAGCTATGCAGGAGCAGGGTATTATCATTAAGGTATATATTTGTTATTTTGTACCCTACATTGCTAGGGTTAATACATCCGATAAGGCCAAAACAGGTGCTGACTGCTGGCAAAAGACAATATCTTAATGTCAGATCAAAAATGACCTGGATAATATGGTGATGCAATCTGATCATCGAATTATTAGCGAGCAGCAATAGTAGGATATTGCAAACCCATTGATTGAGGAGTTCTCTGATTTTTATTTAGATGCTGCATAAACTTTCCGAAACGACCTATCATATTTTTTAATATAGGACACTCCGGCCACATGAGTACAGAACAAGATAGCAATCCATCAGTATTTACGCCTAATGACCATCTGGCTAATGAACGGACTTACCTTGCTTGGTTAAGGACAGGGATCGGCATCATGGCCTTTGGATTTGTGGTTGTAAAGTTTTCACTGTTTGTAAAACAGATTGGTTTTGTGCTGCAAACACAAGTTGCTACGCCTTCGCATGCATATTCAGCCATTATTGGGATTCTTTTGGTCGTCCTAGGTATGCTTGCCATTCTGTTTGCCTTTTTGCAGTACCGTAGAACTGAAAAGCAACTTAAAACCGGGCGGTATAAACCAACAACTTTACTGACCACCATTCTTACCGGAGTCATTTTAGTCATCAGTATTCTATTAATTGCTTATCTACTGCTAAGTGTGTGATACCGCCTGTATGTATGGTCATAGAAAGTCTTTAGGCAGTAGACATCTAGATTAATCATTGCCGGGCTGTTTGCACGTACAATTCGGCTTAAAAACACCTTTACAAAGCCGATTACAATCTATTACGACGAATGCAAAGCCATTTGGATTACGTGAGATTCCTGTCACGCAAATTTAAAATAGGTTCATCATTCCTCCTGAAAGCAATATAGTTAGGTACGTAAAAGACCTGGTTTCATAGCCATTGAAGAATATGGTGACCTGGCCGATTTTAACGTATGTGTAGGGCTTGTTGTTAGAAAAAATAGTTATGCCGAAAGACAGCAAACCAGTGCGTAAAATAAAAGAGTAAAAAGTATTTTATTTTCCGAATCTTGAAGATATATTTGCACATAAACCAGATGCAGATGTTTTTTTCAAAAACGTGCGAATATGCAATAAGAGCGGTCATTTTTGTTGCCCAGAAGTCAGAAGGAGGCAGGAAAGTGGGTATTAAAGAAGTTGCGGCTGGTATTGATTCACCGGAACACTTCATTGCCAAAATCCTTCAGGAACTCAGCAAACGTGAGCTCATACAATCCAGTAAAGGTCCAAATGGCGGCTTTTATGTTGACAGCATTGCCCGGAGTAATACATTGGCCGATATTGTCAGGGCGATTGACGGGGAAAAAATATTTAAGGGCTGCGGGCTTGGGTTAAAAAGTTGCTCTGAAACAAAGCCTTGCCCACTGCACAACGATTTTAAAGAAATCAGAACAAAAATGCATCGCACGTTACAGTCTGCGACGATTGGGGAGTTTAATGAGAATTTGAACTTAGGACTGAGCTATATTAAAGAGAGATAAAATTTTCAATATTAAAAGATATTAGGGTCTTAATATATATAATATGACTGCTGTTAGTAAGTATAAGATTATAAGTAGCGTATGCCTTTTGATTTATTTGGTTGCAACTCCTGTATATGCAAATAGCCTATTTGGACAAGCCGTTATGCTATCGGTAGGAATCGTTGCATTGGTGATGGCCCTAGGTGTGCTTTTCATTGCGATCCTGACCAAAAACGTTGTTCAACATGATCTGATTAATAAAATCAACCCGGGCAAACAGGATTATTCAAGATATCTCCATAACCTGAATAGCCAACAGATTTCTTTGCTGCTCGACCGGATGGGGAAAAAGCAGCATTTAGGGGTTATTGCGCTCGCTATGCTTAGTTTGGTAAGTTTTCCTTCACACGCACAGTCGAGCCAACCAACTGCTGACTCGCTGCTGAGCCAAGGAGGTATTTTAATTACCATTGTCCTGATATCAATCCCTGTGCTGGCAGGCGCTATCTTCTTATTTTTCAAGATCACCGACACATTAAATAGGTATAGAAACCAGCAGCGCGTGGCAGAGGCCGGGCGTGTGGCAGTATATCTGGGGGGTATTGAAGGTGAGGATCTTGCAGAAACACTGCAACGAAGAAAAGATGCGCTGGATTTTGCATTGAGTCATAATGAACTGTCGGGCGCATTACCGGCCAACGACCATAAAGGGCTGATCAACAATGTAGAGCATGAGGCATCACTTCCATTTGTGGCACGTAAAAGAAAGGCGCACGTTCGTCCGAAAGTAGACCCGCAACTTTCCAGGCTTGTCACCTGGTTCATCATCACAGCTACTTTCTGGCTTGTTTTCGGGACGACGGTCGGGGAATACATTGGGATAAAATTTGTTGCGCCGGATGCAGACCAATTCAGCTGGCTGAGCTTTGGGCGATTGCGGCCGGTCCATACCAATGCCGTTTTCTGGGGCTGGGCATCACTGGCGATGCTGGGGTTGGGTAACTATGTTGTGCCCAGGGTGAGCAATACAAATCTGTTCAGCATAAAACTGGGATGGTACACATTGATCCTTATTAACACGGCGGTGGTACTGGGCACGTTGTGTTTGATGGCCGGAATCAATAATGGGGGCGGGGAGTACCGGGAATACATATGGCCGGTGATGCTGCTGTTTGGCATTGGGCTTCTGCTAACATTGATCAATTACTTTAAGACAGTTGCGAGCCGCACCACGAAGGAGATCTATATTTCAAACTGGTACATTGTCTCTTCCGTAATTTTCGGAATTGTGATCGCGGTCGTTGCATATGTGCCTCTTTGGCAAAATGGGCTGGGTGAAACGATCATTCAAGGCTATTACATGCACCAGGGTGTTGGAATGTGGTTCATGCTGTTTACGCTCGGGATCGTTTACTACTTCCTGCCCCAGCAGCTCAATAAACCGATCTATTCGTATAGCCTGGGTATACTTGCTTTTTGGACCCAGATCCTTTTTTATACACTCATTGGTACCCATCATTTTGTTTTCAGTGCGATTCCCTGGTGGCTTCAAACGGTCGCAATTGTAGGTAGCGTGGGCATGATTATCCCTGTGGTGGCAGGTACAACCAACTTCCTGCTGACCTTCAAAGGCGCGTGGTACAAGATCACCGACAGCTATACACTTCCGTTCTTTTTAACGGGTATCCTTTTTTACTTTACCGGTTCCTTGCAAGGAACTGCCGAAGCATTCCGGTCTACCAATCTGCTATGGCATTTCACTGATTTTACTGTCGCCCATTCCCATTTGACGATGTATGGCATTATATGCTTTTTGCTATGGGCAGGCATTTACGCACTCATGCCGCGTATTACAGGCCAGGAGCCGCCGCAAATCACGGTTGGTGCACACTTTTGGCTGGCATTGATCGGGCTATTGTTTTACACGATACCATTGATGTATGGCAGTACCATGCGCGGGCTGATGTGGATGGAGGCCAAGCCTTTTATTGACTCAGTGAGTTTTATGGCGCCGTTTTGGCTCTGGCGGGCAATTGGTGGAAGCCTGATGTGGCTCTCACACCTGTTTTTCGCTTATAATCTTTACCGGATGATGGTGACGCCGGGCACGGTTGATATTAAAAAAACGGCATTTGAAAAGCTGAGATCTATCGATCACGTGTCCTGAAAGCGAGTATTACTATCCCATTTAATTTGACATCATGGATTTTTTCGATAATCATAACAAACTATTTGGCGCTGCGTTCCTGCTCTTTATCGGCTTAACTGCTTTCGTGGCCGTATTGCCTGCCATAGATAATGAGCAGAACAATGCGCCGCTGCCAAGTGCAGTGCCGCTCAGTGATGCGGCGATCAGGGGAAAGGCATTGTATGTTTCTAATGGATGCGTGGCCTGCCATACCCAGCAGGTCCGTAATGTGGATATGGACAAGGTTTGGGGCCAGCGGCCCGGGCTTGCGGCAGACTATGCTTCCAACCGCCGAACGGATTTCTGGCGTAATACGGCCACGCTGATGGGTACTGAGCGGACCGGGCCCGACCTGACCTCGATCGGAAGCCGGCAGCCCAGCCGGGAATGGAACCTGGTGCATTTATACAACCCGCGCATTGTGATCAAGCAGTCCATTATGCCGGCTTATCCCTGGCTGTTTGAAAGTAAAGCTGAGCCGGCAAAAGAGGATGTGGTAGTAAATGTTCCTGATGCGTTTCAAAGACAAGGGATGACTCTGGTAGCTACTCAGGACGCACTGGACCTGGTCGCTTATTTGCAATCATTGAAACAAGCGGAACTCCCAGGCGCGGCGGGACCTCCGGCCTTTTTATACGCAAAGCAGGAACAGAAAACGGAAAGTACGGATCAGTCCACGCAGTCCGATACTGAAACTTCCGAAAATGGCCAGATGCTTTACGCCACCCATTGTCAGGCATGTCATCAGGAAAGCGGGGAAGGTTTGAAAGGCGCTTTCCCACCTTTGAAAGGTAGTACAGTTGTAGTCGATAAAGATCCTTCATTAATCGTAAACATCATCATGCGGGGCTATGATGCCCGCCAGGAATACGGGGCAATGCCCGCTGTGGGAGCGAATGCAGATTTAAGTCCGGAGCAAATAGCCGCCATTATTAACCATGAGCGCAGCAGCTGGGGCAACAATGCACCAAAGGTATCGGTAAAGGAAGTGGAGCAGATTGTGCAGAAAATCAAGGAAATGCCTGTGCAATAGATGCCATGACGGCATTTGTAAAATTAAACGAATTCAGATTTGATATGAAAAAAGCCTTTTTGTTAGCCGTGTTTGTCTTGATAGGCTTATTTGCTGCGGCGTGCCCGGTATGTGACCAGCGTCAGCCGAAGCTATTACAAGGTATAGCCCATGGATCCGGCCCGGAGAGCAACTGGGACTATCTGATCGTTTCGCTTGCTGCCATCATTGTGATACTGACGCTCTTCTTCTCTGCAAAGATGTTGATCAAACCTGGTGAAAAGTCCGGCGACCATATCAAAAGGCTCATTATAAACATTTAATGACATGGAAGATAAAAGCACAGTTTTTCTTTTCCTGGATCAGGATCAAACGCCAATCGCTGAGTTTATCTCTCCTGTGAATTTTGAGCTGGATACCCGTAAAATGGTAGATGGCAAGCATGAGCTGAAAATCATCAGTAAAGATCCGGCGGGCAAAGAAGGTATCCGCATCATTCCTTTCGAGGTGAAGAACGGGCCTGCCATTGCCGTCGAAGGTATCACCGAGAATGCAGTGGTGGACGGGATAGTCCCATTAATGATCAATGCATATGGAAAAGGGGACCAAAAGCGGTTTCTGATTACCGGAAGTGAAACTCCCCAGAGCATTCCTGCCTGGATCTGGATCCTGCTCATCGGCTTTTTAGGATGGTCGATCTATTACCTTATCCGATACATTGACTTGATTAAAATTTGAAATGAAAACAAAACAACAGATACTCGACATCGAGGACATCAAGCTTCTGGTAAATTCCTTTTACGCAAAAGTTAGGGCAGATACATTGCTATCACCTGTTTTTAATGAGCGGATCGGTGGTAACTGGCCGCAGCATATGGAAAAGATGTCCAAGTTCTGGCAGACAGTGCTTTTAAAGGAGCATACTTATTATGGAAGCCCGTTTACGCCGCATGCGATGTTACAGGTTGACCACACGCATTTTGAAAAGTGGATGGACTTATTTGTCGGGACCATTGATGAACTGTTTATCGGCGAGAAAGCCCAGGAAGCAAAGTTCAGGGCCCAGAAAATGGCAGAGATGTTTGAAAACAAAATCAAGTACTATCAAAGCGATCGATCCCGTGTGATTTTATGATACCCGGCTCAAACCGACATTGTATTAGTGAGATGCAGGTCAGGGAACGCTGATACTTTCACTTATATCATATTATGGAAAATTTTCAAAATGAAACAGTTGGCTCCATTGTAGCCAGAAATTGGAAGACATCGTTTGTTTTTCAAAAACACAATATTGATTTTTGCTGCAATGGGGCAATTTCCTTGTCGGAAGCCTGTGTGAAAAACGGAGTGGATATCGGGATTTTATCACAGGAGATCTTACGTTCTATGCAAACTACCGCAGATCCGCAAAAAGACTTTGATGTCTGGGAGCTTGATCTGCTGGCAGAGTACATCGAGGCAAAGCATCACAAATATACGGCAGAAAAGATGCCGCAAATACTGGCTAATCTTAACAAAATTTGCTTGGTACATGGTACAAACCATTCTGAGCTTTTGGAAATAAGAGACCTTTTCAGGGACATAGCCCACGAACTGACGGTCCATATGAAAAAAGAGGAGTTCATGATTTTCCCCGTTATCAAAAAGATGGTCTGGGCAGGTAATCAGCAACAGAACATTCCTTCTCAAACTTACGGTAGCATCCAAAATCCGATCGCTGTCATGATGCAGGACCATGAAAATGAAGGCGAGCGGATGCGAAAAATTGCAGCATTGAGTGACAATTATAGACCGGCCCCTGATGCTTGCACTACATATAAAGCTTCGTTTTTTATGCTTAAAGAATTTGAGAGTGATCTGCACAAGCATAAACATTTGGAAAATAATATCCTTTTTCCAAAAGCTGTCCAACTCGAAAAAGAAATGCAGGCGGCTTATTAGGACTAACCTAACATTTGATTAGAGTATGAGGTCTGATAAAATGGAAGCTAATGACCAGGATCTTGTAATAAACGTAAAGCGGATATATGAACGGCCTAGCAAAAAGGACGGCTTTCGCATACTTGTTGACCGTTTGTGGCCCAGGGGTTTAAAGAAAAGCGAAGCGGGGGTCGACTTTTGGCTGAGAGAAATTGCCCCGAGTGCAGAACTAAGAAAATGGTTTAACCACGACCCGGAGCGGTGGACCGAGTTTGTTTCAGACTACAACTTCCAGCTCAATAAAAAAAGGCAGATTGCCGAGCAGCTTATCGCCTTGATAAAGGAGCACAAAAATGTTTCCCTTTTGTATGCTGCCCAAAACGAAGCGTGTAACAACGCAGTTGCCCTGAAAGCGTTCCTGGACAAATTCATGAAAGCGGACCATCAATGATTACGATACGATGGCAAACCAATGATTATGCGTCCCATTTGTTTAGTGTTTTTATTAATGATGCTTTGTTCCTGCGGAAGAGATCAGGAAACATTGCGCCATAGAAAGCCGCAAGTAATTGAAACAATTGCTGATCTAGGCGCCTTGCCCCGGTACGTGACAGACCCGGAAGACAACCTTTCGACCCAGGAAAAAGTAAACCTGGGCCGATTTTTGTTTTTTGATCCTATCCTTTCCGGAAGTAAAGACGTATCGTGCGCGAGCTGCCATCAGCCGGAGTTCAATTATGCAGAGTTCCTGGAAACTTCCATCGGGGTAAATGGGAGAGGCACTGGCAGCAAGCGGCGATTTCTGGATCCCAATGACATTCCGTTTGTCAAAAGAAACTCGCAAAGCATTTTAAACACAGCCTTTAACGGCATAACCAATCACGAAACATACAGGCCTGAACTGGCCCCGATGTTTTGGGATTTAAGAGCAAAAGGATTAGAGGCGCAGGCATTGGAGCCAATTAAAACACTGGAAGAAATGCGGGGCAATGCTTATGTGGATCACCAGATACTGGATGAAATCATCGAGCGGATAAATAAGATCCCTGCCTATAATGAGCTATTTTCGAAAGCATTTCCCACAGATCCCAAACCAGTCACCCAAAAAAATTTAGCGAAGGCGTTAGCGTCCTTCGAGCGGACGCTTATTGCTACCAATACTCGGTTTGACCAGTACATGCGCGGTGACAGCAATGCGTTGTCGACCAGCGAAAAAGATGGGCTGAATGCGTTTTTAGTAACAGGATGCGCGAAATGTCACTCGGGGCCCATGTTTTCTGATTATAAGCTACATACTTTGGCCGTACCGGACACTGATAACCGGGCAGAAAGTGACGCGGGGTTCAACCAGAATTATGCCTTCCGGACACCCACACTACGTAACCTGCGCTTTACTGCTCCTTACATGCATAGTGGCAAGTTTACTACTCTGGATCAGGTGTTGTTGTTTTATGAGGATGTGGCAGGAGGCAAGATCCTGAACCCGAACGTGAAAGCCGGCAGCATTGACTCGCTTGCCACACACATGGACGTTAATTTCAAAGATATTTCAAGGATCGTCGAATTTTTGAATACGCTCAACGATGATTCCTTTGACAAAACCATCCCTGAAACTGTACCAAGTGGTTTACCTGTAGTAGGTCTTTGAACATAATGGGGAGTAAGCAGAAGCATTAACACAAATTAATGTAAAACAATTATGAATTTTGGAAGAAGAACAAAAAAGCACAATTCTCTTTACACTGATTTACGGAAATGAAGAATATCAGGTCCAGACGCTGGAAAGGAAATACCTGTCTTTGATGACGTTAATTTCGGATTATGTGAACATTTCTGGATTTGGGCTCTGTTGTGGTATGGGAAGCTGCGGAACCTGTATGGTACAAATAGATGGACGCTTCACCCTAGCCTGTCAGGTTCCTGTTGACGATTGGCTTGCTAATTCCGAAGTAAAAATTGAGCCTTCCATTATTTTTACATCTTGATGCTATTAACCCTTACATCTATCTAGTAAAAGATACTTAAGAAAGAAAAAATGCAACCTTTGAGGAAATAATGAAGGCTTATAAAATTTCATCAAAAACTACATTTTATAAAATATTAAAAGCAGCTGAGAAGGTTGTATAGAATATGTTTGCTTCAATGATTAAATAGTTGATCATCAGTAACTTAAATAAGTATGGCAAAAAATAAAATTGAAACGGAGGAGATTTTGAAAGCGTCTTATAGAGTTGAACTGTTTATTAGGAAGTTTGAGAAGCAGATCCAAACAGCTCTAATTTATGAGCCTAGTGATAGTATTAGACAGGATATACAAGTGCTGAATGAATTTGTGAAAAATCAAAAGATGCTTATCGAGGATGCTAGGAAATCTCTTTCGGGGAATTACGATTATAAGGGTAATTACTTAGATACAGAAATTGTCTCGACCCCACTTTCAACGCGGACTTCCTTATGTTTGAAAAGTGCTGATATAAAAACAGTCAAAGACTTGATAGAAGCAAAGAATAAATACGGACTAAGTCATTTTAAGAATTTTAGAAATTTTGGGAAAACCGCGTATGATGAAGTTGTTCGATTTATAAATATCGTTGAAAGCCTCTAACATCGCATGAGATGCTGTACTGGCGCGGTTGGAATACATTCAATTTCGGCACAAACAGACGTACTGTAATATAATGTCCCGGAATATAGTCGGCTACATTTCCCTTATCAGAAGGATATAGGTAGATGAATTAATCTCCTGCGACTCCTACATCTTTTGTTTTATCACAAAAGGCGGCCAGCCACGCCATCCACCCTTTTTCGCTACTGATTTACTATACAAATCCGCTTGTGCACCCGACATGATCGCTGCGAGTTGCTGGTATGCGACCAGCCATGCGTCAATGAGTCCGGGTGTTGCAGCCTCGCCGAGCACTTCTCCAATGGAAGCCAGTAAATGCTTGCCGACGATGTCATACTGCTCGGGCCTGACATCGAGGCTTACGTGTTTGTTGGCAGTTCGGTTCAGGGCATGGGATAGCACCTGCGGGTTATCGATGTGTTCAGCATAAGCTAACACAGCCATTGCCAGCGCAGTTGGCTGGGCTCCAGAATGCTGGTTTACTGAATTAAATACATTTCTGAGCTCCGGATTTTTTTGAGCATCCTGTTATAGAAATAGGTGCCCAGCCATGTAACCGCAATAAGCTGCATAAAAAACCGGTGGTTAAAACGAAGTATGGAGGCTAAGCTACTTTTAGCAGTTCCAGCTCTTTGGAAGCTTATTTTAGTATGTTTTAAGTACTTGGAAGTACGTTAAAACATACTGTTGCGCAGTGTCAGTCCAGAGCAGTTTTGTATCCGATACATAATAATGTCTCTCCTTCATTAACCGGTTGAGTGCCCCGCTTTATAAAGGATGATCCCATTTTGATCTACACTGATATCGGCTACTGGTTTTCCAAAGACGTCGGTGATATAACCGATCTCTTGCCCTTTGACAACCTGATCCCCACTTTTCAAGTCCGTGACGGTTTTTTCCCCTTTCTTTACTTTAACCCAAAAGAGCAGAGCGAGGCTGTCGAACACAGCAAAGGAGAAAAGAAAGAGCTGGCGCAGCAACCTGAAATCAAGCCCCGGCAGGAGCAGCAGAAAAAGAGTGGTTTTGGGTTTGGATGAGAAAATAGTTATACCTTATTAGCTTCATTTTGCTCGAAGCATAAATAGTTCGAGCAAAATTCCTATCATTATTGCTCTTATGAGAATCATAAGGACGGTTTTAGTCGAATATTCTCATTGAAGATCCACAGGAAGTAAAGTAATGCTATCCCATTGGCCACAGTTAATTGATATGTAAATGAACCTTATGAAAAAAATAACGCTTCAATTCCTTTTATTTTTAGTCCTTTCTGGAATTACTTTTTCCTGTAATAGCAAAAGCAAAGAAGAATATCTCGAAGACGATTCTACTGAGACGCGTTTACCCGACTCTGATTCTAAAAATAAAGATATCGACAACAATACCCAACCATTTGACATCAACTCTATTTCGGTATCGGAAGCAGAACTAGGTGATATTCCATTCTTTAGCCTGCCGAATAATATTATATACCAAAACAAACCTATTAAGCGGGATTACGACGAAATTTATTTTCCGCTTACAAAAGGATCAACGCTCGAAAAAATCAGCGGCAAATCGTTTAAATCGTACCTCGTAGAAGACGACAAAGGAAGTAGCGACTGGTCGTTGCCATATTTATTAAAAAGCTATGACGATGCTATAAAGTCGGTTGGCGGTGTGTTGGTGTTTGAAGGAGAAATTTCAAAGGAGCAATCAGATTACCTCAAAGCAAATGCTACTTATCTTGGTGAGGAAGGCTCCATTGATTATTGGAATGAGCCCGTAAAAGTGTATGTCATTCGAAAAGCGGCCGGTGACAATATCTATATTCAACTTTATGGCAATTCAGCAAGTGGTGCCATTCAAGTAGTTCAAAAAGAGCCATTTAAGCAAACAATCACCCTTTTAAAAGCCGATCAGATTCAAAACGATTTAAATGAAAAAGGAAAAGCGGTGCTCCACATTAATTTTGATACAGATAAAGCATCATTAAAACCGGACGGCCAGGAAGCGGTGGCAGAAATCGCGAAAGTGTTGCAATCTAACAAAGATCTCAAAATTGAAATCAATGGGTATACCGATAACGCAGGAACAGCTGACCGAAACCAAAAACTTTCAGAAGCGAGGGCCGAAGCAGTAAAAAACGAGATAATCAAAACTGGAATTGAAACAGGCCGCCTTACGGCAAAGGGTTTTGGGCAGGAAGCTCCAATTGCAGATAATTTGACCGAGGATGGACAAGCTCGAAACAGAAGAGTAGAACTAGTAAAACGATAGGATACACCAAATAACAAAGTATTCGGGAAAACCGTCATAACCTCTAAATATGGTTTTGTTTTCCGTAAAGTCCAGTGTATTTAATCCTCAGTTGTATTCCGATATCTAACATTAGACAAAGTACTTATTAACCAGGAATGCGAAAAAGTGCAAACCAACACACCTCTAACCGGAGACAAAGAGCATAACAAATCCCAGATCTGGCCGCTCGATGCATTACGCTGACTTTACCTTACAGATTTAATTAAGATTTACACCATTTTGTAGACGAGTCGATTTTGTAATATTCCAGTTGCCTTTCTTTTTGTAGGTCTCCACTTTTTTAGCATCGGCCCGTTACACTCAAGAGCTTGGTTAGGTGTTAGATAATTGCAGTTGTCATGAGGCCTTTTCGGATTATAATATGCGATTGCTTCTGCCGCTAGTTGCTTTGCCTGCTCATATGAGAAGAAAGTCCGATCAAGAGAAAATTCCTCATCCAGGGTTCGGATCATTCTTTCTGCTAGCACATCCTCGTGGATCGCCTTATGTTCGAGCGGTTACACAGGGTTGAGAATTCAAACGGCCGCACTCATGAGGGAACCGGGATCGAGCTTTCCCTTGTTGCCGAGCTGGTAAATTTGCATCACGGGCATATCAGTGTCGAAAGTGCTTTTGGGAAGGCACCACCTTTACCGTAAAGTACCATTAGGCAAGGACCATTTGAACGGACTAGTCAAAAGGACTGGCTTCGCATATACTTGTCAGCCGTTTGTGGCCCAGGGGATTAAAGAAAGCGAAGGCGGTGTTGTTCTTTGGCTGAGAGAAATTACCCCGACTGCCGAACTTAAAAAATGGTTTAACCAAGAACTGGAACGGTGGGTGGAGTTTATTGAAGCCTACAACTTTCAGTTGAACAAAAAAGGCAGATTGCTCTTTAAAATCTACCAGGTCAACTGCCCATATTTTTTGCTGTAACAAGTATTGCTTCCTCGGTGGTGGGTCATCGGGCAGATTAGCCGGCCGTTAGTCTTGCAGCTCAAGATCAGCCGCGCATGCATTTGGTTGCCTTCGTTCGCTTCTCCACATTGATGGATACGTTGTTTTACTTGATGGGCGAGGGATCACCAAAATCAGCTGTTTTTCCTTTTGACCAAATTTCTAACAAGCCGCACGGCATACAGCAGGAGCAAACCGAAAAAAATGATATTGAATATCTTACCCACAATGTCAAAAGCACCTTGGTATTTGTTCCCAAAATAGTAAGCTACAAAAAAGACAAGTGACGACCAGCTTAGTGTACCGAGGAAGGTATAAATTAGAAACTTCGCTGGTTTCATCGCTACAAGTCCCGCCGGAATGGATATGAAAGTTCTGAAAGTCGGTACCATTCTTCCCCAGAAAATTGCCGCGGTGGCATGCCTGTCGAAAAACCGAAGCGCTTTTTGGTATGATTCATCTGAAAGACCGATCCACACGCCATTTCTGCTAACCCAATTCTCAAAACGATCATGGCCAACTTTACTTCCTATCCAGTACCAGAAACCTGCTCCCGCCAATGAGCCTAAAGTTGCGGAAAGAACCGCAAGAAGAGGATTTATTTCGCCCTGAGCTGCGGCTATGCCGCTGAGCGACAGAATGATTTCTGACGGCAGAGGTGGAAAAACATTTTCCAGAAGCATTAGAAGAAAAATTGCAATGTAACTCGCTTGGCTAATAAATTTTTCGATCAGGGAAGTCATATTTTTAAGCGTGCAAATTGATAATGGAAATGTGAAGATGCCAAGTTTAGGAAGACAAAATATTTTTATATTTTTTCCTGCATTGGGCCGCATAATGCAAAAGTGTCAACAGGCTTGGAATAAGCTTTGTAAATTGTTGCGAAGCATTCATGGCGTTGGTAGCAATAACTTCCGAGATGATAGCTATTGCTAGAAAAATATATTTCATCTTAAATGGTTTTTGTTAAGAGAATTTCAATTTGACTTTTTTGCTTAGCAGTTAGGCTGGATAGCCCCAGTACATTAGAATACCATATTCCATCTGCGATCAAGATTGCCGCTAAATCCGTTGGGGACGTCGTCACTATATCTGATATCACATTTCCCTTAAACCACCTTTGCAGGCGCTCCCGGTATTGTGGACTATATATGATGGCTTGAACAAAAATCTTCATTGCCCCATTTTGCTTGTCGCCAGAATCATCATTTATAGACGCTTTTAGATATGCCATTGCTGGTGATACACCACTTGCTTGTTCTTTGCGGATTAAGCTTAGAAAATTTTGAAGGCTGATGTCAAATAGTTCTTCAATTAGCGCATCTTTTTTGGGAAAGTGATGAAGCAGACCTCCTTTGCTTAGGTTTGCTTTTTTGGCAACCTTATCAAGCGTTAGATTTTCCAAGCTTACTTCCGCTGCAAGCGCCAGAGCTGCATCTAAGATATGCTGGCGGTTTTCGGCGGGTTCTTTTTTTCTATGATAGTTGTTCATTTTACAAAGATACCGTCTGGACGGTATCTTTGTAAAAAAGTTGCTGATAAAGTTTGGGACCATTTGATCCGAAGATAGGAAAACCATTAAGTACGGTTGCGTATGTCAAAGGCGAATATGTAACCGCTATTGAGTGACAAATTAATCGGTGGTTTTTATGTACTCTATGATCTTTCAATCTTTTTTTCCCTTTGGTTCTGTGAGTTTTAGAATTCTTTGGCACTGTTGTAACACAGATATTTTGCATTAAGGGATTCACTCAAACAGTGGTTAAAAATAATTGGGACTGTTGCCACGAATGCAGGTTTAGAGCTGATGGCGACCCTGCCTTCCCTTCCACTTTTGCGCCTTCACCTGGCTTATCCTAACATGTAGCTTCTAACGTACGAATTATTTGTATAGCAAGGTCCTTGCACAACAGCAAGATTAAAACAAGAGCTTGATTCTTCACCATTTTGTGGCAAACTTCTTTTATACTTTTGCCTAGTTAAACAAATCAAAAGTAATGGCCAGGATACCTGATGAGTATGTTTCCCGTAAAGCCGAGATTCTGGCCCAGTTCAAGCAGGTGCTGGAAAAACATCTTGATGACTTGATGGCGGGACGGATAGATAAAATGCTTGAAATTAAAGAGATCGCCGATATTCTCTGCCTGCATCCGGTCCATCTGAGTAAAGTCATCAAACTCGAAACGGGTCATCATGCCTGCTACTTCTATGAACAAAGGATCCTGCTGGAAGCCAAAAAGCTTCTGACTGATATCACTCTGCCTATTGGAGCGATCGCTCATAAGCTGGATTATGATGTTTCCAATTTTACTAAATTCTTTAAAAAGTTCTCCGGGATGACACCGTCCTTATACCGGAAATCTTTACTGAATGATTTTAATCAGGCATCATAACAGATATTCAGCTAAAGAAGTAAACATTTTAACTTAGGAAGATGAGTAACAAAATAGTTATTATAGGTGCGGGTACTGCCAATCCGCTGACTGCCCGTACGCCAGGTTATGGAACCATGCGGTTGACCGGTGAAGGTTTTTATGGAGAACCACAAGACCGGATTGGGGCTGTCCAGCTTCTGAGAAAAGCCGTAGAGCTTGGTGTCAACTTTTTTGATACGGCAGATTTCTACGGACCCGGTGTGACCAACAGACTTTTAGCGGACGCCTTATATCCTTATCCTTCTGACCTGATAATTGCTACAAAAGTCGGAGCAAAACGGGGAGCTGACAAAAGCTGGCTGCCTTATGGAAAGCCTCAGGAGTTGAAAATGAGTGTTGAAAACAATCTCAAAGAATTGAAAGTAGAACAGCTTTCCTTAGTACATTATGGGAAGGCAGCAAATAGCCCGGGCGACTATCAGGAAGGCCTCGAAACAATGTTGACGCTACAAAAAGAGGGTAAAATTCTGCATCTGGGACTCAGTAATGCAACGATTGATCAGTTTAATACAGCAATCAAAATGTGTAAGATCGCCAGCGTCGAGAATATGTTCAGCTATACGCAGCGGGTTACCGATCCAGACAGTCCTTATGGGTATCAGGGTGGTGAGCTATTGCCTTTGTGCGAGGAAAATCAGATTCCATTTATACCTTTCTTTTCACTCCAGACCTCTTTACCAACCGGCCAGAATAATATGAAAGAGCTAGCCGATACTAAAAGTGTATCCGCTGCGCAGCTCAACATTGCATGGGTGCTTCATCAATCCAGGTTCATATTACCCATTCCGGGCACTACTTCTATCCGGCATCTGGAAGAAAATATAAAGGCAGCTGACATCCTGCTTACTCAGGAAGAGTTAGATTTTTTAGCGTAGCAGACTTCTGAGCTATGGAAAAGCTAATAGAACTTATCAATAAGATTTGTCCCATGTCAGTTGAAGATTTCGATCTTTTACAGGCTGCCGCTATTCCCGTGCAGGTAAGAAAAAAGGAGAATCTATTGACGCAGGGCGAACTTTGCAATAACATTTATTTCGTTTCCAGCGGATTCTTCCGGATGTTTTATGTTGACCTGGAAGGCAATGAAATCAATAACCGGTTTACGGAGGCAAATAACTTTATGGTAGATTTCCAAAGTTTCCTCACGCAAAAACCTTCGCGCTATTACTGGCAGGCTATGCAGGATTCACAAGTGCTTGCCTTCCCGTTTCCCGAAGTGCAAAGGTTATATGCTTCATCAGCTGCATGGCAAAAACTGGGACGCCTTATTACTGAAAGGGTATATCTTGAGCTGAACGAACGGGTGGAAATGCTGCAATTCATGTCACCTGAACAGCGCTACCAGTATTTAATGGATACACGCCCAGAGCTGTTCAATCAGATCTCTCAATTTCACATGGCCTCCTATCTGGGAATCAAGCCGGAATCATTAAGCAGATTGCGCAAACGACTGCACTTAAAATAACTTTTCTTGACCCAGGTCAACGATTTACCTGCCGGTCATAGCTCACCTTTGTCTATGAAAAATAACAAAGGAAAAACAGCGCTGATCACCGGAGCTTCCACAGGTATTGGTTACGAAATCGCCAAACTCTTTGCCCGGGATGGCGTCAATCTGGTATTGGTTGCACGTAGAAAAGAGTTACTGGAAAGAATCAAAACCGAGCTTGAACAGCAATACAGTATTCATGTTGAGACGATCGCTATGGATCTGTGCAAGACCGGCAAAGCATCTGAACTGTACCAGATGTGTAAGCTTAAAAATTTGAGACTGGATTTCCTGGTCAACAACGCCGGATACGGCGACTATAAAAAGGTAGCTGACGGAAAGGTTGAAACGTACGAAAACCTGTTGCAACTAAACATTTTGTCTTTAACAGAACTAACCATGCTTTTTGTTAAGGATATGATCGTGCAGGGTTCTGGCAGGATTCTAAACCTGGGTTCGCTTGCGGCATTCCAGTCCACGCCGATGATGGCTGTTTATGCAGCATCCAAATCGTACGTCATGCATTTCACGGAGGCTCTTTACGCAGAGCTTAAAGGAACCGGGGTGACAGCAACCGTACTAAGTCCGGGCGTAACCAAAACCGGTTTTGTTGACCGGGCAGGCATGGCTACTTCCGCTTTCGCGCAGGGGAGCCAGCTTGATGCAGCCAAAGTCGCCAAAGCAGGATACGACGGAATGCTTTCTGGCAAATTAAATATAGTACCCGGCCTGCGGAACAGTTTGATGGCTTTTGGAACAAGCATTACCCCTTCCAGAAGCTTGTTATTAGCCATATCTTCTTACGTCATGCGTGAGAAGATAAAGTATTAAGAACCTAATTTTAAACACAAATCAAATAAGCATCCTTAACATGATCAAATTCACTATTTTACTTCGCAGGCATAAGGATATCAGCCACGAAGATTTCGTCTGGTACCACAAAAACAATCATGCACCATTGTTCGCTTCTCTGACGGAGGTCAAAGAAAATGTCCGGCGCTATGTACAATGCCATTCACTGGATGTAACAATGCCGGGATTGCCGGCTCCGCAGTATGATCGGATTACAGAGCTTTGGTTTGATGATGTGGAATCCATTGGAAAAGTTTTCAACGCTAAACCTTATCTGGAACTGATCAGGCCCGATGAAGAAAAATTTCTTGATCTACATGGCTGCGGTTTCATAATATCAATCGAAAACCCGGTTATATATAAATTCGGCTAAAGTCTGCATATGTCCATCACTTTCAGATTCGAACGTTAAAACGTATCAGCATATCCTACTTCTGTATAAAGCCAGGCAGGTACCGCCACACTAATTTTGTCCTATCAATTTAAAACAAAAAAATAATGAAAAGGACAATCTTTATTACCGGTGCATCACGTGGATTTGGGAAAATCTGGGCCCAGGCGTTTTTGGAAAGAGGTGACAATGTTATTGCAACATCAAGAGATATCGGGCAGTTGGCGTACCTTTCAAAGCAGTATGGTACTGCGCTGCTACCAATCGAGCTTGATATCACAAACAAGGCAGAAGTTATCACAGCAGTTAACCTGGCCAAGGAACATTTTGGTACTATAGATGTAGTCATCAACAATGCCGGATATTGTTTATTTGGGGCTGTTGAGGAAAACAGTGAAGAAGAGGCAAGAGCGCTCTTTGAAGTGAATGTATTTGGAACGCTCTGGGTCACTCAGGCAATCCTTCCCATTTTCAGACAACAGGGCAAAGGACATCTTATCCAGCTCTCAAGTGTCATGGGAATCAATACCTTACCAACGATGGGGTTATACTCTGCAACCAAATTTGCCGTAGAAGGATTTAGCGAAGCGTTACAGGCAGAAGTCAAAGATTTTGGTATACACGTCACGCTGATTGAACCGAATTCGTTCAAAACAGAATTTTTCGGATCTTCTGCGGTCGAAAGCCAATCTATTGATGCGTATGCAAAGGTGACAGCAGATTTTAGGTCCGGTGAGGGAATCAAGCCTGAGAATATTGGTGATCCCAATGCTACGGTTGAAGCTATCCTGCATATTGTGGATGCTGAAAACCCTCCCCTCAGGTTGATGCTGGGTAAATTGGCCTATCCATGGACACAATACACCTATGGTGAAAAGCTGGCCTCCTGGGAAGCACTGAAAGAAGTATCAGCAAAAGCCCATGGTCATTAATTAAAGTTAAGGTCCGGGAAATTACAGAATCTTTGATCATCTGGATTCTGTAATTTTCTTAAAATAAGCTATATGAAACATTACAAAAACATTTCACAGCTTCACCAGGACAGCAATTTTATGCCGCCCGAACATCCTATGATCAGCCTGATCCATTGCAGTGATGTAAACAGCTGCTCAATCGGCCAGAGTAAATTTACTTGTGACTTCTATATGATTGCCCTCAAGAAAATTGCCTCGGGCAGTTTTATTTACGGGAAATCACCATACGATCACGACAATGGGTCCATGTCGTTCGTGAAACCCAGACAGGTGATGGAGATAAACAGTGTGGTCATGGCTGAAAATGCCTTTGTAATTTTTATTCATGAAGATTATTTTCTGAGCCATAACCTGCACAAAGAAATAAAACAGTACGGCTTTTTCGACTATGAAACCAATGAGGCGCTCCATCTTTCGCCCACAGAAGAAAAGATTATCTGGGAGTTGTATGATAAAATTTCATTCGAGTACAAAAACAATGCGGATGAGTTTAGCAAAGACATCATTCTCACACATATCGATTCAATTTTAAAGTATGTCCAGCGCTTTTACAAGCGTCAGTTTATAAACAGAAAGGACATGTCAGGTCCAATCGTTACAAGATTTAACCGGATCCTGGCTTCTTATTTTGAAACGGGGCAACTCAATAAGAAGGGGCTACCGACCGTAACCGCTGTTTCGTCGCAATTAAATATATCGTCACGCTATTTGAGCGACCTGCTTAAACAGGAAACCGGAAAAACAGCATTGGAACACATTCATATTTTTTTAATTGATGAGGCTAAAAACCTGTTGATGGGAACTGAGAACACAATCGCCGGAACAGCATATCAATTAGGCTTTGAAAATCCACCTTATTTTACCAGGCTTTTCAAAAAGCAGACAGGTAGTACGCCTGCTGAATTTAAGAAACAGCACCTCAATTAGTAGCAAGGGCGGAGGACTGTTGGCAAAGGACATACCATTTCAATATCAAGCGTTTTGGGCATAAATCCTTTGCCGTCAATGGGTCTTTATTCTGCGACCAAATTTGGAGATGAGGGTTTTCGTAAAGCATTACACGCAGAAATGAAGGACTTCGCATCAATGACACTATGATCGGAACCAATTCCCTTAAAACCGATTTCCTGGGATTCTCCGCAAAGGAGAGTATGCAGATTGAAGCCTAAAAAAAGTGACATCAGATTTCAGGGATGTGAATGAGCTGAATAAAAAAATACAAATGATAGAGTTAACCATATTTTGGATTTTTGCGAACCTTATTTGCAGCACCGAAATAAGATAGCGGAACATTTGGTGACCTTTAAAAGCCAGGACCTGAATCCTATAAAATCGTTAACCTGGAAAACAGCCAATCAAAACGCATATCCAATTGGTGCATAAAAAGCACTTTGGTCATTTAGGAAGATAGAATTCGGTTGTTGGGAATGCTACATGTAAGATATCGATGTAGTTAAAGCTCTTAGCAATATGCGTTTATACAAACTTGAAAAGCTTGGATCTTAGTGGTTATACATTCCCGTAGATTTTTATGGTCAGCAGTGGTTACGCTTCGGTGGCTCTGTCTCCCATTTGCCAATTATCCGCGTTTGCAAAAACGGTGGTACATCTGAACTAACAAGAAAGGGTAATTTTTATTATATGTAATTAATAGTCATGTATATACCGGCCTCAATAGTTCATTAAATTCGTTTATTAAGAGCTTTTTATTGCCGAAAATATAACATCAGATTATGCGCTATTGTCAAGATTATTGAAATTTAGTCTTGTTTAAGTATAAGTCGATTAGAATTGTGATAGACAAAGATATTTCCAGGCTTTCCAGATTGATCGCTATATTGACCCAGTTACAGTCTAAGAGATTGGTAACTTCAACGGAGCTTGCCGCAAAGTTCAATGTCAGTGTGAGGACTGTATACCGCGACATCAGAACATTGGATGAAGCCGGAGTGCCTATTATGACCGCGGAAGGAAAGGGTTATTCGTTAATGGAAGGTTACCGGCTTCCGCCAGTCATGTTTACAGAACAGGAAGCGAATGCATTTATAACCGCGGAGAAGCTGGTTTTGTTAAACAAGGACTCGTCACTTACAAAGAATTATGTTGACGGTATTACAAAAATAAAATCCGTCTTACGGAGTGGAGCAAAGGATAAGTTATCAATGCTTTCCGAGCGGGTAGCATTTGAGGAAAGCCAGGATCAGAATATTACCAGCGATATTTTGGCATCTGTTCAAGTAGCTTTAACTAATTTCAGGATCGTAGAAATTGAATACTATTCGCCCACTAAAGACGAAACTACAAACCGTCAAATTGAACCCTTTGCTGTCATAAATCGCGTGGGTGAAAGCTGGTACCTGGTTGCCTGGTGCCGCACCCGTCAGGATTTCAGGCTGTTTCGTTTTGATAGGATCAGGAAAATAGAAATCACCGATGACCCATTTACGCCGCATAAGATCAGTCTTCAGGAGTATTTGGAAAAATATCGCAGTAATTTTTAGTACCCCTGACATAAGGCTGTCAATTGACGGCGATATCTTCGTATGTTCATTAAAATCAAAAATCATGAAACACAAAAAAATCAAAGTTGTCCCTGACAACTACACAGCCGTAACACCATGGATCATATCGCCATCGTCGGCTGGTTTAATTGACTTTTTAACAGCAGCATTTGAAGCCGAGGAAATTCCTAATAGCAGGATTGTGGATGAATCAGGTGTGATCATTCACGTGGTAATCCAAATAGCAGACGCCAGGGTGATGCTTTTTGATGCAAGAGAAGGCTGGGCCCCAACGCCAAGTTTTCTGAATCTATATGTCGAAGATGTTGAAAGCACCTATCAAAAAGCGCTCGAATTTGGCGCAAAATCAGTGACTGATATTACTACATTGTGGTTTGGTGAGAAAGTTTGCAGGATTTTAGATCCTTTTGGCAACCTCTGGTGGATCAATGAACGCGTCGAAGAAGTGGATTTTACCGATCCTAAAATCGGCGAACGAGCAGCTACCTCCGATGCGATAGAAGGTATATCCTACATTCAAAAATCGCTGGACGAAGCTTTAATAAGTCAAAAAGAATTTTTTACAAAGTAAGCAGGAAGGAATTGGCATTATTATTACGAAAAACTTAATAACGGTTTGCTGTTAAGTGCTTGTAGCAGGCAGAAAAGCGCCAAAGCGCCATAAGCTAACCCCAAAACTATAACCAGTTTACTATCCCTGAGCAAATAATAAGCCATTAGCGGTAATACCTGCAAAGCATGCATTCCCACAAAATGCGCGATACGCAGATCACCATATTTACGGCTCCAGTTAAGTAACGGTATACCATCCCCATCACCCGAACCGCCAACACTATGAGAACCATTGGCACCTATGATCGCACCCTCAAACGCAAATATGACAAATAAAAATATGCCTATACGAATAGCCCAGAGGTAATAACCGGGGAGTGCAGGAAATTGCCCTGTACAAAATAAAATGCCGATATAGCCGGTATACAAAGTGGCCCCAATGGCTGCAAAGGCCATGGCTGCGGTAAGCGAAGTATAAAGGGATGAACTGACATTATAATGAGATAACTGACCGCGGGCAGCCTGAAAAGTGATATAAAACAACTCGAACCCCAATAGTATGATGGTTGTCCAGCTATATCTGCTGACCTGGTCAGGTAGTTCAAGATATCCGGTATACCAGCCCATCGTCCAGCAAAATGTACCGATTGATAAGGCGAACTTAAAAGGCTTGTACCAGACGTTAACCCCGTTTATCTGGACATAGCTAAATTTTGCGATCAGCAATGTGAAAACAGCGCTTAAAAGGCAGATCAGTCCAAAGTAAAACAAAGGTTCATTTCTGGATTTTAAAACAGCAAAAAAATCGATCATCATTTTATGGATATGACGGTTAATTGAATTGGGCCCGAAAATCCAGGGGCGAAAGATTGGTTTTACTCTTAAATAATTTACTGAAGGAAGGCGGGTGTTCAAAACCTAACGCATAGGCGATTTCGCTGATCGACAGGTCCGTAAGGGATAGTTTCTCCTTCGCTTTTTCGATCAGCTTTTCGTGAATGTGTTGTTGCGTACTTTGGCCCGTCAATGCTTTTAGCAGTGCGCTTAAATAGGTGGGTGAGATATTTAAAGCTTCCGCAATCATTTGTACGGTTGGCAATCCTTTCTGCATTCGATCATCCATGTTGAAATATCCCTCAAGCAGTTCTTCCACGCGGTTCAGGATCTGATGACTGCTGATCTTCCTGGTCAAAAACTGGCGGTTGTAAAACCGATCACAATACTGGAGTAACAACTCAATTTGTGCAACGATCAGGCCCTGACTGAACTTATCAATGTTGGCATGATATTCCTGTTTGATCAGCTGGGCAATACCGCCAATGGTTGTCTCTTCTTTCTCGGAGAGGAAAAGTGCCTCATTTGCCGAATAATCAAAGAATTCATATTGCCGGATCGTTTTTGCCAGCGGTGTACCCCATAGAAAATCCGGGTGGATAAGTAACATCCAGCCTGAATTTTTATAATCCTGATCAGCATCAAAGGAGAACACCTGTTTTGGCGCTATAAAAAACATGACCCCCTCATCAAAATCGTAGGCCTGCTGTCCATAGATATATTTGATCGTACCCTCAAAATTCCTTTTCAGCGAAATGACATAAAAGTCAAATACAACATTGATCCGGCTGTTCTCTTCTGGGGGCTTGAAATCATCCATGCTGATGACGCTCACAAGTGGATGTTCCGGTTTGGCTATGCCCAAAACCTGATGGTATCGGCTGATGGTTTTAATTTGATAGGGTTCCATGTTTTTTACTAATCTAACCTATTTTGAATAAACGGCTGCAAATTCCTGGGCGAAATCCTTCATTTTTACTTTGCCCATTGCCGGTATGTTTTTGTAGTAATCCTCAAACAAAATCCCGCCATTACGCTGGCTGGCATTCATTTCCGTAATATCACTGGCCAGGCTTAAAGGCATTTTATATTTCAGCAACGCATCCAGCATTTGTTTGTCATTGATGGTTACCCATTTCAGATAAGGCTTACCCACGGCAGTTCCAAGAATATTTGCAATTTGATTGCAGCTCAGCTCTTCGCTGGCTACATAGCGTGCCTTGCGACCTTTAAAAGTGGATGTCAGTTCTTCTGAGACCGCAGCTGCAATATCTATTGGTGAAACCCAGGGCATTTTATCGTCAGCGCCGTAATTTGAGACAATAAGCCCCTTTTTTCCTTGCAGAAAGCCCATCAAGCCGTAGTGACGAACCGTAAGAAACACACCTACAAAGCCTTTCAGAAAACCTTCCCCTTTTACGATATCCATGTACTGGTACAGATTGTAGTAGAAACCCACCGGCCTCATAAACGTGATCGTTACATCTGCAGGTAACTGCTTCAAAACCTGCTCGGCTACGAAATGAAAGGCAAGCAATCCGTTTCCCTTGTCGGTATGAGCCCCTATACTGCTGAGGTGAACGACCTTTTTTACGCCCGATTGCTGAATAGCCGCAACATAATTGCTTGTAAGCCTGCGCGCTTCTTCCCTGGCATCAAGATTGGGATTTTCCTGAAAGTTAAACGGCGGAAGCATGGTGTAAACCGCGTCCGCGCCGGTAAATGTTTTTGAAAGAAAACTGATGTCCTCTATTGAACCAATGGCTGCTGTTGCGCCAATAGCCTCAATATCCTTTTGTTTGTCCGGGTTACTGCTGATCACCGTAACCGCATGACCTTTTTGTACCAACTCCTTCGCAAGTGGCTTGCTGATGTGTCCCAAAGAACCTGTTATAATAAGTTTCATTTTTTTTGATTTTTATTTATAACAAATGTCCGCTTTCCCAATCAGCCGAACGTAGCCAAACCTGTGATTGTCATAGCCATATTTAGGATACAGCGATTTCAACAACCCGAAATTCCCATGAGAATGATAAGAGAAAGATTTTTTCAACAATCCTGTAATCCAGAATGGTAAATTACCGGGTCATTATATTTAGAATTTAGGTTATTTTGATCGCTAATTCACCTGTCTAGATCTATGCTATCACCAAAAACCAGAAGAAATGTTGCCGGTGTCATTCCTTTCGGTGTATTATGGTTTATCTTCAGCCTTATCTTTGCCATGCTAGAGAAAGGGATTATCGGAAACCTGGACCATTATCCCTCTACGGGCGTTGACTACAATTTTGCAAGAAACATTTTTTTACTCCCATCGTCAGGCCTGATGATGGGGCTATTGACAGGGATTCTGGAAATCAGTTATTTCAGTAAGTGGTTTATTAAAAAGAGTTTCACTAAAAAGATCATCTTCAAATCCCTTCTTTATCTGGTCATTGTGATTGTGTTCCTTGTCATTATTACCGTCACCAATACTGTATACACATATGACGTATATTCCATAGAGAACCTGCTATCTCCGGCTTGGGCGTTTTTCAACAACTATGCTGTGATTGGTATCATGGTATACATTGCTTCGATCATCGTGATTACTCAATTTTACGCTGAATTCAGCCAAAGCCTTGGGGTGGGTACATTGAGTAACTTTTTTCTGGGAAAATACCATCATCCTGTTGAAGAAGAAAGGATATTTATGTTTCTGGATATGAAGTCTTCAACTACAATTGCCGAAAATCTGGGCCATGTCAGTTACTTCGAGATGTTAAAAGAATATTTCTTCGATCTCTCAGAAGCTGTTATTGACTATGCCGGCACAATTTATCAATATGCCGGTGATGAGATGATCATCTGCTGGAAACTGAAAGACGGGTTAAAAAATAATAACAGTATCGAGTGCTTTTTTGCAATGAAACGCGCTTTGGAACATCAGGCTGAAAAGTACAACAGTAGATTCGGTCTTTTGCCGGAATTCAAAGCGGGGCTGCATTCAGGAATGGTTACTGCCGGAGAGATCGGGTCGCTAAAAAAAGAAATCATCTTCACAGGCGACGTCCTCAATACATCCGCAAGGATCCAGGGGCTTTGCAACCATTTTGATGCTGACCTGCTGGTATCGGAAGACCTGGCTAAAATACTTCAGCTTCCGGCCACCTATGCAATAAGGTCGGTTGGAGAGAACCTGCTTAAAGGCCGAAGTAAAACAATGGAGATATTTGCCATTTCTATTTCAAAGCACAATTCTTCACAGGGTATATAATGCGATCGCAACAATAGGTCTTTTTGTATTTCATAATCATCATTGATTTACCTACTGAATTATTGTTTAGAATAATCCAGTAGCCACCTAAAGGTAAGACCTACTGGGTCAGTCGATACAGCTTATTTAAATTAAATCGAATTTTGTAACCGCTGGGAGCCGTCTAAAAATTCGGTGGTATAATAGTACTCTAGCGCCCTTCAGTTTGCCTTCCCTTTTAGATTCAAAGATGGTAGATTTTGCCACTTTCAAATTACGGAATAGTGGTACACCAAATCAAATTACAGTAGTCTTCAAAGCGACGCGTTAAAACGTACTCAACTCACCGAGATTTTAAAATGTTTGCGCTACCGAATGAGTATCAGTTGGGAGTAAGTTCCGGTAGCGCTAAATCTCTGTACATTCTATTTTTGTTCAAGAACTGCCCTCAAGTTCCTCATGTCATCACTAATCTTCTTATCAACGATCTTCGCATACTGCTGAGTCGTTTTGATATTGCGATGCCCAAGCATCTTAGATACACTTTCGAGCGGCACGCCGTTGGTAAGGGTGATCGTAGTTGCAAAAGTGTGCCTAGCTAGGTGAAAGGTAATGGGCTTCGTGACCCCACAAACATCACCAATCTCCTTTAAATAGGAATTCATTTTCTGATTTGAAAGTACAGGAAGCAACTTATCTTTGGTTACACATTGTGGATGTTGCTGATACTTATCAAGCACCATCATTGCCATTGGCAAAACAGGAATCCTCGAAGGCGTATCTGTTTTTTGCCTTCTAATCGATAGCCATTTTTCTCCGTCTATTCCATCAATAATCTCCGACCTTTTGAGTTTGAAGACATCCGCGTATGCCAAACCTGTATAGCAGCAAAATAGAAATATATCTCGAACCTGATCTAGTCTCTCGTTCTCAAAGTCCTTGTTGGAAATTTTTTGAATTTCTATTGAAGTCAAAGCCTCTCTATCTACTTCTTTAATGGTCATTTTGAAAGCTATGAAAGGATCTTTTGCGAGCCACCCGTTTTTGATGCAGATAAAAACGATTTTTTTTAGGTTCGTGAGATATTTCATTGTTGTGTTATGACCAATCTTCCTTACAGTTTTCATCCAGAACTCAAAACTTGAGATGAAGTCGTAGTCTAGTTTTAATATGTCGACATCAGACGTTTTGTATTTCCAGAGTATGAATGTCTTTGTGTGGTCGTAAGTGGTCTTGTACCGTGTTAACGTACCAAGCGCATAGTCGCTTCCTACAAGTTGTTCCAATTTCTTATTGTGATCTTGAAACACTTCCAAAATTCCCTTTGACTTGTCCGCTACTCCATTTATCCTGTTTCTGACTAACTCAGCTGTTAAAGATGAATTTGATTCGATGATTTGCCTTTGTATTTCATAAATTTTGAATTGAAGGGCGTCTAGGTAGGCGTTCAAAGTCCTCGTATCATCCTTTAACCCATTTTTTCGTCCAGTTTGAGAATTCCACTTTTCTGGTTCACACTCCCTCTTGGTTGATATTTCCATTCGCTCTCCTTCTACTGTAATGCGGATGTAAATTGGCAGTTTGCCGCTTTTGTAGTTACTACGTTTTTTCAAATAAAAAAACATAGTCAGATTTCTTGATAACATAACATTCGATATTTAGTGGAACAAAACTACTACCGATGCTTCCAAAAAATCAAGATGTTTATCTGATGAACAGGGTGTAATTCAGATTGTTACAGCAGTTTAGGTGAGCATTTTTTTTCTTTCATTGCACTGCTCACCCGATGCTCACCTAGACATTGAGAATATTTGCAAAATTTGGTTCAATCTGAAAAACAAAAAAGCCTGTAAATATATGATTTACAGGCTTTTGATGCTTTTTGTTATTCTTACTTGCAGAGAGGAAGAGATTCGAACTCTCGATACAGTTACCCATATACTACCTTTCCAGGGTAGCTCCTTCAACCACTCGGACACCTCTCTATGTTGTGGTAAGGGGTGCAAAGATAGCTTTTATGACCTTAAATGCAAATCAAAACTTCCCTTATATGCAGATACGCCTAAACATTTTATACACTCATCTCGCCCCTTAACGGCATTGCAAGCAGTTCGGCGCATTTCTTCGGGTCGCTTTCTTTCCCAAAAACATACATCATTTTTGTGATGGCCGCTTCGGCGGTTATGTCGGAGCCGCTTACTACGCCGGCTTGTTTGAGGAAGCGGCTGGTTTCGTAATGGCCCTGGGCGACGCGTCCGCCGTCACATTGGGATACATTGAAAATGACGATTTTTCTTTCGATTGCGCTGCTGATGGCGTCGAGGAACCATTGCGCTGTGGTAGCATTGCCTGCTCCGTAAGTTTCCAGGACAACACCTCGTAATCCGTTGATTTTGAGTATGGAATCGACGACCAACCGACTGATTCCTGGGAACATTTTCAAGAATGCAACGTGGTTATCCATCTTCTTGTGGACAGTTAGTTGCTGGTTCGGGTCGTGCGGTTTAATGTAGGGCGAATTGTATTCTATGCGCACCCCGGCATTGGCCAGGGCAGGGTAATTTTCGGAATGGAATGCGTTGAAATCAGAGCTTTCGCGCTTTTTGCTGCGGTTACCGCGGAGTAGCATGGAATTAAAATAAATGCAAACTTCCGAAATCATCGGCTGGCCGTCTACGTTCTTCGCTGCGGCCAGCTCCAAGGCAGTGATCACATTCTCACGCGCATCCGAACGCGCCACGCCTATGGGCAACTGTGCGCCGGTAAGTATGACGGGTTTGTTGAGATTTTCGAGCAAAAAACTAAGCGCCGAGGCTGTGTAGGCCATTGTATCTGTGCCATGTAAAATGACGAAGCTGTCGTACTGCGCGTATTCCTGCTCAATGATCGTCGCCAGTTCAATCCATATTTCCGGGTTCATATTCGACGAGTCGATGGGTTCGGAAAGGGAGAGGAATGTGATGTCGAAATTGAGTCGGCCGATCTCTGGGACGCGGTCGATAATCTGGTCGAAATTGAACGGGACGAGCTGTTTTCCTTTGCTTTCGTAAACCATTCCCAATGTCCCGCCAGTGTAAATGACGAGCACGGAGCCGACGGTTGGTTCGGGCGAAATGGGGTTAATGTGTATTTTACTGTATAACATTCAAATCGGTTTTGGAAGGCTAAGAAGCTTTTACGAGCATTTTTCGGGCATTATTACTGGTTGCCGTAATCACTTCCTGCTTGGTAATCTGTTTTAAATCAGCCACGCGCTCGGCTACGAGATCAATGTAAGCAACTTCATTTCTTTTGCCGCGATAGGGCACGGGCGCAAGATAAGGAGCGTCAGTTTCCAAAACCAAATGTTCGATCCCTACAAAAGGAATGACTTTGTCCAAACCACCATTTTTGAATGTGGCCACACCGCCTATACCGAGTTTAAAGCCTAATTCAATGGCTTTATTGGCTTCTTCCAATGTTCCGGTAAAGCAGTGGAAAATGCCTTTTAACTGAGGATCGCCAAATTCCTCAATCAATTTTACAGTTTCCCAAAATGCACTCCTGCTGTGAATGTCGATCCATAAATCGTGTTTTCGCGCCAATTTACATTGGTACAAAAATGCCTTTTCCTGCTGCTCCTGAAATGTTTTATCCCAAAACAAATCCATCCCGATCTCGCCAATGGCAATGAAGTCGGCTTTTTCCAGCCAGCTTTCCATAATGGTGAGCTCTTCTTCAAAATTTTCCTTCACATAAGTGGGATGTAACCCGATCATCGGCAGGCATTTACCTGGATAAAGTGTGGCTAGCTCCATCATTCCGTCAATGGTTCCGTGGTCGCAGTTGGGCATCCAGATCTGCTCTATGCCCGCGTTCCAGGCGCGTTCGAGCATGGCAGTGCGGTCATCCGCATAGTCGTCACTATATATATGTGCGTGGGTTTCAATCATTTAAATGTATTTTAATATTCGCGACCTTTCCAGATCGTTTTACTTGGGAGATAATAATTAATCAGCATAATAACCCCTATACTGATCATATAAAACCAGAAAAGCAGTGCGGCTTTCCAGAGATCGTATTGTTTGAGCATAAAAACGGCCGTGAGCGAAATGCCGGTCACCAGCGCATAATACTGCACCATGCTCGACAATACATTGATCGGAAACCATATGGAAACCAATAACAATATCGGAACGATCAACGACGAAACGAAGAGGCTCAAACGAGTCAGCCAGTAGGAATCCATCACGCCGTGCATCCATCTTTTCCGTTGCCTTAATAACTCCGGAAAAGTGTTCATAGGTTCCGAAATGCTGATTACTTCGGGTTTGTAGGCCATTTGAAAATCATAGCCTTGCTTCACGATGCCCATGAAAAGTGTGTAATCTTCGACGATCGAAAAGCCAATTTTTTCATAACCGCCGATCGCAAAATATGCGTCCCGAGTGACAGCCATATTGTTGCCCATCCCGGTTATGGGTATCTTGAAAAGGGAGAAAAAGCGGGTTGCAGTCAAGGCAAACAGCCATTCCATCGAAAGCAGATCGGCCAGCAAATGAACGTGTTTCATCCTCGTTACCCCGATAACAATGCCCGTATTCGCTTTGAAATGGGCAAGCATTTCGGAAATCCAGATGGGCTGGACAACAATGTCGGCATCGCAATAAAAAAAATATTCGCCTTTTGCTGCATGCGCCAGTTGCGCCAATACATTAGCCTTTCCCTTTAACCCAGCGACCTGACTGGTGATTTTGATGCTTCTAAACTGCGGCTTGTCGTAGATGAAACTGGAAACCAGCTGATTTGTCTGGTCGTCGGAATCATCGTCGCCGACAATTATTTCAATATTTTCTTTCGGAAAATTGAGCTCGTGAAGTGATTGTAAACACCTTTCAATATTTTTTTCTTCGTTCCGTGCGGCGACGAGTACGCTTATTTGAATGCGATTGCCTGTTGGAAGCATGTACTATTTCAAATGTTTGTTTAAGTAAAGTATTCAATATAAGCTTCTTAGCTTATTTCATTGCCAGCGCTTCAAACGAAAATCCCAGATTACTGAAATGGTCGAGGAACCTCGGAAGCGCATATTGCATATTAGCTGCGGCTTTAATGCTGTCGTGGAACAAAACAATTGAGCCAGGGCGCGCATAACGGACCGATTTCCTGAGACAAGTTTCCTGCGAAATCTCTTTGGAAAAATCCCCGCTCAGAACGTCCCACATAATGATCTTGCGGTCTTTTTTCACAATCCGAGACTGGCTTTTTGTCATTCTTCCATACGGCGGCCTGAAAAGGTTGGTCTGCACATTGAGCTGCGCATCACACTGCTTAATGTTGTCCAGATACAGGGCATCCTTTGTTTTCCAGCCATTCATGTGATTGAATGTATGGTTGCCGATAGCATGCTGGTTATCAAGGAGTTTTTGGAAAATATCAGGATGCTTTTCAACATTGTTTCCAATGCAAAAAAACGTTGCCTTCGCGTTAAACTGGTTGAGCGTATCGATCACGAACTCCGTGATATCCGGAATAGGGCCATCGTCGAAAGTCAGGAAAATTTGCTTTTCGCGCGTGGGCATGCGCCAGATGAAATCCGGGAAAAATGCTTTCAGCCAAAAAGGTGAGTGGTGTAAGAACATTCTATAATGGTGTCCGGCGCGAATATGGGCCAAATATAAAGGGTTATAAAATAAGAAGCTGCCCGTTTTGAGCAGCTTTCTTACTAATAAAATTGAGCGATTATCTTAAATCATTTGCATTGGATCAGGCATGTGCGAATGCTGGATTGAACATAGAAACCGCTTTTGCTTCCAAAAACGACTGTCCCATCAAATATTCATCCACAGCTCTTGCTGCTTCACGGCCTTCGCTGATGGCCCAAACCACAAGTGATTGTCCACGGCGGCAGTCGCCCGCAGCGAATACTTTTTCATTGGAAGTGGATTGGTAACCATTGGTTTTAATGTTACCGCGTTCATCAAACTCAACGTCCAGGTCATTCAGCAAACCTTCTTGTTGCGGATGCAAAAATCCGGCGGCAAGGAATGCAAGGTCGCAAGGAATGTTTCTTTCGCTTCCGGCCACTTCTTTCATTTGCATACGGCCCGTTTCAGGATCTTTTTGCCAGTCGAGGTCAACGATCTTCAATTCTTTCAAATTGCCATTCTCATCGCCTACAAATTCTTTTGTATTAATAGACCAATGTCTGTCGCAGCCTTCCTCGTGCGAAGTCGACGTCCGCAGCATCATCGGCCAGTTCGGCCAAGGCGTGCTTGCATCGCGGTCTTTTGGGGGAATTGGCATTAATTCAATTTGGGTAATTGAAGTTGCGCCATGACGTCCGGAAGTTCCTACACAGTCAGATCCTGTGTCACCGCCACCGATCACAACTACGTGTTTGTCTTTGGCAATGATCTGTCCATTCGTATAAGGAGCGCCGCGGTGGTCCACTTCCGGGTTAATGCCGGCGTTGCGTTTGTTTTGTTGACTAAGAAATTCCATCGCAAAATGAACGCCTTTCAGATGGCGGCCTTCGATTTTCACATCTCTTGGAACCGTTGAACCCATGGTTAGCAAAACCGCATCGAACTCATCAAGCAGTTCATTCGCTTTCACCGTTACGCCTACATTTACATTCGTGCGGAATTCGACGCCTTCGGCTTCCATCACCGCCAAACGACGGTCGATAATGCTTTTTTCTAATTTAAAATCAGGAATTCCGTAACGAACCAGTCCACCGATTTTGTCAGCCCGTTCCATCAAAACTACTCCGTGTCCGGCTTGATTAAGCTGGTAAGCAGCAGCCATTCCCGCAGGTCCTGAACCCACAACGGCAATCTTTCTGCCTGTGCGGAATTTAGGTATTCTTGGTTTAACAAGATTGAGCTCAAAAGCTTTTTCAATGATCGCTTTTTCAATGTATTCAATCGCAACCGGCGGCTTGTTAATGCCTAGCACGCAAGAAGCTTCGCATGGAGCAGGGCAAATGCGACCTGTGAACTCAGGGAAGTTATTGGTTGACGATAAGATTTCGTAAGCCAGCGCCCAGTTTTCATCATACACCGCATCGTTAAACTCAGGGATAATGTTGCCCAGCGGACAGCCATTGTGGCAAAAAGGAATTCCGCAGTCCATACAACGGGCTGCCTGCTGTTTGGAATGAGAGTCGGTAGGGGCAGTTTCAATCTCACGGTAATCCGAAAGACGTTCATCAATGCTTCTCTTCTTTGGCAACTCCCTTTCAAACTCCAAAAATCCGGTTGGTTTTCCCATTCTTATATTGCTTATTAAATCGTTATTCTAATGAAAAATGACTGCTTTAATGTTGGTAACCGCTTATTGATGAACTACATCCACCACGATATCTTTGTAAACCACATTTTTATCCGCAATCTGCTGTGCAAGCGTAATGTTGCGTCCTTCCAATGCCTTCTTGAAATCCGCAGGCAGCACTTTCACAAATTGCTTAACTGACTGTTCCCAGTTCTGGATCAGCTGGAATGCAATGTTGCTGGTCGTGTATTGGAAATGTTTATCCAGATATTCACGCAGGATGCCCTGATCTTCTTCATTCAATGGATCGAGCGAAACCATTTCCATGTTCACTTTTTCTTTAAATGTGCCGTTTTTATCCAAAACATAAGCCACACCGCCAGACATCCCCGCAGCGAAGTTTCTTCCTGTGTCACCAAGGATCACAGCCAAACCACCTGTCATATATTCCAAACCATGGTCACCAACACCTTCTACAACTACTTTTGCACCTGAGTTACGCACGCAGAAACGCTCTCCGGCAGTTCCCCGAATATAAGCATCACCCGAAGTAGCGCCGTAAAAAGCAACGTTACCAATGATAATGTTCTCTTCCGGCTTGAATTTCGAATCGCGGTCTGGATAAACGATCAGCTCGGCACCGCAAAGGCCTTTTCCGAAATAATCATTGGCATCACCTTCCAGTTCCAGACGAAGTCCGGCTGTGTTGAATGCACCAAAACTTTGTCCGGCAGTGCCGCGGAATTTGAAATGAATGTTTCCTTTTGGAAGCCCCGGTCCGCCGTATTTCTTAGAAATTTCATTCGAAAGCATTGTGCCCACCGAACGGTTCAGGTTATTTAATGCAAACTCAGCATAAATTTCCTCCTGACTATCCAATGCGGGTTGCGCTGCTTTGATCAGATCCCAGTCAATAATGCTATCAATACCATGATCCTGCTCTTCCTGCTTGAATTGAGCCACTGAAAGATCACCTTCTTTATACAAGATGGCGTCAAAATTCAGGTTTTTGTATTTCCAATGTTTGATATCGTTACGCAGTTCAAGATATTGAGCCTGGCCAACCATCTCATTTACAGTCCTGAAACCAAGTTGTGCCATAATCTCGCGCAACTCTTCGGCCATGAAATGGAACATGTTCACCACGTGCTCAGGCTTACCTGTGAACAACGCGCGCAATTCTTTATTCTGTGTTGCTACGCCGACTGGGCAAGTGTTCAAATGGCATTTGCGCATCATAATGCAACCTGCCGCAACCAATGCAGCAGTCGCCACGCCCCATTCTTCCGCTCCCAGCATCGCCGCAATCGCAAGGTCACGACCTGTACGAAGCTGACCGTCAGCCTGAACGGTTACACGTCCGCGCAATTTGTTTTTAACCAAAGTCTGATGCGTTTCCGCAAGACCTAGTTCCCAAGGCAAACCTGCGTGACGAATCGAGCTCAATGGTGAAGCGCCCGTTCCACCGTCATAACCGGAGATCAGAATGTGGTCCGCATGTGCTTTCGCCACACCCGAAGCAACCGTTCCAACGCCCGCCTCAGAAACCAGTTTCACACTGATACGCGCCTGACGGTTTGCATTTTTAAGGTCAAAAATCAACTGAGCCAAATCCTCAATCGAATAAATATCATGGTGGGGCGGGGGAGAGATCAAGCCTACGCCCGGCGTCGAATGACGCGTACGGCCGATCCAGTCGTCCACTTTGAAACCTGGAAGCTGTCCACCTTCACCTGGTTTTGCGCCTTGCGCTGTTTTAATCTGTAATTCGCCGGCATTGCTTAGATAATGGCTCGTAACCCCGAAACGTCCCGAAGCAACCTGCTTAATCTGCGAATTCATGCTGTCGCCGTTCGCCAGAGGCTTATAACGCAATTCGTCTTCGCCGCCTTCTCCCGAGTTGGATTTTCCACCGATCCGGTTCATCGCAACGGCCAATGTGGTATGCGCTTCCCACGAAATAGACCCAAATGACATGGCCCCCGTAGCAAAGCGTTTGAAGATGCTTTCCACCGGCTCCACTTCTTCAATCGGAATTGACGTTCCTTTTTTGAAACGAAGCAATCCGCGAAGCGTTAACGCCTTATGGCTCTGATCATCAATCAGTTTAGAGTATTTCTTGAATGTTTCGTAGCAATTAGTTTTTGTAGATTGCTGTAACAAATGCACAGAAGCCGGGTTGAAAATGTGCGCTTCTCCGCGTTGTTTCCATTGGTAAAATCCGCCCACTTCCAGCTTCGGTTTTGAATCCGGTGTTTCGTGGTAAGCCACTTTGTGACGCACCAGGATTTCACGCGCAATCTCGGAAATGCCCATGCCGCTGATGCGGGAAATGGTTCCTGTAAAATATTTGTCAACCACATCTTTGTTCAAACCAACGCATTCGAAGATCTGCGCGCCTTGGTAAGACTGCAATGTAGAAATTCCCATTTTTGAGAAGATCTTCAAAAGCTCCTTATTAATGGCCTTAATGTAGTTGTAATGTAATTTTTCGTCCGTAAACTCACCTTCGATCATTCTCTGGCGGTTCATGAAAGAAAGCGTTTCAAATGCCATATAAGGACAAATTCCCGCAGCACCATAACCGATCAATGCGGCAACATGGTGTGTTTCCCAAACGTCACCCGCTTCAACCAATAACCCCACTTTGCCTCTCAATCCTTCACGGATCAAATGGTGGTGAATGGTTGCAGTCGCTAATAGAGAAGGAATTGGCGCGTGATCCGAGTCAATCGCACGGTCGGAAAGGATCAGGATTTCGAATCCATCATCAATTGCGTCCGTTGCATAACGGCAAATGCGCTCCAATGCTCTTTCAAGCGCTTTTCCGCCTTCGTCAGCACGGAAATAGGTGTTGATTGTTTTCGCCTGAAAACCGTCTTTATCTACAAAACGCAGTTTATCAAACTCCTGCACCGACAAAATCGGATGCGGAAGCGCGATCTGGCGACAATGTTTCGGCGTCTCAGTTAATATGTTTTCAGTTCCACCCACAAATGAGATCAGCGACATAATCGAACGTTCGCGGATCGAGTCAATCGGTGGGTTGGTAACTTGTGCAAAAAGTTGTTTGAAATAATTAGACAAATGCTGGCTTTGCTCGGAAAGCACCGCCAAAGGCACATCCGTTCCCATCGAACCGATCGCCTCTTGTCCAGTCTGGCCCATAGGAGCCAAAATCATCCGCAAATCTTCCGATGTATAACCAAAGGCAACCTGACGTTTCAGCAATGCATTGTCGTCATAAGCACGGTAAGTTCTGATCGGATGATCCAATTGATCCACGTGCAACTTGTTATCATCCAGCCATTTCTGATAAGGTTGGCCTGAGCAAACTGCTGCTTTAATTTCTTCATCTGGAATGATGCGACCTTGCTCCATATCAACGACGAACATGCGTCCTGGCTGCAAACGACCTTTGGTAACAACCCTTGACTGATCCACATCCAAAACCCCAGCCTCAGACGCCATAATGATCGTATCGTCGTCCAAAACCCAGTAACGAGAAGGACGAAGACCATTACGGTCTAGCGTTGCGCCCACCATTTTACCATCCGTGAACGAAATGGAAGCCGGTCCATCCCAAGGCTCCATCATCGCAGCATTGTATTCATAAAATGCTTTGCGTTCAGGGTCCATTTGCTCATTTCCGTCCCAGGCTTCGGGAATCAGCATCATCATGACGTGTGGCAATGAGCGGCCCGAAAGGTGCAGCAATTCAATGGCATTGTCCAGGTTTGCCGAGTCAGATTGGTTTCTGTCGCAAATCGGAACGATCATGTCCATTTCTTCTTTTGTAAAAAACTCAGAAGCAAATGACTTCTCTCCGGCACGGATCCAGTTCACATTTCCTTTTACAGTGTTGATCTCACCATTGTGTGCAATGTAGCGGAACGGCTGAGCAAGCTCCCAAGACGGGAATGTGTTCGTTGAGAAACGCGAGTGAACAACCGCAAGGGCCGAAACTACCGATTCGTTTTCAAGATCCGGGAAGTAGTATTTAAGCTGGGCAGTCGTAAGCTGGCCCTTATAAGAGATCGTGCGGCATGAAAGCGAGGAGTAGTAAAAGCTTCTGCCAACGCCGATCACAGTATCCTTAATCATCCGCGCAGTAACCTGGCGAAGAATATATAGTTTTCTTTCAAAACCAAGATCATCCGTAACCTCGTCCGGACGCTTGATGAATATTTGCTCCACATACGGTTCCACAGACAATGAGCCTTCGCCCAATGTGTTATTCAATGTGGGCACCTTTCTGTAACCTAATATATGTAATCCAAGTTTTTTGGCTTTGCGGCTCAGAATGTCGCGGCACTCTTCGCGCATGGTTTCGTTGCCCGGGAAAAACACCATCCCAACACCATACTCACCAGCTGGTGACAATTGAAAACCAAGTTTGGAACATTCTTCAACAAAGAACTCGTGTGGAATCTGAATCAAAATGCCTGCACCATCACCCGTGTTCGGATCGAAACCGGTAGCACCCCTATGCTCCATGCGTTCGAGCATGTGAATGGCGTCCGCCACGATCTGGTGTGACTTGCGGCCCTTGATGTTAGCCCGGAAACCTATACCACATGCATCATGCTCAAATTCCGGACGGTACAGTCCCTGATTTTCTACCATTGGTTCAGACATTTGCGACATTAATCGAAGATTCTAGAGTTGACAAATTCGTAAATAGAATTTGTTTAAATAAGCAATTAAAAATTTTTAAGAAAGTGCCATCCCGTTATGAATTGGGTAAAGCCACGCAAGATAACCATAAAAGATATTTGGCCGAATAAGGAAATGGCAAAATTTTCTAGCTGTGCAGCATTTTGATTTTTTTATTACAATTAATATAGAAATATTGATAGAATGATCAGTGCTTATAGTGATTAGTTGCCAAAATCATAATCAAAAACCACCATAAAGCCATCTTACCTAAATCCAAATATCGTCTTGTTAAAATAATAAAACTTTCTTAATCAACCAAAAAAAACGTCCGGACTTTGAAAAGCCGGACGTTTGTATTTAGTAACATTAATCTATAAAAGCGTTGGTTAAGGCTCTTTGGATTCAGTTACATTGTCGTAATCTTCATCATCGTAGCCATCGTCACCGGCGCCGAATTCGTTTTCCAGGCTGTGCATGAAAATCGCGTCAATAGCTTCTTCCTTGGTCGGCAGCACTTGCATATCGGGAACTTTAAGATCTTCCAGCAAGTCCATAAAATCGTCGTCCCGGGTTACAATCACAAGCAGGCCGAGGTCATTGGTGCATAGCCAATTGATTTTTTTCAAAATCGTGGTTCCAGCGGCATCCACCGACTTTACCGGCTGCATATTCACAATCAGATTGTGATATCCTTCGCGAAAAATGCCCTTCGCCGTTTCCTCAAATGCTGCCGGAACATCCCCCGCAAATGCAGGTTCTTCCAGCTCGATATATACAAATTGTTCTTTCTTTTCCAGTTTATAGTTCATTTCAATTTTTTGTTTTGTTCAAACAAGATTTTTAATAAAATATCAACAGAATGTGCTTATAGTGCTCTCAAAATCGCGTTTTCAATGCGTTTCAATGGATTGTCCAGGTTGTTCTTCTGAAATTTATTGCCCGTCACTTTTTCAAAAAGCTCAATGTAACGGTCGGAGATCAGCTGAATGCGTTCGTCATCCATTACCGGCACATTCTGGCCTTCTTTTCCCTGGAAACCATTCTGAATGAGCCACTCCCTTACAAATTCCTTGCTAAGCTGTTTTTGGGGAAGTCCTGCCCGCTGGTTTTCCGCATATACGTCTGCATAGAAATAGCGCGAGGAATCCGGCGTATGGATTTCGTCAATCAGATAAATGACGCCATCCAATTGCCCAAACTCATATTTTGTATCCACCAAAATCAAACCCTGATCCGCGGCCATTTCCGTTCCTTTTGCAAACAGGGCCAGCGTATATTTTTCCAAATGTTCGTAATCGTCTGCACTTACCAGCCCTTGTGCAAGGATTTCTTCGCGGGAAATGTCCTCATCGTGACCTTCGTGCGCCTTGGTTGTCGGCGTAATGATCGGTTCCGGAAGCTTATCATTTTCTTTCAATCCATCGGGCAACGAAACGCCGCAAACGGAGCGCTTACCTGCTGAATATTCCCGCCACGCGTGCCCGGCCAGATATCCTCTCACAACCATTTCAACCGGATATGCCTGGCATTTCAGGCCAATGCTCACATTCGGGTCCGGCACTTCTTCCAGCCAGTTCGGGACGATGCCAGACGTTGCATTCAGGAAATGCGCGGCTATCTGGTTCAACACCTGACCTTTATAGGGAATTGCCCGAGGCAAAATGACGTCGAAAGCGGAAATGCGATCGCTGGCAACCATGACAAGTTTTTTTTCAAAGGAGTAAACGTCGCGTACTTTGCCTTTGTAAAACCCTGTCTGGCCTGGAAATTGAAAGTTGGTTTCTGGGATGCTATTCATCATTTTATAGTAAAAATTACCACTCTATTTCGTCTTGTTTTGCAGTTTTTTGCTTGTATTGCTTCCTTCTGAGCTGGTAAATATATTGCGATTCGTTTGATTTCATGGCATCCAATATCGCACGCGCCTGTTCCTCAGACATATTCATTTCGCGCAAACTTTTCAGCAATTCCTCCTTTTGAATGTCTTCGGCAACTTCCCTGGTTTCAGGTTTCGGTTCTGGCGGCGGCTGGTTACTGGTTTCGGCAATCGCGTCACGTTCCGATTTTTTCTTCTTGTTATTGAGGTTAGAAGGCTTGTCAAATCCTGAAAATGCTTTTTTCAAAACAATGTAATTACTCCTCGCCAAATCATTGCCTGGTTCGAGGCGTAGCGCGGTTTTCAGATAGTCCAGTGCATTCGCAGTATCCTTCTGACTGACTTTGATCAATGCGATCTGGCTGTTGGCAATGGATGCAATGGTGTTATTATCAATCTGATCCAGCAGCTGATAATGTTTGAGCGCCAGCTTATAATTGCCCATTTGGTAATACGAATGTGCCAGATTAAGCCGTGCAGCCGGGTCCGAAAAAATGGAACCGTATGTAATCTGATAATACAGTTCTGCCGATTGCTTGTATTGTTTGTTGTTATACGCCTGTTCCGCACCTAATTTTCGCTCATTTGCCTTGGTAATGGAATCGAAAGTCCGATTATCCCAAAGCCAGAGCAAAACGTAAAGAATAATGGCGGTCATAGGCGGTCACAGTGAGACGCAAAAATAAGCATTGATCTTTACAGTCGGAACGTTCCGATGGTAATTAAAACATCGAGCAGGATCAGCAGCAGCGCAGCGCCCAGGAAATAATAGTATTTGTTACTCACCACCGTGATCGTCCGCGAGTCAACCAGTGTTCCCTCGGCCTGGTTTACGTCATTGACCAGTTTCGGCATATCATTCTTCGAATTGTTGAGCTCGTAATAAGTGCCTCTTGATGCCGCAGCCATATTTTTAAGAAAATTCTCATCCAGTTTGCTGATCACCAACTTGTCGTTTTTGTCCATCAAAGGCTTCCCGTTTTGCTGAATGCTGATGCCCACTTTCGTCCCAACTGCCACCGTATAAACCCCAATGCCGAACCTGCGTAGATTGTTATAAAGTGCGCCGCTGCATGAGGAATTATTCTCGCCATCTGTGAAAAGGATCATCATTTTAGAACGACCGTCCGGGTCGGCAGCATTCATCAATTTGCTGTAAGCCAGTTCGGTAGCATCACAAATGTTGGTTCCGCCCGTTTCCAGCAGATCCGTTTGTAAGGATTGGATAAACAATTCCAAAGCCGCGCCGTCATATGTCAAGGGCACGTGAATAAATGCTTTGTTGGAAAAAATAATGATCCCGATCCGGTTTGCCCTTTCGTTCTGCACAAACCGGTTCATTTCAAACTTCACTTTTTCAAGCCGCGAAGGCGTCACGTCGGCCGCATCCATCGACTTGGAAAGGTCAACAAGCATAAAGATGTCTTTGCCTTTCGATTGAATCTGCCGGTCGGCCTCCCCGAAAGAAGGTCCGAGCAAACTAATGATCAGTAGGGAGAAGGAAATGGTGCGTAAAAAAAGTTTGAGGATAAGTGTTCTTGCGGTGGTTTGCAGCTGCCGTGCGATGCGGACTGTGCGGATTATGTAGGCTGTGTAGATTAAAATAAAAAAAAATATAAATAAATATTCAGTGGTCTCAAAGGGGTAATTCCAGTTCATAATGAACGCTTTGGGGTAATTTAAAATTTTTCAAAAATAGGCAATTGTGGCTTCTGATAAAGTTTTTTTAGGGAAATGTTTGTTTTTCTGAGAGGCAACCTTCTATATTTGCAACCCAGAACGGAAAGAAGGAGGGATGGGTGAGTGGCTGAAACCAGTAGTTTGCTAAACTGCCGTACTCGCAAGGGTACCGCGGGTTCGAATCCCGCTTCCTCTACACCGATCTTAAAAGAGTAAAAAGAGGAGCTGACAATTAGACGAAATCGAGACTCAGCTTAGCAATTAAAATACCTCGGGGAGTGGCGCAGCCCGGTAGCGCATCTGGTTTGGGACCAGAGGGTCGCAGGTTCGAATCCTGTCTCCCCGACATCGAAAAAAAGGCAGTAAGCCGTATGCAGATACTGTTTACTGCCTTTTCTTTGAAAGAGTAAGTTAGAATTTCGGTCCGGTAGCTCAGCTGGATAGAGCAGCTGCCTTCTAAGCAGCAGGTCATGTGTTCGAATCACATCCGGATCACGTGTAAGCACTTAACATTTATTTGTTAGGTGCTTTTTTTGTGCGCCGACAAATAATTCATACTGAGCGGAAAATTTGTAAATTGTGTCTAGTTGAGGCCTGGGTATTTCTTTGTGAAATAACATCAAACATCTCCCAGCAAACTCATGAAAACAAAACTGTCGGACATGACGACCTTTGAACTGCGAGAAGTTAGCCACTGGGATCAAGCTGAAAAATGTCAGTCGGAGATTCTCACTTTGGCCGAAGACGAAATCGAAGGCATTCTTATTGTCTACACGGGCCAGCAGGGCGACCATACATTAAGTATCATACCATCCCTGAATGTTTCCGGTTATGGCATTGATGAGGAGGATTCTGTAAACGCGTTAAAGGAAAATTTAGAGACTCTTTTTGAGGATCTGTTCGGTGTCAGCGAGTCCGAGCGGAAAGATGAACTGTCCAAGATGGGATGGAATCCACAGCCATCGTCGAACCAGCCGCTTGCCTGGCTCCACTTTGACGAAAAAGACATATTACAAAATTTCGATTTTCCTGAACAAGTAAAAACCTCCATCTTACAAGCTGCATAGTTGGGAAATAATCGGCCTATTAAGCTTAAAGACTGGATACGTTTCCTCGAAGCGCACGGATGCCATTATTTACGTATAAAAGCATCTCATGAACATTGGAAATGCCCAGGTTGTTTCCGGACAATCACGCACCGACCCGCATACAAGGATATTCCTGCTCTTCATTTAAAAACTAATCTTTCCACCATGGGAAAGTCATTAGAATATTTATACGACTGGATTGTGAAAAATTAATGAAAGATTCTCCTTTTCATCAATAGCAATGGCTTGCATATTTTAAATATTTTGTCGGAAGTTCGGACTTTTTGCTTACATTTGACCATGAAGAAATTTTCAACAATGAAAGAGGCGTTTGACTGGTGGGCGAAGAATATTTACCCAGCTTTGCCGCCGGACGTGAAAAAGGGCAGGTATACAAGTGCTTGGAAGGATTATACTTATCAGCAAGGAATTTCTGAAAAGAGAATGGAAAACATCTTATCTGAATTTGGTAAAATCGATGTTAAGATTGAGATAACATTCACACCGAACTAAATTTTTTTATCCAATATTTGTCGGAAAACTCGACTTTTATTTCATATAGAAAAACCCGGAGCTTCTAAGTTTCTGAGGCCACGATGCTCCGGGGGAGTTTAATCAGTAATAATTAAACATTGTAAATGTATGGCAACAACGCAAGAATCAAAAACAAACTGTGAACTAACACTACTAAACCGGCAAATGAGTGCTCTAAGGCAAGAAATGCTCAATGTTCAAAAAGATCAGTTAGTTGATTGCATCCGAGAATTTTTTGATGAAAGCGATGCTTGCGGGCCGGTTTGCTTTTTGAATGAGTTGATGAAAAGTAGGGCTAATCACGCAGAGGGACTCAGGATATCAACATTCATAATGCAGATGGAAAGGTTTGATCGATGTATTAAGGTGCTCCAAAAACGTTAGACACCCTCGGTTCGGCTCAATCGCTTGTTCAAAGCAACGATCGAAATCCAAATCACGGTTGCCCCGCCGTAGCCCGTGTAAAACTTATCCATTTCCATCGTATGCAGCTCGATCAGTACGCGAATGACGAGTTTGCAGCCGCTTATAATGGACATGATTTGAAAGCCCGTTCCGATGAAACCAGGAAGATTTGTTTGCCCGAAGCGATTTTGACACTTGTAAATAATCAGGTACAGAATGCTAGCTAAAAATGCCAGCATGAATATAGTCCGTGGAACCAGAATTTCGTCCAGAATAAGTTGCAGAGAATTCACAAACCCAGAAGCAATTAATTATAAGCTTTCACTTTGAGTTCGGTGGTTTTGCGATCGCATAAACGACCAAATCTCGATGATTATCCCAAATGCTCCGCCAATGAGCGCGCCTGTCATATTAAACAAGGTCCCACCTAAAAACGCCCCGCCGCAGGAAGATGAGATGGTTGCTGACACAATTGGGTCCCAGTCGTTTATCGTATAATGACGAGCCTTGCAATTTGTAGTTTCCATGGTTAGCGTGTTGATTTATTTGAAATTTGAATAGGTAAAGCTATGCAATTGCTAATAGATTTCCATAGGATTTTCAGTAAATATTTTAGCTTAACTATCTCATAATGTGTATTATAAGTATAGCTTATAATCTAATTGGACGAGTTTCAAAAGCCGGTGTGCTTGAAATTTACCGATCAATCATTCAAATCCGCCTCCTAAAAACTCTCTGTTTAAAAACAGTTGGTATGGCACCGATTTAGCGCTTGTATGTAGCAAACATTCAAGTGCTATTATGTGCAAAATATTCTTTCTCTTTATGGCCGTCATTGCTGTGCCATGCTTTTCTCAGACAAAAACACTTTGGGACGGTGAAGCAAATCCGGCTAGTTGCAACAAGGCCTACGGGTCTGTGGTTTCGGGGGCGGATGCCTATGCTGGTGATGCTTGTTTTCGGGCTGAGCCGGATAAGTTTCATATGCCGAAAATTGGGTTTAATTGCAGCAATGCCTGGCGGGTGGATATTTCAGGGTTTGATGAACTTCGGTTTTTTATAAAGTCAAATCAAAACTCGCAAACCACATCCATACGGCTTACCACTTACTTCGCGCAAAGTAATTGGGTCGATATTGCCCCGTATATACAGGGTGGGGGCGGGATTACTACCGATTATGAGGAAGTCAGAATCCCGCTGAAATTGTTCAAAAAGCAAGGGTATGACCTCAGTTCTATTGAATATCTCGAATTTGCAACTACAACTTTAAACCAGCTTTTCTATTTTGTCGATGACATTCAGGTTGTCGATCTAACATCGCCTAAGCTCTCGTTACATCCGGTTTCGAGCAGCATTTTAAAGATTAGTGTTAGCGAGCGGTTTGATACGACGGGATGCTATAAGACGGCCAATTATAGTCTGACAAGCCAAACAGATCCGGCTTACCAGCAGCAACAACATCCCGTTAAGATCGGCCGCCACCATTACGTCAAGGGATTGCTCCCTTCATCCGGGGCGCCGGTTGTTGCGTACGAATTGTATTTGATTTTTGATAAACCACTGATGAATGCTGACGTATACCGTTTGACAGTCAACAAAATAAAGGACGTGTCTGGTAATGCGGCTTCGCTAGATACCACATTCACTTTTAGTGACTTTGCTATTTATGAAAATATAAAGGCCAACCAGGTTGGGTATTTGGCTGACAGCCCGAAGCTGGGCAAGCTGGGCAACTTTCTGGGTGATGCCTGGTTTATGCCCATTGATTCGGTCAATACACCTGTTTTTGAGGTTCGAGACGAGTCGGATCAAGCTGTTTTTAGCGGCATAAGTAAGTTTTTGAAAGCCGATTCATCATTCAGCGGTGAATTGGTTTTCGACCTGGATTTTTCGGAGTTGACCATTCCCGGCACATATTATTTGTATGTAGAAGGTTATGGCCGTTCTGAAACATTCACCATTGCTGATGAAGTTTACGATGATTTACATAAGCACACGTCGAGGGCCTTGTATTACCAACGATCAGGAACACTGGATATGCCACACGCAGGAAACTGGCAGCGGGGTGGGTTGCCGGCTACTGTGGCGGAAATCCATTCTTCCCATGCCTCGTCTCCGCTTCATGACGCCTTCGATCCAGCTGTCGGCAGCAAGATTCCGATGACAGAAGGCTGGCTGGATGCCGGGGACTACGGGCGCTATGTTCCGACTGCGGCGAGTGCTTTATTTATTCTTTTCACTGCTTATGAGCTTTATAAAATAAAGTTTCCGGACAATTACCTCAACATTCCCGAAAGCGGCAACAACATTCCTGATCTGCTCGACGAGATAAAATATGAAACCGACTGGCTGAAACAAATGCAGGCCCCGGATGGCGGCGTGTATTTCCGGGTTACACCCGCAACCTGGTCTACGGGATTGCCGGAAGATGAGGTTAACACGCTTTTTGTATCCGAAAAGACAACGCAGTCCACAGCACTTTTTGCGGCAGCGATGGCAATGAGTGCCCGGAACCTGAAAACCTATTTCCCTACTTATGCAGAAAGCTGTCTTGATATGGCTAAAAAAGCCTTTTCCTTTCTCCAACTGCATCCGCAAGCATCAGCACCTGTTAGTGTGCCTGGCATTTCCGCCGGCCCGTATCCTGATCCGATTGACCTGGACAATCGCGCCTGGGCGGCGGCCGAACTTTACAAAACAACCGGTAAAGCAATGTATAACAATGCTTTCCTGGACTACTATGCAAAAATTCCGCATCAGTTCCACGCTACCATGAGTTGGGCGCATCACACTTTTAAAGCGGCCTGGGCATATTCAACAACAAAATTTCCGATCGATAACGCGCCGGTCGCGGAATTCAAATCAAAACTTAATACAGAAGTGCTGGTCAATTACAACAAAAGGACGATGGACATTCATGCTTATCACGGCGCTTATCATCCTTTCGAGGGTTTTGTCGGCTACGGCACGTTTGGTATGGCACAGAGTTATGCTTTTGACTACATTATGTTCAGTTTTCTGCTGTCGAAACCGGAACTACTGGATCTGGCTAAAATACAGCTCGACATTCCTTTGGGAAATAACCCACTGTCAAAAAGCATGATAACGGGTGTTGGCAAGAACGCCCCTAAATTTCCTTTACATTGGTCAACAGTCGAAAACAAATACACCGAGGCGGTTCCAGGCATCCCGGTATTTGGCCCCGCCGCGTCGCTGGTGATGAACAGGCCGTCCAGTTTTGCGATACAGGATTCGGCAAACCGATATCCGTACGGTTTTAAAAAAGAGGATCCTTATCCGGTGCTTCGGCGCTATACGGATGCGCGCGAGGCTGTGGAGATGTCGGAATTCACTATCCAGGAAATTGCTGTTACCATCGCTTCATTTGCGTTTTTCAGCACGGCTATAAATGATGCCCTGCCGGTTCGGTTCGCAAGCTTTGAAGCCCGGGCCGAACAATGTCAGGTGAACCTGAATTGGACGACCAGCGAAGAAGTTAACGCGGATCATTTCATCATTCAGCGCAGTTCCGATGCGGTTACATTCAATGATATCGGCCGTGTAAACGCAGCCGGATCAAGTAAAATAGCCAAGCAATATCTCTTCACAGATTCCTTACCCGAACGGCGTAATTATTACAGGCTTAAACAAGTCGATTTTGATGGCAAATCCCAACTTACCAGAATTGTATATACAGCAGATCCCTGTAATGGATTGAAAATAAATGTTTTGCAAAAGCAGCAAAACATTTATGAAATACACAACGAGTTGATAAATAGTAATGATGTGCTGACGGGCGAGCTCATCAACAAGCGCGGGTTTGCCAGTAAGCGTTTTAATGTAAATCCGGGAAAAGTGACCCGCTTTGATACATTCGATCTGCCTGCGGACATTTATATTTTACACATTAAAAATCAGGACGGATATCGCTTACACACCCGGAAGTTGCTCGTCCGCTAAAACCAGTTGACATGCTACGTTACTGCCAGTTACTGGTCCAATTATACGGATCGGGTCCGGTAACGCTTCCGCTTATCGGATAACCGGAAGCATTAAACAAGTATGTGTAATGTGTGGTAACAGGATTGTTGGCCGGTTTTTTCAGGTATCTGTTTTCTACCAGATTCAACGATTTCTGAGGAAACAATTTTGCATCCATTTTGTAATTGAACTGGCTGAAATCCTTCGACTTATCCGCATGTTTCAGATAATATTCGTAGCTGACTTTATTCACAATGACACCATCGGCATCATAACGCTCCTGGAAACTGACATTGTGCTCGTCGTAGTAATACACCAGATGGCCATCCGGCAAATTGTTTTCGCGGTAATATTCCTTAACCAGCTTCCCGGCCTGATAAATGTAATCCGTCTGGATCACGTCGGTGATATTGCCGCTGCTGGTGTAAAATGTTTCAAGCTTACGGGTAGCATATTGATTTTCAAGATCATAAACAATGTCGGAGCTCTTTTTGCCGCCATATATGGTGGTGTAAATCACTTTGTTAGGGGCATAGGTCAGGGTTGTGGTGTATAAGCCGCCTTCTGTCCGGTAACTTTTGAGTGAATGGTCAAGATTGTATTGAATGTCGGTGATGTCGTAGCCGGGCATGGTGGTTTGAGAAAGAAACTGGCTCACGACAAATGCATTTGCATTCGTCTCAACCTCTTCAACAATATCCGGATGCGGGGTTACCCCGTCTTTTTGACAGGAAAAAATAGCAACGGACAGGAGCAGGAATATCTTCGCCGATAATCCAGAAGGGAATAGTTGTTTAGTCATAATAGCATTACTGTTTTCGTAAATAGATGCTGCAATTAGGCAAAAACGATTTCTGGATTTTTGCTTGTGAGGACGAACAGCTGCTGCCGTTTAGCAGACGGCAATCGCTCCTTATCATGCGGCTGCTTACACATCTCAAAACATCAGTCCCGTTTCCCCTGCTTTTTAGCTTTCGGTGGATATTTATTGTATCTTACATGTTGGGCAACCGAATGTCCGGCGCGTGCTTTATGTGACTTAGCAATGAAACCAACCCCAGAGCAGTTAAGAGACTTTTTCAAGTCCAATTTTTTTCAGGCTGACCAATCGTTTGAATACAATCAGGAGGCTGCAATAGCAGATTTTTACAGACGTTTTTATGGCGCGGGCGACGTGGCGGATCCGATACCAAACCCACGTAAATGGCAGACGACCTACGTAAGGAAATATGCTGTGAAAGCATTTATGCGCACAAAGGATGGAAATATTCACCATGTAATATTCAAACAGGATTTGGATAATAACCAGATTACCAATTTCGATGGCTCCGCTTGGCAGGGTGATCCGAATTTAGTGGACGTTTGGCAGGAATATTATGAATCTGATAATAACCTCGTTGTAAGTGGCTGGTAGTAACATATTGGCTTTCGAGGCACTGTGACAGAGGAGCGTAAAGTATTGTTTGGAAAACTATTCGAGAAAAGTAAAAAGTTGTATTTTAGCAGCAACCGTAACCCACTATCAGAATATTATGAGCATACTTTACATTGATCATGAGATCAATAACCTCAACTCCTTTAAAGCTTCCTTCCGAAGAGACGCGACGATTTACCTCGCCGACACATTGGATAAGGGCCTTAAAGTGTTGGAAGAAGAACAGATCGACGTCATTTTCGTCGACCAGCAGATGCCTGATATGACGGGTCTGGAATTTTTGAAAATGGCGTCAAAGCAGTATCCCGAAAGTGTACGCGTCTTGCTCACAGGGCAAGCTTATAATGCTGAATTCAAGCATGCGGAAACGAAAGGTTATCTTCACAATTTTGTTACAAAACCGTGGGATGAGCAGGATCTAAGACGTTTGATCATCACGAACTTGATGTGATATTTCTTGAAATGCGACAAATGAGCGTGTTCCGGCAAGGAGCACGCTCATTTTAGTTGGTAAGGTCCGCAGTAAAAATGCTAAAAAAATTGCCACAGCAATATTTGTTGGAAATATTTTTTACATTGTGTTTTCAATTCAACATTCCTCATGAAATCGCTGTTTCCGTCTGGATAGACTGCATTCAGTCCATTTCATAACCTGATAATCTTCCATTTTATTTCCTCAATTTTCAATGAAGAGAAGAGATTTTATGCAAATGACGGGGATGGGCGCAGGAGCATTCATGCTTTCGTCCGTGCCGGTCATAGGAAATCCTGTGAGTGCTGCGCAATTGCTCGAACCCTGGATCGATGTCGCTGCCAAGAAAAAGTTTGCCGAAATAGCGCTTAATGCAGCGAAAAGCAAAGGTGCAACCTATACAGACGTCCGGATCGGCCGCTACTTGCAGCAATATCTTTTCACCCGTGAAAAACAGGTTCAGAACATTGTGAACGCAGAATCGTATGGCGTTGGGATCCGGGTTATTGCGAACGGAACGTGGGGCTTTTCGGCCACCAGTGACGTTACTGCGGAAGGCATTGCCAAATGTGCAGCAACGGCTGTGGAGATTGCGAAAGCCAATTCAAAATTTCAGAAAGAACCGGTGATATTGGCTGAGCAGAAGGGAGTTGGCGACAAAACCTGGAAAACGCCGATCAAGAAAAATGCATTTGAAATTCCCATTCAGGAAAAGATTGATTTACTGATGAATGTGAATGGCGAGGCCATGAAAAATGGTGCAGGCTTCGTGACTTCCAATATGTTTTTTGTCAATGAACAAAAATATTTCGCCTCGTCCGACGGCTCGTTTATAGACCAGGACGTGCATCGCATCTGGCCAACATTTACGGTAACTGTTACGGATAAGGCGGCAGGCAAATTCAAAACGCGCGACGCCATCAGCTCGCCCATGGGCATGGGCTACGAATATCTGGATGGCTTGGCTTCCGAAAAAATCGCCGGACCGAATGGCCTGGTTGGTTACCGGAATTCTTACGACATGGTGGAAGATGCCATCAATGCTGCAAAGCAAGCAAAGGAGAAAATGACTGCGAAATCGGTCCTTCCGGGCAAATATGACCTCGTCTTGGACCCTAATCACCTTGGACTGACCATTCACGAATCCGTTGGGCACCCGACGGAATTGGATCGAGTGCTGGGTTATGAGGCCAATTATGCCGGGACGAGCTTTGCGACTTTGGATAAATGGGAGTCTAAAAACTTCGCCTATGGCAGCAAGCTCGTGAACATTGTTGCGGACAAAATGCAGCCGAATACGCTGGGTGCCGTGGGTTATGATGATGAGGGCGTTCCGTGCAAAGAGTGGGACATTATTAAGGACGGCGTTCTGGTCAATTATCAGGCCATTCGCGATCAGGTGAAGATCATCGGTGAAAAGGAGTCGCACGGCTGCTGTTATGCGGACAACTGGAATTCCGTTCAGTTTCAGCGTATGCCGAACATTTCATTGAAGCCAGGGACTGAAAAGCGAAGCGTAATGGATATGATCAAAGGCGTGGAGAAAGGCATTTATATCATTGGCCGGGGTTCATATTCGATTGACCAGCAGCGTTATAACTTCCAGTTTGGCGGTCAGGTATTTTATGAGATCAAAAACGGTCAGATCACCGGCATGCTGGATGATGTGGCCTATCAATCCAATACACAGGAATTCTGGAATTCGTGCACACAGCTTTGTGATAAGGATGATTACCGCACATTCGGCTCGTTTTTCGATGGAAAAGGGCAGCCTGCACAGGTGAGTGCCGTATCGCACGGCAGCGCAACGTCCCGTTTCGATGGCGTGAATGTGATTAATACGGGACGTAAAATCTAATGAGTGAATGAGTGAATGAGCGAATGATTCGGTCATTCAAAATTCACTCACTCACTCATTCACTCATTCAAAATTTATATTACAATGGCCATTTTATCCAAAGAAGAAGCAAAGAAAATCATAGATAAAGTCCTGGCGTTTTCCAAGGCCGATGAGATGAGCGTGGGCCTCTCGGGCAACCGGACGGGAAACATTCGCTATGCACGTAACTCCGTTTCCACGAGCGGGGAAACCACAGATCTTTCATTGTCTGTAACGTCCGTTTTTGGCAAAAAATCCGGCACGTCAACGATCAATGAGTTTGATGATGCCTCGTTGGAAAAAACAGTTAGAAGGGCGGAAGAAATTGCCAAACTGGCTCCCGATAACCCGGAATATGTGCCGATGTTAGGCGCACAACAATATCTGGAAACCAATTCTTTTGCAGACAGCACAGCCGCAATCAATCCCGATTATCGTGCAAAAGCAGCCTTCGACAGCATTGATCCGTGTGTCAAAAAGAACCTTACGGCAGCGGGTTATCTTGAAGATTCAGCAGGATTTTCTGCTCTGGGTAACAGTAGGGGGCTTTTCGGTTATAATAAATCTACCTCCATTGATTTTTCTATCACTGTTAGAACCGCAGATGGCAAAGGTTCCGGTTATGCGGCGCGTGATTTTAATGACGCCTCCAAACTGAGCACCGCTTCGGCAACGGAAGTTGCGATGCAAAAAGCTATGGCTTCGGCAACGGCGAAAGCATTGGAACCGGGGAAATACACGGTAATCCTCGAACCCACGGCAGGCGTTGACCTTTTGGATAACATGATGCGCAGCATGGACGCCCGCAATGCCGACGAGGGCAGGAGTTTCCTGGGTAAAAAAGGAGGCGGAACGCGGCTCGGAGAAAAGCTATTCGATGAACGTGTAAACATTTATTCAGATCCTCAAAATCTTGAAATCCCCGGATCTCCGTTCAGCGGGGACGGCAGGCCGCAGGAGAAGGTGATGTGGGTGGAAAATGGGGTGGTGAAAAACATGTCTTACTCACGCTTCTGGGCACAGAAACAAGGTGTCAAGGCCATTGCTCCTCCATCCGGCTTTATTTTTCAGGGTGGAAATGAATCCCTGGCCGATTTAATCAAAGGAACTGAAAAAGGCATTCTGGTAACCCGCCTTTGGTATATTAGGGCGGTGGATCCGCAAACATTGCTTTACACCGGCCTCACCCGGGACGGCACATTCTACATTGAAAACGGGCAAATAAAATATCCGGTGAAGAATTTCCGGTTTAACGAAAGTCCGGTTATCATGCTCAACAATGTGGAGGCAATCGGCAAACCCGTGCGTGCTGGCGGTAACCTCGTGCCGCCGCTCAAAATCCGGGACTTTACGTTCACCAGCCTTTCAGACGCCGTGTAATTCCCTAGATTTCGTCACTATTAGCAAACATATATACTTTGAAACGCAGAGATTTTATACAACTGGCTGGACTCGGAACCGGAGCGTTCATGATGCCCGCTTTTGCCATGGGCAGGAATGTTTCTCCCGAAGCATTTCTTGAAAAAAGCGTCGATGTCGCCGTCAAAAAGAGGCTGGCTGATGCTGCGCTGAATGCCGCAAAATCCAAAGGAGCTTCCTATGCCGATGTCAGGATCGGTCGTTATCTTAACCAATTTGTGATCACCCGCGAAGACAAAGTCCAGAACATTGTGAACACAGAATCCTATGGTGTGGGCGTTCGTGTGATTGCCAATGGTTGCTGGGGTTTTGCTGCCGTAGTGGATGTCAATAATGAAGCACAAATGGCGAAAGCCGCCGAAGATGCCGTAGCGATTGCCAAGGCGAATGCTAAGCTGATGAAGGAACCCGTGCAACTGGCTCCTCAGAAAGGTTTCGGTGAAGTGAGCTGGAAAGCGCCGATCAAGAAAAACGCGTTTGAAGTGCCGATTAAAGAGAAAGTGGACCTGCTGCTTTCTGTCAATAATGCAGCAATGAAAAATGGCGCCAATTATGTCAATTCGGTGCTTTTTTTAGTAAATGAACAAAAATATTTTGCTTCAACAGACGGTTCCTACATTGACCAGGACGTCCACCGCATCTGGCCGATTTTTAATGTTACCGCCATTGATCCGAAAAGTGGAAAATTCGAAACAAGGAATGCGTTAAGCGCGCCGATGGGCATGGGTTACGATTATTTGCAAGCTAATCCATCCGACAAAATCACGGGCGTAACAACACGTTATAACAAGGGCTACGACATGCTGGAAGACGCCACTGCCGCAGCCCGGCAAGCCAAAGAAAAGCTGACAGCCAAATCGGTGGAAGCAGGAAAATATGACCTTATCCTGGATCCGTCACACCTTTGGCTCACCATTCATGAATCTGTTGGCCACCCGCTGGAACTGGACCGTGTGCTGGGTTATGAGGCCAATTTTGCAGGAACTTCTTTCGCAACTTTGGACAAATGGCAGTCCAAAAACTTTCAGTATGGCAGCAAACTAGTGAACCTGGTCGCAGATAAGTTGCAGGAAGGATCGCTCGGCGCTGTTGGATGGGACGATGAAGGCGTTAATACAAAGAAATGGGACTTGGTGAAGGATGGTGTTTTGGTCAATTATCAGGCAATCCGCGATCAGGCGCATATTATCGGTGAAAAAGAATCGCACGGATGCTGCTATGCCGACAGCTGGTCGTCCGTTCAATTCCAAAGAATGCCAAATGTTTCGCTCGCCGCCGGAAAAACGCCATTGTCGGTCGATGAAATGATTAAGGACGTCAAAAAGGGCATTTACATTATTGGTGATGGCTCATTCTCCATCGATCAGCAGCGTTATAATTTCCAGTTTGGCGGGCAGCTTTTTTATGAAATCAAAGATGGAAAAATTGCGGGAATGCTGAAAGACGTTGCTTACCAGTCTAATACACAGGAGTTTTGGAATTCTTGCGCGCAGGTGTGTGATGAAAAGGATTACCGTCTCGGCGGATCGTTCTTCGATGGAAAAGGCCAGCCCTCACAATCCAGCGCAGTCTCGCACGGAAGCTCAACAACGCGTTTCAATGGTGTTAATGTGATTAATACAGCCAGAAAAATATAACCAGCCATGTCAATCATACTATCTGAATCAGAAGCAAAGGCATTATTGCAAAAAGTGCTGGCTTATTCCAAAGCGGATGAATGCGAAATAAATCTGCTGGGCGAGGAGCGGGGCAACCTGCGTTACGCGCGAAACGAAGTCTCTACCAGCGGATCGCTGATCAACCAGAATTTATCGGTCCAGTCGTCTTTTGGGAAAAAAGTTGGGGTTGCGACCATTGATGAGTTCAGCGACGAATCGTTGGAAAAAGTGGTTAGGAGATCTGAGGAACTGGCAAAGCTCGCCCCGGAAAACCCTGAATATGTGAGTATCCTGGGACCTCAGACTTATATGAAATCCCCTGGTTTTTTTGAGTCCACAGCCGGGATTAATGCAGATAAACGTGCCGATGCAGTAGCAAAAAGTCTCGAACTGTCACGCGCGAAAAACCTGACAGCGGCAGGGTTCCTCGATAATCAGAAGGGCTATTCGGCCATGATGAATTCCAAAGGATTATTTGCTTACTACCCGAGCACAAGTGTCAACTTTTCCCTGACTGTGCGCACGCCGGACGGAACGGGCTCCGGTTACATTGCGAGGGGATATAGTGACGTAAATAAGCTGGATACAGCAGCTGCAACGACTATTGCAATCCAGAAAGCAATGGGCTCCATGAATGCAAAAGCATTGGAACCGGGCAAATACACGGTCATTCTTGAACCGACAGCGGCAGCAGTTTTATTAGAAAATATCTATTTCAATTTTGATGCAAGAAGCGCAGACGAAGGCCGTTCGTTTCTGAGCAAGCCGGGTGGTAAAACGAAATTGGGCGAAAAGATCGTTGACGAGCGTGTCAACATTTACTCTGACCCAACGCACCCGGATCTTCCCGCTTCGCCTTGGGCAGGTGACGGTCAGCCTCTGGATAAAATAACCTGGATAGAGAAAGGCGTCGTTAAAAACATGATTTATTCGCGCTATTGGGCACAAAAAAACAATGTGAAGGCTGTTCCTTCTCCCAGCAATGTGATCATGGACGGTGGAACTGCGACGATGGAAGAGTTAATTAAGTCCACGAAACAAGGGATTTTGGTTACCAAGCTCTGGTACATCCGAGAAGTGGACCCGCAAACATTGCTGCTGACCGGCCTCACCCGTGACGGCACATTTTACATTGAAAACGGCGTCATTAAGCATCCTGTCAAAAATTTCCGCTTTAATGAAAGTCCCGTTATTATGCTGAACAATCTGGAAACATTGGGTAAATCAGAAAGGGTTGTGAGCACGGAGTCGGACAGGAATTATATGGTTCCGCCTATGAAAATCAGGGAGTTTACATTTTCTTCACTTTCCGACGCGGTTTGAAGCCTTTTTTCTTTACACGAATTCAATACACGTCCGGAAACTGGGACACCGACCAGCGAATGCCGTCCAATCTGCTGCATTCGCTGGTTGAATACACCACAATTCCGATTGACGAGAAGGAAAAAGTGGTGCAGTTGAATAGCAATGAAATTTTCAAAAGTCCCTTTTGCTATCTCAGCGGCCACAAGCTCGTTGAGTTTTCTACGCAGGAACGGGACCATTTCCGGCGATATGTCCAAAATGGCGGCTTTGTTTTTGTGGACGATTGCAACCACGATATCGACGGACTTTTTGCCAAGTCGTTTGAGCAGGAAATGGAACGCACATTCGGGCCAAAACCCTTGCAAAAGATTCCCAATAACCACCCCATCTATCATAGTTTTTTCAAATTTGAAGAAGGGCCGCCGACAACTTCGTTTGAGTTGAACGGCTGGGGGGACGATCTTGTGCACGATTATCTTAAAGCGATCACGATCAATGGACGGATAGGCGTTTTATACAGCAATAAAGATTACGGCTGCGAATGGGATTATGACTTTCGGAATAAGCGTTTTTTAGCCGTCGATAATACGCGTTTCGCTGTAAATATTGTGGTATATGCGTTAAACGCATAGCCAGCTCAGTGTTGGAAATGAGAGCCTTAATTGGCTGATTTTAAACTTTTAATTAATAATAACTGCATTCTGAGGTTTGGAAAAATTGGAGTTGAGCCATTATAAAGAGCTGGTTGCCAAGCTGCCGCTTCTGAAAAAGGAAATTGCCAAAGTGATTGTCGGGCAGCAGGAAGCAATTGACGAAATATTGATTTCCCTGCTCGCTTCCGGGCATTGCCTGCTGGAAGGCGTGCCTGGTCTGGCAAAGACATTAATGGTCAAAACAATGTCTGAAGCGCTGCATATGAGCTTTAAAAGGATCCAGTTTACACCGGATCTGATGCCCGGGGACATTGTAGGGACCGAAATTTTGGAGGAAGATCACGAGACTGGAAAGAAGTTTTTCAAATTCAATCGCGGACCTGTTTTTGCAAATGTGGTTTTGGCTGATGAAATAAACCGGACGCCGCCCAAAACGCAGGCCGCATTACTGGAAGCCATGCAGGAAAAGTCCGTCACCTATGGCGGGACAAACTACGAGCTGCCAAACCCATTCCTGATCATTGCTACCCAAAATCCGATCGAGCAAGCAGGAACCTATCCATTACCAGAAGCCCAACTCGACCGTTTTTTGCTTTATATCAAACTAAATTATCCCAGTGAGCAGGAAGAACTGGATGTCTTGAAAGCCACAACCGGATCATTCAAAGCGAACATTGACCGTGTTTTAGCCGATTCTGAAATTGTCGATTTACAGAGATTAACCCGTCAGGTGCACATCAGCGATGATCTGATTCAATGGATCAATAAACTGGTGCGGGCGAGCCGTCCCGAAGGAAGCCCGTCTGAATTTGTCAGAGAATGGTGCGATTGGGGCGCAGGGCCTCGCGCGGGGCAGGCGCTCGTGTTATGCGCAAAAGCCCGTGCAGTCCTGAGCGAGCGTTTCGCAGTGATCCCGGAGGACATTCAAACATTGGCCTACCCGGTGTTACGCCACAGAATCGCCATGAATTTCCGCGCCGAAGCCGAAAACATTACGACCGACCAAGTTATCCACCAACTGCTACAAAAAATCAAACCTTAAACCAATGGATGCCATTGGCATCACCGATTCCTGACATGCCAAAAAGTACGGGCCTACTCGCATCTGAGCTCATCAAGCTGAAAAATCTGCAACTGACCGGCAAGCTGGTGAGCGAGGAGCTGATGCTGGGGATCCATGCCAGCAAACGGTCGGGAATAGGGGTGGAGTTTGAGCAATATCGGCACTATGAGCCCGGCGACGACCCGAAACGCATTGACTGGAAGTTGTTTGCGCGGACAGACAAGCATTTGATCCGCGAATCGTCCACAGAGAGCGATAAGCAGGTCCGGTTTGTCCTGGATCTTTCCGGTTCGATGAATTATGTGGAAAATGGTGTGAGCCGGTTGCAATATGCGCAAATTTTACTGGCCTCGCTTGCATATCTCTGCTACATTCAGAATGATCAAATGTCACTTTATGCATTGAAAGACAGTGTGATACAAACGGTTTCAGCTACCGGCGCTTCCTCTTCCGGCAAGCAGGCGTTTCAGAAAATTCTTGTGGGTCTGGAGAAAACTGTTGCTGGTGGCATTTGGGAAAATGAAGGGCAAAATATCAAATTTCCGGAATTTCAGTCGAAGAAAAAGGAACAGCTGATTTTTGTTAGTGATTTTTTGCAGGCCCGGAATGAGTGGCTGGATTTGATCCGTTCGCTTGCGAGCCCGTATCGCGAAATAGTTGTATTTCAGATTCTTGGAGATCAGGAATTGGAATTTAACCTTGAAGGTTTCTATCGATTTAAGGATTTGGAAACGGGTAAGGAAATCGAGCTGGACGCCGGGTCTGTTCGCGAGAAGTTTCGCCAATCGGCTGATCAATATTTGCAGCAGTTAAAAGAGGCACTACAAATCCCGCATGTAAGCCTCGTGCGCGCGCGCATGAGCGATCCCATCGGAATGGTTTTAAAGTCATTTTTGACCAAACGAAAAGGATAAATGGAGTTTCTGAATCCATATATGCTTTGGGGAACGCTGGCGATTGCTTTGCCGGTGATCATTCATTTTTGGTATCAGAAAAAGGGCAAACAAATTGCATGGGCGGCTTCGCAGTGGCTCGTTGACAAAACTTCGCTGCAAAACCGTGGCATAAGGATAGATGAAATTCCACTGCTGCTAATCCGCTGTCTGTTAGTGATTTTGCTTTCCATTCTGCTTAGCGAGCCTATTCTGACCTGGTTCAATAAGGACCAGGAAAAAGAACAATTTCATTTGGTACAGGCTGATGCCGGCGTGATCAGCAATTTTCGGTTCGAACTTGAAAATGCGCTGAAAAAGAAAGAAAAGGTAATTTTTATCGGCGCTGATCCGGAACCTTTAGCAGACCTCACTTCAATTCCGCGGGATGAAAGCGGTTTGTCTAGGTTACAGCAGAACATTAACAACATTGCCGGTCGTGACACGCATTTGAACTTATATTTAAATAACAATCAGGAAATAAGCCGTTTACCTAAGATCCTTATCCCTGGAACTTATAAGTTATTTGTGGTTAGGGATTCAGTGCGAAAATCAGAAAATCCGCTGATCGATTTTGCCAAGAGAACGGGTAAGGAACGCATTAATGTACTAATTAATTATGAAAATCAGGAAGAAACGGAAACGGTTCGGGCTGGTCTGAAAGCATTAAGAGATGTTTTTCAGATTCCGATTAATATAGATTTGGCAACCGGATTAAAAAGCCAATATGACTGGATTTTTACAGATAAGCCAATAGAGAGGCAAAATAAGCAGACTTTGTATGTTGTCCCGCAAAAAAGTGTCGGGGATCATGTATTTGAAAACATTATTGAGGTCAACGATTCACTGCGGCTGGCGACTTCTTCAATCGTGCAAAATGGGCAGTTGCCGGAATGGCTGGGAGAGATGCTGATCGCTCATTATGACCTCGGTAACAAGTCAAATCCGCTAAGTCAGAGGCAGCTGGAAGGAGCATTCGCAAGCATTCAATCACAAAAGGGACAACATTCAAATGGTTCGCATCAATGGTTGTTGTTGGTTTTTATTTTGATATTCATGCTGGAACGTTGGATTTCACTTAATCAAAACAATGCGCGCAATGCATGAATTAAGGAAAATGATCGGTATGGTGACCAACCAGCTTTACGCCAGCGGAATGTTACGCTGCTTGCTGTTGGCCGGCTCTGCCTATCTTTTCGTTTCTGCGTTTACCGGGCCGTTTCATATGCTCAGCATTTTTGCAGCGATTGCGGCTCTGGGGGCAGGATTTGGTGTGACCGGGATCTATAAAAGTAAAAGACAGAAGGCTATTGCGTTGATACACAATCATGTGGGTGAAACGGAATATAGTTTGCACCTTCTGGAAAAAGCGGACCTGAATGTCGCGGAACAATTACAGTTAGAGCGCATTGCGAACCAAAACTTTACTTTTCCCATAGTAAAGCTTTATCATGGCCTGCCGACTTATATAAGCATTTTTGCGGCGGTGCTGGCATTTCATTTCATTTATCCCACCATTTTATTTAATAAAAAAACAGGTGGTGCAAAGCAAACAATGCAGCAGGAACCAGCGCGTCCGAATGTGTTACTTGCACCTCAATACGAGTCCGCGACGATTAACATTACGCCGCCCGCATACACAAGGTTACCCAAGCAGCAATCAAATGACTTGAATGTCAGCACAATAACTGGCTCTGCATTGTCTTGGACGGTGAAGTTCAGCCATTCTGAAAACCTTTCCCTTCGGCTGGCAAATAGCCAGGGCGAGGAGATTCCCTTTCAAAAACGGAAAGGTCGTTTTACTCATTCAGATAAAATTACAGGATCCGGTTTATATGCGATTAAGGGTTATTGGAAGGATTCACTCATCTACCAGTCTGATTTTTACCGCCTGGAAGCATTACCCGATCTCGCACCGAAAATAGAGCCTGCGTCCAAAGAATTGTATAAATACCATTTTCTGAAAGATCCTAAAACGATAAAAATCTCGGCTAAAATTTCAGACGACTTCCTTGTTAGTCAGGCGTTTATAGTTGCAACATTGGCTCGGGGATCGGGAGAGAATGTGAAATTCCGGGAGGTGAAAATTTCTTTAATGCCGAAAGATTTCAAAGAGGCCAATTTGCAGAAGGAGATCAACCTCAGTGAGTTAAATTTCACTCCAGGGGACGAATTGTATTATTATTGGGCGGCTATCGATAACAAAACCCCGCAGGCAAATTTCAGCAAGTCAGATACGTATTTTTTGGTTTACAAAGACACGTCTAATGTTGAGGAAGCGGAGCTGGCGACCATGGCTGTGAACATTATGCCGGAATATTTCAGAAGTCAAAGGCAAATCATTATTGATACGGAAAAGTTGATCGCGAAGCGAAAGAAGTTGGCCCAAAAAGAGTTTGCTTCGGCGTCCAATGAAATTGGTTTTGACCAAAAAGTGCTCAGACTGCGTTATGGGCAATATTTGGGGGAGGAATTTGAAACAAGCATTGGCGGCGGTGGCGCACCCCAGGGTGCAGATGCTGGTAATGTGCTGGATGCATTTACCCATAAGTCGGACGGGGAAGGCGAAGCTGCGGAGCGCCGGGCTGCCGAGCCTGAACATAAGGATGACCATGCCGGACATGACCACGGAAAAGGACATGATGAAGCGGGTGAGAAAGATCCCCTGGCAGCACTAATGGAACAATATGTCCATGCACACGATGACGCGGAAACGAACACATTCTATGAGCAATCGACCCGAAGTTTGCTGAAAATGGCTTTGGAACAAATGTGGCAGTCGGAACTGCATTTGCGCTTATATGAGCCAGAAAAAGCCCTTCCATTTGAGCATAGAGCGCTTGAATTCCTGAAATCTGCCCAGCATAAGGCCAGGACATATGTCAAAAAAAGCGGTTACGACCCGCCTCCGATCAAGGAAAAAGAGAAACGGTTGAGCGGTGAGTTGACTGAGATCAGCAGTAATTTGAATGCTGAAAAGTTATACAAAAGTAAAACGACGGCCCAGCTGGCCGCCGAAATTTTGGGTTTCCTGGACTATGAACAGTTCATTCAAGAACAAAAGTCCAGATTACGGCTGACCGGAAGCACGCTATCAGACCGGCTTATCAGCAGCGGACCATTCAATGGAGGATTAGGGAACTGGGAAATGATCGGGTCGTTGCAAAAACTCGTCAATGGGTCAACATTATCAGTAAAGGAAAAGCAACGCTTAAAAAGCAGTTTGTATAAATTTACCAACCATTCTGAACGAAGCCGAAGCAGTTATTCCAGTGAGAAAAAGCTGGAGGAAGCGTTTTGGAAAAAGCTTCAATAGACATAAAAACCGGACTGACCGCTCAACAAATACGCATGATCCACTTCGACTTTAACTGGTCAGATCCGCTTAATCTCATCATTCTGGCACTTGCCCTGGCGCTGCTTCCCTTGCAGTTATGGCTGATTTTGCGCGGTAATGTTGCCGGTCGCTTTACCTCGCGGCATTGGGTCAGGATAGGCTTGCATGTGCTGTTGTGGCTGGCGGTTTTAGCATTTATCATTCAACCATATGGGCTTGCAAAAGCTAAAACGGTTACAGGTTTTATCGCAGGAAAAGATGTTCCCGCAATGACGGCCAATTCACTGAGGGATAGCATCAATAACCTGCGTAAATTGGTTTCAAGTGACTTTAAAAGCGCAGGTTTTGATACATTAATTCTGGCAGGACAGGATTTTCCTGTGGATGTGTTTGAAGGAATTTTGAGCGCAAAAAAATTTCCTGAAAGGATTGAGTGGATTCCATATTTTTCTACGGACAAATGGCAGACATTACAATGGAAGGGAATTTTGCGAAAGGGTGAAATGCAGGTCGTTCAAGGCAGTATGAATGCATCCGGGCCGAAACTTTTGAAGGTCAAATACGGATCTAAAACGCTTGATAGCATTGCATTAAACAAAGGACAGAATAAATTCAGCCTACGTTTCCCGGTTTTTTCCGAGGGTAGGACACTGGTTGAGCTAGCGCTAGGCGATCAGGTCCAGGATACCCTGCATTTTTTTGCACGGCCATCACAGAAACTCACCTTTCAGTTCATTCTGGACAGCCCGGATTTTGAAAGCCGCGCGCTGGCTGACTGGCTCGGGAAGTCGGGACATGCTGTGATTTATGAGGCAACTTTATCGAAAAACACAAAAAGTCAACAGACGATTAATAAAGGGCAGAATCCGGATGTTATCATTACCGATGCGGGTAATGCTGGCAACGCCATAATTAAGAAACATTTAGCGGCTGGTAAAAGCATTTTGTTCATGAACATGACCAAGCCAGCGGATGAGATCAAAGCTATTAATGTTGCTTTGGGAACGCGGTTCAACGTGCGGAGAATATCTGCGGAAGAATCTGTTCCTGTAAATCCTGGTCTTACAGCTTTGCCTTTCCGCTTCGTGCCGGGCAATCGATATCTTATTTCCAAAACATTCCCTGTTGCTGTTGAAAAAAACCGGGGCAGGGTGGGCGTGAGCTTGTTAAGTGAAACTTTTCCGCTTCAACTTGCAGGGGATAGTGTGGCATATCAAAAAGTTTGGGATGCAGTGTTTGCGCCGGTTTTACCGGCAACCGCGGACAACATGGAAATTCAAGCGCCTCTTTTCGAAGGTGTTAACGCTTCTGTGAAATTAAATTGGTTGTCTAATGCATTAAATATTTTGAGGATCGGGTCTGATTCAATTTTTCTAAGCCATTCACTTATAAATCAGCAATCAGCTGGGGCCAATTTCAGGCCCACGGAAACCGGCTGGATCAGCTCGAACGACTCGCTGAACATTGAATTGTTTGTAGAAAAACAGGCCAATATGAAAGACATCTATCACACAGCAATGCTAACGGATTTTATCAAGTCCTATAATAGTCTCCAAAACCGGTTAAAAAGTGAACCGGACGCTTCCCGGAACGATTTAAACGAGGTTAAGCAAAAACTTCCGGATTGGATGTGGTTTACGCTGCTTATGCTATGCTGTCTGGCCGTGTGGATCGAGCGTAAATTGTAGCTGCGTGGCTATTCTTTCAATGGAAAGCTGCTTGGGATGTATTCCTAAACCCCTTGTTTCACAGGCAAAATCAGTTCAAACACTGCGCCTTCGCCTTCCTTGCTGGATACATTAATGCTTCCGTTGTGCTTGTCAATGATCTTTTTGGTAATGGCTAAACCAATGCCAGAACCTTCGTATTTGTCTTTGGTGTTTAAACGCTCAAAGAGTGAGAAAATCTTTTCATTATACAGCTCATCAAAGCCAATTCCGTTATCAGCAATGGTGATGTAACAGGTCGCTGTGCCGGAAGCGTCTTTTAATGAACCCTCTGCTTCCCCATGGACACCTCCCGAAATGCGTATCACCGGCGCAAGTCCCGGCTTTGAGAATTTGATGGAATTGCTGATCAGATTTTGAAAAACCTGTTTGATTTGTCCCCTGTTGACTTCAATATCAGGCAATTGATCTACAAAAATTTGTGCATTTTTTTCCAGGATAAGGATCTCATAATCATCCAGCACTTCATTGACGACTTCGTTCAGGCTGGTTAATGCATAATTATTCAGATTGGTCGAGAGTCTTGAATAGCTGAGAATATCTGTGATCATATTGCGCATTCTTTGGGAAGACGCGATGATTTTATCCAGATATGTAATGTTTTCTTCCGAAACCTGATCGGCAAGCCGATTTCTCAGCATGGTGGAGAAGATCAATATTTTACGCAACGGCTCCTGCAAGTCGTGGGAAGCCACGGAAGCAAACTGTTGCAGGTCGTGGTTGCTGATTTCAAGCTCTGTATTGATCTCAGCCAGACGTAAGTTGTTCTGTTTCAGAAGTTGCTGAATTTCTTTTTGGAACGAAAGATCCGTAAGTATAACGCTCAACGCGGGCCCTTCGTCCAGTTGAAGCATGGTAACCGACAGCTGGCAGGGAACCTGAGCGCCGCCTCTGCTGATACAAAGCTCCGTTTTACTGTCTTCACTCCAACCGTTATTAAAAAGATCCAGATATATATCAAGGAACCCATCGGCAATAAAATCAGCGAAATGCAACCCTACCACCTTGGACAAAGGCAGGTTGATCATGGAAGCGAACATGGAGTTGCAGTAAAGGATCAGTCCCTCATGATTCAGCGTTACCGCACCTTCGTTCATTTTCTCGATGAACACGCGGTAAGTCTGATCAGCCGTCTTCAATGTGAAGAGCTGATGCCCGCCGTCGGGACTTTTGACCACCAATGCATCCACCTGTCCTGAACGGATCGCATGAATGGTCTCAGTGGCCTCTTCAAGTTGTGAGTGCAGGTCTTCATTTTCCCTTAGCAGCTCCTCATATGTCTTCTGCCTGTTCATGTTCCAATCGAAATTCCGAGACCTTTAAGCACTTTTTCTGTATCGGACATGTCTCCGATCAGTCTTCTTGCCGGTAAGGGCAAACTTTTAATGAGTAGAGGTAAGGCAATGATCTGTTCTTTTTCAGCCAGGGTTTTTTGTTGGTAAACATCAATGATTTCCAGCGAGTACCGGTCTTTGAGATATGTTTCACAGATTTCCTTAACATTCACGACCGCCCTCCTCGAATTGAAGGACGCGCCTGTAATGAACAGCCGCAGCTCGTAGTGGATCACTTCCTCATCCTCATTAAACGGCGTAATATCTGTGTTATCGCTCATTCTGTTCTTTTTGCAGGGCGTATATTAAGTCCAACCAGTACTTTTTCCTCGTTTGAAAGGTCACCTATGATCTTACGGATAGGTTCCGGGACTTTCTTCACAAGCGTAGGAATGGCAAGTATCTGATCGCCCTCAGCCAGCTGCGGTTGTAACAGAAGATCGATTACTTCAATGACATATTTGTCTTTTAAATACTCTTCACAATATTTCCTGAGATTGGCAAGCGCGGTGACCGACTTAGTCGTTTTTCCGGCTACGTATAATCTAAGCTCCCATATTTCTGCTGTTTCTTCCATATCTGACTGGTGCGGTTTCTAATCTCTTTTTTTGCCGTCCCGGATCTGGGAAAGCTCATGTCGGTTCTTCTCGAAGACTTCTTTTTTAAGCTCCTCTTCAATAAAGGTTTTATTCAATTCCTCTTGCAAGGATGCGAATTCTTCTTTCAGACTTTCAATTTTTGCTTCCAGCACCATTTTCTTCCGCTCAATCTCCCTGTCTTTTCTTGATACTGCATGATCGCGCAGTACAACGCCTGTTTGTTCTAGCAGTTGTTGCGCTTCTCTTGCTGAACCGGTCAGCACGCCTTCCGGTCCAAGGAAAACATCCACAAGGTCCAGGCCATTGTCACTGATCACAAATTCTCGCACCTGGTTCGAATGCTTCATTCCGCGTGATTTCATCACGTAAAGTCCTCTGTTGCGCTCGCCGTTCATCTCAATGTCGCGGACTAGCAACCAGGCATCTACCAGAGAGGACACGCTTTCGTCTGTCTGTTCTGATATGTTGTCATTTAATGAAAGCGCGGTAAAAAGCACGGTCGTCCCTTCTGCCTGAAGGAAATCAATCAGCCTGATCAGCACGCTTTTCACTTCACTCACGGACCCGACTGTGATCAGGTTCGTGATCGGATCAACAATAACCGTCTTCGGTTTGAATTGCGTGATCATTTTATTAATTGACAGCAAATGCATTTCCAACCCATTCAATGTAGGCCGGGAAGCATGGAACTTTAAAAGATTATTATCTATATGACTTTGCAAATCGATTCCTATCGAGCGCATATTGCGAACGATCTGCTTGGGCGATTCTTCAAAGGCGAAGTAAATGCAACGATCTCCGTTCAAGCAGGTTTCATTGGCAAACGAGCCTGCAATACTGGTTTTTCCAGTTCCCGCCGTTCCGGAAACAAGAATGCTGCTTCCTTCGAAAAAACCTTCTCCGCCCAGCATTTTATTCAATGCCGGGATGCCCGATGAAATCCGTTTACTCGAAGCATCATGCGACAAAGTCAGGGAAGTTACTGGCAAAACTGAGATGCCGTCTTCATCGATCAGGAACGGATATTCATTGGTTCCGTGCACCGATCCTCTGTATTTGACGATTCGAAGCAGCCGGGTTGAAATTTTGTTGGCAACGCGGTGATCCAGTAATATCACGCAATCGGATACATATTCTTCCAGACCTTGGCGGGTTAGTAAGCCTTCGCCCCTTTCGCCCGTAATAATGGTCGTAACGTTTCTATCTTTCAGCCATTCAAACAACCTTCTCAGTTCGGCCCGGATGATCGCTTCATTGTTTAGTCCTGAAAAAAGACTTTCAATAGTGTCCAAAACAACGCGCTTCGCGCCAATGCTGTCAATGGCGTGGCCTAATCTGATAAAAAGCCCGTCCAGGTCATACTCACCGGTCTCTTCAATTTCACTTCTCTCAATGTGAACATGGTCCAGCTTTATGAGCTTGTCTTTCTGCATTTGGTTCAGGTCAAAACCAAGCGAAGCAACATTGATGGTCAGTTCTTCGCTTTTCTCCTCAAATGCAACAAAGACCCCCGGTTCGCCGAACTGGAGTGCGCCGTGGACTAAAAATTCGATGGAGAAAAGTGTTTTACCGCATCCTGCGGAACCGCAAATCAGCGTAGGCCGTCCCTGTGGAAATCCGCCGAGGGTAATTTCGTCAAGACCTTTGATGCCTGTTCTGGCCTTCTGAAGTGCGGGAAGGCCGGTAATTGAGTCAGAGGAGGTGGTTTTCATTGAATTTAGCTATTCTGATTTCGCTTTGCGTACAGTGTTTTGAACCACATTTACAAATACCGTACCAAGTGTCTTTTCCTGGTTATTGTAGTAAAATGTTTTGGTACAATGGTTCAACAACACCCAAAGTGCGGATGCTAGGAGAGAAATTGTTCGGTCAGTTGGATGCCGAGCTGGTTGAATTCTTCAAATGTACTTGGCTTGGTAATGAAGCGGTCTGCCCCTGCCTGATATGCCTTTTCGATGAGCAATGTGTTGGACGAAGTAGAGATCATGACTACCGGGACTTCGGACAGATCAGCATCGGCACGGATCGCGGCAATGGTTTCGAGACCATTCATCTTAGGCATGTTCATGTCCATAAGGATCAGCGACGCGTGTTGTGGCGGAAGCTTTTTCATTACTTTGATCAGTTCCAACCCGTTTTCAACCTCGATAATTTCAGTTGATGCGTTTGCTGCTTTTATGGCCTGACGCATAAAGAAGCGGTCATCCTGATCGTCATCAGCCAAATAGATAGTCTTAGGTTCCTTCATTTGAAGATTGTGAATTACAAATATAATTTGAAATATCACATTGCGTGAATCTTCGCCCGCTAATTGGATTAAAAAAAAATGAGAATTTGTAAGCCCTTATTTACCAGGCCTTCCGTTCTTGTAATGCTCTACTTTGACAAACATCTCGATGATGGTTGAAACCTCTAATTTTTCAAAAATTCTCGATTTATAGGTGCTTACCGAGCTTCCGGTAATGTTCAGCTGGGTCGCTATTTCCTTGGTCCACTTGCCATCAAGCAGCAGGTCCATCACTTCCAGCTCCCTTTGCGAGAGGTTTTCGAGCGGATGTTCACTGTTGGTATTGGCTTCAAAAGTATGCCGCATCAGCTGCTGCTGCACAACATCGCTTACATATCGTCCATTTTCAAGGACGGATAAAATCGCCGTTTTTACAGTTTGCTGCGGCGAATTTTTTGCCAGAAAACCGTTGGCACCGGCTTTCAGGTAATGCATGGCGTAAAGCGCTTCATCCATTCCCGAAAACACCAGGATCAATACTTTTGGCTGTAATTTTCGAATTCTGGGGATCATATTGAAACCTTCGCCACCGGGAATGTCAATGTCCAGAATGATCAGGTCAAAATGGGCGGACGCAACGTGTGTGAGTGTTTCGTCGAAATTGGATGCTTCCCGAACGCTCGTGGAGCCGATGAGGTCATTGATTAGGAATCGGGTCGCCAGTCTGACAACTGAGTGGTCTTCTACAAGTAATATTTGTTTCATTCTCGCTGCCCTGTGTTTTCAAAAGTGAGTGTCTGAACTTGCCTTCCTTTAAAAATAGCGAATTTACTATACAACTTCTTATCATTAGGCTAAGTTTTGTAGAAATTATTCTAAACAATTTACTAATAGGTAAGAACTATCACGTTGACCAACAGTGTCCGGATCTTTCCAGCTTTTCAAAAAGATAGCAATTTCACCCTAAAAAATCTCGTATCCAATTGATAATGAGCATAACGGTCAGCATCATACGCATCCAAATTGAGCAACATTAATGTCTTATTCGGCGATAACCACAGCTAATCCCTTGTCCGTAAGTTCTTTTTTTCGTGAAGCGTCCAGATTATGGTCTGTGAAAAGGCCTTTAAGCTGGGATAAACCGGCCACTTTGATATGGCTGTCTTTCCCGATCTTTGAGGAATCACACAGAACAAACACCTGGGAAGCATTTTTGATGAAAGCGGATGTGATGGAAGATTCGTGCTCGCTGTGGGAGGTAAGGCCGTTTTGTGCTGAAATTCCATCAATTCCGATGAAGGCTTTGTGCGCGTGGTAACCGTTGATATGCTCTATGGCTTTGTGGCCGTGCACGGCTTTCCGGGATTTGTCAATTTCCCCGCCGATTAGGTTCAAACTGATAGAAGGCGTATCAATCAGCTCGGCCATGACAGGCAGCGAATTGGTGATCACCTTAATCCCTTTTCGTTTTTTCAGGTAACGGCACATTTTGAAAACTGTGCTTCCGCAATCCAAAAAGATAATGTCGTTATCTGTCACATACTCAGCAGCGAGTTGAGCGATTTTTTCTTTGTTCTCCTCATTATTTCCGGCTTTCGCAGTAAAACTTGTCAAGACCAACCCCTCAATTTTCATCGCGCCGCCGTGGGTGCGCATGAGCAGTCCTTCGCTAGCAATATCGTGCAGGTCGCGCCGGATCGTGGCGGGCGACATCGCCAGCTTTTCAGATAGTTCAAATACGGATAAGCTGCCAAAATCATTAATGGCCGCCAGGATTTTTTTCTTTCGTTCCTGAAAATTCATTGGAAATATTTTCTCTGATCAAAAATAATCAATATTGATCAAAGCAGGCGGCAGATCTTTTACAATTTTTCAGAAGTTCCCAATTGCAAAGGATCAGGCTCAAAGGATGAGCCTGACTTGGCGTTTTTTGGGATGGATACAAAGAAACTTGTTCCCTCCGAGGGAATGGATTCAAACCAGATCTTTCCGTTTTGGGCCATCAGGAATTCCTGGGTTAGCAATAAGCCCAGGCCAACGCCCTTTTCATTCTTAGTGCCATAGGTCGACTGGACATTCAATGAAAAGATGACAGCCTGCTTGTCCGGAGAAATCCCGATCCCGTTATCCCGGACCGTGATAATGCATTCGTTCCCTGATATGGCCGATTCAATGCTGACGCGGCCACCTTCCGGTGTGAACTTTATCGCGTTGCCAATCAGATTTCTGAAAACGACCTGCATCATTTCCCGATCTGCAAAAATTTCGATCGACGGATCTATTTCGTAGTTCAATTGGATATCCTTCCTGGTGGCGCTGCTTTTTTCCAGGGATAATGTTGAATTTAAAAGTTCATCCAGGTTCAGGGCTTCTTTTTGTGCAGAAACTCCGTTCAATTGTGATTTTGACCAGTTTAGAAGTTTTGATAGCAAAGCCATCGTGTCGTTTGTGGCATTTAGCAATTCCCTTTTGATACCCAGCTTTTCTGTTTCATCAAGATCGTAGACGGTTAACAGTTCAAGGAAATTCTGGATACTCGCCAGCGGTGCGCGCACGTCATGCGCAACGATTGACATTAGCTTGTTCTTTTCACCATTTATGCGTTCAAGCTCAACATTTTGCTTTAAAATTTGCTGATTCTTTTCTGCGATAAACAGCGATTTTTCTACCGCCGACTGTTTTTCATTTTCATAACTCCGCCGGATATAATCTGTGCAGATGTATACCAATACTGCCACCACAACATATGAAGACATCTGATCGACAAACATGCTGAACCTGTCCAGATAGGTGTAGGGAACGGTTACTGGATAGTGATATTCAATAACATTCAAGGCCAGCACAACCATAATGTTGACCGGGATCCATATCTTATATTGCTTCGCAGGGCTTATTCCAATGCTTAACAACAAAAGAAGAAGAAAATAAAGGTCAGTCGGCCCGCGGAGGCCGGAATTTAAAAAGTAGTTGACTACAAATAACAAAAGCCCCACAATGTTGGCGATCAGGATCGAAATGCCGAATTGATGGCGGAAACGGGAATTGTAATATAAAATGGTAACCGCAAAAAGCACCAGCAGGCTGATGAATGCCACTCTTGGCAGTCCGATGATGTAATTAAAGGGAACATTATAGCTCAGGGCAGCTAATGATATGAGGCATACGGAATGAAAAATCCGGGCATTTAAAGGAAATTCGGCAGACGGCCCAGATAGTTTGATCCAAAAATTGTAAAGCGTGGATTTGGAACGCAAAACAGTAGCTATATTAAGGTTCGAGGAAGGTTAATTATTCAGTGTAAATATCACGAATTAATGCGACGTATGCTCAATCTGCCAGAGAAATTTAATGTCGTTATCTGTATCCTGATGTTTACTTGCGTGCTTTTTGCAGAAAACGAAAAACGGTAACCTACCCGAAGGTGGCGCTTTTAACATTTGGTTAAGTTTTGTTTTAGTATTAAACTCGTCCTGTATTTCCGGTTTGTCGCAATATAAAGCGTTGCATTCGCCCTGATGTGCAAAATCTTATACTTTAAATCACTTTTGTCTGCACAACATTTTAATATTCCTTAACCTCTTTTAAAAAAGTAATGAAACGTAGAGATGCAATTAAAGATTTATCCATGCTTCCGCTGGCAGGAAGTATAATGCTTCCACAAAAAAAAGCGCCCGAAACGATCTCCCGGAATGCTGATGCAGCCGCTGGTAAGGAGATTTATCAGGCCATCGGCGTGGAGCCTATTATTAACTGCCGGGGAACATTCACCATTATCGGGGGGTCCATTGAAAGGCCCGAAGTGCGGGCTGCGATGGATGCGGCCGCACAGGTTTTTGTGCAGTATGACGAGCTCGCATTTGGTGCCGGAAAACGGCTTGCTGAGCTTACGGGCGCGGAGTGGGGGCTGGTCTCGGCGGGATGTGCGGCGGGGATGAAACACGTAACCGTTGCCTGCGTAACGGGCGGCAATCCTGAAAAGTTGATCCGCGTTCCGAACCTGGCTGGATTTGATAAAACAGAAGTGATTATTCCAAGATACTCCCGTAATGTTTACGATCATGCATTGCGTAATGTAGGTGTAACATTGATCACGGTTGATTCCATCGAAGAGCTGTCCAATGCCATCAGCTCCCGGACGGCGATGATCTATTTAATGGCTGGCGACGAGTCGATGAGCGGGCCTATGTCGCTGGAAGCAATTGCAAAACTGGCGAAGCCTAAGAACATTCCGGTTATGGTGGATGCTGCCGCAGAAGACCTTACGATTCCGAACGTCCATTTGAAAATGGGTGCGGACGTCGTGATTTACAGTGGTGGAAAGGCATTATGCGGACCGCAATGTGCGGGTTTGGTTTTGGGCAGAAAAGATTTGCTGATGTCTGCCTGGCAGGCGAGCGCTCCGCACCACGGTCCCGGGCGCGACAATAAAGTGGGTAGGGAAGAAACAATGGGAATGGTTGCCGCTGTGGAGGCCTGGATAAAACGCGACCACGCCAACGAATGGAAAAGATGGCTTTCCTGGCTGGATAATATTTCCAAAAAAGTTTCAACGATAGATTCGGTTAAGACAACGGTTGTTGAACCAAAGCAGCTGTCGAACCGCACACCACAGCTTAGGATCTCCTGGGATCCTGCTAAACTGAACATTACGGGCGAGGAGATTGCGGAGCTTTTCGGACGGACCAAACCACGGATCGCTTTGGGAGGCGGAAGCCGCGATGGGGCCACATTTGTCTCCATCACAACCGGACAAATGCAGCCGGGCGACGATAAGGTGGTTTCGGATCGTTTGTTTGAGGTTTTGTCACAAAAGAGAACGCCGCAAAAGACTGAGATGGCAGCTCCTTCGGTTTCCCTGAAAGGGCATTGGGAGGCGGATGTCGAGTTTTTCTCTTCCAAAAGCAAGCAAACGCTCATCATTGAACAGGACGGCAACTGGCTGGAAGGATCTCACAAAGGAGAGTTCAGTGTACGCGAAATGCAGGGTACAGTGGAAGGGAATGAATTCAAAATGCGCAGCACCGACCGTCAGCCCGGCGACGCGATCACATTCATGTTTTCCGGAACAGTAAAAGATGATACAATGACCGGCTCAATCTATATGGGCGAATACATGACGGCGAAATTCACGGCCAAAAAAACGAAATTCAAAATGAAACGGGAGAAAATCATGATCCCGTCTGGCCCGCCTCTGGCAACCTAAGAAGCTGTTCGCAGCATTGGGATATTAAATAAAAAAGAGATTGTTTAGTAAGGTTTATCCTTCTGAACAATCTCTTTTTAGTTTGCTAATGTTAATGATTTCAGAATGCTGCTATCAATGCTAATCCGGCACTTTTTGTTACGAATGCTGTGCTTACTGAAAATAGGCCAGTGTATCGTGCAGGGAAATGTCTTCATGCGAAGCGTCAAAAACACATTCGCCATTTTTTACAACCAGCAATTGCGGCGACTCATGCTGCACATTAAAGCTGTTCGCAATGGACATGGATTCGCTGCGGTTGTTGACCACATCCACAATGTAAAGCGGCACATCCACATCCGGGACCGAGTTTACGTCCGATTTCAACTGGCGATAGGCCATCAGGCTCGTCATGCACCGTGGGCTATGCTTATATATGATAGCGTATTCCGATGACTTATAAATCCTCTCGACCTCTTCCGTACTATTGATTGTAATCCAATTCATAATTTCAGGCGAAAAATTAACTTTAATTCAGGCAATGCTTCTACAACAACATTAACCCCGTTTTTCATTCCCAAACGATTAAAAAAGCGTTCCAAGAGCCTGTCGGTTTTTATTTTACAGATTGTGACCAATTCAAAAATCTACGTCTAAATAGGAGAATGTTTAAAAACAATGTAAACCTATAAGTTGATTTATGAAAATTAGTAATATCTTTGTGATTGTCCGGGAGAGCCTTTTTGCTGCGAAATTTCAGAAACAAGACCGCAATGAGTTTGCACGAATGTTTGACCTTTGGAATGATGCAGAATTCCTTGAAATGTTCTTTGAGGAGCATAAGCAGGATTTAAACGCCTTTTGGCAGCACGTGACTGTTAAAGAAGCGGTTATAGCAACTATGGCTGAGGCAACCTCTTTGGAGCGGAAGTTGGTGGCGGTAGCACGGACGGGGCTGACGGACAGGGATGAGACGCTTTCAGACTTGTTCAGGCCATTGCGAAATGGAACAACACGGCTGGAAGAGTTTGAAAAAAGCAAGCTGAGAGGCTCGCGGCGGCATAGTTGGTTGCGACTTTATGCTATTAGAGTGGATGTCAACTTATTTGTTGTTTCTGGCGGTGCAATTAAGTTGACCAGAACAATGAATGAGCGTAGTCATCTGGTGACCGAATTGAAAAAACTGGATTTGCTGCGGGATTATCTTGGTGATGAAAGTGATGAGTTGGAAGTTTTTGAAATGTATTAACTAGATAAAAATGGAAAAGATCAGGGAGAAGCTTAAAAATGCGAAGCAGGATATGACCTGGCTGCCTGAGGCGCAGGCCAGGCAGGAAAACCATGCTTGGCTGCGGATTTCGTTTGCCATTGGGGTGAGCGTGCTGAGCGCATTGCGGGAGCGCAAAATGACGCAAAAGGACTTGGCGGCGGAATTAAAATGTTCGCCGCAATATGTCAATAAGATTGTAAAAGGGTCGGAAAACCTGACTTTAGAAACGATCTGTAAATTGGAAAAGGCGTTGTCGATCAGACTGATCGAACTGCCTTTTCTTCCCTTAATATCCTGATCCGTAATTTGCCAGTATATCAGGGTTTTGCCTTTGAGAAATAAAAAAATTGCAAGTGTAAAATAGCGAACGATTCGCCGAATTCAATTTGGTGCGCGCGATTACTTATTAACCGTAATTTGACGGGATAGCCGTTATTCTACTCAACTTTTTAAAACGGAATCCGCTATTTTTGTGAAATGGTAAACATGATCCCGCAGAATTTAAGAGAGATAATGATCCACAACGCGCAGGAAGTTCAGAACGACCTTGCAAAGGATCATCCGCCCGTTGTGAAACTGCATTCTAAATATGGTAAGGCAATCTGGCTATTATCTGAATTGGACGCGACAAACAACATCGCATTCGGCTTATGCGATCTGGGGCAGGGGAAACCAGAGCTAAGTTACGTCTCCATCACCCACCTGGAAAGCATCAAACACGCCAAACTCAAGATCCCCATGGTAGAGGCCGACCCCAACTTCGACGCCCATTTCCCCATGAGCATTTACTTCGAAGCCGCCAAAAGTAACAAGCGTGTCACCGAAGATGAGGCGTTGCTTGCTGAGGCCGCATTACGACTTTCCTGAAACTTCCAGCCCCTCTCGTTTTCTTGTCCTAGTTCAATGTTTTGGCCCTGGCGGGTGTGGTATCTTTGTATCAACAAAAAACAAGGAGAACTAAACTTTTGGAAAACATGGCAAATACAATCAACGGAATCCACCACATTACTGCCATTGCTGGTGATGCTAAAAAAAATTATGACTTCTATACCAGGGTTTTAGGATTGAGGATGGTGAAAAAAACCGTCAACTTCGATGACCCTAATACATATCACTTTTACTACGGCGACAAAGAAGGAACACCCGGAACGATCCTGACATTCTTTCCATGGGGCAGCCAGATCCCAGCTGGTCGCAGAGGAACGCGGCAGGTTACGGAAATCGGTTATTCTGTTCCCGAAGGAAGCCTTGATTTCTGGTTGAAAAGACTGGATGCCAATCATGTAACTTACAATAAAGTGGCTGAAAAGTTCGGCGAACAGTATCTGACATTTCTGGACCCGGACGGTTTGAAATTTGAGCTTACCGTGCCCAAAACGGCTGATAACAGAACACCCTACGAAACCTCGGAAGTGACTTCTGAAAACGCAACACGCGGATTCCACAGCATTACGATCACAAGCAATAAAATTGAAGAAACGGCTAAAATACTGACGGATATTTTCGGTTATAAATTGCTTGAACAACATGTGAACCGTTACCGGTTTGTTACGGATGCAGTTGAAAACGCAGCCATTGTTGACCTGGTAGAAGTGCCTGGCGAAAGAGCGGGCCATGTAGCGGGCGGATCTGTTCACCATGTTGCGTTCCGGGTTGCTAATGATGACATTTTGATGGAATTCCGTAAAAAAGTCGTCGAAGCGGGACATCAGATCACGGATAAGATTGACAGAAATTATTTCTATTCTCTTTATTTCCGTGAGCCGGGCGGCGTGCTGTTTGAGATTGCAAGCGATAATCCCGGATTTGCCACGGACGAGACCGTGGAGGAATTGGGTACAGGTTTACAACTTCCGCCTCAATACGAACCCCGCCGGGCCCAAATTGAGAGCGTGCTTCCTAAGTTAGTTTAACGGAACGCATTTTGATTAGCCGGACCGCATTGATACTAATCAATCAGGTCCGGCTGATCTTTCATTTAATTTAAATACAACATTATGTATACGCATAGCAAGCAAATAGTAAAGGATGGAGCTGCCATTGGCGAGGCGAAAAAAGCAATCGTCATGCTACATGGCCGCGGCGGATCTGCGGAAGATATCATTTCACTGAAACGCGTTCTGAATATTGGTGAGATGGCCATTTATGCCCCAAAAGCATCTAATAACAGCTGGTATCCGTATAGTTTTATGGCGCCGGAACAGGAGAACCAGCCTGCGCTGGATTCTGCATTGGATATTGTTGATCAGGTGGTTAAGGAGATTGAAGCGGACGGAATTCTGGCTGAGGACATCTACTTTGCAGGCTTTTCGCAGGGCGCTTGTCTTACATTGGAATACACCACCAGAAATGCAAAGCGCTATGGCGGCGTTATCGCCTTCACGGGCGGTTTGATCGGTGAAAAAATTAATGAGGACCGTTACATAGGAGATTTTGCAGGAACACCCGTTTTCATTGCAACCGGAGATCCCGATCCGCACGTGCCGGTTTCAAGGGTTAAGGAAAGCATTGCGATTTTGGAGCGGATGAATGCATTTGTGACGTTCGCGATCTATCCCGGACGCCAACATACGATTTCCTCGCCGGAAATTCAGTTGGCCAACAAGCATGTTTTGGGTGCATAATTTTAAGCTAAACAAGGAAAGTGATGAAAAATAATATTTTGCACAAGGCCGATTCCCGTTTTGTGGCGGATCATGGCTGGCTTAAAAGTGCCCAGACATTCAGTTTTCACGATCATTATGATCCGCAGAGGATTCAATTTGGGGCTTTGCGGGTCCTTAATGATGACATTGTGAATGGTGGGAAAGGATTTGGCAGGCATCCGCATGACAATATGGAAATCATTTCGATTCCGTTGGAAGGCACTCTGGAGCATCAGGATAGCATGGGCAATGTGGCGGTAATTAATCCTGGGGAAATTCAGGCAATGAGCGCCGGTACAGGCATTTATCACACGGAATTTAATAAGCATCCCGACGAGCCGGTGACTTTTTTGCAGATCTGGCTTTATCCAAACAAATTGAATGTTGACCCGCGCTACGATCAGCTTGATTATAGCAAAGGCGATAAACACAACAAATTTTTACAGATCCTTTCTCCTGATCCAAACGATGAAGGTGTGTGGATACAGCAGCAATCATGGTTTCATATCGGAGAACTGGATAAAGGTTTTGAGATAAAATATTCCCTTAAACAAGCAGGAAACGGACTTTATGTATTTGTGATCAAAGGAAATGTTGTAGTTAACGGCCAGGATTTGGAGCGGCGCGATGGATATGGATTGTGGCCGGATGCAGAGGTTGACATTAAAGCTACGAGCAATGCAGAAATCCTTTTAATGGAAATCCCGGAAAAGTGGTAAAACGCGAATCTGACGTTTTGCCCATCGATTTAAATACTAAACCCAAATAAAATGGCAGATATAAATATCCTTGTTCTGGCGGACCATGCAGAAATCCTGGAAACCATGATCCGGCTGATCAACAAGAACGATCAGTGGCAGGGAACGGGCGTGAGCACATTGGAGGAAGCCAGGTTGGCTTTTAAGATAAATACATTTGATTTAGTACTTTTGGGCGTCGGTGTAAACGATGAAACAGAGTCGCCGATTTTGCGCTTATGTGATTCGGTAGCGCCGAAAACGGTCTGTATGCGGCATTATGGCGGTGGGAGCGGGTTGCTTTATTCCGAAATCAAGCACGCATTGGCGCAACGCTAAACTGAACAATTGAGGCATGTTTGAAAAAATCAATAGTTATGCATTGCGGTGCATGACGTTCACACCTGAGGATCTTGGATATTTTGATTCTTTGCTTCAATATAAAAAATACCCTAAAAAAAGCTTCCTATTGCAGGAAGGCGAGATATGCCAGTTTGAAGCATACATTCTCAAAGGCTGCATCCGCACTTATCACATCGACAATTCAGGCGCGGAAGTCACATTGCAGTTTGCGGTGGAAGATTGGTGGGTGAGTGACATTACGAGCTTCCAGAACCAGACACCCGGCCTTGTTTACATTGAGACACTCGAAGATTGCGAATTACTTATCCTCACGCCGGAAACGAAAGAAAAGCTGCTTGCAAAAGTGCCGGGTTTCGAACGGATGTTCCGGTTAATGGTGCAAAGAAACCTGGCCCAATTGCAGGAACGGCTGTTCCGGACGATATCAACCACTGCTGTTGAAAAATACCTGGATTTTCTGAACCGTTACCCCGCCATTCCACAACGTGTTGCCCAGCATTACATAGCCTCGTATCTGGGTTTTTCCCCCGAATTCCTGAGTAAGGTGCGAAAAAAGCTGAGCGAGAAATAGCCTGCGTTTACAGGCTGTTCTTGCTGGACTGATATACGGCGCAAAAACCTCTACAAATGTCACTCGAAACCTAACCTGCAAGTTGTTTGCGGCCCATTTTGAATGCTGGAACAATAGTTGATATCGTCTCGTCATAACCAAATAAATATAAGTCATGGCAAGTAATTCAGCAGTAGTCGATATACTAAATGATTTAATCCTGATTAATAACGACCGTATTGAAGGATATAAAAAGGCAACCGACGAGACAGATAGTTCAGATACAGATCTGAGATCGTTATATTCAAATTTGGCAGATCATAGCCGCGAAATTGCATCGGAACTGACCGGTCAGGTTACGCAATTAGGCGGAGAGCCGGCGTCGGGAACAATGGTTTCCGGAAAATTATACAGAACCTGGATGGATGTGAAAGCCGCATTCAGCAGTGACGGTAGGAAAACGTCGTTGGAAAACTCTGAATTTGGAGAAGATGCTGCTCAGAAAGCTTATGAAACAGCATTGGCATCGGATGAGTTGACACCCGATTTAAGATCATTGATCACAAGACAAAAGGCAATCCTGAAAGAGGGGCACGATACAATTAAGCGTCTTCGCGATTCAGCGAGAATGTCGCAATAGCATTCATCATCAACGAACTAGGAAAAAGGACCGATGCAAATCGGCCCTTTTTTTTGTATTAAATTATTTGTCGTGTTTCCGGCTGGTCGAATCTGCATTCAGATTGGACTGGTTTGAAGGGAATCCCAGGCTATCATCCTGATTATCTTCACCAACGCCCGTGGCTGCCCGGCTTTCAGCGCCACTGCTGTCGTTCGGCGTCGTTTCTGACTTACTTCCCGAGCCTTCACTTCCTTTTTCCGAATCGTTCACTGATCCGCACGAGGCGAGAGACATGCATATCGCAAAGGCAGACATTGTAATGATTGATTTTAACGCTTTCATATTTGATTTTCTGTTTAATTGGATGTTTATAAGCTCATAATAATAAAGTCATTATCGATGGCGACCTACGAAAGCTGTATCAACAGCCCTTCGTCCCCACCCAGCGTGATTACATCTTCCACTTGCATGCCGATGCGCTCAACTTCTGTTCCCAGTAGAATCGTACCCGAGTAAGACTCTTGTCTCGGCCTGAAATAAGCCGGTCTGTGGCTCAGGTTCAAAACAATCAAGAACCGCTCGTCGCCCCACTCGCGTACATAGGAAATCAGTTGCTGATCCGCGTAAACCGGCCGGTAACATCCCACATTCAGTGCCGCATGCTCTTTACGCAGCCCGATCAGTTTTCGGTAGAAATGCAGTTTGGAATACTTATCATCCTTCTGTTTGTCCACATTCACCCGCCCGGAATTGAACGGCAGGCGTAGCCAGGGCTTGTGATTCGAAAAACCGGCATTGATCTCGCTGTTCCATTGCATAGGCGTACGCGAAGGGTCACGGCTGATATTTAAATCCGGCATGTTAAGCCCTTGCGGATCCACAATCTCGTTCATCGGGATCGGCACATCGCGCATTCCGATTTCGTCCCCATAATATATGGTAGGTGTTCCGCGCAATGTCAGTAGCAGCAGTGCCGCTACTTTTGCCTGCGCACGGCCCACCCTGCTGGATATTCTGGGTTTGTCATGATTTCCAAGCACCCAGTTTGGCCAGCCTTCGGCCGGAAGCGCGCCTTCATATTCATCAATCGCCATCGCGATAGCAGGCGCTTCCCAGGGCAATGTGAGCAACTGAAAATTGAATGGTAAATGTGCGCCTTTATTGTCCTGGCCATAATAAGTGACCAGCTTGTGAATGGGCAGATATATTTCACCGATCAGCACGCGTTCGTCATATTCATCCGTCACAGCCCGCATCATGCGTACAATTTCGTGCACCTCAGGCTGGTCTGTGGAATAAACGGGTGTATAATGGTCGTATATCAAATCTTTCGGATCAAATGTTGAACCCGGGAATGGCGGATTATCACGAAGCTCTTGGTCCTTCACCATATGCCACATCACATCCACCCGGAACCCGTCGATGCCTTTATCCAGCCAGAACCGCATGACATTCATCATGGCCTCCTGAACTTCCGGGTTACGCCAGTTAAGATCAGGCTGTTCTTTTAAAAATGCGTGGTAATAATATTGCTGGGTAACTTCGTCCCATTCCCAGGCATGCCCGCCAAAAACGCTTAACCAGTTATTGGGAAGCCCGCCTTCCGCATTGCCGTCATGCCAGATGTACCAGTTACGTTTGGGATTGTCCCGGGAAGATTTACTTTCCAGGAACCAGGGATGCTGGTCGGAAGTGTGGTTTGGGACCAGGTCCAGAAGCAGTTTCATGCCTCGGTTGTGCACTTCGCTGAGCAGTGCATCAAAGTCTTCCATAGTCCCGAAAAGCGGGTGTATGCCTTGGTAATCAGATATATCGTAACCAAAATCGGCCATTGGCGAAGAGAAGATCGGCGAAAGCCAGACACAATCCACACCAAGCCATTGCAAATAATCAAGCCTGCTGATAATGCCTTGCAGATCGCCTACGCCATCGCCATTGGAATCCTGAAAAGACCTCGGATAAATCTGGTAGATAACGCCATTCTGCCACCAGAGATGCTTAGACCGTACAGATGGTTGTGCTGTTATTTGCTCCATAATCGTGGGTTTTGATCAATCAAATGCCTTTGGATGTAAAAAATCGAGCCTAAAAGAATATTGGGTGGCCATGCTAATGGTTCGCAAGGTTGTAACATTCCTATAAACATATGTATTAATGGATGCTTGTGGCATAGTTTTTAGATCGCCGGAATTATCTGGTAAATTCTGTTAACCAAAACTGAATATTTTCAAATGGAGCAAATAACGACACAGGAAAATGACGCGTTCTTCAAAGTTGCGGAAGGCGTCTGGGGGTTGACGGACATTATGGTGAATGTATATGTTGTCCAAAATAAAGAGGATAAATCCTGGGTCCTGATTGATGCTGGATTGAAATCTGCTTATCCCAAGATCAAGAAAATGGTAACCCAGCTGTTCGGGGAGGATGCGCGGCCTTCGGCCATAGTGCTCACCCACGGCCATTTTGATCATGTAGGATCCTTGAAAAAGTTAGCCGAAGAATGGGATGTCCCTGTATATGCACATTATCTGGAATTGCCTTATCTCAGAGGGAAGTCAAGTTATCCGCCGCCGGATTCCAGCGTTGGGGGAGGGCTTATGGCTTACATGGCTGACCTTTATTCATCTACACCGATTGACTTGCAAGATCGGGTGAGCGAATTCCCGGGAATCACCGCAGATATTCCGTTTATGCCCGAATGGAAATACATTCACACGCCCGGACATGCACCCGGACACGTGAGTTTCTGGCGTGAGAAAGACAAAGTGCTCATTGCCGGCGATGCTATTGTTACTACAAAGCAGGAATCGGCAACGGCTGTTTTGTTTCAAAAGAAAATCATCAGCGGTCCGCCTAAATATTTTACGTGCAACTGGCTTAAAGCCGAAGACTCCGTCGATCAGCTTGCTTCCTTGCAACCAAATGTGCTTGCCACCGGCCATGGAAAACCCATGTACGGAAAAGAAATGCAGCAACAATTGCTGGAACTGGCTTATTATTTTGAAGAACAAGCCGTGCCTAAGACGGGCCGCTATGTAATGAGTCCTGCCATTACGGACAGCGAAGGGATTGTGTCGGTGCCAAAGGAAACTACGGAGCCATATCAGTTGCTGTTTACCATTGGCGCGGTTGCTGCATCGGCGGCACTTGGATGGGCATTATTTTCAAAATATAAAATGCAAAAAAGTTACTAGGCAGGCCTATCGCTGTCTTTTTAGATAAATATTGTTCTCACAATGCCAGGATCAAACTTGGGCGGTGTGCTATGCCAGCACAAAATGCCATGAGCTGACCTGGCGTTGTGTGGAAATCTGTGCACTCAGCGACCAGTTTTTTATAGCAAAAAATCGAAATAAACCGATCAGACTCCTGTGCCAGTTTAACATTGGCTTAAGGAATGATTTTTTAGGTTGATATTTCTCAATTCGTGAGAATTCAGAAGTAAGCAAACAAGTGCTATAACAAAATGGATCAAAAAGAGATTTACCTTGTTGACGATTCGGAGGATCACAGATATCTGGTCCGGACAATCTTTAAAAAATTTCTTCCCAACTACCACGTGCGTTTCTTCCAGGGTGGCAGTGAATTGTACCAATTCCTCATCTTACAATCATCCCCGGATTACGCTGGCAGGCTCCCTGCATTAATTATCCTTGATCAGCAAATGCCAGCCATCAGCGGGCTCGAAGTGCTGAAATTATTGCGGCGGACCCCGGATAATGCAAAAACCAAATGGAAAACAATGCCAATAGTCATTCTGAGTAATGATAATTCAAATGACATTGTCAATAAATGCTATCTGGCGGGCGCAAACTCATTTTTTGTGAAACCACTCGAATTTGAAGAACTGCGGTACATGCTGGAAACGATCTGTCATTATTGGATGGACTACAACAGGCTACCCGAAGTGAGCCAGAAACAAGCTGAACAAAAGCCAACTGCACTGGATCATGACGAGTAATTCGCAGTCTGATCCGGCACATTCGAATGCGTTTACACACATCCGGGATTCCGGAATTGAATAGCACATTCAGCTTTGTAAATCGCAGCAGGTAAATGTGCCCGGCATGGCTGCGTATTATTACCTAATCGGTTGCCATTTAATAATTTAGAAACCGTTTGATAACACAAATTCGCGGATTACGGCTCAATTTGGGTTATTTTTGACATTATACAAAACTAGTAAAACCGTGGAAAGCAATAGAGAAATCGGCGCGACGATTATATTATTTGGGATGATAATTTTCTGGGTTTATTCCAGCATCCGGAAAAATCAAAAAGCAAAACAGAAGCAAAAAATCTTACGTAAAGGCATCCAGGCGAATGCAACGGTCCTGAACATTAAACCAACCGGCGAGTATTCCAACAATTTGCCCGAATATCAAATGAAAGTCAAAATCCAGCATCCAAAAGGCACGGACTTTGTCGCAGAGGTTACAGAAACATTGTCCTATTCCAAATACGACGCCATGAAGCAAGGCAGCCAGGTTTTGGTAAAATATGACCCGGACTATTACAAGCGGGTAATTTTCTTACAAACTGCCTGATAAATCAAAAGAGATTATAAATCACACACCTATTCGCAATTTATTGCGGCTTTTTCAAGGCAACTTCCGGTTATCCGGCGGTTGCCTTTATTTTTTCCGGTAAGCCGCGATTTTTGTGTATAACTCGTTGGGGGTAAAAGGTTTGCTAATGTAATCGTTCATCCCTACACGAAAGGCAATGTCTTTAATGTCGAGCATTGCTGACGCGGTGAGCGCAATGATCGGGAGCCGCGCATATTTCGGGTCTGGCAGATAGCGGATTTTGGCTGTGGCTTCGTAACCGTCCATTTCGGGCATTTGTAAATCCATCAAAACAAGATCATAGTCGTTTTGCTGGACGATTTCATAGGCAATGAGTCCGTTCTCGGCTACGTCGTACTCGATTTCCCATTGCTTCATGAAGTTTTTCATCAGGAAAATATTCACCGCATTGTCTTCAACAATCAGCACTCTCATGCCTTTCAGACTTTTGTTGTTGGTGATCAAGTGGCTTGTTTGTTCCTGGACCGGCTTTTCGCTTATTTTAAATGTCAGGCTAAAATAAAATGCGGAGCCTTCTCCGGGATTGCTGCGGAGGTTTATTGTGCTTTTCTGTAATTCCAGTAACCTTTTGGTAATGGTAAGGCCAAGGCCCGAGCCTCCGTACTTTCTTGTGGTGTCCGAGGTTGCCTGCGTAAAGCTGTCAAAGATATTATCTACCTTTTCGGGTGGAATGCCTATTCCTGTATCTTTTATTTCAAAATCAATGGTTACTGAATCCGCATTGCGGTTTGCTATGGAGGCAGAAACAGTTACCTGGCCAACCTCAGTAAATTTCACAGCGTTGCTAACCAGGTTGGTCAGGATCTGGCCGAGCCGCACCGGGTCACCAATTACATTTAAATTCAGGGCTTTGTCTGCATTCAGCACAAGCGAGATGCCTTTTTCATCGGCTTTTTGAATGTTACCGGAGCGAATGTTTTCGAGTAATACGAAAATGTTGAAATCCACTTCTTCAAACTCAATTTTCCCCGCTTCTATTTTGCTGAAATCCAGAATGTCATTGATGAGCACAAGCAGGTTTTCGGCTGAAAATTTCAGGATATTCAGATATTCCATCTGCTCCGGCTTCGGATCGTGTTGCAGCAGCAAGTGCGTGAAACCGATCACCGCGTTCATAGGTGTGCGTATCTCATGGCTCATTGTCGACAAAAACTGGGATTTAGCAACGGCAGCCATTTCAGCTTGCTCTTTCGCCTTAATCAGTTCCTGCTCATTTTTCTTTTGCGCATCAATGTCCATAATGGCACCGTAAAGCTTTACTACCCGTCCGGTTTGATCTACAAAAGGTTTTCCAATGGCATGAATAAACTTGATCTTCCCATCCGGAAGCACAATTCTCAGGTCAAAACTCGCTGGGCTGAGATTGTTCACCGCGTCCTTGATATGCGAGATGTATAAATGCATATCATCCGGATGGATCATTTTAGAGAAGAGCTCGGTATTCGGGCCCGCAGAATTGGGTTCCAGGCCAAAGATGCGGAATGCTTCATCGGACCAGTAATTCTGCTTCGTTACCAGGTCTGCTTCCCAGCTTCCGCTGTGTGTAAGTTGTTGTGATTCAGCGAGCATTGCCTCATTTCGCCTGATGACCTCTTCGGCATTTTTCCTGTGGCTGATATCGTGCCAAACCACCAGCAACACCAGTTTATCATCTACATGCACCGGATTAAGCGTCACTTCAACAGGAAATTCGTCTCCATCGAGGCGCTTATGGATCCATTCGAAGCGGTTATAGCCGGTTTCGTGCGCAATGCGGTCCATTTCCAGTGACTTCTCTTCGGAGCGCCGTCCGTCGGGCTGGAATTCGGGTGAAAATTTTGCGGGATGGATCGAGAGCAGTTCACTTTTATCACGGCAGCGCAGCATGGTTACGGCGGCCTTATTGCAATCTATAATTCCTTTGTCGTCAATTAATAAGTGCGCATCCGTTGAACGTTCGAAAACGACACTCAGCTTTTCCCGGAGAGAATAACGCTCGTGAATGTCTGTAACGGAGCCCACCATTCTTGCTGGTTTTCCATCGATAAACTTCGCGTTTCCGCAACATTCGAAATATCGGTAACCCTTATATTTTGTGCGCAGCCTGATCTGCACATTATAAGGAATGTTCTGTTCAAGTTGCGCGTCTATTGCGCTGGCAACAATGCCCCGGTCGTCGGGGTGGACGAGCATATTAACAAAATTCTCATAACCCGGTGTAATTTCATTCGGCTGATATTCAAGCAATTCGAAAAACCGGTCTGACCACGTCTGCTTGTTTGTATCGAAATCCCAATCCCATATTCCGGCGTTTATACCGGAAATCACCATTTCCAAAGACTCGATTGTAAATGCTGAACTCATTAGCTAACCTGTTCCATTATTTTTATAAAATTAAGCTAATTTATATGGCAATGATACTGTATTAAGGGTGAATTTGTAAAACTAGTTTGAATAAAATCTTCCTGCGAACATCGCTTTTGCCGTCACTATTTATATCAAAAACCGCAGCAGATCGTCCAAACATTCGTTATGGCATCTGCTGCGGTTATTTCAGAAAAGCTCAGTTCCGAAAAGTAATTTATTTAAAAAATAAATTTGGTGCTCAGGAAGTTGGAAGTATCCTCGTGAACGATTTCGTTGATCAGCTGTTTGTTCGCTTCATTCATTTTAAATGCAACGAGTGAGCGGATCGAGAACGAACGGATCGCGTCGGCGACTGATAATGTTCCTTCCGCGCTGTCTTTACGTCCGGTGAAAGGAAACACATCCGGGCCACGCTGGCATTGGCTGTTGACATTCACACGGCTCACCTGGTTTACCAGAGGATCGATCAGCGAAGCAACCTCATCTGCATTGTTACTGAAAATACTCACCTGCTGGCCGTGGGTTGATTCGATCAGATATTCAATCGTTTCTTCCAGATCATCAAAAGGCACAACCGGCACGATCGGCCCGAATTGTTCTTCATAATAGAGCTTCATTTTATCATTTACAGGATAAACGACCGCCGGATAAAAGAAAGAGCCTTCCGAACTTCCGCCGTTTTCGTTCATGATCTGCGCACCATGTTCAAGCGCATCCGTGATGCAGCCGTTCAGATATTCGATTTTGTTGGTTTCGGGCAGGGGCGTAAGAGCGACCCCTTTTTCCCAGGGCATACCAAATTTCAATTCACCAACCGCAGCGCTGAGTTCTTTCAGGAACTGGTCGGCAATGCTCCTGTGCACCCAAACGATCTTCAAAGCCGTGCAACGCTGGCCGTTGAAGGAAAGCGAACCGGTAATGATCTCTTTTACAGCCAGGTTAATGTCCGCATGAGGCGTAACAATCGCCGCATTTTTCGCATCCAGACCCAGAACAGCACGTAAGCGGTTCACTTTCGGGTGGGATTTTTTCAGTTCATTGGCCACTTTGCTGGAACCGATCAGCGTAAGCACATTGATCTTCCCGGATTGCATTAGTCCCGGAACAATGGCATTACCACGACCATAAATCACATTCACGACGCCTTTTGGAAAGCTGTTCATGAATGCTTCCTGCAAAGGATAATGCAGCAATGTCCCGAATTTCGGAGGCTTGAAAAGTATGGTGTTGCCCATGATCAATGCGGGGATCAGGGTCGTGAATGTTTCGTTTAACGGATAATTAAATGGTCCCATACAAAGCACCACGCCTAGCGGCGAGCGTCTTACCTGCGCTGCGATGCCATCCACAATGTCAAAACCGGAAGAATCGCGGTCCAGGTTTTTCAGGGAATCTATCGTTGCATAAATGTATTCAATGGTCCGGTCAAACTCCTTGGCCGAATCGGCAAAAGATTTACCGATTTCCCACATAATGAGTTTCACGATAATGTCCTTTTGCTCAATCATTTTGCCTGTAAACTGCTCCACACGGTGGATCCTCTCGGCAACACTCATCGTGGGCCATTCGCCGCGGCCATTGTTATAAGCAGCAACGGCAGCATCCAGGGAAGCAGCGGCTTCTTCGGCCGTGCATATTGGGTAACTGCCGATTAGTTTTCGTTCCAGCCCGTTTTCGGTTTTAATGCAGACAGGTGAGTAAACCTCGTGCACGGGACCATCCCAGGTCTTCATTTCGCCATTGCTCAGATACTCCCGCTGATGGATCAGTGAGGGTAACAGGAACTCCGCGGGAATGTCTTTTTCTTCGACAAAGATGTTTTTTAATGTGGAATTGAAATCCATTGAGTCATTTTTTATTGTGGAACCGTAACATTTTAAACACACTGGGATGATGACGAGATTTTGCCATGTCATCCCTAATACCAAAACAAACTTAGCGGAACTTACAATTCTTTAATGGATTGATTTCGACCTAAAATGACTTAAAATTGTCAAATATTACGCTGCTTCGTCATTTTGAAGAAACGGGTAATTAAAAAGATCGAAGCCATCGTCAGCCCGAGGATTAATCCCAGCCACATGCCCACGGCACCCATCTCGAAATGAAATGCGAACAGATAACCAACCGGGATTCCAATAACCCAATAGGCAATGCCAATGAGGAAGGTCGGCGTTTTTACATCCTTAATCCCCCGCAAAAGTCCGGCACCGATCGCCTGGGTGCTGTCGGAGATCTGGAACACGGCGGCAAACAGCAGGAGAAGGGCAGCAAGCGCCAGAACTTCTGTGTTTTTATTGAACAGTGTAGGGATCTGGAACCTGAAAGCGGCAAACAGGATCGCGCAGAGCGTTCCGTAGATCAATGCTGTCAGAATGGTGCTTTTGCCGATAACGAATATTTTGAACCAATCTTTCCTGCCCAGTGCATTGCTTACGCGGATGGAACCGGCCTGCGCCAGGCCCATAGATACCATAAATGTGAGCGAAGCGCTGCTTAATGCAATTTGGTGCGCAGCTTGCGCCACCGCACCCAATGTGCCTATAATAATCCCGGAAACGGCAAAAGCGCCGGCCTCCATGCCAATTTGCAAGCTGCTCGGAACGCCTATATGCAGCAATTCCCGCCAGGTTTTTGCTTTAAATTTCCATTGACTGCTGCTTACGGCAATATATCGGGAGAATGTTTTATGTTTCAAAACAACAGCAGCCAGTGCCAAGAACATGCACGTCCGCGTGATCAATGTAGCCCAGCCTGCGCCTTCGAGTTCTAGCCGAGGGAAGCCCCAGTTGCCATAGATAAGGAGCCAGTTGAGCAAAATGTTCAGCGGCATCCCGGCGAGCGACAGGATCATGGCAGTTCGGGTGTATTCGAGCCCGTCCGCAAATTGTTTCAGCGTCATGAAAAGCAGCATGGGAATGATGGACAAGCCCATTAATTTCATAAAAGGGATCGCCAGCTCCACCACTTCGGGATCCTGTCCCAGGTTATGCAGCAAGCCTTTTCCAAAAACCAGCGTCAGGGAAATCGCTACGGCCGTTAATGCACAAAGGCAAAAGCCATTGAACAAATAATGAGAAACCAGCTGAGAATCGCGGCGTCCATTTGCGAGGGAAACCATTTGGGAAACCGAAATGGTCATGCCTATGCCGATCACAAATGGAATGTTCATGGCATTAATGACCAGGGCGGCGGCGGCAAGTTGCTTGTAACTAATCGCGCCGACCATGGCGCTATCGATCAGGTGGAGGGCCATTTGGGCGAGTTCTCCGATAATGATAGGTAAAGCTAATTTTAATGTTTGTGATGCTTCGGTTTTCATGGAACGCTAACAGATGCTAAAAAAAGACTGCAAAGGTAAATAACCGATCCGGATAAACTTTGATTCGCTAAAAAGTCACTTCTTTAATTCAGCCCGTCATCAGTCCAGGACAATGCTGAAATTATTCGTCTGTCCAGTAAGTTGGTAGAGTAAAAACAATGAGAAAATAGGTTTCTATATTTGTACAAAAAACAGAATATCGACAAAACGCTTACAAATTTTTATAATGGTTAGTAAAAGCAGCATTGCAGCAAGAGGGCCCGGTAGGGCAACGGTAACGTATACGTTTGCCGGATTGGGATTGTTATTTATGATTATTTGCGGCGGTCAGCCGCTGCTTGCGCAAACTGCAAACAAACTGGCGGTTACCGGGAAAATCGTCGACGGCCAGAACAACAGCCCGCTGGGATATGCGAGCATCAGGCTTTTCCGCACTGCGGACAGCACCTTTATAGCAGGCGCCATTACGGATGAAACGGGCGGATTTATTGTCGATATTGTTGCTGGTTCCTATTATGCATTATCCGAATTCATTGGTTACAAACCCCAAATCACGCAGAATATCAGGCTTACGGCTGCGAATTCGCCATTGAATATCGGCACGATAAAAGTTTCGGGATCAGCAAGGACATTGGATGAAGTGACCGTTCAGGCAGAGAAAAGCTCGATGGAATTGTCGCTGGATAAAAAGATCTTTAATGTGGGCAAAGACTTGGCCAACGCAGGCGGAACCGGGGTGGATATCCTTACCAACATTCCGTCGGTTGCTGTGGACGTGGAAGGCAATGTCAGCCTCAGGGGAAGTGGAAATGTACGTATACTAATTGACGGTAAACCTTCGGGATTGGTAAGTATCAAAGGCGCAAGCGGCTTGCAGCAATTGCAGGGAAGCATGATCGAGCGCGTGGAGATCATTACCAATCCATCGGCCCGGTATGAGGCTGAGGGAATGGGCGGAGTGATTAATATTGTTTTGAAAAAAGAAAGAAAAGAAGGCATTAACGGCTCATTTGACATTATCACGGGCTATCCTACGAATTACGGAGCGGCTGCTAATGTGAATTACCGTCGCAAAAATCTCAATTTCTTTATCAACTACACATTGTCTTACCGGAATACACCGGGCAAAAATTATCTTTATCAGGAGCTTTACCGAAACGATTCGACTTTCATCATGGAGCGGGATATGACCTCCAACCTGAAAGGAATGAATAACAGCGCCCGCGGTGGAATTGATTACTATTTTAACCCAAAAAACATTCTGACCGGTTCCTACACGTGGCGCACCAGTAAAGGAAAGCGCTTCTCGACGTTAAAATACAGGGACTACCTGACAAGTGTCAATAATCTGACAAGCTTCACCAACAGGACACAGGACGAAACGGAAACGGAACCAAACTCCGAATATTCCCTGACTTACAGGAAGACATTCAACAAAAAAGGGCAGGAGCTTACGGCTGACGTTCGCTATCTGGATAACTGGGAGGATTCTGACCAGTATTACCGGGAGAATGTTTTCCGGCCCGACGGCAGTCCATCGGATATTCCCCCGCTGCTGCAGCGTGCCGTGAACTATGAGACGGAGAAACAATTACTTTTTCAGGTGGATTATGTGCATCCGTTCGGAAAGGACGGAAAGTTCGAAGCCGGGGCAAGAAGCAGTTCGCGCGATATGACGAACGATTATGCCGTTACGCAGGAAACCAGCGAGGGCTGGATTACTTTGCCAAATCTTACGAATGACTTTTTGTATGAGGAAAACATTAATGCAGCTTACGGAATTGTCGGAAATAAAACGGGCAAATTTTCATATCAGGCAGGCTTGCGGGCGGAATGGACAGGTGTTACAACCGAGTTGAAGCAAACCCGGGAGGTGAATGAGCGCAATTATGCCAATTTATTCCCAAGCGTCCATGTAACTTACGATTTCGCCAAGCAGAATGCATTTCAGCTGAGTCTCAGCCGCCGCGTCCGCAGGCCGCAATACAATGACCTGACCCCATTTGCGACTTATAGCGACAACCGTAACTACTGGAGTGGTAACCCGGACCTCAATCCGGAATTTACCAATGCATTCGAGTTTGGGCACATTAAGTATATGGCAAAAGGTTCGCTAACATCCTCGCTGTATTACCGTCACACCAATGGCAAGATCACCAGCATCCGGAGCGTGCAGGAAGACGGCAGCTCCTACACGCGACCCGAAAACCTGGGAACGGAGGATGCTTATGGTGCGGAATTCACGAGTTCGTTCACACCATATCAATGGTGGAAGCTGGATGGAAGTTTCAACTTTTTCAGGGCAATTACAGACGGCACCGGCCTGGATGAGGATTTTAAGAGTGACACTTACAGCTGGTTCGTCCGGATGATGTCGCGGTTTACATTGTGGAAGAATACGGATGTGCAATTGAGGGGCAATTACGAAGCGCCCCAGCAAACGCCGCAGGGCAGGCGCAAAGCTTTGGCGACCCTGGACCTGGCGGCAAGCAGAGATATTTTAAAAAATAACGGGACACTGACACTGAGCGTGATAGATGTTTTTAACTCACGAAAATTCAGGTCGGTGATCGAGGGTGCGAATTTTTATACAGTGAACAATTCTCAGGGCCGCAGGAGGCAGATTAACCTTACTTTAAATTACAGATTACACCAGGCCAAGAAGAAACCGAAGGAGGGTGTTGAAGGCGAATTTTAGGTCCTAAAATATTATTAAACGGTAATTTTTTTTAACTTGTATTGCGATTTGGCTAAAAATACATTGAATGAATTCTCCATAGTCTGCCGAAAGCCAGTATAGAAACGTGAATTGAGACATTTTAAACCGTATTATGAGCGCTATTCCAAATAAAACAATTTTTCTTGCAGACGACGATGCAGATGATTGCATGCTGTTCGAAGATGCATTGAGAGAGGTGAGCACATCAACGGAACTTACTACGGCCAATGACGGGGTTGAATTGATCCATTTAATGGAAAACAATGTCCCGCCGCCGCCGGACGTGATTTTTTTGGACCTTAATATGCCAAGAAAAAATGGTTTCGAGTGCCTGGAACAAATCAGGAGTACAAAAGCTTGGGAAATGATTCCCGTTGTCATATTTTCGACGACCGGACAAGAGGAAATGGTGCGTAAAGTTCACGAACAGGGAGCTAACTATTTTATCAGAAAGCCCGGTTCTTTTCCAAAACTTAAACAGGCAATTAAACAAATCCTGGATATTGACTGGACGAAGCATAGCTGGAAACCCGTTGCAGATAATTTTTACTATCAATACTAATCCTCAATTGTTCACCTCCTAAGTTTGTAAAAAGACCTTTTATAGAAAAGCAGTGGACAACTCACAGCAGGGCACGGATGCCGACAACCGGGCCACCAAAGCAGAATCTTACAATACGCACTGCCTAGTCGATAGCGAAAGCAGGTTTAGAAACACAATGAGACAGGCGCCCGTGGGAATCACAATCCTGCGGGGACCTGATTTTTTTGTTGAAATGGCCAATGATACCTATCTCAGTATCATTAATAAACCGGAAGAAGAATTCGTAAATAAACCTCTCTTTGTTTCGCTTCCCGAGGTTAGGACTTCCATTGAGGATATTCTTAATAATGTGATCAAAACGGGCATTGCCTATCACGGGAACGAGTTTGAAGTAACTATCAGGCGTTTCGGTAAGCCCGAGCAATGCTATTTTAACTTCGTGTATCAGCCGCTTGTTGAAGAAACAGGTGAGATTTCGGGCATATTTGTCGTTGCAACGGAGGTTACGCAGCAAGTACTTGCCAAGCACCGGCTCGAACGCAGTGAAAACCAATTCCGGACGCTGGTTACACAATCCCAATTTGCCAAAGCCATTGTGAAAGGCCCTGAATTTGTGATCAGCATTGCCAATGAAGCCATGCTGAAAAGTCTTTGGGGGCGTCAGCTGCATGAAGTGGCGGGGCAGCGGTTGTTTGATGTTTTTCCGGAACTGGAAGACCAGAATCTGGGTAAGATTCTTCGGAATGCTTACCAGACTGGCAAGTTATATCGGGATAGTGAGGCGTCGATGATCATTGCCGGTGCCAACGGGCCAACAGAACATTATGTGGATTTCCAATATGCGCCCATTGTGGAAACGGACGATGAGGTTTCGGGCATTATGATTTCCCTGAATGATGTTACGGAAAAGGTCAGATTTCGTAAGCAGATTTCGGAGGCTGCTGAAAGGCTGTCACTGGCCACAGACGGGACGCAACTAGCAACCTGGGATCTGGACCTGAATACAAAGCACATTATCTACTCCGGCCGTCTTGCGACTATTTTTGGGTTTGAAGAAACGGCAACATTGACGCACAAGCAGATGCGTGATCTGGTCCATCCGGAGGACCGGCGGGCTGTGGTGGAGAAAGCTTTCGAGATTGCTTTACAAACCGGCACATATTACTACGAGGCCCGCATTGTACATCCTGATCAAACGATCCACTGGATCCGGACACAAGGAAAGATCCTGTATGATGAGCACCACCGGCCACACCGTATGCTCGGGACAATGATGGACATTACGGACCGGAAAGAAGATGAGCTGGCCTTAAAGATAAGTGAAGATAAATACAGAACATTGGCTGATGAGCTGGAATCACAGGTTCAGCTGCGTACAAAAGAGCTCACAATCGCCAACAGCGAGCTGGTAAAAACCAATATGGAGCTTGCCCAATTTGCCTACGTCGCCAGCCATGACTTGCAGGAACCATTGCGGAAAATCCAGACGTTCGCGACGAGGATACTTGAAACTGAGAATGAGAACTTGTCTCCGCGTGGTCAAGATTATTTTCAGCGGATGCAGGCTTCATCTACGAGGATGCAGCAGCTCATTGTTGATTTACTGGCATTTTCGCGCGCCAATGCGGTTGAAAAACATTTTGAGGAAACGGATCTGAATGATGTTTTGCATAATGTTAAAGAGCAGCTCGGGGATTTGATCCATCAGGCGAACGCAGAGATAATCAGCGACGAGCTTCCGGTCTGGCACATTATCGAATATCAGTTTGAACAGCTATTCACAAACCTGATTGCCAACGCCATTAAGTTTACCAAAACCGACACTAATCCTGTTATTATCATCCGGTCGGGACACATTTCGGGAGAGCTTATCGCATTGAATGGGGCCGAAGCGAACCGGACTTATCAATATTTATCGTTTTCGGACAATGGGATAGGTTTTGAACCTCAGTTCAAAGACCGGATCTTTCAGGTGTTTCAGAGGTTGCACAACCGGAGCACGTATGAAGGCACGGGCATTGGGTTGGCGATTTGTAAAAAAATCGTAGAAAATCACAAAGGACTGATTGACGCCATCGGCAAACCAGGATTGGGTTCTACTTTCATTATCTATCTGCCGCTCTGACTTTGGATTTTTGAAATGTAATGGCGATCCCGGTAAGAATGATGACTCCTCCGAGGATCATTTGCCAGGTGATTTGTTCATCAATAAAAATCCAGGCAAGCAATCCGGTCACAACAGCCTGGCTCAGCAGGCTCAGCGAAACACGCTGTGCGTCCATTTTCTGGACTGCATAACTGATTGCCAACCAACCAATCAGCTGACATATCAGACCCTGAACCCCAAAAATGCCCCAGATTACGGGTTCGAAATTCCAAAGTGGTTCACCGAAAAACAAGCAAACAAACAAAAGGAAGAGGCTGGAAACGGCCATACTGATGGTCATGAAACTGCCGATATTCACTCGGTTTAAAATGGGTTTGCTGATGAGCATGTAGGTGGCATATAGCATTCCGGAAAGAACGGCCAGCGCGAAGCCTCTGTCAAGCCGCATTTCGAAAAACGCAGACGGACCGATAAGGACCACCATGCCGGCAATGGCAATGAATGTCCCGAGCCAGAAACTGGCTTTCGGCTTATCATTCAGGAAAAAGAATGATCCTACTCCCACCCAGGCAGGAGCCAGGTTTGTCAATAATGTAGCTTGCGTAGCATTGGAATACTGAATAGAGACATTCCAAACGGCTATATCCGTGGCGAAAATGATCCCGCACAGGATGATAGGGATCCAAAGATCCTTGTCGGGCCAATTGAATTTACGCATATACAGGATGCCCGGCAGCAAAAACATAAGCCCGAAAAACATTCTGTAAAAAGCAGAAGTTATCCCGGAAACTGGCGCCCATTTGACCAGAACCGGGAAAATACTGATGCTGACAAGTCCGATAAGGAGGCTTACGCGAGGATTCATTATTTATTCGTTGGCTTTGCCCGGTCATACTGGATAGGCCAGCTAATGTCTTCGCCGAGCTCATGCGCTGCGTGCAATGGGAAATACGGATCGCGAAGCAGCTCCCTGGCCATGATGATCAGATCAGCTTCACCGTTCTGCAAGATTTCTTCGCATTGTTTTGCCTCCGTAATTAAGCCTACGGCACCGGTTAAAGCACCCGTTTCCTTCTTTATTTTCGCAGAAAACGGCACCTGGTAGGAAGGTCCAACCGATATTTTCTGGTGCGCCGCCAATCCACCGCTGGAAACGTCGATCAAGTCTACACCTTTGTTTTTCAGTATTTTAACCAATTCCACGGACTGGTTCTCATCCCAGCCATTTTCGGCCCAATCGGTTGCGGATATGCGCACAAATAATGGCAATTCAGCTGGCCAGACTTTCTGAACGGCGTCAATGATTTCAATCAGGATGCGTGAGCGATTTTCTAAACTTCCCCCATATTCGTCGATGCGTACATTGCTAAGCGGTGAGAGAAATTGGTGTATCAGATAACCGTGCGCGGCATGCAGTTCAATAACTTTAAAACCAGCACTTAATGCACGTTCAGCAGCTTTTGCAAAATCTGAAATCACTTTTTGAATGCCCGCAGCGTCCAGGGCGAGCGGCGCCACCTCTTTTTCGTGAAAAGGGATCGCCGACGCGCTCAATGGTTGCCAGCCTCCTTCGTGCACAGGCACCTGCCCGCGACCTTTCCAGGCAGGGTAGGTGCTGGCTTTTCGGCCCGCATGCGCCAGTTGCACGCCCGGAACAGCTCCTTGTTCCGTTATAAATGTGGTGATCTGTTTTAACTTTTCGATATGTTCATCTTTCCAGATGCCCAGATCTTCGGGTGAAATGCGGCCTTCGGGCGAAACAGATGTGGCTTCGGCGATCAGTAAGGCCGCGCCGCCTACTGCGCGGCTTCCCAAATGCACCAGGTGCCAGTCGTTGGCAAAGCCGTCGACAGACGAATATTGGCACATGGGGGAAACAACGATCCTATTTTTGAATGTGATATTTTTAATGGTAAGCGGAGTGAATAACAGCGATGACATATATTGAATGTTAGGTTTTTAATGCTTTAATTTTTTGCAGGATTTTAATTTCGTCAATGGTAATGGTGCTAATCAGCTCAAACAATCCATTGATCGTTTTCAGGTCTGACAGCATCTTACGCGCCGGTGACTGATCTGCCTTTTCGATTCCCAGTTCTTTAATTTCCTTCTTCCTTTTTGCTAAAAGCTCAACGAGCTTCTGGTTTTGGGGCAGCGATTCGCGGGCTATTTCGTAACTGCTTTCCACTTTTCCCTCGATAATGTCCGTTGCCGCTTTGATCTGCCGGTCGATCTGCCGGATCATAACTTCAAATTCAACCGAAAACTCCGAATATTCCAGCGTCTGGGCGTAGGTCGACAGCGAGGCAATGTAGGAAGTCAACATATGGCTCGTGGCAACGAACTGGTGATACTCTTCCATATTCAACTGCTGGCGTTTCGGCTCGGACAGCATTTTTTGAAAATTATCGGAAAGATTGGCCATCGCAATGATCGCGTCTTTTCGAAGCAATTTTAACTCGTTAATATTCAGATCTTTTCCCGTGAATTTTGCTGCTACAACGTCAAAATATTTGCGGTTCGCATCCAATGCATCACGAATGTATTGATTGATCTGCGTATGTTCCCAAACCGGAAGGACATAGGACGAGATCAGGTAAGCGATGAGAGATCCGATGATTGTATCAATCACTCTGTCGTGTAAAACCTCTGTAATCTGCTGCGGGTTCAGGAAATTGAAGGAAAGGATCACATATAATGTAATGGTCGTGGACGCGATGAAATAATTGATCTTTAAAAAGCTGTAAGCCATGATCATTGCCAGCATCATGATGATGAACAACGCGGTGCCGTCTTTAATCAGGTACAAGAGCATAAAGCCCGTGAACACACCCACGAGCGTTCCCCCAATCCGCTGGACATTACGCTGCTTGGTAATGCTGAAAGCCGGTTTCAGGATCACAACAATGGTCAGCAGGATCCAGTAACCATGACCAACCGTCAGAAAAAGGGAAATAATATAACCAACCAGAAGCCCGAGCGTGATGCGCACGGCATGACGGAAATGGCTGGATTTCAGGGAAAGATTGTCCAGCAGGATACGTGGATGATATTCCTGTTTTGGTATAAAATTCTCTGCCTCAACATTTAACTTGTAACCCTTGCTCACCTCCGCATCATAAGTTGTGGCCCGGTGAAGCTTTTTTACGCGTTCCGTCACATCCTGCAAGCTGTTGAGAATCTGACGCAGCATGATAAAATCTTCCATGTTATCATGCGTCATTTTGTGTTCGCGCATATTCTCAAACGCACGCTGACATTTATTAAATGCTTCGTCCAGATCGTGCTTGGGGTGGGAGGGGAAACCACTCTGCACTGCAAGTCCAATCTGCTGAATTTCAGCCGATAACCAGGTTATATATGTACCAAAAAGCCTGAGAATTTGTGTGTGATCAAATGCGCGGTGCAGGTTTGTATAGTTTTGCTGCGAGTTCAGTATCCTTTCAAACAAATCAATGCTGTCTAGGAACATCAGCATTAAAACCCTGCTTTTATTTGTGGATTCGGAAACGATCTCACGGGTTTTGAAGAGGATTTCGCGCAGGTTTTCGTGGTTTTCACGGAGGATAACCTGCTGCTGGATCATCCGGTTGAAGAGGTCGTCGTAGTCAGGATTTGCAAAGTAGTAACCGGCCTTAATCCAGAGGAGCTTTCCCAGTTCCGCAAAGTTCTCCCCTAATAGCTGCTGGATCAGCTTGTAGGGAAGCAATTTTTGCAAGATCATAAACAGGATAAAGTACCAGATTCCGCCAGCCGCGAAGATCGCCGCCGTGCGAAACACCATATCGCCGCTTAAATGGTCATCAATGTTAAAGACAAAAACGAGCAACGCAATGAGCCCGATGCTATTAACCCGGTTTCCATAAACGCCGACCAGCGAAAAAAACATCCCGAAAACGATGATTTCAAGGAATATTATGAAGTGAATGTGCCGGAGAAAGCCGGTAACGCAGGCAACAAGGAAACACGTAGCAATGGCAATCAGCAGGGAATTCCGTCTTCGGTGGTAAGGCCCCGGATTATCCGTAGCGCCGATCAGCAAAGTGCCAAGCGGAAACGCGATCATCTCACCAAGAATACCGAAATGTTGAAAAATAAGGCTCGGAACAACCGCGCCCAAGGTTAATCTTACGCCTGTGGAAAGGTAATGACTTGAAATAAACTTTTTGAATTCGTCGAGGTAATTCATGTAAACAGGCAATCGGTAGCTGTTGCAATACTACTTATTAATAATCCACAAGCAACAAAACGCGTTCCAAAATTCCCGATTATTTGCATTGTCCTGTTAATCGTCGATATAGCTTTGTTTTTGTATTTTTGGTAATTACGGTAACCGGGTTGCTTCCTGAAATGAGCTTCAACTGAATCCAAACACAATGCTGTTCGTAAATTTTGATCCTTTCCCAACATTGCAGACAGACCGTTTGCTACTTCATGCAATGTCCGAAAAGCATGCGGCAGATATGTTTAAATTACGGAGTAATGCGCTTGCTATGCGTTACATTGGAAAACCATTGATGCAATCAGAGACGGACGCAAAGGATCTGATCGACGCCTATTCCCGAAATTTGCGGGAAAAAGGTGGGATTACCTGGGGTATTTCAATGAAGCAAGTGGCAGCTGTGAATAGCAGCAGTCCGTTGATCGGCACCATCGGATTTCACAAAATGGACCTTTATAATTACCGCGCTGAGATCGGTTATATGATCCATCCCGACCATTGGTCCAAAGGCATTATGGGCGAAGCATTAAAACGGATCGTTGATTACGGTTTTCAAAACATGCAATTCCACAGCATTGAGGCCAAAATTAGCCCTGATAATGAGGCATCCAGAAAGATTTTGCTCAGACACGGTTTTGAAAGGGAAGCTTATTTTAAGGAGAGCTTTTATGAAAACGGTAAATTTCTGGATACGGAAATTTTCTCGCTGCTGAATAAAAAGGCATAAAAAAATAGCTGCTCCTTTCGGGGCAGCTATTTTAATTTATATCAAATTGGATCAGTTTTCAGATCCAATTTTAAGAATTGCTTTGTCAATGAAATATTGTCCGGTTCCTTCTTCGCCGATCACGTCAAACAGTTCGATCGCACGACGGGCGTTGTCTTCTTCTTCAATTTGCTCATTCACAAACCATTGCAGGAAGCTTTCAGTACCGTAATCCTCTTCTCTGCGGCTTTGTGTCACAATGCGGTTGATAGATTGTGTTACTGCAATTTCGCTTTGCAATGCTGCTTCGAAAACGCTTCTGAATGTTGCAAACTCTTGTTTCACAGCTGCTACTTCCGGTGAAACGGCCGTTCCACCCACAGTCATAATGTAATTGAATATTTTAAGCATATGTCCGCGTTCTTCGTCAGACTGCTTTAAGAAATATTTTGCGCTGTTTTTGAATCCGTTACGGTCGCACCATGAAGCCATGGCCAGATATTTGGCAGAAGCTTCCGCTTCCATTTTTACCTGATTGTTCAAAAGTATTTCTATTTCCTCTTTCAGGGAAGTCCGTTGTCTTAATAAATCTCTCATGGTTTACTTTCTTTTATTTGTATTAACAAGTACAAATATCATGCGAAAGTTCAGCATTACAAACGAAACCTGAAATTTGGAATTGGTCTAATATGATCGAAATGAGCTATTTAGACTAATTCTGGCTCGCTAAACAACAGTTGGTGCAGGAGAGAATTGAGTTCAATTGCGAAGTGGGTGCCATTCACCAGTTCTCTTAACTGGATCAGCTCGCAAAGGGTAAGTTTGTGGTTAATGTTCAGCTGAGGTGCCTCAACAAACTCATAGTCAGACTCATCTGACAGGTCAAAAATTTTGCTGTGAATGTCAATGTTGTTAATGAAGCGGCGGAAAGTCAGGAAGTCTTGAATCCTGAACGAAGCCTGCATTTCACCAAAATGAAGAATGATCTTAGAAGTTAAATCGCACTGTAAGCTAGATCCTTTCGCAGTACTAAACAATTCATTTGGGGTATTCACTGACAGCAATCGATTTGAATCGTGGAAATTGTTGCACAAATATAACCGCAAACTGAATGTCAAGCAAGTTTATTTGTAAGCAATCTAATTACAGGGAAGAACATTTTAATGTTCACTGTAATTAGATTGCGTCAGATGCCGGATATCAATTTCCAGCCTTCGCCCAGTTGTCTCGCAATGTTACTGTCCGGTTAAAGACTAGCTTTTCTGTGTTGCTGTCCGGGTCTTTGGCGAAGTAGCCTTTTCTTAGGAATTGGAATGATTCGCCTTCTTTGGCTTCGTTGAGCGCTGGCTCAGCGTAGCCGGTTATGATTTCTAAGGAATTTGGGTTGATGTAATCTTTGAAATCACCTTCTTCGGACGAAGGATCTTCGACGGAGAACAACCGGTCGTAAAGCCGCACTTCAACTTCCTGGGCGTGCGGAACAGAAACCCAGTGCAATGTGCCTTTTACATTAATACCGGTCGTGTCGTGACCGCTTTTGCTGTTTTCAATGTAAGAGCAATGCACTTCTGTTATTTCGCCGTTTTCATCTTTAAGAAAATTATCACACTGAATAATGTAGGCGCTTTTCAGTCGCACCATTTTACCTGGTGCAAGGCGGAAGTATTTCTTTGATGGCGTTTCCATAAAGTCCTCTTTTTCAATGTAAATTTCTCTTGAAAAAGGCACTTCACGATTTCCGGTCGCAACATCTTCGGGGTTATTTTCGCTATGGCACATTTCGGTAACGCCTTCTGGGAAGTTGGTGATAATAACTTTCAGAGGATCCAAAACCACCATTCTGCGCAATGCTTTTTTATTCAAATCTTCACGAACGCAGAATTCAAGCAAACCCACATCGATCATATTCTCGCGACGTGCAACACCGATCCGGTCGCAGAAATCACGAATGCTTTCCGGTGTGTAACCTCTTCTGCGCAAGCCGCTTATCGTTGGCATTCTTGGGTCGTCCCAGCCGTTTACGTGCTTTTCCTGAACCAGTTGCAGTAATTTGCGCTTGCTGGTCACCGTATAATTCAGGTTGCGGCGTGCGAATTCATATTGATGCGATGGATAAATGCCGAGCTTTTCAATGATCCAGTCATACAATTCGCGGTGCGGCACAAATTCCAATGTACATATAGAGTGCGTTACCGTCTCTATCGAATCGCTTTGTCCGTGAGCAAAGTCATACATCGGGTAAATGCACCATTTGTTGCCCGTGCGATGATGGTGCGCATGTTTGATCCGGTAAAGAATCGGGTCGCGCATGAGCATATTCATGTGCGCCATATCAATTTTAGCACGAAGCGTGCGGCTTCCGTCGGGGAAATCGCCGTTTTTCATTTTTTCAAAAAGCGCCAGGTTTTCGTCAACCGAACGGCTTCTGTAAATGCTGTCTTTTCCAGGCTCCGTCGGAGTGCCTTTGAGCAATGCAATTTCCTCGGACGTCGAATCGTCAACATAGGCTAATCCCTTATTAATCAGCTCTATGGCATATTGATATAATGTATCGAAATAATCGGAAGCGTAAAGCTCATTCTCCCACTCAAAACCCATCCAGCGGATGTCATTTTTAATGCTTTCCACATATTCCGTATCCTCGGTAACCGGGTTGGTGTCGTCAAAACGAAGGTTTGTGTAGCCTGGGAATTTTTTGGTCAAGCCAAAATTAAGGCAAATGCTGGATGCATGGCCGATATGTAAATAACCGTTTGGTTCGGGTGGAAATCGGGTGATGATCTGGGTATATTTTCCTGCCTGCAAATCCGCTTCCACAATTTCCTCTATAAAATTCAGGCTTTTCTCTTCTTTTTTCTCTTCCGTAATCATACTAAACTGGAAATATTTTTCGATTTTCAAAGTTAACCTTCTTCCCAACATTATCAGCAACCAACGGCGGCAAATCGCAAATCCGGGCTGTTTCCTTTACTTTTGCAAAATGCGCTATTTTCTCGAATTCAGCTATAAAGGAACGGCTTACAACGGCTGGCAAAAACAAAACAATGCATTGGGTGTCCAGCAAGTGCTGGAAGAAGCGCTCGCGAAAATCCTTCGTTGGCCCATTGAAATCACAGGCAGCAGCAGGACAGACACGGGCGTACATGCAGAACAACAATTTGCGCATTTTGATTTAGAAAATCCCATCGAAGATAATGAACTGCTGATTTACAAACTCAACGGGCTTATACCCAGGGACATTGCCGTGCGGCAGGTCATTCCGGTTGCGGATGATATCAACTCCCGGTTTGCAGCCACGCACCGGAAATACGAATACAGGATTACAAGAAGAAAAAACCCTTTTCTGACGGATTTGGCTTATATATTAAAAGCTGAACTTAACATTGAGCAAATGAACGAAGCGGCTGCATTACTGCTGAAACACAATGATTTCGAAAGCTTTAGCAAGATCCATACGCAAGTAAATAATTTCAGATGCACCATTACCGAGGCCGTTTGGGTCGATTCCGGCGATATGCTGATTTTTCACATTCGCGCCAATCGTTTTTTGCGCGGAATGGTCCGGGCTTTGGTGGGAACATTGCTGGAAGTAGGAAAAGGCAAGCGGACTGTTGCTGAATTTGAACAGGTTATTTTGGCAAAAAATAGAAAGGTCGCAGGAGCCCAGGCACCAGCGGAAGGCCTTTTCCTTGTTGAAGTGGGATATGATTTTATTGAATCGCGTCCTGACTGAACTGATTATTAACCAACCTGAAAATGCCAAGCGGGTTACTATTCTTCAATTCATCCGGCAAGAGCGCATCCGGCCAGCCTTGAAATGACTGCGGGCGAACGAAACGCAGAATGGAGTGCCGGCCAACTGATGTAAATTTTGCATCCGCAGTCGCGGGAAACGGCCCGCCGTGGTGCATGGACGGGCAAACTTCCACGCCAGTAGGAACGCCATTCAAGATAAAGCGACCCGAAATTTGCGCAAGCTTATTCACAATCTCAGTATGTGTATTTACTTCACTTTCCTCAGCCATCAGCGAACAGGTCAGCTGTCCTTTTAACTGCGAAATCGCTTGAAGCATTTCGTCCGTGTTCTCACAAATGACCAGGAGCGAAAATGGCCCGAAAACTTCTTCCTGTAATTTTGGATTGGCAATAAAGTTTTTGCCTGAAACCGTCGCTATGGATGCCTGCGCTTGATTTTCTCCATCAGAAATCTGCTCAGAAATGGCAAGTTTGGATACATCTTCCTGCTCAAATGCATGATCGCGGAGCTTATAGTAATTTTTATAAATGCCCGCCGTAAGCATTGTGGCAGATGTGGTTTTCAGAATTTCACTTTTATAAGAATCTGTAAATGCGATCAGGCCCTGCGTTTTTGTTACAAACACGAGTCCAGGATTTGTACAGAACTGTCCTGCGCCCAAACTTACCGAACCAGCGAGCGTTTTTCCGAGTTCCAATGCATGGCGTTCCAGGTAATCTGGTAAAACAACAATCGGATTGACACTGCCCATTTCAGCAAAAACAGCAATAGGTTCCTCGCGTTCCTGCGCCATTTTGAAGAGCGCCATTCCACCTTTCATCGAACCTGTAAATCCGACCGCTTTACTTGCAGGATGCTTTACTAATGCTGCTCCCACTTCAAAACCATCATCATACAACATAGAAAAAACACCATCCGGCATTCCGGTCCTTTGCGCAGCTTTCACAATGGCCTGTGCCGTCAGATCGCTTACGCCGGGATGTGCGGCGTGGGCTTTTACTATAACTGGATTTCCTGCTGCCAGGGCCGGACCCGTGTCGACACCAGCCACAGAATATGCAAATGGAAAATTACTGGAACCAAAAACGATGACCGGGCCAATAGGAACGAGCATTTTGCGAATGTCGGGCTTAGGAACTGGCGTGCGGTCGGGTAGGGCGGTGTCGATGGACGCGTCCACCCAAGAGCCTTCGCGAAGCAGTTCTGCAAATTGGGTAAGCTGGTTGATCGTGCGCGCACGTTCACCTTGCAGGCGTGCAATGGGCAAGCCGGTTTCCAGATTCGCCCTTTCGAGCAAAACATCGCCGATTGCCAGGATTTCTTCGGTTATAGCAATGAGAAAATCAGCTCTTTTTGCGGCGGGAATTTTGGCATATTCGCCAAAAGCCTTGTTGGCAAGCAGCATAGTCCGCTCGACTTCTTCAATCGTGGCTGTATGAAAATTGTCAGCAAGAAAAGAATCTTTTGCGGGGACGTAAGATTGGAATGTGCGGTCGCCCTGGCTGGAAAGTGAATAGCCAATGTAATTTTTGCCTTTGATTTCCATATGTTAAGATTGTGTCAGACGAGACGTGCGATAAGGTCATCCACCGAAATTCCTTCGGCCTCAGCCTTGAAGTTCCGGATAATTCTATGCCTTAGCACCGGCAATGCCACTGCTTTAACGTCTTCAATGTCAGGCGAATATTTCCCGGAAAGCAATGCGTTACATTTTGCAGCCAGGATAAGCGCCTGTGAAGCACGGGGACCGGCGCCCCAGTCAAGATAGTCGTTGGTGTCTTTTACCGCGAGTCCTGCTGCGGGCCTGGTTTTGTGAACGAGTTTTACTGCATATTCGATGACGTGATCGGTTACCGGAACGCGTCTTACCAAATGCTGGAAATCCATGATCTCCTCGGCAGAAACGACTTTTTGAACCTGGTAACGAACGTCGTTGGTTGTGTTTTTAACGATATTAACTTCCTCAGCATAAGAAGGATAATCCAGCTGGATCATGAACATAAAACGGTCGAGCTGGGCTTCCGGCAGGGGATAGGTTCCTTCCTGTTCGATGGGGTTTTGGGTTGCCAAAACAAAGAAAGGACGCTCTAATGAATGTTTTGCGCCGGCAATGGTTACCGAATATTCCTGCATTGCTTCCAAAAGCGCAGATTGCGTTTTTGGAGGGGTCCGGTTAATCTCATCAGCGAGGATAATGTTGGCAAAAACAGGTCCTTTGATAAATTTAAAATTGCGGTTCTGGTCTAATGTTTCAGATCCAAGAATATCTGACGGCATTAAATCGGGCGTGAACTGGATCCGGTTGAAATTCAAGTCAAGAGAAGATGCAATTGTCTGGATCAGAAGCGTTTTGGCCAATCCCGGAACGCCTACCAATAGGCAGTGGCCCTGGCAAAAAATCGCTGTTAGTAACCCTTTGACAACTTCATCCTGTCCGATAATTACATTTCCTATCTCACTCCGGATTTTATCATAAGCTACTTTCATAGCTTCGGCAGCTTCAACGTCCGATGAATACTTCACAATTTGTCAGATTAAATTTTCAACTCCTTTAACCGCAATCCTGTCTCAAAAAGCTAAATATCGTTTGCCATAGCCTCTAATCCGAGCACTTTACAATCTTTATATTCAGGTTCGATGCTGATGAAAACATCCCCCTGCGCCTTTTTAAACCATTCCTCCAATGCATTATTCCGCTTGTTACTTAACACGATCTGGGCAAGCTTTTCATAATCATCGCGCAAATTTGCCGTATGCGGTTCTGATTTACTTTTGTACCAAATGACACGCATCGCGCTTCTTCCGTCTTCCGTACGATATGCAACGGGTTTGCTAAGGTCGCCCACTTTCATGGTATCAATCGCAAAATATAGTGCCGGATCCATGGAAGCGTCCAACGTAAGACGAGCCAGGCCGGTGTTTCTATCCATGATCAACCCCCCCGATTCAGCCGTTTCCTTGTCTTCGGAATTATCCAAAGCCGCTTTTGCAAACTTCAATGTGTCAATTTCTATCAGGTTTCGCAGACTGTCCAATGCGCGTATGGCCGACGTCATATCGGTTCCTTTATTGTAATCAGGACGAAGCAGAATGTGTCTTGCATGATATTCAGCGCCGCGTGTTTCGATTAATTTAATTAAGTGAAAACCAAACTGCGACTCAATGATATCCGACATTTCACCAGGTTTCAGCGACAATGCTGCTCCTTCAAATTCAGGAACCATTGCGCCACGTTTTGCGAAGTTCAGGTCACCACCGTTTTTCGCCGATCCAAGATCTTCTGAATAGATCTGGGCTAATGTGGCAAAGTCTTCTCCCTTTTCAGCGCGTTGCTTCAATTCGAGCAATTGTTGTCTTAATTTATCCTTTTGCTCACGGGTTACAGTTCCCAGTTTCACAATGTGACCGATTTCCACTTCGGAAGGAATGTAAGGAAGACTGTCTTTTGGAATGGAATTAAAAAACTTGCGCACTTCACTCGGCGTGATTTTTACATTGCCTGAAATGGTTCGCTGCATTTTTTCAACGATCTTTTGTTCCTTAACCTGCGTGCGGAGTTCGCTTTTCAGGTTTTCAATGCTTTTACCGTAGGCTTCCACAATGTTCTTTTCTGAACCGAAACGCTGCACCATGTAACCCATCTTGGCATCCAGCTCGCCATCTACTTCTTTGTCTTCCACTACAACCGAGTCAATTTCGGCTTTGGCAAGGAGCATTTTGTTGATGATCAGCGATTCGAGAAGCTGGCATTTTTCAGGAGCGGCGCGTCCTTCGGCTTTGTACTGCGTGTACATTTCCTCCAATTCGGAGTTCAGAATATAATGATTGTCAACCCTGGCAATGATCTTATCAATGCTGATCCCCTGCTGGCCCTGTCCGAAACTGATGAGACTGAAAAACAGTGTGAAGACTGCTATCAGACCGGGCGCAATTACTTTATTTATTTTCATATGTTTATTTGATTCTCCTTAATCTGTTCGGGTTACTCTGGTTTTAATTACAAAAACGGTTTACGAAATGCTAAAATACGTTTAACGCTTAATTTTTTCTAATTCTTGTGCATTCACTTTGATAGGGAATTTTGCCTCCAACCGGTTCATTAACTGTTTTTCCAGTTCTTTCTGATAATCATTGATCACACTTCCGCGTGCTTCGGAAAATGTCTTGCCACGCGAAGGCTCAATTTTTTGCACGGAAGTCCAGAAAACCTTATTGTTATCCGTCACCGTTTGCTCGCCTGCCTGCCATTTGAATTTGGTAAACAATGGATTTTCTTTGGTAAAATAGCCATCCCGGATCATCACAGCATCAGGCACGTCAGCATTATACACATTCTCGACGTCTTCTTTCGACTGGCTGTAAAACTGGAAGCTAACCCGTCGGTTGCGATCCGCCTCTGCCGCCTGCCTGAATGAGCCGTAATCTTTTTCGATGATCCGCAAAATCGGGATATTGCGGCCATTCAGATACTTCACAACGTTCCTGATCCGGTTTGCGGATGTGATCTCACTTTCGTCCGTAGACCTGTAACCCGCAATTTCTACAATGTAATCAGGATTCTTTTCCATTACAATATAAACGTCGTTGAGCGCTTCAAGTTGCTCATTATCAATTTCACTCGCATTTGCGGCGAACAAAATTTCTCTCGATCTTCTTTCCAGCTTGTAAGGGCTTTGTGAAAGTGTCCTTTTAATTGCATTCACAGTCTGTGTGTCTTTGGCAGAAACAATTGTCGCCAACGCACGTTCCGGGAACTGATAACGGTCCTTATGCTGATCGTAAAACGCTTTCTGGCCGGTAGAATCAGTCAATGAACGCCCCCAGACGTTTTCCTCCATTACCTGCGAAAGCAGCACACCTTCCTTGATCTCGCTGATCAGGCTGCGGAATTCAGCATTGGTTTCTTCCAGATGTTCTTTTTCAAAATCAGCCAGACTTTCAGTAACATAATCATTATAATATCTGCGAAAGACAACCTGTGGGGATGAACCCTTCGGTTTGGCCTGTTGCTTTCTTTTTACATAGTTCAGAAAGCTCAGCGCATCATAAGGCAGCTCCTCAATTTTAAATAACGCAATAGAGGCCCAATCTGTTGACACCGCACTCAGATAATCCCAGTTGCCTGCTAAGATTGTGCTGTCTCCAAGCGCGGCAACCGCGTTCCATTGATCTGCAAATTCCTGAACCTTATATTTTTCGCGAAGTCGCTTTGCATTGGCCTGTTCCAGAATTTTTCCTCTCGAATCCGTTACAACTTTTTTGCGAAGCGAAGGCGCCATGACGCTGTAAGGTTCAATGCCGCGTTTTTCTGCCAGCCGCACAATGTGCCAGCCATACATGGTCAGGACAGGTTTGGAATAGGCGTTCACCTTACTCAATGCAAATGCAGCTTCTTCGATTTCCGGCACCATTTGGCCTGTGCCGAACATCGGCAATAACCCCTTGTTTTTTCTGGATTGTTTGTCGTCCGAAAAGCTTTCAACCACCGCTTCCCAATCTTCCCCGCTTTCCAGCAAACCATAGGCTTCATCGATGCGCGCCTTTGCCGATTCCTTTTGCGCCGCAGTTCCGGCAGTATCCTGCTGGACCATAATGTGTGCAATCCGCACCATACCGCGGTTTGAACGACGGTCCATCACTTTTACCAAGTGATATCCTGCTTTCGTGCAGATAGGCTGGGACACTCTTCCGACAGGCAACGTATAAGCAGCGGTTTCAATGGGATAAAGGGTCTGAAAAGCTGTGAAGTAACCTAGGTCGCCTTTGGTTTTTGATGCAACGGGATCTTTGGAAAATTTAGCGGCAAGGTCACCGAAATCATTACCTTCCTCCAATCTCCCGCGCAGTGCAATGGCAGCACGGTAAGCTTCCAATGTATCGGCCGGAGAAGCATCTTCCGAAACACCGATCAAAATATGGGATGCCCTTACTTCTTGTTTCAGCCTGTTATAGGCCTCGTTGGAAAGTTTTTCAACCAGGGATTTGTCGACCAGGTGGTTTTTAGCAAGCTGCTCGCGGTAGGAAGTGATCTCTTCCTTATAGTCCTGGGTGGTGTCTTTCCCTTCTTGCTTCGCGTGTAGTACTTTGATTTTTAAATCCTTATATAAATTAAAATACTCTTCCGGAGTTAATTCACGCGTTGAATCAGAAGCATTTTTGTTTTTGTTATATGAATCCTGGTAATCTTCAATCGAAAATTTCTCGTTCCCTATTTCCAGTAAGGCGGGTGTTTCAGTTGTTACTGCTGCTTGCTGAGGAGGCGCCGTTGTTTTACAAGAGCTTACGGTTAAAAGGGCAAGCAGGGCAATGTTGTATTGTATTTTAAGCATATTTATTAAGCAAAATTTAAAGGAGCTTTCGGCATCATATTACTGCCGTTGAACGCTGGTAAAGCCGGCAAAGTTAGACGCTTTCCGAACAGATTAAAAATATAACGTTCCGGCACGCGATTTGTTCTGTTCCATCCACAACGGCTGGGGTTCGGGTATGGCGTGATCACCCCAATGCAAACGTTTGTAATGTATCCTTTCTCAAAACAATCGTTTATTAATGTTCCATTTTGCACTCCTGGACGATTCTTTGGTTTAATAACGATAAATGCCATTTTTAAGCGTTTCAGGCACAATTTTTTTATCAAATGCGGGCAAAAGTAGTTCTTAAAAAGGTTGGTTATGGAAGAGAGTAGAAAAAATGATTTCGTTCAGGCAATCAGAGCATTGTGGATCGAGCAGAAAACCAGAGAACTCCTTTATTTAGAAGCATTGAAGAAGGACAATATGGGCCCTTGCAGGCGCATTCTCAGCCAGGGCCATGTAAGTGCTTTATTGTTCCAGAAGGAGATCAAGTGGATATACGATTATTTTAAGTGTTTCCTCACAGATAAGGAGTTGGGAGAAACGAATCATATCACGGCGAGGGCAGCATTGAAAATGCTGGAAGACGTCGAAGAAAAAGAGGAGATCGCAACGTGCCTGAAAAAAGTGGAAGCGGCAACATTACAACTTTACAAAAAGCTCCGCATTTACGTCGATAAAGATTCCGAAGCAAGACAAATGCTGGACGAACATCTGGTCCGCATTTCAGAATTTTATGAATCGTTATGCAAGCTTGAAGTCGGAACGCGGACTAAGATCGGATATACGGCAGCGGCTTAACTTGCGCATTTAAATCTCATACAATTCAATCGGCAGGTCATCAGGATCGGCAAAGAATGTGAATTTTTTGCCGGTAAATTCATCTACTCTCACGGCCTCCGTTACGACATTTTTCTTACGCAGCTGCGCAATCGCCAGTTCAATATCATCAACCTGAAATGCAATGTGCCGCAAGCCGGTGGACTCTGGCCGGGACGGACGTTGTGGAGGGTCCGGGAATGAAAATAGCTCAATAATGTATTGTCCATTCAGGGAAAGATCAAGCTTATAGGAATTTCTCTCTTCCCGAAAAACTTCCCTTTCTATTTCAAATCCCAGAATTTCAGTATAGAAGCGTTTCGATTTGTCGTAATCCGAACAAATGATCGCAATGTGGTGGATGGCTTTAAGTAATTGCATAATGCTGAATTGTGAGGTCAAATATAGGCCGCAGATTTTTAGATCCTGATAAATATCTTTCGCACGTATAACCAGTAAAGGATTGCCCATTCCACAAGCAGGATGATGGCACCGCGAACCAACGGCTGGTAATCTAAACCAAATATCAAGTCGTAATTCTGGCTTATATTGATCCTGAATGAACTGTCTATGAAACTCACAATGGTCTCAGCCATGACATATGCCACGATCGAGTTGGTCCCGATGACGACAAGCGGGAAGAAGAATTTTTGTTTTTGATTTACATCAACAATAAAATAGAATCCGGCCAGGAACAACATACAGATCCCTCCACTAAATAGCGTCCACGCAGGCGTCCATATCCGTTTTACGATCGGATTGATGCCGGTAAAATTCAGGATCAATGCTAACGCGAGGAGAATCGCCGCTGTTAAGGCGAGGCGTTTCAATAACCAGATGGATGAAGTTGCGGATTTCAGCCACTTTCCGGCAATGAGACCGAGGATCATGGTTCCTAATGTTGGAATAAAACTTAATGTGCTATATCCGCCACTGTTAAATTTAAATGTTTCGGGGCGCGGAAATAAATTCAGGAACCAGCGGTCAAATGCCCAGGCAATGTTCGTGTTTTTATTCCAATGCGCTGCAAAGCCTTTCAAATTATGCTCCCAGTTTGCCACATTGCCGGTTTCGGACCAGTCGAAATATGGGCCCGGTAAGCTGTATAATGCGAATGCAAGACCATATGCCGCCAGAATTCCAGCCAGAGCGCCCCACTGCGTGCGCTCACCAGTAAAGCCCAGCGCAAACAGGATTGGGTAACCCAATCCGATCTGAGTTAATGTGTCTTCAAATGTGAAATTGGTTTGCTCACTGTGCATGGAACGGAGGAAAATACCCAGCAGAATCAATGTCAGCGACCTCCTGAATGTATGCAGCCACATCACTGTGTTACTTTGCTCCCGACTGGCGCGGCTGGCAATGGAGTAGGGAAGTGCCACCCCGACCAAAAATGAGAAGGAAGGCTGGATCATGTCGTGCAGGGAGCAGCCAACCCATTCTACGTGACTTTGGTGAAAGCTCAGGAAGGCCCAAAATGCGCTCGCCGGAAACGCGTCGGCAACTTTTCCCAGCCGCAGCACTTCGGCCATCATCAGGAACATGACGAATCCGCGATAGGCATCGATGGATGAAACACGTTTGGGCGCGGGTATATACTCTTTCAAATTTTGATGGGTTTAGTCAGAGCATAAAAGAAAAAACCTCGCCGGATATACCCAGCGAGGTTTTTTGTATTCAAAAATATCGTTTAACTAAACATTCATCTTTTTAAGCTCCTTCACTGCATGGTCTGCCGCACGTGCGGTCATGGCCATGTATGTAAGCGATGGGTTCACGCAAGATGCCGAGGTCATAAATGCGCCGTCAGTCACGTACACATTCTCTGCGCCCCAAACCTGATTGTTTTTGTTCAAAACAGATGTTTTAGGATCATTACCCATCCGGGCGGTTCCCATTTCGTGTATACCAATTCCCGGGTGTTTTGAGTCGTCAATGTATGGCGTAACGTTTTTCAGGCCTGCCGCCTCCAGCATTTCTGCTGCATCGTTCATCATATCCACGCGCATTTTCTTCTCGTTTTCACCATATGCTGCATCAAAAACTACAAGCGGAAGTCCCCATTTGTCTTTTTTGGTCGGGTGCAATGTGAAACGGTTTTTCTCATCCGCGATCATCTCGCCAAAGCCCTGAATGTTCATATTCCATCCGCCTGGCTCAGAAAGTGACTTTTTGAAATCAGCACCGAAACCGTCTGTTCCTACGCCGCGTCCCCAGCTTTCGCGGCTTGCGCCTCCCTGGTAACCAAAACCACGAATGTAATCGCGTTTGTCGTCGCCCCAGTTGCGGTAACGTGGAATGTAGATCCCGTTTGCACGTCGTCCGAAATAATACTTATCTTCAAAACCATCCACATCTGCTCTTGCGCCTACTGCCAAATGGTGGTCCATAATGTTACGTCCCAGCTGGTCGCTTTCATTTCCCAGTCCATTTGGGAAACGTTTCGACTTGGAGTTCATCAAAATGGAAGCCGAGGCAATGGCCGAAGCGTTCATGAAAATGATCTTCGCGTAGTATTCTTTGGTTTCCAATGTGTTCTGGTTGATTACGCGAACACCGGTTACTTTGCCCAGTTTATCATCGTAAATCACTTCCGAAACGATAGAGTCCGGCACCAATGTAAGGTTACCCGTTCTCTGTGCAGCAGGAAGCGTTGCCGACTGTGTGCTGAAATAAGCTCCATAGGGGCAACCGCGCATACACATGTTACGGAACTGACAAGCAGCACGTCCCAGTTCTGTATGGAGCGCTTGTGGCTGGGTAAGGTGCGCTGCGCGACCCATAATGATATGGCGGCCTGCAAATTTCTTTTCAACTTCCCCTTTTACGTGTTTTTCAACACAGTTCATTTGCATGGGCGGCAGATAATTTCCATCCGGCAGCACATCCAAACCATCTTTTGCGCCGCTGATCCCGGCGAATTTTTCCACGTAATCATACCAGGGCGCAATGTCCTTGTAACGGATCGGCCAGTCTACGGCGATGCCGTCTTTTGCATTCGCTTCGAAATCCATTGGGTTGAGGCGATAGCTCTGGCGTCCCCACAGCAGCGAGCGTCCGCCTACGTGATAGGCACGGATCCAGTCAAACTTACGCGTTTCGTCGTAAGGGTTTTCTTTATCGTTTTCAAACAGGTAAGCCCATTCTTCATTGGCTGTATAACCAGTCCGGATGCCTGCCCAGTATTGCTCTTTTGCAATGGTGGTCACACGGCCTCTGTGCTCAAATTCCCACGGAGCCAGGGTTGCCGTTTTATAATCTGTAATATGCTTGATGTCGCGGCCTCTTTCGAGCATAACCACTTTCAAGCCCTTTTCTGTCAATTCCTTAGCTGCCCAGCCGCCGCTGATCCCCGATCCAACCACGATCGCGTCGTATGTGGTTTGTTTCGCTGCCTTTATGTTTAAATTCATGATGAATGTTTTTCAATATTAATGACTCGGCCAGATCCAGGCCTATAAAAGAATATTCGAACAAGCAGTGCTTACATTGCCCATGCTTTTTGCCCCGGCTTGTAATCGATGCAACCGTCATATCGGCCCGGAACTGCCACATATTCAAGTGCTTGTGTAGCGCCTTGCTCCGATGTGAAATAGCCTAACAAGGTAAGCTCCTTTAATAAACGGAAGAATGGGACTGGTGCATCCGTATATTCTTTTCCGGCTTCTGTATACTTTTTCTTTTCCGTGTCTGCCTTGGCCAAATCCTGCTTGGACGCTTTTTCCATTTCGGTCAGGATCGCCGTTCTTTCTTGTGGCGTTGCCTTCATGAAATCTTTCTTTTCAAGCTCCTCCAATCCTTTGTTAAAGCTTTTCTGCTCGGGTTCGGAATAGCAGTCCTTCATCATTTTTTCAATAAACTCGCCCACTTTCGCATCTTTCGCTCCCGGCGTGTCTGTTTTTGGAATAATCATTTCGGTAACCTCAGCAACCAGCGCCTGTCTTTCCGGGGTGAACGGAAATGTAATCCCGGTAGCAGTATCAGAAGCTTTTTTGCAGCTTTCGAGAAAAGCCAGCATGGTGGGGGCTGAGAGTGCACCACCCATTAAAAGTGCCACACGACCAAGGGCATCACGTCTTTTCATTTGATATACTTTATATGATAGGTTAACAATCCAAAGTGTAATAATACATTTGATTAATGCAATTTTAAAATGCTTGCTAATTTATGAAATAATCTCTGTTTGCGGGTTCTTAGAATAATTCTATATAATGTTTAAAGCTGCTATGTAGCTCACTATCAATGCGCATATCAAAATTAAAAAAGCATTAATGTGAACAACAATAGCCGGGGCGCTTTTACTGGCCGCAACAATGAACGACTTACATTACCATTAAATTGCAACCACGGATGTCAGAATTGTCAAACCGGCCCATGACATAAAATGAACCTTCTTTTTCCCCGAATCTGCCGAGGTCCTGGGTCTCGATGAAGGAGCAGCTATCGAGGTTGGCCAGGTCGATGACATTGATTCCGCCCGTTTTGGAACTGTTGATATTGTGATCGTAAATCGCAAAGGGATCATTGATATCCCGCAGCAAAATGCGCATTGAAAATCCTGGCATGAGCAGCCCCGCGCCGTGTGAATAGCCTTGCGAAAGCATTTCGGTCATGCCGTATTCAGAATGGATTTTGTTAACCCCAAGTTTGCCGGTAAGGATGTCATGAACTTCTTCTCTTAAAAGCTCCTGCCGACGTCCTTTCATGCCGCCAGTATCCATTACCGTAAGTTCTTTAATATTGGCTAAAAACGAGAGATCGTGGACACTCTCAGCCAGGTCGAGCAGCGCAAATGTCACACCCAGCAGAAGGACCTTCTTTCCGTCAGGGTTGTTTGCAAGAAAATTGAGCGTTTCAAGCAGTTCATCCACATTTTTAAGATAAAAACCGGATAATTTTGACCGGCTTTCATCAATAAAATGTTGCATCATATACACCAGCGAAGAGTTGTTTCGTTCAAGGTATGATGGAAGCAGCGCCAGAATATGGAACTGTTTCAGGTAACCAAAATTTTCCTGAAAAATGCGGGTGGAGACGTGCTTATATAAGGTCTCGTCGAACAAATGGTGCTGGCTGGTTTGCTGCCCGGTTGTTCCGCTGCTTTGAAAAATAATGGATGCAGCAGGCAGGTCACCGCTCCGGATAATATGGTTTTTGAAAAACTGGACCGGCAAAAATGGGATCTGCGTCAGGCGGGTTATTTGCTCGGGCTTAATGTTCAGGTTCTGGATATATTGATGATAAACCGGATTGTATAGTGCCTGATAACGAAAAATTTCGAGCGTAAGGCGTTCGAAATTAGCAGGTTGCAAGTTCAGGACCTGCTTGCGGAGTTCCTGCCTTTTTTCGGTTTGAGATTTGTTGTTTTGAAGTTCCAATACTGTTACTTTCGTAGAAATATAAATACAAAGCTAATATGCAATTGAAAGTTTCCCTATTCATCATTTTGGCAGCAGGAGCATTTGGCTGCGTGGATATCCCGGACTTTAACGATACGCCGAAAATCTACTATAACGGCATTGACCAATATACCGAAGTAAATGATTCGACCGGAAAAAATATCCGTGAAAATGTGATCATTACCATTGATTTTGAAGATGGAAATGGGGACCTCGGTGCTTCTGCCGACGAGCGTTCGGATTCTTCTTTTGTAAGACCTTATGGAAAATGGGGCAACTACGAGCTGGTTACTGCAAGAAGAGGTGCTGACGGCAAATGGACGGAGTCTATCCTGGCGGAGGATCAGTATAAATGGATGCCAATTTTGAAACCGGATGGCAAGCCAGGTCCTATTAAAGGTAAATTGGATCTCAACACCAGCTTTTTATATGGTAACAGCACAGTTCCGGTTTACGTGAGATTCAAAGTGCGTATCCGTGACAGGGCGTTGAATGTCAGCGAGCAGATCCAGACAGACAGCATCCAGGTTCCAGGTTACCGTTAAAATTAAGAACTCTTCAAAAGATCGCATATGAAAGTTGTTCGCGCATTAGTCATCGTTTTTTCAGCTTCATTAGCTGCGTGTGTGCCTGCACCGGATTTCGATTCGGTTCCCAGGATCGAATATTCTGCCATTGATCAATCCACTGAAACGGATCCCTTAACAGGGAAAAAGTTGCGGGAGAATATCGTGATTACAGTGACTTTTGAAGATAAGGACGGAGATCTTGGGGCAACGGCTGATGAACGTTCGGACGAGACCTTCCAATCGATATATGGCAAGCGGGGAAATTATGAACTGGTAACGTTCACTAAAAATCCCGATGGCTCCTGGGACGAGCGAATTTTGTCCAGTGACTCAACAATGTGGATGCCTATCCTGAAACCTGACGGTAAGGCGGGCCCGATAAAAGGAAAACTCGATTACGAACTGAGAAGGCCCTACGGAAACAGTTCGGTTGACATTGAACAGAAATACAAGGTCAGGATCCGGGACAGAGCCTTGCATTACAGCAACCAGGTTGAAACGGATATTATTACAGTTCCCGGTTACAGATAAAAATTACTTATTCAATAATATTAGCATTCAGCAGGATCCGGAAAGTTGTTCCCCGGCCGATTTCTGAGCTTTTCACAAACAGCTTTCCTGAATGATAGTTTTCAATAATCCTCTTGGCTAATGTCAATCCCAATCCCCAGCCGCGTTTTTTCGTGCTGAATCCCGGATTGAAGATCTTGTTCATATTAGCCTTGCTCATTCCTTTTCCCGTATCCGCAATATCAATCCAGATTTCTCGGGTATTCGGCGGCGCTTGAAGCGTTACATTGATTTCACCAATGCCGCCCATGGCGTCCACCGCATTTTTGCAGACGTTTTCAATCACCCATTCAAACAGGTTTTTATTAATTAATGCAGTCTGTTCATCCGCGAGCTGGTTGAAAACAGAAAACTTCACTTTGGACGAAACACGTTTTTCCAGATAGCTGATAAAATTCGTTACGATCTCGGTAACGGGCTCTTCCTTTAATGTGGGCACCGAACCAATGTTGGAAAACCGCGTAGTGATCATTTCAAGCCGGATCACATCTTTTTCTATCTCTTCTGCAATCGACGGATCAATGCTCGGGTCGCTTCGGAAATATTCCACCCAGGCCATTAATGACGAAAGCGGTGTTCCGAGCTGATGCGCCGTTTCCTTGGCCAAACCAACCCAAACACGGTTCTGCTCGGCTTTCCGCGCTGAACTAAATGCCAGGTAAGCCAGGTAACCGATCAAAAGCATGACCGAAAGCTGCAAGAATGGGTAGTAACGTAATTGTGTGAGCAAGAATGAGTTACTATAATAAATGTTCCCTGTGCGGCCCTTTCCCAAATCAACCGGAATTGGCGGATGTTCCAATTTCATGTCGGCGAGCTTGTCCTGGATAATCCTTTCCCGTTCGGCAGGGCCTGCGTTTTTCGGAAATACAATGTTCTTGTTGGGATTAGGGAGATTGTTTTCATTTACATAAATAACCGGGATCTGATAAAAATTCACTGCGTCCTGGATCACCTGGAATACCACATTAAAGTTTTCATCAAAAGGACTATTGAACACATATCGCATTCCCTCGGCATAAAGCTGAACTTCCCTTTCTTCGCGCTGTTCCAGTTCCTCCACCAACTTATCTGTATAGAACAGTGAGCCAATGCTGAGCAGAAGCAGGATAATGCCAATGATGTATTTATAAAAGCTTTTCTGATCGTAGGTGTCCATCAGAGACCGGCGCAGGCGCTGGCTGTTCAGAATGGCAACCGGATGCAGTCGAAAACGAGGCTTTTGCTTTGGAGTTTCGCTAATCATTCATGGGCGGGCACGCATTTCCCGCAGTTAATGTTATATCCTGTAAATAACGTAAAATATTCGTGCTTAGTGGCCTGTAACGAAAGAAATCAATGTTTGCATGCGGTTGTTATTTGTAAGATTTCTAAATAAACTTCCGGTGCTTTACACACGTTCTTATTGTAAGTTTTGTGCCGTACTTTTGTGAACCGAATAAGAACCAGTGATGTATAATCAGTTCAAATCAATCAGTTTATCACATCGGAATGCTACTCTGGCGATCAGAGAACAGCTTGCATTGAATGAGGCGGAGGCAAAAAGCATAATGCTCAGGCTGAAAGATTTCTTCGATGTTTCTGATGTCCTTGTTGTCTCCACCTGCAACCGCACCGAAATATACTATTCCGCCGCAACGGACTTGAATGAGGAAATTATCAAAATGCTTCTCATCCAAAAGGGTGTGACTGACATTGATTCCTTCAAATCGTATTTCGAGCGTTTTTCAGGAGGTGAAGGTGCTGTTCAGCATTTATTCCAGGTGGCTACGGGCTTGCAGTCGCAGGTTGTCGGGGACATGCAGATTCCAAATCAAATTAAGCATGCATATCAATGGTCGGCTGACCTTAACATGGCCGGGCCATTCTTACACAGACTTTTACATACGATTTTCTTTGCCAATAAGCGCGTAGCGCAAGAGACTTTCTTCCGCGATGGAGCTGCGTCTATTTCTTATGCGGCCGTAGAATTGCTGGAAGGCTTAATGCCCAATCCAAAAGTGCTGATCGTAGGATTAGGCGAAATTGGTGCGGATGTTTGCCGAAATCTGGCCCAAAAAGCAACTTCGGAGGTTACCATCGTCAACCGTTCAAGGGACAAATCGGATAAGCTTGCTGAGGAACTTGGTTTCCGCGTAGCTGACTTTTCAGACATTGAAGGCGAAATTTCCAGAGCTGATATCATTGTTTCTTCCATCGTTCGCGACGATCCTTTCTTCACCAAAGAAATGATGGTTCGCCTGCGCGGGATGTCTTTCAAATATTTCATCGACCTTTCTGTGCCACGCAGCGTTTCCCCGGAAGTGGAAGAAATTCCCGGCGTTATGCTCTATACGATTGATTCTATCCGTTCAAAAGCAGACCAGGCATTGCACCGCCGACTGGAAGCAGTGCCGCATGTGCGTGAGATCATTGATGAAGCGGTGATTGAATTCAACGACTGGTCCAAAGAAATGATCGTTTCACCAACCATTCAGAAGCTGAAAGGTGCGTTGGAACAGATCCGAAAAGAAGAGCTGACGCGTTTTACCAAAAACCTGACAGATTCCGAACTCGAAAAAGTGGAACGCATCACCACCAGCATGATGCAGAAAATTCTCAAACTCCCTGTGCTTCAATTGAAAGCAGCCTGCAAAAGAGGAGAGGCAGAAACGCTTATCGATGTGTTGAATGATCTCTTCAATCTCGAAAAACAATCAGAGAAACATTAATTAAGATTTTATAGAAAGCAAAAAAGAAAGGATGGCATTTGCCATCCTTTCTTATGTATTACCTTACCCTCCACAATAATTAATTGTTTCTTATTACATTCCCATTTTCTTGATAAATGGTCCTGCTATTGCCAAAACCTCTTCCATAGTCAAAGGTTCGTCAAATGATTCTGTTACAGTATCTCTGCTGATACCAACAACTCCCGACAGTGTAGCAGCATCCAAACCAGCGTGAACTGTGTTAGACTCAGGTGTTGAACCTTTGTATACTGCCTCTGGGAAGCCTTTATCCTGTGTGATCCATCCTTTCATCATTGGATCTTTTTTCAGGTGGCCGATGATTCTTCTTACCAGCGAAGCATGGCGTGCTTCTACTGAGTGAACTTGCAATGCATATTCCAAAATAGCAGGAGCAGTGATCAGGTTACCAGCTTGGCCTTTGTAGGCACGAACACCAGTGTCTTCCAAGGCTGCTGAGATCGTGATGAATGTCATGAAGTTAGTCCATGCATCAGGGAAAGCACCACCATAAGTGAAGTCAAACTGAGGACGATCAACAGCAGCGCTGCCCAATGCACCTTTCAGAAAGTCAACGTGTTGCGTTTCATGTCTTTCAATTTGAGAGAATACCAAAGTATATTCCGCAGGAATAAAATTGGTCATTCTGTTTGCCTGAAAGTAAAATGTTTCTTCTAGATATTCGAGTGTTAGTGCGAAATTAAGGACTTCGGTAACAGAAGGAGTTGCTCCGTAGGCTTTGTTAACAACGGCAGCAAATGCAGTAGGAACAGCAGCAGTTGCCAAAGTATTTCCTATGCGGTTCATAAACATGCGACGGGTTGTATGCGCAAGGCGTCCTGCTGCGTCACCGTCAACTTGTTGAATGCTATCTAATATTCTAAAAATATTCATGTCAGTAAGTTTTTTAAATGTTAGCGTGGCAGATCTTTTCCACTGATTTTATCCATAATAAATGGTGCAACACCGCTCAGAATTACGGACGGAGAGAAAGCATTTTCCAAGCCCATATTGTTGATCTGTCCACCTGCGAATTCCAATGCGTTCGGGTTGATCAAGTCAGCGATTGCAGAAGCGTGTCTTGCTTCAACTGATACGATCTTACCAGCAACAAGCAGATAATTGACATCCTTGATCAGCTTGCCAGCGCCGTTGTAAGCAGCTACGCCAGTATCTTCAAACAATTTTGCAGCGCCAAGAACACTCGTACGGTCTGCGAAGTCAATGGCAGAGAAGTTTGGGGTAAGGCCTTTGATAGCATTTGATCCCAATGCAGCTTTGAAAAATTCTCTGTGGACGATTTCGTGGTCACGAATGTCGGTAAGGATCCATTTTTCCATATCTGTCATGTTCAGATAAGGAGTCATCATTACTTGCGTATAGAATGCAGCTTCAAGCTGTTCCAATGCATACGCATAATTAAGAATCCCAAGATCGCCTGTTCCCAGGTTCACTGTGTCATCTGATGCAAGATCCTGCTCTGTGCAGGCACCAAGGATAAAAGCTCCCGTGGCAGCGGCAACACCCGCAGATCTCAGGAAGTAACGTCTGCCCACTTTTGATAGCATTGCGCCCTCAGAAGGTTCAGGATTTTGAGTTAATGTTTTGTTCATATCAAAAAGTGTTTGAAGTTTATTGTGAACCGTTTTAGAATTTCCGAGCTGGTCCTGGCAGACTTACGCTGTATAAATCTTTATGGATTAAGCAGAAAGAAATTATCTTGCAACTTTTAGGAATACTATTTTTTGATTTTGCATTAAACCAATTTAAACAAATCATATTCGGTAAAATCGTTGGATTATTTAATTAAAAGTATTTTTCAAATATCTTGAAATAAATAAAAAAAGGGCGCTATAATTAAATAGCGCCCTTTTTTTAGATGTGAATTACAAACCAAATCCCAAAGCAAAGCCTTTGACAGATCCTGCGAAATCGGAAACTTTTGTTGCGCTTCCGTTCGTAAGGTTAATGGAGTATAATCCGGTATTTCCGCCTACGGTAAGCATAGCGTAAGCCATGCCCGTTGTACCGCCGATATCAAAGCCATTGGCTGCATCAACATCGACGCCCAACGCCCCGATTTTTTCAAGACCGCCGTCGTTTGGTGGGTTTTGCTTGAACAAAGAATTTGATTCGCTGTCTATATCATATAACACTGTGCTGGTTGTGCCTGCAAAGCTGTTGGTATAAGCCGCTGCATTCACGAATGGTGTTCCAGGTCCAGGCACGAGTTTCAATGATCCGTCCACAAGTGTGATGCCGTTTGAAACATTGATACGAAGGTTTTGTCCTGTGTTGCTAACAATGCGCAGCCTGTCAGCAACCGGGTTGAAGTCGAAACCGAAGCTTGTGCCCATTACTTTGAAATTAGGATCATCCAGGTAATGCAGCGGAGCAAGCGCCTTGGCAGCAGCAGTTGCCAGGTCAAGTCCGTAAAGTTTTCCGTCTGAACCCAGTGCATGCAAACGGCCGTCTGCCGGGCGGAAGTCAATTCCTTCGATGTTTACTCCCGTTGGTAAGCCTGTGATCGCTTTCTCGATGCGAGTTCCTGCGTTCATTGGATTGAAGATCAACAGCTTGTTGGATGCATCAACGGCATAAGCAACCGGGCTTGTAGGAATTGCGATGCCAATGATCTTGCCGGTAGGAAGATTTCCGATTTTGGTAAGCGAACCCGTCGTAAGGTTGATTTCTGCCAGTTCCCAGATGTTGTTCACTTTTACAGAAGCAATCGCATAGTTGTTGACAGAAGAAATGTCAAATCCACCAACATCCTGAATGTCTGTTCCCAACGGCCCCACTTCCTTTAAAACGCCATCATTAGGAGGCATTTGCAGGAAAAGTTTATCCACATCCGGATCAATGTCATAAAGCTGCGTGGTTGTTGCACCAGCCACATTGTTTGTATAGGCAGCAGCGGCAACTTTCACATCATTATAACCTTTCAAATAACCATCCAGTGCAGCCAATGCATTGGTTTCCGGATGCAAACGCATATTTTGGGCAGTGTTTGTAACCAGCCTGATGCGGTCAACAGTTGGGTTGAAGTCAAAACCAACCACTTCCGGGCCTGAAATACCTGGATTGAATGGAACCGGGCTTATCACCGTAACTCTTCCCGGATTAATGTCGGAGCGAAGATTAACCGTGTAAATGTGATTCTTGTTTCCTACTGCGTAGAGCTGGCCTGTTGCAGGACGGAAATCAATGCTCAATAATTTTTCATTAGGCTCCAATCCTGCGGAGATCGAAAGTGTGCGGATGGGCGTACTTGGGTTTTGTACATTTAATTCATAAATCTTGTTGTCGCTTGTTAATGCGTAAAAAATCTGGTTAGGAGCGCTCACCAGCGGCACCGGCTGGCTATCGAGTTGGGTTTGTTCCGTACAAGCCTGATTTACAAAGACCAGACCAGCGAGAAGCAGCGAACTGCCGGAGACGGATCGCAAAATTTTAGAGATTTTCATACCATTTTGGTTGAGTGTGACAAGTAATTTGACACACCACATACGACTAGCCCTTCGTTTTAGATCAATCGCATTTAATTAATTTTTAATCCGAAAGGCATCGGATTTAATAGCATTTTAATGCTCGATTAATGTGCATAGAACAGATCAATCACTCTTTCGACATCATGCCGATCATCTTGTCCAGGTTAAGACTCCTGGCCGAAGCGTCAAAAATTTCCCTGTAAACGCCCTCTTTATCATACAGTTCGGTGTGCGTTCCGAACTCTGCAATACGCCCTTTTTTCATGACGTAGATCTGATCCGAATCCAGGATTTGAGAAAGACTGTGCGAAATGATGACGACTGTTCGGCCTTTTTTAATAGCATCCAAACTGTTCTTGATCTGCTCGGTTGCAATGGCGTCGAGGCTGGCGGTGGGTTCGTCGAGGAAAATGACGGGTGGATTTTTAAGAAAGAGTCGTGCGATGGCGATGCGTTGCTGCTGGCCGCCCGAAAGCATCTGAGCGTCGGTTTCATATTGTGCAGGAAGTTCCATAATCTGATCGTGCAGATAAGCTTTTCTGGCCGCTGCGATCAACTCTTCCTGCGAAGCGTTCATTTGTCCATAACGGATATTCTCAGCAATGGATCCCTTGAAAATGTGATTTTTCTGCAAAACCATCCCAATGGAATTACGCAAAGCAGGCAGATCATAATCTTCCAAAGGACGGCCATCCAGCGTAAGTGTGCCCGAATCCGGGGCGTAAAAACCGATGAGCAAATTGATCAGTGTGCTTTTCCCGGCCCCCGACAAACCAACCAGCGCCGTGGTTTGCCCGGATTTGATGTTGACATTAATGTTGAACAATGCTTTCGTCCCATTGGGATATGTGAATGAGACGTCGTTCAGCATATAATCGCCCTTAATGGCTTCCGGAATGACTTTCCCACTTTGTTCCACAGCATTATCTGCATCCAGAATGTCGAAAAATCCTTCGGAGTATGTCAATGCATCATTCATCTCGTCATAGATCCGGTGCAGCTGGCGGATAGGAGCGGAGACATTGTTGAAAAGCAGGATATGGAACATGATCGCACCAATGGACATTTGCTGGTCGAGAACCAGATAGGCCGTTAGGATGATAATCAGCACGACGCCAATTTGTTCAATAAAGCTCTTGATTCCGTCGTATGCAAAGTTGGTGCGGCGCGTTTTGAGCTGCGTTTCCATCAGCTCCATCTGCGTCTGATACTGCTTTTGCCCCTCAAATATTTCCCTTACAAATGATTTGATGACAATGATGGACTCAATGAGATTGATCAGCCCGCTGCTTTTATTTTCCCGTTGCCTTTTCAGTTTGCGCCTTACGCCCTGCAATTCGCCTGCCTGCTTGTAACTGATCCAGAAGTAAACCGGTAAGATCGCCAGGGCAATTGCCCCGACATAAAAATTTGCAGAAAACATGATCGCAAGCGCGACGATGGAATTGGCAAAGAGAGGGAGAATGTCGATAAAAAAGTTCTGGATCAGCTTAGTAAGGCTTTCCACGCCACGGTCAATGCGGGTTTGGAGCTTACCTTTCTGATTGTCGTTATCGCTGTAAAATGCAAGATTATAAGTTAAGATCCGGCTGATCGCTTCCTGCGCGAGATCGCTGGAAACTTTGATCCTGATTTTTTCACCAAAATAACGCTGCCCAAATACGATTAGCGAGTTGACAATTTCCTTTACAAACAGAATCAGGGAAATCTTGATTAGCAAGTCCTTACCCTGAATGATCCCCCAATTTTTATCCAGCATTGCCTGAACGGAATCCACCGTATAGCGTAAAACCCAGGGGTTGACCTGGGCAGTGACAGCGCCTAGCAGTGTAAGAAAAAGCGCGAAAACGATTTGCTTGTTATACGGCTTTACGTAAGGTTGAAGGCGCTGGAATATTTGCCAGATACTCATAGTGGATTTTCGGGGAAGCTATGGAGATTCAATTCAGGAGTTATCCCAATAACTATGCCCTACTTTTTGCCGGAGCGCTTGATGGGGCGCCCGTATTTCTGCATTTTTTCCTGCGCGTGGTTTCTTCTGACGTTCACCTTCTTGTTTTTATCAATCTTTTCATGAAATGCGCCGCCGCCTGCTTCTCTTTTGGGAAGCTTTACATCAATGCTCTTCATGTAGATTTGCGGTTCTTCATCCGGCGTAAGGATTTCCGATATTTTAAGGTTTTCGGGAAGGTCTGCGATCGGGATCTGGTAATTCATCAACTCCTCGATTTGCTCTTGGCGCTCTTTTTCGCCTTCTGTAATGAAAGAAATGGCCACGCCCTTTTTATCTGCCCGGCCTGTCCGGCCTATGCGGTGGATGTAATTTTCCGGAATTTCAGGGATATCAAAATTGAAAACGTGCGAAACCTCCGCCACGTCCAATCCGCGCGCAATGATGTCTGTGGCGATCAGGACGCGATAATTGCCTTCGTGAAATTGTTTAACAGTGTTAAATCTGTGGTTTTGCTCCTTGTTGGAATGGATAACGCCAATTTTATTCAAGTAACCCAGTTCAAGTTGCCCAAAGAGCTGATCGGCCAATTTCTTGGTGGCAACAAACACCAAAACCTTTGTCATATCCGCATTTTCTTCAAGGAGCAGATCTAGCAGGTTGACTTTGGTATAAAAGTTCGGAACATTATAAGCCTTTTGCTCAATGTTCTCCAACGGCGTGCCTACGGGAGCAGCTTCAATCCGCACTGGGTTGTTAAAGTAAGTCTGCATTAATGCTTCGACCTCCGGCGTTAATGTCGCTGAGAAAAGCAGGTTCTGGCGTCTCTGTGGCAGGAGGTCCAGAATATTTTTAAGCTGCGTACGAAAGCCCAGGTTCAGCATTTCGTCCACTTCATCGATCACCAGTTTTTTAATCGCTTTGGTTTTGAGAGAGCCGTTCAATGCCAGGTCGAACAATCTTCCCGGCGTTGCAACAACCACGTCCGCGCCGTTTTTCAGCTCAGCCATTTGGACTTTAATATTGCCGCCGCCATATGCGCCCACCACTTCCAATGTCAGGTAAGCGCTCAGTTTTTTCACTTCTTCCACCACTTGCACCACAAGCTCGCGCGTAGGAACCAGGATCAGCAGTTGCGGCAGGCGATCTTTGGAAAATTCGATTTGGCGTAGGGTAGGGAGCAGATATGCGAAAGTTTTTCCTGTCCCGGTTTGCGCAATCCCGCACACATCTTTGCCAGACATCATAACCGAAAACACCTTATGCTGGATAGCCGTCGGCGTTTCGTAGTTCAGATCAGCTAGTGCCTGTAATAGAGGTTTGGTGAGATTTAATTCTTCAAAAGTCATAACAATGATTATAATAAAGCACAAAGTTACGCCTATTCTGCGGTTAGCGCGGCATCATTTGCCTGTATATAGCCACGCCCACCAAATCAGGACAAATTGCAGTGGCAGCCGAAGGATCGCGAGCCATAGATAGGGATTCTGTTTTTGGTAAAATGTAATGGCCATTTGAATGTTTGCGGGAAACACGGCCACCAGCAAAATAATGATCAGCCAGGCGCCTATCGGCCGGGTTGCAGGGAAAAGCAACAGCAACGCAAAGGCGATTTCACAAATTCCACTCACTAAGACGAGCTGGTAATGCCAGGGCACAAATTTTGGCATGATCTGCATAAAGCCCTTCGGGCGAAGGAAATGCATGGTGCCTGTGAAAATGTAGAGGGCGGCCATGATGTAAAGTCCGGTGAGTTTCATGGCTTGTTGATTTAGTAATGTTGTGCTTACTACTCTACAAAAAAAGAACCAGAGGATAATTCCATCTGGTTCTCTTCAATGTTGCTGAGCAAATGACCACTTATCGTGTTCTAAGTCTGCCCGTGTTGCGGTTATAAGTGCCTAGCGGGAAGCTAAGACCAGCATTGATCCCGAAATTCTGGTTTTTAACATTGGTATTGCCGTCTTTGGTCACGTCAATAAGGCCCAGGCCGTAACGTGCATCGAGGTTCAGCCAGATTTTTTCTTGCAGGCGGATGTTAATCCCTGCCCCGAAAGTCAATCCAAGATCAAATGGAGAATAAACGCGGTTGTTAGAATCGCCATTCAGGTTGTTTCCGTCTTTGTCCCGAGCGCCTACCAGGAAATTAAGGTTCGGTCCCAGGAAAATTTTCGGCCGCACTTTATCGCCATATTGTCCGAAGAAGAATGTTGCCAACAATGGGGCCTGGATGTAATTAAGGTTGATTTCGTTGGTTTTATTGTTGATCTGTGCGCCCATTTGCGTAAACAACAGCTGTCCGCTAAATCCGAAGCCGGATTCTGAACTGTAATTGTAGAAACCGCCGACCGTTAATCCTGGTTTCCAGTCCGTGTTAGCAACGTCCCCTCTGAAATTGGCGATAGAAACACCGACAATCGGTCCAATGGAAACATTCTCTTGCGCTTGTGCCTGCGATACAAACAATGTAACCGCAAGTAATAGAATAATACAATTTTTCATCTGAGTAGGTTAAATATAAATTTGTTCGAAAACAACAAATCATATACCAAGACAAATGAAAAAGCACCCGCCGCTCAATGTGCTCATTGCAAGCGGCATATTTATATATTTATATTTAGTCTAAACTCGGAACCGGGGAATTAGCTCTACAACTGTATACGTAACCCGCAAAATCAACGGATTGTAACTGTCAATAATCATCGTCTTCAAGGAAAGACTGCCCCGGGATCTGGTAGGTTTTTAGATATGCTTTGAGCTGTGAAGGCACTTTCCAGTTTTTGATCACATTGCGGATGTTTTTGATCTCCGCTTTCATCTCATTTACATTGGTGTTGAACTTGACGATCACAGTTGTAAGAGAATTGGCATGTTGGAATGGCAATCCACAAACCGCCGAGATCTTTTTCTGAATGCCTTCTTTAACCAGTTCCAGTTCTTCCACTTGCTGTTTGAGCACCTTGTTGTAGTAATTCAACTGATTCTTACTCAAATTTTCCAATTCGTCCTGCCCAATCCGATCCAGCTCAATCTGTAATTTCAGAAGTTTCAGCAAGTTATTTTCCTGGTATGCCTGGGTTACCTGCTGCATAATGTCTGTCTTACGCAGCTTTTCGGTTTCATCCTTTTCCAGGTCGGGGTGAAACGCTTTTACGAGGTCCATATAAACGGTTCGTACAGATTTCGTTGTTTTCTGCTGTTCGGCAAGTTGTTTTGCCTCCTGAATGCGCTTATTCAGCCGTTCTTCACGCTGTTCCGCTTTAATGCGCTGCTGTTCTTCTTCGGGAAGATCATGGAAATTTTCATATTGAACAGTTTCCTTGGCAGCCTCACTTTCGATCAAAAAAGCCGGATCCGTGATTTTCTCCGATTTTGCTCTTTCTTCCGCGAGCAAAACCTCAATGTCCACTGCACTGTATTTATTGAAAACCGGCTTCAAATCGTCAAACCCGTAATGTGCGATCAGGTCGTAAGCGCTTTCTGTGATCAGGTAAGCAAGTTTGTCCTGGTAAATTTTTCTAAAAAGATCAGCAGAATAAGTCCTGTCCATAATGTGGACGATCTCAACACGGAATTCCTGATATTCTCTAACCAGCGGGTCGAGGTCCGTCGGGATACGCTGGATCATCTGATCGTAAGCGCTTTCCAGTTCGGGGATCAGCCGATCCAGTTCTTCGATTTTTTCGGATAGCTGGTTAAATTCTTTTTGTCTTTTATTCAAGACATTCTTCCGCTCATTAATATGTAAAACAGCAGTTTCGGGCATGGAGGTAATTTTATGGGAAACTTGCGATCACAAGCCTAACTCCTGGTAAGATATCATGATGATCGCAATGACTGCCAATAGAAGCCCAAATTTGTTAAGATGGTTCAGTCTTTCATGGTAAATCAGCCAGGCGGCGCATGCGGACACCAGCATGGTGAGAATGTTGTAGATCGGGAAAACGAAAGCGGCGCTGTTGCCAAATGACGCGAGCGCGCGCAGCAGGAAGTAAAGGGAAAGAAAATTAGGCACACCCAGGATAAATCCGCCGACAATGCTGCGCCAATGCAGTTTTTCTCCACGCGCCAGAATCCGGAAAATTAAAATCACAGTCCCGATAAGGATTGCCCCCGAGCAGGCAATGATCATAAAAAGCGTGGTTTCGCCCGCTCCGTAATATTTTACAGATAAGTAATTGATCAGCGTGTTGTTGGTTCCGGCGGCCAGAAACGTAAGGAGGGGAAGGATCAACAGTAAGTTTGCCGGTGAAACAGCATTTGTGGAAGCGGCATTTGTTGGCGGATCGGTTTCCTTTTTTGTAGTTTGGATAGCACCCAAAGCCAATGCCGCGAGCGCAATAACAAGCCCGGCGTAATTGACAGCGGTGAATGCCTTGTTGTTGTTTTGAAATACAAACAAACCAAAAAGCACAGGGATCACGAGCGACATATTACCAGCCAGCGACGTAGCGGTGACGCTTACCTTTTGCGCAGTAAGCCCGATCAGCATAAATGTAATAACAAACATCCCGCCCAATGCCAGCGTAATCAGCGTTCCTTCTGAATTCCAGATCACATTTTTGAACAAATCCAGGTCCGGTGTGAGCACAAGGCCGGTGAGCACGCAGGCGTAATAATTGAATACAACGGCATGAAAAGAATGCACCCGGTAGCGCGGAAACGCCCGCATGATCAGATAAAGCGCGACGGTGAAAAGGACCGACAACAGGAAATAAAGCATAAACAGTTTTTAGCGCTTCTGATAAAGAACTTCATCAATGATGCGCGGATAATTCGCGTGTTCCAATGCATGGATTTTGTTTGCCACATCATCCGAAGTGTCGGTAGGAGCAACCGGGCAAGTTGCCTGGAAGATCACATTTCCTTCGTCGTAATGCTCGTTCACATAATGGATCGTAATGCCGGATTCTGTTTCCTTCGCATTCACCACTGCTTCATGGACAAACTGTCCGTACATGCCTTTTCCGCCGTATTTGGGAAGTAAAGCGGGATGAATGTTAATGATCCTGTTCGGGAAAGCTTCTACCAGGAACGCGGGCACCAATAGCATGAAACCGGCAAGCACAACCAGGTCAATTCCTTCGTTTTGCAGGATTTGAAGCACTTTGCGTGTGTCGTAAAAAGTCTTTTTATCAAAAAACACGACTGGAATCTGCAATTTGCAAGCCCTTTTGATCACGCCTGCCTGGGGATTATTGGTGAAAATCAGTGACACTTCTACATCTTGCCGCTCAGCAAAATATTCAGAGATTTTTTCCGCATTTGATCCAGATCCGGAAGCGAAGATGGCAAGTCGTTTCATTTGTCGTCAAGAATTAATTATTGGTAAGGTAGTATCAGATTTTCCTGTCAAAATTATAACAAGAACGGCTTTCGGTAAATAACCGGAAGCCGCATCCAGAGAATTGTAATGTATGTAGTTGAATATCAGTAAATTTTTGTGAGCTCACTGCGACCCATCAGCTTTCCTTTGCGATAAGTCTCCGTTTTCAAGTCCCATGCAACGCCCGGCGCGCGGTAAGAAATGGTTTCCATGTCCATTTTTACAGGAAAGCCCATTCTCATTTCAAAACTCATGTCCGCTTTGAGCTTGTAAGCGTCGAATGTTCCGGCAGGCAGGGTAATTTTTTCCTGGCCGGTTACGCTTCTGTTTTTAATCAGCATATCAAAATTGACTGCCATAGGTCCGGATTGTCCCGTTCCTTTTACAGATGCATCTTTTAATTTATCACCCACCGAATATTTTGTAGGATACTCAATGTTTTCGTAGGTAAATTTCATCTCCATATTCTGGAAGGATTTGAGCTGCTCCTGGCTGATGAGCGATTTCGCGTCGAGACTGATCACATTGCCGTCGCATTTCATTTTATAAATATTTTTCAGCTCCGATTTGCCTTTCGGATTAGTAGCCTCCATTTCAATGTTGAAGACTGTGAAAGCGCCCTCCGTTGAAACGTCCAGTATTTTGTAAATGATCTTTCCCGTTTCCTTTCCCTTTCCGTCAAAATTAGTCATCTCAAAGCCGCTCCCTTGCTTCAACACGACTCCGCCACAATCCTGGGCGAGGGTTTTTGTTTGAATAAAAAAGAGCAGCAGTAAGCTAAGTAGCAGCAGTTTTTTCATGATCATAACGCGGATACGTGATTTAGTTTGCGGTAAACAAAGATAGTCCTCGTTATCAGAAATCCACTTTTTGTTTAATATATTGATTTTACGGTAAGGCGCTACGCCCAAACCATTGTGATGAGGCCGAGCAGCATAATGATCTTGCAAAGACTGCTGATGCGCTTGAAATCACGGCGCGTATCCGCCCGGGCAAGGCTTGCTGTGAGCAGGGCAATAGGGATCAGAAGAAGGAAAAATAATATCACGAGCACATTGTTGTCAAGCGCCCGGGCCATCACGAATAATGTGGTAACAAACATTAAAAGAATCACATACAGGAAGTTTTTGGTCCGGCGGATGCCCCATATGATAGGCAATGTCCGGCAGCCATGCGCTTCGTCGCCCTTAATGTCTTCCATATCCTTCACAATTTCGCGAACGAGTGATATGAAAAAGGAAAAAACGGCATATATGAATACCAAATGCCGGTTGGCAGGGAAATGAACGGTGAGGATCAGCAGCGAAAAACCGGTGAGCAGCGAAACAATAAAATTCCCTATAAAAGGAAGACGCTTATATCTTTCGGAATAAAACCAGAGTAATGTGATCGAACAAACATTGATCACGAATATGTAAGGACTCACCACCAGCCCGAAAACTGCGCCGAGGACATTCAGGACCTGGTGCGCGCCCATTGCCCAGCGGCGTTTCAGGTATCGCCCGACGACGACGCGTTCGGGTTTGTTTACAATGTCGATCTTAATGTCAAAGTAATCATTGATAATGTAACCTGCCGCGGCTATGCAAACGGTGGAAAGCGACAGGAAGAACATGTCAACATTTGCTATAATGCTGCGCCAGTCGTCGCGCGGGCCTATCAGTAAAATGCGTGTCAAATACTGCGTTACGACCACAATCACCAGATTGGTCATACGGACCAGACGGGCGCTTCCGGTAATGTAATCCCATAAAGTTATTTTTGGTCTGGCAGACACATTCATGGAGGCTAACTCTGGAAACAGAAGGTTTAGGGATTAAAATTATTCATTTTATCCCATTAACGACAAATCTCAACATCTTTATCCATTTTGGGGATAAAAAATGGATCATTTGTTGTTAGGCTAAAAGATCTGTTATCAGAACAGCTCGCCCGAGTGCGACTTTCAACTTTTTAAATAGCATTATGAAAATTGGTATTGTATGCTATCCTACCTTCGGAGGAAGCGGAGTGGTAGCTACCGAACTTGGTAAAGCACTTGCAAAAGTGGGCCATCAGGTTCATTTTATTACATATTCACAGCCTCAGAGACTCGACTTCTTCAATGAAAATCTTTACTATCACGAAGTAAATATCCCGGCTTACCCGCTGTTTCAATACCCGCCTTACGAATCTGCATTGTCCAGTGAAATGGTCCATGTGGCTGCCAGCGCTAATCTGGATCTGCTACACGTGCATTATGCCATCCCGCATGCGTCATCCGCATATCTCGCGAAACAAATTTTAGCGCAGCAAGGCATTCACATTCCCGTGATCACGACCTTGCACGGGACGGATATTACATTGGTTGGGAAAGACGAGTCCTATGAGCCGGTTGTAACATTCAGCATCAACCAGTCCGACGGCATAACTGCTGTTTCGGAATCGCTGAAAAACGATACTTACGCCCATTTCGCCATTACCAAAGACATTGAGGTGATCCCGAATTTCATTGATCTGGATCGTTTCAATCGTCAGAAAAAGGAGCATTTCAAGCTTGCTATTTGCCCGAATAACGAAAAACTGATTGTTCATACATCCAATTTCAGAAAAGTGAAACGGATCGACGATGTAATCATGATTTTCGAAAAGTTGCGCAAATTGCTGCCCAGCAAATTGTTACTCGTAGGTGATGGCCCGGACAGGCAACGCATTGAACGCATGTGCAAAGATTTGGATATGCTTTCAGATGTTAGGTTTTTGGGTAAACTGGATGCAATCGAAGAAGTCCTTTCCGTGGCAGATTTATTCTTAATGCCTTCTGAATCAGAAAGTTTTGGACTGGCGGCGCTGGAAGCACTGGCTTGTGAAGTTCCTTTGATAACATCGAATGCCGGCGGCCTTCCTGAGCTGAACTTGCATGGCATTACGGGCTTTTTAAGTGACGTAGGTGATGTGGACGATATGGTGAAACATGCGGCTTACATATTGGATGACGCCAATTTGCCGACATTCAAAGCGAACGCCCTTGCGCGGGCAAAGGATTTTGATATTGCCAAGATCCTTCCGCATTATGAGTCTTATTATGAGAAAGTTGTCGAAAACAGCAAAGCTGTAACGATATAGGTATGGTATTTTTAAGGTCTGGTCGAAATTCAAAAACGATCAGACCATGTTACCAAACATTCCATATACACAATATAAGCGCGTTGTCATTGTAGGCGCAGGCTTCGGCGGACTTGCTTTGGCAAGAGAAATTGCTAAGCGCGAAGACCTTCAGGTCGTGCTCATTGACCGCAACAATTACCATCAGTTTCAGCCGCTGTTTTATCAGGTTGCAATGGCTGGCCTCGAACCAAGCTCCATTTCTTTTCCGCTCCGGAAAATCTTTCAATCCAAGAAAAACGTACATATCCGCATCACAGAGGTGCAAAGCGTAAACACCGACCGCAAGTCCATCATGACGGGCTTAGGCGAGATTACCTATGATTATCTGGTCATTGCGACAGGTGCGATCACCAATTATTTTGGCATGAAAGAAATTGAGGAGCGGGCCATTCCTATGAAGACTGTTTCTGAGGCATTAGCATTGAGAAACAGGATATTGCAAAATTTTGAAGACGCCCTTTCCGTGGATTCGGATGAGCAACGCGCGGGGTTAATGAGCGTGGTTGTCGTAGGAGGAGGGCCTACCGGCGTAGAATTATCGGGAACACTTGCGGAAATGAAGCATTTTATTTTGCCAAAAGATTATCCTGAAATGGATTTCAAATCCATGGAGATCCATTTGCTGGAAGGTTCCAAAGAACTGCTGGGCGCAATGTCGGATGAATCTTCCCAAAGATCACGCGAATATCTGGAAAAAATGGGCGTCCACATTCATACGGAACAAGTTGTAACCGGCTTTGACGGTAAATATGTGACTACAAAACAAGGTATGCGCATTCGGGCTGACAATTTGGTTTGGGCGGCAGGGATTAAGGCAAATCCTTTGAATGGTTTAAATCCGGAAGTCATTGTTCGCGGTGGTCGTATTAAAGTGGATCAATATAACCGTGTTCAGGGTTATGAAAATGTTTTTGCTCTGGGTGATGTAGCGGCCATGCAGGAGGGCGAATGGGAAAATGGGCATCCGCAGTTGGCGCAGCCAGCGATCCAGCAGGGTAAGGCGCTTGCGAAAAATGTGTGGCGGGTAATGGATGGAAAAAAAGCAGTGCCTTTCAAATACAAAGATTTGGGGTCAATGGCCACGGTGGGACGGAACAGGGCCGTTGTGGATCTTCCTTTTATGAAATTCCAGGGGTTCCTGGCCTGGCTTACCTGGATGTTCGTGCACTTGATTTCTATTGTAGGCGTTAAAAACCGGGTTCTGATTCTGATCAACTGGGTTTGGAATTATGCAACTTACGACCAGTCATTGCGCCTGATCCTGAAACCAAAGACCATCGAACAGATTTCGAATAAAAACGAGAAGAACGAAGAAGCTGTCAAACAAGAAGCCTAGTTGATCCGCAGGTTGTCGGCCAGGCCGCCTGTAATTTCATGGGGCCTTTCCCACCGGGATTGGGTCATTCATTAGGTTTTCGTTATATTCGTGTGCTATTTATGCCAGCTTTACGTTATAGATTAATGTAACAAAATTTGAAAAATGAAACTCTTATTTAATATAATCCTCATATTCTTGCTTCTGATCGCCTTCGTGCCATTTTTCAGAAGGTTTGTTTTCCACTTGCTTGTAGGCCGCCAGCTCATCAAGGAGCAGGAAAGACAATACAAGGCCCAGCAGCAGCGTCAACGTGCGAACGCAGGTGTAAAAGTGGATAACGTGCCGCCGGATGCCAATAACCCATCATCCCGTTTCGGCGGCGGAGAATATGTTGACTATGAAGAAGTGAAGTGATTTTTCTTGAAGTTATATAAGCAAAAAAGCCGACACATATGTGCCGGCTTTTTTGCTTATATAGCAATGATTTAAAACTAACGGCTCAGATACAGATTCCGTTCGCTGTAAATCTTTTGGAAGAAATCATCTTGTAAATCATCGATGAAATAGATCGCTTCACCGGTTGACTTCATTTCCGGGCCGAGTTCCTTATTTACATTCGGGAATTTGTTGAAAGAGAACACCGGGATTTTGATCGCCCAGCCTTTTTTCACCGGATTAAATGTGAAGTCTTTCAGTTTCTTCGTGCCGAGCATCAGCTTCGTTGCGTAATTTACATAAGGCTCTTGGTAAGCTTTGCAAATAAACGGAACTGTGCGGGACGCTCTTGGATTTGCTTCGATCACGTAAACAATGCCGTTTTTCACAGCAAACTGCACATTGATCAATCCAATCACATTCATGGCTAGCGCAATTTTCCGCGTGTGCTCTTCGATCTGACGAATCTCATCCTCTGTCAGATCAAATGGCGGAAGTGCAGCGTGTGAGTCCCCGGAGTGGATACCAGCTGGCTCAATGTGCTCCATAACCCCGATAATGTAGGCATCTTCGCCGTCACAGATTGCATCTGCTTCCGCTTCCAATGCACCTTCCAGGAAGTGATCGAGCAAAATATTGTTATCCGGAATGTCATGCAGGATCTTCACCACATGCTGTTCCAGTTCTTTTTCGTTGATCACAATTTTCATGCTCTGTCCACCCAAAACGTAGCTCGGACGAACCAGCAGCGGGAAGCCCAGCGTACGTGACAATTCCACAGCAGCGTCTGAAGTTCTTACGGTTCCGAATTTTGGAAAAGGAATCCCTAGCTCTTCAAGAAGCGGTGAAAAACGTCCGCGATCTTCGGCCCAGTCGAGTGACTGATAACTGGTTCCAATGATCTTAATGCCATATTTTTCAAGCTTTTCTGCCATTTTCAGGGCAGTTTGGCCACCCAGCTGAACAATGACACCCTCCGGTTTTTCATGCTCAATAATGTCGAAAACGTGTTCCCAGAAAACCGGCTCAAAGTAAAGTTTATCTGCAATATCCGGATCGGTTGAAACCGTTTCGGGGTTACAGTTGATCATAATGGTCTCGTAACCTTCCTCTTTTGCAGCAAGGACTCCGTGTACACAAGAATAATCAAACTCAATGCCCTGTCCGATGCGGTTTGGTCCTGAGCCCAGAACAACCACTTTCTTCCGGTCGCTTACGATGGATTCGTTGTCTGGATATTCCTGGGATGTGTTGAAAGTGGAGTAGTAATATGGTGTTTTTGCTTCAAATTCAGCGGCGCAGGTGTCAACGCACTTGTATACACGCTTGATTCCGAGCTCTTTCCGCTTGTCGTATACCTTGCTTTCCTTGGTTCCGATCAAATGGGCGATCTGGCGGTCGGCATAGCCTTTTTGCTTAGCCGAGAGCAGAAGCTCTTTTGGAAGATCACTAAGATCAAATTTTTCTATCTCGTGTTCCAGTTCGATCAATTCTTCGATCTGACGCAGGAACCAGGAATCAATCTTGGTAAGGTTCTGGATCGTTTTGAACGACAAACCGATTTTGAAAGCATCATAAATATGGAAAAGACGGTCCCAGCTCGGATGTGCCAGGCTGTGCTTGATCGCTTCCTGATCACGCAGCTCGCGACCATCCGCTCCCAAACCATTTCTTCTGATTTCCAGTGATTGACAAGCTTTCTGCAATGCTTCCTGGAAATTCCGGCCTATTCCCATGGCCTCGCCAACAGACTTCATTTGCAGCCCGAGCGAGCGGTCCGCACCAACGAATTTATCAAAATTCCAACGCGGCACTTTTACGATCACGTAGTCGATGGATGGCTCGAAGAAGGCCGAAGTGCTTCCCGTGATCGGGTTGATCAGTTCGTCCAGGTTATAACCGATCGCCATTTTAGCGGCAATCTTTGCGATAGGATAACCCGTTGCTTTCGAAGCCAGTGCAGACGAACGGGAAACACGCGGGTTAATTTCAATTGCAATGATCTGATCATCAGCAGGGTTTACCGAAAACTGAACATTACATCCACCCGCAAATTTACCGATCCCGTCCATCATTTTGATAGCGAGGTCGCGCATTTGCTGGTAAAGCGTGTCGGGCAGCGTCATAGCAGGCGCAACCGTAATGCTGTCCCCTGTGTGAACGCCCATCGGGTCAAAGTTCTCGATCGAGCAAATGATGATGAAGTTTCCTTTGCTGTCGCGCAAGAGCTCCAACTCGTATTCTTTCCAGCCCATTGCGCTTTGTTCAACCAAAACTTCATGGACCGGAGAGGCATGCAACCCGTTGTTTAATGCTTTGTCAAAATCAGCTTCCGAATTCACGAAACCGCCTCCTGTTCCTCCCAAAGTATATGACGGGCGGATTACAAGTGGGAAACCAATTTCCTGCGCAATCTCTTTTCCTTCCAAAAACGATCTCGCTGTGCGGCCTTTGCAGACATTCACATTGAGTTCCAGCATTTTCAGCCTGAATTTTTCCCTATCCTCAGTGGTTTCAATCGCTTTGATGTCCACACCGATGATTTCCACATCATACTTTTTCCAAACACCAGCTTTGTCACAGTCAATGGCAAGGTTCAATGCAGTTTGTCCGCCCATAGTAGGGAGCACCGCATCGATAGGCCTGCCCATCGCTTTGTGTTTTTCAAGAATTTCAACGATATATTTCTTTTCCAGTGGAAGCAGATAAACATGATCTGCGCTAATCGGGTCAGTCATGATCGTGGCAGGGTTAGAGTTGATCAACACAACTTCTATCCCTTCTTCGCGAAGTGAACGGGCAGCCTGAGAGCCGGCATAGTCAAATTCGCATGCCTGACCGATGATAATTGGACCTGAACCGATAATTAGAACGGAATTGATATTCGTATTTTTGGGCACAGTAATTGGTAATTTGTAGAAATGAGGAAAACTTTTTTACAACTTTTGGCAGCATTATCCTGGTAATCTCAGCAGGGGTACGTCCAAAAATTCCACAAAGTTAATTCACATATCCGAAAAAGAAGGGAAGGTTAGCGGAAATTACAGTTATTTTTTAGCGCAGGATATTTAACGGACTTATTATCAGTTAAATGCAATTATTGAAGTGGAGCAATAGCAGGTGCAGAGATGTCAAAATCCCTCAATCTCAGCGGAACATTGCCGTTCGCACCAAAACGGAACACCGAAGAGTTTCCCGGAATATTCGGATAGTAACCGATCCGGAATTGAACTGTATTAAATGTCAGGTTCTCGTTTCTTAACCGCAAACCGATCCCATAACCCTGGTAAAGCGGACTTTTCCAGATTGATTCGGCACCATTGACCAAACCAATGTCTGCGAACACAAAATATGCAATACGAAAGCCCAGCAAACTCTTATCCGAGAAGAAAACCGTTTCAGTGCCCAGAGTAAGCCGAGTCGTCCCGATAAGTTGTTCGCTGTTGATTCCCCTGATGCCCTGATCTCCGCTAATGTTCAGATAATCGAGCGGATCGCGGTTGACGCCGCGTGTGTAGCGGCCCGTTAGAAACTGACGGAAAAAGCTGTATCTGAATGGGATAAGGTTGCTGATATAGTTGAGCTGCGCGCTGATCACGCCTTGCTGCGCTTTGGCTTCCTTAATGTAAGAACCAATGTTGAGCAAGCCATACATGTAACCCAGGTTGTGCGCCAGATATTTCCCCGTTGCATATTGCAGGCCTGCATAACCGCGCGCTCCGAATTCTGTGTCTTCCCGTCCGGCTGTTAATGCAAACAAATGTCCGACGGGAACGTCCTCCGTCCGCCCGAAACCGTAGATCAAGACGTCCCGTTTGTAATTTCGGTTGGAATAACCCAAGCTGAGAAGCGTGGCGCTTTTATTCCAATAAACCTTATTAATGTAGGGCGAAACCTCCGGGCGCTCTGTATAATGATATTTGTTATGCCGCGCCGCAACTACGATCCGCGAATTTTCCGCCAAACGGCTCGCCGGAAACGGGAATTTAAATGAGCGCCCGAGCCAGACATCATAGAAATTGAACCGGGTAGGAAATATAATGGGCTCTTCGGTGTCGCTGGGGTTCCTTTTGATCTGCCTGATCATGGATTGGCCGGCTTCAATTGACCCTGCATACTTTGTCTCATTGGTCAGGAATCGCCGGAAAAAACGGATAGACCTGTCTTCCAGGTCGCGCTCATAAATAAAGCTTGCCTGGCCGGTAATGAATGTTTTTCCAATATACGGAACTGTGTAAATGGTCCGGAACTGGAATTTTTTACCCAGGTCATCATTCCCATCCCATCGGACCCGTGTGAGCTGGGAATGGGTCGTTCCACGCACATTGATATCCTCTACACCAACATTAAATTTATTGAATGAGCTGAAACCGCCCCGGAAGTTGAGCGACCATGCATCCTGGACGAGCACAACCACATCCGCCATCCAGGTTACATCTTTTCTGGGCACCACAATGATACGCGCATCGGTAATGGTTTTGTTGGTCCGCAGCAGACGCTCATTATCTTTCAGCATCTGTGCCTGAATGTCGTCCCCTTCAGAAAATAACAGAAAAGAACGCCTTATAATGCCTTCACGGGTGTTTGTATGGAGGTTTTTACTAAGAAATTTTTCAAGCCTTTTACCCTCCCGCGTTGTGTCATAAACCGATTCGCCCAGAATGTCGAGCTGCCGGATGTATATTTTCCGGATCACCATTCCTTCGTAAGGCGTAAACGGGTTGGTTTCAATTTCCTTCACCTCCGTCACCTGGCCCTGGTTGTACACATCCCTGAACAGAAGCCTGTAAATCGCACGCGAAAATTTGGTTTTCGACATCCGTACTTTCAGGTTGGTATACCGAAGGCTGTCTCTGCTGTACACTTTCAGGCTATCGGGGTTTTTTTGGGCCGAGGCATAGGTCGATAGCAGCAAAAACAACAGGACATATCTAATCATGTGTACTTTCAATTCCAAACCAACAGACTAAACGATAAGGTACGAATGATAGATATAATAAGGTGTTGTAAACCGTTTCTTAAATTTAAATGTAAAAGGAATTATTACTTTCCAGCGTCCAGTATGGCCTTAATTGTCTTTTCTGTTGCGCTGGGGGCCGATGCATTTTTGGATGCAAATTTACCGTTGGGACGGATCAGTGAGAAGGTTCCGGCATCCAGCGGGTTCAGGCGGAAGAGCAGGTCCATCATTTGGTTCGCATCCATGAATAAATGGGTTCCTTTCAGCTTGTGGCGCACAATGTATTGCCTTAGTAATGCCTCGGTAGGAACCACTTCTTCACCTGATAAATGCACAAACAGAAACACGACATCTTCCGGGACATTTGCTTGTAATGCAGGAATGTATTCAAGCTCTTCACGGCTTCTGGCATCATCCAGGTTCCATTTTGTGAGATAAACCGTTTTGCCTTTATATTGATCCAGGACACGGTTAAACCAGCTCGTGCCGCGGTCATTGGAAGCAGCCAGAAAATAGCCCGGTAATACTTCGGTAGGCTCCGTTTTTACATTTTTATATTCAACAAATTTGCGGATATCTGCACTATCCTTCACTTCCAGCCGGACAATCTCATCCAGCGATTCCCGGAAAACCGGCAGGCTGCTGCGGGACTGAATGTGCTTGTTCAGATGCAGTTGTTGGGGGTATGTAAATCGGAAAAGATTTTTGGCGAGATAACGGATTTTGAGAAATTCAGTTGCGGTGCTATCAAAAAGATCTGCATAAATACGGCTCTCCCGCTCGTAGTTAAAAAGAATGTTCAGCACCGCCTCGTTTTTGGCAAACAGTTTGTTTAGGAAATCCAGGTCTGTTTTCTCTGCCAGACCATTTGCGATAATGTCATCCAGCCGTTGGTTTTCCGCCGACGTCAGGTTCACAGCATTGTTTTTGATCAATGTGGCCATCAGACGAACGGGCAGTGAATTGGTTTTGCTTGGATTTGTGTATTTGCGTTCCTCCACTTTGAGGTCGGCATAATTCCCGAACCGGTTTGCCCAAATTACGCGCTGGGCAGTCAGTGGCGGCTCAGAAAGACGTTTAAGGCTGTCGAGTAGTGCTTTGCTAATGTCTGTCTGGTTGCTTAATGCGTGCTCGTACAAGATCTGCATCTGCTCCTCGTCCGTGATCGATTTCGCCCACTGGGACAATGTCGGGGAGGGAACCGTGTTGGCTGCGGCTTGCTTTACGGCCGAAAGTCGCAGGGTTGCGCGCTGCTGCGCCATTTCCCGGGCAGCGGAAGCACTGTTTTCCCAGAAATTTTTGAAAAAATTGGAGCCTAAAAAACTGTTTGCGGCCAGTAATTTGTTTTCAGCGGCCAAATACTGGGCATACTGATTGTTCGCATCCGCATTTACCCCGGCAAAATAAAAAAGCTTGGAAGCCTTACCGAGTGAATCGCCGTCAAATGTAATCTCGACGGTTCCCGGTGAGCCAAGGAATGTTGTAAAAGCCTTTCCACCGTAATCCAGATAAAACTCTTCCTGCGGAAAAAGAATGGGAAGTGACACCCTGAAACTTCCGTCAGCTTCCAGCGGCGTCTGCTTGCTAAGCTCGGATTGGGGTTGTAAAATGTTATTTCGGGAAAACGTAATGACAGGAGCCTGCCTGTAAAGTCTGCCATTAAGGTTTAATATGCGCCCCTTAACGATCAGGGAATCAGTTGAAGCAGAAGAAAATGTAAAAAAGCCTGAAAAAATAATCGCCAGACCAATGAAGCGCATGCCCATACATTAGTGATTTATCAATTTAAAACATTAAGCCCTGTCCTCATTCTCAGGCAGCTGCTCAGAGACACCATCTTCATAACGAACATAAATGCCGTGATAACGGTCCTGAACCTTATAATCTTTTCTCAACGGGTGACCATTCCAATCCTCAGGCAGCAGGATCCTTCGCAGATCGGGGTGTCCATCAAAATGAATACCCATCAGATCAAATGCTTCTCTTTCATGCCAATCGGCTGTACGCCAGATGTTTGCTACGGACGCGACAACCGGTAACGACCCTTCATCCGAACTTCTTGCAAAAATTGTTTTGAGCATCAGATCATGCCCGTAGGGTATGGAAGTAAGGTTGTAAATCAGTTCCATAGTCCCAGCAACGGGGCCATTATCCATGGCTGTGATACAAGCCAAATAATCAAAATACAAACGGTTGTCTCTATATAAAAAACCGAAGATTTCGGCGATACTGTCCACCGGAGCGATCAAAATGGGTTGTGGCCCTTTCGTGTCCGTTTCAATATTCCTATCCGAAAAAGTAGTGATAACCAGTTCCGAAATTTCCTGAAAAGTCATTTGAATTGAGTTTAGGCGATTGCAGTTTCTGCTGCTTCCATTTCCAGAAAAAGCTCAGGAGCAAGCGGATGTTCACCTTTGATTTTTTCCTGCAACTTCATAAAACCACCGATCAGGGCTTCGGGTCGGGGCGGACAGCCCGGAACGTATACATCTACCGGTATGATCCTGTCAACACCCTTCACAACGTGATAGCCATGTTCCCAATAAGGCCCGCCACAATTTGAGCAGCTGCCCATCGAAATTACATAGCGCGGCTCAGGCATTTGCTCATATAATCTCCTGATGCGGTCGGCCATTTTAAATGTTACCGTCCCAGCCACAATCATCACATCCGACTGGCGCGGGGAAGGGCGGGGAAGGATACCAAAACGTTCCAAATCGTAATTTGACGCATATGCAGCCATCATTTCAATCGCGCAGCAAGCAAGGCCGAAACCCATCGGCCAGAGGGAAGACAGTCTCGCCCAGTTCATCAGATCCTCCGCATTTGTAAGAATAATGCCTCCGTCTCCCGTTTTTATTTTATCACTCATCCTATATTTTCCTCCTAAAAATCCAGTGGTACAGATATTGCTTGTTAAGCTACATCAATGTATACAAAAGTAACCATATTTAGCAAAAATCTGTTTCAGGCTTTCATCACAAGCCATTCAACAACACAACTCTATGAAAAACAAATTACTTTTAAGCACCATTCTGACTACGATCATTTTCAGTAATGCGCAGGCACAAACGGACAGCACCGTGCGAATGTTCAAGAGCGGCATGGCCATTTACGCCGAGTTCGGAATGCTCCCTAATAATAAAACCATGCGCGAACAGCTTGACAGACTGCAAATTAAGCCGTTCACTTCCTTCATGGGTTCCATAGTCCTCGCCAAGCGGACCGAATCACAGCGCTGGTTTTCGGAAGGCAGGCTTATCCTGATGAACAGCACCAATTACACCACTGACAAAGATTCCAGGAAAGCCTATCTCAATGGCATTGGAATCGGAACGGATGGAGGGCCGAAGCTGGTCAACAGCCGTCGCTGGAATGTGCTGATTCCCATTGGTTTCGACCTGATGTTATATCAACTAAAAATCAAAAGCAACCAGACTGCGACCATCGGCCAGGTAACGCAGAATCCGCAGTCCTACCAGCCAGTGCGGCTCCGGACCGGTAACATTAATGTCCACGCAGGGATTGGGGCAGATTATAAAATGAATGTGTTGCCGAAATGGCACGATCAGGTTTATTTGAGCGGAAAAGCATCATATCATTTGCCTTTGCTCGGACGCAGGGACTGGAAAGGTGAGGATGTAACGATCAGTGACCTTTCGTCCCTCAAACTAAACCAGGTTTACCTTCAATTAGGTCTTGTATTTTTCCCAAAAAAGGATGCAAAGATGTGGAATGGAATGGGAAAACATCAATGATTTCAGTCATCTTTTTTGCGTAGATCATCCAGCTGCCTTTCCAGTATTTTAATGTAGCTGTCTTTTTCTTCAATGACCCTGATCAGCGCAGATTGCCTACCCTTGGGATTCTCCGAAACGTCGGTATCCCGAGGGTTTTTCTTGCTTTTTGCATCGGAAATCAGTTCATCGACAGACACTTCCAGTATTTCCGAAAACTTTTTGAGCTGATCTATGGATGGGCGTGTTTTACCTCTTTCAATGTCGGAATAGTTGGGTTGTGACATTCCGCTCAGAAACGCCATATACACTTGTGTAAGTCGTTTTTCCTCACGTTTTGCGAGTAAATTACTGGCAAATATGTTCATGATAGTGTGTTGAAAGTATGTAGTCACGGAAGGCATTCGGTGCGCAAAATCCATATTTTTTCTATGTCAACCAAGCTCCGAAAATCAATTATAAGCAGTGGTTATATTTTATAAGCATTGGCTATTGACTTATAAGCACAGCTTGTTGGATTGAAGTGTCATTACAAAGCAATTTTGCAAACCCACTCATCATCGCCCGAATTAATGCGGCGGGAGGGAGTCTTAACATGTGCAAATGCTTATGAAAATACATTATCCAGCAGCTAGGACTGCGCTTTTTCTAATGATCATCGCCCTGGTATTTGCAAAATGCCATCGCGACGAACCGATCGGGAAATCAGAATCGTTAAAAGAGGCCAGGTTTGACTCTTTGCACGTTTCACTTATTGAAGCGTCTGAGGTTGCCTCCGCCGTAAATGCCACTGCAACAGGAGCAACTATTGATTCTTCCGCCAGAATAACAGGCGAAAGAAATGAAGTTGTAGATCAGGTGACCATCAGGGATTCCGCAAACGGCACTCCGCTTCTCTATATTTTTAGGAAAACAAAAGGATTTGCAATTGTTTCGGCAGATTTCAGGGTTATGCCCATTCTTGCTTTTTCAGACAAGTCCGAGATTGACCCGCACAACATTCCCAACGGAATACAGGTTTGGTTGGAAACCGCTACGACCAAGATCAAAAGGGCCAAGGCCGACAAATCACCGCCTCATCCCATTGTTCTCAAAGAATGGGAAAAATTTCTCAGCCGAAAACTGAGAGTCACCGATACCAATTGCATTGAATGGTATCAATACGGGCAGTATCAGTGTAAGAATAAAATGACCATTAAGGGGCCATTGATATCCACGATATGGGGGCAGAATGCCCTGTCAACAACAAAACTTAGCACAGCCGGCAATTGTGATGGATGCCAGCGCAGGAGGGCTGGCTGCGGTCCGGTTGCAATGGCACAGCTTGAAGAATTTTATCATCCAAACCTTTTACGACCAAGAGTTTCCAACACAAGCTGTGATGCGGCCACTGCGGGTGAACATAGTTTAGGCGCAGTGATGAAGACAATGGGCGATAAGTCAAAGGCCAGTTATAATTATATGGGTTCGTGCAATACATTCACTTGGCCTGCTGATGTAAAAAGCGGATTAAAGAGTTTCGGATTTTCAAGTGGTGGGTCTGCGAATGAAGCCTATAACCTCGCATTAATTAAAAGTGAGCTAAATACGAACCATCCATTGCTATTTTGGGGATCCACCTCTTTAAGTTGCTTCAATGATTATCATATTTGGGTGTGCGAAGGTTATCAATTTAGTGAATACAGCGAATTTGATTGTGCGACAAAGACATGCAAAGAGTGGTCGTATACTTTTTTAAGAATGAACTGGGGGTGGGATGGTGAATGGAATGATTACTATGCATTCGGTAAGTATAATCCCGATGGCGACGATTACAATGGTAATTTGCATATCATTACAGGGATCAGGCCATAATAGGTGTGGTTTAAAAATCAATCTGAACAGGTTTAGAGATATGAAACATTTCGAGAGATTCGTCGTCATTATTGTTGTTTTTTTGTTCACTGGTGGCTGTGACCGTAAGGACGATTTATTTGCAGCAGGACCGCTTTCTGCCCACCTTGTAGGAACCTGGATTTTAGATAAAATCGTAACACCAACACGGACATTGACAGGGGCGCAAATGGGTTATTCTGAAAAAATGGTGCATCGGAATGAGGCTGATGGTGATGTGGAGCGTATTATTCGTGATGATACACTTTACGCAAGACACATATGTGCCCGAAACCCGGCCCCAATTTCAAGCAAAAAGCATAAAACAGTGCTGATGTCTTACAGGGGCGGACTTAACAGATTCTATAAAATAACGAAGCAGAGTGGAAAACAGGACACGCTTGAAGCCTCTGATTATCTGCCAGAAATAGGAGGTGCTGCGGATACGGTCAAGTATTTCTACACCAATGCGATGCTTCTCTGATGATCCATTGATGAAAGCAATCAATTCTCAATAGTTTGCGCTGTTACGAGGAATACCCAGACATCAGAAGGTTCCCTAAAACTATTAGGGATGTCGGAAGCTCTACAATGAAGATGATACAGTGATAATTGCCAGGCTTGTCTGTCGAGAATTAAAGTAGTCTTATTGAACTTCAACTTTTACAAAAATTGTCAGCAATAAATTGATCGCTATGAGAAGCACTATCAAATTCTTAATGATCTCCATCCTAACAATCTTGACAGCCAACGGTTGTAAACGCGGTGACGATTTATTTGCTGGAGGGCCGCTTTCGACGCATTTAAATGGGACATGGAATTTAGAGAAAATTTTAACACCCACGCGCACGTTGACCGGATCGCAGATTGGTTATAACGAAAAACTGGTGCAAGTGCATGAGGGTGACGATGATGTAGACAAAGTTTACCGTAATGATACACTTTATGCTAAGCATATATGGGCGCGTACACCGGGTGTAATTACGAATGACAAAAAGAAAACTGTGCTGATGTCTTATAGAGCTGGGCTTAAAAGGTTTTTTAAAATTGCCAAACAAAGTGGAAAACCGAGCACGCTTACCGCTTCTGATTATTTGAAGGAAGTTGGAACAGCCGGGGATACGGTTACTTTTTTCTATTCTCAACCTATTCCTCGTTAACTAAACCTAATAATGATTTAGGTCTTGTTAGCTAAAAACTTTACTTTCTTATTTTTTCTGATACTTCGCATTCACCTGACTATATAGATCCGCAGGCACAGGCGAATCAATGACAGGAACTTGGGGTTTTGGTCTTACCCAGTCGAGGTAGCCTTTGCCCCAGGCATAGGCCAGGCCTAGGATGAGGATGCCGACAAAAATGGTCATTTCGGCGAGTGCAAACCAGCCCCATTGACCATTTGTTTGTGCAATAAGGTCTTCGTTTCCGAAAACGATCGCCCAGGGAAAAAGGAAAAGGAGCTCAACTTCAAATAAGACGAAGATCAATGCTATGACATAAAAACGCACATTGAACTGAATGTTGGCATTGCCTAATGGATCCTCGCCAGATTCATATGTGGTCAGCTTTTCTTCATTTGGACGATGCGGACGCAGGAATTTGGCAATGGTGAGCATTAGACCTAATAGTGCTATTGCTGCAATAATGAAGAGTAAGATGTAGCCAAAATCAGAGATCATAGTCCGGGACTCGTTTTTGCAAAGCTACTGATTTTAGGCTTTTGACGTGGATTCGTTCTTTAAAACCTTTACGAAGTTACCCAAACAAAGCAGGTCACATTACAGACTTAACCAAATTGTTCTCACACTCAGCCCGATGACCAATGCACCGATAATCAGCATGAGGGGCTTGCGTTTGATCTTTCCAACCAGCATTGCACCAAATGGAGCTGCGATAACGCCTCCTATGATCAACCCGGACACAACCTGCCAGCTGCTTACGCCGGTAAAAATGAGGAATGTAACGCCACTGGCAAAGGCAATCACAAACTCAGCCGCATTAACGGAACCAATCGTATAACGTGGGTCGCGCCCCTGACCGAGCAACGTAGAAGTTACAATCGGGCCCCAGCCGCCACCGCCGATCGAATCTAAAAAACCGCCCGCCGCTGCAAGAATGCCGATTTTCTTGGTTTTATTTTTTACCAAATTCTTTTGCAATGCCTTTCTGATAATGATCAAACCAAGAATAAGCATGTAAGCAGCGATGTATGGTTTTACAAAATCACCATCAATAACATCGGAAAGCAGATAAGCGCCGGTTATTGCGCCCAGCACACCAGGAATCAGAAGGCTTTTAAAAAGCTTTTTATTAATGTTCTTGTAACGAAAGTGCGAGATTGCGGAAGCTCCGGTTGTGAACATTTCTGCCACGTGAACGCTCGTGCTGCTGATCGCAGGCGGCACACCCAAACTCAATAAAAACGAAGTAGATGTCACCCCATAAGCCATACCCAACGCCCCGTCAACAAGCTGCGCGGCCAGTCCAACCAGCAGATACAACGCAAAGTCACTTCCTATAAACGCATTTACATCATCCTGACTCACTGATAATGAGCCATTAAATACAAATATTGCCGACAGGAGAATGGCAACAGCCGCAGGAACAATGTACCAGGCCGATATGGAAGGGAGTTTAAGCGAGAGCACTTTTGTAAGCATTGCTGTTGGTTTTTAAATTCGCCGTGAACAGGAAGTTACAAAAGTAGTAAAACTATTTAATCTACGTAATTAATAGATTATTAAAATTCATAAGAGTTTTTGTTTACCAAATGATCTTAACCAATGAGACACCTTGCGCAGGTAATGCAAATTGCAGCTTTATTCTTCCCTTTTCAACATTGACCCATTGCGGGGAAGTCAAAGTTTGTAACTGTCCGGCTCGTTCTAATTCAGCGATTTGCACGGCAGTTGGTTTTTGAGGGGATCCCATTTTTTTCCAAGCTTCATAAGCATTGCTATGTTCCTGATCGATCCGGTAATGATGCACTTGCACGCGCTCTGCATTGAGCCCGTTGAGTTGAAGATTGACAGGCGATGCGTCGACCATTTTGTTGTCGTCATGATAATTCCAGACCATTATGGCCGCTTCCCTCGCATTTTTTGTGGCAAAAGCATTGATATCCCGCTCTCCGCGAACGCTTTCTTTTTTCAGTTTTTCACCATTATAAGCCAGGTTCTGTCTTACCTCCACGCGGTTTCCATCCATCATCCCGAACATTCTGAAAACATTTAAGACAGGTTTATCTACGCCATTCGTCGCCAGATCCCGGAAACCTCTGAACCACGGCTGGTCCTCAAATTCAAATGCCCAGGTCACGGCACCCAGCAAATTAACGCCCCGGGCGTCGGCCAGCTCGTGCTTCCGGGCAAATGAAGCGGCTGTGTAACTGGAATACATGGTCCCGTTCCGGTAAGCATTCTGCGGATGAAGGTCTTCCGAGCAAGCCGCGCAGCCTTCGGGATCAGATTCACCAATGATAATCGGCAGATTTTTAAGGCTGGGATAAGAGGCCACGATCTCAAAACCTTTGTCAATGTCGCGCAGCTGCGTTCCCATATCCATGCGCACAATGCCGTCCACAACCTTGGGATTGCCTTTTGCGTGGAAAGTAATGAAGTCCAGGGGAGAGCCGGTCTTTCCCGTTACATAATTTTTACCGCTTACAACGTGGTCCAGAAATGTCCTGAAAAATTTTGCGGAAACGTCCCAATTTGGCCCGGTAACTTCCGGTCCGCCGATTTTTGCGGTCGGTAACGCACGCTTTACAGCGTCGGCAGAATAGTCGTAAAGCTTGATGTACTCCTCTGTCGTCCCTTTCCAATATCCAATGTTCGGCTCATTCCAAAGCTCCCAATACCAGGTTTCAACCTCCTCTTTTCCATACCGCTGAACAGAATGTTTCACCCATTGAAACACCAGCTCCGCGAATTTTTTATAGTCATTAGGCGGATAGGCCCAGCCAGTGTAAATGTCATTATAGTTGTCTCCCGGCTTCCAATAATGCCTGTAAGGCTGCGGTTTGGACGATAATGCTTCGGGCATAAAGCCAATTTGGGCAATCGGCCGCATGCCTCTTTCAATGTATGTATCAAAAATTTTGTCAACGATCGTCCAGTCATAAACCGGCTTTCCTTTTTTATCCTCGGTATAAACATTGGTCGAGCCCCACTTCAAAGCCGCCACGCCATCGCCCGTCACGAGCATGCTATGCGCCCGCACATAAACCGGAACTTTGCTCAGCTGCGAAATTTCCGTCAGCAACTTTTTCCCATCCTTCATGTAAGTATAGTTCGGCTCGTCATAACCAAACCAAGCCCAAATCGGCTTCGCCAGGCCCTTTTCGACATTCAGGTTGACTTCAATGGTGATAGGTTTTTGTGAAGATTCCTGGGCTACAACAATAGAAGAACTGATTAGTAATAAAGCAGAAACAAGTAATTTATGAAATGACATAGGGCTGTGGGTTATTGCAATGGCCAGAAAGTGGTGATTAGCATTGGTAAGGATATCCCTTTAAAAAACTACTAACCCTAAGGAGCAATTCACCAATTCCCAGCCCAGAAACTCGCTCCGTCAAACCCGCTTTGTGCTAGCAACTTGGCTGCCTGGGCGCTTCTTTTTCCGGTTTGGCAGTAGAAGACGATGGTTTTGTTGGGGGGTAATGTTGGGAGAATGTCGGGGATTTCAGATAGGGGGATGTTGATGCCGCCGAAGTTGTCGGCTTCAAATTCGTTATATTCCCTTACGTCAACGAGGTGGATCTGGCCGGGGTAGGATGCTTCGATTCGTTCGAAGTCTTCGTATTTCATTTCCATTAATTGGCTTTGCGGCTCGCTTTGGGCTGTTGTTTTCTCTGTTTTTGGAGCGGATGCAATTTGTTCGGATCTGGAAAATTCGAAAATGCTGTTTGTGTTGGTTAAAGCATTCATTACCAATAATTTGCCTGATAATGGTTCGCCGATTTCGCAGATGATCTTGATGGCTTCATTGGCCATATAAGTGCCGATCATTCCGGGTAAAATGCCGATTACGCCCGCTTCGGCGCAATTGTCCCCTTCTTCTGCATCGGGGAAAAGGCATCGGTAAGTGGGGCCGCCTTTGTAATTGAAAACCGAAACTTGCCCTTCAAAACGCAGGATGGACCCGAAAATCAATGGCTTATCCAGCTCGACGCAGGCATCATTGACGAGATAGCGCGTAGGGAAATTGTCTGAACCATCGACTACGATGTCATAGTCAGCAATGATTTTTGCAATATTATCTTCTTGCAGGCGAATGTTGTATGGAGTGAGTTTGACAAAAGGATTTTGGGCATTTAGTTTTTCAGTGGCAGTCAACACTTTGCTTTTGCCAATATCGGCTGCCGAGTAAAGAATCTGTCGATGCAGGTTGGTAATGTCCACCACATCATCGTCCACAATGCCAATGTGACCCACGCCCGCAGCCACGAGATATTGTAGCACCGGACAGCCCAGACCACCCGCGCCGACAACCAGCACTTTGGCAGCTTTCAGCTTTTCCTGGCCGGTTAGGCCCATTTCCGGCAATAATATCTGCCTGCTATAACGTTTGCGTTCCTGTTGTTCAAACATGTTATTCCAATTTCTTTATTGCACAAAAACCTGGTCCCAATCCTTCCAAACCGGCTCATAACCCCTTTTTCGGATTATGTCGGCAATCTGAGCCGGACTGCGTTCATCCGAAATCTCAAACTGTTCCAGCGACTCCGGTTCAACCGCATAGCCGCCCGGATTGGTTTTGGAGCCTGCACTGATAGACGTAACGCCCAATTGAATGCAATGATCCCGGAACTGCTCAGATTCACGTGTGGAAAGCGAGATTTCCACTTCCTCGTTCATGATCCGATACGCGCAAATCAGCTGTACAAGCTCCCGATCGGTCATTTCTACCTTCGGTTCAAGTCCGCCGGAAAATGGCCGCAGCCTGGGAAATGATAAACTATAACGCGTTTGCCAATAGGTTCGTTCGAGATATTGCAGGTGCGCGGCGGTGAAAAAGCTGTCTGTCCGCCAATCTTCCAGGCCAATCAAAACGCCGAGCCCCATTTTATGGATTCCGGCCTGCCCGAGTCGGTCGGGTGTCTCGAGGCGATAGTTAAAATTCGATTTTTTGCCTTTCGGATGATGTTTTTTGTAATCTTCCTTGTGATAGGTTTCCTGATAAATCAAAACAGAATAAAGCCCCAGCGCGATCAACTCCTCATATTCAGTGATTTCCAATGGTTGCACTTCCATTGAAATCTGTGAAAAGTAAGGTCGTATCAATTGGATCACTTCTTTGAAATAAGCCGTATGGACCGTCTGATTTGCCTCACCCGTTACGAGCAGAACATGGTCATAACCGAGCGATTTAATGACCTCGACCTCACGCAAAATCTCATCTTTTGAAAGCGTTTTTCTCCGCACTTTGTTATCCAGACTAAACCCGCAATACGTACAAATGTTGGTGCACTCATTTGACAAATAAAGCGGAATGTACATTTGCATGGTTTTGCCAAAACGCTTTTGAGTCAGTTTGCGGCTTAGCTGCGCCATCGGTTCCAGGAAATGTGCTGCTGCGGGAGATATCAATGCTTTGAAATCTTCCAATCTTCGTTTTTGAGCCAAAAGCGCCTTTTGCACATCATTTCCGGTTTTGGAATAAATGCTTGCCTTGACTTCCTCCCAATCGTATGCCTCAAATTTTTCTTTAAAGCTCATAATCCAGAAATGCAGTTAACGGACTGCTCGCCACAGCATGATTTTCCTGATTTCCTAACCGCGCCTCAAACGCCATTCGCCCCGCGATGACGGCCCACTTAAATGCCTTTGCCATAGCCACAGGGTCACCCGCAATCGCAATGGCTGTGTTTACCAAAACCGCATCGGCGCCAATTTCCATGGCTTTGGCAGCATCCGAAGGCGACCCGATTCCCGCATCCACGATCACAGGAACATTGCTTTGCTCAATGATAATTTCCAGAAAATCAATCGTTTTCAAACCCTTATTGCTCCCGATCGGAGCGCCGAGCGGCATGACGGCTGCGACGCCAGCATCCTCCAATCTTTTGCACAAAACCGGGTCTGCATGAATGTAAGGCAGGATTACGAAGCCCAATTTCGCCAGTTCCTCCGCAGCTTTGAGCGTTTCGATCGGGTCGGGGAGAAGATACTTTGGATCGGGATGGATTTCTAGTTTGAGCCAGTTGGTTTCCAAAGCTTCCCGTGCTAATTGTGCCGCAAAAACAGCTTCTCTGGCCGTTCTGACGCCCGAAGTGTTGGGCAGCAAATGAATGTGCGGGTGTTTCAGATGCAAGAGCATATCATCCTGCGCATCATTCACATCCACGCGCCGCAGCGCAACGGTCACAAGTTCCGAACCGGAAGCCAGCAGCGCTTCTTCCATCAACGCGGCAGAACTGAACTTGCCAGTCCCCGTAAACAGCCGCGATTCAAACGCTTTATCTGCGATTTTCAACATAATATTTCATCAAGTTTTTGGACCGTTTCTGTCCGGTTCTCGGATTGGATCAATGCAGAAGACATCGCTACGCCGTGTAAACCTGTTGCTAATAAGGCCGGAATGTCGTCCGGCAAAATGCCTCCGATGGCAATGATCGGAATGCTTAAATTTCGCTCAGATAGTTTTCGCATTAAAACCCGATAACCGTCCAGGCCCAGGATGGGACTGAGATTTTGCTTCGTCTTAGTAAATCGAAATGGCCCTAGTCCAACGTAATCCGCGCCTTCGTTGATCCGCAAACGAATGTCTTCCAATGTGTTGGCTGTTCCGCCAATGATCATGTTGGGGCCAACAATTTTTCGGGCTTCTGGGATAGGCATATCATTTAAACCCAGATGTAAACCATAAGCATTTACTGACACTGCAATGTTCGGGAAGTCATTGATAATCAGTTTGGCGTCATAACCATCGCAAACCGCTTTTGCAGCTCTGGCCATTTCTAAAACTTTGCTTTCAGGTTCTTTCTTAACGCGCAACTGGATCCAGCGGCAGCCAGCTTCCAAAGCCAGTTGAATGCTTTCCAGATGGCTCATTGTATCTGACTGATTGGAAATGAATTGCAGCTTTTGAATTTTCTCAATTTTCTCAATTTTCAACAATTGCCGGGGGCTTAAGCCCCCGGCAATTGTTGAAAATTGAGAAAATGAAGATTGTAAATTCCAGATTGCTCCTAGCATGGCTGCGCCATCGAAGTTCATCTTTTCTATTCTATCTATATTTGAATGATCAATTCCGCCAATAGCGATCACTTTCATTGTTTTTTGTTCTTCTTTTAAATAAAAATCATCATTAACGACTCCCTGATAGCTCTTTTTCGAAATGCTTTCGAAGACAGGCCCGAAGAATGTATAGTTGAAAAATTTGGGAAGTTGTGCGAGTTGGGCAATGTCGTGAATCGATGTGCTGAGTTTGAAACCGCCATTTTTTAGTTTTTCAAACATCAATTCCGGCGTGTCCTTTCTCAATTTTTCCGGGAAATGAAGCCTGGTGATCCCATATTGCGCTGCGAGTTCGTGATGCGAATGCAAAGCAATTTTGCAATAAAAGTCAGCGTCGATTTCTTCAAGCAACCCGTTCAAATCGGCCACATTACAACCGGGTTTACGGAGATGCAGGCGCTGCAACCCATTCCGAAAAAGCGCGTTGATCCGCTCGGATTCGTTCGGAATAAATTCAGGATGCGAAATGATGATCAGCTCCATATTATAAGTAAATCTGGCTGCCCAGACTCGCAAATTCCCTCGATTTTTCCTCCATTCCCTCTGTAATCGCCTCTTCATTCAAACCATTCTCCTCTGCATAATCGCGTACATCCTGCGTAATTTTCATCGAGCAGAAATTCGGTCCGCACATCGAACAGAAATGCGCGATTTTGGCGCCTTCTGCCGGTAATGTTTCGTCGTGGAATGATTTTGCCGTTTCAGGATCCAGCGAAAGGTTGAACTGATCTTCCCAGCGGAATTCGAAGCGGGCTTTGCTTAATGCATTGTCGCGATATTGCGCTCCGGGATGTCCTTTGGCTAAATCCGCGGCATGGGCGGCGATTTTATACGTAATTACGCCGTCCTTCACATCCTTTTTATTAGGCAGTCCCAAATGTTCCTTCGGCGTCACGTAACAAAGCATGGCCGTCCCGAACCAGCCGATCATAGCCGCGCCGATCGCTGATGTAATGTGGTCATAACCAGGGGCAATGTCGGTTGTTAATGGTCCTAATGTATAAAATGGCGCTTCCTGGCAATGTTCCAGCTGCTTTTCCATATTTTCCTTAATCAAATGCATCGGTACGTGGCCGGGGCCTTCGATAATGGTTTGAACATCATGTTTCCAGGCGATTTTGGTGAGCTCACCCAGCGTTTCGAGTTCAGAAAATTGGGCGGCGTCATTGGCATCCGCAATGCAGCCCGGACGCAAGCCGTCGCCTAACGAAAAAGCGACGTCATAGGCGTTCATAATCTCACATATTTCCTCAAAATGCGTGTAAAGAAAATTCTCTTTGTGATGCGCCAGGCACCATTTGGCCATAATAGAGCCACCTCTGGATACGATTCCCGTAAGTCTTTTGGCCGTAAGCGGAATATAACGAAGCAGTACTCCCGCATGGATCGTGAAATAATCGACGCCCTGTTCGGCTTGCTCGATGAGCGTGTCGCGGAATAGCTCCCAGGTCAAATCTTCGGCTTTACCATTCACTTTTTCCAAAGCCTGATAAATTGGAACAGTGCCGATGGGAACGGGAGAATTACGGATGATCCATTCGCGGGTTTCGTGAATATTCTTACCTGTGGAGAGATCCATGATCGTGTCAGCGCCCCAGCGGCAAGCCCAAACGGCCTTTTCTACTTCTTCCTCAATGGTTGAGGAAACCGCAGAGTTGCCAATATTAGCATTGATTTTTACCAAGAAATTACGTCCAATGATCATCGGCTCGCTTTCCGGGTGGTTAATGTTCACTGGAATCACCGCGCGGCCTGCTGCTACTTCTGAGCGTACAAATTCGGGCGTGATAAACTTCACAGGCGTGTTAGCACCAAAACTATGACCGCGGTGCTGGTGCGCAAGCGAGCCTGCCTTACTATTCAGTTCCAATAGATTTTCCTGGATCCGCTGGTTTTCGCGGATCGCAATGTATTCCATCTCAGCCGTAATGATGCCTTTTTTTGCATAATGCAATTGGGAAACATTCGCACCTGCTTTGGCGCGTAATGGCTTGGTAATGTGCGCAAAACGCAATGCATCTAATGACGGATCCGAAAGGCGCTGTTGCCCGTAATTTGAACTGATGCCTTCCAGTTGCTCCACATCCTGCCGTCCTTTAATCCATTCCGACCGTAATGCGGGCAGTCCTTTTTTTACGTCAATTAAAACATTGGGATCAGTAAACGGGCCGCTTGTATCGTAAACGGTCACCGGCGCATTTTTTTCCACCTGCCCAGCTCTTCCATGCAAACGCGTATCGGTCAATGCAATTTCCCGCATCGCAACGGACACATTATGCAGGTTGCCTTTTACATAAATTTTCCTGGAATTCGGAAATGGGTCTGTGGTCACACTGCCGCTCTGTGGCGTTTTTTCAGTTTTCATAAAATGTTGGATTAAGGATAAACATATGGGGGAGAATGGAGGCTAGCCGCCTTGGGTAGCGGTGATCAGCATCACGCGGTCATGCGGTTGCAGCTTATGATCAGTCCATGCCGATTTAGGCACAACAGACTGATTGACAGCGACTGCGATCCCTTTGGCCTGATCAGGAAAAAGAGCAGAAAGTAATTGCTGGACCGAGAGTGGTTCAGAAAATTCGCGCGATTGACCGTTGATGATAATTTCCATTCCGAGTTGTGTTTTTGAGAAAAACTTCAGGAATGGACCTTTTTTTGGAAAGATACATTGAGATACAATAGCAGTATCTCTTACTTTTCCCTTCGGCAGTACTAACTGCATCAGGTTCAAAGGGTATTATCTCAGTCCGCATATCGGGACACCCCTAAAGTTTAGGCAAAGCTATTCCAAAAAATGTATTTATAAAAATTAACCATAGAAAAGAGTGGCAAAGGACACATTGGGATCACTTTTATTTTAAGAATTATCGGGTAACTTTAAGGTCATATTTACCAATTATATCGAACCTACGTTACTTGATGGATCTCATTATCAGAAGCGCTGCTCCAAAGGATTTGCCATCCCTTTTAGAAATTATTAACCACGCCATTCTCAACACCACTGCCATTTACGACTACGAACCCCGGACTTTGGACGAGCAACGGGAATGGTTCGAAAAAATGTTCAATGACGGCATGCCTGTGATTGTCGCGGAAAGGGAAGGCAAAGTCATTGGTTACGGTTCCTACAATATTTTCCGACCCAAAATCGGCTACAAGTTCAGTGTAGAACATTCCATTTACCTGGATGAAAAATCAAGAGGATTGGGCGTAGGCGGCAAATTGCTCGGCAGCCTCATCCAGCGCGCCCGGGAATCCGGCCTGCACAGCATGATCGCCGGCATCGACGCCGCCAACCGCGGCAGCATCGAGTTTCACAAGAAGTATGGTTTTGTTGAAAAGGGATATTTGAAGGAAGTAGCCTATAAATTTGATCAGTGGCTGGATCTGGTTTTTATGCAGTTGCTGTTGGAGGAGGATTGAGAAGCTGTCTGCCTGAGCGTTGCTTATGCCTGTCAGGAGCGTACTTCTGCCGGTCCGCTCAGGCTGACAGGGCGTTGTTCTTGTCAGCAGCATCTCTCAATGTGCCCGTCCAGTCTCCACATAACTCTCCTCATCGCCAGTCGGCTTGCCTTGCCACCAGGATGCAAGTATCGAACCGGTAATGTTCATTAACGGCCCGAAAATAGCGGGTGCGAGCCCTACCGTGGCCATCTTTCCCATTTCCTTGGCTATACCGGACGCCAGGCCGCCGTTTTGCATGCCCACTTCTATCGCAATAGTGCGGCAGTCCCTTTCGCTCATTTTGAAGAGGCGGCCGGACCAGTAACCCAACGTGTAACCGGATAGATTATGGATCAGTACGAGCAGCAGCAATGTTGGTCCGATCGTAAGCAGACTGTCGCGACCGGCTGCTGTGATGATGACGATGATAAATGCGATCCCGGCCATGGAAACGATCGGCATAGCGTCGTCGAGCCACTTGGCTTTGCCGCTGAAAAATTTGTTGAACAGCAAGCCTGCGCCGATGGGAATAATGACCATCTTGATAATGTCCCACATCATATGCAATGTATCAATTTGTACAAATGCACCTGCTAATAAGCTCATTAACAATGGTGTCACGATAGGAGCGAGCATTGTTGAAATCGCTGTGATCGTGATCGATAATGCCAGGTTTGCTTTGGCCAGATAGGAAATTACATTGGATGCCATTCCGTTCGGAGAGCAGCCGATGAGGATAATTCCGGCTGCGATCTCAGGTGGGAAACCGCTTAGGTTGGCCAGTGTAAAGCCAATGGTTGGCATAATGATAAAATGGCTTACTACACCGATTAACACGCCTTTTGGCATTTTCACAACGCCTACAAAATCCCCGAAGCTCATTGAGGTGCCCATACCGAACATAATGATCTGGATCAGCGGAGTGATTAATGCAGCCAGCTTAAAACCATCGACCGTTTGGAAATGCTGCGGATAATAAAGCGCGGTGGTAACTGCGGCGAAAATGACGGTTGTGTAGGTAAAGCCCTTGAGCTTTTCAAAACCCCTGAAACTGATGGCTAACAACAGAAAAAATGCAATAAAGAAGGGTCCGGCTTGCGGAAGGTTTCCGGAGAGGGCCATGAAAAGCGCAACCAGAAGACACAAACCTGCGACGCCGGCGAGTAGCTTGTAAACATTCATATAATTGTGGTTATAATGCTATTGAAAAGGGAACGCAATAGTGCCCTGGCACTTCACAAACAGGAGTTACCAGGTTCTTTTCTTCATGTATTCGTCCAACTCGGCGCGCTTCATCGGAATTTCCTTTGGATTGCTGTCCAGCCATTTCAGGAAAGCTTCTTTGAGCTGGTCGGTCCATTGGTTGTCGATCTGGCCGGGAGTGAATTTGCCTTCGCGAAGCATTTGAAGCGCGAATTTGTCCCTTAATGTGAGAAATTCGGCGGTCAAGATTACTTTTTCGGCCATGTGCGCGGGAATGAAGATCACGCCTTCTTTTTTAGCCAAAACCACATCACCTGGCAATACAATAGCGCGGCCAATTCGGATGGGCGTATTAATGCCGGTCAGAAAAACGTCTTTCAGGAATGATGGGTCAAAGTCCCTCACAAAAGCATTAAATCCTTCAATTTTAGAAAGTCCTTCCAGATCGCGGACGGATGCATCGAACACGACGCCATTGCCTGATTTGGTAAAAATGGATGTTCCCAAGTTATCGCCGATCAATGTTCCGCTGGCGATTTTACCAAAACCATCTGCTACATAAACGTCGCCTTTGGAAAGCTTGTCGATGGGCCAGGAATTGGTGTTTCCCAACATTCCGTTCTTGTTACCACGGTCTTTTACCAATTTTTCAACATCCGGGCGGGAAGGCATAAACTGGGCGGTTAACGCACGGCCGGTGATGACGATATCATCTTTCAAAATCTTCCAATTACCATCGAACTGGCAGTTATAGCCCTCATTTTGAAGCACAACCCAGGCCTCTTCAATAGATATATTTTTAGCGCGTTCAATGAGCGCATCCGGTACTTTGGGGCGGCCGTCCGGGAAGCGTTCGCCTTTCCATTCGGAGGTTAGGAACATGAGTTCTTCTTTGGGCATTATTTGCGCCTGCGTGGACTGCGAAGCGCCGAAATGAAGGGCTAAAAGGGCTATTACGCCAAGAAATCGTACTCTCATATTTGAAAAATAAAAATTGCGGCAAGATATTGGGTCAAAGATGCATCGAATGGATTATCATTCAAATTATCTTTTGGTCATCACGAGCGGTTCTGTAAGGCCATTGAGATCGTAAACCACTTTTCCGGCACGGATAGTGACCTCAGCTTCAAGCTTTTGCTTTCCCTGGATCTTGGTGCCCGTGTAATCCCAGAAACCAAATGTGCCTGTGTCATTCAATTGAAATTTACCATCTAAAACCCGTAAAACGGTCACGTCCGCACGCGAGCCGACGGATAAATTACCAAGTTCTTCTCTATGAATGGCTTGCGCAGGCGCCCAGGTGCTCGCTTTAATCACTGCGGGAAGGTCCATGCCCATGGCCAGGAATTTAGACATTACATTTAGCATATCTTTCATTGCATTGTTCATGCTGCCGGTATGAATGTCGGTGCTGATGGTGTTGGGGTAAAATCCGCTTTTGACCGCTGGAATAGCCTGGGAAAATGCGAAGCTGATGCCGCCATAACCCACGTCAAAAAGGATTCCTTTCTTTCGCGCTTCATATACAAACGGCTTGATCTTTCCCGTCGCAACATCCAGGATCGGCTCTCTGCTGCTGAGCTGACCGAAGCAATGTGTGAAAATATCACCCGGACGCAGGCGCTTCATGAATAACTCTTCGATAGGCAAAACAGGCTTGCTGCCTCCAAAATCCACCATAACAGGCACATTGGCAAGTTTTCCGGCTTCCACGGCGCGCTCCGTCGGCGTCCAGTTGTAGCCATTGTAATGCGCAAGTTTAATGCCGACAATGTAATCCGGGTTTTCCTTTACCACTTTGGCAGTTGCTGCAGCGTCCATATCCTCCACATTCTGCTCGTAAGTGCCGCCCCGCATACCTTCTCCTACAATGTTCAAAAATGCGAGCACGCGGGTTTTGGATATATCAATGGTTTGTTTCTTGAAATCGGGAAAAGACTTCCAGCCCGCGCAGCCAGCGTCCACAACCGTGGTAACGCCCGTGCGGAATGTAAAACCGTCCGGCGGCAATGCATTGGGGCCATTGCTGTAAGTCTGGTCCATGTTTGTACCGTAAAAGTTATGGGAATGCATGTCGATGAGGCCGGGAGTAACGAACAACCCTTTTGCATTCACGACTTGTTTGCCTTCTTTGGGATCAATGTTCTTGGCAACGAGCATCACGGTGTCGCCTTTGAGGGCCACGTCCATGATGCCGTTCACATTGTTTTTGGGGTCAATAACGTGGCCGCCTTTGATCACCACAGAATATTGCTGGGCTTTGACGGAGCTGAATGCGACGAGAAACGCAAAACAGGTTAAGAGTAATTTTATGGTCATGATTTCAGGTTTTAGGAATATGGGCACTCGATAAGCAAAAGAAATTCAGGGTCTGTTTTTAATGCTGGTTGTGTGTTTAATGTTAAAGGGTTTGATATGAATAAATCAGACTTCCCGGTTTGTCGCCTGGAAGTCTGATAATTGGTCGTTGTTTAGACTTGCTAAGTCTTTAAGACTTAGCAAGTCTAATAGCAAAAATTATTTATCCCACCAAACAGTGCTTGAAAGTGTATTAGTACCGCCTTGTCTCGTTCTTGCTTCGTAGAAGTTGTCTCTGTTATAAAGCTCTTCTGAATCTGGGATCACGAAACGGGTCGGGATTTTTCCGCCGGTTAAGTTTCCGGGATAGTTTGTTGGCGTCAGTTTAGGATATCCGGTGCGTCTCCAGTTTGACCAGATCTCATATTCATCTTCCAAAAACAGCGCAACCCATTTCTGCGTGCCGATTTGCTCCATTTTATCGGCCAGTGTTCCGGTGGATTTATATGGATTTGCTTTCAGGTAAGCCGCAATTTTGGCATCGGAAATGACACCGCCTGCACCAAATGCCGCCCATTGTTTCATGCCGGATGTTACTGCGCTTTCGTATTCAGCAGCTGGCGTTGTCGTTGTATACCAGCCTCTTAGTCCAGCCTCAGCCAGCAGCAGGTGAACTTCCGCCGGGGTGAAAACCAGCAATGGCGCATTGTATTTCAGGATTGTGTTTGGATTCGGCTCGGAGTAGGAGTCGAAATCCGCCGGCAACGAGTTGAATGCGGCATTAGGCATTCCTTTTTGTAAGGCAGTTGCAGTGTCGGCAACATAAGGAGCTGTTGCAGAAGCTTTTGTCCAAACTACGGAAATAACATTCAACCGCGGATCTTTGGTTGTTTTCAAATGGTCGACCAATGTTTTGGCCAATTTTCCGCCTTCTACATTGTCACCACCCGGAGAGACGTAATCTGTTGACATCAGGCCTGCCGCGATGAAGTTTCTGCTTGCCGTAATGGAGCCGTCCACATAGGCAATCGTCGCAATGTCTGCGTCCGACGTGATCACGCCGCCAGCGATCGCTTTCTTCACCCAGGTTTCAGCGGATGCTGCATCCACTTCGGTAAGGCGCATTCCCAAACGCAGCATTAATGAGTAAGCGAATTTTTTCCACTTGGTAATGTCGCCGCCATAGATCAGGTCCGCGTTGCCGAATGTTGGCTGAGCCGCGTCAAATGCATTGACCGACTCGTCCAGCTCTTTCAGCAAATCGGCATAAATGGCCTGCTGCGTGTCGTATTTTGGTGTAAAATTCTGGTCAGAAAGTGCTTTTCCAGCGTCAGAATAAGGAATGTCACCATATAAATCAGTCAAGCGGTGAAACAGGTAGGCTTTCCAAATGCGGGAAACAGAGAGCTTATTAACGTCAGCCGGATTCTCCGAAACGGCGTCGATCACCTGTGCAATGTCGATCACCGCGCCCTGGCTCACCGGATCGCCTCCATAAAGCTGCCAGCTTGCCTGGCTGTAACCGAAATTGAAATACTTATCACCCGCACCCGGCACTTCCTTGTAAGTAGCGAAATGCTGCATGGAACCGCCGATGGTCAGGTAGGCAGCGCCTGTGAAGTTGTTGCTTACCGTTACCAGCTGCGCACGTGTGAATAGAAAGCCCGGCACAACCTCGGTTGACGCATTCGGATTCACATTCATTTCTTCAAAACCATTGTCGCAGGAGGCAAAAAACATGGCCGGAGCCAGATATAGTATTTTAATTAAATTTTTCATATCCACTAAAATCTTTTGAATGATTAAAACTTCACTGTAAGGTTCACACCCAAACTCCTCGTTCTTGGAACCCCGAATGCTTCCAGACCCTGCGCATTTCCATTCGTATAGCTCGATTCCGGATCGAAATAATTGTTGCGCTTGTCTTTGTAAAGCAACAGCAGGTTACGGCCCACAAGCGAAACGGATGCAGCTTGCAGTTTCAGGAAAGAAAGCTTGCTTACATTCAAATTGTAGCTCAGGATCACCTGGCGCAGCTTGATGAAGTCATTGTTGAATGTGAAAATGCCCGTGTAGTTTTTGTCATTGTCATAGTATGTATCCACGTCCTTTTTCTCCCACAATTTGGTGAATGGCGCTCCTTCCGGCGTTACACCTGTTACGGTTACACCCGTTTCGCGGCCTGGAAGTGTTTCTTTTGGCAAACCAAAACGATAGGCATACTGGTACATGTTGGAGTAAACCACGCTTCCGAATTTACCGTCTACCAGAATGTTCAGCGAGAAATTCTTGTATTTGAAATTATTGGTGATACCCATCGTCAAAGGCGGGATACCATTGCCCAGTTTTTCGAGATCGCCTCTCACTGCATAACCGCTGGCGGTGTTGTAAACAATGTTTCCATTGCCATCCGTCTTTTTGTTATAACCCCAAACTTCCCCATACGTGCCGCCTTTGTAGTTGTTGATCAAACCACCGCCTACACCGGCACCAATGCTAAGGCTTGGCAGGTTATCCGCCAGTTTCACGATCCTGCTTTGATTGTAAGCCATGTTGTAGCTGATATCCCATGTAAAATTATTCTTGCGAAGCGGTGTTGCTGTAAGCAAAAGTTCGATCCCTTTGTTGCTCAGCTCGCCCACGTTCAAAAGCGCCTGGGTATATCCCGAAGATGCTGCAATGTTGCTTTGCACGATGTCATTGGTTGTCTTACGATTGTAAAAAGTAAGGTCAAGGCCAAACCTGTTGTTCAGGAAACGCGCTTCCAAACCGGCTTCATAAGTCGTGGAAGTAAGCGGGCGCAAATCCGGGTTAGGAACCAACGCCGAAGCCAGCTGCTGTACGGGACGACCATTGTGGCCACCTTGCGCCATTTGGTAACTTTGGTAAATGCGGTAAGGATCCACATTCACAGCACCCACTTGCGCCCACGAAGCGCGCACTTTCGCAAAGCTGATCGCGGAGGGCATGTCAATGGCCTCGGAAAGAATCACTGTTCCACCGATTGCCGGATAGAAAATGCTGTTGTTGGATTTGTTCAAAACCGAAAACCAGTCCTGACGGCCCGACATGGTCAGGTAAGCCAATCCTTTATAACCCAAATCCACCGATGCAAACACGGAGTTGATGCCGCTTTTCCGGTAATTGGGTGTGGTAGTGGTCGTTGCCAGGTTCGTAAAGCTGTAAAAACCGGGAATCGTGAATTCTGCGCCTCTGTAAGCCATTTCATCGTAAATGTTCCTTTGCGTGTTACCACCCAGCAATGCTGAAAAACTCACATTTTCGAATTCCTTATTGTAGTTCAATGTCAGCATGCCGTTGGTCTCGGACGACGTTGTTCTGTTGGACTCATATTTTCCCAGAGGCTCGTAGGCATTGTTGGTAGGCACTACAAATTCATATTTGAAATTGTAGTAATCCTGGCTTACGCTTCCTTTGATGAACAGGTTGTCAAGGATATCATACCGGATGTTCGCCTGACCCAGGAAACGGTTTTTCTTGTCATCGTTTATGAATTTATTGATAACAAAATAAGGGTTTGGCGCTGCCGGAACCGGGTTCCATTCTACTTCTCTGCCTGTAACCGCATCATAACCTGGCGAAAGGCTTCTGATATCAACCGTGTTGGCGATCAAATGCGTGGCCCAGTGCGGGTTATAGTCGGCATAACCTACTTTCGGACGGTTATGGCCGTCTTCAATGTTGTACTGGACAACGGTTTCAATGCTCAGTTTTTTACCCAAAAAAGCATTCACATTCAGGTTGGCAATCCTTCTTGTAAAGTCCGAATTAGGGACGATGGCGTTGGATTTTGTATTATTTAAACCAAAACGAAAGTTGACTGTTTCGTTACCGCCCGTGAATGCAATGGAATTAATATAGTTCGTTCCGGTCCTGTAAAAGTTTTTAAGATTGTCTTTCTGAGGAGAATAGGGGCGCATCTGGCCATCAAACTGGATCACATCGGTGCCATCCATTCGTGCACCGTAAGACAAGCGGCCAGAGCTTTTTGCCTGCGTTTGCGTTGTTGGTTTCACACCGTCCACACCCTGGCCGTATTCATATTGCCAGTCCGGAATGATCGAAAGATTTTCCGTGGTAAAGTTGCTGTTAAACTCCACGCCGATACCTTTTTGCGCGCGTCCTTTTTTAGTAGTGATCAGAATAACACCATTACCAGCACGTGCACCGTACAAAGCCGCTGCCGGGCCACCTTTCAAAACGCTGATCGACTCAATGTCGTCCGGGTTAATCCCGCCGATCCCGTCACCGCGGTCCGTATTATTACCATTTCCGTCCGATGCATTGCCACCGCCCGGAACGCTGTTGTCCATCGGCATACCATTGATCACATACAAAGGCTGGTTGTTTCCGCTCAGTGAACCATTACCCCGAATGATAATCCGGCTCGATCCGCCTGGTCCTGTGGACATCCCCGTAGCATTCACACCCGCGATTTTACCCGTTAAGGCATTCGCTACGTTGTTTTCACGGGCCTGTGTAAATTCAGAACCTTTAACCTCGGTTACCGCATAGGCCAGCGCTTTTTTCTCTTTTGAAATACCCAAAGCGGTTACTACGACTTCATTTAATGCTTTGGATTCCGGTTCCAGTTTTACATTGATTGTCGCCTGTGTTCCTACCGCCACTTCCTGGGAAGTATAACCTACAAAGCTGAAAATCAGGATAGCTGATCCAATTTCTGCATCAGGAATGTCCATCGTGTATTTCCCGGTTGCGTCCGAAGACGTTCCGCGCTGCGTTCCTTTCACGAGCACGCTCACACCGGGAAGTCCGGTGCCGGTTTCATCCGTTATCACACCCGTAACATTGCGTTTCGGGGCATCCTTGGATGTCGAGCCGGATTCTGCCGCTGCTGTTTCGCGTTTCAGAATGATGCGGTCCTGCACCACTTCGTAAGTCACTTTATGCGGAGCGAGGATTTTACCTAACACTTCCGAAAGCGCTTCTTCCTGGAATTTGAATGTATATTTTTGATTGTTGAAAATCTGGGGGTTATACATGAATTTAACCTTTGTCACATTCTCAATTCTTTCCAACGCCTTATCGATTTCGGCATTGGCTAAACGCAACGTCACTTTTTGTTCTAAAACCCGCTGACCGCGCACGTCATTGGCATGCACGAATGTGCTGAGGGCGATAGCGAATATGGCTTGATACAGCGTAATACGCATGATTTTCTGTAAAGCATGGTGAAATTGTACTGTTTTTGACATAATTTTGATTTTGTCGGGTTAAAATTCGGCATAATTGATTCCCACGGCCGCTGCGAGGCGATGACCGTAAGAAGATTCAAACAGGGGATTAACAGAGCCGGTGGTGTTGCAGCATCATCGGCTTATTTTTTAGGCAACGGATAATAGATTCTAGTCATAGGCATTATTGAATTTTACGGGGTTGGTGAGAATGTTAATAGCAACCTTTGCTTGTAATGATAATGCTGGCATCCAGCTGTTCATATTGCGCACCGATCGTTTTGCAGATCAGGTTTATTTTTTCAAAAAGCGGCTCGTCAGACAGCGAGGCCGTCAGGAAGCAGTCTTTCATTACATCCGTGTCATGAATGATCTTCACGCCATACGATTTTTCCAATGTCGCAAAAACTTCGGTAATAGGCGTGCCTTTGAACTCGAACGACTGGCTTTGTATAGGCAGTTCAAGCAGTCTCGGATCCGGCACAAGGCTGCGGGTAAGGCGTAACTCCTTGGCGGTGAACACGATCTGTTGATTCGGTGTCAGCACCATTCCGCCTAGCTTATCGTCGGCCTGCTGGGTCGCAATGGCTTCTTTTGTCATCGGGAAAACTGAAACTTTACCCGTTTTCACCACCACTTTCACTTCTTTGTCCCCCTCAAAGGCGCTTACTTTGAAGCTCGTTCCCAAGACTTTGGTTGCCAGCGTATGTGCGTATACATAGAAAGGTTTGTCGGGGTTTTTAGCCACTTCAAAAAACGCTTCTCCGCTCAGGAAAACTTCTCTTTTATTTCCCTCAAACTGCGAAGGGTAGGTGATCCGGCTGTTAGGCTGCAACAGGACCGAGCTTCCGTCAGCCAGAATGATCAGTTGTGCTTTGTCGGTCGCGTTTTCTTTTTTCACCAAAGGCTCCTTAATTTGGCTCAAAATCACCTTATACTGATCCGATTGCTGCTGGGAAGGTGTTTGTTTGTTAAACCACCAGCCTGCGAACATCAGCAGCAGAACAGACGCGGCCATATTGTACCAGTTTGGCGTGAAACGGCGCCATATGCCTGATTTCTTCGCCTTATTTTCACCAATCGAATGCGACAGCCGGTAAATTTCAGTGGCAATTTCATCCTCGGAAATCTGGTCGAATGCAGCCTCTGTATTGATCAGGAAATATCTTGCTTTGGCGACGAGATCGCTTTTGTCGGGGTTAAGTTCAAGCCATTCAGCCCAGAAAGTCTTTTCCTCGGGGTCGTTGAGCAATGTCCAGCGTCGGAATGATGGATCTGCTGCTAGCTCCTCCGGAAGAAAATTGCGGTAATTATGCATATCGGGCAAATAATAGTATGGCTAATTTATCTAAGGATGCATTTTCATGCGGCCAATACTCTTTTTTTAGAAATTATTTTTTGATGGGAGAGGATGTGCTGTTTAGAGCAAAAATGGCAGGATAGAATCAGCGGAGAAATACTTATCTAGTTCGCGGCGAAAATCAGCAGCATTAAGCTTGTTACTGCGCGGATTTGGGTTTTTAGGGAGGTTATTGCTTTGAAGAGGAGATTGGCAACGGATTGGCGGTTGACCTGCATGAGATCGGCGATCTGCTCATTATCCATTCCTTCGAAATATTTGAGGAAAACAGCCTCTTTTTGGCGGCGCGGAAGTTCATTCATAGCCGACCGAACCTTGATCTGATTTTCAGAATAGATCTCACTTTGTTCGATCTCCGTCTCCACAGTCTGGTAATCCGAAATCTGCCCGACCTCGTCAATGTCCAGAACCGAGTTGGCTGGATTGTTCCTGCGAAATTCTTGCAGCAGCTGATTGCGCAACGCTTTCAGGAAATAAATGGAGACGTATTGGATTTGAATGGTCTGGCGCTTTTCCCAGATGTGGATCAGCAATTCCTGGATAGAATCCTTGATAAATTCCCTGTCAGAAGTAAAGCTAGTCGCGTAATTGAAGAGCGTACGATACTGCTTATCTGCAAGTTGACAAAACGCTAGACTGTCCCCGGCCTGGGATTGTTGCCAGAGATTCAGAAGAACCACATTCTCCTCAGCGATGCGTTGTCGTTTGTTCAAATCTTATTGGGGTCAGATAAACAAAGTAACTGCTTAATCACTGAATTTTAAAATATAAGTAGGACTTTATTTTTTATTTTAAAATTACATTCGGCATAATTGGATTATGCCAGAATTTAAGTTTGTGATTTGAAGTTTGTAAGTGGCGTCGTGGTAGCCCTTCGACCGCCCGGCGGCCCGGTCCGCTCAGGGTGACAGGGCTCTTGTGCTGGTAATTTATCGGTTGATCTGTTTGATGGTCGAACACTTACTGTTCGACCATCAAATTTAATAGCAAGTGTCGGCAATCGCCCTGTCACCCTGAGCGGAGCCGAAGGGCAAGCACGACGCTGCACCTCGCGCACAAACGCCCTGTCACCCTGAGCGGACCGGGCCGCCGGGCGGTCGAAGGGCTAGCGCCCCCGACTATATATAAGCAATACAATCAATCTCAACCAACGAATCCCCCGGAACACCGCCATATACTGCCACTGTTGTGCGGCATGGGGGTTTTGAGCCGAAGCGGCCTTTGTAGGCCTCGTTCATGGCTTTGTAATCGTTCAGGTCGTGGAGGAAGACGCTGCATTTCAGTACTTTTTCCATCGAGGAACCGGCTTTGATGAGTTCTTTTTCGAGCTCGTCCAGTACGTGCTTGGTGTGGGCGGTGATGTCGCCTTCGAAGTGGGCGCCTTTTCCGGCGATGAACACCATATTGTTGAACTTGGTATGACCTGAAAACAAGGGTACATCCTGATACATAACGACATCGCCGACTTCCTTTTCGGGCGCTGCCACGGCTGCCGGTGCTTCTGCGATTGCTTTGGAAGCGACGCCGATACCAGCTACTCCGGCAACAGAAGCGAATAATTTTTTGAGAATGGATCTTCTTTCGGACATGATTGTATAATTAAGGTTATTAAAACGGATATACTTACGATCTTTTTTTCTTGTTTCTCTTCGCCATTTTCTCGTTGGCGGGCATGGTGACTTTCCAGATGCTTCCACCCGACTTGTTACCGCCCTGCTTGCCGCCGTATTCGATAATGTATAAAGTATTTCCAACCAGCAAAGCATCGGTAGGCGATGTAAAGCCGTCGATCATGCGTGTTGTTTTTACTTTATAATTGTCTGAGGCTTTGTCATAGGCCATTTCCAGGTGCAGCAGGTCTCGTCCCTGCTTTCTTAACGGACTCGGATTGGCCACGCCGTTCCTTGGTCCGCCGGTATAACGGATCACGAAACCGTCACCCGTCAGGTCTTTGCCCAGCGCATTTTTAGTATCAAAAAACAAACCCAATGGAGATGAATGTGCATTGAATGTGCTTACGCCTACACCTGTGGAATCCCCGTCCACAACCAGGCCTGATTTACGATCGCGGTATTCGTTAGCGTCGGGGCCCATATTCCGCACGCCGGGACTGAATTTTACGCCTTCCGGTCGTTTTGGGAAATTAGGGTCATTGTGAAAATACTTCATGAGCCAGGCAAAAGCAAATTTGCTCAGGAAGGGATCCGTGTCGGGATTAGGCTGGTAATCTGGAAATTGCTGGGGGTTATCGATGCCGCCCATCACCCACGGAAAGCCGTAATGATGGCCCTGCCGAACCCAGAACATATCTTCTGCGTGATCGTAATCGCCTGAATTAGAAACTGCAAACAAATTGCCTTTCGGATCAAATGCCATATCATATGCATTGCGGATGCCTTCTGCGTAGAGATAGCCGTCGGCTTTTAATTTCTGCGTGTCGGTAGACAGCAGCAAATCTTTGGCATCAATCGGAAAGCGGAAGATGTTGGCTGTTAATGCATTGTCGCGGGCATTTGGATATTCGCCGCCGTTGTCCTGCACTTCGCCGTGATCGGTCCTGGCGCCGGTGTTTACGAAAATGTATTTGCCGTCCGGGCTGATTTCCAGTGCATTCCAGCCGTGGTCGAAGGTGGTTTTGTTGGCACCATATTCCACGGTGTTGAAAACAACGGTCATTTCGGGTTTGGCATCGCTATTGGCCAGCTCGTAGCGCACCATCCGGCCTTTATTTCCTTTGTTATTATTCACATTAATGTTCCCGGCGAGAAACAATGTGTTGCCTTTAAAAGCAGCGCCTTGCAAACGTGTGATCCCGTGATCCTCAGCGCTGAGGATTTTCTTGCTTTCGGGCTGATTGTTTGTGGTAACGATTTTAAAAACATCCCCGAAAAACGTCGTATAATAAATGTCGCCTGTTACGGGATGCTGGATAATTCGCACCGCTTCCGGCTCGATCTTCATGTAATGCTCAATAGTAATGTCTTCCCGGAGCGATTTGGGCGTGTTCGTAACTGTTTCTTTGGGTTGCGCCCAGGCATTGAAAGCGACTGCCACAACGAGCAGGGCAGTGATTTTTGGTTTGATAAAGCGGCTAATAGTCAACATATGGGGATGAAAGTTCAGGATTTACTCGGTTTTGCCTAAATGACGGATGTAAGCGACAAGCTGCCACTTTTGCTCGTCGGTAAACACATCTTTGAACGGCGGCATGTTGCCACGGCCCGTTGCGATTTTCCAGAAAACGGAGCCGTCGCTTTGGGCTTTTACCAATGTGTCGTGAAAATTAGCGGGTTTTTGTCCCAATGCACCACCAGCTGCGCCATCGCCATAACCGGCGTCACCGTGGCAGGTTGCGCAGTATAAGGTAAAAAGTTCTTCTCCTTGTGCCAATGTCAGCGGTTCTTCGTGATACGGGCTTTTGAGTGTGTCGGCCCATGCGGGTGCTTTCCAGGGATCCTGGCCCGCGTGCGGATTGGAAGTCCCGGAGGAAAACCCGGCCAGAACAATTCCTGTAAAAAGTATAATGCTTGCGGCTAAAATCTTATTTTTGATCATTAAATTATAAGAGAAACGTGGTTTATAGTTTTTGTCTTTCTCCCTCCAACCCCTAAAAGGAACACTCAATTGCCGGAGAGTAATATCCACTTAAACGAGGTTGGAAGGAGAAAAACGTTATTTCGGGCTGTCCAGGGACGATCTTGTTTTGGCAACGTCGTCCGCGGTTACGGCACTGGCGCTGTTTCCAAAATTGCTCCTGATGTGCGTAAGCACCTCGGCGATCTCTTCGTCCTTTAAAAAGCTGTGTTGAGGCATCACATTGTTGTACGATTGCCCTTTTACTTCGATTGGCCCTTCCAGCCCTTTCAGCAATACTTTTATAAGGCGATCTTTATCTCCGGTTACCCATTCGGCGCCGCCGAGCGGTGGAAAACGTTGGGAATCGCCCATGCCGTTTCGCTGGTGGCAGGCCGAGCAATATACACTGTACACCGCGCTCCCGGCAACCGGCTTGTCTTTATCCAGATTGTCGTTGATCTGGTCAGGCGTACGAATGTTGGACATCGATTTTCTCTTCTCCATTTTCACAAGGGCAGATTTAGCAAATTTTTGCTTGTTACCCTTGTAAGTGACCTTCCAGATCTTCCCTTTTTCTGTTTCAGCAATGTATAGTGCGCCATCCGGCCCCATGGCAAGTCCCATCGGACGATAAACCGCATCGCTGACATTCACAATCGGATCTACACCCGCAAAGCCATCTGCAAAAACCTCATAATCACCCGAAGGCTGACCAGCCTTAAACGGAACGAAGCCAATAAAATAGCTCGACTGAGGATAGGGAGCGCGGTTTGTGGAACCATGGAAAGCAATGAATGAGCCATTTTTGTAACGGTCGGGGAAGTGATTTCCCTGGTAAAACAAAATGTCATTAGGCGCCCAGTGCCCCGGAAAGCCGATCAATGGTTTTTCGTAATCGCCGCAACGGCCCACTTCATTTCCATCGCCGCCATATTCGGGATTAAGGACCTTTTTGCCCTGCATCTGATCATAATAGCAATAAGGCCAGCCGGCGTCTGTGCCTTCTTTGATCCTCAAAAACTCTTCGGAAGGCAGCATTGCGCTTTGCCAGGGAGAAAAGAGCTGTGGGAACAAGCGCAGCAGATCGTCGCGGCCGTGTTGCAATGCATATAGATTATTATCTGCAAAATTCCAGTCCAGCGCCACAACGCTGCGTAATCCCGTAGCGAATTTTACGCCGTCTTTTTGTAGCTGACCTCTTTTATTGGCATCAAAACGCCAGATCCCTCCATGGTCTTCGAGGATAGGGCAGGGGTCCATTCCGCTGGATGAAGGGATGCGGTTATAGCCCTGACAAGAATTGGAATTGGCCCCAAAAGGCACATACATAAATCCTTTATCATCAAAAGTGACGGGTTTCGCAATGTGCTCGTGCATGCCATGCGCGTGATCATCGGTCAGGATCACTTCCTCTTCGCTGGAAGGGACCAGTTCGCCGGGCTTTAATTTGTATCGGTAAACAATGAGTTCAGAGCTGAAATAAAGATAGCCTTTGTAGATGCGCATCGCGGTTCCATAAACCCCTTCACCACCCCGTCCGCCAAAACGCTTGATGATGTCCGCACGTCCGTCGCCATTGGTGTCGCGCAGGGCAATCACCGATTCCCCTTTGTCTGCAAAACGCGCTTTTACATATATATCACCATTATCATTAACCGCAATGTGCCGGGCGCGGCCGGGCAGGCTGTCTACCACGACAGTTGCTTCAAAACCATCCGGCAAAAATAAACCGCCGTTTTTCGTATTAACAGGCAAATCCTGCTGGTCGCCGCGCTGGGTAAAGCCCAATGCAAAGAGCAGCAGAAAGGAAGCTGAAAGTTTGAACGAGTGATAGCGCATTGTACGTCAGGAGGAGTTTGGGATTGCGGTCAGTTCGTGAGATAAATGGGCTTGGCAATGCCATTCAGGTCGTAGACGATTTTGCCGCCCATAATGGTCATTTCACATTCCAGTTTTTCCTTGCCTTCCATTTTAAAACCTGTTTTATCATAAAAACCAAAATTGCCTTTGCGCATCGAGAAGATCGCTACGTCGGCAATGGCGTTTTCGGAAATATGGCCGAGGTTTTCTCTATGGATCACTTGTGCAGGCTCCCAGGTGCTGGCTTTGATCACCATTGGCAGATCCATGCCCATCACATAAAACTTGGACATTATGCTCAGCATATCCTTCATGGAGCCGTTCATGCTGCCTGTATGCAAGTCGGTGCTGATGGTGTTAGGATAAAAGCCCTGCTTAATAGCGGGAATGGCTTGTGAATAATTGAAGCTCGCGCCGCCGTAACCGACGTCGAAAATAATGCCGCGCTTGCGCGCTTCCAGGACAAATGGCCGCACTTTCTGTGCTTTTTCGTCCACGATTGTTTCTCTCACATTGCCTTCCAGCAAAGTGTATGCGTGTGTAAAAATGTCTCCCGGACGAAGGTGTTTAAGAAACAGATCTTCCAACGGCAATGGTGGTGTGCTCCCGCCAAAATCGATCATAACCGGCATATTAGCCAGTTTTCCTGCTTTAACAGCATTATCGACAGGTTTCCAGTCATTGCCCATGAAGTGCGCTACTTTGAAACCGACCACATCATTCCGGTTCTTAATGGCGACTCCGGCTGCGAGATCCGGGTTCATGTCGCTCGTATCCTGCTCCCAGTTTCCGCCGCGCATGCCCTCGCCCACAATGTTAAGGAAAGAGAGCACCCGCGTTTTGGAATTGAAAATCACATTTTTCTTAAACTCTGAGAAGGAATCCCAGCCCGCGCCGCCTGCGTCCACGATGGTGGTTACGCCTACGCGAAAGGTGAAACCATCCGGTGGTAACGCAACCAAACCATTACTTAAATAATGGTTTGGCTCTGTTCCGAAAAACACATGCCCGTGAATATCAATGAGTCCGGGCGTGACATACATGCCTTTGGCATCCACAACCTGGCGGGCTTCCTTCGGATCAATGTCCTTGGCAACCTTCCTGATCTTTCCCTCAAATATCCCCACGTCCATGATCTGGTTGAGGTTATTTTTGGGGTCGATGACCGTTCCGCCTTTGATCAGTATGCTGTAAGTCTGCGCATGAACGGCGAGACTCACACTGCATATCAGCAGGATAAGCAGGGATTTGTATTTCATTTTTTAAAGGGGCTTAGGAATAGGTATTCTTGGTCTTGCAAAATTTTAAACAACCGCTTTCGATAATTCTTCTTTCAGGCGGGTTGCTACTATTTTTTCTTCACCGGGTTTCAGGCACCAGGTTGTGATGGTCAATGTGTTGTTTTCGCCGGGCATGATCTCGATGGAAGGCTCGCCTTTGCGCAGATTTTCCTGCAAGAGTTTCACAGGAAGGCTCACTTTGGCAGCATCCCAGGAAATCCTGAGGGTAGGCGTGTGGTTGCCTAGTTCCGGCGCAAATGTTTCCACATTGACTCCTGCGACGCTTTTGGCAGCATTACCAATGGTTGCCGCACGGTCTTCCCACATTTTCCACTCTTTTTTGTGATCCATTTTCACAAATTTTTCCAATGCCACGTACATTCCCAGGATCTCTTCCTTATTTACTTTCATACCGCGTCCGATCGTCGATCCGCGTGGCGGCATGCTTAGTCTTGCGGCGTCGATCAGGTGTTTTTTACCCATTAATATACCCGCGCTTTGAGGTCCGCGCATGGCTTTTCCACCCGAAACGCACACCAGGTCGAAGCCCATATCATTGAACCGCCAAAGGTTTTCAACCGGCGGAACGTCCGCAGCCATATCAATCATGGTCGGAATGCCGTTTTTCTTTGCAATTTCTACCCATTGCTCATGCTTGATCTGCCCTTTGTCCGACTGGATATGCAGAAACCAAAGCAATGCAGTTTTTTCATTAATCGCCTTTTGCAGGTCTTCAAGCGTTTCTACCTCAACGATTTTGCAGCCTGTATTGGTCAAAGCGTGGGAATAGCCGATGCTGTGTCCCTTTTGAATGATCACCTCGGATTTCATACCGGTTCCTTCCAGGTGCGGCAATGCTTCCACTCTCTTCTGATCCATTCCCGTAAGCACGCCGGCAAGTCCTAATGTTAATGCAGAGAAGCAGCCAGCCGTTACCACCGCCGATTCTGCGTGGGTTAACGCGGCTATTTTTTCACCGACCTTGGTTTGCACCTCGTCCAACATCATGAAATTTTGGGCAGCGCCCTGGATCGTCTCTACCACTTCGTCCTGCATCAGTGAGCCGGTCATAGCCGTGTAGGTACCCGCAGCGTTAATAAAAGTTCTTATTCCCAGCTCCTTGGCGAGGTTCCTGGCTGGCAATTTAGCGGCGAACGTTGCAGCTTCCGCACTGCCGTTTCCCAAAATTCCGCCTAGTAAGGGCACAGCGGATAAATGTTTGATTAAATCTCTACGGTTTATCATGATATTGGAAAGGACTTGAAAAGTGATAAGGGCGTTAAAAATCCACATTCAAAGGATCAACATACCAAGGATGCAGGAAATGCATGCTGATACTCTTTTTTGTAAGATTATTTTTTTTGATTATCTAAATCTAGAAAATAAACTTTGGTCAATGTAAATTTTAGCGCCTTATTATTCCGCTGGGATACTTCAATTGATAAAAAGCTGCTTCACACATACGGGCGTCGGAATGCTGATCTCCTTGCTGGTGTAAGTTAGCTGGCCGGTTTGCGCATTTCTTTTGAAAAACACCACATTATCATTATCCCGGTTGGTAACCATTACGAGTTCACCCTTTGCATCCACCAGAAAGTTGCGTGGGTGTTTTCCATGCGTTTCGGCATGCCCGGCGGTGGTTAACTTGCCCGTTTTGGCATCTACGGCATAAATTGCAAGGCTTTCATGTCCGCGATTGGAGGCATACAAGAACTTACCATCCGGTGAAAAATGAATGTCAGCAGCGAAACTTTTCCCCGTGAAATCGGCCGGAAGCATTGTAACACGCTCCATAGGAACAAGTGCGCCGGAGTTTTTCACGATTTTGAAAGAATTTACAGCAGAACCCAGCTCACAAGCCGAGTAACCAAAATTTCCACTCGGGTGAATGGCGAAATGGCGCGGCCCGTCTCCCGCTTTCACTTCGGCATAAGGAACGGCTCCGGGCGTTAATTTGCCTGTTTTCGGATCAACGCTGTAAACCATGATCTTATCAATGCCCAGGTCGGAAGCGTAAATGTATTTGCCGTCTGCCGAGGGGATTACGGAATGCATATGCGGCTTTTGCGACGCCGCACCTTTATCCTGAATGCTGTCGGCCACCGCCCCGATTGTGCCATCGCTGTTGATCAGATACACGCCCAACTGGCCGCTTCCATAATTGGAAATGTACAGAAAGCGACCTTTCGGGTCTACGCTGACGTGGCAAGGCCCTTTGCCCAGCGATGGTTTGGAATTCAATGTTGTCAGCTTTCCCTCGGCATCAATGGCATAGGAAGAGACTGTGCTGTTGCCCTCATTGGCGGAATACAGGAATTTTTTGTTAGGATGAAATTCAAGGAACGACGGGCTATTTTTGTTGACCATAACCTGTAATTCTTTGAAAGACAGATTGCTTCTGTCGAATTCATATACATAAATGCCCTCGCCCTTTTGAGTATATGTGCCTATGTAAAGGATTTCTTTTCCAGATTTTTGTGCAAATGTCATGACCGCGGAGATTAGGCAAATGAATGTAAGCAATGTATTGCGCATGGTTCAGGAATTAAATGTATGGATCAGATTTTAGCGTGGTAACAACCGTTTTATTCAAAAATCAATGTTCCGAATTTGTTGAATTCGTGGAAGCTTCCGCCTGTTTTTTGCCAGGAATAGTAAGCTGTTTCGGAATCGTAATCAATGCGATAGAAGTTGCCGCGCCATTTGGTGCCGGACTTCGGAGCACCGGTTACCATTGGGCTCATTAATGTATAGGGGATGAAAAATTCGGCTTTCCAGCCTTCCACTGCGGCCATGCTCTTTTTTTGACCTCCCTGTGCGCTGGTAGCGTGTTGCACGCGGTTGCGATCTGTGTAATGCCAGGCTTTCCAGCCTTCCGTCCGGCCTTTGATGTTGGCGATGATGATCGGGAGCTCGTAGTCGAGGGGCGAAAGTTCGTATTCAAGATAAATGGGCAATGATGTGTCGGGCCAGAGAAAAACTTCCACAACATCTTCTTTAAAAAGCAAACCAAAATCCTCCATAATGGTCGCAGTCAGTTTAATGTCCGTGCAGTCGAAGAGGAAATACAATCCTTTTTCGGAGTAGAGGATTTTTACTTTGGTGGGAAATTGTTTTCCCGGCGCGGCTTGGTTGGGGCCTGTCTGGACTGTAATATCAAACGCTTTGGCGGTGGACCAATTGGCAGCACTGCCTTGTCCGTCTATTTTGAAGTCGGTGGTTTTTTTGATTACCAGGGATGAATCGGGGATTGCGGCGTGCGTGTAGGTGCCCGTAGCAGCAGCACTTATTAAAATTGCCGCCCACAGCGAAAAGAGGACGCATTTTTTAAACATTATGTTATGGTTTAGGATTGGAATAGGGCTGCGGGGAGCAGGTTTCGGCAATTTCCTCAGGTTTTTACATATTACCAAATGATTATTCATGCACAATCTTGGGTAAGTGCCCGATTTTCACATTTGTGGCACGCTTTGGAATGATTATTTAACGAGCTGGGATAAAACATCAACTGAAAACCATTTAACTTTTAAAATTATGATACGCGAACGAGGAGAACCAGCAATAGCTGATACCAGCAAACCAATTCTTGAAGCACCGGTAGTTCCGGATTTCCCAACCAACACGCAGCAAACCCGCTCGGTAGCCGATGATCCGGACCTGGTAGGCGGTAATGATGACGATGATCTGGATGGGGACGACGATGCAGATGACGTGCTTCCACAAGATGTCCTGGATGATGACGACGACAGCCTGCTCGATGATGAGGAGCCTGTGATCATCGACGGCGATGAGATTATCGACAGTGAAGATGACGACGAGGACGACGATATTTTATAGTCTTTCAATACAGTCAAAACAATTGGCCCCTGGATTCATCCAGGGGCTTTTTTATTGGTATAATGAGTAATGATATCCTTCCCGCCGCTTTTCCAGCTAATTCAGGAAGATTGTTCTTATCCTCACCATTTACCTAACCCATGCAGTCCACAGACAAAAATGTTACCCAAAGCATTACCCAGGTAATCGCTGCTTCTTCTCTTGGTACTTTAATTGAATGGTATGATTTCTACATTTTCGGCAGTCTGGCTGTTATTATTGGTCAACAACTTTTCCCCAGCGACGCCGGGGCTTCTGCTTTAATCAACACCCTTGCGATCTTCGCTGCGGGTTTCATTGTGCGGCCATTCGGAGCATTGGTTTTCGGGCGGCTGGGCGACCTGATCGGCAGAAAATATACATTTTTACTAACCCTCGTTTTAATGGGCGGTTCTACATTCCTAATCGGATTAATTCCTTCCTATTCAAGCATTGGTTATGCGGCTCCGATTTTGGTTTTGATTCTGCGATTGGTGCAGGGCCTTGCGCTTGGAGGAGAGTACGGCGGTGCGGCTACGTATGTAGCGGAACACGCGCCGGTGGGTAAAAGAGGTTTTTTTACAAGCTGGATCCAGACGACGGCAACATTGGGATTGTTCCTTTCACTGGGCGTTATTGTACTCACCAAGAATATGTTAGGTGCCGAAGCCTTTGCCGACTGGGGCTGGCGTATTCCATTCCTGGTGTCGATATTGCTCGTTGGCGTTTCGATCTATATCCGGATGAAAATGCATGAATCCCCTGTTTTTACCAAACTCAAAGCTGAGGGCAAAGTTTCTACCAATCCGTTGAAAGAAAGTTTTCAGAAAAAGGCGAATTTCAAAATGGTGCTGCTGGCATTATTTGGTGCCACGATGGGGCAGGGGGTGGTTTGGTATACGGGACAGTTTTATGCGCAATCGTTTTTGGAAAATACTTGTAAGCTGGATTTCAATGAATCGCGTTATGTGCTGCTTTGGGCCATTTTATTTGCGACGCCGTTCTTTGTGGTGTTTGGCTCATGGAGCGATAAAGTGGGACGGAAATGGATTATGCTGACGGGCATGTTGCTAGGCGTGATATGCTATCGTCCTATCTATCAGTATTTTATTGATGCTACCAATGTGAAGGAGTTTGCAAAAACGGAGCTAAAAAGCACGTCGGATCCCGTTGTTGAACGCACTTTGGTGAAAGACACAAAGGATTCCCTGATCACAACCACGACATTAAAAACGCTGAACAACGGGATGACTTTCAAGGAAGCAAAAATTGTGACCATTCCCGATGCAGTGACGACATTTCCTGAGGAGCAAACGGTGATCAAAGACGTGACGCTTTCTGGTTCGTCGTACATTATCATTATCGCATTGGTTTTCTTCCAGGTTTTGCTGGTAACGATGGTTTACGGACCTATTGCGGCATTTCTGGTGGAATTGTTCCCTACCAAGATCCGCTACACATCCATGTCACTTCCTTACCACATTGGAAATGGCGTTTTTGGTGGCTTGGTGCCGTTTATTGCCACATTAGTCGCTTCATTCAGCGGGTCTACACCATTGTCGGGACTCTGGTATCCCATCGGGATTGCGGCGCTTTCATTTGTGATCGGAGCGGTTTACATTGACAATAAGGGCGATGAAAACGTCGCGGATTAAGATTTCGATTTTGGAAAAAACATTTAAAATGAACTCAATATGAATGCTTTGAAGAAATTTCTGGGAATCATCTGGATGCTGCTGGGGCCGATTATCATTATTTTCCTTTTTATGCAAGCCAGCGAGAAAATCGGGCTGGCGGCTGAGGGAATTGCGCGAACAAACACCACATTACAATGGTCGATCATTATCCTGATCTTCATCCCCATTTGCGCCGGACTGGTGATTTTCGGCTATTATGGCTGGAAGGGGGAGTATGAAAAGTTGCCCGGAAGTTCGGCGGAAATATAAGTGCGCAGGTTAAACAAACTTCTTCTTTTGTGGATTTGGTGCTTGTTGACATAGATTTGTCGGGATAGTTTCTATTTTTGACGATCTCATCATACAAGCCGATAACCATGAAAGAAGAAGTTTTTATTTTGTCCGCAGCCCGAACGCCTATCGGAAGTTTTGGAGGAAGTTTGTCGTCCGTTCACGCTGCAAAACTTGGTGCAACGGCTATTAATGGTGCTGTTGAAAAGGCGGGTGTTACGCCGGAACAAGTGCAGGAAGTGATCATGGGCAATGTAATTTCCGCCAATCTGGGCCAGGCGCCTGCGCGACAAGCGGCTCTATATGCGGGCTTGCCAAACAATGTAATTTGCACAACAGTCAATAAAGTGTGCGCTTCGGGGATGAAGGCCGTGGTTTTTGGTGCGCAATCGATCCGGCTTGGTGATGCAGATCTGATCGTGGCAGGCGGGATGGAAAGCATGTCGCAAGTGCCTTATTACCTTCCCAAAGCAAGAAATGGCATTGGCTACGGAAACGGCGAAATTATCGATGGTTTGCTGAAAGACGGTTTGGTGGACGTTTACGACCAGATCGGAATGGGCTTGTGCGGCGACAGGACGGCTGAAAAATACGATATTTCAAGAGAAGAGCAGGATGCATTTGCCATTCGCTCCTATACAAAAAGCGCGGAATCAACGGCTAACGGACTTTTCAATGCAGAAATTGTAGCTGTGGAAGTGCCTTCGCCGAAAGGCGGGGAGCCGACCATTGTGGCTGAGGATGAGGAATTTAAAAAAGTAAAATTTGAAAAAATCCCTTTTCTCAAACCAGCGTTTTCCAAGGATGGAACGGTTACCGCAGCGAATGCTTCCACAATCAACGACGGCGCATCGGCGCTTGTAATTGCAGGAAGTGATTTTGTGAAAAATAGCAGCGCCAAGCCAATAGCCAGGATCGTTGCCTATGCAGACGCTGAACAGGAACCCGCCTGGTTTACGACAACGCCCGTGCTGGCCACGCAGAAGGTTTTGAAAAAAGCAGGCATGTCACTTTCTCAGATAGATTATTTCGAAGTGAATGAAGCGTTTGCAGTTGTGGCGCTGGCTTACATTAAAATGCTTGAACTGGACATGGAGAAGGTAAATGTCTTTGGCGGCGCTGTCTCGCTGGGGCATCCGCTGGGATCTTCGGGTTCGCGCATTATCACCACATTACTTTCTGTTTTGAAACAAAATAACGGACGTTACGGCCTGGCAGCCATTTGCAACGGCGGTGGCGGCGCATCCGCAGTGATCATCGAAAGATTGTAAGGAAATTAGCGGATCAGGACTTTGAGGCGGTTGTAGAATCCTGTGCTTTTGAATGTGAATGTTTTGTGCAAAATATAATTACTCACAAAACTGAAACCCATTCCGGTTACATAGGAGCCCATTTCGGTGATGTTAACCTGCTTTTTTCCGAAAGGAAGTTTCACAATGTAAATGTCCATGCCCAAAACTTCGGTCGCAAGCTTGAATGATCCCAATGTGAAAATTTTGGTCACGCCCAGCGAAATTAAAGCAACGATTAAAAATTTCACCATTTCACGGCGCGTCTGATTGCTGCGGCGTGCGTCGAATGCAAATAATTTGGTAAGGATAAAACCTACAACAAATCCGACTAAATAAGACAGGGTAATGGACTCGCTCCATGTTACATCGAACCAATCCTGGATTAAACTGCTTGAAACAAGTTGTATAACTGCCCCGGTGCCCGCAACAAGAAAATACGCTATTAAATCTTTGGCATTGAGAATTTTATCCTGCTTTACTGGGGCCACTTGAAAGTTAGTTAATGGACTGCCGGGAACAACTGTGGCCCAATATTAGAAAGAAAATGATCCTGAAACAAAAGCAGAATCGTAATTTGAGCATCAGCAATCGGACGATCAGCCCGAGGTTATGGCACTATTTTTGCCCTCTTTACAATTTTGAATAGTGATTATGAAAAAATTCCTTACGCTCGTTTCTCTCTTTTTTATTGCAGTTCCTGCCTTTGCCCAAACACAAAAATGGGCCGTTGGATTTGAAGTCGGTGAGCCTATTGCGGTCAGCATTCGAAAATATGGTGAACGTAATGCGCTGGACATCAGCATTGGAACGTACATTGGATTATTTAAAAGCAAGGATAATTACAAAGTCAGCAATGATGACCTCGGCGGTGTAGGAGTTATGTTCAACGGGACTTATCTTTGGTATGCGCCACTTTTCAACGAACGGATGATTGCGTATGCGGGTCCGGGTGTGCAGGTGAATTCGAGAAGATATTACCCAGACCGGAATGTAAAATCCGTTTATACCACCAACATTTCAACAGGGCCATCGGCAACAGCCGGACTTGAATTCTTTTTCTCGCAAAAACCCGCTTCATTCTTCATTGAAGGCGGCGGCTATCTAGAATTGATACCCAAATTGTTTTACTTCAATCCCAATCTGAGCATTGGATTAAGACATAACTTTTAACAACAAAAACCGTGAAAAACATTTATCTGATCTGCTTTATGGCCGCTTTGACGGTGATAGGCTCATCGTGTTCCCAGCAATTACAAAGACGCTACGATCAGCGTCACGGCACTACGACCGGCAGCACTGATGCCTCTGCTCGTTCCTATGACAGCGATTACCGCTCCAACAACGGGACTTACAAAAGAGATTACGATCGCGTGCTGAACGATTCGCAACGCAGCGAGTCGCAGAATAACGGTTCGCCGGGTAGTGCAGATTATAACCAACAACTGATTTCCCAATATCAGGAAATGGACAAGCTCGGTGAGGTTGTTTTGTATGAACTGGACAACCTGGAAAGCCGCTATAATGTGCTGATCAATGAATACAAGACTGCAAAATCTTCTCAGAAAGGCGTTCTGGCGGATCAGCTAGATAAAGTCAGCGCAGACCAACTGGTTCTTTACCGGGCATATACGAACATTTATCGCAACGGGAAAACCAATTGGGTGGCTGTGAAACGGGATGTGGAGAACGATCTGAGATCGGTAAGGCGCGTTGCAGACCGTTGATTACCAGCCTGCGCCCTTGGTGTTGGTTTTGACCCTGCATATATAGCCATCCACGGTCATATATAATGTAGCGCCATCATTTCCCCAGGCACAATTGGATGTCAGTTCACCCATTTCGATCCTGCCGATCAGTTTTCCGGCAGGTGTGATAATGAGCATTCCGCCGGGACCGGATGACCATAGGTTTCCGTCTTTGTCTATTTTCAATCCGTCGGGTAAGCCTGGTTTTCCGGCTTTTACCATGGGTGTGGCGTCGTAAATCAGCTTCCCTTTTCCGGTTACATTGCCGCTATCATCCACATTGTAGGCCATGATTACGGCCTTTTCAGGATCGGACTGGGCGATGTAAAGGATCTTTCTGTCGGGAGAAAAAGCCAGTCCGTTCGGCCTGGTGAGATCAGGGATTTGGAGGCTTACTTTCCCGTCATTGGCGATGCGGTAAACGCCGAATTGCTTTGTTTCCCTGCTTGGATCTTCATGTTTTTTTGCCAATCCATAAGGCGGATCAGTGAAATAATAACTGCCGTTTGCGTGCTCTGTAACATCATTCGGGCTATTGAATCTGTTGCCATCAAAATGATCCGCAAGCGTAACTTTTCCACCGATTTTTAATGATAATGCTGAAATGCGCCGGTCGCCGTGCTCGCAGGAAACAAGTCGTCCTTTGCTGTCGATAATTAGACCATTGCTGCCAGGTTCATCGCTGTAAACGCCGCGGCCTGTATAACCCGATGGTTCCAGAAATACCGATAATCCGCCTTTTTCATCCCATTTATAGACTTTGTTTTTTGGCACATCAGAAAATAATAAAAAGCTGCTATCCTTCACCCAAACCGGCCCCTCAGACCATTCAAAACCCGAGGCCAGCACTTCAATTTTCGCATCTTTTGCTAGCAATTTCTCAAACGCCGGATCTTCGTAAATGATCTTTCCCATTGTAGGATAAGATTTTTGGGCAAAACCAATGTGCGAAAGCAATAAGAAAGAATACAGGAATGGTGCGCAAAGCTTCATAATTCCGAAGTTTATTGAGATGAATATGGAAAAGAAGCCGATGCACTGCAACCTACTGTCCTGGTTTCAGGAATGAGAGGCGAGAATGAGGCTGCAATGTGGCGCGAGCTGCATGTTCTGCAATGTGCCGGAATGCTGCGGATCTGTGGAAAAAAGGATGTGTGTAAAGTTTGACTTGTCTTCCGGCATCAGAATGGGCTTATCGTAACTGCTAAGGTTATGGATGATAACCAGCGACTTATCCACGTGCGGACGGAAGTAGGAGAGCATCTGATCGTCTTGCAGGCATACGCGATGCAGGTTAGGCGCAAAAATCTGGCTCAGCGCAGGTTCCGTTTTCCGCAGGTTGATTAATGTTTTGTAATGATTAAAAACGGAATCCGGATCATGCGTTTGGACAGACAGCGGCACAACGGTTTCTGGTTTTGAAAACTGCGCATCGATCCAACTTGTGGTCCCGGCGTCTTCCAACTCGTTGGACCAGATAAACGGCTCCCTGATATAAGGATCGGGCTTGGTTCCGAGCATGCCGATTTCTTCGCCATAATAAATGTACGGCTGCCCGGGCAATGTCAGCAGAATGCTGGCGGCCATTTTGATCTTCTCTTTGTGGTTGCCTGTCACGCTCGCAATGCGGTCCTGGTCATGGTTTGTGAGCATAATTGCATCCACGAAAAGCGGGTTATATTTCTCAAAAACTGCATAACTCGACTGCAACTTTTCAACAATGTCCTCGTCTTTTTCGCCAATGAGCATACGCTGCAAGGCAAAGCTGAGATCGAAATGAAAGGTCGCGTCCAGATATCGGAAATACGGAGCAACTTCCTCCGTCTCTGCCCACACTTCACCCACCGTAAATGCACCGGGTTTAATTTCCTGGACCAGTTTTGAAAAATATTGCCAGAACTCGACACTTAAATGCTTTTCCCATTCCGGGTAAACGTGCCGGGCCGCATCCAGGCGAAAACCATCTACACCAACGTCAACCAGCCAGAAACGTATGATTTTTTCCAGTTCTCCGCGCAATGCTTCGGAATGGTAATTGAGGTCGGGCATGCCTTTGTAAAACAGCCCGTAATATTTTTCCGGATCTTCCGGGTTAACGTGCCATGGATATACCACCTGCGAATCATCGGAAGTTTCCCTTTCTGAAATTCCCAGGGCTTCGATTTGTGTGGGCGTCATCCACCAGTAAAATTCGCGATAAGCATTAGCGGTGTTTTTCCGGGCTTCCGAAAACCAGGGATGGAGCGTGCTGGTATGGTTAATGATCAGGTCCAGGTAAATTTCAATGCCCCGCTCGTGTGCGCTGGAAAGAAGTTTTTTAAAATCGTCCATTGTTCCGAATTCAGGTTCAATGGCATAATAATCAACCACATCGTATTTATGATAGCTCGGGGACGGATGGATCGGCGTGAGCCAGATCGCCTCTATGCCCAGGTCGGCGAGATAATCCAGTTTTGAAATAATGCCATTTAAATCGCCAATCCCATCGCCATTGGAATCACAAAATGAGCGGACAAAAATCTCGTAGCAAACCCTCGGAATAAATCTTGACTTATCTGCAATCATAAATGTCGCCTGAAACCGGCCGGCTTAGCTGATGAAATAAGGTTTCAGCAATTTATAAACAATATGCACCGGTAAACCCATTATCGTGTAAAATGATCCTTCAATTTTTTCAACCCCAACCATCCCGATCCATTCCTGAATGCCATAGGAACCGGCTTTGTCAAATGGTTTGTATTGGTCGATGTAATATTTCATTTCCCAATCTTCTAATGCGCTTAATGTTACTTCCGCGATGTCTGAGACAGTCTGAATGCTGTTATCAGAAAGCAAACTCACCGATGTAATCACCGTATGCGTCCTGCCAGACAGCATTCGCAGCATTTGAAATGCGTCCTGAAAATCCCTTGGCTTTCCGAGTATTTCATGATTTGCAACCACGATTGTATCCGCAGTGAGAACAATATCGTCCGGGCGGATGCCGCGAAACATTTCTGCTTTTTCCCGGGAAATGTAATCTGCAACCTGCTCGGCTGGTAATGTTTCCGGAAACGTCTCGTCGGTTGGCAAAACTTCAATTTTAAAATCAAACCCGGCGTCCGCAAGCAGCTGTTTTCGGCGTGGTGAATTGGAAGCGAGTATGAGGGGTTTTTTTAATAAAATCATGTAAGACTAAAATATTTTTCGCGGCGGTGAACCATTCGTTTAAGAATAGATGTTATAACATTAAATGTATATACATCATAAATACATTTGTCAGCAGCTATGTCTATTGAAACTGATATAAAACAAAAAAAATTTCGAAGCGCCTATCAGCGACTCGCATTGAACCTGGTTTATACAACCAATTGGCTGGAATCCAAACAACTTGAATTTTTCAAAGGACACGATATCACGAGCCAGCAATATAATGTGCTCCGGATCCTGCGCGGTCAGCAGCGGAACCCGATCAAAGTCAGTGATATTACTGAAAGGATGCTGGATAAAAATTCTAACACGTCGCGACTGGTTGATAAGCTTTTGGCTAAAAACCTTGCAAAACGATCGTCTTGCCCGAACGACAGACGCGCTGTGGATGTGTTGATTACGGAAGAAGGCTTGAAATTACTTGAAGAACTTGATCCGTTTGTAGAAGAATGGGAGAACCGTTTCAATGTGATTTCCACCGAAGAAGCGGACCAGATCAGCGCTTTGCTGGATAAGCTTCGTGAATCGGACAAGTAATGAACGATTAAATACCCAGTTGTGAATACCCAAAAATGAATAACCCAATAATTTAATTACAATCAATTAATTCAAAAATGAAAACTACAATGAAATCCGTTAAATTCTTCCTCGCTTCTGTTGCAGTTGCTTTATTCGTATCAGGCTCTGTTTCAGCTGATGACAAAGTGAAAAAAGCAACAAATCTGAAAGTAAACACCTCTAAAAGTGAACTTACCTGGTTGGGTAAGAAGGTAACCGGCGAACACACTGGTAAAATTGCCCTGAAAGAAGGAACGATCACAATGGACGGCGCTAAACTGACTGGCGGTAAGTTCGTTGCAGATCTGAACAGCATTACTTGTACAGACCTTACCGACAAGGAATACAATGCTAAATTGATCGGCCACTTGAAATCGGATGATTTCTTTGGCGTTGAAAAACACCCGAACGCAACATTTGTAGTTACAAAAGCAACACCAAAGTCAACTGGCGTTTACGAAGTTACGGGCGACCTTACGATCAAAGGCATTACAAAACCTGTGACTTTCCCGGTGACTGTAAAAACAACTGCTGCCGGTGCGGAAGCAACTGGTAAAATTGTAGTGGACCGTTCTAAATATGACATTAAATACAACTCCAAGTCTTTCTTCGAAAACCTGGGCGACAAAATGATCAACGACGATTTCACCATTGACGTGAAATTGGTTGCTTCAAAATAATCGACTGATATTTAAGATTTTATGGCTAAGATTGTTAACCTGTCCGACCTTTTGGTTGGGCAGGTTTTTGTTTTTTATGCCAAAAATCAATTGTTAAATTCCCTGTATTTGGGAAAATCGTCCATAAAATGGATCTGACCATTTACAGCTTTAAAACAATAGTGGCTCATGCCATTGGTAACAGCCAGATATTGAGGCTGTAATGTGAAGTTGTAGCGGCTGATCTGCGCAAATGTGGCGTCGTTGACCGAAATAAAGGGCGCTTTGCATTCCACCAAAAGAAAAGGAAGCGACTCACCCGACAGGATCATAATGTCTGTCCTTTTAGCCAATGTATTGTATTGAAGGCCGGTTTCCACGGCGAAAAGGGATTTAGGATAACCATATTCCGTGATCAGCAAATGGATGAAATGCTGCCTTACCCATTCCTCCGGCGTAAGCGAAACGAATTTCCTGCGTATAATGTCGAAGATATGCGGTTTCCCGTTAACGTGCTTAACTTTGTAAGCAAACGTCGGGAGGTTCAGAGATTCCATGAACGAAGATACACATCACAACAAACGCAGCCAATAAACTCATTGAATTCATGACTACGAAGGAACAAATCGTCGAAAACTGGCTCCCACGCTACACGGGCACGGCCGTTGAGGATTTCGGAAGCTATATTCTGCTGACCAACTTCGGGAATTACGTAACCATGTTTGCGGAGAAGTTTAATGTAGATGTAAGAGGGCAGGGGCGCGCCATGCAAACGGCTACTGCTAAGGATATTACCATTATTAATTTCGGCATGGGAAGCCCGATGGCCGCCACGGTGATGGACCTGTTATCCGCCATTAATCCGAAAGCCGTTTTGTTTTTAGGTAAATGCGGGGGCTTAAAAAAGACGCAGGTAGGCGACCTTATTTTGCCTATTGCAGCCATCCGCGGGGAAGGAACGAGTGATGACTATATGCCTTCCGAAATCCCTGCATTACCCTCATTCCGGCTTCAAAGCACGGTTTCGGCCAGCATTGCCAAGCATAAAATGGATTACTGGACCGGGACAGTTTACACTACCAACCGCAGGATATGGGAGCACGACGACAGTTTCAAGGAATATCTGCGGGACATTCGCGCGATGGCCATTGACATGGAAACGGCGACGATTTTCATTGTTGGTTTTGCCAATTCCATTCCGCACGGCGCATTGCTTCTGGTTTCTGACAATCCATTGGTGCCAGAGGGTGTTAAAACTGAGGAGAGCGATAAGAAAGTGACTACGAATTACGTCAAAATGCACCTGGAAATCGGCATTGAATCACTTACGGAACTGGCCAGATCCGGTGCGTCGGTGAAACATTTGCGGTTTGAAAATTGATAAAGAAAATGAGTGAAGCTTCATTATATGAGCGCATTGGCGGCGACGCAGCGTTAAGACAGTTGACGGATAAATTCTACGACCTGGTTTTCAACCACGAACTGATTTCCAGGCTCTTCAAAAGTGACAAAGACGAAATCAAGGAAAAGCAACGCCTCTTCCTGACCCAATTCCTCGGCGGCCCGCAACTCTACTCCGACGTTCACGGCCACCCGATGATGCGCGCCCGCCACATGCCCCACGTCATCACCGAAGACGACGCCGTAGCGTGGCTGCAATGCATGTCCGAAGCGGTAGGAACGCTTTCTATTAGTAAGGAATTAAAGGATGAATTGTTCGACCGTTTTCCCAGGACGGCGTTTTTTATGGTGAATAGGTGAATTGTGAGCGATTAACTATGTAGCTAGCTCTTTTTTGATATACTCGAAAACCTCGTTCAAAGAAATATCAGTACTTTCCTGAACGGTTCCATTGGATAGATGTTTGTGATGAGGAAATGTTGCAAGATTCGGGAAGTGCGGCGCGTTATCCCAGCGGATAAGCAAATCTCCATTCTCTTTTTGCCAATGAAACGCATATTTCCTTCGGGTTGCCTCTACATATTCCCTAGCGTAAAGAACTGTGTTCTGACGAAATGTTATTTCCAGATTGAGGTAATAGCTTTCAGAAAACTCGCGGAAGTCATTAATTGTATAGGAAGCAACAAACTTCTTATCATCCAGCCATTTGAAAATCTCCATTCCTGATATCAGCTATTTTTGAATCTATTTCTGACAGGAACTGAGTATAGGCTTTCCATTCGATAAGATCGTCCCAGGCTTGGAAGTCCTCAGACGTTGCGGATTCAAGCGTCGTTTCAAAAGCTTGAAGATCAGCATTATATTTCTTTTCAAGAAAATTAATTTTATCTTGAAATTGTTGCCTTTGAGCCAAATAATCCAACAAAACCCAATTGCCGATTTGTTTTTTTGTCAGCGTAAGCATAATATTTTTGTTGCCGGTGTCTAACAAATTTAAATATTCCGAAAGGTTAAACAAGTTTTATCAGACATTAGTTAAGTTCTTTACCTTTGCCGCATGAATTTTAAAGAGCAGTTAATCCAGTATCCGATTCTTGAAATTGTGGCGAAGGCTGCGGCGGAGCTGGGGGTGGAGGCATATGTTATCGGTGGATTTGTAAGGGACCTGATACTCAAACGGAATAGCAAGGATATTGACATCGTTTCGATCGGAAGCGGCATTGAACTCGCGGAAATGGTCGCCAGCCAGCTGGGACCGGATGTTTTCGTGAGCATATACAAGACCTTTGGAACAGCACAGATCCGGCAGGGCGATCTGGAAATCGAGTTTGTAGGCGCGCGCAAAGAATCCTATCGTGCCGATTCGAGGAAGCCTGCCGTTGAAGACGGAACACTGAGCGACGACCAGAACCGGCGTGATTTCACGATCAACGCGATGGGGATCAGCCTCAATAAAGGAACATTAGGCGAGCTCGTCGACCCATTTGATGGTCTGCGCGACATCAAGAGAAAAATCATCCGCACGCCGCTGGAACCAGAAATCACATTCTCCGACGACCCATTGCGTATGATGCGGGCCATCCGCTTTGCAAGTCAACTCAACTTCGACATTGAGCCCGACACTTTCGACGCGATCATCAAAATGAAAGATCGCATCGAGATTGTTTCCATGGAGCGCATTTCAGATGAATTGAATAAGATTATCCTCTCACCGACGCCTTCCTATGGTTTCAAACTACTTTACCATGCCGGCATATTACAAATCATTTTCCCCGAAATGATCGAGCTTTTGGGCGTGCAAACCATTGATGGAAAGGGGCATAAGGATAATTTTTACCATACATTACAGGTGCTGGACAATGTGTGTCAAACCACAGACGACCTTTGGCTGCGCTGGGCCGCGATCCTTCACGACATTGCCAAACCTGCCACTAAAAAATTCGATAAACGCATAGGCTGGTCGTTCCATAATCACGAGGAAGTTGGTGCGCGCATGGTGCCCGTGATTTTCCGGAGAATGAAATTGCCTTTGAATGAAAAAATGCGGTTTGTAAAAAAGCTTGTTCGATTGCATTTGAGGCCCATTGTTTTGTCCAAAGAAGAAATTACGGACTCTGCAATGCGGCGTTTACTGGTGGAAGCCGGAGAGGACATTGAGGCGTTAATGAAACTCTGCCGGGCAGACATCACTTCCAAAAATCCCGACAAAGTAAAGCGTTACCTGCACAACTTCGACCTGGTGGAACAGAAGTTGAAAGACCTCGAAGAACGTGACAAGCTGCGCAATTTCCAACCCGTTATTACCGGCGAACTGATCATGCAGGCGTTTGGTTTAAAACCGGCCAAGGAAGTGGGCATTATCAAAGAAATTATCCGGGAGGCAATTCTGGAAGGCATTATTCCTAATGAATTTGATCCTGCCTACGCGTATATGGTGCAAGAGGGTGAAAAAATGGGCTTAACTTTACAATCATAAATCTGACTCCTCATTACAATTAAATGGAAAACAATACGCAGTTTAAACGCTTCTTCGGCGCACTTCTCACAATCTTAGGCATTTCGGTTCTGCTTTTTGCCTGCATTGCATTTTTATCAGATAAGCCCGTTTTAGGACTCACCGTTTCCAAATGGGAATCTGTTGTTCCGTTTTTGGTGGGGACGGTGTTTCTGCTGACGGGTGTGAACCTGGTTAAGGGTTAACCGGAGCGCACCAAAGCAGCCCCAACTGTACATTCCAGGCATTTCCGGAATGTACAGTAATTGTTATACCACTCGATAAGTGCCTGTGAATCAGCCGCCGTTTTAACCTTCATTCCCAATAATTCCCACTCACGCGTAATGCGGTTCTTTTCCGCACCGATTTCCGACAACCAATAAATTGCTTTTTCCAGCAACTCCGGTTGCTGCCGGTGCTTTGCATAGGCAACCAAAAGAGGCACAGCGCCATTGACAATGAGCAAATTGACCGAATCCTTTCCCAGAAATGGCACTTTACCTTTTGACTTTTTCTCAAAAAGATAATGATCCTGCCAATAATCCGACTGCTCGATCTGGAACATGGCCTGCAAACTGGAAAAGGTTTGGGCGGAAACGATTTCAGAAAACAGATTGCCATTTTTGTTAAGTAACCGCGCAAACTGGGCGAGCCGCACCGTAGGAAATCCTGCCGGTCGCATGCGGAGGTTTTTCCATTCATGGCCATTCATTTGCTGATCTTTTAATCCATATTTTGCACTCAGAAACTGATATTCCGTTCGCAGCTGTCGAATGTAAGGATCGGTGGATTCGGCTGGGATAAGTCCAGCACTGCCAAAAAGCAAAGCTTCAACCTGGTTTAGTTTTTCGCGATGTTTCCGGATCATTTTCCAGGAAGCAATTTCGGTAAGCCGGGCAAATGGTGCATCATTTAATTTAAAACCAAAATGCCTTCCCAGCCATTGATAAGCCGTTTCTTCCCAATCATTGTTGTGTCTGCCTAACAAATCCATCACAAGACCGGCTTTCCTATCAAGTCTTTCAAGCAGGACCCGATCGAGCATTCCATATTTGTGAATGTCATTCACCTCCGCGAACATTCCCGCGCACGGGATCGTCTCAGTCTCGTCTTGCAGCTGCGCGTATCGTTCCAGAACGGTTTGATTAACACTGCCTTTCAATGTTAAAGTGGGCAGCAGGGAACCGTCCTGCCGGACAATCGGCCTGTCATTTTCCCAAACCACATGCAGGATCACTGTTTCGTAAGCCGGGTCTGTCTGGTGGTGATGCAAAAACCAGTCGGACGATCTTACATGGATTTCAATGCTTCCTACCCATTGAAAATCCTCGATCATGACCCTGGCTTCCGAGAAGTCGGGACCCGCATTGCCATTCTTATGGCCGGTTCTGAGGATGGAAAGCTTGCAACCTTCGTCCGTGCATAGCGCTTCGGCGGCGAAATATTGGAATCGCCATATAAAACTCAGGATATCTTCATTCATCGCATTTAGAATCAGCGTGTGTAGAAATATTTAATGTAATGGCCATTATTTTCTTTGTCTAAACCTGATTAGTTTCTGTTCTTTGTACGCTGATGTTTTGGTTTGGTCACAGGTTTTTGAAGTAAAAAAGTTTTATGCTCCGCCGTTTGCAATTTATTGCGCTTAGAATCCTCATTGTTTTTTTCGTTGTTTCAATCTTTTGGGTGCTGGTTTTGAAGTTCTTACCTGTCTGGGTAACACCATTCATGCTGTCGAGAAAAATCGAAGCGTTCCGTGCAGATGAAGACACCGAAATCCATCACGATTGGGAGCCTTACGAAAATATTTCTAAGGAAGTCGCGCTGGCGGTTGTCGCATCCGAAGACCAGAATTTCCCGAATCACTGGGGATTTGATTTCGACCAGATCTATAACGCGGTGACAGAGAAGCGGAAACGCGCCCGTGGCGCCAGCACCATTTCGCAGCAAGTCGCCAAAAACGTCTTTCTATGGCACGGCAGAAGCTTTGTGAGGAAAGGTTTGGAGGCTTATTTTACCGTCTTAATCGAATTGATCTGGGATAAAGAGCGGATTCTGGAAGTGTATTTGAATGTTGCTGAAATGGGAAAAATGACATTTGGCGTAGAAGCAGCCTCATTGCGATACTACAATAAATCCGCCAAAAAGCTCTCCCGTTTCGAAGCCGCCCGCATCGCCGCCGTGCTCCCAAACCCAGTCCGTTTCTCCATCAAAAACCCCTCAGGCTACGTCCAAAAAAGAACCGGCCAAATCGTAAGGCAAATGCGGTATCTGGGCGGTCAGAAGTATATTGCGGATTTGTAAGGCGAGTGTATCAGTAAACCTACATCTTCGATAAATAAAAATGACCTGTCATAAATGGCAGGTCATTGGTCTATAACTTGGTTACGTTATCCGAGGATAAGAGGCTTTTCCAAGCATCACATACAAAAATATCTATATTTGGCGAATAAAAAAAACGCTGATGCATTTTGATCATTTCACACTATATTTTTCTGAATCAAGGGTTGCGAGATATGTGAAGGCAGCTGATGGCTCACACAGTTTCGCTCAAAATTTATACAAAGGAAATCTCATGGTTTCCCAAGCCTTCCATCCGCTGATTGGTGTCTTGGAGGTTGTCCTTCGAAACAGGCTTAATGACGTAATTGCTGACCATTTTAAGGACGACAAATGGTTATTAAATCAGCGAAATGGTTTCATGGCTGACCCTTCCCTAATCTTTGTTCACAAAAAAAGTCATTCTCAAACAATGAACGACTTTTTGAAGAAGGATGTCACTAACGCAGAAAAGAGAATTAAAAAAACAAAAGCTTCTGTAAGTATTGGGAAGATTGTGGCAGAATTGACCTTTGGCTTTTGGACTGAATTGTTCGAAGTGCACCACTACAAGCTCCTTTTCGGTAGACCTATCCAGGTTTTTCCAGCACTACCACCTGGGTTCGGGAGGAAGGAAGTGAAAGACACACTTGATTTCATCAGAAGATTCAGAAATCGGATCAACCATAACGAGCCTGTATGTTTTAATAACGAGATTGTTGATTTTACATATGCTTTAAAGGTGCATGCATCCATTTTAAACGTACTAAGTTGGATAGATCCTCAATTGTTGATTTTTGTTTCTGATGTTGATCAAGTTGAAACGGCCATAAATGTCATTACTAGGAATACTGACTTATGAAATCCCAACCTCAACTATTCCCCCGACTTTTCTCCTTCAAAAATTTATAAGTCCGGTGCCTGGCTAGGGCTGGGCTGAGTTTTTCGAAGAGGCCTTGATTTTTTAGGGCGTACCAGTTGATTTTCAGGAGGTAAAGACTTACGAAGGAGCTTAGGTTGTTTTGGATGAAGGTGCTGGTTTTGGTTTGGAGGTCGAGGCGTTCGATGGCTTGCAGGCCGCGCCAGTAGTCGATGCTGTCGGCATAAGCTTTGTTTCTGGCCCGTCCTTCACCGGCGGTGTAGATGAGCAGGCGGTCGTCGGAGGGTTTTTGGATGTTGTCCCAGAACTGCCGCCATTCTTCATTGCTTCTGGAATTGCTGACGACGGATCTCGAAATATCAGTTGTGTCGAGCTGGATCTTGATTCCGTTTTCGAGGAAGAAAAAAAGCTGGCCTTTTAACTGGGAGACTTGCATTTGATACAAATTGGGAACCAAATCCTTCTCCATGAGCAGATTAATGCTGTCCTGCCCAAGCTTGATCGAATGTACAGTGGCTGCGAAACCTTTTTCCCGCGTCAGTAAGATGGCCTTGCGACCTTTCAGCTGTTCCGGGTTGACAATTTTTATCTTAATTAGCTGACCAAACGCAGGGGATAGGAGGAAGAAAAAAGCAATAACCCGGAAGAGCAATTTGGTCATCTTGGAACAAAAATTAAGAGGAAGCCAGCGATTAAGAGCGGGCGTTTGACAAGTAAATTAGAAAAAAATTCTCAATATCATTGCCAAAAGCCGACCCACTTCTTACTGCCGTTACTTAATCTCGATCTTAACCAAAACCGGCTGGTGATCAGATGGGTAACGCTGCTCTTTGGCATCTGTTAGAACGCCGTATTTAAGCACATTAATGTTCTTGCTTACAAAAATATAATCAATGCGTTTGTCCATCGGCGCGTCGAATTTGAAACTGTTGAATGTTCCTTCGGGCCCGTAAGGAGGCTGTTTGGTTACCTCATGCGAATCGCTCAGCAATCCCTGAATTGTTTTGATCTGTTCCGTTTCAGGCGTTGAGTTAAAGTCGCCAGTCAGGATCACTGTGGATTTGCCAGCGATCTCGCTGATTTTTTTTACCATCAAATGGCCCGATTGTCTGCGCGCTTCAACGCCCTGGTGATCAAAGTGAACATTAAAGAAATAGAATTCTTTCTTGCTTAACAAATCCTGGAACTTTACCCAGGAAGCAATTCTGTTACAGCAGGTTGCGTCCCAGCCTTTGCCCGGTTTATCCGGCGTTTCGCTGAGCCAGAAATCGCCTGATTGCAAGGCTTTGAAGCGGTCCTTTTTGTAGAAGATCGCTGAATGCTCTCCGCCTTCCTTACCATCGTCCCGGCCCTTTCCGTAAAAAGTGAATTCCGTCAGTTCAGCTACGTCTTTTAATTGACCTATCAGTGCTTCTTGTACACCGAAAATGTCAAATTCATGGAAACGGATCAGGCCTTTCACATTTTCTTTGCGGTTTGGCCAGGCATTTACACCGTCGTTCGCAGTGTTATAGCGCAGATTATAAGAGGCAACATTGATTGTATTCTTTTGCGCAAAAGTGCTTTGCGACAATGCGAACATCAGGGAAAGGGCGAAGGCGATTTTTTTCATTTAATGCTTAAAATTTGTGAACATGGGGCAAAGTTAACAGGCTTCCTGGTTATTGATATTCCGGTTTTGTGATCATTTCCCCTTTTTTGCAAGAAGGAATTTGCCGACAACTTCCCCGTCGTCCCGGATCATTTTCAGGTCGAGTTGCTTTTTGGTTGCGTGCAATTTGATCAATGTTCTTTTGCCTTCCAGCGGTCCTCCGCCAATCACGATGGGATAATTGTGCGTTGCATCCGGCTCGTGCGTGGCATACCGATGGGTATGACCGGAGATTTGTAAGTCAATTTTTGCTTTATTCAAAACCGGCCCGAAAAGCTCGCGACAATGCAATGTTCCATGCCAATCTCCTGAATGATAAGGGGATATGTGGATCAGCACAATCCGGAAATCGGCTTTTTTGAAATCAGGGGATTCCACTTCTTTTTCCAGCCACCTTTTCTGGACCTCCCGATACCGGTCAAATGCCGAAAGTCCGCCATATTCAACGCTGTCATCCGTCTTGTCTTCGCCGGAATCCAGGACGACCAACCGCACCGGCCCCCGTGTGAAGGCATAGTAATATTTGTTTTCGGGATAGGCATAGTAAGCCGGAATGTGCCTGGAAAAGCTCCCGCGGCATTCATGATTTCCCTGCGTGAGGATAAACGGGATTTCGGATGCGAAAATGTCCGTTGCAGGCTTGATCAGATGGTTAACCATCTGAGTTTCTTCGGTTACCCAGTCAAAGCAATCACCATTGAAAACCACGAAGTCATAGTCTCGGGTGTTGCCCGTATAGCCATGTCTGTAAAGCAGTTGCGGGATGATTTGCGGGCGGTCGTGAATGTCGTTGAAGATGACCATTTTGAATTCTTCCTCATTTTCCGCCGGTGTTTTGAAGCCGAACATGGCGCTGGCAATGGTGTCCCCAAACTCGACTTTCGAACCTTTGTAACCTGTTATTTCAGTGGAAACGATTTTGTATTTGTGCTCTGTGCCTGCATTCAGTCCGGATAATGTGACCTTATTAATGCGGTTGTTGGCTTCGATAAGGCCATTGTTATAGCCAAATTCGCGCTTGCTGGTGTATGTTCCGGCCCCGTATTCTACCCAGCTGAAACAGTTTTTGTGCGTAATCCACATGATTGTCACTTCGTTGGTGCCCATATTCTGCAAATAAGGGCCTGCCACAAAATGATTTTTTTCTTCGACTGATGCATTGGAATCGCCGGCTTGTGCAGCCGACAGGGGCAAAAGGCTGAGCGCCCCGATCTGCGACATTTTTTCAAGAAACGACCTTCTGTCTGAAAGCATAATTTATGGGTTTAGGAATAGATGCGATTGATTAAAAAGTTACTCCCAGTTTGGATTTTGAGTCAGGTTGGTATTTAAAAGCCTTTCCTGCTTGGGAATCGGATAGAGGTAATCCTTATTTTCATCAAACTTCTTGGTAATGTGGTTGTTGACCACAATGTTGCCGCCTTTGTTACCATTTTCTAGAAGGATTTCACTGCCGAGTTTCAACAATTGCGCTCCCGGAACATTCGGCTTGGCTCCTTCATAAATGACGAGGTCAACTTTCCCGTTTTTGTCCAGATCGTAGTTTCCGGGGCCGGGAAAGTACATTCCCTTGAACTGCTTGGTCAATAACTGGCCTTCTTTCCAGCGGATAATGTCGTCCCAGCGGAAGAAATTCTCCATAACCAGCTCAATGCGCCTTTCCCTGCGGATTTCCAGGATCACACCCGTGTTTTTACCCGTCAGTTTGGTGTATTGCGCGGCCTGGTAAGGATCCGGTTTTGCGTTGGCGGTGGCCATGTTAATGTTCGGCATGCCCACGCGGTCGCGGGTAAGTTTGGTAGAAATGTCCAGGTCAGCTTGGGTCAATGTGCCTTTTTCTGCCTTGGCTTCGGCATAATTGAGCAGCACTTCGGCGTAGCGGAAAATAGGCATGTCCGTAATGTCCTTTCCGAATGTATCCCATTTCGGCTCCGAGACGAATTTGATCAGCTGATAACCCGTAACCGTTGCACCGAACTCAGGAACAAGCGGCGTCGTCTCGCCGATGCGCGTGTAACCCGGCGTGCGGATCGTCTGCGTCAGGCGCGGATCGCGATTCTGGACTTCTTCATAAAACTGCATGGTTTCATAGCCCTTCATGTCGGTAAACCGCGAGCCGTCAGCCATTAAATAGCTGTTAACCAGTTTTTTCTCCAATCCCGGTTTTCCGTATGAAGCCGTCATTGTATAGTAATTCAGGTTATGATACACCTGCAATGCATCGCTGAAATCGCGCGCCATGATCACCTCATCCGCAATGGCGTTGTCGGATGCGAAAAACATTTGATATGCCGTTTTAGGCGTTGATTTATAAATGATATATCCGCTGTTTTTCATCAGATCTTCCGAAGCGGAAATGCAGGCATCCAGGAATTTCTCGGAATCGGGCAGGTTGAATTCTGTATGGTATTTGCGGAATGTGCCTTCGTATAACCCAATGCGCGATTTCAATGCCAACGCAGTCCATTTTGTAACAGCGCCGACTTGCCGTGTAGCTTCAAGATTAGCAATCGCGAAGTCAATGTCAGCCATCACCGAATCCATGACCAATGTTCTCGGATCGCGCGGTTTGGTAAGTAATGCTTCATCTCCTGCTTCAATCGGCCCACCATACCAGGGCAGGTCGCCGAATCTTTTAACCATTTGGAAATAAAAATAAGCCCGGAAAAAACGTGCGACGCCATTGTATTTGGCAACCGCTTTGGGATCCTGAACTTTGCCGGAATTGGCAAGGAAGTAATTAATGTTCCTCAGGTTGGTCCAGGTCCAGCCGCCGCCGCTTGTAGGCACGATCCGCGTTCCCTGCAATTCATCGCGCAAACTGTTTTTGACCACATTATCCACGTCTTCATTGTAAACATCTTCCGCGCTCGGCAGCATGTTGTAAAATGAGTTTGTATAAAGCAGCAGGTCGTTTTCCGTTTTGAAAAAAGTCTCGGGAGAAATGGCGTCAAGCGGAAGCCTGTCGAGGTCGCACGAAGCTAGACCGAGGGCCATCGTGAGAATGTATATCAGCTTTTTCATTTGATTTTCTTTTAATGTTTTGGCAACTGATTTTAGAAATTAATGCTCAGGCCCGCAGAGTAGGTTTTGGAAAGCGGGTAAGTCCTGCCATTGGTAAAATCACCGTCAAATTGCTCAGGATCAATGTATTTGGATCTTAATGGCGTGTAAGTGAGCAGGTTTTCACCGCTTACATAAATGCGCGCCCTTGGAATGCGTACTTTCTTGCTGATGCGCTCTGGAATGGTATAACCCAGCACAATGTTCTTCAACCTCAGATAACCCACATTCTGAATGTAGCGATCATTGCGTGCATTGAGGTCGCCACCGCCGTTGAGCGCCGTATAGCCGCGCAGGATCGGGAAATAAGCATCCGTATTTTCAGGCGTCCAGATATCCTCCTCGAAGTTTTCAGGAATAAATGAATAGTAAGGGCGGGAGTAAGGGCCCCAGAATTTATCCGCATTCGGTCCCGGATACCAGTTGCGGCGAAGAATGCCCTGAGCCAGCGCAGAGAAATCAAATCCGCCCCACGAAGCACCGAGGTTCAGGCCATATCTGAAACGCGGATTGCTGTTTCCGATCACTTTTAGATCGCCGTGGTCCGCCAGTGTGTTAGCGCCTTCGGAAATCTTGCCATCACCATTCACGTCCAGGAATTTGAGGTCGCCAGCCTGCAACTTGCTCCATTCGCCCGGCGCGCTCAGGCGCTGCTTGTTAACCAATGTCTGGTCAATCGGGTAAGCTTGTGCCTCGTCATTTGTTTTGAAATATCCGTCGATGGAATATCCCCACAATTCACCCACGGTTTGCCCTTCATAGCGACTGGAAAGAAGCTTGTTTGGGTTATCGTAGCGCGTGATTTTGGCTTTGTAATCCGACACCATGAATGTTGCATTGTAAGCAAATGTCTTCCCGGCGAGTTTAAACTGGTCTTTCCACGCAACAGAAAGTTCGAATCCTTTTGTCGTCAAATCACCCGCATTCTGCGTAGGGACCGTTGCGCCGTACACCGACGGAAGCACGCGTCCGGGCACGAGCATATCCTTCGTTTCGCGGATATATGCGTCCATAGCAATGGTCAGTTTGCCCTTCAATAGATCCGCATCCAGACCAATGTTGGATGTTGTAGCCGATTCCCAGGTCAGGCCGGCTGCGATCGGGTTCGGACTGTCCACGTAAGGAAGTTTTTGTCCGTTATTGATCCACGGCGAGAGTGCCGTAGGCATAATTTCAATGTAGGGATAAAAGCTTGCGGAACTTGGGTTATCATTGAATCTCGGCGGAAGCTGGTTGCCTAATGTTCCGTATGAAGCCCTGATTTTCAGATTACTAACAACATTTCGTGCTGACTCGAAGAACTTTTCCTCACTCAATCTCCAACCTGCGGAAACCGACGGGAAAAACCCGTAACGTCTTCCTGCACCAAATCGCGATGTGCCGTCGTAACGACCATTGACTTCCAGCAAATATTTGCCCATATAGTCGTAATTCAGCCTGAAAAACGCTCCGAAAAGAGAATATTCATAAGCTCCGCCGTTAACCAGCTGCTCGCCGGTCCCCAGATTCAGGTCATTAATGTCCTCGGAAAGGAGGTTTTTGCGGGCGCCGGTCAGCACCTGGTGCTTTTTGGATTCATAGTTGATCCCCGCTGTTGCGCCCAGGTAATGTTTGCCCAATGTTTTATTAAATGAAGAATAGACATTGGTAACATGCATAGGATCAAACCAAAAGGTCTTTTTGAGCTGATCCGTATTGTAGTTGGGAACCGTTGTCAGGACGCCCGGCTGAATGGAGTATTGGGCAATGGCCGAGCGATACCAATCGTCCGTGATGTAGAACGAGTAGGAATGGTTTGCGACCAGGTTCCAGGTTTTGGTAAAATCAATGGTCACAGAGTTAATGGTCGTAAGCTCGTGCACTTTTTCTTCACCGCCTGCAACGCCTTTCAAAAGGTTTGCAAATAATCCGTCTCCGATCGAATAATTGTTTTTCAATGTGTTATAAGTAGCCGTTCCGTCGGGGTTGCGCGGTGCATAAGCGGGAAGCGCGTGCACGGTGATGGCGGTAAAGTTTGCATTCGCGCCGCCTTCCAGGCCCGGATATTTGTAGCGCGAGTCAAAATACTGCGTGTTATTGCTCACTTTAAGCCAGGGCGTCAGTTGCGCATTCACCTTTGTCCTTAATGTGTAGGAATTGAAACGGTCGGTGTTGATCCGCATGATCCCGTCTTTTTGGAAAGCGGAGCCTGATAGGAAATAATTGATCTTATCCGTGCCGCCCGATAGGCTGATGTTGTGCTGCATGGATGGCTCTACCTGCTTGAAAAGTGTTTTCCACCAATCGTAATTTCCGTAATAGTTGTAAATGTCCTTGCCATTCACATTCTTCACCACAGTCCATGGCCGGGCCGGATTTTCTGTTTTATCGTAGCGGCGTGCTTCCAGTTCAGCATAATCTTCTTCGGAATAACGCGTGTAAGTGTTTCCGTTTGCGCGCTTGAATGCTTCGTCATTAATGCGGGTATGATCGTAACCATTGGTCAGGAAGTTCGTGCTCACTGTCGGCGTTGACCATCCGAAGTTGTTGCTGTAACTCACGCTTGTCTTTCCGTTTTTGGCACTTTTAGTCGTAACCAAAATCACCCCGAATGCACCACGTGCACCGTAAATGGCGGAAGCAGCCGCATCTTTCAAAACCGAAACCGACTCCACATCGTTGGGATTAATGCGGTTGATGTCGCCCGGGATCCCATCGACCAGAACGAGCGGACCGCCGCCGTTGATGGACGTTTCGCCACGGACATTCAAATTACCGCCCTGTCCCGGCTGGCCGGTTCCGAATGTAATGTTCAGGTTGGGCACCATGCCTTGCAGGATTTGCGACATATTGTTCAGCGGCCTGTTTTCCAGGTCCCTGGATTGAACCTGGCTCACCGCGCCGGTAAGGTTTACGCGTTTCTGTGTGCCATAACCCACCACAACCAGCTCTTCCAAAGCCTTGTTGTCTGCTGCCAGCGTCACATTCACCGTCGACCGGTTTCCTACCACCACTTCCTGCGAAATATACCCCACAAAACTGAATACCAGCACCGATTCCACATTGGGCACAACCAGCTCAAAATTCCCGTTTCCGTCCGTCGTTGTCCCGCTCGAGCTTCCTTTCAGCACAACACTTACGCCTGGCAATGAGCCCTGTCCGTCCGACGAGGTTACTGTGCCTTTGACATTGATTTCAACCGGCAGGACGTAGTTTTGCAGCTTTTCTTCCAGGTCCGGAAGGTTGGATTCTTCTTTTGCGGCTTTTCCTCTTGCCAAAACAATCTGCCCGTTGATAACCCTGTAATTAATGCCGCGGGAAACGAGAAGCTGGTCCAGGACTTTCGATAATTTCTGATTTTTTGCTTCAATGCTGACATGCTCCCGGAGCGAAACCCTGCTGCTGTAAACAAACTTCGCATCCACTTTCTCCTGAATCTCATCCAATGCTTCTTTCAGCGAAACATTTTTAAGACTGATCGTCATATCCTTACTCAGGATCGACTGGGCCGTACTTTCCTTTGCATAGCTGCTGCCTGCCAGTAAGGCCACAAAAAGCCATTGAAGCAATCCAATGCGCATAATTATTTGCCAGTTTACGGGCTTGTTACGTACTGTTTTTTGCATAATTTTGATTGTCTGATGGTTAAGCACTATTAGGTAAAACGTCCCTTAGTTTCGGTGGTACGAGGTTAAAAGGATGGAATTTTGAACCGGGGGTGGTGGTACACCTCCGGTTTTTTCATGGCGGAATAGATCGGTGGTTCATACGAGGTTAATCACAAGGTGTTCCATTGAGTAAAATTGTATTTCCGGAAATAGTATAATTGGCTTCCAAGGTCGTGCAGAGCATTTCCAGGATGACAGTGAATGGCTGGGCTTCAAAATTAGCCGTTACGCTGCAAGTGGCCGTGGCAGGATTGGACAAGTGAATATTCACATTGAAACGCTTCTCCAACTGCTCAATGACTTTATTCAAAGGTGCTTCTTCAAAAACAACCGTCACGGGTTCGTAAATTTCCTTGCGGGCATGCAAAGTCATTTGTTTGGAAATCAGCTTTTTAGACTCGATCTCGAAAATGGCCTGCTGCTTTGGTTTAAGAACGAGTTGCTGCGATTTTGTCTCTTTACCCGGCGCGGTCACCTCCACACTTCCTGTCATTACGTCGACTTGAAAAACCTTCTGCGCCGATGCTGCTTTAACATTAAAGCTTGTTCCCAGGACTTTAATGACCATTTCGCCGCTTTGGATCAGGAAAGGCCTGTTTTTATCTTTGGTTATATCAAAAAAACCTTCACCCGAAAATGTCACGAAACGGCGGTCCGCATCAAACTTCGCGGGATAAGTTACCGATGCCTCCGGGTGCATGATGATGGAGCTGCTGTCCGGGAGGATGTGGGTAATGATCCTGGATTCTGTATTCACAAACTGCACAATCTCGGATTGTTTCTTTTTTTGGATTTCTTCAATGATAGAAACCGGCTGTTCTTTGCTGATCGGATAACTGAAATACAGCCCGGCAGCAATGGCAACGGAAGCAGCAATGCCCGAAATCCAGCGCCACGGGAATGTGCGTACCGGCGATTCGTCCAGAATATTCAGTTCACTCTTAATGTTTTCAAAAGCATCCCCCTTAATGTTTGATTTTTCAGTTTCCGATAATTTTTCCAAATGATCCGCGTCGCCTTTGATGGCTGCATACCACGCCTCAACCTCTTCTTTTTCCTGATCATTGCATTGATCAAGCAGATATTTTTCTAGTAAAATCGGGGAGATAAAGGGTGCTTTCATTGCTTAAAGTATGGTATCAAACTTCAAGTCGCACGCCGGAAAGCGAACCCTTAGGTGGGAAGAAAATTTTTTTTAATTAAAAACAAAAAAGAGGATTCCTGAGATAATATGCTCTTTCAAATGGGCCCTAAGAATGCGGATCGCTTTCGAAATGTGTTGCTCAACCGTTTTTTCGGCAATGGCGAGGCGGTCTCCGATCTGTTTGTTGGAAACGCCTTGCCGGCTCAGCACAAACACTTCCTGACATTTGGGTGACAGCAAATGCAAACCCTGTTCGTAGCGGGTTTGCAGATCGGCTGTTAATGTATGCTGGTCGGCAAAATCAACGGGATCTGCATGCAGGGTTTCCCAGTGATCGTAATGCTGTTTTCGGGTGAATTCTTTGCGGTAGAAAGAAATGATCTGCTTCTTGGCAACAGAAAAAAGGAATGTACGGCAGCAAAGGATCTGCTGCCCGTGACGCTTTTGCCAGATGTTTACAAACAGTTCCTGAACAATTTCCTGGGCTGCAAACCGGTCGTTCACCTTACTATAAGCGTAATTGAACAGCACATTAAAATAGCGGTTATACAGCTCGGCAAAAGCCAGCTCATCGTCCTGCTCACTGATCAGGGCAAGGATATTTTCATCGGAACAGGAAGTATAAATGGCGTTCATAACGAAGATTTCCTTTGAATTCCGGTTGTCCGGATTGGAATGGCTTACAAAATTCGGACAATATTTCCTTTTTGAATCTTTTAACAGATTAAGTATTCTCGTTGTTTTTTTTACTTTCTTAACAATAATATAAAATTGCCCGAACAGCGATTGATTTTTGTAACCGCCGGTTCCTTAAATTGCCTATTATTTATCCCTACACGATCAATTGAATGAATAATTATCCGCAGGCTTCGCGCATTCTGCTGGCAATAGACTGTATTATTTTCGGGTTCGACGGGAAGGATATCAAGCTTTTGCTGATCAAAAGGAATTTCGAACCTGAAAAGGGAAAATGGTCGCTGATGGGTGGCTTCCTTAATGCGGATGAAGATCTTTCGGACGGTGCAGCGCGCATTTTATACAATCTTACCGGTTTAAAAAATATCTACGTTGAGCAGCTTGAAACATATGGAAAGATCAACCGCGACCCGGCTGAAAGGACGGTTTCAGTTGTGTTTTTTGCATTAATTCAAATTGACGATCATGATTCTGAGGCCGTTAAGAGCCATAATGCTTCCTGGATCACGCTGGAAAACCGGCCGGCGCTGATATTTGATCATGAAGAAATGGTTTGCAAAGCCATTGAGCATTTGAAATACAAAGCTGCGCTGCATCCCATTGGTTTTGAGCTGTTACCCGAGTTTTTTACCATTCCCCAATTGCAAAAACTCTACGAAGCCATTTACAGCATTCCGCTCGACCGCCGCAATTTCAGCCGCAAACTTTTATCAACGGGCTTACTGATCGACACAGGAAGCAAAAACAGCAACAGTACGACGAAAAAGGCGACTTTGTACAAGCTGGACGAAGTGCGGTATAAGGAAAAGTTTCACTCGTTCTGGAATTTCATGCCCGATAGTATGAAGCAGTCATAGGGGCGATTGTCAGTTTTGGCGTCAATGATTAATATTAATTGTGTCAAAATAACACCATAAACAAATTTATTTATATTTGTTACGTGATAAGTGAAATAAAACGACCATGAAAGAAAGTTACGTCATAGGGATTGATTTCGGCACGGATTCTGTGCGGGCACTGGTTGTGAATGCGGAAACGGGCGACCAGGCCGGAACTGCGGTTCGGGAATATAGCCGGTGGAAGCAGGGAAAATATTGTGATGCAGCGTCTTCCCGGTTCAGGCAGCATCCGCTGGATTACCTGGAAGCGATGGAAGCCGCTTTGCTGGAAGCACTGGACAAATCACCCGATGGTGTGCGGGACAATGTTCGCGGAATTTCGGTGGATACAACGGGTTCCACGCCCGTGGCGGTGGATCGGAACGGAACGCCTTTGTCACTGCTGCCAGAATTTGCTGAGAACCCGAATGGCATGTTTATCCTTTGGAAAGATCATACGGCCAATGCCGAAGCGGAGGAAATTAACACGTTAGCACACAGTCTGGAAACAGATTATACCAAATACGTCGGCGGCATTTATTCTTCCGAATGGTTTTGGGCCAAAATTTTACGGACGCTGAGAGTCGATAAGGATGTACGGGAAAAGGCATTTTCCTGGGTGGAACATTGCGACTGGATCTCAGCAGAACTAACGGGCAACACAGATCCGCTCACATTAAAGAGATCCAGATGTGCAGCTGGACATAAAGCATTATGGCATAACGATTTCGACGGTCTGCCGCCAAATGATTTCCTGACGCAACTCGACCCGCTTCTGGATGGCATCCGTGAAAGACTTTTCTCCCAGACTCAAACTTCGGACGAAGCCATGGGCACCATTTCCGGCAAATGGGCCGAAAAACTGGGTATTTCTGCGGATACGGTGATTGGCGTCGGCGCTTTTGACGCGCATATGGGTGCAGTAGGCGCATTAATTGAGCCTTATTCGCTCTGCAAAGTGATCGGAACGTCGACGTGTGATATGTTGATCGCGCCGAACGAGGAAGTCGGACATTTGCTTATCAAGGGCATTTGCGGGCAGGTTGATGGCTCCATTATTCCCGGCATGCTGGGTATGGAGGCCGGCCAATCTGCATTCGGCGACATTTATGCATGGTTTGCCAAGCTTATCGTGGAGCCTGTCAGAGCATTGCTGGGCGAGGAAGCTGCGGAAAAATTATCCAAAGAACTAATCCCGCATCTTGCCGAACAAGCCGTAAAATTGCCCGTCACCGAAAACGACATCATTGCCATCGACTGGCTGAACGGCCGCAGAACACCTGACGCAAAACATACATTAAAAGGCGCTATACTGGGATTGAACCTCGCCAGCGATCACGTCAGGATCTTCAAGGCGCTGGTGGAAGCCACGGCTTATGGTTCAAAAAGCATTGTGGAGCGTTTCCGCAAAGAGGGCGTTCCTATCAATGAGGTCATTGCGATTGGGGGAGTGGCTAAGAAATCAGCATTTGTCATGCAAACCCTGGCGGACGTGCTCAATATGCCGATCAAAGTGGCTGCGTCCGAGCAGGCTTGTGCGTTGGGAGCGGCGATGTTTGCAGCGGTGGCCTCGGGCATTCATAAAACATTACCGGAAGCGCAGGAAGCGATGAGTTCAGGTTTTGATGCAGTGTACACACCGCGACCGGCGCAAACAGCTGTTTATCAATCATTATATCAAAAATATACACATTCGGGTGCATTCCTCGAAAACGACTTTTTGCAAAAAAAACAGTCGGCCCCGGAAAGTGCATTGTCAGCTTCTTTATAAATCGTAACCCTTTCACAGGCATAATGGTTGATTTAAAACAATTTGAAATTTGGTTCATTACAGGCAGTCAGGATTTGTACGGAGCGGACACGCTCCGGCAGGTTGCGGAACACGCCCAGATCATCAGCAAGCATTTCGACGAATCAGCTCAAATCCCGGTCAGGACGGTTTTTAAGCCCGTCGTGAAATCGTCGGAGGAGATTTTCAATATCATGCAGGACGCGAATGTGGCTAAAAACTGCATTGGCATCGTGGCCTGGATGCACACTTTTTCACCGGCAAAAATGTGGATCCGTGGTTTACAGATCATGCAGAAACCGCTGCTCCACTTGCATACGCAATTCAACCGCGATATTCCCTGGGCGAACATTGATATGGATTTCATGAACCTGAACCAGTCGGCGCATGGCGATAGGGAATTCGGTTTCATGATGACGCGCATGCGCCTGAACCGGAAAGTGGTTGTCGGACACTGGCAGGAGGCACATGTCGTGGAGGATCTGGCGCAATGGACACGCGTTGCAGCCGCACGGCATGATATGATAGGCGCGAGATTTGTTCGTTTTGGTGATAATATGCGTGAAGTGGCCGTTACGGACGGTGATAAGGTTGCTGCGGAAATGACTTTTGGATTTTCGGTGAACACTTACGCTGTAGGCGATCTGGTTGCTGTGATCAATCAGGTTTCCGAGCAGGCAATAGGGCTTTTAATTGATGAATATGAATCGCTTTACGGTCTGGCGGGCGGCATCAGGAAAGGCGGGGAGAAGCATAATGCCCTCTGGGACGCAGCCAGAATCGAATTGGGACTGAAATACTTTCTGGAAGACGGAAACTTCAAGGGTTATACCAACACATTCGAAGATTTGCACGGAATGAAACAGCTTCCCGGCATTGGCTCGCAGCGCATGATGGCGGCGGGCTATGGGTATGCGGGCGAAGGCGACTGGAAAACGTCGGCAATGGTGCGGGCACTCAAAGTAATGGGCAGCGGGCTGGTTGGTGGCAACTCGTTCATGGAAGATTATACGTATCATTTCGATCCGGCCAACAACCTTGTGCTGGGATCGCATATGCTGGAAATATGCCCGAGCATTGCATCAGGCAGGCCTTCCTGCGAAATCCATCCGTTGGGCATTGGCGGTAAGGAAGATCCGGTAAGACTCGTTTTTAATGCAGCAGCCGGCCCGGCGATCAATGTTTCTTTGGTGGATATGGGTAACCGTTTCCGGATTTTGGTCAATGAGGTGGAAGCGGTGGAAGTTACGGAAGCGCTTCCGAAGCTCCCTGTGGCGAGGGTGTTATGGAAACCGGCGCCCGATATGGCCACGGGATGCGCGGCGTGGATCTACGCGGGCGGAGCACACCATACGGTTTACAGCCAGAACCTTACCACAGACCATATTGAAATGTTTGCCGAAATGACTGGTGTTGAGTTGGTTGTGATTGATAAGAACACGTCGCTGAGGCAGTTGAAAAATGAATTGAGATGGAGCGAGGCTTCGTACAGATAACATTAAAAGTGCATGTCTAAATACACATATTTAAAAGAGCAGGTTTACGAAGCCAACATGGAAATCCCCAGGGAAAACCTGGCCATTGTGACCTTTGGCAATGTAAGCGGCATTGACCGCGCTGCTGGCGTAATTGCCATCAAACCCAGCGGCGTGCCCTACCACAAGCTGAGAGTGGAAGACATTGTTTTGCTGGATCTTGATAATCAGGTTATTGAAGGCACTATGCGTCCATCATCTGACACTAAAACACATACATTGCTTTACAAGAATTTCCCTGGCATAGGGGGCGTCTGCCATACGCATTCTACCTACGCGGTGGCATGGGCGCAGGCGATCCGCGCGATCCCGAACCTGGGCACAACACATGCCGACCATTTGACCACAGCTGTGCCGGTTACGGAGGTGATGTCCGATGAGATGATCCAGCGGGATTACGAGCTGGAAACGGGTAACCAGATCCTGGATTTATTCGGAAATGATAAGTTGAATTATGAAGAAACGGAAATGGTCCTGGTTGCCTGCCATGGGCCGTTTACATGGGGGAAAGACCCGGCCAAGGCTGTCTACAACTCCGTAGTGCTGGAAGAAATTGCCAAAATGGCCTATCTCACGATGCAAATCAATCCATCCGCTCAGACCATTAAGCAGGGGCTGATCGATAAGCATTATTTTCGCAAGCATGGAAAAGATGCTTACTACGGGCAGGGTTGCTGATTAATTCTTATTTTCCGGACGTTTGCTGGCAATGTTGCGCATTTGTTGCAGGGCTTCCTGGCGAGACATGCGTTTTTCGCTCGCTTTTGCCTCTTTAATAGATTCTTTTGAAAAGCGACCTTTGAAAAGGTTAAAAATAGCGAGTAACATATTTGAATATTTTGAAGAATGGACCTTGCATATGAACGTTCATCAAACATAGAAAAGTTTGAGGTAAAAAAAAACTACCAGGAGTGTGTTCCAGGTAGTTGTAAGCTTGCTAAACGTTGAGTAAGAATGTCTTTTTTCGGCTAATTGATCTTATACGCCTCTGCGTAATTTACTTCCGGGGTTGAAATCGTCCTGTATCCAGCGAACGAAGTTATTTGAATTGGTTTTATAAATTTCCATGGACAAAGGCTTGATGCCGCTATACTCAACCTCTTTAACGTACTCCGCGTGTAATTTTAAGATCTCAGACAGAGTTTTGCTATCAGTTTTCATTTTTTTAAGGGATGTTAAAGGTTACGATATCTCCAATCCCTGCACCAAACCTGTTCCCAAAAGCTGAAACTTTTTAGCAATATTAAAAAAGTTATATTAATGGAGCGTATCCTTATATCGTGGGGCGCAAATATCCCACATATGCGTGAAATAGGGATTATGTAGAATAAAATTTGTTACATTTCTCAACAAATTGGGAAATCTTTCCAACTTTTAGTTGATCGTGTAACATTTATATGGCTTCAAGGACGCATATACATGAATAGATAAAGTCCTGTAAATAAGAAAGTTAAGACAGTTTATGTATCTTGAAACAGATGATTATTAACCACGCCTTTTTTCCAAACCTCGGCAAAATCCAAATTCAAATTTCAAGTTTATTTCGGAGTGTTGTGATTTCCAGTGGCTTTGGAAGCAGGTCAATAATGTGGCGGCTGGCTTTCGCTTTGTCAATGTCGCGGGTGTCGATGGTGGAGGATAGCATGAAGATCCTGATTTTTTCGTGCAGACTTTGCGGAAGGTGGTCGAATTCGTCGATAAACTCAAACCCGTTCATGTCAGGCATTTGAAGGTCCAGGAGAATAACGCTTTCAGGAAGACTATCAGCCTGGCTAACCAGGTATTTTAAAGCGTCACGTGCTGAATTGAATGTTTTGACGGAGTCGGTGATGCCGCTTTTTTTCAGCAATTTTTCATATATAAACAGATCGAATGTGCTATCGTCTATAAGAAAAAAGTGTAAAAGTGGCTTCATGACTTATTATTTACGGATGGAAGGTATGTTGACTTCGAAAATACTTCCTTCGCCAACTTTCGAAGAAACGCTAATTTCACCCCCGAGCTTAGCAATCGCTTCATGCACAATGTACAGACCTATGCCTGATCCACTATTCGTTGCGCCGGCCCGGTAAAACATTTTGAAAATTTTATCCTGATCCGATTCTCTGATGCCCGAACCATTGTCTTCAATGATAATTTTGGCTGACTTGGGCGTAGACTTGATTTTCAAATGCACAAACTGATTCGGCTTCGAGGTATCCTGGAATTTTATCGCGTTGTTGATGAGGTTGTTAAAGATAATCCTGAGCTTCATCACATCAGACTGGAACACACCGTCCTGCTCAATGTCCGTGGTCATTTGGAGATTACCGTATTCGGGCAGATATTGGATTGTGGCCTGCACTTCGGTTACCAGTTCATCAAAACTAATGTCGGTAACAACCGGAACGCCGCGTGCATTTTTGTAATAATCAATAATATTAATAATGAATGTATCCAGCTTCTTAACAGACTGACGGATCAGTTCCAGATATTCATTTTGCGATTTGACGTCGTCTTCAAGCAGCGCCAGATTCACGATCCCCAGCACCGACATTAATGGTGCGCGCAAGTCATGGGAGGCACTGTAAACAAACTTGTCCAGCTCTTCATTCGCCTTCTGCAACTCTTCATTCCGCTCTTTTAGGTCTTCCCGCGTTTTGTAAATGTCATAGGCGTGTGAAATTGCATTTTCCACATAACCATAATCCCATGGTTTGTCGATAAACCGGAAAACTTCACCCTTGTTAATGGCGTCGATGGCCGCGCCAATGTCGGTGTGGCCGGTAATGAGGATGCGGATGGGTTTCGGATATTTGGTCCTTATTTTTTCAAAAAACTGCACACCTGTCATGATCGGCATACGCTGATCCGCGAGGATGATGCAAAAATCCTGCTTTTCAAGAATTTCTTCCGCAGTGACTACCGATGAGGCAATTGTAATGTCGTACTGCTTCCGGAAAGAAGCTTTGAACGAATGGAGGTTGTGTTCCTCATCGTCAATGTAAAGGATGGTTATCGGTTTTTCACTCATTGAAATCTTGGATAGGGCGTGCTTTTTGTTTTACTGGAAGGGTGATCAAAAACTCGGTTCCTTCTCCAACTTCGGTATTTACCTGGATATTTCCGCTATGCACTTCAATTATTTTAAATACAATGGATAATCCCAGTCCTGTTCCGTCTCCAACCTGCTTGGTGGTGAAGAACGGCTCGAAGATCTTGGCGCGGACCGCAGGTGGCATTCCGGGCCCGTTATCCCGAATAGAAATGGCTATATTTTCGGGATCTTTCAGCCATGATCTTACCCAGATCGTGGGTGTTTTACCTTCGGTTTTTGCATTCAAAAGGGCGTAAATGGAATTGTTGAGAATGTTCATAAACACCTGGTTCAGCTTGCCTGCGAAGCATTCGATACTCGGAATATTTCCCAATTCCTTGACCAAATGTATCGAATTACCCATTTGATAATTCAAAATAATGAGTGTCGACTCGATGCCTTCGTTAATATTGACGACGTTCAGGTCCGATTCATCTACGCGGGAGAATATTTTCAAACCTTTTACTATCTCAACCGTCCTGCTTGCGCCGTCTTCCATGCCTTTAAGTAACGTACCCAGCTCGGTTTTGATGTAATCAAGATCAAGATCTTCTTTCAGTTTTTCGATTTCTTTGATCTTTTCGTGTAAACTGTCGATCGAGTTCACATCCCGGATATCATTGTAGGAATCAAGTATTTCTAGCACGTCGTCGATGTCGCGCCGGAGGGGCCGGATGTTTGAGCTAACGAAGTTGATCGGGTTGTTGATCTCATGGGCGATGCCGGCCGTAAGCTGACCCAGCGAAGCCATTTTTTCGGAATCCAGCAGCTGTGTTTGCGTGTCTTTCAGTTTGTTGAGCGTAACATTCAGTTCTGTATTAGCGTATTGCAACTCAGCAGTTCGCTCGTTGACGCTTCTTTCCAGATAGGTGTTTTGCTCCATAATTATTTTCTCATTTTCCAGCGACACTTTCAGGGCTTCGGCCTGGGATTCCTCTCTTTCCTTTTTAAATATATTAATCTTATCGGCTAGTGCAATAGATAGCAGTACAACTTCTGCAATAGAACCGAACTGCATGGTATACGTTGTAAAAACATTATACGGCAGGATGTTGATATTTCGAAGGACAAGAAGGAAAAGACCGAACAGGAAAATCGTCCACGCCAACAAGAATAGCTTGGCCGGGCGGTAATCTTCTTTTGAAAGTTTGAAACCAATGATGAAAAGACCAATGGCCCCGATTCCTCCTGACACGTCTACCGCCCGGAAGCTCAAAAGTTCGAATCCAAGCAGATTTAACAGTCCGGTCGAGGAGTACAGTACAATGATCACATTGAGAATAATAACGCCGGGCGGCCATTTTTCGGCGAGCTGAAGAAAGTTCTTGACGAACAGCATGGCAAAAATTCCCGCCACACCCGAGAAGTAAATGGTTGCTACCGAATTGAACTTAGGAGCATAAGGCCAAATGTACTTGAAGCCATAACCCGATAATGCTGTTTGCGCCAAACCTACAAAAAGCACATATAGTACGTAAAAGAGGTAACTTTTGTCCCGGGTAGAGAAGTAAATGAAGACGTTGTAGAGCACCATCACAGCGATGATCCCTGCGAAGATGCCGTTAATGGTTTCACCGGTCTGGGCTGCTTCAAAGAAATTTTCCTGGTCACGGACAATGAGCGGGAGGATTACCTGATTGTAACCCTTCACCCTCAAATAATAGTTTTTTTGCTGGCCTGGCCTTATATCAAGCGGAAAAACAAGATTTTGGTGCTTGATCCTTCTCTCATTAAAATCCGCATTTTCCTGGTGTGTTTCGACTTTAACCTTTGCGCCATCAATCTCGAAAAGTTCGCAAGTGTGAATTAAAGGATGTGCAAGTTCTAAGTAAAGCAACGAGCTGGCGGACTTGTTCGCGATCGAAAACCGGATCCAGAATGTGGATTGGCTCAGTCCCATATTCGGCGTATCGTCCGTACTCTGCTTGAAAGCGTTCGCTGCCAAAACCTGTTCGAAAGTGCGCGTATTGGTGGCATCTTCGAAAATTTCAACATGCTTGCCTATGATCTGGGATCCCTGGTAAAAGTTTACCGGAATACCATAAACAAGCTTAGCGGAAAGTAAAAATGTGATTGCAAATACGTGCTTTAAAAATTTCATAAAAATCCTAAATCTTCATATCAAGATCGTAATGTAATGCAATTTCACCCTTGGGCCCCTTTTCAACGGCAAACTGGACAGGATGCTCGCGCAGGTGCATAATGCGCTCCCGTTCTTCTTCATGAGCCTGGGGTAAATTGTTCAGGTCATTGACAATGATGGCGGTGGCGATCAGCCCTTCTTTCGGATAATAAAATGTTCCGTTATTACCCAGGTCACGAATAATTTCAAACCCGATCCGCAGACATTGACGCAAGGTAGGAGGGGAGCACAATGCAAGTAAATGGTCAACCCCAATCTGCGAGGTGATCGCCACGCCGATCCTTCCAAGGAAAATGCTTCCAATGCCGTAACCAGCCACTTCCTTGGAATTGAAGAGCCCGCAAAATTCCGCGATCTTCTTTTCTTTCAGATTGTCTACGTACCCGTAAATGCGCTCATCCTTCTTGGCAATGGCATCCTCCATCGGCATTTTCATTTTTTCATTTCGGACCTGAATTCTCCCTCCACCATAAATCTTTTCTCCGTCCTCAGATTCCACAATGATCACGTAAGTATTTTCATCATTGAGCCAGTCATGGCTTGCGGAAGTTACCTGCTTTACGCCATAGGCTTCCAGTACTTTCCGGTGCTCGTCAATATACCTGTAGCAGGTTTCAATATCCTCAGTTGACTTGTACGCTCTAATTTTTGCTACCATCAAATTGCGTCATTTACTATAAACAAGGTTTCATTTAATGGGAGGCGTGGTAATTGGATCGCTGGCATTTCAGGTTTGATGATCTTTAAAAGGAAAACCGTCTTGACGTTATTTTTTAAAGATATGATATTTTGAAGCTCGTTTTGTAAACCTCGCAATTTGTCTTTTTCCGTAACACTTAATCCGGCGCCTGAATCGAGCCGTTCGAGCAAAAACAGAGGCGATAGCAATGGCTGGCCCCCCAGACCGAGCTTCTCAACACGCAACCAAAGCCTCTGCGCTGCAATTCCTGCCAGGAAATGCTGATCCGCAGAAACAGGCAATGTGATGAAAGCAACGCACGCGGCATTGCCAACGCTTGTCTGAGTGGCTTCGGTGAGTGCATTTCCACCGCCGATCACATTGAGCGCGGCAGCAATTTTTTTGTCCTTAACAATGGATAATGCGGCCATTTGAGCCGGTGAAGACGCTAATGTCTGAATGGGGACCCCGTCCCCAGCGTTTTCATTTTCCGCGCCCGGCCATCGGGTATCGCGGTTAAAGAAGTCGTTGTGACCTTCTGGATTAAGCATGGCCATCAGGTCACAGGCAGCCACAATCTTTCCTAATGCTGCAAGTTCTACTTTATCCGTAATAAATTGAGCATTTGCGCCGGATACGCTAGCAACAGCCTCACGCAACGCATTGATTTCCTGCTCAGGCAATGTGTATGATAAACTGGAATTGCGGTGAATGTTGCAGGATTCCGGAAGATCGGCAAGTCCGGACGTTTGATTTGCCGGTTGGTTTTCCTTTGTGAATTGAATGCTGGCAATTAATTCGGCTGAACCTGAAAGAGGAAATTGTTTTGTAATTGTCTGATATCCAATGCTATTGGCCTTCAACAGCGCATTTTCAAATGCAGCGCCCAGGGCCAGGTGCGCCGCGATGTTATTGAAATTCGCAAAAGAATGCGAGCGGAACGTATCGTGAAATAAATGCAGCATACCGTTCCGGAAAACCCACTTCCAGGGCTGGTCATTACCGGAAGAATACGCATAATTCCCTGCCGTCACAATCTCCCTGATCTCCTCCGTTTGCGGGACCATATCAACATTGATTTGCGGTAATGAATCGATAATTGCTATGGCCCGATCCAGGTCAAACGGTGTGTTCGGATTACTATAAACGGTTACAGCGGAAGGGTCAGATTTGTTACCGATCAGATGTTCCAGGTCTACATAATATCTCCCGGAATCCGTGAACTGATCCAGCAAAATGCGCCTGCAAACATCGGTTACAACGCCTCCGCCCAATGTTACGGCACTCGCCAACTGAGGCCACGTGCTGATCGTCTGCCCGATTTCGAGCAACGAAGCGCGGCCGCGGGTGGAAGTGTTCATGGCGTCGATGATGCGCATAACCAGGGGGAAACGGTCCGCCGGGCTGATATTCTTCAATTTTTCAGGAGGAATACTGGCCAGCATTCCGTGAAGGATAGGCCTGTCGGCTTCTCTGTCAAACCTTTCAACATCAAGCATTCCCCGGTCGCTCGTTTCCATCACCACCGGGATCTGAAAACTTTTAGCCATTTGCCGCGCACTGATCTTCACTTCCAGGTCGTCGCATTCGTCAACCATAATGTCGAGTTTGCCGCCCTCGGTAAGAAATGAAGTGATATTATGCTCTGTAATCCCGTCCGGGTAACATTGAATGTCCAGGTATGGATCTATTTCCGCAATTTCCCGGGCAGTTACGATGGATTTATTGACTCCAATATTGTGCAGGCCGGTTTTGATCCTGTTCAGATTACTAAGTTCGATTGTGTCGAAGTCAGCGAGTTTTAATGTGCCGCAAATGCGTTCGGTTGCCACACTAAGCGCAACAGCATGCCCCACCGACAGCCCGATAATGCCGATCCTGCGTTTAGATAATTTCGTTTGTTCCTCAGGCGTAATCTTGTAATGGTTCCTGCTGGTCCTCAATGTTACAAAATCGATCTCACTAAGAATGTGCAGCACGCGGTTGGACCAGGGATAATAGATCCACGAGCCCAGCAGATCCGGATCCTTACCAGCGATCCACTCATCGTAATTTTCGTCAAGCTCAGCACTTGTCAGTCGTTTCCTGGGGTTTTGTATTTTGATCAGCTCCTTCATTTGGGATGGAAACAGATCCAGGATTGTTTTTTGCTGATAGTCGGAAATGACTGCGTTAAACTTTTGTTTGTCAGCGCTTTGCTCCTTGAAGATGAAAATCGGCTTGTAGATCGTATTGTTTGCTGGATCTGGATACATTTTTAAGCTATTAGGAGGACGGTTCCCAGAAGAACTCACGTAATATTTAAAATTCGACGAAATGTATTGATCTTCGTATAAAATCGCTGCCGCAGGAACTTTGGAACCGGCAACAAGTGCTCATATGTATATCAATAGTTACACAAATTGCTTAATTTATTTTAGTAAAACTACCACTGCTTCACCCGGGGACAAAATATTTGGTTGAAAAGCGTCAAAATTCGTTGACACGTAGTTGGTTACAATGCCACAAAAAGTTAATTTGTAAAAAGCACTTACCGCTTTTATACTATTATAGAATTAATATTATAATATTATCAATTAGTTGAGAGTATCGGATCGAACTAAGAGATCATACAACCTCCGAAAAGAATATTTTTGTAATAATGGAAAGCAAAGAGAAGATAAGTGTCCTTTATGTAGATGACGAGATCAACAATCTTAACTCATTCAAAGCTGCATTTAGAAGAGATTTCAATATACTGATTGCAACGTCGGGGCGGGAGGGTTTGGAGCTGTTGAAGCATAATGTCGTACATGTGATCATCACCGACCAGCGCATGCCGGAAATGACCGGAGTGGACTTTTTAATAGAAGTTTTAAAGGATTATGCAGAACCGGTCCGTATTCTGCTTACCGGCTACACGGATGTGTCTGCGGTGATCGATGCGGTCAATAAAGGGCACATTTACTACTATCTGAATAAGCCCTGGGATGAGGCCCAGCTACGGATCATCATTAAAAATGCGCACGAGATTTTTTACCTGCGGGAAAAGAACAAGGAACTAATTGAAAAGCTTATCGAAGTAAATGGTCAGCTTGAATTCCTGCTCCGACAAAACCTGCTTTCATAGTATGCAGCCGACTGCAAAAGTCATCTCCTTCTGAAGCTAAAATTCCTTCTTGCCAGCTGTACAGGCTTAAACTGTTTCAGCAGGTTCAGCACAATTGAGAAACCGGCGGTGATGAAGACTGCCAGGAAAAGTATGGCTGCAAAAACGAGGTTGCCAATTGCCTTTAAAAATATGATAACGTCCATGTTCTTATGCGTTTAGTGGGTGTTTGCGTGATGATATGTTAAAATCGTACCAGCGGCATAAATGGCTCCAATAATGCGTGCGGCTGTATGCTTTGGTATCCTTTTTGCTTAGGGAATGTAGAAAGTGACCATAAAATCATCAAACAGATTCAATCATGAAAAAGATATTGGCAGTAGGAGCAGTTTCGGGCGTTGTGTTATATGTTTTCTTCAACAAATTTTTCAGACAGATGGAAAGAAATTTCAGCACTGAAAAAAAACAGAACGAACTTGCCGGGAATAACAAAACAGAAGGGTATTTTTACCACCAGAGTGAGCTGGCAACGGATAACACCGCAGGGCAGCTTGCACCGAATTTCAACAATTAATAAGCCTGATTGCCGGGCAAGTCAAGAATAACTCTACCTGGATAATGTGGCGGACAGTCTTCCTACAATGCATTTTTTTACTTTTAGTGGGATTGTTCGCTGCATGCGAAGGGCCAAGCCCCTTTGAACCACCTGTTAAGGAGCCCATCGGCGAGCCGGGCACAAATCCTGAGCCTGTTGATACTTCGGGCAATGAAAACCCTGGGTCCTCTGATCCCGACCCCATCATAATCGATACATTAAAGCCGCGTAACAGCAACCAGTTTTTGGCATTGTCGAAAGGCTTTGGTACGACCAACATTTACAGTGAGTCGCAACTGGGTATTCGCACCGGCACTTACAAGCAGGCGCCAGACTTCAAAGGGCTTGCCGTCAACCTCAATTATTCATTTCTCGCACCTCAGAATGATACGCTAAAATATCGACCGTTCGTGCTGATGGTGCACGAAGGCGCATTTATCTATGGCGATCTTGGCAGTGAAATGGGGAAGGCCAAATGGATGGCCAGGAAAGGTTACGCAACTGCTGCGATCAATTACCGGCTTGGTTTCGATGGTGGAAGCGAGTTCAATACATGCGGCGGAAATAACACGGAAGTGATCCAGGCCATTTATCGCGGCGTTCAGGATACTTATACTGCTTTGCACTATTTCGCAGATAAGTCAAATGAGTTTGGCATTGACCCCGGACAAATGATGCTGGCCGGAAGCAGTGCCGGATCAATGATTATTTCGGCATTGGTTTACATGGATGAAGCGGATTTTGAAGCATTGCAGCCGGGTATTACGAAAACATTGGGACCGCTTGACCCTGTTACAGGAGGCACCGAGTTCCGTGTGCGTGCCTTGCTGACCTATCTGGGTTATGCTGTTTTCCGGACGGCTTATGTTGGAAAATCCAATGCTAAACCAACTGTATTTTTCCAGGGAACCAGCGACACTGTTTTGCCTTACATTCAAGGAAATTTATTCTCATGCGGAAAATACTTCTGGATGCAAGGTGCTAAGCCGGCCTCCGAACGGCTGCATTCATTGAAAATGCCTTACGATCTCAATTACCAGCCAGGCAAAGGGCACATCCTTACCTATACCGAAGAACACATTGCAAATCGTTTCGCGCAGTTTATGAAGCGGTTCTGGTCCGGTGATTTGCGGCAAACCACCGTTGAAAATATGAACACCATTCAGGATATCAAACTTCCGTAACGCCCGCTATTTTCTCTTCATAAAGGGCAGGAATTGTTTCAGATAAGTGGATAATCTTAATTCGAGATATTGGTAAGAGAGGTAAGATGCGACCATTGTCATAAACAATGACAGGAAAAACATCGCAGTGCCGGTGCTGTAAACCGGATACCCCATGCTTTTGAAAAACTGACCTAAAATTACCACAATGGGCATATGCACAAGATATATCGAAAATGACATATCGCCGATTTTAACCAGCCACTCCGGAAAATTGATCGGGCGCCTGGCGTTGTAAAAAATGAATGCGGTAAAAAGCAGGCTGGAACCAAAACCCCACTGCGACGGGCCTAACCCGCCGAAAAATCCCGACCAGTACTGCCACAATGCAAGGAAAATGAACAGGAACACCAGCCAGGTCCTCGCAAAAGCGGATGCCAGAATGGGGAACAGTTTCGCATCCATGTACACGAGGCCGATAATAACCCCATATACGAAATTCCAGATAATGGGATTGGCGACCATGTTCAGATAGCCATTGCCATAATCTGCGGTGCGCTGGGTTTCCAATGTGATATAACCCAGTGTGATCGGAATGACGATCAATGTTATGATCACGATCACAAAGAAAACATACCACCTGAACCTGGAAAAGAACATGGAGATTGCGACGAGCGCATAAAAATAGATTTCATAATTGAGCGTCCAGCCCACCGGAAGAAAAGCATATCCGTAAAAAGGCGGATCGGTGTGTGTGACTGGGATGAAAAGCAGGCTCAGGATCAAACTCTTAACAGCCCCGGGTTGCAGGCCGATCCTGCTTTGGAACAAAAAGTAAAGCAGGGTGATGATTGCATAAGTAGGCCAGATTCGGATGAACCTCCGGGCCATGAATTTATAAACGGGCAGCCATGAGAATGTGGTGTGTTTGGTAATGTACACCATAATGAACCCGCTGATCACGAAGAACAATGCAACGCCGGAAGGGCCTGAATTGAAAAAAAAGTCAAGTTCCTGCTTGAAAGGTTCACCTTTGCCAATAACGTCTTTAAGATGGTAAATGGTGACAGTTAATGCCGCAGCCGCTCTCAGGACTTGTATGCTGTTTATTTTGGACTCAAAGGGATTGCTGACCGGCTTTATCTCCTGATTCATTCTGTTAAGTAAAAATTTGCGGTTTGGGATCCGGCTGTAAAGTAAGTTAAAGTTTGCTTCATGTAGTAATTTGAAAGCGCCTGCGTCTGATTTTCCGTTAAACTGCATGTACTACGGGAAATCGGCATAGTTTTAGTTAAAGCAAGGAAAACGTATACTGCAAAAAGTAAATTAAATATGATGGATCAAGCGCTGACAGTTAAAGATCAGATACATATAGAGGCTCCGTTGAGCAAAGTTTGGGAAGTGCTCGTGGCCCCGAAATACATCAGGCAATGGGATGAGCTTCCTTCGGATTTTGGGGATTATTATCTGGAACAAGGCAGGGTTATCGACTGGTCGGGCAGGTCGCGGCTGACGGTTACCGCGCACGAGCCGAATGAGCTTTTGAAACTTTCCTTATATGTTGATAAATGGGAGCAGTCGCCTGCCTCTTATGACATTGCGTATCATTACAGGCTCTCGGAGCAGGACGGAGGCGTTTTATTGCAACTGGAAGTGGGAGATTTTGCTGTTTTGGAAGATGGTCGGAACTACTACGATGCTTCCTTAGACTTTGTTAAAACGGCAATGGAAAAAATCAAAAATCTGGCAGAAAACAGACTTTAATTGTGACGGTGAGTATATTTGTAGTGATCACCGCCGAAAGTCATGCAACCGAACACCAAACTTTACTATGATACCAACGAAGTAGCCGAAATGGTTGGCTGCGAGCCATCTGCCCTGCGCTTTTGGGAAAAAAAATTTCCACAGCTGAATCCCAAACGGGACGCACGCAACAGGCGCAGATATACCGAGCGCGACATTGAGATCATCAGAAAGATCATGCACCAGCGCGACAAGCAGGGGCGTACGATCAAAGGCGCGCGCGAGCAAATGCGGAGAAAAGAAGAATCACAGTTGTTGATCCAGCGTTTGATGCGTGTCCGTAAATTCCTGGTTGAGTTGCAGGAAACATTATAATGATCCGTTTTGCCTAATTACAGAATTCCCATGAAATATTTCCTTTTGTTACTGCTTGCCTGTGCTTCTTTTTCATCCTATGCGCAGAAATTTCAGGCCCCGGCAATCCGTAAACACATTGAATTCCTTGCTTCGGACGAGATGGAAGGTAGAGGAACGGGGAGTTTGGGCGAAATCCGGTCGGCAAACTACATTGCCACTATTTTCGGGGAACTGGGCCTGAAACCGGCTGGAACCGATGCAGGTTTCTTTCAGCCTTTTCAGGTAAAATATTCCATTGAGGGAAACTTGCACCAGCTGACTGGCCGCAACGTTGCCGGGTTTTTAGATAATGGTGCCAAAAAGACGATTGTGATCGGTGCTCATTACGACCATCTGGGAAAAGGTTTTCAGGGAAGTTCGCTTTCTCCCGACAGCCGTAACAAAATCCACAATGGTGCCGACGACAATGCTTCCGGAACAACCGGGTTGCTGGAGTTAGCCAGGCATTTTGCAAAAAACAACATTACCGAAAAGCATAACTATCTGTTTCTGGCATTTTCGGGCGAGGAGCTCGGGCTTATCGGCTCCAAATATTTTACGGAAAACCCAACAGTTCCGCTCACGTCCGTTTCCTGCATGATCAATATGGATATGATAGGCAGGCTGAGCGACGAAAAAGGCATCATTGTTTCGGGCTGGGGCACAAGTCCGGTCTGGGGAAAACTGATTCCGGATCTTGCCAAGGCGCAGAATCTGAAATACACTGTGGATTCGTCCGGCGTGGGCGCTTCGGATCACACTTCATTTTATTTGAAGAATATTCCTGTTGTCCAGTTCTTCACAGGCGGTCACGGCGATTATCACAAAGTGAGCGATGACATTGAACGCATTAATTTTGAGGGGGAAGCGAAAATCCTGACCATCATTGCCGGGCTGCTTGAAAACATTGATAAGGAAACCACGGACCCACAATTTATAACCGCTGCAAACCCACATACCGGGAATCAAACGACGGATTTCAAGGTGACGTTAGGCGTCATGCCCGATTATAGTTTTTCGGGAAAAGGCTTGAAAATCGATGGTGTTTCAAAAGCCCGTCCCGCCGACAAAGCGGGGATCCAGGCCGGCGACATTATCACAAAGCTTGCCGGAAAAGAAATTACGTCCATTTACGATTACATGGAAGTGCTCGGCAAGCATGAAAAAGGGGAAAAAGTAGATGCAGAGTTTTTGCGCGGATCGGAGACTAAAAAGGTTTCCATCACATTTTAACTGATCATTGCGCCGCGTTTTCCCAACTCAATAGCCTCCATCTGGCTGATCAATCCTTCGTGCAGGTTGAACCGCAGCAGCGTCCGGAATTTATGAAAACCTTCCCGGCCAGCCGCGCCAGGATTAATGTAAAGCATATTATTCAAAGATTTATCACGAATCACCCTCAGAATGTGCGAGTGTCCACATACGAAAATGTCGGGTGTTTGTGATTTCAGTTCGGGCATGACAATCGGGTTATAACGCGGTGGCGCGCCGCCAATATGCGTGATCCAGACCCTGAATCCTTCCAGTTCGAAATGCAGGTTTTCCACGGTTCTCGCCCGGATATCGTTGTGATCAATGTTACCGAACACGATCCGGCAGGGCTTGAATGCTTCCAGCTGCTCAATGATCTTCACCGATCCGATATCTCCCGCGTGCCATATCTCATCACAATTCAAGAAATGGTCAAAAACCCGCTCGTCCAGATAGCCGTGTGTGTCTGATATTAGGCCAATTGTCTTCATTCGTTTCTAAATATATATCCTGTCATAGCGAACATCAGTCGCATTTTTGTAACCGCAAAATAAATTAATTAATTTTTCTCCGAAGTTAAAGTAACTTATATATAACCTTTTCATATATTGGGTCTCAAATCTTAATTAAAGTTAATTTTTTATTAACACGTTATAAAACCGCTTTCAAACTAATTATTTAGTTGTAAAGTTGCATCAGTTTCTATATTATTGCGTATTGTAATTTATCAGTTACAAACTTCAATCCACTTAACCACCTACCAGCCTTGAAAAAAATCCTACTTCTGTTCTACTTATGTCTTCATCTGGCGGTTGTGCATGCACAAACCGGAGGACGCTTCACGCTGAAAGGTGTAGTAGCCGATACATCCGGCGCGGTGTTGCCCGAAGCGACGATCATGCTGCTGTTACCCAAAGACTCCTCCCTGGTCAACTTTGGAAGAACGAACAAAGAAGGGGCATTTGAGCTAAAAAACCTGAAACGCACGCAATACATTTTCAAAGTTTCTTATGTAGGCTTCGTTCCATACCAGGAAACGGTTAACCCAAAAGATGGCGATGTGACCGATCTGGGCAAGATGAGAATGAAAGTGCTTCAAAAGGAGCTTTACGAAGTCGTTATTAAAACGGCACGGGCACCATTGAGCATCCGGGGCGATACGGTGGAATTTGACGCCCGGGCATTTAAAGTTCCGCCAGGCTCAACGGTGGAAGACCTGCTCCGGAAGTTACCGGGTATGCAGGTTGACGCGGATGGAAACATTAAGGCGCAGGGTGAAGAGGTCAAACGTGTAACCGTGGACGGTAAGCGGTTCTTTGGTGACGACCCAAAGATGGCAACCAAAAACCTTCCGGCGGAGGCCATTAACAAAGTTCAGGTTTTTAACGGAAAAACAGAGCAGTCCAAAGTGACGGGCGTAGATGATGGAAAGCGTGAAAAAACGGTTAACCTGGAATTGAAAGACAGTCATAAAAAAGGCGGATTTGGTAAAGCAATAGCGGGCGTAGGGACCGATAAGAGGCTGGAAGGAAAAGTGAGTTACAACCGCTTTAATGACAAGCAGCAGTTTGCCTTATTGGGCTTTGGAAATAACACGAATCAATCCGGGATTGCACGGAACGATTATCAGGATTTTAAAGGAAGCCAGTCTTTCAACTGGGGTGATGACGGTGATTTTGGTTTTAACAGCGGTCGTTATTACGGTGGTGATGACATTACCATTCAGCCCAACTGGGGTGGAGGAGGATCCGAAGGCTTCACCAAGAACTTTGCAGGTGGCGCCAATTATAATTATGATGATAAAAAAACAAAACTTAGCACCAGCTATTTTTACAACCAGACCAAGGCGATCATGGATGTGAGATCGCGGACAGAAAACTTTCTGACGAACGATTCTTACAGCTCTCTGGCCAACTCCAAAACAATTGGTTTTACCGGAAACCACCGCCCGAGCTTTCGGTTTGAGAAGAACATTGACTCACTGAATACAATTATCCTGATCAGTAATTCGAGGATCAACTCAGGTGATGACAGTTTTAACAGTTATCAGCAGTCTTTCCTCAACGAAGGTGTTGTTACTAACCAGTCATCCGTGAAAAATCTTAGCGAATACAATTCTTTTGCGATGGCCAATCTGCTCATATACCGGCATAAGTTTAAGAAAAAGGGAAGGAATTTTGCTGCAAGCATTGGTTACAATATTAACAATGCGGACGAGAATAAGAACCTAAGCTCTAACAACGTCTTTTTTCAGGATTCGACAAGGAACAGCATCATTAACCAGCTGAATGAAACCGAAAGCACCCGCGGGAATTTGAAAGGAAGCCTGTCCTACATTGAACCCTTTGCAAAAAAGTTCTTTTGGGAAACATTCTACAATTACAGCATGCGGAAGGACAAAGTGGACCGTGATGTGTTTGATGTATCAGACGCAGGCCAGCAGGTTAACCCGCTACTGACCCGTTTTTATTCCAATGATTTTACTTACAACCGCGTCGGTTCGAGCATTCGTTATTCTAACAAAGGACTCAATATCGCAGCCGGGCTTGCGGGCGTCCAGTTCGAGTTAAGGGGAAAATTTGCTGCTGATAAAGCATCTGCTGATTTCATGCGGGTAAGCAAGAGCTATTTCACATTCGTACCAAACGTTTCGGTGAATTACGATCTTAAAAATAACCGTTATGTGTATGCAGAGTATGGCCTGAATGTCCGCGAGCCGTCGATCACCGATTTGCAGCCCATTATCGACAACAGCAACCCGCTGTTCATCACGGAGGGTAATCCTGACCTGATCCCGTCATCATCGCATAGCGTTTATGCAGGTTATAACATGTTCAACCCGGCTAACTTTATCAACATTTATATTGGTCTTTCTTACAATTATAATGTCAACCAGATCGTCTACAACCGGACCGTCAATGTTGAGAACCTGATTACAACCACCAAGCCGATCAATGTTACGGGCGGATATAGTTACGGAACTTATGGCGGCTTTGGCTTTCCGTTGAAAAAAACAAAGGCCACTATGAACGTGAATGCAAGCGTGAACCTAAGCAACAATATTACTTACATTAATAATGTTGAAAATGAGACAAGCACGGATAGCTACAATTTCGGAACACGTCTGGACCTGACGCCGAGTGATGCATTCACTTTTTACGGAAACGCGAACTGGGGCATTAGTGAGGCGAAATATTCTATCAATACAAACCAAAACCAGAAGATCTTCAACGCAACGTATGGGGCGGATGTAAATGCCAAAGGGCCTATGGACATTTATTTCAACGCAAAATTTAATTACAGAATTTACAAAAACGACCAGTTCGGCTTTGATCAAAAGCTGCCGATCCTGAATTTGTCCGTTTATAAGATTGTGCTAAAAAGTAAAAAAGGAGAAATCCGCCTTACTGCTAATGATGTGTTCAAGAAGAATTTGGGGATTACCCAGAACGTAAATCAAAACTACTACACGGAAAGACGTGTGGCGACATTGTCCAGGTATTTTATGCTTAGCTTCACGTATAACATGCGGGGTGTAACCGCTTCGGTGAAACGAAACAATCAATTCTAACATTTGGAAAAGAACCTATGAAATCAATTGGCTTACTAATATTGATGTTTCTGAGTTTTGGAGCTGCTGCGCAGAACATGGCGGGCGAAATCACCTATGAGCGGGTAAAAACCTGGTCTCGGATCAATAACCGCATGACTTTTTTGAGCAAAGAGGAAAAAGAACGGGCTGCGACAACCTGGGCTAATAATGACGAGCAAAAGCAGGAAATGGTGTTGCTCTTTAATGAAAAGCAGAGCTATTTCAGCTATCCTGCCAAGGAAGACCTATCCGAAGGCGGTTACTCTTGGCAAAAAGATGAGTTTAAGATCTACCGCGATTTTGAAAAGGAAAAACGGACGGACATCATTGCCATGCTGGGCAAAACCTATATTGTAGAGGATTCCTTGAAATTGCCCAAGTGGAAGGTCATGAACAAGATCAAAGAAATTGCAGGATATATGTGCATGATGGCCGTGACAGAGGATACGGTCAAGGGGCAAAAAATTACGGCCTGGTTTGCAGATAATATTGCGGTTTCGGCCGGTCCGGAGCTTTATGCCGGACTACCGGGGCTGATCCTGGAACTGGATATCAATGATGGGGATGTTGTCACAACGGCCAAAGTGGTGAAGCTGCGACCTGTAACGGATGAGGAGATAGCACTCCCTAAAAAGATGAAAGGCAAAAAGCTCAATGACCAAAAATTCCAGGAGCTGATCGCCACGCACATCAGCGACAGCATGAAAGCACACCGGAATCCTTATTGGTCCATGCCGTACTAGTTTCCCATTAGAATTATACAAAAAGAGGAAAAAGGGAAGATTGTCTGGAACAATCTTCCCTTTTTTTGTACCTTTGCGACTTGAAACGGGCATGACTGACAAGAGTTTGGCTCGATATTTTTAGAATTAACCTAACGTACCGATTTTTTATACTTAACACTGTTGATTTAATTAACCACCCTTTATTATGAAACAAACGCTTTTGGCCGTTGCCATGCTTTTTATTCTGGGCTCATGTGCGAGCAAGAAAAAAATGCTGTCTGCACAGAAACAAGCCAATGAGATCCAGATCCAACTAGACAAGGCGCGTGCTGATCTTAACGATTGCGACAGCAGAACTGCTGGACTAAATAATGATTTGAAGGCAAAAAATGATGAGCTTACCAGCAAAAATGCAAAATTGAAAGAGCTGGAAGAACAAGTTGAATTCCTTAAAAAGAACAATAACAATCTGCTCGACCGCATGTCTGACCTGTCGGTGATCAGCAAAGAAGGTTCTGAAAGCATTAAGAAATCACTTGCTATGATGGATGCACAAGGCATGCAGATCCGCGATCTGAATTCCAGCATTCAGAAAAAAGACTCACTTAACATGGCGCTTGTGCTGAACCTGAAACGTTCGTTGGCTGATGTTAGCGATGAAGATGTTCAGATCGAAGTGAAAAAAGGCGTTGTTTACGTTTCACTTTCAGACAAAATGTTGTTCAAATCGGGAAGTTCTGTGATCAATACACAAGCTGAGTCGGTGTTGAGCAAAGTTGCCAAGATCCTGAATGACTACAAAGAAATCGAAATTCTGATCGAAGGCCACACGGATAATGTGCCTATCGCAACAGATAAAGTGTCTGACAACTGGGATCTTAGCGTATTGCGTGCTACATCCGTTGCACGTACGCTTCAAAAGAAATACGGTGTTGAGCCTGTTCGTATGATTGCCGGTGGTCGTGGAGAATATTTACCCAAAGTGGCAAATGATTCGGCACCAAACCGCAGCCTGAACCGTCGTACTGAAATCATCATTACGCCGAAATTGGATCAATTCTTTAACCTGTACACGCCTAACGCTGGCAAGTAACAGTAGGATTGCATTATTTTTAGAGCCCGTCCGGTACGACGGGCTCTTTTTTTTGCCATTTTCTGATTACTTTGACCCATCAAATGATCTTTAAAACAAATCCTTCAAATGGCGGATACTGTACCATCCAGGGAAACAATTGAGGCAGCGCATAAGCTCATCGCGCCATACATTCACCATACGCCCGTCCTGACATCGAGCTTCCTGAATGATCTGTGTGAGGCAGAGATTTTTTTTAAATGCGAAAACCTCCAAAAAATCGGCGCTTTCAAAGCCCGGGGAGGACTTAATGCCATTCTTTCGCTTTCGGAAGAGCAGCTTGAAAATGGCGTTACTACGCATTCAAGCGGCAATCATGCCCAGGCCATTGCGTTCGCGGCAGCCAAAGTAGGAGCGAAGGCCTACATTGTTATGCCGGACAATTCGCCTCTCGTGAAGATCAAGGCTGTGGAAGGCTATGGAGGAGAAATTACATTTTGTAAAAACACACCCGAAGAACGGGAGCAGACGGTTCAGGAGATTACGAAGAAGACAGGTGCGACATTCATCCATCCATTCAACAACTACGAAGTGATGGCCGGGCAGGCAACCGCGGCAAAGGAATTGATTGAGGATAATGATGGAAAGCTGGACCTGATGTTTGCGCCGGTTGGTGGCGGTGGTTTGCTGAGCGGAACAGCATTGGCAGCACATTATTTTTCACCTGAGACAAAAGTTTACGCAGGCGAGCCCGAAGGTGCAGCAGACGCAGTCCTCTCATTCCGAAGTGATAAGATAGAAAGAGCGCCTTATGTCAAGACCATTGCCGACGGGCTGCTGACTTATCTGGGCGACAAAACCTTTCCGATCATTAAGCAACATGTTACCGACATCTTTACGGTGTCCGACGAAGAGATCATCCAGTCGATGCGCTTTTTGTGGGAGCGGATGAAGCTTGTTGTGGAGCCGTCGGGTGCGGTTTCGCTGGCTGCTTTCATAAAGCATAAGGAGCATTTCAAAGGAAAAAAAGTAGGGATTATTCTGACAGGCGGAAACGTGGATCTTGGAAAATTGCCATTTTAGCCATGCTCAGGCTCGACTTTTGTATCAGGATACAATTTAGTTGCGGTTAAATATGCGGTTAACACTTCATTGCCGTTATTAGTAGAAAATTGCCGCACTCCGGCTTATTAATTTAGATGTTATTTACTCTTAAAGTCAAAGTATGAAAAAGCTGATTTTTTGCTGCCTGGTTGTTTTAATGGGTTCCTGCAAAGATAAAGAAGACGATGTGGAACCGGAGATTGATTACGCACCGGAATACGTAGGAAGTTTCGGGACAGTGGTTGTCGACGGTCCTACGAGCACTAAAAATGATTGGGTTATTACAGCAACCGGCAAAAATAAACTCTCAATCTATTACACGAGAGATATTCATATAGGAATTGCAGGAACAGAGGTTGACATTCTTCAGGAATATAATTTGATTGATGTGAAAACGACCAAGGATTCTTTTACGATCAATGAAACTGTTGATGTGAAACAAAGCAACAACAAGCCCTTAAAACATACCGTAACAGGGATAGCAACGAAGGTTGTCAACAGCAGTGGGGTGCCTCAGTTGAATACCAATATAAAATTGGCGGATCCGACCAGCGGGAATTCTTCTTACGAAGGTTACCTCGAATTCAAGAAGAAATAAGCTTAAAGCGAAATGATAAAAAAGCGATTGGTTCTCCAATCGCTTTTTTTTGTTATAAAGAGATCTTTTGTTTACCGGCCGCATATCCCAACGAAATCGCAATACTGGCAAATGGACAGATCCGGCGTTTTTCTGAAAGGCACGTCAGGATCCAGCAGCACATCTAAAATGTCCGTCAAAATCACCTCCGACTTCTCAATAAATTGAGCAGGGGCCAGTTCTTCGGTCAGGTCCAATGGATTTGAGATCAGGTTCTTTGGATCGCGGAAGGAGTAAAAGCCGGACTTAACTGCATAATCGCCGAAAGCGTAATTTTTTCCGGCAATTTTCAAGCCCTGCTCATCGAGCATTTTGCGGTACATTAAATATTCATACATCCAGAGCTGCCTTACGTAACCCATTTTCCGGTCCGGATCATTGCGGATCACTTCTTCGCGTCTGACAGGATCGGCTAGCTTTTGTTTTCCGGTCAGTTCTACGCTTCCGGTTTTGTAATCCATTACATACAATGTTCCGTCATCGCTTTGTTCAATGCGGTCGATCTTCCCACCTATGCGTACGGGCGTATAAGCGCCTTGTAGTATGAGCTGGATCTTAGTGCTTAATGGTTGTTCGGCCGCAAGAATTTCCCTTCGCGGCCGCTGTGACATCTGATGTTTCAGAAAAACGAGGATCTGGTTTTCGCCAACTTGATAATAGATCCTGTTCAGGCCCATATCAGTGACGTAGCCCTTAAATTTATCATCAAATTCTTCGCGCAAAACGGCCTTGATCTGTTCTTCGGAAGGATCGGTTTTTTGAAGAAAAAATTCATTGTCCAGCCTTTCCAATGCCGCGTGCAGCCAGGTCCCGATCTTATCCATCCCTAGCTCTTCTTCCACCTCTTCTTTCTCCTTAACGCCCACAATGTGTTTTAAATAAAACTGCATGGAACAGCGGATAAACTCATTCAGATGCGTCGGAAAAATGCCCTTACCAGCCAGGTAATTCCTGATAACGGCCAGCATTGCCTCATCTTTATGCACAACTTCGTCCAGCTCGTCCTGCTTGCGGCTTTCCAGCACGACGGCTTTATTCTCGATCCGGATCAGCGGATTGTATTGTGCCAGCTCATATTCGACCTGTCTGATAAACCGGCTTTTTTCACCGCCGCCAGGCGCATCATTGGTGCTTGTATATAGCATATGCACCTCTTTTGCGCGCTGCAAAAGCCTGTAAAAATGGTAAGACATGACGGCTTCCTGATGCTGGTGCGTAGGAAGTCCCACGGCCTGGGCAGCGTCATAGGGGATGAGCGAGTTTTGCCTTTTTGCCTGCGGGATCATTCCTTCGTTCACAGAAAGAATGATAATACGCTCAAAATCAAGCGCACGGGTTTCGAGCATGCCCATGATTTGAAGATTGCTCACCGGCTCACCGCTGAAAGGAATTTTGGTCTGACGGATCAGCTCAAACATGAATGAACGCAATGTCCGTAATGTGATCAGCTCGGATTTCTCCTCAATCGTTTGTTCAAATTGTTTTAGTAGCGTATAAAAAAGATAGAGATACTCCGTTTCCAGCGCATTTTTGTAATCCTTATAAACCTCCCGAAGCAGCTCAATAAGCTGGTAAAAAGTCTGGATAACCTGCCGCGAATTGTTCTTTTGCCAATGTGTGAAAAGGATCCTGAACAGTGGGTGATCATCGCTCAGTGCCATCAGATCCTGCGGGCTCAAAAACACCTGATTTCCACTGGTAATGGCCCAAAGTGTTTTCTGAATGATCGTTTGTCCGTCGGTGAGCGGTTTCAGTGCAACATATTCATAATGTCGGATAAAGGGGTGGTTCAGGACCTTATTGATGGATTTATGTCCGAATTTCGGGATGCGGATCAGCTGTCCTTTTTTGTTTTTAAATTCAACAACATTCTGTTGAAGCTCAAAAATACTGTCTATTAATGTGTAAAGCAGCGAGTTACGCATGGAAAGGCCCATGGTCACATTCAGGTCGCTTACGCTTTCGTCCAGGGAATACAACATAGGCGAAAGCAAGTTTTCATCTGCAAGGACAATGGCCGTAGGAATGGCTTCCCCCTGCGCATCCAGCTCCCGCATTTGTTTATAAAGCTGCCCGGCTACTTTCGTCTGCAATGTTGCATTAGGCACGCCATAAATGGTAATGTGCTTCTCCGATGACATTAAATGGTCCGTAGTCCAGCTCCAAGCGCCAAATGCATTGCTTTTTTGATATTCCCTCAAACTTTTCCCCGCTTCAACACCTGCATTTTCGGACATATAGTAACGGTCCGTATCCCAAAGCACTTCCGCCTTCTTTGCTTTAATCAACGCGCTGACGATCACTTTTTCAGATTCCGTAAATGCGTTGAAACCAGCAAAATAAAGTTTTTCAAAATCACTTTTTTCAACGAGTATCCCGCTTACATCTTCCGCCACTTCGCGGTATGCCATGCCCCGGTATGCCTTGCCTTTCGCCAGCAGGCGGTTGCGGAAGGAAACGTAAACCCTGTTTATATTTTCAAAAAGGGAGAAATATTGCTTCGTCCCGCCTTCTGTTTGCAGCGTCCGGCCAGCCGGCAGGCTTTCCTGCCAGCGCGTGATCGCGTGCGCTTCTGTCAGATATTCAAACAGATAGGAAGTTTTTACAAGATATTGATCAATGCGGTCGAGGTCATTAAGCAGCACCGATGCCCAGCCCATAAACCGGTCAAACTGCACATCCGGGTCGATCTCCTGGAAGGTTTCATAAAGATCAAACAGCAAATGCACCGGATCTTCGATCTCCAATGTGGACATGCTTTCGACAAAATCATCCACTGCAACCACATTCGGGCTCATAATCGGCTCCGTGGTTTCCTTTGCCAACTCCTGCATCAGGAAAAACGCCGCCCGGCGGGTGGGCACAATGATATTTACCCTCTCCAATGTTGCATGGTTGCCTAGAATGTGTTTTGCAACAAGATTAAGAAAGGATTGCATGCGAATGGGTTTGTGAAAAGTTAATGTATCCGGTCGCCGCGAGGTGTGATCGACCGCATGATTTCGGCTTCCTGGTGTAATAACTCCTTCCAGCGGGCCCTTACTTCTTCCACCGGCAGATATTTTTCCGCCAGCTCAACGAACGTCCGGTAATGTCCTGCTTCCGAGATCATCAGCTCGCGGTAAAATTTCCTAAGTGATTCATCTTCAAGAGATTCGGATAACAATTTGAAGCGCTCGCAGCTTCTTGCTTCGATGAGGCCGCTGATGAGCAACCGGTCCAGCATAGCACCTTCATAGTCACCCTTATTGCGCACCAGTTTCATGAGTTGGCCCACATATTCATCTTTCCGCTGCCTTCCCAGGGGAATGTTACGCTTTTTTAATTCCTTCAAAACGCGCTGGAAATGTCCCCATTCTTCGGCGACGATAGGCGTCAGTGTTTCAACCAGTTCCGTTTTTTCGGGATAATGTACAATGATGGAAATGCAGGTGGAGGCAGCTTTCTGCTCGCAATATGCATGGTCGATCAGGATTTCGTCCAACTGCATGGCCGCAATGTCGGTCCAACGCGGATCAGTTGGCAGTTCAAGTCCCAATGTGGTAAGCGATGCCGCCATAATGTTCAGGATTTATTAGTCAAATAACGGCCAGTTCACGCCGAAAGAAAAAGATCTGGCGAGGCCAAGATAGCTTGGAGCAATGTAATATCCCTTCGGGAACAGACCGAAATTGCCGCCCTGGTTCAGATACTGCATTTTGAAAAACAGTCTTACACGCTTGATGCGCACATTGGCAAAGCCATCCACGATCAGATTATCACCAAGCCGGTAATCGTTCTGAATGTGAAATTGCTGCGTAATGGGCATATAACTGTCGGCCAGATAACCCGAGCGATATCGGGCAGCCAGTCCCAGCTGGATAAACAGAACTTTGGCATACACAAAATCATAAGTAACCTCGCCGCTGGCGAACAACGCAGGAATCCGGATCACATCTTTATTGTCATTCAATGTCAGGAAACCCATCGTCGTGAAGTTCCATTTGTTGAGATTAATCCCGGAGTTAAAACCGACCCTAAGCAACCGGAAACCGGAGTTCAACTGCTTTGGCAGCGCCAGCGTGTCATAGTAAATGTAATCATTGACCTGGTGGATCTGAATTTCAGGAACAAAAGAGATTTTTTCTGTTTTCAGGGGCAGGGACGCGAAGATGGTTTGTACTTTGGTTGGGTCAAAATTGTTGCGCCAGTCAAAATGATTGCTCAGATAACGCTGTACCAGAAGGTCCGGCGCAGTTTGGATGCTTTGAAAACCAGCCTTTCCCCAACGCGTATTCAGTTCTCCTTTCAACCGATATTCTACATTGGCAGCCAGGTTAAGGTCAGCTTCGGCAGTCAGATAATTGACAGAATCTTTCAAATAATAACCCAGCCACGCGCCGATAATGTTATCGAATTTCAAACCTGTCCGGTAAGTTGTATAAGTCTCGCCGATTTCGTTTCCCAGCTGCGTGGCGGCACGCATGCCGTAAAAACGCTGGCGAATGTAAGCACGGTAATTGAAGCCGGAATAAAAGCCCTTAATCCCAACTTTGTTATCAAATAGCTTGTAATAAATGTCCTGCCGCGTTTTCTCCAGATCGTATTTGGCAGCCGGGTAAACCTCTTTTTCCAAACCACGCGAAATGTCAAGATCGGTATAGCGATCGATTACTGTGGAATAATCCGCTTGCTGGAATACCTGGAAACCATTTGCGAGGCGATACTGCTGGTAGATGTGCAGTCCTTGTCTCCTTTCCCAGGAGTTCGCATCGTCGCTGATCCGCGCCGCGCCGTCATACGAATATTTGTCAACGATACCATCGTCGCCCACATCCGGGATCACCCCGCCCTGCTCGCGGACTTTCTGGTTCATATGGCGGTAATGGGCGAGTATCAGGTATTTTTTATTTTTGGAAAAAAAGCTTGTATGTGCCAGAAGGGTCCAGTTTTGTCCCAGAAATGCGCCGGAGTTCAATGTGTTTACAAACCCGTATTGCTTGTTGGAAGTAAGCCTTCGAAAGCCAAGCCCGAAATTGAAACGGGAATGGACATTCTGTGTATAAGAAAAGCTTCCCAATGAGGTTTTTCGTGCACCGGAAATAAAATTGAGCTCTGTATGCTGCGATTTGGTGTCCATATACTGCACATCCTCAGGCTTGATCGCATAAGCATCGTAAGATCTGAAACCCAATTGTGTCCCGATATCCTCCCGCGGCGAAAAAAGAAGGTTCCGGGTGGCGGTAACCGTGTTCCCCAGGTCCGTAAGCTTTCCCCATGAACGGTCCACCGGCGTCCAGCGGTGAAAATTTGTCAAGCTCGTGTCGACCCGGTAACGTGTTGAATCCCGGTTATTTAAAATGTCGTTCTCGAAATAATGGTGGGTGGTGCTGGGGCCGTAAATGTTCTTTGTGCTGTCGTCGAGGATCACGCCGCCCGTCTGTGAGCCGCCCGTGCCGCTTGTGCTTCCCTGCTGGCCGCGTGCGCCGCCGCTGCCCGTATTACCCGGCATCTGCATGCCGCCGGGCATCCTTACCTGCGCCTGAATGGTCGGAATAAAAAAGATGAAACTGCCTAAAACCCACAGTATTATATAAAAAGCAATTCTCATAGAAGCAACTATCGTTCTGCCTGAAAGAGGTGACCGGTTTGTTTAAAAATCCATTCATGGAAGCGTCCGGTATCACTGCCGAAACTCACGGTAACAGGAATATAGGCAAACTTTCCTGCCACGCCTGATGCTTCAACCAACGGCTTCAACTTAACCATATCCTTTTCGGTTGTTACCACAAAAGTATCGTTTTTTAAGTTCTTAATCAGTTCTTCCACGTCACCGGAAGAGTAATTATGATGATCCCGAAAAACAACCTCATCTGTAACGTCAAACCGGGCCCGCAGATGTGCAGCGAAGGGCAAAGGATTTGCAATGCCAGCGGCCATTTTAACTTTATTTAACGATATAGGCTTCCCTGCAAAGCTTTCGGGTTGACCGTATTCAATAAATGAAAAGAAAACCGGCGTTTCCGGGCGGCTGTATTTCTGAATTTGCCGCGTAACTTCCGCCCTGACGTCGTCCGTCAGCAGGGCAGGGGCTTTGGTGACAATGATGGCGTCGGCCCTTCTGGCGCCCTTGCGGTTTTCGCGCAGGCGTCCGGCAGGGAAAGGGAGATCATTATAAAATGGTCTCTGAAAATCGTTTAACAGCAAATTAACATCCCGGGAAATGGCCCTGTGCTGAAAAGCGTCGTCCAGGAACAGGAGCTTTCTTTCAGGATTTGAGACAGCAATGTTCTGCGCACCTTTGAAGCGGTCTTCCGAAACGGCGACCACGACTTCGGGATGAAATTTGAGAAAATACTGCATAGGCTCATCGCCGATCCCGGCTGGCGTTGACGCAGGATTGGCCAAAATGAAACCACGTGTTTTGCGTCCGTAACCCCTGCTTAATATGGCCGTGGGTATTTTATTGGAAAAGAGTCTTGTGAGATATTCGGTAACAGGCGTTTTGCCCGTTCCGCCGACGGTGAGGTTGCCAATGGAAATCACAAACCGGGGAGGCCTTCCGGAAGAAAATAACCGGTGATCGTAACACGAATTGCGGAGGTTGGTGATCAAACCATATACCCACGAAAACGGTGTCAGTGCGATTTTTATCCAATTATGTTCTTTCATAACTGGTGCATAATTACGTATTTTTTGGCTAATATTGTGCCCCGAAAAACTCTGACACCTCAAAATCATGCCTTTAAAAATTGTGTATAAACCGTACACGCTGCATTTTCGGAATGAAGCGCGCACCTCCCGGGGGGTTCTTACACAAAAGACTTCATGGCTGATCAAAATCACTGATTCCGAGAAACCTGGCATTGAAGGTTATGGCGAATGCGGCCCGCTGCCCGGTCTGAGCGTCGACGATATGCCCGATTATGAGCTGCAACTGACCGCTGTCTGCGATCTTTTCAACGACATGGATCTGGACGTTTTTCCTTTTAATCTCGGCATTATTCTGGACCAGGTTATCCCGCAGCATTTGCCTTCTGTTCGGTTTGGAATAGAAATGGCTTTGCTGGACATTATGAACGGTGGGGAAAGGGTTCAGTTCAAAAATGCTTTTTCACGAGGAGAGAGCGGTATACTGATGAACGGGCTGATCTGGATGGGTTCCTACGAAAATATGTCCGAGCAGGTCCAGGATAAGTTGGAGCAGGGTTTTTCTACATTAAAGATGAAAGTTGGCGCGATCAACTTTGATCAGGAATGCCGCATTCTTGAATCCATCCGCAAGCGTTTTGATAAAGAAGACATTACATTAAGGGTGGATGCAAACGGTGCTTTTGAAGCAGATAATGTTGACGAAAAGCTCAAACGACTGGCCGAATTTGACCTGCATTCCATTGAACAGCCCGTTAAGCCCGGACAACATCAGCTTATGCAGGAATTGTGCGTTTCGTCGCCCATTCCCGTTGCGCTGGACGAAGAGCTGATCGGCATATTCGATTACCGGGAAAAATTTGCTATGCTGAAAAAGCTGATGCCCCCGTTTATCATTTTGAAGCCCACATTACTCGGCGGTTTCCGGCACACATCCGAATGGATCGAAATTGCAAACCGGCTCAACATTGGCTGGTGGATCACTTCTTCATTGGAATCCAACATTGGCCTCAGCGCCATCGCGCAGTTCACGGCTTCCTATAATAACCCGCTTCCGCAGGGTTTGGGGACCGGCCAGCTTTACACCAATAATTTTGAGTCGCCATTGGTTGTGCAAAACGGCTATCTTATTTACGATAAATCAGGAAGCCCAATTCAGCCCTTTTTTTAACGCTTCCAAAGTTTCAGCCTCCGGCGAGCCTGCTTCGGGTTCGTAATTGTATTCCCAATTTGCCTGCGGCGGCAAGCTCATCAATATTGATTCCGTGCGGCCATTGGTTTCCAGGCCAAACTTCGTCCCGCGGTCCCAAACCAGATTAAACTCCACATAACGGCCTCTTCGCAGAAACTGCCATTGCTTTTGGGCTTCCGTGAATGCTTCGTCGCGGTGTTTATGCATTAATGCAGTATATATAGGTGCAAATGATTCGCCGATCTCCTTTACGAAAGCAAAAAGAGCCTCTTTTGAAAGCCCATTCCCATTTCCGGCATCATCCGGTTTCAGATAATCAAAGAAAATGCCTCCTATGCCCCGGGTTTCGTTTCTGTGTTGAATAAAGAAATAATCGTCGGCCCAGGTTTTGAATTTGGGGTAAAAATCAATGTGATGCTTATTGCAGGATTGTTTCAGATAATTGTGAAAAAAAGCGGCATCTGCTTCATTAATATAGTGCGGGGTTAAATCAATGCCGCCGCCAAACCAGCAAGTGCCATTGCTTAGCTCGAAATAGCGCACATTCATATGTATAATAGGCACATGCGGATTGTAGGGGTGCATGACTATGGAGACGCCGGTAGCCGTGAAGTGAAAATCGTCATTTTCGCCCAGGTTCATTTGCTGACGAAGCCTTGGATGCACTTCACCCTGCACTTTTGAAAAATTGACGCCGCCTTTTTCCAACACACTGCCATGCTGGATCAGCCGCGTCCTTCCGCCGCCACCCGAATGGTGTTCCCACAGATCTTCCTTAAATTTTCCCGTCCCATCCGCATCCGCAATCGCACTGCAAATACTGTCCTGCAATTCCTTAAAAAATCCTTCTATTTCGTCGACCTTCATACCTAACCGTTATCGTAGCGGGCAAAAATACGATAAAACTTAAAACACCCTTCGCAGGACAGGCAAATCCGGCATCTGGTTTCATGATAGTTTGCAGGCATGTGTAGAAAAAATTAGATAAAGTAAAATTTTAACCAGAATCGTTATAAAAAAGTAAACAAAGGGTGACTTTTTACCGAAAAAATGCGCACAACGTCGTTTGAAAGATAATGTTGCCAAATCGGCCACGATTTTCTTGATATCTATGATTTTTTCTATAATTTGCCAGTAATAGCCTATTTTACTCGAAACATCAATTTTTAGCCCGCTCTGTTTTGTGACAGTAGGTTACAACTACATCTTTTTTTATTTATATTTTAAACAAACCCGAACAGTTAATGAAAAAAAATCTCTACCTGACTATCTTACTGTGTTTCTCTGTGCTGCACGTCTGGGCACAAAACCAGCTAAGCGGACGCATTACTGATGCTTCCGAAAATGTGCCATTACCCGGGGTTAGCGTGCTCTTAAAAGGAACAACTACCGGAACGACGACGGACGCTGACGGCCGTTTTATGCTTGCCACTCCCTCTAACACAGGAACACTGGTTGTTTCCTACATCGGTTATTTCACCCAGGAGGTTGAGATCGGAAACCGCAGCACGATCGACATTTCCATGAGCGCGGACGTAAAATCTCTTACGGAAGTCGTTGTAACAGGTTATGCGGCTCAACGCAAAAAGGACATTACCGGGGCTGTGACGGTCATTAATACCAAGGAATTAACGGCTGTGCCTTCTGCGAGCGTTACGCAAATGTTGCAGGGACGCGCAGCGGGTGTAACCGTTGGAAATGATAACTCTCCGGGCGGCGGAACAATGGTCCGTATCCGTGGATTCGGGTCTATCAACAACAACAGCCCGCTCTACGTAATAGACGGAGTTCCTACACAAGGAACACTTAACCAGCTGAACCCGAATGACATCGAATCCATGCAGGTGTTGAAGGATGCTTCCGCGGCTTCTATTTACGGTGCACGTGCGGCAAACGGGGTTGTGATCATTACAACTAAAAAAGGAAAACAAGGCGACCCGAGCATTACATTTGATTTTTACACGGGTACGCAGAGACCTGGTAAAATGCTTGATCTGTTGAATACAAAGGAGTTGGGCCAGTATTTGTATCAGTCGGACCTGGGCGCTGGTAAAAATCCTTCGGCGACTTCGCCTTCTGTACAATATAAGTTTGACGAAAATGGCAACCAGACCATTGCGGATTACATTTATCCGAACGTTTATGGTGAATTGCCATCCAATTACACTTATACCAATGACATTGCGGATCCTGCGCTTGGCAAAACAGCTTTCAACATTACAAAAGCAAACAAAGAAGGAACTGACTGGCAGGACGTGATCTTCGATCCGGCACCGATTTCCAACTATCAGATCGGTGCAAGCGGTGGTTCGAAATCAGCTAAATATGCGATTTCTGCCAACCATTTCAAGCAGGATGGTATTTTGAGATATACCAAATACAAAAGATACTCGATCCGCGCCAACACAGAGTTCACAAAAGGCAAATTCACTGTGGGAGAGAACCTTACGTTCTCTTATGATGAAAGACAAGGCATTACTAACAATGACGAGGGTAACCCGATCATGTTTGCCATCCGCGTTCACCCGATCATTCCGGTTTTTGACATTACAGGAGGTCCTGCTGCCTTGGGCGGAACGAACCTTTCAGCATACAATGGATTCGCAGGAAGCCGCGGCAGTAACCTGGGTAATGCGCCAAACCCGTTGGCACGTCTGTATCGTGAGCAGGACAACATTACAAAAGGCACGCACGTGTTCGGAAACATGTTTGCACAGGTGGATATCTTGCCAGGACTGGTTGCGCGTACCAGCTTTGGTTTGGAATACAACCAGACAAACCGCTCGGAATATTTCCACCGCGACATTGAAGCAGCAGAATCCAGAAATGCGAATAGCCTGAACGTGATCAACAACCTGGACCGCTCGATCACGTGGTTCAATACATTGAATTATGCCAAAACATTTGGTGTGCACAACTTCAATTTCCTGGTGGGAACAGAAGCTGTTAAAACCTATTTTGCTGCTTTTCAGGCAAGCAGGAGTGGCTTTGCATTTGATGACCTGGACTATCGTTATCTGGATGCAGGTTCGGCGTCCGGTTTGGCCAATGCAGGAGGTGGTGCGGAAAGAACGGCACTTTTCTCCCAGTTCGGAAAAATCAACTATGGTTTCAAAGAGCTTTTGCTGGCTGACTTTACATTGCGTCGCGACGGATCTTCCCGTTTCTCAGAAGCCAACCGTTACGGTATATTCCCCGCATTCTCGGTGGGTATGCGCCTTACAGAGCTGGAATTCATGAAGCCTACCAAGAAGATTTTGGATGACCTGAAAATTCGTTTTGGCTGGGGTAAAACAGGTAACCAGCTGATCCCGAACGTTTACAATGCTTACACATTGTACGCGCCTGACCCACAGAATAATGCTTACGATATTAATGGAACAGGAACATCTATCGTGGGTGGATTTGACCTTGTGCAGTTTGGTAATAACAATGGTAAATGGGAAACCAATACTTCTACGAACATTGGTCTTGACGCCGTGTTGCTGAATGGTAAACTGGAATTCGTGCTTGACTTGTACAACCGTAAGACAACGGATATGTTGACGCAGATCGCCATTCCAAGAACAGCCGGAACAGGAACGATCCCTTACACGAACATTGGTGAGGTTAGCAACAAGGGTTTTGACATCGGTCTTAACTTCCGCGATAAAAAAGGAGATTTCTACTACGCAGCGGGTGTGAATTTTGGTCATTATAAAAATGAAGTGATCAAACTGAACAATGACCCTAACGCAACGATCTTCGGTTTCTCAACGCGCCTTCCGGCTATGTCCGCAACCAAAGCAGGTTACCCGATCGCGAGCTATTATGGATACTTCGTGGATGGTGTGATCAAAGATCAGGCAGAGGCAGATGCAGCTCCTAAATTCGGATCGTATACACGTGAGGGAACATTCAAATTCCGGGATGTAAATGGCGATGGCATCATCACTGCCGCTGACCGTACGATCATCGGCAGCCCGCACCCTGATTTCAATTATGGTGTGAATTTGAATGTAGGTTACAAAGCATTTGACCTGACTGTATTCGGCCAGGGCGTTCAGGGCAATGAAATCTTTAATTATGTGAGATACTGGACGGATTTCAACGTTTTCCAGGGTAACAGATCCAAAGACATGCTTTACAATTCCTGGAAAAAGCCGGGTGACGACGCGAAATTGCCACGCTTGAACTCTGGCGATGCAACGAGCCAGCAGGTTTCTTCCTACTTCCTGGAAGATGGTTCTTACTTCCGTGTGAAAAATGTTCAGCTGACTTACACATTGCCTGTTAAATTGCTGAAAAGGGTGAAAATCGCTTCCGCGCAGGTGTACGTGCAAGGACAAAACATGTTCACATTCACGAAATACACAGGGCTTGATCCGGACATTAACCTGAGAAGATCTGGTAATAACAACGAAGACAAGCACATGGGTGTGGATGAAGGTGCTTACCCGGTTTCTAAATCATATCTGGTAGGCTTGCGTTTTGGTTTCTAATCCTTTGACATTCACGAAATTTCTTATCATTACAATGAAAAAAATAACCATATTAATCGTTCTGATTGGACTGAGCTTTTCATGCTCTGACAGCTTTTTCGATCTTAAACCGCAGGGCCGCGCGTCTGTTGAGCAGCTAAGTAATAAAAATGGCGTAAACGCCTTATTAATAGGTGCTTATTCGCTTGTTGATGGCGTTGGCTCAGGGAATACAGGTCGTCAGTCTACGGTTTCAAACTATGTTTTTGGCGGAATTGCCAGCGATGATGCGGTGAAAGGAACCGATGCAGGTGACCAGCCGGAACAGTCGTTCATCGAGCAGTACAACTGGCTTTCGGACAACACTTACTTCCTGGGCAAATGGTGGCACCAATATGATGGTGTTGCAAGATGTAACGAAGTGATCCAGATCGCTACGAGTGATTTGGTAAAGGATATGACGGAGGCTGAAATTGCTCAGGTTGTTGCGGAAGCGCGTTTTTTGAGAGGTTTCTACCATTTTGAAGCCAAGAAAATGTGGAACAAGATTCCATTTATCGACGAAACCGTGTATGTGTCAGCGGATCCGAACTCAACCAAAGTCCCTAATACAGACGATGTTTGGCCTAAAATTGAGGCTGATTTCAAATTTGCAGCGGATAATTTGCCACCGGTTCAGGCCCAAAAAGGAAGAGCAACACAATGGGCTGCGAAATCCTTTCTGGCAAAAACCTATTTATTCCAAAAGAAATGGGCTGAGGCAAAAACTTTGCTGGACGATGTGTTGAAAAATTCAGGCAAAAAACTGGTTGCCAACTATCACGATAATTACAGGACAACTGGCAACAACAACACCGAATCGATCTTTGAAGTGCAGTTTTCTGTAAACGACGGAACGAATGGTAACAATGGTAATGCGGGTGATAACCTGAACTGGCCGTATTCTGCGGGTGCGCCCGGACGTGGCTGCTGCGGTTTTTACCAGGCTTCGCACAACCTTGTGAATGCATTCAAAACCGAAAATGGCTTGCCGATGATCGGTACTGCTGCGGACGGCACTTTGGATACATACAATAAAGTGGACCTTCCGAATGACCAGGGAATCGTTTCTTCCGCTGCATTTACATTAGACAAAACAGTTCCTGTGGACCCACGCCTTGACTGGACAGTTGGCCGTCGCGGCGTTAACTTCCTGGATTGGGGCCCTATGCCGGGCTCTGCCTGGATTCGTGATCAGGTTTATGCGGGACCATTTACAGGTAAAAAATGGATGTATTACCTGTCTGAGGAAAACAGCACAACGCACTCCACAAGCAAGCGTAACGTGAACAACAACTTCCGCATGATCAAGCTTTCACACGTATTATTGTGGCTGGCTGAATGTGAAGTTGAACTTGGAAACCTGGCAGCCGCGGAAGGTTATGTAAACCAGATCCGTTTGCGCGCAAAAACCGGCTCGGTTCAGGATGCTTCCGTGACTTACAAAGTGGAGCCCTATCCGGCAGGAACATTCGCAGGCAAAGGTGCCGACTACGCCAGAAACGCAGTCCGCATGGAGCAGAGATTGGAATTTGCGATGGAAGGCCACCGCTTCTTCGACCTGGTTCGCTGGGGCATTGCCGCCAAAGTGCTTAATAAGTATGCTGCTGAGGAAGCAGTTCCCGGCAAAGAGCCATCCGGCCGTACATTCAGCAAAAGAGGTTACATGGCTGGCAAAACCTTTACAGAGAAAAACAACTACTATCCGCTTCCTCAGGACGAAATCCTGAACAGTCAGTTGGATGGTAAGCCTACATTGACGCAGAACCCAGGTTACTAAGATCTGTGCATAACAAACAAAAGCGAGGGCGGCCAAATGGTCGCCCTCGCTTTTTTATAACATCCATCCGGTTAATCAGTCATCAATTCTAAGAAATGTTCCGCTCAGGTTGAAGACAAGTTCTTTGTTATCCGACAAGCTCACTTCCTGCGTCGTTTTATTTTTCTCCCAATCGGTAATGTATTTATCAGGATGGTTTTTCTGCACATATTCCAGGATTTTCAATGGAATTACGCTGTCCGGCAATTTCTCGTTCGCATTGCCATCCACACTGTAACATTCTCCCTGTTTGTCAAATTCCAGCTCAACCTGGTTGTCAAGGATGACATCAAAATTGGTGAGCAGGTCGTCGCGATCACGCACTACGCGGGCGATTTTCGCATTTGGAAAGTGGGCTTCAATGAATTCTGAGGCTTGCTGCGGCAAACTGGTTTCGTCTACAACTTTCTCATTATCACAGCCAGAAACGGCCAAAAGAATCAGTACAAAATAAATTGAGATTGCTTTCTTCATTTTATCAATGGTTAAATTGGAACATTGCTTTTCTATTTTGACAACTGAAAAACAAGAAACCCCTATGTCTGTTCTAGATTTTTCATTCAACACAGATGTTGTGTGCAGGATAGTTTGTAACTGGTAACGACCTATTTTTGCCGAAATAATTACTATAACGTCCTGAAATGATTAGAATTCTGCCTTTTTTGTTGTTTTTTATCACACCGGCCTTTGCCCAAAACATCAATTCAACCATCCGTGGTACGGTCAGGGATTTTGATACACGATCTCCGCTTGTAGGCGCAACTGTTTCTCTTTCCTCACCTCAAACCGGAACAATAACCGATTCAGAGGGCGCATTCCGCTTCGATAACCTGCCGACAGGGCGCTATCAGCTTTCCGTTTCGTATGTAGGGTATGAAACAGTCCGGATTCCTGAGCTGCTTTTGGAGTCCGGAAGGGAGAATGTACAGCAAGTGAGGCTGGCACCCGCCGGAAAACAACTGAACGAGGCAATAGTTACAGGCGCCCGGCCGGTTGCTTTTAATAGTGTGCAAGAAATTACCATCGAACAAACGCTCCGTTATGCTGCCACTTATATGGACCCAGCCAGGGTTGCGACTTCATTCCCCGGCGTAGCAGCAGCCAATGATCAGGCCAATGGGCTGGTTATCAGGGCAAATTCACCTAATAGCATGCAATGGAGGCTGGAAGGCGTGGAAATTGTAAACCCGAACCATTTGTCCAATGCGGGTACATTCAGCGACCGGCCTACATCGACAGGCGGCGGCGTGAACATTCTAAGCACGCAGCTTTTGGGCACATCACAATTTCTTTCCGGACCATTTCCAGCTCAATACGGCAATGTCAATGGTGGGATCCTGGACATGCAATTAAGAAACGGAAATGATGAAAAAACTGAATTTACCGCCCAAGCCAGCTTATTGGGACTCGACTTTGCGGCCGAAGGACCATTTTCCAAAAAATCAAAAGCATCCTATCTGGTTAATTACCGCTATTCTTTCACAGGGTTGCTGGGCGCGGTGGGCGTTAAGTTTGGCGGAGAAGACATTCGCTTTCAGGATTTGTCATTCAATCTGAATTTTCCGACTGCGAAAGGAGGGAAGTTTACGGTTTTTGGAATGGGTGGAATCAGCAGCAATACTTTTGAGCCGGACAAGGACACCACAGCATGGGAGTTTGCAAAGGATGGGCAAAATATTTTATACAAAAACAGAATGTTCGCGAGCGGACTGACTTTCGAACAACCGCTCGGGAACAAATTATCATTGCGTACCGCGCTTGTCGGCTCAACATTATATAGTTCCAGGGTTGCATACGGGGTTAACAGCAGGAATTCACAACGAAACGAGCTCCTGGATGATCAGGAGCTGGTTAATGGTAAAGTTTCGCTGAACACAACATTAACTTATCGGTTCAATCCGCGGGTCAGGTTTCAGGGAGGGCTTTTTGTTACATTGAATCAATACGAAACGGATGTCTGGTCTGCAAATACCAATTTGAAAAGCCTGGTTTTTCAGCCATTCGTCAAATGGTCGTTCCAGGTAGCGCCCAGGATTTCAGCAGAAGTCGGACTTCATGCAATGCTCAGCCAGGTCGAAAAAACCGATAAATTGAGTGCATTACCAGAACCGCGGGCTGCAATTAAATGGCAACTCAACGAGACGGATCAACTCAGTGCATCGTTTGGCCTGCATAGTCAAATGCAGACCGCCGGTTTGTATGCTACACGTATTTCTGATACGGACTTTTACAGTAACAAAAATCTTTCTCCGACACGCTCTCAGCAAGTCGTTTTGGGTTATCAAAAAAGCCTTCCCAAAAACAGCAGCCTGAAAATTGAGGCTTACTATCAGCATTTGTTCGATGTGCCGGTTGGTCAGGGAATGCGGGATAATTATTCGGCGGTCAATCTGATCGAGGAAATACCTTCTGTGTTTATGAAAAATACCGGCTCAGCCAGAAATTATGGCATAGAAGCCAGTTTTCAGAAGCTGCTGACCAATGACTTTTACCTGCTCGTTTCAGGTTCATTATACGACGCGACCTATGTAGATCTCTTAGGTCAACGGCACAAAAGCCGCTTCAATGGAAGGCATACATTCAGTCTGACGAGTGGAAAAGAGTTCAAGTCCGGGAACGAAAGCCTATGGGGCGTTAATGTAAAAGTGCTCTGGCTTGGTGGTTTCCGGGACAAGCCCATCGATGCAGCATATTCCAAAATCCTGAAAACTACCCTTTACGAAGAACAAAGCCATTATTCGGTCAAAATGAAAGACTATTTCAGGCCGGATCTAAGGGTTTATTGGAAGAAAAGCAAAACGAAGTTCAGCAGGACATTGTCGATTGACCTGCAAAATGTATCCGGCACCAAAAATGAGGCATATCGCTATTTCGACAAGAGAAAGGATTCCGTTGTGACACAGTATCAGCTTGGATTGATCCCGGTGCTTAGTTACCGGTGGGAGTTTTGAGGTTCAATGAGTGAATGAGTGAATGAGTGAATAATTAAATGAGTCTAATGATGCAATGTGGGGCAGTAAGAGGTTTACGGTCAGTTGCTTAGGGGAGTTTGGTTGGGGATGTGATTGAAATTCTCTTTGGTTGGGTGAACCTTTTGATGAAAAATGCTGTAAATTAGCTTGCAATGAAACTTTAACCTGGCGGCATTTTGCTGCTATTGTGAAGTCCGAATGCCAACTTAATGATGGGGGTGACTGGAATTGACAGCGGGTTGGAAGTCTGTGTGTAAGCATGTCGGGAGTTGAGATTACCTCCCGTAAATAATGGTCTCAAACAATAACTGGCGAATCTACTTACGCCATGGCAGCCTAATCCGGAGGATTTAGCTAATGCCATCATCCCTCCAACCTACGTGCTGATGGTTGGGCTCCGGGGTGTCGCAAATCAGCGCTGGTTGAAATAGTGATACGGAAATTCAACGAGACACCAGTATCTAAGGCCATGACGCGGGTCCGCCGTGCACCTTGTCTGGCCCGACAACCTAATCACGGATAAGCATGTAGAAGGCGCAGGGTTTCCCTGTTCTGGACCAGGGTTCGACTCCCTGCATCTCCACAAGTATCAGTTGCAAAAAGCATCAAAAGCCTGCAAATCAATGATTTGTAGGCTTTTTGTTTGTTGGCGTTAACTTAAAACATTCAATTATTCTCAAATCTGTGGTGAGCGTTTCGGTGAGCAAAATTTGAATACAAGAAGGTGCTCACCAAAACTGACTTAAAGCATTGATTGATAGCCGGTTCACCGAATGAACATCTTGATTTTACTTAGCTGCAATTTTATCTTTATCAATCTTAAATTGCTATGCTATGTTAACAAAAAGCTTCACGCTGCTATTCTATTTAAAAAAACGCAGCAATTACTTGAAAGGAAAACTCCCAATCTACTTGCGAGTGACGGTGGATGGAAAACGCATGGAAGTCGCTACAAAACGAGAATGCGAACCCACAAAGTGGAACTCGGCAGCTGGAAGGGTGGTGGGCAATAAGGAAGAGGTCAAAAGCATAAATTCCTATTTGGATGTGCTTCAATCCAAGGTTTACGATCTTCATCGAAAAATGGTTGAATCAGAGACTAACATCACCGCAGCGTTATTTAAGAATAAGCTGGTTAATGACGATGACAAAAAGAAAATGATTCTAGAGATCTTCGAAAAGCATAATTGTGATATGGCTTCTCTGGTCGGTACAGAGTATTCGAAAATAACTTTGGTTAGGTACAAAACCTCATTAGAGCATACGCGCAAATTTATCAAATGGAAATACAATTTGAATGATTTGAGTATTCAAAGCTTGGATTACGACTTCATTGCACAGTACGAGTTCTGGCTTAAAGCGCAACGCAGGTGTGGGCACAATGCTACAATGAAGTACCTCGCAAACTTCAAGAAGATTGTACTAAGCTGCGTCAAAAAGGGCTGGCTAGGTAAAGACCCGTTCTACGGATTTAAGTTTGCTAAACGTGAAGTAGATCGGTCTGCATTGTCTGAGAAGGAGCTCGAAAATATCAGTTTGAAAGACTTTAACAACGTGAGACTGGATCAAGTAAGAGACATATTTTTGTTTTGCTGCTATACAGGCTTGTCATATGTCGATGTCTTTAAGCTGCAACGTTCTGAGGTTATTGAAGGGCATGGAGGCGAGCTATGGATAACAATCAAGCGACAGAAGACAGAGACAGCCTCACGAGTGCCAATATTGCCAGCAGCTCGAAAAATATTGCAGAAGTACGAAAACCATCCGCAATGCTCGGTTAAGGACCAGCTTTTACCGGTGCTTTCTAATCAGAAAATGAACGCTTACCTTAAAGAAATTGCTGATGTCTGTCAAATAACTAAAAATATAACCTTTCACTTGGCAAGGCACACGTTTGCAACCACAGTGACATTAACGAATGGTGTTCCTATGGAAAGCGTTTCCAAAATGCTAGGACATCGAAATATCAGAACAACTCAACTTTATGCCAAAATTGTCGATAAGAAAATCGCAGAGGATATGAAAAAAATAGAGGGCTTGTATTCTTAAAATTGTGCTTACAATACTGGTTATCGACAAACAAACTCGGTAAAAGGGCAGCTAAATAAGTGGCCCTATTTCAAAAGACTGAGAGAAGCCGCCAAAAGCTTACGGCATAATGGCGGCTTTTCCATTTTTTCAGGAAGTGCAAAGTTGAGCCACCAGCCTTCCAGGCACTTATTCCGTTTCCTTTTGGCTGTTAGAGGGCCACTGTTAGAAGGGCTTTCTTTAACTATTAAAATCCAAATAAGACGGTTTTCTGACATTCGCTTTTTTTAGTGAAGAGGACAACCAATTTCCCAGATATGACCAAATGGATCTTTGAGCTTCCCAATTTTCGAGTCTTCTTCAACCGTGACTGGACAAATTTGGGTAGCTCCGGCCTTCAATGCATTGACGAATATTGTGTCGGGATCCGATGTTGTCAAAATCATGCGAACTGGCGATCCTCCTATTGTTGTGGGACTAAGATTGTCAAATTCCGGTTCCTCATCCCCAATCCAGAAGTCTGCATTGCCTATTCCAATTCTCGCATTCATTCTCCCATCGTTGGTAGACTTTTCCAATATGGTTGCATCAAATGCCGCTTCGTAGAAAGCGGCTGCGCCCAAGGCATCGGTGACTATCAGGAACGGTGTAATGTTCAGTTTTATGTGCGCGCTCATAATTGAATTCAGAGATTTATTCCTAATTACCACAATCTGGGTATCGACAGATAGATCTTGTCTTAAACAAAGTCGACTGGTCGTTTGTCCTTTAAAGAATCTAATACTGCTTTAAATACTTTGGCCTTTTTGATTGCAAGGTGTCCATTAGGTGCCCAAAATGTCCCATGAAGATTATCGCCTAGATCTACTGGCGCTATCTCGCCAATCCTATTCAGATTACGCATCAACTTATCGACAGTTAATTCGTCAAGGTCATCGCAAAGATCATCTACTAGTTCAATGCCGTTTCGACTATTGTTGAAGTTAATCATGTACGGTGTTAAGCCAACGTCAACTAATCGTGTGTGCCGGTCCGTTTTGAGTTTATTTGTGGATTTCAAAACAGGCCTGAGCCCAACATCACCCTCTACAAATGCTTTACGCGTTTGACCAAATTAAGAGCACAATCGAAATCAGAAAATGCAGCTGCTGGTTCGTCTGCACTTTTAGCGAACGCGGCAATCACCCATACAAATGTTGGATCATCAATCTTAGTAATGTCAGAAGTTGAAAGTCCCACGCTATGATAAAGTTCTCGCGTAGTCATTGGGAATTTAGTAGTCATGGCGAAAGGTCAGTTTGTTCATGAGTGAACAGTTGAGATATTTTAAGTATCAAACTAATGATTTCAAAAATATCTAAATGGCGTCTTAAATTCAAGTGGCTGTGAGAAATTATGCAGATCTAAATCTTGGTTCGAGATGTTATCCACTGACTGAGTAGCCATTACGACCAAAAAATTTCCTACAACTTTGCAAGCCGGTCATTCAAATCTACCAGGCCAGACTTTTGCAGACAATCTGCTGACAAAGCCAGTAACTCATCCTTCGACTCACTTGAAGCTATGTCGATCAAGTCGGGATTGCTTTCATCACCAGGAATTCTAAGCGCCCTTCTGATTGCCTGGGTCAGCAGCAAAACATTCCGTCTGCTGATTTTCAAATCGATTTTGATTTGGTCATTCATTCCAGGGATACTCATGATGGTATCATACACACTGGTCAAATCTTTCACGTTCATCATGTCTTTTTAAGTTAAAATTGGAACTCTACAAAACTACCAATTGCCCTTGAAACGATCCTAAGGAGAATTTACCTAGGATAGGTGTCTGACTTTCAAGCTCCTTACTTTCGCTGTCACAAAACAAAACATTGAGCAAAATGAGGGAAAGAACGAGGGGGAATGGTGGGCTTTTGACCTTGGCCCAAATCAAGGAATTAGACATTGTGGATTATCTATTGGAGCTCGGGTTCGAGCCGGACAAAATCAGAAGTGTCGACCATTGGTATTTATCGCCATTTAGAAATGAGCGAACTGCCTCATTCAAGGTCAACAGAAATCTTAATCGATGGTATGATCATGGGCTGGGTAGCGGTGGGAACCTTGTCGATTTTGCAATACTGTTTTATCAGTGTACCGTCCGCGAAGTGGTCAATCTATTTTCGGATTATCTATCCTTTCACAAGCCACGACCGAGACCTATTCCAAGGGTGATCCATGTTACTAAAAGTCCACTGGAAATTTTATCGACGGCGACTTTAAGCAGTGAATTGCTAATCAGTTACATCTCGTCAAGATGTGTGTTTGAAGAAATAGCCAAGCGATATTGCACGCAGGTGAATTACCGAGTCGGTGACCGGAGGAATTTTGCTTTGGGCTTGCAGAATGATTCAGGTGGTTACGAGCTGCGCAACTCATTTACAAAGCTTGCGAGCAGTCCGAAAGACATAACCACCATTGATGTTGGTGCTTCGACTGTCTCTGTGTTCGAAGGGATGTTTGATTTTTTATCGTACAAGACCATCATGAACCAAACAGTCGAGGTGCCGGAGAATCATGTGATACTCAATTCCATCTCACTTTTCGAAAGGTCACGATCGTTTCTTGAACGCCACAGTCAGATTAACCTGTATCTCGACCGGGACACGGCGGGGTTAAAGTGTAGTTCAGTAGCAAAAGGCATCAGTGAAAAATACAATGATGCTAGTCTACTGTATGATGGCTTCAAAGATTTAAATGATTGGCTAACAGCATCACCTAAGCCTCTCAGACTTTTGAATCTTTCTTGAAAGAAATTACCAACATTGACGTACTGAAAAGCTGTAAAGATTGCCTCTTATCCGCAATCGGCCAGATGTCAGTTTGTCTTACAAACTAAGGATCTGGCCCGCTCAAACACTCCGGAGTCGTTGGCGGGATTGAATAAAAAATGAATGTCGAAATGTGAAAATGGAAGTGTGATGAAGAAAGACAAAAACAATCGAACCAAGTTGCTGAATGTCCGCTTAACGCCTGAGGAGTTTCAGCAGCTTCTCCGGAAAGTGCAAAGAACAACATGCCGGAAGACGAGCGAGTACGCAAGGAAAGTATTGCTTTCCGAGCCGGTTATCGTCAACCACAGGAACCAGTCATTTGACGAAGTGATGGTTGAACTTACACGCCTTCGCAGCGAGCTAAGCAAGGCCGGCAGCAACCTGAATCAAGCTGTTAAAAGACTGCATGCACTCTCACAAATTGCCGATTTCCGAAGCTGGTTGGAAGCTTATGAGGGTGATAAAAATCGCCTGATCGACAAGGTGAATGAGATCCATATTTACATCAGCAAAGCCTCGAAAATATGGTTGCAATCATAAAGACTGGAAAGTCGATCCGCAGCACTTTCTATTACAATGAAAACAAGTTAAAAGAGGGAGTTGCAGAGTGCATTATAGCAGGAAACTACCCAGACGATGCCGCAAATCTTTCCGAACAAGAACGTTTGAATATGCTCTTAAAGTTAGCTTCTTTGAACACCAATGTGGTTCGAAATAGCGTCCATATCTCCCTAAACTTTGACTCTTCTGAGCAACATTCCAAGGCGCTGTTGAAAGAAATTTCGCAGGCTTATATGGAGAAGATTAGCTTTGGTGACCAGCCATTCCTGGTGTATCAACATCACGATGCCGGGCATCCGCACATCCATATTGTGAGCGTAAAAGTAGCGCATGACGGAAGCCGGGTTGAAACACAGAATATCGGACGAAACCAATCGGAAAGGGCAAGGAAGGAAATCGAACAAGAGTTTCATCTGGTGAAGGCATCAGGCAAAAAACAACAGCAATCCGAACATTTGAAGCCTGCTATGGTTAGTGCAAACTATGGTAAGGTTGAAACCAAACGGGCAATATCGAATATTCTTGCATGGGTTATCGACAAGTACAAATTCACTTCAATTCCCGAGTTAAACGCGGTATTGAACCGCTACAATGTGGCGGCAGATCGCGGAAACGAAGAGTCTAGAACTTTCAAGAAAGGCGGGCTTCACTACCGGCTGTTGAATGCAAAGGGTGAACGGGTTGGTGTGCCTATTAAGGCAAGCGACTTTCACCAAAAGCCAACATTAAAAAACTTGCAAAATCGGTTTGAAAACAATGAGCAATTGCGGCAAACAGACAAGCTAAGGATCAAAAACGCGATTGATTTTACATTGTATGGAAAGACGAATGTGACACTTGATCGCCTCATTAATATTTTCGAACGAGATTGAATCGATACTGTTCTCCGAAAGAACGATAACGGACTGATCTATGGAATTACTTATGTCGATCACCGCTCGAAAGCAGTTTTTAATGGAAGTTCTCTCGGTAAGAATTATAGCGCAAAGGCCATCCAAGAGCGCTGTGTGACTTTCGATATAGCCATGGCTAACAGGATATCGAATACGCAGAGGCAAGAACAATCAACCACAGATAATAGACAGCAAGCCACATCACAAAGCTATTTGATGCTAACTCCTCAGCAGGGCAATGACGCTAGACTTGCTAATGGCGAGGAGTCACTATTAGATCCTGTAAAACAAGATGGTTTTGCGCCTGCGGACCTACGTGGAAGCAAACGAAAAAAGAAAAAGGGATTCTCTCAATCACTCTAAATCCGTTTTATTATGGCATCGAACACAGGCGAAAACGACATAAGCCTTCGCAAAATAACTGATATGACCCGCCTAATCAGCATCCTGATCCTCGCATTGCATTTTTACTATTTCTGTTATCAGGCATTTCAAAATTGGCACCTGACATCTTTAATCTCAGACCGGATTTTGGATAAAATTTTTGCAGCAGGGTTGTTCTCTTCGTTCAGTAAAACGAAGATTGTGGCACTCGTTTTCTTAGTCATTTCACTGGTCGGGGTAAAAGGTAAAAAGGGCGAAAATATCAGGGTGAAACCTTCACTAATCAGCGTTTTGACAGGGTTCATCATTTATTTTTTAAGTGCTATGATTCTGAAAATACCAGTCGAAGAACTATTCAGATCAGCCCTGTATATGGTATTTACCTCAGTTGGTTTCCTACTTATATTATCCGGTGGAAGCCAGTTTTCCAGATTGATAACTGCTCGTTTGAGCAACGATATCTTTAATAAAGATAACGAAAGTTTTCCTCAATTTGAACAGCTTCTAGAAAACGAATACTCGATCAATCTTCCCGCAGAATACTGTCACAAGGGCAAAACGCGGCAGAGTTGGATCAATATCATTAATCCTTTTCGTGGGGTGCTGGTGAGCGGATCTCCGGGATCCGGGAAGACATTTTTTATCTTTCGACATGTGATCACTCAGCACATTGAGGAAGGTTTTTTCGATGTTCGTTTATGATTTCAAATACAGCGATTTGACCCTGCTAGCATACAATGCCTGGTTGAAAAACCAATCCAGTTTTCCCGTTGAGCCGGCTTTCTATACGATCTGTTTCGATGACCTATCGCGTAGCCATAGATGCAATCTGTTAAATCCTGAGAGTATGCTTTACATTAATGATGCAGTGGAATCAGCACGTACTTTTTTAATGGGATTGAATCGAGAGTGGATCAAACGCCAAGGCGATTTCTTTGTCGAATCATCCATCAACTTTATGACAGCTGTTATCTGATCTATTGCATACCGTGCTGTATGCATCGCGATGATAATGTATCCTGCTTCATTCTTCGTCGCGTAGTCAAGTCTTGACTTGCTAGCAGCACCTTGTTTTGCCCCATAGATTTGTCTAGCTTATCGACGAACGCCATTAAGTGCCTCTGACGAGGATGAGTGTCTTCGGACCTCTAAGTCGTTATTGAATTTTCGGCTGGTACACAAATACCGTGGTTAAAATGAAATCTAAGCTATCTCCTTTTTTATTGAATATCTGAATCGAATTGCCCAAACTGGTACAGTTAATCTAAATAAAAGCACCTTAAATCAAACTTTGTCAGTCTACACGGATTAAAACACATAGTATCTTAAATCAGTTTTTCAAATGATGCTTGGAGTGGCAATCTGGATTCAGCGGTGCAAAGCGATGTAAAAGACAGTCGATTATTGAATCAGATTTAACATATCAACATGGGGAAATGCTTCCTTCGGTTGAATTCTAGGGTTTAGCTCTTGATTCATGTAATTTTATCTTTTCCAACATCGGTGTGTCCATAACCAGCCATAGGGCTCTTCGTTGATATTTTCCGTGAGCACCCATAGCGAATACCATCAGAATCATCAAAATAACAGCCATCGTCTTACGAAATAGAAGATGAGTTGTTCATAAACTTTTGATCCTTAAAGCCTAAGAGTATGGTTGCCAGGCATCGGAATGTGTATTACACAAGGAAGGCTAAAAATTGCATGGCCATATAGTGTCACACTTATTCAGAATTATCTAACTAATCTAACGTTTTGGAACAATCAGGAACCCTTCTGATTCATTGCCAAAAGCCTCATAGTTGCCTGACAAATAAAAACACCCGACAATGGCCGCAGTAATCGCATCAAGCTCATCGTGGGAGATTGGCTTTTCAATAAACGAGCCGGTAATCCCAAATCCTTCCAGTCCCTTTGCCAGATCTGAAATGCCTTTCTGTTTACGCGGGATTCCCAGGATATCCTGAGCGCCACCTGGATACCCTTCAATGACTTCAAAACCCCGCATTCTAAATTCAACCGCCAAACGTATACCGCGTTCAGTAAGTCTTTGCATGCTTGGTAGCAGGCATGGATAGGACCGGATACCCACTTTAAGCAGCGCACGCTCGCATTCCCGGGTAATCCCAAATTGCTGCCGGCCAGGGTCTGTATCAAATACACTTAATCTTCCCGCCGGTAGCGATAGCGGTGCGTCAAGGACAATAACCGCTGGGTTTTGAGCAATGGTAGTATCTATTAATTCCTGATCCGTGCGGATACGGCGCGTCGACGCTACATTATTATTTAAAACAGCCCAGCCGCTATGTTTTTTCTCAGAACTGGTGAGGTCTATTCCAACTGATATGACATTGCCGATCTTGTCCACCTAAATTTTTTTTCTGTTAAATGCTTCCATCTGCCATACTATCTTTCTGGATGGATTTTTGATTTACCCGTTGGGAATCAAGTTAATCATCCCGTCTTCTGAGATAATGATAATCAATATCAAATGCTTTGGGTGATTGGTGCCAAAATAACGGATAGCTGAATTATACCGGGCACCCCGTGAGGCATCCCCCTGTTTGTCTGAGACAATGCCGTCCAGGATTACACCGATTGCATGACATACACAATCCTGGTCGAGCAGCACCGCACCATCAATGGAGGTGATTTGGCTAACGAGCTCCTCGGTGAGTACCAGAGGCTCTACTTTAAAACACTGACCAGCCAACCTCCTAGCTTCTGATTTGGCATGATCGGAAATAACGAGCATCGTACCCGCTTTTTGCTGGGTCGCACTCAGCGTAATATCCCAGAGTCGGTCGGTTTGCGAAGCGTTCAGGCCCTTGAACACCTGATTGACCAGCCCCGTAAAATAGTTGCGGTCAATGCCTTCCACCCGCATTTTCGGCAGGCCATGACAAACCGATAGCAACGGGTTGCCATCATGGAGCAACTCCCATTTGTAATGGCCCTTAAAGTTGATGCAATACAGTGATTTTTGCTTTGGATTGTAATCGCCACGTATCATGCCTAATCCCGTAATGTATTCACCATCACATAGCACGCAGCTGTCTGGATCAGAGAGCTCTAAAAATTTACGGACTTTTCGGGAATCCTTTAACGGGATCGGTTTTGACAGGCGTAGTTTATGGACAATATTTGAATGTCCTTGTTTAGCCAGCAAGATTTTACCCATCGCATCGCTTCCCTCATACCGAAGCAGGGAAACGTTGTCAAACACATCGAACAAGCTAACCTGATCCGAGCCGGGTTCAATGTTTTCCTGGATACTTGTCATGAAATTGCGACCTGCGCTTTTGAGCAGTTCCTCCGAAGACCGGTCCATAAACCGCTTTTTGAACTGGCTATCTTTCAAAGCACCCCACGATTCCGATAAAAATACGTTTATGGCGCTTTCAAGAAAAGAGCGGGTCGATTGGTTCTGCTCGGCATTTTCTGACTTTTGAAGTGTAAAATACCGGGCAATTACGTCTTTTGGCAAGCTCAGTACAATGAATACCAGGTAAGACCCTATTTCACAAGGCACCGAAAGGTGCAGCTGCTTATGTTCGAAAGCCGGGGAAACCATTAGCAGGTTTTCGGCAGCCAGCTTGTAAGCTTGAAAACGCGCCCGCTCAATCTGGCTTCCCGTAATCCTTTTTTGCGAGCTTTTCACTTTACTGACCTTTTCATCAGTGCCAGGTTGCCGGGCAAGTTCATGAATCTTGATAAAGTCATCAGCCCCAAGATCTGAGCCGGATGGCTCCAAAAAAAACGAGGTTTCATCTATGGGTTTTGCCAGCTCGAAGCCCAGCAGCAAAACCTGAGGCACCAGGCTAGGATCGATGATGGAGAAAAATTCTCTCGCCACCATTTCTATCGACTTCTGAGATGATTTCTGCTGGCGCCATAGGAGATTGGACATAGGCGAAAGTGATATGAATTCTTAAAAGGTCTGACATTAAAACAGGGCACACAATTGGTGCCCTGTTCCCTGTTTAGCCAAATCGGTTTTAACTTACCCAAGGCTGCTTATCGGCTGATCAAAGCGGTTTTCATTGTTCTGCGACTCTGTTCCCATTTTTGCTCCGAAACCAGCAGCTGCAACGCCAATCAGCAAACCGAGAAAGCCAAATATAGCTGCCTTCGAAGCTGCCGAAGCGGCGTCATCCGCCATTTGCCTTGCTTTGATTTCTGCCTCTTTTTTGGTCTGTTCTAATTTGACCTGTGCTTGTTTATACGTATTGATCCAGTTGTCCACGATCTGCTTTGATTCTTGCTCAGACTTTCCTGTCCGTTTCATCACCACATTCACCGCATCCTGCCGATCCACTTGTGATACTGTTGCCTGACCTTCTTTGAAAAGGTTTTTGAACATACTACCTGCGATATCATCTGCATTTCCTGGATCCGAAGCGGAATTTTCCGCTGCATTGCCTGCATTGTCGGCAGCACGGTCTGCTTTCTGTTCTAATCTGTTTGGATTTAATGACGGATCACCGGTTTGACGCAGAAGCTTATTCGCCTCGCTTTTCAGGTCAGATAAATCCAGGTTTTCCATGTCAACACCATTGGCTTTCAATTGGCCCTGGACTGCATCGCCAATGCCCGGCGCAGCTGCTGCAATGCCTTTACCGGCTGTTTTCACCAATCCGCCAACCAGTCGGCCTGTTCCGCCTATGATGCTGCCGATTGTTGTCGTCAGAAAGTAAATGGTCAGCAGTGTTACCAGGCACCACGTAAGCACGCCATGCAGGATGCCATCGAACAAGCGCGGAGCGCTGGCCAGCCGACCCGCAACCCAGCTCCCAACAAAAAGGGAAATCAGGCTCGACAGGATATACCAGATCGCACTGCCAATGCCAAGGCCTGCCGCTGGATTTTTTTCTTCGACGGCATCAATCGTACCCAGACCGATCCCGAAACCCAGGAGCGAAAGCAGCATTTGAGCTACAATGGCTACAAGTACACCTGCAAAAATGGCACTCCATGAAATTCTTTTTAAGTTAATAAAGTTGCCAGCTGACGCGGGCTGCGCGTAAAGATTACTACGTTCCATAAATTAGTGGTTATTAGTTGTAAAGATGAAATGGTTGAAGAAGCCGGAGCCAGTAATGCTTGGCAACCGGCCTTCGGGGTGTGGACTTATTAATATTTTTTCTGGAAACGGTCAGCGACTGTTTCTACACCATCCTCGATTTCGTTTTCTGCCTTATTGGCAAGGTCCTTCAATTTGGATCCGGTCTCATCGGCTGCTGAACTAATGGCATCTTTTGCATCGCCTGCTGCCTTACCCGCCTTATCTTTCGCCTGCTCCCAGGAGCTGCCTAGCGTGTCGGCCTGTGAGTCGGCAAGATCCTTAATTTTTCCACGCAAAGCTTTGCCCGATTTAGGAGCAAGCAGGATCCCAACGCAGGCACCTATGGCCGCTCCAAGTAGCAGGCCTGTAATCAATCCTTCAGTGTGCTCGTTTCTGGAAGTGAAGTGAAAATCTTCGAACTTAGATTTCATAGTTTGACTTATTTTAGTTTGATACTATTCTTCCACTTAGAAAAAGCATGCCATATCCGTAAATTTAATACTCCCGAAAGTTGTGTAACTCATTGACAATGATGTAACTACCAGATACTAAAATATGAAATTCTTGCGATTATAATGTGAATTAAAGGACGTTATCAAAATAATGATGCTGGTAAAGCAACGATGTCATTGACAGAAATCTTTATTAAAAAAATTTAAAAACTCCAAGGATCTCGCAGTTTTAAGTTTTAGATTTTGTGGAAAAAAGTAGGCAGGGCTTAAGCCTAATTTTTAGCACGTTGCAGGGTTCTATTGGATCTTGAAAAAAGACAATCAGGTGTTAAAATGATCGAGCAGGGCAGGAACTGTCGATTCACGCTAGGCGAAATGCGCGTTATTCATTAGAAAAAACTGGCTACCGAGCTGTGGATATTTAGCTTTGGGTATGCAGCAGAATAATAATGAACCCGTAAGTGGTTACTTACCGCAAAATTCCCAAATCGCTTTTAGAAAAGCATCATTATTTTCATAATACAGTAAATGCCCCCCATTAATGGAAACGGTTTTCTGAGATGGGAACTGGAAGGATTTGTAATGATTTACACCTATTGCGTGGTCTTGGTCACCTGTTATAATTAATGTTGGCAAACCGATTTCACCGCTCATTTTGGAATAGTCCTGATAGTACTCGGGATATGTTTCCGGTTTGGTGACCACATCAGTTCCAAAATCTATGATTCGCGGATATAAAGAATCTATCTTGTCCATTAGCGCGATGGTTTTGATGTCATCTGTCAAGAATCTGTATCCCATCCTTTTTTTTCTCAGTGCAGCACTTACCTTGAAAAATTGTGGTAAGAGGCTATCCTTTGGAATCACTTTATGGCCGCCCGGAACCTGCAACAGACTATCTCCATATGCAATCTGTTGCTGTAAGGTGGCAGTATTTAAGAAATGCAGTGTGGCGTTCGCCAATATAAGGCCTCTTACATACTGGGGATATTTTTTGGCGTAATTGATAGCTATGATACCTCCAAAAGAGTGGGCGAGAAGGTACATTTTTTTCAGGTTGAGATTTTGCCTTAACTCTTCGATATCTTCAACCATTCTGTCTAGATGATAATTATCGGATTTACCCGAAGCGCCGGATCCTCTCTGATCCATATATATCATCTTTAACTTTTTCTCTAAGTTATCGCCCTTTAATTTTTCAAAAGTTGCATAGCCTTGCCCGGGGCCTCCCGGGACATACATACAAGGGATACCATTGCCGGAAATTTTATAAGCAAGTTTAACCGTATCAGATGTTAAAAAGTATGATTTTGCCTGATTTTGGTGATCACTGGCTGTATGCTTTATGGGGCGGGGCCAACCGAAAAACAGGAATGGCGTGAAAAGCAAGATTATAAAATGTCTCATCTTTTGCAGTTCTTAATTTAGCAATTTTATGAAGAGGTTTTTCATAGGCCTAATTCACACAAGAGCATTTCCTCTTTTGGACTAAGCAAAAATACCTGATCAGACTGGCAGATAAACACAAAAAGCAGCACCGCTCCCGGGTTGACCTTGTGCGGAGATTGCCCCGCCGTGAACGGTAACCACTTTCTGGCATATGGATAGGCCAATTCCTGTGCCTGCAAATTCGCTGGTACTGTGAAGCCTTGCAAAAAGCTCAAACATTTTTTCTGAATGCTGCTGCTCAAAGCCAATCCCATTGTCAGCAACTTCGAATACGTGATATTCTTCGCAGATTTTAAGGGGATGTATTCCGGGCGGCAAATCTGCCTGTAAGAGTTTCTTATACCGGATACTGATCTGCATCTGCTCTCCGGCACGCCTGAATTTGAGCGAATTGCCAATCAAATTCTGAAATAACTGACTTAACTGTGTCGGGTTCCCTTCAAGCTCAGGCAGTGGGCCGTATGTTATAAGCGCTCCTGCATCGGAGATGGCGAGCTCCAAATTTTGCAAAACCGTTTGCAGTACCCAATCCATGGAAACTATGATATTTTCCTGTCGGTTTTCGGGCAGTTTCGAAAGGACCAACAGGTTATTTATTAGCTGTGACATGCGGCCTGCGGCAGATTTTATTTTATATAAATAATCTGCTGCATCTCCAAACTGATCCTGGTAGCGTTTCATGATCAGCTCACTGAATGCCTGGATTTTCCTTAACGGCTCCTGCAAATCATGAGATGCAATAAAAGCAAACTGCTGCAAGTTTGTATTTGATCTTTTTAAGTCTTCATTGTTTTTTAAGACACTCCGGTTGAGATCTGAGAGAGCCTGGTTCTGATGGGAGAGTTGCCTGGTGCGATGTGTGAGTAGACGCTCAACCCTTGCTTCAAGCTCCATTTCATTAGAATTTAACGCCGACACGGGCCGTCTGAGCTCAAAGAGCCGCGCAACCTGCCTGGCCAGGACTTGCAATGCGAAGAGCTGCTGGGAGGTGAGCTGCCTGGGCATATGGTCAATGACGCAGAGCGAACCCAAAGCATAACCATCGCGATCGATCAATGGGACACCGGTGTAAAAAACGATATAAGGGTCCCCACTCACGAGTGGATTATCTGTAAACCTTTCATCCTTTCTTGCATCAGCTACAACCATGGGCTGGTTGGGATTCTTAATCGCGTGTGCACAGAAAGAAAATTCCCGCGGAGTTTGGATGATATCAAGCCCATGACTTGCTTTAAACCACTGGCGGGTCTGGTCGACAAGAGATACAAGCGAGATTGGCGTATTGCAAATCTGGGATGCCAATTTGGTTAGCTCATCATAATCTTGCTCCGGCAATGAATCCAAGATACCATAGCTGTGCAATGCCGAAATTCTTAGCGATTCATGTGTAGTTACTGACTTATTCATAAAATGCTTGTGGTCATTAAGCGATCTATGGATTTGAAAATGAGAAACAACAAATACCAAATCCATAAATATCAAGCCAGCGCAGTAAGTAGTGAGTTAGTTTCGAGATTGCTGGCAGGTAAACACAATTACCAGGTCTGGAATAATATTTTTGTGGTTATCATAAAATTAGAATTATGGAAAATGTTGATCTTAGCTTAAAGCTGCTACTTATAGAAGAGAGGCTTTCAGATGCGCGAGCACGAGTGCTTAACTGCCTTGGTTTTACAAAATTTCACAGGACTGACAGATTACAGGCGTCAATTACCATTTTCTGGTAATACCGGTAGAGAAGAATACGAACGGAATGCACATAAGTCGAAGATCTGCATCCTTCTTTAACTTTTCCAGCAACTGAAAACCGTCCATATACGGCATATTAATACAATAAAGGTGGAATAGCTATTAGGTAGTCTATTTGTACACTATTTGTTCGGTCATGAGCAATTCCTACAAATGCCCAAGATCCTGATCGAGGGCAACTTTTAGCTATCGCCAACTTTCCAAAAAAAATGGACTTGGCCTTGAATATACCCAGTTAGGCAATTGCTCAGGACTTTTAGTTTGATCAGCCGAGTTAAATATTGAAGTGCAAAACGGGAGTTGATCGGGTTATCGTACGAGTCTACGGAATTTATGCGGCTAATGTTGTTGTTAAATTAATTGAAAGTATCAGCGTCTTCTTTCAAGTATTGGCTGGAATTCTCCATTACTGTGACATGCCAAATGGGATGTATATTTTGCAATCGCATTCAAAAGATATAGTTTTTATATTAAGTACTTTTGTACAAGTACTTGGTAAAATATGAAATTATATCCGCTTCCAGACAACGAGTATGAGCGCCTGAACGCGCTGCGTGGTTATCATATCAAGCAAGCCGATCCTAAGAACGAATTTCAGGATTTAGCCAGACTTGCTTCTTTGATCTGCGAAGTGCCTATCTCCTTTGTTTCTTTTATGGATTTTGAGCATCAGTGGGTGCAGGGCCAGGTGGGAACCGATCTCAATGAAATTCCCAGGGAATTATCCTTTTGCCAGTATTTGCTCATGCAGCAGGAGCTGTTAGAGATTGAAGATACGCTGCAGGATGAGCGCGTCCGTGACAATGTCTTTGTCAGTCAGGACCCCAATATTCGATTTTATGCAGGGTATCCCCTGATCGATCCCGATGGCTATGCGCTGGGCTCGCTTTGTGTATTTGACGTTAAACCCCGCAAGTTATCAGGGCTTCAAAGAGAAGCACTCCGCACATTATCCAACCAAGCGATGCGGATTATTATTGACCATGCTAACCTTCGGCGACTGAGAAACTATGAAGGCATTGTCACACTGGCAGAAGACCTGATCTGTGTCACTTCAAATGAAGGGATATTGCTTAGTGTAAATCCCGCCTTTGAGAAACTGTTAGGGTGGCAGCCTGAGCGACTTTTACAGACATCTATTTTTGAACTGGTCCATCCCGAGGACCGAGGCGCTGTTCTCAGGATGGCGGCCAAGACCTTATCCGGCCAGCAATCGATCAAGCTTTCACTTCGGTGTGTAGACAGCCAAAATCGATATCTTCACCTGCAATGGGTTTGTGCTTTGGAGCCGCTCACAGGGAATTTGGTCAATATCGGCCGCGACATAAGCCGGGAGAAAGCAAGGGAGAAGAAAATTAAAGAAAGCGAGGAAAAGTTCAGGTCTTTTTTTGAAAACGGCCAGGGGCTCATGCTGACCCATGACCTGGATGGCAGACTGCTTTCAATTAACGGTTATGGTGCCGCATTACTTGGTTATTCTGTTGAACAGGCCTTACAATACAATTTATCAGACCTTGTTCCGGAGAGACATCAACTTGCTCTGAGGAAATACCTGATAGACATGGACAGGTTGGGTATCGTAGGGGGTATCTGTGCTGCCATACATAAAGATGGGTCAGAACGGTTTTTTCAATATAAAAATATTCTGGTCGAAAATGATAACGGCCTGCGTTATATAATAGGTAATTCGATTGACATTACTGAGCGTTTTAAACAGCAGAAAACACTCAGCCGAATGCAGGATATTCTTTTGCGCATCAACAAGATGGCAAAAGTAGGGACTTGGGAGCTTGACTTTGAGAGTAATACCATAGAGTGGTCCGAACAGACGTGTCAGATACATCAGGTAGTCATGGGCTATAAACCGGACCCTGAAACTGCACTGGCTTTTTATGGGAACGGTGCTGACGCTGAGAAGATCAAAGCTGCTACGCAGGCGGTATTAAGGAACGGAGGAAATTTTGATCTGGAGGTTCAGATCATTACAGCAAAGGGTGAGCCGTTGTGGGTACGGATCGTCGGGATCACTGAATTCAGGAATGGGAAATGTGTCAGGTTTTACGGCACCATTCAGGATATTAACCAAATAAAACTGACTGAGCATGCGCTGATGGCAGAAAGGTCCCTGCTGACCGCTTTTGTAAGGGACGCCCCTGCTGCTGTTGCGATGTTCGATACAGATATGTGCTATATTGCCCACAGTAACCGATGGATAGAGGAGTACCGGCTAAATGGACAGGAGTTGATTGGACGATCTCATTACGAGGTTTTTCCCAATATTAGCCGCGAGTGGAAAATATTGCATCAGAGATGCCTGGCAGGCGCCATAATCAGCGTTGAGGAAGAGAAGTGGAGACCTTTTGGCTGGGATAAAGATCAATACCTAAAATTTGAGATTCGGCCCTGGAAACTGCTTGATGGTAGTATTGGCGGAATGATGATGTCCACCCAGGATATCACAGAAATGGTCGAAAGCAGGGAGGAGCTTAAACAAGCTAAATTACAGGCCGATCAGGCCAACGCAGCCAAATCGGAATTTTTAGCTAACATGAGCCATGAGATCCGTACACCGCTTAATGGTGTAATTGGTTTTACGGACCTGGTTTTGAATTCTGGCTTGACGCCAACCCAGAGGCACTATCTGGAAATTGCAGGTCAATCGGCCCATACACTGCTCAGTTTATTAGATGATGTTCTGGTCTTTTCAAAAATCGAAGCCGGTAAACTCGATCTTCTAATTGAAAAGACTGACATCTTTGAATTAATTTATCAGGTTGCAGACATAATTGCTGCACCAATTCAAAGCAGGAACATAGAAATGCTTGTTGACCTGTCCGCAGGCGTCCCCCAATTTATCTGGGTGGATGCTGTACGCATCAAACAGGTGTTGATGAATTTGTTAACAAATGCCGGAAAGTTTACACACCACGGCCAGATCGAGCTCCGAGTAGAACTGCTTGGGCCCTTGAATGCTTCTGAAAAAATCGCCCGCATAAAATTCTCAGTGATTGATACCGGGATTGGAATCGAGGCAGGCAAGCAGGCCAGAATATTTGAAGCTTTTTTACAGGAAGATAGTTCTACCACCAAAAAATATGGCGGTACCGGTTTAGGACTTGCGATTTCAAACCAGTTGCTGGATCTAATGGGTAGTCAATTACAACTGGAAAGTATACAGGGTATAGGCAGCACTTTTTATTTTGAACTGTCGGCAGTTTATGAAAACGGAGCCGGGGTTGAATGGCATAACCCATTATCGGTTGAGAATGTGCTGATCATAGAAGATAATAGTGATAGCGCAAGGATTTTGGCAAACATGCTTCATACGATGGGGATTCATGCTGAAACGGCATCGCAACCAGATCTGGCACGCACACTATTAGAATCAGAAAGGAAATGGGACGTGGTGATAGCTGATTATCATGAGTCTGCTGACTACTTGCCAGGTTTAACAAGTCAGCCCGAAAGTACAACTTCTCAATTGTCAGGCCTGCCTTACATTATGCTTATCAATGGCGCAGAAGATATCAGCAGGCTAGAAAAACTTGATATGTCAAAACCTATTCATACGCTGACAAAACCAATTAGGATTAGTGATTTGCTGCTTTGTCTAACCCGGCTTTCTACAAGTGAATCCATTAACCAGCACTTGCCGGTGCAGGATGAAATCCTGGCCACCATACCAGCCAGGGGCCTCCGTGTCCTGATTGCTGAAGATAATTCAGTCAATATGCTTTTTGCCAAAATTGCGATCCAGAAAGCTTTTAAGGATGTTCTAATCACAGAAGCCGTCAATGGGGTAGAGGCAGTTGATTTATGCAAGAAGGCTCTTCCGGACATTATTTTTATGGACATCCAAATGCCGGAAATGAATGGCTATGAAGCAATGCAGGCAGTCAGAAAAATTCCCGAGGCAGATCGTGTTATTATTATTGCATTGACGGCAGGAAATAGTGAAGGTGAACGTGAGCGGTGCCTTCGGGCTGGTGCCAACGGTTTTCTTACAAAGCCCTTTACTTTGGAGGATATCAAGGGCATTGTGGAGCAGCATGTCAAAGTATAAAAGAAATTTTGTTCTTAGTTATTTCCCAATAGCTTCTATAAAAGTCCCTCTTGACAGGTTCGTTGGCAAAGAGTCTTCATATAGCAGTTTAATCGCTTTTGATCTGCATCTGGTAAAGAAGATGGTAAACTCCAGATCAGTGAGCCGGTTTGCTCTATATGCTGAGGTAGCTCGCAGCGACCGGGCTCGAAAACTCTTTCCCGTCTACAAAAACCCAGTCGCGTATACGTACTTCAGTTGTGCAGTTCGTAGGAAGATGCGTTTAGGATATTTAGGTGGAAGTTGCAAAGCTAACATCAAAATCTGGCAGTGAGGGACTACTAAGTTGTCCAACAAAGTTTATTATCGTTAATTATGTAAGCAATTTCAGAGAGGAGAAAATACGGTGGTATTCCTGAAATTCCTCCAAGAGGCGAGGTTTATGCGATTTGCTTGAAATAGAAGCTGAATAAGGCTTTTTAGTACAGCAAACAGAAATGGCCCCACCTTTAAATGTAACTTGCGAAGACGTATGCTACCCGTATTTATTGTCAACTGTTTAAAGGATTGTCATAATAAAGGCGGGTTCGGGAAATGAGCAAAGCCACTTCCTCTAGTGTCTTCAGAAATTATTCGGGGCCGCACACCTTTTCCAATAGTCAATCATCAATTTAATTATTGCCTTAATTTCATCGTATTCGCCTGGCTTAACGAAAAAGCCTTGTGCAGATGTGCTATATGCGTCAATAACGACCTGCTGGTTGATCGCTGTGGTAAAGTAAACGTAGGGAATGCACTTAAGGCTGAGCTCTGCATCAGTTTGTACCTTTCTTCTGAGCTCCAAACCATTTAACTGTGGCAGATTAATATCTGAAATAATAATGAAAGGCAGCTTTTTGCTGGTATAAAGAAAATCCAATGCCGATTGACCATCTGAGAAATACATCCTTTGATTAGAATACCCTAATTCGCCAAAAACTTCTTCCAATACGAACTGGTCGTCTGCATCATCTTCTATAATGATAATTGGGCCATTTTTATCCATCCGATAATTAGTTTAGTGTAAGCTCAATATTTACTTACATAGCTTGTCATTTCAAGTCAGTTACACATAAGATTACATTCCAACAAGTTGGTAAGTAGTCAACGCCTGGTTGCATATTGCGAAAAACATTGTGCCACCTACAATAACTTTCTGTACCTTATAAGAATAATTATTTGATGATGTGGCATTTACGCTCAACATCCTGCACCTAACCTAAACTTCTTAATGAATTCAATTGAACCAAATCACATTGTTGCCATCGGTGCATCGGCCGGGGGCCTTGATGAGCTGATTTCTTTTTTTGAAAACACACCTCTGGATGGTATTGCCTACGTTGTGGTCCAGCATTTATCCGCTGATTATGAAAGCAGGTTGGCAGAAGTCTTATCCAGGTACAGCAAGCTGACCATGGTACAGGCGGTAGAAGGGACGGGCATTGCGTCCAATTATGTATATGTAATCCCGGGAGATAAGTTTATGACCGTAAAAAGGGGGCATTTACATTTAAGCGATAAAACCGACGTGCGCGGTCCGCACATGACCATCAATACATTCTTATCTTCCCTCGCTGCCGACTACGGCCCAAAGGCGATTGGCGTCATCCTGTCCGGCCTGGGCTCTGATGGTAGTGATGGTGTAAAAGCAATTAAGAAGGCAGGCGGGATGGTGATTGCCAGAAACCCACAAACCACTGAATTCAACAGTATGCCTTCCAATGCAATCGCCACTGGAATGGTCGATTTCATCGTGGAGCCCGAGGCAATGCCCGGCACTATTGAAGAATATGTCAAGCGGGAAATTGAACTGCTAGCGGCCGGTATCTCTGATGGAGAAAATATGGCTGGTTTGATCGAGATCATAAGCCAGCAGCTTCCACTGGATTTTTCAGACTACAAGCAGTCGACTATTTTGCGCCGGATCAAAAGAAGGGCGGCTTATAACAACTTTGAACGCCTGGAAGCTTACCTGGAATTTGCCAAAGGTTCCCCTGATGAAATTGAAGCGCTTGCCAAAGATTTTCTTATTAGCGTGACTGCTTTTTTCAGGGATACCGAAGCATTTAGTGCGCTGGAAAAACGGGTACTGCCTTCTATCATTAAAAGCCTTTCTACTGGCCAGGAAATCCGGATATGGGTTACTGGTTGTGCGACGGGCGAAGAAGCTTACTCGATGGCTATCCTGGTGCGAGAGCTTTTGGGGGAAAAGATCCAGGAACAGCAGGTGAAAATCTTTGCTACCGATATTGATACTGCTGCCCTGGACCATGCCGGTAAAGGCATTTACGCTGCTGCCATAGTGTCCAAAATGCCGCAATCCTACCTGGAAAAATACTTTATACAGGAGGGGGAGGATTATAAGGTAACGGTTGCCTTGCGTAAAATGGTTATCTTTTCCAGACATGACCTGGTGAAAAATCCGCCCTACTGCAACATGCATCTGATCAGCTGCCGCAACCTGCTGATTTACATGACCCCGATCTTACAACAAAAAATCTATCACATGCTCCTCTTTGGGCTAAAACCCGAGGGATACCTGTTTCTAGGATCCAGTGAGAACCCCTCGCCGATATTAAAGAGCATGAAAGTCATTGATAAAAATGCAAAGATCTACCAGAAACTGGATGCTACCCCATCCGTAAACTTTGAAACGTTTACCCTGCCGGAATATACCTACCACAAACCGGCCAGCTTAGGGGTTGCTCAACCAGAAACCAATAAAGCGCCCGACCGCACCTTGGATGGGGCAATCCATGAAACCATCCTTAATGAAGAGCAGCGCCTGCTTGTCTGTATTGATGAAAACAACAGGGTGCTTAAATCCTACGGCCCAACCGGAAGGTTCCTTACCCAAAAGATTTTAACGTCAGATCTGACCGAACTTCTACCAGGCCCTCTTAATATTGCTTTCAAGACCGCCTGCAAAAAAGTCAGTGAAACCCATAAAAAAGCAGTGGTCACAGGCGTGCAGATCCAGCAGGGAGAACAGATAATCAAAGTAAACCTGTCGGTTAGCCCGATGGTCCTTAAAGGCCGGCCTAATGGGTTCTTAGTTGTACAGTTTAGCGAAGATCAAGGTTCCGGCCAGCCAGCAGATGCAATGCAGTTTGACGAGAAGCTCTATCTAGACGATTATACCAAGTTTTTGGAGCAGGAAAACAAAGACCAGAAAGAGCAACTGGCTGCTGCCACCGAAAAACTGTTTGCACTCAACGAGAATATGCAGTCCTTTAATGAGGAGCTGCTATCGGCCAATGAGGAGATGCAGAGCAGCAATGAGGAAATGCAGTCCGTCAATGAAGAGCTGCACACGATCAATGCGGATTACCAGTTAAAGAACCGGGAGCTGTTAGAGCTTAACGATGATCTGAACAATTATTTCAAAAGCAATATTAATGGCCAGCTCTTTGTCAGCTCGGATCTTCGCCTGATGCGATTTTCGCCAGGTACGGTGCGGCATATTAACTTGCTCGAAAGCGACATTGGACGGCCCATTAGTAATATCTCGACCAATTTCAGGTTTGAAACCCTTTCTGATGACATAACGGATGTCCTGGAGAAGGGTTATCCTATAATCCGGGAAGTGCAATCCAATGATGGAAAATGGTACCAGGTCATGACCATGGCCTATATCCAGCAGCTTGGCAATAAAAGGACGGGTGCCATCATTACTTTCAATGACATCAGCAGCCTCAAAGAAATACAACACCAGCTGGATAAAAAGAATGAAATCCTGACGCGCATCAACGACGACCTGGACAATTTTGTACATACGGCATCTCATGACTTCCTAGGACCGCTCAGTAACATAGGTGTAAGTATAGGGCTATTGACAGAAATGCGTGCAGACGACCAAGAGCTAAGGCCCATTTTAAACATCATTGGCAATTCAGTAAATAAGTTTGGGGCCCTGATCAAGGACATTGGCACAGTAGCCAAACTTGAAGACCAGGCCCTTTTGACTGAGATGGTTGATATGAATGAAATTTTGGAAAGCATGCAGTGGAGCCTGGGCGATAAGATCAAGCAGACCAGCGCGGTTATCACAACCGATTTGAAAGTGGGACAAATCCTTTTTTCTAAAAAGAACCTGAGAAGCATTTTGTTCAACCTGGTTTCAAACGCGATCAAATACCGATCAGAGGATACGCCTGTTGTCAGCATCCAAACTTCTAGTGTAGGTGAATTCACTGCCCTGACAGTCCAAGATAACGGGACTGGGATGGCCGAAGGCGACATTGATAAAATCTTTCAAAAGTACCACAGGCTCCAAACGGACCATGAGGGGCAGGGCATCGGACTTTACCTGGCAAAGAAAATAATTGATGCTGCCGGTGGCAGTATCCGGGTGGAAAGCACGCCGGGTACGGGAAGCAAATTTGTGATCTATTTCCCGGTAGCCGGGCTGCAATAATAGATAGCCAATTAGTGCTACGGTTTACCAGGATCATTTACGCTTTATAACCAAATCACTATGGCAAAAAATAAACCGGCCCCGTCAGGAAAAGTTGTAGTCATCGGCACGTCTGCCGGCGGCCTTAATGCATTGAAAACATTAATAAACCAATTGCAAGAAGATTTTCCAGCGCCGATATTGGTTGTCCAGCATATTTCAGCTGACGCGACGGGGGACGTGCTTTTGAACGAGCTTAGTAAGCAGAATAACTTGAAATGTCAGCACGCTGTAAATGGCGAAAGCCTAAGTAACGGACATTTGTACCTGGCACCTTCTGATCACCATTTGATGATCGGTGATGACGAAAAGATCTTGGTTACAAAGGGCGCGCAGGAAAACCGCTCCCGGCCAGCGATTGATCCATTATTTCGGTCGGCTGCTGTTGTTTTTGGCAGCAGCGTGATTGGGATCTTGTTAACGGGCTATCTGGATGATGGCACAGCGGGGATGATCGCTATCAAGCGCTGCGGCGGGATATGCATCGTTCAAGATCCGGCAGATGCAGAATACCCAGATATGCCTGCCAATGCTTTAAAGCAGGCAGAAGTTGATTTTTGTTTGCCCCTCTTGGAAATGGGAGATTTGCTGTATCAGCTCCTGGCAGCAAAACTGGAAAAAAGCCGGCCAGTCCCCAAAGACATTTTGACCGAAGCAAAAATTGCCAAACGCGTACTTAGCGATTTGCCAGCCGTCAATTCACTAGGCGACCAGGTGCCTTTCAATTGCCCGGGCTGTGGTGGCGTGCTATGGAAAGTGGACAAAGGCCCCTTGACACGCTACCGCTGTCACACAGGTCATGCCTATACTGCGCAAGCCTTGATCGCCGAGCAGACCTTAAAGATCGAAGAGACGATGTGGACAGCCCTTCGGATGTTTGAAGAAAGAAGAAACCTTTTGACCACCTTTGCAAAAGAGCAAACCGGGGCAATTAAGATATCAGCGCTCGAAAGGGCAGAACTGTCTCAGGTACACATTGACCGAATTAAAGCAATCCTGCTTGCTGATGACAAGGGAACTGCTCAGGATACACCCACTTAATGCACGTTTTTCAGTACTTACTAAGGATCAGAACAATAAACAGTTATGAATAAAAAAGGACCTATTGTAATTATAGAAGATGACATGGACGACCAGGATATCCTGTCTGAAATATTCAAAGAACTGAATTATGAGAATGAGCTGGTTTTCTTTGGAGACGGTGTTCAAGCTTTGGAATACTTAACACACATCGATATTGAACCTTTTCTTGTCCTCTCTGACATAAACATGCCGAAATTAAATGGGATGGAACTATATGAAAAAATTCATAACAACGAAGATCTGAGATTAAAATCAATCCCATACCTTTTTTTTTCGACAAGTGCCGAACAAAAGCATGTGATCGATGCGTATTCAAGGTCTATTCAAGGATTCTTTATTAAGCCAAGTAATTACGATAAATTGAAAAAAATGATCGTAAAGATTGTCGAGTACTGGCAAGAATGTGAATCACCAAAATATATAAAGAATGCTCAGTAGCAGTTTTTAAATTGTGTTACTTTTTAGGAAGGGCAGTAGGAGCTTAATCAGCTATCATTGTTTTTCAACCAAGCTGAGATTTTGGCAAGGAATTCATTCTCGGGATTGCATGACAAGATCCCGCAGGAGTGTGAGGTCCGCATAACTCGGCTTATTTATTAGGTAAGTGTCGCAACGATACTGCTTCGCTTTTTTCAAGAAACAACTTCTCCTAACTGTTTTGATGATCTTCATTGTCATTCCCAGGTAATATTTGGCCATAGGATGCTGCTCATAAAGCATTAAACAACCATAAAGCTAGATCTGGGCCTTACCGTATTCGCGTATTAAATAGTAGTCTATTTCAAAGTGTAGGGGCGAATTGCCTAAGTAGGGCTGGAACAGATTTATTATAAGTTACAATACCAAGAGACTTTTGCTTAAAGATCATGAACAAAGTCAATCTGTGTTATTACCTGAACTAACTTCGCTCGTCGACAAATATTTGATTTGCTAATATGAACGATAATAAAGGCAGCTATCTGTTTCTAAATGGTGGTGGTGAACTGGGGAGATTGACCCGGGATTATAGCTGGGATCAAAGTCCTGTCGGATCTCCGGAGTTCTGGCCTCAGAGCCTTCGTACGATGGTATCAACAATATTGAATTCCCGTTTTCCGATGTTCTTATGGTGGGGTACGTATTTGACCCAGTTTTACAATGATGCATACCGGCCAAGTCTCGGCAATGAAGGCAAACATCCAACGGCATTAGGCCAGAGCGGCCCGGATTGCTGGCCAGAAATTTGGGAAACTATTGGTCCATTAATTAACCAGGTGCTGGAAGGCGGCGATCCTGTTTGGAGTCAGGATCAATTAATACCGATCTTTCGAAATGGCCAAATTGAGGAAGTGTATTGGACATTCGGATATAGTCCTGTACTGGATGACCAAGGTAGCATTGCAGGGGTACTCGTTATCTGCCAGGAAACAACCCAGCATGTTGCCTTTAAAACCGAGCTCCTCCGTAGTGAACATAGGTTCCGGGGGCTAGTGGAGCAGGCACCTGTGGCGGTTGCACTTTTTAATGGCCCGGATTTTATCATCACATCAGCTAATGAGCGTGTGCTTGAATATTGGGATAAAACTTACCAACAGGTCATTAACAGGCCCTTATTTGAGGCAGTGCCCGAAGTCCGCCACCAAGGCCTGGAAGAACTACTGTCTGGGGTTTATGCAACAGGTATCCCTTTTAAAGCAAAGGAAAGGCCCGTGACATTGCGGCGCAATGGGGAGCTGACCCATACCTACATTGACTTTATCTATACGCCGTTCTTTGAGGATGATCAAACAGTGTCAGGTATCGTAGTTATTTGCACTGAGATCACGCAAGAGGTAAACCAGCGCCAGACCATTTTAAATGCAAATGAACAACTAACTACCGCAAACAAAGCGCTAAAATCGGTTAACGAAGACCTTGAACGTTCCAATGACAGTTTGAAAGAATTCGCCTATGTTGCATCACACGATCTGCAAGAACCGCTTAGAAAGATCAAACAGTTCAGCAGTTTATTGATGGCCAGATTTGGAGACAGGATCGGAGAGGGGGCACAGTATGTGGAACGCATCCAGTCAGCCGCTTCCCGAATGTCAGTCCTGATGGAGGATTTACTTAGTTTTTCACGCCTCTCAACCCAGCAAGACGCTTTTGCACTGTTACCGCTTGAAGAAGTCCTTAACTACGCTTTAAACACGTTAGAATTAACAATTCAAGAGTCGAATGCTCAAATAAAAATTGGGCCGCTTCCAAATGTAAGTGGTATTGCGTCTCAGTTGCGGCAGTTGTTTGAGAATTTACTTTCCAATGCAATTAAGTTCAGCAGCGTCGACCTGGCAGGGCACCCATCAGTGCCAGTTATAGTTATAGAATCTAAAGCGCTTGCATTAGGTGAGCTGCCCGCCCATATCAAGCCAGCAGCGAAGGTAAGGCTATATCACTGTATACAGATTACTGATAATGGGGTAGGCTTTGAACAAAAATATCGTGACCGTATTTTCCAACTCTTTCAGCGGCTTCATGGCATGAGCAAATTCACAGGGACTGGAATCGGGCTGGCTATCTGCGAAAAGATTGTCCATAACCACAACGGTGCAATAACAGCTAACAGTGTGCTCGGAGAAGGGGCTACATTCGAGGTTTACTTACCAGCGGCTGCTAAAGATTCGTGACAGAAATTTAGGCTCGTGCTTGTCGATTTAATAAATGCCTCTGAGGTGTCTTACATGTTTACAGAACTGGCTGTTTTTGGAGTAGGTTTAGATTCAAAAATTATTAGGTGCTGCGCACTTTCTCCAATACTCGATCATCGCCTTAATTGTTTCTTTAATTTAATCGAAACTAACTGGCTTTACAAAAAAGCCCTGGGCAGATGTGCTGTAAGCGTCAATAACAGCTTGTTGATTAACCGCTGCGGTGAAATATACGTATGGAATACACTTAAGACTCAGTTCGGCATCGTTCTGAACTTTCCTTCTAAGTTCAAGGCCATCAAGCTTTGGCAAATTGATGTCAGAAATTATGATAAAAGGCCGGTCGAGGCTCGAATGAAGATATTCACAGGGGCAAGTTATTAGTGTTCGAAACAGCTTATTATGTAACCACTTGAAGGTAACTAAAAAACCGGTCGTTAAAATGTACTCTGCCGGAAAGTTAAAATACCAGTTTAGAACCCATAAACACCTCCTAAGGTTTGATATACTCTAAATCCTGTACCTTAAAATGTACTGCCTAGCCAATATATTTATAATGGGGTCTTATTGATTTGGACGAACGCAATACCCCCTGAGCTATTGGCATGAGAGAGATATATTATATGTGATCTTGTACATGTATGAATAGCCGAAAACGTACAAGTAATGTTCGATAGTGAACATCAGGGCTGTTATAAATCGGCCATAGCAAGCTGCAACAACCATGGCATTATATTTGTTTAACAAACAACAATGATATAAATCTTTAAGTAATAGTTGAATGGCAAGAGCTTATTTGGGAGAATTTGAGGAGCTCGTTCTTCTGACGGTCGCAGTGCTTGATTCAGACGCGTACGGGGTAACCATCGCCGCTGAACTGAACAGGCGAACCGAAAGACCTGTAAGCCTGAGCGGAGTTCACGTAGCGTTATATAGGTTAGAGGAAAAAGCTTTTGTCAGTTCGGAGTTAGGTAGTCCCACAGCAGCCCGTGGCGGGAGGCGTAAGCGCATATTTACTGTCACTACGCTTGGCAAACACATGTTATTGGATATGCGTGAGCTTAGAAATCAACTCTGGGAATCAATCCCTTTACCATTTATCTCCTGATCATGGCCGACCAACATTCAGAGCCTACCCCTCCCGACTGGGCTGATTTCTTTTTAAAATGGACATGCCCTTCGGAGCAGCACGAAGAAATCTTAGGTGATTTACACGAACAGTTTACAATTGATGCATCTGCACTTGGAGAGACTGTCGCCCGAAGACGGTATCTACTACAAGTGCTAAAATTCTCACGGCCTTATTTTCTTAAACGCAAGATAAATGCACTGAGCGAACCGGCCACGTACCCAACACCGTTTTTTGTCAATGCGGATATGATAAAAAATTACTACAAAATTGCTTTCAGAACCTTTCAAAGAGGACATATTTATTCATTTATAAATCTATTCGGGCTGGCAGTTGGGTTAGCAGGTGTTATGCTGATCATTTCCTATGTTTTTTATGAGTTGTCTTTTGATAAACATTATAGCAATTCGGACAGGATTTACCAGCTTGTAATGGAGAACCGGAAAACATCTCCGATCGAGCGCAATATTGTGGTTCCCGTGGCTCTGGGCCCGACACTAACACAGGAAGTCCCGGAGGTGGAAGCGTTCACTAGTTTCAATGCTTACGAGCTGGTATTTCTCAAAAACGAGAAACCCTTGCGCTCAATTCGTTGACGGTCAGTCCTGATTTTTTTGAAACATTCAATTTCAATTTTCTTGATGGCAACAGATCAACGGTTTTTAAGGACCAGTCAAATGTAGTCATCACGGCAGAGGCAGCAAGTAAGCTCTTCCCAAATGCGGATGCGATGGGCAAGTCAGTTGTTCAGAAAGGCTGGAATGGCAAGAGGGAATATTTCACTGTAACCGGCATTATCGAGAATATTCCTGCCAATACGCATTTTAAAGGAGACGTATTTTTTCCAAAAGTAGATCGGCAGGAAACGTTGAATTTCCACGGCTATTCTGGCACCCCCCAGTATGTGCTGCTCAAAGCAAATGCAGATGTAAAAAAATTGGGTGGTAAGATTTCAAAGACTTTCACCAAATACAATTTGTCCCCGGAAGTGGGTATTCAGTTTTTACCAGTGACCGATATTCATCTTCACTCAGCTGGCATCAATAACCCTAGTGCCAACATGAGCGACATCAAGTATGTGTATATTTTCGGATGTGTTGCTTTTTTGATACTGGTTATTGGCTGTATCAACTATGTAAACCTGACGACAGCGCAGGCATTGGGCCGTGTGCGGGAAGTTGGTATCAGGAAAACTTTGGGAGGCGGAAAGCATCAGCTAGCATTTCAATTTATTGGTGAGTCATTCTTGTTTTTTAGCATTGCTACCGTGCTTGCAATGGTCCTGTCCATGATAGGCTGGCCGGTATTCAGCAATTTTCTCCTGATCAAGCTTCCATTGAATTATCTTTTTAACTTCAAGAACTTGGCACTTTTTTTCGGCATTGGTTTGACAGCCGGTGTTTTGTCGGGCATGTATCCAGCCTTCTTTTTGAGCAGGATGCAGCCTGCCGGTATTCTCAAAGACCGTCAGGGTGGATTGAAAATTAATTTTAGTCTCCGAAAAATGCTGATCGTTTTTCAATTCAGCATTTCTATGGTGATGGTTATTGCCACGATCGTGGTATGGCAGCAGCTTGACCTATTTAATAATCGCCCGCTTGGTTTTGATAAAAACCATCTGCTAATCTTACCTGCGGTTGATATCTCTAAAAATAAAGACGCTTTTAAAAAGACACTGCTCGATAATCCGAATCTTGAATCTGTAAGTTTTGTTGGCATGAAACTGGGAGAAAATTTCGGTAATTCATCCAGTATGCCAAGTCCATTTGACTCGACCAGGCGGCTGGACTTCGCCTTTATCTCAGCGGACCTGGATTTTATCAAAACCATGGGCATTGAAATGAAACAAGGCTGGGCATTTTCAAGGAATTTCTCAACCGACGTGATGGCCTACGATTCGCTGATGGAAGATTTTACTAAACGCGGTGAACATGCCCGGGCCGAGGCCTTACACTACCAAAAGCCAATCATCATAACTGAAAGCGTGGCGAAAGCAATCGGAATACAGAATCCGGTGGACTCTATCTTAAAACTGGGTGCGGTGCAGGGCCGGGTTGTTGGGGTGGCCAAGAATTTTCAGATCACTTCGTTGAAGAAAGTAAGCCCGTTACTTGTTTATAATCCACTTACATTTTTTGCCATTAGCAGCACCTACATTCGCGTGAGCAGTAAAAATATGCCGGCAAGTATTCAGCATATCGAAAAGAGCTGGAAGCAATTTTTCCCCGATGAAGAATTCAAATACAGCTTTGCAGATGAAAATATGCAAAAAATGTACGAGTCAGAAAATCGGCTCGCATCACTTTTCACTGTGTTTGCATTGTTTGCAATCGGCATCTCAGCATTGGGTTTGTTTAGCCTGGTTGCACTGATTGTCCGGCAGAGGACGAAGGAAATAGGGATTCGCAAAGTGATGGGTGCGTCCGTTTCGGGCATTGCAATCCTTTTAACGAAGGATTTTGTTGTCCTAATTATCGTTTCGGCTGTGATTGCCTCACCGATTGCTTGGTTTGGTATGAATCAATGGTTGCAGGACTTCGCCCACCGCGTCGACATTCGCTGGTGGACTTTCGGAATCGCAGGTTTGCTCGTGCTGCTGACCGGACTCATCACCGTTAGCTTTCAGACCATCAGAGCCGCAAAAATGAACCCTGTTGACTCCCTCAAGCGAGAATGATGGATACAATTAATAAACTAAATGGACCTCAAAGTTGATGGTAATCAAATAATCATACTTTACCTCTTAAAGAGCAGATTGACAATCGAATGAAGTATTATGCGCTAACATATAGCCTGAATCCCAAACTTTGCGGCCCTTTTCCTCAGGTCGAGGATACATCAAGTACTGGTAATGAAAACTCAATTGAGAACTTCGATCTGAAATTCATTGCAACAGATGTCTTGGTGCCACAGGTGAGCATTTACAACCGTGCAAAACCAACAGACATCATCTCTGGTGTCAGTGCAGAATTTATGAGTAACTTGCTGGTAAGTGGGAAGCTAAAAAATATCCTAGATAAGTATTCTCCCGAAGCGTTTCAATACTTCAAAACAGTAGTGGGGCACCGAGGCAGTGTGTATGATGATTACTGGTTTGTTCATCCAACAAGAGAATCGCTTGAATCTGTTGATTTTTTTAAAAGCCAGGTGATAAAAGCCCCTTTCTTTGAGTTGCAGGAAGGTAAAGGCATCACCGAAGAAGTTCTTTCAGTCATAGATGCCGACGGTTTTATTCAGGAACGAGCGCGAAACCAGAGAGATTGTACAAATCTGGACGAATATATACGAATAGCAAACCTTGCCTTACTTGACTCGGACGAAACGCCGCAATTTTTATATTTAAGGTTTGTTGAAGGCGCCTTTGCTTACATAGTCTCAGAAACCTTAAAGCAGCAAATTATTGATGCAGGTTGTTTTGGCGTCGAGTTCAGACCCATAGAAATGTCTTTTAACGACTGGCATAATTATCTAAGCGAGCGAAGCAGTCTTACTCGACAAAAAAGCAAAGTTTCAAAAAAGGCTAAACCAGTACTAGCAGTTGAAAACAACATGCCTTCTGAAAATATAGGAGAGATAACAGTGAACGAGCTTGCAAATTGGATAAAAGAGACGCGCAAACGTCATTAATTTGTTGAATGTCGACATCTTTGTTATTTACCACATTATCTACAATTTAGCCAATAAATACACGTCACCTATTGATTCAAGTCACCGGATCATCTAAGTGAAATAAACCTAACTTTGATGTCCTAAAAAACAAAGATGATATTACAGACTCCTATCCAATTCAGATGCCATGAAAAATCAGTTATGTTGTTTTGTTTTTTACTTTATGATCCTCGGATGCGAGCGTAAACATTCGCCGTCGCCAACGCCTGGGGCAAATATACGTTTGAAAAATGTTACCGTAGAGGGAGCGAAAAGTGTCCTAATAGATCACGATGCTAAAACAATCCAGGTTCTACTTCCTGAAAGTTATCAGTCAGATTTAATTACACTAAAGATGGATTTGGCTGAGGGCTTTGTTGTCACTCTCGACGATCCTTTTATTTCCATGTATTTTCGCGGATTTGAGCCGCGTCCATTAATTGTGAATAATACTTTTACAAATGCCATCATTCTCTATAAGGTATATGTAGATCTGGAAGGCGCTCTTCAGGCAAGGCTCAAGGAGGATATTTACGTGACTGAAAATGGAACGGCTATCGCTGACATAGATTTCACGCATGGCGTCGGAACAATACCCGAACGCCCGGACGACGCTGAAAAGATAGAAGCAACGCTACGCGACCTTAGTACAGGGGCCGCCGTGGTAAAAAATACAGGTCCTTACTTTTTTTATTTTGAAGATGGATACAAACTTTTACCTTCTGAGAACGTCGAATTGAGCATTACTTACTATCAAGAGCAATTTGTATTTCCTCAAAAGCTCAAATTAGGCAGGATGCAAGTAGGCGCACAATTTGATGGCATATCTAATTGGTGGCACACAATTCCGAAAAGCCAACAGATCACAATAGCTGGAGGTTGTTTTTTACCCGGTAAATCCTATCGGGTAAAGCTTGAGAATGCACCTGAGAACAAAGCTCTTTGGGTTAATGCCAAATATGAGGGGCCAGACAGATTGCAAGTTAATATTCCTTCCAACGTGGGTAATGGTAATTATTATGTAAGTGTTTATGAGGATAAGGATGTCATTTCCAGTACCATTTACATGATTTCAGACAGAAATAACGAGAATGGATTTCAACGTATCTGGACCAATAAACCAGTGGATAATGAATTCGACCCTGGTTTTTTTGAACCTATCAAAGCTCGTGCAGGAGAAGAAATTTTCATAAGCCCATTCCCAATATTCACCGGAACGTTTGATGGGCCTAAAGTTACTGTGGACAAGTTCCCTTCCTTAAAAATCAAAGGTTCGCAGGGCTCTTTTGATGTGTTTCCCAAAGTCAAAGAAGACAGAACATACGGCGATGGCGCCTTGGTTCTATTCTTTGGCTCATACACATTGCCAGTGGGAGTAAAACCGGGGAAATATCAGATGCAGTTAAATTTCAAGGAATCGGGTGTTTCAGGTCCATTTTGCAAGGAACTGGAAGTCAACTAGATTTAAGTTAGTATATATATGTTAAGAATTTAAATTTGTTACGGCAAAGTATTTAAAGTGTTATGACAAATGCCGGTTTGGAGGGTTTAGTATAAGCTCTTTGACCGAGTTCAGAAAAGAAAAAGGAACTATACCGTAGCACAGTAAAATGATTTAAAATGGCCTGAAACCTGGTTTACAATGTTCATATTTATGAAAATACTGGCCACAAACTGGATTAACGTTTTGGGCGTATTTGTAGCCATGCTCCTCTATTCGGTAATTTTTAACCAAACTAATAATCATCTTAACAATACTATCTTTCAATCAGTAGTAGCTAGTCTGATCCTAATCTGTTTATATGGACTAATTTTCTGGGGTTTGTTCATAGCTGAATTGGCTATTCTGGATTTGTTACTGATACTACCGAACCAAAAGCATATTAGTCAAAAACTTATAATCGAGTGGATTCTGGTGAGCACCCCTTGTATTTATTGGTTGATCCGGTATAAAGTATGGATATTTCTAGTAGCTATAATTGCCTTTGCTATCACTCAGCTGTTACGCAAGCAATTGATAGTCAATATTCTGAATGCTTGATTGTCAATTCCTAACTTGAACACAGAATATATAAGAGAGAACGAGGTAATGCAGGTTGAAGATTTGTGATTTAAGACCTTTAGTATCTCCTATTAAGTGCCAGACCCACAAATAACAGGTTGTTAAATATTGCTAAGTAAAGAATAACATATTGTAAGTCTGATATGCATGAAAGGCAATCAGCACTTTCTAAACATGGTTCACACAAAGGTTGGTGATACCAGAAAAGGAGTACAAAAAAAAGGTTGGTGAGTAATAAACCAATCCAGGATTTTGCATTTTTGACCGTGAGATTTTCCACAATATTTACTTAACGATAATGCAACATTGATAAGAAGTAATGGAAAGTTACGATTGTTTTTAAAAATACAATAGATGATAATAGTTGTGGAACGCCCACGTCCTTTTCCTGAGAATAGATGTCCCATTGAGCCCCTGCCAGGTTTTCAGACGGTTGAAAGGAAAGTTTCCGGTGTTTCTGGATTATATGGTCTTTAACAATCCTGCATGATCCGGATCACAATGATGAGCAACCTTTAAAATTGATGTGATCCGTCTAAATTTCTTTTATTGAATATGCAACAGCGGTTCAATAAAGAATAACATGAGAGCTAGGTTGTCGAGATTACTACATGTAAGGTAGGCGTATTCAGGCAGCACTTAGGTCAATTCATTCGTAAAAAACAAAAAAACCTCTCGGCTGTTGGAGGTATATTTGATCCTTCAGATCTTGCATAGTCCGGAGTGAGCTAGGGTCTGTGGTTCATTCTCTCATTCGTCGTTTATCAGTTTACGCAGAAACGATGGTCACGTAGAGCGGGTGATTTAAACTACCATGTAGGTATTACCTTAACTTACTTAAAGCTGCGTTTCGTAAATTCGGTGGTATAAACGTAATTTGGATTATAGGGGCAAATGTCGGTTGGCAGCTAATGAGCACAGCTTAGAGTTCGTTATACTCCAATTTCAGCGCCTTAACTGTACTTCGGGCTGACTTTGACATACATACAACCAGTCGTATGTTTGACAAATATGACGAAATGCAGCACTTCGTCGCAAAAATTGAGGGTTTTTGAGATTGGCAGCATTTTGCACAACGCAGCTTAACAGTACTAATTAATGGCAGAAACTCCGAAAGGTGCCCATGGTCTTCTAATCACTTCCGGATTTACACCTGGCTCAGCATCCTTGCAATACCAGGCAAGAAACGAAAAGACTATAAAATACAGCAGATTTTTTTATGGCAATAAATGATCAATGTTATTTCAGAATGGTAAATGCTGCTTTGACGGCCAGGCTTTGTCTCTCCAGATCTGTCTTAACACCATTGGCTACCGAATTTCCTCTGTACTTTTTAACAAGCGGTGTTCCTAGAAAATACTGATATTCTGCTGATAACGACCATCTGCCCCGCCTGATACCGGTCGCAAATATGATTGCCGGATTTATGTTGTTTAGAAGTGTCGGTTTCCAGGTTTCATTGTTATAGCGCCAATATTCATTTTTAAAGCAAACCAACCTGTCCGCCTTTATGCCGGCATCAGCGAATAGTCTCAACCTCGAATTTGACACGAAATACTTTCTCAAATGAAGCGCAAGGGAAACATAATGATGGGTTTCCTTAAGGTCATCACCGCTGCCAGACTTTGATAATCCCCCAGAAAGTACATTGTCTTTAATACGTACAATTTGATAACCGAATTGAGGAACCAGTGACCAAGTAGGAGACAACATTCTCTCAGCCCACAACGCACCACCAAAATTCGACCAGGAACTTACATTGTACGCCTGAGTAGATACTACCTGAGTTTGATTTTTGAAATCTCTGGTGACTTTAAATCTTTCAGAGGTTAAGCCAACCGAGACACCAAAGTTCCATTTTCCAGCGCCTTGAGCATATACATACTCCATGGCCACAGTTTGTAGCAAGAGCATCGCCACTAAATGAAGGAATAGCTTTTTCTTCATAACACTTAAAATTAGTCACAGTACTGATGTAATATTTAAATTTACGGTTTGTAACCCGAAATAACTCGAGATTGAAAATAATAGCATTACGAAACTAACACCTTATCAAAGAACAGCAAATGCTGGGACTTGGCATGTTAGATAGAGGATGACTGTCTCACGTTTGAGCGTTTTGTGATACATGAGTCGCCAAAAGGATCCGCTATTCACATTTACAACAAGTGTAAACCTTGGTAGCAACTGATCATGCTACGCAGAATGCTTTTTCAAGCTACCAATCAACACATACTCCGTATTTTCGGTAAATAAACTTTCTTCCATTTTTTTATAATTATTCATCAGCAAAAGTGAGCCATCCACTGTGCCCTCATAGTCATCTTCCGCTCTAAATACTTGCTTCTCATATCTAGGTCGTAATAAAAAAGTATCGCCGGTGTGACCCTTAATTGATATGTGATGGTATGACTTAAAGATTATAGCAAGGGGTGAAAGAACCTCTAAAATTTCGCCTGCTATCAAATTCTGGCCAGCGATGCCCTGAAAATCCCATGGCTCACTCACTATAATTTTGTATTCCCCTGTCGTCATGCAATAGGCTGTTTCGTTTATGCCAGTCCGGGAGTAGTCGTGTTTCATCAGGTACCCGACAAACTGACGTAAAATTAGACAATAAGCCTGTCTCACAAAACGTCCGTGGCTGTTGCACAACTGCCGATCAAACTTCTTACGCTGGTTGCGGCTCCTATGGTCTTAACGAAAAACCAAATTCTGCACCCAAATGACAGGTTAATATGTTCAATTGCTCTGAGAGGTAATCTTTGGCCTTATGAAGGGCATCTTCGGCGGCCTTATTAGGATGACACTTGATGTATTTTTTAATATTAAAGGCAATCGCCGCCATCAGCATCGTTTTATGAGCGCCATCAATTCCAAGTACTGGAATCTTGTTGAGCCCATAATATTGTGTTAAGCTGCCAAAGACTGGTTCGACTGTTCCCTGTCTCAGACCTTTCATGCGTTTCCCGGCTGTCGTTTGTTGGCGGAGATAAGCACGCTGATATTCTTCCTCATAAATCGTCTTTACAATTCTCTTAGTACCAGCCTTTGGAATACATTTCTGTTTAATGGGCAGGACACGCAGTCACTTCTTGTAGTCCAATATGCCTTTAAGGGCTTACCGTCTGTGCTGTACTCGAGTGACCGAAACGGTAACCCTTTCCTATTAGGACAAGGGTAGGAATCTGTCTCCTTATTGTAATCAAAGCCATCCACCAGCGGTTTGAACTTTCCGAAGACTGGGATCCACCCTGCGATTTTGCGCTTTTCCAGGAACTGATAATTGTATCCGTTGGAATAACCTGTATCAGCCATCAGGTCTGTTAAACTCAGACAATTTCTCTTGAGTCTATCCTTCAAAACACTTGCGATTCTAGGTAAATACTGGCTGTCGCGACCGTCGGCAAAGTCAGCTTGAATATGACTTATCACGCCTTTCGCGACGTCAACAGACATTGAACAGTGGTAATTGAGTTTTCTGGCTTTGCCTGGTTTAATTGAGATCCTGGCATCCGGATCATGCGGGTTGTAATGCGTTTTATTACTTAGCAATTGCGCTTTCTCATTACTGGCTTTCGGTCGGTTTGGCCTGTCAGCATTTAAGTTGTCCTGGTATTTTGCCAGGCGTTTGAGTTGACTTGGACTAGCAGTCATCACGGTGTTGTCATCTTGATAGTTTGCTCTCATATCCGGATTGTAGTGATCAACTCCTGTAAAATGCGCCGTAATCGACTGTGCTGGAACCTTTAATTCAAGGTTTTCTATTGAAGCATTTGCTTTTATTGGAGCCGAATCGATGGCATGAGTGTGACCTGCAACCATTCCATTTTCAACACACATGGTAAATACCTTGTCAAACAACGACTCGAAGAGCGTGGCGGGATATAGTTGCCTGGTCCTGCTAACAGTGGAATGCCATGGCAGCGGTTCGTCAATATCATAACCGATAAAATAAAGAACATCCATCCGCATAGAGCAATGCTCCATCAAACGGCGATCAGATGTTATGTTTTCCAGATATCCTGTTAGCATCAACTTAAAGAACACAACCGGATCGATTGATGGATTGCCCGTTTTGCCATACAGCTCGCGGGTGTCTTTGTATAGAAACTGTAAATCGAGCGTTTCGCGCAGCCTGCGATAGAAATTTTCCTTAGGAACGCGATCTGAAAGTTGGAAGCTGACGAACAACTTTTCCGAGTAATTTTTCCTTCCTTGCATTCCTGAAGTTACAAAAAAAGGATTAAACGAGATCATACGGCTCTTTAAAAAAGCAGCAGGCAAGCCCCATAATTTAAATTCAAATGACTATAACAGGAAAGCTTTCAAAATTTTCAATCTATATAGCAGCGAAATGGATTGCCATATATTTACTTCAAACAGTTACTGGCAAAACAACATGGGATTGGGGAAAAGTAATATCAATAGAAGACATATTTTATACGATTTGGATCCTACTATCACTACCAGCGATTGAGATCATTCTTCTATATTTTCCTTTTCAGCTCGCTTTACGACAAAGGGGGTTCAAAATGGGCTGTATTCTTTCTCTTTCATTTCTGTTTGAATTTTCAGTCGTATGGTATGCCACCAGCCAGCATTTTGAGAATTGGATGTTGATAAAAATCATTATTAGCTCTGTACTCTTCGTCCTTTTTTACAAGAACGAAATGATAGATACTCAAGGATTGCAATAGCACTACCAAATGTGTCTGTGACAATCTGTGCATATCGGAAAAGATTAACTCCGAGCATAAGGTCACATTTTTAAGATCGTATTTCAATAGTTGTGCAACAGCCACGTCCCGTTTTGGTAGGTATGGGATGACGGCCAAGATTCTGGACCAAACCTTGAAGAAGGGTTCTCAAATTGTCGTCTCACAAATCAATGTCTCATTTTCAGAAATTAGCTGAGTTGATGAGACATTACATTCCCAGCTACCTGAGATTTTGCCTTGAGGAATGACCTGTCAGTAGATCAACAATAACCTTTGTTTATAGGAGGCTGGTGAAAATTTAATCGGTGGTTTTTCCGTACTCTCCCGGTTAGCAGCTAAGTGGTCAATATCCATCATCGAAGACCTTGAAAGAGTACAGTTTAGTGGTACATGAAATCAAATTACAGTCTATTTCGACCCTAGGGGTTTGAGCACGTTTCGAATGCTTTTTTTTCGTACCTCTTTTCAAAGAAAGAGCAGAACCAAGACTTGGATAAAAATTCTTTGGAAAGTATCTTTGTAAGGAAATTGCAGCTTGATTATTTCTTGGTGAGCGATTCGGTGAGCAGAATTTTGACATTTTATAAGTAACTGATATTTAGGAAGATCTGAGGAAAGTTCGACTCCCTGCATCTCCACTGATTGAAAAATCAAATCTTACAAAAGCCCGCAAAATAAATTTGCGGGCTTTTTGTTTTTCCGCAGATTTCGCATCAAGACCCGATGGACGAATAAGGGACTGAGAAAAATACGGGAAGGTAAGTATTTGAAAATAAGTTGATTAAAGATAGAGTTCGACTTCCTCCATCTCCATTTCAATAAAATTTCAAAACATTAAACCGGCGGTAGATCAATGATTTACGAACGTTTTGTTTAATGCTCGATATCTCAAATCTTTCAAAGTCTAACAATAGCGAAGGGACGAATTCGGGACCGAGTCCAGTTATGATTTTTCAGTCCCTTTTTGGTCCCTCTTGTATGCCTAATTATTTGTCAATCAATAACATGTGCAGGAAATGAACATCTTGATTCAACAAAATGAGATATCTAATTTTAAAACAAAAAAAGATGGAATCAAGCATGACAATTCTGTTTTCGGTTAGGCAATCGAAGATCAATCGAAACAATCAACTGCCCGTTTACATGCGGATAACAATTGGTGGAGCAAGGTTTGAGGTTGCAACAGGTAAATCTGTATCACCAGAAAGGTGGTCAGTAAGCTCGGGAAAGGCGAAGGGCACAACAATAGAGGCGAGAGAAGTCAACGCATTTTTGGAATCCTTGGCAGGTAAAGCTTATGCCATTCAGCGGCAAATTATCCAGGAGGACTTATTAATGTGCATTGAAGTTTTTAAGAGTAAATGGCAAGGCGAGGATCAGAATATTATTGGACTCCTATCCTTATTCGAAGAACATAATATGAAGGTTAAACAGTTGATAGGATCAGAATATGCTCATGCAACCTACATGCGATATCAGACCACTTTCAGGCACACCCAGGAATTCATCAACTGGAATTTCAAAGCAAAGGATTTCGATGTCCGGAAACTCAACTACAAATTCATCTCAGATTTCGAGTTCTATCTAAAGGGTGTAAAAAAGGTTGGTCACAATGCCACAATGAAGTATTTGGCAAACCTGAAGAAGATAGTACTGATCTGCGTGAAGAATGATATCATAGCGAAAGATCCATTTTTTGCTTTCAAATTTGCAAAGCATGAAGTAGATCGAGTTGCACTGACGGAGCACGAATTACGCACAGTTGCGAATAAAGTATTCGAGATTCCACGCTTAGAACAAGTAAGAGACATCTTTCTCTTTTGCTGCTACACTGGCCTGGCATATGCCGATGTTGCAAAACTCAGCAAAATGGATATAATCGAAGGTCGTTCAGGTGAAATTTGGATAAATATAAAGCGTCAAAAGACAGACTCTGCCTCACGAATTCCACTTTTACCACCAGCTTTGAAGTTGCTAAAAAAATATGAAAGCCAATTGGAGCATTTAGACAAGCATCTGCTTCCGGTCCTTTCCAACCAGAAGATGAATGCTTATTTGAAAGAGATTGGAGATGTTTGTGGAATAGTCAAGCCAATTACTTTTCACCTAGCTAGACACACCTTTGCCACCACAGTTACGCTTTCAAATGGAGTTCCAATTGAAACGGTCTCAAGAATGCTTGGACATCGCAGCCTGAAAACGACCCAGCTATACGCGAAAGTCCTGGACAAAAAAGTAGGTGATGATATGCAACGATTGTCAGAGATTATTGGTGCAAAATTTTAGATCATATGTATGGTACCATTAATTAAAGTTTGACAAACAAACTCGGCAAAAGGGCAGCTAAATAAGTGGCCCTATTTCCTAAGACTGAGAGAAGCCGCCAAAAGCTTACGGCATAATGGCGGCTTTTTCTATTGTTTGAGGCACTACAAGTTTTAGCCGTGAGCTCAGTGGGGCGCTTATTTCGTTTCCTTTGGCTGTTAAGGGCCACTGTTAAACAGGCTTTTTCTGTTGCCAAGCAAATATTTTTAGATGAGCATGAGGAATATGAATAAAATCATTTCCACCTCTCACATGAAGTATCTATGGCTCATAACATCAATTATCTTAAAAAAAGACAGGTACAGTCATTTCTGTTAAGGAAAAAGCCAAACAAGGGCCTGGACGGGTGGTCGATCAGTACCATAGTAGCCGAGGGCAATCACCAACGCCGGATTAGATTACCAGGTTGAAAACGCTAAACTATTTGCTGGGGTGTTAATTGGACCTACTATCGATTAATGCAACAAGGCCGATTGCTGATTCGCAGCTCAAAAGCTAATAGAGATTGCCATGGCACTTACTAAGGAAGTGATGTGGGATTTGGAGGGAAGGAGAGTAAATGTGTTTTCAACGCAATATATAAATATTGTCGAGGATGTTCGTGTTCCGTCAGCGGCTAATAGCCTCAATTAGTGGGGGAGCTTGACTTCCTTTTTTTATCACCAAAGCTGGCCGCCGTGGAAGCGAAGCTGTAATTAGCTTTTAACTCAACCAGCCACACTTTACTTCCCTGCTTAGGATGGTATGATGGTAAGTATTTTATGTAGCCGAATATTTCGAGCTCTTTCAAGTGTTTATGATATGTCGAAGGGCTTTTTGCTCGGGACATCTGCATGATCATCCGCCTAGTTACCTGAAAGGGACTTGATTGCCTGTTTTTATCCCAAAGCAGCACCAAGGCAAGGTAAGTCCCCACATGCCAGATCCTTACTCTTTGGTCAATAAGGATCCGGTTAAAGATTTTTATTATTGATCTTTCCATCACTTAGTTCGTTTTGTATCAGCTAGCACCAGTGATTGGGTTTCCTGGAATGCATAATAAAATGATCCTCCTATATTGCTATGTTTTAACCTCCCGTTTATTCTCAGATTCTGATGCGTACCGGATGAGATGTTCAGCATCCTCCTTTTTGCATTAGCGCTTCGAAGCCATTTCTTCGGAGCCTTCTTCGAGCTGGCAAGAAACCGCTTTAAGTCTTCGAGCAGCTCCCGCCATAAGACTTGCAAAACTTCATTAGTTATTACCTCAATATTTATCTTCCAAAAATTAATTGTCAGCCACTAAGTTTAGGCGGAGAAATTTTGGTCGTCTTGTTTTTCTTGAATGCCAGTTGCTGACAGATGTACCCGAACTCACTGAATTATAGGCCAAAGAACGATTGTAGCACGGTAGCGACTACTACCAGGAAAATACAGCTGCCAAACCACGCCGCCGCGACCTTTCCAGTATCATTGTCCCCGGCATTCCATTTCTGGAAAACCTTCACTGCACCTACCAGCCCGAGCACTGCGCCAATGGCGTACATTAGCTGTGTGCCTGGCTCAAAATAGCTGCGCACTTGGCTGTCCGCTTCGGAGATGCCCGCCGCGCCGTCTTGCGCTTTGGCGATGGTTGCAATTACTGAGAGCAGCGCTGCTGCCCATACTTGTTTTGCCCTGCTTGAAAGGGCGGTTTTCCCACATTTCATACGCCTCGTTGATTATTGTTTTGAACTTGTTTACTCGGTTTGTCTCCTTGCGGCTCCCAAGCCCGAAGGCGCGGGAGCGCAGGAGAGCGGGCTCATCATTAAACCTCCCTTCTATAACTCCTCTAGCTCTACTGCACTGAGGTTGAGAAGCCATATTTTGCAGATTCCGAAGTGATCACATTGTTGATCGCCTCACGGAACAGCGTGCCTTTGACGGCAGAAAAATCTTTTATTGACATTTGGATTAGAAAAACAAAGTCTCGCTTTTCGTAGCCTTTTTCGTATGCCTCTCTGATACTAGTCCTGAGCTGCGAGCTTAGCTCTTCGACCTTGGCAAACAAGGCTTCATTTTGCCAGGGTTGCTTTTTCACTTCAACAGGCTCAGCGGTTTCTTCCGGCTGACTTGCCTGTGATTTGATTATTGGCGGGGGCTTTTCCGGCCGTTCCCAAAACCGGGATTTTGAATTAATTAGTGCCCTGATGTCCTGCCGGTAGTACAGTATGCCGATGATCACATAGTAGATCGCCACTGCAGCACCCACTGCAAGAAAATAGCCTGTCCAGGATAAATGCGTTGCCATAACTCGTGTTGTTTAAGGTTGCTGCTGCATTGATTACCTGACAAAACAACACTCAAAACGAAGGCACTTCAAGTACAACTTTTTCTTGTACCCACGCCGCGACTACAGTACCCCAATGATTATCAATTGAATAGAAAAAGGAAATTGCCACAAGACTTGCCAAATTTTTGAAGACCGTCTAAATGCCCGAAAGAGTTTCTTGCATCAATGATGCCCCAAAGTTAGGCACAGGGCCGCGGAGCGTAGTGGAAATTCCGGCATAAACGCATGGCTCACCCACATGCTTTCCTTTATTCCGTTGCTTCCACTACTTGCTTGCCCAGTGCCAGAATGAAGCGCCATAATTCATTCAATCACTTCAAAATCAAGGTAATTATGGAAAGCTTTGCGAATGTTTCAAACTTGTATCAGGTAGCAGAGATTGAGCTGATCTACAAAACCAATGTCCAAGCAAGCCAGCGTCCTAAAGTAGCATCGTCCAGAGATGCATACAATGTGCTGATCCAAAGCTGGAACCGCGATAGACTTGAATTTATTGAAGAGTTCAAGATACTGCTATTGAACAATGCCAGCCGCGTGTTAGGGATTTTTGAAGTTTCCAAAGGTGGGATTTCAGGAGCAAGTGCTGATGTAAGGATCGTTTTTGCAGCTGCTTTGAAAGCAAATGCAACAGGGCTTATCCTGGCACACAATCACCCTTCCGGGCAGCTAATTCCGAGTGATGCTGATAAGTATATTACTGGGAGTATGAGAAAAGCCGGGGAGTTACTGAATATACGGGTTTTGGACCATTTGATTGTGACGGCGGAGGGTTTTTACTCGTTTTCAGATGAGAGTCTTTGGTAAAATTCCAAATCCTACTGTGATATACCTTGACGGCAATATCACAGTAAATACAACCGAAATCAGCAATGGAATTCGCCTGGAATTTTAGAGCTTGATCTTCTGAAGAAATATAATACTTGTCTACCTTGGTCGAATATTCGTTGGCTGCCCTTATATTTTGCGGTTCCTTTCCGGCCGGTTCTAGAACCCTTGCTTTGAATTTAGGAGTGCCCTGATGTCCTACTGGTAATAGCTAATTCCGATGAGTACATAGTAGATCGCCACTGCGGCACTTACTGCCAGAAAGGAGCCGGTGCAGGATAACTGCGTTACCATAACTTGTGTTGTTTTTAAGGTTTCTGCTGCGTTGATTTCCTGACAAAACAACACTCAAAACCAAGGCGCTTCAAGTAGATTTAATGATCTTAAGCTTCTACTCAAAAACAGCGTATGAAAAATGATCGTGTAATTGTATCGCTAGCTCTGGTCACCTTCACGGTAGCCATGTTCATCAGTGGCTCATTTAAATATGTTTTACTTGGTTTTTCAATAGCGGCCTTCCTGATTTTTATTCTCAAAATTGTTAACCGAGATAAAACCACATAACATAATGCCCTTAAATAGCCTAATCGATACTCACACATCCCTCTCGGGAAATAGCGTGAGCTCAGCGAAGCAGTCCGCCTATTTTATCTAAATGGCTTCTTAAATTCAAGGGGGTGCGAAAGATTATGCAGATATAAATTTTGGTTCGAGATGTTATCTACTGACTGAGTAGCCATTACAACCCAAAAAATTTTTACAACTTTGCGAGGCGGTCGTTCAATTCTACCAGACCGGATTTCTGCAAGCAATCGGCCGACAATGCTAATAGTTCTTCCTTTGACTCGTTTGAGGCGATTTCGATCAAATCAGGATTACCCTCAACACCGGGAACACTTAAGGCTCTTTTGATCGCCTGGGTCAGAAGCAAAACATTCCGCCTGCTAATCTTCAAATCGATCTTGATCTGATCGTTCATTCCGGGGATACTCATGATGGTATCATACACACTTGCCAGCTCTTTCGCGTTCATCATGTTTCTTGGTTTTGGTACGGTACAAAAATAATAATTGCCCCTGAAACGATCCTAAGGAGAATTTACCCAGGATAGGTAGCTGACATTCGTGTTCTTTAATTTCGCTCCACGAACCAAAACAGAAAGCAAAATGAGCGAAAGAGAGAGGGGAAGCCGCGGGCTGTTAACGTTGGCAGAAATTAGAGAATTAGACCTTATTGATTATCTGTCAGAATTAGGATTTGAGCCAGTCAAAGTGCATAGTGCAGATCACTGGTATTTGTCCCCCTTGCGGGATGAACGGACTGCATCGTTTAAAGTCAACAGGAGACTTAATCGTTGGTATGATCACGGAATCAGTCTTGGAGGGAATTTAATTGACTTCGCCACGATTTTTTACCAGTGCTCAGTTGGGGATGTAATCAAGATTTTCTCCGATTACTGGTCCTTTCACTAGCCTAAGATTCTTGTACGTTCAACAGAGAAGGCTGCTGCAAATTGCCCCATACAAGTTTTGTATACCGGGCAGCTCACCAGTAAAACACTTTTGGACTACATAGTTTCAAGATCTGTTTCACCTGATATCGCCAGGCAATACTGTCGACAGGTTAACTACCAGATCGGGGACCGAAGGTATTTTGCAATTGGCTTGCTCAACAATTCTGGTGGTTATGACCTACGGAATTCTTACTCGAAGTTGGCAAGCAGTCCGAAGGATATTACTACAATCAATGTCGGTGCTCCGTCAGTCTCGGTGTTTGAGGGCATGTTCGATTTTCTGACCTACAAAACCTTGATGACAAAGATGGCTGAGCAGCCCGAGAATTACGTCATCCTGAACTCCATCTCTCTCTTCGATCGCGCACGGCCTTTTCTGGAAAGCCACTATCACATCGACGTATATTTTGATCGGGATGCTGCGGGTGTTAGGTGCACTTCGATGGCAAAGGACATCAGTGAAAAATACAATGATGCCAGTGGAATGTATACTGGCTGTAAGGATTTCAATGAATGGTTTGCTGGTGGAGCGGCCGGGCGAAATAAATAACTAGTCAGACCTATCAAGTTTTTATGATCCAGACTAGAAAAAGTCTGGGTGGATTGCCTCTTACCCGCAATCGGCCAGATGTCAGTTTGTTTTACAAACTAAGGATCTGGCCGCCTAAACACTCCGGAGTCGTGGGCGGGATTGAATAAAAATGAATGTCGAAATGTGAAAATGCTAGTGTGATGAAGAAAGACAAAAACAATAGAACCAAGATGCTGAATGTCCGCTTAACGCCTAAAGAGTTTCAGCAGCTTCTTCGAAAAGTACAAAGGACAACATGCAGAAAAACGAGTGAGTACGCAAGGAAGATCCTGCTTTCTGAGCCCATCGTTATCAACCATCGAAACCAGTCATTTGATGAAACGATGGTCGAGTTGACCCGTCTCAGACGCGAACTGACCGCTGCTGGTAATAACCTAAATCAAGCCGTCAAACGGCTACATGCCTTGTCCCAAATCGCCGACTTTCGCAGTTGGTTGGATGCCTACGAGAACGACAAAAATCAGTTTGTCGAGCTGGCGGAGGAGATCAATATTTACATCGGTAAAGCCGCGAAGATATGGTTGCGATCATAAAGACCGGAACGTCCATCCGCAGTACTTTTTACTACAACGAGAACAAGTTAAAAGAGGGAGTTGCAGAGTGCATCATGGCCGGAGACTACCCGGACGATGCAACAAATTTGACGGAGCAGGAGCATTTGAATATGCTTTTGAAACTGGCTGCATTGAACACAAATGTGGTTCGAAACAGCGTCCATATATCTCTAAACCTTGACCCTTCTGAGCAGCATTCGAAAGCACTTCTGGCGGAGATCTCGCAAGCTTACATGGAGAAGATTGGCTTTGGCAATCAGCCTTACTTGGTGTACCAACATTACGATAGCGGACATCCGCACATCCATTTAGTGAGCGTAAAAGTTGATGCAACCGGTAGGCGAATTGAAACGCAGAACATCGGACGGAACCAATCAGAAAGGGCGCGAAAAGAGATTGAAAATGAGTTTTATTTGGTAAAGGCATCGAGCAAAAAACAACAGCAATCCGAGCATTTGAAGCCTGCGATGGTTAATGCAAGCTAGGGTAAGGTTGCGACCAATAGGGCCATTTCAAATGTACTTTCTGGAGTTGTCGATAAGTATAAATTCACTTCAATCCCCGAGTTAAATGCGGTTTTGAACCGCTACAATGTGGCGGCAGATCGTGGAAATGAAAAGTCCAGGACTAATTAGAAAGGGGGGCTTCATTACGGGCTGCTTAATGCGAAGGGGGAACATGTTGGAGTTCCCATTAAGGCTAGCGACTTTCACCAAAAGCCGGCATTAAAATACCTGCAAACCCGGTTTGAAATTAATGAGCAACTGCGGCAAACAGACAGGCTAAGAGTCAAAAACGCGATTGATTTCACGTTGTACGGAAAGACGAATGTGACACTTGATCGGCTCATTAATATTCTCGAACTTGATGGAATCGACACGGTTCTCCGAAAGAATGATAGTGCGCTGATCTATGGAATTACTTACGTTGATCACCGCTCGAAAGTAGTTTTTAACGGAAGTTCTCTTGGTAGAAATTATAGTGCAAAAGACATCCAGGAGCGCTGTGTGGCTATTGATACAGCGATGGCTAACAGGCTATCAAATACGCAAAAACAAGAGCATCCAATGGTAAGTAATGGACAGTCAGCCACATCAAAAAGCTAGTTGTTAGCAACTCCTCAGCAGAGCAATGACGCCAGACTTGCCAATGGTGAGGAGTTGCTATTTGATCCTGTCAAACAAGATGGTTTTACACCAGCTGACCTTCGTGGAAGTAAACGTAGAAAGAAAAAAGAGTTCTCTCGATCGCTTTAAATCTGTTTTATTATGGCATCGAATACCGGCGAAAATGAGATAAGCCTTCGCAGAATAGCCGACATGACCCGCTTGATCAGTATCCTGGTCCTCGCATTGCACTTTTATTATTTCTGTTACCAGGCATTCCAAAATGGCACCTGACATCTTTAATTTCAGACCGGATTTTGGATAAAATTTTGCCGCAGGGTTGTTCTCTTCGTTCAGTAAAACGAAGATTGTGACAATCATTTTCTTAACCATTTCACTGGTCGGGGTGAAAGGTAAAAAGGGCGAAGATATACGGATAAAACCTGCCTGGATCAGTGTTTTGACCGGGCTCATAATCTATTTTTTAAGTGTTTTTATTCTGGAAACATCAGTCGAAGAGCAATTTAGATCAGCCCTGTATATGGTAATTACGTCAATTGGTTTCCTACTGATATTGTCCGGGGGGAGCCAGTTTTACAGATTGATAACCGCTCGTTTCAGTAACGACATCTTTAACAAAGACAACGAAAGTTTCCCTCAATTTGAACAACTTCTGGAAAACGAATACTTGATCGCTCTTCCAGCGGAATACCGTTACAAGGGCAAAACGCGGCAGAGCTGGATCAATATCATTAATCCTTTTCGTGGGGTGCTGGTGAGCGGATCTCCGGGATCCGGGAAGACATTTTTATCTTTCGACATGTGATCACTCAGCACATTGAGAAAGGTTTTTCGATGTGCGTTTATGAATTCAAATACAGCGATTTGACCCTGCTAGCATAAAATGCCTGGTTGAAAAACAAATCCAATTTTCCAGTCGAGCCGGCTTTCTATACGTTCTATTTCGATGACCTATCGCGTAGCCATAGATGCAACCCTTTAAATCCTGAGAGTATGCCTAACATTAATGATGCAGTGGAATCAGCACGTACTATTTTAATAGAATTGAATCGATAGTGGATCAAACGCCAAGGCGATTTCTTTGTCGAATCATCCATCAACTTTATAAAAGCTGTTATCTGATCTATTGCATACGGTGCTGTATGTATCGCGGCGATAATGTTTCCTGCTTCATTCTTCGACGTGTAGTCAAGTCTTGACTTGCTAGCAGCACCTTGTTTTGCCTTATAGATTTGTCAAGCTTATCGACGAACGCCATTTAGTGCCCGTGACGAGGATGAGTGTCTTCGGGCCTCTTAGTCGTTACTGAATTTTCGGGTGGTTCACAAATACCGTGGTTTAAACGAACTATTCTCCTTGACTGTTGATATAGTATTTGCAAGCTGTGAGAGCCCTTATTAGTTTAATCAATGAAATATGTGACACGTTTAACTGTAATCTTTCCCATTTAGCTTTACTGATAATTGATCTAAAATCCGTGCAACTTCCTTAATCCACTCCACAATCCGGATATTCTTTTCTTGCAAAACAACCAATCGTTCGAAATTGTCGCTATTTCTAATATGCAGGGCCAAAATTCGGTCTTGTACTAAGGATAATCTCTCATTGTTGAAAGAATGGTATCTGGTTGAAGGGGTTGATTGTTTCATCTGAGCTCTGGTGATAGTTCCCTGGAAGCCTCCAGGTTACCCTGATTACAGTGGTTTCCACTATCAGGAATAATTTTTTTACTTGGCTCCGGCTTTGAATTATTCTTAATAGAATGGGACCAAACATACCCGGATTTGATAAACCTAATTTGGATAAACTTGAATTTAGAAGTATTGAAGAGTTAGAAGCCTATGAACAAATCCTTAATGGAAATAGGTTGAAATGGCAGCTTCAAATTGATCAGCTGACAAAAATGCTGTATCGGCTTTACAAGATCAAAGTCATGGATTAGCTGACCATTAACAGGTATGGATTTAAAAGGGCCGTTTTTTTACCAATCTGAATATATGGGCAATAAGCAACTTTTAGTGATGATCGACGATGATACCGACGATCATGAAATATTTAAAATAGCCATCAACGAGCTTAATGAACCATTGCAATGCCTGTTCTTTTTAGACTGTGAATCTGCAATAGCACATTTTTCAATAAACACGTCAACACCTCCCGGTTATGTCTTCATCGATCTGAGGCTGCCCAGGATAGATGGTGACGAGTGTTTGGAAGAGTTGAAAAAGTTAAAACAGTTCGATGGGCCGTGGCTTGTGGCATATTCTTCTTCTATCCCGACGGAATACCGCAGCAAGCTATCCCGAATTGGGGTGGACCAGTTTATCGAAAAGACAGGGTCGATACAACAGCTTACCAGTCAAATACAGAATTTGCTCTTAACGAGCTAATTACAATTGATGCTGGATCATTCTTACACCAGCTGTTTACTCTTACAAATGGACAAAACAACCAATTCAACATGGCCGCAGGCCGATATCAAGTTGACAATACGAGAATTTTTGAAAGTTTATCAAAAAAACCCGTTGGCAATGGCTAAACTGCAGTCGCTTATTGAATCGCAACCAGCTCTTAAAGAAGGGTCACATCACTGGCGGCCCACCTCTGAGGACGGAAGGGAATTTACTTTACAAAGACCCCACACAGACAATCTTCCATACATTCTGGCCTGGTCGCAAATATTAATTGATCGCGAAGTCTTATGTGCGATAAATTTGGACCAGCGTAAGCAAGCCGCATTGTATGTGACAATAGATCAAGCCATGTATGCCCAAGATGAAAAACTGTACCGCTTGTTAGGACCTGGACAAATCCCGGCGGAATTAAATATAGAGGTTAGGAATGGAAAATCGGTCCGGCTTACCATACCGCCGAATACACTTGTCATTTATGGGAAGCGATCAATGCTTTTGTAGTTTTCAGAGAAAGTAAATGCTCACGGATGGATCGATAATTGCTAGGGCACCGCTTCGCAGAAATATTGGACATCAAAAAACTTTATGGCATTTATTGATAGAGTATTACAAACCCCATCATATGGGTGGTCTGATCAGGCAGGTGAGCTGATCAAACCAAAGGCAGGACAGATTTTAACGGAATTTTTTACCAGGTTGAATGTCTTTGCAGACCGCAGGAACTGGCTTCCCTTAATGAGCTGGGTCAAGGTGCTGTGCACAATACCATTACTGATGCTATTTCTTTTTAAGTTTATCAGCTTACCCTTATTTGCCGCAGCCTTTGTATATAGCATGATTATTATGGGCACGCACGGCACGATTTGGCATCACCGGTATTGTACCCATGGCGCATATAAGTTCCGCAACAAATTCTGGCGGATTGTCACGCAAAATCTGACTGTCAGCATGATTCCAGAAGAGATCTATGCAATTTCCCATCATGTCCATCATGCCAAATCTGACCAGCCAGGCGATCCCTATAATGCACGGGCTGGTTTCCTTTACTGCTTTCTGGCCGATGTCAACCATCAGCCCATTGCAAAAGAGCTGAGTGAAGCGGATTACAACCGTGTAAGGCTGCTTATGAAACATACAGGCGTTGAAGGCAATTCCTACAAGCAATATCAAAAATGGGGCTCTTACGTGCCCCCAGGTCAGGCACTTTTTGCCTGGCTGCTAAACTGGTCGTTTTGGTACTTTTTATTCTATGCTGTTGGGGGGCATGCACTGGCTTGTTGCCTTTTTGGTGCTGCCGGCTTTTGGGCCGTTGGCGTACGTACGTTTAACTATGAAGGGCATGGTAAAGGCAAGAATCTGCAAGTTATCGGCGTAGACTTTAACACAAAAGATCAATCTATAAACCAGGTTTGGCCTGGTATCGTTGCAGGCGAATGGCATAATAACCACCATTTGTACCCCAAGAGTGCACGTAGCGGTTTTAAGCCTTACCAGGTTGACTTAGCATGGTACTATATCAAATTTATGTATATGATTGGCGCAGTTACCAGCTACAAGGATTCAAAGCAGGATTTTTTAAAGCGATACCATACGCCATATTTGCAAAATCAAAAGGTTTAACTTGCTCCGCATAGCATTAATGCGTTGCTTATATACATCTGAGCTCAATTCAACTGAATTTATGGTAGGATTAGAACAGTAAGACTACAGTTGACATTTCAAACAACGTTTGTTAATGTGAATCAGCAAATCTATTCTTAGTATCACATGAATAATTGATTTTTCAATATCGGGGAAGCGATTGCCGATATCGGGGAAGTCAAAAATTTTAAATTTATATATATTTTATCTTTCCAGAATACTTAGGATACGTATAAGTGTTAGGTAATCCAAATTAGGCACGGTTTTTATGTATGGCGTTGACTTTCAAAAACTTATCGTACACTAAACTCCGCTGTTTATGATTTTAAAAATGGACAGGTTGCCCATCGAGCTACCAACACCCAACAATCCATCACCCAATGATGCCGCCGCTCTTCAGGAATTGCTAGGAGGCAAGTTTGGAGAAATGTCTACTTTGATGAACTACACTTTTCAGTCGTTCAATTTCAGGGGAAAGAAACGTTTAAAGCCTTTTTACGACGTTACAGCCAGTATTGCAGGTGAAGAGTATAGCCACATTGAAGTCGTTTCCTATGCAATCAATCTGCTTCTGACGGGAACAACCAAAAGAGGTTTTGACCCTGAGCCTGGCCCATTGAATGAGAGCGTCAATGCGCGCATTTCCCGCCATTTCTTATCCAGCGGACAAGCGTCGCTGCCGATGGACTCTATGGGTGACTGGTGGACCGGACAAAATGTGTTTAGTAGTGGTAACCTTAAGCTAGATTTACTTCACAATTTCTTCCTGGAATGTGGTGCCCGTGCCAACAAAATGCGCGTTTACGAAATGGTCACCGATCCTACGGCACGAGAAATGGTCGGTTTTTTACTGGTTCGTGGCGGGCTACACGTAGTGGCATATGCCAGGGCACTGGAAGTGCTTACGGGTGTAGCAGTAACGAAACTTGTTCCTGTTCCCGATTTAAGCAACAAGGCATTTAAGGAAACCAGGAAATACGAAGAGAATGGTGTACACCGCAAACTATATACGTTTAGCAAAGAAGACTATCAGACTGCTGGCTTAATTTTTAACGGGCCGCATCCGGAAGATGGTCAGCCATTAGAGGTGATTTTTGGTTCCCCCGAAGGATACCTAATGCCAGACCTAGAGGAGGAGCCACAACTTAATTCACCTGGTGAAGACGGCATTGATCCTGAAATGTTTGCCGATATTGCCAAAAAGCTAGGTATAAAAGTCTAAATGGTGCCAGATCCGAGAATAAATAAAAGGGGTCTAGTTATAACGAGGTTGCAAAAAGTAACCTCGTTATTTTTTGAAAAATATACAAAGCTCTTTTACTAATGAATATTTATAAAGAAGTCTAAGTGTACTTTGTTAAAACTTCGGTTTTTAAGACGGCCAAGTCATCAAGACGTGCGCTACCGGTATTGTTGTAAATTGCTTAAGCGGGTTATTTTACAAAAGACTTGCTGGATAGACAAAGCCAAGTTTTTTGGGTATTGCAATCAGAAGTTATTTGGGGCTGCACACCTTTTCCAGTAGTCGATCATCACTTTAATTGTTTCTTTAATTTCACCAAATTTACCGGGCTTAACAAAAAAGCCTTGTGCAGATGTGCTATATGCGTCGATAACTACCTGCTGGTTAATCGCAGTGGTAAAGTAAACGTAGGGAATGCATTTAAGGCTAAGTTCTGCATCGGTCTGCAGCTTTCTTCTAAGCTCCAGTCCATTTAGCTGTGGTAGGTTGATATCTGAAATAATAATGAAAGGTCGCTCTTGGCTTGAATAAAGGTAATCCAATGCGGACTGGCCATCTGAAAAATATATCCTTTGGTTAGGGTACCCGAGCTCATTGAAAACTTCTTCTAATACATACTGGTCATCTGCACCATCTTCTATGATGATAATTGGGCCATTTTTATCCATTTGGTAGTATCAGAAATTAAGGCTTAAAGTAGATGCAAACATATATACGCAGCTTGTCATTTTTAGATCACACTTACAAAAAGTAACATTTAAATAGGCGAGTGGTAAGTCACCGCTTGATTCCTTTAATGTTAAATACTGTGCTACCCTCAATAACTTTCTTTAAATTAAGCAACAATTATTTGGAAATGGGGCACTTACAGCCCGCATCCTGTACCTTACCTAACCTTTTTAATGAATTCAATTGAACCACATCATATTGTTGCCATCGGCGCATCGGCCGGGGGCCTTGATGAGCTGGTTGCCTTTTTTGAAAATACACCCCTGGATGGCGTCGCCTATGTTGTAGTCCAGCATTTATCTGCTGATTATGAAAGCAGGTTGGCAGAAGTCTTGTCCCGGTACAGCAAGCTGGCCATGGTTCAGGCGGTAGAAGGCATGGACTTGCGCTCTAATTTTGTCTATGTGATCCCCGGAGATAAATTTATGACCATTGAAAGGGGGCATTTACATTTAAATGATAAATCCAGTGTGCGTAGCCCGCACATGACCATCAACACCTTCTTATCTTCCCTTGCTTCTGACTTTGGTCCCAAAGCGATTGGCGTTATCCTGTCGGGCCTAGGCTCTGATGGCAGCGATGGCGTGAAAGCCATCAAAAAGGCAGGCGGGATAGTAATCGCCCGAAATCCGGATACCACTGAATTCAACAGCATGCCTTCCAATGCGGTTGCAACGGGAATGGTAGATTTTATTGTCGAGCCCCAAGCCATGCCTGCTACCATTCAAGATTACGTCCAGCGGGAAATTGATTTACTGGCGGCCAATATTTCGGATGAAGAGAACATGGCCAGTTTGATTGAGCTTATTAGCCAGCAGCTTCCACTGGATTTCTCAGATTACAAGCAGTCTACTATTCTGCGCCGGATCAAAAGAAGGGCTGCCTATAATAACTTTGAGCAGCTCGAAAACTACCTGGAATTCGCCAAAGGTTCCCCCAATGAAATAGACGCGCTTGCCAAAGATTTCCTTATCAGCGTGACCGCTTTTTTCAGGGACACCGAAGCATTTGATGCGCTGGAAAAACGCATTCTACCCTCCATCATTAAAAGTCTTTCCACTGGCCAGGAAATCCGAATATGGGTTACGGGCTGTGCTACTGGCGAAGAAGCCTATTCGATGGCAATCCTTTTGCGCGAGCTTTTGGGAGACAAGATCCAGGACCATGAAGTAAAAATCTTCGCTACCGATATTGACAGCGCTGCCCTCACGCATGGTGGTAAAGGCATCTACACTGCTGCCGTGGTTTCCAAGATGCCACAACCTTACCTGGAAAGGTACTTTGTGCAGCAAGGGGAAGATTACAAGGTAAGTGCTGCCTTACGGAAGATGGTCATCTTTTCCAGGCACGATCTGGTAAAAAACCCGCCTTACTGTAATATGCACCTGATCAGCTGCCGCAATTTGCTGATCTATATGACGCCGACGCTGCAACAGAAAATTTATCACATGCTCCTTTTTGGGCTTAAATCCGAAGGCTGTTTGTTTTTAGGGTCCAGTGAGAACCCCTCGCCCATATTGAAAAGCCTTAAAGTCATTGATAAAAATGCAAAGATCTATAAGAAACTGGATGCAGTCCCTTCGGTAAACTTTGAAACGTTTACCGTGCCGGAATATACATACCATAAGCCGGCCAGCTTAGCGGTTTCTCAGCCGGAAACAAATAAAACCCCCGACCGTACCCTGGATGGCGCAATCCATGAAACGGTACTTAATGAAGACCAGCGCCTGCTTATTTGTGTTGATGAAAACAATAAGGTGCTTAAATCTTATGGTCCTACCGATAGGTTCCTTACCCAAAAGATTTTGACCTCGGATCTGACAGAACTTCTGCCGGGCCCATTAAACATTGCCTTCAAGACAGCTCGCAAAAAGGTTAGTGAAACCCATAAAAATCAGTGGTAACAGGGGTGGTGATCCAGCAAGGACAGCAGACAATCCAAGTAAACCTTTCAGTTAGCCCGATGGTCTTCAAAGGTCGGCCAAATGGGTTCTTTATTGTACAGTTCACCGAGGATGAAGTTGCCGGCTTGCCGACAGGTGCCATGCAGTTTGACGAGAAGCTATATCTGGACGATTATACCAGGTTTTTAGAGCAAGAAAACAAAGACCAGAAAGAGCAACTGGCCGCATCCAGCGAAAAGTTGTTTGCACTCAACGAGAATATGCAGTCCTTTAATGAAGAGCTGCTCTCAGCCAACGAGGAGATGCAGAGTACCAACGAGGAGATGCAGTCCATCAATGAAGAGCTGCATACAATCAATGCGGATTACAAGTTAAAAAACCAGGAGCTAATAGAGCTTAACGATGATCTGAACAATTACTTCAAAAGCAATATCAATGGCCAGCTCTTTATCAGCTCGGACCTTCGCCTACTGCGGTTTTCCCCAGGGACGGACAGGCACATTAACTTGCTGGAAAGCGACATAGGGAGGCCTATCAGTAATATTTCCACTAATTTCAGGTTTGAAACCCTCTCTGAGGACATTAATCATGTCCTGGAAAACGGTTATTCCATTACCCGTGAAATCCAGGCCAATGACGGTAAGTGGTATCAGGTCATGACTATGGCCTATATCCAGCAGGTCAGCAATAAAAGGACCGGCGCAATCATTACTTTCAATGATATTACCGGCCTAAAAGAGATACAACACCAGCTGGACAAGAAGAATGAAATCCTGACCCGCATAAACGGCGACCTGGACAATTTTGTACATACTGCATCTCATGACTTACTTGGACCACTGAGTAATATAGGTGTAAGTGTCGGGTTATTAACTGAAATGCGGGCAGATGATCAAGAGCTGAGACCGATTCTAGATATTATTGGCTATTCAGTCAATAAGTTCCAGGGCCTGGTCAAGGACATCGGCAGAGTTGCCAGAATTGAAGACGAAGCCATTTTGACCGAGATGGTAGAGCTGAATGAAATCCTGGACAGTATACTATGGAGCCTGGGGGACAAGATTAGGCAGACCGGAGCGGTAATTACAAGCGATTTTAAAGTAGGTCAAATACTCTTTTCTAAAAAGAATTTGCGAAGCATCTTATTCAACCTGGTGTCAAACGCGATCAAGTACCGATCAGAACATACACCTGTTGTCACCATCCAGACTGCTACGGTAGGCGAATTCACTGCGCTGACAGTCCAGGATAATGGGAGTGGGATGGCCGAAAATGATATTGATAAAATCTTTCATAAGTATCATAGGCTCCAAACTGACCATGAAGGCCAGGGGATCGGGCTTTATCTAGCTAGAAAAATAATCGATGCTTCCGGTGGCAGTGTCCGCGTTGAAAGCACGCCTGGCAAGGGAAGCAAATTTATGATCTATTTTCCGATAGCCGGGCTACAATAATAGATAGCCAATGCGTGCTACTGTTAAGTGGCTTACCCAGATTGTCCACGTTCCATCACCAAATTACTATGGCAAAAAACAAAAAAGCCTTACCTGGAAAGGTTGTCGTCATTGGCACGTCTTCCGGTGGCCTGAATGCACTGAAAACATTGATCAACCAGCTGCAAGAAAACTTTCTAGCGCCTATCCTGGTTGTCCAGCATATTTCAGCTGATGCTACGGGCAGCGTTCTTTTGGACGTGCTTAACAAGCAAACCAATATTCATTGTCAGCATGCAATAAATGGGGATATCCTTAAAAATGGCCATTTATACCTGGCACCTTCTGATCACCATCTAATGATTGGTGATGACCAAAAGATCCTGGTTACCAAGGGCGCGCAGGAAAACCGCTCCCGGCCTGCGATTGATCCATTGTTCCGCTCTGCTGCTGTTGTTTTCGGCAGCAATGTGATTGGAATCTTGCTCACGGGTTACCTGGATGATGGAACGGCCGGGATGATTGCTATCAAGCGGTGCGGCGGAACATGTATAGTTCAAGACCCCTCAGATGCAGAATACCCCGATATGCCTGCCAATGCGATCAAACAAGTTGACGTTGATTTTTGTTTGCCCCTTATGGAAATGGGCGGGTTGCTGTATCAGCTCCTGGCAACAAAACCGGAAACAAGCGGGCCCATCCCAAAGGATATATTGACCGAAGCAAAAATTGCCAAACGCGTACTCAGCGATTTGCCGGCCGTCAATTCGCTGGGGGATCAGGTGCCTTTCAATTGCCCAGGCTGTGGCGGTGTTTTATGGAAAGTGGACAAAGGCCCCCTGACACGCTACCGCTGTCATACCGGTCATGCCTATACCGCGCAGGCCTTGATTGCTGAGCAAACTTTGAAGATTGAAGAGACGATGTGGACAGCCCTTCGGATGTTTGAAGAAAGAAGAAACCTTTTAACAACGTTTGCAAAAGAGCAAACCGGGGCAATCAAAAAATCAGCTCTCGAAAGGGCACAGCTTTCCCAAGTACACATTGACAGGATCAAGGCTATCCTGCTTGCAGATGACAAAGGGACTGCTCAGGATACACCCAATTGATGCTCACTTTTTTTCAGTATCTTATCAAACATAAAAACAGTAATGGTTATGAATAAAAAGGGACCCATAGTAATCATAGAAGACGACATGGACGATCAGGATATCCTGTCTGAAATTTTCAAAGAACTTAATTATGAGAATGAGCTGGTTTTCTTTGCAGATGGCGTGCAAGCTTTGGAGTACTTGACACACATAAATATTGAACCCTTTCTTGTTCTTTCTGACATCAACATGCCAAAATTAAATGGGATGGAGTTGTATGAAAAAATTCATAATAACGAGGATTTAAGACTCAAATCAATCCCATATCTTTTCTTTTCTACAAGTGCCGAACAAAAGCATGTCATCGAGGCGTATTCAAGGTCGATCCAGGGATTTTTTATCAAACCAGGTAATTATGATAGATTAAAAAAAATGATAGTAAAAATTGTAGAGTACTGGCAAGAATGTGAATCACCTAACTATATTAAAAATGCTCAGTAATAATGTGATAAGGTATATAGCACGTCAAGATCCTGCCCTGGCGGTAGCTACGCTAATTGATAGTTTAAGAAACCGGGAGTAGAGAAGTGGGTATTTGAAAAATAAATACCCACTTTAAAGTTCAGTGAAAGGCAACTACTCCCTGGTTGGTCCGGGCATCACTCCTAATTGTTGTAACAATCCAACAGTATCCATAATGATCCGGCTTTCAGAAAACAAGTTATTGCTGACAACATCAATTACTACGCCCCAAACTTCAACTTGCTTATTGGTTGAGGGGATGCCCATAAAGTCCCCTTGATGCGTTCCTGTCCAGGTAAACCTGGTTACAACCTTTTCGCCTTCTGCGATTTGTTCATTTACGCTCCAATGCATATCCGGGAATCCGGTAAACATCGAATTGAGTGCGAACTTTAATCCTTCTCTGCCTGGTCCTTGCCCTGGAAACGGAAGATGTTCGATAAAATCTTCAAATACAAGATCATTGGTGGAATCCAGATTTTTGTTATTTATGACTTCCTCTATGAAGCCAGTCATAAATTTTTTGTTTTCTTCCAAGCTCATGGGTTGCTGTTTGGTTACGTAAAAGGGTTCAGTATATGCTTGCAAAAATTACGAATATGATTTAGCAGTAAAGAAACGAAATAGTGATAGCCGCATCACTTGATTCAAATCAATAAATACTCAACAATGAATATTTCTTTTTCTGATCCGGCTCAGCGTTTCAGGGGCAATTCCCAGATATATAGCAATATGAAAGAGTGGGACTCTTTGCAACAGGGCCGGAATTTCCCTAACTAACTTTTTGTACTTTTCATCAGGTGTTTCTTTACCGGCACTTGCGATTTTATGTTTCAGATCAAAAATAAACCGGGCATGCAACTTCAACTGATGTAAGGCCAATGCCGGGATCGTCGTAAAGGCAAGTTCCCATCTTTGCCGGTCTAAAGCAAATATGACTGAATCTTCCAGGGCCTGAAAGTGAAATTCGGATGGGGTTTGATAAAGGAAACTCATGACTTCTCCCGCAAAATTACCCTCTTGGACAAAGTAAACAGTCCTCTCTTTGTTTTCTGGTGTAATGAAGTACTGGCGTAGGATACCTTTTTGGACAAAAAAAGTACTGTCGACTACATCGCCTGCCTGAAATATCAGTTCATTTTTTTTACAATTCTTTCTTCAAAGTAAGGCACTAATTTTTGTAGGTCTGATTCTGGAAAATTCTGAATTTCGAGAAATTTGCTGACTAGCAGTGAGGTATCCATTAAAAACTATAAGCGTGATTTGAATTCAAAAGTAATGCATGCTTACGGTAAGACGATTTATTCGGATACTAGATTTAATGGTAAATGAAAAAGACAGAAGCATGATGAAATGCAATTCAGTCAAGTACCGTTTCGGTGGGTAACTAGTGTTTCGCCGGTCGTGCGGGGTTGAGAGCGACAAGATTGTGTGGGTTAAATTCGAGGCGCTGTAAAACAATCATCAAATGATCAATCGCGTAAGATAGATTTCATCTATATCCAACCTTCGTGCAATTATCCGGTGGTTTTTCTGTACTCTCAACACCATTTGATTTTCTTACTATTTTGTGAATTTTAGAATTGTTTTGCGCTGTTTTAACAAAGATATTTTGCACATCCGGGTTCATTCAAACAGTCGTTAAAAGGGAGGATATATCTGAGAGTAATTGCCTCCCATATATGGCACAGGCACAAAAAGCTGTCTCATTAACGTCATTCGATAATAATTGATCAAGAAACTTTACTAAAAAGTAATTTCCCAGAAAAATATTTAGATATTTGTCTAAATATCTAAATATGAATGAGCTTTTTAAGGCACTGAATGATGAAACCCGTCGTGAGATTCTAAATAACCTCAAAAGGCAGGACATGTCAGCTGGGGATATTGCAGAACTTTTCAACATATCTAAGCCCAGTATTTCTCACCATTTGGACATTCTTAAAAAGGCAGATTTAGTGAGAAGTGAAAAGAAAGGTCAATTTGTAGTTTACTCCCTTAACACCACTATCATGGATGATCTTTTGCAATGGATTTTAACCTTTAAATGATAAAATATGAAGATCACGATTAAAAGAGAAATCTGGAACGTCCTTATTGTTGCCCTGCCTTTCATTTATCTCATGATGATCTGGGAAAATCTCCCTCAAGTCGTTCCAATGCACTGGAATATAGATGGCAAAGCTGACCGATTCGGAAATAAGGCAGGATTATGGATGATCCCTCTCGCATTACCTTTTTTAACTTATGTCATATTTCTGGTTGCGCCTGTGTTTACGGGCAAAGGGCAGCTAAACAAGATGGGACTAAAATATGACAGATTAAAGTTTTCGATAGTCCTAATGACCTCTGTACTTGCTAGTTACATTTTATTTGTTGTGAAGGAGCAGACCATTTATTTGCCATCTATATTACCTGGTTTAGTAGGGCTATTATTCGCTGTTTTCGGAAATTACTTCCCGGTTCTGAAACGCAACCTTTACATTGGCATTAAAACACCATGGACACTAAAAAGTGATATTGTGTGGGAGAAGACGCATCGTATGGCTGGCAAGTATTGGTTCATTGGAGGAATTGTTGTTGTCATCTGTAGCTTATTCTTTGAGCATGCTGTTGCCATTAAGATACTTCTGGTAGTTGCAGCCGTAATCACAGTGATTCCAGTCGTTTACTCCTACACGTGTTATAAAAGGATCAGTAAAGAGATTGTGTAACTGGTGAAGACTGCCCTTCTGAACTAAGCTACTTTCCTATATCTTTTAACACTATTTTTTTTAATCCAGTTGGATAAAGTTGCTTCTGTTACTCGGTAACGGTCTGCAATGTACTTCTGACTCGAACCACTGAGAAGCAAGGCTTCGATCTCTGGTCTGAATTCATCAAGTTTACTTTTACCAGGGCCAGTCGGCCTACCTAGCTTTATCCCAGAAAGTTTCTTGGCGGCTAATGACTCCTTTGTGCGCTTACTGATCAGGTCCCTTTCAATCTCCGATGCCATGGCAAAAACCATGGCCATTACTTTACTCTGGATCGAGTCGTCAAGTTGCCAGGCTCCTTTTACAGTATAGATCCGGATACCTTTCTGCATGGCGATCGATATGATTTCCATTACTTCAAGCATAGATCTTCCAAGTCGAGAAAATTCGCTCAGTAAAATCACATCTCCTTTTTTAAGCTCGTCCAGGATCGGACCGATTTTGCGGTTACGCCAGGAAACTTTTCCGGAGACCTTTTCTTGCACAAACTCTACTTTTCCTAAATTTTTCTCATTGGCCAAGTGCAGTATGTCGGCTTTGTTCTTTTCGAGGTCTTGATCCAGGGTTGAGACACGTAAATAGGCAATATTTCGAGGCATTTTTGAGTGATTAGATGAAAACCTGATTATCAGATTTATTTTATAATAATAGCAATGTAATATTAAAGCCCTTTCGCTAAATTATCCTTACCATTTATATGAACATTTATTTTATAATAATTTTCCAATTTTATGCATCGATCAGAAGCAATTCTTATTAAGTAAATTCGGGCATTTTAACCGGCTAGATTTTACGGAGCGCTGTGAGAAAGCTTTTGACCGAACGTTTGGCTATGAACGTCAGCTGGCTGAAACGTTCCAATACCGGAAGGTGATGCTTAACGGGGACTGCTATGCAGCGGGCCGATATGATTGTGGCTGAGCAAAATCACCAGGCCAAACAAGCCAATGAGCAGAGCCAGGCTTTGCAGCTGAACAAAGGGGAAAAGAAGGAGCTGGCGCAGCTGCCTGAAACTAGATCCAAGCAGGAGCAAGAGAAAAAAAGAGGATTTGGATTTGGGGTGTGAATTATTCAGCTAACAGCGAACACTAAAATCAAAGAAATGGGATTTTTCGATAAAATTTTCAATAAAGGAAGTTCCAATATTAAATGGGAAGAGATTAAAAAGACGAAGGAGGTTTATCCACCGAACTCCATTTCATTATTAATGCTTAGCACGAGAAATACGATGAACGCCCGGCTACCGTTTGTACTTGGCCTTATCATGGACAGCCACCGGTACTGGATACGACTAAGCATTTCTGAGCTTTGCCAAAAGGTAAAGCAGCAAAAACAGTAATTACCGTATCTGCCTAATACTTTTAAAAATTATTGGGTGCAGCGCATCTCATCCAATATTCCATCATGGTCTTGATGATATCTGTCAACTCTTCTATCGAACTAGGTTTGACAAAGAAACCTTGTGCGGACGTGCTATAAGCATCAACAACCCGCTGCTGGTCAATCTGTGTTGCAAAGAACAAGTACGGAATGCATCTTAGACTAAGTGCTTCGTCGGTATGGAGCTTCTTCCTTAATTCCAGTCCATTCAACTTTGGCAGGTTTATATCCGAAATTATCAGGAATGGCCTGCTAGCAGATTTGTGTAAATATTCCAAAGCGTCTTCTCCACTGTCAAAGTAAATCCGCTTGTGTGGGTAATCTAAGGTAGTAAACACATTTTCCAGCAAATGCTGATCATCTGCATCATCCTCTATAATAATGATTTCCCCATTTTTATTCATAACTGCCTGGTAAATGGTGTTAATCGCCTTGCCCTTCAAAAATTAGACCAACATTGAGATTTTTCGGTAATTAATATAGCTGAGTAGGGCAATTCGGCACAACTGATGGAAAAGCGGTCCATTGCTGTTTTCCCACCGGTTGTTGGTTACTACATGTTACAAGCACCGATGAAAATGTTTTTGCTTTTGCTTTCCCCTATTATTTTTGCCGAATAAAACGGCCCGAAATGGGCTATTTCGATGATTAGTATAGTGCAATCATGAAACTTAGAGAAAACGTAAAGTTCATTGCCCCGGAAAAGAGCCAGTTTTTCCCAACCTTAAAGAAAAGAGTGGATGCCTATTTTAAAGAGAACAACCTATCGCGGCATGCCAACCGGGCGATGGTCCTTAAAACGGCAATCCTGCTGGCGACTTATATTCTCCCGTTTGCTTTTTTACTAATCTTTCAGCCTTCGTTTTTGGCCGGTATGCCTTTATGGGTCATCATGGGGCTAGGCATATCAGGTATTGGAATGAGCATCATGCATGATGCCAATCACGGGGCTTATTCAGGGCGTGCTTTGATCAATAAATGGGTAGGATACTCCATTTACCTGGCAGGCGCAGGCGTTTTAAACTGGAAACTGCAGCATAACGTTCTTCACCATACTTACACTAATATTGACCCTCTGGACGAAGATATCCGTGACCGGGGCATTGTCAAACTTTCGCCCCATGCCCGCCCCACAAGGCTCCATCGTTTTCAATGGATGTATGCTTTTTTAGTGTACGGGATATTGACATTGTACTGGGTGCTGCTGAAGGATTTTTTTCAATTGGTTTCCTTCACCCGCAATGGCGTCAATAAGCAAACCAGGCGACAGAATGCATGGATGCTTCTGGACCTGATCCTGGTAAAATCGATCTATCTTGCCGTTTTCCTTATTGTACCTGTGGTGGTTTTCTCGTTCCCATTCCACGAAATCCTGATCGGGTTCTTGCTAATGCACTTTACGTCAGGATTGGTGTTGACCGTTATCTTTCAAATGGCCCACACTGTCGAAGGGACAACCCACCCATCGGTCGATGAAACCGGAATCATCCCTAAGGATTGGGCCATTCACCAACTGGAAACCACGGTTAACTTTTCTTCTGGAAATAAGTGGTTATCATGGTATGTAGGAGGACTTAACTTCCAGATCGAACACCATTTGTTCCCAAAAATCTGTCACGTTCATTATCCCCAAATTGCGCCCATCGTAAAACAAACTGCCGAAGAATTTGGACTGGTCTACCAAGAGCACCCCACATTTTGGATTGCCCTGCAATCGCACGTTTCGGCTTTGAAGCGTTTTGGAAAGATCCCAGATCTGAATGAGGCATTAGGTTGATATAATCGGCAGAGTTCATTTGTCAGGCTTCGGGTCTAAAAATGCCTTACTTTACTAAGGTGTTAAACTGGCGGTGGTATAGTTTTTTTGTCTTTTCGATTAAAAACGAAAGACATCAGGCTCTTAATAGCATGCAGTCATTAACGCTTACAGCAGTTTAGCCAAGAGTTCTTCGTAAAGTCTGAGGAATTTGGCGACATTAAAGACACGGTCAAGCTAATAATTGACTATTGGATAAAGTGTGAAGCCCCCTAATACTTGTTCTGGGGATCTAAAATGATGTTAAGCTTTCAAAGGAATGTTGATCGCTCATAAAACAAAAATCCTCCCAATTTGCGAGGATTTTCAATGCCTGCAAATATAAAAGGTCAGATTACTGATACATTAACTGCATTCAGACCCTTTCTGCCATCTTTAACTCATAAGATACACTGTCATTTTGTTGGATATCATCAACCAGGCCAGATATATGTACAAAAAGATCCGCCCCGCCATACCGGTGAATTGACAGTGACTGAACCTAGATGCGTCTGGTGTTAACAAGCCCCGTTCAGTAACTTTTAGGTAAGCAAAATAGCCCTCATTAAAGGTAATATTTAACGAGGATATGTTGGTTCTAATTGTCAATTTAGAGATTTTGATGCTCGACGTTTCCTACGCCTGTAACTGACAGCTAGTACTATACTCTCTACCAGTGTCGCAACTATTCATTTGGTAGCAGTGAAGGAATATCTCTTGCTTGCTATACCTGCCGCTAGCTATCGAACACCGCTTGTACGTTTTTGGCTAGTAATGGTTTTAACGAAACAGCATATCAATATGTAGCTACGCATTATAATAGAAATCAATCAACTTTGCTACCTTTTTCGTGCCCGGCTGAAAGTTTCCGGGGTCATTCCCAGCAGGGAAGCAATATATTGCAGCGGCACATGGCTGAATTACTCTTGGTTTCGTTGGTAAAAAGCAGTATAGCGCTCTTGCGCAGACATCGATAAATGTTGCAAATATCCTGCCTCCCCTGATTGTGAAGCAATTGATGATAAAATGCTTTTCTATCTCATCCGGATGATCAATTTGTTTTTGAAGATGTCTTCAATGAGCTGGGATACTCCAACGAACGGGTTTATTTTGCTGATGGAGAGTTGGCGCTGGATTATCTTTATTCTAGCGGGGCTGGTTCTTTTATCATTCTATCTGATATCAAACTGTCCAAGCTAACTGGTTTGGAACTTAGAAAAAAACGCCACACGGATGCAGAACTGAGTCTTAAATGTATCCCATATATTTTTTTACGATGGCTCTGAACAAGCTAGCGGTCATTGAAGCCTACAGCAGTTCAGCCCAAGGCATCTTCGTAAAGCCTGCTAAATTTGACGATATTAAGGACAAGATCAAGTTGGAAATTGAATATTGGAAAAAGTGTGCAGCCCCAAATAACTTTTCTAATGATCTAAAATGATATTAAGGTTTCAATTGGATATGATCGGTCATAAAACAAAAAATCCTCCTAAGCTAGGAGGATTTTCAATGCTTGCAAATATAAATGGTCAGATTACTGATACATTAACTGCATTCAGGCCTTTTCTACCATCTTCAACTTCGTAAGATACACTGTCATTTTGTTGAATATCATCAACCAGGCCAGATACATGTACAAAAAGATCCGCCCCACCATGTTCGGGCGCGATAAAACCAAAACCTTTGGTGTCATTGAAAAACTTAACTGTTCCTTTATTCATAACTTCATTTTATAATAAAGTGCAAATATAAATCAATATTCCGATATATACAAGTATTTTATATAAAGTGTAAAATATTATTCTATTTTTTAAGAAATTATTTGCATCTATTATGTTATGGAAAATTTATTTGGAGAGCCTTCCGATCAGCAGTTCTTTGGAATTTTTAAGTATCTCGAGAAGCTCCGGCCCGTGCAATTAGAGCGACTAAATATGCTTGTGCAAACCCGGCCTATTCTACTCAAAGGTGAATTTTATATACGGGCAACTTCTCAAAACGGGATCGATTTTGTATTTCCAGACCCAACTTTGTTCTCTGAACACCAGGTGATTGCGTGGTCGCGGATACTGGATAGTAAAGAGGTCCTTTGTGCTGTGAATTTAGACGAGTATGATCTGGCGGTACGCTATGCAACCATAGACAATACCTTGCATGTAGTAAATTCCAGGATGCACTGTTTGTTTGCCTCAGAGCTGAGTCCCGCCGAACTAAACGTGGAAGAGCGAAATGGGAAGGCGATCCGGTTAACTATTCCTCCCCGCGCTTTGGTAATTTACGGATAAACTTCCGCTTTTATTTTTTGAGTGAACTGTTTTGCAAATAAGGTAAATGATACCGTTTAAAAAATTCATTTTTCGAATCCCATTAGGTGGTCAACGCCGCTCTATATGGTGCAGGCACTTGATATAATACCAGGCAAGATCAAATTGATAGGTCTTAAACCCGCTACGCGCACTTTCTGGATATAAATGGTGGTTGTTATTCCATTCGCCAGCTACATTCCCAGCCCAGATCTGACATTTGAGTTACCCCCGTATTCAAGTCGGTTCCCTTTACCTGGACATTTTTGCCCTTTCCATACACTTCGACGTTAAAGTTGCGTAGACCGACAGCAAAAAAACCTGCTGCACCAAACATACAACAGGCCAATGCATGCACCCCAATCAGATAAGATAACAAATGGACCAGTTTAAGAGTGAAGAACGATGTTTTTTAGAAGATAAGATTAAAGTGATAAAAGCGCGAATGTCGTAAATGGATTTGTTGTTTAAGACGAAATAGATAAAATCTATCAGATAATTCTCTGATTTTAATCGGTGGTTAAATCGAAATCTTTCTAACATTCCATTTCGTGGGTCATGACTTTCAAAATGGATAAAATAGTACATTATAACATTTATGGACGACGTTAAAATGTACTGGGCAAGTTTGGCTACCCTACAATAGGTAGTGACTTTGGCAGAAGTAATTCAGTCAACTTTGATTGGTGCACCTACTTCTGATAGGTCAGCATCGGAGCTTTCCGGAAACTTGCCCGATGCTATCGTTTTAAAGTAGCCTTCCATTTCTTTACTTCCTGGAAGGTGAATAGATACTAGTGTCCCTGGGTTGTTTTCAACTGGATTAACAAACGTATGCTTTGTCCCTCTGGGAATGAAGGCTGCGTCATCGGTATTGGCAGCGTAAATATGGTCGTCAATCTGAATGAGGAATTTTCCAGATACCACAAAAAAGATTTCGTCTTGATCTTTGTGGATATGCAGGGGCGGGCCACCTTTTTCTTGAAGCGCTCCCGGCATAGTAGTGCCGAATAGCAATCCGGTCTGGCTATCGTCGGACGATATTACACATCTGAGCAAGTCATTTTGCATGGACCGTTGCTGCCCGTCAAAACGGGTTTCATTTGCCTTGATAAAAAATCCTGCAACAGAGGGGTTTTTAGCAGTTACTTTCTTTGAAATCAGGGATTTTGCATAGGCCAAGCCAGGCAGTGCCAGAAAGGCCGATAGAATGAAATTGCTTCTTCTCATGATAGAAACGTTAGGTATGTTAATTCATTGGTCAGAACTATGGGCAATTAGCTAAATGTTCTTGCAATTGTTGTCGAGCAAAACTTTATGAGAGGTCCAATCAATCTTGACAGAATATCAATTCTTCAAAGTAAGTACCGATCTTTCATAAAAAGCTTCGGTAACGCTGCCTACTGAGTTGTAAGGGCTCGTGGTGCGGGGAAATTTTAATGTAGTAACATCATTGTCTATGAAAAAGGACGTGGAAGGGAATTGTACATTTGGAACAATTTCTGACCCTGCCATTCCAAGGCGGTATGGAAAACCCATTTCATACTCAACGTCCATAGTTTCGTCAATGGCCATGTTTAATGCGACGGGCGGTCCCATTTTGTCTCTTTCACCATACGTGCCGCCGTCAATGCTGGTGTGCAGGATTCTTGCACCCGAAGTGTTATGTGTAATCCCGATTAGGTAACCTTCGTTCACGGGAAAGGAAGGTGATGCTATTCTTTTCAGAGTGATTCTCACACCAAACGTTGCTGTACCTATTTTTCCTTCCTCATTTCCAGTATAATTGTCCGTCTTAGCCAGCGATCGCGGCAAAGCAAGCGTCTGATTTGAGCCGGTTACTGTCCCGACCACTGCGCCGCCTGCGCCCAGAAATGTAATTTTTTCAATGGAGAATTCGCAGGGGTACATCCGGTCGCTGCCGTCCACGTTCTTGCATTTGGATTGTGGCAGATTGCTGACTGGTACGTCGTGATCTGTACAGGATATTGCCAAAGCAAGTATGCCATAGGCAGCCGAAAGAGTCAATGAGGCGATGCTGAGTTTGAACATATTAATGAACGTTAAAAAAGTGATGAATGCAGAAGGAAAGGCAATCCGGAACTAGCGTTGTGAGGACAACGTATCAATTTTGTTATTCTAATTCACCGGTTTTGGTGATGATAATTTTCTGGCTTTTGGAAGAGCCATTATTTTGAAACAATGTGAGCAGATAAACGCCGGAAGGTAAGTGAGTTGTCGAGATTTCCGCTCCGTCGGGGTTGTTGTTTGTTGTGTTATGTGTCAACCTGGTTCGGCCAGCTGCGTCCGTAATGCTCACCGAATGAATCGTGCCGCTGTTGTTTTTAATATAAAGTTTGTCTGAGGCAGGGTTAGGGTAGGCGTAATCCGCTTCGGATCCTATCTTAGATTTTGAGAATTCATCAAGATGCTGCTTTTTAGAAATTGCTACTGCATCATCAGGACTGGTACGACATCCTGGGCAATCCGAACAGTCCTTCCTGTCTCCAAGTATTACCCAACCATTTCGGTAAACGATCAGATTACGAAATGTGGCGCCTTTGCAATACGTGAGCGTTGCTGCACCGAGAACCACGCGTGGCTGCAATGTCTGACGTTCCCAATGTATGAACATCTGATCATAGTTATCCTTTGACATATCGGTGGAATCCAGCATCATGTACATGCTTTTAACATTACCAACCTGCCAGTTTCCCAAAGGTTGATCAAAGGCGGCGGCACTACGAAACATATAGGCCATATCGGTAACAGCAGCTGTATTCCAGTTCTTTACCGGTTGATTAAAGGAGGTGGCATCATCAAACATATGTGCCATATCTGTGACACGGGATGTATTCCAATTTTCCAGAGGTTGATTAAAGGAAGCTGCACCATAAAACATATAGGTCATATTTGTAACAGCAGCGGTATTCCAGTTTCCCAACGGTTGATTAAAAATCTTGATTCCGTTAAACATCGAGCGCATATTTGTTACTTTCTCAGTATCCCATCCTCCAATGGGTTGATTGAATGCAGATGCCATGGAAAACATCAGGTGCATATCTGTAACATTTTGGGTATTCCAGTTTCCAATGGGTTGATTGAAGACTTGATTATAGCAAAACATGGCTGTCATGTTGGTTACATTACCCGTGTCCCAATTGGCCAGGTGTTGATTAAAGGCCATGGCAAAATAAAACAGGGAACTCATGTCTGTTACCTTTGAGGTATTCCAGCTGTTAATCGGCTGGTTGAACAGCTTTGTATAAGAAAACATATTATTGATATTCAGCACATTTGCTGTATTCCAGTTTCCAATAGGCTGGTTGAATGCCTGCGCACTTTCAAACATATGTGACATATTAGCAACATTTGCTGTATTCCAGTTTCCAATAGGCTGGTTAAAAGCACTAGTGTAAGCAAACATGTAGGACATATTGATAACTTTTTCGGTGTTCCAGTTTCCTACGGGCTGATTAAATATCCAGGCAAAATGAAACATATTGCTCATATCGGTAACATTGCCCGTATTCCAATTCGAAATAGACTGGTTAAAGTGATGTGCACCATCAAACAAGTTCTTCATTATTCTCACATTGGAGGTGTTCCAGTCGTTAAAACGCGCATTGCCGGTTAGGACGAGACAGGCTTCGAACATGCTACTCATATCAATCACCTGCGACAGATCCGGAATGTCGGTTGCCACCACATCCATATTGTAACAGTTTTTGAAAGCCGAGCCCATAGAAGACCAGACCACACTTCCCCACTGGTCTACTCGCAGGAGTTTAGTCTTTTCACTCTCGTGCATCATGAATCGATAGAAGGTGCCGCTGCCTGGACCCACCCTCACCTGATAAGTGCCAGGTGCAGGAAAGTCTATTCTGGTTGCACCATTTCCAGTTAATTGACCATACATCGTTCGTCCGCCGACACGGCCGGTCCAGAATATCGTATAGTTACGGCCCCAGCCTGGAAAAATAATGTGTTTGGCTGTCGGGTTTTCCCGGGTCGTTGTTTGCCAGGTAGTAATAAAAGCCGAAGCTGCCGGGGCTTGTTTTTGCGCTGTGACCGTAGCTGGCTTAAAGAGTAATAGTAAGGCGATGATTATAAAAGCGCTATAATGCAGTCTTGCAATCCAAAAAGCAGTTTTCCTGAACATCGATATACGTAATGTATTTTTCATGATTTCGTGTATTTGGGTGACATTGAGACTTTAAACTCTAATTTCCAGGATGGCAATGGCGTTAGCGACACCCTCATGGATGATTATTGATTCAAACATAAAGTGCTTTTATGTCGATTTTCAGGGCACTGATTGAAGTGGGTGATTTACTTAGCAGAAAGGGTCGTGCAATGAGGGAAGTAATCTGTCAGCATCTGCCTGGCAGCACATGCAAGTCTAGCTGTTTACTTAAAACAGCATCGATAACAGTGCTTCTTTTCTTTGTGGGGAAACTTCTATTTCTGCTCCGTCAGATAATTCCAGGGTGCCTCCATCGCCTTTCCGGTATTTTACTACGAAGTCCAGATTAACGATCACCGATCGGTTGACCCGCATGAAAAATGATTCCTGCAAAGCAACTTCATAATCTTTCAAGGTTTTGGAAACGACAATTTTCTTGGCATCAGAAAGCAGAAAAACACTGTAATTGCTCATGGCTTCTATTCTGATAATGTTTGCCCTTTCTACGATGTAAACTCCCTCAGCCGTGGGCAACGCTAACCGGTTGTTTGGTTTCTTTTCTACCTTGATATGCTTATAGGCCACCTTTTCAGCAATACGTTTCTGCAAGCGGGCAATGGCAGTCTGCAACTCTTCTTCCTCAACAGGTTTTAGCAAGTAATCCACGGCGCTGAGCCGCAGTGCTTCCAGGGTGTAACTGTCGTAGGCAGTCGTGAAAATGACCTCGAAATTGAAACTGCCCAGCTTTTCAAGGAACTGGAAGCCATTCATGCCAGGCATCTGAACATCTAAAAAAAGAACGTCTACATCAAGGTCTGTAATGGCATTGACAGCCAAGCCTGGTTCGTTGAAAATCCCAACAACTTGCAGCTCGCTTTCAAAGACAGCTAATTTTTGGGCAAGTAACCTGCTCCCCCTGATTTCGTCATCTAGAATGGCTGCTTTTAACATAGCTGGGCGTATTTAATCATTGCACACGAATTCTGATAGCGTAGCACGCATTTGATCACGGATGCACTGCAATCACGTAAGAAAGATAATGCATCCGTTGTCCTGATTTTAGATTAATCAGTATAATAAAAGCCCTGGGGTATTTGAATAAGCACTCGGGGGCCATTGGTGCCATTTACATTCCAGCTTGGGACCGCAACGCCAAATGTTCCACCGTCAAGTGTTTTGAATCCAAAATTACCCAGCCGATATATTGGATATTTAATAGGGTTGTTTTCCCATTTAATTGCTTCGCCAGTGCCATCCACCTCAATTTTAAAATCAAAGATGGATGTATTGAAATTGCGGTCAACAAAGGGGAAAGCATCACTCATTTTTACCAGAACTGCCTGACTTAGCTGATTTGGTTTATTTTGATAAGACAAGTCATAGCTTTTCAGTTTTAAATTTCCCTCGCTATCTTTTTCCAGGGCAAATGTATAGACTTCATTGCCATTAGATTCATAATCAAGCGTTAACGTCGAGTTTCCCAAAACCATTTTCGGGCGTCTTAGCTGACCATTTTTATGAACGTCAACGGTAATTTCATCTCCATCTTTTATAAAGTAAGCAACAACCAATTGACTACTGGTTTTACCTTCTGCTACCAGGTAGTAGTTGACTAAATCGTCTGCCGTAACATTAAGGTCTGTGGGCGTGGGGTCTTTTTCCTTACAGCTGGTCAGGCCAGTAAATCCCCAAATTAGTATGGAAAGGATTTTGCCAAAGTAAATTAGATTTTTCATAGTCTTGTTTTTGTTCAAGTTGATTTAAATATCAGTCTGCACACGGCTAAGATGCTGGAAATCATATGTTCCTGCCGATGATTCAAACTTAGCCCGCTTCTAATTGAATTTGAAAGACAATGCGTGCAAAGGGTGCCTAAATGAGCAGATAATGCTATTTAATGAGCGAAGGCAACCGGCAGCTTAAACTAAAAATAGGATCCGGTTCGACTGCGTATTTTCCATGTATTTATTTGGCTTCTAATCTACATGTATGATCGCCCCATGTAAGTGCGTGCAATGGCAGTCTGGATTAGGGAAGGTTTGCTAGACTTATTAATTTATCCGTAGCTTTAATGCTGGCATAATCAGGCAAATAGCTATCCAATTAATTGATGTCAGCTTTAAAAAACTCTTCGGTAATTATCCAATTGGTTGCGGCGTTAATAATCCTGCTGTCTACCCTAAGAACTCACGGGCAGCAAACCAAAACCGACTCCCTTATACGGCTGGTAACGAATCACCCCCGGCAAGACGACCAGCGGGCAGTCATGCTTCTGAAACTTATCGAAATAAAGTTGAGACAGGACCCCAAAGATGCGTTGAGTTACACGGACGAAATCCTGGTTTTTCAAAATAAAATAGCAGATAAGAAGTACGTTTCTGCTACATACCGGTTTCGTGGGACCATTTTTATCCACCTGGCAGAATATAGCCAGGCAGTGGATGCATTCAATAAAGGCATGGAAGTAGACAATTCCATTCAAAACGAACTCGGCGTTGCAGCAGCCCTGGCCAATATCGGGGTCGTCTATGTTACCCAGCTAAAATTGCCAGAGGCGTTGAAGTATTTCTTGTTGGCACAGAAAAAGCACGCATCGCTAAAAAATGAGTTGAATGCTGCAAACATATCGGCAAACATTGGCATTGTATACACCGAAATGCGCGATTACAAGGCTGCAATGCAAAGTTACGAGAAGGCGTTGCTCGCATATAGGAAATACAAGCACTTCGGCGGTGTAGCAAATGTGTTAGGCAACATTGCAACACTTCATTCGAAAAACAATAATCTGGCTGATGCCGTTAAGTTCAGCAAATCGGCACTGCAAATCGCGGATTCGATTGGCGATTTGCGAGCAAGCTCTCAGCAAACAGGTAATCTGGCCGCTTACTACTGCAAATTGCATGACCCGGATATGGCTTTGACGTACGGCAACAGCGCTGTTGAAAAAAATAGAAAACTTAGTTATAAAAAGGGTCTTGGGTTCAATTTTCAAAATCTGTCAGACGCATACTTTCAAAAGCAAAACTATGATCAGGCTAAATTATATGCATTTAATGCACTCAATATTGCCAAAGAACTGGACCTGGCTGATTTGAAAAGGGATGCGAGCCTGGGTTTAAGTGAAGCATATGGCGCCCTTAATAGGCCAGACAGTGCTTTCATTTACTACAAACAGTATAAAGAAGCTGCTGATAGCATTAGTAATGATCAGAAAAAAGAGGAAATAACCCGGATGGGCATTCAGTATGAATTTGATAAAACAGAGGCGGTTTACAAACAAAAGCAAATCCTTGCTGATGGACAGCTCAAACAACAGCAATTACAGATTGCATTGAACAATGCAGAATTGCAGAAAGGAATCCAGCAAAGGGATTTGCAAAGATTGCTTCTGGACAACGAAAAGCTGATCAGCGAAGAAAAGCAAAAGCAGCTTCAAATATCTAAAAACAATGAAAAATTACAACTTAGCAAAGTAAGTGCATTGTCCCAGCAACAAGCATTAAGCCGGTTGCAGATCCAGCAGCTATGGCTGTATGGTATATTGGCTATCGTTAGTCTGGCATCAATATTGATTTATTTGTTAAACCTGAATAGGATCAGAAAGCTTAAATATGCCAACGTTCTTCAACTTCAACAGGCCGAGCAAAATACGCTGAAACTTCAATACCAATACCAACTTTCGGAAAGCGAATTAAAGGCAATCCGGTCTCAAATGAACCCGCACTTTATATTTAATGTCCTGAACTCAATAGAGTCCTATGTGATGGACAGCGATAAGCGGACAGCATCAAGGCTGATCCAGAAATTCGCCTCCCTAAGCAGGTTGATCCTGGAAAACTCTACGAAAAGTCTGGTTGCAGCAGATAAGGAATGGAAGGCGCTGCAACTTTATACGGAATTGGAGGCCATGCGCTACAACAATTCTTTTACATACAGCTTTGATGTAGATGCCGGCATTGATTTAAAAACAATATTATTGCCCCCAATGCTGATCCAGCCGCTGATAGAAAATGCCATCATACATGGAATAGTTGGCTCAGGCATTTCTGATGCCCATATAGCTGTCGCAATGAACCGGTCAGATCAAATCTTAGTAATACAAGTTTCCGATAATGGAATAGGTCTGCATAGCAAGACAAACAATACAATTGTAAATGTTAATAAAGAAGAATCAATAGGGTTGAAGTCCATTAGCGAGAGAATAAAGCTGATCAATGCCCAGCATCACAGCGTTGGCAGTTTTGTTATTGAGGAAGGACCTAATCACAGAGGGACTCAAGCCGTTCTGAAAATACCGTTGTTTAGCATCGATTGATAACCTTTGCTTCTGCACGCAACAAGCATAGCATTAAGCCAGAAGACTCAACGACGCACCTGCTAAGTAGTTTTATTTCTGTTAGTAAAATTGAATGCAAAAATAAGGAAGGCCATTGTTGAAAAACCTAGTAGAACGTATCTGAACGAACTATCTATGAACACGGCTGCTAATAAGGACATTAAAGCCGATATTACAATTATGCGATTATTTTTCATACGCTTTTTCCAATAGAAAGGTTAGGATCATTAGTTGCTACTGAACCGTCATTAGGTATTTTCTGATCGATTGTTGTAATGGATGTGCGGATGAATTATTAAGCAAGAGCAGCGATTGAAAATACTAAAAAGAAAGTAATCCTGCAAATGATTGACTTAGTTTTACCATTTGGCTTAATTGAAATGCTTTCAGTATTTACAATAGCCAAGCTACAACTCCCTTTGCAAATCCCTGCCAGAGGGCAGAACCCGGGACCCAGGGAAAGGCATAGTGGAAGAAACAGCAGATCAACAATGAAACCAGGTAGGAATAGTAGTTCTTCCCTTTCGTGTATTCATATAGCAACAAGCCTACCAGAAGCACATCGCAAAAGGCGAAGGCAACCATCACGGCGGTGTTAAAATCCGTAAAGCCCAGGTTAATCCGTCCCACAGCAGGGCCAAGCAATGCAACGGCCGAGGCGATCATATATCGCATGTGCCTGGCAGGTTGCTTCTTGTAAACAATCGCTAATACATATAAACTAACAAATGGTATCAATGCAGAAGTTGGAAGATATAAAGATGCTACGTTTGGCATTTCTGGCATGCTTGGGGCATTTTTCAAGTACTGTGTTTTCATTACTGCCAGCAGCGATAATACAATGATGGGAACAAGGATATAGGAAAATTTGCCAACGAGCCGGTGCAAATCAATCCTCTTTTGATATATAAGTATCGGTTGCACGATCAGCATTGCAAACCAGAGCAGCAGCAGTACAGTATGAGTGTGATGTACATAAGTGACCCTATAAACGTTGGGAACTGACTGAAATAACTCTTGTAAAAACCGGCCACGACAACGGCGAGGGTGGCCACAAAGAAATAGCTGTAGCGGGAAGGTCGGGCATCCGCCAGTAGCGCTTTCGAAATTGGTTCATCGAGCCGGTTTGCATCAACTGGTATGCCAAGCATTTGTTGCAGATAACCGGCCCTTTGCCGGAACGTGTGCCCGGTTAATTGAATCCGGCGGTCAAGTGCCGCTCGCCTGTTTTTGGCAATGGTCGTCATAATCCCCGGAATGTATTTAATCTCGTCAGGATCACGCCCGTAACGTTTAGCAGCCTCCCGGAACGCATTCCGCTGAGCGCGTGCATCTTCAATAGTAAAAGCTGCGCCAATAACCGCATTTGCAAAACGCCCTGCTAATTCATGACCATTAGGACTGCCGCCGGCGTGAAAAATAATGGGCTGGCCTTGCTCGGATGGCGGAATGTAAAGCGGTCCGCGTGAGCCGGCGTACTTGCCCTGTAAGTTTATAGGAAGGATCTGCTCCTTCTTAGCAAACTGACCTGACTGCTGGTTATGCACCCATGCATCCTTTCCCCAACTGCCCCAAAGTGCCTGTATAAGTTGGACTGCCTCGTGTGCTCGGCCATAACGATCTTCACTGGATGGAATTTTTCTGCCGTAGTTGGCAGCAACATCATCGCCGCTGGAAGTAATAGCATTCCAGCCCGCTCTGCCGTGGCTCATCACATCCAGCGCTTTGAATTGCCTTGCCAGATTGAAAGGTTCATTGAATTGAACAATGTTTGCGGTGAATTTAAAGCCTCTCGCACTGTCCTGCCAGAAGTGTCAAATTGTTGTCAATTTTGCTGGTTTGACAGATAGGCCCAAAGCTGGCTGGAGTAAAATATTAACAAATTGTGGCCTTACTTTCCATTGATTGGAATCGTATTCAATAAGTTGAATATTTATTCGAACTATAAAGAATCCGGATAATGAGCAGTATGTCAAGTTATGGTTTCGAAGTCCGAATTAACGGCGAACACTTCTGCAAAGCAGGTATCAATACTGATGCTCATGTCGTTACGTGCATACTTACTTCATTGCGCCGCTTAAACGAGCCCGATGAATTGGATCTAACAGTTTCCGGGCTTAACTCGGTTGCTGGCGAACATCCCGAGTGGATAGACATGGCATTGAAAAATGGGGACACGATCACTATCAAAGTCATTAGTGCAGATTTTGAACCCGCTCGCAGCATTCGGCCCAAACGTTCAAAAGAGAAGATGCTTGATGATAAGTTGCGGTATTATCACAAATTGAGAGAGGAATTGAAAGAGCATCTGTAGTGAAAACCAAGATCTATAATTATAGCTACTGTTATGCGGTGTTTTTGCGTGCTAGATGCCTCAAACTTGCTTCTAATTTCGAAGTACTGCAACGTAAGGTGTAAGTCATGTGTCTAGGAGTAAAAAATAAATGAATACTTATGAAGCTTTTAGTACTGCCAGGTTTCTTATCTTCTTGTTTTGTATTACTAGCAACTTGCTTTATAACTGGTTGTGACAATAACGTGGACTGCATGGCTCCACCCAACGAAATTAGTATGCAAATAATGGATGGAACCCTTACTTATCCGGCTGATCTGGATACTGCTGCACATGTAAAAGTATTCTATCAAGAGAGCAGCCAGAAAAAATATGTTTCCGATCTTGATAGGGCGGGTGATGTATTGGTTTCAAACATCCTAATTGAAGAATCCCGTAGTGCTAATGATCCGGAACTTTCATTCGAACTAAACGGCCGGGTGTTAACCAAGATGCGGATGGAAACTTATATTAATAACGCAAAATGTAATGGTTGGGCAACTATTTCACAAGTTTATCAAAATGGAGAGCTTGTCTCAAGGTCGGTGAACGGGGCCTATCTGATTAAATAGCTATTGTATCATAGAAAGTTCGGTAATCCCTAATAAGGGTAGGGCAAAGCAGGTTAATACGTTGCTATTTACTGGAACTTCGACCGCCTGGATTTTTTTTTAAATGATATTTCTGATATGAAGCTCGTTCATCGATTTGTGCTAATGCTCATTTTGATAAGTCAAGGCTGCCGGCAAGAACCAGATTTGTTAGAGGATGGGTGCATAGGTGCAAGCTTCTTTTACCTTGACAATCAAAGCAGTGAAAGTCTGCTGGTTGACTTTGATGGCCCCATGCTGAATGACCAGATTGATACAGCAGCGCTTGTAGATCCTGGAAAACGGACCTTAATTGGCCAAGGCGCTAGTTTTGGGTCAATTCCCACGCCAATGCAAACGTTCATTGGTTTTGAATTATACAAGCTCTCAGATGGCAAGAAGACACTTGTTTACAAACAGGATCCGCTCGAAGATACGCTTTGGATTAAACGCAAACATAACCCAGATGATCCAGACTTTGGTTGCCAGCAAGCCGACTACATTCTGAAGGTGACTCAGGACATGTTGAAGTAAATCCGAGTTGTGGATTAGGTAAGCGAAATATTACCATTTCTTAACTTTGCAGCAGGTCTGCCTGCTTGCTTTACTTTTGGCGCTGCAATCTCATTCAGCCCATTGCAGGGTCCGGTCTTCCGGATGCGGAGCCTTTCCGTAGCAATAATAATTGCTGTTACCTATCAACAAGAGCTGATTGCAAAGCAATGGCAGGCTAGCTTGCCCAAAATTGGTTTTTTATTTAACCACCTGGAAGTACCCGCCGAAAAATGCGCCCACTTCCTTGTTGCAGATTGTGCGGCGGACTGTAATAGTCCGCCTTTTTGATCTATAACCCGGCACTAATATTGTAACCTGCATTAAATAATAACCTCGGAAAGTAATTACGCAACGTTTATGGCAAGGATATTCATTACTGGCTCAGTGGATGGGCTAGGGCAGTTGGCTGCAAATGCGCTCGTGCGTCAGGGGCATCATGTGGTCCTTCACGCGCGCAACCCGGAGCGGGCAGAGTACGGTTTGGCAAAAGTACCAGGGGCAGAAGGCGTTCTGGTAGCGGATTTGTCTAGTATAGAAGAAACCACAGACCTTGCATCACAGGTTAATAATCTGGGCGTTTTTGATTCAATCATACATAATGCAGGCCTCTATCAGGTTCGCGAAAAGCAACTAACACGCGATGGATTGCCACTGCTATTGGCTGTCAACAGCCTTGCGCCCTACATCCTGACCTGCTTGATCAGTAAGCCTAAGAGGCTCGTTTACCTTAGCTCTGGCATGCATAAGCAGGCAGATGCTAGCCTTGCCGGCTTGGACATAAATAGCCCGCGGGTTAATTATTCCGACTCTAAATTTCACAATTTACTTCTGGCTATGGCAGTTGCACGGCAGTGGCCAAATGTCTGCGCAAATGCCGTGGACCCCGGGTGGGTACCAACAAAGATGGGCGGGCCGGGAGCGCCCGATAATCTGGAAAAGGGTTTTCAGACCCAGGCATGGTTGGCTGTCGGCAAAGACGAACATGCGCAGGTAAGCGGGCAGTATTTTCACCATAAAGCCCAAAGCCGGTATTTAAGACAGGCAGACGATATCCGCGTCCAGCAAAAGTTTATAGCTTTCTGTGCAGCACTAACTGGCATTCGATTTACGGAAAGAAATTAATGTCACGAGTCTGGGTATTAGAAAATAAAAGCCCTGATACCGCTTAATCCTGAATCCGCTTGAAATCTCTTACCATGCTGCGCAGCTGCTTTTCTGTTAAGCCACTGTAGCGGATTTGCATTTGCTTTGACTTTTCGGCATTCATGCTTTTGAGCTTCCAGTATTTGGGATGGCTCAGGCCAATAGGAGGGCGGTAATGTGTGTCAGAGGGGTCTTTGATCAAAATATCAATATCAATTTCCCCGCCCTTGATTGGGTTGCCCACGTGGGTGATTAATTTTACGCACCTTCCTGTCGGCAGGGTCAAAGTCTTCTCTTGTGTCATTTCTATGCTGAAATCTTCGAGCAGTAAAATTAATTCCAAAAAGCCGGCAAAAAGGCTATTAACAATAAGATAATGTGTTGACCACGTTGGACACATCCCGTTTGCGACAACTGGCCAATATAATTTTAATGTTATGGTTCAAAGCGGTTTGTTAACTTTGTGCTCATTCTGACACCATCCAATATTTCTTTTCAGCCGATTCTAGAAGATCCCAGTCAATAATCTGTGTCTTTTCTGATTAACTATGGCAAACAATTTACATCCGGTCACTACCAGCGAAGCTGACGCTGTTGACACCAAAATAAACAGCACCTATTATGCTGTCTATGACTGCTGCATTGCCAATCATATCCCTAGCCAGGATGTTGCCTTCATCGAGCAGCGGCTTGGCGATGCCAGTGTGCTTGAAGCAGTTGCCAATAATGAAAAACACTTCCCTTCATTGAGGGAGGCCAAAACCTATGTTAACGGCCATTTCAAATCAGGTGCGGAATATTTTTCATTGAACCAATCCGCCGATCCTGATAACATCCTTTATACAATCATCGATAAGATCACCTACCTGGTTGCTTGATTTGGTCGCTGGCGCGCTGTCCAAATTATCATATTGTTAAGTGGTGGTTCGCCAGAAAGCTTCTGTGTAAATTTACACTTGCCACCACACACTTATTGATATGGTCTATGAGAAAATTTTCACAATGGAGACCGGGAAACAAGTTAAAATGGTTGTAAGAGGGTATTATGCGCCCCGTCAAGCGCCATAGAGCCCTTTGTCGAAATTTGGATAAAGCAGCAAAAACAGGACCACTATTTTAGCCCATTGGCGCTTGGTTTGCCCACATATGTGTTTGCAGCATATGGCCCAAAAATCATCAAAGACCAGCTTATGCAGGCTAGTGGCATATCTGAACAGCAGTTTGAGCAGGTCATGGCCGAATTCATGCAAATCACAACTTCGTCAGTTTTGTTGTGAATATACAAACCAAAATAACCATCATGGACGATCAGATACCACAGCCAGAGCAAGACTGCGAGCAGGAAAGTCCAGGATACTTTACAAAGATGGACCGCCCTGACCAAATGCGGGATTCACTGGCAGCTGTTTATAGTCAACTTCTGATTGTTGAAAAAAGAAATTTCTTTCAGATCCAGCCACAATGGCCATATGCACAGTCAGGGGTAACCATGTTTTGATACGTTAGTGTATCAGCAATAAGTGGAAGTAGATTTCATTTAGTAAGACCTGTCCTTGTTGCGGGTCCAGGGATGTTTAAGACTGCGCCACCCACTGTTTGCACGGAGGGCTTTTTCCATACTAGAATCCCCCTCAATGTTGCAAAACCGCGGTAGTAACAGGCGCATTTTAGTCAAGGACAATATTTTTGCCTTGATATTCGACAAACGGCAAAATTTATCCCAATAAAAACAATTACGTATATACTGTAAGGTTCATAAAACTTAATATTGCTGGGTAGGGTTTAGACCGTATTTTTGTAACCAATCGTTTTTCAACAAACTAACATCCTATGAAACGTGAAAAAAAGCGACTTGCAGCAGATCTAACCGCATCGCTTGAAGACAAACTTAAAGACACGCAAACCGATGCTAAAAAGCTAGCAAAAGCCATTAAGAAGACAGTTAAAAAGCTTGCTGCTAAGGTGATTAAGGTGTCGGTCAAGCAGAAAAAAAAGCTTGAAAAACAAAAGGCAGGGCCAGGTGTAACACAAGGGGTAGAGAACATAGAAAATGACAACTCTGAAATTCAGATGAGACTAAAAGCTGTTACGGAGACAGAAAGAGAGACACTTTCAGGCAACGATCCTACCTATTAGCAATTGAAGTATGAAAAGGGGAGGACTAAGATTTGGAAAGAAGCATCAACCATTGATGCTGATTGTTCTGCTTTGCGCATTAATGCCATTATACAGTTGTGAGAGGGATAATGCATATCCCAAAGTCCGATTGCTCTGTGCTTGGCCAGAAGATTACTTCTCAGGGGAATCTGTAAAAAATCAGGTTGGTGAAATCGTTTTATCCGAAACAGCATTGACACAAATTGATAGTGTTTATGTTATTCGAATAAATGAAAAAATAGGAAAACTGGGTGCTGGTCCACTAGCACCTTGCAATATGCCAAGTAAAGCCCAAAAGAATGGATTAAAGATTAAGGTTAGTGGCCACATTGTAAGATTCGATGGCTTTGATTCAGCCTTATTCACATATGGTTACCCTTTTGAAATTACAGCTATCGAATATTTGGATTAGACTTGAATGGAATCGATTTTCTGTTTTTATGGTTCGTGGTGGACAGAATCGTGTGAGAAGCATAAGCGTTGATAAAATTAATTTAACCCATTGGAATATATGAGCGCACACGGAAACTGTTGCTTACCCGTCCTTCAATTGAAGGTCGTTCCAGGGTTTAGAACTGTTTCTCTGGTAGCTTAGTAGCCATATTAAATTATTATAAAATTTAATTTTGATCGCCGGACTGGCCTAATTTTTACGAAGTGTAATTGTCTGTCAGCAGTCAAATTACATTTCATCAATAATAAAAAAGTATGGTCAGCAAAACCGAAATCTCAATCGATAACGCAATACTGGCTGATTTGAAAAGCCGATTGGTAAATACCAGGTGGCCCCATGAGGTTGACAATGATAAATGGGAAGTGGGTACAAACAAGTCTTACTTGCAAGCACTTTGTCGGTATTGGGAAACAGAGTTTGACTGGAAAAAACGGGAGGAAGAGCTTAACCGGTTTTCCCATTTCAAAACGGTTATTGATAAAAGCGAGCTGCACTTTATACACGAGAAAGGGAAGGGGCTAAATGCCACACCGCTGCTTTTAATTCATGGCTATCCTGACAGCTTTGTCCGTTTTTTAAAGATTATACCATTACTGACGGCCCCTGACGAAAATGGGAATTCGTTCGATGTGATCGTCCCTTCCATTCCGGGGTATGGTTTTTCTGGAAAGCCAGACAAGCCAGGCATGGACTCCAAAGCAATTGCGGCCTTATTTGCTGAGCTTGTTACAAAAGAGCTGGGATACGACAAATTCATAGCGCATGGTGGCGATTGGGGCGGCAGCATTAGCGAGCAGCTTGCCTTATATCACCCCAAGCATTTGATCGGTGTCCACTTAACTGATCTACCTTTCGGACACACGCTGGAAGAGCCCGAAGAGCCAAGTGCTGATGAAAAGAAATTTTTCCAGGAAATCCAGCAGTGGCAGCAGACTGAAGGTGCATATTCGATGATCCAGAGCACAAAGCCGCAAAGTTTGGCATATGGACTAAATGATTCACCGGCAGGGCTTGCAGGTTGGCTCATCGAAAAGTTTTACGCCTGGAGTGACAACTCAGGTAATTTGGATAGTGTGTTTTCAAAGGATGAATTACTGACTAATCTGACCATCTACTGGGGCACCCAAACGATCGATTCAGCAATCCGCATCTACCAGGAAGAGATCCAGGCAATCATGGCAGCCAAATACAACCCGCTAATAAAACTGAATCCATTCGATAAAACAGGTAAAAAAGCGTCCGTTCCTGCTGGGTTTTCTTTCTTTCCAAAAGACATTAGCCACGCCCCCAAGGAGCTTGTAGAGCGATTTTTTAATGTTATTTACTGGAACAAACTTTCAAAAGGCGGCCACTTCACCGCTATGGAACAACCCCAGCTACTTAACGAAGAGCTCCGTGAATTTGCGGGCCTATTGAATTGGCGCAGGTGAGCTAGAAGAAGAAGCAATAATTGATATTAAAAATGGTCAGTGCCGGTTCTGGATCAAGTATTGGGTTCAGAACCGCTGCATATACCCACTAGCTGCATGTGAAATTCCTACTCCGTGATCATGGAAGAAGCTTCCTGAGGTTATGTTGCATCATAACTTGTATCCATATTCACCTGCCATGACTTAAATCACGTTTTTAGAACCGGTATCCCAAGTGAACAGTAGGAAAAACAGACCATTACGATTGTTTGTATTGGTGGCCACCGCTGGTAACCATCGAGGGATTAAATGAATGTATTAAAGCTACCCATGGAACCAGATATATGCCTTGCGGGGTTGTCGGAAATACTACATGTAAGGCGGGTGTACTAAGGTAGCACTTATTTAGAGTCCGGTCCTACAAACAGAAAACACTTCGGTCTTCAAGGTACATGTTCATTAGATCTTGCATGGCCGGCAGTGAGCTAGGGTCCGCGGTTCTAATTCCCATTTGTCATTTTATCGACGTACGCAGAAATGGGTGGTTTTTCCGTAGTCTTCGACCCTTGAACCGTCCTGAATAATGGTACCTATTTGGGGAAATTTAATTCTGAATTTTTTGTGCACAAGAGTACTGAGGTTTACGTCGGAGATCTGATTCCCAGCCCATCAGGTATGTATTAAAACGAACGAATTTTTACACAAGATAAGATCAACTCAATCTCTTATGCACAGCCGGGTTCATTCAAACCGTCACTTAGATGATTACGTGAATCCTGGCTTTCAAGTGAATAAACCATAATATTCAGTTCGCAAAATAAAGTGGATGCACCTTAATTTGGGGTTAAATTTTAAAATCGCCGCATATCCGTATCATCAAATGTCTTTACAACTTGTTCCCTGCTTCAAATTAAGCGTGAAACAGATATTTGAATCACGTAGGCCTGGCTGTAAATAGGAAGAACATGAAGCCTGAAAACTTAGAATTAGTCATTCCCGTAATTTATCAGATGCTGAACCGTTACTATCAGCGATTTGAACGTGTCAAGAAATACCAGGGCAACTCTGTCAACTGATTTCCGTAGCATAGCTACCAACTTTTCTGAAGCTACTGTGGTTCTTGCGAGGTACCTACCTTCATTTTCTGTGTAATTCCGTGCTGGCCCACCAGAACGTAAACCAGCATCAAAAATATTACGTCTTATTCTGTACCTTGTCCCTTAGGGATTGGGATTTCGTGGCTTCTTTGACTGCTGTGATAGCAGGGATATTAGTGCAAAAAATTACTGTTTTACCACTTTCCTGGTTTCAGAAAAACTTCCATTGTCAAATTTCAAAAGGTTCAAGCCAGGCAATAGCGTGTCAATCGTAATGATGTTGAACCCGGCCTGTAGAATCTTACTTTTATGCGATAGTACTCTCCCTGTTGCACCATAATGGGTGATATTCCACATGCTTTTTGTCAGGGAATTAATCTCAATATAAACTTTGCCAATACTGGGGTTAGGATAGAAATTGCCGACCATGGATTTCTTGGTATCGCTTCCCAGTGCTATGATCTTTGAATAGGCATATTTGGTATCCAGATCTATCATTTTTAGGCGATAATATATTTTTCCATCGGCTGCATTTGGATCAAGGAACGTATAAATCCGTTGTGCATCCGATGCCAGCTCACCTATCGTCTCAAAGGTTTTTGCATTGGCGCTCCTTTGAATTTCGAAATGGCTGAAATTTACTTCCGAACTGGTCTTCCATGTAAGCTCATTGCTTTTCTCTAAGGGTTTGCCTGTGAAAGAAATCAATGTAACGGGTAAAGGTTGTTCCGTTGATTTCGCTATAAAGCCGCTGAATCCTGATACAGGGAATGTGACTTCCCAGATAAAATTGATAGAATTCCATACAAAAGTATAATCTCCTACATTCCATGAATTTACCCCGGTTGGGATAGAGGAAGGCGGCCCGGGATAGTTTAAGCCTGTCGGACTGGTGCCGGAAAATTTAATAATCTGGAAGTTAGCGATCCCTGAGACGTCATCCGGGCCAGTCGGTAAAAAGCCAGCAGTAATCGTAGCGTTATACGCATTGAAATCGGCCTGTGAGAAGTATAAGGTCACTGTGCCGGTTGCTGTGTTCGCGTTGGTGCTTGGTGTAATCTCATAATGCCGCGGAACATATTTAAAAGGCGGGGTTGTTTCAAGCCAGCTTTTAATTGTAGCATCCGTAAAACCGCTGGTAGGCACTACTTTGGCTATGTATTCACAACCATTAGCTACGAGAGACGTAGCGGCTACATTTTGAGTATTTGTTGTTGCAGCTGTTGGCAGAGAGACATTACCGCTGCAATCGGGAGCAACGATGTTCACAAAGTAATCTTCCGTTTCACCAGAGATATACGATCCGCAAGCAGAATCTAATACATCCCCGTAGCCGGATATGACTCTCATGCGCGTTAAACCTGGCAGGGCAGTTTCCGGAATAGCAATAGAACCCGTCAAAGTATAGTCTAAGCCAATGTTATTTGGTGAGAAATACACCCTTTCTTCTGGCGCATCGAAACTTCCATTGTGGTTGAAATCAACCCAAACAGATGCTGCGCTGAGACCAAAAGCGTCACAAAGGGCCACTCGAATAGAAATTGGAATAGTGTTTGATATTACAAGGTTGGGAGCAGCTACCAAGGTACTGTAATCAGAATATCTATTTTGTATAGAGCCCAGGCCGCCTGTTTGATTACAATCGGAGGAATTATTTAAATCAGCAATCGTTACATTGAATATTTCCCATCCATACGCATCATCCGCAGCAGACGTGCATGGGCAATAAAGGTAAGTTTCGTTGACAGCAACGGGTGTAGATCTGGTTGTGTTTTCGCCGCTCGGACAAGTCACATCGCAATAAAAATTGTCAGCGCCTGTGATTGTTGCAGTGTAGGTTTCATTGGTGGCACCTACAATCGGACCGGCATTATTATACCATTGATAGGTGTTATTAGAGGTATTTATTGCAGGACTGAGCGAAAAGGTAAAACTAACCTCGGGGCAAACAGGGTTTTGAGTAGCTATTGTGGTGGTTTGTACCGGACTGCCGGTACATGCAGGAGGTGGTAGGATATTGACCAGATAATCTTCTGTTTCCCCATTTTCGTAATTTTTGCAAGCGGAATTTAGTGGAGCTTCGCCAGTGTTCATAACGATCCGCATTCTGGTAAACCCTGTCAGTGCGGTGATTGGGATTGTAAAAGAAGCACTAAAAGTTGCATTTTGAAAACCTCCCTGCTGAGTTATAAATTCATCCGGGCTTTCAAAGGTGCCATTTTGGTTATAGTCTATCCAGATAGCGGTATGGAAATAAGAGTCGGTTGCGCCAGAGGTTATTGAAAATGGAATCTGGGCTAAATGATTAAACACAGGCGCATTCACCACGGTTGTAAAGTCGCCATAACTACCTGCTACAGATCCGGGTCCGCCTGTTTGAAAATAGCTGGTTGAATTGTTTAGTGTCCCAACTGTCACATTAGAGATATCTGCTGCTTCCGGTTTTTCGGCCGCAGAACTGCAATATTGTGCATGAATAATGGGACTGCGAGCCAGACACAAAAGAAACAAAAGTAAAGTAAAGTAGAATTTTTTGGTTTTCATCCGAATGAAGTTAAGGTCTTGTGTGGAAATTGTCCCATCAGGCAGGGTCTTAGAATAGTCAGTTTCCGTTTGTTTCCAATTGGTATTGTTAGACTAAATGCAGTTATTTAACATGCAAAAGACACTAAACTATACACATTGCGCAATAGCAAATACTTGCTATTTGGTTGTTAGGCAAGTTGCTAAATACCGCTCAAATACCGCGGTTTTCCCTACTCTGAGACCCCTGACCCGTCCTGAATATTTGCCGCTATATCAAGTGTATTTAATTCTGAATGTTTCGTGCAAAAGAGTCCTGGAGTTAATATCGGAGATCTGACTCTGGGCGCCTGTCAGGTATGTAACAAAACGAACGGATTTTTACACAATCTACAATCATCCCAATCTCTTTATGCACAGCCGGGTTCATTCAAACCGGCGTTTAAATGAAATTTTGAGTTTCCGTAAAAAAGCCTGCCGTAAGTCCCTGTGAGGCATTTTATTGTTCATTCTAACTGAGGCGGGACACCTTAAATTGTAATTTATTTCTGCTCCAAGCGTCCATATCCAAACGGTCATAAGTATGTGAACAAACACAATTTTTGTGAGGTGACAGATTTGTCTGAATAACAGATTTATGTTTACTAACGTAACATAGAACAAAGCCTGCCAGCATTTTAGGACGTACAATGAGAGCATGCTATTCCAATTGTGGTTTGGAGAAGCTGATGCGCCAGATAAGTTGGCATTGAAGTGACTTATATCCCCCCAATTTAATAAACAAAAAATTTAACGCTAATTCTGCCTATTAGCGGGAAGGCAAAGCCTTTCTGTTTCCTAATAGCACCAAAGTTGCTGCGAATATGGAAAACACAATAAGCAACATTAACGAATTAAGGGCAATCTGGCCAATACCATACTTGTTTAAATCAAAGAAGGGATATGGGTACCAGGAAACAAAGTAGCCTCGAAACAAAGTGATTATTGTATATGCTGCCGGGAGTAATAGCCATGTCGGGATATCACGTAAAGAAACGAGCTTTGCATTGATGTAACGCCATCAAAGTATTAACATGAGCAGCGGGCTGGCTGTGTGAAGCAGATCATGAAGAACTGCTTGCAGCCCGGTGGACTCCCATAAGTTTCGTAGGATAATGTTGTAAAGTAAGCCTACGACGACTATGTGTAGCGTAAATTCCTGTTTCGACAGATGGCTTAAAAAAGAAATTTGATACACCTCTATTTTTGCCAAACAACTGAGCAGATGCATATGAGCAAACAATCAGATTTGTCAAAATAGTAAAATATCCAAAGTATCGCATGACAGCTTCCAAAGGGTTTACCGTTGAACTCTGCATGTGTAAGATAAATTGAGCAGGCAATGCAAGCCATTCCGTAACGGCAATCAATATGAGAAGAACCTTTTTTCCATTCATAACAATCTGGTCAAGCTTTGTCTAAATTCCATGTCCTATGGCACAAGACGACGATTTACATGCAATTCAACAGTTAAAAGTTATTCGGAGCCGCGCACCTTTTCCAATAGTCAATCATCACTTTAATTGTTGCCTTAATTTCATCGTATTCGCCTGGTTTAACAAAAAAGCCTTGTGCAGATGTGCTATATGCGTCAATAACGACCTGCTGATTGATCGCTGTGGTAAAGTAAACGTAGGGAATGCACTTAAGGCTTAGTTCTGCATCAGTTTGGACCTTTCTTCTAAGCTCCAATCCATTTAACTGTGGCAGGTTAATATCTGAAATAATAATGAAAGGCAGGTCTTTGCTGGTATAAAGATAATCCAATGCCGACTGGCCATCCGCGAAATACATCCTTTGATTAGAATACCCTAATTCACCGAAAACTTCCTCCAATACGAATTTGTCGTCAGGGTCATCTTCTATAATGATAATTGGGCCATTTTTATCCATTTGATAATAAGTTTAGTGTAGGTTAAATACATAGTTACGCAGCTTGCCAATTTAAGTTAATTAAACATAAAATTACATTCAAACAGGCAGGTAATTAGTTAACGCCTGGTTGCATAACGGGAAAACATTGTGCCACCTCCAATAACTTTGTGTACCTTAAAGCAATAATTATTTGATGATGTGGCACTTATCGCGAGCATCCTGCACCTAACCTTAACATCTGAATGAGTTCAATCGAACCAAATCACATCGTTGCCATAGGCGCGTCAGCCGGAGGCCTTGATGAGCTGATTTCTTTTTTTGAGAATACACCCCTAGATGGTGTTGCCTACATTGTAGTCCAGCATTTATCCGCTGATTATGAAAGCAGGCTGGCAGAAGTTTTGTCTCGGTACAGCAAGTTGACGATGGTGCAGGCGGTAGAAGGGACGGGCATTGCGTCTAACTTTGTTTACGTAATCCCCGGGGATAAATTTATGACCATTAAAAGGGGACATTTACATTTAAGTGATAAAACCAACGTGCGTGGCCCGCATATGACCATTAATACTTTCTTATCTTCCCTTGCTGCCGAGTGCGGCCCCAAAGCGATTGGCGTCATCCTGTCTGGCCTGGGCTCTGATGGCACCGATGGCGTGAAAGCAATTAAAAAAGCAGGCGGGATGATAATTGCCCGAAACCCGGAAACCACAGAATTTAACAGCATGCCCTCCAATGCCATAGCCACTGGAATGGTGGATTTCATTGTGGAGCCCGAGGCGATGCCTGGCGCAATCGAGGAATATGTCAAGCGGGAAATTGATTTACTGGCCACTAGCATCTCTGATGGGGAGAATATGGCGGGTTTGATCGAGCTCATCAGCCAGCAGCTGCCACTGGATTTCTCAGAATACAAGCAGTCTACGATTTTGCGCCGGATCAAACGAAGGGCGGCTTATAACAACTTTGAAAACCTGGAAAATTACCTCGAATTTGCCAAAGCCTCCCCTGATGAAATAGAAGCGCTTGCCAAAGATTTCCTGATCAGCGTAACTGCTTTTTTCAGGGACGCCGAAGCATTTGATTCGCTGAAAAAACGGGTGCTGTCTTCTATAATTAAAGGTCTTTCCACTCGACAGGAGATCAGGGTATGGGTAGCTGGTTGCGCGACAGGCGAAGAAGCATACTCGATGGCTATCCTGGTGCGGGAGCTTTTGGGCGAAAAGGTCCAAGACCATGATGTAAAAATCTTTGCTACCGATATTGACAATGCTGCCCTGGCCCATGCTGGCAAAGGCGTTTACACTGCTGCCGTAGTATCCAAAATGCCCCAATCTTACCTGGACAAGTACTTTGTACAGGAAGGTGAAGATTACAAGGTAACTGTTGCTTTACGTAAAATGGTTATTTTTTCCAGGCATGATTTGGTGAAAAACCCGCCCTACTGCAATATGCATCTGATCAGCTGCCGCAACCTGCTGATTTACATGACCCCGATCTTGCAACAAAAAATCTATCATATGCTCCTCTTTGGGCTAAAACCCGAGGGATACTTGTTTTTGGGGTCAAGTGAGAACCCCTCGCCGATATTGAAGAGCGTGAAAGTCATTGATAAAAATGCAAAGATCTATAAGAAACTGGATGCTATCCCATCCGTGAACTTTGAGACGTTTACCCTGCCCGAATATACATACCACAAACCGCCCAGCATAGGGGCTTCTCAGCCGGAAACAATTAAAATCCCCGACCGCACCCTGGATGGGGCAATCCATGAAACGGTCCTGAATGAAGAGCAGCGCCTGCTTATTTGTGTTGATGAAAACAACAAGGTGCTTAAATCTTATGGCCCTACCGATAGGTTCCTCACCCAAAAGATTTTGATATCGGACCTGACCGAGCTTCTACCTGGCCCCTTAAATATTGCCTACAAGACAGCCTGTAAAAAGGTTAGCGAAACCCAAAAAAGAGCAGTGGTCGCAGGAGTAATAGTCCAGCAAGGCCAGCAGACAATAAAAGTAAACCTGTCGGTCAGCCCAATGGCCTACAAAGGTCGGCTTAACGGATTTTTAGTGGTCCAGTTAAGCGAGGATGAAAATCCTGACCATCTATTAGGCGCAATGCAGTTTGACGAGAAGCTTTATCTGGACGATTATACCAGGTTTTTAGAGCAAGAAAGCAAAGACCAGAAGGAGCAACTGGCCGCCGCTAACGAAAAACTGTTTGCACTTAATGAGAATATGCAGTCCTTTAATGAGGAGCTGCTCTCAGCCAATGAGGAGATGCAAAGCACCAATGAGGAAATGCAGTCCATTAACGAAGAGCTACATACGATCAATGCAGATTACCAGTTAAAGATTCGGGAGCTATTGGAGCTGAATGATGATCTGAACAATTACTTCAAAAGCAATATCAATGGGCAGCTCTTTATCAGCTCGGAGCTTCGCTTACTGCGGTTTTCCCCAGGGACGGTCAGGCACATCAACTTGCTGGAAAGCGACATAGGGCGGCCTATCGGTAATATTTCGACGAATTTCAGGTTTGAAACACTTTCTGATGATATCAACCATGTCCTGGACAACGGATATTCCATTACCCGGGAAATCCAGGCCAATGACGGCAAGTGGTACCAGGTCATGACGATGGCCTATATCCAGCAGGTTAGCAATAAAAGGACCGGCGCGATTATTACTTTCAATGACATTACCGGCCTGAAAGAGATACAACACCAACTGGACAAAAAGAATGAGATCCTGACCCGCATCAACGGCGACCTGGACAATTTTGTACATACGGCATCTCATGACTTGCTAGGACCGCTCAGTAATATAGGTGTAAGTATTGGGGTATTGAATGAAATGCGGGCAGACGACGAAGAGCTAAAACCAATTTTAGACATTATTGGCAATTCAGTCAAAAAGTTCGGGGCCTTGGTCAGGGACATCGGCATAATAGCCAGGATTGAAGACGAAGCCATTTTGACTGAGATGGTAGAGCTGAACGAAATCTTGGAGAACATCCTGTGGAGCCTGGGCGACAAGATCAAGCAGACCGGAGCGGTAATCACAAGCGATTTGAAAGTAGGTCAAATACTCTTTTCTAAAAAGAATTTGCGAAGCATCTTGTTCAACCTGGTATCAAATGCGATCAAGTACCGATCAGAACATACACCTGTTATCACCATCCAAACTGCTACGGTAGGCGAATTCACTGTGCTGACTATCCAGGATAATGGGAGTGGGATGGCCGAAAATGACATTGACAAGATCTTTCATAAGTACCATAGGCTTCAAACGGATCATGAAGGGCAGGGGATTGGGCTTTATTTGGCAAAGAAGATGATCGACGCTGCTGGCGGTAGTATCCGGGTTGAAAGCAAGCCCGGTATGGGAAGCAAATTCGTGATCTATTTTCCGGTCGCCGGACTGCAATGACAGATAGTTAGTAACCGCTGCCTGTCAAATGATTCACCCCGATCGTCCACGCTCATAATCCAATTCCTAATGTCAAAAAACAAATACTCTCCATCCGGAAAAGTTGTAGTCATCGGCACGTCGGCCGGTGGCCTCAATGCACTGAAAACATTGATAAACCAGTTGCAAGAAAATTTTCCAGCGCCCATACTGGTTGTACAGCATATTTCAGCTGATGCGACGGGTAGCGTTCTTTTGGACGTGCTTAACAAGCAAACTAATATTCTCTGTGAGCATGCTGTAAATGGCGATAGCCTAAAAGACGGGCATTTATACCTGGCTCCTTCTGATCACCATTTGATGATCGGTGATGACCAAAAGATCCTTGTTACTAAGGGAGCGCAGGAAAACCGCTCCCGGCCGGCGATTGATCCATTGTTCCGCTCAGCGGCTGTTGTTTTTGGCAGCAGCGTGATTGGGATCCTATTGACGGGTTATTTGGATGATGGAACAGCCGGAATGATTGCTATCAAGCGGTGCGGCGGGACCTGCATAGTTCAAGACCCGACAGATGCAGAATACCCAGATATGCCTGCCAATGCTTTAAAGCAGGCAGAAGTTGATTTTTGTTTGCCCCTCTTGGAAATGGGAGATTTGCTGTATCAGCTCCTGGCAGCAAAACTGGAAAAAAGCCGGCCAGTCCCCAAAGACATTTTGACCGAAGCAAAAATTGCCAAACGCGTACTTAGCGATTTGCCAGCCGTCAATTCACTAGGCGACCAGGTGCCTTTCAATTGCCCGGGCTGTGGTGGCGTGCTATGGAAAGTGGACAAAGGCCCCTTGACACGCTACCGCTGTCACACAGGTCATGCCTATACTGCGCAAGCCTTGATCGCCGAGCAGACCTTAAAGATCGAAGAGACGATGTGGACAGCCCTTCGGATGTTTGAAGAAAG
>NZ_JAKFFT010000003.1 GCF_021502655.1 Dyadobacter sp. CY347
AATTGCCAAACGCGTACTTAGCGATTTGCCAGCCGTCAATTCGCTAGGCGACCAGGTGCCTTTCAATTGCCCGGGCTGTGGTGGCGTGCTATGGAAAGTGGACAAAGGCCCCTTGACACGCTACCGCTGTCACACAGGTCATGCCTATACTGCGCAAGCCTTGATCGCCGAGCAGACCTTAAAGATCGAAGAGACGATGTGGACAGCCCTTCGGATGTTTGAAGAAAGGAGAAATCTTTTGACCACGTTTGCTAAGGAACAGTCCGGGGCAATCAAGAGATCGGCGCTCGAAAGGGCAGAACTGTCCCAGGTACATATTGACCGGATTAAAGCAATCCTGCTTGCTGATGACAAGGGAACTGCTCAGGGCACACCCACTTAACTAATCTCAAAAACGTCGGGTAATTCTTGAGACTTACTTCTGTTCCCGAGCAAATCAATTTGCATGGGAACCCTGTGCGTAGAATGAAACCAGGAGCTTGAAATGTTGACGGACCTTAACAGAAAGTTGTTTTCTCATGCACTCTGGCAGGATTTTACAATTGATTAGTAAACGCTAAATGGAAAACGGACCAATTCTATATGTAGGGGGAGATGAAGATGACCGGTACCTGGTCAAAGATGCGCTCGAATCAATTGGTCGAACTAGCAAAGTGATCAACTTTGACAATGGACAGGCGCTAATTGATTATCTTAATAGCTGCAAGGAAAGGCCCTTTATAATACTATGCGATTTGTACCTTCCGCAAATGACCGGTCTAGAATTAAAGGAAGTTATTAATGCTGATGACAATTTGAAGCGAAGGACAATCCCATTTATATTTCTTTCTGAATCAGTAAATCCTAAGGATGTCGATGATGCATACATGTCACTGGTTCAAGGCTTTTATGTAAAAGCCACTACTTACGAAGCCTTGAAAAATCAGCTTCGGGCTATATGCGAATACTGGGAACTTGCTACTTTACCTGGTGAAAAGGTGTAGTTTTCTTGAATACAAGATTAAATCTTTCTATCAGGTTTAATCTATACTTTGTTTTTATAATCAAAGGACGAAAGTACAGTTCTTGACTTTTTGTTTACGATGGCAAAGTTGTAATCAGTACATGACAGAAACAGATGTATTCTGGAAAGCAATACAACTTGGCGCAGTGAATTATTTTGCAAACAATCACTTTGGATGGTTTGCTGGACAATCCCGCAATTTACTGTTTGGTACATCAATTTATTAAAATAAAGATAGTTGGCACAAAAATTTAAGATCACTTTAATCATTTAACAATCACGTCGGTAGACAACATGGGCTACTTTATGAGTAATAAACCATTTGCTATTATGCCTGCCATGTAGGATAATTGTTTTGGTGCCAGTTTCTTGTTCAGTCCCCGCCTTTACAACAGCGACTTTATGGGAAATGTTGCCAACAATGATTCAGATAAGCTTTTTCAAGGACCAGGCGAAATGCGCGCCGTTTGTCGGGCGTTTGACTGGTCACATACTGTTTTAAGGGCCAGCAGGCATTGGCCACAATTCCTTCGAGCATCGGTTCAATTAGTATTAGCTTCCCCTTTTCCCGCCGTCATTCTCTGGGGAAAAGAGCTAATTCAAATATATAATGATGGCTACCGAGAGCTGATGGACGATAAACACCCATTAGGACTTGGCCAGCCCACCCAGCAGTGCTGGCCTGAGGTATGGCATATCAATGAGCCCATTTACAAGCGGGTGTGGCAGGGTGAATCCTTTCGTTTTGATGACGCACTATACCCGATTAATCGTTCCGGTCACTTGCAAGACGCTCTGTTCACCCTCGCATATAGCCCGATATTTTTAGATTCAGGTGAAGTTGGTGGTATCTTGGTGACGGTACTGGAAACAACACGCCAGGTACAAGAGAAGAAAGATGATAAGCAGGCATATGCAGATAGTGAACAGCGGTTTGCCCACTTAGTTGCAGCTACCTCAGAAATCGTTTACATGATGAGCCCTGACTGGCGGCAGATGGTCCAGTTGATAGGAAAAGATTACTTGACCAACACCGCTTCGCCCAAAGGAAACTGGCTGGAAGAATACATTCCGCAGACTGAGCGCGAGCGCGTCCAGGCAATCATTCAACAGTCCATCGAGGGAAAGACGCCCTTCGAAGCTGAACACCAGGTTTTTCGTCGGGACGGATCTGTGGGCTGGATTTTTTCCCGGGCTATCCCCATTTTTAATGATGCAGGCGACATCCATCAATGGTTGGGGGCAGCTAGTGATGTTACTGAGCGAAGACAGGCAGAACAGCGGTACCGTACGCTATTTAACTCAATTGATGAAGGTTTCTGCTTATTAGAACGTGTTGACACCAATCAAATAGATTTTCGCTACATGGAAGCCAACCAGGCCTTTTCCAAACATACAGGGGTGGGAGCAGTAGTTGGTAAAACGATCAGGGAAGCCTTCCCAAAAGCTCCCCATGAAGCTTATGCCCTTTACGAGGAGGTCTGGCAAACTGGCCAATCGGTACGTACCATCCTGGATATAAAAAGTATTGACCGCATTATTGAGCTATTTGCATTTCGTGTTGAGCAAGGTGCAAACAGGCAGTTAGCGGTCATATTCAAAGATGTTACTGAAAATAGGCGTCATCAAATGCATCAGACCCTCTTAGCCGATGTAAGCCAAGAGCTGGCCAATTTAGATAATGCCGACAAAACGATGGAAGTACTTGGTAGCAAAATTGCTAACCATTTCGGGAATTCTAGAATCGCCTTCAGCCAGGTAGGCAAGCAGGGCATTACCGTAGAATATGATTGGCATCAGCCAAACTTATTGAGTATGCGGGGCATATACCCGGTCGAACTTTTTTTGACAAAAGATTTCCACCAGGCTTGTGGTGAAGGTAAGATGCATGTTATTGGTAATACTGATTTGGATTCTGGCGCCAATGAACAATTAATGACAGAGATGAATGTCGTCTCACTTGTTAACATTCCATTACCGCGGCAGGGACGTTGTCACTTTTGTATGACAGTGATGGATAAAGCACCCCGTCACTGGCGTGAGGATGAAATTAATTTGATGCGTGAGCTTGCCGAACGCATCTGGGCACGACTCGAACGCATGCAGGATGAAGAAGCCTTGCGACAGGCGGAGAAGCGTCTAAGGCTTGCCACGGAAGCTGCCGATATGGCGACCTGGGAGTGGCAATTGGATACCAACCAGATTTATTGGAACGAAGAGCATTTCAGGATATTTGGTCTCGAACCCCAAAGCGGGCCAGTCAAACCCGAGCTGTTCTTTGGGCACGTTCACCCTGATGACCGTGAGCGCATAGGTGCCCAGCTGCAAGCAGCCCTTGATAAGGACGAGTTATTTGATGCGGAGTTTTGCGCCGTGCTACAAGATGGTTCTACCCACTGGATGAGTGGCTACGGGCGTGTGATGGAGAAAGTGGATGACCAGCCTGTCCTAATGAGTGGGGTCATGTATGACATTACTGCCCGCCGCCAGGCAGAACAAGCCCTTAGTGAATCCGAAGAACGCTTTCGTGCTTTTGTGACGTCAACCTCGGATGCAGTATACCAGATGAGCCCTGACTGGCAGCAGATACACCATTTGGTAGATAAGTCATTTCTTTTGGATACAGCAACAAAGAGCTCCAGCTGGTTGCAAAAATATATACCAGTAGAAGACCATCCCTTTGTACAGGAGGCTATCAACAAAGCGATCGATAGCAAGGCACCTTTTGAGTTAGAGCACCGTGTCATTTTGGCTGGAGGGGACATAGGCTGGACATTCTCGCGCGCGATCCCCAAGCTTGACCACCGGGGTCAGATCATTGGATGGTTTGGAACTGCCAGTGATATAACCGGTATCAAGCACTCCCAGCAGGCTCAGCGCGAATCTGAATTGCAATACCAAATTTTGTTCGATTCAATTGACGAAGGCTTTTGTGTCATTGAAGTACTCTTTGATCAGCAAGGAAAGGCGATCGATTACATTGTTTTGCAAGCCAACCCTGCACTTGTCCGGCAGACCGGGCTCGTTGGTGTTGTCGGGAAGACGATGCGAGAGCTGGCCCCAGCCCATGAAGAGTTCTGGTATGAAACCTATGGGCGTATTGCCAAGACAGGCCAGCCGGCCCGTTTCGAGCATGAGGCGGCCGCCTTAGGGTACTTCTATGATGTTTATGCATTCCCTATTGGCCCGGCTGGTCAAAACCAGGTTGCTGTTTTGTTTAATGACATCATGGATAGAAAGAAAACCCAGCAAACCCTGCAGGCAAGCCAGGCCCGCCTGGCTGCTATTTTCCAAAGTTTGCCTGTGGCGGTTGGAGAATTTGACCATGACGGCAAGGTTGTAATTGCCAACAAGGTGATGGACCGCTATCTACCCAATGGACTTATGCCCTCCATGGATGAAACCCGTCATGATCGCTGGCTTGCGTATAATGCAGATGGTACCCGCCTAGAGCGTAGTAATTTCCCTGGTGCCCGGGCCCTTCGTGGAGAGCGGGTACTTCCACCCGTTGAAATGCAATATCGACAGGAGGATGGCAGTGTGATATGGACGCATGTGGCAGCAGTGCCTCTGGTTAACAACCACGGCAAGGTTACCGGTCAAGTCACCATCATTACGGATATAGATGAACTGAAATCGGCTGAAAGTGCACTGCAGCAGGCTGACCGGCGCAAGGACGAGTTCCTGGCCATGTTGGCCCATGAGCTAAGAAACCCCATGTCTACAATACGAAACGGGTTGTCGGTGCTGTCCCTGACGGGCGTAGGTACAGATCCCGTTACAGAGCAGACCGTTACTTTAATGGAGCGCCAGGTAAACCACCTGGTGCGATTAGTGGATGATCTGCTTGATGTAAGCCGCATTACCCAAAATAAAATAGAGCTTAAAAAGGAGTATATTGAACTGGGGAGGCTGGTATCTGATGCGGTTATGGCGATTGGTGGCCAGTATGCATCGGTGGGCAAGCAATTGCACCTGACACCTTTTACAGAACGTCTATACGTCCAAGGCGATATCACACGGTTAAGCCAGGTAGTCACTAATCTTTTGACAAATGGCCTTCGCTATACAGGTGAGCAGGGACAGGTTTGGATAAGTTTGACCAAGCAAGAGGGTCATGCATTGATCCGGGTTGCAGATAACGGAATTGGACTTACAAAAGAGCAGCTTAGCTCGATTTTTGATCTATTTGTACAAGCTGACAATTCGCTGGCCCGTTCGCAGGGGGGATTAGGCATCGGTCTTACCCTGGTGCAGCGCCTGGTAAAGATGCACGGCGGGCATGTAGAGGCGCGCAGCAATGGATTAGCCCAGGGAAGCGAGTTTTTGATCTACTTGCCGATGGAAGATAGACCATCAAGCGCCAAAGGTATAACTGGTATTAGCAGTGGCCAGCAGCTGCGCGGGCAGCGGGTCCTGGTTATTGATGATAACGTCGATGCTACCATACTGGTTACACTACTTTTACAGTTAAAAGGGTTTGAGGTAGAGAGTCGTAAAAGTGGCTTGGAAGGGATTAGAGCGGCCGAAACAATAATGCCAGCCGTAATCCTATGCGACATTGGCATGCCAGAGATGGATGGCTATCAAACAGCAAAAATGATCCGCCAGCAGCCCTGGGGCAAAAACATTCCGCTGATTGCCCTGACAGGCTATGGTCAGCAGGAAGACAAGCAGCTAGCCCAAAATGCGGGCTTTGATAGCCACCTTATTAAGCCGGTTGATGTGAAAGAACTTATCTTATTGATCGATGAACTTACAAGCAAAAATGGTTAGAGTTCTTTGTTACCAGCAATATTATATCAGTTGAGAAAGTGTTAGGTAGGTATGATTGAAGCTTATGGCGATTAATAGATGTAATATTTGCTAGAACGTTGATTATGTCATAAACGAATGTAACCCACTTTGCTTAGTGCCATGGTAGATCAAAAATTACTAGGTTATACACACTTTTTTCCAGTATTTAATCAAACATCAGAATAGTAAGGGGTTATGAATAAAAAAGGACCTATTGTAATTATAGAAGATGACATGGACGATCAGGATATCCTGTCGGAAATCTTCAACGAATTGAATTATAAGAATGAGCTGGTCTTCTTTGGGGATGGTGTACAAGCCTTGGAGTACCTGACAAATATAGATATTGAACCTTTTCTTGTCCTTTCTGACATAAACATGCCCAAATTAAATGGGATGGAATTATATGAGAAAATTCATAATAATGAAGACTTGAGATTAAAATCCATCCCATATCTTTTCTTTTCTACAAGTGCCGAACAAAAGTATGTCATCGATGCGTATTCCAGGTCGATTCAAGGATTCTTTATCAAACCCAGTAATTATGATAGATTAAAAAAAATGATAGTAAAAATTGTAGAGTACTGGCACGAATGTGAATCACCCAACTATATCAAAAATGCTCAATAGTGAAAAAATGTAGGGAAGGTACTGGAATGAATATTACAACAATGGAAACAATGAATGGCACCGAATGGCTACCAGGCGATACCGGGACTGAAATACAGAAATTTTGGAAGGAATTTTAGGAAAATCCTGCTGAAATGACCGGCCTGCAATTACTTATCGATTTGCAACCTGCTATTAAAAATGGCTCCCACTCTTGGCGTCCGATCTCTGAGAACGGGATAACATTCACACAAGAAAGTAGTGATATTAGCGGTGTAAAATTGGTTACAAGTCTAGCTTGTTTCCCCTGTCAAGTGAAGCACACATATGGTTTGAACATGCCATGGGTGAGCAACGTAATTTGGTTTAAAGGTGCTTCAATCTCGCGTGCAGCTTTTTTGCTGCCTGTCTGGGAAATCAATAAAAGTTTGCTGTAAGAAGTGCTGATGGATCGATAATTGCTAGGTAAGCCTACTTTCAACAGATCCGGCACTAATTACTAATTTATGGCATTTATAGACAACGTATTACAAGCCCCATCATACGGGTGGTCTGACCAAGCGGGTGAGCTAATCAAACCAAAGGCAAGTCAGATCTTCGAGGAGTTTTTTAGAAGGCTGAATGTCTTCACAGACCGCCGAAACTGGCTCCCGCTAATGAGTTGGGTAAAAGTACTGTGCATGGTGCCCCTGTTGATGCTATTTATATTTGAGTTTTTTAGCTTGCCTTTACTAGCCGCAGCATTCATATACAGTATGATCATTATGGGAACGCATGGCACAATCTGGCATCACAGATATTGTACCCATGGGGCGTATAAGTTTAGCAGCAAGTTCTGGCGCTTTGCTACGCAGAACTTAACCGTGAGCATGATTCCCGAAGAGATCTATGTGGTCTCCCATCACGTTCACCATGCCAAATCAGACCAGCCTGGCGATCCTTATAATGCGCAGGCTGGGTTTCTATATTGTTTTCTGGCCGATGTCAACCATCAGCCTATTGCCAAAGATTTGAGCTCGGCAGACTACAACCGTGTTAAACTGTTGATGAAACATACAGGTGTAAAAGCCAACAGCTACGCACAATACCTCAAATGGGGATCTTATGTTAATCCTGGGCGTGCGCTGGCAGCATGGGCGATCAATTGGTCGTTTTGGTACGGAGCTTTTTATCTGGCAGGGGGGCATGCACTGGCATGCTGTCTTTTTGGTGCCGCAGGTTTCTGGGCTGTAGGGGTGCGGACCTTTAACTATGAGGGACATGGAAAAGGCAAAAAGGTGCAAGTGGATGGTGTAGACTTTAACAAAAAAGACAATTCTATTAATCAAATCTGGCCGGGCATCGTCGCTGGTGAATGGCATAACAACCATCACTTGTACCCTAAGAGTGCACGCAGCGGCTTTCAACCGCATCAGATTGATTTGGCCTGGTACTATATTAAGTTTATGCACCGGATTGGTGCTGTAAGTACTTACAGAGATTCAAAAAAGGATTTTCTCAAACAGCACCATGGGCCTTACCAGGAAAGTCAACAACAAATTTGACAAGAACTGGCAGGTGCGATAGGCTGACAACATCGATTACTCCGCCATAAACTTACCGAAGCATTGCCTCTATAAATCTCTCACTGTGACCAACACAAATGTGGTAGTTAACGAATGCTTGATCTCAACCGGCCATTTCGGCCAAAACAATAAAGATTATGAAAAGCCTTGCTGATACAACAGAATTAATGGAAAATACGATTAGTATGTTGATGGGTAGCGATGCGACGGTTATGACCGGGCCTGCAATAGCAATCACTGATCAGTGGATTCTGCTACTTTCCGAAAGTGAAACTACGGCTGATATTGCCGCACAACTGCAAGAGCTGAAAAATTTGATTCAAACGGATCCTGATAATTCGGAAAGCATTACTGGTCAATTGACCGCAATCGCTGAAAATGTTTTATTGATCGCGCCGGAAATCGGCGCAGAAGGAGAAATGCCGTCACTGCTGGCAGCTTTGGCAACCGCATTGCGGTCAGTTTCCGGCACGATTGACGAAGAATGAATACTCGCATTTAATACTCTAAAAACAGATTTGAATATGGACAATAATAAGGTAAAACAAATACATGATTTTGGCCAGAGCATCTGGTTGGATTTCATTGACCGCTGGCATTATTGCCATCGGGACAGCCATCAGCGAGGGAATTAATGTGAATGTTACCTTGCTTTTCAGCCTTAAACGTTATGAAGCAGTCGTGGAAGCATTATATTTCAGGACTGGAAAAAAGGGATCAACAGGGCCTGCCCATTAACCAAATTTCTTCTGTTGCCAGCTTCTTTTTGAGCCGTATCGACATCTTAGTAGATCCGTTTTTAGAAAAAAATGCGCTGAGCGATCTGTGCGGGCAAGTTGCCATTGCATCTGCGAAAACAGCCTACCAGATCTACAAAAGACTGTTCAGCTCTGAGCGTTGGAAAAAGTTAGCTGAAAAAGGTGCAGTCGCGCAGCGGTTGCTGTGGGCGAGTACCAGCAGTAAGGATCCTGCTTTCAAAGACACCCGGTATGTGGAAGCACTCATCGGACCAGACACGGTCAATACCATTCCGCTGCAAACGTTGGAAGCATTTCGCGACCACGGCAATCCGGCAAGCCGCCTGGAAGAAAACTTGGACAAAGCAGCATCTATTTTGGAAAAAATAAAGGTCGGCGGGATTGATATGGAAGCTGTGGCTGTCCAGCTCGAAAATGAGGGAATAGACAAGTTCACCGAGCCTTTCCAGAAACTGCTGGATGCAATTGATAACCAGAAAGAACAAGCAGGAGTTTAATCTAAGATTAATCTCCGTCGCAGTATGCCTGCTCATTCCTGAATGTCGGGTTATGATCAGGCATATTTATAGAATCGCTTCCTAAAACCTGTGTTCCAAAACGTTTCAGACCAACTATATGGGCCTCTAAGGCAATCAGTAGTATCAGCTTTTCAAGGTAAGCCAACCCAAATTTAGCAGCGGTCTGTTTTACCGTCCGAGCAATGTCAGAATAATTTACATAGCAGATCTTAGTAAACCAATGGTGCTCGATCTGATAATTTAACCACCGATATACTAGTCTAGCCATTTATTATCAGGGATCAAAGAATGTGACAAATTGACAATGCGCTTTGTATTATCGCAATCTATGTTGAGTTATAAATTATATCTGTGGAGCATATCACAAGAATGTTCAATCGCCAAGCTGCGATATCTTAGCTCGATCCATTGCTTTCTGTCGTGCAATGCGGAGTGCCCAATTAAAAACCGACCCGCTCTTACTATCATACGAACGTATATTTTGCCAGAATTCGATGAAAGTCTCATGCAGAACTTGTTGGGCTATTATTTGGTCCGGGATTATGTTGCAAATAATACCATACAGCCCAGGGGAGGAATAATCATAAAAATACTCAAATGCAGTTCGCTGATTGGCTTTAAGCGCGAACACCAACTGCTGCTGGGTGAAGTTAATTTCATCGCGCATATTAATTTTGAATGTCCTTGTATTTACTAAAACAACTATGCCATTGTTTGTAATGTATTGAAATACAAATATTTGTGTTAAACTTGGTTTGTTGCTTTACACACTAAGTGTTGAACGCCATGGCGTAAAAAGGGATGATTATAAATTCACTGGTATCAATTGCCAGGTGCATGTTTCTAAAAAGGGCGATGGGCTGATACAATCACTTGATAAGCTCTATCCAGCACAGCCCACTATGGTTTTCCTGAACATGAATATGCCTTTGAAAAACGGCTTGGAATCGCTGCAAAAAATCCGTCAATCCTTTGCCTATCAATCCCCAGTCTTTCTGCTTTCCACATCAACGAGCACAAGCGCAATTGATACGGTGTGTAAATTACGAGCAATCGGATTCTGTGAAACGGCACAGTTTTCGAAAATTCAATATTCTTTTTTGTGAAAGCTGACTTTGCAATGCTCCTTACTCTGACAGGTGCGGAGCATTTGTTTTCCAAATAGGCCTACATTGCTCAAACGGTAGTGTTCTTTGCCAATCAAAGCGATTTTTTATAGCCAATAATTTTTCAATAGAAACTTATAAATTAACTGGGCAGCGCACATCTTTTCCAGTATTGCATAATTATTATGATAGTGTCAAATAATTCATCAAGAGAATTCCGCTTCACAAAAAACCATTTACAGATGAGCTGTATGCATTGATCACATTTCTTTGATCGATAGCGAATTTTGCTACACCGAAAGTGACTAAAATGGATAGTGTCAGTAAACGATTGCGAGAATAATAATTTAGACAGCTTGTCTGAAAACTAAATTAGCAAAGGGCGTATATCAACGTCCGTTTATTTAAGAGAATGAGGTGAATTGTTAATCTGGAGTATAGCAAATTATTATAAGATGTCCTGTCATCTAGTATAAGTAGCTGGTTTGTAATTTGCGCTTATCAGCAGATCACGTCCGGCTGTCTTACACTTATGGTTAATAAGTGGTAGCTACAATATAGATGTCCCGTCCGGAATGTTTTTGGTTTTGCCGGAAATCTTCTTGATTGCGTCGTCAAGTTCGTTTGCTGCAATAAGCAGATAATCAAGCAACGTTTGCCGTTCGTCAATGTAGGTGTCTGCGTCTGTGATCATCGGAACAAGCCCCATAATCCTGGCAAGGGGAGCCCTTACAACATGTGATTGTATCTGTGCTATTTCTTGAAGTTTTGCATTTTGCTCTTCAATCGCATGGATGTAATTGTACCTTTCGGTCATATCTGTTGCGATGACAATTTTTGTAGCTTTACCGTGATAGCTGAGCATGTTACTGCGGGTTTCAACCCACATCAGCGAGCCATCTTTTTTCCTATGTGTGAACATTTCATGGATAAACAAACCCGGCACATTTGCCTTTTCATTTTCCATGACCATCTGCATGCTTCCAGAGTCTTGGCGAAAGAAGATATCCTTAATTGTCATGTTCCGGAACTCAATCAGGCTATATCCGTAAACGCTTATTGCAGCTTCATTCACGTCCAGGAATTGCAGTGTTTCCGAATCGAAAACCCACATGGGCAATGGGCTCAAATTAAAGAGCTCACCGTAATTCCGCTCTGATTCTTCTAGGGCTAATACCGTCTGCTTTCGTTCTGTAATGTCCTTGAAATAGACTGAAAGTACGTTTGTCGACGGATAAGCGCTTACTTCGTACCATTTTCCCAATGGTAAATAAAAATCTTCGAAATGAACGGCCCTTTGGGTGTCAATGGCTTGCTGATACATGATGTTCGACTGAGAGCCAATAGCATCAGAAAATACATCCCATAGGTGGTAGCCCACGGTTTGGGCTTTTGTTTTGCCTAATACTTTTTCCGCCGTTTTGTTCCAGTAACTGATAGTCCAGTTCTGGTCTATCGCAAAAAACGCATCGCCGATACTTTCAAGAATAATATTCTTTTCTTCGTACAATCTCCGTACTTCAAGTTCGGCGGTTTTAATATTGGTTATATCCTGTAAACTTCCGTAAATACGGAGACATACACCCTGAATGCACTCCGACTGTCCGATGATGCGGATCCACCGAGATTCCCTTCGGCAGTGACCATCTGCACTTCAAGATCAAAGGCTGTGCTATCTTCCCTGGCCTGCTGGTAAGCTTCGGTAACGGCGTTGCGTGAGAACCCTTCCTTGAAAAAACTCAGTGCGTGATCAACAGTGGGAATATAGTCTGGCCCTACGTCGTGGATCTGCCTGGTCATATTGGACCAAAATATCCGGTTGTTCACCAGATCGGTATCATATATCCCAATCTTAGCAAGTATTGATGTACTGTCCAGCCGTTCTTCAAGCGCCTTTTTATCCGTAATATCAGAGGAAATGCCAATGATACCTGTTATTTTCTGGTGCTGATCATAAATAGGCGAATTGGTAATTGCAGCAGGAAAATGCCTTCCGTTTTTATGCTGGGCCTTGAATTCACCCGTCCATGCCCGACCTGCTTTCAGGACAGCCATTATTTCTCTGGCGTTATCCCGGGATTCGATAGAGGGGATTAGGTTCATGATATTGGCATGCATTGCTTCATGAGCAGTCCACCCATAAATTTGCTCGGCAGCCTTGTTCCAAAAAATGACTTGACCTTTCAGGTCCGTGGCAATGGCGGCCTGTCCGATGGTATCTAACAAGTTAGCCTGAAAAGCCTTCTCCCTGAGTGCTGTGCCGTTTTGATTCGATAAAAGGTCCGCCGCTTTTTTTTCGCTAACGGCCAACCCATCTATAAAGGCCTGCTTCTCTTGCTCGTGTTGAGAGTTCTTCAATGCCAGGCGGATAGCAATAGGGAGCCTGCCTAGCCGATCTTTAAGAATATAGTCATCCGCGCCTTTGCTGACCAGCTCAATGGCCGACTCCTCGGACAACTCCGATGCAATTATTATCATTGGAATCCTTTTACTATACTTACCACAAGCATGTAATGCTTCTTGGCAACTAAAAGAGGAAATTGGATGGCCTGCGAGGATAATGTTTACAGATAAGTCTTCTAACGCAGTTTTGAACCCCGCCTGTGAAACAACCACCAACAGTTGATAGTTAATGCTATCATATGTTAAAATCTCCCTGATACGTTGCGCATCCGTTGGATCGGTTTCAAAATATAAAATTTGTACAGGGTCATCCATTTCTTACACCAACTTGCCGCGTTAACGTAGTTTATCAACCTGGGGGCATTTAAAATTTCTAAACACTCAGGTTGTAATATAGCATTATTATTTGGTGTTTGAACGGATTATGGCTCGTGCCATAATTTGAAGAATTACTGAACATTATCATAAATTTTTCATCCAACTTCAAAACATAAAAAACACATGTAGGGAGAAAGTGGACAACTTTATAAAAATGAAATTATTGCAAAATGCGGATTGCTATTTAATACAGTAGTATACTTTATAGATTTTGTTTATGCCAAAATCCTATGAAATTAATCGGTGGTTTTTCCGTACTCCGGCATTCGACTGCCATGCCGTTACAAGTTGACCAAAAACACCAGACAATTGGTACAGATTAGTAGTTCATGAAATCTAATTACTGTATACTAGGCGAATTGACCTTAAACTGTACTATCAGTGATTTGTAGGTATCTCGATTACGAACGAATGGCAGACAAACTTGTAGTTTTGATGCTTCGAGAAATCTGAGCTTTGAAACTGAATTCCATGGGAAGATGTTGGATGCACGCCCGGATTAACATAAAGAAACGAAAGATTTGGACTGATGAACTTACCAACACGGGTCTGACATATTATTCAAACAGGCATTTTCATACTTAACTTTACGGTCCTTTGTAACGATTAGCCAGCAAGAACGAATTCATGGATGTGATGAGTTGTTTGCTAATCTCCAATGCAGCATTATATCTCACGTAGATACCTGTATTTTGACTGAGGTAATATTTGGAGTGTAACTGTACCGACATTTGCTGGAAACGCTTGAAGATCGTATCTTTGAACAAGAGAAAAGATGTTCTAAATGTAACTTTCAAATTGAGAGGCAAATTCGGGACTGCTGCATTTCATGGGATTGTAAGTATTTGAAAATAAATCGGTTACTGTTAGGGTTCGACTCCCTGCATCTCCACTTCAACAAGTTTCAAAACATCAAAACGCCCGTAGATAAATGATTTACGGGTGTTTTATGTGATGCTAAATCTCTCAAATCTTTCAACGTCTAACAAAAGCAAAGGGACGAATTCAAGCCCGAAGGCCCGGGAGCGCAGGAGAGCGGGCTCATCATTAAACCTCCTTCCACAACTCCTCTAGCCCTACAGCACTGAGGTTGATGAAGCCACATTTTGCAGATTCCGAAGTGGTCATATTGTTGATCGCCTCACGGAACGGCGTGCCTTTGACGGCAGAAAAATCTTTGATCAATATTTGGATCAGGAAAATCAGATCCCGCTTTTCGTAACCTTTTTGGTATGCTTCTCTGATGCTGGTTCTCAGCTGAGAGCTGAGCTCTTCCACCTTGGCAAACAAGGCTTCATTTTGACAGGGTTGCTTTTTTACTTCAACAGGTTCAGCGGTTTCTTCCGGCTGACTTGCATGTGGTTTGCTTATTGGCGGCGGCTTTTCTGGCCGCTCCCAGAACCGGGATTTTGAATTGAGCAGTGCCCTGATGTCCCGCCGGTAATATCGGATGCTGATGGTTACATAGTAGATCACCACTGCGGCACCCACTGCAAGAAAGTAGCCTGTCCAGGATAAATGCGTTGCCATAACTCGTGTTGTTTTAAGGTTGCTGCTGCATCGATTACCTGACAAAACAACACTCAAAACCAAGGCTCTTCAAGTACAACTTTTTCTTGTACCCATGCCGCTACCATTGTACCCCAATGATTATCAATCATATATAAAACGAAATTGTGACAAGCCTCACCAAAATTCATGAAGAATGCTCAAATGTCCGACAGAGTTTCTTGTATCAATGATGCCACAAAGTTAGGCACGGGGGCTGCGGGGCGTAGTGGAAATTCCGGCATAAACACCGGGGCGCGTAGCCCGGCATGAATGCCTGTCTGCCCACCGGCCTTCCTTTATTCCGTTGCTTCCACTACTAACTTGACCAGTGCCAGAATGAAGCGCCATAATTCATTCAATCACTTCAAAATCAAGATAATTATGGAAAGCTTCGCGAATGTCTCAAACTTGTATCAGGTAGCAGAAATTGAGCTGATCTACAAAACCAAAGTGCAGGCACTCAGCATCCTAAAATAGCATCGTCGACAGATGCATACAATGTGCTGATGCAAAGCTGGAACCCTGACAGACTTGAATTTATTGAAGAGTTCAAGATATTGCTATTGAACAATGCCAGCCGCGTGCCAGGTATTTTTGAAGTTTCCAAAGGTGGGATTTCAGGCGCAAATGCTGATGTAAGGATTGTTTTTGCAGCAGCTTTGAAAGCCAGTGGAACAGGGATTATCCTGGCATATAAAATCATCGCTGTGTGTAACTTGTCAGGTTAGGCTACTGAGAATTTGAGATTAGCGAGTGAGTTTAACCTCACTGGCAGTCATTAGTTAAACTGATCTATTTCATATTAACTCATAGCATACTTTTATCCTTGTCGCGTAAGTGTCGACTTTGTGCTTGATTAAATATTGTGTTATGCTTTTTCAACTGATCTTTGATTGCCGGTTCATCAAGAATTAAACTTGCTTTATTGATGTAGGAAAAATAGTTAGTATTATGCTCCTTGTCTTGTTCATACTTTACAAATGAGAAGGAGGAGTCAATATCCTTTCTTAGTCTAGTTCCTCGTATAGTTTCGTCAGCTTTCCGAAGATTTAGTTGGCTATATTTTCGTCGAAGCCGACGACGGAAAATTACTGGCTTTTCACTATCACTCGAAATTTGTATCTTCTTAGCTCTTCGACATTTCCTTTTAACTGAAAAGATCATTCTTCGATAAAACTTAGCCAAATTAGCAGATTTTACAAGTGTCATGTATCCATAGAATTCAAAGCCCAAATAGGCCAACGGTTTGTCTATTGTACATTTATCTTCACTAATATGTATACAGGATATCCTTTCTTTGGTAGGACTGATTGTAATTTTTCTAAATAGGTATTCCTCGGTTTTTGCCGTACTAATTTCAACTAGGCTCGCCATGATAGAATTTGTTACAAAATCCGTAACCTCTTTCTTGTGTTCTGGCTGGCAAATTATCATTATATCATCAGAATATCGACGATAAAATCCGTTAAGCTTTGTAACGATGTTTTGTAGAATGCTTTTGTCGAAGTTGAGTAAATAGAGATTTGCTAAAACAGCACTTATTGGCAACCCTTGCGGAATTCCAACGGTTTTTCCGTCCTTTCTAAATGGATTTTTGTACACTCTAATTTCTTTTCGACGTATTGCGTCTTTCAACGCGCTGGTTGATTCATAAAAAGCTTCTCGTCCAGTATTCTTTCTAATGCTTGCTAGTTTTTTTTCATCAAATCCAGTCTTCTTTTTTCCTCTTGTCCAACTTTCGCGTAACTCGTCCTTCAATATATATCGTATGTCAGTTGATGCTTTGAAAACATTATAATGAGCAGCGTTAAGCCTAGGCACGTCTAATAAGTTGCGCCAGCTTTTCTTTAATTCATCATGGTCGATTTCGTTAAAAAAGCTTTTGATGTCAAACATCAAGACAGAACACCCGTTATTTGCTCTCTCCGTGATTTCTTTGAATGCCTCGTTTGCAAAGTGGATAGTACTTTTTCCTTTGCTTAACAGATCAGATGGGTCAATTGGAATTTTTCGGTAGGCGGTTATACACTCACTCAATCCCGGAAATTTTGTTAATTCATTTTCGTAAAGTTCCTGGAGAACCGAGGCGTAGTAACCGAATATTAAAGAGTCAATGTGTGTGGAATAATGAAGTGGCCTTAATTTGGCGCTTCGCTTTACTTCACCTTTAATTAAGTGAGCATGTCCCCGGATTTTTGGAAAAATTGGAGATTTTTTAAACTTTCTCTCTTTTATGACGGAATGAACAAGGGGAAAGAACGCATGTTTTTCAACATACAGAGGACTGGTAACTTGCGAGTATATTTTGTAAATATTTTTGCCAACATTAAGCTTTGGCGTAATATGTATGTATCCTCTACTTCGTAACCAAGACGGTCTATCTTTATAAAGATCTATCATAAAAAGGCTCTGCATGCCCGGCGTAACGGACTTTGCTTGACAAACATACTTGCTTTCGCAATGGTCAGTACCCAATAACTGAGTCACGCAATATATTTCAATTCAATACTTAAATTAACAAGTAAACTCACAACAACATTTACCATGATATTGCTTATTCAAATAATAATTCGTATATTAGAAGTGTGCATGAATTGCATCCTTGAAGAGATAATAGCTCACTCACTGTTTATCCTACAATCGATTGTAGGAGGAATGGTGAAGCTCTTAACGGGTCAAGAAGAGCAAATTCAATACAATCTCCCGCCTGTTATTCTATTTCAAATAATCAGTGAGTCCAATTCTAAATAGAAGTTGGCACTTTTCGACCAATTCCAAATGTCTGTCGTCCTCAGGCAGCAGAGCCTTTACAAATCTACATCATTTTGTACTAAATCAATAATCATATATTTGATATCGGAATATTTGATAGTAGTTGCAATGCTTTTAATTATAATAATAGTTATGTTAGCGTATATTCTTGCTGGACCAGGAATTCGTACGTCATAACTATTGTACAATGTCGTTTAATAAATATGCTCTTGGTGACATAATTTCCCTAAATGCACATCCCTACACTACTACACTTTTAAACTCGATCATAAGTGGCGATGCAACAATGCTACCACCTCTCATGGTTATAGTTGAAGCTTTTATATCACGCAAAAAGGTTGAAAATTCCATAAAGTATAAATGTCTTTGGTTCTCATCGAAATCTCAGAAGTTCTCTGACGGTCTGTTTTTTGAGGATGAACTTCATTTAATAGAAGCACGTGGTAATTCTGTATGTCCCGCATTCTTGCAACGAGGTGATTCTGTGTTTTTTAGAACTCTAACTCTTGAAACATTTAAAAAGAAGTCGTCTCAGAGTTTTGATGATTATAATTTACGTGATGGAAGTGGTTCAGTACATGTGTCTGCTCTCCTGTCTTTTACATCGCCGATTTTGCAAGTTACTGAAGTAGTCGGCTCCAAGGAGCCTCGTCCTTCAATTGACAAGAAATCTGGTGAAATTTTGAGTGTTGCTTCCAAGTCACTTGTGAAATGTCGATTCTATGATTCGTCCGGCGATCGATTTGCTGTGGCAGATATTCCAATTGAGGCATTGGAGGTAGTGGACATTGTCCCTACCCAAGCCCTAGAGGAGGTTAGCAGAGCAATCATTGAATCTTATTCAATGTATTATAAATCTCACTATGTGAAAACGATCATTCGGCCTATTGCTCTTATTTATCGGAATGGACGCTACTATGTAAGAGCGGAAGATTATGTAAAATCTAAAATTTTGGAATTTGATGTCGATTCTGTTACAACCTTTGTTACTATTAGAAATCCATATTCTCAGGAGTTACCATCATTTAATTTAGCGGCGCAGCCACTCTCCGGTAATCCAGATTACATTCAAAAAGAATATGTTGATGCTATAAAACAAGCAACCGATGCAGGTTTATACCTGAGAATTAAGTACAAGAATAGAAATGAAGAGATTACTGAAAGGGCAATTAGGGAATGTCAGGTATTAAGTGTCAGGGTTGGGGAGCAAGATGTATTATATCTGACTGCTTATTGCTGTCTTAGAAATGCAATGAGATCCTTTCGACTGGCTCGAGTCCAATCTGTGAAAATTATCAAACTAGATTTAAGCCTCAACGCTGTTGTTTGACATAATTCCACGGCACATAGCGGTGGAATCGCATATAGTACGACTTTGGGAGCTCAATCAGCATGAATCGAGTTAGATCAACTTAGTCTCTTGCTGCATTTAATTGTTACGAAATTTGGCATATCCTTACTTCCCCCCAATCAACCTCTCCAACCGCCCCATCATCTCATCCTTCTCCTTCAACATCCGCTCATATAAAGCAATCTTCTCATCATGAAGCTGAATCATTTTGTCGATCGGGTGAATTGTAGAATTATTGAAAACCGAGGCTGGTTGAACACAATTATCGAAAGTGTTATTTGATATAATGTTGATAGCCTGTTGTTCATCAAAATTCCGAATCGCTTCTGCTGGAATTTTCAAAATTGCCGCAACCTGTTCCAAAATATCCGAATCGATCTGTTCCTTTTGTTCTAGGAGAGAAACTTTTTGCTGGTTCCAGTCTTCGCCTAGCTCGATAGCGAGCGCTTCCTGTTTTACGGCCAGCATCTCCCTGAAACGCTTCAAGTTACGGCCTTCATGTATCTTCGGATCGGAGGTAGTATGTGCCATGTGGAAAGGGTGTTTGGTTAAAAAAGGCAATTTATATAAATCTCCCGGGAAGTGCTCGGATATCTTACATGCATTGCAATGTATGTTACCGCGGCGATGGTGTTGCGTACTGTCCGAAAGAGTGAGTGTTTTGCAAAGAACTAAAATGCAAGATTTTTACCACACTCTTAACATTAACAAAATGGACACACAACTGCTGACGCATAGTCCACACTCAGACATTGATTCCGAAGACTCGGTGTCGGCCGACCGTCTCTATCGCGCCTGCGGCCGGAAAGTTAAAGATCTTCTCAGCCAAAGTGACGCCGAGACTTGGATCGAAGACCTTTGGGATGTGTATACGAGCTTCACCTTTTTCAGCCAGGAAGCCGGTTATGCTCCGAGAGGTCACAACAGGTTTGTTTCTTTCAAAGGGCTGGTATTTTTCTTCCAGGATGTTGGAAAGATGAAAGCTTAACTTTTTATGGAAAGGCAATCGGCTCTAAGCCGGTTGCCTTCCTTTTAAATCCTCAGTTGGCAGCCAATACGTAGTTGTACAAGGTATTTTTGTCTTCGTAGACAATCGTGAAAGAGTCATTATCATACCTTGTAACACGATATCGTATCTCTTTGCCTTTGTTTAGTTTGCCAATAACATAGAACAGTTTCCCATCCACAGCGACGTCACTAAGCTCAAAATTTCCTCGGAATGAAATTTCAGAAGCGTCTTTTGCATTACTGTAAAGTGTGATTTTTTCTCGGCCTTCAAACTTCTTCTTTCCGGAAATGAGTTTATCAAATCCGGACTTTTCTGGCAAAATATTTGAATAAGCTACGCCTGAAAGGCTGGTTTCCGCCGCTTTACTTACCCAATACCCATGTTGGGCACCTGCCGAATTTAGCTGCGTCATATATACGATGTTCGCACCCATCATAGCGGCTTGAATTTTTAGTTTCTTGAAGGCCCGGTCTTTTATGCGTTCCATCCCAGTCATTGTAGTGCCGCCCTGTGCCTTAGCGCTAACATCACCAAGTTTATACAAACCTTTAACTTCACCTTCAACTTGGGATATGGACACCAATTCCCAATCTTTAATACTATTGACTTTTTTGAAATTGGTGGTTTCGGAAAAGACTTGAACCCTTCCTGATTTGAACACAATCTTTTGGATCGAGTTCTTAAAGATGCTGTTAGCAATATCTTCTTTTGGGTAGGTGAACTTTACCGCGTCGACACCGACTTCTTTGATTTCAACCGCTAGCTTCTCATTAGCGAGGTAAATAGTGTCTAGTTGAGCGAGACAAACTGATGTGATGAAGGAAAGAAGGATGGTAAATCTGATTTTCATAAAGATTAAAACTGATGGATAGGTTATAAGTGGTAACAAAGATAGATAGTTACTGGAATTAGTGAGAAAATCCGAACACATTCAGCGCGGCAAACAAATCCTCGTCAAAAACCACTTCCGGCCCGGCACTTTTCTTTTTCATATTCATAGCCTTCTCCACCTTTCGCCCGTACATTTCAAATGCCGAGGCAGGGTTCCGCACGTCGCATATAACCAGGTAATGAAGCTTTGCGGTCACTAAGTCGGCGGCAATGCCTCGTACATTTCAATAATCTGTGCCAGCTTCTTCCGCGAATACTTGTAAGACTCTTCAGTGGAATAGAATGCGGCACCCGTGTTGAACATTCCTGGACTGGATGGAAACCTGCTTCTCCGGCAGCTTGACGTAAATGGTGGGCTTCTCCGGTCCGGCCGGCGTGAAAAAGGGCACAGAGTCGCAGAATCTTCAAGTCAAGAATCTACAAAACAAAAAACAGTAATATGCCTGGTCTATCGCTATTTAGGCTATAATGTTAGTTTTGTGTTTTCTTTTTTATTGGCAAATTTGTACTAGACATTGCTTTATGCCGATTAGGTCCACCTCACTTTTTCACTACACTACTGGCGGTCTTCCTGCCATTAAGGGAATTTTGGAAACGGGTTTCCGAATATCTTACAACAAAGAAATAAACCCCCAAATTATTGGCCATTTTGGCAACAGCGATGGCTTGGGAATGGTGTTCGCGCCGGGAAATGTGGGTGTAAATTATCAGGGCATCAGGTATCAACATATTCCAATGGTATGCTTCTGTGATATAAGATTATCGGCTATTTCCGATCATTTAAAAACTTATGGGTTTGATGCAGGAGATAATATAAAACGTGCTTATGCTATTGGACTTACAAAAACATGGGGTCAGAAAAATGGCCTTAATCCAATACTGTACTTGGTGCCAGGAAGCGATTTGTCAACACAGATGGCTTCTGCTATTCAATATGCACCGGGAAATTATGATCAATTTGAGAATGGTAGACAGGCAGAAATTTATTCACCACCGAGGAGCATGGGAGATGGTTACATCAAGGAGGATAACAACGGGAATAAATTTCCTTTAACTTACTTGTATTCCAAGGTCATTGAGAGAGTTCAACTACAAGGATTCGGCCCTAGTGAAAAATTTACCAATAACTATCAGGATGAGAAGGAATGGCGATACATTCCCAAGGATGCTTCAATTATTGATCATTATGAATGGAATGCTTCAACCAGTAACAGATTTTTATACGATACCATGCGCACGAATGCATTGAAAGCAATTGGTGAAGCTAAATACCCGAATCTGACTTTTAATCACAGCGATATTGCCCACATAATTGTATCAAATGACGATGAAGTACTCGAAGTACATGAAGTTCTTGATAAGAAGTTTTCAAATTTAAGTCCAAAGGAAAGATCATTACTTTTCTCAAAGGTTAATTCGTTTGAAAGTATGTCCAGAGATTGGTGATAACAATTAGTGACAGTCGCCTATAACAGTGGGAAACCCGCCGAGCTGCTGAGTGGAAGATTTGATCACATCATAATGGGGATTCGGCTGTAATGCAGATGATTCTCGCGGAATACCGACCAGCCCCAAATCTTTTTCAAAATGACCGAGATAGAAATACTGGTAAATCAAACTTTAGATGCCTACGAATGGGTAAACAAGCTTTTCGCCGAAATACCACTCAACAAGTGGGAAATCATTCCTGATGTTATCGAATCGAATGTTAACTGGCAAGTTGGACATCTGATAGTCAGTCATTACTTCCATTCCGTGATGGTAATCAAAGGACATCAAATGGATATATTGCAAACGATACCTATGAGGGAATACAGCGATTTGTTTACTACGTCGGCCCCCATGCTCGCAATTGGAAAAATTAGTTCAGAAACACTTTTGGCAAACCTAAAAATGATGCAGCAAAAGTCGATAGAGATCCTGCGATCAGTTTCGATTTCGGAACTTAACAGTCCTTTGGAGCCAACTCCTACACCACACCCAATCGCAAAAACTAAGTTTGAGGCAATCGACTGGAATATCAAACACACCATGTATCACTGCGGGCAGATTGGCATTCTGAGTCGGGTAGTTGAGAAACGTTTTGATTTTGGGCTGAGGGTAGCAGAGTGAATTACTTCTTCGTCAGCTTGTACCTCAAATGCGTGGTAAGTTCGGACGGTATCACTTCCATGAATCCAGGGCTCGCGCTTTTCGTGCGTAAGCACATATACGTCGGCTTCATACAGGTCTTCCGCCCAGGCCACTTCGCCTTCCTCGAACATGCGCTTTCCCATAATGTACGAGCCTGTCCGGGCAAACACATCGTCGATTAATGTGCCATCGGTACCATCCTCCTGGCCGCCTTCCACCTTGATGTGTTTCCAGAATGCCTTTTGTTTGAACATCCATTGATGAAGTTTGCCCGAAGCGCCTCCCATCGGGTTTTGCGGACTTCTGTTGTCACCGGCGAAATAGCCATCGAGAGAAATCCCGCTGTCAAAGATTATTTTGCTCATGCTAACGCTGAATTATGGTTTGGAATGCTAACTGCTTTTGTCTACTTGAGCAATCCTAAAAGGTCGGCGGAGCTGTATTCAGGTCGGAATCCAGGAAGTTTTTAACCATTGGGATCAGTATGTCTGGTTGGGAGATCAAACCAATATGGGTTTTCCCGGGCAAAATGGCGAGCCGTGATTTGGGCAGTCCATTGATATCACCCATTTTTCCACCGCCTTTCGCCCGAAACAATTCCAGCGCATGTTCGTAACGTATGCCATCAGAATCGCCTATCGCCATGAAGATGGGAGCCTTGATATTTTTGACCTCTTTCGACCAATCATAGGCTTTGCGGTCAATACTCATGACTTTATCTATGAAATCTGAAAATTTAGCCGGATCGTTTCCTAGGCTATCATATTGCTGCTGGATGGGGCTGCCTTTAAACATCTCCGCATTCATGGTTTCAAAGCTTTTTTCAACCTCGGGCAGCCATCCATCATTTTTATAGACACCTGATAAAATAACCAGTCGCCGCACTTGCTCCGGGTGCCGGACGCCCATCTGAAAACCGACGCCCGCGCCCATGCTGTAACCCAGTACATCGACGCTATCCAGCTTTAAATGTGAAATTAACCCCGATACATCGTCGGCCATATTCTCATATGTAAAAGCGCGCTGAATATCTTTGGTCCGTCCGTGCGCCTGCATCTCTGCCACAATCACCTTCCGATCCTTTGCCAGCATCGGGATAATTTGTGCCCAATTCATCGGAATTGTCATAAACGAACCGTGTACCATAATCAGCGGCTTGCCTTCTCCGTAGACTTCGTAATACATTTTGAGTCCGTTCACATCGGCAAAGCCACGTTCATTTGGTTTTATAGGCAGGCTTTCGGTCGTGTCCATTTTTTCTTTGTTTGTGTTGAAATGTTCTTCGCTTTTCCGTTCGCATGAAATGGCTACTAATAAGACCATCAAAGCGGTAAAGCTGCCAAAAATTTGACGTTTCATGATTTTGTCTATTTGTTGAAGCACAAAATTCGCCAATGACACTACAATTACTGCTGTGCGTTTGCGACAGATATGCTGGTAGATAGCGACACCGTATTCAGAAACCTTGCAGCAGCTATAAATTCCGTTTTTTGCTTTCAATCGCTATAAACTCTGGCAGATAATCCGGAGTACAGCCTTTTGAGACCATTTCTTCTTTATAAAGACCGGTGTTCTCGCCGACGGCAATACAGCGATCCCGATATTGTTTTTCAAAGATGCCTATCCAGCCAGCAGTGAAATTCATCGCCCATTGCACTTCCGGTTCTTCTTTGGTAATGTTGGTTTCTATTTTGGCCAGCAATTCCGCCGTGTTATTAGGGGGCATTTGTCCCATCCATCTCAAACGCGCCTGATGGTACCAGAATACTCTTCTTTGAAGAGCAGACGGGCTATTTTCCCAAAGTTCTATTAAGGCAGCGATCTTCTTGTCTTTGAGAAGTTGATTGGCCATTAACCAGTCTATCAATTGATTCCGCTCGATTGATGGATGGGTTTGCATATCACGATCAAGGTCATTGATCAATTCTTGTGAAATGCGCTTATTGTCCATAATTAAAATGGCCAATTGCCTGGGCAAAAATTTCCCGGTCGACCATAGTTCAAGAGCCAGTTGATGATCTTTCTTAATATCCTTGGCAATTTTCCGTAAGTCTCCCAGCTTGGTATTACCATTGATTTGTTCCAGAATGTTGTCCGCTTTTGAAGAAAGTTTCATTGCTATGTTCTGATTACTGGTCCCTAATATCAAGCAGTTTCAACGGATTACTCTCTGTTCTTAACAATATAGACTGAGCCTGCGGGATCGGTGATCCAATGCATATTGTCGGGAAGTTCTTCCAGTTCGTCACAGGTCGAAATACCGTGAGATTTCAGGTATTCAGTTGCTGCCGGAACATTCTCCACATTGAGCTCCAACCAGGTTTCGGAATGTGTATAATTATCGACGCAATCCAGCCACATGACATTGTTACCGAAGCGAACCTCGTGTGTTCGCGAAACCGTCGGATTTGTGATTGGCTTTTCTTCCACGATGAGTTTGAGAATGTCGCGATAGAAATGAACTGTCGCTTCGTATTTAGCCTTCGGAATCTTTACAGCAATGTTTATGCCGCCTTCGAATTTGATATCCATTTCAATTACTGTTTTTCATTTGTTCAACCGCCTTCCACCCTTCGGGAGTAATTCCCATGATCTCGGTGACTGCCCCAATTGTTTCATAAGTATCGAAAAATGCCATTCTCGCAATTGGATGACCCACTTCACTGATGATTTCATATCCTTTTGCCTGAAATTTTCCGACGACCTCTTCGAAATCGCTGACCGAAAGCCTGTATGCGAAATGCTGTGCTCCGCCTGCTGGATATTGATTCAAATAATCATGAAACATGCTTTGCCCCGATAAGGGCTGAACGAGTTCTACGAAATTAAGACCATTGTATGCCTGCGTGGTAAGCCATTCTGCGGCTACCACTTCGCCTAGGTAAGTCATGCCTAGGTCCTGCGCACGAACTAGCTCAGGTGCAGGAAATGTGGGGGTGCCAAGGCTTTTAGAAAAGAAATCCGCAGCCGCGTGAATATCTTTCACGACCCAGCAAATCTGGGCAAATTCAAGTTTTGAGATAATATCGTCAATGCCTTCCATATAAGTACATTCTTGGATTGATGGTTTACAAAACTATCATCTGCGGCATTGACAATTGTGGGGGATTTAAGACAACAGCGAGGGTAGATCGGGACGTTGTTGTTAATGCCTTAACTGATTTGGGTTTCTGATTTTTCTTATGAACGGTAAAGCCCGTAGATGACTAAGGCTACCAGTATTGATTCAATGATCCAGATTGTGCGCGTGTTGGAATGCGAGATCCGGCTAATTAGCCAGTGGCCTCCTAAGCAGACAGCCATGATTAGCAGTCCAAGAACAATTTCGAGTGGATAGTCTCGCTTCTGGTCTGGTGTTCCATAAAGCACATAAAACAAGCCATGCAGAATTTCATATAACCCTACCAATGCTCCCAGCACAAGTGGCGTGATCCAGATTAGCAATTTCCTAATACTCATACCAGTTATGATAACTTCCTTATTGCGGCCATGATCTTTTGTTCCTGCCTGCTTTCATTCGGTTGCGACAAAATCGTATTGATATGTTGCAATATTCAAATTTTGGATCAGCCTAATTTGCTTTTCCATTCCTTTTTCATTTGCGCATACTGTTCATTGCTTTCTGCCTGTTTCCATTTTTCATAAAATACTGCAGCAGCTTCCGCCTTCTCTTGTTGTCCAGTTCCTTTTTCAAGAAGTGCATAATCGTTGTCTTTATCGTATTTCTTTCCCCCCTTATAATTGGCATAACGCCGCGCCCTAGTAAACCCCATTTGCAAATACTTGCGGGCTATATCTGCTCCCACAAAGTCGTCTAGTTTCAGATAAGCCAAAAACAGTTCATAAATTTTGTTGCTGCTTTCCTCAGCAATTGCCTTTGTTTTGAATCGCCAATATTGTCCAATTTCGGATTTGTATGGTTCACATATCAAAACACCTTGTTCACCTTTCCCAACCCGATAAAGTTCCGGGCGTTTTTTGTAATCGATATCAGGCTTCCACTCGTAAGCTTGATTATTGAAATCCAGGTAAGACGGTTTATCTGCCATTCGCTTTTTTAATGAAGAGGATATCCAATTTCCCAAATGTGCCCAAACGGATCTTTGAGCTTTCCAATTTTCCAATCTTCTTCAACCGTGACTGGACAAATTTGGGTAGCTCCGGCCGTCAATGCATTGACGAATATTGTGTCTGGATCCGAAGTTGTCAAAATCATTCGAACAGGCGATCCTCCTATTGTTGCTGGACTAAGATTGTCAAATTCCGGTTCCTCATCCCCAATCAAGATGTCCGCATTTCCTATTCCAATTCTCGCATTTGTTCTACCATCATTGGTATATTTTTCCAATATCGTTGCACCAAATGCCGCTTCGTAGAAAGCGGCTGCGCCGGAAGCATTGGAGACTACCAGGAACGGTGTAATGTTCAGTTTTATGTGCTCGCTCATCGTTGAATTCAGAGATTTATTTCTAATAATCACAGCCGTGGTACCGCAATTGTTCACTTTTGGGAGGTTAATTGAACGTGGTCAAGCCGCCAGATCCGGAAGCGCTTGACTACTAACAGTAATAAGGAATACTTAGCTTGTATCCCTTTTAGACACGGTTTGCCAATGACATTCAGTAAGGGTAAGTAACCTTAAATTTTCAATCTGATTCTTCCAATTCAAACAAATCTTCCACCCTCTTCCCCAGTGCCTTCGCTATTTTAAGGGATAGGAGTATGGATGGCATATAGCGGTTGCTTTCGATAGAAATTATGGACTGCCTCGAGACATTCACCAGTTCAGCTAATTCTATCTGAGTGAGTCCTTTATGGTTTCGTTCAATCCTTAGATAATTTTTCATTATCTAAATCTGACGTGAAGAATGTAGTTAAACCTAACTATAAAACAAAGCCAGAAAAGGGTTATGGTAGTCAGAAAGAAAAGCAATAACCCTCCATCATCCTCTGGTTCTCCTAAAAGCAGCATCGACAAAAATCCAAAGATCATGCATACGATTTGTGCAAGTGCTGCGAACTGAAAACTATCCAATCTTACCCTTTGAACCATCTCATCTTCGATCTTCTCCTTTGAAAAAGTTATAAAGTAGAGGCCGCCTAGAAAGGAAAAAAACGATAGAATAGCCACTACTGCATATGCGGTACCATTGCTATCAAAAACATGAGAAAACAGCTCGTTAAAAAGCCCCTTTTGTAAACAGAGCCAGATTAGGATGCCGGCGGGAGCGGTAACAACCCCTACTTTTTTGAACCGATGCGGTAATAAAAGCTTCATAGTAATTTGGAGTTAAATAAAAGTAAATGTAAAGCTTACTTTACATTTATGCAAATGCGGCATTCGCACAACCTTTAAGGTCTGTAAGTTGAGTCCATACTAATTTATCCTTTGCTATTGCTTTCAGCCATGTTTCCCTGCTTTTTAATTGATCCAGGGAAATACCCATTATTGTGAAATTTTGATCTTTGTACTTGTCAAATACTTTGGTCAGCTCGGGATGCTCTGCACGGCAAGGACCACACCAACTTGCCCAGAAATCGACAAACACATATTTGCCTCGAAAATTGCTAGATCGTATTTGCCCCGCCCTGTATCCTGATATCTTTCCCACTTCTTTGATTTTCCATTAAAGATCAGACAAATCATTTATACGACGCATCTCATAGAAAACCAAAATGAGAAAATTAGGAAGTAAATAAAAAAGAAGCTGGCATTTCCTACTGATGAAGCAGTGATGAAATCCGTATATTTAGCCCTCAGAAAGGCTTCAAAGAAATGGACTATGCCCTAGCCAAGCAGCAGGCTGAATTTTTCGTACTTGATAGAGCTGTCAGCTCTGATTTCGAAAATGGCTCATTATGCTCGTTTCTGAACAAATATGTTAGCCCTAGGCGTGTGCAAGGATATAGCTTGAAACATAACCCTTTGGATTCAGGTGCAATTTATACCGTTCTCTACTATTTGTTTACTAGTAATTACTAAGTTCAGCCTGTTGATTCTGAGGAAAGTTTCTTATTTATGCAGATGGACGGGCAAAATTAAGGGGATTTAGCCAATTAAAAACTGCCTGGCGTAAGCATCGGGCAAGATGATCTGTTTAATTTCGGAATCCTGACATTTACATATATATGGGATACCCTGGATTATTGACCAGTTAATTTTTTATGACGATCCCCCCAATTTTCCAGCTCTTTGATGATGGGTTTCAAGTCATATCCTATTTGAGTTAATTCATATTCGACGCGGGGTGGCACTTCTGCATAAACGGTTCTTCTAACTATCATATTTTCTTCGAGCTTACGGAGTTGTAAGGTCAACATACGTTCGGTAATGTTTGGCAACTTCTTTTTCAGTTCCCCAAACCGAAGCTTACCGCCCAATAACCAGGAGCAGATGACCAGTGTCCACTGTCCGCCAATAATAGTTGAAGCATAAGCCTCTGGGCATTCGTCACTTAATGCACTCTTATTGGAAAAATTTGTCGATGTCTGCTTGATCTCACTCATTACTTACATTTTTTATAGTACCTAACAATCGGTGGGTAATATACGACTTCGATGTAGTGCATGCTACCTTTGTGTAGATTATTATTGATATTACTATGAAGACTTTAATCATTATTACGCATCCCACCATAGGCGAGTCTACCATCAATAAAAGGTGGATGGAGGAGCTGCTTAAATTTCCAGAAGAGTACACTGTTCACCAGTTGTACGATGCATATCCAGACGAAAAGATAGATGTCCAGGCTGAACAGCGCCTAGTTGAGCAATACGATAAGATTATATTTCAATTTCCCTACTACTGGTTTAATATTCCATCATTGCTAAAAAAATGGTTCGACCAGGTTATGACACACGGCTGGGCGTATGGTAGTAAAAGTGGATACTGCATGAAAGGAAAAAAAATAGCACTGGCCATATCATTGGGAGTGGAAAAGGAGGAGTTGAGTAACGCAGGGATATATAAATATCCGCTCAACGAACTCACACGGCCATTCGAGCTGAGTTTTGAATATGTCAAAGCGGATTACCAACCGGCATTCGCTTTTTACGGTATGGAATTCAATGTTTCTGATAGCCATATCGAATTGGGTGTAAGATCCTATATGAAATACTTATCAGAATTTTAATAACGCTGCTATTGATTGTAAAGTGACGTAATTGAATTGAACTGGTTTTTAAAAAATAACATGGAATTAAAAAGAAAACGGATCTTGATTATTGGCGGTTACGCGTATCTTTCACTTCATCACTTCCTTAGTATACTTCTATTGTTCTCAGGCTTTACTTAATTATTGCTACCTTTGTATTTTACAAAAACTTAGTCATGTCTAAGCGCTCTTTTGAAGATCTTTGTTACCACCTTTCCAGCGGCTCGTCGGTGGATCTGAGTGCGCTGTTGCCGGAAGGCATACAACAGGAAGTTGGACATTTCAATGTCTTCAATTTGACCGATATTGTGCAGGAAGCGCGGGAAAAAAGGACAATGTCCTGCGCTTCACGCGCATATTATAAAATAAGCTTTCTCACCGGTAATTCGCTGGCTGAGTATCCGGACGGCACGGTTGAAATCACAAGGCCAACATTGATTTTCACTACACCCAAAAGTCCCTATTACTGGTCGCCCATAGGCAGGCAAACCGGACAATTCTGCGTGTTTACAGCTGAATTTTTTCATCCTGCAATGAGCGGCGTGACATTGGACGAATTACCCATTTTTAAATCTCCTGAGCATCCTGTGTATGCACTTTCGGATTCGGACATTTCCCGGGTGCAAGGCATATTTGACAATATGGAGGCTGAAATAAGCTCGAACTATGCCTATAAATATGACCTGCTTCGCGCTTATACGCTCGAATTGATCCACATTGGCCAGAAGCTACAATCTACCGTGATGCTTCATCCCAATCACAGCGCTTCGGCCCGAACTACATCCTTGTTTTTAGAGCTGCTGGAAAGACAGTTTCCTTTGGAGAGCCCGCAGCAAAAGGTAGCGCTGCGCACAGCCAAACAGTATGCTGATCACCTTGCAGTGCACATCAACCATTTAAACAAAATACTAAAGGATACCACGGGTCTAACAACGACCGAACTCATTGCCGGCAGAATCCTTCAGGAAGCGCGGGCACTGTTAAGGCTTACGGATTGGAGTATTGCCGAGATAGCTGATAGTCTTGGCTTTTCAGATTTTTCGCATTTTGCCAAATTCTTTAAAAATGAAACCTCCTTATCTCCCGGAGCATTTCGTAGTCAGACTAAAAGTTTGAATTATACATAAAATTGATTGGCTCTCACTAACCAGCACCTGGTCATTTGACGGACTTTTGTACAGTTTTTAATCCGTACAAATATAATCTGATGACAACTCAAAAAATCGCTTTGGTAACCGGCGGAAGCCGTGGAATTGGTAGAGAAATTGCAATAAAACTTGCACAAAAGGGAATCGATGTCTTGCTTACATACAACAGCAATGTGGCTGAGGCAGAAAAAACCGTGGACGCGATTACATCTCTTGGAAGAAAGGCCGTAGCCTTACAGCTCAATACGGCCAATTCAGGCGGCTTTGAAGATTTTTTTCTAAAAGTCAACTCGGCATTAAAAACGGTATTCGGCACAGATCGTTTTGATTTCCTGATTAACAATGCGGGAACCAGCCTTACGGCACCCGTCTGGGAAACCACTGAGGCGCAATTCGATGAAATGTTTAACATTCATCTCAAAGGAGTCTATTTTCTTACCCAAAAATCGCTTGACCATCTTCAAGACGGGGGACGTATCATTAACATTTCCTCCGCTGTATCCCGCGTGAGCTTTCAGGGCGTTTCTGCTTACGGAATGATGAAGGGCGGAGTCGATGTGTATACCAGATTTCTGGCACTTGAACTGGGCCAGCGTGGCATTACCGCAAATGTTGTTGCGCCCGGGGCAATTTTTGGAGGTGGAGCAATGGAGGATACACCGCAAATCCGTGCGCATGTAGCGGGCGCAACTGCATTGGGACGTGTAGGTTTGCCAGACGACGTCGGTGGAGTGGTAGCATTCCTGTGCAGCGAGGACGCCAAGTGGGTCAATGGCCAGCGGATTGAGCTGACCGGCGGTATGAATTTATGATTTAATAATGCAGTTGAAAGCGTATATAGCCTGCCGTTTAAATTACGATATGCTATATACGCTATTGCTTGTTGTTATTAGCCTGACCAAATTCTACAGGATAACCACGTTGTGCCCACACCAGGATTCCTTCATCGAGGATGGCAGTGTGTTTATAGCCAAAACGCCTGAGTGTGTTTACTACTTTCATCGATGCCGCATGGGGGCAGGCACAATAAACAACAATCATGGTGCTGTCATTAGGTATATCCTTGATGAATTTATCAGGTTCTTCATAGTAAGGCACAGGCACGGATCCCGGGATATGCGTCTGATGCCATGCTGCCTTTGAACGCGCGTCCAGAATAATCATTCTTGAATTTTGTTTTAATGCTTTTTCAACCTGACTGGCAGCGACATACAAGTTCTCTTTCAGCGCAAACTTTGGTGCCTTCTTTGTTGGATTCAATACATAATCTTTTGGCAATGGTTCTTTTATTGAAACTGCTTCCGGCGCATTCCAGCCAGATGCCCTGCTTCTGAGATAGGCCGTAAGCGCATTTATTTCAATTTTGCTCAGGCTGTCTTTAAATGCCGGCATAGGCGTGTGGTCACGGCCTTCTGTTATGGTGTATCGTAAGAAGGCGTCGCTTGCCGTGGCCAGTAACATCGGATGTCCCAAAGCTGGTGCTTTTATTCCTTCGCCTTTTGCGCCATGGCACGATGCACAGTGTTTTACATACAATCCTTTTCCTAATGCAACATTGCCACTTACCGGCTCTGCCGACATTTCTATCGCCTTCTTGACACCACTTTTCTCATGGAGCCATTTTAGCAATAATTCTATTTCCGCCGGATTAAGCGGGCCGCCCTGGCTCTTTGCATATGGCGCCATGGCAGTTCCTGCTCGCCCATAGGAAATGGTGTGCTCCAAGTAATTATAGCTTGATTTTGGCTTTTGCGTAGTTGCCATTAGTGCATGCGAGCGTAAGGAAGGCGCATTATCTGCCGCATAACCTTCGCGGTCTTTGCCATGGCAGAGGGCACAGTATTTTGCATAAATACGGGAAGCATGCTGCGATGAAATACTGTTAAGCTTAGTGTCTTCTTTAAAATCGTATGTTTTAGCCAATGTTGCCTGCATTTTCGACTCTTGAATGAAGTCAAGCTGGACACCAAAAGCATATTCCTTTAATACAGTCAACCGTTTGCTGGCTGTATCGGCTTGCAAGGCTTTGACTGGCAACTTCTTTTTAAGGAAATCTTGGGTATTTTTTAGGTTCTTTACTTCTAAGCGCACGGCATATACGCCCTGTCCCCGTTGTTTCAGGAATCTGCTGAATTCGTCGCCGGAAGATTTGGGCGCCCTCAAATGTAGCTCCTGCTTATGTGCCACTTTAAAACGGGCAAGTGTGTCGTTAACTTCGAGTTCTGTAAAACCAATTTTATTGAATTCTTTACGGGCAGCATTCAGGTCGCTTACCACGATCAGCAGGGAAGATATTCCTACCACACCATTCGGATTGGGTTTGTAATATCGACGCCACAGAACCGGATTCCATCCTTCATCTTCCAGTTCCTGGTATGGAAACCCCACATATTCGATGAAATTTGGAAGGTAAGGCGGTGGGTTAGTCGTATCAAAATCTACACTGCGCCATTGCGCGCCCCCATCGTCAAAGCTCCATCCTTTTGCTTTCCTTGTTGAGTAACGGCCAGACTTAATGGAATCTGTTTTCATTTCCTTCGCGGCAAGCCAGCGGAATGATGTGTCGGTTGAGGAAGTAGACAGCGAGTATAACCGTATGCCCTGGTTGTGCTTTCGGAAAGATGTAATGAATGAATCCTCAACTGCTACCTTGCCCGTATCGTTTACCGCCAGAAGTTCCAGGTACGATTGATCCGGTAAATTAACCACAGCAGCGAGTGTGCCTTTATAAAGGCCTGGTTCAACGTTTTCAGCCTTGGGCATGTCAAATCCAAGCACGTCGGAATAATACTTTCGGGCGCTGTCTAACTTTTGAACTACTAATGTTGCCCCGCTGATGCCAAATCCTGCACCAAGCAATTGCTTATTGTCAATGTCTTTCTTCTGCTTTGAGGTACAGGATGAAATAAATCCGAAAAGGACAATGAACGCTGATTGAACGATAACTTTCATATGAAGACGGGATGACATTGGTTAGAGGCAATGATTTGCTATTGAGGCCGTTAGCGAAACAATATATCGATCATTCCGGTCAAAATTGTACCGTTGAATAAATGGGGCTGGATTGATGTTAGTTACGATTCACGGTTTGCACTGCCTACGAAGTGATGATGCGTAAAAAAGTTGGCAGCATGAAGTCAGCTGATCTTGCCCAAGCCATTCATCATTACAAACTCGGAACGATGGTAGGAAAGGTGACGAGTGGATTAAAGGTAGTGTGTGCCATGTGTAATCGGTGTCTGATCATAGGTCAGATAGGTGATCAGCTATTAAAGAATTCTCCGAAATGCCATAAAACGCCGGAAGGATCGTGAACGAAGCATTCGCGGCCCCAATGCTCAACGCGAATGGGCGTGAGGCGCACACCATTGTATTTGTCCGCAAGATTGAGCGACACAAGATTGTCCCACGTCTCTTGTACATTGTGTACTTCGAGGAAAATCATTGTGTTATCGATCCAATCCTGCACAAAAGCATCTTGCAGGTAAAAACCAACATTGTCTGTTCGGAATAGCGACATATCCGGTGAGATTACGACTTCCTCAAAACCCAGATCGCGATAGAAATTCCGGGATAGTTCAAAATTCCGGCACCCAATAAATGGCCGGATAGATCGTGATGATTGCTGCATGTTCCTGAGTTTTAAATCAAAAATAACGCTTTGGTTTGATTTGTCCTATTGATTTTCCTGACCTTTCTCAGCGCTGTAAATCCCATTTGTAAATCTCACAAATCAGCACACCGTGCGCTGGAAGCCGTATCACAAAATTTTTTTTCAAAACCACTAGGTAAGTTTAACCGCTGATCTGTCATACCTTGGAAAGCAAAACAGGGTTACATATGATCGGGATCACCAGTCTGGATTCTTCTGATAATGGAGGGGAAGAGCGCGCCTTGAAGGCAGCAGGAGCGGAAGCTACGCCGGACGAGGGACTGAATGGTTTGGCGGATACAGAGTTTTTTATCCGTCGAACTTTTGAAACCGACGTACAAAAGGGCTGTGAGCTGCTTTTTCAGCGATATTATAAGCCGATGTGCAGCCATGCAGTGCGGTTTGTGTATTCCAAAGACATTGCCGAAGATATCGTAGCCGACATTTTCTGTAATTTCTGGGACAACCAGATTCACCGCGCCGTGAATGTGTCTTACGGCGCTTACCTTTTCCGGTCGGTAAGAAACCGTTGTTTCAATTATTTACAAAAGGAGCAGAACAAGACACTCCCGCTCGACGCCACCGTAGAGAATGATCCGCTTGTCTCGCATTTACCCGAAAAAATGATGCAATACGAAGAGCTTTACCAGCAGGTGAACACCCTCGTTCAGGGACTTCCACCACAATGTCAGAAGGTTTTTGTAATGAACCGGTTTGAAGGCAAAGCAGGTAAGGAAATTGCTATGGAACTGAACCTGTCCACCCGAACCGTGGAAGCACATATCTCAAAGGCGCTGAATGTGATCAGGCACGGGCTGCGGCACTATTGGGTGGAGTCGGTCCTGCTATTCATTATTCCGTTCTGTCAAAATCTCAAATAAGCTATTAAAGTCGATTATGCCATTGATAAGCAAACCTTTACTATTTGAACATTTCGCCGGCCGCACTTCGGTGCTTCAAAAAAAGCTGATCGAAGAGTGGCTCCAGACGGATACGAACCAGGAGCAATTTTATGCCTGGCTGGCCGAGTGGGAGATGACATTCCCGGCATACGATCCCGAGATGGGGGAGCCGCTGGCGCGTTTTAACCATCATATGAATCAGCCTCGAAAGCTGCTTCCAACCATGCCTGTTTATGGGCATAAAAATACGTTTAACCGTTACCGTTACATTGCCGCGGCTGTCTTGCTTGCATTGGTTTCTTTCGCAGTTTTTATCAATAGGGATCAGATCCGCTACCAGCGCTACAGTGCCGATTTTGGGAAAATGAAAGAAATAACCCTTTCGGACGGAAGCAGGGTTACGCTCAATGCAAACTCTGTTCTGCGGGTTCCGCGCTGGACTTTTGGCGTTTCCGACCGGAACGTATTCCTGGAAGGCGAAGCGGAATTTGCGATCAAGCACTTACCGGATCACCAGTTGTTTCAGGTTCACACCATGGACAACTCACTGATCACCGTCCTTGGAACGGAGTTTACCGTTTATACCCGAGAGCAGCTCACCAACGTGGTTTTGAACAAAGGAATAGTAAGATTGTCTTCCACGGCCGCCGAAGAACCGCATACCATGCAGCCTGGGGAACGCGCGACGATCGTGAAAAGTGGCGCGATCAAAGTCGAAATGCTGTCGGAAAAAGAGCTGGCCGCTGAAATGGCCTGGAAAGAACATCGTTTTGTTTTTGATAATACACCGCTGAGCGCTGTGGCCCGGAAGATCCGCGAAGTTTTCGGTGTGGACGTGCATATCGCTGATAAAGGGCTCGCGGTCAGAACTGCAACTGGTTCATTTCCTGCCGAGAGTGCCGAAGAATTATTGACCAATATGTCGGTCATGTACGGTTTTGAGATCGTCAAGACCAGAAAGCAATTCCTGATTAATCCTATCCCTTAATTTTTTCTTTTACTTCCTAAACCTAACCAACTGATTATGCAGAAACGACTATTATCAGTCCGACGGCTATTCCTATTGCTTGCAATCAGTGCTTTACCCACGCTCGTTTCCGGCCAGCTGCTTGCGAAGCTCAAAAGTCAGCCCGTTCAGCAGCGCGCGGAGCCGCAACGCGCCATGAAGCTCAAAGAAATGCTGCTTTTGCTGAAAGCGAAATACCAGGTTGACCTTTTATTTGAAGAAAAAATCCTGCCCGAAGTACTAGTGCCGGGCAATGCGATACGCTCGGGCTCGTCATTTGAAACCAACCTGAAAGCCTTGCTCGAATCGACTGGTATTCAGTTCAGGAAGGTGAAAAAGGGGACTTATGTATTGCTGGACCAGAAAAGGACCCGCGAGTTTATGAGGCCCGAAGCACTCGTTCCGGGGCAGCCGGAAGAACACAAACAGGAATTCCCTACGATTCCTTCCAAGACAGAAGCAGGGAAAGAAACGCTGAAAACGACCCGTCTTATACCCAATGAAATCACGATCAAGGGAAAAGTGTTCGATACGCACGAACCGCCGCGCGAGCTCCCCGGCGTAACGATCGCGATTAAAGGAACGAACGAAGGCGCGTCGACGGACGAAAACGGATATTTTGCGCTCGATGTGCCGCGTGATGCGGTTCTCGTATTCACGATGGTGGGTCATAAAAGCATGGAGTATGTTGCCAAATCAGCGAATTCAAACTTGATCATCGCCTTACAGGAAGAAATCGCGAGCCTGGATGAAGCGGTGGTAGTAGGGCAGACGGAGCAAAAGAAAAAGCACATTGCGGGTTCGATCGCAACAATGAATGTTGCTTCGCAGATCAGCGGAAAGCCGATCACAACCTTGTCGCAATCGCTGCAAGGCGGCGTTACCGGCTTACAGGTGCAGCAAAGCTCGGGTATGCCGGGCGGCGATGCGGCGGCGATCAAGATTCGGGGTATCAGTACGCTGGGCAATTCCAACCCGCTTATTCTGGTTGACGGTATTCCGATGGATATGAACCACATTGATCCTGTAACCGTGGAAAGCGTGACGGTTTTGAAAGATGCGGCTGCATCAGCCATGTATGGTGCCAGGGCGGCCAACGGTGTGATCCTGGTCACGACAAGGCGCGGTACGCCCGGTAAAATTTCGGTGACTTATGATGGTTATGTCGGTTCGCAATCGCCCACATATTTACAGAAGCTCGTGGATGCGCCGCAGTATATGCGGATGTACAATGAAGCGCGCGTCAACTCGGGTAACCAGCCTTTCTACACGGATGAGGTCATTCAGAAAACAGCGGATGGATCAGACCCGATCATGTACCCGAATACGGATTGGGTAGACCTGATCGTGCGGGAGAACTCACCAATCACCAGCCACTCCATTTCACTTGATGGGGGCAATAACCTCGCGAGATTTGCGGTAACAGCCAACTATCTTTATCAGGATGGAATGATCCCGCTCAGCAAAATGGACCGCTTCAACATCCGGGCGAATACTTCCATCACGGTAAATAAAAGCTTTGTTTTCGACGTCGATCTATTAGCCATAAAAAGAAATACGCGTAACAATACACGTCCGGATGCCAACCAGGGCAACCGGATGCTGGAAGATGTGTATCGGGTGCCTCCTACCATTTTACCCAAATACCCGGAAAAGAACGGGCGCACTATGTATGGCAGGTATGCGGACATTGTGAACCCGCTTGCGTACGCTGAAAAAGGCGGTTACCGGGATTTCGAAAGTGGGCAGGCTTTGATTAATATCCAGCCCAAATGGGAGGTTTTTCCGGATTTTAACCTGAAAGGGCAGTTCAGTTTTCGCCTGAACAGCGATCAGGAGCGGACCGTGGCGGACGCTTACAATTTCTTTGATTACGGTACAAACCAGTTGGTGCAGAGCTGGGGCGTGCAGCGCGGAGCCACTTTTGCGCGCGGCACCTACATGTACATGGCTGCCAATGCGGATTATACTTTCACCAAAAATGATCACCGCCTATATGCATTCGGTGGTTTTTCAACAGAAAAGAATAATTCGGGTTACTGGGATGTGAATACGATGGTGTCGGGTTATACCAAACTCAACTATTCATTCAAGGACAAATATTTGCTGGAAGCGACCGCGCGAATGGACGGTTCTTCCAAATTCGGGCCGGGACATCAGTGGGGTTTCTTTCCTTCTGCAGCGGTAGGATGGAATATGCACCAGGAGGAATTTTTGAAAAATGTGCGCGGCATTAATAACCTGAAACTGCGCGCTTCCTATGGTTTGCTGGGAAATGAAAATATCGGACTATACAGGTTCCAGACATTGGTAGAAGGGACAAACGGGTATGAGAACATTTGGGGTAACCCCGATATTACCTGGGAAACCGTAGGGCTTTTTGATGTCGGAATTGACGTCGGGCTTTTCAACAACAGCTTTGAACTGATATTTGACTATTATGATAAAGTGACCAAGGACATTATCCTGCAACCACAGGTTTCCTATGTAGGGGGAATGGGTAATGTGCCTATCAATGCAGGAAAGGTAAGGAACCGGGGATGGGAGTTATCTCTCAATTATTTTAAGGAGTTGGGCAAAAACTGGAACCTCTCGGTGAAGCCGGGGATCTCTTACAACCAGAACCGCATTTTGGAACTGCAAAACGGACCTTATCTGACGAGTACGAGTATCAACCAGGAGGGTAAGCCAATCGGCAGCATATACGGCTACCGCACCGGCGGACTGTTGCAGCAAAGTGATTTTGAATCAAGTGGAACTGCACTTGTTCCGGCGGTGGTAGGGGCCAAGCCGGGTGATATCCGCTACCTTGATCTGAATGGAAACGGACAGATCGACGCGCAGGACCAGGAGGCAATCGGTAACCCTGTCCCGATGGTCAACTACTTTACCAATGTTCGCCTGGCGCACAAAAAGTTTGACATCGAACTGCTGATACAGGGAACCGGACAAAGCGACCAGCGATTGACGGGTATGCTGGCTTACCCGCTGGATCAGACAGCCGACGGAGGCGTGCCAACTACTTACTACGCAGATCGTTACTGGACGCCGGAACGAACCGGTGCGCGGTTTCCAAGACTTTCCAATACACCTGCGAATAATAAACTCTCGTCCGATTTCTGGATCCAGAACGGAGCGTATTGCCGTGTGAAATACATTCAGCTGGGGTACAATCTGCCGGTTAATGCCGTCAGGAAAGTAGGTGCAATGGGGGCGAGGCTGTATGTGAACGCACAGAATCCTTTTGTATTTACCCCGATGAAATTAATGGATCCTGAAAGTCTCGGAAACCAGTGGACCTACGGGATCATGAAAGTGTACACAGTTGGTATTAATGTCAAATTTTAGTGGCTGCAACGATGAAAAAGCTATTTCAAATAACAATTACCGTTTTGATGCTAACTGTTTTTACGGGGTGTGAAGACTTTTTAACCCAAAACCACCCGACCGGCATCACCGACGACAAATTCTGGGAAACCGAAACGCACGCCCGCGATGCTTTGAGAATTGTATACGACGCACTGCCAGGCGGGACCAATGGTCGGGATATGCCATTGAATACCAGTAATATAATGATCATCTCCGGTCTGAGCGACGAGGCTGTGCACCGGGCAGATTACATTGGCGCCTACGAGGAATTTACCCGCGGCGTGCACAACAGCAATTGGAGTACATCACTTTGGTTTTGGAGTTCCGACTTTTCGGGCACGCGCCAGGCAAGCCGCTTCCTGGAACACGTCGACAAATGCTTTATGGACGAAGCGCTTAAAACCCGCATGAAATATGAGGCCCGTGCATTGCGCGCCTACTATCACATGGAATTGTTTCAGTTTTTTGGAGGAATCCCAATTGTGACCAAGTCGCTGACGCCTAATGAGAATAACGTGAGCCGGAATTCCGAGGAAGAGGTTTATAACTTTATCATTTCCGAACTCACCGAATGTGCGCAAAACCTGCCCGATACTTACACCAACGATGAATTCTGGCGGGTAAACAGTGCAGCCTGCTGGACACTGATATCCCGGCTGGCGCTATACAAAAAGGATTTCGCGCTTGCACGTGATGCTTCCCAAAAGGTCATCGACAAGCGGATTTACGAGTTGTATACCAGCAAAACGTCCGGAGCCAATAATCTTGCAGAATTATTTACCTATTCCGGAATGCTTAATAATGAGCGCATTATGATACGTCCGAGTGGTGCTGCTGTGGCATGGACGCGTTTTGCACCTTTCGGGATTGGTGGCGAAACGTACACTTCGCCTACCAGCACGGTGGTCGACAACTGGGAAACGAAGCAGGGAAAAACGATTTTTGAGTTGGGGCCAGATTCTCTGGCAGCTTACCGGAAAAACCCAAACCATCGGAACAACCGCGATCCCAGGCTGCTTGCCTCGGTATTGTTTTCGGGTGAAAAGTTCGTTGATAACACCTACACCGTCGATCCGTTTAATGCATCGCCCAGTAACCCCGACCGGATTGGGCTGGAAAAGTCTACGGCGACAGGCTACTGGATCAAAAAATACCTGGATCCGCGCGACCGCCAGCCAAGAGGGGGCACACTCGATTTCATGATCATTCGCTATGCAGAAGTGCTGCTTAATTATGCGGAAGCGATGATCGAGCTGGGCGAATGGAGTAACCCGGAAGTATTGAAAAATATCAATATGGTGCGAAACCGGTCAAAAATGCCGAATGTGGATGTAAAAGTTTACAATTCACAGGCGAAGCTTCGGGAGCTGATCCGTCGTGAGCGGCAGGCGGAACTGGCTTTCGAGGGACAGCGCTACTATGATATCCGCAGGTGGGGCATTGTGAATGAGGTCATGAACGGTCAGGTTTTCGGCGCTACCAATCCGGAAACGGGTGTGGCAGTACGCGTAGAGGAACGATCTTATAATCCGGGCCGCGATTACCTCTGGCCAATCCCGCAAAATGAACTACTAGCCAACCCGAATATGGAGCAGAATCCTAATTATTGACAATCAAGCAGGGGCGAAAAATCAATTTTGTCCCTGTTTTTTTGCCTAACACATCGATGACCTGATCGTTTCCAGATAGGCCTCGTTGTTGGATTTCTTAAAAACGATTTCGTCACATTGATTAAACCTGACGAATGCATTCAGCGCTTGGATCAACTTTTCGATTGTATTTTCGCTGATATCAACAGGCTCGAAATGAATGTTATGGACAATCAGCACTTTTGCTTTTCGGTCTGCCTTCGCGTCCATTCTTGCAATAAATTTATCCCCGGCTAGGATCGGCAATGAAAAGTAGCCATACTTTCGTTTGGGTGCCGGCACAAAACACTCGATCTGGTAATCAAAATCAAAGAAATCTTTCAACCGGTGACGGAACACATTCAGAATATCAAATGGTGAAAGGATAAAAACCTCATCGGATAAGTCTATGTCAACCTTCTGATCGGGAAGCATAAAAAGCGGTCCTTTTAAACCTTCGACGGTAACCGTTTTCAACTCGCCCGCCCGGGCCATTTTTTCCAACTCCTTTTTGACCATATTCCCTCTTACATATCGCGCGCGCCATGCGATTTCTTTGGTATAGGCAACACCCAGCGCCCCGAGCGTCCGGCGGATGACGAAACGTGCATATTCCTCATCCGTAGGCATCGTCAGATCCGTTTCCGAAGGCACCAGGTTCACAGGAAGCCCGTACACTTTCTGGAAGGCGCTGGTTCGGCTGACCATCAGGTCGCCCGCAAAGTATAGTCTTTCCAGTGCAACCTTTGCAGGACGCCAGTCCCACCAGCCCGAGCTTGCTTCCACGCGGTCATTGTCAAAATCACCCACCATGAGCGATTCCTCGCGTTCGGCCCGGTCCATAATCTGTTGCATCAGCTTTGTCTCTGCCTGGGTAAGTGGTTGACGCTGCGCTTTGAATGCTTTTTTGACCGGCAACGTGAAGCGGAAATCATGCATGGGAAGATAACCGGAGTCCGAAGTAAAATACTCAAAAACGGTTCCATCCTCGCAAAGTTCAGCCAGCCATTCCGTCCTGTAATCCGGAATTCGGGCAGCCATCACGTGATGATGCGCCCGCTCCACAACATAATTCGTATCAAGTTGCACAAACCCCAAATGATCAATAACCCGATAAACAGCCTCAATCCCAGTCCCAAACTGCGCCCTACGAGCAAGTCCGGCAGCTTCCAGGATAATTTTTCTTAGTTGTGGTTTGGTTAGGGAGAGAGATTCCATGATGTGGTTAAATTGCGAATAGATTGAGGAGGTTTCGGGAGTGGATTAATTGGGGTTAGGATGAGATGACTATTTACAGAATATCTGCCCATATGTTTTTCAGATCGCGGATGGAATTCCTTTGTCGTCCGACAAAGGAAAAGCCTTTTCCTAATTCGAGTAAAAAATGCTGCAAGTTTCCGATTAAGGCTTTTTCAATGTCTTGCTCTAATGCATTTATTGGTTCAGGGATATTTAGGAATTCGAAAACATATGGATCTTTAATAAAATCGTTGGCTTGAATCTTATCGGACTCTTGATCAGGAATAGAAATGTCTTGCTTGGTTTGAGAGGAAAGTAAACGCTGATAATAATGGGAATTGATATTACGCTCCAACGTCCGAGTACTCCACATTTGATGTGCACATTCTTTAAGATAATAAGATCTTGTATCGGGGCTTTCTATCCGCATAATCAGCCGGTTATGGCTCCAAGACAATTTGCTACACACTGCGTAGCAAATCTCCTCGTCAGGATAGGTAAGATAAAATTGTCTGAAATTTCGAATGTTAGCATAGGAAAAACCCTTGCCAAATTCAGTTGTTAGCGAGATGGACAACGTTTTTAAAATCGCTTCGCCATAAGCGGCCTTTTGTTCTCCATGTTGTTCTTCCTCTACAATTCTCCTCCCCATCTGCCAATAGGCAATTACCATTTCGCTATTTACCGCACTGTAAGCTTTTTGCCTGGCGAGCTGTAAGATATGCCTTACGTCTTTTATTAAAGACGTTGCAGGAATGTCAAACTCGTTCATAGTGTGATGTTTTAATTCATACTGGATATGATTTACTATCTATTTCCAATCAACCGCTCCAACCTCCCCATCATCTCATCCTTCTCCCTCAACATCCGCTCATAGAGTTCCATTTTTTCATCATGCAGCTTCCTAATTTCCTCAATTGGGCTGATGTTAAATGTTGGGGTATTACCGACATTTACGAAGGAACTATCTTGGAATGTATTTGAAATGATATTCACCGCTTTCTCCTCATCAAAATTCCGAATCGCTTCGACAGGGATTTTCAAAATTGCCGCAACCTGCTCCAAAATATCCGAGTCGATCTTTTCTTTTTGTTCGAGTAGGGAGACCTTTTGTTGGTTCCAGTCTTCGCCGAGCTCGAAGGCAAGATAATCTTGTTTGATCGAAAGCATCTCGCGGAATCGCTTTAAGTTGCGTCCTTCGTGGATCTTTGGATTGGTGGTAGCATGTGCCATGGGGAATGGGTGTTTCGTTTAAAAAAGCAATTTATATAAATCTCCTGTTAACTGTCCGGATATCTTACACGCATTACCATGTATGTTACACGGCTGTTGGGAGTTGTTTCATCAATGTTATTTCAGGTTGAGATATTTTCCAGTTTGACTTGCTGGTTCACCGGCGACAGTTGCTGCCGAACCACAAACTACGATTTTACCGCCTTCATCTCCGGCACCTGGCCCAACGTCGATCACCCAATCGCTGTTGGCGACAACGTGCATATCGTGTTCGATGACAATGACCGTATTTCCCTGATCAACCAGCTTATTGAGCTGGACAAGTAAATTGTCGACATCGGAAGGATGCAGTCCGGTCGTCGGCTCATCAAGAATATATAATGTATTGCCATGCTGGGCCCGTTGCAATTCGGTGGCCAGCTTTATGCGCTGCGCCTCGCCACCTGAAAGCTCGGTAGCCGGTTGCCCGAGCCGGAGATATCCCAGACCAACCTGACGAACAACATCCAGTGCCCGATTAATCTGCGGTTCAGACTCAAAAAACTCAAATGCCTCATCCACCGTCATGGCAAGCACCTGGGCAATGTTTTTTTCATTGTATGTAATTTCCAGCGTCTTCTCATTGTAACGACTTCCATGACAAGCCGGGCAGGGCGTATATACACTGGGCAGAAACAAAAGCTCGACCATTACAAAGCCTTCGCCTTCGCAGTTCGGGCAGCGTCCTTTTGCGACATTAAAAGAAAAACGACCCGCATCATATTTTCGACTCTTTGCCATTTTGGTATTTGCAAACAATTTACGGACATGATCAAAAAGGCCCGTGTAAGTTGCCAGGTTTGAACGGGGCGTGCGTCCGATGGGTTTCTGATCTACTGGTATTAGCCTGCGAATCTGACTTATGCCTTCCGAAATATACCCGGTCGTTGTTTTTGGGTTTTCTGCTTGAAGAAGATTGTCTTCCTGATCATCGGTGCCCGGTATTTGCTGTCCTAATTTCTCCAAAACAAGCTCTACAAGCGCCTGACTGACCAGACTGCTTTTCCCCGATCCCGATATGCCGGTAACGCTGGTCAGTACGCCTAATGGAAAGTCGGCATCCACATGCTTCAAATTATTTCGGCTTACATCCCTTAATCGCAAATATCCTTTCGCCTCTCTTGCAGGCATTTGACTTTGGTCTACATTGAATAAATATCGCCTTGTAACGGACTTGGGAATCTTTTCCAATCCCTGTAACGGACCGCTGTAAAGTATTTCGCCGCCCTTTTCACCCGCGCCTGGCCCTACATCGACAACCCAATCAGCATGGCGGATGATTTCGACCTCGTGTTCGACTACAAAAAGCGAATTTCCAGCTGCTTTTAAACGGTCCAGGGCCCGGAGCAATGACTGTGTGTCGGCGGGATGAAGACCTGCCGATGGCTCGTCAAGTACGTAAACGACGCCAAAAAGATTGGAGTGTATCTGAGTTCCCAGCCGCAGGCGTTGCAATTCTCCCGGCGAAAGGGTGGGGGTGCTTCTTTCAAGGGTCAGATACCCAAGCCCCAGATCGATAAGTACGTCCAGGCGGGACAAAAGATCGTGACCTATACGTTGAATAACCAATGCCTTTTCGGGATGTTCCTGGTCTGGGTTAGCACTTTTGGATTTTAGGGATGAAGAAATAATGTCACCTAAATACTTGATATTGAGCTGATAAAACTCTGCAATGTCCATCCCGGCAAATTTTACAGATAATGGCTCAGGTCGCAGGCGCTTTCCATGGCAGACTGGACATTGCGCGCTCAGCATAAATTTTGACACGCGCTTTTTCATCGCCTGGCTCTGCGAATTCGCAAATGTTTGCATTACATATCGCTTTACTCCGGTAAAGGTGCCCATATAGCTGGGTTCCATTTTCCGCGCCAGGGCTTGTTGAACTTGCGCCATATTAAGTCCGGAGTAAACCGGAACAACCGGCTGCTCCTCCGTAAACAAGATCCAATCCCTGTCTTTCTTCGGCAGGTCGCGCCATGGAATGTCCACATTGTAACCAAGCGTCATCAATATTTCCCGCAGGTTCTGCCCTTGCCAGGCTGTGGGCCAGGCCGCGATGGCTTTTTCCCTGATCGAGAGTGAATCATCGGGCACCATAGAATGCTCTGTCACTTCATATACAACCCCCAGGCCATGGCATTCCGGACAGGCGCCTTCCGGGGTGTTGGGTGAAAACGATTCCGCGTATACGATGGACTGCCCGGCCGGATAATCTCCCGCCCTCGAATAAAGCATCCTGATCAGATTTGAAATCGTTGTGACGCTGCCTACAGAGGAACGCGTGCTTGTGGCTCCCCGCTGCTGCTGCAAGGCGATAGCCGGAGGAAGGCCATCGATACTATCGACCTGCGGAATGGACATTTGATTAAAAAGTCGCCTCGCGTACGGAGAGACCGACTCCAAATAACGACGCTGCGCTTCGGCATACAATGTCCCGAATGCAAGTGAAGACTTACCAGAACCCGAGACACCTGTAAATACCACTAATGCATCCCGGGGAATTTCCAGATCAACATTTTTCAGGTTATTCTCTTTGGCTCCCTGTATTTTTACAAAATTGGAGACAGGTTTCGATGTTGCTTTTTCTGACATTAGATCTCGGATAAAATATTCCTGAATATGCTGCCGGGCGTTCTGACCGGTTAATTTACGCAACATATCACTTATATATATCCGGGCGAAATTTTTGGCTACCAGCTGTTTGGAAAAAACGGCTGCATGAGGTTCTTTATCATGGCGTAATGATCTTGAACTTTTTATGGGCGGAACTTTAAAATTTCTAACGAAATCTGTGGTTGTCTTGTGAGTTTATCGGGATGCCTTTATCTTTGTACATTACACATTAGTCAATTTTACAGTATTACCTTCTTTTAACAAGGTCAAAAAGAAGTTAAACTTTGAAAGGGGCGCATTGAGGACTCGTGAGTTTAGCGGGAATATAACGATCTGTCTTTTAATAATATAGGTGCTGGTTTTAACTTAATGCATCTTCATAAGTATTAAAATCAAAAAGCCCGCAAATGGTAATTTGTGGGCTTTTTGATTTTAATAAAATTTCACCTCAACTCTATTATGAAAAAAATATTTCAATGGACTTACATAGCACCTGCGATTGCTTGGATCTTTTATTTGGTGGCACCAGATGATGGCGGTTTTTTGGGTAGTGCGTTAGCAATCGCTGCGCTCATTGGTGGTGTACTTTCGGCGGTGCACCATGCCGAGGTGATAGCACATAAAGTGGGCGAGCCATATGGGACTATCATACTGGCAATTGCAGTCACCCTGCTGGAAGCCTCTATTATTGTATCGCTTATGTTGACAGGAGGCCTGGGCGCCGACACTTATGCGCGGGATACGCTGTTTGCAGCCGTGATGTTGATCCTGAATGGTATACTGGGCATCAGCATGTTGGTAGGAGCAATAAAATATAAGGAACAGGGATTTGAAACAAAAAGCGTTACAATTGCTCTGGTAAGCCTGGTGTCAATCCTGGTGCTGACGCTGGTACTGCCCAATTTCACAACAAGTATAGCGGGCCCTTCTTACAGCGCTCCCCAGCTCATTGCCATTGGCATTTGCTGTGTGGTTATTTATGGTTTTTTCCTGTTTACACAAACAATCAGGCACCGCAGATATTTTGCGACAGGGCCCACCGGGGAAGAAAAAGCGGTGTCGTCGGCGGAGGCTGGTATTAGTTTTGGGCTTTTACTGGCTTGTCTGGGAGTCGTTATATTATTGGCAAAAAACCTCTCTCCCGTCATTGAAGGATGGATTGTAGCAGCAGGCCTGCCCACAGCGTTAGTAGGTGTAGCCATTGCCTCGGTGATCCTCTTACCGGAAGGCATTGCCGCAATTCGCGCAGCCAGGCGGAACCAATATCAGACCAGCATCAACCTTGCACTGGGTTCGGCATTGGCTAGTATAGGCCTTAGTATACCTACTGTCGTGATCGTTTGCACTATTATGGATCTGCCCCTTGTACTGGGCCTGGATGCTAAATCAATGGTGTTGCTCGGTCTTTCCATTTTTACGGTAATGCTTTCATTGAACAAGGGCCGGACGAATGGTTTGTATGCGGTCGTTCTTTTGGTCAATCTGATGATGTACATATTTACCATCATATTTGCTTAATGAATTCTGGTTTGGTTTCAGTAACATTCTCGGGAAAGGTGAGGGTTACTTTTGTAATGTTATCGGTGGATTCCATCAGCAGTTGGATACCCAGCAATGAGGTGATTTCTTTGACAAGAATCAATCCAATACCATAAGTTTCTGTCTTGCTGAGCTCGGGGTAAGTGTTGTGCGATTTCATATTTACCCATTCCAATGTCTCATGTGACACGGAACCGGAATTTTCGAGCGATAACTTAACCGCAAGCGGATCGGCATAGGCCGCAATTTTTATCAGACCATCGCGGGTATTTTTGTTTGAATTGTCAAGGAGGTTATGAATAACTATCCCCAAAAAGTTTGAATTACTGGTCACAGAAATGAATGGATCGATGTCTAAATGGACTTGGTTACCATTTGTATTGATAATGCCTTCAAATAATTCGACTTTATCTTTTACAAGCTGCGCCAGGTTTATGCTTTCGGACCTGTCCAATTTCTGGTGAACAGGCAGCTTGGTGAACTCCAAAATATTATTGACGAATCCGTACATCGTCTCCAGTGATTTGCTGAGCTCCAACGTATAATTGCCGATTTGGTCGTAGTCCTTGTTCTGAGCCAGCCGGTAAATTTCTTCTGAAACAATAATCAAAAACTTAAATGGCCCACGGATGTCATGGGTTATGGATGCAACAAGGCGTGATTGAATGTATAATTGATGTTCAAGGATTTCCTGCGACACTTCCAGGGCGCTCAGGGTTTGCTGTAAAGCCTCTGTGCGCTCGGTTACTGCCTGGTCCAAAAGCCTGTTTTCTATTTTTACTTTCTCGATGGCGAGCCGCTCATTTTCTTTACGCTGATTTCGCGCATCGCGGTCGCGCTTCAAAAAATAAGCAGCAGGGATAAGTATCATGCTAATAAGGATACCCCGGCTGCAAAGCATTAAAATCTTTATCCCGATCGGATTCTGCGCTGTTCTGAACGGAAAATCTTTAAAAATGGGATTGAATGTGAAGTAGAACACATTGGAAAATAGACAACAGCACAAAACAGACAACAGCAAGCCTGGCCAGCCCCTGTATTTCTGTTGGACCATGTTGGTCGCATACCAGCAAGTCAGGCACATCAGAAAAATGACTATTTCTGAGCCGATCAGATTCACGGGATCTTTCAATTGACCTTCGGAAATGCGGGCTGGTAGCACAAACAAGGGAATGCTGGCAGCCACAATAAGGCCTGCCTTGTGAAGATATTTGTTCATTAAGTGGCGGTAGGTTATTTCATACCGATAGTTCTAAGTAAATATCGGTGACACAAAGTTACGGAGAATACCCGCGCAATTCATCCACGCTATGTTCGTAGGAAAGAAAATGACCAGGAAGCAATTTTTGGAACATTTCGCTTAACCTGACCATTAATTAGAACTGTTTTATTGTCAATTGTAGAAGTATTTCACAACGCTTGTTGATATACGACGAGATCATCTTTTATCTGTTCAACGCAGACTTTCGCCAGAAAAATTCCGTGTAGTTTTGCCGTGTAGCAATAGTTTAATGGGGCCACCAAGTAATTATGCATGCATTAAAAAAATAAATATCAATCTCCACAAATAATTAAAATCATGAAAAAAAATTATACTCGAACACATCTATTTAGTGCCCTGATCGCTCTCTTGAGTGTGGGCGCTATTGATACGGCTGTTTCGCAAACGCTTCCGATATTGCCTTCACCAAATCACGATACGAACCACGATGCCCTGATCACCGGTTCGATCACTGTGAATGCAAGTGATCAAAAAATTGCTGGTGCGATCGCGAAACTTTCCCGTGTAATGCCAGGGCCTCCGCAGACTTTTGTTCCGGTTTCCTATGCAATCAGCGATGCGAATGGAAATTTCGTCCTGTCAGGCCAAGCCGGAGTGGAGTATCACATTGATTATGAGTTTCCTACTGCTGGCTTCACGGCCGTTGCCGGAAACCCTTCGGCCAACTTTATCGCATCTGCCGGCAGTAACCCTGCGCCAAACGGTGGCCTGGAACTAACGCGGATTGCGAACACGATAACAAATTGCAATATGCGCCCCAGCGAAGCAACGGACTGGACTGGAACAATCAACGTTGAAAAGGCGATTCAGCTGAATCCTGATGCTTCACTGAACAATATATCTGTTTTTGGATCTGTGATCACGTCACATCCCGTGATTGAAATTACTGCAACTACGGCTTCAAATGTTAGGGCATTGCGCATTGGATCCGATGTAAGCCTGGCGGGCCCGGGCGGATATTCCGAGCTCCTCGAATCCGTGAAAAGTTTTGCCGGAAACCCTGTTGCGCAAAACATCGTCCTGGCAGGTGGCGAAACCTTAACTTACTATGACATCACCTCTGCAAAGTCTTCAACTCAGGCGCTGGGCTCCGTACCTATAGAGTATACCGGTACAGGCAATGTAACCTTTGACTCACAAGCATTTGGATCAAAAACAATCACGACAACCGGTGGAAATACTTCCAGCCTTGAAGAAACTTTTGCTGCGGCCGGTGTCTGTCTAACATATACCTACGACATCGATCCGCTACCAGTGACATTGGCGCATTTCAGTGTGAAAGCAGAAGCTACCAAAGAGAGAAGCATTGCTAATCTAACCTGGACAACAACAGCGGAAACCAACAGTATGCAGTTTGACATTGAGCGCAGCAGCAATGCCAAATCCTGGACCAAAATAGGGACCGTAGAAGCGAAAGGCGAAAGCAGCACTATCACACACTATAATTTTTCAGATCTGCTTCCTGCGAACGGAGACAACTTTTACAGACTGAAAATGATAGATGCGGACCAGACTTTTGCGTTCAGCGGCATTAAGAACATTAAAGTTGAAAACAACCTGGTAAAAATTTATCCGAATCCGGCTATAAGCTATCTGCAAATTGAGCCAACAATTGTTGAGAAAATAAGCAAGATGGAGATTCTGAGCCAGAGTGGAAGAGTTCTGCAAACTTTAAGCAGCGCTACACAAATCGAAGGGCAGATTGATTTAAAAAGATATTCGCCAGGATTATATTTCGTGCGGTTTAAATTTAATAATGGCACCAGTACAATTCAAAAAGTTGCCATAGCACAATGAGAACCAATCTCTTATATGTGCGCTGTTTCAATAACTGAACTAGTATTTGATATTGTGTTCACACTAAGATAAAATACCAATAATAATTAGAGTAATTTTAATGTGAAGGGTTCAGAGTTAATAATGGATCTGGCTTGTTACTTTCCATTATTTCAATAAACAGACGATCAAAAATCAAAACACCTTCCGGCATTTTCGAGAAGGTGTTTTGATCATATTGATACGTCCACTATTAGTTATGAAAATATTACACATTGATGATCATCCATTAATCCGGATGGGCTTAGAGCTTTTAATAAAAGAAATTTACCCAGATTCCGAAGTAGTCCAGGCCATTGACTTTACCAAAGGAATGGAAGCCATTAAAAGTCAGTCTTTTAGTTTGATTATTTTGGATATTGGTATACCGGGAGGTAAGAACTTAGAAATGATCAAAAAGATCCGAGGTTATCAACCAAATGTTTCAATTCTTATTTATTCCGGTTACGATGAACAGCTTTATGGCCTGAGCTTTATCAGGGCCGGCGCCGATGGATTTCTTTCCAAAAATTCTACATCCGCGCAGATAAAAACAGCTATCAAAATGGTCGCTGAAAAGGAAAAATATTTCAGCCCGGAACTGCGTGAATCTTTGATTGAAAAACTTTTAAACAAAGAAACCGGAACAAAAAGTATTTTGCAAACCCTGTCACCCGTCGAATTACGCGTTACGCAGCTATTGGTTGAGGGATATTGGAACAGGGATATTGCACGTTTACTCGACTTAAAAAGCTCCACCGTCAGCACTTTCAAGCAAAGGATTTTTGCAAAACTCGGTGTCAAAGATGTTATCCAGCTCGCTGCATTGGTTAATGCGACCCGGGAGTAATAGTTGGTTAGGTGAGGTAGAATATTTTAATAATTTATTGTGCTTGCAGTTTATTTATTTCGTTTAATTTTCGCATTTATTCTTGCTATTGCATTAGTTATTACTTCTGTTGTAATATATCCGCTTTGGTGCGTTCATCGTATCTTTCAACTGTTTGCAAGTAATCCTTTATATTCTCCAAAAAGATAATATTTTATAAAAAAAACAGCCCATAAAAATGATTTATGGGCTGTAAGGATTATTACTCAACGTTATGCACAGTGAAGTGCGATATTTACCTCAAATGTACGACTAAAATTTATTTTTTAATAGCATTTTCTTAAATTGCTGGTACAAAACAAAACATTGAAACACACAAGAAACCCGTGGCTAATAATATCATATTACTTCTGGTTGACGACGATCCGATTGTGTTATCAATTCATCAAATCCTGCTTAAAAAAATCGGCATAACCTGTAATATTTTTTGCTCACCGAATGGCGAACATGCGCTTAATTTCATGAACTCCTGCGTTGAGGAAACCATATTTTTTGTACTGCTTGATATCAACATGCCGGTCATGAATGGCTGGGAATTCCTCGACGCATTACAACGACATCCTCGTTTGCCAAACACGACTGTTTACATGGTTAGCTCAGCCGACGGATCCGAAATGCAGCGCGCGGCCAGCTTCGCTTATGTGGCTGCCACACTATCCAAGCCCTTGACAATCAATGACTGTCAGCATATCCTGGCCCGGTTACAGCGCGGCTAGGTCGTAGCCGGTTACGCTATAAATTACTGGCTTGCATCAAATATTTTCGAGAAAATTTGTGCAACTCAAAAGTTGCGCTTACATTTGCAACTCGTAGGTTGCAAATGTAAGTATAGAGCATGAGACAAGACATATTCCAGGCCATAGCGGACCCCACGCGCAGGGCTATTTTATCTTTAATTGCTATTCAGGCATTGACGCCAAATGCAATGGCTGAAAAATTTGATATGACCCGGCAGGCCGTTTCGAAGCACATTAAAGTATTAAATGAATGCGGACTGATCAGACCGGAGCAGTCGGGAAGAGAAATTTATTACCACTTTAATGCGAAAAAAATGCAGGAGCTGGATCATTGGCTGGCGCAATTCAGGCAAAATTGGGAAACGCAATTCAATCAATTGGACGAAGTATTATCAACCATTAAAAAGCAAAAAAATGAGCAGTAATTTACTATTTGATTTTACCGTCGACAAAGCGGCAAAAACGGTTATTATAACCAGGGAATTTAATGCTGGTCTTTCTTTGGTATGGGATGCTTTTACCCAAAAGGAATTACTAGATCAATGGTCAGCGCCTGCGCCGATGCGTGCCAGAACCAAATACATGAATTTTGAGGTTGGAGGAGCAAGGTTTTATGCAATGGTGAGTCCCGAAGGGCAGGAGCGTTGGGCATTGCAGCGATATACTTCCATAACACCAAAAACCAATTTAAAATCTATAATGCTTTTTCAGACAAAGATGAAAATCTCGAATTGCCGGGATCGGAATGGGATTATAATTTTAGTGAAGAAAATGGTACAACAAAGGTGAATATTACAATTTTTAATGAATCGTTTGAGCGAATGGAGAAACTTTTGGATGGATTCACGATCGGCTTCAAAATGACATTGGCAAACCTGGAAGATCTCCTTGTAAAATTGTCGCAGGAATCATAAATGAAAATGTTAGCGTACTAAAATATTTTTAATTAAAATTTTGATTCAATAATAAACATTCGAAAAAAAAATCATGAAAGCAATTTATCCGTGGATCAATTTTAATGGAAATGCTGAGGAAGCATTTAATTTTTACAAATCGGTTTTTGGTGGTGAATTCTCGAAAGTAATTCGTTTTAAAGACATAGCAAGCGATGAATTTCCCGTGTCAGAAAACGAAGCAGACAAGCTCATGTATATTTCTCTGCCCATTGGGAAAAATAATATTTTAATAGCAAATGATGTTCCTGAGATAATGGGTCGGACGAATGAAAATGAAAACCGGTCAAAAATATTAGTGAATGCAGAAAGTCGTGAAGAAGCGGACCAAGTTTTCAATGGGCTGTCGGCAGGCGGGGAAACAGAAGGGCCCATTGGCGACAGTCCCTGGGGATCCTACGGCGGAATGTTCAGAGATAAATATGGCATCGAATGGATCGTAGAATTTGACCCAAATGACAATGCGCAGATTTGACCATATTTCATTCAGTTCACGTCGCCTTCAAAAAAAGCCGCTTCGGATTCCCGGAGCGGCTTTTTTACGTATTGATGCTTATTGATTTCCTTAGGGTCAATTCGGATCGGAAGCGTTTTTCTTATCCTTCCGTTTCTTCTTCGATTTGTTATCCGACATATCGGATTTTCCTGTTTCGGTGCTGCCGGAGCTTTGGGTCATGGTGCTTTTTGTTGAATCCATTTCGCTCGTAGTAGCCGAACTTCCGGCGGTGCCGGTTCCCTGCGTATTGCTGTTGCTTTGCGTCGCCGGATTGGTGCTGAATGGGCTACCATTCTGCTGTCCCGTAGGATTAATAGCGTTATTCGTGGTGCTGTTATTCACCGTATCCGCTGTTGTGCTACCCTGCGTGTTGCTGCTTTGCGTTGCCGGAGTGGTGTTGCCCTGGTTGGTGTCACGCTGTCCGGTTGGATTAATCGAATTGTTCGTAGTGCTGTTATTCTGCGTCCCGGAAGTGGTGCTACCCTGTTGGGTCGTCGTGTTCGTTCCCTGTTTCGGGGTCGTCTGATTGGTCGTGCTCTGCGCATAGATCGTCGCACTCGCAAGCAGCATCAATGCCACAATAGATGTCGTTATTTTTTTCATGATCTGGTTAATGTTGATGAATGTGGGGAGTATATAAAATTCCGTTCCAGCAGTGCGTGTGGTCTGGCATTTCAGCGGATAGGCCAGTATTCTTAAATCAAAATAGTCCAGCAGGCATCGCGAAGGCATTCATAACAAAAAATACGGATCGCTTTAATTTGAGATCATTGTAGAAGGCAAAGCAGGAAAGACTGTTCGTACTGCCGTTGGCAAACTGGATATGGCGCCCTTGCTGGTATAATGACGGAGTTGTATGCCATCCGCATTGGGTCGTGCTCGTTTTAAAGATGAGCGCGTAAAAGGCGGGCTTTCGGTAAAATGGACAAGCCCATGCTCGGCGTCTATAACGTATACAGCGTACTGTCAGGCAAGCTCACACTGCCATACAAAGTGAAGTAATCTATTTTAGTCGCAGTGTTTGTGAATGGTCCGCCGCGAATGATCGATTTGTGTCGAACATTCGCGGCACTTTCGGAACATTAGATTTTGTTTTATATTGTGTTTTTGTAATGAATAACCAAAAGCATATTATGTTAAAATTTTACACTAAACTCGTCCTGGGTGCCGTAAGTCTGGTTACCTTTTCATGTAATCTTCAAGATCACGTAATACCAACCACACCGGATGTGTACGTGGCTGGCTACCAGTATGATGGCGCTATTAACACGGCAAAATATTGGAAAAACGGGAAGGCAGTGGATCTGTTGTCGAATAGGAATGCTATCGTAACTACTTCCATTGCGGTATCCGGCGAGGATGTGCACGTGGTTGGCTGGGATGGAGACAGTTCCATGAAGGCACAAGCCAGATATTGGAAAAATGGTGTTTTGCAATCGTTTTCGGGACAGTATGCTCCGACAGTATTAAGCAAGGTGCTGTTGCCAGGCAGCGATGTGTATGTGGCAGGCTCAGGCGAAGATGCAGCTGGATACTATGCCATGTATTGGAAAAACGGAGCGCCGGTAAACCTGAACAATTCCCGTAACGGATGGGCGAGGGACATGGCGATTGTAAATGGTGATGTATATGTCACTGGTTTTGCCTCCGGCGGAGCAGGTGCGCAGACAGTTGCTAAATACTGGAAAAATGGCGTAGATGTTAATTTGACAAACGGGGATGAACAGCATTTTCCCAATGGCATAGCCGTATCAGGCAATGATGTTCATGTGGTTGGTACCATGGGCGGAACATTCAGGACAATTGCAAAGTATTGGAAAAATGGTGTTGAAACGATTCTGAGTCCTTCATCATATTATTCAAATGCAGAGGACGTTGCCGTTGTAGGAAACGACGTCTACATTGTTGGTAATGTTGGAGACAGCCTTAACTACTACACCGCAAAAGTCTGGAAAAATGGTGTCGAGACAACCCTTCCGGGAGGCGTTACGGCTACTGGAATTACCATCATCGGTCATGACGTATATGTTTCCGGTGCTGGTTTGAATGGAGTGACAAGCATTGCCAAATACTGGAAAAATGGCATTCCCGTAGAACTTTCCGATGGTACCAGGAACGCCGCGGCAACATCTATTTTTGTGACGGCTCCTTGATTAGTGCATGAAGTCCCGATTTCAGTTATTTCTTGCCAGGCACCTGTTTGCAGTCGGTTTTGGCTAATGTGACACCGGTGTACTGCACTTTGGACTTGTCTGCGAAGACAAACTTTCCGTCTTTCAGTATTCTGTCGCCTCGGCCTTCTGTTAGTAATGTGTCTTTGCGCAGGAATGTGACTTCGTTGACATATTCGGAATCGGACGACATGAATGTGTACAGGCCCCAGATTGTATCACCATGCATTTTTCCCATAAGCAGCCCGTTATCCTGCTGTTTCTCATAGAGTTTGTATCCCAGACTGCCTTTAATGCTGTCTCCGTAAACCAGCGCATTTAACAGCACCGTGTCTTGTTTGACGAAGGAGGCATAGCAGGAATTAAATACGCTGTCAGAGTCGGATGTTTTTCTGTTGAGACCTGTATTTTCAGTAGGTCCTGAGTTGCATGAGGTGAGGAAAATTACAATGAGGGAAATCAGAACAATACAGGTTTTCATAGATCCTTTTTGGCTTTACAGGTTGAAGTACCGCAGGAGCAACCCTGCTTTCCGGCAAAGCTAAATCAGTCTTGGGGGGATAAAAGTGATGATCGTCAGTTTACAACACGATAATGGTCATGATGGACAATTATCGTGTTGAGGAATAATCCAAATTCCGCTATTCGCTGCGCAATGACTTGACCGGTTCATCAGCGCAGTAGCAACAGTTTTGCTGTGGCCAGGCCTACGACGTTAATGAGCGAAAACGTATTGTCCTTTCTGATTATCCGAAGGGCGATTTTAAGGTAGTTTGTAAGCATGATTATGAGTCGTTCAATGTCTAATGACTTTTTAAAACCTCCACCGGATTACTTCCGGCGGCCTTCATCGTCTGCGAACCGATCATAATACACGCGATCAACAAAACTGCCAGCAACCCGGCGACTAACTCGCCGATCTGAACAGGTGTATGGTACGGGAAGTTGGTGAGCACAAACCTTTCGAAGAAAACATAAGTCGCAGGAAGAGCGATCAGTGCCGAAATTGATAATAGCACCACAAAGCCCCGGCTTAATAAAAAAACCAGACTGCCAGCGCTCGCGCCCATGACTTTCCGGATGCCGATTTCTTTTAATCTTGTCTCTGTCGTGAAAACCACCATTCCAAATAATCCCATGGATGCAATGGAAATGGCCAGGATTGAAAGGAAGCCGATGATCTTGATCATGGTTGAAAATTCGCTGTAAGCTTCCTCAATTTCTTCATCATAAAACTTCGCCTCAAGCGGATGGACCCGATCGATTTTCTTCCAAACGGACCCGATCCTGGCCATGGTTGCAGGCATATCTGCGCTTTGTATTTTAGCATTAATAACCGCTCCGTCCTCTGGGGTCCAGAACATGAATGCCACAGGTTCGATCAGGTTGTTTACCTTGCCATAGTGAAAATCCTTGATCACGCCGACGATCTTCATCCTGCGGTTTTTTATCCGGAAACTACTGAATGTTACCTGTTTTCCGATTGCTTCTTCTGGGTTCCCTAAATTGAAACGCTTCAAAACCTGCTGGTTAACGATCACCTCGCTTGCTGCCTCAGATTTGGTGGGTCGTGCGACAAAATTCCCGCCGGCGAGCAGCTTATAGTTGTGCAGGGATAAGTAATTTTCTTCAATGTGATTGGTCAACACCAATGCGGAATCCTGCGAATCCTTGTATTTCATATGCCCGCCCCAGGCGTTGCCAACTGCGGTGATAATCAGCGACCTGGATAGCGCAGTTACCTCCGGCATTTCTCTTAATTCTTTGAGCAGCGCCTCGGGCTTGTTTCCCTGCATGTCAATGTTGAGGATGTTTTCCGTGTTAAATCCCAGGTCGAATGCGAGTATGTTTTTATACTGAACATAACCTACGGCAGTCGTTGTGATGAAGATCAATGTAACCGTGTACTGAACCACCACCAGTGCGCGCCTGAGTGTTACATTCTTGAAAACTTTTACCGACGAAACATTGCCGAGCGCATGGATCGCGCTGACTTTTGAAAAGAATAATGCAGGCATAAGGCCAGCGATGACACCCACCGTAACCGAGAAAAATACAAAAGCCGCGATCATGGTAGGCGTGAGATCGAGCTTCACCGTGCGCTCCATTTGCGGGGCCATATTGATCAGCTGCGGCCGCAAGGCAAGAAATATAAAGTAGGACAGGACAAGGGCTGCAAGGGAAATCATGATCGCTTCCGCAAGAAATTGCTGCCAAATCTGGCCTTTCCGGGCGCCTATGGCTTTGCGAAGGCCAATTTCCTTAAAGCGTCGCATTGCACGCGCTATCGAAAGATTGGTATAATTGAAACAAGCAGACAAGATCACAACCAATGCGAGACCGCCGAGTATCCAAAGCACAATCGGCGGCATATGCGGGCCCACATAACCGCTCATTGAGCCGGAGCGGAGATCCTCGCCAACTACGATATCGAACAACGGAAGAAGTTCGAGCTGGATTTTCGTTTGTTCTTGGGCCAGGTTTTCTTTGTTCGCAATCGCGTCGAGCTGTGCCTGGACTGTGTTCAGGTTGGCATTTTCAGGCAGCATGACATACACCGAATTCGAGAACATGTTAGCCCAATTGTCGAATTCTTTATCATTCTTATTAAGCTGCTGCGCCGTCGACAAAGACACCAAGGCTTCAAAATTGATATGTGAAAAAAACGGAACATCCTTTACGATCCCCGTCACCTGATAATCCAATGTATCAAATTTAACTGCTTTGCCGAGCGCAGACGCGTCGCCAAATAGCTTTTTGGCCGCAGTTTCTGTAAGGACGATCGAGTAGGGATCTTTCAATGCAGTTTCCGGATTGCCTTCCAGCATGGGAAATGTGAATATCCGTAATAGCGACGGCTCCGCCCAGAAGCCCTTGATAGGGAGTACGTTATCACCAACTTTCGCATCCTGCAAAAAGTCGTTCCGCAAAATCGCCACTTCCTCCACGCCCGTTACTTTCTCCCGGATCAGCTTACCGGTCTTGATGGAAGTTGATGAAAATTTGCTGCTGCCTTGCTCACCTTTGAAAGTGGCCACATTGGTAATGCGATAAATCCGCTTGCCATGCTCGTGAAACTTATCGTACGAACGCAAGTCAAGAACAAACGCAATCAGCAGCAAACCGACAGACATGCTAATAGCGAGACCAACAATATTAATGGACGAGAAAAGCTTGTTACGCAACAACCCACGCGCCGATGTTTTAACGTAGCTTCCGATCATAATGCATTGGATAAATGTGTACTGCTTGATCCTGATTATATGGTGAAAAATGATCTATGTATTACTGACTGCAAAATCAACTATTATGCCATTACACTTATCATCGATTCCGCGACTTACAAGGCGTTTCGGGCAATCAATTTGTCCGATTTCGGACAGTGGAAGATGTGAATGTCCGCATTGAACTTTTTGTCAATAGAATCCGAAGGTGTAGCTGCCCCAAAAGCTTTGCCAATCCGCTTTCTTTGCATCCTGGTTTGGGATCATGTGAACGGTGCTGATCATCCATTTGCCGGTTTGGTCAATGGGGAAGGTAACATTGCCATTTTTATCGCTGCGGAGCGTTTCATGCGTTGTAACGCCATTCACCACGTGCCAGGCCAGGACGAGTCCGTTCACCAGGGGCTTGTTATCAAATAGGATTTTGAATGTGACCGGCACCTTTGATTTTTGTGCATATGGATTTTTGTCGGGAATGATTTCAAGGCGCATACCCGTGTTGATTGCATAGCATTCATTTATCTGATCATCCACCTGGATCAATGTCTTCACGCACCGCTGGTACAATTCTCTCCCCGCTTTTAATGTATCATTGTTCTGCACCCGAAGCTTCATGACGTGATCCAATCCCTCGGTACGGAGATATTCATTGAATTTTAAACCTTCAAGTTCGATGAATTTGCTTGTGTTACTGAATGCGATCAGGTGATTGCCTGGACTTGAAAAGGAGATGTCGAAACTGCTGAGACTATCACCATAAATTGTATTGCGAATATCCTTTTTCTCCGCATTCGAGTAATGATCAAGTTTCAGGATTTTGTATTTGTGCCCGTTGGAATGCTCACCCCGGTAATCTTCACCGACCATCAGGTCAATCCGCACTTTTTCTCCTTTTTTTAGCCAGAATTTGACCGGTTCAAGCCAGAACTCATGAGCAAATGCCAGTGAGCACAACATAAACAAGCTGATAAGAGGGACTAATGTTTTGATTTTCATGAATTAATGTAAAAAGTATTGCTTTTGAAGGACTAAAAAACCCCTGATCCACCGATCAGGGGTTGCGAAGTTAAGCATTCAAACGTTTCCTGACAGAATCGGCAGTTGGGTCCTTCTGCCTTTACTGCCTCTTCAACTTTTCTTGTCCACCTGCACGGTTTTGCATCAGCAGCGGCAGCATTGAATCATTTTTTTATCATTTTAGTATTTAATAATCAGCATTTTAGTATTTAATAATAAAATGTGACTTTTGATGATGTCGTTTAATTAATTGAAACCTTACTTTTTATGAATAAATATCTGCTACTTATCCTGTTGGCGATCCTCTCCGGCGAATTGTTCGGCCAAAATACAAATGCGCTTTTCTTCACATATTCCAGGTCCCTACCCAGGCCCGTTTATAACCGTAATGTGGATGGAGGGGCTGGTTATAAGGCTTTTGCTTCGAATACGTTTGGCTTTCGCTATTTTATAAAAAGCAGCAAGATCATTACACTCGAAACCGGGATCGATTACAGCTCATTCAATTTTAAGGTTGATTATGCAGGCGTTCCAAATTTTGCCATTCCGGACATTACCAGGCCTTTAAAGATCATTTCTGTTCCGGTTTATGCCCATCTCACTTTTCTCAAATACATTTTCGTGAACGGCGGCTTGCTTCTTGATGCCCAGCTAAATCCAAAAGAAATCGACATCGACCGACAGACCGGCATTGGACTGGGGCTGGGCGTTGGTCTCAAATACAATTACAAACACATTGCTATCTTCATTAATCCCTTTGTGGAGCGCACGGTTTAATTTCTTTGGACAGCCAGGAAAGTGGCGTCCGCCGAAGCGTCATGAACCCTGGTGGCAGGATTGGTATCGGCTATTCTTTTTGAAGTTATTGTGCGTGTAACCCGACCACGTTCAGCGCTTTTTGCTTGTAGTTGGCGAGTTTTGCTTTGGCTGCTGCGGGTTCTTTAATGAGGCTTAAATAAAAATAGGCGCCGTCCAGGATCGTGAAAATCAGGTCGGCGCATTCGTAAGGATCTTTAACCGAAAGGCTTCCGTCTTCATTACATGCCTCAATCAGCTCGGAAAGCTTATATCTGAGGCTTTCCAGCAGGGATTTATATCTCGCTTTAATTTTCTCGTCCCTGAACGACAGCGCATAGCAGCTGTAAAACAGCCCGTCGTCAAATAATGTATCCCATTTTTTTGAAAAAAGATTGTCAATCACTTTCAGCAGGATGGTTTTCGAACTCTTCGCCGACTTTCCCGGCACATTGAAAATCGGGGTGTAACGATCTAAAATAAAGTCGATCAGCGCGTAACTCAGTTCTTCCTTGTTTTGGAAATAATGGAGGATAAGGCTCGGGTTTACATCCATTTCCTTCGCTATCTTGGCGATAGACGTGTTTTCGAGTCCTTCTATTTTTGCCAGTTTATAAAAAGCCAAAATAATTTCCTGCTGTCGAGCCCCTTTGAGGCTTTTTCTTCCCATATCTGAGTGTTGATTTGATCCGCGATAATACAAAAGAAAAACATTAGAGTAGAATACTGCGGTCACGTATTTTCATTGAATGAACGTTCAATCAAAATAATGACAAATTGTTAACATTCCCTTAAAACGTATGTCCTCCTGAATCAGCAATTTTGCGAAAATAAAAACGGTCGTTTCCGGCCGTAGTCATCATCTTAACCAAATCATTTGTATGGCGCAAAATCTATTTAATTTGTTTAAAAAGCAACGTTCGGCCTGCCTCTTGTGGCTGCTGGCAGCTTTGTTGGGGGGCTCAACGCTCCAATCCTTTGCGCAGGGTGATGTGCGGGGTGTGATTAAATCGGCTGACGGGAGCGGCGTGCTGCCGGGCGTTAATGTGTTGGTAAAAGGAACACAGCAAGGAACTGTTTCCGACGGTGAAGGGAAATATGTGCTCCGCGGTTTACAATCCGATGCCGTTCTTGTTTTCTCATTTATTGGTTACAAACCCCAGGAAGCAACGGTAGGCAAGGCCACCACGCTGGACATTACACTCGAACTGGATGCAGCGAACCTGCACGAAGTTGTGGTGGTGGGTTATGGTGCACAAAAGAAAGAAAATCTCTCCGGGGCCGTCGACGTGGTGGACAGTAAAATGCTGGAAGCCAGACCAATACAGAACGTAGCCCAGGGTTTGCAAGGCGCAGTTCCCAACCTGAACATTGATTTTGTGAGCGGCGAACCGGGACAGGCGCCCAACATTAACATTCGCGGTTTTACTTCCATTAATGGCGGTAACCCGTTGATTTTGGTGGATAACGTGCCTATGGATGCGGGCGAACTAAGTTTCATTGCACCGTCGGATATTAAAAGTATTTCGGTTTTAAAAGATGCGTCCTCGGCCGCGATCTATGGAGCGCGTGCGGCCTACGGTGTGATCCTGATCACGACCAAAACGGGCACAGGAGAAAAAATGAGCATTAATTATTCCAATAACTTCTCATTCGGCAAACCAACAGTGCTTCCCGACAAGGTTATTGATCCGTATATATACATGCGTTTACTCGAAACTTCCACGGATAACACGCCCTGGGATAATGTAAATTATACGGCAAGCCAGTATGCCTGGGCCAAAGACCGCTCAGACAATCCTTCGGGAACGGATCCGATCCGTCTGAACCCGGTCGATAATTCGCTTTACGAATACATGGGTAACACGGACTGGACGAAATATTTCCTGGATAACTTCACGCTATCGCAGCGGCACAACATTTCACTCGCAGGAAAATCGGGTAAGACAACTTACTATTTATCAGGTGCCTATGATTCCCAGAATGGTGCATTGAAAATCGCGGAAGACAAATTCGATCGTTACACAACGCGCGGTAAAGTCAATTTCCAGCCATACAAATGGCTTTCTGTTGGAAATAACACTTCCATTGCATTGACAGAAAGATCGAAGCCTTACCAGCTCTCGATCCAGCGACTTTATGACCTGTTCCCGACATCAGTCGATAAAAATCCCGACGGGACCTGGGCTAATACGGACGTGGGCCGGGTGGCGGCGCAGTTGACGGAAGGCGGACGTGCCCTCAAAAAAGACAATATGTTTCAGACAACTTTCAATGCAGAAATGTCTTTTTTTGAGGATATGCTAAAATTCAATTCCGATTTCACAACGCGCAGGGAGAACATTAACATTGCTGAAAACCAGTCGAAAGTTCGGATAGGATACGGGCCGTCGGACATTCGGGAAGAGGGGAATAACATTGCTTACCGCAGAGCCGATAATGTTACCTACACCGTTTTTAATGCATATGCGACATTTAACAAGGCATTGGGTTTCCATAATCTGAATGCGATTGTGGGTTATAACCAGGAATCCAACCGTGCCGAATTTTTTGAAGCGCAAAAGGCGGGCGTAATTTCTGCTTCTTTGCCAAGCATCGGGCTGGCAACAGGCGAGGCGCTTGTAGGCGAAGGAATCCGCGAATGGGCGATTAGGGGTGCATTTTACCGTTTGAACTACATTTTTAAAGACAAATACATTGTCGAGTTCAATGGCCGCTATGACGGTTCTTCCAAGTTTCCGAAAGACAAGCGTTTTGGCTTCTTCCCGTCGGCATCGGCTGCCTGGAAAGTGGACGGCGAAGAGTTCTGGAAACCAATGTCGAAGGTTGTAAACCATTTCAAGATCCGCGGATCTTACGGTTTGCTGGGTAACCAGTTTGTAAATGAATATGGTTACATCGCTACTATGGGCACAAGGAGAGGCAGTTACATTATTGACGGACAGGTTCCGCAGGTGGTAACCTCCGCGCCGCTCGTTTCACCTAATTATACCTGGGAAAAAGTAACGTCCGCCAACATTGGTGCAGACTTAGGGTTTTTCCAACATAAAATCACTGCATCTTTTGATTATTACAACCGCGCAACAAAAGGCATGTTAACCCAGGGGCGTGACCTGCCTGATGTTTTGGGCGCTTATGAGCCAAGAGAAAATGCCGCAGACCTGAGAACCAAAGGCTGGGAATTGTCGGTGGGTTATGACGAGGATTTTAATGTTGGTGGAAAAAACCTGCGTTTTAACAGCAAGTTCACATTGGGCGACAGCCGCTCATTCATTACCGGCTTCGACAACCCAAATAAGAATTTAACCCAATATTACAAAGGCATGGAACTGGGCGAAATGTGGGGACTGAAAAGCGACGGTCTTTTCCAGACGCAGGATGAGATCAACAAGCTTGATCAAAGCCAGATTATTCCCTGGGGCGCATTGTCGGTTGTGCCGGGATGGCCGAAATACCAGGACCTGGATGGCAATGGTAAGATAGAAAAAGGAACGACGGTGGATAATGCAAAAGATCTTTCAAGGATCGGCAATGTTACGCCAAGGCTTCGTTTTGGGTTAAATCTGGGTGCGGAATGGAATGGTTTTGATATCCGGGCATTTTTCCAGGGCATTGGGAAAATGGATTATTACCCGCTCAATTACCTGTATTGGGGCTTTTACCAGCAACCTTATGCAGGTGGATACGCGCATTTGCTCGATTTTTACCGCGGCGCGGCTGATAACGACGTCCAACGCGCACAGCATTCACAATCCTACATCGATGCCGGCCTGGCCGATGCCAACACGGACGCGAAATTTCCCGTTCTCCAATCCTGGCTTGCCGACAGAAACCTGGGCGAAAGGGTAGATCAGTCGCAGGGACTGGCCATTCCGCAAACGCGTTACATGCTGAGCGGGGCTTACATGCGACTCAAAAATCTCACGATCGGCTACACATTCCCGTCCGCCATGCTTCAAAAGATCAAGGTTTCGAGGCTGCGTATTTATGCAAGTGGCGAAAACCTGGCGGAGCTTTCAAAAGTGAAAAAGTTCTTCGACCCGGAATCCATCACGGATAATGTAGACAAGGTGGATCCGTCCAAAAGCACTTCGAGCGGCTGGGGTTATGATTATCCATTCCAGCGGAAATTCTCATTCGGATTGGAACTGCAGTTTTAATTTAAATAAGATCTTAAAATGAAAAAATATATTCAAATGCTGCTGGCAGCCGGCTTGCTAACCGTTGTTTCGGGCTGTAATGATGAATTCCTGGACCGCGTGCCGCAAACGGAAATCTCCAAAGATAAATATTTCAACAGCGAGCAAGACCTGGAAACCTATATGCTGGGCCTGTACGATTTCGGCGGGGTAGGCATTTATGTGAATGATGCTTCTACCGACAATGCGGCCACAACCGGCGCGACGGAGATCAAGAGCATGATGGTGGGAAACCCATCTTCCGCCACGGTCAATGCGGGTTGGGACTGGACTGCATTGCGCAACATTAATTTCTTCCTCGACAATTTCCGGAAGGCACAGATCAGCGAAGAGGCGCTCAACCATTACGAAGGCCTCGCGCGCTTTTTCCGCGCCAGATTTTACGTGGAAAAAGTGAAGCGTTATTCCAATGTGCCCTGGTACGACCACGTGCTGGCAACCAACGACGAATCGCTCAATAAGCCGCAGGACAGCCGGGAATTTGTAATTGGTAAAATATTTGAAGACTACGCTTTTGCCGCCCAGCACGTTCGGGACGACAACCGCTCGGGCGCTGTGAACAATGCCACTGTGCTCACTTACCAGGCCCGGCACGCATTATATGAAGGCACTTACCGGAAATATCACAGCGAACTGAACCTGCAAGCTTCGGCAAACGGCTTTTTGCAGATTGCCAGGGACGCGGCAAAAAAAGTGATTGACAGCGGAGATTATTCGATCCATAGCACGGGCAAACCGATGGAAGATTATGCTTCGCTATTCAACAACACCAGTCTGGAAAGTAACGGAGAAGTGATCCTCGGCACATTTAATGAACAGGATAAGATCAATAGTGCCTGGTGGGGTGCTTATATGTTTGGGAATTATGAAGCCAGTCCGGCGAGAGACCTGTTGCAAACGTATCTGATGAAAGACGGGACGCCTTACACCAGCCAGGCTGGGTATACGGCGAAGCTGTTCACAGACGAATTCAAAAACCGTGATCCACGCTTGTACCAGACATTCGCTTACCCGGGATGGGAACTGGTCAATGCGACGACTTACTCGCAGGGAGCCGGGATTTATGTACAGCAATTTGCTAAAAACCAGTCGGGTTATCATCAGTTAAAAGGTTTTGTAAATCAAAAAGAAGTGGCGGTTGCGAACAGTCTGGACACACCATTGCTGCGTTATGCCGAAGTGTTGCTCACCTACGCAGAAGCCAAAGCAGAACTAAGCGAGCTAACCCAAGCTGACCTGGACCTTTCTGTAAACAAAGTAAGGGCACGTGCCGGCATGCCGAAATTAACATTGAGTACAGCATCCGATGCCGTTTTGAAATCACAATATCCATCCGCGACCAGCAATACCCTCGGCGCACTGCTCGAAATCCGCCGTGAAAGGCGCGTGGAACTGGCCATGGAAGGTTTCCGCTACGATGACCTCATGCGCTGGAATGCCGGAAAGCTCATTGAAAAAGAACCGGAAGGACTTTATTTCCCGGGCCTGGGCAACTACGATCTCACCGGCGATGGCGTCGCGGATGTCAAACTGATCGCAGTGTCCTCATCCATCCCGGCCGAAGCCGACAAAGAATCCAACTCTCTGGGCAAGAAGCTCATTTACTACCGCGTAGGCCCGGTAGGCAGCGATGCATCCTTCTTCCTGAAAAATGGAACGAGCGGAACCATCGTTACCGACCCGGAAAGAGGCACATTCCAGGAACCGAAATACTATTACCGACCCGTGCCGCAGTCACAAGTAACACTGAATCCAAACTTGAAGCAATTTTTTGGCTGGGAGTAGTTATCTTACTCACGAGATTGCTGGCGTAAGCGTTGACTACTGGTACGCTACCAGCTCTGTCACCCTGAGCGTAGTCGAAGGGCGTTACTACTTGGCAGTAACGCCCCTTCGACTACGCTCAGGGTGACAGAGCTAGTAACAAACCACATTAAATAAACAGGACCAAACAACCATAACCACAACCCAAATGTCCCCAAAACAAACCATTACCCTAATCCTAACCCTCTTCATCTTCCACCAAGCCGCTGCCCAGACTAAAAATAAATCCCTCTTTGTCATTGTGGATGGCATTTCTTATGAGCAGTTGAAGAAAGTGGCGACGCCTAATCTGGATGCGATTGCTATGGTGGGCGGCATGACGCGGGCTTATGTGGGGGGTGAGAAAAAGACTTATTCTCAGACTCCGACCATTTCGGCGGTGGGTTACAATAGTTTGCTTACCGGGACCTGGGTGAACAAGCATAATGTTTGGGATAACGACATTAAAGCGCCCAATTACCGTTACTGGACTATTTTCAGGTTCTTTCGCGAAGCATATCCTGCAAAAAAAACAGCCATTTATTCCACCTGGCTTGATAACCGAACAAAGCTGATCGGAACGGGGTTGCCTGAAACGGGAATGATGAAAATGGATTATTCTTTCGATGGTTTTGAGCTTGATACCATTAATTTCCCGCACGACAAAGGTGCAGAGTACATCAGCAAAATTGATGGAAAGGTGGTTGATGAAGCTGCTGAGAACATCAAGAGCGAGGCGCCCGATTTGTCATGGGTGTATCTGGAATTTACGGATGATATGGGCCACCGGTATGGTAACAGCCCGCAGTTTTTTGATGCCATAAAAAGAATGGATGCGCAGATGGGGCAGCTTTGGGAAGCGGTGAAAGAACGGGAGCGTAACCATGGTGAAAACTGGCAAATATTTATCACAACGGATCACGGAAGGGGAGAACCAGCCGGTAAAGACCACGGGGGCCAGTCCGATGCGGAGCGCAGCACCTGGATCGTCACCAATGCAAAAGAACTGAACAACTATTTTACCAAATCTGCCCAAAACAAGCAAATCCCGGCGATTGTAGATATTATGCCTACCATGGCTCGCCATCTAGACCTAAAAATCCCAAAAGAGCAGCGCTTCGAGCTTGACGGCATTCCGTTAACCGGCAAAATTTCAATCACTGATCTGACCGTAAAGAAAGAATCTAACAACATTCTCCTCAATTGGTTACCGCAAGAGAAAGACGGGGAAGTGAAAATATGGCTCGCCGTCACGAACAAATTTGAAACCGGAGGCAGCGATCTTTTCATGCTCATGAAACAGCTTCCCGTGTCGGAAGGAAAGGCTTCATTAGACATTTCGAAGCTGCCAAAAGGGTTTTACAAAATTGTTGTTGAAGGAAAATACAATACGCTCAACCGATGGATTGTTGAGTAAATACAACATTACTTACCCGTTTCCGAATGAGGTGCGTCCACCGGTTTGGATTCGGGTGAGCCTTTCTGGCGCAGGAAAATGGTGAATATGACAATGCTGGCAATCGACAGGAATTCGCTTTGCCAGTTTTGGAATGTTTCAAACCAGAAGTTGGCCTGCGTCAGATAATTCCCAATCGTGTCGGTCGCCTGACCGGTCAGGACCTGCTGTTCGTTGTGGTCTACCCAGCTTCCATACAAGTGAAGCGCCCAGCTGATGAAGAACAGGATCGCAAAAACGAGCGACAAAGAATTTTCATAAAGCTTCAATATAATCCCGCCTTTCCGGACTGGCCAGGGCGCATCGGGTCCTGGCTGTGGCTCCCGGTCCACATCTTCCTGCTCATCCAGCGATTTGGATTCCGCAGAGCCTTTCTGGCGAAGTCCTACTGTAAGAAGCACATATAGAGCCATTTGCAAGAATTCACTTTCAAAGTTTTCAAACGTAGATGAGATAAAATGGCCTGTCTGAAGATATTCAGGGAAGCCGATCGCAGCAGCCTTTTCCTGTTCAAGCTCGGAGTTATGCTCGTGCCAGCCGGTTACCGCCTGCGCGCCGAGTGTTATAAGAAATAGAGCCACAAAAAGAAGGCCTAAGCCGTTTCTGTATAAAAATGAATGCTGCTTGTTGGCCTGGCCCATTGATCTTTGGTATATAAAGGGTTGATTTATTTTTTGATATCCTTAAACAGCGCCATATCAAAAAGTTTGCCAATGCCGGCGCACGGAAAAGTGTCCATAATCCACACTTTCGGATCAGTGAGACTTCGCGCCTGAAAGTATGTTGTTAACCGGCCAAAATCATTAGAAACCAGTGGCACTGTTTTTTACCAAAGGCGATCCTATAACCGAATTCACGCATGCAGCATCCCGAAAGCTCTCTTGTTAAGGTCATTTTCCTGGACAAAGATGGTACGCTTGTAAAAGACGTTCCATATAATGTTGATCCTGAGAAAGTGGTGTTTGAAACAGGGGTGTTTGAGGGATTAAGGGCATTGCAGGACTATGGATTTAAACTGGTCATTATTTCCAACCAGTCCGGGCTGGCTCTGGAACGATTTACCCAGGTGCAACTGGACGATCTGATCGATTATTTCTATTTAATTTTTGAACAAAACGGGATTGAACTTTCAGGCTTTTACTACTGTCCGCATGCACCATCGTCAGAAAATGTTTCCTGCGCTTGCCGCAAACCACAACCGGGATTGTTGATCCAGGCGGCACATGAGCTGCATATTGATCTGGCAAGATCGTGGATGATCGGCGACATTCTTCATGATGTAGAAGCCGGTAACCGTGCAGGTTGCCGGACGATTTTGATCGATAACGGAAATGAAACAGAATGGTTGAAAGGGCCTTTCCGGGAGCCAACTTATACCACGCCTCATTTCCCGGATGCCACAAACCACATTACCAAAAACGCGGTCCCCAATGCCTGAGCAAAAACTTCAGAATATCCTCTGCATACGCGCCGATAATATGGGCGACGTCATCATGAGCTCCCCGGCTATCCGCGCATTGAAGGAAACATTTGGAAGCCGCATTTCGCTGCTCACCTCAAAAGCAGGCTCGCTGATAGTGCCATATCTGGATTGCATTGATGATATGATTGTATCCGATCTGCCATGGGTTCAGAGCAAAGGCAGTGATAGCAATGCATTAACCGCGAACATTGATGAACTCAGAAAAAGGAATTTTGACGCGGCAGTGATTTTTACAGTTTACAGCCAGAGCGCGCTTCCCGCTGCCATGCTCGCATACATGGCAAACATTCCGGTGCGCGCAGCATATGCCCGAGAAAATCCCTATCAACTGCTCACACACTGGCTCCCTGACCCGGAGCCTTATCAGCACATATCCCACCAGGTTCAGCGTGATCTTGACCTGGTTGCACAATTTGGGGCCAGCACATCGAATGACCGGCTTTTGTTATCAATTGAATCTGCGGAACGCGCTTCATTACATGAGAAACTTTCTGCTGAAAACATTGACGCGGCGAAACCATACATTATTTTGCATCCGGGAGTGTCCGAGAAAAAAAGGGAATATCCTTCGGAATACTGGATAGAGGCTGGGAAGCGCATTGCAGAAAAATATGATTGGCAGATTTTCGTAACCGGATCTGCTGCCGAAAAAGACCTGACGGAAAGGGTTAGTGAGGGGATCGGGCAGCATGCAGTTTCTGTTGCGGGATTGCTTTCAGTGGGTGAATTTGCAGCGCTGATCGAAGATGCGCAATGCGTGATTTCGGTCAATACGGCTACAATACACATTGCGGCGGCCATGCAGACGCCTCAGGTAGTTTTATATGCACAAACAAATCCGCAGCACACGCCCTGGAAGTCGGATTATCAGCTATTGCCATTCTCTGTTCCGGCAGATCTGCAAAGCCGTAACACCATTATCAAGTATGTTTCGGATAAATTATACGCCGAGTACATTCCATACCCGGCGCCGGAGATGATTTTATCAGCGCTAAAAAACCTAATTCCGTGAAGCGGCTTCGGAGTGGGCAATGCTTAAAGGACTATTGCGTTCGCCGGTCCGCAGAAAAAATTTGCAGACAGCCTGTAATGTAGACTTCATTAGTTCGTGCTCGACCGGTTTGATCACATAAGCATCTGCGCCGCGTTTATAACATTGAATAATTTTTTCTTCCGCATCATCACTGCTCATAACAACCACCGGAATATCTTTTAAATGAACATGTTCCGGTTTCGTTGGTTGTTTAAGCAAGGTAAGGAGCTGCATTCCGCTCATTCCCGGCATATTCAGATCGAGGATAATAAGTCCCGGAAACAGATGGTTATCGAGCCGCTGGGATAAAGCATCGAGGTGGCGGTAAAGAGAACGGCCATCCTCGAAAAACTTCACACGATACGATTTATCAAACTGTTTAAAAATATTATATATCAAAAAATGCAAATCCGGGTTATCGTCTACTATAAATAATTCGGTGTCCATACAATTACTCCCCTGGTTATTGTTTTAATGTATTGCCAAGAAGGATTAATGCGAATTTCATTAAAAGTATGCCCGGACTTTTGATCCTTCAAGCCACGTATTTCTGGCCATCCTAAAATTGTCAGACAAGATGCGGAATGACATTTTTTCCGAATTTTTCAATAAACAGCTTTTGTTCCAAATTAACATTATGCAAATACAGGTGCGTAACTCCCGCCGCAATGTCCTGGGCAAGCCACTCGGTATGTTGGTCGAGACTGTCAGATACCCTCACCGCCTGGAACATATCTTCGGGCCTCACCATTAATCCCGTGGAATCAAAACCCGCCGGTGACCGGATATCCGCCAGGAGGGAAGATGGGAAAACATTGTTTCTCCATTGCTGATGCGCACCTGCCAGCGCACGCTCCAATGTCACGTCATACGACAATTGAACTTTTAGATACACAGGCTTTCCTTCGCCGCCTCCCCGGTGAAACGCTTCCACCATCCGCGCGAGTTCTGCCGGCGGGCGTGAAGTTGTGATCATGCCGTCCGCCCATCCGCCGACCCATTCAGCCGTTTGTTCCGTAATTGCTGCGCCGATGACGTCAGGCATATATCCGGGCAACGTATAAAGTTTTGCGTCGTACACATTCACCAAACCATTTTGGGTTACGGTTTCGCCCGCCCATAAGGCGCGCATGATATCCACAGATTCTTTTAAACGCTGGTTTCTCTCTGCCTTGGAAGGCCACTTTTCACCATTAATGTGTTCGTTCAAAAACTGCCCGCTTCCCACAGCAATCCAAAAACGTCGCGGGAACATTTCACAAAGCGTAGCGACCGCCTGTGCAATGATGGCAGGATGGTAACGCTGCCCGGGTGCGTTGACGATACCAAAACTAAGATTGGTAGCCTGCATTGCTGCTCCCAGCCAACTCCATGCAAATCCGCTTTCGCCCTGAGCTTCACTCCACGGATAATAATGGTCCGAGCTCAGTGCACTTGTGAAACCTGCGGCTTGTGCGAGCTGTGCAAATTCGGTCAGCTCACTTGGTTTAAACTGTTCGTGAGAAGCGTGGTAGCCAATCTGAATATCTTTCATGCGGTAATATCGTTAAGGTGAGTTTGCAATATCGTTGATGCGGAAAAGTTGTAATTAAAAATCGTTCCACAAACCGTATTGATTCCTTCCAGGCCATTACCATGACATTGGCCGGAAAGGGCATTAAGATGGCGGGGCCATGTTCCTCCCAGCAGCTTACAAAAGTCGTTGCAAAAATTGCTGGGCTCGTCCGATGCGGCTTCTCAGGTATCTTATGGATAGATTCCGGCAGCATGGAATTGGCATGGTTTGTTTAACATTCAAATCTCAAATCTTAAACTGAGAAACTATGTTTGATGAATTGTTGAATCTGATAAAACAAAACGGACAACAGGCGGTTGTTGATAATAACGAAGTGCCTAACGAGCACAATGACGCTGTAATGCAAGAAGCGCAGACGTCCATAGTGGATGGTTTGAGTAACATCAAGGAGCCGGACCAGGTCAATAGTTTGTTCGAATCCGTGCGAAGCGGGCAGGCGGAAAGTAACCCCGCCGTGCAGCAAATTTCGAATAATTTCAGCGGCAACATTATGCAGAAGTTCGGCATCAACGGCAGCACAGCAGCAGCCATAGCATCCGCAATCATTCCCGTAGTACTAGCGAAAATGGCCAACAAAGGAGGCCAGGGCGGAGCAGGCGGCTTCGATCTCGGCGGCTTACTAGGCTCCCTTACCGGCGGCAAATTCGGAGGCGGCAACCTCGGCGGAAGCACCCCATCATCCGGCGGCGGCTTAGGCGGCAACCTCGGAAGCATGGGCGCAAAACTCGGCCTGGACAAAGACGGAGACGGAGATGTAGATCTGAATGATCTGACAAAAATGTTTAAATAACCATTTATTTACCGGTGGAAAAGTGGTTTTGAGTTTTCAAAGCATTCCGGTTAGGTTTGCTTTGCTCGCAATAAAAATGGCGGTGCACGTGCATCGCCATTTTTATTTGTAGTGATAAAGAGATCTGGCTTCAATGGAGCCATTTCCCGCTAACCTACTATCCATTTTCAAATCTTACAACATTTGGCAACAGCGTTACAATTAAAAAAACTGGCTCATGAAAGAATATCAGAAGCAGAAATATTATTGTCTAATTCAAAGCGTGAAGGTGTTTTTTACTTAGCAGGTTATGCAATTGAATTTGCACTAAAAGCTGTAATTTGTGTAAGGCTTGATGTTGAAATGTACGATCAGTCAGGCAAGAGTAATCAAAAGGAGATATCTCCTAAGGTTTATAGTGCGTTTTTTACGCATAATTTAAAAGATTTACTAATTCTCTCTGGGTTGAAGCACCAGTTAGAAAAGGAACTAAGAATAGATCCCAATTTCGCATCGGCATGGTCCGAAGTGTCTTTATGGAATGAACAAAGAAGGTATGATTCTGGTTGTACCGAACAAGTGGCAAACGGATTTTATAATGACGCAAAAACATTACTGGCATGGATAAGCAATTATTGGTAAAACGATTAAGAGAAGTGTTCAATGCTGAAAAGCAGAATGGCCTCTATATAGATCAATATGGCCTTGCACCGGCGTTTCGCGGATTGTCTTCCAATTCATTTGTGCTTGGAATAAGCGCTCCTTCCCTTGTGAATGAGACTTCGTCCAATAGAACCAGAATTATATTTAACGCTTTACATAAGTACTTAAATGATGAAGAAAAAATGTCCATTAACCGGATTCGGGTCTTCGATAATGTGGAAGATTTAAAGCTAGGTGCTGTATTCGATTTTGAAGGTTTTGATTCAGATTATAACAAATGCGTTTTCATTCCTGATCTTCACGAAGTGGCATAAAAAAGAGCTTCCTCTTACTAAGGAAGCTCTTTTGACATATTACAAAACAAATCGTTACTCCTTAACCAGCAACCCAGGATACAACATCCCGTCCGCAGTTGGGAAATCTAATCCTAATAATTTTGCAATTAGCGGGGCGATGTCTTGCAGGCTCATTTCGGGGATGACTGCTCCTGGTTTGATGCCTTTGCCAAATGCTACGAACCCGGTTTGGATTTCTTTGAAGTCGGGGAAGAAGCCGTGGGTGCCTCCGCTGGCCGTGCGGAGGAAATCGCCGGTGGCGGCTCCGCTCAGGGTGATGCCTTGCACTGGGGCGATGGCCAGGGAAGCGTTTGGATCGGAGCCTACTGCGTCCAGTGCCGCGCGGTCTTTCACCGTGAACAAACCCTTCTGATTTTTCGGCAATTGATCCAGGATCTGTTTTACCTTTTCGAGGGTTTTTGTATCATTTTTATCTTTCAAATGTAAGAATGCCGAGCCGCCGGAGCTGTGAAAATAAGCTTTCCAGGCTGCCTTGTTGTTAGGATCGTAAAGTTCGGCTTTGGCTAAAAGAATGTTGGGGGCGATAGCGGTGTGGATATCTACAAAGCCGTGGTCGCCGGTGATGATGAATGTTGTTTTCTCTCTGATGCCCGCTTTCTCGGTGGCTTCGATGATCGATTTAATGCCCCTGTCAACGCTCGAAAGTGCAGCCCTTACCTGATCGCCGTCACGGCCCTGCTCATGCTCGAAATGGTCGACCGCCACCAAATGCACCGCTAAAAATGAAGGCTTGTATTTACGGATCAGATAGCTGCTAATGCGAGACATATTTTCGTCTACACTCAGATAATCACTGTCAAAATCAATTTCTTCCAGCTTGCCGGTCGCATTCTGCTCCACTTCCTCAAACAAACCTTTTGGAATGGCATTTTCCGAAAGCGCTTTGATCATGCCGCGCTTACCGCCTTTTGTTTCAGGCAAATACCAAAACTCTGGAATGTTATAAGTCGCAGGACTGCCAACAGAAACCGGCCAGAAAACCGAAGCCGTTTTCAACCCTTTATCTTTCGCAACGCTAAAAATTGTCGGCACCTTTATGGTGCTATAATCCCAGATCCATTTTCCCGTCACTTCCAAAGGCTCGGACGGCGTGTTGTAATAAACGCCATGCTTAATAGGCTTAACTCCGGTAATAATGGTCGTATGGGAAGGGTAGGTGACTGTGGGGAAAACGCCGGTAACTCCGTCAGAATATGCGCCGGTCTGCATACCCTGGCGCAGGTTTACCATCGACCAGTTTGGGTCTTTATAAAATTCCGGACGAAGCCCGTCAATGCTGATAAGGACTACGTGGGAATCCTGGGCGAAGGCTGAGAATGAGAGCGCAAAGATGCTAATGCAGGCTAGTATATTTTTCATGTGATCGTCGTCATTTATAGGTTTATTTATTGAAAACCAAGCCTCTGTCAGCCTGAGCGGACCGGGCCGCCGGGCGGTCGAAGGCGCGCTACTCCTGGGTAACGCGCCTTCGACCG
>NZ_JAKFFT010000004.1 GCF_021502655.1 Dyadobacter sp. CY347
GAAGGCGCGCTACTCCTTGGTAACGCGCCTTCGACCGCCCGGCGGCCCGGTCCGCTCAGGCTGACAGAGCTAAGCCTCAGGCTGACAGGGCTACGCCTTACTCTGACAAGTCCATTTATCCATAAACTTCACCCAATGCAATTCGGAGCAAGCACGTTTATATGGGTTTCCCCATTCTCAACGCGGAATATTGACCTGCTAACCAAAGTCAAAAACATGGGCTATGACATTATCGAAATAGCCGTGGAAGACACTAAAATCATTGATTGGGATTTGATTAAAAGTGTTGCGAAAGATCTGGATTTGAAGATCACGATCAGCGGCGCATTTGGGCCCGAACGAGACATTTCCAGTACAGAGCCCCTGCATCGCCAGCTTGGTAAGGAATACATTATCGACTGTATTAAAATTGCACAAAACGTAGGCAGCCCGATCTTTGGCGGGCCCGTTTATTCCGCAGTGGGTAAGACCCGGATCGTTTCGGATGAACAGAAAAAACGAGAACGCGTTTGGTGCATTGAAACGCTTGTCGAGATTGCACAAATTGCTGCCGACCATGGCGTTGTCGTAGGCCTGGAACCGCTTAACCGCTTTGAAACAGACATGGTTAACACCGTGGATCAGGCGCTTTCGATCGTGCGCGAGGTGTCCAGCCCTAACCTGAAAATTGTCCTTGATACATTCCATTCCAACATTGAGGAAAAAGACATTGCTGCATCGGTCAGGATGATCGGAAAGGACTTGCTATGCCACGTGCAGGGCAATGAAAGTGACCGGGGAACGCCTGGAACGGGACATTTGGAATGGGAAGGAATCCGGGATGCATTGGTCGAAATCGGTTATGACGGTGCGGTTGTGATCGAAACTTTTGGTCAGCCTTCGAAAGAGCTTGCGCGTGCCGCTTGCATCTGGCGTCCGCTTGCCAATAGTGCCGATGAGCTGGCCGAAGAAGGTTTGGCCTTTTATAAAAAAATGTTTTCTTAAAATTCTCAATGATGCGTAAAGTCCTGCTGTTCCTTTTTGTCTTTTCAAATGTGTTGGCTCTTGCTCAGATCCCCGTTGATCTGACCGGTTTTGATAAAAAGAAAGGAGTTAAGGTAATAACCGAAGGCAATTTGCTGCACGTAGAATGGCCCGCCGGAAATGCAGAATCCGGTAAAATTGTAATTGATCTGAGCAAGGGGCAGCCTGTTATTAATGGTCTGCTGATTGGAAAAAATAATGCTTACAAAACCATCGTCAAAAACCTTGACCCTGCGATTATTCTGACCGTCGGAAAACGTGATCTTGTTTCGCAAAACGGTTGGAATATTTTCTTTGATAAAACAGCCTATTTACCCTACAAAACGTACCCGGTAAAGCTGGATAAAACGGGCGTTAAGGTCGTGAGCTCCGGTTCCCAGACCGAAATAATCGTCTCTGGCGCCACGGGTGGGCCGTTTTCCGGCTCCTATAATTTCACCCTCTATAATGGCAGCTCGTTAATGAATGTTGCGGCTGTAATGTCCACAGATGTAGATTCGCTGGCAGTGGTTTACGACGCGGGACTGGTGAGCCAACAGTCACCCTGGGAAAAGCTGTTTTGGTCTGATACTGAGAATAATGTACGGAGCAAAGAGGTGATTAAAATGGATACGGTCAACATGATGGCTGTGAAATACAGGACTATCATCGGAGAAGGAAAAGAAGGCAGCCTGGCCGTTTTCCCAGCGCCGCACCAGTTTTTTTACCCGCTTGATAATGCTTATAACCTCGAACACATTTGGTATGGCAACAATTACCGGAACCAGTTTCCGGGTTTTGGCATAGGTCTCCGGCACGACCTGCTTGGCGACCGCCGTTGGGTTCCTTGGTTCAATGCGCCGCCTAAGACACAGCAACGCTATAATTTTTTCTGCTTATTGAGCGCTGAAAAAGATGGAAAAGTGCTCGAAAAAGTAAAAGCTTTCACGCATAATGATACTTATGAGCCGTTGCCAGGCTATTACACCATGTCGAGCCACTTTCACCAGGAGCATGTGGATGAGGTGCTTACGCGGAGGCCCATTCCGGAAATGCCCGGTTTTGTGAAAGCATTCCGGAACACCGGCGTCAACATTGTCCATCTGGGCGAATTTCACGGGCCGGGAAGTCCGCGCGGCCCGGAAGCGAAGCGCTGGCCGGAACTGAAAATGATGTTTGACGAATGCAAACGGCTTTCCGATGGAAATTTTCTGCTCTTACCGGGCGAAGAACCAAACAATTTTTTCGGCGGACATTGGATGAATATCTTTCCAAAACCCGTTTACTGGTTAATGTCGCGTGAAAAGAACCAGCCATTTGTTGAGGAAAATCCAACTTACGGAAAGCTTTACCGCATTGGCAATAAAGAGGAAATGTTGAAGCTGCTGGAATTGGAAAAAGGCCTTGCCTGGACTGCTCATGCAAGAACAAAAGGCTCAACTGGCTTTCCCGACAAATATAAGGACGAGGCATTTTACAAATCGGACCGTTTTTTGGGCGCGGCCTGGAAAGCAATGCCAGCGGATTTGTCTCAGCCAAAGTTAGGCAAGCGCGTGCTGGACCTGATGGACGATATGGCCAATTGGGGACAGAAAAAATATGTGATCGCAGAAGCGGACTTGTTCAGAATTGAGCCAAATTATGAGCTGTACGGACATTTGAATGTAAATTACATGCAGCTGGACCAAATGCCGGAGTTTGAAAATGGCTGGCAACCGTTGCTGGATGCGATGGAAAAGGGCAAATTTTTTGTATCAACAGGTGAAGTTTTGCTGCCGGCATTCACGGTGAACAATGTTACATCCGGCGAAACTACCAAAGTGGATGCAAAAGGGAATGTTGAAATTAAGCTGAATGCTAAATGGACATTTCCGTTGAACCGTGCCGAAGTAATTTCTGGTGATGGAAAAGAGGTTTTCCACGATGTGATCAATTTGAATGATACGGAAGCATTCGGTGAGAAGTCGTTTACATTTACCAAAAATCTGAAAAACAGGAAATGGGTGCGGGTTGAAGTTTGGGATGTTGCAGCAAATGGTGCATTCACGCAAATTGTCTGGCTCGACTAAGATCTGTTTCAACAAAATGCGCAGCCAAGTATAGAAAACACGGCTGCCCTCTTTTAAAATAATTGTAAACAAAATCCTTAACTGAATGAAATTTTTAAAAACAACAGTCTGGGCGATCCTCATTTGCCTTTCATTTCAAAATTGTGCCAAAAAGGAGCAGAAAGATGAGAGCGCAGCCACTGAAAAACCGGTTGCACGCCAGATTTGGACAAAAGAACAGGCAAATGAATGGTATGGCAAACAAGGCTGGCTCGTAGGTGCCGATTTTCTGCCGAGCACTGCTATTAACCAGTTGGAAATGTTTCAGGCCGCTGATTTTGATACGGCCACTATTAACAAAGAACTCGGCTGGGCCGCAAACATCGGGATGAATACGATGCGGGTTTATCTGCATGATTTGTTATTTCAGGAAGATTCTGCCGGTTTTGTACAGCGGCTGGATGTGTTCTTGGATATTGCTGAAAAGCACAAGATCAAGCCCGTACTTGTATTATTTGACTCTTGCTGGGACCCTTTTCCTAAGCTCGGAAAGCAACGTGCGCCTAAACCTGGCGTGCATAATTCGGGCTGGGTGCAGAGCCCGGGACTGAATGCATTAAAAGACAGTACGCAATATCCGCGTTTGGAAAGATATGTAAAGGGAACTGTTGCATCCTTTGCGAGCGACAACCGTGTGCTTGCCTGGGACATTTGGAACGAGCCGGATAACCCGAATACAAGTTCTTATGGTAAGGTTGAGTTGCCCAACAAAGTGGATTATGTGATTCCATTGCTTTCCAAAGCATTCGTTTGGGCGCGTTCTGTTGGTCCTTCGCAGCCGTTAACAGCAGGTGTCTGGAATGGCGACTGGACTTCCCACGAAACTTTGAAACCGATCGAAAAAGTAATGATCGACCAATCCGACATTGTTACTTTCCATAATTACGAAGATGCAGCGGACTTTGAAAAACGCATTAAGCAGTTGCAGCAATATGGCCGCCCGATGATCTGTACCGAATATATGTCGCGTGGGAACGGCAGCTTTTTCAAAGGCTCATTGCCAATTGCCAAGAAATACAACGTAGGTGCTATCAACTGGGGACTCGTAGACGGCAAATCCCAAACGATCTATCCCTGGGACAGCTGGAAAAAAACCTACACCAAAGAACCCGACCTATGGTTCCACGACATCTTCCGCAAAGACGGAACACCTTACAAGAAGGATGAAGTTGAGTTGATAAAGAACTTGACTGCGGCGAAGTAACTCAGATTGAATTAAAAAGTAAGACTTCCCAGATTTGTTTTGGCAGGTCTTACTTTTTTAATGAGTATGTTTCTGTTTTAGAAAGGATAAATCGACATTTTTGAGGATCTCCATCAATTGGTCATTTTTGAATTTCCCCAGTTCTTCTACTGTCTTAAACCGCCTTCCTTCTGGCCGTTGGGGTTTTGAAGACTTATTTTTAGTTTTATGATCCATTACTGATGTATGTTAGTGCCATGTGAATTTCAGATTTTTCCGGCAAATAAAAAAACCTTTATACGTCTTATTCTTGCAAAAGCTTTCTGGAAAGTTATCGCTTTCTAATGCTCCATAAACATCAAACTCCTGCAATATCTTCACAAAGACGATCGTACAGGACCCACCCATGAGAAAAACCTTCACAATTAATTTACTTGGTCTATCAACGGCTATTTTGTTGTGTGTGAATGCATTCGCCCAAAAGCGTCAGCAAAAACCCAACGTCATTTTCATCTACGCCGACGACGTGGGCTATGGTGATTTGAGCAGTTATGGTGCTTCAAAAATCTCGACACCCAACATTGACCGGATCGGGAAGGAAGGGATCCGTTTTACGAATGCGCATACGACTTCGGCAACTTGCACGCCTTCAAGATTTGGGTTGCTGACCGGGAAATATCCCTGGCGGCAGAAAGGAACCGGTGTCTTGCCGGGAGACGCGTCGCTCATCATTCCAACAGACCGGCTGACTTTGCCGAAAGTATTTCAAAATGCGGGCTATAAAACTGCATCAGTTGGGAAATGGCATTTGGGGCTGGGTGAAAAAAACAAGCAGATCAACTGGAATGAGCCCATTACCACGGGCCCGAACGAAACCGGCTTCGACTACGCCTACTTTTTCCCGGCAACCTCCGACCGTGTCCCAACCGTTTTTATTGAAAATCATGAAGTGCAGGGATGGGATAAATCAGATCCCATCACAGTGGATTACTCGAAAAAAATAGGGAATGAGCCAACAGGCCTGGAAAATCCGGAGCTGTTAAAATTGCCGGCTTCACCAAATCACGGGCATAACAACACCATTGTGAATGGCATTGGCCGCATCGGATGGATGACGGGCGGGAAGCAAACGCGCTGGACGGATGAGGAGATTGCACATGTTTTTTTGAGCAAAGCGGAGCAGTTTATGGAGGACAATCAGAAGAACCCGTTTTTCCTCTATTTCTCATTAAACGACATTCACGTTCCAAGAATGCCCAGCAGCCAGTTTAAGGGAAAAAGCCAAATGGGCTTGCGCGGCGATGTGATCCTTCAAATGGACTGGACCGTTGGCGAGATCCTGAAAAAGCTGGATGATTTGAAGTTGACTGAAAACACACTGATCATCTTTTCCAGCGATAATGGTCCCGTCTTGGATGATGGTTATGCGGATAAAGCAGTCGAATTGGCCAAAGGACACAAGCCTGCGGGTGCATTGCGGGGTGGGAAATACAGCGCTTTCGAAGGTGGAAGCCGTGTGCCCTGGCTCGCGCGCTGGCCGCAGACGATCAAACCTGGAACAGTTTCGGATGCAGTGATTTGCCAGATCGATATGCTTGCATCGTTCGCCAACTTCTTTCAGCAAAAAATGGAGGTCGATGATGCACCGGATAGTTTCAACAGCATTGACGCGATTTTGGGAAAATCAAAAACCGGCAGGTCGTATCTGATCAAGCAAGGCGGCGCATTGTCCATTACCAAAGAAAACTGGAAATATATCGAGCCAAGACAAGGCAAAGCGATCCAGGAACTCACCAACACAGAAACGGGAAATAATGTAGCCCCTCAACTTTATGATCTCAGCAAAGATTTAGGAGAAAAAATAAACCTGGCCGATAAATATCCTGCAAAAGTAAAGGCTATGGCAGCGGAATTGGCGAAAATAAGGGAGGCTGAAAGGAGCAGGTAAAAATTTCCCAAAAAAACTTTGTGACCATTACAAAGACCTGACGTCTAAACGCATAAAACCCATGTTTTATGACGTCACATTTCTTTCAGTTTTCAAGAGTTTTTGCGGTTGTTTTATTGTCGGTGCTGTTTCAGAATGCGTTCGGGCAGATGGTTTATTTTCACCCGGACTTTTCCGGATCAGGGCCATTTGTGCATGCTGATCCTGATTCCGGGCAGTTTAGCCACATTGTTGAAACGGTTCCTGCACTTTCTTTTTCGAAATTTTCCAAAGATTACATGGATCTCGTGCGGACCCAGGAAGATTCTGCTACGGGTGGGATCATTCGGGTGTTGCGGGCGACGCCATTTACTCCAAACCCTGAAACATTGTTTATCCGGATCACGCTCAGCGCTGAATCGGTGCAGTCGGCGGCGTTGAATGCAATGTATTTTTATGTGGGTGAGAATTTCAATCCGGACAACCATTCCTTTCCGGGTAATGCGTTAATGTTCGGCAAGTTTTCGCTGAATTTTCAGGAAGGTGGGTTTAGTATCAAGGATTTTGCCACGCAAAACACCAGTAAGGTCATCGCTAAAAAGAAGCAGGTTACACTGACCTGGATCCTGAATAATTCAAAGAAATCGCTCGAATACAAACTTTTGCCCACTCACGTCGTCACCTACAACGCATTACCCGGCACTTACGATTTATGGGTTGATAATGAGCCGGTAAGCCTCAGCAGTCCCGCTTATCCAGGCAACTCAGTCTATTCAAATACCAAGCTTTCAAACTTCGAAATGCGGTTCCGGAATGGGCAAGGTAAGGTCCGCATTCATGACATGATGATCCGCGACGGCGTCTCTGAGCTGAAAGCAGGAGCAGTGCTGATTGCGCCGAATCCGGCAACGCGACAACTGATCACATTACGTGCTGAAAATGTGGAGAAGTCTTCGGTTCGGCTTTTTAATATGTGGGGACGGAATGTGAACATTTCGACCAATGTAGTTGCTTTGGATAAAATCGAAATCCATCCTGCCGAGGAACTGGCGTCGGGTATGTATATCGTGCATTTTCAAAATAAGCAGCGACAGAAAAAATCGGTCAGAGTAATGATAGAGTAATGTTGAGGGTGCAAGATTTTTTGGTATAGGATGAAAATTGGATTAAGTTTGACTAATCGTTGTAATCAGGCAGGCTTGCATTTGTAACCTGCGGCAACTTTTACAATGTTATGAAACCACATTCTCAGCCTCCTCAATCTTCTGATGACCATGCGCTCTGGCAACAGTTTTTGTCAGGAAATGTGGCTGCGTTTGAGCAATTAATGTCGTCGCATTTCCGGGTGCTTTTCCGTTATGGCTGCAAATTTTCCAAAGACCAGGAGTTTGTAAAGGACTCGGTGCAGGATTTGTTTTTGCATTTATGGGAAAAACGTGAAAATCTGAGGACGGAAGTGGCCGTTAAACCTTATCTGATGGCTTCGCTGCGCCGGCTAATGCACAGAAGCACATCATCAAAATCGTGGGTAGGGGAAGGAAATGCGGAACAGGCTGATGAAGCATTTGATCTCGAATTTTCTGTTGAGCAACAATACATTATCAACGAATCCACGCTTGTGCGCACGCGCCAGCTCGAAAAGCTGCTGATGGAACTTCCCAAGCGGCAGAAGGAAGTGATTTATCTTAAATTTTTCCAGGAACTGAGCCGTGAGCAGATCTCGGAAATCATGGCCGTGTCCCCGCAAACCGTTTCCAACTTACTCCAAATCGCCATCAAGCAGCTGAAAAAGCATTGGAAGTCCGAATTCCTCACCTTCTTCTTGATCCATTTATTTATATAAAAAAGGGTCATAATGCCACTGAAAATGCGGTTTTGTTGATTTTTTTAGAAATAATTTAAAATTTATTGGTATCCCGATCCGGTTTGTGTCTATCATATGTTAGAAGCAAGCTGCATATGGATCACTATAAGGATTTTACCGTCGAAGATTTTGTCTGGGATACTTTTTTTCGGCAATGGATGCTGTCACCCACGCGCGAAACAGACGAGCTTTGGGGAGCATGGATCGAAACTAATGCAGATGCCCATCAAAAAATCCAGCAGGCCAGGAGCATCGTGCTGTCGTTAAGCATGCACGAACCCGAAATAAGCGATCCTGAGATTACGGAAATCGTTAAAAATACGGTCGGCCGGATCAATAGTTTTGAAAAATATCCTGCACCCGCCGAACCTGCAAAATATACCAAAATTTATAATTTCCCCTGGTTTCGCATCGCTGCAACGGTTGCCTTGGTGCTCGTTTCAGGCTGGATCATTTTCTCACTTTCGACCAAGAAAGAATCACAGAAAATCACATTTGAAAAGCCCATTCAGGAGCATAAGGATAGCCTTACCGAGAAGTGGAATGCTTCTATGAAGCCTATGACGGTGGTTTTGGAGGATGGAAGCAAGGTTACATTGTCGGCCAATGGCCGCATCCGTTATGCCAATAAGTTTGTTGCCGCCAGGCGTGAAGTTTACCTGGAAGGTGAGGCATTTTTTGATATCACCAAAGACGCCGATCGTCCGTTTTTTGTGTATTCCAATGGCTTGGTTACCAAGGTTTTGGGCACAAGTTTTACTGTTAAAGCATACGGAAATTCCAATGAAGTTACAGTTGAAGTGAAAACCGGGCGTGTCTCTGTTTTCGCACAATCAGATCCTGATGTGGCACAAAAAACGTCCGGTCGGGAACTGCAAGGCATTGTGCTAAGCCCAAATCAGAAGATCATTTATTCGAGGGAAGAAGTGAGAATGGTGAAGACGCTGGTGGAAAAACCGGAAATAGTCGTTCCTAAGGCTGAAATTTCGCAATTCCAGTTTGAAGACACACCCGCAAGCGATGTGTTTGCAACCGTTGGAAAGGCCTATGGCATTGAAATCCTTTACGATGCGGAAATTTTGAAAGACTGCCCGCTAACAGCAACGCTGGATAACCAGACACTTCATGAAAAGCTTTTTATCATCTGCCAGGCTGTTGAAGCCAGCTACGAAATCCTTGACGGACAAGTTGTGATCCACAGCAGAGGTTGTAAAAATTGACATGACCACATTGTAAATCAAGATTATACTTTAAACCAAACACCTAAACGCTCTGACTAAGAAACAGAAAGAATAATCCATAAAAAAGAGCCGGCAATGTTCCCGCATCACCGGCTCCGAATGAATCCCTTTTGGTTGTCGCCATTTTTCCTCCTATGCGGAGGCAGGGACCGTTTTGCCAGCTTTTGAATCATAACAAAACAATCAAATCTATGAAAAAACCCTTTAAATACCGCCAGGTATTACTTTGGACGATGCGAATAACAGCTACACAATTGATATTTGCCATATGGTTCATTGGAACCGGCCAAGCTCACGACAGCAACGCGCAGTCGCTTCTATCTCAAAAAATTACGATTAAGGCCAGCGGCAGTGAAGTCAAGAAAGTGCTGGGCCAGGTTGAAAAACAAGCCGATGTCCGGTTTGTGTTCAGTTCCAAACTGATCAAATCGGCCAGAAAAGTGACGGTTAATGCGACCGACAAACCATTATATGAAGTCCTTGACCAAATATTAACACCTTTGGAGCTTCAATACGAAGTCTCGGGGAAAATAATCATCCTGAAAAGACAAGATGCACTTCCACCTGCGGAAATCCCCTCAAAAAGCATTGCTCCGAAACGCAACCTCACAGGAAAAGTGGTGGACGAAATGAACGCGCCGCTTCCAGGCGTGAGCATTGTGGTGAAAGGGACGCAAACCGGCACCACCACTGACGCGGATGGCGGCTTCACCTTGGATGTGCCTGATAATGCGACGCTTGTCCTAAGTTTTGTAGGTTATACAACCAAAGAAATCCCGGTCGAAAACCAAAGCACGATCAATATTACGCTCGAAGCTGACGTAAGAGCATTGAATGAGCTTGTAGTAGTAGGTTATGGTGTCGTGAAAAAGTCAGATTTGACCGGCTCGGTGGCTTCCATCAAAAGCACTGAACTGAATGCTTACCCCGCCACAAACCTGATGCAATCACTTGCGGGACGCGCAACCGGTGTGCAGATTTCGCAAAATACTGGCGCGCCGGGAAGCCCGATCAGCGTCCGGATCCGGGGAACTAACTCGGTTCAGGGTGGTAACGAGCCGCTTTATGTGGTGGATGGTTTCCCTTATTCCGGCAGCCCAACATTGCTGAACAATGCAGACGTTGAATCGATTGAAATTTTGAAAGATGCTTCTGCCACAGCTATTTATGGTTCCAGAGGAGCGAATGGCGTGGTTTTGATCACGACCAAAAAAGGAAAGTCGGGGCGGATCAGCGTGGATCTGGACAGCTATGTAGGCTTTCAGACCGCCAGGAAGAAAATTGAAATGATGAATGCAAAAGAATATGCACAATTCTACAACGAACAAGCTGCCAATGACGGACTTGCACCGCATTTTACGCAAGATGAAATCAATGGTTTCGGCGCCGGAACCGACTGGCAGGACCTTGCACTTCGAACAGCAGCCATTCAAAATCATTCGGTTTCTGTGAATGGCGGGAATGAGAAAACACGCTTTTCGGTTTCGGGAAGCAATTTCAATCAGGGCGGGATCATTATTGGAAGCGATTATGTGCGCAACTCCATCCGCGCCAATCTGAGCACCGATTTCAGCAAAAAGTTTAAGTTCGATATCAACACGATTTTAACCCGCATTGACACAGACCGCAAGAATTCAAGCGGCGGAAACAGGGGTAACTCGCTGATCTCGGCTATGCTTTCGGGTTATCCGACCGTTGGTGCGCGTTTACCGGAGGGTGGTTATTCTAATTTGGCCACGGTTTATTCCTGGGGTTCCAACGTGATCACCAATCCACTGAACTTCATCGAGCAGCAATCGGATCACCTTCGTTCCAATAAAGTGCTTGCCAACGGAGCGCTTACTTACACGCCGCTGGACGGCCTTTCTATCAAAATTTCGGGCGGCATTGAAAACACGGACGACAGAGCGGACCTTTATACGACCAAGAAATTCGTGAATTCCCTGGGGTCTGCGTCGATTAATACCATGCAGACAACCAGCTTGCTGAACGAGAATACGGTAAGTTATGTGAAGGAAATTGGCAAGCACAATATTTCTGCGGTGGCCGGTTTCACTTATCAGGACCTGACCCAGACAGAGCTTAATACGTCTGCGAGCGGCTTTGTGAGTGATATTCAGGAATCGTTTGATGTGGGAGCGGGTGCTACGCAGGGGGTACCAAGATCCAGTTATCTTAAATGGTCACTTTTGTCTTACCTGGGGCGGTTAAACTATTCCTTTAATGATAAATTCCTGGCAACGGTCAGTTTCCGTGCCGATGGTTCGTCCCGTTATACCGAAGGCCAGAAATGGGGTTACTTTCCGTCGGGATCGATTGCTTACCGTTTGTCTGAGGAGAAATTTATTCAAAATATTCCATTCATTTCCGACCTGAAAATCCGGGTTGGTTATGGTGAAACGGGAAGCACGGCGATCGATCCTTACTATACATTAAATCAATTGTCTTCAAGCAAAGTGGTTTTTGGCGATGCCTTAACAACTGCGTACGCACCTGGTCTACGCCTCGCAGGGCCGTTGAAATGGGAAACAACGTCACAATCTGACATTGGATTAGATATTGGATTTTTCCAAAACCGCTTCTCGCTGACATTGGATTATTATATCAAAAATACGCGGGACCTGCTCAACAATGTGCCATTGCCTTCGTCGCTGGGATATGCTTATACAATTGATAATGTTGGAAAAGTGCAGAATAAAGGTTTTGAAATCTCGGCCAATGCGAGTGTGCTCACCGGCGCTTTCAAGTGGAATGTGTCTGCCAATGCATCTATCAATAAAAACAAAGTCTTGAAATTATACGGAGGCAATGATGTCCTGGGTCAGGCGATTGATATTTCGGTAATCAATGACAATGTGAATGTGCTGCGCGAAGGCGAATCTATCGGTGCTTTTTACGGATACATTGAGAAAGGCTATGATGAAACCGGCAAGATTGTTTACGAAGATTTCAACGGAAACGGCACGCGTGACATTGGCGACAAACGCATCATTGGTAACCCGAACCCAAAATTCATCTACGGTTTCAATTCAAGCATGAATTACAAGAATTTTGAGCTGAATGTGTTCATCCAGGGCTCTCAGGGCAATGATATATTCAATCTGAGCTCTGTAAACCAGACGATGGATTACGGGCAGGCGCTGAATATGCCGCGTGAAGTTTTTGAAAACCACTGGACGCCAACCAATACCAATGCCAAATATCCCCTGATAACAGGCAAAGTGTCGCAAGCGCAGGTTTCGAACCGGTTCGTAGAAGACGGATCTTACCTGCGTTTCAAGAACATTCAGCTGAGCTACAATGTGCCGGTGAAAAACATCAAATGGCTTACCAACGCACAAATTTATGTGAGCGCACAAAACCTGATCACATTCACCAAATATTCCTGGTTTGATCCTGAAATCAGTTCCTATGGCAGCGCCAACTCGATCCGCACGGGCATTGACCATTACAGCTATCCTACTGCAAAAACGACTACCATTGGCTTGCGCGTAGGTTTCTGATCATCAAACATTAAAATTTCTCTGTAATGAAAAATATAGCTATCTGTTTAATACTCGCCCTTTCCCTCGCGGCGTGTGAAGACGTTCTGAAAGAACAGCCCAAATCGCTGGCTGCGGAAGTGTTTTATAACACGCCCGATGAAGCTCGCGCGGCGGTAAATGCCATTTACGGCCCTATGCGCGGTCCTAATGGTTTTAGTGTCAATTATCCGGCGCAGCAGGAAGGCTTGCCTGACTATGGAAATTCAAGAGGCAGCCAAACGCCGGTAAGCTTGTATCAAGGGTTGGATAATACGAACATTACCCGCGTGGGGGCAATCTGGGATGCCTTTTACCAATCCATACGGAATGCCAACATTGTGATCGAGAATGTGCCGAAAGCAACCGAGATATCCGAAGGCGATATCGCAAAATTCGTCGCGGAAGCCAAGTATCTGCGTTCGCTGATCTACTTCGCGATGGTCCGCAACTGGGGCGGCGTTCCGTTGCGTACTGAAGCGAATATGACAGTTACCGACGTAAAGCGTGCGAGTGTTGAGGAAGTGTACAATCAGATTCTGAGTGATGCACTGAACGCAGAGCAGTTCCTGCCGGATAGCCCTTCGGAAATAGGCCGTCCTACAAAATGGGCTGCGAAAACATTGCTTTCGGAGATCTATATGTATCAGGAAAAATGGAAAGAATCCAGCGAACGGGCCAAAGAGGTGATCGCATCGGGTAAATATTCATTGGTGCCTGTAAGCGTTTCGGAAGATTTTCAGAAAATTTACGGTCCGGAAGTAGTATCCACGCCCGAAGAGATCTTTTACTTCAAATTCTCACGTCAGCAGGGCTTTGGACTGGTCGGCTACGCACACCGCGCCATTGGTCAGTATCGCTATTATGGCCCGGGCGGTGTATATGCGCAGTATACAGATTCAACTTCCAATTCTTTTATCAAAACCTGGGATATGAAGGACTTGCGTAAAACCCATATCCTGTATAATGTGGATGTAGGACTTGGCCCGAACACCTGTTTGTACCGGAAGTTCCGCGACCCCGTAGCAACGGACGGCGGCGGAAATGATTATCCATGGTATCGTTATGCCGATCTGTTGCTTTTCCACGCCGAAACCGCAGCCAGGGCGAATGGCGCGCCCACAGCCGATGCATTGGAAAGTCTGAACAAAGTGCACCGCAGGGCTTATGGCTACAATGCGGAAACCGTTTCGCCAGTGGATTTCAAGCTTGCAGGACAAACATTAACCACATTTATCGACCTTGTTGTGCGTGAGCGCGGCTACGAAACCATGTACGAAAGCAAGCGCTGGCTCGACCTGAAACGCCTGGGCATTGCCAAAAAGCGTATTAAGGAAGTGAAGAACATCGACATTGCCGACAAGCACATGATGTGGCCGATCCCGAATTCAGAATTGCTTTATAATAAGGCACTTGACCCTGCCAAAGATCAAAATCCAGGTTACTGATTATTCCTATTCCCAACCAACAATTGATGACAATGAATAAGTATTTGATTTATCTGATTGCATTTTTTTTAATAGCCGCCAGCCCTTCATGCTCTGAAAAGAAGAATGAAGAAGCAAAAGACGCCCTTACCGCCGACGTGATCATTTACGGAGGAACTTCCGCGGCGGTTACAGCTGCGGTTCAAGTGATTAAGTCTGGTAAAACAGTGCTGGTCGTTTCGCCGGATAAACATTTGGGCGGGCTCTCTGCGGGAGGTCTTGGATTCACGGATACGGGCAATAAATCCGTGATTGGCGGACTTGCAAGAGAATTTTACCACAGGTTATACCAGCATTACGACAAGCCCGAAGCCTGGAAATGGCAGAAAAAAGACGAATATGGCAACAAAGGCCAGGGAACTCCTGCGATGGACGGAGCTGAGCGCACCATGTGGATCTTCGAGCCGCATGCTGCTGAACAGGTTTTTGAGGATTTTGTAAAAGAAAACAACATTAAAATCTACCGCGACGAGTGGCTGGACAGAGATAAAGGTGTAGAGAAAAAAGACGGAAAAATTGTTTCAATCAAAACACTTTCAGGTAAGACATTCGCAGGCAAAATGTTCATTGACGCAACTTATGAAGGTGATCTGATGGCAGCTGCGGGCGTAAAATACCATGTGGGTCGGGAAGCAAACAGCGTTTACAATGAAAAATGGAATGGTGTGCAGGCGGGCGTTTTCCAGCACGGACATTATTTCAAGAAAAATATTAGCCCTTACAAAGTGGAAGGCGACCCGAAAAGCGGCCTGTTGCCTTACATTAGCGATGAACCTATCGCAGAAAACGGCACGGGTGACAAAAAAATCCAGGCTTACTGCTTCCGTATGTGCCTTTCGTCCAACCCCGATAACCGCATTCCTTTCGAAAAACCAGAGGGCTATGACGTTGCCAATTACGAATTGCTGGCAAGGGTTTACAAAGCAGGCTGGGACGAAACATTTGATAAATACGACCCGATCCCCAACAAAAAGACGGATACAAACAACCATGGCCCATTCAGTACGGATTTCATTGGTGAAAACTATGATTATCCTGAGGCAACCTACGAACGCAGAAAAGAGATCATTAAGGCGCATGAATTGTATCAGAAAGGCTTGATGTATTTCCTGACCAACGATCCCCGAGTGCCTGCGGATGTGCGTAAAGAGATGAGTAAGTGGGGTTTACCCAAGGACGAATTCAAAGACAACGGCGGATGGCCGCACCAGATTTACGTGCGTGAAGCGCGTCGGATGATCTCAGCCACAGTCATGAACGAAAACCATACAATGGGCATCACGCCGGTAGAGCAGCCGGTTGGAATGGGTTCATATGCACTGGACTCGCATAATGCGCAACGTTATGTGAAAAAAGATGGGTATGTGCAAAATGAAGGGGACATTGGCGTGCACCCAAAATCGCCTTACAGCATTTCCTATGCTTCTATCGTCCCTAAGAAAGAGGAGTGTGAAAACCTGTTCGTTCCGGTTTGCCTTTCCAGCTCGCACATTGCCTATGGATCGATCCGTATGGAGCCTGTTTTCATGATTCTGGGACAGAGCGCAGCCGCTGCTGCTGTACAGGCGATTGATACAAAAGTGGCCGTTCAGGACGTGGATTATGCGAAATTGAAAGAGCAGCTTTTAAAAGACAAACAAAAATTAGAATTGTAATATATTATTTTGTCAATTACATTTGCAGCCTAATTTTCGATGTATAAATGGTCAATAGCCGGGTGAAAATCCGGCTATTTATTTGAAACGATAGTAACTCCTAACCCGATAATAATCAGAATGGCTACCATTACTGCTGAGCGATCAGACTTTTCCCATCTTTTTAGTGCCCCCGTCATCGTCGCTGCCCTTGGATATTTTGTTGATATATATGACCTGCTGCTTTTCGGCATTGTACGCTTGCCCAGCCTCGCCTCGCTCGGACTTTCTGAAACAGAAATATCGTTAACAGGAGCCAGCATCCTGAACTGGCAAATGACCGGCTTACTGCTCGGCGGGATTCTTTGGGGAGTGTTGGGCGATAAAAAAGGACGCTTATCTGTGCTTTTTGGCTCTATTATCACTTATTCTCTTGCAAACATTGCCTGCGGTTTCGTGCAGGACCCTACTACTTACAAGCTTTTGAGATTTATAGCGGGCGTAGGCCTTGCGGGAGAACTCGGAGCGGGGATCACATTGGTTTCTGAAATTTTACCAAAACATTTACGCGCCATAGGCACATCATTGGTTGCCGGGATCGGCCTTTTGGGCGCAGTAGTAGCCTATTTTACCGTAGAATATTTCGATTGGCGTTATGCTTATTTCATTGGCGGCGGATTGGGAATTTCGTTGTTGCTGCTGCGCATCGGCGTTTTTGAATCAGGGATTTTTAAGGATATCAAGAATCAGAAGCATGTTGAAAAAGGAAACTTCTTTGCACTTTTTACAAATAAAGACAGGCTGATCCGTTATCTCAAATGCATCGGGATCGGGCTTCCGACCTGGTTTGTGATCGGGATCCTGGCCACTTTCAGCAATGAATTCGGTAAAGCGCTGGGCCTGTCAGAAGTCGTAAAGCCCGGATTATCAATCATGTGGTGTTACGTGGGATTGTCCATGGGTGACTTGTGCAGCGGTTTTTTGAGTCATTGGCTAGAATCGCGCAAGAAGGCTGTATTTTATCTGATGATATTTACGTTAATATGGAGCGTCGTTTATTTGTATGCAGGGATTAAATCTGTGTCAACATTTTACGGCGTGGCAGCATTGCTGGGATTTGGGATTGGTTACTGGGCCATGTTCGTAACCATTGGTGCTGAGCAATTTGGGACAAATTTAAGGGCAACGGCAGCCACAACAGTCCCCAATATGGTGCGCGGAACGGTAGTGCTTATGACAACATTATTTGCTACTTTTAAAGACACTTTTTCAGTCATTAACTCAGGAGCGCTGGTCGGGATCATATGCTTTGCGATAGGCCTTTTCTGCATTCTGACCATTCCCGAAACACACGGCAGGGACCTTGACTTTCTGGAAGAATAAGCTTTCAAAAGCGTAACAACAACATTCAAAACATAAAAACAATGGAAAGACGCGTAGCGCTTAAAAGCATGGCACTGGCCATGGGCGCAATGGCGGGACTGCCTGCATGGGCATCCGGATGGAGCAAAGGCACTTTGGAAAAAGGCACATTGCTTACAGCCGACCAGTCTAAAATACTAACCGGAATGGTGGAAACCATTATTCCAAAAACAGACACGCCGGGTGCAGGCGAACTGGGCGTAGGTGGTTTTGTTCAAAAAATGGTGACAGATTGCTACGACAGCAAAGCGCAGGCAAGCCTTAAAAGCGGCATTTCCAACCTCGACGAGCAGAGCATTCAGCGTTTCGGTAAATCATTTGCCGACGCAGGCAAAGATCAGCGCATGCAGCTTTTGCAGGATATGGACAAAGGCAGTGACGCAGGACAGAAAGCGTTTTTAGGAATGGTTAAAAACCTGACGATTCAAGGTTATATGTCGTCGGAATATGTGATGACCAATCTGACCCATTATGAAATGATCCCGGCACGTTACCACGGCTGCGTTCCGGTTACAAAAGGCTAGGAGATCCCTTCCTATCTCACAAAAAAACTATGGCGAATTTTAATATTGACAGTAAAAAAGCCCGCACCTATGATGCCATCGTAATTGGCTCAGGAATCAGTGGCGGCTGGTCAGCGAAGGAGCTGACAGAAAAAGGTTTGAAAACATTGGTGCTGGAACGCGGCCGCGATGTGCAGCACATTAAGGATTACCCTACGACGAACATGATGCCGTGGGAATTCGAGCACCGCGAAAGGCTTCCGAAAGAGATTACCGATGCCAATCCGATTGCCAGCAGATGCTATAATTTCAAGGAATCGTCTGCGCACTTCTTCGCGAAGGATAACGAGCATCCTTATGTGCAGGAAAAGCCGTTTGACTGGATCCGGGGCTATCAGGTGGGTGGAAAATCGCTGCTATGGGCACGCCAGACGCAGCGTTGGAGCAAGTATGATTTCGAGGGGCCGGCACGTGATAAGTTCGCCGTTGAATGGCCGATCGGTTATGACGACATTGCGCCCTGGTACAGTCACGTAGAGAAATTTGCGGGCATAACCGGAAATAAAGATGGCATTGATACATTACCGGACGGCGAATTTCTCGCTCCGCACGATCTGAACTGTGTGGAGAAATATTTCAAAGAATCTGTTTCAAAGCAATATAAAGACCGCCACATCATTATCGGTCGTGCAGCGCACATTACCGATCCGCAACAGATTCACCTGGATCAGGGCCGTGCGAAATGTCAGCATAGGACCATTTGCGAGCGTGGATGTCCGTTTGGAGGTTATTTCAGCAGCAACTCGTCCACCATTCCCTGGGCTATGAAAACCGGGAATATGACTTTACGTCCGCATTCTGTTGTTCATTCGATCATTTATGATGATAAAAAACAAAAAGCGAGCGGCGTGCGGGTAATTGATGCCAACACCAAGGAAACTATGGATTTCTACGCGGACATCATTTTCGTTAATGCCGCCGCATTGAACAGCAATCTGATTTTATTAAACTCCATATCATCACGCTTCCCGAATGGCCTGGGCAATGATAGCGGTGTGCTGGGCAAATTCGTAGCCTTCCATAATTACCGCGCAAGCATTTCCGGCGAGTACGAGGGCTTCCTGGACTCGACAACCGATGGCCGACGCCCGAATAGTGGCTACATTCCACGGTTCCGCAATGTGTACAAGCAGGAAACAGACTTCCTGAGAGGTTATGCAGCAGGATTCGGTGCCAACCGCCAGACTTACAATGACAGGGACGGAATGGGCGAGTCACTGAAAGCCGGACTTTTGGAAACAAAATATGGCAATTGGAGCGTGGGTTCACACATGATGGGGGAAACGATTCCGAAAGAAAGCAATTACGTGGCGCTCGATAAGACAATGAAAGATCCTTTTGGGATGCCTCAGCTCAAAATATCGGTCGGATATGATGATAATGATGAGAAAATGATCAAGGATTACATTGAACAGGTGAGTCAAATGTTTGAGCAAGCCGGTTTCAAGAATGTAAAATCACACGACGGACACAGAAATCCGGGTAACGACATTCACGAAATGGGCGGCGTGCGCATGGGCAAAGACCCGAAAACTTCCATGCTGAACAAATTCAACCAGCTGCATGCCTGCAAAAATGTGTTCGTGACTGATGGCGCCTGCATGACGTCGACATCTACGCAAAACCCGTCGCTAACCTATATGGCCTTGTCCGCCCGTGCTGTTGACCACGCGGTGAAGGAAATGAAGGCAAAGAATTTATAATTTGATAAATGAATACATTGAAAACCGCCACCCTACCGTGGCGGTTTTTTTGTTGCCCTGATGCTGCAATGGATATAATTAAAAAAAGTTTTAGTTTTTTCTATTTTAGACTAAGGGGATTCCAGTACAAGAAAGTCTTTTAATTATTACATTAAATAGAGACTCGATGCACGATCCTTTGCTTAACCAGGAATCAAAGCGCACAAATACGTTTGTGTCTCCTTTACAGGAAGGGAAAAGTAATGTCAATGAAATAGATTCTGCTGTTTTTTTAAAGGCAACATTTGAACAAGATCCCGGTAAAGGTCTTGAATTGCTATTCCGACGATATTACAACCCGCTTTGCAGTCACGCAGTGCGATTTGTCTATTCCAAACAAATCGCGGAAGACTTGGTTAGTGAAGTATTTTTCCAGTTTTACCGGACCAGGGCCTACGAGAACATTACGTCGTCCTACACCAGCTATCTGTTCCGGTCCGTTCGGAATGAATGTTATACGTATATGCGTAGAGAGTTCGGGAAAATGGCTTCTCTTGAAGCGAATGAAGAGAACACCATTTCCACTTACCACCAGCAGCCCGACGCTGAAATCCATTACAATAATCTCTTTCTGAAAGTCAATGAAGTAATTGCCCGCTTGCCGATGCAATGTCAGAAAGTGTTTTTACTCAGCCGTTTTGAGAATAAAAAATATCACGAGATCGCGGCTGAGCTTCATATTTCGCCCAAAACGGTGGAAGTCCACATTTCAAAAGCATTGAAACATCTTCGGCTGGCACTGCGCGGTGAATGGATGATTTCTGCGGGACTGACGCTGATAAGCTTTATTTAAACCTGAATATCACGCGCGAAAAGAGGCCGTGACCGCTACTTCGAAACTAAAAACATCATGAAAAAAATTATATCAAAATACACGCTGTTCGAGTATTTGGCGGGACGCGCCAATCCGCTGGAACGGCAGCTTGTGGAAGACTGGATCCGGGACAAAGACAACACGGAAACATTCAGTCAATGGCTGATGGAATACGAAACAAAAAGCCCGCAATTTGTTCCTGACCAGGATGCCGCAATCAAATCCCTGCTGCATCGCCTGGAAACCGACATTGTGCCGGTTGCAGAGCCTTCCAGGACAGCTCTCGAAAGCGCCCGTCCAAACTTCTTTTCGGCCAGGTCCAACAGTTTCTGGCTCATGGCTGCTTCTGTGACATTTGTTGTCGGCTTCGGCTGGTGGTTTCGCGAACCGCTGCAATATAAAACCTACCAAACTGCTTACGGGCAAACAACGGACGTATATCTGGAAGACGGCAGCCGCGTTGCGCTGAACTCTAACTCGAAGCTGAAAGTCCCCCGTTTTGGATTTGATGATGAAGTAAGAAATGTAGATCTCGAAGGTGAAGCGGAGTTTTCGGTGAGCCATACCATTGATAATAAACGGTTTGTGGTGAAAACATCAGATAATTTTCAAGTGGAAGTGCTTGGGACAACATTCTCTGTGTTTGCCCGTCCGAGGGGAACGAAAGTGGCTCTGAAAAGTGGCAGCGTACGCATTGATTATTCCCAAAACAACGAACGCAAGGAAGTCATGATGGAGCCGGGCGATCTGGCGGTGGTAGACCCGGCCGGGGCTGTTCAGCTGGCTAAGAAGCAGGATACCAACACGTTTGCGACCTGGAAAGAGCAACGTTATGTTTTCAATGCCACTGCCGTAAGGGACATTGTGGCCATGATCGAGGAGAATTTTGGTCAGAAAGTGAAGCTTTCCAATGCTGAAATGGCGCAGCGGACTATTACAGGAAACTTCAAAACGAAGAACGCCGACGAGCTTTTGAAAACAGTTTCAGAGGTTCTCGACATGAAAGTAGAGCAGAACGGAGATACGATCCTTTTAAAAAATCAATAAATACCTAAATCAATTAACTATGAATATAACGCTATCAGCTAAGCAATGGGTAGCAATCGGGATTGTGCTGATGACGCAGTCGTCGCTGGTTGCCCACTCCCAGATTATCGCTTACGCCTCCATTCCCACACGCCAGCACACCAGTTTCGGGCAGGAAATGAAGCTGAAGAATGTGCTGCTTGACTTGCAGAAACATTACGGAGTGGAAATTATTTTTGAAGACCGCCTGGTAAGGTCCGTCAATGTGTCGCCGGGTATGCTGGATTTTAACCAGCCGCTTGAAAAAAACCTGGGGTTACTATTGCAGCAGAATGGATTGACCTATAAAAGAACGAGAAAAAACACATTTGTCATTACTGAGGTTAAGGCAAAAGAAGTTGTTCCTGTAAAGGACGAGGCACGGGAAACCAGCGCGCTTCCTGCACAAACTGTTAATAATGAGACCGTAGCATTCCAAACCGTTTCACAGCAAAGTGCGGTTGACAGGACGGTTAAAGGCAAAGTTTCTGATGAAGCTGGTGCCGGCTTGCCAGGCGTGAGCGTGGTTTTGAAAGGAACGCAACGCGGAACTTCAACAGGGGCTGATGGAAGTTTTTCATTGGAAATCCCCGAAGGCGGAAGCCAGAATGTGCTTGTATTGAGCTTCGTAGGGTATAAATCACAGGAAGTAACCGTGGGAAGCCAGTCTACAATCGATGTTGCGATGCTGCCGGACGAAAATGCACTGGACGAGATTGTGGTTGTAGGTTATGGTTCTGTTAAAAAATCTGACCTTACGGGTGCGGTGGGAACCATTAAAGGTGAAGTTTTGCAGGAACGCCCGGCTTCATCACTGAACCAGGGACTTTCGGGCCGCATTGCGGGGGTAAATGTTTCCTCCAACTCGGGCCGTCCGGGTGGTCGTGCCAACATTCGTATCCGCGGGGCCAGCTCCATTTCTGTATCCAATAACCCGCTTTATGTGATCGACGGGGTGATTTTGAATGCAGTGGAGCTCGGAAACGGAAGTACGCCCATTGATTACATTAACCCTAATGACATTGCATCTATCGAAGTGCTCAAAGATGCTTCATCCACAGCCATTTACGGAGCGCGCGGTGCCAATGGTGTTATCCTCGTAACGACTAAGCGCGGAACTTCGGCAGGTGGAAAAGTGACTTATGACAGCGATTTCAGCATTGGTGTTGTGCCCAAAAAACTGCCTGTCCTCAATTCGAAGGAATTTTTGCAAGTTGAAGAAACACTTTATGCCAATGCAGCGAAATATGACCCGGTAGGCTGGGCAACAGGCACAAAATATACAGATCCAAAGTTAAAACGGACCAATCCGCTGTTGTTCGATTCGAGTGGCAATCCGCTGTATGACACCGACTGGCAGGATGAAACATTTCAAAAGGCATTTACCCAAAATCACCAGCTGGGCTTAACCGGCGGAAGCGAAAAGGGCAGTTACGGGGCATTCGTCAATTACCGCAACGAAAACGGGATTGCCCGGGAATCGTGGCAGAAACGTTTTGCAGGTCGTTTTGTATTTGATAGCCAAATTAAAAGCTGGCTTAAAGTGGGCGGAACACTGGGATACACGGACCAAAACGAAAAGCAGATCGACCAGTTGGGAGGCGGCGGGATCACCGCAATGCGCCAGGTATTGGAAGCATTGCCTATCATTCCTGTCAAATATCCGAACGGCAAATGGGCCAGTAACCGTGATTATCCAGGCATGGAGGGAGGCGATAGCCCGCTCAGGGTTGTGGCAGAACGTCTTTTTTACCTTCGGACGCAAACCATGCTGGGCAATATGTATGCAAGCATCAGACTGGCAGACGGACTTGAATTGCGATCAACAATCGGGACGAATGTGATCAATCAGCGTGAAGATTATTTTGCGGCGGCAGGTCTGCAATACATTTCCAACAATGGCGACGCTTCCGTGACGAACAGAAGATTTAACTCATGGCAGTTTGAAAATTACCTGACCTATGCAAAGGAATTTGGTAAAATACATTCTGTGAATGCTGTTCTTGGTTTATCCTGGCAGCATATGGACCGGTTTGATAATCTGGCACGCAGCCAGAATTTTACGGACACGTATTTCCAGTTTAATAACCTGGGCGCGGGCGCAACAGCATTGGCACCAACTTCCAGCACCGAAGCCTACGGACTTAACTCTTACTTTGCAAGGCTGAATTATAGCCTGTTGGACAAATATCTGGTAACATTCACCGGTCGTATCGATGGATCGTCCAAATTCGGGGATGCCAACCGTTATGCATTCTTTCCATCGGCGGCACTTGCGTGGCGGGTTAGCGAAGAGGAATTCCTTAAAAATGTTCCTGCCATCTCAAACCTGAAAATCCGTGCGAGTTACGGAGCAACAGGAAACTCCGAAATCCCAGCTTACCGCGCATTGGCTGGTTTACAAAGCTATGATGTCATCTTCGACGGTGTCCGTAACATTGGAATTGGCGTAAACCGTATGTCGAACTCGAATTTGCAATGGGAAAAAACCCAGCAGGTGGATTTCGGTATAGAACTGGGCATACTCTCCAACAGACTTAGCTTCGAGCTTGATTTGTATAGAAGAAAAGTGAATAAAATGTTGCTGGATGCGCCGCTTCCGTTAAGCAGCGGTTACGGAAGCATTTTTACCAATGTGGGCAGCATGGAGAACAAAGGCGTTGAATTTGCATTGAACTCAACCAATATCAAGACTGATAATTTTTCATGGAACACAACATTTAATATTTCTGTAAACAAAAATAAGGTGCTGGCGCTTTCAGGTGGCAGTGACATTTTTTCAGGAAATACCATTGTGCGGGTAGGAGAGCCGGTTGGGTCATTCTTTGGACGGGTTCATGAGGGAACATGGTCTACTGCGGAAGCTGAACAAGCTAAAAAATACAACATGCTGCCGGGTGACGTGAAATACAAAGACCTCAATGAAGACGGAACGATCAATGATAACGACCGTGCCATTATCGGAAAAGGGATTCCGGACGGTTTCGGGACATTCCTGAACACATTCCAGTACAAAGCGCTTTCTCTGACCGTGGATCTGCAATATATGTATGGCAATGATGTGCTCGACAGAAGTATCCACTCTGCGGAAGACAGACAAGGCATTGCAAACAGCTACAAAACGGTGCTGAATGCCTGGACAGAAACCAATCAGAACACGCCAATCGCGCAAGTCCGTCCAATCAATGCTTATTATACGACGAATAATGACAGCCATAAGGTGACCGATGCTTCCTTTATCCGCGGTCGCAACCTGCTGCTTGCCTATACATTCCCTGCTTTGGTGGTTTCAAGGCTTAAACTAGATCGTTTGCGGGTATATGGTTCGGTTCAGAACTTCTTCGTGATGACCAAATACAAAGGTTATGATCCGGAAGTGTCCAACTCAGGATCTCCGTTTGACCAGGGATTTGGCTTGTACGATTATCCGAAGCCACGCGTATTCATGCTCGGTTTGAACATTGGTTTATAACATCATTACAGACTCTTACTTGAAGTAAAATGAATAAGATATCAAGAAAAATCGGCCTGCTCGCAACACTTTTGAGCGTATTCTGGGCAACGGGATGCAGTGACTTCCTGGACGAATCGGACCCCAGCAACTTTACCCAGGAAAACTATTTTACACAACCTGCTCATGGCAGAAGCTCCGTAAATGCGATCTATTCGTCTTTGCGTGATCCGCTGGCCAGTGGATTTGGCGGTGGCCCATGGATGATGACCGAATTTGCAACCGGCTTGGCAGGAACCGATTTGGGGCAGGCTGTGAACAGCTATTTTGTGAAAGACCTGCGCAACACTTCTGATAATGGTTACGGCCAGACTTACTGGGGGGCATATTACCGTGGGATTGCCAATGCCAATTTATCCATCTCAAAAGTGCCGACTATTCCGGCTATGGATGCAGCGGAAGTGAAGAAATTGCTTGGCGAAGCATATTTCCTGAGGGCATTTTATTATTTCAACCTTGTCCGGCTGTTTGGCAATGTTCCGTTGATTACCGAGCCTGTTAACCTGACTTCGGAACAACTGAAACCAACCGCATCCACTCCTGAGGAAGTTTATAATCTGATTGTAGCGGATTTGAAGCTTGCGGAAGAATCCGGTTTGCCTTGGGTTGATGCGACAGGAAAGGTAAGCATGGGCGCTGTGAAATCGTTGCTCTCTCAGGTTTACATTACGATGGCGGGTTATCCATTGCAAAAAGGCGCTACACATTATGCATTAGCGGCTGCAAAAGCGGCAGAAGTAATTGATTCTAAACAATTCAAACTTTTCACCACTTACAATGACCTGCATAACCCGGCTAAAAAGAATGTGGAAGAGAACATCTTTATGATCCAGTTCCGCACGCAGCTGCTTCCTTCGAACTGGCAGGTTTCAATCATTCCTTACAACAAGAACATTTCCCAGTATTCGGATGAAACCGGCGGGATTTACTCGACGGGAGACTTTGTAAAATCGTACGATGCGGCCGATCTGCGGATTAAGGAAAAGCAATTTTTCTTTACCAAATTCACCAATGAGGCAGATCGCAGCAAAGAAGTGGACCTGGGTGGTTATTTTATTTACAAACATTTTGATAATGTAGCTCAAACCAGCACAGCCAACAGCGACCTGAACTGGCCGGTTATCCGCTACGCCGATGTTTTACTGACTTACGCCGAAGCTGCTAACGAAGCAACCGGACCGTCTGCCAAGGTTTTAGAAGCGGTTAATGCAATCAGGACACGTGCACAATTGCCAGCATTGGCCGGCTTAGCCAAAGATAAATTGCGTGAAGCCATCTGGAAAGAGCGGTGGCACGAGCTGTGTTTCGAGAACGTTACCTGGTTTGATATGGTAAGATTGCGGAAAGCATTCAACGTAAAAACGAAAACATTTGAAAATTACGTAGGCCATAAGTTCACTTACGGACCAACCGTAACAGAAAGGGAATTGCTTTTCCCGATCCCAACTTCGGAAATCCGTAACAACACGAATCTGCGTCAGAACAACGGATATTAAGCTGTCGGGATACCCGGAATTAGGCTATATAGGTTAAATGTTAAGCAATTAGATATGCAAGCCGCTGGAAATTTTTCAGCGGCTTCTTTGTTGCTGGCATTGTATTTTACTCGTCCGGACTATCATCACCAAACTTGATTTAATATGAAGAAGTTAACGAGGATCGTTTTTGCAAATTTCGCAATCGCCGCAGGCGCATTGCTGGTAGGTTGTAATTCAGGGGCAGAAAAGGATAGAAAAGAGCTGGCAAACGCCGAAGAAAAAGCGCTGGAAACAGCCGACGAAGCTAGCCAGGAGATTGCCAACACTTCCGACACAACGGACATGGCCGATGCAAAAGAAGACCTGCTGGAAGCGAACGATAAGCTTAACGAAAAGCAGCGCGACTATATGGCTTCGCTCAAAAAAGAAGAATCCAACTTACAGGAGCGCATTGCCAAGCTAAACGACAAGATTAAATCCGCAGATGGAGATTCCAAAAAGCGCTTGACCGCTAAAATGGATAAAGCAGTAAAAGAACGCGATCTGCTGCAAGCCAACATTCTGGAAATGGCGAAACCCATGGAAGATAAACGCCTCGAAACCGTGCAGAAAGAAGTGCAGCAACGGATTGTTGCTATTAATAAGGAGTTGAGTGAGGAGTAAGGGTACGTTGTCAACCTTTGATGTAAATGCTCTGTCAGCCTGAGCGTAGTCGAAGGCGCGTTACTCCTGGGTAACGTGCCTTCGACTACGCTCAGGCTGACAGAGACTCAGCAAATCAGATAAACCGATTGATCAAATTCTCCAAGTACTCCTGCTTTCCGGAGATAGTTGCCGGCTCGCCTTTGCTGGCAGCCAGGTCGAACAGATCTTCCAGTTTCAATTGTCCTTTTTCGAATTCTGCTCCTTTTCCGCCGTCGAAGCTTGCGTAGCGGTTGGTGCGGATTTTGTCGTATTCGCCGTTTTGGATGATTTTATCAGCAACGATCAATGCTCTTGCTACTGTGTCAATTCCGCCGATGTGTGCGTGGAACACGTCTTCAACGTCGGTTGAGTTCCGACGGCGTTTAGCGTCAAAGTTGATACCGCCGCCTTGCAATCCGCCTGCTTTCAGGATCACCAGCAGTGCTTTGGTCCATTCTGCAAGGTCATTTGGGAACTGGTCGGTATCCCATCCGTTTTGATAATCTCCACGGTTGGCATCGATAGAGCCCAGGATGCCTGCGTCCGCAGCCACTTGCAATTCGTGCTCGAATGTATGTCCCGCCAATGTAGCGTGGTTCACTTCCAGGTTCAATGAGAAATCACCTAATAAATCATGCTGACGTAGGAAACCCACAACGGTTGCTGCATCGTAGTCATACTGGTGTTTTGTAGGCTCGCAAGGTTTTGGCTCGATGAAGAATTTACCTTTGAAACCATTTGCACGTGCATAAGCCACAGAAAGTTTCAGCATTTGAGCGAAGTGCTCCTGCTCACGCTTCATATCTGTGTTAAGCAAGGTCATATAACCTTCACGACCGCCCCAGAATACATAATTCTCTCCACCTAATGCGATGGTTGCGTCCAATGCCATCTTCACCTGAGCTCCTGCATGCGTAAGCACGTCGAAATCAGGGTTTGTAGAAGCGCCGTTCATGTAACGGTGGTGGCTGAACAGGTTAGCTGTTCCCCAAAGCAATTTTACGCCTGACTCTTTTTGTTTTTCGCCCAGATAAGCTGTCAATGCCTGCAAACGTTTTTCGTTTGTCTTCACATCGTCGTCATAATCCACAACGTCCAGGTCATGGAAGCAATAGTAAGGAACGCCTAATTTTGTAATGAACTCAAATGCTGCATCAGCCTTGTCTTTTGCGCGGTCAACGGCATCTGCTTTTTTGTCCCAAGGGTAAAAAAGGGTTGGTCCACCGAATGGATCAAGACCTGAACCACAGAATGTATGCCAGTAAGCAACGGCGAAACGAAGGTGGTCCTTCATGCTTTTGCCTGCTATGATCCGGTTTTCGTCGTAAAAGCGATAAGCCAGTGGATTGTCTGATTCAGGACCCTCAAACGCGATTTTCCCGATTCCTTTGAAATACTCCTGTTCTCCGAGTAAGATGCTCATTGTGATTTGTTCTTTATTAATAAGTGTAAGATTGACATTTCATGCTGCAATACTATCACTTTTTTCTGAATTATTTGCAGTGAAAATAAAAAGAGGAGCAGAAATCATTTCTGCTCCTCTTTTTTGATAAAAATTTTGAATGTCTCAGAAGAACTTCGCGCGGCGGTCTTCGATTTTCGCGTTCTCGCGGATGGCTTCGTTCACCAGATACGACATGCGGCTTTCCAAAGATTGGGTCAGCTGCGTCTTATACTGCGTGTAATCAGCCACTTTTGGCGCTTCTGATTTGCTAACCAGTTCCATGATGAACACCCCATTCTCGCCAGTGAAAACACCTGATTTCTGACCTGGTTTCAAGCCGAATGCTTTACCCAATGCGATCGGATCAAATCCTGCGCTGGTTAGGAAACCAGTTGCAAGGGAAATGTCTGTTGCGTTTTCAACCAATGCACCAGCGCCATACTTGGCAGCAATGGCAGGAAGATCACCAGTTGCGCCTTTCAGCTTGGCAGTGATTTGCTCAGCTTTGATCTGGTTGCGCACCTTCGTTGTCAATTCATCGCGGAAGTCAGCAACTTTTACATCCTTCGCGTCCGACTTGCCAACCAGCACAGCTACAATATATTGTTCCTCAGTTTCAAAAACCGGCGATACTTCGTTAATGTCCGAATCATCCTTAAATGCCCATCTTACAATGTCACGGCCATTCTGGATGGCATTAATGTTTGTTGCAGATTCAGGAATGCGGTTTGCGTTGGCTACAACCAATGCTTTATCTTTCTTAACTGCTTCGTCAAATGCAGTTTTTGTTTTTACAGTATTTGCAAACTCATCCGCTTTTCTGTAAGCCTCGTCACGTGTTGCCTGGCTTGGGGCGATCGTTTTTCCAATGGCTGCAATGCGGTATAATGTGTTTGATTTTGGATCGGTAACCTTAATAATGTGGAAACCAAACTGGCTTTCTACCAATCTTGGGATCAAACCAGGAGCAGTTGCAGAGAAAACGGCTTCTTCGAAAGGCTTAACCATCTGACCATTGTTCTGGAAATAGCTAAGATCTCCGCCACGCTGTGCAGACTGTGGATCAGCGCTGGTTGTTGCTGCCAATGCTTCGAAGTTAGCTCCTGCACGGATCTGTGCAAGGATGCCTTCCGCCTTCGTACGAGCAGCAGCTTTTGCTGAATCAGATTGGTTTTCAGGACGGATCAAAATGTGGCTGGCTCTTGCAGAAGCAACTGTATCAACGCGTGTTCCGCCGTATTTATAAATGTAATAAGTATTTCCTTCGCGGTACGGACCATAAACACCACCCGGAACGAATGTTTTCACAGCTTCTTTCAATTGATCAGACATTGTTCCCAATGACATATTGATCGGCAAAGGAATGTCCGAGTTCATGCTCGCGAAAGCCGAATCGTTTTGTGCAGTGGCAAGGCCGCGTGCAAGTTCTTTAATTTCAGTATACAATGCAGCGCTGTCGTCTTTTGCAGGCTGGATCGGGAAAGTAACGTACTCGATTGAACGCGTATCCGTTCCTTTGTATTCCGTGCGATGTGCGCTCAGGTAATCTTCAAGTTGCTTATCTGTAACTTTAATCGTCGTATCAACAACCGAGAAATAGGGCACATACAGGTAACGCAATGTTGCTTTGCTGTTTTGAGCCACATATTCTTTTTCAGCTTGTGCTTTCGGGATGTAAGTCGAAAGTTTCAGCATGTTTTCATATTTGGCGCGTGTGCGTTCCTCACGAAGGCTTTTCTCAAAATTCTCCCATGATTTTTGTTGCTCAACAGGAAGCGTTTTAAGATTTTTCAGATAGTTAACAACGGCGTTTTTATCAAATTTACCAGTGGTAGGATCAGAAAAAGCTTGTAGAATCGATGGGCTTATGTGATTTCCCTGAACCATTTCAACCAATTCCTGATCGGTAACAGTCAGTCCAAGATCTTCAAATTCTTTTTTGTAGGCGATATCAACTACAAACTGGTTCCAGGCCTGATCTCTCAGTGAAGCCAGCTCATTTTCGTTCAGGCTGCGTCCCGACTGTGCCTCGTAGTTCTGACGAAAGCCGTCAACCCGGGACTGGAAGTCTTTAATGTTAATGTCCTTGCCGGCGATTTCACCTACAGTCTGGTCATTTCCTCCTCCAAGCATGGAATTTGGGCCCATTAAATCGCCCCCCACCATAAAAAGAATTAAACTGATCGCGATAACCGTCACAGCGATCCCGGATTTTTCTCTGATTTTTGTAATTAAAGCCATTTTCTCGATTCAAATTAGTCCGCAAAATAAAATCTTTTCTTCGTGGAATGCAAGAGGTTATGCCGAATGCATGTGTTTCAAATTGAAAGCATACATAATTAGCATAAAAATACTGAAGAAGACCCCAGCCATTGATGTAATAACCCCTAACCACCCACCGATAAGAAAGAGCGGTAAAAGAAATGCAACGGCTATGCCGCCCATATATAAGTAGAACCCTCGTTTGTCCAGATTCCACATCAAATACGCCGCAAATAAGGAGAGTGATTCGAAGATCAGCATAATGATAGCCCCGGTTTTGATGGACCCGGCGGTTGTCTGCTCGATCACAGCTTCGAACATCTTGTCCATGGTCTTCGTATCTGCCGTTGTGGCCTGGTTTTTAAGGTTTTCGCGGACGCCCTCGAATGTTTCACGCGTTTTATCGGCCATGATTTCCGGGTTCCATAACCTTTCCGATTGGGTCCAGAGACCGGAAACGGAGCTCATAAAAGTGAGGATACATAATATGGTAAGGAACGTAGGACGATTTACTGTTTCACTCATTTGGGTAGTCAATAATATCAGCAGGGTTTTCTGATGAAGGATGTAAAATTTGTGGTTTTAGCTGAAAACACCAAAGCCATTTGAATATTCTTATAAGGGAACATACATTTGTCATTTTTAGTCCGATAATATTACAACAACCGAAAGACCAACTGTTATGAGCTTACAAATTCTGACCGATCGCGTTAAAAATATCCTGGGAACCGACAGCGGCCTCAATGCTACGGTTAAATTCAAAACCGAAGAAGGAACCGTTTTTATAGATAGCAAATCAGTCCCTAATTCCGTTTCGAATGACGATCTGGAAGCAGACTGCACTTTTGAAGTTTCTACCAAAAATGCGCTTAAACTCATCGACGGCGACCTGAACGCCATGATGGCTTATATGACGGGCAAACTCAAAATTGATGGCGATATGGGTGTGGCTATGAAAATCGCTGAAACTTTCGGAGGGAAATAGTAGTCTTCCCAAAGCAATTCCTTTTCACTCCTGGCGGTCCATTTTTTTTACCAAAACCAAAATCATGACGTGTTATGGAAAAGCAAAAAGTGCTGAACGAAACTGGCATTAAGCGCAGGGATTTTATCAAAGCCGGTGCGCTGGCAGCAGGAACTTTCATGATTGTCCCGCGTCATGTTTTGGGAAAAGGATACATTGCCCCCAGCGATAAGCTAAACATTGCAGCCGTGGGTTGCGGTGGAAAAGCAGACACGAATATAAGGCTAGCTTATAACGAAGGTGCTGAGAACATTGTCGCATTATGTGATGTAGACGACCGCCAGGCTGTAAAATACCGCAAGCAATTCCCGAATGCACCTTATTATAAGGATTACCGGAAAATGCTCGAAAAGGAAGCCAAAAACATCGACGCCGTCATCGTGACCACGCCGGATCATATGCACTTTCCGATTGCGATGGCTGCCATGGAGCTTGGTAAGCATGTATATGTTGAAAAACCGCTTACAAAAGACATCTGGGAAGCGCGTAACCTTACAACCGCAGCCAAAAAATATAAGGTGGTAACCCAAATGGGCAACCAGGGAAGCAGCAGCGACGGCACCAGGCAAACCGAAGCATTGGTTCAATCCGGCATTATCGGTGATGTGCATAAAATCGAAGTCTGGACGGATCGACCGGTTTGGCCGCAAGGGGTGCAATCCCCGAAAGACAAGGGCGAATCGCAGCCCATTCCGGAAGGTGTGGATTGGGATCTTTGGCTGGGAAACGCTCCCAAGCGCGATTACCACGAAGCCTATATGCCGTTCAGGTGGCGCGGTTACTGGGATTTCGGCACCGGCGCATTGGGCGATATGGGCTGCCATTTCATCGACGTGCCATTCCGCGCATTGAAGCTGGGTTACCCAACTTCCGTGGAATGCAGCGTGGGTTCCGTTTATGCAGATTTTTTCGAGCAGGCATTTTTCGATGACGTTGCACCGCCATCGGCTTCCATTCACATGAAATTCGCTTCCAAAACGCCTGGTAAGGACATCAATTTTTCCTGGTACGACGGCGGCATGCGTCCGCAATTGCCCGAAGGCTGTGATTACAAAACCGTTTTTGGCAGTGTGGATGGCGGCATGCTTTTCACCGGAACAAAGGGAATTTTGAGCGCTGAAATGTTCGGGAACAACCCGCGCTTATGGCCGGAAAAGAAATTTGAAACAGTCAGACCCAATATAAAACCCCGTGCATTGGTCCCGGGCGGCTCGGAAGGGCATCAGCAGCAATTTGTACAAGCCTGCAAAAAGGGCCACGGCACTTACACGAGTTCTGCATTTGAAGAATCCGGCCCTTTAACGGAAATTGTGCTCATGGGAAACCTCGCAGTGCGTTCCTACCTCCACCGCGAACCTAAGGCGGATGGGAAAGGGGGATTTAACTTTCCCGGAAGGCAAAAGCTCATCTGGGACGGTGCGAATATGAAGATTACTAATTTCGATGTGGCTAACAAGTTTGTGAAGAGGGAGTATAGGACGGGGTGGTGACACTTCGACTACGCTCAGTGTGACAGGCATTTCGGCCGTCGGGCGGCCCGGTCCGCTCAGTGTGACAGATGCGTTGCGGATCTTCACTTCGGCTCCGCTCAGTGTGACAGGTAACTTGTCTGTCACACTGAGCGGAGCCGAAGTGAAGATCCGTGACGGAAACCCTGTCACACTAAGCGTTGTCAGGTTGAGCGGAGTCGAAACCTACAACTCCAATTCCCTCAAATACATCTGGATCGTATTTTCCAATCCCAGATAAAGCGCATCCGATATCAAGGCATGACCGATGGAAACTTCGTCCATCCAGGGGATGCTTTGTTTCAGGAAATGGAGATTATCGAGGCTGAGATCATGGCCTGCATTCAATCCTAATCCAACTTCTCTGGCTTTTTCAGCAGCTAAAACGAAGGGTAACACTGCTTTTTGCCGGTTTTCGAAGTAATGTGCGGCATAAGGCTCGGTGTAAAGCTCTACCCGGTCGGCGCCGCAGAGTTTTGCGCCTTCCACCATGCGTTCATCAGGATCTACAAAAACAGAAACCCTGATGCCGGCAGATTTAAATGTTTGGATCAAGTCCGTAAGCTCGCTGCGGTTGGTAACCGTGTCCCAGCCTGCGTTGGAGGTGATGGCGTGCAGCGCATCAGGCACCAATGTTACCTGGTCCGGCTTGTTCGCCAGCACAAGCTCCACGAATTTTTTTTCAGAAGGATTTCCTTCAATGTTGAATTCCGTGGTGACCACTTCCTTCAAATCAAAAACATCCTGATAACGGATATGCCGCTCATCGGGCCTAGGATGCACGGTTATGCCCTGCGCCCCAAAACGCTCACAATCCAGCGCCACTTTCAGCACATTAGGATTATCACCCCCACGCGAATTGCGGAGTGTTGCTATCTTATTAATGTTAACGCTTAGTCGGGTCATGTTTTTAATGAGTGAATGAGTGAATGAGTGAATGACTGAATGTGTGAATTGTGCGGGTGCGATTAATGTTTGTGTGCGTCTGCGCCGGATAGGACAATTTATAAGCTTTCCTTTAACTTTGCAGCCCCATTGGCAATTTTTAAATTCAACCTTTGATACTCAAAATTAAAAATACATTCACTCATTCACTCATTCAGTCATTTAAAATTAGACACCATGTCACTAAAAACCCAAGTTGAATCAGGCATTAAGGACGCCATGCGTGCTAAGGATCAGGATACATTGCGGGCTTTGCGCGCGATTAAATCGCTGATACTTTTGGAAGAAACAAAAGGCGGTGCAACCGGCGAACTCACTGCGGATGACGAACTTAAACTGCTTACCAAGGCAGCCAAGCAGCGCAGGGAATCGGCCGATATTTACAAAACCCAAAACCGTCCGGACCTTTTGGAAAAAGAAGAAGCGGAATTGGCCATTATTGAGCAATTCCTTCCAAAACAACTTGCCGAAGACGAGATTAAGGCCAAATTACAGGACATTATCACTCGAATTGGTGCATCCTCGCCCGCAGATATGGGCAAAGTGATGGGCGTGGCGACCAAGGAATTGGCAGGTCAGGCAGACGGACGTGTGGTTTCTACTTTGGTAAAGAGCTTGTTAGCATGAAATTATTGGATGTTCTCATCCTCCTTCCTCTCCTTTGGGGAGCATTGCATGGTTATCGCAAAGGACTTTTGATCGAAATTATCGGCATTGCCGGTCTTGTGATCGCCATGATATTGGGTTTCAAATTTTTAGGCTTGGGAATGGAAATCCTTACGCCATATTTTAGTGATAGTGTGGCCAAGAAAATCCTGCCTTATGTAGGATTTTCTGCCATTTTCTTTCCTACTATTTTTCTTTTAAACCAATTCGGCTATTCCATCCGTCGTTCGCTCCGCTTTTCTATTCTAGGAACATTTGATAGTGTGGCGGGCGGAATGGTGGGCGTGCTGACTTGGGTTTTCGGGATCAGCGTTTTCTTTTGGCTGGTGAATGCGATTGGTGTCAAAATCCCCGCGCACAGGACGGATGATACTTATCTTTATCCAATCGTCGTGCCGGTTGCCCCAAACCTGATTACCAAAGCGCTCACCTGGATGCCATCTGGAACCGAGTTGATTAAAGAATGGAAGCAGGAATATCTTGATGATGAAAAGGAAGAGGTTTCGCAGGAGGATCTGTGATTTGTACAAAAACTCCCGCGATTTGAACTTTCAAAATTCCGTAAAGGTTACCTTCCCTGATTGAGTTTCAGTAACTTTGCGCATAAATCGTCCAAAAGCTTCACGCGCCGGACAAACAGAAAGAAAATAATGATTGAAATCAATAAGCGGCAGGATATCCGGAAAATGGATGTGGAACAGCTCAAAAGCTGGCTGGCCACGCATGGAGAAAAGGGTTTTCGTGCCAAACAAGTCTTCGAATGGATCTGGAAAAAATCTGCACATTCATTCGATGAAATGACCAATTTATCCCTCGCTACACGCCAGTTGCTGAACGAGCATTTCCTGATCCACTCGCTGGACATTGCTAAGCAGCAGCAAAGCAATGACGGGACTATTAAATCTGCATTCAAACTTTTTGACGGGAATCTGGTTGAAGGCGTATTGATTCCCGCCGCCGACCGCATGACGGCTTGTGTAAGCAGCCAGGTAGGATGTTCTTTAACCTGCAAATTCTGCGCAACGGGTTATATGGACCGCAAACGCAACCTGGAAGCAGGAGAAATTTACGATCAGGTTGTAGCCATAGCGCGCCAGGCCGAAGGAAGTTTCAAGGCACCATTGACCAACATTGTGTACATGGGCATGGGCGAACCTTTGCTTAACTATGCGAATGTGCTGGAATCCATCGCACACATTACTTCGCCCGAAGGCCTGAACATGTCGCCCAGGCGCATCACGGTTTCCACTGCCGGGATCGCGAAAATGATCAAAAAGCTTGGGGATGATGAGGTTAAGTTCAGGCTAGCATTGTCATTGCACGCAGCTAATGATGAAAAGCGGAACCAGATCATGCCGATCAATGAGTCCAATTCACTGGACAACCTGGCGGAGGCTTTAAACTACTTTTATAAGAAAACCGGTAACCGGATCACGTTCGAATACATTGTTTTTAACAATTTCAATGATACTTTGCAGGACGCGAAAGAATTGTGGGAATTCACAAAACGCGTCCCTGGCCGGGTTAATATCATCGAATATAACCCAATCGCTGAGGCCGATTTTAAGAACACGGAAGCAGACAGACTGGACAAATTTGCGGCATATCTGGAAGACAGGGGCGTTTCTGTGCATGTGCGCCGGAGCCGCGGAAAGGATATTGATGCGGCTTGCGGCCAGCTGGCCAATAAAGAAGCAGCATAATCTCCGATACTTATTCTCAATCTTGAATTAACAATTTGGTAATATTGCAACGGCAAGGAATAAGTAGTTTTGTCTCCTATTAAATAAACCTATATTCTTCTTTTATGTTTGGTCTTGAAACCGACATTTTTATTCTCCTCGCTCTCAGTATTTTAGCGGCTTGTGCATTCGAGTTTGTAAATGGTTTCCACGATACAGCCAACGCAGTTGCGACAGTTATTTATACCAATTCACTCAAACCCAATGTGGCCGTAATCTGGTCGGGTTTTATGAATTTCTGCGGTGTGTTCCTGGGTGGGATTGCCGTTGCGATGGGGATTGTCAACCTGCTTCCTGTTGAATTATTGATTGATCAGAATGTCTACCATAGCGCTGCTATGGTTTTTTCATTGCTGATCAGCGCCATTATCTGGAACCTCGGGACCTGGTATTTCGGTCTTCCCAGTTCAAGTTCGCATACATTGATCGGCTCGATTTTGGGCGTTGGACTTGCATTTACATTTATGCCGGAAAATTCCGAAGGGGCGGGTGTGAACTGGTCCAAAGCGCAGGAGCTTTTCACTTCCTTGCTTACATCCCCGATCTTCGGTTTTGCACTGGCGATCATTATTATGTTCATTTTGCGGAGAATGCTTTCCAAGCCGCTTCGCGAAATTGTATTTAGTGAACCCAAGAAAAATCAGCCGCCTCCGCTCTGGATTCGCGCCATTTTGATCACAACCTGTACATTGGTAAGCTTTTTCCACGGGTCGAACGACGGACAAAAAGGTGTGGGCCTCGTCATGCTGATCCTGATCGGCATTGTTCCTGCACATTTTGCTCTGGACAACAGCATTGACCCTGCCGGCATGAAAGCGGATCTGGCCGGAATTGAGCGTGCAGTGAGCACCATTGATTCTTCCAGGTTATCGGTTTCGGACCGTCACCATCTTTTTACCATTCAATCTGAAATTGATACACTCAACGCACAGATCACCAAGCCGCTCGTTGACCATAAATTGCCTCTGGAAGACCGGATGAACGCCCGTCGCTCATTGTTACTGATCAGCCGTAACCTGAAAACGATCCTGGATAACGGACATGCTAACCTGAATACAGACGATAAGGCATTCCTGAAAATGCAGTCGGGAAGCGAAGGCGGGATCAGAAGATATACGGATTATGCGCCGGATTGGGTGATTTTAATGATCTCTCTGTCACTTGGCCTCGGCACAATGGTGGGCTGGAAACGGATTGTGGTGACCATTGGTGAAAAAATTGGAAAACAACACCTAACGTATGCACAAGGGGCTTCTGCTGAGCTTGTTGCGGCGAGTACAATAGGCGTTTCATCTTATCTGGGACTTCCTGTAAGCACCACGCACGTGCTTTCTTCCGGGATCGCGGGTTCGATGGTGGCGAGCAAAGGGGTGAAGAACTTGCAGGGCGGGACGATCCGGAATATCGTGATCGCATGGGTGCTGACATTGCCGGTTACCATGCTTTTGTCCGGGACACTTTACGTTTTCTTCCGCTGGATACTATAATAGCAGATTTAAAACAATTGCATGAAAAGGCCGCTGGAAACATTTCCGGCGGCCTTTCATTTTTATGCCAATGCACTTTCTTTGCTTTTCATTGGTTTATTAGTGTAAATTCGGGTCCACGCGGTGGCCGGAATTTTTATGATCAACTAAAAGCCAATTATTCACCATAATGACAACTATTGAAGAGCAGGTCAACCGTTACGGTTATGTTACCGAAGCTGTTGCTGATGATATTGATTTAATTGCTGAAATAAATCGATTAAAAAAGGAGAAGAATGCGGTAATCCTGGCGCACTATTACGTAGATGCCGAAATTCAGGACCTCGCAGATTATATTGGTGATAGTCTGGGGCTTTCGCAGCAGGCAGCCGCTACCGAAGCGGACATGATCGTGTTCTGCGGTGTGCACTTTATGGGCGAAACGGCCAAAGTTCTAAGCCCGAATAAAAAGGTTGTCATCCCTGATCTGAATGCGGGCTGCTCGCTGGCCGATTCTGCTCCGGCAGACAAATTCGCAGCATTCAAAGCGCAGTATCCTGATCACATTGTGATCAGTTACATCAACTGTTCGGCTGAAATCAAAGCATTAACGGACATTGTCTGTACATCTTCCAACGCATTGCAGATTGTAGAGAGCTTACCCAAGGATCAGAAGATTATTTTTGCTCCTGATGCCAATTTAGGAAGATATGTTGCCCATAAAACAGGCCGTGAAATGGTGCTGTGGGACGGCGCCTGCATTGTCCACATTGATATATCAAGAGAAAAATTAAAACAACTGCGTGACGATAACCCGGACGCATTGCTGATTGCGCACCCGGAATGCAAGGAAGACATTCTGATGCAATCTGATTTCGTGAGCTCAACTACCGGTTTGTTGAAATTTGTAAAAGAATCCCCGCACGAAAAATTCATCGTGGCGACCGAAGCAGGAATTTTGCATAAAATGAAACAATCGGTTCCTGACAAGAAACTGATCCCAGCTCCCGGCTCGGATAATAACACCTGCGCCTGCTCCGAATGCCCTTATATGAAAATGAATACATTAGAGAAAGTGTATAATGCGCTTTTGTATGAACAACCGGAGATTTTTGTTCCGGAAGACATCAGGCTGAAAGCGTACAAATCTGTGGCGCGTATGCTTGAACTGAGCAAAGGAATTTAGTCAAGTTAAATGTGACCTGGCGGTTTTAAGAAATCCGTTTGCGGCCATCATTTAACCACTCATTATTAATTGATATAAAATGCCCCAATTCGATTTCCTGATTATCGGTTCCGGAATTGCCGGATTAAGTTATGCAGCCAAACTGGCGAGACATTTTGACGAATTAAAGCAGGAAATTTCCATTGCTGTCATTACCAAAGTGCAGGCAGACGAAACCAACACCAAGTACGCGCAAGGCGGAATCGCGGTGGTTTGGGCCGAATCGGATTCGTTTGAAAAGCACATTCAGGATACCATGGATGCGGGGGATGAGGTGAATAAGCGGAACATTGTCGAGATCGTGGTGCGCGAAGCACCGCAGCGGATCCAGGAACTGATCGATTACGGAACCCGATTTGACAAGGAAAAGGGCGGGGAATATGATCTGGCCAAGGAAGGCGGACACTCGGATCACCGCATTCTTCATTTTAAGGACATTACCGGCGCTGAGATCGAGCGCGCACTTTTGGAAGAGGTTAACAGGCATAAAAGCATTCAGGTTTTCACGCATTATTATGCTGTTGAGCTCATTACGCAGCATCATTTGGGGGAAACCGTTTACCGTTACCGCGAAGATATCCAATGCTATGGCGCTTATGTGCTGAACCGCCAGACCGGCGAAGTGGAGAAGTTTCTTGCAAAAACCACCATGTTGGCCACAGGAGGAATCGGGAACATTTATCAAAGCACAACAAATCCTACCATTGCTACCGGAGACGGAATCGCTATGGCGTATCGTGCGAAAGGTCTTTGTGATAATATGGAGTTTATCCAGTTCCACCCCACGAGTTTTTATCAGCCAGGGCAGAAACCTTCATTTCTGATATCAGAAGCGGTGAGAGGGTTTGGAGGGATTTTGAAGCGTGCAGACGGCAGCACTTTTATGGAGCTTTATGATGACCGTCTTTCTCTGGCCCCGCGCGACATTGTAGCCAGAGCCATTGACTCGGAAATGAAAAAGAATGGTGTCGATCACGTCTACCTGGATGTGCGCCACCTGGATTACGAGAAATTTTTAGAGCATTTCCCTAACATTACGGAATACTGCCTTAAATCCGGCATTGATGTCAGAAAAGACATGATCCCGGTTGTTCCTGCACAACATTATATGTGCGGAGGGATTAAGGTGAATGAATGGGGTAAAACCAACATCAACTTCCTGTACGCAGTAGGGGAATGTTCCTGCACAGGCTTGCATGGATCCAATCGTCTCGCTTCCAACTCATTACTCGAAGCGGTTGTGTTCGGGCACAGGGCTTATGAAAGCACGGTTGAGAGTTTTAATCAGGCGATTACACCTGAAAACATTCCCGAATGGGACGATTCTGGTACGACGCATCCCGAAGAGCAGGTCCTGGTAACGGAAATGACGCGGGAATTGAATAGCATTATGTCCAATTATGTGGGGATCGTGCGCACAAACCGCCGTATGAAACGAGCCTATGACCGCCTGGAACTGCTTCATCAGGAGCATGAAGAGCTTTACAGAGAATCCAAAGTTTCGGTAGCCATTTGCGAGCTCCGTAACATGATCTCGGTTTCGTATCTGATCATTAAAATGGCAATGGCCCGACGCGAAAACATCGGGCTGCATTACAATTCAGATCACGTTAATTAATAGGGGATTTTTATATTGAAATAATTCTGAGTTGGGCTGAGCCGAACCCAACCCATTCATCATGCACTATTTCGCAGCGATTTCGTGCCGGCCTTTTTTAGTAACGGCGCGTTTCCAAACATTTTCACCTACTTTCTGACCCAGGTAAGTCCCTTGCTCTACACCGTCGCGGTAATGTATCCCGCCGTAAACACGGCTTATGGAAGCATCCCAATACGCTGCTTCAAAAGATTTAAATGATTTGATACCGTGGCCGTATTTCTTTTCGGTCGTATCAGTAAAGGCAACATTATCACCGATCAAATGTGTCAGCACCGTTCCGCAGGCTGCTGAGATCGCGCTGTGGCCGCTTACATATTCAGGGAAGGCAGGCGTTTCCAAAAACGGTCTCCAGTTAGGGTCCCAGTTATTGTTGATCACCGTTTCAGGCCTGATCCTTACCGTCCTGTATTTCTCATCCCAGCACGCCGAAAATGCGTCAAAAAGTGATAATGCTCCCAGTGTATAAGCTTCTGTTGAACGCATCAGATCGAGTTTCTTGTCCGAAGCGACCGTTCTGATGATCGCCAACCAGTGTCCGGCCGGGGTCATCTTCTTATTTGCAAACATTGCATGGCCCACAACATTGGTTACAAATGCATTATCATCCCAAAAATAGGCAGTCGCTTTCTGATCGTCTGTTAATGTTTTCCCGGTGTTGTAAACTTCCATCGCAAGCTCCATAAACTTGCTCTTCTTGTCGAGGTCGTATTTGGCGGGCGGCGGACAGCGGAACTGCGTGACAGAATCCAGGGCAAAAGTCCTAACGGTGTTCCACATAGGCTCACACGCATCGGCATAAGCAGGCGGCGTAGGCACCCAGGTTCCCGGCGCATTTGTCACCGTATAGCGATAACCGCGAATCTCTTTGTAATGATCTTTTGCAGAATAGGCCAGCACATGCTTGGCCACAGAGTCACCGTATGCAGTAGAGCGTTCGAAAACATCGTCCGGGATGCCCATATCACGATATTTCTTGAAAAGATCCTTTTCATAATCATCCCACATATTCCCTGAAAACGTAAGCGTGCGGCCCACGGTTGCGAATGCTTTGATACTGGCCAGCGGATAGCAGTAAGCCAGGGAAGAATCCGGTTTTTGCGGTGAGGTGAATTTAACAAGTTGGCCTCCAAGTGATTGATATTCAGGATATGCCGGCACAAGGGCTTCGTAAGCTGCAAGGAATGAATAGCTGTAAATCCGGCTGGCAACGGGTGGTTTGAAAATGTCATGAATGATCACGTCGGTGAGGTGCGTGGCTGTTTCATGAAATATTTTAGGATCAGCTGCTTTCGCATTGTATTCTTCAGGTGATACATTTTTGGTGCAGCCGAAGGCGAACGACATACAAATCAGGGAGAGTAAAGGGAATTTCATTATGTAGACAATAGGTAACAAATACAACATTACTATGTCGCGAAGTTAGTAAACATCTGCCACATTTTGGAAGCATAACATGTAACTTTTGGTATACATTGTTATAATTATTCGAATTTATAGTGCATAAAATTGTTATTTTCATAGAATGCATATGCTAAAAATTAGAATGTTTTCTTTTGTAAAAAATTTAATATCTTTTTGTACAAATGAATGAGTAAAACCGAAAATCAGAAGCTTATCCAATGAGTTTTCCAAAGACCGCACATTGAATTGTGTACAAATAACACGCATAACAAATCCGAACAAAAACTCCCTAACTCACCAAAACAACCATAAATCGAACCTATGTAAATACTTTCCGATCTCCATTTTTCTTTCCTGATGTCTGGTTTCTTTTTAGTGACCAGTGACTGTCTCACGTTCCGTGATTATACGGTTAAGCAACTTTTTTAATTTCTACTATTCAATCCAAATTTTAATCTATGAGAATTTCTACTGGATGGACATTTCGTGCTGTATCGCGATCTGTTGCTTCTCTTTTACTGGTTCTGATCGCCGTTTTAGGGGCTTATGCCCAGAATGTGGTTAAAGGAACAGTCAAAGATGATCAAGGAGTGGCCTTACCCGGCGTTAGCGTCGTGGTGAAAGGGACCACAGCCGGCACAGTTACTGACAATGAGGGCGTTTACTCCGTGGCTGCCGACAAGCAGGGCACATTAGTCTTTTCTTTTATCGGCTACCTGACCCAGGAGTTTCCTATTGGCAATAAATCAAATATTGACGTCAAGCTTATTTCCGACACCAAGGCATTGACCGAGGTGGTTGTTGTAGGTTATGGTACGGCCAAGAAAGCGACGCTAACCGGTTCTGTAACAGCCGTAAAGGGAGCAGAACTTGAAAAAGCGCCGGCTGCCAACTTATCCAACACACTGGGCGGTCGTCTGCCCGGTATTTCGGCTGTACAGGCAAGCGGCGAGCCGGGTAATGATGGTTCTGCCATCCGTATTCGCGGTACTAACTCACTGGGTAACAGCAATGCACTGATCGTTGTGGACGGCGTTCCCAACCGGAGCGGTGGTTTGGATCGTATCAACCCTGCGGACATTGAAAGTATCTCTGTTTTGAAAGATGCTGCGGCTGCTATTTACGGTTCGCGTGCGGGTAACGGTGTAATCCTGATCACGACAAAACGTGGAAAAACAGGCAAGCCGCAATTATCTTACGACATGAACTTCGGGGCTTCACAACCAACCAGAACGCCGGAAATGGCTAACGCCGAAGAATATGCGATCATCAGAAATGAATTGCAGATTTATGACAACTTGCCGGTAGGCGAGTGGGGTAATGCGTTAACTGGCTTTAACACAACAGGTTCTTATAAAAGGCAGGATAACGGAAACGTAATTAATGCCGTTTTCAAGCCTGAGGATATTCAGAAATTCAAAGACGGATCTTCGCCGCTTCTTTACCCCAATACAGACTGGTATGGCTCGGTAATCCGCAAATGGGCGCCGCAGCAACGCCATAACCTGCAATTGACAGGTGGCAGCGAAAACATTAAATATCTGGCTTCTTTGGGTTATATCAATCAGGAAGGTTACTACAAGAACACGGCGACGGCTTACAAGCAGTATGATATGCGTATCAATTTGGATACAAAAATCAACAAATACATTTCTGCGAACGTCGGTCTGACATTGCGTGAAGAAGATCGTAACTACCCAAGTGGTGGCAATGACGCAGGTCCGATTTTCCGGATGCTGATGCGCGGTAAGCCGACTGAAATCGCAATCTGGCCAAACGGAAAAGCCGGTCCTGACATCGAAAATGGTCAAAACCCAGCTGTAATCACTACAAATACAACAGGTTACGAGCGCGACAGAAGAGATTATATCCAAACAAACGGAGGTCTTGAAATTCAGATTCCTGGCGTTCCGGGGTTGAAAATCAATACAATGGCTGCATTGGACAAGCAAATCCGCCGTCAGAAAAACTTTGAAACGCCCTGGACATTGTATTTCTGGGATAAGAAAACTTTTGAAGCGGACGGCACATCGCCTTTGCTGACGGGAACAGTTCGTTCGACATTCAAAGATCCGCGTTTGACGGAATCTTCTTATCAGGAATTGTCCATTCAGTTGACTGGCCAGATGTCCTACGAGAAATCGATCGGTTCGCATAACTTCAATGTAATGGCGGGTGTGCAACGTGAAAAAGTGGATGGGGATGGTTTCTTCGCATTCCGTCGCTACTACATTTCACCGGTTGTGGATCAGCTATTTGCAGGAGGAACGCCTGAGCAGAACATCGGAAACTCAGGTTCTGTTACTGTGAATGGTGTAACAAACAATAATACGGATCTGTTTAGCAGAGCGCGTTTGAGTTATTTTGGTCGCGCTGGTTATAACTTCAAAGAAAAGTATCTGGCTGAATTCCTGTGGCGCGTTGATGGATCTTATGTGTTCCCAAAAGAAGGGCGTTTCGGTTTCTTCCCGGGGGTTTCGGCGGGATGGCGTATTTCGGAAGAAGCTTTTTGGAAAAACAGCGTGTCGCGCTTTGTTGATAACGTGAAGCTTCGCGGTTCATGGGGACAAATGGGTGCTGAGCCTTATTTCCTTGGAACAGAAACACTTGCGGAATATCAATATCTGTCCACAATGGGCTTCGGAAGCTACATTATCAACGATCAGGTTGCTAAAACCTTGCTGGAAGCACGTGTGGCGAACAAAAACTTTACCTGGGAGGTTGCGAATAACTCCAACTTCGGTATCGAAGGAACATTGCTGAACGACAAACTGGCATTTGAATTCGATTATTTTATAAACAACCGTTCTAACATCCTGATCCCAAAAGCGGGTTCTACGCCTTCTTCTGCGGGTATCGACGGAAAACTGCCTCCTCAAAACTTGGGTAAGCTGCAAAACAAAGGATGGGAGTTCAAGGTAAGCTATGATGGCAATGCGGGCGATTTCAACTATTCCGTAAGTGTGAATGGTGGTTATGCCAAAAACCAGATCAAATACTGGGATGAAACACCTGGTGCACCAGCTTACCAGCGTTCAACCGGAATGCCTTATAACTCATTCCTGGTTTACCAATTTGACGGAGCATTCAAGGACCAAGGCGAAATTGATGCCAACAAACTGGATTACTCGCCTATTACAGGTAACCTGAGACCAGGTGATATGAAGTTCAAAGACGTGAACGGCGATGGAAAGATCAGCGCTGATGACCGTTTGAGAACAGAAAAAGTGCAGCGTCCGTATTTCACAGGCGGTGCGTCTATCAATCTGGGTTACAAAGCATTTGACCTTTCTGTATTGTTCCAGGGAACGCTGGGCGGGCTTCAAGTCGTAGGCCTTACTGAATCCGGTGACATTGGCAACTACTTGAAATACGACTTCGACCACCGTTGGACCATTGATAACCCAACGAGCGAATATCCACGTCTGACAAACCGTAACAACCGGTATTATACCAACACGGGACAAGCGGGTATCAACGATTACTTCCTGAAAAGCAACAATTACCTGCGTGTGAAGAACATCGAGCTGGGTTACAACCTGCCATCTGACCTGGGATCGAAAATTGGTTTGAGCAAATTCAGGATTTATGTAAACGGATTGAACCTGTTCACTTTTGATAAGATCAAGGTTTGGGATCCGGAATCCACTAACACCAGTGGCCAGTACTATCCACAGGCAAGAATTATCAACGCCGGTCTACGTGTAGCATTTTAAAGACAATCGATATGAAATTGAAATATAAAAGTATATTCTTAATTGCACTGCTGGCCGGGTTATGGTCCTGCGACACTGATTTCCTGGATGTAACACCGCCAACCGAAATTCCAAGTGAAGAAGCCTGGAAAGAGGGACCGCTGGCAGAAGGTTTTGTGACGGGAATTTATGCAGGCCTTCAACAAGGTGGTTTCAGTGAGCAAATGCTTGCTTCCCTGACCGATGAAGCTGTTTTCACCCACACAGGACGTAACATTAACACGGTTAATGAAGGAAGTTTAAGCCCTTCTAACCTGGGTTGGGTGGACGCAACATACGGCTGGGGCCAGATGTACACTTACATCCGCGCTTCCAACCTGGCCATTCAGCAACTAGCCACGGCATCTTTCACAGACGAAACGCTTAAAGCACGTCTGAAAGGAGAGGCATACTTCCTGAGAGGCTATTATTATCATCAGTTGATCCGCTATTACGGTTCAGTGCCTATCATTAAAAAGGTGTATGCATTGAACGAGGATTACAGCGTTCCCCGTAACACATGGGATGAATGTGTCCAGTTGATCGTGAGTGACCTGGATAGCGCGGCAATGTTATTGGATGGAAAAACAACGGTAAAAGGCCGCGCAACGAAAGTTGCGGCACAGGCGCTTAAATCGAGGGTGTTATTGTATGCTGCAAGTGATTTGCATGATATGCCTACTGCGAAAGCAAAATCTGCTGCGCTGGCTGCATATCCGAATCCTGAATTCCTTGGATCTGTTTCCGGTGACCGCAAGGCGCGGTGGACAGCTGCACAGGCTGCTGCCAAGGCAGTTGTGGATGGTGGCAATGGTGCATACAAGCTGAATTTAACTGCTCCGGTAACAGCAGCAGAAGGAAGGGCCAACTATATATCCATTGCTATGGCAGGTGCGAGCGCAGACAAAACGCTCGACCCGTCCGCCGCCAGTGAAGTCCTTTTCGGACGCTATTTTACGCCAAGCTTATCAGAAGGCGCTCGCCAGACAGGTTTGAACAACGGCCCTAACGGTTACCACAACTGGGCTGGAAATACGCCGATAGGAACATTGGTTGATGATTACGAACTGATGGACGGAACGCCTTTCAGCTGGACAAATCCTGCGCATGCCAATGCCCCGTACAAAAACCGTGATCCTCGTTTATATGCAACGATTATGTATGACGGAGCAGACTGGAAACCACGTCCATCGGATGCGAAAGACCCTGCAAACCAGATTCAGACCGGTGCTTATGACCTGTTGGACGACAAAGGGGCATTGATCAACCGTAAAGGATTGGATACGCGCAGCAGCTCAATCGAAGACTGGAACGGAAGCCGGACAGGTTACTATATGCGCAAGTTTATTGATCCAAACCCTGCGTTGTACGATAACACCGACCGCCAGAACATTCCATGGCCTTTCATCCGCACAACAGAAGTGGTTTTCACCTACATTGAAGCGAGCATCGAGCTGGGCCAGGATGCGGAAGCATTGGCATGGCTTAACAAGATCCGGTTCCGTGCAGGTATGCCTGCTTTGAAAGTGAGCGGTGCTGCACTTAAAGAAGCATACCGCCACGAAAGAAGGATCGAACTGGCTTATGAAGAGCACCGTTATCATGACGCGCGCCGCTGGATGATCGCGAAGGAAACATTAGGGAGGCCTTTGGAATACATTAATGTGTTGGGCAAATTTAAGCCAGGCAAGTCGATGAAAGAGCCATATCATTACGATACGACCGTTTACGACTACACCTACACGCCGATCATCGAGAAATCGCATGAAAACCGCACGTGGGCTGATAAAATGTATTTCCGTCCGTTCAGCCGGGATGAGATCAACAGAAATTCCAAGCTGACACAGAATCCGGGATATGATAAATAGTTAGTCCTCGCTTTATTAGTAAATTTGTGAAACTATGTCTTCGTTATGAAGGCATAGTTTCTTTTTTATACAGTTCAACCTTCGTGACCCTATTATGAAGCGAATAAAATCCTGGATCCCAGGAGTTATCGTGCTGGCAATGAGTCTTGGTTTTACGGGATGCAATAAAACCGCAGATTCCGATAAACCCAAAGACGGTAAAAGCCAGACGCCTTTGTTCACCCTTTTACCCGCCGAAAAAACCAAAATTGACTTTGCCAATACATTAACCGAGGGCCTGAACACCAATGTGTTGATGTACGAATACTTTTACAATGGTGGGGGCGTGGCAGCAGGCGACCTGAATGGCGATGGGCTGGACGACATTTACTTCACGGGAAACATGGTGCCAAATAAGCTATATCTCAACAAAGGCCGCATGGTTTTTGAAGATGTTACCGCGACAGCCGGCGTTGGAGGCCGTGAAAGACCTTGGAAAACAGGCGTTACTATGGCGGATGTAAATGGTGACGGTAAGCTGGATATCTATGTGTGCTATTCCGGAAATGTTTCGCCGGAAAGTCTTAAAGGTCAGCTTTTTATTAATACAGGAAATGATGCAAACGGCGTTCCGCAGTTTGAAGAATCTGCTGAAAAATATGGTCTGGGTGCGCCTAGCAACAGCACGCAAGCTGCATTTTTTGATTTTGATAAAGACGGTGACCTGGATATGTTTTTACTAAACCACAATCCAAAATCGCTCCCGATCCTGGATGAGGCCAGCACGGCAGATATACTTAAAAAGGACGATCCTGTAACAGGCGTAAGGTTTTTTAAAAATGATCCGAAAGCAGACGGAACGCCTTACTTTACCGACATTACCAGAAAAGCAGGCATCCAAAGCTCGCCCCTGACTTACGGTTTGGGCATAGGAATCGCCGACGTAAACCAGGACGGATGGCAGGATATGTATATTTCAAACGACTATTCTGTCCCTGATTTTTTATATATCAATAACAAAAACGGCACATTCACCGACGCCCTGAATGCTTCCATCGGTCACACTTCCCATTCTTCCATGGGTAACGACATTGCAGACTTTAATAATGATGGCCTGCCCGACATTTTTACGCTCGATATGTTGCCTGAGGACAACCGCAGACAGAAATTACTCGCCGGGCTGGATAACTATGAGCTCTTTGATTTTAATGTCAAAATGGGTTTTAACCATCAGTATATGCGGAATATGCTGCAACTGAACCAGGGACAGGGCGGAAAAAGCAAACTGCCGGTTTTCTCGGAAGTAGGGCAATTATCCGGCGTTTCCAACACCGATTGGAGCTGGGCATCGCTGTTTGCGGATTACGACAATGATGGCTGGAAAGACCTTTTTATTACCAACGGTAACCTGCGTGATTTCACCAATATGGACTTCGTAAAGTTCATGGGCGACCACTTGAAGCGCATTGAAGGACAGGTTAAGCGTGAAGATGTGCTTAATATGGTGTATCAAATGCCTTCGTCCAACATGAAAAATTATTTATTCCAAAATAAAAAAGACCTGACATTTACCAACGTGGCCGACAATTGGGGATTAGGGGAAATTTCAAACAGCGGCGGCGCCGCTTACGCAGATCTGGACAATGACGGTGACCTGGATTTGATCGTCAACAACATTAACAAGCCCGCATTTATTTACCAAAATGATGGCGATAAGTTACTGAAAAACAATTATTTGAAAATAAAACTGGAAGGCGAGCGAGCCAACAAGTTCGGAGTAGGAGCGAAGGTTACCATTTATAGTAAAGACCAAAAACAATATCTTGAACAGATGCCGACGCGTGGTTACCAATCGAGCGTTTCGCCGGTTTTGCATTTTGGTTTGGGTAAGGAAAGCATTGATTCCCTGCAAATTGTGTGGCTCAGCGGTAAGCGTGAAAGCGTGCTCAAACCCAAGGTGAATGCAGTTTTGACATTAAGTGAAAAAAATGCCAAAGTGGTCAAATCAAACGCAGGATCGGCCAGTCCGCTTTATAATGCTGTTCAATCGCCGATCGCGTATTATGGAAAAGCGAGTAATACGAATGATTTCAAACGTCAGCCATTGCTGATTAACCCGATTTCTTTTTCCGGGCCTTGCCTGGTAAAGGGCGATGCGAATGGTGACGGTTTAGAGGATGTGTATGCAGGAGGAGGTTCACGAGAAGCCGGAAAGCTCTATTTGCAGCAGAAAAGCGGTTCTTTCACCAGCAAACCAGTGCCGGCTTTTGAAGCAGACAAGCAGAGTGACGACACGGATGCGGCATTCTTTGATGCAAATGGCGATGGTTTTCAGGATCTGTTCGTTTGCAGCGGCGGCTACGCGACATTTATGCCCGAGGATCCACTGTTGCAAAGCCGTTTATATTTGAATGACGGCAAGGGTAATTTTACCAAGAGCGCTGGTGCATTGCCCAAAATGATCACCAGCACAAGCTGCGTACGCGTTGCAGACATTAATGGGGACGGCAAGCCCGATCTTTTCGTAGGCGGTCGCGTGATCCCGGGACGATATCCCGAAACGCCCAGAAGCTACGTTTTAATCAATGATGGCTCAGGCAAATTTTCCGACCAAACCGCTAAGCTTTCTGCTGAACTCGCCAACATTGGCCTGGTAACCGATGCGGCTTGGACAGATTTGAATGGTGACAAAAAACCAGATCTGATCGTCGTAGGAGAATGGATGCCAATCACAGTTTATATCCATGTCAATGGCAAATTGGAAAACAAAACGACCACATATTTTGACAAACCATACAGCGGCTGGTGGAACAAAATATTGCTAACCGACTTGAATGGAGATGGTAAGGAAGATCTTGTAATCGGTAACTTAGGTCTGAACAGCCAATGCAAAGCTTCTGACAATGAGCCGGTTGAAATGATTTACAAGGATTTTGACGACAATGGTTCCGTAGATCCGATCATGAGTTTTTACATTCAGGGCAAAAGCTATCCTTATGTGACGCGTGATGAAATGCTCGATCAAATGAGCATTATGCGGACGCGTTTTCAGGATTACAAAGGCTATGCGGATGCGACTACGAAGGAAATCTTTACAGCTGATGAGCTCGAAGGTGCCAAGGAATTGAAAGCCAATTATCTGAAAACAGCCTATTTCGAACAAGGTGCCAATGGCAAATTCGCAGAGAAACCACTCCCTTTCCAGTCGCAGATCTCACCCGTATATACCATTACTGCCGTTGATTTTGACAAGGACGGGAACAAAGATTTGCTCCTTTGCGGCAATGTGAGCAAAGCGCGGCTGCGGTTTGGCAAGTATGATGCAAATTTTGGTGTTTTGTTAAAGGGAAATGGCAAGGGTCAGTTTGCTTACATAAAACAGGACAGGTCCGGATTCAACTTGAAGGGCGATGTGAGAAGTGTACTGCCGATTGGCGACAAGCTTCTGTTTGGGATAAATCAACAAGAAATTAAAGCATATCAAATTGGCAAAGTTCTTTAAAGGCTGGCTGGTCATGGCGGGCCTGTGCTTTTTTGCAAGCTGCAAGAAGGATTCCTCCGCAAAGATCAGTCCGGATGCGATCGGAAATGTGACCTTGCAAATGACAGACGTCATGATCCACGACGTGACCAATCCGCCGCTAAGCGCACGGTTTTTCGCGTATGCGTGCCTTGCAGGTTACGAAGTGGTGTCACAAAACGACACAGCTTACAAAAGCATGCACGGCATTTTGAATGATTATCCAAAAATGGAAAAGCCTGCGGTTGCTGCGTTTTCTTACCAGCTCAGCGCCGTTCTGGCCATGCTGGAAACGGCCAAAAAGATGCAGCCATCCGGCGCACTTTTACAGACATATCAAGCCAGGCTGCTGGATTCATGCAGGAACGAAGGCGTCAGTGAAGAAATGATCGCAGGCTCGCAGGAATATGCATTGGCGATCAGCAAGCAGATTTTGAAATATGCCAAAGCAGACAAATACAATCTGATCAGCAATTTCCCGCGCTACGAACCCAAACAGACTCCTGGAACCTGGTATCCGACGCCTCCGGGCTATTTCCCGCCCGTAGAGCCTTATTTTAAAACCGTCCGCCCATTTACGCTCGATTCCGCAGCACAATTCCGTCCTGAGCCGCCGGTTGCTTTTTCAGAAGACAAGAATTCTGCATTTTTCAAGCTGATGAAGCTCAATTATGATGATAAAAAAGAGCCTGCGCACAGGGTTATGGCGGCGTTTTGGGATTGTAACCCGTTTGCGTTGGAGAATAAAGGGCATTTGCTGGTTGGAATGAAAAAAATCTCCCCGGGAGCACATTGGATGGGGATTACCAACATTGCCTGCAAACAAGCAAAGTCCGATTTCTCAAAAACAATGCTGGTAAATGCTTCCGTCGCCATCGCATTAATGGACGGCTTCATGACTTGCTGGGAAGAAAAATTCCGCAGCAACCGCATCCGCCCGGAAACGGCCATCCGCAAATACATTGATCCAACCTGGACGCCGTTTTTGCAGACGCCGCCTTTCCCGGAATATCTAAGCGGCCATTCCGTCATATCCTCCGCCTCAGCCATTGTCCTGACCCATTATTTCGGCAATAAATTCGAATACACTGATACGGTCGAAGAGCGTTTCGGCCTGAAAGCCCGAACATTCCTCTCATTCATAGCCGCCGCAGAAGAGTCCGGCATGTCCCGTTTCTACGGAGGAATCCACTTCATGGACGCCATCGAAAACGGCCAGAAGCAAGGCGTTCAAGTCGGCGAATGGGTTGTTAGGAAGCTTGGTGATTGAGTGGTTTTTATTGGATTTACTAGGCTGGTGCATTAAGATCAATGTCCGTCTCTTCCAGCAAGCGTTTGGTATAACCATAACCAATCTCAAACAACTGCCCGGCTTTTCGGAAGTCGAAAATGCTGAATTTGCTTAGTTCTGGTGGTTCGATCAGGAGGTTGCATTTTTTGAAGCGTTCCTTGGTTTTGCTGTGCATGGCCAGGATCAGGCTGCGGTAGACGAGTTCTGTGGTTTTTTTTAGGGGCTTGTCCAGGGTGAATGGGTTGCAGTGAATGCCAATGATGAAGTCTGCTTCTTGCATAATGGGTTCGACGGGCAGATTGTTCAGCACGCCACCATCGACAAGTTCGCGGCCTTGAAAGCGGATGGGACTGAACAGGCCCGGAATGCAGCAGGAAGCAAGCACCGGAATAGCAAGTTCGCCGCTTCTGAATTGTAATTCTTCCCCGGAAACAATGTCGGTTGCTGTTACAATGAGGGGTGTTTTCAGGGATTCAAATGTGTTTTCAGGAATGTATTTGCGAAGCACAGCTTCCAGCTTATTCATATGCAAAAGTCCGTTTGCACCAAACCCGAACCTGATGTAGGGATAAAAACTGGTTTGAATGATCATCTCAATGATCTCGTCTGGCGCGTACCCGTGTGCGAGCATCGCGCCAACAAACGCCCCGGAGCTGGTGCCGCTGATCATGTTGGGCCTGATCCCTCGTTCCATCAGTGCTTTTATAGCGCCAATGTGCGCAATGCCGCGTGCCCCGCCCCCGGATAAAACCAGACCGATTTTCATACATTAACTGATAAAAGCGCTCAACGCACCGCGCTTACGGATCACAATTCCCTTTTCAGTTCGCTCCACGACGGCGGCTTCGAAAACAGGATCGTGCTCGAATATAATAATGTGCTTATCAGCGGCAGCATTTTGCAAAACTTCCTGCTTTTCCTGCATTGTAACCAGCGGCCGCATATCGTAACTCATGATCCAGGCCAGCGGGATGTGGTAGGAAGATGGCAGCAAATCCGCAGCATAAATGATTTTCTTATCCTGATAACGAATCACCGGCAACATCATTTGCTCCGTATGCCCATCCACGTGAATAAATTCAATGTTGGAAAATGGCGACTGATATCTGTTTATAAATTTCAACTGACATGATTCTTTCAAGGGAAGAATGTTCTCCTTCAAAAAAGAAGCTTTTTCGCGCGGATTAGGCCTAATAGCCCATTCCCAATGTGCTTCGTTTGACCAGTAAACAGCATTCGGAAATGTGGGAAGCAGTTGCGACCGTTCTTGATTATATTGCACGGCGCCGCCGACATGATCAAAATGCAGATGGGTTAAGATGACATCCGTAACGTCAGTAACATCATAGCCGCAGTTTCTGATGGAGGAAATCAAACTTGCATCGCCATGCAGATCATAATGTCCGAAGAATTTCTGATCCTGCTTATCCCCGAGTCCGGTATCGATCAAAATAAGCTTTCCGTCATCTTCGACGAGCAGGCAGCGCATAGCCCAGGTGCAGAGATTTTTTTCATCGGCCGGATTATGCTTGTTCCAAAGCGATTTGGGAACCACTCCGAACATTGCGCCGCCGTCCAGTTTAAAGAATCCAGTGTCTATAATGTGAATGTTCATATCGGAAAGTTACCTAAATCAAACGCACTTCAAAATTTTCGGCGAGTTAATCCATGTTTAAATTGAATGTCACGTATGACAATGGGGCGTTATAATTGTATTAATTTGTAATAACTGTAATAATGTTTTGGTGATGCTAAATCCATCAATAGAATATTTGTAAAAACTAATGTTCCTCGCTACTTTTCGATTGTATCATCTACTATTCCAACCTTAATGAACCGCAGAAATTTTTTCGAAAAGGCAATTCCCGCCAGTTTTGCATTGGGCACCATTGCGTCTTCCTGTGCACCCAAAACACAGCAATTTTATCCGGATAAACATTTTCACATCGGAAGAGGTTATCATCAGATTCCTAAATTAAGGCTTTCAATGGACCGTATCGTTAAAGAAACAGTTGGTTTACGCCCGTTTCGTGCTTCTGGTCCGCGACTGGATGTGGAGCAGCTGGGCAACAAGACCATTGTGCATAATTACGGACATGGCGGCAGCGGCTGGTCGCTTTCGTGGGGAACCGGGAACATTGCGCGGAACAATGTGCTGGCTACGAACGAGAAGAAAGTGGCTGTGATCGGCTGCGGGACAGTGGGGATTGCAACGGCGCGCCTCTTGCAGGAAAGCGGTTGTGAAGTGACCATTTATACCAAAGACGTTCCGCCAAACATTACGAGTAACCTGGCAACGGGAACATGGTCGCCCGCTTCACGCGTTTGTGATGTGAAGGTGGCCAAGCCTGAGTTTAAGGCAGTTTGGGAAGAAGCAACGCGCTTTTCGTTTCGTCGGTTTCAGTTTTTTCTGGGACTAAATGACATTGCCTGCTGGGCTGAGGAATATGGGGTTTTTAAACAAATGCCCGTTTACACGCCCGGCGCCGGGGGAGAGGATTTCGAGATCCACGGTCTGATTCCCGAACGGGTAAAACTGGAAGCAAAGGAACATCCCTTCAAAGCGGATCATGTGACCAGACGGACGAATTTAATGTTTAACATTCCAAGTTATCTCAGGCATCAGCTGGAAGATTTTGTCATGTTTGGCGGAAAAGTAAAAATCCAGGAGATCAAAAAACTGGAAGATATTGATGCATTACCCGAAAAAGTGGTGGTGAATTGCATGGGATTGGGCGCAAAACCGGTGTTTAACGATCAGGAACTGACGCCGGTTTCGGGCCAGCTTTCTTGTTTAATCCCGCAAAGTGACGTGAATTACAAACTATATACCCAGGGCGCAAACTTCATTTCACGCAAAGACGGCATTTACATCGGCAGCAATGGGATCGTCGGGAATTGGGATACGACGCCGAGTAAGGAGCAAACTGAAAAAACGGTTGGGATACTGATGAAGCTCATGGAAGATATGAAGGGATAGTTACTGCGGCTTCGAAACCTCTTCTTTCAAATGATAACGTCTCCGTATCTCATTGACCAGGAATTTTTTCTGGGCAGTGAAACTGTCGGGGTGCATGGTGGTGAACAGCTCTTTCCATTCCGCGTACCGGGCCGGATCTACGGTGCTGAATGTTTGCTGATCAATTTTTTTTAACCTTAAATACTCTTCAAATTCCATTATCCCGATTTTTTCGCAATATATGCGCATACTTTTGCATATCATTTAAAATCTGAATTTGAATATGAAAATTGACCTGCGCAGCGATACAGTCACCAAGCCAACGAAAGAGATGCAGCAAGCCATGTGGGCGGCGGAAGTGGGTGACGATGTATTGGGCGACGATCCTACGGTAAATGCTTTACAGGAAAAGGCGGCTAAGCTGTTTGGAATGCAGGAAGCGCTGTTTTGTCCCTCGGGAACAATGACCAATCAGCTCGCGATCCGCGTGCACACGCAACCGGGCAGCGATGTGATCTGTGATCAATATTCACACATTTACTTATATGAAGGCGGCGGCATCATGCTCAATGCGCTGTCGTCCGTAAAACTCCTCGACGGCGATCGTGGCAGGCTCACAGCCAGACAGGTTGCAGCTGCGATAAGCCCGGAGCACGACATTCATTCGACAGTAACGCGTCTTGTTTCACTGGAAAATACAATGAACAAAGGCGGCGGCTGTTATTACGATTTCGCTGAGATTGAAGCGATCAAGAAAGTGTGTCTGGAAAGGAACATTCCCTTGCATCTGGACGGCGCGCGGCTTTTTAATGCATTGGCGGAAACGGGCGAAAGTCCTTTGCAATATGGTCAGGCCTTCGATAGCATCAGTATTTGTCTTTCAAAAGGACTGGGTTGTCCTGTTGGATCATTGCTTTTGGGGACACATGAAGTGATCAAAAAAGCGAGACGTTTTCGCAAAGTAATGGGCGGCGGCTGGCGTCAGGCTGGTTTTCTGGCGGCAGCTGGCATTTATGCGCTGGATAATCATGTAGAAAGGCTGAAAGAAGATCACGAGCGGGCAAGGGCAATCGGTGAAATGTTTCGGCATTTGCCCGAAGTGGAAGAGATCTTTCCCGTTGATACCAATATCGTCATTATCCGAATTGCGGAGCGCATTTCAGAGATCGATTATGTAAATAAACTGGCCCGGCACGGCATACTGGCAGTCACTTTTGGTAAAAATCTCGTCCGCTTTGTCACTCACCTGGATTTCACGGACGATCATTTGCATGAATTGATTACACGGATCAGGTCAATTTAAACTTCCGGAATCACTTCTTCGTACTCGTATTCAGAATTGGGTCCCTGATAAATCACCTTCATACCCGCCAGATCGGCCACATACGTGTGTATGCCTGCCGCACCTATCTCACGCAGGAATGTCGGGTAGTCCGTAACACCTTCCTGATTGCGTTTGATAGCTGTTTTCACAGCTTCCAGCTCGAATGTTTCAGCGCATTCAAATTCCGGAATGTCGCCTTCGATCACCAGCTTATCACCAATAACGGATGTATAAGTACGTCTGTGGTTTCCTACCTTAATTTCATAATTGTCAACACCGATGGCTTTCAGGTTTTTGACGAAATAAGGGTAAGCCTGCCCGACAGATCGCTCTTCGGCAGATTTTATTAAGTCGTCGGTCAATTCTACCATATGCATAATAGTATGCGTTTAAATTTTTTGTTAAACATGATTAAATACCCGTGCCAGCTCACAGGCCTGTTTTGACTAACTTAATCTGGATGTCTTAATGGCAAAAACCCATTCTTCTCTTTTACAGACCGGACAAACAGCCCCCCCTATGGATAATTTTTCAACATTTCCGCAAAAAGCGCAGGCATGGACTCCGTCTTTGAAGATCTTTTTGCTCTTTGCATTATAAAGGTCCGGCAGCAGCGGCAGACCGTATTTAACCTCATTGTCCGGGTAAAAAAAGACACTTACTTCTCCTGATGGTTCCAGGTAGGCGCTGGAAACCTGTCCTAGATGCGAGATGCTTTTCACACGCAGTTCGGAGAAAAATTCATCTTGCGCCAGTGTTTCCTTCTTAAACGCGCCAATCGAAAACCGGCCTTCATGAATCAGACAAACCGTTTTTCCTTCAATCAATTTTTCAAACCAAACACTTTTTCCCGTAAGCCAGGTCACAAACCTGTAAAGCATGATAATGGTGGTAAATACGACCAGGGCGGGAATAACACCCACATCTTCATAGAACATCGGGTCGCCTGCCGCAGAGCCTAATGCAATGATTATCACGGTTTCAAAAACAGAAAGCTGCCTTACTCCCCGTTTGCCGGTAACCCGGAGCGCAGTCAAGAGAATTACAAACATGATCATGGAACGCACCACCACTTCCAATAGGAACTTGTAAGGCAGGTCGTTCATCAGAAACCTTTCCAACTCAAAAATCTCTTTCATGCAATGCTTAATAACGAGGTTTACGGGCTTTGGACTTCTGGACCAATTAGTGAATTAGCTCCTTTCGACAAAAAAAGATGCTACCTGACCATCTTTATGGCAAAGTAACATCTTAATCCGAACTATTGATCGCTGCGCTGAAAAATGGCTTAATGTGCCATATCATCTTCTTCCGGATGATGCACAATCAATGAGCTGCGTGTGTCCAGCTTTTTGATCATTTCATTGGACATTGCATCCGCGTAAACGCCGTAACTGCTTACCAACGTGCCTTTTAGGCCATCTTTTGATTCAATGGCATAAAGGATCGACATGTCGGAAGGATTTGTCATTCCCTCGAAGCGGTACACTTTAATAATGTCAAAATCTTCCGGCGAAAGCGTCAGGCAGATGCCATCCTCTTTGTGCAGTTCCAATGCGTGTGCGGTCATATTGAAATCATATGTATAACCCTCTGCCTGTAAATCTTCAAGGGTTTCAATGAGCGTATCGGGTTCGTCCATATTCTTATTGGACGGACGCCTTTTCTGTTCTTTATCCTGATCTGAGCCTTGCAAGTCCATAATAAATTGGTTTAAGGTTAGTATTTCTTTTAGATGCCCGTCTTCCATGACATCGATTATTTTTGTCGTTTGAAAGCCGAAGAATGCTGCGTCATGTGCAGCTGTTACAAAACGGCTGAAACTGATAGTGATGTTTGACTTGTATGCACGAAAAAATTATGCCTTGCAGCGTCACTGCCGGTAAATTGTGCCTGCTTCAATTAATGCACAGATTTCTTCTAATCGTAGTAAAATGAACACGAACATTTTGAGGTGCTTTGACCTCAATTTGTCAAAAATGTAGAATGCAGCCCGTTTTTGGGATTACGGACGATAAGTAACCTGCCCGGAGTTATAGGCCGCAAAGCAGCCCAACCCGCCGCTGATGTTGCTATAAATCAAAGACGGTTCAATGAACGGATTGTCCGAAGTTCCCCGCATTTCCAGTGACCGGTGATATTTGAAATAATGGACGTCGGTGTTGTAAATTTCCAGCATGACCATGGCAATCTTTGCCTTTGGATACACCGTGAATTTGTTGCCGTTTCCATAATCGTAAACGATTACATTGGGCAAAACCGTGCGGCCAATGGGTGAGGTGAATGCGGCACCGTCGAGATTTGCGTCGCTCTGGTAATCATTGCGGCCAATGGTTTCGTCCCAGTTGAAATTGAAGCGGTTTTTCACCCGTCTTTCTTTGAATGTTTCTGCACTGAAACCTTCTGCAACGCTGTATTCCAGATCAACCGAGCTCCTCACGCGGTAATAATTCGTGTCGCGGGAAGCATCTGTCCAGCTCATTTGAACGGTTAATACCGTATCCTGCTCAAAAATGCTGCTCGAAAAGGAAGTGTCCAGCTTATAGGAAGTGGCCAAAACCTGCCCCGCGGGAACAGTGCAAACGCCCGTGGCTACGCGGCTGCCGTCGGAAACGAAAAGTGAATAAGTTTTTCCTGCAATGATGGGAAAAACACTTTTGTCAATGCTGTACAATGTGCTTGCAGAATCAAATGGAATCTCAACTTCTTTTATTCCATCAGAGATCTTAACCAATGCATTTCTTACAACGCCACCCGAGTTTCCGGATTCTGTAAATAATGGAACAGATTCCGTCACTACCACATTAATGTAAGCAGACTGCGGCGAAATGAATGACTGCACGACCAGCTTGGATTCTGTTCTCGGCAGCTTATCCGCAGGAATATCCGTAATCAGCGATTCGCAGGCTGAGAAGCAGATTGAGATAAGTAAAATGATGATATGATGCAACTTCATGGCGGCGCAATTAGAATTTGAAATTATAGCTGAAATACGGAAGGACTGGGAATAACGAGTAACGTTTCAGCGTGTTTTTGTTGTTGACGCCGGCTCCCGTATCTGAGTCATCTGCGTCTATGTCATAGAAAAACGGATTTCTGCGGTTATAGACATTGTATACGCCAAATTCCCAGGTCCGTTCGTGCCGTTTCTTCTGTTTACGAAATTGAATGGCGAAATCCATCCTGTGAAAAGGCTCCGCACGAAAACTGTTCTTTTCTCCATATTCGCTCACCGTCGGCCCGTTCCAGCCGATGGCCGGTTTGCCATTTGGATTTATTCTGGTGATAAAATTATCGCTCACGCCTGTGTAGGTTGCGATGGGCAATGTTAATGCATTGCCTGTTCCGTAAACCCAAGTGGAAGAGATGGTTATGCGCTTGGTAAGCTCGTAGATTCCCACCACAGAAAGATCATGGCGACGGTCGTAACGAGGGAAGAATGTTTTACCAAAATTCAATTCCGGGAATTTCCAGTAAGTCCACGACAGTGTGTATCCCACCCAGCCCGAGAGTCTGCCTGTTTTTTTCTGTATTAAAAATTCGCCTCCGTATGACCAGCCTTTTCCGGCGGTAACATTGTCTTCCCAGCTTAACTCATTGGCATTCTCACCATTAATGCTTAAAAACGACGATCCTTCTTTATAATTAAGAATGTGATCCATGTCTTTATAGTAGCCTTCCAATGTCAATGTAAGCGCAGGCCGTTCAAGATCTTTGGCAAAACCAAACGCCACTTGCTGCGACTGCTGCGGCGCAACGCGGTCGGTTGTGGGCACCCAGAGATCCGTCGGCAGGCCTAAACCGGTGTTGGAAAGCAAATGCACATACTGGTTCATCTGGGCGTAAGAGGCTTTTACCGAGAAATCCTTTGCAAGCCTTAATGCCGCCGAAAATCTTGGCTCTGGCCGGATATAGGTTTTTGTCTGGGTTTGAAATGCGCTTAACCGGAAGCCAGCATTCATTTTAAGTGATTCAAACGGCTGCCAGGTGTCTTCCACATAAGCTCCGGCCTCAAATGTATTGATCGGCTTAACAGATCTTTCGATGGGATTATCAATAAAAGAACCTTCGATAGCGAGTGCTGAAGGGATAAATTTATGCTGCGTAACCTGCGCCCCAAACTTGATTGCGTGCTTGGCAGACGGGTAAAAGTCAAAATCGGTTTTCAGACCAAAATCCCTGATCCGTGAATCGTATTCCAGGCTAAACTCATCCTGGACTGTTCCATCGCCATTAATGTCCTTGGAATAACTGGAAACGCCGAAATTGAAATTGCTGAAAATGAACGATGTGTTAACGAAGAGTTTCTGGCTCAGCAAATGGTTCCAGCGCATTGTTGCCGTTGCATTGCCCCAGTCGAGGCCGGCCCTTGTCTCGGAATCGGCACTTTTTTCTTCTGCATAAAATTTATCTCTGCCAAAATATCCGCTTACATACAGCTTGTCTTTCGGGCCGAGATCGTAGTTCATCTTGGCATTAAGATCATAAAAATAATAACCAGGTTTTACCTGGCTTTCGTCCCCTTTTTGCGATTGCTTAATGAATGGCGAAGCCAGGAGATCAATGTAAGTTCTACGTCCTGAGATCAGGAATGAGGATTTTTCCTTTGAAATGGGCCCTTCTAATGTTAGCCTGGATGATATAAGCCCGATCCCGCCCTCGCCGTGGAGCTTGTCCTTGCTTCCTTCTTTCATATTCATTTCCAAAACCGAAGAAAGCCTGCCGCCATAGCGTGCCGGGAACCCGCCTTTGGTCAGCTCCACACTTTTTAATGCATCACTGTTAAATATGGAAAAGAAGCCAAAAAGGTGGTTGGCATTGTAAACAACCGCATCATCGAGAATGATAAGGTTTTGGTCGGGCCCGCCGCCGCGTACGTAAAGTCCCGTTTGTCCTTCGGTTCCTTTCTGAACGCCCGGCATGAGTTGGAGCACGCGTAAAACATCTTTTTCACCAAAAAAAGCAGGCACTTTTTTCAGCTGCGCAATCGGGATTTCAATCTGGCTCATCTGCACCGAGCGGCTTACATAATCCTCCTGCCGGCGCGCAGAAACGACCACTTCGTCCAACTGGTTAATGGTCGCCAAAAATATGCTCAGTTCCAGGTTTTTAGCAATACTAACCTTTAAATCTGTTTTTTCGTAGCCTACAAATGAAAAGGAAACCATTGCGCTGTCGCCTGCCGGAACAGTCAGCGAGTAGAAGCCGTAAGTATTGGTAACCGCGCCGTAAGGTGTGCCTTCAATGTATACATTAACCCCTGGCAACTGCTCCTGGCTGCCTTTTTCCTTCACAAAACCGCTGATTGTCACGCGTTCCTGAGCGGAAACGGCCATGGAAAACAGCAGCAATGAGACGACAAAAATAAAACGCATGGTCAGCGGGCTGGGTAATTTTTGTAACGACTCGTTCGACGATAAAGTATGGATCATAGTAAAGGGTAAAATACGCAATGGACAAACCTTCCGCTTAGCCGTATATACTCCTTTTTGTGGCTGTTGGATCAAATACGGATGCTATGCTTTGGCCAGACCCCTGTTTTCTAGCAAATACTTTTCGTCGGGCATTTTCCCCCGGAAAGATTTATAAAGTGCAGCAGGCTCCTCTGTGCCGCCTTTTTCAAGGATATTTTTCCTGAATGAAAGGGCGGTTGCCGGGTCGAAAATGTTGCCGGTTTCTTTAAAAGCCGCAAATGCGTCGCTATCCAGCAATTCTGACCAAATGTAGCTGTAATAACCCGCTGAGTAACCGCCTGCAAAAATGTGCTGAAAATAAGTGCTCCGGTAACGCGGCGCAATCTGCTTGATCAAACCCATGTCCTGCATCCATCCTTGTTCAAATGTATTGGGCTCAATGCGCTTTTCCGGCCAGAGAATGTGATAATAGAGGTCTAGCCTGGAAGCCGCCAGATACTCCACCGTAGCAAAACCCTGGTTAAACTTAGAGGCATTTTTCATTTTGGCAATGGCCTCGTCGGGGATCGTTTCGCCGGTTTGGTAATGTTTTGCGTAAAATTTCAGGACTTCCGGTTCGAAGGCCCAATGTTCCATGATCTGGGAAGGCAGTTCCACAAAGTCACGTGGGACCGAAGTGCCGGACAATGTTTCAAATTCCACATTGGACAGCAAACCGTGCAGCGCGTGGCCAAATTCGTGAAAGAATGTTTCAACTTCTTCGGCAGTGAGCAGAACAGGATGTTCACCAGTTGGTTTGGCGTAATTGCAAACAATGGACACGATAGGCGCAACGCGCTGGCCATCCTTAATGCTTTGCTTGCGATAAGAGGTCATCCAGGCGCCGCCTCTTTTTGAATTTCGTGTAAAGAAATCCATGTAAAAAATGCCAGTAAGGTCACCATTTGCTTCCCTTACTTCATAGGCCATGACATCTTCGTGGTATTTAGGAATGTCCCTGATCTCTGTGAATGTTAACCCGTAGAGGTTTTGGACAACTTTAAAAATGCCGTCACGAACATTAGCGAGTTGGAAATAAGGCTTTAAGGACTCGGAATCGTAGTTGTATTTTTCCTTTCGCACTTTGTCGGCGTAGTAAAACCAATCCCACGCTTCGAGCTCATTTGCGTCGCCTTCTTTGTTCATCAGTTCCTGCATCTGCAATGCTTCCGATTTCGCCACTGGCAATGCCGCATCCCATATTCGGTCCAGCAGATCCAATACATTCAGGATCCTTTTGGCCATACTTTCCTCCAAAACATACTCCGCATGATCCGAATATCCCAGCAAACTGGCCCTCTTGGCCCGCAGCGAAGTAATCTGTACAATAATTTCCTTATTATCCAGTTCGTCGTCGTGGTTGCAGCGAGTGATATATGCGTTGTAAATTTCCTCCCGGAGCGCACGATTTTCGGCATATTGCAGAAAAGGCATCACGCTAGGCTGATGCAATGTGAATTTCCAGCTGCCTTCTTTTCCAGCTTCCCTTGCCAGTTGTGCAGCATTTGCTTTGATGGACTCAGGTAAGCCTGCAAGTTGAGCTTCGTCATGAATGAGGAGTTCATATTTGTTGGTCTCAGCCAACAAGTTTTGCGCAAAACGGACTGTTAACACCGACAATTGCTTATTAATGTCCCGCATTTCTGCCTGATCTGCATCACTTAAATTAGCGCCGCTCCGGACAAAAGCCTTATACGTTTTCTCCAACAGGCGTTTCTTCGCTGCATCCAGACCAGGCGTATCCAGCGCGTCATTGATTTTTTGGACACGCTGAAAAAGAGCTGGATTAAGGAAAATATCGTCGCTATGCTTGGACAATCTTGGTGCAATTTCTTTCGAAAGCGCTTCGATTTCGGGGTTCGTATGGGCCGACGCCAGATTGAAAAATACCGAACTAACCTTGTTAAGCAGCTCGCCGGTGCGTTCCAGTGCAATAATGGTGTTTTCAAAAGTCGGCTCCGCTTCGTTCGAATGGATTGCCTCAATGCTTCTTTGCTGCTCGGCCATGCCTTGCTCGAAAGCGGGTAGAAAATGTTCAGGTTCCACCTGATCGAATGGCGGAACCTGAAGTGGGGTGTTATATGGCGTTAAAAAAGGGTTATTAGCTTGCTGAGACATATTGATATCAAATGTTTTTCAGCTTGCAAGTTATGGTTTCAATAAAGCGCCTGCAATGTAGTTTGCAAGATTATTTCACACCCTTAACCTTCATTTTCAACCCGTAAACGGCAGTTTCCGCGGTTACAAAAAGCAAATCATTGTTTTTTCCTCCGAAACAAACATTTGCAGTCCAACCATTATGGATCGGGAAGTGAGCGATTTGTTCGCCTGATTTATCAAAAACAGTAACGCCTTTGCCCGTAATATAGAGATTTCCTTCTGCGTCAAGGATCATCCCGTCGGAACCTTTGGGAACGAAAAGCGTCCGGTTGGTTAATGTTCCGTCTTTTTGAATGTCGTATTTGTAAGTTTTATTGTCACCAATGTCCGCAACATATAATGTCTTGCCGTCTTTTGTGCCGATGATCCCGTTTGGCTTTTTGATATTGGCATCAACTCTTGTCAGATCCTTGCCATTTGGATCAAGGTAATACACGTGTTCGCCATCCTGCTGCATTTTTGGATCACGCTTCCAGTAATCCCTTTTATACAAAGGGTCTGTCAGATAAATGCCACCCTGCGGATCAATCCAGAGGTCATTAGGGCCATTCAAAAGCTTGCCTTCGAAGTCTTTTACCAAAACCGTTGGTTTACCATTTTTATCAAAAGACCAAACCTGGTTGTCTTCATCCGAACAAGCCACCAGATTCCCTTTTTTGTCAAAATACATGCCGTTTGCGCGGCCTGCTTTGTCGGAAAAAACTGAGAATTTGCTCGTTTCCGCATCCCAGCGGATGATTTTGTTGTTGGGCTGGTCTGTAAAAAACACATTCCCATCCTCATCGGCAACGGGGCCTTCTGTAAATTTGTAACCGTCGCCAAGCTTCTCAACCTGTGCGCCCGGCGCAACTATCGATTTTGAATCCATTATCTGTGCTGAAAGTAAAGCCGGGAAGAGCAAAGCCACCACCCCGGATAAAATTGAAAAAAAACCTATCGACTTTTTCATATCAAAATAATGCCGGATGAAGTTTGCCCGGTTGCTGTAAAAGTAGGTGGGGGATGGTTAGTTACTTATGTTACTTGCGGAGGTGCGACGCGATGGGCTTTATAAACAGAGTAAAGCGATCCATAAGTCAATGGCTTAACAAATCTAACTCACTAATTTTGTCGAAATGCTTTCGGTTAAGCGTGTAAAAGAGCGTATCATTTGCTATGGCAGTGGCTGCTATAAATAAATCTGCTTTGTCTATTGCGTAACGCCTTCTTTTTAGATCTTGTTGAATTTCGGCCGCGTAATGAGCTGCTGAGCTGTCAAAGGAAATGACAAGCACTTCGAAAAGCATGCTTTTCCGGAAACTTCTCTGATCGGGCGTGGCACCTGTATAAATCTCAAACTCAGTAATACTGGAAATCGCTATTTGTTCAAAGCGATCAGCAATCTGTACTAGTTTAGAATTTGATTTGTCTTTTTTTCGGAAATAGTCGATTAGAACACACGTATCAATCATCAAGATTTTTTCCGCCATTGATTGATCGATTTGCGGGTTTCTTCAATAGTTTTAATCTGCTCGTCAGAAAACACCGGGCCGTTCAGCAACAATTCTGTAAGCCTTGACCGTTTTGGCTCCGGTGTACTTTCTGCGGCAAGCTCTTTTTGAAGCCGCGCCTTCTGGGTAGGTGACAGTTGTTTTACAATCGTCACCAATTCTTGAAATGGAATGTGTGTTTTTGCTTTCATGCCCAAATATAATATTTATGATTCAATCAGGAAGCGAAGAATTTTTCTCACTATTCTTTGAACTTGTAACTTTGTGACACCGTCAAAATCGTTTAAAAAAGATTCAATAGATTCCTCGGTAGTCAAATGATCTACGAGATTTTGAATAGGTATCCTCGTTCCTGAGAAAACCGGAGTGCCACCTAAGATTTCGGGATCAACTGTGATTGCGCTGCTTTCAGGCATCTCACTTGCAAGAAAGGCTTGTGCTCGTGCTTCAAATCTCTTCCTCGTCTCTGATCCAGGTTTCCCATATCGAACCTGCAACCAGTCGTCGGCGGTTCTAAACTCTTGATATGACTTTGAGATATTAAAGGCATCTTTTGGTATCGCATTTATCTCTGATAGTATTGAGTCTTGTGATTTGTCCTCCCGTGAATTGTTTTCAATTGGTAAGGGCCTAATACCCAAGCCCTTTGCTCGCTTCTTCGTCATGGTTTCTATACGTTCAGTTAATTTTCCCAAATCTCCAACTGCGGACTTTTCTGTAATTCTCCCACAGGTTCTAAAATTAGTTTACCATCTTCAAAGTGGACCTTAATGTGCTCCCCGTGATCAAATCCCAAATCTTTCAGCCACTTGCCACACAGCTTAATTTCCGGAACAAACTTGCTATTCCATTGAGAGCTTCTTTGGAACTTTGAATAGATTTTTAATTGGCGTGTCCGTGCTTTGTATAATGTCATAACATTTGTTTGTCGTAGTGATGTTTACTGTAAAGATAAAGGATCAGACGAAATGTCAACACTTATGATGACAAATTTTTCACAACAATACGGCAGCTTGTGCTGTGGATAAAATAGAGCTTCAAAAAATTGTAGGTAAAAGAATTATTCAGCTCCGGATAGAAAAAGGATGGAGTCAATCCGACCTTGCCCGGGCTTGTGAAAAAGATAGGCAATCGATTGAGAGGATAGAAAATGGTAGGGTTTCGCCATCTCTTTATACATTATATGAAATTGCTTTGGCGCTGGAAGTTCGCCTGGAGGAGTTGGTCAAATTGTAGTTTGAAGTCTGAAAGACAATATTTGACTACTTCAATCCAGCGACAATTCAATTATCTTCTCTAAGAAATTCTAAAACTCGATAAAAGTCGAGTGCTGAAAGTCTTTATGGCCCTTCTCAAATCTGGCAATGATGCTTTTTTTGCCCCGATTTCGCCGACATGCTGCTCTCTTACGTCAATTTAATTTACCGACAAGAAACGCCTTCGCCTCAATTTAATTTCGCATCGCTCTGTTGTTCCAGGAGCTCCGTGGTAGCAAGTGAAATATTCTTCCGCAGATGTTATATCAAAGTCCTCATCCATCATGATTTTGTTCAAAATATTTTCTATATAATATGCCAGGAAATTCTAATACTCTCCATTATATTCGATATACCCGGTTGTCTTAAATTTTCTAATGTGGTAAGGGGTATAGCAATGCCTTGTAAGCGAGGATAAATTTTGAACAAATGCGATGGCAGCAGCAATCGATTCATCTGATAAAAATACGTCAGAATCTAAAAAACCACTGAGCAAAGCAGAATCGTCACCTTTAAATTTTAAACAGATGTAGCCGTAACCGGGATCGACAAGGACCAAATCGACAATTCTGTTGGCTTCGTGTTCCCGAGATTTATCAAAAAACCTCACTATGATATCATCCCCGCGATTAAATAAATCAAAATCGACTGAGAAATCTTTGTGAACAAACTTACCGTCCATTATGAATAAATTTAGGCCTTATAAAGTGTCGATTATCTCCCTTTCACAACCCTATCAATCTCTCCAAGCAGCGACTTCGCCCCAGTACTATCCTGCAACAATTGCCAGATCATCACTCCGCTAACCTTCTGCTTCGCCAGCTCTGTTTTCTTGCGAATCGTGGGCAGGCCGTTGTAATACACCATTCCGCCATTCAAATGCATCTGATCCTCCTTAACTGAATCTGGATATTGGCGGAGGATATTTTTGTAGGACATGCTTTCCGGGGCGGTGCCGCCAAAGCCGTAGCCGTAGAAGGGAACGCCCAGGGTGAGTTTATTTTTTGGGATTTTTCGTGTTTCAAGCCAGTATTGGAGATCTTCTTCGGCCATGGAGTAGGGGGCATGCGGGCCGGGTTTGTCGGGGCGCCAGGGTCCGGTGCGGTCGTAGGACATGATGTTTACGAAATCGAACTGGGCTAATGCTTTGTCTGTAAATTGATCCTTGTATACGGTGGCGATGGCGGCTGTGATCAGTTTGTTTTGCTTTTTCAACGGGGCTGCAAGATCAGTTACGAAACTTTCGTAATTGGCATCGATTAGTGCGCCTTCGAGGTCGACGTCAATGCCGTCGAGATCATTGTCAACTGCCAGATTAACGAGATCATTGATAAGTTTACTTTTCTTTTCTCCAATTAAAAAAGAAGGATAATATTCCGGAGCGCCGCCGCCGCCGATGGATGCCATGATCCTGACATTTCTGGAATGGGCCAGCGCGGCAACTTCTTTGAGGTTTTCGGTGCCTGTAAGGTTTCCGAGAGAATCGGGGTTAATGAATGCAATGTAGAGATGCGTGATTTTGGTAAAATCAATTTGTCTGGCAGATGCGAGAAGGTCCATCCGGTTTGGCAGATAGCCAATGACTTTAAACTTAGTATCCGCATTGCCGCTGCCGGAAGCGGTGATGCTTTTTTTACTGCAACTGGTATTTAATGCAAGAATCACCATGAAAACGGAGATGCATGGCTTTAACAACTTCGAAACTTCCATGGTGATGCTTGTTTTGAATATTTATTTACCTGCCAACATAATCTTCGCGCCGCCTTTGCGGATGGATTCGTAAACGGCGTCAACTACGATCATATCTTTTAACCCTTCGGCCCCGCTCACATTTGGATCGGGCTTGTTGTTGAGGATAATGTCGGCGATGCCGTCCATTTGCAGGGTTTGGTGCGTGACTATGGGCTGGTTCATCGGGCCATTGTGCGTCCGGCCTTTGATCGGGCCGTAGCTGAATGCCGGGCTTAGCTCTACAAAGCCTTTTTCACCGATCACATAAAGTCTTTCGTAGTTATTGAAATTGTAAGTCGTGCCGCAGCTCGCAACCACGCCGCTGGGGAAGCCAAGCTGGAACATGATGGTTTCGTCCACTTCCTTGAATTTCACCGGATCAGTTTTCGTTTCCTGCGCTGTCACCCAAATCGGCTCTTCGCCGGTGGCATAACGTGCGCCATTTAATGCGTAAATGCCAACGTCCATCATGGCACCGCCGCCAGCCAGTGCTTTTTTCAGCCTCCATTGATTGGGATCGCCGGATTTGAAACCCATGTAATTATTTACATGCATGATCTTACCCAGCTCACCAGCCTCCCGCATGCGGATCAGCTCGCGTGTGTGCGGTTCAAAATGCATGCGATAACCAATGTAAAACTTCACTCCGGCCTTCTCACAAGCTGCGATCATTTCACGGGTTTGTTTTGCATTGTCGGCAACCGGTTTTTCGCAAAGAACGTGTTTTCCGGCAGCAGCTATTTGTAACACATGCTTGTGATGCAGCGAGTTAGGTGTTGTAATGTATACAAGGTCGATATTCGGATTATCCTTAATCTTGCTGACGGTGTCGTAATTGTAAGTGTTCTTTTCGGGAATGTTGTATTTCTTTTTCCAATCTTCAAGCTTCGCCGGCGTGCCCGAAACGGCTCCTACGAGTGTCGCCATTTTACAGTCTTTCATGGCATCCGCAACGCGTGTTCCGTAACTGCCCAGTCCCATGATCGCGACGCGTAGTTGTTTGTCGGCTTTCGGACCGGCATAAAGCTCTCTTGCGGCTGCGGGCAGATCGGTCAGTGCGGTTGCACCAATTCCCAGGGTTAATTTTTGAAGAAAATCGCGACGTGAGTCCATAGTAATGAGTGATAACAAGATTGTGTTTACGAATAAAGCGCTTTCATTAAAGAAGTTACCTGTGCTGGTTTTTTTGATTTTGAAGTATTTTCGGCAGCCTTTTCAAATGTTTCCCTTATCCTCAGTTCCACATCCGGAGTTATCTCTGTGAAAATAAGATCCTCCAACTTTATTTTGAATAGCTTATGAATGATGATCAAGTCATTCATTGAAAAAGACCTGATCCCGTTCAGAAGCTCGGAAGTGTACGATTTGCTATGTGCCAGTATTGCGGATAGGTCATTTTGATTGAGTCCATTTTGCTTCAAATGCTTAATAATTAGACTTTTTCGTTTCCTAAAAAACAAGCGTTCCTTATCAACCTGCTTTTCCGCCAGATCACTTTCGTGCACTTGAGCATCTGTTACCAAGTCGGCATCCGACCAATGTTCAGATTCATACTGAATGACCATGTCTCGAATTTCTTTTCGCAAGGGTTCAAGTTCCGGCTGATCCTTGCTCATGAGCCGAAGTAGCCTCTCACTTTGTATTGCTCTTTCCATTTCAAGCTCTGACGAAATCTTGCCTCTTTCTACGATCTCTCGGGCATCAAACGCTGTTACAGCAAATCCTTGTTTCTTAGCCATTTCTCTATGCTGTTTTTGTTGTTTTTAAATATTCTCTCATACTCAGAGTGAGTTCCCACCCAAACGATACTTGCTTCATCATCTTTGATAACCAGTAACAACAGGGCGCGGTGAATATGGATATCTAGAAAGTAAAAGCCTGAATTTTGCACCTTTTCCGCATCGCTTCTTATTGCCCTGAAATCTGCATCGGATTGCACTCTTGTACTTTCAAGGTCTGAAACTAGTCGATCAATTTCGTCTGATAATTTAGTGTTTCCGCGATTCTTCTTTTTTAGCTTTGATAAAATGTGTTTTCCTAGAAGCTTCATCGACCGATCAAATTTAAGTAAAGTTCTACATAAAGTAGAACTATCTACATGGTATTTATCCTTTTGACGCTGATCTCCGAAAAAGTAACGGTTTCCAAAATTTTTACACAAAAAAGGCCTCCGGGTTTCCGGAGGCCTACTGATTTATGGTTTACGCTTTGATTATTTGACGGTTAGTGAACGTTCTAATTTTTGTTCTGACAGTTTGAAAGATTTTGATTGGATTTCTTTGCCGCTGATGACGTCCAGTTCGTATTTACCGGCATCCATTTGGTCCATGTTTAATGTGCGGCCAAATTTTTGGTTGTCTTTGCTTACCGTTTCGCGGTATACAACACTTCCGGCTTCGTTTTTAAGCAAAATCACTGTGCTCGCGTCGTTGGTTGCTTTGTTAACCAAGACATTGATCTTGCCATTTTTGGTAGGGTAAATTCCTGTTCCGAACGTCGAAGCTTTTTTTGTTTCTTTGTCTTCGGCGTTGGCAGCGAATGTAGAGGCGATCAATGCGAAGGCAAATGCGAAGGTTTTGATTGTAGTTTTCATGGCTATTTTATTTTTATGGCTAATTTTTAATTTACTTTTTGTCTCTGAGGACATAACAAAGGTGGCGCATTTCCCGGTACTATGTAATACAAAGTACAGGAGTGGAAACTTTACGTGAATGAATGGTTTATATCTTTCATGAGTAATTAAGTGGTTGTTGCAATTTGGTTCAATGATGGATTGTTGCAGTTGTATGTTGCATCCTGATGTGTTAATAAGTGTTAAAAAAAACGGCTCGCTGCGATGCAGGAGCCGTTTTTTTAAATTATAGATCAACATACGAACTATTCCTTTTCAACGAAGTCCATATCCTTGGTAAATGTTTCTTCCAAAAAGTATAAGGCGAGTAATGCAACCATGGATGTTGCAACACCAATAAGCAGCGCACTTTGAATCACGCCGAGGTCCGGTTTGAAACTGACAAACAATGCAGCTAACGGGATCGTCGCTCCTCTCACAAAATTGGGGACAGTCGTCGCGACAGTGGCGCGCAAGTTGGTTCCGAAAAGTTCTGCGGCGATCGTGATAAATAATGTCCAGTAACCATTGCAGAATCCCAGTAATGCGCACATTAAATAGAATGTAAACAAATCGAGCGCCGGGATCATCAGGTAGCCGATCATCATGGTCAGGGAAAGAATGATGAACAAGCCGATCACACGCTTTCTGCTTTTAAGATACTGGCTTAATAAACCACTGAAAATATCACCAAAAACTTGTCCCGAAAATGCCAGCATCACGGCCTTACCAGCATTAATTCCCTCAATTCCTTTTGCAGCGCCGAACTCCGGGGAGAAAGTGATCAGGATACCAACCACAAACCAGATGGGCAGCCCCACCAGGATCGCCATCAAATATTTTGCGAAACGCTTTCCGTTCGTAAGGATCATCATGACGTTGCCGCGGTCCACAGTTCTCTCCTTAACCTGCTTGAACATCCCTGATTCAAAAACGTTGAACCTCAGAATCAGCAGTAGCAAGCCCATTCCGCCGCCAACGAAATAGGAAATCCGCCATGCGAACATATCCGCCACAAAATACGCCAGGATAGCTCCCAGAACGCCTAATGTTGCCACCAATGTTGTTCCGTAACCCCGTATTTCTTTGGGCAAAACCTCCGTTACCAATGTAATTCCCGCTCCTAGTTCCCCCGCAAGTCCCACACCTGCGATGAAACGGAGCAATGCATATTGGTCCAGCGAAGTGACAAACCCGTTTCCAATATTGGCAAGAGAATACATGATAATAGATCCGAAAAGCACAGAAAGACGACCTTTTTTATCTGCGATAACACCCCACAGAACGCCGCCAATGAGCATTCCGGCCATTTGATAATTAAGCAGCCTGATGCCTTCACCCAGCAACTGGTCTGCGGGCACATTCAGCGCTTTTAAGCTGGGGACGCGCACTACGCTAAACAAAAACAGGTCGTACATATCAACCAGATAGCCCAGCGCAGCCACGATGACCGGCACTTGAAGCAGTTGTGAGAGTAAGCTCGGGCGAGGGTTAGGATGTTCGGACATAAGTGATTTGGTTTACTTTGAAAGCTATAATCTGTCAATCAACATTCCACCATCCACACCGATCACCTGGCCGGTGGAGTAGGGGAAATCACCTCTTGTGAGCGATGCAACGGCTTTTCCGACGTCATCCGGAGTTCCCCAGCGAGGTTGCAATGCTATGCCGCTTTGGAAAAGGGTATCATATTTTTCCTGCACTTTGGAAGTCATATCCGTTGCAATAATGCCCGGCCGGATCTCAAAAACGGGAATATTAAACTCCGCCATACGGACCGCAAATAGCAGGTTTGTCATCGCCAGACCTGATTTTGAAATACAATATTCTCCCCGGTTAATGGACGCGACCGTTGCCGAAATCGACGTTACAAAAATGATCGTCGCCTCGAATGCATGGTTATTCTGCTTTGCATGTGCCATTCGTTTTGCAATGGCCTGCGTCAGGAAAAATGGGCCTTCCAGGTTGGTTTGCATTACTTCCTGAAAGTTTTCCGGTGTCGTTTCCAGAATATCCAGTCGTTCGCGCGGAGCAATTCCTGCATTATTAACCAGAATATGAATTTGTCCAAAAACCGAATAAGCTTTCTCGATAATAGCCTCTCGGTCAGCGGGATTGGCAATATTTCCCTGGCAATAAACCACTTCTGCGCCTAATTCCCTAAGTTCATTCAGCGCTTCAGCTGCGCCTTCTTCATCACGTACGCCATTGATGGCGAGGTTATAGCCTTCTTTGGCAAGGGCCTTAGCGATGCCAAAACCGATTCCACGACTTCCACCGGTTATTAATGCGGTATTTTTCATAATTCGTCGATATTAACCCACTGCCGCTTTTCCCAGCTTTCAATGCCTTTTTCAGCCAGTTGCACGCCACGCGCACCCGCTTTCAAATCCCATGGGAACGGTGTGTCTTTTACAATGTGTTTTAAGAAAAGCTCCCATTGCGCTTTGAATGCATTATCAAAAATCTCTTGCTCGGGCACTTTGGACCAGCCTTCGAAAAATGGAATGGGTTGTGGAATATCCGGGTTCCAGACGGGTTTCGGCGTGTTTCCGTAATGTTGCGTGTAGCAATCACGCAAGCCTGCCACGGCCGAGCCGTGTGTGCCGTCCACTTGCAATGTGAGCAGATCGTCGCGACGGACGCGGACTGTCCAGGATGAATTGAATTGCGCGATGACGTCACCTTCCAGTTCGAATGTGGCATAGCAAGCATCGTCCGCTGTTGCTTTGTATGGGTTGCCATTTTCATCGATGCGCTCGGGAATGTGCGTGGCGCCGAGGCAGGAAACAGCTTTTACTTTGCCAAAAAGGTTGTCCAGAACATAGCGCCAGTGGCAAAGCATATCCACAATAATGCCGCCGTCGTCTTCTTTTCTATAATTCCACGATGGACGCTGCGCCGGAATGCTGTGGCCTTCAAAGACCCAGTAACCGAATTCTCCGCGCACAGAAAGGATTTTTCCGAAGAAGCCATTCTCCATTAACCGCTTCAATTTCAGCATCCCGGGCAGCCAAAGCTTATCCTGAACAACACCGTTTTTCAAACCTGCGGCCGTTGCCAACTCGTAAAGTTCAAGCGCTTCCTCAGTAGTGGTTCCGGTTGGTTTTTCACAATAAATGTGTTTCCCGGCAAGAATAGCCTTTTTCACAGCAGCTGCGCGGCGACCCGTCACCTGGGCATCGAAATAAATCTGATACTGCGGATCAGACATTACAGAATCCAGATCCGTTGTGTATTTCGCTATTCCGGACTGTTTGCAAAGCGATTGCAGCTTGCTTTCGTTACGCCCAACCAGGATCGGATCCGGCATAATTACTTCGTCAGCCGAGATTTTCACGCCGCCTTGTTCGATAATGGCTTTGATGGATCTTAGTAAATGCTGATTTGTCCCCATACGGCCCGTCACGCCGTTCATGATAATGCCAATGTTATGTGTAGTCATGTTTTTTATTTTAAACAGTTTTCAAAAATGCCTCTGTAATTTCTCCCAAAAACAAATGCTGATCCTTCGCCCAATGAATGTTCGAGAAAATCTCTACTTCACAAAAGCCTTGGAAACCAGTCGCTTCCACCCAGCCACGAATCTTTTTCAAATCAATGCAGCCTTCACCCATTAATCCCCGGTCATTGAGCAAGTCGATGGTGTTGACTTTCCAATCACAGACATGATAAGCAAGCAAATTTCCGTTTGCGCCGCAGCGGGCGATCTCTTTTTCCAGATCGCCGTCCCACCACAAATGATACACATCCACCGCCACGCCTACGTATGGCGAATTGAAATACTCAGCCATATCATTGGCCTGGGCCAACGTGTTAATCGCTGATCGATCAGCAGCATACATGGGATGCAGTGGCTCAATAGCCAGTTTTACTTTAAGTTTTTCGGCCAATGGCAAAATCGCAGCAATGCCTTCCTTAATTTGTTCGCGGGATTTTTCCAATGACTGATCAGGCGACGCGCCACAAACCAGCACGATCATGGGAGCACCCAAAGCTGCGGCTTCTTCGAGTAACTTCCGGTTATGATCAATGGCCTGCGCGCGTCCTGCGCTGCTCGTATGCGGGAAAAACCCGCCGCGAACGTAAGAGACGATTTCAAGCCCGGCAGATCGGATCAGCTCTCCGGCACGGTGAGGGCCGATCCGTTCAGTTGCGTTCTGCCAGACACTTATTCCTTTAACCCCTGCCGCCGCGTAATTTTCCACTGCTTCCGAAAGCTCCCAGGGTTTCGTGGTAATGGTGTGAATGCAGCAACGGTCTAGTGTTATGTCGTTGATAATGTTCATTTTACAGCGCCCAGATAAGTATAGTAAGGCAATCCTTTGTTAATGCGATCCACATAAAGTGCTACTTCCCGCGCATGGTAATCGCCCCACATACTGGATTCGCCGCAAGGGATTTTCTGTCCGGCAGGAATGTTGTCCCAGCCATTTGGACGGTGATAAATCGAATGCAGGATCAATCCCTGGTGCGTCGGGTCGGTGGATAGGTAAGGTTCTGCAAACAGCGAATCCAACGCGGTTAAGCCTGCCTGCCAGTATTTATTTCCCTGTTCTGTCTGCCCTTTATCCTTCAAGTATTTTCCCAATCGAAGTAAACCTTGCGCACCAATTGCGGCCGCTGAGCTGTCTATGGGTTCAAATTCGTTGTAAGGATCGGAAGTTCTGGATGTATAATCGCCTAATTTATATAATTGAGGCGCGCCGGTGTCCCAATAGGGAATTCCATCGGAGGCGGTGTTATCAATGTAAAAGTCGCAGGTGGCTTGGGCACCTTTTAAATATATATTCTCAATTTCCGCTCTGCCACCCAAGGGTGTAAGTTCTTCATCAGAAAACGCAGAAAGCGATTCCAGCTGTTCTGCAAAACCGGCCATGGCCCAGGCTAATCCGCGTGTCCAGGTTGTGAACCCTGAGAAACCTTGTTGGGAATTGGGGCAGCGATAATTGCCGTCATTGGTGTTAAAAACGCTTTCATGTGCTGTACGGCCCCAGACGTCGTAACTGTCGCGGCCTTCGCCATAGTAAACCGCATATTTGGCAGTTGCGATGGAGTGTGATGTCCCGCGTTGCAGTAAGCTTGTTTTTACATCATTTTCACCCATCAAACTGTGGCCCAGCAAATGCGAAACCATCAGCGCACGCACCGAGCGAATTGTATCCACAAATAAGGAATGCGGTCCATTGAATGAATGTATAAAACCCTGACCGTCTTTTGTATTAGTCCATCTTTTAGCCTGAACTGCCCCGGAAATTTTCAGCGCGATCTCGTAGAAGTTGCGTTCCCAGTCGTTTTCAGGAATGCGGCCTTCATTCATTAATCTCAATAAATTTCCATAAGTGCTCACATTATTAAAGCCATGATCATGCACGCCGAAATGGCCTACATGGGACGCCATGCTGCTCACCGTGTTTTTTCGGGCGCTTTCCAAAAACTGCGTTTCACCGGTTGCATCAAATTGCAAAACTTCGGCACCATACTGGAAACCTTGTGTCCATTCAGTCCAGCCCCGCAATGTGTATTTGCCGTTGACGGTGAAAACGGGCGTTCCTTTCGAGTTGTCGTATTCCCTTGAAATGAGGTTGATTTTTTCGGCGGAAAGCTGCCAGAGCTTGTCAAGTTTAGGCTGAAGCGAAGCGGCGGTAAGATCGTTGCGAATCTGCATAATAGATATCGATAGTATTATTTAGCCATTTTATTTTTGGATAATACAAAGATATCCGCCCGTGTAGGCGTGAGCAAGGTACATTTTTGCTATTAAATGGTACTTTTCCGAACATGGTCGCGGTACTCGTTCGGTGTTAGGCCGGTTTTCTTTTTGAAGATCCTGCTGAAATAGGAAGGGTCGTCCATGTGAATGTGGTAACCTATTTCTTTGCTGCTAAGATTGGTAAAAACCAGCAGCCGTTTCGCTTCCAGTAACAATTTGTCCAGAATGTATTCCTGCGAAGGCGTGCCGAGGTATTTTTTGATAATCTTGCTTAAATAATCCGGCGAAACGGCCAGTTCCTGCGCATACTGCTGAACTTCATGCATTTGCCGGAAATTTTTCTCTACCAATTCCTGAAATCTTCCCACTAGTTCCGGAACAGTCTGCACAGCCGACTCGGCGGGCTGAATGTTTTTTGGAGCAAGGAAAGCACATTTCTGCAACATTAACCCCAGGTATTTCCCAATCATGGTCTGATCCGTCTCCGATGTCAAATGATCGGAAACCATGTTTTCCATAATGTTATGAAAATAGCGCTTTTCAGTTTCCGAGAGCGTAATAATGGGCTGTCTGCGCGCGGGCTGGAAAAAGGGAAGCTGCGAAAGAGACGGATTGACAGGGTTATAAAAAGTGTAAAAATCCTCCGAAAATGCGACAATGTAACCCTGGAAAGAAGTCGAGAATGTCAGCAAATGCACTTGTCCGGGCGTGAGGAAATGTAGGCCGGCGCCCTGAATGTTGTACGAATGAAAGTCAATCTCATGAAAACCTATGCCTTCTTCTATAAAAAGGATCTCATAGTAAGTGTGGCGGTGCGGCGTGTCGGTAGGCAAAGGCGTAATTGGCAGCGAAACTGGTGATTCTTTGAATTTTCCTTCGCTGTTCTTGAACCTAAAAATCTTTAATGCAGGAACCTGGCTGGGTGTTTTGGGCAGAGAATGTACAGGAATTGCATCGGGAACGAAAGCCATGGACTGTGATTTTACTAACTCAATAACCTTTATAAAAGGCGTAAAACCCACAGAACTACCACCATGCCGATGATAATGGCAGAATTTTTAATCCCCGGGTGACATTTTTTACTTTTACATTGTTGGTCAATAACACAGTCAGAAACTTTGTCAATTTAATTTCAGCAGGTGAATCAGGAAACCAAAAGCGGCCAGATATTCGATCTTCCTACATTACGGCGTTTATACACATTCGTACGTCCGTATGAAAAGCAGTTCTATCTGCTGATTATCATCATCTTACTCAATGCATTGCTCGCCCCGCTAACGCCTCTTCTGATCAAATACACCATTGATACGCCCATTGCGAACGGAGATTATGGGCAACTGACTGTAATGCTGGGCATTATGATCATTGTGACAATTGTGCAAGGCATTGCGCAGTTCTGGAACACGTATATGTCGGGGTGGCTGGGGCAATATATCATTAAGGATATCCGGGTTCAGTTGTATGAAAAGATCATTGGGTTAAGGCTTAAATTCTTTGACAACACGCCGATCGGAAGGCTGGTAACCCGCACAATTTCTGATGTAGAAACACTTTCCAACGTTTTCAGTGATGGTATGGCTGCCATTGCAGGAGATATTTTGCAGCTGGTGCTCATCATTGCGGTCATGTTTTATACGGATTGGAAATTGTCGATCATCAGCTTATCGACCATTCCCTTAATGTTGATTTGTACTTATATCTTTAAAGAGAAGATCAAAGATTCTTTCAACGAAGTGCGGGCGGCTGTTTCTAACCTCAATTCCTTTGTCCAGGAACATTTGACGGGCATTGGCATCGTGCAGATTTTCAGCAGTGAAGACATCGAGTTTAAGAAATTCAGGGAAATCAACAAGGTTCACCGTGACGCGAACATCCGGTCCATCCTTTATTACTCCATTTATTTTCCGGTTGCGGACGTCATTGCGGCTGCGGGAACGGGTCTGGTGGTTTGGTATGGTTCCAAACAGATATTGAATGCAGAAGTGACCTTTGGGACAGTAACTGCATTCGTTATGTTCATCAACCTCTTTTTCAGGCCGATACGCCAGCTTGCTGATCGCTTTAATACGCTTCAAATGGGCATTGTAAGCACCGACAGGATCCTGAAAGTGCTTGATAGTGACGAATATACTTCTAATGAGGGCACATTCGCACCGGAATCGATCAAGGGGAATGTGACATTTAAAGACGTTTGGTTTGCTTATAATGAGGAGGAATATGTGTTGAAAAACATCAATTTCACCGTTAATTCCGGGCAGACCATTGCTTTTGTCGGCGCGACTGGGGCAGGTAAATCATCCATTATCAACCTTTTAACGCGTTTTTACGACATCAATAAAGGACACATTTATGTGGATGGCGTTGAAGTGCATGAATATGACCTCAATGCGCTCCGGAAGCACATAGGCGTTGTTTTACAGGATGTCTTTTTGTTTTCTGATACGATTGAAAACAACATTCGCCTGGGCGACACGAGCATTACACATGAGAAAATCGTTGAGGCTGCCAAACTCGTTGGCGTTCATGACTTTATAGAAAGACTTCCGGGAGGTTACAGTTACAATGTAATGGAACGAGGCGCCACGCTTTCAGTTGGGCAGCGGCAGCTGATTTCGTTTGTGCGCGCTATGGTGCACGAACCGGAGATCATTGTTCTGGATGAAGCTACATCATCCGTGGATAGCGAAACGGAGGAACTGATCCAAAAGGCTATTGAAAAATTGATGAAAGGCCGGACGGCTGTCGTGATTGCACACAGGCTTTCCACAATTCAGGAAGCGGACAAGATCATTGTTGTGGATAAAGGCGAGATTGTGGAGGAAGGTAACCACGAGCAACTGCTTGAAAAAGAAGGTTTTTATGCAAACCTCTATCGGATGCAGTACAAGGAAGTGTTAAAGATTGGAACGGATTTATAAAAAAAAGACATTCCGGTTAATCCGAAATGTCTTCTAAATTCAATCAATTTCTTCCTCCGGTATCCAGCGGAATCGGCGGCGGCCCGATCAGGAAGTCATCTTCATCATTTCGTTTGGCCGGTGTGCTGTCGCCGTCAATGCCCAGCGAGTCGCTTGCTGCTGGTGCCCATTGTGTGGGGCAGTTATAATTTTTCGAGATCTTGAACGTCGGCTTGGGGAATGGTCCGGGTTCCAAGGCCAGCGATTTATCCCTGTAAATTTTCTCTAAGAAGCTACCTACGATCGGTAAGGCCGTTTTAGCACCTTCCCCCAGATCGGTGGACCGAAAGTGAATGCTCCGGTCATCGCCACCAACCCAGGCGCCTACAACGAGGTCGCGCGTAATGCACATGAACCAGCCGTCGGAGTTATTGGACGTTGTTCCGGTTTTGCCGCCCAGCTCATTGCCATTACGGGTCACATCAAACTTCCAGCGAATGCTTCCCGAAGTTCCACCCGGCTCTTCCACGCCGCCTTTCAGCATTTGAACCATTAAAAAAGCGGATTCTTCGCTAATAGCCTGGCGGTGTTCCGGCTGAAATTCCTCGATCACTTTTCCGTTGCTATCCTCGATCTTGGTGACCAGAATCGGCTGCGTATATGTCCCGTTATTGACGAAAACGCCATAAGCTGCAACCATATCATAAAGCGAGACGTCAAATGGCCCAAGCCCGATGGAGGGCAATGGTTTCAATGGTGTGGTTATGCCCATTTTTTTGGCATAACGGGCCACATTAGCAGGCCCAACCTGATCCGTCAGTTCAGCGGTAACGGAGTTGATGGATTGTGCCAATGCCCTGCGCAATGTCATGCTCGAATAGGAGAATGTGCCCGTTGCATTTCTGGGCCGCCACTCTTTCTGCTCACCATCTTCCATGTAAATCTTCTCAAATGGCTTATCCACAATCTGGTCACAAGGCGACATATTGAATGATGAATCGTCAATTGCCGTGGTGTAAACAAACGGTTTGAATGTTGATCCGGGCTGTCTTTTTCCTTGTTTTACCGCATCATATTTGAAATAATTGTAATCCAAACCGCCCACCCAGGCCTTGATCTGGCCGGTTTGTGGGTTCATAGCCATCATTCCCGCGCGCAAAACCCTTTTATAATATTCCAAAGAGTCCATCGAACTCCAGTATTTCTTCATTTCGCCACTGTTCTTCCAGTCGTACACGGTCATCGTGTCCTTTTTGTTCAGATAATACTTGATACTATCCGGCTGGTTAGGGAATTTGGCGGCAAGTGACTTGTATTTGCTGGTGCGTTTGACCACATTGTCCAGAAAGTCAAGAATTTCTTTTCCCTGCTCGTCGCGCCACGGATTCTGGTTACGCCAGTGGTCCTCGAAAACGCGTTGCAATTGCTTCATTTTCTGCACCATAGCCTCTTCTGCGGCTTCCTGCATGCGGGAATCGATCGTGGTGTAAATTTTTAGTCCATCAGTATAAAGGTCATAACCGTTCTCATCGCCCCATTTTTTTACAAAATCGACAACCGCATTCTTGAAATAATTGGCATTACCATCATAAGGCGTTTCGAACTTCGTCTTTAAAACGATGGGCAAAGCGCTGATAGAATCCGCCTGTTTCGCCGAAATGTATCCATATTTCTGCATCTGGTTGATCACCACATTGCGTCTTTCCAGCGACCGCTTCATATTGCGGATCGGGTTGTAAGTTGTTGTTGCCTTTTGCAGACCGACCAGAACGGCAGATTCCTGAATGTTCAGGCTATCGGGTGATTTACTGAAATAGGATTGTGCGGCTGTGTTGATCCCGTAAGTGTTGTTACCATAATCCACCGTGTTGAAATACATGGTCAGGATCTCTTCTTTTGTAAAATTTCTTTCCAGTTTAATGGCGGTAAGCCATTCTTTGGTTTTGTAAATCAATGTTCCAAACCCGGGAACGTAGCCCAGCACCCCGCGTGCTCCGGTTTTTCTCGTTTTGAAAAGTTTTTTGGCTAATTGCTGTGTGATCGTGCTGCCGCCTCCGCGGTCTGTTGCGCCCGTAATAATGCCCACGGCCACACTCGCCATGGCCTTATAATCAATTCCGGAATGTTTGTAAAAACGTACATCCTCCGTGGCTATCAGTGCTTTAACCAGGTTAGGAGAGATCATTTTAGCTGTAACCGGCGTCCGGTTTTCTGTATAAAACTTACCGATCATGACGCCGTCCGAAGTGTAGATTTCAGAAGACTGGGCGACTTTCGGATTTTGAAGGTCTTCCACGCTGGGCATACTGCCCATAAGCCACAGGAAGTTGGTTTCCACACAAAAAATATAAAGGGCAAATGTGACGAATCCGTAAACGAAAGTTTTCCAGATGATCATTACCGGCCGGTAGTAAGGCGCATTAACGTCTATCGTGTTATGCCACCAATCCCGCATCGATCTCTTCCTGTTTCGGTAGGACTGAAAATAAGCATCGGCGCGGTTCTTACCCGTAACCAGTGAAGTTAGCTTGTATGCAACACGGTTGATGAATGTTGAAAGCTGTGTCCCGATGAAATGAAACATGGCTCTTATTTTATTAAAAAACGATCTGATAACTTCCATCAAACGGTAAGGTTCGTAAGAATTCAAAGATAAGAAAAGCCGGACATTTTTGACTTCGTCCGGCTTTTTATGAATTATTTGATCAGGCTTTGTTGAATTTCAACGCCGCGCCATTCATGCAATATCTGAGGCCTGTTGGTTTTGGCCCATCATTGAAAACGTGACCAAGATGCCCGCCGCAGGTCCTGCAAACCACTTCTGTGCGGATCATGCCATGCCCTTTGTCCACGATCTCTTCCACATTTCCGGATGAAATCGGCTGGAAGAAACTGGGCCATCCCGAGCCGGACTCGTATTTGGTCTCCGAGCTGAACAATGGTGTGCCGCAAGCAGCGCAAACATAGGTTCCTTCGTCTTTATTATCATTATATGGGTGCGAAAAAGGCCTTTCCGTTCCTTTTTCGAAGAGCACGAAGCATTGTTGTCCGGTCAGCTCTTTTTGCCATTCTTCTTTTGTTTTTTCTACTTCTCTCATTTCAGTTTGTGTTTTAAAGATACAGACACCAAATAAGAAATTGTGCCATATCCATATTAAACGCGCAGGGCGTATTTATCGTTTGCTAAAAATGCGTCTTATCCACGAATCTTCGGGTGGCCAGCATTGATTTTGTGATTCGGGCGGGCGACGGAAAAGTCCTGCCGAGACGCCAAAATACAAGTTAAATGCTTTTGGATTGCCAATATTTAATAATCCTGTCAAATGATCTGTTCCGATCCAGACTGGCCCGATGCGACCTGCAAGGCCAATGGCGGGTGATCTGTAACGGTTCATTAATGTTAAAGGAACGGAAATTTCATACCATTTATGCTCATAACGCGGCGTTACCGAAATAACAGATTCGGCTTTCATACCAAATGCACTTTGAGGGATCAGATTCTGCACCCATAACCCGCTCACGTAAACCCTGGGCTGCACATGGTAATCGACACTTGCCTGAAAAGCCGTAGGCAAAACCGATTTAAAATTGGGCGCCAACGTCGGTCCGCCGTCCAGCGAGCTGTTAATGGCATTAAAAATTCCTTCGGAACCTTCCAGTTTCTGGAACGAATCGTAACGGAGCTCCTTATTGGTTGTATGGATTTCCTGTTGTAAAACATAAGCTGGATTTTTGAAATGAACCCGGCCAATGTCTGTCAGTGAAACGGCAACGCGATATAAATATTTGTTTTTGGATGCGTCGCGCTTTCTTTCGCCTTTTTCGGTGTATGTAAATTTGTTAATGTCCGGCCTGTATTCATACACGGCACCCAGGTCAAATCCCCAGCCGCTTCCCGGAGGCGCGTTGCCGATCAGCCATGCAGGTGAAGGTTTTATATTTTGAAAACCTTCGTCGCGGGTGATCCCGTATCGCATATTGATTTGTTCCACGCGGATAAACTGGCGCTTGTTTTCCCAGGTTTCATCCGGCTGAATGTCATAGGAAGACTGATCAATGATCGCGTGCGCATTGTAAAGTCCGATAAGCCTTTTAACCGTAAATCCGACTTTCAGAAAATCCGTCTCATTGTCCATTACCGTCCCGCCGAGGGTGAATGCTACTTCGGCCATTCCGTTCAAATGCAGCTTGCCCGATTGGTTATCAAAAAAAGGTCCTTGCAGTTCTTCGAGCTGCGTGGTTTTGCTGATCAACCTTGCCAGCGGTTCCGACACGCCGGATGTGTTGAGAATGTACCGGGCCCGTGTTGAAATGCCTACGCCGATCTTTCCTTTGAATAAATTAAACATGACCGAAGGCAAACGGGTATCTCCGCCAGCATTCAGATACTTTTGATTTCCATTCAGTTTTTCCCCCAGATAGGAACGCGGAAACTGTAAAACACCTCTTTCGTTACGGTATTCGTCGGATACAGTGTTGGTAAGCAGGTTCAAAAACGAGTAAGGCGCTTCGTATCTGACGTGGTTGTTGGCCGTATAAAACTGGGTGCCGACAACATTTACATAAAAGCTATAACGACTGTCTGAAACGAAGGCCGGATTGTGATATAATGCGTTGGTTCCTGCATAGTTACCCATTGCGACACCTGGCAAATGCTGGGCTTTGGCGGCCTGTGCCAGTGCCAGAATAAGTGCAATTACAGGTAAACTATATTTAAACATATTATAATGAAGACGTTGATGCGGGGCCAATTCGCTTGCAAAGAAAAGCCTAAGTGCACGGACTTGCAACCAATGTTTATGGATTGGAAAAATAATGTTTGCATTAAACGAACGGCATGATTTTAATATTTAGCATTACCTCGTATTTATCAGTTTATTTGTTTGTTAGTTGAAAGATTGACCATATATTGTTTTGTAAACAACTGATATATACTTATTCAAATTTTGTATTGTATGAATTTTTCATTTTCTAATTATCAAAGCGAAAATTTCTTCGATGAAATGTTCACAGCTGATGGGGAGATAAGGCCGGGGTACGAACATTTAAAGAACAAATTTGAAAACCTCACACACGACGACCTTACCAACCGCCAGCTGGCCACCGAGCGTGCATTGCTTTCAATGGGGATAACATTTAATGTGTATTCCGAAGGCGAGGGAACTGAGCGGATCATGCCCATTGATATTATCCCGCGCGTGCTTTCCAATGCGGAATGGGAATGGCTTGAAACCGGTCTTAAACAGCGTATTAAGGCATTAAACATGTTCATTGACGATGTTTATAATGAGCAGAATATCCTGAATGACGGCGTTGTTCCAAGAGAACTGATCGAGTCAAGTAAATGCTTTCTGAAACCTTGTATCGGCCTGAAACCGCCAAAAGGGATCTGGTGCCACATTACCGGAACCGACCTCATTAAAGGGGACGATGGCACATTTATGGTTTTGGAAGATAACCTGCGTTGTCCGTCGGGTGTTTCTTATATGCTGGAAAACAGGGAGTTATCCAAGCAAATTTTCCCGGACGTACTGGCCCGGACCGGCGTAAGGCCCGTTTCAGATTATCCTACGCGTTTGCTGCAAATGTTACAGCATCTGGCCGACAGGCCGAATCCGACTGTGGCTGTGCTTACGCCCGGGATCTATAATTCCGCTTATTTCGAACATTCTTATCTGGCGCAGCAGATGGGCGTCGAGCTGGTGGATGCGCGCGACCTTGTTGTTTCGGATGGATATGTGAAGATGCGGACGACCAACGGATTGCAAATCGTGGACGTAATTTATCGCCGGATCGACGACACTTTCCTGGATCCGGAAGCATTTTATCCTGATTCTATGATTGGAATTCCGGGAATTTTTGAGGTTTATAAGAAAGGACGTGTAGCATTGGCCAATGCTCCGGGAACTGGTGTGGCCGATGATAAGGTTGTGTATGCGTACGTACCGCGTATTATCAAGTATTATCTGGGAGAAGAGGCGATCATTCCGAATGTGAAAACTTACATCTGCGGTGAGCAGGAAGATTTCGATTATGTGCTCGAAAATATTTCTCAGCTCGTCGTAAAGGAAGCAAATGAAGCAGGAGGTTATGGCATGCTCATCGGGCCGAAAGCAACGGAAGAAGAACACGAGTTGTTCAGACAAAAAATACGTGATAACCCGAGGAACTACATTGCCCAACCCACGATTTCATTATCGCGGGTGCCTTGCATGGTGGACGGGCACGCCGAAGGCCGGCACGTGGACCTGCGTCCGTACATATTATATGGGGATGACATTAGTGTAATTCCTGGCGGGTTAACGCGCGTGGCTTTGCGTAAAGGTTCTTTGGTCGTAAACTCGTCACAAGGCGGAGGGGGCAAGGATACGTGGGTTTTATATTAATTTATCATTAACAGTTGCTGGCAGGCTGTTAATGATAATGGTTTATTTTATTTTAAACCAGAATTGTTGATTGCCTGATTTTTATCAAAATATAAAGCAACTTAAATGATAGAACAATGCAACGTGAAGTAACCGGTTGGTACAGTCCGGCGCTGAATGAGAATATGGATATTGCGGTCTACGGACATTATGGAATAGCCTTGTTAATGATTCCCACAGCAGCTTCGGATTATTTGGAATACGAACAAAATGGATTAATAGAGAGCATTGCACCTTTTATAGAGGCAGGAAAAGTAAAAGTTTATTGCATTAACAGTATCAATTCCGAAAGCTGGATGAACTCGTACATGCATGGCTACGATAAGGCCGTGCGGCACCAGCTGTTTAATGATTATGTAATTAAAGAAGTAATCCCTTTTATCAAGGATACTTCGAGCCAGGACAATGAAATTATCGCAGTAGGCGCGTCTTTTGGTGCTATGCATGCTGCTAACCTGTTTTTTAAGCATCCCGATTATATCCACGGCATCATTGCCATGAGCGGATGTTACGATCTGAGCCAGTATACGGACGGTTATTATGATGATAATGTGTATTTCAATTCGCCGGTGCATTACTTACCGCAATTGAAGGCCGAATGGCATCTTTCGATGTATCGCGATAGCCGCCATATTCATTTCGTGACAGGTTCGGGTGCATATGAGGTTCCTGAGTATTCAAGGGCTATTTCATCGATCCTCACTTCAAAGAATGTTCCGCACGAGCTGGACATCTGGGGGCCGGATATGCCACACGAATGGTGGGTTTGGAAAAGAATGCTTCCTTACTACTTAGAAACAAGATTTTAGGAAATCAAAAAAAGCTCAAAGCAGCAGACACAGCGTCCAGCAACTTTGAGCTTTTTTCTTTTAACTCTATCTGATTAAGCGCCTTCAAACTGTCTTAAAAACCGCACATCGTTTTCTGTAAACAAACGCAGATCATTGATTCCGTAACGGAGCATTGTAATCCGCTCAATGCCCATCCCGAACGCGAAACCTGTATATTCTTCGCTGTCGATCCCACAGTTTGTAAGCACATTAGGATCAACCATTCCGGAACCGGCGATTTCTACCCAGCCGGAATATTTACAAATGTTACAGCCTTTTCCTTTACATATAAAACACGTCACGTCAATTTCGGCGCTTGGTTCCGTGAAAGGAAAGTAGGAGGGGCGCAGACGGATTTTGGATTCCTTACCAAACATTTCTTTGGCAAAATGATATAATGTGTCTTTCAGATCTTTGAAACTCACATTCCGGTCCACATACAGTCCTTCAACCTGATGGAAAACGCAGTGCGCACGGGCCGAAATAGCTTCATTCCTGAAAACGCGTCCAGGCATAATAGACCGGATCGGCGGTTTTTGTCTTTCCATTAATCTCACTTGCACATTGGAAGTGTGTGTGCGCAAAAGCACATCGTCCTTCACCTCACCCTGGCTTTTTGAAATAAAGAATGTATCCTGCATTTCACGCGCAGGGTGATTATCCGCAAAATTCAGCGCGCTGAAATTATACCAATCTTTCTCAATTTCAGGTCCGTAGGAAACATTGAAACCCATTCTTTCGAAAATCTCAATAATCCGTCTTCTTACAATGGTCAATGGGTGCAAGCTTCCCTGCTGGTTAGGAACAACTGGTAACGTCAGGTCAAAAACCATTTCCGGATTCGCATCCGAAGCGCTTTCTATGGCTGCATTGAATTCCTGAAAACGGTCTTGTGCAAGATTTTTCAATGTGTTCAGTTCCTGGCCAACCGCGCGGCGGTCTTCCTGAGGAATGTTCTTCAACCCCTCGAACAGTTCTGTTACAACGCCTTTTTTGCTGATATATCTGAGGCGGAAAGCTTCCAGCTGGTCCTTGCTGGTGACTGTGATTTGTTCTATTTCCGAAATTAATTCTTTAACGCGTTCGGTAACCATAACTGTTGTTGTTATCAAATGATTGAGGCTGGTATGACTCAGGATTCACACCAAAAGCGGTGCAAAGATAATTAAAGTTCGGCCTAGTGATGTGAATTGATTGCCGCTAAGATTTTTGGGAGTAGGTAGAATTACGCATTTCACTAAGTTTAGTTACGCCTTTTCCGTTTTATGCTAATGTTAAGTAGCTGTTGATGAGTTAGTTGTAAACTAATGCGTACTTCTACGTATTTTCTGGATATACGCTATGTGCTAATTTTGAATACAAGAAAACAAAACATATTAGTCTCTGTTACCATGAAAAACTTTTCAAGCTTTACACACCCCAACCTGTCATCAAAATCAATTAATGGCAGCGCCGCCTTCATCTCCGTACAATCAATGGGACGGACCGTTTACTTAGCTCCTGAGGTTATTACTTTCCTGGAAGGTGAAGGTAATTACACTTTTATATACACTAACACTGGCAAGAAATATCTGGTTTCCAAGACCTTAAAATCATTGGCAGGCCAATTGAACCCGAATTTCATGCGCGTCCACAAATCCTACCTTGTAAACTCGGATTATGTGGTTGCACGCCTGGAAGATGACCGGATGCTCAAATTGTCCTGCGGCAAAGAAGTAATGGTATCGCGCAGAAAAATTAAAGAGATTTCCGGAATGCTGGATCATACCAATCTTCGCATTTCCGCATAAGAGCTTTTGGTGAATTAAATTAGTGGGTTATTCATAAAAACAGCAGCCATCGCATAGATCGAAGGCTGCTTGTTTCGTTTTAATGAGTGAGTGATTGAATGAGTTAATGAGTGAATTATTAATAAATGCTGGTTAAGAATATTCGCTCATTCACTCACTCGCTCATTCACTCATTAAAAAATCTTCAATCCCAGCGTCACCTGCCAGGATCTGATCTTTTGCTTCACAGTATCATTTCCATTTCCAACATTCTGACCGTTCACCTGAAACGAGGCAAGATTGGTAAACGAACCTTCCCTTCTTACATCCAGACTGAAACTGCCGATGTCCAGACCAGCGCCCAGCTGATATCCGAATGTGGCTTCCGACATTGCATTGTTCAGATCCGAGGTGTAATGTTCAAAAGCATCTCTTAACCGCTGATTATCACCAATTCTAAATGAAGTTACAGGTCCGGCCAGAATCCTTAACGGACCGCCTTTGAAACCGATCAGCAATGGCACGTCAATGTTGCTGTATTTGATATTTACTCTTTCTGTTACAGGCGTTTCAAGATCGTTTTTAATAATTTCGAATGATCCGCCTTTCGTTGATACCAAAACTTCTGGCTGGATAAATAATGTGCGGCCGAATCTTGCATAAATCCCGCCCACTGCACCGGTTCTTGTATCAAAGCTTTGTTTTAAATTATCCTTCACTTCTTTACCATCATATCCCAGGTAAGGATTCCCCGCATCGTCGTATCTCGTCGTAAAAACATTTCCCATCGTCAGGCGTGACAAATTCACACCACCCTTAATACCGAACGCAAAACCTTTTTTCTGTGCTTGCGCGGATGTTACGGCAATAAAGCATAACAGGCAGAGACAAGCTACTTTTTTCAGGATGTTCATGGATAATATAATTTTTTAAGTAAAACCGGTTAATAACGCCAAAAAATAAAAAACTATACCCAGCCTATATTTTTTTTGATTTTGTGACTGAAACGTACAAATATTTAGATAATTATTGGGTAAATCGTGTTAGTCTTTAAGGATATATAAATATTACTTTTCTACTTATGGCCAAAGCCAAGACAGCTTATTTTTGTCAGGAATGTGGGTATAATTCACCCAAATGGGTGGGTCGCTGCCCGTCGTGCGGGGAATGGAATACTTTTGTTCAGGAAGTTATTGAAAAAGAGGATAAAAAGACAGCAGTTGCCTGGAAAGGCGTCAATCTGGCCAGCAGGCCGCGTTCTATTGCTGAAATTGAATATCAGAACGAGCCGAGGATCACAACATTTGATGGAGAACTGAACCGCGTGCTGGGAGGTGGGATTGTGCAGGGTTCGCTGGTTTTGATAGGCGGCGAACCGGGAATCGGGAAGTCAACATTAATGCTGCAAATTGCACTTACGCTATCTAACAAGAAGGTTTTGTACGTTTCAGGAGAGGAATCCGATCAGCAGATCAAGATGCGGGCGGAGCGGATGGATTCTAAAAGTGACAATTGCTTCATTCTCACCGAAACGCATACGCAGAACATTTTCCGGCAAATAGAAGATTTCCAACCCGAGATCCTGATCATCGACTCCATCCAGACCATGCAATCCACCTACATCGAGTCGGGCGCGGGCAGCGTTTCGCAGGTGCGGGAATGTACGGCTGAGTTTATGAAGTATGCCAAAGAAATGGGCGTTCCCGTTTTTCTCATCGGGCACATTACCAAAGACGGATCGCTGGCAGGGCCGAAAGTGCTGGAACATATGGTGGACACCGTTTTACAATTCGAAGGCGACCGGCACAACACCTATCGCATTCTCAGAACGGTCAAAAATCGCTTCGGAAGCACTTCGGAACTTGGTATTTATGAAATGCATGGTTCTGGTCTGCGGCAGGTCAGTAACCCATCCGAAATTCTCATTTCGCAGCGAGACGAACCGGTAAGCGGCATTGCCATAGGCTCCATGATGGAAGGCAACCGACCATTATTAATTGAAATACAATCCCTTGTAAGCGTCGCCAATTATGGAACGCCGCAACGAAGCAGCACGGGTTTTGACGGAAAGCGGCTCCAAATGTTGCTGGCTGTGCTCGAAAAGCGCGGCGGTTTTCGGTTAGGCGTCCAGGATGTGTTTTTAAATGTGGCTGGCGGATTAAAAGTGGAAGATCCTGCGATTGACCTGGCTGTGATCGCTTCCATTGTTTCTTCCTATGAAGATAAATTTATCCCGCCGTCCGTCTGTTTTGCGGCAGAAGTGGGGCTTGGCGGTGAAGTAAGGGCAGTTAGCAGGATCGAAAACCGGATTTTTGAAGCGGAAAAATTGGGTTTCAAAAAAGTTTATATTTCAAAATACAACAGCAGAGGATTGGACCTGAAAAAATTCAGGATCGAAGTGATTGCGGTGGCAAGCCTGGATGAGCTGTTTATGTCGCTCTTTCTCAACACTTAATAGAGAGAATACCTTATCAGTATTTTGCATAATAACTTTGCAGCTTGTTGGTAAGGCGCTCGTAGATCGGCTTGCTGAACTCAATGAATAGTTGCTGCGGCGCAGGCGGCATTAATTCCTGGCTTTTGCATTTACGAAGCTGAGCCGCAGTCAGCGCACGTTCGTCGCCGGTGAAATAGGCCCATTCACACATCCAGTTGTATTCACCATTGAATTTTTCCTGGGTTACCACGCGTTTTGTCTTGAAATCCATGATCTGCATATCCAGTAACCCTGCGGAAAGAACGGTTTTGCGGCCTTGGGTTAATTTGGCTGTTACTTTATCGTAAACAGGCTTTTTCGTTCTGCCAACCTGTTTCTCACCCACTTTTACGCTGTCTTTACTAATGAAGACTTCCGTATTTTTTTCAACGAGCGTATTTCCTACGACGAAATCGTCGAATTGCAGTCGGATAATGTGGTCGGGTTCGAGTTTGAGGTCGGCTGCTTCTTCGGGCATATAAAACCGCACGAATTTATTCAGCCGCTTATTAGTTTGCAGATATTCATTGACCCTTTCCTGAAAATATTCATTACTCAGCTGGTAAGTCCTGGAAGTAACCAAAACCTGCTCTACAACCACTTTGAAAGAAGCCACCTCATAAGCGAGTTCCAGCTTTTTCTCCACATCATTGAAATTGGGGATCACGTTATTGACCACTTCAAAATGCTCATAAGCCTTTCGCGCATTCTCCCGGTCGCCTATTGCCAGCAATGTTTGCCCCTCCTTGTAACGGACATTTGCAGCATTATGCCTTGCCAGTTTCTCCTCATTTTCGAAATTCCTGGCGGTAACCAATTTGGAACAGGACTCACATTGATCAATGGCCTGAAAAAGCCTGTTTAATTTCACGTAGGATTGCAATTCAGCTTCCCACTTAAACAGGTCATCAGATTCTTTATTCTGCTTGATATCATTCAAATGTTGTTCAAGCGCGAGGGGATAGGCTTGTTTAATTGCATCGATGGAGGAGCTGTGCGTGGCATTGTTGTCGAGCTTATCAACTGCCCGGATGACAGATTCGTCGAAATCACCCTTTTTAAGCGATTTCTCAGCAGATTTACAGCCTGCCAGCGAAAATAAACTAATGGCAAAATAGAAGAAGGGAGTAAAATATTTTTTCATATCTGACAGCAGATAGGGAAGGACCTGCGATCAAATTTCTGAAAAAATTACCTCATTTTAGAGTGTTTTACCAAATAGGCCATCAGGATCGGATCGAAGCCTTTTGCAATGTCCGCCTCAATAAAATCGATCTTATACTGACCGCATTTCAGTTTGAGTTTTTGATAAAAGTCACCCACAAACTCCTTATAGGAATCCCGAACCTGATCCGGTTGAACCTTCACCCGGTCGCCAGATTCCAGATCGATAAACTCATAAGGCCGGTTTTCAAATGCAAAGAGCTCTTCGGTTTGGCGGTCGGTTACATGAAACAGCAGCACTTCATGCAGATTATGTCTTAAATGTTGCAGTGCGGAGAAAATCTTATCCGCCTCTTCCAGGTTATCGAACATATCACTGAAAATCACAACCAGCGAGCGCTTATGGATCTTTTCCGCGATCTGGTGAAGAACATTGGCCACGGAAGTCTTTGTCAATGGCCGTTTAGTTTGCAGCACATTATCCAGTTCCAGGATAATTTTATGTACGTGTGACGGCGTGGATTTCACGGCCGTCTGGATTTCAATGTTTTCGGAGAATGTGCAGAGGCTTACTGCGTCTTTTTGTCTTTGTAAAAGATAAGTAAGGCTTGCTGCTGCCATGACGCTGAAAGTCATTTTACCATAGCTTTCTTCGGGATAATACATCGAAGAGGAAGTGTCGAGCAGTAAATGGCAGCGGAGGTTGGTTTCTTCCTCGTAACGTTTTACATAAAGGCGGTCTGTTTTGGCGTAGACCTTCCAATCAATGTTACGGGTGGATTCCCCTGTGTTATAAAGCTGATGTTCGGCAAATTCAACGGAGAAACCGTGAAACGGGGATTTGTGGAGGCCTGTGATAAAGCCTTCCACAAGTTGTTTTGCCAGAAATTCCAGATTGCCGAACTCCCTTACTTTTGCTAGATCAAGTTGCCGGCTGTTCATTCTGAAATTACATTATCTGTTGCCGCGCATGGCGACTACTTTTCCCGATCTGGCGTCAATTTGTTCATTAGGATCAAGGAGCACCATTCCTTCCATGCCTACTACGCGGATGGAAACATTGGCAACGCCTTTTGCAATGATGCCCAGTAAGCGGGCGGCCTCGTTGCTAAGATCGACCAATCGGTTTTTTGCGAAAGGTCCGCGATCATTAACTCTTACAATTACTTTTTCGTCGTTATCTAGATTCGTTACTTCGAGCATCGTATTAAGCGGGTAGCTCCTGTGAGCTGCTGACAATTCTGTGCTTTTGTGCACTTCTCCAAAGGAGGTTTTTTTGCCGTTGAACCGGGTTGCATAATAAGATGCGTGACCAGTTTCAGTTTTGCCGAGTTTAACCTGTGCGAAGGTTTCAGGCGCGAAAGCGAAAGCTAACAGGATAAGAATCAGGATACGATTATAAGTCATATCTGTGGTTTTAGGTGAAACATAAATAAGGTAAAAGTCCTTATTTCATACCATTTATTTGGAGTTTGCCGGGAAATTGGAAACCCACGAATTTCAAAACTAATAAAAAGATTTTAGAAAAGAGCATTTTTGAAGGCAAAATTGAAAACGCCACATGAAAAATGTACTAGTCAGTACTAACAAATTGCTAATATGTTCCTGTTTTTTTGTTAGCAGCAATAAACTTTATATTTTAGCGTTTGAAAACCTATTTAAAACTTAACATAGTGGAAGACAGAGAGCAAATCTACTCCAAAAGGGTCAGGGCAGGAAAAAGGACTTACTTCTTCGATGTTCGCTCGACGCGATCCAACGATTATTATCTTACCATCACAGAAAGCCGCCGCCATCCACAGGGAGACGGTTTTACGTATGAAAAACACAAGATGTTTTTATACAAAGAGGATTTTGATAAGTTCGTTGATGCTTTGAAGGATGCCGTGGATCATGTGAAAACAGAGTTGATGCCGGAAGTTGACTTTTCTCAGTTCGAAGCCAAGGCCGATGAGGTGGACGTAGTTGGAGAGTCGGACCTTAAGTGGGATTAAAAAAATTAACAGAATGAAAAAGCCTTCGCAATCAATTACGAAGGCTTTTGGTTTTTCTACTCGCTAAGTGGTAATTTTGTAAATTATCATCTGGCAGACAGGAGCTCTTTGCATTGTTGCATGGAAAACTACCTGCTTTTAACTGCATAAATTATAACATGAGTCTTCAATGTGGGATCGTGGGATTGCCGAACGTAGGGAAATCCACTCTTTTTAATGCCATTTCAACCGGTAAAGCCGAAGCCGCCAATTATCCTTTCTGTACAATCGAACCCAACGTAGGCGTGGTAACCGTGCCTGACGAACGTTTGGATATCCTTACAAAGCTGGTCAGCCCGCAGAAAGTTATACCAACCATCATCGAATTTGTAGACATTGCCGGACTTGTGAAAGGCGCCAGCCAGGGAGCAGGTTTGGGAAATAAATTTCTTGCCAATATCCGGGAAGTAGATGCAATTGTGCATGTTGTAAGATGTTTTCAGGACGAAAACGTCGTGCACGTGGAAGGGCGTGTAGATCCTGTTTTTGATAAAGAGATCATCGACATCGAGTTGCAAATGAAAGACCTTGAATCTGTTGAGAAAAAAATTCAGAAAACAGAAAAAGGAGCCCGCGCCGGTGATGCAAAAGCAAAAGCGGAGCTGGAATGGTTGAAAAAATATAAATCAACGCTCGAAGAAGGCAAAAATGCCCGAAGCGTGGTGATTGATGCAGAAACAAAAGAAGCTGTTATTGGTGATCTGCAATTGCTTACAGCCAAGCCGGTTCTGTATGTTGCCAATGTGGATGAAAATTCAATGCTGACCGGCAACGAGTATTCTGAAAAATTGCGCGAAGCGGTAAAACATGAAGGTGCAGACGTCATTGTCCTTTGTGCAGCCATCGAATCACAGATTTCGGAAATCGAAGATCCGGAAGAGCATGAAATGTTCCTGGGAGAATATGGTTTAAAAGAATCCGGTTTGAGCAAGCTGATCAAGGCTTCGTACTCGCTATTGAACCTGATCACATATTTCACAGCTGGTGTGAAAGAAGTAAGAGCCTGGACCATTGAAAAGGGCTGGAAAGCGCCACAAGCTGCCGGCGTCATTCACAGTGATTTTGAAAAAGGATTTATTCGCGCAGAGGTTATTAAAATTTCTGATTATGAGCAATATAAGACAGAGGCCGGTGTGAAAGAAGTTGGTAAAATGGCTGTCGAAGGCAAGGAATATATTGTTGCGGATGGTGACATTATGCACTTCCGTTTTAATGTATAAAATAACTTTTCTGTTGGTTAGGGAGCGGCCGCCGGTCGCTCCCTTTTTTTGTGTATTTCAACGCCTTCTGTTCCATTCCACAGTCCGGTAACCGATTAGCAAATCAGCTCTTCCAGCATGCGGGCGGTGATAAATGAGGATGTCATAATCATTTTCTGTCGCGCCGTAATTGCCTTCAATGTATCCCTCGTCCGCTTTTTGGCCACCCCTGACCGTCGTGTAATTGTAGTTGATAACGCCTTGTTTAATCATCATTTCGACTTCATATGCATTGGTTGCAACATTGTAGGTCATTTTGTTGGCATCATTGAGTTGCCACAGATTGAAGGCACCATTTACGTAAAATGTAGCCTCCGGATCTTGCTGGGTTTTTAATGTGAAAAGCACGGGCGTGTAATCTGCTTCCACGCTTCCATTACCGGATTCGCGCTGATCCACAATGTATTGACCATTGAAATCGTCCGTTTGAATGTATGCATTGATTGCCCGTGATTTGTCGGGGAATAACATTAGCCGCGTGAATTCGTCCGACCGCTCGATCTCATTGACACCAAAACCCCTGCCTGTCAGGCTTCGGCTATCAAAATAGCGAAATTCATTTCCACCGGGGAATGTGTTTTCGAGATCAAAGAATGTGTATTCCAAAATCTGATCAAAAGGTCTGACATTGGTCGGTTTAAAATTGGCCCTTATCTCATTGAACCGGAAGTTCTTCCGGAGCACCACTTTCAAATCCGTTTGCGGCGCATTTAATGGGTATCCTTTATAATCAACCGAAAAATCGATTTGCTGGTCAGAAAACTGCTGTTGAATGCCTTGGGAAAAACGCGCTTTCGCATCAATGTTCACCCGCGATTCATAAAGCATGAAACGGCGGCTGAGAACAGGTTTCCTGTCGCGGTCAGAGTAAACATAAATCACGTAATTGCCTGATAATTTGAGTTTTGGTAATTCCAGTTTATAATGAAAATAAGGCACTTTGGTGCTGAATGCCTGCTGATAATCATTGATCGGATATTCGTTGAATTCAAATGTAAATTCGATGTCGTTCAGGTTTGATTTGGTCCAATCCGCATTGCAATGGATGATTTTCGCCCGGTAACCTGCGAACTGGCCCGAAAGATCATCAAATTCCAAAACGAGTGGGGCAGGGCTGGTTAATGGTTTTATTGCAGGTGTGAGAAGTCTGGTAGGGTTTTCAGGATCTTCAAGCGCCGGATAAAGCAAAACCGTCTTGATCTTATCATTATATATGTAATCTTCCAGCCTGATGTTCTGCGATTGTGCATTGGCATTTCCCCCTATCAGAATTAACCACAAAAAAAGCGAAATCGACCTCATAATAATTCATTGAAATAATACTGTGATTTTCTAACTAATGTACGTCTGAATAACGAAACGTGTTTTGCACGCTAACAACTATTTTTTAACTTACATTATCAAACATGATCGCACAGACTATTAAAATGTATTCAGAACAAGAGTATTTGGAACTGGAAAGGGAAGCAGAATACAAGAGCGAATATTACCGCGGGGAAATATTTGCGATGGCTGGGGCTGGACGCAATCATAATCGGATTGTGGAGAACTTGTCCATCGAGATTGGCGGCTATTTAAAAGGTAAATCCTGTCAAAGTTTCTCACGTGACATGCGCCTGCACATCCCTGAAAATGGGCTTTATACTTATCCGGACTTTATCGTGGCTTGCGGCAGGTTGGAGTTTGCAGAACAGGACAGCGAAACGTTAGTTAATCCTTCTATTATCATTGAAGTGCTATCCAAATCAACCAGCGCTTATGATAGAGGCGACAAATTTCGGCTTTACAGATCTATTCCGACATTACTGGAATATATTCTCATAGACTCCTTATCTATTTCCGTTGAGGTTTGGCGGAAAAATGACAACGGAGCTTGGTATTTAGCATCAGAAACCGAGAATATTGAAGATCACATTCCGATATCTGCTATTAATGTACAATTAAGATTGCGTGATATTTATGCGCAGACAAGCGGATTAATTAAGCCCAGATGACATAAGAAAGGGAAATCGTTTGATTTCCCTTTCTTATGTCATAATATTAAATCTCACTTCCCAGCCAGCGCATCCACTTCCAGCATCAGGTTCTCCCAAGTCTCCGTGCTTTGATCGAGCTTCTGCTTGATGTCGGCATAGAAGCGGTTTAGATCAGCCAGAGCTTTTGAATCATTGTAAATCTTTGGATCAGCGAGTTTTACTTCTGTTTCCGTTTTCTTGATTTCCAGGTTGTTAATCGTCGATTCAAGCTCCTCGATTTGCTTTTGCGCCTTTTTTATTTTCTGAGAATCCTCATTGGAAACTGATTTGCCATTGTTCTTTTGTGCATTACCATTGGAAGCAGGTTGCGGAGCGGTTTTTTGCGGAGGTGCGCTGCTTACCGTTGCCTTATCACTCACCGCAGACTGTAATCCACGCTCTTCAACCCAAACTTCGTATTCTTGATATGTTCCCGGATATTGCTTAATCTCATGATCTTCAATGTACCAGATCTTGTTCGCAATGTTCTCAACAAAATATCTATCGTGGGAAACCACAATGTAACTTCCTTCATATTGCTGCAAGGCCTGGATCAGAATGTTCACCGACTGCATGTCCAAGTGGTTGGTAGGCTCATCGAGCAGCAGGAAGTTGGCTTGTGAAAGCAAAACCTTAGCCAATGCAACCCGTGATTTCTCTCCTCCCGAAAGGACTTTGATCTTCTTGAAAACATCATCCCCGGTGAATAAAAAACATCCCAAAACCGTCCTTAACTCTGTCTCCGTTTTGTTTGAATTGGCGTATTTAAGCTCTTCAATCAGGTTATGGTTCACATTCAGCGATTCGAGCTGATGCTGCGCGTAAAATGTAAAGGAAACATTATGTCCTAGCCTTCTTTTTCCTTCAATTGGCTCAGTTCCAGCCACAACGCGAAGCACTGTGGATTTTCCGCGTCCGTTCGCTCCGATCAGTGCGATCTTATCGCCGCGCTCCATACTAATGTTGGTGCCATCCAGAATGACTTTGTCGCCATATGCTTTCGACGCTTCTTCTAACTGGAAAACGTGCCGTCCAGGCTGTGTTGTAAACTGGAAACGGAAATGCACTTTTGCATTTTCATCAATCACCTGGTCCACAACATCCATTTTATCCAATGCCTTCACCCGGCTCTGAACCTGGCGGGATTTGGTTGCTTTGGCTTTGAAACGCTCGATAAATCGCTCCGTTTGGCGAATTTTAGCCTGCTGGTTTTCATAGGCACCGCGCTGGATTTCATTGCGTTCCTCTTTTTCCTCCATATAGTAGGAATAATTTCCAGCATAGTAATTCAGCTTTCCATTCGCAACTTCAACCGTTGTATCAATGGTGTTATCTAAAAATTGCCTGTCGTGAGAAACCACGATCACCGCGCCTTCATAACTCTGCACATATTTCTCAACCCACTGGATCGATGGTAAGTCCAAGTGGTTGGTTGGCTCATCGAGCATCAGCAATGATGGTTTTTGCAAAAGCAGCTTGGCCAGCATTACCCGCATTCTCCAACCTCCGGAAAACAATTTTAATGGTCTGTGTAGATCATCTGTAACAAAACCCAAACCTTCCAGAATCGCTTCCGCCTTGGATTGAATTGTATAACCATCCAATGCTTCAAATTCATCCTGAACCCTTGCAAGCTTGTCAACAAGTGCATCTGTATAGTTATGCTCCATGTCGTACAGGATCTTGTCCATTTGAACCTGCAAGATATTTTGCCTTTCGAAAGCTTGCATGGCCACCGATAAAATGGAATCATCACTTTGGTAAGAAAGCAGATCCTGGTTCAGGAAACCGATGGTGCAGTCGCCCGATTTGGAGATATTTCCACCGTCCGGCTGAAATTCCCCGTTTATCATTCTGAGCAGTGTAGACTTCCCTGTGCCGTTCAGACCGATAAGGCCGATCTTTTGTTTTGGCTTGATATGCAGCGAAGCACCGTCGTAAAGTGCCCGGTCGCCAAGAAAGTAACTGAGGTTTGTAATCGCGATCATGCCGCAAAGGTACGCCGAAAGAAGGAGATAGAAAAAGTGTAATTGTTGGAATAGTTATAAACGACGATCCATAACCGGGTAATTGCCGGATTTAATGTAGATTTGATACATGAACAATCTGTTTCCGATTTTCCTTAAACTTGAAAACCTGCATACGCTTATTGTGGGCGGAGGTTATGTAGGGCTCGAAAAAATCACAGCTGTGCTGGACAATTCCCCGCTCGCAAAGGTGTCCCTGGTTTCACCCGACATCCGCAGCGAAATCAGGGAACTGGCCGATCAAAATTCACGGATAAGTTTAATTGAACGCAGGTTTGAAGACAGCGATTTGGCCGGTAAAGACGTGGTAATCGTGGCAACGAATGATAAACCAGAGAATGCCAGGATCGCCGGGGTCGCCAGATCGAAAAATATGCTTGTAAATGTGGCCGATACGCCCGCCATATGCGATTTTTACCTTTCTTCCGTGGTTAGAAAGGGCAATCTGAAAGTGGCGATCTCCACAAACGGAATGTCACCCACGCTTGCGAAGCGATTGAAGGAAGTTCTGGGCGAAGCATTGCCGGATAATCTTGAAACGGCTATGGAACAATTGAAAGCCGTCAGAGATATGTTAAAGGGTGATTTTGCTTCAAAAGTCGATGAGTTGAACCGTATTACTTCCGTTTTAACAGACAAAAAAAATTAGGCGAAAAAGGCCTGATAATGCCACAATATTTTAATGCTCTGAATGTTTTATTAGTTGTAAACCAAAAGTTTGGCGTCACCCTCCGCATCGTTTCGTATTTCTGCGTATTATTGATATCATTAACAACTAAATCCGTCCAGACGGAAACCCATTAATTTTGCATTAGACTTATACTTATTTCTATATGGATGTTCTCTATCGGATCAGTGGCCTGAGTCGGCTTTCAGTCTTGCTTGCTATTTTAGTTTTTCTTTCCAGTTCATTTTCTGTTTTTTCAAATACAATATCTGCTGCGGATATTGACATTAAAGGGGTTGTCAAAAGTGCGACCGGCGAAGCGCTTATCGGCTCTACGGTTCGTGTGAAAGGAACGCAAAAAGGCACGGTAACGAACGAAAAAGGCGAGTTTGTGCTGCAAGGGGTGAATGATGGGGCCACGCTTGTGGTGACAATGATCGGATTCCTGCCCAAAGAAGTGAAAGCTGCAAAAAGCATTTCCATCGAACTGGCAGAAGACGCGGTTGGATTGCAGGATGTGGTTGTGACTGGTTTTCAGCAAATTGATAAAAATAAATTTACGGGTTCCGCGGTAACATTAAAAACGGACGATGTCAGAATCGACGGTCTGCCCGATGTAAGCCGAATGCTGGAAGGCCGGGCTGCCGGGGTTTCTATCCAGAACGTTTCCGGGACATTCGGTGCAGCGCCAAAAGTCCGCATCCGCGGCGCAACTTCATTAAATGGGGATAACAAGCCTTTGTGGGTAATTGACGGTGTTGTGCAGGAAGATATTGTGAACATTTCCAATGATCAGCTTTCCAGCGGTGACCCTACCACATTGCTCGGTTCCGCCGTTGCAGGACTTAATCCGGCTGATATTGAAACATTTGACATTCTGAAAGATGCTGCCGCGGCTGCATTATACGGCGCACGCGCAATGAACGGCGTCATCGTTATCACAACCAAAAAAGGTAAAAGCGGCAAACCTGTAATCACTTATTCCGGAAATTTCAGCACGCAGCTGACGCCTAGTTACAGGGATTTCAACATCATGAATTCTGCTCAGCAAATGTCCGTCCTGGGCGAGCTTGAAAGGAAGGGTTTTCTTACTTCCAGCGTCCTTTCCAAGCCGGATTATGGTGTTTATGGTAAATATTACAATTCACTCGCAGGTGATGAACAGGGGAATTTTCCCCTTGGCAATACGCAAGAAGCAAAGCGAAATTTTCTGTTAGGATATGCCAGGGCCAATACAGACTGGTTTGATGTCCTATTCAAACAAAACTTTATCCAGGAACATTCGGTAAGCGTTTCATTCGGAACGGATAAATCTACGTCTTATGTATCAACGAGTTATCTGGATGATAGCGGCTGGACCATTGCAGATAAGGTCAAACGTTACACACTGAATTTTAAAAATACTTACCAGCTTTCTCCCAAAATTACGCTCGGTTTGCTGACGCTTGCTTCTGTGCGACGCCAGGAAGCGCCCGGCTCGCTGAGCCGCAGGAGTAACCCGGTTGAAGGTAAATTCGACAGGGATTTTGACATTAATCCGTTCAGTTACGCGCTCAACACAAGCCGGACGCTTACTGCGTATGACGAGAATGGGAACCTGGAATTTTTCAGAAGAAACTTTGCGCCATTTAACATTGTATCGGAGCTGGAAAATAACCGCATCAAGCTGAATCTGGCCGATATAAAGTTACAGGGAGATTTTTCTTACAAAATTACGGACAAAATTACCTACGATTTTATAGGTGCACTGCGCTACATTCAAACGGGTCGCGAGCACATTATCACCGAAATTTCCAATATGGCCAACGCATATCGCGCGGCTGATAACTCCACAATTGCATTAGCCAACAAATATCTGTACACCGATCCCGATGTGCCCAATGCATATCCCGTGGTTGTGCTCCCAAGCGGTGGTTTCTACAACCGGAATGAGGATCAAATGTTGTTTTATAACATTCGTAACAACATCAGATACAATAAAACATTTAATGAGAGGCACGCAGTGAACGTGCTGGCGGGACAGGAGATCAAATATACCAACCGGCAAAATTCCAATAACACCGGTTACGGATTTCAATATGGTCAGGGTGGGACGCCGTTTGTGGATTACCGCATCCTGAAACAAACAATTGAAGCCAATTTCCAATATTACGGCATGCGTATGGATTACGAGCGTTTTGCCGCATTTTACGGAAGCGCCGGTTATACATTAGACGATAAGTACAACTTCACAGGCTATGTCCGCTACGACGGTTCCAACGGTTTCGGAAAGTCGGCCATTGCGCGCTGGCTGCCGACGTACACTGTGGCAGGTTCCTGGAATTTTGACCGCGAGAATTTTATAAAAAGATTTAAATGGTTGAGTATGGGGCGGTTGCGCGCCAGTTATGGGCTTTCAGCTGATACGGGCCCGGCAACCAATTCGGCCGCATTGTTCCAGAGCATCATTACCAGACGTCCTTATAGTGACGAAAAAGAGTCTGCGATACAACTTGCTTCTCTTGAAAATACAGAGCTGACCTGGGAAAAACTTTACAGCGGAAACGTAGGTCTGGATCTTGGATTTTTGGCCAACCGGCTCAACCTGAGCGTGGACGGTTATATTCGTAACAGTTTTGATCTGATCGATGAAATCAAGACCTCAGGGATCGGCGGGCAGATCTACAAAGTGGCCAACTACGCAGATATGGAATCCTATGGGGTTGACTTTTCTTTGGATGGGGTTTTATTCAAAAACAAAGACTGGGATTTCCGCTGGCGTGTGACCGTGGGTTATGCACGCACCCGCATCACGAATGTGGACAATAGCCCGGGAATTTTTGACCTTGTCAAAGCAGAAGGCGCTAATGTAAAAGGAAAGCCGGTTCGGAGCTTATTTTCTATCAAATACGACGCGCTGAATCCGACAACCGGTGTGCCGATTTTCGTTAATGAAAACGGCGAGGTAAGTTCGGACGTTTATCTGCAAGATCAGAATGTAGGTTACCTCAAATACGAAGGCCCGGTCGATCCGCCATTTACAGGTGGTTTCAATAATACATTGACATACAAAGACCTGTCATTAAATGTGTTTCTGACATATCAGGCTGGTAACAAAATCAGGCTTAACCCGCTTTATAAAGACACATTCAGCGACCTGGATGCAATGCCCAGGGAATTCCTGGATCGTTGGGTAATGGCCGGTGACGAAAGTGTGACGACGGTTCCGTCGATCAGTGATATGCTTGAAAAACAATATCTCTCGGGAACATATCCCTACAACATTTACAATTATTCAACCGAGCGGGTTGCAAAAGGGGATTTTATCAGATTAAAATCGGTTTCGCTGGCATATAAGGTGCCTTTGGTTATTGCTTCTAAATATGGTTTCAAAGGAGCGAGCATTCAGGTGTCGTCCATTAATCCCTGGTTAATTTATGCGGATAAGAAATTGAAAGGACAGGATCCCGAATTCTTCAACTCGGGTGGTGTGGCTCAGCCAATCCAGAAGCAATTCACAGTGGCGCTCAAACTGACATTATGATCGTGAAGCAGGTAATCAGTATGGATGATTTTAAGTTTTTGAATATGAACAAAGCTGAAATTTTAAAAAAGATCCTTTTCGTTCTGCCGTTTTTCATGCTGGCAAGCTGCGAGGATTTTCTTTCGACAGAACCGGACAGCACGCGGGCCACGATCAACACGCCCCAGCAGGTTTCTCAGTTACTAACAACAGCCTATCCGCAAGGAGGTTATGTTGTTTTTGCAGAATCCATGAGCGATAATGTTGCTGACAAGGGCATTGGCGAAGATGATAAAACTAACCGGGCATCATTTCTTTTTGAAGAAGTGGAAGCCACGGTCGATGAGCAGGATTCTCCCGACCAATATTGGGCTGAATGTTACCGGGCTGTTTCTGTCGCCAATCAGGCCCTGGACATCATCAGCAAGTCTCCGGACCCATCGCAATATAATGCACAGCGCGGTGAAGCATTGGTGGCACGGGCTTATGCGCATTTTATGCTGGTCAATTTTTTCAGCAAGTTTTTCGATCCAAGCAAGCCCAACACGGAGCCGGGCATTCCCTATGTTACTGAGCCCGAAACAGTTGTTTTGAAAAAATATGAAAGAGGAACTGTTTCCGGCGTGTATCAAAAAATTGAGCAGGATTTGCTTGAAGGTTTGCCGCTGATCAGTGACGGTTCATACACGATTCCGAAATACCATTTTAACCGTGCAGCCGCAAATGCTTTTGCAGCCCGTTTTTATCTGGTTAAAAGGGATTATCCCAAAGTGATACAGTATGCCAATGACGTTTTCCCGGGCAGCAGCATTGTGGATAATCTAAGGCCTTGGAATACAACATATTCCAGTCTTTCACCCCAGGAATTGTACAACACATATTCCAGGGCCAGTCAGAATGCAAACCTGATGCTTGTGGAAACTGCTTCGCTTTTTGGCAGGCACGTTGCGCGATATCGTTTTGGAATGAATTTCCGGAAATGGCAGGAAATTTCAGAAGGAGAAGGCATAATCACTGAGTCGCCTGGCTGGTCATATCCGCTTTATTCCCAGGGAGATAATAATTATCTGATCCCGAAATTGAATGAGTATTTTGTGAGAGAATCGGTTAATGCGGAGATTGGACAGCCTTATGTTATGTTGCCGATCTTCACGGCCGAAGAAGTGCTTTTCAACCGCGCCGAGGCCAATGCATTCATGGGCAACACAGCGGCGTCCCTGGCCGACCTGAATTTATTTGTAAGCAAACGTGTAGACAACTATGTTGCCGGAAAACACATGGTTACTGCTGCGAGTATCCGGCGGTTCTTTGGAACGAGCAATCTCAGGGACGGGATCATCAATACAATCCTGTCTTTCAAACGTGTCGAATTCGTTCAGGAAGGCATGCGCTGGTTTGATTTGCAGCGTTATGCGGTGCCGGTAACGCATGAAACGGTTAATGGCGGCACAATCACGGTTCCGGCGGATGATCCGAGACGGATCTTGCAAATTCCGCAGTCAGCTACATTAGCAGGAATTGAACAAAATAAGCGTTGACCCTAAGCATTTAATGATATGATGATGAAACAATTACATAAAATATTCTTCGCAGCAATGTTCCTGTCCATCGGACTAAGCGGCTGTAAGGAGGAAGAGATAGGGGAGGTGGAAGACATTCCCGGCCTTGGAGGTGACGAATGGGTGCAGGGGCCAGTTGATAAATGGATCCTGGACAGCCTTGTAACGCCTTATAACATCTCAGCCAAGTACAAATGGGACCAGTTTGAATTTGGTAACATCACCAAAACGCTCGTTCCACCGGATGAATCACAGGTTATCCCGTTGCTGAGCACCATCAAAAAAGCGTGGACCGTTCCTTACGTGCAGGAAGCCGGGAAAGTTTTTTACAACAAATTTTCGCCAAAATTCTTCATCCTCTCAGGCAGTAACGAGTACAATGCCGAAGGATCGATCACGCTGGGAACGGCTGAGGGTGGGCGTAAGGTCGTCCTGTTTGGGGTTAATCTGTTCAAGATAAAAGGAATGGCCGGGTACGATGCTGCGCGGGATTCGTCTTTCGTAAAAGACTGGTTTTTACATACTATCCATCACGAATTTGGTCATATTCTGCACCAGACTGTGCTCTATCCGGTTGAATACAAAGCGATTTCCAAAGCATTGTATCAAGGCGGTAACTGGATCAACTGGTCGGATACGGATGCGCGCCGGGACGGGTTTATTACGGCTTACAGTTCATTGAATTTTGACGAGGATTTTGTAGAAATGATCGCAATGATGTTGACGGAAGGAAAGGCAGGTTTTGATAAAATCGTCAATTCTATTCCCGAAGGCACGAGTCCCCGTGGAACAACCAGAGAGCAGGCGCAAGCGGCATTAAGACAAAAAGAAGCAATTGTGGTTGCTTATTACAAAAACACCTGGAAAATTGACTTTTACAGCCTGCAAAACGGGGTTAGGGGATCAATGAACAAGCTTTTTTAATTGTATTTCAAAATATTTTCGGATGAAAAACTCCATTTTATATCTGCTGTTTTTGTGCGCCTTTCTTACTGCTTGTGAAAGTAGCGATGACACGCTTTTTGAAGAAACAGCCGATGCACGGTTAAATGCGGCCATTGCGTCATACGAAAAGCAACTGGTAGAAGCTCCTAATGGCTGGAATGCCGTCGTTTACCCTGGCGGTGGCGGGACTTATGGTTTTCATTTTAAATTCGATGAAAAGAACCGTGTGACCATGTTCTCGGATTTTTCAGACGAATCCGCTGCCAAGCCAAAGGAAAGCAGTTACCGGTTAAAAGCAGTGCAAACGCCGGTGCTGATCTTTGACACTTATTCTTATCTGCACATTCTTTCTGATCCGGATGAGGAAGTGAATGGCGGCGTGCGAGGCGAAGGACTGCTGTCCGACTTCGAGTTCAGCATCTTCCCTGATTCGGTAAAAGCTGAGTCGATCACGCTTGTTGGCCGGAAAAATAATAGCAGATTGATCCTCACCAAAGCAACACAGGCCCAGGCCGCATCTTACGCCGCTGGCAATTTGGCAAAAGGAGTTTTGTTCAATAACATCACCAAATACCTGGCATATTTCAAACGGGTCACTTTGGGAAATGTAACTTATGAAATCACATTAAGCCCAAGCACGCGCACCATCAAAATGACCTGGCTGGATGGAAGCATACCAAAGGTTTTTACAACCAATTATTACTTTACAGAGGCCGGCGTAGCATTCGCCTCGCCATTGGTGAACGGTTCGCAAACCATCACCGGCTTTACAAATATCACCTGGAATGCCAATGCTGTTCAGGTAGGGGTTACGGCCGGTGGATTAAAAGGGACAGTGGTAAGCGCGATTAAGCCGCTGTCGGTGGATCTGGCAGCTTCCAGAAGATGGTGGCAGGAGCCGATTGAATCCGGTGGCGACTGGCGTTCACTGCAAGGATTTCATGTGAATGGTGTCGATGATGCATTCAAAGTGCAAGATTTGAAAGTGGACGAAGCACAATATGCATTTGTCATTTATCAGCCCGGATATGGTGCAACTTTTGACCTTTTCGGTCCAATATTTTTCGAAGATGATGCGCTAAGGCTTATTTACGGTTTTGCGCCCGCTACACCGACTTTTGCCAGCGATGGCCGTATCATTTTCCGTGATGCAGGAACGTTCGGCAAAGTTCCTACAACAGGCCCAGCAGTAGAAACTGCCAAGTTGCTTTATGAGCCGAGCGGATATTATCTTATCCAAACTTCTTCAACAACGTATGATATGGTCAGTGCAAAGGATGCTAAGTCCTGGATCAACTGGCAGTAAATACATTGAATAAATTGGTCTAAAAGCACAAAAAAACCACTACCATAACGGAGTGGTTTTTTTGTTATCTCAAAGATCTTAATGTCAGCTGAATATCCGCTTAATTATAACCTTCATTCTGAACCAGCTTTTTGTTCACATCGATTTCACGTTGCGGGATCGGGAAAATGAGCCTCGGTGAGTTGTAAGGGATCGTGCCGATGTTTTGCTTGTTACGTTTCGCGTCGTGCAGTGCCAAACCTTCAAATGCAAGTTCCAGGTGACGTTCTTTCAGGATCGATGGCAATGTTACTGCGGTAGCAGCTTTCAGGCCCGCTCTCACGCGAATGCGGTTCATGTCAGCCAACGGCGTCGCGCCTACAACCGTTCCGAGGCGGAAGTTAGCTTCGGCACGCGTCAGATACATTTCGCCCAGACGGAACTGCAACACGTTGCCCAGGTTGTCCAGGTGCTTTTGCGTGTAAGTATTGTTTGGCGTCAGAAAGAATGCACCACGCTTATCCCCGGCTTCGTATAGAGCTCTGTGTTTAGCCAGGATACGGATGTCGCCGCGACCGCCTGTTCCCGGAATGTCATCAATCGTTGTCCCGAAGAATGTGTTCAGGTCGTTCGTTCCATCCTGCGAGGTTACGATAATAGAGAAAATGTATTCTCTCGGATTGGCACCGCCATTGTTGATAAATGTATAAAACAATGATTCAAATGTGCTGTTGAGGCTGTATGCTCCCGATTCAATTACAGCATTAGCCTCTGCACGTGCCTGGGCAAAGTTGCTTTGTTGCAGGTAAACGCGTGAAAGCTGGGCCGAAGCAGCATATTTGTTAGCGTAAATGGTGTTGGTTTCCGGCAGTAGCGATTTCGCAGCATTAAGGTCTTCCAAAACTTGTGCATACACTTCTGCAACCGAGTTACGGGCGAGCTTATTCTCGTCCGTAACCACACGGGTTGGTTCCAGCACCAGCGGAACGCCCAGGTTTGCTGCGTTATCACCATCGCCCCAGGTTTTGGCGTATAACCTCACCAGGTCGAAATAAACGGATCCGCGAATAAATCTTGCCTCACCCTCAATGCGGGCACGTTTCTCTTCATCCACAATGTCCAATGCAGACAAAACGTTGTTGCAGCGGTTTATTGCCACATATGAATCACGCCAGGTCAATTCAGCCGCCAGGTTGACTGTCGTCAGCTGCTTTTCCGAGATCTCGAGCATATTTTGAAATGTTCCGCCGAAAGCGATTTCATCATTATTCCCGAGAAGCTCAGACGAATACTGAAATGCGCCACCATAAACATCCACATCCTGGATTGCATCATAGCAGCCGATGAGCGTAACTTCTACGTCCTTTGACGTGCTCAATGCGTCCGTTTCGTCAATGCTCTGGGTTGGATCAACATCCAGCTTACTATTACAGGCACTCGTAAAAAACAATCCCGTAGCCAGCGCTACACTATATATGAAGATTTTCTTTTTCATGATTTTTCAATTTAATGACCGGAAATACGATTAGAAGCCGATGTTCACGCCGAACAGTATCGTCCGTGGCTGCGGAGCTGTGTAAAAGTCGTTTCCAAGCGCAAATTTCAAGTCCCTTTCGGAAATGTCATCGGTATTAACTTCCGGATCCCATCCTTTGTAATTGGTAAATGTTGCCAGGTTCATAGCAGAAACATACAGGCGCACACGGTCCATTTTCAGGCGGTTCGTTACACTGGATGGCAGGTTATAGCCCAATGTCATGGATCTCAAACGCAGATATGAACCGTCATAAATGTAGCGTGAGGAAGCCTGGTTACCATTTCCTTTGTAAAAACGTGCTTCCGGAATGTCAGTGTCTGGATTCTCGGCAGTCCATGCATCGAGCTGGTCGGCTGTCTGGTTGTCCTCATAAATACCATTGGCAGAAGAATACTGGCCTACACCGTAGAAGTTGATCTTGTTCCCGGCAACACCATTGAAGAATACATTCAGGTCAAATCCTTTGAAGGAGAATGTATTCGTGATCCCGCCAACGAATTTTGGGTTTGGATTTCCTGCAACTACACGGCGCGCGCTGTTGTAGTTCGAGACAGTGGATCTGTCAATTACCCCATTTTCCTCCGTATTTTTATAAAAGAGCGCATCCCCGTTGGCTCTGTCGACTCCTGCATATTCAACAGTGTAAAACACACCCACCGGCTGACCTTCCATCACGCGGCTCATGCTGCGGATACCGCCTTCGATAATTTGTCCCTGGATGTCGGTAACCTTGTTTTTGTTGTTAGCAATGTTGAGCGAAGTATTCCATTTGAACTTACCGACAATGTTTTGGGTGTTTAAAACAAATTCAACTCCCTTGTTTTCAAGCTTACCAACATTATCCACCCGTACAGCGAAACCCGAAGTAGCAGGCACATTGACTTCGAGCAACAAACCATTGGTTTTCTTCACATAGTAATCAATTTCACCATTGATACGGTTGTTAAATAATCCAAAATCAAGACCGAAATCTGCCTGATTCGTGGTTTCCCATTTCAAGTTAGGGTTAGCAAGCTGAGATGGGCGCTGACCGGCAGCACCTGCATAACCCGCATCTCCCGCGAACAGTCCCAGCTGCGGAAAGTCGCCTATTTCAGAGTTTCCTGTTGTTCCATAGCTTCCCCTCAGTTTAAGAAAGCTCAGCGTAGTGTTGTTTTTCAGGAAAGATTCCTCTGTCAAAACCCAGCCGGCGGATACGGAAGGGAAAAATCCGTAGCGGGAGTTGGCACCAAATCTGGAAGATCCGTCAATACGCGCGCTGGCAGCAAACAAATATTTTTCCGAAAATTTGTAGTTCAAACGCAGGAAATAAGAAAGGAAACGGTAATTGGTCTCGCTGGAACTTCCGTCCGACTTGGTAGCAGCACTGGCGATTTTCTTGTAAGAATTGGAAGGGAATTGCGTTCCGGCAGTCGAGCTTATCTTTGTTTGTGATTGCTGATACGACATCCCCAGCGTTGCATTTAATGCATGCACACCAAAGGTTTTATCGAAGCTCAGAAAGTTGTTGGTATTATAGTTCGTTACAAATGTTCCAAAGTTCTCTCCCAAGCCATTTGTCGCCTGATCGATATTCCGGATGTTCTGGCTTTGATAATAGCTTTCTTCATTCTGGTTTAACAAGTCAATACCCAACTCACTGCGGAATTTCAGCGCAGGCAAAAGGTTGATCTGCGCATAAGCATTGGTCAGGTTACGGAACGAGGTCGCCGTAAAGCTCGCATAATTGATCGAGATCATTGGATTGAAATACAGAGGCAGGTTCACATCCCCGGGAGGTGTTCCAATAGGCAGGCCCGTTTCCGGATCTGTAAATGGCGTCAAGGGCGTTAATGCGGCCATTTGCAGCGGATTGGAGAATGAGTTATCTCCCGGCAAGCGCTTGTTTACTGTTCTCGCCAAACCCATCGATAATCCGATCTGCAACCAGTTATATGCCTGATGATCCAGGTTCATGCGGGTCGAAAGCCTGTCCAGCTCATTGCCGATAATAGTCCCTTTTTGATCCAAATATTGACCCGAAAGAAAAAATTTCGTTTTCTCGCTGCCACCATTTAGCTGAAAGTCAAGCTGTTGCATAGCACCTTTATTGAATGCCTGATCCTGCCAGGGATAATCCTTTTGCTGAGGTGTGTTGGCCGTTCCCAAACTGTAATAATCCAGGCGGTCCAGGAAATACGCCGTGCTTGATTCGGGATCGCTAGGCTCAATTTCATCAATGCGGTCACTGTTTAATGCAGCAGCAGTGTAGAACTTCACGTATTGTTCTGCATTCAAAAAATTCACACGTCGTGTGGCCTCAGAGGTTCCAAGCTGGTAATTGATGCTGACATTCGTTTTTCCGGCCTTACCACGTTTTGTTGTGATCAAAACAACCCCGTTTGCAGCACGGGAACCATATATAGCACCCGCAGAAGCGTCTTTCAGGATTTCAATAGACTCAATGTCATTTGAATTGATATCAGACAATGGGTTCGTCGCTCCGCCATCGCTGTTGCTCTGGTCGGAAGTTGTGATAGGCATCCCATCCACCACATAAAGCGGCTGGCTACTTGCGCTGATAGAAGAATTTCCGCGGATACGCACATTGATCGCCTGTCCCAGCTTTCCCGATCCACTATTGACATAAACGCCAGCCGCGCGGCCTTGCAAGGCAGCATCCACACTCGCAACAGGCATATTTTGAATTTCCGTTCCTTTCACCTGGGCAATGTTTCCGGTAAGGTCACGCTTGATCTGCGATCCAAAACCTGTTACCACCACCTCACTCAGACTACGCGTATCACTCGACATTTTTACGTCAATAACGCTCTGGCTTCCAACAGTCACTTCCTGGGCCGTCATACCCACAAAGCTGAAAATAAGGACAGATGTTGATGAAGGAGCACTGATGCTGTAATTCCCGTCGGCGTCCGTCTGCGTCCCAACCGTAGAACCCTTGACTTGCACAGTGGCGCCTGGCAACGGAGATGAGTCATTATCCGTTGTAACTTTTCCAGTGACTTGAACACTCTGCCCATAGGCGGAGATCCATGTGCTAAGCAAGCAAAACATTGCTAATAGCAGAACTTTTTTCATAATTGCTAGATTTGGTTAATTCAAAATTCACTAAAACAAATATATTGTTTTCGGCCTGATAACAAAATTTTGTAAAAGCCATTCCAGGAGTAATGTTTACAATGCATGGAGGCACACAGCGCCGACACTAGCATTGTGCACATGGTAATAATCTTGCGCTGTGGAACGGAGTATGTTTCGGAGTAGAGGCTACAAATATAAAAATTATAATATTCCTACCAATACTTGCCGTGCGTCCGCGAAAAAATTACTCCTCTCCAGAAAATCCGGAGGTGGTTGAAAATGGATGGAATCAGACCGAAATGTTTGTGTAAAACTTTAAACCGGTCGATCAGGGAGCGGCGGTGATTTTGAATGGAAACTCCGCCTATGAGATAGCGGCAAAGAGGAGATTTTATATAGTATGGACTGCCGGATTTTTTCAAACATTCAATTTCCCAGTCAATGTCTGCGCTGAGATTGTCAATGTCATATGTAGGGGCAATGGACCTTTTCGCAATAAATGCCTGGTGGCAAACTTTCATCCCTAACGCAAAGTCCTGCCATTTCAGATCGTTTGGCAGCGAATGTGGCGTAAATTCACTTCGCAAACCCACTTCATCGCCATTTTCACGAACGAGCATGGCATCGCTGTAATAAACATCCGCATCTGACTCAAATGCTGAAAATAGGGTTTTCAAGACATTAGGGTCGAAAATTTCATCGCCAGCATTCAAAAACCAAACATATTTTCCCCGGGCAAGCGCAAGCCCTTTGTTCATCGCATCGTACAGACCACGGTCGGGTTCTGAAACTATTTTTGATATAAACGGATATCGTTCAGCGATTTGCAGCGTGTTGTCTTTGGATTTTCCGTCGATAATCAGGTATTCCACAGCTTCCCGATTGGTAATGTTGTTCAGCGCATGTTGGGCACTTTGAAGGGTGCGTTCGAGAAACTGTTCAGCGTTGTACGTGATCGTGATGATCGTGAGCAGCGGGGAGTTATTCATGCGCGAGCAGTTCCTGATATAATTGTTGATATTGAGCTGCTACAATGGTTTCGCTGTAAGTTTCCAGGACTTTTGCACGCGCTCTTTCGGGTAATCCGGCATTGTGTCCATTATTCAAAACCCACTCAATTCCTTCCGCAAGTGACTGCGCCGAGCCTTGCAATGCAATGTATCCATTTGTCTGGTGGTCAATCATTTCAGGGATTCCGCCTGTTGCAAATCCCACAGCAGGCGTTCCGCAGGACATGGCTTCCATAATGGTGTTAGGCAAATTGTCTTCCAGAGAAGGCACCACGATCATATCAGCAGCATTATAGGCTTCGGCCATAGCATTCGGATCTGAAATTTTCCCTAAATAATGCACCGGAACAGGAAACGAAGCCATCATTTCCGGATTAGCCTTTCCGAGGACCAATATTTCAATTTCGTTGGCCAGCAAGCCTGTTTTTTCCAAACCCTGTTTGAAAAAAGTAAAACCTTTCCGTGGATCAGCAATGTTTGCACCCGCAAAAAGGATGAGCTTTTTTGATTCGGGCAGGTTGAGTTTTCCTCTTATGGTAAGCTTATCATACGGCCTGAAGAGTTCAGTATCAATGCAATTAGGAATGTTGAGCGATCTGATTTGCTGTGTCAATGCTGCTCTTTTTACCAGATCATTCAGCCATTGGCTTGGAGAAACCAGTGCCATTTGTGCATTCTTATAAATGGACTGTTTTCTTTCAAATTGCTGAAACGAAATGTCGTATGCGTCTGGTTTAGCAAGATATGGGCAATAATGGCAATGCGTAAGGAAATTTTCGCAGCCGCGACTGTAATGACATCCGCCTGTAAACGTCCACATATCGTGTAACGTCCAAACAATTGGTTTTCCCAGTGAAAAAAGCTGATCCAATGAATCCAGGGACAAAAACCCGAAGTTAATCCAGTGTAAATGAATGATATCAGCTTCCTGAACCCAGCGATTTGTGCTAATGTCGGCCCCGATTTCAGCCGGGGAAAAGGCAAATCGCACGGATGCGTTCTTCTCTTGTGGATAAAAATAAAGCCGTTCGCCAACAAACCGGGCCCAGGCCAGTTTGGATTGCAGTGCTGTGTTTGAAAGTCCGGCAACCCCGGGCTCTTCGGCCGACAGATTCGGCACCAATAACCTCGATTCAGCCCCTGATTTCAACAATGCCCGGTGCAATCGCGTGGCCGCCACTCCTGCTCCTCCTTCCAGGTGAAAATTACTGAGGTGAAGCACCATTGACTGCGATCGTTGATTGGAAATTTTAAGAATTGAATGCCCTGCGATTCTGAAAGGGTAAAATTAAATAGTTCTGTGGTTAAATAAATTTTATGCTTAAAAGTATCTTTATCAAAAAATAGTAATCAAGGTAAAATGTCTACGGAAAAGCAGAGCCATGAGGCGCATTCGGGTTGGTATGAGGTGCAGTATGCTACTCAGGAGGCAAAAGATAAGGCTATTGAGAACTGGGAATACGATGAGCAGCACAAAACGATCAATCACTGGATCCATCGCCGGCAACTCGAACTGACGACACCTTTTACTTCGGAAAAAAAATCCTGGCTAACCATTGGCGATGGGTACGGTTTCGACGCCAACTATTTTTTCCGCCAGGGCCTGGATACAACTGCAACGGACATTTCAGGCACATTTCTGCCATTGTCGCAAGCCAGGGGCTTTTTTGATCATTATTCTATTGAGAATGTTGAGAAGCTAAGCTTTGCTGATGATTCTTACGATTATATTTTTTGCAAAGAGGCGTATCACCATTTTCCGCGGCCGTATCTGGGCGTTTATGAAATGTTACGCGTAGCTAGAGAAGCCATTATCCTCGTAGAGCCACACGATCCCATTTCTAAAATGCCGTTTTTATTAGCATTAAGGAACATTTTCGATCGTTTTGACACCAAACTTTTGCAGAAATATTGGAAGAACCGCTATTCGTTTGAGGAAGTTGGAAATTACGTTTTCAAGCTTTCGGAGCGGGAAATGGATAAACTGGCGAACGGAATGGGCCTGCCGGCCGTCGCATTCAAAGGCATCAACAACAACTATTACCATCCATCCTACGCCAAAGACAAAGCCGACGATTCGTCCCCCGCGTTCCGCAAAATCAAACGGAAACTGGCATTGCACAACTTCCTGACCAAATTCTCGCTCATGCCCTCACAAGTTCTATGCGCCGTAATTTTCAAGAAGTTACCCTCACAAAAAGTAATGGAAGCGATGGAGAGAGAAGGTTTCCAAGTGCACATCTTTCCACCGAACCCTTATGCGAGGTAGGTTAACTACTCAGCCTCTTCTCGATTAAAACCTATTAAAGCTCTCCGGCGGCCGTCTGGACTGATCAAAAAATTCAATGCATCGTTTACATCACTGAATTTGACATTCATTTCTTTCTCTAAGCTGTCAAGCCTATCGGTGATATCTTTATAGTCTACGTGATATTGCCTTATCATCACAAATGCCCGCATGATCATAATATTCATCTGAACAGCTTTTTCGCTTCGCAACACACTCGACAACATAGCAACGCCTTGTTCGGTGAATGCAAACGGCAAATATCTATTGCCTCCAAAACTTGAGGTCACAATTTGTGACCTCAAGTTTTCCAGTTCTTCACTGGTCAGTTCGAACATAAAGTCCGGTGGAAATCGGGAAAGATTTCGTCTGACCGCTTGCTTCAACGCTTTATTCTCAACCTGATATAATGCGGCAAGATCAGAGTCAAGCAAGACCCTTTGTCCGCGTATCGAAAGAACTTTACTTTGGATGAGTGATATTTCCATATGCATACAATTGTTTTTTAGTCATTGTATACATTACGCGGGCCTTCAGGATTGGTCACGAAAAAAACCGAAAAATTTTCTGATGCTTTTTATAAAACTTGAGATCACAAATTGTGATCTCAAGTTTTCAGCGAAAATTCTAACCATTTTGATCAGCCTCACTTGCGCCAGCCGAAAACATTCAGCTGCAAATCCATTATGTCATTGCCTCGGTAGCGGTGATTTGTGAAGGGTTTTAGACGGTGCTGGTTGGTGTCGATGTAGTAGCGGAAGCCGTTTTCTTCGAAGATTTGGATGATTTCGGCTAGCCCTTGCGGATTGCCGATGTACGAGTGGAATTCTACGAAGAGGTTTTGAACGTGGCCGAGCGCGTTGCGGCAGTCATTGAGGACTTCTTTTTCAGCACCTTCTATGTCGATTTTGAGAAAATCTATATGGCTTTCTGCTAATAGGAAGTCTTTTAGGCGGATCGAGGCGATTTTTTTCTTTTCTGCATTGGAATAAATAGAAGAAGAATCCGCTGATTCGCTCCCAAACCAAATGCCCTGATCATCCTGCCAAACGGCCTTATCAACGATTCGGACATCGCTAATGTTGTTATTTCTGAGATTGCTTTGAAGCAATGCGGCAATTTCAGGCTCTGCTTCAAACGCCGTGATGCGCGCTTTTGGAAACAGCTTTTTGAAATACAAAACACTCATCCCAACATTGGCACCGCAATCGAAAATGACAGGCTCAGGGTTTTTTGATTCAAAAAAGTAAAATTCATCAGCAAAAATCTCCTTATGCTGCCAGAGAAATGACATTGTATCAGGCACCGTCAGTTTGAAATTCCCAAACTCAACCTGCGTACGCGTATGTCTGCGACTGTTGCCATATTTTAACAGCAAACCCATAAACTCACGGTTTGTCGAGTTCCGCAAGGCGTTAAAAGGTTCTTTCAGTAAATAGCGCAGCCAGTACATATAATTTCTGTTTCGTCAGATCCGGTATTTGATCCGGTTCTTGATCTTTAATGCGAGCGGAAGTTTGTAATAATCCGCAAATGCTTGAATGACTTGATGGTCGGGCGTAATGTTTGGATCAATCCGGATTTTGCTGTCGCTCATTTCTGAACCATAGTAACCCGTTTTGAACGTGAAATTCGTCCCGCTGCCGTCTGTGCCAATGTTCCTGATCTTCGAATGCACCGGATAAACGCCGTATGCATCGTTCAAAAACTGGCTGTAAGTCCAGCGGATCGCCCAGGAATCGATCACTTTTCGTTGCTGCTTTACCAGCATGGGCCAAAGATCTTCACCGCCCGATTTGAATTGATCTCTTTTATTTCTGTCCTTTTCCAGCTCCGGGAGTGCAGTAACGTTCCAGTCTGCCTTATTCCACTTGCTTAACCATGTTCCCCAGCCCCACGAGCTCGCGCGCGGTGCGAGGTAAAGATCCGCTTTATAATGTGCTGGGAAAGAGATCGGTGGGCCGTAAGCGGTTACTGAAAATATGTCTTTCCGAGACTCATAGGCGGTTAATGCCTCATTCATGAAAACCAAAAAATCCGGTGCACAGAGCATGTCATCTTCCAGCACGATCACTTTTCCGAACCCATTCAGCACTTCGGTCACACCTTTGATAACAGAGGCTGCAAGGCCGTGATTTGTCTCGGATTGAATGATCTTAATGCTTTGAAAACCACTGATTGAGGCTAAATAACTCCTTACTTCTGCAATTAATAGCTCGTCCGACTGGTTCCTAGGCCCGTCTGAATAAATGATCAGCTCGCTTTCCTTTGCCAGCATATTCTGTTGCAGCGCCTGAATCGTTTGCCGTAAATGTGCAGGCCGATTAAAGCAAAACAAAACGATAGGGGCAAGGCTGGCGGGCAAACTCATTAGCTTTTAAAAGCATCGATTATCAAAGATGTATAACCCAGTTTCCCGCCTGCATTGCGGCTGTCGTGGTCGGCCGAGCGCCTGATCATGCCATCTTCGGGTTTCCAGGGCGACTTATGAAACTGGCCTTCTTCGTCAAAATATTCAAGGGGTTTGACGGTAAAGCCAACATTTTCAAGCGATTGCGACATGATCTGATAATTATAAAGCAACTTATGATCATCTGCCCCGTTTCCGGTGCCGCCGGGCTTCACATAATTAATGTATTCTTCGCTCGGATTGAAACCATCCGGAACTGCAACGCGCAGAAAACCACCGGGTTTGAGATAAGTATGGCAATGTTTGAATGCAAGCTGTCCCTCTTCAAGTGTCAAATGTTCCCAAACGTGCTCGGCCAGGATTTTGTCAATTGAATTTTCGGTAAAATATTTTTTCCAATCGCTTTCTTTCAACAGGTTAAGCGTCTCAATATCAGAGTGAATCCAGCCTTTGTAAAGTGAATACATGGAACCGACTACCATATTAACCGGTTTGGCCGGATCATACGTTGTCAATTGATATAGACTATATGGCTGTTTGAGAACGCCTGCAATGATTTTTTCCTTTAACGACATCAGAAATGGATCTGTTTTAATGCTTCAAAGATAGCGGTCTCTTATTTTATCCTCAGAATAGTTGTCTTAATTAATTTCCAGCCACTTCCGAAGCCCACTGAAATGTCCTCCGATACATTCCAGAGCAGGATTCCGCCCCCAAAAATCACTGTTACAATAACCGAACGGGCCAGAATGATCATTACGGTGGAAATCAGGTCATCAGATTCGGGAAACGGCATGTAGTGAGCGACCAGGTAGGCAACAGTCCCCAACAATATTACCTTGAATGTTCCCAGTGTAAAGGGTTGTATACCAAGTTTTTGTCTGATGAAAAACAGTTTGACAAAATTATAAACGACCGTAGAAAACAGCGCCGCCGCAGCTGCCCCATTGAAGCCGTATCGCGGGATCAGGAACTGGCTGCTGAATAAAATCAGGATCGTGAAAAACAACATGAAAACAATGTCGTAGCGATAATATTTTGAGTTGGTCAGGATTTCCGTGTTCAGCCCCGTCATCATATCTGCGATGCGTGAAATGCCGACCATTAACACCACCCATTTGCCTTGCGAGTAAATTTCTGATTTTGGAATAATACCAAAAATAGCATCAATGTTGGTCCATATCCCCAGGAATAGGAATGAGCCGATAATGAAGAGGTTAAGGGAGGATTTTTTATAGATGGTATCAATGTGCGCAATGTCGTTCCGCGTATATGCTTCTGAAATAATGGGCGCGCTGATCATGACAATGGCATTCCTGGGAATTGAAATCACTAATGCAATGCGCGAGGCAATGTCAAAAATCGCAGTGCTGCCTAAGCCCCCTTTGAATGCAGGTAACAGGACTTTTTCAATATGCGGCAGCAATGCGGCACTGGCTCCGCCCAGCAAAACCCAAAGTCCGTAACGATACATTTCCTTAAACGCCGGATGCTTTACAAAACCAAAATCCAGCCTGGTATAAAGGCGTTTTTGGAAGTGCAGATAGATCAGCATGGCAGCGATGGCGAGTCCGTAGCTTAGCACGGTGAGGTTCACCATCGTGTCGAAAGTGATGATTTTGTAACCAAACATAATCACCACCGCGCTGTTGAACAGCCGCAATCCAACCTCGCGGATCAGCGATGGGACCGCAATGCGCAGATTAATTCGGGAATAAGATTCCAACGCCAGCAGATAAACCATTCCGACGGTCAGCGGGATAAAAACGTAGTAATACTTGACCAGCATCGGAGAATGGTCAAGGTAAAATTTGAGGTAAAGGGGCTTGAAAAGCAGATATAGCGCCACAAAAGCCGCCAGGCCTACGAGCGGGGTAATGATAATAAATGTAAAAAGCTGCCTTCGGGACTCGTGGTCCTGGAACCGGCTGTGAAAGCGCACGGCAACGGACGGAACGCCCAAGAGGGCAAAAGACATATAAATAACAGGGAAAGTCAGCAGGGTGGAAGCGTACAAACCCAATTGTTCCTGGGTCAGAAACTGGTTGTAGAGGATCAGGATGTTGAAAATGCCGATGACAACCCCAACGTAAGAAACGATTGAACTTTTAAAACCCTGACGTACAATTATCCCCATGAAGGTGCAATGATTAACTAGGCGAAATTAAGACAAAAACCAGAAGATAGCCTAACCGTGCCGGCCGATTAGTTCCTCCCAATGTTTATGATAACTTTGCTTCCTTAATTAAACACACTATTTCTTGAAAGTGATCAATATCGTTGGGGCACGCCCCAATTTTATGAAAGTTGCTCCGCTACACCGCGCTTTCGTCCGTTACCGGGACATTCAATCCCTGATCGTCCACACCGGCCAGCATTATGATTTCCGGATGTCCGGGATCTTTTTTGAACAGCTTCAACTTCCCGAACCGGATTATTTTCTGGGCGTCAGCAATGGTTCGCACGCGCAGCAAACGGCGGCGATCATGGTGGAATTTGAAAGAGTGATTTTGATTGAAAAACCTGATCTGGTGCTGGTCGTGGGTGATGTTAATTCTACGCTGGCATGTGCATTAGTGGCTGTAAAAATGCACATTCCGGTCGTTCACGTGGAGGCCGGGCTGAGGAGTGGCGACAGGAAAATGCCCGAAGAAATTAACCGCATTCTGACCGATGCCATTACTGATCAGCTTTTTGTGACGGAAAAATCGGCGATGTTCAATCTCTTGAACGAAAACATTTCGCACGAAAAAATACATTTTGTTGGCAATGTAATGATTGATTCGCTGCTGCATTGCTTGAATCAAATTGTTAAAAATGTTGGCTCGAACGACGAATCTGAAAAGCAAAGGAATTACATATTATTAACCATGCACAGGCCAGCCAATGTGGATAATGCGGCTGTATTGCGTGAAGTGTTGGTTATGATCCAAAGATTGGCAACATCAAACTGCATCATTTTTCCGGTTCACCCCAGAACATTGAAAAACTTCGAAAAGCAAGGGTTACTGGATGATTTGAAGGAAATCAAAAACCTGGAAATGACCGAACCGCAGGGTTATCGTGAATTTTTGACGTTCATTAAAAATGCATCGCTGGTCATCACGGATTCCGGCGGCATTCAGGAGGAAACGACATTTTTACAAGTTCCTTGCATTACATTAAGAGAAAGCACCGAGCGGCCGGTCACGGTTGAGGTGGGCACAAATTATTTACTGCCAGACTGGAATGCAGAATCCGTTGCTCAATTGGCCAATAGCATGATGGAAGGGCATTGTAAAAGAGGCCGGATCCCGGCATTATGGGATGGTTGCGCCGCAGATCGCATCGTGACAATTCTGCGAGAAAAGTACATTAATTCGTACGTTTGTGCGGATAAGCGTCAACCGTCGGATTTGTAATGATTAAAAAAATAAAAAATAACACCTGGGATTTACTCAATGGAATCGGTCTGGGTGGGAGTGTGCAGCTTTTTCTGGATGGTGCGTTGAAGCAATACGGCTGGTTTAGGAGTTTTCATACCAAACAATCCGTTGACGCCAATGGTGACCCGCTACCCTGGTACACTTATCCATTTATATTATTTCTAAGACCCCGTTTGAAGCCCGAATTCGTTGTTTTTGAATATGGTTCAGGTAATTCCACCCGCTGGTATGGTACCCGTGTGAAGCAAATCACGGCTGTTGAACACGATGCAGAATGGATCAAACTGATCAGGCCAAAACTTCCAAGCAATGCAAAAGTGATCGAAAAACCCTTAGGTGATGCTTACATTCAGGCGGTTAAGGATGCTGGCGAACGCTATAACATTATCATCGTAGACGGACGCAACCGGGTGAAATGCGCCAATTTTGCGGTGGATTATCTGACAAATGATGGCGTCTTGATCCTGGATAATTCCGAACGTGAATGGTATCTGAAAGCGAAGGAATACCTGAAAGAAAGAGGTTTCAGGAGATTGGATTTCATAGGCATGGCACCGATCGTGGGCATTGAGACTTGCACTAGCGTGTTTTACCGGGATGGAAATTGTCTCGGCATCTGATCAGCGGAAATTTATTTCGTAAGTCATTTTTAAACATTCCTGTCCTCCGATATTTCTTTTAAACCGGCCAAGCGACGGCTTATAGACTCCGTTTTCATCCAGCGAAATCCCAAGATCCAGCATCCTGATTTTCTCCCGCTGACAATATTGGTAAACACAATCCATTAACATGACAACGGGACTATAAACACGGTATTCCGGCAAATCTCCGCTCAAAAAATTATAAAGTATCTGGTCATTAACGCGCACTGTCATGGTAAGGGCAAGGATTTTTTTCCGTTCAAAAACCCCGAAAATCTGACATTCTTCGGGGAATCTTTGTCTTAATTTTTCGATCTGAGATAAGGTTAACGGCATCCGATAACCCTTACTGTCACGACATTGAGTTAAAAATTCATGAACGATTACGGATGGAATCTCGGATGCTAGCCTTGCATAAAACGCCGCCAAAACCGATTTTCTAAGCCGTCTTTTTTCAGCCGGTTTGATGTGAGCAATGAAGTCATTGTCATCCACAAAAATACAGCTGTTAACGCAGGCCTCAACGAGGGCAAATCCAGTATTAAGGTAAATTTTTTGCAGTAAAACCTGTTGTTCAGGTTCATAGAAAAATGGAGCAGTTTTGATCGTCAACTTGATACCCGAGCGATCATGAATCCAATCTTTGATACAATTTATAAAAAAGATAAGCTCATTTTCATGGCAATCGTCGGCGCACTGAATACCGCCAAACGGAGCGCAAGCAGGTGAGAACCAGGTTGTATCAGACGTTTCTGCACAGTGAAAAATCGCAATGGTGCACTGTGGATTGCGGCGGAGCAGGTGAAATGCATATACATGACCGGTAGTTTGGGTTGACAAATGTTCCGGCGTCAGATATAGAAAGGTGGGGAAAGACGGGGCCGTAGAAAAATGACTTTTTCCGTCAGAGAGACAAACTTCCAGTTTATCTGTTTTCTTTAAATAATGTGTGTTGTGAAAAATAACCTAAAAGATGACCGACCTAATAATCGTATGTAACTTACAGTTTACTTTACGGTAGACTGTTTAAGGACAATTTTATTCAAATTTGTGAAAAATTGAGATACTAATTTGATATTTTTTATGTTTAATACAATGCTGATTGCTATTTTTGTTGATTCTCCGGTTCGTACAGACTGGCACCTGCATTTTTTAATTAATTGGACTTAAACCCGTACATGAAACACATACTTATTGCCGAAGATCATGCAGTAGTGAGAATAGGCACCAAACACCTCCTCAAATCACTGATACCGGACTCTACCATTTCGGACGTCGACGATTTTGACAAGATACTTCAGGAAATTGAGGTAAAATCATACGACCTTCTGATTCTGGATATCAACATTCCAGGTGGCAATACAACGAAGATGGTTGAAACCATTCGTCAAAAATCGCCCGGGATCAGGATATTGATGTTTTCGAGCTATGACGAACAACAGTACGGTCTGATGTATCTCCAAGCCGGTGCGGATGGTTATCTATCCAAAGACGCGCCTGAGGAAGAGTTTAAAACAGCCGTAATGAGCGTTCTGAACAATAAAAAATACATGAGCGAAGATATGCAGCAAATGAATATCAACAGGCTCATCAATCCGAGAGAGTTCCTTCCTGATCCGATCGTGAGTCTTTCGCCAAGGGAAACGGACGTAATGAATCTGCTGAAAGAAGGATTAGGAACCGCCAAAATAGCCGAAAAGCTCAACCTACAGCTCTCGACCGTTAGTACTTACAAAGCAAGAATTTTTGAGAAATTGGGCGTCAAAAATATCGTAGAACTGATCACGAAGATCAAGTAATCTTAGAAAGAAAAGCATTCGAACCCTGCACTTGGCTGTGTGGGGTTTTTTTGTGGGGTTTGGGGTAAGGTATGATTGACCTTCTAATAATTCAGGTCCACCTTCAAATAAATGGTTTATGCATTGCAGTCTTAGTTAAGTGAAATTTGGTTTAGGCCATTGACATGCCTTATTCAATCCAATTTTCACCGTTACCAAGATCAAAATGCGAAAATATTACAAGTCAGTTCCTTTTTTTCTGCTTGCCTTCGCCGCTTGTTTTGATGTTTATGTAAAAACGACCAGGGATTACGCTGTGCCCAAGTCGGCTACTAACTTACCACTGGTCAAGCCCGTATTCAGCAAAAAGCTGGAAAAGGAGATAGAACCAAGCCTTTTAGGGAATATTCAGCAAAATCTTGCAAAGCGCGAATACCACATTACCTACGACAGTCGGAAACAATCCCTGCAGAGCCCGAACAGGAAACAAAACCTGAGAGCTTATTTCAAGCCAGGACATTTCACGATTCAAAACCGGGTCGATTCCCTGGATCACAATTTCAAATTAGAGCTCATAACTGCCGACATATACGCAAACGGGCAAAAGTTGTTCGGCCCGCAGGCTAATGCCGTTCCAGAAAAAGCGGATAATAAGCTGAAAATCAAACATCAGCATTTTACCGAGGAGTATATCAATGACGAGGAAGGAATCCGGCAAAATTTCATCATTCACAAGGCGCCGGTTGATACTAAAATCTTGGAAGTTCATGTGACAGCCAAAGGACTGAAAGTAAAGGATCTCGCACGAAACGAGCTTGCTTTTTATACGGAACATGAGGATGGATCAAAGACGAAAGAGCTTACTTACAGCGATTTAAGATGCTGGGACGCAAATGGCAAGGAACTCTTAGCATCTCTATCTCACAAAGATCAAAACATACTGTTATCAGTCGATGTTACAGGCGCGGCATATCCGGTCACAATCGACCCGATCGTTATAAATGGCAATCCGGGTAATGCGAATGCAATCATTCAGAATAATCAAGACTATGCAAATCTAGGCTGGTCGGTCGCAAGCGCTGGAGATGTGAATGGGGATGGATTCAGCGACGTGATAGTAAGCGCTGTTCAAGAAGACAGTGACAATTCGTCTCCCCCAGCAAATGACGGTCAGGTTTTCATTCACTATGGAGGAGGGCTTGGTATAAATCCGATTGTGAGCCAGCCTCCCACCTTACTAACAGAGGACGAGGACCAGAACATTGGATATGGCTGGTCTGTCGCAAGTGTGGGTGATGTGAATGGCGATGGATTCAGTGATGTGATTGTGGGAGATCCAAATTCTAACTACAACGGATCTGGTAATGGCGCTGCATTTATCTATTACGGTGGTAATCTGCATCTTACACCTGTTGCTGCCACCGTACTTACATGCAATGCCGCTAACGCGAATTTCGGCTTTTCTGTGGCTACTGCTGGTGATATTAATAATGATGGTTATAGCGATGTCATCATTGGTTCTCCCAATAGTGGGCAGGCTTATGTTTATCATGGTTCGGCAACTGGGGTTGATAATGTACCTGAGATCGTGTTGCAGGATATTCCGCAAGATCAAACGTTTGGATGGTGCGTCGCCAGTGCAGGTGATGTGAATGCAGATGGATTCAGTGATGTGATTATCGGTGCGCATGAATATGATCACGGGCAGACAAATGAAGGGGTTGCATTCATCTACCATGGATCGGCCGCTGGTCTGACGGCTCAGTACGACGCCCTTCTGGAAATTGATGAGTCATCTGCATATTTTGGCCGGTCAGTTGCAAGTGCCGGTGATGTGAACGGCGACGGTTTTAGCGATGTCGTCATTGGTGCACCATACTACGACAAAGGCGCCCAGAATACAGATGATGGAGCGGCTTTCATATATCATGGCTCAGCATCCGGAATCAATAATGCTGTCTCTGTTAAAATCACAGGTGAAAAACCAGGAGCATGGATGGGACAAGCGGTTGCCGGTGCGGGAGATGTGAACGGCGATGGGTATAGCGACGTAATAATCGGAGAACCCGGATATTCCGGAAAAATAAACGAAGGCGCTGCACTGGTCTTTCCAGGGTCAGCTTCCGGCATTAGCTCAACATCCATTTCAAACATCAGGAGCGAACAAAGCAATTCCCATTTAGGGTGGTCGGTAAGCAGCGCAGGAGATGTAAATGGAGACGGGTTTAGTGATATTATAACTGGTGCTCCTTTTTATGACAGTCCTGAAACAAATGAAGGTGCTGCATTTATTTATCATGGCTCCGCGGCCGGGCTAAATTACATTTCAAGTGCTACATTACAATCTAACCAGAATGGCAGTCAGATGGGGTATTCTGTTTCAAGCGCGGGCGATGTTAATGGCGATGGCTTTGCTGATGTGATCGTTGGTGCACCTTATTTTGATAAAGGTGAGACCAACGAAGGCGCTGCGTTTCTCTATTACGGTTCTGCAACTGGAATCTCAGTAAATGGTTTTGTCACGATAGAAGGCAATCAAGCAGAGGCAAACTTTGGATTTTCGGTAGCCGGTGCTGGCGATATTAACGGCGATGGTTATGCTGATGTTCTTGTGGGCGCCCCTATGTTTGATGATGCGCAAACCAATACGGGAAGAATCTTCGTTTTTCACGGATCACCTGGTGGACTCAGCCAGCAAGCTGCTGCAACTTTGACTTTTAATCAACTGGGATGTCGGTTCGGACACGCCTCTGCCAGTGCCGGAGATATTAATGGGGATGGGTTTAGCGACATCATTGTTGGCGCTCCCGGATATGATAATATTCAAAATGAAGAAGGCGCGGCTTTCATTTACTATGGCTCATCCTCCGGAATTACGGATAATGCCACGATTTTTGAAAGTAACAAAGCCAACGCCTTCATGGGAGGATCAGTGTCGGGTGCCGGGGATTTGAATGGAGATGGTTATAGCGATGTCATTGCTGGTGCGCACTTTTACAATGATGGACAGGTTTTGGAAGGTGCGGCTTTCATTTATTATGGCTCACAATCCGGCGCTGATCCGCAGACCTCAGACATATTGCAGGTCGACGAAGCACAGGCGGCGTTGGGCGTTTCCGTTTCATGCGCTGGTGATGTCAATGGAGATGGATTTAGCGATGTCATCGTTGGTGCAGATCATTACATTTCCAATAATCTGATGCAAGGGGCGGCCTTTATTTTCCACGGCGCAGCAGCCGGTATTGATCCGGTTTATAAAACAAAACTGCTTGGTAATCAGGCTTCCGCCCTTATGGGTTACGCTGTTTCCGGTGCCGGTGATGTGAATGGAGATGGTTATGCGGACGTAGTTGTGGGAGCGCCTCAATATAATGGAGGTCAGGCCAAAGAAGGCGCCTTGTTTGTCTATCACGGTTCTTCTGTCGGCATTAACCCCGTAGCAGCGTTCAGAATTGAGAAAAATCAGGGGATGACGCAACTGGGTTTTGCGGTTGCCAGCGCAGGGGATGTAAATGGCGACGGTTATAGCGATGTCATTGCCGGCGCTCCTTTTGATGCAGCAAATGTGAATGTGGGCGAAGCGTACACCTTTCATGGAAACCAGGGAACCGGTACGAAAAATAATATCCTACTATATAACGTGGATTTAAGCACAATCCTGGATCATAATAATATATCAGAAAATAGTTTCGGCGTCGGCTTTTTCGAAAAATCATTTCTGGGAAGAAACAGAGGTAAGCTTGTCTGGGAAACAGCGAAAGAAGGGGAGGCATTTTCCACACCAGTGCTATTTCCTTCAATAGCTGGCAGCACCGAATTTACCGGACAACAAAACGGTTACATCAGCACCGGACAAGCGCCAATTGAATACAAAAATGCAATTGCGAAAACTGGAAAAGCTACAAAGGTCCGCGTGAGGATCAAATATGACCCGGTTCTTGCAATTACCGGCCAGGTTTATGGCCCTTGGCATTATTCTTCTACTTCAATGCTGAATGGTGGTGCAGTGTTGCCCGTTGAGTTAGTTGATTTTCAGGCTGTAAGGTCGGAGCATGTGGTCGAGCTTGAGTGGGTAACGTCTTCGGAAATAAATAGCAGGCATTTTGAAATTCAGCGCAGTTCCAATGCAAAGACTTGGCAGACCATTGGTCTTGTAAATGCTTCAACTTCTTCAAATGCTGAAATCAGCTATCAATTTACAGATGGTAGCCCGCAAGGCGGCGACAATCATTACAGGCTTAAAATGGTTGATCACGATGGTACATTTGCCATAAGCAGGATCCGGGTTGTAAAATTTGAAGCAGGCAGTATGCAGGCAGAAGTGAAAGTTTTCCCAAATCCAGTGTTCGAAAAGCTGTTTATACAAGCAAATAATGGAGACAATGTTGCCAATGTACAATTACTCACTATGGAAGGCAAAACAATATATAAAACATCAAGTTTGACAACAGAGATTGACGTAAGAGGTTTAGCAACAGGGATGTACCTTTTACGGATCATTTATTCCAATGGCGCAGAAACTTCCCACCAAGTGGCAATCAGTAAGTAAAGAGCTATCAAAACTTCGTAGAAACGGCCTCAATTTTGAGGGCGTTTTGCTTCTTTCCCGTACGTTTGCTAAAACATCAATGAAAAACACGCATGCGCAAGTTGCGGATTGAAGAAATGGGCCGGTTGACGGTTGAGGAATTTAAGGAATCAGAGAAATTTCCTTTTGTTATTGTGCTGGACAACATTAGGAGTATGGCAAACATTGGCTCTTTTTTTAGGACGGCAGATGCTTTTCGGGCACGCAAGATTATACTATGCGGTTATACCCAAAGTCCCCCGCACAGAGAGATCACCAAAAGCGCTATAGGCGCGGAATTGTCCGTGAATTGGGAAAAGAATGATAGTGCAGAAGATGCGGTGAGGCAGTTGAAGGCGGAGGGTTATGAAGTTTGGTGTGTAGAGCAGGCTGAGGGCAGTGTTATGTTGCAAAACTTCGTTCCGGATAGTGAGAAACCGTGCGCGTTTGTATTTGGAAATGAAGTGGAAGGCGTTGCGGATAATGTGATTGCGGCCGCAGACGGCTGCATTGAAATCCCGCAATTTGGGACAAAGCATTCCTTTAATGTGTCCGTATCGGCTGGAATCGTGCTCTGGGAATTTGTCAGCAAAAAGATAACACAAATATAATATGAGATATTTGGTGTTTATCGCTTATAAAGCATTAATTGCAGGTTATAAATGCATTGATATATCCTCACGTTCACATCCTGTTTGCTAGTTCAACCGGATGCAAACTTTACTAGTATTTAAAACTACATTATGAAATCTGCTACAAAAAAATTATCGACCGAAATTGCAGAAACGCTTTCCGGCAAAATCGCTGCAGTTTCTGCAGGTTCCAAGCAAATAAAAAAGTCAATCGAAAAGGCGGCTGAAAAACTGGCTAAGAAAGTAGCGAAGTTTGAGAAAGAGACGGCTAAAAAGCAAGCCAAGGACGCTAAGAATGAGGAGAAAAAGCTGAAATCGAAAGACAAGGGGAAAAAAGAAGGCAAAAAAGAAAAGGCGGCTAAGGTTGCTGCGCTTGTTGCCGCGGCGTCAACAAAAGCTGCTGTGGCTGCTCCCGCCAAGCCTGTTGCTCTAAAAGCGACAGCTGGTAAGCCAGCCATAGGCCGCACTGCTGCGCGACCTGCCACGAATTCCCCTTCGGAAACTGAAAATCCAGTTGTAGAAACACCAGCTCAATAAAATACATTGAAAAGAAAGACGAGACAGCACCCCAAAGTGCTGTCTTTCTGCTTTTAGCCCCGGTCGATTATTCCAATCGTTGCCAATAACCTTCCGGTAAAACCATTTTCCAGCCGGTAGGAAAAGTAATCTTCGTTGTTGAGCACCGTAGAGAAAGGAGAAATTTCGATATTTTGTTCGCGCAGGCCGGATGTTACCAGCTGGTGCCGGTTAGCTGCTTTCAAATCCACAAAATATTTTTGCTTAACAGCATCAAAGCGCTTATATTTTTCATCAAAATGTTCGGAAACGTCTTCACCGACTTCAAAAGAACATTCATCAATGCAGGTTCCAATGTAAGCCAAGCAATTTTCAGGAACCGACCCAAACTCGTTTTGCAGCATAGCAACGGTTTTGGCCACAATGCGTTTCACAGTTCCGCGCCAGCCTGCATGAATGGCCGCCACGCTTTTGCTAACCGGATCAAATATCAGGATAGGTGTGCAATCGGCTATGGTTACGGCCAACTGAATGTTCGGTTTGTTGGTAATCAGCGCATCGTAGCCATCGAACCGGCCTGGATTTTGAACATTCAAAATTTTATCGTCATGCACCTGATGCGACTTGGCAACCGTTTCGAACGGAACATTCAATGCATTGAAAAATAGAATGTTGTTTTCCAAAACGTCTGCTGGATCGTCCTGCGAACCGCCCAGGTTTAATGTTGCATACGGCGCCTTGCTTACGCCGCCGTGCCTGGTGCTTTCGGCCGCGACAAGTCCGGGAAACCCGGAAAATATATCAGGAGCCCTGAAAAGTGGCTTGGTAATGTTGGTTTCTGTTGAAGACATTGAACAAAATGGTCGTGATCAAACTTTCACAAAGGTAGATTATAGGAAATTAATGTCGGTTAACGGAATTTATTTCATCGGGTTATAAGTTTTGTGTCTGTACTGACGAGCTGGCAGCAGTGACAATCCTTCCCGGAAATTTCGCGATTCGGGTAAAACGGGAATAAAAAATTAAATTTGCAGCCTGATGTGCATCAATTGACTAATGAATATGATAAAAGTGAGTGTGTGTGTTGTCACTTACAACCACGAAAAGTTTGTAGCGCAAATGCTGGATTCGATTTTAATGCAGCAGACTACATTTCCTTTTGAAATAGTTGTGGGGGATGATTGCTCCAAGGATAATACGGCCGCTATATTAAAGGATTACCAGCAAAGGTTTCCCGATAAGATCAGGCTTTTGCTGCATCCGAAAAATATGGGGCTTAATGGAAAATTTAATGCACTTGCTACATTCGCAGCCGCCAAAGGGGAATATATAGCGCAATTCGACGGCGACGATTATCTGATTTCTCCGCATAAGCTTCAAAAACAGGTTGAAATGATGGACGCAAATCCGCATTATTCAGCTTGTTACCATAACGCCCGCGTGATTTTTGACGACAATGCCGCGCCGCCTTATCTCGTAAATACACTTTCGAAACCAGAAGTAACTGTGGAGGATTTGGTAGGGGAGGACGAGCTTTGTTTCATAGCGACTTCCAGCTTAATGTTCCGTAGAGAAGATTTCGCAAAACATCCTGATCCTGAATGGACTAACCTTTCGACCAGCGGCGATATTCCGAGAAATATCATGTTCGCAACCCGCGGCCCGATCGGCTATATCGACGAAGTAATGTCGGTTTACAGGAAAAACAGGGGAGGAGCAAGCTTCGCAGACAACCATTACGGCGCCGATTTTCTTTTCAACCGTATTCAGCTTTATTCCAACATTAACAAAGAGCTGGATTATAAATACGATGATAAGTTGAAGAAAAACATTGCTACTTACTATTATAAGTTGCTGTTTTCCAGGGAATATGGCAAAACTTACTGGCCAAGATTGAAGTATGCCCTTAAATATCTGTCAGATGGAGATCCTTCACCCGAACGGAGGAAAGAAGTGATCCGCGACTTTGTCATACCACCGGCATTCATGAAAATGTACAGCTTTTTTGCTTTGAGCCTTTATAATATTAAGTCAAAAGCAAAAGCATAGCCATAAAAAAAGGGATCGTAAGATCCCTTTTTCGTTTAGAATAACATTTCATTCGGAGGCGTAGCACCTTTCAAACGGATGTAAGGCGTTGTCTGCCCGCGGTGGTGTGTCTGGTGTTCGAATGCTTTTTCGAATGCAACACCAGCCTTCATATCCATCCCGAATACTTTAACGTCTTTCGCAAGATCAGCTTCCGTCATGCTTTTCAATGTATTGATAACAAAATCATAGCTGTCCATAACGGCCTTGGAAACGGCGGCTTTGGATTGATCGGTCATTTTTTCTGCTGAACCTTCAAAAGGACTTTTCTTGCCGGATGCTGCTGAGATAAATGCAAAATTGGCATCTGCAATATGGTCCATTTGTGCCGCGAAAGAGCGGATTTCAGGTGTTGGCTTAAAAGCATAACCTGCTTCCGGCATCGCATCCAGATATGCCTGGGTGTATTTTTTTGCTCTTTCCCAATCAGCAACCTGCTTAGCGATCATCGTTTGTGCAAACGCAGCGCTTGCAGCAAAAAACAACATGAGTGTAAAAGTCAATTTTTTCATTTGATCCTGTGTTTATGGTGGTTTAATTTTTTTGGGAAAGGTAATCAATAATCATTTTATTTACCGGTAACATCCGAATATCAGCGAATCACCTATGCCCGAGTCAGCAGAAGACCGAACCAAAAAATATCTGGACCTTGGTCACAGCGAAGCCGAAAATCATGCAAAAACCCAGCTTGAACTCTACGAAAAGCACGTTAAGGATACTTCCAGTGCAACCAATGTTGTTTCTAACTTCTTCAAAACCAACCTGCTGGGGTTTGCCTGGCATTATCTGAAAAGTCGGTTCGGGCCGCGGCATCCTTATCAGGCTTATCCAAGAAATGGCGATACGGGTGTGTATCAGTTGAAATCATCCATTCCGTCGAGGGAAGAAATAAGCGTTGTATTGCTGTCCGATTGGGCCAGTGATACAGCGGAATCCGATGCGGTCGCGCATCTGGTTGCACGCTATGCGCCTGATTATACGATACATATGGGTGACATTTACTTCGTAGGTGCACCGAAAGAGATTGAAGACAATTTCACCGCCCCACATGCTTCCTGGTATTACGGAGCTTCGGGAAGTCTGGCTTTATCGGGCAATCATGAAATGTATTCGAATGGAAATGCCTTTTTCCAGCACCTGTTGCCTGCTATGTACATTCAGGAAGGGGATGTGAAAAAATCGCAACAAGCCGGGTTCTTTTGTCTCGAAAACGAACATTGGCGCATTATAGGGATCGATACGGGTTACACATCGGTCGGCAGGCCGTTTGTAGAAATCATTTCGCCTCCCGATTGCCATTTAAAGGATGAACAAGTGGCGTGGCTCAGGGATGTGGTTCAATTGGGAAACCCGGAAGATAAAAGAGGGATTGTTTTCCTAAGCCATCATCCATACATATCCTCATTCAGGGAAGATTATGCAAAGCCTGGCGAGCAGATCCGGGAATTAATGGGTGATGTTGTGCGCCCGGTTGTCTGGTTCTGGGGGCATGACCACAGGCTGGTTCTATATAACCGGGGCACCAACGGAAAAGGCCCCGAGGCTTACGGACGCTGCATTGGACATGGCGGGTTGCCTGTCGAAACGGCAATGCCTGTCGGAAAAGATCTGGAAAAAATAGGTTATTACGACCGCCGGGTGCGGAAAGTGATCAAACGACACCAGCTAGGTTATAATGGCTTTGTCAGATTGTTACTGAAAGACAATGTTGTTACAGCAGAATATCGCGACTTGGAGGATCAATGTGTATTTGAAGAATCCTGGACTACTGACATGACAAACGGCCAATTGGAATGGAAAATATTACAATCCATGCCCGAAATGGCCGTTCGTTAAAACTTATAAGCGAGTGATCAGCTCAAAATATCAGTGGTGATCATCACCGTGGTGGCTGTTGTCTCTGTAAAATGCTGCGAAAGTCACAACCAATCCGATTGTTCCCAAGATAAAGGTAAACAGATCTGCAAGTACAGCCAGCACAAGGAACAGAATGATAAATGCTGCGATGTAAACTCCGCTTGAAAGTGAACTGGATTCGTTATGTGTTGTATCGGACATGGTCGGATGTATAAAATCTTAATGCGTTTATTTCTGCGAAAATAACAAATCCGTGCCAAGTTGTTGGCAAGATTTCAGATTTTTTGATTTGTTTTAATTAAATAATTGGGCTGCCTGACTGGGTTTTTGTCCACCATTGCTTTTTAAATTTAACAAAATGCCCTACATCATAGGTTGTGATATTGGTACGACTAATGTAAAATGCGTTGCTTTCAACTCGGTGAAAGGCAACATTTTAGCCTCACACAGTGAAAGTTATGAAATGTACCATCCACACCCGGATTGGAGCGAGCAGAACCCGGATGAGATTTATGATGCCGCTTGCAAAACTATCAAAACCGTAGTAAAAGCTTGCGCAGGACGGCATAAGTTGCTGGGAATCAGTTTCAGTGCGGCTATGCATGGCGTGCTGGCTTTGGACAAAGATGGAAAGCAGCTTACGCAACTCATCATTTGGGCTGATAACCGCAGCTCGGACATTGCACTTAAACTACGGACTTCCAGAGTTGGGAAAAAAATCTATTACAACAACGGAACGCCTGTTCATGCCATGACACCGGTTTGCAAATTGCTCTGGCTAAGGAAACATGAGCCGCAAATTTATAAACGGACAGACCGGTTTGTCGGCATCAAAGAATACATCATTTATCGGCTGACAGGCAAATTCGTCATTGATTATTCTGTCGCGTCTGCAACAGGGATGTTCAATATCAGAGAATTGCAATGGGACGCTTACACACTCAAAAAGCTGGGTTTGACGGCTGAGAAATTATCGACCGCAGTTTCTCCGTATCACATTGAAGAAACGCCCGCGAAAAACGATGCGGGTTTACCCGAAGGAACAGCCTTGATCATGGGCGCCAGCGATGGCTGCCTGGCGAATTTAGGGAGCGGAGCGGTTCAGACCGGCTCTATGGCTGTTACCATCGGCACCAGCGCCGCGGTAAGGATTTGTTTTGATAAACCTTACTCAGATCCCCAGATGCAAACGTTCTGCTATGTGCTGGACGAGCATACATTCATCATAGGAGGCCCTTCCAACAACGGGGCAGTTATTTTTGAATGGTTAATGAATACATTTTTTCCAAAAGAAGAATTTGACACGGTTTTTGAAGAAGCTGATAAAATAGAAGCAGGCTCGAACGGGCTGCTTTTCTATCCGTATCTGCTCGGAGAGCGTGCACCACTTTGGAGTTCTACCGTTCGTGGTGGGTTTACCGGGCTTGACATTCAACACACGCGGGCACATTTTGCGAGAGCGGTCATGGAAGGCATTCTGTTAAATCTGTTCGGAATTGGTAAAATTCTGATGGAAATGCAGCAGGTCAATATGATCTATGCCAACGGCGGTTTCGCGCGCAGCCCGATCTGGGTGCAGATGCTTTCAGATGTTTTTGGGAAAGAAGTAAAATTAAATGAAACGGTTGAAACCGGAGCAGTGGGCGCTGCTATGATGGGATTGAAGGCACTCGGAATTTTTGAACATTATGCAGATATGAAGGCTTTTACAACGGTTGGTCAGGAGTTTGATCCCAATGCAAAAGTGCATAAATCCTATGATGCGCTGAGTGATAAATTCGTGAAGGGAGCACGGTTAATGCTGGCCCATGCCGTCTGAAAATAAAAAGGGCATTCAGCAAATAATCGCTGAATGCCCAAAGAATGTTGCACGAAAGATTGTCAGAACTTATAAGTTAATCCCAAACGATAGTTTCTTGGCGCTTCCGACTGCGTGTAATATGCATTCAAATAGCTGTAATAACTTCCGCTGTACAGATATTCATCCAGAACATTGAACACGTTGAGTGTAAGCCTGATCTTATCCTTCTCCCAGAAGAGTCCGCCGTCCAGCTTGAAATAATTCGGTAAGTTTTGCTCGTTGTTGGTTGTGCTCCAGTTGGACGTAGCGCGGTCGATCAGGTAAGTAAATCCACCCGAAAGTCCTACGCCTTTCAAAGCGCCTTGCTGGATTTTGTAGCTAAGCCAGCTATTCACATTATGCTTGGCAAATCCCGGGATAATGTCCCCAACTTTAATTGTCTGAACGCCCTCAGTCACTTTTGTTACTTCGGAGTTCGTGTAAGCGTAGTTTGCAGTCAGGTTGAGTCCTTTTGCAATGGTCCCACGAATGTCAAATTCAACTCCCTGCGCACGCTTTTGACCTAAAACAACACTAAGGCCGGCATTTGGAGGGCTCAATGGATCTGCCGTCACTTCATTATTTTTTACAATGCGGTAAACCGATAATGTTGTATTCCAGCGACCTTCTGCCCATTCTCTTTTCAGACCAAGCTCGCGGTTGCTTCCGGTAATTGGTTTGGCCGCTTTGCCATCACGCAATTTTCCGGATTGTGGCAAAAATGCTTCGTCATACAAGGCGTAAACCGAGGTATTTTTGTCCACTGAAATGCTTAATCCAACTCTGGGCGTAAAATGGCTCGCCTTATCGGGAGATCCGCCCCAGGCAGACTGGCTCACATGCGTGTAACGCCCGGCCAATGTCAGCCTGATCTTGTTATCAATAAAGCCTAGTTCGTCCTGCAAATACAACCCGGTGTATTTCTGATCCATTGTTCCACCGCCGATGACAGCTCTGGCTTCGAGGTTAAGCGTGCGGTCCCACACCGGATATCCGTTATTGGGTGTTCCGTAAGATGGGTTGCGCGGGTTAAACAAGCCGCCGAGCGTATCCAATGGGTGTGATTGTGCCCAGTCCGCAAAGTAATTTTTTGTACCAATGTCGATACCACCCAAAATCCTGTGCTGCACGCCGCCAGTTGTTACCGAACCATTGACAAACGCCTGAGCAAGTGTCATTTCACTTTTTGCATCCCAGATCCCCACACCGCGAACGAGTCGCGCATCCGCGCTCACCGAGTCGGGCCACATGCTGGAACCTGTTTGCTGATAATTAAAGTAAGCAACTTGCGCAGTAACTTTCCAATCGCTGTTAATCTGGTGTTGCAGGTTTACATACATGCTCTGATCTTTAATTTTCGTAGGGTCCAGACCAGGAGGCATTGCTGTAAAATTTCTTGGCAATGTTGCATAACCATCGGTTGTAAACACATAATAGGAGCCTACATCCGACATTTTTGCGTACTGCATGTTGTATTCTGCCGTCAGTTTTGTCTTGTCGTCAATCTGGTAAGAGATCACCGGCGCAATGCTGTAACGGTTGTTGTATTCGTAAGGGCGGTGCGAGTTTTTATTTTGGCCTGCTACATTTAGGCGGTAAAGCAGCTTGCCGCTTTTATCCAGTTTTCCGTCCAGGTCCAATGTTGCGCGGTAAAAATCGAAGCTGCCCATTGTCAGCGAGACTTCTCCTTTGGTTTCACCCGTAGGTTTTTTGGTAACCACATTATAAAGACCACTTGGATCACCGTTTGCGAGCATAAAACCGGCTGGGCCTTTTACAAATTCAATGTGGTCCACAAAGCTCATATCCTCCGTAAGCGGGCCCCAGAACGAACTCACAACATTAAACCCATTGCGAAAAGCCTGGATTTGCGAGCCGCGCATGGTGATGTTGGCATACATATCGCCCCAGTGTTCCAGACGGGTCGCGCCGCTCACATTACGGATCAAGCCGTCGCTCATGCTGATGATTTGTTGATCAGCCAGGACTTTGGAAGTTACAACCTGCACATTTTGAGGTGTTTCCAAAATAGGAGTAAGCAATTTCAAACTCGAAGAAACCTGATCGGATTTGTAAGGGTTTCCACCTTTTACAATCACTTCCGAAAGTTGGTTAGCACTTTCCGAAAGCGTGAATGTAACATTGGCCGTTTCTCCGGCAACCACGTCTACTGATTTTTCCTGCGTTTCCAGTCCTACGAAGCTCACAAGAAGGGTGTAAGTGCCTGGTTTCACTCTTTCAATCACAAATTTTCCTTGTGCATCGGAAACGGAGCCTTTGGAGCTTCCCTTAATGCCGACCGAAACCTGTTCTGCGGCCTGGCCGTCTGAGCTGAGTATCTGGCCTGTAATTCTGCCATTCTGTGCAAACGCAGCGGTGGCAGCAAGCATGAACAGGATAAAAGCGTAAAATTTTTGCATTGTATTTAAAATTGGTCTAAATAGTATTTTGGGTGGCAAATATCGTACGGCAATTTTTTTGAACCAAGCGTTTATTTAGATTTATTTAAAATAGTAATGCTGGTTGCCATGTCACAGGCATTCGGATTTATATAAAAACAAAAAAAACAGGATCGTTTATGGCGATCCTGTTCTATATCAAGCTTTTGGTCAACTTATTTCTTCTCCTTGATTTCGTCAACCATTTTCTCCGTAATCATTTTCTTTTCGGACGAATTGCCCCAGGTGTTCATAATGTAGTTTGTAACATCGGCAATTTCATCATTGCCTATCCCCGGGTTTGGCATCATGTTGTCATAATCAACGCCATTCACTTTTATCTTGCCTATAAGACCATATTTGATCGCCTTGATCGCAAGTTCCGGCGTTTTCATCAGATAATCCGATTTTGCCAATGGCGGAAACGTAGCCGTTACGCCTTCGCCAGTGCCCATGTGGCAGCTTATGCAGTTTTCGGAATACACCATTTTGCCCCGCTCCATGCTTTTGGCAAGCTCATCGTCCTGCGGTAACATGGCCGAGCAGAATACAGCGACCGTTAGTAATGCGAAAATACTTTTCATTACGATTTTGGGCTGATGCGGACTACTTTTCCTGAATTTTCGAGCACCACGTAAATGTTGCCGTCCCACGCCTGGCGCACATCCCGCACACGACCGATCTTATCAAAAATAATTTCGCGGCTGATCACTTTATTTCCTTTAACCACCAAATGCTGCAGATACATGAATTTGAGCGAGCCAACCAGCAAATCGCCATTCCAATCCTTGAATTTATCACTCGTAACGAATGTCATTCCGCAAGGCGCGATGGACGGTTTCCAGTAAACAACCGGCTGTTCCAAACCTGCACGTGCAGTATCTTTTGAAATAATGCTGTTGTCATAATCGATCCCGAAAGTGATCAGCGGCCAGCCGTAATTTTTTCCTTTTTCAATGATATTAAGCTCGTCGCCCCCTTGTGGACCATGTTCATGCTCCCAGATTACGCCCGTGGTCGGGTGGATAACCATTCCCTGCGGATTGCGGTGGCCGTAAGTCCAGATCTCCGGTCTCGCGCCAGCCGTTTTTACGAACGGATTATCATTCGGAACTTTGCCGTCTTCATGCAAACGGATCACTTTGCCCTGATCTTTTCCAAGATCCTGCGCATTTTGTTTCTGTCCGCGCTCGCCCAGGGAAAGGAAAACGTAACCTTTTTTATCAAACACAATGCGTCCGCCGTAATGCGGGCTTCCCTTCACATTCGGAATGGCTTTGAACAATGGCTGAATGTCAGTTAATGCATGGTCTTTCAATTTTGCACGCATCAAGGCTGTGTTGGCGCCGCCATCTTCCCCTTCTTCGCCCGCTGCTTTCGGGGATGAATAGCTAATGTAAATCCAGCCGTTGGTTTTGTAATCCGGATGCAATGCAACATCCAGCAAGCCGCCTTGTCCTTTGTAGAAGACTTCGGGAACGCCCGTAATTTCTTGTGGATCAAGTTTTCCGCCTGTTACCAGCCGCAGTTTTCCGCCGCGCTCGGTAACCAGCATATCGCCATTTGGTAATAATGCAGAAGCCCATGGCATGGTAAGCCCTGAGGCAACCGTGTCCACTTTCAGGTTTGCTTCTGAGAGTTTGCCGGGTTCAAGACCGCTGTTACTCATTAATCCGATAGAGGCGGTAAGCAATAAACCTCCCAATGCGACGGGAAGATATTTTTTAAGGAAAGGAATGTTTTTGTTCATAAAGTTGGATAAAATATGCCTGATTTAATTCGTGGTGAACCTGTCAAAGATAACAAAAAGAAAGGCCTTGCGGCCTTCCCTGATTATTTAACTAATTGGAGCTTATCCAATTCCGCCGTGATCGTGTTGATTTCTTCTGCACTCAGCAAAATATCGATGGCTGCTGCGTTTTGTAGTGCCTGGGTTGCGTCCCGCGCACCCACCAGCGCAATGCTGATGCCCGGCTGCTCTACCGTCCACCGCAGTACAAGCTGGCCAAGTGTTGCATTTTTAGTGTCTGCAATAGGCTTGATCTTATCCAGAAATGCATTAACCCTTTCCAGGTTTTCATCTTTATAAAAATGAATGGAAGCCCGGTGATCGTCCGCAGCGAATTTGTGGCCCGGCTTCATCTTTCCAGTCAGTAATCCACGTTCCAACGGGCTGTATGCCAATATGGATTTGTTGTTTTCAATGCAGTAAGGCACCAATTCTTTCTCAATTTCACGCTTCACCATGCTGTAAGGAACCTGGTCCGAAACGAGATCAATGTACTGCGCTGCTTCGCGCATCAGGTCTGCATCATAATTACAAACGCCTGCGTGCCGAACTTTCCCTTGCTGTATGAGCTGCGAAACGGCTTCCATTGTTTCCTCGATCGGAGTGGTCTTATCGTGCCAGTGAATCTGATAAAGGTCAATGTAATCCGTTCCGAGGCGTTTGAGGCTGTCTTCACATTCCTTGATAATGCTGTCTTTGGCTGCGTATTTATAAATGTCAATGTCCTCGCCTGCATTGTTTTTGCTGTGCATGGCCAGATCTCCTTTTGCAAGATCCCAGCGCATGCCATATTTGGTCAGGACTTGAACTTTATCCCGCGGCAGATCTTTGATTGCTTCCCCAACGATTTCCTCACTTAATCCCTGTCCGTAAACCGGCGCAGTGTCTATCGAAGTAACTCCGGCATGATATGAAGCCTGGATGGCCTTAACAGCCTCGCTTCGCTCTGTTCCGCCCCACATCCAGCCGCCTGCTGCCCAGGCGCCAAAAGTGATCACCGAAACTTCCAGGTCAGAGTTTCCTAGTTTCCTGTATTGCATTGTGAATTGATTTAGTTTTTTTGGTTTATCTCAAATAACTATTCCACTTCCCGGTTTGCCAGACCTAAAAAGTGGAATAATTTGGAATTGCCCTGGCCCATTGCCAGTTTTAATAAGAAAACGACTTCTATTTGGTCAGCGAAAACGGCGCTGCGTCTGCACCGGCTCCCCAGGTTTTAGAAGGCTGTGCGCCCATGTTGAATTGCACCGTGCCGCCTTTCTGAATGTCGGCGTGTTCTAGGAATGTTTTGCCGTAAGTTTTACCATTCAGCGATGCACCCTGAATGTACATATTGGCATCATTGGAAGCCGGAGCCTGGACAGTGAATTTCTTACCGTCTTCCATCGTCAATGTGGCTTTCTTGAAAAGCGGCGAGCCGATCACATATTGCGTTGTTCCGGGTGTTACCGGATAAAAGCCCAGCGAAGAGAACACATACCAGGCCGAAGTCTGACCATTGTCTTCATCCCCGCAGTAACCGTCCGGCGCTGCCTGATAAAGCTTGTTCATCACCTGGCGCAGCCAATATTGAGCCTTATAAGGTGCTCCTGCATAGTTATAAAGGTAAATCATATGCTGGATCGGCTGGTTTCCATGCGCGTAATTACCCATGTTCATGATCTGCATTTCGCGGATTTCGTGAATGGGGAATCCGTAATAACTATCGTCAAAAATAGGAGGCAATGTGAAAACCGTATCCAGTTTCTGGACAAATGCTTCCCTGCCGCCAACCAGGCCGATTAGGCCCTTCACATCCTGAAAAACAGACCAGGTGTAGTGAATGCTGTTTCCCTCGGTGAATGCATCGCCCCATTTGAACGGGTTAAATGGCTTTTGAAACTGTCCGTCCTTCATCTTTCCGCGCATCCACTTCGTTTCAGGATCAAATACATTGCGGTAATTCTGGCTTCTTTTGAGATACAGATCAACCTCTTTCTGAGGCTTTTTCAATGCGGTTCCCAGTTGGGCGATGCAAAAATCTGCATATGCATATTCCAGCGTACGCGCCACATTTTCATTTACTTTCACATCATAAGGCACATAACCCAGCTCATTGTAATATTCATGGCCAAAACGGCCCACTGAACTTACAGGGCCTGCATTCTCGGTGTTTTTAATCACCGCTTCATACAGCTTGTTGATGTCATAACCTCGGATTCCCTTAATGTAAGAATCTGCGATCAACGATGCCGAATTGGAACCGATCATACAATCGCGGTGGCCGGGGCTGGCCCACTCGGGCAGGTAACCGCTTTCGTCATAAGCATTGGCCAAACCTTCCATAATGTGCGCATTAAGCGTTGGGTACATTAATGTAAAGAAGGGGAAAACCGCCCGGAATGTATCCCAGAAGCCGTTATCCGTAAACATATAACCGGGTTTTACGTCGCCGCTATATGGACTATAATGTACAATCTTGTTGGCTTTATCAAATTCGTAAAACTTTCTTGGGAACAAAAGCACGCGGTACAAACATGAATAGAATGTACGGATCTGGTCCTTGTTGTCACCCTCCACCTGTATACGCGACAGCTCCGTGTTCCATGCATTGCGGCCTTTTTCTTTGGTTGCCTCAAAGTTGTCGCTGGCAATTTCTCGCCGCAAATTCAGTTCTGCCTGCTCCGGGCTGATGAATGAAGAAGCCACTTTCAAGCCGATCTGTTCGCCTTTTTTGGTTTTGAAACCAACAACCGCACCCACGTGGCCGGCTTTCAGTTCCAATGTATCTTTGGCCAATGTCTTGCCGTGGAAGGCAGACGAGAAGGTAAATGCTTTGTCAAAAATGACTACAAAATAGTTTTTGAAGTTAGCCGGAACGCCGCCGCTGTTTTTGGTTGTGTAACCAATGATCTTGCGTTCAGCCGGGATAATTTTAATGTAAGAACCCCTGTCAAATGCATCGATAAGCACAAATGAGCTGTCGGCTTGTGGGAATGTGAAGCGGAATTGCGCTGCTCTTTCAGTCGGTGCGATCTCCGTAGTAACGTCGTGATCGGCCAGGTAAACTTTGTAATAATGTGGTTTTGCAACCTCTGCCTTGTGTGAAAACCAGCTTGCGCGGCTCTCTTCATCAATTTTTAATTTTCCTGTGACAGGCATAATTGAAAACTGGCCATAATCATTGATCCAGGGACTTGGCTGGTGGGTTTGCTTGAAGCCACGGATTTTTTCGGAGTCATACATATAAGCCCAGCCGTCGCCCATTTTGCCTGTTTGCGGCATCCAGAAATTCATCGCCCAGGGCAATGCAATCGCAGGATAAGTGTTTCCCGAGGAAAGGCTGAATTTAGACTGCGTCCCCATCAGCGGGTTCACGAGGTCCACCAGATCGTTCCCGGCGGGTGTTTGGGCGAAAAGGAGAGGAGTAGTTGCAACCAGAATGTAAAGGGCTTGCAGGATTTTTTTCATATGATAAACAAATCTTTTTACAGAAACTTGAAGAGAAAACAAAGGTAATGGAAGGCTATGTACAAAATGTAAACAGCCAAAAGATTTCCCGAAACCCGGCAGCATGACATTTTGTACCGGCATAATTCTTTTCACCGCTGTTAAAAAGCAAGGCCCTTTTTCGAGATAAAACCAATTATAATACGTATCGATATTAAATCACATGACTGAACACTTAAATCGCCTAACCCCGCGTCAGATCGTTTTCGAGCTTGACCAATACATCATCGGACAAAATGACGCAAAGCGCAATGTCGCTATCGCATTAAGGAACCGTTGGAGGCGAATGAATAGTCCGGAGGACATACAAAAGGAAATTATTCCAAACAATATATTAATGATCGGCGCAACGGGTGTCGGTAAAACCGAGATCGCGCGGCGGCTGGCTAAGATTGCAGATGCGCCATTTGTAAAAGTGGAAGCTTCCAAATTCACAGAAGTCGGTTATGTAGGACGGGACGTGGAAAGCATGGTCCGCGATTTGGTGGAGCAGGCTGTGGGCATGGTGCGGACGCAGAAAAAAGAAGAAGTAAAGCTCAAAGCCGAGCAGGCAGTGGAAGACATTATCCTGGATGCATTGATCCCGCCCGTTCACGGTTCAAGTTCAGTTAAGATCCAGCCAGACAATAATACATCCGAAGTGATGCCTGAAAACGATGCGGAACTGAACCAGCGCACAAGAGAGCGTTTTCGTGAAAAAATCCGTAACGGCGAGCTGGATAGCCGCAAGATCGATATTGAAGTGCAGCAAAACCAGGCCCCCAATGTGGGCATGATCGGCGGCGCAATGGACGATGTTTCGATGATGAACATTCAGGAAATGATCGGTAACATGATGCCGCGCCGAGGCAAAAAACGCAAAGTGACCGTTGAAGAAGCCAGAAAAATCCTTCTGGACGAAGAAGCTTCCAAGCTGATCGATATGGATGAAGTGAAAATGGAGGCGATCAAAAAAGCGGAGAACTTAGGGATCATATTTATTGATGAAATTGATAAAGTGGCATCCAGCCGCTCAGGCGGAGGCGGAGGCCCGGATGTAAGCCGCGAAGGCGTTCAGCGCGACTTGCTTCCGATCGTGGAAGGAAGTGCCGTAAATACAAAACACGGCGTGATCAACACGGACCACATTCTTTTCGTTGCAGCCGGTGCATTCCATGTTGCAAAACCTTCCGATCTGATCCCGGAGTTGCAAGGACGTTTCCCGATACGCGTTGAACTCAACAGCTTAACAGAAGCAGACTTTTACCAGATCCTGAAAACACCAAAAAACGCCCTTACCAAGCAGTATGTAGCCATGATGGAGTCGGAAGGCGTGGAGTTGGAGTTTGAAGACGGCGCATTGAAGGAAATCGCCAGAATTGCTTTTGAAGTGAACAGCGAGGTCGAAAACATTGGCGCACGCCGTTTGCAAACGGTTATGAGCTTGCTGCTCAATGATTTTATGTTTGACATTCCGGATGTGATCGGTGCCGATTCACACATTGTTGTCACTGCCGAACTGGTTTCGGAAAAGCTTTCTGCTTTGGTGAAGAACAGGGATCTGAGTCAGTATATTTTGTAAAGAGAGTTTCTCGATAATAGAAAAGGGAGAGCCGGCCATGCGCCGCTCTCCCTTTTCTATTTTAATGCGTTAATAAATTATTCTTCAAAAAACAGCCATTTCAATGCTATTGGAAACTCTTTGTTCCACTGCTTCTCCTCGTGCGCTCCTTCCGGATCGATTGAACTTTTGATTTTTACACGCTTGTAACCAAAGCCTTGGTTTTCAAGCGTTTTATGTAATTTTTCGAAGTTTGGTAACATATTGGCTCCTTCTTTTCCACCCGCATATAAATAAATGCGTGTCTCAAAAGGCTCGAAAAAGTGAATCGCATCGAAATAAACCTTTTGCGAAATCCATAACGAAGGCGAGAAGATCATCAGACGTCCAAACACATGTGGAAACATGAGCGCCGCATAAATACTGAGCAATCCGCCCACCGAGCTTCCGCCCATGCCTGTGCTCAGGCGCTCGGGTTTCGTGCGGTAGGTGGCGTCTACATGCGGTTTGAGCGTTTCCGCAACAAAGCGCAGGAATAATGAACCAAGACCTTTTCCCAACCGTGGATTGTCATAAGGAGAAAATTCATTGATACGCTCCTCATCGCCATGGTCAATGGCTACAATAATGACGCCGGCTTTTTCCTCCTTCGCCAGCTGGGTAAGGCTTTTATCAATTTCCCAATTGCCATAAGGAGAGCCTTCGCCAAAAAGGTTTTGCGCGTCCGTCATATAAAGGACCGGATAGCGCTGTTCCTGATTCTCGTAGTAATCGTGGGGAAGCAAAACGTGGACACGCCGCTTTTTTTTGAGCTGAGGAATTTCAAATGTCTCCGAAAGCACCTCGATGATAGGTGATAGTGCTGTTTTTTCTTCTAAAACTTGCATTGTGCTGATAATCACTGTGGGTTATGCCCCAAAGGTACTTATTAAAATTTTTGTTTAATGTAATTTACAAACGCAAATTTCCATTTATGCCGCTCATCTGCCTCATGCCCAATCCGCTCCGATTCTTTCCATGCATCCGGATCGGTGATTGCAAAGAATGTGTCGCCATCGATATTTGTTTCGACCTCCGTCACATATAGCCGGTCTGCAAGTGGCATCGCCAGCTTGTAAATTTCCCCGCCACCGATCACGAAGGCCTCGGATTCCTCCGCGTTCCTGGCCATGTCCAGCGCCTCATCCAGTGAATGTGCAACGAGAACGCCTTCCACATCATAATCCTTCTGACTGGTGATGACTATGGACGTCCGGCCGGGCAAAGGTTTTCCAATGGATTCAAAAGTTTTCCGTCCCATGATCATCGGATGCCCCAGCGTAAGCTGCTTAAACCGTTTCAAATCATCCGGCAATCGCCAAAGTAACTGATTATCCTTTCCTATAACGCCGTTTTCAGAAACGGCAACGATGATTGATATTAGCATTACGTAATGTTAAATTTTGGTCAAAGCCTGTTCCCCCTTAAAAAATCCCCAATTTCCATTCGCTTCTTGCCTTCCAGTTGCAAAACTTCAATGGATAGCCAACCATCGCCGGTCTTGAAGTGCAGGTAGGATTTGGCATCTGTGCGGAACTGGCCCGGCGCATCGTTTTCTTCGAAGTCAACCACTTTGGATTTAAAGATTTTGCAGGAAAGACCATTGATGGTGGTCCAGGCGGCGGGATAGGGGGAGAGGCCGCGAATGAAATTGTGGATCTCTGCTGCGGGTTTATGCCAATTGATTTCGCAGGTTTCGCGGAAGATTTTGGGTGCCGAGCGGATTTCGGCTGGTTCTTCTTGCGGCTCCTGCGGATAGTCACCGGCTTCGATGGCTTGCACCGTTTTTACAACCAGTTCTGCGCCCTTTTCCATTAAGCGTTCATATAAAGATCCCGCGTCATCTTCCCGATGGATGGGTTCTCTGTCCTGGAAGATGATCTTCCCGGTGTCAATGTCCTTTTCTATAAAGAATGTAGTAACGCCGGTTTCGGTTTCTCCATTGATAATGGCCCAGTTGATAGGCGCGGCACCGCGATATTGTGGTAAAAGTGAGCTGTGTAAATTGAATGTTCCTTTCGGCGGCATGCTCCAAACCACTTCGGGCAGCATACGGAATGCAACGACCACTTGCAAGTCGGCCTGATAGGATCTTAACTCTTCCAGGAACTCAGGATTTTTAAGTTTTTCAGGTTGCAAAACGGGGATGCCCTGGGCTTCTGCATAAATTTTCACAGGGGATGCGGTTTGCTTTTGGCCGCGGCCTGCGGGCTTGTCGGGAACAGTTATGACAGCCACAACATTAGAATTGCTTTCGACCAGACTTTTTAAACTTGGGACCGCAAATTCGGGCGTTCCCATGAAAATTATTCTTAATGGGGTTGACATAGATTGTTACCGCTTTTGGATAAAAAATGGTGATACCATTTACAAATATTGTTATTTTTGTCGTTCTTAACAGAAAATTATGATACAGACGAAATCATATACGAACCGAAAAGATAGGGTTTTCTAGCCTTCTACTACGAGTGTTGTAACTCTTGTAGAGCGGTCTTAGAGCCGTTCTTTTTTTTTACCCAATTTTCAAAATTTAAAAGACTTATTAACCAATTTAAGGTCATGGCTAAAATTTCATACTATACGGAAGAAGGATTAAATAAGCTGAAGAATGAGCTGAATGATATGAAAACAAAAGGCCGCACGGAGATCGCAAAACAGATTGCAGAAGCGCGGGATAAGGGTGATTTGAGCGAGAATGCAGAGTATGATGCAGCAAAGGATGCGCAGGGAATGCATGAAATGAAAATCGCCAAGCTTGAAGAGATCATGTCGAATGCGCGGGTGATCGACGAGTCGTCGATTGACACTTCGCAGGTTGCGGTGCTTTCCAAAGTGAAAATCAAAAACCGTAAGAATGGAATGGAAGTTACATATACTTTGGTTTCGGAAGAAGAAGCAGATCTTAAAACGGGTAAGATCTCGGTAGGATCGCCGATCGGAAAAGGTTTGCTTGGTAAAAAAGTTGGAGATACAACGGAAATTAAGGTGCCTGCGGGATTGATGGAATTTGAAGTTCTGGATATCAGCAGGTTCAGCGAGTAATTTCGCAATGCATAAATAGGATGTTGGATTGGAGAATGTTTGATCATTCGCAATCCAACATTTTTGTTTTAAATTGGTTTGTAACAGGAGTCGCCGCTATGAAATTCAAAGGCATTTTATTGAATGTATCTTTCCTTCGGGTGGAGGGAATGGCCTTGTTTCCGTTCATTTTGGTAAGAAAAAAACCATGCAGCCGCTTCCTGATCAACCACGAGCAAATCCATTTGCAGCAACAGCTTGAATTGGGTTTGATTGTCTTTTATATTTGGTATTTTGCCGAGTATTTAGTCCGGCTGATCCAGTACAAAAAACATTTTCTCGCCTATCTCCACATTTCATTTGAGCGGGAAGCTTATCAGCATCAGGGCGATCTGGATTATCTCAGAAAAAGGCCATTATGGGCTTTTTGGGGGTATTTAAAACAAAAAAAGACGTAACATTTAGCGTCGGACAACAGCATTTTAAGTAAGTAATTAAAAAAAATATGTCAGATCAAAGCAGAGAATTTCTTTATAAATACCTGAACAATGCATCGCCGACCGGGTTCGAGGCAAGCGGTCAGCAAATATGGCTGGATTACATTAAGCCTTACATTGAAGAGACGATTGTGGACGTCTACGGAACTGCTGTGGGCGTGATCGGCGGAGGCCAGGATTACAAAGTGGTGATTGAAGCACATTCCGATGAAATTTCGTGGTTTGTCAATTACATTACGGATGACGGTTACATTCACGTGCGTCGCAATGGAGGTTCGGATGCGATCATTGCGCCTTCCATGCGGGTGAATTTGCATACAGGAAAAGGCGTTGTAAAAGGCGTGTTCGGCTGGCCAGCGATCCACGTCAGGGACGTCGCAAAGGATTCTGTACCAAAGGTGCACGAACTCTTTATCGACGTTGGCGCGTCTAAAAAAGACGAAGTGCTGGAAATGGGTATTCACGTAGGAACAGTGGCCACATTTGCAGACGGACTGGACGAACTGAACGAAAAATACTACCTCGGACGCGCGCTAGATAACAGAATGGGTGGTTTTATGATCGCCGAAGTGGCGCGGATGCTGCATGAAAACAATGTTCGCCTGCCGTTTACATTATATGTGGTGAATGCGGTGCAAGAGGAAATCGGATTGCGCGGAGCGGAAATGATCGCGCGTCGTTTGAAACCAAATCTGGCCATCGTAACCGACGTCACGCACGATACGCAGTCGCCGATGTACAACAAAAAGGAGCAAGGTGACCTGAAAAGCGGTGGCGGACCGGTAATCTGCTACGGACCCGCTGTACAGAACAATGTGCGCGACCTGCTGATCCGTATCGCCGACGAGAAAAAGATCCCATTTCAGCGCCAGGCCGTAAGCCGCTCAACAGGAACCGATACGGATTCATTTGCCTACTCAACCGAAGGCATCGCGTCAGCATTGATTTCCCTTCCGCTAAAATACATGCACACAACAGTGGAAATGGTTCATAAAGAGGATGTTAAAAATGTTATTCAATTAATGTACGACGTCTTGCTGTCTTTGAAAGGAGATGAAGACTTCCGGTATATTAAATAATTTCTTCACACAGCATCGTTAGCAATTTCATCAACAAATTATGATCATCAACCAACAATGGACAACAGGGCGCGGGGCCGTGGGGCTGCTATCAATACCCATAACAAATTTTTCAAGCATGAAATAGAATACATATCCGAAGATTGGCAGCAATGGGAAGAACCGGCGGTGAATCCTAAAACACAGTTTATCGAAGAGCATTCCAAAACATTACTCAGCGTTTCGGATAGCCCGGATCTGGGTCATTTCCATTCGATTAATCCTTACCGGGGCTGCGAACACGGTTGCATTTATTGTTATGCCCGCAATTCTCACGAGTATTGGGGCTATTCCGCAGGGCTGGATTTTGAAACGAAGATTATTGTTAAGAAAAACGCCCCGCAGCTGCTGGAAAAGATGTTTAATTCCAAAACCTGGGAGCCTAAGGTCATTCATTTTTCAGGAAACACGGATTGCTATCAGCCGGGAGAAAAGAAATACCGGTTAACCAGGCAAATGCTTGAAATCTGTCTGCGCTATCGGAATCCGGTGAGTGTTTTGACCAAGAATGCTTTGGTACTGAGGGATTTGGATGTGCTCGAAAAGCTCGCGAAGCTGAACCTCGTGCATGGCGCCATTTCCATCACGTCGCTTAATGAAGACCTTCGCGGTGCACTGGAACCCCGGACCGTTACCGGAAAAAGAAGGTTACAGGTTGTAAAGGCCATGCACGAAGCAGGGGTGCCGATGGGCGTCATGACAGCGCCGATCATTCCGGGGCTGAATGACCACGAAATCCCGGCGATTGTGCAGGCCGCTGCCGAAAACGGCGCATTATGGGCGAATTATACGATCGTGAGACTGAATGGCGCCATTTCGACATTATTTGAAGAATGGATCCATCATCATTTTCCTGACCGCGCTGCAAAAGTTTTGAACCAGATTTCGGAATGCCACGGTGGCAATTTGAACGATTCCCAATTCGGGCACAGAATGGTAGGAGAAGGGAATTTTGCAGAGAACATCAGGCAACTTCACGCCCATGCCTGCCGCAAATATTTTAAAGATAAAGAGTTACCCGGACTTGATACAACCCAATTTATGCGGGCCGGGCAAATGCGTTTGTTTTGAAATTAATCCAAAGTCCAATGAAATCAATTTCCACATGGCTATGCCTCACACTATGCATTTGCTTGTTCAGCAATTGCGTTAACTCTTCCTCTCAAAAGACGCCCGCCTTAACAGAAGGCGATTCCTTAAATGTTGGTAAAAACACCATTTCGCCTGCCAAGTCGCCGGTTACGGGAGCGGATCAGGTTTCGGAATATCTGGATTATCTGAAAGGAAAAAAGATTGGAATATTGGTTAACCAGACTTCCATTATCGGAAAAACGCCGATTGTGGATAGCCTGGTGGCATTGGGTGTGAATGTTGTGATGATATTCGGCCCGGAACACGGTTTTCGCGGAACGGCAAGCAATGGTGATAAAGTAAGCGACAGTGTGGATCCAAAAACAGGCATCCCCGCGATTTCGCTGTACGGAAAGCAAAAAAAGCCTACTAAGGAACAAATGGCAGGCATTGACCTGATGATATTTGATATTCAGGACGTTGGGGCGCGCTTTTACACTTATATCAATACATTAGGGCATGTCATGGAAGCCTGCGCCGAGACAAATAAGGAAATGCTGATTCTGGATCGCCCTAACCCGAACGGTTTTTTAGTGGACGGCCCGATACTCGAAGATCAATTGCGCTCTGGCATTGGCATGTATAAAATTCCCATTGCGCATGGTTTGACGATTGCAGAATTGGCACAGATGATCAACGGCGAGGGGTGGCTGCCCAATAAAATGCTGTGCAAATTGAAGATCATTAAAGTAGCCAATTATGATCACAAAACGCCCTATACATTGCCCATTATGCCTTCTCCAAACCTGAACACGCAGCAATCGGTGATGCTTTACCCGCACATTTGCATGTTTGAAGGCACCATCATAAGCCAGGGACGCGGGACTTATATGCCATTTACAGTGCTTGGTGCGCCTCTGCTGAAAGGGAAATTTGATTTCGTCTTTACGCCAAAAAGCATCAAAGGAATGAGCGAATCGCCATTGCATATGGACCAGGAATGTTTTGGGCATGATCTTCGGAAGTATGACATTGCCAAACTCGAAAAGTCCGGGAAGCTGCATCTCGCCTGGATCATGGATATGTATAAAGCGTATCCCGACAAAGCCCGGTTTTTTGACATGAGCCAAAGCAAGCAAATGGGCAGCTTCGACAAGTTAGCGGGCACAGAAAACCTTAAAAAGCAGATCATAGCAGGTGTTTCCGAAGAAGAAATCAGGAAAAGCTGGGAGCCGGGCTTGGGGAATTATAAGGATATGCGCAAAAAATATCTGCTTTATCCCTGAGTTTTGTAATGCTTTTTGTAAAATTTAAATGCTTGAAAAACGGCCAGTAGCAACATGATAGCCGGAAAGAAATGGTAAGCCAGCTGTGAGCTGAACCCGGAAGCTTTCTGGAAAAGTTGTTGGAAAAATAGAACAAAGACCATTATTCCGCTGAATGTGCCCGCTGATGTGCCTGTAACGTAAGCATACTTTCGCTTTCCTTTCACATGAATCAGCTCTGCGTTGATCAGATACACATTCCAGCCAGTCCAGAAAGGGATTTGGATAAAATTGATCGTATTAAGAAAAAGCCCGAGGACCAATGGCGGATAGGCGACCAGAAAATGATTTGAAATGTTGCTGCCAGACGAATTAGCCGGTTCCGCGTAAAAGGACAATGCAATAAGAACAATGAATACAATCGAAAGCAACTCGGCCGCTTTTACTAATTTTTCATGATCCAGCAGCCATTGTGCTCCTTTAAGGGTTAGCAGGATCAGGAAAAATTCGATTGTTACCACGCCCAGCAAAAAGGAGATCAATGAGGGCAAGCCTTGTGTATCGAATATTTTGAGCGCCACAATGTTGATGTAGCCCATTGGTAATGAGCCTACTAAGCTTACAAGAAATCCAACGCCCAAATTTTTCAGACTTTTCATCTATTTCAAAAACTCTCTAATTTCCGCACGTGCCGGCTGTTTTGCCTGAACATTTCCAGGCCTTCCCGGAATTTCAAAAAAGGAAAGCCATTCCTGTAATTGATCATGCTGATCCTGAAAAGCATTCCGAAATGCCTGCTGATTTCCTTCCAGGCTGTAAAAATGGATTGTCCGGGATCGTAAATATGGGTAGGCTCGCTACCGGCGCCGTTAAGCTCGATGATGGAAATATTCCGTCCGATTTCCAGTTCGTCCCACGTGTCGTACTTAATGTCCAACCGGCCATAGTAGAAATGCGGAACCTGCGTGCAGAGCCGGTTTATGGTGTCCGTAAGCTGCTCCGTCGCCAAATGCGTTGCATTGATGAACCTTGAACCTCTCGCGTGATTGCCATATGGAACCAGATTAACCATTTCGCCGCGTGCAGGAACATTCAGCAATTTTTCCCCATACATTTTAGCAAGCGCGCCCAATTGTAAATGGTAACGAGGATTGCTTTCCACCAGATTTTTCAAACTCGATTTTCCGTCGCCGGTAACGATCAGATATTCCTTGGCGACGATTCCCGTAATTTTCCCTTTGCTTTGGCCTGGGTTACGGACGTAGAATATCCCTACTTCGTTGGGCAAGTCCACAAACTCCTGGATCAGAAAATTGAAATTGGCTTTATGGAAATAGGCTAAAAGATCAGAATCGCTTTCCAGCTTTTGCACGGCCATTCCGCGCATTCCAATGTCGGGCTTCGCAATGAGGGGATAATGTAAACCTGCTTTGATACAGCTTTCTTTGGCCGTTTCAAAAGCGTTGCCCAGCGTCACTAAAATGGTTTTAGGGTAAAATTGGGCAGGGATAATATCATAAATCTCCTTTTTCGATTCCATTAAAAAACCGCCATTTCTGATGGACGGATTGGCTGCATTAAAGAAAAAAAATGACCGCGCCCTGAACGAATAATAGAACCAGACAAAATGCATCGGAATGTAAACAATCCCGAATGGCCAGTATTCCCAATGCGTGATCTTATGAATCAGGAGTGATATTTTTTTCAAAAAAGAAAAGTTAAATAATTACAAATGAGATGGAAACGACTCTTCTTCCAGCAGGTCGTAATGAAAGAGTTCTGCTTCATTCTGTTCAATAACGGTCTGCGTAATGCTGAAAGTTTTCATGATGTCGCTCCGGTTAATGACCAGTCCATTTTCCTCATTACCATTGCCTGCGTACATGTGGAAATGCTTCATATCCTCGGCATGAATGTCTTCCTTATCCGCCAGGAAATTCAGCAGCCATTGCTCTCTCTCTTCTTGTATTTCTTTTGCATAAAGTGTTGAGGAAGACCAGATGTGGTTTCCGTTTGCATTGAGCTTAATGGTCTCTTTTTTGACAAAATCCCAACGGAGCTGATAAAGATCTCCCTGCTGTAACAACACAATGGTAAATGGCTCAATACCAGTCAGATCGTAGGAATCCCAGCTCTCGATAGGCGAACGGCCGGTGATAATGTCGAGCAAAACCAGCCCCCGGCTTTTCGCGTAACTTCCTTTTGATATGTGCCGGCTTGCTGCGCCATTCAGCAAAACGCCTACATTGGCAGCCTCATCTACAGCAAACCAGGTCCCGCCAGCCTGAGGATCTTTTGGGAACGTTACCCGCTTACCATGAATGATATACGGCTGTAACGGCAGGGAGGCGGGCCGGTTCACATGCTCGTCGCGGTTTGACGTGATGATCGCTTTGCCATTCGCCCAAATGTAGGTTACTGTGCACATTGCTTCTTGAATTCAATGGTAGAAGGCGCTACGCCAAAATTTTCGTGAACCTGCAAATCGCGCATGCTTACCGTCGCAACCTTGATCAGCGCCTGGTGGTGAATGCAATGTTCAAAATTGTACAGCAGTTCCCGATGATAGTTTGATTGAAGTGTAATGTGTTCGCCTGCCATTTGTTGGGTCAGGATAAGCTCCTTATCAGGCCTATGAATAGATTTTTTAACGTTTTCAATGCAATTCCTGGCGTAATCAGGCAATGTTTCGGTGAGCGGGTTGCGGCAGCGGCTGTCGTAATTGATCGTTCCCTCATCATATTGATTGATGAGGCATTCAAAAAGCTCAATGATATGCCTGGTATGCTGCCCGATGGTGGAACCGCTTAGTTCGGGACAAGGATATGTGTACTGATCGGCTGAAACTTGACTTAGAAAATGATCGATTTCGTCCAAAGTGTGTCTTACTGCCTGGATGAGCATACTAAAAAGCGGAGTTTAAAATTCGGAATAGGACTTTGAGAACGTTCTATCTAAAATATTATTCCACACATTAAAACAACATTAAAAAACAAAACATCCCAGGGACTGAATCCCGGGGATGTCTAATTATTCTCAACGATATTAAAATAAAAAAATACTAATGGTAATGATTTAGTTTAGGTTATATCGGCGCATAATGGTCGACGTTATGCAAAAAAATGTCAATTTTATACCACTTACGTTTTTGCAAACTAAATGGATGCCTGAACTTCAATTTTTTTTCTTAGCGGTTGAAGTTCAGGCTTCTGTAACGAAATAATGATTATAAAATAGAAGAGGGCTCTTACGTGATGTAATAATAATTCGTAGTTGTTTTGCCGACAAAATAATGGGGTGAAGCATTCATTTTCCGGGGTGAAAGTCGGAAATCATGAGAATGTCTTCACACGGCTGAGCAGCTCGTTTCGGTTGTCATTCGTGATCGGAATTTCAATGTCATTGATCATCACATGAATGTAATTAATGGATGTAATGGCATTGAGGTTAATGATGAAGGACTTGTGAACGCGGAAGAAATAATTGGGAGGCAATTGCTGAAGCATGTTTTTCAATGTTTCGCGGATCGTATATTTTTTCTTTTTGGTATGGAGTTCAAGGTAATTGTCGTCGCTGCGGATGTATAGAATGTCTGCCAGCAGGATTTTGGTAAACATATGCTTCTCTTTGATAAAAAGCGCGTCTTTAATCACCGTCGAATCTTGCTTTTCTTCCTGGTTGGATTCTCCCGCCAATGCCGCGAGGCGATAGTTGGTCAAAGCCAGCTTTACGGCTGTGTAGACGGTAATTTTCTGACAGGGTTTTTGCAGAAATGCATGCGGAGAAGCCTGCAAAGCCGCATTGACAATCGCAATGTCCTCATGACTTGAAAGGAACAGAAAAGGGATCTTAAAATTTTCCCGGATGTAATGCGCGAGATCAATCCCGGTTTGGTAACCGTTTATACTAATATCCAGAACCGCGAGATGAAAAACCTTGCTGTTCAGAAGCTCAACAGCGGAGCTGTAATCTGTTGCGACATCATTCGCATCGTAACCGAAGCCATTAAGTAGATATTGAAGATGTTTTGCAATAATCAGGTCGTCCTCAACAATTAAAATATTCATTCTTGATGTTAAAATGGAGACCCGCGCCCGGAAAACCAGGGTATGAGCGCAAGGACAATGTTAGCGTTTTTATGATGCTTTAACTTTAAGTTAACCGTTGAGTAAGAATTCCAGTTTAATATACGAATTAGTTGGCAGTCGCGACCAAATTTTCCAAACAATTGAGTAACCGGTAGATACTATATGAAAATATTTATTTCATTTCGCCTTCTCCCACCGTTACGTTTTTAGCTACTTTGTGCCTGCCTGTTGCCATATACAGAACGGTTACCAAGATCAGCCCTCCAAAAAACCATAAGCTCAGCACCACATTGTAATAAACAATCGCAATGAGGCACACTGTGGATAGTAACAGTGCAATAAGTGGAAAATAGGGGTAGGCCGGAACCGTAAACGGGCGTTCCAATTTGGGTTCTTTACGCCGAAGTTCAAAAAGCGCCACCATGCTGATCATGTACATGACAACAGCTCCCAGTGCTGCCAGAATGATCACCTGATCGGTGGTCCCAAGTTTCAGCGCAACGCATCCCGCAATGCCGCCTGCGATCAATGCCCAGTGCGGCGTTTGAAATCTGGCATTTACATTTCCCAGAAACGACGGCAGCAAACCGGCCCTGGCTAATGCAAAGATCTGACGAGAGTAACCGATAATGGTGCCATGAAATGAAGCGATCAATCCAAATAATCCCAGGCTGGCGAAGAGCTGTGTAAGCGCACTGTCGCGGCCCAGCACAATCCCAAGCGCAGCGGGAAGCGGGTAATCGATCTCGCTGAGCAGTCGCCAGTGTGCCACGCCGCCTGTAAAGATCATCACGGAAAGCGCCAGCACAACCAATGTAAGAATCCCGTAAATGTATCCTCTTGAAATGGTCCGCTTAGGGTCTTCCACTTCTTCGGCTACCATGGCCACGCCTTCAATGGCCAGGTAAAACCAGATTGCAAACGGCAATGCGGCAAAAACGCCCGGCCAGCCAAAAGGCATCGGCTCGGTTACAAACGTTTCGTATGAGAAATGGGGCGCTACAATGCCAATGTAGATAAGCAGCTCACCAACGGCAAGCAGCGTTACCACCAGAGAAAACATAGCCGACTCCTTGATTCCCAGTAAATTAATCAGAATAAAAATCACATAACAGGCAAAAGCAACGTCCAGCACTTCCAGGGACGGGTAAAGGAAATGGGCATAACTTCCCAGCGCAAACGCAATAGCGGGCGGCGTTACCAGAAATTCCACGAGGGTTGCATAACCGGCAATGAGACCGCCAAACCAGCCAAAAGCTCTTTGTGAATACGAAAAAGGGCCACCGGCTTGCGGGATTGAGGTTGTCAGTTCGGTAAAGCTGTAAATAAATGTGACGTACATCAGCGTCACAACGAGGGTCGCGATCAGAAAACCCACAGTGCCTGAAACACCCCATCCATAGTTCCAGCCAAAATATTCACCGGAAATCACCAGCCCGACGGCAATGGCCCAGAGGTGAATTGGTTTTAAAACTTTTTTGAGCGCGGTGCCGGACGCTGATGAGCTTTGATCGGAGGACATGCAGGATAGGTTGGTGAATCAGAAAACAATACAATATAACCTATAACTCCTCAAACGCCATTCGATACTATCGAAAATTATAAAAATGCCTAAATTTTATTTTGAAATGTCAGCGCGGGGCAGTTCTCAGGTAATCGCCCATTTCCCTCACTTTGTCGGTGTTCAGATAATCCACACCCAAAACCATCATGATCTTCCAGGAATTAATATTGTCGGGAGTCGCCCAGAGCCGCATTTTTTTACCAAGATCATGCGTTTGTTTAATCACTTTCTGAATGGCTTTTTTGTCTTTTTCGGGAATAGGGCCTTCTCCGTTCCATTTTGAATACTTTCCAAACCCCTGACTGATCAGGCCGATGCGTTTGAGCTGGTCGGGCGTGTAAGTGATCTCTGGACGGCCATCAAAAAATATGAAATCGGGATATTTTTCAAAATACGTGGGATCGGGCGTGTTGCCGCTGACGACGATCATCAGGTTGCCGCTTGGGGCCAAAAGTTGCTTATGCGGTTCAAGTTCTTTCACCAGCGCCGCCAGCGTTTCCGTGGCGCCGGTTTTTAAATCGATCAAAAATTGAAGCGGGACATCTTTTTGCGGATAGATGCTGCCGCCGTTCTTTTCAATTCGGGCCAGGATAGGCTGAATGTAAAGCGTATGTAATGTTCTTTTTGGATGAATATCTTTGAGGTTGTGCGCAACGAAAAGCGTATCATTCACCAAAAACAAATCCGCTTCAATGGAGCCGAACTGCTGATCGATGGCATCGTGAAATGCGCCGCGCCGTTCATAATCATTGTGCGAATGCGCCTGCGCCGTGGTGTAAGCTTTAATGTCCTGAGCGTCCAACATCCTGACAGAAAGCAGCATGAGGACGAGTAGTGTAATGTTTTTTTTCATGGAAAGTGGTGGGGTTGCCAGTCGGAAAATTAAGTAATTATATGGTCTCAAACACATTGTTTGGGCGTTTGATTTCATGCAGGAGAATTTTCTACGGGAAACTTGCATTTTATTGAACAAAATTTCAACGGTTGGCAGGATGCGTTGAGAATATCATTATTTTAGCCAACTTATTACACAATGAATCTTTGCCAATCAGCGCTTGCATGAAACAAAATTCTTCTCTCTTTCGTAAAAAAACAGTTAGCCAAATACTTAAAGACGCCGATTCCGCTGAGAACGGCGGATTAGCCAAGATCCTGGGCGTAAGGGACCTGGTTTCCCTGGGCATCGCGGCGATTGTTGGGGCAGGGATTTTCAGTACAATCGGCGTTGCAAGTTACAATGGCGGGCCGGCCGTGTCATTATTGTTCGTTTTCACGGCCATCGCCTGCGTTTTCACAGCATTATCTTATGCGCAGTTCGCGAGCACAGTGCCGGTATCCGGTAGTGCATACACGTATGCATATGTCGCCTTTGGTGAATTGTTTGCCTGGATCATTGGCTGGTCGCTGATTCTGGAATATGCGGTTTCGAATATGGTTGTGGCCATTTCCTGGTCGGAATATTTTACCGGAATGCTCAAAGGTTTCGGTATTGTTTTGCCGGGCTGGCTTACTGTCAATTATGAAACGGCCTCCGATGCATTTGCAAAATTACACAGCGCCGCAGCCTCGGAAATGAGCACCTATGAGCGTTTTGCAGCTGCTGCCTACGAAACGTCTCCGGTAATTGGCGACCTGCACATTATGCTGAATCTGCCCGCCGGACTTGTTACATTGTTCATTACGGCGCTGGTTTACATTGGGATACGCGAATCGAGGACAGCCAGCAACATTATGGTTGTGTTGAAGATCGGAGTTGTATTGTTGGTGATTTTTGCGGGGGCGTTTTATGTAAAACCCGAAAACTGGTCGCCATTTGCACCCAATGGCATCAAAGGCGTGATGGGCGGCGTTGCTTCCGTTTTCTTCGCTTTCATTGGTTTCGACTCGATATCGACAACTGCTGAGGAATGTAAAAATCCGCAGCGCGACATGCCCAAAGCCATGATCTACTGTCTGGTCATTTGTACAGTTTTATACGTGCTGATCACCTTGGTGCTGACGGGAATGGTTAATTACACGGAGCTGAAAGTGAGCGATCCGTTGGCATTTGTTTTTGAAAAAAATGGCCTTGATTTCATGGCAGGCGTTATTTCCGTGAGTTCCGTGATTGCCATTACGAGTGCATTGCTTGTTTATCAGCTTGGCCAGCCGCGTATCTGGATGACAATGAGCCGTGATGGCTTGCTCTGGAAGAAATTCTCGAAAATCCACCCAAAATACCAGACCCCATCCTTTGCAACCATTGTTACTGGCTTTGTTGTAGGGATTCCTGCATTGTTTTTCAAAATGGATTTCTTCGTGGACCTGACCAGTGTAGGAACGTTCTTTGCATTCATCCTCGTTTGCGGCGGCGTCCTTTATCTGGACCACACGGGCATTTCCGCACAATCCAAATTCCGTGTTCCTTACCTGAACGGGAAATATCTGATCGGCATTGTGCTCATCCTGGCCATTGTCGGGCTAGGTATTTACGGGCAAAGTGTAATTGAGGAATGGAAGGCCATGTCGGCCATGGAAATCGTTGAGCATAAGCTGCTAACGATCATTTTTTGGATTACCTGGTGCATTCTGGCCGTTTTAGGCTATAAACACAATTTTTCAGTTTTACCTGTTGCCGGAATTCTGACGAACCTTTATCTGATGACCGAGCTGGGATCATCCAACTGGCTGATTTTTGTGATCTGGCTGGCGATCGGGCTTGTGATCTATTTCAGCTACGGATACCGGAAGAGCAAGTTAGCTTAAATAATCAATGTAAAAACGGTTCCTTTTCCTACTTGAGAGGATACATTCAGCTGACCATTGTGTTGCTGTAAAATCTGTCGTGATAGGCTGAGCCCGATACCGGAGCCTGTTTTCTTGGTGGTATAAAACGGGATAAAGATATTCTCAATCGCCTCTGGCTCAATGCCGTCACCATTGTCCTCAACATCAATAATAGTCACACTATCAGACTGATGTGCGCTTAATGTGATCAGTCTGTTGGTTTGATTTGAGAATGCCTCCGAAGCATTCTTTACCAGATTGATCAGCACTTGCTGGATCTGGCTGGCGTCCGCTTTCACAGTAAGCGTTTCGGGTTTTACTGAAATTTTCCACAAAACACCTGAGCCCGTAAGGTCCGTTTGCAGTAGCTGGATCACTTCCTGAAACAGTTCAGCCACACTGAGATTGGCAAAAACAGGCTTTGGTAATGTGGTAAAATCACGGTAAGCATTCACGAACTGCATCATGCCTTTGCTGCGTTTTTCGAGCGTATGCAATGCTTCTTTCAAATCATTCACCGCTTCCTGATCGCTGGTTGATTTCTCAATGTCCTCATTTACAATCAGTCGCATGGTGCCTACCAGCGAGACAATCGGCGTCATGGAGTTCATAATTTCATGCCGCAGAACCCGCGTCAGGTTTTGCCACGATTCCACTTCCTGCTGTTGAAGTTCCGTCTGGATATTCTGCAAAACGACGATCCTGACCCACGTTCCCCGAAGCTGAATAGCAGCGCCCTGCAATGCCAGCGGCTGGTCGGAAGGCGTCCGGTAAAGCTCGCGCACGCCGCTGTCGAGCGTGGAGAGTAGTTCGTAAAGTCTTGGGTGCTTGTCTTTTAGCTCGCTTAATTGATGGAGGCGGTAAATGCCTAACATGCGCAGGGCGGCATTATTAATGAGGTTAACCTGTCCGTTGCTGTCAAATGTGATCAACCCGGTTCCAATATGCTGCACAATGGTGTTCAGATATTGCAGGTTAGCCTCCTTTTCCGCCCGCGCTTGCCGGAATGCGTGCAGCACTTCATTGAATTGCTGGTTAAGCTCCTTGAATGTCCGGCCCATTTTATTGTCCGAACGGAAATTGATCGTAAAGTCCGAATAGCGAACCGATTCAAGAAAATAAGTCAGTTTACGGTTAACATTGGTAACATATTGATACAGTAATGATCCCTGGACGAAGATGAAAATGGTCCCCAGCACATATACGAGCACTTCGTTCGTGTGCCTGGCCGCGAGCCAGGTCAGGGCAATGACGCTCAGGATAATAACTACTATCCTGATCATGATCACAATGCTGAAATGTCTTAATCCGATCATTAATGAATCAAATAGAAGGGGTGGGATATTAGTTTTCGATCGCGCTCTGCGGCACGCCGGACATTTCGCTCAATATATATTTTTCAAGAGAATTGATCTTATAATGTGCCATATCAAATTTGGCATCTTCATAAACTTCCATTGCCGGCACCGAAATCGTGATCATCCCCGCCGCGTGCGCCGATCTGAGGCCTGCATGCGAATCTTCAAAAGCAATGCATTCTTCGGGACGTAACCCTAATTTTGCGGCCGTCGTCAGGTAAACTGCCGGGTGCGGCTTTGTGAACTCTTCAAGCTCACCCGAATGCCAGGTGTCAAAGTAATCAATAATTTCGAGCCTTTTCAGCACACCTTCGATCAGGTCCATATGCGAAGCCGAAGCCACGGCCAGTTTCAATCCCTGCGCTTTCAGGCTTTTGACCAGTTCAATCGCGCCTGGCATCGCCACCGCGTGTGCCAGAATGTTTTCATGGGCATATTCAAGGATTTCATGCTCTAATTCCTCAAAAGAAGGCGTATTCCAGGGCTGGATTTTGTGACAATATTCAAGGAAAAGTTTGATGGAAAGACCGGTCGTCTGGTTTTTCAGCGCATCGGAAATCGTAAAATTTACTCTTTGCATCACTTTGCGCGCAGCGTCTGTCCAGATTGGCTCGGAATCTATCAGCAATCCGTCCATGTCAAATATGGCAGCTTTAATCATTATTAAGTGGGTCTGTTTTTTTTAAACTATTCAAAACTACTACTTTCACTGATAAGTATTTACAAATCGCGGACCATTCATGAACCGATATCCAACCATACTTACCATTGCGGGATCAGACAGCGGCGGTGGCGCTGGAATTCAGGCAGATTTGAAGACGATCGGGTCTCTGGGCGGGAACGGTTTATCCGCAATAACAGCACTCACAGCTCAGAACACAGTGGAAGTGAGGGCGATATTTCCGGTTCCAGCTGATTTTTTAAAGGAACAGTTGCTGGCCGTTTTAGAAGATATTCAGGTAGATGCGGTTAAAATCGGCATGATCGGGACGGTTGAGAATGCATGGGTAATCGCTGACATTATTGCGCAGTTCAAGCCGGGATTCGTTGTTATTGATCCGGTTATGGCGTCATCCAGCGGAACAAAGCTTGCGGCGGCTGAAATGATCAATGTGTTTTGGGAAAGGTTATTTCCTATGGCCGATCTGGTTACGCCCAACATTGATGAAGCCGGGTTGCTGCTGGGCCGGGAAATAGATTCCCTCGAATCCATGCAGGAAGCGGCTTCGGAAATGATTGCGAAAGGTTGCCAGGCTGTCCTGCTCAAAGGCGGGCATATGGTTTCCGATCAGTTATTTGATGTTTTGGCCCAAAAAAATCAGGAATTGCTGGTTTTCGAAACGTCCTTCATTGCCAGCCCCAATCTCCACGGAACCGGCTGCACATTATCTTCCGCCATCGCCACATTCAAAGCCCGGAAAAATTCCCTCCCCGAAGCCATCATTTTCGCAAAAGAATACATTTCCGCCGCCATCGAAGCAGGAAAAGAAGCCAAAACCGGAAACGGCAACGGCCCGCTGAACCATTTCTTCGACCCCGTGCCGATGCGGGTTTTGGTTTAAAATAAATTTTTCCAAAAAAATTTAGGGTAAGTAATAGCTAGGTTGTCTGGAAGGAAAACTATTAGCTATGAAAAATTTTATTCTTTCGCTGATCGCGATGGCGGTCTTTTCGCTGGCTTATGCCCAGCAACCGGCTCAACTTGTGAAAGGCCATGTTATTGATGCTGAGTCGCGGCAGCCTGTGATTGGTGCCAATGTCATTATTACTACGCTTAACCCCATTATGGGCGGCGCCACGGATGCAGAAGGCTCATTCCGCATTGAGAATGTGCCGGTTGGACGGCATGCTATTAAAATTACAAGCATTGGTTATGACGACGCGTTCTTGCAGGAAATTGGTGTCGGGTCGGGTAAGGAAGTGGAACTGACGATCAAACTGACGGAATCATTCAAGTCGCTGGATGAAGTGGTGGTGAAGGCGCAGAAGGAAAACGGCGCTCCGCTGAATGATATGGTGAGCGTGAGCGGACGTTCATTCACGGTGGACCAAACCAAAAGATTCGCAGCTTCCGTAAATGATCCGGCGCGGATGGCCTTGTCCTTTGCCGGTGTGGCAACCAATGATGATGGTGGTAATCAGATCATTATCCGTGGTAACAGCCCGAAAGGAATGTTATGGAGAATGGAAGGCGTGGAAATTCCCAACCCCAACCATTTCGGTGAAGAAGGGTCGAGCGGAGGCGGGATCAGTGCATTAAGTGCCAATGTGCTGGGTAATTCTGATTTCCTGACCGGCGCTTTCCCGGCTGAATATGGCAATGCAACTTCCGGGGTTTTTGACCTGAAATTACGAAACGGAAATAATGAAAAGCGTGAGTATGCCCTGCAAGCCGGCGTTTTGGGTCTTGATTTTGCGGCAGAAGGTCCCATTGGAGCGAAAGGCGGCGCTTCCTACCTGGCCAATTATCGCTATTCCACATTATCAGTGCTCGACAAGTTGGGATTGAACATTCAGGGCGATGCATCCACGGATTTCCAGGATGGCGCTTTTAAAATCCACGTCCCTTCGGATGATCGGTCGGTGGTAACGGTGTGGGGCATTGGCGGGATCAGCACTTCCAAAGAGAATACAAACCAGGAAAAAGAGGTTTTTACATCGAATAGGGGCATTTTAGGGATCAATTACCTGCGCTACATCAGTAACAAAGCTTACGTCGAAAGCATCATTTCATACGCCGGCACCAAGGTTACAGATGACTCGGATAACCTTGGTAAGCAGGTTTCGTATCAGCAAAGCTTCATTAACCAAACACTGCGAATTTCTTCCCTGCTGAACTACAAAATGAATGCAAGAAACACTTTACGGGGCGGGTTTATTATCAACCATTTGGATTTCAACCTTTTCGACCGCAACAATGAAAATGGTCCTTTTCGTACTCTTCTGGATCAAAAGGGCAGCACTCAGCTTTATCAGGCATATGGTCAGCTTAAATCGCGTATATCGCCAACAGTTACGATCAATGCGGGCGTTCACGGGATGTTATTGGGGCTTAATAACCAGTTTTCTCTCGAACCGCGATTAGGCTTGAAATGGGCTGTGGCATCCAAGTCGACCGTCAGTTTCGGGGCAGGGTTGCACAGCAAGACTGAATCCATTTCCACCTATTTCGCCCAGGTTAATGCAGAGAGCGGAAAAACGGCCGCCGCCAATAAGGATCTTAAACTAATGAAATCGGCGCATTTTGTGGCGGGTTATGAATTCCGCCCAACCAGCAGCTGGCGCATTCTGACCGAAGCGTATTACCAGCATCATTACCACGTGCCGATCGGTTCGCCGAATACAGCCAAACCATATCTGCTGCATAATTCACAAATTAATGAGATCAGCGGTTTTACCAATGATTCCCTGGCAAGCGACGGGACCGGACGCAGCTATGGCGTGGAACTTACAGTTGAAAAATCGCTTACCGGCGGCATTTACCTGATGAGCACCACATCATTATATCAGGCCAAATTCACCGGCCGCGACGGCATTGAGCGCGACAGCAGGTTTAATGGCCGGTTTGTTCAGAATATTCTGGCTGGGAAAGAATGGAAAGTGGGTAAAAACAAAACCAATGTGTTCGCAGCCAACATTAAGTTGCTTGCTTCGGGAGGAAACCGGGTAACACCCATTGATCTTGAAAAATCAAACGAAACAGGAAGAACAGAGCGCGACTGGACAAAAGCCTATTCGGCACAATTGCCACACTATTTCCGCTCAGACCTTCGGGTAAGTTATACAAAAAACAAAAAACGCACGGCATCAACGATCTCTCTTGACATCCAGAATGTGACCAATCGTTTGAATGCATATGATCAAACCTACGACCCTACTCATAAAGCAATAAGGAACACAACGCAGACCGGGCTGATCCCGGTGTTGAACTATCGTTTGGAATTCTGAAAACCAGCGGACATTTCATCTGTGTAATCTGTTTCTTCATCGTGAAAATAGTTAAGTCCGTCTGCATTCGTTTCTGGCAAGGATGGCGGTCGTGTAATTTGGTTATATCAATTCAAAAACAATTGATTGAAGCATAACCATACTTATAAACCGATACAAAAATGGAAACGCCGCGTAATGAATTTATCTGGAAAAAAGCGAAGAAGAGAGCGTCATTCAAGGTTCACCTGAGCACTTACCTGGTGATTAATGCAGGTTTGTGGCTGCTATGGGCTGTTACTGCTTTTCCGCATTTCGGCAATGGTCATTTGCCATGGCCTGTATTTCCAATGATAGGATGGGGAATTGGCATAGCTTCGCATTACATTACTGCGTACGGAAATTTGGGCGAAAAGGAATTGGCCGAGCGGGAATACGAGAAATTAATGCGTGGCTGAACAGGCCTTGGAATAGTTGTTTTACAATCCCGGATGAATAAGATCTTAGATTAAAACAAAACAACTATGGAAAAGGACCTTCAAAATACAGAAGCGATAAAAAAATTGAAATCACTGGCCGAGGATATCCGGTTTTGCATGTACACCACATATGCGAATGAAAAAATCGAATCGCGGCCTATGACTACGCAGCAAATTGATGAAGATGGTAATGTGTGGTTTTTTACGAGTAGAAATACGGACATCGGAGACGGTTCACATCCAGGCGAGCCGGTTACACTAATTTATTCCGAGCCAAAAAATAACACCTACATCAGCGTTTCCGGAAAAGCGGAGATTGTTGAAGATGAGGCGAAAAAAGAAGAGTTATGGAATCCAATGTCGAAAGCATGGTTTCCGGCAGGCAAGGAAGATCCGAACCTGGTCCTGTTAAAAGTAACAACCGGGGAAGCCGCTTATTGGGATGCAACGTCGTCGAAAATGGTGGTTTTCTTTTCTATGGTGAAAGCCGTCCTGACCGGCACTACGCCGGATGGTGGCGATCATGGGAAATTGGATTTAGCATAAGTTTTCCCCTAAATCCCGTAAAAAAGGTTGACCATTTGGTCAACCTTTTTTATTTTCAATCTGATGATGAAGTGTAATAACTTATTCAGCGCTGGCTTCTTCGTTCACGTATGTCTCAGCCAGTTCTGTTAATTTGTGATCTGTTTCGCCTTCCTGATCAAGTGTTTGTTGCAACAAATCTGCTACATCACTGTGACCCAATGTTCTGGCGATATTTCTTAATGTTCCGTAAGATGCGATTTCGTAATGCTCTACTTTTTGGGCAGCCATGATCAATCCGCAGTCGCGAACCATTGTTCCTTTATCGGTGCTGCTGATAATTTCTTCTGCCTCTTCAATAAGTCCTTCCATGGCAGCACATTTTTTGGCTTGTGCTTTTTCGCCGATCAGACCAAAAACTTCTTCCAATCTGGCTGCGTGTTCCTCCGTTTCTGTTGTATGTTGTTCAAAAGCAGCTTTCAGTTCTTCCGAAGTTGCATTTTTGGACATTTTCGTCAATGCTTTTGCAAGATGTTTTTCTGCCCAATAAATGTCTTTCAGGCCGTCTACAAATAGTTCTTTCAGTTTTTCGCTGTCTGTTCCTGTAATTTTGTTAACAAGTTTACTTTTAGTCGCTTTCATGATTCTTAGTTTTAATAGTTTGTTCTATGTGAAGGATCTGATATCATCCTAGCCCCCACCATTACTAAAAACCGTACCAGCAACATTATAGCCCAGCATTGCAGGCCGTCCTGTTTTCATGAAGACTTAAATACACATATAACTGTGTAAAATCCAGTTTTGGGGAAGTTCGCATCTCATGTTTATATGAGCAGGATGTTTTTTGGAATGATTTTTGAGTCAAGCACATTTTCATTTCAACCCTCATTTATCTATGCAGTCCACTCGCCCGCTCAAAATCGTGCTCATCTTATTTGTCGTTATTACATGCGGCTTACTAGGATGGTTTCTTTTCAAAAAATACAAAAATGACAATGCTAATCCTGTCTCCGGGCTCAAACCGCGCGTTGAAATGGGCATAGGCCAGATCAGCAACATTACAGATAGCACCATTGACCTTTCGCTGAAACTTCTGGTGGATAATCCGCTGCCCGTAGGCGTTGATGTAGAGCGCTTTAATTATTTTGTGAAGATGAACGGAGTGACCATTGTCGAGGATGAATATGCAAATCCGCTGACGATCAATCCCCGGGACAGCACAGTGATAACCCTCCCTGCAAAATTGAAAATCGCTAAACTGAAAAAAGAAGGGGATTCAGAAAACGCTGCGGGTGAAGATAGTGCGGACTATCATTTCGAGGGGCATTTCCATTTGAAAAAGCCTATTTTAGGAAAAGACAGCATTGTATTAGACATGGACAAACGGCTGCCGCTATACAGGCTTCCTAAGGTTGAGATTGTAGATTATGATATGAAAAAATTCAGTTTGGGCAAGTCGGAAATTGTGTTGAAACTGAAATTCTCCAATCAAAATCCTTTTCCCGTTCAGTTCGAAAATCCAGCATATGTCGTTGGCCTGGGTAAGCAGGACAGGCTTGCAGAAGGCAGCGTAAAAGGCGTTACCAAAGTAAAAGGGAAGAGCAGCGAGATTTATGAAATTCCTTTGGCGATTGATATGGGCAAAGTGCTGAAAGCGGCCGGGCAACTGGTTACGAAAGGGAAGGAGCTGCCTTTTGTTTTGTATTTCAAAAGTAAGCTGGTTTCGGAAAACGAAATGTTCAAAAACAGCAACGTGAATATTATCGTCAACGGAACATTGAAGGATCTGGAAACCGTACAAAAAAACCTTTCGAAGTAAAACATTCAAGTTCAAACTCCGAAAGGCTGATAAAATGGGCTTGCTACTGGGCCTTATTGAACCAGATCACCATTTCATTCTGGCCCCTGTTCGCCCAGGCGTAATAGGGAATAAGCGTCACATTACCGGTTTCTGATTTAAGGACATTAATGCCGCCCAGCAAACTTTGCTGGTAACTGGCAGCGAAGTTCTGGCTTTCAGAAATGGGGATGTTCAGCGCTTTTCCGTTATTATCGTGTCCTTCTGCGCAATACAAAACAGGGCCGCGCTCGATGGCAATCTTATCCTTATTAGCAGTGATGTTTTCATTGGAAATGATCTTCCTGACCGGCATCTCCAAAGCCAGCTCCACCTGATCGCCTTTCTTCCAATTCCGGGCAAGCTTCAAGTAGCCTTTTTCAATCGTTGCAGGCATGTTTTTGCCATTTACCCGCAATGTTACCGGCTTTGAATCTTTATTGGTATATGCATACAAATTACCCGGAATGGCCTCACCCGTTGCCCAGCCCGGAATCCGCACCGACAAAGTGAAATTCCCAGCTTTTTCAGGATCGACTAATATTTTGACATTCCCATCCCAGGGATAATTGGTTTGCTGAGCGAGTTTTACAGTATTTTTATTTACTGATAATGTCGCTTCATTGTCAGCGAAAAGATTCACGATCAGCTCATTGCCTTTTGTGGCATAAATGTAAGAAGGCATTGAAGGCAGAAATCGCGATACATTTGTAGGGCAGCAAGCAGTCCCGAACCACGACTGTCTTTCAGCGCCCGAGCCTTTGTTGAAATCATTCACACCATTGGAAGCCATTGGATTGACATAAAAAAACTTATCTCCCTTCACTGACATTCCACCCAAAAACCCGTTGTAAAGCACGCGTTCAAATACATCCATATACTTGGATTCGCCTGTGTATAAATACATTTTGTGGTTCCAGAGCATGTTTGCGATTGCTGCGCAAGTCTCGGCATACGCATTATCATTCGGTAAAATGTAAGGTTTATCAAAAGCTTCGCCGTCTTCGCGGGCACCTACGCCACCGGTTACATATTGCTTTTTCTCCGTGGCGTCGTCCCATATGGTGTGAATGGCATGGCTATGTTCGGGCTCGTCTTCAATGGTGAGCATATCTGCAACCGCAGTATATAAATATTGCGCACGAACGGCATGACCAACCGCCTCTTTTTGTTTCACGAATGGCACCTGATCCTGGAAATATGCGGGGCCAAGTTTGTGCTCATCCAAATACAATGCGCGCTTGTCTGATCGCCCGCGCATGTCGATAAAGAATTTCGAAAGGTCGAGATATTCTTTTTTGCCTGTTGTTCGGTAAAGTTTGATCAATGCGATTTCAATCTCCTGATGACCGGGAACGACCACCAATTGTCCGGGTTTTGTGCCAAAAGTTTTGACAAGATGATCTGCATTCTTGGTAGCAACATCAAGGAGCGTTTTCTTGCCGGTGGCTTCGTAATGGGCAATGGCCGCTTCATAAAGGTGCCCCACATTGTAGAGCTCGTGGCTGCCGTTTTCAAAACCGTAACGATAAGGGCCGGCGATCCAGTCGTAGGAACCGGTTGTGTCTTTGTTAATGGTTCGGATTGTATATAAATAGCCGTCCGGCTCCTGTGCGGCTGCAAAAAGTGTAATGAGGCTGTCCAGATAATGGTCTAACTTGGGATGATACTGATTTTGCAGCACATAAGCGGCGCCTTCCACCACTTTAAAAACATCTGAATCATTAAAGCGGACACCTTCAAACTTTCCTTTTTTAAGCCCGCCAGCGACCGCAAAATTGTCGATCCTGCCCGATTCTTCACATTGTTGCAAAGCATGCGGAACAGTTACTTCACGCGCGGCTTCCACACGTGTGTGCCAGAAACCCTGTTTGGTTTTTACATTTTTAAGCGGAACAGCATTGATTTTGTTGTTCTGTGCAAATGACAATTGGCAACAAAAGAGCAGCGACAACAGCGAGAAATATTTGGTCATTATATGAATAAATTGAGATTAACCTGAGAAACTTTATTCGATATGACCCAAAAAACATGCCAATTAAAGGCCGTACTTCTCCATTCTCCGGTAAAGTGCTGCACGACTGAGGCCGAGCTCACGCGCTGCATCTGTAATATTTCCGTTAAAACGTTTCATCGCCTTCACGATTAAAGTCTTCTCCATATCTTCCAGATCAAAGCCGGTTGCAGTGGTCGGTGTTCCGCCGGAGCTTTTCAGGAAAAGGTCGTCGGGCTGCAATGTTTTTTCCTGTGAAAGGATCACGGCGCGTTCAATGGCGTGCTGTAATTCGCGGATGTTTCCCGGCCAGTTGTACTGCTGCATTTTCTTGATCAATGCGCTGCTGATGTCATTAACCGGGCGATTGTATTTTTTGCCGTATTGTTTGAGATAATATTCGGCAAGAGCGCTGATGTCTTCCGGGCGTTCGCGCAATGGCGGCAGGTCGAGCTCAATAGTGTTGATCCTGTATAACAAATCCTGGCGGAAGGTTTTTTCAGTCACCATTTTTTCAATGTTCATATTTGTAGCGCATAGCAGCCGCACGTCCAATGCAATGGGTTTATTTGATCCTACGCGTGTAACGCGCCTTTCCTGAATCACCGTCAGCAACTTGGCTTGTAACGCCAGTGTAAGGTTTCCGATCTCATCCAGAAAAATAGTCCCGCCCTTTGCCTCTTCAAATCGGCCCGCACGGTCTTCTTTCGCATCCGTAAATGCGCCCTTAACGTGACCAAAAAGCTCGCTTTCAAACAAACTCTCACTTAACGCGCCCAGATCCACAACCACGAAAGGCTTATCCGCACGCTTTGAATGCTGATGTATATGCTTGGCTAATTGGGTTTTACCCGTCCCGTTCTCGCCCAGGATCAGCACATTAGCGTCTGTGGCTGCAACGCGTTCGGCAGTTCCCAGCACTTGTTTCATCGAATCGCTGGACGCCACAATCGCTTCGCCGGTCGATTTACTTTTCTTGCCGTCGTCCTTCGCTTTTTCCTCCGCAACGACCTGTACTTTCTCATTGCCGCCCTCAATGGCACCGCTTATTGTTGCCAGCAGCTTATCGTTTTCCCAGGGTTTCAGTACAAAATCCGTTGCACCAGCTTTAATCGCGCGAATGGCCATTTCAATGTCTCCATACGCCGTGATCATGATCACTTTGGAAGCCGGCTTGATGTCCAGAATACGGTCCAGCCAATGAAAACCTTCGCGGCCGCTGTTCACGTCGCGGGTAAAGTTCATGTCCAGCAGGATCAGGTTATAATCGCCGTTGGTGACGAGGAAAGGCAGTTTTTGCGGGTTTTTTTCAATGTCGACCGTTTTGGCATGGCGCTTCAAAAGGAGTTTAGCCGCACTTAGTACGTCGACATCGTCATCGATGATCAGGATTTTTGCTTCGGAGAGTTGCATGGCTGGTTTTGGGGTTGCTAAGGGCTAAATCCCTGTATTGGCAATTGTTTGGAAAGATAGCAGATGCAATTTGAAATTTAATTTTATAACAAGCTAAAAAGTCAGTATTTTACCCTTATAAGCTCAAAAAAGGCTTGTCCGCACCCGAACAAAATTGTCCGTTATCGGACATTCAAAATGGTTTTAAATAAGCTTAAAGTATTGATATTTAATTGTTTGTAGGGCATAGCCTCGTTTGGCATAGGGATTGGATAGAATAGATCAAAGTTTAACAGCGAATCCAATCACCAACAATATAATGGAAGTCAAAACACCTAACTCATCCAGCACCAGTAACAACGGTTTCACCGGGGGTTCGACAATGGATAAAATCAAACCAAAGAAATTTTGGAACACACAACGCATTGGTATAATCGCCGGAAGCACGCTGCTGATCGCATTTTTGGTGTACCAATTTTTCTTCGCAGATAAACGCAGCAAACTGAATGTTGAGCAGGATAAACTGACGGTGTCAACTGTTAAACAAGGCAAATTCGATGAATTTATCGTTGTTACCGGGGTTGTGCAGCCATTGAAAACCATTCAATTGGATGCGATAGTAGGCGGTTATGTTACCGAGAAACTCATTGAAGGCGGTAATATGGTCAAACAAGGCGATGTGCTTTTAAGGCTGGAAAATCAAAACCTGAAACTGAGCTTCCTGCAATCTGAAACGGAAGCGAGCCGGCTGGTGAATGATCTTCAAAATACACGTCAGAGCTTGCGTATTGCGAGATTTAACCTGCAAAAAACATTAAGTGAACTTGACTTTCAGATCGATCAGGCCAAGGATGCGCATGACCGTAACACCAAGCTTTACAAGGATAAGGTGATCCCTGATGCGGATTATCTGAAAACTAAGAGGGAGTTCGAAAGGCTTTCCAAGCAGCGCGATATCGAAGTTGAATCTCAGAAATACCAGGAAGAAAACTCTAAAATGCAGATCACACAGCTGGAAGGAACATTGGCCAGCACACAGAAAAACGTGAACCTTTGGAGACAAACACTTGAAAACCTTTCTGTTAAGGCGCCCGTTTCCGGCTTGCTTTCTTCTATGAATGTGGAAGTGGGATCCAACATTAACCAGGGCCAGAACATCGGACAAATTGATGACTTGAATGGTTTCAAAATGCGGGTAAGCGTGGACGAACATTACATTTCGAGGATCTTTGCAGGTTTAATGGGTTCTATGGAATTTAATGGAAAAGATTACGGATTGAAGATCATCAAAATATATCCTGAGGTTCTGAGCGGAAGATTTGAAGTGGATATGCAGTTTGACAAAGGTGCTCCTGAACTGATCAAAAGAGGCCAGTCTGCTCCGATCCGCCTGCAACTTGGACAACCTTCACAAGCAACATTGCTTCCAGTGGGTGGATTCTTCTCCGAAACCGGTGGAAACTGGGTATATGTGGTGGGCGACGATGGCAAGCGTGCCTCGAAACGCAAAATCACACTGGGCCGCAAAAACCCTGAATATTTCGAAGTTCTGGAAGGTTTGCAGCCGGGTGAAAAAGTGATCACCAGCTCATACGAGAACTTTGGAGACAATGAAGTGCTGGAATTTTAAGAATCAGACTCTATCAGTAATCAATTTAATCAATCATAAACTGGCCCATAGCCCTCAGCTGAAAGCCGTTAGCCAAAGAAAACCCAATGATTAAAATTAGCAACCTTCATAAGATCTTCTCTACCGAGGAAGTAGAAACCACCGCCCTGAACGGCATTGACATGGATGTAAAAGACGGCGAGTTTGTCGCTATCATGGGACCATCCGGTTGTGGAAAATCTACATTACTGAACATTCTTGGTCTGCTGGACAACCCTAGTGAAGGATCTTATGAATTTTACGGGACGGAAGTAGCCAAAATGTCGGAAAGACAGCGTGCGCAGATCCGGAAAGGTAACATTGGATTTGTATTCCAAAGTTTTAACCTGATCGACGAACTGACTGTTTATGAGAACGTTGAGCTTCCATTGCTTTATTTAAAAACACCTCCTGCCGAACGTAAAGAGAAAGTAGAAGCAGCATTAACGCGCATGAACATGATGCACCGCCGCAATCACTTTCCACAGCAACTTTCCGGGGGACAGCAGCAAAGAACTGCCATCGCGCGAGCCGTTGTAGCCACACCAAAAACAATACTTGCGGATGAGCCTACGGGTAACCTCGACTCTAAAAACGGGGAAGAAGTAATGAACCTGTTGAGCCAGCTTAATGCAGCAGGAACTACCATTCTGATGGTAACGCACTCCCCATACGATGCCGGGTTCGCGCACCGGATCGTCAACCTTTTCGATGGAAAGATCGTGACGGAAAAAGTGCACGTTTAGAACAACCGAAGCCAATTACCAAACCTGACCATGAAACAACTCCTTACCATTTTACTTGCCGGTGTCAGTACGCTGGCCATTGCCCAGAAGAAAAATCAGCTGAGCAAGTGCAACGATGATAATGATGGCAAAGTAGTGGTGAGGCCTCCCGCTCCACCAACACCGGTGGAGCCACTTGAACCGGTCATTTACTCTTCCAGTGACGCCCGGGGCCACATCTGGTTTTCGGACGATCATCAGGAGAAAACCTCGACAATTCATGCCGAAAATGGTGTTACCAAACTGGTAAGATATAACTCTGAATCCGGCGAGCTGTTTCTGAAATATAAGTTTAACAAAAGGAATGAAGAGTTCATTTACGAAAAGACTGTAAATGCTGCGGACAAATCCGAGGAAGAGCGTCAGGATATTATTGATGATTTCGAGATCGAAATAGAATTGCCGGGAAGAGGCATTTGACAATCTTTTACTCCAAATTACATGCTGGAAAACTACATTAAGATCGCCTGGCGGAACCTGCGCAAGCATAAGTTTTATTCGTTCCTGAATGTCTTCGGCCTCGCTTTGGGATTGGCAAGCTGCTTGTTGATCACGCTGTATGTGATTGATGAACTGAGTTACGACAGGTCTTTCGACCATGCCGATCGCATTCACAGGGTCAATGCAGATATCCGTTTTGGCGGCGCAGACATGTCGCTTGCGGTGGCACCCGATCCGCTTGCTTTTACATTAAAAAAGGATTATCCGCAAATAGAACAGGTTGTCAGGTTGCGGGATACCGGCAGCCTGCTTGTACGCCGTGCCGAACTCGCTGAAAATCTCAAAGAAGATCACGTCGTTTATGCCGATTCCACTTTTTTCAAAGTGTTCTCGGTTCCTTTATTAATGGGCGATCCGGAAAAAGCGCTCAAAGCTCCTTACACAGTTGTTATTTCGGCCAGCGACGCAGCAAAGTTTTTTGGGAGTGGAAATGCTATGGGCAAAGCGCTGATCCTGGATAACGCGGATACATACACGATCACCGGCGTCATGCAGGACATTCCCACGCAGTCACATTTGCGCGGGGTAAATATGTTGCTTTCGATGAGTTCCAATGACGAAAGCCGCATGGATGGTTGGGGAAGCCATAATTTTAACACTTATTTATTGCTTAAAGAGGGCGTTGATCCGAAACAATTTGAGCGCAATTTTGAAACGGTCCTGCAAAAATATACGTCTAAGTGGCTCGTCAGCTTTTTGGGTTCATCGCTGGAAGAAATTCGCAAATCAGGAAGTTCTTTAAGTTATACATTAATGCCGCTGACCAAAATCCACCTGCATTCCGACCGTAAGGCCGAGATCAATGCGAATGGGAATGTGCAGTACGTATATATTTTTGGGGTTGTCGCTTTATTCCTGCTGACAATTGCCTGCGTAAACTTCATGAACCTGGCCACAGCGCGGTCTTCCAACCGGGCAAAAGAGGTTGGTGTCCGGAAAGCATTGGGATCGGAGCGTTCGTCACTCGTAAGCCAGTTTCTCACCGAATCGCTGATGCTGAGCTTTTTCTCCCTTGCATTAGCTGTCATCCTGGCCTATCTGGCGCTTCCGTTTTTTAATGACCTGGCAGGTAAGCAGGTCAATTTCCCTATTCAGAATGTTTGGTTTTGGGTAGCATTGCTGATAACTGGCGGTGTTGTTGGCGTTCTGGCAGGCAGTTATCCTGCATTTTTTCTCTCTGCCTTCAAACCATTAAAAGTTTTGAAAAACAGCGTGGAGTTACAAGGAAAGGGAGGCTATCTGCGCAATGCACTCGTTGTTTTTCAATTTGTTATCTCCGTAATGCTTATCGTTGGCACAGGCGTGATCTACCGCCAGCTGAATTTCATTCAAACCAAAAAATTGGGCTTCAACAAGGATCAGATGCTCATTGTTGATGACGCCTATGCGCTGGATAATCAGGTAAAAGCATTTAAAGAACAGGTTCTGCGCATGCCGAATGTCGCGAGTGGAACGGTAACAAGTTTTCTGCCAACACCTTCGTCCCGCACCGATCACACATTCTTTCCAGTGGGTCAAATGCAGCAGGATAAAGGCATCAACATGCAAAAATGGACTGTTGACTACGATTTCGTCAAAACGATGGACCTTCAAATGGCCAATGGCCGGGCATTTCAGGAAGAATTTCCATCCGATTCAACTGGGATCCTGATCAATGAGGCCGCAGCAAAAGTGCTCGGTTATGCTGCTCCAGTCGGCAAAAAGATCTTTGGATATGATGATGCTGCTTTGACCAAAAAAGTTACTTATACGATCATTGGTGTCGTCAAAAACTTTCATTTTGAGTCTTTGAAGAGAAATATTGGGGCTCTAAGCTTGATACTTTACAAAAGCAACGGAACCGTGGTCTTCAAGCTGAACGGAGGAAATGTAACGCAAACTGTTGGACAGGTTGAGCAACTCTGGAAAAAGATGGCACCCGGACAGCCGTTTAACTACCGGTTTATGGATGAAGATTTCAATCAGGTTTACCGCAGCGAACAGCGCGTAGGGCAGATCTTTGTCACATTTGCAGTGATTTCTATTATTATTGGCTGTCTTGGATTATTCGGTTTATCCGCTTATACGGCCGAGCGCCGGACAAAGGAGATTGGCGTCCGGAAAGTGCTGGGTGCCAGTGTGGCCAACATTGTGACATTGCTTTCCAAAGAGTTTTTAAGACTCATTATCATCGCCATCCTGATCGGGATTCCTATCGCGTGGTTTGGAATGAACCAATGGCTCAACGATTTTGCCTATCACGTAGACCTGGCCTGGTGGATGTTCCTCGCCGCAGGAGCAATCGCCATCACCATCGCATTACTCACCATCAGTTTCCAAAGCATTAAAGCCGCATTGATGAACCCAGTAAAGAGCTTGCGGAGCGAGTAGGGGGGAAGAGTTAAAGAAAGGAGTTTATAATGGTCAGCCTATTATCGATCACTTGGTTGTGTTGCAAGTCCTCGGAATAAAGGATGGTACAATTGGCTTCCAGCGCTGACGCAACAATAATGCTGTCGAACATTTGGAAGTCGTATTGTTTAAGTAGAGATAATGCTTTTGTCATTGTCTTAGCATTTAGAGGGGTGATTTCACAAAATGCCAATAATCTGATGCATTTCTCCAAAACTTCCAGCTTAGGTAATTTATGTAGACGTTTGGTGACGTTCAGATATTCGGATATCACCTGTGAACTTATCGCCGGATTAACTGCTAATAACGATTTGCTAATGTGCCTTTTCTTTTCATCAGAGACATCATATAGATATATCAAAATGTTAGTATCTAATGCAACCTTAGCCATCGTAGTTGTTTGCTTCGTCACGATCAAATTTGAAATTGCTCAGATCAACAAGGCAATCTTTAAAGACTTCACGAATCTGATTGACTTTTTGTTCTCTCGCCATAATCTCAACATCGGCATTTTGAGAAGCGTTGTCAATTTCAAAAGCAATAACCTCAACCTGCTTTCCGATCATTTCGTCGGGCAGATTTAGGGTGTAGGAATTGCCGGTTGGCACTATGATTTCTCTGATCAGTTCCATAGCTAATTGCATTTATGTATTACCAAAGTTAAGTAAAAAAGCACAATCATCAGCCACTATTTCCAGTCAATCCGCCATGATCAAGAACTATCTGAAAATTGCCATCCGTAATTTGACCAGGAATAAGATTTTCTCCTTTATCAATATCGCGGGCTTGTCGCTGGGACTTACTTGTTGCATGCTGATTGTGCTTTATACGAAAGATGAAGTCAATTTTGACCGGTTCCAGGAGCATAAGGATCGGCTTTTTCGGACTAATCTGGCAATGGAGCTGAAAATCGGTGATAATTTTGAAAAACTGGTTGTATCCGGCGTAGCCAAAAAAAGCCCGCAGAATTCTTCGGTTCAATTTGGAGCTGTGATCCCATTTGAGTTGCAGGTTGCAAGATGCTGGACGTACAAGGAATGCAGCACTATTAGCAATCACCGTAGCCATGCTGACAGTAGGATACCAAAGCCTGAAAACGGCCATGCTGGATCCGGCTAAATCGTTGCGGAGTGAATGATATCTTGATTTTATTTTTCCGGATTGCAGGGTAAGTAAATCCAACCAGTCCATTACCGAACAAAAGTGTCCGAAACCGGACACTTTTGTTGTTTTTATTTATATGTAAATCTCTGATATTGAGGTTGATGTGTCTTGTATTTCCGCTTTGGTATAATTATTCAATAGACCCGAATATCTATTTAGCTATGAAAAATAAAATATCCTCTTCTTCACCTGCTGATATTGGTGCGTTTGCGGGTATCAACGTTAATTAAGGAAAGTTAGCCATGATTAAAAATTATTTAAAAATTGCCTGGCGGAATGTGCTTAAAAGTAAGCTCTTTTCCGCCATTAACGTGTTTGGGCTATCCGTTGGGATGAATTGCTGCATGTTGCTGCTGCTGTACATTCAAAGCGAGGTTTCGTTTGACAAACATCACGAACACATTGACGACCTTTATCTGCTTCGCAGCGAGAATGTGCAGTCCAGTGGTGAGAAAATGGATAACCCGCGCGGCCCGGCACCATATGCACAGGCTATGAAAATGGAGTTTCCGGAAGTGGTGCAGGTAACCAGGCTCTGGCAAAATTTTCTGGAAGACAAGTCGCTCTTTACTGTAAACCAGGCAGGCCAAGGAGAGAGGTCATTTTACGAAATCAAGGGAATTCATGCGGATTCAACGTTTTTTGATGTTTTTACTTATGAATTCGTTGAAGGCGATCCGCAAACGTCGTTGAATGATGCGCACGCTGTTGTGCTTTCGGAGGCAGTTGCACGAAAGATTTTTGGAAGCGGGCCGGCGCTGGACAAGACGGTCCGAATCGGTGGTAAAACAGGGAATAACGAAAATTTCAGGGTAACTGGCGTTTTTAAAAGTCAGGGAGAGAAGTCGCACATTGATGCCAACTATTTTGTCTCGCTGCGTGCAGGATGGGTGGGCGATTACCTGCGGCAGCCAGATCTGAATTTTACGAGTAACAACATGTTTTACCATTATCTGCGTCTGAAACCAGGCACGAGCGCAGAAAAATTTAGTCAGAAACTTCCTTCATTCATTGATAAATATGCCCGTAAAGATTTAAAAATTGCTGGTTTTGATAAAAAGCTTGCATTGCTTCCGGTGAAGGACATTCACCTTTTCAGCAAGATAGATAAAATTGTAACGAGCACCACCAGCACGACTTACCTGTATGTGCTTGCTTCAATAGCCATATTTACATTACTGATCGCCTGCATTAACTTCATGAACCTCGCAACTGCCCGCTCGGCAAAGCGCGCCGCAGAAGTGGGGATGAGAAAAGTGATGGGTGCAGGGAAAAGTGGCCTGATCGGTCAGTTTCTGGCTGAATCCATGGTGCTCGCATTTCTGGCACTGATCATTGCGTGTGTTTTTGTGGTTTTGTTCCTTCCTGTTTTCAACCAGCTTGCTGATAAAGCGTTGTCTTTGTCGGAATTGTTCAGGCCCGAAATCATTGCTTCATTTGTGGTTTTGGCATTCATTACAGGCTTGCTTGCAGGCAGTTATCCTGCGTTTTATCTGTCTGTATTTAATCCGCTGGATGTTGTTAAAGGGAAATTTGTCAATTCCGCATCTGCTACTGCGTTGCGGAGAGGGTTAGTTGTTTTCCAGTTTGTGATCTCGATTGGCCTGGTTGTGGCGACGATGGTTATTCAGGGACAGATCAAGTTTATGCAGGAGCAACCATTGGGTTTTACCAAAGAACAGCAGATTGTCATTCCATTCAGAAGTGAGGAATCCCGCAAAGCGTATACTGCCCTCCGTAACGAAATGCTTGAAAATAATCAGATCACGGCTGCGTCGGGAACAAGCTATTATCCGGGCATTCTGAATCCGAGTGATATGTCCGTTTTTCTTCCCGGACAAAGTGTGAATGAAGATGGATTGGTGAAAACAAATTGGGTTTCGCCGGATTTCATGGAAACAATGGGCTTCAAAGTGGCGGCCGGGAGAATGTTCTCAGCATCGTTTCCAGGTGATACGAACTCTAAAATAGTGGTTAACGAAGCAACATTAAGGAAGTTTGCGATCCCGCTGGAAAAGGCGGTGGGACAACATCTGGACTTTAATATGGATGGAAATCAAATTGGTTCGCTGGAAATTGTAGGTGTGGTTAAAGATTTTCATTATCAGGATCTGCACAAGGCCATTGAACCATATGCCTTTTTTCTGAGCGCAAATGCGGATCACAATTACATCATTGCCCACGTCAATACAAAAGATGTAAGCCGTGTCCTGCCTTTCATGGAAACCAAATGGAAATCCCTGCTGCCGGGTGAACCATTTTCATATACATTTCTTGACCAGGATTTTCAGAGCAATTATGCCGCTGATGCACGTACGGCGCGAATTGTGAATTCCTTTACCATCATTTCTATTCTTATTTCCTGCTTGGGATTGTTCGGTCTGGCAGCTTTTGCGGCGCAGCAGCGGATTAAGGAAATTGGTGTGAGGAAGGTTCTGGGCGCTTCTATTGGCAGCATTGTGGGGTTACTTTCAGGGGATTTTATCAAACTGGTGATCATATCCATGCTGATTGCAACACCGCTAACCTGGTACATTATGAATCAATGGTTGCAGGATTTTGCCTATAAAATCAGCATTCAATGGTGGATGTTTATAGCGGCAGGCGCATTGGCAGTGGTGATTGCCATGATCACGGTGAGCACTCAGGCGATCAAAGCGGCGATGACCAATCCGGTGAAATCTTTGAAAAGCGAATAAAATAACGATTAGCTGACATTCCCATGTTCAAAAATTATCTTAAAATCGCGATGCGTAACCTTTGGAAAAGCAAGGGTTACGCTTTTATTAATATCGTTGGCCTGTCTGTTGCATTCTGCATGAGCGCTTTTCTGTTTTTGACGGCGTACTTTCAGCTGTCGTTTGATAACTTTCATAAAGATAAAGAGCGCATTTATCAGACTTATTTCATTTCCAATGATCCGGAAAAGGAACAAGCGTCCAGCTCAATGCCATTTCCGCTTACACCTGCACTAAAAGCAGAATTTCCTGAAATAGAAAGCATAACCAGATTAGTGAATGGAAGTGATGTGTTGGAATACAAGGGGAAATATTTCGATAAACAGGTGATGTTCGCCGATCCTGATTTTTTGAAAACTTTTACTTTTCCGCTTGTTAAAGGCAATACGGAAAGTGCTCTACGGGATCTGAGCAGCATCGTTATCAGCGAAAACATGGCAAAGGCCATCTTTGGAAAGGAGGATCCGATGGGCAAGTCGTTGCAGGTAGGGCTGGATTCCGATCGCAAGGAATATGTGGTTACAGGCGTTTTGAAAGATTTTCCTGAAAATTCGACGATCAAATACGATGCATTTGTGCGGACTGAGAACGACCGGGGATATCGGCAATCGAAGGAGCAATGGGATGCACATTCGCACCGGGTTTATTTAAAGTTAACACCTAATGCGGATCAGGCAGCATTTGAAAAGCGTCTAAAACCATTTACTGCCAAATATTTCGCAGATAACATTACCTCGTTGAAAAGACAGGGCGCAAAGCCGGACGAAAAAGGAGATATTTTTGCGATTAGAATTCAAAATCTGGAAAAGCTCCGTTTCGATTCGCGAGTGTCCGGCGGAGGTGCGGCGCCGATTGCGCTGGTGTATGCGCTGATGGGCATCGGGCTTTTCATTCTGCTGATCGCTTGCATTAATTTTATTAATTTGAATGTTGCAAGGTCATTTATTCGCGCGAGGGAAGTTGGTGTCCGCAAATCGCTTGGAGCATTAAAAAATCAGCTGTTTTTCCAGATTTGGGGAGAAGCGGCCGTCATTTGTTTTTTGGGCTTTTTAACTGGCATTGTACTCGCTGTCTTGTTGTTACCCAGCTTTAATGCAACTTTCCAAAGCAAGCTTAGCCTGGATTATATGCTGGAACCAGACAAAATTGCGCTGCTACTGGGGTTATTTATCCTGGTAACATTGATTGCTGGCGGTTATCCGGCGTGGCAAATGTCCAAGTTCAATGCAGTAGAAGTGTTAAAAGGCAAAGTGACATTGAAAAAGCCGGGTGTGCTTCGGAATTCGCTTATTATTGCCCAGTTTACATTGTCTAGCCTGCTGATTTGCAGCACTATTATTGCTGTTCAGCAGGTGAATCATTTGAGGACACAACCTCTGGGATTTGAAAAGGAGCAGGTGATCAGCATCCCGGTTGGCAACAAGATCAATGGGAATAAAGTCCTGCGCAGGCTGCGAAACGAGCTCGAAGGAGATCCGAATGTGCTTGCCATCAGCGGAAGCGCGGTTAACCTTGGTGTTGGTATGGACAGAAGCACGTCCAGAAGCGTAATTGGGTTTACTTATAAAGAAAAGGATATTACTGCCGACTGGTTGTCAATTGATTATGATTATCTGAAAGCTTTGAATATTAAACTGCTGGCCGGTCGGGAATTCAACCCGGGTTTCCCGAGTGACACGCTCGACAGGGTAATTATTACGGAAAGTATGGCTAAGATGATCCAGGAAAAGGACGCGGTCGGCAAATATTTTCAAACTGATACAGCGGGTGTCAAATATCGGATCATCGGGGTGGTTCCTGATTTCAATCTATACTCTTCCAAAAATGAGAAAAAGCCTATCACGATGCATTTGGGCGGTTCAGGCTCAGTGAATTATGTTTTTATAAGGGTTACACCGCAGAGCCTCCGCATTGCCATGGACAAGCTGAAAAGTGTTTGGAAAGAAGTCGCACCCGAAACGGAATTTACCGGAACATTTGTGGACGAGAATATCAATTCCTGGTATAGAGAAGAAGGACATTTGTCCAAAATTTTCAGCCTGGCATCTGCAATAGCGATCATCCTTTCATGCCTGGGCCTGTTCGCAGTTGCATTAATCGTGATGGAGCAACGCACCAAAGAGATTGGTATCCGCAAAGTCCTTGGAGCCAGCATTGGCAGTCTGGTTTTTGTGTTATCCAAAGATTTCGTAAAACTGGTCCTGATTGCCATTGTCATTGCCACACCACTAGCCTGGTTCTTCATGCAAAAGTGGCTCGACAATTACGCCTACCGCATCGAAATTAATCCACTAATCTTCGTTTTAGTAGGCCTGGCAGCCATCATGGTCGCCGTAGCAACAGTAGGTTTCCAAAGCATCAAAGCCGCACTGATGAACCCGGTAAAATCGCTGAAAAGCGAGTGAATTGTAGGTTATAAGAGTTCCTTATAGGAATTTGATTCGGTCAAAGTTATCTTTGTATCAGATGCCTAAGTAAGTTTTTTTTATGAATGATGTAGCTAGTAAAACCGGGATTATGGTAAAGCGTCCAGCTAAGATGGACGCTACGGAGCTCCGTGAATGGAAGAAAAAATCTTATGAAAGAGCCCGTGAATATCTTTTTTCGATAGGGCAGCCATTGGTTTACTACAAAAAAGATGGCACACCAGTGGCTGAATATCCTGACGGAAGGATTGAAAACCTTTAATGAATATATACTTTATTGCTGGCCCTCCCGGAATTGGCAAGAGTACATACGGCCGGGAGCTTGTGCCAAAGCATATCCCAATTGTTGACCACGATCTGGCAGCTTATCAGTACAAAAAGAGAGGCTTTGCAGATTATTCTCAGGTTGCTTCTATCAGAGCAAACCAATTCATTGAAGAAAGATTAGGTGCACACGCAGATTTTGAGCTGGAACTGAATCTCGGCTATCAGTCTCACTATGATTATCTCAAAACCCTGTCCTTGCCTAGACATAAGAACCGGGCGATTCATTTGATCTTGTTTTTTACCGATCATGTCGATTTATGCAAGATCCGGGCAAAAGCGAGGTTCGAGAATGGCGGGCATTTGGTAAGCTATGATATCATTGATGAAATGTATGAAAATACAATTCCGCTCCTTAGACAAAATATCAATCTATTTGCCTCAATATCGTTTGTTTCAGTGACCGGGGCGGAGGTTGAGGAGGTAAGCAAAGAAAATATGCCGCTTTGGGTGTTGAATAATGATTTGGCAAAGTATTTACGTGCATAACCGTGCTATGTATGAATTTTTAAGCTGTTCATAGCCGTACAAAAGTGTTCGAAAGCGAACGTTAGTATTGCGATTTATTGAGGTAAAAGTCTGATTGTCAATAAACAAAAATCCTGGTATAAGAATTAGTGCTCTTCATTTGAATTCTCCAATAAATGCAACTGAACAGCCATGATCAAGAACTATCTCATCACCTCTTTTAGGAATTTACGGCGTAACTGGAATTATACTTTGATTAACATTACCGGGCTTACGCTGGGATTGGCTTGTTGCTTGCTGATCTTTTTTACGGTCCGCTATGAGCTTAGTTTTGATCGGCAGCATAAACATGTTGATCGCGTTTACCGTATCCTGAAACATACAAAAGGGGAGGTGGATAAGGGTTACAATACAGGAATGCCGCTTCCGGCTTTGGCTGCCTTGCGGAATGATTTTCCGGAAATAAAGAATCAGGTTTCCTGCACCTATGCATTGCGCGGCGCGCTGGTTACGATCGGCGAAGGGCCAAACCGAAAAAAACATGTTGAACAAAATAATGCGGTTTCATTTATTGATCCCGAATATTTCAAACTCTTCGACTACAAGTGGATAAAAGGTTCTGCCGCCACTTCGCTGAACAATCCGGGCGCTGTGGTGCTTTCCGAGAGCCAGGCCAAAAAGTATTTTGGAAATGCTGATCCGATGGGAAAAACAATCCGGGTTGAAAACCATAAAAATTTCATTGTTACCGGCATCATCCAGGATCCGCCTGCGACGACAAACTTCCCGTTTACAACCATGCTCTCGTTTGCCTCGCTGAAAGATTACGGCTCGTTTACGAATTGGGACGACTGGCAGAGCACTTACGGCGGCGGACAAATGTATATGATGCTGCTGGAAAATGTAAGTGAAGAAAAAATGGAAGAGGAATTGGTTTCTTTTGTCAAAAAATACAGAGAGCCGAAGGAAGCGGCGGTGGAAGAGTTCATTTTGCAACCCGTCAGCGACATTCATTTTGATACAAAAACTTCCAATTATACAGGCCGGACGATCAGCAAAGGGATGATCTGGGCAATGGTTTTGGTAGGGCTGTTTATTTTAATTACTGCTTGCGTAAACTTCGTGAATCTTGCAACGGCACAGGCACTCCGGCGCGCCAGGGAAGTAGGTGTCAGAAAAGTACTGGGCAGCACGCGGGGGCAGTTATTAAGACAATATTTTTCTGAAACGGCTGTCATTACCATTCTATCAGTTATTCTCGCATTGATTGTGGCGCAAGTTGTGCTCCCAAGTGTTGCCAACATTCTGAACATTAAGGCAGAGGGCGTCGTTTTTGTAACGGACGCTTCGGTTATGGCTTTCCTGGCTGTACTGACAATCGTTACGACCATTCTTGCTGGTTTTTATCCCGCAATGGTGGTGTCGGGTTATCAGCCAATTCTAGCATTAAAAGGAAAAATGCGGACTAGTGGAAGCGGGCAGGCAAATTTACGTTCCGGGTTGATCGTGCTGCAGTTTACGATTTCTCAGATTGTGCTTATCGGGACATTGATCGCTTCCAGCCAGATGAAATATTTCCGCACGCTGGACCTTGGTTTTCAGAAAGATGAGATCATTAGTATGCAGATCCCAAATCAGGATCCGGGTGTTTTGGAAGGTTTATATGCCAAATTGGTGAACGAGCCGGGCATTAAATCCATGAGTTTTAGTGCATTTACACCCATGTCGAGGAGCAATTGGCAAACGGGCTTCAAGTATGAAAATGATGCTGAGTTTCTTGATTACGAGATTGTGATGCGCCCTGCGGATACGGCTTATGTAAGAACTTATGGTTTGAAGCTGGTGGCCGGTCGCATGTATTTGCCCGCAGATACTATGCGGGAATATGTTGTTAATGAGGCGTTTGTAAAAAAGTTAGGTTTCAAAAACCCGGCCGACGCAATCGGGAAGCGGCTTACCATTGGTGGATCGGAGTATAAGCTGCCGATCGTGGGCGTGGTTAAAAATTTCAATACATATAGCCTGCACCGTGAAATTATCCCATGCGTACTTACCACCGAGCGCGGCAATTATGGCACATTAGGCATTAAGCTGGCTGCAAATGCGGATAGTAAGCAAATTGAGAGGATCGAAAAGGCATGGTCTGCAACATTCCCCGATTATTTATTCAGCTACACATTCCTGGATCAGACGCTCAACAGCTTTTACGAAAAGGAGTCTAAACTATTTGATTTGTTTAAAATATTGACTGGAATCGCCATTTTCATTGGCTGCCTTGGACTGTATGGCGTTGTTGCTTTTATGGCCGAATCGCGTACCAAGGAAATGGGCATTCGCAAAGCGATAGGGGCGTCGGCGTTTAATATTTTCAGTTTGTTTTCGGTCGATTTCATTAAACTGGTCGTGATCGCGTTGGTGATTGCGTCTCCTATTGCGTGGTATGTTATGAAGGGCTGGTTGGAAGATTTTACTTATCAGGTAGAAATCAGTGCCTGGTTATATGTGGTTGCAGGCATTGGAGCAGTCATTATTGCGCTGGTTACAATAAGTTTTCAGAGCATTAAAGCAGCTTTTGTGAATCCAGTTACATCTTTAAGAAGCGAGTAACAATTCACCCCAAAACTGCACAGCCATGATCCAGAATTATTTCAAAATCGCATTCCGAAATCTCCTAAAAAACAAGATCTATTCTTTCATTAACATTGCCGGACTGGCCGTAGGAATCGCGGTTGCCATGCTGATCGGACTTTGGGTGTGGGACGAGCTTTCTTTTAATAAATATCACAAAAACTACGACCGGCTCACGCAGGCGTACATTAGCCAGACTTTCAATGGTCAAACCGGCAGCGGAAGGGCGGTGTCGCTTCCGGCTGTGGCAGAAATGGCCAATAAATACTCGGCCGATTTTAAAAACACTTCCATGGCATCATGGAATTTCGGGCATTTGCTGGCCAATGGTGATAAAAAAATCAACAAGCCAGGCATGTGGGCGCAACCCGCCCTTCCCGAAATGCTTTCTTTGAAAATGCTGAAAGGTGATTTGAAAACAGCATTGAAAGAGTCCGGCTCGGTCGTCATCTCCGAATCGGTTGCCAAGGCACTTTTTGGTAATGAAGATCCTTTGAATAAAACCCTCAAACTGGACATTAAGAAAGATGTAAAAGTGACGGGCGTTTATGAAGACATTCCATTCAATTCCGAGTTCAATGAGCTGAATCTGCTCCTGACCTGGAATGATTATCTGCTGGCCGAGAATTGGGTAAAAGAAGCGCAAACGCAATGGGGTAACCATTCTTTCCAGTTTTACGCGCAGGTTGCCGACCATGCTGATATAGAAAAAGTATCATTAAAAATTCGGGATGTTGAATTGCCGCATGCTTTTTCAAAAACGGACAAGCCGCAATATTTTCTGCATCCGATGAGCCGCTGGCATTTGTATTCCGATTTTAAGAATGGCAAAAATGTGGGCGGAGGCATTCAGTTTGTCTGGCTATTCAGCATTATCGGGGTTTTCGTTTTGCTGCTGGCTTGCATCAATTTCATGAACCTCAGCACCGCCCGTTCTGAAAAGCGCGCCAAAGAGGTTGGTATCAGGAAATCGATCGGATCACTGCGCAGTCAGCTGATATTTCAATTCCTTAGCGAATCGTTTTTGGTTGTCTCCTTCGCGTTGATTCTTGCTATAATCATTGTTTTGGTTTCGCTTCCTGCTTTCAATAATCTGTCGGGCAAGCACGTGAGCTTTCCTTGGCAGTATATTCAATTCTGGTTAATGCTGGTTGTCTTCTCATTGTTTACAGGCTTAATATCAGGAAGTTACCCGGCATTTTATTTGTCATCATTTAATCCGCTTTCTGTGTTGAAAGGAACATTTAAAGTGGGTAAATGGTCGGCTGTGCCGCGTAAAGTGATGGTTGTCATGCAGTTTACGGTTTCGATCACCTTGATTATCGGAACGATCATTGTTTTCCAGCAAATCCAGCATGCCAAAAACCGGCCCGTGGGCTATGACAGGCAAGGGCTTTTACAAATCAACATTTCCCCGAATCTTTTTGGTAAATATTATCCGCTGCGTGACGATTTGCTCAAATCGGGCGTGGTGTATGAAATGAGCGAATCGTCCAGTCCGACAACCGGCATTTATTCCAATCAGATCGGTTTTGAATGGGACGGAATGGAAGCAGGTTCTCTTCCTTTGTTCGGGACAATTGCCTGTACGCACGATTTTGGTAAAACAATTGGTTGGAAAATTGTCGAAGGACGTGACTTTTCAAGGGAATTCTCGACCGACACGGCAGCATTTGTTTTGAATGAATCGGCTGTAAAACTGACGGGTATAAAGGACATTATCGGTAAAACGATCCGCTTCAACGGAAAACCCAGACAAGTTGTTGGTGTTGTCAAAGACATGGTCATGCAATCTCCATATGAGCCCGCCGTTCCGACAGTTTTCTTGATGGACTATGAATGGGCTAACCTGATCAATGTTAAGCTATTGCCTGGCACTCCTGTGGAAAAGTCACTAAAAAAAGTTGAAGCGATTTTCAGGAAACACGATCCTGATTCTCCGTTTGAATTCAAGTTTGCGGATGAGGAATATGAAGCTAAATTCCGGGCTGAGGAGCGGATTGGTAAGTTGGCCCGGGTTTTCGCGGTGCTAGCAGTGTTTATATCCTGCCTTGGGTTATTCGGACTTGCCGCTTACACGGCTGAACAAAGAACGAAGGAAATCGGTATCAGGAAGGCCCTGGGCGCCAGTGTCGCGCAAATGTGGGCTATGCTCTCAAAAGAATTTGTCTATCTCGTCATCGTCTCTTGCGCGATCGCATCGCCCATCGCACTCTATTTCCTGAGCGACTGGCTGAATAAATACGAATATCACATTGAATTAAGCTGGGTAGTCTTCGCCATCTCAGCCATCACCGCCATCCTGATCACATTAATGACCGTCAGCTTCCAGGCGATTAAGGCAGCACTAATGAACCCAGTGAAGTCGCTTAGGAGTGAGTAGTGCTCTATCTATCCCTCTCTCGCTCACTCGGTCTCCCTCCCCCTCCCCGGGTTGAAACCCGGGGTTAAAAATATACGTGCCTGACGGCACTTGTCAGGACGAGTGCCGTCAGGCACGAAAGATTTCCTGGCGCCGGGTTTCAACCCGGCTTCTGTATATATAAAGCATTTCATCGGTGCGGATTGGCAGATGATCTGGTAATTGTTACAGTTTGCAGATTGCTTTTCTAGTGCGTTAAACGTTTGTCCGAAAAGGGCCTCTAACCTACATAAAACAAACAATTTAATTATTAGAAACCATGAGAAAGACCATCTTAGCAATCGCAACCATAGTAACATTAACCATTGGAAATGCCTTCGCGCAACGTTACCGCCATGAGGTTCCAGCTGTTAACAACTCACGCAGCGACAATGCTTTTGAAGAATACCAGATCAACAAGCTAGACCAAATTGTAAAGCTGACGCGGAAACAGGAAAATAAGATCAAAAAGATCGAAAACCACTACGACCAATTAATGTCTAACAGAAGATATGGCAGTTTCCAGAATACAAAAAAGTTGGAAAAAGCAAAACAAAATGACATTCTGGAAGTGCTGACACCGGTTCAACGTCAACGTTTGTTTGCTTACCAAAACAACTACAATAACGGACGTTACAATCGCAGAGGATAATTAAGGGAATTTCAATTGCATTTTATCAGACTTGCTAGGTCCTCGGGGCTTGGCAAGTCTTTTTATTTTATAAGAAAGCTGATAGCATAAAGATTTAAAATAATTTAGCATAGTACCTTGCATCGCAAAGTACCTTTCAATACATTTGTTGCGTTACTGCTGGGGTGCATAATTGTTCGTGTCGCAGGTAATATTCTCAAAAATTTGGATCCGGAAAATTTTAAAAGAGTGAAAACTCTTGCGGGAATTCCTATGCTTTTTAAATCTATTAGCCATAAAAATGTTAGCCATGAAAACTTTATTCTTAACTATTCTTGCGGCCCTGATTTCCGGGCTGGTCTGCATGAGTTCCGCTGCTGTTGGTCAATCTTTATCATCAGGAAGTAAAATTTCAGGGATAGTAATTGACTCTGCGAGCAATAAACCGCTTGATTTTGTGACCGTTAATCTCATGCTCGGAAATGGTGCTGTGAAAGCTGATTTTACGAAAACCAATGGCTCCTTTTCTTTTGAAAAACTGAAACCCGGGAAATATTCAGTGGTGATCGTGGGCGTGGGTTATCTTTCAAAAACCATTAACGCGGATCTTTCAGACAGCTTAAAAAACACAGTCGACTTGGGCGCAATTTACATTAGTCCATCTATTGTTGGCTTGAAGGAAGTCACAGTAACTGCTTTCAAACCTATTGTAAAACATGAGATTGACCGCATTACTTACGATCTGCAGGCCGATCCGGAAAGCAAGGTTTACAGTGTGCTCGAAATGATGCGCAAAGTGCCTTTTCTGTCTGTGGATGGTGATGAGAACATTTACCTGAAAGGCAATGCGGATTTCAAGATCCTGATCAATGGAAAACCTTCCAGCATGGTCGAGCGCAGTTACAAGGAGGTTTTGCGGAGCATGCCGGCTTCTTCCATCGAACGCATTGAAGTAATCACAACGCCGCCAGCAAAATATGACGCCGAAGGTTTGGCGGGCATTATCAACATTATTACCAACAAAAAAGTGGATAACGGCTACAACGGCACATTGAATGTAAGCGAGCGTTTCCGGGTAGGCGGACCAGGTTTTGGCGGGACATTTTCGGCAAAGCTGGGAAAATTCGGGATGACGGCGCTGGCTGGCGGCAGCATTTACGACACGCCGCTGACACGCACTCAGGTGGGACGGACTGCATTGGGAACAGAACCTTCGGAATTATTTCAGGAAAGTTTTGCAAGATCGGGAAACAGGAACGGATACGTCGGCTATGAGGTTAGTTATGAAGTGGATAGCCTCAATTTGTTGAGTGCACAGGTGAATTTTAACGGAAGCAAATCCGATGGTTCGGGTAACCAGACTTCGGTAATTAATGTAGATGACGCAGTCGTGGAGGGTTACCGTGTCAGAAATAATAACGATGGTCACGGCAATGGAATGGATGCTGCATTGAATTATCAGAAAGGTTTTAAAGCAGACAAAAACAGGCTTTTGACATTCTCTTACCGTTACTATGGTTTTGATAACAACCAAAATAGCAATCTGCTGATCTCAGAGCGGATCAATTACGACACGCCCGATTACAGGCAAATCAACGACCAAAGTTTTTCTGAGCAGACTTTTCAGGTGGATTATGTGTATCCAGTCAAAAAACTGAACATTGAAGCTGGCTTAAAAGGCATTATGCGGAATAACAAAAGTGATTTCCAATACAGCACGTATGATGCAGAAAGCAAGACGTTTATAGTAAATTCCGATATGAGTAATATGTTCAATAACACACAGAATGTGTTTGGCGCATACAACACTTATCAATACAACTTCAAAAACTGGGGCGTTAAGGCGGGTGCAAGGATTGAGCAAACTGTGATTGATGCCGATTTTGTTTCTACGGACTCAGAAGTGAGGCAAAATTACTTCAATGTCATCCCGTCGGTTTCAATTAACAGGAAATTCAAAGATAATGCTGGCCTCAATTTTGGTTATACCCAACGCATTCAGCGTCCCGGAATTTACCAGCTCAATCCATTCATCGACCGCACCAATCCAAGTTTTGAAAGAACCGGTAACCCTGATCTGCGGCCTGCGTTTGTGCACGATTTACAATTGGGTTATAGCAAGTCAAAAAAGGGCTCTATTAATTTTGGTGTAGGCTTTACACAGTTCAAAGACCTGATTTTTGCCGTTGCGGTTTACAATCCGGAGACCGAAATTACGCGCACATCATACGGAAACACAGGGAAAGCCAGGCTCATTAATGGAAATCTAAATGCGAATTATCCAATCACGAAAAAATGGAATTTCAGTGCAAACCTGCGCATTGCACACGGAAAAGTTACCGGCATTGTGAACGGCGCGACAATCACTAATAGCGGCGTAATGTATCAATTGTCTGCTTCTACGGGCTACAAACTGGAAAACGACTGGCGTATCAATGCAAATCTGGTTAGCATGGGGCCGAGCGTGAATTTGCAAGGCACCTCCAATTCGATGATCAGCCAGTCTTTCAGTGTAAACAAGGACATTATAAGGGATAAACTTTCGTTTTCGGCAGCCGCTAATAACCCTTTTACCAAATTCAGAAAATACCATACGGAAACGTCCGGGCCGAATTTTACATCCTTTAATGACAGGAGAGATTACTTCCGATATTTCAATATGAGCTTAAATTACAAATTTGGGCGGTTGAAAGAAGCCATCAAGAAAAACAAGCGCAGCATCAGAAATGACGATGTTCAAAATTGATTTGCTGGGTTAAGATTCCTTCCAAAGTCGCTAATACACGAGAAGGATTCTTAACGCACAGGCGAACATGCATGTCCGGTATCGAACAATTGCCATCATTACAAAACGCTGACATTCAGTTGTTTGTGGTGATGGCATAACTTTGTTGTCCTGAAAACCAAAAGCCTCAATAGCCATGTTTCAAAACTATCTCAAAATTGCAGTAAGGAACTTGCTGAAACACAAGACATTCAGCTTCATCAATATATCCGGAGTTGCTATTGGTCTTGCTTGTTTTTTGCTTTTATCCCTTTATGTCAAAGACGAGCTCAGCTATGACCGGTTTCATGCAAATGCTGAGCGCATTTATCGTTTGAACCGGACATTCCTATCCAAAGACGGCACAGAATCGCTTCGTTTGGGACATGCGGCACCGCCTTTTGGACCGTTGGTAAAGCAGGATTTTCCTGAGGTTGAGCAGGTTGTGCGTATGCTGGAAATGGGTGGTCTCATTGAGTATGGTGAAAATATTTATAATGAAGGTAATGTGTTCGCAGCCGAGGCTAATATTTTCAAGCTTTTCTCCTTTAAAGTAATCCAGGGTAACCCCGACAAAGCGCTGGAAAACCCATTCTCCATCATGTTTTCAAAAAAGATGGCGGAAAAATATTTTGGAAAAGAAAACCCGATCGGAAAGACTGTTAAGCTGGAAAATCACTTTGATTGCACCGTAACAGGCGTTTTTGAGTCTTTGCCGTCCCAATCGCATTTTCATCCGGAAGCTTTGATCTCCTTCTCCACATTAAATGACGGCCGTGTTTATGGAGCCGAAGGTTTGAGGTCAAACTGGGGGAACAATTCGTTCTCAACATTTTTACTTTTACCTAAAAATTACGATCCGCAAAAGCTGGTCAAAGCGTTTCCCGCATTTCAGAACCGCCATATTGATACCAATGCATCAACATATTCGGTCCTTAATCTTACCAAACTTACAGATATACATTTACACTCACATCTTGATTCGGAAATTGAGTCTAATGGTGATATCCAATATGTTTACCTGTTCTCAGCCATCGCAATTTTCATTCTGGTTATTGCATGCATTAACTATATGAACCTGGCCACCGCGCGTTCTGCCACGCGGGCCAAAGAAGTGGGAATGCGCAAAGTGATCGGCGCGGTAAGGCATCAGCTGATCCGGCAGTTTTTGAGTGAATCTATTTTGCTGGTCGTTGTCTCGTTGTTTTTTGCCATTGTGCTCGTGGTGATATGCCTTCCTTTCTTGAATGACTTTACCCAGAAACAACTTTCTTTCAATGCTTTACTGGATCCCTTATTCCTGAGCATTGTGCTGGCAATCACGTTGTTCACGGGCGTGATCGCAGGAAGTTATCCGGCGTTTTTTATGACATCTTTTCAGCCATTGAGTGTATTTAAGGGCCGGGTCGCGTCAGCATTGAAGAATGGAAAGTTGCGTCAGGGGCTTGTGGTAACGCAATTTGCGATCGCGGTTGTGCTCATCATTTGTACGGCTGTGGTTTACAATCAAATGAAGTATGTGAAAAATTATAAGCTTGGTTTTTCCAAAGATCAAATGGTGCTTTTGCGTGCAGGAAGTGATTCGGTCATCAACTACGAGAGCATTAAGCAGCAGTTGAAGGCAAACAGCAACATTGTTGAAGTAGGAAGGTCGTCGCGCGTTCCTTCGGGCAGGTTGCTGGATTCCTGGGAAGCTTATGTCATGAAAGGGGACTCAATGGCACCGGCTGATATTGGTGTAAAATCATTGTCGGTGGACGAAGATTTTATTCCCGCATATCAAATTGAAATGGCCGCCGGCCGGAATTTTTCGAAGGCTTTTTCAACGGATAAAACCAATGGGTTCATCCTGAATGAAACCGCTGTGAAGCAGCTGGGCTGGAAAAATCCGGGCGACGCCATCGGCGCTCGATTTGGTTATGGCGAGATCCGCGGCCAGATCGTGGGTGTGACAAAGGATTATCATTTCGAATCATTGCATCAGAAAGTGGCTCCTATCGCGATGTTTGCGCAAACAGACCGGTTGGGCTGGATGTCGGTGCACATTTCGGGTGGGAATATTAAAGAAGCCCTGGCGCACATTGAATCGGTTTGGCAAAGACAATTTCCTGACAGACCATTTGAATATGAGTTCCTGGATCAAAAATTCGGCGTTTTGTATGCCACAGAACAAACCCAGCAGCTGCTGTTCGGCATTTTTTCGGGCATAGCGATCTTTATTTCCTGCATGGGTTTACTTGGATTGTCGATTTTCGTGGCTGAGATCCGCACCAAAGAAATAGGCGTAAGGAAAGTGCTTGGCGCATCCATCGCCAGCCTTGTGATCATGCTATCCAATGATTTTCTTAAACTGGTGATTATAGCGATTATAGTTGCCTCACCCATAGCTTGGTATGCTATGAACAACTGGCTTCAAAACTTTGCCTACCATACAAACATTAATTGGGGCGTATTCATGTTTGCCGCATTCATTTCCATTGCAATCGCCTTATTTACAATCAGTTTCCAAAGCATTAAAGCTGCGCTGATGAATCCGGTGAAGTCCCTAAAAAGTGAATAAAGATTTACAATAAAACCATAACACATGCTTAAAAATTATTTTAAAATTGCCGTCCGTAACCTCTGGAAGTACAAAACCAATTCTTTTATCAGCATCATGGGGCTTGCCCTGGGAATTGGTTGTTTGCTGTTATTAGCCACCTATGTGCTTCATGAAGTTCGTTATGACCGCTTCCAGGTCAATAGCGACCACATTGTAAGGGTCAACTTTTTCTACCAATCCGGTGATAGTGAACCGGTCCATATTGCTGTTACACCCACTGCGGTGGGGCCTGCTTTTGCCCGTGAATTTGCTGAAATCAAAGAAGCCGTCCGGATTTATCCTTTTAGCGCCGGGGGACCGGTTGCCGTGAAATACAATGAAGCGCTGTTCAACGAGAAAAAGGTCCTTTTCGCAGATGCATCATTTTTCAAAATTTTTCCAACTCAATTTATTGAAGGCGATCAGGCAACGGCATTGGCACAGCCTAATTCCGTAGTTATAGACGAAACCACTGCCCGGAAATATTTCGGACAGGAAAGCGCGATAGGGAAGTCGGTGACGATGAATGAGAACCTGAGAATGCAAGTGACGGGCGTGATCTCCGATATTCCGTCTTATTCGCATATAAAATTCAACTGGCTAGGCAGTTACAGCACATTGCCCCGTTCCAAAACCGAAGCATTTGACTCGGCAAACGACTACACTTATCTGCTGTTGCAACCGGAGGCGAAAATCGGGACATTACAAGCAAAAGTCGATAAATTCGCTGCCAAAAACCTGAATAATCCGCAGGATCGGTCCACGAAAGTGAAATTGGATCTCGAAGCATTTAACCGCATTCACCTCTATTCCAATGTTTCCGCTGGCTTGGAGGCTTCCGGCAACTACAAATACGTTTACATTCTATCCGGTGTCGGGTTACTTATCCTGATCATCGCCTGCATCAATTTCATTAATCTGGTCACTGCCCGTTCCGCAGTCCGGGCACGTGAAGTAGGCGTGCGCAAAGTGATGGGCGCGGCCAGGACGCAAGTTTTTCGTCAGTATCTCTTTGAATGTGGCCTCATTACGCTTGGTGCCATTTTGGTGGGGCTGCTCATTGCTCTTCTGGGCTTTCCCATCATTAGCAATATTTCCGGAAACGCGCTTGGCTTTAAGATATGGCCGGCCGTTTATGTGATCCTGCTACTGTTCTCGCTGGGCATTGGCGTAACATTGCTGTCAGGGCTTTACCCGGCTGCGGTGCTTTCCAGGTTTGAGCCGATCAAAGTTTTAAAAGGAAAAGTGCTTGCCACGAAGGGAGGAAGCGGTTTGCGCAGCTCGCTGGTCGTTTTTCAGTTTACCACTTCAATCCTTTTTATCATTGGGACGATTATTGCCAATCAGCAACTTCAATTCATTCAAAATAAAAATCTCGGTTTGAATCCGTCACAAATCATTGTAATGGACATCAGCTCGGGCATTTCCGCCGGAAAACTTGCGGCGATCAAGAATGATTTGCTGAGCCATCCAATCGTAAAGTCGGTGACCGCATCTTACGATTCGCCAGTGAATGTGCAAGGCGGTTATACCATTTCAGCGAGCGACAAGCCGCAGAATTTCCAGCTGAATATCACCGCAATCCCGGTGGAAAAGGATTTTGTCCAAACACTCGGGATGGAACTAGTTGCAGGCCAAAATTTCAGCAATACGGATATTTTACAGGCAACCACCGATTCCGCTGCATTGCGAAAATTTGCATTCATACTAAACGAATCAGCTGTGAAGGCGTTGGGCTGGACTCCGGAAACTGCCATAGGGAAATTGGTAAATATGAATGGTCGGGAAGGGGCAGTGAAAGCAGTTGCAAGGGATTTTCATTTCAGATCAATGCACGAGAAAATAGGCCCGATTGCAATCATTCCCGAATACAATTATTTTGGAAAGGTGATGGTGAAAATTGGCGCCAACGAAAGTGCACAAGCAGTAGAGCTGCTGAAAAAGAGCTGGAAAGAAAACTTTCCGATGCGGCCGTTCGAGTATCATTTTCTGGATCAGGAATTTGACGATATGTATAAGGCCGAAACCCGCGTTTCATCCATCCTTGGGCTGTTTTCCGGCATAACAATCTTTATATCCTGCCTGGGATTATTCGCATTGATCGCATTTATTTCAGAGCAGAGAACGAAAGAAATCGGTGTCAGGAAAGTGTTGGGAGCTTCGATAGCAAGCATTGTCCTGCTGCTTTCAAAAGATTTTGTGAAACTCATGCTGATCGCGATCGCTATTGCTGTTCCGGCAGCCTGGTATGGCATGAACAAATGGCTCTCCGACTTTGCATATCAGATTAAAATCAGTCCTATTACCTTCATATATGTCGGACTTGGAGCAATTGCAATTGCCTTATTTACAATTAGTTTCCAAAGCATTAAAGCCGCGTTGATGAACCCGGTTGAGTCTTTAAAAAATGAATGAGCAGGCCTAGGCCAAAAACCTGAACTTATGCTTAAAAATCATCTCAAAGTTGCGCTGCGGACCATTCTCCGATATCGCAATTACACCATCCTGAATGTATTAGGCCTGTCTGTGGGCGTAGCCGCTTGTTTGCTGCTTTACGTCGTATATTCCTATGAGTCAGGGTTTGACAAATTTCACAGCAAGTACAACCGCATTTACCGCATAGTAAAGCAAACGGACTACGCGACAGGGCAAACTGATTTCACACCCGGGAGCCCGCTGCCATTTTTCGCGGCTTTGAAAGTGGATATCCCCCAGTTTGAAAAGCTGGTGCCGATTTATGGCACGCTGGAACCACAGGTAACAATTCTGGGAAAAGATGCGAACAATCAAGCGTCCGACAAGAAATTTTATGAAGATAATGACGGCTTACTCACTGTCCCTGAGTTCTTTGATATTTTCGATTTTCCATTTTTAGCTGGCTCTAAATCCGTTCTGAAAGACCCTAATGTCATTGTGCTTTCGCAGAGAAGGGCTGAAAAATATTTCGGGAACTGGCAGGAGGCCGTAGGGCAGTTTATTAAAATCAATAACAAAACGGTGATGAAAGTGGGCGGGATCCTGGCCAATCCGCCGGTCAATACAGATTTTCCGGTCGATATCGTCGTTTCGTACGAATCCAAGCGGCAGCAACCGTTGCTATTTGGCTTTGGAGGTTTTGAAAGTTGGGGCGGCACGAGCAGCAATGATCAGTTATTTGTGCTTCTGCCCGAACATGTTGCGCCAGCAACCATTGATCGGTTGTTGGGAAAATTTGTTGCCAAACATTATAACAACAAGAAAGACAATTTCAAGATCAAACACTTTTTAAGCCCGCTGGCCGATCAGCATTACGACGACCGTTATCCCAACTATTCCGACCATATCATTAGTAAAAACGTGCTTTGGACCCTGGTAGTGATCGGAATTCTGATCATTTCAATGGCTTGCATTAATTTCATTAACCTCGCCACTGTTCAATCAGTCCGTCGCTCGAAGGAAGTGGGTGTGCGGAAAGTGCTTGGAAGCGGCCGGTCGGAGCTAATGCGGCAGTTTTTGAGTGAAACTGTGCTCATCGTTGGATTTGCAGTTGTTCTTGGGGTGGTGATTGCCATGCTCAGCATGCCTTTGCTTGGCAAAATTTCGCGTGTTCCCGCAGAGCTTCCGGTCGTTCAAAATCCGCAGCTGTGGTTTTTTATTGGTGCGCTGGCTATTATAGTAAGCTTTGTCGCAGGGTTTTATCCAGCAGTCGTAATGTCAGGCTTCCGGCCGATTGAGGCGATTAAAAGCAAGATCGCGAACCGGTCATTGGGGGGTGTTTCTTTACAAAAAACGCTTATTATCGTTCAATTCGGCATTTCTCAAATTCTCGTTGTGGGTACCATTGTGACCATTGCACAAATGAAATACATTGGTAACCTTGATCTGGGTTTTGTCAAAGAAGGCGTCTATTCCGTGAATCTGGATGAGGCCTACCAGACGCGTTTTGAAACATTAAGAAATGAACTTCTGCAAAGTCCTGACATTTCTTCCGTCAGCTTTTCATCCGATGTTCCCTCGTCCGATGATAATTGGTCCGGCAATTTTGCTTTTGATAACAAAGGAAAAGACGAAGATTTTCAGCTTTTTAACAAATTCGCCGATCATCATTATTTCCAGGCTTATGGTTTGGAGTTTGCTGCTGGCGGCCCCTATCAGGCCGGGGATTCCATTGGATCCTGTGTCGTAAATGAAACATTTCTGCAAAAGGTGGGGATCAAAGATCCGCAACAGGCCATTGGTAAAAACCTCCGGATGGGCGGCGGCGACTGGCAGCCTATTGTGGGTGTCGTGAAGGATTTCAAGGCGAACTCAGCAAGGGACGCAGCCAAGCCGATTATGATCATGCCTATGCCAAAATATTACTGGCTGGCGGGAATAAAAATCGAAACTAAAAACGTGTCACGTGCCGTAGGTGAGATTGAGAAAATATATGCGCGCGTATTTCCGGAGGTGACATTACAAGGAAAGTTTTTCGATCAGAGCATTGAGGAGTTTTATAATCAGGACCGTCAGCTGAGCTTACTGTATCAAATTTTTGCCGGACTTTCCATCTTTATCGCCTGCCTGGGTTTATTTGGGCTTGCCACATTCATGGCGCAGCAGCGCATGAAGGAAATTGGTGTAAGAAAAGTGCTTGGAGCGTCGGTAACAAGCATTGTCGGGTTGCTTTCCCGGGACTTCTTGCTGCTGGTGTTTATCGCAATTGTGCTGGCATCGCCGCTGGCCTGGTATTTCATGAATAAATGGCTGCAAGACTTTGAGTATAAGATTACGATTAGTTGGTGGATGTTCGCTGTGAGTGCGGTAACGGCGATCTTAATTGCGTTCACAACCGTAAGTTTCCAGAGCATTAAGGCCGCATTGATGAACCCGGTTAAGTCGTTGAAGAGTGACTAAACGTATATTGCAGACCGATTAGTAATTTCAAAGGATAGATCTATTGAAATTAATCGGAATATTTAGTAATATTTGTAGTTTATATGGTCATATTTAACTACCTCAAACTACTATTTATATGCGCCGTACGCTCTATTATTCCCTGATTTTTGCATTCATGCTTTTTGCGCAAGCCTGTGTGGATCATCAGCTGCCTGGAAATCCGCCTCAATTGGAAACGCTGAAATGGACTTCCGGCAACGGTTGGAAGTGTAGTTACACTTTGCATTTGGACATTAAGGACGTCGGGACGAAGACTGTGAAGGAATACGGAATCGTTTACACGACAATCGGAGTTGGAAATCCGCGTGTGGGCAATCCTGTCGTAGAAAATGATGTGAAAGAAGTTTTCCCGCTGCCGTTTTTACCCGGCCCTAAACACAAGCAATCCGGTGAGATTTGCGGAGGCAATGTATATTATCGAGCTTATGCTATCATGGAAGATAACTCCGTCGTTTACGGAAACGAGATAGCTTTCAACTATAATTAGGGCTGTCTTACTGTCCAGACTAAAAAATCAGCTGTTCGATTTCGGACAGCTGATTTTTTGTTTTAAAATACAAATGTTTGATAATGAGAAAATTATAAGTGATCGCAAAATTGGCACATATGTTTTGAAAGTGCACAGAGCGCTCAGCCCGCGCTGCAACAACAATCCTTCGACCGATAACCATGCTGAAAAACTATCTTAAAATTGCCCTTCGGAACTTGTGGAAGCACAAAGTTTTTTCTTTTATCAACATTATGGGACTGACTGTCGGGATGTCGGCCTGTTTTCTGATATTTCTTTATGTGAATTTTGAGTTGAGTTATGACGCGTTCCACACCAAGTCTGACCGCATTTACAGGCTGGTAACCGATATTAAGACACCTTCTGAAACCATTAATGCGGGTATAACTTCCTGGGCTTTTGCACCAAGCATTAAAAGTGATTTTCCCGAAGTTGAGGCTTTCACCCGTGTTAGCGGGGGGAGTTTTCTGGTCAGAAAGGGCGACATCAAATTCCAGGAAGACAAAACGGTTTTTGCTGATTCGACGCTCTTTCAGGTTTTTGATTTCAAACTCATTAAAGGGGATCCGAAAACAGCATTAAAGGATCAATTAAGCATTGTTTTTACGGAAAAGGCTGCTAAGAAATATTTTGGTGATGCGGATCCGGTAGGGCAAACATTGCTGCTTTCGGGCGATGGTTTACCGGCGAAAGTGACAGGCGTAATGCAGGACATTCCTGAAAATTCCCAGATCAAAGGCGATATGTTCGTCTCGATGACCACCATGACGCAGCGGTTCAACAAAGGACTGGACGATCAATGGGGCAATTTTGGCGCTACAACATATTTACTTCTCACTCCCGGAACCACCAAAACGGCACTTGAAAACAAGTTTCCGGCATTTCTTGAAAGGCGTGCGGGCAAAACAATGAAGGAATCGCAAATGTATTATAAGCTCTTCTTGGAGCCATTGCGGGATGTTTATTTAAAATCGACCAGAGATACGGCCGAATCCGGAAGCATGAATAACGTGTATGTATTCTCGGTTGTAGCCATATTCATTCTGCTGATCGCCTGCATTAATTTTATAAACCTTACTACTGCAAGATCAGTAGAACGGGCCAAGGAAGTGGGGATCCGGAAAGTTGTTGGTGCGCCTAAGATGCTCGTTGCGCGGCAATTTATCAGTGAGTCCATTCTTTTGTGTTTGATCGCATTTGTGTTTGCCGTCGTGCTTTCAACTGCATTGATTCCCCTTTTTAATAACCTTTCAGGCAAAGTTATCAGCACCGGAATTATGGATAACCTGCCTTTTGTGGCCGGAATGTTCATTGCCGCTATCCTTATTGGCATATTGGCGGGTATTTATCCTGCATTGGTGTTGTCTTCATTTGAACCCGTAGTTGTTTTGAAAGGGCGCTTTACGACCAGTGTGAAAGGGATTTTGTTAAGAAAGTCATTGGTAACCATTCAATTTGCCATTTCGATTGCGCTGATCATTGCGACCATTGTGGTTTACATTCAAATGGATTTCATGCGGAACCGCGATCTTGGTTTTAGTAAAGACCAGATGATGATCGTTAACTCGCAGGGTGATCCCAAAAAAGACGCATTCAAGCAGTCCCTGGCGGACCTGACGGGCGTAAAGTCAACGGCAACATCATCCAGCGTGCCGGGCAGTGGTAATCCCGGAGCATATTCAGAAATTGAAAACAAAAGCGGGGATTTACAGATTGCAAACCTGGATTTGTATTTTGTTGACTTTGATTATATCCAGCAATTTGGCTTGAAAATGGCTGCCGGACGTCCTTTTTCACGGGAATTCGGAACGGATACAACGCAGGCAATGGTGATGAACGAAGCCGCTGTAAAGTTGTTTGGTTACAGCTCGCCGGAAGAAGCCATAGGCCGCAGGTTTAAGCAATGGGGCCGCGAAGGGAAGATCGTTGGTGTGATTAAAGATTTTCACTTCCGGTCGTTGCAGGAAACCATTAAGCCGCTGACCATGCGCATTGAGCCTGGCGGCAGCGAGCTGGTTTCCATCAAAATCGACGGCGGTAACATTAAAGAAACTGTTGCGGCTGTAGAGCAAAAATGGAGGACGGTCATGCCAAACCGGCCGTTTAGTTACTATTTTATGGACGAGTTCTTTGACCGGCAGTACAGAAGTGAAGAGCGTTTTGAAAAGCTATTCTTCAATTTCGCTATCCTCGCCATTTTCATTTCATGTCTCGGATTACTCGGCCTGGCTTCTTACAGCACAATGCAGCGCACAAAGGAAATTGGCGTAAGGAAAGTGATGGGCGCATCAACGGGCAGCATTGTAGGACTACTATCCAAAGATTTCCTGAAACTGGTGCTCATTGCATTTGTAATAGCTTCACCGATAGCATACTATGGAATGTATCGCTGGCTCGAAAACTTCGCTTATAAGACCGACATTTACTGGTGGATCTTCGCAGTTGCAGCCTTCTTATCAGCCGCTATTGCATTCGCGACAGTGAGTTTTCAAAGTATCCGGGCAGCGTTGATGAATCCGGTGAAGAGTCTTAGGAGTGAATGAGTGAGCGGTCGCCTCTGCGATGAATGCGTCAATAAATCTCTTTTTATGCTCCGGAATTATCTTAGGGTTGCCTGGCGGAATTTGGTGAGGAACAAGGTTTACTCGGCTATTAATGTGGCCGGTTTGGGCATTGGTATGGCTGGGGCGATCATTATTTTCCAGCTGGTTTCTTACCATTTGGGTGTTGATAAGCATCATGCGCAGGCGGATAAGATCTTCCGTATGGTGGTGGATCTGCATTTGGAAGATGGCTCTGTCGAGCATGAGAAGGGCTCGGCTTTTGCCTTGCATACGGCGCTCAGGAAGGAGTTTGCAAATGTTTCACATGCCGCTTACCTGGCCGAGCGCGAATTGACTATCAGCATAGAACAAGCCAATAATTCAAAAAAATTTTTCGAAAAATCATCGGCAGCATTTACAGATTCGGAGTTCTTTAAAATATTTGATTATCAATTTTTAGCGGGTAATGCGGCGGTTCTGAATGTGCCGGGGCACATTGTTATTACGGAGCGTTATGCCCAAAAATATTTCGGAAAATCGAATCCAATGGGCCGCCTGATCCGGCTTAATAATGCCGAAAATGTGACTGTTGCAGGTGTTATCAAAGATTTTCCGGAGCAAACCGATTTTAAAAAAGACGTTTTCGTTTCGCTTCCAACATTAAAAAAGCTGATTCCTGAGTATGGATATGAGGATTGGGGCTGGATCGACAGTAATAGGGAAACTTTTGTGAGCCTGCGTTCGGAAGAGGATAAGGCGGCATTGGAAAATCAGCTCGTTGCGTTTGCTAAGAAGATTCACGGTGCCGACAGCAATGTATTCCATTATCATTTGCAACCGCTTTCGGACATTCATTTCAACATGAATTATGGGGGAAAGATCAAATATTACACCATCGTAATGCTGGCGACGGTCGGTTTGCTGCTGATACTCATAGCCTGTTTCAATTTTATCAACATTTCCACGGCGCAGTCATTTAAGAGGAGCAAGGAAGTGGGGATCAGAAAAGTGCTGGGCGTTTCGCAATGGCAGGTGTTCTGGCTTTTTATTTACGAAGCCGCTCTTTTCTCGGGCATGTCGTTCGTTTTATCAATTTTGCTTTCCAAACTGCTGGCTCCTGTAATTAGTAACTGGCTGGAAATCATTGTGGAAGTGAACATTTTTACTGATTTCACCCTGCTTGCATTCAGCTTTTTGCTGTTGTTTTTTGTCGTGTGCGTGGCGGGCATTTATCCTGCATTGGTTATTTCAAATTTGAATCCAATCCGGGCGATCAAGGGTATGACACTCGCCAATGACGGCGGCTCGTTTTCAGTTAGAAAAGGCCTTGTAGTAGCGCAATTCAGCATTTCGTTTGTTTTAATCGCTGTTTCAATGGTGATCATCCTCCAATCCAGATATCTGAAAAACAAAGATCTGGGCTTGAATAAAGACTTGATCCTGCATGTAGGTTTGCCGGAAACTGAAACCGCAAAAATTGAAGCGCTGAGCAATGAGATTCCAGGAATTAAAGAAGTCGCCAGCATTTCATTTTTCAGAAACCCACCTTCTTCACAGGCAGGAAACGGCGGCAGCATTAAATTTGAAAACCGCGATTGGGAAAAGTTTGTAGCCCGGTCCAGGGTTGCAGACAACCATTATATAGCCACTTATGGATTGAAACTCATTGCCGGGCGCAATGCTGTTCAGTCAGATACACTTCATGAGTTATTGATTAACAATAAGTTAGCTAAATCCTTAGGGTTGAAATCGCCTGAGGAAGCATTGAATAAGCGTCTGGTGGTCGGTGACATGGATAACAAGACAGGCGTGATTGTGGGTGTTTTGTCAGATTTCAACAATGCGGATCTTTACTCCACCATCGAACCGACGGTCATTTATGCATCAAAGAAGCATTATCGCAGCGCCGGGATTAAGCTGCAAAACCTCAGCGCTTCTACGATTCCGGACATTATGAAGGTTTGGCAGAAACACTTTCCGGAATATGTGTTCCAATATAGTTTTTACGACGAGGAGATCGCCGGATTTTACAAAAGGGAAGAGTTGGCTTCCAATCTTACCTCCATGTTTGCGCTTTTATCTGTATTTCTGTCCTGTCTTGGCCTTTTCGGTCTGGCGCTGTTTTCCATCGAGCAACGCACCAAGGAAATTGGCATTCGCAAAGTTTTAGGGGCTTCCATTGCCAGTATAACTACATTATTATCAATGGATTTCTTGCGGCTCGTTGCCATAGCGATCATTATAGCGAGCCCGGTTTCCTATTTTTTTATGAACAAATGGTTGCAGGATTTTGCATTCAGGATCGACATTGAATGGTGGATTTTTGCCGTTTCCGCCCTCCTTGCAATCGCCATCGCTTGCCTTACCGTTGGCTATCAGTCCGTCAAGGCCGCGCTTGCGAATCCTGTGAAAACATTGAAAACCGAGTAGGGTAGGCCGCACCGTTTAATAACATTGAATTAATTTCCAGGTAGAAAATTTTCGTGCAAACGTCTTTATCTTGCAAGGTAATCCTTCATATAAGTGCGTTATGCTCAGGTTTAAACTCGTTTTTTACACCGCTACCTGCCTTTTGATATTTCAATGTCTGCTTGTTAATGCGCAAGACAGGAATGCTTTGCCCTTAGGTTTGAAAGCAGGACTTGAAGCTGGTGCATACATTTCGTCTCCTGAAACCACACCTTTTTGGCTGCGTACCAACCAATTCGGCATTGTGCCGAAGACCGGACCCGCAGGACAAATGCAAGCCACGCTTAGAAAAGATTACGTGTTCTTTGACAGCCTCTCCAATCGTCCGCAGAAAACTGACTGGGGATTTGCAGTGAATCCGGTCCTTACGTATAATGATCAGAATCAGTTTCAGGTGCTGTTGCCGGAAGCGCATTTGAAGGCAAGGTTCAAAATGCTCGAAATTTATGCGGGAAGAAGGCGCGAGGTGATGGGCTTGGGTGATACAACATTGTCTTCCGGGTTTTATGCAGGCTCGGGCAATGCGCTGCCGATCCCAAAGGTGCAGATTGGAACTGTAACCTTTGTCCCTTTAAAATTTACACACAATTTTCTCGCCGTACACGCAGGTTTCGCACATGGCTGGTTCGATACGGATTATATAAAAGGCGTCCGGCTCCATCAGAAATTTTTGTATTTCCGATTGGGTAAGGTCAAGTCAAAAAATAAATTTTATTTGGGCCTGAATCATAATGTGCTTTGGGCAGGACATTCAGAAGAGCTCAAAAACCATCCTGAATTGGCATTAAATGGCGAATTGCCATCATCCTGGAAATTCTACCCCAACGTTGTACTGGCTTACACTTCTAAAAATTGGTTCACTAAAAATGGCTATGGTTCTTTTGACAGTTATCGTTTAGGCAATCACTTGGGAAGCTACGATTTCGGATTTGAAACAAAAGTGGGTGATAAGCAGCTGTTTATTTATCATCAGCATCCGTTCGAAGACGTTTCCAGTATGCTTTTCAAGAATGTGCCGGATGGATTGTTTGGTATTAATCTTAAAATGAATCCATTACAAAATCGCGCTGGCTTTGGCCTGACCCGGTTAACACTGGAATTCCTGTCTACAAAAGACCAGTCGGGATCAACATTCTACATTCCCGGAAGCACGTATCAGGGTGCTGATAACTATTTCAATCATTCTCAATATTCGAAAGGCTGGTCATATTTCGACCGAACAGTGGGTACGCCGTTTATTGTCCCAGGGAAGGATATGGACCAGTCAAAGCCGACCAGCAAACGTTATTTCCCTGGTAACCGCGTCAATGTCTGGTACGCAGGGTTACAGGGGGGCTGGCGAAATGTTCTTGCGCTGACATTGAAGGTCTCATACAGCCAGAACTTCGGGATGCCGGGAGAGAATTTTAATCCCGTTCGTGGTCAGTTATCCACTTATTTAGCTGGCGAATATGTATTTCCGCATTTGAAAAAAACCAGTTTGATAGCAAAATTCGGACTGGACAACGGTGATCTTTTCGTGAATTCTGCCGGTGGCTATTTCGGCATTAAGAGAACTTGGTAAGGCTTTATTTTAGGCTGTTCAAAGGCGAACAAAATTGTCCGATTTCGAACAATTTTGTTCGTTTTTTGCTATATAAGAATCTGATAATCAATATCTTGATTTCCGTGGCATAAGTTTGTTGGTGACAGAGATCTTATCCCTATCTCTGCTATGCTCAAAAACTACCTGAAAATTGCTTTTCGCAATATCTGGAAAAACAAGGTGTTTTCCGGAATCAACATTGTCGGCCTCGCGATCGGGATGGCTGCCTGTATCCTCATTATGGTTTTTGTTTTTTACGAAATTAGTTTTGACAAAATCCATTCTAAAAACATTTACCGGCTTGACGAAGTCCAGAAGTTCAAAGGCATGGTGGCCCCTCAAAAAGTGGCCCTTTCCATGTTTCCGATGGGGCCGACGCTTAAAAATGAATTTCCGGAAATAAAGGACTTTGTCCGCATCAGGAAGTTTGACAATGTCCCGTTGCTTTATGAGGAAAAAAAATCTGAGCTTGCGAAGGCGCTTTGGGTAGATCCGAATTTCCTGGAAATGTTTGATTTTAAACTACTTGAAGGGCAAAAGCAAAGCGTGCTGAAAGAGCCTAATACAGTGGTGCTTTCGGAAAAAAGTGCTGCCAGCCTATTCGGAGCACAAAACCCGATCGGGAAATCGGTCATTCATTATGGCGATGATACATTAACATTCAAAGTAACCGGGATCCTCAAAAATGTTCTGGCCACTTCCCATTTGCAATTTGATGCATTGTTTTCATTTAGCACCGTCACGCGACCGGATTACATGGATAATTGGGGCGGCAACTGGCTGGTAACCTACCTGGAAGTCGCTCCTGGTGCCAATATAGCCGCATTGGAAAAGAAATTCCCTGCCTACCTGGGCAGGCATATGAGCAAAGAAGGCGCCAGCTATTACGAACTCTTCTTGCAGCCACTCGCCGATGTCCATGCCAAATCCACAGAAATCACGCACGACTATATCAACTATCAAAAGTTCGACCGGAGTTATACTTACATCTTTTCTGTGATCGGCATTATTGTGCTGGTTATCGCTTGCGTCAACTTTATGAACTTGTCCACAGCGCGTTCCACAGGCCGGGCGAAGGAGGTTGGGATCAGGAAGTCTATTGGGGCACAGCGTTTTCAGCTTGCGGGACAGTTTATCGGAGAATCCGTTCTGCTATCATTTGTAGCGCTGGTGCTGGCAATCGTGATGGTGAAGCTTTTAATTCCGGTTGTGAGCAATTTCAGTCAGCGTGATCTTGACTTTGCATTTTTTACCAATCCTTCACTGCTGGGCAGCATTTTGCTCGGAACGGTCCTGATCGGCGTATTTTCCGGATTGTATCCCGCAGTATTCTTATCCGCGTTCCAGCCTATCGCGGTTTTGAAAGGCACATTGAAAACCGGAAAGGCAAATTTCAGAAATCTGCTTGTCATTGCACAGTTTTCGAGCGCCGTCTTCCTCATCATTGCGACCGGTTTTGCAGTTAAGCAGCTGCGTTATATGGAGCAAAAGGATCCGGGTTTTGAGCGGGAGCAGGTTGTGATCATCCCGTTGGATTCCAAGTCAGGGCCTAAATATCAGTCGCTTAAACAAGAGTTGTTGTCCAGCTCATTTGTGTCCGGCGTAACTGGTTCGCAGCAGCGCCTGGGCAATAACTTACACCAGACCGGCGTGACATTTCATGGCGACGGGCCTCAGAAACAGATTGCGTCGTCGCAAGTGGTTGTCGATCCCGATTATTTGTCGTTATATAAAATCAAGATCATCGCCGGAAGGAATTTCCGGGATGATGAAGCGGATAATGCTAAGGCTTACATTGTTAATGAGTCCCTGGCGAAAGAGCTTTTGAAAGATCAGCCCAAATTAACGCTCCAAACATTGGTAGGGAAGCATTTTGGCTTCTCCGGGATGGATTCGGCGGGCGTAATTGTGGGTGTAGCAAAGGATTTTAACTTCAATTCGCTGCACCATAAAATTGAAACGCTTTGCCTTTTTAACCAAAAGGACTGGGGTTACGAGGAAATGTCGGTGCGTATAAAAGGCAATGATGCCAAGCGGGCGATCGCAGGCATTCAGGCTGTCTGGAATAACATTGTACCGCAGCAGGAATTTAAGTATTCATTCCTGGACGATCATTTTGCTACGCTTTATAAGGCCGACAGTCAGGTTAGTGAAATCGTTGGCATACTGGCCGCGCTGGCTATTTTCGTTTCTTGCCTGGGTTTGTTCGGACTCGCTTCTTATTCCGCGGAGCGCCGTTTCAAGGAGATCGGCGTGCGAAAAGTGATGGGCGCTTCGGTTGCAGGCATTGTCGCATTGCTATCAAAGGATTTTTTGAAACTTGTCATCGCCTCCATCCTCATCGCTTCTCCCATTGCCTGGTGGGCCGTAAGCACCTGGCTTAAAGATTTTGCCTATCGCATCGACATTGAATGGTGGATTTTCCTGCTGGCTGGCGCACTGTCGGTTGTGGTGGCATTGCTTACCATTAGTTTTCAGAGCATTAAGGCTGCATTAACAAATCCCGTCAAGTCGTTACGAAGCGAGTAAAAATCTGTATTTCATTACTAAAACGTCCGCTATGTCGCATTTCTAATCTTTAAAACCATGAGCCATATCGCCATCCCAATCCCGCCGCTTCAAGGAAAGCAGGAGATTAAAGTTGAAGTAACAATCAATGGTATCAAACAAAATTTGTTTTACCGTGTTGAGCTTTTTTATTGGGAAGACTGCTCAAATCCGGTCGCGCATCGTGCCGATTGCATCAGCGAAATGCTGTCGCATCACGACCCGGAATGGACGGTTTACTACATAGGCGCGCCAAATGACGATTTCGTACCCATCACATTTGTGAAAAAAGAAAGCCGAAATCTGCTTAGAGAGGCGATCGCTTAGCTTCGAGAATCAGCATCCCGGAAAAATCTTTATTTGCATCATTGTTGCATTATTGAATCATATGATTTTATATTTGCATCAATGTTGCATTTAAAGATTTTTTTATGAAAAAGCATTTATCCAAAACACTTTTGACACTCGGACTGGTTTTCGCGCTCGCTTCCTGCGATAAGGATGACGACAACCCTGTTAACCCGGTAGCACAAAGCGAATTCAAATTCATCCGGATCCTGGTCAATGATGAGCTGAGCAGGGAAATCTCGCTGGTTGATCCTGTTAAGCTGACAGTTGAAAAATTCGAAGCGCAGTTTCCGAAATCAGCATTATATGGAACGCAGGCGGGACGTTTCGGTGCATTGGTTAATGGTGCGAATAATTTTGTCCAACTTTTTGATACAGGTTTTGAAGGCCACGGCGACCATGTTGACGTGAAAGGGACTCCAAAATTCGGCGCATTAACAGGAACCGGAAACAAGCCAACGCATTTTAAGAGCAAAGGCGATGAAATTATCACTTTCAATGATGGGGACGGAACGCTGGCCATCGCCAAGGAAGCGGAATTCCACACAGCAGGAGCAAAAATGACGATTATTAATGCAGGAAAGGTTGCCCATCACGGCGCAATGACCAAGTTTGATAACGGCACTTACGCTATTACAGAAAAAGACGGGTCGGTAGCAGGCTCTTTGCCCGAGCGCGTGAAAATTATCGACGCCTCCGGCAAAACGCTTTTTGCTTCTTCGCTTCAAACAAAGGGCATTCACGGCAATGCTACAAACGGTTCGGTTTCCCTGTTCGGTTCTTCCAGCGGGATCTTGGTTGTGGAACCGAGCGGAAAACAAAGGCTTATCGCACATCCTGCTGACTTCGGCGATGCGTGGTTTGGTTCAATACTGGAAGCGAAAGGAGCTGGTAAATTCATTGGCTACACCGCTGCAAAAGGCGCTTACCTGATTGATATAACCGCAAATACAGTGACACCGGTTTTTGCCAATGCTGACATTATGCAGGTCAAAGTAGATTATGCGGGCAACAACCTGGTTGTTCTGATGCATAGCGGTGAAGTGCGGATCTTTGATTTGAAAACTAATGAAGCCAAGAAAACCGGATCGGTCATTCCTGCAACCGCCAAAGATGAAACACAAAAACCGCAGTTGGAAGCAACCACACGGTTTATCTACATTACCCAACCTAAAAGCGGAGAATTGCTGCGGATCAGCACCGACGATTTTTCAAAAGTTGAAAAAATCAAAGTTTCAGCTACACCATATCGTTTGAGTGTGCTGGGCATTGAGTCAGACGAAAGTCATTAGCCATGACAAAACCTTTCGGACCTGAATGGTCCGGAAGGTTTTAAAACCAGAATTTGTCGGATTCAGGCAGTGGTTTCCAGTCACTTTTAGGTTCGAAATGGTTCCAGATGATGGCCGAGAGCGTGCGGAGGAGCACAAAGCCTTCATTGCTTTTTTGCCACGATTCGTCCTTCTGATTTTTTGTCGCCACGCAAACCACATAATCTCCGTGCGGCGCGTGGACAACCATCACTTCCGACCGTGCCTGATTCACAGCGCCCGTTTTAGCAGCCACTTTAACATGCGGCGGGACCTGGGAAATTGATTCTCCGTCCCAAAACTGCATGCCCAGATAGCGATACATGCGCTCGCTCGCGGCAGGAGAAATTGCCTTACCATTACGGATCATTGCCACCAGCTCAGCCATTTCCCGCGGCGTGGTCTGTCCCCAGCCATATTTAGCCTGATATTCCTTCCTTCCAGGCGTGCGGGAATTCACGCGAATGTTGGCAAATCCATTCAAATCCAGCCATTGGTTGATCGCCGCACCGCCGCCCGCCATCGCTTGCAGCCATAAACTGCCTGTGTTATCACTCTGCGAGATCATCAAATGTATGATTTTCGGCAAAGCGATTTTCGTACTGTCCCTGAATGATCCAACGATTCCATTGTCGTATTTCAGAGAATCGCGATAAACCAGTTCCTGCGTAAATGCGATTTCGCCCCGGTTGATTTTATCAAAAATCCCGCACAGGATCGGCACCTTCACCATGCTTGCGGTAGGAAATATCGAATCTGCATTCACCTCGGCTATGTGGTTTGTTTTCAGGTTTCTGACATAAATGCCGGCTTGTCCGTTGAAGCCCACCATTGCAGCTTCCAGCTTTTTTACAAGTTTATGATCCACAGCAGTTTTGCCAACCGCCGCGGGCTGTGCGTGAACGAATGTCGTGGCAATGATCAGGAGTGAAAGCAGATAATTTTTCATTTTTTATTCTTCTTTTCTTTTGAGTCAACAAATTGAAGGTAACCCCAGTATTCAGGGAAATGCATGTTAATGATTCCCTGTGGCGACCATACCCAGTTGTATTCGGGTAAAACTTTGCCGGTTTCAGGATTTCTCTTTCTCGCATATTTGCCGTCGTCCGAGATTTCATGCTGCCAGTTCACGCGGGAGAAATTGATCCGCCACTCAGAACCGCTTTCGGGCATGATGGCAGGCACGTTCTCATGGGAAAGCGATGCAAACGGAATCGCTATTTCAAGGATCCAGCGCTTATCCTTGTCTCTGGCATCATTCAGAGTCCCGTCAATGTTCACTGCCGATTTCAGGTCCTTAATGTCCCATTTAAGTTGCGCGCGACCGCCATTTTTGTAAGTTCTCGGCAGGAACAGATCGAATGTATTGTTGATGGCATTTATTTCAAGTTCATAGTAATTCTCACCGTCGCCATCGGGATCGATGAACACTTCAAAGTCATTTTCGAGGTAAACGATCTGATCTTTCTTTTGCTGATATGCCCAAATGTGCTCTTCCTCGATGATCGCGGCGATGTATAAATTTTTGTCATCCCAAAGCATTTTTGCCTGCGTATGCTGGTAGGGAAGCGGTTTTACGTCTCCCTCAATGTCAACGAACCGGGAAGTCCACAGCGCTTTTGCCCAAACACGTTCGTCGAGCTTGCCATCGATTTCTATCGGGCTGTGTGTCTTTTGACAAATGTATTTTTTCGGGTTTTGGGTTTGGGCAAATCCTTTGTTGGGAGTGATTAAGTGGGTGAGAAGAATTAAGGTTGTTAGGTTTAGGTAATTTGATTTCACTTGGATTATTTTTTGTCGGTCGCCAGCAGGTCGCTGGCTTTCATTGGATTACTTAATAATTTCTCAAATGCTTTCCAGCGTTTATCCGGATCCTGGCCGAACGTTTTTTCAATGTAATTTTTGACCAGGTCTTGTCCGTAATTGTAGTTGATCACATAACTTCCATATTTTTTTATGAATCTGAGATAGTCCGTAGCGCCTTTTTCTGTCAGCAGGCAATAGTCTGTCAGCCAGCGCAATGCTTCCTTGTCATCCATGGATTTATTGATAAGGCCTCTGGCTACTTCATTCCGTGCATAGTTGAGCGCCGAGCTGATTTTAAGCGCTTCAAAATAAAGATGCGCGCCGGTCGTATCTATACCCGCCAAAGGCATCAGGACTTGCTTGCAATATTGCTCCTGAGCGTCGCCAGGGAAAGCAATTGAAATGCCATAATTGGCACTTCCCTCGGCAATCAGCGACTGCGGACTGAAAAGCGGATACAGCGAAATTTCCTGTGAACCTTTGTCGTGGTAAATATTTTTTTCCAAAAGCACATTAAACACGTGATGCCCCGGATAACCTTCATGGCAAGCCAGGTCAATTGCCCTCTGAATAAAAATAGGCTGACTAATGTTGATCTGGATCAGGCTTTGGTAATTGCCCTTATACCAGTTATATCCCGACCAGGGTTTGTCAGTCACATATTCAAGCTTGAAATTTTCCCCGGACGGCAATGTATAATGTTCTTTTGTTCGTCGTCTGGCCTCTGCAATCGCAACCTGGAAGACGGTGTCAATCTTATTTTTTGGGATTAAAAACCTGGACGCTAATCGCTGAAAACGGCCCGGAAGCGGGCCGGTGCCCGGCAATATGCCGTCCATTTTTGCAATCAGGTCTTGGAAATGTTTTTCACCATAAACCGGCGCAACGGCATCAAACAGATCGCGGGATTCTGTATCAAATGCCTCGCGCTCGCCGGCAACAATTTTCACCCGGCGTTCAAAAGCCGTAAGCTGTGATCCCAGCCACGCAGCACGGTGGCGGATTGTATCGTTTTTTTCCGTGGCAAGCAGTTCGGTAACCTCTTTTTTAAGCTCTGAAATCCTGAGGATCAGACTGTCTTTCGGGAAATCGGCAGAGTCTTTCACTGGCGCCGGGCGCAGTGAATCTGGCCCATAGAATGCATCTACGAAGTCGGGGTCGTATTGACCAATGGTCAGGCCAAGGGTCACGTATTCCCGCCCGATCTGTTTCAATTTTTCCGCATCACCGGATGACTGATGATCCGACGAGCAGGCGAATAAAATCCACACAAAAATGTAAACGAAAATGCTTTTAGAGGTCATTTTAATGAATGATTAGGTAAAATGCCGATCCCCACATTGGGTGTAAATTACACAGATTGATTGTAAACCGAACTGGAACAATATTAATAAAATTAGAAAAGCCGGATACAGCCGGATCAAAAACCCAGACAAATAGCGACCTACATGACTGCCAAGTATACCTACACAGAAGCAACGCTTGTATCTCTTCTGAAATCCAACGATCGTAGTGCCTTTGAATATTTGTACGATAACTACTCTTCGGCGTTGTATGGTATTATTGTCAAGATTGTGAAAGATGAGGAGCGTGCCTGTGACACTATGCAAGATACTTTTCTGAAAATCTGGAAAAATATTGGTCACTACAATCCTGAGAAAGGGACGCTTTTTACCTGGATTTTGAACATTGCCCGTAACACAGCCATAGACAAGCTGCGTGTGGAAATGAAGAAAGAGCGGGTTATCCAGCTTGAACTTGTCCGAGACGGTGATCTTGTTTCCTCGTCTATTTTTAATCCGCTCCCTGCTACAATGGATATTCGCTCAATCGTGGAGCGCCTGCTTCCCGAGCGCAAATTGCTTATTGAAATGGTCTATTTCCAGGGCTATACGCATGAAGAAGTTTCGGAAAGGCTAAGTTTGCCTTTGGGAACTGTTAAATCCAGAATCAGGAAAGCATTGCAGGAGCTGCGGGAGGTTTTTGAAGTTTATACGCCGAAACCCATCTTCGCCTGATGCCTGCCCTCACAGTATTTCTACATTATCCCACTTTATACTTTTAACTCGCTGAACACGAGTGCGGTTTGTGAATAGACCGTTTTGAGCATTTGGCGATGTTTTATCACAATCTTTGTGTGTCCTTAAAAATGAGCCTGCGGTTAATAAGTTAAACGCACTCGGTTCATAATCTTCTGTTTATCTTTCTTACCACTTTTTTAACGGCATATCGGCTTATCTGCGGGATTACCGGCCAAACTATATTCTACACACCAGAAAACCGCTGGAAAATTTGTAGAACCCGAAAAAAGATCAAAATTTTTTTTGTCGAATTTTCTCAATGCATTTTAAGGTTCTGCTACACTTTTAACATCATTGTCAAAACAAGCTTAAACGAGCTTGCAAAGGCTTTTCTTCGAAATTTTTCACACGACCGTTTATGCCAGTTGTAGAAACGGTTCGCTTATCAAACGCAGATCACTTATCTGATGGCCTCAGTTCTATTTGATTTAATAAATGGCTTTCGCAGTGGTTGTAACCCTTATACACATTTCGTGCACCAATCATTTTACTGCATCTTCCAACGTGTAGCTATTAGCGTTTGACTAAGGCCTGGATTGAAATAGTTATATATTGGTTTTTGTCTTGCCCGTGGTGATGTTCCAACCAGTTACCAGAACGAGACAAAATTAACTCACTCATAAAAAGTGAATTAATAAAATTTTTGCTGTAATAATACTTTATAATTGAAATGTAAAATTACTTTAAAATTTGCAATAGATATAAGTTTGGTCATAATGTAATATAAAAAAAGTGATATTTTTAGTTGATCTGAACCATACATTTGCATCGTAGATTTTACTTAAACGTCTTGCTCTTACAGCTAATTAATTACAAATCAATTATGTTATGAAAAACTTTACTTTACTCATCTGTTTCTTACTCTTAACCTTAGGATTTGCCGGAACGGCCAATGCCACAGACGATTGTGGCTGCAAGGATTCAGAGAATGCGCTTAAAAACGGAAATTTTGAATCATTGGATTATTGGAAAAAAGCGGACGGCACTCACTTCCGCTTGGATGAAGCGTATAACCAATGCGGTCGCTACAATGGTTTGATTGATCAATCGGGTTACGTGTACCAGGAAGTAGCGATCACTGGCGGAAGCGCCATTAATATGTCTGTATATGGTGGTACCCATGATGTCAGCAAGAGCCACAAATTTTCGCTTCGCTTTTATGATAGGAACGGTTACGAAATCGAGAACGAGCGCGTGACTGTTGATATGGATTATCAAGTGACTGGAAATGGCAGGTTGAAAAAATTCACATTATCAAAGGCTTCGGTTCCAGCCAATGCGGTTAAGGTTCAATTCAGATTTTCTGCCAGCGGTGGTTATTTCAAAATCGACGTGGCGTGTATGTCAATAACTCCTCCTCCTACAACAGCAGATTGCTGCAAGGATTCGGAAAATTCCCTGAAAAACGGAAGTTTCGAAGACGGAACGAACTACTGGGTGAAAACGCAGGGTACGAATTTCAGACAAGATGATCCATATAGCATTTGCGGTAAGAAAAATGGTTTGATCGAAGGCGCAGGAACAATTTACCAGGAAGCGAGCCTGACATCCGGTACAACAGTGAACGTAAGCGTTTACGGTGGAACGCATGACACTGGCCAAAACCATCAGTTCAAGCTTGAATTCTATTCGAGCGCAGGTGCTTTGATCCCGGTTGCTGAAACGCCTCAAAACCTGGTTCAAATGAATTATAAGGTAACACAGGAGCACAAATTACAACAATACAACTTGTCAGAAAGAGCTCCTCTTGGTGCAACCAAAGTGCGTATTAGCGTAATCTCTGGTGGTAATTTTTTCAAAGTAGATGTGGTATGTATGACGTTAACCCCGCCTACAACCCCGCCATGCGAAACTTGTACCGACAATAAACTGGTTAACGGCAGCTTTGAAAATGGAGTAGGAGACTGGACAACCGTAGGAAACGTATTTGCAGATGCTACCATTGCTGTATGTGGTTCCAAAAGCCTGATCCTGGCTGGTAATGGTTCATTTACTCAGGATTTTGCATTTGAATCGTCACTTGGAAATGCGGTTACATTGAACATTTTCGCAGCAGTGAAAGAAAACAGAGATCAGAAAATCGAAGTGATCTTCCTGGATGGTTCTAATAAAGTGCTTGGAACATTAACACAACAGATCGACAAATTGATAAGCAGCGATCCATGGGGTATGCAGAAATACATTATTGCAGGTTCAATCCCTGTAACGACTAAAATTATCCGCATCAAAGGCTCAGGATCAGAAGATTACCTGGCGGTTGACGGTGGCTGTCTGACATTCTCAGGCCCTCCGCTTCCAGTAACATTGTCGGCTTTCAATGTAAAGAAAGAAGGAACTGTTGCAACATTATCCTGGTCAACAACTTCGGAAACGAACTCGGATCACTTTGAAGTGCAGCACAGCGGTGACGGCAAGAAATGGGAAGTGCTTGATATTGTGGCAGCGCAAGGCGAAAGCAAATCATTGGTTCCATACAGCTATACCCACACTAATCCTTTGGCTTCTAACCTTTACCGGTTAAGAATGGTTGATCTGGACGGCACATTTGCATTTAGTACGATCAAAAGCTTGAAGTTTGATGGTGATGCTCAATTAAGCGTTTATCCAAACCCTACGACGGATCGCATCGTACTGAACAGCAGCCAGGCCATTTCAAGTGTTAAGTTTTACGACCAGAGAGGTGTGCTGGTTATGAACGCATTGCCCGACGCATCGAACGCGATCGACGTCACGAAATTAAGCCAGGGAACATATTTCGTTAAAATCAACGACGGAACCCTGACGCGCAAAATCCTTATCGTAAGATAAAAGTTGCGTATCATTTTGAAAGCCCTTCATCCGTAATTATCGGATGAAGGGCTTTTCTTTTGCAATATGTTTTTAACTTTCCGGCTTATAAAAGGGCAGCAGTGACTACGGACATTCGATTGAGCAAGCAGGATTTTGGGGATGATTTCAGCTGGGGAGTTGCTACGGCAGCTTACCAGATCGAAGGAGCGGTGGATATGGACGGCCGTGGTCCGTGTGTTTGGGATAAGTTTGCTTTGGTCAAAGGAAAGATCAGGAATGGCGACGATGCACGCATTGCCTGTGATTTTTATAACCGCTATGAAGCGGATATTGAGCTGGTCCACGCATTGGGTTTTAAGGAATTCAGGTTCTCGATTTCGTGGTCACGCATTTTGCCCAAAGGATCCGGTGACGTCAATGAGGCCGGGATTTTATTTTATAATAAACTGATTGACAAATGCCTTTCACTCAATATCGTTCCCTGGATCACGCTCTATCATTGGGACCTTCCACAGGCGCTTGAAGACCTGGGCGGCTGGAAGAACCGTAAAATTCTCGACTGGTTCGCGTCCTATGCAGCCATTTGTGCAAATGCATTTGGTGACAGGGTTAAAAAATGGATCGTGCTGAACGAGCCGATGGCCGTTGCGGGACTGGGCTACACCACGGGATTGCACGCGCCGGGCCGGAAAAGTATCAGCAACTTCTTGCCCGTTGTGCATCATCTGGCCATGTGCCAGGCCATTGGCGGTGAAGTGATCAGGCGCAATGTTGCCAATGCTTATATAGGAACGGCCATTTCATGTTCATATGTACACGCAGCGAGCACAAGCATTAGGGATGTACGCGCTGCAAAGCGTGCCGACGCATTGATGAACCGGCTTTTTATCGAGCCGGCATTGGGTCTGGGTTACCCGAAGGATGCATTCAGTTTTTTAGGAAACATGAAGCGTTACATGCAGGCTGGTGATGCCGAACGGTTGAAATTTGATTTTGATTTTATTGGTATACAAAACTATTTCAGCGTAGTGGTGAAGCATTCCTATTTTGCGCCGGTGGTATGGCTCAAAGATGTGCCCGCAAAGCTCCGAAATGTGCCGGTGACGGCAATGGGCTGGGAGGTAAGCGGTAAGGGAATGTATGACATCCTCAAACAATTTGATGCTTATGACGGGATCCGCGAGATCATTGTATCAGAAAACGGGGCAGCTTTCGACGACAATGTGGAAGGAGAAAAGATTCATGATCCTGAACGCAGATCATTCTATCAGGAATATCTGGCCGCAATTTTAAAAGCCAAAAATGAAGGTGTAAAAGTAAAAGGCTACCTGGCCTGGACGTTGATGGACAATTTCGAATGGGCAGAAGGTTACTCTGCCAGATTTGGGCTGGTACATGTAGATTTCACGACGCAGAAACGCACGATTAAGGATTCAGGGAAATGGTTTTCATCTTTCCTGAAAAACGAAAATGCGACCCGGGTTGAGTCGCAAAAACTTATAAATTAAGAATGTCCTTGGCTTCTTTGTCAGAATAGTAGGGCCCAAGCTCGGCTTCGTCAATGATTTCCTGGACTTGTTCTTCGGAAGCTGGCACGCGCTTTCCTTCGCCCTCGTGTGCTTGTACTTCGCTAAAATGGATCATTCCTTTTTGTTGCAGATTTTCAAGGATTTTAGTGATCAGTTCCTCTTCCGAATCATTCGCCACTTCAATGTGAAAGGTTTTCATAGTTGTCTTTTTGTATTTGAGAATATTATTTCAAAAATCGTACCGACCATGCAACCTCGCAGCCAAATCTGGCATCATTCAGCAAAACCTAATCATATTAGACATGAGAAACAGAAAACTACTTTTATTGATGTTTACGCTTTTCACAGCAGGGGCCGTTTCTGCCCAGGTGGATAGCGATAAGCCTTATGTTACCAAAAAATTCAACAGCGCAAACCTGAAAGAACTCAATGTTGAAACGTCCGGCGGCTCCATCACGGTGGATGGCGGCCAAAACAGCGGGTTCCAGGTGGAAATGTATGTCAGACCTAACAATTGGAACGGGAAAAGTGACCTGAACAAGGAAGAAATTGAAGACCGCCTGGAAGACTACGACATACTCATTGGAACAGAAGGAGACCGGGTCGTGGCAACAGCCAAGCGGAAAAACAATGTAAAATGGAATGATAAAAAAAGCATTTCCATCGGGTTCAAAGTGTCGGCGCCAAGAAATACACAAACATACCTGAAAACAAGCGGCGGAAGCATTCACATTGCATCGCTGAGCGGTGAGCAGAATTTTGAAACCAGCGGTGGAAGCCTTAAAGTGAACGACCTCGACGGCATAATCCGCGGAAGGACTTCCGGAGGCAGCATTGATGTGATGAATTGCAGAAAAGACATTGACCTGCACACCAGCGGCGGAAGCATTAAGGCAACCGAATTAACCGGAAAAATCCAGCTCAAAACTTCCGGCGGCAGCATTGCGCTGAACGGTCTTGAAGGCGACATTGAAGCACGCACGAGCGGCGGGAGCGTAAAAGGTGAGGATATAAAAGGCACATTGAATACGGGCACATCGGGCGGTTCGGTAAGGCTGGCCAATGTTTCGGGAAGTTTGCGGGCGAGCACAAGTGCAGGAAGCATTGAGGTGGAAATCGCTAAGCTGGGCGAATATGTGGACCTGTCAAGCTCAGCAGGAAGCGTGCGTGTCACCATGCCGATGGATAAGGGTGTGGATCTGGACCTGAAAGGCAACAAGGTCAACATTGCACTCAAAAACTTTGATGGCGAGGCAGCAAAAGACCGTGTTCGAGGTAAAATGAATGGCGGCGGCATTCCGGTAACACTGTCAGCCAGCAGCGGAAGCGTTTCTGTGAATCAGTAATTATTGACTAAATATCTGGCTGCGAAGGTGTGAAAACGTCTTCGCAGTTTTTTTTGTGACCAAAACCTGAAACCTGCGTCCAAAGGCAAATCAATGTCTTAGCAAATGTTTCGGAAAATCGCAGAATTGCTGCAATCGTATTTTGGTATTTCAAAAAAGGAAGCAAGGGGCGCGCTGGTGCTCATGGTGCTTTGTTTGCTTTTGTTATGGTTACCATTCTTTTTTAGAAGGTATCTCTTGCCCAATCTGCCCATTGAGGAGCGGCCGGTTAATATAAGAATGCTTGACAGTCTGGCCGCTGAACTGGAAAAGGCGAATCAGTCCAAAACCCGGAAATTCAAACCATTTGCTAAAAAAACATTTCCAAAAAAGCCCGCAAGGCCGGTCAGATTGTTTGATTTTGATCCTAACTCGGCTTCTGTGGACCAGCTGGAAACCCTCGGCATTCCTGCATTTATTGCCAACAGAATTGATAAGTTTCGCAGCAAAGGAGGAAAATTCCGAAAGAAAAACGATTTGCTGAATATTTACGATTTTCCGTCCGAACTGTTCCATAAGCTGGAAAAACACATCGTCTTTGCCTCCCCGGAAACATCAGAAAAAAGCGTTGGTAAAATGGAAAAAAACATTGGGAAAGATAAACCACCGCATCCAGCATTCAGTAAACCCGCAAAATCGGTTTTAACAGCATTTGACATTAACACGGCAGATACAACCGAACTCGTAAAATTGCGTGGGATAGGAAGCAAGCTTTCCATCCGCATCCTGAAATTTCGGGATGCTTTGGGCGGATTTCATTCTACGGATCAATATGCGGAGATTTTTGGGCTGGATTCCCTTGCACTGGGAGAACTTTACCGGTATGGAAAGATTAACAGCGCTGTGAAGAAAATCAACCTGAACAGCGTGAATGTTGAGGATTTAGGAAAACATCCGTATTTCAAAAACAAACAAATTACGTCTACTATCATCAATTACCGCAACCAGCACGGGCCTTTCCGGACCATGGACGAGCTTCGGAAAGTTCGGGTTGTGAATGATGCAATGATCAAAAAAATAGAGCCATATCTTCGTTTTGATTGAGATACGGCTCTGTTTAATGTTGAGGATCGCTTCAATGCTTAGAAGTTTGGCTTCAACATATATTTATTATAGAAATTGTCGATCACTTTCACGGCTTCATCCGGCGTGTCTACAATGCTGATCAGTTTGAGATCTTCCGGATTAATGTTGCCTTCTGTGAGCATGGTTCCCTTGATCCAGTCAAGCAAACCTACCCAGTAACTGCTTCCTACCAGCACGATAGGGAAGCGGCCGATCTTTTTGGTCTGGATTAATGTCATCGCTTCAAACATTTCATCCAAAGTTCCAAATCCGCCCGGCATGACGATGAAGCCCTGTGAATATTTCACGAACATCACTTTCCGTACAAAGAAAAAATCGAAATTGATGTTCTTGTCCGGGTCAATGTAAATGTTGCTATGCTGCTCAAAAGGGAGTTTGATGTTTAATCCAACTGACTTTCCGCCTTGCTCACGCGCACCTTTGTTACCCGCCTCCATAATCCCGGGCCCACCGCCTGTGATCACGCCGTATCCATGCCTGACAAGCTTTGCCGCAATATCTTCGGCTGTTTTATAATGCGGATTATCAGAAAGCGTCCGCGCCGATCCGAAGATTGAAACGCAAGGGCCAATTTTAGCCAGCTTGTCAAAACCTTCCACAAATTCGGCCATTACTTTAAATACAACCCAGGAATCGGCACTTTTTATTTCATTCCAGTTCCGGTCTTCAAAAGCCTCTTTGATCCGCTTTTCATCTTCGGGAACTGCGGGGTTCATGAGGGAAACATCTATTAGTTCAGCATTCGTCGGTTTTGCTTCTTCACTCATATTAGGGTGTTCAATTTAGTTGTTGAAGTAGATAATTGTAACTTTGCTTACTGCATCATTAAAAATATAAAATATTAACTTTAACCGCCGCTGATGATAAAGCGGATGGTTACAATTAACAAAAAAGTAATGAGAAAAATTGCTATCGGTTCGGATCACGCGGGTTTTCCATATAAGGAGCCAGTCATTAACTGGTTAACGACAAACGGTTTTGAAGTGAAGGATTTCGGCACATACAGCGCCGATTCTGCTGATTATGCAGATTTTGCCCATCCGGTGGCGAGTGGTGTTGAAAGCGGTGAATTTGAAAAAGGCGTGTTGCTTTGCGGCAGCGGCCAGGGCGTTTGCATTACGGCCAACAAGCATCAGGGAATCCGTGCAGCGCTTGTTTGGGACCTGCCATTAGCAGCATTAGCACGCCAGCATAACGATGCAAATATTATTTGCTTACCCGTTCGGTTTATTGAACTGGAAACGGCACTGGCAAGCGTAGGCGCATTTCTGGCAACGGAATTTGAAGGCGGCCGTCATCAAACGCGCGTTGATAAAATTGCCTGCTAGATCTTACGCTGATAAATCCCTTTCCAGGGGCTTGGTTCGTATTGATTTCTCAATGCCGGAACGCGGTAAAGCAGTTTCGGCATAATGTTCACTTTGTCGATGACGTAATCCGGCGGGTCTTTTTTGAAGTTGTCATAGACATGGATCACGCTGTCGAAATTGTCGAGGTTGCGCAAATCGTAGCTGGCAAGCTCCCAGTTGAGGTAAGGCGTGGCTGTATAATTATTGATATATTCTCCTGAATGCTGCCCAAGCACCAGCACGCGCTTGTTCTGGATCTGTTCGGGAAGCGCCGCTTGCTTCGCGCGTAAATTTTCAAGCTTACCCATAGATAATCCGGGTATAATGCCGCGTAAACCCTGATATTGGATCATCAGGATCACAGCCCCCATGGTGATAAACTGAAATTCGTCAGCCCAGCTTTTTTTTCTGAAACTCTGGAAATAATGTGTTGCAAAAAATGCAGCAGGAGGGATGAAAATCACAAACTGCATGGGCGCCATAAACTGCATCAGTGGAATGGTGAACACCGCAAGAATAAACCAGAGCGCCATCACCTGCTGGATCCGCGTTTGATAATTGACGAAGCGTAACGTGGTGAAAATGCGCATAAAACCCATCACCCCAAAGCCCAGCGGGAGCAATAGGGACGCGATCAGCGACGCAAAATCATTCAGATTATATTGTTTAACCTGAAAAACAGAGGTTAGCAGGTTTCTGTTGAGGCTTTCGATGCCATTGTTCATATAAAAGAACAGTACGACCATTAATAATGGAAACACAGAACCGAACAATCCCAACAAATGGTGGCGCACCGTTGAGCCCGTATAAAAAAGCAACGCCAGAAATGCCCAGATCATGAACAATGAAGCCGGCAAATAAAACAATGTCGCAATTCCGATATACAGTCCCATTTCAAAAACCTGCGGCGTTACTTCCCTTCTGACGAGGATCTTAACAATGGCGCCGAATGCAAAAAGCAAAAATGTATTCGCCATCAGCATGGGCGAAAGCGTGCCCATATCAAAAGAAATGTTCAGGAATAATGCATATAAAGCGCCGGGCAGGAATGTGCGCTCGGGGAACACTTCCCGGGAATGTATCACATAGTTAAAATAAAGGATCTGAACGACGGAAACGGTGATCGCGGCGAGCTGATAAACCCATTGCGTGCGGCCGAAAAGCGTGTCTATAAGCCAGTAAGTAAGGCCTGAAAAGGGGCTCACATTATCCCATACATCCCGGTAAAGCATAAAGCCGCGCCCCATTTGCTCGCCCACCAGCATCCAGCTCAGTTCCGGGATAAGCAGCGGCGCACCACCCAGGAAAAATGGAAGCCGGAGCAGCAGGAAAAATACGACCAGACTGATGCTCTGATACCGTGCGTTGACGCGAAAAAAACTTAACAAGAAGTATGCGGATTATATATCTTATCAGAATAACTTTCACGAAATTACAACTCCGCATTCTACAAAAACAAAATAAGTCCGGATATTTGTACTTTTGAAACATGGAATCTAAAAGACAACAAAAAGTAGGGAGGCAGATTCAGAAGGATCTTGGGGAGATATTTCAAAAGGACGCACATCATTTGACGAATGGCTCTTTTGTTACCATTACAGCCGTGCGTGTTACGCCCGACCTGAGCATTGCAAGAGCATACCTGAGTTTTTTGCCCGATAAAAATAAATCGATCTTACTGGAAACGATCCAGGAAAACACCAAATTTATACGCCAGAAATTAGGCGAAAGGGTGCGTCACCAGCTTCGGATCGTGCCTCATTTACAGTTTTATATGGACGATACTGCCGAATATGCGGCCAAAATGGACCTGTTATTTTCGGATATTGTTATTCCACCAGCTCAACCGGACGAGGACGACGAATCCAATTGATTAAAGCTCCTGCCTAATGCATCTTTCGTACAGGATCGCTGTCCGCTATTTTTTTTCCCGGAACAAACGCAGCTTCATCAGCGTCATAGCCCGCATCGCTATGGCTGGTGTGGCCGTTGGAACCATGGCAATGGTCGTTGTACTGTCTGTGTTCAACGGAATGGAAGACCTGAACCGGAAGATCTTCAAAACCTTTGATGCGGACGTAAAAGTTACTCCGGCAGAAGGCAAGCGGTTCAAAGTGGACCCTGCATTTATTCAAAAGATCAAATCCGTTGAAGGCGTCAGGCTCGTTACGCAGGTTGTGGAAGACAATGCGCTCGCCCAATATGGAAACCAGCAGATCATTATACGGCTGAAAGGTGTCGACAGCACATTCGAGCGCCAGGGCCAGCTGGATACGGCTATCATTGAAGGCTCATTGAAGCTTTACGGCCGGGGCGGCACACCGTATGGCATCATCGCGGAAGGCGTCAGAAATGCGCTCTCCATTTCCCTGGAAGATATTCTCACGCCATTACAGTTAATGTATCCTAAAACAGGTCCCAAGACACTGAACCTGACTTCCTCAGAAGCATTCAACCATCTTCTGCTGCGGCCCGGCGGCATATTTTTTATAGAGACACGCTACGACGATTATGTGATTGCTCCGATCGCAGTGGTTGAAAAACTGATGGGATATGAAGGCGAAAGGTCGTCGCTGGAAGTGCAAATCATGCCGGGTTATAAAGAAGGAAGAGTGAGCAGGAGAATTGCAGAGCAATTGGGTGCCCGTTTTGTGGTCAGAGATCGCGATTCGCTTAATTCGGACTTGCTTAGGGCTATCCGTCTGGAAAAACTTTTTGTAGCTATAACCTTGTCTTTCATTATTTTAGTAGCTGCGATCAACATTTTCTTTTCGCTCAGCATGCTGGCCATTGAGAAAAAGAAGGACGTGTCCATGCTTTACGCATTAGGCGCAACGCCCGGGCTGATCCGCAGGATTTTCCTGGCAGAAGGCGCAATTGTTGCTTTTTCTGGTGCCTTAGCGGGGCTTGGCGGTGGAATTTTGCTTTGCCTGTTGCAGCTGAAATATGGATTCGTTTCGATGGGAATGGCCACATCCCTGGTGGACGCCTATCCCGTTAAATTAATATGGGAAGATATACTCTATACAGGCATTATTGTCGTTATCATAACAATGCTGGTGTCATATATCCCTGCCAGGAGAGCAGCAGAAGCAGGAAGGATCCTGCCGACTTGATATTTATTTTAAGAGAAGAACGAAAAATACTAACAAAATCATTTTGACATACATCCACACAATCAACTTGAAAATAGACGTCTCCGGCCACAATAGGGGGCTTTTTTTGGGCCGTTTGATCTTTGTTATCAGCACAGTATTGCTATTGTTTTCTGTTCCTTCGCAGGCTGCCGAGTTGGCTGATACGCTGAGAAGAAGGAACCCGGGAGCAGTTTCTTCCCAAGGCAATTATCGCCCCGAGCAGCCAAGGAAAAGTGATATTCTGTATACACGCCTGGATGTGGCATTCGACTGGGAAAAGCAACAGGTTCCCGCGTCAGCCGTTTTAATGTTCAAGCCGCATTTTTATCCGCAAAATACATTGGAGCTGGATGCCAAAGGCTTTGAGATCAAAGGCATTGCATTAATGGACACAGTGGGCGATTACGGGTCACTGTCAACAGAGGAGATTCAGGGGAAAGTCAAAAAGAAGCTGGAATACACTTACGACAAGCGGAAATTGCTGATCAAGCTGGATCAGAGTTACACCAGAAAAGACACGGTTTTTGTTAAAATAGATTACGTAGCACGTCCGAACGACGTTCCGCGTGATAAGCCCGGCGACAGCGCATCTGACAAAGGCCTTTACTTTATTAATGCCGATGGCATGGATGAAGGCAAGCCCAAGCAGATCTGGACGCAGGGTGAGACCGAAGGAAGCAGCTGCTGGTTTCCTACCATTGACGCACCTAATCAAAAATTCACCCAGGACATTTATATTACCGTTGACAGCACTTATAAAACGCTGTCCAACGGTCTCTTAGTTGCCCAGAATGAAGGCAAAAAAGGTTTGAGGATCGACCATTGGAAACAAACGCTTCCGCATGCACCTTACCTTACGATGTTGGCGGTTGGCGACTTTGTCGTTGCCAAGGACATGATGCCAAACGGTTTGGAGCTTAGTTATTATGTAGAGCCTAAATACGGACAGGATGCGCATGCGATTTTTGGCCGTACACCCGAAATGATGGGCTTTTTTGCCAATGTTTTTGGAATAGAATATCCATGGGAAAAATACGCGCAAATTGCGGTAAGGGACTTTGTAGCAGGCGCAATGGAAAACACCACTGCAACGGTTCACGAGGAAGGCGTACAGAATGATGCGCGCTCGCTGGTGGATGGAAACTCGGATGCCGTGATCGCCCATGAGTTGGCGCACCATTGGTTCGGGGATTATGTAACGGCAGAAGAGTGGGGGCAACTTCCTTTAAATGAATCTTTTGCAAACTATTCGGAGTATCTGTGGAGTGAATATAACAACGGAAAATACGAGGCGGACTGGCAGAATTTGCAGGAAATGAAAGCTTATCTGGCCGAATCCGAGACAAAGCAAGTGCCTATGATCCGCTATTTTTATAAGGATCGGGAAAATATGTTTGACAGCCATTCCTACGCGAAAGGCGGACGTATCTTGCATATGCTGCGCAATTACGTGGGTGACGATGCTTTTTTTGCTTCGCTTCAGCATTATTTGAAAAGCCACGCTTTCGGAACGGCTGAGATCGATGATTTGAGAATGTCATTTGAAAAAGTGACAGGAGAAGATCTGAATTGGTTTTTTGATCAGTGGTTTCACAAGCCGGGACATCCGACCATTAAAATCCAGCAGGAATATGCGGCTGCTACGGGTAAGGTGCTTTTGAAATTAAAGCAAACACAGGACACGCTGGCCACAACGGTTTACAGGCTTCCGCTAAAAGTGGATGTCTGGGTTAACGGTAAGAAAAGTCAGTATAATGTGTTGGTCGACAAGGCAAACCAGACACTTGAATTCCCGGCCGCCAAAAAGCCCGACCTGGTTGTTTTCGATGCAGAAGCGCAATTGTTGGGCATTGTAGAGCACGAAAAGAACAGGCGGGAAATGGAATTCCAATACACGCATAGCGATCGTTTTTTACACAAATATGAAGCGCTGGCGTCTCTTGAAGGAAACCTTACGGATACATTGGCACGTGGCATTTTGGTAAAAGCCATGACGGATCCATTCTGGAAATTCCGCCAGATGGCGATCAGTAATTTTTCTGAATATGATGGTGATGGTTTTGCAGACATTGAAAAGGTGATCCAAAGTGCTGCAAGGCAGGATGCGCATCCGCAAGTTCGCTCGGAGGCAATGATCACATTGGCTTCTTTTGGAGACAACAACAGCGATTCCATTTTCCGGGAAGCATTGAGTGACAGTTCCTACCAGGTCGTTTCCGTGGCCATTGAGAAATACCTGATGGCGCAACCGACCGATGCCAATGAAATTGCCGCCCAATTCGAAAACAGCCCCAATGATGCTATCGTCACATCAGTTGGAAATTACTACGCCGGACTCGCCCAGCCCGAGCGTTTTGATTGGTTTCTAGATAAGATGAAATCGATGAAACCTACCGAAAAATATAATTTCTTGCAGGTTTTTGGGAAGTATCTGATCAAATCCAAGCAAGATGTGCAGCGTAAAAGCATTCCGGTTTTGGAAGGATTAGCGCGTGAAAATCCTTCGTATTTCGTAAGATTCGGCGCATTCCAGGCTTTGGGCTTACTAACCGACATTCAGGGTGTGGCTGCTTTGCGGAAAGATATTCGCGCAAAAGAAACAGAGCCTAAGCTGAAAGAAATGTACAGCCAGTTCGGCGATTTATAGACAACATTGTTTTACAAAAACCCTTATTGCGGATCCAGGTAATAATCCAGGTTTTCCTTGGTTATAATGTCCAAAGGCAGGAATTTGATTGGCTGAATGTCCTTTTTGAAAACCAGGAAGTTCGCCAGCTGGTGAATTCCCCAGTAACCTTGCCCGAGCGGGTTTTGGTTGATCAGAAAGTTAATGATCTCTTTTTCCAGGAAGTTCAGGTTAGGCTTCAACAAGTCATAACCCACCAATTTAATGTGTTTTAAAGCGTTTTTTTCCAAATAGGAAGCCACTTCAAATGCTTTGGAATTGGTCACATAAACGGCCTTCAATTCAGGTTCTTCTTTTAAGATCGCATCCAGCTGGTCATCGGGCGTTTCGCCATCCGGGAAATTGATCTCCCTGCTGATCACTTTGTAAGTCGCTTCGTCATTAGTCTTGAAATAATCCCTGAAACCAGCCTCTTTGGTAATCAAATGCGCAGAATTGGAAATATCTTCATTCACGTGCGCCACCAAAACGGTCCCCGGTGATTGCAAACCGAAACTCAGGATTTTTGCCGCCAACGAACCACTTCTGTAAGAGTCTTGTCCAATGTAACAAAGCGGATTGACGTGCTCGATTTGCGTGTTAAAAAGCACATAAGGAATGTTCAGATTTGACCATTCGTCGAAAAACGGCAATGCTTCTTTGTAAAAAACCGGCGCGATCAAAAGCCCGTCAGGATGCTCCTTTGAAACTTCCTTAGCCTTGGCGATAAATGACTGTTCCTCATGCGAATTGAAAATGAAGAGGGTAATGTACACACCATATTGCCGTAACTCTTTTTCTGCTTTTTCAAGTCCGATTTTCGGCGCTTCCCAATAGGAATCTGCGTCAGGATCGGGGATAAGGACGGCCAGGTTATAGGTTCTCTGGGATTTTAGTGATTGTGCAATGAAGTTTGGCTCATAATTAAGCTCCTTAATAATGCTTAAAATCCGTTCTCGCACATCGTCGGCAACCCTGCCACGATTGTGCAATACACGGTCAACGGTTCCTTTCGACGTCTGGGCCTTTTCTGCTATATCTTTTATTCTGACGATTCTCTTTTTCACTTTCTTGCGGTGTCTGTATCCATCATATTTGGTTGCCAGGACGAATATCAAATTTTTATTTGAAGGATAAATAGTTTCGAAAAAACTAATGTCTTCAAGACAATACTTTTCAAATTTTATTTATAATAAATTTGAGATTCTCCCCAAATGAGTTTAGTTTTACGTTACGCAATTACATTGACATACACGTCTTCGGGTACGATCCCGAGGAGCTCATTTACGTGTGTGCTCGAACACTTTTTTGAATTTTGATTGGATTAACCATTTTTACAATTAATTTTGTCAGGAAGATCCTAAATAAAATATAATTCTACATTCCTCGTCCTTAACACCTGAAAGAACCTAACCTTTAACCTTTTCCAGAATTACTCCCCTTTTTCTGCTAATCCTAAATCCATAATAAAGCGTACGAAGTAACATTCATACGCTTTTTGTTTGAAATAGCTTAAATGATATCAATTGAAACATCCGCAGAGTCTACGTAAGCCGAGCATGTCAGGATCCATCCATCCGCCAAGTCGCGGTCGGTAAGCACCTCATTTACAATCATATGCAACTTTCCGGTCCTGCATATGCCTGCACAAGTCGAACATCTTCCGCCTTTGCAGCTGTAAGGCAGCTTAATGCCCGCCGCAAGCGCTGCATCGAGCACAGTCGTGTGCGCAGGAACGAATAAATCGTACGCCTGATCCCGGAAGTTAAGCTTGATCACATGCGGATAGGAGACAGGCGGTGGCGGTGGCGCAGCCGGGATGATAAAGTTCTCCTTCCTGATCTGTAAGGAAGTGAAGCCCATGAAATGCAATGTAATCTCCACGGACCGCATTAGCTCGTAAGGTCCGCAAATAAAAAAACGGGCGTTTCTAGGCTGAAATCGCAATGATTTGTTGACGAGTTGTTCGAGCCGGGTGTTGTTGATGCGCCCACGCATGCCATTCCAGTCGTCAAGCGGCTGACTGTGAATGTGGATGACGTTCAGTCTGTCTGCGAATCGCTCCTGCCATTGGCGGATCTGGTCATGAAACAAGGCATGCCGCACGTTCCTGCTGGCGTAGAGCAGCGTAATGTTGCTTTCCTTTTCCTGGATCAGGGTTTCTTTTAAAATCGAAAAAAGCGGGGTTATGCCACTTCCGGCGGCAATCAACACAATGTCGCGAGGCCTACCGAAAGATTCTTCTAATACAAACCTGCCCGATGCCGGCAGCACATCAAACTGATCGCCAACCTTAACTGTATCAATCCAAAAGCGAGAAACTTCACCATTAGGAACGCGTTTGACTGTTATGGCCGGATCTTCATCCACATTCGGAGCAGAGCTCATGGAATATGATCGCCGGGTTTCGTGCCCGTGCATGGGAATCAGGAAAGTGAGGAACTGTCCGGCTTTGTAAGTGAATGGTTGTTTGTTCGTTCTTTCAAAAACAAATGTCTTCGCATCAGTTGCCTCCTGGATAATGTGCTTTACCTGCAAAGAAATTGTGGCTTCGGACATTGCGCTCATGGTCGGTTATCGAATGAAAGTTTAACGCATATTCTGCGCTGCGTTGTTCCAAAGCGTCTCATATTCTGCCAAAAGTGTCCAGCAATGCGCTTCACAGATCCAGTGCATGTGAAATAACGGGTTGATAGCGAGCTTGTAAAGTATCGGGTTTTCGTAAGCCGTAAGCAGGCCGGCAATGAAGAAAAAGAATCCCTCAAAATCCTTTTCGGTAAAATTTTCAATGTCAATGCGCCTGGTCTTTACGCCCAGCCGGATCAGCGAAGAGGAAAGGATCACCTGGTCCATTGCATTATCTGTTGTTTTCAGGATACGCTGTGCATCAGCAATCAGTTTGTCCTTAACGGGTTGCAAAGCAGGTGGGTCGAAAGCCGCTATCAAGCGTGCAACGTGGTAAATAATGAGTGGCGTCCGCGGATATTGATGTGCACATCGGAAGGGCATTGTAATGTATCGATCCGTTTCAATCACCGACCGGATGTATTGCAAACTATCCGCATCATGCTCATTCAGAGGTAGATCGTATTGAAAGATGCAGTACATTAAATTACTCAGGACGCAAACATCAAACTCCACATACATGTTTTTGCCAAACCAGGTGGAGTAAGCTTTAAGGTTTTTATATTCTTTGAACGTGTTGCGGACGCTCAGCTTCGTCCCGTTTGCGTGGAGTTTAAGTTTCTCTTTCAGCCAGACCAGTTCCTGATTATCAGGTTTGGTTGTCAGGTAAATGAATGCAGTATCATCCACATCGTCGGGAATGCGGAAATGTTCGAAACGGTGGAAGATGTGCCCGTTCGGGAAATGTCGTGACGGCCTGGTTTTCCAAAAATTATAGGTTTTCAGCCCGTCTTTGTTCTGAAAATCCGGGTAATTTTTGATCACATCATTACAGATCCGTTCAATGGTTTTTTGCTGTTCATCGTCTGCATATCTGGCAATGGATTGCAATGTGAAGCACGTGATTGCGGAAAAGAAGATGGTCGTATCCGGCCGGTGGTAACCGATCAATTTATTTTCCCTGTGTGCCGGAAAGATCCCTTCGGGAAAATAACGAGTTCCATTGGATTGCAGACTTTCAATTTGATCCAAAAAAAATTGCAGCGGTTGCTTCATAGCTCGAAACTAGTGAAACGGCACAAAAAAAGAAACCCTGCCGGTGATTGACAGGGTTTCGATATCAATATGTCTGAAAACTTTAAACGCCTTCCGCAACCACTTCTTTCACATTCGGCACCATACGCGTAAGCAGATTTTCGATGCCCGCTTTCAATGTCAGGGTAGAAGAAGGGCAGCCGCTACATGATCCTTGTAACAGCACCTTTACGACACCCGAATCCTCATTAAACGAATGGAAATTAATAGCGCCTCCGTCCGATTCAACAGCCGGACGCACATATTGATCCAATGCTGCCTTAATCTGCTGAACTGTATCTGAATCCCTCGAATCGACGATCAATGTATTTTTATCAATCGTTTGCTGTTCAAAAACGGGATGGTTTTCTTCAAAATATATTTTAATAAATTGTTTTGTATCACGTAAAACCTCTTCCCAGGCAATGGTATCGTCTTTTGTGATCGTAACAAAATTGCTGGCAATGAAAACCCTTTTTACATGCGGGAACTGAAACAGGTCCGAAGCAAGCGGTGAAGCTTTTCCTTCTTCCAAAGCTGCTTGCAGAGAAGGATAGTCAAATGATAGTCCGTCTGGCACCAGCTCAAAGTTGAGCACAAACTTCATCGAGTTAGGGTTCGGACTTAATTCAGTATATACAAAAACTGGGCGTGTTAGCATTTCTTGGTAAGTATGTTTTAAACGGGTAAATGACTTTGTGTAGGGTAAACAAGCAAATCGGGGTTTTGGTTTGATGCCCACCCTGAAACATAAAAAAACCCAAAGGACTGTAAATCCTTCGGGTTCATTATTGTCAAATCTTGACCTTTGCTGACTATGCTTCTGCTGTAACAGGAGCCTCAGTTGCTACAACTGCAAGCGGTTCAATGTGAACGTATGACTTGTTCTGACGAGTCTTACGGAAAACTACATTGCCTTCAACCAATGCAAATAAAGTATGGTCACGGCCGATGCCTACATTGTTACCAGGATTGTGCTTGGTTCCGCGCTGACGAACCAGGATATTTCCTGCTTTGGCAACCTGGCCACCGAATAATTTTACGCCCAGACGCTTGCTTTCCGATTCACGTCCGTTTCTCGAGCTACCTACACCTTTCTTATGTGCCATGATATCTTAACTATTAATTATAATTTCTTTATTTAAAACTGATTAAGCTACAATCTCGTCAATGCTGATCTTCGTCAGATACTGACGGTGACCATTTTTAACTTTGTAACCTTTACGTCTTTTCTTTTTGAAGACGATCACTTTTTCACCTTTAAGGTGTTCAAGGACAGTTGCTTTAACAGAAGCGCCTGCAACTGTTGGAAGACCTACCTGTACTGTGCCTGCGGTATCAACCAGAAGGACTTTGTCAAACACAAGAGCAGCGTTCACGTCACCTTCAAGCCTATGCGTGAAGATTTCGAGACCCTTTTCAACCTTAAATTGCTGACCTGCGATTTCTACGATTGCGTACATGTTAATAAATTATGTAAAACTGATTTCTAAAATGAGGTGCAAAGATAGACACTTGCATACAGAATTACAATGCTTTAACGCAAATCTTCAACAAGTTCGAAGCGTGACGTATAATTATTTGCTGCCTTATAGTTAAACTTGCTCAAAACATTACCTTTATAAGATTACCAGCTGTCGCAGCGTTCCATTATAGCATTAACAAAACTTAACAATCTCAACTGTTACTTTATTCCAAAATTTACGTCTAACCATAAGAATGCGTTTAAAAAGCAAAAAAATGAAAATTTGTTTATGGATTTTAATGGTTGCAGGAGTAGGATTGTGTAGGCAGTCGTATGCGACTGATTTGAGGTTGTTATTGACTGAAATAATGCAGACGGGAGGTTATCAGGTTGGTGATGCAGCGGCAGGTTTCCGGCTGAAAAACACGGATGGTAACATGGTTTCCTTAAATGATTTCAATAATGCGAAAGGCGTTATTGTGATTTTTACAAGCAACCATTGCCCTTTTGCCAAAGCCTATGAAGACCGGATCATTGCTTTGAATAATAAGTTTGCTGCGCAAGGCTTTCCCGTTATTGCTATTAACCCAAGTGACCCGGGAACGCACCAGGATGATACATTTGAGAAAATGAAAGAACGTGCCGCATCAAAAGGATATGGTTATCCGTATTTGGTAGACGAATCACAGCAGGTTGCGAAAGCATTTGGTGCGGGCCGAACGCCGCAGGTTTATATTTTGCAAAAAAACGGAGCCAAATTCACGGTTCGTTACATTGGTATGATCGACGATAATCCGCAGGACCCGGGCGGTGTTACTAAACTATATGCAGATGAAGCCGTTAGCAATCTTTTGACCGGAAAACCCGTCGTTACAACCATTACCAAGCCGGTTGGTTGCGCGATCAAATGGAAAAATTAGTGCCTTGAAATTCTTGATCATGAATAAATTTTTGCTCCTCCTCATTTCCTGCACCGTTTTTGCACAACTATCCTTTGCACAAACGAAAAGCAAAAAATTCTCCAACGAAGGCGAATTCACAAGCAATTGTGAAGGTCCCGCGGTTGACAGCGAAGGAAACGTATATGCAGTGAATTTCGCGCGCGACGGCACGGTTGCGATCATGAACAGGAAAGGCAGCGCAAGCTTTTTCATAACCCTTCCCAAAGGCAGCACGGGCAACGGAATCCGGTTTGCCGACAAAAACACATTCTTTGTAGCAGATTTTACCGGGCATAATGTCCTGAAAGTAAACCTGATCACAAAGGATATTTCCGTTTTTGCGAACGAACCGAAAATGAACCAGCCTAACGACCTGGCTATCACGGCAAAAGGCCACATCTTCTGTTCAGACCCCAACTGGAAAGAAGGCACCGGGCAGATCTGGCACGTTTCACCCGAAGGCAAAACGCGGTTGGTGGCCGAAAATATGGGCACTACCAACGGAATAGACGTAAGCCCGGACGAGAAGAAATTGTATGTCAACGAAAGCGTGCAAAGAAACGTGTGGGTTTTCGACCTGGCGCCTGATGGTTCTTTATCCAACAAAAAGCTCCTGCATAAATTTGAAGACGGCGGAATGGACGGCATGCGCTGCGACGTTGAAGGCAATCTTTACATTGCCCGGCATGGAAAAGGCGAAGTGGCTGTGCTGTCGCCGGAAGGCAAAGTAATCCAGACCATTACCACCATTGGCAAAAAGGTTTCAAACATTTGTTTCGGCGGCAAAAATGGCAAAACCTGTTACATTACTCTACAAGACCGCGGCTGCCTGGAAACTTTTAAGGCTCCTACGGCCGGAAGGGAATGGGCCATGATGAAGGCTTTTGCAGAGGTTAACAAAAAATAATCCTTCCCATTCTCAGTTGCAGGCTTCCATAAAACACACATGGACGTTTTCGTTCGTGCTGATGTTGTTGTACTTTGCGTTCCATATTTTCGCAGAACTCAAACAAAATGAACGGACCCATAGATTTTCTTAAAGCCGCGCGCAGTTTTCGCTTTGCGGGGGTGGGGATTTACAATCTATTTCGCTACGAAAACAACGCAAGGATCCATTTAATGGCTTGCATCCTGGTTTTAATGGCCGGTGTGTTTTTCGATATTTCAAGCGTTGAATGGACCATTATTATAATCCAGATAGCGTTGGTACTCGCGGCTGAGGCATTCAATACGTCCATTGAAAAGCTCGCCGACCTGGTTATGCCTGACTATCATCCCGTGATTAAGGTTGTAAAAGACACTGCTGCTGCGGCTGTGCTTCTCCTGGCGATTTCTGCGGTGCTGGTAGGGCTTATTATTTTTGTCCCTAAATTTTTGCTCCTTTTTTGATCCAACATTTCCCTTCGTTTTATGAATTCAAATGAGGACTCTCTGCATACATTGAACGAGATCCGCAGCCTGATGGAGCGGTCTTCTAAATTTCTGTCATTAAGCGGGTTAAGCGGTGTTTTTATCGGCATTTTCGCTTTGATAGGCGCTGGCGTGGCTTATGTTAAATTCAAAACCGGCTGGCTTGCGGAAATCTCGTCGCCGGTTTCACCTTACGGCAATGCTAATCAACAGGATGTTGCGCGGTTTTTAATCGCAGATGGCCTCTGTGTCCTGGTCCTTTCGCTGGCTGCCGGCATGATCCTGACCGTCCGCAAAGGAAGAAAACGAGGGCTTACGGTTTGGAATGGAAGTTCAAAAAGATTGCTGGTCGGCATGCTTGTTCCGCTTTTGACGGGCGGGATCTTTTGTCTGGCTATGCTGCTTTACCATCGCATGATATGGATCGTATTTCCGGCAACATTGATTTTTTATGGCATTGCATTGGTCAACGCGAGCAAATTCACGTACCCGGAGCTCTTTTACATGGGCATCTGCGAAATCGCGCTCGGCAGCCTGGCGCTTTTCATTACAAACTATTCCCTGTTATTCTGGTCGCTGGGATTCGGCGTGCTCCACATCGTTTATGGACTGGCCATGTATAACCGTTATGAACGGGAAAAATTGAGCAATAAAACTGTTGCAAAAGGCCTCATGTGCATTGCATTGCTGTTATTTTCCTTCGTCAGCAATGGTCAATCTGTTTCGGACAGCGCCGTGGTGATGGCTAAGAAATGGTATGATAAAGAGACTATTTATTTGCAAAGCGGAAATAGTTTTGTGAAAAACAATATGCTGTACAGAGGTCAGAAGGCGCTGAAACAGGAATTTATCATATCACCAGGTGGACTTCAACTTTACAAAAGCTCCCGGCGGACGCGGAATGTTGCATTTGTTTTGTCCATGGCAGGCGTAATTGGCTCGGTTAATTCGTTGGTTTCGGGCAATAGAAACAGTGTGAAGACTTTCTTCTGGGTATCCCTCGGCACCGGGTTTGTGTCGACACTGCTAACTACCCGTGCTAACAATCAGCGTGACCAGGCAGTCTGGCTTCGAAACAGGGATGCAATGCTGTTTATGGAGCTTAATAGATAAAATTTGTCGCCAAGAACGGGGCCTATGGTCCGTAACGAATGGAGTGGTTAGAGAAGTTTAATAAAGTTTTTGAGAGTAAAATTAGGCTTGGGCTGATGTCTGTGCTTGTGGTGAACGATTCGCTCAGTTTTAATGAACTAAAAGAACTTTTGCAGCTCACCGACGGTAATCTGGCCTCCCATTTAAAGGCATTGGAAGAAACAAAATACATTGAATTCCAGAAACAGTTCCTAGGCAGAAAGCCCCTCACAACCTACAAGGCGACAGACGCAGGGCAGAAAGCATTTACCGATCATCTGCAAGTGCTGGAAAATATGATTCGTGAGAATTTATAAGGCAAAAAAGAGCGGGCAACTTTCAATGGAAAGTTGCCCGCTCTTTTTTGCCTTATAAATATTAAAACTTCAAAGGAACCGAAAAACCTGACTTATCCCATTGAAAATCAAGCGAAGTGGCGCTTACTTTGAACGTAAGTTTTTCTTCTGATGTAGGATATGTTTTGGCTGGCACCGTTACTTTTAAAACGTCTTTGCCTTTATTTTTTTCATAGTCGTAAGCGCCAGACTGGCCCAAAACGCTGTTCAGGATTACAGACCATTCTTTTTCTCCGGGAATCGTGAATAGACTATAAGTGCCCGCTTTCACCGCTTTGCCAGCAAACATGCCGTCTTTTTTGAAAGTAATTTCAGTAGAAGCATTTGCACCGGTTCTCCATATTTTGTCATACTTTTCCAAACTTTCGCTTCCTTCTTTACCAAAAAGAACCCGTCCTTTTTTCGAAGGCTGGCCATAAGAAATGCTAACATTAGGGCCGTCGGTTGTTACTCTCGGGCTTTGTGCAGCTGCCCATGTCAATGAAACTAATGTCAGAAAAAGCGTTAAAAATGTGGTTTTCATAAAGATTGAAATTGATTTTTAGGTATAAAAAATTTAAATTTTAACGAAATACGCAATTCAAAAGTTGTTAATCAAGCCGTTTAGTTCTAAAAGCGCGAATAAGTGGTGACATTAACGTTGGTTAACATATCGGACGCTGCTAATCTTTGTTTTTTATGAATTCGCGCTATATTTGAATAATGACTTCTGATGCAAACCAAACAGTAAGAACACGCTTCTTTGATACAAAAATCGAGTTTTTGAAAGGTGTTGGCCCACAAAAAGCGGCGCTCCTGAATCAGGAACTTGGCATTTTCACGTTTGGTGACCTTATCCAACATTATCCTTTCCGGCACGAAGACAGGACCGTTTTTCATCAGATCAAGAACCTGAACGACCAGCTTCCGGCCGCTCAGATCAAGGGCAGGCTCCGCGAATGGACCCTTACAGGCGAGGGAAATAAGAAGCGGCTTGTGGCATACTTCACAGATGGTACGGGCATATTGGAACTTGTTTGGTTTCAGAGCATTGCCTGGTATGAAAAGAATCTTCGACCGAACACTGAGTACATTGTTTTTGGAAAACCCGTTGCGTTCGGCGGCAGATGGAGCATTACCCATCCGGAGCTGGACCTGATTACGCCGGAAAACGAAAACGGGGGTTTCTGGCAACCCATTTATCCGCTTACCGAAAAGCTTCGCAGAAAATTTGTCGACAGCCGTGTGATAAGCCGGATGATGAAATCGCTGCTGGAAGTTTCCAGGCCACACATCCGGGAAACGCTTCCCGAAACGCTCGTTCAGAAATACAGATTGGTTTCCAAAGCGGATGCGCTCTGGAATTTTCACCTGCCGCAAAGCTCGCAATGGCTGCATCAGGCCCAAAGAAGATTAAAATTCGAAGAGCTTTTTTACAATCAGTTCAGGCTGATTAAAAATAAGCTGCTGCATAAAACGGAATATCCCGGGATGATTTTTAGCCATACCAGCCTGGTTAAGCAGTTTTATGAAAATCATTTGCCTTTTACATTAACGAATGCTCAGATCCGGGTTCTGGCAGAAATTCATGAGGACCTGAAAACCGGCCGACAAATGAACCGCCTTTTGCAGGGCGATGTAGGTTCGGGAAAGACTATTGTCGCATTTATTTCCATGCTTTTTGCGCTGGATAATGATGCCCAGGCTTGCCTGATGGCCCCAACGGAAATTCTGGCAGATCAGCATTACCAGGGCTTAAAGAAATTCGCCGATGCGCTGGGTGTTAACATTTGCAAACTCACCGGCTCAACCAAAAAGAAAGATCGCGAATTGATCCATAATCAATTGCTGGACGGTTCCATGCACATTATCGTGGGCACGCATGCGCTTATTGAAGACATTGTGCAATTCAAGAATCTGGGACTATGCATTATAGACGAACAGCATCGTTTTGGCGTGGCGCAACGTGCTAAGTTGTGGGCCAAAAACAGCCGCATTAACCCACATATGCTGGTAATGACTGCAACTCCCATTCCGCGGACATTAGCCATGACATTATATGGTGACCTCGACATTTCGGCCATTAACGAACTCCCGGCAGGGCGAAAACCGATTAAGACCGTTCACCGTTATGACGCGCACCGGTTGTCTGTTTTTGGTTTTTTAAAAGATGAAATCGCAAAGGGAAGGCAAATTTACATGGTATACCCTCTGATTGAAGAATCCGAAAAAATGGATCTGAAAGACCTGATGGATGGCTATGAGAGTGTTTCAAGGGCATTTCCCGACGTGCCGCTCAGCATTTTGCACGGTAAAATGAAATCGGCGGATAAAGATTACGAAATGGCCCGGTTTGTGCGCGGCGAGACAAAAATTATGGTCGCTACTACGGTTATCGAGGTTGGAGTGAATGTGCCCAATGCATCCGTAATGGTCATTGAAAATGCGGAAAGGTTTGGTTTATCTCAATTACATCAGTTGCGCGGCAGGGTAGGACGGGGTGCAGAACAATCCTATTGCATTCTGATCACCGATTATAAAATCAGCAAGGAAACCAAGCTCCGCATTGAAACCATGTGCAGGACAAATGATGGTTTTGAGATTGCAGAAGTGGATCTTCAATTGCGCGGTCCGGGTGACTTGTCGGGAACACAGCAGAGCGGGCTTCTGGATCTTTTGGTTGCCAACCTGGCGCAGGATGGGGAGATCTTGAAAGCTGCCAGACAATCCGCAGAGGAAATACTGAATGCAGATCCCGACCTGCTCCAACCTGTAAACCATCCCATTCGCGCCCACATTGAGCATATGGGCAAGGAAGCGACCAATTGGAGCAGGATCAGTTAAGCTGATTTATGCCTGTATTTCGTAAATCTCTTTTGAAAAATCGAAGGTTTGCGGCCTCGTCACGTGCAATGCTGCGCCCAGGGAAGTCGCGTATGGCAGATCCGTCGCGTATACCGTGTGATTCGGATAATGACGTGCGATGAGTTTTGCGAAGATCTCGTTTCTTGCAAAACCGCCATCAATGTAAATCGCCTGTACATCATTGATGCCGATCAAATCGAGTGATAAGAACAGTAATTCCGTAAGTCCTTTGATCAAATGATGGTAGGCGCTTTCAGCAGATGCAAATGCGCTGATCTGCCATTCCTGTGGACTAGGTTCGGGGGAAGGGCCGTTTCCGACCATACAAGCGGTATAGAAAGGCGGCGTATCCTGTTTTAATATCTCTTCATCAAACGCAACACCCTTATAAAAATCCGGCTCTGCGCGGAAATATTCGGCAATGCGCGCGACCTGATAATCGTGTTCCCTGCCCAGAAATAAGCGGGAAGCTGTAACACCGCTGCCCTCGGGCGTCAGGTAATTCATGCAATCGCGTTCCAGCTGATAGGAAGTCATCGGCTTGGAAGCGAAGGAATTAAAGTTGATACACCACGTTCCGGTTGAAAGCAGCACAAATGGTTTCTTAACGGCCATCCGGTAAGGAATCAATGCTGATGAACTGTCATGCAGGCCAAATCCGGACTGAATGCCTTTGTCGTTATGCCTGTATATAAATGAAGAAGACGCAAGAACCGGCGCAAGTTTTTTGTGAATTCCTTCCTCCTTAACCCACTCATGATAATCCCACATTTCAAAACTCCAAAGTGCTGTATGACAGCCTAGTGAAGTGTAATCGCTTACTTTTCTGCCAGTTAGCAGATAGAGAATGTATTGGGGTAAATGTAATGTTGAAGCAATCTGTTTGTAAATGTCGGGGTAAGTGTATTTAAGCCAGTAAAGCTGCATGCCTGAATTCAGCATCCCCATAGCCGGAGAGCCTGTTTGCAGGGAAAGCCGGGTAGGGTCGCCGTAAGTGCTGTAAAATTGCCGTAAAAGCTCCTCCGGAAAGGGTTTTAAATACGAATATAATGGTGTAAGCGGTTTGTTGGAAGCATCCAGATGAACCAGACTTGCGCCGTACGCGGCCACGTTTACCGCCTTAATGTCATATTTTGGATCTTCCAGCAATGCTGTCCAGCGATCCTGCACCCACTTGGTCAGCAGTTCTATATCCTCGGTTGGAAACCCATCCTCGTCCGTTGTTTCCGGAAGTGATTCTGAAAATTCATCTATAATCTGATACTTTTCATCAAAAAGTACATACTTCTTATTGGTCCTGCCAATGTCAAAAACCGCTGTTACTTTCATTATTCGAATGCGATATCACTTTTTTATCCGGAAATGTATTTTTCGGTTAATATAGTGACTTTACGTTAAAACCAATACCCTTACTGTTCTTTTAAAATCTTTGGATTTGACCCTTCGGTCAACCTTTTTTCTACAATGCCTTTTCCAGAATCGGCTCAAAAACCTTCGTCCAGCGGCGGTAACCTTCATCATTCATATGGAGGCTGTCGCTCACAAATATGCTGGGATCAGGCCTGCCGTTTTTCAACATCACTGGCCATACATCTATATAATGATGATTTTTGTCTTTCTTAATGTAATCCTGGACCAGCTGGTTGACCTTGATCACATCCTCCTTTTTCGCCCATCGGGAAGGCGAAGGTTTTAGTGAAACAAAATATAGCTGAACATCCGGAAGTTTATTGCGAACCATTTTTACGAACGTAACATACTCATCCCGAACCTGTTCAGGCGTCTTGGACTTCTTGCCGAACATATCGTTTTCGCAATAGGTGACAATGGTTTTGGGATTGTATTTCAATACATTACGGGGCGCGTAATAGATCACTTCGGGGAATGTGGAGCCGCCAAAGCCGCGGTTGATAATCGGCAGTGGGGCAAGGTCTTCGGCTGCATGCTGCCATTTGGTAAATGATGAACTTCCCGTGAAAACGATCCCGCCCGGCGCAGGCATCTTTTCTGCATCCTTTTTCTCGAACGCCACAATCGACGACTCTGACCTTTTTACGTCATAATCGGGCTGCCAGGGTTCTGCGAGATTGGCAGTGTTGGGTTTGTGACAAGCGCTCAGCCATAAGACAGCAAGAAACAGGAAATAATTTTTCATTAAGACAAAAAAGTGGATATACCAAAGAAGGCATATCCACATGGTTTTTAATGTAAAAAGTCTGAAAATTTAGAAATCAAGCCGCTTTTTTAATCAGCCAAAAAATAACGAAGTCCTAAGCCGACGCTTGGAAAGGTAAATGATGGCGACAGGTTATAACTGAACTGATTGGCTTTCGAGCTTGTATTGGAGCCAATAAAATCGTTATCAACTTTTGAATAACCCACAGAAAAAGGAGTGGCAAATCCAAGGCTGGCATCCAGCCACCATCTTTCCGAAAGCCTGTAATATATGCCTGCACCTACGCCCAATGACAGCGCTGTGGAATACGTTTTTCTTTCATTAACGTCTTCCTGATCGGTAAGCCTTTCCTTTTTGTAATTAAAGCTCAGGTTTACGTCCGGGCCGGCGTAGATGCCAATTTTTTCATTAAAATGTTTATAAAATTGCCAAAACCGCCCTACACCAACGCCATATTGATTGATTCCGCTCTTAGGCTCATATTGCCCGTTGACGTAGCGCAGGGTTTTTTGTCCTCCCAGATAACCACTCAGGTTCCAGCCAACTGCTTTGTTCTGCGTAGTAAATTTCCCTACGCCAATGTTGATATTTCCGCTGTAATCGTTCGTTGCCTCAACCAAATCCGGGTTAGTATTTGAGAAATCTATGCCTATGCCACCCGAAAGGAATCGCCTTCCTTCGAGTTGGGCCATCACTGTGGTTGCCAGGCAGATTTGCAATAATAGTATGAGTAATATCGGTTTTTTCATGTCGCCGTTCAGTTAGATTTTTGAATGTACCAGGCAGCTCTCAATGTGAAATACTGCTGAATTTGAGATGTCAACCCGGTCCGAAAATTGACGCTGTTGGTGTTGTTAAAATTGACGTAGGAGAGATTGAGATTAAAAACGCTGACGTCCGATTCAAGCCAGAAACGGGGCGTCAGCCGATAGGCAACGCCTGGCACAATGTTGAGTCCGGCACCGTAGCCATTTTTAAAGTCAGACTCATTCGTATTGGTATTTTTGGTCCGGACGTAACTCAGCGTAGCTCCCGAGTGAACATATAGCAACCACTTAGGGCTCAGTGATTTGTATTTCCTTATATATGGCGTCAGGTTCACAGTAAGTCCGTTGTATTTGTATTCAGAGTCATCTCCTGACAAATTGTATTTTGATCTGGAAAAGCTGATGGAGGGGCTCAGGTCAAGGCCGAACATGGTGTTATCCTTGAAAAACCAGCCAGTTCTGAGTGAGGGATAAATGTTTACAAAGTTGTTTGTGGATTTGTAAGGCGATTCATAGTCCTCATCATTAATTTGCCCATTGGACGTAATGGTTGCGCCCCAGTATCGTGTGCCCTTCGCAAGCTGTGCCTGAACCTCGCCAACCAGACATAAAATGCCGAGGGACGAGAAGAGGATAAGTTTTCTCATAGCTGATGTTTTTAGTTACTGAAAGCAAGATAATGATCTTTATGTAACCAATGAGAACTTTAACTTTTTTTAGCAAAAAAGTACAAAAAAAGAGGCAGTGATAATGTCACTGCCTCTTAAAGATTACCGATACCAAATTTAACCTAACATTCTTTAATGTCTTAAAATACGCCCGACCAGTTTCCCTGGCGATAGTACTGCAATAATCTTTGCTGCATGAGATAATCATATTTTGCCTGTATGGCATTTGCCTGTGCTTTTGCAAGGTTGGCTTTTGCGAGGGAATATTCGTACGAATTGGCAATTCCAGCGTTTATTTTACTTTCAATCACAGCAAATGCTGCTGTAAGCGATTCCACCTGACCTTCCGCAGAGGCCTGTCTGTCTGCCATGGTTTGCAAGTTCAATACGGCCAGTTCAATGGCTTGTCTCAGGACCTGGTTGGTTACATCCAACGTATTTTGCGCCTGGCGTTCCTGCACTTTAGCCAGCTCAACCCTCGGCTTGGTAAGCCACCGGCCCATAATCGGAATATTAAGGTTCAGTTGCAGGTAGCCGTTACGAGTCGAATTTAATTGGTTAAAATAGTCCAGGTTCTTGTTACTGGTTGCATATACGGCTCCAAATCCGCCTTGTAGTCCCAACGAAGGATAATTGAGCGCTTTAATTGATTTTACCTGATAGGAGAAGCTTTGACGATACAATTCTGCGCTGCGTATTTCCGGGAAACTTTTTTGAGCATCTTCATAAATGTCGATCGCGTTGGCAGCGGTAATTGTTGTGTCTTTTGGAGCAAGTGGTTCGAATTCGACCTTGTCGTCGGGCGTGACATTCATCCGCTGAAAAAGAGCCAGTCTGGCGGTTCGGTAATCGCTCAATGCCGTCACCTGGCTGAATTTATCATTGGCCAGCTGCGCTTTGATTTCATATAGTAAGTTGACGCCCAGCGTACCGGCATTAACTTGTTTTGAAATTCTGTCAACCTGCGTTTCGGAGGATAAAACTTGCTCGGTCCATGATTCGTAAAGTGCTTTTGTGGCCAATACATTTACGTATCCTTGCATCAGTAACACCGTTTGCGTGTTTAAAACAGCGGTACGATTTTCATCGGCAGATTCTTTTAGCAAAACACCTTGCCTGATCTGGTTCTGTACTTTGAAACCTTGGAAAACGGGCATCTGAAAATTAATTCCGAGCGAATTATTACCGAAAACCTCATCTATATACGTATTGGTAGACTGGTCTATACTGCGACCGGCATTGAGCGTCTGCGTTGACCCGAATGAAAGTTGTGGCAAAACTTGTGACTTGGTTTGTCTCAATTGTGCCTGTGCAGCCTCAGCTTGAAGGCTTCCTTGCTGATAGAAAAGATTATTCTTGACGAGCAGGTCCACACATTCAGCTAGGCTGAGCGTAGATTGCGCTTTCCCGAAAACCGGTAAAAGGCAAAAAAGTAAAATTAAATGTTTCATGGCTAATAAATGATGCTAGGCTAACCACCCGTCTTTCAGGCGTACAATCCGGTTTCCGTAACCGGCATTGATTTCCGAGTGGGTTACCTGGACGATGGTGACTTTATCTTCCTGGTTAAGTTTTTGAAATAATTCCATAATCTCGATCGATTGCTCCGAATGCAGGTTTCCGGTCGGTTCATCCGCGAAAATCACTTTCGGGTTGTGCACAATGGCACGCGCAACGCCCACCAATTGCTGCTGACCGCCGGAAAGCTGGTGTGGGAAAAGGTCTTTTTTTGCAACCATATTGAACCGGTCGAGCAATTCAGCAACCCGGCTTTTGCGCTCGGAACCAGGTGTCCCTTTGTAAAGTAACGGTGTTTCAATGTTCTCATAAACAGTTAGTTCGTCGATGAGGTGATAAGCCTGGAACACAAACCCAATGTGGTGACGGTGCAGCTCTGTGCGTTTTTTTTCAGACAATTTTTGAACGGGTTCATCCAGAAAAAGATATTCGCCTTCGGAAGGTTCTTCCAGCAATCCCAAAATATGCAGCAATGTCGATTTACCTGAACCGGAAGGTCCCATGATCGAAACAAACTCGCCTTCTTTAATGTGTAAATCAATGTGGCGCAACACATAAGTTTTGCCAAAACCTGCCGGGTAATATTTGGATATCTTTTCTAACTTAATCATATAAATTTTTGAGTTTGAGATTTCGGGTATAATTACAGACAAGCGATTTGAAAAGCAAATGCATATACCGTCGTCTCTTATACAGGTCGTACCAAAAAAAGGCTTGCCAAAAGGGTAAGCCGTTGATTATGATATATTTGACTTTTGTTTAAAAAGCCCAATCGTCCGAATTCGTACAAATGTGTACGGTATCGGACGATGCAAAATGAACATTATCAGATAAGAAAGATGTTACCAGACAGAACACCATTTCAACTGCATTGAAAACAGTATCTTCCCAAGATCCTTACGCCGCCCTCCGGTATTCTGATTTCCGGTTTTTTATTTCCAATTCGTTTCTCTTTTCGGCATCTATCCTTATTCAGGAAGTGATTGTTGCATACGAACTTTACAAGCTCACGCATGATCCGCTGGCACTTGGACTGATCGGGCTTGCACAGGTGATCCCGTTCGTGATCACATCCATTTTCGGCGGTTATGTGGCTGATCAGAAGAACAAGATTACGATCATGCACATTAGCCTGGTGGTGATCTTGCTTGGTTCGGTGATCCTTTATATGGCATTTCAGCCATTCATTTATAATGCACTTTCGGAGGCGCAGCATTTGATTGTCATCTATTCTGTTTTTGCCTTAATAGGTTTTGCAAAAGGCTTTTACTCACCCGCTTCCAGCTCGTTAAAACCGTTTCTGGTTCCCAGGGTGATCTATCACAATTCATCAACTTGGAGCAGCTCTTTTTCGCAGGCAGGTTCCATAACCGGCCCGGCCATTGCTGGTTTCCTTTATGCTTACATGGGCCTTACTAACACATTACTGATCGTTATTGCCAATTTCGTGATCTGCTGGATTTTATTGGGCATGATCAAAACGCGTCCTGAGTTTCCCAAGATCGTTACGCCCATTATGGAAAGCCTGAAAGAGGGTTTTCGGTTTGTTTTCCGCACCAGGATCGTGTTATATGCCATTTCGCTGGACCTCTTTTCGGTGCTTTTTGGCGGTGTGGTGGCTATTTTACCCGTTTTTGCAGAAGATATTTTGAAAGTAGGACCACAAGGTCTGGGATTGCTACGGGCGGCTCCATCGATTGGCTCGCTGCTTACAATGTTTGCCATGGCTTATTATCCGCCCACGCACAATGCATGGCGGAATATGCTCATTGCGGTGGCAGGTTTTGGGGTTTGCACTATTATTTTTTCGTTATCCACCAATTTTCTGCTGTCCTGTGCGGCGCTGTTCGCCACCGGTGTTTTTGATAGTGTAAGTGTAATTGTAAGACAAACAATCCTGCTCATTTATCCTCCCGACGAAATGCGCGGACGCGTTGCTGCTGTGAATGGCATTTTCGTAAGTTCCTCCAACGAACTGGGCGCCTTCGAATCCGGTGTTATGGCCAAAGCCTTTGGGGCAGTCCCCTCTGTCATGGCCGGCGGCATCCTCACCATCATCGTCGTCACCTACATTTACCTGCGATCGAAAGACCTGTTTTCGGTGAGGTTGAGTTAGTATGAATTGGTAATTTTATTAAATTGCATAGGTAAATCAGGAAGAAAATGGTGTCAACATCAGAGAGATTTCGTGGGAACGGCAGGCTTAACGATATGCAGATTAGCATATTACGGCTTTTTGAGCAAGGCATTAGCGAAACGGATGAACTTAAAGTTCGAAAAATGCTGATGGACTACTTTGATGATGGATTGCAAAAAGAATTGGAAGAAGTTCTAGATAAGAAAAAATACTCAACTCAGGATTATCATAAGATGCTGTCAGATGATAATTTTAGGAGTAAATGATTAAAGCCGTTATAGATACCAATTGTCTAAGGGCTTCAATTCCTCCCAAAAGCCCATATTATCAACTATATATCGATTTTAAATCTGGCAAATTTGAATGGTATGTCAGCAATGAGATATTAATGGAGTACGATGAAATCCTCACTGAAACCTATTCTCAAAAAACTGCTCAGTTCATCCTGCATCAGCTAGCAGTTGCTCATAATGTCGTTTTTTCGGAGCCGGCTTTCAAGTGGAACTTAGTGGCGAGTGATCCTGATGATAACAAATTTTCAGACCTGGCAATCAGTTCAAATTGCGATTATCTTGTGAGTAATGATCGGGACTTTGATGTATTCAAAAACATCCTGTTTCCAAAATTACTGGTCATAGACTTACAGTCGTTTCTTCGCTTGCTAGCAGCATCTTAAGACTTACTTCACTCGCTCCGCAAGTTCTTAACCGGATTCATCAATGCTGCTTTTGTTGTTTGCAGGCATACTAGCAGGATGATAATTAAGCCGAATCCCAGCCCGACGAGTGCGAACGGTTCCCAGCCGACCTGGATGCGGTAGGCGTAGGTTTCCAGCCAGCGTTTCATGGTGAGGAATGCGAGTGGAAAGGAAATGAGCATCGCCACGGCCATTACGAGCACGAATTCTTTCAGGAAAAGCATGATGATGCCTATTTCCGTGGCGCCGAGGACCTTGCGGATGCCCAGTTCGCGCGTCCGGCGTGCGACATTGAGGGAAACCATGCCGAGTACGCCTAGTAAGACGATCAAAACAGATAAAATAGTGGCAATCTGCGAAGCTTTTTTCAACTGCATTTCGGATTGATACAATTTCTGAAGCGTGTCATCCATGAAAGAATATTCGAATGGCGCACCGGGCATTAATTCCCTCCATTTGTTTTCAATAACGGCCATTGATTCTCCTAAATTGGCTGGGTTCAGGCGGAATGTAAGGAATCGAAAGGCGTTCCCTTCTTTTATATGAAAAAATCTCAATGGCTTAATAGCCTGATGCATAGATGCAAAGTTGAAATCTGCTGAGACACCATCCACGGTAAGCACCCCAGGCACGTCATGAACTCTTACTTGCTGGCCAACAGCATCTTCCGGATTCGGATATCCCAACGCTTTCGTCGCAGCCTGGTTCAGCACAATGCGATTGGCCTGAAATGTGCCCTGCTTTGCATTAAAGAACTTTCCAGCCAGGATTTTGATCTGATAAGTGTCGGCATATTTTTCGTCCGTGCTCACGAATTGCGTGTGAATGGCCAGCGTTGAATCCTGGCCGGACTTGTAAAGTCCGGCATGCCCGCCATTGTTTCCATTCGGGATTTCGTAGGATAAGCTCACATTACTTACTTCCTTCAATTGCGAAAGCTGGTCCCGGATCGCCTCCATTTTAGATAATCCTTCCGGAGTCCAATCGCGGGGAACGGCGATGGAAACAAGCGATTCTTTGTTGTAGCCGAGGTTTTTGTTGAAAAAATAATTGACCTGCCGGGAGATGACCATTGCGCCCGCAAACACAAACAAAGCAATCACAAACTGAGAAGCAATAAGCACGCGCCGTAACATTACATTTTCCTTGATCGATTTGAGTTTGCCTTTCATGGAGTCGATGGAAGAAATGCCTGAGAGAACAAAGGCCGGATAAATGCCTGCCAATGAACCAATTATTAGTGCACAAAATAATGGCATAACCAGCGAATAGGGAAATAAAGCCCATGATGAGGGCAGTGGTTTTCCTAAAATATCAGCAAATGCACCGCGCGAAACTTCGTATAACAAAATAGAAAACAGCATGGCCAATAATGCAAGAATGATGGATTCTGCAAGGAACTGCCCAATCAGCTGAATTTTATGGCTCCCAAGCACCTTTCGGACACCAATTTCTTTTAAACGAGAGGAAGATTTTCCAATGGAGATGTTTACAAAATTGACAATGGCCATGAGCAGAATGAACAGCGTCACACCGGACAGCGTGTAGATCATCTTACGGACCAATCCATTATTTGCTTGCAAATAATATTCTTTTAACGGCGTAAGGTAAACTCCCAGATTGGTCTTCGTGTTCGCTGATCCGTGCGTTGCAAGTGTTTGCGCAATAGGCTTTTCTAGATCTTTCGGTGTTACGCCGTTTTGGAGCTCAATGTAGGTGATCATGTAAGGGAAATCCCAGTTGTCTTGCGCTCCCTTTCTGCCGTCCAGACTGCTTATCGGAATAAAAACTTCGGCAGGTTTCGGCAACAGATTATTGACAGAATTGTTGGGAAGCGTTTTCAAAACGGCAGTAACCTGGAATTCCTGCTTGCCGCCGATGAAATTATGCAAGGTTATTGTTTCGCCTAACACATCGGTTCTGCCAAAATATTTTAAAGCTCTTTCTTCGGTTATGGCCACCGAATTGGCCTGTTTCAATGCGGTTATCGCATTCCCATGCAACAGAGGAAATCCATACATGGCAAGCAATGTGGAGTCACCCGTCTGAACTTCCTCGCGGAAATGCTTATCACCTTTGGAAACGGCAACGGTAATGCCGTCATAACGGTAAAAATTCGCGACGAGGTTGGGGTAATCGGCTTTTAATGTTGCTCCAAGCGGACCGAGCGTTGCCATATCGATGCCCATATCCGGATTCTTCCACTTGCTGCGGACAATGTACTGGTTATCAGCATTACGCAAATCACTATTGACCTTCAATTCACCCCATACGAAGCTCATGATGAGGAATGTAAATGTCATCCCGACCGACAGGCCAATGATCATTACCAGCGAATAAAACTTGCGTTTGAGCAGGTTACGCCATGCGATTTTGAAGTAGTTCCGGATCATTCCCAAAACTAGGCAAAATACAGTAGGCTGATTTCCGCTGACCTGCCGTTTAACTATTTTTAACGATTTGCCGCTTAGTGTTAATTTCTAGACCTTATTCGCTTTTCAGCGATTCTACCGGATTAACGAGCGCAGCCCTGAGCGCCTGGAAACTCACCGTCGCCAGCGCAATGACCAATGCAATAAAACCGGCCGACGCGAACACCCACCATGATAAACCTGTCTGATATTCAAAGTTTTTGAGCCATTCTTTCATCGCGTACACTGCCACAGGAATGCTGATGACAATGGCGATCACGACCAGTTTCAAGAAGTCGCCCGATAGCAGCATCACCACATTTTGAACACTGGCACCCAAGACTTTCCTTACGCCAATTTCCTTCGTCCGGGCCTCTGCGGCAAACGCGGCGAGCCCAAATAAGCCCAGGCAGGCAATGATAACGGCCAGAATCGCAAATGATAACAAAACGCTTCCCTGCTTCTGTTCTGCCTGATATTGCCTGGAAAAATTTTCATCAATAAAATGAAAATCAAGCTTTGCTTCGGGATCAAAAGGTTTATAAGCATTGCCTATATATGCCAGCGCTTCCTGCGTTTTTCCACGTTGGATACGCACGTACACATTGTCTTTGTCCGATGGCGCCGGAAGCTGGATCACCAGCGGCTCAATTTTATGCTGTAAGGAATAAATGTGAAAATCTGCAACTACGCCAATGACTTTTGCTTCTCTTGTTGTGCCTTTTTCATCAATAAAATACCGGATTCTTTTGCCCACAGGATCATTCCAGCCCTGTTTTTTTACCATCGCCTCATTTACCAGCAGCGCATCGGTCAGGTCAGCCGGGGAGTCGTTCTGGAAACTTCTGCCTTGAGAAAGTTTTATTTCCAATGTTTTGACAAAATCCCCATCAGCAGAAAAACGCTTAACAACCTGTGTTGAACTGGGCATTTCACCTGATTCGGTTTCAATGAACAAACCCCCGGAACCTAAGTTATTGTTACCTAGTGGATTGCTTGCAGCCGAGACACTTTCAATGAGGGGGCTTTGGTTTAGTTTCTGTTTGATTGCGTTGATCTGATTCCTGGGTTCGAATTTATCAATGTGGAATGTTAAGACCTGATCCTTATTGAATCCCAGGTCTTTATGATTGACGTAGTACAATTGCCGGTACACAATGCCCGAGCAGGCGATCATAATGACGGTCACGGCGAACTGGAAAACCACAAGCGATTTTCGGAATTGCGCACCGCCGATTTGGCTGCCTAGCTGGCCTTTCAATGCTATAACGGGACGAAATCCGGATAACATCAAAGCAGGATACACGCCACTCACCAAGCCGATAATCACTACAAATGCCAGTGCCGCCAACATGGTTGACCAGCCATTATGATAACTGATAGTCAATGATTTATTCGACAATTCATTAAAGAACGGCAATGCGATCTTGACCAGCAACACGCCGATTATGCCTGCCAGTATGGTCATCAAAAATGATTCAGTAAGGAACTGGGCAACCAGCTGGGAGCGCTTTGAGCCCACTGCTTTCCGCACGCCCACTTCACGCACCCGCTTCATGGAACGCGCCGTATAAAGATTGATATAGTTAATGCAGGCAATGATGAGGATAAGCGCCGCAACAACAGAAAATATATAAATCGTGTTGATGTTTCCGTTCGCACCGATCTCGAATTCGAGATCCGAATGTAAGTGAATGGAGGTCAGTGGCTGTAAAGTCATTTTATACTGCATATTTCCCATCTCCTTTTTGAGATATTTTTCAAAAAAGCCAGGGAGTTTTTGTTCAAATTTGGCAGCGTCGACGCCATTTTTTAACAAGATATAAGTGTACAGGTCAGACTGCTGCCAGCCGGAAGTGTAATTATCCGGTAGAGAGCGTAAAGCTTCGAAATTCATGTGCGAATTTGCGGGCAGGTCTGCGATCACGCCTGTTACTGTATTTGGGAAATTATTGGAAAAAAGGACTGTCTTTCCCACAGCATCCGAAGCCTTACTGAACAGTTTTTCAGCCAGCGTTTTGGTAAGCACTATTTTCTGAGAACCCTGCAATGCTGTTTTGGGATCGCCGTAAAGCATCGGGTATGTAAAGACTTCAAAAATGGAAGGATCGGTGAAGAAAATACTGCCGGCCTCAATCTTCTTCTCGGCAAATGTGATCGTCCCGCCACCTTCCGTGCTGATCCTGACGGTTTTTTCAATTTCGGGATATTCATTTTGCATGGCAGCAGCATAAGGGGCCGAAGTTGGGGCTAATTTAAAGCTTCCGGTCGGCCATTCTTCCTCGTGCGTAACCCTGTAAATGCGATTGGCCTTCTCATGAAAACGATCGAAACTCAGCTCGTCCGCCACATACAAAACCATCAGCCACACCGCCGCCATGCCAATCGCAAGGCCAAATATATTCAGACTGCTAAACAGCCGTTGATTGCGAAAATTTCGAAACGCTATTTTGAAGTAGTTGAGGAACATGATATGAAGTTGTTATTAGTCAGGATTTGGAAAGCAATATGATTGTATCTTATAAAACTAATATGCCATACTTGTTACTAATTCAAAATCAATATGTTACCTAATTTTCCAGGCGTAAACTTGTTCAGTTTCGGACAATGTTGCTTTGATTTTGGAAAATATTTTCTTGCACTCGCAATACCGATAGGACACTCGCACCTGCCGCCAGGTAACTGAGCGGACATTCCGAGCTATTTCCTAATAAATGTCGAATATCTTGCAGCAGAAAGTCCCGCCCCCAGATTGGCGTCGGAAGGGCGGGACGGTATTTATCTATATTAAAAGAATATGAAATTTCGACTCGTACTTCCATTAATGGTTATGCTGCTATGGGCATGTGGCGACAAAATTGACCCTATAATATCGACGATTTACCTTACAGAAGGGGATAGAGTAGCGCAAAGGGAGCAGGCAATTCCTAAACTTTACGCACATTACCAGCAAAGTGCAAAGGATAGGGAAGCCTACGAAGTCATTGCGAAAAAGAATGGCAGGTTTATTCTCAATTATGTTCCGGGTTTAAGTCTTCTGACATTGTCGGGAGACCCTGGAAGCGGGTGGTCGAGGCAGTATGCGAATGTTGACGAGGATGTGCTCAAAATGCTCGTCGACGAAGGCGTCACATTTGACCAGCTTGACGGGGTTGAGCCACTTGACAGCAAATTAGATAGCTTACTGATTTCCAAATCGCCTATTTATCGTGTCAGGACAAATGGAAGCCCTTCTCTTTGATCCTAAATTTTCCAAGCTTCCTGCCGCATTGACAGCAAATTCGCTAATTTTGCCCAATTAGTGATTTTAGTGGATTCAATTGTTGTTTTTTGTTGATTTTTAACCAAATAGAATGAACCAAGCACCTGCTACTTCTTTACAAGACATTGTTGGGCATGCCAAAGAATACGGTTTTGTGTTTCCCTCTTCTGAAATATATGACGGCCTGCAAGCTGTTTACGACTACGGTCAGAATGGTGTTGAATTAAAAAATAACCTTAAAGCGGCCTGGTGGAAGGCCATGACTCAATTGCACGACAACATTGTCGGCATTGATGCGGCTATATTTATGCATCCGCTGACCTGGAAGGCGTCCGGTCACGTCGATGGTTTTAATGATCCGATGATCGATAACAAAGATTCCAAAAAGCGTTATCGTGCGGATCAGTTGCTGGAAGGAAAAGCCGAACAATATGAAGCGGAGGGCCAGGAAGAAAAAGGCAAAGCGCTGCTGGCTGAAATGGGCCGTTTGCTGAGTGCGGAAGATTTGACCGGCGTTCGTGAACTGATTATCGCAGAGAATATCAAATGTCCTGTTTCAGGAACTGCTAACTGGACGGAGGTTCGTCAGTTTAACCTCATGTTCAGCACACAAGTTGGTTCGGTGGCTGAGGAGTCGAACCTGATTTATTTGCGTCCGGAAACTGCGCAGGGGATTTTTGTTAATTTCCTTAATGTGCAGAAAAGCGGCCGGATGAAGATTCCTTTCGGGATTGCGCAAATTGGTAAAGCATTTAGAAATGAGATCGTTGCGCGCCAGTTTACGTTCCGTATGCGGGAATTTGAACAGATGGAAATGCAATTTTTCATCCGCCCCGGCACTGAAATGGCTTGGTATGAAAGCTGGAAAGAAGCACGCATGAAGTTCCATAAAGCGATTGGACTGCCTGCTGAAAAACTGAAATTCCACGATCATGAAAAGCTCGCGCATTATGCAAACGCTGCTGTGGACATTGAATATCAGTTTCCGTTTGGTTTCAGGGAAATGGAAGGCATTCACTCAAGAACCGATTTTGACCTGCGAAACCACCAGGAATTGTCGAAGAAAAAGCAACAATATTTTGACTCTGACCTGGACGAGAACGGCAAGCCTTATGGAAATTACATTCCGTATGTTGTCGAGACTTCGGTAGGAGCGGACAGGTTGTTCCTGGCTACTTTCTGCAATGCTTATACAGTTGAAACGGTTGGAGAAGGTGATAATGTGAAGGAAAGAACTTACTTAAAGTTGCATCCGGCGCTGGCTCCGTTTAAAGTTGCCGTGCTTCCATTGGTTAAAAAGGATGGTTTGGCAGAGAAAGCGCAAGCCATTGCGAATTCGTTGAAATCGTCCTTCCGGACTACTTATGATGACGGAGCTGCGATTGGAAAGCGTTATACCCGCCAGGACCTGATCGGAACGCCGTTTTGCGTTGCGGTTGATTATCAGACTATGGAAGATGACACCGTTACGATCCGCCATAGAGATACCATGGAGCAGGAGCGCGTTGCAATCAGTGATTTGAAAGAAAAAATTGGCTATCAGGTTGCTATCGAGCGCATCCTGGAAGCAATTTGATATACTGCTATAAAATAGAAAAAGGCTGTTTCCAAGTAGGAGACAGCCTTTTTCTATTGTAATGAGGTCACTTTGTAGTGTGTAACCTGACCATATTCTCTGCGTTAGCACTCAGCAGATCAACTGAATCCACGCCCAGGATTTGCGAAATCTGGATCAGGCGTTCCAGCGTAATGCGTGTGTAGCCTAATTCGATCTTACTATATGCATTTTGTGAAATGCCCAGCTTCATGGCCAGATATTCCTGTGTATAATTCCGGTATTCTCTGATCTTTCTGATATTCAATGCAACAGCCCTGATCCTCGTGTCTATCGATTCGTTCATGAAACGTCCTTTTAGTGAACAAGAAACTCCATTTAATGAAATACATACGATTTTTAGATAGGCAAAAGATCATTTTCCACAGAATACAAGTTTTTGATTTTTTCATATTCTATCGAAATCACAAATTTTGATAACTTAAGCAATGAGTATAAATGCTTGAATTTCAAGGAAAAGAGGATTTGTAAGCATTTAGATCACCTATCTAATCTAAATTTCATTTTTTTTCAAAAACAGCAACAAAGTCTATTTGGATAATAGAGTGCTGAACTCATTTCTCCGATTGTAGAAAAATGGGTCACTGAAAATGCTGATTGAAGGGCTCGCGCACAGGAGACCTCAATAGCCACAACCAGCAGGTGTAATCAAGGCACTTTCAGGAATATGCAGGCAAATAATGCTTCTTAATCTTTCTGCACATTACCGGTAATCTATATAAGGAAACCCGCGTGTGATACGATAGAGAATTAAGTTTAGATCGGTGACATCATTCGTTTTGGTTGTACTTTATTCTTATTAGTTGTTTGATAATCAACTACTTGCCTGGATTATGGCATGGATGTTTAAATATCCATGGCGAACACGATGTTCAACAGGGGTAGCAGAAAACCTGAAAAAGAGTAAGCTATTTTTAACTAACTATTTGTATTATGAAATTTCAAGAATTGAATCTCGCAGAAATGAAAGAAATCAATGGTGGCCTTTTAGGTCTTGGTAATAGCAGCGATTCTGCTTCATCAGGCGGCCTTTTCGGATCGTTGGGCATTGCGTTCAGCAACGAGACGGTGGATGATGATGGTTCATCCGAAAAAACGAATTTCGGATTAGGTTTGGATTTGGGTGGAATCTTTAATTCTATAACGCAATAAGGACGTGGAATTAACTAGTATCGGCAGGGGTGGCTTAGGCTGCCCCTGTTTTTTGCAATAATGAAAAACACGCATTATTATGGAATCGAAAAACAATACTGCCTCTAACAAGATATTTCCTCCCGAAATCCTGGAATTTACCTCGGATTATCATTTCCATCAACACAACACACGCTCGCATCTGGTTTATCAGTTGCTCATGCTCATTATGATCGTTGCATTTTTTTCGCTGTTCCTGATCTCTGTGGACGTCAGCGTGAAAAGTACAGGCATTATTCGTTCCTCTGACGACCGGAATGAGATCAAAGCGCTTGTCAGCGGGCGTTTGGATTCCATTTTCGTTTCGGAAAACCAGCGCGTTGTCAAGGGACAGACCTTATTAAAGATTGAGGCGGAAATCCTGAAAGAACAGAATCAGCTTGTCAGGGCACAAAAAGAAGATTTTGGTAACCAAATTAAGGATTTGAACGTGCTGCTGCATCTGAGCCGGACGAATAATTGGAGCAAAAAACCCGGGTTGTCGAGTGGTTTATACAAGCAGGATTTCGCATTGTTCTGGCAAAAAATTACAGATGCAAAAACGACATTACTAACGGTTGAAAAGGATTTTGTCAGAAACAAAAAGCTGTACGAAGTGAAGGCGATTTCCGAAGCCGAGTTTGATAAAGCGCTTTTACTGCATAGCACAGCCACGAATAAGATCAAAACCATAATGGAAGAGGAGGAGGCGCGGTGGGAATCGGAGCTTACACAGTTGCAGATGAAAAGCCGCGAGCTCAATTCTCAGAACAAACAATATTTACGCGAAAAAGACTATTACGTCGTTAAAGCGCCTATTAGCGGCACGATTCAGCAATTAAAAGGACTGCAGCCCGGCAGCATTGTAGCTGCGAACGAGTTTCTGGCAGAAATTTCACCCGATGAGCAAATGGTTGCCGAAATGTACGTGCTGCCCAAAGACATTGGTTTGATACAACCTGGAACGACAAGCCGTTTGCAAGTGGATGCCTATAATTATAATCAATGGGGCCTGGTAACCGGGAAAGTAACTTCCATTTCGAATGATGTGTATACGAACGGAAAAGAGACGCCATTTTTCAAAGTCAGGTGTAAGCTCGATCAGAATTCGCTTCGGCTACGCAATGGATATGTTGGTAAACTGAAAAAAGGAATGACGCTTCAAGCGCGTTTTTTGGTCACGGAGCGCACATTATTCCAGTTAATGTATGATAAAGCCGATGACTGGCTGAACCCAAATCTGGTTGCTACCACGGCCACCCCACCTCTCAATTGATTCCCATGAACGAGCGCCCTTTCAATCGTATATATACAAAGGTTAAAAATTCGTTTAACCGTCTGGTTCAGTTTATTCCATTCTTCAACTCGCGCAGCAGGCTGAAAAACGCGATCATTAAGCAACACGACCTAACGGACTGCGGCGCAACTTGCATTGCGTCGATTTCGGCATATTATAACCTCACAATTCCTGTTGCCAGGATCAGGCAATATGCTTCTACGGACAAGAAAGGAACAAATGTACTCGGATTGATTGAGGCCGCTACTAAACTTGGATTTAATGCAAAGGGCGTGAAAGCGGATTTTGAACAGCTTCCGCATGTGCCTGTTCCAGTAATTGCCCACGTGATCATTAAGCAGGTTTTACATCATTATGTTGTGGTTTACCATGTTACCGATACTACGGTTGAGATAATGGACCCTGCGCGCGGAGAGCTGATGACGATGGGTTATGATGAGTTCAAGAGGATCTGGACGGGCGTCTTGATTCTAGTGCAGCCGGGTGACACATTCATTGACGGAAATGAGAAGATTTCGGTTAAAAAGCGCTTCTGGTATTTGCTCAAACCGCACAAGTCGATCCTGCTGCAAGTCCTTATGGGAGCGATCATTTATACGGTTCTGGGACTTTCGACATCTATATTTTTACAAAAAATTGTAGATAATGTGCTGCCCGAAGGAAATCGTAACCTGCTGAATCTGATGGGCGTTGTCATGATTGGAATTCTGCTTTTCAGAGTTGTGATCAATCATGCGAAAAGCTTGCTAACCATTAAGACCGGCCAGCAGATCGATGCGAGGCTGATTTTGGGTTATTACAAACATTTACTCCGCCTGCCGCAGCAATTTTTTGATAACATGCGTGTTGGAGAGATCATTTCCAGGATGAATGATGCGGTGAAGATCCGGGTTTTTGTCAATGACGTGCTGATCGGTTTCGCGGTCAATATGTTCATTCTGGTCTTTTCCTTCGTGCTAATGTTCACGTATTATTGGAAACTGGCGCTCATCATGATGGGCGTGGTACCGCTTTACGCGATCATTTATTATTTCTCCAACAAAATGAACCGGTCCACCCAGCGGAAACTGATGGAAAGTTCAGCCGAACTGGAATCGCAGCTGGTCGAATCGATTCATGCAGTAAGCACGATCAAACGTTTTGGACTCGAAGATTTTACCAATATGCGCACCGAAACGCGCTTTGTCGGCATGTTGCGTTCGGTCTATGAGTCCAATACAAACTCACTTTGGATCGGCGATTTCAGCGGTTTTGTTTCGAGTGCGTTCACGATTATTCTGCTATGGGCCGGGTCGTTATTTGTATTAAACAACATCATTACGCCGGGTGAGCTGCTTTCTTTCTACGCTATAATCGGCTATTTCACGGGCCCGGTTTCCAGTCTGATCGGCATGAACAAAACCATTCAGGACGCCAGCATTGCCGCAGACCGGCTTTTTGAAATCATGGATATAGAACGGGAATCGGTTGAAAATAAGGCCGTGCTGACGCCCGATATGATCGGAGACATTCATTTCCGCAATGTACATTTCCGTTACGGAACGCGCGTGACTGTTTTTGAGGGATTAAACTTAATGATCCCAAAAGGTAAGATTACGGCGGTAGTTGGGGAAAGCGGCTCGGGAAAAACGACATTGCTTTCGTTGCTTCAAAACATTTATCCGATTGAGAACGGCAACATTCAGCTGGGCGGATTTGATATAAAATATCTGACGAATGATAGCCTCCGGCAAATGGTGAGTGCGGTGCCGCAGGACGTACATTTGTTCGCTGGTAATGTGATTAACAACATTGCGGTTGGGGAATTTGAGCCGGATATGAAAAAAATCGTATCCATTTGTCAGGAGCTCGACATTATGAAATTTATCGAAAATCTGCCCAATGGCTTTAATACTTATATCGGAGAAAATGGCACGAGCTTATCAGGTGGGCAGCGGCAGCGTTTAGCGATAGCCCGGGCACTTTACCGAGATCCAGAAATTCTCATTCTGGATGAGGCCACTTCATCATTGGATTCCAAGTCCGAACAGCACATTCAGTTGGCGGTGCAATCGCTTCGCAAAAAAAATAAAACCATTATTATCATTGCCCACAGGCTCAGCACGGTAATGAGTGCGGAAAAGATTGTAGTGCTCGAAAAAGGCACATTAATCGAGGAAGGAAGTCATAAAAAACTGCTAAGCAAAAAAGGAAAATACTACGAAATGTGGAAGCAGCAATTTCCTGCGCTGGAAGAAAGTGTCAATTAATTTTATTAATTAGCCCCTCATAATGTATCAAAATGCGGGATGATTAATCAATTATATAACACATCACTAAGCTTACTTACTGATTTATACCAGCTTACAATGGCCTACGGGTACTGGAAAGCTGGGAAAGCGGAGCAGGAAGCGGTTTTTAATCTTTATTTCAGAAAACATCCGTTTCATGGCGGTTTTACAATTGCCTGCGGCCTGGGCAGTGTGATAGAATATTTGAATGATTATCGATTCAGCGAAGATGATCTGGCATATGTAGGCTCCATTACCGGAAATGATGGCAAGAAATTGTTCGAACCTGGTTTTCTGGAATATCTTAAAAACCTGGAATTCGCATGCAGCATTGACGCGATTCCGGAAGGAACGGCCGTGTTTCCTAATGAGCCGCTTCTTCGCATTCAGGGGCCTATATTACAATGCCAGTTGCTGGAAACACCTTTATTAAATCTCATCAATTTCCAATCACTCATTGCCACAAAAGCGGCCAGAATGCGGCTTGTCGCCAAGGATGATGCCTTGCTGGAATTTGGTCTACGGCGTGCGCAAGGCCCGGATGGCGGCATTACGGCAAGTCGGGCGGCATATATTGGCGGCTTCGACGCAACTTCAAATGTAATTGCTGGCAAGATTTATGACATTCCCGTGAAGGGCACGCACGCGCACAGCTGGGTCATGTCTTTTGACAGCGAATTGGAATCATTTGAAACATACGCGCAGTATATGCCCAATAATGTGACATTGCTTGTAGATACGTATGATTCGTTGAATGGTGTCAGGCATGCGATCAAAACCGGCATTCAGCTTCGGGAACGTGGTTATGATCTGAATGGGATCCGTCTGGATTCCGGTGATTTGGCTTATCTGAGCATTGAAGCCAGAAAATTGCTGGACGAGGCAGGTTTTGAGAAAACCAACATTGTTGCAAGCAATGATCTGGATGAGCATATTATGGATAGTTTAAAAATCCAGGGAGCCAGGATCAATGTCTGGGGAATAGGGACCAAGCTAGTAACTGCCTATGACCAGCCCGCATTGGGCGGTGTTTATAAACTAGCTGCAATCCGCTCGGAATCAGGTGAGTGGGATTATAAACTTAAATTATCCGAACAGGCTATTAAAGTTTCAACGCCTGGAATCCAGCAGGTCCGCAGGTTCAAGGATGCGAAGGGCTTTTTGTCAGACATGATTTTCAACATTGAAACGCCTTTGACCGACAAGGCCACTATGGTCGATCCTTACGATTTCACCCGGAACAGGTCATTTCCCGAAGACACGACATTCGAGGATCTATTGGTGCCAGTTTTTGCGAAAGGGCATTTGATATATAGCTTGCCTTCTGTTCATGAAACAAAAAAGCGCGTTCAGGAGCAACTTTCTCATTTTCACAAAGGCATTAAACGCTTCGTGAATCCGCATACTTATCCGGTTGGTTTAGAAAAGGGTCTTTTTGATATGAAAACAAACCTTATACTGAAACTCCGGGCAGCAAACGAATCTTAAATACAATGAAGAATGCAAGAAATCCCCGTCCCCGACCCAGCGATCCTGAAAGAACTGCTTCATTACAAAATGCCTTTTGGGAAATATAAAGATAGGTTCATTGCAGATTTGCCGGTTTCTTACCTCGAATGGTTCCAGCGGCAAGGCTTCCCGGCCGGCAAGCTCGGAATGCTGCTCAGTACCATGTATGAAATCCAGATAAACGGGCTGGGAGAGTTGCTTCACCGATTAAGGAAGATGCAGTAAAGTTCTGCATCTTCCTTAATGTCAGTTTGATGATTTATTTCTTCTCCGGCATTAACACGACTTTGATAAAGTTGTCATCATTGAAATACTTTTCAGCCGCGGCCTTGGTGCTGGCAACTGTGATGGATTTCAGCAACTTATCCTGCAAGAATATTTCGTTAAGATCATCACCCAGGAATGTGTTATCATCCAGGTAATCCAGCCAGAAGTTGTTTGTTTTCAGCGCGGTTTCAGTTTTTCGCTGCGTTTCGGCCACGAATTTTTCAATATCCTTGGGATCCGCACCGTTTTGCTTCACTTTGTTCACTTCCTCCCTCGCCCGTTTCACTAGTTTGTCCACATTCTCAGGTGCACAGCCAAAACCAATGCTAAACCGGTAATGTCCTGATGGGAATTTATCAGTGCTTTCGGAAACACTCACGCCGTACACGCCGCTTTCTTCCTCACGCAAAGCTTCTATCAGTTTGATTTGCAGCACTTCCTGTAATGCTTCAATCTGCATATTGTTTTCAGGATTGTATTCGAATTCTCCGCTTGAAATCAGCGTAACCCGGCTCTTTGGCTCCAAACCTTTGTAAATGGTCTTTTCAACGGTCCCTTTTGGCGGGAAAATGTCAGGATGTTTAAATGTATCGTCCCGGTCCGTTGAAGGCAAACTACCAATGTATTTTTCAAGCAACGGCTTGATTTCTTCCGGCTTGAATGCGCCTACAAAGGTGAATACGAAATCGGATGCATCGGAGAACCGGTCTTTGTACATTTCCACGGCCCTGTCAAGGCTCACTTTATCAATGCTTTCCGGTTTCAACGGTTTGCGCTTTGGGTTATAGCTCGTCAGCACGCCGTTGAGGGAGTCGGAATAGACTTTCTCTGGCGTAAGCGTTTTCTGCATGTTTTCCAGATATGCTTTTTGGTTTGCAAGAATGCCGGTTACCACGTCCGCATCTTTTCTCGGCGCCGTGAAATAGGCATATATCAGCTGCAATGTTGTTTCCAGATCTTTTGGATTGGTGCTACCACCCATTCCTTCGGTGAGTTCGCTAAGGTACGGGCCCGCGCTGGCGGTTTTTCCGGCCAGAAATTTTTGCAGCTGTGTCTGGTTATATGGCCCCACACCACCCGATTGAACTAAGTAACTCGCAAAAATTCCCGTTTCACGTTCATCAGGGAACAGCGAATAACCTCCTTTTGCTGTTGCTTTAATGAGGATTTCGTCATTTTTGAAATCTGTTGGTTTCAGCAAAACCTTCACACCATTTGACAACGTAAGCTCGGTTACGCCCAGTTTTTCCAGATTCTTTTCGCCGGTCACTTTTCCTGGTTTCGGCTCGGTAGGCAAAAGAGGAGAATCAACCACGTCGTCCACATAGGCTGTCACATCTTTTCCTGCTTCAACCAACAATTTCCGGATTTCGGCTTCCTTAGGCAGCTCTTCTTTGCTCTTTTCAGGCCCCATTACAACCACAGCCCTGTTTTTATCGGTAATGTATTTTTTGGCAAGCGCATTGATTTCCGCCAATGAGACACCGTCCAAATGTTTTTTCACAAATTCGAAATAAGCCTCAGCACTCATATAAGGCTCTTCGTGCAGAAAATGATCGAGATATTCCTGAACATGGTTTGCAGATTTCGTCTTATCTCTTTCCTTATAATATTGCTCAATGGAGTTGTAAAAGTCCTTTTTCGCCCGGTCCAGTTCCGGCTGTGTAAAGCCAAACTTTTGTACACGCGCATTTTCTTCAAGCAAGGCTGTTAAAGCAGTTTTCATGGAAGCCGCATCTTTGGCCAATGCAATGGAAGTGTAAGAATCCAGGTCACCCAAAAAGTCTCCATACTGGCTGTCTCCATACAAAAATGGCGGATTTGCTTTTTGCGTAAGCTCCTGCATGCGCTGCGCCATCATTGAATTATACAATCCCTGCGCAAAGTTATCCCGCACATTTTTCAATGTTTTCTCTTTGCTGTTAGGCTGCTTGTAAATGAGCTGGATCAGGTTTTGGGGATATTCGGGATCCGTAACAATAGCAACTTGTGTCGATCCATCGAGCGGAATTGCATATTTTGTGCGCTTTTTTGCATTGGCAGGCACAGACATTGAACTGAATTTCTGCTTGATCGTAGCCTCAACCTTGTCCACGTCAAAATCGCCGACCGCTATCACCGCCATCAGGTCAGGACGATACCAATCCTGGTAAAATGCTTTAATCGTTTCAGGTTTGAAACTTTTAAGAATGCTGTCTTTCCCAATCGGAAGCCGCTCCGCGTAGCGCGAATTGTTCAGGATCACTTTCAGGAATTTGTCCCGCATCCGCTGCTGCGCACCACGTCCCATTCTGGATTCTTCCAGCACCACGCCCCGTTCTTTTTCAATTTCCGCAGGATCCAGCAAAGCACCATGTGCCCAGTCTTCCAGCACTTGAAGGCCCTTGTCGAGCAATCCGGCGGAATCGGTAGGAATGGGCAACATATACACCGTTTCGTCAAAACCCGTGTAAGCATTCAAGTCCGCCCCGAAGCGTACACCGGTTTTTTGAAGGAAGTTAACCAGCTCATTTTTAGGGAAATTGGTCGTTCCATTGAAGTTCATATGCTCCATGAAATGCGCCAGTCCCTGTTGTGCATCCGTTTCTAAGACCGATCCTGCTTTCACGGCAAGACGCAGTTCAGCCCGATTTTTAGGCTCAGCATTCTTTCTGATATAGTAAGTCAGGCCGTTTTTAAGTTTGCCAGTCCGCACGCCCGGATCGAGCGGGACTTTTTGAGTAGAAAGATCTTGGGCAAAAGAAATAGTCAGCGGGCCCATTCCAAATCCCGCGATATATAAAGCGATCAGCGCCTTTTTCATTGTTTTTATTTTAATTAATGCACGCAGCAGGGCGAAAGATATTTAAAAACTTACGACTTTCTCAAAATCAAGGGCATCCGGCGTTTTTAAATGTCAGGCCTTTTGTGAAATCCAGTTTGGACCTGTCACTGAACATTACGCTGCCGTCTTTTTCTTCCACAGGTCCAAATCCTTCCACCCAATCGCCATCCTTTTTCAAAAACACAACTTCCCGCGTCGATTCAACGCCTTCCGACATGAATTTATAGCTGGCCAGCAATGTGTCACCATTGATTTTACCCTCAATTTTTCCTTGGTTCTTATCTTTTTCAAACAGAGTATATTCCAGTTCTCCGGTCACAATGCTGTCAGAAGTGACATCAACATGCAGGAACGCGGAGTCCTTCCCAGTTGCATAAGCGTAACATTCGGAGCTGGGTTGAGCAGCAGTTTCGTTCGTTGAGGTGGTTTCTGATTCCTTTTTTGTGCAAGAAGCAAAAATGCAGGTAAGCGCAATGATGAGATGAAGTTGCTTTTTCATATTCGTGGTGTTGAGAGACTGTTGAGTTGAATCAAGATAATGCTTTCAACCATTGAAAGCTGGATAAAAACGCAAATAATCGTTCTGAATTATTAAGCCCCAATATTCAACTCTGGTTTCTTCTCATAATGCTAGCGGGTTGCAGAGTCCATTCTTGTGATCTCGATCACTTCAATGGTCAAAAAACCAAATTCTTCGGTCACAACACCACGGATTTTATAAACACCTTTTACCGAGAAATTGAACTTCGCTGCAACCTGCGGAAAATGCACTGTATCAATAAATTGACCTTCCTGATCCAGGAAAGTCCCGAATTGCATTGTTTCACCTCTCGCCGTCCGCGTATTTTTAACCGCTACCAGGTAACCATATTGCACCACTTCCCGATTCACATGCACATACAGATCTTTGCTCATAACGCTTTTGGGAAGCGTATTTTTCAAGAGATCAAAAGGGCTGCAAAGCGCAAAACCCAGCAATTCAATCTGATCGTATGCATCGTCAATCGGTGAAGAATGGAATGTCGGGAGCTGATAATCTTTAACTTCCGTATGAAATAACTGCTTTTGCGGCACTTTTGACGGCGTTTTGCTCAGCCTGAAATGCGCTTTCCAAAGCAATGTCTTCTTATTAATCCCCGTGAACCTAAATGCATCGATGCGGATCAGGATCGTCAATTGCTCGATCGAAATCGCGACGCGGTCGATGAAATCGTTCAATGACGTGAAATCGCCATCCTGCTCACGCGCTGCCACGAGTTTAAGGATCGTTTTTTCTTCAATTTCATTTAAAAATTGCAACCCCAGATAAATGTCCTTGCCTTTGATCACGGCTTGGGCATTGCTATTGTTCACACAAGGTGCCATGATCGTCGCGCCCATCATTCGGGCCTCGTGCAGATATAACTCGGGCGCATAAAAACCTCCGCCATTATTCAGCACGGCGACCATATATTCCAACGGATAATAGGCTTTCAGGAAAAGAGTCTGGTAACTTTCCACTGCATAGGATGCCGAATGCCCTTTGGCGAATGCATAACCCGCGAAACTGGCGATCTGATTCCAGATTTCCTGTGTCGTCTGCGGTTCATAACCCATGTCGGAGCAGTTTTTGAAATACTTTTTCTTAACGCGCTCAAACTCATCGCGGCCTCTGAATTTGCCGCTCATTCCGCGCCTGATCACATCCGCTTCGCCCAATGTGAGCTTGGCAAAATAATGCGCAACCTTGATCACGTCTTCCTGGTAAACCATAATGCCGTACGTTTCAGGCATTAATTTCAATAATTCCGGATGTGCGTCCTGGATTTTTTCCGGGTTCTGATGCCTTAGGATATACTCGCGCATCATGCCGCTTTTCGCTACACCGGGCCTGATAATAGAGCTGGCAGCCACCAAGCCCAGATAATTATCCACTTCCAGTTTGCGCAACAGCATGCGCATAGCGGGAGACTCCACATAAAAGCAACCAATGCACTGCGCTTGTTTAATCAGTTCATTGATCTTCGGGTCGGTTTTGAATTTTTTAACATCATCAATGTCGATCGGCTTCTCCTCAGGGCGATTATAACGAATCACTTCCAGGGTTTCCTTGATTTTTGCCAACCCGCGCTGCGCGAGAATGTCATACTTATTCAGTCCCACATCTTCCGCGATCACCATGTCAAATTGCGTGGTGGGAAAGCCTTTGGGCGGGACGTCTGTTGCAGTGAAATAATGTATAGGCCTTTCAGAAATGAGGATCCCGCCAGCGTGAATGCTCAAATGGTTCGGTTGATTATTGTCCTGCAGATAACCCGCATATTTGATCACAAGCCCGGAGATCTGATCGAGTTTTCTGGGGTCAAACTTTCCATTGCTCAGCGCATCGATCTCGTAGGCGGGCAAACCGAAAACCTTGCCTAATTCCCGCACGGCGGCACTATGTTGAAATGTGCTGTAAGTCGCAAGCAGCGATGCCTGGCCATTTTTACCGAAAGTGTCAAAAATATACTGCGTCACATCTTCGCGGTCACGCCATGAAAAGTCAATGTCGAAATCAGGCGGATTTTTGCGGTGCAGGTTAATGAAGCGTTCAAAATAAAGGTCGAGTTCTATCGGGTCAACATTGGTAATGTTCAGCAGATAGGCCACAATGCTGTTAGCGCCGCTTCCGCGACCGACATAATAATAGCCTTTCCGGCGCGCATAACTCACAATGTCATGGTTAACCAGGAAAAACGGGACAAAACTCTGCTTCTGGATCAGGTCCAGTTCCATCGCGATCCGGTCGAAGATCTCGTCCGTCACATGCGCGCCGTATCGATATCCCAATGCCTGATAGCTCAGCGACGTAAGTTTCTGGTAATCGTCTTTTGCACTTTCTCCATAAATACGCAGATTCTGATGTTCGCGGTCATCTCCGAAATTGAAATGAATGCTGCATTCCTCCATCAGTTTTTCCGTGTTATGGATGATGAAATCAAGATCTTTTTCTTTGAAATGATATTCTAAAACCTTCAAAGGCATGATTTGCTCGGATTCTTCCGCTGTTTCTGTCGGAGAAAGTTTGCTTAATAATGTATTTCCATCGATCGACCGCAGTAGCCGGTGCATGTTAAAGTCGCGCTTGTTGCGAAAACTCAATGGCTGCATCACCACAAGCTTTTCTTTATGCTTAAACAATGGTGAAAAGCGTATCCTGTTCAGGTCTTTTTGCGAGATGCCGATATATTCATGAGGCAGTAATGCATCCTTTTTTGCTGCGGACTTTTGATCAAAAGGATAAATGAACACTGCATTTTCCAGCTCCGGTGCTTCATTTGGAAATGCCTCCTTCAACAGAGAATGTCGTGATAAAAACGCATTCAGCTCCTGAAAACCGGCATTATTTTTGGCTAACCCTACGTATTGTTGCTGCATCCCATTTCGAAAATCAATTCCTACAATCGGTTTAATGTCATACTTCGGCGCCATCCTGATAAAGTTCAGGCAGCCCGACGTGTTGTTGATATCGGTCAGTGCAATGCAGCCATAACCGTTTTCCCTGCTTATTTGAAGCAATTCCTGTTCCGGAATAGTCCCAAAACGAAGGCTGAAATAAGAGTGACAGTTGAGTAGCATGGTAATTGGGAAATAAACTTATTCGTCGAGTAGATTCAAGCATTCCGATGCGCGGGGATGATGGGTGGGGCGCCGTTGAAGGGGTTTCCCATGCTGGAAATATTGGGGATGCCAATGGTGGTGCCCCAGCTCAGGATTGCATTTCCCCGCTTATCGGTGCCGTATCTGTTTCGGATATAATCCATGGCCTGATAGAGGTTTAACTTCTCTTCCGAGTCATCGAACATATTGATCTGGTGGCTTCCTGAGACCAGATCGCTGAAATTTACACCCACAAGCCGCACCATCATTCTCCGGTTATGCAGCAAATCGAACAGCCTTTCAATCTGCGGGATCAATGTATGATCGGCAGACGTGTATGGAATCTTGACTTGTTTTGAAACCGTATTAAAGTCGGAATACCGGATCTTTACAGAAATACAGGAGGTGAGTTTATTGCCATTCCGCAGCTGGTAGGCCAGATTTTCACCCATGGCCCGCAGCATTTCCCGCATTCGTTTGACGTCACCGGTGTCTTTCCCAAATGTGCGTTCATTGGAAATGGATTTACGCTCATGAAACGGAACGATAGGGGAGTTGTCGAGCCCATTTGCCCGATTCCATAAGAGAATGCCATTTTTGCCCAATATTTCGCCCATCATTTCCACCGGCATTTCCTGTATCGTCTTCACATACTTGACGCCCATATCATACAGGATCTTGTTGGTCTTGTCCCCAACCATCGGGATCTTTTGCACATGCATAGGCGCCAGAAAGCTTTTTTCAGTTCCTGCCTCTATTTTCTTGTGATTATCAGGTTTCGCCTCACCGGTTGCGACCTTGGAAACGACTTTGCTCGTGGAAAGTCCGCATGAAATAGGCAGGCCGCTCTCGTGCTTAATGCGTTCCCTAAGATTGGTAGCAAGCTGATAAGTGCCAAAGAACTTGTCCATTCCGGACAGGTCCGCATAAAATTCATCAATACTGGCTTTCTCAAAAACAGGCACCGTGTCCGCAATAATCTCCGATACAAGCTTAGACTCCTTAGAATAAATGCCCGCCTCGCCGCGAATGATCGTCGCCTCCGGACAAAGCATCCGCGCCATTTTCATAGACATTCCTGAATGGACGCCAAACGGTCGCGTTTCATAACTGCATGCGGCCACAACACCACGGTCCCCGGTGCCGCCAACGAGCACCGGACGGTTGTTAAGACGGCTGTCATGCTTACGTTCCACCGACACAAAAAATGTGTCAAGATCCAGATGTAGTATCGTACGGTCCATTTGCGTTTGGAATTTTTACAAAAATATGGATTATTTCCAAATATATGGAGCATATCCAAAAATTAAGAGGAAATATTCCAAAAAATATGTATCTTTGCTATTGATAAGGAGTTACAGATTTTTTGACCTGATCATTCGGCTATGCAGATCGACGAGGAGTTTAAGCGTTTTAAACAAATAAGGGAAGAGTTGAATTTGACCCAGTCAGCGTTTGCGGATGAGTTGGGCATCAGCGCCACGACTGCTGATATTGAACGCGGGCGCACGCGCATTCCCGGGCAGGTTGTGAAGGAGTTATTGAGGAAATATAACATTAATCCATTGTGGCTTTTTGGCGATAGCAAGCAGAAATATTTGCAGGCAGAAAAATTGCTGATGAGCCCCAAGGTTGTGACAGTGGATAATTCGGGAAAAGACAACATTGTGCTGGTAAGTGCCAAAGCGGCAGCCGGTTATCCCAACAACATTGGTGATGCACAATGGTTTGAAACATTACCGGCCTTTTCCATCCCGCTCCCCGAGTATCGGAATGCTACATTCCGGGGCTTTCAGGTAGAAGGCGATAGCATGTTGCCGGTGCTGCATTCGGGCGAATGGATCGTTGGGAAGGCGCTGGATGATTGGGAAAGCATTAATCCGAAGCAGATCTATGTCGTGGTCACGGTGGATAGCATTCTGGTAAAAAAAATCCAGCAGGAAAGTCAATCAACATTCATCAACCTGATTTCATCAAACACCGAATACGGTCCCATACGCATCGATCGGAGCGAGATCAAAGAAATTTGGATCGTTAATAGCAAACTCACATTCGATCTCGAAGCAGATAATCAGCAGGTTAGTCTACTGAGCTTGCATACGGAGATGAAGGAGTTGAAGGAGGAGATGAGGAAGCTGGCGAAAGACGCTGGATCCAGGTAAAAAATCGATTTATAAATCGTAAGGATTTATCAGATTTAACTCGGCTATATTGGCAAAATCCCTGGTATTTCGCGTTATCAAAATCAAATCATAAGTTATTGCTGTTGCAGCAATAATAGCATCCGGAAGTTTCAGGCTGTGTTTTTTCCGAATTTCTGCGGTTTTGATCTTTATCTCCTTTTCTAATTCGATAACGGTCGAATCTTCTATAAACGCGTGTAAAACCTTTAAATCATCTTCGGAAGCGGCCTTCCAGCAATACAATTCGATTTCTGTTATCGCCGAAATAATTACTTTATAATTCTTGACTATTTCATCGATGAAAATTTCAGAATCTGCGGGAAATTGCTGTTGAAGAAAGTAGATAGCAGTGTTTGTGTCCCAAAGATATTTTATTCCCTTCCTCCCCGGAGTTGATCTAGTTGCTCATCGACCAGTTGAATGGGTTGCTTCGACATTCCTCCCTTATATTTAGCAAACTGTACTTTGTTTGTTTGAGAATCATCCCATTCTCTTCTCAAACTGATTAATTCCAGGCGCTCCATGTCCATTAGGAGGTTAAGTGCTTTTTCATTAATGATATCAACGGTTATGGTCTGTCTCATATTCTTGCAGGGAAAACGCTTTAAAGATACAAACATCCAACAATATTCTCACAAACCGCTCATCACGCCTCTTCCGCAACCAACTGCTTCTCATACAGCTCCTTATAAGCCTTATTAAGCGCCATGAGCTCGGTGTGGGTTCCCTGTTCGATGATTTTTCCTTCGTCCAGCACGACGATCCGGTCGGCGAGCTTAGCGGAGGAGACGCGATGGGAGATGATCACGGAGGTGCGCTGATCCATGATGCGCTTCATGTTGTTGAGGATAATGTTTTCGGTGTTGGTGTCGACGGCGGAGAGACAGTCGTCCAGAACTAGGATCTTTGGATCCCGTGCAATGGCCCTTGCAATGGATAAACGTTGTTTCTGGCCTCCTGAAAGCGTTATGCCACGCTCGCCGAGTAATGTTTGATAGCCCTGAGGGAAGTCTTTAATGTTGTTATACAGATCGGCGTCCTTAACTGCTTGCTCTATCCGTTCAAAAGGCATATCCGTTGTTCCAAAACGCACATTGTTCTCAATAGAATCAGAGAAAAGGAACACATCCTGAGGCACATAGCCGATTTGCCTGCGATAAGCATGCACGTCGTAATCCTTCATAGGAATGTTGTCGATCAGAATCTCGCCTTCGGTAGGATCGTAAAGGCGGCCTAATAGATGCGCCAGCGTACTTTTCCCAGAACCCGTAGTGCCTAAAATCGCAACGCTTTCCCCCGGTTTTACGTCCAAATCAAAATCGTGCAGCGCTTTGATCCCAGAATCAGGATAGGTAAAGCCGACATGTTTGAATGTAATCGCGCCTTCCAGCGGTTTTTCAATATTCTTGACCGAAACCAATGTTGTTTTTTCATTCAAAAACTCATTGATACGCGTTTGCGAAGAAGCTGCCCTTTGAATCTGGCTGGTTGTCCAGCCAAGCGCCATTACAGGCCAGGTAAGCATATTTACATATAAAATAAACTCAGTAATGTTCCCGGGCGTAAGGTTTCCATTGATAATCTCCTGACCACCCACAAAAATGATCAGAATGTTACTCAATCCGATGAGCAACAGGATCACCGGATAGAAGAACGCATCAACCTTCGTCAGGCTCAATGACTTTGTTTTAAAATCTTCTGCCTCTTTCTGAAAATTCGTAAATGAATGTTTTTCCTGAACAAATGATTTGATAACCCTAATCCCCGAAAAAGCTTCCTGAACATACGTAGAAAGGCCCGAAAGTTGCTTCTGGATTGCCTGCGACCGCTTCATGATCATGCTGTTGACAATATAAACGCTGATCGAAAGCACCGGAAGCGGAAGCAAAACATATAGTGTAAGCTTCGTGCTCACGGACAGCATATAAGAAATAACCAGGAAGAAAAGGACGATCAGGTTGATGCCATACATTAATGCCGGTCCTACATACATCCGCACATTGCTCACATCCTCGGAAATCCGGGCCATGAGGTCGCCTGTGCTGTGGCGGCGGAAAAAGCTGGCCGGTAAAGTCTGGTAATGCTGGTAAATGTCGTTTTTGAGTTCAAACTCAATATGCCGAGACATGACTATGATCGTTTGCCTGACAAGGAACAGGAAAATCCCTTTCAAAAGCGCCATAGCAAGAATCAGCAAGCCATATAACAGAATGCTGAAAGCAAAAATGTCATACATCTCTGTCTGCAAAGCGGCGCCATTGAACAGATAATAAATGTCCAGCGTCTCCACCACCAAATCCAATGCATAGCGCACCAATTGGGCGGGGATTATTCCAAAAAGGTTAGAAATAATTGTAAAAATGGTTCCAAGGATCAGATACCATTTGTATTTCCATAAGTACTGGTTGAGGTACTTTAATGCTTTCACTATATCTTATTTTAACTGCGGATTTTCCCATGCCGGACGGGCGATAACTAACCAACATCCTATCGTTTCAAAACGTTGCAAATTTAAAAGACGGCATTTCATTTTTTCGATTCTAAACAAAATAGTCTATTTTTGCGGTCAATTTTAAACGAAAAATGCAAGGGAAAGTATTCAAACGACCTTGCCAAATGCAGATACGTTCTTTGATTTACTGTACCTTTTATCCAATTAGTGTTCCGGCTTATGCTGAATAGAAGATTATTAAGAACTAAGGCGGTTCAGGCGCTTTATGCCCGTCAGCTTACAAGAGATGCCAATCGGTTACTGGCCTTAGACCACATTGAAGCGGCATTTCAACCGGATCTCAATTCAATGGAGCCTCAAAACAGGACCAAACTGGCGGAAATGAGGAAGCTTGCGGCGATGACCCTCGACGAGTTGATCAAACATGGAAAGCCTAACGAAGATGAGGAACTTCCGGAGCAAGTAATCAGGGTGGCGCGGAGCACTTTTGAAGCATATAGCAGACAAACAATTTCCGATGGCGAGAAAATGGTTCGCCGGGTTTTGAATGAAACGGAATCTATTTACGTGGATTTTGTCCGAGTTTTATCCATGTTGATCGAGCTTTCACATCAGGCTAAAATCGATCGTGAAAGAAGATATGACGATCCCGAGGCGCCTTTTCCAAAGGATGCCGGATTGGATACCAACCGGGTTATCAAGGTTTTGATCGCTGATAAAACCCTTGAAGAGGAGATTATCAGGAATGGGATCAGTTGGAGTAATGAAATGAACCTCATCCGGAAAATCTATCGCGAAGCATTGCGGAAGGATGCGGAATATGAAGCTTACTGCAAAAATGCATCACATACGCCGAAAGAAGATCAGGCCATTGTACAGCATGTTTTGAGACAAGTTATATTGAAGCATGAGGTGCCCCTGGACTACCTGGAACAGCGCGATCTTTACTGGGTCGATCACAGCGAGTTGATCAGAAGTCTTGCTATTAAAACATTGAGGTCGGCAGATGACAGCGAAACTTTCGAGATTTCTCCGTTGACAAAAGATTGGGAAGAAGACCGGTTTTTTGTCGAGGAACTTTGCAGGATCGTTGTTGAGGAAAGCGACCAGTATGATGTTTATTTGGATGAACACCTTAAAAACTGGGAACTCGACCGGATCGCATTGGTTGATCTGATCATCCTGAAAACAGCACTTGCTGAACTAATCCACTTCCCCGGGATTCCGGTTAAAGTAACCATCAACGAGTTTATTGAAATTGCAAAAAGGTACAGTACGCCAAAAAGCGGTAAGTTTGTAAATGGTGTCCTTGACGTGCTTTCTGTAAAACTGTCCAAAGAAGGCGTGATCAGAAAAAGCGGACGCGGACTGATAGATAACAAATAGGCTGAGCACTATAATTACAGCTAAAAACCAAATGTCATGAGTAAAACCAGCAATAGTTTAATCGCATTTTTAACCGGTTGTGTCACAGGCGCTGCGCTCGGAATCCTTTATGCACCTGATAAAGGGGAGGTTCTGCGAACACAACTGACATATAGATTGTCTAAATACAGAGAAAAATTAAAGGACGTTATTGAAGATCTGGTTGAAAAGAAAGACCGGCCAGATAATTTCACAAAAACGGAAGGTGAGCGTGTTGTGAATGATGCACGCGAAAAGGCAGAAAAATTACTTGAAGACGTAGATCGTCTGATGGCGCAAATCAAAGGTCAGGCCAGTTGATTTATTTCCTATGAAAATGCGATCGTTTGTTTTTTTATTGGGAGTTGCAATAACACTTTCCAGTTGTTCCAAAAGCGATAATAAAGAAGATTCAAAACAGGCAGACTCAAAGATGCCTGTTTTTACTTTGAGCGATAGTTCAACGTACGAATTTGGAACAATTCAGGAGGGCGCGGTTGTCGAACATGATTTCAAATTCCGGAATGATGGTGAATACCCGCTGATCCTCAATAACATTACATCATCTTGCGGCTGCACTACGCCGGAATGGCCCAAAGACCCCATTGGTCCGAAGCAGACTGCAAGCATTAAAGTGCGTTTTGACAGCAAAAATAAAACCGGCCCGCAGGTAAAAACCATAACGGTTTATGCCAACACCGAGCCGGCTTACACGGAGCTCAGGTTAAAAGGAATTGTCAACGCAGCGCCTAAGCCTGATACACTCAACTAGCTTTCCCTATCACAAACCGAAAGGTTAACAACTTACTAATCCATCTATTACAATGAAGTTTTCCATTTTAGCACAAGCAGCATCCGGCGGTTCAGAAGCCATGATTTACCAGGTTATTATGTGGGTTGGTATCATTGGTGTATTTTATTTTTTCATGATCCGTCCGCAGCAAAAGAAACAAAAAGAGCAAAAAGAGCTTCTTGGCAATCTTAAAAAGGGAGACCAGGTCGTTACAATAGGAGGAATCCATGCGCGGGTTTACACCGTTGAGGACGCCATTGTCACGCTTGAATTGGATAAAGGAGTTAAGCTTACAGTGGATAAGTCGGCGGTTGCGCGTACTATTGCAGGGTAAAGTCATGTTATGAGTAACGCACCATCAGGCCAGAATAAAGTCAAGACGTTTTTTGTGTGCATTCTGGCAGCCTCGTTTTTTTGGTTAATGAATGTACTGAACAAGGATAATTATTCGATTAAGCTCAATTATCCGCTTGACATCGAATACGATTATTCGGCTTTTGTTCCTATGCAGCCATTACCGAAACGGATTTCCGTGAATGTCTCAGGCGATGGCTGGACATTGCTGCAAAAATCGTGGCTGAATTTCAATGCTAACCCGGTGGTTTACAAGGTCAACAACCCAAATGAGGCGAGTTTTATCAATTCAACCACATTAACGGACCAGATCACAGAACTCTTCCCGAACCTGCATGTGAATTATGTTATTGCAGACACATTCGAGCTTAATTTTGAGCGAAAGATCCGAAAAATTATCCCTATCCGGGTGGACAGCGCGGCGATTAACATTCGCGATGGGTATGTGATTTCAAGCATTATCAATGTTTCGCCGTCCCTTATTTCTGTGGATGGGCCAGTTTCCTTAATTAAAACTTACCCGGATACAATCCGGATCGGTGTTCCCACGCCAAAGATCCAAAACAATTTTGACGAAAGCCTGCCGATTCCGCTTCCGGTTTCGCCTTTGGTGGAAGTGAGCCACAGGGATGTTTACATTAGTTTTGAAGTGGCACAGTATCTTAATGTAATTACGCCCTAAATCCATCCTTCACGTCATTCTTCCGTCATGTCACTTCCCCTTCAAGTTGGAATTACCGGCGGAATCGGTTCCGGGAAAAGCGTTGTTTGTAAATTATTTTCCTGCCTCGGAATTCCCGTTTATAATGCCGACAGTCGCGCCAAATGGCTGACCAATCACGATCCGCAAATCATTGAAAGTGTTGTTGCTCTTTTGGGAGATGAGTCTTATACGAAAGAAGGACATTATAACACAGCTTACGTCAGCTCGCTGGTTTTCAACAATGATGATTTACTTAAAAAGCTGAATGCGATCATTCATCCCGTCGTCATGCTGGACACTGCCGACTGGGTCGAAAGCCATGCAGCGGCCCCGTATGTTGTGAAGGAAGCGGCCATAATGAACAAAGCCGGGGATCGGAATTCGCTGGATTATGTTGTGGTTGTCGAAGCGCCGCTTGAATTACGCATTACCCGGATTTTGCAGAGGGATAAGCGGAGCGAAGAGCAGATCAGGGCTATTGTGAAAAGGCAGGTTTCAGACGATGAACGGAAAAAGGTCGGCGATTTTTTTATTAATAATGATGAAAAATCAGCCTTAATCCCACAGGTTATGCAACTTCATCAAATTTTCTTGATGCACAATAAACAAAACTAAAAGTCTACATCCAATCCCAAAGCCTGTTTCAATTCCAGTAAATATGGGTTTTTCTCCGCCATATAATTGAATTTCTCTACCGGTGTGTAAGGAAGACGGTTTACTTCCTGAGGTGCCACACGCGGGTTAATTTCCAGTCTGGGTGCATCAATGCGGCTTTTGAGATAGGTCAGCAATTCATAACGCACATTGGCCATTGCTTCCAACTGGTGTGTGTTGTCCAAGGCAATCTCAATGCTCGTGCCTTCCAGCTTAAACTCTTTATTTAAACTGATTTCCTCAGTAGTCGAATTGCCTGCAATCCTTCTTTTTTCTGCAAACTCGTACCAATGCGTTTGCAATGTTTCGAATGTTAGTGCTTCTTTTCTGGCATTGTTAGGAGCTGGTGCCGTGATATCTTCACTTTGTCCTTTCGTTGCTTCCTTTACGGCGAGGTCCGCATTAGGCGCAGTTGGGGCTAGTGCAATGGTGTTTTTTAACCTGGACGAAGCTTGTGCAGGTTGGGCGGGACGTGCTGGAATATCCGTATAATTTCCGTTGGGAGCAAATCCATTCGTAGGGATTCCGTTACTTGGGATTCCGTTGGTTTGCGGCTCCACGGGCGTCGCCGCAGCTGGATTTAATGGTTTTAGCTCAGGCTCAACTTTTTTTTTTGCCGTTTCATCAACGGCGGCAACAGAAGAAAGTTGAAGAACATGGGGCAGATTGGCGAGCTTCATCAAACAAAGCTCCACATGCAACCGCTGGTTCTTTGCCGATTTGTAATTGATATCACATTGGCTGGCAATGCTCAGCGCCGACAACAAAAAGCTCATATCAGCCAGTGCAGATTGCTGCTGATATTTCCGCTCCGCTGATTCCGAAACCTGCAAAAGCGTGACGGTTTGTGGGTCTTTGCAAACCAAAAGATTGCGGAAATGTTCCAAAAGGCCAACCACGAACAAATGACCGTCAAAGCCTTTTCTCAGAATCTCATCAAACAAAACAAGTGAGCGCGCAATGCTGCCGGAAGTGAGCGCATCTGTGATTTTGAAATAATAATCATAATCCAGAATGTGCAGATTTTCCAGCACAGCCTCGTAAGTCAGCTTGTTGTCCGTCGAAAAAGTAACATTCAGGTCAAACATGGAAAGCGCATCACGAAGACCGCCATCCGCCTTTTGACCGATCAGTTCCAATGCTTCTTTTTCTGTTTCAATGCCTTCTTTCTGGGCGATATCAGCCAGGTGATAGGCGATATCTTTCGGCTGAATGCGGTTGAAATCAAAGATCTGGCAACGCGAAAGAATGGTCGGCAGAATTTTGTGCTTTTCCGTCGTGGCTAAGATAAAAATGGCATAACCCGGCGGCTCTTCCAATGTTTTCAAAAACGCATTGAAAGCCGCCTGCGACAGCATATGAACCTCATCAATGATGTAGATCTTATATTTCCCCGTCTGAGGCGGATAGCGAACCTGATCGATCAGGTTGCGGATGTCTTCAACAGAGTTATTGGAAGCAGCATCCAGCTCGTGAATGTTGAATGATGCGTTGTTTTGAAAGCTTACACAGGATTCGCATTCTCCGCAGGCTTCCACATCGTCGCCAAGGTTCTGGCAGTTTATTGTTTTGGCCAAAATCCTTGCGCAAGTTGTTTTTCCAACCCCTCTTGGCCCACAAAAAAGGAAGGCCTGCGCCAGGTGATTGGTGCGGATTGCGTTTTTTAAAGTTGTAGTGATGTGTGACTGGCCAACCACCGAATCGAAAGTGACCGGACGATACTTTCTGGCCGAGACAACGAAATTATCCATAGCGCAAGATACTTCCATGCGCTCGAATTTCAAAGCTACTTTTTCTCAACAAGCGGGTAAACGCGGACATAATCGACCTCCATTTTTTGCGGGAAAATGCTGTCATCCACGCCTTTCTGTCCGCCCCAGTTGCCTCCGACTGCAACATTTAAAATTAAATGAAAAGGTTTATCAAAAGGCCATTGGGCCCAGTCGTAGCCTTGTTCCTTGGTAAAAGTAAAGTAGTCTTTCCCATCCAAAAGGATCTTCACGCTTTCAGGAGTCCATTCGCAGGCGTAAATGTGGAATTCGTCCGAGACGGTTTCAATCACCACGTTATTGCCCTTATTTGTGCCGATGGAATGGTTAAATGCCTTGGTATGCACATTACCATGAATTTTATTCTGGTCAAAACCGACGTGTTCCATGATATCGATCTCACCATTATCCGGCCAGCCTTTATTTCCATAGCCATTTCCGCTCGCCAGCATCCAGATCGCCGGCCAAGTGCCGCGTCCTTTCGGAAGTTTCGCACGTATTTCGAATTTGCCATACGTAAAATCTCCCTTACCCTTGGAAACCAGCCTCGCCGAGCTGTAATCAGCTTTCCCAGACTTTTCCTTGATCGCCTCAATGATCAGATGCCCGTTCTCGACCTTGGCATTTTCTAGCTTATCCGTGTAATTTTCCAACTCGTTATTCCCCCAGCCATGATCACCCAAATCATAACTCCATTTTTTAGGATCAGGCTTACCGGAATAATCGAATTCATCCTGCCAGGAAGGGGTGGAGGCGAATTGGTACGAACTATTAATTACCGTTGAATCACGCGGATATTCGCACCCTAGAAATAAATTTGACAGGATTATAAGTTGAAACAAGCTCATACATTCACGATTTTTCAGTATTAGCCTTCTGTTTCCTTCTATCAAATAGTGGCGATAAATCAGTTGTTCGTAGCATTTCATTTACTTCCGCAAGCTTCCGTTGAACAATTGGATGTTCATGAAGATTTGTAATTACCTGTTTGTTTTTCTCTTTCATAATTTCCTATCAAATAATATCTATAGTTTGTGTTTAATCGAAATTCTTCGAAAATGCCATCGGAAATTCCCAAAACTCTGAAAGTCTTTGAAATTCCTGCCAACTCTCTTGAAAGCACCATCCGGTAGAGTCTGTGCCTGCGGGGATCGCTACCCGAAAATACAACATAATGAGAAGGTTTCGCTTCGAGAAAGTGTATTATTATTCTAAATACGGTAGCCAATACGATTTTAAAATCTTTATTTTTTGTCTCCACGATGTCGCAGAGGCTTCCGTCTTTCAAAAGATCTAATAAAGCTAGGTTATAGACTTGAACGTTGTCTGTTGCGGTTAACAAAACGACTTTCGTGACCTCTTTCTCAGGGCTTCTGCTGATGAATTCGTAACGAACTTCGCGGTCTTGTAGGGTAAATGGATAGAAGGCCTCTTGCATTCAATAAAATGTATAGTGTGTAATATTTGCCAAACATAATCCTTTTCTCCAATTTATGAAAGCACATTTAATTGCCCGAAACTGAGCAAATACTTGTAATTTTACGGTTGATACATTTAATTGATGAATGAAGGAAATTAAGCTTACTACGGAGGTTGGAATCGCCCCATCGGATTGGAAAATAGGCCATCATTCCAGGATTGCGACAATTGGTTCTTGTTTTGCAGATGTGCTTGGAAATCAGCTTGATGGTTATAAGTTTTCTGTTCTAAATAATGATTTTGGCACTGCATTTAATCCGCTGGCTATTGCCAAAATCCTGGATAGCACGCTGGAAAATAAGCAGCCTAATCCAGCATTGTTTTTAGAGAATTCTGATAAGATCTGGCTTCATCATGATTTCCATTCATCGCTTTATGGACATGATAAGGAGGGTTTGCAAGCGCAGCTGACAGATAAATTGATGATTGCAAAAGCGTTTCTGCAAAGTGCAGATGTTTTGGTAATTACCTTCGGCACCGCATTTGCGTACCGGCATAAGCAGACAAACCTTATCGTTGGCAATTGCCATAAGCTCCCAGCCGACCGCTTCCTGAAAGAACTGCTTCATCCCGACCAGATTATGATCGCATATGATCATTTGGTTCAGAAGTTGCAATCGTTCCAAAGGAATTTAAAAATCATATTGACGGTAAGCCCGGTTCGGCATACACGCGACACATTACCGCTGAACCAGGTCAGCAAGTCTACATTACGGCTGGTTTGTCACCGGCTATCCGAAAAATACAAGCATGTCGAGTATTTCCCTTCGTATGAGATCATTGTGGACGAGCTGCGTGATTATCGGTTTTATGAAGAAGATATGATTCATCCAAGCAAGGTTGCCGAAGAATACATTTTCAACGAATTTGCCAAAACTTACATTGATAGCAGAGCCCAGAATTTCATGAAAGAATGGGATGCCATTCGTCAAATGGTGCTGCACAGGCCTTTGCATGGTGTTACCGAAAGTCACCGGAAACTGCTGAAAAATGTGCTGGCGAAATTAAGGGCGCTTTCCCCACAAGTCGATGTTGCCAGAGAAATTGCCGAAACGGAAGACAAAATCCATGAATTTTCACATTTGAGATAAACTCATTGGGAATAATTCGTGTTGCATGATATTAGAGTGAAGAGTTAGATATTTTCAAGTTTCCGGGGCTTCGCAACGTGTAACAATCGCGAGGTCTTAACCAGTATAATGGGAGAATTTACAATTAATAAGGAGAAAGTTTTACAGGCGCTCAGCACTGTTGAAGAACCGGACCTGAAAAAGGACCTGGTAACGCTGGGTATGATCCAGGACATTGAGATCGGAGTAAATCAGGTAAGGTTTACGGTTGTTTTGACAACGCCTGCATGTCCTTTGAAAGAGCTGATCCGCAGGAATTGCGAAGCTGCAATCCACGAACATTTAAGTCCTGATGTTGAGGTTATTATTAAACTTACAGCCAACGTAACTTCAACACGTCAATCCGGGCCGATCATTCCGGGCGTGAAGAATGTGATTGCTATTTCTTCCGGAAAGGGCGGCGTGGGCAAGTCAACCGTTACTGCGAATCTTGCGATGGCGCTGCACCGTTCGGGTGCTTCGGTCGGCATTATCGATGCGGACATTTCCGGACCTTCGATCCCGGTCATGTTTGGCGCTGAAAATATGCAGCCAACGATTACGCCGAAAGACGGTAAAAACTACATTAACCCGATCCGCCAATACGGGATTAAGATGATCTCCATCGGCTTCCTTACGCCGCCCGACAGTGCGGTTGTGTGGCGTGGCCCGATGGCAAGCCAGGCTTTGAAGCAGTTTTTTGCAGATACAGATTGGGGAGATCTGGATTATCTTTTGATCGACCTTCCTCCCGGCACCAGCGATATACATTTAACATTGGTACAAACCGTGCCGGTTACCGGGGCAGTCATTGTGACAACGCCTCAAAAAGTGGCGCTGGCAGACGCTATTAAAGGTTCGCAAATGTTCCGACAGCCACAGATCAATGTTCCGATCCTGGGTGTGATTGAAAACATGGCCTGGTTTACGCCGGAAGAAATGCCTGATCATCAATACCATATCTTCGGAAAGGGCGGAGGTCAGTTACTAGCTGATAAATTCGATGTTCCTTTATTAGGTCAAATTCCACTTGTACAAGGCATTAGGGAAGCTGGTGACGAGGGACGTCCGGCTGTAATGGATATAAACCCGATTGTGAATGATGCATTCCGTGACGCCGCAGAGTCCCTGGCGCAGCAGGTTGCGATCAGAAATGCGACGAAGGAAAAGACGCAGGCTGTTGAAATTCAGGTTTAGTCTGAAATGTTAATGATTTGATTTTTTGAATATATTCTTGCACCTTAGCAAACAGATTTTTTAACAATGGATTCAAAAGAAAAAATAATAGAGCTCATCGAGCAGGCACTCGATACGGTACGACCTTATTTGCATGCAGATGGTGGAGATGTGAAATTTGTGGAATTGACTGATGATCTGGTCGTTAAATTGGAATTGCAGGGCTCTTGCCAAAGCTGCCCGATGAGTGCAATGACATTCCGCGCCGGTCTGGAAGAATCCATTCGCAAAGCTGTTCCATATGTCAGCAAAGTTGTATCTGTGAATGTACCTGAACTGGCCTGAAACGGGTTGGTTTTTATAACTGTATTTCAAGTAAAGGCAGCTTTTCCAAACGGGAAGCTGCTTTTTCATTTAAAATTCTACTGCATTTCAGTGAGAAATTGATTCGTCCCGATTAGTAAGTTATATTGCGCGTAAGATTTAGAAGATTTTACCTGGACATTTAAATATGCGTATCGGAATATTTTTCGGAGGACCTTCCCGCGAAAGGGAAATTTCATTTGCTGGTGGAAAAACTGCTTTTGAATACCTGGATAAGTCACTTTTTGAGCCAGTTCCGGTCTTTGTAGATAGTTTCGGACGTTTTATCCTGCTTGAAAAAGCCTTCATGTATGCCAGTGAGATCCGGGAATTTTATCCTCCCCGAAGCGCCGATCAAACTGTTTATAAAACTTATATTGAGTCGCATCCTGAGCTTGCCAGCGAGCCGGTGCCTTCCGAAATCGGGACATTATTATCTCCTGAACAATTCAAACAACATTTCGATTTCGTATTCCTGGCCATGCACGGGCCTGACTGTGAGGACGGTGCGATCCAGGGTTTATTGGAATGGTATAAAATCCCTTACAGCGGCCCCGGTTTAATGGGTTCTGCTGTTGGAATAGATAAAATTCTTCAAAATGATATGATCGCATTGGTGAATGGTCAGCAGAAAAAGAGCTGGACATTGCGCTATGATCAGTGGATTCCGCGTGAGTATCCGATTCTGTTTCAGGTGCTTAAAAAGCATTTAGGACTTCCGTTAGTGATTAAAGCGCCACATCAGGGCTCGTCTATCGGCGTTGCTATTGTGAAGGATGAATCTTTGGAAGAATTTATCTCGGCGGTTAACCAGTGCTTCTTTCAGGTTGAGTTAAATGGCGAAACCTGGAGTGCGCTGGACGTGTCGGAAAAGCAAGCCTGGGCGCAAAAAATGGCCAATCTTGATGAAGGAATTGGTTTTCCGGTTGTGTTAAACAATAAAGCAATTTATCATCCGGCGGAATTGATCCATGTGCTGGACAGCTATTTCTCGCAAGGAAATGAGCATGCATTGCTCAGCAGCTCCAATGGGGAAGACCAGGTTTTGATAGAGGAATTTATCAACGGTCAGGAATTTTCGTGCGGCTGCATTCAGCTGGACAACGGCAAACCATTAGCCTTACCGCCTAGCGAGGTGATTAAAATGGTCCAAGTTTTTGATTTTAATGCAAAATATAAACCTGGCGCAAGCCGAAAACGCATTCCGGTTGACACAACACTTGAATTAAATCAGGAAATTCAAAAAGTTATAGCGACTGTTTTCGAGCAACTGGGCATCAATGTCTGCGTCCGCATCGACGGATTTCTTACGCCCGACGGCACCATTGTACTCCACGACCCGAACACAATCCCCGGAATGTCGCCTACATCGTTCATTTTCAAGCAAATGGCTGAAATTGGTTTGAATGTTACTCAGGCGCTTACCTATTTGGTGAGGCAGTCGATCCGGGAAAGGATTCGCTCCGGGAAAAATACTTGGCAATTGAGAGCGTTGCTGGATAGTCTTGACGAAAAAATCACGGCAGAGAATGCCAAAAGCAAGCCTTCGAAATTTATCGTATTTGCTTCAATGGATGAGGAATATGTAGCGGCGCGCCTAAAATACGGGAAGATGAATGCAGAAGGAGAAGCGAAGCCCATTCCAGTCTTGCACGCATCGGACGGTAAATATTATGTGTTGACTAACCCACTGATGTTCAAGGAATATGTAGCTGATGTGGAAGCGTTACTGCATACGGAAAGGCATCCGTTACTGACCGAAACTTCGCAAAAAGCGGTCGAGACGACGACCTTTTATGCGGGCAAAGTGAACTTCGAGGTAAGCGTCTACAATCAGTTGGAATCGCTCGAAGTTTAAGGCGAAATTTGCTGATCGCCGATGATTTGCCGATTAAGTTTTTAGTTTTACACAGAGATTCATTCCTATTAGAAAAATATAGATTAATGGCAAACGGCGCTGAAAAAGTAAGACTAAGCCTGCAAAAGGAGAACACAGGGTGGAAGAAGTGGGGACCTTATTTGTCTGAACGCCAGTGGGGAACGGTTCGTGAGGATTACAGTGGCAATGGTGATGCCTGGAATTATATCACCCACGAAATGGCGCTTTCAAAAGCCTATCGCTGGGGTGAAGACGGAATTGGTGGATTTTCAGATAATAAACAGCACATATGCTTCTCATTCGGATTTTGGAATCATAAAGATAAAATCCTGAAAGAGAGGATTTTCGGGTTAACAAACCGGGAGTCGAACCACGGGGAGGATGTGAAGGAAATGTACTATTACCTGGATAGCACACCCACACATTCCTATACAAAAATGCTGTATAAATACCCGCAGAATGCATTTCCTTACGAAAAATTACGTCAGGAAAATGGCCGACGCGGGAAGGAAGATCAGGAATATGAGATCATGGACACGGGCGTGTTCGAGAATGATGAGTATTTCGATATTTTCATCGAGCATGCCAAGGCGGATGAGGAGGACATTATGATGAAGGTGACGGTGTTCAACCGTGGCGACAAAGATGCTCCGATCACCGTTTTGCCAACCATCATGTTCAGAAATACGTGGTCATGGGGATATGAGGCTTTCAATTATAAGCCGATCATGAACGGAATTTCTAACCGTTTGATAGAGGTTACGCACCGCAAGCACGGAAAATACAACCTGTACCTGGACGGCGCGGACGAACTGCTGTTCTGCGAAAATGAGACCAACTTCAAAAAACTATACGGAACGGCCAACAACACAGCCTACCCGAAAGACGGGATCAACGACTACATTGTCAGCAACAAAAAGACTTCGACTGTCAATCCAAACAACATCGGAACAAAGGCAGCGGCCCGTTTCACCCGTACCATTAAGGCAGGAGAGAGCACAACATTCAGATTAAGATTTGTAAATCATACCATTTCAGAACCTTTCGGCGGCTTTGAAGATCTTTTTGCAAAAAGGATCAGGGAAGCGGATGAGTTTTATGATGATTTGCAGCGTGATGTGGCGGATGCTGATCTGCGCTCTATCCAGCGGCAGGCTTATGCGGGCATGTTGTGGAGCAAGCAGTTTTATTATTACAATGTTTACGAATGGTTAAAGGGCGATCCGGCGCAGCCAGGGCCGAACCAAGGGCGTAAATGGGGACGAAACTCAGGCTGGAAGCATTTGTATGCGGCCAACATTATCTCAATGCCGGATAAATGGGAATATCCATGGTTTGCGGCCTGGGACCTTGCTTTTCACTGTGTTCCGCTGGCACGCGTAGATGCGGATTTTGCCAAAAGACAGCTTGAAATCCTCCTTCGCGAGTATTACATGCACCCTAACGGACAAATTCCGGCTTATGAATGGAATTTCTCTGACGTAAACCCGCCGGTTCACGGCTGGGCAACCTGGAAAGTGTATGAGATTGACCGTGAGCAGAATAACGGGGTAGGGGACATTGAATTTCTCGAAAAAATATTCCATAAACTGCTCCTGAACTTTACCTGGTGGGTGAATCAAAAGGATGATACAGGCAACAACATTTTTAGCGGCGGTTTCCTGGGTTTGGATAATATCGGGGTTTTTGACCGGTCTACGCCAATGCCGTTTGGTGGAAAGCTACAACAAGCTGATGCAACGGGCTGGATGGCCATGTACACATTGAATATGTTGCGCATTTCGGTTGAAATTGCGCTTGTACACCCGGTTTACCAGGATATGGCTTCCAAATTCTTCGAGCACTTCCTGCACATTGCGGGCGCTATGGAGTCTATCGGAGGTAAAAATTCGTCGATAAGCCTTTGGGATGAGGAAGATCAGTTCTATTATGACGTGATCCACATTCCGAATGGACAAAGTATCCTGCTGAAAGTGAGGTCGATAGTCGGACTTATTCCGCTTTTTGCAGTTGAAATCCTTGATCCGCAAAATCTTGATAAGATGCCTGTTTTCAAACGGCGCGTGGAATGGGTTTTGGCAAACAGGCCGGATCTGGCAAGGTTGATATCACGCTGGTTTGAGTCCGGCAAAGGGGAAAACCGGTTGCTGTCCATTCTGCGTGGTCACCGGATGAAGATGATCATGAAGCGGATGCTGGATGAAAATGAATTCCTTTCGGACTATGGCGTTAGGGCTTTGTCAAAATATCACGAGGAAAACCCCTATAAATTTTATATCAATGGTGAAGTGCTGCAAGTGGATTATACTCCGGCTGAGGCACTTACGGATATTATGGGTGGAAATTCCAATTGGCGCGGGCCAATCTGGTTTCCATTAAATTATCTCATATTTGACTCGCTTATGAAATTCCACGCTTATTATGGCGAGGATTTTATGGTAGAATATCCAACAAATTCGGGCAACTTAGCGACCATTAAGGAAGCTGCCGTGGCCATTGCATGTCGGTTGATTGATATTTTCAAAAAGGATGCAGACGGGAACAGGGCAGTATACGGAGTGGATCAGAAAATGCAGAAAGACCCGAATTTCAATGAACACATTCTTTTTTACGAATATTTCCATGGAGATAATGGTCGGGGCTGCGGCGCGAGCCATCAAACGGGCTGGACTGGGCTGGTAGCAGAGCTGATCCACAAAACTGCTAAGGAAACTGTGAAGCAACCGGAAAAAGAAGAGCTGGAAATCAGTAAGTAACTCAACAAATCATAACGTATATTTTTCAATTAATTCCATCCAATCAAATTTATGACTGCAAAATTGGAACCTAGTGTAATGACCAAAGTGAGCAGCTGGCTCAACGGTGATTATGATATCGATACCAAACAATCCATTCAGCAATTAATCGATGAAGGAAACGATACTGAACTGACAGATGCATTTTATAAAGACCTGGAATTCGGAACGGGCGGGCTGAGAGGTCTTATCGGCATAGGTTCCAACCGCATGAACCGCTACACTGTAGGCACGGCAACGCAAGGTTTGGCGAATTATCTGAACCAGGCATTTCCAAATGAAGAAATAAAAGTGGCGATTGCTTATGACAGCCGCATTAAATCGGACGAATTTGCTAAAATTATCGCCGATATTTTCTCCGCAAACGGCATCACCGTTTATCTTTTCGAAGCGCTTCGTCCTACTCCTGAGCTTTCGTTTGCGATCCGTTTGCTGGGTTGCAAAAGTGGTGTGGTTGTAACTGCTTCACATAACCCGAAAGAATACAACGGCTATAAGGCCTATTGGGATGACGGTTCCCAGGTTGTTGCACCGCATGATACCAACATTATCAATGAGGTGAATGCGATCACATCGATTGATGACGTAAAATTTGATGGTGACGCGTCGAAAATCATTAAGATCGGTGCTGAGGTTGATGAAAAATATATGGACCACATTCTGTCGCTTTCCATTTCAAAAGGTGCTTTGGAGCGTCAGAAAGGCTTGAAAATTGTTTATACGCCCTTACATGGAACGGGCGTAACATTGGTCCCTGCGCTTCTGGCCAAAATGGGTTTTGAGGCGGTAACCGTAATCGAAGAGCAGGCGGAGCCGAAAGGAAATGGCCAGTTTCCAACGGTGGTTTATCCGAATCCTGAGGAAAGTGAAGCGATGTCCAAAGCCGTTGAGAAAGCAAAGGAAATTGACGCAGACCTTGTCTTAGGAACAGATCCTGATGCAGACCGCGTGGGAATTGCGGTGAAAAACCATCACGGCGAGATCCAGCTTTTGAATGGTAACCAGACAGCCAGCGTGCTGATCTATTATCTTTTGAATGCATGGAAAGATGCAGGTAAGCTTACAGGCAGCCAGTTTGTTTGTAAAACCATCGTTACCACCGATTTAATTGACAAAATGGCGGCGGCTTACGACGTGAAATGCTACAACACGCTGACCGGTTTCAAATATATTGCGCAGGTTATCCGTGAAAAAGAGGGCATTGAGCAGTTCATCGGTGGGGGAGAGGAAAGCTATGGTTACCTGATCGGTGACGCCGTTCGCGACAAGGATGCGATTGCTTCCTGCGCTATGATCGCGGAGTTGACGGCTTATGCGAAGGATAAAGGATTAAGTCTGTTTGATATGTTAATGGAAATCTACAAGCAGTTCGGTTTCTATTACGAAGGACTTATTTCTTTAACTAAAAAGGGGAAAACGGGAGCCGACGAAATTCAGCAAATGATGGCTGATTTCCGCGCTAATCCGCCTAAAACATTGGCAGGTTCGCCTGTAATCAGAATGGATGATTACAAAGCACTAAGCACAATTGACTTTACCAGCGGGACCACGCATTCGATCCCATCGGGTGAAATGGGCATTGAGCCATCTAATGTGCTTCAATTCTTCACGGAAGACGGAACAAAGTTCACTTGCCGCCCATCCGGAACAGAGCCTAAAATTAAATTCTACGTAGGTGTTCGGGCCGCGTTGGAGAAAAATGAAGATTTCGACAATGTATATGCGAGCCTAAAAGAAAAAGTGAGCGCAATCGGCGAAGAGCTTGGATTGAAATAAAACGCATATTCATAAAATGAACCAAAGGCTGTTCAAACTGGACAGCCTTTTTTTGTGCCTAATGGTCTGACATCAACTTACGACGCTGTATTTTAGGTAAAATAGCTTCTTCAAGTTACCGGAAGTTCATTTAAAATAAACATTATTTATTACTTTTTAAAGATAATGTTGCAAATTCACCGCAATTAATTTCATATATACACTAGCTAATTTATGATGAACAAACTACTTCACAACAACTTCTGGGTCATGTTGCTGGTCTTCCTGACCTGTTCGGGAAGTGTCCTGGCCCAAAGTATTTCAGGTAAAGTCACCGATCCGGACGGATCGGGTGTGCCCGGTGTCAGCGTGAGCGTCAAGGGCACTTCGCAGGGAACGTCCACGAATGAAAGCGGCGATTACAGCATTGCCGTCGCGGAAGGCGGCACATTGGTTTTTAGTTTCATTGGTTTTAAGAGACAGGAAATTGCGGTTGGCAATCGCAAAATCATTAATGTAACATTGCAACCGGATGTTTCGGTTTTGAATGAAGTCGTGGTGACCGCGCTGGGACAAACGCAGGAAAAGCGGGCGATTGGTTACTCGGTGCAGTCCATTAAGTCCGATGAAATCAAAAATTCGGGCGATCCGAATGTCGTCGGCGCATTGCAGGGAAAAGTTGCGGGAGCCGTGATCACAGGCTCGGGCGGGGCGCCGGGTGCGGGGGTGAACATTATCCTTAGAGGCATCACATCGTTAAGCGGAAGTGCTGATAACCAGCCGCTTTTTGTCATTGACGGCATCATTATCAGCAATGCTACAACGGCCGGGAACCCGTTGCCGAGTGCCGGGTCAGCGTCTCCCGGAGCGTCTGAGCAATTTGCAAATACAAACCGCGCGGCGGACATTAATCCCGATGATATCGAAAGCATTTCCGTACTGAAAGGTCCCGCTGCAACAGCGCTTTACGGGTTAAGGGCTTCGAACGGAGCCATCATCATGACCACCAAAAGGGGCAAATCGGGCAAGCTTAATGTGTCCGTTTCAGCGTCAGGTGGAATGGATGTGCTTGGGAAATCGCCCGACATTCAGGAGCGTTTTATCCAGGGCCGGTTCGGGGAGTTTATTTCGCCTACGGAAGTTAGGCAACGGACTCCATATCAGTCATTTGGCCCTTCTATCATGAACAATAATACGGACCGGATTTACGATAATTTCCGAGGTTTTTACCAGACTGCTTTCCGCACAAACAACAATGTCACCATTACAAAAGGAAGCGAAAAAGGGAACATTTACTTTTCGCTAGGCCAGAATTACCAGCAGGGAATCGTGCCTACAACTGACTTTTCGAGGGTTTCAGGCAAGATAGCAGGCACTTACAACCTATCAAAGAAATTTTCTGCATCTGGATCGTTCAACTACATTCGGTCGGGAGGCAAGCGGCCGCCGGCTGGCGATAAATCCATTTTCAGCGCATTGTCTTATTGGCCAAATACTTATGATGTAAATGATTATCTCAATGCAGACGGATCCTATAAAAATCTGCTTCCCGGATTCACGGATAACCCGCGCTATCTGGTCGAAAAAAGTCCGCGGATCGATCAGATCAATCGCTACATCGCCGACATTACGCTGAACTACAACATTGCCAGTTGGCTCAATGCGAAATATCAGATCACAATGGACGCTTTCAACGAGCGCCGCAACCGGCAGGTGGATAGCACATTTGATGTAGGAACGGCAGTGAAAGGGTTTTTGATCAAAGAATTTATCAATTATCGGGAGATCAATTCTAATTTGTATGTGACTGCTAACAAGCAATTTAACGAAAATTGGAGCGGGTCACTAATGCTGGGAAACTCCATTGTGGATTCAAAGCGACCCGACAGTTACTACGAGCGTGGCGAAGGGTGGACAGCGCCTTTTACGGATGACATTACCAGTTACCGCAACCAGCAAAAGCGCTTTTATTCACCCCTGGAAAATCGCATCGTCAGTTTCTTTGGAGATGCAAAGTTGAGTTACAAAGACATTCTGTATCTGAATGTTACGGGCCGAAATGACATTGTTTCCACATTACCCACGGCGAATAATTCATTCTTTTACCCATCATTCAGTGCCGGTTATGTTTTTACCGAAAACCTTCCCAAAAACAATGTACTGACCTATGGAAAGCTTAGAGCTTCGTGGGCGCAGGTGGGAAAAGGCACTGATCCTTACGTCATTGGCGCTTACTATGAGCTCGCCGACAATTTTCCGTACGGAAATACAGTTCCTGGCTACGTCCGGCGGTCGACAACGGCGGCTGATAATCTCCGGCCGGAGCGAACTACTTCCATTGAATTCGGCACAGAATTGCGGTTTTTGAGAAACAGGTTAATGGTGGATGCAACGTACTTCACAATGGATAGCAAGGATCAGATCGTCCGCGCGCCGGTTTCTAATGTGTCGGGTTACTCGTTTTATTATACCAACATTGGCCTGATCCGAAATAAGGGCGTCGAGTTGCTGGTTTCGCTTAAACCGGTTCAGACAAACAATTTCAATTGGGATATGTCCCTGAATTTCACCAAGATGTCGGGGCGCGTTATCGATATGCCCGACGAACTCGAAGAGATTTCTTACTATGATAATGGCAGCCGTGGCGTATTGAAAGTGCAGGAGGGAAGCAAAATCGGCGATCTGTGGGGACTTGATTATCTCCGTGCACCGGACGGCCAGATGCTGATCCAGGCCAACGGTTTTCCGCTGACAAGCCTGGTTACGACGCCATACGGCAATGCGCTGCCGGATTTTACAGCCGGTCTTACCAACACTTTCAGCTACAAAGGACTGGGTCTTTCGTTCCTGCTTGAATGGCGGCAGGGCGGCGATGTGGTGGATTTGGGTGAAAGGAATGCATTTCGTGCAGGGTCCATTAAAGTAACGGAGCGACGCTATGAACAGGTTGTTTTTAAGGGTGTTACGGAACAAAAATCAGCTGATGGTAACATCAGCTACGTGCCTAATACGAAAGCGGTGATCCTGGACGATGCGTTTTATAACCCTTCCACAGCGCGCTATATGGGAAATTCTGCGGAGTTCAACATTCAGGACGGTTCCTGGTTCAGGCTCCGTACAGTTAACCTTAGTTATGTTTTACCAAAAAGCATTATCGCGAAATCGGCATTCAAGGGTGGGGTAAGGTTTAGCCTTACCGGGACTAATTTGTTCCTGAACACACCATTCCGTGGTTATGATCCTGAGGCACTTACATTCGGCTCGGGAACAAACCTGATTGGATTTGTAGGAAGGAACAATCCGGCAACCCGGAGTTTTCAGTTGGCCGTTAATGTTAACTTTTAATTGAAATGATGAAAAAGATCAATCATATAATCTCTCTGACCATCATTGGTTTTCTGATGGTGTTGTCAGGCTGCAATAAGTTTCTGGACGTGAATGTGGACCCCACATTAAAGGGTGACGCGACCTTGCAGGAATTGTTGCCAACCGCCCAGTTTTACACAGGCGAAGCCAGTTATCAGCAGGCATTCGTGGCTTGTCAGTACGCTCAGCAGATCGGGAATGCCATTGGTGCGAACGGGATTGACACTTATGCGGAGGCTGATAACACATTGGGCTGGACGAATTTTTATCTCTCCGTCGTTCCGCAGCTGAATGCGGTTATTACCAAGGGCCAGGCCGAAAATGCGCCGGTTTATGTGGGTATAGGGAAAGTTTTAATGGCATATAACCTGGGTATCGCAACCACGAGCTGGGAGAATGTGCCTTATTCGGAAGCAGATAAAAAGAACTTTTTGCCCGCCTACGATTCGCAGGAGCAGGTTTACAACGCAATACAAACCTTACTGGACGAAGCGATCATTGAACTGGCCAAAAACAGCGGGATCAAACCGGCAGCCGACGACCTGATCTACAAAGGAGATGCTGCCAAATGGACAAAGCTTGCGTACTCATTGAAAGCACGTTATGCCATGCATTTGGCACAAAAAAATCCCCAACAAGCCGCACAAACTGCCATTACTGCATTACAAAACGGGATGAAGGCCAATGAGGATGACTTTCAGCTTCAATACAATTCTAAAAATCTAAGTCCGTGGTATAGCCGTGTGGCCATTCCGAATACTACGAGCAATCTTTCCGTGACTTTTACCAACACATTTGTGGACCTGATGAACGGGACGGTGCAAGGAATCGTTGACCCGCGGCTTCCCAAGGTGATTTCCTTAAAAGGCAGCCAGACCGTTTACACCGGCGTTATTCCAGGTTCCGGAAGTGGCTCGACAGTGGACCTGACGGCGAACTCATGGCATTCCAACATCAATTCGCCCTTGGTTTTTATGACATATTCGGAAGTTAAAGCCATCGAAGCAGAAGCCAGATTCTTGCTGAATGGGGGCACCGCAACTTCTACCGGCACCACGGCAGAAGGTTACAAGGCGTTCCAGGATATGATTGCCGCAAATATGGAAAAGGTGGGCGTGGAACCTGCAGATATCCAGACTTACCTCAAATCACCCGCAGTGAATGTAGGCGTTACGAAGCTGAAAGTCAGTCACATTATCATTGAGAAATTCAAATCCCTGCTGCTGAATGGTGAGATCTGGACGGACATTCGCGAGTACAATTATCTGAATTTTCCAATGCCAACCAATGTAAATCCCGACTTGCAGGGAAACAGGATCCAGCGCATGAAATACCCGGATACGGAAATCACCAGGAACTCAAAAGCAGTGCTTGCGAACCAGAAGGATCCGGAAACTCCGATGTGGATTTTTGTCAAATAAATGTGTGGATGTGTTGTTAACAACCTCTTTTGTAATCGATTATGAAATATATAAAATCAATTTTAATGCTGTTCGCCGCCATGTTTGCGCTTACTGGCTGCTACAAAGAACCGGATCTATTCGATGATCTGTTGACGAGCAATGGAAAGGTGGCGCAAATTGCGGTCATCTGGCTTGGGGATACGAAGGTGTTTTCTGCCGCGGGCGTTTTGCAGCCCGGCATCACGGTGGATTCATTGAGCAATGTGAATGTCAACATTGAATTTACTTCCGAAATCGGGATCAAAGAATTCCGGATTTACACGGCAGAGACAACAACCGGCGCACAAACGCTCGTTTCGACAACGCCTGCCGGTTCGGAGAAATATGATTCGGAATTGCGCAATTATGTGGTCAGAATTCCGGTTAAGGCGCCAAAGGCGAAGAATGCAACGGTTGTGATCTTCACAGAAGTGATTGCTGAAAACGGTCTGGCATCTGGGCAAAAGAATGTCACATTAAAAACAAAACCATAATGCAGCTAAGCGCCCTGTTTGCAGTTATTTCAGTCTTTTTCAGCAAACAGGGCGCCTGTATGCGTCCGTCGTTTTATATTTGAGCTGAAAAGCGCCGGATTCTACAATGCACTTGATTGATAATTTGCTTAAACCTAATGCTTTCCGTTCCCTTCGGTTGACGGTTGTTATTCTTCTTTGCTGCCTTGCCCAATCGCACGCCCAGCAAGGCGGAATGGTGACGCTTACAGGAAAAGTCACCGATGAAAAAACAGGCAAGCCACTTCCGTTTGCCAATGTTTTTATCAACAATTCAACCATCGGAACGAATGCGGATGAGAATGGTAATTACAAGCTGACGAATTTGTCGATTGGTAACCTTGAAATGGCCGTGTCATTTTTGGGGTACGAAACTGTGAAGCAGACATTGCGGTTTGAGCAGCCAGGCGTAAAAACAGTGCTTTTCAAGTTGAGAGAAGGGATGGAGCTCGAAGGCGTGACCGTTTACGCGAAAAAGAACAAAAAACGCGAGCGGAATTTAAAGATCATCACACGGGAATTGCTTGGCAACAGCCGGTTTAGCAAGCAATGCAAAATCATTAACCCCCAGGTTTTGCGGATTTCGGAGGATGACGACAAACATTTAACTGCACAAACAACCAAGCCGCTGATCATTGAAAACCTCGCATTGGGTTACCGCATCCACCAGGATCTGGATGATTTTGATTATTTCAACGGAAAGCTCTTTTACGGCGGCAGCACCAGATTTGAACTGCTTGTGCCAAAGGATAGTTTGCAAAAAAAACAATGGCGGGCCAACCAGAAGATCGCTTACCAGGGATCTGTAAAGCATTTGCTGTCGAGCATGGTATCAGACAGTTTGCAGGAGCAGGGTTTTAAAGTATATCAAGTAATTCCCGATTCCATGCGCAGGTTCAATACGGTGCGCACGCAAAACGGTTACAACACCATTGCCAATCATTTGCACAACCGCATTGAGCAGATCCGCGGCATGCGGCTGATCCGCCCGGGCGAGCTGGTTACCGAGCGGCTGGTGGTGTCGGGCACGCAGCTGGAAGTATTTTATCTAAATAAAAAGGGAAGGTCACCGTATTCAGATATGCCCTATGCTTATACGCAAATCACGCTGCCACAAGGATATATGGTGATTACGCCTTCGGGTTGGGTGTCTATTCCAATGGGGTTTGAGATTGCGGGCGATCTGGGCAATGACCGTTTTTCATCACTGCTGCCAGCCGACTGGAAAAGGGACGATTAAGTTATTGCGGCGTTCCAGGCAGTGTTTTGTTTTCAAGCACCACATAGGGCACATGCACATCCCAGGTTGGTTTTAAACTTTCCTGGTTCAGAAAACCTTTTGAAAAATTACCCAAAACAATGTCGTCATCACCATCGCCGTCATAGTCTTCCACATCCATACAAATCCATCGGCCGTTTTTGTCAACTGGCACGGCGTGAGGTTCGAAGTTGGGCTTTTGCTTAGGCGTTGCGCCTGTTTGTTCAAAATATAAAAAACCTTCTTCCGGCTTTTTCTGAAAATCTGCAAAAAAGGCGATGGTAGCAATATCCATGTCGCCGTCTTTATCAAAATCGGCAGCCATGGCTTTTGTACAGCCATTGATAGGATAAAAATAGCTTTGCCTGAATGTCAGATTTTCTGTTTGTTCAAAAATATAAAGGCCGTGGTAAGGTTTCAAAATCCGCGAAAAATCGCTATTGTCGCCCGCTGTGTAAACAATGTCGGGCTTCCCGTCCTGCGTAACATCAACAAATTGAAAGCTGCTTGAACCATACACAGAAGGAAACCGAAGCACATTCTTTTCAGTAAAACCACCTTTCTGATCATTGATAAAAACCCAGATTCCTTCATCTGCGTGCGCAAAAAGCGTCATAATGTCGGGCCAGCCATCCGCATTCAGGTCACGTATATAGCTTTGCGTTGCCCCCGGCATTTCCCTTACCACGACCTTTTCAAACTTGCTTTCAGCTGCTTGCTTGCCGGGAAGCTGTTTCAGGATATATAATCCGCCACGGTTATGCCCGAATGCACAGACCAGGTAATCCTGTAACCCATCTCTATTATAGTCAATAGGCAGGCTTTGGATAGGGCGGATGAGGTCATGCGATATCATCTCAGCCTTCGCGCCGGCTTTGTTGTTCATTGTAAATATCTGTCCTTTCGTAATGTCGAGCGCACGCATGCCGCCCATGCATGTGATCGCCATTTCAGGATTTTTCGGCGTAGGAAAACAAATGTTGATGGCTGAGGATGGAAGTGTGGTAATCAGTTTTCGCGTTTTCAACTGGTCAGAAATATACAACCCAGGATTTTCGAGATCGCTGGTGTAAATGCGTTGTTTGGAGGAGTCAATTGCAACCAATAATGTACTGCTGACGGCAGACAATTCGACTTTGGGCTGCTTTAATTCAAAACCGGCCCAATCACGCGTTTGTTTGTAACCGTTAGGAACTTGTAAAGTGTCCGGTGCAAGGGTTTGATAATAATGTATAAGCTTGGTCCAGTCGGCAGACGAGAGCGCGGACTGCTGGTGATGCAAATAAATATTTCCTTCCAACACTTCAATGCCGAGCTGCTCCGCCATAGCCGGTAACACGCCGTTTGTCCAGGTATTTTTGTCCAAAAGGGCTGGATCCGGGAGCTGGTGGCAGTTTGAGCAGTATTTTTCAGCCAGTGCTTTCCCTTCGGCAAGCGACTCCTCGGAGCCATTTGTTCTGCAGGAAAGATTACAAAGGCATAGAAAAGCGGAAATCTGGAAAAAGTAATATTGAAGCCGTGGGCAGTTCCTTAGCATCTGGGTGAAAGTGGGTTGAGACGTCGAAAATACTAAGATTGTACAATAAGCGGCCAGACGATTTATATGCAGTCGTGTAAATAAACACCCTAAAATCGGTTATGTATGACATTATTTTATCCTTTTATAATACTATTATTTCATTGCAGGAAAATATTAACCAGAAACAACCAATAATTTGTGGAAATAATCATAGATTTGAGCGCTTAATAATTATTAACCTAACCGAGTATTATGAAAAGAATCTACAAGATCTCCGGTAGGGGTATCTTCTTCTCCCTCATGTTAAGTTTCGCAGCAATTGTTGCAATCGCACAAGAACGTAAGGTAACAGGAAAGATCACAGACCTCGCCGGAACAGGCATCCCCGGAGCTACGGTCGTTGTGAAAGGAACGCAATCAGGAACTAACACGAACACTGATGGCGACTTCACGATCAACGTGGGGAATGGCAGCACTTTGGTAATCAGCTTTGTTGGTTACAAAACAAAAGAAGTTCAGGTGGGCAACCAGAGTGTCATCAACATCCAGATGGACGATGACATTTCGGCGCTGGAGGAGGTTATCGTAACGGGTTACACCATCGATAGCAGAAGAGAAACAACAGGTGCGGTTTCAACAGTTAAATCAAAAGATTTGACAGCAACACCATCCGGTAACGTTGAACAGCAGTTACAGGGCCGCGTTGCGGGTGTGACTGTAATTACAAACGGTCAGCCTGGAACAACCAGCCAGATCCGCGTAAGGGGTTTTGGTGCTTTTGGTGGTAACGAGCCATTGTATGTAGTTGACGGGGTGCCAACAGGATCAACGGATTTCCTTAATCCGGATGACATCGAAACAACAACCGTTTTGAAAGATGCAGCGGCCGCTTCTATATATGGAGCGCGTGCAGCGAACGGTGTAATTGTTTACACAACTAAAAAAGGAACGAAAAAAGCCAAAAAACTGAGCGTTACTTATGACGGTCTTTTCGGTGTAACGACGCCTGGTAAAGGCCAGACAATGCTTAATCCGCAAGAACAGGCGGACTGGACATGGCAGGCAATCCGGAATGATGCATTCCAGGGTGACTCACTTCCAAAATTCACGAACATTGCAAGCGGACAGTATGGCTCAGGCGATAAGCCGGTTTTGCCAGACTACATTAACGTGGGCGGTAAGACAGGTGTAATTGGCGAAGTTGACCTTGCAGCTGAAAAATTGAAATACAATGTAGATCCAAACCGTGGTTCTATCTATCAGGTGGTTAAAGCTAACAAGCAAGGAACAGACTGGTATGATGCAATTACGCGCAATGCGCCTTTGCAGAGACACTCGCTTGGATTTTCAGGCGGTGGTGATAACAACCGTTTTTACGCGGGTTTCAGTGTTCAGGATCAAAAAGGGATCATGATCAACAATGGTTTCAAGCGTTATGCTTTCCGTGTGAATACTGAATTTGATGTATTGAAAAACCTGAGAATCGGTCAGAATGCACAATTTACTTATCTGCAAGTGCTAGGCCAGGATGGTGGATCAGGCGGACAAGGGGTTGCAGCGAACGAAAACGACATCCTGTTTGCATTCCGTATGCCTTCGATCATTCCGGTTTATGATGAATTCGGCGGATATGCAGGAACATCTTCAAAAGGATTTAATAATCCGCAAAACCCGGTTGCACGCAGGGACGGTCTCGCTAACAACGCGGGTTTCGCAGGAAACGGATTCGGTAATTTCTACATTGAACTGGACGTTCTCCCTGGTTTGACATTGCGTTCCAGCGTTGGTGCGCAGTACAGCAACAGCGCATCAAGAGGTTTCAGCAGGTTACAATATGAAAACTCTGAAAACAACTCGGCATTTGGTTACAACGAAAGCTCGGGACACCGTTTTAGCTGGACATTAACCAACACGGCCAACTTCAAGAAAACTTTCGGATTGCATAATCTGGACGTGATCATTGGTCAGGAAGCATTGAACACGGGCGTTGGTAAAAATCAGAATTCATCTGGTTTGAACCCATTCTCGACGGATATCAACTACATTAATATGAATAATGTTGGTTCCAAGCAAGTTTTCAGTGATTACTACAAAGGAGTTAACTTCTACTCACTGTTTGCCCGTGCCAACTACACATTCAATGACCGCTACATTCTGACAGGGGTTGTTCGTCGCGATGGTTCTTCACGTTTTGGAGAAAACAATCGTTACGGGGTGTTCCCGGCATTCTCCGCAGCATGGAGAATTTCTTCGGAAAACTTCATGAAAAGCATTCCTTTCGTTACAGAGCTTAAACTTAGGGGTGGTTATGGTTTGATGGGTAACTCTAATAACGTAGATCCAAACAACCAATACAGCTTATACGGAGCAAGCCTGGGTCAGTCATCTTATGACTTGAACGGAACGAATTCAAGTGCGTTGGAAGGTTATTACAGAACGCGTATTGGTAACAAAAGCGCGAAATGGGAAACCAGTATCACCAAAAACATTGGTATTGACGGAACATTCATGAAAGGCAGGCTGGACATCATCATTGACCTTTGGCAAAAAGACACCAAGGACCTTTTGTTCCAGGTGCCGATCACTGCAACTGCTGGTTACGATGCTGCTGCTCCTTCTGTTAACGTTGGTAAAATGTCAAACAAAGGAATTGACTTGCAGATCATCAACCGCGGCCGTATCACCAATGACCTTGGTTATGAAGTGAACTTCACTGCCGGTATTCTTAAAAACAAGATCGAATCGCTTGCACCAGGCATCAACTACCTGACTGTTAACCCTGATTTCCGCGGTATTAAGCCAATCAGAAACCAGATCGGTTATGCAATCTCATCTTTCTACGGATACAAAGTAATGGGTCTGTTCAAGGACAAAGCGGAAGTTGACGCTGCACCAGCGCAGGATGGAAAAGGCCCTGGCCGCTTCCGTTATGAAGATATCAACGACGACGGCGTAATCAATGCAGACGACAGAACTTACCTTGGAAGCCCTGTTCCGAAGTTCACAGGCGGTATCAACCTAAAATTCACTTACAAAGGATTTGATGTTGAAACTTACATGTACACTTCGATCGGAAACAAAATCTTTAACCTATCTAAATGGTTCACAGATTTCTATCCATCATTTACAGGAGCTGCTGTTAGTGACCGTGTGAAAAACTCCTGGTTGCCAACAAACACGAACACGGATACGCCGATCTTCGAAAGCACTTCCAATTTCAGTACCAACACGCAGGCAAACTCATTCTATGTTGAGGACGGAACATTCTTCCGTATGCAAAACATTACATTGGGTTACACATTGCCAGGAAACATTCTCAGCAAAGTTAGAATGTCCAAAGTGCGCGTATTTGCTTCTACCAATAACTTGTTCACAGCTACCAAATACAAAGGACTTGATCCGGGTGTAGGTGGTAATGCAGATACAAACTTTGGTATCGATGTAGGTAACTACCCGATCACAAGAAGCTACACATTGGGTATCAATTTAGGTTTCTAAAATCGAAGAAACAAAAGTCTTATTTCACAACATCGGTTTAGACAGATTTTGATAAAAATGAATAAAATGAAAAACAATATTTCAAAAAAAGGGGGATTAGCACTGTTGTTAGTGATCATGCTGGTCGGATACTCCTGTAAAGAAAGTTTCCTGACGATTCCAGCAACAGGACAGCTGGATGAAGGGCAGCTTTCAACCAAAAAAGGGATTGAAGGTGTGCTTGTATCAGTGTATGGCCAGCTTAACGGACGTGCAAACAGGATGGCCAGCGCCAGTAACTGGGTGTGGGGCAGTATCCGCGGAGGTGACGCCAACAAAGGAACCGATCCAGGGGATTTCAGTGATATCAACCCAATCCAACGCTTTGAGTATCAGACCACCCAGGGTGTAATTTTGGATAAATGGAAAGGAAACTACGAAGGTGTGGCGCGTGCTAACCTGGTTATCAAACTGTTAGGCGTTGCCCAAGAGGACGTTACAGAAGATGACAAGAAAAGGATCGGCGGAGAAGCGCGCTTCCTGAGAAGTCACTACTATTTTGAACTGAAAAGAGGATTCAACAATGTTCCTTTCGTTGACGAGACGAAGGATTATGGAACAGGCATTGAATCAGTTCCTAACACAGTGGAAATCTGGCCATTGATCGAAGCAGACATGAAGTTTGCTTATGAAAACCTGCCGGAAACACAAGGAGCTGCGGGTAGGGCCAACAAATGGGCTGCTGCTGCATATCTTGCGAAAATCTACATGTATCAGAAGAAGTATACTGAAGCAAAAGGACTTTATGACCTGATCATTGCGAACGGTAAGACAACGAATGGTAAAAAATACGGTCTGGTTCCAAAATTCCAGGACGCATTTAAAGCTTCCAACGACAACAACTCAGAATCAGTTTTCGCGATCCAGGCTGCTGCTAACACAGGAAGTGTGAACAATGCAAACCCTGAATTTGACCTTAACTGGCCTTACAACACGGGTCCTAACGGTCCTGGGAACTGCTGTTCTTTCTTCCAGCCAAGCTTTGAGTTGGGCAACTCTTTCCGTACAGATGCAAATGGACTTCCTTACCTGGACGGCTCATACAACACAGCCGGAAAAGAATTGAAAACTGATATGGGCTTGAAATCTTCTGACGCTTTCACGCCGGATGCAGGTCCTGTTGATCCACGTCTTGACCACTCTATCGGTCGTCGCGGTCTTCCATTCCTTGACTGGATCGATCACCCGGGTAATGACTGGATCCGTAACCAGCCTAATGCAGGTCCTTATACGCCTAAGAAATATGCGTATTACAAATCTGACATTGGTTCTTTACAGGATAACAGCTCATGGACGCCTGGTTACACAGCGATCAACGTGAACATTATCCGTTTTGCCGATGTGCTTTTGATGGCTGCGGAAGCAGAGATCGAGGTAGGATCATTGGAAAAAGCCAGGGAGTATGTCAATCTGGTTCGGACACGTGCTGCAAATCCTGAAAGCTTTGTAAAACGCAAAGACGGACAAGTTGCTGCTAACTATGTGATCAACACTTATAAAACGGCTTTTGCAAGCAAAGATGCAGCCCGCTCCGCGGTTCGTTTCGAAAGAAAACTTGAACTCTCAGGCGAAGGCCATCGCTTCTTTGACCTGGTACGTTGGGAAATCGCTGATTCGGCTATCAACGCTTACCTTTCTTACGAAGGCAAAAAGCTGAGCGGAGCTTTGGGCGGAACGAAATTTACAGTGAAGAAAAACGAATTCCTGCCAGTTCCTCAGGAGCAGATTGACTTGCTGGGTAAAGACATTTTAGTGCAAAACCCAGGTTATTAATACTTTAAGAATTGCTTAAAAAAAGGAGGTGGTATTCGTTTACCATCTCCTTTTCTTAATTTTGAGATGTTCCCCACTTTTGTTGTTTTCAAATGAAGTCAATTTTACCCCCAAAGTATCTTTTAGCTGCACTCCTGGTTGCAACCCTGCTGGCGTCCTGCAACAAAAAACTGAAAACATTTACCCAGCTCGACAGCGATGAAACGGGCATTCAATTTGCCAATCGCATCGCGGAAAATGACACCATGAACATTCTGGCGTTCGAGTATGTGTACAATGGCGGAGGCGTGGCGCTGGGCGATTTCAATAATGACAGCCTGCCCGATGTTTATTTTACAGGAAACTCGGTTGAAAACAAATTGTATCTTAATAAAGGCGATTTCAAATTTGATGACGTGACCAAAAAAGCCGGTGTGGCTGCCAAAGATAAATGGTCAACCGGCGTTGCACTGATTGACATTAATGGCGATAATCTGCTGGATATTTACGTGTGCGCTTCCGTTCGCAAGGTCGCGAAGGAACGTGAAAATTTGCTTTATGTAAATCAGGGGCTTGATGAAAATAAGGTTCCCATTTTCAAGGAAATGGGCAAGGAATATGGAGTTGCAGACACTACGCACACAACCAACGCCGCTTTTCTGGATTATGACAATGACGGCGATCTGGATCTCTTTCTGCTCGTCAACGAAATGGACGACAACACTTTCCCTAATAAATATCACAAGAAGATCGTAGACGGTTCATCAAAAAGAACAGACCGGTTATACCGCAATGATTGGGATGAAAAATTGAAGCACCCCGTTTTCACCAATGTATCAAAAGAAGCCGGGATCCTCATTGAAGGTTACGGCCTGGGGTTGAATGTAACGGACATTAATCAGGATGGTTATAAAGACATTTATGTTACCAATGATTACCTGACCAATGACCTGCTTTACATTAATAACGGAAACGGAACATTCACTGATAAGGCACCGTCCTCATTCAAGCACACTTCGCATTCTGCAATGGGCAATGATGTTGCCGACATTAACAATGATGGTCTTGTGGATGTAATAGCGGTAGACATGATGCCGGCCACGAACCGCAGAAAGAAAATGATGACGCCGGCGAACAGCTATGTTACTTACCAGAACAATGAGCTTTTTGGTTACCAATATCAGGTTGCCAGGAACACATTGCAACTTAATTTAGGCTCGGTGGATGGCAAGAGTAAAAGCCCGGTTTTCAGTGAAATTGGTTTGCTGAGCGGCATAGCGGAAACGGATTGGAGCTGGACGCCTATGGTCACGGATTTTGACAACGACGGCATGCGGGACATGATCATCACCAATGGTTTTCCCAAAGACATCACCGACCTCGATTTCATTGCTTACCGGAACGAAGTGTCGAGCGTGATGGAGCCTATGATGATGCTGGACTACATTCCAACCATTAAGATTTCCAATTTTGCATTCAAAAATAAAGGAAACCTTCGTTTTGAAGATGTCTCCGAACAATGGGGCCTTGAAACAGCCAGTTTCTCCAACGGGGCGGCATATGCCGATCTGGATAATGACGGCGACCTCGATTTTGTGGTAAACAACATTAACGATTCAGCATTTGTTTACCGTAACAACAGCATTCAGATCAAGCCGGAGGAGAGTAATTATTTACGTATAGCATTCAAAGGAGCGCGTTATAATAAGGCGGGCATCGGGGCGATTGCGGAGATTATTTATGCTGACACGGTGAGACAGATTTCCGAGAACTCGCCTTACCGCGGTTATCTTTCAACCATTGAGCCATATGTACACTTTGGTCTTGGCAAAACCAGGAAGATAGATCATGTAAAAGTAACATGGCCAGGCGGTAAGTCGCAGATTATGAAAGATGTAAGAGCGAACCAGGTGCTTACATTCAACGAAGCCGACGCGAAAAATACCATTGAATCGCATCAGAACGAAAATTCAGAAACTTCCCTGTTTACAGACATTTCATCCAAAATAAACCTGCCATACAGGCATCAGGAAACGGACGTTATTGATTTTAATATACAAAAATTGCTTCCGCATAAAATGTCACAGTTTGGCCCGGCTATGGCAGCTGGTGATGTGAATGGGGATGGGTTGGACGATATTTTCATTGGCGGCCCAATGCACTTCAAAGGCCGGTTCCTTTTGCAGCAAGCCAGTGGTAAGTTCCAGGTTACGGACTTGCTTCCTGGCCTGGAAGGCATTACCAAGGACACCGAGGACATGGGTGTCTTGTTATTCGATGTCGATAATGATAAAGATCTGGACCTGTGCGTGGTTAGCGGCAGTTATGAAATACGCGCAGGCGCGCCGGGGCTCAAAACATTGCTTTATACCAATGATGGAAAAGGGAAATTCAGCCTGGATACGGCCGCATTGCCCCAGTTCCTGGTGAATGGTTCGTGCATAAAGGCAGTGGATTATGACAAAGACGGCGACCTGGATCTGTTTATTGGCGGCAGGGTGGAGTCGGGGGCATATCCAAAGCCCGTTTCCAGTCACATTCTCCGGAATGATACACAAAGCAGCACTGTGAAATTTTCAGATGTAACCAAGGCTGTCATCCCTGATCTTGTCAACATTGGCCTGGTATGCGACGCCTTATGGACTGATTATGACAATGATGGCTGGGTTGATTTGCTTGTTGCAGGAGAATGGATGCCAGTTACTTTTTTCAAGAATAATAAAGGAAAATTTGCAAAAGCGGCGTCAGGATTGGATGATAAGAAGGGCTGGTGGGGAAGCCTCACAGCCGGCGATTTCGACAATGACGGGGATATGGATTACATAGCCGGAAATTTGGGGATCAATTCGCTCGCGCGCGCTTCCGAAAAGCAGCCTGTAAGCATGTATGCCAAAGATTTTAACAACGACGGTTATTTTGACGCTATACCAACCGTTTACTATCGCGCAGACGATAAAACGTATAAAGAATTCCCATACAACACGCGCGACGATATGGGCAAGCAGATCATTCAGGTGCGCCAGCGTTTTCAGGAATACAACAAATTTGCGCAGGTGAGCTTACCCGAAATTTTAAAACCCGAAGAGCTCAAAGATGCCTTGCACGTGAGCGCGACCTGGATGAAAAGCAGTTACATTGAAAACCTGGGCAATGGTAAATTCGCGATACGTGAGCTCCCGGTCCAGGCACAAGTGGCACCGATTTTCGGAATGATCGCGGATGATTTTGATCAGGATGGAAACCTCGATGTGCTGCTCACGGGAAATGATTACGGATCGGAGGTTTCGGTGGGACGGTACGACGCGTTTTATGGGCTTATCTTAAAAGGCAACGGTAACGGATCCTTCAAGCCTACAAGCTTGGCGGAAAGTGGTTATGCGTCCATGGGTAATGCCAAGGGGCTGGTTAAACTGGCATCATCAGGCAATAACTGGATCACTGCCACCTCACAGAATCGCGACTCCATTCGATTCCACCAGATCCGTAAGGAAACGGCAAAGATCACCCTAACTCCGACCGAAACAACGGTATTGTTAAAACTGAAAGGCGGAAAGACCAGACGGGAAGAGCCGGGATACGGTTCGTCATTCCTATCTCAATCTTCCCACAACTTATTCCTGCCCGCCTATGCCGAACAGGCAACGGCAATAGACTCTAAGGGAAATAAACGAACATTGAAATAAGGGCATAAAAAAAGCCTCTGCCGGAAATGCAGAGGCCTTTTGCTAAACAGCGATTGATCAGCTGATCCTGATCTCCTGCGCCGGTTTTTCAGATCCCGGAATGATTGGCAGGTTCAAATGGAGAATTCCGTTGTTGTACTCAGCCAAAATGTTGTCTGAGTCCACAGTCTCATCAATGACAAACGAGCGCTCGAACGAAGCCTTGCTGAATTCATGGCGGATCCAGTTCCGGTTGTCTTCTTTTTCATGGATTGATGTATAAGCAATGGTCAGCTCATGACCTTTAATGCTGATTTTAAAATCCTCCTTCGCCCGGTCAGGGGCAAAGACCATCAGTTCATAGTTGGTGTCATTTTTGACTATGTTAACCGGAACCCGATAATTATGGCTCCCGCCAAACTGCTTTCCCGAATATTCATGGCGCATTGCATGCCCACGGTGTCCAAATCTGTTATTGCACATTGTCTTGTTGATTTTTAGGTGATTGAAAATGACTATCGCCGCAGTCCCTATGCCCGTAATGTCCCCATCCGGGTCGGCCCCATCCGTGGCGGCCCCATCCGTGCCGATCTTGGAAACGGTCTCCTACTGTGAAGTGTAAACTTGCTGCGGTGATCAGCGCTACGCTAATCCCTAGCAGCATTCTTGTTCCTCTTTTCATGGCTTATATATTTTTTGGATTTTGATAAAATGGGTCCCTTAATCCTTCTTTTCCTTCATAAAATCGCGGGTTTTCCGGGCCGCTGAAATACGGGTCGTAATGTCTCCACCTGTGATATCCGCGGCGTCTTCCTGCAAAGAGCCGGAAGATCAGACCGATGAAAAGGAAGAAGAAGAGCGCTTTGAAAAGCAGGAACGGGATCAGGAAAAGGGCGATCCCTCCCAGGATGCCGCCGGCGATTGTTTTGAGAATTTGACTAAACATGGCTTTTAGATTTATATAAGTGAAATGCACACAAATGGTGTACATCATCGCAGACGGCTGATCTGAACAATTACTTTAAAGATTTTGAAAAAAATAAAAAACCCAGCTTTGTGGGCTGGGTTCGAAGTATTTATTCATTTTCCGGCGGTTTTCCGCAACGTCGCCGCCATTCCTGCTTGAACTTCTTGCGGTCTTCGTCACTCATGTCCATCCACTTATTTCTCCATGCTGCGCCGAAGCCAGGTCCGCCTTCGCCGGGGAAGTTTCCACCAAAACCGGGCTTACGCCAGCGGCCCGGACCGCCGCCAAAATTCCCAAAAAGAATCCTGCATAATACGATCAATCCGACCGCCTGCCAGTAGGATATCGGGTTGGTGTTCAAAAGCTCTGGCAAAATGGCATTCCATAACCAACGCACAATCGCGCCCAGCAGGAGCGCAGCTGCAAACCCGAAAACGGGAAACATCCAAAAGCGCTTCTTATATGTATGTCGCTGATTCATGATAGACAAATTTAATAATTTACAAATTCCTGATATACGCTTTCCAATCTTCGTCGCAAATGCTGGACAGCATAACGTTTCCTTGAAATCAATGTTTTGATATTTTCTCCCGTTCGATCCGAAATTTCCTGGAAAGTCTGGTCTTCCAATTCATTCCAAACGAACACCTGCCGCTGATTTTCGGGCAGCTCGGCCAATGCGATGCCCAATTGCTCCCAGAAAAGCTCTCTCATATAAACGGTTTCAGGGTTTCCGTCATCGGCTAGCAGGATGTCTTTGAAATAAAACTCGCCTTCCTCGTCTTCATACCCGTAATCTTCCAGCGAATCCGGTTTTTGTTTCCGGTATTTGTCAATGATGCGGTTACGCGCCACCCGGTATAACCAGCTGCCGATCTGCTCAATGGCCTCAATTTCGGGCACACTGCTCAGCTGAAACCAAACATCCTGCAAAATATCCTCAGCATCCTCATCCGTATTCACCCGTTGCCGGATAAACCCCATGAGCTGCTTACTATAAGACGCAACGGTTTGAATGATATTTGGCCTTTTTTCCGACAAAGTGAAGGTTGAAAATTGGTATTAATAGGGCAGACGGATATCAAACGAAAATACTTTAAATCGACCAGTATATTATGTGTATGTTAACAGCAATCCTTTATGAATGGTTATTATTAGAAAAGTGCAAATGGTATGTTAATGTCGGTTAGAATTTGACGTGTCAAATTTTAAACTACTTGTTGCACTTTTGCTATAAACATAGGATTATTCTAATAAGATTAGATAACAACGAAAAGAACTTTAACCAACTGAATATTTGCTTGTTGCATTCTATTCATAATGTTATCTACATTTACATCATCAAACAGCACAGAACATGAGTGCAGTACAAGTTTGAGATTGATTAGGAATATCGAGTTAGTTTAATATCTGAAAAGTACAAAAAGTAAACTCAATCAAAACATTAACATTAGAAACATGAAAAAGACAATTTTGACAATCGCAGTTCTGTTGGGAGTATCAGCTGCTAATCTTACTATCGCCGCAGACAAGAATAAAGAAAATAACGCTTCTATTGAACTGGTTTCAAACAGCGAATTGAAGTTCAAACTGACGCTTGATTCAGTTAAAGAAAGATCTTCATTGGTTATCAAAGATTTCAACGGAGACATCGTTTACAGCACAGCGCTTCCAAAATCTGAGAACTACTCAAAAATCTACGATCTATCCAACCTTGCTGATGGAAATTACAGCTTCATTGTGAACAATGGCGGCGAAACTTCTGCAAAACCATTTGTGATCGCTACGCAAACAAAACGTCTGGTTACAGCAGTTGTTAAATAATATCAACGGACCTTCCTGCAAAAAGGGCTGTCACGATCGTGACAGCCCTTTTGTTTTTTATCCAACACTCAAAAATTCAGTAAGTCGTCACCTGCTTTTCGCGGCTGCTTCGGATAGCCAGGTCGATCACGCGCGTTGTGCGCAGGATTTCTTCCGGCTTCACAGCCAGCTCGGCCCCGTCTACGATTGCGTCATACACATTCTGGTAAAATGGTGCATAATCGCCCGCTTCGCTTTCAATGATGCCTGTGAAATCTTCGCTATGTAATTTTCCCCAACGATTTTCCGGTTCAACGCCCCAGGGTTTTTCGGTTGGCAGAACATTCTTCCGCAATGTCTCTTCCTGCGGATCCAGGCCGCCTTTGATGAATGAACCCTTAGTCCCGTGCAGGTTGTAGCGAAGAAAATTCTCATAAACCATCAGGCTCGACTTCACAATCACCAGCTTATCCGCATAACCCAGGCGCACGTCAAAATAATCGTCAATTTCACTATTCGGCCTTACCGAACGGATTTCAGCCGTAACAGTCAGAGGCTCGCCGAAAAGGACCAACGCCTGGTCGATCAAATGTGGTCCCAGATTGTAAAGGTTACCACCCACCGGAACGCTCTTTTCTTTCCAGGATTCTGTCGGGACCACTGGCCGGAAACGGTCGTAACGGCATTCATATTCAACAATGTCTCCTAATTTATCTTCGGCAATAAGTTTTTTAATGGTTAAAAAGTCAGAATCCCAGCGGCGGTTTTGGTAGGCTGTCAGGATCAGTCCTTTTTCTTTGGCGACTGCAACGAGTTGGCGCGCTTCTTCTTCCGTTGCCGAAAATGGTTTTTCGATGACAACATGTTTCCCATTTTCCAGCGCATCCATTGCGTAAGGAAAATGCGTTTCATTCGGTGTGCATATAAAAACGAGATCAATCGATTCGTCGCTCAAAAGCTCTTCAACGGATCGCGCATTCCCAATGTTCGGATCAAATTCCTGCGCTTCATTTTTACTTCTTTCAACAACGGTCTTGATCTTAAATCCCGGATTAGTGCTAAGAAATGGGGAATGAAAGTAACGCCCGGACAACCCAAAGCCAATCAACCCAACATTAAGAATTCGTGAAGCCATAATTTTATTTTTAGACAATAATAACAAAGGTAACTTTTGAGGGGAAACGGGCAAGATTGTTATCAAGCTTCCTGCCATAACTCCTTCGCCCTTTTCAGATCCCGGCGCATGGCGTCGAAAACCACTTTTTTGTCTACGGTGATCTTATCAGCGCCTTGATCGGCGCCGCCTAGCGGGTATTCCAGATGTAGGCAGATCGGGACGTCTACTTTATTGTCTTTCAGTAATTTAAAATACGTTTTGAAATCTACCATTCCTTCACCCAGCGGGACGCTTTTTGGGCCCCATTTGCCGTTGGTTTTTTCCCACATAAAATCCTTTAAAACAATGGTCTTAATGCTCGGCCGTATGAGGTTGAAGCCTGTTTGCCACGAAAGGCCGCCTTCGAGTGTGGCGTGGCGGATGTCATATTGTGCGCCCATGCTTTTGGGATCGGCTTTTTGCAAGATTTGCCAGATTTCAAACATGCTTGCGCCCACCAGTCTTCCCGCGTGGTTTTGGTAGCAGCCGGTCAGTCCGAGTTGGTTATTTAAGTGGCTTAATCCCGCCATTTTATCCTTGTATTGATCGAGAAGCTGCGGAATGGTTTGCTGCTCATTGTATTTATACCAATTCATGCGGTAATATTTGAAGCCAAGCTTAGAGGCCGTTTCCAGCAGCTTTTTATCAATCGGATTGGCCGCATCTTCCACTGCTGTACAGAACATTAACGGTGTAAAACCAGCTTTTTTCATTGCTTCCGCAGCTTTGGGCAGATCCGTTTCAACATTTTCGGGCAACACGTGGCCTTTTGGACGCACGGTAAGGTCAATGCCGTCGAAACCGAGTTCTTTGGCTGCATCCGCCATATCCGTGTAATTCAGGAAATGAAGGTGTTTGGAGAAAATGTTGATTTTAGGAACGTCAGCTGCTTGCTGCGTGCTCGAAGCGAAGGCATTATCCGTGATCACAGGAGCTATCGCACCTGCCAGTGCGCTATTGATTAAAAAATCGCGTCGGGATATATTTTGGGACATAGGGTTAGGATTTGATTCTCAATTGAAACTTAATGATGATAAGTTTCAAACATTGGTTTTTTACTAAACAGTTACGGGTTTCTGTTTGGAGTATTTCCCGTCAATTAAAATCGACGGGAATTTGTCCATTATTTAATGTCATGAGTTTTTCCAAAATGTGTATTTTTGTAGCATGTTTGGAGAGTCTGCCGTCATGCATTTTAGTGAATTAGAAGAACTGGATACAGTCTCTGCTCATCTGCTGCACTTGGGAAAGGACATTCCGGTTTGGCTGTTTGAAGGTCATATGGGTGCCGGCAAAACAACTCTCATCAAAGCGCTCTGCAAAAAGCTGGGCGTTCGCTCACACGTTCAAAGCCCCACATTTTCACTGGTCAACGAATATGACGCCGGTGATAAGTTGGTCTATCATTTTGATTTTTACAGGATTAAGGATGAAACCGAAGCGCTCGATATGGGCGTGGAAGAATATTTCGATTCCGGAGATTTCTGCTTCGTCGAATGGCCGGGGAAAATTGAATCCTTGTGGCCGTTGAATTATCTGCTGATCCATATGGAGGCAGACGAAAATGGAGTGAGAACATTAGAAGTAAAAAGGGTATAGAGGTCATAATCAATTCGTTTCACTTTCATTTTTTTCAATGGCACAACCTCAGATTACCGGTTTCGAAGAGCTTGCCAAGCAGTCGGCGTTGTATCCCCAGGAATCCCTGATGGCCGTCCGGAAGGATCAAAATTCGCTGCATATTGGCTTGCCCCGCGAAGTTTCTTTGCAGGAAAACCGGATCGCACTTACACCGGACGCAGTAAAAATCCTCGTTCGCAATGGTCATGAGGTTTGGGTTGAAAAAGATGCGGGAAAGGGCGGGAACCTGTCTGATCACGAGTATAGCGAAGCCGGTGCAGTGATTGTTCAAAGTGCCAAGGAAGTGTATCAGGCCAATGTAATCCTGAAAGTGGAGCCATTGGTGGAAGAAGAATTTCGCTATATCAAAGCGGGAACAACATTGATTTCCGCCATGAATTTACCAACGCTTCAAAAGAAATATTTCGAAAAACTGAATGAATTGAAGATCACGGGCATCGGTTACGAGCTTATTGAGGATAAAATAGGAGGGAAACCCATTATCAGGGCAATGGGCGAGATTGCGGGAAGCACGGTTTTACTGATCGCAGCGGAATATTTGTCAACGCCTAATGGTGGGAGAGGCATTATTCTGGGCGGCATAACGGGCGTTCCGCCAACCAAGATCGTAATTTTAGGCGCAGGAACGGTTGCGGAATATGCCACGCGTGCAGCCATTAGCGTTGGGGCGGATATCAAGGTTTTTGACAAACATATATACAGGTTACAAAGGTTAAAATACGCAATAGGCCAAAATCTTTACACATCTATCATTGATTCGGATACATTAGCCGAGGCCATTGCCAGGGCCGACGTTGTCATTGGCACTATGCGCGCGGAAAATGGGATCAGTCCGTTGGTGGTGACCAAAGAAATGGTTTCCCAAATGAAGCCGGGTTCGGTCATTATTGACGTCAGCATTGATCAGGGCGGGTCTTTTGAAACTTCGCGCATGACCACGCACAAGCATCCGACGTTCAAGTATAATGACGTGATCCATTACTGCGTGCCCAACATTCCCTCCCGGGTGGCGCACACGGCCAGCACGGCATTGAGCAATGTATTTTTGCCGTTTTTATTGCAAACAGGCACAATTGGCGGGATCGAGGAAATGATTTATGCCAATCGTTGGTTTATGAAAGGAGTGTATTGCCACAAAGGAACATTGACGAATTCGCACATTGCCAGAAGTTTCAATATGCGTTATAAAGATTTGACATTGTTGCTCGCGGCCAGGATGTGAGGCAGTAGCCTGTTTTTTTAATTTAAAATAATCATGATCAATAACAGTAATGAAAATGCCCTGATGGATGACGCCAACTCGCCCGAGTTGAACCAGAAATTAATGGGTTATATATCTCAGGATTTTATAAAAGTGGCAGATCAGCTCAAAGAAGCATCTTACCAGATCCGAAAACGCGGTTTTTCCGACTATCCGGTTTTTATAGTGACCAACAGCGAGCTGGAACTGGGCGCATTGCTGATCGATAGGACTGAATTGACAAACAATTATGCATACCGCGCAAGTTTTATGCAGGAATTTGTAGACCGCAAGCTGATCGGCGAGGAGTCTGTTTTGATGTTTACCGAGAATTATAAAAACCCGGACGAATTTTGCTGCCTTTTTGCATTGATCGGCGATTTTTCGGGTTTTGTTTTTGTGCCTTATCCGGAGGACTAATGTGCAGCTAAACGCTTAAAACCGATTAATAAACATTGCGTGAGGTTGCGAATCAGGTTAGAAGGGTTGTAAAGTTTTCTTTCTAGTTTTAGTGATTAATTAATTGATATTCAGCTAAACGTACCTCTTTATGCAATCAAACTTACCTTTGGAGAAAGAATTAGAGCCTATCTTTTTACAAAAATTCCCCCCATTTTCTGAATCTGTAAAGGAGTTTTTGGTGCATTACGGGCCGTATTTTATCCTGGTTTTGTCCATTATCGGGATTTTGGGCTTGCTGACAGCATTAGGGATCGGCGGCGCCGCACTTGGGTTGGGCGCAGTGTCAGTCGGGATCGGGTTTAACTTTTATTTAAGCATTGCCCTGGGGGTGATCACGCTTATTATGTACGTGATGGCATTTTCACCATTGCGTGCCCGCAAACGCCAGGGCTGGAACCTGCTTTATTATGCATTGCTGATTGGTTTGGTAAGCAACCTCATCCAGCTTAGCATTCTCGGCGCGCTGATCAGCGGCGTTATCGGGTTTTGGGTTTTATTCCAGATCCGCGAAAAATATATCTGAGCAGTTTTTCGGAATATGTCAAAATCGAAGCGAGCGGTGGTCCGCCCGCTTTTTTATTTTACCACTAATCACTCGATTTTAGACGCCCATAATGTAACTTTAATCCGGCCGCTGATTACTTTGCATTTTACACCGGGCAAGTACGCAGCTCATGTCACAGCCGATTACATAGATATGAATATCATAGAAGTTAGGAATGTTACCAAGGAGTATTCCAATCACATTGCATTGGACGATGTAAGTATCAATATCCCAAAAGGATGCATTTTTGGCTTGCTGGGGCCGAATGGCGCTGGAAAAACGTCGCTGATCCGGATTATTAACCAGATTACCGGGCCGGATAAAGGCGAAATTCTCTTTGACGGGCAACATTTAAACCAAAGCCACATTTCACGGATCGGTTATTTGCCGGAAGAACGCGGACTGTATAAAAAGATGAAGGTAGGAGAACAGCTGCTCTATCTGGCCCAATTGAAGGGTTTGTCGCAGAAACAGGCGATGGAAAAGCTGAAATCCTGGTTTATCAAATTCGACATTAAAACCTGGTGGGACAAGAGCGTTTCGGATCTGTCCAAAGGAATGCAGCAAAAGGTGCAATTCGTTTCCACTGTGCTCCACGAACCCGATCTGATCATTCTCGACGAGCCATTTTCCGGCTTTGACCCGATCAATGCGAACCTGATCCGCGATGAGATTTTGGAATTAAAACAAAAAGGAAGCACGATCATTTTTTCAACGCACAGAATGGAAACCGTGGAAGAGCTTTGTGACAACATTGCATTGATTCACAAAGCCAAAAAAGTACTCGACGGGCCTAAAAAACTGATCAAGGAACAATTTAAAACCCACACTTATTTTGTTGAATATAAAGGAGATCTGAGCGGGTTGGAAGACATTTACACACTAACCCCCGAAAAAGAACTCGAAAACGGTTACAGGCGCACCAACATTCACCTGGGCGAAACAGCAAGTCCAAATGATCTGCTCAGGGATTTGCTTCCGAGAGCAGAAATCCGGTCTTTCGGAGAGAACATTCCTAGTATGAGCGACATTTTCATGCGGTCTGTCAATGAAGTTCCCGAAGCATAGTTCAAGCCGTCCTACATTTAAAACTTTCCACAATGCGCAATATATTTTTGGTAATCAGAAGGGAATACCTGGTAAGGGTTAAGAAAAAGTCATTTCTGATCATGACGCTGCTCGGGCCGTTGCTGTTCGTCGCTTTTTACGGTATCGTGATTTGGGTTGCCATTGGTTCGGTTGATACAAAAACGGTTCAGGTACTGGATGAAAGCGGTTTATTTAAAAATGAGTTCAAGGATAATGAAACATTAAAATTCGCTTATCTGGATTCTTCAATAGATTCTGCCAAAGCCAAATTCAAAGGCAGCGAGGCAAATGCATTGGTATACATTCCAAAAAACGTCATCAAGGAACCGAAAAGTGTCCGTATTTATGCTGCAAAGAATGTGAGCATGGATCTGAAATCGGAAATTGAAAAGGTTATTGAAAAGGAAATAGAAGACATTAAGCTTGAAGAAGCCGGCATAACGCACAAAATTCTGGAAGATTCGCGTGTGAATGTAAGTTCTGAAACCATTAGTCTGAGCGATGAAGGCGAAAAAACGAGCAGTTCCGGCGCTGCAACGGTGATCGGCGGCATTTGTGCATTCCTTATTTATATGTCCGTTTTCATTTACGGCACGCAGGTAATGCGCGGCATAACAGAGGAAAAAACGAGCCGGATCGTCGAAGTGATCATCTCTTCCGTGAAGCCGTTCCAGTTGATGTTAGGTAAAATTATAGGCGTTGCATTGGTCGGGCTGACGCAGTTTGTGCTTTGGATTTTGCTTACAACTGCACTAACGAGCGCCACGTCAGCGGTTTTAAGCAATAAAATGTCAAAAGAATCCCCTGAAATGGCTCAGGAAATGGAAAAGGTTCAGAAAGGCATGCCAGGACCATCCGGTATGCCTGGCGGCAATGTCGAAAATCCTGTTGCAGAAGTTCTGGGAGCCATTAACAGCTTGAATATTCCATTGATTCTGGGCTGTTTTCTATTCTATTATTTAGGAGGCTACCTGCTTTATAGCGCGCTTTTCGGAGCCGTAGGCGCTGCGGTGGACAATGATGCAGACACCCAGCAATTCATGCTGCCCATTACATTACCCATCATTTTCTCCTTTGTTTTTGCCCAATTCGTCCTCCGTGATCCCGATGGAACACTGGCTTTCTGGACATCCATCATTCCATTCACATCCCCGATCATTATGATGGTGCGGATCCCGTTTGGCGTTCCGGCCTGGGAAATCGCGCTTTCCATGGTGCTGCTCGTGCTCGGTTTTATGGGCACAACCTGGCTGGCAGCCCGAATTTATCGTGTGGGAATCCTGATGTACGGAAAAAAAGTAAGTTACAAAGAGCTGGCTAAATGGATCTTTTACAAGTGAAAGCGTTTTCGGTTCTTTAACACTTTTTAAGAGAAGGAAAATCTTGCTGTTGAGGTAATTTTGCTAATTTTGGCCGACCATTGATAAAACTGCTCATAGCAAGTCACCGTCTTTGCGCATTTTGCCCATAACATTTTTAAATTTACCGTCTATCAAATGACCCGTTTCAACCGTTCCAACAACCTTACGGGTTGGATTGTTTTCGCAATTGCATTAATCACATATACGCTTACAGTTGAACGAACTGCCAGTTTTTGGGATTGCGGAGAATTTATCGCTTGCGCTTTCAAATTACAGGTGCCACACCCTCCGGGAGCACCTTTTTTTCTGTTAATAGGCCGGATTTTCTCTCTATTTGCATTCGGTGACCTCAGCAATGTTGCTTACTGGATCAACATGGTTTCCGTACTCAGCAGCGCGTTTACGATCCTGTTTCTTTTCTGGACCATTACATTGCTTGCACGTAAGCTGATCGCCAAAAACGATGCTGACCTTAGCTCAGGCGACATTATCCTGTTAATGGGTTCCGGGATTGTTGGTGCCCTCGCTTACACATGGTCCGATTCATTCTGGTTCTCAGCGGTTGAAGCGGAGGTTTACGGAATGTCGTCGTTCTTCACAGCTATCGTAATCTGGGCCGTTTTCAAATGGGAACGCGTCGACGATCCTGCTGCTGAAAACCGTTGGCTGATCTTTATTGCTTATCTGGTTGGGCTTTCAATAGGCGTCCATTTGCTGAATTTGGTGACTATTCCAGCATTGGCATTGGTTTATTATTTCAAAAAATATCCCAAGGTCAGCGTTTTTGGAGGCATTCTGGCATTCGTTGGCGGGCTTGTGATCCTGGCCATAATCAACTCCGGAATCATCCCGGGTTTGCCAAGTGTTGCGGGTAAATTTGAGATCTTCTTTGTAAACTCGCTTGGACTTCCTTATAAATCCGGCGTTATATTCTTCATCATTATCTTCATTGGCGCCATCATTTGGGGGATCCGTTATTCCCACAAGAAAGGCAATGTGCTGCTAAATACAAGCTTGCTTTCACTTGCTTTTGTGCTTATTGGATACGCAAGTTACCTGATGGTGCTGGTGCGCGCAGAGTACAATCCGCCAATCAATGAAAACAATCCTAATGACGTTCTGAGCTTCGTTTCTTATTTGAAAAGAGAGCAGTATGGCAGTCGTCCTTTGCTGTACGGACCATCTTTTGTGTCACGTCCGGTAAGCCAGAAACGCGGTGCGCCGATGTATCGCAAGCAGGATGGTAAATACGCAATTTACGACTATCGTCCTGAGTATGAGTACGAACCGGGAAGTAGCATGCTGTTGCCTCGTATGTACAGCACGCAGTCGGGTCACCCGCAGCTTTATCAGCAAATGACCGGTTTGGCGGAAGGGCAAAAACCGACCATGGGCAATAACCTGTCTTTCATGTTCTCGTATCAGATCGGGCATATGTACTGGCGTTATTTCTTATGGAATTTTGTAGGACGTGAAAGTGATGAAGAAGGAGCCGGAAACATGCTTCCGTGGGATGCCGGCAAAAAATACCCTGCGCCCATTGCCAATAACAAAGCGCACGACAATTATTTCATGCTGCCATTTATACTGGGCTTACTGGGGGTTGTGATTGTTTATTTCAGACAAAAACGCGATCTGCTTGTCCTGGGACTATTATTTATCTTAACGGGCGTCGCACTCGTTGTTTACCTGAATTCGCCGCCGACTGAGCCGCGTGAGCGTGACTACATTTATGTTGGGTCATTCTATATTTTCTGTATCTGGATCGGTTTTGGCGTTATTTCTGTTGCCGATGCGCTAACCAAATTCGTGAAAAGCGCCACCACAAGAGCAGGAGCCGCGACGGCAGTTTGCTTGGTCGTTCCCGTTATTATGGGTGTAAAAGGCTGGGATAACCACAACCGGGACAACAGGTTCCACTCCGTTGATTTTGCGAAAAACCTTTTGAATTCCTGCGCACCGAATGCAATCCTGTTCACTGGCGGGGATAACGATACATTCCCATTATGGTATGTTCAGGAAGTGGAAGGTTTCCGTACAGACGTGCGCGTGTGTAATCTCAGCTTGCTGGGAACCGACTGGTATATCGATCAGATGAAGCGTAAAACGTATCTTTCAGAGGCACTTCCGATTTCTTTGGATAAAAACAATTACGCATTTGGTAAAAATGACATTGTTCCGTTCTATGAAATTCCGAGCGTAAAAGGAGGAATTAATTTGAAGGAATATCTCGGATTAGTAAAACAGGAAAATAAAGCCATTCAAGTGCCGCTCACCAGTGGCGATATGACATCTATTTTGCCGTCATCCGTTCTTTTCCTGCCTGTGAACGCAGAAGCGGTTAAGAAAATGAACATTATCAAAAGCGACCTGATCCCATTCGTGAGCGATTCGATCAGCTGGACCATTGGTAAAGGCGATCTGTACAAATCAGACCTGATCATGCTTGACATTATTGCCACAAATGACTGGAACAGGCCGATTTACTTCTCCTCAACATTGGGCGGATCGAGTTACCTGAATCTGAAAGAATACATGCAGCTGGAAGGATACGCCTACCGCCTGCTTCCAGTAAAAGTCCCGGGAGCCAGCGACGGTTATGTGAATACGGATGTCATGTACAACAACTTGATGACCAAGATGTTCTGGCGCGAGCTGGATAACCCCAACACCTATTATGATAACACATACCTGGGTTCACCGGTTGCCACAGCCCGTATCGCGTTCCTCAGATTAACTGGTCAGTTAATCGCAGATGGCCGGAAGGACGAAGCCAAAAAAGCGATTGAAAAGTCATTGGCCACAATGCCCGACAAAAGCATTCCATACGATCAGTTCTCAGCAAACTTCATCGGGCCATTGTTTGATTTGGGAGAAACCAAGAAAGCATTGGAAATTGCAGAAACAATGGCAACCCGCGCCGACGAAGTGTTAACCTGGGCCAAAGACAACGGCACTACAAAACGCCGCGACACCAACGTTTATCTCTACATCATGCAGATCATCGTCCAGGAATGCCGCGAAGCCAAACAAGAAGCCATAGCAAAGAAATACGAAGCCATATTCCAGAAGCATTTGGCAGCGTTTAACATGTACGGCGGGCAGTAACGGCCGTTGTAATGACGTGAGGGAGTAATTAAGGGGGCGTTATCACCTAGGTGGTAACGCCCCCTTCGGCTCCGCTCAGGGTGACAGGGGAGCTAATCCAACCTAACCCTCACCCAAACCAGCCGATGGTCCGAGCTAGACTCCCGTTTCTCTACCAACTCAGCCAGCGGCTCGCCTTTGGCTGGCCAAAAGACACCGCTGTCCACAACTTTAAATCCAGCCCGTGAAGGCAACACGTAGTCCGCGCGCATGCGCCATACTGCTGTGTGGTTTTTGGCAAATGGGTTGCTGCTGGAATGTTCCACGCCGCCTTTGCTCGCAGGCGCTGCATCGTTATTGATTTTGGCGTGCGCCAGCAGTGATTTTATTCCTTCCCCGATTGCATTTCCTTCATCCGGAGAAGCATTCTGATCCCCTAGTATTACGAAACTGGCGTCTGTTGCCAATGAACCGCGTGTTCCCTTATCATCGTAAATATAAGCACCTTGCTCGCCGCTGATGTAGTCTTTCCAGAAACGGATCTCGTCATGGTTGCGCTTGCCATTCCGGTCCTCAGCACCGTCAAAGCTGGGGGGCGTTGGGTGACTGGCTAAAAAATGGATCGTTTTCGCTCCCACTTTTACCGGAACATCCCAGTGCGACTTGGAAGAAAGCGGAAATTGCTGCCATGCCTCCGGTGCATACCAATCGCTGTTATCAGGCTTTTTCGTTTGCAATGCTCCCGGCATATCCTTCCATTTGAAATGCTGGAATGTGCGCACCTGATCCGTTGCTATCGGATATTTGGACAAAAGCACCATGGCATACTGGCCGGGATACAGTCCGAATCCCCATGCATCAGCCCCAAAACGTTCCGCTTTGCCATTGTTATCCAGATCATACGGGCTCGGCTGGCCGGTGTTTGAAGTAGAATAATAGTAATAAGGATAATCAATGGCTTTTGCGCCGTCCGAATCGACATTCAGATAAGCTTTCACAAATTGTAAAACACCCTGCTTGGGATCGGCGATATAGTCAAACTCATTCAGCAAGATTACGTCCGGCCTTACAGTCTTAATAATCCGTGCAATGTTGCGGATCTGGGGGTTTGTCCCGCTGGCCAGCTCTTTGATCAGCACTTGTTCGGAAATGTCTTTGGTGCCTTTCGGAACATAATTCTCGGCTTCCATACTTACGTTATAGGTCGCAAAAGTGAGTTCGGAAGGGGTGTTATTTTGGGCAAAAAGCATTGTCGGCAAGAATAAGGCAATGGTAATAACTAAATGTTTCATAGTTGAATTAAATGAATGATAGGACGGGACCGGATTCGCTTCCCCGCAACGCTTGGTCACATCGAAGACAAGAATAACCGGATTCCGGTTCAAAGTAAACAAGCCGCCTCATTGCTGAAACGGCTTGTTCTATATTTAATGATTTAATAAAGCTTCTCAGTGAAAGAAATCCTTCATTTTATCAAAGAAACCCTTTTCATTCTTGCCCGGCTTGGGTTGGAAGTTGGGAGAATGACGAAGCGATTCCAATGTTTCGCGCTCGTCAGAAGAAAGCTGCTGTGGCGTCCATACATTAATATGAACCAGCTGATCACCTTTGCCATAACCATTCAGGTCTTTAATTCCTTTGCCTTTCAAGCGAAGGATTTTGCCGGCCTGCGTGCCCGATTCAATGTTGATCCTGGCTTTGCCGTCAATGGTCGGGATTTCGACTGATGTTCCCAATGTTGCGTCGATAAAGCTCAAATGCATATCGAACACAATGTTGTTACCATCCCGTTTCAGATTGGCATCTTCCTCTTCCTCAATCACGATCAGCAGATCGCCCGCCACGCCGCCACGCGTAGGCACATTGCCTTTGCCTGACATGGAAAGCTGCATGCCTTCCGCCACACCGCCCGGAATGTTCAATGTGATCAGGTCATCCTGCAACAATCTTCCTTCGCCTGCGCAGGAATCACAGCGCTCGCTGATGATCTTGCCATCACCATTACAGGTCGGGCAAGTGCTGGTAGAAACCATCTGGCCCAGCATCGTGCTGACCACTTTCCTGACCTGGCCTGTTCCGTTACAAGAATTACAGTTGGTCAGTGAAGTTCCGTTTTTCGCACCATTGCCACCGCAGGTATTGCAGGTCACATGTCTTTTTACCTTAATTTTTTTCTCAACACCATTCGCAACTTCTTCCAGGTTTAGTTTAAGCTTAATCCGCAGATCCGATCCCTTCCGCACCCTGCGACCGCCGCCGCCACCAGCGCGGCCGAAAATATCGCCAAATGGGCTGCTATCACCGAAAATATCGCCGAACTGCGAGAAAATATCGTCCATGGAGAATCCGCCGCCGCTGAACCCGCCTGCGCCGGCACCCGCGCCGCCAACACCTGCGTGACCATACTGATCGTAACGCGCGCGTTTGTTCTCATCACTCAGAATGCTGTAAGCTTCGGCAGCTTCCTTAAATTTATCTTCGGCAGTAGGGTCGTCGGGGTTTTTGTCCGGGTGAAACTTGATTGCCAGCTTGCGATAAGCCTTTTTAATGTCATCTGCGGCAGCACCGCGGTCTACGCCAAGGACTTCGTAGAAATCTCTTTTCTTTGCCATTTATATGTTGCTGAAATTAAGCTCCTACGATTACTTTCGCGTAACGTATCACTTTGTCGTTAAGAAAATACCCTTTTTCGATCTCATCGATCACTTTACCTTTAAGATCTTCCGAGGGAGCAGGGAACTGCGCAATCGATTCGTGAAGCTCTGCATCAAATGTTTCACCTTTGGACTCCATTGGTTTCAATCCTTTGGCTTCCAATGTTTTAAAAAGTTTGGTGTATATCAAATCTACGCCTTCTTTCAGGGCATCGATTTCAGTAGTTGATTCAAATGACACTTTTGCGCGCTCGAAATCATCTACGATCGGCAGAATTGCTTTCAACATATCGGCGCTTGCACCAGAAATCATTTCCAGTTTTTCCTTCGCTGTGCGTCTGCGAAAGTTTTCAAAATCAGCATAAAGACGGATGTATTTATCTTTCAGCTCCGCGATCTCAATCCTGGCTTCCTCCACCGGATCTTTATCGCCGGATGCTTCATTCAATGTTGCTCCCTCAGCAGGCGCATCATTTGAAATTTCCTTACCAGCATTGTCCAACGGCACTGAATTCGTTGCAATCGTCTCGTCGTTGTCTAACTTGTCAGCTCCTAGTGGCGCTTGTTCCTCGTTCATCTCGTAATTTTTGTCTTGATCTATGTTGGATTCGGTATTTTCAGGCATAATTCTAAATGATATTGTGACGTTTTAATCAACCTTTATTTATCTAAATTATTTTGCCAGGCCTAAAATACTGACAAGATGGCATTTTACAATCAATTCGTAACTTTGCAGTATGACGGCAGAAGATCTTGTAAGGCAGCAGCGGAGTGAATTTATTAAAGCCAGAGCATTGGAAAATGGCTTTGATTTCTGTGGTATTTCCAAAGCGGATTTTCTGGAAGAAGAAGCGCCCCGCCTGGAAAACTGGCTGAACAACAACCATCATGGCGCAATGGGCTATATGGCCAACCATTTCGACAAACGCCTGGATCCGCGAAAATTAGTTGACGGCGCGAAAAGCGTCATTTCCGTTCTCCTCAATTACTATCCCGAACAAAAGCTGCCCGAAGGCCCGGAGGATCTTAAAATTTCCAAGTATGCTTACGGAACGGATTATCATTATGTATTAAAAGAAAAGCTGGGCGCGCTTTTGCAATCCATTCAGGAAGAGATCGGGGAGGTGAGCGGGCGGATATTTGTGGATTCTGCACCGGTTATGGATAAAGTCTGGGCAGCAAAAAGCGGTTTGGGCTGGGTAGGGAAGCATTCCAACTTGCTAAACCGGGATATGGGCAGTTTTTTCTTTATCGGAGAAATTATCTGCGATCTCGACCTGGCCTACGACGGAGCCGTTCAGGATTATTGCGGAACGTGCACAAGATGCCTTGATGCTTGTCCGACGGATGCGATCACCGAGCCGTTTGTTGTGGACGGCAGTAAATGCATCAGCTATTATACCATTGAATTAAAGGAAGCAATTCCGCAAGAGGCTCAGGGTAAGTTTGATAACTGGATGTTTGGTTGTGATATCTGCCAGGATGTATGCCCCTGGAACCGCTTTTCGAAGCCGCATACGACCAAAGAATTCACATTGCCTGAAAGTCTGGCAGGCTTTACAAATAACGATTGGCAGGAAATTACGGAAGAAGTTTTCCGCGAGCTCTTCCGTCGGTCGCCCATCAAGCGCACGAAATTCGATGGTTTGAAGCGGAATATCGATTTTGTTCTATCATCTAAATAAAAAGCACAACTAATTCCGAAACATCCTATATTTGAAATCGGGGGGCTGCCCAGGAGTTCCCGCCCCGGGGGGAAACCCAGTGACTGAATAAAAGACTCAAAAAAATGAGAAAACAATCTGTCAATCTTTGGGCCGTGCTTGTATGTGTGGTGTTAGGTCAAATTATACCAGCCTTGTGGTATGCCGCTTTTTCAGAACGTTGGATGGCTTTGAACGGTTTTACTGCGGAACAGATCAAAGGGAGCACAAGTCCCATTCCCTACCTTGCAAGCATTGTTTCTTCTTCATTTATAGCTTACACCATAGCGTGGGTATTTACCAAGATCCCGGTCAAATCGTTGCCCACCGGATTATTCACAGGCTTGCTTTTCGGAGTGGTGTTCGTGCTTTTTGAAACCATTGTCAAAGACATGTTTTCCATGCGGCCACTGGCACTTTCACTGATCGATGGCGGCGTGCGTGTGCTCGTGTACGCAATAACCGGATCCATTCTCGGAGCCTGGCGCAAGTACGACTGATTCCTTCCCGACAACAGCATAATCCTTCTTGCTATAATACTAGTTCCAATTTGCACCGGAATAGCGAACACGCTATCCGCTTGTTACAAATGCTCATTCTATTCCGTGCAATTCGCTTCCGAAAGTTTGGATTTTACAAATTTTCAAAAACCCCCTCTGCTGCGTTGTGTTTCGAGCACGCAAAAAATACACGCAGAATCTGATAAATGTTAACGCGACAAATAATATTTCTCATTGGGTTGATTTTGTCGCTTATACCACTTAGGTTATCCAAAATGGCCGAATATTAGTTTAGTGCAATTAAATTTTGCCAAATAAATTGCTTGTGTTCTTTATTAATGATACATTTCATAAAAATTCTCAGAAACCCAATTTTGACCTATGAAAAGAAGTGTACTTCGAATGCTGCTCATGTTCCTTGTTGTGGCATCTTTTATTTTACCATCCTACGCCCAGGACCGGCAGATTACCGGTAAGGTCAGTGATGAAAATGGCGCAGGATTGCCTGGCGCCAATGTTCTCATTAAGGGGACGACACGGGGCACCACGTCTGATGCAGACGGAGGTTTTACAATTTCAGTTTCACCGTCAGGAACCACGCTTATCATCTCGTCCGTAGGCTACACGCCGAAAGAAGTGAGTGTAACATCGGCCATGACGACTTTGCAGGTGAACCTGGAACCGGACGTGAAAAATCTCGGCGAGGTGGTGGTAACAGCCCTCGGGATCGAAAGAAGCGCGAAGTCGCTGACATATGCAACGCAGCAAATTGACGGGAAGCAGCTTACCGACGTCCGTGATGCCAACTTTGTAAACACATTATCCGGTAAAGTCGCTGGTATTGTGGTTACTCAGGGTTCCAGCGGTCCTGGTTCTGCAACGCGTGTAGTGCTTCGCGGTAACCGTTCCATCAGCGGAAATAATAATGCATTGTTTGTGGTAGACGGTGTGCCTATCGACAACACGGTGCAGGGCCAGGTTGGCAATGATTTTGGCGGAACAAACGGCAGTGACGGTGCGTCCAACATTAACCCGGACGATATCGAATCGATGAACGTGTTGAAAGGAGCGGCAGCATCTGCCCTTTACGGTAGCCGTGCTGCCAATGGTGTGGTAATGATCACTACTAAAAAAGGTAAAGCTGGCGCAGTAACAGCAAACATTAACTCAGGTGTTGTGGTTGAAAATCCTTTTCTTCTACCTGAGTTCCAAAATACCTATGGACAAGGCGCAGGTGGCGCTACTTCTACCGCTTATGGTAGCTGGGGCCCTGCTACGACCACTTTTCCTGATAATGTGAAGAATTTCTTCCGTACAGGTGTGTCCACCAACAACTCTTTCGGTATATCTGCCGGGACTGACAAAGTTCAGACTTACACCTCTTATGCTTACAATGCTGTACAGGGTATTATTCCGAATAACAGCTTGCAGCGCCACACATTCAATGTGCGCATCGGTACTCAGCTGACCAAACGTTTTTCAACAGATGCAAAAATCACTTATGTAAATCAGGATATTAAAAACAAGCCTAAATCGGGTGAGGAAAGTGGTCTCGTAATGAACGTATATAAGGTTCCGAGAAGTGTTGATCTGGACACTTACAAGACCTATGAGAATGAAGCAGGAGAGCCTGTTTACTGGACTTCCTCTTCCATCTACATGAATCCTTACTGGACCATGAACAAAACTTCGGATGACGAAAAACGTAACCGGATCACTGCGCTTGGTTCTGCAAAATACAATCTGACAGACTGGCTTAATGTTCAAGGCCGCATCAGCTACGACCGTTACGATGACCGTGTAAACAGAAGCTGGGCTAACCGTACATTGCTTTTCGCCGGCCCCGGTGGATCTTATCAGGATTTCTCCGTTGCGATTCTTGAAAAAAACCTTGACGTAATCGTTTCAGGTAATAACAAAATCGGCGAGAACTTTGCGTTGACCTACAACTTCGGAGCGGGACAAACCTACAAGCGTTATTCACAGGTGGGTGCCAATGCAAATGGTTTGCTGGTTCCTAACAAGTTTGACCTTTCTTTTGCAGCAAGTTTGTCGCAGATTGCCAACTTCAATGAGAAGGAGCTGCATTATGTGTTCGGAACTGCTTCATTCTCATACAAGGATTTCTTCACAGTGGATGCAGCTGCAAGAAATGACTGGTCGTCTACCTTGCCAAAGCCTTACTCGTTCTTTTATCCTTCATTCGGTGCTAACCTGATCCTTACCGAGGCATTCCAATTGCCGAATTTCATCAGTTTTGCCAAAATCCGCGGGTCGTGGGCGCAGGTGGGTAATGATACTGATCCTTATCTGTTGTCGCAAACGTACACATTCACCCAGGGCGGTACAGGAGGTTATGTTTATCGCGACCCAACTCAGCCTGCTACCAATCTGAAACCGGAGATTTCTTCTTCTACGGAATTCGGCCTTGACCTTCGTATGTTCGGCGGCAAGCTTGGACTTGACCTTACTTACTACAACTCGAACACTGTAAACCAGCTACTTTCACTTTCACTGGCACCCGCTTCCGGTTTCTCTCAGCAGTTTATTAATGCAGGAAAAATCAACAATAAAGGATTTGAGCTTTCTGTTACTGCTAAGGCTGCTAAAACTGACAATTTCAGCTGGGACGTGACGTTGAATCTGGCCAGAAACAAAAACACGATTGTAAGACTTGACCCTAACGTAAAACGCGCCTTCCTGGGCGGCGGATTTGGTCGTACAGCAACGCCGATTGTAGAGGAAGGCGGTTCTTACGGTGATATGATCGCGCAGCGCTGGATGAGAGATGATCAGGGAAGATTTGTAGTTACGGCACCGGATTCATTGGGCAACAATGGTGGAAAGCCTGTGGTAAGCAAGGAATTTGAACACATTGGAAACTTCAACCCTAAGTTTACGGCAGGTTTGAACAACTCGTTCTCTTACAAACGCTTCACAGCAAGCTTCCTGATCGATGGCCGTTTTGGCGGCGTCATGACTTCCGGAACAGCTGCCAACCTTGCATTTGACGGAACGGGCGATTTCACTACGGATCACCGCGAAGGCGGCTGGATTCTGCCAGGTGTAACTGCCAATGGAGAGGCTAACACTACGCCAATCAATGCTGAAACGTTCTGGACAACAGTGTCGGGCGGACGTTATTCATGGGGTGAGTTCTTTACTTACTCAGCAACAAATGTTCGTTTGAGAGAATTGAGCGTAGGTTTCGAGATTCCTACGGGAGAAGGCTTTTTCATTAAATCGGCAAGATTGTCTTTAATCGCACGTAACCTGTTCTTCCTTTACAGAGGTTCGTCGACGCTTGACATTCCAGGCGAGAAAAAGCGCAAGCTGCCGTTTGACCCGGATGTGAATTTGGGCGCAGGTAACTTCCAGGGGATTGAATATGGAAACCTTCCTTCTACAAGGACAGTTGGATTGAATCTTAAACTAGGATTTTAGTAAAAACCACTTCTTTCGATAACAAAATGAGCATTTTAAATAAATATAGAAAATTTGCCTTAGCAGGTATGGTACTCGGCTCAGCGGGTCTTATGCAGGCTTGCACCGGTGATTTCGAGGAGATGAACACGAGCAAGACAAAGCTCACCACGCTTACAGCTGCCGAGTTACCGTTCCTCTTTTCCCGCGCTCAGCAGCAGGCATCGTACCAAAGCGGAACTTACCAGGTGGCGCAAAATCTTTTTGCCGACCTTTACGCCCAGTATTTTGCGACTTCGGTTGCATACTTTCCTACAGACCGCTTTTTTATGCGTGACGACTGGTTGAGTAATCACTGGAACCCGATTTATACACAGGTTGTGCCTCAGTTAAAAACAATTCTTGAACAAACTGAAGCGAACACCGCCGAAAACGCGCTCGCTAATGTGATGTGGGTTTATGCATTTCACCGGTTAACGGATTACTATGGTCCTGTTCCGTATTCTGATGCAGGTATTCCGGCTATCAGCGTGAAATATGATTCTCAGGAATCCATCTACCGCGACTTTTTTGTTCGGCTGGATGCAGCCAGTGCCGTTTTAAAGGCTAATGCAACTGCAAAGCCTTATGGTACTTTTGATTTGATCTATGCCGGTGATGTTAACAAATGGATCAAGTTTACCAACACATTGCGTCTGCGTCTTGCATTACGTATCTCAAAAGTAGATCCTGCCGAGGCTAAAAAACAGGCTGAGGCTGCTGTTGCAGGTGGTGTGATGACGGAAGTTACAGACGATGCCTATATGGTTAAAAAACTTGTCGGTGATGATGGAAACGGATTAGCGCGGATCGCAGTCTGGAATGAGTTCCGTATGAGTGCTTCTATGGAGTCTGTCTTAAAAGGTTTTCAGGATCCGCGGATCGGGATTTACTATCAGCCGGCAACAAATACCAAAACTTTCGACGGTTTGCGTAACGGACTTAATCCTACACAATTGGGTCTGGCTAAGAATTCAAGTGATGACAACTCAAATGTTGGAACGCGCTGGGTAACCGGATCGGGAGCTGCGTGGAATACCAACTTTGAAACACCACAGGATATCATGCATACAGCCGAAGCTTATTTCCTGCGTGCAGAAGGTGCCTTGAACGGTTGGAGTATGGGTGGTACTGCAAAGGATCTGTATGAAAAAGGGATCACAGCATCTATGGCACAATGGGGTCTGACGGGCGCGGCGGTAACTACATACATTAACAGTTCAGCAAAGCCCGTTGCTCCCGGCGATCAGCAGAACTCACCCGCATTGTCTGACGTATCCATTAAGTGGGAGGAAGGTGCGACAGAGGCGCAGAAACGCGAGAAGATCGGTACGCAAAAATGGCTGGCGCTATATCCTGACGGTATGGAAGCCTGGGCGGAATACAGGAGAACACGTATTCCAAAGCTTTATCCGGTAGTAAACTCTGATAACGCGGCTGTGCCGGCAGGAAGAGTTTTAAGACGGATCCCATTCATTCTTTCAGAAAAAGAAACAAACGGAGCAGCCGTCGACGAAGCTGTCAAATTATTGGGCGGACCTGATAACGCTGCAACGCCACTTTGGTGGGATAAAAACTAAACAGGCAAATGTGCTAAGAATGAGCAAAAAGGCGGGCGCTATGCCTGCCTTTTTGTTATAGGAAGTATTCCTTTCTTTTGTAATACAATCAGTACGAATTGATAATGAAAAATAGCTGCGCCCTTTTCCTATTGCTGCTGGCTTCATGCCACTCAAAAGATACACTTTACACATCCCTCAGTGCCAATGAAACGGGCATTGACTTTAATAACTTCATTGACGAGGACGCCGAGAACAATGTCCTTGAATATGGTTATTTCTACAACGGCGGCGGCGTAGCAGCGGCTGATTTTAATAATGACGGACTTGTTGACTTGTATTTTACAGGAAATATGGTTGCTAACAAGCTCTATCTCAACAAAGGCGATTTTGAATTCGAAGACGTTTCTGAAAAATCAGGAACGGCATTAAATCAGGGCTGGAAAACGGGCGTTTCCGTTGTCGATATTAATGATGATGGCTGGATTGATATCTACGTTTGCCGGGCTGGCGCACAAGATCCGCGTCTGAGAAGCATGCTTTTATATGTTAACAATGGTAAAACCGCAGACGGCATTCCAACATTCACTGAGAAATCGGCTGAATACGGACTCGACGATAAATCGTACACCACGCAATCTGTTTTCTTTGATTACGACCGCGATGGAGACACAGATTGTTTCCTGCTTAATCATTCCGTTCAGAAATATGCCGGGTTTAGCAACTTGCTCGGCAGTTACCGTGAGCAGCGCAATGATACTTACGGCAATAAACTGCTCAGGAATGATGGTGGGAAATATGTGAATGTAACAGACTCGTCGGGCATTGTCTCAAACGTATTGAGCTTTGGGTTAGGCATTAATGTCAGTGATTTCAATGATGATGGCTGGCAGGACATTTACATTTCCAATGATTATAACGAGAATGATTATCTCTATCTAAATCAAAAAGACGGCAGGTTTAAAGAAGTGATCCGGGAAGCAACCGGCCACGTTTCTCTCTATTCAATGGGAACCGACGCGGCAGATTTGAACAACGACGGGCTTGTTGATATTCTGACTCTGGACATGCTTCCCGCTTCCAATGAGCGCATTAAGCTCACGGCCGGGGATGATAATTATGATAAATATCAGCAGTTGCTTCGCGCCGGTTTTCATGAACAGACCATGCGGAACATGCTGCAACTAAATAATGGTGTTAATGCCGATGGTGTTCCTGTTTTCAGCGAAATTGGCCAGCTGGCGGGCGTTTCCAACACCGATTGGAGCTGGGCCGCGCTCATGGGCGATTTTGATAATGATGGTTGGAAAGACATTTTCGTTTCCAATGGCTATGCCCGCGATTATACCAATATGGAGTTTTTGAAATACTCAACAGACGTTCAGTTAAAAACAGGACAAGGCGGAAAGGCGCCGACGCAAATGGAAATTATCGCCGAAATGCCGCCCATTAACGAACCCGATTACATTTTCCAAAACCAGAAAGGACTCACATTTACTAAAAAAATCACCGAATGGGGCTTTGAAAAGGCCAACCAATCAAACGGCGCAATTTACGCGGACCTGGATAATGATGGCGACCTCGACATTGTCACGAACAATGTGAACCAAAAAGCATTTGTCTACAAAAATAATGCAGAGACCAAGCTGAAAGCCAACTATTTGAAAGTTAAGCTGGAATCACCCAAATATGCCTTCCTGGCTGGAACAAAATTGACGCTATATTCCGATTCACTTACACAAACGCAACATTTCATGCCGGTCCGCGGCTTCCAGTCTGCGCAGTGGGATCAGGTGCATTTTGGTTTGGGTAAGGACAGTAAAATCGATTCCCTGCGCATAACATGGGCAGATGGAAGTCAGCAGTTATTGAAAAATCCAGCCGCTAACAAGTCTTTGATTGTGAAATACAGCGACGCTAAAAAGCAGCCGGAAGCGCCATTTGTCAAACCATTTACTTACTGGGAGCCAACCGCAGGGGTGGACTTCACACACATTGAAGACGCCAGAAATGATTTCCGGATCCAGACTTTGCTACCCAATATGCTTAGTTACCAGGGCCCGAAAATTGCGCAAAAGGACATTAACGGCGACGGGACAGACGATTTGTACATTGGCGGCGCAAGAGGGCAGGGCGGATCTTTGTTCATCAGTAAAAATGGAAAATTCGTCCAGTCGCCACAGCCCGAATTTGCAGGCAGGGAAGGATATGAGGATGCCGAGGCCGTATTTTTGGACGCTGACAGGGATGGAGATGAGGATTTGTTGGTTGTGAGTGCAGGTTATGAACTTAATCGGGAAGATAGACTGGCTATGCCGCGCTTGTATACCAATGTAAACGGCACATTTGTAAGAACTTATTTTCCAAACCTCGCAGGTAATGCCGGGACGATAGCCGTTTCGGATATTGATCGGGATGGCGATCTGGATGTTTTCCTGGGCGTCCGCGTTACGCCCGGAAGGTTTCCTGAAAGTGCAGGTGGTTTCCTTTATACGAACAATGGAAAAGGCTATTTCACGGATCAAACAGAGCTTCTGGCGCCTCAGCTTGTGAAAGCGGGCATGGTAACTGATGCTGTTTTTGAAGATCTGAACAAAGATGGCTATCCCGAGCTGATTCTCACCGCCGACTGGAAGCCCATTCAGGTTTTTAGTAACAAAGCCGGCCGGTTAACTGACGCCAGCACAATGTACGGAACCGCTGGTACAAACGGTTGCTGGAACGCGATCAAGCCAGCGGACCTGGACAATGACGGTGATATGGATTTTGTGGTTGGCAATATGGGGACAAACTGGCAATGGAACCTCACTTCACCCGACAGCCTCTCTTTATACGCAGCCGATTACGACAATTTGCAACGAATTGTGCCGGTCATAAGCGTTACAGAAGGAGGAGTAGAAGCACCTTATGCGAGCCGGGATGAGTTATTGGATCAAATTCCGTCACTGAAAAAGAAATACACGGACTACGTTTCCTATTCCAAAGCCAAGCTCTCAGACATTCTGCCAGCAGAGAAGCTGAAAAATGCGCAAAAGCTGACGGCGAAGATCTACAAAAGCGGAATTCTCGAAAACAAAAACGGAAAACTTGTTTTCCGTCCGCTGCCTATCGAAGCACAATTTGCGCCCGTGTACGCGATCTCGCTTTTTGATATGAATGCGGATGGCAAGAAGGACATTATCCTAGGCGGTAATCTCAAACAAACGCGCGTCCGGGTCGGACGGAGTGACGCCAGTCTTATCCAGGTGTTCCTAAATCATGGAAACCTTGATTTTCAATATGTTCCCCAAGCCAAAAGCGGCTTTTATGCCAAAGGTGAAGTGCGCGATCTCGCGGTTATTACTGCCGGTAAGGAGACACAATTGCTGGGCGCTATGAACAATGCAAAGCTGATTACCTACAAACTCAATAAAACGACATCTACCAAATAGCATTTTCTAAATTCTTCAATATCAACAATTTCCTGCAAGTGTAATTATTACAAATCCGTTATTAAAAGGAATTTTTTTAACATTAGAAGAATGTTAAAAAAATAAAAATCTGTTAATGCTTTATTAAAATTATTTAATTAGCAGAGAACTTAGGATATTTGCTGAATAAGTTGACCGAAAGTGAAATATTCGGCAGATACCAGTTTTAACCTAATTTTAGTCTACTAATTTATCCTAACTATGAAAGAAAAGCTATTAAAAAGTTGTTCAAGGGGATTTATTCCACTTGTCGTTTTTCTACTTTTTGCTTCATTATCGGCCTTCGCTCAGGGAAGGACGGTAACGGGCAAGGTAACAGACGAGAAAGATGGCGGGCTTCCGGGGGCATCTGTAACCGTAAAAGGTTCTACCAGAGGGACTAATTCGGATGCGGAAGGAAATTTTTCGATCTCAGGGGTGCAGGACACAGATGTGCTGGTTTTCAGCTCAATCGGTTTTTTGAAACAGGAGATCAGCATTGGTAACAAATCCGTAGTGGATGCGAAAATGACGCCTGACGTGGCGAACCTGGAAGAAGTGGTCGTTACGGCTTTGGGTATTTCCAAAGAATCCAGAAAGCTGGGTTACTCGGTGACAACGATCGGTGGCGAAGTGATGACAAGAGCCCGCGAAACCAACGTAGCCAACTCACTGGCCGGACGTGTAGCCGGTTTGAATGTAAAAGGAACCAGCGGCGGTCCTGGTGGAACAGCCAAGATTTTAATGCGTGGTATGCCGAGTATGAACTCGGGAGGTTCACCATTGATCGTGATCAACGGCGTTCCTATGGATAACACACAGCGCGGAAGTGCAGGAGAATGGGGTGGAGCCGATGGCGGAGACGGAATTGGTAACCTTAACCCGGACGATATCGAATCGATGACCGTTTTGAAAGGTCAGGCTGCATCGGCCCTGTTTGGTGCACGTGCATCCAATGGTGTTATTCTGGTAAAGACAAAAGCAGGTAAAAAAGGCGATTTTTCCGTGGATTACAACTTAAACTATTCCATGGATGAGCCTCGCAACATGACCGATTTCCAATATGAATTCGGTCAGGGAGATGGCGGCTTGAAACCAACGACAGCTGTGGCTGCACAACAAACTGCCCGCCAGGCCTGGGGAGCAAGATTGGACGGTTCACAAGTGATCCAGTTCGATGGTAAAAACTACGCTTACTCTGCTCAGAAAGACAATATCAAGAATTTCTATCGCATGGGTTCCAACTTCACAAACAGTGTGGCTGTGACCAAAGGCGGCGATAACGGATCATTCAGGTTATCCCTTGCGAACCTTGATACTAAATCGATCATTGAAAACAGTGGATTGGGCAGAAAAACGATCAACCTTACTGCTGATCAGAACATTACCAAAAGGCTGAGCATCAATGTAATGGCCAATTACATTGACGAAAAAATAAAAGGCAAGCCTGTTTTGAGCGATGGTCCTATGAATGCCAACAACGGTATTTTCCTAGCTCCGAACATCGATCAGCGCATTCTGGCGCCGGGTTTCAATCCTGAGACTGGAAAAGAGATCGTTTTCAGCGATGATGAATATGTTACCAACCCTTATTTTGTTGTTAATCAATTTGTTAACGATGTAAAAAGAAAGCGTTTGATCTCTGCTGTTGCAGTGAAATATCAGTTCGCTGACTGGATCTATGCACAGGCGAGAGTGGGTTATGACAATGCGAACGACCGTATTTTCAAAGTAACTCCTTGGGGAACAGGATTTTCTCAGAATGGCAAAGGCGCGCTGGATGAACTTTCCAATGCACAGCGTACAGAGATCAATGTGGATGGTTTGTTGGGTGTTACCAAAAGCTTCGGCGAAGATTTCACCGTGGATGCGATCCTGGGTGCTAACCTTCGGAAAAACCAGTATGAAAAAGTGCAGATCGGCGGCGGGCCTTTTGTACTTCCTTATTTGTACAGCTGGAACAACGTTGTGAATTTCAACAGGAACTACGAAGTGCAGAACAGCGAAGTGCAGTCAGCCTATTATAGTGTTGATCTGGGATACAAAGGCATCCTGAATTTGAGCACAACCGGCCGTTACGATTCATATTCTACGCTGCCAAACAGTGCAAGAAGCATTTTCACACCTTCTGTAACAGGTTCTTTCATCTTTACAGATCTTTTGAACTCATCTACACTTAGCTTCGGAAAAGTACGTGCGTCTTATGCCCGTACAAGCGGAGAGCCTGCCACGCCTTATGGAACAGCTATTTATTATGGTGTAGGAAATTCCTTCAATGGCGTTCCGACAGGAAATTTCAGCGACGAGCTTCCAAACTTGTTCCTGAAACCATTTACAAAAAGCGAAGTTGAAGTAGGACTTGAATTGAAATTCTTCGGCAGCCGTCTTGGACTGGATGTTTCTTACTACAATCAGAAAACGAAAAACGAAATCATGCCTGCAACATACAGCAGCGCAACGGGTTACGTTAGAGGTGTGGTAGGAACAGGTTCTGTTCAGAACAGAGGTCTGGAAGTTATGCTTACAGGCTCACCGGTAAGAACTTCGAAATTCGACTGGAATGTGTCTTTCAACCTGACATCGGTTAAAAACAAGATCCTGAGCACAGATCAGGACAACCTGGACATTAACCTGGGTTCAAACCGTGCCACGTTGGGTAATGCAGTAACGGCGTTCGTAGTAGGAGAGGCTGGTCCTCAGATCCGTGCGTATGATTACAAATATCACGCAAATGGCCAGATCATCGTAGATGCGTCGGGCTTACCAGTTCGCAACGACAAACTGACCAGCTACGGATCGGTGTTGCCAACATTGTATGGTGGTCTTAACAATGATATCAGATTGGGCGATTTCAACTTTGGTGTTTTGGTTGATTACAACTACGGCAACAAAATCCTTTCTGCAACTGAAAACTACACGTACAGAAACGGTCTGAACAAAGCAACGTTGGTAGGCCGCGAAGGCGGTGTGACAACAGGGGTTACCGAATCAGGAGCTCCCAACACGGTTACTGCCACTGCGAAAGCGTATTATACGGCTCTTGCAAACAATGTTACGGAAATCAGTGTGGTGGATGGTGATTTTATCAAACTTCGCCAGCTTACATTGGGCTACAACCTGCCATCCAGAATGGTAGAAAAATGGCCTTTGATCCGTGCTGTGAACATTTCCCTGGTTGGACGTAACTTGTTGTACTTCGCAAGAGAAACCAAGAATATCGATCCGGAAGCTACTTTCGGTGCTAACCTGAGATACGCGGGTATCGAAGGGACCAGTTTACCTGCAACGCGCAATTATGGTGTGAACGTAAACTTCAAGTTTAAATGAAAAACAACATGAAAAAGAGTCTTATAAATATGATCATTCTGGCAGGGCTGCTTCCATTGTCCTGTACAGATAGTTTTGACGAACTGAACACCGACCCGACAAAAGCAACCGGCGAAACATTTGATGCCAACTTGCTATTGCCATCCGTTCAGTATAATTATGTGAATGCCACGGCAGGTTATAATGGCGGGATACTGTTCCAGAGCATGTGGGTGCAGGTTTTGGCATCAACCACTTCGGGTGCAGCCAATTATTATTCCAATGGTGACAAGTACGGGATTTCGAGCAACACGAACTCCTACCTGGCCAGCACATGGAACACCGGTTTCCGCGCAGCCAGCCTTGCCTACGAGATGGAGCAGCTTGCGAAAGACAAGCCAGCACTTGTAAACCTGACGAACATTGCGATCATCATGCAGGTGCAGAGCATTGCAACCATCTCGGATACTTACGGCGATGTGCCTTACACAGAGGCGCTGCAAGCAAAAACGGGCATTACATTGCCAGCATATGATACGCAGGAAGCGGTTTACAAATCATTGCTGACCAGACTGGATGCAGCCGTAGGCGCGCTGAATGCAGATGCAGCAATCCCAACCAACGATTCATTTGAAGGTTACGACGGAAGCATCGCGAAATGGAAAAAATATGGTTACTCACTGATGCTGAAACTGGCAATGCGTTTGACCAAGGCAGATCCTGCAACCGCTAAGGCTTACGCAGAGAAAGCAGCTGCCGGCGGCACGTTCGCAAGCGTTGCAGACGATGCTTATATCATTTTGGACGAAGCAAATGGCTATAACAATGGTAACGGAGCAGCATTGTCTACACCAGCTGATATTTATCAGGTAAGATGGAGCAAGACGATGATCGATTATCTGAAAGCGACAAACGATCCTCGTTTGAGCAGGATTGCAGAAGTTCCTGCGGCTGGATTGACAGCTAACCAGGCTCTGGCTTCCTCTGGCAGCAGCGCACCCGAAGTTCAGATTGGCCTTCCAAATGGCTTTGACCTGAATGGCGGCGCAACGGACATTTCCAAAAGCGCGGGTTATCCTGGCGGCACAGGAACAGGAGCGAACGTGACGCCTATCGGCCGTTATTCACGCCCTACGTCAATTTATCGGTTAAGAAGCGCACCGCTTTTCGTGCTTACTTATGCTGAAACGGAATTGCTGCTTGCAGAAGCCGTAACAAGAGGCTATGCAGTTGGCGGAACGGCAGCGGCGCATTACAAGAATGGTGTTTCTGCTGGTATTCAGTCACTTGGCAAATATGGCGCAGGTGCTGCGATCACGCCTGCGGTAGCAGACGCTTACGCAACGGCAAATCCGCTTGTGCCTGCGAATGCTTTGAAACAAATCAATGAGCAGATCTGGGCTACGACTGGTATTTTGTTCAACTTTACAGAATCCTGGAACAACTGGAAGCGTTCCGGTTTCCCTGAGTTGAAGCCTGTAAACTATGTAGGGAATTTCTCAGGAGGCGCAATTCCAAGAAGACAACCTTACCCAACGACTGAGGCTGCTCAGAACGGAGCCAACTATGGCGAAGCAGTAGGCAGACTTTCGAGCGGAGACAACTGGGTTTCGCGCATTTGGTGGGATAAATAGAAAATAAAATTAAAGCGGTAAGAAATGTAAATTTTCTTACCGCTTTCAAAAAATTGATTGCACTAAGTTTTAACTTCAACCTTTCGTTGAAGTTTTTTATTTTACAAAATATCTTCCTCCTTAAACAGGCACAATCGCTTAATGCATACAAAAAAGCCCCATCGTTACCTGGTTTTTGTATTGTTTCTGACTGTTCATTTTGCTGCGGTCAGAGCGCAGCAGCCTTTGTTCCAATTGCTTCCCGCCAAACAAACCGGCATTAATTTCGTCAATACCATTACCGAGGATGAAGGACAGAATGTAATGTCCTACGAATATTTTTACAACGGCGGCGGCGTGGCAGTCGGCGACATTAATAACGATGGTTTCGAAGACCTTTTCTTTACCTCAAACATGGGGGCGAATAAGCTTTACCTCAATCTGGGCGCGACGAAAGGGCAGGCTTTAAAATTCAAGGACATTACCAATGCAGCAGGCAAAGGTTTGGAAGGCCGTAAAGATGGCTGGAAAACGGGCGTTACCATGGCTGATGTGAATGGCGACGGCCTGCTGGACATTTACATTTGCTACTCAGGTAAAGTGGCCGATGAAAAACGAAAAAATCAGCTCTTCATCAATCAGGGAAATCTTAAATTTTTGGAACAGGCCGCTCAATATGGCCTGGATAATATCAGTTACAGCACACAAGCCGCATTTTTTGACTACGACAACGATGGCGACCTGGATATGATGCTTTTGAACCATAGCGTCAAGAAGATCGACAATATGGAGCTTGCAAAAGCCAAGCAGGAGACTGACATGCTCGCAGGCAATAAGTTATTTGAAAATCAGAAAAACCAATTTAAAGAAGTTACGCAAACTGCTGGCATTCACCAGTATCCGCTTACATTCGGGCTGGGTATGGCCATAGCGGACATTAACCAGGACGGCTGGCAGGACATTTACGTAACCAACGATTACAACGAGTCGGATTATTTGTATATCAATAACAAAAACGGCACATTCAGTGATGTTACCCAGCAGTATTTCAGGCATTTAGCGCAATTCTCGATGGGCATTGACATTGCGGATTTCAATAATGACGGCTTGCCTGATGTGATGTCGCTGGATATGCTTCCGGAAGACAACCAGCGCCAGAAACTATTGCAGTTGCAGGAAAATTACGAGGCATTTGAGCTCATGATGAACCAGAAGCTGCACAAGCAATATATGCGCAACATGTTGCAGCTCAACAACGGGGACGGCACATTCAGCGAGATCGCGCAGTTTTCTGGCGTTTCCAATACAGATTGGAGTTGGAGCCCGCTCCTGGCAGATTTCGATAATGATGGTTATAAAGACCTTTTCGTTTCCAATGGTTATTTAAGGGACTATACCAACAAGGATTTTCTGAAATACTGGGGCGATTATAAGATCAGAAGGGCGGTGGATAAAGAGCCATTTTTATTAATGGACCTCATCAGGGCGATGCCTTCGACGAAGCTGGCCAGCTATGTTTTTAAAAATAATAAAGACCTGACATTCACCAAAATGCAGGAACCCTGGGGAATGGCGCAGCCTGCGGTTTCCAGCGGTGCAGTTTATGCCGATCTCGATAATGATGGAGATCTCGACCTGGTTGTGAACAACATTAATGATCCCGCATTTGTATACCAAAACATGAGCCGGGAACAAGCGGTTAATGCGTGGTTTCAGATTAAGCTTAAAGACAATGTTGCCAATAAAAATGCGGTCGGAGCGAAGGTTTATATTTATGCAAAAGGCACACAACAATATCAGGAAGTAAATCCCAACCGCGGTTATTTGTCGTGCACACCCACGAGGCTGCATTTCGGATTGGAAACAGCGACGAGCATTGATTCTGTAAAAGTGATCTGGCCGGACGGGACGGGCGAGTTGTTGAAAGATGTAAAAGCGAATCAGTTACTGGTCCTTCAAAAATCAGGGAAAGCGGATAAAAAGCCGTTCACTGCAAAAACCGATGCGCCTATTTTTCAAAAACAAAACAGCAGCATTGCTTATCAGCATGAAGGTTTCAATGAAAACGATTTCAAACGCCAACCTTTAATGTTGTCCATGTATTCACAAACCGGCCCGATTGTGGCAAAAGGGGATGTGAATAGGGATGGTCTGGAAGATGTTTTCGTGAGCGGCGACCAGAACAAGCAAGCAAAAATCTGGTTGCAGCAGAAAGACGGAACATTCAAGGAAATGCCTGATTTTGCCGTGGGCGACGAGAATATTTCCGCAGCAACTTCCGCCATTTTCTTCGATGCGAATGGCGATGGATTTGATGATCTGTATGTGGCCAAAGGCGGTTACTCCATGTTTGAGCCTAATACGATCTCGTTGCAGGATGAAATGTATCTCAACGACGGAAAAGGCAAGCTGAACCTGTCCGTTTTGTCTCTGCCCAATCTAAAATCCAGCAGTAAATCCTGCGTTCGTGCATTTGATTTTGATAAAGACGGCGACCAGGATCTCTTCATCGGCGGGCGCATTATTCCGGGCCGTTATCCCGAAACGCCGGTTTCTTACTTGCTGATCAATGATGGAAGAGGGAATTATAAAGTCAAAGACTCTCCTTTCTTCAAAATCGGTATGGTAACCGATGCGCAATGGGCGGATCTGGACGCGGATGGAAATGTAGAGCTCATCATTTGCGGTGAAATGATGCCGATAAAAGTCTTTTCTTTCAGCAATAATGATTTCACCGACAATACATTAAAGTTCTTCAAGCGAGAAGAATCCGGGTTCTGGTCATCGCTATTCATCGGCGATCTAAACCAAGACGGAAAGCCGGACATTGTGGCTGGGAACATGGGCCTTAACACGCAGATCAAAGCTTCTGAAAAGGAACCGGCGGAACTCTATTATGCAGATTTTGACAAAAACGGCTCCATTGATCCCTTTTTCAGCTTTTATGTTCAGGGAAAATCCTATCCTTTTGTAAGCCGCGATGAACTGAATGATCAGATCTATCCCATGCGCAAAAAATTTCCTTACTATAAGGATTATGCAAATGTTTCCATCACCAATATGTTCTCGGCCGAAGAGCTCAGCAATGCAACCAAATTGGAAGTAACAGAAATGCGCTCCATTTGTTTTTTAAGTAAAAACGGAACATTTGAAAAACAACCTTTGCCCGTGCAGGCGCAGTTTGCACCCGTAACCATGATCGCATCCGGCGACTACAACCACGATGGAAAAGCGGACCTGCTTCTAATGGGAAACAAAACAGATAACCGGTTGAAAATCGGGAGTATGGATGCCAATTACGGCTGCGTGCTGGCGGGAGACGGAAAAGGTGGTTTTGCTTACATTCCACAGCCGCTTTCGGGATTATCGGTCGCAGGCGATGTGAAATCCTGCGTTCAGATTAAAATTAACAATGAGCCATGCCTGGTTATAGGTCCATTTAACGAGTCATTACAATTTTACAAAAGAGCAAAGTGATCCGGGTATTTTTCATATTGGCGCTGCTGGTGAGCCAGGCCTCGGTGGGACAAAAAACAAAGGCAGAGCTGCGGACCCATTTGCAGCCTGCTGTTTTTTCGATCACAATGGTCATGATCCACGACGTGGTTAACCCACCGGCGGCGAGCCGATTTTACACTTATTGCCTGATGGGCGCTTACGAAATTGTGGCGCAGCATAACAAGCAAATAGTTTCTCCTACCAAATTTATCCCAGGCATCCAGCCCGTGGCCATTACCGCTGCACCCGGCTATAATTACCAGCTCGCGGCACTTTATTGCATTCTGGAAACGGGCAGGCTCATTCTTCCTTCGGGTTATATGCTGGAAGAGGACCAGAAAAAGCTGATCAGTGCATTGCTCAGGGAAGGCCATTCACAAAAGACCATTGATGATGCCATTGCCGTTGCCCAGGAAGTGGCCAAGCAAACCGTTGCCAATGCGAATACCGACGGTTACCTGAAATTAAGCACCAGGCTGCGTTACCGGCCCAAAAAAGGCGAGGCATACTGGTATCCTACGCCACCGGGATATATGGAAGGCATCGAGCCGCATTGGAAAACCATCCGGACGGTGATGATCGATTCCTGCAATCAGTTTATACCAAAACCGCCGGTTGAATTCAGCAAAGACAGCACCAGCGAATTTTACCGGCTTTCGAAAGAAGTCTACGACGTTGGCAGGAATATGACGCCAAAGAAGCGGTTTATTGCTTCTTACTGGGACTGTAACCCTTTCGCGATCAACACTTCCGGCCATATGTCCATTGGTTTTAAAAAAATAAGCCCCGGCGGTCACTGGATGAACATTACCAGCATTGCCACTACGAAAGCTGGTCTGGATCTGGATAAGGGCATTATGGTGCATGCATTGACAGCAGCGACGCTGCTGGATTCCTTCATCAGCTGCTGGGACGAAAAATACAGGAGCAGCCGCGTCCGACCCGAAACCGTGATCACCCGCTACATTGACCAGAAGTGGCAGCCGCTGCTGCAAACGCCACCTTTTCCCGAATACACAAGCGGCCACAGCGTCATTTCCACAGCGGTAGCCGAGACATTGACCTATCTGCTTGGAGATAATTTTTCTTTCCGAGACGATACAGAAGTGATTTTCGACTTGCCTACGCGCGATTTCAAATCGTTCAGGCAGGCAGCCGAGGAAGCGGCGATTTCGAGGTTGTATGGCGGCATACATTATCGCGATGCCATTGAAAACGGACAAAGTCAGGGCAAAGCGATAGGCGATTTTATTGTTGACAAATTAAAAGCAAACGGCATAAAACCAGCCATTTGACAAATATCAGAATCCTGACCTCCCGACTTTCCCGCTAAATCAGTAGTTTTGGGGACTGTGCTTTCAGGTCAACTCACGTAATGAAGAACATAACGATCATTTTGCTGCTGCTCTCTTGCTTACCCTGCATGTCCCTGCACGCGCAGGAAACGGTGAGAAATGGATCGCAAACGGCCGATAGCAAATGGAAGTTCGGTGTTAATGGTGGTTATGGACAACGCGTTTTCAGGTCGCGGAATATTGTAACCAACACGCAGAAACGTTATTTCAAAGATTTCAAATCCGGCATTTCTTATGGCGGCGAAGTCGCTTACTTTCCCTGGAAAAAAGTTGGTTTTGGTGTAAAATACGACCGTTATCAGAGCAAAGCCACGCTTGAAAATGTGATGACCGAAGATGTTGCAGTCCAGTTCCTGGGCGGCGAAGTCATTCATAAGGCCATCATGAAAAACCCCAAGAATGCAATCCTGACGTCGCTATTGCTTGGTTATCAGCCTTATCGCAACCATACGCAAGTAGGAGAGAATGCATTTACATTCAGCGGCAAAACGATGGGCTGGGGCGTGAGTGTAGGCGTTGAACATCGTTTGAGCCAGAAATTTGCGCTTAATTTCACCGGCTCTGCGATGATGGGCGCCGTTTACCGGTTGCAGCGCAAAACGGACCTGAGCACCCAAACGCTGCACTTGTCAAAGGACGACAGTGTTGATCTTTCCAGATTCTCGCTTTCCGTCGGATTCAGCTTTTTTTAAAGTTCTATGAAAAAGTAAGGGAAAAATTGGATGAAACAGTCTTCATTAGAAAGACAGTAGTTTCTTCCGTATTTTACGTTATATCCTTGCTGTCCGGCTTTGATCCTAAATTTCTTCACCATGAATGTAAGTAAGCGCTGCCTTGTTTTGTACGCTTTGTTGTTTGGCGTTTTTCTGCATGTTAACACAACATTTGCCCAATCTGCCGACAAAAATAAAAAGCCCGTTGTCGTTTTTGTAACGGGTGACCATGAATACAGCGGCGAGGAAACATTGCCGATCATTGCCGCCGAACTGGAAAAGAATTATGGAATGAAAACCATTGTCCTGAAAGCCTATCCCGGTCCCAACAGTGAGAATGACATTCCAGGTCTGGAAGCGTTGAAGGATGCCGATCTTGCCGTTTTCTATCTTCGCTGGCGGCAGCTTCCCAAAGAACAACTGGCGCACATTGATGCCTATCTCAAATCAAAAAAGCCATTAATGGGCTTCCGGACAACCACGCATGCATTCAATTATCCCAAAGGAAATGAAAACGAAAAGTGGAATGCATTCGGGGAATTTGCGCTGAATTCGCCTCCGGGCTGGGGCGGAGCTGCCAAGCACACCCATTACGGGCACAAAAGCAGCACGGATGTGACAGTCATTCCAGATCAGGCTAAAAACCCGATTCTAACGGGTGTTACCACGCCGTTTCATGCAAGATCGTGGTTGTACCGAGTGCTTCCTGATTATCCTACCAAAGGTTCAACATTGCTTTTAATGGGCAAATCTGTTGATCCGGATAAAGAAGCCGTTGAAAACCCAGTGGCGTGGACCGGAACCAATTCATTCGGCGCAAAAATCTTCATGACCACATTGGGACATCCCGACGATTTTAAGATTGAATCGTTCCAAAGGCTGGTAATCAATGCGATACATTGGGAATTGGGTTTGAAGATTCCGAAATGGAAAGGCAAAATGGACATCAATGTGCAGTATAGAGAAGCAAAATAATTGAATAAAAGATCCTAAATCCCCACTTAAAGTTTATCAACCGAAATGTCTAAACCCAAAAAAATCAGTATCTACACATCGCTCATTGTGTTCGGACTGATCATTATCGCATTCAGTGCTTTCAAATTCAATCGATCCGCATCATTAACCATCAAAAAAGGCTCCCGCATCGTGCTGCTGGGGAACAATTTGGGTTCGCGGATGATGAATTACGACAACTTCGAAACCGAATTGCAGGTGCGCTATCCCGAGGAGATGCTTTACATCCGCAACATGTGCGACGGCGGCGACACCCCTGGTTTCAGGCCGCATGCAAGCCGTAACCTGCCGTGGGCGTTTCCGGGAGCTGAGAAATTCCAGACTGAACTGGCCAACCCTTCGCAAAGTGAAGGACACCTCGACACGCCGGACCAGTGGCTGACGCGCCTGAAAACGGATGTGATCATTGCATTCTTTGGTTATAATGAGTCGTTTCAGGGAAAGGAAGGGCTTGAAAATTACAAGGCCGAACTGGACGCATTTATCAAACATACATTAAGCCAAAAATACAACGGAGCCGCGGCGCCACAACTGGCTATCGTTTCGCCCATCGCCTTCGAAGATCTTTCCGCCAAATTTGACCTTCCCAATGGTAAAAAGGAAAATGAAAACCTGGCGCTGTATGCAAATGGCATGAAAGAGATTGCGGCAAAAAACAATGTGCTTTTTGTGGACGCATTTAATCCTTCAAAACAATGGTATGCCGATAGTAAAGAAGATTTAACCATTGACGGCTCGCAATTGAATGAGGCCGGTTATAAAAAGCTGGGCGTTCTGCTTGCAGACCAGGTTTTTGGCAAAGCCCCACCAAAAGCAGAAACAAACCGGAAGCTGGTTAAGGATGCTGTGGACGAAAAAAACTGGATGTGGCACAACGACTTCAAAATCCCCAACGGCGTTCACGTTTATGGCCGTCGTTACAATCCTTTCGGTCCTGATAATTATCCTGCTGAAATCGAGAAAATCCGCGAAATGACCGATATTCGGGATAAAGCCATTTGGATGGCGGCGTCAAAAGGCCAGAAAACGGACCTTGCAGCGGCAGATAAAAACACAAAACCACTGCCTCCCGTCAAGACGAATTTCAACCCTGAAAAGAACGGAAGCCTTGAATATTTGTATGGAAAGGATGCGCTGGCCAAGCTGAAAGTGCCGGAAGGTTATAAAATCGAGCTTTTTGCTTCGGAAGAGGAATTCCCCGATCTCGCAAAGCCTATGCAAATGTCATTTGACAACAAAGGCCGCCTGTGGATCGCAACCATGCCGAGTTACCCGCATTATAAGCCGGGAGATTCCAAACCGAACGACAAGATCATTATCCTGGAAGATACCAATGGTGACGGAAAGGCGGATAAGCAAACCGTTTTCGCGGATAAGCTGCATTTACCACTCGGATTCGAAATCGCTCCCGAAGGCGTTTACGTTTCGCAGGGAACGAACTTGAAATTATTCACAGATACGAATGGTGATGACAAAGCAGATAAAAGCGAAATCCTGCTGAGCGGATTCGACGACCACGACACGCACCACAACAGCCACGCATTCACGGTGGACCCTTCGGGCGCTATTTATTCAGGCGAAGGCGTGTTTTTGCATACCAATGTTGAAACTTCTTACGGGCCGGTGAGGGCAACGAATGGTGGGTTTTACAGATACGCACCACAACTCAGGAAACTGGAACGAACTGCGCAGCTTTCGATCCCTAACCCCTGGGGAATTGCATTTGATGACTGGGGACAGCCATTTTTTGCTGAAACGTCCAGTCCGGACGTGCGCTGGATGATGCCGGGCTCTATTTTGCCCCGCTATGGAGAAGCCAATCATAAATCGGTTCAGCTGATCGAAGAAAAACACAGGGTAAGGCCTACTTCCGGACTAGAATTCGTTTCCAGCCGCCACTTCCCGGACGAGTTGCAGGGCGACTTCCTCATCAACAACACTATTGGTTTTCTTGGAACAAAAGAGCATACATTAAAGGATGACGGCACAGGCTACAAAAGCACGCACCGGATGGACCTCATTGTGAGCGAAGACCGCAACTTCCGGCCTGTGGACATGGAATTTGCGCCAGACGGCTCTCTTTATCTGATCGACTGGCACAATATCCTGATCGGTCACATGCAGCACAACGCCCGCGATCCCTTGCGCGATCACTCGCACGGCCGCGTTTATCGTGTTACGTATCCTTCGCGGCCATTGGTAACGCCTGCAAAAGTGGACGGGGCAAGCATTGATGTGCTCTTGGAAAACCTGAAATTACCTGAATACCGCACGCGTTACAGGACCAGACGCGAATTGAGAGGCCGCAATGCTTCGGAAGTGCTGCCGAAAATCACTAAATGGGTTGCAGGACTCGACAAAAATGACCCAGGATATGAGCATCATTTGTTAGAGGCGCTTTGGGTAACCTGGGGACTGAATAAAGTGGACCAAAAGTTGTTGAAGCAGGTTTTGAAAGCAAAAGATTACCACGCGCGTGCCGCAGCTGTACAAGTGGTGCGTTACACAGGGCATCAGGTTCCCGATCAGGCAGAACTGCTGATGCAGGCCGCACGGGACGAAAACAGCCGGGTAAGGCTGGTTGCGATCGTGGCTGCTTCCTGGATTCCCAAAGAAAAAGGCCTTGCTGTGCTTGCAGAGGCGAAAAAGTTACCACTCGATGACTGGACGATCCACGCTTACGAAGGCGCTTTGGCGCATTTAAATGGCGTGAATATGAAACAGGAAAAACAGGAAGTCACGCAATCGGCACTGAAAGGCAAAGCGCTCGAATTGTATACATTGGGAAAAACCATTTATGCAAAAGAAGGATATTGCTCAACCTGCCACCAGCCTGACGGAAAAGGGCTTACGGCTTCCGGATTCCCGCCTTTAACAGGCAACAACTGGGTGCTCGGCAGTGACGAACGCCTTATCAAGCTGGTTTTGAAGGGATTACTCGGACCGATTGAGGTCAACGGACAGAAATATCCAGGGCAGGTGCCGATGACCCCGTTCGCCGGCTTGCTGAATGATGATGAGATGGCGGCGGTGCTTACTTATGTCCGGAATTCATTTGGAAACAAGGGCCCCGCAATCATGCCTGAAAAAGTAAAGCAGGTGAGGGCGGCAACGGAAAGCAAAAAGGATTTCTATTCTCCCGAACAATTGCTCAAAGAGCATCCGCTTGAAAAGATGTAAGTGGCATTTAACGATACTGAGAGGCTATTTTCCAGAAATGGGGAATAGCCTTTTTTTATGCACTAGTCTCTACACCGCTCATTCGCGGGCTAATCTTTATAGTATTATTTCATTTTTAATATTAAAAAAAGGATAAAAGACAGGTGCTATTTTGTAGAATTCTTTATATTTAAAATTCAAATAATTTGTAACTGGTAGTGATTTGAAAAAAATGAAAAAACGTGTATTCGTAAAATGGCAGATTAGTACGCTTTTCTTTTCCTTCTCCCTTTTTATCTCCCCGCTTGATTCGTCAGCACAGCAGCCCCGCTATTTCGCGGTTTCCATGGTCAATGAAAATGACAATGCATCTTTGCCGACCATCCAGGCGGCCAGGGACATTGGCTTTAATGCTGTGGCGCTAACCGTGCAATGGGGAACAATTGAGGGAAAGATTGCAAGAATCCTGAAAGCTGAGAACGGGGCTAATTACAATGTGTGGCAACAGTATGACGACCAGATTTCGCTGGCCACAAGTCTGGGGATGAAGATAGCGCTCAACATTGCGGTCAGCACCGGTGATGATGTCACCAACAGCATTTCCGACCGTTATGGTGTGGATACAGGTGATGGCTGGAAAAAAGAGGAGCGGATGCTGGTGGTCAATTATGATGGACAGGAAGCCGTTTTTCAAAAACAAGGTGGCCCTATACGGCCGAATATTAACCTGCAATTTGTGATGACCTCGCTGGCTGCACAATCCACGCGTGACCGCATTTCTGGATTTGCAACAAAGGTTATGCAGCGTTATAAATATTTGCAGGACCAGGGTAACTTGTTGTACGTGAATCTGATATATTCACGACAGGGTGAAGGCGAGTTTGATATGGGCTCTACGAAATATCATTATGAGCAGCAGCTGGATATGGTTAACGCGCTGACGGATTACTCGCAGCCCATGACCAACGCATACAGAAACTGGCTGAAAGGGAAATATGGACACATCGAATATCTGAATGCTGCCTGGGGGACCAATCATTCGTCATTTGATAACGTTTCACCGAAAAGGCCTTCCGGGTCCACATTCACCGGCCCGGACGGAACAGACTGGTTTGCATTCCGGACGCTGGTTTTGAAGGAGGCCAACAATTTGTTTAAAAATGCGGTTAAGGGCGTAAGTCCAGGCACAAAAGTGATCACACACCACGGGTCGGTTTACGACAAAATTTCCCGGTCGCGGGGCACACTTCAGTTCAATGAAATCGGTGCGGACCTGGATGGTATCAAGATTAATGATGAAGTGTATTACGACCACCGATTCGCAATAGATCTGGTGCGGTCAAACCTGCCGGGGAAACTCTACGTGAACGAAGCGGCATATGTGACGGGAATGGAATCGGTAGAAAGCATTACAACGGAAAGCTTTACACACGGCGCTCATGTGGTAACCATGTTTTATCTCGAAAATGCCTTGAAGTCCCCCAGTGCGGTTACTGCATTGAAAACGCTCGCTTCCAATTGGGTAACGAACAAGACTGTGATCAGTCCTGCACCCAGCAATTCAAACACATTCACATTGTCCAGCATGATCGACAGTGACGGTTGCCGTACCGTACGCGACACTTATTGGAACGATTGCGAGGCTTACATCAGATGGAGAAGCACCTTTGACAATGGCGGGGGACGTCCTATTAACTTCACCATGCAAAATGATGTGGTGAAGCCGGGCTGCTTTTATAAAGATTTATCACTCGCCGACAACGGGCAGCAGTCCGCCTCAATCATTCCGGATGGGAAATTTGTCCACTTAACAGACGCAAATTGCAAGCTGATCTCCACCGTTAAAGGCTCTGGCGGAAGCACCAACTTTACGGCGAAAGTCGACATTGACGCGCAAGTGAATTCACATGATGGGCAGCCTTACGTACAGCGCCATTTCAAACTGACTCCGGGCGGTACGAACCCTACCAATGCCAACATTACATTGTATGTCAGCCAGGAAGAACTTAGTGCTTTCAATGCAGTGAGTACGGTGAAGCTGCCACGGAACACAACAGATTCCGACAGATTCCGGGCGAATCTCAGGATCCTGCAATGGCATGGCGACATGAAACCCGGCGACCCGGATGTTACCATTGATCCGAACGACGATGACATTCAATGGGATGCAACACTTAACCTTTGGAGGATCAGATTTAATGTAGACGGCTTTTCAACATTCTACATCTCTGCACATAATGCGGCCCCATTGCCGGTAACGCTTGTGAATTTCAGTGGGAAAAGAGCGGAAAATGCGGTTTCGCTTCACTGGCAGACTTCCGAGGAAACCAACAGCGATCATTTCGAGATCGAGCACGGTCTGGACGGTAAGCAGTGGACAAAAATCGGAGAAGTGGACGCGTCGGCAGAAAGCAAGATTTTGAAAGATTACAATTTTACCCATTCATATCCGTCGAACGGCGAAAACCTGTATCGTCTGAAAATGGTGGATCAGGATAACACATTTGCCTATTCCCGGATCATTTCCGCTGGATTTGACAATGCTGAGAAACTAATGCTTTATCCGAATCCTGTCACTTCGGGCACCATTTTCCTGCAATATTCGGGCACTGCGCCCACAGTCACACTCACTGATATTACCGGAAGGGCTGTTCCGGTAACCACCGAAAAAACCAGCCCCGTCCAGTTGAATGTGCAGGCAAAAACCCGGTTAATGCCTGGTTTGTACATTCTGAGTGCGGATTACGGCACCAGGCAAGTCCGGTATAAAGTGGTTGTGAATTGATAACAGGAACCATTTGAAATCATTAGGAGCGGGCAACATGCCCGCTCTTTTTTGTGCTCCGCTCAACCGATTGCGACATTCGCCTGCCGGTAAAAAAGCAGATGAAATTTACGAATCCGGTTTTAATGGCTTAGTTTTGAATTGATAAATGCCGGGGTTTAAAAAAAATCAGGGCTACACAATTCAATTCACTTTCCGGTTATTATGAAGTCACGATTTCTCTCGGGTGTCGTTATATGCTTGGTTATTCTTGTATACTTATTTTACAATTTTTATTACTCCGTCAACTTTCCCTACCAGGACGATTTTCTACTAATCCAGTTTATTGAGGTTGTTTCCCAGGGAGGGCTTGGTTTTTCCGGACTGATCACAGAGCTTTTCCGCACATTCAACGACCATAAAGCGGTGGTGCCGAGGCTGATTGCCCTCATTGAATACACCATGACGGGCCAGCTTAACTTCCGCTTTTATATAGCCCTTGTTTCGATTAATGTAACATTCATTTTCTATTTCATTTATCTCCAATACAAGAAGACCAGGCTGCCGCTTTACTATTTCATTCCTGCCGCTTTTCTTTATTTCCAGCCACTTTATTACGATGTCTCAGGCTGGGCGCTGAACGGAATGCAGCATTCATTTTTGACCGCATTCACTGTCAGCGCCATTATACTGGCTTCCCGCCGCACCAATATGTCGCTTTACGGCGCGATGATCTGTTGTTTCCTTGCCACTTTTACGCACGGGAACGGCATTCTGTCATTTCCTGCAATCATATTTTACTTCCTGTGTTTCAAAGACTTCAAGCGGGCTATCATTACGGGCGGGTTTATGGTCCTATGCCTGGTGATTTATCTTGCAGGTTATGAATCTGGTCAGGCTGTTAGCTTGCCCAAGGACCTGGGTGTGTTTTTCTCGTCCCTTTTCGGATTTATTGGCTCTGCTATGTCACTGTGGGCGTTTCCCGAATTACTTTCGGCGATTTGGGGCGCTGTTATTGTTGCGTTTATGGTATACATTGTTTGGCGGGTTGCCGCGATATATTTCAATAAACCGGTCAACATTAAACCCGGTACGGCGGAGTTGCTCGCATTGTTCGCATTCATTTTTATAACGAGTCTGGTGATTGCGCTTTTCCGATCGTGGGCGGGCAGCACGATTGCGAGCCGGTTCCAGATCTATGCGTCGCTATCAACCGTGATGTTTTACATTCTGCTGCTGGATTACAGCTCATTCTTTCGGAGGAAAGCGGTTTTTTACAGCATTACGGCATTCAGTATCTTTTACTGCGTTTATTCCTATTATAAATTCACAGGCACGGTTGCCGTAAAAAGGACAACCTATCTGGCAGATGTGTACAACTGGAAAACAAACCGCAACATGTTTTCGGTTGAAAAGACCATCATTAGAAACGGCAGCTTCTATCTGATCCCGGGCTACGAAAAAGGATTTTTTCATTTACCAAAACCCATCGTCGAGCGCGATCAGCTGGATTCCATGTTCAATGCCAATGCTACGGCTGCACGAAATTACGCGCTTTACGTGGAGGACTGGGACATTGAAAGGGTTATCCGGGACGGCGTCGAACACCTTACTGCCTACTTCGTGGCAAGCAATGCGCTTCCCGAAAGAAAAGGACTTGCCGGCGACCGCTTTTTGGTTTTAAGAGACCAGAAAACAGGAGTCATACACCTGCTGAGCGCAAACCCGAAAATTGACGCCCGAAAGGAGATTGTTACCAAAATGCATTATTACAAAGCGGGTTTCAACACTTTCCTGAGGGAGGACGACCTTGTCCCCGGAACCTACGATATGGGGATTCTGGATGTTAGCAACAATGGTGAAAAGGTGTTTTACAAATTAGATAAATCCCTTTTTGCATCTGGCTCCGCATATAGCCTGAAATAGTATTTCTGATGTGCTCCCAATGTTTTTTCTACTAGGTTAGACGGTAAAAAAATCGTATCTTTACGGGCTTAAAAAGCCTGAAAACGGTTCTTTTTATCCAAGTGTAAAACAAACTATATGTCAAACGAAGCAGTGATTGAAGTAAATAGTTATTCAGCCGAAAACATCCAGGTTCTTGAAGGTTTAGAGGCCGTTCGTAAGCGTCCGGCCATGTATATTGGTGACACTGGTTTTAAGGGGGTTCACCATTTGATTTGGGAGGTTGTCGACAACTCCATTGATGAAGCGATGGCTGGCTATTGCGATACCATCAATGTGACGATTGAAAAAAATAATTCCATTACTGTTCAGGATAATGGCCGTGGTATTCCAACAGGAATGCATACAAAAGAGAAAAGATCCGCATTGGAGGTCGTATTGACGGTTCTTCACGCCGGTGGTAAGTTTGACAAAGATACATACAAGGTTTCCGGTGGTTTGCACGGTGTAGGGGTTTCCTGCGTAAATGCACTTTCTATTCATTTGAGAGCAGAGATCCACCGCGAAGGAAAAATATTTGAGCAAGAGTACAGCGAAGGCAAGCCGCTTTATCCGGTAAGGGTGATCGGTGACTCTGATAAAACAGGGACATTTATTCATTTCCTGCCTGATGCGACCATTTTCACAGTGACAGAATTCAAGTATGAAACCGTGGCGACGCGTCTCCGGGAATTATCCTATTTGAACAAAAGAATCCGGATTACACTGGAAGACAAACGTGAGGAAGATGAAGAAGGCAAATTCAGAGGCGAAGAGTTCTATTCCGAAATCGGTCTGAACGAATTTGTAACGTATCTGGATGCAACCCGTCAGCCCTTGATCCCTGCGCCAATCCACATGGAAACCCTGAAAGGAACTGTTCCGGTGGAAGTTGCAATGATGTACAACACGTCTTACAGCGAGAATGTATTTTCTTATGTAAACAACATTAATACCATTGAAGGAGGAACGCACGTTTCCGGTTTCAGGGCGGCGCTGACAAGAACATTGAAAAATTACGCTGAGAAATCAGGGGTTCTTGCCAAAGAAAAAATTGAGATCAGTGGGGACGACTTCCGGGAAGGCTTAACAGCCGTGATCTCGATCAAAGTTCAGGAGCCTCAGTTCGAGGGCCAGACTAAAACAAAGCTTGGAAACTCTGAGGTAACCGGCGTAGTAAGCCAGGTTGTTTCGGAAATGCTTGACACGTATCTGGACGAGCACCCGAAAGAAGCCAGGGTTATCATTGATAAAGTTATCCTTGCCGCCAAAGCACGTATTGCCGCCAAAAAAGCGCGTGAAATGGTGCAGCGGAAAAACATCCTGACAGGAACCGGCTTACCGGGTAAGCTGTCCGACTGTTCCGAAACCGATCCGAACGTTTGCGAATTGTATCTCGTCGAAGGGGACTCTGCGGGTGGAACTGCCAAACAAGGCCGTAACCGCGCATACCAAGCGATTCTTCCGCTTCGTGGTAAGATCCTGAACGTGGAAAAAGCGCAGGAGTATCGCATTTACGAAAACGAAGAGATCAAGAATATGTTCACCGCAATGGGTGTGCAGATCGGAAAAGACGGTGACGAAAGGGCTCTGAACATTGATAAGCTGCGTTACCACAAGATCGTGATCATGACGGATGCGGATATTGACGGTAGCCACATTCGTACATTGATCCTGACCTTCTTCTTCCGTTATATGAAGATCCTGATCGACCACGGCTACATTTACATTGCGCAGCCGCCGCTTTATCTGGTGAAAAAAGGACGTGAAGAGCGTTATTGCTGGACTGAGGCACAAAGGGAAGCTGCCATCCGCGAGATTGGCGCAGGCCGTGAAGAATCTGTTAACGTGCAGCGTTACAAAGGTTTAGGAGAAATGAATGCGGAACAGTTGTGGGAAACAACCATGAATCCCGATAAAAGAAGCCTTAAACAGGTTTCCATCGAGTCAGCCGCAGAAGCAGACCATTTATTTTCCATGCTGATGGGCGATGAAGTAGCTCCTAGGCGTGATTTTATTGAGAAAAATGCCAAATATGCACGCGTAGACGTGTAGCTTTTGACCCCGATAAGTTTTGGAAACGGATGGCTGTCAATCGCAGCCATCCGTTTCTGTTTTTTGGACTAAAATTTAACAGAAAGTTCATGTAGCGAGAAACATTAGATTCTTAGATTCGTTGAATTTTTAATTGCCATTTCAAACACAACCCTTAAAGAATTCAAATATGTCCGGCTCAACCGATCCCATATATAGCAATGGAAAAAAAGGCAGATTGAATAATCTGTTCGCTTTTTTTAAAAGTACCAAAGGCTCGGCCCTGCCCGAAGACCAGAAAATCATCAGCCCGCCCACAGAAAAGACCAATACGCTGGTTCAGCAAAGTGACCTGATCAGCCGGGATCTGAGCTGGCTGAAATTTAATGACCGCGTACTCGACCAGGCAACCAACGAAGAACGTAACCTTTTTGACCGGCTGAAATTTCTGGCGATTACATCTTCCAATCTGGACGAGTTTTTCACGATTCGCGTCGGGAGCTTGTACAATTATCTGGATTTTGGAAAAGAGCGGCTTGACTATTCCGGGCTGCGGGAAATCCCGTTCCGGAAAGTGCTGATGCGCGAGGCGCACGAATTTGTCAGAAAGCAGAACGATTGTTATAAAAATCAGCTCTTACCGCTTTTTGAGAAACATGGTTTCAAGATCATCAAACTGGACCAGGTCCATGACGATGAGAAAGCTGCTGTTGAAGAATATTTCGAGCGGACGGTTTATCCGATGTTGACGCCGATGCTTTTTGATTATACCCACGCATTCCCGGTTTTGCTCGCGAAAGTGCTTATTCTGGGTGTTATTACGCAAGTGAAAGGGACCGTTTCCGAGGAAGATAGAAAGCTTTCATTTGTGCAGTTGCCGCTAAACCTTCCTCGTTTTTATGTCATCGATCGCGAGGACGAGCTGCTGTTTTTGCCGATTGAGGACATTGTGAGAGAATACATTCACAAGCTTTACCGGAATGTGGACATCGTTTCCACCAATCTTTTCCGGATTATCCGCAACGGCGATTTTTCTCTGGAAGAAAGTGATGATGTAGAGTCGGATTTTATTGATGAGATCAAGCAAAAAATAAAAAGCCGGCGTTTGGGTCGCGTTGTGCAGGTTTCCATTGAGCACGATACCAATCCTGATTTGTTGAATTTGTTCAAAAAACGCTGGGAAATTGATGATTACAACATTTTCCCGATCGACGGATTTATCGATTACACATCATTCTGGGGCATAATCAAGCATCCTGAATTCAAGGACCAGATCCCGGCGATCCATCCGCCTGTGCCGCCGCTGGGGCTTGACAGAGAGCGTATTCCGGATATTTTCGAAGTAATGCGGGAGCGCGATATCCTGCTGCACCATCCTTACAACAACTTTGAGCCCGTTTTGCAACTTTTAGAACAGGCTGCTGAGGATCCCAAAGTTTTGTCTATCAAGCTGACTATTTACAGATTAGCCAAAAATTCAAGGGTTACAGAAGCATTGTTGCACGCGGCGGAAAATGGCAAGCACGTTGCCGTTTTGTTTGAGGTTAAGGCGCGGTTTGATGAAGAGAATAACATTCGGGAAGCGCAACGATTGCAGAAAGCGGGTTGCTTTGTCATTTATGGCATTGGTTTACTCAAAACCCATACAAAACTGCTGTTAATCGTTCGTAATGAGGGAAATCGCGTATTGCGTTACGCGCATTTGTCGAGCGGGAATTACAATGAGGACACGTCCCGGCTTTACACGGATACAGGTTTATTGACCTCCAATGAGAAATACACGGAAGATATTTCTGAATTTTTCAATGTCATTACCGGGCATTCTATTCCATCAGAATATCAAAATCTGATTACTGCGCCGCGTTATATGCGTGATAAATTGGTAGAGCTGATCCAGCAGGAGGCTAAGAATGCGCAGGCAGGTTTGAAAAGCGGCATTTGTATTAAAATCAATTCACTGGAAGACAGGACAACCATTCTTGAACTTTACAAGGCGTCCGAAGCAGGCGTTCCGATCAAGCTCATCGTGCGTGGAATGTGCTGCTTACGTCCGCAAAGGGTTGGATTGAGTGAAAATATCACGGTAAGATCCTTAGTAGGCGACTTTTTGGAACATTCAAGGATATTTTACTTCCATCAGAATGGCGATCCGGTGGTTTACGGCGGAAGCGCGGATGCTATGGTGCGGAGTTTTGACAAACGCATTGAATCCCTTTTCAAACTCGTGGACCCGCGCGTGCGCCAGGAAGCGATCCACATTTTGTATTATAGTTTGCACGACAATGTGAATGCTTATGAAATGCAGGAAGACGGCAATTATATCAAATGCGAAATAGCCGAAGGAACCGAGCCTTTGAACGTGCATGAAGCATTCTATACGGTCACGCTTGACCAGGTTATGGCCACACATCTGTTTGAAGATGAGCCTGTTCGCCCAGCCAGCCCGGAAATTTCCGAAGCATTATCATCCGAGGAGTTAACCGAAACCCCGGACGAAACGCAGGTTTAGTTATTCTTTATAAAAAACTCTTTTAACACGGTCCCCGATTCCTGTCAGGATTTCATACGGGATCGTGTTTATTTGTTTAGAGAGTTCAAAAATCGGCATTTCTCTTCCGAAAATAATTACTTCATCGCCTTCATTTACGGTCGCTCCTGTGACGTCGATCATTGTCATATCCATGCAAATGTTGCCGATTGTAGGGCATAGCGTGCCATTTACCCACACTTTACCGGCGCCATTTCCAAGTCCACGGTCATAACCATCCGCATAGCCAATGGCCAGCGTCGCAATGGCGGCGTCGTGATCCAGATGCCCGCGCCGGCTGTAACCGACCGTTTCACCTGCGGATAGATATTTGATTTGCGAAACCACCGTTTTCAATGTGCCTACGGACTGTAATGCCTGCTGCTCCTGCCCGGTTGCCTCTACGCCATAAAGCCCGATGCCCAAACGCACCATATCCAGCTTATAATCCGGAAAACGAACAATTCCCGCAGAATTCAGAATGTGCTTAATGGCGTTATATCCCAGTGCGGCTTCAATTTGCTGTGCGCCTTCCAGGAAAAGCTCGAACTGTTGTTTTGAAAAAGCATTGTGAACACCTTCATCAGCGCCGACAAGATGTGAAAAAATAGAGGCGACTTTCATGTGCGGATTGGCCTTTAACATTTCAATCAGCCATTCCAGATCATCTTTAACAAAGCCCAATCGATGCATGCCTGTGTCAAGCTTTAAATGCATAGCCGGAATTTCCGCAGTGAATTTGTTTTTATTTACAAATGCGATCCACTCGGTAAAGATGCGCTGGCTGTAAATTTCAGGTTCGAGCCTGTATTGCAGAAGCAGATCAAATGCTTGTGAAGTTGCATTCATGACCATAATCGGCAACGTAATGCCGCTTTGCCTTAATGCCACACCTTCGTCGGCATAGGCAACGCCCAGGTAATCCACGCGGTGAAATTGCAGGAGCGAAGCCACTTCGGAACTGCCGGTTCCATACGCAAATGCCTTCACCATCGCCATGATCTTTGTCTGCGCCCCGACTTTTGATCTGTAAAAATTCAAATTATGGGATAATGCATCCAGATTGATCTCTAAAACCGTCCCGTGCGCTTTTTGCTGCAACCGCTGAACGATCTTTTCAAATGAGAACGGCCTGGCTCCTTTGATCAGTACAAGGCTGTCAGACAAAGAGTTGAATGGAAATTCATGCAGGAATGTTGTGGTGTCGGTGAAGAAATTGGTCACCTTCATATCAAATAATGCTGCCTGGCTTTCAATTTCTGGTCCTATGCCGATGAGCTGGTCGATTGCCTTTTCTTTAAGGAGCTTGGCAACTGTTTTATAAAGCTCAACGGGCGTTTGTCCGGTCTGTAAAACGTCCGAAAGAATGACGGTTTTCTTCTGACGCTGTTCCTGTTGTGCAAGAAAGTTGAGCGCCATAGAAAGTCCCTGTAAATCATTGTTATAGGCATCATCAATAATGTAATTGTGATTAATGCCTTCTTTCAGTTCCAAACGCATGGAAACTGGTTTCAGCAGCCGGATGCCTTCCTGGATTGTGGCATTTGAAAACCCAAAATCAAGCAAAAAGACAATGCAATGCGTGAGATTTTCCAGAGATGCTTCATCTGTGAATGTGGTTTCAAATTTGTGGTTACCAAATTTTCCGGATAGCGAAATGGCCGTTTTAAGCTTTTCTTTTTGATACGAAATTGTGATATCTGCCCCGGATGAAGGTTTACCCCAGCTTATGGTCTGTAAAAATGAATTGACAGGTTTTAATATAAGGTTGATCTCCTCGTCAAGCTCCGTATAGTCTTTGCGGTAAATGAGTTTTTTGACTTTCGTAAAAAGGCGGAGCTTTTCGGTAATCTTTTGCTTTCGGCTTTTAAACCCATCATCATGAGCAGGCCCGATATTGGTAAAAATGCCGATCGTTGGCTGCATGACCGGTTGCAGATATTCCATTTCGTGCGCACGTGAAATGCCCGCTTCGAAAATGCCCAGCGTATGTTGTTTTTCAATGTTCCAAACGGATAACGGAACGCCGATCTGTGAGTTATAACTTTTCGGACTTGCCACAATGGTCGCCTGCGGAGAAGCGAGCTGTACGAGCCATTCCTTTACAATGGTTTTGCCGTTACTGCCTGCTATGCCCACAACAGGAAGATTGAAATTTCGCCTTTTTTCCGCCACCAGCGACTGCAACGCGCGAATGCTTGATGGCACGATCCAAATTGTGGCATCATTCCAAACCGCCGTTTCCCACCGCAATGATTCCGAATACGCAGCTTCTTCCACCACAAATTCCCGCACACCGCTCGCATACAACGCCGGCAAAAACTGGTGACCGTCGTGGCGGTCGCCTTTGATCGCGAAAAATATGCTTTGGCCGGGAAATGAGATCTGGCGACTGTCCGTGAGCAGGTAGGCGGCGTCGGTGGTGATTGTTTGAAAGCTGTTTGCGGTAATGTTCATTCCAATGCGATTTTCAGGCCACAAAGGTATCAAACCTTACATCCATTTCTTGGATTTGAAATAAAATATCAGCCCGGTGGTGACCGCGATCATCACGCCCCAAACATAATAATAACCGTTATGCGCCCTCAGTTCGGGCATATTTTCGAAGTTCATGCCGTAAACACCCACTATAAATGTCAGCGGCATAAACACGGCAGAGAAGATAGTCAATGTTTTCATTACCGAATTCATCCGGTTGCTGATCGTGGATAAATGCACGTCTGCAAGGCTGGCGACGAGTTCGCGGTAGGAATCAATGGTGTCCAAAACCTGCATGACATGGTCGTAAAGGTCCCGCAAGTAAGGAATTGTGTCTTTGCTGATCAGCGGGTTGTCTTCGCGTATCAGTTGGTTGATCATATCGCGCAACGGCCATATGACCCTTCTGGCCATTGTGAGCTCCCGTTTGAGCGAGTAAAGGTCTTTAAGCGACAACTCGTCCGTGCCCCGGATTACCTGGTCTTCCACCGTATCCAGGCTGTCGCCCAGCTTTTCCAGCACGATGAAATAGTTGTCAATCACAATGTCCATCAATGCAAACATCAGATAATCAGCGCCGTTCCTGCGCGTTTTACCTACGGAAGCCTGCAATCTGTCCAGCACAGGAGAAAAAATGTCATTGCTCAGTTCTTCCTGAAAAGACACCAGGTAATTTTCCCCCAATACGAAACTGACATGTTCCGAAGATATACAAATAGGCGATTCCGAGTCTATATGCAGCATTTTCAATGTCAGGAACAAATGGCCGCTGTCGTATATTTCGAGTTTAGGCTTGTGTTCCGTGTTCACCACATCTTCCAGCAGGAGCGGGTGCAGCTTATATAGCTTGCCAAGCTTGGCGATCAATGCAGTTTCGTGAATGCCGTCCACGTCGAGCCAGGTAACCGCTTTTTCATTGGTTGTTTCCGGGCTGCATTCCAGCAGGGATTTTACTTGCTCATCCCTGAAAACCTGATCATTATATACAATTTTCCTGATCTTGGTCTTTAACTCAACATCAGGGCCAATGTAAGTGAGCGTGCCGGGCGAGGTAAGCAGATTTTTCTTATACCGCTTTGCCTTCCTGTCGCGTGAAACCAGGTTTGCAGGCTGAAACCCCCTAATATTCTCTGCCTTTTCCAATGTTGTTTATTTGAGGTGAAAAACGAGCAACGGCACGTGTGTATCGATGATCAGCTTGCGGGTCACGCTCGGGTTGATCAAAAACTCTTCAATAAAAGACCGCTCCCGCGCAGACATAATGAGCAGATCTGCACCCACTTCATCGCAATAATCCTCAATGCCGTCCAGGACATGCCGGGCTTCGCGGAACACGATCGCGTCCTCTGCAATGGTGAAGTTGGATTTAATTTCGTCGATATACTGGCTGTCTGCCTGAATGTTCGGCTGTGAATCCGATTGAATTTTTAATAATGTGAGGTTCGCGCCAAGATGGTTCATTAATACATAAACTTCACGCAAAATATCCGTCTCATCATATTCAAACTGAGTGGCATACACAACCTTCTGGAATTTTTTAGGTGTGCTTTGCGGCGGTATCACGAGCACCGGGCAGTTGGAATTTAAACCAATGCTCGTGGCCGAGCTGCCGATCAGCTTGTCCAGAAACCCGCCTGTGCCAGTCCTTCCTATCACGACGAGATTGGGGTTATGGGCTTCAATGGCTTCCTCAACAGAAGACTGAACGCTGCCAATCGCCCAGATAGCCTCGGCCTGATAACCTTCGGCAATCACATCATCCACGTATTTTTCGAGCTTTTTCTGAAATTCCACTTCCAGCTCGCTGCTTAACGAAAGGAAATCGGAGCCATCGATGCCGGGAAGCACATTGCCCGGGGTAATGTTAACGTCCGCTATATAAGGCTGGTAGGCGTGCAGGACCAGCAATTTTGTCACTTCTTTTTCAGCAATGATTTTTGCCGCAGCCAATGCATGCTCCGCATTTTCAGAAAAGTCAATCGGGATAAGGATCTTGTTCATTGTCAGGGCCTGTTTTAAATTGTAATGATGTAATTTCCGAACATATCAAATTTACTGACTCAAACCAAGGAATTACGCTGCTTTTAAAACAAAGATAATCTATGGGCCAATGTGCAATTGTTTCCGGCACGCAGACATGGCATTTCAAATTTTCCTGACTGTTTCAAAAATCTCCCAAACCAACAATTATTTCAGAAAGTGAGTCTTGTTTAGTACAATCATTAAATAATATTGTCCAATACATATTTTTTATTTCGTACAAAGCATTAAATGCGACTGTTGAGATAGTTGGGCTTAAATTGATTTTTTATATGTTTACCGTCGAAAAGAATTCCTCATTCCAATTTCCCGTATGAAGAGCAAAATTACCATCATCAACATTGTCCTTGTTACCATTGCTGCAATAGCCACCGTGCTGGATGCATACGATATCATCTCCTTATCTGCCACTGTTTTACTAAGCCTGCGCTGGGCTGCTCTCGCCGGGCTGATCATATTTGCCATATTAAAAAAGAACCTGACGACTTCCATCCTGATCTCCATGCTCGTTGGAACGGAGATCGGTTATGATTTTCCTAAAATGGGCACGGAGCTGCATTTCTTGCGGCAGATCTTTCTGCAAATGATCAAAACAGTGATCGCACCTTTGCTTTTTGCCACGCTGGTAACAGGGATTGCAGGACATTCCGATTTGAAACAAGTCGGCAGAATGGGCTGGAAATCATTGCTTTACTTTGAGGTTGTAACCACATTCGCATTGCTTATCGGGCTGTTTTTTGCCAACTGGTTCAAGCCCGGCGTGGGCATTATTCCACCCGAAACATTGAATGCAACATTGCCGAAAGTGGCTGAACAAACCTGGCAGGACATTGTTTTACATTCATTTCCTGAGAACATTGCCAAGTCCATTTATCACGGGGAAGTGCTTCAAATCGTTGTTTTCAGCGTTTTGTTCGGGATAAGCCTTGCTTTGCTGCCTACTGTTAAAAAAGAGAAATTCGTTCACGGCGTGGAATTGCTTGCCGAGGTCATGTTCAAGCTTACGAAGATCATCATGCTTTTCGCGCCGATCGGGGTGGGTGCTGCTATTGCTGAAACCGTAGGGCACATGGGAATTGACGTGCTGAGGAATCTGGCGTTGCTGCTTGCAACACTATACTGCGCATTGATCGTCTTTGTTCTGATTGTTTTTATTCCAATTGCATTGATCGCAAGAATTCCTGTTATCAAATTCGCCAAAGCTATTTTTGAGCCGGTTTCTATTGCATTTGCAACCACAAGCTCGGAGTCCGCATTGCCGAAGGCGATGGAGAAAATGGAGAAATTCGGTGTTCCGCGGCAGATCGTTTCGTTCGTCATGCCCACCGGTTATAGTTTCAATCTCGATGGTTCAACATTGTATTTGGCATTGGCGACGGTTTTTGTAGCCCAGGCTACCGGAACGGAAATGTCTATCGGACAGCAGCTTACAATGGTTTTATTACTGATGCTGACCAGCAAGGGCGTTGCCGGAATTCCAAGGGCGACATTGGTGATCCTCCTTGGAGCAATTGCCAACTTTGGCATGCCGGAATGGCCCGTGCTGCTGATCATGGGCATTGACGAGCTGATGGATATGGCGCGGACTTCGGTGAATGTGACAGGAAACTGCCTGGCCACTGCTGTTATAGCACGCTGGGAAGGAGAATTGGATGATCAGAAAATGCACAATTCCGATCTCATTACGGACGAGCCGGTCATTACAGAGGTTTAGATTTATATTGGTTAATTCATTTTTATGTTGACGGTTTACGGAATCCCTAATTGCGATACAGTTAAAAAAACGCGCACCTGGCTTGAAAAACACCACATTGAATATGTTTTTCACAATTACAAAACAGAAGGCATCAGCAATGACAAGATCAAGGTCTGGTTCAAAACGCTTCCCTGGGAAAAAGTGGTGAATAAGGCCAGCACAACCTGGAAAGGGCTTTCAGACGAAGAAAAAACATTGATTACCAACGAAAAATCAGCCGCAAAACTGATGATGGCCCACACATCGGTCATCAAAAGACCGCTGATCGAAGACGAGTCGGGCAAGGCAGTGGCGATTGGGTTTTCGGAAAAGGAATATGAAGAGAAATTCCTTTAATCCGGTTTTACGGTAACAATGATCCCCTTGATTTTATTAGAGAATGTGGTGGCGAAGAGATAATATTTGCCACCATCTTTCAGCTTCCACTTCTTCCTTAATTCTTCACTTTTGGCAGGGAAGTTACGAACGGTCAGGTGGGCCTTATCCCCTTCAATGTACTGCGAGATTTCACGAATGTCCGGCTTGCAAATCGCGATCACTTCAAAAGTGCGGCCCGGAAAATCGGTCCTAAGTTCCTGCGACGTATACAATTGACTGTGTATGGATAATTTAGACAAGGAATAAGCATGGCATACTGTGCGGAATGCGCCTGCTTTGAGAATAGCAGCATGCGGTTCGTATAAATATTTCAATGGTCGGGCATACTCAACGCTGGTTAACCGCTCAGACTCACGGGTCAGATCCAACTTGCTGATCACTTCACCCGAGGCCTTTATAATGCGCACCTTAATGTCAAACAGGTCGGATATCCAGTCTTTTGTCAGCACAAAAAGTAATTCTTTGCATTCGCCTTCATAACCGATGACGTGCACTTCTTTGAGGTTAACAAGTGTTTTGGCAGCGAGGTCAATGTCAAGGAGCGGGGAAGTTTTAAGCAAAATATTGGGCGAACTTTCGAATAATACCGGCAGATTTTCGACAATGTCCGGTGTGCAATCCGAAAGCAGCACAACTTTTTCCTGTTTGGCATTGCGTCTGGCCGGATCGGCATAGATCCAGTCGGCACAGGCAGGCTCGTGTTTAAGCTTTTCTATGGAATCCTGTGCATATACTCTAATGTTGGAAGCCCCGAGTTGCTTGAAATTAAATTTGGCTGTCTCGGCAACATTGGGCTGCTCCTCAAAATACTGCACATAGTCGAAATTTTGGTGCATATAATAGCAATCCACACCCATTCCGCCCGTAACGTCGATGAGATCTTCACCAGACATTAATGTTGCCTTGTACCGCGCCGTTGCTTCTGATGAGCATTGTTCAACCGACAGGGCGGGAGGGAAGATCAATTTGGGGTTTGCAGACCATTCGGGCAATTTCTTCAAGGCCTTTTGCCTGGATTGGATTTGCGTGCCTAATTTCTTGATATCAATGTCTTTGAAATGTTTTGCCCGCAGCATGAGCTGGCTCACATCATCCCGCATATGTGCCTGTATGAATTCAATTTCTGCTTCTGTGAAAACGGTTTCATCTGCAATGCCTCGTGATGTGATTTTATTCATGTGTATGTGATCGTTTATATTTTAGTGTCTCGAAAATACGTCTTTTTGAACGTCTGTCACAAGCATTGCAGAATCTTGAAAAACCTGCTTGTCTACATTCACCGGCTGGGCATTGATTATCAGCGTGATGCATATTCCGGGCTATTTTTTCTGCATGATAATCAGTAGGACTAACCAAATGAAAATTATAAATTGTCCCCCTATATCCCTTAATCCTAAGTCTAACCTTTATTTATCATGAGAATTAAGACCTTTGAAGCGTATCAGGCTGCCTACAAACAAAGTGTAGAAGATCCCGAAGGTTTCTGGGCAGAAGTAGCCCAACAGTTTCAATGGCGCAAACCATGGAAAAAAGTCCTGAGCTGGGACTTTAATGAAGCGAATATAAAGTGGTTTGAAGGCGGAGAGCTCAACATTACCGAGAATGCACTGGACAGGCATCTGGCCGAGCGCGGCGATCAGCCAGCCATTATCTGGGAATCAAATGACCCGGAAGATAAATCCGTAACCATTACTTACCGTGTTCTATACGACCGTGTTTGCCGGTTTGCCAATGTCCTGAAAAAGCATGGCGTGAAAAAGGGCGACCGTGTATGCATATATCTGCCCATGGTGCCCGAGCTGACCGTGGCCGTGCTGGCTTGCGCACGCATAGGAGCGATCCATTCGGTTGTTTTCGGCGGTTTTTCAGCCAAATCTATTGCCGACCGCATCAATGATGCCGAGTGTAATATGGTCATCACTTCCGACGGCGCTTTCCGCGGATCGAAGGTGATCCCGATGAAAGAAACGGTTGATGCCGCATTGGATCAATGTCATACTGTGAAGCACGTGATCGTGATGACGCGCACGCGGACACCGGTTTCCATGCTGAAAGGCAGGGATTTATGGTGGGAAGAGGAAGTGAAACACGTGGATTCGGTATGCCCTGCCGAGCCTATGGATGCAGAGGACACATTGTTTATCCTTTACACTTCGGGTTCCACGGGTAAGCCAAAGGGAGTTGTGCACACCTGCGGTGGTTACATGGTTTATACGACCTATACTTTTGCCAACGTGTTCCAATATGAGCCGGGCGAGATCCATTTCTGTACGGCAGACATTGGCTGGATCACAGGTCATAGTTACATTGTTTACGGTCCGCTTTGCTATGGGGCCACTTCGGTGATCTTCGAAGGCGTTCCGACTTATCCGGATGCAGGCCGTTTCTGGGAAATTGTTGCAAAGCATAAGGTTAACATTCTTTATACAGCACCAACGGCGATCCGTTCGCTGATGAGTTTTGGTTTGGATTTTGTTAAAAAGCACGATCTTTCTTCTTTAACTAAATTGGGCTCAGTAGGGGAGCCGATCAATGAAGAGGCGTGGCATTGGTTTAAAACCAACATTGGCCATGACCACTGTCCGTTGGTAGACACCTGGTGGCAGACGGAAACAGGCGGTATCATGATTTCCCCGCTGGCCGGCATCACGCCTGAAAAACCAACCTTTGCAACATTGCCTCTACCGGGCATTCAGCCGGTTTTGGTGGATGAAAATGGCAAGGAATTGGAAGGAAATGGGGTTAGCGGCAATTTGTGTGTCAAATTCCCATGGCCGGGCATTGTCCGAACCACATACGGCGACCACGAACGTGCGAAACAAACCTATTTTTCAGCCTATCCGGGCATGTATTTCACGGGAGACGGATGTTTGCGCGATGAAGATGGTTATTACCGGATTACTGGCCGCGTTGATGATGTATTGAATGTTTCGGGGCACAGGATTGGCACAGCAGAAGTTGAAAATGCCATTAATATGCATTTAGGCGTGGTTGAATCGGCGGTGGTGGGTTATGCGCATGACATTAAAGGACAGGGTATTTACGCTTATGTAATCGCTGAAAGCGAGCCCGACGATCCCGAAATGTTCAAAAAAGACATTGCAGCCACCGTTTCCCGGATCATTGGCCCTATTGCCAAACCCGACAAAGTTCAGTTCGTTACCGGATTGCCAAAGACGCGCTCAGGAAAAATCATGAGAAGAATTTTGAGAAAAATATCAGAAGGTGATGTGAACAACCTTGGCGACACGTCCACATTGCTGGACCCGGCGGTTGTTGAGGATATTAAGAAGGGAGCGTTGTAAAATAATGTTGCTGATAAAATAAAACGGGAAGCTCCAAAAGGGGCTTCCCGTTTTATTATGTCCTGCTAATGTATGTCAAAGATTTTTGGCAGCCATCGCCTTATCCGTCGCGCAACCACATCCTTTTGCACATCCGCCGCCATTGCGGTTGTCGAATGCTTTCCAGACGCGCCAGCCCATGAAACCAACTGCCACGAGGAAAAGGATAAATATGATGATCTGTTGTCCCATGTTTTAATAACAGCCGGTTTTTACCAATTGTTCCTGGCAGCGAGCTGAAATGCATGCTGATAATGGTGTTCGCTATGCCATGCATAATTCGCGATTACTTCGTCGAGGCGGAAAACGCGGCCGGTTGCGGGATGCGTATAAGTTCTGGCCAGGTCATTTTCATCCATTGAATTCAGCAAAAGCACCCAGCGCAAATGAATGTAACGAAGCAGCTGAATGGACAATTCAACCTGCGCCATTTTTGCGTCAGGAAGCTCAGCCCAGAGTTGCTCTTCATAAGGCTTTATGACAGGATTATCCTCGGTCATGGCAAGCCTGCAACGCACGTAAGCATTCATATGGCTGTCTGCAACGTGGTGAACGAGCTGTCTTACCGTCCAGCCATCTGGGCGGTAAGGCGTATTATATTTATCATCATCCCAACCTCCGAGAAGGTTGATAAATTTTGATGGTAATGCACTGATGATCTGAATGTTTGACTTAACCTCTGCGGGCGTGTAAAAGTCCTGAAACTGAAATTTGCCAATCGGGTATTTAAGCTGCTCTATGTCCATGGCTTATGTAATGAAACTAGTTGTCAAAAATTTTCTCTGATCACTTCCACAAGTTCCTTGTGTCCGCCTGCGGCGGCTATGATGTCGCCTCCGAAGAGGTAATTGTCGCCTCCGTTGAAGTCGGTGACGGTTCCGCCTGCTTCTTTTATCATTAATACACCCGCTGCCATGTCCCAGGAATTGAGGTTGTATTCGTAAAAACCGTCAAATCTTCCTGCTGCTACGTAAGCAAGGTCCACTGCTGCCGCGCCCATTCTGCGGATGCCGTGCGTTCTTTGCATGAGCAGTTCCAGAATGTACATATAACGCTTTTGCTTCTCGAATTTGTAATAAGGAAAGCCCGTCGCGATCAGGCTGTCGGCCAGCGATTCAACATTGGAAACCTTCATAGGCTTGCCGTTGCACCATGCGCCACCGCCTTGCCACGCGTAAAACATTTCATTCAGGCTGGGCTCGTGGATTACGCCGACAAGCAGTTCCTTTCCTCTCGCCAGTCCTACGCTGACGCAGTAAACAGGGATTCCATGGATAAAATTGGTCGTTCCGTCCAGCGGGTCAATGATCCAGTTCAATGCGGTCGGATCGGGTTCCTGGCCTGTTGTGCCTTCTTCGGTGATGAAACTTGCTTCCGGAAGTAAGGTGCTTAATTTGGCTACCAGCAGCTTTTCAGCTTCCTTATCGACATAGGAAACCAGGTTGTTCAAGTCTTTGTATTCAATTTTGTCCCGTGAAAACAAGGCCGCTTCCTGCTGAATGAAGGAGGAGGCTTGTCTTACGATTTCTATCGTTTGTTGCGTGAGCTGTTCGAGATTCATTACTATACTATCCTTTCTCAGGAATTTTAGAGAGTGAATTATTCATGTAGTAAACCCGGATGACCAATGTCAGAATGATGGGGATCACGACATAATTATGTTTTAACAGGTTACCTGTTGCGCAAAGTAAGAGAAATCCGTAAAATATCAACAAGAACGAGAACCACGATGGTTTCTTCTTTGCCGAAATCTGAAAAATCAGCGGCATCCAGAGCGGAAACGCCCACAGAATGTCGTAATTCCATTTAGTGTCATTATGCTCGGTAGCAAACCAAAGTAAGGTGAGCAGCCAGCCTGCAAGTCCTACAATGGAGAAAAGTATTTTGTCTAAAAGAAAATTCAACTTCTCCTTTTTGATCTGCCAGTAAGTAATGCCTAATGTGAGCACCGCAAGGGTCCAGAACACGATCATTGGCGTGAAAATTCCTGTGTAATTGCGCGGCTCGGCTTTGAAATATTCATTTGTGCTCTTCACCAGCGGCACCAATCCGGAAGCGGTTTTTACTCTCGCATCAGTAAATGCAATGGCCAGGTTATCTGGTAAAAAAGTCGCTTGTTCGGGTGTGGCAATTTCGTCGGCAGGTGTTCCCAGGGCAAGGTCCATACCAAAATCCGCCCAGGGATTTTGCTTGTATGCATAACGGTCGATCCATTGCCTGAAACTCAGTTTTTCATGTGTATAACCCTTGTAGACCAGGCTGTCGCCACAAGCTTCTTTCAGTGCAACGGCGAGCCGGCTCGCGCAGTTGTCGTAGAAAAATTTATATGCGTAAACCCGGTTTTGAGGCAGGTAATTGTTTTCCAGGTAATTATAAAGCTTTTGTTTTTGCGCAATGCTCAGGTTCAGGACCTGCTCGGAAATGGAGCGGTTTTCTGCGCGGTAATATTCCAGCTGAGGCCCGAGCGGGTGAACCGAAATGCTGTAAGGCAGATAGCCGCGCATGAAATTGATATAAAAATTACCCTGGTCAAAACTGAATGTCCCGTAACTGTAAGCATTGTCGATGTTCAGCACCGGATCATAAACCCAGAGCACGCTATGCCCAAAACCCGAGTACAATTCGTCCCCAGGCCCAAATGTGACCAGACTAACCTTTGCTTCGGGGCTTAATGTGGCAAACTGGGCAGTTGCGACGGTTTTTGCCAGTAAAAAAATGGTTAAAATCGCAACGAACCTATAAATGCTAATCCTCATATTTATCTGATTTCTTTTTTTCTTCTGCTTTGCCCGCCAGGATGATCACAATTTCTCCTTTTATGGTTTTTTCTGAAAAGTAAGCGATCACTTCTTCCATCGTTCCACGGACGTTTTCTTCATAGATTTTGGTCAACTCGCGGGCCACTGAAACCTGTCTGTCTGCTCCGAAATACTCTGCAAATTGCTGCAATGCTTTGATCAGGCGATGCGGCGATTCATAAAATATCATCGTTCTTTCTTCCGAAGTAAGATTTTGAAGGCGCGTTTGACGGCCTTTTTTATGAGGCAAAAAACCTTCGAAAGTAAACCTGTCGCTAGGCAAGCCCGAATTGACCAACGCAGGAACAAAGGCCGTTGGCCCGGGCAGACATTCGACCTGAATGCCCTGTTTAATGCATTCCCTAACCAGCAAGAAACCAGGATCAGACACAGCAGGCGTCCCGGCATCCGAAACGAGCGCCATGCTTTCGCCTTTCAGGATGCGTTCCACCACCCGCGTCACCGTTTGGTGCTCATTATGAATATGGTAACTGTGCATTGGCTTGGAAATGCCCAGGTGTTTCAGCAGCGATCCGGATGTGCGGGTGTCTTCTGCCAGAACGACGTCCACACTTTTTAAAACATTGATGGCGCGAAGTGTAATATCTTCCAGGTTGCCGATGGGCGTGGGGACTATGTAAAGTTTCATTGAATGCAAATAGGCACGAATAGGCCGGTCACGCAATTATTTTTTATTTTTTTCAAAAATCGTATCAATAGCGGCAGCGAGTTTTTGGTCTTTTTCTGTAACCACGTCACCTGCGTCGTGTGTGTTTAGTTCAAATGTTACTTTATTATATGTGTTGGTCCAGAACGGATGGTGGTCCATTTCATCAACCGTTTTCGCAACCTCTGTCATGAAAGCAAATGCCTCCTTGAAGTCCTTGAAAGTGAAGCTCTTTTTGAGCTTGTTATCGTCCTCTTTCCACATATCGTTTCGCGTTTATTTTATCAAAATCCTTTAAAACGGCATAATAAAACGAATATACGAGGTTTATGTATCTTTTTAAATTATTCGGTTAAATAGCCGAATCGGGTTTGATGAAGTATATTTGAACTTTGATCCGGTTCATATCCTTATTAAAGTGTCACGGCCTGCTGCACATTGCATATGCCTTGCAAAAGTCGCTCAGACCGGCCTTTTGAACATTTACATTTAACCCGACTCCGCTGAAAAATCAGGAGTAAGTATTATGAAAGTAGAACTCGTTCGTGTTGATGATGCCTTTCATTTTGAAGGCAGTGGTTCCTCAGAAGTGAAAGTGCATACCGACGGCTCCCCGGAAATTGGCGGAAGCAACCAGGGTGTGCGGCCCATGGAATTATTGTTAATGGGACTCGCCAGCTGCAGCGCCATTGATGTTGTGCTGATCCTTAAAAAGCAACGCCAGGATATCACCGACTTTCGTGTTACTGCCGACGGCGACCGTACACAGGAAGCAGATACACAACGGAAGCCGTTCACCAAGATCCATCTGACATTTAAGTTCGCTGGTAATAACCTCGATGAGAGTAAGATACAACGGGCGATTGGCCTGTCTATGGAAAAATATTGCTCGGCTACGGCCCAGCTGGAAGCGCTCGCCGAAATTACGTACGGCGTTGAGATCGCGACTGTTTAAATCAACCTTATCTTCTTTAAAAACGCATTAATTAAGACGCAATGCAGCAATATCAGGATTTGTTACGCCATGTTCTCAAACACGGAGTTCGTAAAACCGACCGCACCGGCACCGGAACGGTCAGTGTTTTTGGTTATCAGATGCGCTTCAACCTGAAAGACGGTTTTCCGTTGGTTACTACCAAGAAAGTGCATACGAAATCGATCATTCATGAGCTTTTGTGGTTTTTGAAAGGCGATACCAACATTCAATATCTAAAAGACAACGGCGTCTCCATCTGGGATGAATGGGCAGACGACAATGGCGATCTCGGTCCGGTTTATGGAAAGCAATGGAGAAGCTGGGAAGGCCCGAATGGCAAAACAGTGGATCAGTTGCAGGAGGTTTTGAAGCAGTTGAAAAACTCACCTGATTCGCGGAGAATTATGGTTTCGGCCTGGAACCCGTCGCAGCTTTCTGAAATGAAATTGCAGCCTTGTCACGCATTGTTCCAGTTTTATGTGGCTCCGCCGGATGAAGATGCGGGAGAAACGCGTGGGAAATTATCCTGCCAGCTTTACCAGCGCAGCGCGGATGTTTTCCTTGGTGTTCCGTTTAACATTGCGAGTTACGCGTTGCTTACCATGATGATTGCGCAGGAATGCGACCTGGACCTGGGTGATTTTATCTGGACTGGCGGCGACACGCACATTTATCTCAACCATTTGGAACAAGTAGGCTTGCAACTGAGCCGCGAACCGCGTGCACTTCCAAAGATGGTCATCAATCCGGACGTTAAAAGTATTTTTGATTTCAAATTCGAAGATTTTGAATTGCAGGATTACAGTCCCTGGCCGGGCATTAAGGCGCCGGTTGCGGTTTAGCAATTTCGCCGGATGAGCATTCAATATATTTTAGAGATCATTGGCACATTCGCTTTTGCTATTTCCGGCGCCCTGGCTGTGAAAGACCAGAAGCACCAGGACTGGTTCGGAGCAAGTTTCACGGCTTTTATTTCGTCCATCGGCGGAGGAACACTGCGTGACATTCTGATCGATAGTTATCCGCTCGTCTGGATCAGTGACATTACGATCATTTATGCCATTATGGCGGGGATTCTGGTCACTTTTATATTTTACAAATTCCTCTTAAAACTACGCAAAACGCTTTTTCTGTTCGATACATTCGGGATTGCATTATTCACCATTGTGGGAACAGAAAAAGCTTTGCACTTGGGCATCAGGCCTGAAATAGCCGTTATTATGGGCGTCTTTACAGCCACCATGGGCGGCGTGATCCGCGACATGATGACCAATGAAATTCCCATCATTTATCGAAAAGAAGTATATGCAACGGCTTGTTTTACAGGGGCTTGCAGCTATTTGTTATTGGATAGCCTTGGCGCCGGCCGTAATGTTGCGTTCATTTCTGCGTCGCTGGTCATTATAGCCATCCGCATTTTAGCTGTAAAATACGGATGGAGCGTTCCGCGGTTTTTTCGCTGATAATTACTTCTTCTTTTTACCTTTTGCAGAAGCAGCAGCTTGCTTGGGAGCAGCGGATACTTTGGATTGGATTTGCTTGATGCCGTTTTCGATTTGTCCTTTATAGAAACTTGTAAAAGCGACATCATTCGCAGCACTTCCCAATGTCAATGCTTTTTGCGCAACGGGCAGTGCTTCTGCATTCTTGCCTAATTTGTTTAGAATCTGTGCTTTGAGCCACAAATTGGAATAGGATTCTTTCAGGCCGATCGCCTTGTCAGCCAACGAAAGCGCTACTTGAAGGTCTTTGCCCTTTGACAGTAAATAACCCGCAGTGCTTTGCAATGCTGCAACATCTTCCGGCTTTTCTGCAACAGCCTTATTCAACGCAGCCATTGTAAGTGACTCCGTGTTAACGGCAAGCGGAACGGGAACATTAACACTCGACCACGCAATGTTCAGATAAGCTGTGCTGTCTGAAACAGGCTCAATGCTGATCTTGAAATTTTCGGTGAATTCAGCCGACGTTGGAACGACCATTACTCTGGCTACATCTTCCGACTCTTTATAATCCTGTGTTCCACCTTGATTGAAGTTTTTATTCAAAATGACAGTCCAGGCGGCGCCGGATGGGATGGAAAACAATGCGTATTTCCCGGCAGGCACTTTTTTGCCTCCGAATGAAAAGTCTGTTCCTGCTTCTAACGTGGTGGACATATTTGCGCCTGTGCGCCAAATCTGGTTATAAGGGGCCAGTACTGAGCTGTCGGCGAACACTTTTCTGCCTTTAAGGGTTGGGCGTGAATATTTTACTGTGAAATCGGTTACGCCGATGCTTTGCATTACCGTAGCGGCCGGACTGGCTTGTGGCGTGCGTTGACCGATGGCCGTGGTGGCCAATAATGCGGCCAGGGAAACCGATAATAAATACTTTTTCATTTCTTAATAAGGTGGTTTATTTCTTGAAGTATTAAACTTGTGGTGAAATTAGAATGAAAAAATCACATAGCCTACATGAAGCGGAATAGTTTGCTTGCCCTCCTAGATGCCTATACGCCGGAAAATGGAATTGAAAAAGAAATGTATCTGGACACGATTGCATTTGTAAAAACGCACCCGGATTGCTTTGAGCGATCGCTGGAAATCGGCCATGTAACGGCTTCCGGGCTGGTGCTTTCACCGGACGAGCAATCGGTTTTGCTTATGCATCATCAGAAACTGGGACGGTGGTTACAGCCGGGTGGACATTGCGATGGCGATCCTGATACAGAACAGGTTGCCCGTAAAGAGGTTTGGGAAGAAACAGGCATTCAGCATTTAGATTTGTACAAACAAGGAATCTTTGATGTGGACATTCACCTGATCCCCGAGCGTAAAGGCCTTCCCGCTCATAACCATTATGACATCCGGTTTGCGTTTAAAGCGGCGCCCGGCCAGGAAATTATTGTCAATGATGAATCGCTGGATGTGCAGTGGATTCCTTTGCACGATGTACAAAAGCGCAATGATTCGGAGTCGGTGGTGCGAATGATCCGGAAAATTACTGCTTGATGAATTTCAATGCTTTTTCCTGATTATCGACGCGGATCTTCACCAGATAAAGCCCTGCTGATAAATGGTTTGCCGCAATAGGTTGCACGCCGCTTAACCTTGATTCTGAAACACTCAATGCTGCTCCGTTCAATCCATAAATGCTAAGCGTTGCTTTTTTGCCGATCAAGTGTTGCGGGATGGAAAGGCTTGCATTGTCCTGAACAGGGTTGGGTGAAAGCACAATGGCTTTCAGCAAATCATCCTCTGTGCCAAGTGGCCTGAATTCATCCTGGATAATTTGTTCCGCCTTCACCGTGCTGGGAACGCCGTAACCAAGCAAATTGTCCGGCGCACTGGCTTGATGACCAGACTTTTTGATTACATAAATGAGTTGCTGCGCGGTGAGATTAGGATAAGCCTGCCATAAAATCGTGGAAAAACCCGCAATCAAAGGCGATGAAAAAGATGTTCCATTGCTGCTGGAAACATTTCCTGACGTGTTACCGATCACAGCGCCGAGTCCCACGGCCGCGACGTCCGGCTTTTGCTGGCCCGCTGCATTTGGCCCAACAGAACTCAATGCGGCATAAACGCGCTCGTAGTTCGTCGCACCAACGGTTAAAACCGAATCCACATCCGCCGGAGCAGTGACGTAGCGCCATGCCTTATTTCCCTCATTACCAGCTGAACAAACCACCAGCATACCCGTGCGGGTTGCATATCGCGCGGCGCGGCTTACAATGGTGGTCTTTCCGTCAAGATCTTCGTAAGTGTAATTGTATTCAGGTTTGTTAAATTCCGCATCAAACTGACTGTAACCCAAGGAAGAATTGATCACGTCCGCACCCACGCTGTCTGCACGTTCTGCTGCCATCAACCAGGCAATTTCTTCATAGGGCGATTCTAAGAAGTCATTCTCTGTGCGATATAGGGCATAACTTGCTTTAAATGCAGCGCCGATCATAGATCCCGGTTGATTCGCGGCCATGGTGGACATCACGTTCAAACCGTGCGATCCGTCATTAAAAACATTGCGTTCGCGGCCCATAAAATCATACATGTCCACAAATCTGTTTTCGTCGCGGAGCGGTTTCAGAAATCCAACCTGATCCGCATTTGCAAAACCATTATCCAGGATTGCGATCAACATATTTTCTCCGTGAAAACCTTTGGTATGCAGCTGCGGAACGTCCATTAAGGCGAGCTGCGCATTCATATTTCCATAATCCAGATCTTCCTCCGCTTCCAGTTTACGGTTCAGCGCACCTACGCGCTCCACGCCGGGAGATTGTCCGTTAATGTTGGCGACGGGCAGGTCGAATTCAATGCTTTTGTAAAATGGTAATTTCTTAATGTCTGCGAGTTGTGCAGCATTCGCTTCGACCACGGCGCCATTAAACCAGCGGGATGTGAAAATGACCGATGCGCCCAATTGTTTGATTGCAAAAGTATAACCCGGATTGACGGGAAAATCACGTGTGGTGATCGGGATATTTTGTCGCGTCCTTCTTTCGATGGAGCGGGCAGACAGATATTCTGCCGGTTTGTCCGTCGAGAATGTGGAATTATTTTTATCCTTGAACAGAATAAAATAACGCGGGTTACTTTGTGCCAAACAGAAGTTCAGGCAAAGGAATGAGGCAATGAGTGTGGTTTGTATAGTCCTTGTCATGGTTCTGAAAGTTAAACAATCTTTTCACCAGGAATCTTTCTGCCTCCCAGATAAGGACAATCGAGCAATTCACGAATGCCGGAGTAGGGGACAATGGTTTTTAAATAACCGTAATTGTCTGCCAAAGTAATGGTTTTATTAAGATCACCCATTGAAATATCTACATCATTCATTCCAAACTGGCACGGATGCTCGTAACCGGTCGCGTGGGTAATTTCGATGATCTCTTTGGCAAGCGTACTCATATAGCTGTTGAAACGCTCACTTTTTAAAGTAGGGTCAATGCCGGCTTCGAGCCATTTGTTGTTGGTGGCGATGCCGGTAGGGCAGCGGTTGGTATGGCAGATCTGTGCCTGAATGCAGCCAATCGACATCATTGCCTCACGTGCCACATTGATAACGTCCGCGCCCATCGAGAACGCCATCACTGCCTGGGCAGGAAGTCCCAGCTTCCCCGATGCGATAAATGTGATCTTGTCTGTAAGATTTCTCTTTTGAAATATTTTGTAAACGGTGCTAAAAGCAAAAACCAACGGTAACGAAACGTGATCTGCAAAAGACGGCGGCGCTGCGCCCGTTCCTCCTTCGCCGCCATCGATGGCGATAAAGTCGGGGCCCTTTCCGGTTTCTGCCATGATATCCGCCAGTTCTTCCCACATATCGGTTTTCCCGACAGCCGATTTCAGCCCGACCGGCAAGCCCGTTGCGTCAGCCATGGCTTCAATGAAATCGACCATTTCCTTTACATTCGAAAACGCGCTGTGATAAGGCGGGGAAACTACATCTTTGCCAATGGGCACGCCGCGGATCTCTGCAATTTCTGCTGTGATTTTACTCGCAGGCAGCACGCCGCCTTTTCCCGGTTTTGCGCCCTGGGAAAGTTTGAGCTCTATCAACCGCACGAACGGGTTCTGCTGTGTCATTTTCACAAGCTTTTCCATCACAAAATTACCATCATCGTCCCGGACGCCGAAATACGAAGTCCCCATATTGAAAACCACGTCCGCCCCAAACTTATGGTAGGGTGACAAGCCGCCTTCGCCGGTATTATGGTAATTGCCAAATTGGTACGAACCTTTATTCAATGCCTCAATGGCGCGCGAGGAAAGTGAACCATAGCTCATTGCGCTCACATTCACGATCGAGCGTGGACGGTAGGGACGCTTCCGGTTATGAGATTTACCAATGACTTTGGCCGAAGGAATGGTATAATGATGGGGATCATTGCCATTTTTGACATGATGACTGTGCGTCGTATCCAGCCGGAACGGCAGCATAGCAGGCTTAATGAGCACATATCCAGGCTCCTGCATATTCTGGTCCGTGCCAAAACCCTGATAATTATTTTCTTTTTTGGAAGAAGCGTAGATCCACGAACGCTGGCGGCGGTTGAAAGGCAGTTCTTCACGGTTGTTGGCCACGATATACTGCCGCAATTCCGGTCCGATCGTTTCCAGCATGTAACGAAAATGTCCTACCAGTGGGAAATTATGCTGGATCGTGTGCTTTCGCTGTAAAATGTCCCTGATGGCAATGATAATGGGGATCAAAATCAGGTAAGCCCATATTGGGACAGCAGCAAAGAACGAAGCAACGTTTTCCATGAATTCGGGAATTTAATGAGCGGAAAGTCAGACTTCTTCCCAGGTGGTTACCACCGCGAGGTCCTTCCAGTAACCAGGATACGATTTGACAACAACGCCCGGTTCTTCGATAATAATGGGCGACACCATTCCGGCAGGCGCAAATGCCATGGCCATGCGGTGATCGTCATACGTATGAATAGATGGGGTTCCTTTTGACTCAAATCCCGGAATCTGCGCCACTTCGTAAAGGTGGTCTTTTTCTATTTCCTTTAATGTGGCCCCCAGCTTTTGCAATTCCTGCTGTAAAGCGAAAACACGGTCTGTTTCCTTAATTTTCAGGCTTTCGATGCCGGTTAAAGACAATGTTATGCCTTTAACTGCGCAACAAACCGCCACGGTTTGGGCCAGGTCCGGACAAGCTGTAAAATCCCAACCTATGGACGCGGCAGGGGCTATTTTGGTTAGCAGAACGCCTCTTTCCGTAAAAACACTGTCTACGCCCAAGTGACGCATAATGTCGACAATGGCGCTATCGCCCTGCAATGAATCTTTTTTGAGACCCAACAATTCCACTTCGGCATCATCGGCAAGCGCCACAATGCTATACCAGTAACTCGCGCCCGACCAGTCTGATTCGATGGCGTAGGGATGCGGCTGATACTTGAACGGAGGGATTATAATGGTGTTTGGATGCCAATCTGCATGGTAATTGATGCCGAAATGTGCCATTTGGTTCAATGTCATTTCAATGTATGGCTTCGAGCCTACTTCGCCTTCCAGCTTGATTTTCAGTCCGCTCGGTAATCCTGGCGCGATCAGAAGCAATGCTGAAATATACTGGCTGCTTACATCGCCACGCATGACAATTTCGTTCTGGCCGGAATAAGTGAAACCGTTCAGTTTCAGCGGCGGGTAACCTGTTTCTTTTTCATATTCAATGTCTGCACCTAAAATCCTTAATGCGTCCACCAAGATCCCAATGGGCCTTTCACACATCCGCGGTGTGCCGGTCATGACTTTCTTCTGTCCGGTTACAGCAAAATAAGCTGTCAAAAAACGCATTGTTGTTCCCGCATCGATCACATCGGCAATCGGATCATTGGAATTAAGCAGTCTGAGCATGGTTTGCGAATCGCGTGCTTCTGAAATGTTGGTCAGCTCGCATTCAAAACCGGTCAGGGCATTAATGATCAAAGCACGGTTGCATTCACTTTTGGAAGCAGCGAGCCGTATTTCTGCGCGTATGGATTTTTGGGGTGGGTGGACTAGAATGGATTTCACTGTAAAGAATCAGATTAGGGACAAATCGAAGGCATCGGCCTTCGGGAATTCGGTAAGTATTAATATGTTTCAAGGACTTTCAGTTTGTTCCTGCCATTAATTTTAAGCGAGGAGAAAGTCAGTTTGTAGCAAACAAACCCTGCGGCAATGAACGCGCCGCCTACAACAAGCGAAGAAGCATCGGTTGTGAATCTTTTGTCGTCAACGCCTTTGTTAAAAAAATCGGCACCCACATAAAGGAGGCCTGCAAGAGGCAGTAGCGGTGCCAGCTGAGAAATGAACGGAATGCGGCGTGAAACCTTCATTAAACGGATGTCTTTTAAAAGGATTTCCTGGTAATCCATTCTTCCAACTGCCTCATTGATAATGGCAATGCTGAAAGAAGAATCGGTAACGCTGGCTATGGTTTCGTTGAAACGGATGGTCTCGTTGTGCATCCGGAACTTGATGTTGTCGCCCGGGAAAAAGCGGTATCTGTGAAATCCGCCGATCATCGGGGAGGCATCCAGGACCAGATATTTTTGTCCGGGTGTTGCGATTACCCGGCTTGTATTGCCCTGTTTGAGAAAAAGTTCTTCGCTTGAAAGTGCTTTTTTGGCATCATAATGGTCTTGCGACCATGCGTGAAGACTCCCTGTGAGTAGAAAGATAGCGGTAACGAAAAGCTGTTTCATAGCAATAAAAGAATGTTTCAAATATAGGGAATCATTCTTTTAAACGGGCAAAAGTGTTGCATTGTTGCTCATATTTTAAGCGTAAACTAATCTTCACCAGCCGCTTTTTCGTCCTATGCTCCGTTGAACAGTTTTTTGTGAAATATTGGACGATGCGAATTGAATTAGGATATTTGCAGACCGGAAAGGAAGTTCACTTATCAGACGTATATGTATCAGGCCAGTTATTTAAAACATTTCACGGAGGAGGTTTTCCTCGCCATCGGATGCTCGCCGGAAGAGGCAAAACTCGCTTCTACGGTCTTGGTAAGCGCTGATTTGCGTGGTGTGGATTCCCACGGCATTGCCCGTTTGGCCGGTTATGTGCGTCTCTATGATCACGGAAGGCTGAATCCTACGCCGGATGTGAAAGTGGTTTATGAAACGCCCAGCACCGCCGTGGTGGACGGCGACAGGGGCTTAGGCCTCGTTGTGGCGCCGAAAGCGATGGAAATTGCCATGGAAAAGGCCGAAAAAGTGGGTTCTGGTTGGGTTTCTGTTCGGAATTCAAACCATTTTGGCATTGCCGGATATCATGCGATGCTGGCTTTGGAAAAGGATATGATCGGCTGGACAATGACGAATGCTGCGCCATTGGTAACGCCTACTTTTTCATTGGATAAATTATTGGGAACCAATCCGATAGCCGTTGCTGTGCCTGCTTTGACAGAACCCGCATTCGTGGCAGATTTTGCTTCAACGGCCGTTGCGTATGGAAAATTTGAAATATTGCAGCGCAAAGGTTTGCCTGCACCGCTCGGTTGGGCGCAGGATGCGGAAGGCAATGCTACAACGGATTCCAATGCAGTGAAAAGTGGCGGCGGATTGCTTCCGCTGGGCTCGGACCGCGAGCATGGAAGTCATAAAGGTTACGGGCTTGGAGCCATTGTGGATATATTTTCCGGCGTACTTTCGGGCGCTAACTTTGGCCCCTGGGTTCCGCCATTCGCAACCGCCGGATTTATGACAGCGCAACAAGGGGTCGGATTAGGCACGGGACATTTCCTGGGTGCTATGCGCGTGGATGGCTTCCGTCCGGCGGAGGAATTTAAGCAGGATATGGACAAATGGATCCAGGCATTTCGCGGCGCTCGGGCTGTGGATGGTCAAAAAGTGCTCATTCCCGGTGATCCTGAGCGCGAAAGTGATGCGGATCGCAGCGTGAATGGCATTCATTTGCTGGAACCGGTCGTTTTGTCATTGGATGAGCTTGCGAAGCGATTTGGAATACCCTTTGAAATCAATTTATAACATTAAAAAACAAAAGCCGACGGCTGCTTGCCGAAAGCCGATAGCCGTATAAACTATGTCGCGTAATTTCAAAGTTGGGTTGTTTGTAACAATTGCCATTCTAACTACAACATTCACATTTTATTTCTGGCAGATATTCAAAACGCCAAACCTGCAGGCGGATAAAGAAACGAGCTTTGCATTGCTTATCCCCGAAAACGGGACCTATAAGGGCGTCCTTGACTCGCTGAATAAGCATGACGTTATTAATGACCACATTTCATTTCAGTTTTTGGCGAAGCTTTTGAACTATCCTGACAAGGTAAAGCCGGGAAGATATGTCATTAAGCCGAAGTCAAGTAACTATACGGTGGTCAAAAAGCTTGCAGCAGGAACCCAGGATGCTGTAAAGCTGACTTTCAACAACATCAGGCTGAAAGAGGATTTGATTACGAGGATTGGCAGCCGTTTTGAGTTTGGAGAAGCCGGTTTTAGAAAAGCTTTGAATGATCCCGCGGTTTGTAACAAATATGGGCTCGATACGCTGACGATCGTTTCCATGTTTTTGCCCAACACCTATGAAATTTACTGGACAACGGGCACAGAAAAATTCCTCGACAGGATGCATAGCGAGTATAAAAAATATTGGAATGACGAAAGAACTGCAAAAGCAAAAGCCATCGGATTAACGCCCGTGCAGGTTTCCATTCTCGCTTCGATTGTGGAAGAAGAGCAGGCGCGGAAAGTGGATGAAAGGGCCAAAGTGGCAGGACTTTACATGAACCGTCTGAATGCGCAAATGCCTTTGCAAGCTGATCCAACCATTAAATTTGCTTTGCAGGACTTTGCGATCAAGCGGATTTTGAATGGGCAGCTTTTAATTAAATCACCCTACAATACATATGTAAACGTAGGCTTGCCGCCCGGCCCGATCCGCGTTGCAGATTTCAATTCGCTGGATGCTGTGCTGAATTACGAAAAGCACGATTATGTATACATGTGCGCCAAGGCGGACCTTTCGGGTTACCATGCATTTGCAACCAATTATACGGACCACCTGAACAACGCGCGGATGTACCAGGCCGAGTTGAATCGACTCAAAATCATGAAATAATGTTCATTCACGAAGTTAAGGGCGTACGTGTCCGGTATGCGGATACGGACCAGATGGGATATGTGTATTATGGAAATTATGCGCGCTATTATGAAATCGGAAGGGTTGAAGCCTTAAGAAGCCTGGATTTTCATTATAAGGTGATGGAGGACGAGGGTGTGATGATGCCTGTTTACGAAAATCATTCTCGTTATATTAAACCCGCCCGCTATGATGATGAACTGAGTATCCGGGTTACTTTGCAGGAAATGCCGGGGATAAGGGTTGTTTTTCATTATGAGATCCGTAACCAGCTGAATGTGTTGCTCAATACGGGCGAAACAACATTGGTTTTTCAACGGCGCGATACTGGAAAACTCTGCATGCCACCCGACAAGCTGCTGAACAAGCTGAAACCGTATTTTGAAATTTAATGTAATTGCCTATGCTTGAGAAACTGTTAAAGAGCCGCCAAATTAAACGGTTAATCGTCTGGTTACAGCAAACCGTATTCCTGGGCGGGACAGTTTCTTTGTACGAAATTCTGGTGAATCTCGTCCGGAGCAACCGGAAATACGACATTGACCAGCGCGCTTCTGCCGTTGCTTACAGCCTCACTTTGGCAGCTTTCCCGGCAATAATCTTCCTTTTTACATTAATTCCTTACATTCCAATTGAGCATTTGGACCAGCAGATTATGGAACTGCTGCGCGAGAACATTCCCAGCGGTATTTACGAAGATGCAGACCAGACCATCATGGACATTATCAGCAGGCCCCGGAAAGGTGTGCTTTCTTTCGGTTTTATCTTCGCCATGATCGCGTCTACGAATGGCATGATGTCGTTAATGCGCTCATTCGATATGGTTTATGATGACAATGAAACGCGGGGATTTCTGAAACTGCGGGGCATTGCTACATTACTGACACTGCTTTTGATCCTGGTGCTTTTTCTTTCTGTAATCCTGCTGATCGTGGGTGATGCGGTGATGAATATCCTGAGCGACTGGAACATTCTGCGGGACACGTGGATGATCAGTTTGCTGAACATTACCCGTTATCTGATCAGTTTTGGTTCGTTAATGCTGACCATTTCAATGATTTACAGGTTTGCGCCTTCGCATGGAAGGCAGTTCAGTTTTATCAATGCGGGGGCGGTGATTTCTTCTGTTCTGATCCTCTTTGCGACTTACGGTTTCTCCTATTATTTGTCCAGGTTTAGCTCTTATAACAAACTCTACGGCTCCATAGGAACGATGATCGCGCTCATGATCTGGCTTTATCTGCTGGCATTTGTGATCATTCTCGGGTTTGAAATCAACGCCGGAATTAACACTGCGGCCAGGGCGAAAACCATCTCCAAACGCTGACTTACCGCAAAGTAATTACTTTTCTGACATCGCCTTAATGTTGCTAGTTTTGTCACGAACGGCTTCATGAAGAAACTAAAAAGAGGGCTAACGGGCCCGAATTGCACGGCGTGTTGAAATGAAAGAAAAGGAGAATCCATTGGTAACTGTTATCCTGACAGCTTATAATCAGGAAGATTACATTAGCGAAACACTCGCATCGGTCTTTGACCAAACTTACCCAAACCTCGAACTAATCGTCATCGACAATGCTAGCACAGACGATACATTGGCTGTCATTGAAGCTTTTGTCAATCCATCCCGGAATTTTTTATTCATTAAAAACAGAAGAAATTCAGGCTTGTGCGCTGCTTTCAATTATGGCTTGTCCATTGCAAAAGGAAAATATGTGATCGATCTCTCGGGGGATGACATTTTGATGCCCAACCGCATTGAGAAACAGGTTGAAGCATTTGAGTCGCTTTCAGATGATTTTGCGGTTATTTTTACCAATGCCAGATACATTAGTCCGGCGGGTAAGGAGCTTGAAAATCATTATTCAGTGGATTCAAAAGGCAAAGCATTGCGACCAGTTCCTTCGGGTGATATTTATAAAAATGTGCTGGAAAGATACTTCATATGCACGCCTACCATGATGATGCGTACGAGCACGATGCGCGAACTCGGCGGCTATGACGAAACGCTCACCTTCGAGGATTTTGATTTTTGGGTTCGCTCCGCGGCTCAATACAAATATTTTTATCTTGACGAAGTCCTCACTAAAAAGCGCATTGTTCCTTCGTCGCTCTCATCATTAGTTTACAAAAAAGGAAGCGGCATGCTGGCGTCCTACTACGCTGTTTGCAACAAAGCTTACGACCTGAACCGCGATCAGCAGGAATTCGATCTTCTGGCCGCACGTATCCGTACATTTATCAGAAAATGCTGGTATGCACAAGAATATGAACTGGCAGTTCGTTTTCGGGTTTTACTGAACTACATTGAAAATCCGGGATGGCAAACCGAGCTCATTGTGTTCATGTGCAGACTTCATCTTCCTGTCAACTTTGCGTATCGTTTTTATATCAAAAACTTAAAAAAAGCATTCAGTCAGGAAGGTTTTAGCTTTTAGGATTGTTATTTTAAAAAGTTACTATTACCTATGCCTGCTGAATTCATAAAAATTTACCCGCAAAATCCTGACGAAAGAAGAATCCGTCAGGTCGTGGATGTGCTTAGAAATGGTGGTCTGGTGATTTATCCTACCGACACCGTTTACGGACTCGGATGCGATATTTACAATTCCAGGGCTGTTGAAAAGATCGCCCGCATCAAAGGGATCAAGCCTCAGAAAAACGATTTTTCCTTCATTTGCTACGATCTGAGCCACATTTCAGATTTTGCGCGTGTTGATAATTCTGCGTTCAAAATCATGAAAAGGGTTTTGCCTGGTCCTTACACCTTCATCCTGGAAGCCACAACTGCGGTTCCCAAACTTTTAAATACCAATAAAAAAACGGTAGGAATCCGCGTTCCTGACAATAACATTGCCCGCCTGATCGTAAAAGAGCTCGGTAACCCGATTGTTACAACCTCCATCAAAGATGACGACGAAATCATTGAGTACTCGACTGATCCTGAATTGATTTACGAAAAATTCCAACATCAGGTAGATATCGTGATCGACGGCGGATATGGCGGAAACATTGCCTCGACGATCGTGAAAGCGGATAATGACGGATTTGAAATCATCCGCGAAGGACTTGGGGACATTAGTGTGTTTTCGTAAGTCAAAATTGTAATGTTTTAAGTTCGTTTGGTACAATGCTCCCTGGGTAAAATATTTATTATAAATTTTTTGATAATATCATAAGGCTTTACCATATTTGATAGTGTCAGAAATTTTGAGTAAAAGTGATGAAAGTACGGGAATACGGATCGAACTACAGTATTTGCCTTGTTTAGCGTATTTTACCTGTTTATTAAAGTACGACCGTATTTACATCGATATTGAGGAGCGGTATGTGAAGCAGACCTATCGAAACAGATGCAGTGTACTAACTGCGAATAAAGTAGATCAGCTGACAGTTCCGGTTCAGAAGTACGAGGCAGCCACCCCCACAAAAGATATCAAGATTGATTATGGCCAGGACTGGATCCGACGTCATTTAGGCTGTTTGCAATCTGCTTACGGAAAATCCCCGTTTTACGAGTTTTACGCCCCGGAGCTTTTGCAGATATACGACAAAAAATTAGCTTATCTGGTCGATTTGAATTATGAATTATTGACAATTTGTCTTAGATTGGTAGGAGTTAAAAAGGATATACAGTACAATTTGTCAGGTGCTGAAATCGGGGAAAGTGAGGTATTTAATGCTATTTCCCTCATTAACAATAAGAAAAGCACATTTCCTCCCGAATATTACAAGCCGGAGCCTTATTATCAGACATTTGGGAATGATTTTGTAAGCAACTTGAGTATTATTGATTTACTATTTAATATGGGGCCGGAAGCAAGAAGTGTTTTGTTAAGATCCTGTAAGTTCTAGTAAAGCTATTTTGAACAAACGAGGATCAAGTAGCGTTTAGAATATTAAACACTTTTTATTGCTGCATAATGGAAGCAAAATTTTCGAATAGAGTGAAGGAAGTAATCACGATGAGCCGGGAAGAAGCGCTTCGCCTCGGTCATGATTACATTGGAGCAGAGCATTTGTTGCTGGGAATGATTCGTGAAGGAGACGGAGTGGCGATTGGCTTATTAAAGAAGCTTGGCGTTTCTCTCGACGATGTCAGACAAACCATTGAGCAGGCAACAAAAGGCGCAGCGACCAATAACGTTAAGAATTTACAAAATATACCCCTGACCAGACAGTCGGAAAAAGTTTTGAAAATTACCTATCTGGAAGCCAAAATTTTTAAGAGTAATTTGATCGGAACAGAGCATTTGTTGCTTTCGATTTTGCGTGATGAAGACAATGTTGGCACCCAGATTCTTCATAAATTTAATGTTAACTACGAAGTCATCAAAGAAATGTTAGAATATCAATCATCAGGATCCAAGCCGCACATGGGGCCGGAGACCGAAGACGGAGATGATGAAGCAAGAGGAGGCATGTTCGGAGGAGGAAGCGGCTCTGCATCTGGAAAAGAATCAAAAGGAGCAGAGAAATCACGGACTCCGGTATTGGATAACTTTGGACGCGACCTGACCAAAATGGCCGAGGTTGGTAAATTGGATCCGATCGTTGGACGTGAAAAAGAGATCGAACGTGTAGCCCAGATCCTTAGCCGTCGTAAAAAGAATAACCCAATCCTTATTGGTGAGCCTGGTGTGGGTAAAACTGCGATTGCAGAAGGTCTTGCATTAAGAATTGTTCAGAAAAAAGTTTCACGTGTGCTTTTCGGCAAACGCGTTGTTACATTGGATCTGGCATCTCTTGTTGCCGGAACGAAATACCGCGGTCAGTTTGAAGAGAGAATGAAAGCAGTAATGAATGAATTGGAAAAATCTCCGGATGTGATCCTTTTCATTGATGAGCTTCATACGATCGTGGGCGCAGGTGGCGCTTCCGGTTCTCTGGATGCTTCAAACATGTTCAAACCTGCATTATCACGCGGAGAAATTCAATGTATCGGTGCGACGACATTAGATGAATATCGCCAGTATATTGAAAAAGACGGTGCATTAGCACGTCGTTTCCAGATGGTGATGGTGGATGCAACTTCTATTGAAGAAACCATTCAGATCCTTGAAAATATTAAGGATAAATACGAAGATCACCACCATGTTAACTATACGCCTGAATCGATCAGCACAGCGGTTAAGCTGTCTGAAAGATACATTACAGATCGTTTCCTGCCGGATAAGGCGATTGACGTTTTGGATGAAGTAGGAGCGAGAGTTCACATCAGCAACATTACAGTTCCGGAAGACATTCTTGTTCTTGAAGAGCAGATTGAAAATATCAAGCAGGAAAAGAACAGGGTTGTCAAGAGCCAGAAATACGAAGAAGCAGCGCAACTGAGAGATCGTGAGAAGAAATTGATCGATCAATTGGAGCGTGCGAAACTGGCTTGGGAAGAAGAAACAAAACAAAAACGTTACACCGTAACCGAGCATAATGTAGCCGAAGTGGTTGCGATGATGACCGGAATTCCTGTAACGAACGTTTCCATGGACGAAGGCAAGAAATTGCTGAACATGGCGGATGAATTGAAAGCAAAAGTTATCGGCCAGAACCCGCCGATTGAAAAGCTGGTAAAAGCGATTCAACGCACAAGGGTAGGTTTGAAAGATCCTAAGAAACCGATCGGATCATTCATCTTCCTTGGGCCAACAGGTGTTGGTAAAACCGAGCTTGCAAAAGTGCTTTCCACTTATCTGTTCGACAAAGACGATTCTTTGGTTCGGATCGATATGAGCGAGTACATGGAGAAATTCAGCGTATCGCGTTTGGTTGGAGCGCCTCCGGGATATGTGGGTTATGAAGAAGGTGGTCAGCTGACGGAGAAAATCAGACGTAAGCCTTACAGCGTAGTCCTTTTGGATGAGATCGAAAAAGCGCACCCGGATGTGTTCAACATTCTGCTGCAAGTGCTTGACGATGGAATCCTGACAGACGGTCTGGGCCGCAGAGTGGATTTCAGAAATACGATCATTATCATGACTTCTAACATTGGAGCACGTGACTTGAAAGATTTCGGATCCGGAATCGGTTTCTCTACGAAAGCGAAAACTGAGAATCAGGACGACATAATGAAAGGCACCATTCAAAGTGCTCTTCGGAAAGCGTTCTCTCCTGAATTCCTGAACCGTTTGGATGATGTAATCGTGTTTAACTCGCTCCAACGTGAAGATCTGCACAGAATCATTGACATTTCACTGGGCAAATTGTTCAACCGCGTGAAAGGTTTAGGTTACGAAATTGAATTAACAATTCCTGCGAAGGACTTCTTATCGGAAAAAGGTTACGATCCGCAATACGGAGCGCGTCCTTTAAACCGGGCGATCCAGAAATATCTCGAAGATCCCGTAGCAGAGGAAATATTGAAAGGCGATTTGCGCGAAGGCGATGTGCTAGTTGCCAATCACGAAGAGAACAGTGAACAACTTGTTATCAGTGTTCGTAAAAAAGAAGAAGAGCTTGCCAACTAATCGGCAGATCTTTTGAAGTAACAATGCTTGAAGAGGCGGGTCATCTGATCCGCCTCTTTTTTTGTTAACATTCATTAGCAAGAATGAAATGCATATTTTAGTAAATAGTCGTTATGATTTAGTTTATATTTAGCCCAAGAAAATTATCATATCGAGATGAGAATCAAATTTTGGAATGCTGCGGTTTTTACCGTTTTGGGCTTGATATTAAACATCGGGTATTTACAGGCACAAAAGCTTCCGTCCGGTCCGCAAGTCCTGACTTTCTTCTCCGACGCCGATGACAGCGAGCAGCCATATGGCCTTTATCTCCCTAAAAATTTCGACGAAAACAAAAAATATCCATTGGTAATAATGCTGCATGGTGCCGGTTCCAATCACCGTCTGGATTTACGTCGTGTTTTTGGAAAAAGTAATGCAGAGGGTGAAACCGATGACGAGGCAACCCGCTATTTTCCACAATTTGATGATGTCGATTTTATAGTTGCTTCGCCCTTTGCAAGAGGAACGGCAGGTTACCAGGGCATTCCCGAAGAGGACGTTTATGACGTGCTGGACGATGTGAAGAAGCGCTTCAAAATTGATGAAAATAAAACTTACCTCACAGGCCTTTCTATGGGTGGGGGAGGAACGCTTTGGCTCGGACTAACGAGGCCGGATATTTGGGCAGCGATTGCGCCTGTTTGCCCGGCGCCCCCGGACGGAACATTTGGTCTAGCTGCCAATGCATTGAATTTTCCTGTTCACTTTTTCCATGGCGACGCAGATCCGGTTGTTCCGGTTGCCGACACGCGGAAATGGGTGCAGCATTTACAGGATATCGGTGTAGAAGTGAGTTATAAGGAGTTTGTGGATGTGAAGCATGACAGTTGGGTAAGCGCATATGATAATGGGTTTATTTTCGAATGGTTCGGACATGCCGAGCGCAACCCTTATCCGGACCGAGTGAAATTCATTAGTAGACAATACAAATACAACAAGGCTTTTTGGGTTCAGTTTGATAAAATGGATTTGACTGCTTTGGCAGAAATTGACGCCAATCTGAATAAGCCGAATGCTGCTACTATTACGACAAAAAATCTATCCGCATTTACGGTCAATCTGAAAGGTCATCCGAAATTCAATGCTGCGAGCAATGTAACATTCAGCATTGACGGAAAAGCGCTTTCGGCGAAAACCGATAGCGCTGTTTCATTTGTTAAGAATAACAATGTATGGGCAGTGGCATCAAACCCTATCACAACAGGCCTGGTAAAGAAAAAGGGAGCCGAAGGGCCTATTTTTGAGGCATTTTCCAGCCGGCATGTTTACTTCTATGGCACTGCTGACAATCCTTCACCCGAAGAGTTGAAAAAGCGTGTTGATCTTGCTACGAAAGCAGCGAACTGGTCAGATTACCGCGGAGAGTTTTTAGATCGGATCATGTTTTTTCCGAGAATATTAGCGGACAAGCAAGTTCGGCCCAGCGACATGGAGAGTAGTAATCTCATTCTGTTTGGGACAAAAGAAACAAATGCGATGATCGCAAAGTATGCGGATAGACTTCCCATGCATTTGAATCCGGCAGATAAGACGCACGGATTGTTTTATATATTTCCGGTTGATAAACATTATGTGGCCATTAATTCTGGTTTGCCCTGGTGGACGGGGGCGGAGGACAAAGGTTTTCCGTTTGTGTCTGCAATGCACAGAAAACTTCCGCAATTCAGAGATATCATGCTGTTTAAAGATGCATCCACCAATGTTATCGTCGAAGGCAGCTTTTCGGACGACTGGAAAGTCACGGACGATATGAAAACAAAGCTCACCGGTTCAGGCGCAATTACGATTACCAAATAAATATAACCAACCCCAATTTTCGACAGAAAACAGATGAATTACAACGAAAAGATTTCACGGAAATCATTTATAAAAGCGAGTGCTTTTATGTTGGCAACTCCCATGCTTTCAAAATTTGATTTGACTGCAAATGCCTCTTCAAACATCGGTTTACAGCTTTACACGCTGAGAACGGACCTTGCGAAGGATCTGGAAGGAACATTGAAAAAAGTAGCGGCGATCGGATATAAGGAAGTTGAGCTTTTTGGATATAATGACGGCAAGTTCTTTGGTAAAACACCAAAAGAATTTAAGGCTATTTTGGACGGGCTTGGACTCAATCCGGTAAGCGGACATTATGGCGCAGGTGTTCAGATGAAGGATCAGAAAGGCACACTTTCTAACGACTGGCAACGTGCGGTAGACGATGCAGCTGCTATCGGGCAGAAATATGTGAACTGTGCTTACCTGACTGACGGAGAGCGCAAATCAATTGAAGATTATAAGAAATATGTCGACCTGTTTAATAAGTCAGGAGAGGTTGCCAAGAAAGCAGGGTTGCAGTTTGGTTACCACAACCACGATTTTGAGTTCAAGAAAATGGACGGACAGCTTCCTTACGATTTGATCGCAAGCACGGATCCTGACCTGGTTAAGCTTGAACTGGATTTGTATTGGATCGTAAAAGCGGGACTTGACCCGGTTGATCTTTTCAAAAAATATCCTGGCCGTTTCCCATTATGGCACGTGAAGGATATGGACAAAGGTGATCAATCGTTTGCAGAAGTAGGAACCGGTTCTATTGATTTCAAGAAAATCTTTGACGCACGTAAAATCGCTGGTTTGAAGCATTTCTTCGTGGAGCAGGATGTAGCGAAGCGCCCGGCTATTGAAGCGATCGATATCAGCTTCAAGAATGTTACCAAGATGAAAGTATAGCAACATTTGGACATAAAAAAAGACCTGGCCGCATAGCAGCCGGGTCTTCCAAATTATGCAGATAAAAATATCAGTTTACAAACTGTAATTTAAGCTCGTTAAGGCGGCTTCTCAATGACGCGTCAATCTGGCGGTCATCAATGGTAAGCACGTAACCACCTATCAAATTCGGGTCGATTTTTTCAGCTAATTGAACGGTACGGCCTGTTGCGGCAGTAACCATTTCAGTAAACTGCTTGCGAAGCTCATCAGTCAATGGCGTTGTAGTAGCCACTGTTGCTCTTTGAATGCCTTGGAAAAGGTTATAAGCTTTCACGAACTCATTCGCTATTTCGTCAAGGATCGCTTCCCTGTTTTTCTTTGTAATGATGGTAAAGATCGCGTAGGAAACCGGATTGACACGGGCTTCGAAAAGCGCTTTCAAAATATTCAGTTTCTTCTCGTGACGCACAACCGGGCTTTTCAATGCAAGCATTAAGCCCCTGTTTTTATCAGCCGTATCCTTAAATAAAAGCATATCCTGATAAACCGCTTCCAGAACATTTTGTTCTTTGGCTAGCTCGATCAGCGATTTTGCGTATCTGGAAGCAACTATACTTACTGACATCGTAAATTATTTTGTAGACTTATTAATTAAGGCGTGCAGACGAAGCAAGTTCTGCGATCAGTTGTTCCTGCGCTTCTTTGTCTTTCAATTCACGGTGCAAAACTTTCTCAGCGATTTCCAGTGAAAGGGTTGCAACTTCTTTTCTGATCTTGGTAACAGCAACCTGCTGCTCGTTACGGATCGCCTCGCGAGCACTTTCAATCATTTTCTGCGCTTCAACAGCTGCCTTATCCTTTGATTCGAGAATAGTGCGGTCAGCTGCGTCTTTTGCATCACGAAGGATCTGGTCACGAACGGCATTTGCTTCTGCGATCAGTTTTTCGTTGTCAGATTTAAGCTGAATCATCTCAGCTCTTGTTCTTTCAGCAAGATCAAGCGCGCCCTGAATTTCGTTTTCACGGTCTTTAAGGCCTTTAATGATTGGTTTCCAGGCGAATTTGGCCAAAATGAAAACAACCAGCAAGAATACCACAAGCATCCAGAAAATAAGACCTGGGTTTGGAGTAAGCAATGACATAGTATAATGAGTTTTGAGTGTAAGAACCGCTCTCTTTTATTTCTTAAAAAATCGTGGAAGCCTAATGCTTCCACGAAGAATTTCAATGTTACTTCCGATGCCTAATGCAAAAGAAGTAAGGACCCGAGTCCAATGTTTTTTACTACAAGTTGAACGAGATCAACAGACAGATAACCGCTGCGAAAAGCGCAACCGCCTCGATAAGAGCCGCGATAATAAGCATGGCAGTCTGGATAGCACCAGCAGCTTCTGGCTGACGAGCGATACCTTCAACAGCGCTAGCACCAATTTTACCAATACCAAGACCGGCACCGATAGCAGCAAGACCAGCACCAATTGCAGCACCGAATACAGCTAGACCAGCACCACTTTGTTCTGCAGCTTGAAGCAAGATTTGAAACAACATAATTGTGTTTTGTTTAAAATATATAATTAATAAAAAAGAGATTCAATCAATGTCCGTGATCTGCATGGCTGTGCTCTTCAATGGCACTTCCGATATACATGGACGATAAAAGGGTAAAGATAAATGCCTGGATAAACGCCACCATGATCTCGATAAAGTTCAGGAACAAGGCGAAAAGCGAAATAACCGGAGCGATCACAAAGCTTTGGAAAATGAAAATCAGACCGAAAAGGCTTAATAAGATAATGTGACCCGCAGTAATGTTAGCGAACAACCTGACCATCAAGGAAAATGGCTTCATAAAAACACCTACAATTTCAACTGGAATCATGATCAGCAACAAGGGAGCTGGGACGCCAGTTGGTTTTACCAGGTGTTTGTAGTAGTTGCCATTAGCATTCAAATGAACAATAATGAATGTCAAAACAGCAAGAGTCATTGTAACAGCAATGTTTCCTGTCAAATTAGCAGACCCTGGAAGCAGGCCTAGAATGTTATTCACCAAAATAAAGAAGAACAATGTCAGCAGATACGGAAGATACTTTTCGTATTTAGGACCAACGTTAGGTTTAACAACATCATCACGGATGAATAAAATAACAACCTCCATTGCAGACTGGAATCCTTTCGGAGCCTTCCCTTTGCTATTTTTATAGAATCCTGCAATGCTTGTAAAAATAACGATCAAGATAACCGCGCTCAAAAGCATTGAAGCAACGTTCTTTGTAATTGAGAAATCATAAATAGTACGAGACTCATCAACAGGAACAATTGTCTCCGATTCACCATGAACAAGGTGATAACCCTTGTATTCGTGATGCTCATTATGGAAGTTAGCAGATGAGAAAACTTCAATTCCACGATCAGCTGAATAAAGAATTACCGGAAGTGGAATAACTACACCATGTGTAATCTCCCATTCGTGAGAATCGGCAATGTGATGCATAATCATTGCGCCGATATCGAAGCTTGCTTCGGACTCTTCAAGATTATGTTCAATTTTATGCTCTTCGTCTTTAATGCCTTCGACAACCTTTTCAGCCTCGTGCTGTGTAGGTTCGTCTGCCTTTACAGGAACATTCAAAAGGCAGGTTGCCGCAACCAGGGCAGTAGTAAAAAACAGTCTCAAATGGGTGTACATATATGCTTGAAATGCTACGCTTTGTCAATTGCGGCGCAAGTTACAATACAAACCATATATTTCAAAGCTTGTATAAAATAAATAGAGTGCAAAAAAGTTGGTGATAAATAAGAATGAATCAGTTAGTCCTTTGTATAAAAATATGGCTATGAATATCAGGCTGAGAATGAATCTTCCTATTAATACTATAAGGAAAAAAGTGACGAATTTTTCACGGTTGTTTCGAAACCCGATCTCCATCAGCCGGTGCGCGAAAAACGACAGCCCGAAAAAGAAGACTAAAATGTACCATATATAAGGATGCAAAAACCGGTCGAAGTGAAAATGCTGAGCAAGGAAAAATGCAATTCCGATAATGATAGTAGCAGCAACTGTCCGTAACATGCGTGGCGCTTTAAGTGCAATCTATTTTTTTGTAAAACCTCTGATCAACATATATAATGAACCCGCAATGGAGAGCAGCGACAGCACTAATGTCCAAACCGGGACGTCGTTTTGCTGCCACTCGTCGAGCTTGTAACCTCCGTAAGTGAAGATCAGAATGGTGCCGAGCATTTGGGTGGCCATGCCGGAATATTTCAGGAAACCGGACGATTGTTTTTGCAATGCCCTTTTTCGCTCTTCCTTCGCCGCGTCATCATTGTTTGTTTCCATGTAATCGCCGGATAATATTGAGGCAAAATTGCTCCAAATTTTACAATTGCGCTTATCTTCGATACGTAATTATTTAAATTACCGTTTTAGATTTGCTTATAAGAAGACCAAAGACATCCCTAACTTCATATTTGTGACCAACCGTTTTGCCCTCTACATCTGCCGCACAGCCCTTTCACTCACTTTAATCGGTTTGCTGGCAGCTTGTTCGCAGTTCAGCACAAAACCTGCCGCAGTTGGGTTCCACAATCTCTCCGCACATTATAATGCCTATTTTATTGCTGAACAAGGTCTGGCAGAGGCTGAGTTTCAGATGAACAAGGCATACAAAGAGAACTATAATGAATTGCTGCCCATCCTGTTGCCTATGGATTCGGTGCTTTCTCTTCCCGTAAAACCGCAGTTGCAGGACGCCATTAAAAAAGCGTCCATCGTTGCAGAAAAGCATCAGAACAGCAAGTGGGTCGATAACAGTTACATTGTCCTGGGTAAATCCAGATTATATCTTGGAGAATGGGCAGACGGGCTTGAAGCACTGCGTTATGTTTATGCCAATGGCAAGGACGAAAACGATAAAAACAATGCTCTGATCCTGCTTATGCGGGCCTACATTATCAGAAAGGATTTTTCAAATGCATTGGGCGTGGCCGAATATTTAAGCCAGCAACCGCTTAGCAAAGCCTCAACGCGTGAGTTTTACCTGACGAAAGCCTATCTGCATCAGCAAAACGGAGAATATCTGACTTCCGTGGCAATCCTGGAAGAAGTATTTCCACTGTTAAAAAAATCAACAGAAACCGCACGCATTCATTTTGCGGCCGCGCAGATGTATGATCGTCTGGGTCAGTATGCATTGGCAAACAAACATTATAAAAGTGTGAGCAAAAATCGTCCGGGTTATGATCTGGGCTTTTATTCTTCTATGAATTCGCTTCAAAACGAAGTGGTCCTGAACCCGAAAAAGGACCTGGATGATGTTGGTTTTGATAAAATGCTTCGCGACCGCAAGAATGCAGACCTGAATGACAAAATCTACTTCACGATGGGTTTGCTGGCTGAGCACAGAAAGCAGATTCCGGAAGCGATTGGTTATCTGCAAAAAGCCGTTACCGCCTCAAAAGGCGCGAATATGGAGCAGAAAGCATACAGTTATCTGCAACTGGCCAGGATCAATTATGAGTCTTTGGAAAAATTCGAAATTTCAAAAGCATATTACGACAGCGCGCTCACCATTCTGCCCCAACAGGCGCCTGAGTATAAGCTCGTGTCTGAAAGAAAAAGGGCGCTGGATGAATTTGTAAAGCATTATAGTGTCGTAAATGCGGAAGACAGTCTGCAAAAATTGGCGCAAATGAACCCTGCTGCGCTGGATAATAAGATAGATGACATTATTGAAGCGCAGGAAAATGCGCGTAAAGAGCAGGAGGCGAAGGAAAAGAAGGCAATGCTGGCCGCTCAAAATACCAATGTTCAGAGTGTTCAAAATCCGCTGATGAATGGTGGAGAGCGCCGGTGGGAGCTTTATGATCCGGCATTGATCAATCAGGGACGCACGGAGTTCAAGAGGGCCTGGGGCAACCGTCGGCTGGAAGATGACTGGCGGAGAAGCAGCAGACAAATGCGCTCCCTGGCGGGCAATGATCCGGATGCACCAGATTCGCTCGCCGCGCAAACGGAGGTGATCGCCGACAACAGCCTGAAAAAAGGAACGCCTGAATGGGACGCTTTGCATGCATCTTTAAAACAAAATATCCCGCTCACAGAAGGCCAGATGGGCGATTCTCAAAAGAAAAAAGAGGACGCACTATATAATCTGGGCAAAATTTACAGATTCGATTTGCAGGAGTCGCAACGTTCTATCAGCACATTCCAGCGCGTCCTGACGGAATATCCTAAGACACAATATAAGGAAGAGCTTTACTATCTGCTTTATCTGACATACGAAGCTGATAATGATAAGAATACTTGGAAAAACAAGTTGTTCGACGAATATCCGACTTCCACATATGCCCGGCTTGTCGGGAAAGCGTCGGACAATAATGTGGCGGGTTCAGGAAACCCGGTGAAGGAATATGAAGCTGCCTATGCGCTTTATTCAAAAGGTGATTATTCCAAAGCACTTGACGACATTGAACAAAATCTTCCTGCTTACAAAGGCCATGTTATGGAGGACAAATTTGCGCTTTTACGCGTTTTTCTGATTGGAAAAGTGCGGGGCAAAGATGCTTATACACAAGCCATTGCTGAGTTCATGAGATTATATCCTTCCAGCATTTACCTCCCAAGGCTCAAAGAGATGCAAGAGCTGAATTCGCTTTCCATGGGAAAGAGATAATTGGCCGAAATTGTATATTTGTCTGTTTACAATTAATTAACTCCGTTTCATATGCTTGAATTCCAACCCGGAAAGTATCGCCGCACCATAATCCGTCTCTGGCGGACTATCGGAATTGGACTGGGTCTGTTTATACTTTACATTGTTGCCGTAAGCTTTAACTTTTTCTGGTTATTCGGCGGAATGCCCGATTTGAAAACACTGGAAAACCCTAAAAGTGAACTTGCATCCGAGCTGATTAGTGAAGATGGCAAGTCATTAGGTAAATATTTCTTCGAAAACAGAACGCAGATTGACATTTCTCAGATATCTCCCAATCTGATCGATGCATTGGTTGCAACGGAAGATGCGCGTTTTGTAAACCACTCCGGGATTGACCCAAGAAGTTTGTTACGTGTGTTCAAAGGTGTCGTTTCAGGAAATTCGAGCTCGGGAGGAGGAAGTACGCTGACGCAACAGGTTGCAAAAAATCTTTTTAATACGCGCTCAGAGGAATTTGAGGGCCTTTTAGGCAAAATTCCTTTGGTAAAAATTGTGATTGCAAAGACCAAAGAATGGATTTTGTCTGTGATCCTGGAAAGGAAGTATACCAAGCAGGAGATCATGCAAATGTATCTCAACACAGTTTCATTCGGTAATAACACTTACGGGATCAAGGTTGCTGCAAAGACTTACTTCGATAAAGAAGCCTGGGATCTGAATGTCACGGAAGCTGCATTGCTGGTTGGAATGCTGCAAAATCCAACGCTTTTTAACCCATTGCGCTTTCCTACCAATGCAATGAACCGCCGGAATACGGTTTTGGCGCAAATGACCAAATACGATTACATTCCAAGAGAAGATTTCGAGCGATATAAAGAAAAGCCACTGGGCATCGATTTCACCGTGGAAGGCCATAACACCGGTCTAGCCCCTTATTTCAGGGAATCCATGCGGGGTTATCTCAAAAGCTGGGTGAAAATGTATAACGAAGAGCATGATATGAATTATGACTTGTATACCAGCGGTTTACGCATTTATACAACCATTGATTCAAGAATGCAGCGTTACCAGGAAGAAGCGCTGACCGAGCACATGAAAGGGCAGCAAAAGCTTTTTGATGAACATTGGAAAGGCCGTAATCCATGGTCGTTCGACAACGGAAAAGAAATTCCTGGTTTCCTGACGACAGCCGCGAGAAGATCACCGCATTTTATCTCATTGAAGCGAGATCTGGGTGAGGAAGAGGCGTGGAAGATCATGCGTAAGCCTTACAAAATGAAGGTTTTTTCATGGAATGGCGAGAAGGAAGTCATGATGAGCCCAATCGATTCCATTGCTTATTATAAGCGGTTTTTAAGGGCGGGCATGATGTCGATGGATCCAAGAAACGGCCACGTGAAGGCTTGGGTAGGAGGGATAAATTTTAAATATTTCAAATACGATCACGTGAAGCAAGGCTCGCGCCAGCCCGGTTCTACATTCAAGCCGTTTGTTTATGTGTCAGCATTGGATAAGAACTTCTTAACGCCTTGTGACCACGTGACGGATGCGCCGATTTACTTCGGTCCTTCCGACGGTGTGCCGGGCGGCTGGTCTCCGAAAAATTCTAATAATAAATACTCTTACCAATCCTTGTCATTGCGTCAGGCATTAGGTAAGTCTGTAAATACCGTGAGTGCGTATCTGATAAAAATGGTGAAAGCCAAAACTGTTGCCGAGTATGCGCATAAGCTGGGCATTACCAGCAAGTTACAGGAAGTGCCCTCACTTTGTTTAGGGATCAGTGATGTGTCTGTTTTTGAGATGGTAGGCGCTTACAGTGCATTTGCTAACGGCGGTCACAGAACTGAGCCCATGACCATCCTGCGCATTGAAGATCGTTATGGCAATGTTTTGCAGGAATTTTTCCAAAAGCAAAATCAGGAAATCAGTGAAAATATGGCTTATAATATGCTGTATTTAATGCGCGGCGCCGTGGAGGATCCGGGCGGAACGGCTGGTCGGTTGAGACAATATGGTGTGACCGAAGGCAACGAAATCGCAGCCAAAACCGGAACAACTTCCAATTATTCAGATGGTTGGTTCATGGGTATGACGCAGCATCTGGTTTCAGGAATATGGGTAGGAGGAGAGGATCGCAGCATCCACTTCCGGACCATTGCTTACGGGCAGGGTGGTCGCATTGCGATGCCGGCCTGGGGAATGTTCATGCAGAAAGTTTACAAGGATCCTACGCTGGTTCAATACAGAAAAGAGCCTTTCAAAAAACCTGAAAATTACGTTCAGGAATGCGGCGGCGTGTCTACGGACAGCACTGACACATATGTTCCACCTTCCCGCTCCGATGACGAAGGCGTGTTGTTTTAATGGGTTAATGCACTGATTGTGAACATTCTCGTTGCACCAGACAAATTTCGTGGCTCTCTTGAAGCAATTGACGTTTGCCGGGCGATTAGAGATGGCATTTTACTGGCCTACCCCGATGCGAATGTCACAACCATCCCGCTGGCAGACGGCGGTGAAGGAACCGCGCAAATCCTGACGCAACATGCACAAGGAGAAACCATTGACGTTGAAGTTAACGATCCGTTAGGGCGGCCTGTCACAGCATCGTATGGCTTATCGGCTGACCGGCAAACGGCTTATATAGAAATGGCAGCTGCGTCCGGGCTGGCGTTGCTGGCTGCCGAAGAACGTAATCCGTTGCTAACCAGCACATATGGAACCGGCCAGCTTATTAAAGACGCTCTAGACAAAGGTGTTACGCAAATCATATTAGGCATCGGCGGAAGTGCTACAACCGACGGTGGAATTGGGATGGCGCAAGCATTAGGGTATCGTTTTTATGACAAGAATAATGCGATGCTGTCCGCAAAGGGTGAATCATTGAATGAAATCCGGTGCATTGATAGCATCGAAAAGGACAGCCGTCTGAATGCCGTTTCTGTTACAGTTGCATGCGATGTTACTAACCCGCTTTTTGGGCTCAATGGCGCCGCGCACATTTACGGCCCGCAAAAAGGAGCGGATCCGGAAATGGTTCAATTCCTGGATAATGGTTTAAAAAATTTCAGTCACATTGCTTCCAAAACTTTTGGAAAAGACATCAGCGAAAATCCCGGAGCTGGTGCGGCCGGTGGGTTAGGGGCAGGATGTCTTTGGTTTTTAAACGCAGTTTTGAAAGATGGCGTCAGCATTGTCATCGAGCAAACACGCATTGCAGAGCGCATCAAAGATGCAGATCTGGTCATTACAGGCGAGGGTAAGGTGGACGAGCAGACATTGTCAGGCAAAGTCGTGAAAGGTTTGGCAGATTTTTGCAAAATTTATAAGGTTCCGCTGGCCGTCGTTTGCGGCACTTTGCAGATTACGCCCGAACAAGTCCGCGATGCTGGCATAACTTATGCAGTGTCTGTTTTGAACCGGCCAATGGATCTCAACCAGGCCCAGGCTGATGCGTATGGGTTGGTTAAGGACGCAACTTTTCATCTTGTGCGGTTGTTTTTTTCAAATAGATAAAGGCACAGCCTGTCAAGAATTATTCAATGTCTGAATTCAATTATAAAGAAGAACTTTCAAAAATTCCGTTTGACCCAGGTGTATATCGCTATTTCGACGAAACCGGGGAAGTAATATATGTGGGTAAGGCGAAAAGCCTCAGAAGCCGGGTTTCGAGCTATTTTTTGAAATCCAACCAGCACGACCGTAAAACCAAGCGGCTCGTAAGCCAGATCCGTCGCATCGAATACACCATTGTCCACAGCGAATGGGACGCATTATTGCTTGAAAACCAGCTTATCAAGCAGTTGCAGCCGAAATTTAACATTCTACTTAAAGACGATAAAACTTATCCTTTTATATGCGTGACGCAGGAGCGCTTCCCGCGTGTATATGTGACGCGCAACCTGGACAGGACCAAAGGAACATTCTACGGACCCTTTGCGAGTTTGCGGACCATGCATACGCTGCTGGATATGTTCAAATCGCTTTACACGATCCGTTCGTGCCAGTTGCCGCTGACCAGGGCCAATGTTGAGGCCGGGAAATTTAAGGTTTGCCTGGAATATCACATTGGCAATTGCAAGGGCCCGTGCGAGGGCTTGCAGGACGAAGCGGAATACAATGCCGAAATCGAGCAGGTCCACAATATTCTGAAAGGTAATCTCTCGCTTCCGCAGCAATATTTTAAAGAAAAAATGTTGAAAGCGGCCGAGCAAATGGAATTTGAAAAGGCACATTCCTGGAAAACCAAAATTGAAAGCCTTTCCAATTTTCAAAGTAAAGCCACCGTCACCAATCCTAAGATCGGTAATATTGATGTGCTGACCATTGTGTCGGACGAAGAAGCCGCTTATCTCAATTTTATGAAAATAAAACAGGGATATATGGTTGCTACACAGACGATTGAGGTGAAGAAAAAGCTTGACGAAAGTGATGCGGAAATACTAGCATTAATGATTATTGAAATGCGCTCTAAGTTCGGGGCTGAGGCCAAGGAGCTGATTTCTAACATTAAGCCAGATCTGGAAATGCGCCTGGAACTGACTGTTCCACAGATCGGTGATAAAAAGAAGCTGCTCGATATGTCCATGAAAAATGTGATGTATTTCCGCCGTGACAAAGCGGAGCGCAGGGAAGTGGAAGCATCCGCAACTTCATCTAAAAAAGATCGGATTTTGATCCGGTTAAAGAGCGATTTGCAATTAAAAACGCTTCCTAGGCACATTGAATGCTTCGATAACTCCAACATTCAGGGGACAAATCCGGTTGCGGCTATGGTTTGTTTCAAAGATGGAAAGCCTTCTAAAAAAGATTACAGACATTTCAACATTAAGACTGTAATAGGCCCTAACGACTTTGCTTCCATGAACGAGGTGGTAGGAAGGCGCTATCTGCGGTTGATTGCGGAAGAGCAGCCGCTGCCGGATCTGATTGTGGTCGATGGTGGAAAGGGCCAGCTCGGCGCAGCCTGTGATGCATTGAAAAATCTGGGCATTTACGGCCAGGTGCCCATTATCGGCATCGCCAAAAGACTAGAAGAAATCTATTTTCCTGAGGATTCACTTCCCCTTTACATTGATAAAAAATCCGAATCACTAAAACTCATTCAGCAGATCCGGGATGAAGCGCACCGGTTTGGAATCACATTTCACAGGGACAAAAGAAGCAAGGCCAGCCTGATCAGTGAATTGGACGGTGTGGACGGCGTAGGGAAGATCACAGCAGCGAAATTGTTGAAGTTCTTTGGTTCCGTTCGTGGTATCCGCGAGAGTTCTTTGGCCGAACTGGCCGGACTCGTCGGGTTGGATCGGGCGAAGAAGGTAAGGGCCTATTTTGATGCAATGGCAGATAATGTGGAGTAAGCGGCCATGTTCTTTCCCGCAATGTATCCGGTTGTCCAGGCGTTTTGGAAATTAAAGCCTCCGGTAATGCCGTCAATGTCAAGCACTTCACCGGCAAAATACAATCCGGGGACAGATTTGCTTTCTAATGTTTCATGATCAATGTCGGTCAGGGAAATGCCGCCGCAGGTTACGAACTCCTCCTTGAAAGTGGTTTTCCCTTTTACGTCAAACTGACTGTTTGTCAGTAACTCAGTGAGCCGGTTTAATGCCTTGTTCGTCGCGTCAGACCAGCGTAATTCGTCCGGGATTTCTGATTTTGAAACAAACGCTTTCCATAGCCGGGCCGGAATGCCGAGGCGTGCATGTGAGGCAATTTGTTGTTTCGGCGTTTTTGTTTTTTCACCCAATAAAAACTCCCTGACCTGCTGCTCATTCATTTGCGGCAGCCAATTGATCTTGCAAACAAAATTGTAATCCTTTTCCGCAAGATCACGTGCGCCCCAGGCCGAAAGTTTGAGAACTGCCGGACCACTAAAACCCCAATGCGTGATCAGCAATGGCCCCTGCCATTCATGTTTTGTTCCCGAAATTTTTACAAACGCATCCTGAACCGAAACCCCGGCCAGCGGCAGCAAATAATTGTCAGGCGTGTTGAATGTAAAAAGAGATGGAAGTGGGTTAATGATCGTGTGGTCATGTGCTTCAAGCCAATCAAACCCGCTTGCTTTGGGATATCCGCCGGTCGCGATCAGCAATTTATCAGCATAAATTTTTTCATCTTCGTCCAACTGGATCGAAAAGCCATTCTGATTATCACCGGTTATTTTGGAAAACGACCGGACAGATGTGCTTGTCCTGATCTCAATATTCAGGTTACGCGCCGTCCTGACCATACATTCAATGATCGTTTGCGATGAATCGGTTACCGGAAACATTCTGCCATCCGGCTCGGTCTTCAATTTTACGCCTTTATTCTCAAACCAGTTTACAGTTGCCTTCGCGTCAAAATGATGCAGCAATTTGCGCAGCAGCTTTTCACCTCTGGGATAGTTTTTGATAAAAAAACGCAGATCGGACGGGTTATGCGTCACATTACAGCGGCCGCCGCCCGACACCCGGACTTTGTTTAACACCGTCTTATTCTTTTCCAAAATCACGATTTTCGCGTCCGGATTTTGTTCTGCGGCTGTTATAGCAGCCATAAATCCGGAAGCGCCTCCGCCCACAATTGCAATTCGCATATCCCTTTTATTCATCATACAAAAATGACATGTAAGTTTTAAAAACTGCAATTTCTTTTCATATCTTTCTCCACAGCTAAAATATTTACAATCTAAATGTTTGACTATACATGCAAAAAATCCTCGTTATTGGTCTCGGAAAAGTTGGGTCACTTGTCGGGACGTTATTAAGCAAAAAATTTAATGTTACCGGGGTTGATAAGACACAACCTTCTGTTTCACTGCCATTTCCGGTAATCTCGGGCGACATTAGCAACCCTGAATTCTTAGAACAAACGCTCGCCGGATTTGACGCAGTCGTCTCCTGCATGCCCTATAATCTCAATTTACCCATCGCGCGCAAAGCCTGCGAGCAAGGAATACATTATTTTGATCTAACCGAAGACGTTGCAACTACGGCCGCAATACGGGAAATGGCCAGGGACAGCCGCAGCGTGCTTGCACCGCAATGCGGCCTCGCGCCGGGTTTTATTGGCATAGTAGGAATGGATCTGGCCAAACGTTTCACGAAACTACGCGATATTGAACTCCGAGTCGGCGCTTTACCGCGCTATCCAAATGGCCTGATGGGCTATTCCTTCACCTGGTCTCCGGCGGGAGTTGTGAATGAGTATATTAATGATGCGGAAGTGATCCATAATGGCGTCCGGAAGATGGTTCCTTCCCTGGAAGGCGTTGAAATGATCAATATAGAAGGGCAGGAATTCGAAGCATTCATCACTTCCGGCGGTCTGGGAACAATGTGTGAAACGCTGGAAGGAAAGCTCGATACGCTGAATTACAAGACGATACGCTATCCCGGACATTGCAGTTTGATGCGTTTTATGCTTTATGAACTTTGCTTAAAAGATAAGCGTGAGCTGATCGAACAGATATTAACGGAAGCAAAACCCCCTGTGCAGCAGGATGTTGTTTATGTGTATGCCGTTGTGGAAGGTTGGAAAGATAACCGATTGGAACGGGAAGAGTTTTACAGGGCATACCATCCCATTGAAATAGATGGAAAGCATTGGCGGGCCATTTCCTGGACCACTGCCGCTTCCATTGCGTCGGTTGTGGAAATGGTAGCAAACGGCGTTTTGCCAGACAGAGGATTTATCCGGCAAGAGGACATTCTGCTCGCTGACTTTCTGCAAACGGAGAATGGTGCTTTCTTTAATTAATAATGGTCATTACACACAAAGAATTGTAAATGGAAAATATACAAACTGTCCTCGATACGCTTGGCATTCAGCAGCTTAATAATGGTGTCAGCACCGGGAAAATTCATCAGGCCGGAAATGGCGGGATCCTCGAATCCTACTCCCCGGTCGATGGCAAAAGAATAGCCCAGGCAAATCAGGCAGATCGCTCAGATTATGACTTCGTGGTGCAGAAAGCGGTGGAAGCATTTAAGATATGGAAACAAATCCCAGCGCCAAAACGCGGTGATATCGTGCGCCAGATGGGCGACCAGCTCAGGAAATTCAAAACCGAGCTTGGCACGTTGGTGAGTTATGAAATGGGCAAGAGCTTGCAGGAGGGTTTGGGAGAAGTGCAGGAAATGATAGATATCTGCGATTTTGCCGTTGGGCTTTCGCGCCAATTGTACGGATTGAGCATGCATAGCGAGCGAGCGCAGCACCGCATGTATGAGCAATGGCATCCGATCGGTGTCGTGGGCATTATTTCTGCATTTAACTTTCCGGTTGCAGTCTGGTCCTGGAATGCCATGCTGGCTTGGGTTTGTGGCGATGTTTGCATTTGGAAACCATCTGAGAAAACGCCGCTGACAGCATTAGCATCACAGAACATTATAAAAAAAGTGCTCGAAGACAACGATGTGCCGGAAGGTGTTTCTTGTATTTTAACGGGCGGCCGGGAAGTTGGGGAATGGCTAGCCAATGATCCGCGGATCGCGTTGGTTTCAGCAACGGGCAGCACACGAATGGGAAAATCGGTGGGCGAAGCTGTTGCCAGGCGGCTTGGTAAGAGTTTGCTGGAACTGGGTGGTAACAATGCTATCATTGTTACGCCGTCAGCAGATCTAAATGTTGCTATTCCCGGCATCGTTTTTGGTGCGGTAGGGACGGCAGGCCAGCGATGCACTTCTACCAGAAGGATCATTGTCCAGGCTGAAATTTACGAAGAGGTCAAGCAGCGATTGGTGAAAGCATATGGCCAGTTGCGCATTGGAAATCCACTGGATGCCAACATGCACGTTGGGCCGTTGATCGATAAAGAGGCAGTTTCCCAATATCAGCTTGCCGTAGAAAAAGTCATAGACGCCGGTGGCAGTTTTCTTGTTGAACCGGAAGTGCTTTTTGGAGATGAATTTTCGTCGGGATGTTTCGTTGCGCCGTGCATTGCAGAGGTGTTGAATAAATATCCAATTGTGCAGCATGAAACCTTTGCGCCAATTCTTTATCTGATCAAATACAATGATCTGGAAGAGGCCATTGCCATTCAAAATGACGTCCCCCAGGGATTATCTTCGGCTATCTTTACATTAAACATCAGAGAATCAGAGCTTTTTCTTTCTCACGCAGGATCTGATTGCGGGATTGCTAATGTGAACATAGGCACTTCGGGCGCGGAGATTGGCGGTGCATTTGGAGGGGAAAAAGAAACAGGCGGAGGTCGGGAATCTGGTTCGGATGCCTGGAAAGTTTATATGCGCAGGCAAACCAACACGATCAATTACGGAACGGCGCTTCCGCTGGCGCAGGGAATAAAGTTTGAGATTGAGTAATTAAAATTTTTAACTTTGTACAAATCAAAACACATTATATCACATCAGAATAGCCCCTCATGACAAAATACCAACTGACTTCCGAACAGATCAGCTCCAAAGTAGCAGGCGAAACAGTCATACTCAACCATAGCAAAGGTGCATATTACGGACTGAATGAAGTAGGAATGCTTGTGTGGGACAACCTGGAAAAAGGACCGCAAACCATTGATGCTCTTTGTGATGCGGTGATTAGTGAATACGAAGTCGATGCAGAAACCTGCAAAAGTGACATTGATGTTTTGCTCAAAGATCTCATTTCTGAAAAGCTGGTTGAGATCACTAAATAAATTCGGTTGGGACGTTTCAAGCACCATATTGCCAAATGGAATAGTTTATCACTGGAAGGAAAGCTCATTTTTCTGAAAGCGGCTGCTAGCCTGGTGCTTATTAAAGTAGGTCTGACGATTTTGCCATTCGCAACATTCAGAAAAATCTTTCATTGGCTCTGCAAATCGAAATATACAGGTGAAACTTCCCAGCAAAGCGTTGATCTGACTGTTTGGGCTGTTGACACAGCTGCGAATTTACTGCCATTGGAGCTGCTATGCCTTCCTCGCGCGCTGGCAACCAAATATTTGTTGCGCAAGGTGCCGGCGTTAACATTAGAGATCGGAATCGAGGTGAACCCGGCCAAGCAGTTTGAGGCGCATGCATGGGTTGAGAAAAATGGGTCTGTAATTATGGGTAACTGGCCGGAATCAGTTCTTTATCAGCGAATTTGGGTTTGGAAATGATTTTACCATAACATACATGCATTATTACAAAGCCTTCGGATTAAATATCCTTTCTGAAATTAGACTTCCCGAATTGAGTGACGGAGACGCTCGTCCCGATCACGACTTATATATCAAGTCAGGAGTATTTGACTTGCCTGCACTGGAAAAAACGCAATTATATCGAAGAGGAGTGCGGGCGTCTTTTGGAAAAGACGCCGATGAAAACTTGTATTTGCATTGGGCTGACGTTGCATCATTCAAGGCTACGAATGGCAATTGCCTTTATGTGAATGCATTAACAAATGAAAATGATTTAATCAGCCTGTTCACGGTGAGCGAGGCTATCGGGTTAATCCTTTTTCAGCGTGGGCTGTTTCTTTTGCATGCCAGCTCTGTCCAGGTTAGCAACGAAGGCTGGTGTTTCATGGGCACACCGGGCGCTGGAAAATCCACGACTGCGGCTGCGTTTATTAAGGCAGGTTGCAAATTATTGAGCGACGATTTGACGGCCATCGGATTTAATGACGATGGATCGGCCTACATTATCCCAGCTTATCCGCAGCTCAAAATCTGGGACAAAACGGTTGCTGGTTTACATTACCAGCAATCTGACTTACATCCTGTAAGCGAAGGGGTTAAGAAGTTTTCCTATGAACCCAAATCGAATTTCTCCCACGATCCGGTGCCTTTAAAGGAAGTGTTTTTTTTACATAAAGCGCGAAATAGGAAGCCGTTATCAGCATTGTCGGCTGCCGAAATCCCAACCGAAACATTAAAAAACTTCCCGCTGCCCAGCCAGCTGCTTACCAGGGAGGCTTTAAAAAGGCATTTTTTGCAGAGCTTTCAATGCAGCAAATCTGCCCGGCTCTGGAAAAAGAAACGCCCGGACGGATTCGAAAACCTGGAAAAATGGGTCAGTGAATGCATGCCGGAACAACTGATAGCCGGATGATGCCAGACATGATAATTTCCCCCGAGCTGGCCCTGCTGATTGAAGCTGCACTTGGAGGGAAATCAAAACCGCCATTTCATCTGTATCAAAGCAAGATCGTCTGGCCCAAATTGGCTCGGATGGCCAACTGGCATCAGGTGAGGCCATTATTGCTGGACCATTTGCAAAGTGGAGCGGAACAGCCTGACATTCCTGCCAAACATTTAGCAGACTTGAAAGCATTTGCGATGGGGCAGGCTATTACAAATATGGCGTTTCTCGGGATCTCTGTGCGGTTATACCAGGAGCTTAACACAGCTCATGTGAAAGCTTTTTTAATGAAAGGCGCACTTTGGGCCTGGCTGTTGTATGAGAAACCCAATCAGCGCGAATTTGGCGACATTGACTTTTTCATTAAAGAAGAAGATGTTTCCGAAAGTCTTGCCACGCTACAAAAAAGTGGCTTTGCCCCAGATCCGTATCGTCGGTATTTGTTTGGTAATGATGCGCTGAAACAGGCCTATTTGGCTACGGATTACCAGCTTCCTTTGGAACCCATTGAAGAACATACATTGCAGTCACTGGAAGTGCAGTGGAGGCCGAGTTATCCCCGTTACTGCTACGACCTTACTTGGGAGGAACTTTCAAAAGATATGATTCAGGTCCAAATGGCTGGGTCAACCATTCCCATTCCTCGCATGGAAAACCAGCTGCTTTTAATGGTGATTCACCATGGCGGCATTGAGCAATGGGATAAACTCAAATACATGGCCGATTTTGTAAGGCTTTTGCGCAAACATGCGAATGGCCTGGATTGGGCTTACATTCAGGACACAGCCAAAAAGAAAGGTTTCAATCGCTTGCTCAGGGAATCGCTGGCCATGGTGCATATGCTTACTGGTGAAACATTTTTGAGCCCGCAATTCGAGGGTGTTTCATACATTCCCTCCGAAGATTTTCAAAGGGAAATTCTCAAACATTGGGAAAATGAGCGTCCGGTATTGAAATCAAAATCATGGCGCATATTCGTTTACAACATGCGCCATAGGGATAATCTGAGCATCAAAATTTCAATTATTGCGGCCCATTTACGCTATCTGACTTATTGGAAGTTACTTTGGCATAAAGCCTTTTGGTACAAGAAACACCGTTCTTAAACAAGCGTAAGCGTGATGGAGCCGGAGATGCTTTTCCCGTGCGCCAGAATATTAAGCCCTTCTCCTGAATTGAATGCATCCACATTCGCTGTCAGTGGCTCAATAGCAACACATTCACGTGCGGGCGGCGTGTACACCACTAGGTAATTGAATTTTCCTTCGCCGGTTTCCTGCTTAATTCGCAATGTAATGTCCTGGTTCTCCGAGATCAGTTCGGTTACCGCGCTATCAGATGCGGAATCCACTACGAAGCAATTGTCAAATGCTTTCTGATATAATTTAGTCGGCTTTTCTACCAGGAACGGCTTTCTGCCAACCGGAATCTGATTAATATCAAAATCTACAATCTCATTGGAAGGAATATTGATCTTCCAGGCATCAACTTGCTCGTTGCCAAGCACGAAATACGGATGCCATCCAAACATCATGGGTGCCGGCTCGCTGCCTTGATTCACAGCTTCATACGTTAATACAAACCGACCATCGGCATGTAATGCATAGGATACGGAGAAATCAACTGAAAATGGATAACCCTCCGGATTATTGAGTGAGTAGGAGAGCTTCACAGAAGCACGATCAGCCTGAATGTCCTGCTCGTCAACATTGAATGGTTGTTTCCTAACCAGTCCGTGTATCGCATTCAGGTTGCCGGTTTCATTTTTGGCAAGCTGATATTGTTTACCCAGAAACTTGTATTTTCCATCGGGTATCCTGCTGGCAAAGGGAAAAAGAAGCTCACTCGCGCTCTTCGTATCCGCAAGCAGACTATCCGGCGTAGGCGGCGTTTTGAGCAGAGAGAACAAGGTAATTCCTTTGCGAAGCGAAAGTTGGCGGACAATTCCACCTAATTCAGGAATAATGACACAGCGATTTCCTGTTTCTGTTTCCTGGATAACAAGTTCGCTCAGATCGCCAAATTGCTGTTTGAATATTTCAAAAGACATTGTTACGGGTTTGGGGTGAATGATGTTTGTTACAAAAATAATAGCCGGACAACATGATTGTCCGGCTATTGCATATTATTATAAGTTCAGCAGCTTATTCGTTTGATACGTCTTTACCTGCCTCTGCTAATTCTTCTTCTTTGTTTTCCTTTTCTAATGTGTGTTTCACAACTTCCTCATGGATCGCTGCTTCTTCATTAGATCGGCGGTTAATGTAGGCCTGATAGCTGGTTTCCTTCTCGTAAGGACGTTTTCCGATCAGTTTTTCAAGATCACTTTGGAACAAAATTTCTTTTTCCAAAAGCTCTTTCGCCAACACTTCCAATTTATCACGCTTCTCGCTCAACAGGTTCTTAACAAACTGGTAAGCCTGATCAATCAGCTTCCTTACTTCTTCGTCAATCGCCTGAGACGTTGATTCAGAATATGGTTTCGTAAATGCGTAATCGCTTTGTTTTGAATCGTAGTAAGAAATGTTTCCAATACGTTCGTTCATTCCGTACATCGTTACCATGCTGTAAGCTACTTTCGTAACGCGTTCAAGATCACTTAATGCACCGGTTGAAATTTTACCGAAAACCACATCCTCAGCTGCACGGCCGCCTAGTGTCATGCACATTTCATCAAACAACTGTTCTGTGCGATACAAATACTGTTCTCTCGGTAAATATTGAGCATAACCCAATGCTGCAACACCACGGGGAACGATTGATACCTTAACCAATGGATCGGCATGTTCCAGGAACCAGCCTGCTACTGCGTGACCAGCCTCGTGGTAAGCAACGATTTCTTTTTCCTCAGGTGAGATAAGCTTGTTTTTCTTTTCCAAACCACCGATTACACGGTCCATTGCATCCTGGAAGTCCTGCATGGTAACTTCATCACGATTACGACGTGCTGCGATCAATGCTGCTTCGTTACAAACATTGGCAATTTCAGCACCGGCAAAACCTGGTGTTTGCGAAGAAAGCTTTTGAATGTTTACGTCGGTTGACAATTTCAAAGGTTTCAAATGCACTTTGAAAATCGCTTCACGGCCAATCACGTCTGGCTTATCCACTGAAATCTGGCGATCAAAACGACCCGGACGTAACAATGCAGGGTCCAGAACGTCAGGACGGTTGGTTGCAGCTACGATGATAATACCTGAGTCGGTTGCGAAACCGTCCATTTCAACTAAAAGTGAGTTCAATGTATTCTCACGCTCGTCATTTGAACCCGGCATAGCGCCACGTCCACGTGAACGGCCTACTGCATCAATCTCATCAATAAAGATGATACAAGGCGCTTTCTCTTTTGCTTGCTTGAACAGGTCACGAACACGTGCCGCACCTACACCCACGAACATTTCAACAAAGTCGGAACCAGACAGGGAGAAAAATGGAACGCCAGCTTCACCGGCAACAGCCTTGGCCAACAATGTTTTACCCGTTCCCGGAGGTCCTACAAGCAAAGCGCCTTTTGGAATTTTTGCACCCAGTTTCTTGAATTTGTCAGGGCTTTGAAGATATTCAACAATTTCTTTAATCTCTTCCTTTGCTTCGTCTAGCCCGGCAACATCATTAAAAGTAATCTTAACCTTGTTTTCAGCATCAAACAATGTAGCACGCGAGCGGCCAATGTTGAAGATCTGACCACCCGGTCCGACGCCACCGGACATTCTGCCCAGAATAAAGTACATCACCAGGATCATGACAATGAAAAAGCCCCAGGTTCCGAGGAAGCTGGTCCAGTCGTTGCGGGTATCTACTACAAAAGGCACCTTATCATCGTCGGGAATGCCTTCCTGCATTTTATCAAAATCCTTCTTGAAAGTCTCAGCAGACGTTACCTGAAACTGGTAATGCGACACCGTTTCACCTCCGAAGTAATTATTTTCCTTTGCAACAACCTTATATTTATCTTGTTTCAGTGCCTCTGGTTTCAGTGTAACCTCAACAGACTTGTCATTAACAATCGTAACCCTTTCGACTTCTTTGTCAGCCATCATTTTTTCGAAACGTTTCTGCGTCGTTTCACGAATGGTTGAGGTGCGGTTGAGGTATGTTATTCCAAGTATAGTAGCAATCAGAGCAGCGATAATCCAGCCCTGATATCCTTTTTGGGGACTTTTAGGACTGAGAGGCCCTCTTTTGTTATCGTTTTCAGACATTCTGTGTTTTTAATTAAGAGGAAATATAATAAACAACATTCCGGCCCAGGCTAATGTTCACCTGCCGGTCATTTATACCATGGAATCTTCCAGGTATGTTACCTCTGCATCTCCCCAAAGTTCTTCCAGATCATAATGCTTGCGGCGATCTTTGTTGAATATGTGTGCCACGACATCTACATAATCAATCAAGATCCATTCCCCATTCGCCTTTCCTTCCTTCTGCCAGGGTTCTGTTTTGGACATTTTGTAAACTTCGTCTTCAACCGAGTTGGCCAAAGCATCTATCTGCGTGTCGGAATTACCCGAACAAATTACAAAAAAATCAGTTATTGAATTTTTTACATTTCTGAGGTCAAGTATTGCGATGTCCAGGCCCTTCTTTTCTATCATTCCTTTTGCTACCAGCTCAGAGAGATCTTTTGAGGATAGTTCTTTATTTTTGCGTTCTTTCATTCGTAGTTAATTCCTTTTCTAAACCCTAAAGTAAAACAAAAAAATTGTACAACTCTATACAGGATACCTTAATAATTGGTAAAAAAGTTATATATCTGCCAACTTGTCACTCTACAAACGACATAGCGGCTGAAATAGTGCACGCGGGGTTGTTCGATGAAGGGACTATTGTCATAACAGACAATCAAGTAAAAGGCAGGGGCCAGAGAGGGACGGATTGGGTTGCTGATCCAGGGCAAAATCTAACATTTTCAGTCATTTTAACACCCGGTTTTTTGCCGGTTGCGGACCAGTTTTTATTAAGCCAGACGGTCGCGTTGGGAATCCACGCTTACGCTGCCAGGTATGTAAATAATGCCAAAGTCAAATGGCCGAATGACGTGTATGTGAATGGCAAAAAAGTAAGCGGCGTCCTGATCGAAAATTCAATTCAGGGAAGCAGGATAGCCAGCTCTGTCATAGGCATTGGCGTAAACATTAATCAAAAAGTATTTACAAGTGCACACGCAACGTCCATTGGCAAGGAAACGGGCGGCCAATTTGTGCTTAGTGAAGAATTTAACAAGCTGCTTCGTTTCCTGGACAGTTTTTATGCCGATTTGAAATCTAAAACCTTACATGATCGTATCCGCCAGGATTACTTGACTAACCTGTTCGGATACAATCATTCAGTGCTATTCAAGCATCAGGAGCGCGTTTTTGAAGGCACTGTCAGCCATGTTACCCCGCAGGGTAAGCTCGTCATGAAGCTGCTTTCTGAAAGCGGCACTTTGGAAGTCGGACTGAAAGAAATAGAATGGCTTAAAGATTAGATCAGCCCCACTTGCCGATCACGACCATTACAATGGTACAAATTCCCAGGCCCAGCGACTCTCTTGCCAACTCAATGTTCAGGCTTCGCATGGCAGTTTCTCCAAAGAATATCCCTTCAAATTCCGGCGGCCATTGCAGCACAGCCGCTACCAGATATCCTGCACCAAGCGCATAAAACACCCAGCTCGGCCACAGCTCGCGAATGCTCATAAAGCAGGCAAGCGCCGCAAAGCTGTAAACAGCGATCCATAAGCCCGAATCGGGGTCATTGAGCTGTAAATAGGCAAAAAGGATGAAAATAATTCCGGAAGCAATCTTAAAGAGTCTCATAGGAAAGTGTGGTTTTAAATGGTTTTATTTACAAAACTGCGCCAGTGCATTAGCGGCGTCCGAATATCCGACATTCAGGGCTTGTTTCAGATTGGTGCAACCTAAATCTTTTTCACCGTCATTCCATTGCGCAAGTCCAAGGCCGTAGAACGCTTTGCCATAGGCGGCATCCAAACGCACGGTCTGGCGGAATGCTAATGTGGCTTTTTTATAGTCTTTGTTGCGGTAGTAAGTGTTTCCGAGATTGTACCAAGCCATTTTGTTATTGTCATCCAGTTTGGTGGCTTTTTCAAAATCTGCGATGGCTTCTGTTGGTTTTTCCATCAAAACCAACAATTGGCCCCGGTTAAGGAATACGTCGGCCGTGTCCGGCGCGAGTTCGGCAGACTTGTTATAATCTGCAAATGCTGAATCCAACCTGTTTTCATCCGTATAAAGTAATGCACGGTTGAAATAGGGGCGGTAAGAGTTCGGTTTTATTTTGATCGCCTGCCCAAAGTCGAGGAGCGCGCTCGGATATTCTTTCAATTCATAATAAGCAACGCCCCGTAAATTAAATGCATCGGCATTCGCATCATCTTTTTCGATGGCTTTGTTGATGAATTCAATGGCTTCGCGGGTCTTGCCCTGTTGCATTAATTCTTTCCCTTTTTGCAAAAAAGCATCAGAAGATTGGGCACATGAAACACATAAATAGAGGAAAAATAAAAAAAAATAACGCGGCATAACTGTTCATTTCTAATTGATTCGCACAAAAGTAAGCCCAAACGTGAAATGAATGTTTTCTTTTTGTCAATAAAATGTCTTTATCTTTGCAGCTGGCAAATCGGAACTACCAGCTCCTTCCGAATCCCCCAGGTCCTGACGGAAGCAAGGGTAGGTGGTCGATGCGGTGAGATTCTCGGTTTGCCTTTTTTTATGTCCTTTCGGTTCTATTCTCCTCTTTCTTTTTGCTTTTGACCAGGGTTTTCTACTTTTGTGGAATATTCTAACCAATAAATTCCCGTTATGAAATTTTTTATTGATACTGCTAACCTGGCAGAGATTCAGGAAGCACAGGCACTTGGTGTTTTGGACGGCGTTACTACCAACCCATCGTTAATGGCTAAGGAAGGGATTACGGGCAAGGATAACATCATGCGCCATTATAAAGCAATTTGCGACATCGTTGAAGGTGACGTAAGTGCAGAGGTTATCTCAATCGATTTGGCAGGAATGATCCGTGAAGGTGAAGAGCTGATTGAAATTGATGATAAAATCGTTGTAAAAATACCTATGACCAAAGAAGGCGTAAAAGCTTTGAAATATTTCTCTGGCAAAGGTGTTCGTACCAACTGTACATTGATTTTTTCAGCAGGACAGGCACTTTTAGCTGCAAAAGCGGGTGCAACTTACGTTTCTCCGTTCATCGGCCGCCTGGATGACATTTCAACAGACGGTATCGCTTTGATCGAGCAGATTCTTTTGATTTACAGAAATTACGGTTTTGATACACAAGTTTTAGCAGCATCTGTTCGTCACCCAATGCACATTATCCAATGCGCAGAAGTTGGTGCAGATGTAATGACTGGTCCTTTGAGCGCGATGGAAGCATTGCTGAAACACCCGCTTACGGATATCGGTCTGGAAAAATTCCTTGCTGATTACAAAAAGGGAAATCCAAATACCTAATTTTTTATGACGGAGTCAACAGAGCCAATTATCATACTGGATCGGGCAGATATTTATCAGGGTGAGCGGCCTGTTTTAAACGATGTACATTTCGAAATAAAAAACGGTGAGTTCGTGTATATGATCGGACGGACCGGAAGCGGAAAAAGTTCTCTTTTGAAGACGTTGTACGCGGACTTGTGGCTGCACACAGGATCTGCCAAAGTGGTTGGTTATGAACTGCACAACATTAAGCGATCCGATATCCCGTTTCTGCGCCGCAAGATTGGCATTGTTTTCCAGGACTTTCAGTTACTTTCCGACCGTTCTGTTGAGGATAACCTGTCGTTTGTTTTGAAAGCGACCGGCTGGGATGACAAGGGGAAAATCTCAAAGCGCATTGCTGAGGTTTTGATGCAGGTGGGACTGGGAACAGCGCAGAAGAGAATGCCTCACCAGCTTTCGGGCGGTGAGCAGCAGCGGGTTGTAATTGCCCGCGCCATGCTGAACGAGCCGCGGATATTGATCGCCGATGAGCCCACGGGTAATCTGGATCCGGAAGTAGGAGAGCAGATTATGCAGGTTTTCAGGACGATCAACAATGCCGGCGTCGCTATTTTGATGGCAACCCACAACCACGAGTTTCTGCGGAAATTTCCGGCGCGTGTTTTGAAATGCGAGAACGGAAGTGTTACAGAAGGCTGATTTTAATTGAAGCATAAAAAGGAAAGGATCCGATCAACCGATCGGATCCTTTCCTTTTTATATATGAACCTGAATTACTTCGCTTTCAGATCAATGATCGGAATGATCATTTCTTCCAGGGAGACGCCTCCGTGCTGGAATGTATCCCTGTATAAATTCACGTATTGATTGTAATTGTTCGGGTAAGCAAAGAAATAATCCTCTTTGGTGAACACGTAAGAAGTGGAAACGTGTGGTTTTGGCAGGAAAATTCTTTCAGGCTTGCGGCATACCATTAGGTTTTTATCATCGAAACCCAAATTCTTTCCGTGTTTGTAACGGAGGTTTGTATTCGTTTCACGGTAACCAATGATTTTCACCGGTTTCTGAACGCGGATCATACCGTGATCCGTCGTCAAAATAAGTCTGCATTTCTTCTCAGCCACCTTTTTGATGAAGTCCAAAAGAGGTGAATGCTGGAACCAGGATTTCGTAATGGACCTGTAAGCAGCTTCATCCGGCGCCAGTTCCTTGATCATCTGAACGTCCGTCCGGGCATGCGAAAGCATATCCACAAAGTTATATACAACCACATTCAGCTGGTTATTCAGCATGTTATTGAAGTTGTCTATCAATGCTTTACCCTGGTTGGCATTCAGGATCTTGTGATAAGAGCTTTTCACACTGGTAAGGTGATTCATTTCAAGCTGCTTTTGCAGGAAATCATGCTCATGGTTGTTCAATCCCTCTTCACCTTCGGGTGTGTTTTCATCACTTACCCACCATTGCGGATGCTTACGCTCCATTTCACTCGGCATAAGGCCCGAGAAAATGGCATTACGCGCATATCCCGTGGTCGTAGGCAAAATTGAGTAGTATGATGATTCTTCCTCAATGTTGAAATATTCCTGTAAAATCGGCTGGATCATTTTCCATTGGTCATAACGGAAATTATCGATCAGCAGGAAGAATAACGGCTCATCCGATCCTTTCAGATGCGGGAAAACCTTTTGTTTCATCAACTGGTGTGATAAAATAGGCTTATCCGAGCGCGGATCGTTCAGCCATTCTTCATATTCATCTTCAATGAATTTGCAAAAATTAGCATTGGCTTCGCTTTTTTGCATGCTGAAAACCTCTGCCATTCCCTGATCTTCGGAATTTTCGAGTTCCAACTCCCAGTATATCAGTTTTTTATAAATATCAGCCCATTCTTCATGTCCGATCCTGTCCTGGTATTGCATGGCCAGGTTCCGGAATTCCTGCTGGTAACTCAATGTCGTTTTCTCTGTAACCAGCCTTTTGTTATCCAGGATCTTTTTTACAGAAAGTAAAATCTGATTGGGATTCAACGGTTTGATCAGATAATCATCGATTTTGGAACCGATGGCATCTTCCATGATATGCTCTTCCTCACTCTTTGTAATCATCACAACAGGCAAATTAGGCTGTTGCTGTTTTATTTGTGCCAATGTTTCGAGGCCGGTCATACCCGGCATCATTTCATCCAGAAAAACAATGTCAAACCGGTCGTTTTCAATGCGGTCCAATGCATCGGCACCGCTGTTCACGGGCGTCACGCTGTAACCTTTATTGGTCAAAAACATGATATGTGGTTTGAGGAGATCTATTTCATCATCGGCCCAAAGAATGTTATATTGCATAAGTATGGTTTTTCAATTGGTTAATAAAATCACTACAAGGGTAACGCCCTAATTCAGACAGGTCGTATAAAAATACCCGTTTTAACGTTTTTTAAGAGACTGGAATCTGCAAGGGTGTTGCAAAAAAAGTTACAAATAGCGTTCCAGTTGGCCGATGTCAGAGTAAAAACTTTCTGCTGACCCGAATCAGGTCTTCCGGGGTATCCACGCCATGAGAGTCGTCAGAAGTAATCACCGCTTTGATTGCATAACCATTTTCCAGCCAGCGAAGTTGCTCCAATGCTTCTGCTTTTTCAAGCGAAGAAACGGGTAATTTGGTGATCTCCGCAAGCACATCCGCCCGGTAAGCGTAGATGCCTATATGTTTGTAAAAAGTATGAGCACCAAGCCATTGGCCCGATTCCGGATTGCGCAGATAGGGGATCGTTTGCCTGCTGAAATACAAAACCTCATTACGCTTATTCAAAACCGCTTTGGGCACATTGTGGTTAAAAAGGATCTCATCGCTGTCAATCACTTTCACAAGCGTTGCCAGCTCGACTTCACCATTCAATGCTTCTGCCAGATTATCTATGGGTTCGGGGCTTATAAAAGGTTCGTCACCCTGAATGTTGATCACATATTCGTAAACGCCGTCCGTTTTGGAAAGCGCTTCAAAGCAGCGATCTGTTCCGCTTTGGTGCGCGGTGTTCGTCATAATGGCTTTTCCGCCAAAGTCTGTGACGTGGTTGAAGATTCTTTCGTCATCGGTGGCAACAATTACCTGATCGAGTTGTGTAGCTTTGGACGATTGTTCGTAAACCCGCTGGATCATGCTTTTTCCGCCAATATCAACCAATGCTTTGGCTGGAAAACGGGTGGAAGCGTAGCGGGCAGGGATTATTCCTAATATTCGCACGAGGTCAGTTGGTCTATATTTCTGTTGAATTTTGTTTCAAAATAAAGCTAAAAAATTGCAAAAGGTCTTTTCTCAACGGTTTTTACAAAATATCTGGCGGATTTTGCCCGACCCTGATCCTGACAGCAATCTCTGGGTTGTAGAACTTCGCGACGCCACATTGAAAAAAGTATCATTTTCAGTCATTGATACTGGTGAAATGACACAGCTGTGGCACCATTCTCCCGAAGAAGCCGATTGGTGGAGCTCGCTGACCGCGTTTTCCTGCAACAGTATTTTCCTGCACAATTACCGCTATCCCGAAATTCCCGAACCAACCGATTTGCTGGCATTCTCGGCCACGGATGGGCGGTTTCTGTGGGCGTTACCCAATCATTTGATGGTAAAACCGCTGGATAACAGACATATAGAAGTTGCAACCAAGTCGGGAGAGCAGTTTATTCATAAACAATGTAATGCTGAAACGGGTGAAACCGCATCGCTGAAAGAAAATTACGGGCCGCAAATTGAAAGAATAATTTTACAAGAACCGGTTCGTTACAGGAAGGACAGCGTTTATTTCCAAAAACTGGCATCATTTATCCATGAAATAACGAATGGGCACGATGCAGTAACTATTGATTATTTGGAGAAAAGACCCTATATAATGTTTTCTTATTATATTTACGATCAGGATAAATCAGTTCAATACCTCCTCATTGTGACAGATCAAAGGCAGCTGATTTTACATGAACAGCTGTCTGAAGGACGCGAAGGAATGGGCCGCTCAACGATGATGCTAAAAGCATCTACATTGGTTTATCTGAAAAACAACAACGAGTTTTCGAGTCTAACACTTTCATAATAAATGAAATACATTTTTTGCCTGACCATTTTGTTAGGTTTGTTTACAGGTTTGATTGAGGCCCGGGCAAACGGGAATTATGAGGTTGACTCCGTTGGGGTTGAAAGAGTGGGAGGTAAAATATTCGTTCTGCATAGGGTAAACCAGGGGCAAACCATGTTTGCGGTGGTGCGCCAGTACGGCACATCCATTCAGGCGCTGCGGGAAGCCAATCCCGGGATGGCAGATAATATCCAGTCGGGACAGACCATCAGGGTGCCATACACTCCCAAAACCAGCAAAAAAGATTCAAAGAAAGAAGACAAAAAGGAAGATAGAAAAGAAGCTGCTAAGGCTGAGGTGAAGGAAGTAAAGCCGACCGTTACTACGCCCGCACCTGCAACACCTGCTCCCACAGCACCAGCCGCAACAGCGCCTACCGCCCCGGCACCGACAACAACCTCTGCGCCAACTGCAAGCGCAACCGTTCCCGCGCCAGCCAATGGCTTGCACAAAGTGGAGCCCGGCGAAACCCTTTATCGTGTTGCAGTAAAATATGGTGTTCTCATGGCTGATCTCCGGAAATGGAATAATCTTACCGACGACAATTTGAAGGATGGACAAGAACTGATTGTGAGTGAGAAAGCACCTGAAAAGCCAGCTCCAACGGTTGCTGCGCCTGCGCCAAAAGTTACTACTACAACCACGGTCGTGAAAGATTCTGTGAAAGCAAAGGCCATTGTTCCAGAGAAAGTGGTGAAGCCCGTTGAAGAAGTTGCGCCGCCTAAGGTTGTGAAAGGCAAGAAAAAATCGGAATCCGGCTTGGCGGAAGTGATTGAGACAGACGAAAGTACAAGCAAATTCCTAGGCTTGCACCGCACGGCGCCGGTAGGGGCCTTGGTGGAGGTTTTGAATGAATACAATCAGGAAAAAATCATCGTCCGCATTATTGGCCGCATTCCCGATACGAGCATCAACGACGACATTGTAATCAAGTTATCTTCAAGGGCTTTTGAAAAAGTTTCGCCGAACAGCAAACGATTCCGGGCCGTTGTCAGTTATCTTGAATAAGCATTCTACATCAACATTATGAAGCATTTACCTCAATTCCGTTCCAAAAGAGAAGAGGAGCGGGCAGCACTGAAAAACACCACTGGCTATAAATTATGGAGCGTGATGTTCACGATACTCTATCCCTTCATCGCCATTTTTACTTTCTTGTTTTCGGGCATTATTATGTTTTTCTCAGGTATTTCAAAAGTTTTGGCTTACCTGTTCGGAGGAAGCCATGCACGGCACTGAGGTTATCATTCCTACATTTTCATCATTCGTTACGGATTTACTGGAGGAAAAGGCCGAGCAATATAATCAGCCCGCATTCATTCCTGTTGATCCAATCAGCATCCCACATTCATTTTCTGTAAAGCAGGACATTGAGATCATGGGTTTCTGGGCGGCCGTGCTTGCCTGGGGTCAACGGAAGACCATTATCAATAAATGTCACGAGCTGGCTTCATTAATGGATGGCGCGCCTTACGACTTTGTGCTAAATCATACAGAAAGCGACTTAAAACCTTTCCTGCATTTCAAGCACCGCACCTTCAACGCGACGGATACGCTATATTTTCTGCATTTTCTCCAGCAATATTACCGGCAACACAATTCGCTTGAATTCGCATTCAGCAGCCATATGCAGGCAGGCGAAGAAACCATCGAAAGTGCTCTGATCGGTTTCCACAACCTCTTCCGCGACTCAGAACATTTCCCTGCAAGAACGGCCAAACACATTGCCACACCATTAAGAAAATCCTCCTGCAAGCGCCTGAACATGTTCCTGCGCTGGATGGTAAGAAAAGACAATAAAGGCGTAGATTTCGGCATATGGAACACCATTAAGCCGTCCCAGCTCGTATGCCCCTGCGACGTGCACGTAGACCGCGTCGCCCGCCTCCTGGGCCTCATCAAACGCCCGCTCACCGACTGGCAAACCGCCAAGGAACTCACCGCCTCATTAAAGCAACTAAACCCGGAAGATCCTGTGAAGTATGACTTTGCTTTGTTTGGGTTAGGGATTGAAGGGTTTGCGAAATGATTTTTTTGTTCAATAAAAAAATGCTGGCCCCTCTCGAAGCCAGCATTTTCTATTTAAATAACATTAAAACTTTACATTGCTGCGCTGTCGAACTTTATCCATTCGATTCCGAAGAGTGGTTTGGAGGCTGCTGAGGGGTTTTTGAATATGAAAAATAGTTTGTGCAGCTTATTGTCTGCCGGGGCCTTGATAGGGATGTTGATCGTCTCAGCCTTATCTACCTTCCCTTCGCCGACTTTGGGTCCCGAAACGCTGTCCAGATGGATTTCCAGTATTCCGCCCGCTGTTCTTTCCGCAACGGAAGTTACGGCAACCGACAGATTTGAAATTCCACTCAGATCAATGTCATCAAATGAGATGAAACTGCCGTTCTTGGTGCCGATGACCATTTCACCGCCTTTTTCATTTTTAAATTTGAAAATATTGCTGGTGCTGTCCGCTGCGTTGGCCAGAATGGTTGCTGGGCGCAATGCGATGGTTTTTGAACCGGTTAATGGTCCCATGGCAGCACTTCCCTTATCTGTATAACTGGCTGTGAAAATATATGAACCGTCTTTTTTCTTTGCCTCAGTTACATATGTGCTTTTCAGCGGCTTTTTATCCACCACTTTTTCCTTTGCAAGAGACAGAATGTATTTTACCATTTCCTCCGCTTCTTCCGGTTTGTGCTGCGGATGCGCTGCCATAGCTTGCTCTCCCCAAACACCACCACCGCCACGGATCACTTTATCAGCCAGCGTCTTCACGGAATTACGTTCCTTTTCATAGCGTTTCGCTACTTCAATATAAGCCGGTCCGATAGACTTTTTATCAATGGAATGACAAGCCTTGCAGTCGCTCAGCTCGATCAGGCGTTTACCCGTTTCGAAACCTGTATTTGCCACATGGCCTTGCGCCAATTGCGTTTTGTCGAAACCTTCCAGATAATTAATGGTCAACGTTACTTCGTCCTCCGGGATCTTTTTGTCGGCCAGACTTCCATCTTCCTTGTCTGCCACGGAAACTTCGTAATTCACAGGTTTATCATTCCAATAGAATGTCTTATTTCCCTTAATGGCCACATCCACTTTTGGGATAGCATTGCCCGCTTTTACAGTCACTTCCGAAGTGTTGGAATTTCCTGCGCTGTCTGTCACTTTCAAAATCGCAACATATTCTCCTGGTTTTGCATAAGTGAAGCTTGGATTGGCAACCGTGCTTTTTGGGAGTCCTTTACCAAATGTCCATTCATATTTCACCGCATCGCCGTCGTGATCGATAGAGCCTTTTGACGAGAAATTGACTTTTAAAGGAACTGCTCCCACGGTGTTTGTAGCAGTGGCTAATGCAACCGGAACGCGATTTCCTGCATTATAAGTAATATGTGACAAGCTTGCCTCGTCATTTTGTGCAAACCAGTTAGGGCCGTATTCCAATGTATACAATGACCCATCATTGGCAAATTGCATGTCAATCGGGTGACTGAACTTTGTATTGGGCAGGAAGCGCTCGATATTTTGCAGATCGCCCTGCTCATTCATGGTTACAATGTTAATGTAATCCCGGATCCAATCGTAAGCGAAGAATTTGCCGCTATAATATCCTGGAAATTTGGCCTTGCTGTCCTGAAAATCAGCAGCATAATAAACCGGTCCTGCCATTGCATTACGCCCGCCTTTGCCTACAATGGCCCCGAAATCTCGTGAATCGGCATATGGATAGTAAATGTATGCAGGCTGCGCAGGCGGAAGTTCCTGTAAACCAGTGTTATGCGGGGAATTGTTGATCGGTTTAGCCGGATCAAATGGTTTCCCCGACGTGCTGTCTGCGAAATTGAAATCAACGTAAGGCTTGTTGTCGGCGATGAATAGGGGATAACCGAAGTAACCCGCTTTTCTGGCCTGGTTAACCTCATCATATCCGCGCGGACCGCGTTTTGGATCATCATTAGAAGCATCCGGGCCTACGTCGCCCCAATACAAATAGCCTGTATGCTGATCGATCGAAATCCGGTAAGGGTTTCTCGTTCCCATAACGTAAATTTCGGGCCTTGCTTTTGGGTTTCCGGCAGGGAACAAGTTTCCTTCGGGAATGTCATATAAGTTGGTGCCACCCGGCATGTTCGCACGGCGATCTCCATATCTCGGCTTGATCCTCAACACTTTACCGCGAAGGGAATTCGTGTTGGAAGATGTATGTCTGCCATCCCAGCCTTCACGACCCGGACGCCCGTCAATAGGTCCGTAACCATTTGACTGGAAAGGATTTACATCGTCCCCTGTGGATAAATACAAATTTCCTTTTGCATCCCAGGCAATCGAACCGCCTGTGTGGCAGCAATCTGTTCTTTTTACCGGAACCGTCAGCAAAACTTCCTCGGTTGAAAGCAGCAATGTGTCTTTTACATCATCATATTTGAAGCGGGACAAATGCTGAGCGGTGTCTTTTTCTGTCGAAGGCGGCGAATAATAAAGGTAAACCAGCTTGTTGGCCTTGAAATTCGGGTCAATGTTCAGGCCCATTAAGCCATATTCCTGTTTGATATATACCGGAACATCTGCAACGACCTTGATCTTACCGGTTTTAGGATTATAAAGTTTAAGTTTTCCTTTACGCTCACTTAACAAAACGCGTTGATCGTCCAGCACAGCAAGCTCGGTTGGCTCGTCCAGTTTTGTTGCCAGCACTTTCTTGGTGAAGCGGTTCTCTTCCGGACGTGATTTGGAATAATCCAGCTTGGAAGCCATAACATAATTTAAGCCGCCAGTCAAATGTTTTACAAAAACCGGATTAACGAATGTTGCGTCCTCATGTCCAAAATTGGTATAAAATGCCTTTCCGCCATCATATTCGTGATACCAGGACATCGGGTGATCATCGCCCATTTTGCCGTCTTTGTAAGATTTCTCATCAATCTTAACCAGCACATTCACCTTCGGATTGAAATTTTTGAAGTCATAAAACTCATCCTTAATCTTCCATTTTTTAGGAAAATCGGTCATCGATTCGTGCTTGTCATTCACCACGTAAGCTTCACCTTCCTGCACATTCGGATTGCCCGGATGGCTCAGGAATTGTGCGCCTGCCAGCTTGTTATACCAAGGCCATTCGTATTCTGTGTCCGTAGACGCGTGAATGCCGAGGTAACCGCCGCCAGCCTGAATGTAGCGCTCAAATGCGTCCTGCTGCTTATCATTCAGTATATCTCCGGTGGTGTTCAGAAAAACGACTGCGCTGTATTTTTGTAAATTTTTCTCGTTAAAGACAGAAGAATTCTCCGTTGTGTCGACGGAAAAGCCTTTTTCCTTGCCTAACTTAATCAGTGCGGTTCGCCCGGCCGGGATGGATGAATGCCGGAAGCCTGCGGTTTTAGAGAAAACGAGCACCCGTTTTTCAGGTGTCACGGTTTGTGCGATTGCATTTACACAAAAACAGGCCATTGCCACAATGCCAACTTTCCGCAGCTGTTTTGGTAAAATTTGATTTAAAAAGTTACTCATTCTTAGAGTCATAATTGGGTTAACTGATATAGCAAAAAAACCTATCTTCCATAAGGAAAATAGGTTTTCAATATACTTGTGAGTTCGACAATTAAAGTCCTAACACCTTGCGGTTGAATGCTTCATCTGCACCAGTTCCGGCAAAATCGTCAAATGCTTTCGTAGTTACTTCTATAATGTGGCTCTCAATGAACGGCGCACCTTCCGCCGCTCCCTGAACGGGTGACTTAATGCAGCATTCCCATTCCAAAACCGCCCAGCTATCGTAATCATACTGAGATAGTTTAGAGAAAATACTGTTAAAATCAACCTGGCCATCGCCTAATGAACGGAAACGGCCTGCGCGATCAGCCCAGCCTGCAAAACCGCTGTAAACGCCTTGCTTACCAGTCGGATTGAATTCAGCGTCTTTTACGTGGAATGCTTTGATGCGGTCGTGGTAAAGATCGATGAATTGCAGATAATCCAGTTGCTGCAAAACGAAATGGCTTGGGTCATAATTAATGTTCGCACGCGTGTGACCGTCCAGATAATCAACAAACATTTCGAATGTTGAGCCATCGAACAAGTCCTCACCCGGGTGTAGTTCGTAACATACGTCCACGCCGTTTTCGTCGTAGACATCCAAAATGGGTTTCCAGCGCGCAGCCAGTTCTTTGAATGCAGTTTCAACCAAACCAGCAGGGCGTTGCGGCCATGGATAAAGGAATGGCCATGCCAATGCGCCTGAGAATGTTGCGCTTGCTTTCAGTCCAAGATTCGCGCTGGCTTTGGCAACATATTTCAAATGCTGTGTCGCCCATTCAGCACGCGCTTTTGGATTATTTCTTACTTCCGGAACTGCAAAACCGTCATACATTTCATCGTAAACCGGATGCGAAGCAACCAATTGTCCGATAATGTGTGACGCCAGTTCAGTGATTTCCAGACCTTTGTCAGCCAATTTACCTTTCAGTTCGTCTGCATAAGTCTGAGATTCTGCCGCCTGCTTCACATCAATCACGCGCGGGTCCCACGTAGGAAGCTGCAAACCCTTATAGCCCAAACCAGCCATATAGTCCGCAATAGCATCCAATGAATTAAACGGAGCTTCGTCACCCAAAAACTGGGCAAGGAAGATTCCAGGTCCTTTTATTGTTTTCATAATGTAAATGATTCAAAATTAAATAGTTACCCAAGCCTGCGCTTTGTTGCTTTCCAAAATCTTCTCGCAAATAAGCAACTCACGGTAGCCGTCGGCGAAGGTTGGGAATGTTGGGTTTTCGGGTTGTTTTCCGGCTGTGATGGCAGCGTACACTTCTTTGAACATTTGTTTTGAAGTGTCCGGGAAGCCTTCGTTGTGTCCGCCCGGGAATGTGATGGTGGAGCGAACGTTTTCATTCACCAGAGACGGGTCGCGCATCAGGATTTCATTGGCTTTGTCGCGGTTCCCGATCCACATTTCGTTGGGTGACTCGGAGCACCAGCTGAATGTTTTCTTTGATCCAGAAATTTCCAGGCTCATGCGGTTTTTGCGGCCAGCAGAAACTTGTGAAACAGTGATAACCCCTTTGTTCCCATTATCAAACCGAAGCAAAACGTTCGCATGATCTTCCGTTGTAATAGGAACATCGGCATAATCTTCCGGCTGCAACATTTTACCAGAATAGGTTTCAACGGCTTTAAGCGGCTTCTTACGTGTTTTATGAACGGTGTTGAAATCGGCCATCACGGCAACGGTTTTCAATCCGGTAATGTATTCCAGAATATCCATTAAGTGCGAGCCAATGTCGGCAATCGCCCGGGAATCACCTGATTTGTCTGGTTCCAGACGCCAGTTGTAATCGGTTTGGTAAAACAGCCAGTCTTGCAGGTAAGAACCGATAAACGAATAAATTTCGCCCAATTCGCCCTTTTCACGCATTGATTTCATCTGGCGCGCCAAAGGATAGTAACGTAAATTAAAGTGAACGGCATTGACAAGGCCGGTTTCAGCAGCCAGTTTCACGAGCTCTTCTGCTTCGTGCAGGTCTTTGGCAAGTGGTTTTTCACAAATAACATGTTTCCCTGCAAGCAGTGCGGCTTTTGACTGGGAATAGTGAAGAAAGTTTGGTGTACAAATGTGAATAGCCTGAATGTCATCTTGTTTCAGCAACTCATCAAATGTATAGGAACGGGCGATTCCGAGTCCATCTGCTTTCTCTTTGGCAAGCTCGGCGGTTACTTCGCAAAGTGCAGCAACTTCTACATTGGGAAGCCGTCTCAAAGCTTCAATGTGTGCAGGCCCAATGAAGCCGGTTCCGACAACGCCAACTTTAATTTTGTTCATAAAACGGGTATTGAATGAAAAGGTGAAAAAAGATTTAGATCAGAAATTGGTCCATTTGGTATCCGTAGCATTTGATGCAATGACGGCATCAATGAACTTCATACCCCTAAGGCCATCCTGTGCAGACGGGAAATCATAAACCGGATCAACCTGGCCGCCTTCCCAATAAGCCCTTACGTGCAGCGCGAAATTGCGGTAAAGGTTTGCAAATGCTTCAAAATAACCTTCCGGGTGACCTGCGGGAATGCGGGTATGCACCTGGGCCGCTTTGGACAAGTTACCTACGCCAGTGCGGATGATCCTTGCACCCTGGTTGGTTTTATGGATCAATGTGTTAGGGTCAAGCTGCTTCCACTGCAAGCCGCCGGTTTCGCCATATACACGAATGTTCAGGTCATTTTCCTCGCCGTTGGCAATCTGGCTGTTTTGAAGAATTCCTTTTGCGCCGTTATTGAAACGCAATAATACGTTTGCATCATCGTCCAGCAAGCGGCCTTCTACGAATATGGTGAGGTCCGCGCACACTTGGGTGATTTTCAATCCGGTAATGTATTCAGCCAGGTTTTCTGCGTGTGTTCCAATGTCGCCTAATCCGCCCGCTGCGCCTGAGCGTTTTGGGTCTGTGCGCCATGCAGCTTGCTTATTGCCAGTCACTTCCACCAATGTGGCCAGCCAGCCCTGCGGATATTCCACGATCACTTTCCTGATCTCACCAATGGCGCCCGAAGCGATCATATGCTTCGCTTCCTTGACCATCGGATAGCCTGTATAATTGTGGGTAAGACAGAAAATCAGCCCGGTTTTTTCAACTAATGCTGTAATTTCCTCTGCTTCTTCTGTATTTAATGTGATAGGCTTGTCGCAAACGACGTGAAAACCGTTTTCGAGCGCCAGTTTCGTGGGCGCTTTGTGCATGTGATTGGGCGTTACGATAGCCACGAAATCCATGCGTTCTCCTTCGGGAAGTTCTTTTTCTTTGAGGATCATCTCCTCGAAATCGTTATAAAGTCTGTCCTCCGGCAAATACAACGCCCTGCCGGTTTCCTTTGATTTGGAAGGATCTGAACTGAACACACCACAAACCAGCTCTATTTCTCCATCCATAATAGCAGCACGGCGATGGACCCCGCCTATAAAGGCATCAAGCGATCCGCCCACCATACCCATCCTAATCTTTCTTGACATTCCAGTTGGTTTAAAGTTTTGAAAAGATTTATAACATGTTAAAGAGTAGTATAGATGACTCTTACTTCTTACAAATATAATTTTAACACTTAAAAAACACTTCCCGGGCATGACTAAATGCAGTAGAAAAACCGTTTATTTGTTTTTTCTGTGAAATTCTTAAATAAAAACAGCAGTCTCCATAAGGTTAATCATCTATTTTAAATAACAAACCCTTTTAGTCTCATGACTCAAACAATCAATAGCGACAGGCTTTTTAATGCTAGTTGTTTTGCACTTATTACCACCGCTTTTTCTTTTAGTATCCGGGCGGGTATCCTTCCACAGCTGGGCGTTGAATTTAACCTTACGGCGGAGCAGCTGGGCTTTATTAACTCCATGTTCTTCCTGGGTTTTCCTCTTTCTATGATTATCGGAGGGCTTGTTTATCATTCTGTTGGTCCAAGAATCATTATGCAGGTCGCGCTTGTTTGCCATATCATCGGTATTTTGATGACGATTTATGCAGGCGGATATGTTGGGCTTCTTGTTTCCACATTTTTCATTGGAATTGGAAATGGATGTACTGAGGCTGCTTGTAACCCAATGATCGCAGATACTTATTCAGGATTGAAAATGAATAAAATGCTGAACCGCTTCCATATGTGGTTCCCGGGCGGGATTGTTGTCGGTAGTTTGATTTCAAAGTTCATGACCGATGCTAACCTTGGATGGCAGGCGCAAATCTGGGTGATTATGATTCCAACTGTGATTTATGCGTTCTTATTCTGGGGCCAGGCGTTTCCTAAGCCTCACGTTGCAGGTGTAACTTCAATCGGCGAGAACTTGAAAGCAATGGCGTCGCCTTTGTTTATATTTATCTTCCTTTGCATGGCCCTTACAGCTATTTCAGAGTTCGGACCACAGCAATGGACGGGCCTGATCATGAGCAAAAGCGGTGCAAGCCCAATGCTTATCCTTGCACTTGTAACCGGCTTGATGGCTCTGATCCGTTTCTTCGCATCTCCGATTGTTAAAGTCCTTGGCGCAACCGGAATTCTTTGGGGATCGTCCATTTTGGCGGCAGTCGGAATTTACCTGTTCAGCACGGTAACCGGACCAGCAGCTTATGCAGCGGCAGTTATCTTTGCAATGGGCGTTGGGCTTTTCTGGCCTACAATGATCGGATTTATTGCGCAGAATGTGCCGCTTAGCGGTGCTCTGGGGATGTCCATCGTTGGTGGGGTAGGGATGTTCTCAACAGCAATCTGGCAGCCTGTTATCGGTAAATGGCTGGATGATGCCAAAGCTGAAAAAATAGCAGCCGGGTTAACCGGTGATGAAATGGAGCTGGCAGCCGGTCAGGCGACGCTTAGCACGATGATCATTTTCCCCGCGATCCTGATCGTTGCATTCGGAGTTCTTTACTTCTGGATGAAAGGCCGTGGCGCGACAACAACTTCCACAGCAGCAGCGCATTGAGCCAAACATATATCAAACAAAAAATGGGTGCCCTCGAGCACCCATTTTTTGTTTCCAGCCATTTCCAAATGAAAATTATTTCAATTTTACAATGGTAACTCCCGCGCCGCCACGGTCCGGATGCTCGTCCTGCATGCCGGAAACTTGCGAATAGCCTCGTAAATGGTTCCTTACCAATGTTCTCAGGATTCCGTCGCCTTTTCCATGCACGATGCGCAGCTCGTCATAGCCGAGCATAATGGCGTTATCCATAAACTGGTCCACAAGGCCTAATGCTTCTTCTCCGCGTTTGCCGCGCATATCCAGGTTAAAACTGAAATTGAGCATCCGCTCATTCAAATCGACACCTTTCGCGCTGGTTTTTAACTTTTTCTCGCCGGTGGCTGCCTTGTAAGTTTTGTTGGAAACCTTTTCGAGTCTGCTCAGCTTGATGGTGGATTTCAGATCTCCTATCCGCACTTCGGCATCCTTTCCTCTTAGTCCAATAACCTCGCCAATAGCCGTTTGTCCAACAATCCGGACGTAACTTCCAGGGATAATGTCGCCGCTTTCGGGTTCAAAAATATCCTCCGCAGGCGCCGCTTCGGTAACCTGTTCCAGTTCAAGGTTTTTCTTACCAAATTTTTCAAGTTCAACTCTTACCGTTTTGGTCTTTTCCTTCTCGGCTTTATTTTCCTTGATTTCACGGATGGTGTTCTCGATCAGTTGATTAGCATCTGAAATGAGGGTTTTGGCTTTTTGCTTCGCTTCATTAACGATCTTTTTCTCGTTGTTGTCCAGCTTTTCTTTAAGCGCAGTGTAGTCAGCGAGTTGTTTGGCCAGCTTGCGCTCCTTAATGCCGACCTCAATGTTCTTTTCTGCAAAAACCCGTCGCTCAATGTCGAGCTCTTTCAAAAGTTTTTCGAAATTCACCTGCTGTGTTCCGAGCTTTTCCTTTGCCCGGTCAACCACAGCATTCGGCAGCCCGATTTTAGATGCGATTTCAAATGCAAACGAACTGCCCGGCCTTCCGATTTCCAGTTGGTAAAGCGGTTCCAAATGTTCACCATCAAAGCGCATCGCGCCATTTACAAGTCCTTCGGTTTTGTCGGCAAGCACTTTCAGGTTGGTATAATGCGTGTTGATCACACCATATGCGCCTGATTTTGTCAGATTTTCCAGGATTGCTTCTGCAATCGCTCCACCTAAGCCAGGCTCTGTTCCGGTTCCGAACTCGTCGATCAGGAACAGCGTGCGCCTGTTCGCCATGGCCAGGAAATGACGCATGTTGGTCAAATGCGAACTGTACGTACTCAGGTCATTTTCAAGGGACTGCTCATCACCAATATCGATGAAAATGTTTTGGAAAAATCCCATGGTTGAACCTTCTGCAACCGGCACCAGCAAGCCGCATTGGAACATATACTGGATCAGCCCGACTGTTTTCAGTGACACAGATTTTCCACCCGCATTAGGACCGGAAACAATGAGAATGCGCTCTTTTTCCTGCAATTCAATGTTCAGGGGAACCACTTTCTTGCCTTGTTTTTGGAAGGAAAGGTGTAATAACGGATGTCTGGCGTCCCGCCAGTTGATGAACTGTTTATTGAAAAATGGTGGGTTGATCGCGCTCATTTCCGCAGCCAGCTTCGCTTTCGCCCTCAGAAAATCCATTAACCCTAAAAAGCCGTAAGCCTTTTGCAGGTCCGGGACGTAAGGCCGGAGTTGGGCAGTCAGTTCGAGCAGGATGCGGTTAATTTCACGGCGCTCTTCATATTCCAGTTCGCGGATCTCGTTATTGGATTCAAAAACGTCAGTCGGTTCAATAAATACGGTTTGCCCTGTGGCCGACTCATCGTGAACGAATCCCCGCAGCTTGCGCTTGTGCTCGGCGGCAACGGGAATGACCATCCGGCCATTTCTTATGGTCAGCGAAACATCGTCACCCACCCAGCCGTTGGTGCGTGCCGATTTCAGGATCGTATCCAGCTTTTTACGAATTCCTGCCTGTTCGGATATAAGCCGTTTCCGGATGCGTGATAATTCAGAAGAAGCCGAATCCCGGATCTGGCCGCGGTCATCGATAATGCGGTCAATGGCGTCGGTAATGGCCTTGTCCACCCGAATGGTTTTGGCATATTCACCCAAAATAGGGTAAGCTTCCGGTTCTTCGTTTTCGAAAAATCGAAGGCAAAGTCTGATCGTGAGCAGTGAAACTTTAATGTCAGAAAATTCTGCCTGCGTGAGCAGCATTCCTTCGATAGCGGCACGCCTCAAGAAGGAAGTGGCGTCAATGTAATTCTGAGAAGGAAAATTCTCGCCGATCTGCATGATCTTCTGCATTTCGGCGGTTTGGCTTACCAGCTTTTCAACAAGTCCAAAGTTTTCTGAAAACTTAATTTTCTCAACATAACTCTGGCCCAGCGGACTTATACAAGCCTCTTTCAGCCGCTCCCGCAGCTTGTCAAAACCTAATTTCTGTTCTAATGTATTGGGATAAAGCATTTTTTATGACTGTCTGCTTCGGGCTATTAGCCGTCAGCTCTTTCTTTTAATATTTAAAATAATGTCCTGATTTCCTCTTTCAGGACTTTTAATGCATGCGACGAAGGTTGTACTTCTTTCTCGATCACGTGCGAAAATATCTTCTTGGCAAGGTCCGCCGGCGGAGCTTCGCCTGATACTTCGGTAGAAGCCTGGTTGATGACCGCAACCGTTTCGTTCATCGCATTTGTAACCTGCTCCCATGCATTGCTGCTGATGTACATTTGCTGTGCAACATTATGGTTGTATTCTTCGCGGATCTCATGTAATAGGATTTGTTGTAATTCCAATGCGCTCATAGCGGAGGAAACCAGTCTTAACAACAAATTATTGGGGGCAATCCGTTCTAGAAAAAGGCACATGCGTTCGTAAGCCTGCAATCTCAGGGGAAGTGTGATGTCGGTATGCTTGCCGCGAATCTCCCATCTTTGCTTATCGGACAACTTGGTTGCTACGGTCGTAATGGTTAAGTATATGCCGAAGATTATGGCTAGGCCAAGTACGAAAATAACAAGCAGTGAATAATATTCCATCGTTTTTAGAATGCTGATTTTGATCAATAAACCGCAAAATTAAAGGAATAACTGCATTAAGCAGAGAATTATTTGAAATAGCGAATGCATTGGCAATCTTTCGTGTTCAAGGAGATACTTAACACAACATTGCATCAGATTTCAAATGGAAAGCCCTGTTCAGCTCACAGAAAAGGCCAAATCAGAAATAAGAACAACATTAGCCGCCAATAAAATTCCAGATACTTATGGGTTAAGGGTGGGACTCAAAGGCGGCGCCTGCAGCGGTTCATTTATGCTGGGTTTCGACACCGCAACCGAGCATGACCAGACTTATGTGGTGGATGATATTAAGATCTTTGTAGACAGGCGACACCTCATGTACGTAATCGGTTTGTCTGTCGATTTCGAGGAAGGAGCGAACGGCACTGGTTATACGGTTTCCACTGAGGAAAAAGTGTAATTAAGTATTTGCTTTAATCTTCAATGGTTACATGTTTCCAGTTTTCTCCCGAACGGATCCTGTTAAGCTGCGTATGCGTGATCCCAAACTGCTTTGCAATCATTTTTAGGCGGTTATTATCGTTCTTTAACAGCTTCTTAATGATCCTTACTTTGCTTTCCGTTAGCTTATAATTCTTTGTCCTTCTTGGAATTACGCGATTGATAAACGCCGGGTTTTCACGGTTATGCTCGATCATTTCGGCCTTGGTAACCCATTTCAAATTCTCGAAATGATTGTTTTGTTTCTCAAAATCCGAGTGGATCACGAAAATGTGTTCATCGCTTGGTTTATCAACAAAATGCTCTGCTACAAGCTTGTGCACGTATCTGTTAATGGTTTTACCACCTGATACCCTTATGTTGAGCGACCTGTAACCTTGTATCACAGAGCCTTTTATAACCGCACCTTCTTTTGGATTATTTTGAAAGCTCTTTAACCTGCCATAATTTGATACTTCGTAATGAGGAGCGTTCTCGATTTCGTCGAATATAATTTTTGCCCACTTTTCGTTCCAGAAACTCCGACTTACATTTGACTCATTCATTTTGATACAAGATATATAATTAGTTTTTAAAGCTTTTTTAAGTCCCTACCTCACCGGGCTTGTTGTCTTGGAAACGATTTTGCATACTTTCGCTGTTAATGTAATCGGAATACGGTTCCTTTTTCATTAACTAAATCAAAAAGCATGAAGCGCACGCTTATCCTAGGAGCAACCTCAAATCCTTCCAGATACGCTTATCTGGCCGCACAAAAACTCAGGAATTACGGACATCCGATTTTGCTCCTTGGCCGGAGAAAGGGAACTGCATTAGGTGAAGAAATTCATTTGGACAAAAAAGACTGGAAAGATGTAGATACAGTGACGTTATACATTAATCCAACTCATCAGCCCGAATATTATGATTATATCCTTTCTTTAAACCCTAAACGCGTCATCTTTAATCCCGGTACAGAGAATCCTGAATTTAAAAGCATCCTTGAAGATAAAAATATCATACCAATAGAGGGATGCACGCTTGTAATGCTTTCAGTTGGCCAATATTAGGCTATTTACCACCTGATCAGCGCAGAAGCCCACGTAAACCCGCTTCCAAAGGCAGCCAGACAAATCAGATTCCCATCTTTCAACCGGCCATGTTCCCAGGCTTCTGCCATGGCAATGGGGATCGAGGCTGCGGTGGTGTTACCGAAACGTTGAATATTATTAACTACTTGTGCCTCAGACAGCCCTAATTGCTGCCGGACATAGTCGCTGATACGGATATTGGCCTGATGCGGGACCAGTAAGTCGAGGTCGCTTTGCTGATATCCATTCGCTTCAAGCGCCTCATTGATCACTTCTCCAAAACGAACGATTGCATGTTTGAAAACAGCATTTCCGTTCATATGAACATTAAAACCTCCTTCGTCGAGCATTTCTTTTGTGGCAGCCCGGCCGGGGCGGCTGCTGCCTGGTTCTTTTACATATAAATCTTCCGCAAAACGCCCGTCTGCGTGAAGGTGTGTAGATAATATACAATGTTGGGGATCTTCAGTGGCGGTCAGAACCGCTGCCCCAGCGCCGTCTCCGAAGATTACAGCCGTGTTCCGGCCGGCCGTGGTCTTATCAATCCATGACGACTGGATCTCGCTGCCAACTACCAGCGCCGTTTTGTACATGCCGGATCTGATAAACTGGTCCGCAATGGACAATGCATACACAAACCCGGAGCATTGCTGCCGGATATCGATCACGGGTTTCCCATCCATGCCGAGCTCACGCTGCATTAAAAATGCGGAGCCGGGGAAGAAATAGTCGGGTGTAATGGTGGCATAAACGATCACATCTATATCGTTAGGCTGCAAACCGGCGCGCTCAAGTGCTTGCCGGGAGGCTGCTGCTGCCATGCTGTAATTGGTGTCTTTTCCGTGCTCAAAATAGCGGCGTTCGCGGATCCCGGTCCGTTCCTGGATCCATTCATCCGAAGTCTCCATCCATTGGGTCAGGTCATTATTGGTGATAATGTTATCAGGAACATAATAGCCAAGACCGGTTATTTTAGAGAAAGCCATACTTTTTTTGCAAAGATTTTACTTGAAAACACCCGGGACAAAGTTGCAACAAAAACTAAATGTTACCAATCGATCGATCCTTTTTCGTGACATTATCCACGACCGAAAGCAGGATGTAAAGAATGATAATGGCCGGCACAGCCAGGATCTTGAGTGTTAAAATCAGAACCACTGTGAATCCAATGAGCAAAAACCGGAATTCGTTTCCCTTCCAGCCGAAATGCTTGAATTTTAAGGCAATCAATGGCATTTCCATGACGAGCAGGAACGACATGACAACTGATAGTACGAGCAGATTGGTGGTGTCGACAATAATGTCTTTCCAAAAAGGGGCTTCGGTTAACAGGATAATAGGCAAGGAAGCGATCAGCATGGCATTGGCTGGTGTCGGCAGGCCGATGAAGGAATCGCTTTGACGCGGATCGTGATTGAACTTCGCCAACCTTATTGCCGAGAAAATGGCGATGATAAAAGCAGGATAGGCTTTCCATATTCCGAACAGATCCGGAATGCTCTGCATCAGGAGCTGATAAACGATAATCGCCGGCAGCAATCCGAACGTAACCATATCGGCCAGGGAATCGAGATCTTTTCCAATGGCAGAGCTCACTTTCAGCAATCGGGCCACAAAGCCGTCAAAGAAGTCGAAAACAAGCGCTACACCTATTAAAATACACGAGATAACCAGATTATTATGAAACGCTTCTACAACCCCGATGCATCCGCATAGCAGGTTGGCACAGGTTAGGGCGTTGGGAATGTTGCGGCGGATCATGGGTTATCTGAAAAAAGGGTTGTTTTTCTTTTCGAAACCAATGGTCGTTGGTTGCATATGGCCTGCGTAGACTTTGTAGTCGTCCGGCAATGTAAACATTTTGGTACGAATGCTTTCGATTAACGTTTCGTGGTTTCCACCCGGCAGATCCGAGCGGCCAATGCTCATATGAAACAGCACATCGCCGCCCACGACAAAATGATCGGCATGGCTTACAAATGCAACGTGTCCGGGAGCATGGCCGGGGACAAAAATGACTTCCAGCTCAGAATTACCAAATTTTACGATTTCCCCATCGGTCAGGTAACGGTCAATTTCAGGCTCATCGAACTGATTAAAGCCATAATTCGAAGCATAACTTTTAACAGCTCTCAGATAGGGTTCATCGATCTGGTGCAATGCAAACGGAATGTTGTATTTCCTTTTTACAGCGGCTACGCCCAGAACGTGATCAATGTGTGCATGCGTGTTGATGATCTCGACGGGCTTCAAGCCATTTTTTTCAATAAAATCATACAACTCCTGATATTCATCTTTCTCAACACAGCCCGGATCAATGATGACAGCCTCGCCCGTTTCGTCGTAAAGAACATAACTATTTTCCTGGAACGGGTTGAATGTAAAAGTCTGGACTGCGGTCATTTTTATAAATGTAAGAGCTGTAATGTTTTGGACGAAGTTACAAAAGACTTCATTTAAAATGTCTATGCCCGGCTTTTTACTGTGCAGTGATCAATGCTTTGATCCGGTCGTAATACACGGTGTTAATGCCTTCATAACCAGAATCCACCCCGACAAAAAGCCAGATTTCCCCGTTCGCATTGGCTTTCACGGCAAATGGTTTTGCATTAGACTTCTGAACGAGCCTGAATGTGCTCTGCGGCGTGCCATTGGTCGCATCTCCGATAATTACAGCATCAACACCTTCTTCTGACTGAACTCCCTTATCGAGATTGAATTCGTAAACTGAATCCACAAGCGTCCTGCCTGGCTGAAAGCCTGATGCACCCGCTTTCAGAAACATTGCACCGCCGGGGGCGCCTCCTGAGCCGATGCCGCCTTCGGGATAATTCGTCCCTATGGTCACTTCAAACGAAATGTTATAAACCTGGTTTGCATTGAAGCCGGTAAGCTTCTTTTTCAGATACATAAACATATCATCGCTGCCATTGGAAGCCTCTACGAGATAAGCATATTTGCTGGTATCCAGGCCGGTTGGAAGCCGGGACCGCAACGCAAGCATGCGCAATGTCAGTGAATCAGTGGTTGTAGCATATTCGGCAAACTCAGCGGCCCAGCCGTCCGTGCCGGTTTCGAATGCAGAGTCAGAAATAAAAACGGGATTAAGTGAGTCATCATCATTGCAGGCTAACATGAATGCAGCCAGTGACAAGACTGAAAATAAAATCCATTTTTTCATGGCGAAGTAAAGTTTGTGGTTGAGTTATTGACTTTAATTACCATTAAGATCAGTCCTCAGGGCATATGGTTGGAAAGATTGTATAACTTTTATGTTTAACCAATCAAAAAGATCGTCGGCTTCTTATGCAGATCCGGCTTGGCCGACTTCCAGTTTTTGACAGACATCGTCTTAATAAACTCATCCTCACCCGTCACATTAGCAGCAATACAAAGCATTGTATCGGTTGCGCATGATTCGAGGATCGCCTCTAAAAATGTGTTGTTACGAAATGGTGTTTCCATGAAAATCTGCGTCTGTCCGGATTGTCTGGCGTCGCGTTCCAGCTGCTGCAAAGCTTTTTTTCTTTCGGGTTTATCAATGGGCAAATAGCCGTGAAACGCAAAAGACTGGCCACTCAGCCCGGAAGCCATCAGCGCCAGTAAAATAGAGGAAGGGCCTACCAACGGCACCACCTGAATGCCCAGTATATGGGCCAGGCCCACCGCCACAGCGCCGGGGTCAGCGACGCCTGGGCAACCCGCTTCCGACAGCACGCCTGCATCCTGGGCAAGCGCCCGCAAATGCTCCCGCGTAACGTGCTCGGGCGTATCCTTGTGCAGCTCGATAAATGTGAGTTCGTCAATTACCTTACCCAGCCTGAGGCTGCTGATAAAGCGCCTGGCGGTCCGGACATTCTCTACAAAGAATACATTCAGATTTTGGATCGTACTAAGAATCTGGGGACTTAGCACTTTCTGCTGAGTATCATCTGCAAGGACGGTAGGAATAAGATAAAGCTTTAAATGGGCCTGATTCATAAGTTAATCTGAAATTTAAATTCTCTTCCAACCTTATTCACCTGATTTGCATCATATATGAAAGAACAAAGTTAAAAACAATGAAACGGTTACTATACATACCCTTCTGTATTGCCCTGTTGTTGTCATGTAAAAAAGACACAATGGAGGCCATGGACTCTCCGGACCTGGTATCGGTTCAGGGCAAATGGATTCTCACAGCGGTTGAGAAAAATGCGATTGATGGCACCAAAAATGTTTGGGAGGCCATCGTACCCGGCAAAGCGGATACATTGATCTTCCGTTCCGACGGTGTGATCCTGGACACCGATGGTAAACCACGTTGCTGCGCCCCCGGAACGCTCATTATCAATGGCAATGTAATGCCGGTCAAGCCGCAGGTTGCACTTCCGCCGAATCCATTATGCGCAGTTGTCAATTGTATCAGTTGTCCCAGTTGGGAAATAGAACTGTCTGGCAGCGAAATGATCGTTACGCCCTGCAATAATCAGCGGCTTAAATATGTCAGGTAGTCTCTTCCAGGAATTTTAGCAGCGCGGCAACAAAGGCTTTCGGTTGCTCAGCCTGCACCCAATGTCCGGCATCGGCAATGTTTTCAAGCCGGGCATTCGGAAAGATTTTCAGTATCCCTTCCCAGTCTTCATCAACGATGTATTTGGAGTTCTCACCCTTGATAAAAAGGGTGGGGGCTTCAATTTTTTGTTTGGAAACAATCTCCGATCCTACCTTGCCCATATCGGATGTCAGAATGGGCAGATTGAACCGCCATCCGAAACCGCCTTCGTCTTTTCTGTATAAATTTTTAAGCAAAAACTGACGCACCGGTAAAATAGGCTCGTATTCGCTGAGTATTTCGTCCGCCTGGTTCCTGCTTTCTATCTCGCTGACAGGAATTGCATTGAGCCCTTCCAATATCTTTTTGTGATGGATCGGGTAGGCTTTCGGGCCTATGTCTACGATCACGAGCTGTTTGAGGCTTTCCGGGTAAGTCACGGCATATTCCATCACCGTCTTGCCCCCCATCGAATGTCCGATCAGGATAGGATCAGTAATTTGGTGTTCTTCTAAAAAACCTTTCAGATCGGCTGCTAATGTCGCGAAATCCAGAGGCCCCTCGTGCGGGGAACGTCCGTGGTGGCGCTGGTCCACGAGATAGACTTTGAAGCCGTGTTCGGAAATCGTCTTGCCAATTGTAAGCCAGTTGTCGAGGAAACCGAAAACGCCATGAAGAATAATCATGGGCCTTCCGCTCTCACCGATCTGTTTATAGTTGAGTTGCATTATGCTGATGTCAATGTTTTTAATGGTCGAAATGCAAAAGTCGGCCTATTTATAAGAAGGACAAAACCAGGCCAGCTTTAATTCAACATTGATTTTCTAAGATCATTTTGCGGGTGTTGCAAAAATTTATTTTTTAGCCCAAAAAACTGGTTAGCAGGCCAATAATTGCTTTAAAAAGCAATGGAGCGCACTGGCCGATTTCTTAACAATTTGATAATGTTTTTAATATTGAATAATTGTTACAGAATTCTGCATTATTTCAATAAATCAAGCAGTTACGCGGATTAGTATTGTATTTTAGTAGGATTTGCGATTTTGTTATTCAAATAAAAAAGAATTTATTTTACGGTAAATATTACTCATCGCCTTCGATGAAGCTACTAATATTAAAAACCAAATCAACTAATTTTATGAACGTGAAAAGTTTACTTTTCAGGGCAGCAGGCTTTGGCCTGGTTGTCTTCCTAATGTCCCTGTTCAGTCCCGAAGTCCGGGCGCAGGTAACTTCGTCAGCAATTACAGGCCGTGTGGCAGACAGCAAAGGAGAGGTGCTTCCGGGCGCGACTGTCGTAGCCATTCACGTTCCATCAGGAAGTAAGTATGGTTCCGTGACTAATGATCAGGGACTTTACACGATTCCGGCTGTCCGCGTTGGAGGTCCTTACACCGTAACGGTTTCATTTGTAGGGTTCAGCGACAAATCGCAGGAAAACATTTTTGCTAACCTCGGAACTGCCGCCAATGTTAACTTCGACCTGCAAGACGGTTCTACCGAACTCAGCGAAGTGGTTGTAACAGGCGCCGGAAGCGACATTTTCAGTTCAGACCGCACAGGAGCAGCAACTACATTCAATAAAGGCTTGCTGACCAGCCTGCCAACATTGGGAAGGACACTGAACGACATTACAAAATACAATGCATATGGCAATGGCCGCTCATTTGGAGGCCAGGACAGCCGCTATAACAACTTTACCATCGACGGTTCTGTTTTTAACAACGGTTTTGGATTGGGTAACGAGGCAGCAGCCGGTGGCCGCACAGGTTCTTCGGCGATATCCCTGGATGCGATTGAAGAGGTTCAGATCAACATTGCCCCTTACGACATTCGCCAGTCCGGTTTTGCAGGAGCTGGTATTAATGCCGTGACGCGCTCAGGAACAAACGAATTATCAGGTTCGGTTTTCCATTTTTTCAAAAACAAAAGCCTTGCGGGTGACAAAGCCGATGGCAACAAGATCAATGTTACCGAGTTCAGTGAGAAAACGACAGGTTTCCGTCTGGGCGGGCCGATCATCAAGAATAAACTTTTTTTCTTCGTTAATGGTGAGTTTGTAAAACGTTCAAGCCCGGCATTGGATTTTGTGCTGAACCGCGGACAGTCGGGAGACAATGTTTCCCGCACAACGGCTGCTGATCTTGAAGATCTTGGCGCATTTATGAAGGATAAATTTAAATATGATATCGGTGCTATCGATGGTTTCAACAACGAGAACAAGAGTAACAAATTCCTTGCGCGCATCGACTACAACATCAGCGACGCACATAAACTGACATTGCGTTACTCGCACCATGATTCTGATTCGGACGTTTTGATCAGCCAAAGCAATAGCAGTAACACGGCAGGTTTTGGTAACCGTACGAACTCACTATCCGCAATTTCTCCTCAGAATACTGGTTACATCATCCAGGATAATACGCGCTCTTTCGTAGCGGAACTGAACTCCAACTTCGGAGGTAAATTCGCCAACAACCTGATCGGAACATTCAACAAGCAGATCGAGGATAGAAAGTACAAAGCGCCGATTTTCCCAACCGTGGAAATCCAGAAAGACGGATCAACTTACACGACAATCGGTTCCGATCCTTTTACGCCTAATAACCGTCTGGATTACTCCACATTGAACATTACGGATAACCTGACTTACTTCGCCGGAAAACACACGTTAACAGCGGGTGCTTCTTTCGAATATTTCAAATCGAACAACTTGTTCTTCCCAACTTCGAACGGGGTTTACGTGTTCAAATCGATCCAGGATTTTAAAAATGCAGCCAATGCATATCTGGCTAACCCAAATTTGACGGTTGCGCCGGACACATTGGTTCGTTTCAACTATCGTTATTCATTGCTTCCGGACGGTTCTGCACCTTGGCAGGAATTCAAGACACAGACGTTTAGTTTGTATGTTCAGGACGAATATCAGGTTGCGCCAAACTTCAAGGTTACAGCCGGTCTTCGCGGAGATTATATCACCATCCCGAACACTTCGAAACAATATTATAATCCAGATGTAGCCGCATTAACATTTAAAGATAATGAAGGTGCTGATTATAAAGTAAATACAGGTAATGTTCCAAAAGCACGGATTTATCTTTCGCCTCGCCTTGGTTTCAACTGGGACGTGAAAGGAAACAGAACCACGCAGGTTCGCGGTGGAACGGGGCTATTCTTATCTAGAATTCCTTATGTATTGATCTCCAACCAACTGGGTAACAATGGTGTGAACTCTGCAACGGTTCAAGGAAGCAACACTGTGGACTTTCCTTTCACCCTGGACCCTTCCAGATACAATCCCCAACAATCCAAGAAATTGACTGGTTACCAGGTTAATGCCTCAGATGAAGATCTGAAATTCCCACAGGTTTGGAAAAGCAACATTGGTATCGATCAGCAGCTGGGCTGGGGTGTAATTGCAACCGTAGAAGGTATTTTCAATAAAAACTACAATGCATTGCGCTACATTGACGTGAACCTGAAACCTGCAAGTGCAGACTTCGTAGGCAGCGACACGCGTGACCGCTTCCCGGCATCCGGACTATCCGGACAAGCTGCAACAACGGCACGTTTGATCAACGGAGACATTTCCAATGTTTATGTGTTGACCAACACTAACAAAGGTTACTCTTACTCGATCACAGGAAAACTGGAAAAAGCGGCAACCCGCGGCTTTGGTGGAATGGTGGGTTATACTTACGGACAGGCAAAAGACATTGCATCCGTTTCGAGTACAGTTGAAGGTAACGTGCCGGGTATCAATGGTTTGAACAACCTGGATCTGGCATGGTCTGGTAACGACTTGCGTCACCGTTTTGTAGGTTACGTTTCTTATAGAAAAGAATATGGCGGTAAAATCGGTGGAGCAACGATGATCACATTAGGCGGTGTTTCCAACAGCGGAACGAAGCTTTCTTACATCAGCTCAACGGATATGAATGGTGACGGTCAGAACAATGACTTGCTATATGTGCCAAAAAGCGCTTCCGAAATCAATTTCGTAACTTCTACGACAACTGTAAACGGAAAAACTTACACGTTTTCACCTGAGCAGCAAAGAGAAGCCTTCCAAAGCTACATCGACAGCCATCCTTATTTGTCAAAAAGAAAAGGACAATACACCGAGCGTAACGGCGGTGCTTATCCCTGGCTGACACGTTTTGACCTGACAGTTGAGCAGGATTTCTACGTGAAAGTTGGCGCAAAAGACAAAAAGAACATTATCCGTCTGCGTGCTGACGTGTTCAATATTGGAAACATGATCAACAACAAATGGGGTGTAGGAAACCAGGTTACGGTTTCATCAAACGCTACACAGTCTAACCCGCTGAACTTCGCAAGCGTTTCAGCCGACGGCGTTCCTTCATATAGAATGGGAACACAAGTGATTGCCGGTGAGACGGTTTTGGTTCGCGACGCTTTCGTAAAAGGTCGTACGATCAACGACGTTTGGCAAGCCCAAATCGGTATCCGTTACATTTTCAACTAATAACCGGCTGAGGCCACTGGTTGAATGACAAAAAGAGTCTGTTCCGATATGGGACAGACTCTTTTTTTGCTTATATAATGCCGATTTATTATTTCTGAACTTTCTCCGCACCTGCCATAACAACCTCCATTCCAGCCCGGTAACCTTCTACAATCAATCGGGAAATGTCTTCGGATGTGAAATGTTGCAGGTCGAGAAAAAGCGGTGCGGTGGGGCGGATTACGGTTAGTTTCATGGGTTTTCCCCGCAGGTTGGAACGGTCAACAAATGACTCCGCCCAGGCAATGTTGCTGTTCACGATCTGATTGACCGTAATGTCCCTTACGCGCTCAATTAATGTGATGAGATTCCTGGAATTCATGTCTTCCGGCTGGTACAAAAGCGGTGAATGGCAGGAGATGAGCACAATTTCCGTTGCGCCGTCTTCAATGGCCTGACGAATAGGCGCCACTTCGCGCAGACCGCCATCCAGATAAAGCTGCTGCTCAATCTCAACCGCAGGCATCAGCATCGGGATGGACGAGCTGGCGTATACATAGCTCAGAAAGTGCGGGTTCTCCGGCGAGGCATATTTAATTTCCCCACTGCCGATGTTGACTGCTCCTACTTTTAGCTTAACAGGGTTGTTGCGCAGAAACTGATCGTTCACGTGCTTCCGGATCATTGAATGCAATGGCATAGGGTCCACGATCCCGTCAAAGCGGCTCATCAGCGTGGCCATACCCAGCATTACCCGGGAGCGGAGCATGGAAATGTCCTGTGGCTGCGTAATGTTTTTGATCCAGAATTCGAGCAGTTTCCTGCTGACAAGCGGCCATTGAACGGCTTTCTTCTCATGCATTTGCTTCCCAGCTTCGTTGGCGAGGAATGTTGCATTTAACGCGCCTACCGAAATGCCGTAAACCATTTCGGGCTCAAACCCATTTTCCAGCACAGCCTGTATTACGCCGACCTGAAAGGCGCCTTTCATTGATCCTCCTCCCAGCACTAATGCTTTCATGTAATGTTGTTTGACCGGGGTGCCGGCGCAGTGATTGAATGGTAGAACGACAGATCCCTATCCTAATTTTTTCAATTCTAAACATTTTCATAATAAAATTGATATAAACAGAAGATTTTATTCCAAATTTGAAGATCAGAGTTCAGGAGCGGAAAAACCTTGAAAACTAATCCCGGTTTTTTCAGCGCCTATTATATCAGGAGGGATTTTTGAAGCCCTCGTCCATTAATATGACCCTTTCAATAAAGGAAATCCAGGTCCCGATTGCAGATGAAATGAAGGCCTTTGAGCACAAATTTCGTCAGTTTATGAAAAGTGACGTAATGCTGCTGGACCAGATCATGAATTACATTGTCCGCCGCAAAGGCAAGCAGCTCCGGCCTATGTTCGTGTTTCTTTCCGCTGGTGTTTGCGGACAAATCTCGGAGTCTACTTACCGGGGCGGCGCATTGATCGAACTGCTCCATACGGCCACGCTCGTGCACGACGATGTTGTGGACGATTCCAATTACCGCCGTGGATTTTTCTCTGTTAATGCATTGTGGAAGAATAAGATAGCCGTCCTTGTAGGTGATTATCTGCTTTCACGCGGACTTTTGCTATCCGTGGATCACGGGGAATTTGATATCCTTAAAATCGTTTCTACTGCGGTTCGTGAGTTGAGTGAAGGGGAATTGCTTCAAATTGAAAAAGCACGCAGGCTCGACATTAACGAAGAGGTTTACTATCAGATCATTAAACAAAAAACAGCTTCCCTCATTGCGTCCTGCTGCGCAGTAGGCGCCAGTTCTGTGGGTGCAACGGCCGACATTGTGAAGCGTATGCACGCGTTTGGCGAAAAAGTAGGAATGGCCTTCCAGATCAAAGACGACCTTTTTGATTACGGTGAAGATGAGATCGGTAAACCGCTTGGGATTGACATTAAGGAGAAAAAAATGACGCTTCCGCTTATTTATGCCCTTAACAAGGCAACCTGGCTTGAAAAACGGAGAATCATCAACATTATCCGCAACGAAAGCCACAAACCTAAAAAAGTAAGTGAAGTAATCGCGTTCGTAAAAGATTCCGGCGGCCTGGGTTATGCGCAGGAAGTGATGCAGCGTTACGTCGAGGAAGCGAGGGCGCTTTTGTATGAATTTGCCGAATCACCATACCGCCATTCCCTGGAACAGCTCGTTCAATATACCATAGAAAGAAGTAAGTAGCTGGTAATCTGCCAACTGCGGATTAATTTGAAGCTTTTAAAGGAAAATATGTAAGTAACTATAATAATATGACTAAACTTTTAGTTATGTTAGCACTTCCATAAAAACCTTTATGTCATGAAAGCTATATTCTCTGCATTGATCTGCTTGTGCATACACTCTGCCTATGCACAAATGAAGGTGGTATCTTTAAAAAATGTTGAAAAAGAAGGCATTGACAACATGAGGTTGGCCAATGATTACGAAGGCGGCGAACGTGCTTTTATCACGGAGGTCATGAATAAGACAAGCCTCATCATCGCGTCAGCATTTCCTGAAAATCCTGATCCAGGCATTTCCGTATTTACCCAAATGTACATCAACGAATCCGGTAGCCTGGATTACGTCATTTTTGACATTAGCACGGGGGAAGGTTATAACAAAGATTCGCTCGACGCGCATGCCAGATATGCTTTTTTGACCGGATTTGACGGATGGAAAGTTTCCAAACCAGGGAAGAAATTCTCCGTTGTCGCGCTGAAAACCATTGGAAAGCAAGCCGTGATCCGGGAGGTCAGGCGCGGGGATAGTTCGGTGGTTGATTTAAAAACAGCATTGGTTTTCCAGGATACATTAAAAATCAAAAGGCTCTATCTCAATCAGTTGGAATTAAAGACATTGCCGGATGTCATTTATCGTTTTCCAAATCTGGAAGAGTTGTATGCAGGTGATAATGAGCTGCAAACATTGAACATTGACATGAAGCGGCTTCCTAAACTGACCCAGCTGCATTTACAGAAAAATCAATTGAGTAATAACGGTTTTGAGCTTTCGGCAAACAAGTCGCTGAAATTACTGAACCTGAAAGAAAATAAGTTTACAGACATTCCGAATACAATCCGTAAATCCAAAAGGCTGGCCATATTGTGGCTGGGCGGCAATGAGCTTACCGCATTATCGAATAGGAGTTTCCGCAAATTGAAGCAAGTGCAAGACCTGAATTTTTACAAATCGGACATTGCCATTTTGCCCAGGGGAATTAAAAAAATGAAGAACTTGGAAGTTTTGGATTTGTATTACAATAACCTTGAAACGCTGCCAACCTCTATCACCAAACTGAAAAAGCTGACGCATCTGGCTGTTTCCTACAACCAGATCAAAGCATTGCCTGAACGGATTGACAAGCTGGGCCGCATTCATACATTATATGCGCATCACAACCGCCTGAGCAAACTTCCGGCAAGCATTACCAAAATGCAAAACCTGAAAATCCTCGATCTGGGGTTCAACTGGTTTACAAATTTCCCACCTGAACTGACCGCATTTGTAAAATTACAGGAGCTGGACCTTTCGTCAAACAACTTCCCGGATTTCCCGGAGCAGCTTTTGGAAATAAAACAGCTGGAAAAGCTCTATCTCCGTGGTAATCCGTTTGTCAAGGACGATGCGGAGACCAAATACAGCAGGCAGCTCGGCCAGTTGAAAAGCAAGAACATTGAAGTGTTTTATTGATTTACAAATTCCACCAATACGTAAATTTCAAGACAACGGCGCGGTTCTTAACCCTGAAATTTTCGGGTAAATAGTTATCCGTGTAAACGATGAATAAATCCGAAGCGGGCTTATAACGCCATTGCAGACGCGCATTCAGGTTAATGTTATCCGCCTGATTGTTATACTGCATGAATGTGGTGAAGAACAGGTTGTTGGTAAATGTAAAGTCCACCCGCGGGCCTACAAGCCACAATTGCGTTCTTTTCCAAGGCTCAGGCAGGCGAATGTCATTATAGTTTCCGGCCATTGTAATTGCTACGTAAGGCTGCACACGATAGCCGAGCTCGGCGCGTAAATTGTTGCGGTGGCCGTTTTGGTAATAACCGCCAAAAATCCCCGATGCGGCATAAGTGAGGCGATTCTGAGGGCCGGAGACAATGTCAAAACCGGTGGCTTTCCAATTGTGTTCGCTGCCGGTTACCAGTGTTCCTACGCCCAAATTTGTTGGGTCAAATGGTCTTAGCAAACGCACGTAATTGCTTGATCCCCATACTGCAACCGTTGCGCGGTTAATGAAATTAAGGTTGTAGGAAAGGATAAATTCACGATCGCTGAGGTCAAATTTTTTGTCCCAAAATACATTGCTGATCAGCTTGGGGCCGTGACTGATGATCCTTGGATTTTTTACAAAAAACAGGTAACCAATGTTCGGACTGATCTTGTAATAACCCATTCTGACCGCGTTAGGCACGTAACCCACTTCTGCATTGAAATTCTTACCCACATATTCGTGCTGCCATTGCCAGAAGAAATTGGCTTTATTGAATTTCAGATCGGCCGCGTGCGTAAAATCGTCCGTGGATTTTCCGGGCGTAAAGGATTTGAGCACCATTACTTTTCCTGTCCAGAGATTTTTAGCACTGGCGAGATTAAATTCAGCTCCAATGTTCCGGTTATAGCGGTTTGTGGCCTGATGCTGCTCCGGCGAGTAATTCGTCGCATCTTTATTTACAAATATAAAACGGACATTGGACCGGGCTAATAATTGCCTTTGAAGTGCAAAAACCGCGTAATTATTTCTGGGCGTCAGGCTGTCAGACGAGCCTGTCTGCACGTCCAGGACACCGATCCGCCAGTTCTTGTTAATTTTCCCACTCATCCGCGCACCAAATTGGATCGGAACGCCCAAACCAATGCGCCGGGAGAAAAACGGACGAATGGTAGCGTACCCGAAATTGGCAAAAAGGTCAGCATTTTCGAGGAAAAACTGACGACGCTCCGGAAAAAACAACTCAAAGCGATCCAGATTCGTCTGCTGGACATCCACATCCACTTGCGAGAAATCCGGGTTAACAGTTAAGTCGAGGTTTAGGGAAGGAGTGAGGCCGATTTTCACGTCACCGCCGACGGCTGGTTTGTATTTATTTGGCGTGTCTTTCTGGTAATCTTTCGTCAGACGTGTGGCCGCGTAGGGAATGATGGAAATGTTCGGGCCGGGATTTGGTGGTGGAACGTCCCAGGCAAGCACACCCGTATAGGCAAGCGAGGCCGATGGAAACTGGCGGGGAACGGGTGCCCAGGCCGATTTTTCGGAAATAGTCAGATCCTGGCGGCTGAAATTAATGCCCCATTTTGTGATCCCGGGCTTATAGCGAATGCTTTTGAAAGGAATCGCGGCTTCCCAAACCCATTTGTCATCATCATTTTTGACCGCGCTCACCCATTTGTTATCCCAACTTAAATCAACCGTTCCGCCATCGCCCTGCTGGCCATCCCACGGCGCACCGGCCGCATTGGCACCGAATGAAAAGCCATTGGTTTTGTCATCAAATGTGTCCATGAAAAGGAGAAAGTTGTCATTTTTCCCGAAAGAAAAATCCCTTTTCAATGATTCCACAATAATAGAGCCTTTTATGGGCTTGTAATTAACGACGAGAATGTAAAGGTTGTCCTTATCGTAACACATTTTCACATCCGTAAGCGCCCTGGAAAAACTGGTGTCCATGGGTGTGATCATGAAAAAGTTGTTGGCAACCTCAGCCGATTCCCAAGCAATGTCATCTGCAACACCGTCAATGTTCAGGGAAGACGTTGCGGAATGAATATTGTATTGATATTTTTCATTGGGTTTCTGCGCAATGCTTTTTGAAATGATTAAACAGAAAAACAGAAGGTTTAGGATAGAAGTTTTTTGCACTTGATCGGGTGTAGGAATATATGACAATGAAGGTTATTGCTTTTCTAACTTCTGAACCACTTTGCATCCGCATAAAAAGTCCCGAAAGGAACGAGCGAAGAAATGAAAGCCAGAAGTGATTTCTTAAAAGACCAGCTTCGTTCAGTCGCAACCTGTACTAGCAACACGACAAAAAGCACGAACAAAACGCCGTGTGCCATGCCAACAATGCGGACAGCCTGCGGAAGACCGGCAAGATATTTCAATGGCATAGCAATGCCGAGCAAAACGAGGTAAGAAATGCCTTCAAGAAATGCAATGATGCGAAGACGGCCAAGGGCAGATTTAACAAGCGTGGAGATCATAAAAAAAGAACTGTAAGCGTAAGATTATTAAGTGTAAAGATACGCAATAGGAAGATTTAGAAGGCAGGAATAACCAAAAATCAAACACCAACGTTCGTGAGAAAATCAATTTTTACATGTCTGCTTGCGCTTGCAGGAGTTTATGCAACGGCGCAAAGCATTAGAGTTTCGGGAAATGTGCGCGATGAGCGCGGAGAGCCGCTCGTTGGCGCATCAGTGCTGGAAAAAGGAACCAATAATGGCACCAGTACGAACGGCAGCGGCGCCTATACGCTGTCGGTAGGAAAGTCGGATGCTATTCTTGTTGCGACATTTGTCGGTTATAATGTTGTTGAACGCGCGGTTTCGGCCAATGCTAATCTGGATTTCACAATGACCGACGCGTCCATTCTTAATCAGGTAACCATTGTGGGTTCGAGAAATGGAAACCGTTCGTCCACAGACACGCCGTCGCCGGTGGATGTAATTGATATCCGGGAGATTACTACCAAACAAGGCCAGCTTGATGTCAATCAATTGCTGCAATTTGCTGCGCCTTCGTTTAATTCCAACAGGCAAACCGGTTCCGATGGCGCGGACCACGTGGATCCTGCGTCGCTGCGGGGCCTTGGGCCAGACCAGACATTGGTTTTGATCAATGGAAAACGCAGGCACCAGTCGGCGCTGGTCAATCTTTTCGGATCAAGAGGGCGTGGAAATACGGGAACGGATCTGAATGCGATTCCGGCCGCGGCCATTGAGCGCATCGAAATTTTGAGGGATGGCGCAGCCGCACAATACGGTTCGGACGCGATTGCAGGCGTGATCAACATTGTTTTGAAGGAGAATGTGAACCAGCTTACGGCCAATGTAAATGCAGGGATTTATAAGTCCAAATATCGTTTTGACAACAGAACTTTCGACGGCCTCAATTACAATGTGAATTTGAACTATGGCTTCAAAGTGGCTGAAAAAGGCTTTGTCAATGTAACGGCCGACTATAATTTCCGCGACCATACCAATCGTGCAAACACGGTTTCAGATGAGGCCGATTTGTCCAGAAGGCAGTATGGCGATCCAAAAATCAATAATGCGGCCTTGTATTACAATGCAAAGATTCCGATCGGACAAAACATTCAGGTTTACAGTTTCGGGGGGATTAACCGGCGCATTGGTGATGCTTACGCATGGACCAGGTTTGCGGACGACGATCGCAATGTGCCCGCAGTGTATCCCAATGGTTTTGACCCGGTGATCGGAAGCGCTATCGACGATAGGGCAGTCACCGGTGGCGTGCGGGGCGTTTGGCGGAACTGGAACATTGATCTGAGCAACACATATGGTTTCAATAAATTCCGTTTTGACGTTCGGAATTCCATTAATACTTCACTGGGGCTGGGCTCGCCGACGGAGTTTGATGCAGGCGGTTTTCAATTGTCGCAAAATGTCTCTAATCTGAATATTTCCCGTTACTATCAGACTGTTTTTCAAGGCCTTAACATTGCATTCGGCGGAGAATTCAGGACCGAGCGCTACAAAATATTTGCTGGCGACCGTCCTTCATATTACAATTATGATCCCACGCTTCCCGGCGCAGCGCAAGGTTTTCCAGGTTTTAGTCCGGCCGATGTTACGGACAAAAGCCGCTCAAATGCGGGGGCTTACCTGGACATTGAAGCAGATTTGACGAAAAAATTCCTGATCGATGCAGCCGTGCGTTTCGAGAGTTACAGCGATTTTGGAACCACAATCAATGGTAAAGTGGGCTTGCGATATAAAATTACCAACGCAATCGGACTTCGCGGATCGGTCAGCACAGGTTTCCGCGCGCCTTCACTTGCTCAGAAATATTTCAATTCCACTTTTACCAATTTTGTAAATGGCGAGGCTGTGGACGTCTTGCTCGCCAACAACAATAGTGAAGTGACGCGCGCGCTGGGCATTCCAAAATTGAAGCAGGAAACTTCGCAAAACGCAAGTGTCGGGCTGACATTGAATCCGGCTCCCGGCTTGTCGGTAACAGTTGATGGATATTATGTGAAGGTCAAAGATCGCGTGGTGCTTACAGGACAATTCAGTGATGAGGATGAGGACATTGGCAGCTTATTGAAAGCGCTGCGAGTTGGAAAAGCCCAGTTTTTCACAAATGCATTGTCCTACACAACGACAACAGGGATCGACCTGGTTGTGGCGCATTCCACAGCATTAGGGATCGGGAGATTAAGCACGACATTGGCTGCAAATTTCAATCAAATGGACCTGGGGCCGATTAATACGGTGCCTAGATTGGAAGGAAAAGAAGATCTTTATTTTGATGAAAGAGAACGCCGCTTCGTGCTGGCTTCCGCTCCGCCTTCGAAAATTAACCTAACATTCGATTATGGCATTAACAAACTCAGTTTTATGGTGCGCCTCATCCGTTTCGGCGAGGTTAAGCTGGCAAACTGGGATTATGAGCTGGATGTGTATAAAGCAAAAGTGCAGACCGACCTGACAGTGAATTACAAATTCAACAAGAATTTTTCACTTTCCATCGGCGGAAGCAACATCCTGAATGTGTATCCGGATATGTCACTGCCGAACCTGACAGAATCAGGCGGAGGCTGGGACCCAGTCCAGATGGGAACCAACGGCGCCTTTTTCTTTACTAGATTGGGTTTCAGATTTTAATATAAATAGAAGATTAGCCTAAGTTGCCATCTTGCCTGTAAATAAAAAGGGTGCACTGCCGAAGCAATGCACCCTTTTTATTGATCCTGAATTTTTATACAGCCTGAACCTTGATTTTCGGCTTCTTATCCGCGGACTGATTTTCTTTATCCCGCATTTTGATGAAATCTTTGAAACGTCGGATCGTGGCCAAAATGAAGCCGATTACCAGCACAAATGTTCCCAGCCAGAGAATGTTGATCAATGGTTTTTCAATGGCTTTCATGACGATAAAGTCGCGCTGGGTGGTGTTAACCGCGAACGAAAACTGCCCAGTTTGCGGGTTGATTTCCTGAAACTGAATACGCATACCCAGATCATTGTTCACCTCAGGCTTGCGCGCCACCATGCGGTCGCGGATCACGAATGAAGGCGTTACGACATATTCCTTGTCTTTATCCAGCACGCGGATCACGGCCTTAACCGCAGCATCGCCGTCGCCCAACTGAACCCCTTCAACCTGCTCTGTACGCACGACATTATCCAGGATCGCCACATAGTCATTCACGAAGAATGTATCGCGCATGCTGATCGTGAAATTCTCCGTCTGGCTCCAAACCGGCTCTGCTGTCGGGTTGGTCACCATATTTACGTGGGTATAAAGGTCTTTGTCAACTTTCCTCTGAATGTCAGGAGACGATACGATTCCACCCATTCTTGGGTTAATCTGCACCCTTGGGAAAAGGCTGAAAATCCTGCCCGAAGGCTCCCTATACTCGATCTCGTAATAGAAGTTTTCAGGGAAAAGCTCAATGGTGTCGCCTTTGACATTGTATTTTTTACCATCCACAACAATGTCTCTCAAAGCAACGGCATGAAAATCACCCTCGATTATATCAACCCAGCTTTTTGGAATATATCCCGGGATCTTACGCGGCTCTACGCGCACATCACGCCAGGTAAGCATGTAGTCGCCCATTTTCTCGGGCTTATTGAGCCAGAGCGTAATATTCTCCTTGTTTTCTTTATTGTCGTTATTCGTAAATTCCTCGCTTCTTGAAATCATCAAGCCGGAGTTGTTGATCGAAACGACTTTGGTATAAGCAGACGAAAACAAGATCCCGATCAGCATCAATGCAACGCCAATGTGCGTGATCGCGCCGCCGGACAGGTTATAATTTCCGCGTATGATGTTCAAAAGAATGGTCCCGTTGGCAACAATTGCGAAAACAGCAGCCGTCAGCAGAACAATATATTGAATCTCTCTCACGCCTTGTACCGTAATAATGGCTGCGCTGATCAGCAGAGAGATAAGTAACGGCGTATAAAGCGCCTGCAATCTGTTTTGACCCACTCTTTTCCACCAGAAAAACTGCCCTACACCCGTCAAAATGACGATCAGCGAGAAGAACCAAAGCTGGAATTTGTTATAGTGTCCGATCTGATCTGCCGGAAGCGCCATGTTTAAAACCGTCCCGAATGCTTCGGCGATCTTGTTGTAAACCGGAATAGAAGTGGTTGCCAAAATCTGGAATCCTGATAAGCATAGCAATGTTGCGCCAATGAAAATCCAGAATTCCTGCGAATAGGTTGAAACTTCCTCTTCGTCGCTTGGTAGATCTTTCCAACGATAGATAAGCAAGCCGATAGCGACAACAGTGAAGGTCAGCAGGTAAATCAGCAGCTGTCCGGAAAGTCCCAGATCCGTAAATGAGTGAACCGACGCATTACCCAAAACCCCACTTCTGGTCATGAATGTGGAATATAGGATTAATATAAATGTGGCAATGGTAAGAATGAACGATGTTTTTAATGCTGTTGCATTCTTACGTCCGATAATCATGGTATGCACCGCTGCAACCAGGATCAGCCAGGGCACGATGGATGAATTTTCGACAGGGTCCCAGTTCCAGTAACCACCAAAATTCAGCGTTTCATAAGCCCAGTAAGCGCCCATCAAAATTCCGATACAAAGGATCATCGCCGAAAACAGTGCCCATGGCAATGCTGGACGGATCCATTCCTGGATTTTTTTAGTCCACAAACCTGCGATAGCAAACGAGAATGGAATCAATGTTGTGGCAAAACCCAAAAACAGGGTAGGAGGGTGAATTACCATCCAGTAGTTCTGCAAAAGGGGATTAAGGCCGTTTCCGTCTTTCGGGATGAAATTTGGGTCCATCTGGTAAACAGGCAGGTCCGGCATTACTTCTTTAAGCAGCAAAAATGGTGTAGAACCGATTTTCAGGTCTAGCCCGGGAATGACAACGCCCAGAATCATAGAAGTTAAAAACGCCTGCACCAATGCAAAAACGGTCATTACCGGCGCTTCCCATGAACGGTTTGTGAAGATAAGTACGCAGCCCAAGACGACATTCCAGAAGATCCATAAAAGAAAACTTCCTTCCTGATCTTGCCAGAAACTTGAAATCGTGTAACCGGTTGGCAGCGACAACGAAGAGTTTTTCCAGGCGTAATGATATTCAAAATAATGGTTTCCAATGATCCAGTAAAGGGAGAAAACAACACCCAGAACCGCCGCAACGTGGAAATAGAAAACGGCGCGGCCGAATTTCTTCCAGATTTTGGCATCTTCAATGGCTATACCCGACATCCCTGCCTTGAAATAGGCGAATGTGGCAACGAGCGCGGTTACAAAAGCAATAATGACAAGCAGGTGACCTGCACTTCCAATGGTGGTGTGAATCATGATTGTTCTGCAGTATGTTCAGTCGTTTCCATTTTGCCGTTCTCGTATTTCGATGGGCACTTCATCAGGATCTTTTCCGCGGTAAAAGCGCCGTCTTTCATTTTTCCCACCACCACAACTTGCTCAGATTTATCGAAGTCCTGTGGTTTTGAGTTTTTGTAAACGACCCTTTGCTCTACCTTGTTATTGTCGATCAATGTGAAAGCGAAATAGTTAGGATCAACCTGAGGCTGATATTCCATGCCTATAATGTGGCCTGATGCATCTTTTTTAAGTGTGCCGACAACGTGAATGCTTTCTGCATCGCCGTCCTGCGCCATTTCTTTGGCTTTTGTAAAATCGACATATGTGCTTGCATCGCCGGCTGTTGAGACAATGATGCCAATGGCCACAGCAATGATGATCAAACCGAATATTTGTATCTTTTTCATGAAAGTTTACTTGATATTTAATTCCTTTTCGATTTTGCTTACTTTGGAATCAATCCGAAGCATATTAATTGCGATTCCTGCAAAAACCACAGCAATCACAGCCACAACAACCCAGATCTTACCATCTTCGCGAAGTTTGTCGGCCATAGGCACGCCATTATCAACGGCTTGCGCAAACAAGTTTCCTGAAATCAAAAATAAGGTGAGTAGTAAGAGGGAGACTTTTTTCATTGTATGAGTAATGGTCTGAATTCTTAACGAAAATTTGATTTAAAATGTTTGTGATCAAAGAAATTAGTGGATGTTTCAGGATATTTTGTCAGAAGTGATCAATGCTTCATCCCTGACCCGGTTGATCACTTTGATCCGGATCCGAAGCTCAGCCAGCCATAAACCCAGCAGAATATAACCAATGATAGCAGGATAGAAAACTCTCCGGATGTCGCTGTTGAAATCGTAAGAGCCGAATGTGCTGTTTCCGCCGCTGCCTGGGTGCAAAGAATCTGTCAGCCGGGGCAGGATGTAAATGATCGGGATAAAAACGGCGAATGCGAAAATGTTGTAAACCGAAGAAATCCGGGCTCTGCGCTGCTCGTCTTCAAATGAGCTTCTTAACAATAAATAGGCAAGATAGATCAGGATGCCAACCGCAGCACCATTCAGTTTTGGGTCATTTGGCCAGGGATCGCCCCAGGTGTAATTGGCCCAAACCGAGCCCGTTAGGCAGCCCAAAATTCCGAAGAATATGGCAGACTTGGCCAGCTCACTCGCAATGTCGTCATCGCCTATTCGTCCTTTGTTCAAATAACGGATTGAAAAAATCATGGACGCAAAAAGCAGCGTAGTCATGGCAAGCCAGAGCGCTACGTGAAAATAAGTGTTACGAATGCTCTCATTGATGATGGCAAGGCGCGGGACCGGACCCATCAGACCCATAAAAATGACATAGAATATGATTACTATGCAGAGGATTTTCCACCAGGACTTTCTCATTTTTACTCTTATACTTTAATGCTTACTCGCCAGTCAAAATCAACTTCTCCACAGATAGGGAAAAAGCAGGTAACTAAGCGTAATTACTATGAGATCAATTGATAACAGTGTGCTGATTTCGTCCGTGCTGACCGACCAGTCCAAACCATCCATCGCATTTTTGGCCAGCTTAATGGTCATCAGCAGCATTGGTAATATGATCGGGAAGCTCAAAACAGCCATTAATGTTGCGCTGTTATCCGCTTTGGAGGCGATTCCTGCCACAAGCGTTAACACGGATGCGAAACCGATCGCTGCAAGGAAAAGGCACAGGATAAAAAGGCCCATATCACCAATCGCATTGCCCATTACAAAAGAATAAAACACAAAACCCATCCCAGATAATAACAACATTATCAATGAGTTGTAAATTATTTTTGAAATAATAATCGCTTGCGGACTGCAAAGGCTGTAATAGTATAGCAACCGGCCATAGCGCTCTTGCGAGAAACTTTTGGCAATCGCATTAACCGCTGTAAACAGAATGATGATCCAGAATAGTGTGTTCCAGACAATAGGAGTGAGTTGATTTCTTCTGAGATTGAAGCTCAGATAGCAGACGAAAACGGTGCTGATCACGTAAAGTAACATGCCGCTCAGCGCATACTTTTGACGCCATTCGAGTGTAACTTCTTTCCAGATAAGGGTTTTAATCTCGTTCAAAATTCCGCTGCTCATTTACTCTTTGCGCTGCAAAAGTACTACATAAAGCCTGAGGGAAATAATAAAACGGTCATGATTTTCGATGATTTATATGGGTGTGGGCACAATTGCAAAAGTTATGTTTGAATTACGGTGTGATAGTGCTTTATTTGCACTTTAAATAAAATGAATCTAAATAAGGAGTGTATGTCAGCTCGTACGGTCAGTCATCTTCGAAAGGGCGAAAAGGGGGTCATAAAATCTTTTACGGATCGGGCAATGTCGTTGAAATTACTGGAAATGGGTTGTCTGCCCGGGTGTGAAGTGCGCCTGGATGCAGTTGCGCCGTTTGGTGATCCGATCTGTATTAATGTTGGCGGTTCCTATTGCCTTTCGCTCAGATTGAACGAGGCGGCCGTGATTGTGCTTGAATAAGCAATACGTTCCGATTATAAGCCTCTCCATTGAAACAAGGGAATATAAAAGTTGCGCTGGTTGGTAACCCCAATGCCGGCAAGTCTACATTATTTAATGCATTAACCGGTTTACGCCAAAAGACCGGGAATTTTCCGGGCGTCACCGTCGAAAAAAAATCCGGGACATTCAAACTCCCGGGACAGTCCGGCCAACCCGACGCTGCTGCCATTGTTGTAGATCTTCCCGGAACATATAGTATTTATCCAAAATCAAGGGATGAGACTGTTGTCATGGACATTCTTGCCAACCCTTCACACCCTGATTTTCCGGATGTTGTTGTAGTCGTGGTCGATGCGTCCAACCTGCAAAGAAACCTGCTGTTATTTACTGAAATCAGTGACCTTGGCCTGCCTTGCGTCCTGGCACTCAATATGCTTGATGTTGCAACAAGTATGAACCTAACGGTGAATGCGGTGCAGCTTGCGATGAAATTGAATGTGCCGGTTGTGCGGATCAATGCCCGTACGGGCGAGGGCTTAAATGGCTTGAAAGACGCGATCCGGCAAATGGCCGAGCGGGTTGAGAAACCTGAGCTTGCCTATTTCTACGAACCGAAAGACAACGAGATCGACCTCATTGCAGACGTAAAACGCGTATATGCGCTTGATAATGATTATGTTGCCTTGCAATATGTTTGTCAGCACGATAATTTCTCATTTCTTGAAACACCTGCAAAAGTTGCCCTGGACAAACTGATTGAAAAGCATGAGTTTGATGAAAATGGCTTCCTGGCAGCAGAAACCGTTGCACGTTATGAGAAAATAAAGCCGATTATTTCAAAATCGGTCAAATCAGCGGGCGTAACCGAACAACCTTACTGGACCCGAAAGCTGGATAGCGTTCTTTTGCATCCATTTTGGGGATATGTCACCTTTGCGGCCGTTCTTATTCTTGTATTTCAAGCCATTTTTTCGTGGGCGACCTATCCCAGTGATTTGCTGGATGCAGGCATAGCGGCTACTATTGAATGGACAAAAGCAGTTTTGCCCGAAGGGTTTTTGAATGATCTCCTTACCGACGGCATTATGGCCGGACTTGGCGGAATTCTGGTATTTATTCCGCCGATTGCCATTCTCTTCGCACTCGTCTCTATTCTCGAAGAATCGGGTTATATGGCGCGGGTTATGGTGATTATGGATAAACTAATGCGAAAATTCGGCCTGAATGGGCGTAGCGTTGTTCCTTTGATCTCGGGCGTTGCCTGCGCAGTGCCGGCGATCATGACCACAAGAAGCATCAGCAGCCGCTACGAACGTTTATTGACGATTTTGGTAACACCATTAATGAGCTGTTCAGCTCGTTTGCCTATTTACACCATCCTCATCGCCTTGGTTGTGCCGCCGACAAAAGTGCTTGGTTTCCTGAATATTCAGGGCCTGGTTTTGTTTGGATTGTATTTCCTGGGACTGGCAGGCGCTTTGGCGACGGCCTGGATCTTATCATTGTTTGTGCCAAGAAAAGAACCGGGTTATTTCATGCTTGAAATGCCATCTTACAAGCTGCCGCGCTGGGGCCATGTAGCATTTACCATGTATGACAGCGTAAAATCGTTTGTGCTGGAAGCAGGGAAAGTCATTATGGCGATTTCAATCATTCTCTGGGTTTTATCAACATACGGGCCGGGTGATAAGATGGAAAAAGCAGAAGCAGAAGTTGTTTCTAGCATGCCGCAAGCTTCGGAGGAACAAGTCAATGCTGCCATTTCATCTGCACGTCTTGAAAATTCTTACGCAGGCCATTTCGGGCATTTCATCGAGCCGGCGATCAGACCGTTGGGTTATGATTGGAAAATCGGCATTGCGTTACTCGCATCCTTTGCAGCCAGGGAGGTTTTTGTGGGAACAATGGCCACCATTTACAGCATCAGCGGAGATTTTGAAGACGTCCCGACGGTTAAGGAAAGGTTAATCAAGGAAAAGAACCCGGAAACCGGGGGAGCCATGTTCACGCCGGCAGTATGTTACTCGCTCCTGATATTCTACGTTTTCGCAATGATGTGTATGAGCACCATCGCCGTAGTCCAGCGCGAAACCCACGGCTGGAAATGGCCCTTAATCCAGCTCGCCTATTTAATGGTGCTGGCGTATGTATCGGCGTTTGTGGTTTATCAGGTTATGAGTTGAGAAATCTACAAAGTATAAACTACTGCCGAACCACCGAGTTCGAGGTAAAATCCCTTCTCACTGTCAAGTTGCGATATTAACGGAAGATTACGTTCCAGTAACTCAATTAAGGTCTGATTGGAGATGTTTCCCAGTGTAATACGGACAAGCTTTTTTGGCGTTTGCCGAAGTAAAAATGAATTTCTGAAATCTTCATCCTTTGTTATCACGATCATCTCGTAACGATCGGCATGCAAACAAATCTCAGCGTCTGTCGAAAACGATTTAGATGGTAAATGATTGGCATGAATTGCTGAATGTCCCTGCGTTGCTAAATATTTGACAACCTTAATTGAAATATGGACGTCGCAAAGAAAATGCATCAAGCTGCTTCGTTAATTAGTCGGCCAGAAACTAAAAGTTTCGCGTAGTTAAGGCAAGCAAAAATATCTTCTCTTTCCAGTTCTAAATGATCCGCCAGTATGTCGGTTATTGACATTCCGGAACCAAGCATATCTATTACTACTTCAACAGGCCAACGCATCCCTCTCACGCAAGGTTTACCATGGCAGATCGCAGGGTCAATTGTTATTCTCTCGAGGTATTGCATATCACATTATCATTAGTAGTCAAATTTAACATTTTTTGTTTACTTGGCAGTGCAGAGCGGCTCAAACTGCTCTACCAACCCAAACTCTCCACCAAATCCGAAGCAATCAGCGCACTTTGGCCTCGTTGTTCGGCGGCGCGGTCGCCTGCGAGGCCGTGTTCGTGTACTGCCAGGATTGCTGCCTGGGCGGGTTCATATTTTTGGGCCAGGAGGCTTGTTACTATGCCGGTTAGCACGTCGCCGGTGCCGCCTGTGGCCATGCCGGGGTTGCCCGTTGAGTTGAAATGCACTTCGCCGTTTGGGAGAATGACGGCTGTGTTAGCTCCTTTTAAGCAGATGATTACTTTGTGTTTTTTGGCAAAATCAATGCCGATTTGTAAGCGTTCAAATTCGTCCTTGCTATCCCCGGCCAGGCGCTGGAATTCTTTGGGATGTGGGGTTAGGACGGTGTTTTCGGGCAATTTATCCAGTAAATGCCTGTTTTCGGATATAATGTTAAGTGCATCCGCATCAATGATCAGTTTTGCTTTTACGTCGCTGGTATTGATGCGATCTAATAGTTTTTCTAATGCATTAACAGTCGCGAGATCTTTGCCAAGGCCCGGGCCGATGCCGATGGCTGAGTAGGATGTAAGATCTGTTACTTCGCTTAAATGCTTTGCATCCTGATCCGTAACGGTCATCGCTTCCGGAAGGGAAATCTGGATAATGTCGTATCCGCAGGACGGAACGTGCATGGTTAGCAAGCCTACGCCTGACCTCAGACAAGCCTTTCCTGACAGGAATGCCGCGCCCATTTTGCCGTAGCTTCCAGCCATAAGCAATGCATGCCCGAAAGTGCCTTTGTGGGAGAATTTGTCTCTTGGTTTAATCAATTTCTCTGCTGCGCGCTTGTCGGTATAATGGTAGGGCGTTTCAACTTTTTTAATAAAATCCTCACTTAAACCAATATCTACCAAATGCCACGAACCCACAAACTTCGCATTTTGAGGCATCATAAACGCGAGTTTCGGAAGCTGGAATGACACGGTAAAATTGGGCTCTATAATCGGATTATCTTTTTGATTTGTCTTGTCAGCGTACAATCCGCTTGCAATGTCAACGGAAACAAGCTTGTTTGGGAGTCCATTTAAGAAATGAATGGTGTCAGCCAAAAGTCCCTCCGCAGGCCTGGATAAGCCTGATCCCAACAATGCATCGATGCAAATTACATGGGGGGCTAATATTGGGAAATTGTTATTTTCAGCAATGTTACAAGGTTGTAAGTGATCCCTTAATCGCGTCAAGTTCTCTGTGAAATCTACCGTTGCATTGTCTGTATATTCAGCAATAAAAACCTGGACATCATAATTGTTCGTGCTCAGAATCCGGGCAATCGCCAGTCCGTCCCCACCATTATTTCCTTTTCCGCAAAAAATAGCAACAGGCCGGGTGTTGACAAATTGGTTACAAAACCATCTGACGAAGGCAGTGGAAGCCCGCTCCATCAGGTCCAGAGACGAAACCGGCTCATTCTTAATCGTGTATGCATCCAGCTCACGTATCTGTTGAACATTTAGTATTTTCATGTAAATGCTTTTACAAACAAAGAAAAAATATTAGCTTTGCACTCGTTTTCGCAAGAGCTGTTTTGAATGAAGGGGCGTCACCTCATCCGCTGGAAGCAAGCTATCATTTTAAATCCAAAAAAGCATTCGTCATGAGCGAACTTATTAAACTCGTAGAAGCTACGATTGAAAATCGTAAATCCGAGTATCCTGAATTTACTTCAGGCGACACGATCAACGTACACGTGAAAATCCGTGAAGGTAACAAAGAGCGTGTTCAGCAATTCCAGGGCACGGTTATGCAACGTCGTAACCTAAGCGGAAGCGGTGAAACTTTCACAGTACGTAAAATCTCAAACGGCATTGCCGTAGAACGTGTTTTCCCAATTCTTTCACCAAGTATCGCTAAAATCGAATTGATTCGTCGCGGTAAGGTGCGTCGTGCGCGTCTGTTCTTCTTACGTGGCCGTCAGGGTAAAGCCGCTCGTATTAAAGAGCTTAAAGTATCGAAGTAATATAAATTTTCTTCGGACAAAAATTTTAAACCCTGCAAGCGATCATTTCTTGCAGGGTTTTGTTTTTAAAATACCCGTCGGCTTAAGCCGGCGGGTAAATATCATTCAATATGAATATTGCTTTTTATAAATATCAGGGAACAGGAAACGATTTTGTGATGATCGATAACCGCGACCTGTCATTTCCTGTTTCAAAAGAATTGATCGCGTCCATTTGCCATCGCAGGTTCGGCATTGGTTCTGACGGGCTGATCCTCTTGCAAAATGAGCCTGGTTACGATTTCAGGATGGTGTATTTTAATGCGGATGGGGGTGAAGGCAGCATGTGCGGCAATGGCGGACGCTGTGTCGTGCGTTTTGCGCATGATCTCGGGCTTTTTACTGATTCTACGACATTTATAGCCGTTGATGGTTTGCATGAAGCCACGGTTACGGGCGATGTGATCAGCTTGAAAATGTCTCCGGTAAGCAATGTGGAGCGCTACGAAGAGTTTGATTTTATGAACACCGGTTCACCGCACTATGTGACTTATGTGGATAATGTGTCGGGAACGGATGTGGTTAATATTGGAAGTGAGATCCGTTATGGTTCTGTGTACGGGCCAAAAGGCGGGACTAATGTAAACTTTATCGAAGTGATTGAGGACAACCATTTAAGCGTCAGGACCTACGAGCGTGGCGTTGAGGACGAAACTTACTCTTGCGGAACGGGTGTAACTGCATGTGCACTGTCCGCACATTTACGCAAAGGATTTGACGGGCCCATTACCATTGAAACAATTGGAGGGACTTTGAAAGTTGATTTCGAAGAAACGCAGGCCGGATTTGACAACATTCATTTAATAGGCCCGGCGGTTCGGGTTTTTGAGGGGACTTTAGAGGCTTATTAAGAAGGTGCTATTAAGACCTGTCACGTTGAGCGTAGTCGAAACGGCTTGCACGTCGTTTCGACTACGCTCAACGTGACAGGGGCAGTGACAGCTCTACAAAGACAAGCAACACCATTATTCCACTTCTATAATCCCTCCTTGTACGTGAAAAATTTGCTTGTCGAGCCATTCCGGCACGCGGCAGTAGTCCATGGCAGCCACTTTGCTTCTTACGCCATTGGTGCAAATTACGATAATGCTTTTATATGGAACGAGATCCGCTCTTCTTTCGCGGATCTCGGCCAAAGGAATATTAATTCCTCCTTCATTAAATTCTTCAAATTCCCAGGTTTCCCTCACATCGACTAATACGGCATCGGGCTGATCCCGTAACTGCCTGGCCTCTTGAAGGTTAATGTCGGTGTAAGTATTCCTTGTCATTGTTACCGGCCCGTTGCGTACGGATGGTCGTTTACAACCGGGATATTTTTTGCGATTAGTTTGTGAATGTCTTTCAGATATACTTTTTCGTCCAGGTCACAGAATGAAAATGCGATTCCTTTCGCCCCTGCGCGTCCTGTCCGACCAATGCGGTGAACATAAGTTTCAGGAATGTTAGGGATTTCATAGTTGATCACGTGCGTTAGATCATCCACATCAATTCCTCTTGCAGCAATATCTGTTGCTACTAAAACTCTGGTAGTCTGGCTTTTAAAGTTTTTCAACGCATTCTGACGGGCATTCTGGGATTTATTTCCGTGAATCGCTTCGGAGCTCACACCTGCTTTTCTCAAAACCTTTACAACCTTATCTGCACCATGTTTTGTGCGCGTAAATACCAATGCAGTTGCAATGGATTCATCTCTCAAAATGTGCAGTAGAAGCGAATTTTTGTCTGATTTATCTACAAAAAACACAGACTGGCGAATGGTGTCGGCAGTGGATGAAACAGGCGTAACTTCCACTTTCAGCGGATTTCTCAAAATAGTGTTAGCCAATGTTACAATCGCTGGCGGCATTGTGGCTGAGAAAAACAGAGACTGTCTTTTTGCAGGAAGCAGCTTGATCACTTTTTTAACATCATGAACAAAACCCATATCCAACATTCTGTCCGCTTCATCCAAAACGAAGAATTCGAGCTGGTTAAGTTTGATAAAACCTTGATTAATAAGGTCTAACAATCTACCTGGTGTTGCAATAAGCACGTCTACGCCTCGTTGCAGGGCATCCGTTTGTGGTTTCTGACCAACTCCACCAAAGATAACTGTATGTTTAACGCCCGTATGACGACCATAAGCAGCAAAACTTTCACCGATCTGGATGGCAAGTTCGCGTGTTGGCGTCAGGATCAATGCGCGTATGCGGCTTTTTTCAAACTTTCCAACAGGATTGTTATGAAGCAATTGAAGCATTGGAATCGCAAATGCTGCCGTTTTTCCTGTGCCTGTCTGCGCGCAGCCTAGTAAATCTTGTTGATCCAGGATAATGGGGATCGCTTTGGCTTGAATGGGTGTGGGGGTGGTGTATCCTTCTTCTTGCAGAGCCTTAGCAATAGGCTCGATGAGCTTTAAATCTTGAAATGTCATTTGATTTTTTTAAATGGCTGTCCTTTATATTAATATAAAAACAGCCTGAATAATATAAAGGCCCTTGTAAGCCAAGGGTATAACAGTAGTATATTTTTAAACGTTCAGTCCATATACTCCGTAAAAGTATCCAGGATTGTTTAAATTTGGTTGACATTCATCAACTCATTTCCATTATGATCAGATCATTCGCGCTAACTGTATTATTATCAGCAGTATTCCTGATTGCAAACGGCCAGGATGTTCTCGTTAAGAAAAACGGCTCGACCATTGAGGGCAAGGTGACGGAGGTTGGAATCGACCGCGTTTCTTATAAGATCAGTTCGGAGGATGGAAGTGCGAGTTTTGTTATCAGAAAAAATGAGTTGAACCGAATTGAGTTTGCAAACGGACAAACCATTTTCATCGATGAAAGAAATATTCCCGGCAAGCGCCCGGTTAATCCGGCAAGCAATTCCAATCTTTTCGGAAGGCATATGGTCAATTTTTCACCATTCAAAGCGCTGGATGCCGGCCCCGGATTGGGATTGAGCTATGAGATCCTGGCAGACAGAAAAGGTTATTTCGGAATCGCACTGCCTGTTTCCATCATTTTCCCGGATCGTTTTGACTTGTTCAATGGTTATGGCGACCAGCAAGCAGCATTCTATTTTTCGCCCGGGTTGAAAATATATCCTTTCGGACAAAGAAGGGTTACTTATGCCGTTGGGCCGAGCGTCTTTACAGGCTTCGGCAAGCAGATGCGCAATGACGGCTATTATGATCCCAACACCGGAACGTATCCAACAACCCGATCGGAAAGCACGATCTTTCGGTTTGGAATAATCGTCAACAACTACGTGAATTTCCAGATTTCAGACCACTTTCAGATCACCCTGAACGGCGGATTAGGCTCCCGTTATATAGACCGGGAAACCTATAATGACACCAGATCGAACGAAGGTGGCATTAACATTACAGGCGAATTCAATTTCAGTCTGGGCGTGCGTTTTTAAGCGCAATTATTTCATCAGCCTGAACACCGGATAGCGCATATATTCCTTTTCGCTGTAAGGCGAATTTTCATAGATGAAGTCCAGTTGCGCGCTGGCACTTTTCGCAAATTCAGGATCGTTTTTACGCTTGTCTGCCAGCTTGATCCTCAGACTGACATCCTTGGCAAGCAACTCTGCGGCCAGATCTTCAAAAACGTATGCGGAATAATGTTCCTTGGCTTGCAGGATCGTATCAAAGAAATTCCATTTGAAAAAAGAATCAACGCCTTTCGGTTCCAACGTTTCGACAATGTACCGGTTAGTCCATTGGTTTACAGGAATATACCAATCACCTTTCTTGAATTTAATTTGCTGCTTAACCGTTTTTGCGGTCACGCGCGTATGCCAGTAATGGCCTTCAAATGGCTGCTTGGGCGTTTCCAGGTCTTGAATATAATACGTTTCCACCTCCATTTCGGTGTCATTTTCCAGTTGCTTTACGTCGACGCCATTCAGCTTCATCAGGTCGATAATGTTGTGCCATCCCTGCGGAATAATGTATGCCACGGGCTTGATAACCTCGTCCAAAGGTGCATAAGTGTCGTAAAACGGGATTTTTTTTGTAAATGGCTTGGAGCGGTTGTAAGATAACCTTTGCGCTCCGCTCACTTTACTTGTAATGTATTCAGGTTCAAAGCCTTTAAACTCGATTTGCGTGTTCTTAACTTTGTTAACTTCCCATGAAACGGCAAATTTCTCCTGATTTTTCACAGCCTCCTTGGTGTCCTTCCGGAGTTTAAGGAGCTCTCTGCGGTTTCTGGCCAGGAATTTAATGTTACCTAATAAATAAGCGTAAGTTGCTGCAACCCGCTTATCATAAGGCTTCAACATGTGCGTTTCGGTCATAACACCGATCGTGTGGAATAATGCTGCGTAACCTGTTGAATAGCGAGGCCAGTCTGGGAACTGCACGAAACCTTTGTCCGGCGTCTGGCCCCAAGAATTGACATAGGGCGTTGCTTCAAATCCCGCTTCCTTTAAATGCTTGTACATATAAGGCAAAAAAACCTTATCATTGAAGAAGCCCAGTTTTCCGCCCAGTTTATCTTTTTGTGCATAATCCAATGTCATCACATACTGATAATCAGCGCCATTGCTTACGTGTGTGTCCGCAAAAAGATCGGGATCAAGTTCATGAAAAATGGCTGCGAAGCTCCTTGCGTTTCTGGTGTCGCTTTTGATAAAATCCCTGTTCAGGTCGTAATTCCGCGCATTGCCTCGAAAACCATATTCCTCCGGCCCGGCCTGGTTTGTGCGTGTTGTGCTGTTCCTGTTCAAGGCACCGCCAATGTTATAAAAGGGGATAACGGCTATGATCACATTGTCAAGCTCAGGGAATTTTCCGGGGTTAACGGCGATGTCGCGGAGCAGCATCATGGACGCATCCACACCGTCAGATTCTCCGGGGTGAATGGCGTTATTGATCAGCAGGATGGCTTTTTGCTGCGATTTTAGTTTCTTAATATCAAATATTTTGGTTTTGGAATACAAAACCAGATGAAGCGGATGCCCGCTGTCGGTAAGTCCTTTTTCGGTGATCTGAATTTGCGGGAAGTCTTTTGCCAGGAGTTTGTAAAAGGCAATCCCTTCCTCATAAGTTGGCGTTTGTTTGCCGCCGCTGCTTTCAAAACGGGTTGTATACTGGGCTTGGACTGATAAAGTAAAAAAGAAGAAAATTGAGTAAAAAAATAAACGCATATCTGGGTTGAAACTTGTTGGGATTAATGTTTGTATTTCTGCATTAAATGCAAATACGGATCAGGCAAATGGTGTACAAAAACCTGTGTATCTGAGTCAGGGAACAATTTGTAATATTCTGCATCCGGGATTAATGCAATCGTTGGTCCTATGCGGACGTAATTGGCACTTTTAAAATAAACCGGTGCCTGAAACTCCGGCAACACTTTCTTGATAGACTTTGAAGCATAATTTCCCAGGTATTTCTGGTAATTTTTCTGTGCTTTAACACTCGGGTTCCTCATCTGCTTATAGGCATGTTTCAAGGCCACGCGGGTTAACAGTTTCTGTTTTTTTATAACCGGGTCAATGTTCCTGAATGGGTTCGTTTTGTTGAAGTCATCCAGGGTTTGCACGGAAAAAGGGAGCTCTGGCACCCAATCCGCGGCATTTACCACATTATAACCCCATCCGCCATCAACCATGCTCTCGTATTCATAAGCATAATATGTGTTCCCGGCTTTCGGGCTGGCGCTTGCATAGGTCTTGAAACGGATGTCTGCGGGCAGCTTCTTGTCTTTTTGTAATTGATAAAGATGGGAATTAAGCAGAAAAGTAATGGCCCCTCCCTGGCTGTGGCCCATAATCAAGAACTCCTTAATGCCCGACTTGTAGCAGGAATCAATCTTCGGAATTATATCTTTCGCTAAAAAAGCCATCCCGACCAGCCAGCCAATGTGCACGGCAGCATTTGGATTATTGGCCAAATGATATTGGAATGTGTAGTCGTTTGTCAACTTAATTTCACCTTTTGCGGGCACCATTGCGGCGTAAAAGTTTTCTAACCAACCCACTGGATTCAAGGTCGTTCCACGGACATTCAGAACGGCGACAGGGTGATTTTTGCTGATCCACAACCCCCATTTATTGTCCAGGCCAACAATTGCAGAGTTGTAGACATTCGTGAAAAGGGTTGGTTTCGTAATTGCAGATTTTGGTTTGGAAGAGTCAACTTTCGCAGAGTCGTATAACAAAACATGCATCCTGAGCAATTCAAGATATTCCTCTTTATCAAAACCCGGTTTGAGCTGGCTGTTTTGTGCTTTGACAGAAATCGTACTGAGAAGGATTAGAAATGCAAACAGGAACCGATAAAGTCCTTTTGTTTGACAGTATAAGCTGCGCGGATGATTTTCTGACATACGACCAAATCTTAAAAAGCGTGAACGCAACATTTGTTCACTTAAATGTAGAAAATCCCGGCTAATAAGCAGGCAGGTGCTTAAATATTTTCCTGATCAACAAGCGTGTTAATCAATGCATTGACTTTGTTAAGCCAAAGATTCTGCGCTTCGCAGGTCCAATGGGAATCGCCTTTCAGGTAAGAAGCAGCGCCCATTTTTCGGAAATCAGCAAGCACGTCAATGTAGGGAACCGGCAGCTTCGAGTGTTGGTAAACGCGCTCAATCAGTTGATTATAAATGCCATAATCTGGCTGTAAAACAGAAACCTTGTTAGGAATAATGGCTAATGCAACGAAGTCAAAACCCATTGCTAAGGCCGAATCTTTTGTCAATTTCAGATTTGTAACGAGTGTATCCAGTTCGGAATCACGGACTTCGGAGAAAGAAGATGTAACATTCGGCGTGTCTGTGTCCATATGCGAAACCACAGCCCGGTCATTATCAACCAGCGCGACGCTTGTATTGACGCGATGAAAAAGATGATAAGTAAAATCGGCTTTCCATTCTTTTACTTTTAAAAAAGCTTCATTTTGAAACAAAAGTGCTTCAAAGCGATCCTGGGCCTGTTTGCCGTTAAATGCAGCATCCAGTTTGTGCATGAATTTGGATGATGAAACGACTTGGGTGAATGTAGCGGAATCAGGAACAACAGACGTGACGGGCGTTGCCAAATGCTGTCTGAAATGCCTTTCTACGGATTCGAGCAATAGAATGTTGGTCGCCGACGTGTCGAGTTTGATATGCAGCACATCAGCCCACTTCACGTATATATACTGATCAATTGCAAAATCACTCTTTCCAACTCGTTGCGCTTCGGTGAAACTGTCACCTACAATGTATAAATGGACTTTTTTAGAAGCATTCTTCCGGGCAGGCGGTGTGTATTCCGGGCATTCTTGTCTTGGATCTTTGAATGCAGAAAGGTTAGCCATGCGGTAAAGGTCACCATACTGATAACCGTCGGTGATCAATTTGTATTTCCCAACCAAAGCTAACAGGGTAGGACTGAGCCCGCTGGCCCAGACAATGCATCCCAAAACTAAAACCGCGTATTTTAAAAACTTCATAACTGCTAACGAAGCTTAATAGACCAGACCTGGATTTTTTTCTCCGAACGGCTGAATATAAGCAATTTGTAATATCCGGGTTGATAAGTGAGTTGCACGGGCATTTCGGAAGGAATGGCCTTATCGCCCAACCGCTTGCCGGTCATGTCAAAAACCGTCGTGTAACTTCCTGATTTAATGGTAATAAAACGATTATCAACGCCAAAGAAATGATATTGAATGACGGAATTGGGAAGAATGTCCTTGATTTCAAAAAGGTCATTCCCATCCTTTGTTATGATCGCCGTCTTGGAATTCAGCGACCTGACCAGGATCCAGTCGAGTGAATTCCGGTCAAATAATGTCTTGAATTTCGATCCGGGTTCGGGTCTTAACAACTGTTTCCGGGATGTGATTTTGCCATCGAGACTTATGCGGACCAATTCGCCCGAAACACTCACACCCACAAGTTCAGGCTGGCCAGTAGAAGGATTTTGCGTCCAGGTAAATGCACTTTCTGCGCGGGTAAGAATGTCAACAGGAAAGCCCTGACGAACTGTTCCGTTCTCTTTTAACAGGAAAATTTTACCATTTTTCTGCGTAACAATAAATCCGCGATTCCCGATCTGATTCAATGCAACAACCGGACTTTGAATGTTCTCAAATTGAACCGAATGGTTGAGCCGCCTGATCGGCTTTGTGACGCTTTCCCAAAGAAAAAGCTCTTCCGCCGTGTTTTTTACAATAAACCGGTTACTGCCGTCGTCACCGCCATCAATGGCATACAACGCAGCAATGTCCTGCCCGGAAGGCAATGAACCTGTAAATGTTGTTACGGTTGTGGAGTCGTCTTCATCCAATGCATAAACCGTGCTTTTTGTCGCAAAAATGCGTTGTTGCCTTCCAATGTTCAGGAAGTCAACTTTATAAGCAGATGTGATGATCGGGCCGTTCAGTTTGGCGATGGTTTCTGTTTTTCCCTCGCGTAAGTTGTTGGTTCTGAGTAAACTATTTTGTTTATCCGTTAATAATATCTCGGAGCTTCCATCGATCGGATTTTGCAATGCGGCCAGTTGAGTGTCGTAGATGTCCGGCCATTCAATGTCAATGTTCAGGAATGTGCGGTTCAGCACTTTATTGGCGGTCTGGCGCTTTTTGGGAGTCAGCGTAATCTGAGGAAATGCATCACCATCCTCATATTTACATTGAAATACAAGCGATTCCATCTTGGAAACCAGATCATTATATTTCTTAATCCCTCCGTCTCCGGCCCGGGTTTGCGCTTTGCGGAGATTAACGATCAACGAAAGTTGTGCTTCTGATTTCGCTGCCGTAAGAATGCTGTCATATTCCGGGGATTGCTTCCAGGTAATCTGATTCTCATAGTCGACAATGTAATTCTGCAAAACCTGAGAATTGTTGCTAATTACCAGATAAGGCGCAATGTACGTAATGTAGCTGCGCGGGAAGCCCGTAAACATAGGGCCGTAAAGGCCCGAAGGCAGCTCGGGAATGGGCACAGAATAAATGTCGTAACCCTGATATTGGTCGATGGAAACATTGGTTTCTTCATTCGCCAGGCGGGCCAGCTTTTGCAGCACAGGTCTTAATTTTTCATAATTGGAAAACTCAGCCAGCAGAATTTTGCCGTCGCTAATGCTGTTATTTTCTTCTAATTGACACAAAATCAACTCCGCGCCGAGATTGTCAATCAGCTGATCGCTTTCTTTTCCAATGTAATAGGCAAGCTTGTTCCAGGATTCGGACTTGTATTTTTTATGCCATTTCTTAAACTCCTTTTGAAATGCAGCACGGTCTACAACTGCTGATCTGTAAAGAAAGGACGTTTGCTGGGAAATGTGTTTGTGGCCAGTGAATGGGGCACCGGGAATGTCTTTGATAATGTTGGTAAGATAATAATCCGGGGCATCCGTTCCTGTTGATTTCAATGAAAGGCCACCTTTTGTCTTCGCTTCTTCAATGTGAAAATCCTGGAATGTCGGGAAATTTCGGCCGAACTCATAAAAGTTGCCGTTGATATTATCACCGGAAATGACTGATTTCCAGGCATCATTGCGCAAGTAAATGCTCGTCCCGTAATCAGAATCGTTAATATTGGAAAAGCGTGATTTAAGCTTGAATGATTCAATGTTGATCGATGAAGCCCGAACGGCATCTTCAATCAGGTCACCGTAATAGCTTACAATTAAATAATGATCTTCAATAAGATAGGAAAAAAGCGGCCGCGAATTGGCATCAATAATGTCTGTAATGCGGTGATCCTGAAAGTTATGGTGCAGCGCGCGAATGTTGGGATTCTGCGGCGTGCTCAGCCACTTTGATTCTTCCTCACTGGCGATGGGTATGTACATGATCACACCCCATTCTGTGCTGGTGCGGGGATGATAGGAGTAAGATACAGCCTTGTTTTTGAGGAAATTACTTAGTCTTTTCTGGTCTTTTGTGAAAAGATTAAGGAGCGATAAATTATCGCTGGCGACGTCCAGCAATGGCAACCTTTTTACATCCAGGTTGGCGTCCGTAGCGACGTAAAGTGAATCCTGGAGATGTTCGCTGGTAATGACGACGAGCGCGCTGGACGGGATGAATTTCCACGCAGCAGCCGAGCCTCTTGAATATTTGAACAGAAAATATCCTGCTGCCGCAATGACAGCAGCGAGCAGGATACCAAAAATGTATTTTTTCGACACAAGCCTAATGGTTAAGCACGGATCGCTCTCACTTTGTTATTGAGTTCTAAGCGAAACCGCAACAGTTCTTTAAAGCTGCGTATACAAACCTTCCAGAGGTTCCACTTCACAATCGAAACCGTTCCGGTTTCACGGTCTTTATGTGTAATGGGGATATCAAATAACTCCTGACCCGATTTTTTGGCCATCACCGACAAGAAGATGTTCGGTGCGAAAGGTTCAGGATCAGGCAATTGGTTCATCAGTTTTTGCAAAAATGTTCCTTTTATCAAACGGAAAGGAATGTTGCTGTCCATAATGAATGTGCCATAAACCGTCGAGATCGTGCCACGAAGGAATTTCGTGATGAACAACCTTACGCCGGCATCGTGCCTTACTTGTCTGTAACCCAGAATAAACTGCGACTGGCTGCGTTTGTTCCAAAGTTTATCGAAGTCATCAGAAACAAACTGATCATCGCTGTCTGTCTGAAAAACATATTCCGAATTCAGTTCCAGCGCCTTGCGATAGCCATTTACGACTGCATTGCCATGACCACCGTTTTTCTGATTGATCACTGTCAGATTGGTAACCTCTTGCTGTAATTTGTCCAAAAGCACTTTTGTATTGTCTTTCGAACCGTCATTGATTACAATCAGTGTTGTATTGTCGTTGGGAAATTTATTTTTTAAGAAATTAGTCCAATTATATACTACCTTTTCGATACAATCCTGTTCATTGTATGCGGGCATTACTATACTAAGAAGGTACGACATGCAGAAACTTATTTGGTATGGTTGCGCGAAATTAATAAATAAAGCCTGTAACCGGGCTATGGGTGATGATAAATTACTAAGCGTACCTGTCTTTCAGAGCATTAATAGGCTTCTCAAAAAAGTGCCAGGAAACGGCGGCGACAGCAATCGTTAATGTGATCACAACCAGCGCTTCAAATGCGACCGAGCCTTTCAGCTCAGGCACATATTGGTAAATTTTTCGAAAAATCCGGACGGTGGGATGCATAGGGCCACTATGGAAGTGGTTGTAGACAAAATTGTGATAGAGATACAAGCCGTAACTGATTTTTCCCAGATAAATGCTCACCGGATTTTCCAGAAAAGCAGCCATGATTCCCGTATAGCCCATTACGCCCCGCCCGATCAGGAAAAAGCCGAAAATGGAAGATATCGTTCTGTCCAATACAACAAATGATACGTTGAAACGATTATCGAATGTTTTTGACCAGAATTGAAGCAGGACCCACACCAGAAATGCAAGCAAAACGGGCCATGATTTACTAAATAGCTTCTCAAAAAAATCATTCCTGTAAAGCTGCAACCAGGCAAGCAATCCACCCAGTGCAAATGAATCCAGGCAAGCCGGCGTACTCACGTAAGTAACGATCCAGTCGTCGATTGCAAAGTCCGGATTGGTGTAGAAATAGTAAAAACGAAATGCAAGGCTTAGCAGGCCCATCACGCCCAAAACCGGCACCAGTTTACCTTTTGGAATAAAAAAGATAAGGAAAGGGAAGAATAGATAAACCTGTTCCTCAACAGCCAGCGACCATAAGTGATCCATGGAACCCATCCAGGTTTTATTCCAGGCCATGTAAATATTGGTCCCGTAAAGCGCCAGCCAACCGAGCTTTTCCCTCACCGGAGGCACGTTAAAGACGTAAAGCAGAAAAATGGTCAGGTAATAAACCGGGAATATCCTTATCGTCCGGCGTATCAGGAACTTACTAAGATATTTTTTAAATCCGCCTTCCAGTTCATAGTTTTTCTCTTTGCTTTTGAGGAGGATCCGGGAAATCAAAAAGCCGCTTAATACAAAAAAGATCGTCACGCCCGTCGCACCAACGGGAACCGTGTTGATCTCTACAAAAAGATGTTCGATCAGAACCAGCGCAATGGCAATGAAGCGGATTCCATCAAGTTGAATTATGTGTCCCTGTGATGTCGTGCGCATAATTACCAGTTTACCTTTACTTCTTTTTTCTTTGTTTCGTTCACCTTAACCTTCTGATTTTGAAACAGAATGCCCGTCTGATCTCCTTGCTGCCTGATTAATGCAACATCATAAAGTCCTTTGTCCATTTCGGAGAAAGGAATATTTGCCCTGAATCCCGGTGCAAAGTAATATTGTTTTAAAAACAGCTCTTTCCGGCTCGTATTCCGTGTTCTCAATGCTGGAAACAGATAATAGCGATCTTTTGAACTAAGCAAAATATAAATGCCGCTGTCCTGCAATCGCTGGCTGGTAAATGTATTATTTTCAATGGTCAGGTTTTCCTTGCCCGCATTAAATGTAGTGCGATCGTATAACTCGGTCAGGCCACGTGAGTTTCCGGCGTAAGTTTGCCGGTCGGCAACGGAAATGAGCGGGAGCAGCTTTTCATAGAAAACCGGGGTCTTCTCGACGATATTAGCAGCGAACGAAGTGTCTTCGGGATATTTCAGTTCCTTGTTTGAAAAAGTCCAGTTAAACTGGGACGTCGTCAATTCTTTGCGCAGATTATAAGCGTCAACCAAGTGATAATGATAGCTGAAAATGTTGAATACAATGCCCAGGAAGACAATCGACGTCACATAAGGAGAAAGAAAACTTCCCCGAATGGGAATGACCACATACAGATATGCGACAAGCAGCAACAGCACAGAGTAAATTTTATAGCGGCTGGTAACCAGCGTGTCAAATCCAAATCCTGCCCGGCTGTAAACAACGATCAATGCAGTTGCGAGGATAAAAAGAATGGTTCCGAGACAAAAAAGATCCGTAATGCGTTCAAACTTCTGGCTGTATTTATTCCTGACAATGCGAAACAGCGTGGTGGAAACAATTGAAATAGCGACCAGAAACAAAATGATCCCCATGAAAAAGCAAACCTTAATGTGGTCCGCAACCGGGAAGGATTCTGCAAACGATCCTAAAAACGCCATGTAACCCTTAATGAACTGGAAAATGGACGCTTTGGATTCTGGATTTGATTCTGGTTTGGTATACCAATTGAAATAACAGAAAATCTCCACCGCACTGACAACTAGCCACAACGCAAAGCGTTTTCTGTTGCCTGTTAAAAATAACAGTAATGCGCCCAGTGGAAGGACCAGCAAACCATTCCCGCTTGTCAGGATCGTTACCGCCGTCAGCAAGAGCGAAATAGCAAAGGGTAATGTTTTAAAATTGATACACAAATACAACGTCCCGACGGTCAATGTAACGACACCGAAATTCTGGATCGCGGCCATTCCCCAATACATATTTTCCCAGAATGCGAGCGTAAGCCAGAGAAAAGGAACGGGTAATAATGCTGATAAAGGCTTTTTGTTCTTTTTTAAGAGTTCGTACCAAAGCGGGATGACAGCCAGGAGCAGCAGATTTCCGGCGGTCATTAAGTGACGGTAATTCAACGATCCGAATAATGAGTAATCCCACCAGGAAATGAGTCGTGTTAAAGAAATCCGGTGCTCGTTATGCTGTTTAAACAGCAACCAGATCTTTTCTTTCCAGGTCGATGCTTGCGAATAGTAAAGGATAAATTCCTTTAAAGCGTGATCGTCGTATTTCGGAATGTTAATGGCATAATAATTCCAGACCATAAAATAAATCAGGACCGGTAGCAGCAAGATCAGGCTCAGAATGATAGTTAAAGCCTTTTTCGTCATGCCGGAATCATTAATTGACCAATATGGGAAACGATAGAATCGGGATCCAGGCCGGATAATTTCTGATGATAAGTCTGACTTCCGTAACGGGCATTTGGATAACCTTCTGCTCTAAGGCTTTTGAAAGCGCGGGGGAAAACGCCTTTCTCTAAAAGCTGAACAGAGAGCTGCTGCGCCAATCCGCCGATACTAATGTGTTCTTCCGCTACAAGAAGTGCAGGGGCTTTCCTAATGAGTGTTTCCACTTCATCCGTAATGTGCAAAGGAAAATGCATGGCCGTAATTACATTCACCTTTGTTGCAAGATCTTCGGAAAGTGAAAGGGCTGTCATGACATTGTTAGCAATCGGTCCTAATGCAAAAACCGTGATTTCAGCTGTTTCAGGCGCATGGATTACTTTGAATGAACCAGAAATATAGCTGTTATCCGGAGTTGTTTTCCCGGCGCCAAGACGCAGGTAAGCGGGACGCGCGTCAGAGACAATTTGCTGGATCATAGGCTCAACTTCATCGGCAAAAGCAGGAACCCAGACATTAGCATTCTGCTGACCGCTCAGGCAGGCCAGATCTTCGATGGTATGGTGGCTGCTTCCCATGATCCCGTATCCATAGCCGCCGCCATTTCCAACCAGGAAAACCGGTAAGTTGTTGAAACAAACGTCATTACGAAACTGTTCGAGGCAACGATAAACGATAAACGGGGCAATGCTGTAACAAAAAACTTTATAACCTTTATGTGCAAATCCTGCTGCCACACCGACCATATTCTGCTCAGCCACACCAGCATTTATAAATCTTTTACCCAATTTGGCCTGCAAATTCTCCAATGCATTATAGCCAAGATCGCCAGTAATGAAAACAATGGAGTCATCCTCCACTGCCAACTGCTCCATAGCGTTTGAAAATTCTTTTCTCATTCAGTTTGTATGATGATGCTTTTAAGCACTTTTTATTCTGACAGCAGTTTCCAGTTTCGGAAGCGGATACATTTTCCGTTCGTATTCCTGAATCGCTTTGGCAACCTCCAAAAACTCCTGTTGTTTGTTGACGTCTTCCTCAAAATTCTCAGCTATCAGATTATCGATAATTCTGAAAGCCTCATTATATTCTTGTTCAGTCGAAAGTTTCATAGCAATGTTCTTTAAATTTTTGAAACATTGATCTTATCATATTCGCTATGCGATCCGAACCAGCGGATATAGACCGTCCGAACACTGAAAAATATCATGGCCACCATGCGATATTGATTTCCTTTAATGTTAAAGACAAACCTGTTATCGCCCACATAGTCGACACTGTTAAAAACGGATTTGACATCCATGAAGTTTGCCCAGTCCGCCAATTCTGTCTTATCTGCCCATTCAGCAATTGCTGTTTTGGCCCCCGGGTATTTAACGCAATAGTTGTGTAATGTCCTTTGTTTGATAATAACCATTAAGCTTCAACCTTAATTTGAATTTATCCAATTTCATTTGAGATTTCAAAAGTTGTTGAGCTTGTTTAAAACATTATATTACTTCCTCAATTGCTTCACTAACGTCCTGATCTCGTCGGCGGTTTTGTATGATTTTGAGCCGCGGCGGATTCTGGTCCTGATGTATTTGGGTCGTTTTTTGGTTTCTTCAAAGATCTTGGCGATGTATTCTCCTAAGAACGAAATGCCGAGAATAGTTAATCCGCCGAAGAAAACGACCAGAACGATAACGGTGCTGATCCCTTGCGGCGTATCCCTAAAAAACACGAATTTCGCTAAGATTTGCCAAATAATCCCTAAAATTGAAAAACCGGTCAGTGCAAAACCTGCGTAACTCATCAATTCCAATGGTGCGAAACTAAACGAGAAGATCGCTTTTTTCGCCCACCAGATGTTCTTTGTCCAGTTATTTGTAGAAACGCCGAACATTCTTTCCGGCCTCACATATGGAACGCCCGTTTGCTTGAAACCAACCCAGGCACGCAATCCACGCAGAAACTGCTCAGTTTCAGGCAGATCTACTAATTCCTTCACAACCTTGCGATCAATCATTGAAAAATCGCCGGCATCGCGGGGAATAGAAATGTAGCTGAGCCCTTGAAATACTTTATAGAACGATTTATAGAAAAAGTGAATATGAGGCTTCATTTCCCGCTGCACACGAACGCCGTAAACGACATCAAATCCTTCCATCCATTTTTCATAAAAAGCAGGAATAATTTCCGGCGGATCCTGTAAATCACCATCCATTAAAACCACGCAATCACCCGTCGCGATCTCCATACCACTCAAAAATGCAGACTGCGAACCAAAATTGCGTGAGTGACTGATTCCCACCACATTAGGGTCTTTGTCACAAATCTGGCTGATCACTTCTTCCTGATTATCAGGCGAATTATCATTCACAAAAATGATCTCATAGCGCACTTTCAGGTCATTGAATGTCTTCACAAGCCGCTCGTACATGAACGGAATGGCCTGCGCATCCTTATAACAAGCGATAATCGCCGTAATGATCGGATTCAGTTTTGGGTTTTCAAATGCGGGGATAACACGGTCTTCATATTTGATTTGCGCCTGCCAGTCACTGTATTTTGAAAGCCCGGTTTCCAGGGAAGTCCTGGCTTTCCAGCCGAAGTCCGTTTCGAATGCTGATGGGTCACCAAACCATTCCGCAAGGTCCCATTTCCGGTTGGACATGCTGCCCCATTGTGGCTCCTGCGTGATGTTGAATGTTCTTCTTGAAGTATCAACAAGGTCGCCCATAGTGGTTTTGCGGCCCGTTGCAATGTTGTAGGATCTGCCAGAAGTCTCTTTGCTGATCTTTAATGCAGCATCCAGAAACGCTTCCACGCAATCTTCTATAAAAACAAAATCGCGGCTGATATCCGGCGACACCAGTGAGGGAAGCTGTTTTTTTCTTGCGTTCTCGATCAATTTTGGGATCAGCCTGTCCGGCTCTTCCCAATATCCGTAAATGGAATAAAGCCTGAGATTAAGCGTTTTCAGATTAAAAACTTTGGCATAATATTCCAGCAAATATGCCGCCGAAACCTTGGAAACCGCATAATGACTGTTCGGTTCTACGCGGTCGGTTTCTTTTGGAGAAGTGCAGTTAAACCCATATTCCGAACTGCTTCCGGCATGGATGTAAACCATTTCCGTGTTACAGTTTTGCAGAATGTTAACCGTTCCGATGACATTGGTTTCATAGGTCAGGTTTACATTATTTTGCTTGCTATAAGCACCGTATGCCGCCAGATTAAAGATCGTTTGCGGCTTATATTTTTCAAAAACTTCCTGAACCGAATTATTGGAAAGGATATCGCAGTGGACAATGTTCTCGAAAGGAACATTCAGCAATTTAAGCCTCCATGCCTTCGTCGCGTCGTGTGTAAGCGCGTAACAGTCCTTGCGGATCTTAAAAATTTCGTTGAAAAGATTGGCCCCGATGAAGCCGCTTGCACCAAAAACAAAAACTGGCCCTTTTAAACTCTCTATTTTATCGCGGAAAACCGGCAATTGGTCATGCATTCGTCAATTCATTAAAGTAGCGTTCCTTTACTTCCAGCGTGGCTTGCTCGTATTGGTCTTTGTTCATTGGTAAATAATGCCACTCTAATTTATTCTCCATATAAGAGACTCCCTTGCCCTTCACAGTGTTGGCAATAATGGCCTTAGGAAGCCCATTCTTATGCGTTTTCAATGCATCAATAGCCTGACTTACAGCATGAATGTCATGGCCGTCAACCTCAATTGTTTCAAAACCAATCGCATTCCATTTCTCAACGGACGCAGTTTCTCCTAAAACTTTATCCGTAGGACCAAAACCCTGCAAACCATTTTTGTCAACGATCATAAAGAGGTTGTCCAATTCATTTTGAATGGCATAATGTGCTGCTTCCCAGGTTGTTCCTTCATTGGTTTCTCCATCTGAAAGCAATGCGAACGAATAGGTTTCTTCACCACTAACTTTGGCAGCATGTGCGATCCCGGTTGCGATGGGCAAGCCGTGACCCAACGAGCCGGTTGCGAAAGGGATTCCTTTGTATTGTCTTGGGGCCGGATGGGCTGGGAGCGAGGTGCCGTCCAGGTAAAAAGTATCCAGTTCTTCGTCGGTAATTTCGCCGGTAACATTCAGGCAGGCATATAACGCAGCGGCTGCGTGTCCTTTGGACAAAATGAAGGTGTCCTCTTCCGATTTTTGCAGAAAAATAACAGCGATCATCAAATCAATGCAGCTTAATGAGCAGCCGATATGACCGGCGTTTGCTTTATGGTAAAGGCCCAGAATTTTAAGCCGAAGTTCTCCGCTTATCTGCTTTGGGTCATTCAATATCTCTTCTGCGGTCATGCCTGTGTATATGTCGATATTAAGAAAATCTCACTAATAAAGGTCAAATCTTCGATTTTGAGAGTGCAATATACAAAATCTTATTTGTCGGCTTTTGATATAAGCACACATTGCTTACTCCAATCCGTAACGTAGCCCTTTCAATTTCTTGATCACCACCGGCTGTGGATTTCCTGCTTTTTTTAGTAAAATATGCGTAGTCTGCGTCGTGTCCATGACCTGCACATATTGCGCGCCTTTGGGTAAATACAAATTCGTCACCTGCGCATCCTGAACCGAGTAGGGAAGGAATGTCCTATCCATTTCTGACAGGATCGGGTAACGGGAGGCCGGATATAAAATCGTATCCCCTTCCTGATACATTCCCTTGATCTTTTGGGCGGCCTCATAATATGGATTAGGAGCCCGTGGTGTTGAGAAATATCCGTATTTCACCGAACGGTCTGCGTAAAATTCGCCAAGCCTTAACGAAACAAAGTATAACTGACAAGCCAGGCCAATAAATATCAAAGCCTTGAATTCCAGCTTAATAGTATTATAATATTGAAGCAAAAGACTCAGGAATATGATCACATAGGGAAAAGAAAAACCTGAATAACGCTGCATCAATCCATATGTATGACCGTTTTTGAACGACATAATAATTAAAAAGATGGTTGGAAACAGCGCCATAATGTAAACCATCAAAAGCCGCCTTCTGTGCTGCTTGTCAGCCTGCCTATGCACATCCGGAATGAATGAAAGTGCAAAAATGCTGATCGAAAGAATGATGAATTGCAGCTTGTGATTTGAGTAAAATGCAGCACCGGAAATAGCAAGCACGAAAGGAACAGCCGCTTTCAGTCCCTCAGGCATTTTAATGTAGTTCCTGAAACGATACCAGATGATCAGCAGCACGCCAATTGATATGGAAACAATCACGTTTTTTCTGCCGGCAAGGGCATCCGTCATGCCATTCGTGAAGATGACGATGTCTGAAAAAAGCGGCAGCGCTTTTGTGAAAACGTTACTAATGGTGGCAGGCAAAATTATCCCGAAAGGGTTGTCGTAAGGCCGGGTTTCCGCCATTCTTTTGTAAAGGGCAGCCTGGTAATTGAGCGTATGGAGTGTATACGTTCCGCCGCCATAAATCATCCACCACGCCACGCCATACAAAGCCGCCACGGCAGAAACGGCCATTTTTATCCAGCCTTTGATATTCCTGAGAAAAAACAAAGCATACAAGGCGTGGCCCAATAGCACAGCAATAGATAGGAAATGCGACAAAATGCTTAACCCCGCTGCTATGACATAGCCAATGTATAGTCCTGTCGTTTTCCGCTTGGCAGCTTCATTTTCAATGATTTGTAAAAAGAAATAAGTTGCCAGTAATGTTAGGAAGAACATTAGTGAATAACTTCGAGCCTGCTGGCTATAACCAATGAAAAACGGTTCGATAGCCACAATAGCTGAGGCGATTAACCCTGTATTGACACTAAAAAAACGCCTTCCAAAAAGATACGTCAATCCAATGATGAGCACGCTGAAAACAACCGAAAGGGACCGGGCAGAAAAGTCCGAAAGGCCGAAAACCTCCATCCAGAAGTGCAGAAGCAGATAATAGAAAGGACTGTTTCCAATGTCGCTCCTGTTATTGGCTTCGTAATAATCTTCGATCGTCTTGGGTGCCCAGAACTCTGCGGGGGTGAAAGCGCGGGGAGAATAATGTTCATTATAGGTAAAAGAACGCAGGACTCTCGGCGGACTCAGACTGAATCCCGGCGTTTTCCAAAAACCCGAATTGGATAATTTAAGATTTGAAAAAACTTCCTTTTGATTAGCTCCTTCCAAAACAACACCCTGGCTAATCACCATCGTGCTTCTTTCATCAAAGAAAATACTGTAACGATCCAGATTGTGAAGCCTTAAAGCGATTCCCGCGATTAAAATGACAGCCAAAATGAGCCAGGTTCTCGGGGTTTCGTTCGTACGGTTTGAAAACATTGAAGAAAGTTGATGTGCGCGGATGTTTGAAATCGACTTGCCGCGAAATTAAGCAAATTTCCCTTTATAGGATATTTTTTAGATTTTAAGAATGGTAAACTCCACGCGCCGGTTCTTCTGGCGGGTCTGTTCGGTGAGGTTGCTGGCAATGGGTTTAGCTGGTCCCCAGGCTTTTGTCTGGATCCTTTTGCCGTCAATTCCCTTGGATAAAAGATATTTTTTGACCTGCTGCACACGGTCTTCCGCAAGCTTCACATTTTTTTGGACTTCGCCCTGATTGTCAGTGTGTCCTTCCAGCAAAATTTCCATCGCCGGATAATTTGTCATAGCCGAAACGATCCTGTCCAGCTCGGGATACGAAGAGCGGATCACTTCCGCGCTGCTTTGTGCAAACATGGTGCTGCTCAGCCTGATCTGCTGCCCGGCTCTGATCGGTTGCAGATAAAGATCCTTGCGAATGTTCCTTAATGTAGTGTCTTTGGACAGATCAATTTCCTCAGTGAAAGGAAAATAGCCTTTCTCGGAAGCCGTAATGCGGTAAATTTCTTTTAATGGTAAAATCAGCCGGTACTCGCCGGTTTCCGGATCGAATGTTGCTTTGGTAAAAACATCATTGTTCTTTTTAATTTGCGCAATAAGCTCGGAACGCACAGCTTTATTCGTTTCTGCTTCCAGGATCGTTCCGGAAATGATGGCCACCGGATCCGGGCGGGTTTCAGGAGTAAGCCTTACCCTAAAAATATCTTCCTGCCCCGAAACCTTCTCACTCGCGCTGAAATAGGCGTAATCGCCCGTTGCAGGAACATTAAAATAAGCATCCCAAAGTGAAGTGTTAATCACCGGGCCCAGGTTTTCCGGTTTCGACCAGTTGATCCAGGTGTCGTCCCGCCGTCGCGTCAGGAACAGGTCACCAGCTCCGTAGCCGCTGTGGCCGTGGGACGAAAAATATAGCGTTTTATTGTCCAATGCCAGGAAAGGGGTTCCTTCATAATCGGCCGTATTGATCACATTACCAAGGTGTAACGGCTCCGACCAGATTTCGCCCGATTGAAGAAACGATACATAAAGGTCCTTTTTTCCTTCCGTATCGCTGCGTTCAACCGAAATGATCATCACATTGCCATACGGCGAAACCGTCGTTTCCATGCTTTCGACCTGTTTCATTCTGTTGTTCGCCGTAATGCTTTCCCGCAGGTTATTGATTTTGTATTCTTTTGGAAAAGTCCAGCCTGTTTTGGTCTGAAAGCAGCGCGACAATCCCAGCTCCATTGAACCGTCCGGGCGATAAACATTGATGACGTAAATTGTTTTTCCATCGGCCGAAATGCTCGTTATAGCATTATCCGCAGCATTATTAATCGGCGGGCCCATGTTTACCGCTGCCCCCCAGACATTTTTGTCATTCAATGTGGAATACCAAATGTCCTGTGTTTCGGACGTGCCGACATTGCCCGAGAAATTGCCCCTCGTAAAGAAAAGTGTTTTGCCATCGGGAGAAATAATAGGCGCAACTTCCTGGCCCTGACTATTAATGGCCGGCCCCATATTTTCGCGTTTGGTTTTCAAAAGCGGCCCTTTCGCAATGTTAATGACTGCTTCAATGGGCCTGATGTCGTCCGAAATCCCTATTGCGTCGATTTGATTTGCCCCGGAAACCTTGGAGGGTTGCAGCACGATCTTGATCGCATTAGCAAGGATATTTTGTTGTTTGGGAAAAATCCTGAACATTCTTCCCCTGACATTGAGCTGCGCCGCCGGAGTATCGGAAATCAGAAATTCCTTACCAGACTCGTCATAGGCATACACACGGGCAATGGCGCCCGGATTAAAATTTTCTGCGATAGCAACCTGTTTCAGCGGAATTGTTTTTTCAAAACCTACTTTGATCCATTCTTCATTCCGGCCATCGGGATCGGCAGGCATCCACGCACATGGACTGTTGCCGAAATCAGGAAGCTTGTTGGGAATGCCGAGAATTTGTTTGGCACGATAGGCGTGGCCATATTGGGCTGGCCGGTTTTCGGAAGAATAACCCAGCACTTTATTGGCCCACAAAATTTGCTGACTGTATCCTTTATGTATAAAAGCTGCCGAAAGCAGCAGAAAAACGTTGAAGAGTAATGTTTTATTCATTTTTTTGCTCCGATTAAGAGTATCCAATCCCATCCCGGCTGCGAATCGGGTGGCTGCACAACCGCTTCCGGGGCGGCCTTGAACTCACCGCCCGACCATCTTTTTCCTGTTCGCGGACTGTACCAGACGGCTGCAAAATCCTTCCCATTGAGATAGTTAAGATTAAGCCGGACCGGCCTCGATTCCGGCAGATAGAGCATGGACATTTTTTTATTGGATAAAGAAACAATGCCAATCTCAGCCTTATCCGTCGAATCAGGGAGCAATTCCGAGATATTTTCGGGCTGCATGTATTCCCAGGGAATGCCTTTCAGGATCTTGACGAGTTCGTGAATATACTCTGCGCCGTCCTTATCAATGTTGACTTTCCAGGTGGGGTTAAAATTTTTGATCGTGCTCATATGGCAAAAGCCGGCCGCAGCGCTCATGATCGATTGATAAGCCTGGTTCCTGATCAATACAGACTGGTCCGTTATCTCTTTGGGAAACTCCGAATTAGCGATTAAGAATGGCCTTAATGCCACTTCCGCTGAATTTTTCTGCCAATTGGCCAGCGCTGCGTACTCAGCAGGCGTGACGGTTGAATCTGGAATAATAAATTTAAGATCTGACCTGACTTTGGAACTGTCGTTCACGCTCGTAGGCGAGCAGGTGCTGAGTGAAGCAAGAATTTGTCCTTCGGAAACTGCACGTATTCCGTCGGCAATGGCCTCAAATTGAGCGGCGTTCTGATATTCCTCTTCGCTGACGATCCATATCACATTGTCATATTTGGCAAAGTGTTTACCAACGTAAGTCCCGTAATTTTTCCAGACTGTCGGATTCTGTGCGTCAAAAAGTGCGTTCCAGCTTTTGCGGGAAACTACGATGCCTACGACGAGGTTACGCTCCTTTGCTGCCGAAATAATCTTATCAAAATAGTCGAAGTACGCTTTATTGGGTTTTGAAATATCATTATCCAGGAAAGGAAGGGTTTTATTAAAATTCCGCTGATTAGGAAGAGCAGGCAAAAGCTGAACAAGGAATGTATTGAACGACTGGGACTTGCGCGCATCCATATAGTGAATGGCATCATTATAACTCAGCTTACGAAGCATCTGCCAGGCCACATCGGCCACCATCAGGAACGGAACGCCATTATGGTCGGTGATATGACGACCATTGGGGCTGATCTTCAATGGAAATTTAGCAACAGCGAGTCCCGGTTTTTGATAGACATTCACGGCAGCGAGGCCGGATGCCGCCAAAAGGATAAAAATGAAGTATCTAAGCCACTTCATAGTCTTGGTCGGGAAAAATATTTTAACATATCGGGGTGTTTCGGAACCTTGAAAATCAGCTGGCTTTCAGGTCGGCAATGGTTTTCAGCGGATCGGCCGAACTGAAAACAAAGCTTCCTGCAACCAGAATATTCACGCCTTCCTTTACAAGTAATGGCGCATTGTCAAGATTAACGCCGCCATCCACCTCAATCTTGAATGTATAGCCAAATTTTTCTTTCAAAGCCTGCAATTTGGCTATTTTTTGATACGTGTTCTGAATGAATTTTTGACCGCCAAAGCCGGGATTTACGGACATAATCAAAACCAAAGAAACATCACCCAGGATTTCAGAAAGCGCTTCCACAGGTGTATGCGGGTTCAATGCAACGCCCGGCAATGCGCCGAGTTCCTTAATGTGCTGAATGGTGCGGTGCAAATGCGGGCAAGCTTCATAATGCACGGTAAGGATGTCTGCACCCGCCTTTTTGAATGCTTCAAGATAACGGTCGGGCTGCTCGATCATTAAATGAACATCCAGTGGTTTTGTTGCGTGCTTATGAACAGCTTCACAAACGGGCATTCCAAAAGAAATATTCGGCACAAATATGCCGTCCATAATATCAACATGTATATAATCCGCCTGACTCGCATTCAGCATTTCTACATCACGTTGAATATTGGCAAAGTCGGCAGCAAGTATGGAAGGGGCAATTTCAGCCATGAATTTTAAAATATTAGTACAGGCCGAAATTAGAATATAATGTTCAACTTGAAGGCCAATTCGTGAAATAATGGTGAGCTAACCACGTCATTTTCGCTGAACGAAGCGTACATTTCGTATCGACCATTATTTAACACGTAAATTTCTAAAAGCCGCTTTTCGGGTTTCAAAAGCCAATATTCCTGCACGCCATAGCGCTCATAGATTTCTTTCTTGACAACCGTATCCATTTTAATGGTGCTTTTGGAAACGATCTCGACTACCATATCCGGCACGCCGCGGATCCATTCCTGGACGATTTCTTCTTTTTCTTTTGAAATAAAAATAAGATCAGGCTGCAAACGATTGTAATTTTCTTCGAAAATTACGTCCATCGGCGCATCCCAAACCTCACCGAGGTTATGATCGTCAGCGTAGTCTTCCAAGATGCGTTGCAATTTGCGCGACGCCTTCTGGTGTGGCGTTTTCGGACTAGGAGACATGATTTCCTCCCCGTTTATGATCTGAGAAAGATCCCAGTCCTGCCAAATAATTGTTTCTGTGCTTTTCATGTGCATAGTTCGTTTTTACGAAAATAATCAAATTTTTTAAGAGATTCATTTAGTGTTGTTTTGGTAAAATCAGACATTCAATTCAGTACTTTTTTTATTGATACGGGGATTTTAGAAAAAGTAACGGGAATGCCGGCAGCATTTGAAATCGGCGCGAACGCTTCTTAAATTTGGGCACTATCCTTTTTAGCCGCCTTACCATGAATCCAGAACAGCAAATCCAGGAGCTTGTAGACAAACTGCAGCATTTGAATTATCGATATTATCAGGACAATGTTTCCGAGGTCACGGATTTTGAATTTGATCAGCTGCTGAAACAATTAAAAGAGCTTGAAGATCAATATCCTGAACTGCGGCAGGAAGATTCTCCCACATTGCGGGTAGGCGGCACGATCACTAAGAATTTTAACACGGTTTATCACCGTTATCCAATGCTTTCGCTGGATAACACGTACAATGAACAAGAGCTTCGGAATTTCGATGACCGCGTGCGGCGTGGATTGGATGGTGAGCCTTATGAATACATTTGCGAGCTGAAATTTGATGGCATTTCGCTCAGTTTTACTTACGAAAACGGCGTGCTCGCGCGTGGCGTTACACGTGGCGATGGCACGCGCGGGGATGAGATCACGAACAATGTAAAAACGATCCGCTCATTGCCGTTAAGGGTTAAGGCTGAGAATGTTCCACCGGTTTTTGAAATTCGTGGCGAAGGTTTTATGCCCAATACTTCTTTTCAAAAACTGAATGAGGAAATGGACACTTTGGGTGAAAATCAATATGCTAACCCACGAAATGCAGCTTCCGGATCGTTCAAATTGCAGGATTCAGCGGAAACTGCGCGGCGCGGACTGGATTGTTACCTTTACTCATTTTTGACTGATACAGAGTTTTTCAAAAGCCACGAAGAAAGCTTGTTAGGACTTAAATCTTGGGGTTTTAATGTTTCACCAGGCTGGAAAAAAGTGCAGACCATTGATGAGGTTTTGGAATTTATCCATGAATGGGAAGAAAAACGCCTGACACTTCCGCTAGCAACGGACGGAATTGTGGTTAAGATCAATTCTTTTGAACAGCAACGCGAGCTTGGCTTCACTGCCAAAAGTCCCCGTTGGGCCATTTCATTTAAATATAAAGCTGAAAATAAACCCGCCATCCTGCGCATGGTCACGTATCAGGTCGGGCGCACGGGAGCGGTGACGCCGGTGGCAAACCTTTGCGACATTAGCGAGCGCGCATTGCCTTATAACCAGGTGAAAGGCGTTCACCTGTCCGGCACGCGCGTGAAGCGGGCCACATTGCATAATGCCAATGAACTGCTTAGGCTCGGACTGGAAATCGGGGATACGGTTTTTGTTGAAAAAAGCGGCGAGATCATTCCTAAAATAACTGGCGTGGATATTTCCCAGCGCGAAAAATTCCCGACCGAACCATTGATTTTCCCAACACATTGCCCGGAATGCGGTTCCGAATTGCAGCGAAATGAGGGTGAAGTTGCGTTTTTCTGTCCGAACGACAGCCATTGCCCGCCGCAGCTAAAAGGCCGGATCGAGCATTTCATTCATAGGAAAGCGATGAACATTGAAAGTCTGGGTGAGGGAAAAATAGAATTGCTATTTGATTTGGAACTCGTGCGGACGCCTGCCGATTTGTATGATTTAACTCCCGAAACACTTCTTGGTCTTGAAAAAAATATCCTGAATGAGGAAACAGGTAAGGTTAAGAAAATCAGTTTTCGTGAAAAAACGGTGGAGAACATTCTGAACGGCATTGCGCTTTCGAAAACGGTTCCCTTCAAAAATGTGCTTTTCGCGCTCGGGATTCGGTTTGTAGGCGCAACAGTTGCTGAAAAGCTGGCTGCTTATTTTAAATCCATGAATGCATTGCGGCTGGCGACTTATGACCAGTTGATTGCCGTTCCTGAGATTGGCGGACGGATTGCGGAGAGCATTGCTTCTTATTTTGATGTGCCTGAAAATCAGCAGTTAGTAGCGCGATTGCAAGCAGCAGGCATTCAAATGGAAAGTGATGAAAAGCCTGTTGAACTGGAAAGTGACATGCTGGAAGGCAAAACTTTCGTGATATCGGGCGTTTTTGAAAATTTTGAAAGAGATGATCTCAAATTGAAAATAGAAGTCAATGGCGGTCGGGTCCTGAGTGGCGTTTCGGGTAAGCTGAATTATTTGCTGGCAGGTGCGAATATGGGGCCTTCCAAACTGGAAAAGGCGAGAAAGTTGGGCGTTACCATTTTGAGCGAGGAAGAATTTTTAGCGATGATCGAGAATAAGTGAAGAAAAACGGCTCAGAAAGCTAACTTTGTGTTTTAAATTTCAACCAATTATATAAGTAAATAATGCCATTGGACCAACGTTTCAAAGGGGTAGGAGCGGCGCTGATTACACCTTTTGATGAGCAGAATGCAATTGATTATACGGGTTTGAAAAGATTGATCGACCTCGTTACGGAAGGTGGATCGGATTACCTTGTGGTGCAGGGAACAACCGGCGAATCGCCTACGGTAAACTCCCGCGAAAAGCGTGAAATCCTGGCATTTACGATAAAGAATAACTCCAAATCGCTTCCTATCGTTTACGGATTGGGCGGTAATGACACGCAATCTGTTCTGGATTGTATGAAAGAAACCGATTTCACTGGTGTTGACGCCATTCTTTCGGTTTGTCCATACTATAATAAACCGACTCAGGAAGGCATCATCGCACATTTCACTGCCATTGCAGATGCTTCCCCGGTTCCTGTGCTGCTATATAATGTTCCCGGCCGTACGGTGATCAATATGAAGCCGGACACGATCATTACGCTGGCTGCGCATGCCAACATTATCGGCATTAAGGATGCTGGCGGATCCATTGAGCAGAGCATGGAGCTTGCTTCCCGCGTGCCTGATGATTTCTTGCTGCTTTCTGGTGATGATAACCTGGTAACCACGATGGTTAGCGTAGGTTGGCACGGTGTTATCTCCGTGATTGCCAATGCGTTTCCAAAGGAATTTGGTGAACTGACCTGGCATGCACTGGAAGGTAGTTTTAAAGAAGCAGCGAAGTTACAGCTTGCATTTCTTGAATTTGACACCTTGCTATACATTGAATCCAATCCTGTTGGCATTAAGAAATGCCTCGAAATCAAAGGAATTTGCAGTTCGGCAGTGCGTTTACCATTGTTGAAAGCTTCCCAGGAATTGGGTGAAAAGCTGGAAAAAGCAATGGTTCGCGAAGGATTTATCTGATCAAAAATGATAACCTTTTATCCCGGTCCTTCCAAAGTTTACGACGAGGTTGGCCAATATTTGCAGGAAGCATTTGACAGCGGCGTCATCAGCGCCAATCATCGGAGCTCAGCCTTTATGCAAATGCTGGAAAATGCGATTGGCAACCTGAAAACGAAGCTGAATGTGCCCGTTGACTATGAAGTTTACTTCGTTTCATCGGCGACAGAATGTTGGGAGATCATTGCCGAAAACCTTATTTCGGATGGCAGCCTGCACATTTACAATGGTGCGTTTGGCGAAAAATGGATGGAGTACACCCAAAAGTTGACCAGCATAGCTAGATCTTTCTCTTTTGAAACCAACGAAGAGCCGGTTTTAAATGCAAAAATCAATCTTTCTGCAAATGACATCATTTGCATTACGCACAATGAAACTTCCAACGGGACCGCGCTGCCTTCTGAATTCCTGAACACATTACGCGCTCAATTTGGAAACATTATCGCAGTGGACGCGACTTCTTCCATGGCTGGCGTCGAACTTCTTTGGCAAAGTGCCGACGTTTGGTATGCATCCGTTCAGAAGTGCTTTGGCCTGCCTGCGGGAATGGGTGTCATGATTGTTTCTCCAAAAGCTGTGGAACGCGCCATAGCCATCGGAAACCGGTCACATTATAACAGCCTACTTTTTATCCGTGACAATTTTCTGAAATTCCAGACGCCTTACACGCCCAATACATTGGGTATTTACTTGATGGACAAGGTGATGCAGCAAGTTTCACCAATAGAAACAGTTGCGCAGCAAACGCTGGAAAGAGCACAAAATTGGTATTCATTTTTGCCCAAAAACGGTTACCAAATTTTGGTTGAAAATGAGTCAGTTCGATCCAAAACGGTTGTTGCGGTCAAGGACACAAAAGAGCGGATTGCATTGATCAAAAAGGCTGCTTTGCAGGAAGGCATTGTGCTTGGGAATGGTTACGGAAAGGACAAAGAAACCAGTTTTCGCATCGCAAACTTCCCGGCGATCACAGATGTGGAGATCCAAAGATTGAAGAATTTTCTGGTTTCCTTCTCATCAAAATAGCGAATGAGTAGTAATAGGGGCGATTTGCTTTATTAACTAAATATTAACTTACTCACTCCCGCAGTATCAAGTTGTGCGATTAGATATATTAAAACAATATCAGGCTCAAACTAAATGTCTGGTCGCTCTGGACTCCATTATTTTCGGTTTTGACGGCGAAGAATTAAAATTGTTGCTTGTAAAAAGAGGCATCGAAGAAGAGCATCATACGTGGTCGTTGATGGGTGGCTGGGTGCAGCCCGACGAGAGCCTTGAAGGCGCATCGACCCGCATTCTTTTTGAGCTTACCAACCTCACCGACATTTACTTAGAACAGCTTCACACATTCGGAAGCCCGCAGCGTGACCCGGTCGAAAGGACCGTTTCGGTGGCCTATTTCGCACTGATTAATGTGGAAGATTACGAAAATAAGCTTTCTAAAAACTTCGAAGCGCAATGGTTCCCAATCCAGGAACTTCCGAAATTGCTCTTTGACCACGGCGCAATGGTGGAAATGGCCATTCAGCATTTAAGATATAAAGCCTCCCAGCATCCGATCGGTTTTGAATTGCTTCCCGAAAAATTCACGATCCCCCAGTTGCAGAAATTGTATGAAGCTATTTTCGGCACGGAGCTGGATAAGCGGAATTTTTCACGTAAGCTGCTTTCTACCAACTTATTAGTGAAGCTGGATGAAAAGCAAAAGGGTTTTTCGAAAAAGGGCGCTTTCTTTTATAAAATTGATGAGGAAAAATATAAAAAGCAGTTCAACACATTCCTGAATTTCCTGCCTGGAAGCGCTAATTGATGTGCAAATTTTGGCGCAGATAACATTAAGGGTTGTGTAAGCAGTGGGTTTTAAGCAACTTTGCGGACAGATCACCAGGCCCGGCCCCATGTTTAATTTTAAGGAAATCGTTTCCGTAACACTCATTCTTTTCTCGGTTATTGATATCCTGGGTTCTTTGCCCGTGATTGTGGATTTTCGCAGAAAGCTGGGCAAAATCGAATCTGAAAAAGCGACTTTGGCTGCCGGGTTCATTATGGTCCTTTTCCTGTTTTTGGGAGAAAGATTGCTGAGCTTGTTTGGCGTTGATGTCGCCTCATTTGCCATTGCGGGTGCTATTATCCTGTTTTTGCTGGGTATGGAAATGATTTTGGGAAGAAACATTTTCAAGCACGACAATCTGGATGTGGGCGTTGCTTCGATCGTTCCCATTGCGTTTCCACTCATCGCCGGAGCGGCCACCATGACCACATTGCTTTCGCTGCGTTCGGCTTATCAGACTGAGAATATCTTAGTTGGCATAATGCTTAATCTATTCTTTGTATATCTGGTTTTAAAATCCTCCAATTGGTTGGAAAAGAAACTTGGGCAGGGCGGAACGGACATTTTAAGGAAGGTTTTCGGGATCATTCTACTCGCGATTGCGATTAAGCTTTTTAAGACCAACCTGGTGATTTAGAGAATATTAATGTTATCAAAAGTTATTTAATACAAAATCATATGCAACAATTGGACAGCCTTAACCAGGTCGCTGAATTTCACAAGACATTTAAACACCCTATCCTTGAAACCCCTACGATTCCTTCCGAAGAACGCAGCCGACTGAGAGTCGCTTTGCTGGCGGAGGAATTAAAGGAATTAGAGGTTGCCATTCTGGAAAAGGACATTGTGGAAATTGCCGATGCGCTTTGTGACCTGCAATATGTGTTGTCGGGTGCTGTGCTGGAATTTGGATTAGGCGAAAAATTCAGGGATTTGTTCGATGAAGTGCAGCGTTCGAATATGTCGAAGGCATGCCTTAGCATTGAGGAAGCCGAGGCTACGGTGGCACATTATGAAGCCAAAGGAACAGATTGCTATTATAAGGAAGACAATGGTAAATATCTGGTTTACAGGAAATCAGATGATAAAACATTGAAAAATATCAACTATTCACCCGCTGATCTAACTTCAATCCTCAACTGATCAATAGGGTAATTTCATAAATTAAATGCTGGTGTTATGACATCTGTTCTGGAACGTTTTCTTCGGTATGTGAAGATCGATACGCAGTCGGATCCGAATTCGGAGAGTTTTCCAAGCACGGCCAAGCAGCGTGATCTGAGCAACCAGCTTGTCGTTGAATTACAGGAACTTGGGATTGAAGATGCGCATTTGGACGAGCATGGCTATGTTTACGCAACCATTCCTTCCAATTCCGAAAAAACGGACATTCCGGTCATTTGTTTCTGCTCACACGTGGACACATCCCCGGACGTTTCCGGCGCGTACGTAAAGCCTATTGTGCATGATAATTGGGACGGGTCTGACATTGTTTTACCCGATGATACAACACAAGTTTTACGGATCGGTGAGCTGCACGATCTCGATCAACAAATTGGTAATGATATCGTAACAGCCAGCGGAACCACGCTTTTAGGCGCAGATAACAAAGCAGGCGTTGCCGAAATCATGGCTGCGGCAGAATATCTGGTAACACATCCCGAAATCAAGCACGGAGCCATCAAAATTCTTTTCACACCCGATGAAGAAGTTGGACGCGGAACGGAGAAAGTAGATATTGCCAAACTGGGCGCGGATTTCGGTTACACCGTTGACGGCGAGGCAGTTGGCACATTGGAAGATGAAACATTCTCAGCCGACGGCGTAAAAATAACAATCCACGGAGTCAGCACGCACCCGGGTTATGCACTAGGCAAGCTCGAAAATGCATTAAAAATAGCCGGAGAAATTCTAGCAGCATTGCCAAAGGACTCATTATCACCAGAAACTACCGAAGGAAAAGAAGGTTTTATCCATCCCACCCAAATCGAAGGAATTCAGGAAAAAGTAACATTAGGCTTCATTATCCGTGATTTTACAGTTGCTGGCTTACAGGAAAAGGAAGCAAAATTGAAAGAAATTGCAGAGAATGTGCTGGCAGGTTATCCTAATTCGAGTATGGACTTCAAGGTGACGGAGCAATATCGTAATATGAAGGAAATATTAAACCAGCATCCCCAAGTGCTTGAAAATGCATTGCTGGCGATGAAAAAAGCGGGTCTAAACCCACTTCAAAGAAGCATAAGGGGCGGAACGGACGGTTCACGGTTATCATTCATGGGTTTACCGTGTCCGAATATTTTCGCAGGAGAACATGCTTTCCACTCGAAACTGGAATGGGTTTCGGTGCAGGACATGGAGAAAGCAGTAGAGGTTATCGTAAACATTGCCCAAATCTGGGAAGAGAAAGCTTAATGGCGAAGAAAACAAAATACTACGTCGTCTGGCAGGGAAGGAAAACGGGCGTTTTTACGGATTGGAAAGAATGTGAGGCGCAGATTAAGGGTTTTGAGGACGCTCGTTACAAGTCTTTTGAATCCATACAAGAAGCGGAAGCTGCCATTCAGCGTAATTACTGGGAATTTGTAGCGAAAAAAGAAAATAAACCCGCCATAGCAAAGGACATTCCGGCGAACATTGGCAAGCCCATAAAAAACAGCATTGCCGTGGACGCGGCCTGGAACACGGCTTCCGGCGACATGGAATATCAGGGCATTTATTACCAAACCGGTGAAAGGATTTTTTTGCAAGGACCATTCAAGGATGCGACCAATAATATAGGCGAATTTTTGGCCATCGTGCATGCATTGGCCTATTTACAAAAAAAGGAAAGTGATTTGCCGATTTATAGCGATTCGAGAACAGCTATCGCCTGGATCAAGAAGAAGCATGCGAATACCAAACTGGCATTGACCCCCAGGAATAAACCTGTTTTTGAAATGCTGCAACGCGCCGAGCGCTGGCTTGCAGCCAATAAGTTTCTGAATAAGATCCTAAAATGGGAAACCGAATACTGGGGTGAAAACCCGGCTGACTTTGGCAGAAAATAGAACGGTTATGGCTAGAAATTCCTCTTTTCGCTTCAAGAATTTTACGGTGCAGCAAGACAAATGCGCGATGAAAGTGTGCACGGATGCCTGCGTATTGGGCGCCTGGGCTGACATTACGGACGCCGATTACATTCTGGACATCGGCGCGGGAACGGGTTTGCTCTCGTTAATGGTCGCGCAGAGGAATTCCTATGGCATTATTGATGCTGTTGAAATCGATGCCGAGGCATTTTACCAAGCTGGCGAAAACGTGGAAAATAGCCCGTTTCACGACCGGATCAACCTTTTTCATTCTGCTGTTCAGGAGTTTACCTCGGAGCATAAGTATGATGTGATTGTCACCAATCCCCCGTTTTTTCAATCCGATCTGCTTTCTCCACTTGATAAAAAGAACATTGCACATCACGCCAAATCGCTGGATTTTGCTGAATTGCTAACCGCAATCGATACGCTTTTATCGGATACGGGAAAGTTTAACATTCTGTTTCCAGTTGATGAAGGAAAGCAATTCTTGAATAAAGCATTGGAATCGGGATGGATTTTGAGCCGTAAAATGACATTGTTTCACCAGGCTGGGAAAAAGGCATTTCGCCAGCTAATGACGTTTCAGCGCACGGAACCGGTTCATATTCTGGATATTACAGAAGAACTTTACATTCATGAACCGGATGGTACAACCTATACCCAAACATTTAAGGCATTACTGAAAGATTTTTATATGATATTTTGATCGGGAAAAACACGAACTTTGCCCGGTAATCCCGGTTTTGGGCTTTGCTTTTATACATTCATGACTCATTCAGCTATCCAGATTTCCGTTGTCGTTCCGCTTTACAATGAGGAAGAATCATTGCCAGAACTCAGTGAATGGATTGCGCGGGTAATGAATGAAAATGGCTTCTCTTACGAAGTGATTTTTGTCGATGATGGCAGTAAAGACCGTTCCTGGGACGTTATTTCAAGCATTTCTCAGGAAAACCCGAACATTCGCGGCCTGCGTTTTGTGCGTAATTATGGCAAAACCGCTGCATTACAAACGGCTTTTCAGGCAGCGGTGGGCGATGTGATCATCACCATGGACGCGGACCTGCAAGATAGCCCCGACGAAATTCCGGAGCTTTATAAAATGATCAAAGAAGATCGTTACGATCTCGTTTCGGGCTGGAAAAAGAAACGTTATGATCCTATTACCAAGACTGTTCCTACCAAAATATTCAATGCAGCTACGCGCAGCATCTCAGGAGTTTCGCTGCATGATTTCAATTGCGGGCTGAAAGCTTACCGAAAGGAAGTTGTCAAAAACATTACGATTTACGGAGAAATGCACCGTTACATTCCGGTAATTGCCAAGTGGAACGGTTTTGCGAAGATCGGCGAAAAGGTTGTTCAGCACCGTCCGCGGAGATACGGCACGACCAAGTTTGGTCTCGAACGTTTCATTTTTGGCTTTCTGGATTTGCTTTCGATTGCCTTTGTGAATAAGTTTGGGCGCAGACCTATGCATTTGTTTGGCAGTCTGGGAACCCTTATGTTTTTTCTGGGAACCATTATAGCTTTCTGGTTATTAGGGAAGAAGATTTACAATATTTACAATTTGCAGCCTTATCGGAATGTGACGGAAAACCCGTTGTTCTTTCTCGCCTTGGTTGCTATTATGGTTGGTTCTCAATTGTTCCTCGCGGGTTTTCTCGGGGAATTATTTGTCAAACAATCGGTCTCCAAAACAGGGGATTATAACATTTCGGAAAAGGTAGGGTGACCCAACACAACGTTATTAAATATATCCATTTCAAGTTATTACTATTACACAAATAATGATCGCCAACGTACACAAAGCACATCCCTGGCACGGGATCCCGATGGGAGACAATGCACCTAATCTCGTAACCGCCTTTATTGAAATTGTTCCGACTGATACAGTAAAATACGAAATAGACAAAGCAACCGGCTATCTGATGATCGACCGGCCGCAGAAATATTCGAACATTGTTCCTGCACTTTACGGTTTTATCCCAAAAACTTATTGCTCAGAAAAGATTGCGGCACTAGCGCGCGAGCGTTCGGGTAGGGACGTGACGGAAGGCGATGGTGACCCGCTGGATATTCTAGTTCTTTGCGAGAAGATCATTTCACACGGGGACATTCTTTGCACAGCCAAGCCAATCGGCGGAATTCGTTTGATCGACGGTGGTGAAGCAGATGATAAAATTATTGCAGTTTTGAAAGGCGACGAAGTTTACGGCGGTTTTTCAGATTTGGCAGAGCTTCCGGAAGGAATTGTGGAGCGTTTGAAACATTACTTCCTGACTTACAAGAATTTGCCAGGTGAAAAAGCGCACATTGAAATTACCAATGTATACGGCAGAGAAGAAGCACATGAGGTGATCATGACTTCTGTTGAAGATTACAAGCATTCATTTTACTGAGATCCGGTTTACCATTAATCGTTTCCTTGCAAGATAATTTAGAGCCGTCCCGGTTAGGGGCGGCTTTTGTTTATTCTTATCTTTGTGCAAATTTTAGATATGAGTAATTTAGAAGAAATCAAGAAGCGGCGCACATTCGCAATTATCAGTCACCCAGATGCTGGGAAAACGACGCTTACCGAAAAGCTGCTGCTTTTTGGAGGTGCGATACAAACTGCGGGCGCGGTAAAATCCAATAAAATTAAAAAGACCGCAACTTCCGATTTCATGGAAATTGAGAAGCAAAGGGGAATTTCGGTCGCTACTTCGGTAATGACCTTTGAATATAAAGATCTGCTGATCAACATTCTTGATACGCCTGGTCACAAGGATTTTGCAGAAGATACTTACCGTACATTAACCGCCGTGGATAGTGTAATTCTGGTCATTGACTGCGTGAAAGGCGTTGAGGAACAGACGGAAAGGCTTATGGAAGTGTGCCGGATGCGCAACACGCCCGTTATTGTTTTCATCAATAAGCTGGATAGGGAAGGGCAAAATCCATTCGAACTGCTGGACGAGCTGGAAACGAAACTAAGCATCCGCGTTCGCCCGCTTACGTGGCCGATCAACATGGGCGCTAATTTCAAAGGCGTTTACAGCTTGTACGAGCAAATGTTGTATTTCTTCAAAATCAATAAAACGAAGATCGAGAGCGACGTTGCTAAGGTGAGTCTGGAAGATGAAAATCTGGTGGATTTGCTTGGCGAAAGGGATGCATCGCAGCTTACCGAGGACGTGGAGCTTGTGGAGGGCGTTTATGACGTATTTTCAGAAGAAGCTTATCAAAAAGGCCAGTTAGCGCCGGTTTTCTTCGGAAGCGCCATTAATAACTTTGGTATAAAAGAGCTTTTGGATACATTCTGCGAAATCTCGCCCATTCCTCAGCCACGGCCAACGGATGTTCGGGAAGTGTCACCGATGGAGCCAAAGTTCACAGGTTTTGTATTTAAAATACACGCAAACCTGGATCCACGGCACCGCGACCGCATTGCGTTTTTGCGCATTTGTTCAGGGAAATTTGAGCGTGGGAAATTTTATAAGCACGTCAGAATGGGCAAGGATGTCCGTTTTTCTTCACCATTCACATTTATGGCATCGGCTAAAAGTGTGATGGACGAAGGTTTCCCAGGCGACGTGGTTGGGCTTTATGACACAGGAAGTTTCAAGATTGGCGATACATTGACGGAAGGTGAAAATCTTCAATTTTCCGGAATTCCAAGTTTTTCGCCTGAGATCTTTAAAGAATTGATCAACCTTGATCCGATGAAATCCAAGCAATTGGAAAAAGGGATTCAACAGCTTACGGATGAAGGTGTTGCGCAGCTTTTTACATTGGATCTGGGAAATCGTAAAATTGTAGGAACAGTTGGTGAACTTCAATTTGATGTAATCCAATATCGTCTCGAACACGAATATGGCGCAAAATGCCGCTGGGTTCCGATGAGCATAACGCGTGCATGCTGGCTTACTGCTGATGAAAAGCCTGCTATGGACCAGTTTGTCCGCTTAAAAGGAAACCAGATTGCCTACGATAAAGATAGAAATCCGGTTTTCCTGGCCGAATCGGAATGGATGATCCGCATGAACCGGGAGAATAATCCCGCAATTCATTTCCATTTTACGTCGGAATTTAAGACTGAAATGGCGATTTAAGTTTGTAATGGCATTCATTGAAAAAGGGTTGATATCTTGCGATACCAACCCTTTTCATTTCCTGATAAAAGAGAGCTTAATTTTCTCGCGGGCCTCTGCTGCCGCTCCGACGATCTCCACCGCCTCCATTGCCTCCGCGGCGGTCGCCTCCACGGCGGTCTTCAAGCATGGTTTTATATTTTTCCTGCTGTTCAACAGTCAGTAATTTTGCTACTTCGTTGTTATAAGTTTCCATTGATGCCCGCATTTGCTCCCGGTCATTGGTTTGCGCATCCCTCAACTCCTTCATTTTCTGCGTTCTTGCTAACGTCAGGTTGTAGATTTGCTTTTGCTGGTCTTCGGAAAGGTTCAGCTTTTCGGTCATTTGTTTGGTCTGATTTTCTGCGCGTTTTTCCGGCGTCACATCAGAATCCTGGCGTTGGGCAAAGGCTGCTATGCTAAAAAGAGCCATTATCATGGCCAACATTGTCTTTCTCATGGTTATCAAGTTTAGATACGCATGTTAGAGGCAATTGTGGCAGGAAGGTTTAATCGCTTGGAAATATTAATACAATGTTTTCACTACCAATGCCACCGCGATCGCGCATGTATAGCTCATTAATGTGCCCACAAGCACATATTCCGACTTTTTGCTAATGTAAGCGGCCGAAATTTCCCCGCTGGCCGATTTGTCATTATAACGCAAAAGCGACTTCGCAGCAATGAGGAAACCAATAGCCGAAAACTGGCTTACCAACACAAAAACAAAGATCAGCAGCCTTTCCGACATCCCGATCCAGCGTCCGGCATTCGCCAGGTTATCATCCGCATTGGGGGCCAGTTTAGCAAGTTCTTCGCGCCACGGTTTTGTGAGGATGCCTACAAAAAAGGAAATAGGAGAGAGTGAAACCAGCGCACCGGTGAAAATTGCCAGCGTTTTTGTTGTGAATAACCAGGTTTTAAAAACTTCCACACCTGCTGGTAAAGCGCTGGTAATGATGAGCGCGGTAAGCGCAATGCTAATCAAATGTGCTACTTGGTCGCCAACAAACCAGATCAATGTTCCCTTTTTATCAAATGCGATTTTCACAATGTCGATAATGCCGTGCGCAACACCTAATGCGAGTGCGGGGACAGGATTGGACCAATAACCCAGCACTACGTAAGAAACTATTATAACAAGCGCAATGTGGAGATAAAAATATTTGGAGCGGAAGGACTTTTCTCTTTTTTCAATGACCCATTTTGTGGGTTGCCAATAGAAATCAACCAGAATGTGTGCGAGCAATAGTTGCAGAAACTCGATCATGATTTTTGTTTTGTGTATAGTGATAAATGTTTGGGAAAGGTAGCAAGAAAATTTTCAATCGCCCACCATTTCGAGGAAGCAACGCGCTGGCTGGCGGCAGGCTGGCTGATCCCGAGTTGCTCGGAAATCTGGTTAATGTTCTTTTTCAGAAGCAGCGCTACGATGACCTCGCTTTGGGAAGTGGTCCAGTTCTCAATAAGTGTCTCCAAAAGATCCAATGTCGCACTTAGCGGTTCAGAAGGCGTTGGTAAGGCAATGCCAATCCGCGCTTTTTGCTTCCTGATATTATCAGCCAAATGCCCCGACAAGCGAAATGCTTCACCATCGGATGTACCTGCACGGTCGGTGAGCTGTTCTGTTTTTCCTATGCCGATGGCAACACGTAAATCGGTGTTTTTGGCGTGTGCGCGCATGGATGCGCGCGCGAGAATAGCGGCGTGCATGGCTTCGTTGGAGTTCTTCAAAACCCCCTGAAAGCTGTCTCCCCGATATATTTCAGGTTTCAGTGCCCAGTCAAAGGCCGGATTTTCTCGCAGCAAATCGATCATTTCACTAAGCCATTCTGTGGTCTTTTCTCGTGTGAAAATTGTCGAATTGACCATATCAGCAGTGATTACAGCGTGATTCTTCTTCATGGAATATAAGCTTTTAGCCTTATAATGGGTAAATATAAGGTAAAAACCTTATATCAAGCAAATATAAGGCAAAAACCTTATATCAACCGAATATAAGGAAAAAGCCTTATATTTTTTAAAGCAAAGATGCGGTTAATGCTTCCCATTCTTCCTGCAATGATCCCTTAAAAACCGGTTTTCCGGCACGTTTGTACCAATATCCGGCATTCCAGCTGTCTCCTTCAACCCGATGCAGGTAAGCGTGAAGATGATCATAAATAGGCGTTCCTTCCTTGCTTTGCGCAATGTTATGGGCTGCTTCCCAATCGTCTTTCGCAGCATACCAAAGGGCTTTTAAAGGCTCAGAAATCGTTTCAGGCGGTGAGTTTTGAGAAAGCGACGCTTTAAAATCGTTATAATCCATTTTATAAAACTTGATAAGAATGAAGAAATGTATTGACAAGTTGCAAAAAATAGGCAACATAACAATTCCCTTCACCAATTGTAACTTCCTGTGAAAATGCCCTTTCCGGGCTGATTTTTCATTTTTACTTGTATATTGTAGTTCCGAACTGCAATCAAATAACACCATATGTTTAAACAATTATCAGCCCTGCTGACCTGTCTCACGATCGGTGTGATCGCGCATGCGCAGGAGACTTTCCCTCAAAACGGAGCCTATGACGAAAGATCCGGGCGCTATGCATTTACGAACGCAAACATCGTCGTAGATTCCAAAACCACAATCCTGAAAGGGACTATGCTCATTGAAAACGGGATTATCCGGGAAGTGGGCAAGCAAGTCAAAATCCCCGCCGGCACCGTGGTGATGGATTTGAAAGAAAAATACATTTATCCTTCCCTGATCGACCTGGATTCGGATTATGGAATGCCGGAGGTAAGAAGGGACCGACCGGCTGGCGGAAGGCAAACGCCTCAGCTTGAATCGAATAAAAAAGGAGCATTTGGCTGGAACCAGGCCATTCAGCCTGAAAACGACGCCAGTTTAATGTTTACGCCGGATGCGAAGAAGGCAGAAGAACTTCGCAAAATCGGTTTTGGAACTGTGCTCATTCATCCGCATGACGGCATTGTGCGTGGAAACGGCGCAGTAGTCACATTAACCGACGAGGCCGCCAACAGAGCATTATTAAAGAGAAAAGCTTCCGCCCATTTTTCATTCAGCAAAGGCTCTTCTTCCCAGACCTATCCATCGTCCACAATGGGCGTTGTGGCGTTGCTGAGACAAAATTATTATGATGCCGATTGGTATGCCAAAACAGAAAAGGCCAAGGAAACGAATCTTTCGCTGGAAGCATTCAACCAGATCAAGACACTTCCTTCCTTTTTTGAAACCAATGATAAATACAGCATTATGCGTGCTGATAAGGTGGGTGATGAATTTGGGATCCAATACATTATCAAAGGTGGCGGCGATGAATATCAACGTATAAAGGAGATTAAGGCCACAAAAGCCACATTGATTTTGCCCCTCCAATTTCCCGAAGCCTACGACGTCGCCGATCCTTGGGATGCGGATCTGGTGAGTGTAGCGCAGCTGAAACATTGGGAAATGGCACCTAAGAACCCATCCGAGGTTGCTAAGGCTGAAATCCCATTTGCATTCACAATTTCAGGCTTGAAAAATAAGGCTGATTTTTGGAAAAATATAAAATCCGCCATTGAATACGGTTTACCAAAAGAAAAGGCATTAGAAGCATTAACGACCATTCCCGCGAGCCTGATCAAGGCGGAAGGGCAGGTTGGAAGCTTGAAAAGCGGGTTGCTCGCCAATTTTATCATCACTTCCGGGGATCTTTTTGGGAAGGATAATGTGATTTATGAAAACTGGATCCAGGGAAAGCAATTTGTTTTGTCTGCCATGAATGCGCCGGATGTACGCGGGACTTATGCATTGTCGGTGAACAATCAGCCTGCTGGCAAGCTGCAAATTACCGGTGCATTGGATAAGCCGGAATATAAGATTACTGTGCAGGATTCGGTGAAAATAACGCCCAAAGTCATTCTTTCTGACAAATTGCTGACAATGACTTACCAGCCTGATAAAAGTGCCGGAACGACGCGCCTGACGGGCTGGCTAACCGGACCAAACCTGGCTGGCGAAGGCAGTTTGCCAAATGGAAACGTTGTTCCCTGGTCGGCAACGCTTTCAGAAAAATATCAGCCGACGGCGGCAAAAGACACGACCGTCGCGAAAGTGAAGGAAACCGGACCGGTTTATTATCCTTTTGTTGGTTTTGGAAATGAAACATTACCCGTTGCAGAAACGGTTTTGATTAAAAATGCGACCATCTGGACTAATGAGAAAGAAGGGATTTTACAAAATGCAGACGTGCTCGTTCAGAATGGAAAGATAGCGAAGGTTGGTAACTCTTTATCTGCACCTTCGGGAGCAAAAACAATCGACGGAACCGGGAAGCATTTGACCAGCGGCATTATCGACGAGCATTCGCACATTGCGCTGTTCACCATTAACGAAGGCGGACAAACCAGTTCTGCGGAAGTGAGGATGAGTGATGTGATCAACCCGGATGACGTGAACATTTACAGACAACTCGCTGGCGGGGTCACAACCTCTCATTTGCTGCACGGCTCCGCGAACTCCATCGGTGGTCAAAGTGCGTTGATAAAATTAAAATGGGGTGCCAGCCAATCGGAAATGCTGATCCCGGAGGTGAAAACGATCAAGTTTGCTTTGGGAGAAAATGTGAAACAATCCAACTGGGGCGACATTGTCAGAACACGTTTTCCGCAAACGAGAATGGGCGTGGAGCAGGTTTATTTTGATCATTTCCTGCGTGCAAAAGATTACGCTGCACAATGGAAAACCTATAACACGGGTTCCAAAAAGCAGACTGCAAATGCACCAAGACGTGACATTGAGCTGGATGCATTAGCAGAAATCCTGGCCAGTGAACGGTTCATAACATGCCATTCATACGTGCAGTCGGAAATTAATATGCTGATGCATGTGGCTGATTCCCTGAATTTTAAGATCAATACATTTACCCACATTCTGGAAGGGTATAAGCTGGCCGACAAGATGGCGAAACGCGGCATAGGCGGCTCGACATTCGGCGACTGGTGGGCTTACAAAATGGAGGTGAAAGAGGCAATTCCATACAATGCGGCATTAATGTATCACGAAGGCGTAACGGTTGCCATTAACTCTGATGATGCTGAAATGGCGCGCCGATTGAACCAGGAAGCAGCTAAAACGGTCGAGTATGGGGCTGTACCGGAAGAAGAAGCATGGAAAATGGTGACGCTTAATCCTGCAAAACTGCTTCATGTGGACAATCGCCTTGGAAGTGTGAAAGTTGGCAAAGATGCAGATCTGGTGCTATGGAACGCACATCCGCTGTCGATTTACGCCCGCCCGGAATTTACGATGATCGAAGGCACTGTGTATTTTGACCGGAAAAAGGATGAGGAAAAGCAAAAAACAATGGCTGTTGAACGTGAGCGCTTGATCCAGAAGATGCTGGGCGATAAAGCCGAAGGAAAGCCAACGCAGAAACCACAGGCTACGCAGCCTAAAATGTGGCACTGCGAAGACATTGTTGGCGTTCACACTGAACACGAGACGGGACATTAATTCATCCAGATTCCAATTCATTGTTATGATAAAATATAAAACCATTATTCCGCTAACCAGCCTGGTGCTGAGCTGGTTTGTGCTCATTCCCATGAGCCATGCGCAAAATCCTGCACCCGCAGTTGCCCAATCCAAATCAATCCTTGTAACCGGTGCGACCATTCACGTGGGAAACGGGCAAGTGATTGAGAATGGGGTTATTGCATTTGATAAAGGCATTATTACAGGAGTAGGAGCCTCAGGTTCGGTTACGAGCGCAAACGGTGCGGAGATCATCGATGCCAAAGGCAAGCACATTTACCCAGGCATTATTTCGCTCAATACGACGGTTGGTTTGCAAGAAATTGCTTCGGTAAGGGCAACTCTGGATTATAATGAAGTAGGTGAGATCAATCCGCACGTGCGGGCGCTGGTTGCCTATAACACCGATTCGGAAGTGATCCCTACATTGCGCGGCAATGGCATTTTGCTTTCACAGGCAGTTCCGCAAGGCGGCATTATTTCAGGTTCTTCTTCGGTTTTTTATTCGGATGGATGGAATTGGGAAGATGCCGTGCTGGCCAAAAATGATGGGATCTGGCTGAGCTGGCCGCCGTTTTTGGCCAGCAATTTTAATTACGAAGATTTTACTGTTTCGGTTAAAAGAAATGACAACCGCCAGGAGGTAATTAACAAATTTCGCTCCACATTCTCGGATGCGAAGGCCTATGCTGAAACCAAATCGCCAAGTCCTGTTAACCTGCGTCTTGCAGCGATGCAACCACTTTTCGACGGCTCGGCAAACTTGTACATTCGTGCGGAATATGGCAAGGATATTATTGAAGCTGTCAATTTCGCTAAGGAAAACGGTGTGAAAAAAATCGTCATTGTAGGCGGGGACGAATCTTATAAAGTGACATCATTCCTGAAAGAAAACCAAATTCCGGTAATCCTGAACCCGACGCACCGCTTGCCTGGCCGTGTTGATGAGAATGTTTATATGCCTTACGAATTACCTGGAATGCTGCACAAAGCCGGTGTGAAAGTGGCGATCACTTACGCGGATGAATGGTGGCGGACACGTAACCTTGCGTTTCTGGCGGGAACTTCGTCAGGATTTGGTAATGTGACGCCGGAAGAGGCTTTGCAATTTGTTACCAAAAACGCTGCTGAAATTATCGGAGCCGACAAGCTGGTAGGAACATTGGAAAAAGGAAAACATGCCTCGTTTCTGGTGACGGCTGGCGATATGCTTGATATGCGCGGTAACATCATCCAGATGGCGTTTATCAAAGGCGGGAAAGTAAACCTGGACGACAAACAGAAACGACTCTACGAAAAATATAAAGTGAAATACGGAAAGAAATAATGTTAACAAAAATGCCGGTCGCGAGCCGGCATTTTTAATTTAATCTTCACTTACCAAACTGATCCCGTCATCGGAGATTTTGATCAGGCCTTGCTTATAAAGCCCGCCAATCGCTTTCTTGAAGACTTTCTTGCTGATTTGTAATTTCTTATAAATGTCCTCCGGCGAGCTGCTATCCGACAAGTTCAGGAAACCATTCGCCTTTTTTAATTCATCCAGAATAAACTGCGCCGTTGGTTCAACAACTTCATAACCCGTCTTTTGCAAGCTCAGATCCAGCTTATTTTCTTCCCTGATTTTTTTGACATAACCCTTTAATGAATCGCCAATGTTGATTTCACGGAAAACTTCATTGGAATAAATCAATCCCTTATGATACTGATTTACAATGGCATTGTAACCCAGATCTGATTTGGAAAAAATCAATAAATCCACCTGATCGCCTTCGGCAACGGTCAGCCTTTCATTTTCCAGGAACCGGTCGATTTTCGTAGAAGCGATCAATCGGGAAGACTTTTGATCGAGATAAAGGAAAACGACGTGCCATTCTCCCACCTGCATAGGCGTGCTTTGTTCGCGGAAAGGCACGAAAAGATCTTTAATCAGGCCCCATTCCATGAACGCGCCATGCTCGGTAACGTCGGTAACTTCCAGAAATGCAAACTGATTACGAATGATTTTGGGCGTTTCCGTTGTCGCAACCGGCCTGTCTTCGGAATCCAGGTAAACGAACACCTTAATAGTGTCGCCGATCTGCATTTCATCCGTCAGATATTGATTTGGCAAAAGCACTTCTTCGCCTTCGACATCACTCAGGAACATGCCGACGCTGGTGAGGCGCTCAATCGTGAGATTATTGTATTTTCCTATAAAAAGCATTCGCTATGGTACAAAAGTTTGCGCAAATGTAATGCTTTCAGCCGTAGAATCAGTCTTCTTCACCTTCTCCACCCTTGTTATCCATTCTTTCCTTTTCCTTCGAGCGGTTCAGGCGGTAGGCAAATGTTACCAGGAACTGCCTTGCGCGCCATTGAAATTCAGAGCGCGAGTAGTAACCGGCGTTTTCAACAATGCTGCGTCTTTTCTGGGAATTAAGCAAATCGCGCACGCTCGCTGTAACGGTTGCTTTGCCTTTCAAGATGTCTTTTGAAAACCCCAGATCTATAAAATAAATCGCCAGGTCACGTCCCTGAGTGGTTCTCCGGGGAGCGCGGTAATTGAATGATGACTGGAAATCAACAGATTTGAAAAGTGTTAAGCGTGAAGAAAACCGACTTGTCCAGGAATATGTATCACTTTTTAAAACCTTATCATTGTAAAAACCTTCATTGATTGCACGGAAAATGTTGGCATTACCAGTCAGTTTCCACCACGGGGCGGGATCGTAAGTCAGGTTAAATTCGAAACCGTAAGAATCGCCGGTGGAAAGGTTTACAGGCGTAACTGTGGTAAAACCTGTTGAGTCTACGGAGGTAATATTCTCCACAACGCCAAGCCTGTGGCGATAATAAATGCTCGAAAGCAATGATCCTTTCGGCATATTTAATAAATGTCCGGCTTCGAAAGAGTGTGTGAACTCGGGGTTAAGCAACGGGTTACCAGCTCTGAAGACCCTGGAATCGCTGAAATTTGAGAAGGGCAGGAGATCCCGGAAATTGGGACGACTCAGGCGGTAACTGTAACTCAGCTGCACGGTTTGGGCATCTTGCAATTTGTAAGACATGTGCACACTTGGGAATAAATTGAAATATCCACGGTGGTTACGCTCATCGGTCTTTTTAAGTTCGGTGGTAATATCCGAATATTCGCCCCTTAACCCAGCTTGCAGGAATACTTTTCCAAACTGATTGCTGGCCATCACATAACCAGCATGAATTTTTTCGTCGTAGGCAAACCGGTTGTCGTATTGATCCAGAATAATCCAGTCCATCCGCTCATCCTGCTGATGCACGGAAAAGTCATTGTCAAGCAACCTGATCGATGTTTTAAGCCCCGCTTCTATTTTACCATCTTTCCCAATAGGTTGAATGTAATCGAGTTGCGCAAGGAAAGTTCTTTCATCTTCGGTGTTGAAAGCACGCTGCATAATCCCTGCCGGATCCAGATTCGAAAACTCGTGATAGCGGGAAGATTCCGTTTCGTCGCTGATAATGTATTTGGAATTGAATGTCAGGCTTTGGCCTTTTTTGTCAAACTTCTTTTCATAGTTCAATGCTGCTTCAATGTTGGTTCTTGGCTCTGTTTCCCGCTCGGTTCTGGTGACAGTTTGTGTCAGCACATTGTTGAAATCATAATCCATGTAATCCAACTGCGACCTGTTGTTATTCATGGACTTACGGTATGAAACCGTGGCAGTGATCGTATTAAAATTGTTCAGAAAATAATCCAGACCAACCATGAAGTTGTTCGATGTTCCTGATCGTGTTCTTGCTGTTTTTTGCTCGTACACAAAACTCGTATCTGCGCTGTTGTATTCCTGCCTTGAATTGCCCCGTCCAGGCCCTTCACGATACATGAGACCATAATTTGCGATCAAATTCACCTTTTTTCTACGGTAATTCAGATTGAATGATCCGCCAAAATTGGCTGGATAACCGCCTGTTGCGGTGAAGGAACCATTTAAACCGTAGCGTATATTTTTCTTCATTACAATGTTCAGAATCCCTACTTCACCTTCCGCATCGTAGCGGGAAGAAGGGTTCGTAATGATCTCAATGCTTTCGATCAGGTCGCCGGGAATTTGCCGCAATGCTTCCGCCGGGTTCAACCCGATCATCCCGGATTGCTTACCGTCGATCAGGATCCGCACGTTCTGGCTTCCTCTTAATGCCACATTTCCTTCCACATCCACCGTCACAGAAGGCATATTATTCAAGATATCCGACGCATTACTGCCGATGTTGCTCAGGTCTTTTCCAACATTGAAAACGCGCTTGTCGAGCTGCAATTCCATCTGGCTTTTTTCACCACGAACCAGCACTTCTTCCAAAACTTTTGAATTGGATTTAAGTGAAATTATTCCGAGATCGAGGTTCTGGCTGGCAACATTTACATTGGGGACAATCTTCTCATCCAAAGTGAGATACGTGATTTTGAGAAAATAATTTCCCGGTGCAGCAGGGAATTCAAAAAAGCCTTTGTCATCAGAAGCAATGCCCCCGGAGAGCGTCGAATCCTTGGCTGAATAAAGCGCAACATTCGCAAACAAAACCGGATTCTTGTCCCCATCCTCCAATTTGCCTTTAATTGAGAAAGTCTCCGCCGGCTCTTCTTGTGCAAAGCTTTGCAGGTTAACCAAAAGCAATAGGAAAAAGGGGAGCCGGAAATTTCTCATGACGTTAAGTTGAAGGAAGTAAGTTTGTTAGATGAGTGAAAACGTGAAAGGTTTAATCTCTTTTTAATCTTGATAAATGAAATGGAGAAAAACCTATGCCAACAACGCTCCTTACAGCTCAAAAAGAAAGGGCTGACTATTTGATAGCCAGCCCTTTACTAAAAGTGATTTATATTCTATTCCAATGTGTTACTAAGCCTTTTCAGCTCAATCTCCGCTGCCTTGGCCGCATAATTAAGATTGATCATCCGATATCCTGCATCTTCAAAACTCCGCTGCGCCTCACGCACGTCGATGATCGTGGCTTGGATTAATTCAAAACGCTGCAATGTCAGATCGAGCAGATGTTTGCTGAGGTTATAGTTCAGTTTTTGAGTTTCAAGCTGTTGAAGTGAGCTCAGGTAAGTCTGATACATTTTCACTGCGCCCGCATTGTAGTCGCGTACAATGGAACTGCGTTGCAGCTTTGCGCTTTCCGTATTGATTTCGGCCACCTGCTGCTGCCTCTTAAATGCCGAACCGTTATAAATGGGAACAACCAGCGAAAGGCCGGCATTAGGACCAACGGCCCTGTTTAGCAATGTAAAACCCGCCGCATTTTGGTTTCTGGAATAGTTATAGGCTGTGTTAAAACGCACAGTAGGATATCTTAATGCTGCCGTTTCCCGCACAATCAATTCATTAATGCGAATCTGGTGGTCCGCCGCTTTAACGTCCGCATTCACCGCGATCCGATCAATGACCGTTTCCAGCTTCATGTTATTGTCGACCGTAATGGTGTCTTTAATGGTTACGGCAACCTTGGGATCGAGGGTGAGGATGCGCAGCAATTCTGTTTTGGCAACCTGGGCGACCATTTGCTGGTCCAGAAAAGTTTGGTTCAATGTATTTAAATCAATTTCTGCCTGAAAAAGGTCTGCATTGTTCGCCATACCTGCTTCCTTACGCACTTTCAGTATTTCCAGCCTTTTTTCGGATGCTTGAATCGAGGTTCTTACAGTATTTAAATAGCTTAGTTGCCGAACGACATCATAATAACTCGTCATAACGAGCGCAATGGTGTTCTGGATCTGAGAGTTAAGCAATTCTGCACTTTGATTTTGAAGTTCAGCGAGGCGCTTTTTTGTCGAAACAACCCTTTTTCCATTGTAAAGCAGAATCCCAACATTCAAACTTGCCTGGGTGTTGTTACCCGCTGCCGCATTCCGGCTGATTTCAGTTCCGTCCGTCAGTTTCTGGTTGATCTGCGTAATCTGCTCCGTATTTGAAGCCTGGGCTGTTACCAGCGGCAAGCCTCCCGCTACACCATAATTATTAAGCAGCGTGTTGGCTTCGACGTTATTTTTAGCAATTTCTATTTCATAATTGTTTTTCAGCGCCGTCGCTATCGCATTCTCCAAGGTGATCGTGAGGCTGTCTGCCTGCATCGAGAATGCGCTGCTACTGACCAGCAAGAGCATTAATAAAAGGTTTTTCTTACATTTCAAAATCAGGAGCGGGTTCATGCAAAGACAATAGTTGATTTATAAAAATTTCAGGAAAAATGGCTGTTAATGTTGAACCGTGAGCTCTTCGGCCATTTTCTGTTCCTCGGTCATTTTATGGTTTTTCGGTGAAATGAACGTGTAAACTGCTGGAATAACGAATAATGTCAGGATCAGCGAGAACATTAAACCACCCACAATCACCACGCCCAGCGGAACCCGGCTCGTAGCAGCAGCTCCCAGGCTCATTGCAATCGGTAGCGCACCGAAAGCCGTAGCAAGGCTCGTCATGAGGATAGGCCGTAAGCGCTGCGTGGCCGATTCCACTGCCGCCGCCATTCGTCCCATGCCCTGTTCCCGTTTCTGATTAGCGAACTCTACGATCAAAATTCCGTTCTTGGTAACCAGCCCAATGAGCATGATCATCCCGATCTGGGAGAAAATATTGATGGTTAACCCAAAAAGATAAAGGCTTAACAATGCTCCCGCCAATGCGAGCGGCACCGTGATCATGATAATAAATGGATCGGTGAAGCTCTCGAATTGTCCTGCAAGAACCAGATATACAAGGAGTAAGGCCAGCCCGAATGCAAAGCTTGTGTTGGAAGAACTTTCTTCAAAGTCACGCGAAGAGCCGGTTAGGGAAGTCTGGAATGATTCGTCCAGCAGTTTCGCGGCGATCCTGCGCATGGCGGCTACACCATCGCCGATGGTTTTTCCTTCTACCAATGAGGCCGAAACGGTTGCACTTTTGTAACGGTTATAGTGATAGATCGTCGGAGGGCCGCTTTCTTCCTTCATTTGTACAACTGCTGTCAAAGGAATATTTTCACCGCGATTGTTCCGGACATACAACTTGGAAATATCCGCAGGCTTGTTCCGCTCAGAACGCTCCACTTGTCCGATTACCTGATATTGCTGGCCATTCATGATGAAGTAAGCAAGCCGTCTTCCACTGAATGCAGATTGGATCGCACCAGCCACATCTGTCGTCGACAAGCCAAGATCTCTGGCTTTCAAGCGGTCAATTGTAAGCCTAATCTCCGGTTTATTGAATTTCAGGTTAACGTCAACATTCTGGAATGTCGGGTCTTGCCGTGCTTCTTCCAGGAATTTTGGTAAAACATCAAAAATCTTATTGAAATCAAGGTTTTGAAGCACAAACTGAACGGGTAAGCCACCTCTTGAACCCTGGCCTACCGCAATGGTTTGTTCTTGTGTTGCAAAAATTCTTGCATCATTAAAACGGGCCAGCTTCTTGTTAATCTCCTGTGCAAGATCATTCTGGCTTTTCTTGCGATCACCTGCCGGCACCAGACCAATCCGCGCCGTGCCGCTGTTGACGCCGCCGCCGCCAAAACCGGGCGTTGCAGAGAATGTAAATGCTTTTTCGGGAATAGAGTCGTTCAGGAAGTTGGAAAGCTGGTCAGAAACCTGCTGCATTTGGTCGAAACTAGTTCCTTCCGGTGCGGACAGGTTAAAGCGGATGCTGTTCCGGTCTTCCATCGGTGCAAGCTCGCTTTGCAGATTGGTGTAGGTAAAATAAATGAGGACACCACAAGCTGCAACAAGCACCCAGGCAATCCAGCGCGCTTTCATAAAACCGCGTAATGACCGGTTATATCCATCTTCCATCCCTGTGAAAAATGGTTCTGTCTTATTATAGAACCAGCCGTGCCCAGCTCCTTTGCGATTCAAGAACACATTCAGAACCGGAGTGATCGTAAGCGAAACGAATGCAGAGATCAAAACCGCAGAGGCAACTACAATACCAAATTCCCGGAACAAACTCCCGACGAAACCTTCGAGGAAAATTACCGGGAGAAACACAACGGCAAGGGTAAGCGATGTCGAAATAACGGCAAAAAAGATCTCACGGCTTCCTTCCAATGCAGCCTGCCTTATCGGAAGGCCGCTTTCGAGCTTTCGGAAAATGTTTTCCGTGACTACAATCCCATCATCCACCACAAGTCCGGTGGCCAGTACAATGCCGAGCAGGGTTAATATATTGATGGAAAACCCAAACAGATACATGATAAAGAAGGTCGCGACCAGCGAGATCGGAATGTCGATCAGCGGGCGGATGGCTACGACGAAGCTCCTGAAAAAGAACAGGATAACGATTACCACCAGCGAAAACGCGATTAGCAAGGTTTCCTCAACTTCCAGGATAGATTGGCGAACCAGTCTCGTATTATCCAGCAGGATATTGAATGTAATGTCCGATTTATTTGACTTCTGGATTTCGGCAAGTCTTTTATTAAACTCATCCGAAATCTCCACATAATTGGCACCCGGCTGTGGAATTACGGCAAGCCCTACGGCGTACATGCCATTGTATTTCCAGCTTTGTTCCTCATTCTCAGGGCCCAATTCCACTTTGGCGACATTCGCAAGGCGCACAATGCCGGCGGTGTCATTCCTGATAACCAAGTCACTAAATTCTTTTTCGCTCGTAAGCCGGCCCATCGTCCTGATCGTCAGCTCGGTGTTGGCACCATAGATCTTTCCGGCGGGCAACTCGACGTTCTCTGAGCTTAATGTTGTTGAAATATCATTGAAAGAAATGCCATAGGCGCTCATTTTATCAGGATCCAGCCAAATGCGCATGGCATAACGCTTTTGCCCGAAAATATTAATGGCACTTACACCGTCAATCGTTTGAAGGCTTTGCTGCAATACATTTTCTGCGTATTCACTCAATTCCAATAGACCTTTGGAAGGACTTTGAACGGCAAGCAGCAGGATAAAATCACTGTTCGCATCAGCTTTGCTCACCACCGGCGGGGCATCCACATCCTGAGGCAGGTTACGCTGAGCCTGGCTTACTTTATCACGAACATCATTAGCAGCGCCTTCAAGATCCGATTCCAGGTTGAATTCAACAGTAATGTTACTGGAACCAATCTGGCTGGATGAGCTGATACTTTTAATGCCGGGAATACCATTGATACTTTTTTCAAGTGGCTCAGTGATCTGGCTTTCAATGATGTCGGCGTTTGCGCCAGTGTAACTCGTACGGACGTTTACAACCGGCGGGTCAATGGCAGGATAGTCGCGGAGTGAGAGAAAGTTATAACCTACAACACCAAAAAGGATGATGAGCAGGTTCATGACTACGGCCAGAACGGGCCGTTTTAATGATAATTCAGAAATGTTCATAGGTCAGGTTCAAGGAAATAGTTGTTCTACCGCCGTAATTACTTCACAACATTCAAGCTTTTTACGCTTCTCACTTTCACTGGAGCATCAGGACGGGCAAATAACACGCCCGAAACAACTACGGTATCCCCAACGCTCAGGCCACTCGTCACTTCCACCACTTCTTCACGTCTGTCACCAGTCTGAATGTCCACAAAAACCGCTTTGCCGCCTTTCACGGTAACCGCCTTTTTGCCCATTGCTTCCGGGATAATGCAGTTTGTAGGGATCAGGATACTGGCCTTATTCGTACTCGCATTCAAATATACTTTGGCAAAAGAACCCGGGCTGGTTGAGCCGGAATTCAGCACAGCACGCACGGTAATGTTCCTAGTGGACTGGTTAACCTGCGGTTCCAGTGCGATAATTCTTGCACTTTCCCTTTTTCCTGAATTCTGGTCCAGGAGCACTTCCACATTTGCGCCTTTCCGGACATATTTTTGATACGTTTCCGGGATCGTGAAGTCTATTCTCAAATTAGCCAGCTGCTGCATTGTAGCCATAATGTTCGTTGGCGTCACGAAAGAACCTTCACTTACTTTTCTTAAACCTATTACCCCTGTAAATGGCGCACGAACAATGGTTTTGTCGATCAAAGCCTGCGTGTAAGCCATATCGGCTTTAAATGTATTAACCTGATTGACAGCCAGGTCATAATCTGCCTGGTTGATGCCGTTCACGGCTACAAGCTGTTTCAACCGTTTCTCAGTCGTCTCCGCCAGTTCAAGCTGCACCTTAGTGCGGTTCAGTTGTGCTTGCAGATCGGCGTTGTTGATCCTTGCTATAACTGTGCCTTTGGAAACCGTCTGGCCCTCAGGAACATTCAGATATGTGAGCAGCCCGCTTACCTCTGGTCTGAGTTCGGCAAATTCATTAGCAACAATTGTTCCGTTGACTTCAACCTTATCGCTTACTTTATCAGACTTGACAATGATGACGTCGACAATTGTTGGTCCACCGCCACCTTTCGCCTGAAAAGTGTCTTTTTTTTCCTTGCATGAAAATGTGAAGAGGAGCGTACCCGAGATGATGACAAATGAGAGGGTTTTATTCAGATTTGGTATTTTCTGAAAAACAGACTTGGTGTTTGAATTCATAAAAAATATTAATTCCAGAGCTTTTGGTTTAGGGGTCGTTTGTTGAGAATAATATCGAAATTCGGGTCTTTCCCAAAATTATATATTAATCTAAAACCTATTGGACTTTTTTCTACTATAAAAGTTTAAAAGCAGAAAATATATTTTTAGAATTCCTGGGCAATTACTTTCAGAAGCGTATCACATTTCATCTCCGTTTCTTCCCATTCGCGCTCAGGAATGGAATCTTCGGTGATTCCGGCACCTGCAAAAAATGTAGCTTTCCCTTCTTTAAACCTGACCGTCCGAAGGTTTACAAAAAGATTAGTATCTCCGCCGACTTGTGCAGGGCCGATAAAGCCGCTGTAAAAAGAGCGGTCGTAACCTTCGATTTCAGTAAGGAATTTCAGGCTCGGAAGTTTTGGTACGCCGCACACTGCTGAGGTAGGATGTAGCAGTTTAAGCATGACAGAGGCGAGTTCGGGGAAATTCAGCGCCGCTGTATCTACTTCAAAATCAGTTCTTAAATGGTACAAATTGCCAGCCAGCACCGTTTTAGGGCCGGTTTCTGTATATTCCCGCAAACGGATTTTCTTGAAACATTCAACAATATAGCGGCTTACCAACGCATGTTCCTCAATCTCCTTTTCACCCCAACGGATGTCAAACTTCGGGATAAGCTCACCCGTTTCATTACGCGCATTCTGTGTCCCGGCCAGCGACATGGTTCTGAAAATGCCATTGGAATCCTGGCGCACCAATGCTTCCGGACTCGCGCCGAGCCATAACTCATTGTGATCGGGCAGGTTAACGAGTGAAACAAATGCATGCGGATATACTTTCGCCAGCTTGCAGAATGCTTTGGCAGGCTGAAAGTTCTCAGAATAGGCTAAGTCTTTTGTTCTGGATAAAACTACTTTTTTGAACTGCCCCTGCCGAATGGCATTCACGGCGAGTTCAACAGTCCTTTTAAAACGGTCACTAGCACTCAGATCCGATAATTCCTTAATAGGGATGGCATTGTGATAAGCTTGCGGGTTCGCGTCCTTTGCAATTTCGGCGGCCAGGCTTACCAGTTTTATAACATCGGGATGTTCCTCGCTGATATTGTTTTCAATGTCCTCTAAATTGTTGTCTTCGGAAAAAGTCAGGATAATGTCGCCTTCCAGAAACAGCACTTCCTCGTTCGTTTCCCAGTGAAAATTGCTCACAACGAAGCCCGGCGAGAGTTTTTCAAGCTCCGGCTGGGTTTTTCGTATTCCTTCCCGGACCGAGATCAGCAGCTGGATTTCGTTCCTGTGCGGCAATCGCCATAATGCCGACGGAAATCCTAATTGTCTGGATGCTGTCCAAAGTTCCTCAACCTGTAATCCCTCAAATACGGAAAATCGTGTGTCGGTTTGTACTGAAAGCATTTAGTGTTTAATCTAATCGTTAGGTTATTTTCCTGCAAAATAATGTCAGCGGTCGGCATTCACAATAGCAACTGTCAAGCGACTGATGCATACCAGCTTACTTTCTTCATTGGTTATTTTAATGTCCCAAATGTGCGTCGTTCTGCCCAGATGGATCGGCCTCACAGTCCCATACACAAATCCTGTCTTTGCAGACCTGATGTGGTTTGCATTGATTTCCAAACCCACCGCATGTTGTTTCTCTGGATCCGGCAAACATAGAAATGATGCAATGCTCCCAAGTGTCTCTGCCAAAACAACAGATGCGCCGCCATGTAAAATTCCAAATGGCTGGTGTGTACGCTTGTCCACTGGCATTCTTGCAGTTATATAATCATTCCCGATCTCCGTAAACTCAATTCCGAGATGATCAGAGATTGTGTTCTGACTGAAAGAATGAAGTGCATCAAGCGTAATGGATCTGGTGAACATATCTAAAAAATGTATAAATTTGTATTTGCTATAAAGGCTAATAACAAGGTATTTGCAAAATTAATATTTAAATTATCCTATTATCTTGAAAAGAAAGTCTATCTACCTCATTCGTCACGGCGAAACGGATTTTAACCGCAGGGGAGTGGTTCAGGGAAGTGGTGTTGATTCCTTGCTGAATGAATGGGGCGAAGCCCAGGCTGCCGCCTTTTTTAATGCTTACCAACATGTTCCTTTTGACAAAATTTACACCTCTGATTTAAAACGAACACATCAAACCGTTCGTGGGTTCATCAGGCTTGGTATCCCTCACGAAAGTTATGCGGGGCTTAATGAAATCTCCTGGGGAAACCGCGAAGGCCGCGAACCAAATACAGGCGATAACAACTATTACCGCGAATTGGTGACCGCCTGGAAAAACGGTCAGGTTGACCTTGCAGCAGAGGAAGGCGAAAGCCCTTTGCACGTGCGCGAGCGCCAGATCCCGGTGATAGAGACCATTCTTTCCCGTCCGCACGAAAGAAATATCCTGATTGCCATGCACGGCCGCGCCATGCGGGTGCTGCTTACCACGCTTTTCAATCAGCCCCTTATTAATATGGATGATTACGAGCATAGTAACCTGTGTTTATATAAAATCAACTATTCTTACGACACAGGGAAGTTTGAGCTCGAAGTGGCCAACAACATTACCCACCTGTTGTCTCTCGAAATTCCTCAAACTTTGTAAAAACCGTTTGTGTACATTCGTTTCCTTTGGTGTATTTATGAACTGAGCAGCAGTTCACACGGATACATTTGCCAAAGTTCAAACCGCACAACAGAAAAAACTTTATGTCCAAAAAACGTACTTATTGGACGTTACAAATTCTCGGCTGGACTTTACTGATCATGTTCGAGTATGTACCTTATGCGCTCGAATTCGGTTTTGAGGCTGGTGTGTTTTACACGGCATTGGCGAACATTCTTCTTGGCATTTGTCTCACACATGTTTACAGGCTTGTAATCCAGAAGTGGAACTGGTCCTCATTGCCGCTTCCCAGGCTTGCGTTACGCGTGATCGGTTCAGTGTTATTGTTGGGGTTGATCATGACGCTGGTCAACCAGCCAATGGACCGGAAAGTGCTTGAACAGAATTTGCTTAATCAGCCGCTCGTTTTCTGGGGTTACTACGCCAATTGGTGCAAAAACCTACTTGCCTGGATCCTGTCCTACACAGTTTATCATTATATAGAACAAACCAGGCTAGCGGGTTATGAGAAGATCATGCTTAAAATGTCTATGCGCGAGGCAGAAGCCAAGGTTTTACGTTCGCAGCTGAACCCTCACTTTACATTCAACGCATTGAACAGCATTCGGGCGCTCGTGTATGAAGATCCCAAAAAAGCGCAGCTCAGTATTACCCAGTTATCCAACATTTTACGGAATTCTTTGCTGGCTGATCGGCGCAAAACAGTTGACTTACAAGAAGAGTTGAGAACTGTTGAGGATTATCTGGAACTCGAAAAAGTGCGTTATGAAGATCGTTTGCGTTATTCCATAGCCACAGATCCGCAAGCCATTTACTGGCAAGTCCCGCCTATGATGCTGCAAACTTTGGTTGAAAACGGCATTAAGCATGGCGTTTCAAAGGAAATGGGTGGTGGATTTATCGATGTAAAATCGGAAATTGCAAACGAACTGCTGATCATAACCATTCTGAATTCCGGAAATTTGGGTAACACGGATTCAGGAGGCGTTGGTTTAAAAAATACGGCCGAGCGGTTGTCTATTTTATATGGTAAGGGCGCAACCTTCCGCATTTTTCAGGAGAAACAAGACGTGGTTTGCTCCGAAGTAAGGATTCCAATGTTGTCGGAAGGCGTGATGATGGTGGGTGAGGAGACAGGAAAACGCAACTGACAGCTTACATCAATTATAAACTTCATTTAATTCCTAACTGACCTGTTATGAGGACTCTTATTGTCGACGACGAACGCCTTGCAAGAAACGAATTGAAAAGATTACTGGAACCTTATACCAAGATTGACATTGTAGGGGAAGCCGCCAATGCAGAAGAAGCTTTGGTAATGATCGAAGAATTACAGCCAGAATTGCTTTTTCTAGACATTCAAATGCCGGGTAAAAATGGTTTTGAGCTGCTTTCGTCCATCGAGGGAAAAACCCCGGAAGTGATTTTTACAACTGCTTATGACGAATACGCGATCAAAGCATTTGAATTCAATGCGTTAGATTATTTATTAAAACCAATTGATTCAGAGCGTTTAAAGGATACGATCCATCGCATTGAAGAAAATCAGGCGCAGCCGGAAACACCTGCCCAAGCGCACGAGCGCGCAGAAAAAGTGCTTGGCGAAAATGATCAGGTTTTTGTAAAGGACGGCGAGAAATGCTGGTTTGTCAAATTAGGCAAGATCCGTCTTTTTGAATCCATGGGAAATTACGTTCGTCTGCATTTTGATGATCAAAAACCATTGGTCCTGAAATCACTGAACAATCTTGAAGAGCGCCTGGAACCCAACACTTACTTCCGCGCCAATCGCAAGCACATTATAAATTTACATTGGATCGAAAAAATTGAGCCCTGGTTTAGCGGCGGATTGCTTGTTACGCTGCAAGGAGGTGACAAAATCGAGATTTCGCGTCGTCAGGCTATCCGTTTCAAGGAGCTGATGAGTTTGTAGTTCAATGTTCATTTATCAACAATATATGCGTTTATCAAAAATCTGTCTTTTTCTGCTTTCAATGTCATTGTTCGCGGCTTGTAAAAATTCCGGCGATAAGGAACGGGCGGAAAGCGGAACGGTGAAGTTGTCGGGCAGCAAAAGTAAAACTGACTTCGGAGGCTGTGATACTATCGGAAACAAAGGAGTGTCCATTAAAATCAATCTTTGGGAGCCGACCGATTCGTCACAACTTTCAAAAGAGATCCGTGCCGTTTTGACACAGAAATCCTTGTTGCGAATCAATTCTTACGGCGATTCTGCCAGCATTGCTGCGCATCCGGAAGCCAGCAGGAGTATCAAAAGTGCTTTTGAAGTTTTTGAGAAAAATTACAACGACTTCAAAAAGGACTATCCGGATGCACCGGGCTGCTGGGAAGTAGAGTTAAAAGGCGATACGGTTTATTCTACTCCAAAAGTATTGTTCTACCAGCTTGATCATTACGCATTCACGGGCGGCGCGCATCCCAACACATTCCGTTCCTATCATGCGTTCAGCACCGAAACAGGAAAAGAAATCGAGATGAAGGACTTTATTTCCGATTCCACGAAGCTGCTAAGTCTGGTTGACAAAGCATTCAGAAAAACAGAAAAGCTAAGCGCAGAAACCGACCTGGAAGAGGCCGGTTATTTCCTGCTTAATCACAAGTTTGTGCTGCCTGTGGCCTATGTCTTCACGCCTGCTGGTATTTTGTTTTATTATAATCCTTACGAAATCGCTGCCTATGCACGCGGGGCCATTCATTTTACAATTCCTTATGCAGAGCTGAGTGGTGTGATTGACCGGGATAAGGTTTTCTGATCACATTGCGCCTTCATCCATGAAGCTGTAATAACCATTATCGGTAAAGATCATATGATCCAAAACAGGCATGTCGAGCAATTGGCCTGCCTCTTTTATTTGCGTCGTGAGCGCGCAATCCGCCGTGCTCGGCACAAGCTGCCCGGACGGGTGATTATGGACCAAGATAACCGAGCTCGCCAAGTTATCAACAGCCAGTTTGAAAATCACTTTCACATCAACCGACGTGCTCGAAACGCCACCCACACTGATCTGAACACACCGCATAACCTGATTCGCCCTATTCAACAGAATTATCCAGAATTCCTCATTGGGCTTATCCAGCAAATACTGCTTCATTTCCTCATAAACGCTTTTCGAGCTCGTAATTTTCCGTTTTTGCTTTCCGATGAGGTCATTTCGCCGACGGCCGAGTTCTAATGCCGCCAACACCGTGATCGCCTTTGCTTCGCCTATTCCGGGATGTTTTTTCAAATCGTTGACAGAGACCTTCGCGAGTTCGTTGATGTTGTCGCCGCAGGTTTGCATAATGATCTTGGCCAGGTCCACAGCGGACATGCTGGGCGTTCCCGATCCGATGAGAATGGCGATTAGCTCCGCATCGGACAATGCGGTCCGGCCTTTGCGTGTGAATTTTTCGCGCGGGCGGTCTTCCTCAGACCAGCTTAAAATTTTCAGAGGGTTTTTGTATCCGTTTTTTGACATAAAGGAAATAATGGCTTTTCCTTTTAGACGCGGTTCCATGAAAATGGTCACAAAAAATTTATTGCCCCAATGTTGTGAGCGCGGCGCGGGCTTTGTTGTCAATGCTGTTTTTGTATTCGTGCTTTTTAAATGACATTGCTTTTTTGAAGTAAGCAACGGCGCTCGGCTTGTCGTTTTTATCTAGTGAAATGTAGCCCAGTTGCAACGCAGAGGCCGCTCCGAAGCCCGCAGCCTCTTGTTTCGCAATGGTCAACGCGCGGTTGTAATAAGGAATCGAAGATGCTGGCTGACCTGATTTTTGAAGAATCCTTCCTTTTCTATAATTGAACTCCGCTTTCTCTTCGGTTGATACGAATGATTTTTCGGTAACCGTTTCCATGAGCGCTGCCGCAGTTTTCAGATAGCCTCCATCCGTTGCATAACGTGCTTTGTACAGGACTTTTTGTCGCGCACTTATTTTTCCGGAAAGAAATTCTGCGGCAACCCGTTCCGCAAGCTGATCCGCTTCAATGATTGCACTGCCGGTTGTTTTGATTTTTTGAATGAAGATGTTCGCTTCCTGATCTTTGTCATTAAGCCAATGGCACATAAATAGTTTAAGATTACTGTCTTTGATATAATTGAAGCCATTATATTTTTTCAAAAACAGTGCATAATGTTCGGCAGCTTGCTCATAACTGCCTTTTTGTAAATTAATTTCTCCTTTTAAATATTCTAAAAACGGAAAAGAAATGTAGGAATCTCCGGATGGCGCCTCGGCAAGATAATGTGCTGCTTCGTCGCTTCGTCCTTCCTTCATCAACACTGTCGTAGCAAAGAAGTGGATGAGCAGGTTGTCCGGCTGCTGCTTGGGCCATTGCCTCAGGCGTGATTGCTGGGTAGGGGAGAGTTGTAGTGTGTAGGCGTGCAGTAATAAGTCAATCAATTCTGCTTCCTGCCTGAAAAAAGGCACTTCCTTCTCTACAATGCGCAGCTCTTCAATGCCATTTTGAATGTTGCCTTTCAAACCAAGTATCTTTGTAACCCAGCCATAATTTTCAGGAATAGAACCGATCAGGACATGCAGAAGCCCAAGGGATTTTAATGTTGGTAAGAAGTCCGGAAAGCGTTTTTTGTTTTCTTCCATCAGCTTATAAGCCTTAATGATTTCCCACGACCCGCTGACTTCATTTCCGAATTTCAGTTTAGCAAATGCCCAGTGCATTCTGATCTCAGCTTGCAGGAATCTTTTGTATGGAGAATTATCCGGTAAATTTCCAATGGCCTCGAGACGTGGGTTTTCCAGTTGCGATAGTTCCTTATAAGCCTTTTTATCTTCGGAAATCAGCAAATAATGCAGATCAGCATAGTTATCCAGATAGGGGATAAACGCATTGGTTTTTTCAGTGCTCCGCTCCGCATCGATCAATGCCCTTGCAGATGGTAACTTTAATTTTTGAATGTCAAAATAAGCCTTTTGGAGCTTTGGCGTAAAGATGACGTCATAGTGGAGATCATCGGCGTCCACGGAAAAAGTAATCGCAAGCAGCAGAGCCAGGATGGCTTGTCTCGCAAATGCAAGTGCAGGGATATGCCTGTTACTTTTCCAAATCATCTTTTAAGCACATAAAAAAAGGTTGTCCGGGTAAGACAACCTCTTAATTTTTTATATGAAATGTTATCTGCGCTGATGAACAGGCTCAACACTTTCAACGTCTGCAAGGATACGTCCGCAATGTTCGCAAACGATCAGTTTTTTGCGCTCACGGATGTCAGCCTGACGTTGTGGAGGAACAATGCTGAAACATCCGCCGCAAGCACCGCGTGACACGTGCACGACAGCCAGACCATTCATTGAGTTATCACGGATTTTCTGATACGATTTCAATAAGCGGTCTTCGATTTTCTTGACATGCTTATCTCTCTCTGCAATCAGTCCTTTTTCCTCAGCTTCACTTTCGCTTGTAATGACGTTCAATTCGCCTTTTTTCGCTTTCAGATCTTCGTTTCTTTCATTCAGAACGGATTCCGCACGGTTAGCGTCATCTTCGATCAGGCGGATACGGGCTTTGGCTTCATTGATCTTCTTATCAGCCAATTGCATATCAAGCTCCTGCAATTCAATTTCTTTGGTGATCGCATCATACTCACGGTTGTTGCGAACATTCATTTGCTGATCCTTGTACTTTTTGATCAGTTTTTCGCCTTCTTTCTGAGCATTTTTGAAATTGTCGATCTCAGTGTTCAGGTTGGCAATTTCGCTTCTAAACTTGCCTAAACGTGTTTCAAAGCCGATAATTTCATCTTCCAGATCCCGGACTTCCTCAGGAAGATCACCACGCGTTTTTAGTATTTCGTCAAGGCTTGAATCAATTTCCTGCAATTTCAGGAGAGCATCTAATTTTTGTGCGATTGTGTTTTCCATGTATGTCTTTAATGGACTTGTTTCAATGCGTAATAAGTGAAGGTAGTCAGCCGTATATTTTACAACAGTAAATCAGATAATAAGTTGACGAAATTACTTTCTTAAACAAAATATCGTACCGGATTGGTATTGACTTCTGACAAACAGAGTGCAAAATTAGGAAATTTTCCCGATAAATAGTTATACAGTAAATTTTTCGTAAACACTTCGCTTTCATAATGACCGATATCGCAAATCACAATGCTGTTTTCGGCGTCGAAAAATTCATGATACTTGTAATCGGCAGTTACAAAAACGTCAGCGCCCGATCCAATGGCATTTGGCAGCAAAAAACTCCCGGCGCCGCCACAAACGGCGATTCGCCGAACCTTGTCTCTGACCGGTTTTGTATGCTTAATGACTTGCAAGTGCATTTTGTCTTTAAGTAACCGCAGAAAATCATCCGTTTCTATTGGTTCCGGCAACTCACCAACAGCGCCAGCCCCCACGTCCTGATTTTCATTTTCCAGCGATTGGAGATAATAGGCCACCTCCTCGTAAGGATGCACCTTTTTCAAGGTGTTAACAACCGCTGATTCCAGATATGAAGGGAAAATAAGCTCAGCGCGATGCTCGTTGACCTCTTCCTGTTTTCCATTTTCACCAATGACCGGATTAGCCGCACTATTCGGCAAAAACGTCCCTGTTCCTTCCGTACGGAAGCTGCAATTGGAATAATTGCCAATGTTCCCGGCGCCAGCTTCGTGAAGGGCGTTCAGGATCGATTGCGTATTTTCGACGGGTGAGAAAAATGTAAGTTTAGAAAGGATCTGCTTCTTTGGTGCAAGAACGCGAATGTTTTCCAGTCCCAACAGATTGGCAATCTGCCAGTTGACGCCATTGGTTACATGATCGAGGTTGGTATGTGTGGCATAGATAGCGATATCATTTTTTATGGCTTTCAAAACGGTGCGTTCCACATAATTTTTGCCGTTTAGTTTTTTGAGCCCTTTGAAAACAATCGGATGGTGCGCAACTATAAGATTACAATTCCGCTCAATGGCCTCCGCGATCACTTCCTCCGTCACATCTAATGTCAATAGCACGCCTGTTGCTTCAATTTGCCCGGATCCTACGATAAGTCCGGCATTGTCGTAGCTTTCCTGGTATGCCGGCGGAGCGAGTTGCTCGAGAACCTGGATAACTTCTTTTATTAATGTCATTTTTATATTAGCTACAACTGTTTCACTTTCAGATTCTTCATTATTTCGGCACTATTAATTTGCAAATAAAATAACTAAATTGGTGTCCCAAGTATTGCAACGGAAAATAATAGTACTAGTTTTGCACCACGTTTTACAGAAAAGTGCTGTGAAATTGTAATCTGGTTTGGTAGTTCAGTTGGTTAGAATACATGCCTGTCACGCATGGGGTCGCGGGTTCGAGTCCCGTCCAGACCGCCAGTTACAAGTTAAGTTTGAAGTTCTTTTTTTTGGTTTGGTAGTTCAGTTGGTTAGAATACATGCCTGTCACGCATGGGGTCGCGGGTTCGAGTCCCGTCCAGACCGCAGAAAGCTCAGAGAAATCTGGGCTTTTTTCGTTTTTAGGTAGTTCAGTTGGTTAGAATACATGCCCGGGCCGCGCAGGCTGTCACGCATGGGGCGCGGGTTCGAGTCCCGCCGGAAGGCCGGCCCCGCCAGACCGCAGAAAGCTCAGAGAAATCTGGGCTTTTTTCGTTTTCAGGGGTTTAGGCCTTCCATTTACAAGTTTTTTTGGTCAGATTTAAGTTAGAGTTTCTTAAACGCCTCGACATGCCCACTGCAAAACCTAAAACCATCGACGAATACATTGCTAAATTCCCTGCGGATGTTCAGCATGCATTGGAGCAGATCAGAATAGCAATCAGGGCAGCTGCGCCGATGGCGGAGGAAACTATTTCTTATGATATGCCTACATTTAATGTCAATGGCTCATATCTGATTTATTTCGCGGCCTGGAAGAAACACATTGCATTGTATCCGGTTTCTGCAGCAATAGCAGATTCCTTGAAGGATGAGCTCTCCAGTTATAAAGGCACAAAAGGATCCGTTCACTTACCGTTGGACAAGCCGATGCCCCTGGATCTGATTGCAAAAATTGTTGCATGGCGACTTGGCGAACAAAGCCAGTCTTAATAAATTCTAACCTTGCTTTTTAGCTTGTGCGATGATCAGTATAACATTGCTGCCCCTTTCTTTTTTCTAACACCTCCTTTAATTTTTTGCATAATCATCGATCAGTAGGGCTTCGCTCAACTGCCGTATGCTATGCATCATGTTTTTTTCCTAATTTTAAAGGCAATATTCCTAAGCAATTCATAAAAGTCCTATGTCCACATTCCCAAGATCAATGATCCTGCTTCTTGTTGTCGCTCTAATGGGCGTTCAGGGGCAGCTCTCGGCCCAAAAGTCAAAGATCCCGACCGCCAAAGCGGATACCGGAAAGTTCGACCGGGAATACGCGTTGGAAGCCACAATGCTGGGTTTTTTCGCCCCCGACGGCGCGCGAAACCCGACGTTGAAAGCCAATAAAGGCGACAAAGTCCGCATCAAGATCACCAACGGTGAGTTGATGACGCATGATATTGCTTTGGAAAAGTTGGGGATCAAAAGCAAGGTTATCCTGGAAAAGGGATCGAGCACGAGCATTAATTTTGTAGCTAAGGAAAGTGATACTTACTTCTGTTCGGTGCCAGGGCATAGGGTAGCCGGAATGGTGGGGAGTTTTGAAGTGGTGGAAGGCGATGTGAACGGAAAAACAGTTGCCGGGCAGTTGCCGATGAAAGATGGCCAGCCCTTGAACCTGAATTTCGAATCAGGAACATTAAAAGACTGGACAGCAAAGGGTGATGCATTCGCCAATCCGCTGCTCAATGCGGACCCATCGCCTCTGCATGAGAAGGATATGAAAATTGGTTTTGATGGAAAATATTTCCTGAGCAGCGGCGGAAATACCAATTACAAACTGACAGGAACATTAACCTCCGCACCTTTCAAAATCACACAATCATTTGCAGCATTTAAAGTATCCGGCGGCGCGCTGCTGGACACGCGCGTGGAGCTGGTTTTAGCAGGGACCGACAGCATTATTTACCACATTACCGGACAAGGCCGGGCCACATTGCAGCCTGCCGTGGTGGATTTAGAGAAATATATAAACCAGGAAATTTTCATCCGGATCATTGATAATGAGACGGGTATCTCTCAAATTCCCTACATAGCAGACGATAAATGGGCACACATCAATTTTGATGAATTCCTCTTTTATCCAATCCGTCCCGAGTTTCCCAATGAGCTCAAACAAAAGGACATTATCGTTCTCCCGCCATTAGATCCGGTTCTGAATGCAGGGCTTTCCGGTGAAAAGGCTGCTGCCGCGATGACACCTCCAAAAGGTTTCAAAGTAACTCTGGCAGCGTCTGAACCGGAAGTTGTAAAGCCGATTGCATTCACAATCGATGCCAAAGGCCGGTTATGGGTGGTGGAAGGGCATACTTATCCGGTTCGCGCGCCGGAAGGCAAGGGTAGGGACCGTATTCTGATCCTGGAAGACACCAATGGTGACGGGACATTGGATAGTAAGAAGGTCTTTGCAGAAAACCTGAACCTCATCAGCGGGATCGAAGTGGGTATGGGCGGTGTATGGCTGGGCTCTGCACCCAATATGTTGTTTATCCCTATTGACCCAAAGACAGATAAACCTGCCGGTCCTGAACAGATTTTACTCGACGGCTGGGGATTGCACGACACGCATGAAGTGCTGAACAGCTTGCGCTGGGGCCCGGATGGATGGCTTTACGGGACTCATGGCGTTTTTACACATTCGGTGGTAGGAAAACCCGGGACGCCTGAGGCAGACCGGGCCAAGATCAACGGCGGCGTATGGCGTTACCACCCAACGTTACACAAGTTTGAGGTTTTTGCAGAAGGGGTCAGCAATCCCTGGGGCATTGATTTCAATGATTACGGGCATCCGTTTATCACCGTTTGCGTGATCCCGCATATGTATCATGTCATTCAGGGTGCGCGTTACCAGCGGCAAGCCGGTAAGCACTTTAATCCATACACGTACGACGATATCAAAACCATAGGCGATCATGTGCATTGGCTGGGAGAACGCGGTCCGCACGCTGGTAACTTCCGTTCGGCCGCTGCGGGCGGCGGGCATGCGCATGCCGGGGCGATGATCTATCTGGGCAACAGCTGGCCGAAGGAATATCGCAATGAGATTTTCATGAACAACATCAATGGTTCCCGCCTGAATGTGGACCATTTCGAGAAGAAAGGCTCAGGTTATGTGGCGCAGCACCGGCCTGATTTTCTGGCTATGAACGATTCCTGGTCGCAGTGGCTGAATTTCAAATACGACGCAAGCGGCTCGGTGTGGGCGATTGACTGGTATGATAAAAACCAATGTCACAGCCCAAATCCCGACGTGCACGACAAGACTATGGGAAGGATTTTCAAAATCACGCACGAAAACGACAAGTGGGTGAAAGTGGATTTGACCAAAGCCTCTGATATGGAACTGGTTAATTACCAGTTGAATGATAATGACTATTATGTTAGACAAGCCCGCACCATTCTCCAAGAGCGCGGCGCAAACAAGAAAGTTCACAAAGCATTAAAGGAAATCCTGGCCAAAAACCCGGACGTAACCCGCAAGCTGCGTGCATTATGGACGCTGCACGTAACCAAAGGATTGGAAGAGAAAGACCTGATGGAGCTGCTGGCAAACGAAGATGAATATATCAGAAGCTGGTCCGTTCAACTGCTGACGGAAGACAAGCAGGTTTCACCTGAAACATTAAGAAAGTTTGCAGAAATGGCGCAGACAGACAATTCAGCCTTGGTAAGGCTTTACCTGGCTTTGGGAATGCTTAGGCTCGATCCCGCGCAGCGCTGGGATGTCGTCGAAGCCTTAATGCAGAAAGAGCAAGATAAAGACGACCATAACCTGCCGTTAATGGTCTGGTATGCAGCCGAACCTTTGGCGGCTTTGGATATGAAACGCGCATTGCAAATGGCCGAGAAAGCGAAACTGCCCAAGATACTGCCTTATACCATCCAGCGTGTAGCAGCTATCGGTACGGAGGATTCTAAAAAGGTTTTGAAGGACTTGAATCAAAAGCTGGGACAAAGCGGCTCGCATGAGAACCATGAAAGCCAGATGCTGATTGGTAAGGTGCTGGATGAGAAGTAGGTGTATAAAAAAACACGCAGGTTTCAAAATGAACCCGCGTGTCAAATTACACTTCATCAACAAACTAAAAACCAAATAAAACTAATACGAAAAAATTCGCTTGTCAAGTTTTTTTTGCTGTAGGAGGGGGATTCGAACCACCCACGGTGCGGTTAGCTACGGTACAAATACTGTTGGTGGTCCACCCCAGTCGACTTGCGTCGGCATTATGCCGCGTTTATCCCTTATTCACCACCCCCGAGACAGGAGGGCATGGCTGCCAATTTCATCACCCTACAATGTGACATTTCTCATTGCAAGAGGCATTTATTAAATACACCTCATACTTTGGTTCTGCAAAACTAAAACTTCTGGACTTAAATATAAAATATTTTCATTTAAAATTGTTAAAATTTACAATTGTTTCATAATTTGGATAGGATTATTGTGAAAAATTCAAACATTCAATCTTAAATGCAGAAATATTCAGATATAGACAGCACTGATTTACGCATCCTTTCCCTGCTTATCGAAAATGCGGCACTGCCCTACACAGAAATCGGAAAAAGGGTATTTGTCTCCGGCGGTACCGTACACGTTCGCATGAAAAAGCTCGAACAGATGGGCATTGTCAAAGGCTCTCAACTCGTCATCGATCCTGCAAAACTGGGTTGGGATATCAGTGCATTTTTAGGAATTTACCTGGATAAGAGTTCGCTGTACGAACAAGTTGCAACCGAGCTGGAAGGCATTCCGGAAGTTGTCAATATTCATTATACGACAGGCATTTACAGTATATTTTTGAAGATCGTATGCCGTGACACAGGCCATTTACGTGAAATCCTGCACGACAAAATTCAGAAAGTCAACGGCATCCAGCGAACAGAAACCTTTATTTCCCTCGAAGAACGCATTAACCGGTCCATTCCGCTGGCTGAAAGTTAAAATTTGAACGAATCATTTGCAGGGTAAAATAAATCTGATAAATTTGTATTGTATATATAAAAAACTTATATATATTTGTTTAGAAACAAAATCACTCATGGAGAATAACGCAACGAGCAACGAGTACGTACGCGGTACATTAAAGACCATAGTTTTAAACCTATTGGCTGAGCATGACCGGATGTACGGATATGAGATAACCCAGGAGGTAAAAGACAGAACAGGCGGCGCCATCGCATTGACATTTGGCGCATTGTATCCTGTTTTACATAAATTGGAACAGGAAGGCATGCTGATCACCGAGTCGGTTGAGGTGGACGGGCGTTTGAGAAAATATTATTCACTGACAACCCCCGGAAATGAGGCTGCCCGTAATAAAACCAATGACCTTGAACGTTTTATAGATGCAGTAAGATTATTACTGGCTCCGAAAAGTCTGGCAACTGAGTAAAACCTTGTTACATGGCTCATATCTAAACAGATAATCCGATGAAACGCCTTCAGGAAAATCGCATTGATTTGATTAATAAATATTTGCAATCAAGCAAACTGGATCCCGAATTGCTACCCGAAATCCTGGACCATTTGGCTTGTGAAGCAGAAGAGCGTCTTTGGGATGGAAAACCGTTTGAGCAGATCTATCATAATATGATGGAAACCGCTGATCCGCAATCGCTCCTGAACCTGAGTGTCGATCACCAAAATCTGTTAGCCATGAAAAAATCATTGAATGACATCGTTTTCGAGGGCCGCAACAAACTTTACGGAGCTTATGATTTGAGAAAAAGTTACGGGCAAACCATTCAGCGCTCTGTGCTGATGGGGGTAACATTGTTTTTGCTTTTGGTTATGTTCCCAAACCTTTACGCACGTCTCGTTCCCGAATCCAAGCCGGACGACATTGCGTATATCGTTGAAGCGAACCCGATTGACATTACACCGGAAATATTACCCAAGCCGCCGGTTGAAGAAGAAGTGGCACCTGCACCTAAAACAGTTCGCTCGCTGCCGCCGGTGGTTCTGCCAGACGAGCAGGTTACCATTGAAAATCTGCCGCCAGCCATTGAAGAATTGGAAAATGCGCAGCCTGCCGAAAAAACACTGGATGGCCTTGAAGAGATAACGATCATTGTTCCGCCCGCACCGGAAGCCGCTTCATCGAAGCCCGCAACCGCAGGATTGGAACCGCGAAAAGAAGAAATATTCAGGAGCGTTGAACAAGCGCCCCAATATAAAGGCGGACTGGCGGAAATGGGTGCATTCCTCCAAAAAAACCTGAGATACCCGGCCCCCGCAGCGCAAGCTGGAATTCAGGGAAAGGTATTTGTTGAATTCACCGTTGCATCTGATGGAAAAGTTGAAAATGTAACTGCAATCAAAGGAATTGGATTTGGCTGTGACGAAGAGGCAGTACGCGTTGTAAAACTGATGAAAAACTGGGCGCCGGGTAAACAAGCCGGAGTCCCCGTGAAGGTCCGCTTTACATTGCCTATTAGTTTTCAGTTAAATTAAAGGTTGCTCACGGCATTGCGTAAATGCCTCCCTGTTATTGAAAAAATCCTCGCTTTGCCGGGGATTTTTTTGTTTTTTTGTATTCAAATCAAAACAGGAAGGCAGGAGGTTAATGTACGCAATCGTAGATATTGAAACAACAGGTGGGGGAGGAGCAGCACGCATTACCGAGATTGCCGTTTTCCGGCACGATGGCCAGCAGATCGTCGATATATTCCATTCCCTGATCAATCCCGAAATTTACATTCCGCCGTTTATCACCCGCCTCACGGGGATAGACAATGCCATGGTGAAAGATTCACCCACTTTTTACGATGTGCAGGACTCTGTGCGTGCATTGACCAAAGATGCCTGGTTTGTTGCCCACAATGCGAAGTTCGATTATGGTTTTATCAAAAGAGAATTCGGAGCGCTGGATGAATATTTCCAGCGGGATTTATTGTGCACCGTTCAGCTGAGCAGAAAAATTTTCCCGGGACTAAAATCTTACAGTTTGGGAAAGCTGTGCGAAAGTCTGGAAATCAACATCGAGAATCGCCACCGCGCTCACGGTGATGCAGCCGCGACGGTTCAACTATTTGAAAAACTGCTATTTAACGACCGGAATAGTTTGATCCCCATGGATTTTATGCTGAAATAAGTGCGATTGGGACGCTTGGAACGATTCTTTAGATAATGTTGGAAAATACTAACCTAAATTTTACCAGCATATGAAAGCGTATATCAACTTCCTCATCGTTTTGCTATTGACCGTAACACTTACCAGCTGTGAAGTTGTAGGCGGCATTTTCAAAGGAGGCGTCTGGACAGGCGTTATTCTTGTGGTTGCGGTGATTGCAATCGTAATCTGGGCATTGTCAAAAGCATTCGGAGGCGGACGTCGGTAACAATTCGATTTGCAACGACCTCTTTTAGCCAAAAAGATAAAGTTTGCTACAAACTTGCTTATAAGCTTTCTCCGTTTCATCTTTGCACTCCCTTCAAACGGAGGGGAAATGCATCCTTTGAAATGGGGGATTAGCTCAGTTGGCTAGAGCGCTTGCATGGCATGCAAGAGGTCGTCGGTTCGAATCCGATATTCTCCACCACATAATCAACCACTTACAATTGAAATTGTAGGTGGTTTTTTTGTTTAGCTAAATCGCAGCTGCCCCAACCTTTCCCTTAAAGCTAAAAGAGAAAAACAATGGCTTATGCCTCCGAGCAGATTATCCATTTCGTACAAACCATTCTGTACACTCTGAACCACGGGAAAACATTATAAAAACTTGGAAAAGGGAAAAAGATGTGCAGTTAGGCCGCAAACTCCATGCTTCCGGTAGAATCGGGAATCTAAAATTCTTTTTAGCTTTCGGCTCTAAACATCCGAAAATGTGCTGGTACATCCCATACAAAGTGGTTTGTACAGTATGGACGCGCGATTCTTCAAATCGGGTAAATTAAATTTACGTTTTTCAAATAGGCCATAATATCTAATAAATTAAGTGAGTAAACACACTTGCTTATTGATAATTGACGAAGATCGAATAGCATAATGGCTTGGTAATAAATGTGTGTGCTTATGAAAGTAATGATTGTCGACGAATACAAACAATTTTCAGAATTGTTGGGAGACTATCTTACCGGTAAAATTGAGCAGTTGAACATTCAGTTCTTATTTTCCGACGATAATCATAAGTGAACTGGTATCCTGTGTCTTAAAGGTTTCCAACGGAGAGCGATATCTCGATACATCAACATTGGTGAAGTTCTTGTTCCTTGACGAAAAGATCTACAAGGAAGAATTGTCTCTGAATACATAAAAGCCCTTTCTTCACATCAGTTAAGAAAGGGCTTTTAATGTTTGGTCAGCTTACTAAATTTCTAAACTATTTAAATCTGAATCCAGCATTTAAATATAGAAATCAGCTTTTTAATGACTGATTAATACTTTACGGCTTACTGTGTCACCATTCGAGTGGGTAATGGTCAGGATGTACATGCCAACCGGGAATTCTTTCACTGATATGGTTTTCGATACTTTTTCCCCTGATCGATAAACAGAATTTCCGATCATATTGTGGATTTCAACCGATTTTACCTCGTTCCAGTTTGTACTTGACAGCGTTAGCACATCCGAAACCGGATTTGGATAAAATTCTGAATTCAGAACATGATTGGCCAAGCGCACTTGGATCACCCGGCTGTAAGCAAATGTCTTGTCCAGATCGATCATTTTGAGGCGATAGAAATTGTCTCCCACGCCAGGTGTTTTGTCCACGAATGAATAAGATTTCACTACATAACTTTCACCATGGGATTTTTCGGTGCCGACTGTTCGCCAGTCTTTGCCGTCGGTGCTGCGTTGAATATCGAACCGCTCGCTGTTCGTTTCTTCCGCGGTCCTCCAAGTCAGGACAGCAGTATTTTCCACATTGGAACCATTAAAGTCGATCAGGGTTACCGGCAAAGAGCAGTCCTTGGAAACCGATAACGTAGTGGAGCAGGTGCCGAGCGTAGCCGTCAGTATGGCGGTTTCATTCGTTGGAATGCCTGTAACGGTGTTGCCGCTTACTACGCCTTTATCCGAAGTAATTACAGCCCCGTCCGACGCCGTGAAGAATACCGTATAGCTATTGAGATCAACCGTGCATTCGTATTGCTCACCGGTGAGAGCAATTGTGGGCGCAGCGTTTACCGTGATAGTGACGGTTTGTGCTGCAACCGGCGTCGTAGCATCGCCTGCGCCGCTCACATTTGTCAGGTTGTAAACGAATGTTCCGGTAGCGGATGTTGGCGCGTTCACCGTTGCGGTCGTACTTGTACCGGTGGTTGACACCGTCTGATCAGTTCCACCATCAATGTTGTAGGTAAATGTGAATGGCGCAATTCCGTTGACCGCTGTGAATGTGATGACAGGTTGCGTTGCATTCTGGCAAACGCTCTCTGTGCCCGAAATAGTTGCGGTAAGGTCGTTAGCGACGGTTACAACGGCGGTCTGTGCAGAGGAAGGCGTCAGCGAACACGATAGCGCATCGGTTACACTCACAAGTTCATAATTAAATACACCAACAACATCTGTTGGCTGACTCAATGTTGCGGTTGTTTCGGTGCCAGTCGTTGAAACGGTCTGATTGCTGCCTCCGTTCACCGTGTAAGTAAATGTGTAGGGCAATGTGCCTCCCGTTGCCCCGAAGGTAACAACCGGCGCCGCAGCTCCCTGATTCACACTGGTTGTTCCCGTTAAAGAGGAACTTGTGATCTCATTAACCGTCAAAATTGCAGCCTCAGAAGTCGAACTGTTGCAAGGATTTGAAACAATGCACCGGTATTCCGACTGGTTATCCGTAGCAGGCACATTGGTCAGCGTCAGCGTCGCGTCGTCAGCCGTAGGGTTAGATGCCACATCAATATCCGCATACGCACCTCCGGAAGGTTTTTTCTGCCATTGGTAAGTAACATCACCCTGAGACGTAGCCACGGTAAAGGAAGCATCGGCACCCGCACAAATCGTCTGTGCATCAGGCTCATCCGTGATAGGAGGCGCGGGGGTAGGGGTTACTGTCACAGTAAATGAGCAGGTAGGAGCCGTCCCAATGCCATTTGAAGCTGTTACCAGCACCGTGGTTGCACCTGCGGGGAATTCGTACGGGAAAGTAATCGGATTTCCATTGACACTATAAGCAATGGTCGCAGCCGGACACGCATCTGCGGTTGCGGCGAGTGTTTGTGTAGAAGTACAGGTGCCAGCGTCGGGGGATACGGTTTGGTCACCAGGGCAGGACGTGATCACAGGCACAGATACTACCGGCGTAACGGTTGGGTTATTACTTCCGGCAACGGCTGGGTCGTCGGTCAGTACGTTGTCAAAATTGCTTCCCGAAACAGTTCCCTGGGTTGATACCTGGCAAACAGCAGTTGGTATGTCGGAATTAATGATAGCCCTGAAAGTAATGATCACATTTTTACCAGCCGGAATATTGAAACCGCTGCCGCCGCCATTGATTGTAACCGTTTCACCGGCTTGTGCAGCCTCCATACGCGCAGGACTTGCCTTAACAGCAGGTGCCATTTGCACAACAGGCTTTGTGGCTGGCACGTTTTCAGCGGACTCACGCAGCGCTGCCGGAGGGTTTTCTTCGGGTGTGATTTTAGCTGTTTCCTGTTCTTCCGCGCTCATGCGTGCATTCAGCAACGGCACAGAAGGTACCGTGCAAATTACGCCCGCACCGATTGTGAATGGTCCGCTACCGCTCTGGTTAACCGGTCCGGCTCCTGGTGAATTTCCCCCATTGTTCCAGGTTTCCTCAAAGGTCGTTCCTATTCCCTGCAAGCGTATTTCGGTTGAGCCGGCTACACCTGACCTGGCCCTTGCTGCATAGGTAACAACAGGCGAAATAGTTACGTCATTGTTAATGATGTTGGCGCAAATTTTTGCATTGTTCGTGCCGCCGCCGGCAGTAAGCACGTCAATCCCGTAAAGTGCGTCCACTCCGGTCATTGCCATTGTGTTATTGTCAATCGTAACATTGCTCAGCGTGTTCGTAGAGGATGTTGCTTCTACCGCAATACCATTTCCGGTGGACCAGTTATTAATTACATTGTCCCTGATCAGTACGGTTGAGCTTGCGCTTGGCGTGTTGTTGCTCACACGGATCCCGGAACCTGCCTGGGCGGTTTTTGTCAAATTATTGGCTGTAACATTTCCTTCCAGTGAGCCGTTGCCGGTCGTGAAGAAGTTCAAGGCCGGGCCATTCCACGTAGATACGGTGTTATTACTTACATTAAACTTTGCAGTTGCACTGCCTGAACTGGCGATATCTATCCCGGTTCCTACGTTGTCGGTTGGATTAATAATACAGTCCAGCACGTCAGCCTGGATCACGGCATTGTCGGTTGCATAAGATTCAATACCCGCCGTACGGCATCTGGTAAACTGAGAATTGATAACCCGAAGGTTCATCGCTGAACTTCCGCGGGCATAAGTTTGCAAACCCGAACCATTGTCCGCATTATCAAAAGACGAACCGGAAACGGTAAGCTTGGAAAGGTTTGTATTTGTATTGTCAAAATACACAGCACGTCCGCCCGGATTGACAAATGCAGAATTGGTGATCGTGCAGGTGCCGCTCGTATTGATGGCATAGATACAGCCTTCTTCGCTTGTGCCTAATGTCCCGCCATTTGCTATTGTTCCATTGGTAAAATTAAAATTACTGACACCTCTCAGGTTAATACCTTCCTGCGACACAGTGCCGGTAATCTCTACATTGTCCAGTGACAATCCTGCAACTGAATTCGCGTGGATTGCCGCATTGGCATTTGAATTGTCGAGGGCGGATGGCAAAGTTCCGTCTGTGGTGTTGGCATTAACCATGTTCACATTCTTGATCGTTATCCCTGCTGCTGAAATGAACTCCATGCCCCTGCCGCTGATATTCTGGATTATGCCGCCGGATCCGTCTGTTGTTCCGCTACCGGTAATCTGGAATGTGCCGGTTGTACCTGAAACAGAAACGCCCTTTGACGTGCCAGAACTTGAAACAGAAACGAAGGTGACGTTAAGGGCCAGTGAACTTCCCGAAATCTTGATCGCGCCTGCATTCGTTGCATTGATCGTCCCTGTCGGGATTGTGACCGAACCGCTTCCGGCTCCGATCGTGACCGACTCGCCTCCTGTAGTAGAGCTCGAAGAAACTTCGGAAAACACAGCATCGAAAGTGCCTCCTGATACCGCCATTGCCCGCCCGCTTCCGTTAAGGGCCATTTCACGGACAGTCAGCGTGCCCGTGAATGTGCCGGCAAGTTTGGAACCAGTGGTATTGCCAATGTTGAAACCCCGGATCGTATTATCCGCTGCCAGTGTGACCGCGGTGCCGGAAGAAGTGACCGTTGGGCGCGTGCCGCCGGTCGCTGGCAAAAGATCGCCACCGCTTGGTGTCGCGAACCCGCCAAGGGAAAGTATGCTTTCTCCTGCGCCCTGGCCGATCAGCTTCTGGCTGGCCAGCAGGGTTATGCTGCCGTCATAACTACCTGTGTAAATAAAAATGAGATGTCCTGTTTTAGCGTTCAGGCCCGTATTGTTATTGATGGACTGAAAAGCGTTCAGGGAGTTGAATGGCTTCGAAAGCGTTCCTGTTCCGCCTGCCGGCGCGTCGGCTTTAATAAACCAGATAGCACCTGTTGCAGTGATGGTTGCGGTCGCCGTGGAAGTCGTACCTGAGTTGTTTCCAATGGTGTATTCAAATGTATCTGATCCGGTGTAACCCGCAGGTGCGTCGTAAGTGAATTCACCGCTGATCTGGTCAAGTGTTACGGTTCCTCCCTGGGTAGTGGTCACAGTTGCTGAGCTGGTAATGGTTAGAGCCGCCCCGTCAGGACTGACATCATTGCTAAGCAAGCCGATACCTGCCGGAATGGTGAGCCCCACGTTACCGATCGTATTATATGAGTCGTTGACGGCAATCGGACTTGCGGTTACCGAGCCTTGCACCAGGGTGGTGTTTTCGTCAAGGGTTTCCGAGAATACGACCCCAGTAGCATCCGTGCCGCCATTGCTGATGGTGACCGCATAAGTGATTTCATCACCCGCAGAGCCTCCGCTAAGACCGGTATCATTGGAAATTACATAGCTGTTGGTAGCCGAAATGCCGGGTACAAGCATCATTTTTGATCCCGCTGTTATGGCACGGGGCCTCACAAAAGGAATTTTTACAGGTGCCGCTTCTGTAACGTGCACCCGGTTTTTCTGACTCAGGGCCAGTTGCTCCTTTGGGTTGCTGTCGGCAACGAGCCGGTCGGCCATTTCGATGCCGGACACCAAAAGCACCAGCCCCGTAAGATATAGGTAAAAATTTTTCATGCAGCTAGTTTGTTTGATGTAGCCAGGAGTATTTTTTCAGTTTCATAAAGCGTTGTCTTAATTCGTTGAAGAGCATTTCAGGAAAATACGGCTTCGTACCGCATCCCTTTCGCGTCTGGCCCGATCGGCACCAGGAACACCTCAATGTTCCGGATATCCGGATGAGCGATCTTGTAGATTCCCTGGGGCCGGTGGGAATGATCTCCGCTGGTTTGGAATTCCAGCGAAAAAGGCCCGCGTTCGAGTGGCGTGTAGCTGCTCAGCCGGGTTACTCTCGTTAAAACCGAGGGTACTATCTGCGTTTCCGAAAAATAGACGTCGAGCGTCTGGTCCTTGTATTGGCTGAAATCATCAGCCGTCATTGTACTTAGGTCGTATGCGTCCATTCCATTAAATGATAAACTCCGTTTGTTTCACTCACAGTTTTGAAACCCAGGCGGGTATACAGATTCTTTGCAGGATTGAAAGTTTCCACATGAATGCTCAGCGGCCGTCCGAGTTGGGCAGCCCTTTGCATCAGGTCTTTCAAAATTGATTCTCCTATGCCGCGGTTCCGGTGCACTGGGGAAATCGTAATGTCAATGATCCGCATACCCTTGTCCTGATAGTTTTCGTGGAGGTAAAGCCTCCCGATATGGTTTCCTTTATTTTCAATCACCCAGAAATTGCCCCCGACGTAGTTTTTTTGATAGTAATCATGCTGGGCGTTAAACTGCCCTTTTATAAATTCCCGTTTCATCAGATCGGTCCATTGCGGGACCCTTTCCATTTCTTCCGCCCGCGTACTTGCGTAGGTGTCGAGCAGGAATGCCATATCATTGGGGCCGATGGGCCGTACTTGGAGATCGGGGTGGGTAAAACGCAAAGTCATGATGGTAACTCAAAAAAATCAGTAATCAGGTGGTTGTTAATCAGCCTCTCGGCGGGAATACTCCTTGCAAAGCAATATTGAAGTAGCAGGTCAGGTAAGGCTGCATATTGTTATGCGGCAATGATTGGCCTGTCTCTTTCAGGGAATTGTATGCCATTGGGTTGGCTGGGGTGCCTGCGATATACACGCTTCCTTCGTCTGCCAGTGCAAATGTGGTTGTGTTGCTGGGTGTAGCGGTTTCCGCAACATCGCTGGCCGCGCGCAGCTGATGATTATGGAATGGCATTTCCGATTGAAGCAACGTTACTGATGTGCTTCCCGATGTCTCCCCCAGGTCATGCAGCGACAAGCCTGGTCCCTGCCCGGGATGCATAGGCGCCGCGCCTTGGAGGTCAGGCAATGCAAATGTCGACTTGCCGTCGCCGCCGTAAGTTGTGCCTAGCAGCGAGAACAATGCAGTGTTCTGCGAAATCGGCAGTAACTGGCCGTTACAAAAAGCCCAGCCCTTGGGCGCAAAATTGAATGGGAATATTCTGACTTCTGCTACAAATGGATCCATGATATTTTTTTGTGGTTAAAATTTTATACACCGTCTTTCTTGCCGGATTTCAGGTCGGAGAGGGGAATATCCCGAAGAGAGAAATGATAAAATTTAGACACAGGTACGGTTGAAAATTATTGTGCGGCTGACTTCCCCCGGCAGGCCCGATATCGTTAGGATTAAAATTGACAATAGGGGGATCTTCAAAGAAAACTTTCGCTTTTGTGGACACACCTACGATGGCGCCGCTCGGGCTGGGAACGTTCGCAATGTCAGTCGTCACCTGGAAATCGTGCGTATGGCTAGGGATCTGATTGGTATTGAGCGTTTCTGCCTCGGTGCCTGCCTTTTCTCCGATGATGAAGGTCGTGCCCTGATTATTGCCCATATGGACGGGCAGACGGCCCTGCATATCGGGAATTGCGAAAGTCGACTCGCCGTCGCCGCCGTAAGTAGTGCCTATTAATTGAAAAAGGACCTCGTTTTCGGAGATCGGCAAAAGTTGCCCCTCGCAGAACGCCCACCCAGCAGGTGGAAAATTACCCGCAAATATTCTTATTTCTCCAACATATGGTTGTGCCATGTATCTTCTGTATTTAATGTGATCGACTGGAACACTGAGGGACTAATTTTGACTTGGGAAAATTCCCTGCAGCGCTATGACAAAAGTGATCACCGAATAAGGCTGCATGTTGTTGTGCGCCTGACTTCCCCCGGTAAATGTAACCGTGCCCGGCCTGAGGGCCAGCAGATTATCATTGACGGCGTTGGAATACAGGTTACTGGGTTGCGAGTTTGAAAATGAATTGCCGGTCGGATTAATGGTGTTCGAACCCGCATCACCCGTGTCGAGCGCTTGTAGCTGGTGGCTATGCTGCGGGAGTTCCTGCTGCGTAATCGTGTGATTTATTTCACCGCCGGTTTGACCCAGTGTAAAACCGTTTCCCACATGAATGGGAACTTTGCCCTGGAAGTTGGGCAATGCAAATGTTGTTTGTCCGTTGCCGCCAAAAGTGGTGCCTAACAAAGCAAACAACGCCTGGTTTTGGTTGATAGGAAGCAACTGTCCGCTGGCAAATGCCCAGCCTTTCGGAGGGAAATTGAAAGTTACCATTCGGATTTCTGATAGAAATGGTTCTGCCATTTAAAGGTTGGTTAAAGGATTAAAAAACTTGATGTAGCGCATCCATTCCCGGCTGGCAACAGCGGGCTCGGTGCAAAGTGCGTGTGTCGGAAAGATTTTTGAAAGACCGGGATCAAACCAGCCAACCTGCTACTCAGGATGCAGCAGAGTGATAATCGCAGTAACGTGAAAGGGGATAGCATTCATTGTCATAGAGGTTAGGAAGTTGGGATCGGAGTATTCTCTCACCGCAATATTAATAATATACAAAAAAAAATTGGAAATAACTTATTTAGCGGTAAAATTTATTCTACGATCGTAGGCCAGATAAATGAACCGGGCAAACTACTTCGCAGCGCCGAACCATTTTTAGTCTTCGCCTTAAAATCAGGCATTTCCCGGGTTTATGAATATCTTTCTTATACTTTTGCTGTTTCCACGGTAAATTTATCAATGAAAAGCTTTCTTAACCTCTTCGATTTTACGCAAAAAGTAAACTATAAAAATGAGATTTTAGCCGGACTGACCGTCGCGATGACAATGATGCCAGAATCGCTTTCATTTGCTATTCTTGCGGGTTTTTCACCGTTGGTAGGGCTCTATGCAGCATTTATTATGGGCCTGGTCACCTCCATTTTCGGTGGCCGGCCAGGCTTGATTTCGGGTGGTGCGGGTGCCACGGTGATTGTTTTAATTGCGCTGATGCAATCGCACGGCGTAGAATATGTTTTTGCAGCCGTCGCAATGGCTGGCGTTTTTCAGATTCTCGTTGGGGTTTTTAAATTTGGAAAGTTTGTGCGACTGGTGCCACAGCCTGTTATGTATGGTTTTGTGAATGGTTTGGCCGTCGTCATTTTTATGTCGCAATTGGAGCAGTTCAAAACGGTTGTAAATGGAGAAACCTCCTGGTTAACAGGCGCTCCCTTGTTTATTATGGCTGGTTTGGTAGCGCTCACGATTGGTATAATCATTCTTTTTCCAAAATTCACAAAAGCAATCCCCCCATCGCTTGTCGCTATCATTGTCGTTTCGTTCGTTGTCCTGGGATTTGGAATTGAAACAAAAACTGTCCGTGACATTGCTTCCGTAAGCGGCGGGTTTCCACCTTTTCACATTCCGGATATCCCACTCAATTTCTCCACATTACAGATCATTTTCCCCTATGCACTCGTGATGGGCGCTGTAGGGCTTACTGAGGGACTTCTCACATTGAATCTGGTGGATGAAATTACAGGCACCCGGGGCGACGGGAACAGGGAATGCATTGCGCAGGGAAGTGCGAACATCTTGAATGGTTTTTTTACCGGAATGGGCGGATGTCCCATGATTGCGCAGACGCTTGTTAACCTCTCCGCAGGCGCAAGAGCCAGGTTATCAGGAATTATTGCTTCGCTAACGATCCTGGTGATCATCCTGTTCGGGGCGCCGGTTATAGAGCTTGTTCCTATGGCCGCACTTACCGGTGTCATGTTTATGGTCGCGATCGGGACGTTTGAATGGGTTAGTTTCCGGATTATTAATAAAATGCCCAGACAGGATGTTTTTGTCGGCATCCTCGTTGCGGCGATCACCATCTACCTGCACAATCTCGCCCTGGCGGTCCTGATCGGCGTCATCATTTCAGCATTGGTATTTGCCTGGGAAAGTGCAAAAAGGATCCGGGCGCAAAAAATGACCGATGATAACGGCCTGAAGCATTACAAAATTTACGGCCCGCTGTTCTTCGGCTCCGTGACGGCTTTCTCCGAAAAATTCGACATTGCAACCGACCCTGAAAAAGTCATTATAGACTTCTCAGAAAGCCGTGTCGCCGATATGTCCGGCATTGAAGCCCTTAACAAGATCACTGAAAAATATCAGAAAGCAGGCAAACAAGTTCATCTGAAACATCTAAGCCCCGATTGCCGCAGGTTGCTGGCGAATGCCAATGACGTCATTGAGGTGAATATCATCGACGATCCCAATTACCACGTAGCGCTCTGAGGTGCGAAAGAAAATCCTGACTTTCCCATTTAAATCAGATGCCCAATTTAGATCCTTTCCAATAACGCCTGAACATACTTATGGCGAATCTAACTTCGTATATTTAATTCAAAATAATTCGACATTGCAATAGGTTGAAACTTCATTTAACACTTGCAGGCAAGAATGATTCTTTTTAAATCGGGTTCCGGCCGTTTGCACACATCCCAATGGGTTCAAAATGAAGAGTAGTCTGAAAATAGTTTATCTGGAAAATTCACAGGATCAAGCGGACATTGTAGCACAAGTATTGCACAAAGCCCAACTGTTTCCGGAAATAATAGTGGCTGGCAACCGCGAACAATTCATCACGGCCGTTACGGAATCTTCTCCCAACATTATATTCGCTGAATACAGCTTACCCGGCATTCATTGTGTACAGGCTCTGGAAATCCTCCGGACATTGGACCTTACGATCCCGTTCATGATCATTTCCGATGCCATATCCGACGCAATGGCCGACGAAATGCTGGCCGTCGGCATTGACGATTACATTACAAAAAGCCAGACCGGCCGCCTGCCGTTTGCCATTCATAAAACCCTTGAAAAATATCAGGTGAAGCGTGAGCAACAGGCGCTGCTGCAACAACTTACCAACAGTGAAAGGCGTTTTCGGACCCTTGTTGAAAATAGCAGTGATGCGGTGGTTATCCTTAATAAAGAAGCGCAGCCCACATATGTATCGCTGGCTGTAAAGAATGTGCTGGGTTATACCGCCGAAGAAGTTCTGAATATGGACATTTTCTCCAAGGCCCATCCCGACGACCTGGCCGGATTGTCGGAAACAATGACCAAAGTATTCGCTAACCCCGGGACGGCCATACCAGGACACACCGGTCGGATGCTTCATAAGGATGGCACCTGGCGCTGGATAGAAGCTACGGTAACCAACCTTTTGCATGAGCCCGCGGTGAATGGGATTGTGGATAATTTCCGGGATATCACAAGGCAGAAGGTCAGCGAAGAAAAAATCCTGCATCTCAACAGGTTATACGCATTTTTAAGCCAGGTTAATCACACGGTGGTACACGCGCAGGATGCTCAGACTGTTCTCAGGGAAGTTTGCAGGATTGCCTGTGAAACCGGGAAATTTCAGGGAGCATGGGTCGGAATGTACATGGGTGGAACAGAAAAACTCAATGTTGTAGAACAACAGGACGTGCCGGAGGAATATTTGTCTGGCTTTGCAGATGCAGCGGAGGAACAAGCGCTGCTGCGTGCGGTTCTGGAAACTCAGCCCTATTATGTGACGAACAACACGCAGGATGACTTTATTTCTGAATCGTGGAAGACGCTGGCGGCATTGGCAGGTTACCAGTCGTGCATGGTTTTGCCTATAAAAAGATCGGGGGAAATTGTAGGGACATTCAACCTTTACGCATCACAACCAGATATTTTCACCGAAGCTGAAATCACGCTATTGGAGGAAGCGGCGATGGAAATTTCCCATTCACTTGACTTTTTTGAAAAGGAACGGTTAAAACAGATCGCCGATGAGGAGCTCAAACACAAAGAAAGGCGTCTGAGTCAGGCCCAGGCCATTGCGCATCTGGGCAGCTGGGAAACGGACCTGACCACAAATATGAGTGTGTGGTCCGATGAAGCATGCAGCATCTACGGCCTCGGCAGTAATAATAACATTCAGTCTACCGGATCCTGGTTATCGTTTGTATATCCCGATGACCTGGAACACGTGATTAAAAGCAATCAGCTCGTATTGGATTCCAGGCAGCCAGCGGATTACCACCACCGCATTATCAGGAAGGACGGGCAGGTCAGGCATTTGCACGTGCAGGCCCAGATCGAGCAGAACAGCCTGGGAGAACCGGTGCGTATATATGGTGTTTTGCACGATGTGACCGAGCAAAAACGGGCCGACGAAAAGGTAATCAAAGCGCTTGAAGAAAGGAAAGTGATCCTGGAAAGCATAGGGGACGGATTTTATGCATTGGACAGGAATTGGGTCGTCAATTATTGGAACAAAGAAGCTGAGATCCTGCTGCACCTTCCAAAAGAAAAAATACTCGGTCGGAGCCTGTGGGACGTGTTTCCGCACATCATCGATACAAGCATTTATAAGGCGTATCACAAGGCGGTTGAGCTTAACACGATCCAGCATTTTGAGTTTTACTACGAAATGGACAATGCGTGGTTTGAAATCACGGCATATCCCTCCGCCAACGGGCTTTCAGCATATTTCAGGGATGTGACAGAGCGTAAAGTATCCGAATCTCAGCTACGCGAGCTCAACGAAAATTTGCGGAACTATGCCAATGAGCTTACGGAATCCAACAAAGGTCTTGACCAGTTTGCCTACATCGTTTCGCACAACCTGCGTGCGCCGGTGGCGAACATTATCGGCCTGGGTGAGCTTATAAGCCAGGATTTTTATCCTGCACAAGTAAAGGAAGAATTTTTAGAAGGTATTTTATTGAATGTAAAAAGGCTGGACGATGTCATTTCAGATCTCAACACAATCCTGCGGATCAAACGCGAAGTAAGCGAAAGCAAAGAACCGGTGAACTTGCAGCATTTGGTCGATAATATCAGGTCGAGCCTTCAAAATATTATTGATAAAGAACAGGTTACCATTCACACCGATTTCAGGGCCGTGCAGGAATTGTTTACGCTTAAAACTTACCTGTACAGCATTTTTTATAACCTGATCATCAATAGCATCAAGTATCGCAAGCCCGATCTCCCGCCCGTCATTGACATCAGCAGCAGCCTGGACGAAGGCCGGGTAAATATATGCATCCGCGACAATGGCATGGGAATTGATCTTGCCCGGAAAGGCTCTCAATTATTCGGTTTATATAAGCGCTTCCATCAGCATGTGGAAGGAAAAGGACTGGGATTATTTATGGTCAAAACACAGGTGGAAATGCTCGGAGGAAAGATCCATGTGAATAGTAATGTAAATGAAGGCACCGAATTCAGAATTGAGTTTCATTCGGATTTGTGTCAAAACCCAATTCTATGAACTTACCTGCTCAATTTATCGTCGTCGATGATGATCCGATCAACAACATGGTCTGTAAATATGTGATCGCCAACGTTGCGCCCGCAGCCAGCATCCAGCTATTTACCGATCCTGAAAAAGCCCTGTCATCTATAAAAGAAACATTCAGCGAATCAACGGCTTATGGGGAAACTGTTCTCTTTCTTGATATTAATATGCCCACAATGAGCGGCTGGGAATTTCTGAACGAGGTCAGTTTGTTTCCAGGTGAAGTGCGTTCACAAATTGATATTTATATTCTTTCTTCATCCATCGATCCGGAGGACATCAAGAGCGCGGAGGAGCATCCGCTTGTACAAGGCTACTATTCCAAGCCGCTGAGCAAGGAAGTGTTTGGGAAGATTTATACAAAGAGTGAATAAAAGCAGGCCTTTTTAAGCATTAGGGAGAAAATTGGGGCTTCTATCTTTATTTGTCCAATCAGTTTCTCGGAATTTTCAGGGTAAATGTCGTTCCCTTACCAACCTCCGTCTCAAAGGATAACTGCCCGCCCAATGCTGCTGCGTACTTTCTCGCCAGGACAAGGCCCATCGCCCCGGAACGCGACACATTCCTGTGTGTATGTTCCCAGCTTTCTGTAATTTCCTTTTGCTTAAGATCCGGAATTCCCGGGCCGGAATCTGCAATGCAGAATAAATGATCAGGATTCTGGTCTTCGTAAGAAAAACAAATTATGGCGTCGGGGCCCGAGAATTTGACCGCATTATTGATCAGGTTTCTTATTACAATGGCAAACAAATGCGGGTTGCTGTTAATGACCAGCTTTTCCGGGATCGTTACATTTAAAGCTTGACCAGTCGAACGGGCTATATCGGCGTACACTTTTAATGTTTGATCAACCGTATGCAGGACCGGGAAAGTTGTCCGGTTTGCTGTGTCCGCAGGCTCGGTCGCTTCTTTGGTCATGTCCAGCAGGTTCTTCAAAAGACTTTGTGTATTCACAATGGAGTGCCGCATTTCCGTAGTGAGTGTCCGGAGTTCGTCACCACTTAATTCATATTTTTCAAGGACATTCAGATAATTTTTTAATGCAGTAAGCGGCGTATGGTAATCATGTGAAATGACCGAGATCAGCCGGGCTTTTTCCTCGTGCAGATCATCAAGTAGCATCGCCCTTTCTTCTGCCTTATCCCTTTCCTGCGTATAATTCCGAAGAATAAAGCCCAACCCGACGAGCATAAGGATAATATTAACGGCATACGTGGACGCAATGTCGATGAAATGTTCGCTCCGGTCGGTGAACCGGGCCAGCACAAAACCGGGATCATTAAATTCTGCGACGAGCAATGCCGCCACTGTGCCCAGGTTGACGATGGTAAGCAATGCGTACTCTTTCCGGGGCAGGATTGACATTGATAAAAAGTACACAATGCAAAACGATAACAGCGTAGAACCTGCAATGCCAGCGCCCAAACGGTAACCTACAAAGAAAAATCCGTGAATGATCAGGATGTAAATTTTCATGGACAATGCCGTGCGGTTCCTGAACAGCGACATATAAAAAAGGAATATTTGCAGCGGGATCAGAATCGCGGTGACCAATGCGTATGCCACCATCTGTACGGATATACTGTAAAACAGCACGTAGAGCATTGCGGCAATGGTTGCCAGGCAAACGAAATGATAAATTCGGCTTTGCAGGGGAAAGTCATCAGCATGACCGGGTAGTCGTTCCCACTGTAATTTAAACCAGGACGTTGAAAGGATACTCAAAGCGAAAAATTTGTAAACACCACGGAAGTGGCTTGGCAATTTTACGAACGGGGTTTTACAGAGCCAGCTTCTATATTAAGGTCAGAAATTATTTGGGGCAGCGCATTTTTTCCAGTAGTCAATCATTACTTTGATAGTCTCCTTAATTTCTTCGAATTCGCCGGGCTTTACAAAGAAACCTTGCGCTGATGTGCTGTACGCATCGATCACAACCTGGTGGTTGATCGCCGTGGTGAAGTAAACGTAAGGAATGCATTTAAGACTAAGTTCAGCGTCTGTCTGCACTTTCCTTCTCAGTTCCAGCCCGTTAAGCTGGGGTAAGTTAATGTCTGAAATGATGATGAAGGGCCGGTCTTCAACCGTATAAAGATATTGTAAGGCCGTCTGACCATCCGAAAAATACATTCTCGGATTGGGATATCCCAGCTCATTAAAAACTTCTTCTAATACAAATTGGTCATCCAGGTCGTCTTCTATGATGACAATAGGGCCGTTTTTATTCATGCTATATAATTGTGAAGCGAAGAATTCAATGGAATCACAAACATACTTTCGCAGCATGTAATTTGCCAAAGCTAAAAAGCTTTAATGTTAAATCAAGGAGTAACTGCAAATAACTTGGCAAGTTCAGGCCGCATTCTTATGCAGCATTATGCCTGACTTTTCCCCTGGCACATTTTTAGCAGTACACGAGGCTCAACTAAACACAATAATGTCATGAGCTCGAAATATCATTATGAAGACAAGGAAGATTTCAATGGTGGATTTGTCATCGGTGTGCTTGTAGGAGCAACGGTTGGTGCATTGGCAGCTATGCTTTTTGCCCCAAAATCCGGCGCAGAAACACGTCAGCAAATTAAAGACCTGGCAGATCAGCAAAAAGACAAACTGAAAAACCAATGGGAAGAAACAAAAGCCAAAGCAGCCGACGTAGCTGGTGCAGCAAAAGAGAAATTAAACTCACTGACAGATCAGGCCAAAGACGCAGCAAATTCATATGCTGACAAGGCGAAAGGTTCCGCTGAACATCTTGCCGATGAGACGAAAGAGACTGTGGATAAATTCCAGAACTCATAATAATGTCTTCCAACATCGATGATGCCGGGGCCGGTCATGTGTTTTCTTCCGGGGAAACGCAGAAGATCCCGGTTATCGAAGAAAAGCTGATGATTTCCTCCAAACTCATAGAAACAGGCACTGTCTCTGTTTCTAAAAAAGTTTTGGAGGAAGAAGTCTTTGTGGACGCTACGGTTACCAGCGATGTGTTGACTGTAGAACGAAAGGAGATCAACCAGTATGTGGATTCGGCCCCCCCAGCCGTCAGGCAGGAAGGGGACGTTACCATTTTTTCGGTCGTAAAGGAGGTTTTGGTAGTCGAAAAGCGGCTGATGCTCGTTGAAGAAATTCATATTACAAAACACCAGGACCAGGATCAGAAAACATTTTCACAAATACTGCGAAAAGAAGAAGTCACGGTTTGCCGGGACGCTTCAGGCATGGAAATTTAAGAGAGGGCGGCTAATCAACAAACCAATACCTTTTTAAATAAGAAATCATGGCTAATACAGTAGTTGGAATTTTTGAATATGAAAGTGATGCGCAGGAAGCGCAAAACTATTTACTGGCAAATGGGTTCGCAGGTGGAGATGTAGATATCAAAACAGCATCGTACAAATCGGACCAGGAAACATCGACGATCAATGATGATAATGATGATGTGATGGACCGCATCGGAAATTTCTTTAAAGATCTGTTTGATGGGGACGAAGACGAAACAAAACGCTACACAGAAGCAGGCAGGCGCGGAACAATTGTAACAGTACACGCAGCGGACGCAGATGAAGCGGAAAAAGCAGCTGCCATCCTGGATCAATACGGCGCTGTTGATGTGAATGATCTGGCAGCGAAAAATGAAGTAGATCCGGATTATGTTGCTAATGCAGGCTTTGGGTCGACCCAGGCTTATACTGGAGATGAAAAATATGCAGGTAGCGAAAGATACTCGGAGGATGTAACCGAGGTTCCGGTAAATCCTTATACAGACACTACGGTTGATCCATATCCAAACAGATCACTGGATGTTGTTACCAACGATACCAGCATCACAAATGATTCCAGCTTAACAGATGACTCATTTGTAGGAGATAATCGATTTGTAGGAGACGATGAATTCGTAGGTGACAATCAATCTGAATCCTTGCCGGTAATCAAAGAAGAATTGCAGGTGGGTAAACGTGAAATCGAAACGGGCGGTGTCCGTTTGAGAAGCCGCATTATCGAACGCCCGGTTCAGGAAAGCATTCGTTTGCGTCAGGAACAGGTGAATGTAAACAGAACTCCGGTGGACCGTGTTGCCACGGATTCTGACTTCAATACATTCACGGAAGGCACAATCGAGATGAAAGAATTCACAGAAATTCCGGTTGTTAGTAAGGAAGCGCGGGTTGTGGAGGAAGTTAGCTTAAACAAAACCGTGGAAGAGCGCGATGAATTGATCAACGAAACATTGCGTCACACCGAAGTTGAAACAGAAGACCTTACAGACGAAGAGCGTTTGAGAAGATCAGGCCTGGATTTGTAACGCGTATATTGAGCATATCAGATAGGCACCTTTACAGGTGCCTATTTTTTTTGTGCCCGGAATAAATGGTTTGGTGATTAATCTTAGCCGAGTGGCATGCCTTTTATAATATCATCCGCCTGGAATGGCGCGATGCCACAACATTATATCATCAAACATTAACAATTATGAAAAAGCCAATAATCTCGTTTCTTGCTGCTATGCTATTTGCAACAACCATATCCTATTCGCAAAATGCAACTGTTTCCGGCGGGCAATCTACCCATAAGAGCAAGCAAGGACAGTCTGCCACTCAGAAATCTGCCGCTTCCAGTAAAAATCAAAGCCAGAGCAGCAAACCGGCTGCCACTCCATCCAATCCAAAACCAGAGGGCAAAAGCAGCGCAAACAATGCTGACGTAAAATCGAGTGCACGCCCTGGCGGCGCCGCGAATGACAATGCGAATGACGTGGGTAAATACTCAAAAAGTGAAGATTCAAAATCGCTTCTAAACTCGGAAGAAGCCGTCGCCAAACGCAAGAAAAACCTTACTGAATCGGATACTACGATGAAAAAAGGCAGTGGTTCTGCGCCGAAGAATGTGAAGAACCATACAGGGAAAACCAATAACTACAAAAACGAAGCGACAAAGCATAATAGCAAGCCATAATCGGTGGTCAAAGCGCATTTATATTTTTATGAAAATAGCATTGAGTGCCGTGATAGGACCGAGTACTCAGTGCTATTGTCGTTACAAGTAATACCTTGAAATTGGCATAATTTTTATATAATAGGTACAATTTTCTAATTTCATCAACCCATCAGCTATGCGTTATTATTATACCCTGTTTCAAATCTTCTTTATCATCCTTTCCAGTGTTCACATTGCCCTCGCCCAGGGCAGAGATGTAACCGGAGTTGTGCAGACCGCAACGGGCGAATCATTACCTGGCGCAACGGTCGTTATCACCGGGACGAACGCAGCTACCATTACAGATGCTGACGGAAAATTCACAATCACAGCCCAGAACGGCCAGACACTCCGCGTTACTTTTATAGGCTATCTGCCTGCCGAAGTGCCGGTTACAGATCAGACCAGCTACACGATTCAGCTCGCTGAGGATGCGCAAAATCTGGAAGAGTTTGTGGTGATTGGTTACCAGTCGGTACGCCGCTCGGATCTGACAGGTGCGACGGGAATTATAGATGCCCAAAATACAAACAAGCGGATTGCCCGCTCCGTACCGGAAGCATTGCAGGGAATGACCCCGGGCGTTGCTGTCCGTAACGGCGGTGCACCGGGGCAGGAAGCGGTTGTAAATATACGCGGATTGAGTACATTGTTTGGAAATGCCAGTCCGCTTTATGTGATCGACGGGATGCTGGCCGATGCCAACACGACGGTTAACCCCAATGATGTAGAAACGATCCAGGTCCTGAAAGATGCTTCGGCGGCCGCCATTTACGGCTCCCGGGCTGCTAATGGCGTAATCATTATTACTACCAAAAAAGGAAAAGAAGGCGCACTGAAAGTGGATGCGTCTGCACGGTTTGGGCTCTCGTCGCTTCCCAAAAGGTGGGATATGATGAATGCACAGGAATATGTGGCAACAAATACCCGCGCTTACCAGGCGGCAGGTTACGCATTGCAGCCATCTGTGGTCGATTATAATGGGACTGTAAATACAAATTGGGCCGATGAGCTCCTGCAAACGGGAAGCATTCAGGACTATAATGTAAGCTTATCCGGTGGAGGGAAGGATAGTAAATACCTGATCTCCGGTTCGTATTTCGCCGACGAAGGTGTGCTCAAAGCAAGGGATTTTAAACGCGGTTCTATGCGGATCAATACGGAAGCAACGCGTAATAAATTTACTTTCGGGGAAAACCTGATGGTGTCCAGCACTGAGCGCAATTCGCCTTTTCAGGGCGGATTTGCGGAGGGAAATGCGTGGTATGACATCTGGACCAGCCTGCCGATCATCCCGGTTCAAAGTGCCGACCTGCAAAGCACTTCCAATCCGGGTGGGTGGGGTTACGGCTCGTTCAATGCGCGTTCGTTTTCCAGGAACCAGGCTGCCATCAACGACATTACCCGCTCGACTTCCAATTTTTTCAAAGTGCTGGGTAATGCTTTCATCGATTATAAGATCCTCAAAAACGTCACTTACCGCTTCAACGCAGGTTTGGAAACCAGTTTTGACAAAACCAATAGTATCAGAAAGGAAGGACTCTGGTACTGGAACCAGTCGCCTGAATTCAGCAGCGTAGGGCAGACCCGGGCGCAGTTTCTGAGCTATTTGTTTGAGCATACATTAAACTTCAATTTTACATTTAACAAACATAATTTAAACGGTGTAGTAGGCTATACCCAGCAAACCATTCGCAATGATGACGTTGGCGGGCGACGTTTGCAGCTTGGCGTGTATGGCGGGGAGTATTTTACGACCATTAATTCAGCCAGCGGCGGGATGACCGCAACCGGAACCCGTTCGCAAACGCTCATTAACTCTGCTTTGGGCAGGTTGAATTATAATTTTGCAGAGAAATATTACCTCACATTCACTTTCCGGGCCGATAAGGACTCGCGTTTCTCGCCTGCGCACCGCACGGGATATTTCCCGTCAGCAGCCGCTTCCTGGAAAATCAGCAATGAAGAATTTTTCAAATCCGACATTGTCAATGAACTGAAACTGAGAGGATCCTATGGTGTCCTGGGATCGGCAAATTTGAGCAACTACCAGTTTACCGGTTTCTTGAACCAGGCGCCGCGCGCAGTTTTCGGATCGGGGCAAACGGAGTTTCCGGGCGCTACGCAAGCCAGGCTGGTTTATGAAGATATCAAGTGGGAACAAAAGGCAACGACCAACATAGGGGCCGATCTGGTGCTGTTCAATAATAAGCTCGCCATTACCATTGATGCATTCCGCTCCGTGGCCAAAGACGTTCTGCTATCCTTACCGCTGCCTCTTTATATAGGTAATCTGCAAGGCGATCCGTTGGTCAATATCGGTTCCATTGAGAATAAGGGCATTGAGCTGGATTTTGCTTATCGCCATACATCAGGACCATTTACATGGAGCATTGCACCCAATTTTAGTTTGATCCGTAATAAGGTGCTTGAACTGGGTAACCTGGGCGTGGATGAGGAAACCGGAGAGCCGCGGAATTACATTCAGTCGGGCAACACGCGTTCGCAGGTTGGCCGTTCGATTGGGGAATATTATCTGATCAAAACAGACGGTCTGTTCCAGAACGACGAAGAGATCCAGGCGCACAGAGCGCAGGCAGCATATGCAAAACCAGGCGATGTCCGCTACGTAAATCGCATTGACCAGGGAACCAATGATGATATCAATGATCGCGACCGCACATTTGCAGGCAGTCCCTGGCCGAAACTGACTTCCGGTTTGATCCTGAATGGCTCATGGTCGGGCTTGTCGCTGAATGTCCAATTCTACGGTGCATTCGGGCAAAAAATTTACAATGATGTTAGAAGGGATATCGATGGAATGGGTTATTCCAACTATCGCCGCGATATTAACCCTTGGACTCCGCAAAATACGGATACTGACTTTCCCCGCCTGGGTGTTTCTTATTCCACGGGAGCGGCAGGCGACCCTGCCAGTGCCGATCGCGGGATTGTTTCCAATGTTCGCGGCAATACGGACCGCTGGCTCGAAAACGGCTCATATCTGAGGCTGAGAAATGTGGAGCTTTCTTATTCCATTCCCGAAGCTGTCACCACGAAACTAGCTTTGAGCAATGCGAGGATTTATGTGAGCGCTCAGAACTTGCTGACTTTCACCAAATATACCGGCCTCGATCCTGATGTGGTAGGAGCGAATTTCAACCTGGAACCGGGCGTCGACCTGGGTGGATATCCATCGTCGCGCATTATCTCATTCGGTCTCAACCTGGGTTTCTGATCAGCAGCCATTTATCTCAAAAGACATCAACATGAAAAAGATATTTTTGCTTACTTCAATCATTTTAATGGTAACTACGGCTTGTAACCGTGACTTTGATCAGCCTAATCCAAATAACCCAACCATTGCCTCTTTCTGGAAAAGCCAGGCCGATGCTATCAAGGGGATCAATGCGGTTTACAGCACATTCCACCGGACTGCCACACTGTATTCCCGGTTTTTGTTCTATCACGGCATGCTGCGCTCGGACGAAGGCTATGGCTCAGGCGGCGACATTACACTGAACAATGTCATGAGCTTCAACCAGACCAACTATAATGAGGGACTAACCGCCGGCACCTGGCAGAATTTGTTTATCGGCATTTTCAGGGCCAATCAGGTGCTGGCTTATGTTCCTGGGATCGAGATGGATGAAGCATTGAAAAGCCGAATTATCGGTGAAGCGAAATTCATGCGCGGGCTGTTTTATTTTAACCTGACACTTTATTTTGGAAGGCCGCCCATCATTCTTGAACCTTCCGAACCAACTGACCGTCCGTCTAATGCAACCAGTGAAGAGGCGTGGGCACAGGTTGTAAAAGACCTGACAGAAGCGGCACCAGCATTACCACTGAGCTACACAGGCGACGACCTGGGCCGGGCCACGCGCGGTGCGGCAATGGGCTTGCTGGGAAAAGCGTATTTGCAGCAAAACAAAAATCAGGAAGCGGCGACCGCATTGGCGTGGTTTATTACAGGTGAGGGAAAAGGCTTATATACGCTTACAGCCAACTATCAGGACAATTTCAAAGCTTCCACAGAGAATAACAGCGAATCCGTTTTTGAAATACAATTCCGCTTTAATCCCAACGAAAACACAGACGACGACGTGGACGAAACCCGGATCAATAACACCGGGACTTCGATTGCCCAGTTTTATGCCCCGCGGGGTGTTGGCTTCTCAGATGGTGGTGCGCGTCGCTGGCTGGTAGGGGAGTTCAAAAAAGAGAATACCGCCCTGGGCACCCGGGACCCAAGACTTGCCGCAACATTGCTGTTCGACTCGACGGACGTTCGCGGGCCTAATTTTACAATGGTTTATGGACAAACATTTGCCAGCCGTTACGGCACTAATACAGGCGAAAGCAGTGCTGTGTGGTTCAGAAAACAACTGAATGATAATGAAGCAGGCCGGACCGAAGAAGGTTTCCGTTCGCCCAATAACCACCGCTTGCTGCGCTATGCCGACATTCTGCTGATGTATGCCGAGGCGCTCAATGCACAGGGGCAGACAACGCAGGCTTATCCTTACGTAGACATGGTGCGCGTGCGTGCAGGCTTGCGGCCGCTTTCCCAAGCCCGGCCAGGCTTATCGCAAGCACAGTTTCTCACCCAGATCAAGCACGAACGCATTACCGAGCTGACAGGTGAAACCTGGCGGTTTGCCGACTTGCAGCGCTGGGGCGACTTAGGGAAGGAACTTGCCGTACGTGATCCGGAATTTACTAATTTCGAAGAAGGCAGGAACGAATTTTATCCCATTCCACAATCGGATATCGATTTAAATCCCAACCTGACGCAGAACCCGCGTTATTGATCATTCGAAAAAATAAATGTGCATTTAAACCAGCGTTATGACATTCAAAACATGGTACAAACCAGTCCTTATCTGGTGCCTTTCATTTCTATTTATCAGTGCATCCTGCAAAAAGGAAGCAAAGAGCCCGCAGCCCGGGCAGCAGCAGGCAACTACATTTTCGAACCCCTTACTGAATGCCGCACCCGACCCCTGGGTTTTTCAGAAGGATACAACGTACTATTATCTGCATACGCTGGGCAACAGGATCCAGATATGGAAAACAGGTAAGATGAGCCGTTTGAAAGATGTGACGCCGGTTACTGTCTTCAATCCGCCTGCATCTGGCGGAAATTCCCGGGATATTTGGGCGCCGGAGTTGTTTTTTCTGGACGGTAAATGGTATATCTATTACACCGGCTCGGATGGAGATGACCGTACCCACCGCATGTGGGTGCTGGAAAATGCAAATGCAGATCCGACGCAGGGAACGTGGACGGATAAAGGCCAGCTCAAAACGCAGCCGGCTGATCTCTGGTCCATTGATGCGACCGTTTTTCAGCAGGATACCACAATGTTCATGGTCTGGTCAGGACGCCCTTTTGCGGGTGGAACCACTGATTTGACGCAAAACCTATACATTTCCAGGATGGCAAACCCATTTACGCTTGCCGGACCGACGGTTAAAATAGCCGATCCGCAGTTTGAATGGGAAAAACGAGGGTTTCCTGTGAACGAAGGTCCCGAAATCCTTAAAAATCCGGCTGGACAGACGCTTCTGGTATATTCAGGAAGTTACTGCGGTGACGACCGTTACTCACTGGGCCTTATGCGTTTGCAGGAAGGAAGTGATCCATTAAAGCCGGCAAGCTGGACAAAGGTGGCCAATCCGGTTTTCACAGGCCTGGCTTCGGCCAATGCATTCGGCGTGGGTCATAATGGTTTTTTTAAATCAAAAAACGGTAAGGAAGACTGGATCATTTACCATGCTAATTCAGCCTCAGGGCAGGGCTGCGGCGGTTCACGGAATGTCAGGATGCAGAAATTTACCTGGACTGCCGACGGCCTGCCAAGCTTTGGAGAACCTGTTTCAACGGGACAAGCCATCACCGTTCCCTCGGGGGAATAGCGATTTGGCTTATATTTGGGCCGGAAAAGCAGTTTACATTTAAAAGTCGTTTATGAAAAAATTGAGCATTAGCCTGCTGTTATTGGCATTCGTACACATTGCCCATGCACAGCAGGCAGTAATCCGCGGCGATTTCGCGGACCCTTCGGTCATTCAAGTTGGAGATACATATTATGCGGCGGGAACCAGTTCCAACTGGGCACCGGGCTTTCCGGTGATGAAATCCAGTGACCTTAAAAACTGGAAACAGACCGGATCTATCTTCCCCGACCTGACCTCCTGGGCCGACTATTACTATTGGGCTCCCGAGCTGAATTACGAGAACGGCAAAGTTTATGTTTATTATACTGCACATAAAAAGGGTGGTAACCTGTGTGTTGGGGTTGCCAGTGCCGATACACCCGAAGGACCATTCAAAGATCACGGCCCGCTGGTCTGCCAGGAAGCAGGCTCTATCGACGGCTTCCCGATCAGGGACGAGAACAACAAGCTGCACCTGATCTGGAAAGAGGACGGCAATAGTGTAGGAAAAGCAACGCCGATCTGGATCCAGGAGATCAATGAAGAAAGGACTGCGCTCATAGGCGAGAAAAAAGAACTTTTCAGAAATGATACGCCCTGGGAAGCGAATCTTGTAGAGGGTGTTTCAGTAATTAAAAACAATGGCTATTTCTATGCAATTTATGCGGCGGCTGGCTGCTGCGGGCCTGGGTGCACGTACGCAACGGGTATCGCACGCTCCAAAAACCTGATGGGCCCCTGGGAGAAATATCAGGGAAACCCGATCCTGACCGGGCAGGGGGAGTGGATGTGTCCGGGGCACGGAACCGCTGTGACCTATCAGGGCAAAAACTACTTCATGTATCACGCTTACGATAAGTCTTCGAACAAATATACAGGCCGTCAGGCACTGGTACGCGGTTTTGAATTCACTCCGGATAACTGGCTTCGCTTTACAGACGAATATCTTTCCCCGGCGGACAGCCCGAAGGCATTCACGGTAACGGACGATTTCAACAACGAAAAACTCGATTTGCAATGGAGCTGGTCAGTTTTCAATAAGCCGGCGTTTGAGCTGAAAAAAGGACGGATCGGTTTGCAGTTAAAAGATGATCGCGAGCTGTTCATTGCAAGAAGGATAGAAGGTCCTAATTATGAGGCAACTGTGGAGACCATTCCCGCTAAAAGTGCACTGGCTGGCGTAGCATTGATCGGTGATGACAAAAACCTGATCTACGCGGTTGCCAAGCAGGATAGCATTGGTGTTACCATTGTAAAAGATGGCGCGAAGAGCAGCCTGGGCAAGTTTCCGATTGCAACGAAGGGTAAGAATGTATTTATCAAAATGATCGTAAAGAATAATACTGAAATCAGTTTCCATTACAGCCTCAACGGATCTGCTTTTACCGATTTGAAAATCGCCAATCCTGATATCACATTCCTGCCTCCGTGGGACCGGGCAGTGCGCACGGGAATCCTTGCCAAAGGGGTTGCAGGTGAAGTGGCGGTTGTGGAGAAATTCGTCTTTAAGAACAACTAATAAAAAAGCCCACCGTGTCTATCAAACGCACGGTGGGCTTCCTGAATTATCTGATACTAGTCCCCTCCTGATCGTGTCCAGCGGACGCATTAGTGATCCAAGCTTTCCTTACACAATCCGCTTATCCTTAAAGGCAGACATTGTCAGCCCGAAGATCATGTGCGCAATCATAAGTTGGGTGTAATATCCTTTTCGGTGTGTTTTTGGTGGATTCGGATGGTTCTCGAGCATGGTTTTCCACCAAAGTATCCCTACCGCACCGCCAAAGGCCCCGTACAGAAGTCCGTTTTGTGGTGAGGCTGGTATTTTTCCCAATTTGAGCAACAACTTGTAACCGACCCCAAACCCGGCGCCGATCAGGTAATGCGTGATCCATCCGAGCGGGGGAGAGGCTTCCTTTTTAATGTCAAGAGACCTTTCCAGGAGTGTAGCAAGCAATGCGGGTTCGCTGAAATTTTCATCCTCCTTGTGCGAAGCAATGTAGCTGAAAAGCGTCATGGCGGATGTGGCCGTCGCGGCAGCCAGAAGCGTTTTGGTGGCTGGTTTCATCATGTAATCTTTTATTGTGATGGGTTTATGCGCCACGGGTTAATGTGCCGTGAACGATGGCCTTTATGCTTACAAAGATTATACCGCCGCCCAAATCAGGCTGGAAGTCAGGTAATATATTCCCGCCTGGAATAACGCAAGGGACTTTGGCATACATTTTATAATTCGGCGCAAGGTTGAGCTTAGTTTACAACAACCGCTTCCAACATTGAAACATTACCTCAATATGGTTATAATGATGTTTCAGGAGGACAATTAAAATTTAATCCATCACGCACAACAACATGGCGGACAGACACATAGAAAACGAATTGATTAAAGCGCCACAATCCAGGCGGCTTAAAGTGTTACCAGGAAATCCATTCCCACTTGGCTCTACTTTTGACGGCAAAGGGGTCAACTTCGCAGTATTTTCAGAAAATGCGCAGGAAGTTGATTTATGTCTGTTTAAATCCGTAGACGATACGGAAGAATACATTAAGATCAAGATAGAAGAAGTTACACACCACATCTGGCATGTGTACATACCCGATATCAAACCCGGCCAGTTGTATGGCTATCGGGTTGCAGGGCCGTTTGAGCCTCAGAAAGGGCACCGTTTTAATCCCAATAAACTGCTCGTAGATCCATACAGCCGAGCCTTGGCGGGAGACCTGAAATGGGACGATGCATTGTTTGGCTACGTTATCGGACATAAGGATGAAGATATGAGTTTCAGCGAATCCGACAGCGCAGCCTTTATTCCCAAATCCGTGGTTGTTGAAAGTGAATTCGACTGGGAAGGCGATACGCGCCCGGACATTCCTTATTGCGATTCGATCATTTACGAAGCGCATGTCAAAGGGCTGACAATGACGCATCCGGACATTCCGGAAGAAATTAGGGGGACTTATGCAGCACTGGCGCATCCGGTTATCATTGACTACCTTACTTCGCTGGGAATCACCGCCATTGAGCTGATGCCCGTCCACCAGTTTGTGGCCGACAGGCATTTACTGGAAAAATGCCTTACCAACTATTGGGGCTATAACACCCTCAATTTTTTTGCGCCTGATGCACGTTACAGCAGCAGCGGACACAATGGGGAGCAGGTGATCGAGTTCAAAAATATGGTGAAAGCATTTCATAAAGCGGGGATCGAAGTGATCCTGGATGTGGTGTACAACCATACCGCAGAAGGCAACCATCTCGGCCCCACATTTTCGTTCAAAGGCTTTGATAATGCTTCATATTACAGGTTGATCCCGGAAGATCAGCGGTTTTATATGGACTACACGGGAACGGGAAACACATTGAATGTGCAGCTGCCCAATGTACTTGCCCTGATCATGGACAGCCTGCGTTACTGGATCACCGAAATGCACGTAGACGGTTTCCGCTTCGACCTGGCGTCCACCCTCGCGCGGACCCTGCATGAGACTGATAATCTGAGTTCTTTTTTCAATATCATACACCAGGATCCGATCATTTCACGTGTTAAACTCATTGCTGAGCCCTGGGACATTGGTGATAAAGGTTATATGGTAGGTAAATTTCCTCCGGGCTGGGCGGAATGGAATGATATGTTCCGTGATCAGATCCGGGATTTCTGGCGTGGCAAAGAATTGGATGTAAGCGCATTTGCCAACCGCTTTACAGGCAGCCCCGACCTTTACCGGGGCGATTACCGCCGGCCAACTGCGAGCATTAACTTCATTACAGCCCACGACGGCTTCACGCTCCATGACCTGGTTTCTTATAATGAAAAGCACAATGAGGCCAACGGTGAGGATAACAAGGACGGAGCCGATAACAACAGGTCGTGGAACTGTGGTGTAGAAGGTGAAACGGATGACAAAACCATTATAGACCTCCGTAACAAGCAAAAAAGAAACTTCCTGGCAACCATGTTCCTGTCGCAGGGCGTTCCTATGCTGGTTGCGGGAGACGAACTGGGCCGTACACAGGGAGGCAATAACAACAGCTATTGCCACGATGATGAAATATCCTGGATCTCCTGGGAGAAGGCGGATAATCAGCTGCTTGATTTTACCAGATCCCTCATCCGGTTCTGCAAAGAACATCCGACTTTCCGGCGACGCAGGTGGTTTCAGGGTTTGCCGCTTCATGGTTCCGAGGCGAAGGACATTATGTGGTTTATGCCTGATGGAAACCAGCTTAGTGACGAACAGTGGGAGAACAACTGCGCTGGCGCGATAGGCGTTTACCTCGATGGAAAAGGGATCCGTTGCGTGAATATGGATAACGAGCGCATTGTCGACGACAGTTTTTTCCTCATTTTCAACAATTCCAAAGAAGCACTTGACTTTGTATTGCCATCAGACGAATGCGGTGACGGGTGGTGCATTGTGATTGACACTAATGCAGGAATGATTGCCGAGTCTGGCGATGATTTCAAGCCCGGTGATATAATGTCAGTGCCGGCGAGCTCAGTTATGGTGCTGAAATGCCCGGATGCGGGAATAAGGAAAAATACTTGCGTCTAGATTTTATCTGAAATAATGAAGAAAGAAGATATACAGCCCTGGGATTGGGAGCGCATACTTTTCGGAGAAGCGCCTCCCGAATTCCTGGTGGAAGTTTTTTTAAGAACGTTTATCATTTACGTGGCTTTGCTCATCATTGTCAGGGCGATGGGAAAACGAATGGGCGGCCAGCTTACTGTTTCGGAGCTGGCCGTTATGGTTACCCTCGGGGCCATCGTTTCGCCGGCCATGCAGATTCCGCAACTCGGCGTGCTCATGGGCATTATGATCCTGATCTGTGCATTGATATTTCAGCGCGGCCTGAACATCACGGAAACCAAAAGCCCAGCATTTGAAAAGATAAGCCAGGGAGAGACACAGCTTCTCGTCAAGAATGGCCGTATTCTGTTGGATCAAATGGATATAGCAAAGGTTTCACGGCAGCAGCTGTTTTCAGCGCTGAGAAGTGAGAATATCTATAATCTGGGTGATATCGGCCGTGTATATTTGGAGGCGTGTGGCATTTTTAGTATTTACAAAACAGAGGAGCCCGCCGCCGGCCTGCCCATTTTTCCTCCCAGTGATGAAGCTGTGAACTGCTATTCGCAGGAAATAGTAGCGGATTGCCGCGCATGCGCAACCTGCGGCCATGTTACAGATTCTACGGATCCAGACATTGTATGCGACGTTTGTAATGCCAAAACATGGATATCGGCGACCATTTCCATTAAATCCCAACTTGCCGATTCATGAAACCAGAAGATATCCACATCAATGACTGGCAGCGCATATTTATCGGGGATGTGCCTCCGGCATTTTACCTGGAAGTGGTGTTACGCATTGCCATTATTTACCTCATACTTATGGTTTCCATGCGGCTCATGGGCAAGCGGATGGCCTCTCAGCTAAGCCGCAATGAAATGGTTGCGATGGTGTCCCTAGCTGCGGCCATCGGTGTTCCGCTGCAATCGCCAGACCGGGGAATTCTGGCGGCTGTGGTGATAGCCATCATTGTCGTTTCTGTTCAGCAGCTAATTGCGAAGCTTTCCACCAAAAGTGAAACACTGGAAACAATCACGCAAGGGGACATTACCCCTTTGATCGAAGACTCCCGGCTGAATTTACACAACATGAAAAAAGTGGGCATAACCAGGGAAAGGGCCTTTGCCCAGCTTCGCAGCAAAAGCATCCGGCATTTAGGACAGGTAAAAAGATTGTATTTCGAAGCAGGGGGCACATTTACCCTGATGAGGAGATATGACGAAGTGCCCGGATTGCCTGTTTTGCCCATTTGGGACAAAGAATATCAGCAGGAAATCAGTGAAGAAGCCGATGATTTTGTCTGCGAACTATGTGGAACTGCGCCTGAGGGAAATGCGACGGATCAGCAATGTAAAAACTGCGACAGCAAGGCTTTTATTTATGCAGTAAAATAGATTGAAAATCGTCTGGCAGAATCAGCGATGCGGCATTAATTTTTTAAGGAAAAAGATATAGACCTATATCCGATCCTTACCCATGAAAAATATACAATTATTTTCCCAATATGACCTCGACGCGCTGTTTCTCAAAAAAACAAACGAGGTAAATGACCTGATCGAAGAATGGCCGGATGCTTATTTTGCTGCCGAGCAGATTGACACCCATATTAGTGCCTTAAAAAGTAATCAGCAGCTCGTTTTGCCAGAGCTGGACTTTTTGAATGGTCGGCATGATCTGTGCGAACGGATTTACCCGGTTTCCGTATATCAGCCCGGGCGGAACAATAAATCAAAGGTCCGCGTCTCCGTTCTGATCGTCCATTATGCTTTTGCGGGACAGACATATCTCCTGGGTTGCCGTCCGCCGGTGGAAGTGCCGGAGCCAATAGGGGAGTGGCAGGCAGATTCGCTCAGTCATCAAATCAGTGTCGAGTATATGGAGTATGAGAAGTATCCCAAAAAGACACTTGCGGCACATCAGGAATATGCAGCGGGTCTGCAACGCTGCTACGAATCGCTCCAATCAGAATTCACAACATTTAACAACCGGCTCGACACGATCATCGAAACGGCTATCAGCAAAAAAAGAAGCGAAATGGATGACATGCATCGGTTGATAGCTTTATTGAGATAATGATTTTACTCCCAGCGGAATGTTTGAAGGGAATAGCTATTTAGCTTAGTCCGCTTTCTTTACAGCATTCAGAATTTCATCGAGTGTGCCGGTTATGGTTGTGACCATTTTGCTTTTATTAAGCATTTTGTTTTCAGAATCGACCGTCCCCGCGAACTTGCATGCAAACGGCGTGTCGTTTTTATCCGTCAGCATTTTCCAGCCGGTTTTGAGCATATTCCCGTCGGTTACTTTTGCATGCATGGAAATGTTCTGGCTGCCTTTTGCGGGAATTGAAATGGTCTTTTCCAGTACTCCATTCATTTGCAGTGCATCTTCAATCTTGAATTCAAATTTCCCGTCGCTCAGTTTGAGGGGAAACAAATTGGGATTAAACACTTCCACTTCGATATCCATGCCCTTACTTTTCAACGCAAGCGCATTCAAATCCACATGCTTCACTTTTACTTTGGGTATCCTTAATGCGGGTAACCTTTTCGAAACATTCATTGTAAACTGGCGTTCGCCGGCAATAGGCACATCCACTTCAAAAGAGGCTTTCATTGCATAATCCGCGCTATCGATTTTATTATCATCAAAATATTTAAGCACGCGGGTCATGGGCTTGACGAGCAGTTCCATCGGCATCGTCAGCGTGGTGCTGTCCGACGAACGGATGTTGATGGGTTTCTCATAGGCATCTTCAATCACCTTCACCGAATCAATGTAGATCATGTAGTTGAGACGGCTTGTCTTGATATCCACCGGAAGCGGGTTATGAAGTATGACCTTACTGCTCATTTTGATCCGTTCGGCATCAATGTCGGTAATGTTCGTTGAAGCCACCCCAATGGTAGGCATCACCTTATCTGCTGCCTGCTCTTTTACTTTTTCGGAAGAAGGAGACTTCCACCACCAGATCCCCACTCCCGCCAGGATTGCCAACACCAGCAAAACGATTAACCATTTATTGACCCGCATAAGTACAAAATTTAGATAGTACGCTACCCCCGCGCTCTATAATTCTCATGCCATCAGTGATTTGCCGTCCATTCAACGAATGTTCTGAGGAATGGTTTTTTAGTAAGGCGCGGATCAACAGAATATTAATCATCACTAACTAAGAAAGGAAACAAAATATGTTAGCAATGAATTATCGCGGACCTTACCGCGTAAGAGCAGACCGGAATAAGCCAATGCCTGAGATTGAGCATTCCAGTGACGCAATCGTGCGGGTTACCCGCTCCTGTATTTGCGGCTCAGACCTGCATTTATATCATGGATTGGTGCCCGACACACGGATCGGGACAACCTTTGGCCATGAATTCATCGGCGTCGTTGAAGAAGTGGGCGACGCAGTACAGAACCTGAAAGTAGGTGATTCAGTCCTCGTTCCCTTTAACATTGCCTGCGGAAAATGTGTTTTTTGCCAGCAGGGCTTATATGGAAACTGCCACGAGTCCAATCCACAGGCAACTGCGGTGGGCGGGATCTTCGGTTACTCGCATACGGCGGGCGGTTTTGATGGTGGGCAAGCGGAGTATGTCCGCGTTCCCTATGCAGACTTTGGCCCAACGCTCATCCCGGATGACATGGACCATGACGACGCGGTGCTTCTGACCGACGTAGTGCCCACAGGTTATCAGGCTGCTGAAATGGGTGGGATCAAACCCGGTGATACAGTTGTGATATTCGGTGCAGGTCCAATCGGGATCATGGCAGCGAAATCGGCATGGCTGTTTGGTGCAGGCAGGGTGATAGTCATTGATCACATTGAATACAGGTTGGAATTTGTAAAACAATATGCGCAATGCGAAGCGTATAACTTCCGCTCACTGGAAGATCCTGTGCTTTTTATCAAGAAAACAACCGACTGGATCGGAGCCGATGTGTGTATCGATGCTGTGGGTTGCGAAGCGGCAGGAGATGCCTTGCAGACCATTACAGGACGTAAGTTAATGCTCCAGGCTGGTTCTGCTACCGCTTTGCACTGGGCAATTAATTCAGTGAAAAAAGGCGGGATTGTTTCCATTGTGGGCGTGTATGGTCCTACGGGCAACCTGATCCCGATCGGTAATGTGGTAAACAAAGGAATCACGATCAGGGCCAATCAGGCGTCTGTGAAACGGTTACTTCCAAGGCTGATCGAGCACGTGCAGGCTGGACGCCTCGATCCGAAAGGGATCATTACCCACCGGATTCCGATGGAAGAAGTAGGAGATGCCTACCACATTTTCTCAGCGAAACTTGATAATTGTATTAAAACAGTTCTTATCCCACCATCAGCCAGAAAATAAGCTCGATATGAAAAAGACAGCAAGTGATTACAGCCACATTAACGGATGGGGCATTGATGCGGACCCGCTGGACGTGCCAAACTATCCGATCAAGAAACGGAACGAAAACGACAACAAAGGAATGGTCTGGGAGCGCCCGGCACAGCAACCCGCGTTGGTTGAAGTACTACATTCCAACGAACGCCCGGGACTGACAGCCGTATTCGGCACACCCAATCCGCCGACAGGCCTTAGCGGGCAGTTGCGGCGCTTTGCATTCAGATACAGCGAATCCACCTGGACACACTGGCTGGCGCTATTGGTAGCCGACCGGATCAACATGATGGAAGGAATAGGTGAAGATCTGAAAAACGGTCACATACCGGACCTTATCGCCGAGCACGGATTGAAATCCGAGCTGAAATTCAACAAAATAGGATTGGCAAAAAAGGTGCTTACCGGCGCAGCAGTCATTACGGTGGCCGTTCTGCTGATGAAGTCGCGCTCGCGGGACGACGACTGACCAGCTCATATTTTTCAAATTTAAAAAAGATCCGCACTGACAGCAGGCGGGTCTTTTTTCATGACCAATCTTGTCTGGCACAATTCTTATTAAATGGGAGTTTTTTTTTCAATTCGACACCTTTATCCTATGACCAGCAGACTTCATAAAGACCTACTATGTTTTTCCCACCTCAGGTGGGACTTCGTGTTTCAGCGTCCTCAACATTTAATGACACGCTTTGCCCAAAACGGGAATGTGTATTACCTGGAAGAGCCATTTTTTGATGCTCCCAACGGCGCATATCTTGAAATCAATCAAAAACTCTCGAGACTATGGGTTTGCGTGCCGCATCTTCCGGCCGGCTGCACCCAGGAGCAGACCAATGCGCAGATTAAAATGCTTCTGGAATCGTTCTTCGAGGAGCGTGATTGTTCGGATTTTGTATTTTGGTATTACACACCTGTTGCCTTCGAATTTTCAAGAACATTTACACCGGGCTTAATCGTTTACGATTGCATGGACGAGCTGTCGGCATTCAAGTTTGCGCCGCCCCGTCTGAAATTTGTGGAACAGCAGCTTCTGGCCAAGGCCGATGTTGTGTTCACAGGTGGGGTAAGTTTGTACGAAGCCAAAAAGGCTGCCCATCACAACATTCATCCATTCCCAAGCAGCATTGATAAGGAACATTTCCAGGCAGCCAGAAAACAGTTAGCTGAGCCCACGGACCAGGCGTCTGTACAAGGCATAAAACTTGGTTTTTATGGCGTGATCGATGAGCGTTTTGATCAGCAGCTGATCCGGGAAATTGCCCGCAAACGGCCAGACTGGCATTTGATGCTGATCGGGCCTGTTGTAAAGATCGATATGGCTGAATTGCCTGTTGCAGAGAACATTCATTACTTAGGAAGCAAAACTTACCAGGAGCTGCCATACTATCTGTCTGGTTGGAATGTAGCCTTGATTCCGTTCCTGCTCAATGAATCCACCCGTTTTATCAGTCCGACCAAAACTCCGGAATATCTGGCTGCGGGCAAGCCTGTGGTGTCTACGGCCATCCGTGATGTGGTATTTCCTTATGCAAAATCAGGGCTGGTGAGTATCGGACATGATGCAGATACTTTTATTACTGCTATTGAGCATGAGCTTACCAATCAGGAGAACGCACAATGGCTGCGGGCCGTGGACGAGTATCTTGCCGACAAATCCTGGGAACACACTTTTAGCGCTATGCAGCGCTTAATGCTTTCGGTTAAAAAGCAGGAAACGCCGGTTGTGCTGACAAGAGAGCTCAAAAGTGCGAGTTAGCATAAGAGCGGTTCAGCATGAACGAACAATACGGAGGCGGAATTCAAAATAAAAGCCATGCAAAACCATACAAATTACGGCTCTTCTAAAAGCCGGGAAGCGAATGTCGAGGAAACTACTTTTCAGGACGATCTGCCGCGTGCGGTGCTCCGGCCCAATGAATATGTGCTGCTCGACGGTGAGTGGAAATTTGCAGTAGACCCGAACGATCAGGGGATCATTGAAAACTGGTATATCCGGCACGACTTTTCCCAAACCGCGCAATGGCCCGGGAGTGTAGAGCAGCATTTGGCTGCATCCCAGCTTGATAACGCTTCCTGGAAAGATAAAATCGTAGTCTGGTACGAACGTGATTTCAAACTCTCCGACGAAGCCCTGGCCGAGCACGATACAGATAGCATTTTGCAGCTGACTTTTGGCGCTTGCGGCTATGAAACGCAGGTTTGGCTGAACGGCCATCTTTTATCGACCATTGAAGGTGAACAAGTCCATATGGGCGAATACACTTCATTCTCATACGAACTGGAAGTGCTCAGGCCGGTCAATAAGCTTACCGTTCGTGTTGCGAGCAGTATGGATGCTGATATTCCGAGAGGCAAGCAGGAATCTCACGTTTACAAACGTGGCGGGATCTGGTACCAGACATTTACCGGCGCAGTCCGTAGTATATGGATTGAAAGAGTAGAGCGGAACCGGTTGCGGTCACGCGTAGGCGTGGTGAGCATTATAGAGGATAATCTGGTGCGGTTCACACTGACAACGCGTATTCACGACCCGGGACGATATAAGATCAAATTACTGGTTTTTGGCGCTGAGGAGGGCAAATACGACAAGCTTGTGGCCGAAGATGAATTTGAGCTGGTGCTCGAAGCCGGCCAGAAAGCGCAGCGGCTCGTCCTGGACGTGCCCGATGCTTTGCTATGGTCGCCTGAAACGCCAAACCAATATAGGCTGGTGGCGCAGCTGATTGACGACCAGGGTGCCATTTCTGAAATTGAGACAAAATTCGGGCTAAGGAAATTTGAAGCCCGGGGCAGCCGCCTTTATCTCAATAATCTGCCGGTTTACCTGGACGGCATTCTTTACCAGCCTGGAAATGCAAGTTATGATCAGATCAAAAAGCATTTGATCGCCATGAAAGAGCTGGGATGCAATCTGGTCAGGATCCACATTGCCGGTGTGGACCCGCGTATCTATAAGCTTGCCGACAAGATCGGGATGCTGTTATGGGTCGAAGTTCCGAGCCCGCACCAGTCCACTCAGAAAAGCCGGGATAACCACCGCGCCGAGCTCATGCGGATGCTTGCATTGATCGGGACGCATCCTTCCGTTGTGATCTGGAGCCTTTATAACGAAGATTGGGGAGCTCAGGACATTGCCTTGAATGCGGATACACGCCAGTACATCATTAATATGTATCATTTCATGCAAATTGCCTATCCGCAATTTTTAGTGGTTGATAATGATGGCTGGCAGCATATTTCTTTCGAAGGAAGATTGAAATCCGATCTGCTGACGGCTCATTTGTACACACCGGACCTTGAACACTGGAAATGGATGCTCGATGAGTTAACAGCCGGGAATCTCAACTCGGTTGCAGCCTTTCCGCTTGTCGTTGGCGATCCGTTTTTTTACAGAAAACAAGTGCCGCTGATCGTGAGTGAATGGGGAGGTTTTGGATTTGAAAATTACGGCGGACCGGTGGATGACTCAGCGCGGGCCAGCCAGATTGCCCTTTTTAAGAAAGAGCTAAGAAAACGGTCTTTTTCGGGAGACGTTTATACACAAGCTACCAACATTGAAGACGAGCGCAACGGACTGATTGACTTTGAAACCGGCGAACTGACTGTTCCAGCCGGATTACTGACTTCCTCACCCGATCCGGAGCAATAGCATTGCATCCGTAAAGATTAAAACCAGAAGAAAGAAATGCTGAGTGAAAATAATATAATAACTGCATCAAAAGAGGCTTTTGAAAACCCATTTAAAACATTTTGGATGGGAGGTTTTGAATGCACAGATCAGCTGAACAACAGCGGCGAACGGGTGGACCTGCTCGAAATGACCGGCCACCTGGACCTGGTGCGGGAAGACTATGCACGCATTTCTTTACTCGGGATTTCAACGGTGCGCGAAGGCATCCGCTGGACCGTCGTTGAGCCGGCGCCCTATCAGTATGATTTCAGTCCTGTTCTGGAAATGATGCATGCTGCTAACGAGCACGATGTGCAGCAGATCTGGGACATTTGCCATTTTGGTTACCCGGATGATCTGAGCCCTTTTCATCCGAAATTCACTCCTCGTTTTGTAGCATTATGCGAAGCATTTGTGGATTTTTATATCAAAAATAATCCTGGAAAGGAATTATTTGTAACACCGATAAATGAAGTGAGCTTTATTTCATGGCTCGGTGGGGAAGTGGCCGGGACGGTGCCTTACTGTACAAAAAATGGCTGGGAATTGAAGTATGCATTAATGCGCGCATACATTGCAGGCGCAAAAGCCATGAAGCAGCGAAGCGAGCTCGTCAGGATTGTGACTACGGAGCCGCTCGTGAATATGGTGCCTGATTTTGACCCGGAATTGGAAGACCTTGCCGCGGCCGCCGCGCAGAACGAACAGCAATTTCAGTCCGTTGATATGCTGTGCGGACGGATATGTCCCGAACTTGGGGGCAGCGAGGATCTGGTAGATGTGATCGGTTTCAATTTTTACTACAATAACCAATGGATCATCGGAGGATACCAGTTCCTGGGCTGGAACGATCTCGTGCCCGATCCCCGCTGGAAACCGTTAGCAGATCTTTTGCAAGCCGGTTATGAGCGCTATAACAAGCCGATCATCATATCCGAAACCAGTCACCCCAAAGAAGACAGGCCGCTATGGATCAATATGATCGCGGCGGAATGTGCGGACGTGATCAACCGCGGCGTTCCGTTGTTCGGCGTGTGTTTGTATCCTATCATAGACCGTCCCGATTGGGACCAGCTTCATATCTGGCATCATTCAGGGCTTTGGGACACGGATTTTACCAGTAAGCACAGCAGGGTTTTGCATGAAGAGTCAAAAAACGCGCTTATGGCTGCGCAAATGCGCATTTCAAAAGCGCTGGAAGCAAATACAAAGCCCGCCGCTCAACGGAATGGCGAAGTTATCGAGGATTTGTCCTACCAAACGAACGACTTCGATCCGGAAGGTTTATCTTATCATTAAATTAATGTGCGGGATTGCTATCCAGCAGGGTTTCCAGCGCCAGACGGACCTTTTCAAAAGATGTATCCTTGGTCCAGTCGATTGTACAATGCAGTGATTTGTTCAGCGGCCCCCAGCGTTCAGGCTCTCCGTCCATACTGATGACAATGCTGCGGGTGCGCGTGGCAGCAGCAATGTGCGACACCCCGGTACAATTGCTGATCAGTAAATCTGCTCCGTGGATCAGCGCAGCAATTTCACCTAAACCCGTTTTCCCCGTAAGGTCAACAGCAGGATATTTCATTAGTGCAATCACTTGTGCAGTAATGGGTGCCTCATCTTTTGTGCCGGTAATAATGATGTGATAGCCCTGTTGAGCGCAATGGTCGGCCAGGAGGGCAAAATGCGCAGGAGGCCATTGCCGCCACGCACCGCGTGACCCTGGATGCACACATATGTAATGTCCATCAGGCAGCGAAACGGACTGTTGCAAATGTTCGCTTTCCGACGCTGAGATCGGAAATTCCAGTTCGGTGCCTTTTGAAGGAATTCCCAGATTTTCGAGCATCCTGAGATGTTTTTCAATTTCTGAAATGCCATTGGGATATTCCAGGAACAAAGCTTTATTCCTGTAATTGCCTGCACTATGAAACCCCGCGACTGGTCCGGCGTTCAGATTTTCGAGCATTTCGTTTACAATGTTTCCGTTTCCCTGCATTTGTAGGATCAGGTGAAATTGCTCCGCTTGCATTTGCCCACTAAAAGCGTCCCAGGCTGCCTGGTCAAATGGTTGTTCCGATAAACCGTGATAGCCGGGAAAGTGAATGAAACGGTCGACATACCTGGCAAACCGTTCGCAAAAAGATGCGGCCCACGGCAATCCCAGCAATGTTATCTCCGCATCCGGATAACTATTCCGCAGCGCCCGCAATGCCGGAACCGTGCAGAGCATATCACCCAGTTGCAATGCCCTGAATATGGCGATCTTATGTGTTGAATCAGGAGAAAATTTCATAGGAAAAAGACTTTATAACGCAGCGCCCCGCGCAATGTCCAATATACGGAAAGGTAGGGGATCAGGAGTGAAGTAATGATCATTTCCAGCCGGTGCGACCAACTTACATCGGTTCCTTTCAGCCGTTTCAAAATAAAACGCGTTACTGAAATAAGCCACACTGCCAGTCCGATGACCAGGACCCATTTTGCTTCCAGAAGCACTCCAAGCAAAACAACAATGGTTGCTAATATGATCGTATAGTAATTCCAGACCGGCCCGCTGGCGATTCTGGCCCTGTACAGGTCGGGATGCTTTTTAAACAGCAGTGCATTAAACATACTTTTTTGCTGATCACGAATGCTCGATCCCCAACCAGCTTCGCGTACAGGATGGCAAACCGGCGCTTCCTGAACCCTGATGATGGGTATTTTATTTTTCAAAAATTTGAATTGCAGGTCCGAATCTTCACGCCAGGCTGCCGGAAATGATTCGTCAAACCCATTAACCTGCTCCAATGCGGCCCGCGTACAAGCGCAATTGGCCGTAATAAACTCAGCCGTAGATAAATGCGAGACATTCTTTTGATAATCCGTCGGCCGCTCCGGAACCGGAACTTCAACGCGGCCTGTGAATGCAACCACCTGTTCATTTTGATTTTGGTAACATTGCCAGAATCCTTCCAGCCAGTCCGGCGCGGGAATGCAGTCGTCATCCGTAAATGCGATCAGCGGACTAATGCTGCTTTTCCAGCCGAAGTTCCTGGCCGCAGCCGGGCCGCTTTTTTGTTCCAGCGGAAAAAATGAGATCTGTAAATGCGGGTACTCAGCCCGGATACGCTCAACAAGCAGGCTTGTCGCCGGATCGGGCCCGTCCGAAACAACAATAACCCCGAAGGAAAAGCCCCGGCACTTTTGCAGGGCAATTGCTTCGAGGCATTTTCGCAAAAGTGTCGGACGCCGGTAAGTTGGGATCACTACACTAACAGGGTCTGCCATTATTTTTCCAGGATAAAAGAATTAATGATCAGCGCATCAAACGGAGATGTCCAGAAACATTCAATGGCATCCCGAGGCGAGCAGACGATAGGTTCTCCGCGCGTATTGAACGAAGTGTTCACCAGCACCGGCACGCCAGTAAGCGCTTTGAATTCACGGATCAGGTTATAATACAATGGATGCTGTTGCGCATTAATGGTCTGCACGCGTGCCGTGCCATCCGTATGTCGCACAGCCGGAATGCGGTCCGCCTTATCATCTTTGACAGGATATACAAAAAGCATAAATGGTGAAACAGTCGCCTTTTCAAACCATTCGGGTGCATCTTCTTCCAAAACCACAGGGGCGACCGGCCTGAAATCTTCCCGATCCTTGATATCGTTCAGCCTCGCCTGCATATTCGGATGAATGGGTGACGCCAGGATGGACCTGCTGCCCAGCGAGCGCGGCCCGAATTCCATGCGGCCCTGATACCATGCAATGATCTTGTCCTGCGCAAGGATCGCAGCCGTTTCGCTGGCAACATTATAGAGTCTTTTGTAAGGCATTTTAGCCCAGATCATAAATTTTTCGATCTCGTCATCGGTATATTCCGGGCCCCAGTAAATGTGGTTCATTTCAGCAGTATAGCGGGCATCATCCTGCGCATTCAATGCAACGTCCAGCCATTGCGCCGCGCCCAGTGCTGTGCCGGCATCCCCGGCAGCTGGTTGTACCCACACGTTTTTGAACGGGCCATGATCCCGGATCACCGCATTCATCACGCAGTTCAGCGCCACGCCGCCTGCCATGCACAGGTTTTCAGAATGGGTTTGTCCGTGAAGCCAGTATACCAGTTTCAGAACAGTTTCTTCCAATGCTTTTTGCAGGGAATGCGCAATGTCATGGTGCAGCTGGTCAAATGGATCGTCTTTTTTGCGGCCCGGCCCCCACCATTGTTCCGGGTCAAATTCATCAATCGTATATTGACCATTGTCCTCAACATGGATCACCGAGCGGAAATCTTCTATATAAACCGGCTTTCCATAAGACGCCAGCGCCATGACTTTGTATTCATCAGAAGATTGCAAAAAGCCAAGGTAAGTCGTGATCTTTTCATATAACAAACCCAGCGAGTGCGGCATGTCAACCGTAGCCAGCTGTGTGAGGGAATTTCCTTTTCCGGTAAAATAACCTGTCGTAGCCTTTTCGCCGCGCCCATCCAATGTCAGTACGGCTGCCTCTTCATACGGTGACGGAAAAAATGCGCTGGCTGCGTGTGCGTTGTGGTGGTTAATGTAAGTCCATTTTGTATTCAGATCCCCGGCATCGGCAAAGCGTTTTTGCAAATGGTGCGGATAACCGTCCCGGAGCTGATCGGGCGCTTTGCGAATGTAATTCAGAAATAATGTATCCCAGCCATTGTACACATCGGCAGCTTCCAGCACATTGGAGCCGGAAAGCAGGTCGTCTTCGTATACAGCTGCTTCGCTTACACCATCCGGATCAAACGAATATGCGATGTGATTCACATCCTTCATGTTAATGCCTGCCGTTTTGAGGCAGTAATCAATGGCATGAAAAGGGAGCTCCCAGGTGGAAAAGGGAACAGGACGTTTGCCATGCTTGATATGCGTAAAACGCTCTTCTTCGGCGGCAGCAATGATCTTGCCGTCTTTCACGAGTGCTGCCGCAGTATCGTGAAACGCAGCATTGATTCCAAGGATATACATAAGCAGTGGTCTGGTTTAAAATGCAGCGGCTTGCTTACAAGTTTAGTGCCAGCCGGAAGTGTGGAAGTTATTGCTTGCAAGATGGAGAGATCTTTAAAATTAGTTTGCTAATAAAATCGTTTCGTGCTCACAATGAGCATGTTTCGTAACTCCTTGATAATTAGGGAAGCGTTTTGTCCTGAATGGCATTGTTTTTATAGCGCCGTTCTGTCCTTAACCGAAATCGCTGACCTATGCACCATATCACGACCACAAATCCGAGGCTGAAAATCTTTACCTGGCACATTCACGGAAGCTATCTGTATTACCTTTCACAGGGTAACTACGACATTTATATACCTACTACGGAAGGCAGAAGTGAAGGCTATTACGGTAGGGGAGAAACGTTTCCTTTTGGCCCGAATGTGATTGAGATACCGGCAGAGGAGGTGAGGAATATGCAGTTTGACGCCATCCTGTTTCAGTCTGAACGCAACTTTCTAATTGATCAGCACGAGGTTCTTGCAGATTGGCAAAAACAACTGCCGCGGGTATATGTTGAGCACAACACCCCGGAAAAACATCCGACCAACACACGGCATGTGATGACCGATCCGGAAGTGACGCTGGTGCACGTGACGCATTTCAATAAACTGATGTGGGACAGCACCGGGATCCCTAATGTGCGTGTGATCGAGCATGGTGTATGCATTCCGCAGGTTACTTATAAAGGCGATATCCCGCGCGGCATTGTGGTGATAAACCATATTGAGCAGCGTGGACGGATTACGGGCTGGGATGTTTTTGATGAAGTTAGAAAGCATGTTCCGCTGGACCTGATCGGAATGGGGACATCGGAATCCGGCGGATTGGGCGAGGTGCTGAACCCGCAGCTTCCGGAATTTATAAGCCATTACCGTTTTTTCTTTAACCCTATCCGCTATACGAGCTTTGGCCTGGCAGTGTGCGAAGCCATGATGACCGGTATGCCCGTGGTTGCGCTGGCCACCACAGAGTATGTGACCGTGATCAAAGACGGCGAATCAGGTTTTATCGATACCAACATTGAAAAGCTGATTGATAAAATGAATTCACTCATTGCAGAACCCGCCAGGGCTGCTGCTATGGGGACGAGCGCGAAGCAAACGGCATTGGAAAAATTCGGCATTGACCGGTTTACCAGCGAATGGGAAAATATCTTCAGACAAACGATCCAAAATCATGACAAAAAGAATAGCATTTATCAGTGAGCACGCTTCGCCGCTGGCAACCCTGGGCGGAGTGGATAGTGGGGGCCAGAATGTGTACGTGGCCGAAATATGCAAATCGTTGGCTAAACTGGGTTATGTGATTGACATTTTTACTAGAAAAGATCAGGAGGATTTGTCGCATATCGTCCATTGGCTGCCTAATATTCGCGTCGTGCACATGGATGCCGGTCCTGCACACGATGTGCCGAAGGAAATGCTGCTGGGATATATGGAGGAATTCACGGGCAGTATGATCCGTTTTATCAATGACCAGGATTTTCAGTATGATCTGGTGCATGCCAACTTTTTTATGTCTGGCCTGGTGGCGTCGGAAGTAAAAAAACAACTGGGTATTCCTTACGTGATCACCTTCCATGCCCTGGGCAAGATCCGCATGATCCACCAGAAAGAGAAGGACGCATTTCCGGCAGCGCGAATGGACATTGAGCAAATGCTTGTCAATGATGCCGATTTCGTGATTGCCGAATGTCCTCAGGACAAACAGGACCTGGTCGAACATTATAACGCAGATCCTTCCCGCATCACGATCATTCCCTGCGGGTTCAGCTCCGAAGAATTTTATCCCTATCCCAAAGAAAAGGCGAGACGTGCGCTTGGCTTGCAAAAAGATGACGTCGTGCTATTGCAGCTGGGCAGGGTCGTTCCGCGGAAAGGCATTGATAATGTAATCCGCGCAGTCCGGTTCCTGAAACACATCCCGAAGATCAAATTGCTTGTGGTGGGTGGAGCGGATGAACAGCCCGATTTCATAAACGATCCTGAACTCAAACGGCTCAAAGAAGTGGCCGAGGTGGAGGAAGTAGCCGGAGCCGTCGAGTTTGTAGGCCGCCGGAACAGGCAGCAGCTGCGGTATTATTATCAGGCAGCGGATTTTTTCATATCCACGCCCTGGTACGAACCCTTTGGCATAACCCCGCTGGAAGCCATGGCCTGCGGCACGCCGGTGGTAGGCTCTGATGTAGGCGGGATTAAATATACAGTGTTAGATAAACAAACAGGGTTTCTGGTTCCTCCGCATAATCCAAAGGCGCTGGCCGATGCATTGCTGGAAGGCTTGTCTTGCCCGGAAAAATACCAGGCATTATGTGCAAATGCATTGAAGCGGGTCAATGAGAATTTTACCTGGACTTATGTAGCGCAAAAGGCACATCAACTATATTGCAGGTTGAGTGTCGTTACAGCGAAGAAACCTGTATATCTTTTTCATTATAAGCGGGCACAAAGGAAACGCGCCCGCCACTACGGCTTACCAGCCGCAACCTATGCAGTTTCCTGATTAAACCATTAAGAAAATATGCCTTCACAACAGATCATTGATTGTAGTAAGATTTTAAAAGAAAAGAAATTAACCATTGCATTCGCGGAAAGCGCTACGGCCGGTCGGCTGGCTGCTGAATTTTCGTTAACAGAAGATTCAGGCAGTGTGCTGAAAGGCGGGCTTGTGTGCTATGACGCAGAAGTAAAAGTGGATGTTTTAGGTATGGATCCCGCGTTTATTGAGGAGTTTACGCCTGAATCGGAGGAGGTTACCAAAGAGCTGGCGATTCGCCTGAAAAACCTGATCAAATCCGACATACAAGTTGCGGTAACGGGACTCACTACGCCCGGCGGAAGCGAAACGCCGCAAAAACCGGTCGGAACAATCTTCATTCATGTCTTCATCAACGAGCGTTCCATTGCCGTAAGAGATGTATTTGAAGGCTCCCCGGAAGAAATTGTGCTCCTGGCAGCTGACCTGGCCGCCAAGACGGTTAGCCAGGAGTTGGCAACATTATAACTAGGATTTGGGCTTATCTTTGCATAGATGTCTCCCGGAATGCGAAATAGCCTTGCCATTATTTTCCTATTATTCTGCTTTACGGCGCAGGCACAGGTCATGCGCAAAAGGACAACCATGCTCATGGGAGGCCGGTTTGATATTACGCTTGTGGCAAAAGATTCCGCCGCCGCAGAAGCAGGCATTGATGCGGTGATCGCCGAGATCACACGGATTGAAAATCTGATCTCCGACTGGAAGCCCGATTCCCAGGTTTCAGAAGTGAATGCCCAGGCGGGTATCCAGCCTGTAAAAGTGGATGCTGAGGTTTTTGCGTTGACAGAAAGGGCCATTGCACTTTCAAAATTGACCAACGGCGCATTCGATATCAGTTTTGCTGCCATGGAGCGCATTTGGAAATTCGACGGCTCTATGACGGAAATGCCCACGGCCGACGCCGTGAAAAAATCGGTTGAGCATGTTGGTTATCAGAATATTATCCTAAATAGAGAACACAGCACCATCTTTCTGAAAAAGACAGGGATGAAGATAGGTTTCGGCGCCTTGGGCGAAGGTTATGCGACGGACCGGTGCCGTGACATGATGATAAAAAGAGGGATTAAGGCTGGCATTGTGAATGGTTCCGGCGATATGAGTGCCTGGGGGAAGCAGCCGGACGGCAGCGATTGGGTGATCGGCATCACAGATCCCGGGCATCAGGGAGAACTTTTCGCGGTGGTACCGCTTCGTCAGGGCGCGGTGGTAACTTCGGGCAGTTATGAAAGGTTTGTGATGATCAATGGAAGGCGTTATGCTCACATTATCAATCCCACCACGGGTTACCCTGCTACCGGGCTCACCAGTGTGACCGTGTTCGGCCCCGGTGCTGAACGGGCCAATGGTTTCAGCACTTCGCTGATGGTAATGGGGAAAGAGGCCGGGTTAAAACTGCTCAGCAATTTCCCTGAATTCAGCTGTGTGATGATTACGGATGAAGGCGACGTGATCACTTCAAAAAACTTCGATATTTCAAAATATCAGCCTCAATAACAGTCCATTAACACCTTTCCGTGCGACTGGTAATAGCTTATGTTTTTACCAAGTCGGCTTTGGCAGATCTGGTCCAGCAATGCGATCACATTGTTTTGCATGGCCAATGAACCACACAGCATGATAACCCCGTTGCCCGCCAGTGTATCGGCTACCAAAGCTTCATCCCGCGCCAGCAAGTCCTTTACATATTCTCGCGCACCTTCCCGTGAATAAGCAATTTGCAAACTATCTAACTTTCTGTCTTTCAAATTTTTATGAATAGCATTCCTGTAAAGCGAGAACGACGCTTCATCCCGGAATCCGCAATATAGACGACAATCCACCTGTGCGTTCTGCTGATCGATCATGCCCAGGAATGGTGCAATACCGGTCCCGTTGGAGATCATGATCACAGAAGACGCGCCCTCGGGAAAATGAAAATGCTGGTTACCGACAATCCGGGCACGGATCCCACTTCCCGGATTTAGTTTATACAAATAATCCGAACCAAGCCCACGATCGTGCAGCTTTACACTCAGCTGAATGTTGTTCCCAACCTTGCCGATCGAATAAAGCCGCTCGCGGTGATCGTTCGCGGGATAAATCGCCAGCAGATCGCCGGATGTGAAATCGGTATGATCATTTGCCTCAAAGCTGATCAGAAATGCTTCACCTGCGGCAGAAACAGTCGTTTTGTGAACCACCGTGAGCTTTTGCATGGGTTCATGACGTGTAGTCAGGGAATCGGCCGACACGGTAAGCGCAACGCCGACCTGCTGTGACCAGCTTGCAGCCCACTGGCTGAACTCATCAGGGGACTTATCATTGACCGTATGGATTTCGAGCGCGGGAATTGCCCAATCCTGGTTAGCAAAAAGGTTATCAACCTCAAAAGCGAATTTGCAAAAATCGGGATAACCATGTGAACCGAAGCCTACAACAGAATAACGCACGGGGCGGGGCTGTTTATGTTTTTCCAAATGTGCTGCAAAATTTGCAGCATTGGTGGGCGGGTTACCGAGGCCGTAAGTGGCGGCCATGACAATGATGTTCGACGCTTTTGGAAAGACTTTATAATTATTTAACTCAGTAACATAGGCCGATTTCCCTCCTGCAATCAGCTGCTTGTGGATCGCATTGGCAAAACCAAAAGTACTTCCGTTTTCAGATCCCACCAGGATCACAAACTCGCTTTCGTCCGCCTTATATTTATTTTTTACCCGATTGGCCCTGCGCCTGAATGTCATCGCAAAGCCGGAGTATATGAAAAACAGAATGTTACCCGAAGCAATCGCAAGTACAATGGCCCAAACTGCATTGGTGCGACCTGTGTGCAGATCCAAATTCAACTCGGTAAGCATTGCCGCTGTCGGATACTTAACCTCGCTTAAAATGTCGCCGTTTATCTGGTTCACGGTAATTTCCCGGTCGGCAAGTTTTAGTGTATAGTAATCCTCGGGATCTTCGGAAAATGGAAATTCAATGGTTTGAACTTCTGATAAACTGACCTTTTTAAAAATTTCAAAATCAGCCGGGTTCTTCACAGGTTCCGATTTTATCGCATCAAAATCTACTTCTGCTGATGTTTTTGGTGCTTCAATTAATCCAAAACGGGCCAGTGACAGATATGTGCCGCTTAATGCTATAATAAAAATCGGAATAAGCGACAGCCTGCCGAGCACCACGTGATAAAACTGCGCAAAATTATCCCTGACAATGCGGGTGAAAAATCGTTTCAGACCGCGCTGTCGCTGAATGATCAGCATTGTGCCTGAAATAGTGATCAGAAGCAATAGAAAAGCCGTCAATCCGATAAAAAACCGGCCTGTTTCGTGAATAAAAAGGGAGCGGTGTAAAGCGGTTACCCATTCGAAAAATTCGCTTTTTGGCGTCGGATAACCCAGAATTGCGCCAGTTTGCGGATCGATGTAGGCTTGGAGCTTTTTTCCTTCCGCATCGCTGCCTTTGATCTGTACAAACTCATTTTTGTCAACCGTAAGCTCGCTGATTTCCGGATATTGTTTTCGTAAAACGGGCAATGTCTGAGCAAGCGTCGTTTCGCTGAAATGTTCGGTGCGGTAAGGCTGGACTTTTTCGGATAACGGCTGAAAAGCCAGTATAATGCCCGTAACAGAGGCAAGGGTCAGTAAAAGAAAAGAAGATACAGCCAATGCAAGATGGCTGTATCTCCATACAGAAATGGTCATAAGGCACTCAAAACATTAATTGGCGCTGAAACGTACGTAACGGATGTATCCCGTTCCCTCGTTTTTCGCAGAAAGTGACTCGGTGGTCAATGGGATTTCCAGATCTTTCACATGGTATTCCTTATCTTCCACGGCGCTTTCAAAACGGATCTTATATCCAGCATTGATTTTAGCATTGTCAATCTCAAACACATTCACGCTGCGGTCGCCTCCCGTTACGGATGCGCCGGTGATCGCGCTGATGTTGGCCTTTTGCTTGGATTGGAATTTATGCCATTCCTTCATGCTGTTATACCACTTTTTATCCGGCCCCAGCACATACAATGTTTTCTCGTAGGCACCCTTGCCATTGATTAGCGAGATCACAATGTAAGCGCCTTCGCCCATGTAATTCGTCATTTGGATCATGCACTTGTATTTGCTGGTTCCGGCAGTTTGTGCAACCGCAGTCGATGGGCGGGCAATGGTCAGTGTCAGGAAAAGGAGTGTTATTTTAATTAAATCAGACATGAAAATTATTTCAGAAAATTGACAGTTACATTGTTTTTGGACAGTGACTCATTCTCTCCCGCCAGGTCAAAAGCAGTTTCGTTGAAGTTTGTCTCAATCTCTTTTTTCGCTCCGATAGAAAGCAGATATTTCAGCATTGCATCGTCTTTGGAAACCATAGCGGCTTTATGCAATGCAGTAATGCCTTCACTATTTTTCGCATTCACATCAATCTGATAAGCTTCAAGACGTTTCACCAGTGACAGGTCGTTTTTCGCCACTGCGATATGGTATAACGTATTACCATTTTTTGCAGGTGCAGCGATTTTAAAACCATTGTCCTGCAATACTTTTATTTTTGGTTCAAATTCGCCGGCCGTCCTTCCATTGTAGGATTGTGCAAGATAAAATGCCAGGTTATCGCCGTTCTTATCCGTCATATTAATATCTGCGCCTCTGCCGATCAGGTAACCGATTACCTCAGGAGAATTTCCCCGAACGGCCATTGCCAATGCACTAACGCCCTTTTCATTCAACTGGTTAATGTTTTTAACAGTGGAAAGTAATATTCCAATGGTCGCCGTATCCCGATTGCTGGCCGCCGCATTCATAAAAACAGTGTTGCCATCTTCATCCGCTTTGTTTACATCAACCCCTTTACTCAGGAAATATTTGATGATTTCATCCTGCTTCGGCTTGCGTACAATGGCGTGCAAAGCATTCTCGCCATTTTTACCGATCACCGTTGGTTTCAGTTTCAGGCTTTCCAGATATTGGTACACTTCAATAGAGTTTGCACTGCCGCGTCCGCCCTGCGCTGCCATCAAAATCGCATTCGAATGAGCAGGGACACCTTTGGCCAAAAGCGTTTTTAACACGTCGATTTTACCCGCGCGCGCAGCGTAGCTGAATGCGTTGTTTCCCGCAGCATCAGTGCTTTTCAAGTCCAGGCCTTTTGAAATAAAATAATTGGTAAGAGCAAGGTCTTTATCATTTGCCACAGCGATCAGCAATGCATTTGCGCCGTCATTGTTGAGGTCTTTTTTCAGGTCTGCGCCGTGTGCTAGGCATATGTCGTAAACCTTGGTGTTCTGCTGACCGCCGCCCGCTGCAAAGTTGATCGGCGTAGCGCCATGGCCATCTACATAATTTCCTTTCGCACCTTTGGCAGCCAGATATTCCATCAGTTCAACATTGCCTCTCATAGCAGCCCAGTGCAAGTAAATGCGGCCGTCGTGAGTTGCTTTATCAACGGTGTTGCCGGGTTGGGAAAGAAGATATTCAATAGTAGGATTAGGCGCTCCGGCATTGATTGCCATGACGACCGGATCAAACATATTGTTGTTGAACTGAGCAGGATTGCTTCCTTTTTCAATCTCTGCTTTTACTGCATTCACATCCGGGGAGGTTTTCCAGAACGATTGTTCCAGAAGCACATTCTGCTGGGCCTGAGCAGCAAATGAAAAGAATGCACAGGCAGCAATAAGAAGTTTTTTCATAAAAAGACGAATTAAAAAATAGCGGGTTAACAGGTGCATTTACCCTGTTTCAAGAGTCAAGATGCACAAAGTTAATTGATAATTGGTCTAAATATGGATTTGCAGCAAGTTTTTGCAACCAGTTTTTGGATTGAAATACAATTTTCAAAAACGAATCATTTTATCCGCCCGCCTTAAATAATATGTTTTGAAAGCTCGCGGGCAAAGCGCTGGGCACCCGGCTCGCTGAGGTGGCTAGCGTACATCCGATTATGCATTCATTTCGACCCGGAAATGCAGACGCGCCCCCAATGCTGTGAAAACCTTCAAGACTGTTTCCAATCTTGCATTGGTAACACTGTTCTCTAATTTCGAGATTTGTGCTTTTTGGACGCCTACCAATTCTCCGAGTTGTTCTTGCGTAAGTTGGCGTTCAATTCGCGCCGTTTTGATCGCATTTCCCAGCAGATCGATCCGCAGTTCATTTTCGAAAGCATCCCGTTTCTCACTGCCGATCACACCTATATGCTTATCGATCATTGTATCCAAAGACACCGTTTCAAGCACTTTATTCGATTTTTTCATGTTATAGTAGATTTTCTCACGAACGTCTTCATTTAGGCCTTCCAGAAACGTGACAGCATCCGGTAACAGCTCCACATTAAATTTCTTCTCCAATGTCTCAAAAATAAAAGTTTCTTAATCAGGAAACAAGCGTACGGCTTCGCTCTTGTGGTTTAGACGTCGTATCAGGATGGAAGTAACATGATTTTGAGAAATATTTTGAAATTCAAATGTGGAACGCTTGTACGTGCCGAGTACACGGTGAATAGCGTGCAGGGAAGATTATTTTACACATATCTCGATTCGGCAGCCCCGGTTAAGGCAATAAATATTTATACTTACTGATGCGATTGATTTCAACGTCTAAAATATTTTCAAAGCAGGCATGGCAACTTGCGGCCGGGATCGTTTGCATTTATCTGCCTGTACGGATATTTGTAAGCAACGTAGCGCTGGACGGAGAAACCATTTTGAATAAAATGCCCCTCTGGATCGCGGAATTCCTTGTTAATTTGCTGTTTTTTAGGGTATGGATTGCCATTATCGGCGCTATCCGGTATTCCTCCGGAAAGCTCAATGCCACATTTACATTCAGGTTTCCGAGACGGGTTTTTACTTATGCTGTTGGCCTGATCCTGGCGGTTCTTTTCAATTTTGCATTCATTTTCCTTTGGCGGGATATGGAAAGATTGCTGGCGGACCAAATGCAAATCGTCATCAAAAGGACCGAACAGGAATTGCAGCCTTTCAGCCGCCAGCAGAAGGCGAAGGCCAATACTGGCCTGACGGTGATGGCCATGCTTGCGACGATTTACATGGTGTCGGTCAAGCGCAGCAACGAACAGCTCGAACAAGTAAGCCTGCGGGCCGCACAACTGGAAAAAGAAAATCTGCAAACCCGGTTCCTGGCGTTGAAAAGCCAGCTCAGCCCTCATTTTTTGTTTAATAGCCTGAGCATTCTCACTTCAATCATTGAAAAAAATCCGCAGCAATCGGTGTTGTACGTCAATAGGTTATCCAAATCCTACCGCTATATCCTGGACCATTCCGATCTGGAATCGGTAACATTAAAAACCGAGCTGGATTTTGTTGGCGCTTATGTTTTTTTGTTGAAATCGAGATTTGAGGAAAAAATGCATGTGCACATCGAAATTCCGGAAACGGCTCATGATCAATTCAAAATCGCTCCGCTTACATTGCAGTTGCTCATTGAAAATGCAGTGAAGCACAATCAAATGTCGCTGGAAAATCCGTTGCATATCAATATCGAAATGACCGGTTTACAGCTCGTTATCAGCAACCCGGTCAGGAAGCGGAACGGCGTGCCTGCTTCGGCAGAAATTGGATTATCCAACATTGTCCGCAGATATGGGCTGCTTACCAAAGAACCCGTAATAGTCTCGGATACAGATGGTTTGTTCGTTGTAAAAATTCCCCTGCTGTCATGAAAGTATTAATTATTGAAGATGAAGGCCAAACCGCTGAACGCCTCGAAAACCTCATTCACAGGTATGACAAGACGATCCGCGTACTCGATAAAATTCCATCAGTGGAGAAAACAATGGCCTATTTTGGAAAACAAAACGCCGACCTTCCCGATCTGATTTTCATGGACATTCACCTGGAAGATGATCTCGGATTCCGGATTTTGGAAGAGCTGAAACTCACTATTCCGGTCATCTTCACCACGGCTTTCAACGAATATGCGTTACGGGCTTTCAAAACATTTAGTATTGATTATTTATTAAAACCAATTGATTACCAGGAGCTTTCAGATGCCATCGACAAGTTTAAAACCATTGTAAAACCTGCTTTGCCCAAAGACAGGTTCGATCAGTTTTTGGAAAACTATAAAGAATCAACCTATAAAGAGCGGTTCATGGTCACGGCCGGAACGCGATTGCAAAGCGTTGCTGTTTCCCAGGTCGCTTATTTCTCCTATGAGCGCAAAACCACGCTTCTGAACACATTGGAAGGGAAATTTTACAGCCTGGATTACAGCCTCGACAAACTTCTGGAACACCTTGACCCGAAGCAATTTTTCCGGGTGAACAGGTCACACATTGTTTCTTTACACGCCATCAGCTCTGTCAATCAGCAACCTATGGGGAAAATGGTGGTTGAAATGGAACCGGCGCCGCGTGCTGAGGTCATTGTAAGCCTGGACCGGATCGGTGCATTTAAGGATTGGCTGGGTAAGTGACTTCCTGGTATTCCTTCCATTCAAATTAATCGTCATTCGGGCCGAAATTCCGGTCATTCAGCCGTTGCCCTCTTCCATTCTTTTGCCTATCGGGCTATCTTTTGTTTCGCTTTAATGTAAGGGCGGATACATTTTGAAGATTGAGAAAGGGCAATGGAAATACTGGAACCCATACATTATTTTGACTTAGCAGACTGCGAAGATATGGAGCTGGGCGCTGTGGTAACGATCAGTTCGGGGTGTCAATATCCGCAATTTGAATGGCCTGAGGAAGATTTACAGCCATTTTCGCTGATTGAAAAATTAATTGGCGACAGCATTATCCTGAGTGACCCGAAATACATGCGCGTTTCGGAACGCGAGAAGAGGAAGTTTGGATTCCACAGCGGCGACATTATATTGACCCATAACAGCAGTTCCGGCCAGCTTGGCAAATGCACGCTGTTCGATCTGCCCGACTTTGTTTTGCATACAAAATATCTGCGCCTGGTAACCAATGAGCACATGAATAGCCAATTCTTGCTGCTCATGCTGAATAACTTGCGTTTGGAAGGCAGTTTTCACAGCATTGCAAAACAAAAAGGCAATGTTTTTTACATGCTTATCGACGATTTGAAAAGATTAAAAATCCCTGTTCCCACCATTGAAGACCAGAAACAATTGCTGGATTTTCACTTCCGCGCTTGACTAAGCACATTTGTCTGCTTATGTTAGGGGCAAAGTATGAATAAAGGATTTTTTTAAAATTGAAATATGTCGATTACCAAAGAAGAAGAATTGAAGGGAATGCAGCGTGCAAGCGAAGTGGTTGCTGTGATCTTGAAAAAAATGACGGCGTTTGCAAAACCGGGAATGACCACCAAGGAACTCGACAATTTCGGAGCAGGACTTTTTAAGGAATTTGGGGCAAAATCGGCGCCAAATCTGGCATATGGCTTTCCCGGATGGACCTGTATCAGCGTTAATAATGAATTTTGTCACGGCATTCCAACGGATAGAACGATCCTGCGTGATGGTGATCTGGTAAATATTGATGTTTCCGCAGAGGTGGGTGGTTACTGGTCTGATAACGGCGGATCATTTGTGTTGGGTCCTGATACAAACGGCCATCAGCAGCTTGTGGAAGCGTCCAAACAGATTTTGAAAAAAGCGATCAGTAACATTAAGGGTGGAGTAAGAATCTCGGACATCGGTTTTTTAATAGAATCAGAAGCCAGAAAACGCGGTTATAAGGTGATCAAAAATTTGAATGGTCATGGAATCGGCAGGCATCTGCACGAAGAACCTTCCGAAATCGCCAACTATCGCGACCGTTTCAATACAAAGCGTTTCAGGAAAAATTCGGTCGTCGCCGTTGAAACGTTTATTTCAACACATTCTTCACTTGCTGTGGAAACTGGCGATGGCTGGACGACAGTTGGGGACAAAGGCGGTTTCATGGCCCAGCATGAGCATACGATCGTAGTCACCGATGGTGCCCCAATCATTTTAACAGCCAGCAACGATATTTGGGCATAATGCTATTCAGGCAAAGGATTATCGCTTTGGTATGTTATTACCGTTGTGGTAATCCTTTCATATAATCCGTATTAGCTTCGCAACCATCAAATTCACATTTTCCCAACAACTGCCATAACGAGCGTGGCGGCGTTGTGGGCGGCAATGTCGTAGAATGTCATAATGTCGTTTTGCGCTTTGTCATTCGCATTGTCGCTCAGGCTTCTGATGATCAGGAAAGGTGTGTTTTGCTGATAACAAGTCTGGGCAATAGCCGCGCCTTCCATCTCCGTCGCAGCAGCGTTTAGTTCTTTACGAAGCCGTTGCGTGATAATTTCAGAAGATACAAAAACATCTCCGGTAACAATGATGCCTTGCTTTACAGCCGGTTCGAAACTGCCGTTCTTACGCTTGATTTTGGAGAATGTTAAACCTGTTGATACAGCTAATGCTTTCTTAACCAGTGCACTATCACAAATAAACGATCTCGGGTTTTCGAGCATGGTTGCCGGGTTTTTGGTAGACCAATATTGCATGCCGGTGTCTTCGGCCATCCCAAAATCGTGGTAAGTAACGTGCGTGCCGATCACAATATCGCCTGGATGAAGCGCTGGATCGATGCCGCCAGCGATTCCGGAAAATACAATTTCGCGTGGCTTGAAATGCTCGATCATTAAGGTTGTTGTGATCGCAGCATTCACTTTCCCGATGCCGGTTTGCGCCAATACGATCTGTCGTCCATTCAATTTGCCTTTTGTAAACCGGATCTGCTGGATGATCGTGTCTTGTTTCTCCTCCATTTTACTTTGCAGCAGAACAAGTTCAGGTGGAAAAGCGCCGAGAATCCCTGTAACACTTTGTGCATGAATGTTTGTGATTTGTAAAAATAAAAGGAGAAAAAGAAGGAGTGATTTTTTCATAAAAGTTAAAGAATGAGTGCCAGGATGGCAAAAATGTCAATAATCCAAAGTGCGAGACTGATTTCCCGGATCTTGCCGGTAGCAATGTGCAACGCAGTCCAGCTCAAAAATCCCCAGATAATCCCCTGCGTAATGGAGTAAGTAAATGGAATGAGCACCATTGCAAAAAATGCCGGAAACGCCTCGCTCAGGTTACCCCAGTTGATTTTAACAACCGGTTTCATCATAAAAACGCCGACCAGAACCAGCGCCGGAGCGGTGGCAATAGCCGGAATGGCGCTTAACAATGGAGATAAAAAAAGAAACGGGAGAAACAAAATTGCCCCCGCAACCGCGGTAAGGCCGGTTTTTCCACCTTGCTCAATGCCCACAGCGGATTCAATGTAGGCGGTGCCGGGGCTGCTACCGACCAAACCTGCGATTGTTGTCGAAAATGCATCGGTAATGAGTGAACGTTTAATGTTCCTCGGTTCGCCGTGCTCGTCCAGCAAATCGGCCGCTTCCGCCAGTCCTACGAATGTGGAAAGGCTGTCGAACATATCCGTAAAAACGAATGCAAGGATAATAGGGGCAAGGCTCCATTTCAGTGAATTAATCAAATCCAACTCAAAAACCAGGCTGAAATCAGGCTGCGACACAAGCGTGTCAATGTTGATAATGGTCTCCGTTCCGCCCCACCAGCGGCCTATCGGCCAAGCCATTAAGCTCGTTAAAACGATGCCAATCAGAATGCTTCCCTTGATATTTTTAATTAATAGAACCACCGTAATCAGCAATCCTGCAGCGAAGGTAAGTGAGGAAGCATTCAATTTACCCAATCCTACCATCGTTGCGGGATGCGCTACGATAAATTTTGCATTTGCGAACCCTATTAATGTAATAAACAGGCCAATTCCGGCTGCTATGGCAAACCGCAGTGATTTTGGGATTGCCTTTACAATGTAGGCGCGAACATTGAAAAACGACAATAAAAGGAAGAATACACCCGACCAGAAAACAGTCCCCAGCGCGACTTGCCAGCTCAGTTTTTCAGTAAAGACGGCTGTGAATGTAAAAAATGCATTCAACCCCATGCCCGGCGCGACAAGGATCGGATTGTTTGCATACAAACCCATCATTAGGCTGCTAAAAAACGCAACCAGAATTGTGGCCGTCAGCACAGCCGAAAACGGCATGCCGGTTTGGCTTAATATGGATGGATTTACGACGATAATGTACGCTGTTGCCAGAAATGAGGAGACTCCCGCCAGGATTTCAGTGGAAATGGAAGTGTTGTTCTTCTTTAATTCGGCAGCGGAAAACATGTCATATCGGTTTATTTCAAAGATATTGATTACACTTTATTTTTAAAAATGAAATCGATTGTCGCAAAATGGTAACTATTTTAAACTTTTCAGACAGATAAAACAGTAAATATGCCTGTATAACTCATTTGCAACATATGGAAAACAGCCTCCAACCAGCCATATCACATGCAGAAACCGTGCTTACGGTTCATAATGTGAGTGAGTCTATCCGATACTGGCAAGAAACACTTGGTTTCCCAAACCAGTGGACCTGGGGCGAGCCTCCGACACACGGTGGCGTTTCGTGGCACGGCGCGTCTGTCCAGTTTGCTCTTAATCCAACTCTGGCCGCCGAAAAACACGGTCATTCGATGTGGATCCGTGTTCGCAACATTGAAACGCTTTATCAATTGCACCAGGATCGTAAGGCTGAGATCATCATGCCGCTTTCGAGGCAGATTTATGGACTCACTGAATATGTTGTCAAGGACTTAAATGGTTATAATATAACTTTTGCTACTCCTACAAACTTCAAAAAGGGACATTCCTCAATCCTGCCTGAAAACATTCAAATTCTCATAAAAAAGCCATCGGTATCCCAGTACCGCAACTTATTCGAATCCGTAGGCTGGTCCACCGCCGCGACCGATGAAATGTTGCAGGCGCAGCTGGATTTTATGCAGACCATTGTTATCGCTGAGAATCTGCAAAATGGTGACGTCATCGGGTGTGCTTTACTGCTGGGAGACGGTTTTAGTTTTTATTATGTAAAAGACGTCATGGTCCACCCAACCTGGCAAGGTAAGCGTGTAGGCACGGCGCTCATGCAGGAACTTACACGCTGGCTTGATGAAAATGCCACAAACAAAGCACTGGTCGCACTTTACTCATCCGAGCATCTGGCTAAATTCTACCAGCAGTTCGACTTTGCACCCACATTCGGCATGATCCGTGTCATTGACCGGGATCACCAGCCTATGCCATAATCTTCGCCATGGTTACTGGATCCGCCCCAGAAGCTTTTGTGCTGCCAGTCAAAGTAAATCGCATTGATCGGTCCGCTTGTTCTGGGCTGATAGTAAAGCTTGTATCCCATTCTGGCAAGTTCTTTTCGGGACCAGTCCGGCATTGCCTGGTTGAGAATAAGTCCGCCAGGTTCTTTGTCATGTGCCCCGAAGCTTGCATACATCTGCAATGTCTTGAAACTTGGTGCTTCGGTAGCTTCCTGCACCGTCATTCCAAACTCCACCATATTCAGAAAGAATTGGAGCAGCAACTGGTCCTGTTCATCCCCAGCCTGCTTTGCAAATGAGAGAAACGGCTTTCCATCTTTCAGCGCAAGACTTGGCGTCAATGTCACACGCGGCCTTTTTCCCGGTTCAACAACATTAAAAGGGTTTTCCTTCGCATCCAGAACGAAGGACTGCATACGTTGACTTAATCCTACACCCGTATTGCCAGCAATACACGCGGGCACCCAGCCGCCACTAGGCGTAATGCTCACAACCCAGCCTTCTTCATCCGCAGCTTCTACTGAGGTTGTGCCAGCCGTAAATTCTTTCATGTATTCATTATCCAACCCGTTGGCGTTCCGGTTTAGCGAAGCATGGAAATTCCCCCAGGATTTAATTTGATCTGCGTAAGGGTTTTTCTTTCCTTCAAATGGGTACGGATCTCCGGGTAATGCTTTGGCATCATTTGTTTCCCAATTGATCTGCTTGATTCTCTCCTTAGCATATTCCTTGGAGAGCAAACCTTTCATCGGCTCTTCGGGTGCAAAAGCCGGATCGCCATAATAAAAATCCCGGTCAGCAAAAGCGAGGTTCATCGTTTGGTACAAAGTATGCACATAGCGTGAAGAATTGTAACCCATGCTTTTCAGATCAAAATTTTCCAGCATATTCAACGTCTGCAACAACACAGGTCCTTGCGTCCATTGCTGCATTTTGTAAACATCGATCCCTCTGTAAGATGTCATCAGCGGCTCTTCGATCTTGACTTTCCAGTTGGCCATATCTTGTTCCGTGATCAGGCCACCTTGCTCCTGCGTTCCCCTGGCAATCTCTTTGGCAATGTCACCCTTATAAAATCGGTCATAAGCTGCATAGATCGCCTCTTTCCGGCTTTTGCCTTTTTTCAATGCTTGCTGCTCCGTATCAACCAGTTTTTGCAATGTTGCCAGCAGATCTTTCTGAACAAATATTTCACCGGCATCCGGCGCTTCCCTCTTCGAGCCAAGATGTGGCAAGAAAACTTTTGTAGAGTAAGGCCACTTTTTGATTTCTGCTTTATCCCGCTCAATCGCATTGGCCGTCTGTGCCTCAATCGGATATCCTTCTGCAAGCTGCATTGCTGGTGCGAGCACCTCTTTCAGGGACATGGAGCCGTATTCCGCGAGCATTGTCATTAAACCACCGGCCGTTCCAGGCGTTGTTGCAGCCAGTGGGCCATATTCCGGCGGATAATTCATGCCTTTATTTTTGAAAAAGTCAGTCGTCGCCCCTGTCGGAGCGACACCCATCGCATTGATTGCGATCACTTTTTTTGTTTTCGGATTATAGATCAGCGCCTGCGTCTCGCCTCCCCAGCTCAATACATCCCACATGGTGCAGGTTGCCGCCAACATTGCACAGGAAGCGTCAATCGCATTTCCGCCCTTGCTGAAGATCATTGCTCCCGCCGTGGCAGCCAGTGGTTTGCCGGTAACCCCGATCCAATGTTTAGCATGCAAAGGAGGCTTCTGCGTGGTGACCGGAAAGTTATTAAAAGATTGACCATTCGCTGCAAAAGCACCAATGCTCATGATGAATGATTTGAATAAGAAACTTAATTTCATAAGCGTAGCTGGTTCAGGATTTGAAAGGTCAACAGCCTTTCAGATACGCTGTTGTCCTTTACGCAATTTAAAACATTTACTCCTTGTTGAGCCGCCTGCTTTTGAATTTTGTTTACCCCTTACATTGAATGTCGTTCATGACGTGACACCCTGCACGCCATGAAACTTACATTCAAAACAGTGAACCTTGTGTATAACTGCCTCCTGGAAGTCCCAGAAGTGGGAAGTTTGCAATTTGCTCGTATTGTGCGCCATTGACCAATGACCGTCTGAGAAGGATCATTTCGCTGGCTTGAAACGACGCTTGAAACTCTCGGTAAAGCCAATCTATCACTGCTTTGGCGGTTTGCAAAGCGCTCATATTCTTTGCAATTGTAAAATGCGGATCGTCACAAAAATGATTCTCTCCCGGTGCCCATTGCCGCACGTGCCGGCCTATTTCCAATTTTAATTTCCCAGCCAGATCAAGCACCTGATCGGATGCGCCCGTTTCCAGATCGACATAAAATTTTCCGTATTCGTATTTTTTAAACTGTGTGAGCGAAATAGATAGTGGAGATGCGTGCCGGGCGACCTTTTCTAATCCCTGGATAATGCGATCCACCTTATTTTCATGAATCGTACATTTGAAGAGCGTGAGGTGCGGTACAAGATTGGCCGCGTATGCGCAGCCATAATTTTCTTCAAAATAGCGCTTCACATTATGAAGCAATGCTTCTGTCACCTTATCACACGAAAATACCAGGAGATATTCATACATGTGGTGCCTTATGCTGGCCAGTGTATTCCAATGGTTGTTGTTGATGTGAACCCGTTTCATAAATTTTGCTGATGAAGTGTAACCTTGATGTAAAAATAATATTGTTATTTTAAATATCAAACATTTGACACTAAAAATATCTGAATATTTTTTTGTAAGCTGTTGACAGGGCTTATTTTGGCGCATATTAGGACGCATTACCCTAAAAAAGAACGACGCAGCCGGGACATTGTCCAAGCTACGCCGTTACGGAGAGAACGATTTACTTTCTTATCTACAAAATTCGATAGTCTGGTTTGTAACTACTCAGTTCTTAATCAATTTGGATGAATGCAATGTTCCATCCTGCTCCCGAACCTGTATTACATAAATGCCTGTTGTAAGCTGTTTGACATTAATGGCACCATCCGGCAGCTTTTGTAGCTCATTCTTATTCGCTTCGTACACTACACGACCCGATTTGCTGACAATTTTTACATGGTCCGGTTGCTGTGCATTGGGCATTTCAATGGTAAGCCAATCTACTACTGGATTTGGATGAAATGAAATAGCCAGGTCGTTTGCCACCCGAATGTTCCTGATCCGGCTGAATGCAAATTTTCCATCATTGTCAACCATTCGTAACCGATAGTAATGTTCAGCTGCTAACGGTCGCTCATGTACGTAGGAGTAGGTACGTTCAACTTTGCTCTCTCCATTTGATTTCACTTCTCCCAATGCGATCCAGTTCTTTGCATCCGTACTATGCTGTATTTCAAAAAAATCACTATTGGCCTCAAAGGACGTACTCCAAGTCAGCACGACATTATTTTCTTGCTGCGCAGCAACGAAATCTACCAGTGTGACCGGTAACGCGCTGCCTGATTCTGTCGCTGTGACTATGCTGACGTTCGTCCAATCTCCTGATTCTGAAACATTGTTCAATATTGGATCCGGTGTGCTTTTGTTCGTGGGGATCGTGTAAATATGATCTGGTCCTGCGTGAGCAATTTGCAGCACATTCTCATTGTTACCATTCAATTCAGATTCAAGGTATGTAATCAGCACTTTACCTTTAAAAGAAAGTGGGTTTGCCAAATTGTAAACGCGATTAATGCTGCCGGTAGGCTTACCTGCAATGGCGACATCCGAATGCGTTATTTCATTGTTGTTCAAATTCGTAGCCTCGGTTGGCGTCAAAGACAAAGAACTTACCGTCACGGTTGTTCCCGGCGATATAAAAAAGCTGTTCGCGCCAGTTTTCAATTGCGCCTGTGCATCAGCAAAAGCGGCTGTGAAGCCTAGTAGTGCTATTAAGGTATGTTTTGTTTTCATAAATGGGTAATCTTAAATAAAGTGAAAATTTATAATTGTGAGAGCATTAAAGTTTCTGCAATAATCTTCCATTAAAATGGGCAGTAGAATTGGAAGTTTCGAGCGCGATGCCGTTCACTCCTGATTTGCCTCTGACAAATACAACGTCACCTTGCTGCAATTGGCAATCGATTGATATTATTGAGGTGTACTTTGAACTTACCTTGTATTTGAAGTCTAAAGCAAGTTCTGTTAGGTCGTTTCCTCTGAATCTCACCAACTGCAAAGAAGGACTAAATTCGAGATTGGCATCTCCGTGAGTCCATTCAACCATCGCGTCAAAGTGATAAATCCCGTTAAATGGTACAACAAAGCTGTCGGCGAAAGGGTTGTAATCTCCACCGTGATTGTAAGCGATATTTCCGAAATTAACCGTGACAAAATCCAGGCCTCCTCCTGAATTTATATTACCTCCACCACTGATGCCCAATTCAGAAAAGGCTATAATATTCACAGCAGGAGCTTGCCAGGTAGCATTGCCTTCTGCGTCAGAAGTAAGTATTTTCCCTTCCGCGGGAGATTGTCCACTTCCTGCTATTTTGAGCTTTCCGTTAACGTGTAGAGCTAATCCAAGAGCGCTCTTTGCTAGCACGCCGATACCGCTGGTACTGGTTCCGAAAACACCAATTCCAGCGTCGGAAGCGCCCCTTACACCTATAACTTCGGATTGTCCTGAAATAGCAATAGAATTTGGAGAGTTATCAGAGTTATTAATAAAGAATAGGGCACCATTACTGCTTCCAACTTGATTAAAAGGTACATTTAACCTTGCTCCGATCATTTTCCAGATGGCATTATTTTGATCTCCTGCATTGAAGTAGAATCCCTCAGGACCAACTTGGGTATTTGTGTTATAGAGCAGTAAAGCGTTCGCGGGACTAGGGACTGTACTCTTATCTGATGTCGATTGCAGCGCAATTTTTGGTAGCAAAACTCCTCTATTTGTACTTTGAATATCTAATATTGCGCTTTGATTTGGAGAATTTGTGTTTATTCCAACACTTTGGGAAAATCCATGGTGCCAAAGCAACAACGTTACCAATAGGGACGAGAGAATAGTTTTCATAGTTAATTGTGTTAGATTGAATGATTAAAGTTCGATAGCAAGGTGTCCGGTGAAATTTGCGTCTCTATCCTCGACGCTAAGTGCAACCTGCGGTGCATAAGCCCTCGCAATTACATTGATTACATCGCCCTGCTGTAATTCACAATCGATTGCTATATGTGAAGTGTGAGAACCATTGGTTGCCCGGGCACGGTTTTCAGAAAGCTCAGTCGTTACGCCGCCCCTGATCCTGACTAACTTAAGTGTTGGCCCGAAAAAAACTTCTGTGTCTGCCTTTTCCCATCTTGTCATTACATCAAAATGGTAAATCCCGTGTTTAGGTGCAATAAATGAGCTGTGCGGTGCCATGTTTGCATCATTGTAATTCGTACCGATGTCATAGTTCTGTTTCGCGAAAGCGATTTTTACAAATGCGCTTTCAGACATATTCTGATTACCACCTTGCAGAACTCCACTAGAATGAAACCCGTTGAAAATATTGTCGAACTCGTTGATAGGCGTAGCCCAGTGAGCATTGCCGACTGCATCCAGAGCAGTAAGAACCCTGCCGTTTTCGGGGTCTACATTAGCTCCCGAAATTTTGATCCTACCATCAACTTGCATGGCCAGACCGGTAAGGGATGAGGCCACAACCCCCGTTCCGATATCATTGCTAAACCCCCAAATCCCCGTTCCAATGGTAGAAAAACCCTTCATGGCTTGTCCATAATCAGAATAGCCCCATATAGCCGTCGCACTTACCGTTGTTGCATTATTACTTACCACGAATAGCGGTTTCGAGCTTCCATATGTCTGGCTATAAGGTAGCGTCAAATCTGAATCAACATTTTGCCAAAAGGGATTTGCGTCAGATCCTGCATTAAAATAAAAACCGGCACCTTTTGCTAATCCTGGATTTGTATTAAAAAGGAGCAAGCCTTTTTCGGGATTAGGTATGGTCAGTTTATCTGCCATAGTTTGCAAAAAGACCCTCGGCAGCAGCACCCCCTTGTTCGTAGCCTGAACATCCAGCGCCGCGCTGGGATCTGGGGTGTATGTGTTGATTCCGACACTTTCGTTGGTTTGAGCGAAGAGTTTTTGCTGGAACCAGAGTAGGGAAAAAAGTAAAACAATTTTCTTCATAACATAGTAAGGTTTACAAAGTTGAAATGGCGCGTTTCCTTAATGCGTCTGATAAAAATTGCGGAGATTCTGAATTATTTGGCAATCCAATGAGCCAGGAGACGGTTTCAGTTATTTTAAGGTAAATCGGTCAGGTTTTGACCTCGTTTTTTGCGTCCTGTTTCCAGAAGTGCGCCGCTGCTCTTTCCGTTTTTCAAATACTTTTTCAAGTAACTTTTTAACTACACCAGGCTTTTGATCATGTTCTTTTTACCATGCCATTTACCATGCTTATTTTGAAATATTGCCGTAAACACTTTGGAGCTGTCTGGATGTGTATTTTGACGTTGGGATCCATTTTTCTGACTGGCTACACGGATAACAAAACGGTTGTTGCCAACGACAAAGATTCACTGGACCTGGGTTCGTTTATCGAATCGGGTTTTCCATACATTTCCACATCTGTGGATGCGCGCAAGCTTGGGCCGGCTTATCCGCAGGACAATATGGCGGCGCGGACATTAGCTTTGCAGCTCGGTAATGACACTTATGCCTGTTTTGACACCGATCTTTTACGCTGGTCGGTGGCGTGGACAGGGAAGTATTTGCCAATGGTTTTGATGGCGCAGATCTCGTACAAAGACTTTTTTAATAAAAATAACAAAATCGCTGCGCTCACGGGAGATGCGAAAATGGCGACAGGGCTTTATCCAGGCTGGACGTTGGAAAAGCCGTTTTCAGGAGATTTAGCAAAAATTAATGAAATAAAGCAGCCCACCTGGGCGCCTATGCCAGCTGAGCAAGGGCGATGGAAAGGCGTTTATGTATATGGAAATCAAGCTGTTCTCACTTATTCCGTGGGTAATGCGGAGGTTGCTGAGTTACCTGGTAGCACAAAATTTGAAGATCAAACGGCTTTTACAAGAGCGTTTCAAATTGATAAAAATGCAAAAGAAATCTTCCTGACAGCAGCAGAAGTCCGCAATGCAACAGGTTCGGAGGTGAAAGGCAAAATCGCTTACCTATATCACGGTGCGAACAAGGATACGGTAACAGCGGTTGGAATTTTGGGTAAGGGAGGTTCATTGCAGCCTCAAATTACCGGTGATCAATTCCTGACAGTTAAAGTTCCCGCTTCTCAAAAGGTTATTAACGAGACAGTTGTGATCTGGAAAGGGCCGGCCAGGCTTAGAAAGGCATTTGAAAATTATTGTAAAAAAGGCAAAGTTGCGATTCCTGATTACAAAAAAGGAGGGCCGGCATTATGGAAAGAAACTGTCGTTACCAAAGGTCAACTCTCGCCGGACACTGCGGCATTCGTCACGGATCAACTAACCTTACCATTGCCAAATCCCTGGAAGCGCAATGTGCGTGTAGCGGATGTTGGGTTTTTCAAAGATGGGCGTGCAAGCGTAGTGACGTTTGAGGGCGACGTTTGGATGATCGAGGGAATTGATAAAAATCTTCCAAACCTGAAATGGACCCGATTTGCGTCGGGTTTTCACGAGCCGATGAGCATTGAGATCGTTGATGAGCAGGTTTACATATTCGGAAGGGAAGGCATTGTGAAATTGCACGATATTAATAAGGATGGCGTTGCTGATTTCTATGAGAATTTCTCAAATGTTATGAAGCAATCGCCGGAATCGAGGGAATGGGCCGGGGATATGGTGACAGCTCCGGATGGAAGTTTCTACATTGCAAAAGGCGGAAGTCTGGATAATGGGCCGGGAATGACTTCCAAAACCGGAAAGGGTTTCAGATCAGGTTCATCGCAAAATGGTACAATACTAAAAATAAGCCGAGATGGATTGAAATCAGAGGTTATTGCGACAGGTTTGCGGGGGCCTTATCTTGGTATCCATCCTGAAAAGGGCACTCTTACCGCTTCCGATCAGCAAGGGAACTTTGTCCCTTCAACCCCCATTTATTTAATCAAAAAAGGGGATTATTATGGCGTTCAACCGACTGCGCACCGTTCCGACAATCCGGAAATAGCGCCTCCGCTGACCTGGATCCCGCATAGAGTAGACCGTTCGAGCATTAGCCAGGCATGGATTACCGGCAATAAAATGGGCCCGCTGAGTGGCAGTTTGATCCATTTCTCATTTGGCCGGCCGGGTTTGTTCCGTGTTCTGATTGATAGTTCTTCCAGCGTATTTCAGGGTGGGGTTTCGGTTATTCATGCGAATTACCCTGCGCCGACTTCCAAAGGCATTGTCCATCCGGTTGACGGGCAGCTTTATGTGGCGGGATTTAATTTGTGGGGTTCAACTTCAACGGGAATCAGTGCATTGCTGCGCCTCCGCTACACCGGTAAGCCAAGTTATCTTCCCAATCAGTTTAAAGCTGGAAAACAGGGTGTTATCATTGGTTTTGACGCAGAATTAGATCCAAAATCCGCTGCTGATGCGGCTAATTTTGCAGTGAAAAGATGGAATTATCAGCGCACCGAAGAATATGGATCCGGTCATTTCAAAATGGATGGAACGTCCGGGGAAGAAACGTTGTCTGCAGCAGCTGCCTACTTGTCGGCAGACCGTAAGAGAATTTTGCTCCTGGTTCCGGGAATGGCCGAGGTCATGCAAATGGAAGTTTCTTATAAACTGACTGCGGCAGATGGTAAAAAGATGAACGACAGCTTTTGGTTTACAGTGAACAAAGCGGAAGATATGGATCTGAAATCCAATAGTTTCAGCAATGTTGATCTTGCGCTTCTCGATGTTAAAGAGCCGGTGATTGCAGAAAAGTCTGAAAAAAAGGTTGTGGTTTCAGCAGCGCATGGAAGGGAAATATTTCAAAAAATGGCCTGCGCCGGTTGCCATTCCGAAGGTTTGAAAACGGATGGAATGTATGGCCCGCCCTTTCAGAATTTGTACGGTTCCAAACGTATTTTTGAAGATGGGACAAGCGCGGTTGCGGACGAAAAGTATATAAAAGAATCCATTCTCAAACCGGGAGTTAAAATCGTAAAAGGATATAATGAAGAAATGCCTTCGTTCGTCGGAATCCTGACTGAACCAGACATTGAATCTGTGACCTTATTCATTAAATCTTTGAAAAAATAATGACTGACATAACAAGGTTGCCTGATCCCGGGACAATCATTCTGGCTGGTGCCACTGGCGAACTGGGTTTTCTGATTGCAGGCTTCATCATCGAGCGAGGAGGCGTTGTCAAGGCGCTTGTCAGAAAAGGCAGCGGTAACCCGCGTGTTTCGGAACTTCGGCGTCTGGGCGCGGAGATCATTGAAGTGGATTTTGCAAATGTTGCGGAGCTGACAACGGCCTGCTCCGGCGGAACTTGCGTAGTTTCAGCATTGTCAGGTCTTAGGGACGTGATTGTGGACATGCAGTCGCGTTTGTTACATGCCGCTGTTGAAGCAGGCGTTCCGCGGTTTATTCCCTCAGATTACAGCATTGATTTCACCAAGCTGCCTGAAGGCAGTAACCGCAACCTGGACCTTCGGCGGGAATTCGGCAGGAAGCTGAATGATGCGCCCATTGCCGCCACATCTATTCTTAATGGAATGTTTACAGATCTGCTAACTGGTCAGGCGCCGGTGGTTTTGTTTAAGATAAAACGCGTGCTCTACTGGGGAGACGCGGACCAGCTAATGGATTTCACAACCACAAGGGACACAGCTGCTTATACTGCCGCTGCGGCAATGGATCCTGCCACGCCGCGTTATCTGCGGATCGCGGGAGAAGTGGCTGCCATCCGGGATATTCAGCGCGCGGCTTCGGAAGCAACGGGTGAAAAGTTCGGGACATTGCGTGCGGGTAGCCTTGGTTTTCTTGGTTTAATGATCAAACTTACACGCACATTATCCCCGAATAATGACGAAGTCTTTCCGCCCTGGCAGGGCATGCAATATCTTCATAACATGTTGAGCGGCAAGCCAAAACTAAATCCGCTGGACAATGACCGCTACCCGGACATCCGCTGGACATCCATACGCGAGGTGCTGGCAACGCGCCGTGAAAATGGGTAGACTTCCGGTCAGGAAGCGCTTTTTGGAACTATATAAGCAGTTGAACAAGACTATGCGGGTCCAAAACCATATCATAAGTGATAAAGCCATTTTTTGAATCTTCTGAGCCGGACCTGTCACTCGATCGCGTGGATGGGCGGGTGAAGGTTACGGGAGCTGCCACTTATTCGGCGGACTATGACTTTCCAAATATGGCTTATGCTGTCCTGATTACCAGCATTATAGCGAAAGGAAGCATTTTAAGCATTGATTCAAAAAAAGCAGCAGCTGCGCGCGGCGTCCTGGCGGTGATCAGCCATTTGAATTCTCCTGGCGTTCCCGGGTATGGTGAAGTGAAACAGCCGTCAGAAAGAGCGCCTATCGGAACAGCATTTCGTGTATTTTTTGATAACCTGATCTATTTTAGCGGGCAGCCCGTGGCTATGGTCGTCGCCCAGACTTTGGAGCAGGCAAATCATGCGGCTTCACTCGTTAAAATCAAATATCAAAAGGAAGTTCATCAGACCAATTTTGAGGAAAATATTCAGAATGCTGTCATGGCCGAGGGTGTTCAGAAAAATAAAAATTCACCTTTCCAGGATTATTCGAGAGGAAATCCGGATGCCATTCATGATGCGAAGGTAAAAATCGAGGCCACTTACACGATCCCAACACAGCACCACCAACCCATCGAGCCGCATGCGATCATTGCCGTTTGGGAAGGGGAAGATAAGTTGACCGTTTATGATAAAAATCAAGGGGTTAAATCGGCGCAGGGGAATTTGGCGCAAGCATTCAACCTGCCCCGGGAGAATGTAAAAGTCAATGCGCAATTTATTGGCGGGGCTTTTGGGTCAGGCATCCGCGTATGGCCGCATACGTTGGCAGCGGTGCTGGCAGCCAGGAAATTGAACCGGCCGGTTAAGCTGGTTTTAGCCCGTGAATTAATGTTTACGTCCGTCGGTTATCGTCCTTATACAGTTCAAAAAGTGGCTATGGCTGCCGATGAGCAGGGTTTGCTTTCAGCTATTGTGCATGAAGGAGTAGGGCAGACCTCCACTTATGAAGAACATTTGGAAAGAACGATCCTCGCATCGCGCGCCATGTACGCCTGCCCGAATGTGTCTACAAAATACAGACTTTTGAAACTGGACGTGAACACGCCCACATGGATGCGTGGCCCGGGAGATGCAACAGGAATGTTCGCATTGGAATCAGCATTGGACGAGCTGGCGTATGCATTGAAAATAGATCCGCTCGAAATGCGTTTGCGCAATTATGCCGAAAGTGATCCGGAGCGAAATCTGCCGTGGTCTGCAAAGGGGCTCAGGGAATGTTATGAGCTGGGTGCAGACAAGTTTGGTTGGAAAAATCGACCATTAGAAACGCGAGCTATGCAAAAAGACGGAATGCTCGTTGGCTATGGACTGGCTTCAAGCCTCTATGGTTTTCACCGGCATCCAAGCAAGGCAAAAGCGATTATGCTTGCCAACGGATCGGTCATTGTGCAAAGCGCAACCATGGATATTGGCCCGGGAACAGGGACTGCCATGACCAGCATTGCAGCCAAAGTGTTAGGCATCAGCCCTAAACAAATCAGGTTTGACCTGGGCGATTCCAGCCTGCCGGATGCACCTGGACAAAATGGCTCTTCCACGATTCCGAGCGTCGGCTCCACAGTGCATGTTGCCTGCGAAGCGCTGAAAACGAAGTTGTCGGAACTGGCCGCCGCAATGCCCGGTGCTGGTTTCAAAACCGTTTCCTATGCCGACATTTTGAAATATCACAACTTGCCGCAGATCGAGGTCATGGAAGAATCCAAATCCGGCCCGGAGCGAGACCAGTACTCAATGTATTCTTTCGGGTGTCATTTTGTGGAAGTGCTGGTGAATCCGGTAACGGCTGAAGTGCGTGTCAAGCGCGTCGTTACTTGCGCGGATGTTGGCAAGATCATCAATTATAAAACCGCCCGGAGCCAATCGATTGGCGGCGTCGTAGGTGGTATTGGCATGGCGCTCATGGAAGCCGCTGTTATGGACCACCGTTACGGCCGATACGTGACCAATGATCTGTCAAGTTATCATCTTCCGGTCCATATAGATACTCCGCAAATCGACGTAATTTATATCGATAAGCCTGATATGGTCGTCAATCCCATCGGCTCAAAAGGTCTCGGTGAAATAGCCATCGTAGGCGTAGCCGCCGCCATCGCCAACGCAGTCTTCCACGCCACCGGAAAGCGGGTTAGGGAGTTACCGATAACGGTTGAGAAGTTGGTTTGAGGTGGGAAAGCTAATTTTTCCGTTAAAGCTCAACCTTTCTGCTATTCAAAAACCAACCGCACAATGGTGTGGTTTTTGGCATTGATGGATGCAGTGATTCGGATTTGGAGTAGGACGCTCAGGTCTTTTACGATGACGAGTCCGATGCCTTTTTGTTCGGGGTATAGAGAAATTTTTAGCCATTCTTCGTAGGAACGATAGGATTTATTGAGCCATTTGATGAGATCTTCCGGCATGCCTGTTCCGCTGTCCTCAATGATGATTTGCTTCCTGCCATCCTGAATGCCTGACGAAATCGTAATTTCCGAAGCGCTGATTTTCAATGCATTGTCCAATAAATTATGCACGATTATCGATAGCAGACTAGGATCGCTCCATACCTGAAACCCCGGCTCCACATTATTTTTGACAATCACGCCCCTGGAACTGGCGATAGCTGAAAAAAGTGCGCAAATGCCGTCGACCATTTCCCGAACCTCTACCTGGGCCATTTGTGTGCGGGACGAGCTGTTTTTGTTCTGAATCTTGATGTAATCCAGCAAATTCTTAGTCAGCGTGCCGATGCGCTCGGAAGTGTTCAGCGTTTCGTCGCTCATCTTGGTTATCAGCGGATTACCGTTTTCCTGCCTGTGCAGATAAGCATTGATATGCCGCAGCGAATAACCTATATAATGCAAAGGCGTCTGGATATCGTGATTAACGGCGGCCACAATCTGGCTAATGACGCGATAATGCCGGACGAGGTTGTCTTTCCGCTCCCTTTTTACAAGATAACCCGCCCGCCATTTCACTGCCATGAAATACAATCCCAGCATGACCAGCGACAAAAGCACCCGGAACCACCACGTTTCATACCAGGCAGGCAAAATGCGTAAAACAATCGTCTTGTACATGTAATCATTTGTCAGAAAGCCATTTGCCTTCCTGATTTTAAGATTATAGTGCCCGTGAGACATCTTTGGGATGGATATAACAAAGTCGGGATCAACCGGGAACCACTTTTCCTTCCTTCTTTTCCCCGACAAGGAATAATGCATTTGAATATTATTCACATGTCCCGCATAGGGCGTTGTAACTTGCAGACGGAGTTGTTCCGCATTGTCGGGAACAATAAGCGTGTCTTGCACCGGCATATCCTTTCCATCCATATTGACAGAAGTGATAAAAATGCCTCTTGATGGCAGCTCAGGCTTCATTTTATTCGGAGCAAACCACACCAGGCCATCCATTGAAGGAAGTGATAATGTGCCGTCGGCCAGTTTGACGGAACATGGATTACACCCGCCATTGAATTCATTTGTAGCGAAACCCTGGCTCCGGTCGTAATATAAATAGTAAACCAGATTGTTGCTGTTCCTGGCATAATCCAATAATTGCCGTTTTGCGACCTGAAACAAACCTCTGTTTGTAGTAATCCAGAAAAAGCCATTAGCATCTTCACTAATGCAATGCGCGAAGGCAAGAAACCGGTCCTTATCCAGCGGAAAGTGGATCAATTTATCATTCTTCAACAGAAAAAAGCCGTTGCCATAAGTCGTGATCCAGGTCCCTTCTTGTGTCGTATAAAAACTCCGGATGCCCATATTGTTGAAATTGGTCAGCTTTTGGAGCATTCGAGAGCGGACATTGTATCTGAAAAAACCTTTTGTAGCACCTATAAGCAGAACATCGGCTGATTCCTGGCCAATGATCGAAACGCCTCCCAAATCTGCTTTCAAAAACAATTTCAGGCGGTGGCTTTCGCCGGAACTTACCAGTTCGTGCAACGTATTCTTTTCACCACCCACCCAGACCCTGTGTTGTTTATCAATAAAGAGCGACATAAACTTCTCCTGGAATGTTAGGCGCAAGAGCACTTTTCTAGCCGTTTTATCCAGTTTAAACAGTTCATTACTAATTCCAAACCAGAAAGAACTGTCCGGGTTCATAGGCATGGAAAATTTGTAGGCAAACTTTTCCATAAATGCAGAAACCCTGCCTGCAAAAAACGGCGAACCCGGTGTATTCCTTCCCAGCAGATAACCCTGGGCAGCAATTACAGCATGTTGTCCGGCTGGTTTTTGGGCATAGTAAGCATTATCGGCGTCCTTACCAGCCATTTTTAGCGTCTGGAAATTTTTGTTTTTTATTAAAAATAAACCCTTCGTCGTGCTGCCCAGCAGCAGTGCGCCCGTGGATTTGCTGTAATGTGCCGAAACAATATCAAGATCTTCAAAATCAAAATTTTCTAAAAGCAGCTTTGTAGTCAAGCGACCATTTGAAGACAGGTTGAGGGAGTAGAAAGCATTATTGATATACAGAAAAGCACTTTTGGCGACATTGTTCCAGTACAGCTTAAAGTTGTTTTTATCCCTGATAAACTGGGGATTACGGACAATGTCACCAATTACTGAAACCACTTCATTATTTTTCCCGCTCCTTATTCTGACAATCCTGCCCAATGCGTCGATGGCAAATGGTTGTGGGCCGATCAGGAAAAAGTCACGAAACGAGCCGCTGGATGTGTGGATTCGCTTTCCGTTTTTATAGCCGGAAATGGTATTTTGCCTCCAAATGTAAAAAGTCGTGCTGTCCGAAGCGATGAAGTAATGCTCGCTCATGGGCCTGTTCGGATATTGCGACGGCACGCTTCCGAGCATGCTGTTATGCCGGATGAGCTTACTCGTGAAGGGGTCCGTCTGCGTGTATTTTTTATAAAATGCTGTGTCAGATTTCACCAGACCGTTATCCTGAATGCCCATGTATTGATTATCCTCGGTGAGGCCGTAAAATTCATAGGCAGGATCGGCCTGCGGACTCGGAAGCGCAGGAACGAAACCACGCATCCGGTTGCTGGCAATAGCTACATTGGACTTGTCGAAAGTGAGAAATTTCTGCCCGTCAAATCGAACGACGCCTACTTCTGTGGCGAGCCAGAAAAAGCCGTTTTTGTCTTCCATAACCGCCTTGACGCTGTTTTGCGGAAGCCCGTTTTCATCAGTGAAATGTTGCAGAAGATACGAGGAATTTCCAGGTTGCGGCTGCGCTTCTGTATGAAAGGCAACGAGCATCATGCAAAGAAAGCACCATAAAACGATGACCTGACACATTCTCATTCGGGCGTCAATAACACATTTCAAATTAAGAGAATGCCGGTGCGGGAAGTTACCCGTTCAATTCAAAATATCTCGTAAGCTCGATGACATTGCTTACGCCCAGTTTTTCGAAGATCTTGGCTTTATAACTGCTTACCGAAGAGGATGACAAGTGAATGTGCTCGCTTATGGCTTTGGTAGACAGTCCTTTGGATAACAATTTGGCAACTTCCAGTTCTTTGTCCGTGAGCTTGTCCGTAACTAAATCCTGGCTGCCCTTGTTAAAAAGTTGTCCGAAAACCTGTTCCATAACGGAAGGGCTTGCATAAATTTTTCCGCTGATCACAGTATCAATGGCCTGCTTGAATTCTTCATTAAGCGCCGTTTTTGATATGTAACCGTTGGCCCCGGCTTTCAAAAACGGGAGCGCGTAAAGTTGTTCGTCATAACTCGAACAAACCAGGATCGGAATTTTTGGCTGCTTCATCCGGACAGAATTGATCATGCCAACCTTATCCCCGCCGGGTAAATTGATATCCATGATCAGCAAGTTATACGGCTGTTTTTCCAGCAAAGCCAGCGCCTTATTGAAATCGCCTGTTGCGGTTACCACTGCCCCTGGCATATGTTCCATCAACAAATGCTGAATCCCCATCAAAATAAGAGGATGGTCCTCAGCCACAATAATCTGAATGCTCATGAGGAACGTAAGTATGAATGACAACTGGCATTTTCACCAAACAAGTTAGAAAAAATTGTCATAGAATTAATTTGGTGGGGTATTTAATTTTTTTAATGCTCAAATAACATTTTTTAGTGATCAATTCAATTATCTCCTGTGTCGCTAACAGCTATACGTAATAGTTTTGCACCATGAAAATTGCGTTAATAGACCAGCACCCGGTCCTTCGTTCGGGCATGCGTATCTTCCTCAGGGAACACTTCCAAAACCTCACAATGCTTCAAACATCGTGTTTGCAATCATTTAAAAAATGTGAGGAACAGCACACGTTTGACATTATTATCATCGGCATGACCGAGGAAGCGGAAAGCGTAGATAAGGTTGCATTAAAGCGCATTATGCATGAATATCCTGAATCGTCATTTGTAGTGTATGCAGGAAAATTACAACGTGAGCTGGCCAATTCGCTGCTGAATGAGGGAGTTAGTGGCTATTTACTGAAAACCAATCATCCCAACGAACTCGTCACGTGCATTAACACGGTTATCAAGGGTGATAAATATCTGTGTGACGAAATAAAAAACTCCACGAACGTATATCCATTGTAGTTATGAATGTTAAATGGCGGCTATTAGGCCTTTTCATGACGCTATCGCTTCTGGGGGCTTGTGTTTTAATATTAAATCACGACAAACAAAACGATGTGATCGCAATCAGGGCCCATCGGGCAAACCCTTCCAGCATTTACATTAAAAGGGAGATCAAAACCGATCTGTATGATCCGGCCGAAGGCCCAGCGCCGCTTACCGGCTGGGAAACGAGTGGTGTAGGCGCTGGCGAAAGGGAAAGAAGGATGCAAACCAGAACTGCAACACGTCCAAAGCAAAAGGCTCCCGCAGATAGTTCACAGGCAGGCAATGCCGTGCAAGAGCGGGACAGTTCGGCAGCTGCAAACCGCGATTCAGCTGCGTCCAGATAATATTTGTTGTTGATCGGGGCGAATTGTCGCGTAAGATTTGTTTAAACAAATGAATTCATTTTGTTTTACTAAATCATAATCAACGATGCGCAACGATGAAACAACTCCTGTTATTAAGCCTTCTATTTTTTCTTGCATGCTGTAAATCTGCCAAGATCTCTGACAAAAGTTTTGCCAAAGAAGACATTATCGTCGAGCGGGTAAAGCCAAACGTTTACCGGCACATTACTTACTTCCAGAGCGAGACATTTGGTAAAGTGCCTTGTAACGGGATGGTTGTGTTTGATAAAGGGGAAGCCATTATTTTTGATACGCCGGTTGATGATTCTACATCATCGCAACTCATCAGCTGGGTTCAGGATAGTCTTGATTGTAAGGTGGTTGCCATCATTGCAACCCATTTTCATGAAGATTGCGTAGGCGGGCTCAAAGCTTTCCACAGCCGCGGAATTCCTTCCTACGCCGAGAACAGGACCATCGTTTCAGCCAGGCTCAAAAATTTCCCGACTCCTGAAAAAGGGTTTGATAACAAGCTTGCATTGAAAGTCGGCAACAGGGATGTGGTTACTGAATTTTTTGGCGAAGGACATACGAAAGACAATGTTGTAGGCTATTTCCCAAGCGAAAAAGTAATGTTTGGCGGATGCCTCATTAAGGAAGTTGGGGCAGGAAAAGGGAACCTGGAAGACGCGAACGAAAGCGCATGGCCCGCAACGGTTACCAAGTTGAAACAGCGGTATCCCGACGTCGAGGTCGTCATTCCGGGGCATGGAAAATCAGGCGACACTGCGCTGCTAGACTATACGATCAAGTTGTTTGAAAAGAAATAAATCAATCGGATTTAAGTGATTTGACCGGGTTTAATGTGGCCGTTTTGCGTCGAATTCTACATAACCCGCGCTATCCGGAAAAATTGTTTCCAACCATTTTTTATTAGGATGTTTCTAAGTAACTAGAAGGACATTTAACATATCAATCTACCTAACCATCAACGACCTATGCGCGCTGTTTCCCTATTAGTTTGCTTGATTATTGTGGCAATTTTCGCCGGTTGTAACCATCACAATCCAGACTTGGTAAACCCGGTCATCGGCAACATCAGTTTTGTTGAGAAATTTGGATTTGAACCTGATGAGGACATAGATAATGAGCTTCGGATCAAAACGCACCTCCTTTACGTGGAGCGCCTTCTACGAAAAAAGGATGTTTCGCACCTCAGCAATGAATACAGATCCCGGCGGACACATCTGCTCAACCTGCTCCGAAGCTATGCACAAGCTGGGAAATATCCGAAAAACTACGACTATCAAGGGCAGCGCAAACCCTGTTTCATAGACAAAGACCAGAACATTTGCGCGGTAGGTTATCTGGTTGAACAGACTGCGGGCAGGCGCACAGCAGAGTTTATTAACGCGGATTACCAGTATGCCGACATTCTGGATATGGATAGCGAATCAGTTGATAGCTGGATAGCTTCGAGCGGGTTGACCAAGAAAGAATGTGCGATGATTCAGCCTACCTATGGCTCTTATCCCTATCCGGATCAAGCGTCGAACCGGGTTAAGCCCATGTATGCCATCAGTTCAGCGGTCTTGATGGGGGCAAATGCCACTTTTAATGTGATCAATGTTGCAGATATCGCCAGGGGTGGTAACTCAAAAACGGCCCCGGTCCTCGGGCTTCTGGCGGGAACGAGCCAGGTGACGATGGGTGCTTTTGGTTTTTCTCGCGAAAGGCGTTTGACCAAATATGACAATTCGCCTCAATTCACCAGCCAGGGCCGCCTTTCGTTGTTCAATATAGGCATTGGCACCACTACCATTCTACTAAGCAGCTGGAATCTATTAAGGCAGAAAAAAATGGAGCAAAAACGCACATCCTGGAACATTTACGGCTTTCCGGCTGGTAACAATCAGGCTGGGGTAGGGCTAAGTTTTAGCAGGAAGATCTGATAGTGATGGTTGCGTGGCAATAACATTGTTTGCGCGCCCTGGATCGCATGTACATTCGCATTGAAGAATTTGTAAGAATTCAGGCAAAAGATTCGTTTTTTTGCGTGATGCGAAATTGCTTTTGGTGTTTTTGTTGGGTCATAGCCATCGTGCTGGGTGGGGTGGAAAGAGGCATGGCTCAATCCAATGAATACCAGTTTGCACGCTACAACACCGAACGCGGTTTATCCCACAATGAAGTTAACTGCTTCCTGAAAGACAGCCGCGGGTTTGTATGGATCGGCACGGCAAATGGCCTTAACCGCTTCGACGGATATGCATTTCGTGTTTTCAAGCACATTCAAGGCGATTCCACCACCATTTCGAATCACCGCATCAATGCCATATTTGAAGATCCGCAGGGTTATATCTGGATCAGTACACAAGTGGGGTTTGACATATATGACCCTATTTCCGAGCGCATTGACCATAATGCAGACTTAGCAGCCAAAAGGCTCGGACTGCCCGATGCCAATTTCAGCCGCATTTTTAAAACCCGCTCCGGCGACTACTGGATCAATCACAACCGGCTGGGATTGGTGAAATTCATTACGCGCTCTAAAAAGCTGGTTAAGGTCAAATTCAGTCCTTCCGAAGACTCATCCGAACCCGCCAAGCGCCTGATTTCCGACTTCGATGAGGACGCGCAGGGCAATCTTTGGGTGGTGTGTGATGATGGTTTCCTCGCGCGCGTACATGCGAACACGTACGTTGTGGACGTGCAAAGTGCTATGTTGCAGAACAGGAACCTTGGTAATTTGTCCAATCATAAGGTGTTCGTGGATGATGATGGCGAACCCTGGGTTTATGTCGTGAAAGCTGCATTAGGCGCTTTTTATTTTGATTTCAAAAACAACACATTACGCATTGCCAACACCGCGGGCGCAGATTTCCGTCTCAGCAATAATACAGTAAGCTCAATGGTCACCGGCCCGGACGGCCGAGTTTGGATGGGCACAGACCATGGCGGCATTAATGTGGTGGATAAAAAGCGCGGGACGGTTTCGACGATGCTGTTCAACCCCGGAGATCCAAGAACGATCAGCCAAAACAGCATTCAGGCGTTGTATAAGGACCCTACGGGCATGATCTGGGCCGGGACGTTCAAGAAAGGATTTTGCAGTTATCATAAGAATATTTTCAAATTTTCGCTTATTCAACATGCTCCCGGCGACCCGCGAAGCCTGCCTTTTGACGATGTGAATATGTTTGTGGAGGATAAAAAAGGAAATCTCTGGCTGGGTATGAACGGGGGAGGGCTAGTTTATTTTGATCGTAAAAACAACACTTTCAGGCAGTACAAAAACATCCCGGGTGATCCCGCCAGTTTGAGTAACAATGTGATTGTCAGCTTATGTCTTGATAAAAGCAATGTGCTTTGGATAGGAACCTATTTCGGCGGGCTCAACACTTTTGATGGCAAAACATTCACACGTTACCTGCACGATCCGGCCGATTCCACGAGCCTTATCGACGACCGCGTCTGGGAAATTTTCGAAGATTCGCAAAAACGCCTTTGGGTAGGAACGCTGGCCGATGGGCTCGATTTATTTGACAGGAACAAAAAGACATTCCGGCATTACCAGAGGCTGGCTCCCAACTCCGTCAGCTCGGATTACATTTCGGCTATGCTGGAAGATAAGCAGGGCAATATTTGGATCGGAACCGCAAACGGGATCGACGTTTTAATGCGGCAAACGGGGCGTTTTATACATTATGCCTACAAAGCCGGGGATCCCAAAAGCCTGAGCAGCGATGCGGTAACTTCGCTCGCAGAGGATAATTTCGGAAACATCTGGATCGGGACTTCGGAAGGGCTGAACCGCTACGATGCGCGAAAAAATGCATTCGTGGCCTATGACACGCGTCACGGCCTGCCGGATAATTCGGTTCTGACGGTGGCCGTCGACGGAATGCAGAACTTGTGGCTTGGTACGCCCAAAGGCTTGGTCAATGTGAATATTTCCAGGCGTTCCGGTGGATTGCCTCTGACATTGCAGGTGCGTACATTTAATGAAGTTGATGGTTTGCAGGGTAGGGGATTCAATGAAAACGCAGCGCTAAGGCTTCAATCGGGCGAAATGGTTTTTGGCGGGGCCAACGGTTTCTCCATTTTTGACCCAAAACAAATTACAAACGAGCGCACCGCAACAACGGTCATGCTTACCGATTTTCAGATCTTCAATAAAAGCATTCAACCTGGCGAACGCTTCGATGGAGAAGCCGTGCTAACCAAATCCATTTCGCTTACAGACCGCATTGTGCTGAAATACAGCCAAAACGTGTTCACGATCGAATTCGCCGCGCTAAATTTTCTCCATCCCGAAAAAAACCATTACCAGTATACATTGGAAGGGTTTAACGAACAGTGGTTTGAAGCCGACAATACGCGCAAGGTAACTTACACCAACCTCGATCCGGGGACTTATGTTTTTAAAGTAAGAATGAAAGAGGGCGGCGCGTCAACCGAGCGTAGCCTGCGCGTGGTGATCCTGCCGCCTTTCTGGCGGACGCCCTGGGCCTATCTGTTGTATTTCCTGGTTGCGGCCGGCGCATTGATGGTCGCGCGATGGATCCTGATCGAGCGGGAGCGCATGAACTTCAAACTCGAACAGGAGCGACAGTATGCCCAGCAATTGCACGAGCTGGATATGATGAAGATCCGTTTTTTTACCAATGTAAGCCACGAATTCCGTACGCCGCTTACCCTGATGCTTACTCCGTTGGAAAACTTGTTGAAAAGCATTCGCTCGGATCATGCCGTCCACAGGCAATTGTCGCTGGTCCACCGGAATGCGCAGCGGCTTTTTAATCTGGTAACCCAAATGCTCGATTTCAAAAAGCTGGAAGTGGAGGAAACGCAGTTCCGGCCGGAGCGTGGTGACATTGTGCGTTTTCTGCGGCAAATCGCACAAACATTCTCGGATCTGTCTGAGCATAAGCACATTCGTTATCGGTTTGAAAGTGAATTGACATCCCGTTATGCCGATTTTGATCAGGATAAATTGTCCAAAGTCATGTATAACCTGCTTTCGAATGCATTCAAATTCACGCCTGAAAATGGCCGCGTTACAGTGACTTTGCGCATTGTGGATCAGGATGATAACGAGGCTTTGGAGATCAGTGTGGCAGATTCCGGGATCGGGATTCCGCCTGATGCCCAGGCCAAGGTTTTCGAAAGGTTTTACCAGCATCCGATGCCCGACAATATGATGAACCAGGGCAGCGGGATCGGGCTGGCGATTGCCTGGGAATTTGTCAGGATGCACGGCGGCACCATTGACCTGGAAAGCGCGGTGGGACGAGGGAGCACATTTACAGTCACGTTACCATTGCAGGAAAGCGCATCGCGTATGCATGCATTGCCAGCGGCAGAAACATTAACAGCGATCCAAACTGACGTTGAAATAGAGCTTCCTGCGGAAAAGTCCGTGAAAAACAAGCCGCTCGTGCTGCTCGTGGAGGACAATGATGAGTTCAGGGTGTATTTAAAAGAAGTATTTCAAAAAGAATACGACATCCTGGAAGCGGCCAACGGGAAAATAGGACTGGAAATTACCTTGGAACAAATCCCCGACCTGATCGTAAGCGACGTCATGATGCCCGAAATGGACGGGATCGAGCTGTGCCGCATCATTAAGACCGACCGGCGCATTTCACACATTCCGGTAGTGCTGCTCACGGCCCGGGCGGAGGAAGAGCAGCAATTGCAGGGTTACCAGACTGGCGCCGATGCCTATGTGACCAAGCCTTTCCGGCTGGACATTCTGCAAGTCAGGATCGCTAACCTGATCCGCCAGCGCGAGCAGTTGCAGCAGGAATTTCAGCAGCACGTGGAGATCCGTCCGAGCGAAGTGGCGATCCGTTCGCTGGACGAGGAATTTGTAAACAGCGCGGTGAAAGTGGTGGAAGCCAACCTGCCCAATGCGGAATTCACCGTAGAAGAACTGAGCGATGCCATGTCCATGAGCCGCATGTATTTGTATAAAAAAATCCTTTCTCTGACAGGCAAGACGCCCATTGAATTCATCCGCATTATCCGCATCCGCAGAGGGGCGAGCCTGCTGGAAAAAAGCCAGCTATCCATTTCCGAAATCGCCTATCAGATCGGTTTCAACAACCCGAAATACTTCGCAAAACTCTTTAAAGAAGAGTATAATATGCTTCCCACAGCCTATCGCAAAGAGCACCTCGGCCAGGAATAGTACAAAAGATCATTTTGATACTAACATATCCCCTGCATTCACTTGCTCATTACTTTCTCAATCGCCCATTTGAAATATACCCCTCAAAATGTACTCACAGGCGAAAAAATAGGGTGATTTTCTGTCTGAGTTTACAAATGAACCCCTATTTGTAAACATTTGGATCCCCTGCTGATTGTTTTTTAAAGGCACATTTGTCCAACTATTCATTCGATTTATACCAAATACGGTGCTTTACCCAGGCGTATCGGAAAAGTCTAAATCGGAAGTGAACAAATAGTCACTTATAAAACCAAACAACATGCAACAAAATTTGTACGAAACAAGGCGGGTAAGTCGCAGCTTGCAGTTCCTCGCCGGGTTGCTACGACCTCTTCTTTTAACATTGGGGATCATGGGCGCTGGGCTGGGTGCCTTTGCGCAGGGCGATGCGAAAAAAACAATTACCGGTACAGTGGTTTCGGTAGATGGCGATGACGGAATTCCAGGCGCGAGCGTGGTGGTGAAAGGGACCTCTAATGGAACAACTACGAATACTGCGGGCGAATTTTCGATTGAGGCGGCTTCGGGAAATACATTGGTTATTTCCTTTATCGGGTACGTGACGCAGGAAATTCCGGTAGGAAACAAGACAAAAATTGACATCAGATTACAGGAGAGCATTGCTGCCCTGGACGAAGTGGTTGTGGTAGGATACGGAGAAATGAAGAAAACGGATGTTTCCAGCTCCCAGGTAACGGTTTCGGGCAAAGATCTGAGCAAAACCATTAATACATCGCTGGAACAAGGTCTGCAAGGTCGTGCGGCAAACGTGATGGTGCAGCAGAATTCGGGCCAGCCGGGTGCGGCGCCTTCCGTTTTGATACGCGGTTTGAGCTCGCTAACAGGCACAACGCAACCATTATATGTGATTGACGGTGTGCAGATCAAACCTGATAATATGAAGGATGATCCGAATAACCGGCCAACGGGTTTTTCAAACATTCTTTCGAGCATTAACCCGGACGATATCGAGACGATCAACGTTTTGCAAGGCCCTTCTGCCACAGCGATTTATGGTGCGGTAGGAGCGAATGGTGTTGTGATGATCACCACCAAACGCGGTAAGGCGGGCGAAGCGAAAATTACTTTCAACTCGCTGCTTACGCTGCAATCGGAGCCTAAGCACATTGATGTGATGAACCTGCGTGAATATGCGCAGTTCAGGAATGAGGCGGCGGCTGTGGGTAGCACGGCTACGGAACCGCAATTTGCAGATCCTTCTGTCCTGGGCGAAGGTACGAACTGGCAGAGTGCGCTTTTCCGCCCGACCACTTTGCAGAAGTATTCTGTTGGATTGAGCGGCGGCACGGAAAAATCAACTTACTATCTTTCAGGTGAGTATTTTAATCAGAAAGGAATTGTGGAAGGTTCCGGTTTCAAGCGTTATAATGGCCGTTTGAACCTGGAAAACCAGACGCGTAACTGGCTGAAAATCGGCGCGAATATGAGCGTTGGTATCACCGAGGAAAAAGTGAATACAAACAATGGCGGTATTATCCAGCTTGCATTGGACCAAAACCCAAGTGTGCCGGTAACGAATCCGGACGGAAGCTGGGGCGGACCTGTTTCAACGCAGTTCCAGTTCACCAACCCGGTGATGATCTCCAAAATTTACAATGATTACAACCGCCGGACTTCGATCCTGGGAAGCCTCTTTGCGGATGTGAAGCTGCTGAAAAACCTGACGTGGCACACGGAAGTGAACGGAAGCTCTGAGTTTTTGAAATACTATTCATTCCACCCTTCGTATACAATCGGCGGTTATGTGGTGTCGCAAGATGCAGCGACTTCGACGCGTTCGGTGAACACCAATAACTGGTGGAGCTTGCACAGCCGTATGACTTATGACTTGAAATTAGGCCTTCACGGTGTGAACATTATGGCTGGTCATGAGGCACAGGCATTTACATATGAATCCCTGAGTGGAACACGTAAGAAGTTCATTACCAACACCATTGAGGAGCTTTCGGGCGGTGATGCATCGGTTATTTCCAATGTAAGCAACAACAGCGGCAAGGGCTCAGGATCACGTGAATCGTATTTTGCACGGGTAAATTATAGCTTTAATGAGCGTTATTTTTTACAGGGAACTTACCGGATGGACGGTTCTTCGGCATTCCGTGAGGGACGTCGCTGGGGTAATTTCCCGGCCGTTTCGGTGGCATGGCGCGTTTCGGAAGAGCCTTTCCTGAAAAGTGTCAATGCAATCAACGACTTGAAACTGAGGTTTGAAATCGGTCGCTCAGGCAACCAGGGAAGTGGCGGTAATGCTATTTATTCAACACTTCAAACAGTTCCAACCGGCTGGGGAACAGGCTTTTTGGCTTCCAACTTTGCCAATGAATTCCTGACCTGGGAAAAAGATGACGTGATCAATGCCGGTTTAGACTTGCATATGTTCAGCAACCGTGTGGAGTTAATTGTAGATGCGTACATTAAGAACATTACAAGCCTTATCACAGTGAACTCATATCCATTCACTTATGGCGGAGACATTGCTTACTCACCAGGTTACCTGAGCTGGCCGGCCGTCAATGCGGGTTCTATGAAAAACCGCGGTGTGGGCTTTACGCTGAACACAGTGAACATCGACAAAGCTGGTTTCTATTGGAGAACAGGCATCAACCTTTCGTTTGACCGCAATAAGGTAACTTCACTTCTGAACCCGATCACACCGATCTGGAATGCAACTTCGGTTGGTTTCAAAACGGAAGTCGGACAACCAGCCAGTATGCTTACCGGCTACATTGCTGAGGGACTTTATCAGGATGCAGCGGACATCAAAGGCCATGCGATACAGACATCAAACGGTGAGCTGACCATCAACCCGCTGACAGGCAGCTGGGTAGGGGACACGAAATTCAAAGATCTGAACGGCGACGGCGTCATTGATGCAGAAGACCGCACCGTGATCGGTAACCCATGGCCGAAGTTTACATTGGGTTTCAATAACAATATGACCTACAAAAACTTCGAGCTGAACGCATTCATGACGGGAAGTTTCAAGAATGACATCCTTAATTATCCACGTTATCGTGCAGAAGTGCCGGGTAATGGTGGTGTTTTTGGAAACCAATGGAAATCGGTGGCCAACTATGCCCGTCCGAGCAGCTATGCAGTAGGCGATGCAGAAACGGTGACGCTTACCAACCCGGGCCACGTAATTCCGCGTATTGCACCGGGCGACCCGAATGGTAACAACCGGATGAGCACCAATTTTATTGAGGACGGCAGCTACGTGCGTTTGAAAAACATCACATTAAGCTACAACTTCCCTAAATCATTGCTGAAAGACACTTTTATCCGCGGATTGAAGGCTTCGGTAGGCGCGCAAAACTTGTTTACCATTACCAAATACAAAGGCTACGATCCAGAGATTGGAATGGTGAGCTATGGCGGAACGGTCATGGCAGGCATCGACACAGGGCGCTATCCTTCTGTTCGTATGTATTCTTTCGGTCTGATGGCTGATTTTTAATCGATCTGATCCCATTTATTTTAAAAGAAATTTTTATATGCAATTCAAAATCAAACTCCTGGCAGCAATCAGCGCACTGATGCTTATGCAGGGATGCAGCGAAGAATTCCTGGACCGCCCGCCTCTGGACGCGCTTACTTCGGGTAATTTTTATAAAACCGATGCCGAAATCATGGCTGGAACGGCGCCTCTTTACAACATTGTGTGGTTCGATTTCAATGATAAAGCCAATATGTCTTTTCAGGAAGCCCGCGCCGGTAACCTCAACTCCAACGACCGCACGGCTTACGTGAAGCACGCGGTTCCGTCTACGGATGTCAATACGCTTTTGCCGGGTTATAAATCTTTTTATAAGATCATTGCGCAAAGCAACAATGCCTATAAGGCGATCAAAGAAGCGACAGGAAGCACTGCTTCGGCTGCTGTAAAAGCGCAGGGATTGGGTGAATGCCGTTTCATGCGTGCAACAGCCTACTATTACCTGGTTACCAACTGGGGCGCAGTGCCCATTGTGTATGACAACGTAGCACAGCTTAACACGCCTCCGGTGAGAAACCGCATTGAAGATGTGTGGAAGCTGTTGATCCAGGATTATCGCTTTGCAGCAGAAAACCTTCCGGTAAATGCCGATCAGGGACGTTTGACGAAATATTCAGCCGAAGGAATGCTGGCCAGAATGTACCTGATGCGCGCCGGCTTGAACCAGAACGGAACGCGTAACCAGTCGGATCTGGACAGTGCAAAATATTATGCAGAAGATGTGATCACGAAAAGCGGCCGCACGCTGGCGCCAACCTATGGGGAGCTTTTTGAAAGTGCCAATAACAACTCTTCCAAAAACAATGCTGAAAGTCTGTTCTCGCTGCAATGGATGCCAGTGAGCAGTCCGTGGGGGGTTAACAACTCTTTCCAGGCGTATTTTGCCTATGATGCCAACATTACCACAACGGGTGATGGCTGGGGCGCGGCGCAGGGTTTGTCGGCCGATCTGGTGAAATACTTTGTAGAAAACCCTGCTGATTCACTTCGCAGAAAATCCATCGCGATGTTTGACAGTGATGTTTATCCAAACATTCAGAAAGCGACCGGCGGTTTGAAATACAACAGGCCTGCGCAATTGTCGGCCATTAAAAAATACATTGTGGGCTCACCGGCAGATAATGGTGGTTTGGGCGGATTCATGGCTGCCAATATCAACTCCTATATGCTGCGTCTGGCAGAAGTTTACCTGATTTATGCAGATGCAGTTTTAGGCAATGCGGCTACAACCAATGATGCCAAAGCATTGCAATACTATAATGCGGTGCGCAAAAGAGCGGGTCTGGCGGCTAAAACATCGCTGACTTTCGAGGATATTTTCAAGGAAAGAAGAATTGAAACCGTGTTCGAAGGGAATTCCTGGAATGAGGTGGTGCGGTGGTATTATTTCAATCCTGCCAAAGCAATTGCTTACACGGCTGCACAACGCAGGGAGAATTATACAATGACTTACGTGCCTGGTTCTACCAATCCGAAGAAATACACGGTGACGTATTCGCCGGCTGAGTATTATCCGCTGTCGGAAAACACGCTTTATCTCCCGTTTCCTGAGGGAGAGCTTGTCAATGCACCTTCGTTGAAAGGCGAACCGGTTCCTTTTGATTTCAGCACATTAGTTGACTAACCCTAATCTTTGACCAACAATGAACATTAAAAGTATATATAGAACAGCGCTGGGAATGTGCTTGGCGGCGGGAATGCTGCTTTCGTTCCAGAGCTGTAACGATGACGATGTGGACGGCGCTCCGGCCATCACCAACGTCCGCCTGCTCGACCCGACCAAAGCAGACAGTTCGCTGAATGCCGCAGAGCCGGGCAGCCTGATCGTGATCCAGGGCCAGAACCTGGGCAGTGTAATGAAAGTGTATTTCAATGATTTTGAAGCCACATTCAATGCTGCATTGGGAAGCAACTCCAATCTGATCGTGACCATTCCTGCCAATGCGCCTACCAAGGCCGTGGACGCGGGAGTTTCTAACAAGATCAAAGTGCAGACCAGGGGCGGAGAGGCTACTTACGACTTCGTATTGTCAGCGCCAATGCCAGTTCTTACAGGGTTGTACTCCGAGTTTGTGAAACCCGGAGGAACGCTGGTCATCAATGGAGATTATTTTTACAACATAAAATCAGTAAAAGTAGGCGCCACCAACTTGCAGATTTTGAGCACGAACGTGAAGCAGATCACCGCAAAAATGCCAGCTACTGCTGTTTCGGACATTGTTACCGTTGAGGGGGAGTTTGGAACTGTGAAAACGGCCTTCAAAGTGAATGGCATGGAAGGGCATATGGTCAATTTCGACGTGCCTGCAACAACCTGGGGATCAGAAGTTTGCTGGGGAGCTGCAGCGATTTTGCCTGCAACCGATCCGGCCGCTATCTCGGGTAAATATTCCAGGATCAAGCAAACCAAATTACCTGCAACCGGCTACGCCGACGCATGGGTTTTCTCCACTTGCAGTTTCGACTTTAAGCTGGCGGCAGGCGCCGCAGCTGAAAGGCAATTTAAATTCGAACACAACATTGCAGAACCCTGGAAAGCAGGTAGATATGAAATCACCATCACAGCAGGTGGCACCGAATTCGTATACGCCTTCCAGCCCTGGAATTCCACAGAATTCACCGCAACCGGTTACCAAACCAATGGATGGAGAACGGCCGTCATAGAGCTTTCCGAGTTCAAAAGCGCCTCCGGCGGAACCATCGCCGACGCATCCAAAGTAAGCGACCTGAAAGTATCCTTCGGCACCCCCGACGTTGCAATTGCTTCGTTTAATGGGAGTGTTGATAATTTTAGGATTGTGAAGAAGTGATAGTATGGTAATCTGGCCAGGCCAGCCGCGAAGCGGCTCGCCTGGCCAGGTCACTTTGAGGGGCTTTCCCGCCCTGTCACCCTGAGGGGCTCTCCGCCCCTGTCACCCTGAGCGGAGTCGAAGGGACGAGCACGATGCAAAAAGCGTCGTGCCTAGCCAGTAGCGCCCCTTCGACTCCGCTCAGGGTGACAGGGCGGGCAGCCGCTCAGGGTGACAGGGCATCAGCGGCTCGGGGTGACATGGCAACCAAGCCGCTTAGGACAGGGCAACCCAGCTACCTCAGGACAGGACAACCCAGCCAGCTCGGGACAGGTCAACCCAGCTTCCCACCCCCCAGCCAATAACAATCGCCCATTAATTCTAGGGCAACACAAATTTCATGATGTATCATTTTAAACATTTACAAAAAACAGCATTGCTGCTCCTGCTGCTTTCGCTGATTTTTAATGCCAATCCTGTTTCTGCACAGCAGAGCAAGCTTGTGAATGATCCGGTTGATATCAGTGGTGATTTCAGGGATTTTTCAAACACGATTTACTTTGCGGACAGTCTGGCTGCATTTGATCCGGCAACTGGTGCCGGGAAGATAAAATGGAAGCGGCATGAGGCTTTTGCTGCGCATAATTTTGATAACTCCATGCTGAGTTACAAGCGCTCTTACAGCAATGAGTTTCCGTCGATCGAATACGCTCAGGACCCTGTTTTGCCATTTTCAGTCGAATTTACATCGCCACGCACCGTCCGCATCCGGGCGAATACGGGTGCACAGGGACCTTCCTCAGAAATGTCGCTGATGCTGGTTAAGGAGCCGGTTAAGGATAGGTCCTGGAAGTATAAAAAAATTAATGGTGGCCACGAATACACGAATGTACACGGATCTGTTACGATTTATGAAAATCCCTGGAAGATCCTGATCCGGGATGCGAGTGGAAAACTGCTTACTCAGACGCGGGGACAGGCGGATGGCAGATCGTCCTATACACCGACATTGCCGTTTTCATTTGTCCGCAGGGCCTCCGATTATTCAAGGAGTGTGGCAGCCGTGTTTTCGATTTCGCCGGATGAAAAAATTTTTGGCTGCGGTGAGTCGTTTACGCGTCTAGATAAGAATGGTCAAAAGGTTGTTTTGTGGACGCACGACCCGAATGGTGTTCAAACACAGACGATGTACAAGCCCATTCCGTTTTACATGAGCTCGCGTGGTTATGGCATGTTTATGCACACAACTTCACCGATTACCTGCGATTTTGGGGCGACATATGGAGAATCCAATGCCATGCAGATCGGCGACGAAAATCTTGACCTGTTCATATTTTTAGGTCAGCCCAAGGACATTTTGGATGAATACACAAACCTGACCGGAAAGGCATCTATGCCGCCATTATGGTCATTTGGTCTGTGGATGAGCCGCATAACCTACTTTTCCGAACAGGACGGCCGCAATGTTGCGGCCAAACTGCGCGAAAACCGCATTCCTTCCGACGTGATCCATTTCGATACAGGCTGGTTTGAAACCGATTGGCGTTGCGATTACAACTTTGCGCCAAGCCGCTTCAAAAATCCCCAAGGCATGATCTCCGACCTAAGAAAACAAGGGTTCCGCACTTCGCTATGGCAGTTGCCTTATTTTGTCCCAAAAAACACATTGTATCCTGAAATTGTTGACAAAGGTCTGGCTGTAAAAAATGCAAACGGAAGCATTCCTTACGAAGATGCCGTGCTTGATTTTTCAAATCCCAACACCATTAAATGGTATGAAGATAAAATTTCCGCCCTGCTGAAACTCGGCGTAGGCGCGATTAAAGTTGATTTTGGTGAAGCTGCGCCATTGTCTGGCGTGTATGCCTCCGGCCGAACAGGATTTTATGAGCATAACCTTTACCCGTTGCGCTACAATAAGATCGTTTCGGAATTGACAAAGAAGCTGACCGGTGACAACATTATCTGGGCCAGAAGCACCTGGGCCGGGAGCCAGCGTTACCCGATCCATTGGGGGGGCGACGCCGAAACGACCAACAAGGGAATGGAAGCGCAGCTGCGGGGCGGATTGTCGCTGGGACTGTCGGGCTTTACATTTTGGAGCCACGATATAGGCGGTTTCACCATGAAAACGCCCGAAGATCTTTACCGCCGCTGGCTGCTGATGGGCCTCCTGAGCTCACATACGCGCACACACGGACAAGCGCCCAAAGAACCCTGGGAATATGGGGAGGATTTTCAAAACTATTTCCGCAAAGCGGTGGAGCTGAAATACAAGCTTATGCCGTACATCTATACCCAATCCAAACTTGCCTCCGAACAAGGCCTACCCATGGTGCGCGCATTGCTGGTCGAATTTCCGGACGATCCGGGAGCCTGGATGGTGGATAATCAATACATGTTGGGGTCGGACATCCTGGTCGCGCCGTTTTTTGAAAATGGTAAAACCAGGCAGGTTTATTTGCCAAAAGGAAAATGGGTGGATTACCAAACCCGCAAAGTGTATGATGGCGGGTGGCACGATATCGCTGCCGGAGAACTGGAAGTGGTGATGTTAGTCCGCGAAGGCGCCGTTTTACCGCACGTCAAAGTAGCGCAGTCAACGGATCAGATTGATTGGAAAAATATCGAATTAGTTGGGTTCAATGTAAACAGCGCAAAAACGACTATAAAGCTCTTCCTGCCAGGCGAAAGCGAGGTAAAGGATGTTTTGGTTGTCAAAAAAGGTGGAAAACTGGTGATGAGTAAGGAGGCTTCAGGCGCGACACAGTGACCATTATTCTAACATTGTCACCAACACCCCCTCCAATTGTCCCATTCCCCCATAAATATTCTACCCTGCCAGTGATAGTTTCGTCTCAAATTCTTCTTTTATCAAAAACATAAAACTCTTAGAATGAGAAAGCTGGTTTTGTTTGCGCATATGTCTTTGGATGGGTTTGCTGGGGATGCGGATGGTGGCCTGGGGTTTTTGACTTATAATGAAGAGCTGCAGCAATTTGCGGATGAGGTGGTCAAAACAGTGGGTGCGCCGGTGTATGGCAAGAATACTTATCATTTGATGGAAGGTTACTGGCCTACGGTTTTGAATGATCCGAATGCCGACGAGCATTCCTTGGCACACGCGAAATGGGTGCAGGAAATTCCAAAAATCGTTTTCTCGACGACATTGGAAAGCGCGGATTGGAATAATACTACTCTGATCAAAGACAACATTGCAGAAGAAATAAGCAAAATGAAAGCACAACCTGGCAAAGATCTGGTGATATTTGGCAGTCCCGGTCTTGCCAAAAGTCTGATGAATCTGGGGTTGATCGATGCGTATCAACTGACCCTGCATCCGATCATTTTAGGAAAAGGCAACAGCCTGTTCGACGGGAAGGCTCAGCTGAGCAATTTAAAGTTAGTGGAATCAAGAACACTGGGTTCGGGCGTCGTTACACTGCATTACGTAAATCAATAGTGTTCTTTGAGTGAGCCGTACAAGCAAAACATTTGAGCCGCAGAGACAACTTCTGTCTCTTCTCAAATTGTGACCTTTGTACATGAAAAATATCAAAACAATTCAATTAGGCCAAGACGGCCCGCATGTGTCCAAACTTGGTTTAGGCTGCATGCGCATGTCCTCCATCTGGGGCAGCCCGACACCCGATGAAACAGAGAGCATTGCGACGATCCATGAGGCCCTCGACAGCGGCATTAATTTTTTAAATACCGGAGACTTCTACGGCGCCGGTCATAACGAAATGCTGATTGGCAAGGCCATTAAAGGAAGGCGCGACGATGCATTTATCAGCGTCAAATTCGGTGCTATCTTTCACAACGGTCAATGGCTGGGAATGGATCTGCGGCCGCTCGCTATCAAGAACTTTATCAACTATTCGCTGACCCGCCTGGGCATTGAAACCATTGATCTCTACCAACCTAGCCGCATGGATAACAGCGTGCCGGTGGAAGACATTATCGGAACAATTGCGGACCTGGTCAAGGAAGGAAAAGTGCGTCACATTGGTGTGTCGGAAATTACAGCTGACCAACTCCGGAAAGCGAACAGCATTCATCCCATCAGCGCATTGGAAATCGGTTATTCGCTGGCCGACCGTCAGACTGAAAGTGAGCTCCTTCCAACAGCCAGAGAACTGGGCATTGGCATCGTGGCATTTGCCAATACGGCCGAGGGCTTGCTGTCCGGCGACATGAAAGCGCCGCTTGCCGTGGACGATTACCGCAACCATTTCTCACGTTTTCAAGGTGAAAATTTGGTTAATAATCTCCGAAAAGTGGAGGTTTTGAAGCAGGTTGCCGCGAGCAAAGGCTGCACGCCAACGCAGCTTGCGATCGCTTGGGTGAATGCGCAGGGAGATCTTGTAATGCCTTTGGTAAGCATGAGCCGCAGGTCGCGTTTGCCTGAAAATATCGCGGCAATGGATATTGAATTTACGCCGGAAGAAATGAACATCTTAAATACTACTTTTGCACCAGGTGCTATTCTTGGCGGCACTTATCTAGAACGTTAAATGACCAGTCCAGCAGAAATCCTTCCCGGTGTGATCTTTTATTCTTACCTCTCGGCCGAGCGGAAAGAGAAAGTTTGTTTCTGGAACCACCATACGTTGATATTGCAGGTTTCGGGGCAGTTTACCCTGGAAACTTCCGAGCAAACCATTTCGATGACGGGGGGAGAAATGCTGCTGATCGGCAGAAACCAGCTGGGTACGCTCACCAAGACGCCGCTGCCCGGCGGCCATTATGAAACCATTGTAATATCCTTGCAGGAAGATCTGTTGCGCAGGATCGTGCTGGAAGAGAAATTGGAAGCAGAACGAAAATACATCGGTCCGCCAAATCTGCTGGTCCCGACAAACGAATTCCTGCAAGGATATTTCCAATCCATTGTTCCCTACGCCCGAAACTCGGGAGCGGCCATGACAGACGAAATGGGCATTCTTAAAGTGAAAGAGGGCATCAAATTGCTTTTACTAGCCCTGCCCGGACTCGTCAACTTTCTATTCGATTTTTCTCAACCCTATAAAATCGACCTGGAAAGGTTCATGCTGAGTAATTTTCATTTTAATGTTCCGGTTGAAAAATTCGCGCAGCTGACAGGGCGCAGTCTGGCCGCATTCAAACGCGATTTTCAAAAAACATTCGGTGTTCCACCCCGTCAATGGTTGCAGGACAAACGGCTGAGCGAAGCCAAGCACCTTATCGAAACCAAACATGGAAAGCCCTCGGCCATTTATCTGGACCTGGGTTTTGAAAGCCTCTCTCATTTCTCACGTTCCTTCAAGAAAAAATACGGCATGGCACCCACGGCCTTGCATTTGTAGTCGTCAAATTTCTGCATTGCCTGAATTAAGGTCAGAATATAACTTTCTTCATCGTGCGAAAACCTTTCCGATAATTTTTCCGATCTCTACAAAGTCATCGTGGTTGTTAACCGACCGCTTTTCGAGTTGGCCTGCGGCCAGGTCGCGATAAGGATAGATCAAGAGGAAATTATTTTCTTCCACATGCTGGTTCAGAAAATCGGGTATGGAGCCCATTTGTGGAAAATAAGAAATCATTCCGCGCTTGGCCATGAACACAATCAGGGCTTCGTCACTTTCCAGGCCAATGGCAGCCTTTTCGGCTTCCTGCCAGTTGTTAATGGGATGCAGCGACAATTCGATAGCGGATTTACTGACCACTCTTTTCAAAATATCTATAATCGACCGATTGGCATAAAAGCTCATTTCGGCGCCTGAATTTTTAGCAATGTTCCACACCCGGAGCAGTGAGCTGAAAAATCCAGCTTCTTTTTCGGCTCTTTCGGGGATCAGGACCACGTAACGCTTTACTGTAGAAATGGGTTGTCCGGCGTGATAGATCAGCGTATTTACACTGTCATTTTGCAGATATCCATTGTGCAGATTGTATACAAATGAAGGTGTAAAACCTTTTCCTGGCTGTAATCCGATGATCAGGTCGGTAATGTCCTGTTCTTTGATCACATTGCTTATTCCCGTTGCTACATCATTGTCATACCGGGTCAGTGGGAGCACTTTCACATCAGCGGCAGCAGCCGTATCGACAGCAATGTGCAGGTTTTTTTTAGCGTTTTTGATTGAGGATTCGTTCTTTTCATCATTGACCACATTCAATGCCCACAGGCGGTCGTCGTTATGCTTAGCTTTTACGAGCAGACTCAGGTTAACGAGCTTTTCTACTGTTTGTTCGTAGTTTACAGCCAGCAAAATATTTTCATTTTCACGGTTAATGCCCGACGCGGTATCCTCCCGGTCAGCCTCCGCAATGCGCTGGCCACTCGACATGGATACAAAAGAAGAAACCGTACAGGAAACCAGTATGAGCAGGATACTTCCATTCAATACATGCTCGCTGAGGAGCCTGACAGACTCACCATTGGCCGTTTCGGAAACGATAATGTTGTAACCCACCAAAACCGCAGCAAGCGTAGCCGCAGCGGATGCAGAGCTCATCCCGAAGATCAGCATTCCTTCGTCTTTGCTTAAATGGAATGTCTTTTGGGTTAAAATAGCCGCGAGATATTTTCCACCAATAGAAGCAACCAGCATGACCGCAGCAACGACCAGGGTTTCTATACTTTTGAAAAATACTGTAAAGTCTATCAGCATGCCGACGCTGATGAGAAAGAAAGGAATGAAAATAGCGCTTCCGACAAATTCCACCCGGTTCATCATGGCGGAAGAGTGGGGGATGAGCTTATTTAAGGCCAGGCCTGCAAAAAATGCGCCAATAATCGCTTCTATGCCGGCAAGCTCAGCCAGGACTGCCGCCAGATAGATCATCACAAGTACAAAAATGTATTGGGAGATTTTGTCATCCACTTTCTTGAAAAACCATCTTCCTATAATTGGAAATACAAAAAGGACGGTGAGGCTGAATGCCAGCATTGACAAGGTTAGGCGGGTCCAGAAGGCCGTGTTCACTTCACCTTGGGTCATCCCGACGCAGACTGCCAGCACCAGCAGCGACAGCACATCGGTGATCATGGTGCCGCCTACGGTAATGTTGACGGAAAGGTTTTTGGCAATCCCCAGTTTACTAACCAGCGGATAGGAGATCAATGTATGGGAAGAGAACAAACTGGCGAAGAGCACGGAAGTCAGGACAGAAAAATCAAGCAGATAAAAACCTCCCAGAAAACCCAGGATAAACGGCATTGCAAACGTGTATCCGGTAAATGTGATGCTTTTCCACTTGTTCTTTTTAAAATCGCCAAGATCAATTTCCAGTCCTGCGAGAAACATAATGTAGAGCAGCCCGGTTGTTCCCGTAACCACCACGCTGCTGTCGCGGGCAAGCAGGTTCAGGCCATTAGGACCAACAACCGCGCCTGCGATTAACAATCCCAGCAAATGCGGGACTTTAATTTTATTAAGTAAAAGGGGCGCGCTCAGAATAATCACCAGTTCGAGGAGAAACTTTAAAACCGGGTCCTCAATGGGCAGGCTTCCAATATGGATGTTTAGTAAATGCATGGCTTAGCGTGTCGTTGTGCGGGTAAGTTCTACGGAGAATTTTGCATTACAAGCCTGGTTGATCGTAACAGCCTGCGTCCCCTTAATTAATTCCGGACCGAACTGGCTCAGATCAAAATTCATGTCCAGTTTTTTGGCTGCCGAAGAGTCACTGAGATAATGTAGTTTTATGCCAGAGCTATCGAGTTGGGCAGTATAAACGCGGACCAGCTGGTTGTTGGCGTCCAGCACACGCGTAAATAATCCAGTCGAATCGCTGATAAACTCCCAGAAATTGGCCCTTTGATCCCCGATCACATATTCACTGCAATTGGATTCCCGGCAAACCGACTTGCTGTTCCAAACGCCCGCAATGGTCTCAGGCCAGCTTTGGATGATGACTGTATCTTTTTTAGTCCGTAAGCTGTCGCGCATTTTTACCAGTGATTTATAGTCCGCCTCTTTCAGCGCAAATTCGCTTTCCTTTTTAATGATAGCCTGCTCACGCTCAGCAAGATGCTTTTCTCTTTGGTCATTCTGGCAGGCGGTCAGGAAAACACAGCTTATTAAAAAATTGAGCAGAAGGGTTGGAAGTCGTAGCATGGCGTGCGGGTTGATGTGGGCGCAATTTATAAGTCCTTTACTTAGCAGCCAAGCACGAATTCCGCCGAAATGTGTTTTTCTTACAACATCGTGTATGGCTTAAAACTTCCGGGAATGAGATTTTTACAAAGAATAGAATGATACCATTTAAACATTTACCATTCAAAATCAGCCAGGTTTATCTGACCTCTGACACACATTACGGGCACAAAAACATTTGCTCGGGAACAACTACATGGCCGGAAGACCATGCGGGAGGATGCCGCCAGTTCCCGCTCATTGAGGATATGAATGATGCCATTATCAACGGCATTAATACAACGGTTGGCAAGAATGACCTGCTGATCCATTGTGGCGACTGGTCGTTTGGAGGAAAAGATAATGTCCAGATATTCAGGAAGAAGATTATCTGTAAAAATGTGATCCTGCTTCAAGGCAATCACGATCATCATATTTCCCGGGCGCATGCAGGTCCGCAGAATTTATTTATAGAATTTTCACAGATAGGCTTTTACCAGGTTGAGTCCATCAAATTTGTCTGCGCGCATTATCCCATGGCCATCTGGCACCAGTCGCACCACAACGTGCCGCTGTTTTATGGACATGTCCACGGATCGTACGAGAATGTGGGTAAATCCCTGGATGTAGGAATAGATAATATATTCAAATTGAAGCACGAGTATGCCCCCATATCGCTGCAAGAGGCATATGATATTTGCAAGAAGAAGCCCGCATTTCTGGAATCACATCATGACGAGTTTACCAATTAACTCGATTGCCGTTCAGCCTGACCATTATTTCAATGCTAGGTGTAGCAGCCACCATCAGCTACAATGTTAGTTATCAGGCATGATAATTATACACGATGACTCTTGTATATTATTTGTCAGCTTGTTCAATCATTCACAATCTGTTCTAAATTGAAAGGAATTGATTCTTGCAACTGCGGCATTTATTCACCAAAACCAGTTGTCAAGATTTATGAATAAAACCTTACTATTCATTTTACTTTCTTTCCTCAGTTTTTCCACCCCACTTTATGCCCAGCAAAGTAGCCAGATCAGCGGCAATGTTACAGCAAGCGAAACGGGTGAAGCTTTTCCGGGTGTAACCGTTCAGGTTAAAGGAACAAAAATAGGCACCATTTCTGATGCAAATGGAGCCTTTCAAATCAGCGCTGCGTCATCTGCTACAACATTGATTTTCTCTGCAATAGGCATGCAGACTGTGGAAGAGGCGATCTCCGGACGAAATGTCATTAACATTTCGCTGAACCCTAATTCGGAGGAATTGAATGAAGTGATCATCACCGCCCTTGGCATCAAAGGTGAGCGCGACAAATTTGCTTCCTCAGTCTCCACATTGGAAGGAAAAACCATTGCCCGAAGCGGAGAAACGAGCTTGCTGACCGGGTTAAGCGGCAAAACTTCGGGCGTATTGATCACGCGTAACGGCGGAGATCCGGGAGCAGGCGCTTACATTCAGATCCGTGGACAAAACACGATCAATGGCAGTGCGCAACCATTGTTCATCGTTGACGGCGTGCCCGTCAGCAATGCGAGCGACAATGCGGGAACGGCCGCTAACAACGGCATTATCCAGCAATCGCGGATCAACGACATTAATCCCGAGGACATTGAGCGGATGGAAGTTTTGAAAGGCGCGTCCGCTGCGGCTCTGTGGGGAACGCGCGCTGCGAACGGCGTGATCGTGATTACCACCAAAAAGGGCCAGAATACGAATGGTAAGGTCAACATTACATTCAAATCCACGATTTCATTTGACCGCGTGAACAAAATGCCTGCATTGCAGCGCACTTACGGGCAGGGTTTAGGCGGGCTTTATCAGCAGGGCAATAGGAACAGCTTCGGCGATCTGATTTCCGACCGTTCGGGTGGACAGGATACTTACACTAGCGATCCTTCGGCGGCAGGTTACCAGGGCGTGGTGGTGTTTCCGGATGGCACAAGCCGTTACGCAATCGCACCGGGAACGGCCGCTTATCCGCATGGTGGCAAGAATGATCAGAGCACTTATGATCATACAAAGGATGTTTTTCAAACCGGCCATTTTACAGACAACAGCTTGAACATCAGCGGCGGAGATAGTAAGTCGACATTCCTGGTTAGTTATTCCAATCTGAATCAGGATGGTGTTATCAAGGCTTTTAGCAATTACAAAAGGAATACTGCGCGGGTGAATGTGGGGAGCCAGTTTACGACCTGGCTGCGGGCCTCGGCTAATGTGGGTTATACCAAAGTGCAGTCTTCCAGGGTTCAGGAGGGTGATAATGTGGACGGAATTATGCTGGGCGGATTACGTACACCGCCCGATTTTGACAACAGCAAATCCACCGGGACATTCACGAATCCGGCCGGGCAAGTTTTTAACGACGCGCATGTTTCTTACCGGAATCCTTTGGGCAAGGATCTGAGCACGATTTATTCAAACCCGCTTTGGAACATTAATAACAACAAAAATACCAGCGACGTTGACCGGCTCATCGGGACGCTGCAACTGGACATTACGCCTGTTTCCTGGCTGAACATTACCGGGCGCACCGGCGTGGACAACTTCACAGATAATCGCCTCGAACGCTTTTCAAGGAATTCCGCGCTTTATACCAATGGTTTTTTATCCAAAAACTGGATTTCCGAAAAGCAGTTCAACACCGATGTGTTTGCCGTTGCCAACACCACATTTAACAACGATTTTAGTGGATCATTACTGCTGGGTGTGAATTACAACAGCCGCAGACGGGCGACGCTTTCTGGTGCCATCAGTAACCTCATCGTTCCCTCAGCACCGGATATTCTGACCAATGCATTAAATTCCAACCTCAGCGCAAACAACTACAATTCCCTGATCCGCACTTACGCGTATTATGCACAGGCCGATTTGCAGGCATATGATATGCTCTTCCTGACATTAACCGGCCGCAGTGAAAGTGCATCTACATTTGGATCGAAAACCAAAAACAGCTTCTTTTTTCCATCTGCCGCATTAGCGTGGCAGTTTACAAAATTGAATGCATTGGCAGACAATGATTTTCTGAGCTTCGGGAAACTGCGCCTGACCTTGGGACAAGTGGGCATCCAGCCGCAGCCTTACCAGAATTTCACCACTTTCGGGCCGGCTTTTTACGGGGATAAGGATACATTCACACGCGGACTGAGCTCAGCCAGCACATTATATGGAGGCGGCTATGTGCGCAGCACCACAGCAGGCAATGATTTCCTGCGTCCCGAACGGAAATCGGAGACTGAAATCGGTGTGGACCTGCGCTTTTTGAATAATAAAATCACTTTCTCAGCCACTGGTTACAGCAACCGCACGAAGGATGTGATCCTGGCATTGAATGTGCCCAGCGGAACAGGTTACACCATCCGCAATGTGAATGCCGCAGCGCTTTCCAACAAAGGACTCGAACTGGACGCAAGTGCTAATGTGCTTTCCAAAGGTGATTTTAACTGGAATTTATCAGCTAACTTCTCGCTGAACCGCAGCAATGTTGTCTCGCTTGCCGGCGCATCCAATTATACATTGCCCGACAGTTATATGCAGAATTCCTCACTGATTCCCGGTCAGCCATTTGGCATATTTTACTCCACTGATTTCCAGAAAAATGAATCAGGAGCTTATGCACTTGATGCAAATGGTTTCCCCCAAGGTGGCACACAGAGCGAGATCATTGGTGATCCGAATCCAAAGTGGCGCGGCGGTTTGGGCAGCACATTTGCCTTCAAAAACTTATCCCTTTTCGTATTGTTCGACCGCATTGCCGGAAATGATTTCTTCAACGGAACGCGCGGCTCGCTCTACAATTTCGGCACACACGGCGACCAGGGACATACGGTTGTAGCACCGGCTGGCGGACTCAAAGATGTGAACGGGAACACCATTGCAGAAGGCACTTCCTTCCAGGGCCAGATCAAGGATTTTGGCGGCGGGCCGGTTGCAATTAATCAGGCCTGGTGGCAGGGGCGGGGAACAGCTTCCACTTCTGCTTCTTACAAGCAGTTTGTAGAGGATGCAAGTGCGACTCGTTTGCGTGAAGTAACGCTTACATATAGTTTGAAAAGTGCTGCATTCCGCCGTTTCACACATTTATCCAATGTTGATTTCAGCATAACCGGCCGCAATCTGGTGCTTTGGACCAAATATACAGGCACCGATCCGGAAGTGAACATTTCGGGCGCAGGCTTGTCGCGCGGGCAGGATTGGTTTACAAATCCCAATACAAAGTCGATACTGTTCAGCGTGCGGGTGATGTATTAATTGACAATTTAGAACTCAACATGAAAAAAATATTTAAGATAAAAATAGGCATCGCACTCCTGGCCATGCAGTTTTTAATAAGCTGTGAGCAAAGTTTTGATCAGCCTGACATCCAGAATAATCCCAATGCCGTGACAGACGTGAATATCCCAACGCTGCTGGCGGGCACGATGCTGGGCGTGTCCATGCTGCATGAGGATACGGATGTGCGGATTGCTTCCATGTGGGCGGGCGAGCTGGCGGGACTTTCAAGGGCGCATCAGGGATTTGGTCAGTACATTGTTTCTTCCCAGAGTTTCAGCTGGAATGTGCTGTATCCGGTTGCCAGCCAGGCGCGGTTGATCCAGGTAAAGGCCGATGCGGTCGGGGACAAATGGACAAAAGGCGTCGGTCAGGTTTTGGAAGCATTGGTGATTGCAAAAGCGACCTCGCTGTATGGTGATGTTCCTTATAGTCAGGCATTTGATGAAACGAATTTTCCAACACCTGTTTTCGACAAACAAGCTGACGTTTACAAAGCGCTTCAAGTAACACTGGATAATGCCATCCTGAACCTTTCAGCACCAGCGGGACTTGCATTTACCCAGCAGGATTTTTTGTATAAAGGAGATGTTACCAAATGGAAAGCTGCGGCCAACACATTGAAAGCCAGACTTTACCTGCACAGTGCGGAATATGACAATGCGATAGCAAGTGCAGCCAAAGGCATCAGAAGCCAAGTCGGAGACATGCTGATCCCGCATGGGAGTAGTCTGGGTGTCGATATGAACCAGAACTATGATTTTTTCCGTGTGAACCGTGCCGGCGACACAGGTTTTGACGGCGCTTATTTGCCCAAATTAATGCAGTCGCGCATTGCCTCGGCCAACAGCAAAACGGACGAAACTGCACTTTATAATCATTATTTCAAAACAGGGATCATTGCGCCAGGAAGCCTGGACGCCAACACAACGGATGGCGCTTTCATGGCTAACTCTCCGCATCCCATTTTGACTTACTACGAAAATGAGCTCATCATCGCCGAAGCACAAGCAAGGAAAAACACATCGAATGAAGCGCTGATTGCATTAAATGCAGTCCGGGCAGGGCTGGCGGGAGGTTATCTGCACGGGGCAACATTGCCAGCTGCGGGAAGAAAATATGAGCCATATGCATTGAATGATTTTTCAGCAAATGGAATTGCTAACCCATCCAAAGCGGCAACAACCCAGCAAGCATTGCTTTACGAAATCATCGCGCAGCGTTACATCATTTTTCTTATGCAATATGAGGCGTTTAATGATTATCGGCGTTTGGCAAAGGCAACGCCTGTTGTGCAGTTACCCATTCCTTTATATGTGGGAAACAGAAAACCACAACGCTTCATTTACCCGCAAAGTGAAATCGCCACCAACCCGAATGTTCCGTCACCTCTGCCAGACCAATTCACCAATACGACCATTTTTTAAAATGACCGCTCCGATTAGCCAAGCCTTATGAGTAGCAAAAAATTACCTGCGCTGTCTGAAAATACAAATCTGAGATATGCCAATTTCATTGCCTTGTATTTTGCAGAAGGCTTGCACATGGGCATGCTCTTCGTGGGCATACCGGCGTGGCTGGCGATGCAGGGAAAAACGCCTACCGAAATCGGTGCCTTTGCTGTTGCGTGTTCGCTTCCGTGGACATTCAAATTTGTAGCAGCGCCACTGATGGACCGTTATGCTTATTTGCCGATGGGTCGAAAACGGCCGTGGGTAATTGGTGCGCAATTGGGTTTGACGGCTAGCTTTGTCGCATTGGCCTTTGTGCCTGACCCACTTCTGAACCTGGGTATATTGAACATAGCAGCATTTGTCGCTTCCTTTTGCGGTGCTTTGCAGGATGCAGCCACGGACGGCATGGCCGTGGATGTGCTGGAAGATCATCAGCAGGCGCGTGCCAACGGTTTCATGGGCGGCGCCAGAATGATCGGAAGCTCGCTGGCCCTGGCCGTCGGAAGCTGGATATTGAATGTGCATGGTTTTACAGCAGCAATTCTTGCTATCTCGACCATGATCGGCCTGATGACCTTTGTGCCGGTTCTGCTCAGAGAACAGCCGGAGGAGAAAATCCTGCCCTGGACTGCCGGCATCGCCTCTGTGCAAAATCAGACCATGCAGGTTTCCAAATGGTCAACGATCATGAAATCGCTTTACAGCCTTTTCAGGTTACGGGATTCCATGTTGGTGGCTGCTTTGATGTTTGTGTCCATGGGTTCCTACAATTATTTTGAAACATTGCTCCCGCTTTTCGCAGTCAAAATCACCGGTTGGACCAACACATTGTATTCACAAGCATTTGCGACGGCAGATTTAATCGGCGGGATTGCTGGGCTGCTCATTGGCGGTTATCTGATAGAACGGTTTGGGAAAAAGCGCATGATCGGCATTTATTTTTTTCTCATCATGCTGATCACCAGCGTGTTGATTTTGTCAAAGTCGTTTTGGGAAAACAGCACATTCCTGTATGGATTCATCATTACATACCGGTGGCTCAATGCATTTGCCAAAATCGGTGTCTACGCTATTGCCATGCAATGTTGTTCAAAGAAAGTGTCAGCCAGTCAATTTACGTTCTACATGACATTAGGCTCACTAGGTTCGATGGCAGGAGCAACTTTGATCGGGCCCATGAAAGAAAATTTTAGCTGGGACGTGACATTTTTCCTGTTCGTCGTCCTGCTCGCCTTTGCGTGGGTGATTATGTATGTGTTGGATATAGCAAAGTTGACGAACCAGATTGAGGGCTTTGAGCAAAAGGAGATGGAGGAGGCGGTTGTGGTGGTATAACCACACATCACATCAAACTCACCCTAGCCCACTTCCGCAGAAAAACGACTGTTTGGCTTTTACAAAAGTACAGAATTACTGGGCAGCTATACTTTTCTTAATATCCACAACAAAACTCACATCTACATTCATAGCAGAAGCAATCTGCTCATCGGTAAGTACCGACTGCTCGATCAGACTCTTCACCGCGTCACGAGTTTTTTGCAGTTTACCTTCTTCGCGGCCTTTTTCAACGAATTGTTCCAAAGTGTCCATGATCGATTCTTTATTTGGAAATGGTGGTAACGATGTAATCATCTGTAGAAATTGATCCCTTCCAAGTGGATTCCCCTCTAATATATAAACTATCAAAGTGTTTAGCAAGTTCTTGTCCATCTCATTAATCAGTGTATAAATGGTCGGAAGTAATGCGTTCAGCTGCTTTTTAAACGCACTATACTTCATAGCCAGCAGCGATGCGGCCAGAAAATTATTATTAACCGCCTGAATCTCGTCGTCAGATATCTGACCCAGATTATGGAAAATGTACTGGTAATCAGGCACGAATTTCTGCAATGCTGGTTCCAGGTCTCCGAAGAGATCGATTAGCGTCTTGTATTCCCATCGATCCTTGCCGTGGTAGAGTAATATCGGAATGATCAGCGAGGGATTTTCCTTGTTGCCGATCTGTTTCAGAAGTCCCGAAAAGATATAGCTACCAATCTGGATCGGCGCGTATTTGTCTACGTAGCTTTTGTGCTCGACGAGCAGCGATATTTTCACTTCTCCTTTGCCACCGGCTCTCTTGCATGTGTACACAATGTCCGAAATGGATTTTTGTAGGTCTTTGGAAACGTATGTGTCGGGAAGTTGTTGGAGTGTGGAAAAATCGAGGAGATTCTGAATGTTTTGCGGGATACATGCCCGAAAATAGTCCAGCGCGATTTGCTGGTTGCTCATGATAGCCCGGATGAAGGTATCATGTTTTTGTGTGTGTTTGTCCATGCGCCAAAGATATAAGTTTGGTGCATCTATATGTAGCCTTTTATTACCAACAGATTACTGGCATGAAGATTGGATACTATGGTTATCATGAATATTTTACTCGTATCCGGTCCTGGTATATCACTAAAAGAGCCTTACAACAGCGGTATAGAGGCGTTCATAGTTTCGTTTGCCAATCAACTTGTTGAGGAAGGGCATGCTGTGGATGTTGTTGCGGAGCAGGCGGAAGCTAGCGCTGGATTTACGCTCGTCAACCCGTTTACCGCATTTTCTTCAGAGGAACCTGACCTTTCTAAACTTTTAAAAGAAAAGCATCAGTTCGGAAATCTGGATGTCAATGCATATGATGTCATTCACTACAACATGTTCTACCCGCATCTGTTGCAGGCGGGATTGCTTTTTAATAAGCCTTCTGTCTTAACCCTACATTCTCCGGCTGACAGCAACCGAATATCAGCATATCAAAAGCTTTCGCAGCAAAGCGATGTAACATTCGTAGCGATATCAGAAAGGATCAAACAGCAATGGGACCGGGCGCTTGATATGGATATGCCGCTCATAAACAATGGTATAGACATGGATCTTTGGCCAACAAAAAGCGCGAAGAACCGTGATTATCTGCTATGGTCGGCACGAATTAATGAAGAAAAGAATGTTGCAGCTGCGATTTCCGTAGCAAAACAGATGAAGCTGCCGCTGAAAATTGCTGGTAGAATTGTTGACCAACATTATTTTGATGCGCAGGTTAAACCGCATCTTGATGATCGAATCCAGTATGTCGGGCATTTGACACAGCGCGAACTGAGCAGCTTGGCGCAAAAAGCATCTGCTTATCTCGCAACAGCAACTTGGCAGGAGCCGTTTGGTTTGGCTGCTTTGGAAATGCTGGCGAGCGGTGTGCCAGTTGTTGGCTTTAAGACTGCTGTGCCGCCAGATTGGCAGCATGAAAGTGTATTAACAACTGAATCTTTACAGTGGCAAGACTTGGTAGAGCTGGTTAGCAAGAGTAAGGCAATCAGTCCGGGTGCATGTAAGGGATTTGCATCAAGCATGAACATACAAAATATGACTTCGAACTACGTAAAGCTATATAGAGAAGTGTTGTTGCAAAAAGAGGTTGGTGAAGAAGCCATATCGGAGATCAGCATATGAAGATTGCTGTTATAGCCAAGACCAGACTACCGATCGCTGAGCCATTTCGGGGAGGCCTGGAAGCGTTTACCCACGCATTATGTAAAGAGTACATAAGTCTCGGTCACGAAATCACTTTGTATGCGCATGCAGATAGCGACCCAGAACTGAATGTAAAAGGTTTTTACGCCGATGAACATCGGGAAAACGAGTATTTCGAAATATATGAGACCGATGAATATCTTTCGATACTTGAAGATATTGAACAAAATAATTTTGATGTCGTTCATAACAATTCCACTCATGAGCTGCCGATACTATGGGGTGTGAAGGCTCCGGTTCCGGTGGTCACAACCATCCATACGCCTCCCATCAGCAAATTAAAAGCAGCGATTAAGATTTGCTCGGGTTCTGAAAATCTGCATTTCGTTTTACCCTCAAAATCCTTTGGAGCGACGTGGCAACCTTATTTGAATGATGGTTCAATGGTCATTTATAATGGTGTAGATCTTATTAAGTGGCCGCTCGTGCGCGAAAGCCCGGATTATCTGTTTTGGTTTGGAAGGATCGTGCATGCAAAAGGTCTGGATATTGTGATAGACGCAGCCCACGAACTCAATATGCCCTTAAAGTTTGCGGGACCGCTCGATGATCAAAGGTATTTTGATGAACAAATCAGCCCGCGTATGACGGAGAACGATATCTATCTTGGTCATTTAAAACAATCTGATATTCGATTGCATATGAAAGGGGCATCCGCGATCGTGAACGCCGTCCGCTGGGAGGAGCCATTTGGCCTCACCAATATAGAAGCCATGTCGTCGGGCGTGCCGGTAGCCGGATTTGACCGCGGTGCTTTTCGGGAATTGATCAACGTTGATAGCGGCGTTGTTGCGGAGCAAAAGAATGTAAAATCGCTTGCCAAAGCAATCACATCTGCGATACCACTCGAAAGCAACAAAGTGAGGCGCCATGCGGAAACATTTTCTTTAAGAACAATGGCAGAGCGTTATGTACATTACTTTGAAGCACTGCTATGAAAATACTCCTTGTTGCCGGACCATTCATCTCGCTGCGTGAACCATACAATGGAGGCACGGAAGCGTTCATCGTTGAGCATGCCAATGCATTGGTGCGTCTGGGGCATACGGTGGATGTGATCGCCAGGGACGCGGATGAGAAAAATCTGTTTAATGTGATTGAGTTTCATGAGAGCCCGCTTAGCATGAAAGATGATGCATACCGGCCGTGTTCGGAAGTGCTCGGACAGCAACATTATCAGACATTACAATATGGAATGTTTGATGTTAGTGACTACGACGTCATTCATTATAATTCGTTTATACCTGAAATCTATTCCGTTGGTGCACTTCACAAAACGCCGAGCGTGCTTACATTGCATCTGCCGCCAACAGAAAAATTTGTACTGATGTATAAATTTTTTATTAAGCATGCTAATGTCTTGCCGATCGGTATTTCGAAGCGGATGAGCCAACAATGGAAGGCATTTCTCGGCAGAGATGTGGAGGTGATTTTAAATGGAATATTACTTGAAAAGTGGAAGTTACATGCCCGAAATGCTGACGGGTATTTATTATGGAGCGGGCGCATCGCCAAAGAAAAAAACGTTGAAGCCGCTATAAAGCTGGCCAATCACTTAAAACTGCCACTTAAAATTGTCGGCCCCATATTTGACAATAAATATTTCCTTGAACATGTCCAGCCGCAGCTAAACGAAAGGATTGAATACATTTCACACGCCACGCAGCATCAATTAAGTAAACTTGTGGCGGGCGCTTCGGCATTTTTGGCAACGGCTACCTGGGAAGAGCCTTTCGGCCTGAGCACGGTTGAGATGCTGGCAAGTGGTTTACCCGTCGTAGGGTTCAATACCGCCATTCCTCCTGAATTGCGCCACGAAAAAGTGTCCATAGCAGTTGATTCACATGACTGGCGCGATCTTGTCGAGCCATTAGAAATTGCTAAAAAGTCGGAGCCGGAAGCATGCAGAGACTTTGCAGCCTCTTTTGATTTGAAAAAAACAGCCGCAGCTTACGTAAAGGTTTATGAACGCATTGCGAAAAAAGTCGGGTGATGAAGAAGCCAGCAATATTCTATTTTGTACATGCACACGGGAATGGCCATAGGGCAACATTCAATATGTTGTATCCGGCATTGTCAGTCTATTTTGAGGTTATCGCGATCACTACGAACAGCGACATAACCAGGTATTTGCATAAAAACCACGACGTTCAAGTGCTGGAACTGCCTCCAAAGTATCCGGCTGACTATGAAATACCAGCGCATACATTTTCAAAAGCCTTTGAAGTTACACCGTATGCGATCGAGCCTGCGAAGCGGGCACAAGCGCTGGCCGAAGCAATAGCCCAATACAACCCAAAAGCTTTCTATTGCGACGGTGTTCCTGAGTTGGCCATTATGGTGCGGGGCATGGGTGTCCCGGTCGTTTTGGTCCACCTGCCCGGAAATGTCATGGGCGATCCGACACAGGTTTTTGCGCATGAACTGGCGGATCAAATCGTAGCTCATTTTCCATCCTCCCTGGAACAGGCGAATTATTTGTTTGCATCCAAAACCTATTATAGCGGATACATTTCCAAGTATTCCAACCGTGAGTCAAGCCGCAGAAACCATTCAGATAATGATAATATAACAGTGCTGTTAGGCTACGATAATTACGATGAATCGGTGCTTAAAAATATGACATGTGATCAAGATACACGGTTCACCATTATCGGTAATAATCGGAAATATGATTTAGGTCAAAATTGTAAACAGCTCGGCCTGGTTAAAGACATTAGCGAAGCTATTGTTGGAGAAGTAGTCATTTCAGCAGCTGGCCAAAACACGATTGCGGAGCTTTTGTCGCTTAATAAACGTCTGATCCTGCTGCCTGAACCCAGACCGTATAATGAGCAAGTAGTACATGCGAATATGTTAGCTGATCAAAATGTTGCGCTGTTGGCGCAGGAAAATTTCAGTGCTGGGCAGTGGCAATATCTGCTGCAAAAAGCGAAAGAATTTACTCCTTTCTACCAAAATTTAGTGAATGCATCAGCACCGGAGGAAATCGCGCAAAAAATGAAAAGCTGGTATGCCTGAATTCAGTATTATCCGGGAATCCGGTAACCATTGTGATAATCTTTTTCAATCAGCTTATTGGCATCCGAGTCATCGAACTTTCCTTTTTCAGCGTTCCAAATCAGTTTTTTGCCGGTTCGGAAAGCGATGTTGCCCATTTGAGATACGATAGCAACGTCGGCACCAACCTGGATCGGCGCGTGCAGATCTTCCAGTTTTCTGGATCGGATTACTTCAATGAAATTTTTGGTGTGCATGTCTAAGCCATTATCAGAAGCTTTCTGAACAGCCACCGCTTCCATTTTCTGACCTTGCGGCACCACTTCCCAGCTGTTTCGGTCGAGTAGGAGCGTGCCGTTGGCACCCATGAATGCGATGCCATGTTCCCGGCCGTAAATTCCTGCGCCATAACCAATTGCATGTTCCCATTGAATGTTAAAGCCGTCGAATTCGAACACGGTTGTCATCGTATCCGGCGCATCCACGCCGAAATTAAGGACCTTATTGCCAGATGCCATGACACTTTTGGGCGTGCTGGCTTTCATGCCAAGCAATGCATAATCAAGCAAATGCACGCCCCAGTCGGTCATGATGCCGCCTGCATAATCCCAATACCAGCGGAATTTTCCGTGAAAACGGTTTGGGTTAAAAGGTCTTTTTGGAGCAGGTCCAAGCCACATATTATAATCAACGCCAGCAGGGACAGGCGCGTCTGGCAAGTCGGTTAGCGGTGTTCCATAATTGAAATGTCCCCAAACTTTAACCAAACCGATCTTCCCCAACTTACCCGAATGCACAAATTCAATCGCATCCGCAAAATGTTTCTGGCTGCGCTGCCATTGCCCCACCTGGACCACCCGCTTCGTGCGCGCCTGTGCAGCCACCATGCTCCGGCATTCTGCAATGGAATTTCCAATCGGCTTTTCCACATACACATCCTTCCCCGCTTCACAAGCCTCCGCCATCATGAGGCAATGCCAATGGTCTGGCGAGCCGATTACGACTGCATCAATGTCCTTATCTTCCAGCAGCTTACGATAATCGCCATAAGTTTTGACACGCATTCCTTTTGCTGCAAGCTCAGCCGCCCGCTTATCCAGCATATTTTTATCCACATCACACAAAGCCACGCAAGTCACATCCGGATTTTTTAGCACTGCATTCAAATCCGCCCAGCCCATTCCGTTAATGCCAATGGCCGCCACGCGGATGGTTTCGGCTGGGGAAACAATTTTAGGAGAAAATGAGTCTGAAAATGAAACAGTTGGCAAAACTGCAATGCCCGAAGCCATTGCAGATGTTGTACGAATAAAGTTTCTCCTGGAAGTCAGCATAAGGATAGGAATAGTAGAATATTCTAAATGTATAGAAATATAATGCTACCGAGCATCTTTTGCCAAAATTATTCCAAGCAATTAGATTGAAGAAAAAGAAAAATAATAATTTGATTTTGAAAAATTGGCGTCTACATTTGCACAAATTATAATTAGTCTAAATAGTAACACGTGTGCCTTAATTACCTCGGAATAAATAAAATATGCTTGCTCAACGTCTTTCTGTTCCACTTCAAACTGACTCTATGCAATAGAAACTAATACCAAATAAAAAAGGCCGCACGGCGCCAACCGTACGGCCAAAACACGCGAGCGTGTTCACTTTTAAAGTCGTCAAAAATTAAAAGTAATGCAATTTATAAAAATCTTGATTACAGGCATATTATGTGCTTGTACGAGCGCAATTTTTGCGCAAACGGCCGTTTTGAAAGGAACGGTCCGGTCTGATGCCGGCGAGCTTCTTCCCGGCGCAGCAATCACCTTATCTGGTGTATCCAAAGGCACTTTCACCGATGCAAAAGGGCATTTTACCCTTGAAAACGTGCCTTTCGGTGCTTGTACACTCGTCGTTTCCTTCCTCGGATATGATCCCGAAACAAAGCATTTTACATTAAAAGCAGGCGAAAACAAAACTGAAAATTTTCGTCTGAAAGCCAACACCCAAGAGCTCGAATCCGTCTCGGTGATCGGCCGGTCGGAAGCTAGGGAAGTCAATCGGCAAGCTTACAATGTTACTGCTATTGATGCTAAAAAACTGCAAAACTCAACATTAGATTTATCCCACGCACTCGACCGTGTTTCGGGTGTAAGGGTGCGGGAAAGTGGCGGACTGGGCTCTAATATGAATTTTTCGCTTAATGGCTTTACCGGCCGCCAGGTGAAATTTTTTCTGGATGGCGTCCCGATGGACAATTTCGGGTCGTCATTTCAGCTGAATAACATTCCCATTAACCTTGCCGAAAGGGTGGAAGTTTACAAAGGGGTGGTCCCGATCTGGCTTGGTTCGGATGCATTGGGCGGGGCTGTGAACATTGTAACGGGATCACGGCAAAATAGTTATCTGGATGCATCCTACTCGTATGGATCATTCAACACGCATCGTACGGGAATCAATGCAGGATTTACGGGGAAATCGGGCTTCACTTTTCAGGTCAATGCTTTCCAGAATTATTCGGATAACAATTACTGGATCAATGTAGATGTGGCCGATGTGAACACAGGCGAATATTTCCGTAACCAGCGCCTGCGCCGTTTTCACGACACGTATCACAATGAGACACTGATCGCGAATGTGGGCGTTGTTGGGAAAAAGTTTGCGGATAAATTGCTGCTGGGCATCACATTAGGCCAAAACCGCGCCGAAATCCAGACGGGTGCGCGCATGGTCAGCGTTTTTGGGCAATGGCATCGGAAAGGCAACATTGTGATGCCGAGCTTGAAATACCAGAAGAAGGATTTGTTTGTCAAAGGGTTGAGCGTCAACCTTTCTGCCAATTATAACTTAGGTCAGGAGCAAAATGTAGACACCGTTTACCGCCGTTACAACTGGTTCCAGCAGTTCAAACAGTATGAAGGATTGGGCAGCGAACGCGAACGCTCGCTTTACAAATTCCGTAACAACAACGGACTCGTAACCGCCAATGTCACTTACCAGCTGGACGACCGGCACGCCATCACAATCAACAACGTTTATAACACTTTCAACAGAAAAGGCCGCGACGAGCTTTATCCCGACGCTGACCGCTACGAACAGCCGCGTTTCAACACCAAAAATGTGCTCGGATTAGGCTACAAATTCGATTACAGCGACCGGTGGAGCACTTCGCTTTTTCTAAAACAATTCTCACAGTTCAATAAATTTTCGGTCACCTATAACCCCACCGGCAACTACGGCGATGTGGCTTATAGGATCCAGAAGAACCGGTTTGATAAGTTTGGTTATGGCATTGCCTCCGCGTATTTTTTACTCAAAAACTTACAACTGAAGGGCTCCTACGAAAAGAGTTACCGCCTGCCGGAAACGGATGAATTGTTCGGTGATTTACTGAATTTGGAAGGCAACATTGACCTTAACCCTGAAAGCAGTGACAACTACAATCTGGGTTTCAGTTACCAAGCACAGTTGAACAAAATCCACCGTTTCAGCGTGGATGCCAACATTTTATATCGCAATGCAAAAGGCTTTATCCGCCCTAAACTGAATGCGAATCAGACCAAACAGGTTATGGACAACCTGGCGGATGTGACCAACTTCGGTGTCGACGGCGAAGTGCGATATTCATTCAAACAGCTCTTTACGGCTGGGGTTAACATGACTTACCAGGACCTGCGCAACAATACGCGCTTTGAAGACGGCTACACCACCGAAAGCCCGCTTTATCGTGACCGGATTCCAAATATGCCCTTCATGTTTGGCAATGCGGATGCATCCGTTTTCTTCAAAGATTTTGGCGCAAAAGGAAACACATTGACACTTGGCTACAACCTGCTTTTTGTCCATGCTTACTATTTATACTGGCCAAGTTTGGGCAGCGACAAGCTCGACATTCCACGCCAGCTGAGCCACGATGTGAACATTGTGTACGCCATGGCCAACGGGAAATACAATGTGTCGATAGAGTGTAAAAATATGCTCGATGCCAAGCTTTACGACAATTTCAGCTTGCAAAAACCCAGCCGCGGATTCTACGCCAAGCTCCGCTATTTCATCAGTAAATAACTTCAATTCATATAATTTTTTATAACTCAAAAAATGAAAAGCTCAATAAAAAACCTCACGCTGGGTTTAGGCCTTGGCATATTCCTAACGGCTTGCAGCAGTGACAGCAATGTAACTCCAACGCCAGGTGAAGGCGGTGGAACGGGTAAAGCGAAATATGTAATTTCAGCCTTGCCAGTGGGTTCAACAGGCATTGCAGATTATCTTTTAACAGCAGAAAGCCTGACTTCTGGAACGGTTTCTACAGTAGGAAATGGCAAAGAACAAGACGGAACTTACCGCTATTATGTAACGCACAAAAACCGCTTTTTCAGCCTCCTTTACGGACAAGGCAACCCTGGCGCCGTAACGACTTACAACTTGGACGGCAAAGGTGAACTGAACAAAGTTTCCGATTTCCAGGCAGAAACCGTTCAGGTTTTTGCACCGGTTGCAGATGACGTTCTGACCATTAAAGTGCCTCGTTCAGGAAACGAAAGCGCTTCTTTGTATCGCATCAATGCTGAGCAATCCAAAATCGTGGGTGAAGCACAAGTTAACATTGTAAGACTGGCTGGAAACGGCGAGCGCGCGCATTTTACGTGGGCAACACAAGTGGGCGACAAAGTTTACGCACCTTATATGAGCATCAAAGGCGTTGCGCCGGACGTGTTCGGAACGAGCTATGCAGACAGCGCATGGATTGCCGTGCTTTCTTATCCTGGTTTGACGGTTGAAAAAGTCATTAAGGATGACCGCATTAGCTTCATCGGTCGCTATTTCAACAACGGACTGGCGGTGGATGAGCAAGGTGATGTTTACGCATATTCCGCTTCGGTTGGAACAAGCAGCGGCAAAATCACTTCTACAAAACCTTCGTCTATCGTGCGTATCAAGGCCGGAACAACGGAGTTTGACAAAAGCTATTTGTTCAATGTTGAAAAAGCAGCGGGCGGCTACAACATCAGCGCACAGCTTTATGTAGGCAAAGGAAATTTCATTCTGACCATGACCAGCCCTGCTGAAAAAGGTGCATATGCCCTTGGAAAACGCTTCGCAGCAGTGAATGTTTACGATCAGTCATTCAAATGGGTGGATGGCATGCCCGATCCTGCAACCATTGCCAATGTTACCTCGACAAACTACACGCCAAAAGACGGCAAAGCAGGTTACATCGGCATCACGCAAACGGATGGCGCAAGCTATGTATATGAAATCGACGCAGTTGCAGCAACTGGAAAACGCGGCTTGAAAGTAGAAGGCGGCGTGATCACGGCGATCAACATGCTTAGCTACGAATAGTCCGATTCCAACCCTATAATTCTTCACCTTCAAACCAGGACATCGCATGTCTACTTTCAAAAAAATCAACAACTGGCTGCATCTCTGGCTGGGCCTGATCTCCGGGATCATCGTATTCATTGTTTGCATAACAGGCTGCATTTGGGTTTTTAATGATGAAATCCTTGGCCTGATGGAACCGGAGACGAGGATCGAAAAACAGGACAAAGCCGTGATCATGCCTTCGCAGCTGATGAAAATGGCGAACGAAAAACATCCTGGTTTGAAGGTTTCCTACGCCACTTACCAGCAGGGAAGGGCGATTTACCTGGGCATTGGCGAGCGCCGCGGCCCTAATGTGACCTTGCGCGTGGACCCATACACGGGAAAAGTGATTAGTGAAAAAGTTCATAAAAAGGGCGAAGCTGATTTTTTTCGCTGGGTGCTGAATGGCCACCGTTTCCTATGGCTTCCCTTCGAAATCGGCCGCCCGGTTGTCAATTACGGCACATTGATTTTTGTAATTCTGCTGATCACAGGGTTAATCTGGTGGTATCCCAAAAAATGGTCGCAAAGCACGCGGGACAAAAGTTTCAAGATCAAATGGAACGGCACCTGGAAGCGCATTAACCTCGATCTGCACAATGTGCTGGGCTTTTATTCGCTGCTTTTCCTGCTTGCCATCGCATTAACCGGCATGGTTTACGGAATCGAATGGTATAGCAAAGGACTTTACTGGGCCACAACCGGCGGAGAAACGCTCAACGAGCGCGATCGGGCCCATTCCGACTCGCTGAATGTCAACAAATTTTTTACCCCCGAGCAAGCCATCGACAAAGCCTGGCTCACCGTGCTCACAAAATATCCCGATTCCAAAGGTTTCTATTATAGCTTCCCGGACACAGCAAAAGCGTCCTCACCGATTTTTGTGACCGTTTTTCCAAGCACCGGACAGTTCTACAATTCGCTCAGTCACACATTTGACCAGCACACCGCAAAGCTTTTGCCCGCAAGCCCGGTCTACGGAACGCCGTTCGAGCAAGCCGGTTTTGGTGCCAAACTCAGACGCATGAATTACGACATTCACGTCGGTTCCATTCTTGGATTTCCGGGTAAAGTGCTCGCATTTCTGGCAACGCTGATCGGGGCATCGCTTCCGGTGACAGGGTTCATCGTTTGGTGGAACCGCAAAGGATTTGGTAGTGGAAAAGGCAAAAAGCCGAAAGTGAAAAACATGAAAATGGCAGAAAATACATTGGTAACCGAGGCAATTGCAGAGAAAAGAACATTCAAGCCAAGAATGCAAAAACCAGCTGATAAGGTTTCCTAAGGCATTTATTTATTCATTTCAAAATCATTAATTATGTTGAAAAAACTTATATCCATTGCCGCAATCATGGTGTTTAGTGCTGCAAATTTATTCGCACATGCACTCTGGATCGAAACCAGCACAACCGGAAAAGCAGGCCAAAAGCAAAGCATAAAAATCGTCTATTCCGAGCCAGACGACAAACCTGAAAAACTGGCAGACTGGTATTCCGACGTAAAAGAATTCGAGCTGTGGCTAACCACTCCCGACAAGCAAAAAGTAAAACTTCCAGTCACTGCCGGCGAAGATCATTTCACATCGGAATTCACGCCTGAGAAAGATGGCGTTTACACATTATCCATCAGCAAAGCAGCGAAAGATCTGGGCGGATCGACGATCTATCAGTTCAATGCAGGTGCAATTGTAAAAGTAGGCAAGTCGCTGGCTGGCAATGAAGCTGCTGCGAATGGCAACGAAATCAGCGTTTTTGCAGATGCAGCTAAGACTTTAAAAGTAAATCAAACAGCGCAGCTGACCACGATTTTGAAAGGAAAACCAGCTGAAAAACTGCATGTAAGCGTCTCATCACCAAGTGGCTGGAACCGCAATGTAAGCTCCGGCGCAAATGGCGTTGCAGAATTCACGCCTGCCTGGCCAGGCACTTACAAGCTTGAAGCTTCGACAACGGAAAAAACCGAAGGCGACCATTTCGGCAAGCCCTACAAATCTATCTGGCGCTGCGCGACATTGTTGGTTGGCGTTGATAAGTAAGGAGGAAAGTTTTAGGAATAAAAAAGCAAAAGACCGCCGGTTAATGCCCTGGCGGTCTTTTTGTTTTTGCGGATCTATGTAAAAGAGTCATAATGAGGAACGAGATTAAATAATATACTTCAATAGGCAAAAACACTCATCATTCAAGCCTGAGCTCGTTCCTTTTCCCTAAAACTCTCAAAGAAAAACAGCAGATCGCGGAACGACCAGAAGATATTTGGAGCGTCGGGACCGTAACCCAACTCCTTCTGGGCAACAACATATCCGCCATACATTGCCCAAAGATGATCACACCATGCTTCCGGCGAGCTGGCACTCAGCAATTCCTTAACCTTTTCACCGTAGGCCATACACGTTGAGTCGTCTGACTGTGCGTCAGCGGACTCGCTGTCGATTTGTTTGTTATACTTCTGCATACTATTTGGGATAGTTAAAAAATTTGCCCTGCCTAAGGTGTCCCAGTGTAGTATACCACACTCGAGGAGCTTTCGCCGACCTCACACCATAACAGGGCAATATTCTTGATCTTTTTCATAATTGTATACTTTTTGGGACTGCTATATTGGGAAGAAAAATGGTGCAGAACAAATTGGAGGTGGGGGAATTTTCTAACGGTGAGAGTGAAGCGGCATCGACTTTCCAGAAATCTATCTTTTGGTGCTTATTCAAATTCTAACCTTAGTGAATTGGGATTTACTGCTAAAAGATATAATTTCAAGCAGTGTAAACCGACTAAATATATGGGACTTCTTGATGGCTCCAAATCCAAGCAACTCGAATATCTTGAACAGGAAAGAAAGGAGTTATGGAAACGTATCACCAGTATTGAGAAAAGTACTTCTGAGCTGGATAAAAAAATTACAGGAACAGCCTCTGAGTCCGCAGCAGATGCCGCGCAAGCATCCAGAAAAGCTGCGGAATTTAGAAATAAAACTGAGCAGCGGCTCGAAGAGGCTGTTGCTCTTCTCGTGAAAATTGATTCTGAATATGAATCAGCAACGAAGCTAAAAAATGATGTCCAAAGAACTCATGACGAGGCTGTAACCAAAAAGGAAGAAGTTGACGAGATAAAGGAGGAAATTAATCAAACTGAGAGCGAGCTAAGGGAAAAGATCAATATACTAGAATCGAAGATTTCGAAAATTAATGCATTCGTAGCAAAATATCCCGACCTCGCGTCTAAGCTTGAAGATGTAGACAGCTTCATTTCATCAATAGAAGATAATTTAGAGAAATCGAATGTAAGTTTAGCCGCAGCAAATAAGAGAAAAAAAGATATAGATGATTTGTATAGGGAAATTTTCGGCTATTCTGAAACTAACAGCTCAGGCGGAATAACTAAAGTTGAGGGGCTACGTGACGAGTTGGAGAGCACATACGGAAAGTTGTCGGAAAACCTGGAAGATGCCACCGAAAAGCTAGAAACTCTAAACACTGAATATTTAGATAAATATTCGAATTTTGAAAAAACACATAAACAAAATTACGAAAGTATAAATAAGGAAATCAGAAGTTTGTTGCCAAATGCTTTGACAGCTGGATTAAGTGCTGCATTTTCTACAAAAAAAGAAAATGAGGTCGAAGCTTCGAAAGAATTACAAAGCAACTTTAACCGGGGTATATACTTCTTAATGATAGTAAGCCTAATTCCAGTAATTATCAGCGTTACATTTTTGGCTCAAGGAATAGATTTAGCGGAGGTGATTCGAAGAATTCCACGACTGGTTTTAGCAATAATTCCGATGTATATTCCTGTCCTTTGGTTTACAATTTCTGCAAATAAGAAACTAAATCTTTCAAAAAGACTAATTGAAGAATATGCGCACAAAGAAGTTCTTAGTAAAACTTATGAAGGCCTATCTACCCAAATTGCTAGTATCGGGGATAAGGAACAATCAGAAGAATTACGTTTTAAGTTACTTTCTAATTTCCTTCAAGTAACGTCAGAGAATCCTGGTAAGTTAATATCAAATTATGAAACCTCCGACCATCCTATCATGGAAGCTCTTGAACAAAGTTATAAGTTTCAAATAGCTATTGACAAACTAGAAGGAGTTCCTGGATTAGGAAAAGTTGCAGCAATTCTTGAAAGTAAATCAAAGAAAAGGCTGAATTCCAGAAAAGAAAAAATAGAAAAGGCATTAAGCGAAGACGTTGCTAACGAAGACGATGAAGATAATTAATACTAGTTTACTTGCTTGTTGCGAGAGTAATGAGGTTCTTACTATTCCCTACAATATTATTTACAAGAGGGTATGAAGCTCTTCGAAAAATACGCAAAACTGCGCCAGAAAGCCTACGTTACTTCAATGATCACTGAATCTGTGATTGGTAGCATGGCATTGGAAAGCAAGTATGTGCCCGAGGCACAGGTTAAGGCAATTGTGATTGCGTTGTTGCAGGAAGCGGAGTTGAGGGGGCGTAAGTTCGATAGAAGTTAATGTTGACAAAACATCTTGTCTTTGCCTATTCCGCGGCTTCCGACCATAATAAGTTCGAATTTTTGAGACGACAATCAATTTTCTTCATTTGAAACAAGCCGCAAAATCCCCAGAAAATCCATACAAGCAGACTTCACTTTATAAGCTGCACTTTTATAAACATCATCATAACGACTGCTCGCAGTTTGGACTGTCTTAATAGTGTCAATAAAAGGCGTTTTGTCATCAATATAGAGCAAGTAATTCACCGCCATCAGCGCAATCTCTGCGTTGTATGCATTACAATGTTCCTTCAATGTTTCAGCCGCTTGCTGATTTTTGAAAATATCGAAACAAATGGCAGCAGCAGTTACCGAGACAGGCGGATAATCGTCATTCAGTGAAGTAACGAGTTCTTTTTCAAAGGATTTCAAAACATCCGCATTTTGCGAACGCAGCCCTAATGCAGCCCAGTAACGCACGATCTTGTTTTGACTTTTCAGCAACTGCATTTGTTGCGAAGCAATCACCTTTCCTCTTTTCCCAGACAATAAAGCAGCTTCTAAAATCGGATTAACCGGAAAATCTGATTCCTTTAATCTGAATTCATAAGGCGTTGTGGTTTTGGAAAGTGCGGCAATTTCATATTCCGGCAGCAACATTACATCCCTGGCAGCAAGCATTTCCTGTTCTAATTGTTTTCTGAATTGCTGTGCAACCGAGTTATAATCAGCATTGTTAATCAAGTTCTTGGTTTCCCAAGGATCATTTTTTGTGTCAAAAAGGAATTCACCCGGGCGGTCGAGAAACATTTGTCGTTGGAGATCATTGAGCTTCCCATCCGCAAAATCTTTGCGCATTTGCTGCTTAATTGCACCAATTTCCATGTAGCGGATGTAACGGACTTCGGGCATGAAGGGCATAAAGTTTTTGGAATAAATAAACCGCCCATCTGTCACCGTCCGCACCATATCAATGCCATTATCAGACCGATCCGAAGACAGCACCAAATGATCAACAGGCTTCCCACGCCCCGGACCGATCAACGTTCTGCCTTTCATATGATCCGGAATTTTACCACCCGCCAAACTGATCAAAGTAGGGGCAAGGTCATTGAAATCAATCAATTCCTCTGTAACAACGCCATTCTTGCCCCAAGGCGACAAATGTGCATACATCGGCGGAAACCAGATCACAAATGGAACCCGATAACCCAGATCAATGCCATTGGTTTTGCCGCGAGGAATGCCTTCGCCGTGGTCTGCGAAGAAGACAATGATGGTGCTGTCGCGCAATTTGTCATTTTCGAGACGCTTTAAGAGTTTTCCTATTTTGTTGTCAGTCAGCTTAATCGAGTTATAAACCCTTGCAAATTGCTTCCGCATTTCAGGGCTGTCGCGGTAAATCGGCGGCATTTCAAAATCGTTTTCAGCAATCCGGTCTGCTTCGGGCAGCTCGTTTAAAACGTCTTTCTGATATTTCTCATAAGGGTCCGTCATCGTCCGCGATTGGTGCGAATCATTGTAATTGAAAACAGCAAAAAACGGCTGTCCCGCCTTCCGATTCCACCAACCCGCCTTCCCACTGCTCTCGTCCCAGGCATCTGCGATGAATGCGTCCAGATTAGCCACATTGTAATCGGTTTTGGCATTGTTCGAAGTGTGGTAACCAGCTTGTTTCAGATAATGCGGAAAACCGTGGATGAATTTTGGAAGCGGATAATTGCTGCGGTGATTTCCAGTGCCAGCTTCATAAGTTTTGACGCCGGTGATGAGGCACGTGCGGCTGGGCGAACACACCGTGCCCGTCGAAAATGCATTGCTGAATTTAATGCCTTCTTTCGCAAGCTGGTCAATGACAGGCGTTTTTGCATTTTTATTTCCATAACAACCTATGAATTCCGGCGAAGTGTCCTCGATGGTGATCCAGAGGATGTTTGGTTTTTGTGCAGATGAAATGTACGCTTGCACAAAGAGCCAAAGAAGCAGGAAAGCCTTTTTCATAAGGTTCGGTTATTGAGCGGGAAAGTTGCGGATTTCTCCATTAAGTCTTGGAAAGGAATCCAAATAATCGCCATTGCCCGTTTCACGCGGATCTTTTGTCGCGATTTGATAAGTTTTCATTTTTGCACGCAACGATGCGATCTGGCTTTTGTAATGTTGATCCTGAATCAGATTTTTCAAACAACCCGGATCTTTGACAATGTCGTAAAACTCTTCCGCAGGCCGCTTGTCCGTTGCCAGATGAAAGTAAGGCGCAATTTTAGGATCTTGCCATTCGCGGATTACAATGTTGTCAGCCGATTCGTCAATGTCGTGGAAGGCGGTGTTTGCGGGTTCCAGCTTGCCGTCTTTGTCATATTTCTGCGGATCGCCAGCTGGCCAGCGTTCCGGTTTGTAATTTTTAATATACAAAAATTGCGCATCCCGGATCGCACGCTGCGGATAACCCAAGTTATTATAACGTGCAGACGAATGCCGCTCGCGGGATGAAAACACGGCATCACGATGCTTTTTTCCAGACTTCAATAGTGGAATCAAACTCTTGCTTTCAACTTGATAAGAAGGCGTTTCCGCTTTTCCGACTTCCAAAAACGTGGCATAAAGATCAATCAAACTGACCAAATCAGCCGCCACGATGCCCTTCCGGATTTCATTTCCCCAGCGGATTGCAAGCGGCACGTGGAAGCCATATTCGTAAACATTGGCCTTCGCACGCGGAAAGGACATGCCGTTATCGGCAGTCACCACAACGAGCGTGTTATCCAGCTCACCGGCTGCTTCAAGCTGTGCCAGCACTTTGCCGAGCTGTGTGTCAAACCATTGTATTTCAAACAAATAATCCAGAATGTCATTTCTAACCTCTGGCACATCTGGCAGGAAAGGCGGCACGGTCACTTTGTTCATGTCAAATCCATTTGCAGCGCCAATCCCTTTTTGATAAGTCCGGTGCGGTTCATGCGTGCCCAGCCAGAAGAAGAAGGGCTTGTCTTTTTGTTTTTGACCAAAAAAATCTTTGAAGTTTTCCGCATAATCCACGTCCGAAACGCCCTTCGGACTTTCCAATGTTTTGGACAAGAAAGCATTTCCAGCCGGATTCCTATCGCGGCCCGAAGCCTTGAAATCGCCTGGTCCCCAGCCTTTTCCGGTAAAGCCGACGGCATAACCAGCCCTTTCAAGCAAGTCCGGAAACACCTCAAATTCTTTTGGAAAGCTGCTGGCATGCGTTCCGGCTTCCTTGATCTGCCAGCAGTTTAGGCCCGTCAGCAATGCAGCACGCGAAGGACTGCATCCCGGTGAGGCAGCAAATGCATTGGTAAAAAGAATTCCTTCCTTAGCAATGCGGTCAAAATTCGGCGTTTTTGCAGCCTTATCCCCATAAGCGCCTGCATAGGGATAGGATTGATCATCGGAAATGACAAAAAGAATATTCGGGCGCTTCTCTCTTTGTTGCAGTGGTTTGAAAACCGCGGCAATGCTGAACATTGCGAGGGCAAACAGGCCGATTAACGACTTTAAATTCAGCATAATCATTTGTTTTCAGCCACTTCCAGAATTTTCTTTGCCGCTCTCACATCATAGTCAGAATCCTGCTGATCCGTCTTCAATAACGCACGCACATTTTCAAATGCAGGCTGCGCTTTCGCGCCAATCGTTTCCAGCACATTCAAAGCCTGCACACGCGCCATTTGATTTTCGCTTTTCAATGCTTCGCTTAATGTTTCCACAGGCGCATCCGTTTCGCCGAATGCAAGCAAAGATTCTGCGGAAGCAATGCGCACGGTCACTTCCGGGTCGTTCAGCAGCGTTTGTAATTTGGGCTTGGCAGCAATCGCATCGTTCTTCAAAACAATGGTTCCGATCACCGCCCAATATCGAACTACCGGATCTTTGTCGCCCAGTCTTTTCATCAATTCTTTCAACTGCGATTTTTCTCGAGATGAAGCAATTTCCGCTGTCTGAATGACCTTTTCCAATGCATATTTTCCGCTTTCTGCATAATCGCGCAGAGGCGTTGTTTCGGAAATTTTGCTCAGCAATCCTTCGGGAATGAAGCCTACATCTTTGGATTCGATCAGCCAGTCGTGGTTTGCTTTGCGGAGTTTTTGCAGCACGTCTTTGTATTTTGGATCGGCGGCGAGGTTGTGAATGTTGTGCGGGTCAGTTGCAATGTCGAATAGTTCTTCGGCTGGTTTTTCTTCCCAAAATCGCTTTTGATCCGCATTCAGTCTGCCTGCTTTATACTCTGCCTCCCAGGATGGCATGGATGGTGCTTTCCACAGATATTCAAGATGTTGCGCGTAAATTTTGTGCGGCATATAATTGCGGATATAGCGGAATTGCTTGTCGCGAACCGTTCTTGAAAGATCCGTTCGCTCGTCCATCCGGCCGCGGAAACCGTAAGCATAGGCGCGCTCTTTCACTTCTTTTTTGCCCAAAAACGCTTTGCCCTGCATGTAGGTTGGAATGTCCAAACCTGCCAGACTCATTACGCTCGGTGCAAAGTCATTGAATGTCACGATGCGGTCGGTAACCGAGCCAGGCGCATCGGGTGCGAGGCCAGAAAATTTTTCAGGAAAACGAATGATCAACGGCACGCGTAGTCCGGATTCATAAACGAAACGTTTGCTTCTGCCCAGGATGCCACCATTGTCGCTGTAATAGAAAACGATGGTGTTTTCAGCTAATCCTTCGGCTTCCAGTTCTTTCAAAAGCGCTCCGGCCTGGCGGTCCATTTCTTCCAGCTTGTCATAATATTGCGCCCAGTCGTGCTTCATTTCGGGCGTGGCGGGATGGTAAGGCGGGAGCTTTACTTTTTCAGGATCGTGTTTCAGCTTTTCAATCGGGACGGAAGTGTGAATGCCGCTTTCGTGCGATACATTGAGGTTGAAAACGGCGAAGAATGGTTGTCCGGGTTTGCGGTTTTTGTAAGTCGCTTTTGCGCTCGATTCGTCCCAGGCTTCGAGCTGGTCTACGGTGTTGTAGTCCTTTTTGGCATTATTGGTTGTGTAATAACCAGCTTCGCGGAAGTAACGCGGGAAAAATTTCACGTAATCTGGCGCCGGATAAGTGCTGCGCATGTGCTCCGTGCCCATCGAAGGCGGATACATTCCCGTGATCAGCGTCGAGCGCGAGGGTGCGCAAACGGGCGCGGTTGCAAATGCATTTTTGTATAAAACACCTTGTTTGGCAAACTTATCCAGGTTCGGCGTCGTCGCAAATGCGTCGCCATAGCAACCCAGCAAAGGGCTGTTGTCTTCACTTACAATCCACAGAATGTTGGGCCTGTCTTGCTGCTGTGCCTTTGTTTTTAAAACAATGATCAACAGGATAAATAATAAAATATGCTTCATCAGAATGGGTTAATGTGATTTAAAATGGCCCTTTGGCATTGATATAATCTGCTTTTTTTGCAGCACCCGGCATTTCACCGCGCTTGTCTTTGGCCGCAGTCGGTTCTCCGGTTTCGCGGTCATACCAGTCGGGTGTGAGGTTCGCAGGCTCGGTGTCGCCGGTTTCGTCCTGCCATTGTTTGAGGACTTTTCTTAATTCCGCGATGGGGGTGGCGAATGTTTTATTTTTAATCTCATTCCTGGATTGCAGCGGATCTTTGAAGTTGTCGAAAAACTCTTCCGCAGGGCGGGGCGTGAGGAGGGCGTCGTTTTGTAATAAAGTCAATTTGCCATTCGCTTTCGCACTTTTCAAAGCTTTGGCAGAAGCGCTTTGGTTGGCGTCAATCGGTCCGCCGTTGTCGAATTCCGTTCTCTTATTGATCACATACAAAAAGTCGTTGGTGCGGACAGAGCGTTCGTAGGCAGCATAATCGTGCCAGTTGTGTTCAGCAAAAACATATTTTCTGAATGCCCTTTCAGGTGTTTTCAAAATCGAAGCAAAGCTTTTTCCCTGAACTGTTTCGGCTGGTGTCACGCCAGCCAATTCGAGCAACGTAGGAGCAATGTCAATTGCGCTCACCAGACTTTCAGAAACTTGCCCGGCTTTGATTCCTTTGGGCCATTTGGCAATAAAAGGCGTTTTGACACCCGCATCATACAATCTCGTTTTGCTTCCGGGAAACGGGCGGCCGTTATCTGCCGTGAAAATGATCAGCGTATTTTCTGCAATGCCTTGCCGTTCCAGTTCCTTTTCCAGGTCACCCACATAATGATCCAGCCGCGCGATTTCATTATAATAAGATCTCAAATCCTCCCGCGTTTCCTTAGTATCCACCAATGTCGGCGGCACCATAATGTCCCCAACCGGGTCATGTTGAGGTCCTTCCGTTTTGGCCGACCATGGCCTGTGCGCATCATAAGGAGCCAGCCAGAAGAAAAATGGCTTGTTCTTAGGTCTGGTTTTGAGCAGGTTAACCCACTGCAATTCCCCGCCTTCACCATTTGCTTTTTTATCAACCAGCAATGTGTCATAAGCCCTTTCGGTTGCCGGGCCTTCATGCCATTTGCCTGCTAGGGCAGAAAAATAGCCCTTTTGTTTCAGCTGTTCAGGGAAAAATTTCAGGTGTGCGGGAAGGGGCGAATGTAGTTCCGCCGCGCCTGTGTTATGCGGATATCGGCCGGTCAGAATACTCGTGCGGCTCGGGCTGCATGAGCTTGCAGTCAAATACATGTTGGTGAATTTGAGTCCATTCCTAGCCAGCTTGTCGAGGTTTGGCGTTTTTACTTTGGTATTTCCATAAGCACCAATGTCGTCCCAGCTAATGTCATCGCCGATGATGAAAATAATGTTAGGCGTGCTTTGAGCGGGTGCTTTTATAAAGCTGAATGCCGCTAAGCATGCAATCAACAGATGTTGGAATAATCTCTTCATGCGGAATGGGTTTGGTTTCAAATCAAAACGGCAAGCGATGCTATCAAAACATCACTTGCCGTTTTTTCTAATATGCATTTTGTGTCAATTGCGGATTTACGTCAATCGCCGCCTGCGGAATGGGGAAGAGCAGCTTGCTTTCGGTAATGTTGTAACCCTTCGCTTTCAAAACCGGAACAGCACGGCCGGTCCGGACAAGGTCGAAAAAGCGATGGAATTCAAAGCTCAGCTCTGTTCTTCTTTCATGCTCGATGGCAAGCGCAAGCGTTGGATATTTGGCAGGATAACCCGTTTTCCCAAAACCCGGAAGTCCCACCCGTGCCCGAACCTGATTGAGATACGAAGGATCGCCCGTGGCTTCGGAATAGGAGAGCAGAATGTCCGCATAACGGGTCAATTCCACATTCTGTCCCGGATAGCGCCAGTTGGGATCGTAATATTTTTGGGTAAAAGGATATTTGATAAATGCACCCGTTTCCAGATTTGTATAACCCGGGTAAACCGAAATGTTCTTCCGGATTGTGTCTGTCGTTTCAAATTCATTGGTCAAATCGGGCGTCGGGCTGTTGAGGCCGCTGCCGCGGAATGTTTCGGTGCTGCCAGGTAAATGAAAAGCCCAGTGGTAAGGCGTATAAGTTTGCTGATAATTGCTGTTTACCGCATTCTGGCCTGCCAGGAACTGCAATTCGAGAACGGATTCTTTCGAGTTTTTCGTTTCGGGCAAAAAGTTGAATGCATAATCTGCGCTGTTTACCACACCGTCTTTGTTGGCATCGAGGGAGTACACATTGCTGTCAATGATCTCTTTCAGCTCTTTTGCAGCATTGGGTTTGTCATTGATGGTCAAATAAACCTCTGCCAGCACGGCTGCGGCGGCATATTTTGTAATTCTGCCAACGTCTGTCCCTGAATAACTGGCTGGTAACGCGGCCTTGCTCGCTTTTAAATCCGCAATGATCTGCTGGTAAACCACATCTCTTTTCTCACGCAAATAAGTGTAGCTCTCGTCCGCACTCACGACTTTTAATGGCAACGGAATGTCACCCCAAACCCGCGTCATGTTGAAAAACAGCAGCGAACGGATGAATGTGGCTTCTGCTTTCAGCCTGTCTTTCAGCGCAGGATTGCCGAATTGGACCGTTGTCTTTTCAAGCTGCTCAATGGCATTATTGCAAATGTAAATCGAGTTGTAGCTGTTGTTCCAGGCCGTTTGAATCAGGCCGTTATTAGGCTGAATACGGAATGCTTTAATGTCATCCTCAAACGTCGTCGCGCCGCCAGAAAACTCGATATATGTGTTGTCCGAATACATTTCGCCGTACAGGTCCACGATGCCGCTGGCTGCGTAAGTGCGGTTCAACTGGCGGTAAACATCATTGACCGCCTGCACAATCTGTGCTTCCGAGGTGTAGAAACTGCCTTCGGTCAGCCGCGTTTCAGGATATTGGTCAAGCTGGCTTTCGCTGCATGAAAAGCCGGTTGCGGCCAGCAAAATGTATATTATATGTTGTCTAAATCTTTTCATTACTCTGGGAATTAGAATTTTAAAAACCAATGTTGACGCCAAATGTGTAAACCTTTGCAGAAGGGTAGGGCGAGTGCGTAACCCCGCGTGCCGTGGCGCTGGTGGCACTTCCATTGAAGTTTTCCGGATCAAAAATCGGCGCATTTTTGTGTGTAAAAAGATTTTGACCATTGGCATAAATGCGCAGGGATTCAAGCTTTAACCTGGAAAGAATGGCCGAGGGAAATGTGTAGCCCAACGTCAAAGCCTTCACCCGGAAATAAGAACCGTCCACGATCCAGTAACTCGAAGCCGTTTTTTCATAACCGTCCAGATCCACCGTCAGCTTGTAATGATAGCCATCGCCCGGCTCTTGTTCGGAACGCCAGCGGCTAGTCATTTCCTTGTAATAGTTGCGGCCTTCGTGGTAAAGCATGGCGCGGTGAATGTTGTTGTCATACACGTCGCTTCCCTGCACGCCCTGGATCAACATGCTGAAATCGAATCCTTTGTAAGTCAGATTATTGGTAAAACTCCAAATAAAATCCGGTGTATAATTGCCAATGATCGTGCGGTCTTTGGCATTCAAAACCCCATCACCATTCACATCTACATAACGCCCGTCACCCGGCTTGGCCGAAGCATAATGCGACGGATCGGCGTCCACTTCGCCCTGGTTCATATACACGCCGTCATATTGGTAACCGTAGAAACTGAATATCGGCTCACCCACTTTATTGATGGATTCCATCCCAAAACCCGGCTGGTAAATCATAGGTGCATTGTCTTTGCCGAGCGCGAGCACTTTGTTGCGATTCCGGGAGAAATTTAGCTGCGAGGTCCAGCCCAATGCGCCTTTCAGGTTATGCGTGGTGAGGTTGAGTTCAAGTCCTTTGTTTTGTAATTTTCCAATGTTTTTGAAAACACTATTAAACCCGGACACAATCGGAATCGGGACGTCCAGGAGCAAACCGTCTGATTTTGAAATGTAATAATCGGCTTCAAAAACGATCCGGTTGCTGAACAAACCCAGATCTACACCCGCATTAAACTGCTGTGTCCGTTCCCATTCCAGGTCGGGATTGGTGATGCTGCCGGGATAGTAAGTTGTACTTAAATTATTTCCAAAAGCAATGCGTCCCTGCGACATCGCACCGATCCACTTGTAATCGGCAAAACGGTCATTGCCCGTAAATCCATAGCTGGCACGCAGTTTCAAGTTGTTAATAGGCTTCACAGCACTCAAAAACGCCTCATCCGACACGATCCAGCCTCCCGAAACGGATGGGAAAACGCCCCATTTGTTATTAGGCCCAAACCGTGAAGAACCATCACGGCGAATGCTCGCAGATAACAGGTAACGTCCTTTAAATGTGTAGTTTAAACGGGAAAAGTAGGAGATCAGAATACTCTTGTTCTTGTCATCTTCTGCCTGGAAAACGGTTTTTCCAGCACTTAATGCCTTAATAAGATCATTGTCATAACCCCTGCGTTCCTGGTTGGTGTAGTAATAATCGTTGTTGTTATACTCCATCCCCAACAATGCCGAAAACGAATGTTCCTTGAAGGTTTTGTCGTAGGTCAGCAGGTTTTGAGAGGTGTAATTTAATGTCCGCACCTGGTTCACGGTCATTACGCCTTCTGTGTAATAGGTGGGTCCGAGGTTATGGTCAACCGCCTGGTAATTGTTGTGGTCACCTCTGTTATAGAAGAAGTTAAGCGCTGATTTAAAGCGTAGTCCGGGCAGGAAATCAATTTGGGCAAACACATTTCCCAGGTTATTGAACTGCCTGTGCTGAATGTCATCCGTGATCTGATACAGCGGGTGACCGTTTTTCGGCCTGAACAAAATGGCATCGTATTTTTCAAAACCCGGCGTGTTTGCAGGTGCGCCGAGCAAACCATTATTTCCGTAAACCGGATAAATGTTCGGATATTGAACGGCCCATTCTACGGTTCGGTTGAAAGGCTCATTTTCGTGGTCGTAGCTTACATTCAGCATGCCGCCCACTTGCAACCAGTTCTTAATCTGCGAATTGGCTTTAATGTTAAATGTGTATTTTTTGTAATCCGAAGTGATCACGATGCCTTGCTGCTTCACATAGCCGGCCGACACAATGAAATTCGTTTTGCTATTTCCGCCACTCGCATTCAGCTCAATTTTCTGCATCGGCGCCGTTCTGAAAATCAAGTCTTGCCAATTGGTGTTTTCAAGATTTTCGGGGTTGTTAAATGCAGTAGGCCAGGTGTATTTATATTGTTTTCTGGCTTCAATGGTGTTGGGCGCGCTCGGGTCGCCGCCGCTTTCGATCCAGCCATTTTGTGCGGCGTCTATGGAAGCCTGGGCATATTCCTGCGAGTTCACGACCTTGATTTTATCAATGACTTTTTGAAAACCGTAGGAATAATTGACATTGAATTTGGTCTTGCCTTCCTTGCCGCTCTTTGTGGTGATCAAAATAACACCATTCGCGCCGCGTGATCCGTAAATCGCAGCTGATGAGGCGTCTTTCAGAACTTCCATCGACTCAATGTCATTCGCGCTCAGGAGGTTAAGATCGTAATTGGGAATAGGCATTCCGTCAATCACAATCAAAGGCGAGCTGCTGGCCGAAACCGAATTAATTCCGCGGATCTGAATGGTTGACGAGGTTCCGGGCCGGCCGTTGCTGCTCAAAACCTGCACTCCCGGGATTTTGCCATATAAAGCCTGTCCCAACTCTACAATTGGCCGGCTGGTAATTTCACGGTCCATTTTGACCGATCCTACTGCGCCGGTCACATCGCTTTTTTTCTGTGTTCCATAACCCACCACCACAATTTCATTGAGCTGTTTGGTGTCCACAGAGAGCGTAATGTCAATGTTACTGCGCCCATTTACAGGCACTTCACTCGTTTGGTAACCGATCCCTGAAAACACCAGCACGCCGTCTTCCGGTGCCTGAATCTCGTAGTTACCATTGGCATTGGTCGTCGTGCCGTTTGTTGTGCTTTTCAGAATTACATTGATCCCGGGCGCACCACCCTGATCAGCGGAAGAAATCACCTTACCCTTTACCACCACGGACTGGGCAACCGATTGAAAAGACAAAAATGCCAGGAGCAAGACAGACCAGGCATACCCGCCGGAGGCGAGCGATCGTAGTTGTAGCATCATATTAGCTAGTTAAAATTGAATTGGGAGTGCGTCGAAGTCACTTGCTGGTGGTTAACAAGTGATATTCTACTTAATTGATAGACAAAGTAAGATTATTGAAAATTAATTTACAAATTCGCTGGCGCATTTATTCCGTTTAACCTATAATTGATTATAATTGGAACGGCGCAGAAAAAACGTTCCGGATGTCAGATAAAATTCGATATAAGACAAAGATCATGGTCATTGGTGCCGGCCAGGCCGGCTTATCCGCAGCTTATTATTTAAAGAAACTGGGGTTGGCGATAGGGCCGGATTTTATCGTACTCGACGCCGCTCCATCAGCGGGTGGTGCATGGCAATTTCGCTGGCCATCGCTTACATTGAGTACTGTAAACAGAATCCATGATCTACCCGGAATGTCATTCGAGGAAACTATTGGTGAAACTAATGCGGCCGTCCCGGCGGCCGTCCCGGCGACCGTCCCGGCGGCCGTCCCGGCGACCGTCCCGGCGGCCGTCCCGGCGGCCGTACAAGCGAGCATTGCTGTGCCCCATTACTATGAGCTTTACGAGCAAAAATTCGATATACGGGTCTATCGTCCGGTGAAAGTGGAAAATGTTTATCTCCATAACGATCGGTTCTATATCGATTCCTCGGAAACACTATTTTCTGCAATGGGAATCATTAACGCCACCGGAACCTGGGAAAACCCTTACATTCCGACCTACCCCGGTGCTGGTCTTTTCAAAGGCGAACAGCTGCATACAAAGGACTTTAAGAATGCCGATTATTTTAAGGGAAAGCATGTAGTTGTGGTTGGCGGTGGTATATCTGCCATCCATTTACTCGATCAGGTTTCGAAAGTGACGACCACTACCTGGGTTACCCGCCGTCCACCTGTTTTTAGAGAAGGTCCTTTTGATGATGCAGCAGGGCACAATGCCGTTGCTATGGTGGAAGACAGGGTAAGGAAAGGCCTGCTGCCCTCATCTGTTGTTTCCGTTACGGGCCTGCCGCTTTCGCCGGAAGTTGTAGATATGAAACGGAGAGGCGTACTGAATCGTTTACCTATGTTCAGTGAGATCACTAATAACGGTGTCAAATGGGAAGATGGCAGGGAGGAAAAGGCGGATGTGATTCTATGGAACACGGGCTTCAGAGGGGCGTTGGATCATTTGAAATCCGTTCTGCCCAGGGAAGAAACTGGCGGCATTATCATGTCGGGCCGGTTGGCGACTATGGTTGCGAAAGAACCCCGCATCCATTTACCCGGATATGGTCCGTCTGCGTCCACGATAGGAGCAAATCGCGCCGGGCCCGTAGCGGCCCGTGAATTAATGGCCACTTTGGGCTTGGCGTAAAACTACTTTTTTTCCATCCTTACGACCTGATTTTCGATCGGTTTCACTGTGTTTAGATAAGCGTAGATCGCATTCAGGTCCTCTACTTTCATACCTGCGTACATGGTCCAGGGCATTGGTGTGTTAATGGCATCCGGTGCCATTTTTGGAGAGACATAATTGCTGTCAACGTATGCCTTAAAACGGGCAACAAAGGCGTCTTTTGTCCAGTTACCTATTCCTGTTTGCTTATGCATGGTAATGTTTGGAGAGCGCATAATGCCGTTTGGGCCAGCGAATTCCATTCCACCTCCAAATTCAGTTCCGGCAACGACACTTCCTTTTTCGGTTTTACTATGGCAATCCACACAACCGGTCGCGGTGATCAGATACTTGCCATAAGCCACCTGATCCGATTCCGACGGACGCTTGGTGAGCGAGGCCTTTGCAGGCATTGTATTGATCAGAATGCTGACCGGAAAGTCAGGTTCTGACTCCGGAATATCCTTTTTTATGGCCGGCAATTCGCGAATGTAGGCGATTACCGAGTAAATATCCTCTTGGTCGAGCTGGCCGAACCGGTGGTAGGCCATGACCGGAAATAGTGCTTTTCCCTCTTTATTGACACCGGTTGTGACGGCGCGGAAAATTTCTCCGTCCGTCCATCCGGCCAGTGTATAGGGTGTGATATTGGGTGCATAAAACTTGCCCGGAAAGCCCATGTCCTGCGTAAAGGCCTCGCCGCCCGCCCCGAATCCGCCCGAAAGCGGTCCGGCATAGCGCGACCAGTCGCGGGTGCTGTGGCAATCCATACAAACTGTCACGTGATTAGCGAGATACTCTCCCCGCGCCACGCGGCCCGCAGTCCGTTCAATTTTAATGTCAGGCGCGGGGCCCGTATCGGGAAGTGCAGTTTTTACATAAATGATACCTGCAAGAATAATGAAGATGAAGCCAGCAAGTATTTTGCCAATGATTTTAATTGCTTTCACTTGAATGGTCTTTGTAGGATAAGTGAAAGATATTAATACGACAACTTGCTGATTGAACCGTCCTCATAGCTTAGCACATAGAAGGTCTGGCCGCTTCCACGGATAATGTCGGTAGGACGTGAAAGACCTTCAAGCAATATCTTGCCGTCCTCATTAAGCACTTTGCCGGACTTGGCACCAAATCCCATTGCGCCGAAAACACCATGCTGAATGACGATGGGTTTCTTGTTAGCTGAAAGTGTAATACCGGTCAGTGTTGTAAATTTAGACTTGTACACATCTACCCCTCCTGATGCACTCACTTGAAAGATTTTGGCATCACCTGGTGTAAAAGGAAAGCCGGTTAATGTGCTGATAAGAAATTTGCTTCCATCGTAAACAATGCCCGTTGGCACAGCCTCTACGCCTGCCGCAACATTGGGTATTTTAGCAAACAAACTCAATGCGCCCGTCGCAATATCTCTCTTGATAACGGCATTGCTTCCGGCGTCAACGATGTACATATGATTGTCAGGGCCAAATGTAAAATGATATGTGTTTGAGTTAATCGGGTCGGTCAAAGACAGGCTTTTGACATAGCTTCCGATATCTACAGAGTCAATATCGTCCAGCGCAACGGGGCTATCGCCGGATTTGAAAGACGACACATCTGCTGTGTAGAGGATTCCATTGGAGCCGTGCAAGAAATATAGTTTTCCCGCGCGGTAAGCCAAATGGGCAATTCCTTCTATTGATCCTTCCCGCATCAGGGATTGCAAACCAGTTACAAATGTTGTCTTCACGCCCGATGGAGTGATCATGGAAACGCTGCCATCATTGCCCTTGCCAGATCCTGCTTCGGTCACCCACAGGTTTCCCGTGTCATCTGATGTCAGTCCGATCGGATACTTCAATCCGCTTATAAATATTTCCGAAGACAAGGTTTCCGGTTCAGGCTCGAAAATGTCGTGATCTGTACAAGCCAGGACGAAAGTGAAAACCAGTAATGTTGAAAGTGAGTAAATTAACTTTTTCATTGTTTTTGAAATTAAGGCTGTTTATGGACGATGATTTTGGCGTTTTGGATTGTGCGGGCAATGAAAACCGGAAAGAAAGGCTGGTGAAGCATTTTCACAGCCCGCGGAATTTGACATGCTGATTAAAGAAATAACGTTGAGTAAAATCGTAGCGCAAAAGACGATAGGAGCGCGCCAATGCACAATAGCAAATTATTGCTATATCAGGCGATTTAATCCTCCAAATCGCCGTTGTGGCAGGTGGTTAGAAAAAAGATTGTTAGTTTTTTAATCTAAAAATCTACTTTTAGAGTATACAGTTACATATTGAGTATACAGTTACATACGTCCTAAACACTTCTGTCTCTTCATGCTGCGCAGACTTTTACGGTTCCTGTTGAATTTGTCTTGCATAAAAATCCACTCGTATGGTCTGCTGCCTTTCCTATTCCTGATTTTCACGGACATTTGTCTTGCCCAGGCACCGCAAACGCGTGTAAATATTCAATTGCTTGGTCCGGAGCAAGGTTTGCCCAGCCGCAATACGCGTTCCTTGACACAGGATGGCCGGGGATTCATGTGGGTGGCCACCGGCCAGGAGCTCTGGCGATATGATGGGTATAGCTTTCAGAATTTTACGGGAATGCTAACCCGCTCCATCGGTGGCGGAACCCTGATCAACCAAATCAAGACCGGGCCAAAGGGCGAGATCTGGGTAGCGCACAATATCGGCGTCAGTATTATTGATCCCCTTAACCTGACCTGCAAGACCATTAATCCTTCCGCTTCTTTTAAAAGTGTTGATTCAAAACAGCATCTGGATGTTTTTTTCGACAGGGATCAGAATGGCTGGGTGTCGATACCCCGTGGGAAGCTTATTAAAGTCAATGCAGATTACCTCCCCGAAGCCCTGTACACGCCGCCAACAGAAGCCGGGCATGCGTCGCCCATTGAAAGTCAGGTGACCAAACTTTTTGTTATTAACAAAAATCGGCGATACGCGTATAGTGACAGCACGTTTCTGGATGAAATGGATGGAAACGGACATTTATTAAAGAGGACTAATTTGTTGGGTCAGGACATTGATTCCCGGCAATATGGTGTCTTCAATGTTGTGCAGTCCGGCGCTGACACGTTGCAAATATATTACAAGCATAAGACTAGCAAGAAATTCCAAATGCGTCATTACGCCTTCGGAACAGGGACGTTCGGCCCGCTCACGGACATGGCTTCTCCGATAGCCCCCGATTTTATCTATGCTTATCAAAACAGTTACAAGTGGTATAAATCTTCAAAAGAGATTGGTTTTGTAAATCAAAAGACCGGTCAGTTCACGAATCTGACAACACTCCTTTTGCAAAAATCGGGTGCCGATATTTTTTTCTTCGGGGCCTATCTGAGCACGGATGGCAGTTTTTGGGTTTCGGGCGTCAACGGGCTTATCAAGGTTACGCTCACCGAAGAAATTTTCAGAAGATACATGAGTGTGCCGCTGGAAAAAACAAGTGATATCGGGAGCAGCGTGAGAGGCATCACTGAGGATCGTTCAGGAATGATCTGGGCATGTTCTTATGGGTATAACCGGGATGGTTTACAATATCTGCTTCATCAGATTGATCCCGCGCAGCATCGGAGCAGGCATATGCAGCTGCACAGCCAGACCACACCTTCAAATAGCATGGTGATTCCCTATAAGGTGCTTTTTACCAAAACCGAGGTTTATGCGGTAACGGATGGCATAGAATTTCTCAAAATTAATCCTGAGACCGAAGCTTATCATGCCGTCGATTTTCCGTTTGTAAGCGGACGTGGATTTACTTCTTTTTATAAACTCAATGATTCCACTTTCTGGACAGGAACCTGGGGCGGGATGGGAGTCATCAGTACGCGGGATCTGAAACCTGTTCTTTTAAATGATAAAGCCGGGCGTTACATCAAAAATGAACGTATCAACAACTTTATGCCATGGAGGAACAACCGGGTTTTAGTCAGCACTACAAATGGGTTATATGTGCTGAATCAGGATGCAAGCATTTTTGAACATTATGGACAGACAGCCGGAGACAGGATCAAACTTCCGGCTTTACAAATTTTTCACACCGCGTGGTTTGAAAATGCACTGTGGGCGGCAACCGGGCAAGGGCTGATCCGCATTGACGTAGATAGCAAAAAAACACAGCTTTTTACCACGCACGACGGCCTGCCTGACAATAATATCTACGCTGCCTTGCCGGACGAGCGCGGGAATCTTTGGCTGAGCACCAACAAAGGTTTGTCTCGGTTTGATACAAAAACCAGGAAATTCCATAACTACGGAATTTCTGACGGCCTGCCTCACCTTGAATTCAACCATGGTTCCTATCTGAAAGCGAGAGACGGCACACTTTACTTCGGTGGCCTGAACGGCATTGCTGCATTCAACCCGGAACAGCTTGATTTGAGCTCAAAAAAAGAGCGCGCATTGCAGCTTATTTCCTATGCTAAATTCGATGCCAGCCGGAACAAGACCGACACGATCACTACCCATCAGGCCGGTCAGCAGATCATTTTCAACCCCGGTGATCGTTTTTTTGCTTTCGCATTTATGAGCCCGGATTATCAGAATACTTCATTAAACCGCTTCCGCTACAAGCTGGAAGGGTGGGGGGATGATCGCTGGCAAATGTTTGAAAATGGCAATAAGTTACTCTTCAACAGCCTGCCGCCGGGAGATTACATGCTTAAAGTGCAGGTTTCTGTGGGAGGTGCGGATTGGAGTAGCCAGGAATGGAAATCATCGATCCGGGTGCTTGCGCCCTGGTACAAATCGGTTTGGTTTTATATATTCAGTTTGCTGGGCATCGGCTTGCTGATTTATCTCTTTTATCAAAACCGGCTCCGGCAGATCATGGATATCCAGAAAATCCGCAACGGGATCAGCGCAGATATGCATGATGAGATCGGGAGCACGCTGAGCAGCATTACTTTTTATAGCCAGGCATTGCTGATGCAAATGGAGAAGAAGGAACATCAGCAGGTGGTCCAGAAAATAAAGGAAAATGCCCAGCAGGTTCAGGAAGGGCTTAGTGATATCGTATGGAGTGTGAAAGCTGGCAGCGACCAGATCGAGGACGTGTTTGCACGCATGTTTCAATTCGGCAGCACATTGGCAGAATCCAAAGGGTTTGCTTTCCGTTTTGATGCGGATATCCAAATGCAAAACCTGAAATTGGATATGCAGACGCGAAAGAACTTGTATCTGATCTTCAAAGAGGCGATGAACAATGCGGCCAAATATTCCAATGCGAGCACCATTTCGGTATTTACAACGCGGGAGGGTAGCCAGACAAAGCTGATCATCCGTGACAATGGCAACGGATTTGACCCCGAATTTATCAGAAAAGGCAATGGGCTGGCCAATATGCATCAGCGTGCGGCACAAATGAATGGTCTGCTTACGATCCATTCTGTCATTGATGAGGGCACAACTATTACGCTGCTATTCTAGTCCGCTAAAGATGACTAGTATTTGCTATATTGTAGAAGATATTCGGTGCTAATTTTGTAGGATGTTATTTAAAAGTTTTATCATTGCTATTGACTCAGCGTATGGCGTCAAGGATCATTATTTTCGACGATAATCAGGAGCGATTGAGCAGCGTTTCCATGCTCCTCAATCTTTCTGATGGTTTCTTGTGCACCGGAACTTTTCCCAATGCCAATAACCTTTTGGCCAATATCACCGAATCGAAACCCGACCTTGTGCTCATGGATATTGATATGCCCGGAATAAACGGCATAGATGCAACCATTCTCATCAGAAGGCATTTTGGTGCATTGCCTGTGCTGATCCAAACAAATTTCGAAGAAGACGAACGGATTTTTGGAAGTCTGCAAGCGGGTGCCAATGGATATTTGTTAAAGAAAACAAGTCCTGAGCGCTTTATTGAGAGTTTGAGAGAGGCGCTTGAAGGCGGTGCGCCCATGACTGGCAGCATTGCTACCAAAGTGCTGCGTTACTTTTCCGCTGAAACGGCAACCAAAAAAGATTACCACCTGACGGAGCGTGAAAAGCACATATTGGGGTTTTTGGTTAAAGGTTACAGTTACAAATTAATCGCCGCCGAATGCAATATTGCTTACAATACAGTCAATAACCACATCCGTAACATCTACGACAAGCTATATGTAAACAGCGCCACCGAGGCGGTGAGTCTGGCGATCAGGGAAAGGCTGGTCTGATTTCCCGGGTGTTATTGCTTGATGGGTAAATGCCCTTCAATGCAATGCAAAAATTAGTCGATTCGTAATCGGGCGCAACGGATTGCAGCCGGACACTTCTTTCCAGGCCCAGCGGGCGCGACGATTGATTAGCCAGTGAAAGCATCTCAGCATGCAATTCAATCTGCACAGGCTTGCGCCCCGCAAGGTTAGGCAGTGCGAATGTTGACTGACCGTCGCCGCCAAACGTCGTTCCCAACAGTGCAAACAAAGCTGGATGCGCTGCGATGCCCAGTTGCCGGCCGTCACATCTGGCCCAGCCTTCGGGTACATTCCGAGTCGGAATATATTTTATTTCTGCCAGAAAAGGTTCTCTCATGACGATCAGCTAGGGGCAAACAGGGATACATTTTCGCTCAACTTTTTGGCGCGTATATCCCATACAGTGAAATAATGTAGTTGACATATATATAGGCCTCGCTGCTGTCGAAAGGCCTTTCCCCGCCGCCGGGGCCCTCGTCCTGGTGTACCGGCATCTCACCTCTGAGATCAGGAAGGCCAAATGTTATCATTCCATCGCCGCCGTATGCGGTTCCCAGCACATGAAAAAGGAAATGGTTCTCTGCGATGGGAAGCAGTGTCCCATCACAGAGATGCCAGCCTTCGGGAGCGAATTTCCCGGCGAACATTTTGATTTCGCCAACATAAGGGTAATCCATGGCAAGGACGCTTATTCTTTCGCTACTCTTTTATTACTTTCCGGGTTTCGGAAATACTGCCGTTGTCAAACTTCAAAATGTTTAAGCCAGGAGACAATTTGTCTATCATAATAATGTTCGGCCCGGGTTGTAATATCTTGGTTTTATGAGACAGTACTCTCCCTGTTACATTATAGTGGGTAATGTTCCAAAGGCCTTTCTCGATTGCATTAATTTTAATGTATACTTTACCATTACCAGGATTTGGATAAAAATTTCCGACCAGTGATTTTTCTGTATCGCTTCCCAACGCAATTATTTTTGAGTAGGCATATTTGGTATCCAGATCGATCATTTTCAGGCGGTAATATGCTATTCCAGCAGGTGCATTGAGATCAAGAAAAGTGTAAATTCTTGCCTCATCGGGTGCTTGCTCACCTATTTTCTCAAATGTTTTTCCATTCAAACTCCTTTGGATCTCAAAATGACTGAAATCAACTTCCGAGCTTGTTTTCCAGGTAAGCTCATTGCTTTCCTCTACGGGTTTCCCAGTGAAAGAAATCAATGTAACGGGCAACGGGTGTTCAATTGATTTTGCTATAAAACCACTGAATCCTGATACAGGGAATGTTACTTCCCAAATGGAATTGACTGCATTCCAACTTAGAGTATAATCTCCTGCATTCCAGGAGTCTGATCCACTAGGGATATAGGTTGGCGTCCCCGGATAGTTGAGGCCTGTCGGGCTGGTCCCAGCAAATTTAACGATCTGGAAGTTGGCGATACCTGAGACATCATTCGGGCCGGTTGGTAAAAGGCCAGCAGTAATCGCTGCATTATAGGCGTCAAAATCGGCTTGTGAGAAGTACAAAGTTACCGTGCCGGTGGCGGTGTTTGCATTGGTGCCCGGTGTAATCTCATAATGCCGCGGCACATAGCTGAAAGGCGGTGTTGTGTCAAGCCAGCTTTTGATAGTAGCCTCCGTAAACCCGCTTGTAGGCACCACTTTGGCTATATATTCGCAGCCATTGGCAATTAGCGGCGTAGCGGCTACGTCTTGTGTGCTGGTCGTTGCAGCTGTCGGGAGCGATACCCTTCCATCACAAGAAGGAATAATAATATTGACAAAGTAATCTTCCGTTTCGCCCAATTGATAGTCTGCGCAAGCAGAATTAATGACATCTCCGCTTCCGGATATGACTCTCATACGTGTCAGACCAGGCAGCGCCCCTTCCGGAATGGAAACGGAACCTGTCAAAGTGTATTCGGCCCTAAGGTTATCTGGTGCGGAAAAAACTCTTTCCCCCGGTGCATCAAAACTTCCATTATGATTAAAATCAATCCAGGCAGATGTCGAACTGAAACCAAATCGACCACAAGAAGTCATTGATACAGAGATCGGAATGGTGGTGCCTGCTGTAAGGTTAGTGGCGGCTATCACCCGGGTGTAATCCGAATACCGACTTAGCACTGAGCCCGGTCCGCCGGTTTGACCACAATTCGAGGAGTTGTTTAATTCGCCTATCGTCACATTGGCAATGTCAGCAGAATTGGCATCTCCTGAAATGGAAGTACAGGCACAATAAAGGGAGGGGCGCTGAACAGCCACGGGTGTTGACAGGGTTGTGCTTTCGCCGGTTGGACAAGTTACAGCGCAATAAAAATTGTCGGGACCGGTGATGGTGGCTGTGTAGGTATCGTCGGTAGCACCGGCAATGGGACCCGCATTATTGTACCATTGATAAGTGTTGTTGCCCGTTGTGATGATCGGACTCAGCGAAAAAGTAAAACTTACCTCGGGGCAAACCAGGTCTTGGGTCGCAATAGTAGTTGTTTGGGCAGGGCTGCCACTACAAGATGGCGGCGGTACAATGTTGATCAGATAATCTTCTGTTTCTCCTTTAAAATATTCTCCGCATACAGAAGTAAACAGGTTCGGGCCAAGGTTCTGGGCAGAAATGATCCGCATACGGGTAGTACCTGTAGGTGCGTTTTTAGGTATTATAAATGAGCCTGTGCCAGTAAAATTACTTTCACCCCGACCTTGAAATATCAATTCACCCGGACTTTCGAAGGAACCATTGCGGTTGTAGTCAATCCAGATCATTGTATTAAAGAAAGAAGCGCTTCCGCCAGTGGATATTGAAAATGGAATCGTGGCTGATTGATTCAAGACAGGCGCATCCACAAGGGTTGTGAAATCAGAATAAGCACCTGACACAGATCCCGGCCCACCGAGTTGAAGGGAGGCGGTTGAATTGTTGAGCGTCCCTACTGTCACATTACTGATCTCTAATCCCTCCCGGTCCCGAGCGTAGGATTTGCAATAGCAGGGAGCAACAGAAACCGGAATCGATCTCGTCGTTGTTTCGCCGTTGGCGCATGATACATCACAGTAATAAACATCCTCTCTTGTAATTTTTGCACTATAAGTCTCGCCTGTTGCGCCGGCAATGGGTCCGTCGTTATTATACCATTGAAACGTATTGCCGATCGTCGTCACCGCAGGGCTCAGCGAAAATGTATACCTTCCTTCCGCGCAATCCTGCTCTTGTGTAGCGATTGTATTGCTCTGTGCCGGGGCGCCGCTGCACACCAGCGGCGGCTCGATGCTGACCAGATAATCTTCCGTTTCGCCCTGATCATAACTATCGCAGGCAGAGCCTACCGGGTTTTGACCAGCATTTGTAATTACCCGCATACGGGTTGTGCCCGTCAACGCACCGGATGGAATGATAAAAGAGCCGGTAAGCGTTTGGTTTCCGGAAGTTGGCGTTGTTGTTTGATATACTCTTTCATCGGGAGCTTCAAAAATGCCGTTCTGATTGTAATCGATCCAAACAGACGTGGCGGCAGGACCGGTGTTCTCAGCTATTTGCACGGAAAATGGAATTGCCGCCAACTGATTAAAGACCGGCGGTGAGACCATCGTGGTATAATCGGCATATCTGTTTGTAACTGATCCGGGGCCGCCTGCCGGGGAAAGGTCAGAAGTGTTATTGAGCGTCCCTGCTGTTACATTGAAAATGTCCAGCCCCGCGGCACTGGCAGCGATAGAAGCACAATAGCATTGGTCAAACGGTTTTAAACTAATGGCAACCGGAGTGGATTGACCAATTTGGCCACTCACCGTACAGGTGACTTCACAATAAAAATTGTCTGCGTTTGTAATGGTTGCCGTGTATGTCGGGTTGGTCGCACCGGAAATCGGACCCGCATTGTTAAACCACTGGTAAGTGAAGCCCGCACCATCGACACTGTTGAGTGCGGAAGCGGATGAAAACGACAAATCAATGGTGCGATTGAAGCAGGTAATGGATTCACTTGCTATGGTATTTCCTGGTGCAGGCTGGCCAGTGCACGCAGTGGTGCTTAAAATATTTACGGTGTAATCTTCTGTTTCACCTCCGCTATAATTTCCGCAAGGATCTACATTCGATTCCTTGGAGTTGATAACCCGCATCCGGGTTGGGCCTGGCAGGGCGCTCTGAGGAATAACGATTGAACCTGTTACCGTATATGACGGGTTGAAAAATCCAGCTGAGCGATACACAAGTTCACCCTGCCCATCAAACGCTCCGTCATGGTTATAATCGATCCAGATCGATGTCGTGGATTGTCCGTAACCACTGCAAATACCGATGCCGATAGAAAAAGGAAGCGGCGCTAGTTGTAAAAGATCCGGAGCTGCCACCTCGGTATAATTTGCATAATCATTTAAAACAGACCCGCTGCCACCCGTTAGATTACAGTTCGAAGAATTGTTTAAAGTGCCAATCGTTACATTAAATATACTCTGGCCATTACCACCGGCAGAGCTGCAATAGCTTTGCGCCTGAATGCTGCTGCTGGCAATACACAAAAGGATTATTAGAAATGTTGAGTAAAGTTTTTTGATTTTCATCCGAACGTAGTTAAGGTCTTTTATACAAAAAACAGTAAACTACACACCTTGCACAATAGCAAATAATTGCTATCCCTCCATGCTCCAAGTGGCTGTGTGTAACAAGCTTAAATGGAAAAAGCCCCTCAACTTTCGTTGAAGGGCTTTTGTACCCGCAGCGGAACAAATGTTCAACCATTTTCTTGGAGAAGTCACCAATTACTTTTTTACAAATCTTTCGGTTGTACCATCAGCAAATTTGAGAATGTAAAGGCCAATGGGCAGCGATTTTACACTGATCTGTTGTTTATTGGCAGTAATGTTAAGACTTTGAATGTGGCGACCGGTAATATCATATAAATTGGCAGATGTTTTTAGCAACGCATCACTAACCTGGAATGTAACTGTTTCGCCTGCTGGGTTTGGATAAATCGCATTCAGATCGCCCTCGCCATGTAAGGAAATGATCTTGCTGTAGGTAAATTTCCCGTCCAGATCGTTTGTTGCGCGATCTGACATTTTCAGACGGTAATAAATGGTGCCGTCAAAGTTGTTTTGATCGTGGTAGCTGTAATGATTATTTCCACTGCCAGCCGCGTCCACAGTCGCTATCTTAATGAAGCTTTTGGCATCGCCGCTACGCTGAATTTCGAAGTTGTCGGTGTTGACTTCGTCGGTCGTGCTCCATTGAAGCAAATTGCTTCCAATTTCTTTCGTTGCGGTAAAGCTGATCAAATTCAGCGGTAGCGCAGATTCTGTTGTTTTTACAAAAAATCCGCTAAAACCGGTTACATCAAAAGTTACTTCCCAATATTGTGCGTCAGCATTCCACTCAACTTTGCCATTGGCTTCCGAAGGATTGAATGTGGAGATAGTGCCGGTATAAGAATTCGGAAGCCCCGAGCCGTCACTACTCACACCCGGACGTTTTTCAATGCGCAGGTTCGCTTTATTATCTTCCAGGTCCGCGGCATCAACCGGCAATTTGACAGAATTTACAGCATTAAAATCGGTGAATTCCTGCTGAGTAAAAAACAGGGTGACTTTTGAAGATTCATTTGCCGCATTGTCCAGGGGAGTGATCTGGTAGTGCCGTTTTACGAAGTTTGCAGGCTGGGAACTTGCGACCCATACTTTTGCCGATATCGGCCCGGAAACGGCACCCGTGCCATTCACAACGCCGCTTGGATTCAAATAGGCCACTAGCCGACAATCTGAATTAAATGAAGTCAGCACATAATCTCTGGTAATATTAGCGGAGGCTTCGTCCAGATCAATTGCCAGCCCACGTGTTGTGCCACTAAACTCGTAGGCACCTAAATCTACGACGTGCTCGCGCAGTCTGGATTTGTTGTCCAGATCGGTTGTAACGCTGGACAAATCCGGTGTACTTCCAGAACTGAAGTAATTAAAACCTGCGTTCACGGCCGGGCTGCAAGGCTGCAAACGATAATTTCCGTCGGCGGCATTTACAAAAAGCGGATCGATGTTCGCAGTTGCCGGACCGCCGGGGATAGGGTCTTTCTGGACGAGGCTGTACTGGATATCAAGCCTGGATCCGAGTTCATAAATGCCGGAATTATTGCCGTGAACAATGCTGTTGTAGAGTATTGGCGATACATTTCCTTGGTTGAATATGCCGCCTCCCTGGCCAGAAGCAGTATTGCCTGCAATTGTGCAATTGATCATGCTTGCAGTCGAGTTGTCAATGAAGACTCCCCCGCCATTGGCATTGCTTGAATTATTACTGATTAAGCAGTTGATCAGCCTTGGAGAGCCGCCAGCTATCAGCATGCCACCGCCTGGCGAATTTGAAATATTGCCGCTAAAAGTACAGTTAATCAATACTGGTGAGGAGTCGGTAATGTACATACCTGTAAAATTATTTCCGGTAACCGTCAGGTTGACCAGCATCGGAGCCGATCCGGAACCGTTCTGAATGGCAGGTGCACCGTTTGAACCGTTGATGGTAAAGCCGTCCAGTACAGCAGCGCTTGTCAGTGTCAGACCGGAATTACTTAGCACGCCGGGTCCGTTGTCCCCATTCAGGATACTTTTGTTGGCTGTCACGAACAGGTCCCGCTGGTCCAGGCTTGTTTCTGTACTCGCAAACCCGCCATAAATTTTGACACCCTCTTTCATACTGAAACGCGGGCCGCTTCCCGGCTGATAAGTACCGGCTGCTACCCATACCTGCTCGCCACTCTTTGCCGTATTAATAGCAAGCTGCAGGTCACCCATTGGGCAATCCCAGCTTTTACCCGCCCCGGTCGCTCCGGCCATTACATACCAAACACCCGCAACACCTGGCCTTCCCGGATTGCCCTGGAATTCAGTAGCACCCATATCTACAACACCATCGTTATAAAAACGGCTATTACCATTCTGATCGGTCAAAACCGCAGACAAATTCGGCGTTTGACTATTGGCATAGTAGGAGTTGCTTCCCTTGTTCAAAGCCGGACTGCAAGCCTGCAGCACGTAATCACGAGGGGTGACATTACGAAAAAGCGGATTGTTATAGCCTGGAATGTTGCCATCGGATGTGCTGAATTCACCTTGCACCAAACTGTACTGAATGAATGAGCTGGAACCCGCCTCATTGACTATGCCGAAATCATTTCCAAAGATGATACTGTTCCGGATTTTTGAAGATGAGTTATTCGTATTGTTTATTCCTGCTGCCGGATTCTCATCGAGTTTGTTATCGGCAATTGTGCAGTTGGTAAGTATCGGAGATGCTGCTGAATTTTCCATTCCAACACCAGAATTTCTAACGATGGAGCAGTTTACCAAAACAGGAGAGGAATTTTCATTTCTCATACCAGGTGCGTAAATACCGTTCTCTGTGATGGTAACATTTACAAACATCGGCGATGAACCGGAATTTAAGATGCCAGCGTTGAATCCTGAAACCGTAAAACCGTCCAGCAAGGCCGCAGTCGTAAGTCCGTTTCCATTATTATTGATCGTATAAAGAGAACTTTGCACGCCACGCAAAATGCTTTTATTAGCAGTGATGGTCAGGTCGCGATCGGTCAGATTTGTTTCTGTCCCTGCAAAGCCACCATAAATTTTCACGCCTTCCTTCATAATGAATCTTCTATTAATCTCCTGTTCCTGATCAGGGTAAAAGGTTCCTCCGGCCACCCATACCTGCTCACCGCTCGCAGCTGAATTTATTGCAAGCTGTACGCTGCCGGAAGCGCACTCCCAGCTAACTCCGGAGCCGGTTCCGCCTGCCTTCACATACCAAACGCCCGGAACACCCACAGGCGTGGCACCCTGAAATTCATATGCGCCCATATCTGCCGTTCCCTGACCATAAATACGTGGATTACCAGCAAGATCGGTTGTGATCGTAGTTAAATTCGGCGTTTGGCCGCTGGCATAATAGCCATTGTTACCCTTGTTCACACCAGGGCTGCATTGTTGCAGCCGATAATCACCCTCCGCTACATTCACAAATAACGGATCAACCGCGCCTGAGGCATTATGGTTATCGGGGTTTTCATCATTTACACGTTGCACCATGCTATATCTGATCACTGCACTGGAACCTGTTTCATCTAAGATCCCGGGTACGCCATTGGGGATTCCAAGTCTCCCAAAAATGATGCTGTTCCGAATTTGAGGAGAAGAATTAGACGAATTTCGCATACCGGATGCGGTCTGACCAGAAGGTATGTTATCTACAATTGTACAATTCGTCAGTATCGGAGAGGCGGCTACATTTTCCATACCAACGCCCGAATTTCTGATTATAGAGCAGTTTACCAGAACGGGAGAGCAATTTTCATTTCTCATACCTGCTCCGTTAAGGCCATTATCTGTAATAGTTACATTGACAAACATGGGCGATGAATTGTCATTAAAAATGCCGCTGGTTTCTCCTGAAACCGTAAAACCGTCGAGCAAAGCAGCCGTTGTAAGCCCGTTCCCTGAATTTCGGATCGTATTGACAGAACTTGGCACGCCACGCAAAACGCTTGTATTAGCAGTGATAGTCAAGTCGCGACTTGCAAGATTTGTTTCCGTTCCGGCAAAGCCACCATAAATCTTCACGCCCTCCTTCATGAAGAAGTACGTAAAAGCCGGAGGCTGAAAGGTGCCCCCTGCCACCCAGACTTCGTCGCCTGCGATGGCCGCATTGATGGTCGCCTGAAGATCATTGCTGGCATTTGCCCATGAGCCCGACCCATTTCCTGTGCCTGTGGTTTTAACGTAAAATGTTGAAGCAAAAACACCGGATGAGAAGCCGGTGATAAGCAAAAAAAGTAACCCAATGACTGATGTTTGCAGAGAGCTAAATAATAGGGAATTCTTACTTGTTGCAGGAAGTAGAGTTGAATGCATACGCGAAAGAAATAGAGGAGTTTACAAGTTTCTGTAAAGAACCAGGTTTCATTTGAAAATACCGTGACGTATATTCTTTGCTAGATTAAAAAAAAAGTTCGCACGCAGCTTTTCGCCTTTATAAAGTGCTGACTTTGGTAGGTAGGGAATAAAAAAAAGAGCATAAATGATTGATTTTCAATCTTTTATGCTCTTTACGTACCCAGAGCCGGAGTCGAACCGGCACGAGTGTAACCTCATTGGTGTTTGAGACCAACGCGTCTACCAATTCCGCCATCTGGGCATTGATCTCTCTTGTTGGGAGTGCAAAAGTATGTAGAAAAATATATTAAGCAAGCGTTATTTTGAAAAAATCATTGGAAAAAATCGCTGCAAGCAGCTTTTAATCCATAACTCCTTTATTCATAACGCAATGCTTCTATCGGATCGAGGCGGGATGCTTTAATGGCTGGGTAAATTCCTGAAAGAACGCCCACGACCACACAAACCAGAATCCCCATCGCCATCCAGATCCACGGCACCACAAATGAACTGTCGGAGCTGATGAGGCCGGAAATGACATTGCCGATGATGATCCCTAAAATCAGGCCGGCGATTCCGCCTAATATGCAAACCACGATGGCTTCTATCAGGAATTGAAAACGAATAACTCCTGGCGTTGCACCAAGCGATTTGCGGATGCCGATTTCACGCGTCCGTTCTGTGACAGAAACGAGCATAATGTTCATCAGCGCGATGGAAGCGCCTAATAATGTAATAATGCCGATGCCGAAACCGCCAATGCGCAGGTAACCGGTAACTTCTTCAAAATCTTTTGCAACGGCGTCGGCGCGGTCGATGGTGAAGGAATCCTCTTTTCCTAATGCGTCATTTCGGATCCGGCGCATGATCCCGCGCGCTTCTTCTACGATGAAATCCCCATCCGAAATGTTGGGTGCAGAGGCAGTAATGTTGTAAGTCAATGCACGGTTTGCGGCAAGTCCGCGTCCGTTTTCGAGGGGAATGAGGATAATGCGGTCGGCGTCATTTTGTCCGCCGAGCGATCCTTTCTTTTGCAGCACACCCACAACTTTGTAGCGGCTGCCCATGAAAGTAATGTCCTTATTGAGCGGATCAACGCGTTGAAAGAGTTTTTTGGCAATTTCCTGACCGATTACTGCAACATTCATCGCATTTTCCATATCATTCTTGTCGAGGTTGCGACCGAGATCAATTTTGTAGCCATTGATTCCTAAATATTGCTCATCAGAGCCAACGACGCTGCTATTCGGATTGGTCTTTCCAGAAAGAAAATTGACCTGCACCGCACCACCTATATCTGCTGATAGTGAGGCTGTTGCTGCATAGGATTCTTTGAATTTGTTGGCAAATGTAAGGGCTTCGCGATAGGTTACCGCCGGATACTGTTTGCTTCGGCGGCCGCCATTCCGGAAATTGTCGTCTTCTTTGTTTTTGACGGTAAATGTATTGGCGCCAAGATCGGCGAAACTGCTGTTTACCGAATTCTGAATGCCTTCTATGGCGGTCAGAATGCCGACCAGGGATGTAATTCCGATGGCGATGATCAGCGCGGTGAGCACGGTTCTGAGCAGATTACTTTGTATGGAGCGGAGGCCTTCGTCGATATTTTCCCTGATGTTCATGGTTTTAGAGCTTGTGCACCATAATGTGAATTATATCGTTTTCTTTCTATATTTAATAAATCCGAATTGTAAAGCTGCGCATGAAACGTGAAAGAATCAAACCAGTGATACGCTTGTTTATCCCGCTTATCATTTTTTTAACAATATCATTTAATAGCATGTCCAACAGGCTGCTGATCCCGATGGATGAGGGCCAGAAGAACCATTTAAAGGCATACGGGATTTCTTACTGGATCCTGAAAAACTTTGAAATGGAGATGGATTGGCTGCTCAATTACCGCGGAGGCAGCTTCATGATCGCTTATAATCAGCAGTTTGCGTCCGAAATGACGGTTCGTGGGGTGAGTTTTGAGGTGATTTCAGAAGGGCAAGCCGGGCAGATCCTGAGCCAGATCAGCGCACCGGACGTAAATATGGACGCGGTGAAATTGCAAAAAGCGCCCAAAATCGCGGTTTATTCTCCAAAATCAAAGCTTCCCTGGGATGACGCTGTGACGCTGGTGCTGACTTATGCGGAGATTCCCTATGATGTGATTTATGATGATGAAGTGCTGAATAACAAGCTGCCGGAATACGATTGGCTGCATTTGCACCACGAAGATTTTACAGGTCAGTTCGGCAAGTTTTATCAATACAAAGATTTTCCCTGGTATCGTGAGCAAAAGCGCGAGGCGGAAGAAACGGCCAATAAATACCAGTTTGGCAATGTGCCCCAGATGAAACTCGCCGTTGCCAAACGGATTTCTGCATTCGTAACTGGTGGCGGTTATATGTTTGCCATGTGCAATGCGACCGATACATTTGACATTACACTTGCAGCCGACGGCCTCGATATTGTGGAGGCGATGTACGACGGCACGCCTGTTGACCCGACTGCAAATGGTAAGCTTAATTACGACAACACATTCGCTTTCAAAGATTTCAAAACCATTTCCTATCCTTATGAAGTGGAATTCTCGGACATTGATAACCAGCCCGAAGAGCGCGGTTTGACGGAGGCTAACGATTTTTTCTCCTTGTTCCAGTTTTCGGCCAAATGGGACCCGGTGCCCAGTATGCTTACGCAAAATCACCAGACCATTATCAAAGGATTTTTAGGTCAGACAACTGCATTTAAAAACCGTCTGATCAAGCCTGAGGTGATTATTTTAGCTGAAAATAAAACGGCCAAAGAGGCGCGTTACATTCATAGCACGCACGGCAAGGGCTTTTTCACCTTTTATGGCGGCCATGATCCGGAAGATTACCAGCACCGGGTAGGCGAAGAACCTACGGACTTGAACCTGCATCCGAATTCAGCAGGTTACCGGCTGATTCTCAACAACATTCTTTTCCCGGCTGCGAAAAAGAAGAAACTGAAAACGTAGATTTCAAAGCATAAAATTTCCTGTTCCAAATCACACAAACCGTGCGCAACCGCACGGTTTTTTGTTTTTAACTTTTGTGTAAGAGATTGGTTTTGAATGTGTTATGTATTGGCATAAAAATGGATTAATGATAAGCACATTAGCCATGAACACATCTAACCTTCAAACAAAAACAATGGATCGCGAAGTTGCGCCGGAACAAATTAAAACCACCAGGAACCGACGATGGCTGTTCATCGCGCTGGGCATTATCCTTACGGCAGCCTTGCTTTACTTTTTTCGTCAGTCGCTGGGAAGCACCCTGGAAAGTGCCCGGATCCGAACCGGAACGGTTGAAAAAGGGAATGTTGAAAACACATTAACCGCGTCGGGAGAAGTCATCCCGGCTTATGAACAAATTTTTACAAGCCCGATCCGCGCCAGCATCAAGCGCATTCTGCTGACGCCCGGAACGCAGGTAAAACCCGGACAGGCCATTGTGGAACTGGATAAGTCACTTACGGAAATCGAATCCGAACGTTACGAAGACCAGCTGAAATTAAAGCAGAACAGCATTGAGCAGCTGCGGATGAAGTTGAACAAAGATCTGTACGACGCGGAAATTAATGACCGTATTAAATCTCTGAACATTAACAAACTGCGGGCTGATTTTGAAGATGCAAAACGGCTTCAAAAAGTAGGAGGAGGCACCGCGGAAGACATTACCAGGGCTGAAAATGCATTGAAAATTGCCGAGTTGGAAAAACAGCAGCTGGAAAATGATTTGAAATACAATCGGGAGTCGATGGGCGCAAGTCTGAAAGAAACTGAACTGGGTGCACAAATTGAAAGTAAGAACTTAAAAGAATTGCAGCACAAGCTGCGAATGGCCGACATTGTCGCCGACCGGAAAGGGGTTTTGACCTGGGTAAATGAAAACATTGGCTCGTCGGTGAATGAAGGCGAAATGCTCGCGAAAGTGGCGGATCTGGGCAGTTTCAGGGTGGAAGGAAGTTGCTCGGACATTTATGCAGATCAGGTGAAAGCGGGCCTGAATGTGATCATCAAACTGAATGAAGTGACACTAAGAGGCTTGATTACGCAGGTGAAACCAGCAGTGAAAGATGGCGTGATCGGGTTTGTGATCCAGCTGGACAATGCCAAAAGTGAGTCGCTTAGGCCTAACATGAAAGTGGAAGTCTACGTGGTGACCAGCAGCAGTTCGAATACATTGCGTGTGGCCAATGGTCCGGCATTTACCGGCAAGAAAAAGCAATTCGTGTATATTCTGAAAAATAACAAAGCTCTGCGCCGCGAAGTGGAAACCGGGCTTTCGAATTTTGATTTTATCGAGATCAAAAGCGGGCTGGAATTGGGCGAGAAAGTGATCCTGACGGATTTGAACGCTTATGAGCATCTAGAGGAAATTTCAATTCAATGAATGCTATGAAAAACCTCTTTACCCTCACTTTCGCCTGCTTTATTGTTTTTCCGGCATTTGCGCAAGTCAGAACTTTGTCATTGCAAGATGTTGTGACAATGTCAAGGGAGCAATCGATCGCCTCCAAACAGGCGGTTACGGCCAGAAAAACCAATTATTGGCAGTATCGATCGTTTCAGGCAGATTACCGGCCGCAATTGAGCTTGAATGGTACGATTCCGGGATTTACAAGATCTTACATTGAAGTGAGACAGCCGGATGGGACCATTTCTTTTGAGCAGGTTTCAAATAACAATTCTTTGCTGAACCTGTCTTTGAGCCAGAGCATTGCGCTTACCGGCGGGACTGTTTATGTGCAGCAGCAGACGCAGCGTTTTGACGATTTTGCCAGGAATAACACGCGCTATAATGGCATTCCATTTGAAATTGGCATTACCCAGCCGCTTTTCAGGTTCAATACATTGAAATGGGACCGGAAAATTGAGCCTTTGAAATATCAGGAAGGCAATCAACAGTTTATCCAGTCATTAGAACAGGTTTCGCTGGATGCGACGGGTTTTTATTTCGAGCTGCTGGTTGCACAGGTGAATTTGCAGATCGCAGAGAAGAACCGGAGCAATAATGATACGCTGTACAAAATTGCGCAGCAGAAATTAATGTTAGGGAAAATATCTCAAAATGACCTCTTGCAACTTCAAATGGGACTTTTGACTGCGCAGAAAGATCTTGCATCGGCCCAGCAAGCCGCCGCAGTGGCTTCTCTCAAACTGAAAATGTACATGGGTTCGCGGGACGAAAGAGTGCTGGAACTTGAAATTCCTTTGGAAGCTGCAGAATTTGCAATTAACACACAACTTGCATTGGATGAAGCGTTTGCCAATCGATCCGCGGCTGTCGGTTTTCGCCGGAAGTTGCTTGAAGCGGAGCGTGAAGTGCAATTTGCGAGGAAGGAAAACGGTTTGAATGCTTCGTTGAATGCGACTTTTGGGTTATCAAACCAGGGGGCCCGGCCTTCGGACGTATACAGGAGCCCGCAGGATCGTGAGTTTGTGGAGTTGCAGTTCACATTGCCGATCATGACATGGGGCCGTAATAAGGCGCGGACGGAAGTGGCGAAAGCAAATCAGGAGTTTGCACAACAGTCGGTGGAGCAGGAGAAGCTGACGTTTGAGCAGGAGATTTTTACGCAGGTTACCCTTTTGCAGATGTTACAAAAGCAGGTTAAGCTCACCAAATTAGCCGATAATATTGCCGCAGACCGTTATCAGATCGCCAAAGAAAGGTTTATCCTGAGCGACCTCAGCGTAACGGACCTGGGCATCGCAACGCAGGAAAAGGACATTGCCCGCAGAGACTATATTTTAGCATTACGGGATTACTGGCAATCCTATTACAGCCTGAGAATCTTAACATTATATGATTTTGAACAAAACAAAAAAATAGCATACTAAGCCATGATCAAACTCGAAAACGTTGAAAAAGTCTACCGCACCAGCGTCATTGAAACATTAGCGCTCAACAACATTAACATTCATGTTAAAAAAGGCGAATTCGTCTCCATTATGGGGCCTTCGGGATGCGGAAAGAGCACATTACTGAACATTATGGGCCTGCTTGACACGCCCAGTAAAGGCAACATTGAAATCGACGGCAGCAAAGTCGAGAAGTATACCGACAAATCGCTGGCACATTTGCGCAATCAGAAACTGGGTTTCATTTTCCAAAGTTTTCACCTTATTAATGACCTTTCGGTAATCGATAATGTTGAAATCCCGCTTCTATATCGGAATAGTTCTTCCAGAGAACGCCGCGAGCTGGCGCAGGAAGCATTGGAGAAAGTAGGCCTGAGCAACCGGATGAAACATTTCCCAAAACAACTTTCTGGCGGGCAAAAACAGCGCGTAGCCATTGCAAGGGCCATTGTAGGCAAGCCGGAAATTATCCTCGCCGATGAACCAACCGGGAACCTCGACAGTGCCATGGGCAATGAGATCCTGAGCATTCTGCAAAACCTGAATGAAGGCGGCGCCACCATCGTCATGGTGACCCACGACGACGCCATGGCCAAACGCACGCACAGGCTGATCAGGCTGTTTGACGGCACGCAGGTGCTATAAACCCTTCAAACTTTAAACATTATGCTTTTAAATTATATCAAAATCGCCTGGAAAGTTTTGCTGCGGCATCCTTTCTATACATTTATTACGCTTTTCGGCATTAGCCTTACGCTCACTGTGTTAATGGTGCTAACTTCTTTTCTGGATCATTTGTTCGGGACACATTATCCGGAAATTAAACGTGATCGTTCATTGTATGTCGCCACGGTTATCCAGACCGATTCGGCTCACACGTCAATGTCTTCCGGGCCTGCGACTTTCGATTTTTTGACCAAACATGTTAAGTCACTCAAATCAGCTGACCAGGTGGCTATCATGTCCAATTTTAGTTTTTCTAACACGTATGTCAATGGTAAAAGGATCAAGTTGAATACCAAATACACGGACTCAGAGTTTTGGGAGGTGATGGGTTTTCAGTTTTTCGAAGGAAAGCCCTATAATGACAATAACATCAGGAATTCGGATCATGTGGCGGTTATTACAGATGCGCTGCGCGATCAGTATTTTGAAACTGGCGGCAAGTCGGTAGTAGGACGGAATATTGAAGTTGAAAACATTAACTACCGCGTGATCGGCGTAGTGAAAGGCAGTCCGCCCACGCGTATTTACAGTTATTCGGATATTTATTTTCCTTACACGGCACCTAAAAGCAACTATGAAAACAAAGGATTAAGGGGTCGTTACATTGCAATTGTTACTGCAAAAGACGCTTCCGAAATGCCCGCAATCCAGTCAGAATTTAACAGCAACATTTCACGTATTCCTTATTCCGAGATTCATACAGATAAAAATCTGACAGTTCTGGACGTGAAAGCGGATCGTTATTTTGATCATTTTGTCAACACGTTTGCACGGGACAGCACGAAACGGTTTTTATTTTATACGGTTGTGAGTTTTGTGATCCTCATGTTTATGGGGCTGCCTGCCATTAATCTGGTGAATGTTAATGTGAGCCGGATTTTGGAAAGGGCATCCGAAATTGGTGTAAGAAAAGCGTTTGGAGCTCCGTCTGCGGCATTGCTCTGGCAGTTTATTATCGAAAATATCTTCATCACGTTTATCGGAGGTGCATTTGCGCTGGCGCTGTCGTACCTAATCATTTACCTGATCAATTCCAGCGGCTGGATTGCCTACGCAGACCTCACGATCAATGTGCCTGTGTTCGTGATTAGTCTGGGTGTTTGCCTTGTTTTCGGCCTCCTATCCGGCGTTTTACCCGCTTTTAGAATGTCAAGGTTGAAAATCGTAGACGCGCTAAAAGTTTAATTTTGAATGAGTGAATGAGTGAATATTATTGATCACGAAGAATTCACTCATTCAGTCACTCACTCATTCACTCATTAAAAATCGACCATTATGCTTCAACACCTATTCAAACTAATATGGAATAAGAAGGGGACGCATTCCCTGCTTATCATCGAAATTTTCGCGTCGTTTCTGGTGCTTTTTGGGGTGCTCTCCCTGATTGTTTTTAATGCAAGAAATTATTTGCAACCCATTGGTTTTGAGTATGCACAGGTGTGGAATATAGATCTGGCCAGCAACCAGGATACGGTGGATGTGTCCCGTAAGCTAGCGAACGTTATGCAGCGGATCAGGTCGTATAAAGAGGTGGAAACGGCCACAAGAATGAGCAGTAATACGCCGTTTTCAGCAAATCAGGTCAGCGGTTCCATGACTTATAATAAAGTAACGGTCGGCGCAGACTTTTACTATACTGACCCTGATTTCAATAAAACGCTCGATCTGCCACTGTTGAAAGGACGTTGGTATAGGGAAGGTGATCGGGTGGCGAAATTTATTCCGATTGTGATCAATAAAAAGCTGGAAGACAAGCTCTTTTTAAATGAAACATCACTGAATAAGGTGATTAAAATCGACGATAAGAGCTCCTATAAAGTGGTTGGCGTTATCGATAAGTTCAAAGCCAAAGGCGAATTTATGTCTGATAACCCGGGGCTTTTTGAAATGCTTGCCAAAGATGATACCTGGAATTCCAATGTATTGATTAAAACCAAGGGCGGCACGGACGCGAACTTTGAGGCAAAGCTTGTAAAAGACATTGCCATGATGTTGCCCGGATGGGGAATTGAGGTGAGTTACTTAAAAGAATCACGTCTCAACCGTCATAATCTCACACTTGTCCCTGTGATTATCTTTTTGATTATCAGTGCCTTTTTGCTTACTAATGTTGCGCTTGGACTTTTTGGAATATTGAATCTTAACATTTCGCGCAGGAAAAATGAGATCGGGCTTCGCCGGGCAATGGGTGCCACGGAAGGGAAAGTGGCCATTCAGTTTTTGGGAGAAATATGGGTGATTGCGACATTCAGTCTGATCATCGGGTTGCTTTTCGCCGTCCAATTTCCGCTGATGAATGTGTTTGATCTGGACAGTGAAATTTATATCACTTCAATTTTCGCCTCCATTGCCGTAATTTACATCATCGTTACCCTCTGCGCCTGGCTCCCCAGCAAGCAAGCATCCCGAATCCATCCGGCAGTGGCGTTGCATGAGGAGTAAATAAACTAATGCGTAACTTGCATTAAGTGAAATTTGTTAGAAATTAAATGTTCAATAAAATGGAAGCGAAATCTCTTTCAAACCTGCAACTGGAATTGCTGAAAGTTTATTCGAGGCAAATCGAAGATGAAGATGTAATTGCAATCCGCAAAATGCTCGCTACATATTTTGCAGAAAAGGCCATACGGATAGCAGATGAAGTCTGGGTGAAAAATGGATGGAAATCAGATGATACTCAGCATCTTTCACAGGAGCATAACCGAACATCAACAGGGCTTTGAAGGTTGTAATTGATACCAACATTTTATGGGTTTCCATATCCAGCCGATCTTCCTCTCATTGGATTTTTAAAAATATTCTGGAAGGTAAACTGACATTGTGTGTCACGAATGAGATCCTTGAAGAATACGCTGAAATTATTGACAGGAAGCTGGGACATGCCGTATCTGAGGCGGTGCTGAGTACATTTGACAATCTTCCCAACATCGAGTATATCACACGACATTTCAGGTGGTTCGCCGTGAAATCCGATCCGGATGACGATAAGTTTGTGGACTGCTGCGTTGCTTGCGGAGCCGTTTGCATTGTAACTGAGGACAACCATTTCAATGTCGTGAAAACGTTAGAATTTCCAAAGGTCCGAATTATGAGCTTGTCAGAGTTTGAGCAATTTTTTAACACGGAAAAATAAAGTTGCGCATGCTCTTAATAGTTGATGACGATTTGGCGATACGGGCTTCTTTGATCCTGCTTCTTAAAAAGGAGGGGTTTGAGGTGAGGGGTGTCGGGTCGCCGGATGAAACTTTTGATATTTTGAAGACAGTGACGCCGGAGCTGATCCTGCTGGACCTCAATTTTTCAATCGAAACTTCGGGAAAAGAGGGAATGCAGCTTTTGCAGCAAATTAAGAAGCGTTATCCGGCCATTCCGTTGATTTTGATTACTGGTTGGGGAACTATTGATCTGGCTGTGAGGGGAATGAAGGAAGGAGCGATTGATTTTATTACAAAACCCTGGCAGAACGATCATCTGCTGCAATCGGTGCGGACGATCCTGAACTTGACACAAACATTGCCGCTTTCAGGCAGCAGGAAGAAGCTGGAACAGCAATACCAATTCGAAAATATTGTCGGGCAGGATCCCAAACTGCTTGACATTCTGGAAACGGTCGGCCGCGTGGCTTCAACGGATGCGGCGGTGCTTATTACAGGCGAAAGCGGCACGGGTAAGGAGCTTATCGCCGAAGCGATCCACATGAACAGCAAGCGAAAATCACGGCCGTTTGTGAAGGTTAACCTGGGCGGGATTTCTTCAACATTATTTGAAAGTGAGCTGTTCGGTCACGTCCGCGGCGCTTTCACGGACGCCAAAACGGATCGGCTTGGCCGCTTCGAAATGGCGCATAAGGGGTCGATTTTTCTGGACGAAATAGGCGAACTGGATTTGTCTAGTCAGGTAAAATTGCTGCGTGTGTTGCAGGAACGCACATTTGAGCCGCTGGGGAGCAGTAAAAGCCGGACGGTTGATGTCCGTGTGATCTGTGCTACAAACCGGAATCTGGAAGAAATGGTGGCGCAGGGAACATTCCGCGAAGATCTTTACTACCGCATTAACCTGATCACAGTGAAATTGCCAGCGCTTCGGGAAAGGCCGGACGACATTCCGTTGCTGTCTGAATTTTTTGTGAATAACCTTAAAATCATTTACCAACGCCCGAATCTGCGATTGAGTCCGGCTGCGATGAAATGGCTACGCACATTGCAGTTGCAGGGAAACATTCGCCAGCTGAAAAACCTTGTTGAGCGCACGGTGTTGCTCTCAGGCTCAGATATACTGGATATAGCTGATTTACAACGAAATCTGAGTGGTGGCGCGCAGCCGACAGTGCAAAAAAATCTTCCGGAAGTCGGCGCGATCACTTTGGAGGAGATGGAATATCAGATGATCACGAAGGCCATGCAATTTCATCAGAACAAAGTAAGCAAAGTAGCCAGATCGCTGGGAATCACGCGTTTTGCACTCTATCGCAGGCTGGAAAAATATGGTATTTCCTACGAATCGGAGGACGCATGAGATTATCGACAAAGGCCAAATATATCCTTTACATATTGATATTGCACATTGTCCTGGTTTTCCTGGTGTACAAAATTTTGTATCAGGACAAGTTGCTGTTCATAGGCTTTGAGGTGTTTCTGTTGCTTTCCGCCATTGTTTCCATTCAGATTTACCAGAATTTTATGCAACCTATCCAATTTGTGAAATCGGGAATTGAGGCCATTAAGGACAAAGATTTTTCCATCAAATTCGTCCCTACGGGGAAGGGCGAGGTCGATACATTAATTGAAGTCTATAATCTCATGATTGACCAGCTTCGCGAGGAGCGGACGCGCCTGCATGAGCAGCATTTTTTTCTCGAAAAACTGATCGCCGCATCACCCATTTCCATCATTATCCTCGATTTTGATGAAAGAATAGAATCGTTTAATGTCAAAGCAAAAGACTATTTCAAAGCTGAGGCAGATGGTTTAAAAGGGCTGTTATTACAGGAAACAAATCACCCATTGCTCACGGAGCTGGCCCATATTCAGGATGGGGAATCAAAAATTGTGAAGACAAATGGTGTGGTCACATTCAAAGTGCAGCGGTCGCATTTCATGGATCAGGGCTTCCGGCGCTCGTTTCTGATGATCGAAGAGCTTACCAATGAGATACTTGAATCGGAAAAGAATGCATATGGCAAAGTGATCCGTATGATGGCGCACGAGGTTAATAACACATTAGGGGCCACTGATTCTATCTTGCAGACTACAACCAACATTCTTTCGGACGATTCTTACACGGAGCTTAGGGAAGCGCTTACAATTGCATCCGAGCGCAACAGGCGGCTCACGAAGTTCATGCGAAATTTTGCCGATGTCGTCCGGCTTCCAGCACCAGCGCCTGTTCCTACGGATTTGAATAAATTTATTAAGGATATTGCCGTCTTCATGGAGCCTGCGGCGGCACACCGTAGCGTTTCAATTCAGACATCGCTGCCAGTGAATACCGTTTATAAAAGCCTTGATGTGGGCCAAATGGAGCATGTGCTTGTTAATGTTGTGAAAAACGCAATCGAAGCTTGCGAAGGTGGAAATGAGATCAGAATTGATGTTTCGGAAAATGAGCTGGTGATAAAAAATAACGGCAATCCCATCGAAACCGAAGTAGGGGCGCAGCTTTTCAACCCATTTTTCAGCACCAAGCACGATGGCCAGGGCATCGGCCTGACATTAACCCGGGAAATCCTAATCAACCACGGATTCACATTTTCCCTGCAAACCAATCCAGACGGCTGGACAGCGTTTCGCATTGAATTTGAAGGCTAGCGGATACGAATTGCAAATGCATTGGCCGGATTAGCGACCATAATCTGGCTGATATCTGGCTCGCTGAACCCTTTCTGTTTCAATAAAGGTAAAAGTTTGTCTGAAATGGTTGTATAACCTCGGAAATTCCCGCCATCAGGTTCACCCGGTTTATACCAACCCGCGTCATGCGACAGGAGAATTTGTTTGATGAAACCCTTCGTTTTCAAGAATAGAATTAGCGTGGCAATTTTGTCAACATTATCTTCATTCACACCGTCCAGACTAATCCAGCAACCATTTTTTGCAATCTTTTCAAAATCTTCGTTGCTTCCGCTGGCATGTACCCAAACAAATGCCGAAGGACTGACATTATTTTTCTGTAATATCTCAATTTCCTGCCCGGCTGGAAGCGCTGGTCCTGTATGAGAACAGATTGTCAATCCGGTTTTTAAATGCGTAAGGGCAGCTGCTTTAATCAGTTTTTGATGAATCTCAGAAAGCGGGCCTCCATTGACTCCGGTTTTAATAAATCCCGGTTTTATTTTAGTCCCGTCAATGCCGTTCTCAAATTCAGCAATCCAGCGCTTGGAAAGTTGTTCCGCGGTTTCGGTGAAAGCAATTGAAGGCAAATATTTATTATCCGAAGCACCATAATAACCGGTGTTCGTCAAGATATTTAATCCCGACTTTTCAGATAATTTTTGAAGCAATAAAACATCCCTTCCAAGATAAGCGGGCGTACATTCAACCAAACTTTCGATGCCCTTTTTCTTAATTTCAAGCAGATAGGGAAGCACTTTCGTAATCACCTCGTCATGATTCCACCGATCAGGCCTGATCTTGTCCGCCCCGATAAAATCGACGAGAACATGCTCGTGAATAAGCGTCATACCCAACTTACCAACATTGATTTTGCCGGCAACGCTATTCGTATATTGGTCATCCATAAGAGAATCTGACACAAACGGCAAACTTGCACAAGTAGCCATGAATTGCCGCCGGAAGATTGACTGAGCCAGTAAATCAAGACTAATCATATATACAAAAAATAAAGCCAACTAAGGAATCACATCACAAAACAAAGATCCCAGCGGGATCTCCCATCACTAACCCAGCACAAAAGCTACTCAATCAGAATAAACGGAGTCGGGCTGAATGATATGATGAAGATAATCAATGCGCAGATGCCGAGGATGATGCGGGGTGCGTCTAAGGGCTCGTTTTCGTCGGTGTCGGGGTGGCGGATGCCGAGGAAGCGGCCCAGGATGAAGATGAATGGCAGGAATCCGGTCGAACCTTGCCAGTCGGGACGGATGTAGGAAATGGCGAATTGGCCTACTACTACGATCAGGCTCAACATCAGGCCCGTCATCGGATTGTCGCTGGCTCTTTTGAAACAGATATAAAGGAAATAAATGTAGATCGCCAGATAAAAGAAGCGTTCATAGAAAACAGCATTGCTTCCCGTCGCAAACGACTCTGCCGTGAAAAGGCCTAAGCCTGCATAGAAAGCGAATAATCCAAAAAGGATCGGTGCTACAATGTCAAACTTTTTCTTGCCAATCAAGCCATAAAGAATGTGTCCGCCATCCAGCTGACCGATTGGAATGAGATTAAGTGATGTAAAGAAAAGTGCCAGATAACCTGCAAAAATGTATGGATAATGAATCATTTCGTAGGCATGCGGCAAGCGCGCGGGATCTGCTATGTAGGTTTTGAACATCCAAAACAGAATGTTATCACCTAATGCAATGTTACCAGACGCATTTTCATATGCAAATTGCGGATAACTCAAACCAAATCGCGCATATTCGGGATGAATCGTGAAAATGTATTCGGGAGGAGGCAAATGGGTAAAGCCATACCAGAGAACCACCAAAGCAGCTATAAAACCTGCCAGCGGACCAGCTATGCCAATATCAAAGAATTTTAACCGGGAACGGACAACAGATTTAATGCGGATAAATGCGCCCATTGTCCCGATACTGTTTGAAATACCAAACCAAAGCGGAATGTAGTAGGGGAGCGTAACCTTCACCCGATGCATTTTAGCGACAAAGTAATGTCCGAACTCATGAATGGTCAGAATGGCCAGAAAGGGGATCGAGAATTGAAAGCCCTGCTTGAATTCGGGCCAGCCCAAAAATTTGACAGTTTCATCGGCGACAGGTTTTTCTGCACCGCTGCCCATCAGCATATAGGCGAAGTCGTAAACAAATGAAAAAATGTTGCCGTAGATCCATTCCGCACCAGCCATTGTGGTGGTAATGATCGTCAGAATGAAAAGAACTGCCTGGGTGATGTAAGTGCGTGTGTTAGACTGCATAGTCTTTGAGATATTCCAAAATGGTTACTGGTTTTTGGACGTGAATGGTGTCGATCCCTAATTTTGACGCGGCTTCAATGTTGTCCCGGTTATCGTCCAGAAAAAGCGTTTCTTCTGCTTCCAGACCGGCTTGTTCCAACACTTTTTGATAAATCCTTGGATCCGGTTTCATCAAACCCATTTCATAGGAAAGGAAAACAATTTCAAAAAGTTCGTCCAGTTTCTTTATCCCGGTTGAAGCTTCGAGGATCTTGTTAACCTGGGTAATGTGGATCGAGCTTGTGTTGCTGAGCAGGAAAAGCCGGTAATTTTTTGAAAGTTTTTGAAGCAGCTCCACGCGCTCGGGAGGAAGGTCCAGCAGGAGGCTGTTCCAGGCCGTATCAATAGCTTCATCAGAAAGATCAGAAAATTCAAGAATTTCCCGCACATAGTTCCGAAAACCCGCTTCGTCCAGTTCGCCGGTTTCAAATTGTCTGAAAAGCGCGTTTTTACTGAATAATTCAAGGATTTCTGCTTGTTCCCTGCCGCTTAGTTCTGCAAATGATTTTGACGCGACTGGCACATCAATGTTGAGAATTACGTCGCCAAGGTCAAAAATGATATTTTTTATCTTGCTATTCTTCATCGTTCCGGTTATTCAACAACTACACCCATTGCACAGAATTTCTCAATGCGCTGGTCAATCCTGTCCTGATGCTCAATCGCTGCCAGTTCGTTGATGTTTTCCAGAATAACCATTTTTAGTTTTTCAGCCATCCAGTGGTGATCCAGATGTGCACCGCCCAATGGTTCCGGAATAATGCCGTCGATAAGCCCGTTCTTTTTCATGTCCTTCGCCGTGATTTTCATCGCTTCGGCTGCCTGCTCTTTAAAATCCCAGCTTCTCCAAAGGATCGCGGAGCAGTTTTCAGGTGAAATCACTGAGTACCAGGTATTTTCTAACATTAAAACACGGTCACCGATCGCAATTCCAAGCGCACCGCCCGAAGCGCCTTCACCGATCACGATGCATATTACCGGCACTTTCAGCATGAACATTTCTTTCAGGTTGCGGGCAATCGCCTCACCCTGACCGCGTTCTTCTGCTTCCATTCCTGGAAATGCCCCGGGTGTGTCGATCAGCGTAATGATAGGTTTGTTGAATTTCTCGGCAAGTTTCATCAGGCGCAATGCCTTGCGATAGCCCTCCGGATTGGGCATACCAAAGTTCCGGTGCTGCCTTTGCTTCGTATTACGGCCTTTTTGTTGTCCTATGAGCATGAAAGATTGCCCGCCTACATTGGCAAGTCCGCCAATAATAGCCGGATCATCCCGAACCTGGCGATCACCGTGTAATTCGATGAACTCGTCGCAGATCAGCTCAATGTAATCGAGCGTATATGGACGGTCCGGATGGCGCGAGAGCTGTACACGCTGCCAGCGCGTAAGGTTCTCAAATATTTCCTTTCGAAGATCTGTTATATTGTTTTCCAATAAGGAAATGGCGCCAGAAAAATCCACATTATTATTTTGCGCCAATGTTTTCATTTCTTCGAGCTTGCGTTCGAGCTCGGCCATAGGTTTTTCGAAATCCAGGTATGTTCTCATATTCAGGTTCTTATTTGGTTGGCATTAGGGCAGCTTAAAGTTCGTAAGTGCGTCCCCTTAATGGTATTTCTACCGATTTATAGCCGTTTTCTTGAATTTTACTTTGGAAATCAGCCATGCTTTGCTGTTCTCCGTGCACCAGAAAAATGCCTTTCAGCTTTTCCGGATCTTGTATTTTGATGAATTTCAATAAGTCATTCTGATCTCCGTGGCCGCTAAATACGTCAATTTTTTCAATATTAGCCAAGACAGGCAGCTGCTTTCCACGAATTGAAATCGTGTCCTGTCCGTTCAGTAGCCGCCATCCCAATGTTCCCTCAGAAGCATATCCGATCATCAGGATCGTGGCATAGGGATTGCCAATATTGGCCTCCACGTGCTGCTCCACACGGCCGCCCTGGACCATTCCCGAAGAGGAAATGATAATGCAGGGTTCATTATAGTTGGAAACGGCCTTGCTTGCGTCCGAGCTTTCAAGATAGATCAGGTTATCAAAATCAAAAAGCATATCATTATCGTCCTGAAAAGTACGTGCTTCCTTATTCAGCAATCGCACGTGGCGCTGGTACACTTTCGTGCTGCTATGCGCCAGCGGACTGTCCGAAAACACCTTTAAATTCGGGAAAGAATGATCCATATAGATCTTGTTCAATGTGTAAAGGAGCGCTTGCGTGCGGCCCACACTGAACGAAGGAATGATTAACCTGCCCGGAATGTCAATGCAAGTCCTTTTGATCACATCCGCTAATGCTTCCGCGGGCGATCCCTGGTCTTCATGCAGACGGTTTCCGTAAGTAGATTCACAAATTAAATAATCAACCTGCGGAATTTCCTGCGGATCGATCAGCAGCGGATAATTGCTCCGGCCTATGTCACCTGAAAAGCAAATTCGCTTTTTCTCGCCATCTTCGTAAACTTCCAGCACGATATGCGCGGCGCCCAGCAAATGCCCGGCAGCATAAAAAACGATCGTAACATTATCAGCAATGCGATAGCGCTGTCCAAAAGCCACAGACACGAAGTTGTCCAATGCTTCGGTTACGTTTTTCTCCACGAAATAATCCATCGGAACTTCCTTCTTTTTCTTGCCTCTCTTCTTGGAAGAACCGTTCATGCGGGCATTCAGGCGTTTCTGATGCAGGTTGGCAGCGTCCCGCAAGAGCAGTGAAGTGAGCGCTAATGTAGGCTCCGTACAAACAACCCTTCCCTCAAATCCATATTTATACAGATTCGGAATGTTGCCCGAATGGTCAATGTGAGCGTGTGTTAAAAGGACTGTATTGATTAAACTCGCATCAAATGGGAATACACTTTTTTGCTCTTCATACCTGGTTTTTCTTCCGATCTCGTCTAAGTCAAAGTCAGAGCCGCAGTCAATTAAAATACGGTAATCGTCTGTTTCTAAGAGAAACATGCTACCTGTCACCTGCTGCGCAGCTCCCCAAAATGTCAATTTCATACGTTGGAAATGGGGTGTATCTTACAAAAGTACCAAAAACCGGCTGAGATTTGGAGATTACTTACTAGTTTAGATTTGGTATCTTCTCTTTCAATGCGAAAGTCACCCTGCTAAGCTAATATGAAATCCGGCCTGTTTTTGTTTTTTCTTTCTTTCTGTTTTAATGTCAATGCTCAAAATATAGACAGCACCGCGCTCAATAACCTCCGCGATGCCGTGCTGGAACTCGAAAACAGCGAATTGATGCGAAGCGGTTCCCTGTCTGTGAGTGTAAAAAAAGTAAAGGACGCTTCCAATGTCTTTGCATTAAATACAGAGCGCTCGTTGCCATCCGCTTCCACATTGAAATTAGTCTCCACAGCAACGGCACTGGCTGTTTTTGGCGGTGATTTCAAATTCCAAACATTCCTCGAACACGACGGGGTGATCAGAAACGACACATTAATTGGCAATTTATACATTCATGGAACCGGCGATCCATCCCTGGGAAGTGAGCGTTTCAAAGGTTATCCGGCAGCAAATGAGCTCATTAACCGTTGGGCCGCAGCAGTTAAAAAGACAGGAATTCATTATATCAGAGGGAAAATCATTCCGGACGCCTCCTTTTTTGATTCCGAAACAATTGCCAGCACCTGGATCTGGGGCGATATGGGCAATTATTACGGCGCAGGCGTTTCAGGATTGAATTTTAACGAAAATTTATACAAAATCAAATTCAAGCCCGGCGCCGATTTTGGTGACCCGACCACATTTCTGGGTATTGAACCAGCCATTCCTTATCTGACTTTTGTAAATAAAGTTACCACAGGTGAAAAAGGATCAGGCGATAAGACCATTGTTTACAGTAGTCCGCTGGGCAATGCAGTCGTGCTTACCGGCACGGTTCCTGTCGGCCCGCCCGTGTTTACAGTGAAGGGTTCAATCCCCAATCCCGCTGAATATGTGGCCTTTGCATTGAAAAATAGTTTGGTAAATGCGGCAATAGGAATAGGAGAGAGCAATGTGCCACAACCCGGAGTGCCCGCTGCGTCTGCCAATCCCAAAACCGTGCTGGACAAATACGAGTCACCGCCTTTGCTAGATCTTTGCCAGCAGACCAACTTTTGGAGTGTCAACCTTTATGCCGACGCGCTTTTCAAACAGGCCGGAAAAAGGTTGGCAGGACAATCAGCATTTGATGATGCGGCGAAAGCGATAACCGCTTACTGGTCAGGCAAGGGAGCAGATTTGAGAGGGTTTTATATCAAAGATGGCAGTGGTCTGTCACCTTCCGGCTCAGTCACAACGAACAGCCTGACGGACATTTTAATCGTGGCCAATAAGGATGCCAGTTTTAATGATTTTTACAAAAGCATTGCGGTCCTTGGCATGAACGGCACAGTCCGGAATCTTGGTAAAGGCTCCAAAGCAGCCGGAAATATGCATGTAAAGAGCGGGTCCATTGAAGGAACCCGCGCTTATGCCGGTTATGTCACATCCAAATCTGGATCCTTACTCAGCTTTTCAATCATTGCCCACAAATACATGCCGGGCAGCAACCGCATGATCTCCGATTCATTGGTAAAAATCATGACATTAATGGCTGAATTATAGTCCTACTGAACTTTTTCGATCACGAGATTATGATTTGTATAAATACAGAGGTCGGCTGCAACAGTTAAACCTTCACGCACCATTTCTTCTGCGGTAAGATGGCCCGCATGTTTTTTCAATGCTTGTGCAGCGGATAATGCATAATTGCCACCTGATCCAATCGCAGCAATGCCGTTTTCAGGCTCAAGCACATCGCCGGTTCCTGAGATTACGAGGATTTCCTCTTTATTGGCCGTAATCATCATTGCCTCTAATTTGCGCAGGTAACGATCTGTCCGCCAATCTTTTGCAAGCTCGATAGCAGCGCGTTTCATATTGCCGCCATATGCATTCAATTTTTCTTCAAATTTTTCAAGAAGCGTAAAAGCATCTGCTGTCGATCCTGCAAATCCAACCAGGATCTTACCGCCCATTAATGTGCGGATCTTTTTCACATTGCTTTTGGCAACTGTATTACCCATTGTAGCCTGGCCATCTGCGCCCAGGGAAACCGTTCCGTTATGAAGCACCCCCAAAACGGTGGTAGCATGTATTTTTTCCATAAAATGATTTTATACTAATTCGTCAAACCCCTCACAAAACAAAAGTGCCAGGTCGGAAAACCTGACACCTTGTACGTATTATTAAGATTGCTCTTTTAAACCAACATGCTCATCGGCTCTTCAAGCAGCTTTTTCACTGTTAGCAAGAACTGAGCGCCTAATGCTCCGTCTACTACGCGGTGGTCAGCGGAAAGGGTTACCTTCATGATGTTTTGTGGATAAACCGTTCCATCTTCTTTGAAAGCTGCCACTTTCTTGATCGCGCCGATAGCCAGGATACATGAATCCGGCGGGTTAATGATTGCTGTGAATTCATCTACGCCAAACATTCCCAGGTTTGAGATCGAGAATGTGTTTCCTTCCCAATCCTTAGGCTGCAATTTTTTGTCTTTCGCTTTACCGGCAAGATCTTTCACTTCGCCAGAAATTGTTGACAATGTTTTCTTATCAGCATCGCGGATTACCGGAACCAGCAAACCTTCGTCCACTGCCACCGCAACGCCGATATTTACGTAATTGTATCTTCTGATTTTATCGCCCAACCAAGCTGAGTTAACAGCAGGATGTTGCTTCAACGCCACTGCACATGCTTTGATCACCATATCATTGAAAGAGATCTTAGCAGGGCTCACCTCATTCAGCTGCGGACGCAATGCCATTGCCTTATCCATGTTGATTTCCATGGTCACATAGAAGTGCGGCGCTGTAAACAAGCTGTCGCTCAATCTGCGTGCAATGGTTTTACGCATTTGCGAGATTGGCGTGTCTGTGAAGTCACCATTTGCAGGCGCGCTTGTAGCAGCAGGCTGATCTGCTTTTGCAGCGGGTGCTGGGGCAGATGCCGCCTGAGCAGGAGCTTCGGTTTTCGCAGCAGCTGGTTTAAATTCGTCCACATCGCGTTTCACGATACGGCCATTGTCGCCACTACCGCCAACCTGGCTCAGGTCAATTCCTTTTTCGTCTGCAAGACGTTTTGCCAATGGTGAAGCCTTGATCCTGTCACCAGAATCAGCGACGGAAACTGATTGTTCAGCACCATTTGAACCTGACTCAGCAGCAGGAGCCGCTTTGCCTTCGTCTGTTGCTTCAATGTTCTCCACTTCCGCACCGCCCTCGCCGTTTTCACGGGCAAGCAATGCTTCCACATTAGCGCCCTCTTCACCAATGACAGCGATAATGCCGTCAACAGGAACAGATTCACCGTCTTTAATTCCAATATATAGAAGCGTTCCGTCTTCGTACGCTTCCAGTTCCATCGTTGCCTTGTCAGTTTCCACTTCGGCCAGGATGTCACCTGATTTCACTTTGTCTCCAACCTTTTTCTGCCAGCCAACCAATGTTCCTTCCTCCATCGTGTCGCTCATCTTCGGCATTCTGACAACAACAGCATTGATTTTTTCGGCGGCGGCCGGAGCAGCTGGTGCCGGTTTTTTTGCCGGTTCAGGCGTAGCTGTTTCTACGGCAGGAGCAGCAGATTTTGGTTCCTCCTTAGCTGGTTCTTCAACGCTCGCTCCATTAGAAGCGCCATTAGAGGAACCGCCTTCGAGCAGTGATTGATAGTCTTCGCCTTCGGAACCAACAACCGCCATAATGCCGTCTATCGGAACCGCATCGCCCTTGTTAACACCAATGTATAGAAGAGTGCCGTCATAATAGGACTCAAGATCCATTGTTGCCTTATCTGTTTCGACCTCAGCAATGATTTCACCTGATTTTATTTTATCGCCAACTTTTTTGTGCCATTCTGCGATAACACCTTCTTCCATGGTGTCGCTCATCTTGGGCATACGAATTACTTCTGCCATATCGCTTGTTAAGGTATTTTAGTTTCTTGGTCTAAAAATTAGAATTCAGTCAAAATTACAACAAAACGCGAATAGGTGTCGCCTTTCACGCCATAAAATTGACCAGGACAGCGCTCGGCTGAACAATTCCGGATTAATCAATTGATTTTCAACACGGCCATAAATGCCTCCTGCGGAATTTCCACATTACCAACCTGACGCATGCGTTTTTTACCCTTTTTCTGCTTTTCCAAAAGCTTCCTTTTACGGGAAATATCACCGCCATAACATTTCGCCAAAACGTCTTTCCGCATCGCTTTCACTGTTTCACGCGCAATGATCTTCTGACCAATTGCCGCCTGGATCGCAATTTCAAACATCTGGCGCGGGATCAGTTCTCTCAGTTTTTCACAAAGCTTTTTGCCCCATTCGTAGGATTTTGAACGGTGAACGATGGCAGAAAGCGCATCAACAGGCTCGCCATTCAACATAACGTCCAGCTTCACCATATCCGATTCCTGGTAACCCGCCAGTTCATAGTCCAGAGACGCATAACCGCGTGATATGGTTTTTAGTTTATCAAAGAAATCAAAAACCACCTCCGCAAGCGGAATAAGAAATTGTAGTTCAACGCGTTCCGAAGTCAGGTAAACCTGGTTTTTCAGGATTCCACGTTTGTCCATACACAAGTTCAAAATCGCGCCGATGTAATCGGACTTCGTGATGATCTGTGCATTGATATATGGCTCCTCAATCGAATTAATGTGGTTAGGATCAGGCATTTCCGAAGGCGCGCTGATATTCAGTAATTGGTTTTTGGTGTTTAAAACACGGAACTGAACCGAAGGGACCGTCGTAATAACAGTCATGTCAAACTCACGTTCCAGACGTTCCTGAACGATCTCCATATGCAGCATCCCAAGGAATCCGCAACGGAACCCAAAGCCTAATGCCGCAGACGTTTCCGGTTCCCAAACCAGCGCTGCGTCATTCAGTTGCAGCTTTTCCATGGCTTCGCGAAGTTCTTCAAATTCGCTGGTGTCAACCGGATAAATCCCCGCAAAAACCATTGGCTTAACCTCTGAAAAACCAACGATTCCTTCACTTGCCGGTCTGTCAATGTGCGTGAATGTATCGCCTACTTTTACTTCCTTAGCGACCTTGATCCCTGAAATGAGGTAACCTACGTCGCCGCATTCTACCACTTGTTTGGGGATTTGCGCTAAGCCTAATGTTCCGATCTCGTCGGCAATGTATTCTTTGCCCGTAGCCATGAATTTAACGCGGTCGCCTTTTCTGATCGTCCCGTTTTTAACCCGGAAAATAACTTCGATCCCGCGGTATGAATTAAAAACCGAGTCAAAGATCAATGCTTGCAACGGCGCTTTCGGATCGCCAACTGGTGCAGGGATTCGCTCAACGATCGCATCAAGAATTTCCTTAATCCCAATTCCTTCCTTACCACTCGCCGGAATAATGTCCTCACGCTCACAACCGAGCAGATCCACCATTTCATCTTTGATCTCCTCAGGCATAGCGCCAGGCAGATCTACTTTATTCAAAACCGGAATGATCACCAGGTCATGGTTGATCGCCAGATATAAGTTGGAAATCGTCTGGGCTTCTGTTCCCTGCGATGCGTCCACGAGCAGCAATGCGCCTTCGCAAGCCGCAATGGAGCGCGAAACCTCGTATGAAAAGTCAACGTGGCCCGGCGTATCGATGAGGTTAAAAGTATATTCTTCTCCTTTGTAAGGATAAGTCATTTGGATAGCGTGGCTTTTGATCGTGATGCCGCGCTCGCGTTCCAGGTCCATGTTATCGAGTAACTGGGCCTGCATTTCGCGTTTGCTTACAGTATTTGTAAATTCCAGCAATCGGTCTGCCAGTGTGCTTTTCCCGTGGTCAATATGGGCAATAATGCAAAAATTACGGATTTTCTTCATGAAAGTAGTTACTGTTCCAATGTTTGGCTCGTAAAAGTCTGAGGCAAAACACCTGCAAAATTACGAGGGTAATTAATATTTCAACAGCTTTTCTCATTGAAGTTCAAACTTAGCACAAATAGCCGCCCGAAAATGACTCAATTCACAGAGACCATCGCCTTAATAACACCATTGGCAGGATCAAGCCAGCCTTCAAATTCATCCTTAACCTGACCAAAAGTCACGCGATGTGTAATGTATGTGGTGGGATCAATAAACCCGTTTTTCATACTGCTGATCACATGTTCAAAATCGGCCCGGGTTGCATTCCGGCTGCTCATTAAAGTGGCTTCGCGCTTGTGAAATTCCGGGTGACTGAAACTGATCTCCCCTTTTTGCAGGCCAACGAGCACATATCTTCCGCCATGCGCGAGATAACTGAATGCTGTGTTTATCGCTCTCAAATTGCCGGTCGCATCCACAATCACCGTCGGCATGTCGCCATTCGTGATCTGCATTAATCTTTCCAAAACATTGTCATTCAATGCGTTAATCGTGTGCGCAACGCCTAGTTTTTCGCGGCAAAAGGCCAATCTTCCATCATTAATGTCCAGCGCGATGACATTTGCTCCGGCAATGCGTGCAAACTCCATCGTTCCAAGTCCAATCGGGCCGGCACCAACGACCAGCACTGTTTCATTTTGCTCCACATTGGCACGCCTGATCCCGTGCGCGCCAATCGATAGCATTTCGACCAGCGCCAGTTCGTCAAAACTCAGACCATTTCCATGTACAAGTGCGTAGGAGGGAACCGATAAATATTCCGACATTCCGCCATCGATATGGACGCCTGAAACGCGGATGCTGGTGCAGCAGTTGGGCTTGTTGTTTCGGCAGGCAATGCATTTTCCGCAATTGAAATAAGGAATAAAAGTAACCGCTTCACCCACGGAAAATCCCGGCGCTCCGTCCGTTTCGACAATTTCACCTGCCAGTTCATGACCGAGAATACGCGGATAATTAAAGAAAGGCTGCGTTCCTTCAAATGCATGCAGATCCGTCCCGCATATGCCGATCCTTTTGATCTTTATAATGGTATTTCCCGGGGTTAATGCTGGTTTTTCTGCCTGCTGATAGGCAAATTCCCCGGGTGTTGTACAAACCAAAACCTCCATAGTTGAATGGAATTAATTTAATTTTAGATGTTGAGAATGTTAAGAATTAGCCAGCGCACGGTCGAGGTGCACATAGCCGCCGTCCACATAAATCAGCTGACCCGTTGTATGGCTTGAACGTTGCGACAGCAGGAAAACGGTCATGTTGGCGATTTCTTCGGCCGTCGTCATCCGGTTTTCCAATGGAATATGCGCCGTGATCGAAGCCAATTTTTCCTGCGGATTAGGCAATGTTTCAATCCATTTTTCATAAAGCGGCGTCCAGCATTCAGCCACAATCACCGAATTGACGCGGATGCCATATTTCAGGAGTTCTACCGCCCATTCGCGGGTAAGCGCATTGCGCCCGCCATTGGATGCAGCATAGGCAGATGTGCCTCCCTGGCCCGTATCCGCCGTTTTTGAACTGATATTCACTATTGAACCTTTGGAAGCTTTGAGCGCCGGCAACGCATATTGTGCCATCAGATAATAATGCACAACATTCTTATGCAGGGACGCCATAAACGCCTCATAGTTACCATTTTCCAGCCCAACTCCATCATTCACACCCGCATTGTTGACCAGTCCGTCGATACGGCCGAATTTTTCCAAAACCGCCGCCACAGCCTGCTCACAAGCTTCCGGCCTGGTCAGCTCCGCAACCACCTGAAATGCGGAAATGCCTTTGGCTGAAAGTTCGTCAACCACTTTTTGGTTATCTTCAGCATTGCGGCCGACAATCACCGGAATGGCACCCTCGTTGCCCAGCACATGCACAATGCCTTCGCCAATCCCTTTTGCGCCACCTGTTACGATAACGACTTTATCTTTCAATTGTAAATCCATAATAGAGAATGTTAACAAAATTGCGGACGACTTTTAATGGGAAGCACCCAGCGTCACGTGTTTAATTGAGTTGTTTTTGATTGCAAAATAAAGGACCACCAGGAAACAAACCGCCGGAACAATGTAGGCTGTTTGGATAGATGAAACATCAGAAACCTGACCCATTATCACCGGAAAAATGGCCCCGCCAACGATAGACATAATAACCAGCGATGACCCGATCTTGGTTTTTTCCCCAAGGCCACGGATACTAAGTGCAAAAATCGTCGGGAACATGATAGACATGAAAAATTGCACGCCTACCAATGCATAAACCGCCATCATGCCTTCCGTAACAACGGCCAGGATAAGCAATGCTACATTAATAATGCTGTAAAGCGCCAACAGACGCGGCGGAGCAACAAATCGCATGAGGTAAGTGCCGATAAACCGTCCGATCATAAAGCTCAGAAACGCTCCAGATAGCACATACGCGGCCGTTTTTTCATCAATCCCGGCCACTTTATCCGAAAAACGAATGAAGAAACTGCTGATACAAACCTGCGCGCCAACATAGAAAAACTGTGCGATAACACCCAAAATAAGGTTTTTTTCTGACCAGATTGAGCCGCTGATCTTACCGCTGTAGTCCGTCTCTTCCTGGATTTCGGGCAATTGCGTGCGCCAGATCATGACCGCAACCAGCAAAACCACAATTCCAATAACCAGAAAAGGAATTTGAACCGAAGAAGCCTCGGCATTGAGATAACTGTTTAGCTGATCCGCAGACATGGATTGCTCTTCCTGCTCAGACAGTGTTTTGCCTGAAAGAATAAAAGTCCCACCCATTAACGGCGCTAAAAACGCGGCCAGACCATTAAATGACTGCGCAAAATTGAGCCGCTGTGTAGCCGATTCACTGTCGCCCAAAACGGTAATGTATGGATTCGCAGCCGTTTCCAGCAATGTTAAGCCGCTGGCAATGACAAATAATGCAAACAGGAAAAAGCCGAAATGCCTCATTTCGGCAGCCGGATAAAATAGGAATGTGCCGAACGCAAACAGAAGCAGCCCCAATGTGATCCCCGCTTTGTACCCGAACTTTTTCATAAAAAGCCCTGCCGGTAAGGCAATCAAAAAGTAAGCGATATAAGAAGCTGAGTCGATGAGCGCTGATTGAAAGTCACTGAGCTGACAAGCTTTCTTTAAATGTGGGATGAGGATCGGGTTGAGATTCAGGGCAAAACCCCAAAGGAAAAACAGAGAAGTGATTAAAATGATAGCCAGCCGCGTTTTACGATCGGTCATAGAGGTCCGTAGTTAGTAATTAATAACAAGATATAGTAACGTCGCTTCGCCGCGTATCTACTTGACCAGGGTCGAATTCTTTTGGCAATTTATGATCCAATCAAATATTCAGCAACCTTAGCAGGACATCTCTTTTTCTACGCGATACGTCTATCCTTGTTCCGTCGGAAAGCACTACGAAATCATTGCCATTGGAAGTGCGTATAATGTGCTCAGCGTTAACCAGGTGGGATTTATGAGTGCGAATGAATTTGAATTGTTCAAGAATGCATTCAAAATATTTGAGCGTTTTGGTGGCGATAAAAGGTTTTGCATGATCGGTGAAATAGATAACCGAGTAGTTACGGTCCGACTCGATGCGGATGATCTCGGCAAGCAGAAAAAAGAAAACCCCTTTGGAAGAACTGACTGCCAGCCTGAATTCCTTCACGTCTTTCTTCTCAACACTGCTGATGAAATTTTCATATGTTTTCAGCCTTTTGGGCTTCGTTTTGCGAATGGTAAGATAGCGTTGTATGGCTGCAACCAATTCTTTCGGATCAATGGGTTTCATCAGATAATCCAGCGGATTGAACCGGAGTGCCTGAATGGCATATTTTGTATTATGGGTTGTGAAAATGACGTCAAACTGCGGATTTTTTAAGGTTATCAGCAGCTGAAAACCATTTTGATAAGACATTTCTATATTCAGAAAGGCAATATCCGGCTCAAAATCCATCAATATGTCCCGCGCTTTTGCTGCTGAGGCGGCAAAGCGTATTTCCGATATTTCAGGGACGAACTCGATGATCAGCCGATGCAGGAACCTCCGTGCCTTCTGTTCATCATCAACAATTAAAACTTTGATCATACCAGGCGCGCGAGGCACTTTAATGCAAAGCCTATTGCAATTTTCTCGCATTCCAAAGTATTGGTTATTGAGAAAAGGGCGCCTTTCGGATGTGCAAACGGCCGCTATGGTTGATTCATAGGCTAATGTTCAGCCCCGTATTCCAAAGGTTTTTTCTGAAAACTGTAAATCAGGTAAAATAATGCAGGCAGAATAAAGACGCTGCCGATCAGTAATGCAAGCGCGAGAGCTTCCATGGTTTTTTCCTGGCCGCTGTGTTCCAGAAGCGACAAATATCCTCCTCCTTTCAAGATCACAATGTTTGGGAAGTGCTTGTAAGTGGTTGTGAGCAAGATCATTGTAACCTGGAAGCCGGCAAGCGGTCGGAGTAATGTAAGCCTGCCCTGGTAAAGCAGCGACCACATCCAGACAAGTGAAAGCGTAGCCGAAACAATGGCGATCCGCCCGACCCAATTACCAAAAACCCAGTCGATTAATGGAATGTGCTCAATATAAGCGGCAACGAAAACAAGCATACCGCAAATGACGGCGGCAATGTTAAAAAACTGCGCCTTGTGCGCAAATCGCAGCCGGTCCTGATCATTATCCGTTTCACCGATCAGATAAACGGAAGCCAGGAAGCCGCAGATCGCAACGGTGAACATGCCCACCGAAACCGCAAACCAATGCAGCCAGCTGAAAATGTAAGCCGAAAGAAATGTGTCGGCCTGCGGATCAATGTGCCCCGAAACTGCACTTCCTGCAATGATGCCCAGGAATAGGGGCGTTATGAAGCTCGAAACAGCGAAGATCGTGTTATATAAATACTGCATATCATCCACAACCGCATCGTAATGTCTGAATGTAAAGGCAGTTCCGCGTGCTATAATGCCCAAAAGCATAATAGTAAGCGGGATATGCAAGTGTACCGACATGGTTGAATAAATAACCGGAAAACCTACAAACAGGATCACAATGGCAATGATCAGCCACATATGGTTCGCTTCCCAGATCGGCCCGATGGCGCCGTATAATGTTCTGCGGGTCACTGCTTTATTTTTCCTTGACGTGAAAAGCTCAATGATCCCCGCGCCATAATCCGCACCGCCCAGCAGGAGGTAAAGGAGGATGGAAGTCCAGAGGAAAGTGATGACTATGTAGAGCATGTGTTAATTTTTAATGATGTTAGTTTTGTTTATCATACAGTGTTCCGACCATTTTTATTTGCCGGTAAAGCATGAATATCACTACGAATGCCAGCGAGACGTAGACGGCGCTGAACAGATAAAACGAGTAGGCGATGCCGGGCATCGGGGTTACGGCGTCGGCGGTTCGCATGACATTATGGATGATCCAGGGTTGCCTGCCCACTTCTGTTACGGTCCAGCCAGCTTCTACGGCGATGAAGCCCAGGGGCGTTGCGGCAACGAATAATTTCAAAAGCCAGGGACTTGATAGCCAGGATTTCTTTTTCCAAAGCGCCAGAAAATAAAGGACAGCAACCAGCATCATCGCCATGCCCATGCCCACCATAGTCTGGAAAGCATAATGCGTAATGGCCACCGGCGGCTGGTTTTCTTCAGGAATTTTGTCCAGGCCTGTCACTTCTGATTCAAAATCGCCATGGGCCAGGAAGCTCAGAAACCCGGGCAGTTTTATGGCATAATCTACCTTTTTATTTTCTTCATCCGGAATCCCGCCGACGATCAGGGCCGCTGATTTTTCGGTATGGAAATGCGCTTCCATTGCCGCTAGCTTGGCCGGCTGGCGGATGGCAACGTCTTTGGCCGAAATGTCGCCGCTTAATGGTTGCAGGATCGCAGCAACGCATCCGAAAATCGCCGCGATTTTGAAAGATTTGGTATGAAAAAGTACATTTTCCCCTTTCAGGATCATCAATGCATGAACGCCAGCAACTGCAAAACCCGTAGCCACGAATGCAGCAATGGTCATGTGGAGTGCTTGCGAAAACCAGGCATCGTTGAACATTGCTTCGATAGGGTCAATGTTCAGGTATTGGCCGTTGACAAAATCAAAACCAGCCGGACTGTTCATCCACGCATTCGCAGCCACCACGAGGATCCCGGATGCAAGTCCGCTCACACCCACAATGACGCCCGTAAACCAGTGAAACCATTTATTGAACCTGTCCCAGCCGTAAAGAAAAAATCCAAGTGCAATGGCCTCAATAAAAAATGCCGTTCCTTCCAGCGAGAACGGCATTCCGAAAATTGGGCCAGCATGTTTCATGAATTCCGGCCATAAAAGTCCGAGTTCAAACGAAAGGACCGTTCCAGAGACGGCGCCCGTTGCGAAAAAAATCGCAACGCCTTTGCTCCATGCTTTTGTGACGTTTTTGTAAACAATGTTGTCCGTCCGGAGCCAGTAGTAATGTGCTACGGCCATAAAAAACGGCATGACCATGCCAATACACGAAAATATAATATGAAAGCCCAGCGACAGGGCCATCTGAGATCGGGCAGCTATAAAATCATCCATTGTGGAATTATTTTACTAAAAAATTGGAAGCATCCAGAGCTCCCGGCAGCCTAAAAGCCACCCCTCCAAAGCTAACAAAGTCCTACTTGAAGAACCAGTTTTTTGGTAAAAAGAGATCACTGGTATGACTTAACGTTTATGCTTCTCAGCCAAACGTTTTTTCACAACATCCGCAGGATATTTCAATGCAAGCTGCCGGATTTCGTAGGTGAATTCCTTGAATGTTTCTTCCCAGACTTCGGCTTCGCCGGGTTCGTAGTCGTAGAAACCGTGGGAGTTGGCGATGCCGCGGCCGCCTTCGCGGACTACTTTATCAATGAGTTCGGGGACTTCGGTGCTGTTGTTTAATGTTGGGAGCAGGTTTTTCATAACGGTATGATAGGCAGGAACACCGGTGAGATCCATCCAGCGGAATACACCAACCAATGTCATGAAATAACCCGCATTGTTGCGGCAGGAGCGGTCGACGTCTTCAATAGTCGCGTAACCGTTTTCAACGAGGCTGATGGCTTCGCGATACATGGCGTACATGAGCCGGTTGGTGATAAACCCGGCAATGTCTTTTCTAACCAGGATTGGTTCTTTGCCCCATTTGTGCGAAAGCTCGTACAGGTATTCCCCGTTTTTAATGTCTGTATCATCGCCGCAGATCACTTCCAGGAATCGAGTTGTATGCGCCGGCTCGGTCCAATGCAACCCCAGAAAGCGTTCAGGATGAAGCGTTAATTTTTGCAGCTGACTAATGGGGATCGCAGAAGTGTTGCTCGATAACAATGCATCCGGCGCAATCACCGCTTCAACTTTTTTATATACAGATTCTTTAATATCAATATTTTCAATGGTACACTCATTAACGATTTTGCACGTTTTCAGCTGAGCGTAATCCTCCGTGATGATCAGGTTTTTGAAGTAAAATTCAGGATCATTTTCTATTAGTCCCTTCCCCTTTGCATTTTCCAAATGTTCCCGAATCCTCTTTTCCGCATGGAGCAGATCCGCGCTGATAGGAGCAATGGCAACCACCGGGTGCCCGGCGATCAGCAGGCACGTCACAATGCTGCAACCCATTAATCCCAAACCCACTATGCCGACCGGTATTTCATTTGGATTCATTTGAAGAACATTTTTATATGAAAGATGAGATCAAAAGGAGAATTTCGAAGCTTCCTACTACCAAAAAAAGAGCCCTGGAATCGTAATTCCAGGGCTCTTAACCTATTATTTACTCAGTATTTAAACACTGGGTCTATCTTGACCATTTATCTACTTCACTTTCCACTTCTTCACGGGTCTTACCTAGTTTCTTTTGAAGCTTTCCAAGAAGTTCGTCTTCTTTTCCATCTTCATATAACAGGTCGTCGTCGGTCAAATCCGCATATTGTTGCTTGAATTTACCTTTCAGTTCATTCCAGTTTCCTTTTACTTGTTGTGTGAAAGCACTCATGATTTCATCAATTTAAATTAAAAAATATGCTTAATTAAAAGCATGCGACTAATTAAACATGGACAACAATCATTCCAATTAGATTCCAGCAAGTTTTAAATGATTTTGTGCAAGATTTTTCCCGAAAGTGTCCAATTCTTTGCTTAAAAACCCTGCTAACCTTGTGAAATCAGCTTATCCAGCCGCACAATCCCCTGCACCATCGAACGCACAGAATGGTAATTAACCTTCCATGAGTGGCTCATATGCTTCCAGATCGGCTCGCCCTGGCGGGTCAGCAATGGCAACCATTCGCCCACTTCATGATGGATCATGTGATCAAAAACAAAGCGGTGAGTTGCATCGTAAGCTTTCAGATACTTTTCATCGCCATAAACCCTGTAAGCGTCCAGCATACCAATGATCACCTCAGCCTGCTGCCAGAATTCTTTTTCGCGATCATAAACTTCGCCTGCATGCGAACCTTCCACATACACACCGCCAAACTCCCAGTCGATGCCATGCTCCACTGCGTGATCATAAGAAGCCAAAAGCTGTTCCTGATAGGCGTCATATGGCACACCCGCAATGTCCAGTGCATGCATGAGCAGCCACGCAAATTCCACATTATGGCCATAACTTGTGTTGTCTTCTGCGGAGCTTTTCATGCCATCCTCCGAAAACCGGTCCCAGCCCCAGATAATGTCAAACTTGATTTGCGGCGCAACCGTCCAGTCAGCCCAAAATTGTGGGATGCCGGTTTTATATGTCGGGTGCATGATTTTATGTAAAAGCAACTCGATAATTTCCATCAGCTTGCGCTTATGCACCTGTTTCCGGCTCGCCTCGTATAATGTTGTGAACGCCTCCATTAAATGCATGTGTGCATCCAATGTTTTGCGATCGCCGCCCGCCGGGCCGTTGCCTTTGAGCTCCCAGTTGCGGTGGAACATTTCAAAATAACCGCCATAGTAAGTGTCTGCGCCGTGAATTTGTAATAAATCAAAAACCTTTTCAGCATATTCCAAACCGCGTGGATCGCCCGTAGCCAATGTATATTCGGCCAGACTGTAAATCGCGAAACTGTGGCCGTAAACGATCTTTTCATCAATCTTCACATTCCCTTTGCGATCCATCAACCAGTAAAATCCGCCATTTTCCTCGTCCCACATTTTGTTGATCAGGAAATCTACACCGTGGCTTGCGATTTCAGCATAACGACCGTCGCCATAACCCGCCCTATGCGCAGAAGAAAATGTAAAAACAGTCCTGGTTTGGGCAATAAGCGACTTTTCATCTTCGCCGGAATCATTTCCAGCATTGTCAAAATGGGTGATGAAGCCGCCATTTTCTTTGTCTACACATCTGGTTTCCCAAAAAGGAAGCAATTCAGTTGTTAAATGATTGTGGATTTCGTTCCGGTAATTTTTTAATTGGTTCAGGCTCATTTTGGTAATCTTATTTTATGTCCCCGGCAGGGCTGTTTTGGTTAAAGTTTTTTCTATTTAAGACAGGCTGATACTATAACTACTTAAAGGAAAAAATGGACTACTTGCGCGATATTTGCAAATGCTGAGACATACTTCGTAATTCGCAAAGAATTCTTTAACCAGAAATAATATGAGCAATCCTGAAATTGTAGAGATCCTGGAATTAACCGCCAAATTGATGGAACTGCACGGTGTAGACCCTTTCAAGATCAAGGGATATTCCATCGCGGCATTTTACCTGGATAAATATAAGGAAGGAGAGCTTCAAAATATGACGGAGCAGGAGCTGACCAAATTGCAGGGAATTGGTAAAAGCACTGCCGGTAAAATTGTTCAAATTGCCAAAACGGGCACATTCCCGGAGCTTGAAGAACTCCTTCGCAACACGCCGCTGGGTGTGATGGAAATGTTTAATATCAAAGGGATAGGGCCTAAGAAAATCGCCGTCCTATGGCAGGAACTCGGCATTGATAACCTGCACGAGCTTGAACTGGCTTGCCTGAATGGTTCCGTTGCCAAGCTGAAAGGTTTTGGCGGCAACATTCAGCAGAAGATCATCGATTCGCTTGCATTCCTGAAAGACCAGGCAGGCAAATTGCGGATGGACAAGGCGGAAGTAATCTCCGAAATGATCGTTAGGGAGCTGAAAAAGAGCTTCGAGCAAGTGGAAGTCGCTGGTGATATCCGGCGCAGGGCGGAGATCGTAGATACGATCAAAATTCTGGTCGGAACGGATTCGCCGGCTTTGTTGCAGACATTTATTGGTGACATAGAAATCCTGGTCCAGGACGAAAAACGGTCGTCGCCTTTTGTGTGGCGCGGGAATGTGCAGGATGTGGCGGTGGATATTGAAATCGTCGCCGCTAAGCCGGAACGTATTGTAAATGAATTATTTATTGAAACCTCGGACGCGTTGCACCTGGGTTACCCGACGGCATCCGGCAGCACAATCTGGCGGCAGGCTTATTATGAAGAGGCAGAGAATGAGGAAGTTATTTATCAAAAAGCAGGGCTGCCATACATTGTCCCGGAAATGCGGGAAGGCGCCAACGAATTCACCTGGGCCGAGACGCATTCTGCGGATCAGCTTATTACTTGGGACGACCTGAAAGGGATTTTACACAACCACAGCACTTATTCTGACGGCCAGCATACATTGGAACAGATGGCACTGTACTGCCGTGAACTGGGTTTTGAATATCTGGGAATCGCCGATCACTCGCAAACTGCCACTTATGCACAAGGTCTGAAAATTGAAGATGTTATCCGCCAGCATGATGAAATTGCAAAACTAAATGCGCGTTTCGCTGCCGAAAATCCGGAAAAGCCATTCAAGATTTTAAAAGGAATAGAATCCGACATCTTAGGCGACGGCTCACTGGATTACCCAACCGAAATCCTGGCGTCGTTCGATTACATTGTCGCATCCGTGCATAGTAACCTCACAATGTCGTTCGAAAAAGCGACCACACGCTTGCTCAAAGCCATCGAAAATCCATATACGACCATTCTGGGCCACCCAACCGGCCGTCTGCTCCTTTCAAGAGAAGGCTATCCGATCGATCACAAAGCCATCATTGACGCGTGTGCAGAACGCCAGGTCGTCATAGAAATCAATGCCTCCCCCTGGCGCCTCGACCTCGACTGGCGCTGGATTTCATACTGCATGGAAAAAGGCGTACTGCTCAGCATCAACCCGGATGCCCATTCAAAGGAAGGCTATTTCGACATGCATTACGGCGTCGCCGTAGCCAGGAAAGGAGGTTTGACGAAGGATATGACGTTTAATGCGTTTGATTTGGGTAGGATGGAGAAGTATTTGAAGAGCAGGTTGGCGCTGATTGTATAACAACTAGCGCTTTCCAAAAACCGAAGCCAAAATCCTAGGAATCTTCTGCATATCATCAATGCTAATTGTCACAAAATCCGTATTTCCCTATTTGACTCAAAAATTTCCTGTGGCAAATATGCGGTTATGCCGGTTTTTAAAGCGTCGATGAGTCTAGATTTCATTTGTTCGCGGTTTACGAGCAAGCAAACTTCACGCGCTGGCTCAGGAAATTGGAAGCTCCGAATGTGCTTTTTTCGCTCCTCGGAAAGCTCCATAACCGCCATTTCGGGTAGAATGGTAATGCCGCCGTTCTTTTCCACCATCCGGATCAATGTTTCGATGCTGCCCGACCGGTAACTAAAACTGCTGCCAAACTGACTATTCCGGCTTAACTCGCAAAGTCGCTGGATCTGCGTGCGAAAGCAATGCCCTTCTTCCAAAAGCCACAGCTCGTTGGGCTCGATATCTGCTGGTAAGATGTATTCTTTGGCATACAAGTCGGTATTTTCCGAAACATATGCGTAAAAGCGTTCCTTATACAACGGAATTTCCTGCAAGCTGCTTTCCTCGGACAGCGACGCAATGATCCCAACATCCAGATTACCCAGTTTTAGTTCACTAATGATGCGTTCCGTGATCATTTCGGAAACGTGCAGTTTGATATCCGGGTAATTGGTAATAAAAGGATTCACAAAATGCGGCAGCAAGTAAGGCGCAATAGTAGGAATGATCCCGATCCTCAATTCGCCCGATAAGTCCCCATTAAAATGTTTGGCGATCTCATTCATCCGCGACGCTTCGCGCAAAATAGTTTTGGCCTGATCAATAATTTTACGGCCAATGCCCGTTGGAACAATAGGTTGTTTGGTCCGGTCAAAAATCTTCACAGATAATTCCTCCTCCAATTTCCGGATCATCATGGAAAGCGTAGGCTGCGTCACATTACAATGTTCCGCAGCCTGGACGAAATGCCGGTAATTATCCACGGCCACAATGTATTCTAACTGTTGAATATTCATTTATATAAACTAACACCCGCACGCCTCGCAGGTCAATAGATTTTGTTTATACAAAAATACAATTTAAATGTTGTTCTCTATGGGCTGAATGGGATTACCTATATCAGTATCTCACTTAATTTATCGAACACTCATTTTAATTTTTTCAAATGCGAAGAATTCAAGAGCGACTGCATTTGGGTAATAGCAATTTGATTCAGTTGAGCTAATCTCTGAGACGCACTAAATCCTTGCTGAATGAGCATCGCATTAATGCTCTCTAAATTTGACAAAATGACTAGTTGCTCAATGGAAGCATGGTCTCGCATATTGCCCGCGATGCCTCGATTTTGGATACGCCATTCTTTTGCAGTCATTCCAAAAAGCGCCATGTTAAGCAGATCAGCTTCACTTGCATATATGGCGGCAAATTGTTCCCTGGTGAGGGATTTTGGGATAAGATTCGCTTTGATCGCATCAGTATGAATGGTATAGTTAACTTTTGCCAGCGTTCTTTGCAAGTTCCAGCTTTGGTTCAACCGAGTGCTTTCATCCAGTTTCAAGCGCTGAAATTCTTTGATCAAATACAGTTTGAATGAAGGAGAGATCCAGGACGCAAATTCAAAGGCAATATCCTTATGCGCAAATGTGCCTCCTCCGTGTCTTCCACTTCTGGAAATTAGGCCAATAGCATCCGTTTTATCGATCCATAGTTTAGGAGATAAAACGAATGAATTGCTTCCCGCATCATTTTTAAACCCCTCGAATTCGAGTAGTTTAAAATCTGGATTATGTAGTTGCTCCCAAAGTCCCATGAATTCAACTGTGAATCTGGTCCTGAGCCAGTTAGAAATAATCTGACCCGCAGATTCCATATTTTTGTGCTTGGCAATGTCAGTCAGTGATATGAAATCACTATCATTAATGTTAATCAGGGCGATCTCCTGGCCTGCTACTTGGATGGATGTGTTTTTTGTTGTCATAGCATTTGATTTAAATGCTATTGAGACGTCAGCTTTTAGAAATGGTAACGGTCGTTAGGAAATTTTTTGGATTAAATCATCATTAAATTCAATTCTTCGATCATCTCTGGCTGGATTTTTTTATTACTTGCTATGATTATGATCCACATTTGTCACACTTTAATCCGATGAAAATGAAAAACTTGAAAGCATTGATCCTGGTTGCATTTATGGCGGTTGCTGCGCCTTCGTTCGCGCAAACCGCAACACCAGCTCAAAAACCAGCGACCACAAAAACAACCGTGTCGACCAAGCAGACCGGGAACGACAAAACAACTATCAAGGTAAAAGCCGACGGAACGCCCGACAAGCGTTACAGCGAAAACAAGAAACTTAAAGCCGACGGCACGCCGGATAAGCGTTACAGTGAAAACAAAAACCTGAAAAAAGACGGCACGCCTGACAAACGTTACAAAAGCAATAAAGCCGACTCGCTAAAAGCGTCTAAAAAGCAATAGATCAAATTACTACCGGAAATACTTTCCGGAAAATTTAGGGTAAGCGCCCGACTGGTTGTCATTCCAATGAACAGCCTGAGTCGGGCGCTTATTTTTTATCAGTAATCAATCAATGCAATGAACGTAGCCATCGCGGATCACGTGACATTTTTAAGCAGGGATCGGGAAGCGGAGTTTGAGAGGGTGTTTAAAGCACATTTTAAGGGCCTCCACGCTTATGCCTGCACCATTCTGCGGGATGATATTATGGCCGAGGAAATGGTGCAAAATGTTTTTTGCCGCCTTTGGGAAAAAACGGACCACATTGAAATCAGAGAATCCGTCAGCGGCTATCTGTATCGCTCGGTTTATCATGAAAGCCTTAATTATATCAAGCATTTGAAAGTCAGGGACGCCTATCAAACGTACGCAATGCACCAAATGGAACACAGCAACAACACATCCCATCCGCTGGAACTGAAAGAGCTTGAACAGCGTCTGGACAAGGCCCTCAAAGAATTACCCGAAAAGTGCAGAACGATTTTCCAGATGAGCCGCTTCGAAGAGCTGAAATACCAGGAAATCGCCGATCGCCTGCAATTGCCATTAAAAACAGTAGAAAATCAAATGGGTAAGGCGCTGCGTCTTCTGCGCCTGAAACTGGTTGATTTCTTGCCCGCATCAATCCTTTTATTTCTCCTCAGCTAATCCGTGTCAGTCATGCATAAAGAACTGAATTACAATATAGACGACCTGCTTGTCAAGGCATTGCTTGACGAGGCGAGCGTCGCAGAACAGATCGAGATTAACCAATGGTTGTCCGATAGTGACGATAACCAGCGGTATTTTGAGCAATTTGAAATGATCTGGAACCAGAGTAAGAATCTGGCGGCAAAAAGCACAATTGATGAAAATGCAGCCTGGGAGCGATTCCGCAAACGGACGCAGAAGGAAAGGCAAGAAATGCCGGTTATCCCGCTTAATGAACCGAAAAAGTCGTTTGCTTTCCGGAGAGTTGCAGCGCTAATCGCCTCAACATTGTGTACAGGCTGGCTTGCGTATTTATTTTTGGGGCAAAATGCAGAGAGTCAGATGCTGACAGTTCGATCAGGAGCGCAAACCGTAACCGATACATTACCCGACGGCTCAATTGTGACTTTGAATAAACAATCAAGTATTTCTTATCCTGCTGAATTCACTGGCAGAAAACGGGAAGTTGCATTGACTGGGGAAGCATTTTTTGAGGTTACGAAAGACAGAGCAAAACCATTTATAATTTCTGTTAACGACATGACAGTGAAGGTTTTGGGGACTAGTTTTAATGTAAAAGATAATGCAAAGAAAACTGAGGTGATCGTAGAAACCGGTTTGGTAGAAGTGACGAAAAACAATGAATTTGTGCGCATTAGTCCGAAACAAAAAGCAACGGTTATCAAAGCCAGTCCCGCATTGGTTAAGGATGAAACGGAAGATGATTTTTACCAATATTACAGGACAAACAAGCTCGTTTGCAACGACACACCTTTGTGGAGACTGGTTGAAATCCTGAATGAAACGTACGCCGCCAACATTATGATAGGAAACGAACGACTGAACAACATGCCTATCAATACAACATTTGATAAAAAATCGCTGGACAGCACATTAAGCCTGATCGGTGAAACATTAACAATAAAAGTTGAGCATAGGGGAGAGCAGATCATTTTGAAATAGGACTTATCTTTCGGAATGAATCAGACTTTTACGCTACTCAATACGATAAAATTCATCATCGTCATGCTAATTATGCCCTGTGCAGCCTACGCACAGGGCATTCTGAATAAAACCGTAACCATATCTGCAAAAAAACAGCCCGTTTCAGAAGTTCTAAAAAACATCAGTGATCAGGGGAAATTTTACTTTTCCTATAACAGCAACATTATCTCCGGTGACAGCTTAGTTACATTAAGTCCTGCAAATCAATCGGTTAAGCAGGTTCTAGATCAGTTATTCGCCAATAAATATCAGTACAGGGAAAAGGGCGATTACCTGATTATCCTTCCTGCGGCAAAGGAAAAAGTGTTCTATATCAGCGGTCATCTTTTTGATCAGGAGACAAATGCGCCCATTGATTATGCCAGCGTTTATTCACGGGAGTTACTGGTTTCAACATTGACGGACGACGCCGGACATTTCAGGATTCGAATTAAGGACCGGAGCTTGCCTTTGAATCTGTCAATCAGTAAAGTAGGCTATGGCGATACTACAATTGTGATCAACCAGGAAAGTGCAGATCTGCGAATTAATATTTTGCAAAAAGCCGTTGACCTGGACCCGCTCATCGTCCGCTATTCCGAAGGCGAATCTACCTGGCTTGGCCGGTTTTTCCTTTCTGCTAAACTTCGGGCACAAAGCCGTAACATTGGCCGGTTCTTCGTTGCATTGCCTTACCAGGCATCATTAACGCCGGGGTTAGGGACGCATGGCAGGATGAGTTCGCAGGTCGTAAATAAATTTTCCCTCAATTTGCTGGGCGGCTATACGGCTGGCGTGAATGGTGCAGAAATAGCAGGAGGCTTCAACATTTCAAAGCAGGATGTGCGTTATGCCCAGATCGCGGGGCTTTTCAATGTCGTATCAGGTGATGTAAAAGGCGCTCAGGTCGCGGGATTTCTGAATCACATTCTTGACTCGCTGAGTGGAGCCCAGGTTTCCGGATTTGCTGGGATTGTGAAGAAAAACGTTCGTGGCGCGCAGGTAAGCGGTTTTTTGAGTCGTTCCGCAGGGCCATTGCATGGTGTGCAGGTCTCGGGTGCAATGAGCATTCTTGGGAGCAAATCGAGCGGCGCGCAGATTTCCGGCGCATACAACCACGCTGCGGAAGATTTCAACGGCGTGCAGGTTGCTGGTGGTGTTAATTTTGTGAAAGGGGATTTGTCAGGCGGTCAGATCACCGGCGGGATTAACATTGTTAAAAATGAGGTGCGCGGGTTTCAGTTGGCGGCCATCAATGTCGCCAAACGCCTCCACGGAACGCAGCTGGGCATTGTTAACATTGCAGACAGTTCTTCAGGATTGAGTCTGGGATTGATCAACATTATTAAAAGAAGCACTTCCAATATTTCTGTTTATGCCAATGAAGTCGCGCCAATTAATGTGGCCTGGAAGATGGGTACGCACAAATTTTACAGCATGCTCATGATCGGCACCACCACGGGCGGACAGAATAAAGTCCTGACATTTGGCGCAGGGATAGGGCGGGAGTTTTTTCCATTCAAAAAGCTTGGCTTCTTCACCGAGCTTCTCAACCAGAACATTTACACCACCAGCTGGGACGAGCTGCCATTCATTTACCGCCTCCAAACGGCCCTCACGTACAAGCTCAATAAACGCCTGATGTTCTTCGCCGGCCCATCATTCACAATATACGACAGCGACGGCTTCCAAACCGAAAATGGCTACAAAACCTTCCCTCCGAAAGGTTACCCAAACTTCAAAATGGGCAACAAAAACATGACGTCCTGGATCGGCTGGCAAGGCGGTTTGAGCTGGCGTTATGGAAGGTTGTAATTGTTAATTCTTGTCGCAATGCATTATTATCTTCATAAGCTCTGGCATATCGTTTTTCATCCACGCCGGCAACTTAGTCTTCCTGATGAAACTGATTTTCGCATTTTCTAATGTCAGAATATGAACGGAATTTATGGAACTGTTATCGATGATAGTGAGCTGATCTATCAGGGATAAATTTTGATCCAGGAACTTGATATTACCATAAAAGTTCTCGTAAATATGGGCGGGCGCAACATAATGTCCGCCCTGCGACACCCTCACAGCAACTCTCTGCAAAGATGTGTTAACATTGTCAAGTGCCAGAAAAGTCATATTAATTTTATATCCTGCTTCTCGGAACTTTCGGATATTTTGCCAGGAGTTTTCTGTGTTGAAATGTCCTTCGTAAGCATAATCCAAATTTCCTGAAATCGCCTTACCAACCTGTTCGGCAAAGATTAATTGAAGTTCATCCTCTGCCAATTCGCGCGCCTGTTTGGCAACTTTAGTCACCTTATAATGCTTGTCCAGCAGGTGATAAAATAATTTATCACCGTCAAAAACAGGAGAGACCGTTGGTTTTGGAATTAAAACATTTGCGTTTGAGGACTTTCCGGCACCGTTTGGGCCAGTGATAACGAAAAGCTCAGGCATACTGAAATGCAGGCAGATCGAGCTTTTTTCGAACACCAGCAATCTCGCCGGTTGTTAATGCTCTTACCTCAACGATCGTTTGCATATCGTCTGCCAGGGTCATTAATTTCATAGAACCGTCAGCAAACTCATAGATGAAGCCCTCGCTAGTAATATTTGAATCTTGAAGCATGAATGGAAATCCCTTCTCAAATGTTTCCAAACGAAGATCCTTCAAATGCCCATTCAAACGCAATTCTTCCGTAGTCATCATCATCTTAATGTTATAGTGTCCCGATTATAACCAAAAATAGCAAAATCAATTATGCCATGAAAGCAGAATCAACCAAAAAGAGTTTTATAAGCTTAATACCGTTCTTAAAACATTTTTCTTTCAAATTTCTAGGGTAAGCCCCTTTCACGTTGTCGGTACTTTGCATACGGCAATGGGACCGGATTGAAGGCCTGCAATTTTGGGTTCCTGAGGGCTGTATGTGTTTAAATGATTTCTTTTTTAAATACATTCCCATGAAAAATTTAAGTTTTTTGGCAGCTAAGGCGCTTTTTACCGGCATATTTTTATTCGGCGTTTCATTTGTTTCTTTTGGTCAAAACGACACTACATCGGTGGTGCATGTTGGATTTATTTATCCGCTGAGTACCAATGGCAAGAACGCTGCTTCCTATACAAACCGTTTTTCACTGCACGCCATAGCGGGACTTTCCAAATCAGAAACAGGTGTGGCGATCTCCGGAGCAGCCAACTTGATCAACCAAGATGCTTCCGGCTTGCAAGTGGCTGGCGCGGTGAACCTGATTTCAAACAATGCAAAAGGAATTCAGATCGCGGGAGGGGCTAACATTATCGGCAACAATGCCGACGGGATCCAGATGGCGGGTTTTGGAAATATTATAAAAAATGAAGCAAAAGGCGCGCAAATCGCCGGTTTTATGAATCTGGCAGGAAGCTCGCAATCAGTGCAAATGGCTGGTTTTGCGAACATTTCGCGCAATGACGCAAAAGGCTTGCAGCTTAGCGGATTTATGAACAAGGGCAAGAATGTGAACGCGCAGGTTGCTGGTTTTGCTAACATTGCAAAGAATGTAAAAGGCATCCAGCTCGCTGGTTTAGTCAACATTGCCGACACCAGCGATTATCCGATCGCCATTTTTAATTTTATCAAAAGCGGTGAAAAATCCATTGCATTAACGGTTGACGAATCCATGACGACCATTGCCTCATTCCGTTCCGGTGGCCGCGTTTTGTATGGGATTGCTGGGGTTGGTTATAACTTGAAAGATAGTAAACATGATTTGTATGCAGTAGAAGCAGGTTTAGGAGCACACATTAAGCTGGCTGATCATGTCAGGCTTAATCTCGAAGCTGTGAGCCATTCACTTTCTAACTTCAAAAAGGCCCATTACTTCAAGAACTCTCTGCGCATTATCCCGGCTTATAAAATTGGTAGCAAACTCGAAATCTTCGCGGGCCCGACCATTAACTACGTGAATTACAAACGGGATAATGATCTTGATCTTGTCAAAAAATACATCTGGAAAAACGACAGTTCGAAAGACTTCCAGGGTGTTCATCTCGGATTCAACACCGGTATTCAGTTTATATTATAATGCGGAATATAATTACAATACGTATATACAAACAGGTGCGGCGCGGATGGCCATCCGGCGAAATAGTGCTGTGGTGTATCTGAATGTACAAAAACAGGGCGTGAACCGATACAATTTCCGTTTCAATCTGCTTGTAAAAGATGCAGCAAAAATGTCTGAAACGGAAATAATGAAATTGTATTATACAGAGTTGGAAAAGAATATCAGGCATCAGCCGGAGTTATGGCTTTGGTCTCATAACCGATGGAAATTTGGTTTTCCTGCAACTTTACCCACAAAAAAGCATATAAATGTTGTATAATTCAGCAAATGGTGTGAGTTAGTCCCCAATTTTCATATTAGATGTAAAATTGTAATCTTTTCATAGTCAGTAGTTTGTAAGCGGATGTTTTGGCAGGAGCAGGTTTTTAATATAAGCAGCCAAACCAATTATTTACGAAAACAAAGCATTATGAGAAAATTAGCATTTTTGGGTGTGTTTTTTATCGCCGCGATGGTAGGATGTAGTGATGACGATGAAGTAACAGACCCGACTCCCGTATTGCCCGAACTGAAAGTGAGCACGACACTTTCCGGGGCAAACGAAGTCCCAGCTAACCCATCAACCGCGACCGGTTCAGTAGATGGTACGTTAGATCAGGAAAGCAGGATTTTAAGCTTGAACATTATGTACAGCGATTCTGCTTCGTCGGACTCCACTTCGACAGATTCCACTTTTACGCCAACAGCATGGCACATTCACAAAGCGCCGGCCGATTCAGCAGGAGCGGTTGTGATTGATTTCGGAACAACTTTTACCTCACCCTTTGCATTTAAAGACACATTAACCGAGGCCCAGGTTGCCGACCTGAAAGCTGGTTTGTATTACGTGAACATTCACTCGGCGAAATATCCTCAGGGAGAAATCAGGGGACAATTGAAAGCTGAGGAGTAATTAGGTTCTTATTATAGTCCTTAAATCAAAAGAGCGACGCCAATTTTGGCATCGCTCTTTTTGTATTCTGTATCTTAAAATCAGGTGTTTAATAACCTAACACCTTAAAAATTAAAACATATTACTGACTAGAAAAGTCCTTTTGCCTTATCCAATGCTGCGTCCAGTCCGCTTGCGTCCGAACCGCCAGCCGTTGCAAAAAATGGCTGACCTCCGCCGCCGCCACGAATTTCTTTCGCAAGGTCTTTCACGATCTTACCCGCATTCAAACCCGTTTCCTGAACAATATTTTCAGCAATAAACACGGAAAGTTGCGGCTTACCAGCGATTTCTGTTCCGAAAACAGCAATCAGGTTCTCGATCTGATCGCGTAATTCATAAGACAATTGTTTCAGGGAGTCAGCGTTTGGCACATCCACTTTCTCAACGATCAGATTGAATGTGCTGTGCTTTTTCATGTTATCGATCAATGTCGTTTTCAGCGACTGGATCTTTTCGTTCTCAAGGGAAACAATCCTTTTTTGCAAAGCATTGCGCTCGTCTAGCAGGCTCTCCACAGCTTTGATCAGATCTGTTGGGTTTTTGAGCAAATCTTCGATTTTGGTCAAAGTTGCTTCTTGCTCGCGCATAATTTCGAGCGCCTTCGCACCCGTAACCGCCTCCACACGCCGTACGCCAGCGGAAACCGATCCTTCGGAAACAAATTTGAAAACACCGATCTGGCCAGTTGACGGAATGTGGGTTCCACCGCAAAGTTCAAAGGAGTAATTCGGGTCGAAAATGATCAGACGAACGAAATCGCCATATTTTTCACCAAATGTTGCCGTTGCACCCTGTTCTAATGCCTGCTTGATCGGCACATTCCTTCTTTCATCCAATGCAATGTCTTCGCGGATCTTTTCATTGACGCGATCTTCAATTTTTTGCAGTTCCTCGTCAGTCACTTTCGTAAAGTGCGAGAAGTCGAACCGGAGCACTTCATCATTAAGATAAGAACCTTTCTGACCTATGTGCGTGCCCAAAACCTCCCGCATCGCCGATAACATCAAGTGCGTGGCCGAGTGGTTTGCCTTGATCTTTTCACGGCGGTCGCTATCGATTTTAGCGACAATGATTCCTGCATTTTGCAATGCATCGTCCAGGTTTTTATCCTGGGAAATATGTACAAAAAGGTCGTTTTCTTTCTTGGTATCAATAATCCGGATCGTCTTTTTGCCATCCGCCAGACCGTTATCCAGGAGCAGGACGCCCGAGTCGCCAACCTGGCCGCCCATTTCAGCATAAAACGGCGTGCGGTCCAGGACAATGTGATATTCCTCGCCCGTTTTCGTTTTTACCTTCCGGTATTTAATGATCTGGCTGTGCGTTTCTTCAAAATCATAACCCAAAAACTCAACGCCATCTGCTTCACGCAACTCAATCCAGTCCGTTGCTTCTTTCGCAGCATCCTGTCTTGACCGGTTTTTTTGTGCGGTTAATGCGTCGTGAAAGCCAAGTTCATCAATCTGAAAGCCTTTTTCCCTTGCAATCAGGGCAGTAAGATCAACCGGGAAACCAAATGTGTCGCTCAATTCAAAAACCTCATCACCAGCAATCGTATTAATGCCTTTTTCTTTTAGTGAATTAACAATGACATCAAGGCGCTTCAAACCGGATTCCAATGTTCTCAAAAAGCTCTTTTCTTCTTCCAGGATCACCCGCGTCACAAATTCTTCCTGCGATTTCAGATCTGTGAATACATCTTTGAACTGATCCGCCAAAACCGCAACCAGCTTGTAGAAAAACGGCTCCTGGAAACCAAGATATGAATAACCATAACGAACCGCGCGACGCAAAATCCGGCGGATCACGTAACCGGCTTTGTTATTGGAAGGCAGCTGACCATCCGTGATCGCAAATGCTACTGCCCGGATATGGTCGGCAATGACGCGCATAGCAATGTCTGCAAATGGCTCATCGCCAGCTCCGTATCTTTTGCCGGATAATGTTTCCAAAACCTGAATTGTGTTTTGAAAAACGTCTGTATCATAATTGGAAGTCTTAGCCTGAACCGCCATACACAAGCGTTCAAAGCCCATTCCCGTATCCACGTGTGTAGCGGGAAGCGGCACCAGTGAGCTGTCGGCTTTGCGCTCAAACTGCATGAAAACCAGGTTCCAGATCTCCACAACCTGGGGATGATCATTATTAACCAGCGATTTTCCGGAGATTTCGGCCACTTCGGAAGCAGGACGCAAATCAATATGAATTTCGGAGCACGGACCGCAAGGGCCTGTGTCGCCCATTTCCCAGAAATTGTCTTTTTTATTTCCTAAAATAATGCGGTCTTCACCCACGATCGGTTTCCAAAGATCCCAGGCTTCCTGGTCAAAAGGAACGCCATCTTTGGAATCGCCCTCAAAAACAGAGACATAAAGCCGGTCTTTCGGAAGTTGGTAAACTTCTGTTAAAAGCTCCCACGCCCAGGTAATTGCCTCTTTTTTGAAATAATCACCAAAAGACCAGTTACCCAGCATTTCGAACATGGTATGGTGATAAGTATCAAATCCAACGTCCTCTAAATCATTGTGTTTTCCTGAAACCCGGAGGCATTTCTGAGTATCTGCAATGCGGCGGGAAGGAGGCGTGCCATTGCCCAGAAAGAAGTCTTTAAACTGCGCCATACCCGAGTTGTTAAACATGAGGGTAGGGTCGTTTTTAGCCACCAAAGGTGCCGAAGGCACAATTAAATGTTGTTTACTCCGAAAAAAATCAAGAAAAGCCTGACGTATTTGATGCGAGGTCATTGGATATATTTTGGTCCTTATAGTCAACAAAACAGGCCGCAAATGTACGGAAAAAATGCGTTTAGTTGCCCGTCAGCCAGCCTCATCTCCGAAATTAGAATTTGGAATAACCGTGATCATCATTTAGTCTTTTAAGAAGCCTTTTTGAGTATAAACCCGCCCGGATTCTCTTATTTATAAAATTCGCTGATCCCGGGCTGTTATTGTTTGTGCGGTCTTTTGCAAATGGATTTTCGATTTTTCTACCAAAGGGAATGTGCCTTTTGGAATTAATAATGTGCTTGAAATGAAACCGTTTTCGGAGTTATCGGCGGAAGAGTTAGCGATGGAAAACCTGTTCATTAGATGGGTCCGGTTTCCTGATGATCCACCTATCCGCACTTTTTGGGAAGGCTGGATGGTGAAATATCCTGCCATGAAAGAGACCGTCGCCAAAGCCAGGGAACTTGTGTTGCTCGCATCCGACTGGAAGCCCGATTCCCTTTCAAATCAGGAGGTTAATTCAATTTGGGGAAGGATCAGGAGTTCATTGGATATCATTACCGAGCGTGATCCCGGACAAGCGGGGGTTGGTACGTTCAAAAAACCAATGGCGTCCAGCAGCATTGTACTCGGCGTTATCTCTATGGCACTCCTCATTCTGCTTGCTTTCTTTTTCTTCTCAATTATCAACTAGCGCCTGCGGCTTCCGGCGTATCTGCATTACCAATATTAGTATAGTGCAAAATTGAATGCATTGCATTTACTCTAACTGCATTATTTATTCAATTGATTTGGTAATATTTTACAATAAAATATTTGATCGTGAATATTCTGGCAACGTTCCCGATAACGTTTGCATAAATAAAAAGCTGCATTTACTTCCGCTTTCAGGCACTTATCACTATTCTCAACTCCACATTTGAAATTGTACTATATGTACAAAAAATGTTGTTATAGGAATTATTCTAAAACGGCATGCAAATGCACGGCAACTTTCTCAACACTTCCATCACCTCTCTTTGATTTGCATTTATGTAACCGAAAGTTTGTAACCGGTCATATACTTTAAAACTTTTTTAATAATAAATATAATTTTTTTAGGGGTAAGTTTAGAAAACTTCGTCCAGCAGTAAGCATTCAGAACTTTATCAATCACCAATCCATGCGTATGAAAAGAAAATTTACCAGTACTGGTCGAGGCGCTTTGCGTCTGACCATGGCAGCGATGATGGTGTCGGGCTTTACAGCCGAGGCATTTTCACTGAACCGGCCTAACGTTACCCACGTTTTTTCCATCGACAAAACTGTTTCCGGAAAAATCACCTCATCAGAAGACAATACACCAATTCCCGGGGTGTCGGTAGTTTTGAAGGGGAGCAGAAGCGGGACGAATACAGATGTAGATGGGAAATTTAAAATTGATGTGCCGGATACTGGCGGAACACTGGTGTTTTCATCGGTGGGTTTTATTACTCAGGAAGTTGCAGTGGGTGCAAAAAGCATCGTCGACATTAAACTGGAAGCGGATATGAAGGCGCTTTCGGAGGTTGTGGTTGTGGGTTATGGAAGCCAGAAAAAGAGCCAGACAACGGGAGCGATCTCGTCTGTTTCGGCCAAGCAGATCAGCGAAATGCCTATTACGAACATTGGCCAGGCGATGCAGGGCCGCGTGGCCGGGGTGGACGTTTCCCAGTCGGGAAGTAAGCCGGGATCTACACCAAAGATCCTGATCCGCGGCCGACGTTCATTCAATGCAGGTAACAATCCATTATATGTGGTGGATGGAATCCCTTTGGCAGGTGACCGGAATGAATTAATGTCGGTTCGGCCTTTTGATTTTGTGTCGGGAGGTTATGAAGATATGAACCCGAATGACGTGGCGTCCATGGAAATCCTGAAAGATGCAACGGCAACTGCGATTTACGGTGCAAGGGGCGCCAACGGTGTTGTGCTGATTACCACGAAAAGAGGGGAGTCAACCAAAGGCAAAACCACGATAAGTTATGATACGTATGTGGGTGTAACGGACGCGCTGGACAAAATCCGTCTTTTCTCAGGACCTGAATTTGCAGAATACATGCGCGAATCACGTCGCGGGATTGCTGCGGGAAGCCTTTACAAAGATGCGAATGGATACCCGGTCCCTACCGGCCAGGTTGATGCCTTTGCAGATTCGAAATTGTTTGAAGCCGTTGAATTGGACGGGATTGCAAAAAACCGCACGACAGATTACCAGGATATGATCCTGCGTCAGGGTTTTCAGCAAAACCATTCAGTGGGTGTGCAGGGTGGAAATGAGAAAACGCAATTCTATATCTCAGGAGGCTTTTTCAGGGATAAGGGGATTTCGGAAGGATTGGATTACACAAGAACTTCCCTGCGAGCAAACATTGACCATAACATTAACAGCCGCGTGAAAGTCGGAATTTCTTCCTACCTGATGTACTCCATCAGAAACGGCAAAGATTTGAACCCATACTCATTTACATTGAACCAAAATCCCCTGGGAAGGGCGTACGATGATGCGGGTAAAATCATTTTTGCACCTACAAACGATGCGTTGCTGACAAACCCGTTGGCGGAAATTGTCCCAGGCGCACAGGTGGACGAACGCAAAAAATACCGCATTTTCAATAGCCTTTACACTGAGGTTAAGATCATTGAAGGTTTGAAATACCGCATTAACTTCGGCCCCGACTTTGCCGTTGAGCGCGGTGGTCGCTTTATTGGCGCACAAACCAATGCAAGAAAAGGCGGAGATCCACAGGCTTCCATATACAATCAGTTCGGTTTTAACTGGACTTTGGAAAACATTGTTACTTATAACAAAACCTTTGCAGCCAAACACAATCTCGGCATCACTGCCCTTCACTCGGTGCAGCGTGAGAATTTCGAAGCCAACACAATTTCAGTTCAGGGTGTACCCGCAGAAACCCAGCAATTTTATAGTGTGGGGAATGCAAATGCTGTGCTGGGTGTCGGTAGTGTGCTAATACCCTGGACTTTGAACTCCTACATGGCGCGGATAAACTATGATTACAACGACAAATATCTGGTGACAGTCACTGCCCGTCGCGATGGGTCCAGCCGTTTCGGTGTAAACACAAAATACGGAACATTCCCCGGGGTTGCCTTGGGTTGGAATATTTCAAATGAGCCTTTCATGAAAAGTGTTTCCTGGCTAGATCTTTTGAAGCTGCGCGTAAGCTACGGATCTGTGGGTAACCAGGGTGTGGCGCCTTATCAAACTCAAGGTTTGCTCGGAAGGACCATTTACTCCTGGGATAACACGCCAGCTTACGGATATCGCCCCAACACGATCGGTAACCCGGATTTAAGATGGGAATCTTCCGCTACCAAAAACGTGGGTATCGATTTCAGTTTCATTAAAGGCCGCGTTCAGGGTTCTCTTGAATTGTATGAAACAAATACAACGGATTTGCTGCTTTCTGATCAGCTGCCTGCCTCTATCGGCTTTAATGCTGTGACGCGTAACGTAGGTGAAACACGTAACCGTGGAATTGAACTGGGCGTTTCCACGATTAACGTCAATGCGAAAAATGGATTTAAATGGACCACAGATTTCCAGTTCACCAAAAATACCGAAGAGATCATTTCGCTTTACAATGGTGCCGTAGATGATTTGGGTAACAAGTGGTTTATCGGTTATCCTTTGTCTGAGTTTTTTGATTACAAAAAAGCAGGAATTTGGCAGACGAACGAAGCGGATGCAGCGAAATCTTACGGAAGCCGTGTGGGACAAATTAAAGTTGCAGACGTGAACGGCCGCAGTGCAGACGGACAGTTGACGGGACAGCCAGATGGAAAAATCAATGCAGATGACCGTCAGAAATTGGGTTCGGATGTGCCGGATTGGAGTGGTGGTATTACCAACCGTTTCAATTTCAAAGGGTTTGACCTTTCATTCTTCATTTATGCAAGACAAGGACAAATGATCATCAGCGGTTTCCACAGGGACAACAATGCATTGGCCGGCCGTTACCAGCAAATGTATGTGGATTACTGGACGCCTAACAATCCAACCAACGAGTTCCCTCAGCCCAACAAAGACCAGGAGTTTCCGGTTAACAATCAGGCAATTATCTATTACGATGGCTCGTTTGTGAAAATCCGAAACATCAACTTCGGTTACACTTTCAGTAACAGCCTGACCAAGAAACTGGGCATGGAGTCGCTTCGCTTGTTTGCAAGTATCCAGCAGCCTAAGATCTGGTCAAAATACCGCTCAAAATACAATGGCGTGGATCCAGAAACGTCGGACACAACCATCGGGTCAGGCGTAACGCCGGCCACGCGCGTATCTACGATCGGCCTTAATGTAAAGTTCTGAGCATGATGAGAGGTTTGTTAACATCATTTAATATTGACGAAAATGACATTTAAATACATCAAAAAATCATACAAATATATTGGCTTAATGGCACTGATGCTCATGGGCCAGTCGTGCAGCGACCTGCTGGAAGAAAAAGTTATTTCAAGCATTGGCAATGACTACATTAATACGCCAAAAGGCTTTGAAGATGCCGCGAAATCAGCTTATTCCTCCCTGCGAAACTATTATGGAACGCAGCAGGGCCTTACCATTACTGAATTCGGCACAGACCTTTATGCGACAGGCGCCGATGGCGGGTACAAAGGTTTCCACTTTTACGATGCGCAGTTGCAGCCTACAGTGGATTACCTGGCGACGATCTGGGACGAAACTTACCGCGGGATTAATGTATGTAATGCCGTCATTGAACGTGCACCTGAGGCAACTGTTACGGACGCCATCAAAAAAGCGCGCGTTGCTGAAATGAAGTTTTTACGTGCTCATTATTATTTCCTTTTAATGCAGCAATATGGCGGCGTGGACCTGAGGTTAACAGAAACCATTTTGCCAACCAAGAAAACTTCCCGCGCACCGGAATCGGAGATTTACAAAACCATTATTTCTGACCTGGAATCTGCATTACCGGACCTTGAAGCCAAATCAAAAGCAACAGATTACGGACGGGCAACGAAGCCTGCGGCGGAACATTTGTTGGCTATGGTTTATCTGGCAAAAGGCAATTCCACTTCGAAAGCAGCAGATGATTATTCCAAAGCGGCAACTTATGCTTCCAATGTGATCAACAATTACACATTCAAACTGTTACCCGATTTTGCGAGTGTTTTTGACCAGGGAAATCAGATTCATGATGAAGTTGTTTTCGCTGTCCAGTATACCATGGATCCACTGACAAACAGCACTGGAAACAGCTTGCACCTTTATTTTGGAATGCAGTATGATGTGCAGGCAGGAATGGTCCGGGATATTTTGAATGGTCGTCCTTTCAAACGCATGCGTCCGACGAAATACTGTCTTGAAACTGTGTTTGCGGATCGTGTAAATGATTCACGTTATAAAAAGACATTCAAAGACACGTGGATAGCAAACAACCCGGGTAAGTTTACCAACGTATTTGACAACTCAAAAACAGAGGTCACATTCAAAGCAGGCGATACAGCGATCTTCATTCCGGGTTATGAAATGCCTTTGGCTGAACGCGCTAAAAAGCCCTATCAGGTGTTGGTACCAAGCCGTTATGATGAAGCACTGTTCCCGACAAACAGAAAGTTCCTCGATCCGCTTCGTCCGGACCGTACTTACGAACCGGGAAGTCGCGATTATATGTGTTTCCGGTTGGCAGACACTTACTTGTTACTTGCTGAGGCACAATTGCTTACTGGCAAGGTGAAAGAAGCGACTGAGGCTATTAATATGGTGCGTCGCCGGGCTGCATTCCCTGGAAAAGCGGCTGCTATGGAGATTAAGCAGGCGGATATGAACATGGAAATGCTGATGGAGGAGCGTGGACGTGAGTTGCTTGGTGAGCAAATTCGCTGGATGGACCTGAAACGCTGGGGTAACCTGGTTGAAAGGGTTCAGAACTACAACCCGCAAGCAGCTCCGAACGTAAAAGCGATACACTTGCTGCGTCCGATCCCGCAAACACAGATCGACAGAACGGAGGGCGGTGCAGCAGCATTCCCTCAGAATCCGGGTTACTAACTTTAAAGCAGCTATAAAATGCGCATTCCCATCACGCAAAAAGTCCTTGTGTGGTGGGAATGTACGTTTTGTAAGGGTAATGTGAGTAAAATGTCGTTATATTGATGATGTACGGAAGTCCAATTGAGTCCGTTACCAAGGTCATTTATCAAACAGAGTTCCTTTTTAAAATGAAAAAACAAAGATTACCGCTGACCATTCTGCTTCTTTTGGTCACCCTGACATTAGCGAATGCGCAAAAATCGAAAGACGGATGGGAGAACCTTTTCAACGGAAAAGACCTCACCGGCTGGAAACAATTGAATGGAAAAGCTAAATATGAAGTAAAAGACGGCGCCATCGTTGGAACCTCTGTCACCGATACGCCCAACTCTTTCCTGACAACGGAGAAGGATTACGGTGATTTTATTTTTGAATGTGATGTAAAAGTGGATAATAAACTGAATTCCGGAATTCAGATCAGAAGTTTGTCAAAGCCAGAATATCAGAACGGCCGCGTGCATGGTTACCAGGTTGAGATCGATCCGAGCGACCGAGCTTACTCAGCCGGACTGTATGACGAAGCACGCCGCGGCTGGCTTTATCCGCTGGACCTGAACCCGGAAGCTAAAAAAGCATTCAAGAAAGACGCATGGAACAAATGCCGCATTGAAGCCATCGGAACGTCCATCCGAACATTCCTGAACGGCGTGCCCGTTGCGCACGTGATTGATGATATGACGCCGAGCGGATTTATCTGTCTGCAAGTGCATGCCGTCGGCAGCAAAGACCTTGAAGGAACGCAGGTAAGCTGGAAAAATGTGCGGATCAAGACGACGAATCTGAAACCAAGTCCGGCTGCCACCATTCGCATTGTAAACCTGATCCCTAACTCCCTGAATGACGCTGAAAAAGCACAGGGTTATTCCTTACTATATGATGGAAAATCAGCTGATCAATGGCGTTCATATGGTGGAACTGAATTTCCTTCCAAACGTTGGAATTACGCCGATGGGACCATTACAATCTCAGAATCAGACGGTTCTGAAACTGGAAATGACATTGTGACCAAGAAATTATACGGGCCTGCATTTGAATTTGAATTTGATTTTAAACTTACCGAAGGCGCTAATAGTGGTGTAAAATACTTTGTAGATCGGAAATTCAGCTCGGGTGGAAAATCGGGCATTGGCTGTGAATATCAGGTGCTTGACGATGAAAAACATCCGGATGCAAAACTGGGTAAAAACGGAAACCGCACCATTGCCTCTTTCTACGATGTGATCCCTGCTGACAGGCCGAAAAACGCTGTCAAGAAGATCGGCGAGTGGCACCAGGGACGGATCGTCGTTCAGAAAGACGGAACAGTTCAGCACTTTTTGAATGGATATAAAGTGGTGGAATATGTGCGTGGTTCGCAGCAATTCAAAGATTTTGTAGCGGAATCCAAGTATAAAGGCTTCGAAGGATTTGGCCTTTCTCAGCAGGGCAATTTGCTTTTGCAGGATCACGGGGACAATGTTTCATTCCGTAGCTTGAAAGTGAAGGAGATAAAATAATGTGCTCCGGTTCAAAAAAGAACATTTTTTAGAGTAGATAAAAGTCCAGAGGTTTTTTACAACTGATTGCCCGCCAAACTCGCGGCACATTAACTGAAAATTAACTTTTTTAAGATCAATATCATGACAAGCAGAAGGGATTTTATAAAAAATGCAGCGCTGGCTTCGGCGGGTGTTGCTGTTGGTTCAAATGCTTTTAGCGCAGCAAGTTACCGGAAAATTTTGGGCGCGAATGACCGCGTACGTGTAGGGATTATTGGTTTTTCCGATCGTTTCCGCAGCTCGCTGGCCCCCAGCTTTTCTGATCATGCAAAAGAATTGAACTTTGAGTTTATGGGCGTATCCGATCTCTGGAACCGCCGCCGTGACGAAGCTGAGGCATTTATGAAAGGGAAGCCTTACGCGTCTGCCGAATTTGCAAAAGCACGAAATAATGAAGAATTGCTGGGCCGTAAGGATGTAGATGCTGTGATTATCAGCACGGCAGATTTTCAGCACGCATTGCATTGCGCAGAAGCTGTGAAATCGGGTCGTGATGTGTATGTGGAGAAACCATTTGCCGAGACATTGGAAGATGCAAAAGTTGCTTTGAAAGCGGTTGAAGCTTCGAAACAAATCGTTCAGGTTGGTTCTCAGCGTCGCAGTGCACCCAACTATTGGGCTGCTTATGAATACATTAAATCGGGCAAATTCGGGGACATTACCACGGTTGAAATGACCTGGAATGTGAACCAGCCGGGTCGTTGGAGACGCAAGGAGCTGGTTTCTCAGATCAGAAAAGAAGATACAGATTGGGACCGTTTCTTAATGAACCGTCCAAAAGTGGCCTGGAACCCAAGATTCTATCTGGAATTCCGTTTGTTTTACCCATATTCTTCCGGTATACCGGGACAATGGATGGCGCACCAAATTGACACAGTGCACTGGTTCTCAGGACTTGACGCGCCAAGAAATGTTGTGGCAAATGGCGGCGTTTATACCTGGAAGGATGGCCGTACAAATGTGGATACTTTCAGCGCCGCTTTCGAATACGGGCCTTTTGATAACAAAGAAAAAGGCTTCCAGGTGATCTATTCATCCCGTTTCAATAACGAAGCTGGCGGCGTGAAGGAATACTATTACTCGAATGGTGGAATGATCAATCTTGACACGAACAAGATTACTCCCGAAGGTGGTTTGAAAGCAAAAGATGCCAAAGGAATGGGAATGGAAGCAAACCTGCTGACGGAAATGTCGCTGAAAGCAGGTGATAAAATTGCGACAGACGCAAACACCGGCGGAGATCCGATGACGTCGCTGCACATGCGCAACTGGATGGAATGTATCCGCAGCCGTAAAGAAAGCAATGCGCCGGCGCGTGTTGGTTTCAATCACTCGGTAGCGAACATTATGGCAACGCAGGCACTTCATACAGGCAAGCGCGTGAGCTGGGATCCGAAGAAGAAAGACATTGTTTTAAGCTAACCGACATTGAACGTGAATGTTATAACGAAGGGCATTGCGGCAACCGCATTTTCTGTATTTGCAGCAGGCGGATTGGTGCAAGCTCAAAAAGTGGATCTGGTTAATAATGAGAAGGAAAAGAAAGTTGAAGTCAAAATCGACGGCAAAGCTTTCACTTCTTATTTCTATCCGGGTGAAGTTAAATTGAAAAAAGCGGTGCTTTATCCGGTACAAACGGCCAAAGGAACGCTCATTACAAGAGGCTGGCCGCTTGATCCGAGACCGGGGGAGCGTGTTGACCATCCGCACCACGTAGGGATCTGGCTTAATTATGAGGATGTGAATGGCAACGATTACTGGAACAATTCCGATGCCGTTGACCACGCAAAACGCGCTTACGGAACCATCATCCACACCGGAATCAAATCCATGAAAAGTGGAAAAGACAAAGGTGAGTTGACGGTAACAGCCGATTGGAAAGATAAAAACGGCGTACTCACATTGAAGGAAACCACGACCTATCATTTCAGCGGCAAAGGCGACCAGCGCATCATCGACCGTTCCACAACATTAACCGCCGTGCTGGACACAGTGGCCATGCCCGACATTAAGGACGGAATGTTCGCCATCCGTGTCGCGCGCGAACTGGAATTGCCTTCCAACAAACCGGAAATCTTCACCGATGCAAGCGGTATAGCAACGAAAGTTCCTGTCATGAACAATGAAGGAATCAGCGGAAATTACCGCAACAGCAACGGTGTAGAAGGAGAGGATGTTTGGGGCAAGCGCGCCATCTGGTGCAACCTCACAGGAAAGATCAAAGACGAGAACATCAGCGTCGCTATGATCGATCACCCGAAAAACGTAGGTTACCCAGCATACTGGCACGCCCGCGGCTACGGTCTTTTCGCAGTAAATCCATTAGGGATGAAAGCCCTGAGCAACGGAAAAGAAACGCTGAATTTCAAACTAAAAAAAGGCGAATCCACTACATTCCGCTATCGCCTGGTAATCGCTTCCGAACACTTGAAGGACGAGGCTATCAACGCCATAGCAGCAGATTATGCGAAGACGAAGTAGTATAGTCCATTAATTTATTCTTGCCAAAAAAGGCGTCGCAGTATTCTGTGGCGCTTTTTTGGTATTATTGTGGCTCATTACACACTATGATTTTTTATGAAGGTTGAGAATTATCAAGTCGAGAGGCTAACTGCGCGTATCTATCAGTTCCATAGCGATGGTGTTCGTGGGAACATTGAAATGATAATTATTTTTACGCCGCTACGCGACAATGCTTACAATCTAGGATTTGGTGTTTGGAATGAGTTACTCGAGAAAGTCGATGATTCCATTGAAACGCGTAATGGTGACACGGACAAGATTCTTGGAACTGTAGCTCATACAACTCTGAATTTTCTTAGTGAAATTCCCGAAGCTAATATTTACGCGACTGGCAGCTGCCCAATGCGAACCCGGAAATACCAAATGGGTATCAACAAACATTTAAGGGATTTAAAAGAAACTTACAAAGTGCAGGGTTTGGTATTGGACATACATTCTCCCGATGCACGTATCGGAGCTATTCCCGACTGGCAGGGTGAATGGCAAAATTTAGAACCAGGAGTGAATTACGACGCTTTTTTGCTATCCCTCAAATGATTTTATATTTTTACTTAAAAAAAGTAATAACTATGGACACAACACTTGAAAAAACAAAAGACGCCGAGGTAGAAAAGGCACTTGCAAGAAAAATCGAAATAATTACTGCCCACTTCGAGAAGAAATCAGAAAAGATGCGGGCACTTTTGGAAGCTTACCCTGTCCCTGAAAAATTGTTAAAGAAGTAGTAATCCGATAATCACCTAGTTACTTCCCCATCCCAGCCGAATGCCAGCTGAACACGTGATATGTCGTGGGTGTGGTGCCTACGTTTTTGATTGAGTGCATTTGGTTTGAAGCTTGAAAAATGACGGAGCCGGGGCCTACTTGCTTCATTTTGCCGTTGACCAGCGCTTCTACGGTCCCTTCTTTAATGATAATGATTTCTTCTTCTGGGTGTTTGTGCGGCGGGTGCGAGCTGTCGCCGGGATTCAATGTTGTGATATGACATTCCAGCTCTTTCAATGTGGCTGTTTGTGAGCGGAACACAGTTCTTACGGCCCCGGTTTTAGTGGTTTTTGATTCCATATCGTTCCAGTCAAAGATGGATGAGTCGAGGATGGCTTTGGGAGAAGCAGCGAATATGCAGGTTACCGTGACGCAGGCTGTGAAGGCAGCAATGCCCAAATCTCTTTTCGTAATGTACATGATGTAAGCAGGTTTAGTAATGTTTAACTTAAAGACCGCCATTTTTGCATCTTACCATGAACGTCTGGTTTGAAAAGATTAGAAAGAAGTCGTATTCTTGGTGTTGATTAACATTGGAATCAAAAACTTTTATAAATCCTTCCCGATCAGAACTGGGATACTTGCTTAATAATATGGAAGACAAATCAAGACGGAAGTTCTTGCAAAATGCCGGACTGGCCACGATCGCTTCAATTTCCCCGCTGGCGGCTGAGCCGGAAAAAGTGAAGGAATTATTTATCCATCACGTGTATTTTTACCTGAAAGACCCTCATAACGCGCAGGATGAGGCGAAATTATTGGAAGGGTTGAACAAGCTGGCAAAAGTGCCGACAATACAATATGTGCACATTGGAAAGCCTGCCGAAACAAACCGGTCGGTGATTGTAAGGGACTACACCTTTTCATGGATGTGTTTTTTCAAAAATATAATTGAAGAAGAAATTTACCAGACCCACCCGATACACCTTGAATTTGTTAAGGATTATGCCCATTTATGGGAAAAAGTGGTGGTTTACGATTCCGTAGGACCTAAGAAAGTTGGGTAAAGCCAAAGATCAGGCATCGGTACAAACACTGCTCTGATCCAGGCGAATTTTATGCAGGCCAGCGGTAAAGAGCTGGCCTTTTTGCTTTTAATACTAAACGCTTTGATCTTAGATGAAGTCCATGCACCCATTTTTCCTTTTTAAATATCAGTTTAGGCTCCTTATCATTTGCGCAATTTTCGGTTTGTCGCAGCCCATTTCAGGCCAGAATGTTGAGGAGGCAATTCGGCTGAACCAGATTGGTTTCTATCCTAATGCCCAAAAAATTGCCGTTGTGCTCGGGGAGAAGGAAACCGCTTTTGAACTGAAAGACGCAGCAACGGGGAAAACGGTTTTTAAAGGGAAATTAAGTGAGCCCCGGACCAATCAGCATTCTGGTAAAATTAGCCGGATAGCAGACTTTTCCAGCATTCGGAAAGCTGGAAAATATGTTGTGGAAGTTCCTTCGCTGGGTAAATCTGCACCATTTGAAATCAAAAATCATGTTTATAAAGAGGTTGCCGCGGCCTCGCTTAAAGGATTTTACTACCAGAGAGCTTCCCAGGAACTGCCTGAAAAGTTTGCTGGAAAATGGGCGCGACCTGCGGGACATCCCGACAATAAAGTTTTGATCCACGCCTCTGCTGTTTCGAATGGAAGGGTTGAGAATTCCGTAATTAGCTCAACAAGAGGCTGGTATGATGCGGGCGATTATAATAAATACATTGTCAATTCGGGGATCACAACGGGCACGCTGCTGTCTTTGTACGAAGATTACCCATCATTTTGTGAAAATTTTATCACCAATATTCCCGAAAGCAACAATGGTGTTCCAGATCTGCTGGACGAAGCATTGTACAATTTGCGCTGGATGCTAACCATGCAGGATCCTGCTGACGGAGGCGTTTATCACAAACTCACAAATCCCAGGTTCGACGGAATGATCATGCCCGATGCCTGCAAAAATCCACGTTACGTTGTTCAGAAAGGCACTGCTGCAACATTGGATTTTGTTGCGGTAATGGCACAATCGGCGCGTATTTTCAAGAATTTTGAGAATAAATTTCCCGGCCTTTCCGACTCCTGCGTTACTGCCGCTGTGAAGGGTTGGGAATGGGCAAAAAAGAATCCCGCAGTGCTTTATCATCAGGATGAAATGAATAAAAAGTTTAATCCCGACGTCGTGACTGGTGCATACGGCGACCGCGATGTGAAGGACGAGTGGGTTTGGGCTGCGGCGGAAATGTATGCGCTAACCAAAAAACAGGATTACCTGAAAGACATTAACTTCAATGCCGACCAGCCTATGCCTCTGCCAACATGGAGCCAGGTGAAGACATTGGGCTATTACACCATGATCAGATTTGCGGAAGAGCTCAAAACAGATCCGGCATTAACTAATAGTCTGAAAAAGAACATTGTCGCCTTTGCGGATAACCTGCTTATTGATTTGGAAAAGCAACCTTACCACACGGTAATGGGCAAAAATGCAAAGGATTACTCGTGGGGAAGTAGTTCAGTGGCTGCCAATCAGGGCATTGCATTGCTTTATGCTTTCAAACTAACTAAAAACGCAAAATATGTTCAGGCAGCGCAGGGAAACCTGGATTATATTCTGGGCAGAAATGCAACGGGCTACTGCTTTCTGACCGGTTTCGGTTCCAAACGTGTCATGCATCCGCACCATCGGCCGTCTGTTGCCGATGGCATTGCTGATCCGGTTCCGGGACTGTTATCGGGTGGCCCTAATCCTGCCCAGCAGGACAAATGCACCACTTACACCAGCAAATTTGCGGATGAATCGTTCACGGATGACGACTGTTCCTACGCTTCCAACGAGATTGCGATCAACTGGAATGCGCCCATGGTTTACCTTTCTGCCGCATTGGAAGCATTATCGGAAATGAAATAAATGCTTATTGCTTGGTTGATTCAACGGGCACGGTCGGAGGCGTTTCGTTATAACCTTTCTTGCCCGTCATATTTTCTTCCTCTGATTCGCTGGCAGCCTCTTTCGAAAGTGTTTTCGAAGGTTTTTCGCTGTCGTCTTTTTGTTTATCCTTGCCTTTTGGGCCACCGTGCGAGGGTGAGCCGCCTTCTACATCTTCTTTATTTGCTTGCGTTGCCATATTGTTCTGATTTTTCATGCTAATGCTCAATTTTCATTCCCGGAGCATATACGTTTGTGATGATTATTAAATTCTACACATTGGCGGGCACAAAACGATTTCCTCCTGTTGGAATAGATTCTCCGGAAAAGGGCCTTTATTTAAAAAGCTAAATTGCAATCAACCAAAAATCAGCATTATGGGTTTTCTTGAATCATTTTCCGACATACGAACATTACTTAAAAACATTGATCTCGATGCGCTGGGCAAGCTTTCCAAAAAAGTGGACCTCAACAGAATGATGGGTGTAGTGTCTAAAATGAGTGAGGAAGATCTCGGGAAAATGTTGAAGTTCATGGAAGCGGGATCTGGGAAAAAGAAGGCGCCACCGGTTGTCAATGGCGATTTCTACGAGCTTAGCGCAACATTAACAGGCGAGGATCGTGAAATTCAGCTGAAAGTGCGTGATTTTATGGAAACTGAAATCAGGCCGATCGCGAATGAATATTGGAATAAAGCCCATTTTCCCATGCACATTATCCCATTAATGGCTGAACTGAACATTTGCGGGCTCACATATAAAGGTTATGGCTGCGCAGGAAAATCAGCATTGCTGGAAGGGTTCATCGCGATGGAAATGGCGCGAGTGGATTCGTCTATTTCCACATTTTTCGGCGTCCACAGCGGCTTGGCGATGGGCTCGATCTATTTGTGCGGCTCGGAGGAGCAGAAGCAACATTGGCTGCCGATCATGCAGCGGATGGACGTGATCGGAGCATTCGGGTTGACGGAACCGGAAGTGGGTTCAGGTGTCGCGGGCGGGCTTACCACAACTTGTGAACGCATTGGTGATGAATGGGTTATCAACGGTCAAAAGAAATGGATCGGTAATGCTACGTTTTCCGACGTTACCATTATCTGGGCGAGGGATTTGGCTGATAATCAGGTAAAAGGCTTTATTGTAAGGAAAGAAAATCCAGGTTTCGTTGCAGAAAAAATGCAGGATAAAATGGCGCTGCGGACCGTTCAGAATGCATTAATCACGCTCACTGATTGTAAAGTTCCGGAAAAAGACCGCCTTCAAAATGCGAATTCCTTTAAAGACACAGCAAATGTGTTACGCATGACGCGCGCAGGTGTTGCGTGGCAAGCAGTTGGATGCGGACGTGGCGCTTATGAACTCGCATTGAAATATACATTGGAAAGAAAGCAGTTCGGACGCCCGATTGCGGGGTTCCAGCTTGTTCAGGATCTCCTGGTTACCATGCTGGGCGATCTTACGGCCATGCAGACATTGGTTTATCGGCTTTCTCAATTACAAGACGGCGGCGTGCTCACAGACGAGCATGCGTCACTCGCAAAGGTTTTCAGCACATTGCGTATGCGCTCGATTGTGGACCACGCACGTGAGCTTTTTGGTGGAAACGGGATTTTATTGGAATATGATATTGCACGTTTTGTTGCGGATGCCGAAGCGATTTATTCGTATGAAGGAACCAAGGAAATTAATTCGCTAATCGTCGGGCGCGCAATAACTGGTGAAAGCGCTTTTGTTTAAATCAATGTTATGGAAAAGGACAAACTGACGATCAGGCGAGCTGCGGAATCTGACAAAGCGCTCATTTACAAGATGATATGTAGTCTGGAAAATATGATCCTGGACATCGCAAGATTTGATTTTGCTTTTGACACCAATATTAAAAATCCGAACATCAGCTATTTTATTGCAAAGCTCGGTGACGAAGCGGTTGGGATGGTAAGCTGCCACATTCAGCCATTATTGCATCATGCGGCACTGGTTGCCGAAATCCAGGAAATGTTTGTCGAACCCCAATATCGGTCTCAACAGGTTGGAAAGGCATTAATGGAGCAGGTTACGGCGTTCGCAACGACAAACGGCGCCATTCAGATAGAAGTAACTTCACGCAATGTCCGGGAGCAGGCACACCGGTTTTATCAGCGCGAAGGGTTTGAAAAATCACATGTGAAACTGGTCCGCTATTTCAAGAACGACCAATAAAAAATCATCCGGTCAAGCGACCGGATGATTTCCAAATTACCCTAAACCTTCAACTGCCTTTTGATATCTTAATATCTGCCTCTGTGGTCGCGTGCCCAGCCATCGCCGCGGCGATCGCTCATTCTGCGTGTGTCGGCCATTAATCTTTCAAGATCTTCTCGAAGGATCCGCGTTTCTCTTGGCGATAACCTTCCGCGGTGGCTGTACTCCCGCTGGCGGGCTTCGATACGCTCGTAGCGGTTTATCAACGCATTGGCTTCACGGGATGAAAGTGTTCCGCGATTGATTCCGGCCGCAATGCGCTGGCGGGCTTCGCGCTGCAAGTAATCGATCTCGGATCCGCCTCCATGCCTGTATTCGTTGCGGCCGCGGTCGCCGCGATCGCGTTGTGAATGAGGGGTTGCGCCGTATTGGGCGAATGCGCTGGTGAATCCTAATGTGAGCAATGCGACGGCAAAAAGTATCTTTTTCATGACCCAAAAATTTTAAAGTTCATGGGTTAGAGGGCCGCAAATGACATAGGTTTAAAATGCGCTTGTTAATGATTGTTAAGGAAAAAACAACCGTTTAAACGCCTTACAGGACGATTTGATTTTGAAATACTTATCTCTTGGAAAGTGAATTCTGGATAGATTCTTTTGCTTCTGCAAGAATTTCTTCTGCCTTCTTTCCGGCAGGCTCAATGCCGGGAAGCACGGTCCAGGAGAGGTGGGAAAATGATTTAAGGGGGAAAATTCCTTTGGGGTTAAATGTGCCCGTACCGTTGATGGCGATGGGAACGATCAGCGCATCCGGGGCGCGTTTCAGCAAGGTTGCCACGCCGCCCGGAACAAAAGGTTTCATGATCCCGCTTGCGGTGCGTGTGCCTTCGGGGAAAATAATGGCGGACGTTTTTTCATCGTGGATCAGTTTTCCAAGCCGCGCGATCTCGGTCACAGCTTGCTTGCCATCTTTCCTGTTGATCAATGCCGCACCGCTTTTTCTCAGGTTATAAGATATGCTTGGAACGCCTTTTGATAGTTCTATTTTGGAAACAAATCGCGGGTGATATTTTCTGAGATACCAAATGATCGCCGGAATGTCGAAGGTGCTCTGGTGATTGGCAACAAAAATAATGGTGCGGTTATCAGGCAACTGAGTGAGATTTTGAAGCGTAATGCGGGAACCCGTGAGATACAATCCGTACGTGAGGAAGAAATTGAGACAGTCGACAACCACTTTATGTGCTTTCTTACCAAATACATGAAATGCAATAACCTGGAAAACGTGAAAGACGAGAAGGGTTAGGCCAAAATGAGTTAAGTAAATAGCACTTAGAACATAGTCGACAATTTTTTTCATCAGGGTTTTTTCTGCAAAAATAGTTTAAAACTGCTTTGATTATCCTAATTTGTGAGCTGTGAAATGATAAAAGTCATTCGAAACTTACATTAAATTCACGTAATTTGTAAATTAACAAACAGAGCTTAAAATAGAAATATAATGGATACCGCACTTTCAGCTGAAAGACTCGAAGTCATGCAACATGTAGGGAAAGACCTGAATGTGTTGATGACGGAGTATTTAAAACCGATTGAGGAGAACTGGCAACCCGCGGATTTTTTGCCAGATTCCAGTGACGAGAATTTTTTCAGCGAAGTCAAGTTGTTGCAGGAGAGCTGCCGGGAATTGCCTTACGACTACATTGCAGTGCTGATCGGTGACACCATTACCGAAGAAGCGTTGCCGACTTATGAGTCGTGGCTGATGGATGTGATCGGTGTAGACCAGGTCAATAACCCATCCGGGTGGTCGCAATGGGTGCGTGCATGGACGGCAGAGGAAAACCGTCATGGCGACCTTTTGAACAAATATCTGTACTTATCCGGCCGTGTAAATATGCGCGCTATGGAAGTATCGACACAGTTCCTGATCGCGGACGGTTTTGACATTGGGACAGACCGTGATCCTTACCGGAACTTCATATACACGTCATTCCAGGAACTGGCCACAAATGTATCTCACAGAAGAACGGCGACGCTTGCCAAGAAATTTGGCAATCCGCATCTTTCCAAAATATGCGGTGTGATCGCTTCTGATGAAATGCGTCATGCGAAAGCTTACAAAGACTTTGTAAGGCGTATTTTGGAGGTCGATCCCTCAGAACTGCTTCTGGCACTGGAAGATATGATGCGTAAAAAGATCGTTATGCCCGCACATTTCCTGCGTGAATCGGGTGTAAAAATGGGCGATACATTCTCGCATTTCTCCGACGCAGCACAACGACTTGGCGTTTACACAACCAATGATTACATCGAAATCCTGGATAGCTTATTGATAGAGTGGGAGATCGGGGCAGTTCGGAATATCAATGAAAAAGCCGAAAAAGCCAGGGATTACCTGATGGCATTGCCAGACAGGTTAAAAAGAATCGCAGACCGGACCAGAATCCCGGAATTGCAATACGAATTCAGCTGGATTAAATAAGCATTGTCACGCTGAGCGTAGTCGAAGCGTCGTCGCTTCAACTACGCTCAGCGTGACAAACTATTTGATCAACATTACCGAGCCATTTTTCCTCATCACTTTGCCCTCATCGGAAATTCCTTCGATCATCCATACATAGGTGCCGGGAATGGCTTGTTTTCCTCCAAAAGTGCCGTCCCAGCCTTTATGCAGGTCTTTGGTATAAAACACCAGTTCGCCCCAGCGGTTGTATATTTTAAAATAATTCAGGCTCGTAATGTTGTTTATCACCGGCATTAAGATCTCATTTTTACCATCACCATCAGGCGTGAATGCGGTTGGAACATTCAGATTTTCGCGTCGCCTAACCCGCAGATTCACAGTTGCTTTTCCTGTACAACCCATCCCGGAAGTTACCGCGACGGTGTAAGTCTGATCAGCCTGCAAAGTGGCGCGCGGGCTGGGGCTCATGGGATTGTTCAGCCCATCCGGCGGCGACCAGACGAATGTGGCGTCGTTCAGGTTTGTGACTTGCGGGGACGAAGCGATAAGCTGGTAGGGAACATTCATGTCGATCAAAGCGTCCGGTGTAGTCCGCACCTCAATGGCCGGTGCCACCTCAACTGTAACCGTATCCCTTAAATTACACACACCTAGCGACGCATTTATAACATACTGCGTTGTGGTTGAGGGGCTTGCGATCGGATCTTTTAAGCTGGCATTATCCAGGCCCGCCGGTGTTTCCCAGTTAAATGTCTGCGCATTACTCGTCGTAAAAAGCTGCACCGATTCGCCTGCACAGATAACCGTGTCAGCAATGGTCTTCACATTGAGATTACTCGAAAATTCGACACGAACCAATTCGCTAACGACGCAGCCATCGCCATCTTTCATGAACACCTTGTAGTTGGCCGGAAAGAGCTTGAATGTGGCATCAGCCTGATAGTTAACCGAATCTATGGAATATTGATACGGCTTAGCGCCCCCGTTTCCTGTGATCGCAAGGGTTCCTTCGCTGGTTCCGTCGCAAGTTCCCGGTTGAAGCGTGGTCTTGATGCTGAGGTCGCTGACAGTCACCTGCTTAATGTTGATAATCTCGTTTGGGCATTTAAGATTGGTGATTTTAAGTTGTACATCTTTCTCACCAGTGCTGTTCCATCTTACCTCATAAGGCCCCATTCCTCTTCCCGAAATGACCTGCGCGCCATCGAAATCCCACTCAAATTTGAAACCGTCACCGGAAACCGGAATTGTGCCCGTGTATTTTATTTCAACATTTTGATCCGTTTTGCAAATAGTCGATGGGGATATAGAAAAGTCTGCATTGGGATTGACATTTGCTGTAAAACAAATATCATTGAACGTTTTATCAACATCTGTTTTGGTAAAATACTGATCCGTAAAAGACAGATATCCAAAATTCGCCTGCCCCGATTCACAGGAAACAGACCTGTCATCCCTGAAAATATAGATTGGTGTTCCCGCCTTGCCGACATATCGGCCATCCGCATCGTTATATGACGCAAAAAGCGTATTATCTACATAGACATCCATAATGCCCGTTTGCCCATTTCGCGTAAAAGTCAGCAGATAATAAGTATTTGTATTAAAAAACGGGCACGCGCCGGCTATGCCGTAAGGGTAAAAATCAATGCATCGGTCGGCGGAACCGTTTTTGTCTTTGAAATAAATCCCCTGATCAGAGTCGCCATTTGAAAAGTCAATGATCCGCGCCCAGGTTCTGCCCCAATTGGTGGGCTTAACATACATTTGAATGGTGTAATTTTCTGTAATTGCGCCCTCTGTATTGGGATACATTAAACCCCAGTTCAAATTATTTTGATAAACGATCCGTCGCACACCGCAAGGCAGAATATCATTGACAAAAGCGCCATCCGTTGCAGGAGCAGTACATGCGCCCAATGCTTGCACAGGCGTAAGCGCAGGCCCGCAGTCGGGAGCGGCAACGTCGAAAGTCTTATAGAAACGGTAAGTATGCTGAACAGTCTGCCCGAAAGAGGTTGACAGAAAGGAGAGTGCGCATAGAAAAAGTAACAGTAATCGTATTTTCATATCAGCCGAGGCCGTGAGTAAAGTAGACTAAAATTACGTCAAATCCCCCACATTAGATGTTACATCCGGTTTATTTCACACCAGGAGTTGTAGGAAAGAAGAAAGGCCCCGGAACAGGGACCTTTCAAACTCTAATAGAATCCAGCGTATTTTACTGATGATCGGCTTTCAAAACGCCATCCCTAATCATCAGGTTTTTTCTGGATTGAAGGTCGTCGCGAAGCAGTTTTTTGAATGGGTCAACGGTTTTAGTTGCTGCCACTCTTCCCACTGCAACGGCTGGTACGCCCATCACTTCCAGAGCTTTACGAAAAAGCGTTTCGTTTTCATCTCCAAAGGCACTATATGGAACATTCGAATCTTCCACGATGTAATCCGGAGTGATGCCATCGACAGTTCCGTAGTCAGATTCGTCGTTAGCATTGGCCGTTTGCCCAAGCATGACATAAGCACCCCATTTCCAGCGTTCCTTATCATCGCTGATTAACGAACCGAACAAGTTTTTCCCCGCAGTATTTTCCCCGATCGTAACAACATTCATGTAAGGTTTCAGGCCATTAATCACCAGCTCGCTGGCAGATGCAGTTCCGTTGGAAGTAAGCACAAAAACGCGGTTCAGACTGCTGCCAATGTTACTTGCCTCGGCCTGAAAGTTGTAGTTCAGGGCATTGGCACCTTTTGTTTTTTGCCAGTAAGCGATGTATTTATCATTCCATTGTTCTTTGTAAAAGATCTTGGAAGCACTAATATTTTTACCGATCAATGAAGCCAGTGTATTCGCAGAACTAATGTAACCACCCGAATTCAGGCGCAGATCCAGCACCAGTTCGTTCACGCCCTTCGCCTTGAAATCAGCAAAAACCTGGCGGAGTTCGTTGTCATATTTATTTTTATCTGCATCATTTCCAGGCACAAATTGCGTGTAAACCAGGTAACCGATCGTTTTGCCCGCCGCTGGTTTTGAAATGATTGTCGAAAATGCAACGGGATCTTCGGTAACCTCTGCTTTTGTGATGGAATATGTGGTATTGGTTGCCACAATTTTGCTGTCTTGCACTGCGCCGAGCGTCACATTAACCGTTTCGCTGCTGCTCAAAAGAGACACATAATTGGCCTGTGTCAACTGCGTGCCATTCACTTTCAGTATAATGTCGCCCCGTTTCAAACCAGCCGCTGCGGCCGGGCTTCCTTTAACAACATAGTTTAAAAATGCAGCAATGTTAGATTTGCCGTCGTCAATGTAGGAAAGCGAATAGCTGATCCCGTAGATTTTGCTGACGCCATCAAACTCGTTTTGCAAGGCATCAATGTCATCCGTCACAGCGGAAAAGCGGTCAACAGTTGCCCGTTGATAAACAAGTTTTTCAAAATAATCGTAAGGGCTCACAGAAGCATCCAGGCTAGCCTCATCGGGAAGATTTTTATACCAAAAATAAGTATCCTCCATGATCTCATAAAGCCATGAATTAATTGCTTGCCGGTCAGAAACCGAAGTTGTATCAGCGGCAGTTAAGACGTCTGGCTCGACTTCCTTATCCTTGCACCCCACCACCAGCACTGCAAATGCAAGCGCAAAAAGAAGGTTTAATTTTTTAAGAATTAGCATATTAGCAGGTTTGTTGAATTAAGTTGTTTAACGAACTATACCGCTAATACGTATGTCAAAAACACTTCGTGGCACCGCGAAGCGTTGTGAAGGGGGGAAATCAGTACATTTAATTGAGATTTAATAAGTGTAATGCAGTGTCAACTAAAAAATTATCGCCACTGGTAAAGGGTTATCTCAAAAAATCAAGACTTCCGCTTGGGCCGGTGGCGATAATGTGAGGCGCTTTTTTGTCTTAGATTCCAGTCAATCCTTTAAAGAACTTCCTGGCAATCATTGCATATTCCAATGGGTTTGCTTTTGCAGGATCTTGTTCTGCTTCCAAAACGATCCAGCCCTGGTAATCGCTTTCTTTGATGATGGCGAAAAGCGATGGGAAGTCGATGCAGCCTTCTGAATCTCCCGGGACTGTGAAAACGCCGCTTTTTACGGCTGTTAAAAAGCTAAGTTTTTCGTTGTGAACGCGTTGCAGGACATTTGAGCGGACGTCTTTTAAATGGATATGTGCTGTGCGGCCAATGTATTTTTGAAGCGCAACGGCAGGATCTTCACCTGCAAAATGGAAATGTCCGCAATCGTAATTCAGGAACACGTTTTCAGGATCGGTTTCATTTAATAAGCGATCCGTTTCTTCGATTGTTTGAATGCAAGTCCCCATGTGGTGGTGAAAAGCGAGTTTCATGCCGCGGTCACGGGCGATTTTGCCGAGTTCATTCAAGCCGAAGGTGAAGCTGTCCCATTCCTCTTTTGTTTTCAACATGCCTTTTCCTTCAAAAACAGGCACATTCATCTGGCCCTGGCAACTGTTTCCCGTTTCACCGCCGCCGATCACTTTGGCGCCCATGGTATCGAGGAAGTCAAGCAATGCTGTGAAATTTTCGCGATTTTCTGCAAACGTTTTTGTGGTGAGCTCGTAACTGTTCCATTGATTGCAGATTTGCAAGCCTCTCAATTCCAATGCTTTTTTCAAAACATTCGTATCTCGTGGAAACTTGTTGCCGACCTCGCAACCCGTGAAACCAGCCAGCGCCATTTCGCTGATGCATTGCTCAAATGTATTCTCGCCCCCCAGTTCGGGCATATCGTCGTTGGTCCAGTTGATGGGTGCAACGCCTAGTTTAATGTTCTCGAAATTCATGACTTACAGGAAAATGCGCTGTTCTTTTTTATTTTCTTTATATGTTTCAAATGCCTTTTGCACGGTCGGGAAGGTTGAAACCTCGGCAATGGGTACTTCCCACCAGGCGTGGTAACCTTTCACGGTGCGGTAAAGGCTGGTTTCAATGTAAATGACCGTCGTCCGTTCGGCTGTTTTCGACTGCGCTAACGCATTTTCAAGCGATTCCCGGTCCGTCGCCCGGATGACATTAGCGCCTAAACTTTCTGCATTTTTCGCCAAATCCACCGGCAAAAATTCACCCGAAAGTTGCCCGGAATTTTCATCCCGATATTTATACATTGTTCCAAATCGCTCGCTTCCAATGCTTTCCGAAAGCCCGCCAATGCTGGCATAACCGTTATTATTCAAAAGTAAAATGGTGAACTTCACACCTTCCTGGATGGAAGTCACGATTTCGTGGTTGTTCATCAAATAACCGCCATCGCCGCAGATCACGTAAATTTCACGCGTCGGATCGGCCATTTTTGCGCCCATACCGGCTGCGATTTCGTAACCCATGCAGGAGAAGCCGTATTCTAAATGGAAATTTTTAGGATCTGTCGCCCGCCATAGTTTGTGCAAATCGCCCGGCGCACTGCCCGATGCGTTGATCATCACATCGCGGTCGTCCATGAAGCTGTTCAATGTCCCAATCACAACTGCCTGATCGATAGGCGAAACAGTGCTGTTTCCGTCAGCATAAATTTGGGTGACTTCATCGTCCCAGGCTTTATTGATGTACGAAATGTGCTGGCGGTAATTTGAATCAACTTCATAATCACCTAAAAGCTCCGATAACTCTTCCAAAACAGCCTTCGCATCGCCAATTACCGGCAATGCCGCGTGCTTGTAAGCATCGAATTCGCTGATGTTAATGTTAATGAATTTGACATCCGGATTCTTGAAAATTGATTTTGAGGCCGTTGTAAAATCACTATAACGTGTTCCGATACCAATGACAATGTCGGCTTCATTAGCGATATCGATGGCATATTTCGTCCCGGTTGCGCCGAGACCGCCAATGCTGTAAGGTGCATCATAGCGCACCGCGCCTTTTCCGGCAAATGTTTCACCAACAGGAATACCGGTTTTGCTTGCGAAATTTTCCAGAACACCACATGCATCACTGTAAATCGCTCCGCCACCAGCAACGATTACTGGATTTTTGGAAGATTTAATCCATTCCGCAGCTTTCTGCAATGTGGTCAAATCGGGTCTTGGCCGCCCAATATGCCAGACTCTTTTCTTAAAAAGCTCCTCAGGAAAGTCATAAGCATGCGTTTGCACGTCCTGCGGCATCGACAATGTTACTGCGCCCATTTCCGCTTGGGAAGTCAGCACGCGCATGACTTCGGGAAGGGAATAAATGAGTTGTTCAGGCCGATTAATGCGGTCCCAGTATTTGGAAACGGGTTTGAAACAATCATTGACCGAAATATCCTGCGTTGAAGCGCTCTCCAATTGCTGCAAAACAGGGTTAGGCTCCCGGGTTGAGAAAATATCGCCGGGCAGGAGCAAAACGGGCAACCGGTTAATGGTCGCCAATGCTGCTCCGGTTATCATGTTCGTAGCTCCGGGACCGATGGAAGTTGTGCAAACAAATGCCCCAAGCCGGTTTTTGACCTTCGCATAAGCCACAGCCGTATGCACCATCGATTGCTCATTGCGACATTGATAATAGCGAAAGTCAGGGTATTCCTGCAAAGCCTGGCCTAATCCAGCCACATTACCATGCCCGAAAATGCCGAAACAACCGCCAAAATAAGGCTGCTCAATGCCATCACGCTCAATAAACTGGTTCTTTAAAAATGTAATCGTAGCCTGCGCTACTGTGAGTCTTCTGGTCATTTTTTGAATGATTTTGCTTGAAATATCAGGCGTTAACCAAAGCGAAATCGCCCGCCTTGTCGGTGCAACCGAAGAGGTCAAACTTTTTCAGCATAAATTTTTTATATTCTTCCATAAAGATTTTCCCCGGCGTGGTTGGTGCAAATTCATCGGGCCGGTCACGGAAAAATTCGCGGTTCACCATCGTCCAGAGCAGCCGCGTGTCGGTCGCAATGTTAATCTTGCAAACACCCAACGGAATGGCTTTTCTAATCTCATCTTCCTGCACACCTTTTGCATCCGTTTTCAGATTGCCGCCCGCAGCATTAATGCGCTCAACCACTTCTGGGATGACGTTAGAACCACCATGCAAAACCAATGGGAAACCCGGAAGCCGCTCCTGAATTTCTTTCAAAATGTGAAACTGCAAACCTTGTCCGCCCGAAAACTTATAAGCGCCATGGCTCGTGCCAACGGCAATGGCCAGACTATCACAATCCGTGGCTTTTACAAAATCTTCAACCTGCTGTGGGTTGGTATAAAATGAATTTGCAGCGTCCACTGTAAGATCATCTTCTACACCCGCCAAGACGCCGAGTTCGGCTTCTACGCTAATGTTTTCCGCATGAGCCCGACGGACAACTTCTTTGGTCCTTGCCACATTCTGGTCAAAATCATCATGACTTGCATCGATCATTACGGACGTGTAACCGCCTTTTTCAATGGCTGCAAAAATGTGCTCTTCAAAGCCGTGATCCATGTGAATAGCATAGGTGACATTGGGATAGATTCCTGCCGCCGCATTGATCATGGACAGAAGCATATCCGGGTGCGCGTAATCTCTTGCAAAAGGCGTCGTCTGCACAATAAAAGGCGCATTTGCTTCCTGTGCCGCTGCAAACAGTCCATGAATTTCCTCCATGAAAAAGACATTCACCGCCGGAATCGCGTAGCGGCCATAACATTTATCAAAAAGCTGTTTCGTTGTTAAAAGCATATTTTTTTTACCAAAACACGGTGTACAATGCTGCAATCACGCCGCATATCACAATGGAACCAACCACGAAACTTCTGCCCGGCTCGAACATGGTCCGGTCAATGTCCAGTCCTTTTGGATTGTGCTTGCTTTTGGGATCGGCCAATGTCATGACCACAATCACAGCACAAAGAATCACGAAGATAATCCCCATCCGGTCCAGGAAAGGAATGTCGGGAGCCAGGAATTTGCCAGCCGTTGAAAGCGGAATGGTTAGCAAGGCCGCAGTAAGCGCCGCAGCGGAAGTCGTTCTTTTCCAGAACATTCCGAGAATGAAAATCGCGAAAACGCCCGGGGTGATAAAGCTGCTGTATTCCTGAATAAACTGGTATGCCTGGTCCAGCGCGCGAAGTTGCGGTGCAATGATGACGCCAATCGCCATAGCCACATAAATCGTGTAGCGACCCATTCGCACGAGTTGCTTTTCGCTGGCATTGGGGTTAATGTATTGTTTGTAAATGTCTAGCGTAAAAATGGTTGAAATACTATTTGCTTTTCCGGCCAAAGATGCCACAATCGCTGCTGTCAGCGCCGCAAAGGCCATTCCTTTCAATCCGCCCGGAAGCAAATTGAGCAAAACAGGATACGCATGATCCGGTTTAACAACCCCAACGCCGTCCAGCATTTCCTTTTGAAACATGCCATTTTGATACAAAACATAAGCCGCAATTCCGGGGATCACGACAATGATCGGGATGAGCAATTTCAGCACCGCCGCGAACAAAATTCCTTTTCTGGCCGTCTTCAAATCGGCTCCCAAACTGCGCTGGATAATGTACTGATTACAGCCAAAATAAGCCAGGTTATTGATCCACATAGCTCCTATAATGACAGATAAGCCCGGCAGATCCTTATAGAAAGGGTTTTCTTTGGGCAAGATCATGTGAAAATGCGAATCCGCCTGTTCTTTAAGCAAACTCAATGCATTGAAAATGCCCGGCCGGTTGAAATGCGTCGAAACCAGGTCCAATGCCAGATAAGTAGTTGCTAACCCACCCAGAACCAACACGATAACCTGCACAACATCTGTATAACCAATCACTTTCATCCCGCCAATCGTAATCACAACGGCGAAAATGCCCAACCCGATAATTCCCCACGTAAAGTCCAGACCCGCAGTCACTTCCAATGCTAATGCACCTAAATAAAGGATCGAAGTCAGGTTCACAAAAACATAGAGCAACAGCCAGAAAACGGCCATAATGGTCGCCACAGTAGGATTATACCGCTCCCGGAGGAACTGCGGCATGGTGTAAATCTTGTTTTTAAGATAAACCGGCAGGATAAAAAGCGCGACCACGATCAGCGAGGCCGCTGCCATCCACTCATAAGAAGAAATCGCCAGTCCAATCGCAAAACCCGAGCCCGACATGCCTATAAAGTGCTCAGCAGAAATGTTGGAAGCAATAATAGAAGCGCCAATGGCCCAGAATGTCAATGATCCTTCTGCTAAAAAGTAGTCCGTAGAGCTGACCTCCTTCGAGCTCTTCTTTTTGTAAATCCAATAACCATAAGCAGATACGCCTATCAAGTAAATAAAGAAAACAACATAATCCAGCGATTGCAAACCGGTATTGGACATTCGGGTAAAGGGTTAGGTAAAATTTGGCTTTCGATTTTCTCTACGAATTAACTTAAACCGCCGCATACTGCAAAACCTCATCCATTCGCACGCTGCGGCCTTCCGTGAGCGATTTCATGGCTGCGATCCCGATGGCAGTGGCCATTAACCCGTCATGCGCATCCACCGGCGAAGGCTTGTCTTGCAACACACAGTCAATGAACGATTTAAGGCATACGCGATAAGCGGTTTCGTATCTTTCCAGGAAAAAATGCAGTGGTAAGGAAATGTGCCCGCCGTTGCTGTCGAAATGCACCAGCGTGTCAGAAGTGTTATTTTCAGCCTTTGCCATGCCTTTTGAACCAAAAATTTCAAGGCGCTGATCGTAACCGTAAACCGCTTTTCTGCTGTTATCGATCACGCCAATCGCCCCATTTTCAAAGGTTAGCACGATAACGGCCGTGTCTATATCCCCGAATTCCTTAATCTCCGGATGGATTAATGCATCGCCTTTTACAAAAACTTCCTTCACTTCGCTGCCGACAATGTAACGCGCCATGTCGAAATCATGAATCGACATATCCAGGAAAATGCCTCCTGAAATTTTCAGATATTCTACTGGCGGAGGCGCCGGATCGCGGCTGGTGATGCGCAGAATGTGCGGATCGCCGATTTTGTTGGCTTCCACCAAGCTGCGAACATTGCTGAAATTAGCATCAAACCTACGGTTGAAACCCAGCATTAACTTCACATTGTTATCGGTAACCGCTTTTTCAGCAGCCTGAATCGCTTCTAATGTTACGTCCAAAGGTTTCTCGCAAAATACATGCTTTCCAGTTTCCGCCGCTGCAACCGTGTAAGGTACGTGAAATGGAGTAGGGGAACAGATGATAACCGCCTCTACATCAGGATGATTGATCACGTCGTAAGCGTCGGTTGTCACTTCTGCAACGCCCAGGTTACGCGCAAATTCATGCGAAGCAGGCGACAGATCGGAAGCAATGATCACTTCTGCATCCGGCATGTGATGAACGAGGTTGCTCAGGTGTATCTGCCCGATCCGACCCAGGCCAATGACCCCGGTCTTTAATTTTCTAGTCATTTTAATTTATGCTAAGAGGTTGATATCTAGTTAGTTTGGCGGTGGTGATTAGAATTTCCTGTTCCATTCTTTGAGCCAGCGCTCGATCACGACTTTTGTTTGCGTGAAGAATTCTACTGCGTGTTTGCCTTGTCCGTGCAAGTCGCCGTAGAAGCTTTCTTTCCAGCCCGAGAAGGGGAATTGCGCAACCGGAGCAGCTACGCCAATGTTGATGCCAATGTTTCCTGCTTCTGCTTCATGGCGGAATTTGCGGGCGTTGGAGCCGCTGCTGGTGAATATGCAGGCCATATTTCCGTATTTCCCAGCGTTGATAAAGCGGATCGCTTCGTCGATGGTGTTAATGTGAACCAGGCTCAAAACAGGTCCGAAAATCTCTGTTCCGGCAAGCTCACCATCCAGCGGGATGTCTTCGATAATAGTCGGGTTAATGAAGTTACCTTGCTCATAACCATCCACTTTGGCATTCCGACCGTCAACGAGCAGCCTTCCACCTTCGCTTAACCCTTTGTCGATCAATGTCTGCACGCGTGATTTGCTTTCAGCCGTGATCACCGGGCCCATCTGCACCTCGCTATCCAGCCCGAAACCGGTTTTTCTGTTCTTAGCTGATTCAACCAGACTTTCCGTAATGTCCTTATGATCGCCAACCGTGATGATGGTCGAAGCCGCTAGGCAGCGCTGTCCTGCGCAACCGTAAACGCTGTCGATGACGATTTGGGACGTCATTTCAATGTCTGCATCCGGCAACACGATTACCGGATTTTTAGCGCCGCCTTGTGCCTGCACGCGTTTTCCGTTTGCTGCGCCTTTGGAATAAACATATTTGGCAACATTGGAAGATCCTACGAAGCTAATTCCCTTAATAGCAGGATGTTCCAGAATGCCATCGACCACTTCGCGCGCTCCCTGAACGAGGTTAAGGACGCCTTTTGGCAGATCCAGTTGGTCCATCAATGCTACGATTTTCGTCATTGTCAACGGCACTTTTTCAGATGGCTTAATGATGTAACTGTTCCCGCAAGCAAGCGCATAAGGCAGGAACCAGAATGTGATCATTCCGGGAAAATTGAATGGCGCAATGCACGCACAAACGCCCAGTGGTTGGCGGATCATGTATTCGTCGATGCCTTTGGCAATGTCTTCTGAAAATTCTCCTTGCATCATGGCAGGCATTCCGCAAGCGTTTTCCACATTCTCAATAGCGCGCACCATTTCGGCTTTGGCTTCGATGAATGTTTTGCCCGATTCCAGTACGATTGTTTTCGCAATGTCGTCCAGGTTATCTTCCAGTAAAGTTTTTAGTTTAAATAAATATTGAACGCGCTTCGAAACCGGCGTGCTTCTCCATTCTTGAAATCCCTTCACCGCAGCTTCCGCAGCATCTGCCACGTCCTGCACATTGCCATAAGGCACCCGCGCAAGAACTTCCTGGCTGGCAGGATTCAGCACATTCTCGAAATGATCCGAATGACTGTCTACCCACTGACCGTTGATATAATTCTGTAATTTTTCCATTTTATATAAAAAGTATTTATTCAAAAGTTTGATAAGACGTCCAGTTTATCGAAGACCGGGTTGCTTGGGATTGAAACATTACAAGCCGCCGTAAGCCGCAACGAACTGGTCAACTTCGGCACGGGTCGGCATAAAATTGGCACAGCCTTCGCGCGTCACAATGATCGCCCCGCAAGCATTGCCCATTCGTACACTTTGATAAAGGTCCCATCCGCTTAGCAATCCAAAAGAAAATCCAGCACAGAAGGCATCGCCCGCACCCAATACATTCAAAACTTCAACAGGAAACCCAGGCACCTTAACCTCTTCTTTTCCGGGCTGAAAAATCGAAGCACCATCTTTCCCACGCTTCACAACCAATGTTTCCACGCCAGAAAGCATGATTTCCTGAATTGCATTTTCAATGTTACCGCGGATTTCAGGAGCGGAAATCTGCTGGTGCTTGATGAGCAGTTGCTCTTTATCAGTCAGGAATGTGGCCAGGATTTCTTCTTCCGTTCCCACGACAATGTTGAAACTGGGCAATGCTGCACGGATCGTGACGCCAAATGCCCTTGGATCAAACCATTGATCAGCACGGAAATCAATGTCCAGCAACCGGGTAACATTGTTTTTCTTAGCCAATTCCAAAGCATAAAACATTGCAGTGCGGCTGGGATCTTTGCTGAATGCAGTTCCAGAAAATGCAGCAGCCTTAAAATCACCGAACGGAATGGCATCAACGTGGTCCAGGTTCAGGTTAATGTCGGCGCAATTTTCACGGTAATAAACAAGGGGAAATCGATCCGGCGGCTCAATGCCCAGCACAACGGCTGAACTTCGCGTTCCTTCGATGGTAGGAACCCAATCCGTAACAATGCCTTCCTGATCAAGAAAATGTTTGATAAAATTCCCAACCTGATCATTGCCGATTCCTGTCAGGATGGCGGTGTCCAGCCCCAGCCTGCGTGCACCGGTGGCAATATTCAGCGGACAACCGCCCACAAATGCATTGAATGCCTCTATTTTTTCAAAAGGGCTGCCCACATTGGCCGAATACAAGTCGATAGACGAGCGGCCGAGGGTCAGTAAGTCATATTTTTTCATTGCGGAGATTTAGTAAGGAAGAGTGCGGCGTACTTATTGGCCATTCATTTCAGCCGTCACAATCGGCAATCGAGGATCGGAGCCCTTCCAGGTTCCGTAAATCCAGTCATGATCAGGATCTGATGTGTTGGCCAAAGATTGGTCGCTTCCGGCCAGGAAATTGAGATAATAAACATTGTAACCATGTCCGGCAACAACGGGATGGTAACCTTTTGGCACAAGCACCGCTTCGTTATGATGCACGCGCACGATTTCATTCAATGACCTGTCTTCGGTGTAGACCTGCTGAATCGCGTAACCTTGCGGTTTGTCGATTTTATAAAAATAAATTTCCTCTAAATTCGCTTCTATCAGGTTTCCGTTTTCATCTTCCGTGCGCACATCGTGCTTATGGGCTGGAAAAGAGCTCCAATTGCCGGATGGCGTGTAAACTTCCACGCAAACGATCTTGTGACAATCAAAACCAGGCTCCAACAAGCTGTTAATCTGCCGGTTTGCATTGTCGCCACCGCGATATTCAATGGCTGCTTCTTCCGGCCGCTTCATGCGGGGCGGATGGTCTTCATCGGACGCCACATAGCAAATCGCAATGTCCGTTTCAGGCGATTGCGCAGTTAAAACATATTCTGTATTTCTTGATAAATACATTGCATGACCGATTCCGCTGAACACATCTTTGCGGCCATTTTTCGTTTCCCAGATTTGTCCGGCAGCTTCTACTTTGAAATTTCCGCCCAGCAAAACGAAGCAATACTCGTATTCGCCCGTGTTTCCTGAAATTTGTTCGTTTACATCCAGTATTTTAGCCTCGAAGTTCAGGTAAGTCCAACCGGCTTGATCGCTCGTAAGGGAATGATAGGTCTTTTGGTCAGGCGCAGGTTTAACTAGCAGGTCACTCATTGTGGTTATTCGTTACATTTGTACACAATGATAGTGTTGTATAAATTAAACACAAAATGTAAATATGTTTATATTGAATGCAAACGTTTGAAAAAATTTCAAAGTTTTAATTGCCATAATGATACAAATGAATTCCTCACGACCCGTTACCATTAAAGACATTGCCCGACGCTTTCGCTGCTCGCCATCCACCGTTTCCCGCGCATTAAACGACCACCCGGCGATCAATGAGGACACCAGAAAAAACATCCAGGAATATGCCCGGGAAGTGGGTTACCAGCGGAATGAAGTCTCTTTGAGCCTGTTAAATAAAAAAACGGCTTCGCTAGGCGTCGTCGTTCCGACAATCAGTAATTACTACGAAACTGCTGTCATTGAAGGCCTTCATCAGGCATTGCAGCCAATGGGTTACACGCTCAACATTTGTGTGACCAATGAGAATTATGCATTGGAAAAAGAATATTTAGCCAAATTACTTTCCAACCGCACCGAAGGAATTTTTCTATCCGTTTCGCAAGAGACTTATGACTCAGGTTATTACGAGCATTTGGAAAGTGTGATCCAGAGAAAAACACCATTGATCTTCATTGACCGTGAATATGAGGATTTTGAGACGAGTAGAGCCACCGTTGACGATTACCACGGTGCATTTGCGGCCGTTGAACATTTGATCAACATTGGCTATAAAAACATTGCGCATTTGAAAGGCCCTAATGGCCTAACGGTGAGCGAGCAACGTTTCAAAGGTTACGTGGATTGCCTGAAAAAATATGACATGCCCGTTCAGGAGGAATTTATTATCAACACTAATTTCAAAGTCGAAAGCGCCATAGTTCCTACCAAAAGGCTGCTGGAAATGGCCATGCCGCCAGATGCCATTTTTGGCGTCAATGATCAGGTTGCGATCGGAGCGATGCGGGTTGTAAAAGACAAAGGACTCCGCATTCCGCAGGACGTAGGATTGGTAGGCTTCGATAACTCACCTATTTCTGCATATACATTTCCATCATTAACTACCGTAAGCCGCCCCGGCCGGAAGATTGGCATGGAAGCATCGAGGCTGTTTTTAAATCAAGTGAATGGCGCAGAGGATTTTAAGCATGAAAGCATTGTGCTGCCTTCGGAGTTGATAATAAGGGAGAGTTCGCTTAGGATTTGAAGGTATTCAATGTTGAAACTTTGTAAAATTGTTTCTACATTCGAAAATCCTTTATCTATCTTCCTTTCTATCAGTTGACACCCAACTCTGCCTCTGTCAAATCCTGCTTGCTGGCGTTTTTTCTTGTTATTTCCGGACTAAATCTGGCTGCCGTCCCATCAGTAAATGTGAAACCTGCCCCCGCCTGGTTGCTGCCTGTGACCCCGGCTGGTAAGGCTGCGTCGGCCAAAGATGTTTCGGGTGGTTATTACATGTCTTTTGTGGACACGCAAATCAACCTGGACCAGAAAACGACTTATCAAAAGTTTGTGCGGGAAATCGTCACAGAAGCGGGCATCCAGAACGGTTCTGAGTTTTCAGTGACTTTCGATCCGCTTTACGAACACATTGATATTCATGATGTTGCAGTCATACGTAATGGACAGCGCATTCCGCAAATGAATGTATCTGACTTCAAAGTAATTCCCGTCGAAACTGATCGCCAACGGTTTATTTACAATGGATATTACGCCGCGTCGCTGATTTTGAAAGATATCCGTAAGGGTGATAAAATTGAGATTTCTTACTCGCGCATCGGTTGGAATCCTGTTTTTCAAAACAAATATTCCGGGAGTCTGAGCTTTTACAGTTTCGATTATACATCACACATTCACGCTGCTGTCATTTCAAAAAAAGGGAGAAAAATCTTTTTGCGGGAATTCAATAATCCCCCTGCAAAAACAGTAAAAGCCAGCGGCGACAATGATGTCTACGAATGGGATCTGAAAAATGTAAAGAACATTCCGTACGATGATTATGTGCCTTACTGGTATAATAAACAACCTTTTGTTCAAATCAGCGAATTTGCAAGCTGGGAAGAAGTTGTTAATTGGGGACTTGGCTTTTACCAAACACCTCCTATTGGTGGCGCATTGAAAGCCAAGGTCGAGGAATGGAAGAAGTCGAGCAATACAAAGTTTGAATTTATTGAAAAGGCAATCCGGTTTGTTCAAGACGAGATTCGTTATCTGGGCATTGAAACAGGCGAGAATTCCCACAAGCCGCACCGTCCGGAGGATGTGTTTGCGCAACGATATGGCGATTGCAAAGACAAAGCATTTTTACTTTGCGCCATCCTGCGTTACAATGCCATTGAATGCGATCCGTTTCTGGTCGACAGTTACAAAGGCGCACGGTTATCAGAATATCTGCCTGCGCCAACCGACTTCAACCATGTCGTTGTTCGAATCCGGATCAGGGACGAGGGCCCGCGTTTAAATGATGCCGACGCATTCATCTTTGCGGACGCAACCGTTTCGCTGCAAGGCGGCACATTATCTACGTTCAGTTTTCCAGCTTACGGCCAGGGATTGCTTCTGAAAGCTGGGCAAAAAAAGCCAATGTCCGTTCCATTGCAACATCCGGGTTATGTCACCGCCATAGAAGACATTTATCTGCCCGCTCCCGGAGATACGTCGTTAACTGGCTTGATACAAGCAAAAACGGTTTATTTTCAGAAGGATGCCGATGAGATGCGCTCCTATTTTCAGGAAAGTGTGCAGGCTGAAAATGAGGAAAACTATTTGAATTACTATCGTGATACTTATAAGCATGCGCAGTTCGAGATTTCGGATACGCTGGAATATTACGATCAGCGTGAGGCCAATAATTTCTCGTTAGTGGAGCGCTATTCCATGAAAAACGCCTGGCAGTTTGATAGCACTCGGAAAAAGTATTATTTCAATGTTTTGGGAAAATTACTTTATGATCAGCTCACGATCTTACCAAACCGAAAGCGCAAAGACCCTATCCATCTGAAATATCCTTACCATAACACCTACACGATCCGCGTTCACATGCCGGGGCCATGGAATGTTCCATCCGAATCCTGGAATATTGAGCGTGCCGCATACAGGATCGCGTTCAAATCACAGTTTATTGCGGCTGAGAACGTATGGGAGCTGTCCTACGACTATGAAACTTTGCAGGATCATGTGGCACTTTCACAGGCCGCGGAGTACAGGAAGGATATAGAAAAGCTCACCAATAATCTGGAATTTCAGCTTTCGGATCCGGGGATTAGCAGCGTGAGCAATGTGGGTAGCGATGACGCAAACTGGTGGATGATCGTTCTGGCGTTGCTCACATTGGCAGCAACCATAGTTGCACTTCGAAAATGCTACCGATATTCCCCTTTGGCAGGTCAGTATCATTATCCGGCGAGGGAAATTGGTGGCTGGCTGATTTTTATTTCATTTTCGATGGCTGTCCAGCCGTTTGTCCTGCTGGCATCAATCTTAGTGAATCTGGGAGGGGTGTATTTCACGAAATCAGGATGGAACGCCATTGCCGGGTATGGCGACTCAGGTTCGTTGATTTTATATCAAATATTCCTGGTAGTAGAAATGCTGCTTAATGTCGTTTTTATCGCCTTTGCTTCGTTTATCAGCATCCTATTTTTCAAGAAGCGGGATTCGTTTCCCTACTTTTTCTCGATTTTTTTAGGCGCTAATCTGCTCTTCGTCCTTGCTGATTCACTGGTTACCAGCTTACTTTTTGGTGACATCGTTACGACCGCCAGCGATGGATTAGGTCGCGATATTGTGCGACAAGTCATTACCGCTGCGCTCATTATTCCTTATTTACAGAAATCAACCCGGGTAAAACAAACCTTCGTCAACACTTACGGCGAAAACCTTATCCATGAACCCAGCCAAACTTCGCAAGCTGTTGATAATGTTGACTCAGAGCTGAGTTGAAAAAAAATTTTGTGACCGTTTGTTGGAAGTGACGTCTAATAGGTGACGCAAGGGTTGCGTTCAGGAAAAAGCTATTGATAATACTGAACTTTTTTCTAAATTGAATTATGAAAAACAGAACTCTCATGAGAGAACTAATCATCGACGACAAGAAATTTGTCGCCATTCCAGAAGAAAATTTTAAAGAGCTGCAAAAGAATGCAGCGTTAAAATGGAAGCCTGAAAAAACATTTACCGTCGAAGAAGCACGCGTTTACAGCAAAAAGCTGATTAACGAATGGGCCTCAGAAAAGTAGTTATTCGTCAGTCAGTAAGTGAGAGTATTGCAGCTGTTGCCTTATTTATTGAATCTAAGGGACTTATTCAAACGGCTGATAAATTTACAGACGAAGTATACGACTTCATTTTAAAATTGGCCCATTTTGAAAGATCCTTTGGTACATGCCGCGACCCGGATCGTGCATTCATGGGCTTTAAATGCATTGTGTACAAGAAAAAGTATACGATTGTTTTTATTGAAACGAGCGATGAATTAAATATTTGTGAATTCATTCCATCTAGGTTAATACACTGGTAGGACATAGCACACTAAATGAATTTGGCATGAAGGACATTAGAACTTGGGACGAAGTAAAAGATGAGGTTTATGGTAAGATTGGTACTCCATACAGGGATCAACTGGAAAGAGAAAGTCAGGTTTTTGTAAAAAGATTACTTTCCAGACTTGCAAGAGTTGAAGCGAAGACAAACAAGAATTAACATTTATTTTAAATGCAAAGAGCAGCTGGGAACCCAGCTGCTCTTTGCATTTAAAATAAATGTCAAAACATCAATACCCCTGATTCTGCACCAAATACCCAGGCGTGTTCGACGCACCGTCAATAGCAGTCTGTGGAATTGGGAAGATCCTTTTCTTCACGTCCGCATTCGATTTTTCAGTCCATTTGCCTTCGTATTTGCCGAAGCGGATCATGTCGCTGCGGCGGAGCATTTCCCAGTAGAATTCAAAACCTCTTTCGCGGAAAAGCAGGTCAAGGTTCATCGAAGTTAATGCGGGTGGCGGCGTGGTGGCAGTTCTGGAAGCTCTGACGATGTTCACGTCTGCCAATGCTGCTGCGGCGTCGTTGCCTTTGCGCAATTTGGCTTCGGCACGCATCATGTATATGTCAGCAAGACGCAGGATTACAATGTCTGCATCCCCTTTGTTACGGCCTGTGTTAGATTCGCTGCCAAACTCATATTTTGCTACGCGAAACCCTGTGTTATAGTTACTTCCAGCCGTCGTAAAGTCAACCAGCTCGCCGAAACTAACTGGTAGATCGGCCCGGTTGCGGGTAATGTAAGCCAATTTACCCACTTTCAAACGACCATCAGGACATCTCAAAAATGCACCATTCACACGCAATGCGCCATATTGCTGACCACGTAAAATGCCGCGATTGATCTTATAATCCGAATCTTTTACGCAAGTATCGGCTGCATTGGAATACACAGACATATTTTCCTGGTAAAAACGCGGATCACGCTTTGGATCAACAGAGCCATATGCCTGCACCCACGACTGGTAAAAGTCGGATGTGATGCCTGGTCCGTCAGTTCCGTTTGCGGCTGGGAATGCAGCGAGTGGGAATTGGTCGCCGGAAATTGAAAAGTAAGCCAGACGGTTGTGCCCGTTCAAATCTGAACGCTGATCCACTGCGAAGATCAGCTCCTGGTTCGAGTGATTTTGGTTACCAAAAATGGAGAAATAGTCGGGCGATAATTTCGCTTGTCCGGAGGCAATGATCTTGTCCGTATACTGGATCACTTTGTCCATATCCTCAGCGCGGAACTCGAATGTAGGTGCGTAAATGTTGCGGTAAACAGCTGCATTCAAGTTTAAGCGCGCCAAAAGTCCCCAAACAGCCACCTGGTTCAGCCTTCCGGGACCAACGGCCGACTTAGGTTGAACAACCGGTTCGATAGCAAGTAGCTCACTTTCAATGTATTTCACAGCTTCATCACCTCTTATGATGACCGAGGCAACGTTTGGATCATCCTTCACGAATACAACGCCGTACATATCCAGCATGATCATGTTATAATAGGCGCGCATTCCACGCGCTTCCGCAGCATAAAGTGCCGCAGTAGCAGATTTGGAATCTTTTAAACCGCTGATAGCCGTGATAGACCGTGAAATTGATTGCGATAATGTGTTCCAGGTGCTGGTAACATTCGGATCCGTGGCGGTGGTGTTGTGCTGGTGCAGCGCAAGATAGATCCCGTTATCACCCCAGTCGGTTCCGCCGCGGTAGGGCAGGATGGCCTCGTCCGTGGATATTTCGTTAAGGGCAAAATAGGTCGTATGCTGGAATAAATTGGGAAGCAATGCGTACACAGGCGCTATAAGGCCGTTGGCCGCTTCGTCGGGAGATAAATTGGCTTTGAGCGTTTCGTCCAAAACCTGCTCTTCTAGATCGGTGCAGGCATTTGTGACAAATAGTAAGCTCGCAACCGCAAATATGAGTGATAATTTCTTTTTCATCTTTTATTTATTAAAAGCCAATGTTTAGACCAAAAAGAATTGTTTTAGCCTTCGGATAACTCAGATAATCAACGCCGTATGATGTGATTTCATTGATATTGCGGTCGTTGTTCACCTCGGGATCATAACCCGTGTATTTGGTCCAAACCACCAGGTTCTGGCCGGTAACCGACACGCGCACGGTCTGCACCCATTTGTTGATTCCCAGTTTCGCAGTGTTCAGGTTATAGCCCAGTGCAAGGTTGTTCAATCTCAGATAAGCGCCGTTTTTCAGATATCTTGTGGAAACAGGCGCTGAATTGTTAACCGATTCAGCTTCGTCTGCAAAAGATTCGCGTGTTACATTCAATCCTTTGGACAATCTCAGCTTGAAGAAATTGGAATTGGCTGTGTTGTCGTAAACTTTATTCCCTGCAACACCATTGAAATTGGCAGTCAGGTCGAAGCCTTTGAAGGACACATTACCATTGAAATTGTACATCCGGGTAGGAAGGGCAGTTCCGGCAGCAATGCGGTCTTTATCCGTAACAATTCCGTCGCCATCCACGTCCCTGAACGTGCTGATGCCTTTTTCGTCAAAGCCAGTGAATTCTTTCAGGAAGAATGTTCCGATCGGCTGACTATTAATGTATCCGTTGATTGTCGCGGATGTGAGACCCGGGCCTTGCGCCGAACCCGACGGAATTACAGAATAAGGGGAACCTGTTACATTGTTTTTGATAAAAGTAATGTTACCGCCAAATGAATAACGCAGTCCGTTTTCCAGCGATTCGCGGTAACTCAGATCCACTTCAAGCCCTTGGTTCTTGATTTTCATATCTGGCACATTCGTCCAGAAAACCCCTGCTGGCTGAATAGGATCGGCTGGAATTACTTCCAAGAGTATTTTTTCAGATGTTTTGGTAAAATAATCGATTTCTCCGCTCAATGCGCCTTTGAACAATCCGAAGTCAAGTCCTATGTCCGTTTGTTTGGACACTTCCCACTGAATGTCTGGGTTTGCAAGCCGCGTGTTGGTCGTTCCGGCAGGGTACGAGCCTGTTCCGATTGGGTAACTTGTTGTAGGTGAGACCACCGAGGTGAAACGGGCTTGTGTGATTTTGGAAGGAATTTCCTGATTTCCTGTCGATCCCCAGCCTGCGCGAAGTTTCAGGTCTGAGAAAGGAGATGATTTCATGAATGCTTCCTCAGAAATCCGCCATCCCAATGAGAATGATGGGAAATAACCATACTTGTTGTTCGCTCCAAACTTCGACGAACCGTCCACACGAAGTGTTGCCGTAGCCAGATACTTATCTTTAAAACCATAATTAACCCTTCCAAAAAACGATTGGAGCTCATTGATCCGGGCATAACCGCCGGGTGCGTTCAAAATCAATGTCAGATCCTGCCCAAGATTAGGGTTATTAATAGGCTCAATGTCCGAAATCGGGAATTTATTAATGCTGAAATTCTTGCCGGACAACGAAATACGTTGATAGGAGTGGCCAACCAGTGCGCTGAAACTGTGGTTTTTACTGTTTGCTGTATACGTCAGGTAATTTTCGATCAGGCTGTTGCTGTTTTTGATCTGATAATTTTCCAGACGGCCAATCTCGAATGGAACCGCGTTGGGCAATGTTTGCTTGTCCTGCGTTGCCGTGGAGTTGTCCAAACCAAAATTGAGCTTGTAAACCAGTCCCTTAATGATCGTTACGGAAGGCGAAATAGACGCCAGAACCCGGTTGGTGTTCAGAAGTTCTTTATACAATTTCAGCGGAATCAATGGATTCGTCCCATCCTGATACTGAAAGGGTTCACCATTATCATCGTAGGGTGCGTAGGTCGGGTTCGCCGTGATAGCGCCGCCGATCATGCCCTGAATGTTTGGCCGTTTGTTTTTCGTATTGGTTGCATTCAAATTAAAATCAAGCGTTACGCGGTCATTCAGCAACTTTTGGGACAGATTAATGCGTCCGGTATAACGGTCTTGCTGGCTTCCTTTCAAAATCCCCTGCTGCTTCTGCGACCCAAATGATCCGTAATAGGTCATTTTGTCCGTTCCTCCGCCTACCGAAATGTTGTGGTTATGCGTGGTTGCATTGCGGGAGATTTCCTTCTGCCAGTCCGTATCGGCACCGCCGTCGATCACCGTGCCGCCCAATTTGGCAGCCTCTGTAAGAAATTCCGGGCCTGATAACACATCCAGCGGACGTGCCATTTTAGAAATGCCCAGTGATCCGGAATAAGTCACGCTGGCTTGTCCCGATTTTCCTTTTTTAGTTGTAATTAAAATGACACCATTAGCACCACGCGCACCATAAATAGCTGTGGCAGAAGCATCTTTTAACACATCCATCGACTCAATGTCCTGCGGATTGATGAAGTTCAATGGGTTTGTATCACCACCTGTTCCGCTGTTATCCAGTGCCATTCCGTCTACCACGAAGAGCGGCGTGCTTCCTGTACGGATACCGCCCGGGCCGCGAACGGTAATGCTGGTTTTAGCACCCGGTTCACCGGTCGCCGAAGTAATGTTCACACCAGAAACTTTACCTTGCAGCAATTGCTCCGGCGAGTTAATGATACCCGTATTGAAATCACTGCTTTTCAAAGACTTAACGGATCCGGTAATGTCTTTCTTTACAGTTGTTCCGTAACCTACAACAACCACTTCGCTCAGGTTGGATGTTGATTCTTTCAGCTTAATTTCAATCGAACTGGCGTTGGATTCTGTAAGCAAAAAATCGTTCAGTGATTGTTTCTCAAAGCCTATATAGCTGAATTCCAGATTGTAACGTACTCCTGTTTGCAGGGTTTGAATGGTAAAAACACCATTCTCATCCGTTGTAGCGCCTTGTTTTGTGCCGCCGGAAACGGGTGTGACAACCACTGTAACACCAGGTAACCCGTCGTTTGTGCCGTCTGTAAGCACTTTTCCTGTGAGCGTAACGTCCTGCATTACACGCAAGTCTGCTCCGACAAGCTTTGATGAACTTCCCGAAACCGGTACAATAGCCGCTGCTGTTGCATTGGGGCCATAAACGGCCGCGCCCTGCAACAGGCAAATGCTAAGTGTCCCGGTTTTGACTAATAGAGTCAAAGTTTTTTTCATGAGATCAAATTATTGGGTTGAATTGTTAATGAAAGGTAGGATGCGCATTCTCGAACAGGCATATGAGGAATTTTTAGGGTTCTGGTTACGCAAGATTACAAATTGTATTTTTAAAATATTTAATAGAAATTCCCTTATAGGCTATGCAAACGTTTGAAATTTTATGCAAACGTTTGAAAAAATAAGAAGATTTTATAGGATGAAACCAACAGGAAAAGCATCAAAAACCCCACGCACAGCCACAATCGGCAATTGCACGCAAAAGTCGTTGTAATTGCTTCTTGTGAAAACAATTTGAGTTTAAGGAATTGTTAAATCAGCCGCAAGATCCTACACGTCCTGGCGCAAAACCTCCAAGGGCGGACGGGATAGAATGCCGCGGCTGTTGATCAGGCCAATGAAAACTGTCATGAAGGACACGAATAAAAAGACAATTAACACGGGCAAGAATTCAGGCTTAAATTCTGCTTCAAAACTGAATTTTGCCAATAACCAGCTCCCGATCAGCGACAGTAAGATGCCGGTAAATGCGGCCAGCGATCCAAGGAAGAAGTATTCCAAAGCCGTGATCGAAAATATTTGTTTCCGGCTCGCGCCCAGCGTTCTGAGCAGCACACTTTCCTGTAATCGCTGGTATTTGCTGATCAACACGGAGGCAATGAGCACGATTAATCCTGTGAGAATGCTGAAACCAGCCATAAAACGGATCACAAAGCCGATTTTATTAAAAATATCATCCAAAACGCGGAGCACCAATGCCAGATCAATGATCGAAATGTTGGGAAACTGGCGAACGATGGCCTGCTGAAAAACCGCCGATGCTTGGGGATTGGGCACATGTGTGAGCATAACATGAAATTGGGGCGCTTCTTCCAGCACACCCGTTGGGAAAATAACCAAAAAGTTGGTCTGCACTTCGCCCCAGTTCACTTCTCGGAAACTGGAAACGGTGGTCGACATCATGGTTCCCTGCACGTTGAAGATCAGCGTGTCGCCTAATTTGAGCCTGCTACGGTCTGCAAACCCTTGTTCAATCGAGATGGGAATAAGGCCGTCGGTGCTTTTGTAAGTGCCTTTCCATGTTCCTTTGGTCAGTTTCTCTGTAGAACTTAATGAGTCCCTGAATGTTACCCGGTATTCCCGGCCGAAGATGCGGCGCGATTGTTCGGCTGTTGTGTCGCCCTCGAAATCCGAAGCGGTCTTTCCGTTTACTTCTTCCAAACGCATATTTACAATCGCAACATTTTGATTAACAGGAATATTCTGTGCTTTTGCAATCGCCAGCACAGCTTCTTTCTGGCTACCCTGAATGTCGAAGAGGACAATGTTAGGCTGGTTTCCGCTTGACGACATCTTGACCCGGTTCAACAAGATCGTTTGAACAAAAAACAATGTACAAACCAGGCAGGTGCCAAGGCCGATGGAGACGACCAGGATGGAAGTCTGGTTATTGGGACGGTATAAATTTGCCAGTCCCTGTCGCCATAAATAGCTCCACGATGTCGGGAAAAACTTGCGTACGAGCCACATCAGCAAACTTGCAAAGGCATAAAGCACGGCAAATGACGCCAGAATGCTGGCTGTGAAAATCAAAGCTTCAATCCACGTTTGCATTTGAAGAAATGCGAAACCATAAATAAATAGGACGATCAGGCCGTAAAGAACCCAGGCCCAAGGATCTCTCTCCATTTTTACCGCATCCAGTGAAACACGCAGCACATTCAGCGGGGAAACTTTGCGGATAGAAACGAGCGGAGGCAATGCAAACAGAATGGAAATAAGCACACCAATGGCCAAACCCTGACCGATCGCAAGCCAGGAAATGTCCGTAGTAAGTTCAAAAGGCAGAAAATCCTTGATCACGATCGGCAAAAATTGCTGAATGGTCGTGCCCAGAATGGCACCCAGTATGGAACCAATGATGCCGATTCCCGCAATCTGGATCAAATAAATCAAAAACGCCTGAGAACCTTTTACGCCCAGACACCGCAAAATGGCAATGGAATTGAGTTTCTCACGAATGTAAATGTGGATCGCGCTCGCCACGCCAATGCAACCCAAAAGTAATGCTACAAATCCTACCAATGCCAGGAAACGCGTCAGATCTTTGAACGACCTGCCAGTGTCTTCTTTTTGGGATTGAATGGTTTTGTAATCCAGATCACCCGCTTCAAATCGCGGTTCCAGCTTTTTTGCAAGCTTTTCGACATCTGTTTCGGGCGCAAATTTGTAATAGTAACGATAAGCAACGCGGCTTCCCTTCTGCATTAAACCCGTTTGTGTCAGATAGCGCATAGGAATGTAAACAGAGGGCGCAACCGTGCTCGTAAGCCCCGTTGAACCCGGTGCTTTTTCCAGAATCCCGGCGATAGCAAAAGTAACATTGCCGATCTTGATCGAATCGCCTACCTTGGCCTGATATTGAAGCATTAGGCTCTGGTCTACAAGTGCCTCTTGTCGCGAACGGAATGTCTGTTCGGCAGTAACGGGAATGGTTTCGAACTTTCCATAATAAGGAAAATCCCCTTCCAGCGCCTTAACCTGGGCAAGCCGGTTTCCGCCATTTTTGGGAAAATAAATCATGGAAGCAAAACTGCGCTCCTCAGACCTGGTTTTTCCAAGAGAATCTACAAGCGTTTTGGCCTTACCTTCAACTGGTTTGCCGGTGTTAAGCGCCAGATCGGCGCCGATTAATGTTGCGGCCTGGTTATCAATGTTTAATCTGAGATTATCGCCCAGGGAATAAATAGCCACAAGCGCGGCAATGCCGAGAATGATCGAGGAAATGAAAAGTAACAGCCGCGAACGGTTTTTTCGGCTGTCACGCCACGCCATTTGTAATAACCAGGGAAAATTAATTTTATCTTGATTCATCATTCAACCAGTTTGCCGCCTTTAATACGGATAATGCGTTGCGTTTTTGCCGCCAGTTCCAGGTCGTGCGTGACCAGCACGAGCGTCGTTCCGGCTTCCCGGTTAAGGTCGAAAAGTAGTTTTACGACTTTTTCGCTGGTTTCTGCATCCAGGTTTCCTGTTGGTTCGTCGGCAAAAAGGATTTGTGGTTTATTGGAAAATGCTCGGGCCAGGGAAACGCGCTGCTGTTCCCCGCCGGATAATTGGGTAGGATAATGGTGACTTCTTTCTGCGAGGCCCACTTTATCAAGCAGATCCAGCGCACGCGGCTTAATGTTCTTTTCGCCTCGCAATTCCAGCGGAACCATCACATTTTCGAGCGCGGTAAGGGTGGGAAGCAATTGGAAATTTTGGAAAATAAACCCTACATACTGGTTTCGGACAGCCGCCAGCTGATCCTCGTTCAGGCCATTCAGCCTCGTTCCGTGCAATTCGACGGTTCCGGATGTAGACCGGTCCAATCCCGCACACAAGCCCAAAAGAGTCGTTTTTCCGCTTCCAGACGGCCCCACGATCGACATGGTTGAACCGGCTGCGATTGAAAAATTTATATTATCTAAAACGGTCAGGGAACGGTCGCCACTTTTATATATTTTACTAACCTGTTGCAGATCGAGTATGGTATCCATCAATTGTTTTTAATTTTATGTTTTCCGCGGTGCTGAACTGGGGCAACTTGATTTACTCCAATTTGGTTCTTTTGGATTTAGATTGCACATAAATATACCATTATATGATTAATCGCTTCGTTTTTATGGTCAAAATGCTGCTTTTCGCGGCCATTTTGACTTCCTGTAACAGTGAAAATAAAGAAACTGCCGAACAGACGGATTCTGTAACAACTGCTGCAAAAACCCCGGCCACCACCAAAAAGACCATTGTATTTTTTGGAAACAGCCTCACCGCCGGATACGGACTCGACGATCCTTCCCAGGCGTTTGCCGGATTAATCCAAAAACGCATTGATTCCCTCGGACTCAACTATAAGGTGATCAATGCAGGCGTAAGCGGAGAAACAACATCGGGCGGTAACAGCCGCATTGACTGGCTTTTGAAACAACCCCTCGACATTTTTGTGCTTGAATTGGGTGGTAATGATGGATTGAGAGGCATTCCGGTTTCCGAAACGCGGAAAAACCTCCAAGCCATTCTGGATAAGGTGCGTGCGAAATATCCTGATGCCAAGCTCGTGCTGGCCGGCATGCAAATTCCACCTAATATGGGTCAGAAATATGCATCGGAATTCAAGGCCGTGTATGCTGAGATTGCTGATAAAAATAAAATTACGCTAATTCCTTTCTTACTTGAAGGCGTGGGTGGCGAAAGCAAGCTTAACCTGCCGGATGGCATTCACCCAACCGAGGAAGGGCATAAAATCCTAGCCGAAAATGTGTGGGTGCGTATTAAGGATCTGCTGTAATCGGAAGATCGAGAGAATGAAAGAATAAGAAAAAGGCCCGGAAATATGTTAAAAACATAAATTCCGGGCCTTTTCTTCATTAGGTGTTTTCCTTACACAACCCTGTCGCCACGAATCAATCGAAGAATTATTGCAACAACTGCAATCACCAAAAGAATGTGAATGATGTTACCCATTCCAAAGCTGGCAAAGCCAAAATAGCCGATCAGCCACAGAATGACCAAAATGACAGCTATTGTATAAAGAAGATTTCCCATTGTTTTAATTTTTTGAGTTAGAGTTATTTGCGATAATGAATGTTCTATCAATTAGAATGCCAGCCTTTAAGATGGAGAATAAGGCGTTATTATTCCCCGAATTCTACAATATTTGATCAATTGATATCATGTATAGCTTGAAGTTGTAGAAATTTTTCTCAAAAGTTTATGAAAAGAAACACCCTGTTTATCCTTCTGATTAGCGCATTTATCTGCCATTCCGCCTCGGCAGCCACTGTCGACACCGTTCAGGTTTACAGTAACATCATGAAAAAAAACCTTAAAACAGTCGTAATCAAGCCATCTCAGTATGATGCTGCACGGACATATCCGGTGGTTTATCTGCTGCATGGATACAGCGGCAATTATGCCGACTGGATTTCAAAGGCCAAAGGTTTTGAAAAGGCTGCGGACCTATATAATATGATCATTGTGTGTCCTGATGGCGGTTATGGCAGCTGGTATTGGGATAGCCCGGTTGATGCGCAGTCACAGTTTGAGACTTATATTTCCAAAGAGCTGGTTTCCTTTATCGATACAAAATATAAAACGGTAAAAGATCGGACAGGACGTGGCATTACCGGTTTGAGCATGGGCGGGCATGGCGCGCTTTACCTGGCATTCAGACATCAGGATATTTTTGGCGCGGCGGGAAGCATGAGCGGCGGCGTGGATATCAGGCCGTTTCCCAACAACTGGAACATGGCCGACAAATTGGGAAAATATGCCGATCAGCCGGAACGATGGGAAAAAAACACGGTCATCAATATGCTGCATCTGCTGACTCCCAATTCACTCGCGATCATGATCGACTGCGGCGTGGATGATTTCTTTTTTCAGGTCAATGAAAAGTTGCATGACCAGCTTGTTTACAGAAATATTCCCCATGATTATCTCGTTCGTCCGGGAGCGCATAACTGGCCTTACTGGACCAATGCCGTACAATATCAGTTGCTTTTTATGAGCAACTATTTCAGTAAAAAGCCAAATCCTTCCAATTAAATTTCTCTAATTTACATTTCAAAAAAATAGAATCTACCTTACATTAAATTTTACTATTCAGCTAAATGAGCAACTATTCCTCAACCGTGGAACCCACAAAAGCCCGATTCACTGAAAACAGATATCTCATAACCCTCATTTTTGTAACGTCCCTGTTCATGTTCTGGGGAATTGCCATCACGATGGGCGACGTTTTGAACAAACATTTTCAACACGTATTAAGTCTTACCAAAACACAATCAGCATTCGTACAATTTGCGATTTTCGGCGCATATGGCGTCATGGGGATTCCGGCAGGGCTTTTCATGAAGCGGTTTGGCTATAAAAATGGCGTGCTTTTTGGCTTGTCGCTTTTTGCATTGGGTTCGTTCCTGTTTGTGCCGGCAGCTGCGGCGGCGTCATTTCCGTTCTTTGGCGGCGCATTGTTCATTCTGGGTTGCGGTATTTCTACATTGGAAACCGTTGCGCACCCTTTTGTAGCGTCGCTTGGTGACCAGCGTACGAGTGATATGCGGATCAATTTTGCACAGGCTTTCAATGCCTTGGGAACGATCATCGGGCCTGCTGTGGGTTCTTACTTTTTGTTGAGAAACAATGTGGAAGGAAGCACGGACCTTACGTCTGTAAAAACATTATACATTGTGATCGGAAGCGTCATTGCCACGATCGCCGTTTTATTCTCATTCGTAAAAGTGCCTGCCCTTACTGATCCGCACGTGGTTAATGATCCCGCAGCAGCCAATGTGGATACACATCCTGAAAAAGGGCTTTTTGACCACAGGCATTTCAAATGGGCGGTGATAGCGCAGTTTTTCAACGTAGCAGCACAAGCTGGAACATGGGCGTTCTTTATCAATTATGGTCACGAGAAAATGGGCTTTACCGACGTTGTAGCCGGTAATTATATGATCCTGTTCTTCGTATTAATGCTTACAGGCCGTTTTGTAGGGACATTCCTGATGCGTTTCATCGCTCCCAACACGATATTGGCGATTTTCGCAGCTTGTAATATTGTTATGTGCCTTATTATCGCGCAAAGCCTGGGCTGGCCATCGTTCATTGCACTGCTGATGCTTAACTTCTTTTTCAGCATCATGTTCCCGACCATTTTCAGTCTAGGATTGAAAAACTTGGGGAAACATACCCAGCAGGCTTCCTCATTTATTTCGATGGGTGTTGTGGGTGGCGCGTTTTTCCCGTTCGCAATGGGCGCTGTTGCGGAGTCTGATGTGGCACATGCTTATTATCTGCCGATTATTTGCTATGCAGTGATTTTCTTGTTTGGCTACAAATATTATAAGGTGCAGTAATGTGCTCTTGAAGTTTTAAATCAATTAATAAATATTAAAAATGACAGCTGAAAGCCGCTGGCCGGAAGCACTATAATTATGAAGCTCTGGGGAATAGACTTAGGAGGAACAAAGATAGAATGTGCCGTTTTGGATCCGGACAGGAACCTGGAAGTGGTTGTACGCATGCGACTTCCGACGGAATCGGCCAATGGCTATGAACATATATTATCACAGATCAAGAAGCTGATCGATCAGGTTGCGGAACAAGTGGGAGAGAAGCCGACCAGGATCGGGTTTGCTACGCCGGGAGTCCTGGAGCCGGATTCGCAGTTGATGAAAAACTCGAACACGATCTGTCTCAATGGCATGCCCTTGAAAGCAGATCTTGAAAAAATTCTGGGCATTCCCGTTCAGCTTGCGAACGACGCCAACTGTTTTGCGTTGGCCGAGGCGCTGATCGGTGCCGGAAAGGATTATCCCAAAGCGGAAGTTGTATTTGGTGTGATCATGGGCACAGGCGTGGGAGGCGGATTGGTGGTGAACAATAAAATCATTGCCGGGCATCATGGAATTGGTGGCGAGTGGGGCCATAACATTCTGGAAGAAAATGGTGAACCTTGCTATTGCGGGAAAGCCGGCTGTGTGGAGCAAGTTATTTCCGGGCCTGCATTGGAACGTTATTATGAGCAGGTTAGCGGCGAAAAACTCACGATGAAGGTGATTTTGGAAAGATATCACGAAGGCAAAGATGAATTTGCAAAAGCAACGATTGAACGTCTGCTCGAATTCTACGGCCGCGCCATTTCTACATTAATCAATGTGCTGGATCCGGGATTGATCGTGATCGGCGGTGGCGTTGGGAATGTTGAGCTGCTTTACACCGCAGGTTTCGAAAGAATTAAAAAATACATTTTCAACAAGGGCATTGTAACCACTCCGATCCTTAAACCAAAGTTGGGCGACAGCGCAGGGGTTTTCGGAGCCGCACTTTTGTAAAATACGCTTAGCAAGGCGATTCCGAACTGTTAGGATCAGTAAACCAGCACTTTCCGAAGCTTCTTAGTGAATCAAATCACTCTTACCGGAAACATTGGTTGTATGTCAACGAACGGAATCTCCTTGCGCGTAAAGTCCATTGATACGGTTCGTGGGCTCATTATGGTCATCATGGCATTGGACCATGTGCGGGATTATTTTCACATCACCGCATTTACCGCCGATCCGCTCGATCCGGGCACAACCAACGCAGCATTGTTTTTTACCCGTTGGATCACGCATTTTTGTGCGCCGTCTTTCATGCTGCTCTCCGGCATTTCTGCCTATTTATCCGGCCAAAATAAAACTAGTGCTGAAACTTCCTCTTTTCTCCTGAAACGCGGATTGTGGCTCATTTTCGTTGAGCTGACTTTCATGACATTTGCGTTTTCATTCGACGTGACATTCAAAACCATTTTTCTGGCCGTGCTATGGGCTTTGGGGACCAGTATGCTTGTTTTGGGCTTGTTTGTGCGTTTCCTTTCTCCCAAAGCCATTTTGATTTCAGGTTTGATCCTGATTTTCGGTCATAATCTCTTCGATCTGATTAAAGCTGCACCCGGCTCAGGGCTTGACATTTTCCTGGGCATTTTTATGACGGGTGCCGGGCGATTTGTGCCCAGGGGCGATGGCGGGAACATTGCTTTCTTGTATGTGATATTGCCCTGGGCCGGGATTATGATGTCGGGATATGGGTTGGGGACGATCTATAACCGTGCATTTCCCGAACAAAAACGCAAAAAAATATTGCTGCAATCGGGTGTTGCCGCCATTGTGCTGTTCCTGGTTCTGCGCTTCGTTAATTATTACGGAGACCAGTCGCTGTGGAGCACGCAATCGGAAGGGATGAGGACGTTTTTATCATTTATGAATGCGTCCAAATATCCGCCTTCGCTCATTTTTACCCTCATGACACTCGGCCCTATTCTAATCTTACTAGCGCTTACGGAGCATACCGACAATAAATTGACGCGTTTTTTTACTGTTTACGGAAAAGTGCCTTTTTTCTATTTCATGCTGCACTTTTATCTTATTCACTTGCTTACAATGATCGCCGTTTTGTCCTCGGGCTACACCTGGGCGCAGGCGACCGCACCGGATCTTTTCTTCAAATTCCGCCCGAACGATTTCGGTTATAGCCTGGGAATGGTGTATTTAATATGGATTTCCATTGTCCTCGCCCTTTATTATCCATGCCGGTGGTTTGGGAATTACCGGGAGCGGAACAAAAAATGGTGGCTGAGCTATTTATAGCGTTTTTTAAATTTTAGTTTTCTCCAAAAATCGACATAAACTGTTCACTTTATGTGTATTACGCACACGCTGTTGTCTGTTTTTTGTTTATCAATCAACATACTTTTCGCGTAGCCCCTCTGGGGCATGCGCTTGTCTTGTGGGTTGGCTTTTTGCTGGTGATAGGTAGCCCCTCTGGGGCATGCGTTTTTTTTGTTGGTTGACTTGTTGCTGGTAATGGGTAGCCCCTCTGGGGCATGCGCTTGTCTTGTTGGTTGACTTGTTGCTGGTGATGGGTAGCCCCTTTGGGGCATGCGCTTGTCTTGTGGGTTGGCTTTGTTGCTGGTAATGGGTAGCCCCTCTGGGGCATGCGTTGTTCTTGTTGGTTACTCGTTCCCAGTGATAGATAGCACGCTGGGGCATTTAATGTGCCAAAGGCACTACCTATTGCTACCTACCCCCGAGATGCTTTCTTGGCCTTCTTGCCCCGGCGGGGCTACCTGTATATGCGTGATGATGCAGAGAAGTCGGAATATTTTTTTAGGAAACTTTGTGACCGAATTTTGGATGCTGCGTATTAAGAGTTTTATCACTATAAAAACTCAGTTTAATATGGCTAACACCTACACTTGTATTTATGTCCACTTTGTATTTGCCGTTAAATTCAGGGAAGCGCTGATTCGTCCGGAATGGAAGGATGCGCTTCATAAATACATTACGGGAATTGTTCAGGGGAACGGACATAAAATGATGATTGTCAATTCCGTTGCTGATCACCTTCACATGCTCGTTGGCTTTAACACACATCAATCCTTGTCTGAGCTCATGAGATTAGTGAAAGGCGACAGCTCAGAGTTTGTAAATAAAAATAGATTTACAGAAAAGAAATTTCGATGGCAGGAGGGTTATGGTGCCTTTTCAGTTGACTATCATAATTTTGACATTATCGTCCGATACATTTTGAATCAGGAAGCTCATCATAAGAAAAAGTCTCTTCGAGAGGAATATGTTGCTATACTAAGCCAGAATAAAATCGATTTTAAAGAGGAATATTTGTTTCTGGATATTAGTGGCAGTAATGATGAACTTATCCAATAAACGGCCCACCCGGAACGCCCCAGCCCCATTTTGGCATGGGTTCGTCCGGGTTCATTGTCAGATCATCAACATTGGAATTGAGCACTGCGATGCGTGTGCCCCATTCAATGTAAGCGACGAAGGCTGAGCGGAATTCGGGGTCGTCGGGGAGGTTGATTTCGTCGGACGTTTCCAACAGCAATGCGACCCAGCGCTGTCTATGGGCTTCGGTCAGGTGTTTGGATAAATGTTTCTGGATCATCTTGAAATGGCTCCCTTCCTGCGTGCTGTACATTTCCGGCCCGCCGAAAACCTCGGCAAGAAAATGCGCGACGTGTAACTGATGTTTGGGCGACATATGTTTGAAAACCGGTTCCAAAAGCGGATCCGACAAGACTTTCGTGTAAAAAAGAGTCGTTAGCTTTTCGAAAATGGGCATTCCACCTGCCCATTCATATAATGTTGGAATTACTTTTTGTTCCATGGCCTTATCGTGCTTCGTTTTTCTTACCGTTTTAATATTCCATTACAACACCATCAAACCCATCTAATTTGCTCATTTCCAGGTTGATGAATGCATTATCGTGTGTGAATTTAATCGGTTTTCCGCTGCTTAATGAGAAGATTCTGGCAGGTTTTTTCTCTGATTTGATCTTGAATTTCAAATTATAAACAGGCAATGGTTCAAAATAGGTGTTGCCGCTGAAACCTGTCAGATTGACCAAATGCAGAATCAATCCCTCGCTTGTTGTCTTCTCTTTATTACTGACGTTGTTCTTCAAAAATTCCTTTAAAATAACTTCAACTCTTTGCGGCGCATTGGTTTGGATATCCTGACTGGCTTCCGGCAAAACATAGTTAATGGCGTCCAGAAGCAGATTTCTGTGCTCCTGGTAACCGTGCATATAATAGATCCGGCCGAGGTTTATCGGGAAAATGAGCGCTTTACTTTTTTCATGATTTTTGATTCCCAATGCATAATAACCCGTAGGCTCGTGGCCTCCGATGATCTCGGGCGGGCCGGGGCGGCCTTTAGACAGAACAGGAAGTAGTTTTTCGTCCGTGCCTGAAAGATCATAAAGCCCCAGGTTGAATTTCCAGAACAGCATTTTTTGTCCCGGAAAGCTTTTGAAAATGTTCGGGTTATCCGGCACGAGATAATTTCCGGCACCGTCGTTGTCCTTTTTCTCAATTTTCGCCCCAAACAATTCCTGCAAGGTTTCCGGGCTGTCGAACATGGTGCGGTTTGTGGCAATCAGGTTTGTGCCGCCTTTACTGGCCTCTTTCAGCACTTTTATAGCTTCCGGTTTCAGATAAGTAATCTCCGGGAGAATAATGAGCTTATAACTCTTTACTTTTTCGGACAAATTTCCGATCTGACCGTCTTCGATAATGTCGAATGGAATGTGTGCCTCGCGGAGCATGAGCTGGATGCCACGATATTCCTGCATAGGCTCGCCACTAGGCCAGGCTCCGGGCGCGATGACAGCTATTTTAGCCATTGATTTATATTTACCAAAATACGCCTCGTGCTTCTTATGGAAAGCGTAAACCTTCCTGATCACCTCATAATTCCGCTCGTCTTCATATCCCCGCATATCACCCATCATACTCAGATCAAGGCCCGAACCATTGGCGATGTTTTCGTAAAGACGGATCTGGACTTCCTGAGGCTCAACCGCATTGTAACGCGATTGAAAAGAAATCTGCTGAATGCTGGCATTGCTGATAATGTGTTCCGGAAAGGAATTGACTGCATTGCTGACATTGTCGGAGGCCGTGTAAGGCCAGTAGGGCAGGGTGGTCATGCTCTGTGATTCGTGTCGGATAATGTCCACGAACTTGTCGGAATATGTGCAGATCGCGATTTGCTCATTTTTGGATTTAACCAGTTTGTGCAATTTTTCAGACCAGTTTTCAACCGTATGTTTCTTGAATTCCAGATATTTTTGATAGAGGGTGTCAGCTTTATTTTCTTCGGTAGGAAGCACTTTTCCGTTGGAATATGTGGCAAAAGCCTTTTTGTCAAAATCATTCTGGTCGATGCCGTGGTATTTTCCTTCGTACGGGTTATTAACCTGGTAACCCGGCATATTCAGGAAAATCCCGTCGATCGGAAACATATCGATCACTTCTTCAATGATCTTGAATGCTTTTTCCTGGACATATGGCGCATTGATGGAAACCACATACATATCGGTGTTAATGATCCGTTCGCCTTTTGGAGAAATGTAGCACCACTCGGGATGGGCTTTGTAAATGCTTTCGTGGACGCGGCTGAAATCGAAGCGGACGATGACCTTAATGTTATTCTGATGGCATTTTCTTATCACATCACCCAGCACATTTTCCTTCATAAAAGGATTGGCGTAATGAAAATCAAGCTTGGTAGGATAGAACGCCATAATGCCTCCGGCGTTGATCAGCAGTGTGTTGGCTGAATAAGTTATAAGATCAGCAACAATAGAATCGGCATTGATGGTCGCGGCCTCATAGGAAGGCAGGTTCATTTGGATTACCCGCAGGTTGTTCCTTTTCCACCAGAGATCTCTGTTATTTTGTGCGTAAAGGGTGGTGGTTAAAAAGAGGAGTATAATAAGTGCCGTTAATTTTTTCATCAGGGAATCTTGTCGTTTTAAGGGAAAGCAATGATGTAATTATGATCTACTGAACGGATTTCTATCGTTTTGGAAATAAGCGACCGGCATTTGGCGCAGTTTTTATATCTCTTGACATGTAAAATCTTTCTCATCAAAAGTTACCGGAATTGGATAAGATCAAAGTTGGGGTGCTGCTCATGATTCTATTTGTGGCGGCGGGCCATTGTGCTGAGGCACAGGAGGGCTGGTTTAAAAGATTTGTACAAAAAACCATTTCTGATACAACGGCCCCGGGCGAGTCCAGCTTCCGGATCTATCCTACATTAGGCTATTCCCCGGAGACTAGTTTCGAGTTTGGGTTGTCCTCTCTGCTGATTTTTCAGGCTAACAAGGACACCCTCAACCGGTTAAGCGAAGTGCAGGCGTTCACATTCCTGACATTGGAAGCGCAATACGGCATCTGGCTTGATAATGCGATCTATGGGGATAAGGACAAATGGTTTTTTTTAGGAAGGACGCGTTTCCAGCGCTTTCCGCTTCTTTATTACGGCATAGGGCCCGAAACCGTGGGCGAAGATCCTGCACTGATCGATGCCAATTATATTCTTTTCAAACAACGTGTATTAAGAAAGATCAAGCCCAATTTTTTTGCCGGGCCGGAAATAGACTATCAGCAATTGTATAATACAAATTTCGAACAGCCTGATAACCACACCTATGACAAGCCGTTAGGAAGCGACGGGACGCGAAATATCGGGTTAGGCGCTGCTTTGGTTTATGACAACCGGCATAATGTGCTCAATGTTCGCAAAGGATTTTTCGGCGAAATATCATTTTTGAAATACAGCCCGGGATTGGGAAGTAACCACAGTTTTCAGGGGGTAAACCTGGATGTCCGTTCATCGCATCCCGTGAGCGCGCGCAATGTGCTCGCGTGGCAAGTTTTGGGAAATTTTTATTCCGGTAATGTGCCTTTCAACCAGCTTGCACTGATGGGTGGGGAAATGATTATGCGGGGTTACTACTATGGCCGTTATCGCGACAAAAATATGCTCGCCGGACAAGTGGAGCATCGCTGGCTGCCATTTGGGTTCAGTAAGCGCTTTGGGGCGGTGGCCTTTGCAGGAACTGCCGTTGTCGCTCCTAAGCTCAATGCATTCACATTTAAACACATACGAGCCTCGGGCGGCGTAGGGCTGCGTTATCTGCTATTTCCTAAAAAGGACATTTTCCTAAGGTTGGATGTAGGTTTTACCAAAGACGGCCCCGGGTTTTATCTCTTTACGGGAGAAGCATTTTAATGTTATTTCAAAGTCAATCCCTGTGCTTGTAAGTAAAGGCCACAATGAACAAAAGCACGCCTACAAAGCCTAATGCAATGGATAGGGACGTAAATTCTGCGATAAAACCGATCAGTGCCGGGCCGGCCAGTTGTCCTGCATAGCCTAATGTTGTTACGGCAGGAAGCGAAACGGAAGGCGGCACGTTAGGAAAACGACCGGCGGCTGTAAAGAAAATAGGGACAACATTGGCTGCACCCAAACCAACCAGAACGAAACCGATCAATGCCGCGGGTGCCCAGGGCACTGCTACTGCGAGCAGGAAGCCCGCTCCCCCCAGAAATGTTCCATAAAACACAACCTTAGAAGGCCCAAGCTTGTGGATCAGGCCATCGCCGGTCAGGCGCATAACGGCCATGGCGACAGAAAACACCGCATAGCCAACGCCGGAAAGGGAAGGGTCGAAATCCCTGGAGAATTGCAAAAATACTGCGCTCCAATCCAGCAGTGAGCCTTCTGCCAGAAACAGAATAAAGCACATCAGTCCCAAAATAAGCACCGGGCCTTTTGGAAGAATGAATGTGGCGCTGTCGATCTTGGCTTCTTCGGAATGCGGGAGCAGCTTTTTGAACTGCGTGGCGGTAATGACAATGAGTAATGCGGATATACTAAGCGCCGCAACCGTAGGAGAGAGCCCGGCCTTGATCAGAAAACCCAAGCCAATCGATCCCAGCAAACCTCCGACGCTGAACATTCCGTGAAAGGACGACATAATGTGGCTTCCATGTTTTTCCTGAACCAAAACGGCCTGTGCGTTCATGGCCACGTCAACGGATCCAATGCCCGCCCCAAAGACAAATAATGCCGCTGCAAGTTGATAAGGCGTGTTTGCCATCAAAAGCAAGGGTAAAAATGCAGCAATAACAAATGCTGAAAGAAGCGAGATCTTCCTGCTGCCATATTTATTGATTAAAACACCCGTGATAGGCATTGTTAAAATCGCACCTGCTCCCAATGCTAAAAGCACGATGCCTAAATCGGCCTCACTGAGCCCTAATGCAAGTTTTGCAAATGGAACCATCGGCGCCCAGCTCGACAGCCCGATCCCGCAGACGAGGAAAATGAGTAATACGGCTCTTCTTGCAGCGCTGATTTTTGCTTTTTCTTGCATAAAACGGTTAATTCAAAGTATCAAAGTGCAATAATATGCAATGTTTGTGAAATTACTGATTTAAATATTGCAAAAAATTGCAAATTTTGTTTGCAAAGAGTGTGGGTTAAAAAAAAACTATCCGGCGTTGGTGAGCCCGGATAGTTTTATTATGCTAATGTGAGTTCTTGTCAGATATTTTTCTTTTTCGATTCTTTCACAGCAAAATCAACCGCGCGGGCTGTTAATGCCATGTAAGTCAATGACGGGTTCACGCAGGAAGCCGAAGTCATCGCTGCGCCGTCTGTCACAAACACGTTTTTTACCGAATGCAACTGGTTGTTACCATTCAAAACGGAAGTTTTCGGATCACGGCCCATTCTGGCTGTTCCCATTTCGTGAATGGCCATTCCCAGGTAAGATCCGTTATCGTGCGTTTTTACATTTTTGAGGCCGGATTTTTCAAGCATTTCAGCGGCGTCGTTCATCATATCCACGCGCATTTTCTTCTCATTTTCACGAAGTTCCGCGTCAAACACAACAGCCGGCATGCCGAATTTATCCTTCTTATCCTTGTTCAGGTACATGTAGTTTTCGTGGTAAGGCAATGTTTCACCAAAACCACCAAAGCCCATTGTCCAGTTGCCTGGAGTTGTCAATTCTTCTTTGAAATCAGCGCCAAAGGCCAGTTCAGCAATATTGCGCTGCCATCCCTGCCGGCCCCCGCCGCCCTGGTAACCAAACCCGCGCAGGTAATCACGCTTGTCGGAACCAATGTTGCGGTAACGTGGAATATAAATGCCATTGGCACGGCGTCCGAAATAATATTTATCTAAATCACCTTCCCAAACCCCGCTGGCGCCGGTCCTGAAATGGTGGTCCATCAGGTTACGGCCCAGTTCGCCGGAATCGTTGCCCATTCCATTCGGGAAACGGTCGGATGTAGAATTCAAAAGCAAAGCCGTGGATGCAAGCGCACTCGCACAAACAAAGATCAAGCCTGCAAAATATTCCTTTTCCTGTAATGTTACCGAATCCACCACACGAACGCCCGTTGCCTTACCAACGCCTCCCGCACCCGATTTTCCATCATAAATGATTTCCCGGACAACCGAATCCGGACGCAAGGTAAGCAAGCCGGTTTTCACAGCTGGCGGAAGCGTACTTGATTGTGTACTGAAATAAGCACCGTAAGGGCAGCCCAATGAGCATTTATTCCGATACTGGCACGGAGAACGGCCCCCTTCAAGCTGGATTTTGGTAGGCTGTGAAAGGTTAGCGACGCGGCCAATGGTCATGTTGCGGCCAGGAAATTGCTTTTCAAGTCTTTTTCTTACCTCTTTTTCAACGAAGTACATGTCCATAGGCGGAATGAAATCGCTGTCGGGGAGTTGAGGAAGCCCCAGTTTTTCGCCAGAAATCCCAACATGTTTCTCAACATAAGAATACCAGGGCGCAACGTCTTTATATCGGATGGGCCAGTCTACGGCCACTCCGTCTTTTAAATTTGCTTCAAAATCAATGTCGCTTAACCTGTACGACTGCCTTCCCCACATGATCGATTTCCCGCCAACAATATTCGGACGGAACCAGTCGAACCTTTTTTTCTCTTCGTAAGGCGAGTCCATGTCATTCATCCAGTATTTTTCCGTCATTTCATTATACGGATAATCTCGGGAGAGGAATGGGTGCGTTTCTTTCTGTTTTACAGTTAGCCGGCCGTTGTATTGCGTTTCCCAGGGTGCTTTCAGGGCGTTTTCGTAGCCTGTAACGTGTTCCAGGTTTTTGCCTTTTTCGAGCATTAGCACTTTCAGTCCTTTTTCTGTCAGCTCCTTTGCTGCCCAGCCACCGGATACGCCGGAACCGATCACGATTGCGTCGTAGGTAACTTCTTTTACTGCGTCAATATTTAAATTCGCCATTATAAGGATAGTATTTATGATTTGGTCAGGGATAGTCGTCTGTTTAAAGCGCCCAGCTTTTCTGGCCTTTTGGCATCGGCCAGCTGCCGTCAAACCGCCCTGGAATCGGCAAGTAATCCAATGCTTGCGTTGCGCCGATTTCGGAAGTAAAATAGCCGGTGACCGTCAAGCCTTTCATTTGCAGGAAAAATGGCTTATCCGAAACCGTTGTGCGTTTGATAATGTCGGTTTTCTGCGTCGCATCCAGGGCTGAAAACCCTTTGCTGTACACTTCTTTGCTTTGCGCATCTATTTTATCCAGTCCTGAATAGAATTTCTTCTGATCCGCCATTTCGTAGCAGTCGCGCATGATCCGGGTGATAAACTTGTCTGCGCCCGCAGCCTTAGCCCCCGGCGTTCCGGTGGCCGGGATGATGGTATCTGCCACGTCGGCCAAAAGTGCTTCCTGTTCGGCGGATATATCAAGTGAAGGGCCAAAGTTCAGTTTTTCACCCATAATGCCTGCCATTAATGGGGCGGAGAGTGTGCCTCCAAGCAGGAAGGTTATTTTTTGAACAGCTTCTCTACGGTTCATTAGTCAAGGATTTAAGTCGGGAATAGAATTAATTAAAATTAACCTTTAAATATAACAACCTGTCCAGAATTTTTGCCATTCTGGCCTGTAATTTTCCGTAAATTCACTCAGGTCCACCGATTAATCATCGCATTTGTCTTGGTGGCCTCGAACATGCCATATTGGATTCATATTCTAAACCAAGGCTTAGGCATTCGTCAGATCTCTTCGATCTGGCGGATAAGTTTGAAGGTTAAGTAATAGAGGAACGTTGAGTAAATAATGCAGATAACTTTCCTGATTTTCAGGAAAGTTATTTTTTTCAAAATGATTCAGGCAGGCCTTACGGCGTATTCAATATAAAAGTATTTTCAAACCTAGCTAAATAATCGAAAGAGACAGATGCCTTAACCCCGCATCTTTTTAAGAGGTGACGTAAAAGTCATAACAGTGTGTGTAAGCGAAAATGGCAGGGATTTTCCCCGCCATTTTTTTTGTTTATTCCAATAAGGACAGGATCAATGTGTGAACCTATTTGGCAGGTGTGATTACAATATTCCTGTATTCAACCGGTCCATGGTCACCCTGAATGTAAAGCGGTCCCGGCTCGCCTTCGTTGCTATCCAGCGCTCCTCCCGTAATGCCCGGAATTTCCTGATTGGTGATCACGGTTTTGCCATTGGTCACGAGCGTCAGCATGCGGCCAACCAATGTAATGTCGAATGACTGCCACTCACCCGGATCTTTGGCCATCATTTCGCTGGGAACCAGGAAGCCGTAAATCGCACCCAGTTGATCCAGAGACGGTTCCATTCCTTTGCTGTCAGTAACCTGCACTTCATAACGTCCCCTCAAATACACGCCGCTGTTGCTGCCTTTGGGAATACGGAATTCCACATGCAGTTTAAAGTCATTGAATTTCTGATCAGTAATGAGGTTGGCGCCGGATTTCGGGCTGCGTAATATGCCGTTTTCTGCGATCCATTGGTTTTCTCCCGCAGCATGCCATCCTTTGATTTCGTTACCGCCGGTAAGTTTGATCGGCGCGCCCCAAACAGGCGCAGCGGTCCGGCGCAGGGATGGTGCGCGAACACCGGTGAAATTGAATTTCTTGCCATCGGGCGTGCTCACACTTCCCGCGATCTTTTCTCCCGTAAGTGCTCCTTCAAGCTTTAAGTTACCATCGCCTTTTTCCCATTGCGGCGGGATCTCGAAATTGAACTGGCCATCCTTGAAAATCACTTCTGAAATCGGGCGGGCGCTTCCTGAAACGCTTGTAAACTGCCCGATCAATGTATGGTTGCCGGAGTGACGCACTTCCAGCCACGACGGGGCCATTTTACCATCCATATCCACTGTAATGTCCCAGCGCCCTTCGATAGGCGCAGGAGCCGGTGCGGACGGGTTCGGATTGGTTTGGTTTGCGAAAGCGCCAGGCACTAATGCGAGTGCAAGGAGACAGGTTTGTACTAATTTTTTCATGATTTAAATAAAAGTTAAGGGTCGACAATTTAAAAATAAAAATTGACAAAAGGCTCAGGCAATGCACAGCCCGAAATCCTCGCAGCGGCAGGGATTAAAAACTTTGCATAATACTGGATATGTTGGCTAACTTTGACATGATACGAAATGCAAATAGGAATGAAATATTCAGACGCGTCCCTACTATCAGACATTGAAAATATAAAGAAGATCCCAATCGTATCTACCATGCTCGAAGTGATCTGTAAATCAACGGGGATGGGCTTTGCCGCCATTGCGCGGGTTACGCAGGACAGGTGGATTGCGTGCAGTGTACGCGATGAGATTTCTTTCGGATTACAGCCGGGCGGAGAATTGCAGATTGAAACCACCATATGCAATGAGATCCGTGACAACCAGCAGGCCGTTATCATTGATCATGTCCAGATGAGCGAGATTTTTGCAGACCATCACACGCCCAAAATGTATGGTTTCCAAAGCTATATTTCGATTCCCATTATTCTTAAAAACGGTGACTTCTTTGGGACATTATGCGCTATTGATCCCAAGCCAGCGGTGCTGAACAACACCAAAACCATTGGAATGTTCAAACTTTTCGCAGAATTGATCGCATTTCATCTGGAAACCATACAGGTGGCGGAGCAGAGCAAAACGGCGTTGAACGAGATGAATCACAAATTGGTGGATTCAGTGATCGAAAACCGCCAGTTCAAGTATATTTCCAATCACAATTTGCAGGAACCGCTGCGAAAAATGCGTGTTTTCAGCAGTATGCTCGTGCAGGCAGGCGAAGCGGGAGATGTGGAGAAGATTAAGTTTCTTGCCGGGAAGGTTGATGACTGTGCCAGGAAGTTTTCAGAGCTTGTAAAGGAGCTATCCGAATTTTCAGAATTATATAATGATACTGACTTTGAGCTTGTTGATCTGAGAAAATTAGTCGCCGAAGTTTGTGATGAGTTGAGTGAGGAGCTGGATGAAAAGAATGCGAAAGTGCATATCAATCCGCTTCCGGTCATTAATGCAAGTTTTGCGCAGATGAAGCAGCTATTTTACAGTCTGATCACCAATTCCATGCAACATTCGAAAAAAAGCGCAGTGCATGAGATCACAATTGGCTCAAAGGAAATCACACAGAAGAATACGCCCCAGCTTCCATTGCAGAATGATTCGGAGCTGATCGAAATAACGATCGAGGATAATGGCGCCGGTTTTTCGAAACATCAGCTCGAAAGGATCTTCGACATTTTTCCCAATCTCATCAACGAAGAACTTGAAAAAAGCGATGGCTCGGGGCTTGTTTACTGTCGCAAGATCGTCCGTAACCACGGCGGCAGCATTGCAGTGGAATCCGAACCCGGACAAGGCACCGCCTTTTCCATCATTATCCCCATCAACGCCCGCCGTCACGGAAGAGTATAATGTGACACCGATTCAGTAATTGAATTCCATCGTATAAGGTGTGAAAGCCGGGTTCCCGGACCCGACGGTGACTTTGGCGGGATAACCGTTGGAAGCGTAATCATACTTATAGTCAATGGAATAGATCGGGCCATTTTTATCACTTATGGTTTCTTTCACAACATTGTTAGGGCTCATGGCATGTGCAGCCAGTTGACCGTTTCGGTCTAGCCCAAGCTTAAAAAACGGGTTTGGATGAGTATCAAATTCATACGTGACAAAACTGGCGAAAGTCGTTTCTGCGGCATATTTAACCCAGCTTTTAGCAATGTTATGCTGCTCGTTTCTGATATAGAATATGGAAAAATCGTTAGCCGTGTTGGTCTTCTCTGTGAATTCCTGGCGTGTGATAAAGCCTTGTTTGTCAATGGCATATGTTCTATAAAAGATTTCCAGGAAAATCAGGTTTTCTTCTGTCACTTCACGCAATGAGTCATTCACGGGTGGATTGAATCTGATTGAATAGGCGGGTTTGAAGATGTCAGAAACATACTGTGCCTCGCCATTCCACTCAGCGGAAACCACATCATAAGATTCCGTAACTCCTGCATTCCGCACAAAATTGCCGCTCTCATAATGCCCCGGAACATCAAAAAAAAGGAACTTCTTTTGTTCACGGAGCAGATCGCCCTCATAGATGTATTCGGCAAACAGTTTACCATTAAAAAGTAGCTTTTTCAGTTTCACATCCACCGGCGGCGACCCAAAAGGTGCCTGGTGCTTTGCCAAAACTGCCGGGTCCGGATAGGGGACCGGCTGTTTCTCGTCATCCTTACATGATGCCAGTACAAGCAAAAAGAGAAACGGTAGAAGTCTTTTCATGAGCGGGATGTTTAGGCATGCTTGGGGTTTTCAGCGACAGGCGCTATTTCCGTTGCTGAGACAAAAATGTGATCAGGGAAGCAAATTCCTCGTAAGAAAGCTCGTTGGCAAGTCCAGGAGGCATCATGGATGATTCCATTTCTTTCCTGGAAATAATATCTGACGCTTTTACGACCGTTACTTGTCCTGTAATGTCTCGGATCACAAGCTTCTCGGCAGATTCTTCGGAAACAAACCCCATGTATGTCTTATCGCCTTTCGCTGTGATCAATACGGACGCAAATCCCTGAGAGATAGATGCGTTAGGCTTTAATATTGATTCGGCGATCTGTTCGCGATTCATAATAGAACCGATCTGGCCCATAAACGGCCCCTTCATGACTTCTCCTTTGCTCAGGCTGTGGCACGCAATGCATCCCTGCTTGGTGAAAAGCTGTTTACCCAGGGCAGGATTGCCTTCTATTTTTGCAATGGCTAGCATTACATCTTCAATCGAAGATTCGCCGACCTGTCCTTTTTTATTGCGGATTTTATTCAAATCGATCTTTACTTCTTCTTTCGCTGCAACCACTTCTTCACCACCAAATTCGGTAATTCCCATGCGCAGACGTCCATTCAGGTCGGCAAAGCGCTGCTTGCCATTCTCATCCGTTTTCTTCCATTCCTCCATTAAAAAACCTTTGACCGCATCCGAAGATTCCCATGTAACGGCCTTATAGTAAGGTCCATGCGTATCTGGGCGCGTGCTCCACCACCATGAGCCGTCGTAAGGTGCTTCTTTTTTGTAAAGCCGCGCAAGCGTGGTCAGGATCTGATTTTTGGACGCATCATCTTTTGCCTGTCCATATGCCGATATCAACCCCGACACTGCTTTTGGGTCGTGCATATAACGCAATGCCCAGAGTGCGAGCGTGGCGTTTTCGGTGCCCACAGCTTTCACACATGCATCCACGGCATGAAGGGCAACAAGCGCTCTTACGGCGATGTGAGGTGTGATAATAGGAGCGTTCGGCGTGGCATGCGGCCCTTCCGTTCCTTTGGCAGGAGATACAAACGAGGCCGGCACTTTTACTTTTAATAAGGCTTCGGCTGTTTCAGGGCGTCCTAGTCGGCCCAGGCCAATGGTTGCGGCTAGCTGAACACGTGGATTTCCTTCTTGCAAACCTTTCAAAAACGGCTCAACGGGAACGTCCTGAGCGTTTTTCAGGCGGTCTGCCAGGGCACGTAAAGCGAATTCCCGTACATCATTGTCATCCGTAAGTTTGACCAGATCATTAATTCCTGAATTTCCGGCGGCCTGGGCGTAAGTGTAAATGCCGGCGACACGGGCATAAAGCGGAAGTTGTTTGTTGCTGGCTATTTTCCAGGATGCTTTCGCAGCATCTTTTGTTTTGCGGGTAAGCAGCTCCTGTTGCGCAGCCAGACGCTGAACAGCGCTTGCATGGCTCAGCAGCGTAGCCAGCTCTTTTACAGAAGATTTTTTCAGATCAACAAATGGCTTGTACTGCCAGTTTTTTGGCACTGCACGAACAACAAAACCTTTGCCCGGATTTCCGGAATAACCCGCGCCATCCCAGGCAGATAAATAAACGCTTCCTGACGCATCGATATCAATATCAGTGATTTGGGCCAGCTTAATGAATTCTTCCTCTTTTTGCGTGAAGGATGGCCCGTCGGTTGTTACACGGTGAATGTAAAGCTGGTTTCTGCCCCAGTCGGCCATCATGGGCACCTGGTTGTATTTTGCAGGCCAGTTCGGATCATCCATAAATAAAGAACCCGTTCCCGAGCCACCGCCCACATCGACAAGTGCCGGAATAATTTCTTCTGTAAAATGTTTGAAAAGAACAGGATAGCCGTATTCGCCAGATTGAATCTGGTGACTAAAACGAATGTTCCAGCCGCCTCCGTCATTGGTATTGTCCCTTGTAAAAATATTCATGTAAGGATCAATCGCCACATCGTAAATGTTGCGCATTCCGTGTGTGAAAACTTCCATTTCGGTGCCGTCGGGCCTGACACGCACGATTCCGCCGCCTAGTTGGGTCAGTTTTTTTCCTGATCTGTCTACGGCATCATGGAAACCAAAATCACCGACTGCAATGTAAATCCATCCATCAATCCCCATCCTGATCCCGTTCGTTGAGTGATCTGTTCCGCGGCTTTGGAGAAATTTGGGTGAGCTGATGTTCTGGATCAATGGAGAAGGGCCTCCGTCGGCCACGCCATCCCGGTTTTTATCTTCAAAAACGACCAGGTCCATGCCCGATGCTTTCTGTGTTTCTTTTGAAAAAGTGGTGTGTAAAACAAAAACGCGGTCACCCATCGCAATGATGCCGCGTGGGTTATCGACCTCTGCAAATGTGGTGTTCTTATCAACCTTCCCATCATGATCGGAATCGACTAATCTTACAATGCGACCCTTTCCAGGCGTTTTACCCAATGATCCGATCATGTCAACACCCACAAAAACTTCCCCGCTGGCTGCCACTGCGAGGCAGGCAGGGCTTGGCGTCAGATCTGATCCTGCAAAATGGGTAACATTAAGCTCGGCAGGCCAGGCGGCTGCATTGGGCAGAGAATCTGCTTTTATAGCGCTTAATGAAGTGTTAACGGGTTGGGAGCGATCGGTAACTGCCTGACTCCAATAGAGAATCAGGAAGGCAGAGACAAGACTAAAAGTAATCTTTAACATAATTTAATTTCAGAAAAATATTCCGTCGGGTGCCAGATGAAAAATGGATACTAACTCAACTTAATAAATGGGATAATCGAAATAACTACTCAAAATAGGCCAATTCATTTCGCGCGGTCCGCTTCTCTGTGAAAGCGTGCGAATTTCATAAAAAGGTCTGGTAAGGCTTCGTGCTGCCCGTGCAGGATCGTAAAATAGAAATAGCGGTCAATGTTCAGGCCTTCCACGTCCACAATCCGGCATTCCTTGCTTTGCAATTCTTTCAAAACAGCATGAACAGACATTAACGCCATGGAATCGGAATGCAACATGTACAATTTCATGCTTTCACTGCTGCCCAGCTGCATTTCAATGTTCAGGTCGGCAATGCTGACACCGATCGTTTTCAGGGCATGTGCAATCACCTCCAATGTGCCCGAACCCGGTTCGCGCATGAGCAGGGGGATTGTTTTGAGCTTTTCCGATGAAATGGTGCCGGTTACGGCCGTAGGGTTTTTGCTGGCCGCCACCAGAACGATTTCATCTTTTAGAAACTCAATATATTTAATGGCAGCATTTTTGGAGAAACCTTCAATCACACCAAGGTCAATCTCCTTGTTTTGAAGCGCTTGCTCAATTTCTTCGGTGTTCTTGATTGTAAGCGTTACCTGAATGTTGTGAAACTTCCTGTGAAAAGCAGCCAGGATAGGAGGGAGAATGTACTGCGCCGCGGTGGTGCTGGCGCCTAACCGCAGCTTCCCGCCTTGGCGCTGTGCTAAGTTGTTGATCTCAAACTCAATGTTGCGGTAAATCTCGAAAATCTGTTCGCTATGATGCAACAGGATTTCACCGGCTTGTGTGAGCTTTACCCGCGAGCCGTTCCGTTCAAAAAGCTTGGTATTAAGCTGATTTTCCAGCTCGTGGATGTGCTTCGTTACGGCAGGTTGTGTAATGTAGAGCTCCGCGGCCGCTTTTGTGAAGTTGAGCCGGCGGGCCACTGTGTTAAAAACCTGTAACCGAAAATCAAAGACCATATTGCAAGTTCGCTGTTAAAAGTCCAAATTCAAAAACAGCGTCTATGCAAGACAAATGTGCTTAGGGCTTTCTTTTTGGCTTTGTAGAGTCGGGCATTGCTGCGCCGCCGCTTCGGATTGTTTTCTTGTTGCGTTTTACTGAGTACGATGTGGTTGTATCGGCATCGGGGCGACCGGTGCTGCTTCTTCCGTTAATCGTTCCGCTGGTGCTTATGGTTCCGTTGTCGTTGAGAATAGGCCCGCTTTCTGCATTGGACGAGTCCTTAATGATCGCAGATACATCGGATGTGTCTGTCGTAGAGCTCACGCGGGATGACTTTTTCTGGAATGTTCGCTCTGATCGTTTTGATTCTGTTTTGTTGTCCCGCGATTGGGAAAAAGCAATCGTCGGTGCAGTTAACACCATCATGATCGTCAATATTTTCAGCGTTTTCATCGGCTTCCTGGATTAGGTTGTTAGTTTGTTTTATATAAAGACAAAGCATAAAATACCGTTCCAACATCTATCAGAAGCCAGGTCGCGTTTGAACAAACTGTTTTTATTTAATAGAGCCTCTCGCTAATCAACCTAAATTCAGTAAAACTACCTAAGCTAAAACCGTACATCTACGCTAACATTTGGACTACTAATTTAAAAAAAAGATACTTGCGAGGCATTTGCATACGGTTATTCCGTTACCCCTGACGGAACATTGACCTTCAAACTCATTCGGCGCTGGCTCATTGCCGCATTTTAAGGGACAAATATCGAGGTGATAAGATTCGCTTTCACTTACGCGGCTGCGCGCCGGAATGGGACTTGTTTTCTGAAAAATCCCTATATTGACGTCTTTGAATCGTTAGCGTCATGTAATGAATGGTCATCCGCCACAACCCAGAACTGTAAATGTTACCCGATATGTTACCCCGCTCCGGGAAGGCGGTTCGCTGCCTGCAATTGCGGAAGCCGACGACGATTTTCTCTATGTCCTGAAATTCCGTGGCGCCGGCCAGGGAACCAAAGCGCTTATTGCGGAACTGATAGGAGGGGAAATAGCACGGTTACTGGGTTTGAAAGTGCCCGAAATTGTTTTCGCCAATCTGGACGAAGCGTTTGGAAGGACCGAGCCTGACGAAGAAATTCAGGACCTGCTCAGGGCCAGCACAGGATTGAACCTGGCTATTCATTATTTATCAGGTGCCATTACTTTCGATCCGGTTGTAACAGATGTCGATCCGCGGCTTGCATCCGCCATTGTTTGGCTGGACAGCCTCATTACCAATGTCGACCGCACTGCCAGAAATACCAATATGCTCATGTGGCACAAAGAGTTGTGGCTCATTGACCATGGTGCAGCATTGTATTTTCACCATTCATGGGATAACTGGGAGGAACAGGCCAAACGGCCATTTGCACAGGTAAAAGACCACGTGTTGATTCGCTCTGCCTCTGAAATTGAGTCTGTTGATATTGAATTCAAATCAATTTTGAATGTTGAAAAAATCGAGGCTGTTGTATCCCTGATCCCGGATGACTGGCTTTTGCGCGATGCGCCTTTTGAAACTGCCGAAGATCACCGGCAGGCTTATGTGAAATTTTTAGCGTCGCGGCTCTCCGTGTCGGATATATTTGTTAAAGGAGCGAATGATGCAAGAGCAGCACTTATTTGAGTACGCCGTAATTCGCGTCGTGCCCAGGGTCGAGCGCGAAGAATTTGTTAATGTGGGTGTTATTTTGTTCTGTCCGTCGAAGCGTTTCCTGGAATGTGTTATCGAGTTGAATGCTGCCAAATTACGCGTGCTTTCCGAAAGTCTGGATCTGGATGAGGTAAGCGCATATCTGAATGCATTGAAGTTAATTTGTTTGGGCAAAAAAGAAGGCGGCACCATTGCTGCGCTACCGCCTGCCTCCCGGTTTCGCTGGCTCACCGCCACAAGAAGCACTGTTGTACAGTGTTCGAAAGTTCATCCTGGATTTTGTCGGGAGCCGGAATTAAGTTTAAGTAAATTGTTTGATCAAATGGTAAGGTAATTTAGCGCAGGTTCAGCTGCTGTTGGACTTCTTCCTTTTTTCTTCTGGATACTTCCACTTGCGACCCGTCCGAAAGGAGCACATACTGACTGTTGTGCGTCACCTGCTTAATATACCGGGAATTGACCAAATGTGATTTATGTGTACGGATGAAATTAAACTCTCCCAGCATATCGTCAAAGAACTTTAATGTTTTGCTGGAAACGAATGGCCTTTTGCCGACTAAATGAATGGAAGTGTAATTTTTATCAGCTTCCAGCCTGAGAATTTCGTCGAGCATAAAGAAGAAAACGCCTTCGCTGGAAGGGACGGCCAGACGGAAATCCTTGATGTCTTTTTTCTTGATATTATCAATCAGGTTATCTAAAAGGACTTGCTTAGGGCGGGCATTTTTCTCTTTTACCTTGTCAAGATGCCGGTTAATGGCAAATTTTAGTTCTTCCACACAAATGGGTTTCACTAAGTAATCCAGCGCGCTGAACCGGATCGCCTGGATCGCATATTTGTTGAAAGCGGTTGTAAAGACAATGTCGAAATCAGGGTTTTTTCGTTCAACAAGCAAATCGAATCCGGATTTTCCAGGCATCTCCACATCCAGAAAAATGATTCCTGGTTTAAAGGTTTTCATCACTTCCACAGCCTGATCCACGGATTGTGCATGCATGATGGTCATTTCTTCCGGGATCACCGTTTCCAGATAATTGGCGAGAATGTAACGGGCTTTTCTTTCATCATCAATAATTAGCGCATTTATCATAACGTTCTCAATGTAAAGGTGATGTAAGTATACGAAAACATGATCAACGTCAGACTGCATCAATTACAGAGCGTCTGGTTGTGAGATTTGCTACGCCGATCCGGTTTAATCCGGAAGTATAATTAAGAGAAAAGAAGAAGAATGTGATTTTTGAACCATTTAAAGGCGGGTTTGATTTATTTAAAGGCTAAAAGCAAAAAGGCCATATCATCACATTGATGATATGGCCTTATGATCAGAATCCTATCGATTATTCTTCGTCCACAGGCTTCTGAATTTCATTCATATTGTGCGCTACCATACTATCCGGCGTGATATTGCTTATGCCCATTTGCAGCTTGTTTTTGAGCCCTGATATTACCTTATCTTTTCCTGCCATCAGCGCGTCATAACCATCTTTCGCTACACCCGCCGGATCCGCTTTTGCGTCTTCATCCTGGACTGCCTTGCTGCTGTTCATATCTGCCTTGTTGAAGAAATCCGTATCGGTTACGCCTGGCAGTAATGCGGTTACAGTAATATCTGTCTCGCTCAGTTCTTCGCGTAAGGCCTGGCTGAAAGACAACACGAATGCTTTGGTACCATGGTAAACCGCCTGCCATGGGCCTGGGGTTTTGCTCGCAATGGAGGCCAGGTTAAGGATCCTTCCGGAATTCGCCGCCACCATGTCTTTAAGGAACAGCTTGGTCAGGATGACCACAGCTGAAATGTTCAGCTCAATGATGTCCAGTTCCCTGTCCAGCTCGTTGTCCTGAAACAATCCGTAAACACCTTGTCCGGCATCATTAACAAGCACGTCGATGGTGATTCCCTTACTTTTCACTTCGTCATAAACCGACAATGTTTCTTCCCGGTTAAAGAAGTCTTTGGCAATGGTGATCACTTCTACACCATGCTGCCTGAATTCCTGGGCCTTTACTGCAAGTTGCTGTTCATCGCGTGATACGATGACCAGGTTATACTGATCTTTTGCAAACAGCAACGCTAGCTCGTAGCCTATGCCGCTTGTTGCGCCGGTTATCAGCGCATATTTTCCGCCAGATGACATAAATGATAGTTTATTGATGAAAGTTTAATTTACAGCCATTCAAATTCCCGCACATATTTCAGTACAACGATGGCCAATGGTGGTAAAACGAGCGGAAGCGAATGAACCCTGCTGTGTTTTGGGACAGGATAACTTTCCTGTTCATCCCTATTCACCACATCTGATCCACCATATTTCAGGTCATCGGTGTTAAAAATTTCCTGGTAATATCCGGGTTTCGAAACGCCGACCCTGTAGTTACTTTTTACAACAGGAGTGAAGTTTCCGATAAAAATTAAATCGTCTTCTTCATTCTGTCCTTTCCGTATCCAGCTCATAATGCTGTTTACGCCATCCTGATTATCAATCGATTCGAAGCCGTCCTGTGAAAAGTTATTTTCATAGAGAGCAGGTTGTGACTGATAGAAACCATTCAGATCTTTTAACAGCAACTGAATGCCCGTATGGGATGGATTGTTGTTTTCATTCCAATCCAAACTGAAATCGTGTCTCCACTCATGCCGTTGCGCGAAATCGGCGCCCATAAAGAGCAGTTTCGCACCCGGATGCCCGAACATATAACCGTAAAGCAAACGCAGGTTGGCGAACTGTTGCCAATGGTCACCGGGCATTTTATTGATCATCGAATTTTTACCGTAAACCACTTCATCATGCGAGAGCGGCAATGTAAATTTCTCAGAAAACGCATAGTGAATGCTAAACGCCAGTTGTCCCTGGTGATGCGACCGATGAACCGGGTCGCGCTGAAAATAGGATAATGTGTCGTGCATCCAGCCCATCATCCATTTCATGTCAAAGCCCAGGCCGCCGTGGCTGGTGGGACTAGTTACCCCGGGCCATGCCGTTGATTCTTCGGCAATGGTGAGGACGTCCGGGAAATTCGTATGCACTGCGTTGTTGAATTCCCTTAAAAAATCAAGCGCTTCCAGGTTTTCGCGTCCGCCATACTGGTTAGGGATCCATTCCCCTTCATTTCTGGAATAATCCAGATAAAGCATGGAAGCCACAGCATCCACCCGTAATGCATCAATGTGGAATTTATCGAGCCAGTAAATAGCATTTGAAATCAAAAATGCCTTCACCTCATTCCGGCCGTAATTAAATATGAAGCTCTTCCAATCCGGATGAAATCCTTTTCTTGGATCAGCATGCTCATACAAATGTGTTCCGTCGAAATATCCCAGGCCGTGTTCATCGGTAGGGAAGTGGGATGGCACCCAGTCAAGGATCACGCCTATGCCAGCCTGGTGCAGCGCGTCAACCAGAAACATAAAATCCTGAGGTGTTCCAAAACGGCTGCTGGGCGCGAAGTAACCCGTCAGCTGATAGCCCCACGAACCGTAAAACGGGTGCTCCATGACCGGCATAAATTCCACATGCGTGAAATTCATATAATTGCAATATTCGGGCAATTCCGCCGCAAGCTCGCGGTAGGTTAAAAACCGGCCTTCTTCTTCCTCCACCCGGCGCCAGGAACCAATGTGCATTTCGTAAATGGAAATGGGCTTGCTGAGCGGCGGCGCGCTGCGGCGTTTTTCAAGCCATTGGGCATCATTCCATTGGTAATCAAGGTCCCAAACTACGGTTGCGGTGTGCGGGGGAGTTTCCCAGTGAAATGCATAAGGGTCTCCTTTTTCAACTTCGTAACCATTATTGGATCGGATAAAATATTTGTAATATTCTCCACGGCCAATTTCATGAACAAAGCCTTCCCAGATTCCCGAACCGTCATTCCTATTATTTAATGGATGTGATTCCCTGTTCCAGCCGTTGAAATTCCCAACCACTGAAACCTCTTGTGCATTGGGTGCCCAAACGGCAAAATGCGTTCCTTTAACCCCGTCCCGCTCAATAATGTGCGAGCCGAGTTTATTATAAATATGATAATGTGTTCCGGATTTGAACAAGTCAATGTCAAATCCGGATAGCATTGGCAATGCATCGCTGCGCTGATCTGTCATGGTCAAAATTTTAAGCTGTTACCAGGGGTTCGGATTTGTGCATGAGTGCTTTTATACCACTTAATGGCACCATCACCCATGTAGGCCTGTTATTGACCTCATAGTTCAGTTCGTAAATGGCCTTTTGCAATAAGAAGGTCTGTAAAAGCACTTCCAGATCTTCTTTTTTCTGCGGAATGATCGGGCTGTCTTTGATCGTTTCCAGATATGCTTTCATGAAAAACCCGCTCATATAGTGATACCATTGTTCCACGAAAGGCAGCAGTTTCCCAATGTCTTCCTTACGAACCTGGTTGTCGAGATGCAGACTGCCATAGGCAGCATAATGGAATGACCGCAACATCCCGGCAACATCCCTCAGCGCGGAGCGTTTCAGCCTTCTTTCGCTATAACTGCGTGCGGGTTCGCCTTCGAAATCGAGAATAATGAAGTCTTTTCCCGTAAACAAAACCTGCCCTAAGTGATAGTCGCCATGGATCCGGATCTTGTCGGTATCAATTTTACGGCTATATACTTTTTTAAGCTCTGTGAGAATCTCATCTTTCATTTGCAGCACGTCTGCGGCTTCCTGCTGTGCTTCCGGAGTCAGTTTCTTGGTGTTCCGGTTAAGGCTTTGGAATGCCACCCGCACAAGTGATTGCAGTGACGAGTAAACCGAGCGCTGATAATGCAGCGAAAATTCTTCAGGCTTGAAATCCGGATTATTTTTGCCTGATGCCAGCGCCAGGTGCATTTCTGCTGTCCTGGTTCCGAGGAGTGCAACCTGTTCTGCAACGGGAACATCCAGCAAATCCTTCAATGCATCCGGAATGTCTTCGTAACCCACGGGGTTTGTCAATGTGCCCACAAGTTCGGTAGGCAGCTGGATTTCGCTGGTCGAAAGGATTTTTTCATTAAAACTATCGAGTCTGTCCAGCATATTGGCCCAGGCGTCGGTGCTGTTTACGACCATTTCCTGCATCATACCAAGCACCATGCTGTCATTTTTGTGTTTCCACTCAACGGCGCCAACAAATGCCGGAATATTTTTGAACTCCGCCTCGTGTGTAAGGAAATGAGTGATTTCCATATCCGGGTTGATCGCCCTGTCTACTTTCCGGTAAAGCTTGAAGAAATACTTTCCGTCGTAAGTAATGGATGTATTGCTTTGTTCGCCTGAAAGAACACGCGGTTTAAACTTATCTGTTTCCTTAATGTGCGCAGCCAGATCTGCATTTCCGGTAAAATGGATCTCGCTGTTTTTGGCTTTCAGCTTCACATTTTCACCCATATTAACGAGTAATGCGTGTTGCAATTCCAGTCCGTAAATTGCGTCAAACAGCACACCTTCCTCCTCATCACCAACCTTGATCCGGGCAATCACGGCTTGCGGACAGTCCTCTTTTACGCGATTCGAGAATTGCTCTTTGCCGTATGCCACAGGAAGCTGATACATTTCAGGAAGATCATTCTGATACGCCATTTCCAGCAACAGAATGTAAGCAGGGGGATTTTGTCCCAATGGAATTGTGGCCTGTGAAACGACTTTGATACTATCCAGACCTTTCCCTTTTCCGCCAAACCAGCGCATTTTCATGAGGTAAGCAGGCAGGAATTTGTTTTCCAGTTTTTCCAGGACTTCCGGTTTAAGCAGATCACTCCACTCTTTCAGTTCAAGCAATGGAAGCTCCTCATTCTGATCGATTTCCGGATGCGTTTTTTGCATAACGAAAGATTGACAAGCATAAGCCTCTAATGTGAAGAAATACGGGGTGTTATCCTTAACCGACGGAAATTTGTTCTTACTATATATCTCAACAGGCTGGAAACCTTTGTATGCGTCCAGATCAAGCTCCACAGGTTGCGGGAAGCGTGAGAGGTTAGCAATCACAAGCATGGTTTCATCCTTGAATGTTCTTGTGAAAGCAAGCACTTTGGAATTTTCCGAATTCAAAAACTTAATATCCCCACGGCTGAATGCATCATATTTTTTCCGCGTAGCGATCGCCCTCTTCATCCACCATAATAAGGATGAAGAATTACGTTCCTGCAACTCCACATTCACCGATTCGTAATGATATTGAGGATCCAGAATTAATGGCAGATAAAGTCGCTGTGGGTTAGCCTGTGAAAATCCGGCATTACGATCGGGGTTCCATTGCATCGGCGTTCTAACGCCGTCACGGTCGCCCAGATAGAAGTTGTCACCCATGCCGATTTCATCTCCATAGTAGATGATCGGTGTGCCGGGGAATGTAAACAGCAGCGAATTAAGCAGCTCAATTTTCTTCCTGCTATTCTCCATCAGCGGCGCAAGCCTGTGCCTGATTCCAAGGTTAATTCTGGCTTTGGGGTCTTTGACATATACTTTATACATATAGTCACGTTCCTCGTCCGTAACCATTTCCAGCGTCAGCTCATCATGGTTCCTCAGGAAAATTCCCCACTGGCAGTTTTCAGGGATCTCAGGAGTCTGGTCAAAAATATCCGTAATCGGATAGCGGTCTTCCATTTGCAGCGACATAAACATCCGCGGCATGATCGGGAAATGATAGTTCATCTGACATTCATCGCCGTCACCAAAATAAGCAGCAGAATCCTCTGGCCACATGTTTGCTTCGGCCAGCAGCAATGTGCCCGGATAGCGCTCGTCTACATACGCCCTGAGTTTTTTCAAATACTCATGGGTTTCGGGAAGATTTTCGCAGTTTGTTCCATCCCGTTCAAACAGGTAAGGGACAGCATCCAGGCGGAAGCCGTCAACACCCATTTCGCACCAGAATTCAAGAATTTTCAAAATCTCTTCCTGCACCAGTGGACTATCATAGTTCAAATCCGGTTGATGATGGAAGAAGCGGTGCCAGTAATATTGCTCAGCCTCGCTGTCCCAGGTCCAGTTTGATTTCTCATAATCCTGGAAAATAATCCGCGCATCTTTAAACTGCTTCGGATCGTCAGTCCAAACATAAAACTCGCGTTCAGGAGAACCTTTCGGCGCTTTCCTCGCACGTTGAAACCAGGGATGCTGGTCGGAAGTGTGGTTGATAACCAACTCGGTAATCACTTTCAGGCCGCGCTGATGCGCTTCTTTCAGGAAATCCTGAAACTCGGTCAGATCACCGTAAGATGGGTTAATCGAGTAATAATCAGCAATATCGTAACCATCGTCGCGGAGCGGTGATGGATAAAAAGGCAATAACCAGATGGCCGTTACGCCAAGGTCCTGCAAGTAATCAAGTTGCTCCATAAGCCCCTTGAAATCGCCGATCCCGTCGCAATTGCCGTCTTTAAATGCTTTAATGTGCAACTCATATATGATGGCATCTTTGTACCAATGCAGATTCTTATCGAGTATTCCGTTTTTGTCTTCCATTATTTTATCCATTGAGCGTTTCAATTTTAAATATGTGCGCAGGCATTTCGTATGGGTTTAGCTGGACAAAGTTGTATTCTCCCTGCCAGTAGTATTTTTCACCGCTAAGCATATCGATCACCCTGTAAGTCTGGTCGGGATGAATGCCGAAACGGTGGATAGGCACTTTAATGTGCGCGCCTTGTGTGTTGAACACGTCCAGGTTCACTGATATAAGCAATGCATTGTTCGCATCCTCATCCTGTTTGAGATAGCAGATCACCATATCATTGTTGGTTTCTGCAAAATCAATGTTCCAGGTAGATTGTAATGCAGGGTTTTCTTTGCGTATCCTGTTTATGCGGGTGATGATCTCACGGGTGCGGCTGTACTGTTTCCAGTCCCATTGCTTGATCTCGTATTTCTCATTATCGGTATATTCTTCCTTCCCGGGATGCGGCTTGTTGACCCCATATTCATACACGGGACCATATAGCCCGTAGTTGGAGGATAATGTTGCTGCTAAAATCAGCCGCATAATGTGCGCATTCTCACCGCCTTCTGCCAGGTGATGCGGAAGGATATCCGGCGTATTGGGCCAGAAATTAGGACGGAAGTAGTATTGCTGGCCGGTTTTGGTGAGCTCTTCCATATACTTTTCTATCTCCCATTTGCTGTTCCGCCAGGTAAAATAGGTGTATGACTGGTTGAAGCCGATTTTTGCCAACCGCTCCATTACGCGCGGCCTTGTAAATGCCTCTGCCAGAAATATGACTTCGGGGTTTACTTTCCGCACTTCCCCGATCATCCATTCCCAGAATGCAAAAGCCTTCGTATGCGGATTATCGATCCTGAAAACTTTAACACCCTTACCAATCCAGAAATCGATCACGCTTTTCAGTTCTTCCCAAAGATTTTGCCAATCCTGCGTTTCGAAGTCGAACGGCAGGATGTCTTCATATCGTTTGGGGGGATTTTCTGCATATTGGACCGTTCCGTCCGGACGCCATTTGAACCATTGTGGATGTTCTTTCACATAAGGGTGGTCAGGCGCACATTGATATGCAATGTCCATCGCAACTTCAATGCCGAGGTTTTTTGCTTCCGCAACCAGTTCGGCAAAATCTTCAATTGTGCCTAATTCCGGATGAATAGCCTTGTGTCCGCCGAGCCGGTTACCAATTGCCCAGGGCGAACCCGGATCCGTTTCGGATGGCGTCAGCGAGTTGTTTTTGCCCTTCCTCTTCATTTCACCGATCGGGTGGACCGGCGGGAAATAAAGCGTATCAAAACCCATTTTCGCAACGAGCGGCAACAGGTTTGCAACGTCTTTGAATGTTCCGTGCGTATCCGGCAATGCGGAGGCAGAGCGCGGGAATAGTTCGTACCAGCTGCTGAAACCCGCTTTCTTGCGCTCTACTTCCAATTTGTAAGTATGCTCATACACCGTAATGCGATCCGTGTAGCGAATTTTTTTCATGGCATTAGCCACTTCGTCACTCACCGACAAATGCACCGCAGTTTCCGGATTTGAGCCGGTTTTCAGCGCGTCGATCCATTTTTCGAATGCCGGTCTTTCGTCCTTATCGGCCAGCGCCAATGCTTCTTCAAGCAGTTCTGCGCCAATAAGTATTTCAACCGAAATGTCCTGGTTCGCATCGAATTTTTTGACCAAACCATTTTTCCATGTTGTAAAATGGTCAATCCAGCCTGTGAAGCGATATTCGTAAAAACCTGTTTGATCGGGCTTCCAGGTCGCTTCCCATTGATTGTTGATCATGTATTTCATGGGAATTTCTTCCCAAAGAGCTGCTGATTCGTGTTTGTAAATTACGCTTGCCGCTACCACGTCGTGGCCATCCCCAATAATGTCTGCTGTCAAGACCACTTTTTCGCCTATGGCCCTTTTTGCAGGAAATCTGCCACTTTCAATCTGGGGAGTAACGTTGGAAATCACGACCCGCTTTCTGCCGTCCTGAATATGCATCGATCCGAATTTTAGTTTTCCATTCTTGAATGGCTACTCAAACAATCAAAACCATGCCTGGAGTAATGTTCAGAGCCTTATAATTGAGCATTATAGCTGCTAATATTGCAGTTATTATATAGTTATCGGTTTGGTTTAATTATTGTAATCCCGTAAATTTCAGCGACTTCTCAATGCATATACCGCCACTTTTTTCTTATATCAAATCCGGCCCGGCAATATCTGGGCCGAAATGCTGATTATAATGGTTAATTTTTTTGAGTTTTGCGTGAATTAATATTTTTAGCTTCTTTCTGATCATATATTTTCTCAGCCGGACCGATGGAGTTTATTCTGATAGACGACAGTGCTTTTGACTTGTTTACGCAAGAAAAGCTGCTTTTAAAGAGCGGTCTGGCGCGTTCTGTAAAGGCATTTAGTTCGGCCCAGCTGGCGATGAATTTTCTTGAAGAACAAACAGAGAATTTTCCCGAAACCATCATCCTGCTCGACATTCAGATGCCCGGCCTGAACGGGTTTGAGTTTACCCGGCAATATGCCCATCTCTCGCCGGCCTTGCGGCAGCGAATCAAGATCTTTATGATTTCTTCAACCGTGGACACGGACGACATTGCCAAGGTGCGTTCCAATCCTTATGTGATCCAGCTGCTTTCAAAACCCCTGGAAATTCCTGTTTTACGCGCGCTTATGAGTCAGTAAATCGGCTTGCTGCGCCGCAAGCGGTTCGGGTGGCACAATATTTAATGTGGTTGAAAAATAACATTCAGCCATTATGAAGAATCCAACAGCTACTTACCGTTTACAATTTCATAAAGATTTTTCCTTTTCAGACTTCGAGAACCAGATTTCGTATTTGCAGAAACTGGGCGTCCGGACCATCTACGCTTCTCCTATTTTAGCCGCCACGAAGGGCAGTACGCACGGTTACGACGGCATCAGCCCAGAGATTATCAACCCGGAAATCGGGACTTTGGAGCAGTTGAAAAAAATTAGTGAGACGTTGAAGCAACTCGATATAGACTGGTTGCAGGACATTGTTCCCAATCACATGGCATTCCATTCCGAAAACGAATGGTTGATGGACGTGCTTGAAAAAGGGCAGCAGTCAGAGTATGCTTCATTTTTTGACATTGCATGGAACAGCAAGCTCTTTCAGGGCAAATTAATGGTTCCTTTTCTGGGCGCTGCGCTGGACGAGGTTATTGATAATGAACAGCTAAAAGTTGAGTACGCAGGAAACAGGCTGGTGATCAATTACGAAGGGGCGACCTTTCCGTTGAACATTCGTTCTTACATGAACATTTTGGGCACTGACCAGGATAATGCTCCCGAAACGATCCATCAACTGGTCACACAGCTCAACGAAATTCATGAAGCCGAAAGTGCAAAGGTGTTTTCGCAGCGTTGGAGTGAGTTTTTGCTTCAACTTTCTTCTCTAATGAAAAACGAGAAGATCAAAAGCTGGATCGATCAGGTTGTGGGCGCTATTAATAGTGATAAAGAAAAGCTTAACACGCTTGTAAAGGGACAGGAATATTTGCTTTGTTTCTGGCAGGAAACCGACTCGAAGATCAATTTCCGACGGTTTTTTACCGTGAATGGCCTCATCTGTCTAAATATGCAAAGTGATGCCGTTTTTGAAAAATATCATGAATTTATCAAGCAGCTCGTGGATGAAGGCATTTTCCAAGGCCTCCGCGTAGACCATATCGACGGTCTTTACGATCCTGCCGGTTATCTGGATAAGCTCCGTGAACTGGGGGGACAGGATACATATATCATTGTTGAAAAAATCCTTGAAAAAGATGAGTCGATGCCCACGCAATGGCCGATTCAGGGCACATCAGGTTATGAGTTTCTGGCCGATGTCAATAATGTGCTGACCAATGCAAATGCCGAGCAGCTCTTTTCAAACTTTTATCATGAACTGACTGAAACCGACGACTCGATCAGGGAGCAACTTTTGGAGAAAAAATCAGGGATCCTGAATAACCATATGGGCGGGGAGCTGGATAATTTGTATCAGTTGTTTACAGATCTGGAACTGGTCGATTTGCAGGAATTGGAATCTGTTGGAAAAGAAAAGGTCAAAGCGGCCATCGGCGAATTCCTGATCCATTGCCCCATTTATCGCTATTATGGAAAGGAAATGCCTTTGTCCCAAACGGAAACAGAGGCGGTGAGGGCTGTACTGGAAGAGGTTAAGGAACATCATCCCGATCTGAAAGACGCAGCTGACCTCCTGGATCAGGCCATTTTGCTTAAAACGGCTGATGGCGACGAAGCCTATAACGCGAAAGCGTTGGAATTTTATCAGCGTTGGATGCAATTTACAGGGCCGCTGATGGCCAAGGGTGGGGAGGACACATTAATGTATACATATAATCGCTTTGTAGGTCATAATGATGTTGGAGATTTTCCGGACCGCTTTGGCATGTCGGTTAAAGACTTTCATCATAAAATGCGAGTGCGTCAGAAGGAATGGCCGCTATCCATGAACACCACTTCCACACACGATACGAAAAGGGGTGAGGATGTGCGCGCAAGGCTTAATGTACTTACCGATTTGCGCGAAGAATGGATCGCCAAAGTTAATGAATGGCGGAAGCTGAATGAGCCCCTGAAAAAGGCGGACGGCCCGACCGATAATGATGAATATCTAATCTACCAGACATTAACAGGCGCTTATCCGATGCCGGGTGAAGATGCGAGCGACTTTGCAGAACGATTGGGCGATTACCTCAAAAAAGCGCTTCGCGAAGCAAAAACCGACACAACCTGGGCCGAACCGAATGAAGTGTATGAAAAAAGCACGGAGGAATTCGCGCTCAGCCTGCTCGATCCGCAGTCGCCATTCTTCCGGGATTTCCAGGAATACTTAAAAACCATTACAGATGCCGGAATTGTGAACTCACTGGCACAGGTGCTATTGAAATTTACTTGTCCGGGCATTCCGGATGTTTACCAGGGAACTGAGCTTTGGGACCTTAGTCTTGTGGATCCCGACAACCGCAGGCCTTTTGACTATGAAATTCGTAAAACCTGGTTAAAGGAATTTGAGGATTACGATACAGAACGGCTGCTGGAAAAACTCTGGGAAACGAGGAATTCCGGGCAGATCAAACTTTGGCTCACGCACCAGCTTTATAACCTTAGAAAAACGAATCCTGTCCTTTTCTCGGAAGGTGAATATGTGCCACTTAAAATCCGTGGCGCATATAAAGAGCACATGCTGGCATTTGCCCGCAAACACAAAAAGGAATTTCTTGTCGTAGCAATTCCCCTGCACAGCGCAATGCTTTGCAAAGAACAAGGAAAAGCCTTTTTCGATCTCGATTGGAAGGATACATCCGTAGTGTTACCCGATAACATGGAGGCAGCATGGACAGAAATGCTGACCGGAAAAGAAGGGAAATATGAAGGTAAACTAACACCGTCCGAAATTTTTAACGGACTGCCGATTGCCGTTTTAAAAGGTAAAAAGCCTGATAACGAGCGAAAAGCTGGTGTTTTACTACACATTACATCCCTAGCTTCACCATTTGGAATAGGCGATCTGGGTTCAGAAGCTTTTGCATTTGCAGATTTTCTGGCAAAAAGCGGCCAGAAATTATGGCAGATCCTGCCCCTTAATCCCGTTGAAGCCGCGCAGTCCAATTCTCCGTACAGCGCGCTTTCGAGTCGCGCCGGTAACCCATTGCTGATCAGCCCTGAGATGCTGGCTAAGGAAGGGCTTCTTGAATTGGAAGTGTTGGGCGAACATATGCTGCCGCAAAACGGTAAAGCGGATTATGAGCAGGCAGGGAAATTAAAACACGAGTTTTTAACCAAAGCCTACGAAAAATTTCTCGCGCTGGACATTGCAGAAGCCAATGAAGCGTTTGACGCCTTTTGTCAAAAAAATGAAGAGTGGCTGGAAGACTTTGCCATTTACATTGCACTGAAACAGATACACGATGGCAAGCCCTGGTACACCTGGCCGGAGGAATTCAGAAAGCGCGATGCAAGTGCGCTGGACGGGATTGATCCTGAGAAATTGAAGTTTATTAAATGGCAGCAATATGTTTTTGATAAGCAGTGGAAAGAGTTGAAATCGTATTGTAACGAGCAGGATATTAAGCTTTTGGGCGACATTCCGTTCTATGTGAGCTACGATTCGGCAGATGTTTGGGCGAATCCTGAGCTTTTTTGTGTGGATGAAGAAGGGAAGATCACGGGCATTGCAGGTGTGCCGCCGGACGCGTTCTCGGATGATGGACAGCTTTGGGGAATGCCAGTATTCAACTGGGGCGCGGTTAAAAAACAGGATTACAAATGGTGGGTTGACCGCTTAGCCAAAAACATCGAATTGTTTGACATTGTCCGGCTCGACCATTTCCGTGCGTTTGCGGATTACTGGGAAGTTGCGGGTGGGGAGAAAACGGCCGTAAGCGGAGAATGGAAGCTCGGGCCTGATGAGGAGTTTTTCAAAAAAATGGAGTCCGCCCTGGGCGACTTGCCGTTTGTTGCCGAAGATCTTGGTGAAATCAGCCCTGAGGTTTATAAGTTAAGGGATAAATTCAAGCTGCCGGGAATGAAGGTGCTGCAATTTGCTTTTGGTGAAAATATGGCGCAGTCGGATCACATTCCGCATAACTTCAATTCGAATTTCTACGCTTACACCGGCACGCATGATAATAACACCACACTAGGCTGGTTCAAAGCGGCGAAGGACGATGACATTAAAGAGCTGATGGGGCAGTATGTTGGCTATGAGGTTACTGAGGAGAATGTTTGTGACGTGCTGGCACGCCTGACTTATTCTTCTGTTGCCAAAGCGGCCATACTGCCGATGCAGGATGTGTTGCGGCTCGACGAGACAGCGATTATGAATATTCCCGGTTCGAACGAAAACAACTGGTCATGGAGGCTCACGCCAGGGCAGATCACGGAAGAGGCTCAGCAATATCTTTTGAACCTGACCACCATGTACAACCGCGACTAGGCTTTCGGGAAAATGATTGTGAATGTTGTGTTGTGGTTATATTTGTAAAATACAGCAATCGTGTGCTTCTATGTTTGTAAAAAACGTTGTCTCAATATTTCTCGCTGGTTTTTTTCTGATCAATCTGGCTGCTTGTAAAAACGGGGCTGATAATCCGGCGGATGCGGCTGCATTGCTGACGGGGGTGAAGCAATGGAAAATTGCTGAAATTTCAGTCAATGATGCCGTTACTTTCAAGGATGGAAAAATGACCACTCAGTTTGGCGGGATTGATTTTGAACGATATATGGAAACGGTGGAGCTGCGTAAGGACGGAACATTTTCGGGTGTATTTAAAGGTGATGCAAAACCATTTATTCTGAAATGGAAGCTAAACGATACAAACCTGACAGTCGGAGCGGCTGATGGAGTGTCAAAGGGAGGAGAGTGGACCATTGATCCAAAAGATGTAAGCACCGGGTTCTTCACCATGAAAACGCAGAGCACCGCTTACGACTACCCACGAATGACCCGGATTTCACTGAAATTCATGGCTGTAAAGTAAACCCTCCACATCCTGACCATTTGAAATGAAAAACCTGGAAAAAGCTTTTGAACTTTTTGACGACTATAACCGAAATGCATCGGAGCATTTGATCCACGAAGGCACCGAGTATCCGTCAGAATACTTTTACGCTTTAAAGTTGCATGAATGGGTTACCAAACTCGCCCCGGATGCAAGCGAGAGCTTATTACTGGCATCGCGGGCACAGCATATCGGACGCTGGGAAATTGCTCGCAGCAGTTACCCGGACGGAAGGGTAGGTTATCTGAAATGGCGCACGGATCTGTCTAAATTCCATGCCTCAAAAGCTGCCGAAATCCTGGAATCGATTGGTTATGAGGAAGAAATCATCCAGCGCGTCCAGCAAATTATTCGGAAGCAACGCATCAAAGACGATCATGAAGTGCAAACCATGGAAAATGCGCTATGCCTTGTCTTTTTACAATATCAATACGACGATCTTATTGCCAAGACGAGTGAAGAGAAGATGGTCAACATTTTGCAAAAAACCTGGGCAAAAATGAGTGAGCCGGGCCAAAATATGGCGCTTTCCCTGCATTATAGCGAAGAGGGAAAGCGCCTTATTCATATGGCGTTAAGCGCCGCCTGATGTAATGCGGATGGTTAATCCCTTCTCACCGTCTCTTTTCCTGAACTCAATGCGTCCGCAGTTTTGACAAGCTGGACAAATTCGGCACGGTACCCTTCCTCATCCTTGCCTAATGCCGTTTTCGCCCGGGTAATCACACTCTGATACGCAGCCTTTCCCCTGAATTCCGAATTACGTAATAGCAAGCCAAACTCAGCGACCGCACTGGCAAACCGAAGGTTTTCCGAACACGACGCAAAAGATTTGGAAGCATTTTTGACCGGCAGATCAAACAGCGTACTTTGTTCGGAGTCCGGCTTTTTGTAGCGGATCTTTAATGTCAGCATTTCATCTGAATTACCTATTTCGGAAGCATTCGTTTTCTGATATTTCAATGGATCATTCTTGGACAGATACTGGCTATCCGAGCCCGCAGGGACAAGTTCATATAATGCCGTTACGGTATGTCCCGAGCCCATTTCTCCTGCATCCTTTTTGTCATCATGAAATTCTTCATTTTTCAGCGCGCGGTTTTCGTAGCCGATCAGCCGGTAAGCCTTTACATGGCGCGGATTAAATTCGATCTGGATTTTTACGTCCTTGGCAACCGTGAAAAGCGTTCCGCCAAATTCCTGAACAAACTCTTTCCGGGCTTCCTGAATGTTATCAATGTAGGCATAGTTGCCGTTGCCCTTATCTGCCAGAGTTTCAACGTGACTGTCTTTATAATTTCCCATTCCAAATCCCATAATGCTTAGGAAAATGCCCTCTTTGCGTTTCTCCTCAATGAGCCGCTGCAATGCTGCCTCACTGGAAATGCCGACATTAAAATCACCATCGGTCGCCAGGATCACGCGGTTATTTCCATTTTCCAGAAAATTGTCCTTCGCCATTTTGTAGGCCAGTTCAATGCCATCGCCACCAGCCGTTGACCCGCCCGCTTCAAGCCCGTCGAGCGCTACCTTAATCTTCATTTTTTCACTTCCGGATGTAGGTTTCAAAATCTCACCGGCAGCCCCGGCATACACGACGATCGAAATCTTATCTTGTGGCCGCAGCTGGTCCACAAGTAGTTTGAATGCCCGTTTTAGCAAGGGAAGCTTGTTTTGATCGGACATGGAGCCGGAAACGTCGATCAGGAAAACGAGGTTCGAAGCAGGCAGATTTTTCATTGGGATAGTTTTTGCCTGCAAACCAATGTGCAAAAGCTTTAATCCCGGATTCCATGGCGAATCAGTCATTTCGGTGGAAACGGCAATCGGATGATTGCCAGATGGTTCGGCGTATTCGTAATCAAAATAATTGATCATTTCTTCAATGCGCACGGCGTCCACCGGAGGCATCTGGCCGGTATTCAGAAAACGGCGCGTGTTGCTGTACGAAGCCCTGTCCACATCCACCGAGAATGTCGTAACCGGCGTTTGGGATGCAACCTGAAAGCCATTTTCGTTGACCGGATTGTAATTTTCAGTTTCCAGAGGCTGGTAACGCTGGCTAGGGGCCGCGAAGGTGGCCGTACCCATTTCCATGTTGGCATAAGTCCCTGTAACCTTGCGTTGGGGAAACCGTCGCTGGCTCAATACATCTGTTAAATCAACCTGACCCGTTTTGAAAACTACGTTCACAACATGAGAGGTTCCTAATGTCATTTTTTGAGACATGTAGCCGGCAATAACGAAAGTCAGCGTCGACGCATATGCAGGGACTTGGATTGCGTATTTTCCCAGAGAATCAGTTTTGGTAGAGATCATTGTTTTCTCGACCATTACCGTCACATTAGGGATTGGTTTTCCGTTCTCGTCGGTTACGATCCCTGTGATTTTCCGGGTTGGCAGCATGGAGAATGCAGTAAGGGCAAAAATGAGCAGCAATGCAATTTTGATTTTCATGGCTAATAGAATTTGTTTGCTGAGTGGATGCATGCGCCACACAGATTCCATAAAAGTTTTACGATTTTTTTTATGGAATTTTGAAAAAGCGGCATCTAAGGGTTAACAAACCGAGGTCATTCATATTTTCGACTCATGTGGGGTTTTTAAAAATATTCAAAAAAGATATCGCGGCACCGCTTTCGGAAGCACAGCAACTCGCTGCCTATCGCCGCTCGGCCGAGCGCGGCGCGGCCGAACGCGGCGCAGGTGACGCGGGCATATTGGGTGCGCTTTATGAACCTTATATGCATATGGTTTTTGCATTGTGCTATAAGTATTTGCAGGATGAAGATGCCAGCAAAGACGCGGTGATGCAGATCTTTGAAAAACTATTGGTTGAATTGAAAACCCATGAAGTGGAGCATTTCAAAAGCTGGCTCCACAGTGTTTGCCGGAATTTCTGCCTGATGCAGCTTCGAGCTAAGAGAACGTTTGTGGCAGCCGAAAATATTGAAAATGATGATGTTGAGTCTGTGTTTGTAGCCTACGAACCGGAGGAGCCACTTTTTGGCGAGAGAAAATTTGATGCTTTGGAAATGTGTTTAGGGACACTCCCGGCCGTGCAGCGAAAGGCGATCCAGCTGTTTTATATAGAGGAAAAATGTTATAAGGAGATCTGCGAAGAAACGGGATTTGAAGTCAGCAAAGTCAAAAGTTACATTCAGAACGGAAAGCGGAACCTGAAAATTTGTATTGAAAAAAATGAAAGCAAGTAGATCAGATATATCAGGGTTTGAAGATTTTCGCCGCTATCAGAACGGTGAGATGTCACCCCGTGAGCGGCACTTGCTGGAAAAGGAAATGCTTGAAAATCCTTTGCTCGCAGATGCCTATGAGGGATTTATGGCTTTGGAGCAGGATGATATTGATCTTGCAAACATTAAAAAGGATCTTACCGAAAAACTAAAAAGCAGAATTTCGGCTGATCGCCAGCGAACCATCCCGATATGGGCTTACGGCGCCGCGGCCTCGCTGATCATCACAGCCGGCACATTCTGGCTTGTCTTTATTTCAAATCCGAAAAAAAGTGAGCTCAGGGAAGCCCGTCAAAATCTGGTTGAAAAGCCACTGATGGCGCCAAAGTCGGAGCCTCTACCGACACTCGAAAAAGCTCCGGAGGTTTCCGTGTCGGCAGCACAGCCTGCGCCGTATTCTCCGCCAAAACCAAGGCCTAACAATGTTCCTGAACCGAATCTCGCAGCGGCAGAACGTGAAATTGAAAAGGAAATCAGGGTTGCTGAAAATACAGATCAGGCGAATGCTCCTGCACCGGCCCAAACGGTCGAGCCTGCACGCAGCTATTCGGCGCGAGGTCAGGTCAGGTCGTCACCTGCGGCCAGCAGCGTGCGTGAAGAACCTATGTATAAGAAGAGCGATTATCAGCTTTCAGAAGCAGCAGCTGCCAGGCAACTGGTGCCATTGGCGGCCGCAGTCAAATCCTTGCAACCTGTGCAGGCCAGTCCGCTGATGGGCTGGGACGCATACAATGCTTACCTGGATCAGCAAACGAGCGCCGCCAGGAGCAATGGTGAAGTGATCGTAACTTTCAGGGTGAACGCGGATGGTACATTATCCGGCTTCACGGCCAGCGGCAAAAAACAATTGCAGCCCGAGGCGATCCGCATCATAAGCGGAGGGCCGCTATGGGTGCCAGCCAAACAGAATGACTCCACGCTAAGCACAGCCGTAACGCTCCGGTTGCAATTCAAAAAATAGGCCGAAATTTCAGGATGTTTCCCGGTGCTTCCCAGAGGGTCAGGAAGTTACACTACTCTCGTAGAACTACTTTGCATTATTTTCCAATTTAGAACCTTTATCTTTTGTGAATTGGATTGTAGTACTTAATTTTACTATCTGCATCACACGCCCGTCAAACATTTACCCTTAATAGTAACTTCTGAAAAATCCATTGATAACGCCAATAATTAATGCTTTTTCTATTTGGAAGCGAAGCAATGAGGGTTCTCTTAAAAATTTTCCGGATGAATTTTGCAATGGGAAGTATTATTACTAATTCTACGAAATAATTGGCTATTATTTTATAAGTTTAGGAATAATCCAGCTTTACCCAGGCAAAAGCCCTCACCGGCAGCACATTAAAACAGCCTGATAATTTGAATAATTTTACTCTACCTATGAGCAGTAGAAGAAATCTTTTGATTTTAGATGATGAACCCAGCATCACCAAGATATTGGAGCATTTTTTGAAGAAAGACTTTAATGTTGTTATAAAAAGTGACGGATCAGAGGGGATGCTTTGGCTCGAAGAGGGAAATCAGGCCGACCTGATCATTGCAGACCTGCATATGCCCAATCTGAGCGGAAAAGAGTTTTTAAAGGTTGCCAAGGCCAGCAATTTATATGCTGATATTCCCGTGATCATTCTTTCCGGATCTGACGAAAGCAGTGAACGTATCCAGTGCCTGAACCTGGGCGCGGACGATTTCATGGTCAAGCCATTTAATCCGATGGAGGTTCACGCCAAGATCAATGCTATCCTTCGCCGAAGTAAACGCTACTCTTAATCGTAATATAATATGGAATTGGCAAGCACGTCCGCAGGAATGGTTGTTGAGTCAAAATCCTATGTTGCTTTGTTCCGGGTAATCTATCTGAACAAGGATCTGGAACAATATCTGAAATTTTCCGAGCAATATGCAAATACGCTGCAGGTCGAATATTTCGATTCAAAAGAAGGCGTTTTGCGCGCCCTTGAAGAAAATTACCCCGCAGATATTATCCTGGCCCACACCGAAAGCGGCGGCCTTGAACTATTGGACACGATAAGGAGCAGCGCCGGTTTTGGGAACATTCCTTTTGTGCTCATGGTGGATAACCTGAGCAGTGAGGCGATTGATATGGCACGCAGGCATCATGCGGATGACGTTTTCTCGGTCCGGTTCGATGACGGCGACCTCATTACCCGCATACGTTATTTCAAAAAACGGCAATGGTATGTGGCCAGCAAAGCTTCTCAAAAAATCAGCGCGGAAAACACGCGAACCCCTCTCTGGAAACGAACAATTGACATTATCACAACGGGCGGCGCGGTAATCCTGCTTCTTCCCGTGTTCCTGTTGGTAGCGCTTCTGATCCGCATGGATTCCAAAGGGCCTGTTTTTTACAAATCCAAAAGGGTAGGGAGTGGTTACAAGATATTTGACCTCTATAAATTCCGCACCATGCGGACGGATGCCGATCAGCTGATCCGCAAAATGGCGGCGCTGAGCATGTATAACAAGGTGGCGGAGCCTGTTAACCAGTTTGAAAGCAATGGTTTATGTGAGGAATGTATGGCGGGGAACCAATGCAAAAGCTTGCTGTTCCATGACGGAAGGGAGATCTGTGAAAAGCTCTATCACTTTCAGAAAGACCAGAAAGCAGCTTTTATGAAATTCCAGAATGATCCGCGGATCACCCGATTCGGACAGTTTTTAAGAAACAGCAGTCTGGACGAGTTGCCTCAATTGATCAACATTCTGAAAGGCGATATGTCGCTGGTGGGTAACCGTCCGTTGCCGCTTTACGAAGCCGAAAAAATGACTACTGACGATAAAATCCTTCGCTTTGCAGGCCCGGCGGGCCTTACCGGCCTGTGGCAGGTGACCAAACGCGGAAAGGGAAAAGCAGACATGTCGGAAGAGGAAAGGACCCAGCTGGACATTACTTACGCGAAGGAATTTTCCTTCAAAATGGATATGCAGATTATCCTGAAAACATTCCCGGCCCTCTTGCAATCAGAAAACGTTTAACCCACCTTACTATAACATTATTGAAATTACTTTTACACGCTTATGTTAAATGGTCTTGATCCATTCATTGCGAGACGCGTCGTATTGTTTAATAACCCGGGCAGGATTGCCCACGGCGACAGAGTAAGGAGGGATATTTTTAGTAACAACGGCCCCAGCGGCGATGACGCAATGTTTACCAATGGTAACCCCGGCCGTGATAACCGTGTTAGCGCCAATCCAGCAATCGTCTTCAATCACAATCGGCGCCACGCTGACCCCTTGCTGGTGAATAGGTTGCCCGATGTCCGAATAATTGTGATTCAATCCGCTGGCGACGATGTTCTGCGCAAGGATCACATTATTACCGACCGTAATAGGGCCAATAATGACATTGCCCAATCCAATCAGCGAGTTATTGCCGATCCTTACTTCCCCCACACCATTATTAACCGTAGTAAAGTCTTCAATCATAGAATTGTCTCCGATTGAAAAGGGATTGAATGGCAGCACATCCATTCTGACCCAGCTCCTGATAATGACATTTTTACCCTTCTGATGATAAAAGCGGTTCAGTATCACCCTTACCCAAAGTCTTGGTCGCGCCTGATTGGTAGGGATAAGGAGCCAGTGAAAAAATTTTTTTAAACGGGGGTTGCTCTTGATCTGGTCTGAAAATGCCATTGGGTAGGGCAGAGAAAAGTAGAAGTAATTTTGGTCAAATGTATTTCCTATAACTACATAATCAAGCAAAATTCATTTTAAATAACTATTTTTTTAAAAAATTTAATGTCAATGAGATACGCAGTGTTTTTAATTCCTCTGTTTTTGATTACCCTCACAACCCACGCACAGGAGTCTTTGAGCAAAGATGTAGACTATGCTTATCTCGAAAAACTTATTGCCATTACCAGAGCGAACTATCCCAAGATCAAAATGTACGAGGACCGGGTTGTAGTGGCCGAGTATGCGATCAAAAAAGCCAAGCTTTCCTATTTCGACATTTTCAATTTTTCTTACCTGTATAGTCCAAACAACAACACCGCAACCATTTCGCCAACATTGCTGAGCGGTTATCAGCTTGGTTTCTTTGTAAACATTGGTGCTATTCTGCAAAAGCCCAGCCAGATCAAGCAAGCGAAGGGAGAGCTTTCGGTGACACAGCATGACAAGGAAGCATTTGACCTGAGTATGGTTGCGGAAGTGAAAAAGCGGTATTTCACACTCATCCAGAAGCGCGCGGTTTTTAAAGTGCGGTCCAATGCGGCGCTGGATGTTGAAAGCATGGTTTCCAGTGTAAAAAAGCGGTTTGAAATGGGACAGGAGACATTGGAAAAATATAATCAGACACTGGTCATGCAGACCGACCACTACCAAAACCTGCTGAATGCAGAAAGCGACATTCTGATCGCGAAAAGCAGCCTGGAAGAATTGTTGGGACAAAAATTAGAAGATATAAAATGAGCGAGTTTGTACAATTTCTGAGATTACTGCAACGCAATAAAGTGACGCTGATCCTGGTCCCGCTGATCACCGTTATCCTTTGCTATTTTCTGGTCAGGCGCTTGCCGGACACATTTGAATCGCACGCGCGTATTGCAACCGGGCTTGTCGATAAAACGGACCAGGTCGTGACCAAAGCCAAAGACGAACAGGAGCAGCAGATCGCCCGTAAGTTTGAAAGCCTGATCCAGGTAATGCGTTTGAAGAGGACCATTGACCAGGTGTCTTATAGGTTGATATTGAACCATTTGAAAGGCGTGAAAGATTCCACATGGCGCGAGCCTGTGAAAGAGCTGGAAAAAATGAGCAAAGCCGATAAAGCCAAAGCCATTGCCCTGATCACGCAGAAGCACAAGAACCGTGAGGAGCTGTTTTTATCAAAACCTTATGAAAATGATCTGAACGACATTATCGTGGATATGGGCTACGGAGCCAATACACTGCGCGAAAAACTCATCATTTACCGAACCGGTGTAGGTGATTATATCGACATTGAATTTGAAGCAGAAAATCCCGAACTGGCTGCTTATGTGATCAATACGCTCAGTGAAGAGTTCATTTCCGACAACTCGTCGCGTGTGGTCGGCAACAATAAAAAGACAATTGATTTCCTGCAAACATTCATGCTGCAAAAGCTGGGCGCATTGAATAGCCGGATGAATACGCTGAGAAATTTCAAGATCCAGAACCGGGTTTTGAATCTGAATGAGCAGGCAAAGAGTATTTACGGTCAAATGGCTGATTATGAGACCAGGAGAGAAGTTGCGCAGAAGGATATCATTGCATTGGCAGCGGCGATCAATAACATTGACAAGAAGTTTGACCCAACCGAGCGCAAATATTTCGAAAGCGCACTGACGGGCATTAATCAGAAGATCATTGCCTCGAAAAATAATCTGAGGGCATTGAACGAAAGATATGTGCTAAGCAACTTCGATCAGCGCATTAAATTCAGCCTCGATTCGCTGAGAAACCAGCTCACGGCAGAAATTGATGAGGCAACGGATAAGTATGCCTACAATCCGATGGCACTTAAACAGGACCTGGTAACACAAAAATTGTCTATGGAAATTTCGCTGGAACTGGCGAAAAACAGCGTTGCGTCGATTCAGGGAGAGCTGAACAGGCTGAACAGGAAATTCGACGGACTGGTGCCCAACGAAGCCACGATCCAGGAATACGAAACTTCTATCGACATTGCGAGCAAAGAATACATTGAGGCGCTTCAACGCTATAATGAGGCCAGTCTGGAATTTAGTTTTCCGGTTTACCTGCGCCTGATCGAGCGAGCCATGCCGGGTGAAGTGCAGGCTTCCAAAAAAATGGTCCTGGTTATTCTTTCAGGTGTTATCAGCTTGGTATTCTGCGTGTTCGTGTTCTTTATCCTGTTTTATCTTGACAAATCCATCCGCTACCCCATGCAGCTTGCCAATGCCACCGAACGCCCTGTGCTGGGTTATCTCAATGTGCTGGACAAAGGCGCAAACCTGAGCTTGTCGGGGATGAATGCTTCGGATGATAAGTCCACCAGACTTTACAAAAATCTGGTCCGCTCGATTCGCTATGAGCTTGATAATGAGATTGATGATCCCAAGATCATTGCCGTTACCAGCCTTTCCTTTGGAGTGGGAAAGACGTCTTTTGTGGTTGCGCTTGCGTGGGCTTTTTCTAAAATCAATAAATCCGTCCTGATCATTGACGGAAACTTCGGGCAGCCTGATATCTCAAAACTAAACCCGGAAACGACCCTGATTGAGAACTTTGTGAAAAGCAATGCAGTACTTGAAGCCAGCGCGGGACAGATCCGCATCCTGGGCAATAAAGGCGGGGACATTTCCCTACTCGAACTGGCAGACGAAAAATCAGTAAGTGACCGTTTGCAAGTGCTGAAAACGCAATTTGATATCATACTGGTTGAAGCCGACTCCCTCACAGCTATGAATAAGGCGAAGGAATGGATCACATTTTCTGATCGCGTTGTAGCGGTTTTTGCAGCGGGAAGATCTATTTCAGACGATGACCAGTCTAAAATTCAGTATCTGAATAGTCTGGATGACAAGTTTTCCGGATGGGTGCTTACCAACACTGAGGACATTCCGGAACAAGCTGGAAAAATTGGCAAACCGGTAGAAGCATGAAAATAGTGGAAGCGCTTTGGCTATTGATTCAGTTCCTGATCTGGTATAACCTGGTCTTTCCCGTGTTGCTGCTTATAATTTACGGCATCCGGGGTAAGGATAAGTTAGCAGGCAATGCATCAGGCTCAGAATTACCGGATTACGCCATTATTGTTACAGCTTATGAATACACGCAGCAGCTTCCTGCGGTGGTGAGCTCGCTGCTAGCATTAGATTATCAGCGCTTTCATATTTATGTTGTTGCGGATAAATGCGACATTACCGGCCTGCATTTTCCAACAGACCGGGTTTCATTGCTCCGCCCGCCCCAGGTGCTGGGCAGTAACACCCGTTCGCATTTCTACGCAATCCAGAATTTTATCAGGCCTCATTCCCATTTGACCATTATAGACAGTGATAACCTTACAGACCCGCAATATCTGAATGAACTGAATATTTATTTCAAAGCTGGATTTCAGGCCGTTCAGGGCGTACGGGAGGCTAAAAACCTGGATAGCACTTACGCTTGCCTGGATGCCGCTCGGGACATTTATTACCATTTTTATGATGGAAAAGTGCTTTTCGGTGCGGGTTCTTCTGCAACATTAGCGGGATCGGGCATGGCCTTTACAACAGCATTGTATCAAGAATGCCTGGGGCATCTGGATGTTACCGGGGCGGGTTTTGATAAAGTGTTGCAGGAAGGGATCGTTAGCCGGAAATACCGCATTGCATTTGCTGAAAAGGCTATTGTATATGATGAAAAAACGACCGGAAGCGATCAGTTGGTAAAACAGCGGGCGCGCTGGATCAATACCTGGTTCAAATATTTTGCACTTGGGTTTAAGATCTTTTTCAATGGCCTGACAAGTTTCAACTGGAACCAGACGATTTTCGGGCTTGTGCTGCTCAGGCCGCCGTTGTTCATTTTCCTGATCCTGTCGGTGGTTTTCATGCTGATCAACCTGTTCATTTCCATTCCTGTGGCGGTTACCTGGTTCCTGGGTTTGTGTGTGTTTGTCATAGGATTTTATATTTCATTAAAAAGATCTCATACGGACCCGAAAATTTACCATTCGCTGGTCAACATTCCCAAATTCATTGCTTTTCAACTGCTCGCCCTGCTGAATGCACGGAAGGCCAATCAGATTTCTGTGGCAACACGAAGTAGCCAGACAGACCAAAAACAGATTTAGCCTGCTGCACCATGAAGATTTATCCGGTTAAGAAGGAGATAAAAAAGAAGGAGACATTTGATCATCTTTCGCCGCTGCAAAAAAAAACGCGGCAGGTTGCCTTGCTTCTGGCCCTGGTAAGCACATTTATTTTTTTCTTTAAAATCCTGTTCTTTTGATGGAGAACGATTTACAACTTTTCATTTCCAACAGCAATGCGGCTGAGCAGACCTTTAAAGGCAAGCTCCGCAAATTGTTTTTGGTCGATAAGCTCAGCAGTCCCACGGGGCTGATCATCCTGCTCATACTTTCTGCCGGAATTGGCGCGTTAATCGCCTACCAGGGCATCCTGGCAGGGGCATTGATCCTTGTGCTGATGATCGGGCCGCCTTTTGTTTATGCCATTGTGGCTTATCCGCAGTTTGGGATTACCGTATTGTTGATGCTTGCTTACCTGCTTTTTTTTGTAGGTCGGCTCGGCATCGACTTCCCGCTCGGGACGGTTATGGACGGGATCCAGGGACTGCTCATTCTGGGATTCTTCATCCGCCAGAAACGCAACCCCGACTGGACCATGTTCAGAGGGCCGATCGGGACATTGATCCTGATCTGGATCGCTTATAACATGGCTCAGGTGGCGAACCCGGTTGCCGAATCCCGATTGGCCTGGGTGTATACGATCAGGGCGGTGGCGATTGTGATGCTCACTTATTTTGTGTTTATGTATCAGATCAAAACTGTGCAGCAGATCCGGTTTTTGTTGAAAATGTGGATCGGACTGGCGGCTTTTGCGGCTTTGTATGCTTTTAAACAGGAGTTTATAGGATTTTCAGCATCAGAAGAAGCATGGTTGTATTCTGACCCTAATATCAAAGAACTGCTTTTTATATCCGGGCACTGGCGTAAGTTTTCGATCTTTTCCGACCCTGTGGCTTTTTCCTATAATATGGTCGTGAGCAGCATTCTGTGCATTGCATTGCTATCTTATGTGAAGCAGAAATGGAAAAAGTACGTTTTGAGCGGGCTTACCATTATCATGTTTACGGCAATGCTATTTTCCGGTACGCGGGGCGCATATGTGTTGCTTCCGGCCGCAATGGTGCTGTTTGTTATCTTAAAATTCAGCAGGCAGGTGCTTATCGGAACAGCTATCGCGGGCGTGGGGATATTGTTTCTGATCCTGGTCCCCACAAGTAATTCGAACATTGTCCGCTTTCAAACTGCATTCAAACCCAATGAAGACATTTCGTTTCAGGCGCGGAAAAACAACCAGAAAAGGATACAGCCTTACATTTTAACCCATCCCATGGGCGGTGGCCTGGGTGCAACCGGCGCGTGGGGACAACGCTTTGCGCCACAGTCATATCTGGCCAGTTTCCCGCCAGACAGCGGTTATGTCCGGATTGCGGTAGAGCTGGGCTGGATCGGCCTTGCCATTTTCTGTTTACTGATGTTCTTTATTTTGAGGGAAGGGATTAACAACTACTTTTCGATCCGAAATCCCGAGTTGAAAACCTATTGCATGGCCATGCTGCTTATTGTATTTGCCTATAACATTGGTAATTACCCTCAGGAAGCGCTGGTGCAATTCCCTTCGAACATTTACTTCTATTTCGTTGTAGCGGTCATTAATATCACCAAAAGGATCGACGATAAAGAGGAGGAAAAACGCATGAAAGAGGCCGCTATTTCACAGTAACAGTCGATTTCTTGCTGACATTGAAATATTTCGCAAGGTTCATGAAGTACTTTTCGAAGTATTGATATACAAAATAACTTACAACCAATGACGCAACGACGGTGCTCGCAATCAGGATATAAGGCTGTGAAACTGCGGCCTCACCCATTGCAATCCGGATCAAGGCGTATACGATGGGGTGGATCAGGTAAACCGAGTAACTGATCTCGCCTAATGTAGATAGCGCCCATTGTGCGGCCGATGGGAGGAATGAAAAATCGGCAATGTAGATGAAGTAACAGAGCAATGTGGTCAATATGGAAAGGACTATCCTGTTGTTGCCGGATGTAAGGTGAATGGGTTCACCGGAAACAGGGTAAGCGAAAAGCATCGCCAGCGTCACCAGAAAAAGATAAGGCGCTGCACGAACGAGTGACGCCGGGGCTTGTCTTAATGCGCCCAATCCCATTCCCACCAGAAAGAAGGTGAATTGGTTAAACGGACTCACATAACGGCTCCATTGCAGACCGAGCGGGACTTCCGGGTCCAGCACAAAATAGGTGAAATATAAAAACGGGACCAATGATCCGAGGAACAGGGCGATCAGGTAATTGACGTTCCTTTGGACAAGCAAAATAATGAGCGGAAAAAAAAGGTAAAATCCCAGCTCATTCCCGATGGACCAGGCACCATTGGCGATGAAAGTCTCCGGTTTCAGGATGCCAGGCAAAACCAGCATATTAACCGCCATCTTTTTAAGTGTATACGCCTCTTCGGACAGCAGGAATGTCAGCAGCGTAGCGAGCCATAAAAGCGGTACGATCCGGAAAACCCTTTTGATGAAAAAGATCCTGATGGTTTCGTAGGAAAGGCTGTGATAATAAACCTTGTACAATGTCAAGCCGCTCAGAATGAAGAATATCGTTACTGCGTAGATCTTGATGACAGCCAGAGGGGATGAGGAATCGGTTTCGCCAAAATTGAGCAGGTGCATGTGGTATAACATGATTCCAAGTGCTGCGAGGCCACGCAAATAATCAAGGGAGTGAATCCTTACCGACGATTTAGTCATTATAAATTGAGGGAGCTGGGTAAAATTATTTGTACAAAAATATTAAATTATGCGATCTTTAAGTCATGCAAATACAGATATCCTGAGGAAAAAAATTAACTGAAAACGCTATGCATCAAATAAGTTTATGAAAATTGCCCATCTTATTCTGGCTCACTCCGAACCCGGGCAACTGGCGCGGCTCATTCGCGCTCTTGAACATCCTGATGCTTACATTTTTCTCCATATCGATGCCAAAAAGACATTGGATCCGTTCCTATTTTTAAGCACTCAGGAACGCGTGCATTTTGTGAATGACCGTATAAAAGTAGGGTGGGGCGCATACAGCATTGTGCAGGCGACGATCAACGGTTTCCGCGCGATAGCCAACTCGGGACTTGACATTGACTACGTTAACCTGTTAAGCGGTTCGGACTATCCGTTGAAAGATCCTTCGGAAATGAACCGGTTTTTTCAGGAACATCAGGGCCAGAATTTCATGCATTATGAGCTGGTGATGGAGGAATGGAAAGAGGCGATACCCAGGTTAACAGCTTATCATTTAACCAATTACTCATTTCCCGGTAAATATTTTGTCCAGAAATGGATGAACAGAATACTGCCCGCAAGGCAAATGCCGGATCATCTGATCCCGGTCGGACGTTCGCAATGGATGAGCCTGACAATGGATGCGGTCAGGTATATTCTGCAATATCTGGACACGCATCCCGAGGTTGTGCGATTTTTCAAGCACACGTGGGCGCCTGATGAGATCATTTTCCAGACCATTTTATATAATTCCAATATGAAGGCAAGTATGGTGAATTCCAATCTGCGCTACACCAAATGGCTGGAAGGAAAGGCGAGTCCTGAAATATTGACTAAAAATGATTTGGAAGATCTGTTAAACTCCGGGGCTTTTTTTGCCAGAAAAATGGATCCGTCAAAGTCGTCCGGATTATTAGACCGGCTCGACAGACAAATACTTAATCTTACTTAGCTTTCAATTCCCAGTATTTCCGCAAACACGTGCAGAAAACTTTTTTAATCTATCGGTAAATCATTTATGGACATTATCATTACCGGACAACAGGCCTGGGATGTGGAAATTGGGAGCAATTGCAAAAACATTGCACTGGAATTCAGCAAACAGCATCGTGTTTTATACGTCAACTCTGCCCTCGACCGTGCCACATTGTTCAGAAGCAGCAGCGACCCGAAGATTGTGAAGCGCCAGGAAGTGATCAAAAAAAAGCGCGATGGCCTGGAAAAAATACAAGAAAACCTCTGGGTGCTCTATCCGGACCAAATCACAGAATCGATAAACTGGATCCCTTCCGACGCCATTTTCAGTTTTTTTAATAAGCGTAATAATAAAACTTTTGCTGACAGTATCCGGCGTTCGGCTGACAAGCTGGGCTTTCGGGATATCATTCATTTCAATGACAATGACATGTTCCGGAGCTTTTATCTCAAAGATCTGCTCCAACCAAAATTGTCGATTTACTATTCCCGGGATTACATGCGGGCTGTGGATTACTGGAAAAAACATGGCGATCTGCTCGAACCACAGCTTATTGCCAAGAGTGACATTTGTGTAGCGAACTCAACCTATCTGGCGGATTATTGCCGGAAATTCAATCCCAATTCCTTTTATGTGGGGCAAGGCTGCGATCTGGAAATTTTCCTTGAAGGAAGCAAGACTTCCGAACCAGACGATATGCGCAATGTGCCTCGTCCGCGTATAGGCTATGTGGGAGCGCTGCAAAGCATCCGGCTGGACATGGACCTGTTGCAGCACATTGCAGCAACGCGGCCCGACTGGAACATTATCCTGGTGGGGCCGGAAGACAATGCGTTTCTGGCCAGCACATTACACCAGCTGCCGAATGTGAAATTCACCGGGTCACGTGATATCAGTGATTTGCCCGCTTATATCAATTCGTTTGACGTATGCATTAATCCGCAGCTTTTGAATAAAGTTACCATTGGAAATTATCCTAGGAAAATAGATGAATATCTGGCTGTGGGAAAGCCGGTAGTGGCCACTAGAACCGATGCGATGAGCGTTTTTGCAGAGCATGTTTATCTGGGAAAAACGAAGGAAGATTACATTTCCCTGATCGCGCAGGCACTTTCAGAAAACTCGGAAGCGCGGGTTGCGGCCCGCAGGGAATTTGCGAGCTCACATACCTGGGAGAATAGCGTCGCCGAAATTTACAAGGCAATCGATTTGTCAGGGTCCGGCAGGACCCATTAGCATTACAATAATTTCAGCTGGACAAGCCCCGCTTCGGACTCCGCTTTCAGAAGTGTCAGCTTTTGGCTCAGCGCATTGTCCCAGTTTCCTTGTTTGAGAATAGCTTCCAGCTCTTTGTACTGGTTGGCTGTTGCGAGCATTCCAACTGAAAAGAGGGACGAGCGGAATTTGTGAATGGACTGGCGCAGCCTTTCAAGATCACCGGATGCAGATGATTCTTCAATGGCCTGCAACTGTGTTTTACTGTCGTTTTCAAACATTTGAATCAGCTCCCCGCGAAGCTCCATATCACCGCCTGTGATTTCTGCCAGGTATTCAAGATTAAGCAAACTATCTGCCATGTCGTTCCGTTGTTGAGGATTTACTTCTGTGTTTTGTGGTGTTGTGATGTTGGGATTCATATTGCCTCTGTTTCCCAGATATGCGATTGTATTTAATAATTCACTTTCCTTGAAAGGCTTGGAAATGTAGCTGTTAGCGCCAATGCTAAGGCATTCTTCTTTTTCCCCAACCATTGCATGGGCCGTCATGGTAATGATCGGGATTGTTTTCGAAATGGATTTGCGGATCTCCTTGATTGCAGTATAACCGTCCATGACGGGCATCTGGATATCCATTAAAACAATGTCAAAGTCTTCTTCCTTTAACTTGTCCAGCGCCTCCTGACCATTGTTAACGATGCGCAAAGGTATCTTCAATCTTTCAAATATAGCATGCAGTAATTTCTGATTTAATGTGTTGTCCTCAGCGGCAAGCACTTTGAGGGATGAAATGGATTGCTTGGGATCGATTACGAGTTCCTTTTCCGTGGTTTGGGCGGGAGCCTGCATGATCTGGAATGGGAAATCCATTGTGAAAGTAGTGCCTTTTCCGAGCTCGCTTTCCAGCTTCAATGTTCCGTCGAAGAGCTCGACGAGCGATTTTACAATGCTCAGGCCAAGCCCGGTTCCTCCAAAGATCCGCGTGGTGCTTTCCGCCGCCTGCACAAAGCGGTTAAAAACATCATTCAGCTTATCTTTGGCAATGCCGACTCCTGTGTCGGTTACGGTGATGCGGACGGTTTGTACGCCATTGATCACTTCGCGGATCGGGGCGGCGTGTAGGGTAACACTGCCCTTTTCGGTGAATTTAACCGCATTACCACACACATTAAGCAGGATTTGCGTAAGCCTGAGCTTGTCGGCCTCCACAAATTCTGGCAGGTCGTCGGCTAGCTTGTGCTGATAAGAGATACCTTTTTCAACGGCTTTTTGGTTTACGATAACAGACACGGAATCAACCACTTCTTTGAGCGAGACCGTGGTCTTTTCCAGATGCACCTGGCCCGCTTCGATCTTGGAGAAATCGAGAATGTCGTTGATCAGTTCCAGCAGGTTCCTTCCTGCATACTGGATGTATTCTACGTATTCAATGCTTTTGGGCACTTTTACTTCTCCTACAAGCAGGTTGGTGAAACCAATGATGGCATTCAGCGGCGTACGGATCTCGTGGCTCACATTCGACAGGAAAATGTCCTTCACGCGCACGGATTTCTCGGCAAGCGCCCTTGCTTTTTCAAGCGTAGCTTCATAATTCGCCCGCTCGGTAATGTCCCTGAAAACGGTGATTGCGCTGGAAATCTCGCCATCCATCCCGATCACAGGCTGAACATTGGTTTCCAGGTGATAAATTTTATCGTTTTTGATCAGGTCAATTTTATTGCTGGCCAGCTTTTCTCCTTTCAGACCGCGCGCAACGGGCAATGTGTCTGGCGTGAAGCGCTCGTGGGAGCGCATAGGATCAAGCAAAGTGACCTGGCTTAGCTCTTCTTCGAGTGTGATTCGATTGCCTGGTTTGAACCCTAAAATCTCCCGGCCGGACCCGTTCAGAAACACAATTTCTTTTTCCTTATTGATCACCATCACACCGTCCGGAATGGCTTCAAGATACTGCGTGACGAGCCGCTCTTTCTCATTGATCTCCGTTTGTAAAAGGATTTGTTTTTGCTTGTCGAGGTTCAGGAAAACAATGGAAAGCACGGTGAGGAAGAGGCCAACTACGCCGGTAACAATGATAAACAGCACGGAGTTTTTCTGCGTACGCGCCACCAGCATCCGTCGCAGGTTCAGATTGTAGTTTTCGTGATATTCAATCTCTTTGATCTTGTTGGTCAGCGAGTTATTAAGCCTTATGCCTTCGCCTTCCCGGATTTTTGCAAAAGCGCTGTCGGAGCCGATCGTCCTGTTAATGGTGACAATCCCCTGTGTGTAAGCAACAATGTTACTGGATATGGACAACAGCTGACGCACCTTGACGGTCTGGGCTGCATCATTTTTTACAAGGTTAAAAAGCGTGTCTGTAATGCCTATCAGCGCAATTTTTTTATTGTAATTATCGGCCAGCAGGTTTTTGTCCTGCGTGATCAGGTAACCACGCATATTGGACTGAAAATCCTTTGTTACCAGCCCAAAATTCGCAGTCTGGTTCAGAACGCCGATCGTGCGGTTGAGGCGTTCGTTATTGAGGGAAAGGTCGCGGACGTTTTTGTAAGTAAAATATTGAGAACCAAAAATCAACGCAAGGCCGAGGTAAATGCAAGCATAATACCACCGAAAAGTGTCTTTTGTTAAAGAAGTTGGCATGAGCTTAAACAATTGGGGGCGCTGTAATTGATCTTGGGTATCCGCTTTTGATAAGCAGGAAATCAGGTAAGGTAATCAAAGTTAAATTTTAAATGCCGGTAAAGATGCCTCAGGTTAGAAAGAAAAAAGTTTTCGCTTTGCCGCCAGTCTTCCCGCGTCATGGTGCTCGGCTCGATTTCGGAGTTTTTTTGGGTAAACAAAGCTGTAAAATCTTTATAAAAAACGGCCTTTCCTTTCTTTTTAAGGAATGACATCATCATGCTGTATTCCGTAAAATCCCCTTTCTGGCCCTCAATGTATCGGCCAAACTTCTGGAAAAAGCTCGTGCGCCGTAAATGCGGGTGGTCGCTGTACATGTAAAATTTCCGGTAACCCGGTTTCCACACATTGAAGTCCATATCATAAAATCCATTGTCGGCATTTATAAGATAGGGATATTCAAAATAGGCGTAAAACCTCACCATATCCAGCTCCGGTCTGGTGTTGATGAGTTGCAATGCATGCCGGAACTTCTCAGGGAAAATAGGTGCCGGCGTGAAATCTTCCTGCACGTATAATGTGAGGGGCGTTTTTACCGCATCCTGGCCCTTATTGATATTATTGCCAAGCCCTTTGTTTTTGGGCGTTGTGATCAATCTGAAACTGAACTGTGACTGCAATGCGTGCAGGTAATCGATATGCTCGGGTTTGCTGCCGTCATCGGAAACGACAATGTCTTCAAAGCTGCAATGCAGGTCGGCAAAGGATTTCAGCAGCTGTTCCAGTGACCGGCTTCTGTTGTAATGTGTAACCAGCAATGTTACATCTTTAAAAAAGTAATCGTTTTTCATATGCCGTGGCTGCGCATTCCGGTTATTTCGTTAACATCAGATCGACCGTATTTTTTAACCAGCGATAGCGAAGATATACAAGCCGGCTCAATTTGATAAAAGGATTTGAGCTGAGCTTCCAGTCCGCCCGGGCAAATGTGCTGGGTTCCTGAGAGGAATTCAGCTGGTCGAATAATGTTGTAAATTCATTGAAAAACAAGCCCTTACCTTTCTTTTTCAGGAAGCTGAGCGCCATTTTGAATTCTGTGACATTCACATTCAGTCCCACCGGGTATTTTCCAAACTTTTGAAGAAAATCACTTCTCCTTAAATGCGGGTGATCGCTGTAATAGTAGAATTTGATGTGGTTCATGTCCCAGAACGAATAAACCATTTCTGAAAAACCCTTTTTAAAAGGTTTCAGGTTGGGATAGGAGAAATAGGCGTAAAAACGGACTATATCCAGCTGCGGATCTTCGTTCATAAATGCCAGCGCATCCTCAAAATGTGCCGGAAAAATTTCCCTTGGTTTAAAATCCTCCTGAACATAAAGTGTGTAAGGCGTTTTCACAGCTTCCTGCCCCTTGTTAATGTTATCGCCTAATCCCCGGTTCACAGGCGTCGTCACGAGGTTAAACTGGTAACGGACTTTCATGGCCCTGATTCTGTCGAGATGCTCGGGCTTGCTGCCGTCATCGGAAACGACGATATCTCCGAACTGACAATTCAGGTCTTCAAATGATTTTAAAAGTCGTTCAAGGGAACTGCTGCGGTTGTAATGGGTAATGAGCAGCGTAGTATCAGGAAAAATATGCATAGGATAATGGTATTTTGTCAAAACATCGAGAGATAGTCACGCATTCCTTGCAACTGTCTTTTGGCGCGGTTGAAAAAGGCGTTGGTAATGCTTCCATCATCCAGTAACCTGCGCGGAGAAGTGAAAACCTTCGCCCGGGAATCGGCTACCATGGCCAGTTTTCCGGCTTTTTTAAGGTTCAGGGCCATACGGCCGTCTTCTGCTTCATTCTGAAAATCGCTTCCGACAATGTTGGCGTAAACGCGGGACCCGCTCACTTTAAAGCCGCCCATAGCACGGCCTATTTCCGTGACAAAGCCCATATTGAAGCCGTAGACATTCAGATATTCACGGTTTTTCTTCCTGATCCGGATCATTATGCCTGCAAATTTTTCATAGATCCAGAGTCCGAAGCGTCCCTGGTTCTCTGGCGGAATGAAAGCATAATTTCCGTAAACACCCGTGATCCCGGCGTCCTTCACCATGGGGGCAACCATGAGGTCTATCCAGTCGGGCGGATAAAATGTATCGGAATCGGCGCAAAGGTGATATTTGCCGCGGGCCAGTTCCAGGCCCATTTGCCGGGCAAAAGGAGTTCCCTGAATGGTTTGCAGATATGTGCGGACGCCCAGCGTTTCCAGGACTTTCTGCGTGCCGTCGGTCGAATTATTATTGATGACGATGATTTCAACCTTGTATTTGCTCTTGCTGGCCGATAACGACGAAAGCGTGCGGTAAATGTTATTTTCCTCGTTCCAGGCGGGGATTACCACGGATACATCCGGGCTTTCTTCTTTAAAGCGGCTGATGGCCGTCCGGAGACGTTCAACTTCTTCGCCGGTAAGATCCTGAAACCGCTTGTTTGTGAAAAGATGGGGAAAAATCCATTTCGGCAAGCCAAATAAACTCATGTCCAGATAGTAAAGTGGAGTCGATACGCTTTAATGAAATAATGTGCTGTCACTGCAAGTGCGGTTCCGGTTGAAAGTTAAAACTTTAATCCGGGTTTGCGCAAAAAATTGTAAAATTAGTTCTATTATCGCAGATAGATTTTATCTGGCAAAAACATTAATGGCATTTCAGCTTCTACAAAAGGTAAAGAACAAACATTTTCTCTCACTGGCCGGAAATGGGATCATGTCCGTTTTGGGCATGTTGAATATGATCATCCTTTACCGCGCATTGCCGGTGGCCAGCATTGGGATGTGGGTGTTTTTTTTATCGATCCTTTTGCTGGTTGATACATTCCGTTCCGGTTTTCTCACGACGGCATTTATCAAGTTTTACGCAGGAGCGAGCCCGGAAAGGAAAGCCGAAGTTGTGGGCTCCGCATGGTTCATAGGAGGAGCTATCACCGCCATTTTAGCGCTGATCAACATTCCGGCATTCTTGTTTTCGTCTTATTTTGAAAATCCTTCAATGGTCCTTTTCCTGGAATGGTTTGGGATCATATATATCGCGTCGCTTCCTTACTTTATCGCTTCATGCGTGGTTCAAGCTGAGCAGCGGTTTGACCAGCTGCTTTGCATCCGATTTCTTAGCCAGGGCGTTTTTATCCTTTTTGTGATCATTATGGCTGTTACCAAAACGGCCAGTTTGCAGAACATTATTTACGCTTACCTCGCCGGGGCTGGTTTTACCAGTCTTTTTACCATTATCACCGGCTGGGCACGGTTGCCCGATTTCAAGAACCGGACCTGGAAGTGTATCACCGAAATTTTCCATTTTGGCAAATATAGCGTCGGCACTACTCTGAGTTCCAACCTTTTCGGCACATCCAACACCATGATCATCAACTTCATGCTCGGGCCAGCCGCTGTGGCTGTTTTCAATCTGGGGCAACGGCTGATGGAGATCATAGAAATCCCGCTCAGAAGCTTCGCTGCAACGGGTATGCCCGAACTTTCGGCAGCTTATAATGCGGGTGATCGCGAAAAGGTGATCATGACGATGAAACGTTATACGGGGCTCATTACCATGGCTTTATTGCCAGCCTGCATTGTGGCCGTAATTTTTGCAGATGTTGCCATCAGCATCATTGGAGGCAGTAAATATGTGCATTCCGAGGCAGCCAACATTATGCGGCTCTTTATGACCTTCGCGCTTTTATACCCGCTTGACCGGTTTTTCGCACTGACCCTGGATGTGATCCATCAGCCTAAAATCAACTTTATTAAAGTGCTGATCATGCTGGTAGGAAGCGTTTCGGCATCATTTTTAGGTATTTACATCACTGGAAACATCTACGGAGTGGCCATCGCAGGTGTTGTGCCTACATTAATTGCCGTGAGCATTGGTTACTGGGGACTGAACCGTTTTCATCCGTTCAGCATTTTCAGCGTGTTTGCGGTGGGTTATGCGGAGGCAATTGGCCTGTTAAGAACTTATTGGCTCAAACTTGCCGTCAAATAGATACGTTCTAAGTCAGAACAACTTATTTACTTCACCTCCTCGGTTACTGCCTTTTTTTTGGATTTATACTGAAAGCGCGTTTCAATATTTTTGTAAGTCCAGGCCGACACGATGTAGATCAGTAAGAAGTTCAGAAACACCAGATACGCGTAATCTTCCGGCTGGAATTTGAGAATCCTGATAAAAAGCACATTGAAAAGACTCACGAGCAAAGCGTGTGTCATATAAATAGAATACGAATACTGGCCTAGCTTGTGAAAAAGGCCAACGCGCTTCATTCCGGCAGAAATAATGCCTTTTTCAAATGCAAAAGTGTAAATGCAGGCGAAAAACAAAACTTCAAAAACAGCACCCCAAGGTTTCATTGCTTCGCCGTAGTAAATGGCAAGGGCGATCAGTGACAGCGTCAGCAATTCCCCCAAAGAGAACAGCCAGGAAGGTTTTGTCCTCACAAACGTGTGTGTATTACTGAAAAGATTGAAACAAAGCACGCCCGTAAAAAAGCCCAGAATGCCTCTCAAAAATCCGTAGTCAAAGCTGTAATTGATCTGAAAACTATTGGAAACGAACCAAAGTCCCGTGAGGGAAACCAGAATGACCAGCGCATAATAGAAATTCCGCCTTGTAAACTGGCCGGAAGAATGAATGAAAACCAGCAGCGATCCAAACACCACATAAGCGATCATTTCAGCACTGATGGACCAGCTTGGAATGTTCCAGCTCACATCCCTGACCCCCGGGACAGGCGTTGAGTTTACGAGAAATAATGAAGTGAAAAAAGTGAAAACATTGTTGGAAGGATTTACAAGATTATTCACCTGAATGTAGGGGCTGAGTATATTTTTGGCAACTTCTATTCCCAAAAAGGCAATTAGCATGGCGAAATGGAGTGGATAGACCCGGTAAACCCTTTTGGTCAAAAACAATTTAAGCTGCGGGCCGTCCGAAAGCGACTGGTAACTGTAAGCAATCACGAAACCGCTGAGTACGAAGAAGAAATCCACGAACATATCGGAGTTTTCAACAAACTGGTTGTTGAGGATTGGCGTGTTTGCAAAGGGCAGGAGGTGAAACGCAAAGACTAATGTTGCAAACAACCCACGAAAAATATCCAGGACTTCGAACCGGTGTTTCATGCTAGTTACTTTGAAGATTAAACAGGCTCACAAAGCGGTTAACCCTGGTTTTTGGATCATATTCATACCAAAATTCGTCCGATGCTTTGGTCAGGATCAACAAGCCGAAATGTTCGCTGGTATCGAGCAGCAGCCCCGGAATTTCCATGCCTTTCAGTTCCTCTATATAGAATTTTGCGAGATGGGCAGCGTCTGATCTTACATTCAGTGAATCGACACCATTGTGATAAATCTGGAACTCTAGCCTGCCTGTAAGATCTGCTATGGGCCAGGTGAATATTGTCCCAGTCTCTTGCTCGTAAAGCGACAATGGATTCCCCTGGTCTTCCTTTTCAAGAATAAGCTGGTTGCTGTCAACCTTAATGTTCAGTGTGCAATGTCCTGTTCCTGAATGTTTTACCGCATTGGTTAAAAGCTCGGTAATGACCCATTTTATTTTGGAAAATGTTTCCGGGGACAGGGATGTGTTTTTTGTGTTTTGCACGACATGGTCCAGGCAAATCTTTAAAATGCCGGGAATTTCTTCCCGGTTGCTGGTAAATTGAATTCTTATCCGATCGTGCTCCATAGATTATTGGGATGCCTCCATTGCTTCTTCGAAGTCTTTAAAGATTTTAAAGACTTTATCCATCCTGATTAGCGTGAGCAGGTTTTTTACGTCTGGTTTTAATGCAACGAGATAAATGTCGACATTCCTGGGCATCGCGTATTTCAGCGCCACAACGAGGCTGCCGAGAAATGAACTGTCGATATAATTTACATTTTCGAAACTCACCATGATCAGCCGCGCACCATTGGCTACGAGGGTGATCATTTCTTCTTTAAACATTTCGGCGTTGGCAAGGCTTGCCTCCTGCGGCAAGATCGTTGCCTGCGCTACGTGATCAATTTGGTTTACTCTTAGTATCATGAGGGATTATGTTTTTTCAATAAAAATAATGCTTGCATCATCCATTTGATTGGTGTCATTGATGCTTTCCAGGACATTCGTTTTGATCAGCTCAAAGCTTTCGTCCTCACCCAGATAGGGCGTGATTTTGGAAACAAAAAATGGATAGTCGCTCTTTTTCGAGCCGGCCGAAGGAATGTCGATCATGCCATCCGTAAAAATGACCAGCTGATCGCCCGTTTTCATCCGGATAATCTGCTTATCGTAAAATCCTTCTTCCATTAAGCCCAACAGCAAGCCCGACGAAAGGACCGTTGTCGCTTTCCCGGTTTCCGGGCTGTAACTGATCAGCGGCAGATCGCCCGCTCCTGTATAATGAACCTCACCGGTTTCACTATCCAGCAAGAGCAGCGACAGGCTCGACAGGATATTTTGTAAACTTTCATCCATACAAATCAGCTTATTGATTTTCTGGACAATGTTATCGAGCGTCAGATCATTGTCGAGGACACAAAAGCGGATGGCGGCGCGGATGTAGCTCAGGAAACCGAAAGTGAAGAACCATGCCGTCCACTTTTTTCCCATAATATCACCCAGAAAGGCGAAGCAGAACCTTTGATCGGCCTGCACAAAGTCGATAAAATCGCCGCCAGGGTAACCCAGATAGCCCTTATGCCAGTAATGCAGGCGAAAGCCGTGCACCGTAGGACTGTGTGTGGGTATCGACTTCACATTGAGCGTTTCGGCCGCAACTCTTAGCTCGCGAACGGACCTGACATGTTCGTTTTGAAGTGACTTAATGATGTTGCCCAACTTGGAAATGATCACCGGAATGGGTGTTTCCTTATTGATAAAATCAATGGCGTACATGCTCAAACCTTCCAGTATCAGGGAGTTATCTGTGAAAGATGTGAGAAACACGAACGGAATGTCGCTGATTTTAGGATTAAGCAAAATGGCCTGCCGGAAATCAAAGCCGTTCATGATGGGCATATCATAATCGGAAAGGATCAGATCCGGGGTTTCGTCTACCAGCAATGCCAATGCTTCCGTACCCGACTCGCAAGCCATGCAGCTATATCCTGCCTTGATCAGGGACGCTTCGAAAACCCTTCGAAACATAAGGTTATCCTCTACCAGCAAGATTTTTTTGACGTTGGTCGGAGGCTCGGAAAACGAGATCATTTTTTATTGAAGTTTAGCACAAATAAAAGCACTCCGCCAAAAATAATGAGTAACGACACCAGATCCATGATCGTGACGCCGTCATTTGCATTGAAATAATAAACGGTAAAGATCTCAAAGCTCGGCGGAGCAGGCATAATGATCATTGCGAAACCAACAACGATCAGTAAAATGGCCAGAATGAACATGACTGCTTTTTGGGCGGCATTCCTTCTTAAATGCGCGCTGCTGATCTTGCTGTCGATCTTGTTTTCGGAAAGCAGTTTTTCCAGTCCTTCCAAAAGCTCTTCACGCGAAAGATTATTATCCTGGTCCAGCGCCCGGAAAGGGGCTACCGCTTTGGCTTTAACTGCTGAGCGTCTGAAAGCTTCTTCTATTTCCTGCTGATAGGCACTGGCCTGCGTGTTGTTGACGGCCGACTGTGCAATAATGTCAATCAATTCATCCACTTTTTTTCTGATAAGCGGGCTTTCCGGAGAAAGTTTGGCAGCGTCGGGAATGTGGGAAACTTTTTTAATATCTAACAGACGCGTTATTTTCACTTTATAAATATCGAATTAGATTTTAGTTATATAGTCGCGGCTTTTGATAAGGCTGTCAACAATTTGTAAGCGCAAAAATTACATTTTGTTTAAAGCTATATTTAAATTGTTAATTTTGAAATAGTTCTACAAGTTGATACAAATATTCCTTCAATTCAGACTGCTTCCAAGTGCCCAGCTCCAAACCGATGAAAAGTGTTTCCATAGTAACTGTCAATTTTAATCAGCCTGGGATTACGGAAGATTTACTAAGGTCACTGAAAGAAGTTAACACCTATCCGAACCTGGAAATTATTGTGGTGGACAATGGAAGCAAGCCTGATCCGGTTCCCGGCTGGATTGTGCGGTATCCTGACATTAAATTTATCAGATCAGAGAAAAACACGGGCTTTGCAGGAGGCAACAATATCGGCCTAAAATATGCTGCGGGCGACTATTTGTTTCTGATCAATAACGACACGGAAGTAACTGCCGGGCTGATCGGTAAACTCGTCGCTACCATAGATGCCAATCCGAAAATTGGCATGATTTCCCCCAAAATACACTATTTCGATCAGCCTGGAATGTTGCAATACACGGGTTATACGCCTATGAATTACTACACGGCGCGGAATGCTTGCATTGGTCAATTTGAGCAGGACAGCGGTCAGTATGATTCATTGAGTGGTGTCACGGGCTATGCGCACGGGGCCGCTATGATGATTCGGCGAGAAGCGCTTGAAAAAGCAGGCGTGATGGCCGAAAACTACTTTTTATATTACGAGGAACTCGACTGGTGTGAGCGGATACGGAAAGCGGGTTACGAAATCCATGTGGACCTTTCTGCATTGATATACCATAAAGAGTCCGTCGCTGTAGGCAAAAGATCTGCATTGAAAGAGTTTTTTATGAACCGCAACCGCATTTTGTTTATCCGTAAAAATGGCTCAGCGATTCAGTTTCTGATCTTTTGCTGCTATTTCACGCTCGCAGTAGTGCCGAGAAATCTGATACAATACATTCGGAATAAAGAATACAAATTCATCCCTGTTTTTCTCAAAGCAATCACCTGGCATTTTACAAACAAGGCGGATAGTGATAACCTGGGCTTTCCCCTGACCCGATAATTTATGGAATTACTCTTCTGGCTCAGTCTCTTCATCGTTTTTTATACATTCCTGGGTTATGGGATCGTCCTGTACATTTTAGTCAGGATACGACGTGCGGTAAAAGGAAAACGGCCCGTTCCGTCGCTGGAACAGCAAATGCCTACATTAACGCTCATCATTGCGGCCTATAATGAGGAAAGCATTATCGAGGAAAAAATCCAAAATACGCTGGCACTTTCCTATCCACACGGCAAGCTCCGCCTGATCTTCGTTACCGACGGCTCCTCGGACCGCACGCCGGAGCTGGTGAGCGCTTACAGCCAGATCAAATTACTGCATACGCCCGTGCGTAGCGGAAAAATCCTGGCTATGCACCGCGCCATGCATGAGGTTGATACGGAAGTCGTTGTATTTACCGACGCAAACACTTACCTGAACCCGGACGCATTGTTACTCATTGCCCGACATTACGCCGACCCGCAAGTAGGGGCGGTGTCGGGAGAAAAAAGAGTCATGCAAGATGCCGTGTCGGACGCCACGGCAGGGGAGGGTTTTTACTGGAAATACGAATCGACGCTCAAAAAATGGGACTCGGAACTCTATTCGGTGGTGGGCGCCGCGGGTGAACTTTTCAGTGTGAGACATTCCCTTTACAGGCAGGTGGAACCGGACACGATCCTCGATGATTTTATGATTTCCATGCTCATTGCGCAGCAAGGTTATCGCATCATTTATGAGCCTGAGGCTTATGCTTCGGAGCTTTCGTCCGAGAACATTAAGGAGGAGTTAAAGAGGAAAGTCAGGATTGCGGCGGGTGGGATTCAATCGATTTTGCGGCTGAAAAAACTGCTTAACCCGTTCCATTTTCCAATGTTGTCATTTCAATACATCAGCCACAGGGTGCTGCGCTGGACGGTTACTCCTTTCCTGATGATCCTGGCATTTATACTCAATGTCATCATTGTGGTCAATTCCGGCAATGCATTATATGGGCTGATTCTTTTTGCACAAGTTGCATTTTACGCCGCAGCATTGGCCGGGTGGCTGCTCGAAAAGCGAAAGATCAAGGTCAAGGCATTGTTTGTTCCCTACTATTTTTGTATCATGAACTATGCCGTAATTGCCGGCATTATCCGCTTCTACAAAGGAACCCAGAGCGCGGCATGGGACAAATCCAAAAGAAAAAGCGTGTAGCAAATGCCACACGCTCGTCAATTAAAGGTCTTTTCTATCTTATTGAATCGATTTTAACCGCTCCGATTCTTGTTCGATGATCGGCAGCAACTCATTCAGTTCTGCTGAAATAGACTTGTACATTTCCATTAGGTTTTCCGGCGTTTCATTTTCCTTGATGGCTTTTTCGAGCACTTCTACTTTCGGGCGGATCCAAGTAAGTCCGGCCATGGTGAACGATGGTTTCAATCCATGTACAATGCTTGCAGATTCCTTCAAATCCACATTTTCCAGCGCAGTGCGTAAAGTGTGCCAGCGAGGCACGGAATCGCTCAGAAAAGCGTCAAATATCATGTACAGAATAACGGGGTCGTCTCCGTAAACTTGGTCAATGTAAGTTAGATCGAGAGCAGGGTTAAGTTGTAAGTCCATTAAATAGAGGTTATAGCTGTTTCAATTTGAGCTGTGGTTTACGAAATATCTGTACAAAAATATAAAAATTATTTATTGACCTACTGAATCTTTTACCGCCTCTTTTTCAGGTTGTTTTGCTTCCTCCTTCGCTTTTTTCTTAAAATACCTGCGGAATAGGAAATTCGATCTGAGCGCCTGCATATTTTCATCAAGCTTTTCTGTACTGCTTTCCAGGTTCTGCAATGTTCCTTTCAGATTGGTCGCAGTAGCCTCGTCGTGTAGCAGCACGCCTAGCGGGCTTGTCCTGTTTGAGTTCAGGTTTTCGCTGGCCGTTTTCAGATTGTCGACCATTCCGTTGGCAGAAGTTACTGTTTCATTCAGTCTGCCAATAGTGGTTCTCAAATCCCGCATGATGACTGTGTCTGTTGCGAAATCATTGGCCAAGCCGCCTTTTTGGTTTAATTTTTCTGTAAACCCGGATAAGGAAGCAGTCATAGTCTGTGCATTTACCGAAGCTTTTTTCAGGGCGGCAAGCGTTTGATCCACATCATTATATAGTCGCTCATCGTTCAAAAGCATTCCTACCGTTCCTTTTCCTTCAAGGATATTTTTGCTGATCGTTTTAAAAGCGCTCGTGATGCCCAGCAGGTTTTTGTTGTTTTCAGACAACACCGCCAGCATTTCCTCCGTGCTTTCCATTTTCTCCACTACGAGCTCGTCACCATCTTCAATCGAAGGCACTTTCTGTGTTCCGCCGTAAATGACAATGATCTTATTACCGATCAGCCCATCCGTGCTGACCTTTGCTTTGGCATTCTTACGGACAAATTCCTGTGACTTTTCCTCAATGTGCAGGATCACCTCCACTTTGGAATTAGACAAAAAGCGGATGGTTTTCACCGTCCCGATCTTCACCCCGGAATACCAGACATTGTTGCCTTGTTTCAATCCGTTCACGTCATCGAACAACGTTTTTACGGAGATGGTCGAAGAAAATACTTTCTTCATACTTCCGATTGTCAGAATCCCTACTATGAAGATAATTAAGCCTATTATAACAAAAAGTCCGACTGTTATGGAGCGTTTTCTGGCTGATGTTTCCATTATTGAATAAAATTATAATCGTAAAAACTCTTGATTCTTTCTTCGTCTGTGGCAAATACTTCTTCAAATGTGCCCTGTCTCAGGAACTTGCCGTCGAGCAACATCGCGATCCGGTCGCCGGTTTCTCTGGCGCAGGTCAGGTCGTGGGTAATGATGATGGAGCTGGTGTGGTATTTTTCTTTCACTTCATTGATGAGCTCATTAATTTCGAGGCAGGTTATGGGGTCAAGTCCAGCCGTAGGCTCATCGTAAAGCATGATTTCCGGTTTGAGAATAAGCGTCCGGGCAATCCCGATCCGCTTCCGTTGCCCGCCGGATAATTCCGAAGGAACCTGGTTAATGGTCTGCAAAAGGCCGACAGCATCCAACACATATTCCACCTGCTCGTTAATTTCTGCCTTCGAAAGATTCTTCACGTGCCTTACCAGCGGAAATTCCAGGTTTTCCCGCACCGTCATACTATCGTACAATGCGCTGTTCTGGAATGAAAAGCCGATTTTCAGACGAATGTCCGTCAGCTCTTTCTGGTTCAGTTCGGCCACTTCCCTGCCGAGCATATTACACATTCCGCTATCCTGCTTTAATAACCCAGCTATGATCTTGATCAAAACCGACTTACCAGTTCCGGACCGGCCAAGAACTACGACATTCTCGCCTTTATCCACTCTCAAATTGACTCCCTGAAGCACGTGCAGATCACCAAATGATTTGTAAAGATCTTTGATCTCAATGACCGGTTCTTCGTTTGGATTGATTTCTGCCATTTTATATTCTGAAATAATTCGATACCTGAACAATGATGACCTCCTCAATGAAGATCAGGAACATGGAGATTACAACCGCTGAATTTGCAGCCTTACCCACGCCTTCCGTTCCCTTGCTCGCATTGTAACCCTGGTAACAACCCACAATTCCGATTGTGAAGCCGTAAGCAATCGCTTTTACGAGCGACGTTCCTACATCCAGGAAGGTGATCTGTTCAAAAGCATTTTCAAAAAACGCCCTGAAACTCGTTCCCTCGTTCAATGTAACGTTCAGGAACGCACCCATAAGCGCTACGCCCGTACAATAAAACATCAGGATTGGAATCGTGATCGTGGATGCGAGCACGCGGGTTACGACCAAAAATTTGAAAGGGTTAACAGCCGAAACCTCCATAGCGTCGATCTGCTCGGTCACGCGCATGGAACCCAGCTCGGCGCCAATGCTGGACCCAACCTTTCCTGCACTGATCAATGCTGTAACCAATGCGGCCAGGGCACGCACAATGGCGATCGCAACCAGTGACGGCAGCCAGGAAACAGCGCCGAATTCGGCCAGTGACGGGCGGGATTGCTTGGTAAATACCATCCCGGTAATGAAGCCTGTAAGCCCGATCAGCAACAATGATTTATTGCCGATCGCGTAACATTGTTTGACCAGTTCCTGAAATTCCATCCGGCCGCGAAAGGCTTCCCGGAAAAAACGCAGGAAAAACATGTAACCATTGTAAACTGCCAGTAAAGCCGAATCCAGGCCTTTTGTATAAACTTTTTCCTTTTGATTGGCGCTCATTCAATTTTTATGCAAAGTGGATCAAAGGGTAACTCTTATTGGTATACTTTATTGATTGTGAGCCGGTGACGGCAATTGTTCTTGTCTTTTAGCAGCCTGCAATGTCCGCTCCTCAAACCAGCGCATACGATATGCATTCATGGCCGTTTTGCCTAGCTGGTTTAGAAGCCTGTAATTTACAATGACCCCCACAGCGGCTCCGATCCCCGGAATAAGCTGCGCCATTTTGGCCAGGTCAATGTAGTCCCTGTATTCCTGCTGAAATGTTTTCCAGTCAAACTGGTGAATGTCGGTAGGCAGTTCCTGGCTCTTTTCCTGCCATTGGATGATCTGCTCGAACACTTTCTGGCGTTGTTTCTGGCTGGAAAATGTCAGTTGAAATATATGCAGTATAAAAAGCCGTTCCCGGTAGTCTTCTGCGGAATGTCCGTATAATGCGGAAATTTCAAACAGCAATTTCATCTTAATGGCGATCAGGATCGGAAATTCAGCTAATGCGAGTACAAACCCGCCTGCACCGATAATGCCGCCTTCTGCCGCTCCGGCTTTTTTGTAAAATTCAATGCGTTTGATGACTTCCCTTTCAATTTCTTCCAGCGAAGTCTTTGGTGCCGGAAGCGATGTGGTAAATTCTGCGCCCGTGAGCACGGCCCGCGTCATTTGCTTAATTGTGGAAGTAATTACAGCGTGGACCCTATCCGGAATAATATCATTGATTTTGTCCTGCACCGCTTTTGATGTCCGATCTACCAGATTTGGCCGCTTTTGCATCTTTTGCTGCCATTTATGCAATTCAGGCGTTATTGTCTCCTCATATGTCTGATAATGCATATTTCAACAAAGATTAAAGTGGGATAGAAGGGAATTGTACTTTTTGTAATCTTGATGTAGCGTTACAAAAATCATTCCAATCCTGGCAGAATAGGATTTTACCCACTCCCGCATGGGCGACCACCGCTCAAGTAGGCTTATTAATCTTCTCTTCGGCAAGCTCTTTTTCCTCCTGATCTGCTTCTGGCTCTTCCTGCTGGAGATCCGCGATTGCTTCATACTGCAATGCAATGAGGATGGGGAAATGATCTGAATTGAAGTTTTCAAGCCTTTTCAGGTGCAGTAACTTAAAATCCGTGGAGCAAAAAACGTGATCGAGCGGGAATCTGAGGAAAGGATATTTGGCATGAAACGTATTGAAAAAACCTCTTCCACGCCGCGGGTCCAGCAATCCACTGATCTTGGTAAATAAATTCGTAGTATACGACCAGGCGACGTCATTAAGGTCCCCCACGACTATGACCGGGTCCTTTTTGCCTTTTACTTCCTTGGCCACCAGCAGCAATTCCTTGTCGCGCTCGGTGGAATACATGTTTTCGCCCGGAACTGGCGGGGTAGGGTGTACGCAGTAAAGCTGGACCAGTTTTCCGGACGGAAGTTTTACCTGGGTCTTAATGGACGGGATCTCTTCATCAACAAGATATTGGACTTTCGGACCTACCAGTTCCAGTTTGGAATATAGCAGCATACCATAGGTATTTTCCAAAGGCACGAGCACCTGATGGGGATATTTTTCTTTCAATTCCTGCGTTCCATCGTTCCAGAACTGATCCGTTTCCAGCAAAAGGATGAGATCGGGGTCGTATCTTTTCAACATGGCGATGCATCCGGCAGTATTTCTGTTGTCCTGAAAAACATTGGATGAGATGATGCTGATCTGGTTTTCCTGATCCTGATTGGATACTTTGAGAAGTGCTTTTTTGGCCAGAAATGTGAACGGAAAAATCTGGTACATCAAATAAACCGCATTTGCACTGATAACAGCGGTAAAAATTTTTTCAAAATTGCCGCGGATCTGGAATAGCGAAACGTAGAGGATAACGATCAGCAGGTTAAGGAACAGTTTCTGAATCCTGGGATATTCAAAAACCCGAAATGCCCAGAAGTCGTTGCGAATGAGCGGGATAATGGAAAACAAGACGATGATAACGCCAAGGATTTCCAGTGCGTATTTTAAAGAGTGCATTTGTGGGTGCAAAAAATTTTTCTAAATATCGTTTTTAATTTCCCACAAACAAATTGTTGTGCCTGCAACACCCATTTCCTGGCCAGGCTAATGTACGAGCACTTTTTTAGACCAAGTCTTGTCTCCGGCCTTCAGTCTGATAAAATAATAACCCGCCGCATTTTCAGGAATTCGGATAAATGCTTCATTCCTGTGCAAGATCCGCGCTTCGCTCATTGACTGGCCATTGACATTCAACATTGACAATGTTCCCTCAACCGGCTTTTTCATCTGAACGGTCACCTGTTCGCCTTTGCGGGCAGGGTTAGGAAACACCGTAAACATGATTTCTGCATTCTTTTCAACGCCTGTAACAACCGATTTTTCAATATCTGCATAACCGTAATCCGCTGATTCAGAAGATTTGCTTATACCTTTTAACCTGAAATAAGCTTTTTGGGCGTCGGACGAATTTTTATCAACGTAAACATCAGTAGCGCTGTCCAGCCGTGCGATCATTTTGTAATCAGGCTCGCCTTCGAGCTTTCTTTCCAGCACATATTCAGAAACTGCATCCACTGTTTTCCAGGTAAGTTTTACACCGCCATCGGCTTGCAATGCTGCGGCCAACTCAGGCGTAGCGAGGCTTTCCCCAATGGGCACTCTGAAGAAAGTAAATGCGCGCATGCCCAAAGTATTTTTAATAAAAGGGCCATTTAGCGGATAGTAAGGGCCTTTTTCTGGCGTATACATGGGCATAAGATCCATGGTGGTCGCCTGCTGGGGAGCTCTTAGTTCCAGAATGATGCGATTGCCGTCGGCTTTTCCAGAAGCAACAGACCCGGATTCACCATTGAAATAGAAAAAATCCTTCATGTCCAGGGTAACCTGGCCATTGGGCTTGTAGGGTTCGGGATATAGAAGATCCTGGCCTTCATCGAAGACCAAAACCACTTGCTTTTTCTCTGCTGTTTTATAAAATATCTTCTGAATGTTTGGCGAGTTAATGTTGGCCGTGTCTTTTAACCCATAAAAATCCCGGGCTATTAACCTGGATAATTCCTGGCCACCCTGCTTATTCCCTTCTCTTCCATAATGCAGTCCGTCGAATTCCAGCGTGCCCACCGTTGCCAGGGAGCGAAGTTCGGGGTAAATGCCCGGCAGCCTGCGCTGGTAATCCCTCACCTCTGCACCCACAGAGGAAGCAAAATAGATCACGTCGATCTGGAATACGTAAATTTTTGACAGGTCAGGCAGGTCTTTTTTTAAGTTGCTGCGAAGCACGGCGAAGTTTTCGGGCCAGTTTCCGCCTTCGTGGTAAGCTTCTGTTTCGCCCTGGCGAAAAATATATGCTTTGACAGAGTTGGCTAAGCCGCCTTTTTGGAGTCGGTAAAGCATTCGCCCGTAACCATTGTTAAGGTCAGCCGGGTTGCTCTCGGTTCTTTGTGCATGTGCGAAAGCCGAGGACCAGTGAAAGCCTCCATTAATGAGGCAGTTAGGGACACCGGATTGCAGGATCAGCTGTTTCTGGATTTCCAGTCCCATGGTTCCCACACCATAATCATAATGATGCTGATTGGAAAACGCCCATAGGGTGTCTGCCTGATCATAGGTGCCTGTGTTGAGATTGGTCGTTATTTTGCCAAAGGTGCGGGAAAAAGTGCTGGTGTCTGTTTCAGTAAAAAAACCGGTTGAATTAGACTGTCCGGAAAGCACATACACATCGCCGCTGACGACATTCTTTCTTTCTACAACCAATGTGGAGTCGTTGGCTTTGCAGAGGAATATTTTGAAATGATAATTGGCAAGTTCGGCCTTAATTTTCGCTTCAATGGAAAAGGATCCAAAGCCTTTGTCATATTTGAGATCGCTCCGCAGGTATTTTTGCAAGGCGTCATTTCTGAAAACCTGCACAGAAACATAACTATAACCAGCAGTTTCTGTAAAGCCTGAGATCGGGATCGCAGCTTCGCTTTGGGCATTGCGGGGATATAGCTGTAAATCCTGTGGAAGTTTGCTGAAAACAACGGAAGAGAAGCGTTGCGCCCATACAATGTTGCCTGATAATGAGGTTACAGCAAGAAATAGAAGGAACTGGAATTTAAAAAGAGAAAGTGGTCTCAGAATTCTTTGAGGCAGAACATTCAATTTCACAGGCAACTGACTTTTTATTGGTAATAAGCAAATATAGTCAGTTGCGCTGTGGATTAGTAACTTAAAGTCGATTTAATCATTTCAAATTAACAGGGCCGACGCCTTCTTTGGTGATTTTGACAGGGTTAATTTCACCTTTATCATTGAATGTCATCACATCAATGCAGGTTTCACGGTGGTTACCGTCGGTTTCCGTTAATGGCCGCCTGTGGTAAACGATGTAATATTGCTCGGTTCCGGGAATCTGAATAACAGAATGATGCCCTGCTCCGGTTGCGACTTTGGGATCCTGCTGTAATATTTTACCAACCCTTTTGAAAGGCCCGAAAGGAGAGTCGGCAACGGCGTAGGCAACGGAATAGTTAGGGCCTGTCCAGCCGCCTTCCGACCACATGAAGTAATATTTTCCATTTCTGATGAACATGAATGGGCCTTCTACATAGTTTTCGGGGGTGATTTCACGGAAAATCGTGCCGTCTTCAAAAGGGATGAAGCCTGTGAAATCCTTGTTGAGCTTCGCTACATTGCAATGCTTCCAGCCGCCGTAAAACAAATAATGCTGACCGTCTTTGTCTTTGAATACAAACTGATCGATAGGTTGCGCACCATTGTGGAATTTGTCGATCAGCGGTTTTCCCAAATGATCTTTGAAAGGACCTTCCGGACTGTCTGAAACCGCAACGCCGATCCCGCCTTTTTCCTGATCATTCTGAATGTCGTTGGCACCGAAAAAGAGGTAATATTTCTTGTCTTTTTCAATGATAGAAGGCGCCCAGACTGCCCGTTTAGCCCATTTTATGGCTGCCGTATCAAGGATAGCAGGATGTTTTTTCCAGGTGATCATATCCTCGGATGAAAAAGCATCGAAGAAAACCTGCTTTTCGTAAGGAGCTGAGAATGTGGGGTAGATGTAAAACTTTTTGTTTAAGATAATCCCCTCGGGATCAGCATACCATCCTGGAAATACAGGGTTGCCGGCGGTTCTTTGAATGGTTTGAGCGAAAACGCTGACGCTGCATAAAAGCAGTGCAATGGATAAAATAGTAGTTTTCATTTTTTAGGACTAAGCAAGAAAAGAATCGGGCTAAGTTCTGAATTTTTGCCCAATTAATAGGTCTCTCCCGCGCCGCCGCCGCCAAAATTTCCATCGCCAAATTCCACATTCCCGTCGTCACCAGGCGTTTGCCCAAGGTGTTGCGCTACCAAAATCGCTTCCAGATTCCCCAGCCTGCGCTTTCCTTCCTGTTCATCCGACAATCCGTGTTTGGGCGTGTGCAGATATTTGATCATTGCTGCGGAAAGGATGATCATGGCGATTCCGGCCATTACCAATTCTTGCGCAGGTGTAAACGGACTAAAATAATGCTTGTAAGTGTAAACGGATAATGCGAAGGCGAGTAGGCCGGTAATGAGCAGAATCCGGTCGTGTCGCTTTAATCCGAAAAATATATAAGCAATAGGAATGCCGAGTGTAAGGAAATAAAATACCGGGGCGAAAGGGATTTGCGGCGCAAAAGGAAGATTCAGGTCATTCAGCAAAGCGTTGCCTTCTCTGACAACCAGATAGTTGCCGCCCAGATAAAATGTTGCCAACGACAAAATTTCGATCAATTTTCGGCAATCGTAGTAATATGTGCTTTTGATTTGTCTCACAACCATATAAACCAATGCTGAGAGGATCATCACCGCGAAAGGAAGAATTGCTTTACCAATCGGAAATTTCATCATGATATCGCCTAACATTAAAATGAGCACGAGGAAAGAGCCCGCCGCAGCTAATAAATCTGCATAACGAAGCGTCGCCGCAAAGGAAACAGCAATGGAAAGCATGCAGTATTGCCAAACTTGCATATCAGGAAAAAATGATAGGATAGGGATGGCCGCCGCGCCCATGGCAGCATAAAGCAGTGCATTGTCGGTCCCGGAATGATATAAGCCCCTGCTTTTGATCAGAAATTCGAGGAAGAAAATGAAGCCTGTCATGCAAAAAAGGCTGATAATGGAAATATTTTGCTGACCACCGTCACCAATAATAAACATTGAAATGAATCCGGAAGCAAAAGAGCAGGCGATGAGTGTAAAAATAAAAAGCCCGATTTTCACGAAAATACCTGGCCGGTAAAAATGCTGTGGAAATGCTTTTTCAACCTGTTCGAGCTGCTCTTTTGTAAGCAGTTTTTTAGCTGACCAATGTTCCGCTTTGTTCAGAATGTGCAGATTTTCTATCCAGGTTTCGTTGTAGGCCTTTTTCATTTTTTGATCCCCAGGAATTTTTTAAAGTGAAGCAGAAAATAGACGACGCCTATGCTCGTAAATGTGAAATAAAAAGTGCCAAAGACAACGGATGCATCTGCTGAAACGATGTTAGAGAAAATGAGATGCGTGATGATAATGTAGCCATAAACCACGCCCATCAGCAGAAAAATTAATGATTGGGTGAGGCGTGCGCGCTGAACGAAAAATGCAGAAAGGGTAAGTCCCAAAAGCATGTAAATGAATTCTGCCCGGTCGCTGAAAATTCCGGTCATTGCAGCCAGTACCGCCAGATTGCCCCCCAGAAATATGTAGGTGAATGCGAAATGTGGTTTAATGTTCTTTTTTTCAGAAGCCCAGCCAACGACGCACAGGATCGAGCCAAGAATCACGGCGGTTGCAAGTAACCGGCTGTCTGTAAAATCATTCTGAGAAAGCACAGCGAGCGGCGCCACAGTAAGTCCAAGCCAGGATGCAAGCCCTGTTATGGCCAGTGAAAGCGCGCCTTTGTGATCAAAACGATAAGCACAGAAAAAGAAAATAAGTGTCGGGATAATGATCGCAAGCCCGTAACGTGTTCCAAAAATGTTGTATTGAAATTGCAGATAGCCTTCGAGGATCAGGAACGTGGTGCATCCCAGCAGTAGAACGTAATCCGCGAGTTTCCTGGGATTGTTTACCTTTTGGTGGCTGTAAGGAAGCGCATGTTTATAAGTGTAATAAAAACACCAGGCGGTAAAAGCGGCAATTAGGGCGATAATTACCTGATGCCCAATGGTATCAATATTTTCATAAATAATAACCCCGATGCCGGAGCTGAAAAGAACGATTCCCAGATAAAGGATCGAGCGCAGCTCCCAATGTAGTGAAAACGCCTTTTTTTTCTCGTAATCGGCTATGATCGAAGCTTGTTCGTCGGATATAACGGCCCTGTCGACAAAGGCTTTCAAGATGGTTTGTGTGTTCATTCCGTGAAAAAGGATGGGTAGTGCCGGCAATAATAAGAAGATTGCTTACAAGATCATTGCTTATTTATTCAGCGGAGCAGGTGGTTTATGCTGTAGTTTTATTAAAATCTCAGTATAAAATCCTCCTTAACCTGCTCCTGCCTGAAAAAAACCAGCCCAATCCAGAACAAGTCCACTGTTATTGTTACCCGAGGATGTTTCTTAATAAATTCCCAGGCCTGTGTCATTTCATCTGACCAGTAAATGTCGTCGAAAATAAAGACGGAATCATTGTGCATATAAGGAAGGCAATCCTCAAAATATCGGACCGTTGGCTCATAACGGTGATTCGCGTCGAAATAGGCGAAATCCAGGGTTGGATTGAGCTTTTTTAATGTTTCCGGCAATGTTTGGTCAATGTTTCCGAGAATGATATCGATGTTTTCAGCATCCAGTTTTGCAAAATTTTGTTGCGCAACTTCTGCCGTAGCCGGACAGCCTTCGAAAGTCAGGATCTTCGCATCCGGCTTGGCTTTTGATAAATATAATGTTGTTAAACCAAGCGAGGTGCCCAGTTCAAGGATTGTTTTTGGCTGAAATCTTTGCACGAGGCGGTTGAAAAGCTTCCCGAATTTTTCGGGCTTTTCGGCATTCTTCGCAATGGTACCAATTTTTCGGAGGTTGGATTTATTCACGCGGGAGCCCGCACCGAGATCCAGAATGTTGATCTGCTCTCGGGATGCCAGCAGTTCTTTACGCAATTTTTTCAAAGCAGCATAATCCGGATTCTGATCCTTTTTAGCCGCAATAACCTGCGTGTAAAGTTCAAAAAGAAAAGGCGAGTGAATGGAATGCTCGTTACCGGAGCGGAGCAAATACTTTAAATAGGCAGCAATCAATGGTAAGATATTTAGTAAACCGAAACCGCAATCGGGCCGGTTATCAGTTCATTCTGTAAGGTGCGATCAGTGAAAATGCAGGAATGATCACGCGGAACTGGCGGCCGTCGAGCACACGTTCCATCAAATACGTTCCGGCCATTTTGCCGAGGTCTGTCCGCAGGTTGCATCCCGATACATAATCATGCACATCCCCCGGTTCCAGGATCGGTTGCAGTCCCACGATCCCGGCCCCTTCCACTTCGCGTACGGTTCCGTTTGCATCGTAAATGAGCCAGTGCCTTCTTAAAAGTTTGACGGTGTGCTCGCTGTGATTTTCAATCAGGATCTTATATGTAAATACAAAATGATCTTGTCCCGGGTTGGAATAATCGGGTTGATACTCAGTTAATACGGTGACTTTCACACCATCTGTCACTTTGGATACCATATGGATGAGGGTGTTTGGGCGTTTTGCGTTGTATGGGGAAGCAGCCGGAGCTGTATTTGCATTACTTCTGCTAAAACGAAAATAACAATCAATTACTGATAAAACCAAAACAAAATAATATAATTTGGGTTTGGAATTAAAAACGATGAGATGGACGTAAAAATAGAGGAATCGTGGAAAAAGAGGCTGGAACCTGAGTTTGCAAAACCGTATTTCACTGAGGTCGTGAACTTTGTAAAACAGGAATACAGCACAAAACAGATCTTTCCGCCTGCTAAACAAATCTTTAATGCATTCAATTATTGCAGCTTTGACGACTGCAAAGTGGTGATACTCGGCCAGGATCCTTACCACGGTTTCGGACAGGCCAACGGACTTTGTTTTTCGGTGAATGACGGGGTTCGTATCCCGCCTTCGCTGGTCAATATTTTCAAGGAGATCAACAGTGACCTCGGCAAGCCCGTTCCCAATTCCGGTAATCTGGAAAGGTGGGCGAAACAAGGCGTATTGCTCCTGAATGCCACATTAACAGTGGAAAGCGGAAAAGCCGGGTCGCACCAGAACAAAGGCTGGGAACGCTTCACCGATGCCGTCATTAAATGTGTGTCCGATGAAAAAAAGCATGTGGTTTTTATGCTTTGGGGGCGCTATGCACAGGATAAAGGCAGCATTATAAAAGCGGCCGACCATTATGTGCTGAAATCAAAACACCCGTCGCCTATGTCTGCAAACGGGGGAGGTTGGTTTGGCAATGCGCATTTCAGCAAAACAAATGCATATCTGCAAAGCCAGGGCTTGGAGCCGATCAATTGGTAGGAACGAAAAAAAGAGCCGGGATACCCGACTCTTTTTAAGATTTTCACTCCTATTACTATCTTCAATTACTTTTCAATGTTGGAATTCATTTCCAATACATTGTCCCAATTTCCTTCATTAGCCTTCACAAATTGTTTGCGGTCGGCATTGGCGGCATATTGTGCTGCGCCTTCTTTGGTTCTGAATGTCAGGTAATGGATCACATCAAACTGCTCTTCGCTTCCTGCCAGTTTCTGAACGTGTCCTGCTGAGTAAGCAACAACATCCTTCACCGCATTTTTCATAGAAGCAAAATCGCGTAAGTGTTTTTCAACATCTTCGTTAGTTGTTCCAGGCTTGAACTTGATACAAACAACGCGCTGTATTTCAGCTGGTTTGTGTGGAACATACGCGCCGTAAATCACAAGCATAAACACGCATAATGCAAAAACGGGTATTAAATATCCTAATGTTTTATTTCTGGTTTTCATTATTTCAAAATCTAATAATCATTCTAAATTTTCTTGATACCTTGATACAAAGATAAAGCAATAATCAATAATTGTATTATTTATATATAAAATATAACTTCTTTGGATTTTAGATTGATTAGCAAAACGAATGCTATCCCAATCTCCTGAATGCAGAATTTTCTTTGGAGCCTATCACTACCGTAAGATTTGCGGTTGTTACAAATTCAGATGTAACTGAGGTTACTTTCCGGTCAATTTTGAAGAATGGTAATGATCGTCATACTCTAAAAGCTTCGCTGCGTTACTATTTTTTGCAAAAACCGTATAAAGAGGTTACAGGGGCTAAAAATGCCCTTCAAAACTTTATATGGAAGCAAAATCTGGTGGTAAAAAAGTTTTTTTAGAAAAAAATGCCTTTTGGCGAAGAATCCGGCTGAAAATCGGCTTGGGGACACTTACTTTTCTCTTGTTGATCTCTGCTAAACCGCATTGGGGATTCTGGGCGCATAAGCGGATCAATCGTCTGGCCGTGTTCCGACTGCCGCCGGAAATGCAGGTGTTTTATAAAAAGAACATTGATTTTATAACAGAAAATGCCGTCAACCCCGATCGCCGGAGATACGCCGTGGTAGGAGAGGCCGAGCGGCATTACATTGATCTGGATGTTTATGGCGACAGCGCTTTCAAAATCTTGCCCAAATTCTGGAACGAGGCGGTGAAGCGCGTGGGTGAGGATAGTTTGCGCAAGCATGGCATTGTTCCCTGGTACATTCAAACCGGCGCATATCAACTGACTGAGGCGTTCAAGGAAAAAGATGCGCGCAGGATCCTAAGAATATCAGCCGACTTGGGACATTACATTGCGGATGCCCACGTGCCTTTGCACACAACCCGGAATTATAACGGACAACTCACCGGTCAGGAAGGAATTCATGGCTTCTGGGAATCGAGGCTGCCGGAGTTATTTGCTGAAAATTACGACCTATGGGTCGGCAAGGCAATATATCAGGACAATGTCGCCAATGCGGCCTGGCAAACCGTGGCCGACTCGCATGCTGCCACAGATTCGGTTTTTTTGTTTGAGAAGCAGCTTAGTGCTTCGTTTGCTGCTGACAAAAAGTTTAGCTACGAACTTCGCAACAATGTCCTTACCCGAACCTATTCACTTGAATTCTCAACCCGATATCATGAAATGCTCAACCGGCAAGTCGAGCGGCGCATGAAAGCTTCTGTAAAAATGGTGGCCGATATCTGGTTCACGTGCTGGATCAATGCCGGGCAGCCGGACCTGGGCACATTGAAAGATTCTTCTCCGGAAGCAGACAAGCAGGACCAGCAGACCGAAAGCCAGTCATGGATCAGACGTCTGTTGCATATCCGGCCGGAAAGTGAAGATTAACGGTTTGATTTCAAAATGCGGGCGGTTACCAGCAGCTGGCCCGTATGCCTTTGCGTGTGTTCGGCGGCGTGAAAAAGCAAACCCAGGTGTGTGGACGGCAACATGGCCCGACCTACATAACGGATATGTGTAAGCGTTTCTTTATCAGTATGTTTAAGCTGAACCAATGCGATTTGAATTTGCTTGTTAAATGTGTCCAGCAATTCGGTCAAAGCTGATTCTGTTGGTAATGGCTGACCTTCGGATTTCAGGTATGCAAGCTGATTTTCACTTAAAGATTCTGCCCTGGCGTAAGTGAAAAGGCGGTCGAGCACTCCGGTAAGGTGTTGTAAATGAAAGCCAACGGAAGCCACATCAGCCGGGCGTTCCCATAACGATGCAACAGGAAAATCGCTGAGCCCTGCATTGATTTCTTCCTGGGCCTGCATGAGTGCGTGGGCCACGGGTTGCAGATAATCGGAGATCTCAGGAAGCGGACCTCTGAGCCAGACTTCGGGTTTTGGGTGAATTTGCATCGCGAAAAGTAACAAAAAAAGGGACTTTGTTACAAGTCCCTTTTTCCATCTGTTGCTATAAATTATTTAGCGATATCAATTTGTACCGGCTTTCCTTTAATGGTGTTGCCATCCATCGCACGCAAAACCGCACGGGCATCACGCTCAGGAACGTCTACAAATGTGAATTTGTCATAAATGTCAATTGCTCCGATCGTTTTACCAGGAATGTTCGCTTCGCCTGCAATGGCTCCTACGATATCTTTTGGTAGAATGTGATCCTTACGGCCTAGGCTCAGGAACAAACGAGTCATGCCTGCTTCCGGTGTTGCAGAACGTTTTGATTCGTCGCGGCTGCCTTCAAATCTTGGACGTGATTCACCACGAGCTGCGGGTGCATAACGGTCATTTCCGCGTGGAGCGCTTTCTCTGCGATCTCCAAAACGGCCACCGCTCGATGGGCGACGCTCAAACCTGTCACTGCTGCCGCCTTCTCTGCGTCCGTCGCGTTCGCCGCGTCTTTCTTCCCAAGCCAGGTTAGCATCTGCATATTCGTTCTTCTGAACGCCCATGATCTGCTTAGCCATAGCGCCTACAACCTGCTCGGTAGAGTAACCTGCGTGGTGCAACATTTCCAACACATCGCCAAAAAGCTCCTGATCGTCGCCTTCTTTGATAGATGCAGAAATGCTTTCAACGAAACGTGCCTTACGCACACCTACGATATCTTCGTAAGAAGGAATTACTCCTTTTTCAATTTTTACTTTGGTAAAGCCTTCAATGGTTTTCAAACGATATTTTTCATCGCGGGCAACCAGTGAGAATGCTTTTCCGGACAATCCGGCACGACCAGTACGGCCGATACGGTGTACGTAATATTCTTCGTCCAATGGAATGTCAAAGTTGATCACACCATCCAGTCCGCTTACGTCGATTCCGCGTGCTGCAACGTCCGTAGCCACAAGAATGGTTGTTACACCCGCCTTGAACTTGCTCATTACATTGCTACGCTGCTGCTGGCGCAAATCGCCGTGGATTCCTTCCGAAGCATAACCTCTCAATTGAAGATCTTCAACGATTTCATCCACTTTTCTTTTGGTATTACAAAAAACAAGCAGTGATTTCAAATGGTGCATGTCGATCAGGCGCGTCATTACTTCAACTTTCGCCTGTGGCTTCACTTCAAAGTAAACTTGCTCAATGTTCACGTTAGTCAACTCATTACGAACCACTTTGATCAAAATAGGATCAGTCTGGAAACGTTTTGTGATCGACATGATCGGCTTGGACATTGTTGCTGAGAACAAGATCGTCTGACGGTCAGATGGCATATCGGCCAGAATGCTTTCGATGTCCTCGCGGAAACCCATGTCAAGCATTTCATCTGCTTCGTCAAGCACCATCATGCGCACTTCGTCAAATTTCAAAGTTTTGCGTTCCATATGGTCCATTACACGCCCAGGCGTTCCTACAACAATATGAACGCCTTTTTTAAGCGAGCGGATCTGACGATCGATAGAATCGCCACCGTAGATTGCTTCAATTCTAAGTCCTTTTACATATTTAGCCAAACGGCCAATTTCTTCGGAAACCTGCACCGCCAATTCGCGGGTAGGGCAAAGCACAAGTGCCTGAACGGCATTATTAGATACGTCAATTCTTTCCAATACGGGAATACCAAACGCTGCCGTTTTTCCGGTTCCTGTTTGTGCTTGTCCGATCACGTCAGATCCCTGCATTACTGCGGGAATTCCTTGTGCCTGTATGGGTGAGGGTTTAGTAAAACCCATTTCAGTAAGGGCTTTAAGGATGTTTTCTGAGAGGCCAAGCTCTTCGAAAGTTTCGAAATTTTCAGTAGTCATTATATTTATTTTTGTATTAATTCTTGGGTAAATAAAAGATAGTCAAATTGTTACGGTTATTTGAATGCTGCTCCGGATCGCCGTAACAGAAAACGTATCGTAGGTCAACAGGCTCGATGGGTTGAAGCCAGAAACAATAAAATTGTCCCATAACCAAAAACTCAAAGCCAAATTTTAAACTAATTCAAAAGGGGATTGCGCAAAGCCCACCACAAACCATCCGTGGGGTCCTGCATGAGAACGGTGTGAGCCAACCGGGCGAATTTTAAGGTTGGTAGCGAATCTAAAAGTGCTAAACCGTGTAAGAAGCAGAGAGACGAACGGATGTTCGTTCAAATTTTATGCAAAAGTAAGGAAATGTTTCGAAATAACAATGCTGGCGTCAAAATAATTGTAATATTTCGGGAAACGAAAAAACCTGACCGGCTTTTCAGCCAGCCAGGTCATATTAGCTAGGTTTGTTATTGAAATACTTCTTTCACATCGGTGTACGGAAGGTTCCAGGCATCGGAAACACCTTTGAAAACCACTTTTCCATTCACCACATTCAATCCTTTACGCAGCTCTTCATTTGTTGAGCAGGCACTTTTCCAGCCATTATTGGCAAGATGCAGCGCATAAGGCAATGTTGCATTGGTCAAAGCGAGGGTAGATGTGTAAGGCACTGCGCCGGGCATGTTGGCCACACAATAATGTACGACGCCGTCAACTTCATAGATCGGATCTTCGTGGGTTGTTGCTTTGGATGTTTCAAAACATCCGCCCTGGTCGATGGCCACATCCACCATCACCGTGCCGGGCTTCATCAATTTAAGCATATCACGTGTAATCAGCGACGGCGCTTTGGCGCCCGGGATCAGCACGCCACCAATGATCAGGTTAGTGCTTTTGATCAGCTCACGAATGTTGTATTCGTTGGACATCACCGTGTCCACATTCGCAGGCATAATGTCTTCCAGATATCTTAACCGAGGCAAACTAATGTCAACGATTGTTACATTGGCACCCAGGCCGGCGGCCATTTTTGCAGCCTGAGTTCCTACGATCCCGCCACCTAATACGAGCACATTAGCAGGCTTAACGCCCGCAACGCCGCCGAGAAGGATCCCAAAACCGCCCATTGGTTTTTCCAGATATTTGGCGCCTTCCTGAATGGCCATTCTGCCCGCAACTTCGCTCATAGGAACGAGCAATGGCAGACTTCTGTCTGTCTTTTCAACCGTTTCGTAGGCCAGACAAACGGCTTTTCGCTCGATCATGGCATGCGTTAATGGTTCGGAAGAAGCAAAGTGGAAGTATGTAAACAGCAATTGGTTTTCTTTAATGAGTCCGTATTCGCTGGCGATCGGCTCTTTTACTTTGATGATCATTTCGGCGATGGCGTAAACTTCCTCAATGGTTGGAAGGATCACTGCACCGGCTTCTGCATATAGTTCGTCGCTGAAACCGCTGCCTTTGCCTGCTTCTGCCTGCACATATATAGTATGTCCGTGCTTGCGAAATTCTGTTACTCCGGCGGGCGTTACGGCAACGCGGTTTTCATTATTTTTGATTTCTTTGGGAACACCAATGATCATTGGATAGTCAGTTTGTGATGTGTAGGAATTTTAATTTTCGAAGTTGACAAAAGTACTTTTTGTAGAAAAAAGATGCTATGTCTTCCCGTAAGGACAGGAAAAAAAACTATTTTTGGTCATATATGTAAAAAAATATTCGGCATACATTCTTCTTAATATTAAACAGCCGATAAAAAATACTTTATGCAGCCCGATCTCACAGACCGTAAAATAATGGAATTGCTGCAAGCGGATTCCCAGCTGACAATCAAGGAGATAGCGAGCAGGATCAATTTGTCGGTGACGCCGGTCCACGAACGCATCCGGAAATTGGAAAAAGAGGGAATTATTGATAAATATGTTTGCCTGCTTAACCGCCGCAAACTGGGAAAAGCGCTGGTCGTTTATTGCAATATTACATTGGATAAACAGCGAAAAGAAAGCTTTGAAGATTTCAATCAGGCCATTGTGAAAATGAGCGAAGTGCTGGAATGTTCGGTTGTTTCGGGGAACTTCGATTATATGTTGAAAGTGATCGTGGAAGATGCCGAAGCTTACAATCAATTTTACCAGCACAAACTTTCTGCCCTTAAAAGTGTGTTACACATCAGCAGTTATTTCGTAATTTCCGAAATCAAGTACACAACGGGAATCTCGGTGGTGTAAGTTTACTGCCAGCGTATTTTTGAATTTCCTGATTAATAGGCGGCTAGCATCAGCGAATTGCCCAAAGCCACAGATAATGAATAAAAATTTTAAAGATGGCCTTAACCTGATGTCCAAGGTTACACCCAAAAGGGCCTGGAATGCCATCCAGATATTGAGCAGCTATTTTTATTCAAAAGCAACAGGTAACCCGGTCCATTGGGGCATGCCGATCGCCATTTCATTTGAGCCCACCACTTCCTGCAATTTACGTTGTCCCGAATGTCCCAGCGGCCTGCGCTCATTCACGCGCCCGACGGGGATGATGGAAGAGAAATTATACAAAAAGACCATTGACGAACTTGCCGATACATTATTATATCTGATTTTTTACTTCCAGGGAGAGCCTTATCTGCATCCCAAATTCTTTGAACTGGTTCAGTATGCGCATGATAAGGGCATTTACACAGCCACTTCAACCAATGCACATTATCTGACGGACGAAAAGGCAAAGAAAACAGTTGAGTCCGGTTTGGACCGTTTGATTATTTCCATTGACGGCACTACGCAGGACGTTTACCAGCAATATCGCATTGGCGGCAATCTGGAAAAGGTTCTGGAAGGAACGCGCAACATTATCAAATGGAAAAAAGAACTGAAATCGGCTACGCCGCATGTGATCTTCCAGTTTTTGGTGGTGAAACCCAATGAACATCAGATTGAGGATGTGAAGAAGTTGGCTGAGGAAATGGGCGTGGATGAAGTGGGCTTGAAAACGGCGCAGATCTATGATTACGAAGAAGGCTCGGATTTGATCCCGACCATTGAAAAATATTCCCGCTACGAAAAAGCCGAAACCGGGCGCTATTCTATCAAAAATAAATTTGTAGACCATTGCTGGAAAATGTGGCACTCCTGTGTCATCACCTGGGACGGTGCTGTGGTGCCTTGCTGTTTTGATAAAGACGCCGAATATCAGCTCGGTGATATGAAGCGGGAAACATTCCGTCAGCTTTGGAAAGGCAAAAAGTATAGCGACTTCCGGGCGTCATTGATCCGTTCCCGATCCGAGATCGAAATGTGCAAAAACTGCACTGAAGGAACCCAGGTCTGGGCGTGAAACACTTCAAAAAAAGGCATCGTTTTTATTTTTAATTAAATAATAATCTTAAATAAGTAACTGAATACTAGTCATTTAAATGATTTATTTAAAACTCCGTGGAACATTTTTTGGTGAATTGCCCCGAATAATAGAAATTTGACCTTGGGTAACTCAAATGAATACATGGGCAAAGTAATTGCAATTGCAAACCAAAAAGGAGGAGTAGGGAAAACGACAACTGCCATTAATCTTGCGGCAAGCCTCGCCGCGCTTGAATTCCGCACGCTGATCATCGATGCGGACCCACAGGCCAATTCAACTTCCGGGCTTGGTTTTAATCCGCAGGAGATGGAAAACAGCATTTACGAATGCATGGTGGAGCAGGCCAAAACGGCGGATATTATCCTGGAAACCGATTTCCCGAATTTAAATTTATTACCCTCACACATTGATCTCGTAGGCGCTGAAATAGAGATGATCAATCTCAAAAACCGCGAGCAGCGCATGAAAGATGCGATTGCCGAGATCCGTGACGACTACGACTTTATCATTATAGACTGTTCGCCCTCACTCGGGCTTATCACCATCAACAGCCTTACTGCGGCCGATTCGGTCATTATTCCGGTTCAATGTGAATATTTTGCATTAGAAGGACTTGGTAAGCTCTTGAATACCATCACCATTATCCAATCCAGGCTGAACACCGGGCTGATCATCGAAGGCATTTTGCTGACGATGTATGATTTGCGTTTGCGCTTGTCCAACCAGGTTGTGAATGAGGTGACCAGCCACTTTGAATCACTTGTTTTCAACACCATTATCCCTCGAAATGTACGTATCAGTGAGGCGCCAAGTTATGGAATTCCTGTTATGGCGCAGGATGCAGACAGTAAGGGAGCGGTGAGCTATTTAAATCTTGCCCGGGAAATTCTGAGTAAAAACGGTTTGCTATCTTCTGATAAACAGCTGGGTGTAAACTAAATAAATGGTTTGAATAGCGAGAAAGCAATGGAGAACAGCAAAGCGAAGAAAATGACAGGATTGGGGAGAGGCCTTGGAGCGCTTCTTCAGGATTCTGAAAAAGTAAATACGCACAGGACAAAAGAACGGCCGTCTTCCACAGATGTGGTCGGTTCGATGAGCGAGATAGATGTCAGCCAGATTGAGGCCAATCCTTACCAGCCCCGCACGAAATTTGACCAGGAATCATTGCAGGAACTTGCGGACTCCATTCGGGTTCAGGGCATTATCCAACCCATTACCGTAAGACAATTATCAGAAGACAGCTATCAGCTGATCTCCGGAGAAAGGCGTTTGCAGGCTTCCCGGTCCATTGGGATGACCGCAATCCCTGCTTATATAAGGACTGCAAATGACCAGCAAATGCTGGAAATGGCGCTGATCGAGAACATTCAGCGTGAAAATCTCAACTCCATTGAAATTGCGCTCAGCTATCAACGGCTGATTTTAGAATGTAATCTCAAACAGGAAGAATTGGGCGTCCGGGTTGGTAAAAATCGCACGACAGTCAACAACTATATAAGGTTACTGAAACTGCCGCCGGTAATCCAGGCTGCGCTTCGGGATAACCAGATTAGTATGGGACATGCCCGGGCTATTATTACCATTAACAGCGATCAGAGTCAATTAAAGATTTTTAACAAAATAATTGAAGAGGGCTGGTCGGTGCGAAAAGTGGAAGAGGAGGTCAGAAAGCTGGGAATGATGAGTAATATCTCGTTTGCGAGCAAAAAACAGGCAACAATTAATCAAGAAATTAAGTCGTTACAGTTTCAATTATCGTCCTTTTTCGGGGCAAAGGTTTCCGTGAAAAGTAATAATGACAACAAAGGGGAAATTAAAATTCCTTTCGGATCGCAGGACGAACTGAAAAAGATTCTGGAAACACTGAAATTTAAATAACAATTGAAAAACTGGTTTTGGCTTATCGTCATTGTGTTGTTTTCTGAGGAGGCCATAGCGCAACAAACAGCAAAGGATTCATTACAAAAGGGTCAAGTTCAGGTTATTCCGGCGGACAGCACCATTATTTCGGCAGTGGATTCTTTGACCGGTAAGAAAAAGGAGAAGAAGTTTTTCCCGGTTCCTAAAACGGCAACCAGACTTGCATTGATTCCGGGCGGCGGACAGATTTACAACCGGGATTACTGGAAACTTCCCATTGTTTACATTGCATTTGGAGGTGGGTTGTACGCATATTATCTCAACTCATTGAAATATCACGATTACCTGGATGCATACAGAAGTTTCTATGATTTGAATCCGGACAGTCCCAATTATGGAAATATAAAAGCGGGGCTCACGCCAGACTCAACGCGGACAATCAGGGTTCGCAATCTGTTGAATACAAATAGTGTTTACACGGTTACCAAAAGAGACCAGGCGGCAAGAGGGAAAAATTACTGGCGGCGTAACCGCGGGTTCGCTTTAATTGTATCCGGGTTGATTTATACGTTGTCTATTGTTGAAGCGAATGTTGCGGCACATTTAAAGACATTTGATCTGTCGGACGACCTGACATTGCGTGTTGAGCCAAAACTGAATCAGCCTGCCATGCTGACGCCTACACCCGGATTAAGGCTTGTTTTTAACTTAAAATAATAAGTACCGAATAAATTTACGCTTGATGAGGATTTTATTACTGGGTTATGGAAAGATGGGAAAGACGATTGAAAATATTGCCATTGAAAGAGGGCATTCGATCGTGGGTAAGATAGATGTCAATAACCGTTCGGAATTGGATGCATTGCAACCGGGCGACGTGGATGTTGCCATAGAATTCAGCGCCCCGGAAGCTGCCTATAACAATATTACAGAATGTTTGAAAAAAGGATGGCCTGTCGTAAGCGGCACAACCGGCTGGCTCGAACACCGCGCAGAAATTGAAAATCTTTGCGTACAACAGAACGGCGCTTTCTTTTATGCTTCCAATTACAGCATTGGTGTAAACCTTTTCTTCCGTCTCAGCCGCCAGCTAGCCCGGTTGATGAACGGCCACGGTTACCAGCAATCCATGACCGAAATTCACCACATTCACAAGCTGGATGCACCCAGCGGAACTGCTATCACACTTGCAGAAGGCATTTCAGACGAAATCGATAACCTTGAAGGCTGGAAACTAGCCCCTGAAAATGAGACCGGTTACCTGCAAATCATCTCGAAAAGAGAGGGAGAGGTTCCGGGAACGCACATTGTCCGTTACGAATCGGAGGTGGATACCATTGAAATTTCACATACCGCACATAGCCGCAAAGGTTTTGCCCTGGGCGCGGTCGTTTCCGCGGAATGGCTTCCGGGCAGAAACGGTGTTTTTAGCATGAATGACCTCCTGAAAATTTAAATACAAACTCTTAACTATCAATTGAATATAGCATGGCTATTAATAAAGAAATGACTTCCCGAACTGCTCACTCCGGCAAAAGAAAGTCGCCGGTCAGGGAATGGTTCGATTCCATACTTTTTGCTGTTGTTGCCGCAACCCTGATCCGCTGGTTGTTTTTCGAAGCATTTACGATCCCGACGCCTTCTATGGAAAACAGCCTTCTGGTAGGTGATTTCTTATTTGTTAGCAAGCTGCATTACGGCACCAGGACGCCCAAAACACCTCTGCAAGTGCCTCTGACGCATCAGACCATTTGGGGGACCAGCATTCCTTCTTATAGCGATGCCATTCAATTGCCTCAATATCGTTTGCCTGGTTTCAGTGAAGTGAAACGGGGGGATGTTGTCGTATTTAATTACCCGCCTGAGTTGCAGCATCCTGTTGATTTGAAAACTAATTACATTAAACGTTGCATGGGATTGCCGGGCGACAAGCTGGAAGTGAGGAACTTGCAAGTTTATGCCAATGGTACGGCAGTCGAAAATCCCGTTCGGATGGAGAATGAATATTTCGTAGCGACTACAACTTCCGTAAATGAGGAAAAAGTATTTAAAGAAAACGGCGTATCGGAATACAATGCTTATACTGAGAGCTTTAATGATACAATCCCATCCAACGATCAAATGGGTTACCTGGTTTTCACGACCGTTGAAATTGCTGCGAAACTGAAAACCTACGATTTTGTAAAAGGCATTACATTGGTTAAATCTTCAAAGGACATTAGTGAGCCGATGTTGTATCCTAATTCATCCCTTTTCAAATGGAATCGCGATAACTACGGCCCGATCACCGTTCCGAAGGAAGGTGTGACTGTCCAACTAACGCCGGAAAACATTGCCACTTACGGTCCGGTTATCAAAAATTACGAAGGACTTGAACTTGTTGAAGTGGATGAAAAATCTGTCAAGGTTGCTGGTAAAGCAATTACGAGTTATACATTCAAGCAGGATTATTATTTTATGATGGGTGATAACCGTCATAATTCGGCGGATTCACGCTATTGGGGCTTTGTGCCTATGGACCACATTGTAGGGAAAGCCGTTTTTGTATGGATGTCCATTGATCCAAGTCCAACGAGTTTCTTCAACAAGATCAGATGGAACCGGTTATTCCGGGTGATCAACTAAGCTGGCCAGGCATTATTTAAATTGATAAGGAGCGCAAACAGTGCTCCTTATTTTTTATATATAAATAAACATCATATCACTGTTCGTTTGGTATTAAGATAAACATTATATTGCTGGAAATTAATAAACCGGCATGATGTCTGTCACTTCTATTCTTAAAAAACCGCAAGAAGTTAAACCTAAAAAATCCGGGTTCCGGGAATGGCTGGATTCGGTGCTGTTTGCTGTAATCGCGGCTACATTGATCCGTTGGCTGTTTTTCAGCGCCTTTGTTATTCCCACACCTTCGATGGAGAATTCGCTTTTGGTAGGCGATTATTTGTTTGTTAGCAGGCTGCATTACGGCACTACAACGCCCGTTACGCCCTTGCAGGTGCCGCTTACGCATCAGACAATCTGGGGAACCAGCATTCCTTCCTATCTCGACTGGATACAGTTGCCGCAATACCGACTTCCGGGTTTCAGTGATGTCAAACGCGGCGATGTAGTCGTGTTCAACCTGCCAGTCGAACATCCCAATGCTTACAATAAATATGGTTCAGTCTTGCCCGATCTGCATCCGCACCCACTGGATCTCCGTTCAAATTATATCAAAAGATGTGTGGCCGTTGCTGGCGATAAGCTTGAAGTTCGGGCCGGGCAGGTGTTTGTGAATGGGGTGGAGCAAAAAAATCCGCCGCGTATGCAGAGTGAGTATTTTGTTTCTACCACGACGTCCGTGAACGAGCAGAATGTGTTTCATAAAAACGGCATCACAGATTTTGCACAATTCACAGAGACCTTTAACGACACAATTGCTGCCAATGACGAGTCGGGCTATATCATCAAAACAACCAGCGCGCTTGTTGACAGAATAAAGGGTTTTGATTTTGTAAAGAGAATTGAGCCCGTTCTGACCAGCAAGGGTTTAAAGGATCCCTATCTGTTTCCTGCGTCTGATGCATTGTATTGGAACAAGGATAATTACGGGCCGATCAATGTTCCGAAAGAAGGCGTTACCATCACTCTTACGGCGGCAAACATTGCGCTTTACGGTGAGGTTATCCAAAATTATGAGGGCAATGACAACATTGAAATGAAGGATGGAAAGATCCTGCAAGACGGCAAGGTGCTTACGAGCTACACATTTCGCCAGGATTATTATTTCATGATGGGCGATAACCGCCACAACTCGGCCGATTCAAGATATTGGGGGTTTGTGCCCAAAGACCACATTGTAGGGAAAGCAGTTTTTGTATGGATGTCGCTGGATCCTGATCCGGTCAGTTTTTTGAATAAAATTCGGTGGGACAGGATTTTCAGGATTATTGAATAGCAAAAAAGACCGGTGATGAGCCGGTCTTTTTGCTATTATCATAGGTCTGTTTTTAATCTTCCTGGGAGAATACAAGCACTGAATAGGGCGGGATTTGCAATGTGGCATAAGCCTGCAAACCGTCAAATTCACCATCCATTGTTTCAATGTCAAATACGCCCAAATGTGAGAATTCCGGATCATATTGTTCATTGTCGCTGTTGAATCTCAGGTTCCATTTGCCGGCTCTTGGAAAACCGACTTTATAGTCATGGAATGTTTCAATTGAAAAGTTCAATACCACAATAACGCTGTCTTTTGGCCCGCCCTCACTCCAACGATGCATCACGATCACTTTCTTGTCTTTGTCAGCCCGAATGATCTCGACATTCTGGCCTTGCAACCCTTTTGTCACACCGAACCAGTTCCGACGCATATGGATCATATCACGGTGTAAAGTCGCGAATCCACTGAATTTTTCCAGTCTTGACCAGTCAATCGGGTCACTGTCGGAAAACCATTTATCTTCTAGCAATGGTTGTCCCTGAAATACCATTGGAATGCCTGGTGAAGTAAGTACCAGCGCAACACCCAGGGCAGCGCGTTTTTTGGAATACCAATTATTTACATCGCCATCCGCAATCTCTTCGGCCACACGCGCCTGACCATTGGCCACTTCGTCATGTGATTCTGTATAAATAATGCGTTGAAATGAATCTTCATTATAACGATGTGTAATCGCTTCAACAACATCCTCCATATTGCGATCCTGGTCATTGGCTGTGATAATGGCCTCACGGATCGAATGAACGAACCGGGCATCCCACTGAGAACCATAGCCCAGGCCTCCATCTTCAACCGAGTCGGTAATGAAATCCAGGGAATGCATATCTTCTGCAATAGTAATGCAGTTTGGATAGCAGTCGCGGATGTCTTTATTGATCCATTGCATTAATGAAATTCCTTCCGGAATGTCGTTTCCAGGGTTGCCGTCTGCCTTTACATTGCGGATGTATGGGACCATGTCCATTCTCAGCCCGTCTACATGATAATCACGAAGCCACATTAGCGCGTTATCATGAATATACTGCCTTACTTCCCCGCGGCCATAATCCGGGCGTGTGCTTCCCCAGGGCGTTTCTGCGCGCCAGTCGTTGTAGAAGTAAATGCCGCCGCCGTCGTTCTCATGCCAGCCGTCAAATTGCCAGATATCGAGGTCGGAAGGGCCAAAATGGTTGTAAACTACATCCAGGATGACTCCGATACCAGCCTCATGCGCTGCTTTTACAAATGCTTTCAAGCCGTCGGGGCCGCCGTAGTCGGATTCTATCGCAAAAGGACTTGCGGGATTATATCCCCATGAGCGTGATCCGGGAAACTCAGAACAGGGCATTAATTCAACAGCGTTGAAGCCCATTTCTTTTAGATAAGGTAACTTTTCAATGGCGGTGTATAATGTGCCGACTTGCCCTTCTTCCTTAACATTAAAAGTGCCTACGTGCAGCTCATAAATAACCAGTTCATGCCAGCTCGGAATTTGGAAACCAACGTCCTGCCAATCGAAGCTTGCGTGATTGTAAACCACGCAGTTTCCTGCAGAGTTGGTCACTTTCAATGCATAGGGATCATTTCTGTGCAGAACTCCGGATGGTGTTTTTAATAAAAATTTATACTCATCACCTTCTTTTGAATTTTCAATTAACGCGCCCCAATGCCCATTTTCTTCCGGTGAAAGGGGATTTGCGTCTTCCTTCCAGTCATTAAAACTTCCAATTACACTAACACTTTCTGCATGTGGTGCCCATACTCTGTAATATACTCCTTCGGGGTGGCAGATCGCACCCATTCCTTCAAAACTCTGAACCGGTTCTGTTTCAGCCGTCTGTAAATTATCCATATTCCCTTTAAGGATTATTGTTATTTTTGATTTATATTCATTACGTATATTGGCAAATCGCATGCCACTTTAAAACACACTATCATGTCGGAATTAACAGAGAACGAAAAGATCTGTACGCTTGCGCTTATACACACCCCAGGAGTCGGCGCTGTCACCATCAGACAACTCATCAGCCATTGCGGAGGCGCAGATAAAGTTTTCCGTGCCGATTACCGGAAGCTCATCCACATTCCCGGCGTAGGCGAAAGAGTAGCCAGGGCTATATTGAACAGGGAATCGCTTGAAATGGCCGAAAAGGAATTCCGCAACTGCAGCAACACCGCAACCAATCTCCACTTTTTTACAGACCCGGCTTATCCGGCCAGACTGAAATCACTATACGATTCACCTATCGTCCTTTACTCGCGAGGGAAATTCGACTTTAATATGGGCCGGACAGTAGGTATTGTTGGGACACGGCAGGTGAGTGAATATGGTAAATCGGTGACAGAGACAATTATCAAGGAGCTCGAAACTTATCATGTGCTGGTAGTAAGCGGGCTGGCATTTGGTGTCGACATTACGGCGCACCGCGCTTGTTTAAAGCATAATATGCCAACCATTGGTGTGATGGCCAGCGGCCTGGACGTTATCTATCCGTTTTCCCACAAAAAAACTGCATTCGAAATGCAGGAAAACGGCGGCCTGGTTACAGAAAATGCGCTGGCTACCAAACCTGATTTTATGAGATTTCCGGCGCGTAACCGAATCATTGCAGGGCTGAGTGATGTTACTATTGTTGTAGAGTCGGCGCGGAAAGGCGGCAGCCTGATCACAGTTGAGTTTGCTCAGAATTACCACAGGGATGTTTATGCGGTGCCTGGAATGCTGGGCAGCGTGCATTCGGAAGGCTGTAACTTTTTGATTCGGGACAACAAAGCCTCCATTTTTACCTCTGTTGAAGATATGGCGGCGGCGATGGGCTGGGAACAAAGCGGAAGTGACCCTAAACCAGTCCGCCCGATCCAGATGCAGACGAGCTTTGAAGGATTTACGCAGGATGAAGGCCAGATATTGGCTTTGCTGAAACAAAAAGGCGTCATGCAAGTGGATGAACTTTCGTGGCAGGCTGGGATGCACTTGAACAAGCTTGCGGCATTGCTGCTTAACCTGGAATTTCAGGGAATGGTGCGGTCGTTGCCGGGGAAAAAATATGGATTAATTTAAATGCAGGAAAAAAGCATTATTCAAATCATCAAAGAAGGGGAGGGGCTTACGACCGAATTCAAAAGGACGATTGACAGCCCTTTTAAAATTGCCAAAACCATTGTCTCGTTTGCGAACACCTCGGGTGGCAGCCTGCTGATCGGCATTTCCGACGCGGGCAGCATTATAGGCGTTTCGTCGGAGCTGGCGGAACTGAAAAAACTCGAAACCGCAACAAGCAAGTTGATTGAACCCGTGCTGACGGTGAAAATCAAGTCGGTCTTATTGGATGGGTTGAAAGTGATGCAAATTGACATTGACGAAAGTCCTGATAAGCCGCATTATGCTGTGAATGAAAAGGATATGAGGATCATTTACATTCGCATGAAAGACAAAAGCATCCCGATCCCAAAACTTCTGATGCAAGGGGAAACGGACGCAGACCTTGAAAAGCTGCTGGCATCCCGGCATGTAAAAACACTGATCACCTACCTGAGGGAACAGGATTCAGTAACAGCCAAAGTTTTTTCAAGAATCATCAATATCTCCGAAAAACGAGCCGAAAGAATGCTGCATGATCTGGCAGAGAAACAGGTGCTGCTTAAACTTAACAGGCATAAGCCCGAAGCATTCAGTTTAAAATGGGCAAAATAAAAGCAGAAAGCCAAACACATTCGTTCGACTTTCTGCTCTAAAAAATTCTAAACTTTAAACTCCTTAGTTAATCCCGACAAGTTCCAGCTCAAAGATCAGGTCCTGACCTGCCAGTGGGTGATTTGCGTCCAGGATTACATATTGTTCTGTAACTTCTTTTACAACAACAGGAACAACCTGTCCGCCGTCCTGGTGCATATTAAGCGTTCCGCCAACTTCCAGGGGAATATCAGCCGGAATCTGTGAGCGTTCGAAATTGATGACCATATCCTCGTTCACAGGGCCATAAGCTTCTGCGTTAGGAATGTGGATGGTCTTTTTATCGCCGATTTCCATGCCTGTAACACCGTCATCAAAACCTTTGATAACCTGACCGCTTCCCAGCTTGAAATTAAGGGGATCGCGTCCTTCCGAAGAATCAAAAAGTTGTCCGTCTGTCAAAGTCCCTTTGTAATGGACCTGTACATTGTCACCTGCCTGCGCCTGCTTCATCTTGTAAATCTTAAATGGTTAAAAATGCCTTACTAACAGCGGAATAATTGACTGCTTTCGGATTGAATAAAATTAATATGCCCGGGCGAAAACCACTCTTCCCTCCGAAGGCTTTCCTGAGTAAATACAAATGCCCGACTCCTTCACCTGATCCAATGGAATGCAGCGAATGGTGGCTTTTGTTTCTTCTTTGATCTTTTCCTCAGTTTCTGATGTGCCGTCCCAGTGTGCGAGGATAAACCCGCCTTTGGAATCAAGCACTTTATTAAACTCTTCGAAGGAATCTACCTTCGTTGTATTTTCTTCTCGGAATGCCAGCGCTTTGTCGTAAATGGCCTCCTGGATATTATTCAGCAATGTTTGGATAAACTCGGCGATGCCTTCCAATGAAACCGTCTCCTTCGTTTTCGTATCCCTGCGTGCAACCTCCACCGTTCCGTTTTCAAGGTCGCGAGCGCCCATAGCAAGACGAACCGGAACGCCTTTCAGTTCATATTCGGCAAATTTATAACCAGGTTTGTAGGCATCATTGTTGTCAAATTTCACACTGATCCCCAGTTTTTTAAGTGCCTTTGAAATTTCGCCTGCTTTTTCTGAAATTAAATTCAGTTGTTCTTCATTCTTATAAATCGGAACGATGACCACCTGGATAGGCGCCAGTTTAGGAGGCAAAACCAATCCGGCGTCATCTGAATGTGCCATGATCAATGCGCCCATTAAACGCGTGCTTACACCCCAGGAAGTTCCCCAGACATATTCCAGTTTACCGTCCTTATCCTGGAATTTCACATCAAATGCAGTCGCGAAATTCTGTCCTAAAAAGTGTGAAGTTCCGGCTTGCAATGCTTTTCCGTCCTGCATTAATGCTTCAATGCAATACGTGTTCACTGCGCCTGCAAATCTTTCATTGGCTGTTTTAACGCCTTTTACAACCGGAAGCGCCATCCATTCCTCGGCAAATTGTGCGTAGATATCCAGCATTTGTTCGGTTTCAGCGATGGCCTCGGTGGAGGTTGCATGCGCTGTATGTCCTTCCTGCCAGAGAAATTCCGCAGTTCGTAAAAACAGCCGCGTACGCATTTCCCAGCGCACCACATTCGCCCACTGGTTAATCAGCAAAGGAAGGTCGCGGTAGGACTGGATCCAGTTCTTATAAGTGCTCCAAATGACCGTTTCCGAGGTCGGACGAACGATCAGTTCTTCTTCCAGTTTCGCATCAGGATCTACGATCACTCCTTTTCCGTTGGGGTCATTTTTGAGTCGGTAATGCGTCACAACAGCGCATTCCTTGGCGAAGCCTTCCACGTGGGAAGCTTCTTTACTCAGATACGATTTGGGTATAAAAAGCGGGAAATAAGCATTGGAATGGCCTGTTTCCTTAAACATATCATCCAATGCACGCTGCATTTTTTCCCAGATCGAATAACCATACGGTTTGATCACCATACAGCCTCTCACCGCGGAATTTTCGGCCAGGTCGGCCCTTTTTACTAACTCATTGTACCATTCGGAGTAATTTTCACTACGGGTTGGTAAGGCTTTACTCATTATTAGGATTATTTGATAAATGAAAAGGAGTATATCGTTATGCTCACCCTGTTTTTTCAAGAGTTGCAAAGATAGTTTTTTATGTTAACTTTGGAATTAATGTATTGTAACGGACGTTTACTTAGTGATTAGGAACGGATTTTTATATATATTAGCAACAAACTTTTAATCCTTAAAAGCCATGACGATGATCAATAAAGCAAAATATCTTTCTTTGCTAGTGTTGCTGGGAGCTTGGGGATGTACCACAAATCAATATGTTTCACGATCAGGCGGTTATGATGACCTCTACGGCAATAACACCGGCCCTGGCATAGTGAGAGGAGACCAGGGTGCAGATCAAGATATTTCCCGCTCAGACAATCCCGACTATGCCTACACAGGCAATGCGGATGAGGGAACAAGTGACTATTACGACGAATCTTATTTGTCCTCACGAAGTGTAAACCGTGCTTTGTCGCCGGATCCGGGTTATAATGCCGGATTTGCTGACGGTTACGATCGCGGCGCGTCCCGGTTTGCTAATCCTTACGGTTTTGGAGGCTTGGGTTCTTACTGGCCAGGTAGCATGATGAGTGTTGGTTTCCAATTAGGATACGGCAGGATTCGTCCTTACATGGGCTTGGGAATGGGATACGGAATGGGTTCAATGATGGGGTATGGTTATTCGCCCTGGGGGATGAACAGCATGTACGGATTCGGCTATGATCCATTCGGATACAACGGGTTCGGTTATTCTCCATGGGGATATAACAGCATGTATGGTTACGGTTACGACAGTTTCTACGGCGGTGGCTATGGTTATAATCCATGGGCTTACAGCCGTCCGGTGGTTGTGGTTAACAATTATGAAAGCAGAGGTTTAACCAGGACAGCGGGTCCGCGTGTTGTTGCGGGAACGAGTTCAAGAGGCAATAGCCGCTCGAATGGTAGCGGAAATTACGTTGTATCTCCACGCAATACATCAGGCAACAGATCTGGCAGAAGTGCAGCAAACAGCACGATTTCAGCGAACGACACTTACGTTTCTCCACGCTCTTCAAGATCTGGTAACAGAACAGGCGTTGCGGACGCAGGTGGCAGAACGGCAGCCGGATCATCTTACAACAGCAGCAGAGGATCAAGCGAAGGCAATAATGTATATTACTCTCGTCCACGTGCAAGCACCGGAAGCAATTATTCTTCTGATGGCGTGAACACAAGAAGTTACAATACATCGCCAAGGTCTTCGAGAGGTTCAGGAAGCAGTTCTTACACTGCGCCTACCAGAAGCCAGTCAGACTATACAGCTCCGTCGAGAAATTATTCAACACCGAGCAGAAGTGAGTCTTATACAGCTCCTCAGAGAACATACAGCCAGCCAAGTTATAGTGCGCCATCCAGAAGTTACAGCGCGCCTGCAAGCAGCGGCGGCGGTGGTGGCGGGGCAACTCGTTCTTCTTCAAGAGGACCAAGATAATTGCTTCTATAATTGCGCTTAAAATGAATTTCAAACCCTGCAAGATGTCATAATTTTGCAGGGTTTTCGTTTACTTAGTATTTGAAATAACCGTCGCATTTCTTTATTTGAAACATGACTAAACCACTTCTTTGGAGCGCTGCGTTCTGTGCTCTTTTAACTTCCTCAACAACCTACGCGCAATACGCGACCGACGCTTTGCGATATTCAGAAAGTGATCAGACCGGATCGGCGCGGTTTCAGGCATTAGGCGGCAACCACGCTGCACTAGGCGGTGATCCCAGTGCGATTCATGGTAACCCTGCCGGGTTAGGATTTTATAACAGGTCCGAATTTACATTCAGTCCGGGAATTACGCCTACGAATACGAAAACGAGCTATCTGGGTGATAACAACTCTGCAAACAAAGGGAATCTTAACATTGCACAGGCTTCGCTGGTCATAGCCAGCCAGCCCGGGTTCCAGCGCAAATGGAAACGCTCTTCAATAGGGATTTCGTTTTCGCGGCAACAGTCATTCCGTGATCATTACACATTCTCGGGTCCGAATGACAAAAGTGCATTTGTAGATAAAGTCATTCAGGATGCCAACTTCGACGGTGTTTCTGTCGAACAGCTTGATGCAGATTTTGAAGCCGCTCCTGCCAATGGAGGACCGATGGCTTACTCCTTGCCAGCAGCTTATTACAGGATGTATCTCATCAACCCATCCTCAGCAGCCGGCCCTCCTTACAGCGCACTCGATAAAAACAGCGTCGTGGATCAGTTTGGAACTTATACCTCAACAGGTGCAAATACACAATGGACCATTGCCTACGCTGGAAACTACAACGACAAATTATACATTGGCGCCAATTTCGGTTTTAGCAGATTGAGATACACGTACGACCGCACATTACGGGACAGCTATGTGAACAGCCCGGAACTGATCTATACCCAGCAAAATGAGGCACTAACAGTTAGCGGCAATGGGATCAACTTTGCATTAGGAGCTATTTATAAGGTTAATCCAATTTTTCAATTGGGAGGCGTCATTACCAGTCCGACATTCAGCTCTATCAAAGAAACATTTACGCAGAATGTTAACGCTGAGTTCGTGGATGATCTGGTAACCGGTCCGGATGGAACATTGATCCAGCCACCATATTTGACCCTGCCGATTGCCCCTAACGATTTTGTGTATTCACTCAGAAGTCCGTTGAAAGCCAATGTTGGCGCGACGTTCTTTGTGCGTGACAGAGGTTTTATAACCGGTTCGGTCGAGTATCAGGATTACAGCATCATGAGTGTTCGTACCAATTACCTGAGCAGCAGCGACAACTCTGCCTTCAAGTCAAATACAAAAGCGGAAATCAATGACACATTCCATAGCTCCTATAATTTCAGGTTAGGCGGGGAGTTCCGGGCGAATCTGTTCCGTGCAAGGCTTGGGGCTGCTTACATTGGCGATCCTTATAAGGAGAATGTTGGTTTTAAAAGAGATAAGTTGCTTTTCTCGGCAGGGGTGGGCATCCGGAAAGACAGGTTTTTTGCAGACCTGAGCGGGACGATGAGCACATTCAAATCAATTTACACACCTTATGTTTTAAACAACCCTGCGAATTATGCATCTGTCGAAGTGACGCATAAGCCGGTTAATGTGGTGATGACATTCGGCGTGAATTTTTAAGAAGCATATTAATGCCAATGAAAATGCCCTCAATCAGCGAACCGCTTTTGAGGGCATTTTTATTAGCAGCTCTTACAATAACGGGTGCAGCATTTCAAGCAAATGATTGGCTTCAACTTCGCCCTTTATGACAATGTCGGCTTGCGAATAATAAGGTAAGCGCTCATTGATTTTGCTCTGTAATGTTTCTTCAAGTGACGGCGCTCCCGAGAGGATCGGCCGGTCGTCCTTACCGTGGCTGCGAATCCGTTTGGCAAGATTCGCGGCGGGAACGTCCAAAAATACGCTGATCCCCATTGTTTTAATAAATGCCATATTATCATGAAAACAAGGTGTGCCACCGCCCGATGCAAGCACAATGCCTTGCTGAGAGGACTGTTCTTTCAACAGTCTACTTTCTACTTCGCGGAAATAGGGCTCACCTTTATGCGCAAACAATGCAGGAATGTCGCTTTGCTGATCTTTTTCAATCAATTTATCCAAATCAACAAACTTGTAATTAAGAAGCCTTGCCAGTTTTTTACCCAATGTTGATTTGCCGGACGACATCATACCGACCAAGATGACGTTCTTCATGCTCATTATTTTACCAATTCAATTACTTCCGCTGCTTCCGGCGTGTCATTATAATGCCATTTTCCCTTTACAACGCCATCTTTCAAAAGCCATAAACCCGGATTTGACCTGGAAATCGTTTTTAAAACCGTCGCATCCACGTAATAGTAAGGTGCATTGAGCTGGTGTGCTGAAAGGAATTTAACAATCTCTTCGCTATTCCCTGAAGTTAGGATAATGGGTTCAACGCCCTTTGTTCTAACGCTGTTAATGAGCTTGTTAATGTCTGGTAACGCAGCCGTATTAATGTCGGTGAGGTTCTTAATGATCAGGAAAAGCTTTGTGCCTTTGAATGTTTCCTCCGTATAATCGCCCGCGTCGTTCCAGACTTTGTAATCCGTGATTTTTGGTTTGGCATCTTCATTCAGCACCACCATTTCTTTGAAAACCAATGTGGTATCACTGGGATATTTTTCAAACTCCACTTCTTTTCCACCTTTATCAAAAATATACAGATAGCGCAACGGCTCGGAAGGTTTAAGCTGCGCAGGAATGCTGGCCCCAACGCGGTAAGGCAGCAAATCCAGGATCGGCAAATGTCTTAATGCGTAAACGGCAATGCCCAGTGAAGCAACGGTTGAAATAACAACGATAATGCCGGTGGGCAGCGCTTTGAATTTCTTTCGGTAAAAAACGATGATCAGGATCAATGCGAGCAGGAAAATGTCCTTTCCAAAAGAAGTCCAGGGCGTAAGTTTAATCGCCGCCCCAAAGCAGCCGCAGTCCGTAACCTTATTGAAATAAGCAGAATAGAATGTCAGAAATGTAAAGAAAACAATGATCAGCAGCAGTGACCAGGCTATGGTCCTGGGTTTATAACCGACCAACAATGCGATGCCCAAAACCACTTCGGCCGTACACAAAAATACGGAAAAGTAAAGCGCCAGCGGGACAAGCGCCATAAAGAAGTCGTGAAACTGGGGCAGGTCCATGGCAAAGACTTCGAAATACTCTTCCAGTTTGTATTGCGTTCCAACGGGATCGTTCAGTTTGATCAGACCGGAAAAAATGAAGAGTAAGCCAACAATGACGCGTGAGATCTGAGCAAGGATTTTCATTTCAAAAATTTTAGGAATGCCAGTGACGACGATATTGGATCAATTGGTTTGCAAGGAATTGGATTTGATCAAACAAAAAACAGAATAATTGATAATGTCCTGATATCCAGCCTTTACGCCCTCAGAAACAAGGGTCAATCCTTGATTATCTTCGATTTGTTTGATCCTTAATAACTTCATGAGGATGATGTCCGTCATAGAACTAACACGCATATCGCGCCAGGCTTCACCATAATCATGATTTTTATTAAACAGCAATTCCTTTACTTCGTTCACTTGCTGATTGTATAATGTCGTCAGTTCGGCGTCATTGATTTCCTGCTTCTGCTCAATAGAGGCGATCTGGATCAATGCCATTACGCAGTAATTGATGATGCCGATGAATTCCGAGGAAACATCTTCATCCACTTTTTGCATGCCTTTTTCCTGAATGGTCCGGATGCGCTGCGCTTTGATGAATATCTGGTCGGTAAGGGAAGGGATGCGTAAAATGCGCCACGACGTCCCGTAATCTTTATTTTTTTTTGCGAAAAGATCTTGGCAATACTGAATGATTTCCTGATATTCCGATTCTGTGGATTTCACTGCGTAAAATTGGTTTACTGCTTAATAGACAAGAAAATCAAACGGTTTGATAATCACTTCCTTGTCTGGATTTAACAAGATTTTATGTTGCAAGTTAGCAAAAAAACGCTCAACATCAGGGGCAAACTCCTTGATCTGTCCACACCGGTCGTGATGGGAATTCTCAACATTACACCCGATTCATTTTATGAAGGAAGCCGGATGCGGTCGGAAGATGAGTTGATCACGAAAGCGGGCCAAATGCTGGCCGAGGGCGCTACAATGATCGATATTGGCGGATATTCCACGCGTCCCGGAGCACGGGAAGTGGAGGCAGCCGAAGAGTCGGACAGGGTAGAGTCGGCGGTGGCGCCATTGAATAAGAATTTCCCTGAACTTATTATTTCTGTCGATACATTTCGGTCCGAAGTGGCGCGGCGTGCAATAGAAACAGGTGCGCACATCGTTAATGATGTTTCCGGTGGGACTTTGGATGATCAGATGTTTGAAGTTGTCGGTCAATTGCGCGTTCCATACATATTAATGCATATGCGCGGGACGCCGCAAACGATGAGTACAATGACCGCTTACAATCAGCTCGTTCCGGATGTTTTGAAAGATTTGAAGGGGAAGCTGGATAAGCTGAGATCATTGGGCGTTGCAGACATTATCGTGGATCCGGGTTTTGGATTTGCCAAGAACACGGAGCAGAATTTTGAATTAATGCATCACTTGTCTGAATTCAGCCTGTTGGATTGCCCGCTTCTGGTCGGCATCTCGCGCAAGGCAACCATTTATAAAACGCTGAATGTATCGGCAGAGGAAGCATTAAATGGCACTTCTGTAATGAATACAATGGCTTTGGAACGAGGTGCTTCGATCATTAGGGTGCACGATGTAAGGCCTGCTATGGAAGTTGTGAAACTGTGGATGGCCACCTCGAGTATGAATTAAAAATAGTAATTTAGTCGCGAAATAATATTGATTTTCTTATGCGTGTGGGTTTTCTAAACATCAATTGGGCCGACGTCCTGGATGTTTTTTTGGTGGCCGTTCTTCTATATCAGGTTTTTACACTTGTCCGCGGAAGCATTGCAAGCCGGGTTTTTCTGGGCTACTTGTTTGTTTACGTGTTCTATCTGGTAGTAAAAGGACTCGGACTAGGCTTACTTACCGCGATCCTTCAATATTTCATGGGCGTCGGTGCCGTGGCCTTGATTGTTATTTTTCAACAGGAGATCCGGCGGTTTTTGCTCATTATAGGTAAATCCACGATTTATACGAATAATGGCCTGCTGAAAAAAGTAATGGGCAGTTCGGTGCTGGATATGAAAGGCAAAAATCTTAGGGAAATCGTGGATGCTTCCAAAACCATTGCTTCCAATTTCACCGGCGCACTGATCGTCGTCAACAAGCGTGATGACCTGAGCAAATTTGTTGAAACGGGTGAACTGCTGGATGCGCGTGTTTCCAAGCCGCTGCTTGTGTCCTTATTCAATCAATACAGCGAGCTGCATGATGGGGCCATTATTATTGTGGATGGCGTTTTGAAAGCGGCCAGATGTGTTTTGCCAGTGGCCGATGGTGTCGATGTTCCGTCTTCATTAGGATTCAGGCACCGCGCAGCCATGGGCATGAGCGAGGCGACGGATGCCATTGTGATCGTTATTTCTGAGCAAACAGGCAAGATTTCGCTGGCCGTGGAAGGCGAGCTGCATAGCAACATTCCTTATTCCGAGCTTGAAAACCGAATTGAAGAATATCTGAATTCGGATGTGCAACGTATGCCCAAGTAAGTATTGTGAGGTTTAGCAAATATATTTACAGCTAAATTTGGCATTTCAACCAGCAATTTCTATTTTTGCAAACCGAATAGAAGAAGAGAAAATTATCATTACAAAATGGCAAATCATAAATCAGCATTAAAAAGAATCCGCGCTAACGAAACAAAGCGTTTGCGTAATCGCTACCAACACAAAACTACACGTTCATACATAAAGAAATTGCGTGATACGACCGATAAGGCAGTAGCTGTTGAAGTTTACAAAACTGTATCTTCAATGTTGGATCGTTTGGCAAAGAAAAACATCATCCACAAGAAAAAAGCTTCTAACCAGAAGTCGAAATTGGCCAAATTGGTTAATTCACTTTCAGTAGCAGCATAATTTTTTCCTGCGACAAAGAATTTAGCCCCGGTAACACTGTTATCGGGGTTTTCTATTTTTATCGTATATTGCGTTTTCAAGAGGAAACCTTGTAAGGCTAAGATGCTTTACAAGGTTTCTTTTGGTATAAAAGCATTTCATTTTTAAACCACCTATAACTTAAATTCTTTTCTATGAAAAAAGTCGCATTAATTGCAGGTTTGGCGGCGCTGGGAGCGGTTCCCACGATTGCCCAATCACCTATCAACTTCAATGCCAGGGGTTTGGTTGTTGTTTCGGATGCTGATATGGCGGCATCGGCACTCGTTGATGGAAAGCTATTTAGGGACAACACTGCAAAGGATCTTCTCACTACAATTAAATTCCCTGTCGAACGCGGAAGTAAAGGGCTAGGCAGCGCTTTGGTTTCGAACTCTGCGCTGGCTTCGGGAAAAACACTGGCCGTACCCGCCACGGGAACGCTCGCATACGTGCTCGACAGCAGGTTGCGCCCAGAGGACGGTGTTAGTGAATATAAAGACGCATCCGCTGAATTTCCTGCGGGAGAAAAACTGTTCGTGGTAGACATTACCAATCTGGCGGCGCCAAAAGCAAAGTTTGGATTCCCGGTTGGACGCAAACCGAATGCCATTGATGTAAATAAAAACGAGCTGATCCTGACTACGAATGATGTAGGAAAAGAACTGGTATTCATTGAAGCCGGGCCAGATGGCAAGCCGGCGCGTTTCCTGAACTTACCCGCAGCCATTGATACCACCAATAAAATCATTGACATTACCTGGCATCCGTCGGGTGATTTCATTGCATTTACGCTTGATAACTCCAATGAAGTTGGACTTTATAAGGTAATCCGCGAAGCAGGCAAGTTCAAGAATGTGGAAATGGTGGGTAAGCCGGTTAAGGTAGGAGCGGAGCCTTCTTTTGGCAGGTTCTCGCCGGATGGAAAGCATTATTTTGTGCTGGATACGAAAACGGCAACGCCTGGGAAAGGCGCGGGCGACGGCGAGATCCATGTTGTAAATTTCTCGATGGACGGTGCAATCGAACACAAAGTAGCGGCTCAGGTTCCTGCCGGAACCAACTCGGGTTCGTTCGCAATAAGCCCGGACGGCTCTATACTGGTGACTGTCAATGCCGGCAAAAGCGGTGCGCCCTGGACAGAAGCAGGGTCGGGGACGGGCGCTTCGCTAACATTATATAAGGTCGCAACGCCGACTGGCGCATTGACCAAAGTGGCCGACTATCCGTTTGAAGGAATTTATCCGCAAAGCGTAGCGTTCGATAAGGATGGTTCAAACATTGCCGTTTCTGTATTTGAATATCTGGCCTATGGCACAGGAAATGGCGGAGTTGAGTTCTGGACGGTTGCAAAAGGCGACTCACCTTCGCTCAAAAAACAGGGAGCGATGATCAGCGTGGGAAAAGGTGCCCACACATTAAGGGTTATTCCTTGATCGCATTCACATATTTTCTATGGAGCGGGCTGGTAATCACCGGTCCGCTTCGTTTGTTTTAGTTCGTTCAACATGCGAATTCATTCTGAATTTCGTAGTTTTGCGCTTTCATTCATAAAAAATTTATTTTAAAATGATTACGGTTCAGAACGTATCATTGCGATACGGCAAAAGGGTATTATTCGATGAGGTTAATATAAAGTTTGTTCCCGGCAATTGTTATGGTGTGATCGGAGCGAATGGCGCGGGGAAATCTACATTCTTGAAGATCCTTTCAGGCGAAATAGAACCGCAAACAGGGAATGTAAGCATGAATCCGGGGGAAAGGATGACTTTCCTGAAACAGGATCAGTTCGAATTCGACGCATATACGGTGATGGATACGGTGATCCTGGGCCACGAGCGCCTTTATAAGATCATGAAGGAGCGCGAGGCGATTTATGAAAAAGAAGAATTTACCGATGCCGATGGTGAAAAGGCAGCGGATCTGGAAGCCGAATTCGCTGACTTGAATGGTTGGGAAGCCGAAACCGAGGCTGCACAGTTATTGAGCGGATTAGGCCTGACGGAAGAACAGCATTCGGCCACAATGGGCGATTTGAATGCCAATGATAAAGTAAGGGTTTTGCTTGCGCAGGCACTTTTTGGCAATCCGGATGTGCTGCTTTTAGATGAGCCTACCAACAACCTGGACGTTGAAACGGTGCTTTGGCTGGAAAACTTCCTGGCCGATTTCAAAAACACTGTGATCGTAGTTTCTCACGACAGGCACTTCCTGGACGAAGTTTGTACACATGTTGTAGACATCGATTTCAGCAAAGTGCAAATGTTCTCGGGTAATTATTCTTTCTGGTATGAATCAAGCCAGCTGGCTTTGAAGCAACGTCAGGACCAGAATAAGAAGTCGGAAGATAAGCGTAAGGAATTGGAAGATTTCATCAGGAGATTTAGCGCCAATGCATCCAAATCAAAGCAAGCGACTTCCCGCGCCAAACTGTTGGATAAACTTACCATTGATGACATTAAACCATCTTCGCGTAAATATCCATACATCGCTTTCAAATCTGAAAGGGAAGTGGGAGATCAGCTTCTGCGTGTTGAGGGCCTGTCGAAAACCGCTGATGACGGCACGAAGCTTTTTGAGAATGTCAGTTTTAATGTAAATAAAGGGGATAAAATCGCATTTGTAAGCCGTAATGTAATGGCTATCAGCTCTTTCTTTGACATTATTAATGAAGAACAGAAAGCTGATAAAGGAAATTACACCTGGGGCGTGACCATTACGAAATCCTATTTCACAAAAGATCCAACTTCGTTTTTCGATGTAGACCTCAACCTGGTTGACTGGCTGCGTCAATATTCTGAGGAGAAAGATGAAAGCTTTATCCGTGGGTTTTTGGGAAGAATGCTTTTCTCAGGCGAAGAATCTCTGAAAAAAGCGAAAGTGCTTTCCGGAGGTGAAAAAGTGCGTTGTATGCTTTCAAGAACAATGCTTTCCGGTGCGAATGCATTGATTTTGGATGACCCTACCAACCACCTTGACCTTGAATCGATTACGGCTTTGAACAACGGGCTGATCGATTTCTCAGGCTGCCTTTTGTTCTATTCCCATGACCACCAGTTCGTGCACACCATTGCGAACCGGATCATTGAAATCGGGCCGAAAGGGATTTTGGATAAATTAATGTCTTATGATGAGTTCCTGAAAGACGAAACTGTGAAGCAGCAGCGTCAGAAACTTTACTGATATCTGAGTAATAATAAAGGAAAAGCCCCGGTCACTGTAAAGTAACCGGGGCTTTTTTGATATTAAGAACAAAATCTTATTCGTAGCTCAAACCGTACTGCTTCAGAACATCTGCGGGAACACCTTCCCAAACATTCGGCGTGTTGCCCATATAACCTAAATCAGCGATGCCGATTTTAGATGTATAGTAACCGGATGCTGTTAAATTGCGCATCAGATTGAAGAATGCAACGCCCTGGCTGTGCATCGGTTTTGCTTTTTCAGGATACGCGATGTCGTCCACAATTTGTAATTGCTGCGCTTTTGTCAACAATGTGAAGCTTTTTGTGAATCTCTTATTTGATTCTATATCAAGCCATTTCAAACCACCACGCAATGGAACCTGGTTTTGAGGCATATCCTTAACAATAAAATCAATAAACTCAGGAACACCCGCTTGTGAGGCGCTGCCCGATTTGTCGTCGGCTGGAATGATAATATCCACCAAAACCTTTATCGTTGCCAGTTCCGCCACGGTAAGGAATTTTTCCTTCATCAATTTCGCGTCCCTGATCGCTTCGTCCTTGGTCCTTCCGCCCGGAATCTTGATCGGGGTTTCCGGTGGCATCTGCGTTTCCAGCTCCCTTTGTTCCGCCATAGCAATCTGCGGATTAAGCGCAGTAATGCCTAATGAGCTGAGCGTTAATGCTTTTAATGTATCTCTACGTTTCATAGTTATGATTTGAAACCGTGTTCAAATATTAGATATTTTTCTGTTTAACCTGTTCTGTAATGTATTCCGAAGCTCTCATCGAAAGCGCAAGGATGGTCCATGTAGGGTTTTTGTCCGCTTGTGACACGAAAGAACCACCGTCAACCACAAATACGTTTTTCGCGTCGTGTGCTTGTGAGAACTTGTTGAGTGCAGAAGTTTTCGGATCGTTACCCATCCTTACTGTTCCTACTTCGTGAATGATACGACCAGGAGCTGCAATGCCGTAATTTGTGTCGGCGCCAGGCTTGGTTCCGCTTGCAACACCACCTAATGCATGAATGATCTCTTCAAAAGTATCATGCATGTGTTTCGCCTGCTTGATCTCGTAATCCGTCCATTTGTAATGGAAACGAAGCACAGGGATACCAAACTTATCCACCACATTCGGGTCAATTTCACAGTAATTGTCAAAATTTGGAACCGCTTCTCCACGACCGGCCATGCCGACATAGGCTCCGTAAAAACGACGGTAATCCTCTTTCAATGATGAACCATATCCACCTGCTGGCTTAGTAACGCCTGCTGCTGTCGGATATTTACCATTCATGTTTTCAATTCCGGCACCAAATCCGTAGCTCGGCATACCCATTCCACCGCCGTATTCAATGTGGTAACCTCTTGGGAAATCCAGTTTTTTGTTATCCAGCCACCAAGGCGTGTACACGTGCATTCCGCCTACGCCGTCTTCGTTGTAACGTTTTCTGTCCATCAAATGTGGTAAGAATGCGCCGCGCGATGCACCTGTTGAATCGTGCAGATATCTTCCCACAACGCCGCTTGAATTGGCTAGTCCGTTCGGGTGTCTGTCTGATTTTGAGTTCAAAAGCAATCTTGCAGATTCCCCTGCGCTGGCAGCAAGAACCACAACTTTTGCCTTAATGGTATGCTCGGTAAGTTTTTGGCTGTCAACATAAGAAACGCCTGTTGCAAGTCCGGTAACCGGATCGGTAAGCACTTCACGCGCCATCGCGTTGTTGATCAATGTAACATTGCCGGTTTTTACAGCAGGGATACAAAGAACAGATGACGATGAAAAATCCGCATATGCCTGGCAGGCGCGAGAGCATTGGCTGCAATAGAAGCAAACGCCGCGCTGATCATTAATGGGCTTTGTCAGGATTGAAAGCCTCGAAGGGATAACCGGAATGTTGGCTTTTTTTCCAGCTTGTTTGATGAACAGCTCGTGCAAACGTGGCTTTGGCGGAGGAAGGAAAATCCCGTCCGGCTCATTGTCCATGTTCTCAACCGTTCCGAAAACGCCGATCAGCTTATCAACCTTGTCGTAATATGGTTTTACATCGTCGTAACCGATTGGCCAGTCGTCGCCAAGTCCGTCAATGCTTTTTCTTTTGAAATCTTTTGGTCCGAAACGCAGGGAAATGCGGCCCCAGTGATTGGTACGGCCACCCAGCATCCGTGACCTGAACCAGTCGAATTGTGTTCCGTTCTTTCTTGTGTAAGGTTCCCCTTCCAGTTCCCAGCCTCCCCAGGCGGCATCGAAATCCCCAAACGGGCGGTGGTTGGAAGCACCGCGGCGTGGCGACTCGTACGGCCATTTAAGCTGTGTAATATATTTAGGATCAGCAGGATCGAAATATCCACCTGCCTCTAATAAAGCCACTTTAGCTCCTTGTTGGGCAAGTTGAAGTGCTGCCATTCCGCCTCCCGCTCCTGAGCCAATGATGCAGACGTCAAAAACGGCAGGTTGTTCTTTGATTTGAAACATAAGTAAAAGGGTAGTTTAGAAAATGCTATTTAATTAATAAATATAAACACGGATTATATACCAGGAGCCTGCAATCTCAATTTTAAGGGTTATTTAAAAACAATCTAAATGACGCGCCCCGACATTTGCTCTTAACATTCATCGCCGTACTTTTGCATTTTGAAAAAACAGCTCCTATTTTGGCCATTACCGGAATTGATATTGACGTTGCAAAAGAATTTCTCATAAAAGGGGAGTTGGTGGCTATTCCTACCGAAACAGTTTATGGATTGGCAGGTAATGCATTGAACGACAGTTCAGTGCTGTCTATCTTCGAGGTAAAAAACCGGCCGGCCTTTGATCCCCTGATCATTCACACGGATTCTTTGGAAAAAGTGGAACATTATGTTTCAAGTTTTCCTGAAAAAGCAAGCCATCTGGCAGCGAAATTCTGGCCCGGCCCGCTGACCTTATTGCTTCCAAAAAAACAGATCATTCCGGATCTGGTAACATCCGGGTTGGATAATGTTGCCGTACGCGTTCCTAATCACCCTTTGCTGCTTGAACTTTTGAAGGCATTGCCATTTCCACTTGCCGCGCCTAGTGCTAATCCGTTCGGCTACATTAGCCCAACGAATGCTGCGCACGTGAATGCGCAATTGGGAGAAAAGATACCTTATATATTGGATGGAGGAGAAAGTGAAGTGGGCATTGAGTCAACCATTGTCGGTTTTGAGAACGATGAGCCTGTGGTTTATCGGCTCGGCGGATTGGCTGTTGAGGAGATAGAGGCGGTTGTTGGAAAAGTGAGACTCATGCCGCATTCTTCATCAAATCCAAAAGCACCGGGCATGTTAAAAAGCCATTATGCGCCCAGAAAGCCGCTTTATCTCGATAAAAGAGAAACATTTCCGGCCAGTGAAGACAAGCTGACGGGCTATTTGCTTTTTGATCAATATTTGGACAACATTGATCCCGAGTATCAGCGGATTTTAAGCAAAAGTGGCGATATGAAGGAAGCCGCGCATAATTTGTTCGCCTATCTAAGAGAATTGGACACATTGCCAATCCAGCAAATCCATGCTGAATTCGTTCCAATGAATGGCTTGGGATTGGCCATCAATGACCGGCTGCAACGCGCCGCTGCAAAGGAATAACTTACCGTTTCATTTAAAAAAATGCTGGTGGAAGTTCATTAGGAAAACTTCGTCGGTTGCTCTGGTGATGGCCGTGTACAGCCAGCGGATGAATTCAACATTGATCTGTTCTTCAGGCAGATAACCCTGGTCGATAAATACGGAGCTCCACTGCCCTCCCTGGGCCTTGTGACAGGTTAATGCGTAAGCGAATTTCACTTGCAATGCGTTCAGGAACGGATCTTTCCGTAATGCTTCCATTCTTTCTTTTTTTGAAGCGATATCAAAATAATCTTTCTGGACGCTTTCATAGAGCTTCTTGTTATCCTCAGAGGATAGGGAAGGAGAGGAGGAATGCAATGTGTCGAGGAAGATTTTCGCGTCAAATTCGGGTTGCTTTTCGTAATCTGTCAGGCGTAATGTGACGTCTGCGAAGCGGAAACCGTGCATTTCCTGAGTTTTTCGGATTTTCAATAATTCAACAAAATCACCGTTGGCGATGAAACCCGCCGGCGAATCTTCGTCCAGAATGTTGTAGTTGTTCCGAACCACCATGAGCCGGTCGCCTGCATCCAGTTCTTCTTCGGAAAAGTTAATGGTGCGCCGGATATATTCATTGTATTGAACCGCCGATTTGTTGGAGCGCGTCAGAATGATGGAATTTTCCTGGCCATATTTATCATAAGCATAGCGAAGTCCTTCTTCCAGTTTTTCACCCGTCATCTTGAAAACATCGCGATAGGAGCGTGTGGTGATCTGGATCTCCGGTTTTTCGGCGACCAGTTGGTTTCTTAATAATGTTGCGTTGAACAAAATGCCCGATTGCTCATCCTGCCGCATAACTTCCTTCAATTCCTCCTGAAACACAGACATATAGAATGTCTTTTCCAGGTATTCACCATCCAAAGCAGGACTTAATTCTTTACCAACAGGCGGGAGCTGCGCTACGTCGCCCACGAGCATGAGCTTGTTACCCGGATTTTCGAAGACAAATTCAATCAAATCCGCCAGGAGACTTTTATTACCAAAATCGGCATCATCGGTGATCATGGAAGCTTCATCGACGATAAACAGCGTATTGTCATGGTAATTTTTCTGGCGCTGGAATGTCAGGTTGCCGGAGAACGAGTCGGCGGTTTGTTTGTATATTTTTTTATGGATCGTTAATGCGACCTTTTCGGAATAGCCTGACATTACTTTCGCGGCGCGGCCAGTCGGGGCGAGCAGGATGGATTTGTAGCCAAAATTTTTCAGCACTTTGATCAATGTGCTGATAATGGTGGTTTTTCCGGTTCCGGCGTAACCTTTGAGCAAAAAACAGTCGCGGTAACGTTCCAGGCCTTTTTCTTCGACGAGAAAATCATTGGTCTGCTCAAAAAACCGGAGCTGGCCTTCGGTAGGTTTGAAAGGAAAACGCTTGCGTAAAAGTTGGGAAGGTAAAATTTTATCTGTTTCCATAATGCCGAAAGCTAAGGCATGGATTACTAAAATCAAAGTGTGCCTCAGTTACAAAAATATACTTAGAATTTATTGCATTTTAAAGGCGTAATTGCATATATTAGATTTCCAAAGTTTATCAATTACACTCCAAAACCTCAATCATCTATGCTAGTACAACATGTAATGGGCAACAAGCCTGTCAATGCGCTTTGGTCGGTAACGCAGGACAATACGGTGTTTGAAGCTCTGGAACTCATGGCCGCTAAGAACATCGGTGCAGTTTTGGTTCTTGAAGATAATGAATTGATCGGGATCTTTTCCGAAAGGGATTATGCCAGAAAGGTTATTCTTCAAGGAAAGAGTTCGCGCGACACGCGCATCCGGGAGGTTATGACAAGTAAGGTGATCACGGTTGAAACGGACCAGAAAATTGAGGAATGTATGCAGATTATGTCTGACAAACATATCCGACATCTGCCTGTAAATCAGGACGGAAAGCTTATTGGGATCATCTCTATCAATGACATCGTTTCGGCTATTATCTACGAACAAAAAGAGCACATTAATACGCTCGAAAGCTACATTTCAGGAAGTCCTTATTCCTGATCCTTATATTATATCTTGTCAATTCTCCGAGGTTGGTTATCTTTGCCGCTCCAAAAAAGTGAGCGCTGGTGCAGACTTTGAATGATGAAGTAAAGAATTTGTACGGGGGTAATGTGCGTGTCCGTGTGAGCGGCATATATATTGTTCAGGACCAGGTTCTTTTGGTGAATCATTCATTATATGGCAAGGAACAGCCATTTTGGAGCCCGCCTGGTGGAGGGATTCTTTTTGGGGAAACTGCTGTGGAGGCTTTGACACGGGAAGTTCGGGAAGAAACCGGGCTTGAAGCTGAAATCGGGGATTTCCTGTTTGTAAACGAACATGTAAGGCCTCCGCTTCACGCAATCGAGCTTTTTTTTGGAATAAAATCAGTTCGTGGCAAGATAAGCAAAGGCGCTGATCCTGAGATTTCGCCAGCAAACCAGATCATTGAGGACGTGCAGTTCCTGCGGCTCGAAGAAATCCGAAGTTTTCCGCCGGGCGCCTATCACAGCATTTTCAGCAGGGTGCAATCTCTGGAAGAGCTGTTCAGGTTGGACAAGTTTTTATCCCAGCTTGAAACATTAATATAGATTTTAACTTTACCCGTTTATTGTGGCTAATTCTGAAAACCAGGTCATTGAAATTATTCCTACGCTGCTTGTAGGCGATAACTCATTCGACGCGTCAAGTATCCCGTTGTGCACATTGTGCATTGAAGTGGATGAAAGGCGCATCAGGTTTTGCATTGTCCGCGATGAAAATATGGAGTGCATCTGGCTGGAAGATTACAGCTTTGAAACCGTTTTGAACCCCACAGAGATTTTCGAAAGGCTCAAAAAGGTTTTTACGGGACATTTGCTCTGGTCATCGCACAGCTGGAAAAATGTCAGGATTTCGATTAATTCCCATGCATTCAGCTTAATTCCTAACCTGATTTTTGAGGAAGGTTCGGCGGCCGATTATCTGGCATTTGCATTGGGTAACCCGGTTCCTAAGGATGAGAAAGTACTTTATCACGATCTGCCGCTAGTCCGTGCGCACAATGTTTTCAGCGTTCCGCAGATCTGGTATGACTGGATGATCAACCATTTTGGTTCTTCACAGATTACATTCTACCATTTAACCAGCCCGTTGATCATTGGCGCGCTGGTAAGCCATCTGGAACATCAGCAGATCAGGATGGTTTCCGTTTATTTTGAAAAAGATTATTTTACGCTGGTTATTACAGAGGGTCAGCAACTCATACTATGCAACCGTTTCCGGTTTTCGAAAACGCAGGAGCTTGCCTACATTATCCTGTTTACATTAAGTCAGCTTAATTTCCTGCCTGAGGAGATGAAAGTGCTTTGTTATGGCGAAATCGCATCTTCTGCTGATGCTTACACCGAGCTTTCAAGATTTTTCCCCAATTTGCAGATCGGCAACGGGCCCACAACGCTGAAATACAACAGGCAATGTGCGGATGTCCCGGGACATCGTTATTTTGGCCTGTTTAATACCTACCTCGTATCATCTTAATTGTAAATACTGCTCTTATGAAGCGTATAGCACTATTTCCGGGATCGTTTGATCCATTCACAAAAGGGCACGAAGACATTGTTGTACGCGGATTACGGCTTTTTGATGAAGTGGTCATCGGCATCGGGAACAATGCAACTAAGAAGCGCTATTTCCCGCTGGATGTCATGAAGGAAATGATCGAAAAGACATTTTCGGATCAGACCAATGTGAAAGTAGTTACTTATGATGACCTTACTGCGCATACAGCGCGTGAACTAGGAGCCACATTCCTGCTGAGAGGATTGCGTAATACGACGGATTTCGAGTATGAAAACGGCATTTCACAGGTCAACCGATATCTCTATGAAGAAATTGAGACGGTATTCCTGATTACATCGCCCATGCTGGCGCCTATCAGTTCGAGCATTATCCGCGATTTGCATCGCTATGGACAGCGGGTGGACGATTTTCTTCCCTATTCCCTTTCTGAACTGAATAAACTCAACCATTAAGGCTGAGTTTATCAAATGTAAAGTCTTGCGATATTATTGTTCTTTAATGTCGTGGGTCTTATTGAGGCTTTCAATCACATAACGGATTGAGCTGTAAGAATTTATTAGGATCGATTTGGCCTCGCTTTGCGTATACCAGCCCAGTTTTTCGATCTGCTCTTCGGCCTGCGGCTGCATGTTGGAGTCATCAATGCAGTCAAAAAGATACCATTTGGTCCGTTTTAAAATGCGGTTGTTGTTGAGGCTGTAAGTGTGCCAGGTGGTGACGATCTTATCCTTAACCAGTGCTTTTACGCCGGTTTCTTCTTCAATTTCCCGGATAGCAGCCGTTCTGGAATTTTCACCTTTATCCAGCTTGCCTTTGGGCAGGTCCCACTTTTTGCGGCGGAACATGAAGAGCCACTTGCCTTCTTTCACAACAACGCCTCCCGCGGCCTTGATAACTTTGTAACTGCCTTTAATTTTTTCCTCCACTTCCGACTTTTCGCGCGTCGCCATTGTCACCGACAACATGTCCGCAGGCACCGCCTTTTCCAAAAGCTCAATGAGTTGCATAGCCGATGCCGCAGTGGTGTTCAGGAAGAGCACGTGGCCGGTTAGCATCTTTTTTTGCAGCTTATCAAGTCTCAGGTCTACAATGTGATCGAAGGCGGAAGTTTCCGTTGCAGAAAGCTGATTGGTCCGTACAATTCGCAAAGGACGGTCGTCAAAAAAAATGATCATTTTTCAAATGGTACGTGAATCGATGCCAAAATTAAGTAAAGAGTTTAGTTTAGACAGTGATTATTATTGATAAATTTGTGCTTGTATCAAATATACAGTTCTTGGAACTCCTGATAATTCTACTTCTTGTGTTGCTCAATGGTGTCTTTTCCATGTCTGAGATAGCACTCGTTTCATCTCGCAAATCCCGTCTCGAAGCTGCTGCAAAAAATGGGGATTCCAGTGCAAAAGCCGCCCTTCATCTCGCTAATTCGCCCACCCGTTTTCTGTCCACCGTTCAGATCGGCATAACCCTCATTGGTCTGTTGACGGGTATGTACAGTGGTGACAACATTACAAGTGATTTCGAAAAATACATTGCTACCATTCCGTTTCTGATGCCATATGCCCATTCTCTGGCTGTTGGATCCGTGCTTGTGTTTATAACATATTTATCATTAGTCCTTGGTGAGCTTGTTCCGAAACGGATCGGAATGGCTAATCCCGAAGCCATTTCCAAGTTCATGGCCATGCCTATGAACCTGCTTTCGAAAGCCACAGCGCCCTTTATCGCATTGCTAGGCTTTTCCAGCGACTTCATTATCAAGATTTTAAATATCAAACAAAGCGAAAACTCAGTTACAGAGGAGGAGATCAAAAGTTTGATACAGGAAGGAACTTCCGGGGGTGTTTTTGAGGAAATTGAGCAGGAGATCGTGCATAATGTGTTCCAGCTGGGAGACAGAAAAGTGACGTCACTCATGACCAATCGCCAGGAGATCGTTTGGCTGGACCTGGAAGATTCTGTTGAGGAAAATAAGGCCAAGATTTTCGATGCAAGACATTCGATTTATCCCGTTTGCCGTGGCGCTGTCGACGATGTGGTGGGTTTGGTTTATGTGAAAGACCTCATTGCGACGGATATAGAAGCGCAGTTAGCAAATATGAATGCGGTTGTAAAAGATCCCGTTTACCTGCCCGAAAGCAACCGTGCATATCAGGCATTGGCAAAATTCAAAGAACAGCGGGTTTATTTCGGCATCATAGTGGATGAGTACGGCGGCATTTTGGGCGTCTTAACGATGCACGACATTATGGATGCGCTTGTGGGTGATATTTCAGAGGACATTGAAGAGGCATCCGAAGTGATCCGGAGGGAAGATGGCAGCTTCCTGATCGATGCGCAGTTGCCATTTGATGATTTTATTCAATATTTCAATCTCAACATTCAGGAAGCAGAGCGCCGTGAGTTTGTCGGGTTCAATACGCTGGGCGGTTTTGTGCTTCACATTCTCGAAAACATTCCTACGACAGGTGAAAAGTTCAAATGGAAGCACTTTGAATTTGAAGTGATCGATATGGACCGGAGCCGGATCGATAAATTATTAGTAATCAATCATAGTAAAAACGAAGAATCCGAAGACTAGCAATGCTAAACCAACAGGATATTACCAAAAGAATCGCCGAATTGCTGCTTGAAGCCAAAGCAATCAAACTAAGTCCTGACAAGCCGTTTCAATGGAGCTCAGGATGGCTGTCCCCGATATACTGCGATAACCGTGTGGCGTTATCTTACCCTGATACACGGACTTTTATCAAAAAGACACTCGCAGCATTGATCAAAAAGGAATATCCTGATGTGCAGGCAGTTGTAGGTGTTGCAACGGGCGGGATTGCCCAAGGCGCATTAGTAGCAGATCTTTTGGAATTGCCTTTCGCATATGTTCGTCCGGAGCCTAAAAAGCACGGAATGGGCAATCAGATCGAGGGCAGACTGGAAAAAGGTCAGTCGGTGATTATCATTGAAGACCTGATCTCAACCGGCGGAAGCTCCTTAACAGTGGTGGATGTGCTGCGGGAAGCGGAAATTGAAGTGGCAGGAATGGTTGCGATTTTTACTTATGGGTTCGCAGTTGCGGAAAATAATTTCAAGGAGAAAAATGTAAAGCTCAGCACCGTAAGCAATTACAATGCATTGATAGAGACTGCATTGGAACACAATTACATTGACAGTTCTCAACTGGAAAGTCTGAGTGCATGGCGCCTTGCTCCTGAAAGCTGGGGCAAATAAAGGCATTCGGCCAGCGGGTTTGCTTTAACATAGTTGTAAAACTACTGGCCGAATGTTCACATTTTCAATTCCTGTGATTCTCTAACTTTTCATAAAGTCCTCCGAACGCCTCTTCCTTCACGCCTTCGGATTTGAGAAATTCATGCGGGAAACCAAGCTCGATTTTACTAACCTCATTAAGCTTGGCGATCATATCATCCGGCAACTTGAACGATAGGCAGCCAAGCGAATCTGTAAGCTGTTTTTCTTTTGAAGCACCAATGATCGGGATCATAACCTGGTCCCTGTGACGCGCCCAGTTGATCGCAACCTGCACCGGGGTTACGCCCAGTTCACTGGCGACATCCACCACAGTTTGTGCTATAATGCTACTATGTTCGTTTCTGCGAATGCTATGATCCGGAACGCGGCCGGCTTCTCCACGCAAATATTTCCCGGTAAGCGCACCGCCACCAATTGTGCCCCAGGGAGTTACTGCCAGTCCGAGTGCTTTCGCCATCGGAAGTAAGTCGCGTTCCGGCGTGCGCTGGATGAGTGAATACTCAAACTGAATGGCTGCAAATGCATTCCAACCGCGAAAATCAGCAATGGTGTTGGCTTGTGAAACCACCCATGCAGGTGTGTCCGAAATGCCTACATAATGGACCAATCCCCTTGTAACCAGGTCATCCAGGCCGCGCATTACTTCTTCAACGGGCGTTGTGTTATCCCAAAGGTGGACCCAAAGCAGGTCAATGTATTCCGTATTCAGGCGCTTCAAACTGGCCCTCACCGAGCGCATCATGTTTTTGCGGTGGTTACCGGCAAAATTAAGGTCGTCGTTCCGGTCTTTCAGTGTGAATTTGGTTGCTAAAACCCAGTGATCACGGTCATTTTCAATGAATTCACCCACATATTTTTCAGAAGAACCTTCTGTATAGCGATTGGCTGTGTCGATAAAATTGCCTCCTGCGCCTGCGAAACTTTCGAATATTTTAAAGCTTTCATGCTTATCCGCTCCCCATCCCCACTCAGTTCCGAAGGTCATTGTGCCCAGGCAAACTTCCGAAACACGTAAACCCGACCGGCCCAATAATTGATATTGCATAGTACTGTAATTAAGTTTTGAATGAAAGAAATAACACCGGATGCTTACCGAACTTTGTTAAATCTTTGTGCCGCAAAGTTAGATCCTTACCGGCCAAATGTATTTATATTGTAGCAAATTTTGAATCTTTTTTACCTTAATCAATGATAGATGTTGCTTATCCCTACTTCGATACAAATCTAAGCTGGCTATCCAATAATTACCGATTATTACTGGAAGCCAATGACGAAACTGTACCGGTGAGGGAACGTTTACGTTTTCTTGGCATTTACGCATATCAAACCAAAGAATTCTTCCGCGCACGTGTTCCCAGCCTGCTGGCCATGGGGGAGGTGAGCAACGATATCCGTACCAAACTCAATCTTTTCCCTGAGTCATTGCTGGAACATGTTTACGAAACGGTTGAAAACCAGCTGCGTGAGTTCAACGACATTTTACTTACAGGAATACTTCCGGCGCTGCATGAGCAGGGCGTGCATTTATATTATCGGGAAACATTTGCGAATGAGCATCTGAATTTTCTCAGGAAATTTTTTGTCGACAAGCTTTTCAGGCATTTGCAACCCGTTTTTCTGGACAGCCGGAGAAGCTCGAAAATGGCTTTTTTCGAATCCAAACAATTGTATCTGGTCGTAAGGTTGCAGCATAGGGACGATACGGAAGAAGATTGGTATGCCATTGTAAACATCCCTTCTGAGCCGTTCGGACGGTTTGTAGAATTGCCGGAACTTGATGGCAAGAAACAGGTTACTTTCCTGGAAGACGTGATCAGGGAAAATTTGCCATTGCTTTTTCCGGGTTATGATGTTTTGGAAAGCTACGCATTGCGGGTTGAAAAGGACACAGAGCTTTCGATAGAAGACGAGTATCCGATGCAGCTTGCCCAGCGTATATTGAAACAGCTCGAAAAACGAAATTTCATTCAGCCAGCCCAGTATTTTTATGAGTCGGGTATGCCGTTGTACATGCGGGAATATCTAGTCAGCAAGGCCGGGATCCCGATGAACGAGTTTTACGAGCGTGGACATTACATTTATATGCAGGACCTGATGACCTTTCCGCAACTATCGCGGCGGTTGGATTATCCCGTTCAGCGCCCGATCCAGAACCCCGATTTCGACGACACAACTTCCGTTTTTGAATCCATACAAAAGGCAGATCAGCTGCTGCATTTGCCTTACCATTCTTACGAGCCTATTGTCCGGTTTTTTAATGAGGCTGCCGTTGATCCGCATGTGCGGGAAATCCATGTTTCGCTTTATAAGATCAGCCCTAATTCCTTTATACTGAACTCACTGATCAGCGCTGCCCGCAATGGTAAGCGGGTTACGACTTATGTGGAACTCAATACGAAGCTGGACATTCAGGAGAATCTGCATTGGTCAAAAAAGATGCGGGATGCAGGCGTAAAGATCATTCTGAGCGTGCCGGGCCTGAAAGTGCATGCTAAAATTGCTTTGGTCAAACGCAAGGTTCACAAAGGCTGGGAACGATATGCATTTTTCGGAACCGGAGGTTTTTACAGGCTTACCAGCCGGGAACTTGTGGATCACGCAATGCTAACAAGCCATAGGGAACTGACCAACGAGCTGGAACTGCTTTTTGGATATTTGTCAACACAGGATGAGCCGAAAAAGTATAAATATTTACCATTCAACAATCTATTTGTAACACAATTTACACTCCAAAAACGGCTTTTGGATCTGATAGACCGCGAAATTGCAAATTGTAATGCCGGACTGAAATCCTTTGTGACGATCAAGATCAATCAGCTTCAAGACCATATGCTGATCGATAAGATCTATCAGGCTGGCCAGGCCGGCGTTCCGGTGCATGTGATCGTCAGTGAAAGTTGCGGGCTCATTTCGGGGTTACCATCGATCAGTGATAACATCGTCGTCAGCCGCCACGTGGACCGTTATGTGGAGAACACGCGCATCTTTCATTTTGCCAATCGCGGCAACGATGAAATGTATTTGTCTTCCTGCGACTGGACGCACCGCAACCTGCACCGCCGCATTGATGTATGTTTTCCGATCCTGGATGAATCGCTCAAAAATCAAATGCGTCTTGTACTCCGGAACTATGCAAATGACAACCAAAAATCGGTCAGGCTGGATCTTTATCAGAATAATTTGAGGATCACCGATGACTCCCGTGGCAAGATTCGCGCGCAGGAATCGAATTACCGGCTGGTCGAAAAAATTGAGAAAACCGGGCCGTCGAAAAGGGCTGAATAAAACATTTTCAGGCGTTTAAAAAAATTTTTTTACGCTAAAATTTTATAATCCGCTGTTAGATTTAATCTGGCGTGTTTGTAGAAACAAATAAATGAAGACAGGAAATTTTTTGAATAAACGGGCCAAAATCCTCTTGAGCGGTAAGGACTATATGTTTATATTTGAATGCATATCATTCTGACTCCATCTTAAAATCAGCATTATAGTATGGGAATAGTAGAGCGAAGAGAACGCCTCAGAATACAGGTACGTTCGGATATCGTCAAAACAGCAAAAGAAATAGCTCGTGAGGACGGGTGGACAGCGGTCTCTATCCGCAAAATTGCTGAAGTGATTGAATACAGCCCTCCGATTCTCTATGAATATTTTGAGAGCAAGGATAAGTTGCTTGAAGCGATCCGCATGGAAGGCTTTGATGTTTTACAGGCGGAGTTTTCAAAAATCAAGACCCATTTCAGCAATCCTCAGAAGCAGTTGGCAGAAGTAGCGCAGCGCATCTGGGTGTTCGCTATCGAAAATCCGGAGGTTTTTCAGGTAATGTTCAATCTGGAAGGCGCTTATTGCGATTCCAAGAATGTGTACGGAAAAGCCATGAGCATTAAGGGCAATCCGGTGTGGGAAATGATCGCAAGCCTGCGTCCGAGATCGGGCGAAATGGTCACCAAAACCTACTATGAATGGTGGTGCCTTACTTACGGTTTTATCAGCATTACCATGACCACACAGCCCAGATATGCGTTCCCGCAAGCTGAGCCCGTGTATATGGAAGGCGTTCGCAGATTTATAAGAAGTATTATGTAATAGACGGTGTCTGCTGGCGTATCTCTATTTTGCTCTGGTGATAAACCTGCGAAAATGGAGGTACGCTTCGCACCAGCCAGGCATTCCCGCCGATAATTGAATCGTGGCCTATCACGGTTTCTCCACCTAAAATCGTCGCATTGGCGTACACCACCACATTGTCTTCAATGGTCGGATGGCGCTTGCTCGAAGCAAGTGATTTGGATACAAATGTTGCCCCTAATGTTACACCCTGATACAGTTTCACATTGTTACCGATGTGCGTCGTCTCGCCGATTACAACGCCGGTTCCGTGATCAATAAAAAATGAATGTCCGATCGTAGCATTCGGATGAATGTCAATACCAGTTTGGCTATGTGCAAACTCGGTTAGCATTCTGGGCAAAAGTGGGATGCCGGCAAGCGCAAACGAGTTGGCAAAACGGTAAGTAGCAATCGCCATAAAGCCCGGGTAAACCGAAATAACTTCCTCAATGCTCACCGAAGCAGGATCATTATCCGTAATGGATTTGGCATCCAGCAGCAGTTTTTCATAAATCCCGGGGATCTGTCCAAACACATCGTCCAAAATTTCTTCCTTGCTTTTTTCCAGTTCAGGTAGCAGCGGTTCCAGCATGCAGTTCAGACTGTTGCGTAAATCAGCATATTTCATCGCAATGTCTTTGCTCGGGCAGCTCGGACAATCCTTACTGATCGGAAAAAGGAAATTAATAAGGTCCTGAATAAACTTACCCGCATCCTGCCTCGAAGGTAACTGATAGCGATACTGCTCATTTTGCTCTGCCAGGCGCTGGAAGAACTGGTTTTGTTGGTTGGTTGTCATCAACAGTAGAAATTTGACTTAGATAGCCCGGAATCCTGGCATCAATTTTTATACTGAACACATAATTGACCGGAAAAATTTAGTTCAGGCTGGTTCTTTAAGAAACACGTCCTAAATTTCACACTTTGTCTAATTATAATCGTATATTGAAATATCCTGTGAAGTTATAAATTACAGTAACATTACTGAATGTATGCCAAGTTTTAAATTTTTGCGATCTGTAATTGTCGTTTTTTTCATATCCATTTCGCTAAGTTCCTGCTTTTCCCGGTACATTATCTCAGCCAAACAGGTAAGGAAACATTATGCAGCGAAGAAAGTAAAACCCGAGGAACGCATTATAAAAAATGACACGCTTGCACTTTGTATTGCGAGTGTCGGGGCGGATACATTGCCGATGTTACTGCTCATCCACGGCGCGCCGGGTTCGTTGTGGGGCTATATGAATTTGATGGATGACGAGGATCTGCAAAAGCGTTTTCATATTGTTTCCGTAGACCGCGTAGGTTATGGGAAATCCCGCCTTAAAATGAAGAAAAAGCGCCGTTATGTAACTTCCATCGCAACGCAAGCCAACGCACTTTTACCGGTTTTTGAATTAAATAAAAGCAAAGAAAAAGTAACTGTGCTGGGCAGGTCCTATGGTGCACCCATTGCCGCCAAGCTGGTTTCGCTGGAACCGGACAAGGTTAAGGAACTGATTATGGTTTCGCCTGTGATAGATCCGGAAAAAGAGAAATTTTACTGGTTTTCGAAATGGGGCAGGAATTCATTTATACAGTTATTCTTACCCGGTGAATTTAATACGGCCACGGCCGAGAAATACAGCCATTCGGATGAGCTCAGGAAATTGTTGCCCGTTTGGCATAATCTCGACCTTCCCACAACCGTAATCCAAGGGGGAAACGATTGGATAGCAGATCCGGCTAACATTGATTTTGCTAAAAAACACATTAAAAGTAAGCGTGCCCAATACATTTTTCTGCATAAAGCAGGGCATATGATCACCTATACGCATTTGTCGATGATCAAAGAAATGCTTTTGAAAAGCCAGTTGTTCGAAGACAAGATCACGTCAATTGATATGTCTAATGCGACCGGGCAGGCGGCGAATTAAGATCGAACTACATATTGATACAAAGAAAATGGCTGATCATATGATCAGCCATTTTTCTGAATTATAATTAACCTATGATAAATACGGAGATCAAATGCTTGATACAAGAGCCATATTTACATTAGACGAAATTTCTGTTTTATACCATTACAATGTAGTGTAGGATTTAATAAAGAATGCTAAATAAGATTATCGCAGTACTTTTTGTGACACGGCATCATTTTCGTTTGCTGCTTTGATAATATAAATGCCTTTGGCAAGATTGCGCATATCAAATTCCTCCTGAACTGAAATTACTGGCCCGCCACTCTTCATTTCTTTAATAACCCTTCCCCGGATATCAATAAGTTGCAATGTTACGACAGAGCGTTTTTTGCTATATGCTTTTACTGTTATAAACGTCTCAGTAGGAACAGGATAAGCTTCAATGGCCATGGAAACTTCCGCAGACTTTACATTGGGCGTTGAAGTGATCAGGCCGCCATTGGCCGCCGATTCGTAAGGAGGAATCTCAACAGTCGGGCCGGGCTTATCGACCACGGTAATCAGGCCTTCACGGTAAGATTCAGAAATGGCAACTCCGTCCCGCCATTCGGACACGACCATTGCGAATATGTAATTCCCCAAAATCTCAGGAGCCTGCCAAATGAGCTGATTCACAGAGGGAACGACTTTAAATGTTCCGGTGCTGCTCACTTCATTGGGATACATATAAGTGTGTTCCAACATACGAACGCCGCACTCGCCCGGCGAAGGCTTGCTTAGTTTGGGAAGTTTTACGGTAATGCTATCGGCATCAGCAACAGTTGGTTTGAGATCAATTTTGAATAACTGTTTTACACCCGCTTCAAAGACCAGATTAGGAAGGACAGGCGTGGAATTAGAAACCTGTGTGTTAATAACCGTCCAGAAAAAGGCTTTCGTATCAAGAGAATTTGGCAAATTCAGAATTCCTGGAGACCGGTTTTCCATTGAAACAGAAATCTGGAATGTTCCGGAAGAAGGATAGGTGTGCGTTCCGTCATAATCCGACATCAGCACATCACCGGACAGCGCTTCCGTTTTCGATCTTTGAAATTCTTTGGTAGAACCATCACCAAAACACACCAACACATTTGTTTGAGCCGTTGCAGCTGCTTCACCGACGTTCCTGTCAAAGTATAACCGAACTTTGATCTTATAATTTTGGCCGGAAATATGCGAAGCCATGATCTCACCGCCCCGGATATGCGTCGCAAAACAAAGCGGAGAAGCCAGTAAGATCAGAAGAAAAACCTTGTAAACTGATTTCATAGAGTAAGGAAGCTGAATGTTACATTACTTAATCCAAACGACGAAACGCGCCTGTTTTGTATTACGGGAATAAGAAACAAGTGCATTAAAACACCTTTTTGTAACCGGCGCAAAACCGACTGCCGAAAATGCTTCAAATCAGTCCTTATAAATCAGGATCTCACTTTTTCCGTCGCTTTTGATATAACCGCGATACATGCCTTCGCTGTTGAAGGGCATTGCGATATTACCGTTTCTGTCCACTGCAATAATGCCGCCCTCACCGCCGCGCTCCACCAGTTTTTTCATGACCACTTCATTAGCAGCATCTTGTAATGTCATGCCTTTATATTCCATTAATGCAGAAATATCGTAAGCAACGACAGAGCGGATAAAATACTCGCCATGTCCTGTTGCGGAAACTGCACAAGTAGCATTGTTGGCATATGTGCCAGCGCCAATGATGGGCGCGTCGCCTATGCGGCCGTATTTCTTGTTGGTCATGCCGCCGGTAGACGTTCCCGCAGCCAGATTCCCGAATTTGTCCAGCGCGACACAGCCTACTGTCCCAAATTTTTTGCCTTCTGTAAATATCAGATCCTCATGCAAAACCGAGCCCGTTTTCGGTGCTTTTTTTACTTCCTGTTTTTCTTTTGCATCATGATCCAGTTCTGTTTTTTCCTGCTCTTTGGCGCGCTGCAATGCTTTAAACCTGGATTCGGTGTAGAAATAGGAGGGATCGACAATGGCCTGGCCCTGCTCTTTTGCGAATGTTTCTGCTCCCTTACCAGCCATCATGACATGCGGGGACTTTTCCATCACTGCTATGGCCGTGCTGATTGGGTTCCGGATCGTGGTAACACCTGCTATGGCGCCAGCTTTCAGGGTTTTGCCTTCCATAATCGAAGCATCCAGCTCATTTTTGCCTTCATTGGTAAAAACTGCGCCTTTACCTGCATTGAAAAGCGGCGAATCTTCCATTACCCTGATCGTTGCTTCCACCGCCTGCACGCTTGTCCCGCCACTTTTAAGCACGCCGTAACCCTTTTGTAATGCGGTGTTAAGTACTTCCTTATAAGCTTTTTCCTGCTCCGGCGACATGCTGGCACGGGTAATGGTGCCAGCCCCGCCGTGAAGGACGAGCGTAATTTTATCCGAATAGTCCTGCGCAAATGCAGACGAGCCGGTCAGCAGCAAAATAGCCACATAGAAGAGCTTTTTCATAGGTTGGGCTTTGAGTGAGTTATTTCAAAGCTAAGCAAAATGATAGTAGAGCCGTTTCCTGCAAACCTTTTAAATTTGAATTTAATTAACATCTTGTTCAGTAACTCAAATTTAATGAAAACAGCACTGCTAGGATTGGGATTACTATCATGCGTCCTGAGCTTCGACTCGGTTGCGCAGAAGTCTCCCGAATGGAAATATGTTGAAGGGAAAATCGTATCGCCCTGGGCGGAAAAGGTAAATGCAGCCAATGTCCATCCGGAATATCCGCGGCCTCAAATGGTTCGCCAGAATTGGGTTAATATCAATGGTCTATGGAATTTTTCAATTGTTCCAAAGCAAGCGTCGGAAACCAAACCTGCAACTTTTGACGGAAAGATTTTGGTTCCTTTTGCAGTGGAATCGGCATTGTCGGGCGTAGGTAAGACGGTGGGGAAAGATAGTGTGCTCTGGTATCAGCGGAACATTGATTTTGCACCAAAATTAAAAGATCAGAGAGTGCTCCTGCACTTCGGGGCTGTGGACTGGAAATGTGACGTGTTTGTTAATGGAAAGCCAGCGGGCTCGCACCAGGGCGGCTATGATCCATTCTCTTTTGACATTACGGACCTTTTGGTGAAGAAAAAACAGCAGGACATCAGCGTTCGCGTTTGGGACCCGAGCAGCGACGGCCCGCAGCCGAGAGGCAAGCAGATCAAAAATCCGCACGCGATCTGGTACACGCCTGTAACAGGGATCTGGCAAACCGTTTGGCTGGAAACCGTTCCAGCCACGCATATTGCTGATTTTAAGCAAGTTCCTGACATTGACAAGCAAACCCTGACCGTTACGACAACGCTCAAAAATGCAGGCGCAACCGACAAAATCAAGGTTGTTGCTTTGGATGGCCCGACCAAAGTGGCCGAGCAGGAAATCGCATTCGGCGAAAATGCGGTGCTGAACATTGCCAATGCAAAATTATGGTCACCTGAAAACCCATTCCTGTATGACTTGCTGATTACAGTGACCCGAAATGGGAAAGTGGTTGATGAAGTAAAGAGCTATTTCGCGATGCGTAAAATTTCGATGCAAGCCGATGCCAACGGCATTCAGCGCATGGCATTGAATAACAAGTTCTTATTCCAATACGGCCCGCTGGATCAAGGCTGGTGGCCCGACGGTCTCTACACCGCTCCAACAGACGAAGCATTGAAATTCGACATTTTGAAAACCAAAGAAATGGGCTTCAATATGATCAGAAAACACGTGAAAGTGGAGCCTGCGCGCTGGTATCGCTATTGTGATGAGCTGGGAATGCTGGTGTGGCAGGACATGCCAAGCGGCGATATGGGCAATAACTGGGAGCAGCGCCCCGGCATTACGGGCGATGAAACAGAAAAGCAGCGCACGCCGGAATCAGAGAACATTTATAAAACCGAGTGGAAGGCGATTATGGATGCCAATGACCACTTTCCGTCTATCGTGGTCTGGGTTCCTTTTAATGAAGCATGGGGACAGTTCAAAACAGAAGAAATCACCAACTGGACCATGCAATATGACCCTAGTCGCCTGGTAAACAGCGCCAGCGGCGGGAATTTCTTCCCAGTCGGCCACATTATTGACATGCACAATTATCCTGCGCCAGTGATGCCGCGACCAGACATCTTCGGTGCAAAACAGATCATTGTACTCGGTGAATTCGGCGGCTTAGGCTTGCCAATCGACGGTCACGTGTGGCAGCAAAAAGATAACTGGGGATATCAGAGTTTCAAAAACCCTGAAGAACTTTACGCCCGTTACGAGTCTTTCGTAAAAAGGTTCGAACCTCTGATCAAAAAAGGCCTATCAGCCGCAGTTTACACGCAAACAACTGACGTTGAGATAGAAACAAATGGTCTGATGACCTACGATCGCAAAGTGATCAAATTCCCCGAAGCAAAGCTAAAAGCAATCCATATGCCGCTTTATAACGCAGAATGGGTGAAGTTGAAGCCGTAGGGAAGGTTACATTAGCCTTGTCACACTGAGCGTCCACTTGTCACACTGAGCGGAGTCGAAGTGACGAGCACAACGCCCTGTCACACAGAGCGGAGTCGAAGTGACGAGCACAATGCCCTGTCACACTGAGCGCAGTCGAAGTGTTAGCAGTAACGCACTTCGACTCCGCTCAGTGTGACAGGGTTTATGTTAACGACAGTCTACTTCTTCATCTGCGCTTCTACGACCGCTATCGCTACCATATTTACAATTTCCCTTACAGAGCTTCCTAATTGCAATACGTGAACCGGTTTTTTCATTCCGAGCAGGATGGGTCCGATGGTTTCCAGTTCGGCTGCTTCTTTCAGCAAGTTGTAGGCAATGTTACTTGCTGACAAATTGGGGAAAATCAGCGTGTTAGCGCCGCCATCAACAAGGTCGCTGAATGGGTGGTTTTCTTTTAAAAGCGCTGTATTGAAGGCAAGGTGCGCTTGCATTTCACCTTCGACGATCATTGTCGGATTTCGCTTTTTCAGGATGGCCGTTGCTTCCCGCATTTTTACTGCGTCTGTTCCGTCTGCGCTTCCGTAGTTGGCATATGTTACCAATGCTATGCGAGGCTGAATATTGAAACGCTCAACGGCTTTTGCCGTCAGTTCAGTAATTTCAACGATTTCGTCAACGGTTGGGTCGAGGTTAACGGTTGTATCCGAGAAGAACAATGGGCCTTTTGGGGTAAGCAGGATGTACATACCCGCCACTTTGTTCACGCCCGGATCTTTGCCGATTACGTGCAATGCAGGACGGATCGTGTCCGGATAAGTCCGCGTAAGACCGGAGATGAGCGCGTCGGCTTCTCCGTTTTCCACCATCATCGACCCGAAATAGCTTCTGAAATAAATGCTTCTGTGCGCTTCAATCGGCGTTAAGCCCTTTCTTTTGCGCTTTTCAAAAAGCAAATTGGCATAAGTATTGATAATTTCTTCATTCTCATCTGCGCGTGGATCAACAATTGAAACATCACCCAGATCCAGCTTGCTTTCTTTGATCAGATTTAAAACAATGTCTTTGCTGCCCAGCAGGATCGGGATCGCAATGCCCTCATCACGAACCTGTTGCGCTGCGCGAAGCACCTGAATGTTCTCTGCATCAGCAAAAACAACTCGTTTTGGAGCCAGTTTCGCTTTGTTCAGTATCACGCGGGAAATTTGCTCGTTGCGGCCTAAACGGCTGGAAAGTTCCTGTTCGTAAGCGTCCCAATCTGTGATCGTTTTACGGGCAACGCCTGTTTCTATGGCTGCTTTTGCCACAGCCGGCGCAACAGTCGTTAATAACCTTGGATCAACAGGTTTTGGAATGATATAATTTTTACCAAAAACAATGTTTGTTTCATTGTAGGCAAGATTCACAATGTCCGGAACCGGTTTTTTGGCAAGATCAGCCAATGCATGAACAGCTGCAAGTTTCATGGCCTCATTAATCTCCGTTGCGCGCACATCAAGTGCACCCCGGAAAATGTAAGGGAAACCAAGCACATTATTCACCTGGTTGGGATAATCGGAGCGACCCGTTGCCATAATCACGTCTTCACGTGCTTCAACAGCATCAGGATAAGGAATTTCGGGGTTAGGGTTGGCCATAGCAAGCACTATAGGGTGGTTCGCCATCGATTTCACCATGTCCTTTGAAACAATGTCCGCAGTAGAAAGCCCCAGGAACAAGTCTGCACCAACCATTGCATCTTCCAGAGACTCGTAAGCCACCTCCGTTGCAAATTGCCGCTTCATATCTGACAAATCAGTCCGGCCATTGTGAATGTGGCCTTTGGTGTCAAACATGGCAATGTTCTTAGGATTCGCGCCTAACGCCAGGTAAAGTTTTGTGCAGGAAACCGCCGAAGCGCCCGCACCGGAAACCACCACACGGATATCGTTAATATTTTTGTTAACCAATTCAAGTGCATTCAGCATGGCTGCGGCGCTGATGATGGCCGTTCCGTGCTGGTCGTCGTGCATGACAGGAATGTTCAGTTCTTTTTTGAGGCGCTCCTCAATTTCGAAACATTCCGGTGCTTTGATATCTTCCAGGTTGACTCCGCCGAATGTTGGTTCCAGGATTTTAACCGTCCTGACAAATTCGTCGACATCTTTTGTATTTAATTCAATATCAAAAACATCAATGTCCGCATATATCTTAAAGAGAAGTCCTTTTCCTTCCATCACTGGTTTCGAGGCCTCCGGGCCGATGTCGCCCAGTCCGAGCACAGCCGTTCCGTTGCTGATAACAGCCACGAGATTACCTTTTGCGGTATACAAATAAGCATCTTCAACATTAGCAGCGATTTCGAGACATGGCTCAGCAACACCGGGAGAATAGGCGAGTGAAAGGTCGCGTTGGGTGCTGGTTTCTTTGGTTGGGATTACCTGGATCTTGCCAGGACGGCCTTTTGAGTGGTAGTATAGGGCGTCTTCTTTTCTGATCTTTTTATTCATACCTGTTGACGATTATTTCGTGCTAAGGTACAAACATTAGGTGCAACGCAATGAATTTACGGCGGTATTAAACGCTGTTTTTGAAGTCAAATTTTTACAAATCCCTGAGAATGTTGTTCGAAGAACTCAGATCATCCCCATTGAAAGAAGGACTATTTGCCAGGTTCTTCCTTTTTTTTACAGACACGACACGCTTTTTAAGGAAGTGCGCAAAAATCATATACGCGCCGAACATCCCTATGTATATGTAAAGCGAAGCGGTGTTGGTAATGTTGCCGTGAAATGTAAAAAACAGCGTCGTATTCATGATCGTTACCATCCAGAGCGAGCAGGATGCCCAGAAATGGTTCAGGCCATTATCGATGAGGATATGGTGCATGTGATTCCGGTCAGCGACGAATGGAGATCCGCCCTTGAAAATCCTGACAATGAATACTCTGAGTGTATCGAAAATAGGCACGATCAACAAAACCATAACGATGATCGGCGCATTGAAATAAGCGCTTGGATCGTGCAGGTAGCCCACATTCAAGGATAGAAATTCGACTGAGAAAATAGAAAGCAGGTAACCGACAATCAGCGAACCGGTGTCGCCCATGAAGATTTTGCTTGTTTTGGAAAAATTAAAACGCAGAAAACCGAGTAGCGAACCCGACATGGCAAAGGCCAGACAACCGAAGGAAAAATGGTCATTAGCAATAAACCAGATCCCAAAGCCCAGCCCTGCGATCAGGCTGATGCCGCCGGCAAGCCCATCAATTCCGTCGATGAGGTTAATGGCATTAATGATCGCGATGAAAATAAATACAGTAAGCGGAATGCTTATAAAGTCAGAAACGCCATGAATGCCGAAGATCCCGTAAAAATTATCCACCTTGAAATTACCCATCGCCACGAGTATCAGTGACGCAAATATCTGGATAATCAGCTTTTTGGTTGGATCAACAGCCAGGATATCATCTTTAATACCGAGGAAAAACAGGATAATCACACCCGTCATGGCCAGGCTGATCAGATTGGAATCCAGGATATTTTCAGAATGCGGCCATAAAAAATAAGCGATCAGCGTTGCCGCAAATATCGCTATGCCACCCAAAGTAGGGGTTTCTGTTTCATGTGAGCTTCTGAAACCAGGTTTTGCTGTCAGATGCAACAGGTTCGACAAATTAATGATGATCGGAATGCTGATGATAGACAGGAAACAGGCGATCAGAAACGAAAGGAGGCATTGGTAAACATCATGGTGAATAATGTTGTTGAAGTTTCCTTCGCTCAATATATGTAGTGGTAACTTTAATTCCATAGTGCCTGCCAATGTAATAGCCTGATAACGTTGTAGTAGTTAGCGACCTTTAAATCAAAAGTCGCAATTTATATTTATATTTTAAATAGCTAACCCGCTGTAAATCAAAATAATTATTATGCGGGTTGGATGCTGTTTTATGTTTTCTATTTTAGCGAAACTGTAAGATTTTTCTTAACGGCTTCAACCACAATGTATAAAAATGTGGTTTCAAATTATTTTCCTTCCAGGCCCTCAGATCATTCCTGTTCGCCGCAATCCTGTTCTTGAGATTGCTGTTGCTTACGCCGCCGGTCCGCATTTTCACGAGCACTTTTGGTACATAAGCAATTTTTGCTTTCGCCTTATGAATAAACCGAAGCATCAATTCGTAATCGGCTGCGCTGCCCAGGTCCAAACGAAACAAGCCAAACCTTTCATAAAGTTCTTTTTTTACAAAAAATGCGGGGTGTGGAGGCATCCAGCCATTGAGAAAAGCACCTTCCTTGTAATTCCCGGAGATCCATTTCCTCTTGATCGCCACCTCGTTCACTGAATCCACATATACAAGATCACCATAACAACCCTGAATATCAGGAAAATCCATTTTTGCCGCCACATCGCTGATCGCCGCATTGTACGCGTAAAAATCGTCCGCGTTCAGGATGCCAATGATATCTCCTGTTGCTAATTTTATGCCTTTGTTCATCGCATCGTAAATTCCACCGTCGGGTTCGCTAACAAAAGCTGCAATTTTACTTCCGTATTCCCCAATAATTTCCTGCGTTCCATCCTTGGAATTTCCGTCGATTACAATGTATTCGATATTGGAAAAATCCTGGGCAAGAACAGATTCAATGCATTGCCGGATGGTCTTCGCACCATTATAAACGACGGTGATGATACTTACTTTCAACTGGACAAGTTTCTTGTTTTGACAAATTTAGCCGGATTTCCCTGATAAATCCCATAAGCTTCCAAATCGGACGTGGCCACGGAATCGACGGTTAACACTGCATGGGAATAGACACGAACTCCGGGGCAAACCGTTGCTTTAGCCCCAATCCATGCGCCGCTTTCAATCGTTATCGGCTTCACGATGAGGTCAAATGTACTTTTCGTAAAGTTATGATTTCCAGTCAGCAACAGGCAACCTTGTGATAAACAGACATTTGATTCGATTGTCACCATAGTGAGGTTGTCGATCCACACATTCTCGCCGATCCAGGTGTTTTCACCGATCACCAGAAACCAGGGATATTTAACATTCACCTTAGGCTTGATCACAACGCCTTTGGCGAGCTTAGCGCCAAACATTTCGAGTACAAACCGTTTGATCGCCATCGGAAAAGGCAAGTATGTGTTGATGAACAGTCGATTGGCAAAATACCAGAGCAGTTGTTTCAAAAAACCGCCCGGCTTGTACCAGCTGTTATCATACTTTGACAGATCGGTTCGGGCTTTTAAGGTCTTTTCCATATTCTGTCTTAAAATGTGTTATGATGGCCTGCTTGTCTCTTCCTGCGCGATAATAAACTTCATAAATTTTGGCATCCACCAGAAAGCGATACCAGAATCCCTGCAGAAAATGCCAGATCAATCCCTTCATGCCATCCAGAAAGCCGCCTTTGAAAATGTAACGGTAAATGAAATAGATGAACGGCCGCGTAAACAAAGGCAGGCTTGCGTATTTGATTTTCAAAAACCTTGTACGCTGTTCCTGACTTCCCCAGAAGCTTGGGGTTACCGTTTCCTTGCTATCAAAATTATATTTAATGTTCAATAGATCAATGACTTCCCTTATTGCATAATTGTTATGCTTTTGGGTCCACCAGGTCAGGTTATTGAGGTTATGGTCCACAATGTCGTGCTGTAACTGGGCGGTGGTGCCGCTGCTGAGCTTAATGTGCTCGTCCATCCACAACTCTTCGCAATGTCCAATGCCACTTCGCCACACCCTAAGCAGCCAGATCGGATAATAGCCCCCGCGACGGATCCATTTATCCATAAAAAACACCCGGCGTTTGACATACAGCCCGGAAACTTCCGCAGGTGTGAGATGCAATGTGTTTTTCAGCTCAGTCGCCAGTTCGGGCGTAATGTATTCATCGGCGTCCATGCGCATAAGCCACTTGGTGCCGAAAGGAATGTTCTGAATGCCGAAATTGAACTGGAAAGAATAGGAAACCCAGGGATTCTGGACTACCGTGGCGCCCAGGCTTTGGGCAATGGCCACCGTGTCGTCCGTGGAAAATGAATCAACGATGAAAATCTTATCGGTCACCAGAAGCAAGCTTTCTATGCAACGTGCAATGTGCTTCGATTCATTGTGTGTTAAAATGATGACGGACAAATCAATCATACCCGGGAGCAACAGTCAAAAATTACCAATTTGCGGTTATTGGAAACGGCCAAAGATAATTACTTTTTCGTAACATTCTTGTATTCTTCCAATAACTGATTAGCCACCTTACGGATGTCAAAATTTTCCGTTACCATCTTGTGAGCGCGATTTGCGAGATCCTGCGCATAGGTTTTATCTTGTAATATTTTAAGAAGCCCCTTTACCACGCCATCGCTGGTAAGCGGCGTCAGAAAGGCAGCATCATAGCGCTTGATATAATCCCCGAAACCCACACGGTCCGATACGATGGTCGGCACCTTTGAAGTCATCGCTTCGAGGACTGCAATGGAAAACCCTTCCGAATAGGAGGGCAGGACGAAGACATCGGCGTCGGCAAGTGCCTCTTTTTTAGCTGTATCTGTCAGTAATCCTACTAGTTTGATCCGGTTTTGCAGATTATTTTTCCTGATAAAATCTTCCGTTTCCTGCTGGTAACCGTCGTCGCCTCCCGCGAGAAAAAGTGTGGCATCCGGAAGCTGTTTTTCAACTTTTTTAAATGCTGGAAGCAGCAGGTCAAGCCCTTTTTTAATGTTCAGCCTGCCCATAAAAAGCACCACCTGCTCATCCTCACGAACCTGATGCTTTGCGCGGAAACTGCCTTTTGCTGGCAAATTGGAATATTCCGACAACTTCATGCCATTCGGAACAATCACCATGTTTTTTGGGCGATAACCCAGGTAACGGATCACGTCAGCTTCTTCGTCTGTGTTATTGATCTGGATCAGATCGGCTTTTCCCAGGATCCTTTTTTGATAAAGCAACGTCACAAGGTCTTTCTTCCATTTGTGATGCGCAACAGCCCATTTGTCCAGCAAGCCGTGAATGGTGATCACCTTAACCGCATTGTTTGGGATCAAAAATGGCACCAGACTTCCAAAATGCCATATGCCATGCATATGGATCACATCGTATTCATGAATATGATGCCTTAGGAAGCGATACATTTCAATGGAAAATTCCCTGTAATAATTGCTGACCGGCGTTGTGCGGGCCACAGGAAACAGCCGCGCGCCATCTGGGGCGGGATACATTTCATCCCCCGGCGTCATCGGGCTCAGGATATCCACCTGATGACCTTGCTTCAAAACCTCCGTGGTGTGGTCATATATAATCCGGGCCGGGCCGCCGATTTCCCAGGTGTAAGCGCATATATTTAAAATCCGCATGCGTGCATTTTGTGTATAAGTCTGAACATTAAGGTGTTATGCTAACGTGTGATAACAGTCGGCCATTTGCCGCGCCACTTGGGTGGATGAAAACGGCTCGATAAGCTGCCGTGACGCTTGACCGAAGACGGCTATTTTGTCTAAATTTCTTATAAAAAAAGCCATTGCAGTTTCCAGCTCCTGCTGGCTGTCGGGGTCAAAAGTAAAACCGTTCACGCCATTTTCAACCAAATCGGCCACACAACCGCAATTCTTTGACACGATCACCGGCAGTCCGCAAACCATGGCTTCGTTTACAACCAATCCCCAGGGCTCCGATTTACTTGGTAAAACCAGTACGTCGCAATGTACCAGCATATCAGGAACCTTATACCAGGGAAGCCCGCCCATGAACAGGACTTTGTGTTCCAGTTGCAGCTCCTTTGTTAGCTTTTCGAGCGAGGACCGTTCTGGGCCGTCACCGATAAACATAAGTTCCCACGGCCACAACACTGCGTCCAAAGGCACAACCTTCGCAAAGGCCCGTAATAATGTTTCGAGATTTTTCTCAGGCGCCAACCGTCCCACGAAAACAAACCGTGCTACCCGTGCGATATTCACATTCTCCTGCTTACCAGCATGATAGCGGGAACTAACCACTTCTTCATCGATTACGGCCGCATTTCTTACCGGGATCTGAGCGGGTTTTACTCCCAGGCTTTCCAGATATTCCGCGGAAGTTTTGCCAAAACAGAAAAATGCATTAGCCCGGTTAACGATCAGTTTTTTCAAAAATTCCTTTATAAATGACCGGCTGTTATCCGCCGATGACGATTCGGAAGAAAGCACAACTTTTACACCTTTCATCCTGGCATAAAACATGAGCAAAACCTGTGCAGGATCAAAATATCCCGTAATGTTGAGGACAGTAGGCTTGTAAGCATCGAAAGCCGCAAATAGCGCTTCACGCCTTTCTTTAAAACCAACTTCATCCAAACTCCGCTCAAAAAGCACCTTATAAGGATAATCGTATGTAATGGTGTCGTCGCTCTGCATCACGCTGCGGCTCGCTTCGTAAAGTGCGATCTGGATCACCAGGAAATCACTTTCAGGATATTTTTCCTTGAATGCACGATGAATTTCGCTGAAAAGCCGCGACTTATAGTGCGCCCATAATTGATTGTGTACAACGAGGACGCGCATTATTTTTTCAGATTTATATATTCCTGAAACAATGGATAAAGGTTATTTGCCAAAAAAAGCTGTCCCTGACTGTTATAATGTACAACATCCAGCTTCCGGTAATATTTCGGATCAATGCCGAGGCTGAACTCGTTCACAAGCCGGATATTCCGCTGGATAGCGAAAGCCATAATTTCATCACCCTGATCATTGAAATGCCCGAGTTCTATTTCCGAAGTTTCCGGGTGGAGGTAAATAAAAAGCGGAATAGAATCCTTCTTGGAGATTTCGTAGATCTGCTCGTAACCCGGATTGAAGGTTAAGCCAGGCTTTCTGATCCCGGCGTCATTAAGTTCTTCTTTTTTTACAGAATCCTTTTTCATCGAGTCCAGAAGTGCCTTTTCAGGGTTCTGTTCAATGTTCGGGGCAAAGAACCAGGTATTGAAATAATAAAAGAATATCCAGCGGTAACGGTCCCAAAGCTCGTAAAGCGCCACTTTATATTGCTTGTCGGGCCAGCCCGGATCAATGCCCACCGGACTCTGGTGCGACATGATATCGTACGCATCATGGCTGCTGGTAACCAGGCACATCAGCCTCGCTTTGAACGTTCCGTATTTTTTGAGATAGGCAGCAATGTTATCCGGTCCCCACGAGCCGGCCGAAATGTTCAGGACGCGGACGCGTTTGCCGAAATCTTTTAAAAAACGCCTTTCAAGTAATGTAGACGCAATGCTGTCCTGGTCGGTCAGGCTGCCGCCGTTCACTACCGAATCGCCGATGAGCAGGATCACAATGCTGTCCGAAGGCTGGACTTCTTCATTGCGCATCGAAAAACTGTTGGTCTGCACGCGGTAGCCAAATCTTTTCACATCCTGATTTGGCGCATATATGTATTCAAAATCCTGATCCGATACGTAAAGCGGAGAGTTACAGAAGCCATATTTATATCTTAACACAACTTCCGCGGTAATCGCCAGGATCAACAGGAGGATTAAGAATCTATAAAAATATTTTAACATCAAGGAAAACGCTGTGTGTCCGCTGCAAATGCGCATGCAAATTTAGAATTACTTTTCCCATTTACGACTTTTTCACACAGTACAGGAATAATTTAACACCAGTGAGGGACACAGGAATAGTTCTTTGAGTCCATAATGATAGGGTTGGCACCTGCTGACCGAAATGTCCGGTTAGCCTGGAACCGGAATGTGGTTTCAGGCTAACAATTCTATTAATTCGATGCGGTTACCAAACGGATCGCGGAATGAAAAGCGTTTCCGATCGGGGATGGGGCTATCATTGCGGATCGCGATCCCGTTCTTTTCCAGGATTTTCCGCGCAGCTTCCAGATTTTTTACTTCAAAAGCAGGATGCCGCTGTGATTGTTCCGAAGGCTCTTCGGCACGGATATGCAGCTCAATATCGCCCATTGCAAACCATATTGCGCCATTCGGGAGCGGGTATCCCATATCATTCAGCTCTTCCAGGCCCAGCACACCGCCATAAAATTCCCTGGCCGCCTGTTCGGCTCCCTTGGGAATGCAAATCATGATGTGATTCAGCCTTTCAAATTCAATTTTCATGTCAGGAGTGTTTTATTTTTATAAATTCACAAAGGGCCTTTGCTCACTTCACGGCCGTCTTTCCACACTGCCTCAATCTTGCGCGTATTCTTGATATCATTGGCCGGATTTTCGCTCAGAATGATCAGATCGGCTTTTTTGCCGCGTGTCAGTGTTCCAAGCTCATTATCTATTTTTAACGCTTTTGCTGCATTCTGAGTTGCAAGCATTATGGCCTGTACCGGCGTAAGGCCCGCCTGGACCATCAGTTCCAATTCCAGATGCTCGGTAAAACCCTGCGTTCTGATCGGAAATGCGCCGGAGTCGGTGCCGAGCGCCACGGTAATGCCAGCGTCCATGATCTTTTTCAGGTTAATTAAAGCCGTTTTAAATGCAGCAGAATTCCGTTCATAATCAGCGGATGTCCTTATTTTTTCCGCATAAGCCGGGTCGGTGATCATTTCGAAGACGCCTGGTTCCAGCGATTTTTTGAAAAAATCATCATTGATCCAGTCCGGCTCGCTGGCATAGGCAAACTGATATTCGTCCAGCGACAGCGTAGGGATATAGATCACATTCTTTTCTTTCATTTTATTCAAAAGCTCTGCATCCACCGTCCTGTCACGAATGCTGTGCGCAATAATATCAATGCCGGCTTCGGTCAGGAGCCGCGCATCTTCAGCGTAGAACAAATGTGCTGCCACGCGGATGTTCCGTTTATGCGCTTCCGTGATAATGGCCTGATATATTTCCGGCTTCATTTTCTGCGCATTGCCGCCATGGTCGTCCACCCAGATTTTCACAACCGTCGGTTTTAGCGGAACAAGCTTATCCAGCATAGCAGGCACCTCCTCAGGAGTTTCCGGGCGTAACAGTAAATTCATCCAGGAGCCTGGATTCGGATCGGGTGTATTAAACCCATATCCAGCTGAAAAGAGCCGAGCGCCGGGAAGTAAGCCCGCCACTGTCGAATCCCGCATGCCATCGAAGATCAAAGGCCGGTCGGTTCCCATAGCAAGCACTGCACCTACGCCATAATCCTGATATTTTTTCAACTGACGGAGAATGTTATCCCGCGTGTAATTGTCTGCGGATGAAGTGGTTCCCAATAGTGTTCCCACATGCGCATGCGCACATATGAGCGATGGGATCACCGTTTTTCCAGTCAGATTAATCTCTTTCGCACCTTTCAGCTTGATATTGGATTCTACCGCTACGACCCGTCCGTCCATGATCAGAATGTCGGTTCCGTCGCGCGGCTCTTCGCCGGTGCCATCAATGACCGTTGCGTTTTTCAATATGACAGACTGCGGCTGACTGCTGGCAGAAAAGCCTGGTATCAGCAGCAGAAGTAAGAAAAAGTGATTGACCTGATTTTTCATAAAGACGCTTTTTAAATTAATTGCACTATAACCGTACCGACCCAACGACCGGCCACTTGCTGGTACAGCTCTTGTATAAAACGGAGAATCATTTTCAAGCGCAAAAAACGACTTTTTATTCCAAAAATCTGCATTCTACATGTAGATGTCGAAGTACCTCACTTTTATTAATAAAAGTATTACAAACTATCCTGTTGTAACCGTTAAAGTAATTAAATAAAAGCTATCTTGTACGGATATATGTGTTTGTACCACTGACGCTTAATTGTAAGGAAATTTGATTAATGAATACACCAGGTAACGCTATGTCCGAGGAACAGGGCGGACCCCATTACGCAAGCGACTTTCAGCTATTTCAGACTTTCCTGGGCAGCCATTCCATGTACGTGGTCCGTACGGATCTTGACGGAAATTATGTTTTCGTTAATGACTATTTCTGCAATTTCTACGGCATGCAACGGGACGAAGTCCTTGGTCAATCCTCCTTGATGGGTGTGATTACCGAGGATATCGATAAATGCCTGAAAGTGGCAGAAATGTGTCTCTTGAATCCTGGAAAACCTCATTCAGTAGTCCTTAGAAAACGCTCAAGCCAAAACACGATCGCCACAACCCAATGGGAATTTACCGCCCTGACGGACGAATCGGGAACGGTAAAAGAAATATTTTGCCTGGGTTACGACATTACGCAAAAGATCAAAACAGAACAGGATCTGTCCGTATTGGTTTCCAATGTCCAGGACGTGCTTTTTACATTATCACCCACACTGACATTCACCTATGTTTCGCCCAGCTGGACCAGAGTATATGGGTATCAGATCAAGGAAACGCTCGGGCAATCATTTACAGATTATATACACCCCGATGATCTCCACTTATGCACGGCTTCGCTATTAAAAGTTGTTGAAACCAATGCACCGATCCGCGGCGGGATTGAGCACCGCATCCTGCACAAGAACGGGACGTGGTCGTGGAGTAATACCAATGCGAGCATTGATACCCGGGGAAACGAGATCATCCTGACCAGTCACAACATCACCGAACTCCGCCGTTCCCGGGAGCGCCTGAAAGAACTCGCTATTGTTGCTTCTAACACAACAGATTACATTGTTATAACAGACAACAGGGGATTAATAACCTGGGTAAACAAAGCTTACGAAAACCAAACCGGCTATACCCGGCGAGAAGTGAAAGGCCGCAGGCCGGCGGATCTGCTTTGCGGGCCTAAAACGGATATGGCGACGATCGAGAAAATTTACCAGGCCAGCACCGAGAAAAAGATCATACAGGTTGAAATATTGTGTTATAAAAAGAACAAGGAATGTTATTGGGTGGATTTAAAAATTACACCTGTTTTTGATGACGAAGGCAACTGTACCAATTATATAGCCATAGAAAGGGACATCACCGCCCGCAAAAAGTCGGACGACGAAATGCAGCGGATGAGAGATCTTCTGGAACAGACAAACAGCGTTGCCCGGATTGGCGGCTGGGAACTGCACGCTAAAACCGGCGAACTGTACTGGTCTTCGATTACAAAACAAATACACGAAGTAGAGGAGGATTTTTCTCCGGATGCAAGCACAGCAATCGCATTCTATAAGGAAGGCAGCAGTCGTGATACGATCAACAAAGTGGTGCTAGAAGGGCTTACGCATGGAACGCCCTGGGATGTTGAATTACAGCTTATTACTTCGAAAGGAAACGAAATTTGGGTCAGATCGATAGGGAAGGCGGAAATGATAGAAGGCGCCTGCGAGCGGGTGTACGGAGCATTTCAGGATATAACCCGCCGGAAACGCTCGGAAGAGGCAATTCTGGATTCAGAAGCCAAGTTTCGAAGCCTGTACGATTCGACAAGTGACGCAGTGGTGCTCCTCGACCGGAAAGGTTATCTGGATTGTAACCGCGCTGCGCTCAAAATGTTCAACCTGGATTCCGTCGACAGCCTCATCGGCAAAACGCATGAAGAACTCGCTGCGGCGACTTATACAACTTATGACCAGCTTGCGGGCATTGCCAAGGAGAACCTGGAAACTGTTTATGAAGTGGGCAGTCACAGCTTCGAATGGGTTTTCAAGCGCTTCGGGGAGCAAACGGATAGTTTCGTGGCAGAAGTCCTGCTCAATCTGATCAATGTCAATGATTCCCAGATCATTCAGGCTGTGATCCGGGACATTACCCAAAGGAAGCAGGCCGAACTGGAATTGCTGGAAGCTCGCGAACAGGCTGAGTCGGCGAGTAAATTAAAATCCGAATTCCTGGCCAATATGAGCCACGAGATACGGACACCGCTGAATGGTGTGGTCGGATTTACGGACCTGCTGATGAAGACCGACATGGACGAAACGCAGCAGCAATACATGTCCATGGTTTTCCATTCCGCCAATTCGCTGTTGGAAATCATCAATGACATTTTAGACTTTTCCAAAATCGAGGCTGGCAAGCTGGAACTGCGTTATGAGAAAACCGACCTGCTGACGATCTGCGGACAAGTAGCGGATATGCTCACTTACCAGGCGCAGCAGAAACATTTGGAAATGCTCTTGAACATTCCGGCTGATATCCCGCATTATGTGCTGGCAGATCCGCTGCGCCTGAAGCAGGTTTTGGCCAATTTGCTGAGCAACGCAGTGAAATTTACAATGAATGGTGAGGTTGAGCTTAAAATAGCATTGCTGGGGCGGCGCGATGATGAAGTAGCGATCCGTTTTATGGTGAGAGACACCGGGATCGGGATCGAGCCGGAAAACCAGCGTAAGATATTCGATGCATTTGCGCAGGCAGATTCTTCTACAACCAAACGTTTCGGCGGAACCGGACTGGGGTTGACGATTTCAAACAGCCTGCTTGAATTAATGCACAGCGGATTGCAGCTCAACAGTGCGACCAACGTGGGCAGCACATTCTTTTTTGACGTAACATTCCAGATCATCCCGGATGGCGATGAGTTCTTCTGGGACAATACAGACAATATTAAAAGGGTCCTGGTGGTTGACGACAACATCCACAACGGAAAGATCCTGACGGACGTCCTGATCAACAAAGACATAGATTCCGATTACGTGTCGAGCGGGCAGGAAGCATTGGAAAAATTATTTTCAAATGTAAAATACGATGTTGTCCTGATGGATTGCCAGATGCCCGATATGGATGGCATTGAAACGATTCGCAAGATCCGGAACAGCAATGATCAGGACCTGAAAGATCTGCCTATAATCCTGCTTAACGATTCTTTTGAGGAGGAAACGCTTACGGCCGTAATGTCCGAACTCAATGTTCCGCATTTTCTGGTAAAACCTGTAAAAATCAAGCAGTTGTTTTCAATGCTATCGCGGATTCATCCTAAAATTCAGGAAGTCCGCAAATTGACCGTCGATGTAAACAACATGAGTGCGCAGGCATTGTCAGAAGCCATTACAGTATTGATTGCCGAAGATCATAAGATCAATATGTTGCTGGTTAAGACCATGTTAGGAAAGATCCTCTCCAATGTAACCATGATCGAAGCCGTGAATGGGAAGGAAGCCGTAAAACTATACGCGGAGACAAATCCTGACATTATATTTATGGATATCCAGATGCCCGAGGTCAATGGTTATGAAGCCACGCAGGAAATCCGCAGGCTGGAATCGGGCAGGAGGATCCCTATCATTGCACTTACGGCCGGAACGGTGGTGGGTGAGCGCGAGAAGTGCCTCAACGCCGGAATGGACGATTATCTTACAAAGCCTGTCGTAAAGGATACTTTGCATGACACCATTGTGAAGTGGCTTTCACAACGCTCGGAAGTTGAACTGAATTAAAAAAGGGGGCAAATCTGCCCCCTTTTTTAATTCATATTATCCATTCACAACCTGCCCTCCGTTCGGATGCAGGACTTGTCCGCTGATGTAGGACGCATCCTCGCATGCCAGGAAAACGTAAGACGGCGCAACCTCAGCAGGTTGACCGGGACGCTCCATAGGCGTGTCTTTTCCAAATTTTTCAACTTTCTCCGCATCAAATGTTGCAGGGATCAGCGGTGTCCAGATCGGTCCCGGCGCAACGGCGTTAACCCTGATTTTCTTTTCGGCCAGCGCGAGTGCCAGCGATCTTGTATAAGCAACAATAGCTCCTTTTGTAGACGAATAATCCAGCAATGCGGGGCTTCCGTGATACGCAGTTACCGATGTTGTATTAATAATGTTGTCGCCCTCGGACAAATGCGGCAATGCAGCTTGTGTGAAGAAGAAGAACGAGTAAATGTTGGTGGCGAATGTTACATGAAGCTGCTCAGCAGTAATTTCCCGGATGTCCTCTTTGGGATGCTGTTCGGCCGCATTATTAACCAGAACGTTTAGCTTACCAAACTCGCTCACGACCTGAGTAACCGCCTCTTTGCAAAATGATTCATCCCGAATGTCGCCGGGAATGAGCAAACACCTTTTTCCCTCAGCTTCTACCAATGCTTTTGTTTCCTGCGCATCCTGATCTTCTTCCAGATAAACGATCGCCACATCAGCGCCTTCACGGGCGAAATGGACCGCAACAGATCTTCCTATCCCGCTGTCCCCGCCCGTGATCAATGCCGATTTGCCTTCCAGCTTGCCGCTTCCGCGATAATTATCACGGATAATGATAGGAGCCGGATCCATAATGTGCTCCATACCAGGCTGCGAATCTTGTGTTTGTCCTTTCGTATCTATGTTGTAATCCATGGTTTTAGTAATGTTAATGTGTTCAATTATTGTGAATGCGGCCAACCTCTAAAACCATGTGCCAATGAAACAGACTGACGCGGATTGCAGTCTATTTTTTAAAATTCATCACAATCTGAATGTGCATGAGCAACGTTTTGCACATTGCCGGTGCGTGAAAAATGCCCTTAATGCTTCCTTCCATGCAGTCGGCACAATTATAATAGCGGATTTCACACATTAAGGCATCAGTAAAAAGATCATAACTATGAAAAAAGTGGTCATCGTAGGTGGTGGTTTTGCCGGGATCAATCTTGCGCAGAAGCTTTCCAAAGACAAGCAGTTTGATATCGTGCTGGTTGATAAAAACAACTACAATTTTTTCCCGCCTTTGCTTTATCAGGTCGCGACGGGTTTTCTGGAAGCGTCCAATATCAGTTACCCGTTCCGGAAATTTTTTCAGGAAAAACCAAACCTCAGGTTTAGCCTCGGAGCATTTCAGGAAGTTTTTCCAGACGAAAAGCGCATTGCTACCGACAGCGGGGACATTTATTATGATTACCTGGTTTTCGCCACCGGCACCGAAACCAATTATTTCGGGATGGAGAATGTCAAGAAGAATGCCGTTCCGATGAAAACCATTCGGGACGCGCTCGCCCTGCGCAACCACATTCTTTTGAATAAAGAAAAAGCAGCGAAAATGCAGGATTCCAATGAGCGCAAAAAACTCCTTTGCATCGTAGTAGCCGGTGCGGGCCCCACGGGCGTGGAAGTTTCGGGAATGCTGGCCGAAATGCATAAAAATATTTTCAAATGGGATTACCCGGAACTCGACCGGGAAGAAGTGCAGATCTATCTCGTGGACGCATTGCCCGTAGTCCTCAATCCCATGTCCAAAAAATCGCAGGAAGAAACGCTGAAAGAATTGCAGAAGCTGGGCATCAAGGTGCTCCTGGACCATGCCGTCAAGGATTTTGAGAACGACATTGTCACATTTGAGAATGGAAGGACAATTGAAACATCTACATTAATATGGACCTCCGGCGTAACGGCCACAGCGTTGCCCGGCCTGCCTGAGGAAGCGCTCGGGAAAGGAAAACGTGTGCTCGTGAATGCGCATAATCAGGTGCTCGGCTTTGAGAATATCTTTGCATTGGGAGACATTTGCCTGATGACATCCGACGAAAAATTCCCGAAGGGCCATCCGCAGCTTGCGCAGGTTGCCATTCAGCAGGGTAAGAATCTGGCAGCCAATTTCCCGCGTCTTACCGATGGCAGGGAGCTCAAAGATTTCCATTATGTGGACAAAGGCACAATGGCTATTATCAGCATCAACAAGGCCGTTGCTGACCTGCCCGGCTTGCATTTCAAAGGTTTTATAGCTTACTTTCTGTGGCTGGTCGTACATTTGTTCTCGCTGATCCGCTATCGCAACCAGGTGAAAACTTTTTATAACTGGATGGTTCGGTTTTTTACCAGAGATCAGTCATTGCGCTTCATCATGGATGCAAAGCCCGACAAATAAATTATGATCCATACGATTGCCGAGAAAGATAAATATCCATTTGAATGGCTGGATATTACGGATCCCAATGAGGAAGAGTTGAAAGAACTTACCGAAAAACATTCACTGCATAAATCGTCCATTAAGGACTGGGGGCAGCCCGACCATCTTCCCAAATATGAAAAAGTAGGCGACTATATCTTCATCATCTTTCGGTTGCATTCGGAAACCGTTGGCGAAGAGGCAGATACAGTTCCCGAACTGACTGATAAGGTCGCCATTTTTATGTTTCCCGAGAAAGTCATCACATTACACAGGAAACCCTGGGATGCACCGGGATACATAGCCGAAAATCAGCTTGAACAGCATCAATGCAAAGATACATTACACCTTGTAAATGAGATTGTTAAGAGCTGTCTTGCTACTTATGAGGCGCCTTCTGTGAAGCTGACGAGCGACATTGAGTTCTATGAGGAAAATATGTTTCTCAAAAACCGCAAACCTTCGCTGCTCAAAGGGCTTTATTATCTTCGACGCAGGGTAGAAGTGACCCGCCGCATCATTATGCTATCGCACGAGATTGTGGACAAAATGGACGCACCCGACCATTCTAATGCCTATACGCGGGATACGCGGGACCTTTTTGTGAAAATGCAGAACATTTATGACACGCTTTTTGAAAATATGAATCAGCTGGTCATGATCTATTTTTCCATTTCATCCCAGCGCACCAATGAAATCGTTCGCGTTTTGACCTTGTTTTCGGTGTTTTTCATGCCCTTAACATTCATCGTCGGGGTTTACGGGATGAACTTCGACTTTATGCCAGAACTGCGGATGAAGTTTGGTTACCCGGTTGTCATGATCGTTATGGGCCTTATCACAGTCGGGATTTATGCCTGGTTCAAGAAAAAGTCCTGGTTGTGATCGTGTTATAAATGAATATTATTGAAGAAGCTGTCGCTTTATACTCAACATATGAATTTTACTTATACTAAGACGTTTACATTCCGCTTCCTTTTTGCCATTTTCGTTCTGCTCTTTCAACTCCAAGTGAAGGCTGCAGTAGTTCCTAGGGCGCCGTCGATGCTGACAGCCACTGCCATTTCTGCAACCCAGATCAATCTGACGTGGGTTGATAATGCGGCAGATGAAACAGGTTTCGAGCTTGAACGGTCAACCGACGGTTTGAAATTTGTCAAAATCACCGATCTGACGGTTAATGTCAAAACTTTCTCCAACACAGGTCTTACGCCCGCTACCAAATACTGGTTCAGGATTCTGGCCAAAAATACCGCTGGCAAATCGGGTTATAGCAACATCGCGAGTGCAACTACATTCATCGTTCCCCCAAATGCCCCTGAAAACCTCGTTGCTATTTCCATTTCCACAACCCAAATCAACATAAGCTGGCAAGATAACTCGCTGAATGAAAGCGGATTCCAACTGGAAAGATCATTAGATGGAGTTAACTTTACAAAGCTTGCTGACCTTACGGCGAACATTAAATCCTATCAAAACACCGGCTTAAAGCCTGCCACCGAGTATCATTACCGTGTTCGTGCCGTTAATGCGGCGGGTGCTTCGGCATATAGTAATGTAGGTTCGGCAACCACGGATAACATTCCGGTCCCGGATATGCCCCAGAACTTTTCCGCCGTTCCTATCGCGCCGGATGTGGTGGAATTGCGCTGGTCTGCGGTGTCGGCCAATGCCGATGAGGTGATCATAGAGCGCTCCCAAGGCGTTACTACGCAGTATGTGCAGATCGGAAAAGTGGCCCCGAATGTGCTGGAATTTCGGGACACCGATTCGCTGGCGAACACCAATTATTTTTATCGGATCAAGGCTGTTAATGCAGGTGGAAGTTCGCCTTACAGCCTGATATCGATTGTATTAGCAAATACGATCATTACTGGAAATGAGCCTCAGGCCGCCGAACACATTATTTATGCATTCCAAGGAACGCTCGTTGTCGAATTGAACAGGCCTGTTTTTGCTCAAATGCAGCTCTATAATGTCAGCGGAATAAAGCAAACGGAAATTAAAATCACATCAAATTCCCGAACAGACCTGTCACGGCTCGCTACCGGAATCTATATTGTTCGCATTCAGACAGATAAAGAAGTAATATCGCGCAGAATAGTGCTTTTTGATTAAACTATACCAATTCCTGACCCATGAAATCCTTCAAATATCTACTGCCGTTCGCGCTCGCTATTTTCTGCCTTGCACCAACATTTGCCCAAAAGAAGAAAAAATATATAGTAAATGCCTATGTAGGCGGTTTCCGCGGCTTGGTTAAGACTGAGGAAATTGACGTTGAAAAGCTGACCCACATCAATTACGCCTTCGTGAATGTGCAGGACAGCCTCGCCGTGCTGACCAATCTGGCAACGGATTCAACAAATTTTCGAAAGCTGAACGAAATGAAAGCGGCCAAAAACCCCGATCTTAAAATCCTCATTTCCATCGGTGGATGGGCTTGGAGTGAAAACTTTTCGGATGCCGTTTTAACCGAAACTTCCCGAAGAAAATTTGCAAAGTCAAGCGTGGACATTGTGCGCCAGTTCAACCTCGACGGCGTGGATATTGACTGGGAATATCCTGCCATGCGCGGGGAAGAAGGCAACATTTTCCGTCCCGAAGACAAGCAGAACTTTACATTAATGTTCAAAGCCATCCGCGAAGAGCTGGATCTTTTGCAAAAGGAAAAAAGCCGGAGTTTCCAGCTCACAACGGCAGTAGGAGGCTCAAAATCGTTTGTCGAAAACACCGAAATGGGACTTGCACAGCCATTTCTGGATTATGTTTTCATCATGACTTATGACTACGGCGGAAAAAACGGGACTGTTGGCCACCACACCAATTTATACGACTACGGCGACACTCCGGACGGTTCCTCAGCTGATCGCTCCGTCAAGAATTTTATGGCAGCCGGCGTTCCGGCGAACAAGATTGTCCTTGGAGCAGCATTCTATGGAAAAGGCTGGGAAGCAGCAACGGCAAATAATAATGGTCTGGGTGAACAACGCGTGAAAGCGGTGCAGGGAGGCGGTTATACGAAGCTGAAAGACACATTGATCAACCAGAATGGCTACAAAAAGTTCTACGACAAAAAAGCCAAAGCGCCTTATCTTTTCAACGATTCTACAAAAGTGCTGATCACTTACGAAGATGAAAAATCGATCCGGGACAAGTGTAAGTATATCAAAAAGAATAAGTTGGCAGGCATCTTCTTCTGGGAATATTTCAGTGACCCAAAAGAATATCTGATCACGGAAATCAGCAAAAACCTGGACTAACTGACCAGGTTGAGCAAATCCTTCTTGGTCAAAGTCTTCAAAACGGAGGCATCGGTTTTCACAAGATCATCGGCCAGCCCCTTTTTGGATTCCTGCAATTCCAGGATCTTTTCCTCAATGGTCCCGGGGCATATCAGTCTCACGGCGATCACATTTTTCTTCTGCCCGATCCGGTAACTGCGGTCAATGGCCTGGTTTTCAACCGCCGGGTTCCACCATGGATCGACCAGATAAACGTAATCCGCTTCGGTAAGATTTAAGCCCGTACCGCCCGCTTTCAAACTGATCAGAAACACGCGAATGTTCGCATTGTTCTGGAAATTCTCGACCCTCGCCGCCCGGTCTTTTGTCTTGCCGGTCAGATATTCAAATTTGATCCCGCGGGTAACAAGTTCTGCCCTGATCAAATCCAGCATGGTCACGAACTGCGAAAAAACCAGGATCTTATGCTGCGCCGATTTACTCTCGATCTGTTCCAGAAGCGTGTCAATCTTGGAAGATGCATTGCCATAATAGAGGTGGTCATTGAGCAGGGCAGGAGAGTTGCAGATCTGGCGGAGCTTGGTAAGCCCTTGCAGCACATGCAAGCTTTCACGCGCAATGTCTCCCTCGTTTCTGGTGTTCAGGAAGGTGTAAAATTCGAGCTCATAAGCATTGTAAACCTTGCGCTGCTCTTCGCCCATTTCGCAGTAAATAACCATTTCGGTCTTATCAGGAAGCTCGGTGGCAACCTGCCTTTTGGTGCGTCTGAGGATGAATGGATCGATCCGTTTCTGCAATTCCCGCGCCCGGTCATTATCCCTAAAGCGGTCTATGGGCATGGAAAAGTGGTTTCGGAACTGCGTTTTATTCCCTAGTAAGCCCGGACATGCGAAGGAAAGTTGTCCATACAGGTCAAATGTGTTGTTCTCTACAGGCGTTCCCGTGAGCACAAGTTTGTTCCTGGATTGCAGTAATCGCGCAGCCTTATAACGTTGTGATTCAGGGTTTTTAATGGCCTGGGATTCGTCGAGGATAATGTAATTGAAATGATATTTTTTCAAAAAATTAACATCCGAAAGCAATGTGCCGTAAGACGTCAGGATTACTTCGTAATTGTCAAAATCGGAAACAGTTTTCACCCGGTCTGCACCGTAAATGGTCAGGACTTTCAGCGATGGGGCAAACTTTTCAATTTCAGCCAGCCAGTTGAAAATCAGTGAAGTAGGAACAATGATCAGGTTTGTATTTTGAACAGGCTTTTCCCTTTGTGATAATATAAATGCAATGATCTGCAATGTTTTGCCCAGGCCCATATCATCCGCCAGACAGCCTCCAAAACCGAATTCATCCAGGAAATTGAGCCAGTTAAGCCCCTGTTTCTGATATTCTCGCAATGATGCATTCAGATTGGCCGGCACTTCAACCGGCTCTATAGATTCAAAATCGGCGAAACGGGATTTATAGAATGTAATCTGCTGTTTCACTTCCATACTAAGTGCCTCAGCATCATACATTTCACTCACTGAAGCGAAGTTCATTTTTGAAGTTTGGATCACATCTCCGACAATTTCACCGGCCTCGAAGAATTTGGCAAATTTTTCAATCCACTCATTTGGCAAAATGCCCTGGGAGCCGTCATCCAGCTGCACATACTTCGTTCGGTTTTTGACCGCTTTATGCAGGTTTTTTAATGTAACTTTTTGATTTCCAAATGTTACGCCGGCTGTTGTATTGAACCAGTTTATCCCGCTTATGACATTTACAGAAACCTGTGCGCGGTTCGGGTTAAGGCGGATTTTGGTTAGTTTATCAAATCCCAGCACCGTTATCTTTTGGTCGCGCCATTCTTCAAATGTGTTTAAAAACCAGGATTCGTTGAGAAAGCGTTCTTTGTATAAATAAAAAAACTCCCTGCCCAATTGGTCTTCAAAATCAGGATGTTGGCGGATAATCGCGCCTGCAAACCGCAGCTCTTCGCTTTCGTCCCTTTGCACGCTGAACGGATTTCCATGGCCGTCCACCGAATAGATTTGCTTTTTGGAAAAAACGGGCACTTCCACGCGCCCATATTTCATCACGGGCGTGATCATTACATAATTGCCGAAATCTTCAAGGTAAATGATCTTCTCATTTTCCAGATCAAAACCCTGTTCCTCTTTCTGCGCCTGCGTGGCCGGTTTCAGATACGAATAAGTGATCCGAATCTTCGATTCAAGCTTCGAAAGCAGGTTTTGCCTGAATTCTTCAAATTTGGATTGATGAATGATAATTTTCTGGTTATGCTGACTGAAAAATTCAACCGTTTTGAGAATATCCTCATTGTCAATCAAATGCAGCGCGTCAAGATAAAGCACGAAATAATCGTAGCGCATTTTGACCAGTTCAAGATCCAGGGAAACGCCATTCAGGCTGAGCTGGCCTGAAATCTGGAAGAAAGGATCTTTCCGGTCAATGTTCAAATGCATGTCCACGGGCGATTTTTCCAGTTTTACCAAAACCAAAGACGCTGCGCTGACATTCTCGGAAATCAAAGGGTTATGATAGAAAAAATCGAGTCCGTGCGGATTTTTAACAATGCTTTTCAGCCCCGCAAGATCCGTATCCACCTGTTTTTTTCGAAAATTATTCTGGAAAGAGGCAATGGCCGTGTAGAACTTGATTACATCCGCATCCTGCGTTTTCCAGATCGCGTCAAGCGGATTAATTAATGTAAGCGGGTTTTTAAGCTTTCCGTCCCTGGTGGTCGTAGCCTCATAAATTTCAAGATAAAAGTGCTCGTAATATTTGTGCTGACCGATGATGACGATCGTTTTGGTGTTCTCGGCCTGCATTTTGGAGCCGGGAATGTCGATGACGGGCTTGTTGATCCATTGGTTTTCCAAAAATGAAACCGAAGTCGCGCTGATCGGGATCAGTTCCTTCATCTTTGGCTTTATTTCCAGCTCCTTGTTTACATAATTGAGTTGAAAATAAGCATCCAGATCTGCTTCGTTTTCCAAACCATAGTCTTTTGCAACAACCCTCATTTTTTCAAACCGCAGCTTTTTATCAAAAAAAACACGCAGGTCTTTTCGGTTATTGAGATTATATAAAACCTGTATCTGATGTTCGCAAAGCCGTTTTTTGGGCTTGCTGCATTCGCAATAAATGCTGAGTGAATGGCTGTTTTGCCTGGCTACAACTTTATAATGATCGGTCGACGCGGCCGGGACTCTGAAAGAAGCATAGTCCACGTCAATTTCGTGCGGCTGAATGTCGAAGAAGCCTCTCCGGTCGGTAGCAGGAAGTTCACCGCTGTTTTGCAGGATGTGTGTAGTGGTTAAATCGGCGAGATTGAAATCCTGAAAAACAAAGTTGTGGGCTGGCTGGTTTTCCGCGTCGGCAGGGGCATTCTTTTTCATATGGCAAATTAATGAACTATTTTGCACATTCATTTTAAATCATTCTCAACATGGAAATCGGACTTGCTGCTGATCACGGCGGATACGAACTGAAAGAGTTCTTGAAGACTTATTTAATCGGAAAAGGGCATCATATAACCGATTTTGGGGCTTATCAAATGGATTCCAAGGACGATTACCCCGATTTTGTGATCCCGCTGGCCCATGCAGTTGTGAAAAAGGAAGTTGAGCGCGGCATCGCAGTTTGCGGGAGCGGCGTAGGCGCTTCTGTGGTTGCCAATAAAGTTGCGGGCGTGCGCGCAGCGTTGATTAACGATCACTTTTCGGCCCATCAGGGTGTGGAAGATGACGACCTGAACCTGCTTTGTCTGGGCGGTCGCATTACCGGAAATATGGTGGCCCAGGAATTTGTTGAATCCTTTTTAAATGCGCGTTTTACGGGCGAAGAGAGGCATTTGCGCAGGTTAGGAAAGGTTAAAGCGTTAGAAAAATGAGTGGAGGTTTCGCAACAAAGCTTACCGCTTTCTTTTTGTTCAGTTCAACAATCTTAGTTCACGCGCAACAGCCTTCATCCGGCTCTCCGCAGGCCGTTCCGCTCGATTCTGTGTTGTCAGTCAAACCGGACAGCGCCGTAAAACCACCGCCTCCGCTGTTCGACACCATTCGTTACCGCTTTATCGGAGATGGCAATTTTGCGCGCGGCAATGTGAACCGCAGCCTCGTCGTGCTAAGGGCAGAACTTACATTCAGCGGACCCGCTATTAATCTGGCCACCAATCCACGCTTTACTTACGGCAAGCAAAGTGGCATACTTGCAGAAAGGGACAGTTACATTGATCTTTTTTTGGACGTTTTTAAAAAGCGAAGAACGTATGCTTTCGCGCTGGGCGCATTGGAAACAAGTAATTTGCGGCGGATCGATCTGCGGCAAATGGCCGGAGCGGGAGTGGGTTACAGGGTTGTCAGAACCAAAACCAATGATCTTAGTCTGACCAATGCAATCCTGTATGAGTCGACCAATTTCCGGGAAATTGCTACCGTAAGCACGATCCGTAACTCTTTTCGGGTCAAGGGCAAGCATTCCATGATCCAGGACAAGATCCGGATCAACCATTTAACGTTTCTTCAACCTGCTTTGAATGATTTTTCCAACCTGCGCTGGAACACGATCATTTCGTTCGAACTGCCTTTGAACAAGTGGGTTACATTGCGCACCAGTTTTGAAAATTCCTATGAAAGTGTGGTGGAAGCCACCCGGAAACGGAATGATTCCCGGATCACATTCGGAGTTTCCGTCGGGAATAAATAAAGGCTGAGCAGTGCTGATTTTGTAAGGGAAGAAAGCGGATAATGATGTCCATGGTTTTGGTACATTAAATCTGCCTAAAATGTGCTTTGTATATAATCACAACATTCCAACCTTGACATGAAAGAATCAGAGGATAACCGCCGCCAGTTCATCAGGAATTCAGTAAGCACAGCCGCCGGACTTATGTTATTACCTGGCTTGGCCGCACCCGGCATGGCCGAGCAGGCTTCGGCTTCCAGCCTGGTGCGTCCTGTAAAAGACACATTTATGCCTGCTATGCCGCCTAGGATCAAATTTTCGGTGATAGGCATGAACCATGGCCATATTTATGGTCAGGTGGAAGCGGTTACGCGGGGTGGGGGTGAGCTGGTTTCATTTTATGCCAAAGAAGCGGATCTTGCCGCTGCGTTCGCCAAGCGTTATCCGCAGGCCAAACAGGCGCAAAGCGAAGCGGAAATTCTCGATGACAAATCGATACATCTAATCCTGAGCTCAGCCATTCCCAACGAACGCGCCCCGCTCGGGATCCGCGTCATGAAAAGCGGGAAGGATTATATGGTTGATAAACCAGGCATTACCACGCTGGAACAGCTCGCACAAGTGCGGAAAGTGCAAAAAGACACGAAACGGATTTATTCGATTATGTATAGCGAGCGGCTTGAAAACCGCGCGACTATTAAGGCTGGGGAATTAGTCAAAGAAGGCTTGATTGGGAAAGTTGTACAAACCATTGGCCTCGGCCCGCACCGTATGACGCCAAAATCCCGTCCTGAGTGGTTTTTTGATAAAAAGCGCTTCGGCGGCATCATTTGTGACATTGCTTCACACCAATTCGACCAGTTTCTTTTCTTTACCGGCTCAACAAAGGCAGAAATAGTAGCCTCGCAGGTGGGCAATGTCAACCATCCCCAGTATCCGAAATTCGAGGATTTTGGTGACACAATGCTGCGGGGAAATGGCGGAACAGGCTACATCCGCGTTGACTGGTTCACCCCCGACGGCCTGAAAAGCTGGGGCGACGGCCGCCTGACCGTCCTGGGCACGGAAGGTTACATTGAAATCCGCAAAAACATTGACATTGCCGGCAGAGAAGGCGGGAATCACCTTTTTGTTGTCAATAACAAGGAAACACAATACATCGATTGCAGCAAAGTAGAGCTCCCTTACGGCCGCCAACTCGTAGACGACGTCCTGAACCGAACCGAAACCGCCATGTCACAAGAACATTGTTTCCTGGCCACTGAGCTCGCCTTGAAGGCACAGAAAAATGCACAGAATGTGGCAGCGTTGAGTTGATGGATTTTGTGTTTGGTTAAATTATAGTAAGACATTTAATCTCTTCATTGCTTGTACAGTGTCCAGTTACACTGTACATTTGTTTTTATGATCATCAGCATCAATAGTAAGCCTTTACGTTTGCTTTATCAGAAGGGAGATGGAACAAAACTTCCCGCTTCTCAATTGGGTAAGATCAATCAGATCATGACGTTGCTGGATGGCGCGGGTGAACCGGAAGATATGGACTTCCCGGGTTCCGGCTTACATAAGTTATCAGGTGAATATAAAGATTTCTGGTCTGTGAAGGTGAATGCTAATTATAGGATCATCTTCAAATTTACCAGCAAAGGCGTCGCTGATGTTGATTATCTTGATTATCATTAAACAGAACTCAACAATGGAAGATAATAATAAAGTAAAAGGCCCGATGGAGAATCCGTTACACCCCGGGCAGGTGTTGAAGCAAATGTATTTGGAGCCGCTTAATCTTACGATTACGCAAGCTGCGGAAGGATTGGCAGTGGACAGAAAAACATTGTCTTACCTGGTAAACGGAAAACAGTCTGTGTCTGTCAACATGGCTTTAAGACTTGCTGAGGCATTCAATACAACGCCGCAGCTCTGGCTCAATATGCAGCAGAATTATGATTTGAGACAAGCGGAGAATGCAACAAAATTGGTAAAGAATTATACCATTCAGCACTTCTGGGAGCCGCAGAAGGCGGCATCCCAAAAGACTGTTTAATGTCCATAATGTTACTTTGACAATGCCGCAAAGTCCTCATCAGACAAAGTAATATTCGCTGCGCCCATGTTTTCTTTCAAATGTTCCAGCGAGCTTGTTCCTGGAATGAGCAGGATGTGTGGTGCGCGTTTCAGGAGCCAGGCCAGTGCAATTTGTGAGGTTGTTGCATTATGCTTTTTAGCGATCTCGGCGATTTTAGCTTGCAGCTTATCCGGGCCGGAAGCCAATGGATACCAGGGGATGAATGCCATTCCTTGTTGTTCTGTGTAATCCACCACTTCTTCCCATTTCCTGTCGCCCAGGTTGTAAAGGTTTTGGACAGAAACAATTTCAACAACCTTTTGCGCGCGTTCGATTTGCTTTACATCCACTTCTGAAAGTCCCACAAAACGTATTTTTCCCGCATTAACCGCTTCTACAACAGGAGCTAATGTTTCTTCAATGGGAAATTTCGGATCAAAGCGGTGCAATTGCCAAAGATCGATTTTCTCTTTTTTCAGGCGTTTTAAGCTTCCGTCAATGGCCTCGCGGATATGTTTTGGATCACCGTTAGTAACCCATTGATTGGGCCCGGTTCGGTCGAACCCGCCTTTTGTGGCGATCAGCAGGTCCAGCGGATATGGGCTCAATGCGTCTGCAATCAGCACTTCGTTGGTGTGCGGGCCGTACGAATCGGCCGTGTCGATGAAGTTTACGCCTGCTGCAACAGCAGCTTGCAATACTTTCTTGCCATTTTCCCGGTCAGCGACCTCGCCCCAAACGCCTTTGCCTGTTAGCTGCATGCCGCCATAACCCAGTCTTTTTATTTCAATTTGCCCACCAACCTTAAATGTGTCCGTGTTTTGCGTGCTCATAATTCATTTGTTAAAGTGTATGGAACATTAACCCGACGGATTAAGATTTGATTCGTCCCGCGGTTCAAGTTCACGTTTAATTCATATTGCCAGCCACAAATGTCAGGCCAGCGCAGGATTTGGCATAGTTTTGTACCTGAATTTGAAAACAACAATTGATAAAAAATGGAAACGACAGTTTATGAAGATCAGGCGAAGGCGCTGATTGCAGATATGAAGCAACTTATTGAAACAAAAGGCATTGCTGATGGAAATGCTTTGGCGGAAGCCGGTTTGAGCAGGGAAAGGGCAGACAAAATATTTAGCGGACAAGAACTTCCCAGCTTATCAGAATTCCTGGCGCTCTGCCAGATTTCAGGAATATCATTTCAATTGCCAACGGTCGAAACGCCTAATACGCCCATGTAAATGGGTTTAACCGACCTCGAAATTGAAATCACCGTTCATAACAAGTCTGGCGTCGGTGGTTTCGGGATTGCCGGGAATCTGCAATCCCTTTATTTTGGCCGTTTTCCCTTTACTTAACAGGTCGAAAACGTGTTTGTCGGTGAGTTGTTTGCCCAAAAATTCAAACGGGATTTTAAAGCCGCATGCGCTGAAATTGGAACAGCCGTAAGCGGTTTTTCCTTTTTTTAGTAATTGCTGTTTGCATTTCGGGCAGGTAAGCAATTCAATGTTGATTTCCTCTTTTGGCTCCCTGGGTTTAGCCGGCTTCTTTTCCTTTTCTTCTTTAACGACTTCCACCCGAGCTTCTTCCGCAATGCTGATGGCACGTCCGCGGTTATTCTTCACTTCATGCGTCAAATCAACGACCATTTGGATCAGCTCTTGCTTGAATGTTTCCATCGAATAATCGCCCTTCTCGATCAGCCGCAGTTTTCTTTCCCAGTTGCCCGTCAGCTCGGCGCTTTTAAGCAGCTCGTTCTGGATTGTGTCGATGAGGTCCATCCCGGTTTGGGTGGCGAAAATGTTCTTCTTTTTCTTTTCAATATAACGCCTTTTAAAAAGCGTTTCTATAATGTTTGCGCGTGTTGAAGGCCTTCCTATGCCATTATCTTTCAGCAATTCGCGCATTTCTTCATCCTCAACCTGCTTTCCGGCCGTTTCCATGGCTCTTAACAACGTTGCTTCCGTATAAGCTTTCGGCGGCGTCGTTTTTCCCTGGTGCACGCGTGGCTCGTGCGGCCCTTTTTCGCCTACTTCAAAATTGGGCATCAGCTTTTCTTCTTCCGCGGCTTCCTTTTTGGCGCTGGCATCATTGGCATAAACAGCCCGCCAGCCCGGTTCCAGGATTTGCTTTCCGGTTGCCTTGAATTCAACCTTTCCCACCATTCCTAAAACTGTGGTGTTCGAGACCTTACATTCCGGATAAAAGACAGCGATAAAACGGCGGGCAATGAGGTCATAGATGCGTTTCTCTTCCGCGCTGATATTGCCGGGCAAAACGCCTGTCGGAATAATGGCGTGGTGATCCGTTACTTTTTTGTCGTCGAAAACGGTCTTCGATTTTGGAATGGGCTTTTCCAAAAGCGGTGCAGTAAGCTGTGCATAGTAAGTAAGTTGTCTTAATATGCCCTCGACTTTGGGGTGCAGGTCTTCGGAAAGATAGGTGGTGTCAACCCTGGGATAAGTTACAAATTTCTTTTCGTAAAGATTTTGAATGTGTTTTAATGTATCCTCCGCGGAGTAACCAAACTTCTTATTGGCTTCCACTTGCAGCGAAGTCAGGTCAAAGAGCCTTGGGTTTCCTTCTTTTCCTTCCTTTTTTTCAAATGATGTTATTTCAAAATCGTGCAACAGCAAATAGGCGAGGCCTTTGTTTGCCTTTTCTTCATTCCTGATGCGGTCAATGGTTGCCGTAAATTCCGTTTCGCGGTAAATGGTTTTTAATTCCCAATATTCTTCCGAAACAAATGCATTGATCTCCTTCTGGCGCTGCACGATCAATGCGAGCGTGGGTGTTTGCACGCGTCCAATGCTGAGGACGACTTTTCCTTGACCGAATTTTTTGGTAAAAAGTCGCGTCGCGTTCATGCCCAGCAGCCAGTCGCCAATGGCGCGTGCGCTGCCGGCTGCATATAAGTTGTTGTAAAGTGCGCTGTCTTTGAGTTTTTCGAAACCTTCGCGAATGGCTTGTTCGGTAAGTGAAGAGATCCAGAGACGTTTTACCGGAACGGCGCATTTGGCTTTCAATAAAACCCATCGCTGGATCAGCTCACCTTCCTGGCCCGCATCCCCGCAGTTGATCACTTCCTCGCATTTACTGACCAGGCTTTCGATTACCTCAAACTGTTTCATCGCGCCCGCATTATCAATCAGCTTGATTCCGAAACTGGACGGGATCATGGGCAGATCTTCCAAACGCCATGATTTCCAGCGTTCTGTATAGTCGTGCGGCTCTTTTAATGTACAGAAGTGCCCGAACGTCCAGGTAACCTGGTAACCATTCCCTTCATAATAACCGTCCTTGCGCTGATTGGCCCCGATGATTCCCGCAATGTCTTTGGCAACACTTGGCTTTTCAGCAATACACACTTTCATAGCTGCAAACTTACTTGATTGACCCGCAAAGTCTATAAAAACACCTGAAAAACTGACCGAATAATCAATCACCTAAAAATATTTCAAATTTTTTTCAAAATTTTTTCCTCCCATTCCTGCATTTTGAAGCAAATATTTGGCAAAAATCGCTATTGATATAATACACTCGGAATTAAATTCGGTTTTACCGCAATAGGGCGAAACATTATAATAGTCTTTCAAATTGGATTGTTCTAAGATTGACCAAAGGCTCGCACAAGCAAAATTAAGTTAAGCAGCAAAATTCAAAATTGGGTAACATTTGATTTTCTAATCTTGAAATAATACTAAATTTATAGCCGATTGTTGGGGGTTAGAATGGAGGGTTATTGTCCTATTAGACCAAATATTGTATTGTTCATTGTTTGCTTGAACGTTTGTATTCAGAATATTGTAGTATATTTGTACAAGAAATAGAGACAAAAACAAAACAAAAAACGTAAACACTATTATCGATGAAAAATACAAGAAACATGTTAGTAGCAGCCTTGATGGCCATGACTTTCGCAACTTACGCCAACGCTAATAATACTGCATATACAGTTGAAGAAAAAGTAAAGGTTACAGGATTAAAGTCACTCCCAGCTTCACTTCCGGTTTTGGAGAGTCCAGCACCACAGAAGGCAAAAAATTCGGTTGACACCAACAATCACAGTGCATCACAAAAAGCAGCTATCGTAGGTCTTCAATTGAAGAGCACGAAGTAATTGCAACAGCCTTATTAAGAAGGTTTTATTGAGAATGAATAGTTTAAAGAGGGGGATTTTTTCTCCCTCTTTTTTTGTGCCCGTTTATTCGCGGACGCCGGTCTTTTGCCATCTGAGCAAGCCTTCGCGAATGTCGGCCAAGATCTGGTAGTCATCTTTCACCCAGTTTCCAGAGTTGTGCTTAACATGCTTACCTTTCCGAAGATAATTTTCGAACAATGCATAACATTCCATAGCATCCTCCCGCGAATGGAAACTATCAATCCAGACCTGTGGCACTTCATTTTTGGGAACTATGCCGATGCCGACGTTGTAAACTCTGATAATGCCTTTCGAGAATTCCCATGAAATAAAATCCTGCTCACGGGTATAGGCGGCCCTCAGAATGGAGGCGTTATGGCCAATGTAGTTGATCAGCCTGTCAAAGATCTGATCCTTGGTTTCAGGCGCGGAAGGCCGGACGCGCCACGCATTGTTCTGGACCGAAAACGGATCTTCCATGAATTTATCCAGCGGCTCGCCATACTGGGCAAGCGAAAGCGTGACGCCGGGTAAAAATTCGACCATCAACTGCTGCTTCCCGGAAGGCAACGTTTGCGTAACAACTTTCAGCTCCTCCGTTTTCCGGTTGGCTGTCAGCAGCAGCGATTGCTCCTGCTCATCATATGAATAGCGGCCAAATTCGTATGCTCCACTGTTATGAACGCGGGTAAAAGTGCTGTCCGGAAAGAAGGACATCAGGACCTGGCCCGAGCTGCCGGCGACTTTGGCAAGTTCCCGATATTGTTTTCGGGCGTCTCCGCCTCTTTCAAAATTAATAAACCGCCAGCTTCCAGCAAGCCTTCCTTTTTGAAGGATCAATGGGTTAATGTCTGTAATCCGGCCCTGATAATCCGCGTCCTTTTTCTGTTTCACACCGCGATAAATGATCCCATGATGGTCCATCATTATAATTATGATCAGCAGCAATATGGATTTGATCAGCGTCATCGGGAAACGAAACCTTTCTCGTTTAAAATAGTCCTGTGGAAAGTATAAAGAGTATTTTGGGAGGAAACAGTGCTTATTCCAGTCATTCCAAGCCCTTTTATTTACCAAAATCTGGTCCCTAACCCATGCAAATCGTCAGGTCAGCCCCGCTTTTCCTTATTTTCCTGCTCCTCAATTTCGGATATAATTTCAGAAATTCTACTGAGGAAGTCAAAAAAAACTCGGTTGCTGAACATTCTCTTTCTGCCGTTCAAAACGAAGCGGCGGAGACCATCAGTATATTCAGCGGCACAGATAAAAAGCCGATTTTAGTACAAAATGTAAAAGCCGGTTTCAGGCCTTATCTGCACCCGATCATTGCGCCGGATGGCAAAGGCGTGCTCACCGAATACAGTCCCGGTCATCACAAGCACCAAACCGGCATTTACTGGGGCTACACGCGGGTGAATGGCCGTGATTATTTTCATCATCCCGACGGCGACTATTGGAAAAGGGTTTCTGCAAAAGTGATTGAGGCAAAAGGAACGGAAGTGAAATGGCAAACGGTCTATAACCTTCTGGATTCAACTGGAAAGGCCGTTTTGACCGAAACCCAAAACTGGTCCATGCGCTTTAAAGATGGAAAATATCTGCTTGATCTGGAATGGAACGGAGAAGCACAAACTGACGTGACCATTGGAAAATACGATTACGGCGGATTGTTTGTCAGAATGCCCTGGAAAGAAGGCATTAAGGGCGAAGTCGTGAATGCGGCCCGGCAAAAAAATGAAAAAGCCGAAGGACAAGCTGCTATGTGGGTTGATATAGGCATGCAGGTGGAAGGCCGCGAAAATCTCGCGCACATTGCGATTTTGGATCATCCTGAAAACAAAGGTTACCCGCAAACCTGGCGCGTAGACCCGCAGCTGGGCGCCGGTCCCGCAAGGGCCAGGAAAGCAGATTGGCACATTAAAAAAGGCGAAACAGAAACCATTAAGCACGAACTCGTCATTTACACCGGCGAGCTGAATGATGTGGAATTGAATAAAACGTTTGGTGAATTCATCGGAAACAATGGCACTTATAACACCGCCGCGTTGTGGGCAATCGCACAAAAAGAGGGTAGGGAAGCTAAATTCCTGAGCGCGCAAGAGGCAGTTGCAGCAATGACGATCAAAGATGGTTTTCAGGTGAATGCATATGCTTCGGAACCGATGATGACGCAGCCCATGGCTTTTTGCTGGGATGATAAGGGCAGAATGTGGATCGCTGAAAATAAAGATTATGAGTCAAGGGGAAAAGGGTTTTCCAATGCGGGCGATAGTAGGATCTTAATTCTCGAAGATACGAATGGCGATGGCGTTGCCGATAGCCGGAAGGTGTTCATGGAAGGCATTGCATTTCCGTCTGCCATTGCAGTGGGATTTGATGGCGTATTCGTAGGTGCGCCTCCGAATTTACTTTTTGTGCCTGATAAAAATGGGGACGACAAGGCTGATATGGACAACATTGAAGTGCGCTTAACGGGCTGGGGCATCCGTGACCGGCACGAAACATTAAACAGTTTTCATTGGGGACCCGATGGCTGGTTATATGGATTGCAGGGTTTTGCAACGCCTTCCAAAGTGGGCAAGCCCAAGGACAAAGGCAAGCTTTACAAGCATAAGGACCCGTTTCCGGAGAATTTCGAAGTCGAAAATGGCGTCGATATCAATGGTGGTGTTTGGCGATATCATCCTACAAAAAATATTTTTGAAGTTGTAGCGCATGGTTTTAGCAATCCATGGGGCATTGATTACGATGCGAAAGGGCAGTTGCTGATGACCGCTTGCGTGATCCCGCATTTGTGGCACGTCATTCCAGGCGGCATTTACCATCGGCAGGGCGGGCAGCATTTCAATCCTTACGTTTATAATGATATTAAAACCATTGCCGATCACACGCACCGCTCCGCGCATGGCGGCGCGCGGGTTTATCTCTCGGATGCTTTTCCGGAATCTGAACGCGGGAAGATATTTATGGCTAACATTCATGAACACGGCATTTTATCCGACATTCTCACGCCAAAAGGCTCCGGTTTCAGCGGGAAGCATGGCGATGATTTTATGATGGCCAACAATGCGCAATGGGTCGGTTTCAGCATGGAAATAGGGCCGGAAGGCGGCATGTACGTGCTCGACTGGCACGATGCCGACATTTGCGGGTCGGACGTTTTAAATTCAGAAACGGGCCGGATTTTCCGGATTATGCCAAAAGTTTCGAATGCGGAGAACTGGAAAGGTCGTTATGATGATCTGGGTAAAATGTCAGACCTGCAACTCGCAGACCTGCAAACCAGCAAGAGCGAATGGCACGCGCGGCGGGCTAGGATCATTTTGCAAAACAGGGCTGCGAAAGGAAAGCTGTCTAAGGATGCGCTTAAAAAGCTGACTGACATTTATACAAAGGATACCAACGCAGATTACAGGCTTCGGGCGATGTGGGCATTGCAAGTGACAAGTGGTTTAGATGCGAATGCATTATCGGAAGCTTTGGAAGATAAAGACCCTTATGTCAGAGCTTGGAGCATTCAATTTTTATGTGAAAACAACAAACCGTCGCAAAAGGCGATTGCAATATTCACGAAGCTGGCCAAAGACGATCCTTCGCCGGTTGTGCGGCTTTATCTTGCCTCTGCATTGCAGCGCATGGATATGGCACAGCGGTGGGGCATTGCGGAAAATTTACTTTCCCATCAGACGGACGCTGAGGACCATAACCTGCCCAAAATGATCTGGTATGGCATTGAACCTCTGGTCAAATCCAATCCTGCAAACGCCCTAGAAATGGCTGGGAAGAGCAAAATTCCAATGGTAACCCAGTTTATTGCGCGGCGGACTGTGGACGCGGATGCCATTGAAGCTGTTGTGGCGGCAATTGGTAAAATGCCTGCCAATCCCGTAGCGATGATGGAAGGCATGCGCGACGGCCTGGAAGGCAGAACGGACATTAAGACACCTGCAAACTGGAAAGCAGTTTACGCAACATTAAAAAAAGCGAATGAACCGGCAGCAAAACTTGCCCTGGAAATCTCACAGCATTTCGGCGATACCGAAGCGGCAAAAAACTTCTTGGTAACATTAAAAAACGTAAATGCGCCTGTGGATCAACGCCGCAAAGCATTGCAGGCACTGGCCATCAGGCAGCGCCCCGAGCTGGTTGCTGAATTGCCGAAATTGTTGACCAGTAGCGAATTAAAATTGGACGCGATCCGCGCCATGGCTGGTTATGACAGCGAACCGATGGGCAAATTGCTGATTGAGCAGTATCCAAAATTCAATGCAGCCGAAAAAGCCGAAGCCATTCAAACATTGGCTTCCAGGCCAAAGTCCGGCTGGCTGCTTACCCAAGCTATTTCCAAAAATGTGATCCCCAAAAAGGACATTCCTACTTACGTCGCGCGCCAGCTCAGAAGGGTGGTGGGAAGTGGTTTTGTGGAAGTTTGGGGGCCGATTGATCACGTCGCGTTTGATGAGAAAGCTTACAAGAAATACAAAGGCTTGTTAACCGACAAGAATGTATCAGAAGCCAGCCGCAACCACGGACGCATGATTTTCCAGAGAACCTGTGCGCCTTGTCATAAGCTTTACGGCGAAGGCGGCATTATCGGACCCGAGCTTACCGGCTCGAACCGCGCCAATCTGGATTATTTGCTGGGTAACATCCTGGATCCTAGCGGAGAAATCCAGGACGATTACAAAATGGTGGTCGTGACCACGCGTGACGGCCGCACTTACGTGGGCAACATTGCCAAGGAAACCGAGCGGCAGCTGACGTTGCGCATTGTCGGGCAGGATGCCGTTGCGATAAACAAATCGGACATTCAAACACGCGAAGTGACGCCGGTTTCCATGATGCCATCGGGGCTTTTAGAGGCATTATCGGACAAGGAAGTGACTGAACTGGTGGCTTATCTGAGAACCACTGCGCAGGTTGAACTGCCCAAATAAATGGCACGATACCAGTAATTTATTGTAATAGATCTGCTTTTGATTTAAATTATAACTCAAATCAAACAAGAGATCGTTATGCGGATATATTACAGGATTCTATTTGCGCTTATTGTTCTCATTTCCACCATTCCATTTACCCGGGCAGAGCAGCCTGAAACATTAAAGATCGGCGCGGCGGCCCCGGATTTTAACCTGACAGGCGTCGACGGCAAGAAATATTCACTGAAAAGTTTCGCAGCTTCGCCGGTTCTGGCCATTGTGTTCACATGCAATCATTGTCCCACGGCACAGGCTTATGAGGACCGTCTGAAAAAGTTAACTGCTGATTATAAGTCAAAAGGATTTGCATTAATCGCGATTTCCTCGAATGATCCCAAAGCAATCCGCCTGGATGAGCTGGGTTACACGGATTTGAGCGACACTTATGAAGAAATGAAAGTGCGGGCGAAGGATATGGCTTACAACTTTCCCTATCTGTTCGACGGCGACGACCAGAAAACTGCATTGGCTTACGGCCCGGTTGCTACGCCGCATATTTTCGTTTTTGATAAGGCCAGAAAACTGCAATATCACGGTCGCATTGACGACGTTGAAAAGCCGACGGGCACACCCAAAAATTTGGATGCGAAAAATGCCATTGAAGCATTGCTCGCTAACAAACCGGTTCCTGTGCCTGCTACCAAAACATTCGGCTGCTCCATGAAATGGATCTCCAAAGAAGATGGCGTTCAAAAAGAAAAGGCTGGCTGGGCGAAAGAGCCTGTGACGCTGGAAAATATTGATGAAGCGGGGTTAAAGGAACTGATCAGTAACAAATCGGATAAGCTGCGGCTGATCAATGTATGGGCCACCTGGTGCGGGCCTTGCGTCACGGAATTCCCGGATTTTATGACCATGCATCATATGTATCGCGGGCGGGACTTTGAATTCGTATCCATCAGCGCCGATAACCCCGATAAGAAGGAAAAGGCTTTGAAGTTCCTGCAAGGGAAATTTGCTTCAAATAAGAATTATATTTTTAATATGGAAGATAAGTATAAAATGATTGAAGCAATTGATCCGAAATGGCAGGGCGCTTTGCCTTACACAATCCTGGTAGAACCGGGCGGAAAGATCGTTTACGCGCAGCAGGGCCCGATTGACCCGCATAAGATGAAGAAAATTGTCGTTGAGAATAAATACGTAGGCAGATATTACTAACAACCGGATCATTAACCTTTACTAATCATGGCAGAACACGAAATTTCAAGACGTCAGTTTTTGAGCGCATCCGCGCTTGTGACTGCTGGCGTAAGCCTTTTGCCGGTTTCCGGCTTCAGCTTTCCGGCTTATATCAAAAACTTAGGCAAGCCCAACTCACTTTTCAATGGCGTGCAGGTAGGCGCGATTACGTATTCATGGCGGAGTATGCCGGGCAGTGCCGCGGATATTCTCAAATATTGCATTGAAGCCAATGTTAGTGCCATCGAGCTCATGGGCCCGACGGGCGAATTGTTCGCTGGTGCGCCCGAAGGACCAAAAATGCCACCCTGGACCGGCGGCAAGCGTCCCGAACTAACAGACGAACAAAAAGCTGCACAAGCCGAACATTTGGTAAAAATGGCCGAATGGCGCGCCAAAGTTCCTATGGATAAATTTGTCCAGCTTCGCAAAATGTACAATGACGCAGGCGTAAGCATTTATGCATTCAAACCATCGGCATTAGGGGAGAAAAATACGGATCAGGAAGTGGATTATGCATTCCGTGCGGCCAAAGCATTGGGAGCAAACCAGGCTACCATTGAACAGCCGAATGATCCTGCACAAACAAAGAGGTTGGGCGACATCGCTGCCAAAAACAAAGTTTACGTAGGTTACCACGGCCACACGCAGCAAACGCCAACCTGGTGGGACACTGCGTTGAACCAGTCGAAATACAATGCGTTGAACTTTGACATGGGACATTATGTAGCCGCAGGTTTCGACCCGATCCCCCTGATCGAAACCAAGCATGACCACATTGTAAGCATGCACGTGAAGGACAGAAAAAATAAGGAAAATGGCGGCGCTAATGTGGTTTGGGGCCAGGGCGATACACCGATCACAGCTGCATTGGAACTGATGCGCGCCAGAAAATACAAATTCCCGGCAACCATAGAGCTGGAATATGAGATCCCGGCTGGCTCAGATGCTGTGAAGGAAACAGCCAAATGCGTGGAATATGCCAGGAAGGCATTAGGCGCGTAATTTTTATTTATAATGTGATATGTTTCATCATGCATCGCAGGACTTTTATCAAAAATACAGGCGCGGTTGTAGCAGCAGGCGCAGCCGTTTCGACGGGCTTTTCATTCAAAAATCAAAATGCAAAAAACAAGCTCCCGAAATGGAAAGGCTTTAATTTGCTCGACTTCTTTTCTCCTGATCCAACTTCCAGCCGGAAGCCAACTACCGAAGAACAATTCAAATGGATGAGCGATTGGGGTTTTGACTTTGTCAGAATTCCGATGGCTTATCCTGCATATGTGAAGTTCGACAGAAGCCGCAACATCACACCGGAAGAAGTCTATCAAATTGACCAGCAGGCTGTTGACCGCATTGATAAGCTCGTCACTACGGCCCACAAATACAATATGCACGTAAGCTTGAACCTGCACCGCGCGCCTGGATATTGCGTCAATGCTGGTTTCAATGAACCTTATAATCTCTGGACGGATCAGCAAGCGCTGGATACATTCTGCTTTCACTGGAACATGTGGGCGAACCGCTATAAAGGCGTTTCTAATAAGAAGATCAGCTTTGACCTGCTGAACGAGCCCAGCATGCGCGAGGATATGAACGATCAACATTCCAAAAGATCGTCCGTGCCGGGCGCGGTTTACCGAAAACTCGCCATAGCAGCTTCCGAAGCGATCCGCAAGGAAAATCCCATGCACCTGATCATCGCCGATGGCAATGATGTCGGCAGTTCAGTCATTCCTGAAATTGCCGATCTGGACATTGCGCAAAGCTGCCGCGGTTATCATCCCGGTGCGATCTCACATTATAAAGCGCCGTGGGCAATGAAGGACACGGCCAATGTGCCGCAACCCAAATGGCCCGGACAAGTAGGAGACAAATATTTGAGCCGCGCCATGCTGGAAAGCTTCTACAAACCCTGGATCGATATGGTAGGCAAAGGCGTAGGGGTGCATTGCGGCGAATGCGGATGCTGGAACAAAACGCCGCATGCCGTTTTCCTGGCCTGGTTTGGCGATGTGCTCGACATTTTAACTTCCAACGGAATCGGCTTCTCACTTTGGGAATTTGCAGGTGACTTCGGCGTCCTCGATTCCCGCCGCGACGATGTTGCCTATGAAGACTGGCACGGCCACAAGCTCGACCGTAAGTTGCTTACACTAATGATGAAATACTGAATCAGGGCGATTTTGCCGATCAATTCAAACCGAGTTGCGGTAAATAAGTCCAAAAAACACCTTTACCAAGAAACCAGTCTACAATCAGCTCTTAATTGAATGAACCGCAGAACCGCCCTATCTTCCATGCTTGCCGTTTCAGGAGCGAGCGCTTTACCAGTAAATGCGGCACCCGCCAAAGCACAGCCTTTTATTTATTCCCTTAATATGAGCACATTACGTGGCCATAAACTGGGTTTCAGGAAGGAGCTGGAAGTGGCCGCGAAAGCAGGTTTTGGATCAGTGGAAATTTGGATTAACACTTTGCAGGACTATCTCAAAGAAGGTGGGTCATTGAAAGAAGCGAAGAAAATTATCGATGATCTGGGTATTAAAGTGGAGGATGCCATTGGTTTTGCCACCTGGATCGTGAATGACGAATCGGCGCGTTCCAAGGCGATTGAACAGCTTAAAGTCGAAATGGACCAGCTCGCGCAAATCGGTTGTCCGCGCATTGCGGCGCCGCCAATGGGCGCAACCACCGGCGATTCACTGGACCTAGCCAAAGTGGCAGAACGTTACCGGACCATCCTGGAATTAGGGGATAAAACGGGCGTCGTGCCGCACCTGGAACTTTGGGGTTTTTCAAAAAACCTAAGCCGGGTAGGAGAGATATTATATGTGGCAGTAGAGTCGGGACATCCGTCTGCGCGTTTGCTGATGGACGTTTACCATTTGCATAAAGGCGGCTCGGGAATGGACGCCGTGAAAGATGTTGGCAAACCTTTGGTAGAAATTTTTCACATTAATGATTACCCGGCAACGCCCCCGCGGGAAACGATCACGGATGCGGACCGCGTGTATGCAGGCGACGGCGTAGCGCCACTAAAAGACCTTCTGAAATCACTTAAAAATCCCGACCGACCGGTTATCCTTTCGTTTGAGGTTTTCAATAAAGAATATTACGCACAGGACGCATTGCTCGTAGCAAAAACCGGTCTTGCTAAAATGAAAAAGGTCACCGAAGGCGTTTAGCTGTAACTTGTTTATCCAGGACAGAATACTGAGGACGAGTCCGGCAATGGTGGCAAAGGCGGAGACCATGATCGTTAGTATGGCGAGAAATCCTTTTGAGCCAGTTTTTGCTGTTACAAGCAATTTATCACCTTCTTTAAAACTGATAGATTCAATCGTACGGAATGTGTAGGCGCCCGGCTGTGTAATGGTAAATACTGCAATGGGAACGACGCGATTTCCGGAAAAATCTTTCCGCATTCCCAGCATATTAACTGCACTCGTAACCTGCAATTCCTGCTGGTCGGCATCCTTAATCAATTTAAAAGTGCAGTTTGTGGGAATGACGCCAGTCAATGCCGCACGTTTATAGGCAATCTCATAATCACCGGCTTGATCTATTTTAATGGTATGGGATGCAGTTTTTCCCGGAAATTCAATTTTCGGCCCCGCATAAACCTGCGCAATCCGGCCAATGCTTTTGAACAGAAAATAAACCCCCGTCAGAAAAAGGGCTGGAAAAAGGATCTTGGAGAGCATAGTGGTGTTTGTTTGGTATGTTTTTGGTTTTTACTTGAATATGGCTCAATTTGTCGGGCAACGCCGGGAACAATTATTTATCGGTCGTAATGGTTAATTTTTTGGTATATCAGATATATATATGAGTGAAATAAAATTGAGGCTCGATGAACGCAAGAGAGGCGCATTTTTTATCGAGGAAGATGGCAAACAGGTGGGCGAAATGGTGATTGGCGTCAGCGACACCGCTGTGACGGTTTACCACACCGAAGTCGACGAAAATATGTCCGGAAAAGGACTGGCGAAATCAATGCTGGACGAAATGGTCGGCTATGCGCGCAAACAAAACCTGCAAGTCGTTCCCTTGTGCGAATATGTGCATGTACAATTCAAAAAACATCCCGAAGAATATCAGGATGTCTGGCGGAAATAAGACGGAATCTCAAATGTTAGTTGGGAACCGGCAGATATTAGTTGGGAACCGGCAGATATACGATAAATGTGGACCCAATTTCCGGTTCGCTTTTTGCCGTAATGTAACCGTGATGGTTTTGAACAACCTTTTTACATAACGCAAGGCCAATTCCTGAGCCGGAAAATTCTCCCCGTCCGTGCAAGCGCTGGAACATTTGAAAGATCCGGTCGAGATATCGCTCGTCAAAGCCGATCCCGTTATCCCGCACTTCAAAACGAATGTAGGAATGATCTGAAAGCAGACGGGGCAGATCCATGATTTCAGTTGCATCCAATTCCCTGGCGTGGATTTCAATGACCGAAGGGACATCCTGCTTTCTGTATTTGATTGCGTTACTCAGCAGATTTTGCACGAGTTGCGTCAGCTGGGAAGCATTGCCCCAGACCGTAGGCAGGTGGCTAACCTGAATGTCAGATTTTTGTTCTTCAATGGAGAATTCAAGGTCGGCGATCACGGATGAAACAACCTTACCCAGATCAACAGGCTCAAAAGCGCTGTCACGCGTCGTCAGCCTGGAATATGCCAGCAGGTCATCGATCATACTCGACATTCTTTTGGAAGCATCCTGAATCCTGTTCAGCATAAAAATGCCGTTTTCATCGAATGAATTTCCATAAACCGTCTGCAAACGCGAGCTGAACGACAGGATTTTACGTAGAGGCTCCTGCATGTCGTGGCTTGCCGCATAGGCAAACTGCTGCAAGTTACTGTTTGAGTTTAACAGCTCCTGATTGGCCTGATGCAGTTCTTCGGTACGCTGCTGCACTCTTTGTTCCAATTCATTGACCAGCTGACGATAACGCTCCTCACTTTGCTCTAAAGCCTGGCGCGACTTCACTTGCTCAGTAACGTCTACGGCCATATCGAGTATCGCGTAAATTTCGCCTTTCGAATTGCGGAGCGGCTTATATGTAAAGTCGAAATAAAATGTTTCCAAAACGCCGTCGATCAACAGATCGGCGCAACTGCCCGACGCAGCATACGGGATTCCTGTTTCAAAAATATTGCTAAGTATTTGCAGGAACGGCTGGCCCTGAAGTTCAGGAAGCGCTTCATGTAATGGCTTGCCTATCACGCCTTTGCCTTTTCCCCAGATCTTCAACATGGCCTCATTTGGCAGCTCAATAATCATTTCCTTACCCACGAATATCGAAGTCGCCACAGGCGCCTGCTCAATCAATGTCCGCAAATGTTCCTCGCTGGTCCTGATGATATTTTCAGCCTCAATACGGTCTGTAATGTCCATTACCACGCCCGAAAGCGAAACGGCTTTCCCCGTGCTGTCGAAAAGATACTGACCGATCACCCTTATCCAATGGACAGAATTGTCATGCCATACGAAACGAGCTTCATAACGCAGCTGGCCGGTTGTGGAGGCATTTTTATAAGCATTCAGCCGGGTATCGGCATCCTCCGGGTGTACATGCCTGATGAACACATCACGTGAATAGGCACTGTTTTCCCGGCCCGTGATAATGCGTGACATGGTTGGGGAATAAATAATCTCATCCGTTGCCAGGTTAACCAAAAACGATCCTGCACCGGAACCTTCGATCGTCATTGCAGCCTGCTGATCGGCCCATGCAACCCTTTCCCGGCTGGATACTTCGTCGGTAACATTGCGCGAAACGCCTGAAAACCGATAGGGGATCCCTTCACCGGTAAAATATGCCTTTCCGATGCACTGCAGCCAGCGCAAAGTATTATCCGTCGCACCTACCGTTCTGTAACGAACGTCATAGGGCGACCGCTTGTCCGGGTCGAGCGCATTCCGGATGGCAGTGATTACTTTTTCCCGGTCTTCAAAGTGAATGTGCAGCACCAGCGTCTCGAAATTCAATATTTCTTCCTCCGGGTTTCCGTAAAGTTCCCTGCATCTTTCATCGAAATAAACTATGCCCGTTTCCGGGTTCATATTCCAGACGCCCAGCTGCGCGGCACCGAGTGCAAACTGCAAATTGGCTTCACTTTCCTGGCGCGAAATTTCAGATTGCAGCTCTTCCGACAGATCCCCCATTAATTTATTATGATTTGAGTCCGGTTTGATCTCCATTTTCCCCGATGCTTCTTATTTATTGAGCGTAAAAATAATGATATTAATGACAATGCGTAAGCACAAGCCGGCATCCGCCAACACATGTTGCCTATAACGAATAGCTACGTGAAAGCAGCAATTTCGGATTGCGGGCGGAGCAGACATAGTAAAGTATTTAGCCGGCGGGCTTTTATCCCAGATCGAACTTTATATCTGCATTATGTTAAAAACATCATTATACCTGTTTCTATCTGTCATGCTGGTTACTATTGCAGCGTTAGCAACCCAGAAGAAGCGCGTTTCACTTTTTGACGGGAAGACATTCAACGGTTGGGAGGGCGATACGGTGAAAACGTGGAAGATAGAAGACGGCACAATTGCGGGCGGTTCATTGGAAGAAACTGTTCCCCACAATGAGTTTTTATGTACCAAAAAAAAATACTCGAATTTCATCCTGAACCTCAAATTCAAACTCACAGGGCACGAAGGCTTTATCAACACGGGCGTTCAGTTCCATAGTGTGAGATCAAAAGACCCGGCTTATGAAATGATTGGCTATCAGGCGGATCTGGGAGAAAAATTCTGGGCGAGCCTTTATGATGAGTCCCGCAGGAACAAAACGCTGATCGCGCCCGATTCCGCCGAAGTGCTCAAACTTGTGAAGCTGAATGAATGGAACGATTACCAGGTATGGAGCGAAAATGGCCGGATCCGCATTGCGCTCAATGGCAAGCAGACCGTGGATTATACCGAGCCCGATAAGGCCATTCCCCAGCAGGGTCTCATTTGTTTACAGATCCATGGAGGCGGAAAAGCAAAGGTTTTTTTCAAAGATATTTTCATAGAAGAACTATAAAAAGCCACGCCGCTGCCGACGTGGCGTTCTATTCTATTTCCAGCTTTTCAATAAACGTCTTGCAACCACAATTTCTGCCGTATGGTAAGCATTGTGGTCGGCGATCAGCATGGCTTCGCGCAATAAGCTTTGTCCGGTTCCCCAGGGCAGCGGTGAGAAAAGATCATTGTTTTCATCTTCCAATAAAGCTTGAAAGCGCTGCTGGTCTTCTTCAATGTGTGCTAATGAGGCATTCCAGGCATCATCACTGACTGTGTTGGTTGGTTCTACCCAGTAATCTTCCGGCCAGGCTAGTGAGGGACTGTCGGAGGAGGCTGAAAAATCTACAATATCCTTTTGCGCAATCCGGATGTGTTCCACCAGCTGCCATATGCTGTAAGGCAGATTTTCTGGGATAACGGTTCGCAGCTCCGGTGGCAGACCTTCCACAGAATCCGTGAAACTGACGTGTGCGTTTCCTTTTTCAATGAGGCTGATCAGCTCATCTACCAGTTTTTTTCTTTGAGAATTGTCCATGAATCGTAATTAGAAGATCGTTGTGGTTCGACAAGCATTTATTCCTTATTTTAGTGGAATCATCACAATGTAACATTTTAGTCATATTTAATATGAATCCTACCCGACGGAAATTTCTTAGCAACGTAACAGCAGCCTCCGCATTGTTAGCCACCGAAAGCATTGCCAAGCCTTTCAACATTATCAAAGACCTTAAAAAGATCAGCCCCAATGATAAGATCCGTTTCGCAACGATCGGGATGGGAATCCAGGGCCATCAGGATACAAAAGCCGTATTAAGGGGCGCGCCCAATGCGGAGTTTGTTGCGGCGGCAGACTTGTATGATGGCAGGCTTACACGTGTGAAAGAGGTTTTCGGAAAAGATATTTTTACAACACGTGACCATCGTCAGATCCTTGAAAGAAAAGATATTGACGCCGTCCTGATCGTTACGCCCGACCACTGGCATGACCACATTACCAAAGCATCGTTACAAGCCGGAAAACATGTTTATTGTGAAAAACCAATGGTGCATCACATTAACGAAGGGCTTTCTGTGATAGACGCCTGGAAAAAATCGGGAAAAACTATGCAGGTCGGCAGCCAGCGCATTAGTTCTGCCTCATTTAAAGAAGCGAAAAGGCTTTTTCAGGCAGGGGAAATTGGCGAGATCAACTACGTAGAGTCTAACAATGACCGTTTTAACTCCATAGGCGCCTGGAATTACTCCATCCCGACAGATGCTTCACAGACAACATTGGATTGGGACCAGTTTCTGGGCGACGCGCCCAAAGTTCCGTTTGAGGCCAAGCGCTTTTTCCGATGGAGAAATTACCGGGATTATGGAACGGGCGTAGGAGGGGACCTTTTTGTGCATTTGATCACTGGTGTGCATTTCGTTACTAATTCGCTTGGTCCCGAGCGTATTATGTCGTCTGGTGAGCTCAGTTACTGGAAAGATGGCCGTGATGTGCCGGATGTGCTGGTTTCTATTCTGGATTACCCAAAAACAGACATTCACGCAAATTTTCAAATGGTGCTGCGCGTGAATTTTGCCAATGCAGGAGCAATCGCGAACAACACCCGCATCATCGGAACCGAAGGACAGATAGAATTTACTGAGAACAATCTGGTGTTAACCAAGAAAAAACTTCCCAAAGCGCCTGGATTTGGCGGGTATGATAGTTATAACACATTCTCGGAAAGTGAGCAGAAGGAATTTAAAAAGCAATATGACGCCCAATATCCCGAAGACACCCACAAGGCAGACCCGGTGAAGGAAGTGAAGTTCACAGCGCCGAAAGAGGACGATGCGCATGCCAACCACTTCGCCGATTTTTTTGATAATATTAAAAAGGGAAGCGTAGGGACAGTCGAAGATCCGATTTTCGGTTTCCGCGCCGCAGCGCCGGTTTTGGCTTGCAACGAAAGTTATTTTTCCAAAAAGATCATCAACTGGGATCCCGTTGCGATGAAGATTAAAAAGAAATAAACGAAACTAAATGAAAATCCTACTGACGGGTGCCACCGGATACATTGCACAGCGATTACTTCCGGTGTTACTGGAAGCAGGACATGAGGTTTTTTGTTGCGTCAGGGATAAGCAGCGTTTCAATGCGCAGCAGTTTCCTGGCGCAACTGTTTTAGAAGTGGATTTTTTGCGTGAAGAAACGCTCGCTAACATCCCGGATAACATTGACGTCGCGTATTATCTGATCCACTCCATGTCCACGGGCGGCGGCGAGGATTTTGAAAAACTCGAAGAAACGACCGCGACGCATTTCAAGCAGAGGATTGAAAAAACGCATGCCCGGCAGGTCATTTACCTGAGCGGGATCATTAATGAAGAAGAGCTTTCCAAACATTTACTTTCGCGCAAAAACGTTGAGGAAATCCTCAAATCCGAACATTATGCATTAACCACATTGCGTGCAGGCATCATTGTCGGTTCGGGCAGCGCTTCTTTTGAAATAATTCGGGATTTGGTTGAAAAACTGCCGGTTATGATCACGCCCCGCTGGCTGCATACGCAATGCCAGCCCATAGCCATCCGAAATGTCGTCGATTTTTTGACCGGCACATTGCTGTTAGAAGAAACCTACGGCAAAAGTTTCGATATAGGCGGGCCAGACATTTTGACCTACAAACAAATGCTGCTGAAATTCGCAGAAGTCCGTGGCTTGAAACGGCGCATCCTGGTTGTGCCGGTAATGACGCCGAAATTGTCCTCCTACTGGCTTTATTTCGTCACTTCCACATCCTATTCACTGGCTAAAAACCTGGTGCACAGCATGAAGGTGAAGGTTGTATGCAGGCCAAATGATCTGGCAGAAAGGCTTCATATTGAATTGCTGGGTTATGAAAAAGCGATCAGTCTGGCTTTTGATAAAATAGAGCAGAACCAGGTTTTATCCAGCTGGACAGGCGCTCAAAGCAGTGCCGCATTGTCAAAAGGGATTTCCAATTATATGCAGGTGCCTACCAATGGTTGTTTTATTGACAAAAGAGAGCTCAAAATTGACGATCCCGAATATGTGCTCAAAAGGATCTGGTCCATTGGCGGAAAAACCGGCTGGTACTACGGAACCTGGCTTTGGGAAATACGAGGCTTCCTGGACAAGGTAACCGGCGGGGTAGGGCTGCGGCGCGGGAGGAGGCATCCCGAACAAATCTATCCGGGTGACCCGCTCGATTTCTGGCGTGTGCTGCTGGCCAATAAAGAAGAAAAGAGACTTTTGCTGTATGCAGAAATGAAACTTCCCGGCGAAGCCTGGCTGGAATTCTGCCTCGATGAAAACAATGTTTTGAAACAAACGGCCACATTTCGCCCGCTTGGCTTGGCGGGAAGGTTATACTGGTACTCGGTGCTTCCTTTTCATGCATTCATTTTTAAAGGAATGATTACCAACATTGCGGGTAAAGTGTGATGCGCGGTTACTTTTTATTCCGAAGGATTTTCTAACCCCAATCAACACGACTTTATGCGACAGATTTACGCTGCTTGTCTGCTGGCTATGCTGGCGGTTTCCGCTTTTGCCCAAACTGGTAAGGTGATGGATAATTTATCGGTGCCCAGTAAACTTCTGAAATCCGAAAGAAAATACGCGATCTATCTTCCGCCCGATTATGCGACCTCAGAAAGAAGCTATCCCGTGCTTTACCTGCTGCACGGTGCAGGCGACGATCATACAGGCTGGGTGCAATTTGGCGAAGTCCTCAACATTACCGATAAAGCCATCCGCGAAGGCACAGCAACACCCATGATCATCGTCATGCCCGATGCGGACACGGGCCGGAGAGGTTATTTTAATGATGTGAAGGGTGACTGGAATTATGAAGATTTCTTTTTTCAGGAACTGATGCCGCATGTGGAGAAGAAGTTCAGGATCAAGGCCAACAAGAAATTCAGGGCTATATCCGGACTTTCGATGGGAGGAGGAGGCACTTTCATGTATGCGTTGCACCATCCCGAACTCTTTTCATCGGCCTGCCCATTGAGCGCAGCAGCCGGCCCGATCACGGTGGAGGACGCGAAAAAGAATTTACAGCGCAACAACGCCAATCCGGACATTCAGGATTCAACGGTGACCAATTATTACAACCGCCACAGTGCGCTGGCGTTGATTGATAAAATCAAAGATGATCAGAAAAAAGCCATCCGCTGGTACATTGACTGCGGGGATGACGACTTCCTTTTCGAAGGCAACAGCCTGGTGCACATTGCCATGAAGAAAAAGGAAATCCCGCACGAGTTCCGCATCCGCGACGGCGCACACAACTGGACTTACTGGCGCGAATCGCTGCCCAAGGTGCTCGAATTCGTCTCGCAGGCGTTCCATCAATATTAACTTTCTATGTCTGTCGCGAATTTACCGGGAATAAAGCTTTTTGATCTGACGGGAAAAGTGGCCGTCATCACCGGCGGGTCCAAAGGCCTCGGGCTTGCTATGGCGGCCGGGCTGGCTTCCGCCGGAGCGGACATTGTGCTAGTAAACCGCAATGCTTCCGACGGAGAGAAAAGCGCAGAAGAGCTGCGTCCATTCGGAACGAGGATCCATTCTTTCGCAGCAGACATTACCAGCCTCGAACAGACCGAGGCAATGGTGAAATTCGTGGTGGAAACTTTTGGCAAAATTGACATTCTGATCAACAGTGCGGGCATCAATATACGCGGGCCGATCGACGAGCTGTCGCCTGCGGATTTTAATCAGGTTATGGATGTGAATGTGAATGGCACGTGGCTTGCGTCGCGTGCCGTTACGCCTGTCATGAAGCGGCAGAGAAGTGGTAAGATCATTAACCTCGCCAGCACGCTCGGGCTCGTCGGCCTTGCCAACCGGACGCCTTACACAGCCAGCAAAGGTGCAGTCGTGCAAATGACGCGCGCATTGGCTATGGAGCTTGCCCCGTTCAATATCAATGTGAACGCAATTTGTCCCGGCCCGTTCCTCACCGAAATGAACATCCCTATCGCCGACAGCGACGAAGCCCGCAACATCATTATCGGCGCCACCGCCTTGCAACGCTGGGGCAATCTCCCCGAGATCCAAGGCGCCGCCATATTCCTATCCAGCGAAGCCGCAAATTACATGGTAGGGTCGATAGTAACCGTCGACGGCGGCTGGACGGCACATTGAGTTTAAATGAGTGAATGAGTGAATGAGTGAATGACTAAACCGGTTGCCGCTTGATCTGCGTGTTAGATATTCGTTTTGAATCTTCCGATTAGATCTTTATAGGAATAGGAGATCTTAAGCGCTGTGATGATTGGGATTGCCAATGCATTAAAGTATTTGTCCATGCAGGATGGGTGCGTGTGTGTTATCTTGAAAAAGTTACAACGATAATTAATTCGCGGATTTATTCTTTAATGAACTTTCCTTTTTATCGTAGTAAAAACCCGCTGCTGCTCCAATGACAACGCCAATGAACGCGCCGACGGGGCCTCCGACAACGCCCAAAAAAAGGCCGCAAGCAATTCCTCCGTTGAGCGGCGTATTAAGTGATTGGATACCTTCTGCTTCGTTCTTCATAAGATTGCTTTTGTTAAGTGTGATGAATTGGTCGAATCTTTTTCTATTTCTATGCTGCAAATTTAAAATCCCACTATCAAACAACCTATCAGTACTCCTTATAACGTGATGTAAATATTTTATTTAAAAACATAATAAAAACAATTCGCTTGTAGTTATATCACCTATGGAGCGAGGTGTTTTATTTGCTCTTTTCTTTTTGCAGCGTTGCGCTGACGGATTGCTTGGAATTAGTGTCGGAAGGGTTTAGTGAAGGCATCATCATAATCAATTTTTGTAACAATTTATGGAATAATCAGCATTTAAGTGTCGATATGACACGGTTATGGGATATACGTTTAGTAACCTATGGTTATTTTCGAAGAAAACATAGTCAGAAAGCAGGAATGCTTGTTTATGTGAATAATATCATATCTTTTTGTACTCCCGGTTACAATATGCCGGCTCCGCAACGACGGAAAAAGTAAGCAGCGCAAGTGTCGCTTTTGCTTCAACCCCCTCTAAATTTTGCTGATTGTGTTCTGCGTAAAACAGCGTTCGCAGAGGAAAAAAATATGACTGATCTTTTAATTGAAATAATTGTGTAAAAAAGACACACAAATCGCTGAGACGACGCCCGAAAATGCCATTTATATAAGGACTAAGATTTTGCATTGTTTAACTATTTTTTAACTATCTACTATTTCTACTCTACTTATGGGGATTTCTAAACCTGAAAAAGGCCGGAGCCTAAGCCGGTACTTTTTTTCCCTTTTACTGACGTTCACCGTCACGGCCGCTGCATTTGCTCAGGATGTTACGGTAAAGGGAAAAGTCAATGATGAGCAGTCGCAGGGGCTTCCCGGCGTTAGCGTTGTGGTAAAAGGTACATCTACGGGTACCGTCACAGATTTAGAAGGAAATTACACGGTGAATGCTCCCGGAACCGCAACATTGGTATTTTCCTTTATCGGTTATATTACGCAGGAGATTCCGTTGGGCAACAAAACCAGCCTGGACGTGAAATTGCTTACGGATACAAAAGCACTCGAAGAAGTGGTGGTCGTAGGTTATGGAACAGCGAAAAAGGCGACATTAACAGGTTCTGTGACAGCGGTTAAGGGTGGCGAATTGGCGAAAGCGCCGGCAACCAACCTTTCCAACACATTGAGCGGACGTCTGCCGGGTGTATCTGCTGTACAAGGCAGCGGTGAGCCGGGTTACGATGGTTCTGCGATCCGTATCCGTGGTACTAACTCACTGGGTAACAGCAATGCATTGATCGTTGTGGATGGTGTTCCTAACCGGAGTGGTGGTTTGGACCGTCTGAATCCTGCCGACATTGAGAGCGTATCCGTATTGAAAGATGCGGCTGCTGCGATCTACGGTTCACGTGCGGGTAACGGGGTTATTTTGATTACGACTAAGAGAGGTAAGACCGGAAAACCTCAGTTATCTTATGACTTTAACATGGGTATGGGTCAGCCGACACGTACGCCAACGATGTCAAATGCAACGCAATACGCTACAATCCGTAACGAATTGCAGATTTATGATAACCTTCAGGTAGGTGAGTGGGCAGGTGCACTGCAAGGTTTCAATACCAATGGTGCCTATACCAGAAAAGACAATGGCAATGTGCTGAACGCGGTATTTACGCCGGATGATATCCAGAAATTTACAGACGGTTCAGATCCTTTGATCCACCCGAACACAGACTGGTATGGCAGCGTGATCCGTAAATGGTCGCCGCAGCAACGCCATAACTTGCAGCTGACAGGTGGTAGCGAGAACATTAAATATCTTGCATCGCTTGGGCATATTAACCAAGAAGGTAACTATGTGAATTCTGCAACGGGTTACAAGCAATATGATATGCGTATCAATCTGGATACAAAAATCAATAAGTATGTAAGTGCAAACCTGGGCTTGACGCTTCGTGAAGAGTTCCGTCGTTTCCCGAATGGCGGTGGCGCGGGTGACATTTTCCGTATGTTGATGCGTGGTAAACCAACTGAAATTGCGATCTGGCCAGATGGAAGACCTGGTCCTGATATTGAAAATGGCCAGAACCCTGCGGTTATTACAACCAACACAACGGGTTACAACCACGACAAACGCGACTACATTCAAACAAACGGTTCCCTAGAAATCCTTATTCCCGGGGTTGAAGGTTTGAAAGTGAATGCAATGGCAGCGATTGATAAGCAGATCCGCCGTCAGAAGTCGTTCCAGAAACCATGGACGCTTTATTTTTGGGATAAAAAAACCTACGAAGCGGATGGAACTTCTCCATTCCTGACTGGAACGGTTCGCTCGACATTCAGTGATCCGCGTTTGACTGAAACTTCTTCGCAGGAATTGTCTATTCAGCTCACAGGTCAGGTTTCTTACGAGAAGTCGTTTGGCTCGCATAACTTCAATGTAATGGCTGGTATCCAGCGCGAGAAAGTGGATGCGGATGGATTTTTTGCTTACCGTCGCTACTTTATCTCACCGGTTGTAGATCAGCTTTTCGCAGGTGGAACGCCTGAGCAGAACATTGGTAACTCAGGTTCTACAACGGCTAACGGGATAACTTATAACAATACAGATTTGTTTAACAGAGCTCGTCTGAGCTACTTCGGTAGAGCCGGTTATAACTTCAAAGAGAAATATCTTGCTGAATTTCTTTGGCGCGTCGATGGTTCTTACGTATTCCCGCAGGACGGCCGTTTTGGTTTCTTCCCAGGAATTTCGGCAGGTTGGAGAATTTCGGAGGAGGATTTCTGGAAGGGAAATATCAACTTCCTGAACAATGTTAAAATCCGTGGTTCATGGGGACAAATGGGTGCTGAACCGTATTTGGTTGGAACAGAAATCCTTGCTGAATATCAGTATTTGTCAACAATGGGTTTTGGTTCTTACGTGATCAATGATCAGGTTGCTAAAACGCTTCTTGAATCACGTGTGGCTAACAAGGCATTTACATGGGAGGTTGCCAACAACATGAACTTCGGTATCGAGGGAACATTGTTCCGCGATAAAGTTGCTTTCGAATTTGATTATTTTGTAAACAACCGTTCTAATATCCTGATCCCGAAAACAGGTTCTACACCTTCCAGTGCTGGTATTGACGGAAAACTGCCGCCTCAAAACCTGGGCAAGCTGCAAAACAAAGGATGGGAATTCAAAGTGAGCTACGACGGCAGCGCGGACGACTTTACCTACTCTGTAAGCGTGAATGGTGGTTATGCGAAGAACCAGATCAAATTCTGGGACGAAACGCCGGGCGCGCCAACTTACCAGCAGACAACGGGAATGCCATATAATTCATTCCTGGCGTATCAGTACGATGGAGTGTTCCGCGATCAGGGCGAAGTTGATTCGAACCCGTTGGATTACAGTGGTATTACAGGAACGATCCGTCCAGGTGACATGAAGTTTAAGGATATCAATGGAGATAAAAGAATCACCGCTGATGATAAAGTACGATCTGAGAAAACAAACCGTCCGCAATTTACCGGCGGTGCGTCGATCAACCTGGGTTACAAAGCATTTGACCTTTCGATCCTGTTCCAGGGAGCACTAGGCGGGTTGCAATACATTGGACAGACTGAATCCGGGGACATTGGAAATTATCTGCAATATGCATATGATAACCGCTGGACCATTGACAATCCAAGCTCAACTGAGCCAAGACTTGCGAACAGAAACAACACTTATTATACCAACTTCGACAATGCCGGCGCGAATACTTACTTCCTGAGAAGCAACAATTATCTGCGTGTGAAAAACATTGAGCTTGGTTATAACCTGCCTTCGGAAATCGGAAGCAAAGTTGGTTTGGGTAATCTGAGGTTGTATGTAAATGGACTTAACCTGTTCACATTCGATAAGATCAAAATCTGGGATCCGGAATCGACGAGCTCAAACGGACAATATTATCCGCAATCGCGAGTACTTAATGCAGGTGTACGTGTAACTTTTTAAGAATTAGAAATGAAACTGAATTATAAACATTGGATATTTTTAGCAGCACTGGGCTCGATCGGGCTGGTGTCTTGTGACACGGAATTTTTGGACGTAACGCCTCCAACCGAAATTCCGTCAGAAGAAGTTTGGAAAGAAGGCCCATTGGCCGAAGGGTTTGTGACGGGAATTTACGCAGGATTACAGCAAGGCGGATTCAGCGAGCAAATGCTTGCTTCTCTTACAGATGAAGCAGTATTTACGCACACTGGCCGGAACATTAATACGGTGAACGAGGGAAGTTTAAGCCCTTCCAACCTGGGCTGGGTAGATGATACTTACGGCTGGGGACCGATGTTCACGCGTATCCGGGCTACAAACCTGGCGATAGCCAATCTCCAAACGGCGACTTTTACGGACCAAACCTTGAAAGCACGTCTGATGGGAGAGTCGTACTTTTTGCGCGGATATTACTATCAGCAACTGGTTCGTTACTACGGTTCTGCTCCGATCATCACAAAGGTTTATAACCTGAATGAAGATTACTCTGTGCCCCGTAACACCTATGAAGAATGCGTAACGCGCATTGTTACTGACCTGGACAGCGCTGCAATGTTGCTGAAAGGTAAAACGTTGGTGAAAGGCCGCGCGACCGAAGCTGCTGCATTGGCGCTGAAATCGAGGGTATTGCTATATGCTGCGAGCGATTTGCATGATATGCCTACTGCTAAAGCGAAATCGACTGTGCTTGCTGCATATCCTAACCCTGAATTCCTGGGTTATGTTTCCGGTGACAGAAAAGCGCGCTGGGCTGCTGCTCTGGCTGCCGCAAAAGCTGCATTGGCTGCAACGGACGGAGGCTATAAGCTCAATCTGACTGCGCCGGTAACAGCCGCGCAGGGAAGGACAAATTATATTTCAATTGCAATGGGCGGTGCCAGTGGTGATAAAACCTTGGACGCTTCGGCTGCTAGTGAGATCATTTTCGGACGTTATTTCACGCCTAGCCTTAGCGAAGGTGCACGCCAGACCGGCTTGAACAATGGCCCTAATGGTTACCACAATTGGGCTGGAAATACGCCAATCGGACTTTTGGTGGATGATTATGAGCTGATGGACGGAACACGTTTCACATGGACCAATCCTACGCACAAAGCAGCGCCTTACAAAAACCGCGATCCGCGTTTCTACGCAACGGTAATGTTTGACGGCGCAGACTGGAAGCCACGTCCATCAGATGCAAAGGATCCTGCAAACCAGATCCAGACAGGCGCTTATGACCTTTTGGACGACAAAGGAGCATTGATCAACCGCAAAGGATTGGATACGCGCAGCAGTTCCATTGAAGACTGGAATGGTAGCCGCACAGGTTACTACATGCGTAAATTCATTGATCCAAACCCGACATTGTACGACAACACAGATCGTCAGGATATCCCTTGGCCATTCATCCGTACAACGGAAGTTGTGTTCAACTATGTTGAAGCGAGCATTGAAGTTGGTCAGGAAGCAGAAGCTTTGCTTTGGCTGAACAGGATTCGTTTCCGTTCGGGTATGCCAGCATTGAAAGTGACTGGCGCGGCTTTGAAAGAGGCGTATCGTCACGAAAAACGCATTGAAATGGCTTACGAAGAGCAACGTTACCATGATGCACGCCGCTGGATGATTGCCAAAGAAACATTAGGCCGTCCCTTGGAATATATCAACGTGCTGGGCAAATTCAAGCCTGGCAAGTCTATGAGAGAGCCTTATCACTATGATACAGACGTTTATACTTACACCTACACGCCGGTTGTTGAGAAATCGCATGAAAACCGGACGTGGGTTGATAAAATGTATTTCCGTCCTTTCAGCCGTGACGAGATCAACCGTAACGCAAAATTGATCCAAAATCCAGGTTACGACAAATAATCGATTTTAATCCGCTTTGAAGCCATGCCCAGCCGGGTATGGCTTCTTTGTTTTTACAGCAGGCATAATTTTGGCCATATAGCAATGACGCCGACCAAGGTGTCGGCATTAGCTATCAATTATGAAGAAGAGACAGGTATTTTTTGAAATGGGACTTTTGCTTATTTCAATATTATTCGGAGTTGGCGTTGTCGGTTCTACATTTACAAGTGAAGGCAATAAAAATGCGGGTTTCGTCAAAGAAGCAACTGTTATTGAGCTCGAAAAGCGTGTACAGGTGCGGCCGGAGGACCTTCCGGAAAAAGTGCGCAATGCATTGAATAATAAATCATATGCAGGATGGACGATTTCAGATGCATATCTGGTCGTAGCTGATGACGGTGGCCAGTATTATGAACTCGTTGTTCGGAAGGCTGATGAGCAGTCACGCATGAAAATTAATAAAGAAGGTCAGGTTTTGAATTAACGAAGCTGGCTATAAATCCCACAAAACGTGGATTTCATTCGACACAATTGCAAGTAAGGTATTTTGTATAAATTATTGAAAATCAATAATTTAAGGGTTTTGGCACAATGATGTTAGCTAACTACGTAACAGTGCGGATGCACAGAAACGCAAAATAAACAAGTTCAAACGAACCTACATTATGAAAAAGCTAATAGTATCGGCCTTAGCCATGACACTTATCTCTTTCGCTTCTGTTCAAGCCACAGCGCAAACAGCGGAGTCGGCCCAAACGGAGACAAAGCAAGAGACGACTACAAAAACCACTACAACATCAAAAGAAGATAAAGTAGCGGTAAAACCAGAAGACCTTCCTGAGGGAATTAAAAAGACCATTAAAGGTGAAGAATTTTCAGGTTGGACAGTGAAAAAAGCCTTTTTAGTGAAAGAAGGATCCAAAACACCGTATTACGAATTGCAGGTAGCCAAAGGCAGTGAAAGTGCCAGGGTGAGATTAGATAAAGATGGAAACAATGCGGGATAAGGAATAATTTTCCCACATAAATGAGAAACAGCCGGAAATTTTCCGGCTGTTTTGTTTTGTCAGCAAGCAGACAACCATCGCTGCGTCGGGAGCCGATCTCAAAGTGGATCTTCGGGAAGTGAACGACAGCCGTTGTCCCAAAGATGTAGTTTGCATTCACATGAGGAGCGCGAAAATCAAGTTAAATGTGTCGGATGCAGTCAACTCAACGGAGGTAAATGTCGATTTCAAAGGAGACGCAAAAACCGATTCGCAGGCATTTGCATTAAGTGGTAAAAACTACATATTGACAGTAAGTGAATTGCAGCCCTATCCGGTAAGCACGCAAACGCCCAATATTGAGGATTATAAGGTTAATGTAACTATTGAGAAAAAATAGGGAGTTAGTTTTGGTGTGAAGATCTGGAAAAGGAGCCTGGCTGTGAGCCGGGCTCCTTTTTTGGTTTAGGCGGTTGAGTTTTGTGATTGTTGTGTAAATTAGCCAGTGTAAGTTTTTATATCCTACCCTTAAAATATGGAAGAGTCGTTTTCCCGCCGTAATGTTATCAAAAGCATTGGTCTGTCCACTGGCGCCATGCTGTTGACCCCATTGTTTTCTCATGCTAATCCCGAACAGAAAGTCATGTTACAAAGAACAATCCCAGCCAGCGGCGAAAAGCTCCCGGTTATCGGCCTGGGCTCGTGGCAGCAATTCGATGTCGGCCAGGCAGCCAGCGAGAGGGCAGCATTGACCCAGGTTTTGAAAGAAATGGAAGCCCTGGGCGGCAAGCTGATCGACGCTTCGCCTATGTACGGCCGTGCGGAGGAAGTGATTGGCGCACTTACCACCGAATTAAAAAACAATGATAAATTTTTCTTCGCTACCAAAGTCTGGACAACCGGCAAAGAGGAGGGGATTAAGCAGATGAATGATTCATTCAGGAAAATGGGGCGGAAGACAATTGAATTGATGCAGATCCACAATTTGCAGGATTGGCAAACGCACCTTAAAACATTGAAAGACTGGAAGGCGCAGGGAAAAATAAAATACATTGGCATTACCCATTATACCGATTCAGCCCACGCCCGTCTGGAACAAATCGTGAAGTCTAGGGAAGTTGATTTTGTGCAATTTAATTATTCAATCCGCTCGCGGAATGCCGAAAAAAGCTTGCTGAATGCTGCGAAAGATTCAGGTGTGGCTGTGATCATAAACGAGCCGTTTGAGCAGGGCGCTTTGTTCAGGGCAGTAAAGGGTAAGGAATTACCGGCTTTTGCAGCTGACTATGAGATTAAGAGCTGGGCTCAGTATTTTTTGAAATACATTATAAGCCATCCTGCGGTTACCTGCGCCATTCCCGGGACGTCAGACGTAAAGCATGTAACTGATAACCTGGGCGCAGCCCTCGGCAAACTTCCCGACGAGGCCGGTCGCAAAAAGATGATCGAATGGATTGAAAAGGTATAAAAAAAAGCGTGGCGATCGATCGCCACGCTTTTTTTTACGCTATTAAGATGGTTTTAAACCGAAACCTGGTTGTGATCATCCTCTGCAATTTGAAGGACTTTGTCCAGGGTAATAGGCAGGTTCCGCACGCGAACACCGGTTGCATGGAACACAGCATTGGCAATTGCCCCTGCCACGCCAATGATCCCGATCTCCCCAACGCCCTTAATGCCTAATGGGTTAACAATGTCGTCCTTTTCTTCCACGAAGATCACCTCAATATCATTAATGTCCTTATTTACAGGCACATGATATTCTGATAGATTGTGGTTCATAAACCGCCCGTATTGGTGGTCCATTTTACTTTCTTCTTCCAGCGCCTTACTGATTCCCCAAACAACGCCCCCGAGGATCTGACTCCGGGCAGTTTTTGGATTCAGGATTTTCCCTGCTGCAACTGCGCATACGACACGTGTTACACGCACGATCCCTAAGTCTTCATCCACTTTCACCTCCGCAAAAACCGCCGCGTGCGAATTGAATGTGTATTTCATCTTATTAATCGGATTTGGGCCGCTCGTCGAAGTTTCTTCAATGCTGTTAACGCCAGCAAGCCGCATCAGGTCAACGACAGAAATGGTTTTTGAACCGTCATTCATATCCGACAACATTCCTGAATCGAACGAAATGTCTTTCGTATCCGCATTGTAGAATGGTGAATTTTTGGTTTTGACAGCCATTTTTGCCAGCTTCTTTTTGACGTCTTCGCAAACGCCTTTCACGGCTGCACCCACCGAAGCTGCTGTCCAGGAACCTCCTTCCAGCGGCGCAAGCGGCATATTGGTATCACCTAATTTGAATGCGACGTCTTCGATTTTCAAGCCGAGACTTTCCGCAGCAATCTGCGTCATAATGGTGTAAGTGCCTGTTCCAATGTCGGAAGTTCCGCTGCTTACCGCCAGCTTTCCATCGATGGACAACAATGCTTTTGCCCGGCAGGGCATCTGGAATGCATCCCAGGCAGCCGTTGCCACTCCCCAGCCAATCAGCTGGTTTCCTTCCCGCATTGAGCGCGGTTCAATGCTACGTTTGGTCCATCCGAATTTCTCTGCACCTTCCCGGTAACAAGCGATCAGTTCTTTGCTGGAAAAAGGTTTTCCTTCTGTCTGGTCTTCATCGGCATAATTTTTCAACCTGAAAATCAGCGGGTCCATTTTGAGCTCATGCGCGAGTTCGTCCATAGCACTTTCTATCGCATGCGCACCCGTAACCGCGCCTGGCGCGCGCATATCCACAGGTGTGTACATATCGAGGCCTACCAGGTCATATTTTAATTTAACATTATCACAGTTATACATCGTCCCCGACCAGTTTACGATGATCTCTGTATAGTTTTCAAACCGGGAAGTCTCAGAATATGCCTCGTGTTTAATGGATTCCAATGTGCCATCCGCTGATGCGCTCAGCGCAACGTTTTGCATTGTAACAGGCCTGTGTCCGAATGTGAACATCTGCTGGCGCGTTAACCCTACTTTAACCGGTCTTTTCAATTCCAAAGCAGCAAGTACAGCCATAAAAAGCTGATACTGTGGCCTTAGCCCAGAACCGAAAGCGCCGCCCACATAAGGCGAAATGATCCGCACATCCTTATAGGCAAGTCCAAATACGTTACCAATGTAAAACTGGCAATTGGAAACGCCTTGTGTTTTATCATAAACCGTCAGCTTTTCGTTTTCCCAGATCGCCGTTGTGGAAAACAGCTCCATCGGGTTATGATGCTCGGCCCCATGCTGGTAAGTGCCGGACATTTTGAATTCTGCCTGCTCATAAGCTTCCTCAGCATTACCGCGTGACTTTGGCTGTACAAAACCAATCTTACCCGAAGGTGCCTTATATGAATTCCCTAAGTTTTCAACCAGATCAGTCGTGAATGTTTCTTCCTGATATTCCACATGAATTAACGAAGATGCATATCTCGCCAGTTCGAACGTTTCGGCCACAACCAGGGCAATAGGCTGGCCGCTGTAAACGATCTTATCATCATGCAGCGGACGGAAAGGCGAGCCGGTAGGCGCGTCCATATCCTTATATTTGATACTGAACCAAGGCAAGCCCGACACATTCTCATGCGTAAAAACCTGTAAAACGCCTTTTAACGACATGGCTTCCGACACATCAATGCTTACAATTCTGCCTTTTGCAATGCCGCTGGATACAATGTAGCCATAAAGCATTCCTTCCACTTTGAAATCTGCTGAGTATTTGGCACTTCCCGTGACTTTCGCCAAACCGTCTACCCGGCTTACGGGCTTCCCTATATATTGCGTTTTCATAGATTTTCTCCTGTTTTAAGCGCCTCGTTCAAAGCACGTACGATTGCTTTTTTGGCCAATGCAATTTTGAAAGTATTACCACCAAAACCCACAGCACCTGTGAGCATAGTTTCGGCCAGTTCCCTGAAATTTTCGGTGGAAGCTACTTTTCCAATGTAACTCTGCTCTACATCCCTGCGCCGCCACGGCTTATGCGCAACGCCACCCATCGCAACCCGTATATCCCTAATCACATCCCCATCCATGTCTAATGCTGCTGCCACCGAAACCAATGCGAAGGCATACGATTGCCGGTCGCGTACCTTCAGGTAAAATGTGTTTTTGGTAAAATTGCCGGGCGGAAGGTCAATGGAAGTAACAAGCTCACCCTGGGCAATGTTGGTATCCAAGTGCGGTGTATTGCCCGGTAACCGGTGCAAATCAGCGAATTCCAGTGTTCTGTCACCATTTGGGCCTGAAATGTTCACCTTCGCATCCAATGCGGCAAGCGCGACGCACATATCCGATGGATGTGTGGCAATGCATTGCATACTTGTTCCGAGAATGGCATGAATTCGGTTGATCCCATTGATCGCAGAGCAACCGGACCCCGGCTCGCGCTTATTGCAAGCGGTTGTTGTATCATAAAAATAATAGCATCGCGTGCGCTGGAACAGGTTTCCGCCGTTTGTCGCCATATTGCGCAATTGGGGCGATGCACCAGCCAGAATGGCCTTTGAAAGCAGCGGGTAGCGTTGCTCTACAAGCACATTCCACGCGGTGTCTGCATTGGTAACGAGCGCGCCCAACCTTAATCCGCCGTCCTCATTTTCCGTGATATCTGCCAGGTCAAGCCGGTTAATGTCCGTCAAATGATCGGGTTTCATCACATTCTCTTTCATCAGATCGAGCAAATTGGTGCCGCCTGCTATAAATTTTCCTTGTTCGTGTTCCTGAATGTCCGCCACAGCTTCTGCGACGTCATAGGCTTTGTTGTATGAAAAACTGTTCATGCCATTTTCGATTTAACTTCCATAATGGCCGCATTAATGTTGTTATAAGCGCCGCAGCGACAGATATTGCCACTCATGAGTTCCTGCACATCTTCCAGGGAATTGGCCCGGCCTTCGTTGATCAGGCCCACGGCAGAGCAGATCTGTCCGGGCGTGCAGTAGCCACATTGAAATGCGTCGTGTTCTACAAATGCATCTTGTAAAGGATGGTTGCTGGTTCCGTCCGAGAGTCCTTCAATGGTCGTAATCGCCTCACCGTCTTTCATGACTGCAAGAGTCAGGCAGGAATTAATGCGCTTGCCGTTGATGAGTACTGTGCAAGCGCCGCATTGGCCGTGGTCACATCCCTTTTTTGTCCCGGTTAATCCGGCATATTCCCGGATCGCATCAAGAAGGCTTACCCAGGGTTGCAGTTTGAGTTTAAAAGACTGGCCGTTAATAGTTAGGTTAACTAATTCGTAATCAGGCAAATCAGGTCTTTTCCGGAATGGTTCTTCCAGAACTGTTGTGTCATTTTTCATACATGCAATGGTGAATAGTTGTTGATTTTGCCTTGGTGCGTAAAAAACTATTCCTCCATGAAAGGGCCGGGCTATTGCATGTAAGTCAGGCAATGGAAAAACCGGGAGTAATCCTTGAATAACGGCCTGTCAGGGTAGTTGCGCGTTTCTAAGTCCTTTAATAAACGGTCTGAAAATAAGTAATGTAGATGTTCACAAAAAGCACTGAAAATATTTCCCGGCGGGAGTTTATTAATAGGGCAGGCCTTGTTGCGGCGGCCGGCATGCTGGCCCCGGAACTTACAAGCGCTTCCCCGGATTTTCCCAAACCCATGAAAGCGATCCGGATCAAAAACGTTAATTCCAACTTCGAAAGAGAGCCTTTGAATCCATACCGGTTCAAGGGAAGCGCAATCACAGATAGCTGGCAAGCCATTTCCCTGCTGGAATCCGACTCGGGGATCAGGAAGATCGGAATCGGGACGCAGGGTGTGTTATGGTCTGATTCAAAAGTTTTTGCCGGACATTCCGAGAGTGCGGGGAATGCATTGATGTACGCTATGACCGAGCGCGCTTTGCAAATGATCAAGGGCACTACGTTCTCGGATCCGGTAAAGCTGCTGGATGATATCTTGCCGGAGGTTTTGGCTTATGGTAAAAAAGTCACCGGCAACCCGGATCTCCGCAAAACATTTGCGCTCAATGCATTGGTGAGCGTCGACAATGCTGCATGGCTTTTATATGCGAAAGAAAATAACATTGACCAGTTTGATAAACTTATTCCGGCCGCCTACCAGCCGGGCATGTCCTACAAGCACAAAAAAGTCGCGAGTATCCCTTCATTCAGTGTAGGAACCTCGGCCGAGCGGATCAAGCAGGCGGCGGATGAAGGTTATTTTATCATGAAATTAAAAACCGGTTCGGCTGGGACGCAGCAGGAAATGATCGAAAAAGATATCGCTTTCCTAACCGCTGTGCACAAGGCGATCGGACATTACGAAACCCCCTACACGCAGAATGGCAAGATCCCGTATTATTTTGATGCAAACGGGCGATATGAAAAAAAGGAAACATTGCTGCGCTTTCTGGACCATGCCAAAAAGATCGGTGCCTTTGATCAGATCGCGGTGATCGAAGAGCCATTTGAAGAGCAGAACGAAGCTTTTGTGGGTGATATGGGCGTGCGCGTAGCTGCGGATGAAAGTGCGCACACGGTTGAAGATGCAGCGCACCGGATCGAATTGGGTTATAGCGCTATTGCGGTCAAAGCAATTGCTAAAACGCTCAGTATGACCATGAAAATTACGCAGCTGGCCTATGAAAAGAAAGTGCCATGCTTCTGCGCAGACTTAACCGTCAATCCGATTTTAGTGGACTGGAACAAGAATGTGGCGGCAAGGTTGCAGCCTTTTCCGGGCATGACCGTTGGTTTACAGGAAACAAATGGTCATCAGTATTATAAAAATTGGGAGAAATTAATGACCTATCATCCCAAAAAGGACGCGTCCTGGATCCGTACGCAAAAAGGCGTTTACCTCACTGACGCAACATTTTACGCCGAAAGCGGTGGCATCCTGACGCCCTCCCAACACTATGAAGAAATGTTTGGAACAGCGCAGTGATCTTGGAGCGTGCAGTGGTCTCAGAGCGTGATGGGTTGTGATTCCCTCAGAGATCCTTTCGTGAGCTCCAAAATCCGGCTTCCGATTTTAAAAGAAAAACCTCTGTCAGCTGCGCACTTTTCCGTTGCACTGTAAGCCACGAGTTTATGCGCCAATTCGTCGTAGACATATTTACAATGCGATGCAGTTTCTACATTCACGGCATTTACATTCAGTGTTCCTTCCGGCAGACGACTTTGACCAATGCTAAGACAAATGGTCGTAATGGTTCCGCCAAGTATAACGGAGCTGAGGATAATAGTAGAAATTTTCAGGTTCATGGCTAAGCATATTGAGTAAACAACGCATTTAAGTCATGACAATTTAGCCCTGCAAACGGTTTAAACCAGATCGTAATTGTTTAACCTGTGCTATCAGCCATCCGGAATGGGATTTCCTGCGTCTGAAATGTAATTGATGGTTAGCCGAGCTTGCCGAAATTTCATTGTCTATGATCAGACAATAATGCTTCACAGTGTGTTTTGTTTTTGGTTGCCCGTTTTCATTTGAAGTGAATGATAGGACGCCGTTGATTAAAACCGGGCATTGAGATCTTTTATACGCCTTTCTATCAACACCCTACGCATGTCCGCCATTTCCTTGTCAAGTTGTTTTGCTTCAATTTCGTCACATTCAGGATCCATTTTTCGCAGTTTCAATTCCTTTACAAATCGGTTGACCCGGTTTTGAAAGTAAGCAAAGGAGATTTCGCAAGCTACCACTGCGTAAAGCAAATGAAGCAAATAGCCGAACAAGGGGCTCAGTGACACCAGCCAATCTTTGTAGGTGGGATCGCTGACTTTGTTTGCGATACTGGTCAAAACAAAGGTGATTCCGGTAACTTTTATAGCTTGTCGTTTTGGAATGCTAGAAGGTTCAGGCAAAACGCGTGTCATGAATTGAGCACTTCCAGTAGTTTTTCAGCAAAACCAGGGGTTGGATGCGCCCCCATTTTAATGGATTTACCAGTTTTAGTATTGGTAACCGTCAGATCAGCATTAGTGATAATCTTGTAAAAGAGTTTCGCGGATTTATAAACCACTGCCGCAATTGCTGCGACGATAACCATTGAAGATAAAATATCTAGTGCGTCCATATAGCTGTGATACGTGTGTATTTTTAAGTAATCAACAAATCTAAAAAAGTTTTTCGATCACATCCAATTGCAAACGTTTAATATCGGATATGGATTTGTTTGGCTGCCAAACAGTTTTATATTTGTTGAAAATACACACCTATGCAGTTGTTTAGTTTGAGAATGCACCTTGCTGCGCTTAGGCAGTTACTGAGGGACAGGTCGGAGGAGATGACGGAGGATCAGAGATTGGAAATCTGGAATAAGATTGAAGCCTTGCAGGATTTGATAGAGAAGTTGGAATCTTTAAATGATTGAAATATGGTCTTCGAAGATGATAATCAAATGAAAACAACGCCGGACCTGGCGCAAGAAATCGAGCGGTTACTCGCAGGCGCTGATGCTGCTATTAAAGAAGCAACGAACTATCTGATCAGCCAGGGCGAAGTGGTTGACCTGGCGGAATGGGTGACTATCAAGGAATATTGTAATCGTTTTAATGTCAAGAATGTTGAAACAGTGGTAAACTGGATTAACCGTGGCATTATTCCCGCGGAAAATGTGCGGACAATTGAAGAGTTTAATAACACACGCCTTATCAAGGCAATCCCTTACAAGCCTGCACCGATACTTCGTTCATAACTTTCGGTAGGATAAATCAAACAATACAGGCGATTGAAGAGCTGCCTGCCGCATATCATTGCTGAGAAGTGCCTGTTCTCTAAAACATTTCAAAAGATTTAAAAATAATTCCCTCCCAGCCTGTAACGAAATTCGGGTTGGGTCGTCTTTGTATTTGAAATGGATTTACAAGCCTTTAACCAACGCATTCTTCCCGTGCAGGGACGCCTTTTCAGATTGGCGCAAATGTTTCTTCGCAACCGCGAGGAGGCCGAAGATGCGATTCAGGATGTGTTGCTAAGGTTGTGGGCGAACAGGCAGCAGCTGGAAACCTACAACAGTATTGAAGCATTGGCCGTGCAAATGACCAAAAACCTTTGTATGGACAAGCTGAAATCGCATCACAAGCAAAAAATGCAAAACGATGCGGATATATCCAGTGTGCAGGCCGGGGACCTTTCCCCGCACCGGCAGCTGGAAAACAGCGACAGCGCGGCGCTTATCCATAAGCTCATAGGCGAGTTGCCTGACCAACACAAACTGGTGCTGCATTTGCGCGATGTGGAGGAATACACATTTGAGGAGATTGAGCAGGTTACAGGATTGACCAATGCGAACATTCGCACAATCCTTTCGAGGGCGAGGCAGAAGCTTCGGGAGAATTACCTTAAAGCAAACGATTATGAATCAGGATATTGAAAAGTTATTAGAGAAATATTACGAAGGCGAAACGACCATTAAAGAGGAAAAAGAACTCAAATACTTTTTTCAAACCGGCGATGTTCCGGATCATTTGAAAAGCCATGCAGCACAGTTTGGTTATTTTGTGGAGGCCAGGAACGAGCATCCTTCCCTGACATTCGGCAGCGAGTTATTATTATTGCTGGATCCGCCAAAGCAAAGTCCGGTGCGCAGTTTCGGGAGCTGGCTGGTGCGGATTGCGGCTGGACTGGCGCTCTTAATAGTCGGGTTTTTGGGAGGACGCGCATTTCAGGATCGCAACGTGGCAGGTAATCCGTTGATTTCTTCGAAAGAGTCTGTGTCACAGGTTGAAATGAAAAATGTACTGGCTTTTGAAAAAATGAATTCGACCTCGGCCAGCGAGCGCATTCAGGCGGTTAACCAGAGTTACGACCTGGCCAATGTGGATCAGGAAATTACGCAGCTGCTTATTAATACACTCAATTTTGATCCGAATGTCAACGTCAGGCTTGCTGCCTGCCAGGCTTTGCAACGCTTTGATAATGAAGAGAATGTGCCGGAAGCGCTGATGAGGTCCCTGGCCATTCAAACCGATCCTAACATTCAGATCATGATTATCGAAACATTGGTGTCTAACAAAGAAAAGCGGGCGGTTGAGCCTTTCCAGCAACTGGCCAGAAACCAGGAAGTGTTGGAAGTGGTAAGGCTCAAAGCGCAACAGGGAGTTAGTGAGCTGCGTGCTGCCGACGTCTGAAAACGCATTCAAGAGATTACGCTTATTTAATCAATTTATATTTTAATTAAAACCATGAAAAAAATACTTTTAATAAGTATGGGTTGCTTGTTGTGCCTTGCTCAATCGATGGCCCAAACGCACGAATACAAAGCCAAGCTGGCCAATTCGAAAGATAAAAAGGTGACCATTGAAATGGCCGCAAGCCAGGTGAAGATTGAGGGATATGCTGGTGATGAGATTCTGATCCAGGCTTCATCAGGGTTTGAAGCGCCGCCTGAACGCGCAAAGGGCTTGAAACCATTGTATTACGTCGGTGTCGACAACACGGGGATCGGTCTGTCGGTTACTACGGATGCGGGCGGCCTCAAAGTCGAGAAAGTAACGCGTAAGGAGGCAAAATACACGATCCGGTTGCCGAAGCAGGTTTCAGTCCTTTTTCAGGAAGTGAACTGGCAGGGCGGTTCCAAAATTACGATCAGCAATATGGACGGAGATCTTGAAGTCAAGACCAATGTTGCTAATATTCTGATGAACAATGTTACCGGCCCGGTAGTGGCCAATTCGACCAGCGGTGATGTGCAAGTGGTTTTTTCCAACCTGAATCAAAGCAAACCGACGGCGATTTCGTCCATCAGCGGCGAGGTGGATGTGACTTTACCGGCAACTGCCAAATCCACGATGAAGCTGCGTTCCATTAATGGCGAAATGTACACGGATTTTGATCTGGGCACCAGGAACACGAAAGACGGGCTTTCCAAAGTGGGCGGCGGAAGCAACATTGAAGGCACGACGAACGGTGGTGGGGTTGAAATGCAGCTCAACACGATCAGCGGCAACATTTACATCAGAAAAAAATAACCATCCTGGCCATATCAGTTATGAAAAACAGACTATTAATATGCATTCTTGCTCTGCTCGCAGGTCCTTTATCTGCCCAGAAAATCATTGAGAAAAAGCTGCCCTACAAAGACGGGCAATCCGCAAACCTGAACTTGAAATTTGCCGACAGCATTCAGGTTCGATATTGGGACAAACCGGAAGTTTATGTAAAGATCCGCGCCGTGATCAATAATAACAAGCTAAACGACGCACTGCTCGTAACCGACCGCGCTACGGCGGACGAAGTGATTCTGGAGGTCGGGTTTGATGATGTGTTGCTCAAACAAGGGAAGGCGGAAGATTGTCCGGGAAACAACCGCAGTTCCTGGAATGATAAGGACGGAAAAGAGAGGTATTATTTGTGTAAAGAAATTCATTATCAGGTGTTTCTGCCGCGCAATGCTAAACTAAAACTTGAAACCATCGATGGGAACATTGACATTCAGGGCGCAAGCACGACCGTTTATGCGAAAACAATCAGCGGATTTGTGGATATGAGCTGGCCAAAATCCAAGGGCATCAACGTTGCTTTAAAAACAATCACCGGAGAAGTTTATTCCGATTTTGACATTGATTTTAAAGACAAAAAGCAGAAAAACCCGATCGTAGGTTATTTGCTGGAAGGCACACTGAACGGCGGCGGGCCGGAAGTGAAACTTGAATCTATCAGCAATGATGTGTATCTGAGGAGTAAAGAATAGTCTTAAAAGTTTTATTAGCCATGAACCGGTAGGGCTGTGCGCGTTGCGTATAGCCCTCATCGCATATTTCCCCGTTGAGATTACATTACACCCAGAAAAAACGCCATCTCACCCCAAAAATAAAAATGCGAGAAAATGAATAATTATAATTGCATTCAGTTAAGGAAGGAGTTTGCTTATCTCACCTTGATTTAGTCACATTATCATTATTTATTGAAAATCGCACATGAGAACACAAAGTAAGTATTTAGAGGAGATTAACAGGTTGCTTGCAGATTATCTTCGGGAAATTGAGAATTCAGATCTAAAACCTTTATCCGCCCAGGTCTATCAGGTTCAATCAAAGAATTTTGTAAGATGGATCAATGGCGAATTCACGCCAGGGGAAGTGAAGAAATCCAAAAAAGAGGCGCAGGAAAGAGCTGAAAGAAACTAGGCCTGCCGTTCATTAATGAAGTCGCTCCTCTGTTACAACACATTGCAAAAATAAGCGCATTACCTGCTCTCGTTCCTCTAATTGCCTTCTCCCGGTATCTCAACGCCGCATCTAAAACACAAAACACCTTCACGGCAGGACCGGAAGGTGTAAGATATACTCAACGTTTATAACGTATTTCATACGTTCACTCCTAAATCATTCTTTCTGCCAACGCACAAGCCATAACGGTTGAAAGAATATACAAATTTACAATGTGGAAGCAACATTAATTGTAGATAGCTGTGAATTCTCTTGTAGCGATTTCTCTACATCGCTGGTGATTTTTTTTTAGGTAGATTTGGTTTTTTGGGAGTACAGTATTGAACGTACATGAATTTATCTTTTATTGATTGGCCCGTTCAAAAACAGTTGGCTGAGGAATCAAACGCCCTCAACATCGCGCGTATCAAGGTGCTATCATTAACTCTTCATCTGAGACTGATCACCACCGTCATGTTGCTTGTGTTTTATATTCTTGAAGATCATGCTTTCCAAACCAAACGGATCGGATTGTTGCTCGTGGTGGTGATCCTGTACTACATTGCCCTGCGTTTGGGGCTGAACTGGAAAAAGGCCATACACATAGCCATATTGATTTTTCTGGCCATAATCTGGTCTAATCTCGTCTTTTATAAGGAAGGTTTTCACGTCGTGACGCTTCAGTATGTCGTGATCATCAGCATTTATGCATTCTATGGACTGGGAAACAAGTGGGGGCTTTTCTATTCGATGGTCGCTATTTTGCCCTTCTTCGTTTACATGTATCTCGAACATCAGCTCGGGGCAGCCATTCCCTGGGGACCGGTAGGCGTGAGCAGAATAACGGTCGCGATCCTGCTTTTACATAATTTCTTCTTCCTCTTTCTGATAAACTATTACTTTTTCAACTCCTTTTACGCAACAATTTCGGCACTCGATGCGCGCACAACGGAGCTTACTTCAAGTCTTGCTTTTCAGGAAGAGTCGCAGCGTAAGCTGGAATCGGAGTTCAGTCACCAGAAACTATTGCTGGCCAGTATTTCCCATGATATTAAAAGCCCGCTGCGTTTCTTAATGGCAACAACAGGTCGTCTGGCCAAAAGCAATCCCGACCTGCCAACGATCCGGGCCATCAGCCAGTCGAGTTACCGGCTGTATCATTTTATGAAAAACCTGCTGGAATACACACAGTTCCGTTACAGAAACACCCGGGTGACATTCAACTATCTGGATGTGCATGAGCTGGTTGATCAAAAGTTTGCGATTTTTATGGCGGAGGCTGAAAGCAGCGGCAATACATTTCTCAACACAGTTTCCCAGGGGGTGATCCTCAGAAACAATGTACAACTGCTGAGCATTGTGCTTCATAACCTGATTGATAATGCGAATAAGGTGACGACCAAGGGAATAATTGAAGTGACCCATATCGATTACCGCGACGCGCTTCACCTGGTCATCAGGGACACAGGCCCCGGAATGGATCCGGCGATCATACGCTGGCTCAACAGCGACGCGAAAGTTCCGGGCGCTGAACTGGATCCGGAAAGCTTTGGAATGGGACTCGTTATAGTCAAAGAAGTAAGCGCATTGATCAACGCACGGCTGATGGCGGAACGCAACAAAATACAAGGCACTTCGATTCATATCATTTTTCAAAAATGACTTTATTGTAGTCCAACTTCTACGTATTTTTCCTCGATATTAAATTACTTTTAGAGGAAATAAGAAATAACAGCGTTGATGAAAACGATTTTATTGGTAGAAGACCATTCAATAGTGCGGATGGGGGTAAAGTTGGTGATTGAAGACGTTATACCGGGTGTGGTTATTATTGAAGCAGCAACATTTAATGAAACCCTTAAATTGCTGCATACCAGGAATTTTGACCTGGTCATATTAGACATTCGGATTCCCGGCGGTGAGGCATTTAATATGATCCCCCGCATTAGATCCGTGCAGGAAAACGTTAAAATCCTTGTTTTTTCTTCACAGGAGGAAGAGTTGTACGCGCTGCATTATGTGAAGGCGGGCGCAAATGGCTTTTTACCAAAAGACACAAGCAATGAAGAACTGGAACGGGCCGTCACGTGTGTTCTTGGCGGCGGAACTTATATCAGTAATCAGGTGCAGCAGCAACTGGTTAACAACACATTATTAGAAAGAGAGAGCCGCGAAAGCCCATTGAAAATTCTCTCGAACCGCGAACTGGAAATCATGGACATGCTTCTCACCGGCAAGTGGACCAAAGACATCGCCATTGAACTGAACATTAAGGAGAGCACAGTGAGCACCTACAAGGCCCGGATCTTCGAAAAACTGGAAGTAAGCAATGTTCTCGAGTTGTTCAAAAAGGTCGAAATCTACAAAAAACCCAACTCAGGCTTTCATCATTCCTAATTTGTCGAAGATTCGCCACGTGGCGTCAATACATTCGCACGGTCCGTTTTTGAGTAGCTTAATTGCACTAATTCAACAATAATTATATTTACAAAAAGATGGCTTCTCCGGCCATCGGGTAACCCAGTCAGAATTATTGTAAGAAGAAGATGGCAAGAATTGTACAGTTTCAAATACACTCCGGGGCGCTGTCCTTCATCGGAGCCCTAGTTTTCACCATCATCGCAGGTTCGCTGCTATGGTTTTCCTTGATCTACGCGCTTTATCAGATTTTGACAAAATAGCACAGCTGGTGTTATGTTAAATTAAGTTAAATAGTTGATTCTGAGTGGTTCAGTTAACTTTTTTTAAGAGTTGGCCGAATCCTGCTTCAAGCCGCTTTCGATAGCTTTGGGCACAGAAAAAACTTAACTTAGCATGACACCTTTTAAAAAATGGAACAACATTACCGGCTGGGCAGTCTTCTCGACTGCATTCCTGACCTATGTGCTTACCATGGAGCAAACGGCCAGTTTTTGGGATTGCGGTGAATTTATCGCAGCGGCTTTTAAATTACAGGTGCCCCATCCGCCGGGAGCACCTTTTTTTCTGCTCATAGGCAGGCTCTTCTCATTATTAGCACTCGGCGATGTGACGCGGGTAGCGTACTGGGTAAACATGGTTTCTGTGCTCAGCAGCGCATTTACAATCCTGTTTCTGTTCTGGACCATTACCATGCTGGTCCGCAAGTCCATTGGCAAAACAGCGGAAGAGCTTACCAAACCAGAGGCCATGCTGGTCATTTTTTCAGGTCTAACAGGCGCTCTTGCTTATGCCTGGTCAGATTCCTTCTGGTTTTCGGCAGCAGAGGCGGAGGTTTATGGCATGTCCTCGTTTTTTACGGCCATCGTCATCTGGGCAGTTTTCAAATGGGAGCAAACGAAGGACCCATCCACAGCAAACCGCTGGCTCATCCTGATCGCCTATCTCATCGGCATTTCCATCGGGGTGCATTTGCTCAATCTGGTTACCATTCCGGCCTTAGCTTTGGTGTATTATTTCAAACAATTCCCAAAACCGAACCTAATGGGCCGTATTCTGGCATTCTGCGGTGGATTGGTCGTTTTGGTGATCATTAATTCCGGCATTATTCCTGGCTTGCCGGATGTAGCGGGCAAGTTTGAGATCTTCTTTGTGAATACGCTGGGGTTGCCTTTTAACTCGGGGATTATCTTTTTTGTGGTGCTGTTCCTGGCAACATTAGGCTGGTCGATCCGCTATGCACATATGAGGGGGAAAGTGTTGCTGAACACTGCATTGCTATCATTGGTTTTCGTGCTGATTGGCTATTCATCCTACATTATGGTGCTGGTGCGGTCAGAATTTAACCCGCCTATCAATGAAAATAATCCAAGTGACGTTTTGCGGTTTGTGTCTTATTTAAAAAGGGAGCAATATGAGAGCAGGCCGCTGTTATGGGGGCCGTCATTTACTTCCAAACCCATCAGCCAGGAACGAGGCGCGCCGGTTTATCGCAAGAAGGACGGAAAATATGTCATCATCGATTACCGGCCGGTTTACGGATATGAGCCGGGCAGCAATGTTCTGTTTCCAAGAATGTACAGCGCACAGCCGGGCCATCCGCAACTTTACCAGCAAATGACGGGGCTGGCGGAAGGGCAGCAGCCGACCATGAAGCACAACCTTAATTACATGTTCTCCCACCAGCTCGGGCATATGTACTGGCGTTATTTTCTTTGGAATTTTGTAGGCAGGGAAAGCGATCAGGAAGGAGCGGGGACAGTGATGCCCTGGCAGGTTGCCAGCAAATTTCCTTCATCCATTGCAACAAACAGGGGCCATAACAACTTTTTTATGCTGCCGCTTCTGCTCGGCATTGCAGGCCTGGTTTGGATGTACGGAAAGCGCCGGAATGAGCTGCTGGTGCTGGGCCTGCTGTTTGTTTTGACGGGGGTAGGGCTCGTCATTTATCTCAATTCCCCACCCACCGAACCGCGGGAGCGCGATTACATTTATGTGGGTTCCTTTTACATTTTCTGCATCTGGATCGGGTTTGGCGTGATGGCTATTGCTGATTTCCTGCCAAAATTGATAAAGATGTCTAAGCTGCGAACCGCATTGGCCGTGTGTGCCAGCCTATCCGTGCCTGTGATCATGCTGGCCAGGGGCTGGGATAACCACGACCGCAGCAACCGCTATCATTCTGTGGATTTTGCCAGAAATCTGCTCAATTCCTGTGCACCAAATGCAATTCTTTTCACAGGAGGCGATAATGATACATTTCCGCTGTGGTATTTGCAGGAAGTGGAGGGCGTTCGCACGGACGTGCGCGTTTGCGTACAAACCTTCCTGGGCATTGACTGGTACATTGAGCAGCTGAAACGAAAAACAAACCTTTCGGATGCCCTGCCGCTTTCCCTGGACATGGACGATTATGCAATAGGGAAAAATGAATACGTGCCGTTTTATGAAATCCCGGCAGTTAAGAATGGCATTAACCTGAAAGAATATCTTGACCTGATCAATCAGGAAAACAAGGCCATACAGGTTCCGCTCACCAGCGGTGATATGACCTCAATTTTGCCATCTTCCACACTTTTTTTACCCGTCGATGCGCACAAGATCAGATCTATGAATATTGTTAAAAATGATTTGCTGCCTATGCTCACCGACTCCATGAGCTGGAACATTGGCACTAAGGATCTTTACAAAAGTGACCTCGTTATGCTGGACATTATCGCCACCAATAACTGGAAGCGCCCTGTATATTTTTCCTCAACGATGGGTGCCACGCATAACCTGGGCTTACAGGAATATTTGCAGCTCGAAGGTTACACGTACCGATTGTTACCTGTCCGCGTTCAGGGTGCTTCGGATGGTTATGTCAATTCCGAAATCATGTACGACAACATGATGAACAAAATGCAATGGCGGTCGCTGAACAATCCCAAAGTATATCATGATGACACCTATCGCGGCTCGCCCGTCGCTACGGCGCGGATCTCGTTCCTGCGGCTTGCAGGCCAGCTAATTGCGGAAAATGACTTGCAAAAGGCGAAGCAAGTGGTAAATACGGCCATGACGGTAATGCCGGACGACACGATCCCGTTTGATCAGTTTTCAGTGGGTTTTGTAGGGATGCTTTTTGATGTGGGTGAGAATAAAAAAGCGCTGGATTCGGCACGGATCATGGCACTTCGATCGGACGAAAATCTAACTTGGGCGAAGGAAAACGGCGGTATCAGGAACCGGGAGGTAAATGTGGATCTGTATATGCTGCAAACCATTGCTCAGGAATGCAAGCGTGCGAAACAAGATGCCGAAGCGAAAAAGTATGAGGCGATTTTCAGGAAGCATTTACTTGCATTCAATATGTATAGCGGAGGCAATTAGTGTGTAGGTTTAATGTAAAAAATGCCATGGGACGCAGGTTTCATGGCATTGCTTTTTTACGATTTTAGCAAATCAACAAACCTCAAACCTATGCTCGAAGACCTTTGGTATAAAAACGCGGTGATTTACAGCCTCGATCTCGAAACATTCATGGATGCAAACAGCGATGGAACGGGCGACTTTGAGGGACTTTGCAACCGGCTTGATTATCTGCATGCACTGGGCCTGGACACCATTTGGCTGGCTCCTTTTCAACCCACACCCAACCGCGATAATGGTTACGATATCAGCGATTTTTATGGTGTCGATCCGCGCCATGGGTCCAGCGGTGATTTTGTGAGCTTCATTCATAAAGCCCGGAAACTCGGTATAAAAGTCATTATTGATCTCGTTGTAAACCACACTTCCGACGAGCACCGGTGGTTTAAGGAAGCAAGATCTTCAAAGGACAATCCAAAAAAAGACTGGTATGTATGGTCTGCAAAAAGGCCGGCAGACTGGAACAAGGGAATGGTTTTTCCGGGCGTGCAAAAAGCCACCTGGACAAAGGATAAGGAATCAAAAGAATATTATTTTCACCGTTTCTACGAATTCCAGCCTGACCTGAACACGGATAATCCTGAGGTTAGGGACGAAATAAACAAGATCATGGGTTACTGGCTTGAACTCGGGATCGCAGGATTCCGGGTGGATGCCGTGCCGTTTATTCTGGAATCAAGCACTTCTAAAAAGACCGGAGAGCCTGAGCTGCACTTCGAATATCTGAAAGAAATGCGCAAATTTCTGCAATGGCGGAAAGGCGACGCGGTACTGTTGGGCGAGGCCAATGTGTTGCCAAATGAGAGCAAAAAGTATTTCGGAGAAGACGGTGACGGCATTCATTTAATGTTTAATTTTTTTGTAAATCAATATACATTTTATGCCCTCGCCACCGCCGATACCCGGCCGCTGATCAAGGCGCTGGAAGCCACACGCGACATTCCGGGCACCAGCCAGTGGGCGCATTTCCTCCGTAACCACGACGAGCTGGACCTGGGCAGGCTGACCGAGGAAGAACGGCAAACCGTTTTCGAGAGATTCGGTCCCGAAAAGCATATGCAGCTTTATGAGCGCGGGATCCGGCGCAGGCTTTCGCCGATGCTGGGCAGCAGGCAGCAAACCGAACTGGCTTATAGTCTCATGTTTTCATTGCCCGGAACGCCGGTAATCCGTTACGGCGACGAAATCGGAATGGGTGACAACCTTGAACTTGAAGAACGCGATGCCGTCAGGACGCCGATGCAATGGACTGGTGAAAAACAAGGCGGTTTTTCAAAAGCCGAAACATTAATCCATCCGGTTGTTGACGAGGGCTATTATGCCTACGACCACGTAAATGTCGAGGATCAGCGGCGCGAACCGGGTTCCTTGCTGAATTGGATGACCTCCCTGATCCGGATGCGAAAAGAGTGTCCCGAGATCGGTTACGGCAACTGGGAGATTATGGATACCGGCCAGCACCAGATCCTGGGCATGCGTTACACCTGGAAGAACAGGATCCTGCTTATCTGGCATAATTTCGAGGAAAAATCGTTGGAACTGGTCGTTCCTGAAAAGACGGCAGGAGCCAGGCGCATCGCCGATCTGATGAGCAACATTGAAAGTGTTACAGATGAAAAAGGCCGGCATACCATTACACTGGAAGCTTACGGTTACCGCTGGTTTCGCGCAGTTCCATGATATAAGGGCTGCCTTTTGATAAAATTCCGGTTAATTCAGAATTGAAGTAAAGCTTCACACCAGGTTAACATTCAAACACTTAGAATTGCAAACTGATGCGTTGTCAGTTGCATTCCGTTAATTTTTGCGGCTGACAACGCATCGACCTTGCGTTTGAAACATTATATTGCGCCAAATAAAGCAACTCAACGGTTTTAATTCAGTACACATGCTTTTAAGACAGACTCTCATCGTTCGGGTGTGTTTCCTATGGATGGCCTGTATCGCCGCGCAAACGGCCTTTGCACAGAACACGCTTGAATTGGTTCAGGATGGTGTAAATAACAGTTACCGTCCGCCCGTTCCCAAAGGGCCAACCTCCATTCCCCAAACGCTTTCGTTTTTTGTGAACAATAATGGCAGCAAAGACGAAGGCATCTATTTTCAAAAGCCCCAATCCGAACTTTCGGTGACATTCAGTTTCGATGACCAGCCTTACATTACGGTTCCCCAGCATGTTACGGGCATGACATTCGGGGCCGCGTCAGGCGCCAGCGCCACGCAGGTAAGGTCAGTTCCGGTGGTGAACAACAATTACTATTTTGAAGATTCTACGCGGACGCTTTTCACCGCACACCCAAAAGGAGAGGCAGGGCGTGGGGTTAGTTTATATAATAATGTAGGCGTTCAGGTTTTTTTGTCGGCAAAGCCATTACAGGCTGTGAATGCTTCTACTTCGGATACAAGCCGTTATTATTACGGTAAATTGCGTTTGCAGTTCAACAGGCCGGTGAATAATCCGGTGATCTCCGTGGTGGGCTTGGGGGCTACGACCAATTTTGCCAACAAACGTCTGGGCTTTACCACAGAACTGGAACTGCAAACACCCGGCAGAACATTGGTCAAACTCTCAGGAACTAAGGAACTGGTCCTGGACGATTCCAAAACAAAAATATTGCACACCAAATCCGCCGTAACCGGCTTTTGCGGCAGTGGCGCGGCCTGCGGAAGCTTATTAGTAACCGGCTCGAATGTTACCAGCCTTGTTTTCAGTGTTTATCTCCGCCCTGATGGCGGTCCCGGGGTTTGGGGAACGCCGAAAGTGACGAATTCAGGCGATATGTGGCACATTACAGTATCGCTTCCTGAGCAATAGGTTTCGCAATCTGCGTATCGTCCTGCCGTATTTTCACCCTGTGCATTTCGCCCCATTCCACAAGTGCGCCCATGACGCTATCCAGGGTCCGGCTATATGGGGTGAGCTTGTACTCTACAACAACGGGAATATCTGTAAACACGGTTCTGGTTAAAAAGCCGTTGATTTCCAATTCTTTAAGTTCATTCGAAAGCACACGCGGCGAAATGCCCGGAAGCATGCGCTGTAATTCATTAAATCTTGTTCCCCCTTCGGTTAGCGCGACAATGATCCGCAACCGCCACTTTCCGCCTATCACATAAAGTGCGTCGCCGATTGCTCCCAATTTACTGTTGCATTCCGCCACGGAGTGCGGTCCTGAATGTCCGTTTATACGTTCCATATTGAATTTCGCTAACCGAAAGGATACTGCTAACCTTTTGTATACTACTATATTTTCGTAAGTAAAGGTAACTATTTTTGCTGGAAATGAAATCAACATGAAAGCAAAGAAAATTATCACCATTGGCGTTACCGTGGTCTCCAGCGCGCTTGTTGTGCTAAGCGGCATTATGAAATTATCCCGCAGCGAGGAAATTGTCAGTTCATTGTCAAAAGTTGGAGTAGGGGACTATCTCGTTCCGCTCGCACTGATGGAAATTGGCTTTACAGCATTGTTTATTTACCCTAAAACGATGAAGATCGGGTTCATTCTGCTGTCCTGTTATTTTGCGGGAGCCCTGGCTACGGAACTGTCGCACGGCACACCATTCAATGCATTGCTACCGATGATCTTGATCTGGATTGCCGCATTCCTGCGCGATAGCAGCATTTTCCTGCCAGATACAACCGCTGAAAAGATTGCCTGATTAAGGTAGCGCGAAAGCTATGATAGAACCGGAAGTATCCAGGCCTGGATACTTCCGGTTCTATCATGGCTTTCAGGAAAAGCGCCAATTGGAATTTAGTTGATGAACATTAGTAATATTGATTTGGCCAAGGGGCGCGTAACAGGTTCTTACATGTTAATGACAGCACGAATTGTTGTCTTTTTTGAAATCATCGTATTTATCGTGGTGCCGCATCCAGTCCATGGCGCCATCTTCGTTTCTGCCTTTTGGGGTGAGGTCCAGGAAATTATGTGCGCCTACGAGCATGTCGCCTCCGCGTGCATAACTTGAATAAGTGTGATAAATATTGCCCGCTTTATCCTTAAAAAACACACTTGTTCCAGGAGATTCCGTTCCGTCGTCGTGTTTTAAATTTTCGTAGTTGTAATAAATCGTCCCTTTGTCAAGCTGCTCCTGGGTGAAAGAAACAAAGTAATCATAGTTGAAATCGCTTCCAAAAGACGAAACCCACTCGAATTTCCATTCCATCCGCTGCTTAAATGGCAATAATTCCTGTAATGGTGCCCGGGAAACGACCACCACTGAAATGTCGTGATGCGCAAGGTGCAGGTTGGCGCCATCGATATGATCGGCCAGGAATGAGCAGCCGGGACAGCCTTCCTTATCCCCCGGTGCAAACATGAAATGATAAATGATAAGCTGACTTTTACCATCGAAAAGGTCGGATAATGTCCTCCTCCCGTGCTCGCTTTCAAAAGTGTAATCTTTATTCACCTTCACCCAGGGAAGCTTGCGGCGCTGACGGGCCAGTTCGTCATTAAGCCTAGTGAGCTCTTTTTCTTTTTTAAGAAGGTCTTTGCGTGCCTCTATCCATTCTTCCTGCGACACAATGTTATGGTTGTCAACGCTTTCTGTTTCGAGAGCAGCTGCCAGATCAGTTTGTTTTTCCATGTTGATAAATTTGTTGTTTACAAACTTCCTCAATAATTGATAAAGATAGGGTGTGTAAAAACGTCGAATCCGGGGGGCGTTTGGGACAGAGGAACATATAAGGTGATCCAATGAGCCTCGTTTCCAGCTGGTTTTAAAAAAAATTGCTTGGCAATGTGCCGCTTTGGTACGATTCTTTTTACTTAATCTTCGTAATATCATATGACAATTAAAATTCATCACTAAAAACCAAATGTTATGAAAGCTATAAAGTTAAACATACTAGCAATCGCATTATTAGGATCAACCGCAGTGTTTGCCCAAACTTCGACGCCATCAAGCAGTTCACCGTCAAGCAGCACTCCATCAAGTACAACGCAGCCGTCGACTACGCCGGGCAGCTCATCAACACAACCTAGAACAGTTCCTGGAAGCACGGTGCAGCCATCAACTTTACCGGGATCGAGCCAGCCGGGTTCAACGACACAGCCGCGCTCAACAACGCAGCCAGGTTCGACGACGACTACACAGCCATCGACTACAACCCCAAGTTCTACAACAAGGCCAGCATCAGTTCCACCAGGAACTGTGCCTGACAGAACTACGCAGCCATCGAGCACTGTGCCGGGTTCATCAACAACTCAGCCATCTTCAACTATTCCAGGAAGCACAACGCAACCATCATCCAACACAACGCCTAACAGCAATGTGCCAGCGTCGAGCATTCCTAACAATACGACACAACCTTCAACTGTTCCGCAGGGTACAACTATCCCATCATCAACAGTGCCGGGAAGTACTACCACGCCATCATCGTCATCAACAGTTCCAGGTAGCAGCACTTCAAGACCAGCAACTCCTCAGAAATAATAGCTGAGAATATGTATAGGTTTTGAAATAAAAAACAGCCCGCCAATCGGTGGGCTGTTTTTTTGTACGGCAATCTTGCTGGTACGGGAATTTACACGCATCATTAAAAACATAGAACATTATGCCAAATATCAAAAATTTAGATCCTTCGGGAGCTGTAAAGTCAGGAGTGAAGTTGTCTGTATCCAACGCGTCGTCTGAGAATGAAGCTATTCTCGCTGCTGAAAATTATCTACGTGTAAATAAGGGCGAAGGCCTCGAAATGTCGTTACCTGAAAAAGGGGATGACGGGAATTATACGATTACATTGAAGTGATTTTTTACCAGTTCAATTCATAACCGACCATAGACGAGGATGAAGCGGATACTAAATTTCACACTTTTACTGGCTTTTTTGAGCGGTAATGTCTTTGCTCAAAAAATTGTATTCATCGCCGGGCCCGACAGCCATGGAAAAGGCGAGCATGAACATCACGGCGGAAGTACGTTGCTTTTGAAATCAATCAGGGAAGGTTTGCCCGGGGCAAATGCGGTCTTGGTGCAGAATGGCTGGCCAAAAGACAGTTCTGTTTTGAATGATGCCGATGCGATTGTGATTTATGCGGACGGCGGGGGAGATCATTTGCTGATGCCACATTTGGGCGAAATGGACCGGTTGGCTAAAAAAGGGGTCGGGCTGGTGATGCTGCATTTCTCGCTGGAAGTGCCGGAAGGAAAAGTGGGAAATTATTTTAAAGACTGGATAGGAGGGTATTTTGAGATAAATTGGTCTGTAAACCCGGTTTGGGAAGCTGCTTTTTCCCGTTTTCCCGATCATCCGATTGCAAATGGCGTGAAGCCGTTTTCCATTACCGACGAGTGGTATTATCACATGCGCTTTGCGGACGGAATGAAAAACATCACACCTATTTTACAAGCATTACCGCCGGAATCTACATTGAAAGGAAAAGACGGAACGCATTCAAACAATCCGGCTGTACGCGAAGCAGTACTGACAAAAAAAGAACTTCAACCCGTTGCCTGGGCATTGGAAAGGCCGGATGGCGGTCGGGGATTTGGATTCTCCGGCGGACATATGCACAAAAATTGGGGCAACGATAATTTCCGAAAAATAGTCCTGAATGCCATCGCCTGGACTGCCAAAGCCCAAATCCCAAAAGAAGGAATCCCCTCAACAACACCTACCGAAGCGGAGTTGAATGCTTTGACGAAGAAGGTGGAATAGGTTATATTTACCCATAATATATTCATTCTCCTCAACTTGACAACTTGACAAAATAGATTTATATTTGATTAAAAAGATCAATTATGAAGACCATGACTGTCGGAGAATTTAAAACCCATTTCTCTCAGGTTTTAAAAGATGTCGAGAAGGGCGAAAAGATTGGGATTACTTTTGGAAGAAAGAAGGAAGTGAAGGCCTTTCTCGTTCCAAATGATGTACATAGAGAGCCAAGGAAGTTAGGAATTCTCCAGGGCAAAGGAGAATTTTTTATGAGCGATGACTTCCAAACAACCACGGACGACGAATTTGGAATATGACTTATCTATTAGATACACACATCTTACTTTGGGCATTTTTTGAAACTGAGAAGCTAACTGATCGCGTCAGGGAAATTGTATCCAGGACTGATAACAAAATATTGGTAAGCTCGGTAAGCTTTTGGGAAATATCTATCAAAGTGAATACGGGGAAACTTCGAATAGGCGACACGAGTCCCTCATTGATGCCTGAAATATGCGAAAGGGCCGGATTCGATATTTTAAATTTGAATGCCAAGGAAACCAGCAGTTTTCATCAACTTATTGCATCCTACCACAAAGACCCATTCGATAGGATGCTGATTTGGCAAGCACTTTGTCATAAATATACGCTGATCAGTGATGATGAGAACATTCGGAAATATGCTTTGGATGGCTTGAAGATCATTTGGTAGCTTGTCTTGATTTTGCGGAATTGATGCCCCGGCAGTGACAGAGGGGAAGGAATAAACATTTAACTGATGATAAGAAGATACTTGGTTTCTGCATTGCTTGTCTGCTCATTTTCTGGGATCATTGTTCAAAAAAGTTATTCTGCGGAAGATGAAAAAGGTAGGGCAGTGAAAAAGTTAAATGTCCTTTTTATTGCTGTTGATGATTTAAACACCGATTTGGGCTGCTATGGAAACAAATTCGTCAAAACACCCAACATTGACCGCCTCGCGCGACGCGGAGTAAAGTTTGACAAGGCTTACACTCAATTCCCGCTGTGCAGCCCGAGCCGCTCGTCGCTGCTAACCGGCCAAAGGCCGGATGTTACCCAGATTTACGAATTACAAACACACTTCCGAAAGACTTTGCCGAACGTGGTCACATTGTCGCAACTGTTCAAGAACAACGATTATTACAGTGCTCGTGTTGGAAAAATCTACCATTATGGCGTTCCCGGGCAGATCGGCACGGATGGACTGGATGATCCTATCTCCTGGAACCATAAAATTAATCCAAAAGGGCGCGACAAAACCGAAGAATCCTTAGTCAAAAACCTGACCCCGGACCGCGGCTTGGGAAGTGCCTTGGCCTGGCATGCGAGTGCGGGAACGGACGAAGAGCAGACCGATGGAATGGTGGCGAGTGAGGCCATTAAATTATTAAAAGAAAAAAAGAACGAGCCGTTTTTTCTGGCGGTCGGTTTTTATCGCCCGCACTCACCATATGTAGCGCCAAAGAAATATTTTGACCAATATCCACTGGCATCCATTCCGCTTCCCAAAGAAGTTAAAAATGACCTTGACGACATTCCCGAAGCTGCGCTTTTTACCAAACCTGCGCATTGGGGCCTGTCCGTGGCGCAACGAAAAGAGGCTTTACGCGCTTACTATGCAACAGTTTCATTCATGGATGCGCAAGTTGGAAGGGTCCTGGACGAACTCGACCGGTTGAAACTGACCAACAAAACGATCATTGTTTTGTGGAGTGATCACGGGTATAATGTTGGCCAGCATGGTCAGTGGATGAAGCAGAGCCTTTTTGAAAATTCAGCCCACGTTCCTTTAATCATATCTGTGCCGGGCGGAACAAAGGGCGGCGCTTCCGGCAGAACGGTAGAGTTATTGGATATTTACCCAACATTAGCAGAACTCTGCGGCCTTACTCCTCCACAGAAACTAGGTGGCAAAAGCCTCACACCGCTGCTGAAAAACCCGGATGCGATCTGGGACAAAGCTGCATATACGCAAGTCCGCCGCAACCAAATCTTCGGCCGGAGCGTAAGAACCGAACGCTTCCGTTATACAGAATGGGACGGAGGGAAGGCTGGGGTCGAATTATACGACCACCAAACAGACCCCAACGAATTCAAAAACCTGGCAAAAGAAAGCACGTACATTATCACAGTAAATGAACTGGCCATGCTCTTGCAGAAGGGCTATCCCGAAGCCAGGCCCTGAATTTCCAAGATGAATCATTCCCAGGATTGCATCCTGAATCTTTAATTCCCAGGATTAAAATCCTGGGCCAGAATATCTGCATCCCTTGACAGGGATTTTTAGCCAGAGCGATATTTTATCCCAACATCCCAATAGCAAATCCCCATCAGGGGATCTTTTATCATAACCTCGGAATTCATTCCGAGGAGGCGAGCGATGAGACGAGCGCGATGAGAGGAGCGCGCTGAGACAGGAGAGGGATGGGAGCGATGAGCGAGCAGAGTGATGAGCGAGCAGAGTGATGAGCGCGATAAGAGATAGAATTGAAAGAAAAAATGGGGATAAATCTTATCTCAAAACAAAATTCTTTCCTCCCGCTTGCATTCTTAAAATCTTTATTCAATCTTTGTCTATCGAATTAGTAGATTTATAAAGAAGGAAGGGAGAGGTTAGGCTCTATGATCTTCTGGCAACCTATGACTTTTTAAGGTGCCCCAACCTAATTCTAATGATAAATCTGAGAATCCAACCACCGGAGTAAACAGAGTAAAATCGAGTTAATGAAAGCCAAAGGCTTGCCCATGAATGTTCGTTACAATTCCCGTTTGGCGGAATTGTGGCGATTAATCAGGCAGGTTACGGTATTTGAAATCGACGAACTAATAAAAATTAAACACTAAGATCAACATGGAAATTTACTGCGATAATGCCGCAACAACTGCACTGGATCCGGAAGTGATTGAAGCAATCCTCCCATTTTTTACCGCCAGCTTTGGCAATCCCTCTTCGACCCATTGGGCCGGACGGAAAGTCAAAGATGCCGTTGATGATGCCCGGAAAACGGTTGCGAGCGTTTTAAATGCATCTGCGGAAGAAATTTATTTCACGTCCGGCGCAACGGAGGCCATCAACCTTGCAATCTCCGGAGCCATTGAAACATATGACATTAACCATGTTGTGACGAGCAAAATCGAGCATAAGGCCGTTTTGCAAACCATTCTGCAACACGAAAAAACAGGCGATATCGAAACAAGCTTTGTGAAGCTGGACGAGCGCGGCAATGTTGACCTTTACCATCTTGAAAATCTTTTGAGGGCCAACCCGCAGACATTGATTTGTCTGATGCATGGCAATAATGAAATTGGAAATCTGACGGATATCCAGGCGATCAGTAAACTTGCTCAACGTTATGATTCTATTTTTTTTACGGACACCACCCAGACAATCGGGAAGCAATGGATCGACCTGACCCAGACGCCTATCGATTTTCTGGTGGGTTCCGCCCACAAGTTCCACGGACCAAAAGGAGTCGGATTTATTTACATTAATAAAAAACAACGCATTAAAGCGCAGATTTTTGGCGGCGGCCAGGAAAAGGGCCAGCGCGGTGGAACAGAGAATGTTACGGGCATAGTAGGACTGGCAAAAGCGCTGGAAGTGGCTTATCGCGACCTGGACAGCAACCATAGCACAGTTTGCAAATTGAAGCAATATACGGTTTCAAAACTTGCGATCAGCGGCATAGAGGGTATCTGTTATAACGGCGAAAGTCACTCGCTTGAAAACAGCCTGGTGAATATTTTGAATGTGTCATTTCCCTGCCTGGCTGCGGGAAGTCTGGTAAAAAGCCTTGATAGTCTGGGTATTGCAGTTTCCGGTGGCAGCGCTTGTTCGAGCCAGGGCAGCTCGCATGTGATCAGCGCGCTTCCCTGTCAAAAGGATAAGGAAAATGTCCGTTTGTCATTCAGTAAGTTCAACACATTCGACGAGATCGATCACATTGTGCAGGCTATTGTGAGCATTTATAATGCTGATCCCGTTTCGCGTAATAGCCAGTCGCGCTTTCATTATGAATTAACGCATTGAAACTTTCGTTTCAGAACTATTAGCCAGAAAAAACTACATTAAAATGAGCAAAATCTTTTTCCTCAAAATCATTTACAGAAGTGCAGTAAGCCTTCACAAGATCACATCGATTGTAGAATCGTTCAACGGCGCCAGGATCAAACACCTCAATTTTATCAGCAAAGGACGAGTATTCGTAGGCGTCATCGCGTTCGAAGCTTCACAGCTCATTGATTTTGAGAGAATATTAAGCCTGATCAAAAGAAACAAGGACATTTCAGAGGTCGAACAGATTACGGAAGCCTCATTATGTTAAAAACATAAGTTCATATCCCTTCTCTCAGATTCGCGATTTAAGCGCAACGCATTATACCGGACTTGGTTAAACCGCCGACGCGATCGGTTTGGGCTTGCGATAGTTACGAAGGTTAATCAAAAGTACGCTGCCAAGGATGATGACCAGTCCGACGATTTGCAGCACGGAAATAGATTCTTTGGCAAAAAATACGCCCAAAAGAACGGCAACGACAGGATTGACATACGCATAGGTGCTGACCTTGGTGGCAGGCTGGACTTTCAAGAGCCAGACATATGCACCAAAACCGGCTATTGATCCAAAAATGATTAAGTATATCGCTGATAGCCAGGCTTCCAAAGGAATGGTTGCCAGGTTTAGCGTGTCCAGTTCACCGGCAATAATACTGCCCGGAAGGAAAGCAAAGCCTGCGGCCAGCATTTGCCACGTGGAATTTACAGTTGCCGAGTCTGTGCCGGATTTATATTTGGAAAACAATGAGCCGCCGGCCCACGCCATAGAGCCAAAAACGACCAGCGCCATCGCAAACAAATCGCGCGAGCTGTTCATTGATGACATCGATATCATGATTTTTTCACTGAACAACAGCACAACACCTGCGAAACCGATCAAAAGCCCTACAATCGTCGATTTGTTGCTGAGGTTTTCAGACCATTTCGGTTTGTCGAGCACGATAAACCAGAGGGGAGAAGAAGAAATCATGATGGCGACCATGGCGCTGGGGAGGAATTGTTCGACCCAGATTACAACCCCGTTTCCAATAAAAAGCAGTAAAAGTCCGGTAATGATCGCAGGCTTGATCGCTTTGGCAGAAAATACATTTTCACCCTGCAAAAGACTCCATGCCAGCATAATAAGTCCGGCGGTAAGGAAGCGGAATGCGCCCAGGAAAAAGGGTGGAAAACCTTCCAACGCGCGTTGAATAAAGAAATAAGTGGATCCCCATACGATGTAAACGGTGGCAAAAGCCAATACCACCATAAGGGTGGACGGTGCTTTACTTTGTGCTTGCATGATCTTTATTTTTCTGACTAATTGTTATTATCCTCTAACGGTTTCCAAAACAATGACCGTTATGAAATTCAATTTACTGAGTAATATAATGTGTATAATTCATTGAAAGCATATATTTTGACTAACGTGAATTGAGAAACATTAGTTAACCACCAAAAAGCTTCAATCAACTTCCGTTTTCGCGAATCAATTTTCTTCTTAAATTAGGCCATGGGCATCGATGGCAATACAATTAAACTTCTGCGAATTCCTTTTTCTTTTTTTCTGATGCCGTTGTTTCTACTTGCTTACAGTCAGGCAGATACGGTTATGCATCACCACGCGCTTCTCGCTTTTTTAATCATTCATTTGCTGATTTATCCTGCCAGTAATGGTTATAACAGTTACGTAGACCGGGATGAAGACAGCATTGGCGGACTGGAAAAGCCTCCTATGCCCACGGCCGGGCTGTTTTATCTTACCATATTTCTGGATTTTACCGCGTTCGTTTTGGCGTTCTCGTTCGTAAATACATTGTTTGCTTTTTGCCTCTTGCTTTACATTGCTGCGTCGCGGGCTTATAGTTCACGGCAAATCCGGTTGAAGAAATATCCGGTGATCGGCTTTCTGACCGTTGTGATTTTTCAGGGCGCTTTTACCTATTATATGTCCATTGCGGGTATTTCAGAAGGTGCGTTGAAGTTGAGTAGGGAGCATATTTATGTCCTTTTGGCCTGTTCTTTTCAGATTGCCGGCGCCTATCCGCTTACGCAGGTTTACCAGCACCAGCAGGACCTGAAAGACGGCGTGGTGACATTAAGTTACAAGCTCGGTTACAGGGGCACATTTCTGTTTACGGCGCTGATGTTTTTGCTGTGCAATGTGTTTTATTATTTGTACTTTACATCGAAAGGCCTTGGAATGGTTTTTTACATTATCCAGGTGTTCTTTATGCCAATTGTGGCTTATTTCTGCTACTGGTTTTACCTGGTCTGGAAGGATAGGAGCGAGGCGAATTTTAAGAATACCATGCGGATGAACTGGATAGCCGCCGTCTGCATGAACAGTTGTTTCATTATTTTAATTGTAATTAACAGAATCCCTTTGAGTTATATATCTGCTATTGAGACAGCCGTTCCCGAACATTGTTACCCGCAGGAAACGTTGACTTCATTCTATATGAAATCAACCGATGACATTACCAATCAGAGAAAGATCAAGATCGTAGCAGGAAAAACGGGCATAGAAAATCGTTATTCTGTGATCGCAGACTTTGATAAAGATCCGGAAGATTATCAGTTCTTCAACAAAACGGCCACATTACTTCCCGAACCGACATTGACACAGCGCATGCAGCTCTATCAGCAGCATGCCACGAGATTGTCAAGAAGCGCTATTGAGAAACTTCAAGGTTTTGCTGAGTTCAAGAATACATTAACGCATCTGATAACGGTCACATGCACGGGCCTTTTCGCGCCAGGGCTTGATGTGGAGCTTATGCGGGAACTGGATCTAAACCCTGCCATACAACGGAGCAGCGTGAATTTTATGGGCTGTAATGCAGCGATTATTGCGCTCAAAAATGCCGATGCGATTTGCAGAAGCCAGCCCGGCGCCAAAGTGCTGATCGTTTGCACAGAACTATGCACATTACATTTCCAAAAGCGATATAATGATGATTACCTGCTTTCAAACCTCATTTTCGGAGATGGCGCGGCGGCAGTTCTGGTGACTGCTGAGCCGGGATCACATTATGCCCATAACGTTGAAATTGACGCATTTAACTCTTTGATCCTGCACAACGGATACGACGATATGGCGTGGCAATTATCGGAAACCGGGTTTATCATGAACTTGTCTTCATATGTGCCTGACCTGATCCGGAAAAATATAAAACCAATGATGGCCAGGATCGGACTTACTGCGGAAGCGTTCAAGCATTGGGCCGTTCATCCGGGCGGAAAACGCATTGTGGACGATTTCGCGGCTGCTTTGGAGCTTGATAGGTGCCATTTGGCAGCAACTTATAATGTGCTCAAAAATTACGGAAACATGTCGTCGCCAACCGTTTTGTTTGTTTTAAAGGAAGTCCTTGAAAAGGCGAAGGCGGAAAATATGGGCAACCGGATCTTTGCAGCAGCATTCGGACCCGGATTGAGCATTGAAACGATGCAGCTGCGTTATGTTTAAATTCCGCAGCCATGAAAAGGAACTGCTTGATCAGGAAGAGATTCCCTCAACGGATCTTTTTCTGAATTTAAGAGAACTTGATTTCATTAACCATTGGCTGGGCGGATATAACATTTCTTTTAATGCGCTAAAAAAGGTTATTAAGCCCGTAAAATCCCACATTCTCGTGGATATTGGTTGCGGTGGCGGTGATACATTGAAACGCATTGACCATTGGAATAAAAAGGCAGGATATAAGCTCGACTTATACGGCGTCGACATTAAGCCCGTATGCATTGCCTATGCAAAGGAAAATCTCAAAACCGCACCGGTTAAGCTGATTTGTGATGATTACCGGCACATTTTCAACCATTTAAAACAGGTCGACATTATTCACGCCTGCCTGTTTTGCCATCATTTATCAGAAAATCAACTCATTGAGCTTGTGCGTTTTGCGCTGGAAAATAAGTCTGTTCTGATTGTTAATGATCTTGAAAGAAATCCTTTGGCTTATTATGCCATCAAATGGCTCACTAAGCTCTTTTCTAAATCTTATCTGGTTAAAAATGATGCTCCGTTGTCCGTTTTACGTGGGTTTAAAAAGACCGAATGGTTATCCATTCTCAACAAAGCGGGTGCAGTTAATTATTCAGTGCGCAACAAATGGGCATTCAGGCATGAAGTGATCGTTTATGGAAACGCAGGTTAAAAAGTACGATTGCGGCATTATTGGAGGCGGCCTCGCCGGCCTGTGCCTGGCTATCCAGCTTGCGGACAGGGGTGTTTCGGTTGTCTTATTTGAAAAAAATCAATACCCGTTTCATAAAGTTTGCGGCGAATACATTTCCATGGAAAGCTGGGATTTTATCAAAAGTCTTGGCTTGAACCTTGACCAGCTCAATCTGCCTATCATTAACAAGCTCGGGATCAGCTCGGAAAAGGGTTTTATGCTCGAACATAACCTGCAAATGGGCGGTTTTGGGATCAGCAGGTTCAGCCTGGATCATGCGCTCTCACGCATTGCGATAGCTAAGGGAGTTGTGATCCTCGAACATTGCCGGGTAAATGGAATGGAAGATCTTGGTAATGAAGGTTTTATAGTTAAATCCGCGCTTGGGGATTATAATGTGAGCATCCTTTGCGGGAGTTACGGGAAATATACCCCGCAGTTCCTGGCGCGAAATCCGGCTGAGACTGTGAATGAAAGCGGTAACTATATTGGTGTAAAATATCACATTAAAACCGATCTGGCACCAAACCGCATCGAGCTGCACAACTTTAAAGATGGCTATTGCGGAATTTCAAAAGTGGATCAGGATTGGCATTGTCTGTGTTATTTGACCACGTCCCGGAATTTGCAGGATAATGGAAAGGATATCAAGGCCATGGAGGCAAATGTGCTGCACAAAAATCCATTTCTCAAATCGTACTTCACTGAGGCTGAATTTATTAACAAAGCCCCATTAGTAATTAGCAACATTCATTTTTCCAAAAAACAAACACAGACAGACGGCGTTTTTCTCCTTGGCGACGCCGCTGGTTCCATTACGCCCCTGTGCGGAAATGGCATGAGTATGGGTATCCGCGCTTCAAAAATGCTGGCGACCGAACTGATCCGCTATTTTGAGCAAAAGCAAAGTATAGACGAAGTTTCGGCTCATTATCAAAAAGCCTGGAACCACGCATTCGCGCGGCGCATAACGGCTGGCTATTATTTGCAGGGACTGTTCGGGAAAAGAAATACTACTGATCTGGCGCTCAGAACTTTGAATAAATTTCCAGGAGCCTTGAACAAACTCGTTTCCTTAACGCACGGAGACCGGTTCTAACTTTTCTTTTTCCGGAACCGGATATTTGGAAAGCAGATATTCAAATATGAACGTGTTCAGGAGCAGCATCAACATTCCGTAAAAAATGTCTTCAAATGGGATTGTAAAGATCCTGAGACCAATGATTTCTGCACTATTATACCAAACAACAGGTTCATCCAGCCCCGATCCCGTCAAAATGCCGTTTACGATGAAGAAAGGGACCAGTAAAAACATGTGCGAAAAATAGAACAGGCTAAGCCAGCGCGGTTTCGCGATAAATTTAAGGAATAGTAAAAATCCCACGAGACCAACTGCCGTCCAGGAAGTATAGTATCGATCAAAATAAGTTATGCCTAACGCAAATGTGAAGCACACAAAAATGGCCGTAATCAGGTTTTCATTCTTGATTTTGTAATCTGTTCCAAAATAGATCCGAAAGCAATAATACGTGAAAAGACAGGCGTAGGGAATGCAGATGAAAAAGAGAATTTCTTCAATGGGAAGCCCAAAAAGGTAAGTGCCGACCAGGTATTTCGGTGTAAAGCCCCAAACGCCAATTTTAGTAAAATAGCTGTCCCAGATCACAAAAGGGACTAGTGACAGCATGATGGCCGGCCACAGCAGATGCCACCTTTTGTAAAGCTGGATTTTGGGATGAAAAGAAAAAATCAACGGAACGGCAATCGCTCCAAGATCGACGAGCAGATACAGGAAATTCATTTGGATGCCGTGTTTTTTGCATCTCTGAAATATTTCAATGGCACCCAAAGCATACCAAAACATTCACCCTGATGCTTTCCAAGATGCTTATGGTGCATTTTATGGGCGCGGCGGATTGCTTTCAGATAAACCGATTCTGTATTTCGGAACATCTTAAAGCGCTGATGGATAAAGATATCATGCACCAAAAAATACGTAAACCCATAAAGCGTAATGCCCAGTCCGATCCAGAAAAAGAAATTAAATCCTTGATTCACACCAAACAAAATGCATAAGATGCCGGGCGTGGCGAAAATGGCAAAGAAATAATCATTTTTCTCGAAAAAATCACCGTCATCACGCTGGTGATGATCGTGGTGCAAAAACCACAATGCGCCGTGCATCAAGTATTTATGTGCAAGCCACGCTACACATTCCATGCCTATAAATGCGGCCAGTACGATCAATGTATTTTGTATCCAGGGACTCATTGCAATTTAAGCTGTCAGCTTCCGGCGTTTGCCATTGGCTATTGTTTTGGTTTTATTTTCTCGGCTACTTCGGCGAAGCAAATCTTGAACCATTCGGTGTAAGCCTCCGGGTTCTGCTGCATATCTGCCTTGATATCAGCCAGTTTCATATATTTAAAATCATTTGCCTCACTCACATTAATGTTCGGTACGGCATCGGAAATGCCCCAAAAAACATGGTCGAGCTCATTTTCTGTCAGGCCGTTTTCGAGGCTTACGCGATATTGGAATGTAAAAAGAAATTGCAGATCCGCAGTAATGCCCATCTCTTCCGAAAGCCTTCTTACCGCTCCATGATGCGCGGATTCGGCAGGGAGCGGATGGCTGCAACATGTATTTGACCAAAGGCCTTCTGAATGATATTTTCCAAAAGCGCGCTGCTGCAAAAGCATTTCACCTTTTGAATTCAATATAAAAACGGAGAATGCGCGATGCAGGACGCCTTTTTGATGCGCTTCCAACTTTGGCATCAAGCCAATTTCCATATCATCTTCATTCACCAGCACAACTTGATCAGTCATAAAATCGGGTTTTAGGTTCACGGCAAACAGTTCAATGTTCAGCTCCTTTGTTTAACTAACAAAAAAACGTCATAAAAGGTCGAACTGATGCCTTACCAACGAACGAAACATGAGTCCCACCTTATCATGGTCGGGAATCCTGATCCGCGCATTCATTACTTTTTCTGGTGGGGTTTCTTTTATCCGCAGGAAAAGTTTTTTGTAATAATAATATGCAAGATAAACGCCTCGTCTTGCGCCGCTTGGCAACTGCTTGATGCCGATCAGCGCCTGCTCAAATTCTTCTTCAATTTCCTGCTGGATCTTCTCTTTTTCTTTGCTCGAAAAATGGTCAAAATTTACGCCCGGGAAATACGTCCGGCCTAGGTCCACGTAGTCCGCTTTGAGGTCACGGAGGAAATTCACTTTTTGAAATGCAGAACCTAGCTTCATAGCGAACGGTTTAAGCTCGTCGAATTGCTGTTGATTGCCTTCTGTAAAAACCCGCAGGCACATTAGCCCCACCACTTCCGCAGAGCCAAGAATGTATTCGTTATAGGAATCCGCGGTGTACTCCGTTTTCATCAGGTCCATTTCCATGCTCTTCAAAAACGTGTCAATCAGCTCCCATTCAATCTTATAAGTGTGTACGACGTGCTGGAAGCTGTTCAGGATCGGGTTAATGCTGATCCTGTCGCGAAGCGCTTCCACGGTGTCCTGCCGGATCTTGTTCATCATGAATTCCTTATTGTAGTCATGAAAACTGTCCACGATCTCATCGGCAAGCCTTACAAAGCCATAAATGCCGTAAATCGGTGCCCGCAATGCTGGTTTGAGAAAATAAATGCCCAGCGAAAACGACGTACTATATAACTGGGTGGTTGTTTTGCTGCATGACGCCGAAAGGTTGTCGAATAAGCTCTTCATGACTTACTTGTTTAGGTATTTTTGAAGTTCAGTAGCTGCAATGCGGCCCGAAATGATCGATGGAGGAACGCCCGGCCCCGGAACCGTAAGCTGACCAGCGTAAAAGAGGTTTTTTACCTTGCTGCTCCTGAGTTTAGGTTTGAATATAGCAGTCTGCATCAGCGTGTTAGCAAGTCCGTAGGCATTTCCCTTGTAAGCATTATAATCACTTATAAAATCCGAAACCGAGTAGCTTTTCTTGTAAACCACGTGCGACCTGATATCCTCACCCGCAAATTTTTCAAGCCTATCCATAAGTACGTCAAAATACTTTTCCCGGATCGAATCAGGGTCGTCGAGATCGATGGCAATAGGCATTAATACGAACAGATTCTCGCTTCCCTCAGGCGCAACCGACGGGTCTGTTTTGGAAGGACAGCAAACATAGAACAGCGGACGCTCAGGCCATTTTTTGTCTTGATATATCTCAACAGCGTGCTGATCGAAGTGTTCGTCGAAAAATAAATTGTGGTGTCTGAGCTTCTCAATTTTCTTATTCACGCCCAGATAAAATAGCAGACAGGATGGGGCAAAGGTGCGGTTTTCCCAATATGCTTCATCATAGGTGCGATGGTCTTTACCCAGCAACTCCTGTTCAATGTGATGATAATCAGCACTTCCGATCACCGCGTCCGTCCTGATGCTCTTGTTGTTGGTATGTAAATGACTGATGACGTCCGAATTGACTTCCAGCTTTTCAATGTTCTGGCATGTCAAAAAATTAACACCGGCATTTTCGGCAATTTGCTTGAAAGACTCCGCAACTTTTCCGAAACCGCCCATTGGATAAAATGTGCCTTGTTTAAGGCCTGCAAAGTTCATCAGACTGTACAGGGCAGGTGTGTCCTTGGGCATTGCACCCAGGAACAGGACCGGAAATTCAATCAATGCGAGCAGCCTTGGATCTTTGAAATAACGGCGGACATGCTTGCTGAATGACGTGAAAAGTTGAAGTTTGAGCGCGTCTTTAAATAATTTCAGACTAAAAAATTCGGTAACTGAATGTCCTGGCTTGTAAACCATATCATTCATCCCGACCGTATATTTGAATTCCCCTTCTGCAATAAATTTCCGGAGCTTGTCTGCGCTTCCGGTTTCAATGGTCTCGAAAAGATCGCAAACCGCATCGAAATCGGCCGGAATGTCCATTACCTCATTCTCAAAAATAACCGCGAAGCCGGGATCCAGTTTTTTCAGTTCGTAAAAATCGGCGGTTGTTTTTCCAAAAAGGGCGAAGAAGCTATCATAAACATCCGGCATCCAATACCAGCTCGGCCCCATGTCGAAAAGAAAGCCGTCTTGTGAGAAGGTTCTTGCACGGCCGCCTATGCCGCAATTTTTTTCAAAAACAGTGACCTCATTTCCACTTTCGGCCAGCACAGCGGCGGCTGCCAGCCCTGCGAAACCTGCGCCGATGACTGCGACTTCATGTGATTTTCCAGATTTGGGTAGGCGTCCGTTATGCATTGGTAGCGTTAAGAATGTCAGTCAGATTTTCAATTGTTTCTATTAAGGTAACTCCTTTTTTAGCCGCAATTTTCTTTGTTTTTTCACTCCCCCCGGAGACGCAGACGTTTAGCTGAGGAAACTCCGCTTTCAGGTCTACCAGGAGTGTTTCTATTTGATTATCAAAATGATTACGGACGAAAAAAGAGTAAGCGTGCGTAGGCTTGCAGCCTGAAATAACTGTGGAAAGATCTCTAAACGGAACCCGTGCGCCCAGATAAATCACTTCTTTTCCCAGTTGCTTTATCATATAGTATGCAAAAAGCAGGCCGATTTCATGGTCCTCTTCCTCATTCAAAAAAAGGATCCATTTCTGGTCCGAATTCTCCGCCAGGGGCAATGCGTCGATGGCCGCGAACAGTTTTTGCCGGATCAGGTTTGATAAAAAGTGTTCTTGTGACGGAAGCAGATCACCCTTTACCCACATTAAGCCCGTACGGACCAGGAGCGGATACAGGATTTTGGTGTAGGTCTTTTTTAAACCAAACCTTTTTACGGCATTTGCAAACAGCTCGTCGAAAAGCGCAACATTAAAAGCCGTGATCCCAACCAGAGCCTGATTAATGATCGCCTCCACATGCATATCCCCCTGAAACGAATCCTGGACCACCTTTTCAATTTCGATAGCCATTTCCGACTTGGAAAGCTGGCCGATCTTTGAAATCTTCATCCCTCTGTCCAGCAACGTGCAGACATTCAGCAACTTCTTGACGTCATCGTCATTGTAAGACCGGATATTCGTATCGGACCTGTCCGGTTCAAGCAAGCCGTAACGTTGCTCCCACATGCGAATTGTGTGCGCCTTCATGTTGCTGATCCGTTCCAGGTCTTTAATGGAATATGACGACATTTTGTTTAACGTTTTTCAAAAATAGTTAAACAAAATTATTTTAGCCATAATTTGTAGGAAAATAAAAAAATGCTGCTACTTTTGATATTATTAATATCATATGATTGATTTACAAAATATCATTCACGTTATGAGAAATCAGGAGATTTATTGGCCGGTGAATATCAGATTCCTTCGTTCACGCCTGAAACTGAGCCAGGAGGCGCTTGCGGAGCGTTTGGGAATTACCAGGGTCAAATTGAATGCGCATGAAAGTGGCCGAACCGCCAATCCAACGATTGACGACCTGATCCATTTTTCCGAGTTTTTCAGAATGAGCATTGACAGCCTGCTCAAAATTGACCTCAGCAAGCTATCGGAGCAGAAAGTGAAAGACCTGGAAGAAGGCAGCGAGCTCTTTATGAAAGGTGATAACATTCGCGTGCTTGCTATCACGGTGGACCGCGAGGAGAAAGAGAACGTTGAATATGTCCCTGTGCAGGCCAAAGCAGGATACCGCTCGGGTTACAGCGATCCGGAGTTTCTGGCGACGCTTCCGAGGTTCAGTTTGCCTACGCTCCCTAAAAACGGCACATTCAGGATGTTCCCGACCATTGGAGATTCCATGTTGCCCGTTCCCGAGGGAAGTGATATCATTACAAAATACGTACAGGACTGGACTACGATCCGGCCGGAGACACCATGTATCGTCATTTTGAAAGGGGATCAGGATTTTGTGTTCAAACAGGTGACTATTAATAAGGATGGGACCATGTTGCTGCAATCTTTTAACAAGCAATATTTTGCTTACACTGTGCCTCTATCGGAAGTTATAGAGCTTTGGGAGTATTACAGTTTCCATAGTAAGCAGCTTCCTGAACCGCAGACAGACATGCAGCAGCTGATGAAAATGTTGCAGGAAATGCAGAATGAGATCAAAGAAATAAAAGGACGGCCGGGCTCCAAATAATTGGATAATGTACATACGTCATCAGGATATCGGTAGCGGTGCGGAAAAGTTCATATCGGAATTTTTATAATGTTAAAATGTCGATAAAACCGTTCGTTCACCGGATAATGTAGAAATACTGTTTGATAAAAGGCTTTGTGAGGCATATTTCAGGCATTAGGTTGTAGAATAAGTGCGTTATTTGTGAATAACTAAATAGCATTTTGATCCGATTTAGTTATTTGGTCTCGTGTGGAGATATGAGCAAAGTGCAATTCGAGAGTTTTGGAAACCCCTGAATTGCCAGAAATCACCCCAAGCATTCGCCGGGTTGTCACAAAAAGAATTACAAAATTTTCGGCGTCGGCTACTTTCGTTGAGTAATTAAAAAAGTAACTCAACAATGTCTGCCAAACTTTTACTCGTAATCCTTCTCGCATCTATTACACTGAATTTGAATGATGCCAGGGCACAAAGCCCAACCGCAGCCGCCAAGAGATTTAACATCTTTGTGAAAGGCGATGCAACTTTTATCTCCAATGAAACAGAAGGACCTGTTGCCATCGGCGGTAATCTGACCACTAATCAATATCAGATTAGTTTTAATAAAAACCACGGAGTGTTTTTTGTAGGCGGTGCGTCCATCGGACTGGCCGTAAGGGGCGGGGTGAAGCTTAATAGCGGAAGCCTGACCATAAACGGTGACAATTATCTGAAAATCGGACAATGTGCACCAACAGACGCCAATGCAGCAACTCCATTGCGTATCTGGTACAAGGATAACAACAATGCCGAATCCACGATCCGGATTACAGGAAGCACGGGAGGTTACAGTGATACGCCAAACATTACAATCAATGCGAATGTAAATACGTGGTCTCCGAAAGTAAGTGATTCTCAGAATCCGATTTGTGAGAATGTTTTTGGAACAGCCAGCAATCAGATCGACATTGACGGGGCTTTTACAACTTTCATGAAGCGCTCGAACCAGTTGAGAGACATGAAAGACAACCTGGCTATCCGCGATCAAAACGGGAATATTATCAAGGGAATGGAAACAGGGCCTTACCTGGATCCGTCGCAGATCGGTAACAACCCAAAAATCATTGTTGACCCAAACAAAATCAACGTTTTGACCGTTTCAGCAGCGGTTTGGGATCGAATTGGAAATACGAACATTGAAAACATCCCACAAGGACCACAATTGGGAGATGCGAGTTACACAGGCCCTTTTGCCTTGATCGTCAACATTATCGACTTCCCGACATTTGCAGCACCGAAGGGTAACAACCCCATCATCAACTTCCCAAGCGTAGGCGGATTGTCCGATCCACAAGGAAGCTACGTGATTTACAACTTCCCTGACGCGACTGACAAACTGGTGTTAGGAGGCAACACGCCGATCCATGGAACAATTTTCGCTCCATGCGCGAACCTGATCAAAGAAAACAACGGAAATATCAACGGGCAGATCATTGCAAAAAGCTTTGTACACACCCGCGACGAGGTTCATTTCTGGCCTTTTTTACCTTCCATTCCTGAGCCAGTCGAAAAAGCAATCGAAGTTACGGTTGTATCGAAATGCATCAACAACGCTCCATGGCTTGAATATACCATCACACCGAATTACCCATCAAACGGCGAAACGGCGAAAATTGAATGGATGAATGCTGGTGAAAGCATTATTCAGGAAAACAGTGACTTGCCATTGAAAGGCAGCATTTTATTCCCAGGCGCGGCTGTGGATGCGGACGGAATGGGAATGGCTTGGCCGGGTTGGGAAAAGGACGGTGACAAGTGGGTAGAAGTAGTAGATCGTTATTCATCAATCCTGGAAGAAGGCGCAAAGGTGAGGATAACCGTAACTCCTTGGAAGATCGTAGAAGTCTCATACCCAGCCTCTACACCTGACGGGAAATGTTTCACTAGCCCTCCGCCAACGGGAACATTGCCGGTAACTCTGGCCAGCTTCACAGCAAAAAATGAGAATTGCGATGTTCAATTGAAATGGGCAGTTACGGAAGCTACAAATTTCTCACACTTCGTAGTGGAGCGCTCAACGGATGCAAAAAACTTTACCTCGCTGAACCGCATTAATTACAGCGCGACGCAGGATACATATGCATACAATGACGCACCTTACAGCAGAGAATCAGCTCCTTCGAAATTTTATTACTATCGTCTGCAACAAGTAGATAATGATGAAACGTTTGAATACAGTGCAATCCGCGCCGTTGAAGCCGGGACTTGTGATGCTAGGCTTTCAGTAGATTTCTACCCGAACCCAACACAGGACGAAGTGACGGTAAAAAGTTTCTCGCCGGTTAAAAAATTCGAAATTCTGACACTAAACGGAAAGCGTGTGTATCAGGCAACGCCAACCCAAAATCAAACAGAGCTCAAAGTGAATGTTCAGGCTTTTGCATCGGGCTTATACATTGTGAATGTTGTCAATGCAGAAGGCGCCTATTCGTCCAAGATCCTGAAAAAATAAAATTAGAGTTTATATAGCGTTATGTGATAACGAAAAGGCTGTCTCACTTTGAGGCAGCCTTTTTTTTGCGTCCGGGCTACGCGCTTCGCTTTCTGTTCTTCACAACCTTTCACGACCAATCCCTCAATAGCGCCAGCCGGAAAATCATCGGATTTTGAGGCTATAAACAAAAGCAATACCCTTATTGATTCATCTAACTTTTATGAACAAATGAGATATCTGCTTGGCATATTCCTGGTTATTTGTCTTGTATGGATTTGTTCAAAATGCATTGGATATTCTTATAAAAAAGGAGTTTTCATACCCGGTGCGCTCACACCAGCAGGCTATCATGTGAGAGATCACAGGGTCTATTATTATGGTGGAATAATGAATGATTCGATCAAGGAGCTGATAGATGTCGATGCCGCAACATTTGAGATGGTACGGCTGGACACCGACGTTCCCGGCTATGTAAGCAGTTCCTATTATGCCCGTGATCATAAACAAGTATACTATCGGGGATATACTGTTCCCTGCGCTGACCCTGCCTCGTTCAAAGCGACTGGGCAATATAGTGGCCAGGATAAAAACCATGTTTACGACCAAACACGGGTGCTCCCAAACGATCCGGAGAATGAAAATAAACCCGTTTTCCGCTCACCGTAAATCTCAACCCTTAAATAACTCAACCTCACCTCTGGCTCATTGAATTGCCATCCTCTGAGAATAAATGCAGATCATTAGGCTCAAATAAGGGCATTAACATCAGGCTATGCACATTTACTATCCGAAATAAAACAGATTAAACTATGAAAAACAGGACTCTACACTTACACATTTGGGCTGGAAAGCAACTCTATCGAAAGTTCAAGCCCGCTGTCGTCGCATTTGCGTTCCTATGCGCAGGCCAAAATGCTTTTTCACAAAACGTAGGCATAAATACAAATAACCCAGATCCAAGCGCTTCGCTCGAAGTGGCAGGGGCAGATAAGGGATTGCTTATTCCAAGAATTGCTCTTCAATCGCTTACTGATAACGCGACGATTCCGAATCCGGCGACTGCTTTGCTTATTTATAATACGAATGCGGGGATCGGGAAGAGAGGATTTTTTTACAATTCCGGAACATCTGGCAATCCTGTTTGGAGTGAGGTAGGTGTAGGCACCGCGACATTGACTTTGCCGTTTTCGCAATTAGGCACGAACAGCGGCCCCTTATTTCTTATAAACAACAACGATGCAAATGCGGGAGCAATTGCTATCAGCGGCCTTGCTGCAAACGCTGTTGGTGTAAGGGGAGCAACATTATCAGGAACAGGTGTCGTTGGGCACACAGCCTCCGGTGGAAAGGGTATCACGGCTTCAGCAGCAAATGTAAATGGAACTGCACTAGAAGTAAATGGTAGAGTGCAGATCCACGGTCCAGGGCAAACAATTGGGGCAGGCAAAGTTCTTACTTCTGATGATAATGGGTATGCAACTTGGCAGAATGCTGGTGTTAATGTCGCTTTTTCTGCAAGTGGAATTAAGGGAGGGGGGAGTGAGAAGTTGCCGCCTGGAATTTCAAAGGTTCCTTTTGCAGTGGAGGAGTATGATCTTGGGAATAATTATAGTGATGTAAATGCAGCGAATCATAGCACTTTCACTGCTCCTTTAAATGGGATTTATAGATTTGAAATGGCCCTGAACTTTAATGGGCAAATACAAGATCCGGGATTCAAGGCAGGCTTGGCACTAATTAGAACCAGAAACGGAGCTTCAACTCAAATCTCTGAGCTAGATGTGCAATTTGAAGCCAATGGGATAATTGCCTATTCTAGGACTTGTGAAGCGGTAATTGGGGACCAATTTCATATTAACGTGTACATCTCAAAGGCAGGCGTTGAATTGTTTGTTCAACCCGACGCTAACTATTTTAGTGGCCACTTGGTTGCTAGAAAATAAGACGTTTAACATCAATGACTTCAAATATTTGATGAAATCTTACGCATTGATAAGGCTGCTTCGAATTTAAGTCTGGACAACAATGAGATTACTCGGCTTGACCTACGCATTGTTGATTCACCACATCAAAGTAGTGCTCCAACTTATAAAGTTGCGGTTCCTACTGCCTTTACCGATGAAATTGCGGCATTGCGCAAGGAATTGGAAGGCATGCGGGAGATGGGTAAGCGGTTGGAGTTGCTGGAAGCGAGTGTTAATGGCGGAGCAAATTCCATTACAACTAAAACCGTTGCAAAATGAAGAGAATGATAATTATCATAGGGATGGGTTTTGCCGGAACACTGGCCAACGCCCAATCCATTTCCCCATCCGGCATTTATGGTGCGTCTAACACTTCTGCCGGTGGCGGGGTGAGCGTAACCTGGGTTCTGGGAAGCTTGACGCCACAAGCAATGTCGGCGTTGCCTGTTAAACTTATTGACTTTAAATGTATGCTAACAGATGAACTAGTAGTTTCAGTCACTTGGAGCACTTCCGAGGAAACCAATAGCGACCATTTTGAAATCCAGCACAGCGTGAATGGTAAGTATTGGAGCGAGATTGGGCGGGTGAAGGCTGTTGGTGAGAGCAATGCGACAAGGACTTATTCATTTGAGCACAGCAGCCCGGTGAAGGGTGATAACCTTTACCGGCTGAAAATGGTGGATCAGGATGGGACTTATGCGTATAGCCGAATGCGTAGCGTTCACTATGGAGGGGAAGGTGGCCTGACCTTTCATCCGAATCCGGTTGTGGACAAGCTTTCGATTACTGCCAGGGATTGGTCTTCATTGGAAAATCTGAAAATTATAAATGTATCAGGCGCGAAAGTCGCAGAATTCAATTACTTCCAACTAAGGGATATGCCTGGAAAGGAGATTGATTTTAAAAAATATCCTTCCGGCGTTTACATTATCAGCATTACTAGGAATGATGGAACTGTGCAGTCGGAGAAACTTATCAAAAATTAAGAAACCAACACCTAAACCCCATGCACACAAAGGACATCGCAATCATAGGCGGCGGAATCGCAGGTTTGACCCTGGCCATCTGTCTGAAAGGTTCACGTTTTAAGTGCCATATATTTGAAAAAAAAGAGGAGTTCGAAGAGATTGATGCGGCAATAAGTATATTTCCCAATGCGCTACGTGTGCTGAAACAACTGGGGTTATTGCAGGAAGTGGTAGGAGTAGGAAGCGCTATCACAAGGATTTTTATGAAAACGGATCACGGCAAAATCCTCGCGCAAACGGAGCCACGCTACCAGCTTCCGGCCCTGGGAATGCTGCGGAAGGATTTGTATTCCATTTTACTGCACCACGCTGAGGGAACATTCTATCCTGGTTATGCATTGGACTCGTTTCAAAATATGCCTGACGGAAAGGTCAATCTCAGCTTCACAAATGGTGTATCCAAAATTTTTGATGCATTGATAGGCGCAGATGGGCTTAATTCAGTGGTAAGACAAGGCATTATGGATGATGGAAAACCCGTTTTCCGGGGATACAACATCTGGCGCGGCATCGCAGAGTCCAACTCAGACATTCATTATGCAAGCGAAAGTTATGGAAAAGGAAAACGCGTAGGCATTGTTCCGATCCGAGACGGCCGATACGGCTGGTGGGCCACGATGAATGAAAAGTTTATGGTCGATGATGAGCCGGAAGGGACCAAACCAAAACTGCAAAGGCTGTTCGGTTATTGGCATCATCCCATTTCCGAATTAATTGCAAAAAGTGAATTTATTATCAAGGATAGCATCTCAGACAGGATCCCCGTCAAGGGTTGGACCAAGGGGAATTGCACATTAATAGGCGACGCAGCACACCCGACTACACCCAATCTGGGTCAAGGCGGGTGTCTTGCTATTGAAGGAGCCTACTTGTTAGGAGAAATCATAAGGAAATATGGCATTACGGATACAACGTTTCAACTTTATGAATCGATTCAGTTTCCGCGGGCAAAAGCAATTGTTGAGGATAGCCTGATGTTAGGTAAACTAGGGCAGTTAGAAAATGGCATCGCCGTTTTCCTCAGGAACGCTGCCATGAACATAGCGCCGCCATCCATTACGCTTAAAGTCATTGACAAATATTTTTTACAGGACGTAACGTCAATGAAGATCTGACTTTCAAATTATTTCCGAGTGTGCATTACTGGTGTTGTTTCTCAAGCTCAACTGTTCGTCGCCAAATGCCACTCACAAGGTGGTTTTTTGGTTTAAACCAACTTCCTTCCCTTCCACTCGTACTCCGGCTTCTGCGCTGCCAATCCGAAGAAACACACATAAAAAGGATAAATGATCTGCGTGATCGGAATGTAGAAAATTGATTTCTGCTTTTTAAGAAAAGTCAAAACAGATCCCAGGAAAAGCCATTCAGGTAAGCATTTGGCAGATAACAGGCTAAGGAAAAAGTAGCCGTCCACAAACCCCAACGCAAAGAGCAATCCACTGATTATCAATGAAATGTTACAAGTGAAAATATAAATCGCCAGAATTAGCGGTGTTTTGCTTTGGTAATGTTTCCATTTGCTCGCCCAGCGCTTCCGCTGCCGAAAGAAAGCCTGCCAGTTATCATGCGCCTTTGTGGTAACAATCGCTCTCGGATCTTTGAGAAAATGAACGCTTTTCGGATATCTGGCCGCAATCTTATGCATCAGAAATTCATCGTCTCCCGACGCGATGTGCCGCACGCCTTCAAATCCACCAACTTCTATAAAAGCATTTTTCTCATAAGCCAGATTAGCACCGTTGCACAAAGAAGGATATCCGGCCGCAATGGCACTCGCACCACTGCCGATCAGGCTTGCGAATTCTACGGTTTGCAAATGATCTGTAACGGAATTTTCTTCTGAGAAAGTGACTGGCGCGCTGATCAATTTTGCGTTGGTTGCTGCATAACAAGCAGCAATAGACTGTAACCAGCCCGATTCTACGCGGCAATCGCCGTCTGTGGTTACGATGAGGTTTCCTTTTGCGCGGCCGATGGCTGTTTCGATCGCCCGCTTTTTGGGAGAACTGGTGTCAGTGTCGGGCAATGCGATGAGTTGCAGATTTACTTGTGATTTGGCGGCAAGTCCCTGAACAATGGCGCCGGTCCGGTCAGTGGAATTGTCGTCCATAATGAGGACTTCAAATTGTTCGTGCGGAAAATGTTGTTTGTCCAGATCATTGAGCAAAAAACCAATGTTATCTGCCTCGTTACGCACGGGAACAATGACCGTAATGAAGATTCTTTTATCAAATTTAAAAACACCCGATGGCTTGTTCCGATTCCAGAAAAAGGTAAGAATGAATGTAAAAACCGCATAACTCAAAATGACGAGCCAGAGTAGGGGGATAAGCCAGGAAAGAAGATAATGTTGTGTCATTGAGTTAATTGTGGGAGCTCGAAAATTTCATCTTACTCCATTTATATTTCCAGATCAGGAAAATTCCGATCAGGATGGGTCCGAGTACATTCAGTATCCAGACCAGAAAAGTGGCCGCGATAATCTCTTCTGCGGGCAAATTGTATTGTTTAAAAACGAGTAATGCCGTAAACTCCCTCAATCCCAGATCGCCCAGCACATTGATCGCCGGGATCAGTGTCTTGGCCAAAAAAATCAACGAAACCGCAGAGGCAAGTTCAAATGCAGGAACGGGAAAGTCGAAAAGGGATAAAGCGAGCACAAACTGACTCAAAAACACAGCGTAGCGAAGCCCGCCGTATAATGCAGACAGATACAAATCCCATGCCGAGTAATTGCCAATGATGCGCAGATAGGCATGCGCTTTCTGAAAAACCGGCCTTTTAGGGTGCCAGTCCATGAGTGGCTTCCGGAGCCATACCACCATAATGCCGGAAATGATCACGACAGCAAGCAGCAAATTGATCATTTGTTTGCTTTGCACTGACAGGTCGATTTTCTGCTGCAAATGAAACCAGCCAATCGCACCGGCAACGACGGAGATATAAAATTGAATGCCGTTAGAAACTATTGCTGCCCCAATGGCTTCCAAGCGCCGGTCGGATTTCAATGCGGCCACGCGACCGATTGTGTCGCCGAGCTGAGCCGGGGCCGCCACGCCAAATGCGAGGCCAGTCAATGTTCCCCGAAATGCGTCCCGGAAATTGATATCAACGACTTTTTTAGCAAGCTGCTGCCATTTCAGGCTTTCCAGCGCCCAGTTAACTGGCACAAGAATGAGCATTAAGAAGAGAATCGGGAGGTGATCTAGAACAAGAATATTCTGGAACACAGCGCCTACGTCGCCAATCCCTTTTTGCTCGTTCCGGAAAGTTTTATAGATGTAACTCAGGATCAGGAGCGTGACGATGAGCTTTCCGATCCAGAGCAGGCTTTGCAGTTTTCTTTTTTCTTTGGCAGTAGAGAGTTCCTTATCTTGCACCATGATTAAAATGCAGCAAACCGACGCTACCGAAAAAGTGATTATTGGAGTGGATCCCGGCACCCAGGTGATGGGTTACGGGGTGATTTCGGTGAAAGGCCAGCACATTACTTTGGTTCAATATGGTGTGATTCATTTAAGCAAATATAGTACGCATGAATTGAAGTTAAAGAAAATCTTTGAGCGCATCACCCAGCTAATTGAGGATTATCTGCCCGATGAAATGGCCATTGAAGATCCTTTTTACGGCAAGAACCCGCAATCCATGCTCAAACTCGGCCGCGCCCAGGGTGTAGCGATGGCGGCTGCGCTCGCCAGGGACATTCCAATCGTCGAATATTCTCCTAAAAAGGTGAAGCAATCGGTCACCGGCAGCGGAAGCGCTTCCAAGGAGCAGGTGGCCTATATGCTTGAAAAAATCCTTAATATGGAACTCAGCCGCGAGTTTATGGACGCAACAGATGGCATTGCTATTGCCATTTGCCATCAGTATCACGCCAATTCTCCCGCTTCTGTTTCCTCCGGATCTTCTAAAAAGTCTAAAAAAGGCGGCTGGGGCGCATTTGTTAGTGAAAATCCTGAACGTGTAAAATAACCGTTATCTGACCATTTTGAGCGTCTTGGTAACAGGACCGGCTTTGAGCTGATAAATGTACACGCCCGATGCAAGTTTCTGACCTTCCAACCGCGCTAGGTGCCAGCCCGCCGGATATTTTCCTTCTGCAAGCGACATCATTTTCTGCCCCCGTGCATTGAATAATGTTAGTGTTACCTCGTCTTCTGCCGGCAGGAAAAATGAAATGTCCGTGCTGGAACCGAAAGGATTGGGAACATTCTGCATCAAGGTAACCTCATCCGGCTTGTTGACTGTGGCGGACTGGATTATTTTAAATGCAACACTTTCATTGCTAGTTACTTCCGGCTCCGTCGTCTTTGTTTTTAATTGATATATTCCTCCTTTTATGTCAGCAGGAATCTTGAATGTGTAAGTCTTTTCCGCGCCGCTCGTTCCTTTTATTGTTACAGCCTCATTGCTGCCGGTGTTTCGCAGGATAAAGCTGGTCTCATTATGTTTGCCAAAAGTAGAATTGGTGGTTAATGTTAAGGCGATCTCGTCCCCGGCTTCGTAGGAAGCTTTGGGTTGAAAACGCTGAAATTGGTTTTCCTGGAATGAATGGACTTCCCCTCCGCTAGTCATAATGAGGAGCTTATCATTGAAAATAGTCAAGTCGAAAGGCTCTTTCAGGAAATTGAGGCCATCTGAATAGAGGGTTAGTTTTTGGTTTTCGTATTTAATGAGTGCAAAGGGATCATAATGCTCGGCAACACCATAAGCGGCTGCCCAAAGCCTGTTTTCTTTATCAAAAACAACCTTACGGATAAAATGTCCGGCTGGCGAAACAATCACTTCCCAGTTGCGATTTGCCTTATTGAGCTTCGAAATGCCCCAGCCGCCATATGCGTAAATATTCTGTTCCTTATCAAACGCAATGCCGCTCAGCTCCTGCGAATTGGTCAACTGCGGTTGCTGCGTCCATTTTTCGTCTTTAAATGAAAATACAAAACCGTCTTCCATAACCGCCCAGATTTGCTGGTCTGCATCCGCCGCAACTGTCATTACATGGTTATGGCCGACAATGTCCGCTCCATACAATGTCCATTTTCCATTGAAAAAGCGGCCGACGCCTCTGTCAAATGTTTTGAAAAATATGCCGTCGGACGCGGTGACAATAAGCGGGGCGAGTTGGTCGGTGAAGAATTTTTCGGTCACCATATGTTGCTCGAAGATGCCGCCCGGAGTTCGTTTGAGCATAATATTATTAAAGCTCATCGCAAAAACGTCGCCTGTTCCGGACACGCCAAAATAATTGACCTGATTCGGACTTTTTCCTTTTGTTGAAGCGGTGGCAATGCTCTGCCAATCTTTCAGATCGCGTGTTTTAAAATAGCCCTGATTTCCTCCGTAGACATATAATTGATCGTTTGTTGTATAAAACTGCGGTATGAAATTAGAATTGTAAAATGAGTTTGTCGTAGACAGGTTTCTGGAAACGACTCCATGATAGGTCAAGCGCTCATCCTTCCAGTTGGTCTTGATCTCAAATGGCTTCCATGAAGTGAAAATTCCGGGTAAATATTGCGTGCGGCTGCGTCCATAGTAGGTTCTGTTTTCTTCCAAAACGGGATGGAAAACGCCTTTGTTAACATGTGTCTGGTTCATTTCACTCAAAGCGATAGAATCTTTGAAAACCACATTCTGAAACTCAGGATCCGTCGCCACTTCCATGTTTTGCCAAAAGCCTGTGTGCAAAGTAGAAACGTAGGTGAATGCTGCAAGCATAGGTGATGCCGACGTCTCTGAAAGCCGCGTCGGCGCCCAGACTTCGCTGTTCCAGGGCGAATTAAAGATTTCAGGATCAGACCATTTGCTCCAAATATTATCTTTCTTCACCCTGAGGCGAATGCTGTATCGTTGATACTGTTTGCCTGTAAGCGGGATTTTCACACGCTGGATTTTTTGGCTCGTTACAGGAAAATCATGGTAAGTGACGCCATCCGTCTGGTTTCGGTCAGCAAGTTCGATCTGATAAGATTCCGTGCCGTCGTATTTACGGAACAGGCCTGTTATCAGGTCATCATTTTTCCAGGAAACCTGCATGAACAGCGGTGAAGGAGTGTTTTCGTCAAATTTGGAGATATTAAAAGGCAGTGGTTGCGACCATAATGCTGCTTTTGGGATTTGAACGGAAAGCACCCGTGCATAGTAGTCTCCTTCACCTAGTCCGGCCGATGTAAAATGGGACTGGGCCACCAATGTGTCTTCAACAATGTCTCTAAAATCCGCGTCCCGGGCGATCTGAAATTGATATTTGTCTACACCAAAAGGCGTTTTCCATCGAAATGAAGGCGTATGCGAAACTTTTTGTTCGTTATCTTCATAAATGATCAGCGAATCCGGCACATCCGGATTCTCCGCAATGGGAGTCAGTTTGAAACTCTCATCAAGCCGTCCCTCGGCGTATTCCCGCATCAGGTTCTGGCAAAGCGGATGAAATTTCAAAATGGACCGGCAATAGGACATGAGGGAGCCATTAACAGACTCCTGGTAACCCTCTTCACATTCCTCATTGACGCCTTCCAGCGCCGTGCAACGGTCGATAGGCCCGCCCGGCCATGAGCAACTATGCGTATGCGGCGAGCCAAGCGTGTGGCCTAGCTCATGACAGAGCAAATCCACGGGCAGATCGGGCATGTCAGGTTTTGGAAAATTAGAAGAGCACATGCGGTAACCGCCGTAAAACCAGCCATCACGGACAGAAAGGCTCACCACGGCATCCCTTTCATCGGTACGGTTAAAAACCCAGTAATTCTGAACATTGGAATAGTATTGAAAATCCTCATCGAGCGCATAAGGCTCGGGATGGTCCCAGATCAGGATTGAAGTAATGGTAAGCTTGACGTTAATATCCCGCTCGAAAATCGCTGACGCATCGTTGATGAATCGGACTGCTTTTTTGGTAATCAACGCTTTATCTCCTCCGTAAAGCTGATAAGTCTTGTAATTGATATCCAGCGCAAGCCTGTATTCCAGTTTCTGCCCGCTGGATGTTCTGGCCCGGGTAATGTCCCTGATCCGGCTATATTTGTCCAGTCTGGATGCTGATAATGAATCGTTTGTGCCGCAGATGGGAGGAGCCTGCTGCGCAATCGTGGAAAGCGTGCAGAGAAGTAGGAACAGGCCGAACCAAATGGAATTGGTAAAATTTAATTTCATCGAACGAGGAGTTTTTAGCGGATGCAAATGAATGCGATGCATATGGCAATCTGCCTTAAAAATAGGACAATGTTCGGCTCATTTTCGTTGCAACAGGCTTCGAACTGACATTAAAAAAATTTTAATGGTATTTAAGCAACATTTCATTTTACTAATCAAACGTTTGTTTAGTAAAATCAAACAAGCGTTTGATTTTTGTTTTGGGGTATATTAAATTTGCATCATGATTAACGGAGAGCAATTGCTAACAGCTGTTAATGAGGTAATTATATGGAATACAATGCAAAGCAAATACAGATCATAGAAGTTGCAGAACGTTTGTTTGCGGACAAAGGGTTTGCCGGAACATCGGTCCGGGACATCGCGCAGGAAGCCAATGTGAATGTTTCGATGATCTCTTATTATTTTGGATCTAAGGAAAAGCTCATCGAGGCGCTATTTGCAATGCGCATGGGCGAGTCGCGTTCGCGGATGGAAACGCTGCTGAGTAACGAAGATTTAATTCCCATTCAAAAAATCAATGTCCTGATCGACAGCGCGATTGACCGGCTCATGGGCAATCAATGCTTCCACAACATTATGATGCGCGAGCAGCTTTCCTCAGAAAGGACGCCAACGATAACGGAGCATATCAGAACTTTGAAACTGCGGAACATCCAGTTGATGCAGCAGCTGATCGAAGAAGGTCAGGCAATAGGCGCTTTTAGAAAAAACATTGACCTGAGCCTGATGACAACCACCTTATACGGCACGATCAATTATGCCATCGCGACCCAGGATTTTTACAAGCGCATCAATGGTCTGGAAGATATGGAAGAGGCTGAATTTCAGATCCATTTGAGAAGAAAGTTAAGCCAGCACTTAAAAAGTTTATTTAAATCAACAGTAACTAATGAACACCACAACCAGGACTAAAAGAATGGTTTTTGCGATCGCCAGCGTGTTCTGGCTCGCCGCAACCGCTCATTCGTTCGCTCAGGCCCCGCGGAAATTGACGCTGGAAGAAGCGATTGAAATGAGTTTACAAAACAGCAAGCAGCTCAAATTAAGTCAGACGAACGTGGACCTTGCCGGTCTGAGCATTAAGCAGATCAGGGAAAATCAGCTTCCAAGTTTGAGTGTTTCGGGCTCTTACCTGAGATTAAATTCGCCTAACATTAACCTGAAATTACCCAGGAACGGGGATGACAGCACGCAAACCAGCTCGCCGGAAGTGCACCAGGTGATGTACGGAATGGCCAGCGCTTCATTGCCGATCTTTTCCGGTTTCAGATTTAAATACGGCTTGGAATCAGCACATTACCTGGAACAGGCTGCCAAACTGGATGCTGAGAACGACCGCGATGCCGTGATTCAGAACACAGTGGCTGCGTATAGTAATTTATATAAAGCTAAAAAGTCAGTCGATCTGGTTGCCGAAAATCTTTTGCGGGAGCGGGAGCGGGTGACTGAATTTACCAACCGTGAAAAAAACGGAATGCTGGCAAGAAATGACCTCATGAAGGCAAAGTTGCAGGAATCGAATGTGGAGCTCACGTTGCTGGATGCCGAGAACGATCTGAAAGTGACAACCATTAACATGAACCTCCTGTTGGGCATGCCAGAAAATACGGTGCTGGCAGCGGATTCTGCAAGCTTTCTCACATTAAAAGAGGAAGGCAATGCCGCTGAATGGGAGCAAACGGCCATTTCGCACCGCAAGGATTATGCGGCGAATGGCATCCGTCAGAAAGCGGCCAATTCGGATATTAAGGTTGTGAAGGCTGATTTTTATCCCAATGTGGCCTTAACAGCCGGTTACGTCGCGCTTAACATTCCGGGTGTGGCGGTGATCCCAAATGCAATGAATGCAGGAATTGGTGTGCGATACGACATTGGTTCGCTCTGGAAATCAGGAGCGAAAATGGAACAGGCCAAAACGAGGGTTTATCAACTGAAAACGAATGAAGAGATCCTATTGGACCGCATTCATCTGGAAGTAAATACGGCTTACTACAATTATGTTTTGAGTAAAAGAAAAATAGATGTGTATGCCAAAGCGGTTGAACAAGCCAGCGAAAATTACCGGATTACCAAAAATAAATACGATAACAGCCTGGTAACCACCACCGAACTACTCGACGCAGACGTAGCGCAGGTTCAATCCCGCATCAACTACGAATCCGCCAAAGCCGACGCCATCGTAGCATACAAGAAACTAGAACAATCAGCCGGAGTGATTAATTAAAATTCAACATTAGAAATGGAAACCAGACAAAATACATTGGAAACTGAGGAAGCTCCAAAAAAGAAAAACTACACATTCGTGATCATTCTTTGCGTGCTGATCGCCATCGGCGGAACGTGGGGATTCAATAAATACAACCACGGATTGCACCACGAGGAAACAGATGACGCACAGATTGACGCGAACATCAGCCCTGTAATTCCCAGAATATCAGGTTATGTAACCGAAATTAAGGTGAAGGACAACCAGAATGTCAAAAAAGGCGACACATTGATCGTACTGGATAACCGCGATCAGCTTATCAAGCTTGAACAAGCGAAAGCTGGACTGGCAGGATCGCAGGGAAACCTGGTCGTGGCTAATGCTACAACCACCGCATCGCAGGCTAGCGGCATTACTTACCAGGCAAATGTATCGATCGTTGAAGCGCAAATTGAAGAGGCAAAAGTGAATGTATGGCGTGCGAACCAGGATTTTGCACGATATGAAAACCTGATCAAAGACCATTCGATCACGCAGCAGGAATATGAGCAGGCTTCTGCAACGAAACAAAAAGCAGAACGTCAGCTGGCCGTGTTGGTTGCCCAGAAGAACGCAGCAGAACGTCAGGCGAAAGCCGCAGGGAGTCAGACTCGTGCGACTTCCGTACAAACCAATGTCGCTAATGCGAACATTAAAGCACGTCAGGCAGAGATCGATAATGCAGAGCTAACTCTTTCTTATACAGTCATCACTGCGCCCACCGATGGCCGTGTTTCAAAAGTAAATGCACAGGTTGGCCAGTATTTGCAGGCAGGTCAGTCGCTGTTCAGCATTATCTCCACAACGGAGCCCTGGGTTGTAGCGAATTTCAAAGAGACGCAGTTGACCAAAATGAAACTGGGACAACATGTGAAAATTCACGTGGATGCTTATCCGGATCATGAATTCGAAGCAAAAGTGGCTTCTTTCTCGCCAGCAACAGGCGCAAGGTTCGCATTACTTCCTCCTGACAATGCAAGTGGAAACTTTGTAAAAGTGGTGCAGCGTCTGCCGGTCAGAATTGAATTTACGCAGCCAAACGACCAGCGCATAGCAGAATTAAGACCGGGCATGAACGTGTTCGTGGATGTGGAATTGAACTAAGGATCAGCACACTGACCTTAAACCCAAATTAAATGGAATTACAGGAATCACTCGTCGAATATGGTTTCCGAAGGGTCATCATTACGATAACAGCTGTACTGTGCGCGTTGCTCGAAATCGTTGACACCACCATTGTCAACGTCGCGCTCAACGACATGCGGGGGAACCTGGGCGGCACATTGTCGGAAGTGAGCTGGGTTATTACGGCCTATGCTATTGGTAATGTGATCATTGTGCCCATGACCAGCTGGCTTTCACAGCAGTTTGGCCGCCGGAATTACTTTGCAGCTTCGATCATTATTTTTACCGTTGCCTCATTTCTTTGTGGTAATGCGAACAATATCTGGGAACTCGTATTTTTCAGATTAATACAAGGTTTGGGCGGCGGCGCGTTGCTGGTAACCGCGCAAACATTGATCACAGAAAGTTACCCACCCGAAAAACGCGGGATCGCGCAGGCTATTTACGGTTTGGGTGTGATCGTAGGGCCTACATTAGGCCCGCCACTGGGAGGTTACATTGTGGATCATTACAGCTGGCCTTACATATTTTATATCAACATCCCGCTCGGCATCATTGCCGCGATGCTCACCTTGCAATTTGTAAGAAGCCCAAGATTTTCGCAAAAGAAGGCCGCGAATGAAATTGATTACTGGGGCATTGTGCTGCTGGCTATTTCCGTAGGATCGCTTCAATATGTGTTGGAAAAAGGGCAGGAAGAAGATTGGTTTAATGATGAAATTATCATCCTACTAACCGTTACAGCCGTTTTCGGATTCTTTTTCTTCATCTGGCGCGAATGGACTTACAAAAATCCGATCGTTAATCTCCGGGTTTTGGCCAATGGAAACCTGCGCGTCGGGACGATTCTATCCTTTATTCTTGGTTTTGGATTGTATGGTTCTACATTTATCATTCCCTTGTACACCCAAGCAACATTAGGCTGGACGGCGACGCAATCCGGAATGTTAATGGTGCCCGCGGCGATTGTTACGGCCATGATGATGCCCATTGTCGGGCAGCTCATCCAGCGCGGTGTGAAGCAGCAATATCTGGTTTCTGCCGGAATGGTCTTCTTCTTTATTTATAGTTACTGGGGTTACTTGATCCTGACTCCTGACACTGGAAAAGATGCATTTTTCAACATGCTGATCGTGCGTGGAATTGGCTTGGGATTACTATTTGTGCCGATCACGACGTTGGCATTATCAACATTAAAAGGAAGGGAAATCGGCGAAGGAGCCGCATTTACCGGGATGATGCGGCAGCTGGGCGGTTCGTTTGGCGTGGCAGTAATCACAACTTATCTTGCCCGGCAAAACATGCTGCACCGCAATGATTTGGTGAGCAAGCTGGATGTTAATAATCCGTCCGTGATGCAGCGCGTTGAAGGTTTGCAGCAATCATTTATGGCCAAAGGAATGCCAGCCGATGTTGCGCTGAAAAGCGGTTACAAGATCCTGGATTATACAGTCACCAAACAAGCGCAGGTCATGTCATATATGGACGTCTTCCTCTATCTGGGCCTCATGTTCCTCATCTGCGTCCCCTTCGTCCTCTGGACCAAAAGCGGCAAAACCAAAGTCGACCCATCCTCCGTACATTAAGATTTCAAGTGTAGTGGTGTTTTTAAAACAGAAGGCCTCGTTGAGGCCTTTTTGTTGTTTGGAGGGATCACTTCTTATAATTAATCATTTTCTTTGCACACTGATTTAAACTGATTCCTGTGCATTCAACTAACACACATTCAACTGCTAATTCCTGGGTAACCGCTGCTATAACCAAGATTGAGGCGGATTATCAGCGGTCGGCGGATACGCATTTGATTCCCTTGCAATTGACTGAATTTCCGGGTGTTGACTTTTATTTTAAGGATGAATCCACGCATCCTTCGGGGAGTTTGAAGCACCGGTTGTCGCGGTCGTTGTTTTTGTATGCGCTTTGTAATGGCTGGGTCCATGAAGGGACAGTGGTAGTGGAGGCGTCGAGTGGTTCTACGGCTGTTTCTGAGGCATATTTTGCGCGGTTACTGGGGTTGCCTTTCATTGCGGTGATGCCTAAAACAACGAGCCAGGATAAGGTGCAGGCGATTGAATTTTATGGGGGCAAATGTCATTTTGTAGATCACCCTTCGGAGGTTTACGAAGTTTCAACCCGCATTGCAGAGGAAAATAACGGCCATTTTATGGATCAGTTCACCTATGCCGAACGGGCTACTGACTGGCGTGGTAACAACAACATTGCCGAATCCATCTTCCGCCAAATGCAGTTCGAAGCGCACCCTGTTCCAACCTGGATTGTCATTGGCGCAGGCACTGGCGGGACTTCTGCAACATTGGGCCGTTATGTCCGCTATGAGCGTTATGCGAGCCGGATTTGCGTAGTAGATCCAGAAAATTCGGTGTTTTACGATTGCTGGCAAACCAATGATCCCGGCGTTTGTAGCGATTTTGGCTCACGCATTGAAGGAATTGGCAGGCCGAGAGTGGAGCCGTCATTTATACCAACGGTGGTCGACCATATGATCCGCGTGCCGGATGCGGCGAGTTTTGCGGCCATGAAAACCTTGTCGAAACTGCTGAACAGAAGGGTAGGAGGTTCGACAGGGACCAACTTCTGGGGCGCATTGCAACTGGCGAAGGAAATGAAGGAGCAGGATCTGAAAGGCTCGATCGTCACTTTGATCTGCGATTCGGGTGAGCGTTACCAGGATACTTATTATAATGATGCGTGGCTGGCTAAGCATGGTTTCCTTGGTGCGGTCCAGGAAGAGTGCCGGAGATTGGGATCTGTGACCGGGTTAGTGTAAAAGTGCCTACTTTTGCGCTGGATTATCAGAAATACCGTGCATCAGAATTATTATTTTTTAAAACAACTCGCCCCGGCTTTGCATCAGCAATTGGCCGGAAAAACCTTTATTGAAGCATTTAGCCAGGAAAAAGATGAAATTATCCTGGTGTTTGACGCATTTTTTATCAAAGCCACCCTCAGGTCCAGTTTCGCTTGCCTGAGCTTTCCTGATAGTTTTGATCGCGCAAGGCGGAACAGCGTCAATTTGTTTACTGATTTCCAAAATCAAAAGGTTGAGTTTGTTAAAGTTTATCTCAACGAAAGGGCGATTCAAATTAGTTTTGAAGATGGTAAGAAGTTAATTTTCAAGCTGTTTGGAAATCGATCTAACCTCATTGCACTGAATGGTGAAGGCATAGCAACGCAGCTTTTTAATAATAAACTTCCCGCAGACAAAGCGATTACATCGGATTCACTGAACCGCAACATTGACCAGTCTTACGAAGCATTTGTCCAAAATAATGAGCGGTTCGAAGCCTTATTCCCAACATTCGGGAAGCTTGTGAATGCTTATTTGGCGGAAAAGTTAGTTGGCCTAAACAACGCGGCCGCAAAATGGAACATCATTCAGCAGACATTAAATGAACTGAATGCGCCCCCTTACTATTTAACTAAAATTGAGCTGGTTCCAACATTGTCGCTCTTGCCCGTTGGCGACGTTATAACAGAATTTATTGATCCAATCGAGGCGCTGAACGGTTTTTACCTGGCCTATATCCGGCTGAGCGGCATTGAAAAGGAGAAAGCGGAAATGCTTCGGTTACTGCGCAAGCGGCTCACCCAGACTGACAATTATCTCGAAAACACATTTAAAAAACTCGTTGAGCTGGAAGAAGCGACCAAGAATGATGAGATCGGGAACATTATCATGGCCAATCTGCACATGATTCCCGAGCGGACGGAGAAAATTGAATTGTTCGATTTTTACCGGGATCAACCCATTACGGTAAAGCTCAAAAAAGACCTTACCGCCCAAAAAAACGCGGAAGGTTATTATAGAAAATCCAAAAACGAGAAAATTGAACTAGGCAGGTTGAATGACAGTTTGAGCGCACGGGAATTAGAAAAGCAAAGCCTGGCAGCACATTTGACCAAAATAGAATCCATAGAATCATTGCGGGAGCTGAGAAGTTATATTAAAACGAATGGCCTGGATCAAACAAAGGCGGTCGCAACTGCAACGGATCTGTTCAAGAAAGTGGAATTCATGGGATACACCATCCTGATCGGCCGGAACGCAAAAAATAATGATGTCTTAACCAAACAATTTGCCTCAAAAGACGACTTGTGGCTGCACGCAAAGGATGTTACCGGCTCGCACGTGGTGATCAAAAACCAGCCCGGACGCAATTTTCCAGCACCCGTAATTGAACGTGCGGCAGAATTGGCAGCATTTTATTCCAAGCGAAAAAACGATTCATTGTGCCCGGTCATTTACACGCCAAAGAAATTTGTACGTAAACCAAAAGGTCTGCCCGAAGGCGCCGTAGTGATCGACAAAGAAAATGTGGTTATGGTGGAGGCAAAAGGTGAGTAAACGTATAGGCGGGCTTTGATAAGTCTCGCGATATGACGAACTTCGTGTGAAAATAGGAACAGGAATTTTTAGTGCAGAATGCTTGAAAGTCGTCGCTTTGTCATCATTGGTTTTTTTGCTTTAGTAGGTTTAATCTACTTATTTCGACTTTTCTACTTGCAAGTTCTGGACGAGAGTTACTCCATCGAATCGTCCAGTAACTCTATTAAACGTGTCATAGAAATCCCTTTCCGCGGACAGATCTACGACCGCACAGGAAAGCTCATCGTTTATAACACCCCGGTTTATGATTTATTGGTTACGCCGTACAAAGCACGTGTAGATGATACACTTCGTTTTTGCCAGGTTCTGGGCATCGAACGCCGCGATTTTGACAGTTTAATGCATGCTGCGAGCGCATATAGCCGAGTGAAACCTTCCTTATTTCTTCGCCAGTTGTCCAAAGAGGATTTTGCCTCGATACAGGACATTATGGTGGATTATTCCGGTTTTGAATTTGCCAAAAGCTCCCTGCGTACGTACACTGCCCCTACGCTAGCAAACACGCTTGGTTACGTGAGTGAAATCACGCGAGGCCAGCTGGAAAAGCAGGAGGAGCCTTACTATCGCCAGAGCGACTACATTGGCCAGAGCGGGATTGAGAAAATTTATGAAAATGAGCTTCGCGGAAAACGCGGGACGAAGTTCGTGATGCAGAATGTGAGCGGCGTTTACAAAGGCCCGTGGAAAGGCGGCGAGCTGGACACGATGGCTGTTGCTGGCGATAATCTTTATTCGGGCATCGATCTGGAAGTGCAGCAATATGCTGATAGTCTGATGGTTAATAAAGTAGGGAGCGTTGTGGCTATTGAGCCCAAAACCGGTCAGATCATTTCCATGGTTTCCGCGCCGACTTATGATCCAAACATTCTGGCAAGTCGTTATTTTTCTAAAAACTACGCTGCACTGGCGCGAAACCCATATAAGCCGCTGTTCAACAGGCCGGTTATGGCGAGTTACCGGCCAGGTTCAACATTCAAATTAATACAGGCATTGATCGGTTTGCAGGAAGGCGTGATTACGCCGGAAAGTGGTTTTACACATGCAAATTGCCCGGTCGGCTGCCACAATCACCCGGCCACAGGAACCGTTGCTCTGGGCGTTATGCACTCTTGTAACCCGTATTTCTACAATGTTTTCAGGCGGATTATTTATAAAAACAACATTCAAAATACTTTTAAAGCTTCGGCTGTTGGTCTGGATGCCTGGCATGATGCGATCAGTAAATTTGGGATTGGACAAAGGTTAGGGATTGACCTTCCCAGTGAATACAAGGGGAATTTGCCCAATAAAAAATACTATGACCGCTTTTATGGCGAGTATCGCTGGAAATTCTCTAACATTTATTCGCTGAGCATTGGTGAGGGCGAGTTGCTGATTACGCCCCTCAAAATGGCCAATGTGGCGGCGATCATTGCCAACAGAGGTTATTTTTACACGCCCCACGTGATCCACGGCATCGGCGATGGCAAAAAGGTCAATCCGGATTTTTTGGTAAGACATGAAACGGGCGTCGATTCCCACAATTTTGATCCTGTTATCGAAGGAATGATTGGAGCTGTCGAAGGCGGAACGGCCCGCAGGTCACGTGTGGAAGGCATTACCATTGCCGGTAAAACGGGAACTTCGCAGAATAAGCGCGGGGATGACCACTCGATCTTTATCGCGTTCGCTCCTGTTGAAAATCCGAAAATCGCTATCGCGGTTTTTGTAGAAAATGCAGGGGCAGGAGGTTCGGCAGCCGCGCCGATTGCCAACTTGATCATCGAAAAATACCTCACAAGAAAGGTGACCAACAAAGCGCTGGAAGAGCGGATGCTGAAATCCGATTTGATGAGCAAAGTTATTCTGCCCGGACAGAAAAAGCCAATTTCTCCCGATTCGTTGAAAAAGAAGCTGATCTCCCCGGATTCGGCAAAGAAAAAGCTGCTTGAGAAGCCTGTAACTGCACCTAAAAAACAATAACCAAAGACCGAAAATGGCCGAAAATAAGCCAATTACGAAGAATGTGGACTGGATGGTGGTGCTTATCTACATCGCGTGCCTCGGCATAGGCTGGGTGAACATTTACGCGGCGGTTTACAACCCGGAAGTGAATATGAGCATGTTCGATCTGGGGAATAATGCAGGAAAACAGCTGATGTGGATCGGAACGGCGGCTGTACTGATCATTTGCATTCTGGTGATCGATTACAAGTTCTACGAAACATTTTCCTTCATTATATATGCAGTGATTATTTTCCTGCTGGTGGTGGTTCTATTTGCCGGTTCCAACATTAACGGATCCCGTTCCTGGATTAAATTTGGCTCTTTTTCGCTGCAACCCGCTGAGTTTTCCAAGCTGGCGATCAGTCTCGCTATTTCCAAATATCTGAGTGATCCGGCCATTAGTCTCACACGCAAGCTCAAAGATTATTACCCGATTATGGGGATCATTGCATTGCCTGCTTTCCTGATTCTTTTGTCTAATGAAACGGGCTCTATGCTCGTTTTTGCCTCATTTGCCATTGTGCTTTACCGCGAAGGAATGCCCGGCTTTATTCCAGCTATCGGCATGGTGACGGCCGCTTTGCTGATCATTACATTGCTGTTTGTGAAATGGTATATCGCAGGAGCCATCATTGTGATCGCGGGACTGGTCATATGGCTCATGCCGGTAATGACCCGGCGGCGGGGCGGGCTTTGGGCGACGATCATTATCGGATTTGTAATGATCGGGATTGTTTTCGGGGTTGATTTTTTTATGAATAATGTGCTTCAAAAACACCAGAGAGGCCGTATTATGGTATTACTCGACCCAGATTCTGACCCGCGCGGCATTGGCTGGAATGTGATCCAGTCGAAGATCGCAATCGGCTCAGGCGGGTTTTCGGGAAAAGGTTTTTTACAGGGAACACAAACTAAATTCGACTTCGTACCAGAGCAAAGCACCGACTTTATATTTTGCACAGTAGGCGAGGAGCACGGTTTTATCGGCTCCGCCATTGTGGTGGTGCTATTTGTATCTTTAATAGCAAGGCTCGTTGTGCTCGCCGAGCGACAGCGAAGCCGGTTTGCACGCGTTTATGGCTACTGTGTGGCCGGGATCATATTCTTCCACTTCATGGTCAACATTGGTATGACCATCGGATTAATGCCCGTAATCGGCATTCCGCTGCCATTTTTCAGTTACGGAGGATCCTCACTATGGTCGTTCTCAATTTTGTTGTTTGTGTTCCTGAAAATCGACGCACAGCGGCCGTTTACATTGTCGAGGGGTTAATTTTTACATTTTCCCCGCTGCCAAAATCAGCAACACCCAACCCACTATCAACGCAACTCCGCCAATCGGAGCGGTGGCGCCGAATTTGGTAATTCCTGTGAAGCATATTGCATAAAGTGAGCCTGAAAAAATGATCACGCCAATCGCGAATGCATTGCCCGACCAGCCCAGTAATTTGATGGCGTCTGTGCCCGCACGCTGCATGAGCAAGCCAACCAAAACCATGGCAATGGCGTGATAAAACTGGTATTTTACAGCCGTTTCAAAGGTTTCGCTACGCCCCGAAGCTTCGAGCATGCCCTTTAATGCATGTGCTCCAAAGGCACCCAATGCAACTGCAAGTGCACCCAAAATCCCACCAGCCTGAATCATGAATTTCATCATATTTTGTATTAATCTGAATAATTAAAAACGAGGTTTGCGCTGCTATGCGGACCATAATTTTCCGATAGAGCAGCCCGGTAAAGTTATGCCCGGAATGCAGCGCAACCAACTCTTTGTTTCAAATTTATTATCTTGCGAGCTTGTATAGGCGGATTCGTTAAAGCCGCAACTTGTAGATTATACTTAGCAAATGAGCTTAAAAAGTTTTATAGCGCTCTGGACTCATCGTTATCACAAATACACGCACATTGGTAAAGCCCACCTGCTTGGTTATCAGGCTTACCTATATTTCAAGGGCGTTAAAGGCAAATTGCAAAAAGGTCAGAAGCTGATTGCGATCATCCGGACGGAACATTTCGGCGACATTGTGGCAGCTGAACCGATTTCGCGTTATGTGCGGTCTTTGCATCCTGACGCGCACATTGTTTGGTTTGTCAAACCATCATTCAGCGAATTGGTAAGCCATAATCCTTCCATTGACGAAGTTTTCAAGGAATTCTGTGTGACAGAACGGAAGACTTTGCTGGATACAGGCATTTTTGACGAGGTTATTCAACTTCAATTTACAAACAACAACCATTGTCCTAAGTGTCAGGTTTTCATTGACAATCCCGTTGCTGAGCGGCGTAACATTAACATTTTCAACTATTTCAACTTTGGTAACCTGCTTGAAGTCTTCGCGCAAACGGGTGATTTGATTCCGGCGAAAGCTGCATTCCCAGCTGATGATCAGCCGAAACTTTATTTACAGGAAAATCATCGTCAGAAAGTGGACTCATTGCAGCTGACAGAGCCATTTATCGTGTTGCATTGTCAATCCAACTACGCGCCGAAAGACTGGCCCGCCGAAAAATGGGAGCAGTTCGTACATTGGTTATCAGACAATTACCCTTATCAAATCGTTGAAATTGGTTTGAAGAGCAATTTGAATGTTAGCTCAAAAGCCTATCGCAACCTGTGCGGCCAGCTAACCATTCTGGAAACAGCTGAGGTGATTCGCCGCGCTTCGTATTTTATTGGATTGGATAGCGGGCCTTCGCATTTGGGCAATGCTACGGGCACATTCGGAATCATTTTAATGGGCTCATTGAATGATTTTCCGGAGTATAACCCTTATTCGGGAAGTTATGGAAGACAGGAAAATGCAGTCTTTATCCGGCAAAAAGGTGAGCCTTGCTCGCAGCTTTCTTTTGAATTTGTAAAGAGTAAAGTGGCCGACGTGATCAGTTTATCGTGATCCAAAAATAGCGCTTCCCACGCGTACGAGCGTGCTGCCTTCCTCCATGGCAATGTTGTAATCCGCGCTCATGCCCATGGAAAGCTCGCGCATGCTGATCTGCTCATTATTGTATTTTTTGAATGATTCGAAAAGTGATTTTAATCCCTTGAACTCATTCCTGACAGCATTCTGATCGTCTGTATTGGAGGCCATTCCCATAAGTCCTGCTATACGGATATTTTTCAATGTGGGGAGCGCTGGGGAAGTGAGTATTTCAACAGCCTCTTCTTTCGACAATCCAAATTTTGTCTCTTCCTTCGCGATGAAAATTTGCAGCAGGCAATCGATCAAACGATCATTTTTCGCCGCTTCCTTATTGATCTCCTTTAATAATTTGAAACTATCCACCGAATGCACCAAAGCAACATATGGGGCCATATATTTGACCTTATTGCTTTGCAAATGACCAATCATGTGCCATTCAATGTCCTTCGGAAGTGCCTCGTATTTTGCGGTCATCTCCTGCACTTTGTTTTCGCCAAAGCGTTTACAGCCAGCTTTATATGCTTCAAGGAGAACTTCTTCTGGCTTCGTTTTTGTTACGGCAACCAAGCGGGTTTCCTGTTTTAATCCTTTTTCTATTTGTTGTATATTTTCAGCGATTGAAGGCATTTTTGAGGACTAAATTTTTGATTATTAATGCATTAAAGAGAAAATTTCCCGGCCAGCATCCAGAAATAGATGTTAACATATTTCAAAATTGAAAAAAACATAGTTCTTTTACCAACTAATTAAAAAATATAACCTTCTGTATGGACTATAATCAGGAACAAAAGCAAGACAGGAAAACACTCTTATGGGCCGCTTTGGCCGTATTGCTATTGCTTAATTTGGTGCTTGTTTATTTTATCTATCATGAAAAACAGGAAAATCTCGCAAAGGATGACATTATAACTGCTAAAACCGAAGAAGTTCTTTTTATCAAAACTAAGCTCGACTCGATTTCGCAAGAGCTGGACATCAAAATCGCTGAAATTCAGAAACTTGGCGGCAGCGTGGATTCTTTAATGGCTATGAAATCACAGCTTGAAAAGGATAAGCTGGAATTGAAAAACATGAGCAACTATTCTGCATTGGGCTATAATAAGAAGATCAAGGGTTATGAAACTGTGCTGAATGAAAAAGACACCGAAATCGCGCAGCTGAGGCAGGAATTGGGCATCGCAACTACGAAAAACCAGGAACTGAACGAGAAAGTGACCGGCCTGGAATCAGAAAAACAACTGCTTGCTGACTCGGTAACCAATTATTCAGTTCAAAACAGGGAATTGGCGGAGAAAGTGAACATTGCTTCCGCATTAAGGGCTGAAAATCTGACAGTTAATGCTGTTTCTGCAAAAGGAAAGGAACGCGAAGGCGGAAAATACAAGGCAAAGCGCATTGATAAGCTTCGTGTGAATTTCAGTCTGGCGCCTAACGGCGTTGCCAAACAGAACGAAAAGGAAATGTATTTGCGCATTCTGGATCCGGACGGAGCAGTTTTATCCGATATGGCCACAGGATCAGGATCATTCATTCATGATGGTAAGGAGCTGATTTACAGCTCACGGCAGACTGTCAATTTTACAAACAGCGGCCAGTCGGTTGACATTTTGTACGGACGTGGCGGGATCCCGTTGAAGGATGGCAAATATGCCATCGAAGTTTACAGTGAAGGCTTTAAAATAGGGCAGGGCGACTTCGAAGTGAAGTAACCACGCTGTACTGCTTGAATTTAAGTAAGATCGGGGCTTGGAATTCTGGATTTCAAGCCCTATTTTTGCACCCTCATTTTGGTATGAACCCAAAGTGAGGGTTTTTATTTTACATTATATAATTAATCAATTACCGTATGTCTAAGCAATATGAAACGGTGTTCATTCTAACTCCCATTTTGTCTGAGGCCCAGGCAAAGGACGCCGTTGAAAAATTCACGACAATCATCACCGCAAATGGTGGATCGATTGTACATGAAGAAAATTGGGGATTGCGCAAGCTGGCCTACCCCATCCAAAAGAAAAACTCAGGTTTCTATCATGTTGTAGAATACACAGCAAATGAAGGAAACGTGGTTGACGTTTTGGAAACCGAATTCCGTCGTGACGAGCGCATTTTGCGTTTTATGACCATCGCCCTGGATAAGCATTCAATTGCTTACAACGAGAAGAAACGTAAGGGTCTGGTTGGAAGAAAAAGAGAAGAGTCAACTGAGTCTAAAACCGAAAACGCATAAGCTATGTCACTAGTAAACGAACCGGTTGAGAAAAACAATAACCGTAAGAAATACTGCCGTTTTAAGAAAGCAGGCATTAAATATATCGACTACAAGAATCCGGATTTCTTATTGAAACTGGTGAATGAGCAAGGTAAGATCTTGCCACGCCGCCTTACAGGAACAAGCTTGAAATATCAGCGCAAAGTTTCTCAGGCAATTAAAAGAGCGCGTCACTTGGCTTTATTGCCTTTTGTTGCTGATCAATTGAAATAATATAGAAAGAGCTACAAACAATGGAAATCATACTTATAACGGATATAGCAGGTGTAGGTTATAAAAACGATATCGTAACTGTGAAAGCAGGTTACGGTCGTAACTACCTTATCCCTCAGGGTTTTGCATTATTGGCTAATGCCTCTAACCGCAAAATCGTTGCTGAAAACGTGCGTCAGGCTTCGCACAAAGCTGAAAAGCTGAAAAAAGACGCGGAAGAAATTGCAGCAGCAATCGGCGATCTTACAATTGATATCAAAACAGTGGTTGGAGAAAGCGGCCGTATTTTCGGACGTGTTACCAACACACAAGTTGCTGATATTCTTAAAGCAAAAGGTTTCAACATCGATCGCAAGAAAATTACTTTGGACGACGTAAAGTCCATCGGAACTTACTCTGCAACAATCGATTTGCATAAAGAAGTGAAACACAAAATCGCCCTGAACGTTATCGCGCAGGAAGATTAATCACTTCAACAAGACATAAAAAAGCAGCCCCAAAATTTTGAGGCTGCTTTTTTTGTTTCCGATCTGCATCAGGGTGCCGGTATTCTTAAAACCTGGCCTGGATATATCTTATCCGGATGCGTGAGCATAGGTTTGTTTGCTTCGAAAATGATAGGATACTTCATCATATCGCCATACACTTCTTTCGCTATTTTTGAAAGCGTGTCGCCTTTTTCCACAGTGTGATAAGTTGCTTCCGGTGCCGGAGTGGCCACTTTCAGACGGTTGTCGACCACTTCAACGCCTTCTACGTTTCCTACTGCAAGAGCTATCTTTTCTGCATCTTCCTGTTGTGCCACTTCGCCTTCTATGGTTACAGTATCACCTGATGTTTTGACTGTCAAACTGTTATAGGCAAGCCCAAGCGCTTTCACGTGTGCGAGGAGCGCGCTGGCCCTTAGTGGTTCAGCCTCCGGCGTGGGAACGGCTGTTTCTTCTTTTTTGAAAACTTTTTCCCCTACGCCTTTAAGAAACGATAGTAAGCCCATGTTTTAGTTGGTTTATGTGAAAATAGATAAAATGTAATGCAGTCATGATCGCTGCATGGTAACTCCGGCGTTGCAATTATTATACCAAAGTTTTTGCGGCCAAACTTTAAAAGACCGTTCAGCAAGGGCCACTTTTCAAGCCCGACTTTGTACTTTTGCAACAGGTCAATCAAATGCTCGATATTCTGCCAATCAATGAATCGTAACGCATCGCTGGATAAATTAAGAAGTGAAGAATTTGATATTTGTATCATCGGGGCAGGGGCAAGCGGGGCTGGTTGTGCATTGGATGCGGTTTTGCGGGGATATAAAGTCGCCATCATTGATAAGAAAGATTTCGCTTCCGAAACCTCGTCCCGTTCCACCAAGCTGATCCACGGCGGCGTACGTTACCTGGAACAGGCATTTAAAAAATTAGATTTCGCGCAGCTTAAACAAGTCCGTCATGGCTTGGAAGAGCGTCATACGGTTCTCAAAAATGCACCGCACCTGGCGCGTCCGCTCGCGCTGATGACGCCCGTAAGTTCCTGGATAGAAGGGCTGTATTTCAAAATTGGCCTGCAACTCTACGATACATTTGCGACCAATGATTCGCTTCCCAAAAGCAAATGGCTTTCCAAAAAGGAAGTCCTGGACAAAATCCCAACATTGAACAAAGTCAAACTGCACAGCGGCGTTCTGTATTATGACGGCCAGCTCGACGATGCGCGCTATTGTCTGGCATTGGTACAGTCGGCTTCGGAGGCGGGTGGCATTGTGGCTAATTATCTGGATGTGACGGGTTTTACCAAAAATGACTCTGGCAAACTCGTGGGCGTTCAGGTGAAGGATATGCAGCTTGGCGGTGAATTTATTATCAAATCTAGGTTGGTAATCAATTGTACCGGGCCGTTTTCGGACAAAATAAGGTTGCTGGCCAATCCCGCATTGCCAGAGCGGCTTCGCCCCAGTAAAGGCGTTCACGTGGTGCTGCCTTATGCGACATTGAACAGCGAATATGCAATGCTAATCCCCAAAACTTCCGATGGCCGAGTCGTCTTTGCTATTCCTTTCGAGGGTGCCATGATGATCGGAACAACGGATACAGAATCTGATAGCATTGATTCTGAGGCAACCTTGAATGAGTCGGAGAAGAAATATTTAGTGGACACATTGAATCCGTTTTTGGCAAATCCGATTGACATGAAGACATTAAAAGCCGGTTTTGGCGGACTAAGGCCATTACTGGCAGCAGATCCCTCAAAATCGACCAAAAGCCTGGTTAGGGACCATGAAGTTGAAGTGGATTCGTCCAGCGGACTGGTTAGCCTTCTCGGTGGAAAATGGACGACTTACCGGCTGATGGCCAAAGACACCATTGATGAAGCGGATGCATTGTTTTCCAAACGAAATGAATGCCTGACAGCAAACCATATGCTGGCCGGCGGGGAAAATTATGATGCTTCGTTATCCGGAAAACTCACTTCGGAATACGCATTACCGCAAGACGTTGCGCTGCACCTGGTCAGAAAATACGGTTCCCGGGCTGCTTTGGTGGCAGAATTAATTATCACCGACAGTTCCTTAAAAGAGCGCCTAAGCGCGTCCTATCCTTACATTCAGGCCGAAGTGATTTACACGGTCAGAAAGGAAATGGTTATGACGCCGCGGGATTTCTTGGCAAGAAGAATAAGGCTGGAAATTACCGATTGGAACGAAACCTTGAATTGCCTACCTATTGTTGCAAATCTGATGGCACGGGAATTGAATTGGGACGAAAGCGAAACGCAAAGACAAATCGATGACTATGCGCTTCAACTCAAACAATTTATTGCCGACGCCGGCAACTAACCCACATTAAATCCCGAATGTACGTAACAGACTTAGCCTGTATTTCACCCCAATTAACATTTGATAACGCCTTTTTCCGGGGAGAGATTAAAGTGCATCGCGGCAATCGTTACGCTGCCATTGAACCGGGTTATGGCGAATTGATACCGGCCGCTTTGTTGCGCCGAATGGGCAAAGCCGTCCGTATGGGCGTAGGGGCGGGCTTGCCGCTGATCCGGAAAACTGATATGGACGGGATCATTCTCGGAACCGCAAATGGCGGATTAGGGGATTGCCTGAAATTCCTGAACCAGATCGTAGATTACGACGAAGGCACATTAACGCCCACCCACTTCGTTCAGAGCACACCAAATGCAGTTGCGGGAAATCTGGCTTTAATGAGCAAGGTGACGGGTTATAATACAACGCATGTTCACAAGGGACTGGCTTTCGAAGCGGCGTTACTGGATGCAATGATGGTTTTGGAAGAGAAAAAACTCCGGCGCATCCTGGTCGGCAGCGTGGAGGAAATTTCTGATTACAACCATAACATTGATTTTTTGAATGGTTATTTCAAAACAGAAGATATAACCTCAAATGATTTGCTGAAAGCCGATTCGCCCGGATCGGTGAATGGGGAAGGGGCTACAATGTTTGTTGTAGAATCGTCCAGAAGCGAACGCACGCTGGCGCGTATTATGGATGTGGACCAGATCAATCATCCAAAAGGTGACGACCTTGAAGAAAAACTGGATTATTTTTTGGAACGAAACGGGCTCACACGCCAGGATATCGATACGTTGGTTTTAGGGATCAGCGGGGATAACCGCACGGACCATTTATACGTGGATTTTCAAAACAATTTTTTCCCGGGCAGCAGCAGTTATACTTACAAGAATATGGTGGGGGATTATCCCACGGCATCGGCTTTTGCAACATGGCTGGCCGTTAAAATGCTTTCCGGCCACCCAGTTCCTTCACAATGTATTCGTGACAACTCTCAAGGTCAAAAGTCACGTAATGTGCTGATCTATAATCATTATAAAGAAATTCAGCACAGTTTTATTCTACTTACTCCGTAGCGTCTTTCAGTTTAGCCTCTATATTTTTTTCCTTCATTTTGATGACCTTCGCCAGCGTTGGCAGAATGGTGTCATGCTTTTTTACGAATGGGTTGGATTTGTCCCATACATACCCAGCGAGCACAGAACAAATTTGATGCTTAATGTTATCATTGATCTGGTCTGCAAATACAATGGTCTGAAAATCACCGCTATACCACCCTGTAACATAGCTTCTAAAAACGTTGATGCCTTGCTGGACCACCTTTTCATAATCATTTTCCCAATCCACAATTTCGCCTTGCAAATGCTTGTGGGTCAGTTTTGCTGAAAGCAGTCCCGAACCGGTTGCGAAAGTGACGCCGGACGAAAAGATTGGGTCCAGGAATTCAGTGCTGTTTCCCGAAAGCACAAATCCTTCCCCAAACATCTTTTTGACGCCAATGGAATAGCCAAGGATATGCCGCGGCTCAAATTTTAACTCAGAATCCTTGAAACGACCACTGAGATCTTCGAAGTCACGGATGAAATTTTTGTAAGCTTCGCCACCATTTTCGGCCATTTCCGTAATCTTCTCCTTATCCCCAACTATTCCCACGGAAGTTGAGCCATCTGAAAATGGAATCGCCCAGATCCACGACCTATTGTTATCAAATGAGTGGACGAAAATGTTGTTACTGGTTTTTTCAGTCCGGTTTTTGTCTTCCAAATGTGAGAAAATGGCGCCTCTGGGACTGAATGCAGAAGGTTTACTCAAATCAAACAACCGTGGAAGCACGCGGCCATATCCGCTGGAATCAATGATAAACCTGGACTGGATTTCGTGGCGGTTGCCGTCGATATCCTGATACTCAATGTGCTGAATGTCAGCGCTGCACGTTACTTTCAATACTTCGCATTCGAACTTTACGTCAACGCCTTTTGCTTGGGTTGCTTCTGCAAGCGTAAGGTCAAAATCGGCGCGCTTAACCTGCCATGTCCATTCCCAGCCTTTGGTAAATTGTTCGGAAAAGAGAAATTCGCATCTTTTTTCACCCCGCATGAATGCAGCACCGGTCTTCTTCTGGAAATTTCTGGACTTAACGGCCTCTAAAAGATCAGATTCGTCCAAATGCTCCATGCAGCAGGGCAGCAGGCTTTCGCCGATCTGGAAACGGGGGAATTTTTCTTTTTCTAAAATTGTGACATCGTAGCCCTGTTTTTTTAAATAGGAAGCTGCAACTGTCCCGGCGGGTCCGGCACCAATGACCACAACATCAACTGTTTGCATGATTAGGCATTTTTAACTTTTTGGATGAGTTTCTCTTTGTCTACAAATGGAAAGCATGTCACAAAAGCACTCACGGTGACGCCAAGTATGCCATGCATTGAAATGTTTTGTCCTGTTAAATGCAGGTTCGGAATTCTTGTTTTTGTATTGATCTGTGTCCGCGTAGGCGAATTCGAGTTTTTCAGTACTCCATACAAAGAGCCGTCTTTATTGCCAATGTAATCCCTGAATGTCAGTGGTGTAGCGCTATGAATTGCCTTCACTTTCTCTGAAATTCCCGGAAAAACTTCCTCTAACCGCGCCAGAACTTTGGCCTCTTTGTCTTTTTTAAACTGCTCATATTCCGCATCACGCACGCCCGGCTCGGCCACCGTGCTGAAAGTCCCGCTCCACTTTTCGGTTTCGGAAGCATTCATATAGGTCATAATCGACATGGAATCAGCATATTGACCTGTTTTGGAAATGTATGGGGTGCAAATAAAATAGGTTTGCGGCCAGGTTTCCTGATCATAATCAATGCCTCCCCAAACGTCGTCAATGTGATGCTGATAGATATTGTAATTTAAATATTCGAAGCTTTTTTCCCGGAAAGTAACATGCACCAAAAAGGTCGAAATGCTGTTTTCTAATCCCTGAACACGGTTTTTATACACATTAAGGAATCTCTCACTCCCAAAAATGTCAATGGTCACGGAAGGATGCACATTTGAAATGAACTGTTTACCCTTAAACGTCTCGCCATTTTCCAAAACCACTTCCGTGATCTTGCCTTCTTCATCATAATTGGCCGAAACAACTTTTTTATATTTGTAAATTTCCCCGCCATGCGCCCTGATCGCCTTGCTCATCTGTATGGCAATCTGGGAGCCGCCATCGATAAATTTGTATGAGCCCGACAAATAACTTTTCATAATCAGCGCATGAACGTAAAATGGCGTTTTGTCACGGACGCCCGCATAAAGCAGGTTTGATCCGGCCAACACATTCCGAAGGCGCTCATTGTCAGTGATCGACGCAATGAAATCGTGCGTATTCAATCCCATCACATCGCCGTCCATCTGGTAATTGTCTCCCGAAATCCTGAGGTTATAAAGCGGGAATTTTTCGCAAACTTCTAAAATCTTGTCGCAATAGGTTTCGATAGCGGTCTTATCCTCCGGGAAATATTCGATCAAAGCGTTTTTATAATGATCAAATCCCTGAGCGTAAGCATATTCCGAGCCATCCTGAAAGCGGATGACGTCAAACTTGTCATCGTCCATCCGTTTCATTTTCAGCTTGTCAAGTATTCCGAAATATTTGAAAAACTGATACAGGTTCTCGCCTTTGTCCAGGCTGCCTACATAATGGACGCCCGTGTCAAAAATGCTTTTTCCACGGCTGTAAACCTGTAAATGTCCGCCTATTTGATGGTTTTTTTCCAGCACAACAACGCTGAAACCTTCCAAAGCCAGAATGTTCGCACAAGCCAGGCCGCCGAGGCCGCTGCCTACAATTACAAAGTCGTATTCTTTTTGCACGGCGGAAGATTGCATGAAAATGATTAATGAAAAAGTTTATAATCCACGAATTATTATCTGGTCAGTGGCCGCAAAATAAACAGCACATTCGATGTATTGCTGGAATGTTCGTGCATCTCAATGCGCATATTGTGCCTGGCCGCAAATTCACGGATGTCAGCCGATGCGAAGAAGTGAAATTCATCTTCTTTACGGTTAAATGAGAAAATTCCCGTGGATAGTGCTTCCGTTTTCTGCGTGTTCCTGTGCTTTTCCTGATGATCCGTGATGCCGTCGCGGATGAAAAGGATGCCATCCGGTTGCAATGCTAATGCGCACCGGTCTAGCAATTTAAGCTGTTTTTCTGTTGATAAATAATGCAGTATATCATTCAAAAATATTACATCCTGACTCCCCAGGTCAGCCTGCATAATGTCGCTGTTTAAAAAGCTCAGACTCGCCGTTTTGCGGTAACTGTTCTGTGCAATGCTGATCTTCTCCTCATCATAATCAATGCCGGTGATCTGGCGGTCCGCGTTTTTATAATGCAGGTAAAATGACAAATAGCCGTAACCACAGCCAATGTCGAGGATATTTTTCCTGTTTCCGATTAACGCATTGTAGTGCGCAAAATTCTTGCTTTCCAGCCGCCATTTAATTTTGAAATACCATTCCAGCACCGGGCCTTTGAAAACATAATTGGCGAAAATTTTATGTTTCAGATAAGCAGTATCCTCCATCTCGTCTTTATAGGTAGCAAATGCCGTTCTGAAATAAGCGGCAATGTTTTTAGTCCTATCCCGAAGCTGGCTGCCCCATTGAGGATCAGCGAGTCGGATGCGTGGAAGCACGCGGACGTTGAGTGCGCCGGGGCGGATCAGGAAATCATTTTTAGGCAAAACATCGGAAGCACCGTGGATCAATATGGGTTGAATGTCCAAATTAAGCTGCTCCGCAAGGTGAAAAGCGCCTTTATGGAACCGCCCGATTTCGCCGTCCTCAGACCGCGTCCCCTCCGGAAAGATCAGCAATGAATAACCGTCTGCAACCAGCTTTTTTACCTGATGAATGTTCTCTTCAGGGCCGTCGTCTGTATACACATAACCCGCGTGGCGAATGATCGGGCCGAAAAATGGTGAATTATAAACCCAGCCTTTGACCATTAACACGATCTTGGGATTGAGCATAATAGCCAGCAAAATGTCCAGAAATGAAGTGTGGTTGGCAATGAAAATGACCGGCTTTTCAGGTTGCAGGTTGTCCAGCCCTGAAAAATTCTTCTTTACATGCGGCCCGGAATAGATCACAGTTTTAGCGTAAAAAGAAAGCGAACGGTTCAGCATGGCCTTCTTTCTTAATTTCGAAATAGGCAATAATAAGATCGCAACCAGTTTGATATGCAGGAATAAGCAGCCGGATAAAAAGTAGGTAAAACTGGAAATGCTGATCAGGAACGGCAGTAAGGTTACCGGGGCCTTTTTACGCGCAATTCTGTTTTGAACAAAAAAACCAAAAAGGACAGGCTGAAAAACGAAGGAGATGAAAAGGATGCAAACAATGCCCAGCACGCTGATCAATGCAATGGATTGAATCGCCGGATGTTTGGCAAAAATAAGGACACCCGTTCCGATGATCGTTGTTGTGGCGGATAGCACAATGGCCGACTGGTAAGAACGAAGCGAATCCTTCCCGTATTTATATTTATTGAGCAGTCCGTCCGTAACGAAAATACTGAAATCGTCGCCAAGCCCGAAGATGAATGTCGTTACGATAACATTCACAAAGTTGAATTTTATGCCCAAAATAGCTGCTATGCCCAATATCCAGATCCAGCTGATCACCATTGGCAGAAAAGTTAACAGTGTTAATTCGATCCGGCCGTAGACGACAAGTAATGTGAGGAACACAATGGACGCCGAAATGAGCAGGAGGTAATTAAAGTCATCTTTGACCATTTTCAACAGATCGCCGGCAAGTTCTCCGCGGTCGAACAATGCTATTCCGGGGATTGTTCTCAGTTCGTTCTTGACAATTGCCAGCTGGTTTTGCGGAACGATCAATGTGGTGATAAAGGTCGTCCCCTTGGCATTCGATTCGATCAGATTATCCAGGCCCAGTTCGGCTAGCAATGTATCCACGGGAACACCGCCTGGTTGCTGGCCGGCGACCCAGCCTTTAAAATCACTGAATGCATTGGCGTTAAATCCTTTCTTTACAGCCGCCTGATCCAGTGCATTATACGTCGCTTCCTTCCGGCCCAAATCCCAGAAATCATGCCATTGGCGGTTCCGTTCGAGCCGGAGTTCTTGGGGAATAAGGAATGACCCGGAGGAAACAAAGCTGTTTATTTTACCCTGATCACGAAGCCGGATCAGATTTTGGTAAACCTTATAATTTATTGACTCCGCTTTCACCCTAACAGGATCGCCAGCGAAAATATAGATCCTTTTTTCAGCCTTCGGGTCAATCCCGGTAAGCGTCTCTTCCCGTTTTTGTAAATCTTCATCCTGAATGCTGAGGTTTTCAAAACTGCTGTCAAATTCCGTAAACTGAGCGAAATAGAGGAATATCAGGGTTACAACGGCAATGAATCCCAAAACCATCGGTCTAGACTTTTCCTGGATTTGCGGAAACCAGAACGCACGGCTTTCTTCGGGCATTCGCTTTTTCTCAAATGCAACTGAGGATAATATAACGGGCAATGCAATCAATGTGAAAAGCGCTGCTCCGAGCAGACTAAGGGATGAAAAAAGCCCAAAATCTTGCAAAACCGCCGAATTGGCAAAATGTAATGCACTGAAAGCCATCACAGTTGTAAAACTGCCCGTCAGCAAAGGCGCGCTTACTTCCTTGATTGCCGTGGAAATGGAATTGGTATGCCTTAAATGTGTAAAAAAATGAAATGCATAGTCGAGCAAAATGCCAAAAACTACGGCGCCGGTCGCTAGGGAAATGCCCGATATCTCAGGGCGGACATAGCCAATAATGCCCAATGCAAATATCGCCCCGAAAACGCCGGGTAATATAATGTAAAGCGGAATGAGGAATTTGCGATAATAAAAGATCAGCAAGAGCAAAATGCCTCCCAATGCGACGAAGGACGTTAAATAGGAATCCTTTTTGACCTGGATAGCATTGCGTGCTGCGATTTGAAAAGTGCCGAAATAAGAAAAGTTATGGTGTCTCTGCCGCTTATTCCACCGGGACTTGAATGCTTCTACATCTTCATACAGCTCAACATTCTTTTCGGAATTACCTGAATCAAAGCTTGTTGCGGCAAAGATGATCATTTTCTTGCGGTCGCCTGTAAACATGACGCCATCTTCCAGCACCATGCCGTTTGCATTGCTGTTGGCATTTAATTTCCGAAAATAGGGGCCGGTTATGCCAAGCGGATCATTGACTATGAATTGTTTGAGAAATGTCCCACCGGGTGTTGTAAGCTGATTATAAGCTGAATTGACAGAGGCTTTGACCGTATCTGCGTTTAACCGCGATGCAATGTGGGAGTAATAAGAAGAATCGATCAGTTCCGGAAAGCGGCTGTAAACAAATTGGTAAACATCTTCCTGAACGAACGGCCGTTCGATCTGAATGTTCCGGATGGCGCCATTGGTATACCTGGTTAACGAGTCGGAAAAAGCTTCTCCGAGCAATTTTGCTTCCTCAGATGTGGTTTCCTCCGGAATGTCAATCGAAAAGACGATCTGGTTGATGATGTTCTTGCTTTCGATGAGCCGGTTGAATTCTTCGAAGCTTTTACCCTTCGGTAAGGTTGCAAAAATGCTTTCCGTTACCTTTAACCGCGCGATTCCAAGGACCAGAAAACTTGTAAGGACAACCAGACTAAGGAAGAATGCGGGCTTGTGTCTGGAAAGGAACTGATGTAACCTTAAAAGTAAATCTCCGATCATTGAAAGGGGAACGTGAATGTCAGACAAAAGTAAGCAAATGTAAAATTCCGGCAACTTCCGGCGGCACGTTTGCCGATTGCCGTATGTTTGTCAAAACCGCAAAAAAAGATTTATTTTACGTAATATTAATTATGCAATCTCTAAATGAATAGTATTTCCTTAGCTCATATCGAGCAGTATGCTTTTGAAAAGAAGGAATTTATCTTAGCCGAAGACGCCCTCAATAAAGTTTCTAAGTCCTTTACATTTCTTACGAATTTCTCCAAAGATAAAATTATATACGGAATCAATACCGGTTTTGGCCCGATGGCGCAATACCGGATCGAGACTGATAAGCTGAGTAACCTGCAATACAACCTGATCCGCAGCCATTCCAGCGGCATCGGGAAACCACTTAACGAAATCTACGCCCGCAGCGTCATGGTGGCGCGCTTGAATTCCTTTTTACAGGCCAATTCGGGTGTCAGCACAGGTGTTATCAAGCAACTCGTTGCGTTTTTGAACAAAGGCATTGTCCCCGAAATCTTCGAGCACGGAAGCGTTGGCGCGAGCGGGGACCTTGTGCAGCTTTCACATCTCGGCCTTAACCTGATCGGCGAAGGGCATGTTTATGATAGCGGAATAAGAGCAAATACGGCCGATGTTTTGGCAAAAAACAACATTGAACCGCTGAAAATGGAACTGCGCGACGGCCTTGGGCTGATCAACGGAACTTCCTGCATGACGGGCATTGCGGCTATCAACATTATATATGCCAAAAGACTGGTACAATGGGCAGTTGCCGCGTCGTCGATGCTGAATGAGGTTATTGAGGCATTTGACGATTCGTTTTCCAAGCAACTGAATGCGGTGAAGCATCATAAGGGACAGCAGGTCATTGCGCAGCAAATGCGTGATTTTGTGGCTGGAAGTCAGCTGATCCGCAATAGGGAAGAGCTTTTTAAAGATGATACAGCTTTGCAGCGCAAGGAGTTTGAGCGCAAGATCCAGGAATATTATTCAGTAAGATGCGTTCCGCAGATATTGGGGCCGATTCTTGATACATTGCAATATGCACAGGAAGTCGTTGAAAATGAGTTGAATTCAACCAACGATAACCCGATTGTAAGCCCCGATGACGACAATGTCTTCCACGGTGGCAATTTCCATGGTGACTACATTTCACTGGAAATGGATAAGGTTAAAATTGTGCTGACCAAGCTTTCCATGCTCATGGAACGCCAGCTTAACTTTCTCATGAACAGCAAATTGAATGGTAAGTTTCCGCCCTTCCTGAATGCCGGGACCTGGGGGTTGAACTTCGGATTCCAGGGCGTACAGTTTACAGCAACTTCCACAACGGCCGAAAATCAGGCATTATCCGGTTCGGTTTACGTGCATAGCATTCCAAATAATAATGATAACCAGGACATTGTAAGCATGGGGACGAACAGCGCTGTCCTTTGCAAGCAGGTTTTGGAAAATTCATTCCAGGTCATGTCCATTCACATCATGGCCATTTGCCAGGCGATTGACTTGTTGGAACCGGATGAAAGGGAGCGGTTATCACCCAATGCAAAATCAATTTACAGCCAGATCCGGCGCCATGCGCATTTCGTGAAGGAAGATATCCCGCAATCTGAAAGCATTGCCGCTGTTTTTGAATATATAAAAGAAACCCCCTTTAAATTATGAGCTGTGCATTGGTAACAGGCGCTTCACGCGGATTGGGTCGTGCCATAGCGGTGCAGCTGGCGAAAGATCACGGCTTGTATATTCTGGTTAATTATTCTTCAAATCAATCTGCGGCGGAGGAAACGCTTGCCGCAATTGTGGCTGCCGGTGGGAATGGCGAATTGCTGCAATTCAATGTTCAGACAAAAACGGAAGTGGACGAGGCGTTGAACAAATGGAGGGAAAAGAACGAGGAAAAGTCTATCAGTGTTTTGGTGAATAATGCCGGAATTACACGGGATGGCTTGTTTATGTGGATGCCTGAACAGGATTGGGACGATGTGATGAACATTTCTGCCAAAGGGCTTTTTAATGTTACACAAAATGCCATTCAGCAAATGTTGCGCAAGCGATCGGGCCGGATCGTGAACATTGCATCGGTCTCCGGAATGAAGGGTGTGGCAGGACAAACGAATTATTCTGCGGCCAAAGGGGCAATTATTGCTGCCACAAAAGCGTTGGCACAGGAAGTCGCAAAGCGGAAGATCACTGTGAATGCAGTGGCGCCGGGTTTTATCACCAGCGATATGACCAAAGACCTGAATGAAGCAGAATTAAAGCAAATGATCCCGATGAACCGTTTCGGGCAGGCGGAGGAAGTTGCGCATCTGGTGAGTTTTCTGGTCTCGGACAAAGCCGCCTACATTACGGGCGAGGTGATTAACATCAACGGAGGAATTTATTCATAATTAATGGATCAGAGAGTTGTCGTAACCGGAATTGGGATTTACTCTTGTCTAGGTGAAAACCTGGATGAGGTCGCAAAATCTTTATATGCCGGTAAGAGCGGGATTGTATTTGATCAGGATAGAAAGGATTTTGGATTTCGTTCTGCTTTGACGGGCATGGTTCAGGAGCCAGACCTGAAAAATTATTTGTCCAGAAGACAACGCCTGGGCATGCACCAGCCCGCTATTTACGCATATATGGCTACACGCCAGGCACTTGAACTCTCGGGATTGGACATAGATTATCTGGAAACGACAGAAACAGGGATCATTTATGGCAACGACAGCACTGCGGCATCGGTCGTGGAAGCTGTTGAAAAGGCCAAAGAAAAACACGACACAACATTAATCGGAAGCGGTGCTATTTTTCAAAACATGAACAGCACCGTGAATATGAACCTTTCAACGATCTTTAAGCTGAAAGGCATCAATTTTACGCTTAGTGCGGCTTGCGCATCAGGCTCACATTCGATCGGGATGGGCTATATGATGATCAGGCAGGGATTGCAGGAGAGGGTCATTTGCGGAGGAGCACAGGAAATTAATACCGCTGCTATGGCCAGTTTTGACGGGCTGGGAACATTCTCGGTGCGCGAATCCGAACCTGCCAAAGCTTCCCGGCCATTTGACCGCGACCGCGACGGGCTGATCCCAAGCGGAGGCGCAGCCACAGTGATCCTTGAATCCTATGAATCCGCAATCAAGCGTGGTGCTCCAATCTTGGCAGAGCTCATTGGTTACGGGTTTTCTTCCAACGGCGACCACATATCCAACCCAAGCATCGATGGGCAGATCCGCTCACTAAAAATGGCAATGGTCCAGGCCGGCATTGCCGCAGACGAGGTGGATTACATCAATGCCCACGCCACATCGACTCCGGTAGGCGACGGAAGCGAAGCAAGGGCTATTTTCGAAGTTTTTGGAAACAAAACGCCGGTTAGCTCAACAAAATCCATGACGGGCCATGAGTGCTGGATGGCGGGTGCAAGCGAGATTGTTTACTCCTTATTGATGATGCAAAATTCTTTTATTGCACCCAATATCAACTTCGAAAACCCTGACGAAGATTCAGCCAGGATCAACATTATAGCTGAAACCACGTCGCAGGAAATCAATTGTTTCCTTTCGAATTCGTTTGGATTTGGGGGAACAAATTCAACCTTAATTCTCAAAAAGATCTCCTGATCAGGGCGGTTTGCGAAGTCGTAACTTCGTAAGCGGCGGTTCCCGGCAACCATAAATTTGTATTTTTGTTCTGCTCTGAATTCCTGAGCGACCCGCAATGGTTTTTGTATTGGATTATTGTGTAAGCGGCAGAATTTAATTTAAAAAAGAGCAATATCATTAAACTATCAGCAAGAATAATTTAATTTTGTAGCCATGTATGCTAACGACGTAAAAATGAGTTGGGAAGAAGTTATCGAAGAAACGAGGGATTTTTTATCTGAGGAGTTTGAGGTGGACCGGAATCTGATTCTTCCTGAAAACAGTCTCAAAGATACGCTCGATTTGGACAGCCTTGACTATGTGGATCTTGTAGTGCTCATTGAAGAAAATCTCAACATTAAAATTACAGGCGAAGACTTCAAGGAGATCGTGACATTCGGCGATTTTTACCGGCTCGTGCGTAAGAAACTAGATCTGTAAGAATGAGCCGTTGGGATGGTAAAACCAAAGGATCATTAGCTGGTTACAAAATCTTTCTCTTTTTCATTAACACGCTGGGGCTGGATTTTGCCTACGGCCTTTTGCAGCTGGTAACCTATTATTACTATCTCTTTGCAGCAAAGCAAAAGAGCGCGTTACTGGACTTTTACCAAAATACCCTCCACCTTCCGATTCCAAAGGCCAAAAAGCTGGCCAGGAAAAACTTTTACATCTTCGGTCAAACATTGGTAGACCGCGCCGCATTCCTGCTTGGGAAGACGGAAAAATTCACGCATGTATTTGAAAATGAACAGTATCTCATTGATATCCGGGATGGCGGGAAAGGCGGGATTCTGCTAAGCGCGCATTTGGGCAACTGGGAAACAGCCGGTAATCTGCTCAAAGGCCGCATTACACCGACCATTAACATTGTCATGCTGGACGCCGAAGTGGAGAGCATTAAGCAGTTCATGGACAGTTCAACGGGCGGCTCACGGTTCAAGGTCATAGCGATCAAAAATGACCTTTCACACATTATATCAATTCGCAATGCGCTCATTAATAATGAGTTTGTGGCGATTCATTCGGACCGTTACCTGGATGGGGCTAAGTTTATAGAGCTGGATTTTTTCGGCAGGAAAGCTAAGTTTCCTTACGGACCGTTTATTATCGCCTCAAAGTTCGATGCGCCGGTAACATTTGTTTTTGCTGCCAAAGACGGAAAATACAGTTATCACCTGAGCGCCACTTTACCATTAACAGGAAAGCATAAACCGGAAGAAATCGCTGCGTTATATGTGGCCGAACTTGAACGAAAAGTGAAAGAATATCCTGAACAATGGTTTAACTATTTCAAATTTTTTGTTTAATGAAAGTATCCAAAGATGCTATAAGTCAATACATTCCGCACAGAGAGCCCTTTATCATGATTGATAACTTGGTCAGTGTTACTAACGACCGGTTTGAGTCAGATTTTTATATAGAAGAGGATAATGTTCTGGTTGAAGACGGACATTTTCAGGAGTCGGGCTTGCTGGAAAATATTGCGCAGACTTGTGCGGCTTCCTTCGGATTTTTGGGCCGTGAGGAAGCGGGGGAGCCTAAAATTGGTTTTATAGGCGCTATTACGAAAGTGGAAGTCCATCAACTCCCGGCAGTCCATGCCACCATCCGGACAATCGTAGAACCTCTACATCAATTGGGAAATATTTACCTGGTTAAAGGGGAAAGTTTCTTGGAAGGGCGTATATTGCTCGGCTGTGAAATGAAGATTGTGGTGACACAATAACCCCTAACGACTTTGAGTGATATGATTGCTTCGGAAATCGAAATTGATATACGTTTTAGTGAAACAGACGCAATGGGCGTGGTTTGGCATGGAAATTACCTGAAATTTTTTGAAGACGGAAGAGAAGCTTTTGGTAAAGCCTACGGCCTGGAATACCTGACAATTTTCGATAAAGGCTACTTTACACCAATCGTAAAATCAGAAATTGACCATAAAGCTCCGGTATATTACGGTCAGAAGATCAAAGTAATAACAAAGTATATTCCTGCGAAATCTGCAAAAATCCAGTTTGAATATGAGGTGTTAAACCTGACAACTGGTGAGTTGTGTGCAGCGGGCAAAACCATGCAGGTGTTCCTGGACAAGGAAACACGCACATTGGAGCTGATAACCCCCGAGTTTTATCGGGATTGGAAAGAAAAAAATAAGGTTTATTAAATTGAGAATGACCTACATCGGCGCCGAAGTAATCATAAGTCCATTGGGTAGGACCACAGCTGAAAACTGGGCTGCTATGCACGCCAATCGGTCGGGGATTTCTCTGGTTAAACAAGCCGGATTTGACGATACAGACCTTTATTTGTCCAAAATGCTGGACTTGGTCAGTGAATTTAAATTCGAAAAACTGATCTCGGACGCACTGGCGGCAGTTGCTGAAAATATAGACCCTGCAATCCTGACATCTGATAAAACGATCGTGCTCGTCAGTTCGACAAAAGGTGAGCTCGACAAAAATATCACGGATCAATTTGGTAAAAGCATTGATGCACTGGTTACGGCATTCGGCCTTGCTAACCGGCCTGTTGTGCTTCCAAATGCTTGCATATCAGGCGTTTTGGCTATTAATGCAGCGAGTAATTTAATCAATGCAAAAATTTACGATCACGCAATTGTGATAGGCTGCGACCTGATTTCAGACTTTGTTGTTTACGGTTTTCAATCCCTTTTTGCAATCAGTGACAAACCTTGCGCGCCATTTGATGCGTTGCGTAATGGCATTACTATGGGAGAAGGATGCGGTGCTGTGGTTGTTTCTGAAACGAAAGGAATTTTCAAAAATGGCGCATTCCGGCTGCTTTCTGGCACAAGCGCCAATGATGCCAACCATATTTCTGGTCCGTCGCGAACCGGTGAGGGGCTTTTTCGAAGTGTAAAAAAGACGCTTGAAACCAACCACGTAGCGCCTGATGAAATCGATTTCATTTGCGCACATGGCACGGCAACGGTTTTTAATGATGAAATGGAATCCATTGCCTTCGACCGGATCGGCCTTAATGACGTGCCGCTGAGCAGTTTGAAAGGTTATTTCGGACATACGCTCGGTGCCGCAGGCGTGATTGAAACGGCAGCTTCCATGCAAATGATGCAGCACGGAATTTTGCTTAAAAGCCTCGGTTATCAGGAAAGCGGCACTTCAAAAAAATTGAATGTTGTTGCAGATAACATGACCAGCCATCCCAAAACCATCCTCAAAACGGCCTCGGGTTTTGGTGGCGGCAATGCATCTTTGATTATCAGAAGTTTATGAGTTTGATTACAACATATTGCCATTTGTCGTCTGATCATTGTTCGGTTAATGGCGAAATCGTGGTAACGCGGGAAAAAGACGCTGCCGACAGTTGGTTCAAACAGATTTACAAAGAGCAGGAGATCGTTTATCCAAAGTTCTATAAAATGGATGCGCTGTCACAGGCCGGTTTCCTGGCTTCTGAATTAATAAAACGTGCAAATCAGGGACTTACGGACAAGTATAAGGACGATGAAATTGCAATGTTGTTTGCAAACCAGTCATCCAGCGCAGATACGGACCTGCGATTTGTGCACTCTTATGAACTTAATGGGGCTCCAAGTCCTTCTTTGTTTGTTTACACTTTGCCCAACATTGTTTTGGGTGAAATAGCGATCAGAAACAAGTGGTTTGGCGAGAATATGTTCGCTGTTTTGCCTAAATTCGCCCCCGGTTTTTTCGTCGACTATGGACAGATTCTCCTGACGACCGGCGCCAAAGCAGTCCTTATCGGTTGGCTTGGGATTCTGGGTGACAATGTTGAAGTTTTCGTTGCGCTGGTAGAAAGCGAATCGGAAGGCGGCATGGATTTCAATAGTGAAAATCTGTTGAAACTCGCGGATCTGAGCCACGCGTAAAGACCCGAAAAATTAAGTATACACATTAATCGACAATGGATAATTTAAAGGAAGACCTTAAAAATCAGATTATAGAGCAGTTGAATCTCGAAGATATCACACCGGCCGACATTGCGGACGATGTGCTGCTTTTCGACGACGGAGGTCTGGGACTTGATTCTATCGATGCGCTTGAACTGATCGTTTTGCTCGAAAAATACCATGGCATCCAGGTGATTAACCCGGAAGAAGGCAAGGTGGCTTTCAAGTCAATTAATACAATGGCTGAATATATCCGTAACAGGAAAGTCGAATAAAAATATCAAATGGGCGTCCGAATAACCGGTATGGGCATTGTTTCTGCAATTGGGCTGACTGTTGCAGAAAATTTGCAGGCGCTGACAGAAAGCAGGTCGGGAATAGGACCTGTGCAATATCTGGAAGAGTCGGAAGGGCTGCTGGTGGGAGAGGTGAAAATGTCCAACGAAGCATTGCGACAAGAACTGGACATTGCCCCAAAAGGCATTTCGCGCACCTCGTTGTTGGGATTAAAAGCCGCAAAAGAAGCCTGGGGAGACAATCAGCATAATAGCAGACTCCGGACCGGCATTATTTCCGCAACCTCCGTCGGCGGAATGGATAGGACAGAAGATTTTTATAAAACCTATCTTGGCAACAACAATCCTGACTTCAACATTCTGAAAACCCATGATAGCGGAAGCACCACCGAGCGAATTGCCGCTGAATTAGGCATTTCCGGATACATTAACACGCTTTCAACGGCTTGCTCGTCAGGTGCTAATGCCATTATGCTGGGAGCAAGGATGCTTTTGAATGGAAAGCTGGACCGGGTTCTCGTGGGAGGTTCGGATGCGTTAACCAAATTTACAATCAACGGTTTTCGCTCGTTAATGATCTATGATGACCAATGGTGCAGGCCGTTTGATGATAGCCGAAGCGGGTTAAATCTGGGCGAAGGCGCTGCTTTTCTATTAATGGAAAACGAAAAGAGCATCGGCATTTCCGGAAATAAAACGATAGGATTTGTGAATGGCTGGGCCAATGCGGCCGATGCATATCACCAAACTGCTTCTTCACCGGAAGGAAAAGGCGCTACGCTCGCCATAACAAACGCTTTGGCCCAGTCTGGTATCGCATTATCGGACATTTCTTACATTAATGCACATGGGACGGGCACAAAAAATAATGATCTATCAGAATCCGTTGCGCTCACGAACGTTTTCGGTGAGCATATACCAGCATTCAGCTCTACAAAGCCATTTACAGGGCATACATTGGCCGCAGCAGGCGCTATTGAAGCTGTTTTTTCAATCCTGGCCATTCAGCATAACCTGATATTCCCAAACCTGAATTACCAGACACCGATTGTGGAAACCGGTTTGAATCCCGCTGTTACCCTGCAAAGTGAGACTCCTGTGACGGCTGTTGTATCTAATTCTTTTGGTTTCGGAGGGAATAATTCCTCGCTGGTATTTTCAAACCACATTTAATTCAAACTCAACAAAGCTTTTAATAGTTGTATTACATTTCTGCCGCATCCTCCATCACGCATCAGCCGACATTTCAAAATGTTGGTTTTTCTGCCGTTATAGAACCGCTGAGAGAATCTTCTGTGCTTCTAAACCCGGATTACAAAGGGTTTATTGATGCAGGACTTTTACGTAGGATGAGCAAAATTTTGCGGATGTCAGTCGCTTGTGCAAAAGATTGTATTTCTCAGGCAGAGATTGAACAACCGGGCGCAATCATCGTTGGAACGGGATTAGGCTGTCTTTTGGACACTGAAAAGTTTCTTAACAATGTTTTGACAATCGAAGGCCTGCTTCCGCCCACTGCCTTCATCCAATCGACGCACAATACAATGGCCGGGCAAATTTCGCTCAGCATTGGCAATCACGGGTACAATATGACCCATACGCAAAACACGCTGTCGTTTGAAAATGCGCTGCTGGATGCCATGCTACTTCTAGACGAACACGGAGACAACATTCTGGTTGGTGCCGCTGACGAAGCCATAGAGTTTTTAAACGAAATTTCCGGCAAACTCCATTTTCAACTGACCCATCCGATCACTTCCGGGGCATCTTTTTTTATACTCTCAAATGTAAAAAATGTGAATCCATTGGCGTGTGTGAAGGATTCGAGGGCGATAGGCTTGGTACAGCATGTCGGTAGTGAGGTTCATGCTTTTTTGAAAGAAAATGAATTGAATGCCGAAGATTTAGATTTGGTGCTTTTTTCAGGCGTTGGCGGGCATATCTCTGGCGGTGTTGAGGACGTCTTTGAAAATTTAGGGATTGCCGAAAATAAATCGCATAATTACCTGACTTACTCGGGCATTTATCCAACAACCTCCGCATTTGCCTTACATTTGGCCATTGATAAAATGAAAACCGACAAATCGCTCAGAAATGTGCTGATTTGCAATACATTCATTCAAAGTAACCTGGGGTTGACACTCTTGCAATCGATTGAAGCATAACATTGTTACCGGAACCGCCATTACTGTTTTTGCACTCAGCGGGATCATCTTCTGGGAAACGGGCTTCGTATGGTTGGTTTTTATTGCAATCGCACTAGCCTATCTCGCAGTTACAGCATACGGTTCATTTAAGATCCAGGCCAATTATTTCCTGAAATCAATTAATACGGGGAAGCGAAAGTCTATCGCGCTTACATTCGACGATGGGCCCGATCCTGAAACTACGCCGAAAATCCTGGACATTTTAAGAGAAAAGGGGGTAAAGGCAACGTTTTTTGTTATCGGAAAAAAGGCCGAGAAATATCCCGAATTGCTTCGCCGCATCGATGAGGAAGGCCATATAGTCGCCAATCATTCGTACAGTCACCACACCATGATCGCGTTTTTCTCGCAGGAAAACCTGGCCAGGGACCTGGAACATTGCACGAATGTTATTACTGAGATTCTTGGAAAAACACCAAAATTTTACCGGCCTCCTTTCGGCGTAACCAATCCGCGTTATGCACGTGTTTTACGGGAGCTGAAACTGAATTCTATTGGCTGGTCGGTGAGGAGCCTGGATACAAAAGCGCAGAATAAGTATGAAATTATTAATCGGGTCATGTCGAAATTAAAGGCCAGGGACATCGTTTTGTTGCATGATAACCGCAAAGTTACAGCCGATTCCATGGAAGACCTGATTGAACATTGTTTGCAGAAAGGTCTGAAAATCGAGCCGCTTTCCAAGATGATCCAAAAGGAACCGTATGAGTAGATTTAGTTTATTGTTCATTGCACTATGCCTTATAGTTGTCGGTGCGCGCGGACAGGCGTTCAAGCCATCACCAAATCCTGAAAAGGTTTTTCAAGATCTGCGCAATGCCTCACAGGCAGTGAATTCTATTCAGGCGGCTTTTACGGAAGAAAAATTTTTAGCTGTTTTGAAAGATCCAGAGCAGTCGTCGGGTCATTTTTATTACGAGAAAAATGACAAGATGCGTTGGGAGCAAAAGACACCAGTTAAATACGTAATATTAATTAACGGTGATAAATTACGCGTCCAGGAGGCTGGAAAGGAGAAAAATGTGGGCCAGGCTGGAAGAATGGCAGCCCAGATCAAAGAGCTGATGATGGGACTTGTGAATGGTGATTTCCAGCAAAACAAAGCATTTGCACAAACCTGCATGGAAAGTCCAGACCAGTATATGATCGTGCTGACGCCTATCAGCCGCAGGTTAAAAAATATCTACTCCAAGATCACAATGGTTTTTCCTAAGAACACATTGCATTTAAAGGAACTGTCGTTTTTTGAGAAAGGCGGCGATAAGAGTGTGATGAAGTTTCAGAATGAAAAATTCAATCGACCGATAGACGATAACCTTTTTATCAATTTATAATTACTATTTCCAACATGTTTGCCAATAGCCTTTACTTCGTTACCAGCGCCGAAATGACCCCGGACGGCATCGTTTCTGAAATAAGGATCAATGGAGAGCATGCCATATTTGAAGGTCATTTTCCCGGCGCGCCCGTTACGCCGGGCGTTGTGCAATTACAAATTGTAAAAGAACTGTTGGAAGCACATTTGGGCAGTAAGTTAGTCATGAAATCCATGCGGTCCGGTAAGTTCTTGGAAGTGCTCAATCCCCGGGAAAATCCAAACTTGCGCATCAACATTAAATATAAGCGGTCCGAAGTGTTCGAGGTTGTTGCTTCGGGAGAGGACAATGGTAAGGTTTTTTTTAAAATGCAGGCAAGCTATCTTTAACAGAACGTCCTTTTACAATGACTTTACAGGACATCAATTGCTGCATCATTGTTCCTACCTATAATAATATCAACACATTAGGCCGTGTAATTGACTCCCTTCTTCCTTATTCCCAAAACCAGGATATCATCGTCATTAATGACGGATCCACAGACGGAACAGCATCTTTGCTGGCTACATATGGCGACAAATTAACTGTTCTGGACAACGGCGTCAACCGAGGAAAGGGTTACTCGCTTCGCGCAGGTTTTAAGGAAGCATTAAGCCGAAATTATGACAATGCCATCAGCATTGATTCTGATGGCCAGCATCTTGCATCCGACATTCCGTTGTTTGTAGATGTTGCCCGAACAAATCCTGGCGCTGTGATCATGGGTTCTCGGGATATGGAGCAGGAAGGCGTGCCGGGGAAGAGCTCTTTTGGAAATAAATTTTCTAACTTCTGGTTTAAATTCGAAACTGGCATCTCGCTTCCGGATACCCAGACGGGTTTTCGCCTTTATCCTTTACGCGAAATTGGAAAGATCAGGCTTTTTACAACGAAGTTTGAAACGGAAATTGAAGTGCTGGTAAGGCTGGCATGGCGCAATGTCCCGATTGTTCCGGTGAAAATAAATGTGATTTATGACAAAAATGAGCGCGTCACACACTTTCGGCCGTTCAAAGATTTTACCAGGATCAGCATTCTCAATACATTCCTCGTAATCCTCACCTTGCTTTATTATTTGCCCAAAAGGCTGATCGGACAAATACGAAGAAAAGGACTTTGGAAGATTATCAGGGACGAGGCTGTTAAATCGGATGAGTCCAATTTTAGCAAGGCAAAATCCATTAGTTTCGGGTTTTTTATGGGCATTGTGCCGGTTTGGGGATTTCAGCTGCTTATCGGTATCCCTTTGTCCATTTATTTCAAGATGAATAAGGTGCTTTTCCTGGCCGCCGCCAATATCAGCATCCCGCCTTTTATTCCATTCATCATTTACGGGAGCTACAAATTTGGTGGACTGTTTTATCAAAACGGTGTACAACTCACTTCATTTGAGAACCTTACGCTGAGTTCAATCCATGTAAATTTCGTACAATATTTTATCGGCGGCATTTTGCTGGCTGTTGTAACCGGATTGGCCGGCTTCCTGCTGACCTATCTTTTACTGGCCATTTTTCGCAGGTAACGCTACTTAGCCATCCCCGCGGCGGTTCTCTGATTCTATAAATTTTTATAAAATCTATACGAATTGATCAAAAATAAGCGATTTCGGATTTTGTTATGAGGTCCCATTCTCTATATTTACGAGATTTTAAAAACCTCTAACCTAATTTAGTTTATCGCATGAGTAACATTACCTATTTAGTGCCGGCTTTGGGCCTTGTTGGCTTGCTGGTTATGTTCTTCAAAAGAGGCTGGGTCGTCCGGCAGGACGGTGGAAGTCCTGAGATGAAAGAAATCGCGGACGCAATTGCAGATGGCGCCCTTGCCTTCCTGAAAGCCGAATGGCGTGTACTCATAGTATTTGGTATCATTGTTAGTATTTTACTCGGTTACTCAGGCACATTGGTTGAAAATTCCAGTGTCTTCATCGGCGTTTCATTTCTGATCGGTGCATTCATTTCTGCATTTGCAGGTTATATCGGGATGAATATTGCGACAAAATCCAACGTTCGAACCACACAGGCGGCTCGCACAAGCCTTACCAAAGCGCTGGAAGTGTCATTCACCGGCGGTTCCGTGATGGGCATTGGCGTAGCGAGTTTGGCCGTAATTGGTTTGGGCGGTTTGTTTATCATTCTATATCATTTTTTTGTTGGCGACAGCACGGATGTCAATGGGCTGGGCATGGAAAAAGTGCTCGAGGTGCTTGCCGGATTTTCGCTGGGCGCTGAGTCTATCGCCCTTTTTGCACGTGTAGGCGGTGGGATTTATACAAAAGCTGCCGACGTTGGCGCTGACCTTGTAGGAAAAGTGGAAGCCGGAATTCCGGAAGACGATCCAAGAAACCCTGCAACGATCGCCGACAATGTGGGTGATAATGTGGGTGACGTGGCGGGTATGGGAGCCGATTTATTCGGTTCATATGTAGCAACAATTTTGGCAACCATGGTTCTGGGCCGTGAAATCATTTCCCAGGGAACAGACAATTTTGGTGGCATAGCACCGATTTTGCTCCCTATGGTCATCGCCGGAATGGGTTTAATCGCTTCGATCATCGGCATGCTGCTGGTGCGTGTTAAAAATGACCAGGGAAATGTACAGGGCGCTTTGAACCTGGGCAACTGGGCCTCTATCATTATCGTTCTGATCGTTAGCTACCCGCTCACATTGTGGATGTTACCCGAAGGAACATTAACCATTCGTGGCGTCGATTTCACAGCGCTGGATGTTTTCTGGGCAATTTTGCTTGGATCAATTGTCGGCGCGATCATGTCAATGGTGACGGAATATTATACGGCTATGGGCAAAAGACCTGTTCAATCGATTGTAAATCAATCCTCAACGGGTCACGCAACCAACATTATCGGCGGACTTTCAGTGGGTATGGAATCTACGGTGATCCCGACATTGGTTTTGGCAGCCGGGATTTACATCAGTTATGAATTTGCAGGTTTATATGGTGTCGCAATTGCTGCCGCCGGAATGATGGCGACAACTGCCATGCAATTGGCCATCGACGCATTTGGCCCGATTGCGGATAACGCGGGTGGAATTGCCGAGATGGCACATTTGCCGGAAGAAGTTCGCGGTCGGACGGATATTCTGGATGCTGTGGGTAACACTACTGCTGCTTCCGGAAAAGGTTTTGCCATCGCTTCCGCCGCGCTTACTTCGCTTGCGCTTTTTGCTGCATTCTGTGGTGTAGCAGGCATCAATTCGATTGATATTTACAAGGCCAATGTGCTGGCAGGCTTGTTCGTTGGCGCCATGATCCCGTTCATTTTCTCTTCTCTGGCCATTGCAGCCGTGGGTCGTGCTGCTATGAAAATGGTTGAGGAAGTGCGCAGGCAGTTCCGCGAAATTCCAGGCATTATGGAGGGCACTGCCAAGCCGGAATATGATAAATGTGTGGCTATTTCTACGCAGGCGTCTATCCGCGAAATGGTTGCACCTGGACTTATCGCATTGATTGTTCCTGTCCTGGTTGGTTTTCTTTTTGGGCCGGAAGTTTTGGGAGGAACATTGGCTGGGGTTACAGTTTCAGGTGTTTTAATGGGTATTTTTCAAAACAATGCGGGCGGTGCCTGGGATAATGCGAAAAAATCTTTTGAAAAAGGCGCTGTTATCAACGGCGAAACATTCTACAAAAAGTCAGAGCCACACAAGGCAGCCGTTACCGGAGACACAGTAGGGGACCCATTTAAAGATACATCAGGCCCATCGATGAACATTCTCATCAAGCTCATGTCCATAGTGTCCCTGGTAATCGCCCCCCACATCGCCGTAGATAAAGCAGATTTGGAAGGGAATGTAAAAGCAAAAGAAATTCAAGTAACAACCGCGCATGTTGCAACTGTTGAAAGCCAGGATCATGTTGCTGTTTTTCCTGTGAAGAAAATTAAATAGTAAATCGAATCGCTTCATTTTCCAACCGCCCGGCAGTAATTTGCCGGGCGATTTTTTGTTATCATGCTATACAATGGTGCACGCAATTTATTTGTTTCTCCAAATGTTAATAGTTAAATTGGTAAAAAGTTACCGTCATGGAAGTACTTACGATCGAACTGACAAACCCAAAAGCTAAGCGCTTGATTGATGATTTGGCTGACCTAGGGCTAATATCCATCATGAAAGCAAAACCATCCTGGAATGAACGCTGGGATGCTTTTTCCAGCGAGTTGCCAGATACAAATGACGTTTCGGAAGAGGATATTCTTGATGAAATTTCCGATGTAAGGAAAAATCGCTCGAATCTGTGATTCGAATTGTCATTGATACCAACATTTACATTAGCGCGATGATTAATCGCAATTCACGCTTGCGACTTGATCTAATCCTAAAAGACAACCGCTTCGAAATTTTGACCGACAAAGCGCTCGTTAACGAACTCTTTGAAGTGATCAACCGGCCAAAATTCAGGAAATATGTCTCTGCTGAACAAATTGACGCGTTCATGGACCTGTTAACCGAACGCAGCATCGTCATATCCACCTTCTCTAAAGTATCCCACAGCCCCGATCCAAAAGATGATTTTCTTCTTGCCCTGAGTATGGATGGGTCGGCGCAGTATCTGATCACAGGAAATAAGATCGATTTGCTAGATTTAAAACAATTCGCAACAACCTCAATTCTGTCCCTTACCGAATTTCTAAGAATATATTTTCCGCTTGATCAGTCCAATCTATAATACGGCTTTCCCCCCGGAACGATTTTTGTTGGATTACATTGCTTTTGCGTAAATGCCGGGTATGGTGAATGGCGCAGGGCGAATTATCTCATCAAAAAGAATGATCATGAAAAAAGTATTTGTTTTAGCTGCAATGATCGGATTGTCGACGGCAGCATTTGCACAACAGGACGACTCGAAGACAAAAACGGAACAAGCTGTCGATAATACGAAAGCTGCCGGTAAAAAAGCTGGCAAGGAGATCAAAAAAGACGCAAAAGTCGTTGGTGAAAAAACCAGAGATGGCGCTGAGGCAGTGGGTGATGGTGTAGAAAAAGGCGCAGACAAAGTTGAAAAAGGAAGCAAAAAAGCTTACAAAGCAACGAAAAGAGAAGCGAAAGAAGCCAGAGAAGACATTAAAGAAAAAGTAGATAACTAACGGAACCTACGTTCAGTTAGATGCCCGTCAGAACATTAGCGTTCTGACGGGCATTTGTATTTTAAGGAGAATACATTTTGCGATATTCATCATTGGTGAAATTATTGTACTTATTGATAAACAGGAACTTAATTCCCTCAAACGGCCGTTAATGTTCAGTAAGTTTTTTGAAATTCATGAGTCGTAAGCAGTATTTTTTCATTATTCTCATTCTTGGCTTCCTGGCCACGGTAAGCCCTTTTTCCATTGACATGTATCTTCCTGGTTTCCCGCGAATTGCGTCGGATCTGGGAACTACCATTGATCGGGTTCAGCTTTCCCTGACCAGTTATCTGATCGGGATTTGCCTTGGGCAAATTTTGTATGGCCCTTTGCTCGATCGTTTTGGAAGAAAAAAACCTTTGTATGCGGGATTAGCCTTGTATGTTGTGGCTTCTTTTGGTTGTGCGCTTACCTCATCCGTAGACTCTTTAATTGTAATGCGATTTTTTCAGGCGATGGGCGGATGCGTTGGCCTTGTGGCTTCACAAGCGCTTGTAAGCGACCTTTTTCCATCTGAAAAACGCGCAGAAGTTTTTTCGCTGATCACGCTCGTGATTGCCGTTTCACCAATGATCGCACCCACGATTGGCGGTTACGTTACGGCCTCCATTGCGTGGCAGTGGATATTTATCATCCTGGCCGGGATCGTTTCTTTGATCATTGGCGCCATTTATTTCTTCCTGCCAACGGGCAGAGCGGCGGATACTTCCGTTTCCCTGCGTCCCAAGGCGGTTATGAATGGTTTTGCAACGGTTATTAAGCAACCTCAATTCCTGATTTATACATTGGCAGGTGGCCTCGCAACAGCTGCTCCATTCGCTTATATTGCTGGGTCTTCGGATGTTTTTATGAACATTTACAAAGTCAGCGAACAGCAATATGGGTGGATTTTTGCCTTTTTGGCTGTTGCAATGATCGGTTCCACGCAGTTGAATCACATTTTGCTCAAAAAATTCAAGAGCGAGCAGATAATTAAAGTAACATTGTTCTACCAAAGCATCGTCGGCATATTGCTTATCGCAGGGGTTTATAATAATTGGTTTGGGCTGTATTCGCTCATTGGAATGATGTTCATTTTCCTTACTGGTCAGGGACTTACGGGTCCTAACGGCTCTGCATTGTCGCTTGCTCCATTCCGCAAGCATACAGGGAGCGCTTCGGCGTTGATGGGAAGCTGGCGAATGGGTGCCGGGGCAATAATTTCTGCTATTGTGAGTATTCTGCACAACAACACAGCATTGCCGATGGTCGGAATGATGGCGGCTTGTTCTTTGGGCGGCTTGGTAATTTTACATACCGGTAATGCGGTAGTGAAGCATCACGCAAGCAGGAGAGAGGTGGAAGACGAAGTTTCTGTGCTGCTTTAAAAAATCAATTCATTCTTATAAGGTGCTGAGTTTGGAGCGCCAATGCGAGTGACGGATATCGCAGCCGCATTACAGGCAAAACGCTCCCTATTACCAGCACTTTTTGTCCCATTTCGCAGCTCAACGTTCCCTTGCCACTAAAATGCCCAAGCCATAATGTTGGGGATAATTGTAAAGTTTGTGACCCGTTTTTTTAGCGAGATCCTTCACAGCCCTGCGCACTTCGGGGAAGCTTTCCGTGTCATGAAAAATCGTACAATCGCTATGCTGCGCCGCCCAAAGGCCACATTCGAATGTTTCGGTGTAATTGTGCACAATGTCCACATGAGCCAGGTTATAGCGCTGGTTATCAGTGGCGATCCAATCCTTATAGTCTGACTTTACAAGTTGAATGTTCTCATAAGCCGCAAGCCGACGGCTCGTTTCTTCGAAATGTTCGTTTTTATTCACCGTATGAATGTCTCCCTCGAAAGTGTCCACACCCGTCACGCTTTTAAAATAATTTGAAAAAACCACAGCAGAATAGCCAAACTCCACACCGAATTCAATACAACGGTCCCGCTTTAAATCAAACTGATCGATAATGTCTTCAACGATCATTTCCAGCCCTTTCCATGCCGAAACTATATCCAGCATTTTTTCGGGTGTCCGAAGATTTTTTGGCTTATAAGGTTTAATATCTTCAATAAAATTCTCCCGGATGTAAGTCCTTAATCCCATGGCGTGTTGCATATATAGTCGGTGCAAACCTATGATAAAAAATCAAAACACAGATAAAATTAGTGGGTTAGTGCCGTGCAAATGTGATATCCCGGAAAAAACAGCATAGAGCAGGACAGTTAACAAAATTGATTTTGGCATTATTGTCTCAATAAATGTGTATTTTTTTAGTTAATTAATTATATTAAATAAAATTTGCGCGTTTTTTCCTGAACCCACGGTTATGATTTTTAGAGGAAGATTGATTTTGACCACGCTGCTGGCTGGACTGGCTCTCTGTTTCCAGTCCTGCAACAAATCGTCAGATAACCAGGCTGTTGAAGAAGATATTCCCAAGGAAGTCAGCTACAACTTTGACATTCGCCCGATCCTTTCGGACAAGTGCCTGGCCTGCCATGGCCCGGATGCCAATAAGCGCGAAGCCGGTTTACGGCTCGATGTCGCCGAAGATGCCTTCAAAGCATTGCAGGAAAACCCCAAGGCGCACGCATTAGTGGCAGGTAAGCCAGAACTTTCAGAGGTTTATCTGCGCATTACCACCGCGGACACGTCGCTTCGCATGCCTCCCACAGGTTCCAATCTCAAATTAACACAGCGCGAAGTCGGGCTCATTGAAAAATGGATCAAGCAGGGTGCGAAGTATGAAAAGCACTGGGCATTTGTTGCGCCAAAAAAGCCAGCATTGCCCGAAGTCGATGATAAGGATTGGCCGAAAAATGAGATCGATTATTTCATTCTGGACAAACAGGAGCAAAAAGGGGTAAAACCCAACGAAGAGGCCGACAAGGAAAGGCTTCTGAAACGCCTCAGCCTGGACATTACCGGATTGCCGCCGACATTGAAAATGATGGACGAGTTCATGGCCGACAACAGTGCAAACGCCTATGAAAAAATGGTCGACCAGCTTTTGAAAAACCCCGCATACGGTGAGAAAATGGCCATTCACTGGCTTGATCTGGCCCGTTACGCGGATTCGCACGGTTACCAGGACGACGGTTACCGTACACAATGGCCGTGGCGCGATTGGGTTATCCATGCGTTCAATAAAAATATGCATTATAATGACTTCGTCACGTGGCAGTTAGCCGGTGATCTGTTGCCAAACAGTTCCAAGGAGCAGTTGCTCGCCACAGGTTTTAACAGAAACCATAAGATCACCGAAGAAGGCGGAGTTATCCCGGAAGAATATCGTATTATGTATGTTACGGATCGTAATGATCTGTTTGGTAAGGGGTTACTGGGCGTTACGCTGGAATGTGCACATTGCCATGACCATAAATATGACCCTTTTTCGCAAAAGGAATATTACCAGATGTTCGCGTTTTTCAATACTGTGAAGGAAGTCGGGATTGAATCTGTGATAGGCGGGCCGGAAACTTATGCGAAAAAACCGTTGATGGAGATTAGCAATCAGGATGTTAAAGACATTCTCACATTTGTAAATAAGCCGGATACCAACCGTTTGATCGTGTCGGTAATGGGCGACCTGGATACATTGCGCAAGACGCATATCTTACTAAGAGGCGTTTACGATGCTCCGGGCGAAGAGGTGCAGCCAGCAACGCCGACTTCCATTTTGCCATTTGATAAAAACCTCCCAAAAAATCGGTTAGGGCTTTCCAAATGGCTTTTTGACAAGAAAAATCCTTTGACCTCCCGTGTTTACGTAAACATTCTGTGGCAGGAATTCTTCGGCAAAGGCATTGTCAAAACCTCCGGCGATTTCGGCATGCAAGGCGAGCTTCCTTCACATCCGGCATTGCTGGACTGGTTGGCAACGGATTTTATGGATCACGGCTGGGATGTCAAGCGGCTTGTAAAACAAATAGTTACGTCTGCAACTTACAAACAATCGGCGGTCGTAACGAAGGAAAAACTGGCTACTGACCCGGACAATATTTTGCTTTCGCGCGGACCGCGTTACCGCATTCATGCTGAGTTTATAAAAGACCTCGTGCTTGCCAGCAGCGGTTTGCTCAACAAAACGATCGGCGGGCCCAGTGTAAAACCTTATCAGCCTGCCGGGCTCTGGGAAGGCGCCACTTCCGGACGTGGTTTGTTATCGGTTTACAATCAGGATCATGGCGGTTCTTTGTATCGCCGCGGCATGTATACATTGATCAAAAGAACAGTTCCGCCGCCAACCATGAGCATTTTTGATGCGAGTAACCGCGATCTGTGTGAAGTGAAACGATTGAAAACAAACACGCCGTTGCAGGCCCTGGTGATGATGAATGATCCGGCGGTGCTGGAAGCGTCGCGTGTGCTGGCAGCCAGGCTTTTGCAGGAAAAAAGTGCGTCGAAGGAGAAAATAACCAAAGCGTTCCGCTTAATTGTTTGCCGCAAACCGAGTGATAAAGAACTGGACGTTCTGAGCGCGTATTACGACAAGCAATTGCAGTCCATCAAGCCCGGAACGGCGGAGAAAATGGTGACGGTAGGAGAGTATCCTTTGACCAAAAAAGTGGATAAAAAGGCGCAGGCCGCATTAATGCGCGTCATTTCCACCATTTATAATCTTGAAGAAACCATTACAAAATCTTAGCGCCGACAGCCAGGAGCTGAAAGCCGAAGTTTGAAATAATATGGAAAAGGAAATATTAGAACACGGGTTCAATTTTAACAGAAGACGCTTTTTGTCTTCCATGAGCCTTGGCATTGGAGGCGTAGCGCTCGGATCATTGCTAATGCCGGACCTGTTCAAGGGCGGCGGTATGGAAGAGGAAGGATTGGCCCCTGGCATTCCGCATTTTGCCCCCAAGGCAAAAAGGGTCATTTATTTATTTCAAAATGGTGCCCCATCCCAGCAAGAACTGTTTGATTACAAGCCAAAACTGCGCGAACTGCTCGGTAAGGAAATCCCGCCGTCGGTTCGGGGGACGCAGCGGCTAACCGGCATGACGGCCAACCAGGCATCATTCCCGCTTGTCGGATCATTCGCGGATTTCAAGCAATATGGCGATTCCCGCGCTTGGGTGAGTGATCTGATGCCTTACACGGCTAAAATTGTGAATGATCTTTGTTTTGTTAAATCCATGTACACAGAAGCCATTAACCATGATCCTGCGCTAACATTCCTTCAAACAGGCTCGCAACAGGGTAACCGTCCGAGCATGGGCTCGTGGCTGAGCTATGGGCTTGGTAATGAGAACAAAAACCTTCCCAACTTCACCGTTCTGCTTTCGCGCGGTGTAGGAAATGGACAGGGAGTTTATTCAAAATTATGGTCTAATGGTTTCCTGGATTCGGTGCATCAGGGCGTGCAGTTCAGCAAGGGGGAAGACCCGGTTTTATATCTCCGCGATCCGGAAGGAATGGATCGTCACGACCGCCGGGACATGTTGGATAATCTTTCGCAGCTGAATGAGCTTTCATATCAGGAGTTTGGCGATCCGGAAATAACGGCCAAAATCAAGCAGTATGAAATGGCTTACCGCATGCAGACCGCTGTGCCGGAAGTGATGGATCTGTCCAAAGAATCAGACGATATTATTAAATTATATGGCCCAGAATGTCTGGTTCCAGGCACTTATGCCGCGAACTGCCTGCTGGCCAGAAAGCTTTCCGAAAATGGCGTGCGGTTTGTGCAGCTTTATCATCAGGGCTGGGACCAGCATGGTAACCTGCCTTTTGAAATAACAAAACAGGCTATGGACGTGGATCAGGCATCCGCAGCATTGGTTACCGACTTAAAACAACGCGGGTTACTGGACGAAACGCTGGTGATCTGGGGTGGCGAGTTTGGCAGGACGAGTTACACGCAGGGCAAATTAACCGCTGATAATTACGGTCGCGATCACCATCCGAGATGCTTCACGGTATGGATGGCTGGCGGCGGCATTAAGCCGGGAATGGTTTATGGAGAAACGGACGAACTCGGCTATAACATTGCCAAAGACCCTGTGCATGTGCATGATTTTCAGGCTACTATTCTGCATCAGTTGGGCCTTAACCACGAAAAACTGATTTTTAAACATTTGGGAAGAAGATACCGGCTTACCGATGTTTCCGGAAAAGTCGTGAAGGACATTATCAGCTAAATGCCCGGAAAATAAATGATTGATCAATTTATCGGCTAAATTTTAATGCATTTGAGATTCAGGGTTTTTGCAGAACAGTTGTTAGTTGCCTCTAATATTGTCATTTTATTTTTACTGATCTTCGAAAGCAAACTGGTCATTCCCGCCTGGTTACAAACCGTCGGGCGCATGCATCCGCTGATCCTGCATTTCCCGATTGTAATTCTGCTTATTGCTATGCTGCTGGAATTTTTCAGATTCCGGCCGGAGTATGCGACCAATCAGTTTTATAAGAATTTCCTGCAAAACATGCTGCTGGTCGGCTCGCTTTTCGCTGCTGTAACCGTAGTTATGGGCTTGTTTCTGTCCAGGGAAGAAGGTTACTCTGGGGACGTTCTCACTTTTCACAAATGGACCGGCGCGGGCATCTTCTTTTTCGCGTCATTCATTTATTTTATCAGAAATACGACTTGGTATAAGGCTCCTGTCGCAAAAGCGGGTGCTTTTGTGACGGTTGCTGCATTGGTGATGACAGGACATTATGGTGCTGCATTGACGCACGGCAGCAATTTTATCTGGGAACCGATCGATAGCCAGAAAACAATGGCGGCAGTTCCTTTGGAGCAGGCCGTTGTTTTTACCAATGTGATCCAACCAATTTTGGAACAAAAATGTACGAGCTGCCATAATCCGGATAAGCTGAAAGGCCAGTTGAATATGGCGGATGCTGAATCATTGTTGAAAGGCGGCAAATCGGGCAAGCTGTTTGTGGCTGGAAATCCGGAGGTAAGCGTGCTGCTGAAACGGGTACATTTGCCCCTGGATGATAAAAAGCATATGCCGCCAACCGGCAAAGCGCAGCTGACATTGCAAGAGATTTCTTTGCTTACACTTTGGGTAAAAAAGAATGCTGATTTCAAGAAAAAACTCACGGAACTGCCTGCTAATGATTCGCTTAGAGTGTTTGCCACTGCGTATTTAAAGCCTGCCGAACAGGAGATTGCCTATAACTTCGAGGCGGCGGACGAGGAAACCGTTGCGAAGCTAAACACCGATTACCGCACCATTTTGCCACTCGCACGGGAATCCCCGGCACTTGCCGTGAACATTTACAATAGTGCAACGTATGATGTAAAGCAAATTGATGAACTAAGCGAGATAAAAAAGCAGGTTATATCATTGAACCTGAACAAAATGCCTGTGAAAGACGCGGATTTAAAGAGCATTACGCAATTTGAAAACCTACGCAGGCTCGACCTAAACTTTACAGATGTTACGGCCAACGGTTTGAAAACATTAGCATCATTAAAACATTTACAAAACCTCACATTATCCGGTACCAAAGTTGATTTCAATGATCTGAAAGCATTATTGCCCAATCTTAAACCGCTGAAAACAGTTGCAGTCTGGGACACAAAACTGACTGCTGCGGACGTGCAAAACTTACAAAATGCGAATAAGAACATTGACATTATCGGCGGGTTCAAAGACGATGGCAAGAGTCCTTTGAAACTAAACCCGCCACAGGTCAAAAACAGCTCCACAATCTTCGCCAAATCGCTCGATTTGGAGCTCAGGCACACGATCAAGAATGTGGACATTCGCTATACTACGGATGGCTCGGAGCCGGACAGCGTTAATTCGCCGTTATTTGATAAAATGCTGGTTACCAAGAGCGGGACCATTAAAGCCAAAGCATATAAAGATGGCTGGTATGGAAGCGACCTGGCTATTTTTGAGTTTTTCAAAAGCGCCTATAAGCCAGACAGCGTCAACTTGTTAGCACCATTAAACCGGGTGCATCAGGCGGAAGGCGCCAAGACATTTTTTGATCATAAATTGGGTCTTATCGGAGCCAATAACCCTGCCTGGGCCAACAACTGGGCAGGTGTGAAGGACAACGGCATGACATTTTTTTCAGAATTCAAAAAACCAGTCCTTATCTCGTCACTCGGCCTGCATTACATGGTCGAAGAGGATACAGGAATTTTCCCTCCCGAATCGATTGAAGTTTGGGGCGGTGATAATGCGCAGAGCCTCAAATTACTGACCAAGTTTAAGGCTCAAATGCCTAAGAAAGGGGATAGGCCCAGTTTGCAAACAGTGGAAGGAACATTCAAGCCGCAAAGTGTTTCTTACCTCAAAATTATTGCGAAACCATTGAACAAGATCCCGGACTGGCACAGGAGCAAAGGCAACAAAGCGCTGCTACTGGTGGATGAAATGTTCCTTAATTAAGAGAAAATCAGCTTTTCGAAACGCGTCTGAGCATTTCTGCGCATGCCCTCGCATTGTGATAGGGACATTTCCAGAAATTGATCTTATCGCCCTTCACCGGCGTGCCGTCTGCCTTCACAGTGCCGTGCCATTCACCTTTTTCGTGATCCACAAATTTACCTACGATGTAATCCCAGCTGCGTTCGGCCTTCACTTTATATTGCAGGTCATTGGTAAGCTGGTAAGCATTGTAAAAACCGACCATTTGCTCCGCCAGAACCCACCAGGAACGGTCCGTTTGCAAATGTTTCGTTTCGGGGTCGTATTCATAATTGAGCGCGCCATCTGCTGCAAGTCCCTTGCTTGCAGAATCAGCCATCGCAATGGCCACCTTTTTGAGCTTTCCGATCAGGCGTTCATCATGCAGGATTTCGGCCGTTTCGAATAAAAGCCAGGAAGCTTCAATGTCGTGTCCATAGGAAACAATGTGGTCTTTGGGCTTCCATTTTTCATCAAAAAACAGCTCCATACTGTTCGTTTTCGGGTTTACGATCCTGGTAATGATCGCTTCCAGCATGTCGGCGGTTTGTTTTTTCAGTTTCGGGTCCGGCCACACGCTGTATAAATTGGCATAGGCTTCCACCAGGTGCAAATGCGTGTTCATGCTTTTGACCCATGGACTTTTACTCAGAATATAATCGTCTGTTTTGGTCCAGTCACGTGCAAATGCTTCTCTATAACCGCCATTAACCGGGTCAAATGCATATTTTTCGATGGCATTGAATAATTCTTTTGCCTTGTCCAATGCAGGCTGGTGATGTGTCACGCGGAAATATTCACTGAGCCCATACATGGCAAATGCATTGCCGTAAATCTGCTTTTTGGTTTCCAAAGGCGTCCCATCTGCTTTTACAGACCAATACACGCCGCCATGCTCGGGATCAAAAAAGTATTTGACCAGTTGCTGGTAAGCGCGGTCGGCTAATGTCAGATATTTGGCTTCCTTGAAAAGCCTGTGCGCAAGCGAGTAAGTCCACAAAATTCGGCCTGTTAACACCACAGAACGTTCAGCATCTTTTACAGGCTGGTTTTCATAATTCACCCGGCCATAAAATCCGCCTTTTTCCGGATCAGGGCCGTGTTCTTCCCAGTAAGTTAGGATGCTGATTAGTTCTTTCCTGAATGCTTCGGGAGTAAATTCGGCCATGTTCCAATTGGTTTTTTTAGAAAAAGTATGGGGCCGATCATTCATACTTATAACAATTTTGGGCATAAAAAAACCGGGCAATGTGGTTGTCCGGCTTTAAGATATGTTTGAGGAGACTAGTCGCCCTGGTTTTCTTCCAAGTTTTCGTGATTGTCCCCGCCGAGGCTGTAATAGTTATTTTCTTCGTCTTCTCTGCCGATCATTTCGTCCTCATCATCATCTTCTGACCCCGGAACGTCCAGGTCATCGCCTACCAGATCATCGTCGAAGGATTTTTCATTCCAGTCATCCGATTCCAGTTCGATTTCGCTTTTTACTTTTGAAATGTCTTCGGGATCAATGTCCGGATCAATTAAGCCCTGACGAAAAATGTCTTCTTCCGCAGGATAGTTTCCCGGCAAGTCGTCGTCAAACAATTCATCGTCATCATCATCGTATGGATTCATAGCTCAAAATTTATTGGTTTACTAGTTGTAAGCGAGGTTTTTGTTCTTTTTACGATTCAAAGATGTTAAAAAAAATCATTCCAATTTACATTTAATTAAGGAAAATTGAAGGTGCACAACAAGTAATAAAGTTTCAGTGAAATGCTTTCTATTATAGATACGGAATTTGTCTGGCAAGCGGCTAGCGCTTTATTTATTTAACTCATTATTACTCATTACATGAGCAGAAAATTATCAAAATTCACAGGGGCATTTTTGGCATTAGCGGGCGCTACGGGCTTGTTTGCTTACACGAATGTTCCGGTTAATCCTCTTACATCCGGTAACAAAAAATTCCCGATCGAAGCGGCTGACCTCAAACTTCCTGCCGGCTTCTCGGCCAAGATCCTGGCCACGGACCTGGGCGCAACGCGGCATATGGTGATCGGGAAAAACGGGGATATGTATGTGAAGCTTTCCAAACTGAAAGACGGAAAAGGAATTTATCACATCAAGGACGCAAACGGCGACGGTGAAATCGAGAGCAAGACCCTTTTCGGCGATTACCCGGGAACAGGCATTGCGATCAAGAACGGCTATTTATACAGCTCTTCAAACAAAGGTGTTTTTCGTTATAAACTCAATGAAAAAGAGGAAGTTGTAGATTTTGAAAAACCAGAAAAAATCATTGAAGGGCTTACCGATCACGGCCGCGACAATGCTAAGCCGATTACGCTGGATAATGCGGGAAACATTTATGTGACGGTTGGTTCATATAGCGATAACTGCCGCGAAACCGGATCCGGCAAAGGAATGTCGCCCTGCACGATCCTGGATTCTGCGGGCGGAATATGGAAATTCAAGGCGGATAAGGCCGGACAGACCTTTTCTGACGGCGTTCGTTTTGCAACAGGTGTAAAAAACGCAGTAGGCATAGATTGGGATCAAAAAACGGGTGCATTGTATGCAACTGTGCACGGCAGAGGTAAGTTTGACGATTTCTACCCTCAGTATTACACGCCGAAACAAAGTGCAGAGCTTCCGGCTGAAACCCTTTACAAATTAAAGGAAGGCGACGATGCGGGCTGGCCTTACATTTACTACGACCATTTCCAAAACAAAAAGATCCTTGCGCCTGAATATGGCGGCGATGGGAAGAAAACGGCAGGTGAGAAAGCGATCAATCCTTTGGTAGCATTTCCGGCGCATCTCGGACCTAACGCGATCATGTTCTATACGGGCAGCCAGTTTCCGGCCAGATATAAAAATGGCGCGTTCATTGCGTTTCACAGTCAATCCGCGGAGTTGAAAAAAGGCTATCTCGTTGCATTTGTGCCATTTGTGAATGGTAAGGCTGGTAAATGGGAGATTTTCGCTGATAATTTCGCCGGAACGGATCTGGTAAAACCAACCGGCCCGATCCAGCATCGCCCATGCGGCCTCGCACAAGGTCCTGATGGCGCACTTTACGTAACCGACGACCTGAACGGCACTATTTTCAAAATTGATTACAAGAAGAAATAGCTTAGAGGCTTAATCCGCCATCTACATAAATATTCTGGCCGGTGATGAAGCGTCCTGCTTCGGAGCAGAATAAAACGGCCATGGCAGCACAATCCTTCGGGTCACTAATCTGGCCCGAAGGATTGATCTTCATTAAAAATCCGTATCAGCATTACTGAGTGACTCGTCTTTCACCCAAATATTCCGGTAATAAACATCGTGGCCTTCGGATTGCAGTTTTAAACCGCCCGGTGTATCTGTAATGCCTTTTCCGCCATCGTTGCCACCATCAATTCCTGAATTAGGACCACCCCAAACCTGGCTGATCTGCTGATTGGTATGAACTTTTTTACCATTGAAATACAAGGTTACCATGGGTTTTTCCACCATCTTTCCATCCTTGAAACGCGCCGCCCTGAACAAAATATCATAAGAATTCCATTTGCCTATGCCATTGTAAGCCGCATATGGCGATTTGGATTCATTGATAACGGCCGCCATTCCATGTGAAGTTGTATCGCCGTCCAGGACCTGGATTTCATAACGGTTCTGCAAATAAACGCCGCTGTTGCCGCCTTCTTTTGTGATCAGAAATTCCACATGCGCACGGAAGTCCTTGAACTGCTTTTTGGTGACAATGTCTGCTGAGCCATATTTGCCGCCGGCCGAAGCAGGGTCATTGCAATTGATCACCGTTCCTTTGTCAACCGGATCGTTCACGACGGTCCATTTGATAGGAGGCTTTGCCGAGAAACGAGGGCCTTCCCAATAGATCCATTTTTCGTCCAGCATCTTGCGGCTGCCATCCATGAAAACCTCCGCGCCTTTGGGAGCCTTGGTTCCGACTCCTACTTGCGCCTGCGCCGCCGCTACAAATGCAATGGCAAGTATGCCTTGGACCGTAACGACCATCTTTATTTTGGAAAATATCTGCTTCATATAGAATGGTTAAGGATTAAATGTCTGTTTATACCAAATGTCTTCTGGCATAGAGCATAAGGCTTTCTGAATTTGTAAATACTCTTTTTGCGATCTTTTTGTTGTAATGTAGAACAAAAACCACAAGTAACTCAACGTATAATAATGTAAAAATCAGTCGGTTCCACACTCACAGCACTTTTAGGAATAAAAGTAGGTGTGATGTTAATGGAACAGTTCTTTTTACCGAGAGCGCATAAATTATTAAAGTCGATGTTGAACTATTACGAGGAGAGCGATGATGAACAGCACACATACCAAAGGCAGCGTGAATACCTTAACGAGTGTATTTGCAACCAGAACAGATGCGGAAAACGCATATAAGGCATTATTAAAATTAGGATATGAAGCGGGAGAAATCACGCTGATCATGTCGGAAGAAACGAGCGAAAGGCTTTATCAATATCATGATAAGGACCTTGATTATAATCGCGAATCCAGCTTAGGAAAAGGTAAAAAGCTACAAGTAACCAGAATCTCGGATGCATTGGATGTGTATGGTAGGTTTGTGGCGATTCCGGGACTGGCACTTGTAGTGGCAGGAAAATTAGACGAAGGCGGCCAGCGGGCTATTGCGGGCACTGTATTGTCTGACGAATATGCGACATATTTTCAGAGACGCATTCAGGAAGGTGAAATCCTCATCGATTTCGGCCTGCACAATCTAAAAGAGCGCAACCTGATCATCAACCTTTGGGAAAATTACGGCGGTTATTCGTTGGTCCGTAAGATCAATAATGCTGCGTAATATTTTCTTTAATTGAAAAGAAGCCATGTAGGAGAAATCCAGCATGGCTTTTTCGTTTTACAAATGCTCTTCAAAAAGTTTAAGGATCCGCTTGTACTCGTCGGTCCACGACGATGCTTCCACAAATGCGTGGTCTTCCATGGGGTAGGAAGCCAGTTCCCAATTGTTCTTGCCCAATTCGATAAGCCGCTGCGAAAGTCGCACAACGTCCTGATAATGAACATTAACATCAACCATTCCGTGGCACATGAGCAAATGGTTTTTAAGTCCGGCAGCATGATAGATCGGTGAGCTTTTCCGGTAAGCCAGGCTGTCCGATTGCGGTTCATTCAGAATGTCGGCCGTGTAAGGATGATTATATGAGGCCCAATCCGTCACCGGGCGCAATGCTGCTCCGGCAGCGAACACTTCCGGTGTTGTAAATAGGCCCATTAATGTGATAAAACCTCCGTAAGAGCCGCCGTAGATGCCAATTTTTTTGGGGTTAATCCCGTAATTTTTAATCAGCCATTTTGCGCCATCTGTGTTGTCCGTGAGATCTTTACCGCCCATAAATCTGTAAATTCCCGTTCGCCAGTCGCGGCCGTAACCGGAGCTTGCGCGATAATCCAGGTCAAGCACAGTGTAACCCTTGTCAACGAGCATGTTGTTGAACATATATTCCCGGAAATACTGGCTCCACCATTTATGCGCATTTTGTAAATAACCCGCACCATGCACAAAAATCACCGCTTTGCCATTTGATTTCTTAGGTTCGTAAACGCGCGCATAAATGTCCTGCCCGTCAGTGGCCTTAATGGTGACCACTTTTGCTTTTCGCCAGGGATAAGAAAGGAACTCGGCCGTTGTGGATTTGGTAACTTGCTCAGGCTGTGAAGTTTTGGTGCTTGCGCCAGTGTTATCCATTACAAACAGCTCCCAGGGAACATTGCTTTGGGAATAGCGGACAGCCATTTTGGTCTCATCAGGCGATAATGTCACCTCGTGCGCACCGGTCTGCTGCGTTATGCGTGTGCGCTGCCCGCCGGTTACAGGCATTTTATAAAAATGCTGCTCGCCGGGATGTACTTCGTTGGTTATGAGGTAAAAAGACTTTTTGTCTTTGGATAAAACAACTTGCTGCACTTCAAATTTCCCGGAGGTAAGGGCCGTTTTCTTGCCGCTGGCAACATTAATACTATAAAGATGCGAGTAACCCGTTTCTTCACTCTGAAAGTAAATGGTGTTGTCATCAATAAAGCCGATTTCGCCTGAACTCATCGGATAGCCGCCTATTCCCGGCCCGCCGATCCAGGCTTCATCCCGCTGGCGATCAAGCAATTTCAATGTTAATGTTTCGGGATCAAGTGCCATGATCCAACGGTCCTTGCCGTCGAGCGATCGCACCACCACAACTGCATTCTTACTGTTATCCGACCAGAACGGCCCATTAATAATCACATCCCGCTCTTTGTTTTTCCACGCAGAATCTTGCTTAGGATAGTCTTTCAGATAATCCGGTTTATCGCTGATGCCCGGAATGTCCTTCACGCTGACTTTTAATGTTGTATCTTTTTTCACCTGATAAACCCAGAATTCAGATTGTGAAGCTGGTGCACCAACTTTGGTCCTGGCATCGATATCTTCCGTAAAACCCGATTCTGTAACATAATTCGGAACAATGGTCGACTTTGCGGATTTATTTGATTGCGTCAGTCTGTAAGTGATAAACTGCCCGTCCGGACTGATCTGCTGATTGGAGACATTCTTTTCGCCGAGGTAGATTTCTTTGGGATAAGGCGCTTTTTCCGCGTCTGTTATTTTTTTACCCGCATCCTTTTTCTCTTTGCGCTCTTTTAAAACCTCGAACATTGCCAGCTGATCGTCTTTCAGAAACTTTTCCTGGCCTTCCAGTTTACCATCCGATTTCTTCGTTCCTGTCTTGAAATCAGTCAGTTGGCTCAAAAGTCCGTTATCCAGGGCTATGCTGAACAAGTTCACTCCCCTCGTAAAAATCACGCGCTGATCATCACCGCTGAAAGCCGGATTATTTTCCCGCTCAACAGTGTTCGTGAGTTGCCGGATTTTGAAATCACTTGTCGAGATCAGATAAATGTCCCCATTCTTCTCGTACAGCCTTTCCGTTTTTTGCTGATTATAAACGTCACTTTTGACCGGCAAACTTTTACGCGTGGCCGGGGCTATCTTGCTTATTTTTTTCGACGCGAGGTCATAGCCATACAATGAGTCAGCCGCATTCTTATCCGGATTCCAATTGAAATAGATCGTCTTACTATCCTCCGACCAATATACATCCGTCGGCGAAGTGCCCATCCATTTCTTCGGATCCCGCATAATTTTCTCAACTGTAAGCGTGCCGAGGGTTTGGGCCTTTGATGATTGTGTAAGCAAATAAATGGCTACTAAGGCTAGGCGAAAGAAGTGCAGCATATGGGAATTAGACTTTTTGATTCGTAGATTAAATATACTGATGTTATGATACATCGAAGAAAGGCACTAAAAGTTAACGCTGCAAATGCTATTTTTGGCGGTTACCATTTACTCGTGTATGAAAATTTCTGGCTGGATTGCTTTATTGATTGTTGTTTTGTTTCAGTTTGGATGCTCGGACCAGAAAGCGGAATTACCTGACAAAGGTGTTAGTTATCAGCTGAATGAGCGGCGGAAAAATACAATTGACAGCATTGATTATAACATTCAGCTTGACATTCCGAGTAAAAAAAATGAGCAGATAAAAGGCATCGAAACCATTTCCTTCAACCTGAATGCGCTCGATTCAGCACTGGTTTTAGATTTTAATTCAGATAGCACCCACATTATTTCCGTCCAATCGGAAGGTGACGAAGTTGATTTTGAAGTGGCAAACCAGCACATCATCATCAGCCCCGAAAGCCTGAAAAAAGGAAGAAATACGCTCATGATTGGCTTCATGGCCGGTAACCTTTCCCTGAACCGAAGCGACGAATATTTATACACGCTCTTCGTCCCCGACCGCGCTTCGACCTGCTTTCCGTTGTTTGACCAACCCAATTTAAAGGCGACCTATACGCTAACATTAAGCGTCCCCGATGGCTGGGAAGCCGTTTCCAATGGCAGTTTGAAATCGAAAACTTCCAGGAGCGGTAAATGTGTTTTTCAGTTTGCCCAGACCAAGCCGATCAGTTCCTATCTGTTTGCCTTTGCAGCCGGGAAGTTTTTTAAAACCAATAAAACGGTGAATGGCAGGCCGATGACCATGTACTACCGCGAAACGGATGCTGCCAAAGTGGAGCGGAACAAGAATGAAATTTTCAATCTGCACGCCAAATCGCTTTCCTGGCTGGAAGATTATACGCGCATTGATTACCCATTTGAAAAATTTGATTTTGTGCTTATCCCCTCGTTTCAATACGGCGGAATGGAGCATCCGGGCTCTATATTTTATAATGAGTCGGCTCTTTTTCTGGACGAAAACGCCTCGTTGAATGAGAAAATGGCACGTGCGAGCGTGATCGCGCATGAGTCGGCGCATATGTGGTTTGGCGATCTGGTAACGATGGACTGGTTCAATGATGTCTGGCTGAAAGAGGTTTTTGCAAATTTCATGGCGGCTAAAATTGTTCATCCGAGCTTCCCCGAGATCAACCACGACTTGCGTTTCCTGCTGGCGCATTTTCCGGGTGCATATGATGTGGACCGGACGGCGGGCACCAACCCCGTTTTACAGGATCTGGGTAACCTTAAAAATGCCGGAACGCTATATGGGGCCATTATTTACATGAAAGCACCCATTGTAATGAGGCAGCTCGAACGGAAAATAGGAGCAAATCTTATGCAGGAAAGCCTGGGAGAATATTTGAAAACGTATTCATTCGGAAACGCCCGCTGGGATGACCTCATCCGGATTATCGATAAAAAAACGCCGCTTAACATTGCGGATTGGAGCCGTGTGTGGGTTAAAACGCCGGGCATGCCGGAATACATGTATGCAAATGATGCAGGAAACGGGAAATATGTTCAAAAACCGGATTCAGTATCTAATCGAACCTGGCAGCAACCGGTCGGCATGAAGGGTCTTGGGCAGAACAAGCAGCATTACCGCTTCCCGAACCCAGACGGAACTGCTTACGGTTACTTCCGGATGGACAGTACGAGCACAGATTATTTTTTTAAACATTATAATAAATCCGGCGATTCTGTTCTTTCGAAGCCTGTTTTTCGCGGGGCAATGCTTGTGAATATTTGGGAAGGTTTTTTGCGCGGCGACGGGCCCGCAGCGGATAAGCTGCTGCGAGATATGCTGCGCACCTTGCCGAAGGAAAAAGATCCGCTACTGACCGATTATTTGTTGGGGCGTTTGCAAAGTCTCTGGTGGTCGTTTCTGAGTGATGAAAACCGCGCAAAATACCAGTCCGAAGTTGAGCGCGTAACCTGGGAGTTGCTCAATAAAACGACGGATAAGGGGATTAAAAAGTCTTATTTCCGGACATTTAAACGCATTGCAGTAAGCCAGAATGCTTATACGAAGATGGAATCATTGTGGAATAGTACGCTGGTTTTAAAAGATCTGACCTTATCGGAAGAAGACAAAATTTCGCTGGCATATGAGCTTGCATTGAGGGGAACCGGGGATGTGAAAGGCATTTTACAGGCACAGCTGGATAGCACCAAAAACCCGGACCGCAAGGCGCGAATGCAGTTCGTGATCCCGTCATTAAGCCAAAATGAAAAGGAGCGCGATGCATTTTTCGAATCATTGAAAAAACCTGAAAACCGGGAGAAGGAAGCATGGGTGCTGGACGGCATTTCGAATCTAAACCATCCGTTACGGTCCGCAAGCGCAACCAAATATCTGCGGCCATCACTTGAACTGTTGCAGGAAATCCAGCTTACAGGAGACATCTTCTTCCCCACGCGCTGGACCAACGCCACGTTTTCGGGACATTCGTCCAAGGTGGCGACCGACATTGCCGCAAAATTCCTCAATGAACATCCGAATTATCCTTACTTCCTCAAAAACAAAGTGTTGCAGGCTGTTGATATACCGCAAAGGGCAGTGCGATTGAAGCGTTAAGGAGGGCGTTTCCGGCGTATGATGTTTTAGATTGGTTGTTAATATTAACCCATCATTAGCAATAACAGGCATTGTTTTTTTGAATTTAAAAATAAAAAACAAACGCTATGGAAAACAAACATTTTGCGACTGCCTACATCCGGGAGTTGGAGGCAGAGTACACTTCTACCAAAAAATGCCTCGAACGTATTCCGGAAACCGCGTATGATTTCAAGCCACATCCCAAATCAATGGAAATGGGTTACCTCACGCTGCTCGTTGCCGAGATCCCGTTGTGGGTGGCGGTGATGGTGGAGGAGGGAGAGATTGATTTCATGACCTTCAAACATTTTGAAACCAGGGAACGGGAAGCTGTTGTACGTCACTTTGACGAAAATATCCAGCGTGCCAAAGCCGCTCTGCAAAATGCCACAGAGGAAAGTCTGGCGAAAGAATTCAGGCTGATGAACAATGGTCAATTGCTTTACGGCGAGCCTATGGTTGCGGCAATCGGATCAACAATTAACCATTGGGTGCACCACCGCGGGCAGTTAACGGTTTATATGCGATTGAACGACATTGCAGTTCCCTCGATTTATGGCCCGTCTGCGGACGATAAAAGTTTCGGTTAAACGCGTTCGAATCGTTCTTTCTTTAAATCTTCCAGGATCTCTTTGGTAGATTCGAAACCAGTGTGGTGAAAAGCTCGTAACCCGAGCTTTTTGGCCATATTGGCGAACATGATCCGGTCGTCGAAATACACACATTGACTCGGCGTGGCCTGAGCAATGCCCATAGCAAGCTCAAATATCCGTGGATCAGGCTTGCGCATTTTGACTTCGCATGAAGAGATAAAAGCATCAAAACAGGTGTGGAGCTTGAATTTCTGAACCCTGTAATCATTCAATTCCTTGCCCTCATTATTGATCGAAATGATCCGGAAGCCGCAGTCTTTTTTCCATTCTTTGAGCCAGGCCAGCATTCCGGGAAGCTCTACGGATTGCGAGTACATAAATTCCTTAAAATCTTCACGCACAAAATCCCTGGGATGATTGAAGATCACCGTGTCCAGATATTGGTCCAGGTTAATGCTGCCGACTTCATATACATTAAAAATAAAATTGTGAAGCTGGTCCATTTCCTTATAATCCAGCCCAAACTTCTCTGCGGCCAAGATCCGGGATTCGTGCCCCCAGCCATTGCTGAGCAACACGCCACCAATATCGAAAAAGAGAATTTTAAGATCGCTGATTTGCATCGCGGAAAGAATTTTTAAGTGAACTGAATATTATTTTACATTGCGTTTTGCCCAGTTGAAAATGGTTGAATACACTTCCTCGCGCACGGGCTTGCGGGATAGAATGAGGTCGTGCATGCCGCCCTGGATCGCCTGAATGCTGTATTGACCTACAATATTCTGCGCCTGCCGCGCGATTTCTTCCACGTTCAGCACCGCATCACCGGTGAACATGACATCGCTCCATTTTTTCTCATCAATAGATTTTGCGGCGTGGAGGACAAGCACGGGTTTGTCGATTTGCAGGCCTTGTGATAATTTGAGCTGACCCAAATGAATGGCCCGGATCCAACCAAAATTCACCGGAGGCGCAATGTGAGGTTTCCATCCCAGATTATAGCTCCATTCACCATGCGCGTCTTTATGCAAACTCTCTCCATATAAAGGGTTTAGCCCTGCGCTAATGGTCGTTTCAGGATGCTTTTCTGCGCGTTTTACTATGACCGGAATTGCTGTTTTCTTTAAAACAGATTTTACATTCAGATCAAAAAACGGACTATTTAATAAAATAGCGTCGAACATTTCCTTACCGTTTCGCTCGGCGGCATAAAGCGAAATGATCAATCCGCCCGTTGAATGTCCGCTCAGCAGAATATTGTCTGACCCTTCGGTTTTGATCACACTTAAAACAGTGTCAATGTCAGCGAAATACTCCGAAAGGTCCCGCACATTGTTGAATTTTTGATTGGCCAGAAAAGACCGTCCGTATTTGCGCAAATCAACGGCGTAAAAGTTATAACCTTCCGCAATGTAACGCTCCGCCATTTCTTCCTGGAAAAAATAATCATTGAAACCATGCACATAAAGCACAGCTTTGTCGCTTTTTTCAGGTGTTTGCTTTTTTATAATGGTGCACGTCACACTGCCTTCGTAATCAGACGGTTGCACAATCGTAGCCTGTTTGAAACCATGGCCAAGAATATCAGCAAAATACGTAACCTGTGCACACGCCGAACCGGATCCTATAATGGTTAAGGCCAGATAAAAGCGCAGGGTTTTTGATAAGGAGTACATCAATTACTCAATTTTTTTAAGTTCAGCACCACGGTCGGGTTTGAGGTTTACATTCAAAAACTCCGCATTGGTGTTATTTTCAATTGTAAATCCTTTGGCAAAATCAATTTCAACGGTCACTGCGTCTGTATTAAATTTAAAAATATGGCCGCCCGCTTTGAAATCGTCCGCAATATAATGCAAATGAAAACCCGGAACATTCGTTCGGGCCAGATAGGGCGGGAGCAGGAACCCAACGCACGTGCCGGTTGTGTTATTGTAGTTAAAAAGTTTCTGATTTTCGCCCAGATGCGCCGCAAGTGTCGTATAAGGCGGTTTTGCCGGACTGGCTGCGCGGGTTGTCATGGTGGAAAATGTACCCGTGATCTTGATCGCGTAAATCGTGTTTGCGTTGAGTTTCTGAACCAGGTGCTCCTGTAATTTCTCGTAAGTCAGATCAGGCCCCTTCAAATAAATCGTCGTATCGGCCTCGAAGAATTTGACGAACGCGGCGGATGTGCTGTCGCTGTCGGGGACTTCTCTGACGCTGCCGTCGGAGCTCATTTTGTAAACCTTGCCTTTCAGCATGATTAACTCCCCGTCTACCTTATTAAATGTACCCACTCCGAAATCACCTTTCGGTTTCAGGTTTCCAATGGTGAGGTCGCCATCAAAGACGCCGGCCATCAGCGCATCGATAATGGAATATTGATACATAAAGTCTTTCCCGGGATTATTTGGTGAACCCGGCTTTTTTACGGATTGGCAACAGATCAGAAAAATGGAAAGAATGCATGCGGACAGAAGGGATAGTACGTTACGTCTGGTAAAATTGTTCATCATGAATGAATACAGTGATCGTTAAATTTAAGGCCTTTCCAATCAGCAAAAGTGCAAAATTAATTTCTGTCTGCCCGATACAATTCCTACTACTAAATTGTAATATGCCGCTGTATTTGACGGATTTAACATTTAAGACTAAAAAAATATATACTTTTTAAGAAATAGTTTAATAAAATTGTAAATCTTACATGTTCATTGAGATTTTAAAATTGTGCATTGCAAATGGCTAAGTTAACTGATAAAAAAAAGACAGAACCGGTTATTGATCTCACTGAAAGCACGGCGGACGGCGTAAGGGATCACGGGCTGAATGCAGTAGAAACTGTTAGCCGTTTTACTGATTTCGATATTCACCTCTTCCGACAAGGCAAGCATTTCAAGCTTTACGAGAAACTGGGGTCGCACGTCATGGATTTTAAAGGCGTAACCGGAACCTACTTTGCGGTCTGGGCACCTAATGCATCCAATATATCCGTTATCGGAAATTTTAATGGCTGGAACAATTCCACGCATGCGCTGGCTCCCCGTTGGGACAGTTCCGGGATTTGGGAAGGCTGGATCCCGGACATCGGGGTAGGAGAGGTTTACAAATATTATATAGTTTCCCAAAGCGGCGGCGCCCAGGAAAAATCGGATCCTTTTGCTCTATGGTGCGAAGTTGCGCCGAGGACGGCATCCATTGTCTGGGATACTTGGTATGAATGGGGCGATTCGGAATGGATGAAAGTCCGCAAGGAAAAAAACAAGCTTAATGCGCCGATTTCGGTGTATGAGGTGCATCTTGGCTCCTGGCAACGCGATCCTTCCGATCCTGAAAGATATCTTACGTATAAAGAAATTGCTGTAACACTGGTTCCTTATGTAAAGGAAATGGGCTTTACGCATGTGGAACTGATGCCGATCATGGAGCATCCGTATCCTCCGTCATGGGGATATCAGATCACCGGATACTTTTCCTGCGCATCTAGGATGGGAACACCGCAGGAACTGATGTACCTGATCGATGCGCTTCACCAGGCGGGCATCGGCGTGTATGTGGACTGGGTCCCTTCGCATTTTCCAGGCGACGCACACGGACTTTTCCGCTTCGACGGAACCTCACTTTACGAGCATGAAGACCCGCGTAAGGGCTATCACCCCGACTGGAAAAGCTACATTTTCAATTATGGACGCAATGAAGTAAAGTCGTTTTTGATCAGTAATGCCATTTTCTGGCTGGACCGTTATCATACAGATGGCTTGCGCGTGGACGCAGTGGCATCTATGCTTTATCTGGATTATTCAAGAAAGCACGGAGAGTGGATCCCTAATGAATTTGGCGGAAGAGAAAACCTGGAAGCCATTGCATTACTAAGGGAAATGAACGTTGCCGCTTATACCGAATTTCCTGACATCCAGACCATTGCCGAAGAATCAACTGCATTTCCCGGCGTTTCCCGTCCTGTTTTTGTAGGAGGACTTGGTTTCGGGATGAAATGGATGATGGGCTGGATGAATGATACATTAAAGTATTTTGAAAAAGATTCCGCATTTCGCAGGTGGCATCAGGATCAACTGACATTCAGCCTGGTATATGCGTTTTCAGAGAACTATATGCTGCCGTTTTCTCATGATGAGGTGGTTTACGGCAAGAAATCGCTGATCAATAAAATGCCGGGCGACGAGTGGCAGAAATTTGCTAATCTGAGATTGATGTTCACCTATATGTTTACACATCCGGGAACAAAACTCATGTTCATGGGGTGTGAATTCGGGCAGACATCTGAATGGAATTTTGAACAAAGCCTGGACTGGCATTTGCTCGATAATCCAAATCATCAAGGCATGAAATTGTGCGTAACAGCGCTTAACCAACTGTATAAGACCGAACCGGCCATGTACGATTTCTCCTTCTCGCACGACGGGTTCGAATGGATCGATACGCAGGACAGGGAAAATTCGGTGCTTGTTTTTGCAAGAAAAGCCACAGACCCAAACCAGAATCTGGTTGTTGTGCTAAATCTCACGCCGATTCCGCGCAAAGGTTACCGCGTTGGCGTGCTCACCGCAGGAAGCTGGCAGGAGATATTCAACTCGGATCAGACCGAATTTCAGGGCAGTGGCGTTGTTAATGCGGGACCTGTTACCTCAGAAGCACATCAATGGCACGGCAAAAGCAATTCTGTAATCCTTGATCTGCCGCCTATGGGGGCGATCGTCCTTAAAAAAAGTACACTGGCGAGAAGCATATAATTAGTATTTAGCCGTTTACTTAATTTGCATATTACTTAGGCAGAGAAGCAGATCTCTGCCTTATTTTTTTGTACATTTTTTTACCTTTGCCCATCACATCATTTAGAAATCAATGAAAAGCTTCCGATTAATAGTACTTTTTATTCTTGTTGGTTCAATTCAAGGGTTTACACAAAGTCTTTCCCGTGTAACATCAGGTGTTGATCTGGGGCTGGGATATCAGGAAGAGGAATGGGTGCCGGCAGCTTTGTATCACCAGGAACTGAGCCTGGCGAATTTTCAATGGTTCAGGATAGGTTGGGGCGTTCGGACATGGGGATATTATGCAGGCAGGACCAACCTGACCCCAAAAGACAATGCATTATCTCGCGACACGCTGGAATTCGGCCGGTTGAGCGCCAATGGAGCAAGCTTTGTACTTGGCGCAAATGTCAGGTTATGGCGCTTTGACATCGGGGCCAACACAGATCTTTTCGGAATTGCCTTCGGTTTGAGGAGAAACGGATTATACACAAAACCAGGTTTTTCAGAAGGAGAAGGGGCAAAATATTACAATGCTTATGTTAAGAGCAATCCAAGCACGCTCAACTTTTTACCACTCGCACTGGACAACCAGAACGGAAATTCGGAAGTATTTGTACGCTACTGGATCACCGACCGCTTTGGCGTGAAGCTCGGCTACACCTCGGGACGCATCACCTATGCAACCGAAGCCAAGCTGGACAACGGCCAGAAACGTTTCAGCAAAACGTACGGCGTTCCTTATTTCGCATTGTCCTTCCCATTGTATAATTAATCAGCACACACATTCGTCAACCTATGAGCGAAAAGCTTACAGATTCTCATAAATACAAGCTCTGGAAAGGCAAACTGGAAGGAAACGGCCTGGATATCCACCGAGTCGACGAGCTGTACAGCCGTAGAAACGGCAAAGGAGAAGTCCTTTTTTCATTGCTCTATACAGATGCAACAACCCCGGAAGGCAACAAGATCCCACCGATTTGTTTCCTCAAAGGCGAGGTTGTCAGCGTCTTGATTTGCTTCATCGACATTGAAAGCCGTGAGAAATTTCTGTTGCTCGTACAGCAGCGAAGGATTTGCGACGGCTCCATGACATTCGAACACCCAGCCGGAATGCTCGACAGTGAAAGCGATGCAGCAGCCGTGGCCGCCAGGGAAGTTTTCGAAGAAACCGGCATTCAGGTCCGGAAAGAACAATTGGTAAAAGTGAATGACCAGCCATTTTACCCGTCCACCGGCACCAGCGACGAAGCCATGTACATGTTCTACTGCGAGCTGGAACTGACTTCGGAAGCAATCCAATCCTACCACAACCAGACGCAGGGATTACTTTCCGACCACGAGTATATCAACACCCACGTCGTCCCGTTCGCAGAAGGCCACAAGCTGATCACCAATGTAAACGGAATTTTGCTTAATTACCTGTATCTCAAAGGCGTTCAGGACTGGGATCTTTTAAAGCAACTTTAAATGGCGCTAGCGAAGGATTTTTCCAAAACATTTCCTTCGTCAATTGGTCATAATTCAAAATAGGGGCTATATTTGCACCCCATTACCGGCTCCAAGCCACCAAGAGCACCCATAGTTCAATGGATAGAATTTCGGTTTCCGGTACCGACGATATGAGTTCGAATCTCGTTGGGTGCACCAGATAACTTATCAAAATCAATCAAAACCCTGCAAATCAATGATTTACAGGGTTTTTGTTTTTTCGAAAGATGTCAAAATATGCAATTTTTAACAAAACTTTGGTGAGCAAATCGAGACTTGAGTATCATATAAAAAAGTGCTCACCAAACTGCTTGTAAGTAATTGTATTTCAACTTGTTCACGGCTTAAACATCTTGATTTTTTATAACTGCATACCTACTTTTATTCACATAAAACAGGTGTGTTATGCTTAGTAAAACATTCACTTTGCTCTTTTATTTAAAGAAACGCAGTAATTACTTAGGTGGTAAGTTGCCGATATACATGCGTTGCACCACGAATCGATCAAGATTTGAATTAGCAGTAAAAAGGGATTGCGAGCCAGAAAAATGGAATTCAGCATCGGGAAGGGTAGCTGGCACGGTGAATGGTTGCGATGCTTTCGGGTTCGTCGGGCGTACCATATATGGTGCCGCCAGGGAAGTCAGTCATGCCCATGCAGCCCAATCCCTGAACGGAGACGTGTAATCCTTGGCTACCGAGCGCTACTTTTTCTAACTTGTTCATATTGCATTGTGGTTTAATCTATTTCTTATGCAACAAATGTAAGGGTGAGGCCCTCCCTGGCAGCTAAACGAAACGCAGTTTCTGCAATACAAAACGCGGTACTGCAACGAGTGTTCATGGGTTTGAAATGCAATACTCCATATAAATAATTGATAATCCACTTGACAAAAATTAAGACACGGCAATAACTTACATTTTCCTATGTTTGAGGCTTGTATCGAAAATTTTGGGTTATTTTAAATGCCAGTCCTCAATATCCAATCCATGCTCTCACCGAAAACCAAAAGAGATGTTGCACTTGTTATTCCTTTTGGAATGGTATGGTTTGTTTTTAGCCTGATCTATTGCATACTTGAAAGAGGTATTCTCGGAGATCTGGATCACTATCCATCAACAGGCAATCAGTATAAATTTGCAGCAAACGTTGTTGCCATCCCGATTGCGGGCCTAATGATGGGTCTTATTACTGGCATTCTGGAGATTGGTTATTTCAGTAAGTGGTTTATAAAAAAAAGCTTCGCCAGGAAGATCGTATTCAAGTCCTTTCTTTACCTGATCATTGCTACCATTTTCTTGGTTGTCATACTGTTGATGAATGCACTATATACGCATAGTAAGCACTCTTTTGAAAATTTGATATCACCAGTCTGGGCATTTTTCACTGACTATGCTGCAGTTGGTCTTATGGTATACATTGCTTCGGTAATTCTGATTACGCAATTCTACACTGAATTTAGCCAAAGTATCGGACCAGGCACATTAAGTAATTTTTTCTTAGGGAAATACCATCATCCGGTAGAAGAAGAGCGGATATTTATGTTCCTGGATATGAAGTCATCGACTACAATCGCGGAAAATCTTGGGCATGTCAGGTACTTTGAAATGCTGAAAGAATACTTCTTCGACCTGTCAGTTGCTGTTATTGATTTTGCAGGCACAATCTATCAGTATGCTGGTGATGAAATGATAGTCTGCTGGAAATTAAAAGAGGGGTTAAAAAATAATAACAGTATCGAATGCTTTTTCGCTATGAAACGCGCATTGAAGAAGCAGGAGGAAAAATACATCAGTAACTTCGGTATCTTACCTGCGTTTAAAGCCGGGGTGCATTTTGGCAGGGTGACCGCCGGGGAGATCGGATCGTTGAAAAAGGAAATTATATTTACAGGCGACGTTCTTAATACTTCTGCAAGAATCCAGGGACTTTGCAATCACTTCGATGCTGACCTGCTGGTATCAGAAGACCTGGCCAAAATACTGACTCTTCCGGCTAACTATAAAATCAGATCGGTGGGAGAGAACCTGCTGAAAGGCCGAAGTAAAAAAATGGAGATATTTGCTATTTCACCCTCTGAGCACGCTATTTAATGTATAATTCCTTAACAATTTTAAATTTAATTGGATTTGGCAATTGTGTAAAATATGGAATATTATACTACTTCTGAGCGCGAAACGGACAGGTTAAATGCACTGCGGAAATATGAAATACTGGACACGCACGCGCAGCAGAAGTTTGACGGGCTTTGTGAACTTGCTTCACTGGTTTGCGAAGCGCCCGTTACCCTGATATCCTTTATCGACGACAGAAGGCAGTGGTATAAATCCAAACGGGGGATTGATGCAACAGAAGAAGCCTTAGCGCTTACTTTTTGCCAATATACCATTCAGCAGGCAGACATCCTGGAAGTTGAGGAAGGTTATCTTACAATATGAAAATCAAGATATTAGATAAAGTATTGGAATTTGATCCCTCATCATTTTTATCGTTGTTCAGTTGTATATCTTATCATTGATCCACCATTGAGCATTCCTGATAAGTATACTAAAATGGACGTAAAATGCACCTACTGCCAATAAAGCAAATGCTGTCCAGATAACCAATCTGTCCTCACTGAACAAAGGATTATAGATATTGATCACAGAAAAGAAACTTCCCGATATTGCCCAAAGCAATAACCATGGCCAATCACTTAAACTTTTCTTTTTGGCTTGAAAGGAACGGGCAATCAGCAGAACACTGCGTATCAAAAGCCAGACCCCTGCAAACAAAGGAAGAGATATAGCGGCCAGAATAGGATTAGTAATGAAGATTATTCCAAAGATCAAATCCAAAATTGCCCCGGCTAGAAACCATCTCCAACCTTTGAAAAACTTGCGGTTTTCTAAGCAAAAAGCAAGCTCACAACCGCCGCTGATCATCAGCATAGCAGAGAAAAATATACTCAACTCATCGTAGGTGATGGATGGATTCCGTGCCACATATACCCCGGAACTGATTAAGGCGATTCCTGAGAACATGAATATCCACCAGTAGTGAATGGGATGCTGAGATTGTTTGATAACGCTTGTCATTCCTGAAAGTTTATTCCTATTATCCAATGCCCCGGGTTCTTCTTTCATAATCTTTATCGTTTAAAGGCTTGCTGCTGCTATTTCCATCACAACCCGGCCTTGGATTGTTCCAGCTCTCATCTGATCAAATACAACATTGATCTCTTCCAGCATGGCCGTATGAACTGTTGCTTTTACTTTACCTTCCAGAGCAAACTCGATGGACTCAGCAAGGTCTTTTCTGGTTCCGACAATAGATCCTCTCACAGTATAGCGGTTCAATACAGTTTCGAAAATGGGCAGGTCAAAACTTCCTGCGGGCAGTCCATTCAAAGCAATGGTCCCTTTTCGCCGCAGAGCTGAAATCCCTTGTTTGAATGCAATCGGTGAGACAGCAGTCACCAGCACACCGTGCATGCCGCCAGTCTCTTTTTTGAGAAATTCACCTGGATCTTCTTCAAGCGCGTTTACGGTCAGGTCTGCCCCAAGGCTCTTTGCCAGGTCCAGCTTGTCCTTACTAACGTCTATCGCGGCCACATGCATGCCCATGGCTTTTGCGTATTGCACTGCCAAATGGCCCAAGCCACCAATACCGGAAATCGCAACCCATTCGCCCGCTTTGGTTTCGGTTTCTTTAAGACCTTTGTAAACCGTTACACCCGCACAAAGTATGGGAGCCATTTCGATCATGTTGGTATGATCCGGTAAATGGGCAATGTACCTGGCATCTGCAATCACATATTCGGCAAAACTGCCATCGACGCTATAACCACCATTTTGTTGGGCTTCACATAAGGTTTCCCAACCGGTAATGCAGAATTCACAACCGCCACATGCGCTGTACAGCCAGGGAACACCCACAATGTCTCCTTCTTTCACTCCGGTAACCTCCGGCCCCAAGGCAACTACGTAACCAATTCCTTCATGACCTGGAATGAGCGGCATTTTTGGTTTCACAGGCCAATCACCATCCGTTGCATGCAGATCAGTATGGCAAACGCCGCTTGCAACGACTTTTACCAGAATTTGATTTCTGCCAGGTTCTTTGACAGGCATTTCTTCAATTTGAAGCGGTTGCCCAAATTCACGGACCACGGCTGCCTTCATTTTCTTTGGTAACATAGCTGAATATTTGTGCAAGTGACGCATCAACAAACCAGCTTTTTACACCTATTTATGCATGTTGGTCACCAAGCATGAGTTATAAAGGTGACGCTATTTTAATCAGCAATGGTCATTAATTACAGATAATCAAGCATTTGCATCATTTTATTGAAGACAGAGCTCGTAGAGACTGATTTACAAAAAGCGGAATGAAACCGGTTGCCAGGATCAGTTCCAGCGATTGCAAGGCAAGTTTTTGAAGTGATAATATTTGTCTGAGAAAGGGAACACAATTGGTTAAAAAGCATGATCAGCATGCACAGCATCAGCGTCATCCATATAAATTTGTTCCGCGTAATTTCATAGTTGAAATACTGAAACTTCCCTCAATAAAACTGAATATATGTATCCGCAAGGATGAAAAATCAAAGTGGATGCCATTCACCTCTCAGCAGTACAGAGCCAGGCATGAGGACTTAATTCCTGCGATTCGCCCAGCTAACCAACTATCAACTTTCTAAAATACTATATCCTCAAAATGGTATGCTTTTGTGCAGAAGAACGTCTTTTCAATGCCGCAGCACAAATCAAAAGATCTTTGTCGATTCTCAAATTGTAAGTATCGATTAAAAGAAATTGTACTAATTCAAACCCTCCTTTTTTGTAGAATTAATATTGTATCTTGTAAAGATATCCACAGTTAGTAGAAGTTTTAGGAGTTCGTTATTTCATAGATAAAATGATATACATTGTTGATTAAATATTTATATCCAAATCAAATAAAACACGCATTAGTGAACGCGTTTGTTTGGTGGGTATTAATTGGCCTTGTGCATGCGCAAAGTGTAAAATTCAATCATCTTACCACAAATGAGGGACTAGCCCAAAGCCACGTCTCGGCGATATTGAAAGACAAAAAAGGCTTCATGTGGTTCGGAAGTGAAGATGGACTGAATAAATATGATGGTTACGTTTTTACACACTATAAACATGATGCCTACGATCCAAGCAGCATTTCTGATAGTTATATACAGGATTTACTGGAAGATAAGCATGGTAACCTGTGGGTGGCGACTTCTAATGGACTGGACAAATTTGAAAGAAACAAAAATAGTTTTACACACTATATAACCCAAGATATAAACGATCTTTTTGAGGATAGTCAAAACAGGATTTGGCTGGCTACCCAGGAGGGGTTGTTTCTATTTGACCGGCAGAAATTTAGGTTTAGGCTTCTTCTGCAAGCGGGGCAGGATGGCAAAACTAAAAATCCTATCTACCGTATTGAAGAGCATCTGGACGGATCGCTTTGGCTGGGAACCGACAATGGCCTTTACCAGATCACCATCATCAATGATACATACAGCAGCAAAAGCATTAAGATAGACTGCCGAAACTGTCCTGCGGCACCTGCAATCAAAGCATTGCGCATGGACGCTGACGGGAATCTATGGATCGGCACAAAAGGCAGCGGCTTATTTGTTTACAATACCAAGGACAAGTCTTTCCACAACTTTTTGCACCAACCAACTATTCAGAATTCTCTTGCGCACAACGACATTCTTTCCATTCTTGAGGCCAAAGACGGCAAGCTTTGGATAGGTACTGAGAATGGCGGCATTAGTGTTTATGACAGGCGCAAAAGGCAGTTCCGGAAATACGAACACCGTTCTAATGATCCTGCTTCGCTAAATAATAATTCGGTATATACAATCTATCAGGATGATGCACAAAATCTTTGGGTGGGGACCTATGCTGGTGGGGTTGATTTCCTACCAAGGTTTGGAGAGAAGTTTCATTCTTACAGGCAAATACAGGGAGATCCTAATAGCCTGACAAACAATGTAGTGCTTTCATTGTGCGGGGACGGTGCAGATGGTAAAATATGGATTGGCACCGATGGTGGAGGCCTGAATGCATTTGACCATGATAGCAATACTTTCACCAGTTACCGGCACGACCCCCGGAATCCAAATTCAATTAGTAATGACTATGTTATTTCGATTGTGCGCCTGTCCAGCGATATTCTCGCATTGGGATTCCACGACGGGGGCTTCGATCTTTTCAATACCAGAACGGGCATTGCAAAACACAATTTGCCCAATCCCAAGGATCCAAACAGTCTGTCCATTGCCGATGTCAACAACCTTTTCGCCGATATTGACGGCAATTTGTGGATTGGCACATGGGGAGGTGGATTGAACTATTACAATGTCAAAAGCAAGAAATTTAAACATTACCGCACCGACTCAAAAGACAGCACCAGCATCAGCTCAGACATTGTAACCGCTGTTTTTCAAGATCAAAATAGGGTAATCTGGGTAGGGACTTATAATGGATTGAATAAACTGGATAGCAGCGGCAAGCATTTTACCCGTTATCAGCGTAATCCAAAAAATATCGCTTCATTGTCGCATAATAAGGTTCAGTGCATTCGGCAGGCAAAAGGCGGCAATTTGTGGATAGGGACTGTAGGTGGTGGGCTAAATTATTTTGATGCCGATAAGCAAACATTTAAGGCTTTCACCGAAAAAGACGGTTTGGCCAGTAATGTCGTTTTTGCCATGTTGGAAGATAGTCATAATAATCTTTGGCTGAGTACGAACAAGGGGATTTCACGCTTTAACACCGGAGCGAAGACTTTTCGAAGTTTCGGGGTAAAAGACGGGCTGCAAAGCAATGAGTTCAGGGACAACTCTTGTTTTGTCACCGAAACTGGTCAAATGTTTTTTGGCGGGGTGAATGGATTCAGCACTTTCTTTCCCGACAATATTAAATACAATACATTCATCCCCCCAGTTTATCTAACCAACTTCCAGATTTTCAACAAAACAGTTTCCGTAGGTGATAAATCTGCCATTCTGAATAGAGATATCAGCGATATAAAGTCCATTACGCTTTCCTACAAACAGTCCGTCATCACGTTGCAATTTGCTTCGCTGAGTTATACAATCCCCGAGAAAAACCAATATGCCTACAAACTGGAAGGATTTGATCCGCATTGGAGCTATGTGGGAAACAAGCGGACGGCGACTTACACGAATCTTGACGCCGGGACTTATACTTTCAGGGTCAGAGCAACTAATAATGACGGGGTTTGGAACAAGAAAGGCAACTTTGTAAAAATCATTATAACGCCACCCTTCTGGCACACATGGTGGTTTAGGCTAATTTCAATGATCGGCTTTACCGGCCTGTTAATCCTGATTTATAAACTCCGGACCCAGTCCATCCGCAGACAGAAGAAACTGCTTGTCACAAAAGTCAAACAGCGCACAATGCAACTCGAAGCAGCGATAGAGGAGGAAAGAAAGGCAAAACTTGTTGCAGAAATCGCCATTGAGGAGGAGAAAAAGGCAAAGCACCAGGCAGAGGTAGCCAGCCAGGCAAAAAGTGCCTTTTTGGCTGTCATGAGCCATGAGATCAGAACACCCATGAATGGGGTGATTGGTATGGCTTCACTGCTAGCCGAGACCGACCTTGACGAAGAACAGCTAGGTTACACAAGAAGCATACAGTCGAGCGGTAGTAGCTTGTTGACTGTGATCAATGATATTCTTGATTTCTCCAAGATAGAGTCTGGTAATATGGAACTGGAAGAAAGAGCGTTCAATCTCAGGAGCTGCATTGAGGATGTAATGGATGTTTTTATCCCTAAAATGCTCGATTCAAAGCTGGATCTACTGTATAAAATCGGTCGTGATGTGCCAGAGCAGTTGGTTGGCGACAGGCAAAGGCTTCGGCAAATCCTGATAAACCTGATAGGAAATGCCATTAAGTTTACCAGAGAAGGAGAGGTAGTCTTAACAGTCAGCCTGGACTGCAGCTCTGATGACAGCCAGGTTAAATTATATTTTCAAGTCAGCGATAGTGGTATCGGTATTTCCGAAAGCAAAAGAGACCGTTTGTTTAAGGCGTTTTCACAGGTAGACTCTTCGACAAGCCGGCAATATGGTGGCACAGGGCTGGGTCTTGCCATCTGTCAAAAGCTGGTAAACCTGATGGGTGGGACCATTGGTGTTGCCAGCGACGAGGGAAAGGGCAGCACATTCTATTTTTCAATCTTTTTAAGAAAACAAATCACAGCAGATCAAGGACAGGCCGACTACGACCAGGATTTAGCGGGAATTGAAATATTGGTAACAGACGATAACGAAGCTAGCCTGGAAATTATCTGCGATCAGTTGAGTGACTGGGGTTTGGCACCATTAAGTGCAAACAGCGGCAGCATGGCCCTTAAAATATTAGCTGAAAATAAAACAATAAAGATGGTCATTACTGATCTGTACATGCCTTCTATGGATGGAATACAGCTCGGAAAACTTATAAGAGAAAGTCACCCTCAAATTCCGGTCATACTTATGAGTCCAAAAGGGAGTGAACTGCCGAGAGACGAGAAAGACCTCTTTTATGCTTTGTTAAAAAAGCCGGTTAGTAAAAAGGCTTTTTTAAATAGTATTTGCGGCCAATTTAAACAGCGGGAGATGCTATCAGTGGCTTTGACACAGCCAAATGCCGAACTATCCGGTAAAATTTTGATATCAAATTTTTCCTTAAAGTATCCATTGGAGATATTGGTTGCAGAGGATAATAAGGTAAATCAAATTGTCATCCTGAACGTACTAGGTAAGCTTGGGTACCAGGTCGAATTGGTTACCGATGGGCTGCAGGCCGTAACAAGGTCGTTGGAAAAGGTTTTCGATTTAATACTAATGGATATACAAATGCCTGTTGTGGACGGTATTGAAGCGACTAAAAAGATCAGGGCGGATAAACCAACCAAGCCTCATATTATTGCTATGACGGCCAATGCTTTGCAAGAAGACAAAAGGCAATGCCTAGCTGCTGGGATGGATGATTTTATTAGCAAGCCAGTAAATCTTGAAGAACTAATGGAAATGCTTAAAGAAGTGTCACAAAAAAAAAGCCAGTATTAGATCACTTTTAATGAAATAAGATGCTAAAAATGATGGGGAAGCAGCATTCGGAGTTAAATTTGGCTAGCATTTTTTGGAGAGCATTGCATCTTCGCAAGATAAGGATCATCATTGCCGTGGTGCTGCCCTTAGCACTTGCCATGACGCAGGATTTCATCCGGTATCATTTCTATGGTCATAGCGCTTTTTATATTTGGGAATCTCTTCTTTTTGAGTCATTCTGGATCCTGTTTGCCCCAATCTCTGCCGGAATTTATTATTGCTTAAATGCACTCCGTGAAACGTTTACGGTCCCAACAACCCTTTTATTAATATTTACAACACTAGCGGCTTCTGCTCTACACTTTCTTCTGTTTTCCTTTGGCGTTTTTGCAGTTTCGTCGCTGTTACAAGGTCATGTTTTCCAGTTTTGGGATGTACTGCGCCATAGCCTGGCCGAGCATCTTTACATTTGCCTGTTGATTTACTTAGCGGGATGTATATTCATACTTCGGTTTACAGTTCCAGCCGCGCCGCCTCAAACGGTATTCGTGGAAAATAAGGCTGGCTTATCCAGGATTAACATTACAAATGGGACAAATAATATCCTCGTTGAAACGAGTGAGATCATTTTTATAACCGCTTCCAGCCCATATTGCTGCATTCATACAGCCAAAGGAAAATATCTATATCCTCAAACATTAAAGTCGCTCGAACAAAGTCTTGACCCAGCCAGCTTCTTACGTGTTCACAAATCCTCGATAGTAAACATCATGAGGGTTGTGTCTTACAAATCGCGGCTGAACGGAGATTATGATCTAAGTCTGGAAAATGGGCACATTGTAAGGATGAGTCGAAATTATAAGCTGAAATTCCGCGGCCTGTTTTCCTAGTCATCGGCTTGCATTTAAAATCCATCAGCTCAATCTCATGCTTCATAAAATTTGTTTTGAGCCATCTATTTTTGGTCAAAAACCAAATGACCATGAAATACTTTATTTGTGTTGCCTGGCTGGCTCTGTCATCTGCAACAATACCGAGCTGCCAGGGACAATCGCTGCTGAAACCTTCGAGCATGCCCGGCCAGATCGTCGGTGGCGGTTGCGACGGCTGTGAGGTAATGTATGTTGGAATGCCAAAGTTGATAAACAAAGTAGATACCAGCGCTGGTTGGACAGAGGCGGGTGAAAAGTTGGTGATCACAGGGAAGGTGTACCATATTGATGGCACAACGCCTGCTCCCAATGTGGTTATATATTATTGGCAAACTGACAACAACGGCTACTATTCACCAAACCAAACCCTTGACAGGCGCGCACTTCGTCATGGGCACATTCGCGGGTGGGTGAAGACGGATGCTGCGGGCAGCTATGCCATTTACACGATAAAGCCTGCTGCATATCCCAATGAGTCCATTCCGGCCCATATTCACACATCAATAAAAGAGCCAGGCATTGCCAATGAATATTACATTGATGAATTTGTTTTTGACGATGATCCGTTGCTAACCGCCGCGGAAAGAAAGAAAGCGGAAAGGCGAGGAGGGAGTGGCGTATTACGATTGCAAGAGCATTCCGGCATACAGGCCGCCGAGCACGACATCATTTTAGGGTTGAAAATTCCTAATTATCCATCAACGCCCGGAAAGCTACAAGAATCCGGCCTTTCAATTGGAGAGGAAAGCCCATCATTCACCCCTTTTCACGTATGGGGCCCAGACAAGGGGAGCACTGCTTGCCCCGTGTGTAAGTATGGCAAAAATTACGGTATCCTCTATTTCGTTGGCAATAGCCCTGGCTGGCGTGAGATCAAGAAATGGCTAAACTTTCTTGAACTGGAAAGCAGGCAGTCGGCTGATAAACTGAAAGTGTACTTTGTTTACGGTAATGAGAAAAACTATTCGGCAGCCAGTCGCAAGCGGGAACTGGAAGCCCTTGGAAAAAGTCTGGATATCAGGTACCTGGCAATAACTTTCGTCCCGTCATTAGGTGATCATGAAAGTGATGTGTATTTGAATAATATTAATCCTAAAATCAATAACACATTCATCATCTATAAAAACAGGATAATTATTGATACATACACAGACATAAGACCAACAGGACAAAACCTTAAACGACTTTTCACGAAGATTAGATAGTCTGACCACAGCGCCCATAGCAGGAAATGAGACGTTTTTTGAGACAGTCCATTTTATTCTTAATCTTTGTGTTAGTCAATGCTTGTCCTGACGAAGGATTCATGGGACTGAACTATGCTCGTAAACAATCATCCACTGTATATCCACTTCGTTATAGCAAACATTGGATGGCCAAAGCATATCTAGGTTTTTTTAAATTTTAACTCCTTAATGGGATTGAAATGATATGCTGGGTAGCAGCTGCAATTATCTTTCCCCAATCAGCTTCATGTAATTCATGTCCTGCACCTTCAAGAGTAATCAGAGTAGAGTTTGCTAAATGGTTTTTAAGAAACGAGGCATGTCTGTAATTCCAGATTTTATCGTCGGTACCATGAATGATAAGGCATGGCTGCGTAATTAAATTAGTCAAACCAAAGTAACTTTCGGCTCCTTGGAGCTGTGCGTGGTTATACATACTCCTAAAATTATTAGCCCTTCTAAACTCTGCCTTGGCTAAGGCGCTGGCACGATCAGCATTGAATTGGCGTCCAGTTCCGTTAAGTAGTTGACTTCCTTTGATAAGGTAGGAAACAACAGCATTTTCATCTGTCCAAATTATCATATTGTTAAGTAGTGGTTCGCCAGAAAGCTTCTGTGTAAATTTACACTTGCCACCACACACTTATTTATATGGTCTATGAGAAAATTTTCACAATGGATACTGGCAAACAAGTTAAAATGGTTGTAAGAGGGTATTATGCGCCCCGCCAAACCGCCATCGAGCCCTTTGTCGAAATCTGGATAAAGCAGCAAAAACAGGACCATTATTTTAGCCCATTGGCGCTTGGTTTGCCCACATATGGGTTTGCAGCAGATGGCCCAAAAATCATTAAAGACCAGCTTATGCAGGCTAGCGGCCTATCTGAACAGCAGTTTGAGCAGGTCATGTCCGAATTCAAGCAAATCACAACTTCGTCAGTTTTGTTGTGAATATACAAACCAAAATAACGATCATGGACGATCAGATACCACAGCCAGAGCAAGACTGCGAGCAGGAAAGTCCAGGATACTTTACAAAGATGGACCGCTCTGACCAAATGCGGGATTCACTGGCAGCTGTTTATAGTCAACTTCTGATTGTTGAAAAAAGAAATTTCTTTCAGATCCAGCCACAATGGCCATAGGCACAGTCAGGGGTAACCATGTTTTGATACGTTAGTGTATCAGCACTAAGTGGAAGTATGATTTCATTTAGTAAAACCTGTCCTTGTTTCGGGTCTAGGGATGTTTAAGACTGCGTCACCTACTGTTTGCACGGAATGCATTTTCCCTCTAAGAATCCGGCTGAAATGTTGCAAAACCACAATAGGAAAGACGCACTATTCACTCAGTGACAGTGTTTCTTGCCTTGATATTCTGAAAATGGCAAAATTTATCCCGACAAAAATAATTACGTATACACTAAGCTTACCTGTGCTTCGAGTGAAGGTAGTTTTATGGTTTTGAACTGTTTCTCTGGCAGCTAAGTGGCCATATTGAATTATTAATAACATTTGATTTTAACCTCCGGCCTGGCCTAATTTTTACGAATTGCAATTGTCTGTCAGCAGTCAAATCAAAGGATGAATTACTGACTAACCTTACTATCTACTGGGGCACCCAAACGATCGATTCAGCAATCCGCATCTACCAGGAAGAGATCCAGGCAATCATGGCAGCCAAATACAACCCGCTAATAAAACTGAATCCATTCGATAAAACAGGTCAAAAAGCGTCCGTTCCTGCTGGATTTTCTTTCTTTCCAAAAGATATTAGCCACGCCCCCAAGGAGCTTGTAGAGCGGTTTTTTAATGTTACTTCTGCATGTGAAATTCCTATTCCGTGATCATGGAAGAAGCTTCCTGAGGTTATGTTGCATCATGACTTGTATCCATATTCATCTGCCATCACTTTAAATCACATTTTTAGAACCGGTATCCTAGGTGAACAGTGGGAAAAACAGACCATTGCGATTGTTTGTATTGGTGACCACCGCTGATAACCATCGAGGGATTAAATGAATGTATCAAAGCTACCCATGGAACCAGATATACGCCGTTATATTGATTTTCTTTGCTACCAAACATGAAACGATATCCTGTCCTAAATCCAAGAGTAAGACCACTTACAGACTCTGATCCTTCGCTCGTTTTCAGCCTGATTTTATCTGTTGCGTGATCAGATTGCAGGCCAAAGAATGCGCCTCTGTTTTTGCGTAACAGATAATCCACTTTTACCCCCAACCCTGAGCTAAAAACGGAAAAGCGCTTGTTTTCAAGGGCGAAGTCGGGTTGCTTGATCCCAAAAACACCAAGGTCAAATCTGATGTGTGACACTGTATATCCTGCATGCAGCGAATAACCGCTCAATATGAATGCAATGGGATCTGCTTCCAGCTCAAAGTGGTTTTGAAATGATTGGCGCTGGGCATTACTGTGAAGGGGAAACGCTAAGACGAAAATCAGGACAAATCTTATAGTAGCATTCATATCATTTGCGTATTAGTTAGCTGCAAAGATACCTGCCGCTATACACGTCACCGGTTAACAAAAGATAAGAAATTACGCCTGACGGGTAATCCGGTTACGGATCCGACTAAGTGAGACAGGTGTCACACCCAAGAATGATGCCAGTATATATTGTGGGACGCGCTGCACCAAATGCGGATATTGCTGCGCGAAAAGCTCATAGCGCTCTTGCGGACCAGCTAGAATATAGGACGATAGTAGCTGTTGTGAGGCAATGAAACGGGCTTCCATCACTTTGCGCATAATCACATGGCTTTTAGGTAGCTTATCATAAAGGAAGTCAAGTTTTTCCTTGGTGAGCACCAGTAATGTGCAGGGTTCAATCGTTTCATTGTTTTGCTTTCCACAACTCGCACTGTAAAGGCTTGGCTCAAAAAGTCCCATTCCTGTGCCGAGATTTCAACCAGGCTTTCAAATGCCAGTTTAAGTTTGTCATGTTCTATTGATTTCTGCATTAGCAATAATATATGGGGTAATAAATTTAAACATGTAAAGATGAAACGATTGTTATAAGGACAACTATTTTTGAGGCTGTTAACCTCTTAACCTTACTCAGGATGCTAAACAACTCATTGGACTTTCGACAGCTATATATGCCGGTCCAGCCAACGGTCCGGAATTCGGCAGATTCGGTTTTATATGCAGAATGTTTACCTGAGGAGCCCTTACTAAATTATATTTACTGTTACTGGGAACTGAAAACTTGTCAGGTGTTAGAGGCACCTTTTACTTATCGTGTAGTTGCCGATGGGTGTATTGATATCTATTTCGATCTGACTGATCCAAAAGAAAGTTTTATCATGGGCTTTTGTAAGAAGTATACAGAATTTCCTCTCGAAAATCAATTTCATTATGTTGGTATCCGTTTTTTGCCAGCCATGTTTCCAATGCTTTTTAAAATTAACGCCCTGGATTTAAGCAACCGATGGGAAAGCTTGGATCTGGTGCTACCAAAAACGGCAAAATTCCTTGCTAACCAAATTTCGAACACAGCAACCCTGGCACAGATTAAATTGGACCTGGATCATTATTTTGAGAAGTTCATTTCAAAGCATGCCATAGAACTTGATTCAAGATTGTTAGCTGCAGTATCAATAATTCTTCAAAATTCTGGGGTACTTAATGTCGAAAAGGATCTTGACGTCGGTGTAAGCGCCCGACAACTGCGCCGGCTTTTTGAATATTACATTGGAGATTCAGCTAAAACATTCAGCCAGGTCATACGGTTTCAAAACATTCTTCGTGCCAAACCTTCGCAGCAGAGCCTTCGTCAAAATAAACTTTTCTTTGATGCCGGTTACTTTGATCAAGCCCATTTTATCAAGGAATTTAAAAACTTTTATGGCGTTACACCCTCCAAAGCTTTTGGAAGATAGCATTTGTCCGTTTTTTACAATGTTGTTTTTGGCTGGACACCGACCTTTGTGAGGCACATCAGACCTGAAAGGATATGAAATCTAAAACCATCTTACTCATTTTAATCACGTTGTGTTTTGACAACCTTGCTTTTTCACAACGCAGTCTCCCACCTAAAACGACAAGTAACATGAAACTGAATGCAGGAATAATCACTTCAAAAATTGCTGAAACAAAGGCATTTTACACCCAGAAGTTGGGCTTTGGCGTAACATTTGAAAATGAATTTTATCTTTTGCTACATACTCCTGATAAGTCTGCCGAGATCAGCTTTCTTTTACCCGAACATCCCTCCCAGCAGCCACTTTTTCAAATGCCTTTTACTGGTAATGGAGTTTATTTAACTATCGAGACTCAAGACGTTGACAAACTCTATCGAGACCTCAAAAAGAAAGATGTTGCCATCTCCATTGAGCTTCGTGACGAACCTTGGGGCGACAGGCATTTCGCCATCACAGATCCCAATGGGATTGGGATTGATTTAGTAAAATATGTTTCACAAGAAAAGTAAGCAATACTTAGGAGAAGGTTAGGGTTAATTGATGAGCTAGCCACTGCTATGCGTGAATCTGCGCCAACCCCATACCATCGCCAATCAGCAGAATTATGTTTTTAACTGTCCCTTTCGAATCATTATTGAGATAGGTCGGCCTGTAAACTTTGTGAAAGCTTTGCGCCTTAAACTCTGCTTTTGCACGCCCGTTTAGGAAGTTACCCAGTGCTGCAACTTTATCAGTGTTGATGTAATCAGCGCCTAGATTAATGAGCTGTTTCCATGCATTTATATTGTCTGGGCTCGCCCAGAAACGGAATGGTTTCTGCTGGTCGTGCGCCCCTTTGACAGCAGCAATTAGCTTAATGCGATCTTCTTCCACTGGAATGCCTTTCCCGTTCCATTTTGAAAAACGTCCAAAATCCTGGCTGATCAGACCAATGCGTTTCCATTGCTCAGGCGTATATTCAACACCTGGGCGACCATCAAAGTGCGTGACGGATCGATCTGCGTTTTTTCGTGTGCCACGAAAAGTGAGTCATTAATTAAGAACACATCAGCTTCAACGGAGCCAAATCCCTGTTGATATGCCAACGCAAATGGTGCGGGCTGAAGATAATCATTGTGCGAATGTCCCTGGGGGAACTGGGCATTTACTTGTTGGCCCAAAACAGGGAAGCTAGCTGCGAAGCAAATACATAATAATATTCTTTTCATGGAGATCATAAATGAAGCCGGACATTGCTGTCCGGCTATGCAAGTATCCCATTTTTAAATCTGATAAAACTTAACAGTTCCATCGCCTTCGTTGCTTGTGACCAGCATGCCCTTGCCATTAGGGCTTTTGTCAGGCGCAACGTAGAGTACACCTTCGGGTGCATCGCCGGTTTTTAGCATTTGAAGAAATTTCGGCGCGGCCGGGTTACTCAAATCATAAATGGCCACTGCATCCACGCGTTCCAGTGCAATGAAAGCGACAGGTTTATTTTCAATGATGCCAATCGTAACACCTTCTGGCTCCACACCTTTGTCATCGGAGCGGTCATCGTCGTAGATTCCGGCTTTGATGGCTTCCTCTTCAAGTGAGCTTGCTGAATCAAAAACAAGCTGGCCGGTAGATGCATTAAAAATGCTGAAACCGCGACCTCCAAATCCGTAAAGCACATCATAATCTCCATCATTGTCAATGTCCCCACGCGTACTGGTAACGCGTAAACGGCCCAGGTTTTCAGGTTTCTTTAAAGAAACGGCATCCGGAAAAGCTGCTGCGTCCAGTGAAAGCGCGCTTACCCTTTTCTGCTCGTCAAAAGCAGAATACTCGCGTGCGTCGCCTTCATTGGCCGTAATCAGGTAGTCCGAACCATTTGAGGTAAACGGTGCGATAGCATCCGGTAAGTAGAATGATTTGACAGGCCAAGTTGCCATTGCGATCTTATTGTCCTTATCGCTAGCATCCATTGCATTGATCAGCTTGCTGATATCCTTTGTTCCAAGTGGGTGCAGTTTCAAAATGGTCCCGGTGGTTAGGTCTAACTCAGCAATTCCGTTGTTTTCCTGAAGCGTTACAAACGCCTTTTTGGAATCACTTGAAATGGCAACGTATTCCGGCTCAATGTCCTGAGCAAAACTTGCGCCCGGGCCATAAACGCGGAAGCCTTCCGAGGCTAACTGGTTATAAGTACTGGCAAATGCTCCGAACGTGAGCGTTTTTACATTATAGTTTTCGGTAACATTGATAATGGAGACAGATCCTTCCGGGTCAACGGTATAATCCGCATTAGGCTCACCTTCGTTTGCCGTTACAATGTATTTGCCATCCGGACTGAATGTTACCATATCCGGTAAGGCGCCCACTGTAATCTGCTTGATCGTAACCAATGTTTTGGTATCTAATACGATCACGCTTCCATTGGCCTGTTTGCTGGTTGCTTCCAGCGCAATAGCCAGTTTGCCATTGGACACCGCGACGCTGTTGGCAACACCGCCAAGCTGTGAGATATCTATCGACTGCAATTTGGTAACGGTTGGGAATGCCGACAAATCCAGTACATCCACTTTGGCTGAGGATTCATTATTTACTGTGAAAAGCCTGGCCGTGGCAGCATCATAAGCCGAAATTTCAGAAGCAGCAGTTTCGCCCAAATCAATGGAGGCGACTTCTTTGAATGCCATCGGGGTTTGCGGCTCTTGGGGGAAATGGTCGGTGCAACTGAATGTGGCACCAGCAAGTAAAGTCAGCGCGAGTAAATTTTTGTTTTTCATCCTGTAAATGGTGAGTGATAAAAAGCAAAATTAGCCACTGGTAAAATTGCAAGCGGTTCAGTTATGAAAGCTTAACAAAATGTTAATCCACATGACGAACCACGATTGCTTCAAGATAGCTTAACAGTAATTTAAACTTGGAGGTCAAACTTGCAGTTTGCTCGTGTTCAAACTATCCGGCAGGCTTATTCAATGTCTACGGGGCCATTGCTGCTTCGGAGGCAGATGTTGTTTTACATTTAGGGGACTACATTTATGAATACGGTGCTGGTCAGTACGGTTCCAATCCGGATACCATTGCGCTGGCGCGTCTTCATAAGCCGGAGAATGAAATCCTGTCCCTGGACGATTACCGGACCCGTTTCAAACAATACCGCAGCGATCCACAGCTACAATTGGCACACCAGAAAAAGCCATTTATCTGTGTTTGGGACGATCACGAAGTAGCCAATGACGCTTTCAAAGACGGTGCCCAGAACCATAACCAGAATGAGGGCTCCTTCCAGGAGCGTAAACAGCGCGCCATCAAAGCCTACCACGAATACATTGGCGTAAGAACACTGATTGATGAGAAGATTTACAGGAGCTTCTCGTTTGGTAACATCATGGATCTGCATATGCTCGATACCCGTATCATTGGCCGCGACAAGCAGCTTTCCTATTCAGATTATTTTACGCAAACGGGACTGGACGCGGCCGCTTTTCAGAAAGACTGGCTTAACTCCGACCGCACGATCTTGGGAAAAGAGCAGCTCAACTGGCTTGGCTCGGCCATTGGGTCGGGCAAAGGTGCATGGCAGGTTTTGGGCCAACAAGTATTGATGGGTAAAATGTACGTTCCGGCTGAATTGCTGATGGCTATTGTACAGATTGTTGGTGAAGTAAATGCGACTGGCTCGGCAAGCCCTGCCACATTCAAGATGTTCCAGACATTACTGGGCACACTTACGCAATTAAAAGCACGTTTTTTGGCTGGTGATCCTACCTTGACAGCGCAGGAGAAAGCACGGATACAAACGGTGCTGCCCTATAACCTTGATGCATGGGATGGTTATCCGATCGAGCGTGAAACAGTGTATGCCATGGCAAAAGGCAAAAAACTGATTGCGCTTGCAGGTGATTCGCACAATGGCTGGTATTCACATTTGAACGCCAATGATAAGTCCCAGGCAGGCCGCGAGCTGGCAGCTCCCTCTGTTACCTCACCTGGCTTTGAAGAATATCTTGGCGCCGACCCGGCATCACTTGGCGGTTTTGAGCAGGCGCTTGCCCTGCTCGTAGATGACCTGCAATACCTGGATGCATCCAGGCGCGGATATGTGATGGCAAAGTTCAGCACAAGTAAGGTTGTGAGTGAATGGCGCTATGTGGCCAGCATCACTTCGCCTACGACCGCCACCACGATAGGGCATTCTGAAACGATAACGGCATAAGGCCCTGACGTATAAAAAAGCTGTGCGGATCAAATCACCGCACAGCTTTTTAGTTACATCTAAGTCACTAACCATCGGCTACCGATCAAAGCGGTTGTAGGCACACTCTTTTGTGATTGCCACAATTATGCAACTTTTTGGAAACAAAGAAGTCTCATTTTACGCAGCAGCCGATGGTTCGGCCTGCTGGGCTTCTTTCTGTTTTTCTGGCAGAAACCGGTTGAGAAGCTTTTCGACAAAAGGGATCAAAGGAAAGAAAAGCACCACCCCGGCTATGTTAAAAATCATATGCGCATTGGCTATCTTTTGCTGCATTCCCGCATCCCTCGATACCCACTGAATGAAGGTGTTAAAAAAAGGAAATACCGATAAACCCAGGACAATGCAGATGATGTTAAATAATAAGTGAAACAAACCCGTTTTGACAGCCTGCCGGTCCGAACGGATGGTGGCCATCAAAGTATCCGAGCATGTTCCCAATTCTGCGCCCAGCATAACAGCGATTGCGCCGGGCAGATTGATGAGCTCTTTCTTAGCCAGAGTAATCACCATGCCCACGGTAGCTGACGAAGACTGGATCACCAGCGTAACCAATGCGCCTATCAATGTCCCACGTAGGGGGCTATCAAGCTTTTCCATCCATGATAGAAATTGTTTATGGTCTTTCAAGGGTTCAACGGCCCTTTCCATGGTGTAAAGCCCAAAGAACAAAATGCCAAAGAAAAGCACAACCCGGGCTGTTTTGGAAATTTTTTCATTCTTTGAAATAAAACTAAACACAAGCCCCAAAAAGATGGGGATAGGGGAATACTGACCGATATCCAGGGCGATGAGTTGACTCGAAAAGGTGGTGCCAATGTTAGCCCCCATCACGATCCCTAGCGACTGGCGAAAGGTTAAGGCTCCTGCATTGACCAGGACAATGGTCATAATTATTACCGCAGAAGAAGAATCCAGCAGAATCGTTGCAACCGTACCGGTAATGACAGAAGTAAGCAGATTTTTGGTAAATAAATCCAGCCATTTATTAGCCTTGTTGCCGATAAGCTCTTTTAGCGTATCAGAAAGGTTATTAACTGCAAAAAGGAACAGACCAAGCCCGCCCAGGACCATTAAGAAAATTTCCATCTGAGGTTTTCTTGCAAAATAATTTATCTGATGTTAAGCTAATGTTATTTAACATTCTATTAATATATCATATGCTTAATTTGAAATGAAACTTCATTTCTATAAAAAAGGCTACTTTGTTTGTTGCCATCCTGACCACTTTGTTTGCATGCCGCAAAGATGCTGTTGAGAAAGGTTGCCCATTGATGTAGTATTTCCTACAACCTAATTTAGTAGCATTACGAATGAAGAAAGTGCGGTTTTTTGAATCAATATTTATAGAAGCCTTAGACCGCCGCATGAATTTGTTATTGGAGAGCCACAAAAGAACTTTAAAACAAACAAGCTATGAATTACACAAAGAGCAAAGTAAGCTCGATAAAAAAATAAATGAAGAGATAGATATTCTTATTAACCCTGATAACTCAGCACTCATAGAGTATAAATTAAAGCATGTTTATGCAATTGAAAATGAGATCGCTAAAAGACGAGGTTTCGCAATATGGAAAGAGTTGTTGGCTAGCGAAATAGCAATATTTGAAGAGACATTAATAGAGACGCGTAATGTTTTGGTAAATGAAGTAAGCTTACTCGACGAGAAAGTTTTAGCCATAGCAGAGCCTAGTCGTTTACATAATAAAATAATTAATGATGCCGCTATCTACTCCAAAACATTAAATGCAGCATGGAGTCAAATTAGAAAGGCAATCAGAATAAAATCAAATTTAAACATCAGCATTAACGACATAACAGAGGAATCAAGAGCTGATTTTTTAACAATAAAATCAGTGGAAACAGTGAAGCTAAGGGATGGTACAGAGATGATGGTATTGATAAACAATGGTTATTTGATGGAGGTAACAGATACGCTGGAGTCCTATTTCATTGAATTGAATGACAAAATAAATGAGGCGATTAAAAAGCGCTCAATGACAAATTAATTTTAAATGTCATTAAAAATTAAAATTTCATGAAAAAAATGAGGCTGCCCGATTCCGAGCAGCCTCATTTTGATTTTGGGTGGAATTAATATCCCTGATTTTGTACCAAAAATCCTTCATCGGCGGAAGCTCCGTCGATGGCTCGCTGAGGAATTGGGAACAATCGCTTGTCGACGCTCTTATCCGTTTTTCCTGTCCAGGTGCCTTCATATTTTCCAAACCGGATCTGGTAATTTCTTCTGAAAGCCTCCCAGTACAGTTCAAATCCTGACTCACGGAATAAGATGTCAAGGTCAATTTTAGTCAGCGCTTTCGGAGTTTGGGCTGGCCGTGCATTTCTTGAAGTTCTCAGTGTATTGACATCAGCCAGAGCACCAGCATTGTCGCCATTTCTAAGCTTCGCTTCGGCACGCATCAGGTAGATTTCTCCAAGGCGAATCAACACTAGGTCGACACTGCTGTAACTGCAGCAATTGTTACCGGTATGGCTGAACTGATACTTTGAAAAACGGTAGCCGGTATTGTGCAAGCTGCCCGGGCCAGTGAAATCTACATTGAGTATATGGTTTACATAAGTCAGGTTGGCCCCGCTGGTTCTTTTGTTGATCACCGGATATATCCTTACTTTGCCGTCGGCAGATTTTAAAATATTGCCGCTTCCGTCTTTTCTGGGCCCCCAGATGATTCCGCGCAAAATCCCTCTGTCCATTTCAAACTTCGTGGCATCTACGGAATAATAATGCTCGGCATCATTCAAAGGCGTAACGCCTGTTAAGTTTTTCAAGTTTTCAGGAACAATCGTGTTTTTCTTGAAAAAACGTGCGTCCGCGTCGGCTGGATCGATATTGCCATTGGCATCCACCCAGGTTTGGTAAAAATCAGGCGTTGCGGCAACCGCGTCTGTTCCGCGCGTGTTTGGGAACTCTGGTCTTGGGATCTGGTCACCGGAAATCGACCAGTACGCCCAGCGCTGTTGGTCTGTTTCCAGTACTCCACGCTGGTCGAGTGCAAAAATGAGCTCTTTATTAGTATGGTTGTCGTCGCTGAACAGATCGAAGTATTCAGGAGACAGGGCATAGGGTCCGGCAATAATCTCATTGGTATATTTAATCACCTTATCCATATCCTCCTTACTGAACTCAGGCGTACCATACGGATTGCGATAGACTGCGGCATTCAAATACAAACGCGCCAGCAAAGCCTTCACCGCATTTTGATTCAACCTGCCGGGATCATTTTCCTTACGGATTAGGTCAACCACCGATAACAGTTCGCTTTCGAGATAAGTAATTGCTTCCTGGCCTCTCAGAACCTGGGACACCTCACTCGAAAGCTCTTTCTTGAAGACCAAACCCCAGTTGTCCAGTGCCAGCATATTGAGGTACGCCTTCATAGCAAGCATTTCATAGTAACCAGCCTGCGCACTTGCATTACCAGCTTTACCTGCTTCGCTTAACCTTTCCGCAGCAATAACGGCTCTCGATAAAGTAAGGGTAATTTGCGTCCAAGTATCGCCTACGAGCCCATTACTTGGGGTCATCAGGTGCTGGTGAACCGCGATGAACTTACCGCCATCATACCAGTCGGTGCCGCCGCGATAAGGAAGGATACCCTCGTCAGAGGCAACCTCTTGCAGTCCGAATTGGTTTGTATGCAGCCATACACCCGACCGCAGCAGACCATATACCGGTGCTATGGAGCCGCTTACAAGTTGGGCCTGGCCCGTTCCTGTAAGCGATTCGTCAAGAATATCCTCTTCCAAATTGGTACAACCAATAAATGCCAGTAGCAACCCCACTGCCGTCAACCCTCTGTAAAATCCTGTATTTTTCATTATGATTTGATTTTCAACGAATCGTAGCTAATCTTTTTTTGTTCTATTAAAATGTCACATTCAAACCAAGCAGGAAAGTCCTTGCTCTTGGATAAGTAAAGCGGTCAATTCCAAATGTCTGAATGCCGCCGGAAGCCGATCCCGTATTCACTTCGGGATCGAAACCAGAATAACTGCTGACAACAAATAAATTCTGACCGGTTAATGTAAGACTGGCACGTTGAATGGCGTTCGCCAGCTTGGTTCCTGTTAGGTTCAGGTTGTAAGCAAGGGTAGCATTATTCAATCGCATGAAAGAGCCGTTTTCCAGATATCGGGTCGACACAACATTGGCATTGCTCAACGCCTCATTCGGGTATTGCGTGGCGAAATCAGTTGTGTTGTTGGATTTGGCCAGTAATGCCCTGCTGAACAACGTCATAGTCGTATGGTTGTAAACCTTATTGCCGGCTACACCATTAAAATTCAAACCCAGATCAAAAGACTTGTATTTCAGATTAAGGTTATATCCATAAATGATCTTTGGGATAGCGCTGCCGACCACAACACGGTCATTATCCAATATCGCTCCATCACCGTTTGTATCTCTGAATGCGTTTTGACCATTATCCGGATTTATTCCGTCAAATTGATACATGTAGAATGCGCCCAGAGGCTGATCATTAATGTAGCCGTTAATAGTTGCCCCGGATTGGCCGGCACCCTGCGCAGCGCCAGTGGCTAACACTGCATAAGGAGACTTCTTCACTTTATTCTGAATGTAGGTGAAGTTACCCCCGATGTTGTAGGAGAAGTCACGCTTAGGATCGCTGCTGTAATTCAATGTAAGCTCGAAACCATTATTCTGGATTTTCATGTCCGGGATATTGTTCCAGTAGGTTGAAGTGGGCTGGACCGGATCGGAGGGAACAACTTCAAGAAGAATATTGGAAGATTGCTTGTTGAAATAATCCAATGTACCCGTTACTCTGGATTTGAACAAGGCAAAGTCAATTCCTAAATCCACCTGTGTGGATACTTCCCATTTCAAATTAGGGTTGGCCAATCTCGTGTATATAATCCCGTACGGAAAGCCTTCCAGTGCAGTAGCGTCGGTATCGATCGGGTAGGTACTTACACTTCCGGTTCCCGTTTGTAAACGCTGTTCCAGATAGCTCGCTTTTGTGATCTTGGAAGGAATTTCCTGATTACCGGTTCTTCCCCAGCTCGCGCGCAATTTGAGGTTGCTGAAAGCCGAACTACTCATGAAATCTTCCTTGCTAATGTTCCATCCCAAGGCGAATGAAGGGAAATAACCGTATTTATTATTCTGGCCGAATTTAGAAGATCCATCAGCGCGGAATGTACCGGTGAACATGTATTTATCAGCATAAATATAATTTACCCTTCCAAAAAAAGATTGCAGCTCATTTTTTAAAGCTTCCGCATTTACCGCTGTTGGAAATGCGGTTGTGCTTGTGTGATCCTGATAAATAGGCTCGATATTATTAGTTGCAAAGCCGCGGTAAGTAGTTATTCTGGTTTCATCCAAAAACTTTTGGAAAGAATGACCCGCCAGGAGCGTAACATTATGGTTCTCACGGACCCAGTTATAGGTCAGCGTATTCTCAACAAGTTGATTCGTATTTCCACTTATTGCATTGTCAAGCACACCATTGGAAACATCGGATTCATTGATAACCGCAGGAAAGGGCTTATACTGCTGATTTCTGGTTGTAGTAGAATAATCTACACCGAAATTCAACTTGTAAGTAAGGCCATTGATGATTTCAATTGAGGGTGAAATATTCGCCAGAATACGGTGGTTAATAGCCTTGTCGCTGAACAAATTATACCGGGCAAGCGGGTTTAATGCGTTCGTGTTCAACAAAGTAGGGACGCCATCTGTTAAAGGAGGAATCGTGGGATTCAAACTAAGCATATCACTCATAGTAGAAGTGATATCCGGGCGTAAATTTTCCGTGCGGGAAGCCGTTAAATTGTAATCAATATTTAAGCGCCCGTTGAATGCCTTTTGGTTTAAATTCAATTTTCCCGAGTAGCGTTTCAGCCTGCTGTTTTTTAAAATGCCTTCCTGATCCTGGTAACCCACAGAAGTGAAATAGGAAAAATTTTCACTGTTGGCTCCGCTCATCGACAAGTTGAGGTTGCTTGATACACCTGTCTGCGACAGTTCATCCTGCCAGTTGGTATTTGCCCCGAAATCCTGCAAGGTTCCACCAGTGGCTACAACCTCCCTCCGGAATGCATCGGCATCGAAAACATTTATTTTGTTAGCCATCGACGATATCGCCGTCGACGCAGACAACGTCAGCTGCGGTTTCCCTTTTCCTTTTTTAGTCGTGATTACCACAACCCCGTTAGATGCTCTGGATCCATAAACAGCTGTCGCACTGGCGTCTTTCAATACATCAATGCTCTCGATGTCATTAGGATTAATAAAGTTGAGTGGATTGGTGGGAACGCCGGTGTTGGAATTGTCCAGCAAAAATCCGTCGACCACATACAGCGGCTGCGTTCCGGAGCGCAAGCTGCCGATACCCCTGATGATAATGTCCTGCGCAGCACCGGGTTCACCGCTATTGGCGGCAATGGAAACACCGGCCAGTTTACCTTGCAGCAATTCGCCCGGGTTTGTGACGACGCCCCTGTTAAAACTTTCACTGTTAAGCGAAGAAATAGCGCCGGTAATGTCCGACCTTTTCTGAGTACCGTAACCAACCACAACAACCTCATTTAGTTGCGCCAGGTCCTGGGTTAATTGGATAACGATTGACGATTGTCCGTTAAGCGGAACTTGTTTTGCAGCATATCCAATAAAAGAAACTTCCAGAACCGCATTGGCATCGGCCTCTATCACAAATTTCCCTTCGGCGTTGGTCGATGTGCCTCTTGTTGTTCCTTTAACCACAACCGTAGCACCCGGCAGCGGCGCCCCGGCTTCATCCGTAACCGAACCTGAGATAGACTGTGCAACAGACCCAGCATCTGAAGACTTCTCTGCCTGAAACGAAAGCTTCGTATTGATAACCACAGGGATTGCCTGGACCGGGTTAATACTAAGTACAGCCCAAGGCAAACATGCAGAAAGACATGCGAGCTTTGATAGACGTAATTTTGAAAGCATAGATTTGATTTTTTACTTTTGATCAAGGGTCAAAAGTACTTTCGGGTGGGTAGAATGGCCGTTAACTCGCGTTACCATTCCGTTAACAAAATGTTACCTGGTTCTCGCTTCGGATGCATCTCCCGCTGGTAACAAAAAGTTAATACGGTAGTCTTTTCTGGCCGGCTTAACTTTGCCTCATACTAAACCATCACCAATGAAAGCGCTATTAGGTTTGTTGCTTGCCTGCTGTTTTCCCGTTTTTGCCCAAACGGATGATCATTTAAAAATCAATAAAACGCAGGTAATCGGTTCTCACAACAGCTATAAACAAGCCATAGACCCGTTGCTGTTTAAAGCATTTACACAAAAAGATTCTGCTGCGGCAAGCTCGATTGACTATGAGCACATTCCGATTACTGCACAGCTTGACCTCGGCCTGCGCAACCTTGAAATAGATGTATATCCCGACGAGAAAGGCGGAAAATACGCAAACCCAAAAGGTCTTGAAATGGTCGCCGGGCAGAAACCATATGATCCGGAGGGCAAGATGAAACAGCCCGGCTTCAAAGTGCTGCATGTGCCTGACCTTGATTTCCGGACGCACTATTTTACGCTGATCGATTGTCTCCAAGGCCTGAAAGCCTGGTCAGATGCGCATCCTGACCATACGCCGGTATACATTACCCTTGAAGTGAAAGGGGAAATTGCCACTGATGGCAATACGGAAGGCATTACCGCCAAAGATTTTGACAACCTAGACGAAATCCTGCTCGAACATCTGGGCGAAAAGCACATTCTCACACCCAATCAGGTAACGGGCAAGTTTGAATCCCTCGAAAGTGCCGTGTTAAACGATAACTGGCCAACATTGAAAGAAGCAAAAGGGAAATTTGTGTTTGTACTCGACGATTCGGGAAGCAAGCGGGATATGTACATTTCCGGGCATCCTTCGCTTCGCGGCAGGACAATGTTTGCCAACGCTTTGCCAGGGACACCGGAAGCCGCTTTTCTGATCAGAAATAATGCCAAAGCTTCCGAAATACCGGGTCTGGTAAAAAAAGGCTACCTCATCCGTACCCGCGCGGACTCGGATACGCGCGAAGCAAGAAGGAATGACAAAACAACATTTGAGGCAGCATGCCAATCAGGCGCGCAGATTATTACTACGGATTACTACCAAAAAAGCACCCATTTCAATTCCGATTATTCTGTGAGTTTTGAAGGCAGCACCTATTTCAGGAAGAATCCTTTGTTTTAAATGTAGTACGAAATAACATGTTTCTTTTAGCCGCCAAATTACATGCTGTGTTATTGTTCATCTGGCAAGTTAACTGTTGAAGCGATCCAATCATGCTTAAGCACATATACGTCGGCTTCGTACAGGTCTTCCGCCCAGGCTTTCTATACGATCAATTTCGATGACCTATTGCGTAGCCATAGATGCAACCCTTTAAATCCTGAGCGTATGCTTGACACTACTGATGCAGTCGTGCCTCTGGCAATAAGAAATCTTGAATGGAAGGGAATTGACAAGTCGGCAATACTTCTCTCATCTGTACATGCAGACTTAAACAGTCTTTTTGATGTCTTATGTATGCGTTAAATTGAATTTTTGGCGCGTTGACTTAATGGCTGAATGCACTTTTCCGTAAAGTATGCCTGATCGATCTTTCATATTTTCAAAATGGAAGATGTCAATCCATTCCAATTTAAATACCATTCAGCAACTTAAAAAGGCGTAATTGCAGGTGTAAATACATAGTTTTGTCTAACTATATAAACCAATAATTATGAGAAGAATCATTACTCTAGGGTTAGCAGTTGCGATTTGCCTTTTTCAATTTTCTGCATTTTCCCAAAACGAAGATCCTGTAAAGGCAGGCGACGATATCGCAATTACGTCAACTGAAAGCGGTAAGGTTAAAGGATATTTGCATAATAACATCTTTACGTTCAAGGGAATACCCTATGCTAAATCAGAACGTTTTACCGCGCCCCAAAAGCCAACACCCTGGTCTGTTACACGCAGCTCGATGAGTTATGGGCCGGTTTGCCCTACCGATCCTACCACGACGGTTAATGATGCTTTCGAATTTGCTTTCAATCATAATTTGGGTTACGCCAATGAACATTGCCAGACGCTTAATGTGTGGACACAGAAATTGAACGATGGCAAAAAGCGCCCGGTAATGGTATGGCTGCATGGTGGGGGTTTCACTGCTGGTTCATCAATCGAACTACCGTCCTACGATGGCGAGAACCTGGCAAAAAAAGGCGACGTAGTTTTAGTGTCTATCAACCATCGCCTGAATATTTTGGGATTTCTGGACTTATCCGCTTATGGTGACAAATACAAAAATTCCGGTAATGCAGGTTTGGCCGACATTGTTGCTGCCCTGCAATGGGTTAAACAAAATATAGATCAATTCGGTGGCGACCCCAATAATGTGACCATCTTCGGCCAGTCGGGTGGAGGTGGAAAAGTCACTTGTATGATGAACACCCCTCAGGCGAAGGGTTTATTTCACAAAGCAATTGTAGAAAGCGGCAGCTATGTTACTTCATTTACCGAAAAGGCAGTATCTCAGCGTTTGGCAGCAGCATTGATGGAGGAACTGCATCTGCAACCTGCCCAGGTTGACTCACTTCAAAAAATACCCTACGACCAATTGAATGCTGCCAGTAAAAAGGCCCTTAAAAAGGTAAACGAAGAATTAAAAAAAGACGGTAAACCGGGCAATGTGGGCTGGAACGCTGTGCTGGATGGTGAAATGTTCCCAAATCAGCCTTCGGATCCTGCTGCAATGGAACTTTCAAAAACCATCCCTTTATTGGTCGGCACGACAAAAAATGAATTTGCTGCATTTGCACCCACGCCCAAAAATCTGACCATGGAGGATGTGAAAACCACCCTGCAGAAAAAATACGGCGATAAAACGGAGGCGTATATTTCCGCTGTAAAGAAGGCTTATCCCAACACCAGTAAGCCTTCCGAATACAATGATATAGAGTTTGGCTTTCGATCGATGGCTATTAAGCAAGCTGAATTAAAGTCGGGTTTGAACGGTGCTGCGCCAGTTTTTATGTATCTCTTTACCTGGCAATCGCCCGTCAATGGTGGGATGTATAAAGCCATGCACTGTATGGATATCGCCTTTCAGTTTGATAACATTAACCGTTGTGAGGAAATGACCGGTGGAGGTAAGGATGCCTACGCACTTGCTTCTAAGATGAGCAGCTCTTGGATCAATTTTGCACGGACAGGCAATCCAAATGCGCCCGGTTTGCCCAAATGGGCTGCCTATACTGCTGCCGGTGGTGCTACCATGATCTTCGATGTTAAATGCGAAGTGCGTGACCATCCCGATGCCGAACTCTTAAAAATTGTCTCCACTGGTAAATAGATTTAATTGAAATGAAAAAAATATATTTCTTCCTTACCATTCTGATGCTGAGTGGATTAAATACTTATGCATCACAAGTTGACACCATCCAGGTGCACAGCGCGGCGATGAACAAAACCTACAAAGCGGCCATCGTTCTTCCGGAAAGCTACGCCAAAAGCAAAAAGGAGTTCCCCGTCTTATACTTGCTTCATGGAGGATATGGCCACTTCGACGACTGGCTGCGTAAAACGCCTGATCCAATGCTGGTTAAGAACCTTGCAGATCAGTATAATGTCATCATAGTGATGCCTGAGGGCGAAATATTCAGTTATTACATCGACAGCCCGGTCGATCCAAATAGCAAATTTGAAACTTATACGGTGAAGGAAGTAATTCCATTTATAGACAGTAAGTACCGCACCGTCAAGGACAAAGAGGGCCGCCTCATTACAGGTTTGTCCATGGGCGGTTATGGCGCGCTTTATCTTTCTACCAGGCATCCTGATCAATTTGCTGCGGCAGGCGCGATGAGCGGCGCTTTGGATCCGAATATGACGACCTGGAATCTTTCGCCCGAGCGGTTTAAAGGCCTCACCACGTTTCTCGAAAAAACCTTTGGTCCGATGACGCCTGATAATTATCTGCCTTATTCTGTCGTCAACATGGCTGATCAGATTCGCAGAAACGGACTGCCGCTCGTGCTCGACGTTGGGGTAGAAGATTTTTTGCTCGAACCTAACAGGGAATTACACCGGCGGCTGGTATACAATCACACACCACACGACTATACCGAGCGCCCTGGCGGTCATACCTGGGAGTTTTGGCAGGCAGCATTGCCCAGCCAGTTAATGTTTTTTAGTAAAGTCTTGAAAGCCAATAATACCGCAGTTCAATAAGGTAGGTTTTAGAATAAAATCAAATGCTGTCACTGCTAGGCTTTTTAACCATCTGCGTTTTTTTAGGATTGATCCTGACAAAGCGCTTGTCTGTGCTGCTTTCGCTGATCCTGGTGCCTATCGTATTTGCATTGATCGCAGGTTTCGGGCCAAAAGAGGTAGGGGAAATGCTTTTGGGCGGGATCAAACAAGTTGCCCCGACCGGCATCCTGCTAATCTTTGCAGTGCTATATTTCAGCGTGATGATAGACACCGGGCTTTTCGATCCGGTGATAGCCTTTATTATTCGCTTCGCAAAAGGCGATCCGCTTAAAATCACTTTGGGCACCGCCATTTTGACGATGCTGGTTCACCTCGATGGGGACGGCACTGCCACATTTATGATTACCGTCACAGCCTTGTTTCCAGTTTATAAAAAATTAGGAATGAACAAGTTGATACTTCCCTGTATCGTCGCGCTGAGTGCGGGGGTCATGCATCTGGTGCCCTGGTCGGGTACAGTAGCGAGAGCTTTGAATCATGAACACTGATCCGGCGCATCTGATCATTCCTATCCTGCCAGCCATGATTGGCGGAATCCTCTGGGTACTTTTCGTAGCATTTTGGCTTGGTAAAAAGGAACGTAAAAGATTGGGCGTCGTTGAGCTGGATTACGACCATCACCAGCAACTTTCTGTTGAACAGAAAGAAAGCCGTCGGCCTGGTTTGTTTTGGTTGAACGCTTTTTTGACGATTATTTTGATCGCAGCGCTCATTTTGTCACTGGCGCCGCCGCCAGCGTTATTCATCATCGGTTTTGCGGTGGCAATTTTGGTCAACTATCCATCACAGGCCGATCAAAAGAAAAGGATTCAGGCACATGCTGCCAATGTATTTTCGGTTTCCATCATCGTTTTTGCGGCCGGAGTATTTTCAGGCATCCTTACCGGAACCAAAATGATTGATGCCATGGCATTGTCGATGGTTTCCATGATCCCGACAGCGCACGCAGGTTACCTGCCGGCTTTGGTGGGCTTTACAAGCATGCCATTTAGTTTGGTATTCACACCGGACGCTTATTATTTTGGTGTAATCCCTGTTTTAAAAACAACCGCCGCCCATTATGGGTTAAATTCAATAGAGATAGGCAGGGCAGCAATTTTAGGGCAAATGACCACCGGTTTCCCATTAAGTCCGTTAACTGCGTCGACTTTTGTTTTAATTGGATTGTCAGAAGTGGAACTGGCAGATCATCAGAAATTTACCTTTAAATGGGCGTTCGGCACGACCATCATCATGACTTTAATCGCATTAGCTTCCGGGGCAATAAGCATATCATGACAAAAAAAAATAAAGTCCGTATTGGTTGTGGCGCAGGCTTTTCGGGTGACCGGCTCGAACCTGCTGTGAACCTGGCCGAAAAGGGCGATCTGGATTACCTTGTACTCGAATGCCTCGCAGAACGCACCATTGCATTAGCCCAAAAAAGAAAAACGACAGATCCTTCGCAGGGTTATGATCCGCTCTTGGAGCGCCGGATAGAATTACTGCTGCCAATGCTCAAACAAAAGAAGATACGGCTCATTACCAATATGGGTGCTGCAAACCCGGTCGCAGCAGCGGATAAGATCATTGGCATAGCAAGGAGACTGGGAATTTCCATTAAAGTAGCGGCGGTAATCGGGGATGATGTCTTGGAGCATATCTGTGGCGATGAGCTCGCCATGGAAACAGGCAATCCCATTTCCTGGTCCGGGCAGACCGTGTCAGCCAATGCTTATTTAGGTGCGGATGCTATTTTACCTGCGCTGGAAACAGGCGCTGATATTATTATCACCGGGCGGGTTGCTGATCCATCCTTGTTTGTAGCGCCGCTGGTGCATGAGTTCGGATGGTCGTTGGATGATGCTGACATTATCGCCAAAGGGACTATGGTTGGACACCTGATGGAATGCGCAGGACAGATCACAGGTGGTTATTTTGCCGATCCGGTCAAAAAGCCGGTTGAAAATATGAGTACACTGGGCCACCCTTTTGCAGAGGTTTATCCCGATGGCAGCGCAATTATTGGGAAAGTAGATGGAACAGGAGGCACCATAACCCTGGCTACGGCTAAGGAACAGCTGCTGTACGAGGTAACGAACCCCTATCAATACATGACACCCGATGTTTCAGCAGATTTCACCACCGTATTTTTGAAACAGGATGGAAAAGATCGTATTAAAGTAACTGGGGGCAGCGGCAGCAAAAAGCCATCGACGTTAAAGGTCAGCATTGGCTATAAAGCGGGCTTTACAGGTGAAGGTGAGATTACTTTCGCAGGGGCAAATGCTTTGGAACGGGCACGTTTAGCAGGTGAAATAATGCAGGAGCGGTTATATACTCAATTTACTGAGTTAAGGGTTGACTACATTGGCCATACATCCGTACACCCGACTTCGCTCGCTCATGATCATAAACCATATGAAGTGAGATTACGCGTGGCGGGAAAAGCTGCAACTACTGATGAGGCAGCTATCATAGGTCAGGAAGTGGAAGCGCTGTATACCAATGGCCCGGCTGGTGGGGGAGGGGTGCGCAAGTATGTGAATGAAGTCATTGGCATTGTATCGATTTTGATGGACCGGAACACACCAAAGTCGTCCGTAATTGTAAAAGAATATGAGCATTAAACTCTACGACATAGCGCATAGCCGCGCGGGAGATAAGGGGAATACATTGATTTTATCATTGATTCCTTATGAAGAAAAGGATTATGAGCTGCTGCGCGATGTGGTAACTGCGGATAAAGTCAAGGAACATTTTAAGGGGATCATACACGGCGAAATCCTCAGGTACGAACTGCCCAATATCTCGGCGTTACAGTTTGTATGTCAGCAGGCTTTGGCGGGTGGGGTTACCACTTCATTGGTCATGGACGCGCACGGAAAGACTTTGAGCTACGCCTTGCTGGAAATGTGCATTGAATTGCCTGCCGGTTAAATAAGTCCAAAAGCTAAACGCTGTAACATATCTTTACAGAGCGTTGGGAGGTCTGCGTGGCGGCATCTCCATTGCACTTGCTCCGTCGCTGCCAGCCAGTCCATATAAGAACATTATTGTCTCAGTACCTTTTGTGATTGTGCTCTTCTCAATTGTCGTGCAGGGTCTTACAATTGGTTCATTAATCAAAAGTTTAGCTCAGGATCCCAAATAGAGACAATCTTCTTGGTTAGTAATACGGAGAAGTGGCATTAGCGTGAGGATAACACAAACTCAAATGCAGCGCCCTTTCCCTGCTCGCTGAAAACCCGGATGGAGCTCTGATGTAGTTCCAGGATTTTCCGGACTATGGCCAGTCCCAGCCCAATGCCTTCGGCCGAAGCTGCTTGCAGGTCGGCTTGCTTATAGCGTTCAAATATTTGCTGCTGATATTCTTTGGCAATGCCGACACCCGTATCTTCTACTCTGATCCTGACACCGTCGCCAGCCTAAGACAAGGCAATTAAAATTTGCCCGCCATCAGGTGTGAATTTAAATGCATTGTCGAGCAGGTTTTGAAAGATCCGTTCCGTCAGACCAATATCCGCGAAAACGGCGGGCAGCATGCCGAGCGCGTCGAGTTTCAAACGGATATTCCGCTGTTCGGCTTTCAGCTGATAGGTACTGAGAATGTCGGAAACCAGCTCGCCGATCGGGAAATGCTCTTTTTGCGGTTCAACCACATTTGATTCCAGTTTTCAATATTGAAACAACTGGTCGACAAGCACCGAAAGCTTTTTAGTGCCTTCCAGCACAATAGCAAGATACCGCTCGGTTTCGGGGCCGGAAAGTGTTTCACGTTTGATCGCCAATGTTTCGGCATATCCCTGCATGATCGAAAGCGGCGCTCGTAGGTCGTGAGATACATTGGCGATCAGTTCCTGACGAAAGCGGTCAGTTGCGGTGATTGTCTCAAAATTCTCTACGATAACATCCGCCATTTCATTGAATGTAGAGGTCAAAACGCCTAGGTTTCCTTTCGCATATCCGTGTATACGCGCCGAGTAATCACCATCTTGAAAGCGCTTTACCACGCCTGCAATGCTGCAAATGCTATCGGTGATCAAAAAGAATGTAACCACGCCAACGACGAACGCGCTAAGCAATGCTGCGAAAAAGATGTAGAGCGCCAGACGGAAATTGAGATCACTACTGAGTGAGCCCAAGATTTCCTTTTGCTTTTCACTGGCGAGTACTGCATAGACATAACCTAAATATTTCCGCCTGCAAGGTCCAGAAACCAAGCTTTTCATTCAGCGGGACCAATGAGGATAGCAGCGCGCTGCCTACACCGTGCCCATGATATCCGGAATGAACATAAATGCTCGTTTCCGCAACCCCGCCATATACGCACCGGCTGGAAACAACTGATAGCATTGCCCATCCAATGAGCTGACCATATCTACCGCCACAAGCTGCGGTTCATTAGAAACTTGCCTTTCAACGCTTCGGTCTCGGGTGCTTGCGTTTCATAAGTTGCATCGCGGGTATCAATGCCCTGCTGGTAAATCTCTTTGATTGCGGGCCAGTTTGATGCAATAAGGTCGCGAGCGAAATACTGTAAGTAAGCTTGCGCCAATTGGCTGCGGGCAGAGTTGCCTGTGCAAGATCCAGTTCATCTACCAGGTCACCGCAAACACATGCCTTACGAGAGATTAGCAATTGTAAAATAGCCACCCTTGCCGGATGGGCAAATGCCTTTGCCAGATCTGCAATGCGGTTTTGTTGCTCAGTAAATATATCAGTTTTCGTAACTCCCATGATGCAAACGTAACACAGTGAATTAATATCGCAATATTACGATAAAAAACTTTTCGTTTCAAGTAATAGATTTTATCTGCATCAATTGGTAGCAAAATGTAAATAGAAAACGCGATTTTCGCCAGACTGCTTAAAAGGCATGCTTTTTTTCGACAGCAAATGAATCAAGCAACAGACAATATGGCCAAATTAGAAGTTTGGGCAAATATGCCCGTCAAAGATGTCGAAAGGACCCGTGAGTTTTTCAAACAACTGGGGTTTAAAGTAAATGGCTCCCATGAAAGCCCGGAGATAGCTAGCTTTATTTTCAGCGATGACCACTTTGTTATCCACTTTTTTAGGAAAGACTTGTTTGGAAAATCTGCTGGCAGTGCGGTCTCTGAGACGTCGAAGGGGTCAGAGATCATGTTTACAATTGGTGCTGAGAGCCAGGCCGCTGTGGACAGTTTCAGGGAGATAGTCATACAGGCTGGCGGTGCGGTAGTTACCGAGCCAACAAAAATACTCGAAGGCTATAATTTCGTTTTTGCTGACTTGGACGATCACCGATGGAACGTGTTCTATCGCAATCCGCAATAAAGGTACTTTCCTGCGCAGTGCATGGCCAATGGATGATTACGCATGAACATAGCTCAGTGCCATTTGATCCTGAAACGGGTAAAGCATTAATCAACTTGGATGCTTAGGGATAAATAGACTGCGTTTTTAAACTTGGCATTGTAAACTTTTATACGTCATCATGGAAAGGGAAATCGTTGGAATTAAAAATGAGATGATGGTATTTAAAGCCTTAATTACCCGGGTCTTAACAGCAATCTAAATACATTGCTTCGTTTTAAAACTTGAAAAAATGAGAAAGGTAATTCTTCAAGAATGGATCAGCCTGGATGGATATGCGGCAGACAAAAACGGTACAACAGAATTTTTTGCAAGCCCAAAATATAACGAAGGCTCTGACCAGGATCAGCTCTCATCTATGGATAGGATAGACACGATCCTGCTAGGATCTAATACCTATAAAATGTTTTCTGAATACTGGCCTGATGCCGATCCGAAGGCAGAAGTGATAGCCACCAGGCTCAACGAAACTTCTAAAATCGTTTTTTCTACAACATTAACCCAGGCCCCCTGGGGAAAATGGCAAGATTGTCAAATTGAATCCGATCTTGAAAGCACAGTTCGCAAGCTTAAACAACAGCTGATGACAAGCAAAGTTTATCCATCGGGCATTACTTTATTGGCTTATAAACCATTACGATAAATTAGCAATAACAAAAATCATTTCACCTAAGAAGTAATTTTAACAAGCATGGAAGATAAACAAAAACCTGTTTTAAGGGGGGTTGCTACTATAAGCTTGTTTGCCGAAAATTTGCAGGTAAAGGTTTGAGCATCCTTTGATGATAGCATCCTGAACTCCAAACGGCTTATCAGTCCCCTCCGGTTATCTCCTCGGATGTTCTGTAGAAGGAGCATTTTGAATTATTTTAGAAGACTGATATAAGGTTATATGAATGGTGCAAGTAAATCTAAGACAATGTGTTATATCTGTTTTTTGTACCTTGTGAATACAACGATGATTGTTGATAAATTCTGCACGTCAAATGGAAGTAAAAACACACCTACTGCACCCGGCGCTCCATGAATATGTACTTAACATATTGACGGTAGATTTGACGCTGATGGATGGAATTAGTGAGGTGGTGACACCCTTTCCGCCTTCGCCTTTTCAATCATTGATGTTTTATTGCAATGATCCTGTATCGATGGGCCGTCCCGGGTCAGCAAACTTTGAAACGCAGCCACTTGTCCTGCTTACCGGGCCCCAGCTTTCCCGTGTAAATGTCAAAGTGCACCAACGTCTCAGGTCGATACGCGTTGACTTTCTGCCAGGCGCCATGTACCGCATCTTGAACGTTCCCATGCACGAGTTGGCTGATGGCGGCTATGACGCACTAGACTTTTTTGATGCCGAGATGCGAAGAGTCAATGAACGCTTACAAAATCCAGGCACCATGGAGGAAGGTAAAAATATAGTCGAAGAATTCCTTTTAAAAAGGGTAATCGGTCTTAGGAAGGCGTTGCCCTTTGATGCTGCCATTCGCGCACTCTTGGCAACTAATGGTGCAATGTCTATTGAGAAGACAGCATCACTTTCCTGTCTGAGCTTAAAACAATTTGAAAGGACATGTAAAGAAAGAATAGGCATGAACCCGAAATTCTATGCTCGCATTTTAAAGTTTTCCAAAGCGTACAGGCTTCGGGAAGATTTCCCACAAATCAGCTGGTTACAAATAGCGCACGAGGCAGGATACTTCGATCAAATGCACATGATCAGGGACTTCAAGATCTTTGCCGGGGTAAATCCATCTATTATAGAGCAAGAACTGCTTTTAACCCCGCTGCGTATGCAAAAGGACATGCGTTACTAAGAAAATGTCGATTTTGTACTAGGCACAGGGTCAACTTGCAAGATAGATTTGTGACAAAAAGATCATGAAAACATCTCAACTGGCATTATTTATCGCGTGCATTCTTCTCATTTGCAATCATGTAAATGCACAGTCTTATGAAGGCCTGACGCATTTGAAAGGATTTAAAACAGATACTTATTACAGTAGCGGGTCAGAAGCAAAGGCAAGACGCATGGCCCAGCAACTCGATAACGTGCAAGCATTCTACACCGAGCTGTTACATTTTACGCCAACAGTAACCCTTCTAATACTCTCTCCGGGTGATTGGAAAAACTTCACCAAATTCCCTTTTTATGGTATGCCACATTATACCAGCGATAAAACGCTGATAGTAGCTGCCGAAAACAATGATCATTGGAAAAGCATGGTTCCAGCTACTGACAAAATTCCAGCCGCATATGCCGGGCCCGTTAAAGAAGCCTATTCAGATAAGAATGGTGGGCTGAATATGGAGCCATTCTTTGACTTGCTGGCAATCCATGAACTAGGGCATGCCTACCATAATCAGGGCGGTTTGGTCATGCAGCGTAGGTGGATGGGCGAGTTGTTCCCAAATATTTTGCTTCATACTTACATTGCTGAAAAGGAGCCTAAGCTTTTGAATGCGCTGACTACCTTTCCTAAAATGGTCGTTTCAACCACTGACAGGTCTACTTTGAAATATACCACACTGCAAGAGCTGGAAACAAATTATAATCAGATAGGCCCGAATTACCCCCAAAACTATGGTTGGTACCAGTGCCGCTGGCATATTGCCGCCGGTGAAATCTACGACGCAAGCAACACTGACGGCCTTAAAAACTTATGGAACACGCTAAAGACCCAAAGGGAGATTTTAGGTGATCTCGAATTAGCTGAATTACTGAGTAAAAAAGCGCATAAAAGCGTTGCAGATGTCCAGCTGAATTGGGACAAAGCAGATTCCAGGCCCTAGCTACTAAGAAGATGAGTGTGCCGCACTTAGGAACCGAATGAGCCGATTGGTACATTCCCATCTTGCTGAAAGGACGTCATGATTACACCGGTAGTTGAGACTATTTATGGTGACTTAGCATATGCCTACGAACAAAGCAACGGTATTTTCCGTACTTCGTTTCTTACAAACGGCGTCGTTGTGAGTAAATTTTAGCTCTCATTGTATTTGTGGACCTGAATTAATGGAGCGCATGACAATGTTTAGGCTTGGGAATGGATTTGGCAAACCTTATAAATTGAGTCAGCGCCTCCGATTAGGATGGTTATCGTAGTCATTACGGATGAGTCCTAAGGTGTCAGTCTCCGAACTTCGTTGTTCAATAATTGATTTACATAGAAATAAGTTAAAGCAGATATCTGTTATGTTCAAACTCATAAAGCTCGTCACTAAGGCAGGGAAGATCTCTATTTCGTACTTTTTTGTGATTGTGTTTATAATTTTTTTATGGGCTTTCCTTTCAACTGAGTCATTTAATTGGAATGACTTTGGATTATTCATGCTCATACTCACCGGTTGCGCGGTGATTTTTTGGGCAGTTTTCAAAATTTTGCAAATGATTGCCAGCCTTGGAGATGAAAATTAATTGCTTAGTAAGTAGACTTTTCCCACCAATCTCAATTCTTAATTAGCGTCGGGTCTCTATAACACTTACCACATTTTACTAGCAAAACTTTTGACTCGTGACCCATAAGGAAGAGATCGAGCCAGATGCCGCAATTTTGATGGGATACCTCTTTTATATTCAAGCTAATAATGAAGAGATGTAAATTTCTGGCATTTTTATTAATATATCAATTTCTTGCTTCCTGTGAGAAAAATCGCCCGGAAGTCAGAGAGATTTATGAAAAGAATAGCCGGAGTACGGATGAAATCCGTGAGATGTTCAAAATTAAGAGTCAACCCACTCTATATAAAATACTAAAATATAGTGGTGTTGACGTGAAAGGTTTCTTGAAGAAGAAACGATAATACAATAACTATTCCTACGGCGGCATGGCCGACGAGGCCGCTGCCATACAATCTTTTAATTTAACCTGTTAAAGATGAGATTTAGAGAATTTTATAGGGAATACATATTGCAGAAAGGGTACCTTTTTGCTTATTGTTTACTATTTAATTTCTCTGCCGTTGGGCAAACAGCCCCTGTAGTGCTGACTGACAGCGCCCATTCCCAACCTTTATCTCTGACCACCGCTCAGTGGAAGTTTCACCCCGGGGACGATCCTGAATGGGCCAGTCCAACCTTTACAGACAGCAGTTGGGAAATTCTTGCCGGAACCAATTTCGGAACAGGAAAATACTCCAGGGTTGAAATACCAAAAAGCTGGACTGGCTTTGGCTGGTTTCGGTTATGGGTCAAAAAGCAAAAGCCGGAATTAACCAACAGCTGGGGCCTGAAACTTAACCACGACGCAGCCTCCGAAACGTACTTGGATGGTAAAAAAATCGTGTCTTTTGGTAAACTTGGCCATTCGGCAACAACGATGCAATCCGTACGGGAGCCATACGTGGCCATCCCGCTGGCCATTACAGATACCCTTCCACACCTTATAGCGATCAGATTCAGTAACTACGAGGCATTCTATCCGAATTTTATTGGATTTGATGCACAGCTCCAGGATCTGCACCAGCTGAACAGCCAGCAGAAGGCAGATCAACGTTTTATGGATCAACTCCTTATGAGTGTGGCGGCAGCATGTACCCTTGCGCTGCTGCATCTGCTATTGTTTGCATTCTACCCCAAACAGCGGATCCACCTTTATTATGTCTTATATGTTTCCATGCTTGCGCTGGGGCTTTATGCCCGGCACCAGACCATAGTCACGACCGATCCAGCCATGCAGGTGTTTTATACCAAAGTGTTTTTATGCTTTGTTACGATGCACCTTGCCTTTGGCGCATTGCTGCTTTATGCTGCGGGATATAGCAAATTATCCCGCGGCAGGATCATTGCGCTTTTTGCAATTTCAATTCCCGTCACTGTCTTGATCGTTTGTAACTGGTATGAGCTTTGGTTTGACAAAACCTTAAACGATTACCATAATTTATATCAGCTGCTATTTATCCTGGTCTTCTACACTGATGCATTTGTTGCGGTTCTTAGAGAAATCAAGAGAGGCAATCAAACGCTGTGGTTGATTGCCGCAGGCATGATCCTGCATTTTGTGTCCGGTATCCTGATCGGTGCCGACGTTTTTGGATGGTTTACGCTGAAAGAAATTATGCTTGCATTTGCCTGGGGTAACCTGGTCATGCCCGCGCTCTTCACTGTTTACCTGGCGTTAGAAGTGGCTGGAAACAATCGGTCTCTCGCAAGGCAGCTCATCGAAACCCGTGACCTGGCAGCCGCCAACTTAGCGCAGGAGCATGAGAAACAGCGGCTAATTGTTGCGCATGCCAACGAGCTGGAGGAAACTGTTTTCGAGCGAACCGCGCAGGTACGAGAACAAGCCGACCGGTTGCAACAGATGGATGCGGCCAAATCGCGCTTTTTTATCAATCTCACGCATGAGTTCAAAACCCCGCTTTCCCTGATCATCAATCCTGCCAGGGAATTATTGAATAACCCTGATACGCCGATTATTAAGCAATATGCCGGATATATCCTGCAAAACAGTAACCGCCTATTACAACTTATCAATCAATTGCTAGATTTGGGACGGTTAGAATCCGGACAGGTTGAATTGGAGAGCAAACCCATCGACATTGTTGAAATGCTAGGGATTCAAGTAGCTCAGTTTGATTCCTTGGCAACGAACCAAAATATCCGGCTTGATTTCTTTACCGAAATAACTTCCCTTATTATCGATGAAGATGCCGATAAGTTGGAGAAAATCTTGCAAAACCTGATCAGTAATGCGATCAAGTTTAGTCATAAGGATAGTCAGGTGAAGATTTTCTTCAAACTGCTGGCTGACGAGCAGTATGAGATCAGGGTGGAAGACCAGGGTATTGGTATTCCGGAAGAAAAACTACCATTTATTTTCGACCGATTTTATCAGGTCGACAGCAGCGACACCCGAACCAGGGAAGGTGCGGGGATAGGGTTGGCTCTTGTCAAGGAGCTGGTAACCTTGCTTGGAGGAAGTATTGCGGTGGAAAGTTCCGAAGCAAACAGCAGCGTATTTTCCGTCCGTCTGCCTTACCACCTGAGCAAGGATGCTTCTGAACCAATACCTTACCCGGAAACTTCTGCTACTTATGTGAAAGAAAATATGGAAGTCGTTGGGACCCACTCCACAGGCTCATTACCCGTGATCCTGCTCATAGAAGACAATAAACAACTCAGCGAATTTATAATTACAACTTTGTCCAAAAAATATTCAGTTCTGACGGCAGAAGACGGGCAAACCGGGATTGACCTTGCTTTAAAGGAGATCCCTGCAATAGTCATTACGGATTTGATGATGCCGATTAAAAATGGATACCAGGTGTGTGCTGAACTGAAAGCAGATGAGCGTAGCAGCCATATTCCCATTATCATGCTCACTGCGAAGGCCGATCAGGACAGCCGGATTCATGGCCTTGAAACAGGCGCGGATGCATATCTGAGCAAGCCTTTCGATAACCGGGAATTACAGGCGGTGATCGAAAACCTGCTGCGACAGCGTGAGGCTTTGCAGGAGAAATACAGTCAAAACTATCGTTGGCTGACCCATTCGGAAGAATTGCCTTCTGTAGAAAAAGCATTTCTTGACAAAATCAGGACCGTTATTGAAGAAAATCTGGACGATGAGCAAATCAGCACGGATTGGTTTGGCAGACAGGTTGGCCTGAGCCGGGCACAATTACACCGTAAATTAAAAGCGCTCATTAATCAAAGTCCGGGAGAGTTTGTCCGGAGCATCCGAATGCAGAAAGCTCACGAACTTTTGCAAAACAAAGTTGGGACTATCGCTGAAATCTCATACATGGTCGGTTACAGCAATCCGGCCAATTTCTCAACCAGCTTTTCCAAACATTTCGGCTATCCACCAAGCTCGGCAGGCATTGAAAATGGTCGAGGTTCATAATCAGCCACTTTTGAGACAACTTCAAACACATTCACAACAATTTCAAAGACCGTTTTGATAAATCGCCCATAGTTTTGGATGATCAATTACATACTTAACGGTTCTATAATGAAAAGAAGCAATTTCATTCTGTCGGCCTTCCTGGCGCTGCCTGGCCTGTCCTTCGCAAAATCCCTGATCCCGAAAACGAAACCCGCCGAGAAACGCCCTGCCGCGGGGTTTTTTATCAAGGCAAATGAAACCCGCTTTGACGGACAGCAACGATCCATGCAAAATGACTTGCTCAGATGTGTAATATCGTCCGACGATAGTCAGACCGGATTGCTATTCGGAACTACCATGCCGGGGGCGCTTCAAGGAAAAGGAGGGCCGCCCCTGCACATCCACAAAGATCAGGACGAAATCTTTTTTGTGGTCTCTGGAAAATTTCTTATTCAGATCGACGACCATGTTTATACTGCCAATACAGGTGACGCAGCATTTATACCCAGGGGCACAAAGCATACGTTCGCTAATCCGGTTGAAAACAACCCAGGTTCTCTGATGTCCATTCATCTTCCAGGAAGCAAGGAAATGGAAGGCTACTTCAAAACGATAGCATCGGGGAAATTCCCGGAAAGCTCCGGTGCCGATCTTTCCGAAGTGGGTGCTCCAATCAAACTTGACTAAATTACTTCTGCCTATTCAACAACCTTCTTGATGTGACATCAACCAGATATAACATGTAGTTCACCGTCGCCATCCTCATGTAGTTATAATTTCGGATCCTTTTATAGATTGATACATAAGGTGTTATCTATTGATATCACCCATGCAGCACTACACTTTGAATAGATGACTTATTAAAAAAATTAAAAACCATTTGGATACTATCAACTATTTTTGGACAACACTACCTCATAAAAATGGATTACCTTAAAACTTTCTCTGTTGTTGTCGGCATCCTGGTGATTTATGCGGTTCCATGTTTTCTTGCACACTTCCTGGATTTTGGGTGGAAGTTTGCTACGGGAGACTGGTTGCACCAGGATTTAAAATTGATAAAAAAGTTGAGGTCTGGCTTTTTTCATAAAGCCCTTATCTTTTTTGTTTTGGCAATAATTCTTTATGGAGGGGTAAGGGAAATCCTGCAAATTATCCCAGAAACATGGGGATATTTAAATAAAACGGGTCAGTTGCAGCCATATCGGAGGCCAATCGCCAGTATTGTGTCCATCATACTCTCGGCAATAATCATGGGTGGCTTCGGTGCCAGTGAAAGTAATTTTGCAGACAAAAATTCACCACCATGGCGGGGACCTCAATGATGATTGACTTTACCGTTAGGCCAGTTATACATTAAAAAAACCCATTCAGCCGCAGCATATTGATATCCAAATATCAAATAAACAGACCGATGCTTAGATGGCATTGATTGCTTACAAAAACACAGCTTAAAAACTACTCCACAGCCAGCCGCATGCAGGAACTTGAATCCCTTGGAAAGGTCTGGGTATCAGGCAGAGGGTGAAGCGTGTCACCTCCGAACCAATTATTGGACTGCTTTACCGTGTCTATCCTTTCTACTTTTTCCATATTCCTGAAAATAATATTTCAACTATAGTCATCCCGCAGCCTGCATATTCTTATCGAATACCAAATCCGTTAAAGTGGTAAATAAATCAGTATTCTATATAAAAATCTAAGGTTCATTGGATCGAACTTTGCTATATAAAACTGGCCGACAAAACATACGATTGTGAAAGCTATACTTTGCATACTGCTCCTTAGCGTGACAGCGACAAATGCACAAACAATGATGGTGCGGATCTCTGAAATTGAGATCCTGCCGGAATACCTGGCCGAATATAATGCCATCCTGAAAGAAGAATCGGCCACTCCCAATCCCAATGTGAAGAACAACAATGAAAACACCAGTGATACGATGGGCAACCAGCTGAAAATCAAGATCGGTTCAAAATTGTTTCATGCAACGCTCCTTGATAATGAAACGGTACACGCATTTAAAGCAAGGCTACCGCTTACAATTTCGATGAGCGAGTTAAACGGAAATGAGAAGCTCTATAATTTCCCTGCAAACCTGCCGACCAATGCATCCAACCCTAAAACGATAAATACGGGTGATTTAATGATTTACAGTTCAAATGTGCTGGTACTATTTTACAAAAGCTTTGCAACATCATATTCATACACCAGGCTGGGAAGAATAGCAGACCCTACCGGGCTGGAAGCCGCGTTAACAGCATCGGCTGCCGGTTCCGGAAATGTGACGGTAACATTTGAAATGGAGTAAAAAACGAAACTATGAATGATCAATCAGTAGAAGCAGATATTTTTAAGCGCATGAAGGCTGGCGGGCCAATCCGTAAAGATGATCCCGAATATGGAAAGTTCAGCGAAGTGGTTTCCCGGTCCATTAGGCTTTGTGTACAAATGAATGCACAAGCAAGTGATCTGGATGATGTCCGCAAGAGGCTAGGGGAGATCATTGGGACAGAGATAGACGATTCAACAACCATATTTCCTCCATTTCATACTAATTTTGGCCGGTCGATCCGCCTTGGTAAAAACGTTTTTATCAATCACGCATGCTCATTTTTGGATATTGGCGGGATCACCATTGAAGATGATGTACAAATAGGTCCCAGGGTCAACCTTACTTCCGAAAATCACCCGCTTGACCCGGCAGACCGAAAGACGTTGCTGCTGGGCTCGATTCTTATCAAAAGAAATGCGTGGATCGGTGCAGGCGCAACGATACTGCCAGGTGTTACCGTTGGTGAGAATGCAGTGGTTGCAGCCGGTGCGGTAGTAAGCCGCGATGTGCCGCCCAATACCGTCGTTGCTGGCATTCCTGCAAAAGTTATAAAGCGTTTTTAAGTATTCAGGAATTATTTCTATAACAAAACTAAATATTCAAGCACATGAAACAGATACGACATAAATTAACAATCAGGCTGTCACTGGCATTAGTCGCTGCCTTTTTGCTATCCTTTAAGGGTTTCTCTCAATCGAAGGCCAAGTCAAATGTTACTGCCTCGCAAGCTATTTTTCCAAAAGGCCAGCAAGGCCCTGCTGAAAATTTTACGGGCAAGTCCTTTTCCACCAGATTGTTGGACAGCGATTCTACTTATAATACTTTGGTTGGAAACGTACTTTTTGAACCAGGTGCCAGATCAAATTGGCACAAACATCCTGGGGGGCAGATCCTTATTATAACGGCTGGCGTTGGGTATCATCAGCAGAAGGGAAAACCAATAGAGATCATGAGGAAAGGCGACGTGGTCAAGTGCCCACCTAATGTGGAGCATTGGCATGGAGCAAGCCCTGACAGCAGCCTTCATCAAATGTACATTATTCCCAATACACAAAAGGGGATTGTTGAATGGCTGCAACCAGTCACTGATAAAGAATACAATGCCTTTAAATAACGTCTCGGACCCGTAGTCTTCCCTAAGCTAAATCAATAAATTAAAACAGGCCTGGCAATTCGGTGGCAACAGTTTGTCCAATCAAAACCAGCATTGTTGCATCCTGACCAGGCACTGATTGAATTGGATCTGCCATTTTTTTATTTGTTTAAAGTAATTTTAATTGAAGAATTGCCTGTGGATCAAACGGTATAAATATTCATCTCAACTGAAAGTCAGGTGTTTGGCTAAGAGCACTATTGCTTCTTTTAAGTCCTTTTCGGAAAGTGAACCGTAACCCAGCCTGATGCCGTTGACCGATGGGGCGTTGCTATAATTTTCCGGTGGGAGTATTTTAACGCCGCTTGCGGCCATCATGTCTTTGATCTGCGGCCAGTTTTGCGCTTGCTTTGGTTGTATCCAAATCGCCAGACCGCCTTCCGGAACTGTATAGTCAGCCTTTTCTTTTAGATAAGTATTCAGCAACGAAACCGTGTAGTCGCGCTTTGCTTTGTAGTAGCTTGTTGCTTTTTTGATGTGGCGTTTTATCGTTCCGTCCTGGATCAGCTGCAAAACGGCCTGTTCCATAATGCCATCACCCTGAACATCAATAATCTTGCGCAGCTCACCTACTTTTGAAATCAGCGAAGCATCGTGACTAACCAGATAGCCAATGCGCAAAGCAGGCGCAACGACTTTGCTCATCGTGCCTATGTACACAAAATTTTGTAGCTGGGCGAAGCTCGAAACCGGAAGCACCGGACGATACCCGAAATGAAATTCGTTGTCGTAATCGTCCTCAATGATGGTAAATCCATGAGCGTTGGACAAGCGGATCAGTTCAAGCCTTCGTTGCAGACTTAATGTTACCGTGGTCGGATATTGGTGATGTGGTGTTGTGTAAATAGCCTTTATGTTCGGGTGGGTCTTCAAATGATCAATCACATCGCTGGTAACCAGACCGTCCTTATCGACCCGTACAGGCAGCAATGTGGCACCAGCCGTTTCAAATGCTTTCCAGGCAGGCTGGTAACCCGGATTTTCAACCAGGACAAAATCGCCTTTTGAACAAATACAATGGGCAGCGAGATACATAGCCATCTGGCTGCCACGCGTCACGCAAACGGAACTGCTGCTGACCTGCATGCCACGTTGATGGTTCAGCATTTGTACAATGGCTTCGATGAAATCCGCATGACCGAACTCGCAGCCGTAACCCATCATTTGCCATCGTGCACTCCGGTTGAAAATCTGCCGGTATCCACGTGCCAACTCGGTCACGGGCGCAATTTTGCTATCTGGATAACCATCATCAAAAATGATCCTGTAATGTTGCTTGGGTAGACTTTGATCCGGTGTGGTGATTTCTGTCTTACGCTGCCTGCTGAACAACGGCAGTGTCCCGGCCACAAATGTCCCTTTCCGCTCCTTGGATACAATCCATTCTTCGTTAAGCAGAACATGCAAAGCTTCTACAATCGTATTCCGGTTCACATGTAACATTTCGGCCAGGTTGCGGCTTCCCGGCAAAGCATCACCGCTACTAAGTCTTCCGGATTGAATATCTGAAATGACAGCATCAGCGATTTGCAGATAAACGGGCTTTTGTGACTTGTGATCAATCCGGATTTCCAATTTCCAGGGTCTAAGCATTGGACTAGCTGGTTTTATTTAAATGTCTCATTTTAACAGGCCAAAGTAAAATGTGCATGCATTCTACCAATCGTCAAGGCTCAGGTGATTGTTATGATTTTACAAAGTTGGATAAGTCGAAGCTGAGCCAGATAGTCCAGTATTTTTAATTCAAAATGGTCCAGCAAGTATCGTTAGGGCTCCTCACTAAGTTTGAATCGGCAATGGTGCCACAGCTATCAAATATCACAAAAATGAGCAAGTCAATTTTCTATCACGCAGGTTGCCCGGTATGCGTCAGTGCAGAGCACGACATTCTTAATCTAATCGGAGCAGATCAGGTTGAAGTAGTAAATATCGGGGAAGACCGTAACCGTATCAGCGAAGCAGAAAGTGCAGGGATTAAATCGGTTCCCGCGCTGCTTACGCCAAATGGCAATGTACTGCATATTAATTTCGGCGCATCGCTGGAAGATGTTAAAGGTTGAAGAGTAGACCGGCAGGACCCTGCCGGTAACGTTAATTTATCTTGACAAATCAAAAAAATGAAAACGACAATATTCACGCTCGCTGCCATCCTGTCCTTCACGGCCGCCATGGCATGCGAACATTGCAAAAAATACGAAGACTCAAAGGATTTTAAGATCAAATCAGCGCAGGTAATCCATAACAAAAAATACGGATCACTCGAATTTGAGATCATCGTGGAAGGAACGGCCGGAAAGACTGTTCCCACTGCTGTGGGGAAAATGGATATGGCCCCTGTCTTAGGATACGTTTTTCCTACAACATTGAAGCCGGAAGATATTGGTTTTAATCCAACCGAAGGCATTGTGGCCCTTGCCCTTACTTCGCATCCTGATTTTGACGATAGCCCGCTTTGGGATGAGAATGCCGACGGCAAGTTTGATAATGACGGCATTGTGTGGCACCCGCACTGGGTGGTTCTCGTAAAAGACGAGCGTGTAAAAGGCGGACTCTCTGTAAAGGAATATAAAAAGGCAGATAAAATCACAAAGCCTAAAACAGCCCCCGACATGCCCATGTATATGGATTCGCCAGGTTATCAGGTCGTTACCCAGCAAAGTTCAATCCGCGTTTCAGTGCCTACATACAGGGTCAATAATAAGGTGGATTTCAATTACGATGCCGTCAGCTGCTATATGCAGGTGTCCGCTCCGGCAGATGGCATGTCCATGGATAAGCCAATGCTGGGTGTTGTTAACGTTTATAGCGTGCTTTCTGGCAAACTGACCTTGCCTTACAAGGTAAAATAACCCGGACTATGGCTGAAATTGATGGAAAGATCGTTGATGCATTGTCCGTGATTACGAGGGTTACGAAATGAAGCCGCTTTCGGAAATGTAGATCGTATAGCAAAGAAAAATCATCCCTATTTAAAACAGGGATGATTTTTATTGTTTGAACATTTCAGTCAAAAGCCACTTTAGTGGTTTCCAGAATATGCCCGAGTTCTGTGATTTCAGTTTCGGTAAGCGGTTGCAACGGCGCTCGCAAATGTCCTGCGTTTTCTCCAAGAATTGTAAGCCCTGCCTGAATCGCCCGGGGTAAGCCTTTGGCGACGATGAACCTGAGCAGATTCAACTGCTCGAGAAAAAGAATTTGAGCTGATGCCAGATCATTGTTTTGAATTGCGTCGTATAGACTCAGGTTGAGTTCGGAGATCAAATTGGGTGCGGCGGTGCACCATCCTTCGGCGCCTGCGGCAAAAGCGGCCAGCGCCAGCGGGTTGGAGCCATTGTAAAATGCCACATCATCGCCCAGTTCTCTTTTTAGCAAATGCATGCGCTGCACATCACCCGTGCTTTCTTTGATCATGGTTATATTGGGAATTTCCAGCAACCGTTTCAAAAGGGTAGGCGACATATCGACGCCGCCCGTTGCCGGGTTGTTGTATGCCATGATGGGAATAGAGATTTTGGACGCGACGGCATCATAATGCTTGACGATCTCATCATCGGTCAGTTTCCAGTAACTCATTGGAATGATCATAACCGCCGTTGCGCCTGCTTTTTCGGCAAACTTGGCATGATGAATCGTCCGCTCGGTGGTAAGGTTGGACACACCGACCAAAGTCGGCACGCGCCCCGCAACTTGCTGGATCGTGGCTTCGGTAATCGCTTCTTTTTCCTGGTCGGTAAGATAAGGAAGCACACCCGTGCTTCCAAGTGGCGCTATACCGTGCGAACCCGACGCCACCAGGCGTTCAACCAACGTCTTAAATAGCGGCAGATCTACGCTTTCATTTTCATCAAATGGCGTAATAGGATATGCGATGATCCCTTTGAATGGAACATTTTTCATTTTTATCAATGGTTAAAAAAGTGACATGAAGTCTCCGGAATGAAGACTTCATTTGAATGGTTTTAAAGATCTCTGCCTTCTTCTTCGCGAAGCGCAACGCCCAGGTTTTGAAGCTGGGGCGCATTCTCACAGGCAATGTATTTTGCCGGCTGGGCATCGCTCAGGTTTTGATGCCTGTGCCATGCCCATGAAGGAATGTAAACGGCATCTCCCTTTTCCCATTCCACTTTTTCGCCTTCGATTTCTGTGTATCCCTGACCTTCCAAAACATACAGCACCGTTTCATAGGTGTGACGGTGCCTATTGGTTAGCTGTCCTGGTAGGAGGCCGCCAATGGTCATGCTCACATTTTTGCTGGGCAGGTCCACGAAGAAGACAGGATGCTTGCGCTCTGTTGAGAACTGGTTGTGCTCTCCGGCGTTTTCCACATTCTTATGGATCAGATAGGCCGGTTTTTGAAACTGTGGCCGTGCAAATGTCTGATGAAAATCTTTTGAACTGAACTGCTGGCTCTCCGGGTCATCCCTTTTCTGCGCTATTTCAGGCATAACTGTTGTCGTATTCATGATTGAAAACCTTTATGTTTCATGCATTATTGCATCACAAAAGTATCGCAGTCATGGACGGCGGCAGTGGTACAGAATGTAGATAAATGCCTGGGCCAGCTTCTCCATTATCCCACAGCCAATGTCGCCGGACCAAACTCTTCAAAATGGATGGCCTGGCGCAAAATACCCTGAGCCCTCAGATAGTCAAAATGTTTTTTGATAAAAGCGCCCGGTCCACAGATGTAATATTGGGCACCGGGTTGCATGGCTTGCTGCACCTTGCTCAGATCAACAAAACCTTCGTAATAACCATCTTCAATTTGCTGTTCAATCTTGTCATAAAAGGTGTGAACAGACATCGTGCCATGTTTTTCTGATAACTCACGGACGATATCTTTAAAAGCGTGCACCTGATAACCGCGGCATCCATGGATCCAGGTAACCGGTCTTTTGTTTCCGGCAGAGATTAAGTAGTCCAGCATACTCATGAAGGGTGTGAGGCCGACACCACCGCTGATAAACACAATCGGGTTTGTATTTTCAGTATCTAAAACAAAGTCACCATAAGGTGCTGCCACTTCGATCATGGCCCCATGCTGAATGCTATTGTGCAGTAAATTGCTGACATATCCTTCCGGCCGCTGATGGTTGCCATGCTCTTTCTTTACGGAAATGCGGTAAAATTCACCATTAGGAGCGCAGGAAATGCTAGAAATCAACCCATGTCCACTCCATGACCAGTTCAAGGCAATCCGGGACCAAATCAAAGATTTGCTTTATACCACAACCATCGGAGCGTTTAATCAGGGGCTACTGGCAGGCATGCTTGCCTTGAAGAAATAGCTTACTTAGGGCATTCTCTACAGAATATCGAGATCGCAGGCCACATAATAGCCAGGCACCAATGGCCGAAAGCCGGTTTTCCTGCGGAGTCGCCATTTTTGATGGTAGAGACATGCTGCGCGGGCTGTATTTGAAGAGCCTCTGATTGATCAGTGCAATGTAGTTTTGGATCAGATCGCCTTTGTTAAGTGAATGAAGCCCTAAACTCCATCGGAGATTGATTGGTTTTGTTCTTGAATAGCTTGCTGAAACTTTGGGAATGTTCAAAACCGAGCTCATAGGCAATTTCGGACATGCTTAACTGCGTCGTGGTCAGCCGCTCTTTTGCTTTTTCAATTAATTTTTCATGGATGTACTGCTGGGCATTCTGCCCGATCAGCGACCGGAGCATATCGCTTAGGTAACCCGGTGAGAGGTTCAGTTTTTCAGAGAGAAATTGAACGGTAGGAACTCCGTCATGAAGGGATTGCTGGCTGTTCAAATAATTATCGAGTATGGCTTCTGTTTTAGACAGGATGTCATCGTTGACCACTTTGCGGGTAATGAACTGCCGCTTGTAATAGCGGTTAACATAGCTCAATAGCAATTCGATGTGGGCGATCATGAGTTCCTGACTGAATTCATCCACACGGCTGTTGAGTTCCTTTTCCATGTTCCTGTATATCGAAAGGATGTTTCCCTTTTCTGTGTCGGATAAATGCAGTGCTTCATTCGCTGAATATGCGAAATAACCAAACTGCCTGATCTTACTTGCCAGAGGGTGACCCATTAAAAAATCGGGGTGTATTAGCAGGATGTAGCAGTAGGTTTTGCTATTATAATCTGTGCTGCCCACTAATTGGTTAGGCGCCAGGAACAGCATGCTTCCTTCATCGTAATCATAATAATCCCGTCCGTATTTCAGCCTTCCGTTGTTATCGGTGATGAAGGTGATCTTGTAGAAGCTAAGCAGGTCGTAGATCGGCGCCATGCTTGTATTAAAGGGGTTGCGCTCATTGAAATGAACGAGGCTGATCAAAGGATGTTGAGGTTTGGGCAAGCCAAAGGCCTCATGCGTTTCGGATATCGTTATGAACCGTATCAATTTATCTTCCTTATTTTTCATCATATAAATGTACCAAAACCCCGTGACTGTTTCCAGCCACAGGATTTTAACCTTATTAATATTACCATGGAACAATGTTGTCTGATCCAGCATAATGAGCAGGTCCCGTAAAACTCCCTGTCGGCAGGTCTTCTGACAGGGCTACTCTTATTGGCTCAACAGATCCTTCTTCCACCGTATCGGTCCCCTGAAAATTATTGAGTGCCGTTGCCGTAAAACCAGGACTAACCAAGTGTACTTTGATATTGGTATTTGCCAAATCGATGGCCAGTGAAAGGAAAACACCATTTAGCGCAGTTTTGGATGCCCCGTAAGCTGCATCGAAGGCTGAGCGGTACGGGTTTGCAGGATTGGCATTCAAAGTAAGCGAACCCAGTGCGCTCGACACGGTCACAATCCGTGCTTTCTCAGCCTTTCTCAATAGAGGTAAAAAGGCTTGTGTCACGGCAAGTGTACCAAACACGTTCGTTTCCCAAACCGTTTTCATTTCGTCGATAGGTGCGATACTGGCGCGCTGAGCTCCAAGGACCTCTTCCATGGTACGTCCAGGGTTCCCTGCATTCGAGATGGCCGCGTTATTGACCAGCAGCGTCAGGTATCCTGCCTCACTTTGAATTTGCCTTAACGCTGCATCGATGGATTGGGGATCTGTAATATCCAATTGAATCGCTTTTGACTGTTTGCCGATCTCGGTAACGGCAATCTCCCCCTTGTCTTTGTTTCTGGAACCGACGTAAACGGTATAACCTTGATCAGCAAGTGATTTGGCAATCTGGTATCCGACGCCTGTATTTGCTCCTGTTACCAGTGCCACTTTCTTTGTTTCTATCTGCATATCATTTAAATTTTTACACAGCAAAATTCCGCGATCGCGACACAGCTCTTGTAGCCGAAACAGGAAATGTTGTATCCAAATTGAGGGTGCATTCCGTATGGATCTATTATACCTTTTTTCGAAGTTATATCATTGCAGATATAGATAGTCTCAGATTGGCAATTACATGTCTTTTCTGTTTAGCCTTCTGGTAATCCGCCCGGCGGGAGCCCATTCAGTGCTAACGTGCCCTTTCTTCTCAACACTGAGATTCCCTGCTTGAAAGCGACCGGTGATACAGCAGTAACCAGCACGCCATGCATTCCCCCTGTTTGCTTTTTAAGGTACTCTCCGGGATCAGTCTCTAATGCATTAACGGTTAAATCCGCACCCAAACTTTTTGCAAGCTCCAATTTATCCTCGGCAACATCGATGGCTGCTACGTGCATACCCATTGCTTTTGCATACTGTATGGCTAGCTTATTTCAGATCCAGCATAAGTCCAGACAGCTTCCGAAGAATGATTGACGACATCTTCGGCGATGCTGCCAAGCATCAGGTGCGTAAGTCCGGTATGACCATGCGTTGACATGGCAATGATGGAAAAAGGAAGGTCCTGGGCAAATTGGACAATACCGTCTTCTTCTGTTTTGCTATGCTTCACGGTAACTACAAAATCTGTCAAACCATAAAATTTAGCAATGTTTTCAAGGCCTACTTTAAGGTCCAGATCTTTCTCTTTTGATTCAGGTGTTTTGATATATAGTAAATGAATCCGGGCTTTAAAAAAGGCTTGCAGTACTTTCACTTTTTCGATCAGCTTCTCTTTCCTTAGTCCGATCGTTGTAGGGAAAATGATGTTCTTTACCTGCCCGACCTTCTGGCTTTTATGAATCGCAAAAACCGGCACAGGGGAGCTCCGAACGATTTTTTCAGTGTTGGAACCAACAAGCAACTCTCGGAGGCCAGTTGCTCCCTCTGTGGCCATCACCACCAGATCAATCTGATTCCGATGTATACTTTTCAGGACGGCTTGGCTTACAATGCCTTGCTCAACCACGAGCTTCATAGGTATTTTGGTTGCGCCTAGTTTTTTCTTGATTCCATCAAAGCTTGCGACGGCTTCTTGTTTTAATTCCGTCAGGATTGACATCGAGTTTACATAATAAGGATTGACTTCTAAGTCCTCAATGTAGCTTGGGGTCAGGTTAATCACATTCAAAACGGTTATTTCGCCTTCGCTTAAAGCTGCTATGTCCAAGGCAAAGCGAAGTGCCTTTTCACTGGCTGTGGAAAAATCACAAGGGACGAGTATGTTTTTCATAAGACCTTGGTTTATTTATTTATCAAACTAATTCCAGCATAAAATAAGCAGGTTACGTAGCGGATTGCTGTGATGCAGATTAGATCAGAAAATGATCCTGGTCACTCATCCAACTTCGGAAGTCATGCGCAACCAAAACTTATATAATTCAAACCACAGGACGGATAAGGAGCCGGTAATAATTTTTACGTTTATTCCAGCTTCGTAAAACGATGCAAGCATCCCCAAACAAACCATTGGACTCGTCGGAACGGGAAATTCGGCTTTCAACCGGTTTGGTACTAACTCAGCCACAAACATTATAAACAGCAATGGCCAGGTGGATTCCAGCATTGTAAACCGGGTCTTTAATCCGAATGAAAACAACCGGGTCAATGTGGCCCTTACTTACCGCTACGCCGACACGCTAGGACTTGAAATAAATGCCGATGCAGACTTTACACATTTCCGTAATGATTCTCCCAGCAACATTGTAAGCAATTATATTGGCGCCAGTGGGCAGCCCTTGCTCAGCCGGCTAGTACGTTTCGAAGCAAACACCGGCATCCGGATCGGAACAATTAGAGCAGACGTTATAAAAGAATGGAAGAAAAAACACTTAAAGCTTGAAACCGGCCTAAAACATACAAATGTTGCTACTAATAATGATCTTTTGGCTTTTTCAGGTGCGGACGACCGGCTGGATATAAGCCGGACAAACCGGTTTACTTATCACGAAATCGTCAGCGCTGCTTATGCTTCCCTAAACCATTCAGTTGGAAAATGGTCCATGCAAGCCGGGATCCGTGCTGAACGAACTGCGGTTCAAGGCCGATCGTTAGACCGGTTAGGGCGCGTGATTATGAGTTTACCAAATGGTGGAGCGCTTACCTTTACGGGGCAGCAACCTGGAACCGTTTTCAGGGCAACTTCTCAGCTAACGAAGCATTCGACCAGCAGGTGTTTGCCTTTGAAGGCTATGTGCAAAATACTTTTGCTATCTCCAGGCTGTGGCAAGCACAGGTATCCGGTTTCTGGAACGCACCGACCACTCAAACCGTCTACCGCATCGGCAGCCTGGGCGCATTGAATTTGAGCATTGAACGGAAAGTTTTAAAAGGGCAGGGCAAGCTTGCATTGAATGTTGACGATCTCCTTAATACGATGCGGTGGCGGCAATCTGCATCCTTCGGATCGCAACAGTTCAACATTGATCGCAAATGGGAAAGCTGCCGGATTTCGATCAGGTTTGCTTACCGTTTCGGACGAAGTGAGATAAACGGTGCCCGGCAGCCGCGTGCAGACTCTGACGCAAGCTTACGTTTTCAGATTCAGGGTCTGCAAATCCAGCCGCAGCACCCGAGGAAACACATAAAAAAATACCAGCCACGCCTACTTCGGATCAGGACAGGATCTATCAGCAAGTATTAAATCTGATGAACACCGAAAAGCCTTACTTAAATCCTGACTTATCACTTCCAGACCTGGCCAGGCAAATCAAGATAAACGCCCAGACACTAAATTTCCAGCATATCAACACCGAAACCAGATCCGGCGGCACCGTCGGAGTCTTTCGACAGGGTGGCACGGATACCGAACGGGAGGTAACCATTCAATTCCTGGACCCGGAAAAAATGTACACCGTACAGGAAATTTTTGCAGGCAAGCCCGTCATCTCGGCGACCGGGCGAGAACTGGCGACAACCGGATTTAAAGTCCGGATAGAGAAAGCATACGAAGGGAAATTATTGGAAGTGAAAGCAGAATAAACCGTTAAATTCAAAGGCGAACAATATGGCAAAGCAGACACTCACATCAGAACAGATTAGGCAATATCACGAAGATGGTTTCTGATCCTACGCAGATTTTATGAGCCGGAAGAGGTTTCAAGGCTCTATTCAATCGCTATCGAGGACAGCGCGATCAGCAAGAATTCGATCAATGTCAACGACAGCTCGGGCAAGCGAAGCAAGCTTTCGCTCTGGTACAAGCCGGGTAACGAGATCACTGGAAGAGATTGAAAGGTTTTTTCGCCGGTAGTCACGCAAACCGTTTATTGCTTAAAACGAAAAGCCCGCACGCAGTGTCAGCCGGTTGAAATCTTCCAGCTTTTCGGCACCGAGTTGTTGCACAGATGATCTTTGGAAACGATACCCAGCCCCGATGGTGAAACCGGTATTGCCGCTGAACAGGATTTTCAGGCCAATACCTGCGGCAAATGTCGCGCCGCCTCCGAAGCGCACACTATCCACGTCATTGGAAGTTGCATTGAAGCCATAGCCGCCTTCCAGAAAATAGAAAGGTATTTTGGACCCTTTATTGGTAAAATCCCCGCGCAGGCTGAGCACGACCGGCACGAATGTCTGTACCGCGTAAAGGTCCGCTCCAACACCTATCCCGGTGTAGATCCACTGATTAAACTTATAGCCATTGGTGGTCTGAAACGAGAACGCGGAGGTTGTGACACCGTTTGAAGCCCTGTTACTCATTGCCAGCGGCCCAAGCTCCGTGTAATGGACAAACCCTTTGTTCTTATACGTCAGATTAGGATTATCAACTTTTCCGGCGATCACCGAGTCAACTTCGGTTTTTTCAAACACCCACACGCTTTTATCGTAGGTCTGAATGCTGAGTCGTGCCGAATCTTCAAGAAGTTTCCCGCGCAATACAGAACCATTTTTCAGATAAAGGCTTACCTGTTTCTCTTGCTGGCAGAAAGCGGGCGAAATGAATAATGTAAAAAGGGTCAAAAGAGGAAAAAATGATCTCATATGCGGAGGTATGTTAGTTAATTGTCCAGCCAGGTCTTGAATTCGTGGCTTAAATATTTGCTGACAAAAACGTCCTGGTTAAAAGCTGCAACAAGTTAAAGCAATAAAATCAGAAAGGGGCAGGCGGTTTTAAACACGCCCGCCCGCCCCTTTTCGATCAACATTATGGCATTAAAACTTTATCAATTACATGCACTACACCGTTTGTGGCCAGGATGTTAGCCGCAGTAATGTTTGAAGCGCCGCTGGTTGTGCCAACCACTTTGGCGCCGCCTGCCAGGTCAAACGTAACCTTGCCCGATGGATTGGCTGTCGCCACTTCGCCGGACACATTAGGCAAATCGGTTGAAAACACCCTGCCCGGAACAACATGGTAGAGCAGTACGCTGGTTAGCAAAGCCCGGTTTGCGGGTGCAAGCAATGTTGCCTTCGGAGTAGTTTTGTAAAGTTCGGTAAAAGCAGCATTGGTAGGCGCAAATACGGTTAATCCGTTTGCAGAGGCAGTCGACAATGCCGTTGCAACTGCCGGATCCGCCGCCAGCACCAGCGATACGAGCTCTGAAAAGTCTGTGTTTCCCTGTGCCACTTCGACGAGTGATTGAGTGGGAGGCGTAATGACATTGTCAATCACATGGACCACGCCGTTTGATGCATTTACGTCGGTAGCAATCACTTTAATGTTTCCATTGATGAAAACACCGTCTGCGTTTTTGGAGAGGTAAATGTCATTGTTTGTATTTACTGTCTCAACCGCGCCACTTTTTACATCGGCAGCTTTCACATTGCCGCTGAGCACGTGCGATGTCAGGATTGGCGTCAGTGCATCTTTGGTTAAACCGTCCAAACTTGTGATGCCTGCTTTTGTAAATGCTGCATTGTTGGGAGCGAAGACAGTAAATGGGCCGGCTCCCTGTAATGTTGTGACCAGTTCTGCTTTGGTCAGCGCAGCAACTAGGGTAGAAAACTGCGGATCGGCAGATGCGACGGCAGCAATATTTCCTGTCGGTGTTACAGGATTGTTATTGTCATCGTCGTTATCACAAGCAGTAAATGAAAAAACCACCATAGCGGCGAAAAGCGACTTTGTCAGTGTTCTGAAGGTTCTCATAAATAAAAAATTTGGTGAAATTTTTAGATGTAATTTTTAATTACTTTCACAACGTCCGCATCTTCTTCCTTCGTTCTCGTTCCAGAGCGAACAGGAATAAATCCGGAGTGACCGGCCATATTTTCCAGCCAAAATAAATGATAAAGGCATTACCAAATTCCGGACAGCCTGACACAGTGCTTTGGCAACAGCTTAAGGATGGTAGTGAACTTGCAGTCGGTGCATTAATCCGTCAGTATTTTAGTCATTTATTGGCTATTTGGCTAGCTTATTTTGCTATCCCCCTTTTGCTCTTCTTATTTCTAAGAAAGAAAAAAGAAGTATTGCCCTTTGGACGAATATTCTGGCTGTTTATACTCTTTATTTTTTCTTGCGGCCTCACCCACTTGGCTGATAGTATTATGTTTTGGATACCGGTTTATAGGGTAAGTGCCTTGCTGTTGTTATTGACAGCGATAATCTCTTGGGCTACCGTTATTACTTTGTTACGGCTGCTGCCGGAATTATTTGCTTTAAAAAGCCCGGCTCAGGTGGAAGCTATCATGGAGAAGCGGTTCCATGGGTTGACAGAACAACTTAAACAAAGCGAAGAGCGCTGGCAGTTTGCATTAGAAGGCAGCGGCCTAGGTGTTTGGGATTGGAATACAGAGACCAACGAAGTTTTTTTTTCAAGAATGTGGAAGGAAATGTTAGGTTACGAAAACCACGAAATTAGTTCAAGCTTTAATGAATGGGAACAGATGATCCATCCGGATGATAAACGGATAGTCTTTGAAGAAATAGAAAAGCACATTTCAGGAAATTCTCCTGCCTACAGAGTTGAGCACCGCTTAAAATGCAAAGACGGAAGTTACAAATGGATATTGACTTCTGGAATGGTTACCAGCCGTACCATTGAGGGTAAGGCATTAAGACTTGTGGGAACCCATGATGATATCAATACCTCCAAAATTCAGCAGGAAAAGCTTCGTATTAGTGAAAATACTTTTTCAAATGCATTTCACTTTTCTTCAATTGGTTTAGGCCTGGTTGCTCCGACCGGTCTGTGGTTAGATGTCAATCCGGCCCTATGCACTTTACTTGGTTATTCTCGCGAAGAACTTTTAAAGATAACTTTCCAGGATATAACCCACCCTGATGATTTGCATATTGATTTAGACTTTGTTCAGCAGATGATTAACAGGGAAATAACCACTTGCCAAATGGAAAAGAGGTATTTTCATAGAAATGGGCAAATTATTTGGGTACTTTTATCAGTTTCGCTTGTTTGGGAATTAGAGAATAAGCCTAAATTTTTCATTTCGCAGATTGTAGATATTTCGACAATTAAACATTTGATGGCCGAGCTGGAGCTCAAAAATGAAACCTTACAACTAAACACTGCGGATCTGGCTGGTAAGATGCGGCAATTAGAAGAATTCAACCGTATAGTTGCTCACAATCTAAGAGGACCAGCTGGTAATATCAAAATGCTTCTTGAAATATTACCGTAAGAAGTGCCTGAAACGAGAGACAATATTTTGTTTGAAATGGTTTCCCAGGCCAGTGATAATCTTCAAGCAACATTAGAAGAGTTAATAAAAGTATTGGAAGTTCAGTTGAATAAGGATATACCTTATGATACCTGTAATGTAGAAGAAATCCTCAATAAAACTTTGTTAGTCTTAAAACCTCAAATACTTGAAAAGAATGTTGACATAGCAAAAGACCTGCAAGAAAATACCATTCACTACCCGAAAGCCTATTTAGAAAGCATCATATACAATCTATTGAGCAATGCAGTTAAATATTCCCGGCCCAATGTTCGACCTTACATTATTGTTAAAACCTACTCAGAAAACGGCCAGATTTTCCTTAGTGTCAAGGATAATGGTTTAGGAATTGATTTGAATAAATACGGGGATCATGTTTTTAAATTGAACAAAATATTTCATCAAGGTTTTGATAGCAAAGGAATTGGTTTGTTTATGACTAAAAATCAAATTCAAACTTTGGGAGGTAGTATAGTGGTTAAGAGTAAACCCATGGATGGCAGTGAATTTGTAGTTAAATTTTAGATATATGAAAAGAATATCTTTGGTTGGTATAATCGATGATGATAATATCTATCAGTTTATGATAAAAAAGATTTTACAGGGCACTGGTCAGGTAAATGCGATAATTTCTTTCAGTAATGGGTTAGAGGCCATAAATTATTTAATTGCTAATCAGGCAAACATTGAAATGCTTCCTGATTTATTATTTTTGGATTTGGAAATGCCTTATATGGACGGCTGGCAATTTTTGGATAGCTATATTGAGATTGGCTTTCCCAAGCTAATTACCTTATATATTGCAAGCTCTTCAAATAGTCATGATGACATTTATAAATCTAAACAATTTACTCAGGTAAAAGGGTATTTAACTAAACCAATTAAAAAGGAAATAATAGAAGATGTTATAACAAGATTTTTAGTTGGCAAAGTATAGCCATTGTGAGTATGCCTTGACTGTAAATGAAAGAAATTGTTTCTATTTAAATTTATTTAGTTGGAATAGTGTTGTCTTGCATCATTTACCCTGCCAACTATATCAGCGGTAAAAGTGCTCAACCTGTACTCGAACGCCACTGGCTTCTTAATTCATCCTGTAACTCCGTAATCGCTTTCTTTTTATTCTGTTTGATCCGGTCAAGCCATGTTTTTGGGCCGCCATCGGGGTTGTACCTGGAACCCCAGTTAAGCATTTCCACCATGACCGGCACCAACTCGATGCCCTTGTGAGTTAAAGGGTACAGGAATTTCGAAGCGTTTTTAGGGGAGATGGCTTTTGACACAATTCCTTCATTCAAAAGTATGTTCAACTTTTCCGTAAGTGCTGCTGAGGAAATTGCAAAAACAGTATTGTATCTATCCTCTGACGCGGCAAGCTTTATTTCGGGAGCAGAGATTGCAGTTGATGGTGGTTACCATGGTTACGCATTAAAGTAAAATCTTTCGCTAATTCTTTTATAGAGTTTTCGCTACATTCACGTTGGTAAATATTTTCTGTCTTAATGCAAATGGAATCGATTTCCTGATTGGTTACTTTATCATTTCTAATGAGTTCAATCACTACGCTTACTTTATTTCGGTTTCATAAATCACGGTCTAAAATGTGGGCTTTCGGGCAAATGCAGTTTGCACATGCTTATATCAGCAAAACGCCCGGGTTGCAATTTTATAAACTCATGGGCAGCGGTCGCGAGCCGGGTTTTAGCCCATTGCCCGACTGGGGTGTATATGCCATGTTGGGTGTCTGGGACAACGAGCAATGCGCTGATCACTTTTTTAAGGATGCTGAAATTTATAAGCGATACCAGGCGCACAGCAGCGAGCAGTGGACCATCTACATGAAACCCACACAAGCCAAGGGCCTTTGGTCGGGCCGTAATCCATTTACCCCTTCAACAGATCTGGATGATGACAATCCGCTTATTGCAGTAATTACGCGTGCAACCATTAAGGCGGGTAAACTGATAAAATTTTGGGACTATGTGCCTACGTCCCAGCGGCCTATTGTGCAAGGTTGTAAAGGGTTGATTTATACCAAAGGAATTGGCGAAGCACCCCTGGTTCAGATGGCCACTTTCAGTGTATGGGAAAATATAGATGCGCTGAAAAACTATGCCTACAATAGCCCCGAACATCAGGAGGCCATCCGGAAAACCCGAAAAATAGATTGGTACAAAGAAGAATTATTTGCGCGTTTTCAGCCTTACCGCTCCGTAGGAACCTGGGGTGGTGAAAATGTTTTGGCTCCCTATTTAAACCACTGACGCTTTGCTGAATGCGCAGACTTTCGCTGTGTATAGCTGCTAAAATTGGGCACGTCTGTTTCGTAGTTATTTGTTGATCAAATAGAAGAAGACGAAAAATAGAGCTTGGGAAGCAAAGTGATGTAACGGCAGCGGATACTTTGCTTGAGGTACGAAATTTTTTACCAGCAACTGCATTGCTAATGATACCACAAACCAGTCTATGTAGTTGCGTAACGGTGCATAACCTGCATTCCAATGCCAGTAATCGAATACTGAGGCCACAGGTTCAATAAAGAAATCGAGCGCAACCATTAGCGCAGCTCCGCAAACAGGTGCGATCCATTGGTTAGGTATAAAACGCTTTGCGATAGTGGCTGTTATAAAAGTAAGCACAACCCAGTTGATGCCAATCAGCAAGGGAACGTTAGCCAATTTTGGCCCCATATTTTCACCGTACCGATAGTCTCCAAAAAGCAAGCCGGTGTTTACGCCAATCATTTCAACGCCCATACCGGTGATGTAAACAAGCGACCAGATTAGGATGCCTGGCCAAACATTTTTAAGAGGAAAATTCCAGTACAAAAGTCCCAGGCCAAGCAGCAGGTTGAATGGTGTTTTTGGCAAAAACCAAGCTCCATAACCCAGCCATATGCCTATCATGCCTGAAATGGTTACCAGCCATATTGCAAATATGGAAGTGTTGCTTTTGACAGCCGAAAATGATAGTTCATTATTCATAAAGCCGAAATGATGAGCTTTGAAGTAATCTTTGCAGAATGCATGCACAAAGGAATACCGCCACCGGGGTGAACGGATCCTCCGCAAAAATACAGTTGTTTTATTTTGTTTGAAAAATTGGGGTGTCTTAGGAAGGCCGCAAGTTTAGAATTGCTTGCCGCACCATACAATGCGCCACGGTAACTGCTTGTTCGTTTTTCAATAAGCGGTGGTGTTAGCACATCTTCTGCCATGATGAGCGCTGCAATGTCGGTGCCGAGCAGGCGGTTTAATTTGCTGATGATATTTTCGCGCGCCTGTGCCACCAATGCCTCCCAGTTTTGACCATAATCTCCCGGGGCATTAATCATCACAAACCAATTTTCGCATCCCGGAGGTGCGTCACCCGGAGTTTCTTTACTGGTTACGTTGATATAAACCGTAGGATCATTAAAAAGCGTTTTATGTTCGAACAAATGCGCAAACTCCTGCTGATAATCGCTGCTGAAAAATATGTTGTGCAAGTCCAATTGATCAAACGTACCGCGAATGCCCCAATAAAATATCACAGCTGAACTTGATCGTTCCTGCCTGAGCGTGCGCTCGGGGTGCGGTTGTGATGGCAACAGTTTTTTGTAGGTAGAAAATATGTCCATGTTTGAGACAATGCTATCTGCAAAATGCTCGTTGCTTGCCGTTTTAACCCCGACGGCCTTATTCTTCTCAACCAGTATCTGTTCTATTTTTTGATTAAAATGAAATCGTATGCCTTGCCGAAGTGCCAGTTGATACAGACTGTTAGTGATACTGTGCATACCACCCTTTGGATAATAAGCGCCCAGGTAAAGTTCGAGATGTGGAATCATACTCATGATACCCGGTGTGAGATACGGTGATGAGCCATTATAAGTAGCATAGCGGTTAAATAACTGAACCAGATGCGGCTCACCGATGGCTGCTTCATTAAGCGCATCCATACTAGTGCCCAAATTCATTTCCGATAGGTGAGCCAGGGCCTTGAGGGTATCCACAGAAAGATAAGTACCCATTTTATGCAACGATTTCTCGATGAATAAAGACGCGGTAAGCTCATATTTCTTCTGGCCGTTTTTCAAATAAGATAATATCGTTGTGGCTTCGATACCAAATTTGGCTGCGGCCTCTTTTGCAAAAACTTCGCGATCGGCATCAGCAGTAAAGCGCATGCCATCTTCCCAAAAATAGTTGCAAACCGACTTCATGCGGTGATACTGAAAAAAGTCAGTGGGTTGTTCATCAAACAGTTCGAAAAGCTCAGTAATAAGTTGCGGCATGGTGAAGAGCGAAGGCCCGGCATCAAAACGGTAGCCGTTTATTTCGAAAGCATGTAGTTTGCCACCGGGATAATCATTGCTCTCAAATACATCCACTTCAATGCCTGCAGCCCGCAGGTGCAGTGCAGTAGCAATGCCGGCAATACCTGAACCAATAATAATTGCTGATGGCATTTTTAAAGCATGTTCAATTGATGTCTTAACAATGAGCGCAGCATAAGCCCGATTTTATTATGGTTAGGGATCCTGATCCTGGCATCCATTACTTTTTCGGCCGGGGTCTGACTGATCCGAAGGAAAAGTTTTTGATAGTAATAATATGCCAAATATACACCACGCCTGGACGATGCAGGCAGTTTTTTTATACCAATCAATGCCTGCTCAAAATCCTGTTGGATCTGTTGTTGGATAATATCTTTGTCCGTACTTGTAAAATGTGTGAAATTGATGCCTGGGAAATAACTACGTCCCAGGTCTTGATAATCAGCTTTTAAGTCACGCAGAAAATTGACTTTCTGAAATGCGGCGCCCAGTTTCATAGCATAATACCTTAGGTCTTCATATTGCGCTGTGTCCCCTTCGGTGAAGACACGCAGGCACATCAGGCCAACCACTTCGGCCGAGCCCAGTACATATTCCTGAAAACTATCTGGACTATGCTGCTTCTGTCCAAGGTCCATTTCCATACTTTTTAGAAATGTGTCAATCAATGACCACTCGATGCCATACTGGTTTACAACATGCTGAAAGCTATTTAAAATTGGATTGATACTGATACCAGCAGCAATCGCTTCGGCGGTATCTTGCCTGATCTTCGCCATTAAACCGTGCTTGTCATAGCCGTGAAAACTATCGACGATCTCGTCGGCCAGGCGGACAAATCCGTAGATGCTGTAAATCGGGGCGTGAAATTTAGGTTGTAAAAAGTGGATCCCGAGCGAAAAAGAAGTGCTGTACAGCTGCGTGGTTTTTTTGCTGCAACTTACCGACAATTGATCATATAAAGCCTTCATGGCATTTCAGTTTTAATTATCAAGCCAGTTTTTGAAGTCATGGCTTCTGTATTTGCTCACGAAAACTTCTTGGTCAAAAGCGGGTTTAAGGAAGACCTGCAGGCGGGAGCTCAGCAGCGTTTTGACTTTTTGTATTGACTCGATCCGGGCAATGACTTTGCGGTTGATCCTGAAAAACAGGGCCGGGTCAAGGGCGTCTTCAAGGCTTTCCAGGTTGCTGTCCATCAGGTATTTTCTTCCGTCAGTACTCACCATAAATACCACCTTATCGTCGGCATAGAAATAGGCAACTTCATCTACATTTTTATAATGAATGGTATCAGCAAACCTAACCAGAAACCTGGACTTGTATTTTTTTGAGAGTTGCAGCAAAGTGGATCTTAACTTTTCGATGTCTGATGCAGAGATGTTTCTGTTGTCATGGTTCAAGCTGTGGTATTTGTCCAAAGCTCTTGTCAAATCACCTTTGTCCAAGGGTTTGAGCAGGTAATCAATACTATTTAACTTGAAGGCCTGCAATGCATACTGATCGTAGGCAGTGGTAAAAATAACAGGACTTTTCAGGGTAACGTGCTCAAAAAGATCAAAGCACAGCCCATCGGCCAGATGGATATCGAGCAGCAGTAAGTCGGGCTCGGAGTTTTGATTGAGCCAGGTGATCGCTTCTTCTACTGAGTCCAGGATATCAGCAACCTGGATGTCCGGATCATATTCGGTCAGGAGCTGTGAAGCCCTTTTGGCAGAAAGCAGTTCGTCTTCTAAAATAAGTACTTTCATAACAGGTGGGTAGGATGTGGGTATTGCTCAAAAAGAACTATTTGACATAAATATCAGGGCTCTGCTTTGAGATGTATCAGCGGGATTGTTACGCTAAAAGATTGCTCTGTGTGCTGGATACTCACGCCCTGATGCCCGAGAAAATCATATCTTTTTGCGATGTTGGTCAGGCCTAAACGGGTTGAATGGTCGTCGTCTACTTTCTTCTTTTGCAGGTTATTTCTGATGGTAATGGATTCATTGTCCAGACACAAAATTTCGATATGTAGCGGTTTGCTTTTGGAAACAATGTTATGTTTGACCGCATTTTCAACCAACATTTGTAGCGAAACCGGGAGAATATATGCCGACAGGCAGCCCTCGGAAATATTAATATCAATACTCAACCCGGAATCAAAACGCGTTTTGAGCAGATACAGATAGGAATGAATAAAGCCGATCTCCTCTCGCAGATGGATAAGCTCCTTTTCATCACTTTTAAGGATATAGCGATAGACATTTGAAAATTGCTTTACAAACTCAATCGAGGCATGAGTGTCCTGACCAATCAACGCCGTAAGCACACTCAGGTTATTAAATAAAAAATGCGGATTTACCTGATTTCTGAGTGATTGTAGCTGGGCCTGGCTGCTTATCCGCTTGTATGTTTCAAGTTGCTGGTGGCTTAATTCCAGCTGCTGCATGTAAAGAAAAATGACGTGAATTGTATTCAGGAACAAATTGATCCGGAAGCAGAACATTACCAATAATTTCATCGGCAACACCCACTGCTGCCAGTCTTTGGATAAAGCATAGCTGGCCGTCGGAAGGCCCAGTAACAACGCAGCAAGCGCTGTAATGAGCAAACTACCAGAAAAATTATAGATAATTCTAAGCCAGAATGGTTTGATTTCACGCTTGGATAGCCAGTTGTCCCAAAGGCGGTTGCCTTCCCAAATAGCGGCTGTAACGGCAAGGAAAAGCAGAAATATGATCCATTTGTCGGCTCCGACGTGATAGTAGTCAAATGTTTCTATCAGCAGGGTATTCAGAAACGAATACGCGCCGAGCAAGAACATGAAAACGTATCGAAACCTCAGTTGGAACATAATATTCGTTAATTAAGCACGAAAGGAAAGGTTGGCAAATTAGCGCAAAAGGGCATTGGTAAGCAATGCCTGGTTGGCTGGCGCCAGGAGTTCGGTTGCAATTAGGCAGGTTTTTAAAGTTTGGTGTCTTGCCATTGTTTTCATGATCTTAAAATGTTGAAATTGTGAAAGAATATCAAACACTTGTTAAATCAACCCCAAGAAAAGCTAATTCTGTTCACCTAAGGGAGCCACTGGTCAATGGTAGGGCGTGAAAGAGTCAAAAATAAAGGTGAATGGTATTTCTGGAGTCCTATTCACGTGAATGACTTAGTATATTTAACGAATCCGCAAACCTGTTAAAAATGGAAACAAATACCCGCGAGAAGCACGAGCAAATTCAATACATCGAATTCCTTACTCAGGACATCCCACGCATTAGACAGTTTTACACTGAAAGTTTCGGATGGATTTTTAAGGATTACGGGCCCAACTATTGTGCTTTCGAAGGCGATTTTGTGGATGGCGGTTTCACTACCGGCACACCTGTCAAGGGCAGTATTCTTGTTATTCTCTACTCTGAAAGTATAGAAGCGACCAGGGCCAAAGTCCTGGCTGCGGGCGGCGCCATTGTCAAAGATATCTTTGAATTTCCCGGAGGCCGGCGCTTTCATTTTCTAGATCCGGACCAAAACGAGCTCTCTGTTTGGGGCCGCTGACCTAGGACACTGTATTTTGGTCGTCTGAAATATTACGTGAAGGCAGTAAATGATTTTGACAAATCAACACTCGTCGCAAGAATTGCGTATTTAATCTTGAAATTTACATATATGTCTAATCGCGTATTTAGATCCATCAAGATGAAACGACTCATTTATTTTGTTTTAGTCATTTTGTTCATTGCTTCCTGCAATCGAGTTGAAAAACCTGGCAGCCAGGTAGTAACACCTGTTAAATATGGGTCAAATCATGGAAAATATGTAACAATACACGATACGAAAATCTATTACGAGGAATATGGTAAAGGAATTCCGTTGCTACTCTTGCACCAAGGGCTGGGCTCGATCGAAAACCTAGCGGGCATCATTCCCGAACTCTCAAAACATTATAGGGTTATAGCGCCGGATGCGCCGGGACACGGCCGCTCCGAGCATGCCGACAGCTTAAGTGGTGAACTAATGGCAGAATATTGCTCGCAGCTGATTGACCATTTGAAGCTAGACAGTGCTTATGTGATGGGTTGGAGCACGGGCGGAAACACTGCATTGCTGCTTGCAGCCAACAGACCTGACAAAATTAAGAAAGTTGTGAGCGGTGCTTCAAACTCTAAAGCCAGTGGAATAAGTGATGAAGCCCGCGGTTTGTTAAAGGAATATACCGTTGAAGCGGTAAAAGAGGATAAGGATTGGTTAGAAAACTATCAGCGGATGAATCCCGAACCTGAAAAATGGATCAAGTTTTGGGAAGACAATCAAAAGACTTGGGAAAGGGAAATCAAAATTCCAGATGACAAGATCGCCAGCATCAGTGTACCGGTGTTATTGATTCGTGGTGACAGGGACATGATCAAACTGGGCCATACGATAGCGATTTTTGAAGCACTTCGCTATGGACAATTATGTGTTTATCCTAATGTAGGGCATGAAATGCCGGACGAAAAAGGCGAAATGCTATGCAGGATAGCCGTTGAATTTTTAAGTGACAAAGCCGTATTAAATAACACCAAAACCAAATAATAACACTGGCTGCCGGTTAAGGAATATTAGCCTTTGGAACGAAGAGTTGTTTCCTCGTTTCACAGCCTGCATGTTTTAACTGAATTAGACCACCTTTTTGTTCATCCTGGCTTTGTATTAATTAACTACCTGCCAGGTTGAATATTTTTTTGGCTTGGCACCGATATGCTGCTCAAAAACTCTTGAGAAATGGCTCAGATTAGTAAACCCCATCTGATAACCCACCTCAGAAACTGTTAGCCGTTTCTCCCTGAGCAACTGAGCCGCTTTATGCATTCGTCCCGACTGATAGTATTCGAAAACCCCTTTGCCAAATGTCTGCTTAAAAATCTTTCGTAGCTTGGGTTCACTCATGCCTGCTTTCCTGGCCAGCACCGCAATATTTGGTGATTGATCGAAATTGGATTGTAAATAGGCCTTCACCGCGTAAATGGCTTTAATGTCCTTGATATGCATAGCGCTAACAGGCACAGCTTCACGCTGGGTCAGTATGGTAAATATGTGGCATAATAGTTCTTCACATTTCAATTTATAATATAGATTTTCGATGTTTTCCGGCACAGGCTGATGCAAGAAATCGCTGGCACATTTAATTATTTCGAGGGATACACCGGTCTCAAACACGAAATTTTGCACCGTGGGCCACTCCGTGATTTACTCATCGCATCCCTGAATGAGAACACGGTTGTTTGGAATTCGAAATTTACCGAACTAAAACAAAACGGCAGTGGCTGGGATCTGGTTTTCGAAAACGGAACTACTGCGTATGCGGACCTGGTAATTGGATCAGATGGGGCAAACTCCAAGGTCAGGAAATATATCACAGATATTGAACGCACCTACTCGGGTCTCACGATTGTTGAAGGCAACATTTACAACGCGGCTGTTAATGCACCGCATTTGTGGGCGCTAATCAGTGGAGGAAAGATTTTTGCACATTGGAACAGTAAGACAATTTTGCTGAGCGCAAAAGGGGAAGGCTCCCTTTCATTTTATACGATCACGGAAGAGCCGGATGAATGGACGAAAACTTCCCGCATTGATTTTTCAAACAAGGAGGCTGTGTTTACTTGGTTCAAACAGCGGTTTTCCGATTGGAGCAATGATTGGCATGAAATATTCTCGACAGATGAATCCTATTTTGTTTCACGGCCACAATATTACTTTTCGCAAGATCAATCGTGGCAGACAATCGCAAACTTAACGATGATCGGTGATGCGGCTCATCAGACGCCGCCTTCCGGAGACGGAGTAAATCAGGCAATGCTGGATGCTTTGGAGCTTTACGAAGCGCTTTTCTCAGAAGAATTTACAACAGTGCATGAAGCGCTTGCATCGTTTGAAGAAAAGATGCTTGCCAGGACCTCAGTGGCAACGGAAGAAGCATTAGCGCTAAATTGGAATGGCTAATGCTAGCCATTCCCACTTATCCTGTGACTTTCAACGACTGTATCAATTCATCAACTATTTCCAAATGATAACTCAATACAATAGGGCTTCCGGGAAAATTTCCCGAAGTTTCTGCTTTTAAAAGGCTCTCATTGTCTTTTTCTTCAAAGCCGACAGGCTTTATGATAGCCTTGTAGCGCTCGTTGGAATCGGCAATCCAACGTTCTATTTCTTTTCTCCCATTGTGCGTTTTTCCTTCATCGAAAACTACGGCTGTTTCAGAAAAACAATTGGCGTATGCAACGCTATCAAAGTTGTTTTGCGTTTCTACTAAATCGGATACTACTTTCGGTAAGTTCATTTCTGTGTTTTTTTTGAGGTTGTTAAATAGTGGGAACAGTTCCGCCGTCAATGACATATTCTGTCCCTGTAAGGTAACTTGCTCTTGGCGAAACCAAAAAGCCAACAAATTCTGCAACTTCTTCTGGTTGGGCAGGTCTACCGAATGGTATTCCACCTAATGCATCCATCACGCCCTGTTGCGCTTCTTCTACCGTACTATTCGCGTTTCTTGCAAGTTCGCCCAGCCAGGCTTCCGATGCTGTCGTATTGATCCAGCCTGGCGAAACAGCCAGCACGCGGACACCCGAAGAGGCAACCCCGTTGGATAAGCTTTTACTGTAATTCCTCAGTGCCGCTTTGGCGGCTGCGTAAGGCAAAGTTGAATCGTACAAAGGCAGTATGCCCTGTATGGAAGCAATGTGAATAATAACACCACTTTTTCGATCGATCATTTGTGGTAAAAATCCTCTGTCCAGCCGAACCGGGGCAAGCAAATTGGCTTGCAGCGTTGATTCCCAATCTTCATCACTCAATACAGAAAATCCACCAGCGGGTGTTGATGAACCACCAAGATTATTTACCAGAATATCCAGCCTTCCATAAGCGGAAAGCACCTCGCTAACGACCTTTTGTGATCCTTCTGCCTTACTTAAATCAGCTGAAATGAAATGCAGCTTCTCGTTTTGCTCTTCCGGTGCGTTCCTCGCGGTTATAATCACGGTTGCGCCAGCTTGCAAAAGCCTTTCTGCAATTGCTCTTCCGGCTCCTTTGGTGCCCCCGGTTACCAGGGCAATTTTACCTGATAATTCATTGTTGAAATTAAACTGTTCCATTGTATTGTCCTTTGGTTAAAAATGAATGATAGGACAAAATTGGCGTGTAGATGAGGTTTACACAAGTACGGAATTACGATTCATATAGGGATAAATTGATCCCCTATTGCACGAACTGATACATACGCTTAATTTTGAAATATGTATGAGAGAAAGACAACACCAAACCTGAATTGCGGACTTGACCTGATCGGTGAAGTCCTTTATGGCAAATGGAAAATCCGCTTACTTTGGTTTATTGACCAGGGTTATCAACGCCCAAGCGAACTGCAACGCAAAATCCCCGACGCTTCCCGCAGGGTTTTGAATGTTCAGTTAAAAGAATTGGAAGATCATGAACTGGTTACTAGGAAAATTTATCCCGTCGTACCCCCAAAAGTAGAATACAGCCTTACTGACTTTGGAAAAACGTTAATCCCCGTGATTGCCACATTGGGTAATGGAGCGATGAACACGAAGAGCGGTTGCGGGAGGTGATTTTGAAATAGGCGGTAAGTTCTGATTGGACCGAAATTCTTATTGCCGGGCTTGTAAGCTTCGCCCCAATTATTGCAAATGTCATTTGTATGCTTAATGTTCTCTAGGATTCAGGGGAAGCTATCATTTTCACCGATAAGAAGTTCAATAATGGACAAATTTATGGAGGGCATCAAGCCCACATGATCGCTAAAATACTTCCATAACCCGATGACGTCATGCTATATCTGCATGGAGCGGCGCCTTTATCCCAACTTATTTTTGAATACCTGCGGAAGCTCCGCGTAGCGCACCTTCAAAGCCGTTTCTTTGCATGGGTTCTTTCATATTAATCATTTCCAGCTACCAAGCTTCGGCGTTCCAAAAACAAAACATCCCGCCAAATTCCATTGCGTTTCCCCAACTTCTCACGGTATCCAATCCGGCGAAACCCTTGCTGCTCATGAAGTGCAATGCTTGCTTTATTTTCAGGAAATATTTGCGCCTGCAATGTCCAGAAACCAAGCTTTTCGCTCAGCGGAACTAAGGAGGATAGCAGCGCGCGGCCGACACCGCGCCCATGAAATCCGGAATGAACATAAATGCTCGTTTCAGCCACCCCGCCATACACGCAACGACTGGAAACAGCCGATAGCATTGCCCATCCAATGATTTGACCATTATCCACCGCTACAAGCTGCGGTTCACTTAGAAACTTGCCTTTCAACACTTCGGTCTCGGGTGCTTGCGTTTCATAGGTTGCATCGCCGGTGTCAATGCCTTGCTGGTAGATATCTTTGATTGCCGGCCAGTCCGATGCAATGAGGCTGCGGATAGTAATAGCCATTAGGCAGGTAGTTTTGATATGTCTATGGTCCAAAATGATAACTAAGAAGCGAATGAGCCGATTGGTACTTTCCCATTCTGCTCAAAGGACGTAATGATGACACCGGTAGTTGAGACTATGTGTTTGACCAGTTTGAAGTTTGCTGGGACTGTCCCCTCCCCAAAAAGTCTTTTGCCTTTTCCAATAACAAGGGGATAGATCCAAATATTCATTTGATCAATAAGTCCATGGCGCAGCAAAGATTGAATCAGGTTGCCGCTGCCATGTACTTGTAAATCAATGCCTTCGGTTAACTTGAGGTTTTTTATCTGCTCAATTGTATCTTGATTGAGTAGCACCGTATTTTCCCAGGCTGTATCAGTCAGTGAATTTGTTGCAACATATTTGTTGATTCGGTTAAACAAGTCAGCTGTGGGGTCATCTTTTAACGTTGGCCAGTGAGCCGCAAAAATTTCGTAGGTAACACGACCTAATAAGAGATCATATGGTTTCTTCATAGCTTCAATCATTGCCTCGTTCATGAGCTGATCCCATTGAGTTACCGACCAGCCACCATATTCAAATCCACTTTCAGTATCTTCATCCGGGCCGCCCGGAGCCTGCATGACACCATCCAAGGTCATGAAGGTGTTTGTAATGATTTTTCTCATTTGATTTTTTAAACAATTTTACGGAACAATATTACGGAAAGCACTTGCAGCAAGTTGGGTACTAAAGCGACTATTAAGAGGGGGTAATACGACAATGCTCGTCAAAATTCACTTTACAAGATGGATTACAGATGGCCAAACTTGCCAAAGCATAATATCAATCTGATAATGCCTATCAAAATGATATAGGTAAAAGTACATGTTGTAAAAAATATATAAATGCAACTAGCTGTCTTATAGCTGGTTGCATTTATATTTTAAGATTGGATAACTCTGGAACAGCCTTTTATAATGTCTCTTGAAAACATTTGAAACAATAAAATGATCGCTGAACATAAAGCTGTAAGATTTCAAAAAGCAACCCCGAAGCGTAGCCCAGCCGACATTGAGGCTAAAATGATCGAAGGCAAAGCGATTATTGCAATTGCGAATTGCGGTGTGGCCGCAGCCATCGTAAACTACCAGACGCTGGCAGGCAAGGCATATAAAAACTGTTTTTGTACGGCGATGCTTTTTGACCCCGGCGAAGAAATAGACGAAGAGATTGAAATAGAAACCGAGCATTTGTCAGCAAAAGCATTTTCTGGGACGATTTGTACCTGATGGTGGCCAGTTACCTGGTGATTTCGCTCATTTGCATTTACCTGCGGGTCATTCCATTCCGTAATAACAGAGGAGAGGCAATGGCGGTTATGGCCTCATTTATGAACCTGTGTATTTGCTTCATTTTCGCACTTGTAATCGTAGGTACGTTAAAACAGGTGCAATAAATTTTGTTATTACGCAACATTAAAAAGGAGCGTTCGGCTAAATGCAGCTGAACGCTCCTTTTTCTTTGTTTAATTTAGGCAGGCATGTCGTTAATTTGTTATTACAATTTAAGTTCACACCGGCAGCAGATCACATTATAATGTTTTATCATTGCGAAATTATAGCGTTGGCCGAATAAGTAAATTATTAATCAGACAAGAATGAGTTCAAAACATACAGAAAAGGCTTCTGCTGCGGGGCTTTTAGTTGCACTAGGGATTATTTTCGGTGATATTGGAACGTCACCTTTGTATGCCATGCAAGCCATTATTGGTAATGCGCCGATCGCCCTGGACGTTGTTTACGGATCGGTATCTTGCATTTTTTGGACATTGACACTTCAAACGACTGTTAAGTACGTAATACTGATCCTGCGCGCCGACAATAATGGTGAAGGGGGCATACTTGCTTTATACGCCCTGGTCCGACGAAATGCAAAGTGGTTGACGATCCCCGCAATCATAGGGGCTAGCACGCTGCTTGCTGACGGTATCATTACGCCACCTATTTCGGTTTCATCGGCCGTCGAAGGTCTTCGCATACTTTATCCCCACATACAAACTATCCCCATCGTTATAGGTATCCTGACATTGCTGTTTGTCATACAGGTATTTGGGACAACGATCGTGGGCCGGGCATTTGGACCGGTGATGCTTGTCTGGTTTTTAATGCTGCTTGTGCTTGGGCTTTCGCAGGTAATCTATCATCCGGAAATTTTTAAAGCCTTCAATCCATATTATGCCTACCAGCTGCTGGCAGAGCATCCAGGTGGATTCTGGCTTTTAGGGTCCGTTTTTCTATGTACAACTGGGGCGGAGGCCCTCTATTCCGACTTGGGCCACTGCGGCAGGGGAAATATCCGGATTAGCTGGATTTATGTAAAGACCTGTCTTGTGATCAATTACTTTGGCCAAGGGGCCTGGCTTGCGATGCATGTAGGGGAAGTGCTGAACGGCCGTAAACCGTTTTATGAGATCATGCCAGACTGGTGGCTGCTTCCGGGAATTTGCGTAGCGACCATGGCAGCTATCATAGCAAGCCAGGCGCTGATTAGTGGCTCATTTACCCTTGTCTCAGAAGCGATCAGGTTGAATCTTTGGCCAAAAGTCCGCCTGATCTATCCAAGCGATCAAAAAGGACAGCTCTATGTACCCAGTGTCAACTGGCTCTTATTGGCAGGCTGCATTGGCGTTGTGCTCTATTTCAAAGAGTCATCCAATATGGAAGCGGCTTACGGTCTGGCCATTACAATGACAATGATCATGACCACACTCTTATTCTCTTACTATTTGTTTGTTCATAAGATCAATAAATTATGGATCGGTGCATTTATTGCAGTATACCTGGCACTGGAGGGCTCGTTTCTGGCGGCTAACCTCTTAAAATTTATGCACGGGGGCTGGGTCTCGTTACTGTTGGCAACCATCATTATTGCGTTGATGGCTGTTTGGTTACGAGCGAATGTGATTAAGCTTAGGTTAACTGAGTTTGAAGACCTTGATAAGCATATTCCTGCACTCAAAGAGCTCAGTAACGATATCAGTATTCCTAAGTATGCAACACACCTGATCTTTATGTCCAATGCGGCAGAAGATAACCAGATTGAGAACAAGATCATTTATTCTATTTTCCAAAAGAGACCAAAACGGGCGGATATTTATTGGTTTGTGCATGTTGAGACGACAGACGAGCCTTACACAATGGACTATCATGTGGATGTAAGGGCCGTGGATGATGTGATTAAAATTAATTTCATATTGGGTTTCCGTGTTGAGCAGCGCATCAACATGTTTCTAAGGAATGTGGTTGAAGATATGGTGCGAAATAACGAGGTGGATATTACCAGCCGTTATGAGTCACTTAACCGCCAAAATATTACCGGCGATTTTCGTTTTGTGGTATTGGAACGATACCTGTCAGTTGAAAATGACCTGCCATGGCATGAAGAGTTTGTCATGAAGTTTTATTTCGCTATAAAAAGCATTACCAATTCGGAGGCACAGTGGTTTGGTCTGGATAATAGCTCAGTCAAGATAGAAAAGGTACCATTGGTAATAAACACCAGTAACCATGTTAAAATGAGAAGGGTTTATTCATAGATGGCATCTACATTTTAGCAGGCCCAAATCCATAATCATGAAATCGAAAATTTTAAAAATTGCCCTATCACTCTGTTTTTCATGTCTTCTTTTTGCATCCCGCCACACTTATGCACAGATCAAGTTGCATACAGAAGACCTTCCCCGATTCTACCAGGCGCTGGATAGCGTCATGACTACGTCCGACACAGTGAAACAGGCATCATTTGTTCAACAACTGTATGTCGATAAGGCCAGTAAGGGATTAAGAGAATTTATGGAATTGCGGGGTGGCAACACGCAGAAATGGCTCAAATTTATGACCACCGACAGGTCCACTCTCTTGAAAAAAAGGCCGTTTATTTTGTCCGCTATTGATCAGGAATCCAGGATATTGGAAAAAATCGAAAAGTTTAAAGTTGTCTATCCTAATTTTCGGGACGGTGACATCTACTTTTGTGTTGGCATTAACAACTCTGGTGGAACAATCCAAGATGACACTGTTTACATCGGGACAGAAGTTGCGGCAAACCAAAGCCCGGACTGGGCTGTTCCTCTTGTTCTTCATGAATTTGTTCATACTCAGCAATGGGTACAGCGAAATATTAACAATCTCATGAAAGACGAGCAAGCCGCCCAGGCATACATGGCATCTCATAAAAGTCTCTTAAGTCAATGTCTTGTTGAAGGAATGGCTGATTTTGTATCGGAGCTGGTACTAGGCCAGCGCTTGGCTGAACGGTTTCCCGACGGACACAACGCTTTTGGTGAAAAGCATGAAGCAGAAATATGGCAAGAATTCCAAAAAGATATGTATCAAGACATCGGCAACTCGAAAGGATGGCTTTATGCAGAAAAGGAAATTGCCGGAAAGAACTGCCGAGATCTGGGCTACTTTGTTGGTTACAAGATTTGTAAGAGTTTTTACGATAAAGCCAAGGATAAAAAGCAAGCCTTGGCACAAATGATTGAACTAAATCTATCAGATGAAAACTCCAAGGAGTTTTTACTTCAATCCCACTACAAACATGCACAACCTATTGGCGGAAAATAGGCAATTAAGAAAGATGAAAGCCGTAAATGATTAAGGCTACCAGTATTGATTCATGTGGGCCGTTAGAAGGACTCTGACAAAAATTAAGTAGCCGGACATTGCTGCCCGGCTAACTGAACGTTCCAGTATGATAGTCAATAATTTAGATCAATATCCCGGATTTTGGTACATTTTAGTGGGATCCAATTTATATTCATCGAACGGAATAGGGTAGTAGCGGTCCTTGGGGCCAAAGTTTGAAAGCTTAGCGAGGCCAAAATTATCCTGGCTTTTTGCCTTAAAATACGCAACAAGCTCATCGGTTGTGAAGAAACGCAACAGATCAAACCACCGGTGGTTTTCAAACGCAAGTTCCGCGCGACGCTCGTGCAGAATCGCTAGTTTCAGTGTCGGGTATTTGGTCCGGTAAGTTGTATTGCGGATCGATGCTGCATACAAAGGCAGACCGGCGCGTTCCCTTACCTGGTCCAGAAAACCGATGGCTGCCGGTTCATTTCCAAGATACATATTGACTTCGGCCAACATTAAAATTACGTCGGCATAGCGGATCAATATCCAATCATTTCCCCCAAAACCCTGGTTTGTTGCCGCAGGGCTCGCATCGCGGAATTTGGTAATAAAATAATCGCGTACGATAATGTCATTAGCGAACTTAATGTTAAAATCCTTTCTGACGTCAGCTTCTTCATAATCCAGCACAAGGTCGGGCGTAACATTGCCGCCCGCGCCTGTTGAAGTTATGAGCGAGTTGATCGTTTCACCTTTAGCCTGGTTGTTCCGTGCAATGGCCGACGAAAAGTTAATGTCTCCCTGCTTGTTAACAACCTGGAAAATGATTTCCGGAACCGTAGACTTTTTAGATACATCAAAAACATCGGCATACGGGATCTCTTTCAATGTCCCGAATGTGCGCAGGTCGTAACAGGCGGTCAGATAATTTTTGGCCTGCGTCAGATTCTCCGTCCGGTTTGTCTGATCCAGCGTGGTGGCCATTGTCAGGTAAACTTGTCCGAGCAATGCATTTGCGGCGGCTTTGGTCACTTTCCCTTTTAATGCGGTCGTTTGCACATTTGGCAGCGGGCTGTTCACGGCTTCGGTCAGATCGGTGACGATTTGCTGGTAAACCACATCCTGCTTTTCCCGAAACGTGTTTTCCTGCACTTCCGCAAAAGTCAATGGCCTGGTAATCAATGGCACGTCGCCCCATCTCCGCACAAGATGAAAGTAGATGAGTGCACGCATGAATTTGGCTTCGGCCTTGTATTTCTCTTTCAGCTCATTGTCTGTGAAGCTCACCTTCTCAATTCCTTCAAGAACTTGGTTGGAGCGCGTAATGGTCTGATATAATGCCAGCCAGTGGCTTTTCAGGTAAGTGTTACTGGGCAAAAGCGAAAAGTCATTGAACTGAAACGGCTCGCCGGCATTGGACTGGTTGTCGTTCCTGCCTGTGTTGTCTGAACGCTCTTCGCTGTAAAGCGCGCTCGTTTCGCCGATTCCGTTGCCATTGCGCAGCGACTGGTAAATGCCATTTACGGCCGCTTCCACTTCGCCTGGCGATTGGTAAAAAGAGGCATTGGAAACTGCATTCGGGTCTTCCAGATCAATAAAATCAGTAGAGCACGAGCTGAGCACACAGAGTGCGAACGCAGTAATGATATGGGTTAATTTATATTTTTTGTCAAACATAGCTGCTTAATTAAAAGGTGATGCGTGCGCCAATGTTATAGGCGCGGGCCAGTGGATATTTACCATAATCAACACCCGCCGTCAGGTTGGAACCGTTGTTGTAGTCCACTTCCGGGTTATAGCCAAGATATTTGGTCAATGTAAATGCATTGTCAACGCCTACATAAATCCGCAGGTTACTGATCGCATTCTTGCTGATCTGGGCAATCTGAGGGAAGTTATAGGCCAAGGTCAGGTTGGTACATCTCAGGAACGAGCCGTCTTGCAGATAGAATGTCGACAGACGCGTACTGTTGCTTTGCGTGCCTCCGCGTGCAGCGCGATATATTTTACCATCACCAGGCTCAGCTTCGGAGCGGTAACGGTTCAGCACTTTGGAATACTGGTTGCCCGAGCCCTCCATATTATAAATGTAATAATCCTGACCATCCAGCACCTGGTTGCCGTAAATTCCGTTGAACGAAGAACTGAAATCCAGATTCTTGTAACTCGCTGAAATCGCAAATCCATAAGTGAACTTTGGATGCGGCGTTCCGATCACCTGCTTATCCGTGTCATTCACTACGCCGTCACCATTGATATCCTCAAAATAAAGGTCACCAGGACGCAACGGATTTGTTGAAGCGGTTGAACGTGCCGGGCCTTTTAACACATAACCGGCTGGAAATTTCTGCGTCGATGCGTTGTAGGCCACATTATCTGCTGCAAGGTTCTCCATATCCGATTCACGAACCATGCCTTTCACCTTGAATCCATAAAACATCCCGATCGGCTGCCCCTCGTGCGTAATGTGCGTAATGTAAGAGCGTTCCGCACCCGTAGAAAGGATTGTGTTGGCACCACCCATATCCAGCACTTTGTTGCGGTTAAGCGAGAAATTACCACTAATGTTCAGGTTGAAATCGCGTTTCGAGATCACCCTTGCATCGGCCTGGATATCAAAACCGGTGTTCTGCACTTTCGAGTTTTTTAAGTTCGTCAGGATGGTCGAGGAGCCTGAAATCGCTGAAAGTGGCTGGTTGAAAAGCAAATTATAAGAACGGCTCAGATAATAGTTGGCAATGATGGAAAGCCTGTCTTCAAACAATCCCAGATCCAGTCCCACATTATATTGCGAAGTGGATTCCCAACCCAAATTTTGATCCTTAATCCCCTCGGCCCACAATGCTGTGTTTACCGTTCCGTTTCCAAAAACCACGCCGCCAGGGGCAGCCATTGTTTGCAAAAAGTTATAGTTACCAATGTTGTTATTCCCGCTCAGTCCCCAGCTCGCACGCAATTTCATTGTGGAAGCTTTACCCAGGAGATCATTGTAGAACGGCTCATTCGAAATGTTCCAGCCTGCCGAAACGGAGGGGAAGCTTCCCCAGCGATTATTCGGCCCGAAACGCGATGATCCATCCGTGCGGAAAGAGGCGGTCAAATAATATTTATTGTCAAAATTGTAAACTGCGCGGGCCAGGTAGGAGAGTAATGTCCAGTTGGTCTTGCCCGTTCCGTCATTTTCCGGATTACCTGTGTTAAGACCAAAGTAAATAGCATCGGCGCCTTTTCCGGTGATCTCTTCGATCCGGTCATTCTGGAACCCGCGCGCTGTAACCGAAATGACGTCCCGGTTGTTTTGCTGCGCCGTATAACCCAGCAATCCGTCGAAGTTGTGCTTGCCCCATGTCTTTTTGTAATTCAGGGTAAATTCTGCCAGCTTGTCCATAAAACTCACGTTCCGCGCCACTGAATTTGCCGCCGCAATGGCCTGCGGTGATCCCGGCGGGTTAGCGCCGCTGCTCAGGCTGGTTGGCAAATAGTATTCGTACTTCTCATTATAAGTCTGTAAACCGACGTTCACTTTGAAATTCAAGTCCTTAATGATCTCAAATGTGGCAAATCCAATGTAAGTCCCGCGCTGACCTGATCTGTTGATATGCGTTTCTGTGGCCAGTGCAACGGGGTTTTCGATGGATTGCAAACCAAAACCAGCGCTCAATGCTGCGGCTTCATTTTTGGCAAGCGAGCCATCTTCATTATAAGCTTTGAAGATTGGCATATACACCAGCGCTCCCAGAATGGGCCCCTGGTTAAAACGGCCTTCCTGCACCTCGCGGTTCGTATTATAAGTGTAGGCCAGATTTGCACCGACTTTCAACTTCTTGTTCACATCCGCATCAATGTTTGCCCGGAAGTTTGTACGTTCTTGCCTGGTGCTCAGAATAATGCCTTGCTGGGTAAGATGCCCGCCGCTGATGGCATAGCGAAGGCCTTTTTGTCCGCCGCTGAAACTGATATTATGACGGCTCACCGGTGCATTGCGGTAAAGCTCGTCCTGCCAGTCGGTGTTGTATTTGGGTGTGATCAGCCGCTGATTGGCAAAATCGTAAATGTCCGTAGGAATGCTCACCGAACCCGCGCTGCCGCCCAGGTTTTTGATGCGGGTCGCATTGTCGTCCGAAAACATTGCATCGTTCCATGGCTTACCACCGCTCACCATCAGGTCGCGGTACGTGTTATTGCGGCCATCGATCAGCAATTGTGCGAATTCCGACGAGTTGAGCATATCCACCTTTTTGGCCAGCTGATGCACGCCGAACTGGTAGTCGTATTCCAGTTTCCCTTTGCCTTCCTTACCGCGTTTTGTGGTAATCAAGACCACACCGCCTGCTGCACGCGAACCGTAAATGGCCGCAGAGGCAGCATCTTTCAATATATCAATTGACTCAATGTCATTTGGATTGATAAATACATCATTACCAGCAGGATAGCCATCAATGACATAAAGCGGATCAGAGCTGGCATTGATAGAGCCAACACCGCGAACACGGATTTTTGTCCCAACATAAGGCGCACCGCTCACTTGTGAAATCTGTACGCCTGCTACTTTTCCAACCAAAGCCTGGCCCACAGTCGGGGTTGTCAGGTTCAGTTCTTTTGCTTTTACACTTGATACTGCGCCTGTCAGATCGCTTTTTCTAAGTGTCTGGTAACCCACAGCAACTACTTCGTCGAGCATCATTGCATCTTGCTTCAACTGAATATTCAATGGTTTCTCGTCCGAAATCACCACCTCGTGCGCAAGAAAACCCACGAAAGAAAATACGAGCGTAGACCCTGCGTCCGCCTCGATAGTGAACTCCCCGTTCACATCTGTCACAGCGCCGCGGCTGTTGTTCCCCTTTTCAATGACCGTGACACCCAGTAACGGATCTCCGTTGTCGTCAAGCACACGGCCCGTCACCCGGATTTTTGGTGCCAGCGTCCCGGTGTGACTAATCGACACACGGTGCTTTGGCCGTGCCGCCCATGCCGGGCTGAACGCACTGAAAACCAAAGAACCAGCAATTACCACAGGAAGAATGGGTAAAAGTAGTTTTTTCATAAAGTAATTATAAATTTAATTTTTACAAGATGAGCGCTTTGGCTTCGCTTCACTTTAAACATAAAAAAAGCGCCCATTAAGGGCGCAAATTAGTTTCGCAGTGTTAAGTCACTACGCGATAAGTGTTAAGGTAATGTGAATTTTACAAGAGTGAGGGATCAGGCCTTCGCTACTCCTGTCGCATCAAGCATAAAATTGTGCAGCTCCGTGTTCTTAACAAACGGTTTAAGGTTTTCACTTCCAGGCCCAAACATTGCCAGTTCCACATAGTCTGCCGAATGATCCATGCCGGCCCAGCCGATTCCCGTATAATGCGTTTGAATCCCGGCCAATTCCCGGAAGAGCGGCTTATTGGCCACGTAAAGGCCAGCTTCGTTCTTGTCTCCAAACCGGCTCAGGATTTTTTCGGCTTCGGATTGTTTGATCGCATAACCTTGTGCAAATTCGACTCGCTCGATCAGTTGTGCCGTTGTAGGCTTTGTATCCAGCTCGCCCAGGATCCAGTTGTTGGTATGCTTGAATGTTTGCAGCAAGTCAAATTGTTTATCACTTCCAAAAAGTCCGGGATTTGCGTTGCCGTGATCCGTCGTAATGAGAACAAGCGTTTCCTTGTCCTTTGCAGCAAAATCCAATGCTGCCTCAACTGCCTCATCAAATGCCATCTGGTCATACAGCAATCCGCCCGCATCGTTTGAATGTGCAGCCCAATCGACTTTTCCTCCCTCGATCTGAACGGCGAACCCTCTTGGGTTTTTGGATAACAGATCCAGTGTCTTGCGCGTCATTTCCGCGAGCGTTGGAACTGCTTTTTGAAGGTTGGGATTTTGTAATGTATCCAGTGCGTAGGGAAGCGCTCCTTCACAGTAAACACCCAGTATGGGATTTTGTTGATTCGTCAATCCGAGCATTGCATCACGACTGCGGGCTACTGTGTAGCCAGCCTGTTCGAAGGCGGCAAAAAGGTTCGTTTTGTCTTTGCGCTTTTCAGCCAGAAAGAACTCGGCGCCACCACCCATCATGACGTCGAATTTTAAATCCAGATATTGAGAAGCAATTTCTGATTCATCACCCCGGGATTTATTATTGATGCAAAACCCGGCAGGTGTGGCATGTGTGATCGTTACGGAGGTGACGCAGCCAACGGATTTTCCAGCCTCTTTGAATTTTTGTAATATAGGTTTATTAAAACTCCCGTCCGTATTCACATTCAGATTCCCGTTAGGCACTTTTTTGCCGCCTCCCCACGCCGAACTTCCTGCTGCCGAGTCGGTTACGAGTGCATTGGAGGAGGAAGTTTCCATGAATGCCCGGCGACCAGTTTGTTCTGCGTATAGCTTCATCCAGCTGCTCATGCGTCCTTCCTTTCGATTGCTCAGCAGGTCCGCCATATTCAAAGTCCCGGTACTCATCCCGTCGCTGACCATGAAAATGATATTTTTAGCACTTGGCTTTCCTTTGGAAAACGCTTGCACATCACGCCGCTCTCCAAAAAGCGTCATATGCCCGGCAAGAAGCCCGGCCGAGCCATTTGTAAAAAAGTCCCTTCTGTTCATTAGAGGCTCAATAGTTACCATTTTAAACACTCTGCAAAACTAATCGAGCTTATATTAACGCCAGGTTAAGGTGTTGGTGCGGATGTGAAGAAACTGTTATTACGCTCTATTCCTGTGAGGCGAATAACCTTTCGGCCATTTTCTGGTCATGGCCATAAATGTCCTTTCTGAAATTAAGTTTGCCGGTGTGGTCTACCCAGGCGGTGAAGTAACCGATGAAAACAGGTATTTCGTTGCTGCCGCGAAGGCGCACATATTTTTCTTTGCCGCTATTCATTGCCGCGGTTATCTTATCGGTTGTCCAGGTTGAATCCCTGCGAAGCAAAAACTCCGCCAATTTTTTAGGCTCTGAAAGCCGGATGCATCCGTGGCTGAATGCACGCTGTGATTCTGAAAACAAGCTTTTTGAGGGAGTGTCATGCAAATAAATATTGTAACTGTTGGGAAAGAGAAACTTGACTAGCCCTAAGGAATTGGAGTTACCAGGCTTTTGTCGTACACTGCTGCCGTTCCACTCCATATTGTGCCGGGCCAAATAATTTCTGTTTCGTTTAATACCAGGCAAAATCTCTTTTTTCAAAATGCTGGGTGGCACATTCCAGTAGGGACTAAATACGATCTGGTTTAGCTTGCCAGAAAAGATTACCGTGCTATGAACCTGCGAGCCTACCACCGCATTCATACTAAATGCCAGCTGCCCTTTTTCATACATATGCAGCCGGTATTCCGGAATATTCACCAGGATATAATCTGTTGCAGGAGCGGCCGGCACCCATCTGATCCGTTCCATGTTAATCAGCATTTGGCGGATCCTTTCACGCACGGGCACATTCAGTTCCTTGTAAAAAGCTGCGCCAATCTGTCCGGTTGCTTTAAGGCCAAAACGGTTCTGAAACGAACGTACGCCATTGAAAAGAGTGGAATCGAAATGATTGGTTGAATCTGCTGCTGTCAGGTCTTGGAGCAATGCCAGCCGTCTCTTGATTTCAGGAATAACGGCGGATGAATCGCCTAATTTCAGCGTTTTAACTGAATTCAATTCTTTCCACTCTTCGTTGACGAGCGGATGATAGATTTTAAGCTGCTCTTTGAGCATGTTATATTGGCGGTTCACCGGCTCATAGGAAGCAAGGTTTGCCCCTTTATTTTTCAGCAGTGAATCCAAGAATTCAGCGGCATTGACCTTTTTACGGGGAATAAACCAGTCAAGTTCCTGAATGTTGATACTTCTGTCGCCTGAATAAGCTTTTTGGGTATATCTGAAAAAATGTTCGGTTAATGCGAGTTCCGTCTTGACTACAAGCGTATCTGTTGGGATGATGCGATTTCGTAATGCCAGTGTATCAATGTTTGCCAAAAGCGCCGGGTCATAGAGGGAGCTATCCCCTGAAACGTAGATATAGTCATTTTGCAGGGCCAGGAATGTAGGCACAAACTCGGCCATTCCATCCGGGAAAAACCAGGCAAATTGATGGTTTCGGCGGTTGTAAAAGTTTTGTAATTTATTGACCAGGCTATCGTCAGCGGTATGTGATTGCACAAAACGGGCCAACGCAGTAGTATCAATGAAAAGTTGCGTAAATGAATTCTCGATCTTGATGGAAGTGTCCCTTTTGGCAACTTCCGGCCGCTTTTTCTCCTGCTTTGTCTCACAGGAAGCAAGCATCATTATCATCATCGCACAAATGAGCGAAGCATGTATGCCACTTCCTAAACGTGCTGAAATTTGATCCCACATATTATTTCTACCGTTGTTCAGTTAGTTTTTATCGTTTAAGGGCTTGCTGTTCCTATTTCCATCACAACCCAAAAATAGGCAGGTCAAAACTTCCTGCCCGTGGAGCCTAATTTGCAACTATGCTGGACAGAAATATGATCTTCCAGGCTACATCACAAAAATATATCGATGACTACCTTCGACAAATGAAGCTGTCTACACAATTGCTGATAATGCCATTGGGATAGATATTAATTATTAAAATAAAGTAAAATGCGTTATTGTTAAAACATAAATAATTCTGAAATTCTGTCGATTATTTAGCTTACGATATTTCATATGAAAAAAATAATCAATCGGCTGGATGCCCATCACAAACTGGGGATATCCCTGCTTTTTGGGGCAGCAGCGGTTATACTCAGTTCTTCCATAATCGAAAGACCGATCAACTGGATGATAGGCTGGCTTATTTATAGCAGCGTGCACATAGGCCTTATGTGGGTCACCATTCTTAGTTCGCACCCTGCGGAGGTACGAAGGGAAGTCAGCGGCCAGGATCCGAGCCGGGTGTTGAGCATCCTGTTTGTCGTCGTTGCTTCATTTGTGAGCTTATTTGCGATTCTGTTCCTCCTGCAGGGAGCGAGAAGCACTTCATCCTGGGATAATCTTACGGTTCATGTGATCCTCTCTTTTTTTTGCATCATTTGTTCCTGGGTTTTGGTCCACACGGTCTTTACATTGCGATATGCCCACATGTTCTACGGGCATACGCGACGCAATAAAGAAGATCAATCAAAACAGTTTCGGGGCCTCGAATTCCCAAACGAGCCGGAACCCGACTATCTTGATTTTACATACTTTTCCTTCGTGCTGGGGATGACATTCCAGGTTTCGGATGTCACCATTTCATCCAGGGAAATCAGGCGGCTAGCGCTCGTACACGGGATTTTATCTTTTGCCTTTAACACCCTGCTCGTAGCGCTAACAATTAATGTCGTTTCGGGGCTGATCCAGAAGTAAAAACAACGCCAAATATAATTAAATCGCACAATGGACTGGTTCTTACTCTTAATAGGCATCATTATCATTGGGTTTGGAGGCTATATATGGCGATTCAAGAAGGTTGGCTTGTTAAACAATGTCCCTAGCGGAGCACGGATCGTTGATAAAGACAAGGCAGCGCGTCTAGGCGGAAGCTATTTAATTTTAATAGGCATCTGTTTCGTATTATTCGGATATGCAGTTGTAAACCTCTCAAATCAAACAATTATCGTCATTATAGCTTGTTTCATTCCGATTAATATGGTCGTGTTAATCTCATACCTGGTCGCTCAAAGTAGGAACATGAAATAAGGGTCTTGCAGAAGTTCGGTATCTATCAGAATTACCCCATTTTTCAACCGCAACGATTGAGCAGTAGACCATAGGAGGGAGAAATGTAGCCAGATTCTGCTGTTTTTGGGCACATTTCCTAGATACTTCTAAGTCAGATAAAAGCAGGAAGAATAGACTTCTCGATATCTTTCCAGGTCAGGGAGTGGCTGCCAGTTACATCCGAAGCATTGTGATGTAATGTAAGGATTGACAGGTTTAAATCGGGAACGATATATAACACCTGACCTCCGTAACCAGCTGCATAGATTACAGGAAACGCCTTCTCTTTAACCCGAAATACACCTCTCCACCATTGATATCCATATCCCCAATCCGAACTGGACTCATTTAATGGTAAAACAAATGCAGTAGATTCGGTGATCCAGGATGTGGACACGATTTGCTTGTCATTCCACTTTCCCTTGTCCAATATCAGCTGGCCAATTTTCAACATATCCCGGGGCCTGAGAAATAATCCGCCTCCTGTGTGGACTCGATTATTTATTGAAGTCCAGGCATAGTTTTCAATCCCCAAGCCTTTAAACAAGGATTGCTCTGCATATTTGTCAGCAGGCTTTCCCGTTACATGGGATAAAATACCACCCAGCAAGATCGAAAGGCCGCTGTTGTATTCAAATTTCTTACCCTGCTTGTCCTTTTTATCCAAATTTTTATCCAGGACATACTGATACATATCCTTGCTTTGGTTCATTAAAACAGCATCGTTTTTTGGGTCAGTGTAAGGAATGTCCTCATGCCAATCCAGTCCGGCCGACATGGTTAATGCATTACGCAGCGTCGGTTGAGAGGATCCTTCTTTCATAGAGTTTTTGTAAGAGGGGAAAAAAGCGGTTAATGGAGCATCCAGATTTGGGATCAGACCATCATCGCGTGCGATGCCAATCAGGAGCGACGTCACACTTTTTGTACAGGATTGTAAACTATGGATTCGTTCCCGATCACCGAGATAAAAGTATTCGTCAAGTAACAATTTTCCATTTTGGGCAACAAGCACTGCGTCCAGTCCATGATATTTGCCCTTTAATATGTTCTCGAAAAGATTGTGTAATAACTTGGAGTTCGCAGTCTGAATATTCATAGCGCCCACTTTCCAGCCATCACTGTTCACAGGCGGTGCTTGATAGCTCCATTTTAGCAGCGCGCGATTTTCCTTATCGAACCTTGCCGGCCGCTGTGACGTCCAACGATCTGTTTTCGTCAAAGTAAGCGTTTCAGGTTTGCGATCGGGTATATTGAGCAATCCTCCGATTTCTGTTTTATTCTTCGAAAGATTACCAGTGAATGTCGCTCCTTGCCCCAGGTCCAGGAATATTTTTGAATCTGTTATGTTCATTCCAGACAATTTTCCTTCCGCCATTGATTCCGGAATTTCAAACCTGCCACTCCACGAATCAGAGAAAAGATCATGACGCAGCTCAACATCGAATGCGCTTTTTAGTTGCGGCACAGCCTCAAATTCCGTATGCCAGATTCCAACTATTTTTTGTTCATTAGTAGAACAGGCCAGAACATTTACGAAGAGTGCCAGACCTATGCAATATCTTAATATCCTGCTTAGCATAATGAATTCCCAGACTTAGGTGATTTTAGTTGTCGGTAATACCAATGTAAGATTGACAATATACAGCTTCTATACAAACTCCGGATAAGCCTTTGTTCGCCGTAAATTCATCATTATGTTATAATTGGACCCCTTAATCCGCACTCTAAAAAGTGAAGCAACAAACCAGCGAAACGATGACACCCCAAGCACTGTTGATGTGTTTCAGTGTCGCGCACAATACTTTTTATACAGCAACGTATATTGAGAATTCAGCCTATTTGCAAAGGTTCTTAGCTGTTCCTAAAAATGCCGGGAAGACCATATTGGTTACGGATTATACTTCGACAACCTCAAAAATGGCTGACTCTTACCGGAAAAGTGCTGCTGCCGGTTATGTTTCTTATGCAGCCCCAAATCGTAGTCTGGATATCATTCCAGCCACGTCCCCCAACAATGTCAATGCGGCAGATATTGCGACACTTAACCAGGCAAAGAATTTTTTGTACCTAATTAATCCACAAGGATACAGTTCCAAAGCTGCTTTTATTCAGGCGATAAGAGCCACTAACTACGATGCCGTTGTCATGGATTTGTTTTTAAATGATGAACTTTTTAAAGCAGCAGAGGTGGAACAACTGCGTGTAAAGGCCAATGGTGGAAGGCGAATGGTCGTTTGCTATATGTCAATAGGCGAGGCGGAAGATTACCGCTACTATTGGCAGGAAAGTTGGACAAAGAACAGGCCTAGCTGGATAGCTGGCGAAAACCCTGATTGGCCTGGCAATTATAAGGTTAAATACTGGGATGAAGAATGGCAGGGCCTGATTTACAAAAGTCAGGACTCCTACCTTCAAAAAATCCTGGCATCAAAATTCGATGGCGTTTACCTGGACATTATTGATGCTTTCGAATATTTTGAGAACTAACCCAAATCTGACTTTTCTGGACCGTGAATAGTTTTACAAAAAAAGACGTAACTAGTTTGACTTTTTAACCATTTAGTATAATTACTTTTATATTGACGATAAAAGTTTTTGTGCGTGGGCAGATTAGTTTTTTGTTTAATTGTGTTCCTATTTGCGTGCAGGGCAATGTGCCAGCCCGTAGTTACTTTGCCTCATGAAAACGGGAAAGCATTCCCTGTGGAGCTCGGTATTCTACCAGATCGAGGGTACAGCGTTGAAAACCTTTCCCGCGACACGACCGTCAGCTTTCAGCAATGCCCGGATTCAATAGCTGTCGGCAGTATTTACTGGCTGAAAATAATGGCTCAAAACCCGAACTGGTCGCCTGAAAATTACGTCCTGAAGGTTTTCCCGCAGCTGAAAAATGTCCTTTACTACTTCGATCCCGACCAGCAGAAATGGCTTGAAAGCCGCACGGATGCATTAAACAACACCGGATCAAGATTGCTGGGCCGGCATCCGGTCAGCTTCGCAGGACAACGAACTACCACCAATTTTGTAAAGGTCGACCTGACAGGTTTCGGGCAGAAGGGCCAGAAGTTGAAGCTAATTGTCTCTTTTCAGCCGGAAAAAGCGGCCACCGCGCACGAGCAGAACATCCGCATTGCCTGGGTTTGCTGCCTGGTTGTACTGCTTATTTTCATGCTCAATTATGTCTACCTGTATTTTACTTTCCGCGACAGAACCGTCCTGTATTACCTGATCACGCAGCTGGGCGGTATCATTTACATTACAGCTTACAGATGGATTTTGGTGCCGGTTTTACCGATCCGGGTTTTTAACATTGATGTGCATGAAATTATCACCTATTACGATCTGAACAAGATCATTATTCATTTGGCGGTTGTGCTCACGTTGTCCGGATTTACGGGTATTACACGCATGTTTTTGAACACAAAAAACACACTTCCCCGGCTCGACAAGCTTCTGCGCAGAAGCAACAGCATTTATGCTATTATGACGATCTGTATCATGATCATCAACCTGACGGGTTACAGTATGGAACATTATACGTTGCCGTTCGCCAATGTATTCTGCATCATTATCATCCTGCTCATTTTGCTGACCGGTACCGAAGCCTATCGCCGAAAACTACCCTATGCGAGACCATTTATGCTTGCCAATGGAATTCCGCTTCTGTTCATGCTGGCCATTCCACTTTCCCACCTGGTCATTTCTTTGACGAATGAAGAAAATCTCTGGATTCCCGAACTGGTGGTGCTAACCCAGACACTGGCGTTGTCCATCGCGCTGGTAGCCCGGACCAGGGCGGTACAAGGCGCTTTGTCGGCTGCTGAAATGAACAACCAGAAATTGGAGTTCAGCCTTAAAGAGGCAGATTACCTGGTTCAGGTCAACCAGCTGGAAATCGCCAAAGTGAATGCTGATATTGATTCTGAAAAGATCAAAAATGAGTTTTTGAAGGAACGGTTGGAAACAAACCAGCGCGAACTGGCGACTTCTACCTTGCATATGGTCCAGAAGAACGAACTGCTGAATTACCTAAAATCCCAGATGCAACTGCTCAGCAAGCCTAACCCCGGCACAGCGCAGGGCATGCGCGCAATGAGCTCGCTCATCGACAGAAGTACGCACCTCGACACGGACTGGCAAAAATTCAAGTTGCATTTTGACCAGATCCATCCTCATTTTTTTGAAGAATTGAAAACCAACCATCCGCAGCTTACCACGAAGGAAACCAGACTGTACGCTTACCTGCACATGAAGCTATCGCACAAGGAAATAGCTACCCTACTCAACATCGACCCGGCCAGTGTCCGCCGGTCCAAGACCAGGCTGTTCAAGAAAATGGCAATCCCCGAAACGGATCAGGTGGACCAGACCCGGTAGCCGAGACGAAAAATTCACTTTTTACTAAAATTTATCTCACTGTATTTCAGCATATTATACAAGCTGTCTACGCTTTGTCCACGCTCTGTTTTTGGTGAGGGGAAATAAAATTTACTGATTTGAACCGGCTTCGCTACTGCAAAGTATTTCTACCTCTTAATACCCTTAACCAACCCTATATGCCCCAACTCTACGCACCAGATTCCAAGTGTATTAAAATCCTGTTCACCTTTATCTCAGCGCTCCTGTTTCACGTCGGTGCGCTCGCGGCAGATACAGATTCACTTGCTACCATTGCATTGTCCACCGACAGTCTCGCAGATAAAACTGCCGAATTCGTATGTCCCAGAAGAATCCAGATAGGGTCAGGCTATTTCGAACTTTGTAACGGGCTTTCAAAAACCCTTGAGGCGTCAAGTCAAAGCGGCGCCGTCTCCTTCAGTTGGACCAGCACCGACCCCAATTTCGGCACTCCAACCACGCAATCTGTCACGGTTACCCCGCCCGTCGGACGCTGGGAGCATTATGTGAAAGGATTTGATGCGGATGGTTGTGAGGTTACCACGCAGCAAATCAGCGTTGTTGTAGCCGAAAAGAGGGTTTTGAATGTTACCACAAGTTTTAATGATGAATGCGCAGGTTCGCAGAATTACATCAGAGTTGCGGGTGGTTTTCGGAATTACTATTGCAATGGTGTTGAGTTTTTTAATCAGTCCTTACCGGTCAAACCGGAAACTACAACGACCTACCAGATAACCGCAACCGAATATCTCGGCTGTACTGCCGCAGTTTCCGTCACGATTGATGTGAAACCCAAACCGGTTATCGCAGTAACTGCCAACAGTCCGACATTCTCATGCAGAGGCGAATCCATTGACATTGGTATCAATGGCGCTGTGGCATATTCATGGTACGATCCATATGGCCTGCCTCATGAGTTCATCAACAATGAGACCGTACGTGTGAAGCCCATCGGAGCAGTAACTTATCGGCTGACCGGTATAAGTGAATTTGGGTGCAGAAGTACCATAGATGTGCCTATTACCGTGAAGGAGCTTCCTGAAGTCACGATCAACGCTCCGGACGAGGCTTGTGCTGATGTACCATTTGAACTTTCCGCGGAAGGCGCAGTGAGTTATACGTGGGAGGCAGGTGACGGTTTGGGTGAAACCACGGGCTCCCTGGTTACTGCAACGCCCACAGACCCGGAAGGTGATCGCGAAGCGGTCTATAACGTTACGGGTACTGATGCTTACGGGTGCACCAACACAGCATCGGAGTGGGTGGGGATCCAGCGACATGAACTGAGAATGGTCGTTTGGGCGAGTTCACCGGAAACTTGCGCGGGTCAAAGTATTTCCATACAGGCTTTGCAAGGTTCAGGAACAACGCCTTACATATGGGATAACGGCATCACCGAAACGACTAGCCTGGCGCGCGTATCTCCTTTGGTTACAACTACGTATACGGTTACCAACACTTCGGAACTTGGCTGTGTCGGCCGCGGTTCCCAAACCATTGTCGTCGACACGCCGGTTATTACCTTATCTGCATCCGATACTGAATTTTGCGCGGGCGTAACGTCAACACTGACCGCTGAGGGTGCGGTACAATTTACTTGGAGCGGCCCGTCAATCAGTTCGCGGAATGGCAGCAGCATAACAGCCAGTCCTTCTGAAACAGCCGAATACACCGTTTCAGGACGAAATGAGCGGGGTTGTACCGGCACATCTAGTATTATTCTCAACGTTAACCATCCGGCCATTACCGTGAATACCTCTGATCCGGACGTTTGCGCCGGCGAAAGTGCTACGCTTACGGCAGGCGGAGGTACCAGTTACATTTGGGATTCGAATCAAACGCTTAGTGCGGACAATGGCGAAGTTGTCATTGCCACGCCGTTAAGTACAACCACCTATCGTGTAACTGGTACCGATGCCAACGGATGTACGCAAAGCCAATCGGTAACTGTGAATGCGCACAGCCCGACTGTCATACTGGCCGGTTCCAATAGTATTTGTATCGGTAACAATACCAGTATCACAGCAAGTGGTGCCGACAGTTATGTGTGGGAGTCCAATTCAACTCTTGATCAACTGACAGGTGCTACGGTCACGGCAACGCCTTTGACTAACACCGTTTATTCTGTCACCGGGACGGATGTAAATGGATGCATTGCCGAAAAATCTTTTTCCGTAGTTGTAAATGCCTTGCCTGAGATCGGGCTGAGCGCTACACCTGAACAGGTTTGCGCAGGAAGCTTTACGACCATTAGTGCAACCGGTGCGAGCAGCTACAAATGGGATGCATCCAGTGAACTGAGCTCGACCAGCGGATCAAGCGTGGTGGCAACGCCGGTTACATCTGCCGTTTACCGGGTAGTGGGAACAGATGCAAACGGGTGCGTAGCCAGCAATAACATAGAAATTACCGTAAACCTTCCTCCTTTTTTTACTGTCAGTACAAACAACGATATGATCTGCGCAGGAGGCAGCACAACGCTCTCTGCCCGCGGAACTACATTTTACGACTGGTCCCCGAGTGACGGATTAAATACCAATTCGGGACAGGATGTAATCGCAAGTCCAGGCCAGACCACTACTTACAGCGTCACAACTTACGACGGCAATGGCTGCACGAACACGAAAACCATTACGGTGAATGTAACACAAACGCCTAAACCCCAGATTACCGCAAATGGCCCAACCGAACTTTGCTTTGGAAGTACTGTATTGCTTACCGCCAATGGTCTGCTGAGTAATCCGGCGGTGTATTTCGATGGAAATGATGCTCAGATGGATTTTAACCGACAAATATCCGAGGATTTCACGATCGAATATTGGTTGAAAACGACCGACAGAGGTAATGAAGGATCACAATGGTTTAATGGAAAAGGCATCGTAGATGGAGATGTGGGCGGCGTCAACATGGATTTTGGCACCAGCCTTCTTGGATCAAAACTAGCCTTTGGAATAGGCGGTGGGTATACCCAAGCAGATCATACCATTCAATCGACGAGTGATATCAATACCGGCGTATGGAACCACATTGCTGTTACCCGTTCCATGTCGACCAAGATTGTCAGAATTTTCATCAATGGAGTTGAAGAAGCTGCCGCTATCGGGAACAATCCCTATGCACTGGGTACCCCGACTTTTCTCCGGGTCGCAGGCTTGGCCTCCGGAGGTGGCGGCTTACGGGCTAGCATTGATGAATTGAGAGTCTGGAACCGCGAGAGAACCGGAATGGAAATCCTGGATGATATGGATAAAGTACTTCCTGAGGGCACTCCTTCTCTGGTAAACTATTTCCGATTCGAAGAAGGACAAGGTGACTGGACCGTAAATCAAGCGGACCAAAATCAGGAAGCCCGGTTTTCTAAAAGCATTGACTGGACGACAAGAACTTCACCTAAACCTGCTGACGGCAACAATACGTATTCATGGAATTCCGGTCAAACCACCTCTGACATTGTTGCTGGCGAAGGAGAATATGTAGTGTATGTAACTGATGCACAAGGTTGTTCCAATTATTCCGATCCGGTCAGTATTTCGTTTTCCGGCTCAGTTCCTACAAGCGGTCTTACTTCGGTATCCTCGGAAATTGCAAGAAATGAAAGCGAATACATTGTAACTGCCGACTGCGAACTGATCGCAAGGCTGGAATCGGTTGGTGAAGAGTCGCCAGTGGCAGGAACAGTACAAGGCAAGGTTTGGATTGAAAGCGTGCAGCCTGCAAATTATCTCAAACGTCACTACGAGATCACGCCGGGTACAAACGCTTCCAATGCCACCGGTCGGCTTACTTTGTACTACACCCAGCAGGACTTTGACGATTACAATGCCGTAAACAGTGTAAAATTCCCTACCTGGTATGGCGATGAAATGAATTATGCCAACATTTTTGTTGACAAGATCAGTGGTGTTTCCAGCGATGGAACCGGTCGGCCGTCGTCATACTTGGGAACCAGTATGACGATAGATCGCAGCGAGCTTTTTGTGCGGTGGAACCAGGAAACGGCGCTTTGGGAAGTGAATTTTAATGTAAATGGATTCAGCGGATTTTTCCTCAAATCACAAAGTACCTCTTTGCCTGTCAAACTGGTTTCATTTTCAGGCAAGAAAACGGATACTAAAAAAGCATTGCTTACCTGGACCACCGCTGATGAGCAAGACTTTGCCGGTTTTGAAATACAAAAAAGTGTTGATGCAAAATCCTTCGAAAGGATCGGGAATGTAGCAAGTAAAAGCCTGAAAGACAGTTATCTGACCAGTTACAGCTTTGTTGATAAATATGCTGCTGAATCTGTGGGATATTACAGACTTAAATTGATGGATAACGATGGGAAATTCAGTTATTCCAAAATCATATCGCTGACGGGTGACAACGAAGCGGATTTTGTAGGCGAATTTTATCCTAATCCTGTGGTTGCAGAAAAAGTGTCAGTAGATGTGCTTGCCGCCGCCGCCGGAACATATCGGGTGTCGGTCATCGACATGCTGGGAATTGAGCGAGCGATCATGGATGTGAAAGTGCTTTCCGGCCAAACCAAAGTTCAAATCAATACTTCTGATCTTCGCAATGGTGTTAACATTGTCAGATTCAAACAGGATAACAGGGAATTTGTAAGAAAGCTGATCAGACCGTAACGAACCTGAAGAAATTGATTGGCCTGTTCAATCTATGATTAAGACATTCATTGGTATTTGTATACTATTGAATGTCTTTTCATTTATTGAGTTTCGATTTTATTGCCTCAATCAAACTTCTTTCTGAGCCCTTTAACCAGCTTTTTTACCGCAGCTGATTGGGAGTCGAAGCCATTCATGCCGTTGGGACTGGCCTTATAAAACTCTGACTGCCATATTTCATCATTATTCTTTGATTGCAGCGAAGCACTCAGCGCCACGCCTTTTCCGCCCCAAGATGTCCAGGTGACACCGCCAGAAATTTTGGTTTCAAGTTTAAGCACAAAGTCAGCTTCGGCTTTGGAGGATGCTACTTTCCAGTAGTCCCAATCTTGCAGGGCCACTTTAAGCTCCTGCGCAGCACTTTTTCCCACATCCGTTTTATTGGCTTCCACATATACGGTGTTGCCTTTTTTTAAAACCTCCTCCTGAGCGAATGCGAGGGTGGCAGGCAGCATTAGTAATGTTAAAATGATTGATTTCATCGTGTTTAAAATTTGATCCGCTGCAAATCTCCGCAGTTCTCAAACCAAAAACCATCCCTGAAATCAGCCATAATTATGGTTGTTGAAAATGGCTGTTTTCAGGGATGGTTTGCGAAAAATCTTCCTTTCAACTTTGCAAAACCTCCTGCGAACCATTCATCTTCAACATTAGACCTTTTCAAACATGAAAAAACAACTCATTTTAACAGCCTTATTCTTTGCATTTTTTCAACTTGCTGCAAGTGCTCAGAATGACATGTCAATCTTCATCGGCGGTGGCGGTGGCGGCAACCTGTCTACCTATTCTTTCACAGCCGATTACGCGAACACCTGGACCTCTGCAAGCGCCAAACCTGGACTGAACGGTGGCTTCGTATTCGGTGTGGAGTTCGGGAAAATGGCCATCGTGTCCGGTGTTAACTTCATTCAGAAAGGATCCAAGGCCGAGACGGACAATTACAAGATCGAAAATGATTATGTGGGTTTTGTAAAAGCAAGGGAAAACACCTCATTCATTAGCATTCCGCTGCTTTTTCGTTACCGTATTTTGGGTGAAAAGATCGGACTGATCGCATCTGCCGGGCCTTCATTCAATGTCGCAGTGGGCGGCAACTCGCGGCTTGAACTCGAAGTGGCGGGCGTGGGCTCACGTAGTCAGTCGGGTGATATCAACTTTGGCAGCGGCATTAATGACACCTATAAGCGCTTCCAGCCAGGTTTTATGCTTGGCCCCGGCATGCTGATGCCGGTCGGCGAAAAAGGAAAGCTGGCAGTTAACATGTTGTTTGATCTTGGATTTGATGCGGTCAACAAGCGCAACGCAACAGCGCGCGGCATCAGCGGAAAGGTCATGAATGTCTCCGCGATCCTGAATGTCACCTATACACACCATTTTGTTTTTGGCGATAAATACTGACCTGTATCATCAAGCACGGCCAAATCAACAGTTATGGCAAGGAACAGAGAACCTCAAATCTTCAATATCTCATTTCTGGACGTGATCTGCGGAGCGCTGGGAGCGGTAATATTTCTCTTCATCGCTGTGCCAAAAGGCGGTTCGCCGCCATCTTACAAGCAGCAGCTGGCTGTTTCCTATGACACCCTGCACAGGCAAATGTTTGCCACTGTGGACGATAGCCTGCGGCACAAGCGTCCCGGAGATACATTACTTGTTATACTAGCTGATTATAAGGAGCTTCCTTCCGCAAAAGATTGCCCCGAATGTCCTGAATGTGAAACGCCCGTTCCGGCTGAAACCCGCCGGGTAAGCGTCGCGCCCAATGAAGATCAGGCCGATATCATTCCGGAAAAAAAAGAGCCGGAGCCACCGAAACCGGAAGAGCTTAAAAATACCAAATACCTGGGCGATCCGCCGGGCGTGCCCTGCAAGGTTTCTTTCGAGATCAGTTGGGCGGATATTGGCGACAATGTGGATCTGTTTGTTTGCAAAGGCGCCAAATGCGTCTCCGGCGGGGCACGTGAAATCCGGGATATCGGGCAATGGGACAGCGGGAAAGCCAAAACCAAGTTCTTTGGAAGCGATCTACGGACTACGCAGGAGGCCGTCCGGCAGTTTGATAAGGTGATTCCAGGCGAATATAAAGTGTACGCGGTTTTCAAAGCAAGTGCCAAAAGCAGTGCTTCCGTAGCCTTGCGGGGGCTTGTTTATTCTAAAAATGAAAACGGGCAGGAGCAGGGCGAGTCATTCACTTCGACATTGCAGCTGAATGCGGAGCGATTGCTGCTTGCGACGGTGACGCTGGCAGAAAACGGGGAATTCAAACTGATCAAAAACTAAAATCTTTTCAAAAATTATCTTAAATCATGAACAGTAAAAGATTATATCACTTGTCTGTCAGTCTGATAGTCGCCGTTTCGATCTGGTTTGCATTGATCTTGCTGTCTTCCCTGTCGTTGAGTCCCGGAATCAACCGTTTCCTTCAGGCATTTGGCGGGTCTTTTGGCGGCTTCGTGCATGCGATCATTTACACGGCTTTCATTTTCGGAGTGCTCGAAATTGTCAGTTACCGCAAGTTTATCCGAAAGCAAAACGAAGGCTTCGGCCTGAATGTGCTTCCCGTGGAGGATCAGCTTGTGCTTTCACCGGACGAAGTGGCCAGGATCAAAATAAGTGTCATGGACCTTGAAAAACACGGATTCAGCTTCATGCTGACCGATTTCATCAAAAGGGCCTGCACGCAATACCGGAACAATCAATCCATTTCGGAAACGCTTCAAGTGCTGAATGTGCAGATCGACAACAGTAAAACCGAGCTGGAAGGCCGGCTGGAAATCGCCCGTTTCCTCATCAACGCGATTGCTTCCCTCGGTTTTATCGGCACCATTTTACATTTGGCCGGTTCCATCGGACTTTTCCATCTGGCCAAAACGGAAGAAGGAATGCCGCTCATCACCCAAAGTCTGAACATTGCCTTCGACACCACATTTATTGCGCTTTTTCTGGGTTTGATCCTGAGCTACTTTTACCACCGTTACCTGGAAGAGATCGACACGTTTTATTCCAAAATGAAGTCGCATATCATTGATAATCTGATCAGTAGAATTTATAAGCAACAATCATGAAAACATTTCAAAAAATCAGCTTTAAACTGGCTTTCCTAACATTGTTTTGCATTGCCGGCTGCCGTGAAAAGGATGTTAACTCACTTGGCGATTTGTTGGGTGACAAAAACTCGGTCAATGAATGGGTGTATGCGACGATGCAGGACGGTTATTTCTGGTATAAAGAAATGCCAGCCCAAAGCAACCTGGATGCCCGGGCCGAGCCGGATGCCTACTTTGAAAACCTGGTGTTTAACCGCAAAACGCATGACCGTTTCTCCATGATCACGCCGGATTTTGAAGTCGCGCAGCAGCAGTTTAATGGGGTTACCAAGGCTTTTGGGATACATTATATGCTTGGTTTTATTGATGGCGGAAAATCCAACATTGCCGCATTTCTCTCTTACGTGAGCAACGGAAGCCCAGCGCAGAAAGCGGGTTTACAACGAGGCGACATCATCGTCAAAGTGAACGGAACCCAGCTGACCAATGCCAACTATGCTGACCTGCTCGGTGCGGAATCAATTCGCGTGACTATGGGCAAATTGAATGGTGAGGTGATCGAAAGTGCTGGCCAGGAAATGACTTTGACAACGGGACAGATTACGGAAAGCCCGATTGCTTTTTCAAAAATCATTACAAAGCAAAACCGGAAGATCGGTTACCTGGTTTACACGCAGTTCGTTCCCGGCACGGATGCGGATAAGGTTAAATATGACAACGAGTTACGGAACATTTTTGCGGATTTTGGTAAAGCCGGCATACAAGAACTGGTGCTGGATCTGAGGCTGAATGGCGGAGGATATCTGAGCTCGGCGGTTACATTGGGTTCGCTCATCGTCAGTAATTACAGTGCTTCCAAAGTCTTTTATAAAGAGCAGTGGAACGACAAATACATTAAATACTGGCAGGAAAAGAACGGTGCGGATGCACTAACCTATAAATTTGCTAACGAACCGAACAACATTGGTAACAGGCTCGACCGAATATTCGTGCTCACTTCCAATGGAACTGCATCTGCCAGCGAGTTGATTATCAATGGACTCAAACCGCATATGTCGGTGATTACCATTGGCGATAACACAGCGGGAAAAAATCTTTTCGGGTCGTTGATCGGGGACGAGAAAAAGCGGTGGAAATATGGACTTTATGTGATGCTGGGACAAACAGTAAATGCCAATGGCGACTCTGATTACGGTACTGTCGAGGGCATAAAGCCAACACACGCTGTTGACGATTCCAATGTGCCCTTTCTGCCTTTTGGGGATGAGAACGAAACATTACTGCATGCAGCATTGACACAAATGGGCGTCACAACCCGGAATCCTGCGCGTATGGCTGGGAAGCGGCAGGTGCAGCGAACAGTTCGCCAATCACTCAGGGACACACCCGCAGCATGGGATGGGCTCATGATCCGCGACAATGGCGAAGCATTACCGCTACCCGTTCGCTAAGCGCAGCATTGTTATCATTTATCGCCGGGAAGCCGGAATGTTTTGAGAAATAAAATCTTCATAATCAATTATTTGCTTTTGGCGTTGATGGCCCTGCAAGCTGTGCATCTTCACGCGCAGAGCCCGGTTACAGGTGTTAGTTATGTCGATAGTTTGCAAAATGCCCTGAAACGCAAGCAGAGTGATTCATTGCGCGTTGAAACATTGTTTTTACTCTCGGACTATTACAGCGACAAGGATACGTCGGTGGCGATGCAATATGTGAAAAAGGCAGCTGGTTATGCGAAACAAAACTCGTTCCAAGCTGCGCTCGTGCAATTCTACACGGCCGGCGTTTATTTTGATACGGACTTTGCCAGGAGTGAGGCAGGCTACTTGCGCGCGGAACAACTGCTGAGGCGGTTTGCCGGGAAGGCGGCGCTTGTTTACCGGGCCAGGGCCTGGAACAATTACGGCGCCTTGAAGCAGCGGCAGGACGACGAGCTGCAATATGCAAGCATCCTGCTGGACCATGTGATCCCGCTTTCCCAGCAGGCAGGCGACAGCGCACGGATGGCCCGGAATTACCATAATCTCGGTATGATTTTCTCCAACCAGCTCGATTATACCAAAGCCAAAAGTTATCTCAGCTCGGCGATTTCCATTTTGGAGAAAATAGCGCCTGAGTCTCTTGAAATGGCTGATGCATATATGTTTGCCTCTAAAAATTACATTTACCTCAAAGATTATCCGCCGGTTCGCCCAATGCTGGACAGTGCTTACGGCATACTTTCAGAAGACCCAAACTCGGTTTATCTCATCGATTTTTACCTGGTGGAGGGCATGTATTACTCCCGGTTGCGCCAGTATGCGAATGCCATGGAAAGTTTTGGTAAGGGCATTTTGCTCGCAGATAAGCTTGGCAAAGCTTATGACCGCCGCGGCATTATGCTCCAAATTTATTTTACCTACAAAGCGCAGGAAAATTATCAGAAAGCATTGCAGACAATGACGGCTATCATGCGAAGTAAGCCGCCGATTACGCGCTCCCAGGACCGGATGCTGTATTATTACGAGCTTGCCCAGACCAGTGAGAAGGTGGGCGATATGACCGGCGCTTACCAGTGGCTTCACAAATATACCGAGCTCGCCGACAGCTCCTATCAGGAACGCACGAAAGCTGATATTGCCGATCTGGAAGCCAAATATAAATCGGTTGAGAAAGAAAAGAAGATCAATGAATTACAGGCCAAAAATGAACGGGCAGCATTGACAATCAAGAACAACAGGCTGATAAGCTGGCTTTTGGCAATCGTTTGTTTGTTTATGCTGGTGGTTACGGTGCTGGTTTTATTATTTTACCGAAACAATAAAAGACTGTGGGCGCAGCAGCAGCAACTGCACGAGCTGGAACTGCAAAAAATAAAACAAGATCACCGCATTTCCATGCTCTCTGCCATGCTCGAAGGGCAGGAACAGGAGCGCACGCGCCTGGCCCGGGACTTGCACGATGGCTTGGGCGGCTTGCTGAGCAGCATTAAGATAGAGCTTTCGCAGTTGTCTGACAAGCCAGCTCTTCCGATGAAATCGGGGATACAAACCACACTTTCACATCTGGATGAAGCGGTTAATGAGCTCCGCAGGATTGCACGCAGCCTCATGCCGGAGATCCTGATGAAATACGGGCTTGCGGAAGCCACTAAGGAATTTTGCAAAAACCTGAAAGAAACCGGTGCTAATCTGGTTTGCCAGGTCTTTAATTACAAAGATTCCATGCCCAGGGAAAAACAAGTTGTACTTTACCGGATCATTCAGGAATTGGTCAACAATGCATTGAAACATGCCGAGGCGTCGCAGATCCTGGTCATTATTCAGCAAAGTGGCGATACATTATTTGTGACTGTGGAGGACGATGGCAAGGGTTTTGCCATGCATAAAACCAACACGAAAGCAGGGGCGGGGCTTTCCAACATCAAAGCACGCGCCGATTTTCTGAACGCGCGGTTTGAAATCCAGTCTGCACCGCAAAAAGGAACAACTGTAACGGTAGAATGTGACATGCTATGAAAGTATTTATCATTGACGATCATCCGATTGTGCTCGACGGCCTGCGAAATTTGCTCGAAAGCAGGGAAGAAATGGAGGTCTCAGGCATGTACCAAACCGGCTCAGCCGTGCTGGATGCGCTGGAAACTACGGTCCCGGATGCGATGCTGATGGACATTAATCTGCCCGATATCAATGGGGTCAGCTTATGTCAGAAAATCAAGCAAAAATTTCCGGCTGTTAAAATCATCGCATTAAGCGTTCACAATGAGCGGACGGTGATCATGGGCATGCTGCAAAGCGGGGCCAGCGGCTATGTGCTCAAAAATGCGATCGGGAGCGACATCATCACTGCATTACACGCGGCCATGGACGGACAGGTTTATCTTTGCCAGGGCACGCAGGCCGTTCTGAACAGCAGTCCACCCAGCGATCAGAAGGAAATTCCCCGTCTTACCAGACGGGAAAAAGAGATCCTGCAACTGATCGGGACCGGGCATACTACGCAGCAGATTGCAGCAGCACTTTTTATCAGCACCCACACAGTCGAAAGTCACCGGAAAAACCTGATCGAAAAATTCGGTGCCCCTAATACGGCCACCGTCATCAAGATCGCCGCAGACCTGGGTCTGACCTGATTTATATCAAACTACTGGCACAGACCAGATGTTCGATTTGGGCAAGTCAAAAAGCATTGGCTCGCCCAACTGCAAAATCGCATTTGCGTGTGTTGTAGATCTATAATTTTATCGTACAATGGCACCGGCCGCATAATATCGACTCTTGTACCACATAGTATATGCCGCAATGATGATAAGCGTCAATATTTCGGCCAGAGACCTGGACAGCCAAATGCCCGGCAGTCCGAAATAATCCGGAAGGATCATAAGTGCTGGAACAATGAGCAAAAAACCTTTTAATAAGTTGACCAGGAGGGACAGGAATGTTTTGCCTGTGCTTTGAAAAAAAGCTGCTAGCAAGTAGTTGGGCCCCGCCGCTAAAAATAACAAAAAGTATAAACCCATTGCCTGGCTCGCAGTTTCGCGGTACTCGATATTCTGATCCCCGGAAAATAAGGAAATGAGCTGGTCGGAAAGGAACAAACCAATCGCGGTCACCACAATCCCTAATACAACGGTAAAGCCCAGGGAAAAACGTAAAGTCTCCAAGACCCGCTTCGGTTGTTTTGCGCCGATGTTAAACGACATAATCGGAAGCGCGGCGATCATTGCAGCGGTAAACGGCCGGATGAGCAAAAAACTAAGGTAATTGACTAAACCAAACGCAGCTACAGCCGTGGAACCGTGCCTGATCAACGACTGGTTGATAAACAGCAGGCCAGATGAAAATGCGATTTCAGACGCGAACGAGGGCAGCCCGATTTTTAGATACTCTTTCCACTGCGAAAAGATCAAAGTAAAGCGAAATGCCGAAAAACTAAGATGCGTATTACCCTTGGAAATAAATACAAAAAGATAGGCGGCACCGGTGGCTAAGGCCACTGCTGTTGCTATGGACGCACCTTTTACGCCAAGATCTAAGCCAACGATCAATATTAAATCGAGAACGATATTCACTGCGGCCGCACAAATCGACGCATTCCGTGACACCTTTGGCGCATTGTTCGCCCTGACAAAGTTCCCCCAGATCATTCCAAGGAAGAAAAAAGGGAGGCTGACTAGTTGCCAAAAAGCATAATCAGCAGTATTTTGGGCCAAGGTTACATGGTCTGCGCCTGCCAGGAACCGGCCTAGCGGAACAGCCAGAAACGGCGCACTAACGGCTACGCAGCCACCAATTAAAATGACTAGGGTGGTTGCGAACTGAAAGACTTCCTGGACTTTTTTAAAGTCCCCGGCTCCTATACTTTTGCCAATCAACACTCCTCCGCCAATCATAACAGGCAAGCTCAATGCGACCAGGACTATCACGACAGGGCCGTATAACCCCACCGCTGCCAGCCCTTCTTTTCCTACTTGCTGTCCGAGGATAATTCCATTAATCACCTGATGCAGAATGGAGGACAGCAAGCTAATAATAGCAGGTCCGTAATTTTGAAAAAATAGAGTCTTAATCGGAGCTTGTCCCAGTTGATCAGTAGCATTCATGAAGGGATGTTTTGGGATTGGGCGCGCAAAAGTACGACATTGATGTGGAAGATTGGAAGCAGATGAACAGAAAACCGGCATGTCACCCGCTGCTTTTCGTAAGTTGCTTTACCCGAACCAGCAACTTAATATATGAAGTCTGATTTCTAAATAATGTCCTTAGGGTTTTCCCTAAAATTTACAAGATGGGAACTGTTTGATTGATGTTCCCGGCTGATTCATCGTACTTTCGAGGGATAAATTTATACATATACATGATACGAGTCCTCATCGCAGATGACCATAATGTCTTTGTTGAAGGCATTGAGTCGCTTATTTCGGGATCACTTGATATTGAAGTGACTGAACGCTGCTACACGGTTCAGTCAGTTATTGAGCGATTAAGCCAGACCGCGATTGACGTCGTGTTACTTGATATTTCGTTTCCCTATATTGAAGACGGCCTCGGCCTCTGTGAGTTTATAGGCCGGACATACCCGGAAACAAAAGTGGTAGCACTGACTATGCACGACGACGCTAGTCTCATTAAACGGGTCGTGAAAAAAGGCGCGAAAGGCTATTTGTTGAAGAATACTACTAAATCGGAGTTGCTACAGGCCATCCAGGCGGTTCACCACGAGAAGCAATATTTTAATGAATCGATCACGCAAATTCTGCTGAACGATAGTCCCAAGACCAGAAGGTCAACGGCCGGCACTGGGGCAAAACCACACCTCAGCCCTCGCGAATCGGAAGTGCTGATACGCATTGCGCAGGGACTAACAACGCAGCAGATGGCCACCCAGTTATTTGTGAGCGCCAAAGCAATTGAATTTCATCGAAGTAGTCTCTTGATGAAGTTCGGTGTTCCTAACACAGCCCTACTGATAAAGACGGCTATGGAGATGCAAATGATTGATTAGTTTTATTTTGTCATTACAAGTAATGCTCATGAAATGCTGTTCTCTGCGATCTGGTTGGTGGATCATTTTTCTTTTCGTAGTTATACTAACAAGCGGGTTTCAATCCGTCAAGGCGGTAACCGACACGACGTCTGTTGATAGCTTAAAAAGACAGATTGAAATGTTGGTGCAGGATAAGCATTACAGTCAGGCTGCAAAGGCTTACGATTCCTTGGGTAAACTATACCATCGGCAGTACGGATACAATAAGTATACGATGGATTCTTATTTAAGCAGCTTGAAATATTACAGCCTGATGGGCGACTCACTGGGATATTTCAATCAGTATCTGGTGATCGGGGACTACTATTCGCAGGACTATTTCATGCATACTTACGCTGAAAAATATCTGAAAAAGGCCCAGCAATATTTCGAGCGAACCCATAACATGCCCAAAGTCATCGAATCTCGTTTGGGTTTGGACAATATCGCTCAACATGCAGAACCTATGCCGGCCGGGTTCAAAACACACCTGCGCGAAACCGAGCGGCTTAGCGTAAAGTACAACCAGCCTCGTTCTCAGGCATATGCTCTTAGTCTGCTGGCGAATACATACTTACTAGCCAAGCAGCCCGATTCTGCATACTATTTTGCAAGCCGAAGTCTGATCATATCAGATCGATTAAAAGTGAACTGGTTAATTGCCTTAAATCACTTTTACCTGGGCCTGGTCGAGCAGTTCAGACATAATGGTCTGGCTGCTATTGAAGCCTACCAGAAAAGCTATAACCTGTCCAAGGCGGAAAGCAGTTTGGGCATGATGCGGGAATTGTCGCGGCACACGGCGGATAGCTATTCTCGTATGGGTGACTATAAAAAAGCGTACGATTGGTCATTAAAAACGCTCGATTATACGGTCCAATTTTACGCATCCGAACAAACAAAAAGTATTCGTTTGCAGGAACTAGATAGTCAAATCAAAACCCTGGCGGTTGAAAAGCAACTGATTGAAGAACAAAGTCGCAATCAGAACGTATTGAATTCTGCGCTATTTATAGGTTTTCTTATCAGTATTATAGGCGTGTTTACACTTGCGTATCTAAGGCGTCAGCAGAAACTAATCGATCATCAGCATACGGTCATCGCCCAGCAACAGATTCGACAATTGGAGCTTAAATCGCTACGTGCCATGATCGAAGGTCAGGAAGGCGAACGGAGTCGGATTGCGCGTGATTTGCACGATGGTCTGGGAATTCAACTTTCACGAATCAAACTATTCATTGAAGCGCATCAGGAAGAATTGCCTGTATCCGTCAAGGAACCCTTGAACCAGTTTCTGGATGAAGCCTGTACCGAAACCCGGCTGATCTCCAATGATCTGAGACCATATGCGTTGTCAACCTTCGGCCTAGTTCCGGCGCTGGAAGATCTGGTTCAAAAACTAAATCTGGTAAATAAAACAAAGCTTATATTAGACCACTACGGCGAGATGCCACCTTTGGGCGATGAAGCTGCCGTGATGATTTACCGGGTAGTTCAAGAGTTGCTCAACAACGCGCTGAAACACGCACACGCCCAGGTGGTGACGGTTCAGCTTATGGTCAATGAAGAAACAACCTTGATCAGTGTTGATGACGATGGCCTGGGAGCTGATTTCGATAATCTGCTATCAACCGGAAGTGGCATGGCTAACATTAAATCCCGCATTGCCTACCTCGGCGGGCACGTCATGTGGCACGGCGAAACCGGGAAAGGAACATCTGTTATGATTTCATTGCCCATGCAAAAGCTACAAAAAGCAGAAGTGCTTGTGACTTAAGAATCCAAAATTGAGTTCTGGTTCTTTATTTAGAGTTTTCCCTAAGTTTTAAAAAAACCTTTTTAATCTATGCGTCCAGTAAGCTCTTTTCTCTTTGCGGTAACGATCGCTATTTCAATCAGCTTCACCGCTGACATGCCAACTGGCGTCGGAGCCGGTACTGATCCACATCGAAAAGTAGGCTGGATGGTTCGCGAATCGCTGACCGACGATGCCGCGCACATCAGTGCCGTAGCGCACGGCGATGGCTTGACCGTGCTTCAATGGCGAGTTAAGAAAGGCATGGCAATGCGTGATCCCGAAGACGAAATTTTTAGTCCTGAAAAAAATATTCAGACGATTCAGGTAGAGCGAAAAGGCGACGAGTACACAATGCGGGTTGCAAAAAAAGGGGAGGCCTTACAGATTGTTGGTTCGCATAAAATGCCTGACTTACCGAACCCTCTTTTTGTGGGTTTGTACATCTGTTCCCACAATCCGGAAAAAGTAGAAGAAGCAATTGTAAGGAATGTTCAAATCGTTCAGGCTGGACGCTGACCGTATCCCAGCTACTTATCGTCATAATGCCCTTTCGCAGCAATTACAAAGACAGTAACAGTTTTTTCAATGATTTGGTAAACAAGGCGATGCTTTTTATCAATGCGCCGCGACCATAGTCCGGAAAGATTATTTTTGAGTTGCTCAGGTTTGCCGATTCCGCTGTAAGGATCTTCACCAAGCTCTTCGAAAATGCGCTCGATACGTTTTACGAGTGACTTGCCGCCGGATTTATGTAAAAATGAAAGGTCTTTTTTTGCTCTATCGGAGAAGGTTACAGAATATCTGCCCATATATTTTTAAGGTCGCGAATGGAAGTCACTCTTCCAGCCTTCACGTCCTCAATACCTTCTTTAATGGCATTTAATACTTGCGGGTCCGAAAAAAAGACATCAGTTTCAGTTCTTTCATCAATTGGCGTGAGTAAAACTGACTTCTTATTCTTTCCCCGGTGAATGATAACCCGCTCCTTCTCGGCAAGATCGAGATAATCCTTCTGCTTCCCCCGAAATTCCCTGGCTGTTATGATTCTCATGGGTGTACGAATTTGTGTACACGAAGATAAGGAGATTTATTTTACGTTTTCAGCTCAACTGAAGAAACTGACTTACCACTATGTAATTGCATAGACTCAAATTTTAGTGGCTCTCACAAAATTTATTTTCACAAGTTGTAACATTTGGCAAATTAATTTAATTAAAAAATTTGAAAGTTTACAACTTTATGACTCTATGTATTTGTTTATCAATAGTTTAATACTTTTAAAAATAGAAAATGTTTACAGGAATTTTAACAAACCAAACTTTAAACAATTTAAAGTTGTTTAATTGTTATACCGTATACTTGTCTATCAACTCTAACACCGCTATGAGATTAAAACTGTTGACAATATTAGATTGGCCACATTTGGTAGTGCTTTCTACCATAATACTGCTGACTAGTTATGATGTCGTCGCGCAAGATAGCACTCGTAAGATCTCGCAGAATTCACCTGCAAAAGATGTACAATTGCATGACGGGGAGTTGCAGAAGATTAAAGGTGAGATCCAAGATTTACAAAAAGAAAATAAGGAGTTTAGAGAAGACTTGGATAAAATTAAGCCATTTGAAAATTGGGCTTGGGTATTGATGTGTTTCGGCGTCGGAAGCGTGGCTGTTTGGGCCTGGCTTATTTTAAAATACGTTCCGAGAAAAGTTAAAGAACAAGCTGAAGAAAAAATAGCAAAGCTACTTACAGATAGGCGTGACGACTTCTTAAGCCTTCTCAAAGATTACGATTTGGAAAAAGTAATGAAGTCAAAGCATCAAATAGTTTTAATGTCTCATCCAACTTGCGAGGATAATTACCACTATGAAATGTTGCAAAAAAATGGTTTCCAAGTAAAAGCATTGACAAATGTGAATCAGCTTAATAATGCTGTATTTAACGAGAATGATGTTTTGGTAATAAATAATGACGGTGGACATTGGGAGCCCGGCGAAGTAGAAAACTTCGTAATGGGATGTTCCAATTACTGCTTTTATTTCGGGAATGGTAGAATAAATCTCGATAATGAACGACTTAATCGATTTGCAGCAGCAAATTTCCGGACGCAGTTTATTGGGAATTTGGTCAACATATTAAAGTATTCTCACCACTAACAATGAACAAATGAACACATCATCTTACTTTAACCTTTTTCTTTCTAACATTCGGCTGACGCCGAAGCAGAAAAAGAACCTGATTGAGGGGCATACTACGCTTAGGTCAAGTCTTGCCGAAGATCCCAAATTAAAGAATGTGATTGTCACCACATTCTTACAAGGGAGCTATCGTAGAGCAACGGCCTTAAAGGACAAAAATGCAAAAAGAGCTGATGTGGATGTTGTTGTGGTAACTAATTTTGACAGAAATAAAGTTACCCCTAATCAAGCCTTAGAATATTTCCGCGCCTTTTTAGATATACATTATCCTGGTGCATATAAGTTTCAAGGAAGATCGATTAGTATAACGCTTCCTGATGTTGACATGGACTTAGTGATAACATCAGCACCTTCCGAGGTTAATCAAAAGGTGTTGGGAATGGAAAGCGTTACAGATACCCGAAACCTGGAAGAACTGGGAAACGACTGGCGTATGACTTACGAGTGGACTGCACCGGAAAGGCGGGATGCGTGGACCTCATCGATGTTTGAGTCTTTGCGCAAATCTGAGGAATGGAAGGCAGAATCTTTATACATTCCGGATCGGGAAAAAGAAGATTGGGAAGAGACAAATCCTTTGGAGCAAATCCGTTGGACCAGGGATAAAAACAAGGCTACTAATTCTCATTACGTCAATGTGGTAAAAGCTTTAAAGTGGTGGCGTATGGGTAAGCTTACAAATAGAAAATATCCAAAAGGCTATCCAATAGAGCACATGATCGGAGATTGTTGCCCAGATGATATAAAGTCAGTCGCTGAGGGAGTAGTCAAAACGCTTGATAAAATTTTAGCAACATACCGCTGGAACCGTTTAACGGAAAAGACACCAGAACTTATTGACCGAGGAGTAACGTCTCACAATGTATGGAAGCGGGTTTCGGATTCCGACTTTATCAATTTTTATGATCATGTTAAAGATGCGGCGGCGACAGCAAGATTAGCATTTGATTCAGAAAATGTGAGCGATCAAATAAAGTATTGGCGTGAGCTTTTTGGTGAAGAATTCCCTCCCTTATCCGAGGAAGATGCTAGAAATGAAAGGCTCCAAGAAAAGTCGAAACTTCTTGAATCGGGAATATTAACGGTTAATTCCAAAATTCAAATCGTGGCCGGATCTCACGGTCTGTCAGTTCCGAAAGAAAGAAATCACTATGAAATTACGAGCGATTTATGACGAAGAGCCATCGAGGTTAAACTTACTGGTTCAGCAAGAGTTAGTCAAACACTTTTTTCCAGCGTGTCGGTTACGTTTAGATGGTACCGTGCTAACGGCTAATTTTGAAGTTCGTGATGAAGATTACAAGAATGAATATAAGGTCGAGGTGAAATTTTATTCTCAGGGATATCATAAGGTCTTCATCTTACATCCAAAAATTAAGCCGAGTATTGCAATACACATGTATCCTGATACAAGTCTTTGTTTGTATTATCCGCCAGACATTTCACCGTTTAGACGGTTGTTTGTAAGCAGAGACCTTATTCCTCTAACTGCTCTTTGGATATGTCATTATGAGCAATGGCTTATAAATGGGAAAAAGTGGAAAGGGGCTGAGTCTCCAATGCATCAATTTTTGATGATTAGGGCCGGTCTGGACAAATAGAACGTCGAATAATTTAAAGGTTTGAAAACCATTAAACTGAATCATTTATGCGTAACCAAATCTCATAACTCCTCCTAACCAGCCGCTCAAACCGCCCCATAATCATATCCTTATCCTTTAACTTCCGCTCATTCAAATAGTCAAATCAACAATCTCCCTAGTTTATAAGTTATCATATCTGCAGTGTTTACGCAGGCTGCAACGCCTTCGGCTCCCATATTGCACGAATTTTAGATGCATCCACGCGCTTTCTAGCCTGTGCAAGATCATAATTTTTCTGTACGGATAACCAAAACTCGGCGTCAGTGTTAGGAAATGCCGCGCCTAAACGAATTGCCATTTCTGGCGACACAGCAGATTTTCCATTGATAATTGCAGACAGCGTTTTGCGGGTTGTCCCTAATACTGCGGCAACCTGCTCAACTGTAAGTTTTTGCCCTGTTTCCTCATAAATCCCGTCAAGTGTTTCTCGAATAACTTCGCCTGCATGGGCCGGATCAAATAAAGCCATAATAGTGCCTCTGTTTAGTGATAATCTACATAATCAACATCTGCGGCGTTCTCTCCAACAAAACGAAAGATAATACGCCAGTTCCCTGATACTCTGACCGAATAAAACCCTTTTAAATCACCTCTCAACGCGTGAAAATGATACCCTACTTCGTTCATTTTGTCTGGTGCATTGGCCGCATCTAACCTGGTCAAATTCAGTTTTATTCTAGGAATATGTGGTTGCTGTAACTTTGAACGGTCGCCCCTGGTTGCGTAAAGCTCCAAGCCTTTATGTCGGTAACTTACAATCATAACATGAATGCAACACGAAACGTGTCACGTGTCACTGGTTTTTTATAGTGTGCTATTTTTCTGCTATTTCCCAATCAACCGCTCCAACCTAGCCATCATCTCATCCTTCTCCTTCAACATACGCTCATACAATGCAATCTTCTCTTCATGAAGCTGCATTAGTTTGTCAATTGGGTGGTAAATCGGATTATGAAAGACACCGTTTGCTACTGACGAATCGTGAAAGGTATTTGATATAATGTTCACCGCCTTCTCTTCATCAAAATTCCGAATCGCCTCAGCCGGAATTTTCAGAATTGCCGAAACCTGCTCCAAAACATCGGCATCAATCTTTTCCTTCTGTTCGAGCAATGAGATTTTTTGCTGGTTCCATTCTTCGCCGAGCTCAAATGCAAGGAAATCTTGTTTTATCCCGAGCATTTCTCGAAATCTTTTCAGGTTGCGGCCTTCGTGGATCTTTGGATTGGAGGTAGCATGTGTCATACAGAGACGGTTTTTGTTAAAAAGGCAATTTATATAAATCCTTTGGGAAGTTCAGGTATATTTTACAGGCCAGGGAATGTAAGTTACCGGTTGCAGATTGTTGGGTATGTTTTTCAGGATCGCATGCTTTGCAGAAAACGTAGATACAAGGTTGGCTAAGCATTGTGCTGCTCTCAGCACAGTTGAACTGACTCCAAGGGAAAACCCTAAGTTTTAAAAAAGTAGGGTTTTCCTTATTCTATGTCCATGCTGATTCGTCCTATTTTTGCTGGATAAAATTCTATTTATCCTGTTGGATCTTCATGTTACATTAATTTTTAAAATGATTAGAATATTAATCGCTTTAACCGTTTTCTTTTTTACCTCAAATGCTGTGACCCGGGCGCAAAAACTGATAGACCCGAAAGCAACAAGAGAGACGGCGGCACTATACCAGAATATGCACAAGCTTGCCAAAAAGCACATCCTTTTTGGACATCAGGATGCGACTGATTATGGGCACGGCTGGCGAGACGAAGCTGGAAGATCGGATGTGAAATCGGTCGTCGGCGCGCATCCGGCAGTTATTGGTGTGGACATTGCGCCGTTGACAGGCAGGCCTGCAGAATCCATAAAAAAGAGTGAAGAGCGTTTAAGACAACTCGTCACCGATACTTATGCACGTGGTGGCATTACAACCATCTCCTGGCATTTTTCTAATCCGGTTTCGGGCGGTGGTTTTTACTGGAAAGATTCCATTTCATTGCCTGCAGTAAAATACATTGTTCCGGGAGGTAAAAACCATGAGGATTACAAACTCATTTTACAGGGTTTGGCTGGCTGGTTCAAAAGTCTGAAAGGTGCCGATGGAGAGCAAATTCCGCTTATCTTCAGACCCTATCATGAATTTGACGGTGATTGGTTTTGGTGGGGCAAGTCACATTGCACGCCGGATGAATTCAAGTCATTGTGGCAATTTACTGCCGGGTATCTGCGGGATAGTCTGGATGTTCATAATCTGATTTATGCATTTTCTCCGGATAACAAATTCAACACTGTCGCTGAGTTCAGTGAGCGCTATCCGGGAAATGAATGGGTTGATCTTGTGGGCATGGACAACTATGGAGATATGGGTCGCGATGGCAAGTACAACTTGGAACAGGCCATTAAAAAACTCAAAATCGTGAATGACTTTGCACTGGAAAACACAAAGCTGGCCGCAATGACTGAGACAGGTCTTGAATCCATTGTGAATCCGGTTTGGTATACGGATGTGCTGCTTAAAGTGCTTCAAAAGAACAAGTTGAATCTGGCTTATGTGCTTGTTTGGCGCAATGATACCAAAAGCCCCACCCATTATTATGTCCCATTTCCCGGACATGCAGCCGTACCGGATTTTGAAAAGTTTTATAATGATAAGTACACGTTGTTTGAAAACGATCTCAAAAATATCTATGGCAAATAGCGCATTTTAATTTGCCGCCGAAGGATTTGACATTAATCGAATTATACCTTAAAACCAAAAATTGGAAAGTATGAAACATGCTTTACTAAATCGACGCGCCTGTGCCGCGGCTGTCACCCGCCTGGTGCCAGTGCTTAATTACGTTAAGCTCAGAGAAATGAAGAAGTGGGCAGCTTGTGTTTTGACGATGGCAGTAATGCAGGCTAATAATGACGTATATGCCCTTAGCGTTCGAGGTGTGAATACCAGAAATAGCGCGGGAAATCAGCTGCCCATCATTGAGGTGACAGGCAAGGTTGTAGATGACAAAGGCGAGCCGCTGCCGGGTGTCAGCATTGTAATCAAAGGCTCAACGCAGGGAACAACCACGAGCGCAGACGGGAAGTACGCGCTGGCAGTTCCGGGAAACAGCTCGGTGCTGATCTTTTCATTTGTAGGTTATTTGTCTAAAGAAATAACTGTAGGCACGCAAAGCACCATCAATGTAACCCTCGCTGTCGATACAAAGGCGCTGGAAGAAGTGGTGGTAGTAGGATATGGCGAAATGAAACGCGCCGATCTGACCACCGCACAGACTTCGGTTTCCGCCAAAGACATTGAGAAAACGGTCAATACGACCATTGAACAGGCCATTCAGGGGCGGTCGGCGGGTGTGTATGTGACGCAAAACTCAGGTCAGCCGGGTGGAGGAATTTCGGTAAATATCCGGGGCGTTAACTCGATCAGCGGTAGCAACGAGCCTTTATATGTGGTGGATGGCGTGCAGATTCCGGGGCAGTCGGCTTCATACGGATCACAGAGCTCTTCCAATCCACTTGCGGGGCTGAACCCGGCTGACATTGAGTCCATTGAAGTTTTACAAGGTCCTTCGGCAACGGCGATTTACGGTTCAAGAGCGACAAATGGTGTTTTGCTTGTGACAACAAAAAGAGGAAAATCGGGAGATACTAAAATTTCTTACGGATACCAGTACAGTTTGCAGACGCCACCGTCGCCGCTGAAAGTAATGAACATGCAGCAATACGCGCAGATGGTGGGTGAATACCATGCCATTGCAGGCGGTGATACGCCCGGTGAATTTTTGGATCCATCATTACTTGGATCTGGAACGGACTGGCAAAAGGAGCTCTTCAAAAGCGCTCCCATGAACAAGCACCAGCTGAGCCTAAGTGGCGGGAATGACAAGACAACTTACTATTTGTCGGGCGAGTATCTGAAACAGGATGGAGTTGCATTAGGATCGGGTTTTAATAGATATGGTTTCAGGTTGAATCTGGATAATAAACCAAGAAAATGGGCGACCATCGGTGCCAATCTCAGTTTTAACCAAACCAATGACAATCTCACGACAAGTCAGGAAAACGTGATTGCGAGTGCTTTGCAGCTTACTCCTCAGGTTCCGGTTCGAAATCTGGACGGTTCCTGGGGTGGGGGCGATGAGAACAATGGTGCCAACCAATTTGCACCCGTTAACCCAATCGCCATCGCCAATCTGACCACCAACAAACTGGCAAGAAGGCAGTTTCTGGGCGGGTTGAACCTGGGCATTGAAATCATGAAGGGCCTGAACTTCCGCTCATCTTTTAATACAAACCTGGGCTTTTCAAACTCGACTTATTATGTTCCATCTTATTCCATTGGCTGGGCAAGAAACGTAACTGCCTCGCTGACAAACGGAACTGGCACCAACACTTACTACAACTGGAATCAGCTTCTGGAATATAACAAGCAGCTCGGCAAGCACAGTATCAATGTGATGGTTACCCATGAGGCGCAGGCTTCCACCTATAAAAATGTGGGTGCAACCAGAACCGGATTTTTAACCAATGACATTCTCGATCTGGCAGCGGGTGACGCATTAACATCCAGCAACTCAGGCGGCTCGGGCGAATGGGCGATGGAGTCGTATCTGGGGAGGTTGAACTACAATTACGGCGATCGCTACATTGTGATGGCGACCGTGCGACGCGATGGTTCAGCCAATTTCGGTAAAGAAAATAAATGGGGCTTTTTCCCATCGGTGTCCGCAGCCTGGCGTGTTTCGCAAGAGTCTTTCTTTAATATACCTGCAATCAGCGACCTGAAACTGCGTTTTGAAACAGGTGTGACGGGGAACCAAGGTGGAGGAGGGATTTACTCGCCGCTAGGAACGGGGGCAACGCCTACTTCCACAGGTTTTTTGCCAACCAAATACAGTAATCCCGGTTTGAAATGGGAAGAAACCAAAACCAACAACTTCGGTATCAACGTGGCATTGTTTGACAATAGAATCCAGTTTGAGGTGGATTATTACATCAAAGACACCGATAATCTGTTGATGGAGAAGCCACTTCCCTGGTATATGGGAACCAATGGTACGGGTGCTGTGAGCTCACCGACGGTGAACATCGGTGCGCTGCAAAATAAGGGTTATGGCTTTACGATCAATACAATTAACATCAACCGGGGTGGTTTCAAATGGGAAAGCAACCTGAATATTTCCAGTTTTAAGACTAAAATCAAATCCTTTTATTCTGAAAGCGCATTCGTAGACCGTACATCATGGTGGTTACAGGACTGGACACAACGTGCGGAAGTGGGCGAAGCACCGTGGTTGTTTCGGGGTTATATGGAAGAAGGTCTATTCCAGAATGTTGCTGAAATCGACGGTAGCGCGGTTCCGGTTGATAACAATGGAGACCGACTGCCAACTAACATTGATAACATCTGGGTAGGCGACGTCAAATTCAAAGACATCAACGGCGACGGAAAAATAAATGAAATGGACCTGACCAACATTGGTAATCCCTGGCCGAAAATGTTTGCCGGTTTCACGAATACATTCTCCTACAAAGGATTCGACCTAAGCTTGCTCTTCACAAGCACCTACGGAAATGACATTTATAATTACCTCGGCAAGCTCAACACTAATGCGAGTAACATTAACCTGAGCCGCAATCTTCTGGTACACGCCATGGATTATGCCAAGCCAATTACGAATGAGGCTGGCGAGGTGGTGCTGTCCAATCCAGGAACAGACGTGGCGCGCATATCTAATGGGCCTAACAATAACTTTAACCGGCATACAGACAAATGGGTAGAGGATGGTTCATTTATCCGGCTCAAAAACGTTTCGTTGAACTACAATGTGCCGGCAGCATTCTTGTTGAAACAAAAAGTAATTAGGGGTGCAAGGATCTCAGTTGGCGCGCAAAATGTGCTCACATTTACCAAATACACCGGATTTGATCCTGAGGTAGGGGCATATGTATCAAGAGATTCAAGTCCTGGCAACCAGGCGATCGGACTTGATTATGGCCGTTATCCACTGACTCCTATTTACACATTTAGCCTTGGATTGGACTTCTAAAAACGAATCAGATGAAAATTTTAAATAATATCCTTTATCTCGGCAGCTTATTCGTCTCGCTCCTTGCAGTAACTTCCTGCTCAGAAGATTTTCTGGAAAGACCGCCGGTGGACGCAATTGTAGACGCGGGTTTTTACCAAACTGACGACCAGGTTTTGGCTTCGACCGCATTGCTATACAGCAAGGTGTGGTTTGACTACAATGACAAAGCATCCTACAATCTGGGCGATTTCAGGGCGGGAACGGCATTTTCTGCCTATAACGATCGCGGTAATGTGCTTTTTAATACCACCGGAAACACACCGGAGAATGGTTCTGCGTGGCGCTCATTTTTTATAGTTGTTGGTCAGTCCAATCTGGCGATCAGTAACATTAATCAGTACGCGGGAGACGCGGTTTCTCCGGCGATCAAGAAAATGGCGATTGCTGAGGCGAGATTTATGCGCGCCGTTGCTTACCGGTCGCTTGTAATGAACTGGGGAGCTGTGCCGATCATTGAAAATAACCTGGAACTGCTTTCCGATACTACTGTTTCAAGAAACACGCCTGAAAGTGTCTGGAAGTTTCTGACAAGCGAAATGCGTCAAGTGGCGGAAGATCTGCCGGCGACTCCCATCCGTCCAGGCCGCGTGACAAGATGGTCAGCAGAGGGAATGTTGGCGCGTTTTTACCTGACACGTGCAGGCGTGGAGTCCGCTGGATCGGGAACCAGAAACCAGGCTTTTTTGGATAGTGCCAAATACTTTTCTGATAGAGTGATTACGCAAAGCGGCCTATCGCTGCTCAAAAACTATGGCGATCTGTTCCTGTTTCCTTATGATAACAATTCCGAATCGCTTTTCTCGCTCCAATGGGTCTATTCACCCGGCGCTTATGGTACGCAAAACTCGACACCGGCTTACCTGGCATTTAGTCCGGATATTGCAAATGGCGACGGCTGGGGCGGAGACAAAAGTGCCACTTGGTGGATGCTGGGCCAATATGAGGGTATAAAGCAAACTGCCACGGGTATGCAGGGTCGGACCACAGATCAGCGGCTGAAAGCGACATTCATGCTGCCGGGCGCATCCTATTCTGAAATTACACAGACGATCCCGGGTGGCGAGCAGAAATTGATTGTCCCCAACCCGGGCGGTGACAACAACTTTGTGTCGATTAAAAAATACGTGACTGGAAAGGCGAAAGACGTCGGCGGCTTGTCGGCTTCGCAGAATTACGGACACGATACATACATGATGCGGCTTGCTGAAATGTATCTGATATATGCCGAGGCTGTTCTGGGAAACAATGCTTCAACCAGCGATCCGGTTGCGCTAAAATATTACAATGCGATCCATACGCGAGCGGGCTTACCAGTTTTCGCAGGGCCTTTGACTTTGGACGTTATTTTCAAGGAACGGCTGGTGGAATTTGCCATGGAAGGAATGGCGTGGTATGACCTGGTTAGCCTGCATTACTACAATCCCACGAAAGCCTATGCAATCCTGAACAGCCAGGATAGGGGATTGTTCGCCACGGCGCCGGATGTTTTTCCAAACCCTACATCGTGGACATTTACCAAAACGGCCTGGTCAACAACCGAGCGCACGATCAATGCGAACAGCGGAAATTTCCTGCTGCCAATCCCGTCCGCAGAACTAAGCCAGGCGCCCAATCTGCAAAAGCCAGCTGTTGATTATTACAGCAAATAATTATGGATTTATAAAAAATTGACATTCAAATGAAAAACAGATATAGATCGGCCCTATTGTTTGCCTTGCTGGCATTCATGGCTGCATTTCAGATTTCTTGTAAGGAAGATGACGTGAACAACAACGGTGAACCTTCCATTACTTACGTTCGTGTAACCAACCCGGCCTCTTCGGATTCGTTGCTGGTAGGCGCCCTTCAAAGTAATCTGATCGCCATAGTAGGGGAAAATTTGCAGGACGTTACCGAAATATGGTTTAATGATCAGAAAGCGGTTTTGACACCAACTTACATTACCAGTAAGAGCATTCTGGTGAGTGTTCCCGCCATGGTCCCGAAGGAGATCAACAACAAAATGCGTATGATTTTTTCAAACGGCCGGACGCTCGAACATGATTTCGAAGTGCAGATCAGCGAACCCGAGCTAACCGGAATGAACTCCGAATACGTAGCCACAGGTGCTGTTGCGACCATTAATGGAAATTATTTTTACCCGCCACTTACGGTCACTTTTGCAGGTGGCGTAACCGGTGAGTTGGTTTCAGTAACCGACCAGATCATCCAGGTGCGTGTGCCTCAGGGCGCGCTGCCAGGTCAGGTGACGGTAAAAACGGCTTTTGGCGAAACAAAATCAGATTTCTGGTTTCGCGACAATCGTAACATTTTTTTAAGTAATGATCCTTTTACAGGCTGGTGGAACCAGTCTTATGTAGTCACCAAGCCAGGCGCAGGCGATCCGGTGGCGATCAATGGAAATTACATTCGTGTGAAAGAAGTTGTCAGTGGCTGGCAGTGGAAGGAAGTTGCAGGAGGCCCGCCGGCAGACATGGGGCCAATCAGTAAAAACATTCCTGATGATGCGATTCTGAGACCAGCGGATTACAACTTGAAATTTGAGGTTAATACTTTGAAGCCTTACAATAATAACCTGTTAAAAATCAATGTCGGTTTGGCAAATGACTTCCTTACGGACGCCTACCAATGGGCACCTCCTTACGATACAAAGGGTGAGTGGAGGACGGTTGTTATTCCGTTTAACGAAATAGCAGCCAGTTATGAAAGTCTGGGCGTAAAAATGGCTGTCAATCCAAATGGCTATTACACGCGGCTGCTTTTCCATGGCGGAGGAGATCTTGACGCTGATATTTCAATGGACAATTTCAGGGTAGTGCCAAAAATTCTCAAAAAGTAACCTTCAAAGACATTCAGGATGAAAAAAATGTATGATCTGCGGTTTCTTACCGCAGCGGTTTTTCTAATGCTTGCAGGACTACTAATAGCCTGCAACGAAGATGAAGTGGCGACAAGCAGCGAAGTGCAATTGCTCAGTTTCGGGCCTTCAGGCGTGACCCTGGGTGATACGATCAGCTTTATTGGTAAGAATCTGGATAAAGTAACTTCCATTGAACTGACAGGCGCCAGCGTTCCGGCGTCTGCATTTGTAAAACAAACACCTGACCGCATTGTAATGACCGTGCCGAACGAAACTTCCGAAGGGCTTGTAACCCTGAAAACCACCGCAGGGGACATTGTTTCCAAAACTATACTCAGCCTGGAAGTGCCCGTAGAGATTACCAAAATCCCAACACAGGCCAAACCTGGTGATAAGATCACGATTTCAGGAAAATATCTGAACTGGGTAAAGGGGGTAACATTTGCACAGGATACGATGATAACAGAATTTGTAAGCCAAACCATGACGGAACTGGTCGTAACAGTGCCTTTCGGCGCGCAAACTGGCCCAGTCATTTTTTCAGCCGGCGGCACCGAACCACTTTCTATTGAATCCGAAACGGAGCTGGTCATCACATTGCCAGCAATAAAAAGCTTCGCGCCGGCGGTTGCCGAACGTGAGAAAAATCTGACCATTACGGGCACCAATCTGGATTTGACAATGGGCGTGCTCTTTACCGGTTTGACAGAGCCTGTGACCACGTTCGTCAGCAAAGCCCCTGGACAGCTGGTTGTGAAAATTCCCAAAGCAGCCATGAAGGGAAAAGTTAGTTTGATCGCCTATTCCGGCCTGCCGGTGGAATCGGCTGATTCACTAAAATTCGTTGGTGAGAAGTAAGCTTTGCTATTCCTAACCCTTTAATCATTATGAAAAAAATCTATTTAAGCATTGCGCTTTTAGCTGCATTCAACAGCACAATAGCGCAGCAAAAGTCCCCTGCGCCACAAGTATTAGATTACAAAACTGATCTCAAAGCGACCGGCACAAGCGAGGACAAAACAAAACGCATTGACTCGCTGCTGCAAAGTTTTATTGATCAAAAGAAAGCCAGCAGCATTGTAGGTTTTGTTGCCAAAGGCGGGAATGTCGTTTACAACAAAGCATTCGGCTATAAAGATGTTGAAAACAAGGTTCCGGCCGCTGTGGATGATTATTATATCTTGTTTTCTCAAACCAAAGCGGTGACAACCGTAGCTTTTATGACTTTGGTAGAAAAGGGTTTGGTTTCGGTTGATGATCCGGTTTCTAAATATTTCCCCGAGATTTCCGATCAAGTGGCGACAGCCATCAAAGCGGATGGAACATTTGAGACAATGCCGGTGAAAACGCCGATGACATTCGCACACCTGATGTCGCATTCGTCGGGAATCAGCGCCGGGCTGGTAGGAAAGGCGCGTCGCGCTGAAATGGAGAAGAAAAATGCCGCTGTAACCTCAGGAGCTGCGCCAGCGGCTGGCCCGGGACAGCGGACAGGTGGAGCTGGCACGTCGAAATATCTCAAAGACGAAATGATCGCGCTTGCCAAATATCCGCTTGGCTTTGATCCCGGCAGCGAGTGGAGTTACCACATCAGCACCAATATGCTGGCGTATATGGTGGAGCTCATTTCTGGCAAAAGTCTGCGTGAATATGTTAAATCAACGGTTTTGGAACCATTGGGAATGACTGAAACAGACTGGTATTATGAGCCCTCGAAAATGAGCCGGTTCGTGAAGGCTTATAGCGACATTGATGGTAAGCTGGTTGCCGAATCAAACAAGTATAGCGAGACTACAATCAGTCCGGTACAAACTTATGCGGAGGGGGCTATCGGATTAAACGGACCTATCGGCGATTATGCTAAATTTTGTCAAATGCTGCTCAATAAAGGCGAATACAATGGCAAACGCATTCTCAAACCGGAGACAATTGAGCTAATGACTAAGGTTAACCGCCTGCCTGCCGAGAATTCTGGCGGGAAAGGATTTCAATTTGGGCTCGGATTTGAGTTATACAATGCCGAAAAAAAGCCGGTTCCAGAAGTTTCCAACACCGCATTTGCGTGGGGAGGATTGTACGGCACAGACTACATTATCGATCCCGAGAACAATATGATCGTGCTTTTTTACCTGAACATGCCAAAGCACGAGCCGATGTATAAACCATTTCTTAGTAAAGCTTACCAACTGGTTAAATAATGTTTAACACTTACGATTTCTTGACAAAATGTTTGAAAAAGCCTCTATTCGTGGCTTTTTCGTTGTTCATCTCCTCTGTGCCAATTTCCCCATCATTGGCGCAAACACCTAAAAAGCCCGAGAGTAACCGGTTCACCAAAGTAGTTCTTGCGCAAAGGCTTGAAGAGCCCATGCAGTTTCAGATCCTGAAAGACGGCCGTGTACTTTATGCGGAGCGGAAAGGGAAGTTGAAGGTGTATGATCCAAAGTCGCAGACTATGGAAATGGTGGCTGAGTTTGCCGTCAGCACAAAGTATGTAAATAAAGCGGGAGAAGTCACCGAAGGGGAAGATGGAATGCAGGGCGTGATCCTGGATCCTGATTATTATAAAAACCATTGGATTTACATTTACTATTCCCTGGCTGGCGACGATGCAAAAAACGTGCTGGTGCGCTACGAGTGGCATGGCAAGGAGTTGCTGGAAAGCTCGCGAAAGGTGGTTATGGAAGTGCCGGTTCAGCGTGAAGAATGCTGTCACGTAGGTGGGGGAATGCTTTTCGATAAAGATAAAAATCTGTATCTGACTACGGGTGATAATACATTTTCCCGCGCTTCCGACGGTTTTGCGCCCCTGGATGAAAGGCCAGGAGAATCGCCCCGCGACTCCCAGAAGTCATCTCCGAATACGAATGATTTGAGAGGAAAAATCTTGCGTATCCATCCTGAACCGGATGGCTCGTACACCATTCCCAAAGGCAACCTTTTTCCTGTGGGAACACCGCAGACCAAACCTGAAATCTACACGATGGGCAACAGAAACCCGTGGCGGCTTTCGATCGATTCGAAAACGGGATGGCTTTACTGGGGAGAAGTAGGCCCGGATGGTTCGCGCGACGACCTTGAAAAACGCGGCCCGCAATCCTATGACGAATTCAACCGCGCCAAAGGACCTGGATTTTACGGATGGCCGTATTTTGTAGCCAACAATAAGGCTTACGTGAAATATGACTTCGCTACCAAAGTTTCCGGAGCACCTTTTGACGCTGCCCATCCGGTTAACAATTCTCCAAACAGCAGCGGCTTAAAAGAGCTTCCGGCTGCACAGCCTGCATTTATCTGGTACTCAAAAGCGCAAAGCCAGGAATTTCCGCTCATGGAAAGCGGCGGCAACAGCGCAGTAGGCGGCCCGGTTTATAGGAAAGATGATTTCAAAAATGCATCACGATTATTTCCTGAATATTACGAAGGCAAGTGGTTTATCACCGACTGGGTGCGGGGCTGGATCAATGTAGTGGAAATGGATGAAAACGGCGAGTACAAATCCATGGGGCGTTTTCTTCCTGACTTGAAATTAAAGGGACCGATCGACATGAAATTCGGGCCTGACGGTGACCTGTATGTGCTGGAATATGGAAATGGCTATTTCAAAGATAACCCCGAGGCAGAACTGATCCGGATCGAGTACAACAGCGGAAACAGAAAGCCATTGGTGGAAGCATCAGCAAGCAAATCGGCAGGCGCACTTCCCATGCAAGTCACGCTGTCATCGGAAGGCACCAAAGATTTTGATGAAGACGACGCCCTGCAATACGAATGGGTTGTCAGCAAAAACAAAGCCGTTTTCAAGACACTGAAAGAGGCTAATCCGTCCATTACATTTACCACGCCAGGCACTTATCAGGCAACACTGACAGTAACAGATAAAGCCGGAGAAAAGAATACTAAATCGGTTGAAATTAAAGCTGGTAATGAACCTCCTGTGGTTGAATTTAAAATAACTAAAGGAAACTCCACTTTCTATTTTCCAGGAAAAAGCATTGATTATGAAGTGCGTGTAAGCGATAAGGAAGATGGCAGTCTTGCAAATAAGAAAATATTGCCTTCTCAGGTTTCTGTCAGTACGAACTATCTTTCAGAGGGTTTTAATCTAACCCGGATCGCGCAAAAGCAAATGAGTGTGGATGCTTTGGCGCAATACGCAACAGCGATTTCACTGATCAATAACGGCGATTGCAAAGCCTGTCATGCCATTAAGGAAAAGGTGCTAGGTCCGTCTTTTACGGCTATATCTGCCAAATACAAGGGTGATCCAACCGCGGTAGCAGGTTTGTCCAAGAAAATATTAAATGGCGGCTCGGGCGTTTGGGGAGACGCATTCATGCCCGCGCACCCGACCATGGCGGAAAGCGATGTGAAAGGAATCGTCCGCTACATTATGAGCTTATCGGATGCTCCGAAACCGGCCAAAACATTGCCTGTGAAAGGCACTTATACAACGGTTGTTCCCAAGGGCGATACGGAAGGCAGCTTCATATTCCGCGCCGCATATGCCGATAGGGGTACCAAAACAGCTTCCTCGCAATCGTCGGAAGCAACGCTTGTCCTTCGCAATCCGGTGGTGCCGGTAACATTGGCTGATCAGGTCAAAGACATCAGTTTCAACAATGACAGTACAATGGCATTTGTCAAAAATCCCGGTGGGTCTTTCAGGCTTAAAGGGACTGATCTGACGGGCATTAAACAAATTGAAATTATCCGTGCGTCCGGGCGGAATGCACCGACACCTCCCTCGGGAACGATCGAGGCACATGCAGGCAGTGCAGATGGCATTCTTTTGGGAAAATTTTCCGGTGAATACAGTGATAAAATGATTTTTGACATTGCTGCCGGTGCATCAACAGGTGTAAAAGATGTTTACTTTGTCTTTACCGGAGCTCCAATCAGAATAAAAGCAGTTCGGTTCGGCGCAGGTGAATAATTCAGCCCATATCAAATAACATAGTTGTGTATAAGCATATTTTCAACAGCGTTTTTCTGGCGGTAACCGCAGCCAGCTCTTTTGCCCAGACTGCGCCAACCATCATCCCAATTGAAACCAGACAGAATGTGCTGGTCTTGCAAACAGACAAGGACAATCATCTTGAAATAACCTATTTCGGAAAGAAATTAAGTCAGGCAGCAGAGTACAAACTCATCCCATCGCAGAGTCAGCAACGCGACGGTAACGCTGGGATTTACAACTCGGCTTATACTCCCGCTGGAACATGGAATGTCTCCGAACCGGCGCTGCAATTGACGCATGGCGATGGAAACAAATCATTGGATCTTGTTTATGTAAGCCACACCACCGCAAAGGAAAATGACAATGTCAGTCTAACGAGCATTGTTTTGAAAGATCCGGTCTATGCAGTGGAAGTGACACTTTTTTACAAAACCTATTTTCAGGAAAATGTGGTGGAGCAATGGAGTGTGATTAAAAGCAATGAGAAGAAACCCATAACGCTTCAAAAATACGCTTCCGCTAATCTTTATTTCATCGCAAAAGATTATTACCTGACCCATTACAATGGTACCTGGGCCAAAGAAATGAACCCGGAAGAAGAGCAATTGACGGCCGGGATCCGGGTGCTGGATTCCAAACTGGGAACACGCGCCAATCTTTACCAGCCACCTACTTTTTCCTTGTCTTTTGATAAACCGGCAACAGAAACGGAAGGGAAAGTTTTACTGGGAACATTAGCCTGGTCAGGCAATTTTAAAATGGAATTTGAAGTTGATTCATATCATAATCTGCGCTTAATCGCGGGTATAAATCCATATTCCTCAGAATATCCGCTCGCCTCAAAACAGGAATTTAAAACACCTTCATTTATCTACACATTCTCTGAAAACGGAAAAGGAGAAGCCAGCCGCAACTTGCATAACTGGGCCCGTAAATATCGGATTCTCGATGGCGAAGGCACCAGAATGACGCTTCTGAACAATTGGGAGGCCACTTATTTTGATTTTAACGAAAGCAAACTTTCGGAGCTTTTTAAGGATGGCAAGAAGCTGGGCGTTGATCTGTTTTTGTTGGACGACGGTTGGTTTGCTAATAAATATCCAAGAAACAGTGACGGAGCGGGCTTAGGAGATTGGCAGGAAAATGTAAAGAAATTGCCAAATGGAATTGGCTATCTGGTGAAGGAAGCGCAGAAAACGGGAATCAAATTCGGGATTTGGGTTGAACCGGAAATGGTAAATCCGAAAAGTGAGCTGTATGAAAAACATCCGGACTGGGTGATCAAACAACCGCAGCGCCCCGAACATTATATGCGCAACCAGCTTCCGCTGGATTTATCCAACCCGGAAGTTCAGGACTTTGTGTATGGCATTCTGGATAAACTTTTCACTGAAAATCCAGACATCGCTTATATTAAATGGGACTGCAACGCAACCACATTCAACCCTTACTCGGCTTACCTCGAAAAAAGCAAGCAAAGTCAGGGCAAGCTTTATGTCGATTACGTAAAAGGATTGTACAAGGTTTTGGAAAAGCTGCGAGCAAAATATCCGAAAGTCCCCATGATGCTTTGCTCCGGTGGTGGTGGCCGAGTCGATTATGAAGCGCTGAAATATTTCACAGAATTCTGGCCCAGCGACAACACCGATCCTTTGGAACGCGTGTTTATGCAATGGGAATATTCGTACTTTTTCCCCTCGATCGCGCAAAGCGCACACGTAACAGATTGGGGAAAACAGCCTTTGAAGTTCCGTACGGATGTAGCGATGATGGGGCGGCTGGGTTATGACATTGTGGTCAGTCATTTAAATGAAAAAGATCTGCAATTCAGCCAGCAGGCAGTCGCCAATTACAATGCGGTGAAAGATGTCATTTTCCAAGGCGATCTTTTCCGATTGGTTGATCCTAAGAAGAATGATTACGCCGCGCTGATGTACACGGCGAAAAACAAATCCAAAGCCATTCTATTCTCCTATTTAGTCGGCAATAGAAACGGTGACGGCTCCGACACACCGATCCGCCTGGAAGATTTAGATGCAACAAAAAACTATAAAATACGAGAGTTGAATCTCTATCCTGGGACGAAATCTGCGATTAAGCAAGATCAGGTTTATTCAGGGGAATATCTGATGACGGCTGGCTTTAATCCGGTTGTGAATGCGAGGAGAACGAGCGTGGTGTTGGAGATTGAGGCGATGTAAAATTGGCATTGCAGGTTTTTCGCCGGTTATGTATGTCTGGCGTCATGCTTTATAGTTTTTACTTAGAGAATTTTCAAATAATCTCCATAAAATGCGCCGTACAACTCTTGCACGAATATTGTTTACCTGGATGATGCTCTGCCTTTTCTTTGCGGGAAAGGCCCAGCCTCCCAGAGGTCCTTTTGTGGTATCTCCTCAGGTATTAGCTGATAAGAAAGTTACATTTCGCTACCTGGCTCCGTCAGCGCGAGAAGTAAAGCTGGCTGGTGGGCTTATGGGGGCTTCAAACATGGCCATGGTAAAGGATAGCATCGGCATATGGAGCGTTACTGTTGGCCCGGTACGACCTGACATTTATTCTTACAATTTTGTAGTAGATGGTGTAAGTGTAATGGACCCGGCCAATGAAGATTTTTTTCCCAATGAACGTTTCAAATCAAGCCTGTTTGAAGTTCCTGGCTTTACGCCATTGATACATGCTGTTCGCGACGTGCCGCATGGCTCTGTGAATTACGAATATTATTCATCTGTGGAAGGCACAACCGGTACAGTAGTTGTCTACACGCCTCCTGGTTATGACAAAGATGCGTCTAAGAAATATCCGGTTTTCTATTTGATAAGCGGGACGACAGATACAGAAGAGACTTTTTTCAAGGTCGGCCGTACCAACTTCATACTCGATAACCTGATTGCAGAAGGCAAAGCAAAGCCCATGATTGTTGTCATGCCTTATGGCAATATGGAAGCAAGGATAGCTGAACAGCAAGGGGGCACTAAGCCCGCAGACCCGGTAAGGGACAGTCCGGACGCAATTGCCAGGATGCGTCGGTTTGAACAGGACCTGACAAAGAATCTGATTCCCTATATCGATAAACAATATCGTACGATTCCTAACCGGGACAATCGTGCGATTGGTGGTTTTTCTCGTGGTGGCGGACAAACCTTACGCACTGCATTTTGGAACATGGACAAATTTTCCTGGATTTGTGCTTATAGTGCCAACTTACCCACAAAAGAGTTGGAAAGCACCTATGCATCGATCGTTTCCAATCCGGATAACACGAATAAGCAATTGAAACTCCTTTGGGTAAGTGTAGGGACAGAAGATTTCCTGTACAATGACGTCGCTACGTTTTTGAATTACCTCACATCGAAAAACATTCATTATAAAAGCCTGATAACCGGAGGGGGGCATACTTGGATCAATGTAAGGACCTATTTGACTGAAAGTGCTCAACTGCTTTTTAAATAACAAACTGCGATGAAATACAGCATTATTACAATGGTCTTCGCCTTTTTGGGCGCCATCACCACTTTTGCACAACGCCCACCGTTCATCAGTTCGCCTGACGTACATCCGGATAGCCGGGTCACATTTAAATACTATTCCAAGACTGCAAAAAAGGTGATGGTAAGCGGCGAGTTCCTGACTGCTCCACAGGCGATGACCAGGGATACGTCCGGTCTCTGGAGCGTTACCGTTGGACCGGTTGAGCCGGATATTTATCCCTATTCTTTTGTAGTCGATAGCGTGCAAATAGCTGATCCAAACAACAAATACATTTTTGCCAACGAGCGTTTTAAACGCAGTATCGTCGACATTCCTGGGAAAACGACATTGGAACACTCCTTACAAAATGTTCCGCATGGAAAAATCAGCTATCGTTATTATAAATCAAAAACACTTGGAACAACCCGCCAATTGCTGGTTTATACACCTCCCGGATTTAACTCAAACGGCACAAAAAAGTATCCGGTACTTTATTTAATTCACGGAGGATCGGATACAGAAGAAACCTGGACCAAAGTAGGACGTGCTAATCTGATTGCGGATAATTTGATCTCGCAGGGGAAAGCAGTTCCAATGATCATTGTGATGCCTTATGGTAATGTCAGGCCTGCCCCGATGCCCGATTTTACGAAAGATGTAGTCAACGATATTATTCCTTTTGTTGAATCGAACTACCCGGTTCTTACAGACAGCCATCACAGGGCCGTTGCAGGGTTTTCCGTTGGAGGTGGGCAAACGCTTAATATTGGCTTAACCAACACCGACAAGTTTGCGTACATATGTTCATACGCACCCTATACCGCTACGGAAGAATTTCAGAAAAACTTTTCGAATTATTCTCCTGATGCGAATAAAGTCAACAGCCAGTTAAAGTTGTTCACAATCAGTGTTGGTACAGAAGATTTCTTATACGAAAGCGTGAAAAAGAACATTGCCATGTTTGAGGAAAAGAAAATTCATGTCAAAAGTTATATCGTACCTGGTGGGCACACCTGGATGAATTGCAAACAATACCTCACTACGACCATGCAGGAAATCTTTAAAAATTGATTGCAACTGTTAATCCAGTTTCAAGGGTGGCCCTACCACCTTCATTCCGTTCTGTTCAAATATTTTGGCAATTTCCTGAGGCGATGGATCGTGCGTCAGCGCTGCCATTTGCAAGAAAAATTCTTCCAATTTTCCAGCCGGCTGCAAGGTTACCAGCATTTTGCCTTTGGCTGATGCCTGCGTCCAGGCGTGGGGGACTGCCCGCGGCAAAAAGATACTCTCGCCGGCCGTAAGGCTAAACCTTTCCTTATCGACAAGGAATTCATAAGCGCCTTCGAGCACATAAAAAACTTCATCCTGGCCCGGGTGCACATGCAGCGGAGTTCCGCGGCCCTGACTGAGTGAGGTTTGCTCAAAAATCGCAAAACCACCATCGGTATCACTACCCGAAACCTTAACATCCAACACATTCGCATTGACGCCCTTCAACTGAATGTGCCCATGCTTACGCCCTTCACCCGCCTTCGTTTTGAATACTTTTTCGATCATTCCTCTTAATGCCGCCGCCTTCGCAAATACAATGGCAGGAAGTGAAGTAATGACAGCCATACTGCCAATGAATGCGTTTCTGTTCATAAGATAATGAATGTTGAAAGTTGATTTTTAAGGTTAAAGGCATCCAAAAAAGAGGCAAATATGCGCATTACCGCTAAATGGACGCGTAGCGTTTGCGTTGATTATTTAAGCTGATATTTTAGAGGAGAAGCGCAACTAATGTAAGGATGTCGGACGTGCGGAGTGCTACCTTTAAATAAGTTGGAGAGGGCGCGCGGCCGCGAAAATTGCGCGGATTGAGGAGGTTTTGGATGTGGAGTTGATTGGGGTTAATGTGTGGTAAGTTATAAAAACGAATATGTTAATTATTGTCTGCAACATCCTGACTCGTTAAAACTTCAAGCTCCTTTTCTAATTCCTCAATCGACGGCAGTTTTCCTTTCAAATTTTCCGGAATGGATTCAGTCAATTTATAAGAAGAAATTCCAATTGGCTTACTGATGTCTTTCAATGCATATTCCGCCACAACTTTGTCTTTCGATTGACATATTAGTATTCCAATGCTCGGCTGATCTATTTCTGATTTAAGTTGATCATCAATCACTGACAGATAGAAATTCAATTTCCCGGCATACTCCGGCATGAACTTCCCTCTTTTCAATTCGTTTACGACATAGGCATGCAACTTCACATGATAAAACAGCAGATCAATAAAAAAGTCTTGTTCGCCAACTTCCAAATGATATTGTCGGCCCACATAAGCAAATCCAGCACCTAGTTCTAAAAGAAACTTGGTGATATGATCAGTTAATGCATCTTCGAGATCTTTTTCATTGTGTTCGTCTGCCAGCGTCAGAAAATCAAATACATATGGATCTTTTGTAATGTATTTGGCCAAATCCGACATTGGATCGGGTAACGTTTTGTTGAAATTGGTGAGTGCATAGCCTTTTCTACGGTAATATCCAGTCTCAATCTGAGCGACCATCACGTCCCTGGACCATCCCTGTGTCGCGGTTTCTTGAATGTAAAAATGCCTTTCCTCTGGCTCTTTGACTTTGGTCAAAAGTGTGATATGATGGTACCAGGTAATTTGTGCAAGTGCCGCTTGCAAAAATTCGCGGTCTGGATATGCGGTCGCAAATTGGCGTTAGCATTTCTTCATTGGCCGAAAAAGATGCTTTTAGTCGACTTTGGCGGATGGTAACTTTTAGTTCTGCGAGGATTTGCGGGTACTGGCTGGAAGCTAGCTGCATTCAGATTTGGTGTGTTTTGTGAACGCGGGACAGTGGCTGAAACGCTCCGATGAAAGTCTGGTTGTAGGAGAATTGATACTGACCGGCGATCTAAATTAGCTTAACTCTAGGCTTTGTAAAACTTGTGTTAAGTGTCAGAGATTTAGTATTTGTTTCGCAATAATCTGAATTCGGGACAACGTTTCACAACGAATATTATAATTACCTTCACGGTCAATGTTGTTCATTATCCTAACACTAGAATGTATGAAACTAATTTTATGGCTGCTGATCATATTTGCTGTGACGCTTGCATATCCCATTTATCACTACATAGAAACTTTTGGCATCTATTTGTCTACTGACAGAGCTGAATTAGGAATGTTAGGAGATTTTATGAATGTGTGGGTTAGCTTAGCAAACCTACTAATCTTAACAATAATAACGCTCTACATCTGGAAACAGGGAACGAAAGAAGACTTAGCTCGTGAGAGGCCATTATTAATTTTAAAAGAAGGTTCGGCTGACAAGACCTGGACCATTCAAAATGTTGGTAAGGGTGCCGCGATCAACATAAAAATGTCCTACAAAAAGCCTAACTCAAACGATTGGGAAGCCCCCTTTATTAAACTCTTTTCGTTAGGATCCGGAGAGTCTCACGAGATTAAACGATTTTTCGCAGCATCAAAAATTGGCTTGGTGTACACTGATATTTCGAAAAATATCATCTCATCACTTACCGAGTCCCACGATACTGAATTCCGAATTGGAACAAACATTCTTGGATCCAGCGAACGGCCATATGTCACCATGAGGGAGTGGGATAATGAGCCACCATCAATACCATTTCATACTAGCTAATCTTCATCAAAGAGACTTCGAATTGCCAGCCAAATATTGCCTGATCAAGAGCGCACATATAAAACTCCTCTAGTCACAAAAAAAGCTTCTTAATCTTCCGCTCCACCAGTCTACTTTTCAGAATTCCATTGATGATTAGCTCGAAATGCTCGTCATCCAATTGATCCTTATATTTAATTTTTCCTTCGTTAAACATTTTTTTAAAATCCTCCACGGGAATTGAAACAGGACTATTACAATTGATGTAAGTATTTTTGCTAAAAGGTTTATCCGGCTCATTCTGGATAAAGACAATCGTGTCATAATCAAGGTTGCGCCTTTTAACATAATTCAATATCGTGTCAAGCTTGGAAGTACATACCGAAAACAACAGGATTTCTGTGCCTTTGTCAAGCAATACATAATAATGCGGATCCGGATTTCCCTGATAGTTAAGTGAAAAGTAGAGGATACTTTTTTCCTTAAGTACCTGATAAAAGGTCTCAAAACTAACTTCCATCGGGTCGATTAAGCAGAGAATTCTAGGAAAATTTCTCTGGATTCATTCAGGAATTCTTCACTGTCATTAAACAAGCCAATCTTATCGCTAACATTTACAAAGAAATCATCCATGACGATTTCATACCTGCCCTTTTCAGCGATTTCGAAATTTGCTTTATAGCGAATCCATTCAGGAAAGTTGTGAGATAGTTCTGATAGAGCGAAATGGTCGTAGTGTTTGTACTTTTCCCAAATCAGATCCATCACTTCTATATCTGTCTCAGAAAAAACATCTATGTCGGCCTCTCCGTGAACTGAGTAGTTATATTGGCTGGATGTTAAATACTCAGCAATGTTTTGCATTTCCCCAATGTCAAAGGAAATGCCCGAGCCTTTCAGTAGATCAAATGTGCAGGAAGCTACGGGGCCATTTTTCATGGCGAAATACTGGTCTCCCGTGATTGTTCGGCCGTATTGCCGTAAATGATATCGATCAGACAGCCAGATCAGTTTTAGCGCTCTCATTTTGTTCAAGCCGCCGCCACCAAGATTGGCAAAGCGAATAAGTGCGTTAAGGGCTTTATCTGTTCTAAATCTTTCCATAGTTATTTCAGGTGTATGTGTATAGTGAGGGCAAAAGTAATACCAAAAGATGGATTTTTCAGATACAACTCACCGCCCCCCAATCAACCGCTCCAAACGCCCCATCATCTCATCCTTCTCCTTCAACATCCGCTCATAAAGCTCCATTTTTTCATCATGTAACTTCCTGATCTCTTCAATCGGATTTACGTTGAATGTGGGAGTGTTCCCATTATTGACGAATGCGCTATCCTTGAAGTCGTGGTAAGTATTCGTGATAATATTAATCGCTTGATTTTCATCAAAATTCCGAATCGCCTCGGCCGGGATTTTCAAAATCGCCGCCACCTGCTCCAAAATATCGGAATCGATCTTTTCCCTCTGTTCGAGCAGGGAGACTTTTTGCTGGTTCCAATCTTCGCCTAGTTCGAATGCGAGGGCGTCTTGTTTGATCGCGAGCATTTCGCGAAACCTTTTCAGATTGCGGCCTTCGTGGATCTTGGGATTGGAGGTAGTATGTGTCATCTGGAAAGGGTGTTTGGTTAAAAAGGCAATTTATGTAAATCTCCCCGGAAGTTTCCGGATAATTTACGCAGAACGAAATGTAAGTTACCGGGCGGGTTCTGTCATTCCAGCGTTACTTTTTGAATCGTGATGCCAGCGAGTGGTTTTTTATCCTGATCGGTCGTTTGTGTTGGTATAATGGCAATCTGTAACGTTTCCACATTCATTAAATCTACTTTTCCAGCCTTCGGTGTGGTGTCTAGTGAGTAGGGTAAAAATCCCGGATAAGGGCGTGGGAGACTGATGAAATCTACTTTTTTAAGATTGTCCAGCGACACAGCATATGTGCTGTTTTCGGGTTTCACATCCAATGTCGCGCCGTAAACGGAACCATCCTTGCCGATAAGTGCAAGCTGAATGGTGCAAGGTTTTTGATCGAGCGAGTGGCCTTGAAAAACCAACTTGTTTTTCGATGATAAATCCGAAGTGCGGCCTGCTATATTGCTTTTAAAATTATAGCGCATTGCATATTCTTCTGCTTTTTCAGGGCTTATACTTAGCTCAGAAGTTCCCGTTTCGGGTAAGGGTGTCAAGTGTGATGTTTTCAGATACGGTCTTAATAATTGCTCGTGATCCAGCGCAGCGTTGAAAATGGTAATTGGTGAAGATTTTGGCGGAATGTGCGTTTCGAAAGGCTTTTCCTGATCGGAAGGATAGAAGTTTTCTACTCCGTTTTCTTTGATTAAGATGCTGTATTTCAGGCCATTGTCTTTCAAGAGTTCTTGTGGTATAATTGCCGAGTAATGATAGCCGCGCTCGTGTGCTAACGTTAAGTCCACTGGTTTTTGGCCTTGCGTAAAAACTCTGATATGCGGCGTTTCAGGTTTTTTTAAAGAAACAATCTGCACTTTGACTGGCACGCTTTCACCAGCGGAAACCTCCTTAACTGGCGTGTGAAGCACGTGGGTTTTTGTGAGTGTTGTTGCTGGTGCTACGAATTCGTTTAATGTGATATTCTTCCATTTGCTGGTTGCATTTAACTTGCTCGAAGCCCCTTTTTTAACGAGCGTATAAGCGCCGGGCGTAATGTCAAATGTCTGATTTTTGGTCTGGACACTTTTAGCAGTGTTTCCCTGGTTCAAGGGTTTGATCTCAAAATCAGTGCCCAGGTCCGGCAACTGGACCGACATGGGCCACTCGCGCCAGTTGATCACGGCAAGGACTTTGTCCAGACTATTGTAGCCAAATGGATCTTGCACCCAGATTGCATCAGGTAAAACTTCCAATCGCCACACGCCATTTTCGAGCTTATCCAGGAAGTACGCGCCCGTTCCTTCGTATTTTACAACCGCCGAGTTGCCCGACCCGCTGATATGTGCCAATGCGGCTGCATTGGGTGGAATCGTGGTTGTATTGTTGCTATAAATAAATTTTTCCTTCGTAACCATTTCCGCCAGATCCTGCCCATAGCTTACCCTGAAATCGCCAAAAGACGTATCTGCCGGGAATCTGCCGAAATCTTTATAAAGCGGAACATTGTGAAAAACTTCCGACGCTATTTTCAGGCTCAATGCTTTCTGCGGCGTGTAAATCAGGTTCATATAATGCGTGTCATACTCCGTATTGGCATAGGCAAAAAAAGTTGGGTCGTAGGCAAAGTGCGTGGCTAGCTGCATGCCGGCCGTGCGGAAACTGCGCGCCATGGCGGGATAAACGTAAGAGCGGCCCACATCGGCCGCATCGAATTCATAGACGATCTTGGCCATTTGTTTAAACCTCGGATTGGCCGCGAAGGGGATTTTGTAGTCGTCCACATTTGGCAGCAAATTGCCCATAATCTCGTGCTTGGCCTGCAATCCGGTGGGATACCACTGAAATGTTCCGCCCTGAATGTCGGCATCGAAATAGCCCTGGGCCAAATGAATGCTGTGGCTGATGTTATAAAAGACCGGCTTTTGACAGCCGGTCTTCCGCATGGAACTCGTCATGCCATTAATGAATGCAGTTACATCGCTGGCTTTCCCGCCGTGCTGAGGCTCATTGCTGATCTCAAAGGCAATCAAATCGGGCTCGTTCTTGTAAGCAACTCCGGTATAAGGATTGACGTGGTTTAAAAACTGATACAAGTAATTTTGCTGCGCTTTAATGGCATCAGGATTGGTCAGGCAGGTTGCTTTGCCATATTTCCGCGAGAATCCTGGCGTTTTTTCATCTTTTTCCGGCCAGCCATTTCCCCAGTAAGCAATGGGCGTGAGCACAAACCGGATGCCGCGGTCTTTCATCTTTTTCAATGCATAATCCAGCAGTTTCAAATGCTCATTTTCCAGCAGATTTCCCAGCGTATCGCTGATCTCTGTATCCCAGACGTGGACGCGGTAAAGATCAAAACCCAGCCGTGAAAAGTGGTATACATCATCGTCAATGGCTTTTTCAGGGGAAACGCCGAGTTGTTTTGCCACCCGGTAAGCATATGCAAAAGGAACCGTGTAATTTACCCCAAACCCTTTCACTTCCTCTTTTGACGTGCCCCATCGCATGACGCCGTCTTTGTCCACATACACATCCCGGGACTTTTGCGAAAAGGCGATTGGGCAGGTAAAAAAGATGAGAAGCAAAAGGGTAAGGGCAATCTTCATTTGGAAAAGAATTAAGATGTAAGAAATTGTGCAAAGTGGCTGTTAGCTTTTAGCCGTTAGCTGTTGGCTGTTAGTTTGCTAAAAGCTAAAAGCTAATAACCTTTCGTCTGTTCAATCTTCCCTTCACCCACATTAATCACATATTGCGGCAAAGGAAACAGTTCTGACGGCCCGTGGTTCACTTTTCCGGCTGCTTCCAGCGCGGAAGCCCATTTTCCATGACGAACCAGATCAATCTTGCGAACGCCTTCAAAATAGAACTCAAAGCCTCTTTCCCGAAGAATAGCATCATTAAATGCAGCTTTGGAAGCCGTAGCTGTCGCCGGTAAAGCAGCAACCCCGCCGTGTTTTGTCCTTACTTCATTCACCAAAGCAATGGCCTCTGCCGTCGGGCCGGACAACTGATTGATAGACTCGGCCAGCATTAGCAACACATCGGCATACCTCAAAACGGGCATGTCATTTCCCTGAACGTCAGCACCCGGTGAAGATTCGTCAGGATATTTTCTCAAAACAGGTCCACGCATGTTGGTGCGGTTGCGTACTTTTCCGGCTTTGTCGGTGTAGGTGGGAATGAGCAGGTTTCTGCGTTTATCTGCCGGATCAAAAGTGTCGTAAAATGCCCAGGTAGGGCAGAAGACGCCGCTTGGGTTAGCCCAGCCGCCTCCGAGTTTGATGCTTTTGAAGTCATTTGGCAGACAATAAAGTGCCATTGCATTAAAATTGCCGCCGCCTTCGCCGTTGGTGGGCGCCACCGGGTCGCAGTTCACAGCCCAGATGGTTTCAGTATTCACTTCCGTCGATTCGCGGAACAAACCGGCATAGTCGGAAACCAGGCTGTATTTGCCCAATGCAATCGTTGCCCGCGCTGCTTTCTCGGCCTCCGCCCAGTTTTTTTCATTGAGATACAACCGCGTCAACATGCCCAGTGCCAATCCTTTGTTAAACCTGCCATATTCCGAAGGGCTTAGTTCCAGATTTTCAGCTGCAAAATTAAGATCAGCAGCAATCATGGATACATAATTTTCTCGTGACGGGCGGGTCAGGTCACTTTCGGCATTGGTGTTGATCTTTGCCGCGTCAAAAATCACGGGAACCGGGCCATACATGTGCAGCAAATAATACATGGTCCATGCGCGTCCCATTCTGGCCTCGGCGATGAATTTGTTTTTGGCGGCGTCGCTGATGGTTGCTTTTTCGATATCAGCAATCACCTGCGTCATCCGGGTAACATAACGCACTTTTTCAAAATGGCTTTGCTTGCCTTGTGTCCTGAGAAATGTGAAATCTCCTTTACTGAAAAATTCCCAGAAACCACCCCATTCCGTAAACACATTCATCTGATCCGTGGGCAGGTCAAACATGGCTAAATGTCCGTATTCCGGGCTAAAAAACATGTTTTGGTATTCCACATCGCTGTAACCCCATTTGGAGCCAAAGGGCTTGTAAGCCTGCAATGTGTAAAGTTTGAAGTCAGCCTCCGTTTTGGGGAAGTTGGCAGGGGAGAGCACGCCGGTGAGCACCGGGTCAAAATTTTTCTCGCAGCTGGTGACGGTTAAGCTGGCTGCCAGTATGCCGGCAATGATGATCTTTTTCATATGATTTTGAATGTCGAATGTTAAAAATTAGCCCGCAGACCCAGTGATACGGTTCTCACCATCGGATAGGGAGCTGGTCCGCCTTTGATCGAGCTCGCCTGGATTTCGGGATCGACGCCTTTAAAGCCAGTCAGAATGAATGCGTTCTGTACATCCGCGAAAACCCGCAGGCTCTTCACATATTTGGTCAAACCACCTGAGTTGATGGTGTAGCCCAATGTAATGTTCCGGCAACGAAGAAAATCCCTTTTCACAAGCCTTGTATCGAGTCCGGCGTCCAATGCGATCGCCCCTTCATTATAGGCTGCGCCGGGTAGCGTTCCGTTTGGATTGGAGGTGCTCCAAGCATCTTTGATCCGCTCTGTTCCGCTTTGGTTGCTGGACAACAAGCTCACCGGGTCACCCCAAAGCGTGGTGAAGTCATTGCCCCACGCACCATATTGTCCGTAGAAAAACAAGCTCAGGTCAAACTTGCCGTAAGTGAAGTTGTTGCCAAATCCGACGATCGCTTTGGGAATGCCTGAGTAGCTTTTTACATCATTGAAATCCAGCTTTCCATCGCCGTTGTTATCGACAAAAATGGGGTTACCAGGCTTACGTGCCGATGCAGGCTGCCATGCAGGCACTTCCTGCCCAGCCTGCAAAATGCCGTTTGTTTGATATACATAAATAATATCGCCGCCCACCGGATCATTTACACGGCCATACTGCGCCGGAGGATCATTCGGAAAGCGCTCTACCCAGCGGTTTGTAAAATGCGTGACATTCAATGTCGTATTCCAGCTGAAATTCTTGGTTTTCAAATTCTCTGTATTAATGCTGAATTCAAAACCTTTGCGTCGCTGGTGACCGCCGTTGATCGGAGAAGTCGAAATGATGGACAATTGCTGGGTTGTAGCACTGCTTAGCAGACGGGTGCGGTTTTCTGTAAAAACATCCACAGAACCGGTTATGCGCTCTTTGAACAAACCAAAATCCAGACCTGCATTAAATGTCTTGGTGATCGGCCAGCGCAGGTTTGGATTATCAAATGCCGTGAGGCGATATGGGAAGTAAACCGCCGAGCCATTGTTGAATGTAACCGCATTAGGATCAGCGCCATAAGCACCGTAAGCAACACTGCCCGGGCGCTCGCCCGTCATACCATAGCTGGCGCGCAGCTTCAATGTGCTGATCGTGGGGATATCCTGCATAAATGCCTCATTATTAATCTTCCAGCCCGCCGACACAGATGGGAAATACTGGTATTTATTGTCGGGGAAAAACTTATCCGCACCATCGCGGCGCACGGTTAGCGAAAGCAGGTAACGATCCAGAAAATCGAAATTGCTACGGATAAAGAATGAGCGAAGCTTGTTAACACCTCTGTATGAACCGATTACTTTTGGCCCGGTTGCAGAAGCCAGGTTGTCGGTGTTGATCGCATCCTGCATATCCGACGTTTCCACACTAAACCCTGAAAAATCTTCCAGATATTGACCTACACCCGTCACGACGTCCAGATTAAGCCAGTCGCCAAATGATTTTTTGTAAGAAACGGTTGCTTCCATCGTTTGGTTTTGTCTGCGTGTTTCAGCCAGCGAAGCGCGAGCCTTGTAAAGTTGCCCCCAGAAAACAGTGACGGGAATGTAGAAATCACGAATTGAACTTTCACTATTATTACCATATAGGAGCTTGGCTGTCAGTGTGTTTGGAATAATGTCAATGTCAAGCGATGTATTGGCCAGCAAGCCCTGCGCTTTGGTTTTATCCTTGATATCGAGTAGTGAAACCGGGTTGCCGGTGATGGCAAACTGGCTGTATGTGCCGTCTGCATTGTAAACCGGAACAGAAGAAGGGTAGGCCAATGCAGCCTGCAAAGCATTAAAGCCCTGCGTTCCCGAGCCGCCCGTTTGCCAGCCCGCCTGCGGATTGGAATACGCATTACGGTTTGCATTCACATTCACATTCAGCCTGAATATCTTGCTTAAAACAAAATTCACATTCAGCCTGCCCGAGAAACGCGTCAGATCAGACTTTTTCATGGATCCGACCTGGTTGAAATAGTTGCCGGAAAAAAAGTAAGTCGCTTTTTCTGTTCCGCCATTGACGCTTACATTGTGGTTATCAATGCTTCCCGGCCGCAAAACCTGTCCGAGCCAGTCCGTTCCTTCTCCCGCATTGCGTATTTGCTCATCGGTGAATTTCTCTGTGTAACCACTCAAATCCGCAGGCACATTTCCAAACGGCGCCATATTGCGGTCTGCCTGGTATTTGTCTTTGCTCAACTGATTGAAATACAGCATATAATCCGACGCACTCAATGGTTTCAGATACGGCATATTCCTCGAAAAGGAACGGTTACCATCGTAGCTTACACTCATCCGGCCCGCTTTCCCTTTTTTAGTGGTAATGATCATGACACCGTTGGCCGCCGAAACACCGTAAATCGCCGCACTCGCATCTTTCAAAAACTCGATGGATTCAATGTCGTTTGGGTTCAAGCCAGCCAGTCCGCCGCGGTTAACGCCCTGCATTTCAACGGAACCATTGCCCGGCTCCATGCTATTTCCAGGATACACCACGCCGTCAATGACCAGCAATGGATCTCCTTTTCCACGAATCGAAACCGAAATGTTACCGCCCGGTTGCGAGCTTTGCTGTGTCACCTGCAATCCCGCCGCACGACCGAAGAGCAGCTCGGATACATTGTTGTTGGCCGATGTTGGAATTTTGGTAGGATCGACTTTTGAGATGGCCGTAGTCAGGTTTTTCTTGGCAGTCGTTCCATATCCGACAACGACGACTTCGTCCAGGTTTTGCGTGTCTACCAGCAATTTTACATCAATTACAGTCCGGTTCGCGATGGCGATTTCCTGTTTGATATACCCTATAAAAGAAAAAACAAGCGTTTGCTCCCCGGTCGCGCCGTTGGGAAGGGCCAGCGAATAATCGCCATTCTGGTCGGTAGATGTTCCGCTCGTATTTCCTTTCAAAACCACATTTACGCCGGGTAAACCGCCTCCCGTGTTGTCAGTCACTTTTCCTTTGATGACCGTCTGCTGCGCCAGGAGCACTGTGCAGGAAGTCATTAGGAAAATCTGCAAAAGCAGTAATATTTTCTTCATGGAATTGATGGATTAAGTTTATATTTTACATTATAATTCATGGTTGCAAGGTAGATCCACCGCCCAAATTCGATTAGAAATAATCTGACGGAAAGCGATAATTTTCTGATATTTGTCTGGTATTTATTATATTTTTTGTTCAAAAAGTCAGTTTTCACGCCAAAAGAGAATGTGTCGGGTCGGTAGGATAAGCAGAACGTGGGGGATTATTTTCTTTTTAATGCTGGCGTGCCTTTCCTCGCATGGGCAGGAGAAATTTTTCAGTACACTTTCTGTAAGCGAAGGCTTACCCACCAACCTGATCAATGCGGTTGCGCAGGACCGCAATCACTTCATCTGGATCGCCACCGGGGATGGCCTGGCCCGGTACGACGGCTATCATTTCAGGATTTTCAAAAAAGACGGAACACCAAACTCCATTCCAAGCAACGGCGTCCAGAATGTTTACGCAGATGGCGACGATCTTTGGATTGGGACAGTGAATGGGTTGAGCAAAATCAATACGATCACATTTAAAATCACCCGCATTCCCACCGGAACGCATACCAACATACGTTGCTTTTCAAAAGGTTCAGACGGCAACCTCTGGATCGGGACTATGACCGGGCTGATTAAATACAACCCGAATAATGGGACGTTCACAACGTTAACCACAAAAAACACCAACCTCAGCCATAACACCGTCCGCACGATATTTCAGGACAACAAGGGCATATTGTGGATCGGCACTTATGACAAGCTTAACAGACTGGATCCCAAAACAAGCACATTTAAAGCATTCAATCTGAAAAGAAAAGGCGCTCCGAATGTTCAGAACAACCTCATTTGCGACATTAAGCCCGTCGCAGGAAATGATTCGCTACTCTGGGTGGGCACGGAAACTGGCCTCTGCCGCTTCAATATGCTTTCCGGCGCGCGTGAAAACCTGAACGATCAGACGAAACTGAGTAATCAGGTTGTCAAGGCCATTTATACGGGCGATGATAATAAAATCTGGCTGGGCACCGATTTTGGTTTAAACATTTATAATCCCGTCAACAACACCACTGAGCACTATTTTCACAATCCGCAATCGCCTTACTCGATTGCCAACAATGTGATCTGGCAGATATTTGAAGACCGGGCGGGTGTGGTTTGGTTTGTAACATCCAATGGGATCAGTAAGGTGAACCAAATGGATAATCTGTATCAATACCATCATGTGATGCAGCAGGTTGGCGGGCAAACGATTGGAAGTCAGGTGAAGTCTTTTCTGGTCAGCAAGAAGGGAATTTACTGGATCGGCACGTTGCACGGCGTTATTCGTTTTGATCCAGAGACCGGTCAGAGCCGAAAGTTCAGCATTGAGTCACCCGGGCCAGGCCGTCTGATGATCAATAATGTGACCGTTTTGCATGAAGACAGGGATGAACGCATTTGGATCGGAACTGTTGCAGGCATTCACGTTTGGGATGATGCAAAGCAGAGCATGGAGACGATTACTGCCGGGCAAAATAATGGCTTGGCTTCCAATTACATTAACAATTTTGTAGAAACGCCTGACGGGACATTGCTGGTCGGAACCTGGGAAGGCGGCATTTTCAAATCGACGAAAAGTTTGAAAGACGTTAAGGATCTGCATTTTCAACTGGTGTCAAAAGCTGAGACTGATCAGTTTCTATCAGATAAAGAATCGCTATGGCTAATAGAGTTTGACGAGCTTTTTGGCCTGAATTTGAAGACAGGTATTAAGAAAAAAATCCTTCCTTTTGCCCAAGTAGCGGATCGCAAAACGGTGAGCAGCTTTTTCAAATCCCAAAGCGGAAGCATCTGGGCTGCCACAGAGAATGGACTGGTTGAATATGTCCCTTCCACAAACAAAGCATCTTTTCACGCCATCCCGAACCATAACATGGCCAGGGCCACCATCACGGAAGATCAAAAGGGCAATATCTGGGTTGCAACCAATACGGCCCTGGAAAAGTTTACGCCTGTAAGCGGGAAAGTAGAATTTTACCCGCTCAATAAAAATCTTCCTATTAAAAGTTTCTATGCGGGTTGTGTGGGCAGATCAGCTTCCGGTGAACTGTTTTTTGGCGGAGACAATGGTTATATCTCGTTTTCACCGGAAAAGGCGATCCCAAATGGCTATCAGCCCAGGGTGGTTCTGACCGATTTGTTGCTCAATAACAAGAAAGTGGAAATCGGTGAAAAAGTAGATGACCGCGTGATTCTGGACCGGGACATTTCCTATATGCCCAAAATAGAGCTCGATTATGGACAGCGCTCGCTTGAATTGAAATTTGCATCATTGCATTTCTGGCAACCGGAAATGAACACGTATTCCTACAAGCTGGAAGGTGCCGACAAAAACTGGACGACGACATCAGGCAATAAAAACTTTGCCGTATACTCGAACCTCTCGCCCGGAACCTACACTTTTAAGGTAAGAGGCACCAACAATAACGGGATTTGGAGCAAAGAAACAAGCACAACTGAAATCACCATTAATCCGCCATTGCTGCTAAGCAAAGGGTTTTTGGCTTTGTACGTAATGTTGATCGCAGCGGGCGTTTATGTTGCATTGAAAATCTATTCCGGCAGGATCAAATTGGAAAACGAACTGAAAATTAGTAAGTTGGAAATTGCGCATGCTGAAGAAATAGAGCAAACCAAAGAGCAGTTTTTCACCAATATTTCCCACGAGCTGCGCACGCCGATCAGCCTTATACTGCCGCCCATTCACCAGATCATGCGAAATGGGAAGCTGGATGCTGATAATTTCAAGCTGATCTCCCTCGCCGAAAAGAATTCGCACCGCTTACTGCGTGTGGTAAACCAGGTGCTGGATTTCAAGAAAATGCAGGAAGATAAATTGTATTTGAACACCTCTAAAATCGAAATTATCGGCTTGCTGCGGGAGCTCTACTCGCATTTTGCCGACAAAGCAGCCAGGCACGAGGTCGATTATACATTTACCAGCAACACACCCGAATTTGAGCTATTTGCCGACGCGGAGAAGATCGAAACAATCGTGTTGAACCTCCTCTCAAATGCATTCAAGTTCACCCCAAAGGGCGGCTGCATTGCCTTTGACGTTCAGATTATAAACGATGAAAATCCCGCTGATTTTGCATTACAAATTGGCATTTCCGACACGGGTGTAGGCATTTCAGCAGAAGATCAAAAACGCATTTTCGAACGCTTTTACCAGACCGCTGAATCCAGAAAACGGGAAATGGGGTCGGGGATCGGGCTGGCGCTCACGCTAGAATATGTGAAAATGCACGGCGGGGAAATACAGCTCGAAAGTGAGCCGGGAAAAGGCAGTAAATTCACTATTTTGCTTCCAAAAGGAAACGCGGAGCAACTGACTGCGGAACGCGTTGAGCCGGATTCATATCCGATGTTCGAGGGGAAATCTCAAAATACAGAATTGTACGAAGCGGTGCATTCAGATGCGGAAAAACCACTTGTGATGATCGTCGAAGACAATCCGGATATGGTTGATTTTATACGCCTTACGCTGCAAGATAAATATCGTTTTGTGGTTGCGGGAGATGGGGAAGAAGGTTTGCGGAAGGCCACCCAGTTCCTGCCGGACGTGATTATTTCAGACGTAATGATGCCCGTTATGGATGGTCTGACATTCTGTAAAATGCTCAAAAGCAATCCCAAAACCAGCCGCACGGCAGTGATACTGCTCACTGCGCGTAGTTTGACCTCCCAGAAAATCGAAGGAATCAGGATCGGTGCCGACGCTTACATTACCAAACCGTTTGACATAGAACTACTTGATGCGCAGATCGGCAATCTTTTGCAACGTAAGGAAGAATTGAGCACCTATGTCCGTCAGAATCTGATCGTAACACCGGAATTGAAAGACGGGAAGGAAAATGTAGATGAGAAGTTTGTCAAAAAAGTGATGAGTATCGTTGAAGTTCACATTTCCGATCCTGAATTTAATGTGGAAGTGTTAGCCTCAGAAATGGGCATGAGCTCAGCGCATTTGTCCCGGAAATTGAAAACTTTGACGCAATTTTCGGCCAATGAGATCATTAAAAAATACCGTATAAAAAAAGCTTCCCTGCTGCTGAAAAATAATGAGGGCAATGTGTCCGAGGTGATGTATGATGTAGGTTTCTCGAATCTCTCGTATTTTTCTAAATGTTTTAGGGAGGAGTTTGGGGTTACGCCAAAGGAATATGGCAAGAAGGCTTTGGGAAAGTTTAATACAGAGCAGATTTTCTAAACATTTCGGTTTTTTTAACCTAAAACACATCTGATGGATATGTGGATTCCATCCGTTTTCACTATCAATGATCGGTTTCGTCGTGTTGAACCCAATGTGCGAAAATACTGTGACCCTACTATTACGGAAAAACAAAATTTGTGTAACTTCCGCTATACTTACACTCAACCCTAACTTCCTGTGCGTTACCTCTATCCGCTTCTGCTAATTGTTTTATTAGTTACCTGTAAAAAGGAAGATGAAGGGCCTGCTCCCGAAATGGTAACCCAGAACCTGCCAACCGGTTTACTTTCTTTTACGATTGACGAAGTGCCCCAGGAAAATATCCGCTTTGCCACGATCGAACAAAACGGGCCGCACCACGATCGGATCGTGATCACATTGCCTAAGGAATATGCAAAAGGTGACGAAATGACGGTCACGATCAAAATGATGGAAGGTTTTCTCATTCGGGACGGTTCCATGAACGAATACAACCCGAGCGAAATGAAGCTGAACTTTTCAAAAACGGGCTGCCTTGCATTTACCGTCTATGATAAGAAAAACGACGTTTACCCGGGCGCCTTTTATTTATACGTTGATCCGACAATCCCAATGACGGCCCCTTCGACGGGCAAAAACTACGAAGAGACGTTAGACGGCACAGAAACTTTCGTATACATCCCTGTCCAGAATCTAGGGACCGCAGAAACCATTACTGAAAACAATAAATGGGTTAGTGACGTTGAAATCTTTATCAAAAACAAGAAAACCGGCGTCGTGACCCCTTCCCGCGGGGCATACTATCTCGAAAACCCTAATAATGATCTGTTTGCCATGATCCCCGCAGCAATGGAAGCCGGGGAATACGAGCTCACGGTGCAGAAGCAAAACCGAAAGGTCGTTATCCCGGATGCGCTTGTTTTGAAATATGGAAAGTCAATTGTACGAATGTTACCTTTTACCTCGGCCAGCAAGGACACTTCAAACAGCATCAGCTATTCTGGTTACAACCTATTGCCGGAACATAAGTATATCATGGAACTCAAAAATGATTTCACTTCACCAAAACGGGTAACATTATCGCCTACCAACTATTTAACTTTAAAACAGGAAATTCCAGCTTCTTTTCCAAGTGGGAATTACGAAGCGACACTTTTTATCGATGGCAAGGAAATGCCATCATATTGGAATTATAACCGCAATATCCTCGAAATCAAAAAAGACGCCAGACAGCCAAGTTTAGCCACCCTTTCGAATGAAAGAAATGCTGTATTGGGCGAAGTAACGCTTTACAAAGCTATCACAACCTTCAAGAAAAGCGAACCAATTATTGCCGATCTGCGCGACGGAGGTAACAAGAGCAACATCATTATGTTTTTAAAAAATGTTGCTTCGGGTAAAACTTTCGAATTGCCTTTCTCCGGCAAGACTGACTCTTTCATCCCTTTCTCGCTCTTTAACATTCCCAAAGAAGTTCCGGTAGGAAAGTATGAGGTATTTGTAAGCGAAGTTGACAAAATCAGTGAGCGATATCATAAGATCATCACCATTGAATAGCGTCGAATCTGGCTTAAATTAATCCCCCTTCATTACTCGCGTGCATATGCAATTAAAAGCGATGATCTAATTGTATACGGCCAGTTCGAAGCTTCACTTTGTGAAAACTTTTTTTTGCGACTGTATTACTGATGCAGTCGCAAAAACCTCCTGGTTTTCACCAGGTTTTCTTTACTTCACCATCTCTGTTAGGTAACCATCCCGATTACTGACCAGCCGACAATTTTAGTTTACATTTGGTTGCTTTAATGTGAAAATCATTATAACACATTAAAGAACTTTCTGTACATTATAGCACTAAATATTTAGTGATGTGGCAGTAACAGTCGACATCCGTGCACCTTACCTCTCCACTTAATGAATTCAATTGAACCACATCACATCGTTGCCATCGGCGCATCGGCCGGAGGCCTTGATGAGCTGATTGCCTTTTTTGAAAATACCCCGCTGGATGGTGTTGCCTATATTGTCGTCCAGCACTTGTCGGCTGATTATGAAAGCATGTTGGCAGAAGTCTTATCCCGCTACAGCAAGCTTACTATGGTGCAGGCGGCAGAAGGGATGGGTGTTGAGTCCAATTTTGTCTATGTGATTCCCGGAGATAAGTTTATGACCATTAACAGGGGACATTTACATTTAAGTGATAAATCCAAAGAGCGCAGTCCGCACCTGACCATCAATACATTTTTAGCCTCCCTTGCTACCGAATGTGGCCCCAAGGCAATTGGTGTCATCCTGTCAGGCCTGGGCTCTGATGGCAGCGAAGGCGTGAAAGCGATCAAGAAGACTGGCGGAATGTTGATCGCCAGAAACCCGGAAACCACAGAATTCAACAGCATGCCTTCCAATGCCATTGCCACCGGAATGGTGGATTTCATTGCGGAGCCAGAGGCTATGCCCGCCATAATTGAAGATTATGTAAATCGGGAAATCGAATTACTCGCAGCCAGCATCTCTGATGGGAAAAATGTGGCCAGTTTAATTGGGCTTATCAGCCAACAGTTGCCCCTGGATTTCTCAGACTACAAGCAGTCTACCATTTTGCGCCGGATCAAAAGAAGGGCGGCCTATAATAACTTCGAGCAGCTTGAAAGTTACCTCGAATTTGCCAAAGGTTCCCCTGATGAAATTGAAGCGCTTGCCAAAGATTTCCTGATCAGCGTAACTGCTTTTTTCAGGGATACCGAAGCCTTCGATGCGCTGGAAAAGCGGGTCCTCCCTTCCATACTGGAAAGTCTTTCGCGTGGCCAGGAGATCAGGATATGGGTTACGGGCTGCGCAACGGGCGAAGAAGCATACTCGATGGCCATCCTGGTGCGGGAGCTTTTGGGAGAAAAGGTCCAAGACCATGAAGTGAAGATCTTTGCTACCGATATCGACACAGCTGCACTGGCCCATGCCGGTAAAGGCATCTATACTGCTGCTGTGGTGTCCAGAATGCCGCAAGCTTATCTTGAAAAATACTTTGTGCAGGAAGGGGAACATTACAAGGTAACTGGTGCCTTGCGGAAAATGGTCATATTTTCCAGGCACGATCTGGTGAAAAACCCGCCCTATTGCAATATGCATCTGATCAGCTGCCGCAATTTGCTTATCTACATGACTCCGACATTGCAGCAGAAAATCTATCATATGCTCCTTTTTGGGCTTAAACCCGAGGGATATCTTTTTCTTGGGTCCAGTGAGAACCCGTCGCCGATATTAAAAAGCCTGAAAATCATTGATAAAAGTGCGAAGATCTACCAGAAACTGGATGCAGTCCAATCGGTAAACTTCGAGACATTTATACTGCCGGAATATACCTACCAGAAGCCGTCCAGCTTAGGGATTTCTCAGCCGGAAACAAATAAAATAGCCGACCGTATCCTGGATGCGGCAATCCATGAAACGGTCCTGAATGAAGAGCAGCGCCTGCTTATTTGTGTTGATGAAAACAACAAGGTGCTCAAATCCTATGGCCCTACCGGCAGGTTCCTTGCCCAGAAGATTTTAACTTCGGATCTGACAGAACTGTTACCAGGTCCATTGAACATCGCTTACAAGACCGCCTGTAAAAAAGTCAGCGAAATCCATAAACGAGCAGTCGTCAAAGGGGTGCAGATCCAGCAGGGAGAGCAGGCAATTAAAGTAAACCTATCTGTTAGTCCGGTTGTTCACAAAGGCCGGCTTAATGGGTTTTTAGTGGTCCAGTTTTCGGAGCATGAGGGTTTTGAACAACCTTCAAATGAAATTCAGTTTGACCAGAAGTTGTTTCTGGACGATTATACCCGGTTTTTGGAACAGGAAAACAAGGACCTCAAGGAACAACTGGCCACTGCCAGCGAAAAGCTGTTTGCACTCAACGAAAACATGCAGTCCTTTAATGAGGAGCTGCTCTCAGCCAACGAAGAGATGCAGAGCACCAACGAGGAAATGCAGTCCATTAATGAAGAATTGCACACAATCAATGCGGATTACCAGTTAAAGAATCGGGAGCTGCTAGACCTCAACGATGATTTGAACAATTACTTCAAAAGCAATATCAACGGCCAGCTCTTTGTCAGCTCGGACCTTCGGCTGATGCGCTTTTCGCCGGGTACAGTCCGGCATATCAACTTGGTTGAAAGCGACATTGGACGTCCGATCAGTAATATTTCTACCAATTTCAGGTTTGAAAGCCTTTCTGAGGATATTAACCATGTCCTGGAAAACGGTTATTCCATCACCCGGGAAATCCAGGCCAATGATGGCAAGTGGTACCAGGTCATGACTATGGCCTATATTCAGCAGCAGGGCAATAAAAGGACCGGCGCCATTATCACTTTTAATGACATTACCGGCCTGAAAGAGATACAACAGCAGCTGGACAAAAAGAACGAGATCCTAACCCGTATCAATGCCGATCTGGATAACTTTGTCCACACGGCGTCCCATGACCTGCTTGCCCCGCTGGGGAATATCGAAGTTAGTATTTCCTTGATGGAGGATATACCCGTTGACAATCCCGAGCTCAAACCATTTCTGGCTGTCATCCGTGATTCAGTAAAAAAATTCAGTTCCCTGGTGAAAGACATTGGCGCTGTGGCGAGGATCGAAGACGAAGCCATTTCAACAGAGATGGTAGACCTGAATGAAATTCTGGACAGCATCATATGGAGCCTGGGTGATAAAATCAAACAGACCGGCGCAACGATTACCAGTGACTTGAAAGTGAGTCAGATTCTTTTTTCCAAAAAAAACCTGAGAAGCATCTTGTTCAACCTGGTCTCAAATGCGATCAAATACCGGTCCGAGGATGCGCCTTTTGTCACCATCCAAACGTCAATGGTAGGGGAATTTACCGCATTGTCTGTCCAGGACAACGGGAGCGGGATGGAACAAAAGGATATTGAGAATATTTTTCAAAAGTACCATAGGCTCCAAACGGCCCATGAAGGACAGGGCATCGGGCTTTATCTGGCTAAAAAAATCATTGATGCGGCCGGTGGCAGTATCCGGGTTGAAAGCACCCCGGGTACGGGAAGTAAGTTCGTGATCTATTTTCCGATAGCCGGGCTGCAATAATAGCCAGTCAATTGTTGCTATCTTTTTACTGGTATACTTACATTGCCCACACTTTACCACCATGTTGCTATGTCCGAAAACAAACAGGCCCCGTCGGGAAAAGTGATCGTTATCGGCACGTCCGCCGGTGGCCTTAGTGCCTTAAAAATATTAACCAGCCAGCTGCAGGCAGATTTTCCGGCGCCCATACTGGTTGTCCAGCATATTTCAGCTGACTCAACGGGCGACATTCTTTTAGACGTGCTTGGAAGACAAAATAATCTGAAATGTCAGCATGCTGTAAACGGAGAAAGCCTTAAAGACGGGCATTTATACCTGGCACCTTCTGATCACCATTTAATGATTGGTGATGATCACAAAATCCTGGTCACCAAGGGTGCACAGGAAAACCGCTCCCGGCCGGCGATCGACCCATTGTTCAGGTCGGCTGCCGTTGTTTTCGGCAGCAATGTGATTGGCGTCCTGTTAACGGGTTATCTGGATGATGGCACAGCCGGGATGATCGCTATCAAGCGGTGCGGCGGTATATGCATTGTTCAGGACCCCGCAGATGCAGAATACCCTGATATGCCTGCAAATGCTATCAAACAGGTTGAGGTCGATTTTTGTCTACCCCTTCTGGAAATGGGCGGTTTGCTGTATCAGCTCCTGGCGGCAAAACCAGAAAAAAATAAGCCGGTCCCAAAGGATATAATGATCGAAGCAAAGATTGCCAAACGGGTGTTAAGCGATTTACCTGCTGTTAACTCCCTCGGTGACCAGGTGCCCTTTAATTGTCCTGGCTGTGGCGGTGTGCTATGGAAAGTGGACAAAGGCCCCTTGACACGTTACCGTTGTCATACAGGCCATGCGTATACCGCGCAAGGTCTGATCACCGAGCAGACCCTGAAGATCGAAGAGACCATGTGGACTGCGCTTCGCATGTTTGAGGAAAGGCGAAATTTGCTTACCACATTTGCCAAAGAGCAAACCGGGGCAGTCAAGAAGTCGGCGATTGAAAGGGCAGAGCTTTCCCAGGTGCATATCGACCGGATTAAAGCAATCCTGCTCGCTGATGACCGGGGAGCAGCAACGAATGTCTCGTTTTGACCCTGAACTTACAGAACAAGCGCATTGTCGTATTACCCCCATGTGATAGTCTTTAAATCCGGTTCGGTTCTTATTTGTTTCTGCCTACCTGTTGCATGTTTTATTGAGCTACTTTTGCGGTGTTATGAGATTAGCGCTTTATATATTGGCTTTTTACACAGTAGTTCTATCCTGCATTCCGTGTCAGGATGAACCATTGCGCTTCTCACATAAAGACATCCCGGCCACGATTAATACCAGTGCTGATCATCAGGATCAGGGCACTGTGGACCTTTGCTCCCCATTTTGTATCTGTGCGTGCTGCGCGGGCATAACACTGCAACAGCCATTTGCTTCATTACCTGAGGTCACTTCCGTCCCATTTTTTAAGGATGATGCATTCGCCTATACGGCTGGCAGCAAAGGCGGTGATCCGGCATCTATCTGGCAACCCCCAAGGATTTAGTGTAATCCATTCTTTTATGGTTTGCTTTATTGCTGTGACTTTACAGGTCACGGTTATAGGCTCATTCTACACAAATTCTAAGTTCAGATGTTAGATAAGGTCATTCATTTTTCCATTCATAATAAGCTCGTTATCGGAATATTTACCCTGGCTCTTGTCGTCTGGGGCGGGTATTCGCTGACGCAGCTACCCATTGATGCTGTGCCCGACATTACCAATAACCAGGTACAGATCATTACAAGCAGCCCTTCACTGGCCGCTCAGGAGGTAGAGCGCCTGGTTACATTCCCAGTCGAAACTGCCATGGCGACCATTCCAAGTACAGAGGAGATCCGGTCTATTTCAAGGTTTGGGCTGTCGGTTGTTACCATTGTTTTCAAAGATAACATTGACGTTTACTGGGCCCGTCAGCAGGTTTCCGAGCGCCTGCAAAATGCTGTTGAACAAATTCCGCCTGGCGCCGGATCGCCTGAGCTTGCGCCGGTAACCACCGGACTGGGCGAAATATACCAGTATGTGCTGCATACCAAAAAGGGCTACGAGAAAAAATACCCGCCTATGGAGCTCCGAAGCATCCAGGACTGGATTGTCAGAAGGCAGCTTTTGGGCACAGAAGGCATCGCGGATGTAAGCAGCTTTGGTGGATTTTTAAAACAGTACGAAATAGCGGTTGACCCTTTTAAATTAAGAAGCGCCCAGGTCTCAATGTCTGAAATCTTTACAGCGCTTGAAAAAAATAACCAAAATACGGGCGGAGCTTACATTGATAAAAAACCCAATGCCTACTTTATCAGAAGTGAGGGGCTTATTACAAACCTGAAAGACATTGAAAGCATCCAGGTCAAAGAAACGGCGAACGGGTTGCCCGTACTGATCCGTGATATTGCAATGGTGCAGTACGGCGCAGCTGTACGGTATGGTGCGATGACGCGCAACGACGAAGGCGAAGTAGTAGGAGGGCTGGTGTTAATGTTAAAAGGCGCGAATGCTGCCAAGGTGATCGGCAATGTGAAGGAAAGGATACAGCAGATCAGTAAAACACTTCCCGAAGGTGTGGTGATCGAGCCGTTCCTGGACCGCACCAAGCTGGTCAATCATGCCATTGGTACAGTTTCCAAAAACCTGATCGAAGGGGCGTTGATCGTCATCTTTGTATTGATCCTTTTGCTGGGAAACCTTCGGGCCGGGCTCGTGGTGGCTTCGGTGATCCCGCTGGCGATGCTTTTTGCAGTCAGTATGATGAATCTTTTTGGTGTTTCGGGAAACCTGATGAGCCTGGGAGCAATTGACTTTGGCTTGATCGTTGATGGTGCCGTGATCATTGTTGAAGCCACGCTGCACCATATAATGGGCAAGAAATATACCCACCGGCTTTCCCAGCAGGAGATGGATAACGAAGTCTACGAGTCCGCCTCCAAGATCCGCAATTCAGCCGCCTTTGGCGAGATCATTATCCTGATTGTTTACCTGCCGATCCTGGCTCTGGTGGGCATTGAAGGAAAAATGTTCCGGCCTATGGCGCAGACCGTAAGCTTTGCCATACTCGGCGCTTTCATCCTTTCGCTGACTTACGTGCCAATGGTGTCTGCCTTGTTTTTGAGTAAGAAAAATGAGCATAAGCCCAATATCTCTAACCGGATCATTTCTTTTTTTCACAGGTTATACTTGCCTGTATTAAGCTTTGCGCTCCGGCAAAAACTCATTGTGGTTGTGACTGCCTTAGCGCTTTTCGGCCTGAGCCTGTGGATGTTTATGAATATGGGCGGGGAGTTTATCCCGCAGCTTGACGAAGGTGATTTTGCGATTGAAATGCGCGTACTGACGGGAAGCTCGCTGTCGGAATCGGTGGATGCCGTTCAAAAGGCGGCCGGTGTGCTGCGCAAAAATTTTCCTGATGAAGTTATAGAAGTAGTAGGTAAAATAGGCTCTTCTGAAATACCCACAGACCCCATGCCCGTGGAAGCCGGTGATGTGATGGTCATATTAAAAGATAAATCAATGTGGACAAAAGCCGAAGGAAGAGAAGAATTGGCCGAGAAAATGCAGGCCATGCTTACCCAAACCATCCCCGGCGTGACATTCGGGTTTCAACAGCCCATCCAGATGCGGTTCAATGAGCTGATCTCAGGGGTTAAACAGGATGTAGCAATCAAGATTTTTGGGGAAGACCTGGACGTGCTGGCCCAGCAGGCAAACAAGATTGGTAAACTGGTGGCTTCTGTCGAAGGTGCCCAAGACCTGTATGTGGAAGAAGTAAGCGGCTTGCCGCAGATCGTGGTAAACTTCGACCGCAACCGCATGTCGCAGTTTGGCATCAGCATTGAAGATGCGAACCGGACCATTAATACGGGATTTGCCGGAAGCAGCGCGGGTGTGGTTTATGAAGGTGAAAAAAGATATGACCTTGTCGTCCGGCTCAAAAGCGAGAACCGTCAGACTCTTGACGATGTCCGGGGTTTGTTTGTGACCACATCGCACGGAGAACAGGTCCCGCTTGGCCAGATCGCAACTGTCGAGATGAAAACGGGCGCTAACCAGATCCAAAGGGAGGATGCAAAACGCCGGATCACAGTGGCATTTAATGTTCGTGGCAGAGACGTAGAGAGCATTGTCAAGGAGCTTCAAAGCAAAATTGATAACCAAATTAAGCTGCCCACGGGATACTATACAACCTATGGCGGCCAGTTTCAAAATCTGCAAGAGGCTAATACCCGTTTAAGCATTGCTGTGCCGATTGCCCTGCTGCTTATTTTTGTGCTGCTTTATTTTACATTTAATTCACTGCGTCAAAGCCTTTTGATCCTTACCGCGATCCCGCTGTCGGCCATTGGTGGCATCATTGCGCTTTCACTTCGCGGAATGCCTTTTAGTATTTCGGCAGGGATCGGCTTTATTGCGCTTTTTGGTGTGGCGGTCTTGAATGGCATTGTGCTGATTGCAGAGTTTAATTCGCTCCGCAAAGAGGGCATGACTGATTTGAAACAAGTTATATTCCAAGGCACAGAAACTCGTTTACGCCCGGTGTTGATGACGGCCCTTGTGGCATCACTGGGATTTTTGCCCATGGCGCTGTCCAACAGCTCAGGAGCGGAAGTCCAGCGTCCCCTGGCAACGGTGGTCATCGGCGGGCTTGTGTCTGCAACACTTTTGACCCTGCTGGTGCTGCCGGTATTATACTTGATTGTCGAGAAGCGCTTTGGTGGCGCTGCATTTAAACCTGCCGCGATTCTTCTACTTGTTTTTGCCGCATGCACCTTTAATGCTCCCCATATCCAGGCACAAGATTCAACCAATATAAGCCGGAAGATTTCGCTTGAAGGAGCCATTAATGAAGCCACCAACAAAAACCTGGAAGTAAAAGCAGGTATTAACCAGATCGATTACCAGAATGCAATGCTTGGCACTTCGGCCCAGATCGCAAAAACAGATATCTCCTGGATGGGAGGTCAATACAACAGTAACCGGTTTGATAACCAGTTCAATATTTCGCAAACCTTGCCCCATCCAAAGGTGGCCACCAGAAGAAAAGAGCTGTTGTCTGCCCAGGTTAACGGCGTCCAGGCAAGGTTGGAAGTGACCAAGGCGGAGCTGATCAGACAGGTTAAAGTCAATTATTATCAGCAGGTCCTTTTAAAACAGCAACAAAAGATGCTATTGGCGGAAGGCCTGCGTGCCGACCGGTTCGTCAAAGCAGCGGCGCTTCGTTTTAAGGCCGGAGAAACGGGCCAACTTGAATATTCAGTCGCCCAAAGTGAGCAAGGTGAAATCCAGGCGCGGGTTGTTCAAAACCGGGGCAACTTACTAGTCCTGCAAAGACAGCTGCAAATGCTGCTCAACAGTGCAGAGCCAATGCAAGCCCAGACAGATACGCTCGAAAAACGCTCGCTGGGCACTATTGTACTCGATACTGCCGGCATTAGCTCAAATCCGTATTTGCAGTTCCTAAGCCAGCAGATTGCCATTGAAAGACAGACAACGGCCTTTGAGCGCACCAGTTTGTTACCTGAATTCAGTGTAGGGTATTTCAATCAGTCTTTGATCGGGGGGCAAAATATCAATGGAACCGAAGTCTTTTATGGAGCCGGAAAGCGTTTTCAGGGATTTCAGGTTGGCGTGTCCGTCCCGCTTTTCAGCGGCGCGCCCAGAGCACGTGTAAAAGCATCACAGCTCAATGAGAAAGTCGCTCAGAACCAATTGGAACTTGCGCGGATGGAGGTGGGCAGCAGCTTGCAGCAAGCTGTGCAGTCTTATCAAAGTGCGGCTCAAAGTCTGCTTATATATGAGCAAAAAACCTTGGTTCTTGCTGATGTGATCGCAGGCAATGCCACAAAGGCCTATGAAGCAGGCGAGATTGGATATGTGGAATTTTCACAGGCGCTGACCAGGGCCTTAAATATCAGGTCAACATACCTGGATCTGCTGGGCAGTTATAACCAATCGGTTATTGAAATTGAATTTCTGCTAGCCAAACAGCAATGATCCGCTTTTGTATTATCTATCGTTAACTATTGATCTATATTCAATGAAAAATATATTAGTTGTCTTGTTCCTTCTGGCGGGCCTTTGGGCTTGCGGCAAAAAGCAAGAAGAAAAGCAGCAGGAGCCAGCCCACGAGCAAGAAGAGCATCATGAAGAAGAAGGGAATGTCGTTGAGCTCACCAAAGCGCAGTATGAAACTGCCGCCGTTGAACTGGGCCAGGTTAGTACGCGTAATTTGAGCGATGTTGTCAATGCCAATGGCGTGATCGATATCCCGCCGCAAAACCTGGTGAGCATATCCGCACCACTGGGTGGGTTTGTCAGAAAAACTGAACTGTTGCAGGGTATGCAGGTAAAGAAAGGGCAGATATTGGCCACAATCGAAAACCCTGATTTTATCCAGATCCAGCAGGATTTCCTGGAAACGGAAAGTAAGCTGGAATATGCCCAACAAGAGTATAGCAGGCAACTGGAACTGAGCAAGGAAAACATCAATGCCCAAAAAGTATTGCAGCAAGCAACCTCAGAAGTGAAAACCCAGAAAGCACGGTTGGCAGGGCTAAGGGAAAGGATTTTTACAGCTGGTATAAACCTTAATACATTAGAAAAGGGCACCATTGTCAACAGCGCCATAATACGTTCACCCATCAGCGGTTCTGTTACGACGGTTAATGTGAACCTTGGAAAATATGTTAACCCGACTGATGTGATGTTTGAAATTGTTGATACCGATCACTTGCATGTCGAGCTTTCCATTTTTGAACAGGATATCCCCAAAATCAAACTGGGGCAGTTGGTGCGCTTTACAGTCAGTAACAACCCTTCCAGAGAATACCTGGCCAAGGTGTATCTGATCAATCAAAAGATCAATGAAGACCGAACGGTGCGCGTGCATTGCCACCTTGAAAAAGACGACGAAGGCTTGTTACCACAGAATTTCGTAAAGGCTGTGATCGAAATCGGCGCAAATCCTGTCACTGCGCTGCCGAGCCCGGCCATAGTCGATTTTGACGGGGCTTCCTATATCTTCATCCAGCGCCCGGAAGGTGCCCTCGCTGATAGCACAGGCACTGAGCCCGACGGGCTAACTTTTGAAATGGTCGCCGTCACGAAAGGTGTATCAGAGAACGGGTACACACAAATCAAATTCCCGCAGGGCTTTGATGCGAAAAATCAAAAGATTGTGCTGAAAGGGGCCTATGCCTTATTATCAAAACTCAAAAACTCCGAGGAAGAAGAGGGGCACTGACGTCCATTTTTAATGTCCGGCTTTTGAAAAGGTCCGTTTTGTATTTGAAAATAAAATTCCGCAGCGACATGCCGGTGCTATTGAGCATACACAAGTTGGCGGCTTCTTCTGAAATATTGAACTTCATAAGCAACTCCGGAACACGGATCGTCTTCCCGTTTCTCAGTTCATTTTTAAGATGCTCCACCAACGCCTCTGACAGTTTCAGTTGCGCCTCAGGCTCTTCGGCTTTGCGGAATTCAAAATTATTTCTGGCCAAAGTGTTCACGATCAGTGCAACGCTGCCTTTTATCAGTTTGAGAAATAAGGCCTGCTGCTGCGTCAGCTCGAATGTGATTTGTTCCACCAAATAGCGGATCGTGTCCGCATCCCGCTCGTTACTAACGGGCTTCCCCTGACGCACGCGCAGATTTTTGAAAATATTTTCAACCTGTTTGTAAGTCTCTGCAAATTCGGACATATGGTTTTCAGCAACGTCCGCACGCGCTGGCGAATTGAATGCGATCACCAAAACTTCGGTTGATATATCTTCTTGAAAAACAGGCATTTCATCGGGTTTTAACAGGATAACACCGCCCTGGCAGTAATTATGCATCTCGTAGTTCAATATAAACTGCCCGTCCCCGCCGGTGACAAATACCAGGCGGTAATGTGAAGCGAATTCGTAGCTGGCCTCCCAGTTCCGCGTTTTACAGAGGAGCAGGTGAAATTGTTTGCGGACAGTGAATTTGATCGACGACATTTTACAACATTGGGCTAATGCATTAACCCAATGTTGTAACTTAAAGTCAATTAATAAAAAGACAATTGCCGAATGACGGGATCCCGTCGCCGAAGATCCGTTTTTACGAGCTTAATGGATGGGAATACTATCTTCCGAGCCAGTTTTTAAATGCAGACACGCGGTCTGCACTGACGTAAGTTTCCTGACCTAATGCCGGATCCAGGTCGATTTTGAGCTTTCCGGCGGTTATGGCATGGATGTTCCGGATGGCAGTAATAGAAATCATCAGCGAGCGGTTGATCCGGAAAAATTGCGCCGGGTCCATGAGCTGGGACAGCTTGTCCAGGCTGTATTCGACCGCAAAGTGCCGGCCATCGAATAGCCGCAGAAAGGTGGCTTTTTCTTCGATCACGAAGTAAGCGATTTCAATGCTTGTAAAAGTAAATATTCGCGAACCGGCGGTACACAGGAACCGGTCTTTGTATTTTTCCGCAACCAGTGCTTCCGCAGCATTGGCCCCGCTGGCAGGAGGCAATGTGGCGTTCAGTTTTTTAAATTTAACCAGCGACGCTTGCAGCTCGAGGGGATTTATAGGCTTTAAAAGATAATCTATGCTGTTGGTTTTAAATGCTTTAAGCGCATACTCGTCGAAAGCGGTCGTGAAGATGACGGGAATGGTGAGATTCAGACTTTCCACGATCCTGAACCCGTTGTCATCTTCAAGGTGAATGTCCAGAAAAATTAGGTCAGGGCTTGTGTTTGCCTCATTTTGCAGATAAGCAATTGTTTCAAACACCGATGGTATCACTGCCAGCACATGCATAGACGCGTCCATGTTAGCTATCATTTTTCTCAGCCGTTCCGCGCTGAAATATTCATCTTCCACAATCAGCACATTCATGACAGCAAGGGAATTTTGACTGTAAAATCAGTTTCGGTCTGCTCGATGACAACTGCTTTGTCCTGTAACAATTTATACCGGCTGGCGAGATTATTCAATCCAAGACCGGTTGTCTGTTCTCTCAGGTTCCTGACCTGCAAAGGATTACGCACAATCAACACTGAATGCTCAATAGTAATGCTAATGCGAAGCGGATTTGCCACGGACATGGTGTTATGCTTGACGGCATTCTCGATCAACGGCTGCAGAGTGAGTGGAATAATGGCATATCGGTCCTGATCGGCCTGAGATACATGGACATCCAATATTATTTTCTCATGAAAACGCATTTGAAGCAGATAGGTGTAGGTTTCAAGGAAATTCAATTCTTCTTTCAGGCTGATCTGCCGCAGTTCCGCTTGTTCCAGGATGTAACGGTAGGCCAGCGAAAGCTGCTGGATGAATTCGCTCGACTTTTCAGGCCGGGATTCCACCAGCGAGGCCAGCACGCTAAGGTTATTAAACAAAAAATGCGGGCTGATCTGGTTTTTCAATGCCAGGAAACGCGCGCTCATATTTTCCGTGGCCAGCTTTTCGGAATCCACCAGGAGTTTTTGCAATTTTTCCTGGGCCTGGCTGCTGACGCAGAGGTAATAGCCCGCTATCAATGCCAGGATCGTCAGTGCCTGGTTGGCATGGTAACGAGTAATTTTAGCATCCATCGACATCGTGCGGTAATGGTCATATTTTGGAGAAAAAATCCAGTTAGAGTCCATAAACCCCCAGGTATTGATGAGCATAATATTAAAAACCAGCGCCAGTAAAACAGCCGGAATCAGTGCAATCAGTTGATGCGACAACTTAAAGTCCGCAGACCGCTCGCTGCCGGTCAGCACCGGAAGCTTTTTGAGAAACCAGTCCATGAGGTAAATCCAGCTGGTATAAAACACCGTACTAATCAGAATTTCAACCGAAAATAACGGGAGTTTGTGCAGGATCGTCGTCCAGAAATCTACCCGGACATTGATGAAAGTTCTCAACGGAATGTAAACGATCGCCAGGGCGAAGCCCAGTAACCACTTCTGACCAAAAAAACGAGGACGCATATTGCACAGGAAGCTTTACGCCAAAGTAAGGCTTTATTTGGTTTGGATCGGCAATGATGTCACATTTAGTAAACAATCACAAAATGAGCAAGTCAATTGCATCGCTTGAAGATGTAAAAAGCTAAAAAAAACAGGTATAACCCTGCCGGGGAAAACGGTGCTTATGACACGCGTTTACTGATCTTGTTCATGCTAATTTGTCTCTGCATGTTTGATTTGAAGCGTGTCTCCTGACTTACTGCTAATTTCAAATGCTTGGTAACCCGGCCCTGTACGCGCTTGCGCCACATTCTGAAACTGCTGGACCGCATTTCAGTCCGCATAATTTCGATTACCTGCTGTTCGCTTACCAGGAACTGCGCTTCAATTGCTTCAAAGGGCGTCCTGTCTTCCCAGGCCATTTCCACTATGCGGTCAATTTCCTCCGGCCTTAACTCCTTATCTTTTCCGTGCATATTACTACCGTTTAATGTTGTGAAAATATCTGCGTTTGTGTAAGCCATTGGGACTTAACGTACCTGGCTACCAGTGTCCATTCCCTTGTTATGCTCATCTTCTACGACTTCCCGAATGGCAGGTTTTGAATCAGGATCACTATCATCTTCTCCTAAAAGCATTCCCCATGGGTTCAGCCCGTTTACCCGGTCGAAAATGACCTTGAAAATTGCTATTACCGGGATCGACAAGAACATTCCAGTGATGCCCCAGATCATCTCTCCAAGCACAAGCCCTATCAGCGCGACAAGCGTATTGATCTTTACTTTTGAACCGACAATTTTGGGCATGATATAGTTGCTGTCAATCAAGTGGATCACTACGATAGCAATGGCGACGAAGATCAACTGGCTGGTTCCCGCCGTTGCGAAGGTGATCAGGCTGGACAGGATGAGGGCAGTCAGTATCCCGATGTATGGGATCAGGTTCAGAATTCCGGTAATCAGTCCGAGCAGGAAACCATACTTCACACCCAGCGCCCAAAAGGCAATGCATGTAAGTCCTGTTACCAACAGCATTTGCAAGAACAATCCAAAGATGTATTTTTTTACGATGTACTGGATCTGGCTGACGATGTCATACACAACCACACTATGCTCCTGGTCAAAAACCGAAACGACAAAACGGAGCAGCAGCCTTCTGTGCAGGAGAATAAAGAATGTGTACAGGAACGTGAAAACCAGAAAAAGGACGATGGAGGAAACCGACAGGATGGTATGTCCGAGAATGCTCGTGCCCGTGTTTACCGCCTTTGACGCCGAATCATTGATGTAGTTCATCTGCTCCTCACTGTTGACATGGAATGTTGCTTCGATCCATTTTTGCAGATCTACCGTTGTGTCGAGCACTTGCTGCTTGAATGCCGGCCAATCCTGCGCTAATGCTGTCAACTGCGAGCCTAACAGAGTAAATACGCCAGCGATAGCCGCGATGAGTGCCAGCAAAGACAATAGCGAGGATAATGCCCTGGGAAAACGTAAACGGTGTTCGAAGAATACACAGGATGGCAAAAGCAACAGCGAAAAAAGCATCGCAAAGAGTAGCGGTGCCAGCAATGTCTGACCTATAATGGCAATGTAAACCAAGCAGATAATGCTGATCAGCACTTGGGCGAGGCGTGTGTAAAATGGGGTAGAAATGATCATTTAGAATTTTTTTGGTTTGATACTTTACTGCCATATAGTAAAAGCATGCCATATGCTCGCGCTAAATACTCCCAAAAGTTGTATAACTCATTGATAATGATGTGACTGATGGATACTAGAATAGTCTGGTTCTACTTTATGATTTGAGGCATAACGTGTTATCTCAATATGGATGGCGCACATTGTTGTTAAAAGATAATTTAGCTACAAATTCAAATTTCTGAAATTGAATTTTAAAATCAGCCCCAATAGTTTCGGCAAGTCGGCTAACAATCCAGAGTCCAAGCCCAAAACCATCGTTTGAAAGATCCTGTTTAGTGAATTCATGGCTTAACAGCGAAACATCCGTAACCGGGCTATTTGAAGTATTCCGAATGATAACCGTATTTTCATGATCTGAATCTTTAATTTGAATGTGTATAGTTGTATCAGATAAGCTGTGTTTTATAGCGTTTTCGATCAAATTGATCAGGATAGTGCTGAGGTGCGACCGGTCGGTATTGACAACAAACTGTCCATCTTCAGGCGTGATTTCGATTTTAAAATTTTGATGTTTAAGAAGCGCTTTGGTTGTCATTCGTTCGAGAACTTCCATCGTAATTTCAGGCAGGTTTACTTCACTTTTATTACAAACCAGCATTCCTGATCTAAGCTGGCTCATCAATAAAAAGTCGTTTACCAGTTTACTCAGGCGCTGCACTTCCGCTATTTGATTATCGATTACTGGTTTAAAGGCGAATGTTGTCTGCTCATTTTGCAAAGTTTGCAATTCGGTCAGCATTACACTCAGCGGCGTTCTGAGTTCATGTGAAGCGGATGCGAAAAAAGCATTTTGGTACTGAGCCTGTTTCTGAATTCTGGTAAGCATCTGATTCAGGGAGGTCGTTAATTTGTGGATTTCGTCATTTACGCGTGGTTCTTCCAGCAAGATGATCTGTTTTTGCAGGCTGATATCATTGGCTTTGTTTACAATATTTTCAATCGGCCGCAGCAGATAACCGGACAGGAAATAACCAGCGATTAAAGCGGCAAAAAAGGATATAGGAAAATAGATGAACAGGATGATTTTAAGCCTGTTTATGTCTTGCACCAATTCTTCCGCAGAAACCACATATAAGATCCGTATTTGTCCCCCAGTTTCCAGAATTCTGGTAAGCTCTTTGGTTCGCCACAGTCGTAAATCAGCTTGTTTTGTATTCTTTTTTAATGATGTTGGCAGATTATCAAAGAGCGGTTCATTTTTATTATTTGCATCATAAATCAACCGGAAATACTCTCCGGAAGCGGGCAGAGGAATGGTTAATGGGTTGATTTCGGTTTCCTGAAGAATTAGATTGGCCTGGGTCTTTAACCTTGCTGCGAAGCTTTTTTCAAACTGACTTTTTACGTTTGTGTAAAGTACAAACCCGGTTGCCAGTAAAAAGCACAGGAATATAAATCCGAAAATAAGTCCGAACCGAAACCTGAGGCTGGCGTAAAAAGGGTAGGAGACGGGCGTTTTCACAGCGAAGATTTTGAGCCTGTTAATTTATATCCAACTCCTACAACTGTTTGAATGAGCGGATTATCAAAACCCTTATCGATCTTTCTTCGAAGTTGGTGCATGTAGACTTCGACAATATTGCTTTCCGGGTCAAAATCCATATTCCAGACATTTTCTAAGATCTGAACTTTGCTTACTACCCGGTTGATATTCCGTATCAGATATTCCAGCAGCGCAAATTCCTTTGCTGTAAGTATGATTTGCGTATCCGAACGCATTACCTGTCTGGCCATCAGATCAACAGACAGATTATTGATCCGGATTTTCGTGCTTTCGCTGGCAAAAATTTTACGCTGTAAAATCCGTATTCTGGCCAGAAGTTCTTCCCATTCAAAAGGTTTTTTTATGTAGTCGACGGCGCCAAGATCAAGGGCTTCCACAATTTGCGGGGTTCCGCTCAGGGCACTTAGTATGATAACCGGACAGGAGATATTAAACGCCCTCATGTTTTTAAGCATTTCAATCCCGGTCATTCCCGGCAGCATGAGATCCAACAAAATCAGATCGAAAGTTTCCGAAGCAACCATTGAAAGCGCCTCAGAGCCATTGTTTGAAGTTTCTACCAGATATCCGGCTTTTTGAAGTCCCTGATGAATAAATCCGGCAAGTTTCTGCTCATCTTCAACTACTAGTATTTTCATGCAGCGTGCGAGGACTTAGATTAACGTATTTTGTATGTGACACTGTCGATTTCCACGAGAGTCGGTCTAACAATCGGCATGCCCGATTCTGACAAAAATCCATCTGTCGAATCGCGCACAAAACCTTTCACCGTTATTGTTTTTGCCTGATTGATTAACGGAAACAATGCTCTTGCCATGTGTGGCGGCAAGGTCACCATTTTTCCTGCCAGCATAAAAGCATTTTCATTTTGATTCACTGACGGTTTTCCTTTCATTTTAATTTCAATTCCTTTTTTGGGAATGGGAGCGGGAATGTCGTGAAGATCAACTTTTGTTTGAAAAGCATTATTTGTCAATGATGTAATTGTGTAAGAATCATTCCGATGTTCCCCTGGCCGCGGCCGACTCTCGTTCGCCAGGGCTTTAACCTGAGCGTTAATGGTTGCCACTGACGTCACCTGTCTTGCCATGTGCGGAGGGAAGTGCAGCCAGATTTCTCCCTCGTTTGATGATAACAGTAGTTTGTCAATGTCACCCTCATGATTGCTTCCGTATTTAATAACTCTTCCAGTGATATTGAAGTGTTTATTGTCATCAGGACCTGGGTGCGGAAGTATCGCTTTTTGAAGATTTTGGCCCTTTTTTGGGGATAGGTACCATGATAATCCTGCTGCCAGAGTTGCCAGCAGCAGCATAAATCCTATCAGTTTTGACCATTTTCTATTCACTCGCATCCGGATCATAGGTTTCCTTCATGCCTTAAAAATGAAATAGACGGCTCCCACCAGTAATGCAAAGCCTATCAGGTGGTTGTAGGTAAACTGGGTATTCTTGAAAAATGTGACCGAGAAAACCATAAAAACGATGAGTGTTATTACCTCCTGAATAATCTTCAATTGTACCAGTGAAAAAGGCCCTCCGGTTTCCGAGGATCCCAGACGATTTGCCGGAACCTGAAAACAATACTCAAAAAATGCCAGGCCCCAGCTCAGTAATATGATCATCCAAAGTGATGTTGAACTATGACCACTTTCTTTGCTGAAAAATTTGAGGTGCCCATACCAGGCCAGGGTCATAAAGACGTTGGAAAGCACCAGAAGTCCGATTGTTGAAATGTATTTGCTCATTTTGAAAAATAATAAAAACAGACAGCGTGTTTGCTGCCTGTTTCTTCTAAATTATCGAACCAGATATTGCTGGCCGTTCATTGTGATCGTGCTGCAATGTATCACCTTATAGTCTTCCAGAGAGACTTCCCCCTGAACTTTGTTTTTCTCGCTTCCCGAATATGCGACGGCTGCGCCTTTTGCTAATGTATTGCCCAATTCCGCTGAAACGTGCGGCGGAAAACGAAGTATGGTTTTGTTGTCGATAAATACACCGCTAACACGTCCTTCCCGATCTGTTTGTAAAGAAGTAACCTTGCCGTTTCCAGTCACGGTGGTTTCCTGTGCCGGTGTTACCGGTGCAGCTGGTGGGTTATCTGTCAGCGTTTTACCGCCTGCTGTCAAACTTACCATTCTCATCTCCTTTGTTGTACCCGGCATATTTTCCGAAACACCTGATACGGAGACCTGACTGCCCGGTTTAACCATTGGAGAAATCTGCGAACCCATATGGGCAGGAATTTTTACAAGTAAACTGTCGCTTCCGTTGATCATATAGAAACCATCAAGAACGAAGTCATTATTTCCCTGTAATTTCACAACTTTCCCTGTTACCGTGCTCACAACCCGTAGACCTTGCTCGCCGGGCGCTGGCTGACCTGGGTGCGGAGGCTGTTGTCCCGGGCCTTTTGCCATCGGTCCGGCTAATTTTGGTCCGTCAGCGGGTGCCTGAATTTGCGCAAAAACGTTTGAGCCAGCGGTCAATCCGTAGATAAACAGCGCAGCTAATGCTAATTTTTTCATGATTTTCTTTGTTGAAATGATTCGTTTTATTTTCGAATCGAAGGTAGGGTAGCCAGATAAGGCTGATATGAGGAGGAAATTAATTTTTCCTTATCTGAGGTTATTGCATAGCAAAACCGATCATCAGCCTTTATTTGGCGTGAACTGTGATGATCTCGTCCATACGCGTGCTGTATCGCGGTGACAGTTTGTCCTGCTTCATCTTCCAGCGCGTATGCAGGTCCTGACTTGCTAAAAGCACTTTGTTCTGGCCCATGGATTTGTTCAGCTTATCGACAACTGCCAACAGGTGGCCGTGGCGGGGATCGGTGTTTTCAAAAATCTGCTGCTGCTTCGCATTAGCCGGGGTGAGTTCCATGACGATCACTCCTGCTTTTTTGTAACCATACCCTTCCTTGAATATTTTATTCAGGGCATCCAAAGCAAAATGAGCAAGCTCCAGAGCAGAATTGGTAGGAAAAGGGAGGTCAATGGTTATTGATTTATTGTACTGCGGCTGGTCGGGTCGGAAAGTGTTGGTATGGACGAATAATTGCAGGACATTACAGCAACTATCCTGTTCGCGGAGACGCTCGCTGCATACCGATGCGAACGTGATCACCCGTTCCTTTACATCGTCGAAAGCTGTAAAGTTCTGATTGAATGACCGGGTTACGGCAATGTTCTTTTTTAACTGAGGTAATTCAAGGTCGAGCGTCCTAATGCCGGCAAGCTCTTGTTGGAGCCTCAGGCCTACAATGCTCATGTTTTTCTTTACCCACTCTTCGGGTAGCAAGGTGAAGTCCAGGACTGTTTCAATGCCAAGCGCTTTCAGGCGCTTTTCGTGCTGACGGCCAATGCCCCAGACATCGCCAATCCTGAAAAATGCGATCGCTTTCAGCAGTTTATCTTGTGTATCAATGACATGCACGCCGCCCGTTTTATCTGCAAACTTTTTAGCAATCCTGTTGGCCAGCTTTGCAAGCGCTTTTGTAGGCGCCATGCCCACGGTGATCGGGATACCAGTGCTTTGCGTCACCGTTTTCCGCATGTCTTCTCCAATTTCCCGAAGATCCAGATGCTTATGGCCGTCAAACCGAAGGAAAGCCTCATCAATGCTGTAAACCTCCATTGCAGGTGAGTAACGGCCCAAAAGCGTCATCACCCGGTTGCTCATATCGCCATAAAGCGCGTAGTTGCTGCTAAAAACATGGATATCCTGTTCCTTGAATTTCTTTTCAAATAAAAATGCAGGCGCTCCCATCGTAATACCGAGCGCCTTTGCTTCATTTGACCTGGCAATGACACACCCATCGTTGTTACTGAGCACAACCACTGGTTTACCGTTCAATCCAGGCCGGAACATTCGCTCGCAGCTCACATAAAAGTTATTACAATCGACCAGAGCGAACATTTTAGAAGAATTTAATAACGTTTGTTACAATTCCCCAAACCAAAAAGTCCGTATCAGCAGCGACCCAAATCGGTGCATATTGATCGTTTTCAGCGGCAAGCCAGCATCCGCCTTCATCGTAAATTATACGCTTCACTAAGAAATCACCATCTAAGAAACAGACAGCGATGCAATTGTTTTTGCAGGGAAGGCTTTTATCGATAACTATAATGTCGCCGTCATCGATATGCACATCACGCATACTGGTGCCTTTAACCCGTCCGTAAAACGTGCTTGCCGGGTTTTTCACAATCTCCCTTTGCAAATCAATTTCCAGATCAATAAAGTCGGCCGCAGGAGACGGGAAACCAGCACTGATCGCCGGAATCAATGCAGTGAACCAGTTTTTGCTCGGAACCTGTCGATAAATGCTTAATGATTGAACGTTGAAAATCTCCTCCATCACCTTTCACTTTTTACAAAGGTTGCACAGACGAAGGAAGAAATCAAGACTTATTTTGGAAATATTCCAATATTGTGGATTTAATCCATTTGAACTATCTTTACGCATCTTTACGTTTTTAAGATACTCAAACCAACGTTTCTGAATTAAATATTAAGGTTATGTGCTATCATGTGTCGAATGAAAGCGATGTTGAAACTTTGAAAGCAGAATTCAAATTGCCTGTTGACAAGCTTGAACAATTCAAGAAGAGATACGATTTCAATGGCTTTGAAAAGCCGTTTTTACCGGTTATGACAACGCCGAAATCGCTTGATCTATACAGATGGCGGCTGGTTCCGCCGAATGTGACCGATGAGAAAGCTTTCCGGTTCAATACGCTGAATGCAACAAACTACGACTTGTTTAATCGCGACAAAATGTGGTGGAAATATGCGAAGCACAACCGCTGCCTGGTCCTTTGCACAGGATTTTTTGAGCCACACTACCCGGATCTGAACAACAAAAAGAATTATGAATCCTGGTATATCAAACCATCAGAGAAAAAGTTCTTTGCAATGGGAGCGATATATTCGACCTGGAAGGGGATAAACACATTTGCCATTGTCACACAGGACGCCAGCCCGATGATTGGCGCGATACATAATGATGGTAAGCGTCAGCCACTTATTTTAAAAGGAGATGCTGCATTGTCCTGGATGATCCCCGGCCTGAGTGAAAATCAGATTATGGATTTAACTTATTTTCAGTATCCCGAAGATAAACTTTCGGCCTACCGGGTTATTGACGGCGTTTACAGTAACCAGATAGATACTAATTTGCCGCAAGTGCTGGATCCTTACGGAAATCCACTTGGGAAGGCGGCATAATTTGAAAGATGCTAGGTAAAAAGTCTGGCAAAATGGTTTTCCAGATGGCTGCGCATGCCATTCCTTAACTGTTCGGAATTGCCCTTTTCGATAATCTCGACCAGTCCCTTATGTGACACAAAATTGGCATTGGCCGAATATTTACGCAGCAATCCGCTTTTGTGCACATAATCAAACACAGGCAAAAGCAGCCGTTGGAATTTCTTCATCGTTTCATTGCGGGTAATCTCATATAGTTTGCCATGAAACGCAATTTCGTGCTCGATCTGAAAAAGCATCCGGTCCGAGGAAGAAGGCTCATTTTCGACCAAAACTTTCAAAGCAGCAATGTCTTCCGGCGTCACGCGCTCCATAATGAAGTCGGCCATACCGATTTCGAGCGACAGGCGCATTTCGAAAATCTCCTTTAATGTATTGTCATCCAGGATCTTCGGGTTCATGCTCTTTTCAAGAATCGAAACCAGGTCCGGGCTTGTGATCACCGCGCCGCGATGTTTCTTTGATTCCACCAAACCCATCAGCCGCAGCCGCAGCATAGCCTCCCGAACAACCGTCCGGCTCACGCCAAGCGACTGCGCCAGTTCCAGTTCTTTCGGAATGGAGTCACCCACTTTAAAATCCTTCTCGATAAACAGCGCGATCAGGTTACTCTCAACTTTGTCCACCAGCGAGCTTGTATCAATGCTCTTGATGCTTTGAAAAATGTCGTCCATTGCAGCGTATAGCGTATTATGTCTGACAAAAGTGCAGGTTTTCTTCCAATCTGCAAGTGATTTTTTTATTATCAATTTAAGATCATAAAAAATAATTTTCACAAGATGCTTGCAATCAACGGCCTAATCCATTTACCTTTATTATGTCATACATAATACATATTTTTAAACTTAACCTTTTATGAAATTGAACATTACACGCTTAAAAGTGCTGCTAAGCCTTGCCGGGCTGCTCCTGGCGATGGGGTTGCAAGCACAGTCGACCAGGCAACTCACCGGCAAGGTGATCTCCGGGGACGACAAGCAACCCCTCCCTAATGTTACCGTGTTACTCAAAGGAAAAAGTGTTGCCGTGGAAACTTCGGTGGAAGGCGACTATTCGATCCAGGTGAGCGGCGGTGACGTGATACAGTTCAGAATGGTCGGCTATGTGATCCAGGAAGTGCCGGTGGGTGTTTCAGAAACACTGGATATTTTGCTGCAACCGGATGTGTCGGCGCTGAACGAAGTGGTTGTAACGGGTTACGGTTCAGCCAGTCGCGCTAAAATCACCTCATCCATTGCCAAGCTGGATTCCAAGGTTTTGGAAACGGGGATGCGTTCCAATCCGGCGCAGGCGCTTGCGGGGACGATTGCGGGTGTGCGCGTAGCCACGTCAACGGGTCGCCCGGGATCGGTGGCGAGCATTACATTGCGTGGAGGGACCAACTTCGATGGCAGCGGAAGCCCGCTTATCGTGGTGGACGGACAAGTCCGTGGCTCATTGAGCGACATTAATCCTGATGATATTGAAAGCATGGAAGTGTTGAAAGATGCTTCGGCCACAGCCATTTATGGTGCGCGTGCCAGCAATGGTGTTGTTTTGATCACCTCAAAAAGAGGAAAAGCCGGCTCGTCATCCATTACATTCAAATCCAAAACCGGGATCAATTTCCTGAATGTTCCTTATGACTATCTCAATGCAGAAGATTATATCAAATGGACGCGGATGGGTGTTTTGGAAGCGATTAAAAACGGCGTTACCACGTCTTCGCTGCTCAGTGGCGTAGGCCCACGCGGAACCGGGAACCTATATAAGGATGCAAACGGCGCCATTCTGGACGGAAACTACGATTCACGCGCGATATGGAGCACCATGCGCCTGACCGACCAGAACCGTGAATTGCTAAGTGCGAACGACGGTTGGAAAACGATGAAAGATCCCATCAAAACCAATGAGTCTGGCGCATATGATCCCAACGGAACCAACGCAGATCTGATTTACAAAGATTTCAATTACGGGGATTATGCATTCAAATCACCCGCTATTTCCCAGGATTACAACATTGGAATGAATGGTGGCAATGAAAAAGGAGGTTACTATGCCAATTTGGGCTACTATAATGAAGACGGGCTTTCGCTGGGCACGTTTTACCGCCGGTTAACATTCACATTGAATGGTGATTACAAGATCAAAAGCTGGTTGAAATCAGAAAGCAGCTTAGCATTTGCGAGAGCCAACTGGCGGGATCAGTCGCTGCAAAATGGCGAGGCAAATTACTGGGGCAGAATGCTTTCCGCACCGCCTACCATGCGCGGGACCAACGCAAACGGCGAGCTGATTCTCGGTCGCGATGCCAGTGATGGAAACCCAAGCTTAAACATTGATAAATACAAAAGGAAAAACCAGTCGGACAAATTCACGCTCGGACAAGCATTCAAAGTTGATTTCAGCGATGATCTTTATCTGCGCGTGGGTGGAATATTAATGTATGACGAAGCTGAGGCCGAGTCTTTCAACCGCGATTTCCGAATCGGGATCATGAGCACGACCAACCCAAATACGGGATGGAACCGTGACCGGGCTTCTTCCGCAGGTTTCGACCGCATCATCCGCCAGACTTACAATGCCATTTTAAATTACAAAAAATCCTTCCTTGGCAAAAGCTTCATCGACGCCATGGCCGGATTTGAATATTACGACGAAGCCACCAAAGGTTTCAGCGCCGCAGGACGCCTCGCGCCAACCGATGATTTCCAGGATCTAGGCCTGACCATTAACGACGCCAACACCCGGACCATTGATTCCTACCACACCCAGGAGCGCATTATCTCGGCTTTTGCCAGACTGAATTATGATTATGACGGCAAATATCTGGCTTCGTTTACAGTAAGGCGTGACGGCTATTCCAGGCTGATCGGGGACAACCAGTTTGGTACATTTCCGGCATTCTCGGCAGGCTGGCTGGTGCACAAAGAAGAATTTTTGGCTGCCACGCAATCATGGCTTTCCTTCCTGAAAGTGCGTGCTAGTTATGGTAAAAACGGAAACATCGGCATCGGCACCAACAATGGAATCGGCGTTTACGAGTTGCAGGGTTCTTATGGATCACAAATTCCCTACAATGGCAGCATTGGATTTTTACAAACCGGCGTTGCCAATCCAAACCTGAAATGGGAGAAAAGTAATACAGTTGAAGGTGGTTTGGAAATGGGATTTTTCAATAACCACATCACAACCAACATTGCCGTTTACAACCGGGTTACGACGGATAAAATCGCCAGCGTTTTGCTGCCTACATCCGCGGGTGTGGCGAGCATTCGTACGAACAACGGCAGCATGCGCAACCGCGGCGTAGAACTGGAAGGCGTTTTCAAGGCGATCCAGAAAAAGGACTTTACGGTGCAAATCGGGGCTAATGCGGCCTGGAACAAAAATCTGATTTTGAAACTGCCATTTAACGGAAATGAAAACAACCGTCAGGGCGGACAGCGCATTTACGATCCGCGTTCGGGCAATGTGATCTGGGCGGGCGGCTTACAGGAAGGGCAGGAGCCGGGCGAGATTTTTGGCTATGTGAGCGACGGGATCATTCGCACAGGTGAAGATCTGGATAAATATAATAAGATCGACATTGCGGCGGGTGAAGTTCAATATGGCGCATCTGCCGGAAAAAGGGTTGCCAGCAATGCATTGATCAACTCCCAAAATCTGAACAGGGCAACTTACATTTCAACCCAATTGGGCGACATGATGTGGAAAGACCTGGACCAGAATGACACCATCGACACGCGCGATATGGTTTCGCTCGGACGAACGATTCCAAGATGGACAGGCGGTTTCAACACGTCCATTCGCTGGAAAAACCTCTCACTTTTTGCCCGTATGGACTTTGCCTTGGGTCACAAACAAATGGACTTCCAGCAAATGTGGTCGCTGGGCAGTTTTCAGGGAGAATTTAATGCAACCGAATTGGTGAAAGACACCTGGACACCAGAAAATCCGGACGCCAAATATCCACGCTACACCTGGGCCGATCAGCTGAATTCCAAGAACTTCGACCGGCCTAGCAGCATGTTCTGGGTAAATTCATCTTACCTGGCATTACGTGAAATTTCACTTAGCTACACGGTGCCGTCGGCGTGGCTGCAAAGGGCTAAAATTGCCGGGTTAACATTCACTGCAACATGCCAGAATCTGGGTTATGTTACCAACAAAATGCTGAGCCTCCCTGAGCGCACGGGCTCGCAAAACAGCGCTTATACTATTCCTACAACCCTTATCCTTGGAGCCAACTTCACTTTTTGAAATGATGAAAAAGATCAGACTTTACATATGCTGCGCACTGCTTTCGGTGCTGGCGAGCTCCTGCCAGGATGCGCTTGAACTTACGCCGCAGGACTATTTCGGCGACAGCAATTTTTGGCAAAACGAATCGCAGGTGAGCAACTTTATGGTCGGCCTGCACAAGCAATTCCGCGATAACCAGTTCCAGTTTTTGCGTCTGGGCGAAATGCGCGGAGGCAATTACAGCACCGTAGACCGGCAGGCCACTTCGCTGAACGAGCTTCCCGTCATTGAGCAGCGATTGGAAGAAACATCATCGGGCGTCAGCAACTGGGGCGGATTTTACGGCCCGATTTTGCAACTCAATCTGTTTATCCAAAAAGTAGAAGCCATCAGTTTCCTGCCCGAAACGCGCAAAAATTACCTGCTTGGGCAAGCGTATGCGATGCGTGCTTACTATTACTTTCATTTGCTGCGCACTTATGGCGGCGTGCCGCTGGTTTTGGAAGCGGATGTTTTGAATGGGTCAACCGATGCGGTGCAATTACGAAAAGCACGTGCTGCCGAAGCGGATGTTTTGGCGGCCATTAAGGCAGATGTGAACAAATCTATCTCGCTTTTTGGCGCGCAGGCTGCGGTTACAGATAAAAGCCAATGGTCGCCCAATGCGGCTTTGATGCTCAAAGGCGAGGTTTTCCTATGGTCTGCCAAAGTGTATAATGCGACCGCCGATCTGGCAGAAGCTAAAACCGCATTGAACGCCGTGACGGGCAGTGCATTGCTTCCCAATTTTGCCAATGTGTTTGCCTATGGCCAGAAAAACAACAGCGAGATCATTTTCGCGATCCGTTTCCGGGTAGGAGAGGCTGAAATGGGCAATGTGGCGGCTTATACTTATTCCACTTTCAATTTCAACGGACTGCATTATAAGGATTCGACGGTAAGTGCCGGGGTTGGGAATTTTTTAGTTGATCCGCTGGTGCTGGCTGCGCCTAATTCCATGCAGGTGATCCAGCGTTATGCCTACACGTTCGAGCTTTTCCAGTCTTACGATGTGGCCGACACGCGACGGAATGCCACATTTTATGATTTTTATAAAGTCAATACGGATGTGAAACCATATGCGGTAACCATTAAAAACACAGCCCTGGTGAAGTTCCTGGGAACAATCGACGCCAACAAACGCTACTTTTCAGACGACTGGCCCGTGTATCGCGAAGCGGACCGACTCCTTATGCTGGCCGAAATCACCAATGCAGAAGGCGGCGATCCAACCGCATTTATCCAGCCCGTGCGCGACCGCGCCTATGCCCCAGCGAAAGATCCCAAACCATTTAAAAACGCCGGGAAAGATGCCAATGAGCTGGCCATTTTCGAGGAGCGTACCAAAGAATTTGTGCACGAAGGAAAGCGCTGGTATGACCTCCGCAGGATGAAGTATGGCGCTGAACCACTTATATTTAAGAGTCCAGGCCATCCCTACGGACTGCTCGACAAAGCCACACAAGCGTACCGGATTCTGTGGCCAATCGAGGCTGCTATCTGGACCAATGACCCGCTCGTGGCGCAGACGCCCGGCTACCAAACTGCAAGACCTAATTAAGCATCAGATTTTCACTGTTATATTATGAATTTACATTTAAAAGGCCTCATTGCCGCTCCGTTTACACCCATGCAAGCCGACGGCAGCCTTAACCTGGATTTGATCCCGGACTATTATCAATTTTTAAAACAAAACGGCATCAACGGCGCATTCATCTGCGGTTCCACAGGCGAAGGCGTTTCGCTGACCGTTTCCGAAAAGAAGCACGTGGCCGAAGCATGGGCAAGTTGCGCCAAAGACGATCAAAACTTCACCGTTATGCCATTGCTGGGCGGCACTTGCATTGCAGATTGCATTGACTTGGCCAAGCACGCGCAACAAATCGGATTAGACGCAGTTTCGTTTACGAGCCCATTCTATTTCAAGCCTGCGAATGTTGAAATGCTGGCCGAATGCATCATCGCCATTGCCGAAACGGTGCCTGAAATGCCGTTTTATTATTACCACATTCCCGTGCTCACAGGCGTGAACTTTCCAATGTTCGATTTGTTAAAGGTGATCGACGGCCGTCTTCCGAATTTTGCCGGGATCAAGTATACGCATGAGGATTTCATGGATTTTCAGTCTTGCCTGAACTTCCGGAATGGCCAATATGATATGCTCTGGGGGCGTGATGAAAACATGCTTTCTGCCCTGGCTGTGGGTGCTAAGGGCGCGGTAGGGAGCACATTCAATTATGCAGCGCCGCTTTATCATGAGCTTATTGAGTCATTTGAACAAAATGATATGGAGAAAGCCGGTGCATTGCAGCAGAAATCCATTGATATGATCCGGTTGTTGGGAAAATACGGCGGAATTTCGGTTGGTAAGGCTTATATGAAGGTTGTTGGGATGGATTGTGGTACATTTCGCTTGCCAGTGAAAAACATGAGCGATGCGCAGTTCGAAGCATTCCGATCGGATGTGGCGGCGCTGGATTTTGATTCATTTAAATCGGGCCAGCCTGTGGCCAAAACCATCTATTAATGCAGCGCCAAATTCCTTTTCTCTGTTTTCTACTCTGCTTACATTTTATGTGGTCACCAACCCTGCATGCCCAGGATCAAAAGGCGAATGATATCGTGTGGACGGAACTTACGAGTCTGCCGCAACCATCCGAAGGCGAAAAACAGTTCGGTGTCGCAGGTGCCTTCACAGGCGTGCACAATGGTGTGCTCATCGTAGCTGGCGGTGCCAATTTTCCCGACGGAATGCCTTGGAAAGGTGGTAAAAAGGTGTATAGGGACGAGATTTATGTTTTGCAAAAAAAGCGCGATGCCTATGAGTGGATTGTCTCAAAAACGCCCCGTTTGCAAGAAAAAGCTGCCTATGGTGCAAGCGTTTCGGTTGCGGATGGCATCGTTTGTCTAGGTGGAGAACAGGAAAATGGTGTGGGTAAAAAGGCTTTTTTAATGCAGTGGAATGCTGCAAAAAGTGAAGTAATTTCTAAACCCTTACCGGATATGCCGGTTGCGCTGGCCAATGCCGGCGCGACCAGCATTGGTAACACAATATATGTTGCGGGCGGCGAAAACATTGGTAAACCATCTAATGCTTTTTTTGCATTAAATCTTTCAGACGCTGTGCCAAAATGGGAAATTTTACCTGAGCTTCCAATGGCAATGTCGCATTCGGTGGTGGTGTCCCAGCAGAATGGGAAGCATTCCCAGGTGTATGTGCTGGGCGGAAGAAGCGCAACTGCTAGCGGGATCAGCGATTTGCATAGCACCAATTTTACTTATGATCCTGCGAAAAAATCCTGGCAGAAACTCAGCGACATCAGCGATGGGAAAACGGTCACAAACTGGTCTGCGGGAACGGGCGTTGCCAGCGGCGCGTCCTACATTATGCTGATCGGCGGCGATAAGGGCAATGTGTTTCACCAGATCGAAACATTCAATGCGCAGATCGCCAAGGCGGAGTCAGCGGAATTGAAACAAAAGCTGCAAGCAGAAAAAGTGACGCTGCTGACTTCCCACCAGGGTTTTAGCAAAGACATATATTTATACAACACCATTACCGACGCCTGGACGACCATCGGCCAGCTCCCCGGCCCGGCGCAGGTTACTACCACGGCCGTAAAATGGGACAACGACATTTTCATCCCCAGCGGCGAAATCCGCCCCGGAACCCGCACACCCATCATTACCAAAGGCACCATTCAGCACAAGCCATTTTTCTCCTGGATCGACTCAGCGGTGTTAGGGATTTGTTTCCTATTAATGACAGCCGGCCGGTTCCTTTTCACAGGCAAAACCAGCAACACAGACGATTATTTCAAAGGCGGTGAACGCATTCCGCAATGGGCAGCGGGCATCAGCATCTTTGGCGCAAAACTCAGCGCGATCACATTCATGGGCATTCCGGCCAAGACTTACGGCACCGACTGGACGTATTTTTTCCTGCTCATGACCATCATTATGGTGATGCCGCTGGTCGCGGGTTATTTTATCCCGTTTTACAGAAGGCTCCATGTGACGTCCGCGTATGAATATCTGGGCAAACGCTTCAATTACGGCTCGCGGGTGATGGCTTCTGCGCTTTATGTTTTGCTTCAAATTGGCCGGATGGGCATTGTGGTGCTCCTGCCGAGCATTGCGCTGACGCTGGTAACGGGCATCGACATCAACATTTGCATCATTATGATCGGCGCGATCAGCATTTTCTTCACGGTCAAAGGCGGCATTGAGGCTGTGATCTGGGTCGAGGTGATTCAGGTCCTGATCCTGGCGACGGGTGCATTGTTTTGTTTGTTTTACTTGCCATTTCACATTAATGACTGGAATTCTGGTTTCAAAGCATTGGATCAAGCGGATAAATTAAAGGTTTTCGACTTCCGGTTTGATTTTACCGAGCCCACATTCTGGGTCGTGGTCATCGGCGGGTTAGCCATTAACCTGCTGACTTACGGGACGGACCAAACCACCGTACAACGTTACCTGACGACCAAATCAGAAAAGGAATCCATCAAAAGCCTCAAACTCGGCGCGTGGCTGACATTGCCTTCCACATTGGTCTTTTTCTCCATTGGCACATTGCTGTTTTTATTCTTCCGCGAGCATCCGCAGGAGGTAAATATGGCTTTGAGTGATCAGGACAACATTTTTCCCTGGTACATTGTGAGCCAGCTTCCGGCGGGCTTGTCGGGTTTGCTCATTGCAGGCATTTTCGCCGCAGCCATGAGCAGCACGGAGGCCAGCATGAACTCTACCGCCACATTGCTGACAACTGATTTTTACCAGAAATTCAAACCCGAAGTTACCCCAAAGCAAACCCTGTTTTTTGCCAGAACGACAACATTATTACTCGGCATTTTCGTGACCTGCATCGCGCTATACATGGCGCATAAGGGCGTTTCCTCGCTTTGGGATAAGTTTAACACCATTCTGGGCTTGTTTACAGGATGCATAGGCGGCGCATTTATCCTCGGGATTTTTACCAGAAAAGCCAGCGGAAACGGGGTTATGGCAGGCATGGCGATCAGCTGCTTCACGCAGATCCTGATCCAGCATTACACCAACATTCACTTGCTGATGTACGCCTTCACCGGGCTCGTAAGCTGCGTGGTTTTCGGTTATTTATTCAGTTTAATAATGCCCGCAGAACGTGATTTGAAAGGGCTAACCATGTACGAATGATGGTGAGAATGCTCCTTTTGTTGTTGCTCAATGTCTTCGTTAATGGTTTTACCAAAGCGCAGAATGCCTTGGAAAGCACATTAGCATTAGCTCCCGTTTTTTCGGATCATATGGTTTTGCAAAGAAACAAACCCATCAGAATCTATGGAAAAGCATCGAGTGGAGGCAATGTTCATGTTCAATTTTTAAATAGAGCATTGACTACAAAAGCCGATCGATCGGGTAACTGGAATGTCGTTTTCCCAGCATCCCAAGAAGGCGGTCCGTATTCGATTTCAGTTTCTGCAAAAGATCGTAAGATCAATATAAATGATGTGCTGATCGGGGATGTGTGGCTGTGCTCAGGCCAATCGAATATGGAATTTGCATTGCGGGATGCGGAGACCGGGCCTGAGGAATTGCAGGCCGATCAGTTCGATCCGAATATGCGCTTGCTGAAAATGGGCGGCATTGTTTCAACCGGCGATGTGGCGTGGGATTCTGCTTCGCTTGCCAGGGTGAATCGTTATGAATTTTTTGCCGGCAGCTGGAAACCATTAAATAAAGTTTCCGCCGCTTCTTTCTCGGCAGTCGCTTATTATTTTGGTAAAAAAATAAAACCGGAAGCCCACGTCCCGATCGGCCTGATCCAGATTGCGGTGGGCGGCTCTCCTACTGAATCATGGATAGAACATTCGCTTTTGGAGCAATCCCAACAATTTGCAGGAATGCTCGGCGATTGGCAACATTCAACTTTGGTGATGGAATGGTGCCGGGAGCGCGCCGCAAAAAATAGTATGAATGCTCATTCGGCAGACCAAAAGCATCCTTACCAACCCGGCTACAACTTCCAGGCTGGCATTGCCCCGCTAACCGACTTCGCGATTGCAGGTGTGATTTGGTATCAGGGCGAAAGTAATGTATTTAATGTGCCGCTTCACGCGCAGCTTTTTGAAATGCTGGTGAAAAACTGGCGGGAGAATTGGGGCTATCCATTTCCATTTTATTTTGTGCAATTGTCCGGCATTAACCGGCCTAACTGGCCCGAATTCAGGGATTCACAACGGCTTATGCTAGCCAAAATCCCAAATTCAGGCATGGCGGTGAGTTACGATTTTGGCGATTCGCTGAATGTGCATCCAACCCGAAAAAAGGAAGTCGGCGAGCGGCTGGCATTGCTCGCGCTGCGGGATATATATCAAATGAATGTCATTGCCGAAGGGCCTATTCCTGAAAAAGCATTGCTAAAAGATAGCGAGATCAGGATCCAGTTTTCAAATGGGAAGGGAGATTTATCAAAACAAAACAGTCTTTTGACCAATAATAACGCACCGTTGACGGGCTTCGAACTGCTTACGGAAAATGGCCATAGACTGTTTGCAAACGCGAAAATTTCAGGCAATGAAGTCGTGATCAGTGTTCCGGCTGGTGAGCGGATCAAAGCCGTTTTGTACGCATATCAGCCATTTACGCGGGCGAATCTTTATAATGAGGCAGGATTACCAGCTTCAACTTTTTCAATAGCAGTAAAATAGAAAGCAATGCATTACACAAAAACAGAGCTGCAAAACCTGGGCGATTTTTACAAAAACCAGCTTCTGAACGACACTTTGCCGTTTTGGTTTCCCAGGTCGCTGGATGAGGATTTTGGCGGATATCTTTTGATGCGCGATCACGATGGAACATTGATTGACGATGATAAGGCGGTCTGGATACAAGGACGTGCGGCCTGGTTGCTCGCTACTTTGTATAACACCATAGAGCCAAGGCAGGAATGGCTGGACAGTGCAAAATCAGGGATTGATTTTTTGAATAAACATTGCTTCGACACGGATGGACGCATGTTTTTCCACATGACCCGCGCCGGGGAACCCATTCGCAAACGCCGCTATTTCTTCTCCGAAACATTCGCCGTGATAGCCAATGCAGCCTACGCAAAAGCAAGCGGAGATGAAGAAGCCGCAGCAAAAGCGCGTTACTTATTTGGCAAATGCATTGAATACGCGACCGTTCCGGGCTTGCTCGAACCCAAGTTTACCCCAACCCGCCCTGCGAAGGGAATAGGCGTGCCGATGATCCTCATGAACACCGCCCAGCAACTCCGCGAGACCATTGGCGACCCGCGATGCGACGGATTGATTGACCAGTTTATCAAAGAAATTGAGGCAGATTTTGTCAAAGACGACATGCAATGCGTGATGGAACAAGTCGCACCGGATGGCAGTATTATTGATCATATAGATGGCCGGACGCTCAATCCGGGACACGCGATTGAAGGCGCTTGGTTCATCTTGCATGAGGCCAAATACAGGAACAATGATCCGCATTTGATTGCGCTGGGCTGCAAAATGCTCGATTACATGTGGGAGCGCGGCTGGGATAAGGAGTTTGGCGGGATATTCTATTTCCGGGATGTTTATGACCGGCCCGTGCAGGAATATTGGCAGGATATGAAATTCTGGTGGCCGCATAACGAAGCCATTATTGCCACATTGCTCGCTTATACACTTACGCAGGATAAAAAATATGCAAAATGGCACATTATGGTGCACGATTGGGCATACACGCACTTTCATGATAAGGAAAATGGCGAATGGTTTGGCTATTTACACCGGGACGGAAGTGTAGCGCAAACCGCAAAAGGTAATTTGTTCAAAGGCCCGTTCCACTTGCCGCGACAAGAATGGTATTGCGCCCAACTGATGCAGGAATTTGTTGGAACGAGCCTGGAAAGCAACATTTTTGAAACTGAAAAACAGCAATCTTGAATATGAAAATCATAAATCTAACCCTTATCGCATGCATCATCGCCCTGACGGCTGCTTATGCACAAACACCCGTTTTCGTGTCCGGCGCAGAAGGCTATAAGTCATTTCGCATCCCTGCCATTGTTCGCGCGCCGGATGATGACCTGCTTGCATTTGCAGAAGGCAGGGTCGCCGGAAGCGGTGACTTTGGCGACATTGACATTGTAATGAAGCGCAGCAAAGACAAAGGAAAAACCTGGTCCTCATCGCAGGTTGTGGCCGGTTATGACAAACTACAAGCCGGAAATCCAGCCCCAGTGTTCGATTTGAGCGATCCGGCGTTTCCGAAGGGAAGGTTGTTTTTGTTTTTCAACACCGGGAACAATCATGAAGGTGAAGTACGGAAGGGCAAAGGGTTACGGGAAGTTTGGTATAAAACCTCAACCGATGCAGGCGTAACCTGGTCTGAGCCGGTGAACATTACGACGCAGGTCCACAAGCCAAAACAGCCGGAAGTGAATGCGGCTTACAATTCGGATGCGGATTGGAGAAGTTACGCGAACACGCCGGGCCACGGCATGCAACTCACCGAAGGTCCGTTCAAAGGCAGAATTTACATTGCAGCCAACCATTCAGCGGGTGATCCCAAACCCAAAGGTGCAGATTACCAGGCACACGGATTTTACAGCGACGATCATTGCAAAACATTCAAATTGAGCGAAACAATTGCGATCGAAGGCTCCAATGAATCCACCGCGGCGGAGATTTCGGGCGGTCGGGTAATGTTCAATGCAAGAAATCAAAAAGGCGACGTGGGGGCGCGGATCGTGGCGGTAAGCAGTGACGGGGGCGTGAAATGGGACACGACTTACTTTGACCATAATCTCCCGGATCCCGTTTGCGAAGGAAGTATTCTAACCATTGGTAAAAACAAAAAACACAACATCCTGGCATTCTCAAACGCAGCCGACACCGCAAAACGCGACAACCTCACATTGAGGATCAGTTTCGACGACGGGAAAACGTGGACGAAGCAATATGTAATTGATAAAAGCAAAAACGGCGAAAAGGATTACACGGCTTACTCGGACATCGTGCAAACGAGCAAGAAAAGCGTGGGTGTCATATACGAGTTCAACGGTTACCGCTCGATCATGTTTAAGGAGGTTGTTTGGAAGGATTAGGTTTCCTTCCTCGTTTCCACAGGATACTGCCAAAGCAAGTATACCATAAGCAAGCGAAAGAGTAAACGAGGCTGGTCACAGCCTGGACCATTCAAAGTGACTTGGTAACACCTGCAACAGTTGCATATGGTTGTTAATTAAGGTTGAGCCCTACGACCAATCCTAAATAGGGTTTTCCTTGGTAAAGCCATAAAGATCTGTTTCCATCTAACAAGTGATCTACGGCGCCGATTAATCCGAAAGTCAAATTTTCGACGCCCATGAGCACTGCAACACCTTTTGACCAAGCCATGCCATCATATTCTATTGATATACCATTGTTTGTCACCCAAGGGTTTATGGGTGTTAAGCCAAAACCTGTGACGAATCCGCCGGAGATTCCGTAATGTTTTACTTTTTCGTGAAGCCTGCCAATCGGGTCTCTCACAAATGATAATCGATAAACATCCGTGCGGTAGCCCAGGTAAACTGCACCATTCAGGTGATTACTAAATTGTTTTGGAAAGGTGCTTGATGAGGGCCGGAATTTAATGGGAATGGTCAGAATGTCCACATCAAATCCATTTTGCCAGTATTTGCTGCTCTTGCTATCAGTGATCTGAGCCTTTTGAGAAACGGAATGCTTCATTAGTTCAGAGGGCTTTAAAGGCGCATGTTGCCAGCCTTTTTTAAGGGGATATATCGAGATCGAATCTTCTGTGTTTTCGACATACACCTGCTGCCGCTGACCTTTCAAGCTGGTATGATAAACCCCATCAGCGAAATTAAATTTCGGACTGTCCTTCTGGCTTCGGCAACTCAAAAGGTGCACCATTGCGAGAAGGCATAAAAGGCATGTAAAGTGTTTAGTCATTTTTGGCAATAAAATTTACAGGATGATAAAGTACTGTTTATCCGACAATTTACCCAGTCTATCGCCAGGCACAACGGATGATTACCGGATGATGAAATAAATGAACTCTTTCAGGACATTTGGTTGGTATGATTCTTATAAGTTCTATCCGGAAATATTATAAATCAAGGACCAAATATAGTGTGAAGATGTGGTGGATGTGGGCAATGTTGGCTGCTGTTTCAGCAGCATTAGTAACTGTATTGACGAAGGCTGGCTTAAAAAATGTTGATTCGAGCCTTGCTTTCGCACTTCAATCCGTCCTGATCGTCTCCATAACATGGGCCGTAGTTGCATGGCAAGGGACAACGCCGGGCATCAAGGAAATTGAAACAAAAGCCTGGGTATTTCTGGGGCTTGCCGGTGTTGCGACTACACTTTCAACGTTATTTTCTTTTAAAGCATTGTCTTTGGGGTAAGCCTCCTCCGTTACGACAATCGAACGGTCTTCATTGGTAATTGCCGTGCTGCTATCTGTGCTGTTTTTGAAAGAAAAACTTACCTGGCAACTGATTGCCGGCTCCATTTTGATTATTGGTGGAGCAGTTCTGATTGCCGTGTCTGATTCTGGTAAATAAGCGTGTCATTCCCGTCCAGCTGGCCATAGCTGTGAATTTAAGTGCCCGGGTAAATTACGGGCAGTGCAATGTAAGTTATTAGTAGGCCGTGCATGGCGGCCCGCGTACGACTACCCACGCAGGGCGACCCGCGCAGGGCGACCCACGTAGGGCGTCCCGGGTAGGAAAATAATTTTGGGATACCTTTAAATAATTGGATCCGGCCGTCTCGTTTTTCGTTTTATATCTTCGCCAGATGAGCCGACACACACAAAAACACGACACATTCATCAGGGCGATTATGGGAAATCAGCAGGTCGCGCTGGATTATTTCCGGACCTGTCTTCCCCAAAACATCCAGGATACGCTCGACTTTTCAACCCTCCGGCAACTTCCTGATACTTATGTCTCAAAAGACCTCCAAAAATCCATATCAGACATTATCTACACCTGCCGGAAAGCGGATGCAACGGAAGAAGTGAAAATTGCGCTGCTTGTCGAGCATAAGAGCTATATTGATAAGTACACACCGATCCAGATGGGCAGTTATCTTTTTTCCGGCTTTTTGAAACAAATCGGCAATGGCGAAGCCCCTTCGCTAATCATTCCCATACTTCTTTATCATGGCAAAGCTCGTTGGGAGTATAAAACGCTGGCTGATCTTTTCAATAATCCCGAACCGGCTTTAAAGGGATTTGTACCAGATTACCAATACATTTTTCACAATCTGGGCGAAATACCTGACGAAGAGATTCAGGCGCTGCATAACAAATTTCTGGCTGCATCGCTTCTAGCCATGAAATATAGTGTCCTTAAAGACAGATTAAAGAGCCTGATTCCGGCGATATTGAAGTTACCTGGTGAAACGGAAAAGAACTTGCAAAACAGCCTCATTGTTTATACATTCGTGAATAGCGGTCTTAATCAAGATCAGATCTTTGCACTAATCACATCACTACCAATACAAAACCAAGAAACGGTTATGGATACCTTAGAAATTTTTGTTGAAAAAGGGCGGAGGGAAAAGACAGAAAACGCGGTAAAGAACCTCATTAAGCAATCATTGCTTACAGATGAGCAGATTGCTTCCGCTATGGAAGTTACTGTAAGCTATGTTTCAGATATCCGGAAAAATATAACTGCTGAAAAGTAGGTAGGTCTTGGCAAGAGTTGGACAAACTAGATATCTTGCCGCGAAGGTGACAGAATAACCGACGCAGATCAATTTAAAGGAACTCCCATCAATCACCCGGTTGGACACGAATTCACTGGACTATTGAAAACTCGTTTTCAAACATGCATCAGCCAATGGATTCTTCAACTTGTCGGCACCAAACGACCGGGCAAGGACAATCTATGACACGTACAAAACTAATCCGCTAATCACCGGTTACGTGAAAAACGAAAAGGCAGTACCAACATTCTGGGCGAACGAATCGAAGCATAACATTGACGTAAGTCCACAATTAAAGCTTCTACACAAACGACAGCTCTGCTCCCATACATTGTTTATCGATCAGCAGCAAATATTCTTATCAGCACTTTCTGAATGGTTGATTAGTCCGAAGTGAGTTAAATCCTAAATTTTCCAGCTTGCAGCTGACAGAAAATCTGGATGGTGGAATTTTGATAAGAATGCGGCTAAGTCGTTCGCGCCAAGCGTAACCAGGCTAAGTCTTTGTTCCATAATCGAGTGATTTGAAGTTGATGAATTTGATGACCTAACATTTAGTTTTCAAATTACGGAAGTAAGTTTCCTTTCCTTGTTGACCAGCGCGATCAGCAATTTCTGAAATACTTTCGCCTTTTTAATCGCAAGGTGGGAGCTAGGAGCCCAAAATGTCCCATGAAAGCTGATACCGGAAGTGCCTGCAATGTCAGCATAGGGCTGGGAGATGATTTGTCCGAGTGCTTCATTAATTTCTAATTCATCCAGATTGTCGCCGATTATGTCTACGAGTTCAATATTTCCATTATTCTCGTTCAGGCGAACTGTAAAGGGAGTCATGCCTATTTCGGCAGGTTTCTTATATCTGTCAACTTCTAATTTATTCATTGATGCAGACACCGGACGTAATCCAACGCCATCCTCTGCAAATGCATTCAAGCGCTGCGCTAATTTTAGAGCACATTCGAAGCTTGAAAATGCAGCTATTGATTCTCGCACTTCGGCAGGGAATGGGATTAGCAACCAAACGAAACTTCGATCGCCGATTTTAGCAAAGTCGTCGCTGGATAAGCCAAGGCTTTTGTAGGTCTCGCTTTCGGTCATGCCTGATGCTGTATTCATAATGTTGATCGATAATGTTGATGAAGAACGTTAATCACAACATTGATACTATTGATATCAATGTTGTGGTTCCAAAAGTATCGATAATGACGCAAAAGGTCAAGCAAAAAGTGATAATTAGTTCTATCAAATTTTGTGACCCGCAGAGAAACAGAGATATTTTGCAGAGGCCGGTTCATTCAAACCATCGCTATAAAGGACGCCACTCACCTAGCCAATCATAGAGCTGGGCGGTTGTCGCATACTCGCGCAGATATGAGATTTTTCCCTCATGCAACTTCGCGATGGTTGCACCGTTGAAGCTCTTTTCTTCGCCGCGCCAAGTGTAGTGGAATGTCCATTCTGCAATTTCCACATCCCCTAGCGATTGCAAATTCTGGATTGTCCAATCGATGACGCGGCCATTCTCGGCTAACCACGCCGCAATCCAGCGTTCGACCGAAGTGTGGCCGCGGTAAACGGGTCCGAAGCTCTCGATGACGACACAATCCGGAGTGAGCGTTGCAAGGATCGCGTTCGTATTATGCGTGCGCCAGCCGGCGATATACTGCTCTAATAATGTCATGGGTGTAGGGGCTTATTGTTCGTCGCTTCAGCAACGCCGGCTATCGCTTTCGAATTGAATACTGGCGTTGATTGTTTAATAATATAATGCTCGGTTCTTTCTAATTTCCTTTAGTGTTCATTACTGATTTTGATGATTCAAATATAGATCCATGGTCTTACTTTAGGGAGGGAAGCCGGATTATGCATATCGGTTGACATGTATATTATTGCAACCTATGGGATCCGGAAAGTGTCTAAGCTAAACTACCTATTATTCTAAAATATGAAAGGTTTCAGACTCTCTTCCCGGGTTAATTTATGCTGGAAGGAACTCATCCGTTTTTCCCCGTTAAGGTTACTAGGTTCTTTATTACTGATTTTATTTATGTCAGGATGTAAAGAGGATGAAATTGATCGTCAGCAAGTTATTCTTGGCAAATGGGAAAATTTTTACTCCGGTAACGGAGAATATCAACCACCCTACAAATCAAATGGATATTGGTATTTTCTTCCTGATAGTGTGCTATTAGAATTCGATTATGCAACAAAACAAACAAGAACTAGCAAATATTGGATTGATACACTTCTAAATGTTGGAATTCCAGGTGGAGACAGATCGTACTACACTCCGAAATTTTACGCTGACACAATGGAGCTAACTATTGAAAATAGAACAGCAATAAATTATATTTCAAAATGGAAGCGAATCGAATAACGTATTTACGATCTATCGAGCCTTGCTGAAATACACCTGCATTTTAAAACAACTATATATGGAACCGGATTACTGGCCTGATGATGAGACTCCTTTTGTTAACGAAGAATGTGGTGATACGATGTGGAACGATGAGAATCTGAATCCACCGAAAAAGCAGGAGAATTATGCGTCTGTGGCTTTTACGGAGGAAGTAAAAGCTTTGCAGGAGCGCTTCGGAAGCCGAAAGGCATATGCCCATTTGGAACAGAAAGCGCCGGGAACCGGGCTCAGAGACAGCGAAAAGGATTTTATTAAGGATCGGGACAGTTTTTATATTGCAAGTATTGGTGAAAACGGATTTCCCTACGTTCAGCACAGAGGCGGTAAGAAAGGGTTTCTCCACATGATTGATCCCGTTACATTAGGGTTTGCAGACTTGCGGGGTAACAAGCAATACATTACGGTGGGCAATACCAACACCCATCCGAAAGTGTCCATTATCCTGATGGATTATGCCCATCAGGCGCGCTTAAAGATTTATGCCGAATTAGAAACGGTGGACATTAACAGCCATCCGGATCTAGCTGGCCTGGTAATTCCAGAGGGTTATCAACACCTTGCAGAACGGATTATTCTTCTTCATGTAATCGCTTTTGACTGGAATTGTCCAAAGTATATCACGCCCCGTTATTCGGTCGAAGAAATTAACGAAATGCTTACTCCTTTGCAGGAACATGTCAAAGAACTTGAAGCGGAAGTCCTCCGGCTAAAAGGGAATCAGCAGTCTGCCGATAATCGATAATTTTAAAATTGCGGTATGGCAAGTGACGACGCCTGGGGAAATTTAAGGGCAGTTGGATCAGGTACAATTATAGAGTAGTGGGCACAAAAAAATTATTGTCCATCATCTTGATCTCGAAAACGCAAAGTCCGGAACCTCAGCATGCTGACGTGACATTCGTCTCTAACAGCATCGGCCGTCATTTTTCATCTTGTAAAGTTTGCGTTATAGTCCCTGTCCGCAACGAAGCAAGTCATTTGCATCAAACCCTTGAAGCATTACGCAATCAAACGGATGGGAGCGGACAACCGCTTCCACGGGGCACATATGAGGTAATTGTTTTGGTCAATAACAGTTCCGACGACTCTTTCCAGATCGTTACCCGCTATGCACAAGCTTTCCCGGCATTTGGGCTTTCGGCGGGAAATATTGCATTACCGAAAGACCAGGCACATATTGGCACGGTGAGGCGTTTGCTGATGGACGAAGCATATAAAAGATTAACCTTATCAGGATCTGATGATGGCATTATTGCATCCACCGATGGCGACACCATTGTTGATAGCCAATGGGTTTTTCAGATTATGGCGGAAATCGCAAAAGGGAATGATGCCGTCGGTGGCAGAATTTTGACGCATAAAAACGAACAAATTGCACGTCTGTATCATCTGAGAGACGTAACCTACCGCTGCTTGCTAACGCATGCCGAATGCCTGGTTGATCCGCAGGTTCACAATCCTTATCCGCGTCATTTTCAATATTTTGCGGCTAACATGGCCGTTACTTGTAAAATGTATGCGCAGGCAGGGAAGCTACCCATTTTGCCGTTTTTGGAAGATGTGGCATTTTACAAAGCATTGCTGAACCAGGATGCCAGGATCCGCAACAGCTTTCATGTTAAAGTTTACACATCCACCCGAACCGATGGCCGCGTGGAAATCGGGTTCTCCGAGCAGCTCAGGAAGTGGCAGCAAGACGAGGAAAAGGCCGAAACGCAAATGGTGGAAGACGTTACCTTGCTTATCAGCACGTTCCGTTTAAGAAACATGCTCCGGCGTTGCTGGTCCAAATATCAGCAGACAAAAAGGATTGATGCGAATGAACTGGATCATATCACTTCACATTTGCAAATGGACACAGATCGGCTGGAATCGGCATTGGTAAATTCAACCTATTTCGGACCGTTATGGAGTATGCTCCATTCCTATTACAAAGAGACGAATGGAGCTATGGCATTACAGCCCATTGATCAGGCGATTGCCCAATTACGTGCTTTTATCAACAAACCGGATGTTACTGTTTTTCAAAAGAGTCCAAACGGTAATTCTCTTCTCGGTGGCTATGCACGTGTTTAAGCGGTTTGGACTGGCCGCTTGCGGCAAGAAATAGTTCATGCACCTGGTCACCGGTCAATGGGTAGTCGTGCACTTCCGGGGTCCAGTGAACGAGCAGTAACTGCCCGCCTTTTTCCAAATGTGCCAAAATCTTTTCCATTAACTTTTCAAGATCAGGCATAGCAAAATAATAGCCCACTTCTGACATCAGGATCAGATCGAACTGCTGATCCGGAAACTGTTCAGGAACAGCCATTTTCTCAATCTGCACATGTTTAGAGCCTTCCAACCGTGCACGCGCTTTCACGAGTGGCGCTTCTGCTGCGTCTACTGAAAGTAACGCATCGCATTTCGGAGCGAGCATTTCGGTAAGCACGCCTATGGAACAGCCGATTTCAAAAGCATTGTGATAATGCGCCTTCGTCAGTGCCTGAATTGTCGTTTTGTATTTATTCAACTCATACTCACTGGTTTCAAAATTCCAGGGATCGTTGCTGTTGCGGTAAACGTCATTGAAGTAATCTTCCGGTAATGTTTGTTTTTGATCTGACATGGCTTATTGTTTTTATCTCTCTAAAAATATTTCAAAACGGTTATCAAAATGCGCCAAAACCTCGGGGGACAATGTGAAACCTTCCGGATCGTCGTCTATCAGGGAAGTAGTCTGCGACAAATAAGCTTCCACGGCCGTTTTCTTATAATCCTGCGCAATTTCAATGTCCACTTTCCAGATTTTACCTTCACCCGCGACGGGTAAGTCATCCGAACCAGCCCGTTCCCAGAGCCAGATAAAATATTCAAATTTCCTAATCGCGTAGGGGGCGGCTTGAACAGCTTGATTCACAATTTGCCACGTCGCCCGATGGTCGGGATGCGGATCGCGTTGCCAGGGAGTGAAAATGGTTTTGGGTTCAAAGTGATTTAAAACTGATTTAAAAGCATTCACTGCATCCTGAAAATCAGGCGCCTCAGCAGTAGGAAGACGTCCATCTTGGAGTCGCAGAAATGTAATGTCATTCTTGCCAACTCCTAAAATCGCCAGTGCTTCAACCGATTCATTTTCGCGAAGACTAACCAATTTTTCAAACGGATATTTTTTAGAATTGGGATGTGATTTGCTTCCGTCCGTTACAAAAACCACATGCACCGGAATGTCCATTTGTTTTAATAAATAAATGATCCCACCGCAACCGAGCGACTCGTCATCCTGATGTGGCGCTACGATCAGTGTCTTGCCCAGCAGTTGTTGTTCAGCCGGTAAAAGCACCGGTGCGTGGTCATAGAAAGTGGCCTCTTGTGCTAGTCCCAAAGTGTTCTGGTATTTTGTTGGTTCAAAACATATTTTCCGACAGACATCAGCGCAGCATCCGGCGCGGGTTGTCGTAAGTAAGTGGTAAGGTCGCGGTGCACACGTTCGAGCACGCCGGGCCGCATCAAGCCACGCGATCCCACTGATCTTTCAGCCAGTTGCATGGCTCGCAAGCAGATATCTTCAATTACCGTCCGGGTCATATTGGCATAGGCAAGCAACTTCTCCGTCGCATCGGGCGTACCAGCCCATTTATCATGATTTGCTCCCGCCTGGTTAAGCCATAGGTTTCCTGTTTCAATCAAATGAGTGATTTCTGCCATTCTGGTGCTTTGGAATGGATCATCGGTGCGGTTTACCTCTTTGAGAAAACGGTGCGTCTCTTCCAAAATCGCTTCTGCGCCGCCCAGTTGAACGGCTGCAAACCGCAATGCTCCCGCGCCAAAATAAGGCTGACGATAATAATCATCTGGCGCGCCCAGTAAATCTGCTTCTTCGATCTCAATACCCGTAAAATCCATTCGAAAACTAGCCGACGCCTTCATGCCCAGCGGTTTCCAGAAACTACTGTCTGCTTGAATGGCCTGCACTTTTTCGGTCGGGATAATGCACATTTGCCATCCTGTTTTGTCAGGTGAAATTAATTTTCCGGTTACAAGCGGTCTGCCGATCCAGCCGGCTCCTGAGCAAAATGTTTTACATCCGCTCAGCCTGTAACGCCCATTGCCCAAGTCATGGATTTCCACACCGGCAGCATCCTGCGTATTCCAGACGCCAAACAGATTTTCATCCGCATCATTATTCCAATGCTGTTTTTGTGCCTCGTTTCCAAAAAGAAAAATCAGGTAAAGCGCATTGATATGCCCTTCATAAATCCGGCCAACAGGTAAACTAGCCCTGCCAACGGATTTCAGGAGCTGCAATAAATCGGAAGTCTGGGATTGATCAAAGCTAAAAGCATGATCAGGAAGCGTGATGGTAAGCAGCCCTGAGTTCCTCAGCAAGGCAAATTCCTGCTCGGGAAAGCAGCCATCATGATCTGACTTAACTGAAAATTGTGCGATTTCAGCCAACAACCGCTCCGTAGATGAATCATTTTGAGTTTGGAAATGTGCTGTATCGATCATCTATCGGGATTTAACAAGGCCGTTATGGTGCTTTTTATATTAAGTTACCATCGTCTGCTAAAAGCGTACCACAATATGCTGGCTTACAAAACGGAGTTGTCATTCGAATTCGGGATCTCCCAAAGTTTCAAAGGCCAAAAGGAAATCACACCAATTCTCCACTGATATTCCCGATCAGCTTGTAAAGCAGCTCGTGCAGTGCAACTGCTTCCTCCATGCTAATGCCCATGTGCTCGCCGAACTGCTGCGCCACTTGTGGTGCTTCTGCTTTGAGGGCTTTGCCCTCGGCGGTGAGGGAAACTAACACGCTGCGTTCATCTTTTTCGGAGCGGGTGCGTCCCACCAGGCCCGCTTCCTGCATCCGCTTGAGTAGTGGTGTAAGCGTATTAGATTGCAGGAAGAGTTTTTCGGAAAGGGTCTTAACGGGCACATTATCGTTTTCCCATAGTACAAGCATTACCAGATACTGCGGGTAGGTGAGGCCGAGTTTATCCAGCACCGGTTGGTAGCATTGGGTTACCAGCCGCGATGCTGCATATAAGGGAAAGCAGATCTGGTTTTCCAGTTTCAGTAATTCATCTGTGTCCATAGCATTTGCGGCTTGTATTTCGTCTGTTATACTCAACTGATCCACCTTTTCTTCGCCCAGGCAATCGAACCGGTTGACCATAGCGCCCACAGCACCAGCACTGGCTGGAAAAACAAGCGGATTAGCCTTGCACGGTCAGTATTTAGCCCGAAAGCATAGACCCGATTCAGATATTGGGCAATGTTGCCTGGGAAGATCAGGACGTAAAACAGCGCAAGCGCCATCCCGACCCATACTTTCTGTCTCGCAAGGAAAACCATCGCCAACCCAAAAGCTACCTCTAAAATTCCAGACAAAAGAACTACGAAATCTTTATCCAGGGGAACCCACTGGGGCACCTGCGCCTGAAATTCGGCACGCTGAAAGGTCAGATGCCCGATGCCTGCGAGAAGCATGAATAGTCCCAGAATCACCCGGAAGATATTTTGTGCCATGCTGGTGTTTGTATTTTGCATATTCAGTCTCTTTTATATGATGATTTATATCGTACAAGATTATATCGTGCACGATACAAAATTAGTAAATATTGTCGATTGTGTGGCTTCTTATGCGCTCTAATATTGATGAAGTTGACGCAGGAAGATCTGCCTGCTCTTACCAAAGAAGCAGATAAATTACAGGTAGTATAAGGTGAAAGATTTTCGATTTGTTATCTAATTGGCTAACTTTATATAATCTTATCACACTATATCAGCAATGAGCGAAAAGTTTATCAGGGCTATTTTAAAACTCAATATTTCGATGAACAACGGACCTCTAAATAAGAAACTAACATCATTTACGGCACATCTCGACGACCAATACGGAAAGCGAGGAGCCGCCGAGAGAGAGCAATACGAAGAAGAGTTTGAAGCCTTCAAATTAGGAGCTATGATTCAGGAATTGCGGAAGAAACAAGGTTTAACATAAGCACAACTTGCCGACAAATGTGGTACGACGAAAACGTATATTTCACGCATCGAAAATAATGCAAGTGATATCAGGCTCTCGACCTTAATGCGGATTGTCAGGGAGGGTTTAGGTGGAAATTTAAAGTTGAGTGTAAAGTATTAGGGTCAATTTCGTAAGTTTCTCAGACTTGATTGCGATCGAAAATTCATAGAGAAAATTATACAATTTGTATAATTTTCTCTATCTTTGTATCAAACACACTAACTAAATGAATGTATCTATTTTTCACGTCATTGATAAGCAGTTTATTAACGCGAAGATTGTTCCGCCTTCCGGCGTGGTACTGCCTTCTATAACGGATGGCTGGCGTTTCAACTTCAAGAAACATTCAAAGAAGCCAGGCTTCCAGGCTTATATCTTAGTTACCGAAGGCACGCCGAACATCATCGAAGGTTGCCTTATTTTTCAATTACGAGACACGGTCGAACCTTATATGGCGTATATCGAATTGGCTCCTCATAACAAAGGAAAGACGAAAACATATAAGCATGTCGCAGGATGTTTAATTGCATTTGCGTGTCGATTAAGCTTTGTTTTAGGCATGGATCATTTTAAAGGATGGTTGACATTCGATGTGATTGAAGAGAGCAAAGAAGATGAAATGAAACTAATTGCAGTATATTGTACAAATTACGGTGCATTAAAGTGGGGCGAAACCACAATGGTAATTAGTCCCGAGATTGGCGAGAAATTGATCAATAAATTCTTAAACTACTCTCATGAAAAGTAAAGAAATTCAGTTAAGTGATATTTGGAATGATGAAAAAAGAACTTCTTTAAAAGAATTTATTACGACCCATTCCCAGAAACAATCAAAAGAGCAAAAGCTAAAAAACGAATTACTAGCGATACAATTCAAGATTGAGGACTATATATCGTCCGAACGCGTATCTGATCCGTTGAGAATTATAGATTTCATAAAGTTATATCTCAAAACACTGAATGTGAGTCAGAAGAAATTAGCTGAGCTATTTGAAATGAAGGATAGCAATCTTCATAAATATTTGGTTGGTGAAAGAAAGTTAAATACGGACATTTTATTGAAATTGAGTTCATTTTCCAATCTTAATCCGGAATATTGGTTGAGGGTAGAAATCAAAAATGAATTATTTGAAATCAATAAAGAAAAAGATCACCTTAAATACTTTGAAAAATATAGCTATCATAATTTGTTGGCCATTTCTGACCACTAGCTTTATTCCAGTGGCATACCCATGCAACATTACGAGAAAATAGCAGCAACCATCCTATCAACGGCCATTCACCGTGGCGTTGAGAAAAGTACTTGTCCTTCTGAAATTGCACGCATGCTGTTTCCTGACGATTGGCGTAAGCATATGAAAGATGTACTCGGGGTAGCAATTGATTTACATAATAAAGGCAGCGTGGCCATAACGCAAAAGGGGATACCTGTTGATGTGAAAGCGATTAAAGGGCCGGTCCGGATTAAGATAATCTGAACTTGTAGTATGCATTATTCTGTTTTTGCAATTTTGTGCATCAACCGACTCAGCGAATAACCATAGTGAAGGCTCCACGCCCGGGCCTTATGAACCGAATTAATTAAACTTTTCACAGTTATGACAAATAAGGAAACATTGCAGGCTGCCAATGACGCGGTGATGAATGATGATAATGAGGGGTTTCTGGCGTTTTGTACAGATGCCACCGTATGGACGTTTGTTGGTGAGCAGACATTGAGGGGCAAGGAGGCTGTACGACAATACATGGCTGATACTTACCTTGAACCGCCTAAGTTTGAGGTAGAAAATTTGATCGGGGAAGGGGATTATGTTACCGCAGTCGGCAAAATCGATTTGAAGGATGAGGATGGAAATACTGCAAATTATTCCTATTGTGACGTCTGGCGGTTTGAGAATGGTAAGATGGCAGAATTGAATGCTTACGTGATCAAACTCACATAATTTGCCTTCTGAACGATAACGGATAGTATGCCTGCGTAATTATACGGGACCGTATTCCATTCAGCGATTTTCACATTCCCTTCATCGATTATCAGCCGCGGCAGCGCTCACCCCGATCTACATTTGGTCATTCAATGCACAACGCATTCGACCAATGTATCAATCATCATATCGCTGCTATCATGAAATCAATTCTGCTGTTTACCAAAACAAGCTTGCTGCTCGGTGCAATGCTTTATATGACTTCCTGCCGGGAAATGATGCCGGAAAATGAGGTTGTTGCCATTTCTGAAAATGCGACAAGCCGTACCGACCCTGAAACTGCCTATCCCGGGGAAACCGGAACATTAAAAAAAGGTACACTTTTTGGCAGCGAGATCACTTATTCCGAGATCGATGGAAAGGCAGTGTTCCAGGGAGACATTATCCTCTCGCCCGAACAGCTCGCAGGCAAGAATGCACGCACGGAGGCCGCCGGACTGTCCAACAAACCCGAGCTATGGAGCAATGCGACGATCAACTACACGATCGATCCGACCATTACCAACAAGGATGCGATTATGTCGGCAATCGCCGAATTTGAAGCAACAACCCCGATCAAATTTGTGTTGCTGCAAAATCTGGGAAATACTTATCCAGGCATTCGGGTCAATTATGTCACATTCAAACGCGGCCGCGGATACTCTTCATCCATTGGCCGTGTGGGCGGCCAGCAGTTCATTACCCTGCCGATTTTTGCCACGAAAGGAGCGATACTGCATGAAATCGGGCATACTGTAGGTTTGTTTCACGAACATACCCGCCACGACCGTCTCAACAGTATCAAGATCAATCTCAACAATGTTGCCGAAGCGGACCTTATCAATATGTATACTTATCAGGCGCAGGGCTATGACGGATTTCAATACATGTATATGGATATGAAGTCGATTATGATGCTGGATTCCTATGCCTATTCGAAAAATGGTCAGCCTGTGATGACGTTGTTGCCGGGTACTACTTTTACGGTGCAGCGCGAAAAGCTAAGCAATGAAGACACGTATGGCATCACTGTAATGTATGGCAACATTTATGCCCTTAGCGGCAACTTATACGCCGGTGATGCATTGAAAGGCAAAAGAGCAACATGCTCGATGTACTGGGAAAATGCCGAAGCCATGTGCGCAACGCAGTATACGCTATACATAGCTCACAACAACACGATTTGGGCTGTGAATAAACTGACGGGTGCCCGAACTGAAACGATTACGGGTATTTCAGGCATAAAAAGTATGATCTATGCACAGAAGAAAGTCTATTTTCTTCAAAACGGATATTTGTACAACTACAACCCTGTCGGTGGGGTAGGCATCAAATCCCCCGGCCAATACTGGCTGCCAGCCACGGCCTTGTCTTACTGCTACGGCTTCCTGTTCATCGTTAATGGAGATACACTTTTCAGGGTTTCTATGGACGGACAGAATTTTGTTTCAATGGGCAGCGGCTACAAGGGTGTGACTGAGATGGTGCCATTTAATGACAAATTGTATATCCTGAAAAAAGGCAAACTTTGGAAAATGGATTCAAATTCCGGCGCAATCATGGAGCATGGAAATGGCACTTATGCCGCAGATGCACAGCTGACCGCCAATACCAAAAACCTGCTGATCATTGACGGAGGCAACCTGTACAGCGTAGGGGAGTGGGGAGAAAAAAAGACGATCTCCAACAACTGGCCGACTATGAAACATTTTACCGCAGTTGGTGCTGAGGATTAATTCAATTGACTTATTTCAAAAAATATTTCAGCTAATGTGTCCGCTAAACATGAAGTAATGTATTATAGCAGAAAAGATCATTATGCAAAAATTCCTTTTTCTTATTCGTGAGGATCTCGACAGACTATCTCAAATGTCGGAGCAAGAGCTTGAACAAGACATTGCCGAAATGAACAGTTGGGTCGAAGAGTTGATAAAATTTGACAACTTTATCTCAGGTGATCCTTTGGAGAATGCGTCCAGAATTGTTGGAAGGCAAGTTGCGACAGACGGGATGTTTATAGACTCGAAAGAAGGCATCAGCGGATATTTTATCATCAAGGCGGCCAATATGGAACAGGCCGTTGCAATCGCAACACAATGTCCCCACATTGTTCAGGGGAAGATCAGCATCGAAGTCCGGCAGATCATGGAAACTCCGCAATAGATTGGACGACCGCCTCTCACAGCTACTCTCAGATTTATACCGCAATCATTTTGGTAAAATGGTTGCGGTATTGATGTATCATACCGGAATAGTCGAGATCGCCGTTGCAGAAGATATTGTTCAGGAGGCATTTGCATTAGCATCTGAAAAGTGGCATAACGGCATTCCGGAACGACCTGATGCCTGGCTGTACAAGACTATTCGTAACACGGCTTACAATCTGCTGAAAAAAGAAGGTCGACAATTTGACCATAACCTAATGGCAGATGACCAACATTCCGAAAGCGAACAAGAATCCTTGCGGGTGCTTTTTGGCTTTATCCAGCCGGAGCTTACTCCGAAAGTACAGTTGATAATAGCACTCAGAAATGTGAGCGGTTTAAAAGTGCAACGGATTGCAGCCTTGCTGGCCTCAGATGAAAATACGATCACTAAGATCCTTTACCGCTGGAAAATTCAGCGAAAGTCACAGAATTTGAATCTTTCAGTGTCAGTAACCGATCCTGGAGAACAGAAGATCAGGACAGCCCTTAAAATATTGTATCTGATGTTTACAGAAGGCTATCGACTTTCTGACGACGGACAACTGAACGACGAGACGCTCTGCGAAGATGCGCTCTGCCTGGCGAAGGAAATGGTCAATCTGAAAATATGCGCCAATGGAGAAGTAAAATCCTTATATGCACTGATGTTATATAATTTGGCGCGCGCCAGTTCAAGATTAAACGCACTCAATGAGCTGATACCGCTTGCTGAACACGACCGCAGTGGCTGGAATCAGCAAATGATCGGCGTGGCAAACCAATATTTCCTGCAGTCGCAAAAGGAATCCACAAACCTTGAAATGTATCAGCTAGAAGCTTCTATTGCTTACCTGCACATTACTGCGCAAACTTTTCAGCAAACCAAATGGCATCTTATTATCCGTTTGTATGATAAGCTGATGGTTTGTAATCCTTCCCCGTTCACAGCGCTAAGTCACGCAGCTGCCCTGTATTTTAGTGGAGATCACGCAAGTGCACTCAAGATATTGGATCAGTTAAAATCAAACCCGTTTTTCCAGACTAACCATTTGTTGCATTGCCTTTACGCAAAAATAGCACTGCATAAAAATGATCATACCAATGCAGTAACTTCCTTCAAAAAAGCTCTCAATTGCAAGCTAAGCACACTTGAAATGAATTTTGTGAAGAAAGAACTGCAATTGGTTGATATGCATTTAACACGGTGACATTACTTTTTGGCCGCGTTCCCGATAATGTCTTCCCAGCGATAGTAATGAAAGACTTTTCCTTCCGACATAGCTACGAACAGCCCGTTTTGAAAGGCAGGATTTAATGCCAGACTTGTTACATCAGAGCCGTCGCTCTTGTGAGCGGCGACTTTGACAATTCGTACCAGTTTGTGCTGATGGGGCTTGTTTTTTTCTCCCTCCCGTGTGAAAATGTGAAATTTGTCAGCGCCCTGATCCGATACGAGCAGATAGCCCGTTTTGCCGCCCGTTTTGTAAATCGATATCCCCTCATTGTCTTCTGAGAAACCAGTGTTCGGGATGATGGCAAGCTCGGTGCCGCTGCTGTCAGGGCTAGCGTAGTATTTGCGAATGCCAAACTGTTCGTCCGAGTAGTAAACGTACCCCATTTCATTATCAACGGCGATGGATTCGATCTCTTTTTTGCCACTATACTTTCCGAATTTCCGCACAAGGTCCGCCTTTACGTTTCCTTTACCATCGTCATTTAGCTGATATTGCCACAGGTAGCCTTCAGCCGGGCCAGATTTCCGGCCAACGATTGCGAAGATAGCTTTGTCGGAAGGCCGAGTGTAAAGTGAGATCCCCATCGGGTCACGCTCAGTTTCTCCAGTAAAAACCTCGATACCGCCATTGTCGATCGCCTTCATGTCAGGCAGACTGTAAACGCGGATCTTATTGGCTTTACGCTCGGTAACCACTGCAATGTCAATTGGTTTCCCATTCAGTATGAGGCCGTAGGCCACGTCCACATTATTAGGGCGTTGTAGGTTGCGGATCACCTTATCCGCCTGTATTTTCCCATTCAGATCAAAAACATACAAACCGCCATCGATATCCTTGTCCGTTCCTATGATCAGGCTTTTCGCAGGATCAGCCGGATTGATCCATATCGCCGGATCGTCGGTGTCGTGGATGGTTGAGTCCGTTATAAACAGCGGTTGAAGCATAGTATTCGTATCAATGGATACATGACCGGTTTCGGCTTTCTGGTCGGTGGTTTTGCCGGTACATGCTGCCAGTGCGATCAGTGAGACGAGGTATAATTGGTGAGTTAATTTCATATTCAAAACTATTTCGTAAGGTCAAATTTTAAGCCCATGTTGAAACGCGGGCGATAGTATTCGGCCTGTACTGTACGTGAGGGAATGCTTTGGTAGTAACGGAGCGGCTGGTTGGTAAGGTTATTTGCTTCGGCGAATATGCGCAGGTTTTTGGTAATCTTATAAGCTGCATTGGCGTCCAGGAAGAATTGTTTGTCATAATAGATATCATCAAACTCTTCTCCTCCAAGCGCGTCCAGATAAGCCGCAGTGTAATTGGCCGAAAGGCGTGCCGAGAACTTTTTGTCCTCCCACGAAAGCGATGCATTGAACATATGGGGAGCAGTTCCCGGCAATGTAACATCCGTTCTGACGTCGCCATCTTCGTTATAAACCCCTTTTGCAAAAGATTTTGTGAAAGTATAGTTTGTATAAATACCAAAGTTTTTCATAAATCCCGGCAGGAAGTCAAGCTGACGTTGGAAAGCTACTTCCACACCAAAAACATTGACGCTCTCTCCATTTCTTGACTGATAAAAATCCCACGTTTCTCCTTCGCCGATCGGGTTAACCTGGCCCGGGAAATCTTCGGCAAATGCAGCGGTTGTATACTGCTGGTTGCGATAGGTGTAAATGAAGTTTTTAAGGTTCTTGTAAAACGCACCGCCGGAAACAAGTCCAACAGACTGAAAATAATTTTCAGCCATAAAGTCGAAATTCCATGAATAGGTTGACTTTAAGTTTGGATTACCCGCTGTAATTTCGCGGTCGCCGGGGATGATGCTGATATATGGTGCCAATGCATAGTAATTAGGCCGGGCCAATGCAGTGGTGGCAGCGGCACGAAGGATAAGGTCATCGGTCGCTTTCAGCTTGAATGAGACGGAGGGCATTACATTCAGATAGTCGTTTTTTACGGTGCGCGTACCGGTCAATTCTTCTTCATCAGTGATCAGGTTTCCGGTGTAATCAATCGATGTATTTTCCAGACGTGCGCCGAGGATCATGGATAACCGATCGGAAAAATCCTGGTCCCAGCGTATATAGCCTGCCAGGATGTTTTCTTTGGCATTATAATTCGCCCCAAGGAATTCGCTGGCTACGGCTTCCTGTTCAAACTGGCTTGAATTTCCCAGGTTTAATGTTCCCAGATATGTCTTGCTGGCAAAAAGCCCTGGTACCAAATGCGAGCCAGCCTGAAAATTTTCTCCCGACCAATTTACAGTGTTCACACTGCCCAGATTGGCTATCATATCTTCGTCAATGGGAGAGTATTCATAGAAAATGTTATCCCGGTCTTTTGTTTTGAGGCGTACCCGGCCACCTACTTTCAGCCGACCTTTCTGACCAGCGATTACCGAGAAGGGCAAACGAAAATTCAGTTTCGCTCCAAGTTCCGATTCTTTTGTAAAATCATGGTTTTCGCTGATCTCATTCAATCCGAGAGAGCCCTGGTCCAGATCGGGTGTTGAAAACAATGGTGCGCGGCTGTCGCCATTGTAAATCAATGTGTTGCCGCCTTCGCGGAAGTTGATGTAACGTTCGTTAGGTCTGTCCTCGCTGGCGGTGGAGTAGCTTACACTCCAGTCCATATCTACCTTCGGGCCGAGCAAATGCTCTCCTTTCAGCGAGTAATTCTGTACGCGCTGATCTTCCAGGCGGGTTGCTTTGTTCCGGTTATTATCTAGTCCGCCCTTGGTCTGACGGCCAACACGTCCTTCATATCCGGTTATATTGTCGGCATCATCGTAAATAGGTTCAATGTCGTCGATGCTGAGGCGATAACGGTTTTCGCGGTCATCACGCCAGTTATACATGGCATTGGCAGTAATGGTATGATTTTCACTTAGTTTAAAATCAAATGCGGCCGACAGGCTGCGTCTGATCCGCTGCACATCATACTTCCGGATCTGCGCTTCATTGGCATACACATTTCCGAAATCGTCGCGCGTCCACGATGCCTCCACATCGTCGGAACCGTAAGTGTTGTTATTATAAGAACCGCTCAAAACCATCCCGATTGCATTTTTGGCAAAACGGTTGGCATATACAAAACCTCCTGTATACAATGCTTTTCCGCGGATCGGGTTATAGCCGCCTGAAAGCGTCGCTGAAATCCGCTGGCCATTCGGTGCCGCCCGTGTGATCAGGTTGACCGAACCCCCGATTGCGTCTGCATCCATATCAGGCGTCAGTGTTTTATTTACTTCAATGGTCGAGATCATATCCGACGGGATGAGGTCCATCTGGACGCGGCGGTTGTCACCTTCGGCTGACGGGATCCGGTCGCCGTTTATTGTGACAGAGTTGAGCTCGGGAGCAAGTCCTCTGATAATGATATTTCGCGCTTCGCCCTGGTCATTCTGCATCGTAATGCCCGGCACCCTTTTCAATGCATCACCGATATTGGAATCGGGGAACCGGCCTACCTGGTCGGAAGAAATGATGTTACTAATGTTTTCATTATTACGCTGCTGGTTGAGCGCCTTGGCCTGGCCTTTAAGCCGGTCGCCCAGCACGACCAGTTCATTCATATTCAGTCCGCCTTCCTGCATCACCAGGGTAAATGAGGCGACCTGGCCTTTTTCAACCACAATATCCTGGGACAAAGGCTGGTAACCCATGTAGGTTGCTTCCAATTTATAATTTCCCGGCAGCACATTCAGAAACTCGAATTTTCCGCGCACATCGGAGATCGTGTATTGATTTCCGGGAGTTATTTTAAGCGTAGCGCCTGGCATAGAAAGCCTTTGGGCATCCATGATCGTACCGGTGATAAGCCCGTTTTGGGCGAATGAAGCGGTACAAAAGGCGAAGCAGCAAATGAAAAGAAGTGAAAACCTGGTAAATGTTAACAATGGCATAACCGTTCGTTTGTTTGACCCGCAAAGGTCTGCGAACGGCATTTTGCCTGTGTTAATAGATTGTGAAGAAATTGTTATGTCTGTTACATGTTTCTGCGCAGTGAATGGATGAATGAATCCTGGTTTTGGTTCTGAATTGCTCTTACGAACGATAAGAACCTGTTTCGGCAAGATTAGCGGACTATTCTACCGAAGGTTTCAAAACCGTATATTTCAAATTGTCAACACTGATTCCCGAAACGGATTTAATGGACAGTTTGGACATTGGGTTCTCCGGAAAGAAAATATCTGTCATTACCGTGAGTCCATTGTCGGCAAAGAGCTCCACGGATGCTACATCTGCAATCAATGTGAATGGAATGTTAGTTTCCGTAGCAAATCTGGGCGCAATGTGTTTTTTTCCAAAACCTTTTTCAAAATCAATTGCACCGGATTTCGAACGGTCAATGTAATATTGATTTTTGGCTTTGTCATAACCAACTATCAGTTCGTTACCCGCTTCATTGGCCAGCACAATAGAGAAATCTGCTGTGTTTTTAGTTGTTAAATCCAGTCGAAATAATCCCGTTTTATTCTTCGTTTTATCCGTCAGATCCAGTTGATCTTTGACTTTAACATTCTTCATTGAAAATGTTGTGGTGTTCAAAACAGCCAGTTCTTTCACAGGAACCGAAGTCAGGTACAGTTCTTTTCCAACCGTTTTCAAACCCAATTCACGGGCGATTGTATTGGCACTTCTCCACGGATCTGTCGGAACCTGATTGGCGTATTGCCAGTTGCTCATCCAGCCCATCAGAATGTTGCGGTCGCCTGTATTGGCGAATGTGACAGCTGCGTAATTGTCGGTTCCGAAATCCAGCCATTTGGTTTCTTTGGAGTTGGAAGTGAATGTTTTTCCATCGAAATCGCCCAAGAAATATTGACCTGCGGAACCCTTGTTTGGCCCACCCGGATTTATGTTCACAATCAGCACCCAAATGTCTTTCCCTTCGTGTTTGATCGGAAACAGGTCAGGGCATTCCCATACGCCGCCGTGGCCGCCTTCGTTTGCTCCGAAATCACTTTCGCGCGTCCATGATTTCAGGTCTGGTGACGAATAAAATGTAATTCTATCTTTGGTTGCCAGCGTCATGACCCATTTTTTCTGTGCTTCAAACCACCTTACTTTCGGATCGCGAAAATCGGTTATCCCTGGATTTTGAAGCACGGGGTTTCCCTTGTATTTCGTCCACGTTTTACCGTCGTCCAGGCTGTATGCAATGCTTTGCGTTTCGTGTTTGCCGGTTTTTTGTTTTTCCTGAACCGGGTCGTGGTGCGTGAAAATGGCAACCAATGCGTCTTTCCCGAATCCGGCTGTATTATTTTTATCAACAACGGCGCTTCCGGAAAAGATGTAACCCAGACTATCCGGATACAATGCAATCGGCTGCTCTTTCCAGGCGATCATGTCCTTGCTTGTAGCATGTCCCCAGTGCATCGGTCCCCAGATTTTATCGTCCGGATAATATTGATAGAAAAGATGATAAATCCCGTTGTGATACACCATGCCATTCGGATCGTTCATCCAGTTGGCTTTGGGCGTAAAGTGAAACTGCGGGCGATATTTTTCCTTAAAAGCCTGAGAGATGGCATTCGAGCCGGTTAAGGCACAAATAAGGAGCAATGCAATGATTATTTTTTTCATATCGTTATTTTATTGTGTTTGGATCAGACCAGTTGCTGACATTTACCATCCTGCATTCTGTTTGTATAAGCCACTGCTGAAATTGATTTGATTCAATGGTATCGGAAGATATTCATCCCGGCCGGCAGTAAATTTCGCGTCTCCCAAATGCGTTGCCCTTGTTTTCTCAATCTGGAAATACGCATTAATGCTTTCAGCCGCAACGCCCCAGCGAACCAGGTCGAAGAAATGATAACCTTCCCCAGCAAATTCAAGTCTTCTTTCCCAGCGCATGGCCATTCTTGCATAGCTCTGTGTCCAATCCGAACCCTTCACGTACGGTTTGATCCTGAAATTGGCCGTTGGTTTACCATCCGCTGCTACGAGCAAACCCGTACTTGTGGCTGCGCGGGCACGGATTCTGTTGATCAAAGGAAGTGCTTCGTCTTGTCTACCCAGTTCGATCAATGCTTCTGCTTTCCAAAGCAGTACATCGGCGAACCGGATAATCTGCCAGTTTTTGGCGCTGGACATAAATGGTGGCACTTTTTGAAACGACGGGTCCGTCGGTAAAACCACTTCTTTAATGCTTGCAAATGCCCCATAAACTGCCGGAGCACGGGCCCAGGATTTTTGGAATACATAGCTTTTTCCATATTTGAACGGCGCATTTGGCCTTGCCACGGTGTGGTCCAGCCGCGGATCGAATGAGCTGGTCTGGAAATCCAGCGATGCTGCAACGTCATTGGCAGCGTAGTTTTGAAACAGAGGCAGTCCGTCAGCACTTGTTTTGAAGGAATTGATCAGGTCATGGCTGGGAACGTGGAAACCGCAGCAGCCGTATTCCTGGTTCATGGTGTAATTCAGCGCGTGTCCGTAATCAAGTCGGCCGAGCGGCGTTCCGTCATTTTTCGAGTATTGAATTGCAAATACGGATTCGGGACCGTTTTCGGTTGCTGTCAGAAAGTTGTCAGCATAATCTGCACTCAGGTTATACTTTCCGGAGTTGACCACCTCATCACAAAGCGCATTCACTTCTGTCAGCAGAGCTTTGTTTACAGTTACTACTGCATGGGTTTCGCTCTGCTCATAAGCCTTGTACAAAAGTGTTTTTGCCAGATAAGCTTTTGCCGAGATCTTGTTTGCGCGGCCTTTGTCACTTTGATTCTCAGGAAGCCTGTCAACTGCGCTCCGGAAATCAGCTTCAATTTTTGACCATAGTTCATCATTTGAAAGTTTGTCATTTGAAATGGTCGGATAATCGGTTTTGGCAATGGTTTCGTCGATGTAAGGGACATATTTGAAAAGGATTTTCAGCAAGAAGTAGAAATGCCCTCTCAGAAAATTCAGTTCACCCATGCGGGCTGCTTTTTCGGGATATTCTGCATCAGACATTGCGCTCACTCTTCTCAATGCATCATTAGTTCGGCTGATACCGACGTACAATCTGAACCAGACCTGGTCGATCAATGCATTATCAACCCGGTTCAGCGAAAATGTTTCGAACAAATGGAACTCTGACAAATCACCCGGGCCGTCGCCACCTTTGTACATATCGCCTCCGCGAATGCTCCCGTAAGCCCACATACTGGAAAAAGGGGAGGTGTAATGATCGTTTCCGAGAGCGGAGTAGGCTGCTACAACCATCTTGTCCACATTTTCCGGCGTATCCAAATCTTCACCCGAAATGACACCTTGGGCCGGTTCTACCAGCGCATCGTCGCAGCCCGTGAAAAGCACCATGAGCAATGTCAGGGCGTATATTATTTTTTTTGTGATCATGATTTCAGAATTTAGAAAGTGACATTCAGTCCAATTGTTCCTATGATGGGTATGGGGAAAGCGAAGTTGGGAATCTCCGGGTCGGGACCTGTGAAAGCTTTGCTTTTAATAGTAAATAAATTACTCCCTTGCAGATACAACCGCGCACTTTGGATTTTCAGAGCATTCAGACTTTTGAAATTATACCCGATCTGTGCATTTCTCAGCTTCAAATAGGAACCGTTTTCAATGAAGTAAGTCGAGAAACGGCCTTCGTTATTTCTGTCTACCAATGTTAATGCAGGGATATCAGAACTTGTGTTTTCGGGTGTCCATGCGTCCAGCGTTCTTTCACCCCAGTTGGTGCCGGTCCAAAGTGATGAGAAATCAGTGTAGGTTTTGAATTCGTTCTGAACCTTTACATTAATGCCTTGGAAGAAAACGCTCAGATCGAAATTTTTCCAGCTTACGGAAGTATTGAAACCATACATATATTTAGGCGTGCTGTTTCCGATAAAATCCCTGTCCTGGGCGTCTATGGTGCCATCGTCGTTCAAATCTGCATATCTGATTCGTCCCACGCCTTTTCCCGGTTGCGTTGCAGCATTGTCTACTTCACTCTGATTTTGGAATATGCCGTCGGCTACATATCCGAAAAATGAATTAGCCGGGCGACCAAGAATGGTCTTGTCCGTCCCGTTTCCCGGATAGGATGCAATCACCTCTTTGGGCAGATAAGTAATCTTATTGCGATACAGTGAGAAATTACCGGTCAGGTTGATTCGAAGATCGTTGCCAATTTTAGTGTCATAGGAAAGCAATGCTTCGAAACCGCTGTTTTTCATCGAAGCGCCGTTGGTAAACCGGTTTCCACCGTCGCCTATCACAGCCAGATAGGCCGGGCTGATCAGAATGTCAGAAGTTTTTCGCTGGAAATAGTCAACAGAACCTGTCAATGTGTTGTTTAAGAACCCAAAATCCACACCAAAATTTGATTCTGCCAGGGATTCCCATCTCAGCGCATCATTGCCTTGCTGAATTAATGTAAATCCTGACGGAAGCTGGCCGGTGCCATTTCCGCCAATGTCATAAGCACTGCCATTATCAAAGTCCCACGTCGGATCGCTGCCATAAATGGCTGAGTATAAAGACTGCGTAGCATTGTTTGGAATTTCCTGGTTGCCCGAGCGTCCCCAGCCATATCTCAGTTTCAAGTCAGAAATGAAAGGAATATCCTTAATAAATGCTTCTTCACTCAGACGGTAACCCAATGAAAATGCAGGGAATGTTCCGAAGCGGTTGTCCTTTCCAAAACGTGACGAACCATCGCGTCGTACGGTTGCCGATGCCAGGAATTTGTCGGCATAAGTGTAATTAACTTTCGCGAAATAGGAGAAAAGTGAATTTGCACTGCCGCTGCCGCCATTATTAATGTTGTTGCTTCCTGCGTTCAAATAGGAATAATTGATATTCTCCAACGCCAGGCCTCTTCTGCTCGCCGAAAATTCCTGGGCGATATATCGGATGCTTTCCTGTCCTACCAGGACTCCAATTTGGTGCTTACCGGTTTGAATGTCATAGTTCAGTGTGTTTTGCCAGATCGAATTTCCCGAGTAATCCTGGAAGTTGGAAACCTGATTGGTTGGATCTGACAAAAAACCTGAGGTGTATGATTTCCGGAGCAGCCTTTTATATCCACCGCTGTAATCAATTCCGTAGCTGGTTTTTAAATGCAGTTTCGGGATAATTTCCAGGTCGGCAAATACATTTCCGAATAGCCGATAGAAGTTTCCTTTGTTCTGACGGTTGTCCTCGATGAGCCTTACCGGATTTTGGCGGTCAGTCATTCCCGAAGCCGGACCGCCCCAGCCGCCATCGACTGTGTAAACCGGCACAACGGGCTGTGAAACCAGCGACGCAAACAATATATCGGCCGTTGGAGACTGCACATCCTGGATGTAAGTAGCAGACAGGTTCTCGCCGATTTTCAATTTGGACTTAAAGAGCGAGAAATCCGTGTTCAGCCTTGCATTATACTTTTTATTATGCGTCGATTTTACAACTCCTTTGTTATCGTAATAGCCCAGCGAAAACATCGTATTGCCTTTTTCCGAACCATTGGAAATAGACATGTCATACGATTGAATAATAGACTTTTGCGCAATCTCATCATACCAATAAGTGTTCGCAGGTTTCATTGTCTTTGCCGCGTCAATGAATTCCGGATATTTAACCTGATTCAATGCCGGACTATTGAAGTCGTTATTCCAGTCATATTGATAAATCTGGTTCGCATTTGGATCCGCTTTTTCATTCACTGCAGCCTGCCAGTAAGCGCGGCCGCGGCCGTCTGCATTCAATGTTTTTAGTTTCGAAGCATAATCCTGAATTGAGGTGGAAATATTCACATTCAACCGCGATTGACCGTTTTTGGCTTTTTTGGTCGTCACAATTACAACACCATTTGCAGCCCTTGAACCATAAATGGTTGCAGACGAAGCGTCTTTCAAAACCTGGATAGATTCGACGTCGGCCGGGTTAATTTCATTCAATCCTCTTTTGGTCGGAATGCCGTCAATAATGTAAAGCGGATCATTATTGCCCAATGTACTGCCTCCTCTGATCCTTACCGTAGCACCTCCGCCAGGGGCTCCATCCGTGGTGATCAACACGCCCGGCACTCTTCCCTGCAATGCTTTTGCGGGATTACCCACCTGGCTGTCCTTAATGTCTTTAATGCTCACCACACTCACCGCACCTGTGATATCTTTCTTTCGCTCAGACTGATAGCCGGTAACAACCACTTCATTCAGGCTTTTTGAGTCATATTCCAGCGTCACATCCATGACACTATTGGTGCCTGGAATCACTTCACTCGGGACCATGCCCACGTAAGAAAATACAAGCGTTGCATCACTATTAATGCTAATGCTGTACTTTCCATCGGCATCGGATAATGTGCCGTTGGTTGTACCCTTTTCCAGGATACTTACGCCCGGGAGTGTTACGCCGGCGCCGTCTTTCACGGTTCCGGTGATGTTGGACTGAGCAGCCGCAAGTTGCACCCAACAGAGTATGGCAAAAGCCAGAAGCGGTAGTCGTTTAAACATGATTCGTTTGATTATTTGTTAAAAAATCAGCAATTTCTTTTTCGGCAATCACAGGTGTAGCACCAGAATAGGAGGCAACCAATGCACCAACTGCACAGGCTTTTTTGAGGGCTGTGGGAATGGACGAGCCGGAAATATACTCTTTGAGAAACATGGCCAGAAAGGAATCGCCGCTGCCAATCGTGTCCTGCACTTCCACTACATATCCGCCTTGCGTATGAAATCCGTCACTGGAAAGAACGATCGCACCATCTGCACCAAGCGTTACACAAACGAGTTTCAGATTAAAGCGTTCGTAGAGAAATTTCATCTGCGTTTCCACTTCGGGCTGTATGCCAAACCACGTGCAAACCGTGTTGAGCTCATGCTCGTTAACTTTTACAATGTCAGCCTGTTCTAGCAAATATTCAGTTGTTGCTCTGTCCAGATGCGGAGGACGAATGTTGACGTCGAAAACTTTCAGTTTTGCATCTTTCAGCAATTCAAAAAGTGTGTCTCGCGATTGCTGGCTGCGAACGGAAAGCGTGCCGTAGACAAATACATCTGAGTTCTTTACTAACTCTTTGTTTTCAGGCGTCGTCATAATGTAGTCCCACGCAACCGGCTGCACAATTTTGTAAGTAACTTCTGTTTTATCGGTCAGGTTAACCTTTACGATTCCGGTAAGATGTGTAATGCCGGTTTGGATAAAATCTGTATTAAAATCCTGATTGTTAAGATAATCCATGAGTTCAACGCCCAGATCGTCGTCGCCAACGCGGCTGATGAAGGCCGGATTCAAGCCGAAGTTTTTCAGGTGAATGGCCACATTCATGGGTGCTCCGCCGGGTTGTTTGCCAGAAGGCAGCATGTCCCAAAGCATTTCTCCGAAAACGGTTATTGATGGTGTCATATAAGTTGAGATATTAATGTAGAATCATTGTTTTGTCAGTCCTTTCCAGCGAAGTTCCCTTGGTTTCGGGCATGATGCGCCAAACGAAAATGAGCTGCAAAATCATCATGATAGCGAAGAATGAGAATGTGATTCCGCCGCCCAGATATTCGGAAATGATAGGGAAAGAAAAAGCGATAATAGCCGCCATGAACCAATGGGTAAAGCTTCCCAGCGCCTGGCCGTTTGCCCGCACTTCATTAGGGAAAATTTCAGATATAAAAACCCAGATCACTGCGCCTTGGGAGAATGCGAAAAATGCAATGTAGACGAACAGGAACACCGGAACGCCCGTGAAATCCTGGATAAAAAACGCCCTGGCAACCAGTCCAAGCGTGATGATGACGCCTACGGAGCCAATCGCCATCAATGTGCGTCTGCCAAAACGATCGATAAAGTTGATCGCCAAAAGCGTAAAGGCAAAGTTGACAAAACCAATTCCCGCAGAAGACAAGAAAGCAGCTTTTGCTCCTAATCCCGTCATTTCAAAAATGCGCGGACTGTAATAAATGATGGCATTAATACCCGATACCTGGTTGAAAACCGCGAACAAAATGGCGAGCATTACGGGTGTTTTGTATTTGGCCGAAAACAGCCGGGCAGAAGGTTTGTCTTTGGTTTCTTCGTTCGCATTCATGATCGCAAACAATGTTTCTTCGCTGGTCTGGGGATCGATAATGTTCAGGATTTCTCTCGCTTGCTGCACGTCGCCTTTTTTCATGATCAGCCAGCGCGGACTTTCTGGAACGTAAAGAATTGCGAGTAAGAAAATCAGAGACGGCAAAGCCTGCACGCCCAGCATCCAACGCCAAGCATCGTCGCCCATATCCTGCATGAAGTAATTGGAGAAGTAAGCGATGAGAATTCCGAAAACGACATTGAATTGGAATAGGCCAACCATTTTCCCGCGTGACTTGGCAGGAGAGATTTCAGAGATGTACATCGGCGCAGCTACGGAAGAAGCGCCTACACCCAAGCCACCTAAGAACCGGAAGAAAATGAAAACGTACCAGTCGGTTGCAAGGGCAGAACCGAGCGAAGAAACCAGATATAAAACAGCGATCCAAAATAAGGTGGTTTTTCTTCCGAGCTTGTCTGCCGGAATGCCGCCTAACATTGCGCCAAGAACAGTTCCTATCAATGCAATGGAAACGGTGAATCCGTGCTCGACCGCGGACAGATCCCATAAATGTTGAATGGCTTTTTCCGCTCCCGAGATCACGGCCGTGTCGAATCCGAAAAGGAATCCGCCAAGTGCAACGACGATCGACCAAACTAATACCTTACTGTTTTTCATTGGTAGTTCTGATTTTTTGTCAAAACTACCGCCACTAAGCGCCCGGAATAACTAAATAATATCTCAAAAAAGTTAAACTTTGATACAGTGGTATTTTAGAAGTATATAATGATGATAATCAGTGTTTTAGCCTATTATTTGAAATTTGATACATAAGTCATCTTTCACTTTTGATACATCTTATTTAAAATTTGTATCATTTTTGATGAATTGTCTCAGACAGAAATTGAACAATAGACTGAAAATGTTAAATAAAAAACCGGCTGCTCACGATTTCTTATATTCCATAGGGGTTTGGTTATATTTTCCCTTGAAGGCTGTTGAGAAATAAGTAGGAGAGGAGAAGCCTACTTTATAGGCGATGTCTGCAATGGTCAGATCGTCGCGGCGCAGCAGGAACTTGGCTTTGTTGAGCCTTACTTGCTGGATGTATTCATTCACGCTCATGCCTAGCAACGCCTTCACTTTTCTGTAAAGCTGCACGCGCGACATGCCGAGGTCTCTGCCAATGTCTTCCACACTCAATTCCGAATTATCATAACGCTCCTCAATATATGCAGTGAATTGTGTGATAAATTTCTTGTCGAGTTTATTGGGATTTGTTCCCGACGAAGTTTCAATCGGCAACTCACTCGTATAATGTTCGCGAAGCACCGACCGGTTTTTCAGCAATGTCTTTATGCTTTCCTGAACATATTGGAGATTGAACGGTTTGGTAATATAAGCATCCACGCCCGTTTGAATGCCTTCGATCTGTTGTTCGATGGTGGTTCTGGCGGTAAGTAAAATCACTGGAATGTGCGAAGTCCTGAAATCCGCTTTGAGTATCGCGCTCACGCCCAGACCATCTTTTTTGGGTAATGTCACGTCGCACACGATCAGATCGGGAATGTGCTCAAATGCCAATCTCAAACCTTCTTCCCCATCATTGGCAACCAATATCTGATAATTGACATTCAGTTTTTGTTCTAAAAGCCTGACCAGATCATTGTTGTCTTCAATGAGCAGGACAGATTGTTCGTGAGTTGAAACCTCCTTAGCAGAAGCATTATTGGAAGCGGGATCTTCTTCCTGAATTTCGAAATTTTGAACCATGGAAAAGTCCTCAGCCTGCTCGGTTCGTAATTCATCTTCGTGGAAATGTTTGTTACCCAGCGGCAGTTCAATGGTAAATGCTGTTTCCTTACTGGGCTGGCTGCGAACTGAAATTGTTCCTTTATGCAGTGAAATCAACTCCTTGGAAAGCGCCAGGCCGAGGCCGGTTCCCAATGCTTTATAACCGCTTTCAGCTTGATAAAAAACTTCGAAAACGTGCGCAACTTCCGATTCCGTCATGCCTATTCCATTGTCTTCCACCGTAATCTGCGCCTGATTACCGGAATTTGTTTTGATATACAAATAAACCCTTCCCTTGTCCGGCGTGAACTTAAATGCATTGGAAAGTAAATTAAAAATCACCTTATCCAGCATCGTGGCGTCGAACCAAACCATCACTTCGGGATCCGAAGCAATCAGTTGAAAATCAATCTTTCGTTTGGAAGCAATGCGTTCAAACGCCACCATAATGTCTTTCACAAACGCCACCAGGTTATGTTCGCCAGCGCGCACCTGCATTCTATGACTTCCCAGTTTCCTGAAATCCATCAATTGGCTCACCAGCCGGAGCAATCTTAATGTGTTTTTCCGGATCAATGAAAGCTCTTGTTTGATCAACGGATCACGGATTTTTTCACTTGCCAAAACATCTTCAATGGGTGCCAATATCAGGGTAAGCGGTGTGCGAAATTCGTGCGAAATGTTGGTGAAGAATTTGAGTTTGGCCTCATTTTCAATCTCGGCACTTTGCGCAAGTTGTTCGATCTGGTTTTTCTGATCTGATATCTCATGATTCTGAACTTCCAGCCGCTTGTTGATCTTCCGGTTTTCGCGTAAAGAATAAAAGGAAATGGCTCCGAAAATGAGTGCCAGGGCAAGTGTAATGGAAACGGTGTAAATCACAATGCTCTGGTTTTCAGATATTGCGCGCTGCTCCTCAATTTTCTCCTGCCGACGCTCAATGTCCTGCTGCTGCGCCACCAGTTTTTCGCTCTGCAATTTCATGATCCTGACATTGGTAGAATCGATCATGGTGATTTGCAGTCGGTTTTCTCTTTTGAATGGCTTCTTTTGAAGAATAGAAATCGCGGTTCGGATGGCTTCTTCTCCGCCGGTTGGATATAGAATAGTAGCATTTAAAACATTCCTATCAACAAGATCAATGCCGCCATTTGGCCCGGTTAACCCGTCTACACCAATGAGTCGGATCTTTTTTTCAAGACCCAGATTTTTACAAACCTTAAAAGCAGTGAGTGCACGGCGATCATTCTGGCAGAAAATAACGTCAATGTCCGTATGCGTTTGCAGCAGTTTGGTCAGGGGCGCTTCGAAAGAATATTTGTCCCAATCCCCATCCAGTTTAGCCGTCAGCCTAATGCCCGGGAAGCGGCTGATCGTTTCCATAAAACCCTTATGACGATCAATGTCTGCGGACGAGCCCGGTTTTTCGCTAATTTCAATCACCTTTCCGGTTCCTTTTAAAAGCGTATTCGTATAAGCTCCGGCGATCTGACCAACTTCCACATTGTCAGCACCAACATAGGCAGTATACTGATCAGAATTCGTGCGGCGATCCAGAATAATAACCGGAATTCCGCTTTGATAGGCTTTTTCTACTATGGGCGTAATCGGCTCGGCTTCATTGGGAGATACGATCAGCAGGTCAATATCTTGTTTGAGCAGTTCTTCAATCTGAGTGATCTGCTTTTGGCTCTGCCCACCCGCATCCTTCATCACAAAGTTGATCTCCGGATTGAATGACAGTTCCCTATACATGCTCTCCTGCATGGTTTTACGCCAATCGTCAGCACCCGTGCACTGCGAAAAGCCAATCGTATACTGCTTGGATTCTCTCTTCGAGCATGCAGTTACGAGTATACAAAACAGCGCAATAAGCTTAAAGTATTTCAATCTTTTATTGTAATAAATCAGCAGTTCGCTGTCTATAAAAGTATTACAAATGAAGTTTGAAACAAATGTCATCATTCTTCAAGGTTGTGTAAAGTTAAGGACGTGCAAAGTTATCAAGGATTATTGTTCTCTGGTGAAGGCTTTATCCGGTGCCTGAATATTCGGAAATTTTAAGAAATCTCTGGGGTTAGACTATTTTGCCCTGACAATATTGAGTCGGTTGAGCAAAGTTGAACGGGCGCCGTCAGGTAATGGAAGTTCGTTTTGTTGAATGATAATGCTATCCTGGCCGATCAAATCTATCTGGTTCAGATTGACGGTCATGGAACGGGACAGGCGATAAAAATACCAGGGCAATTGTTCGGCGATCTTCCCCATGTGGATCCATACCTGAATGTAAGAATAGAGATTATTCGGGAACATTCGCTGGTGGGCCTCCCGTGTAAGAAATAGCTTGGAATGCCCCCGATCGGCAAGGATGTATGCTATTTCCTGTTTTTTGAAACGCATAAGTCCTTTATTTCCAGGGATATGAATGCTTTCGAGGGAATTTCCGGAACCGGGGAAAAGATAGTTGCCGTGTTCCAGATTGTGCGCAACGATCTTTACCTGTGTAACTACTGCCCACATGTCCAGCGGCTTGATCAGGAAAGACGTGGGATGGGTCTTTTTGCTTTTTTCGATGATCTCATCCGACGATTCGCCTGATATGTAAATGACCGCAACCGAATTGATCCTCACAAGTTCGTTGGCGATCACAATGCCGTTCTCCGGCCCGTTCAGATTGATGTCGACGAGCGCAATATCCACGGCATTCTTTGAGAGAATTTCATTGGTACCTTGCTGATTGTCGGCAATGCCGCAAACGTGAAATCCTTCCAGCATCAGGTGATGGGAAATTCGTTCGGCCAAAAGCGTATCGTCTTCGATGATGATCACATTAAACATAATTCCCTGTATTTAACTCCTTGCTTTTTGCGATTTTCCCAAACTTCGATTTTCTGGACAATGGAAACGAAAGCGTAAATGTGCATCCTGCCTCATTTTTAAATGCCTGTTTTCCTTTCAGCTTTTTCGTTAGCAGCTCAATGATCCTGATCCCGAATGAGTTTCTATGCACGCCTTTATCAAACCCTGGACCATTGTCTTTAAAAGTAAGATTAATCCAGCTATCGTTTAGAGTGAGCGATACGTAAAGCTCTGGTTCTGCGTGGTGATTAAATGCATGTTTTGAAGCGTTTGTAGCGAGTTCATTGATAATGAGGCAGACCGGGATCGCCTGGTCCACGTGTAGTAGCAAATCCTCAATCTCAAAATGGACATGGATCCCGTTCGGAAGCTGAGAAATGATTTTTCGGACGAGAGCAGGAATAAATGTGTGTATCTCAATGGCGTCCTGACAGTCGGTGTTGTAAAGATCCCGGTGGATGAGCGATATTGTTTCTACTCTGGACAAGCTTTCTTTCAAAACATATATCGACGCGGGATCGGATAACTGAAAAATATGCAGTTCAATAAGATCCGCAACGGATTGCAGGTTGTTCCGGATACGATGGCTCTGTTCCTTGACGAGTTCTTTGTTCAGGTGGCTCAGGCGGCGGTATTTCCGGTACAAATGGAAAAAGAAATAACCCGCCACCATGAAGATCGCGCATGCAGTCAGTATGCCCAAAGTAATCCGTCGCTGGTAATTTTCATTTTTCCGGAGCAATGCCAGCTCCTTTTTTTGATGCTGGATACTAAGCTCTTTTTTTTCATTTTCAAACAGCAGCGTAAGCCCATCCACAGCATTCTTTTTATACGCATCACGCTGATAAATAACGTACTTACTGTATTTTTCCCAATAGAGGAATGCGCGTTTCCAGTCGCCGGTCTGCTGGTAATATCTTGATCGTACCAGGTGCATTTTAAAAGACTCGCTGACCACATCCGACTTTTGCAGCGAGTCACTGCCTTTTGAAGCGCTGTCGATCCACGATTTCGCAATTGCCGGACTTTGCTGGTCCAAAAATGACGATGCCGCAGTGAGATATGCTTCACGCACGCCTGCCGGCTTATGGATGGAATCAAAAATCATGGCAGCCTTTTGAAAATAATCTGCACCTCTTTTAAAATCCTTTTTCACAAGCCAGGAGTTAGCCATACTTTGGTAAATCAGCGCTACATCGGTAGGAAGGTTAAGCTCCCTGGCAATTTCGAGGGACCGCGCGAAAAAGTAAATCGCGCTGTCGGGCGAAGGCTTGATAGAGAGTGTCAGTGGGGATTGCCGGAGATCTTCGGTCGTCCTGGCATAAATTCCACCCAATAAACGGTAACTGATCATCATGCCTCTTCTGGACCCCGACTTCCCAAGATTGTCAATGGCCAGTTTGACATATTCAAGATGGCCGGCCATGTTGTTCTGATAGCCTTCACATTCGCTCATGATCGAATAAACCTTTCCCAGATCCTCGGATGGGCCCATTGGCTTCCGGATCTTTAAGGCGCGCTGCAACCATTTGGTAGCCTGGTAAAAGTCGTTTAAACCAATGTAGCGCTTACCAAGCCGGTAACACATCTCGGCAATTTCGAGCGAGTCGCCGCTTTCCACCGCTTTGTTGTAATCCTGCTGTGTTTCGATCAATCGTGAGTACGCGGTTTGACTTTGATATTGGGCCTGACATTCAGGTGTGGATACAACAATGCATGCGAACGCAAGCAGCAGGAGCAGTTCTTTGTAACGATACATCATAGCAGGGGCTGAGGAGCAAAGGCTAATCGTAAATTTAAGCAATCTCGGCAACAAAAAAACGCGTCTTTACAGGAAGATTATGCTGCGATTTTTTCGTTTGAAATAATGCCCGATTCGGAAGAAAAATAAGGTGTTTGGGAAGAATTTCGGCAGGGATGCGCAGAAAATCAGGAGCTTACTATACCAAATTATGTAGTGATCAATTCTCTTCCATTCCTCAAAAACGTCCTGCTTATGAAGCAATTACTTTTACTCTATTTTGTATTTCTTTCCTTTCAAACCTATTCGCAAATCGTGATTCTGGAAGGCTGCACCTCTTCGGAATACAACGTCAATGGTCCGTACTATCTGTCCGGCACCGACGCAGGTGGCAGAAACATTTACGAAGCCAACTATTCGGTTTCATCGAGCTGTATGGGATATTGTAATCCGCAGTTTATCCAGTATAATTATAACCAGTGGGTAATCAGGGCGGGAATTTTGTCGCTTGCGTCCAATGACGCGAGTTCCTCGCCAGATCCGCCGACCACGGGCTGGGTAAAGGCTAGCTATTCACCATGCGCGGCAGCACCTAGTCTTCGGTATCCGGGCACGGTCAGCTCCAAAAATTGCGAGGGTTGTTCCTGGAATGATCCGGCGACCTGGGAAGGCGGCGTGGTGCCGGCTGCAACCGACCATGTGGTGATCAATGGAAATGTTCTCCTGGATACCGACGCCTCGTGCCTGAACCTGACGATCGGTTCCGGTAAATCACTGGATGACACGGGCGACAGGTCATTTCAAGTCAAAGGCAAATTCATGAATGAGGGTCTTCTGGAAGTGGCCGCCTTCACATTGGGTGGTTACAATATTCAGCAAACGCTCGACGGCACGAAACTCAATACAAGATCTTTGACTATTGACAATAAGGCGGGTGTAACATTAACGGGCAACCTTTCGGTTTTGGCATCTCCGGTTTCGTCGGCGAATAATGTTCATCTGGTTTCAGGTTTTATCGATATCGGGAACTTTGATCTAACTTGTAATGGGGTGGATATCATCGGTTTTTATTCACGCACAGTCTACCAACGGATCGTAACAACTGGTACAGGAAGCCTGAAATACGTGGTGCCGGGCGGCGCCATCAACAAAGAATTTCTCATTGGAAAAGCTTTACTTGGTCAGAACGGATTTGCCAGTGAAAATTTCACGCCAGTAACCATTACGGGTACGGCAAATAGCTCGTCCTCGGCACCCGTCACTATCGCTGTGCGAGTTGCGAGCCGTAATCCCGCGCATCCTGATCCCGAAAATACGCAAAGCCTTGATGCCGAATGGAATATTACTTCAGACCATGTTTCACTTGAACAGCCATTCAGTTTGAAGTTTGGATGGCCTGCGCTCAACCCTTTAATGCCTGTTGGTTTTGATTTAACAAATATTTACGTGAAACGCTGGGGAGGAACGGACTGGGAAAATAAAGCCGGCCCGAAGTACTCCGAAACTTTCCCAACCGTAGGTTATGGCATAACAGTCGAAAATGTCACGCAATTTTCAGCCTGGGGTGTTTTTGATTCGGAAACCACATTGCCGGTAAACCTCGTTGATTTTGCCGTCAGCAATGAAGCAAAGTCAGTTTTGCTCACCTGGAAAACGTCCGGAGAGGAAAATAGCCGGAATTTTGAAATTCAGCACAGCACGGATAGCAAGGCATGGTCTGCGATCGGCGACGTGAAAGCTGCGGGGGAGAGCCAGGAAGTGCAACACTATACATACACCCATTCCTTTCCGGCAGAAGGATTAAACTATTACAGGCTGAAAATGATCGATCGGGATGAGTCATTTGCATTCAGCCGCGTCCTTTCGGTCCGAATGAATGCGGGAGAAAATGCCTTTTTGTATCCCAATCCCGTTTCAGATCATATACAATTCAGAAATGTCAATTTCCAGGAAATCTCAAAGGCAGAAGTGGTGAACGATGCAGGCAAAGTGGTTTCGCGGATTGACAGCCAATTTGAAAAGGGGATTTCGGTCAAAAATATTCCGAGCGGGCATTACATTTTTCGCATTTATTCGCGGGACGGACTGAAATTCCTGGACCGGTTCGTGATAGGGAGATAGCTCGGTTGCCTGGAACGCAAAACCCAGGCGTCTGAGCAACTGTCGTCGAAAACTTTCCCGGAAATCGATCTTTTTAAGGTAGGTCAGGCGTAGATTAGTAAAACTTGACCTACTACACATGAAGAATTCACCTAGCCTGTTCGACCGTTTTGATAAACTCGACACATCCATGAATAAATGGTTGGTAGCCAATAGTATCAACATTCTGCGCTTTACGATGGGGATCGTTTTTCTGGGTTTTGGCGTGCTCAAATTTTTTACAGGGATAAGCCCCATTGAGTCTTTGGCCACCCGCACAACATCCGAGCTTACATTAGGGGTTGTCAACGGTCATAGTGCAATGGTGTTTGTTGCAACTCTTGAATGTTTGATCGGCTTTTGCTTCCTTACCGGCATGTTTTTGCGCGTTGGTGTGTGGTTACTTGCCCTTCAAATGGTTGGTGCAATGTCCCCGCTGTTTCTTTATCCTTCCGAACTTTTCTCCGGCACATTGCATGCCCCAACCCTTGAAGCGCAGTATATTATCAAAGACATTATTCTAATCGCCGCCGGAATGGTGATCGCATCCACCTGGACCGGTGCACGTATCGTCGCAAAACCCCAGAGATTTCGGGTCAGTTTAAGTAAGCGCGTTGCCGGCGTCTATAAGGAAACGGTCGGCGCACCTTACGCCTGACCATCGCCTTAGAACGGCACGTATGCGCTTATCAAGGTTTTTAATATTGCTGAAAGCGATCTACGATGATGTAATCAACCTTTTTGTCCTTGAAATAAATGCGAACCTGCTCCATCATACCTTGGGACTTAGTATCATATATAAATGCCCACGGCAGTTCAGCCTTCATGGCATCGTACACGGCGTAGGTGTACTTGGCACCCAGGACAACCCGCTTAAATTTGTGTGTATACTCCGGCTGTTTGCTCAGCGCAACGAGTTTTTTATACAATATTGCCTGAGTATCACCGACTTTTATTGCCACCTCAGGATCAGCCGCTTCGGGCCATTGACCCAGCGTTGTACCCTGGTTAAGGCGAATGCTTGTAACCTGGCCGGCGTTTAGTTGGAATTGTATGCCTGTTGGGGTATCATAGGTATCGTCGAGCACCAGCCAGTCGAAAAACTGGAGACGATTTTTTAGGTCGCTGACGTCTGCAAAATAATTATTGACTGCACTCACGTAAGCGACTGTTTTGTTTTCCCGGTAAGCTTCCAATACTTCAAAAGCATCGTCCTTGGAGGCATTGATTGCAATGCCCCGGTAATCGCCCGTTGTGATACTGTCCCTGCCCAGGTAGTTGATTCGCGGCTCCGGTTCCGGACCGACTATTCCCGGCCCCTCCTGATCGACCCGGCAGCTTATCGTGCTAAGTGTAAAAAACAAGAAGACAAGTAAAGATAGGTTAACGCTCATGTAAGATCTTAGGTTTAGTGACCTATTGGTGACAAGCCGGGGGGCAATTTGGTTGGAATGCATTTGAAAATGTGTCAACTGCAAAACAAAGCCGTATATTTAACGCTTGGACAGTGATGATTTTGATTGATGGATTTTAACAATACTTCCTCTGGTGAACGTGATCGCTTGGGCGCACTTAGAGGATACAACATCCTGGATTCCCTGCCAGAACAGGACTACGACAATATTACTTACCTGGCTGCGCAAATTTGCCAAACACCCATTTCCCTGGTTAGCCTTGTAGATGATGCCCGACAGTGGTTTAAATCAAATCATGGACTTGATGCGCGTGAAACGCCGCGGGAATATTCGTTTTGCGCCCATGCGATACTCGACCCAAATGAAACTTTTGTTATCAGTGATTCACGGGAAGATCCCCGTTTTGCCGAAAATCCGCTGGTAACCGGTGATCCGCATGTGATTTTTTATGCCGGCACCCCACTCGTTGATGAAGATGGATTTGCATTAGGGTCATTATGCGTGATTGACCATCAGCCAAAAGTCTTAACCCAGGAGCAGCTGAAAGCATTGAAAATCCTGGCTAGCCAGGTTGTCAACTTGTTGAAACTGAGAAGGAGAAATAAAGAGCTCAGTGAGAATGTAGCAGCACAGGTGATCAGCCGGCAAAAAATAGAGCAAAGCGAAAGTCAATACAGACAATTATCCCTGGAACTTGAAGGCAGGGTCGAACTTCGGACCCGGGAGCTAACGGCTTTAAACGAAGACCTCGTCAGGCTAAATTATAACCTTCGACAGTTCGCCCACATTGCCAGCCACGATTTGCAGGAGCCTCTGCGTAAAATCCAATCTTTCTGCTCCCTGCTTACAAAGGAATTTGGTGCCGGCGTTGATGATAAACCGGCATTTCTATTAAGCCGCATCAATGCATCGGCACAAAGGATGTCGGCATTGGTGAAAGACTTGCTGGCGTATTCCCTCGTCGATTCGCGCCAACAAAAATATGGCCCGATCTCACTGAATGCGGTTATGACCGACGTGTTGGAAACCCTGGCCTATGAAATTCAGGAACGAGAAGCTGCTATTGAAATTGATAAACTCGGTATGCTGGAAGGTGACAAAGCACAGCTTGCCCATTTATTTCAAAACCTGATCTCAAATGCCATTAAGTTTACGCCTGGCGAAAAACCGCCACGTATCCATATCGAACACATTAGAAGAAATAAAGCTGATCTGCCTGCTGAACTGAAATTCCCGGACAGTACCCAGGTGGTGCACCAGATCAATGTTCGTGATGAAGGTATTGGTTTTGATATCAAGTATCTGGACCGGATTTTCCAGGTTTTTCAAAGGCTCCATACGCAAAGCGATTTTAAAGGAACGGGAATCGGGCTGGCCATTTGCGAGCGTGTCGTATCCAATCATGGCGGCGTCATCACGGCGATCAGTAATCCTGGTCAGGGATCAACATTTTGCGTGTACTTGCCTGGATACGCAGAGTAACCTGTATCGCAGCGTTACTGAATTTGCATGTTGTCGGTGGTAACAAGTCTAGTTTCCTGGTTAACAAGGGCTTCGGTCACGCGTTTGAGATCCGCTTTACTGGAAATGGTTTTTTGTTGATGATGCTGCTGATGAAAATCCTCTAATTTTTGAAGTAAATACCGAAGCGTCAGCTTTTCAGAAACAGTAAGGTTCCCCGAGACCATTCTACCAACATGGTTCATGTCTTCAAACACCATGTACAGCAACTGTTTGCCCTGATCGGTGATCGCGATCTGCCGGCTTCTCTTGTCCTTTTCATTGTCCCACTGTTCAATAAGTCCGGCTGCGAGAAGCCTCCGGATAACTTCCGTGCCCGAGGTTTTTTCCTGCAAATTATAGTGGATCAGTTCACTTTTGGAGAGGTTGTCATGGGTAAGCAAAATGGCCAGCGCCGTGAAATCTTCGGCTGCCAGCAATGGTGTACCGTCCAGCGCCTTTTTAATGTATGATTTCGCATACCGGCTCATGTATACAAACAATTGGCCAATGTTGTTATCAAGCTGGAATACCAGTTCCTGTGCGCTTATCTCATTTTTACCAAATCTGACATCCTGGCGCACAGGGCCGGTCGGGTTAACGTCTGACGCAGCGTTGCCAGCCTTATGGACCACAAAGCCGGCAAAGTCCTGCATGGTGACTTCTTTGTCCGGGTTTTGCCCTTCCAGTTCTTCAACCAGTGAGATTAGCTCATGAATAAGCTGGTATGATTTCATGGCTCATTTATTTCATGTGGCTCAATATCAGGTTTTGCATAGGCCAGCCGGCCGACGGGGCTTGGTAAAAAATACGCATCCAATCCTGCCACGGTCATCGTTTCTGCATGAATATGATCAATGGTGCCGTCCTGCCCGATGAGCGCATCTTCAACCAGGATTTCAATGATCTCACCGATCACGATGGTCGTGCGGTTGATCTCCATCGGAATGGTTTCGCGAAGCTTCAATCCGATCCGGACCGTTGATTGTTGCACGAAAGGTGCTTCAAATCCGGGAACATATTGGGCATCAAATCCGCAAGTCTCAAACTCGGAAACACCGGACGGATAACTGGCGCTGGTTTGGTGCGCCTGTTTGTACCACGCGGGCAATACATTGTTCAGGGTGAATTGACCAGTTGCCTGAATGTTAGCGAGCGTGTCGTTGTGCTCCCGCCCGGGCCGCATAACCATCCCTATCAACGGAGGATTGGCCCCCAGGTGAAAGGCTGAACTGATCACACATAAGTTGGTGTCGCCGTTCTTATTGATTGTTCCAAGCAAATTCAGCGATTTATATCCCAAAACACTGTTTATCAGGCATATGCGATATTGCTTTTCGAGTTCGGCAATCTGCCCGCTGTTTATATTTGTGCTCATTTTAAACGGTTTTTAATTTGCCCAGGCCACCATCAACGCCGATGATCTGGCCGGTTATCCAGCTGCTGTCGTCTGATAATAAAAAAGCGATTGCCTGGCTGATATCTTCTGGTTGCCCATATTTTAAAAGCGGGTGTCTTTTTGCAGAGGCTTCCCGTTTTTCGGGTGAGCTCAGCAGGTTCTGAGCCATGGGCGTATCTGTGAGTGAGGGCGCAACTACATTAACCCTAATCTTCTGACCAGCCAGCTCAGCGGCCAGCGATATGGCCAGTCCCTGTACAGCACCTTTGGCTGCCGAAATGCTTGCGTGATAGGGTAGCCCCGTATTGGCTGCAACAGAACTTATCAAAACAACAGAAGCCCCTGCCGCATTTTTCAATGACTTTAATGCATGCTGAATAATCTGGGCAGCACCCAGGACATTGAGGCGGTAATCATTTAAAAAATCGTCGGCCGTAAGCCGGTTGAATGGTTTCAGGTTAATGCTGCCGACGGAATAAACCAGGCCATGCACTTGTTCCGGCAAAAACCCGCTGATCGCTTCAAGGTCGCCTGTCACATCGGCTTGCAAGTACGAAATGCCCTCCGGAAGATCGGCTGGCCTTGTCCGAGCAATCACAAACACCGACGCATTGTTCTCATGTAAAGTTTTCACGAGTGATAAACCGATACCGGAACTTCCGCCTACAACCAGGATATTTTTTCCATTAAAATTCATCGTCTGTATTTTAAATGTTTTCAAATATAATACGATGTTGTATTAAAATGCGCAAATATAGTATGATATTGTAATCATTCTATTCCCGCCCGGAAGTGTTGCTCACACTTCGCATCAATTAAACTTACAGGCTGATGCTGTTGGAGTTTTTTCCGGGTTAAATTTAGAATAATATGAAATTTCAATCATGAACGAACCTCCAACCTTGCCCGAACCCAGAACCTCATTTGATAAAGACTTATTCTTCAGAAATTCAGCAGATCTGCTTTGCATAGCTGGTTTTGACGGCTACTTCAAAGACATTAACCCAGCTGTTTCGAATTTACTGGGTTACACTGAGCATGAGTTGCTGACCAGCCCCATTGACACTTTTATTCATCCCGAAGACCGGGATGTAACCAGGCAGTACCGCGATAAGCTCAAAAACAATAAACCGCTCCTTGACTATGAGAATCGCTATGTTACTAAAAATGGCGAGGTAATCTGGCTTTCCTGGACTTCCATTCCGCGCTATGAGGAGAAGCTGGTGTATGCTATTGCAAAAAATATTACGCATTTAAAGCTCTTGGAAAGAGACCGTAATGTGCTGATCGCGAACCTGACGAAGGTGAACCGGGAGCTCAAACAGCTGACTTACACCACATCGCACGACCTTCGCTCCCCAGTCAGTAACTTGCTGTCCGTGTTTGATTTAATGGACATTTCCAAAATCACAGATGGGGAGACACTGTTATTTTTGGATATTCTTAAATCCGCAGCAGAAAGCCTGAAATCAACATTGGATCATTATGTGGATATATTGTTGCAGAAGGATCTGCTTACTGTGAAAATTGAAGAATTGGACGTTGAACACTCCCTGAATAAAGTCAGAAGTTCCTTGGAGTCGCTGATACAAAATTCAAAGGCAATTTTTCATATCGATTTTTCAGAGAACCGGACCGTAAAGTATAATCAGGAATATCTCGAAAGTACATTCCTAAATTTGATCACGAATTCAATCAAATATGCAATTCCGGGCAGGAATCCTGAGATTTTTATTAAGTCAATAAGGAATGCCAAGACCACGCAGTTGATATTCTCGGATCAGGGTCTTGGCTTTGATTTGGGGGCAATTAATGATAAAGTCTTTCAATTAAACCAAACATTTCATAACCATGCGGACGGTAAAGGAATCGGCCTTTACCTGATCTATAACCAGATTACCAGCCTGGGTGGGAGCGTTTTGCTGGAAAGTAAGCCCAATGAAGGCGCGCGTTTCACCTTGACCTTCAAAAATTAAAGGAGGCTCACTCACGCTCCGCTAACTTCCTAGTGATGGCTATTTTTTTGTTAAGGCAGTAATCGAAATTAACCCGCAGAATTCGCAATCCCTACACGTATGTTTTGCTTCCCCGCCAAATACGACACTATCACCACTCATGATTTTATTTTGAACCAAGAGGCCCTGAAACGTTGCGTCATTACAAACCATAAATCCGGCTCCATAGTACCCTTCGAGGATGTACCTAACAGGCTGTTCAGCCGAATTAAATTCTATTTTACCGGATATACTGTCAATTAATGCTTCTGCATCACTATCGCAACCACACTGTGCTTTCTGTGGCTCCTGGTCCTCTTTGCACCCGATCACGCACAAAAGCCAGGTGTAAAGAATCGTTTTTATCAATAATTTCATGGAGAATCATTAATTGTTTAGCATTGCGTTCATCCAATACGATCAGGAAGGTTATTTTTTCCTAATTTAAACATTACTTAGCCATAATAATAGCATAAGCGTTAACTCCTTACTTTGTGACTACTTAAATACAACGCGCAACGTTTTTTCCGGCATTGGGTGTCTATGTTATAGTTCCTTCAAACCAGCATGAGTCGTTCGCTGTTGTTCGGAGCGGATTCTTGATCGAAATCAACCTCCATGCACGCGATGAACCAGGCACTTGTATTTATATCAGGCAAAAAATCGCCCCCATTAGCAAAAGATTCAGACAATAACGGGCCTCAGGATAATTGGTTAAAAAGGGCATTTGTTGAAAGGTTTTTTGCAAAATGTTTAGACTCTAATCTGCGGATCTTAGCGACCTCGTTTGTCATATTTATATCAGTGCTGCTCCTGACTTATCCTAAATATTTAGAGTTACTTTCAGACCAAAATTTAAATATCACTCATTCCTATTTTTTTAATAAAGTAAACGCTCCTCTAAATCCTTTTGTCGGTGCCACGGAAACCCATGGTGCTAAAATAGATTTTCGCTTAACCGTCCCGCTATTAGCCAAAGCAATAGGCGTAACCGGTACAAATGCAAAAAGTGTTGTATTCATTTATTTAATTCAATCGGCATTACTGATCCCATTTTTGTTTGTGCTTATTAAATTGCTGCTCAAACATCTTTCCCGTTCTTCGGTACTGCCCATTGTCCTTGGTATATCCACTATTTATCTTGCCAAAGCATTTATTTGGGACTACGATTTTTGGTTTGATGGATTTGCGTATTTTTTCCTTTTACTTGGAATGTATTTCCATAACCGCATAGCCATTTTTTCAACATTAACGCTCGCGTGCTGGACTGACGAAAGGGCTGTGATAGCATTATCATCAATATTCCTGTTCCGTCTTTTATCAGAGAGTGATTTTAATATTCGGTCCGTAAAAGGTTTCTGGTCTGTGAGTTACTGGGCAGAGCACCGCTCGAACATCGTATTGGTGGTAGCCATCTTTTATCTTGCATTACGCATCTTACTCTCCAACCGGTTCGGTCTGCATACACCTACCGGCAAAGGTTCAGGGGTGGATTTAAGTTTGATTCCCTACCAATTAAAGCACCGGCTTGCAGGAATATTTTTAAGTTTTGAAGGCTTATGGATTTTATTTGTGGTCTCTGTATTTTATTTAATTAAAAAGGGCGAAACATTTTTAGCCTTTACAATGATGAGTATCATGCTCATTCACATCATTATTGCCTATTCGGTTTTCGATATTTCAAGAAGCCTGACCTATGGATTCCCTTTGCTGATCCTTTCCGCTGTAATTATTCAAAAATATGACACCGCCGTTTCGAAGCAAATTTTCAGAGGAGCATCGCTGATTTGTATACTGCTCCCCACTCAATATTTAATTTTCTTTCCCAGGCAAATAACCTGGACGGTGTGCAGTTATGAGCAGCTCAAACCCGTGATCAAGGGATTGTTCTTTTTATAGCGTTGCGTTTTAAGCAGTAAGTAATTACTTGTGTAACCTTCTAACCTACAAACAGATAAATAAATGGCTCCTTATCCTACTTTAAAAGGCTTTGCCTACTTGGTCTTTTCTGCCACGGCACGGTGTATATATTTACCATTTACTTTAATCTTATTTTCCTGCTCAAATGAAAAGGTTGCACCTGCCGCTGCCGGGCCGGATTTTACGAGCCGGTTAGAGGGTATTTATGTCGATACGTTATTCACTTCCGGATCCAGCGTTGCATATGAATGGAATATTAAGAAAATCTCAAATTCGAGTGTCCAAATAACTTTTAAAGAAGCAATGCGGCTGTATGAAAGTGGCCCGTATCCTCCCGAACTTGATACCGCTAAAAACGTCATGATCAACAGCACAGACAAGCTGGATTTTAAGTTTTTATCCGACAACCATCGTCTGCCATGTCGTATAGAAGTTAAGGGAACGATTGAAGACGACAGACTCATAGTAATAAGGAAAAGAGTATGGAGCGACGGCACGTCTTCCGAAGACAGAATGAAGTTGACCAAGAAGTAGGTAAAGGTGAACCAACATGCATTGTGCACGAAAGTTTGGCAGTCCAGGGTAGGAAAAGGGGATGACCGAAACTTGAATCGGAGTTTTTAGCACAACAAGCATAGATTTGGTTATGTGCGCGTGTCTGTTCCTGACGAATTTTGCTTCCTGACAGCAAAAACAAAATTCGCAATGAAAATAATCGTCACAGGTTCATTAGGGCACATTAGTAAGCCGCTTACAGAAGAATTGGTTAGAGGAGGACATGAAGTTACAGTCATCAGCAGCAATCCGGACAAGCAAGATCTTATTCAGGAAATAGGGGCAAAGGCAGCATTCGGTTCAGTTCAGGATGCAGATTTTCTGGCCACAGTGTTTGAAGGTGCAGATGCAGCTTATACCATGGTCCCGCCCGTAAGTTATTTCGACCCGCACCTGGATCCGGTCGCCTATTTTAGCAGCATTAGCAATAATTATGCGTCGGCAATCGCTGGTTCGGGCATGAAGCGTGTTGTAAATCTGAGCAGCTGGGGCGCGCATCTGGACAAAGGCAACGGTGGCATCGCCGGATCGTATTATTTGGAAAAAATACTGGATCAGCTCCCGACAGACGTTAGCATTTCCCATCTTCGCCCAACATCATTTTACTATAACCTTTTCGGATTTATCCCTGCCATCAAAAATGCTGGGGTCATAGTCGCGGCCTACGGCGGGGACGACAGAACGGTGTTGGTAGATCCCAAAGACATTGCCGCAGCAGCAGTGGAAGAGCTTGAAAAATCTGCTTTGGACAGAAGCATTCGGTATGTAGCCAGCGACGAGCTAACCTGCAATGAAGTAGCCCGCATTTTAGGAGAAGCAATTGGCATGCCGGAGTTGAAGTGGATCGTGGTTCCAGGAGAAGAGATCCAGGGCCGCCTGGAAGCCGCAGGCATGCCGCCGCACATGGCGGCCAGCATGGTCGAATTGCAGACAGGGCATCATACGGGCCTCATCGCTGAACATTATTACCAAAACAGACCGGCAAAATTGGGTAGTGTAAAAACAACAGATTTTGCCAAAACATTTTCAGCTGCATTTGTTCAAAAATAGGGATATTACAAAATGAAAGACAAGGAGCCTTACCATATCAAGAGCATCAGTGAATTCCATAGTTTAAGGAAATTGCCTGGACCCGCGCATCCGCTGGTCAGCGTGTTGCGGTTCGAAGATATGAGGGAGCTGTCCGGAGATCATCCCCAAAGCTGGGTGCTGGACTTTTATGCGATTGCGCTGAAACGAAACTTTGACGCCAAGCTGAAATATGGCCAGCAGGCCTATGATTTTGATGAGGGCATTATGACATTCATGGCTCCCGGTCAGAAAATCGGCATAGAAGCCGGCCCCGATCAGGTGCTGGAACATTCGGGGTGGTTGTTGATTTTCCATCCCGATTTTCTTTGGCATACATCATTGGCCAAAACAATCAAACAACACGAATTCTTTGATTATTCTGTCAAGGAGGCGCTTTTCTTGTCCGAACAGGAGGAGCAGATCCTTACCGATATCTTGCAGAACATTCGCCGAGAATATCACGCGCGCATTGATTCCTTTACCCAGAACATCATTATCGGCCAACTAGAAGTTTTACTGAATTACTCCGACCGTTTTTATCAGCGTCAATTTATCACACGAAAAGCCAGCAGCCATGACATTTTAATCCGGTTGGAAAACCTGCTGACAGAACGTTTCGAAAACAATGAACTGGCGAAGAAAGGATTGCCGTCTGTTTCCGAGATCGCCGGTGCATTGCACGTGTCTCCTAACTATTTGAGTGGCTTGCTAAAAACGCTGACAGGCAAAAGTACCCAGCATCATTTGCACGATGTGATCGTTCATAAGGCCAAAGAAAAGCTTTCGGGAACCAACAAGTCTGTTAGCGAAATCGCTTACGAACTCGGGTTTGACTATCCGCAGTCTTTCAGTAAATTATTCAAAGCCAACACAAACCTGTCGCCGATTGAATTTCGTCAGTCGTTTAATTAGTATGTCAGTATCGAGTCCTTGAAAATTCATGTTGGTTTCAATTTTAGCCAGTAATGCTGCCGTATCATCAGGCGGCGTTTTTCCCATCCAGAATAATTACCTTAATATTACGCTCTGTATTTGACAAAAGAAACCGGGTCATGGAAACTAGCTATTTAGGCAGTGCGATCAAGCAATTTGAGTATTACAAAATGCTCGGCGAGAAAGCGATCGCGCAATTGCCCGACGAGGATCTTTTCTGGCAATACAATGCGGAGAGCAACAGTATTGCGGTGATCGTGAATCACATTAGTGGGAACATGCTGTCGCGTTTCACTGATTTTTTAACGACGGATGGAGAGAAACCATGGCGAAACCGGGATGCTGAATTTGAAGATCGTTTTGCGACCCGCGAAGAAATTATGGCACATTGGGACAATGGCTGGGAGCGTTTGTTAACTACGTTACGCGACCTCCGCGACGACCAGCTGGAAACGGTCATTTACATCCGGAATGACGGCCACACAGTCATGGAGGCGATCAACCGGCAGCTTGCCCATTATCCTTACCACATCGGTCAGATCGTTTACATTGCAAAAATGGCTGCTAATGAGCATTGGGAAAGCCTGTCAATTCCCCGGAACAAATCTGGCGATTATAATACGCGAAAATTCAACCAGGCGAAATCAAGACGCCATTTCACGGACGACCTCTGAAATTTATATCGACCCCATAAGTTCAGCGCTCGTTCTGTAATTCAGATCAGGTTTACACCCGTAGTCTTGTTTAATCGAAATTCTTACAAGACAGTCTGTCCATCATGGCTTCTGTTTCACCTCATTTCTCCGCATTGGCATGGCGTCGATCAGGCCAAATAATTTTTCGGGACTCACCACCTCATTCGATCTTAACTTTTCCCCGCCATCGCGACCGATGAGAAGAAATGTGAATGCGCTTGTGGTGTCAATTTTCCATTTACGCCATTCCGGGATATTTTCTTTTGAATTGGAAAAAGATTTTACTTCAATATCGCGGTCCCGGATATCCTTTTGGCGTCCATTCAGCGTGCTCACTTGCTCTTTCCACGTTTCCTTTCCGTTGTCAGTATAAAACAGTAAAACCCTGCGAGGTTGGTCGGCGATGAGCATTGCGATGAGTGTTAATCCTAATAGTGCTTTCATAAAATTAGTACTTTAAATAATTTCTCTCCGATTTTCATAAACGTGCTGTTAGCTTTGTATACACTAATCCAAAACATTATGCCCATAAATCCGGAGGTGTCTGATTTCCTGGATAAATTAGAACACCCGCTCCGCAGGGAGATTGATGCACTGCGCCTGATTATATTACAGGCTGACAGCCGTTTGGCAGAAAACATTAAGTGGAACGGTCCCAATTATTCGGTTGGAGCCGAAGATAGGGTTACGATGAGAATCCAGCCTCCGAAACAAATTCAACTCGTATTTCACAGAGGTGCAAAGGTTAAAGAACAGCCAGTGGACAAGCTTATCACTGAGGATCACGGACTTTTGGTCTGGAAGGAAAATGATAGAGCAATAGCCAGCTTTAAAAGGCTGGATGCGATTACCGCAGCCACAAGTAATCTGACTAACATTGTTCAGGAGTGGCTGAATAGAAGTATCTCTTAACCAGCATGATGCAAATGCTATGATTGCATGTAAATGTGCAATGATGATGCTGTATTTTAATCTTCTATCACAACGGCACGATGTCGTAAGCCCCAGTAATGCAGTGCTTCAAGTACATTTTCAAGTGATCTGCCATGGTCTGTGATTGTATATTCGACAGTGGGCGGAAAAGTGTCGTAAACGCTTCGGGTGATCAGCTTGTTGCCTTCGAGGTTTTTGAGCTCTTTGGATAATGTTTTGTCCGTAATGCCAGGCACTTCTTTTGCAAGCTGCTTGAATCGCTTGCTTCCGCCTGATAACGAGAAGAGGATCAGCAATTTCCATCTCCCTTCAAGGGCTTCTAATGCGTCTTTTATTGAAAGCGCCGTTTTAGGGCAACCGCCTGTGGTTAACATTTTGATCGTTGTTTATTTCCCGTTACTTCCTGATTGGATAGTGCTATCCGATCAGGAAGCGCTATCGTATGGATAGTAAAGGTAGATAGTTTTGCTTATGGATTTAAAGCAAAACAAAATGGAAAAACAGGAAGTCAAATTTAAAGTGTTTAATGCCTTGTTATGGTCGTTGCAGGTTCTTTTGGCCTTAACGCTTTTGTGGGGTGGGTATATCAAACTTTTCATGCCGGCAGAACAACTCTCAGAAATGTGGCCATGGACCGCAGGGAATCATGTGCTGGTAACCATTGCGGGTGTGGCAGACACCCTTGCCGGCATCGGGATAATCATTCCGCGCTTATTACGCATCTGGCCGGTTTTGACGCTCTATGCCTGCTATGGGATCGTTTTGTTAATGGTCGCTGCCATTATTTTCCATGTGTCAAGAGGTGAAGGTTCTCAGCTTGGGATCAATTTCGCTGTCATATTTATGACTTTATCTGTGATCGTTCTCTGGAAATATTTAGGAAAAAGCAATTAGTACAGATATTCGTGTCGCGTGTTGTTACGCTTAAAGCTTTCTCGCTGCAAGGCATAGTATTTTATTCTTCCCTGATAGATCAATTGACGCGGCTTCCCGATTTTGATGCTTCATTATCGTCAATTCCCACTCTTTTTTCGGGCGCACCGCTCGGATTGATTCATCATTAAAACTAAAATACCTATGAAAACAAAACTAGCAACACACGTATTGGCTGCAATACTATTCTCAACGTCGGCTTTTGCGCAAGTAGTTTCTAACGACTCCTTACAGGCCTTAAACGGTCAGAAAAAGGCCATTGAGGCCAGCAAGGAAGTGAATGAGAAAAAGATCAAGCTCGTCGAGAAACAGCAGGATCTGGAAAAGCAGCGCGCTGAAATGCAGAAAACTGCCTCAGAAGCACAGGCTTCTGCTGATGCCAATACAGCCGCAGCCCGGGACCTTGCTGCTAACCCGCAGGACAAAAAATTAAGCAAGAAGGCTTCCAGTGCTGCAAAGGATGCCCAGCGTGATGCAAAAAATGCCCGTAAAGCTTCGGACAACGTGGATAAGCTCAATGAGGAAGTGGCAAATCTTCAAAAAGAAATACAGGAAAAGGAGCAGGAGCTTGCTTCCAGCACAGGGATGCCTGCGCGTCCCGTTGAGGCGCCTGCTATTGCGCCAGCGCCTGCGGTAGGGAACGCTAACCCTCCGCAACCGGGAAATGCTGTTCAAAACACTTCGGGAACTGAACAAAATTCCAATGCACCTTACATTGTCCAGCGCAATGTGACCGCGGATCCAAACGCAGCCAATATGGCGGCAGTAGCCCAGCGTGCGCTGGAATCTACTTATAAGAATTATCCGCAGCAGCCCGGACAGCCAACCATCATCATCAACAATATCATTGTTCCCGCAGATTATAATGCACAACAACCCAAGGCTGCTCAGCCTGTGAGAGAAGGCATGGCGCCCCAGGATCAAGCTGATTATGAAGACTACCAGGCTTGGTTACGGTATAAAAAAGGCCAGCCGGCCCCAGCGGGTGCGGCACCTTACGGGGCAGCTCCAAGCAGATATGATGCTGAAAACCGTGAAGCTGCAGACAATGAAGGGAGACTTGGTTTCAGGGAGCGGTTTGGCGAGAAACGCGAAAGGAATTCCGGAATGTGGGTGATTCCAATGGTCGGGATACATGCTTCCAATTTCAATGCAGATTTCAAGGATGATCAGTACGAAGGACGCGCAGGATGGAATGCGGGCCTTGATTTCAGGTTCAGAATGCGCAAGTTCTTTATTCAGCCAGGAGTGCATTATTTCAGTTCTTCCATGAATGTGACCAGCGAAGACAGCATTTCAACCGCGCCATTATTGACAGGCCCAAGAATCCATTCATTAAAGGCGCCGCTAATGCTGGGTGTTTATTTGACGAAAGCAAAAGGTGGATTTTTCCGGTTTAATATCAAAGGAGGTGTGGTAGGAAACTATGTTCTGAATGTGGACAAGAATGGTTCTGATCGTTTTGATAAAGAAAATATTGAAGACTTTTCCTACGGCCTGAACGCCGGGGTTGGTCTTGAATTCGGATTTGTAACGCTTGATTTGTCACATGAATGGGGGATGAGCCCGCTTTTTAAAGATAGCAACCAGAAAAACAATATCCTGAGAGCAACATTAGGCTTTAAGCTATAATTTGATCCTTACTGGCTATAATTGATCATTGATAGCATTTCATTTTTACACTGCCAGCAAAAAACCAAACTTTTTGCTGGCAGTGTCATTTATCACATCCATTTTAACAAAATGAAGAAACAACATCTTCCCGAAAAGATTTGCGCAGTATGCGGCAGGCCGTTTAGCTGGCGTAAAAAATGGGAAAAGGTTTGGGAAGATGTAAAGTATTGCAGTGACAAATGTCGCATGCATAAAAAATCCGCACAGTAGAATATCCATTATACGCTCTTGCAGTTAAGTTAAACTTTCCTTTATTCAATTATACTCAACCGTTTTGCATGAAAAAAATTTACTGCCTCATTGCGTTATTGCTTCCTTTTGCCTCTTTCGCACAATGCCCCAGTGGAAATGTTATTATCTCTTCGCAAGCTGAACTCACTGATTTTGCCAACGACTTTGGCGGATGTACATCCTTGCCGGAAAGCTTGCACATCTTCGGGCAACCAGGAGCCTCGGACATTACTGATCTTTCTCCTTTGTCTTTTATCACCAGTGTTGGTACAAGCATTTCTATCGAAGGTGTTGAGGGACTGACCAGTCTCAATGGCCTTCACAACATTGTCTCTGTTGGAGGCAACATCGAGATTTACTACAATCCGTTATTGACAGATCTAACTGCACTTTCAAAAATTACGAATGTGCCGGACAACATTTTAATTTATGAAAATGCTGCCCTCACAACATTGGCTGGCTTGCAAAACATCCAGTCTGTCGGACGTGATCTGGATATTTCTGATAATCCGTCGCTGACCACACTGAGCAGTCTTACACTAACTTCTATCGGCGATGACCTGTCCATTGACTACAATCCCTTGCTTACCGACTTGCAGGGACTTCAAAATGTTGTAACGCTCGCCGACCAACTTACTGTATCGAATAATGACGCGCTAACCAGCATTCAAGCCCTTTCCGGCATCACTGTGGTGAATGATGATCTGGAAATATCCTACAATCCATTGCTGACCAGCCTGGCCGGCCTGGAAAATATTACAGCATTGGGTGGCGATTTAGCCATTACTGATAATGCATCCCTTACAGATCTTTTGCCGCTTTCGGATATCACGGCCATTGGAGGCCAACTTAGTATTGGAGCAAATCCTTTATTCACCGATCTGAAAGGGTTGCAAAATATTAAATCAGTTGAAAGCATCTATATTTATCAGAGTGCTGCACTGACGACTTTGAGCGATCTCACATTATCGAGCGCGGGGGGCGTCATCATCGAAGACAACGATTTGCTTACCGATCTGCAAGGCCTGGAAAATATTACCGCGCTGGAAAACTTGCTGGTAATATCAGATAATGCAGGGCTGACCAACCTGGACGAACTTGCAGCTTTGACCCAAGTCGGTTCTTTGATTATCGCTAACAATCTCGCTTTAAGCAACATTCAGGCGCTTTCAAAACTCACTACATTAACAGCACTTCAGGTCATTCTTAATAGCGCGCTGACGGATTTGCAGGGTTTGCAAAATGTGACCACAGTTGCCGAGCAGATTATCATTTTACAAAATCCGGGATTAACCAGTCTGAGAGGGCTGGACGGCCTCATATCTGTTGACGGAGAGCTTATGGAACTGCCTGGATTTATAATATTTGCTAATCCTAACTTGACCAATATCCGTAATCTATCAGCTTTCACAAGAACAAATAGTGGTTTACTGATTGCTGAAAATAGCTCGCTGCTGAGCCTGGAAGGGTTAAACAATCTTGTGTCTATCGGGCCGTATTCCACTTTATGGATCTCAGGAAATCCGCTGCTGACAAGTCTGGCCGGGATCGGTAAGTTTGAAAACCTAAATGCTGTCATTATTGAAAATAATGCGGCGCTGACCGACATGTCGGGTCTTGAGACTTTGGGCTCAGTTACAGATACTTTCTCAATTCTGGGTAATAACGCACTGACCTCTCTCAAAGGATTGAACAATCTGACAGCCATAGGCGGGGAGCTTATACTGGATTCCAATCCGCTGCTCGAAAATCTGAAAGATTTGAATGGCCTCACTTACATTCAGCAAAGGCTTACCATTACGAATAACGAGAGTCTGGGGACGTGTGCGGTGGCGGGTATATGTGCTTTCCTGACAACGAGCAGTCCGGATGTTGTTGCAATTTATAATAATAGCACGGGGTGTAACTCGCAGGAAGAAGTAGAAACCGATTGCGCGAGCCTGCCGGTTACGCTGGTTGCATTCACAGCCGAGAAAAACGAAAACTTTGTGCAGGTCCGGTGGTCTACGAGCAGCGAAGTCAACAGCAGCCATTTTGAAATCCAGCATAGCCACGACGCAGGTAAATCCTGGGACATTCTGGGTGATGTACAGGCAGGTAGGGAGAGTTTTGAAGAAAGAAAATACGAGTTCATCCACCTTAACCCGTCAAATGGCGAGAATCTATATCGTCTGAAAATGATTGATCTTGACAAAACCTTCACATTCAGCACGATCCGTAGTGTTAACCTGGGTAAGGCCAATGGATTCTCGGTTTACCCCAATCCGGTCGCCGATCAGCTCACAGTGGAAACGGGTAATGTAGCTTCAGCCGGAAAATTGCGGGTCTACAATGCAGCAGGAAAAATAATTTTATCCAAAGATGTAAACTTCTCCGGAAAGCCCTACCAAGTCGAAACATCCACTCTGCCAACCGGAATTTATACCATACAAGTTCTCAATGATTTGGGTGTAAAGGAGGTGCATAAGTTCATCAAGGTAGGACCCTAATTAGCTGTGGAAGGGTGAAGTCCGTTCTTTACTGTTATTATCTTGCTGGTTAGGTTGGTTGAAGTTCCCTTACGGGGCCGGTAGATGAAAGTCACCGGCCCCTAAGCCAACTTCCCGCCCGACTTGGCAAGATTTTTTTATGTTTGTGATGGTAAACGCTACATGGAAAACGGACCGATATTATACGTTGGAGGAGATGAAGATGACCGCTACTTGGTCACAGATGCATTAAAATCAATTGGATGCACCAGTGAGGTGATCAATTTTGACAATGGTCAGGCGCTTATAGACTATCTCAATAGCAGTAAGGAAAGACCCTTTATCATCCTGTGCGATTTGTATCTTCCCAAAATGACCGGTTTGGAATTGAAAGAAGTGATCAACGCAGATGATCAGCTAAAACGCCGAACGATCCCATTCATATTTTTATCTGAGTCAGTCAATCCCAAGGATGTTGACGATGCCTACATGTCCCTCGTGCAGGGTTTTTACGTTAAAGCGCCAACTTATGAAGGTTTGAAGGACCAGTTGAGGGCGATATGTGATTACTGGGAAAGGGCTACTTTGCCGGGTGAGAAATTGTAGTTTTAAACACTAATCCTGAATCATCCCTGCTTTATAGTAAAGATCTGCTAGGGATTGCTGGTATTTGGCGACAAGTTCCGCTTGTTTCATCAGCATATCGATCAGCTTGGATTCGCGGCTGTTGATGAGGAACAATGTGCTTTCTCCCAGGTCAAATTTTTGCAATTCCCCTTGAAGCAGCGCGCGCTGGTTTACAATGCTTTGCGCCTGTATAGTGAGCTGGGCCTGATATGCTTTGAGGTCGTTGAACGAGCTGCGAATGTTGGTTTGAATGGTCCGTGTTTCGTTCTGCACATTGAGGTTCAAATCCATTTGCTTTACCTTGATCTCATTCAGCTTCCCCCTTGCCGAGCGCAGGAAAAGCGGGAATGAGAAATCAATTCCGACCTTGTAATTGTTCCAGCCAATATCATAATAGTCAGGAACATAGGAATTGAAATCCCTGCGTGTGGTAAGCAGCGAGCCGCTGACGTTCAGTTTCGGTTTCAGCATTTCGCGCAGATAATTACGCTCAATGGCAAGCTGCACGCCCTTACTGCGGAGCATTTGAAGTTTGGGATGACTATCTTCGGCGCTGTTAAGCAAATTATCCAGCTGATAGGCCGATACAATGGCCACAGCCGAGTCGGCATTGACGGGTACGGCATCTTCCGGCAATTCAAGCGGGTTTCCTTTTTCATCCCAAATGTGATTCGAAACGAGCAATCTCGAATTTTGGATCTCAATCTCGATCTTAGCGAGCTGGATAGACCTCTCCTGCACGGTAATGAATGCTTCTACGGAATCAATGGCCGGTTTATCACCCAGTAACGCCTGGTTGCGTGTGGCAATGTAGCGTGTGTTGGCCAGCTCCACACCACGGCGGATGAGGTCGTATTGCTGGTGCGCATAAAACCAGTTCCAGTAATCCTTCACGGCCTGAAACCACACCCTATTGATCTCATTCACCCTTTCCGCTTCGGCATAATCCACCATCACCCGCGACTGCCGCAATGTATTTCTCCTGGCATCAATCAACAGTCCCTGACCGATGGGTAAACTGATGCCCACGCCACCCAGGCCCGACAGCGGCGTCGTGGTTTCCGGATTCGTGTAAGCGCCTACATTTCTGTCAAAACCAATTTTCAAATCCGCACCGGCGAGCCATAGAGGCACTTTCAGTTCGCTGGTCCAATGGTTATAGTAATCCTTTCCGCCAAACTGCTTCTGGTCGAATGATGCTTTCAGGTTTGGGTCAAAACTGCCCAATGCCTGGGTTACCCTTGCCCGCGCGGCATCGCCCAGCAGTCCCGCCTGTTTAACGACCGGATTATTCTGCATCACGAGTTCCCTAAGATCTGTGATCGTAAATATTTTTGAAGAATCAGGGGCACAGGCAATGCCTGCTTGCGCATCCTGGACAAACAGCCAGGTGCATAACGACAGGCCCACAACGCCCCATTTGATCATTACATTCATTTGAGTCCGCTTCATGCTACTTTCCACTTCCGCCATTCACTTTTTCAGGCTCACTTTCCAGACTCGGCGGAAAACCATTCAGCAATCGCCAGATTTCGTACCATATAGGCACCGAGCGCAAAATCACCCTTCCGTAAACACCGGATCCCTGCCGAAGCTGTGTCGGCCATTCTTCGTCATTGTAAGGCACTGGATTAGTGGGCGTTACCAGGATACGATATTTACCATTATTACTGCTCACCAGGTCTATAACTGTCACCTTACCCGCAAATGTACCAACAGCCACCGATGGCCAGCCTGCAAATTGCACCGAAGGCCATCCTTCGAATTGCAGGCGGACATCACTGCTGTCCAGGATCAGCGGCACGTCCATGCCATCCACATATATTTCCGCAGCAACGCGCGGTTGAAAAGGTTGGAGTGTGACAATGGATTCGCCTTCCTTTATGTTTTCACCGATCCCGGCCTTCAAAGTCTTCACCACAAAACCACTTTGCGGCGCACGCACCACATACAGTCCGCGACGGATATTAATGTTTGAAATTTCATTTTGAAGCTTCGCAATTTCTCCCTGCGCACTCACGCGGCTGGACAGTGCCGAGCTCAAATCGGACCGCGCCTTAGCAACGGATTCCATGTATTTGGCGCGAATGTTCTCCAGCTCGATGCGGGCATTTTGGAGTGACTGCTGCGAGTTGTTCAGCTTGTTGATCTGGCTTACTACTTTGGCATTATCCTCCTGTAATTTCAATCGGCGGCTTTCAATATCGGTTAGGGAAAAAAGGCCATTCCGATAACCCGCTTCATAACGTTCGAGCCGGGATTTGCTGATTTCAAAAAACTTCTGGATCGCCACCAGGTCGGCGCTGTCTGCCTGCACGTAATTGATCGCCTGCTCAACTTTATTTTCTGCCGACGTCAACTGAAATTTCAAACCCTGCGTGAGCGCGCTGATCTGGGCATTGGTAGCATCCATTTTTTGCGCCGCGGCACTTTCGGAGCCTTCTTTTGCCCTGAGTTGTTCCTGCAAGCGTTGCGGCAGATTGGGGTCAAAGTATGATTGGCTCGTTTCCGAGAGCACCAGGATCGTGTCGCCTTTTTGCACTTGCTGTCCCTCGCGCACAGCCCAATGTTCAATGCGGCCGCCTATCTGGTTCTGAACCGTTTGTGGCCGGTCTTCCGGGGTCAATGCGGTCACCGTGCCGCGGCCCGGGATCGTCTGCCGCCAGGGAAGGAAGAGCACAATGATGAACAAAAACAGCAGGATGAGCATAATGCGGCCGAGCATTCGGGTCCCGCGCGTTTTCAGTATTTGCTTATCGGAGAGGACGCCAAGTTCCTCCCAATCAATGCGGCTGGTCAGGTCAATCCCGTGTCTAGCCATGGCGCACCTCACTTTCTTCCAGTTCCAGGTCGGTTACTGCGGCCAGTTTCTCACTTCCCGTCACCATATCAAAAATGGTGTCCAAACTGGTCATAAACTTTTCAATCGCGTAGCTGATCTGTACAATGATCACCTCCGCTGCTACAAACTGTCCGAGTGTCATTTGTCTTTGCACAACATAATAGGAACCTAAAAAAAGCAACCCGCCCATCAGTAATGTCCTCAGGATGACCGAGCTGGCGAAAAACTTGCGAAGCACCCAGAAGTGATCGTTTCTTGCCTGCAAATAATTTGCGGTAATGCGGTCTGTATTCACGATCACCTGCCTGAGCTTGTCAGGCTGTCCCCGGTAAAGGTCCAAATCGGCTGCAACCGATTCCAGGTAAGCCACCACCTCATATTTATAATGTGACTCTTCAAGGCTGGTTTGCACACCTCTTTTATAATACATTAATAGAACGACAATCGTCGCCACAACGGTCAACAGCCCGAAAGTCATGAAGATAGGGTGGTAAAAAGAGAGCAAAATCGCTGATAGCGCAATCTGCACACCCGCGGCCACAATGTCTACGAGCAGTTTGGTCAACCCCTTTTGAATGGTAATCACATCAAAAAAGCGGTTTACCAGCTCCGGCGGATTTTCATCTTCCAGTTCCGATTTTTTGATCCGCGGAAACCGGTATGCAAATTCAAGCGTCGCTTTGGTAAAAATCTTCTGCTCGATAAGCTCTACCAATGTGAGCTGGCCAATGAGTAAAACCCCGCCGACCATGATCCCGATCAGCACAACGCCGATCAATACATAAGTAGAACTGTATAACGCGCCATTTGAAAGCAGGTTGAAAACCGCCGTGGTCCCGAGCGGAAGCGTAAGCCCGATCAAGCCGATCAGGATGGCATATATAAAAATGTAATTAATTGTCGAACGCTCGACGTGAAGCATTCCAACGAGCCTCTGCCAGGGAGTTGGCACTTCGGCCTTATGTTTTTTACCCATTAATATCTAAAATGTAATAGAGATGGTCGTTTACGGCTGCTGTTATTAATCAATAAACCGCTAAGCAGGTTTATTAACGAAAAATATGCACGTATCGATTCCCTAAAACCATTCCAAACCCTTCATTTTCTTTATGAAGTACAGGACTTTTTTTATATAGTACCAAAGTTTACCATTCTCAACCGAGTCACCGATAGTGACCAAACGTTAGTTCTAATCCCATTGTAATCGGTTTCTAATCTCATTTTAATAAGTGGGGATTTTTATAGCATTCCTTTACTTGATGACAATGTTGGCATGGCTTGAAAATACGTCCATAACCAGATCAAAGTAAGTCTGGCCATTTCCGTTTTCAAGCGCTTGCAGTTTTTCTGAAAATAATGCTTTGTTAAATGGCGAGCCGGGTTGCAGTTTGTCGAGATAATATTGCCTGGTTTCGTCATGACCCAGCGCTGCCTTGCTAATGTCAATATCCTGCCAGGTAATTTCTACTTGTGTTGCGCCTTTAGCTGCTCCAAAGCCTCCATATAGAAGGTCATCGAGCGCATCCAGGCTATTCCCAAGAAGCCAATCTTCCTCTTTCATAAAAACCCTGTTGATCTCTTCATAAAGCGATTCGATCCCCCGAATTGAGCTCCCCTGAATTGTTAGCTGGATTTTCATTGTATTTGGTTAAGTATACACCAAAGTTTGCAATTGAATTAAGTTATCCAAAATGGGTTAGCAAATGCCAGCTGCTTTCCGCATTTGCCCTGTTCAATATCGGACACATTCCGGTCATTTACGAACAACCAAATCTAAGCGAAAATGGCCCTAACCGCTTAGAAAGCGCATTTTTGCATGGTTATTAAACTTGGTACGCATTTATACTATAAAATGTAAACTAATCATTTTTTAAATGCGCAGGACGTATTTAGGCGAATTTGAAGAGCTGGTGTTGTTGATGATTGCGATTCTTGACGAGAACGCTTACGGCGTAACGGTTTCCCAGGAAATCGAGCAGCAGACGGGCAGGCTCGTCGCTTTCGGCTCAGTCCATAATACATTGATCCGGCTGGAAGAAAAGGGGTTTGTAACCTCCGGGCTGGGTGGGGCCACTGCCGAGCGCGGTGGAAGGAGAAAACGCCTTTTTAAGGTGACCGCTTTGGGAAAAACCGCGCTGGCTGATATTCAGGAGCTGCGCAATAAGCTCTGGAAACTGATGCCCGACGACACATTAAAATTAAGCGGGATATGAATGCCCCGCAACCGCCACAGTGGGCAAAAACGGTTCTTCGCTGGCTTCACCCGGACAACACGCTTGAAGAAGTAGAAGGTGACCTCGACGAATTATACGCGTATTCTTATGCACATTCAGGGAAAATGCAGGCCCTTTTTCGATATCTGATAAATGTTATTACTGTGCTTCCGCCATTTGTACGCCGGCGGCAGCAAAAAACAAAATACGATCCAACTTTTTCTCTTAGCCCTGATATGTTAAAAAACTATTTCAAAATCGCCTGGCGGAACATTGTCCGTCAAAAATCTTACTCCATTCTGAACATTGCCGGCTTATCCATCGGCATGGCTTGTAGTATTTTGATCCTCCTATGGGTTCAGAATGAGCTTAGCTACGACCGCTTCCATTCCCGTGCCGATCAGATTTTTAGGCTCACTTGCAGTGCAGGAGATTTCCGGGCGGCGGTGAGCGCGGCGGGCATGGCGCCCGGGTTTAAATCCGAACTGCCCCAGATCAAAAGCGGGGTGCGGATCAGCAAATGGATACCGATGCTGTTTGAAGTAGGGGAAAAGAAAGTGGACGAAAAGCGGGTCATGTACGTGGATTCTAATTTTCTTGATTTTTTCTCTTTTCCGCTTCTGGCCGGTAACAAAGCCACTGCCCTGCAAGATCCCGGAGCTATTTTGATCACCGAAGAAATGGCCGCCAAATATTTCGGCACCAGCGATGCCATTGGCAAAACCATCCGCATTGACAATAAAGAAAACTTCACGGTAGGAGGGGTCCTGGCCAATACGCCACCCAATTCACATTTGCAATTCGACTGCCTGATCCCCATGAAAACGCTGGCAAGGACCAGCACAGAATTACAAAATAATAGCTGGAACAACTTCATATTTTACACCTATCTCGAACTGAACGACAAAACGGCGGCGTCAGCATCCGCCCGGCAGGCCCTGATCAAGCAGATTTCCTCCATTTTTAAAGGGCATGGTCAAACCATTAAAATCGATTTCGAGTTGCAGGCGCTGACCGACGTTCACCTTCATTCCAATTACCAGCTTGACGTTGCCGGGCATGGTAACATTCAGTATGTCAACATTTTCTTCATCATTGCGATCTTCATTCTGATTGTAGCCTGCATCAATTTCATGAACCTCGCTACGGCGCGTTCCGAGCGCAGGGCAAAGGAAGTAGGACTGCGTAAAGTGGTGGGCGCAAACCGCCATCAGCTCATTTTTCAATTCCTTGGCGAGTCGCTCATCTTTTCATTCCTGTCCCTGATCATCGCGATCGGCATCGTATTCCTGTTGCTCCCGATCTTTAAAATGCTGACTGAAAAAAGCCTCACCATTCATTTGCTGGACGGGAAACTGCTGCTGAGCCTGATCGGCATTGCTGTGCTGACGGGCTTGTTGTCAGGCAGTTATCCCGCATTGTTTCTATCGGGATTTGCACCTGTAAAAGTTTTGAAGGGCAAACTTAGGGTTGCCGGTGGGAATTTGCTCTTTCGGAATGCACTGGTCGTTACGCAGTTTGTTGTGGCCATTGTGTTGCTCGTAGGCACTGCGGTCGTTTACAAACAACTTGATTTTATCAAAAAACGAAACCTGGGTTTCGACAAATCAAATCTCCTCTACCTGCCAATGAGCGGAGAATTGTGGGGAAAACAGCAGGCATTAAAACTGGCATTGGCACAAAATCACCTTACGGAAAATTTTACGGTCATTTCCGCTTTGCCAACAGCAGTTGAATCGGGAACTGTTGACGTGGTATGGGATGGTCAAACGGCCCCGAATCAGGTTGTATTCCCGTCTCTGGATGTGGATGAGAATTTTATCAATGTCTTTAAAACAAAAGTGCTGGCAGGACGCGGTTTTGACAAGACTTTTTCCGGCGATAGTTCCAGTTATATGATCAATGAGAAAGCCATGCAGATCATGGGAATGAATGTAAATAATGCGGTAGGCAAAAGCATGTCCCTCGGCGATGAGAAGGGGACGATCATTGGTGTTGTTAAAGATTTTCATTTCAAATCGCTGCAATATGCCATGGAGCCGCTGATCCTTCGCATCAACAGATGGGGCGGCGTGGTGATGGTCCGTACTGAGGCCGGTAATAATGAACAGACGATCAAAGCATTGGAAAAGATCAATCTGCAACTTAACCCCGCCTTCCCGTTCAGGTTCGGATTTTTGGACAAAGACCTCGACAACCTTTACCGGAGCGAGCAGCAAATGGGAAACATTTTTAATCTTTTCGCCGGTCTGGCTATTTTCATTTCCTGCCTGGGACTGTACGGGTTGTCCGCTTTTATGGCCGAGCAGCGCACCAAGGAAATCGGCGTACGCAAGGTGCTTGGTGCAAGCGTGGCCGGGGTTGTGGGCTTGCTTTCACAAGATTTTTTGAAACTGATTCTTATCGCCATAGTCATCGCATCCCCGATCGCGTGGTACGCCATGCAGTCATGGCTCCAGGGATTCGCCTATCAAACCACCCTCGAATGGTGGGTTATCGCCCTGGCGGGAATACTGGCCACAGCAATCGCATTATTTACAATCAGCTTCCAAAGCATCAAGGCAGCCCTCATGAACCCGGTCAAGAGTTTGCGGAGCGAGTAGGCCTTTTGAGCCTGGTTACAACGGACAGAAATACCATAGCATGCATAAATTGTAGTTTTTTACTTGTGATTGAAGCGGGTGCGGGCTATTTTTAGAGCGTGAAAAGGTTTATCCGAAATATGCTCCTGGCGATTGTCATTCTTGATACAACATCATTGTATCAAATTATGAAGGCGCCGTCGCTGATCAAGCATTTTCTGGAACACAAATCATTGGACCAGAATGTGAGCTTCGTCGACTTCCTTTCCATGCATTACTGGGGTGAGGATCTGAACGATAACGACGACGAAAAGGACATGCAGCTGCCTTTCAAGAAAATTGAAATGCATCACGTCAATTTCTTCTTCGTTGCCCACCCGGAGCGCTTTACATTCGTTCATCATTCGCAACCCATTATCAAGGCGGATTACGGCCCCGACAAGCCTCAGGTCGCGTATAGTACAACGCTGGGCTCCCTCTTCCGCCCGCCGCGAGTTTAAATATATATCGATGTGCAGGATCCGGTCCTGAACACCATTTGTGCTCCACAAGGGCGCATATGGCCTCATTTGCTATATATTTATTTTGATTCGATATGCTGAATAACATTATCAGGTTCTCTGTGAAGAACAAACTGGTAATCGGGATATTCATGCTGCTGTGGGTGATCTACGGCGCGTATGAAGTGACCCGGTTGCCCATAGATGCCGTTCCCGACATTACCAATAACCAGGTGCAGGTGATCACCACCGCACCGTCACTGGGCGCCGAAGATGTGGAGCGCCTCATTACTTTTCCCATCGAACAGGCTATTAGCAACATTCCCGGCCTGAAAGAAAGCCGCAGTATGTCCCGTTTCGGGCTTTCGCTTGTCAGCATTGTATTTGACGACGAGTCCGATGTGTATTGGGCGCGCCAGCAGGTTACCGAAAGGCTTTCACAAGTAGAAATCACCAGTGATGCCAACACGCCGCAGCTGGCACCGGCCACGACCGGGCTGGGGGAAATTTACCAGTATGTGCTGAAACCGAAAGACGGGTTTGAGAAAAAATATTCGCTCGCGGACCTGCGCACCACGCAGGACTGGATCGTACGCAGGCAGCTGCTGGGTACGCCGGGCGTTGCCGACGTTTCCACTTTCGGCGGAGACCTCAAACAATACGAAGTGGCCGTGATCCCGGCAAACCTGAAAGCACTAAACGTTTCCATCAGCGACGTGTTCACTGCATTGAGCAGAAACAACCAGAATACGGGTGGTGCGTATATAGAGAAGGGTCCAACAGTAATGTATATACGGAGCGTCGGCCTGGCGGGCTCGATGGATGACATTCGCAAGATCGTGGTGAAGAATAACAGCAATGGAACGCCGGTGCTGATCAGTCATGTGGCGGAGGTGCGGCTGGGCTCGGCCATCCGTTATGGCGCGCTGACCATGGCTGGAAAAGGCGAGCTTTCGGGCGGGATCGTGATGATGCTCAAAGGAGGGAATTCTTCCGAAGTGATCAAGAATGTGAAGCTGCGCGTGGCGGAAATCCAGAAAACACTGCCCGAAGGAATGGAGATCGAGCCATTTCTGGACCGGACCAAAATGGTGAATAATGCCATTGGCACGGTGGAGCACAATCTTTTGGAGGGTGCATTGATCGTTGTTCTGATTCTGGTCCTTTTCCTGGGTAACCTGCGCGCCGGACTCATTGTGGCGTCCGTAATCCCGTTATCGATGCTTTTTGCGATCACTATGATGAACCTCTTCGGTGTGAGCGGCAACCTGATGAGCCTGGGCGCGCTGGATTTCGGGCTGATCGTGGATGGGGCGGTGATCATTGTAGAAGCCATTTTGCATCACATGCATTTTTCCAAAAAATATATAAATGTGGAGCATGTTTCGCAAGCAGAAATGGATGAAGAAGTGACCGGTTCGGCCTCGCGGATGATGAATGCAGCGGTTTTTGGACAGATCATTATCCTGATCGTTTATCTGCCCATTCTCTCGCTTTCCGGCATTGAAGGGAAGATGTTCAAGCCTATGGCACAGACTGTTGCGTTCGCCGTGATGGGCGCATTTATTTTATCATTGACCTACATTCCCATGATCAGTTCGCTGTTAATCAGTAAAAAAATCGTCCATAAGCCAAACTTCTCCGACCGCGTGATGACGCGCCTGGAAAACGGTTATGCGCGGCTGTTAGCTGGCGCATTAAGGATCAAGAAAACGCTTGTAATTTCAGCATTTGCATTGTTTGGCTTCGCGGTGTTTTTATTTATGCAAATGGGCGGAGAATTTATCCCGCAGCTCGAAGAAGGTGATTTTGCAACCGAAACCAGGCTGCTCGTGGGTACGAACCTAAGCACAACCATCGATGCATTTAAAGTCATTTCCGAAAAGCTGAAAGCTGATTATCCCGAGGTTGAAAAAATCGTTTCCCGCATCGGCAGCGCAGAAATTCCCACCGATCCGATGCCCATTGAAGGCGGCGATATGATCATTGTTTTAAAGGATAAATCGGAGTGGAAAAGTGCGAAAACTTTCCCGGATCTGGCCAGCAAAATGGCCGCCACAGCGCAGGAAGTAATGCCCGGCGTCACAACCGGATTTCAATATCCAGTGCAAATGCGTTTCAACGAGCTCATGACGGGCGCCAAGCAGGATGTGGTTTGTAAAATATTCGGTGAAGACCTCGACAAGCTGGCCGCCTATGCCGAGCAATTAGGAAGCATTTCCAAAACCGTAGCCGGAACGGCGGACTGGTACATCGAAAAAGTGACCGGTATGCCGCAGGTTGTGATCGAATTCAACCGCGATGAAATTGCCAAATACGGCATGAACATTGACGATGTGAACCGCACCATTAATGCTGCTTTTGCCGGAGCCGCCGCAGGGCAGATCTATGAAGGCGAAAAGAAATTTGACCTCGTCGTGCGCGTCGGTAACGAAGGCCGGAGGAGCATTACTGACGTTCAAAATCTGCTCATTACCACGCCGGGAGGCGTTCAAATCCCGCTTTATCAGGTCGCCAGCATCGAGGAAGTGGAAGGCCCGAACCAGATCCAGCGCGAAAATACGCGGAGGCGGATCATTGTCGGATTTAATGTCAGAGGCCGTGATGTGCAGTCGATTGTGGAGGAGTTGCAGGGGAAAGTGGATGCGAAAATGAAGTTTGAGGCTGGTTACAGCATTACTTACGGAGGAGCATTCGAAAATTTGCAGCAGGCCAAGGCGCGGCTTGTCATTGCCGTTCCAATTGCCCTGCTGTTGATTTTTATCATGCTGTATTTTGCTTTCTCTTCGGTGAAAGACGGCCTGCTGATCTATACGGCCATTCCGCTTTCTGCAATTGGCGGCGTTTTCGGGCTTGCGTTGCGCGGAATGCCGTTTAGCATTTCGGCTGGGGTTGGCTTTATTGCATTGTTTGGCGTCGCGGTCCTGAATGGCATTGTGCTGCTTTCCGAGTTCAACAGGATCCGGAAAGAAGGCGTGATCCAGGATGCTTTGGAAGTGGTAATGACCGGCACGCGCAACCGGCTGCGGCCCGTGTTAATGACCGCCGCGGTTGCCTCACTCGGATTTTTGCCGATGGCATTGAGCGATGGCGCAGGTGCAGAAGTGCAGCGTCCACTCGCGACGGTGGTGATCGGCGGGCTGATCAGCGCCACATTACTCACGCTTTTTGTGCTCCCGGGTTTGTATTTGCTGTTTGATAAAAAAGTGAAGATCAGCGGGCTTGGAACAGCATTAACATTGCTGCTAATGTTCTTTGGACACAGCGGTTTTTCTCAACCCACGCAAACGCCTATTGAACTGGATAGCGCCATTAAAATTGCTTTGGAAAAAAACTTGCAGGCAAAGAGTGACCGTCTAGGCGAAAAAGCGAGTGAACGCCTCCAATCCGGGTCGTTCGACATTGCCAAAACCAACATCAGCGCAGACTACGGAAAAGTGAACAGTATCAACAATGATAACCGCATCGGCATCAGCCAGACATTCAACTTTCCGAGTGTATATACCAACCAGCGAAAGGTCTTGGAAGCAAATTACCTGGCTTCCAGGGCCACTACCAAGCTTACCGAACAGGAAATCCGGGGCAATGTCCGCCAGCTGTTCTACGAATACATTTCCCTAACCGAACGTAAGCGGTTGCTCGTCTATGCAGACAGCGTTTACAGGTTATTTGAAACAAAATCCAATCTCCGCTTCGAAAAAGGAGCGGCCAATGTGCTGGAAAAAACGGCCGCTGAATCGCGCAGGCAACAGATCACCAATCAGTTGAATATGATCAACAATGACCTGGAAATCGCTGTTAGACAGTTCAATTTTTTTGTTCAGGATTCGGAAATATATGTCCCCAAAGTGGATCGGACTAAAATCAATGATCCGCTGATCACATTCGATTCTGCTGCTATCAGCGAGCTTCCGCTTGTGGAACTGGCCCGGCATCGGCAGGATGCTGCGCGATATCGCTGGCAAACGGAAAAGTCAAAACGACTGCCTGACTTTACGGTTGGCTATAACAACCAAACGCTGATCGGCCCGCAGGTGGTGAGAGGGCAGGAGATGACTTATGGAGCTGGAAAACGATTTGGTTACGTTAGCGCCGGCATTGGTATTCCGTTGTTTTTCAAAGCACAAAATGCACGGGTGGAGGCGGCAAAGCTGGATTGGGAAAGGAACCAAAATCAATCGGACCTGATCAGTTTAAGGCTACAAAGCGACCTCGATAATGCCAGTCAGCAGATCAAAAAATACCAGCAAAGCCTGCAATACTATGAAGGCCAGGGCCTGAAAAATGCCGATGTGATCCTTACAACTGCCGACCAGCAATTTCAGGAAGGCGACATTGATTTTCTCCAATGGGCCATCGTCGCAGACCAGGCGATCACGATTAAAAGCGAGTATATCAATGCATTAAACAACTATAACATGGCTGTCATAGAGTGGTTGAAACTGAACAACTTATAAGAACATTCAAATGAAAAATCATATCATTATTTGCCTGAGCCTGCTGCTAATGTTCTCCTGCGCGGATGAGCAATCAAAAGAAAAGGAAAAACCCGCAAGCACCGCTTCGGATTCAGCGCAAACGGAGCAAATAGTCTCCATCAGCGACGCCCAAAAGAAAAGTGTGGGCATAGAAGTAGGCACGCCGGCATTGGAAAATATCAGCGGCGTGCTGTCGCTGCAAGGAAAAATCGACGTGCCACCACAAAGCACAATAAGCCTCAGTTTTCCTTTGGGCGGGTATTTGAAATCTACCAATATGCTTCCGGGTATGCATGTGCGCAAGGGTCAAGTGCTGGCCGAATTGGAGGATATGCAGTTTATTCAGCTCCAACAGGATTATCTAACAGCGAAAGAAAAGCTGCTCCTGGCAGAATCGGAGTTTAACCGCCAGCGCGATCTGAATGCAAGCAAAGCCAGCAGCGACCGCGTTTTTCAGCAAGCCAGGGCGGAAATGGAAACCCAGCGCATTCTCGCGAGTGCATTAGGACAAAAACTCGAAGTAATCGGCATTGATCCGGCGAAGCTGAAAGCGGACAAGATCTCCAAAAGCGTTTCAATCAAGTCGCCTATCAATGGTTTTGTTTCCAAAGTCAATGTGAATGTAGGCAAATACACCGCGCCGACGGACATGCTTTTCGAGCTCGTAAATCCGAATGACATTCACCTGGTTTTGAATGTTTTTGAAAAAGATCTCGGCACATTATCGGTGGGTCAGCGCGTGACCGCATTTGCCAATGGCGATCCAACGAAGAAATTCCAGGCTGAAATTATCCTCATTACCAAAAACCTCGATCAGGACAGGATGGCAGAAGTGCATTGCCATTTTGAAAAATACAACTCTGCGCTCGTTCCCGGCATGTTTATGAATGGCGAAGTGTCGGTAAGCAATAAAAAAGCGCTTACGGTTCCCGAGGACGCGCTCGTACGTTGGGAAAATAAATTTTACGTTTTTACGGACAATGGAAGCGGGAATTTTGAAATGATCCCAGTTACTCCCGGCGTTATCAACGACGGCAAACAGCAGATCGAGGCAAACGGCATCGACGACAGCACCAGGCTGGTTATCAAAAATGCGTATGCGTTGTTAATGAAGATAAAAAATACTGAAAAGGACGGTTAATGGCTTGTTAACACAAAAAAGCCCATCAAAACAAGTAGGGAAGGCCGCAAAACGGCTCTTAGTAAGCGCAAGATTTGATCAGAAACAGGAGATAATTAATACAGAAAATCATAAATCATTCAAAATGAACCGGAAAATATTGATCGTCACCGGAGATGGTGGTGAGAGTTACGAAACCCTTTACGCTGTTCACCGCTTTCAGGAAGAAGGCGACATTGCCGTGATCGCCGCACCCAGTAAGCGCAGGCTCAATCTGGTGATGCATGACTTTGAAATCGGCTGGGATACGTATGTGGAGCGGCCAGGATATTGCCTGGCTTCCGACCTGACGATCGATGACGTTGTGGTTAGCGACTATGATGCCATTCTGTTGCTGGGTGGCCGTGCTCCCGAATACCTGCGCAACCACGCCGCGCTGCTGGAAGTGGTCCGCGAGTTTGACCGGCAGGGCAAATGGGTCTTTGCAATCTGCCACGGGATCCAGATCCTGGTTACTGCCGGGCTGGCCAAGAACCGCACATTAACCGCTTACGAGCACGTCCGCACTGAAATTGAGATGGGCGGCGGCACCTATTCAACCCAGGAGGCCATCCGCGATGGAAACATCGTCACCGGACAAACCTGGCAATCACACCCTGATTTCTATCGCGAAGTTTTTGCCTGTTTTAAGAAAGCGGAAATGGCGCAGGGAACGTTATTGGAGCCATCTGAAAATTAGTTTTCTCCGGTTACAACCATTGGGGCATTTTTCGTACCTTTTATAGGAATTATAACCCTTTAATATGAAACGATATCTGGCCTTGGTGCTCCTGATGCAAAGTTGTTGGCCCATCGACCTTGGCAAAAGGAAGGATGGAGAATTCCTGAATGATGTGGTCCGCCTGGACGAGTTCAATTCGGAGTTTGATGATTATAATCCGGACCTGCCTTACAACAAGTCCGGACATACTTATCTCACATTCTCTTCCAAAAGGGACAGAAAGGACGTGCTTAATCTGGTCAGCTTTCCGGCGCAATTTACCTATGACAAACGGCTGGGTTTGGAGAAGTATAGCGCCGGTGGAGTTCAATATGACAGCTTCGTGGATAACGGTGCTTTGGAAGGCATGATTTACAGGGCAAACGGCAATTTTAATGTGTTTGGGCCAAAGACTTTGCGGTTCGGCCGGGACATTCAGGGGGACTTTACGGAAAGAAATTTTATGCTCTTCTATGCAGACGATTCGGAAGGCGATATGCAGATCAGGTATTTTTTAAATAACGATAAGGGCATTACGGGGCCATTTGACTTTGATATTTTAAACTCTGAAAAAGACGACGGTTACCCCAGTTTCTCATTTGCCGGGGACAAAATTTATTTCAGCTCCAATCGGGATGGCAACTTCGACATCTACGAGCTCAGCATCCCAAGAAAGGATGGCGAGCAGGTTACGCCTGAAAGTTTGCTGCATCCGGGATCTTACAAACTGAGAAAACTTGAAGCGCTTTCAAGCCCGTACGATGATAAATGCCCGTATTTTCAGGATGGAATGATGGTTTTTGTTTCAGACCGGACCGGCGGCTTTGGTGGTTCGGATATTTATTATGCAAAGTTTGAAAATGATAAATGGGGCGCCCCGGTGAATGCAGGTGAAAGAATTAATACGGCCAGTAACGAATATCGCCCCATTTTTCCCGCCGCGACACATTTCAATTATCACCTCATTGTCTTTTCCTCCGACCGGCCGGGAGGGAAGGGCGGATTCGATCTTTACATGACGGGGCTGGTAAAGAAGTGATCGAAATAAATGGTCGTTACATATTCCCACGGCCCGCCCAAATAGCGCCATAAATGGATGCCGCTCACGGCAAATTCAAACGGCTCAAACGAAGGAGTCAGCTCGGATTGAAGCTTTTTTGCGATGTGTGGTTCAACCTTATTTTGAATGGTAATGTGAAAATTCCTCTTTTGCTGGTCCTGGGCGGTAAGGCGGTCGTGCCAGCGTTTTCGGAGCGTTTGATGAATTGCTGAGAGTTCCGGCGATACAATTTTAAAGGCCGTGCCCCTGCCCAGAGAAACGACAGCTTCGGCTTTAACATTGAAGGGAGTGTGCTCTTTTGCAAGGCCGGACAAATCTTCGATGACCCACGGCTGGTCGGGTAAGGCATGAAAAAGCGTCAAATGTGCATCGAGATAATTACGATCAGCCGGGAAATGTTGCTGACGGAGCTGATTGAAGTAATCCTGCGCCGATGAACTGATCAATAATGTTGCTACCAATGGCCTTTCCGCCGATTCTTCGGCCCGCATATCTGATTTTGTCATTCGCGGACAACCTAAAAAGTTATGCCTGTGAAAGGTTTGATCGAATATCATCTGCTATAATGCTCAGGCCATTATTCAGCTGATGGCCCCCGGAAGGGATCTCACGGAACGTTGCCCAGGGAAGCTGTTGCTTATACTTGCCGAATTGGGCAAACGGCACCTCTTCATCGTCCCGACAATGATAGAAGAACAACGGCACTTTCTGGTCCAGTTTTTCTGCAAAATCAGGCCGTAATTTGAAAGGTTCAACCCAATCCTCCGATCCTTCCCAAAATGGCGTTGCTATCAGAAAAATGCCCGCAATCTGGTGCTTTATCTCAAATTCCGACAGGCTCGCCAGCAACATGGACGCGCCGAGCGAGTGGGCAACTAGAATGACACCTTCCTCACTTCCTAATATAGCCTGACTGATCTGCCGCCGTCTTCCCAGATCAGGCGTTCCGTCATTGGGTAAAAAGGGATAGTGCACCACGTAATCAGGTCCCAAAGCGTTTTCCAGCGACTCCACCAGTTTTTGATCAGCTTGAAAATCCTCCCTGGATCCGCCACCGTGAAAGAATATTACTTGATTTGCCATACTGTTCAATTTTTTGGTTTGACACATTTAAATCAGTTTAACAATATGCCAAAGTTACCTTGTTATGAAGCCGATCATGCGGGCCGAACAGGCCATTTTTACGGGGGAACTGTGACAATGTAACCGCAAGCGCATGAATGTTACCAGCCATAGGTATGAATTCATAGCAGAGATCTTTTAAGGAAATAACTTCATGATTATGAGTCGCTCTTGCTTCATCGGCTGGATAACATTCGTTTTACTTCTGGGATCTCGCCTGGTGGCGAATGGCCAAAACACAGCCCTGCTGACCGGTTACGTAACAGACGCCACAACGGGAAAACCCATGCAGTTTGCCAATGTATATATCAATGGCAGCACGCAAAGGGCTGTCACCAACGAACAAGGGGCATATACATTAGCTGTGGTCCCGGCAGGGACGGTTGAAATCGTTGCTTCATTCGTTGGTTATCAATCTGCTACGCAAAAGATCAGGTTTGAGAATACGTCCCCGCAAAAAGCCAATTTTCAGCTCAGAATAAGCGAACAAATGCTGGATGCGGTTACAGTAAGGGGCAACTCGAAGCGGTCGGAACGCAATCTGCGGCTGTTTAAAAAGCAACTTTTCGGCGAGCCGTTCGGCAGACAATGCCTGCTGGTAAACGGTGAAGTCCTTAGTTTTAAAGAAGATAAAGGTCATTTATATGCCACGGCCAGTGAGCCATTAATCATTGATAATCAGGCCCTGGGATATCGACTGATCTATGATCTGCAACATTTTGATGCTACTCCCTCTGGAAAGGTTTATTCTGCCGGTACTGCCCGTTTCCAGGAACTAAAACCTGAAAATGAGCGGCAAGCAGACCGGTTCCGGCGCAACCGCCTGACCGCTTACCATGGATCTGCCCGGCATTTAATGGCCAGCCTGATAGACGGCACGTTCGAGGAAGCTGGCTTTTTAGTTTATCAGGAAGATGCCAGCAAGCCGATTTCGGTCGAACGCAAGATCATTACACTTACCGCTGCAATAGGCGAATACAAGCGTCTGGTTCCAATACAGGTTTCCAAGCTGATCCAACCGGGTCGTTTACAAGTCGAACGCCGGTTGGTCTCCTCAATGAAACTGATCGTTTTTTATACCAGGGCAAACTCCACTTTCTCACCTTACCCTGATGCACGCTATGCTTATACCGAATTGCAATTCCCCAGCGGACAGATACAAATGACTGTAAATGGGATCATTACACTTCCCCAAGGAATGGAAGTGGAAGGCTCAATGGGCGATGACAGGCTATCCACCATGTTGCCTGCCGACTGGAAACCCGATGCAGGTGAGATGGAGGCGGTTGCCACAGGCGCGCTGAGCACCCAGGGTAAACTGGCGCCGCCTGACACCTTTCTGGGGAGCATCAGTGCAGGTTTTAACGAGCGGTTCAGGCTGCTGGCACCAGCGCTGTTTGTACACATTGACAAACCTTTTTACGCCACCGGTGACCGGCTCTGGATGAGCTCATACTTGCTCGACGCAACCAGTCACCAGCGGGCCTCCGGCGAAACAGCCATGCATGTCGACCTGCTTACGGCAGCGGGTAAACTGGTGCAGCACCAATGGGTGCGCATTGCAGACGGGCGCGGCCATGGCAATTTTCGTTTGTCCGACACCCTTATGACAGGAACATATCGTCTGCGAGCTTATACGGATGAAGATGATGCGCAACGAGGCCCGGCTTTTGAGCGGTCGGTGGCGATCTATAATTTGTTCCGGGACGGCTTAGCCGCAAAAAGTGATTCCGTTTCTCAGCAACCGGACATTCAAATTTTACCGGAAGGCGGCCGCTGGATATCCGGATTGCCGGCACGCCTGGGTGTGAAGATTGTACAACCAAATGGCCATGGCTTGTCTGCTGAGGGTCGTATTGTGGACGATTCGGGCATGGAAGTGGTCCGTTTCAAAACCAATCAGAATGGAATGACCAGCCTGTTGATGGAGCCGAAAACGCAGCGAACATATCATGCAGAGGTTGCATATAACAACCAATTGCAGCGAATTCCTTTGCCTAAACCTGAAAGCGATGGGTTACTGTTGTCGGCCGATGCGATTAGCGATACAACGCGCCTGGCGTTAACCCTGATGAGCAGTAACCGCACGGGGGCCGACACTGTGTACATACTTATCCAGCAACGCGGTCTTATGGTTGATCAGCGAAAAATCATCCTGCAAAATGGCTTAGCGAAGATCAGTTTGCCGATGACAGGCTGGTTGCCGGGCCTCGCGCAAGTGACGCTTTACGATGCCAAATCCATGCCCAAATGCGAACGATTGTTTTTTGTGCCGGAATCCTCCGCGCCGGTTCGTGTGACATTGAAATTAAACAAAACCCAATATCAGCCCCGGGAGGAGGTTGTACTGAATGTCAATTTGAAAGATAACGGATCAGCTGCGTCGGCCGCATTATCAGCGTCCATTACCGATGCCGGAAAAGTGCCTGATGACTCTTCCGATGCCAATATGCAAGCACACTTGCTGATAACCGGAGAGCTGCGCGGGCGTGTTGAAAACCCTGCCCAATATTTGACCAGTCCCTCAGCCGAGACCCGTAAAGCGCTGGATGACCTGCTGCTAACCCAGGGCTGGCGGAGGGTAACCGGCACCTCCACCGCCGACTCGCTCGGTGGCGTGTCCCTCAGCGGGCGCATTTTGAATACAAAAAATCAACCCATACCCGGCGCACAGATCGTTTTGACATCGATGGCGCCCGGTCGTTCATTTGTAAAATCGGCAGATGCCAATGAGCAGGGCCAGTTTCGGTTACCGGGCATGGCCATTGCGGATACAGTGAGGTTAGCAGTGCAGATTGCCGGGCGTAATGCAAAAAAATTATCTGACAAAGAAGCCTATATTGTTCAGGAAGCGCCTGGTAAGCAATGGGAGTTGGATAGAATGATCGCTCAGCCAAACTGGCCCACGCTGCAAGCCCAGCTCGAAGCGGCCCGCATCCGGCAAGCGGCAAACACGAATTTTTATCGCGATAAGGCGACCGAATTGCTGAATGAAGTGACCGTCCGGGCGCAGAAAAACAATGATCGGCCGGACGACATAAAAATGCGCAGTTTACACAATGAGGCCGATGCAACGGTAACATTCAACGAGAAATCGCCCGCTTACTCCAATCTGTATGACATGATTCAGGGGCGTTTTGCGGGCGTAACGGTCGTGAGAAGAACGGCCCCGCCAGGCGGTGCGGCACAGCCTCCTGGATATCTTGTATCCGTTCGGGGCACGAATAGCTACAAAAGCGGTACGCAGCCATTGTTTCTCATGGATGGCGTTCCCGTTCAAGACCCGGATGGAACAGCTTTGATGAACTTCACTCCAAGAGACATTGAACGGGTGGAGGTGCTGAAAAATGCTGGTACAACCGGTATTTATGGAGTTCGTGGAGCCAATGGAGTCATTGCCTTTTATTCCAAAAGCGCACGGTCGATGCAGGTGAATGCGAAGCAGGACGAAGGAATGACACCGGTTCAAGTGATCGGTTATCCGTCGGTGCAGCGCGAATTTTATGTGCAGCGATACGATCTCGAAACCGACACCACCATTGCTGGCCGCATTGATGACCGGGACGTGCTGTACTGGAAGCCAATGATTCAAACGGATAGTCAGGGAAACACCCAGTTGCGGTTTCCGCTGTCTGACGTCGTGCGAACACTCCGCGTTGTCATTCAAGGCGTTACGGCCACCGGTCGTCCGGTAACGGGCGTTCACCTGGTGCGGGTTCAATAGTGTGATTTTAAATTAATGCAAACGCTTGCCACAGATCGTCCGTTTTCTGCGATTATGTCTTTACAATGCAAGTCATTCACTTTTAGATAAATAAAGTCTGAGAGCAGAACATTGATTAAACTGACCCTAAATCTTTTAACTACATCCGCATTTATGAAACATTGTATCTTGTTGCTCGCTATTCTTGTATCTAATGTTGCTATTGCACAGAAAGAGGCACCGCTTTCCGGGTCGGAAAAAGGCGAAATGGAGGCCGGGGTGATGCTGGGGGTCGGCGTTGGGAATTCTTTGGGAGGATATATCCGCGCTACGCCTTATACGCAGTACTTTCTTTCGAATAACTGGGTTCTACGGCTGGAAGGACGGTATAGCACAAACGGATTAGGCGCTTCCCAGGATCAGTATGCAGGTGTTGGATTATCTTCTAAATATTACCTTTTAAGAAAAAGTAAGCTCTCGGTATATGGCCAGCTTGGTTATTTTTATGGTCAAACTGCAAAAGGAATGTACAGAAATGCCTGGCAATCGCCTCCCTCTGAATTACTCAGGATTGAGCGGTATACGGCCCGCCTCAATTATGGAATGGTTAATGTAGGTCTTGGAGCGGATTACAAACTTGGCAGCAAATGGTACATCTACGCTTTGGGAGAAGGAAATATCAAATCGAAATCAAGCACCGTCCCCACGGACCGGTATAATTTGAACCTGGGTATTGGATTTCGTATCAAGTAAAAATATTTCGCGCAAGTAAGGCGCACATGACACGGCAGGACAGTTACAAAAATGTGAGGTGTTAATTTACATTCTGATTACAAGAAATCCTTGGATAATATAGGGTGTAATTTTACAGATCATTTGGAAGTTTTGTCTCGGACGTGCGTGAAACAAGCAGATAACTTTAACGCTTTTTATTCGCCTGAATACTGGTTACAGATCTGCGAAGGGAACATTACGGCCTTCGGCGAACTGGTGGACCATAACTTCAACCCGCTGTATCATTATGGTACGCGGTTCACGCCCGACAAAGGCCTGATCAAAGATTGCATTCAGGACCTCTTCCTGGAAATCTGGGAAAAGCGCGCAAAGCTGACGCACATTGTTTCTATAAAAGCATATCTTTTTCAGTCGCTCAGAAACAATTTAATCACCCGGATTAAAAAGCAGTCTAGGTTCTCCGACTTCTCTGAAAATGAAGAGTTTGCTTCCCAAGATGACTCTCCCGAGCTGGCCTGGATTACGGACGAAACGGACGCGCTGACCAGCAGCAGGCTCGAAACGGGCATCGAGATGCTGCCGAAGCGGCAGCGGGAAGCATTGTATCTCAAATATTACCAGGATCTTTCCAATGAGGAAATTGCCGGAATCATGGGATTGCAGAAACAGGCGGTTGCCAATTATATCCATTATGGTATCCTGAAACTCCGGGAATACTGGAAATACAAGACCATTCTGCTCGCAATGATCATCGATTACATCAACTGAGATAAGTTTTTCATCAAATTGAATTTATTTTTGATTTTCTTTTAAAATTCATGGGTATGGAATAATGGCTGATCACTCATCGTGTCAGAAGCCACCATTTTAACAATTCCATGAATAACTATAAGAACTTCGAGTTGAAGGACTGGGTTGAAGATCCGGGTTTTCGCAGGTGGGTTTACAGGGGTGAAGACGATGCATACTGGACTTCGGTTCTAAAAAACACGCCCTTACAAGCGGAAAATATCGAACAGGCCAGGGAGATCCTGCTGATGGTGCGCGGAGAAGCGGATGAGATCCCGGAACAGGAACTGGCATCCAGGAAAGCCAACATTTTGGATTACATCAGCCAGGAAACACAGATCAGGTCGTGGTGGCGGAGAAGCTGGTTGCAGGTTGCGGCTGTTTTGCTGCTCACGATGGGTTTTGGCGGTTACTACTATAAACGACATTCCCAACCTCCCTACAATGCTGTCCTGGCGCAATCGGGAAGCCGGATCATTGAAATAGTTAATACCAATGAGGCGGTTAAGCTGGTGACTTTGCCGGATGGGAGTTCGGTAATACTCAAAAAAGCTGCTAAAATCAGTTATCCCGCGAGCTTCGCAACAGATAAGCGTGAGGTTGTTATGTTGGGCGAAGCGTTTTTCGAAGTTCAGAAAAATCCTGAGCAGCCATTTTTTATCTACGCCGGTGAAATGTTAACGCAGGTTACCGGAACCAGTTTCAGCATCAAAGCCAATGCAGCCGACAAGCAGGTGCAGCTGGTCGTTAAAACGGGTGTTGTTGATATTTCGGTCATTCGTGCCGGCAACGAAGCCGGAAACAGGCATGTAATCCTGAATCCCAATCAGCTTGTTACTTTGGACCGGAATAGCAGTCAGCTTGCAAAAAAGGATGTTGACGAGCCGGTACTAATCGGTCTGCCCATTGAATCCCAATATTTTAAATTCAAAAAGACGCCTGTCAAAGATGTGTTCCTGGCTTTGGAACAGGCCTATGGCGTGCACATTCATTTTGATAAACAAGTCACCTCCCGATGCAACATTACGGCCAAACTGGGCGATGAACCGATCCGCGAGAAGATGCAAATGATCTGCGAAGTGATCGGAGCGAAATTCGAAATGCAAGACAATGCAATCGCTGTATTTTCAAACGGCTGTGATATTACTGACTAACCCACTAAACATTTAACCTGCTTAACTTATGCAAAAACGTCGACAAAAAACTACTAAGGTGATCCGGCTTGTTAAAACCATTACCGGACTGATTACCCTTTTCTTCCTGCTGATCGGGACAACCCAGGCTAAAATTCCGGACAAACAAAATATTCTCGATACACGTATAACTATAACCGTTAACTCGGAAGGTTTGGATCAGGTGCTTGAAAAGATCGAAAAGCAAACCAATGTACGCTTTGTTTACAGCCACCAGGTGATCAATGCTGACCGTAAAGTTTCTTCAAGAAACGAAAACGTGCGCCTCGAATCGGTGTTGAATAACATTCTTGATCCGTTGGGTATCACTTACAAGCTGTCCAGCCGCAACACCATTCTGCTCAAAAGGAGCCCGGCCAAGAATTCTGTTTTGAAACCGTTGGAAAAACCGGCGCAAAACACATCGGGCAGACTGCCGGATAGCAGTTTCATGGTGAAAGGCCAGGTGTTCGACAGCAAAGAACCGCCCGTATCATTGCCGGGTGTAACAGTTCAGGTTAAAAACACGGACCGGGGTGTGACGAGCGATGTGAATGGTAACTTTGAAATTGTTGTCAGAAACGGTGAAGTGCTGGTTTTTACATTCATCGGACTGGATGCCAAGGAAGTGGTTGTTTCAGGTACAAAAAACCTTGTCGTTTCTCTTGCCGAGCAAAACACGGCGCTGAATGAAGTGGTTGTAACGGGTTATTCTGAACAAAAGGCGCGAAACCTGGCCAATTCAATTGGTAAGCTGGATGTAAAGGCAGCCGTGGCCAACAAACCGATTACCCAATTGTCGCAGGCATTGCAGGGCGGGGTTACCGGCCTTACGGTGATGCAGGGAAGCGGCATGGCAGGAGAGGACCGTTCCAATATCCTGATCCGCGGAATCTCAACCATTGGCGGAACTTCTCCGCTGGTTTTGGTGGATGGTGTTCCTTTTGATATCAACTCCGTGGACCCGACCACAGTGGAAAGCATTACAGTTTTAAAAGATGCAGCAGCAGCGTCAATATACGGGGCACGCGCCGCGAACGGTGTGATCCTGGTTACGACGAAAAGAGGGATTCCCGGAAAACTTGCTGTTACTTACGATGGTTATGGGGGTGTCCAAAATGCCACTTATCTGCCCAAATTCGTTGATGCGCCCAAGTATATGACAATGGTGAATGAGGCCTATTCCAACATTGGCGGACTTGAACCTTATAGCGCTGAGACCATTCAGAAAACAACAGAAGGCAGTGATCCGGTGAGTTACCCGAACACGAACTGGTCCAATTTGATACTGAAAAAAAATCCTGTGATCCAAAGCCATTCTGTGAGCCTTTCGGGTGGAAATGAGCTTGCACGCTTTGCTGTAAGCGGAAACTACTTGTATCAGGATGGACTAACTCCCAAACGTGACTATGAGAGATTTTCGTTTCGTGCCAATACGGGCGTGACGCTGACAAAGAACGTTTCCATGCTGCTGGACCTGGTAGCGACAAGAAGCAGGAACCGTTCTGAACTTGTCCGCTTCGGAAATTCCCTGCATTTGGTTTACACAACACCCCCTAACATAGTCCCGAAATATCCTTTGACCGACGACGGTTACCAGGCTTACGGAAACTTCGGGGAAATGATGAACCCCATGGCGGAGCTGGAAAGAGGCGGTTATGCGCAAAACAAGGCCGACCAGATCAACATTAACTTCCAGCCCGTATGGCAAATTACGCCGGAGCTGAAATTGAGAGGACAATATTTGTACCGTGTCAATTCAAGCGGCTTCCTGGACAACCGGAATTCCTACAACTTTCTGGATTATTATACCGGGAACCTGGTTTTTACTTATGGGAATTCAAAGACTTCCAGGGTTGAAAGAGGCACTTACAATTATTTGTCGTCTAACCTGGAATTTTCTCAAACCTATGGCAAGCACTTTATTTATGCCATCGGCGGGATATCAAGGGAAGCAAACTTCATTTCAAATTTTGACCAGGCAAACCTGGCGTCCTATTTCGTGAAGTTCAATTACGTTTTCAATAACAAATATCTGCTGGAAAGCACAGTGAGAACAGACGGCTCGTCCAAGTTCGGTCCCGGGCACAAATGGGGAACATTTCCTTCCGTTGCAGTAGGCTGGAATGTGCATAACGAGGATTTTTTGAAAGATGTAAAGTTTCTCAGCAGCTTTAAATTGAGGGCTTCCTATGGGCTGATGGGCAATAACGGGCGGAATGATGACGTAAGAGAACTTTATCGTTACCAAAGTCTGATCGATGGCGGGAACGGATCGGAAACTTTGATTGGCAATCCTGAAATAACCTGGGAAACGGTTAAAATGCTGGACATCGGAACGGATATACGGTTATTCCAGAACCTTGGTGTGACGATTGACTGGTTCAGCAAAACAACGGATAACATCCTGCTGACACCGCCATTGTCCTTATCCTCCGGCGTGGCTACGCTTCCGATCAATTCGGGGTCGGTGTCCAATAAAGGCTGGGAGTTTATGCTCAATTACTCCAAAGCCATCAGCAGGGACCTGGAAATGAGCGCCAGTGTAGGATATTCTTATTATACCAATAAAATCCTTTCCCTTCGCGGCGGGCCGTATATTGGAACCAATGGCCTGGACATTAATGAAGTGGGTTATCCGGTAAACAGTTATTATTTGTACAAAACGGATGGCCTCCTCAAACAAAGCGACATCGACGGCGGGGCAACGCTTCTACCTGGTCAGCAGATTGGAGACATTAAATACATTGACATTAACGGGGACAAGAACATCGATAAGGCAGACAAAGTTACCTCCGGCAACCCGAATCCGCAGGGCAGCTATTTTGCAAACCTGAACTTTGTTTACAAACGTTTTTCAGTTGAAACACAGCTCAATGGTTTCACCAAAAGCTTAGCATATTACTCGGGCCGCTATCAGACGCCCCTGAACGTAACTTCCAATTTCAATGGAGGAACGCCGATGCAGTTTCAAACCGATTACTGGACACCCGAAAGTCCAGATGCCATGTATCCGCGACTGGCGCCTGATCCGGGCAACAATGTGCTGCCTGCCGATTACTGGCTGACCAACGCCGCTTTCCTGAGAGTGAAATACATTCAGCTTGGCTACAACTTCGCTCCCGAAATGGTCAAGAAAATGAGATTGAGTGGATTGCGTGTTTTTGTAAATGCCCAAAATGCGATCACGCTGAGCAAGATGAAGCACTTTGATCCGGAAACACGTGGCGATGAAACCAACTATCCCATCATGAAAGTCTTCACGGTTGGCTTGAACGTTAAATTCTAATTTTGATTAAACATGAAAAGAACACATATTTTACTTGCAAGCCTGTTACTCCTGGGTTCATGCAATGAGCAATTCTTAACCAAGGATCACCCGACCGCAACGACCGACGAAAGTTTCTGGAACACGGAAGGGGAGATCAACGCAGCGCTCAATATGATCTACGATCAGGTGCCGACCGGTCAGTTTCAGTACAAAAGAAACACCCGCATCACTTTTGAAGGGATGACCGATAATGCGGTCTGGTTTGCCAACTTCTTTGGCGAGGTGAACACGATTGCGATAGGCAATGCCAATTCACAAATGCGTGGGGGCGACTGGTTTGCAGTCCAGCCGGTTTGGGAAGAAAATTACATTGCGATCCGCCGTGCGAACCGCTTCCTGGAACACGCCGGAACAGCATTGATTGAGCCGGGACTGAAAAAACGGTATTTCGCAGAGGCACGTGCATTACGCGCTTGGCTTCACCTCGACTTGTTTCTATATTATGGCGAAGTGCCCATTGTCACAACGGTTATACTGCCTACTGAAACAGACCTCAAAAAGAATTCCAGGCAGGAAATCGTCGATTTTGTGGTGGCTGAACTGGAAGCTGCCTCAGCCGATCTGCCCGCAACTTACCCGATCAATGATGTAAAGCGGATCACCAAAGGCGCTTGTTACACGATGAAAACCGTTGCCTTGCTGAATAATCGTCAGTATGCCGAAGCGGCCGTGGCCGCAAAGCAGGTGATTGATATGAACCTTTACAAACTGCACCCCAGTTACGTAAACCTGTTTAATTACCAGGGCCAGGTAAACGAAGAGCGGATTTTTATCAAACAGGCAGGAAACAACGACAGTTTTTACAGAAGTGCACCGGGCTATCTGGGCGGAAATGCCTGCCTTAACCCGACGGGTTCGCTCGTGAATTCTTATGAGACCAAACAGGGTAAAACGCTGGCAGAGCTCGGAGCGGACAGCACCGAAATTTACAAGCAGAGCCCTAATTACAAGTCGAACCGGGATCCTAGAATGGATGCAACCATTGCCTATCCGGGTTCCACTTACTACGGCGAGCTCAATCCCTGGGACGATTCGCCCAACAATCCCAACAGGCTGGCAGCGATTTACTCTTCCAAAACTGGTTATTGGTTAAGAAAATATGTCGATCTGGCCGACAAAGGCAAGGGCGGTTCGCTGGATTACATGGTCCATCGTTATGCTGACTTGCTGCTTATGTATGTGGAGGCCTTGGTAGAAAGCGGAAAATGGAACCATCCCGATGTTTTGAAATATATCAATCAAATCCGCAACCGCGCTACGATGCCCAATGCAAATGCAGCCGTGTACAATTCCGAAGCAAAAATAAGGGAGCTTTACCAACGCGAACGCCGTGTAGAACTGGCCTTTGAAGGAAGCCGGCTCTTTGATATGAGAAGATGGAAAATTGCCGAAAAAGTCATGAATGGTGTGGTAGAAGGAGCTATTAACCCGAAAACAAAAAAAGCGGTGAATGTTGAAACACGCACTTTTTCGCAAAAAGATTATTTGTGGCCGATTCCCGCGCGCGAAACAGAAGGCAACCCGAACATGACGCAGAATCCCGGATATTGATTTAGTAAAAATCAGATCAATAACATGATCAGAGCAGAGACGAATTGAGGATTGTATATGTCCTTAATTCGTTTCTGCTTTTTAACTGCCAACGCTTTACAGCATTCATGATTGGTCCACGCTTCATTTTTTCTTCCCAATGCGTTTAGAGTCGACCGTTCAAGAATGTTTAACAGTGCAGTTAGACATTCATTACATTACTTCACAATTATACCCTTATCAATGTATTAAAACAAAATTGGTTTTTTTAAAGGATATTTATTGAAAAATATAGAGTGCTTTGGAAAAAATCAGATATTTACACTCTGATTTTTGAATAGCCACGCTAATTGATCAATGAAGCCTCTCTTTCAGGACGACACCGAACTTTTGAACCGACTTAAAGATGACGACCGTTCGGCGTTCGAGGTAATGTATCGCAGGCACTGGCAGCAATTGTACGATTTTGCCCTTATGAAGACCCATGATGCCGATGTGGCGGAGGAAATCATACAGGATTTGTTTGTCACGATCTGGGAAAAACGCGAATCGCTGCACATTCAAAATCTGCGGAGCTACCTTTTCACCGCTGTGCGTAACCGGGTGATCGATCATTACAAAGAAAAAATCTTTGCCGAGATCGACAACATTGAGCCTCCGCAAGCACCGGAATATTCTTTTTTCCTGGAAGAGCTGGAAGCCACCATGCAGCATTCCATAGCCAAGCTTCCAATTAAGACCCAGCGTATTTTTCTTCTCAATCGCTTCGAAGGACACACCGTCCGCCAGATCTCCACGGAGCTCAACCTCCCCGAACGCACCGTCGAATACCACATTACCCAAGCGCTGCGGATCATGAAAACACTCCTTAAAGAGTTCATCGCACCTTGTCTGGTCGCATTTGTGAGTAGTATATATTAAAGAATCTTTGATCAAAAAAGATATTTATATATAAATATTCTTTGAATTCATTTTCACATTTGCGGTTTGGGCTTTGATTTCAGTCTTTATAAAAAGGGTATTTTAATGTTCTCATGAACAAGCATCATCTTCATAAATTATTAACCCGTTACCGAAGCGGGGATTGCACCGAGCAGGAAAAGCGTTTGGTGGAACAATGGTTTGCGCTCATCGACGGCGACGAATCACATCATGCTTATCAGCAAAATCAACAGACCGAAGAAAGAATATGGATGGCAATTCAGGGCAGATACCAACCTGCGTCGTCCTGGAAAGGGAAGCTGCTCCCATTGCTCACCTGGCGCTGGGCAGCGGCGGTCCTGTTGCTGATCACGGCCTGGGGAACATACCAGTTCGATCACAACCGGCGTGCGGGCAAACAGGCACTCGAAGGGAACATTACCCAGGGGCTGGTCGTGAAAACGAATGATACTGCCTTGCCACTATTGCTTGCCCTGGAAGATGGGACGGAAGTGAGCCTGTTGCCGAACAGCAGCATAGAATATCCCGCTAAGTTCCAGCCGGGCAAAAGGGAAGTGTTTTTAAAAGGGAAAGCTTTTTTCAAAGTTTTCAGAGATCCGCAAAAACCATTTTTTGTATACACGGGACCCATTGCTACGCAGGTGCTCGGAACAAGTTTCTGGATTGATAGCAGCGATGACAGCAGTGCTGTTGAAGTGTCCGTTGTAACCGGAAAAGTATCTGTTTTTCAAAGGATTATAGGAAAAAACAATGTCGGGGAAAATGTGGGTAACGGCGTTGTCCTCATCCCGAACCAGCGCGTGACTTATTCCGGCAAAGACCAGTCTTTTGTTACACGCCTTGTCGAAGAGCCGGTTATGCTTGATTCTTATTCTGGGGCATTTGTATTCAATGATGCGCCGCTGGACAAGGTGGTGGATCTGTTGGAAAAAGCTTACGGAATCGACATTGTGCTGGAAAATGACAAGTTGAAAAACTGCCTTTTTACCGCAGATCTCAATAAGCAGCCCATGTTTACCAAATTAGATCTGATCAGCTCATCGGTCAATGCGCGCTATAAGATACGTGGCACTAAAATCCTGCTGAGCGGCCAGGGATGTCCGAGTAACTAACTTCTAAACCCTAATGATAACTATGCATTAAAATCTGCTGCAAAAAAAAGAGCCGAATGTGTTGCGACCACATCCGACCCTCCATGTTTTCCCTTTCTGAAACTTAGTTCTCATCTGCAAAGATGGTCGGGAAGGTTTTTGTCAAATCCTGAAACTTAACAAACATTCAAACTTAATGAAAAAACCAGTACAATTTCATCCTCTACTTCGACGTGCTATGAGGATTACATTCTTGCATTCGTTATTGATCGGTGCGTGCATTTCGTTGGGATTTGCCAGAGAGGTCCGTACACAGGACCTGCTCGATCATTCCATTTCCATCAAGGTAGAAAATACCGAGATCAGCAAGGTCCTCAATAAGATAGAAGGACTTGCCAATGTTAAGTTCGTGTACAGCTCCAACACGATCCAGGCCAGTCGCCGTGTCAATGTGATGGCTTCCAACCGGAAATTGTCTGAGGTGCTGAACATGCTTTTCAAGCCCCTGAACATTTCCTATCGCGTTATTGGCGGACAAATCATGCTCAATACGAGTGACCAGGGATTACCCGATGTTCCGAAAAAGGAAGAACAGTCGGTATCGGGAAAGGTAATTGATGAAAGCGGAACGGGGCTGCCTGGGGTGAGCGTTGTCGAAAAAGGCACGCAAAGAGGCACGGTTACGGATATCGACGGAAAATTTACCCTCAATGTTGCTGACGGCCAGTCCGTACTCGTTTTTTCTTTCGTGGGATATTCCTCGCAGGAGATTACAGTGGGAAATCAGAGCATTGTTGACATTTCACTTCAAGTTGATAACAAGGCTTTGAATGAAGTGGTTGTGGTAGGATATGGTACGCAGAAAAAGGCGGACCTCACGGGCGCTATTGCCGCAGTATCAGCAGATAAGCTCAGGACCAAGGCGGCAGCGGTTTCTTATGGAGAGGCCCTGGTAGGACAGATGGCAGGTGTGCAGGTGCAGCAGGTCAACGGCGCGCCGGGAGGGGAAGGTTTAAGCATACGTATCCGGGGAACGGGGTCAATTTCGGCCAACAGCTCTCCGCTTTACGTGATCGACGGATATCCGATCGACAGCAGCGCCTTTTCCCTGGTCAATACATCAGACATTGAAAGCATTCAGGTGTTGAAAGACGCATCTTCGACGGCCATTTACGGATCGCGCGGAGCCAACGGGGTTGTGATCATTACCACTAAAAAAGGCAGTACTGGCGCACCGACGGTATCTTTCAGCTCATTTTATGGTGTGCAGCAGGTAGCACGCAAGATTGATATGATGAACACCAGGGAATATCTGGAGTTTTTCAAAGACGGCCACAACCAGGCCTGGCTGGACAGAACGCCTATGGCAGGTGATCCGCCGCATACCATTAACGACCCCAACGAAATGCGGTCGAAATATACCAATGCCAATTTTTACATTATCCCTGAAAGTTTTAATGATCCCAACAATTTTGCTGACATCAACTGGCAGGACGAGATTTTCAGAAATGCTTCTACCCAAAAACATGAATTGTCGGTAAACGGAGGTTCGGAAAAGACAAGGTATGCCGTTTCAGGAAGCTATACCAATCAGCAGGGGATCCAGATCAATACTGATTTCAAAAGGTATAACCTCAGAACCAACCTGACAACAAACGTCACCAAAAAACTGGAAGTAGGCGTGTCGGTAAGTGCCTATTATTCAGAGAATAACGACATTGCCAACGGCAAGGACAGCCCGCTTTCCTATGCGCTTTACCTGCCGCCGATCTACCCGTTGAGAAATGCCGACGGCACCTACGGTTCACAGGTACGAAACCCTGAAATATGGGCCGGAGACGTAGCCAACCCGGTAAGCATTGCAGAAAACGTGACCAATTTTACCAAAAAGAATGCAGTGATCGCATCGGCTTATGCTGAATACCAGATCATTGAGGGTTTAAAATACCGCGTCAGCCTGAACGGGAACCTGGAAAACAGACGCCTGAAATTTTATCAGCCGTCATTTGTTGATACAGACGGCTCCCGCGCGCCAAGGATTGCCAATGCACGTGCAGAAAGCTGGATGGGTGCAAACTGGCTGAATGAGCATACCCTGAGCTATGGAAAAGTTTTTGACAAACATTCTGTGAACCTGCTGGCCGGTTATTCGGCACAAAAATCTTTCAATGAATACAGCCGTATCCTCGCCCAGAATTTCCCGAACGACGCGGTGCGCAACATCAAAGGAGGCCAGGTAGTAGGAGGAACAGGCACCGAGGATCAGAACTCGCTGATCTCTTACCTGAGCCGTCTGACTTATTCCTATGACGACAAATACCTGTTTTCTGCCAGCATTCGCCGGGATGGTTCGTCCAGATTTGGTTCGGAGAACAGATGGGGTACGTTTCCGTCGGTTTCGGCAGGATGGAGGATCAGCAGCGAGCCGTTTTTGAAGAACATTAACCAGATCAGCGAACTGAAACTCAGGGCCAGCTGGGGATTGGTGGGTAACAACAAGATCGGAAATTACGAGTCCATTGCGCGTACGGTGAGCGGATATTATCCCTTGAACGGAACGCTGGTCAATGCAGTCAACCCGGTGAACTATCCAAACCCTAACCTGGGATGGGAAAAAACCAGGCAGTGGAACCTCGGGCTTGAACTGGGCTTGTTCCAGGAAAGGATCCGTCTGGAAGCCGATTTCTACAACAGTAAGTCAGTGGATCTGCTGCTGAATGTGCCCGTTCCGACCATTAGTGGTTATGCTTCCCAATTACAGAACATTGGAAAAGTGGAGAACAAGGGGATGGAGTTTTTGGTACGCACCAGAAATACGACGGGCGGGTTCAAATGGTCCACCGATTTCAATATTTCGTTTAACCGCAACACTGTTCTCGCGCTCGGTCCGGACAGACGACCGATCTATTCCGGTGCACAAAACGCCAATAACACCTTCATTACAACCATCGGCCAGCCTATTGCAACGTTCTTCGGATATCAGTACGATGGTGTTTTCATCAACCAGGCAGAGCTCGATGCGGCACCGCATTTGGCTAATGACCGCCCCGGCGATCCGAGGTACATTGATGTCAACAAGGACGGGCAGATCACTGCGGCGGACAAGACGTACCTGGGCAGCAACCAACCTAAGTTCATCTACGGTTTTGGCAATGATTTTTCCTACAAAGGATTTGACCTGAACCTGATGCTTACAGGGTCACAGGGAGCGAAATTGTTCAGTTTCTTCAACCGGATGATCGGCATTTATCATGGCGACAGAAACGGACTGGCAAAACTAAAAGACCGCTGGCGTTCGGAAGAAGAGCCGGGATCAGGAGAAGTGCTTCGCGCCAACCGCGATCCGAAAGGACTTCAAAAAGAGCCTTCGAGCTACTGGGTGGAAGACGGATCATTCCTCCGTGTGCGCAATGTGTCGCTCGGCTATACATTTAGCAGCGGCTTCATGCAGCGGATCAAAGTTAAAGCCCTCAGAGTGTACGTAACCGGACAGAACTTGTACACGTTTACCAAATACCCGGGTTTTGATCCCGAAACGAGCAGTGAATCAGGCTTGTCAAGAGGTGGCGACTATCTGGGTTACCCTTCTGCGAGAACCGTCATTGCGGGTGTTAACGTAACATTTTAAACACTTCCCATTAAATTATTTTATAATGAAACGATATATTTTAGCCTCTTTGCTGATCGGTTCCTCGCTCTCCTGTAAAGAGAAATTCATAGATCTTCAACCGATTTCGGACATGAATGCCGGAAACTTCTATAAGACCGAGCAGGACATGAACCAGGCTGTAATGTCTCCCTATGCGTCGCTAAGGGATGTTTACAATCAGCTTTACATTTACACCGGGGAAGTGCGTTCCGACAATACCACATTTTCATGGGTGCCGGGGAGTTCGAAAGACATGACTTCGATCGATAACTTCGGCGATATCCTGCTTTCCGACAATCAGAACATCCTGGACTTGTGGAACCGCAGTTTTGTCACCATTCTCCGGGCCAACATTGTTTTGGACAAAATCGACGCCGTAACTTTCCGGGATGAAAAGCTGAAATCACAATACAAGGCAGAAGCCCGGGTCCTTCGCGCGCTGACCTATTTCTGGCTGGTGCGGGTTTATGGGGATGTGCCCAAAGTCGACAAGCAGCTGTCGGTGGAAGAAGCCTATGCGCTCGGACGGGTTTCTACGGAGGAAATGTACAATTTCATTGTGGAGGACCTTAAATTTGCAGAAGCCAATCTGCCCGCAACTTATGCCACCAACGACAAAGGCCGCGTAACGTTAGGCGGCGCCAAAGGTTTGCTTGCCAAAGTATACATGACCATGGCCGGCTACCCGCTGAAAAAAGGAGCATCGCATTATGCACTGGCTGAGGCAAAAGCCCTTGAAGTGATCAATAATCCGCAGTATGCGCTGGTTTCTGATTACAAGGCGCTTTTCAGCGTGACCAACAAAAACAATTCTGAATCACTTTTTGAAGTACAATACAAAAAAGGAGGTACTTCTACCGGAAGTCCGTGGAGCAACGATTTCGCGCCTAGGTTTTCCAATAAGGAAGTGGTTTTGGTAGGAGATAAGTCGGGTTTTAATGCACCAACACCGTCTATGTCGGCCGCCTACGAACCTGGTGATCCACGGAAAGCCATATCCATGTCCGACGGATACGTTTCAGAGCCGGGCGGAACGAGGATTAATGAAAAGTTCGTGAAAAAATATTACGACGTCTCGTTTTCGGTTTCACCCGACAATGACAACAACTGGATTGAGCTGCGCCTGGCAGATGTGTATCTGCTTTACAGCGAAGCACTTGTGCGCCAGGGCAAACAGCAGGCAAGTGCACTTGTGTATTTGAATAAAATCCGCCAGCGCGCCAGGAATACAGCAGGTGCAGCAGCCGGAGCGGTTCCCGACTATGCCCCGTTTGCTTCCGACGCAGCATTTTTGCTTGCCATTGAAAATGAACGCCGCATTGAGCTTGCCTTTGAAAATCACCGGTGGTTTGATCTCGTGCGTACAGAACGTGCCAAGGCAGTGATGAGCCAGGAACAGAAAGAACAGAACGGTTTTAACCCTTCGGCATGGAACGACAATATGCTTTTATTCCCCATTCCTTTGCAGGTTATCCAGTCCAATCCGGAAAAAATAAAGCAAAACCCAGGCTATTAATTTTAATTAAAATACAAAAATGAAGCGATTACTGTTAAGCGGCCTTCTGGCGTGGATCCTCATTCCTTCGGTGGGTTTTTCTCAAAAAGCAAATACATTGAGTTCCAGGGAAAAAAAGGAAGGATGGGTGCTTTTATTTGATGGCTCGGGCACAGCGGGCTGGACAACCGTTTCCGGTGCACCCGCACCGGCAGGTTGGGAAGTTAAAGATGGTGCCATCTCAGCCAAAAAAGGTGCAAAAGGCGGTGACATTATGAGCGTAGGCGAATATGCGGACTTTGATCTGATGGCCGATTTTAACATTTCAGCAGAAGGAAACAGCGGGATCAAATACTTTTTTACCCAGTATGAGAAAGGTGGAAACTTAGGCTTTGAATACCAGATCCTGGATGATAAACTGGCCGAAGACAATAAGAAGGCCAATCACCTGACAGGCTCTTTTTACGATGTAATGCCACCAGACGAATCCATTAAAAAAATGAATGCGCCGGGGAAATGGAATACAATGCGCGTGGTGGCAAAAGGAAAAAAAGTGGAGCATTGGCTCAATGGGGTCAAGATCCTGGAATTTACGAGAACGGGAAAGGAATACAGTGATGCGGTTGCATTGAGTAAATTCAACAAATCAATGCCCGCGTTCGGAACGATCGACAAAGGACATATTCTGTTGCAGGAGCACGGAGCTGACGTTTCTTTCAAAAACATTAAAATCAAAGTATTATAAGTTATGCAAAACAGACGTGAATTTTTAAAGAAAGCAGCGGCCGGATCGGCTGGTATGGCCATTGGCGGTTCAGCTTTCGGTTTTAGTGCCAAAAGTTATAACCGGATCATTGGTGCCAATGAGCTTGTCAGGATGGCGACTATCGGCGTTAATAGCCGGGGAAGAAGTATGGGTGCAACCATTGCGGCGCAAAAAGGCGCGGAAGTCGGTGTCGTTTGCGATGTGGATGAGCGCGCTATTCCGAAAGCCATTAAAGCCATTATGGATGCCAAACAGGTTCAAACGCCCAAATCGGAAAAAGACTGCCGTAAAGTGCTGGAAGATAAATCCATTGACGCGATCTACATTGCCACGCCCGACCACTGGCACGCGCCGCTGACCATTATGGGCTGTCAGGCAGGAAAGCATGTTTACGTTGAAAAACCATTAAGCCACAACCCAAGAGAGGGAGAATTGGCGGTAGAAGCTGCCCGAAAATATAAGCGTGTGGTACAAATGGGCGCACAGCGCCGCTCGGCACCGATCTTGACGGAAGGGATTAATGAACTGCACAAGGGAATTATTGGCCGGGTTTACCTTGCCAAAACCTGGTATACCAACAAACGCAAGGCCACTATTCTCAAACCCGGCAATGTTCCATCCTGGCTGGACTATGAATTATGGCAGGGACCTGCGCCTAGAATGCCTTACAAAGAAGGACTTATCCATTACGACTGGCACTGGTTCTGGCACTGGGGAACAGGCGAGGCCTTGAACAATGGTACACACGAGGTGGATGTGGCGCGCTGGGGGCTTGGCGTTGACTTCCCGACCCGAGTGAGCTCCGTTGGAGGCAGATACGAATTCAAAGATGACTGGGAAACGCCGGACACTCAGGTGATTGCCATGGATTTTCCGGGACGTATATCCCTTATATGGGAATCAAGGAGTTCCAACGGCCGGAAGATCGAAGGACTTGAACGTGGGATCATTTTTTATGGCGAGAACGGAAGTCTGGACACGGGTGGTGATGAATACACGGTTTATGACCTGGATGGCAAGCTCGTAAAAGAAGTGAAATCAAAAGAAAAAGCCGATGTGCAGGGAAGAAACCTGGCCAGCCCGAGCCTGGGCATGGATAGTCTGCACGTGGCAGATTTCCTGGACGCGATCAAAAACAATCGCCGCCCCAACTGTGATGTAGAACTGGGTTACAAAAGCGTAGTCTCCATGCAGCTCGGCAACATTGCCTGGCGCGTAGGCCGCGACCTGAAAATCGATCCGCAAAACGGCCACATCATAGGAGACAAGGACGCCCAGAAACTGTGGTCCAGAGAATACGAAAATGGCTGGAAACCAACTGTTTAAATTGTGTTAACTGAATTAAGCCCGAAGAAGGAATTGAAAACCTTCTTCGGGCTTTTTGTTTTTAATTCAAAAGATTCTTCGAATCAACTAGCAGATAAATGGGTGAAGAGTGAACCTGCCTACATTACATCAAATACTTTCCTCATGGTTTCCGGCGCCACGTGTTTTCCGGAAGTTGGCGGGGGATGTGCCGATGGTTTTGCTGAATAGGCGGATGAAGTATTTGTGGTCTTCGAAACCGAGCTGAAATGCTATTTCCTTTACACTTTTTGTCGTATAAAAAAGCAGGCGCTGCGCTTCCCGGAGCACTTCCTGCCTGATCAGCCATGTAGATGAAAATCCGGTAATGGACTTCACGGTGTCATTCAGATAACTCACTGTAATGTTCATCTGAGCGGCGTAGTCGGCTGGCTTTTTTAATGTCTGAAAATTTATTTTGACAAGGAGATTGAAATTCTTGACGATCTCTACACTACGCGAGGAAACAGCCTGGATACGCTCATTTTCCTGGAACTGAAAGATATGCACGGTCCTGTAAAAAAGCGAATTGAGCAGGGACTGTATTAACTGCTGTTGGAACTGGGCCGGTTTATCGTCATCCACTGCCGCAGAAAGCAGGTGAAAAATGCGAACAAACCATTCCTTATCGGCATCATTCAGCCTGATAATCGCAATGTTCGCAAGTGAGTGTTCGATCACCATGCGCGCATTTTGATCTATATACCTGGCATCAAAGGCAACCGCCCAGCCGGTGACCTGTTCTGCATGCCGGAAGTCATGGACCTGCCCGGGACAGGATAGCAGCAGCGCAGGCTCGTCAATGTCAATATCCTGAAAATCCACCGCACCGCGCACGAACCCACGTTCGAGCAGAAAGCAGAAATAATGATCGTGGCGGTGGGGGCCTTTGTTGCTATCCGACATAGCGCCAAAATGAGCATCCTCTGTCACCCGGCCAATCTCAATGCCCGGCATACCTTGCTGCAAATGACGGATTTCTATTTCTTGATTTGTCATTTCTATCGACGCTCAGGACCAAAAACCATAGCCCTTGATCCGGGCATGTACATTCGGGCTCGCCTTTAATTTAGTTTTCAGCGTTTTGGTCATGGAAACATTTCCTGCAATATATATGGAATTATAATCCCTGAGGTCCTTACTAAGAAACCATTGCTCCATCATATTCAGGCCGGCTTGTCCTATGCCATTAATAAAATGAAATTCAGGGTTCTCTTCTTTGAATATTTCGGGAATTCCATAACCGTCAGGAATCATAACGACAACATCCATCGGATGTTCGCTTCTATCTGTCAGCTGCTTCAATGCGAGGAAATGTCCGATCGCGCTGGCATCGGCGAAACACAATATCGGACCCGTTTGCGAAGGCGGCGATGCAGCGTGGGCAGGACCAAACAGGACCTGGTCACCGGGTTTTAATGTTCGTACCCAGCGACTGCCTGCACCGGCGTGGCCGCTATCAATGAGCATGGTACAGACATTCGTCTCGGAGTTCCACAGTACAGGCGTATAATCTCGATATTCCAGAGTGCCAACCTTGCACTTCAAGCGTTTAATCGTGTCCCAGCTATCCATGTCAATGTCCGGCAGATACAGATCGATTTCGTGCATATCAGCATGAGGCCAGGTTCTTACTGCAACTACCAGGGCGCTGCTGAGCATTCTCTCCATCAAGCCGGACGCCGCCTTTTTTAATATATCAACCATTTTATCTTTCTTTTTTAACAAAGGTATTCGGGGTCAATAAGTCTTTTGTCCTACAAAAGGCGGCAATAGGTGGACAAAAAGAGGGGAAGCCAAACAACCGGAACATTTCCGGTTGTTTGGCTTCCCCTCTTTAAACTAAATTAATGATGTTATTTGAAAGCGTTTTTGAAATTCATAGCCGCCTTATCCTGAGCCTGTACGGCTTCCGGAACAATGGCCGAAGTTCCAAAAAACTCATGCGTGGTGCCCTGGTACAATTCGTAAGATACATTCACGCCTGCCTCGGTAAGTTTATCGCGCAGAAGTTGCCCATCCGAAGTAAGCGGGTCGATTTGTGCGCCGATGATCGTTGTGAACTATTCGTTTTTCGTAAGGCCGGGGATCAATTTTAAAACTTCCCGCTGATAAGACTTGCCAATGGGAAGCTGGCTGTTCCCGATTTGGACGTTGCTGGCCGTGTAGGAGTGCATTTTAGAGGATGAGATAATGAATGAACGATGGATCCTGATGAAATCGGCAGTGGGCAGCATCGCTTCCAATGCAGTGATCGAATATTTGGTGATCACCTGCCCGCTTTCGGTCATGATCCTGACGTAATCTTTGAGGCTTTCTACGTAAAGGATTTCTTTCAAAACAACTTTCACCATCTTCCGGTCGGCGCGGAAATAAAGAAAGGCCTCATTCTCGGCAACGGGTTCTTTGGGTTGGGGTGCGGGCAATGTCATCAGGGGCAACGCCTTGTTGATGGCCTTAATGAAACGCTCAAATTTGATGGGCTTCAACAGATAATCCACCGCATCCAGGTCGTAGCTCTGCAAGGCAAACTCTGCAAAGGCCGTGGTGAAAATGATCTTGGGAGGGTTAGGCAATGCACTCACAAGCTCCAAGCCGGATAGTTGCGGCATTTTTATATCCAAAAGCAAAAGATCGATCGGCTGCTGGTGCAACATTGAAATAACCTGGACGGCATTGGAGCACTCGCCAACGAGGTTCAGCAAGGGCAGCTTTTCAATGTAACGGCGGAGCACCTGCCTTGCGGGCGGCTCATCGTCCACGATCAGGCAATTATAACTGTTTGTGCTCATAGGCGTGTTCTTTCGGGTTATGCTGATCGTCCATATTAGCAAGTTTAGATAGTTGCAATGTCAGATTGACAATGTAAACTTCATCTTCTTCCAGGATATTAAGCTGATGTTTTCCGGGATAGATCAGCTCCAACCGTCTGCGGACATTCTCAATCCCAATGCCACCGGCTTGCTCGATTTCATGCCGCGCGACACCATTGACCAGTTTCAGCTGCATATGCGGTCCCTGTAAGGCAACATGAAGATTGATCCACGGATTTTCGAGGACCGAGCTCGTGCCGTGTTTGAAACAATTTTCAATAAAAGGCAGCATAACCAGCGGTGCTATCATTAGATTTTCACAGTCGGCCGGCACCTGCACCGAGATATCCAGTTCATCTCCGTATCGTTTTTTTTCCAGATCGATATAGGCATGTATCATTTTGATCTCGTCTGAAAGCGGCACCAGCGGCGCATTGCAAGTGTATAATATGTATCTCAAAAGTGAGGAAAGCCCCAGCAGCATGTCAGCCGCAACGGGTGCCGTATCTTGTGCATGTGCGTAAATATTATTTAATGTATTGAATAAAAAATGCGGGTGAAGCTGCGATTTAAGAGAGCTCAGCTCTGCCAGTGCTTTCTGTTGTTCGAGCATGGAGGCGAGCTGCTGTTTTTCATAAAAGTACTTCATCAGTTTAATGGCCGCCGCCAGTCCGCCTATGGTGATCCCGCCCCGGAGCCCCGCAATGATGGCCATATAGATCTGGACATTTAGCGGCGTTGAAAAATAACCTTTTCGCAAATATTCGATCACGGTTAGCGACAATGCTGCGGATATGGCCGCGGTAGCGAACAATGTGAGGATAACTGCCGCTGTTGCCTGGATATAACGCCCGGTTATGACCATGCGCGGAATGACCCAGTACATAAGCATATATGACATGAAAATATGCGCTGCCATATAGCACAAACTTTCCGGCGCAATGATAAGCAGCCGCTCGAAAAAGCTTAGCTGCGAAAGTTTCGGATCAGGCGTAAACGAATAGAGGAATACCTGGAAAACATACCAGAATGTCCAAAAACTCAAATGCCTCGACAATCGCCACCGCAGCTGATTGGAAAAAACAAAGGGCAAACTGGCCATAGACAAACTTTTTATTAAAAGTACGATTCTCTTAAACCAAAATATAGCACACGATTCCTTCGATGACACTTCGTGATTTTCGACCCCTAAAATCAGTTAATCGTCGACGAAATCAAACAACACCTTACAATTAACCGTTATGGCCTTGGCGGTGGCAGGTTGGTCTACTTTCAAAGTTTACATTTTAAGATAAATGTAGTTTTGATCTCAACGCAATCCGCACCCATATGAAGTATCCGGTTACGATCGTACATCTGGTCCATCCACATCCATTCGAATGCGCAGCAGTTGCTGAATGGTTGGAAAAAAGAACATTCATACAGTTGAATGGACAAAGCAGCAGCCTGGAAAGTCTTTCCAGATCTTCGGAACTCGGTGAAACGGATATTGCGATTGTATTCGCCTACTGTACGGAAGACATTGCCAGGCAGATCATTAACATTAAAAAGATGCAGCCCCGGCTCAGATTTCTGGTTGTTTCCGCAACCTCATCTATGGCCGCCGTGCGTGAGGTGATCCATGCCGGAGTAACCGGTTACATGGGTTTGGATGCTGAAATTGAGGAGTGGGAGTGGGCCATTAAATCGGTTTCGGAAGGGAAGATATATTACGGCCAGCAAGTAATGGTCCAACTGGCGGAGCCGCCGAAAGACCAGCAGAGCCAGCCTGTCATTCAATCCGCCCCCACGACTAAAAATTTCCTGAGCAAAAGAGAGCTTGAAATACTAAGGCTCGTGGCCAGCGAATATTCAACAAACCGCATTGCCGATGCGCTTTTCATCAGCGGCAAAACCGTCGAAACACACCGCCGTAACCTTTTCCAAAAATTAGGGGTAAAAAATTCGGTCGGACTGACCAAAATAGCGGTCAGGCTGGGTGTGGTGTAAAACACAACATAATGATAATCCAGGGAGTTTTGTTTCCAGGCTTATAGAATCTTCATTTGCAAAAAACATGGACGAATGTTCATGGGCAAATTTTGGTTCAGGCTTAAAGACAGAGGCATTAATTCAATGGATTCCAGAAGAGATTTTCTAAAAAAAGCAACGATCCTGACAGGCGCAGGCGCGTTATCAAACATATTACCGCCCGTAATTCAAAAGGCACTGGCCATTGATCCCGCGCCGGGAAGCACTTTTTATGACGCCGAGCACGTCGTTTTCCTCATGCTCGAAAACCGTTCTTTTGACCACCAGCTGGGCACATTGCAGGGCGTAAGGGGTTATAATGATCCGCGGGCAATTGACCTTCCTGATAAAAACAAGGTTTGGTTCCAGTCCAATGAAGCGGGCAAAACCTATGCACCCTTCCATTTGAATGTAAAAGATACAAAGGTTGCCTGGATGGGTTCCATCCCGCACGGCTGGTCGGATCAGACAGATGCGATGAACGAGGGAAAATACGACAAGTGGCTCGACGCCAAAAAGCCGGGCAGGAAACAATATTCCGACATTCCCCTGACGATGGGCTATTGCAACCGCATCGATTTCCCGTTTTACTATTCCATGGCGGATGCTTTCACGGTTTGCGACCAGAACTTTTGTTCGAGCATTACAGGAACGCATCCGAACCGCTATTACTGGATGTCCGGAACAGTCCGGGAACAGAACAATCCCGATGCGCTGGCTCATCTCTGGAATATCAGCAACTATGTTTCTCCTGAACTGGAATGGAAAACCTATCCTGAAAGGCTGGAAGAAAACGGCATTCCCTGGAAAATTTACCAGAATGAAATTACAATGGGCTATGGCCTGAAAAGCGAAGAAAGCGGCTGGCTGAGCAACTTCGGCACCAACGTGCTTGAGTATTTCAAAGAATACAATGTCCGTTTTCACGAAGGCGGGATTGCTAATCTGCAAACGAAAAAAGTGGCTTTATTGGAAACCATCGCTGCGCTGGAAAAACAGCCTGCGGACGAGCAGTCGGGCAAAAAGCTGGCGGCTGCCAGGAAGCTGCTTTCCAACATTGAAACGGCGCAGCAGAAGTTCAACACCGATACGTTCAATTCGCTTTCTGCCAAGCATAAGAATTTGAATGCCAATGCATTTACCACAAACATTAATGATCCCGACTTCCACAATCTCACACCGTTGCAATACAATGACAATGGAACGGAGCGCACATTAAATGTCCCGAAAGGCGATGTATTTCATCAATTCCGGGCGGATGTGGAAAGCGGAAAACTGCCTGCTGTTTCCTGGTTAATGCCGCCTGCGCGATTCTCGGACCATCCGGGCGAGCCGTGGTTCGGGCCCTGGTATGTGAGCGAAGTAATGGAGATTTTGCTAAAAAATCCTGAGGTCTGGAAAAAGACGATTTTTGTTTTGACCTATGACGAAAACGACGGCTATTTCGATCACGTTCCGCCGTTTACGGTCCCTAATCCATATAAGGAAAACTCAGGCAAAGTATCCGCCGGCATAGATCCGAAAATGGATTTTGCGACAAAAAGCCAGCAAACCAATCCGTCGATGAACGAAAGTAAGCTTCGGGAAGGGCCTATCGGATTGGGTTACCGCGTTCCGATGATCATTGCTTCACCCTGGTCGCGCGGTGGTTTTGTCAATTCAGAGGTTTTTGACCATACATCTTCTTTGCAGTTCCTGGAAAATTTTATTGAGAAGAAATTCAATAAAAAGGTGAAAGAAGAAAACATTACGCAATGGCGCCGAACGATCTGCGGCGACCTGACGTCTGTTTTCCGGCCTTACCTGGGCGAAAAAATCGAACAGCCTGCATTTCTCAACAGAACAGAATTCATTGAAGGCATTCACCAGGCCCAGTTCCGCCAGGCGCCGGATAATTTCAAATCCCTCAGTGCCAGTGAAATCCAGGAAATGAGTAAAGACCTGCGCAAATCCCAGGACTTTCCGGTTCAGGAAGAAGGGGTTCGCCCGGCCTGTGCATTGCCTTATGAGCTCTATTCGAACCTGCATTTTGATAAAACCAAAAACAACGTCCGATTGTCTTTCAAGGCCGGTAATGCTGTATTCGGGGCCAGATCCAGCGGCGCTCCGTTCCGCGTTTATGCCTTGAACCCTTATCAACAAGAAACGCTGCGGTCCTGGAATTACAGCTCAGCGGCAGGAGACGAGCTGCACGACGACTGGAATATCGGTGATTTTGAAAATGGCAACTACCATCTTCGCGTTTACGGCCCAAATGGTTTTTACCGGGAATTCACAGGCAATTCCAACAACCCGCTGTTGCAGGTGACTTGTAGTTATGAAGCGAAAAACGCCAAATTGACAGGCCATGTGCTGCTCAACATTCAAAATCTTGATTCCAAATCACATGGCATTATCGTCAGTGATAACAGCTACAAATCGGGAGAGCAAAGAAAAACCATTGCAGCCGGAGGGAAGGCGACAATGGTTTTAAACTTGTCCAAAAACTTTAACTGGTACGATTTCAGCGTGAAGGTAATGGGCAGCGAAATATTCGAAGAACGCTTCGCCGGCCACGTTGAAACCGGCTCGGTAACGAAGACGGACCCATTGATGGGCGGCGTCGTTTAGGATATTCTCAGGGCACTGGTTCCGTGCTTACTGTGCCCTGAGATATTTGATCGGATTTTGCATCACGGCTTTAAATGCATGTCCCAATATCGTTAATGCGGTGATCAATGCCGTAATGCATAATGTTGCTGCCAGCAGCCAGCCGCTCGTGGTGATCCTGTGGGCATATTGCTGCAGCCAGCTTCCGGTAAGCCACCAGCCCAGTGGAGCGGCGACTACAAAGGCGATCAAGATCAGGCGCCCGAATTCTTTGCCGAATATCCAAAGCAACTGTCGCGTGCGCGCACCCAAAATCCTGCGAACCCCGATTTCCTTCGCGCGGCCCTCGGCCATGAAAGTAACCAGTCCGTAAAGCCCCAGGCAACTCATGGCCATGGCGATGAAGGCGAATATTTGTACAAACCCTGCCAACAGCTGCTCAATGTCAAAGAATGACCCTAGCATATCATCCAGGCGATCCGCTTTGTAGACATAATGCGGCATTACTTCGTCCCAAACCTGCTCAATGCCTTTTAATGTGGCCTGCGGATAAGTTGGAGATAATGTCAGCACGGCCATCATCGTGTGGCCCAGGTCGTGAACAATGGTGGTAGGTAAAACAGGCTGGTGCAAATCCCCGATGCGGAAGTCCTTCACGACGCCCACTATAATGCGGTCTGCATCTTTTACCCGCATACGTTTGCCAACCACATTGGAGGGCAGAACGCCCAGTTGCCGCACAAGTGTTTCATTCACAATGACTTCCTGGGCAGTGGTGTCCGTGGACCGGAAGTTGCGTCCTGCCACAAGCGTTAATCCGAATGAAGACAGATAATATTCATCAGCAGCCCGCAGCCTGGTCTCGAACGGCTCGGGTTTGGAGGCAATATGGTAATTGAATGGTGTGGGCTGGTTATAAGGTGAAGCGGGAGGATCACTGGCATAGGTTACACTTTCCACGCCCGGCAGCTGCAACCAGCTCTGACGCAACTGGTCATAAGGAGCGGCGTTACCTCGGGAAAGCCACACAGTCAGTTTTCGTTCATGGTTAAAACCCCAATCCACTTTTTGCATGTGTTTTAGTTGGGCCGAAATCACCAGGACAATGATCAGGAACAATTGTGAAAGGATAAATTGCCCGGTGATCAATGTTCTCCTGATCGTAAAGCCGCCCACGGTCTGAGTCGTTAACTGGCCGGCCAGTGCTTGGGTTGGGTTAAATCTGGACAATACCAGGGCCGGATACAAACCTGCCAGCAGGATCACGGCTGCAAGCAATGCGAGGAACCATTGCAGGCTTTTTGGATGCAATAAATCAAGGATAGAAATCGCGGGATGGAGCATATCCACCTGCTTGGCTAATGTCTGGTTAACAAGCGGCATCGCAAGCTGCGTCAGCATTAATGAAATGATAACAGCAAAGAAAGTCAGCATGACAGTTTCCAGCATAAACTGCCTGACCAGCTGGAACTGGCTGCTGCCGATGATCTTGCGAACACCAACTTCCTGCGACCGCTGCAATGCCTGGGCAGTGGCCAGGTTGACGTAATTGATGCACGAAGCAAACACCAGAAGCAATCCAACCGCAATCAAAGCATATAAAACCGGACGCGGAGCCATGCCGCTGCGCTCATGATTAAGGTCCGCCAATGGCAGCATATGATAGGCAAATTGTGCTGCCTTTTCGGCTGACAGGTTTTTTTTACGGACTTCTTCCAAAGCACTTGCCAGCTGTGCGGGGTTGGTCCCTTCACGCAGCAGCACAAAGCACATGCTTTGAAGGCCTTCCCAATCCTGCATTCCGCCGCTTTGCTCCAACCCCGGAATGGTCGCGTAGGAAATCAATGCGTCATAACGGAGTTGGGTGTTGGCAGGCGGGTTTTTGATGATGCCCGTAACGGTAAGGTTTACACGATTATCCAGTCGCAGCGTCCGACCGATCGGTTCTGCCTGATCGAAATATTTTTGTGCATAGCGCTCGCTGATCACAATCGTATTCGGCGAGCTGAGCGCCGTTGCGGCATTTCCTGAAACCCATTCTACCAGAAAATGATTAAAATACTGAGGTTCGGCGAAGCAAACATTGCGGGCTTCATTAAACTTTTTTGTCCAGCCTTTTTTGCCATTCGGGACGCTGATGGTGCGGCCAAACACCGTTTCCAGCCGCGTTGCATTTTCAATAAACGGGTAATTGCGGCGGAGCTCGTCTGCAAGAGGACGCGGGGCAGCATCCGTTGGCATCACATTTTCTCTTTTAACATCCGTTACCACCCAGTAGGAGCAGTCCATATGCGGATGATGGCGGTCAAAACTGAACATATAGTTCACGACCAGAAAGATCACCAGACCGCTTGCAAGCCCTAAGGCAAGGCTCAATACACGGATCGCATTGACTTGGCGCTGCCGCCACATGCGGCGAAGTGAAAGTGTTAAGTAATGTGCGAGCATAAATAGAATTATGTTTAGTAATATTTATATATAACAATTTTATATATAAAACAAAAACTATAATTTCTACTTATGCCCTTTCGAATTTTATTTAATGCTGATGGCCAGGTAAAAGTCTATTGAACAGATCACTATGGATACAGCAAATATTTCATTCGTATCGCTTTAAATTTCTGCAAACCGGGCTCCCAGCTCTTCCGAATGTCAGCTTCCGATACGCCAGCTATGATCTGCTTTCTCAACGAATCGGTTCCAATGCGCAGATCGAATGCAGAAATGTCCTGGTTTGCCCTTCCGGGTGTGAAAAATTTGGCTTTATCAGGATATGCATTGTAAAGCTCAATGAGCCAGGACAAATTAAGCTGCCGGCTCGCACGGAGCTTTTCGATATCATAAGTACGAAGGTCGAGGCCGTAACAAACGGAGTCCTTATGGTTTGGGTGCTCGCTCATGCCGGGAATACTCACGGGTTTGTATGAAAATGCGTATTTGCCTTTCAATGCGGGTGCGCCGAGAATAGTAAATGGCATTTGCGTCCCCCGGCCTTCATTGATAGCCGTGCCTTCGAACATGCATAAGCTGGGAAACAGCATGACAGCTTGCTGCGTATTTAAGTTGGGGGAAGGATTGATCGGGAGTTCGTAAGGCATATCATGGTCATAGTTTGCAACCTTAATGATTTTTAGCTTGCATTTTGCATTCATATATCCTTCTCCATTCAGGTATTGTGCAAATTCACCGATCGTCATGCCGTGTGTCATAGGAATATAATGGATTCCAATGGCCGATTTGAATCTGTCATCCGTCATCACCGGTCCGTCTACAACATATGCATTGGGATTGGGCCGGTCGAGAATCAGCAGTTCTTTGTCATTTTCCGCGCAGGCTTCCATCACATACTCGAGCGTATTGATATTCGTATAATACCGGCACCCCACATCCTGGATGTCGAAGACCATGAGGTCAACGTCCGCGAGCTGTTCCTTTTTTGGTTTTTGATTTTTTCCATATAAAGAAATGATCGGAATGCCCGTCTTTGTATCGATCTCATTACTTACCACAGCTCCGTTGCTCGCATTGCCTCTGAAACCATGCTCAGGTCCAAACACTTTTACAATGTTAATGCCTAGGCTTAACAGACTGTCAACACTGCTTTTCCTGCCAATGACCGAACTCTGATTGGCAACCAGACCGATTCGTTTTCCTTTCAGATACGCCAAATATTTTCCAGTCTGGTCCGCACCTGTAATAATCCCCGGCTTACCGGAAGCGCTTCGGCTCGATGATGCTTTCTGGGCGGAACAGTCCAGGTGACCGATCACCACGAGCATTAAAAAAAGTATAGAAACAAGTCTCATCATTTTGCGCAGGGTTGTTTTTAAAGTTTTTAAATGTAAAATCTTTTCCTGTCAAACATAAGGTTTAAATAATTTTTACATTCCAAAATACACGACAATCAGAAAAAGCATTGTATTTACTTGGATCAAATTGTAAAATGATGTTAACTTATGGTTACAACCAAACTGCCAATACAATGAACGATTATGTCGGACCCACCGGGCCCATAGTGCTCGGAATCGCAGCCAATGTCATATTTATCACGCTTACGATTTATATGCTGTACTTATCCATCACATTCCTCCGCCTGGGCATAAAGTCATTCCGCAAATATCTGAAAGAGGAGTAAAAAGCAATGCGTATAACCGGACATGGTAGTTCGAAATCGTACATCTTGCTGGCTTAGAAAAGCCTTCCAGCGCCTGGAAAGGCTGTTTTGAGCCGATGGTATAATAATTTGGCTGGTAGGGTAAAACAATACTCCACCCGGATGGTCCCCGGCCTAATGATCCAGAACCATGCTACTGAACTACATTAAAATTGCGTGGCGCAACTTGCGCAAGAACCAGGCTTATGCATTCATTAATATTACCGGTTTGTCCCTCGGTATGGGGTGCGCCCTGCTGATTTTTGCGCTCGTCCGTTTCCATTACCAAACCGATCGCCATCACAGCAATTACAACCGCATCTATCAATTCACATCGCGGTTCAAGTCGCCAACCAATGAGTTCAACATTCAGGGCATTCCGTATCCATTCGGTCAGGCTGTCCGGAACGACTATCCTGAGCTCAAAAGCGTGGCGATGCTGGATGAATGGTATTCACCTATGGTATCGGTGCCAGATGGACAAAAGGCCGATAAAAAAATAAAAGACAAAAATAACCGCGGCGCGTTTGTAGAACCGGCCTACTTTGAAATTTTTGACTACACCTGGCTTGCGGGAGGGCCTGATGCACTCGATCAGCCGGGCACCGTGGTGATGAGTGCCGAAATGGCGCGTAAATGCTTCGGGACCACAACCAACATTATAAACCGCGTTGTCCGCCTCGATGCCCGCATTCCGGCACGCGTAGTAGGTGTCTTTGCCGATTATCGCGATGATACCGACCTGGCTTATTCGATCATGGCTTCATGGGGATCTCTCAAAGAGCAGCTTAACGGGCGCCCGGAAGAGCAACCTTTTGACAACACAAATGGCAGCACACATTGTTTCGCGCTATTCAACGACCGATTTACGGTGTCCGACTGGGAACGGGAATTACCGTCTTTTATCAAAAAATATAATCCCAAAAAAATTAAAGAAACATCCTACCCGGCCATTTTCTTCGGTGAGATGCATTTATCGCCTGAGTATGGAGGTGTCAGCCAGAATTTGTTATTATCACTATTTCTGATTGGCCTTTTGCTGATTGGAACGGCGTGTATCAATTTTGTGAACCTGGCCACGGCGCAGGCGCTAAGGCGGGCACGAGAAGTTGGCGTCAGAAAAGTGCTGGGAAGTACAAAAACACAACTTTTCTGGCAATTTATGGGCGAAACGACGCTGATCGTGCTGGCAGCGCTGGCGCTGGGAATATGTATATTTCATTATGGCCAAATTCTGGCGCAAACCTATCTGCACGGCCCATTCCGGTTTACGTTTTATTTTTCACCATTGGTAGCAGGGTGGTTGGCATTACTTGTCTTGGCAGTAATCCTGCTGGCGGGATTATATCCTTCATTAGTTCTGGCTGGTTTCCGTCCGGTAGTCGCACTGGCGGGCCGGCTAACTGCGCAGCAGGCGGGTGGTTTTTCGCTCAGACGCGGATTAGTCGTGATGCAGTTTGCCATTTCGCAAATGCTTGTGATCGGATTAATTGTGGTAGCCAATCAGCTGAGTTACGTACAGTCCAAAGATCTGGGTTTTCGCAAGGATGCCATCATAACCGTGAGCCTGCCGAACCTCCCCGCCCAGGACATTGGCAAGATGAGGACATTCCGTAACCTGGCCGCAGCCCTACCGGAAGTAAGCCAGGTAAGTTACTCCATGGGCGGGCCGCCCCAGTCGGGCTGGACAAGCCAGACGGTCGTGCGTTTTGACAGCCGGCCTAACGAAGAGCCATATGCGCCGCAGCAAGCCTGGATCGATGCAGATTATATAGGTTTGTATGATTTGAAACTGCTTGCCGGACGCAATGTTCAGCCTTCCGATACGGCGCGTGAAGCGCTTATCAATGAGACATTCATGAAACGCCTGGGCTTTACCCAACCATCCGATGTAGTAGGTAAGGTTTTGCATAAAGGAGGTTTTGCGCCCCTGGAAATTGTCGGTGTATTAAAGGATTACAACCAATCGAACCTCAAACAACAGATCAATCCTATATTCCTGACGACGCTGGCGAGCGGCTTTTATTCAGCCAACATTCAGTTAAGGTCTGCCAGTTACAGTCATGCATTAAAACAATTGGAAAAGGTTTATAATCAGGCATATACAGACAACTTTTTCGAGCCGTCGTTTGTCGACGATCAAATTAAAGAAGCTTATCAGCAAGAGCAGACCATGGGCAGCCTGATCAATTTTTTTGCCGGAGTTGCATTACTTATTGGCTGTATGGGCCTGTATGGTCTCGTTTTGTTCATGGTGGTTCAACGGACCAAAGAAGTGGGTGTCCGCAAAGTTTTGGGCGCCAGCACAGGAAGCATACTCTGGCTATTTAGCAGGGAATTTATCCAGTTGATCGGCATTGCATTTGTATTGTCAGCGCCGGTAGGCTGGTGGGTGATGACGGGCTGGCTGAAAAATTTTGAATACAAAATTGACCTGAACCCTGCATTCTTCCTGCTCGCGCTTTTAGTGACTATTGTTGTAGCATTGCTGACCGTCGGATTCCAGAGTGTAAAAGCAGCTTTGATGAACCCTGTAAAATCATTACGCAGCGAGTAGGTTTTTATTAATGTCTGAATCCTTGGTTATATCATTCAATTTTTATCATTTTGAGAAATGGTTGTCATCATGATGGGTTGGTGAAACTATTAAACAGACGATTTTGAAAACGGTTTTAATCATTGATGACGAAGAAAAGCTCCGCTCCCTGCTAGCCAGGATCATCCGGGCGGAAGGCTTTGAGGTGTTGGAAGCGGCGGATTGTAAATCAGGTCTTGCTGCCATTGATAACCCTGCAATCGATGCGGTCCTTTGTGATGTAAGGTTGCCTGATGGAAATGGCGTTGAGTTGGTTCCTGTTTTGAAAAGCCGCAATCCGCAAGCCGAGATCATCTTACTGACGGCGAACGGCAACATTGCAGATGGGGTCCAGGCCATGAAAAACGGGGCGATGGACTACATTGTGAAGGGAGACGACAACGACAGGATCCTGCCATTGCTGGACAAAGCCATCGAAAAAGCGCAGCTTCAAAAGAAAGTCAAAAAGCTGGAAGCGATTGTTTCCAGTAAATTTTCCTTCGACACGATCATCGGAAATTCGCAGCCTATAACAGACGCGATCGACCTGGCTAAAAAAGTGGCTAAAACCGACGCAGCAGTGCTGTTAACGGGCGAAACAGGCACAGGAAAAGAAGTTTTTGCGCAAGCGATCCATTACAGCAGCCTTCGTGCCGATAAAAACTTTGTCGCTCTGAATTGCAGCGCATTTGGAAGGGATATCATTGAAAGTGAGCTTTTTGGGTATAAACAGGGCGCATTCACAGGCGCGCTGAAAGACAAGCGCGGGCTTCTGGAAGAGGCACACAATGGAACATTATTTCTGGATGAAATTGGCGAGCTGCCCCTTGAATTGCAGGCCAAGTTACTGCGCGTGCTGGAAACCCACGAGTTCATAAAACTGGGAGATACCAAGACCATCAAGTCAAATTTCAGGCTGATTGCTGCCACCAATCGCGATTTAAAGTCAGAGTCGGAGCAGCACAAGTTCAGGGCAGATCTTTATTTCAGATTAAATGTGTTTCAGATCCCGATGCCACCGCTCCGGGACAGGGTTAAAGACATTCCTGCGCTGTTGGATTTTTTCCTTGATTATTTCTGTAAGCAAACCAACAAGCCCAACCTGGGCTATTCAAAAGATTTCCTAAAACGGCTGGAAAGCTACGAGTGGAATGGTAACATCAGGGAATTGAAAAACGTGGTTGAAAGGGCCGTGATCATCAGCGACGGCATGTTGGAGGTCGGAAGTCTGCCATCAAATATTCAGCAATCACTGCCAATAAAAAGCCAGCAGCTCTCCGCTTTTTCAATGGCAAGCACCGAAAAATTACACATTCAGAAAGTGCTCAATTACTGCAAAGGGAACAAGGCGGAAACGGCCCGTTTGCTGGAAATAGGGATCGCTACACTTTACCGCAAGATCGACGAATACGGTCTTCAAAGTTCGGGTCATTAACCAGTCGGTCGCAAGGGACATCCTACTTTTTTGATAGGGTGCCCTATCAAAATGATAAGGTTTGATTTTTTTTAATTCTTCTAAAAAAGGCATAACTGTTTAATATATAAATAGTTATGTCATGAGTGAAAACTTTGGTATGCCTTTGGAATGCTTACTATCTGATGACCGGTTTGTTCGGCGTCATTTAACAAACATTCACTTAACTGTCATACCTCATGCTCACAATCCTCTTACTTGCCGCAGGCTGTTTTTGCTTCGCGCTATTGTATCAATCCGTCCATCTTTTTGAGAAAATCTGACCATGGCCGCATTACTCATTGTATCCGTCGGTGTGTTTGTCTACATGTGTTACGTGCTGATCAAACCCGAGAAATTTTAACTCCAATGTCTTTTGCAGGCCTGCATTAAAAATTCAGTGCTGCTCATAATTTTAATAAAATGAACACAGAAGTTTTAGGCGTCGTCGCCATGTATGCAATTACAATCCTGATGGCAATCCCATTCGGTAAGTACATTGCCAAAGTTTACGCGGGTGAAAAAACGCTCCTTGATCCCGTATTCAATCCACTCGAAAACGTGTTCTTCCGCATTAGCGGCATCGACCGGAAGGCAGATATGAACTGGAAACAGCATCTGACAGCCATGTTGACCATCAATTTTGTTTGGTTTTTGTTAGGCATGTTCGTACTCATGAACCAGGGCTGGCTGCCACTGAACCCGGATGGAAACCCCGGGCAAACCGCTGACCTGGCATTCAATACGAGCATATCGTTTGTAGTCAACTGCAACCTGCAGCATTATTCAGGGGAAAGCGGCGTGAGCTATTTGTCGCAGCTGTTTTTAATGTTCTTACAATTCGTGAGCGCAGGAACGGGCATGGCAGCAGCCGTTATTCTGTTTATTGCCTTAAAGAAAAAAACGGCAGATAAGCTTGGAAATTTTTATCATCTAATGCTAATCTCCTGCACGCGGATCCTGTTGCCGGCCTCCATCGTCGTAGCCAGCATCCTGGCTTTTAGCGGTACACCTATGACTTTTGAGGGAAAGGAACAAATTGTCAGCATGCAGGGCGATTCAATCAGCGTATCCACGGGGCCGGTCGCAGCATTTGTTGCCATTAAGCATCTGGGCACAAACGGAGGCGGGTTCTATGGGACCAACTCAGCACACCCGCTGGAAAATCCCAATTACCTGACAAATATGGTTGAAATGTTCTCTCAAATGATTATTCCGCTGGCTATGATCTTTGCGTTGGGTTTCTTTTTGAAAAGAAAGAAAATGGCCTGGATGATTTTCGGGGTGATGACCATCGGGTTTCTGTTACTCTGCGTTCCGACAGTGATCTGGGAAGTTCAGGGCAATCCGGCGATCGCACAAATGGGCATTGATATGGGCTCAGGCGCAATGGAAGGGAAGGAGACCCGGCTGGGCAGTGCCGCTTCCGGGTTTTGGAGTATAGCCACCACCGTTATCTCAACAGGATCTGTCAATTCCATGCACGACAGCGGTATGCCGCTATCCGGAATGATGCAGCTGCTGGCGATGATGACCAATGCATTTTATGGCGGTTGCGGGGTCGGGATCCTGAATTTTTTCATCTTTATCATCCTGGCTGTGTTTATCAGCGGCTTAATGGTTGGGCGCACGCCTGAGTTTTTAGGTAAAAAAATCGAAGGTCGGGAAATGAAGATCGCCATGATCGTCGCGCTTTTGCATCCCCTTCTGATACTCGCCGGAACGGCGCTGGCAGCGGCATTTCCAGGCATTACATTGGCTAATCTGAACAACCCAGGCTTTCACGGGTTCAGCGAAATGCTGTATGAGTATACCTCGTCGGCCGCCAATAACGGCAGTGGTTTTGAGGGTTTGGGTGACAATAATCTCTGGTGGAACATTACAACAGGCATTGTGCTGATCCTTTCCCGCTTTATTCCCATCATCGGCCCGTTGGCGATTGCAGGACTTTTGGCAAACAAAAAATACATCCCGGAAAGCGCCGGAACATTGCGCACCGACTCGGCCACATTCGGAATGATGGTGATGGCTGTGATCGTAATTATTACCGCCCTGTCATTCTTCCCGTCGCTCACGCTGGGCCCGATCGCCGAATATTTCAGCATGCATTAATACATTGAATAAATTACAAAAACAGCTAGAAGCCAAACGGTTAACCACGAGATGCTGATAGCTAATTGCTCCAAAAAAATGAAAAATCAAAATGCATCCCTGTTCCAGAAGGATCAGGTCAGTCATGCCCTGAGAGAGTCTTTTTATAAATTAAATCCTAAGATCCTGTTCCGTAACCCGGTGATGTTCACCGTTGAGATAGGCACATTTGTTATGTTTGTGGTCTGTCTCTGGATCTTGTCGGGAAATACGACGCAGGGCAGTTTCGGCTACAATTTCGTGATCTTCCTGATCCTTTTGCTAACCCTGTTGTTTGCCAACTTTGCGGAAGCCATCGCCGAAGCAAGGGGAAAAGCACAAGCAGATAGTTTGCGTAAAACGCGCGAGGAAACACCTGCCAAACTGGTCATCGAAAACAAGCAAGGCTTTGCTGTATCAACGCAAAATGTGATGTCTGCCCAGATGAAAAAGGGGGATATATTCATTTGTGAAGCAGGCGACAACATTGCTACCGATGGGGAGATCATTGAAGGTCTGGCCACCATTGACGAGAGCGCCATAACCGGGGAATCTGCGCCGGTGATCCGGGAAGCAGGAGGGGATAAAAGCAGCGTAACCGGTGGAACGAAGGTGCTTTCGGACAAGATCAAAGTGATGGTAACCACTGCGCCGGGCGAGAGCTTTCTGGATAAGATGATCGCTTTGGTGGAAGGCGCCAGTCGCCAGAAAACACCGAACGAAATTGCATTGACCATCCTGTTGGCCGGCTTTACGCTGGTGTTCGTGATCGTGTGCGTTACGCTGAAACCGTTCGCCGATTATTCCAATACGCCCATTACCATTGCTGCATTCATCTCACTTTTCGTCTGCCTGATCCCTACCACGATCGGCGGGCTGCTGTCTGCGATTGGTATCGCCGGGATGGACCGGGCGCTGCGGGCGAATGTGATCACCAAATCCGGGAAAGCCGTAGAAACGGCCGGAGATATTGATGTGCTTTTGCTGGACAAAACAGGCACCATCACGATCGGTAACCGCAAGGCAACCCATTTCCATGCTGCAAAAGGCATTACCGAGAACCATTTTGTAAAAGCCGCTGTGCTCAGCTCCATAGCCGACGAAACGCCGGAAGGAAAGTCCATCCTGGAACTCGCCAATGCAACGCCCGCAACTTACCAGATCCCGGACCCGAAATTCATCAAATTTACCGCCGAAACCCGCAGCTCAGGCGTCGACTTTGCGGATACACGCATCCGTAAAGGTGCCTTTGATTCGATCCGTAACCTGGTTAACAGCGCGGGAAACGACTTTCCTGCTGAAATTGAAGAAACGGTCAAAACGATTTCCAGCAATGGTGGGACCCCGCTTGTTGTTTCTGAAAACGAGCGCGTATTAGGTGTGGTAGAGTTGCAGGACATTATCAAGCCCGGCATCAGCGAGCGCTTCGAGCGGCTGCGGAAAATGGGTGTAAAAACCGTGATGGTAACCGGCGACAATCCGTTAACGGCCAAATTTATCGCCGAAAAAGCGGGTGTGGACGATTTCATTGCCGAGGCAAGGCCAGAGGATAAAATGAATTACATTAAAAAAGAACAGGAAGCCGGCAAACTGGTAGCCATGATGGGTGACGGCACTAATGATGCGCCCGCGCTGGCGCAGGCAGATGTTGGCGTGGCCATGAACAGCGGCACGCAGGCAGCGAAGGAAGCAGGTAACATGGTCGATCTGGATAACGACCCGACCAAGTTGATCGAGATCGTCGAAATCGGGAAACAGCTGTTAATGACCCGCGGCACATTGACCACATTCTCCATTGCCAACGACGTAGCCAAATATTTTGCGATCATACCTGCCCTGTTTATCGCGAGTATCCCGGCGCTGCAAGGGCTTAACATTATGCGGCTCAACAGCCCCGAAAGCGCCATCCTGTCGGCAGTGATCTTCAACGCCGTGATCATTCCCTTCCTGATCCCGCTCGCATTGAAAGGAGTAGCCTACAAACCAATCGGCGCCAGCGCCCTGCTCAGAAGAAACCTGCTCATTTACGGCCTCGGCGGCATGCTAATCCCCTTCGCCGGCATCAAAGTCATTGATCTGGTTGTAAGTATCTGGATTTAGAAATTATTGATCATAATGACCATGAACGCTCAAAACGAAAATATCGCCTTCGGAAAGCACCTTGTATATGAGTCGGTGCTCATCAGTAATACGCCTGCTCCAACAGCCCTTATACTGATGTTTGAGACCTTCCGGTTTACCAATTCCTTCGAATGGATGTTTTTGGATATCAGTAATCAATTCAAAAACTTTTTTTACCAGCCGGGGTTCGCTTTTGGACCATTGAGTCAGGTCTTCGATGGCGATGGTATCGAAGGTAATTCGGCTCATGAATTGCCCAGGTGTTTTGCAAATTGGTCAAATGCATCTCCACTGAAAGTGATGACATTTCCCTTTTCGAAATTTTCAAGTGACTTATCCAGCCTTGAAAAATACTCGTCACGGGTTTCAATCCGAAGCATACCAGTTGAAGGTTTTTCGGTAATGCTGATCGTGATTTCAGAGTCTTGCGAGCCACTCAATAATGTCCTGATTTTGTTAATCAGTTCGTCCGTGAATTCAGAAGAACGAACGCGCAGTAATGCTTCCATAGATTCCAATTTTTTATAAAGTTAAAAATTTAAATAAATGAAAACGAACATATTTCCCGCTATCAAACTGACAATCGTAACGCTGGTGTTTTTCTTTGTGGTTTATCCGGCAGTGGTTTGGGCAATCGCGCAGTTGGCACCTGGCAACGGACAAGGTGAAGCCGTAACAGCACACGGTAAAAAGTACTATGCCAATATCGGACAGAAATTTACCGAGGACCGGTATTTCAACAGCCGCCCGTCGGCGGTGGAATACAATGCGGCTGGCTCTGGCGGCAGCAACAAAGGACCTTCCAATCCAGAATATCTAACGCTGGTGCAGGCTAGGATCGATACTTTTTTGGTCCATAACCCCGGGGTTGACAAGAAGGATATCCCCGTAGAACTGGTCACAGCAAGTGGCAGCGGGCTTGATCCGGACATTTCGCCTAAGGCGGCATGGGTGCAGGTGAAACGGATTGCAGCAGTGCGCAAAGTGTCCGAAGATCAAATCAAACAGATCATCGATTCCAATACTGAAAAACCGCTGATTGGCCTGTTTGGGCCGGAAAAGGTCAATGTGCTGAGCCTGAACCTGGCTTTGGAAAAATTATAACAGTAACCCGGTCCTTACCAGCAGCGACGCGGGGACCGGAGCGATTTCAATGCGCCGCTACATTCATTTACAGTTACCATTTCAATGAAAAGTTTATTATTGACTGCATTAGGTTTAGTGATCTTAAAACCGGCTATGGCGCAGGATTCGACCGAAACGAAAAATCCTTTGACGATCAGCGGGTATGCAGAAGCTTATTACAATTATGATTTTAACCTCCCGTTGAATAACACGGTGCCAGGCTTTCTCTATAATTTCAACCGCGCCGGCGAGGTGAACCTGAACCTGGGATTCATTAAGGCGAACTATTCCACTGACCGCGTCAGGGGGAACCTGGCACTGGCCACCGGGACTTACATGAATGCCAATTACGCCGCCGAGCCTGGTGTGCTTAAAAATGTCTTTGAGGCTAATGTAGGTGTAAAAATTTCAAAAAGCGCCAACCTGTGGATCGACGCAGGGATTATGCCTTCTCATATCGGTTTTGAAAGTGCGATAGGGAAGGATAACTGGGCAATGACGAGGAGCCTGGTGGCTGAAAATACGCCTTACTTCGAGTCGGGTGTGAAACTTGGATTTACTACCAAAGACGAAAAGCTATATTTATCGGCGATGTATCTGAACGGATGGCAGCGGATCCAGCGGGTTGACGGAAATACGACGCCGGCCTTTGGAACGCAAATTACATACAAGCCCGCAGCAAATGTAACTTTGAATTACAGCACATTTGCAGGAAATGACAAGCCCGACAGCGTGCGGTTAATGCGCTATCATCACAACCTTTATGGTGTTTTCCAATTGACTGAAAAATTCGGTTTGACAACCGGGTTTGATTATGGAACAGAGCAAAAGGCAAAGGGAAGCAATGCTTATAATAAATGGTTTGTACCGGTGCTGATCGCCCGTTATTCGCCGTCGTCAAAAGTGAATATCGCAGCGCGGGTGGAATATTTTCAGGATAAAAATGGTGTGATCATTGCCACAGGAACTGAGCACGGATTTAGAACATTCGGCGTCTCCGCCAACATTGACTACGCTGTTTTTCCCGGCGTGCTCTGGCGCGTGGAGGCGAGAAACCTGAGGAGTGAAGACGCGATATTTTTGGAAAGGAATGGGAGCGGCGCTGAGGACTTGAATAATAAAGATAATTTCTTTCTGACCACCTCGCTTTCAATCGCATTTTAATCCATATCAACAATTTAAACCCTAACCTGAATAATGCCCGAAACCAACCCCAGCGCGCAGCATTTCCTGGACCTGATCAAAAAATCCAGGCGTGGAAAATTCAAAATTTACATCGGCATGAGCGCTGGTGTTGGCAAAACATTCCGGATGCTGCAGGAAGCGCATGCGCTGCTTCGCAACGGCATCGATGTCAAGATCGGATACATTGAAACCCATAACCGGAAAGAAACGCACGATCTGCTGGATGGATTGCCGGTGATTCCGCGGCGCAGGCTTTTTTACAAAGGAAAAGAACTCGATGAGCTGGATGTGCAGGCGGTTATAAGCCTGAGGCCCGAAGTGGTGATCGTTGACGAGCTTGCGCACACCAACATTGAAGGCAGTAAAAATGACAAGCGCTGGCAGGATGTGCTCGAAATCCTGGAAGCAGGCATTAATGTGATCAGCGCTGTTAATATTCAGCACATTGAGTCGCTGAACGAGGAAGTAAAGAGCATCACCGGCGTTGAAGTGAAAGAGCGGATCCCGGACAGCGTGCTCGGCGTGGCCGACGAAGTGGTGAACATTGACTTAACCGCTGACGAGCTGATCACGCGCCTGAAAGAAGGAAAAATTTACAAACCCGAGAAGATCCAGACTGCGCTGAACAACTTTTTCAAAGCCGACCATATCCTTCAACTCCGCGAACTTGCATTAAAAGAAGTGGCCAGTCAGGTTGAGCGCAAAGTGGAGTCTGAAATTCCCAGGCTAGTGGGCTCGAAGCGGGAGAAATTCTTGGCATGTATCAGCAGCAATGAGAGCACTGCCCGGCATGTCATTCGCAAGACGGCGCGACTGGCCAGCTATTATAACAGCAAATGGTTTGTACTTTACGTGCAAACGCCCAGGGAAAGCCAGGACAAAATTGCGTTGGACAAGCAGCGGCATTTGATTAATAACTTTAAACTTGCCACTGAAATGGGGGCTGAGATCATCCGTGTGCAGGATTCTAACATTTCCGAAGCCATCATACAGGTTGCGGAGCAGCGGCAGATCACGACAATTTGCCTTGGAAAACCGCATATTAACCTGCTAAGGGTCATTTTAGCCACCAATGTTTTTAATAATCTGTTAAAAAAACTTTCAGCATCGGACATTGACCTGGTTATCTTGTCATAATATCGCCTGAAATCCTGATTTTAGTATATGAAAATCAAAACCAAACTGCGCCTCGGACTTGGGGTACTTTTCTCAATGATCCTGGCATTGTCGCTGATTGCCGCCAGCTACATTTACGCGCTCAAAGAAGATACACAGAACATCTTGCAGGATAATTACAAGACACTGGATTACAGCAGGAGCATGTTTCTGGCCATCGACCAGATCCGAACGGACCCGGATGCCTGGACCAGGTTTGCGCGAAGTCTGAAACAACAAGAGTCGAATGTAACCGAACCTCTCGAAGGAGAGGTGACGGGCAAATTGGCAGATCATTTCAGTTTGCTGCGAAAAGATCCTGATAACCAGCAGCTTCCTGTCCTGATCCGGAATGATCTGGCAGAGCTCACGCGGATCAATATGGAAGCGATCCGTGCGAAAAGTGATAAAGCGCTGGCGACGGTGCAGTCTGCATTTATATGGATTGCGATCACGGGTACCATTTGTTTTCTGATCGCGCTGACCCTGCTGATCAATCTGCCGGGCAATGTTGGCAACCCGATCCGGGAATTGACGGAAAGTATCCGCGCCATAGCAGCGAAGCAATATACCGAGCGGCTGCATTTTTCGGGTAAGGATGAATTTGGTGAGCTGGCGAGTTCTTTTAACACCATGGCTGAGAAGCTGGAAGAGTATGACAACAGCAACCTTTCCCAGATTTTGGTCGAGAAGAAGCGGATTGAGGCGCTGATCAACAACATGCATGAGCCGGTAATTGGCCTTGATGAAAACAAAAAAATACTCTTTGCCAATGATCAGGCCGTCCGGATTTCGGGCATTGCGGCAAGCGACTTGCTGGGTAAATCTGCTGTTGAGCTGGCGGTGCAGAACGATTTGATACGGGCATTGATTCAGGAAAAAAATAGTGGAAATGGAATAAACGGACATTCCGGCAACGCGCCGCTGAAAATTTATGCTGATGACAAGGAAAGCTATTTTGAAAAAGAAATTGTCGATATCACCATTGTGCCGACAGGTGAGCGCGTCAAAAAATTCATTGGGCAGGTGATCCTTTTAAAGAACATTACACCATTCAAGGAGCTCGATTTTGCCAAAACGAATTTCATTGCCACTGTTTCCCATGAGCTGAAAACGCCTATCGCTTCCATTAAAATGAGCTTGCAGCTGCTGGAAAGCCAGCATACCGGCGTGATGAATGAGGAACAAAAACAACTGGTGACCAGCATTAAAGAGGATAGTAACCGCCTTCTGAAAATGACGGGTGAGCTGCTGAATATGTCGCAGGTTGAAACCGGGAATATCCAGCTGAACATTCAGCAAAGCAGCCCATATGATATTTTGAAATACGCCATAGATGCCGTGAAAACGTCTGTTGAGCAGAAAAACATCGAGCTCGTCGTGCACGCAGCCGAGCAGCTTTCTGATGTGAAAGCGGATATGGAAAAAACGGCATGGGTATTGATCAATTTTTTAACCAATGCAGTCCGCTACTCGCCGCAGGACGGCAAAATCCACATTCAGCTTGCAGGCTCGGATCAGGGCGTTCAGTTTATGGTCCGGGATGAAGGAAAAGGGATTGACAGCCGTTACCGGACTAAAATATTTGACCGCTACTTCCAGGTTCCGGGCAGCTCGAAAACCGGAACGGGGTTGGGGCTCGCCATCAGCAAGGAATTCATCGAGGCACAAGGCGGCAGCATTGGCGTAACCAGCGAAATTGGAATGGGTAGCACGTTCTATTTTAACCTGGCTAATGCTTAGTATGAAATCTGAAAGCTATTTTAAACGGATTCGCGGCTTAGCTTGAGACTTGGTTTTCGGCTGCTCTTTTTGCTTTTGCCAAACCCTTTGCGGTTCCACCAGACAATGAAGCCCGTGATCGGCAGCGATGCGCCGATGAGAGATGCAAGAAAAGCAAGGACTTTGCCTGGAAAGCCCAGAACGCTTCCTACATGAATGTCGTAATTCATTTTTCGGATTTTTGTGCCAAGAGACGCAGTCGCAAATTCAGCGCCATAGACCGCATCACCTTTGATTTCCTTCAAAGTATGCCGGTCAAAAGCATAGCTGCGATTGTCGTAAAAATGGCCTGCGGATGGATAAATGTATATCTCTATGGCCGATTTGGCATCTGCCGGATCAGGGTAGCTGTAAAAGAAGCCTTTTGTGTCGGGATGTTCCGCAATTACTTTTGCCCAGGCCACATCAAGCGCCTGGTTAACAGGTAATCCCTTGCCAGCCAGCGTACTATCGGAGCTGGCCTCTTTGTATTCCGGCAGTGTAACGCCGGTTGTCACCCAATATAAACCCCTGCTGTACCATTCAATTCCATAAACCATTCCCGTTAAGGCAATAGCGAGCAGGAAAAGCATTGAATAGAAGCCCAGCACATTATGGAGGTCAAGGTTAATGCGCTTGAAACTCGCATTCCATTTGATTTTGAAGCTCTTGTCAATCGTACTTTGCTTCCACTTTTTGGGATACCACCAAATAAGCCCGGTGATCAGCAGCACTACGAAAATCAGGGTCCCGTAATTCACAATTGGCCGGCCAATTTCGAAAGGCATCCATAAAAAGCGGTGACCATTGAGGATCCAGCTGAAAAAGTCTGTGCTTCCTTTCTGGTGCTGGTCAATCCTGAGCACCTTGCCTGAGTAGGGGTTGAGTTTTACTTCGTAATGTGTTTGCTCGTGGTCTCCAAGCTGTACGATTGCCGCCCGTCCCTGCTGAAAATAGGCATAATCGATCTTTTCGCCCGGTACCGCCTGTTCGCCTATCTTGCGCAACGCGGATGGTGACAATATGGGCTTATCCTGCCACTCGACGCGTGTTTCGGGATTGAGCATATCCAGGATCTCTGCATTAAAAACCCAGATGCAGCCCGTCAGACAAACTATGAAAACGATCACACCCGAAATCAATCCCAGCCATAAATGCAGGAAATCATTCACTTTTCGGAACCTGGATTTGCCCGCTTTTGCGGAAGGTGACTTGATCTTTTCGAAATTTCGCACAGCAAACTTATTTAGACTTCTTACAAATAATAAAGGTATTAATTTTTGTTTTAGGCGCAATAGTCAGGGCAGGATAAAATGCAGTGTGTTTTGTGATTTTGTTGTTACAAAAAAGGAAATGCAGCACCGTAAATGCTGCATTTCCTTTTATTTAGTTGACATTAACACTTCCTAGTAAGAACCCAGATAGCTCGATCCCGACTGACCTGTTAACGTGCTTCCTTTAATTACTTCCTTGGTTTTCCAGTTGATCACATACAATTTACCCGCTTCACCGGTTGGTGTTAAAGGAACATATACGAAATCTCCGCTTACGGCAAGATTCTGATACTGACCGAAGTCCAGTCCTGCTTCATAGTCATTGCTGATTTTGTTCGCCGTTTTTGCATTCAGGTCAATTAATGCAATGTATCCGCCTTTTCCTGCAATGTTGTACAGCACCAGGCCGATCCCGTCCTGAATGTATCTCCAAGCCTGGATCCGCGTGTCTTTTAAGCTCAAAGCTGCATCCAGGTCAAACTGGTAACCGTTGTCGTACTCGTTGTTGCTTTTGTTGATACGTAAAATATCCTTTCCGCCCGTAGCCGTTGCCTGATACACATTGCCGTCATTTCCTACATACTGCGTCATGGTGCGGTAGGAGTGGTTGTTGGTTTTGGAAAGCGTGGAATAGATCAGTTTTGGGTTCTGCAATGATGGATAATCCACGACAAGTGTCGTCGTTCCGATGGTCCTGTTGGCAGCGTCGTTCGCCCAAACCGGTTCTCCCGCTGTGTTGTAAGACAACTTTCCAGGGTTGATTTTGCTCACGTTGCAACCGATCAAGATCTTTGTTTTGTCATCATTCAAAACGGGCACATCGATGCGTCCAACGGAATATCCCTGTGCTTCCAGGTCGGCCGGGAAAGGGAAATCAAATTCCGTTGAATTAGGCACTCTGGCGTCTTTCAGATCGATTACCGCAATCCTTACTTTTCCCCTTGTATATTTGAAAACATGGTTGGGCGCCGCGCCTTCCGTTACCGTTTTGCTACCCGTCAGGTGCACGCCGATCCCGATATCCTCAGCCGCTTTGGTCCAGCGGGGAGAAGTTCCTACGATATCCGACAAGTCTAACTCGTTGCCCGTATCCTGGTAATCTTTGGCGCCTTTAACCAGATATTTATTGAACACCCCGCCATCTTCACCAGTATACTGAATGTTATAAAGCTCAGTTCCGTCCTCAGACGCCTGCACACGGGCTGTCCTCGCAGACCTCAGGCCAAAGCCGTTTTGGTAAATATTCACCGAAAAGTTAGGGTCGATCGCTTGCGCGTGGGTGATTGCGTACGCCATGGTTCCACCATTTCCCGCTGTTCCCGCCTCGTCCGGAATGGATGCAGTTAATGAGATAAATTCTCTTTCGCTCACGGGCGTTTGTCCACCACCATCCGGATCAGTAACGTCGTCTTTGCAGCCTGCAAAAGTCATTGCCAAACCCAGGATCACCGCGCTTATCAGATTTTTTTTCATCTTAAAATAGTTATTATAAAAATTTACTAATTGTGTAATTCAATTTAACGGAGATACTTCTGCCCGGCTTTTGCACACCAAAATTGTCGTACATTTCGGCATTCAGCATGTTTTTAAGATCGAAGCTGGCGACCATTTTACCATTAGGAAAGCGGTAACTCGCGCCAAAATCGTGGTAAAACTGGGTAGGAGTGGTGAACCATTCCGATTCCATCCATACGGTCCCGAATGCGCCTACGAAGCCTGTATTGTAGTAGAAATTAAGGATCGAATTTTTCTGAAATTTGTCGTTAAGACGATACTGAACACTGCCGTTCATGGTAAAAAACGGCTCGTTGGGCAGCTGTAAATTGTACAGATCGTGCGGATTTCCTTTTTGATCAAATTCCTGCTTGAACAATGTGTTGAACTTGGAGAAATTAAAGAGCGCGTTCAGGCGGTTGTCGTATACATAAATCACTTCACCTTCAAATCCCCTCGATTGTGTCCGTCCAAGATTCACATATTTGGTAACCTGGATATCGGCATCGCTTTCCCTTCCCGGAACAATCGCATTTTCGACTGCCTGCTGGGTAATTTTATCAAAGCCGTTTCGCCAGAATGCGCTTGCGTACAGCGTAAGTTTATGTTTTCCCAGCTGGACAGGGCCGTGGCGGAAGCCGAGATTGTAATTGATGTTCTTTTCAGGGATCAGGCCCGGGTTTTCAAGGATATTGTTCTCAGGATCTCCATACAGCTGGTTTTCTGTGGCCGTTACGTAGGCATTTTGGGTGGAGCCTATGATGTACATTTTTGAAAATACATTATAAGAAACCGTGGCACCATATCCTCTGTTATGGTTTACAGTTTTGTTCCGGACCCTGTTGATGACATTCTCACTGTTTTGTTCGATCAGCTCGGGGCGGGTTTGAATGGTGCGGTTGGAAGTGTATTTTCCCAATAAATTGGTTTTCAGCTTATCGCTCAGGAACTGCGCTTCATAGTTCAGGGCGAGAATGTTATTCATCACACTGCTCACGGTGACCATTTCCTTTCTTTCCGGGTTCAGCAGATCATTGTCGTCCCTATCGGTGGTTTCGAGCTTATGGTTCAGGGAAATCCGGTGTCCGGGAAAAAGGGTATATCCCAAATTCGAACGCATGTTGGTGATCTGCCGGTTTACTTCCACAATGCTCTTGGCGCCTTGCTGGCCCATTCCGGGGGTAGGCGGCACGGGAACCACTTCGCCGTTCCTGATCAGCATTCTGGGATTTCCGTCCCAGTTGTAAACCTGGCCAACCGTATCCTGAACATATGTGCTCCTATAACTGCGGACAGCATTCACATTGACCGCCAGGCCTTTAACCAGAAAATTGTTCTTATTATAATTCAAACTGACCACATGCGCCTGATACTCACCAAACCTGCCGACATATGGCCTGGCCATGGTGGTTCCGTGCGGGATCTCGCTGTAAGTGTCTGAAATGTTGTAGCCCAGGAAGAATTGGTCCGCCCATTTCACATTCGTAAAGCCGATTTCAAATCTGCCACCGATGGATTTATAGGCATTATTGAATCTTTTGGCCCGGTAATAACGCTCCAATGTTCTGTCCGGATGCACAAATTTGGAAAACTTACCCCATGTGGTGTAGCTGTTATCTGTATACGTATAAAAGCCCGAAGCCCTGGTGGTGAAACCCGTCTGCTTGTTGCGATAAATTCCGGAAAGGTCAGCCTGGAATGTGTTGAAAGACCCGTAGGCAACCGCAGCTGTAATGTTATTTTGAGAAGCATCTTTTTTCAACACCACATTAATGGCCCCGCCAACGTAATCGCCCGTCAGGTGCGAAGGCAGCACGCCTTTGTACACCTCAATGCGTTCGATCATGGCAGGTGGAATGTTGTTCAAGTTGAAAGAAGATCCGTACGTCGAGATCTCAATTCCATCCAGGAAAATCCCAACTGCACTGCCCGACATTCCATTCAGATTATACTCCACCCGCGACCCGATGCCACCGTTCTGACGGACACGTACGCCTACGGCACGGTCCAGAAGTTCATTGGTGGTTAAATTTCGGAGCGAAGCTTCCTTTGTTTCAATGACTGCAACTGCAAACCCCTGTGTTTCAATTTGTTTCTTCTCTGTTTTTTGAACGATCTGCACTTCGTTCAGGTCCTGGGCGGTTTTGGTAACGACCGCATTAAACTCGTGAGCAGGTTTGTGAACGTGAAATTTGGCGGTTTTGGCTTTGATCTCGACGGACGTAATCATGATCTCCTGATGTCCGTAAGGCACTTCTTTCAGCGTAAATGTTCCATCAGTATCAGAAAAAGTAGCAATACTGGTCCCATTAACCCGGATCGTCACAAAGCTTACGACAGAACCCTTATCGTCGCTGATTTTGCCTTTTATGGTCGCCGTTTTTGAACCGGTTGTCTGCGCAAACGTGTAAAAATGAAGTAGGGTAACAATTGCTGTGAGGAGTAAAGAAGGCTTCAATAACATCAGATTTTTTGACTTAATTAAGTGCCCGGCCGTTGCCACTGCCAGGTTTCAAGAGCGTAGGGTGTGTTGTAAGTCTTATTTAGACTAAGTCTATTGAGGGCAAATATAGGCCCCGACATCTGGAATAGCAAAATAAATCAGCAGAACTGGAAATATTGAAATTTTTCGTTTCTGAAAGAGAAAGATTTCTTATATTCGTATAAACCATTCAAAATCATGAAGACATCCGGCAATCAACCATACCATAGTCTGAAAGCAAAGTTCACTTACCTTGACACTGGAAGTAACTTCGCTATGGTGATTTCGGCGCGTAAAGGCCTCAGGCCGAAGGTGTTTTATGATTTTGCCGAAGCGATCAAAATGCCCGAAAAGAATCTCGCAGCTTTGATCAATCTTTCTTCCAGGACAATCAGCAATTATAAAGAATCCCAAAAAAATCTTGATCCACTATATGGGGAGCATTTGTTGAAGCTGATTGCGCTGTTCGAGAAAGGCGAGCAGATTTTCGGCAATGTGGACGAATTTAAATACTGGCTTCAAAAGCCGTTCTGGAACTCCAGTGAAAAACCCGCAGATTGGCTCGGAACCGGGGGCGGCGTCGACTTTCTGGGAGAAGAATTGGAAAAGTTGGCGCAAGGATATCCGGTGTAAGGATGCTGATTTACAGGATTGTCCATAAAATATATAGCGGAACTTTTTTCGCATCCGGGATGCAGGGACGTTGGAATAGCGCTGGTAATAAAGTGTTGTATGCAGCAGAATCAATTCCGCTGGCATTTCTTGAAAACATGGTCAGGCGGCAAGGCGTTGGGTTTAACGACGATTTCCAGATTATGTTTATCTCGGTTCCTGATCCCGTGTCTGTCGAGGAAATCAGCGTAGCTGATTTAGGCCCTACGTGGAGGAACCCAAATGACTACGCTGCATGTCAACCGATAGGAGACAAATGGTATCAGGACGCAAAATCCATCGCCCTGAAAGTGCCGTCCGCAGTGATGCCCGAAGCGTTTAATTACGTCATCAATACCATGCATCCGGATTATAAGGATGTTGTGCTGGCCGGCACCACTAACCTGGTTCCTGATCCCAGGATTGATGATATTTTGAAAAGGTATCATTAACGTAGAGCTGGGACTTATGTTGATGCCCGGCTCTGCGCTAACATTTCACCAATCCAATCACCTATTTTACAGGATGTTCCAGCACTTTTACCCCGAATGCCGGACTGCCGTTGATAAGGCCATTTGTGAAGATGGTGTAAATCTTTCCGGCTTCCAGCGCGACGGTTTGGGGATTTCCGATGGCATTACCATTCGCGGCATCGACAAAACTGAGCTGATATGAGCCCGGGCTGACATTCTGGAATGGCCCCAGCGACCATGCGCTCAATGCCTCACCAGACAATGCAGAGTTCGCGGCGCGACCATAGGCCACATTACTGAACAAAGGCGTATTGCCATTCAGCACATTCAAAGTGCCGCTTCCAACGGCAAGGTTCACAAAGCGGAGCTTCGCTTTACCGGCTTCCGGCGTTTTAAGATCGTCGTAAAAAAGGATGAGCGAATCGGCTTTGTTGTTCGCCGTCCTGGCTGCGACAACAGTGTGATAAAATGTGGCGATAGGGCCATTCGGGCGACCGGTTGCGCTGAATGTTGCGCTGTTGCCAAATTGATAAGAAGCTTTATAACTCGTATTGGTGCCTTCCGTAAAGTTGATCTGCACATTGCCGAACACGGTAGGATAGTAGTCCGAAGCCGTGTTGATCGTAACCGGTGTGGGCGTGATCTTGTCTGTAAATGTCCAGAAACTCAGTGCAGTGTTTACCGGCCTGGCATTGACAAAACTAATGTACGCACTCAGCGGCGGACGGTCGGCGGCGTCAATGTCGAGGTAACCGGCATCTTCGCAGCCTGTTAATGCGGATGCAGCTGCTGCTATGGCAATCATTATCTTTCCGGGAGAGAAATTCAGTTTCATATTGTTCGATTTTTGATGTTTTGTCAACTTAAAGCCTGGCCGTGATCCTGATGAAAGGCTGAATGCCCGCGCTGCCGTTTTGAATGCCGATAATGGAAGGATTGTTCAATGCAGTCAGTTTCGGGTCCGAATAATCGCCGAGCTGGTTAAATGCATTATTAACCCCGATCACACCCTGTATGGATTTGGTAAATGCATAGGCAACCGACGCGTCGACCACCCAGATAGGCCTTAGTTTCTGGAAAAAATAATCGGGTTTCGGGAATGTCGCATTCAATGCCGATGCATTGGTTACAGAGCCAAAATATATCCCCCGGACCATGTAAGTGAGCTTGCCCACTTTAAAGCTTCCCTGAATGTTAATTTTTTTGCCTGGAATGTTGGATGTAACCCGCGCTTTTTCACCATCATTGAAAATAATGTAGCGGTAAGCTTCCAGCCCTTTTGGCGTATTGACGCTTGTCACTTCATTTTTAACAAAATTGGCACCAAATAATAATGTTAGCGCGCCGCTGCGGAATGGTGTCCGGTAACTTCCGGTCAGTTCCAGTCCCTTTGTCCTCGTGCTGAATGAGTTATAAAAGAATTTGGCTTGCGTGGTTCCGGTTTGCACGAATAATGTCCGCACTTCCTGCGGCAGGTTCACATCCGTTGCCGAAAAATTCCCTGTATTACCCACCCGGTTTTTTACGTCCACCAGGTAAGCATCCGCCGTGAATTCGAAATTCCTGAGAGGCTGCGACGTGATCCCGAATGTGTAACCCTTCGATTTTTCAGGTGTTAATGTAGGAATTCCCAGTGCCCGCGTGGCTGCACTCTGGTTCGAAGCCGTTACCTGGTCAATGGCACGTCCCTGCTGGAAGCTTGTGGATGTTTCGGTGTAATAATATTGGGCAAGGTCCGGTGCCCGGAAACCCGTGTTATGTGAGCCGCGCACGCCCAACCAGTCGCCGAAGCGATATTTGGAGGCGATCTTGTACGTGGTCACATCTCCTAATCCTGAGAAACTTTCGAGCCTTAATGCTCCTGAAACGAGCCATTCCTGTGTAATGTTCGCTTCCACATCCGCATAACCGGCCAGCACCGAGCGGTTTACATTCACAGCATTCTCCGGCCGGAAACCGGCATGGATCTGTGAGCCGGGCGAAAGGCCGTTCAAGCCGATCTGGCCTTCTTTGGTGTTGTAGATAATCCCCGTTCCGGTTGTGTCCAGACCGTAAATGGTCCTCAGGTCGGCCTTGGAATAGGAAGCTTCTTCACCCGCAACGATCTGGTAAGTTTCCACCCTGTATTGGGCCCCGAATGCCACATTGATTCCTTTTAATACTTTACCAAAATAACGGCTGATATCGATGCTCCCTGTGTTTTGGCTTGCATTGTAACTTCCTGCATCAAAGGTTCTTGGTGTTTTCAGTCCCAAACTTGCATTCAGGGAATTGGTGATCACATTACCGAAATTATTCCTGCCGTACACGTTGGAAATGTCCACGTCCCAGTCACGGATCTTGCCCTTAATGCCCACCGACAGTGATTTGTCTGAAATAATATTTTCCATGGCAGGCAAAAAACCATCCGGGTAAAGGAATGCATTGTTACGCTCCGTCCAGCCGGGAAGGCGATACACAGCAGTAAACTGCGAATTGCGGTGACTGATGCCGCCGAATGCATACACTTCGGCGTTTTGGCGGAGCGGAATGGCCGCATTGAAAAAGAGCAATGCATCTTTGGCTTTGTTGGAGCCGCCGCCGCGCCGGTCAAAATGATGGCGGTCGATTCCGCGGTTTTTAAGGATTTCTTCGTCAATTTCTTTGGTATAAATGGCATCATAATTTCTGGTGTTCGCGCCGCCGCCGTAAACCGGGCCGAGATACAAACCGGCGTCATCATTGCCAGGTAACAACGCAATGGCTTGCGTGGCAAACTCAGCCGTCGTGTTCAGGTAACCGCCCGTTTTTCCGAGTGCAAAACCATAATTGGCATTGGTCCTGGTAGTGGTGCCGTCGCCCCGGCGCCTCGTACTGGCCGTGGAGCTGAGCGTAAGTTGTTCGGTAGTTTTATTTAAAACAATATTGATTACACCCGCAATTGCATCCGAACCATATTGTGCCGCTGCGCCGTCGCGAAGGATTTCCACGCGTTCGATGGCTGCGGTGGGAATGGAGTTCAGGTCGTAGCCGGTTGCACCATTGCCCAGTCCGCCCCAGTTGATGTTTGAACTTTTGTGACGGCGTTTTCCATTGACCAGAACCAAAACCTGGTCCACACCCAGGCCGCGCAGCTGCGAAAGGTTGAGCGCCGATCCCGCGTCACCGGCATTACTGCCATTGACCGAGTGAAAAGAAGGCGAAACATATTGTAAAAGCTGTGTAATGCTCACCTGCGGCGCAGATTCAAGCAGGGGTTTAAGGTCGATCACATCCACGGGAACAGGCGAGTCGAGTTTTGTGCGGTTGGCGTTGCGAGAGCCTACCACCTGCACTTCGCCGAGTGTATGCGTGCTGGCCTGCAATGCAACATTGTAATTATTCCCGTCGGTAATTTTTACCTCCTGCGCGGCAAAGCCTACAAAGGAGAAAACCAGCGTTTCGCCCTTCACGAGGTTCAATGTGAATTTTCCGTCAGCCTCGGTCAATGTCCCTTGCCGGGTGCCTTTGATCGACACATTCACGCCCGGAAGTGCGTCGGCGTTCTGTGCATCGGTAACGCTTCCCGTGATAATGCGCTGCTGCGCCAATGCAGTGAAAGAAGCCGTGATGAATAAGAGTAAAAAATAATTTTTCATCCAATGAGGTGTTAAGCGGCCTTGCGGGGCCTGATGAATTAAGTCGGGTAGACATTTACGGTGGTTGTATATGCCATAAGTCCCGATCTGGCGACGTTGGAATTTTGTTGGGATACAAAAATCGGCAGGGCGGGGGAGCCTGCAGTTCCTGCCCGCTTCAATCCGCATCTCAACAAATAAGTAGCACTTAGCATCCTCCGTCGCCAAATCAGGAGGTTAATGGCTGACTTTAAATTGCAATGAATCCTATTTAGTCTAGTGAACTTGTATACTAATTTTTCAAATCGACTTTCTTAGACAGGGGCAAAGGTAGGGGCAAGAATTTCGGATTGTCAATTTTTGTAGGTGATATTTTGCATAAAATCGGGAATCAGGCCACCAGATCGGGCTTTTTGCCAATTACTTTCTTTTTAGTTAGAGGGGGTAATTCTTGTTTATTTTATTCAAAACAACATAAACAGAATCATTTTGCTCATTAATGCCAGAGAGAATAAATTTGGACGAATCCGGTTTTTCATACCTAAGGAAAAGTTTGCTCGTCGATATTTCCATAATTCCGTCGTCCTGATCGAATTGTTCGTGTTGATCTTCAATGGTGTTTTTAGTGGTACGAAATCAAATAATTCTATAAAGTCTATAAAATTGATAGAGCATTCAATTACTTTTGTTCATGTTCAAGAAACGACTGATTAAAAACCACCTTTGATTAGTTAACAAACACCGGAAAAAATCCTGCAAATGTTTCCGGTCCAGTGCGAATTCTTTCAGGTTATCTGACAAGAAAATACGGTTAACTATTATTTATTTAAACAAATCAAGTTGTATGAAAATCAACAACAAGGTGAAGGCGGTGGCTTTGGCAGGTGCAACCATTTTGAGCAGCTACGTAAGCGCGGCAGATCAGCCCGGCGCAAAAGCACCCAAGCAAGGCATTTGGCGCGGTGAATTTATCATCAGCGAAACACACATTCCTTTTAATTTTGAGTACAACGCGAAAAATCAGAACGATCCGATCCTGACATTGCTCAACGGAACACGCCGTGACGATTTTCATGTTACCAAATTAAGCGGCGACTCGATTTTTGTCAAAATGAACACTTATGATGCAGCATTGGTCGCTAAGGTGGAATCGGATGGCAAAATCACGGGGGAATAGAGAAGCCTTGTGCCTGGTTTCCGCGGCAACTCCCTTCCTTTCACTGCCGAACATGGCAAGGATTACCGGTTTGTAGAAAAAGGAAAAGAGCAGCCTACAAAGCATAATTTGTCTGGCAAATGGGATTTGCAGGTTTACAGCAAAGCCAAAATGCCTGATAATGTGGCGCTTTTGAAACAGGAAGGCAACAAGCTTACCGGCGTGGTTATGAGCACAGTAGGCGACAGCCGCGAGCTGGAAGGCGTTGTGCAGGGCGATGAATTTGTACTTTCGCATTTTTCCGGTCCAAACCCGCGCGTTTACAAAGGAAAGATCAACGAAGACGGATCGATCACGGGCGTGATCAGCTCCAGGATTTATGACAACACCAAATTCGAAGGAAGCAAAAACGATCAGGCCGCATTGCCCGATCCTTACAAACTGACTTATCTGAAAGAAGGTTATACCAAACTGGACTTTACATTGCCCGACCTGGACGGCAAGCAGGTTTCGCTGAGCGATGATAAATACAAAGGCAAAGTGGTGATCGTCGAGATCGTAGGAACATGGTGCCCGAACTGCACAGACCAAACTGCATTCCTTTCACCCTGGTTCAAGGAAAATAAAGCCCGCGGCGTAGAAGCGATTGCCATCGGTTTTGAACAAAAAGATGACCTTGCATACGCCAAATACACTTTGGGAACATTGAAGAAAAAGTATGGCATTGAATACGACATCCTCTTCGGCGGCATCGCTGACAAGAAGGTTGCCTCGGAAAAACTGCCAGCATTAAACCGCATGATGGCATTCCCAACCACGATCCTCATCGGCCGCGACGGCCAGGTCCGCCAGATCCACACCGGCTACACCGGAACCATTACCGGTGACTACTATACGGAGTACGTGAAGAAGTGGAACAAGGATCTGGACGAGCTGATTGCGGAGCCCGTTCCCGCATCATTCTCATCCGCAAACACGACTGCGCCTAAGAAAGCTTCGAAATAAAAGCTATTGTCCAGTCTGAGCGGAGGTGAGCAGCGTTGGTGGTCTTCGGCCGCCCGGCGGCCCGGTACGCTCAGACTGACAGGGCGTATCCTGTGACTTTGAGCGTAGGTTGGTTGCGTTTGTGCTAGGTCTTCGACCGCCCGGCGGCCGGGTCCGCTCAGACTGGCAAGGCGTGTCTTGTGACTTTGAGCGGACGCGAGCAGCGTTTGTGCTAGGTCTTCGGCTACGCTCAGACTGACAGGGCATGTTCTGGTGACGTTGGACGAGCCAGACCGCCGAGCGGTCTAAAAATTTACCCGAAGGTCGAAGGCGAAACGTTTTGTCAGGCTGAGCGGAGTCGAAGCCTGGCGGCACAACGCCTTACCATCAACGCCTTGCTACTTTGAGCAGAGTTGGGCGGCACCACAATATTTTCACTAACAACACATTTACCTAATGACCAAGCGATTTTTTCTCGTTTTCTTCCTCCTCTCCCTAAACCTAGCCGCGCAAGACTCAGCTTCCATTTCCAAATGGAATGTCTCCGTCTCTAATCCCGATGCTAAGGCGGGTGATGAGGTGGAACTGGTTTTTTTGGCGACGATTGATAAGAACTGGAAGTTGTATTCTTCTGATTTCAAGAATGATATCGGGCCGTTGCCTACGGAGTTTAAATTTAGTGCAGCGGATTCCTACAAGCTGGTGGGCGACATTACGCCGGTTAATCCAAAGAAAACGGTGGACCCGACCTGGGACGTGGCTTACACTTACTTTGCGGAAAAGGCGGAGTTCAGGCAAAAAATTAAAGTTTCCAGAAAGGATTTCGTGGCCAAAGGGACCATTAAGGGCCTTTTGTGCAGCAATGTGGATGGTGTCTGCATCCCGTTCCAGGAATCTTTTCAAGTATATTGATTTAGCATTACTACCATGTTCAGATTCAGAAAAATCCCGGCGGTGATCCTTGGTGCGCTTATTTTCATCGTAACCGTCGCTTTTCAGCATCAGGAAAATGATGTTACTACCAAAGCCGAGCTGGGCGAAAAGTTGTTTTCCGATCCGATTTTGTCCAGAGGAAAGGCCATTAGCTGTGCTTCCTGCCACATTCCGGCATTCGCATTTGCAGATACGGCCGCGTTCAGCATTGGTGACAAGGGCACATTGCTTTCCCGGAACAGCCCGGCGCTGACCAACCTTTCCGGAAGGACCGACTTTTTCTGGGACGGCCGGGCAGCTTCGCTGGAAGAACAGGTCCTGGGACCACTATCTGCACACGACGAAATGGACCTGCCCGTTGAGCAGGCCGTAAAACGATTGAAGCAGGACGCTTTTTACAGTGCTGCTTTTCAAAAAATATTCAAATCAGAGGTGAACCAGAAAAACCTCCTGAGCGCGATCGCGGCTTTTGAAAGAACACTGGAAACCACCGACACCCCCTACGACCGCTATCTCGACGGAGATGAAGAAGCCATGTCGCCCGAAGCCATTCGCGGACGTATATTGTTCATCGGTAAGGCGGGATGCGCCACTTGCCACTCCGGCGAAGATTTTACTGCCGACCGTTTCAAAAGCATTGGCCTGTACAATGGCAAAGAGCTGACCGATCCGGGCCGATTTAAAATTACCAAAGACAGTGCGCACATTGGTATGTTCAAAGTTCCGGGCTTGCGGAATGTGGCCGTAACTGCCCCCTACATGCACAATGCTATGTTTAAAACACTCAAAGAAGTGGTTCAATACTATAACACACCCGATCAGTTTGTAAGCAACAGCATTAACCGTGATTTGTCCCTCGGCCGAGCGCTCAACCTTTCCGATGACGAGGTGAATGATGTCGTCTCATTCCTTGAAGCCCTTACCGATGAGCGGTTCAGGAGAAAATAATGCGGTTCAGGAAAAAATATTTCTGAACCGCATACATCAGCGATTTATATCTTAAAAATGAAGTTTCTCAAACTTCATCATTGGTAACCCGCACGGCCAGGCTGGCTACTTCCAGAAACGTGATCAGGATCGAATTCTGATCTTCTGTTTTAATGTATGCCTTTATTTTTCTCAAAAAATCATAAAGTGGCTCGCTGTATTTATGTCCTGTTTGCAACTGAAACTCAGCGATCGAGAGCTCGTTGCGGTTGTTTTTCAATAAATACAAAGCAATAAAAAAATATGAGATCGGCAACTTGCTGCCTTCCAGTATGGTGCCGCTTTGCAGGGTCGTCCGAAACCGACATGTTTTGCACTGAAACTGTTGCTTCGAAGCAAGCCAATAATGGTGCGAGCCCCCGCATTTTTTACATGTAATCCCTTTTTGCAGCCGGTATTCCTTAAATGCCTCTGTCGCCAGCGCCTCGTTCCTGTAAAGTTTTAATGCATCCCTGAAAGACATATTCAAATGTTTCGTTTTGATGCTCAAAAATACGTTTTTTAATTACAAAATATATAATCTATCGAATTACTATACAAAATATTTCTGATCTCAACATAACGCTAAGAAGTTGATAGCTTTTAAAAAAATGTGCGGCTGCGAATGAGATTTTGCGTTGTAAAACCGATGTCTAATTCATGAGAAATCGGATGCTAATTCTGTCCCAAAAAGTTTGTGCGGAAACTGGATGGGGATTCGCCCGTTTTGGTCATAAAAAGTCTGCTGAAATAAGCAGGATCATTGTAACCGAGGTCATAGGCAATTTCCTTTGCCGTGAGGGAGGTGTGAACGAGCAGCCGTTTTGCTTCCAGTATAATGCGGTTTTTTATTACTTCATTGGGCTGTGGTAACCGCAGGCGGTTGAACTTGTGCGTGATGGTCTTGGGTGCCATGCACAGGAAATCGGCGTAGTCGGCTACGGTGTGTTTGGATTTGTAATGCTCTTCCACGAGCCTCGTAAACTTCCGGAAAAATTCAAGATCGCTCTGCTGATCTGTCACTTCATTGTCCAGATGCTGGCGTTTCCAGGAGCGCGTGGCGCGGATGAGGAGTTGTTTGAGATACGTCCGCACCATTTCTTCCAGCGAGCTGTCTTTGAGTTGAAATTCCTGGATCATTTCCTTGAACAGGCCGCCGAGAAAAGCGATTTCATCTTCCGAAGCTTCCACTTTGGGCATGTTCCTGATGTTATTGAATAACAAGCCATCGCACGCAACTTCCTGATCGTGAATCTGAATGCAATAAAAATCACGGTTATAAAAAATGAAAAACCCACTTTCCTCACCGGTTGCTTCCAATTCGAGATATTGATTGGGACTAATAAAGAAAAGCGTCGGCTGCTCCGTCTCGTAACACGCAAAATCTACCCTGAGCTTGTATCCGGCTGGCAGATAAAGGATTTTAATGTATTGCTTATAATCCGGGCCGTTGATGGCGTCCATTTGGTTTTGCGTTACTTGCAGCAATCCTAATGTCTTTGAATTGTTGTTAAACACCGTTGTACTCATAGCTATATACGCAGAAGAAAGTGAATGTTGTGTTGTTCCAAATGTTATGGAGAAAAGCTGTGAAGCGGTTGACCATTTCACAGCTTTACCAGGTATTTATAGTGTGGCAAATTTTTCATGTTCGGTGTTAAATTTATCCATTTCTTCAATAAATAAACCATGTCCGCTTTTCCCAAATTTTTAGTTTTTCCAAAACCACTTTAATGTCGTCGGAGAAGAGGAATGCGATGGTCAGGGCAATCGTTTTCATTTGAGTAGTAAATTTTAATTTTCCTTATTTAATCAGCTAACCCTTAGCCAATTGTCGTTCCGTTCCGACATAACAAAAGTGGCACCTTTAATTACCCGGAAGAATGGATAAAAGGCCAAGCACCTTGTACATTCTTCCCGGGAGGTGGAATATTTGCCAGCAGGTATATTTTAAACCGTTAGTTCAGTCAAAGCCGCCGGCAGCTAATCCCTTTATTTTCCGTTCAATAACAAGTTCTATTTTCAGGCAGCGATATTATCTACCTTTCAATCAGACAGATCGTATTCCCTTTTCATATCAAAATCATCGAACAATTTAATTTATGACAACTTTTACGGAGGCATCTTTTGGAAATGTGGCAATAATTGGGAGCAGTTCATTTTTAGCACAATATCTGATTAAAGAGCTTGGATCTGAGAACCACATCACCGGTTATGGGCGAAATAATATAGCCGGCCTTAAAAATCACATTTTGTTCGACATGCCTTCCACAAATTTGGATCTGGAAAGCTTAGTCAGGTTCGATCATATTATTTACTGCGCAGGAAGCGGCATTCAATCCGGGAAAGAAGAAAAGTTTGTCTTCGATCTAAACGCCTTTTTACCCATTCAAATAGCATTAAAGTTAGAAGCTCTATCTTATAAAGGCACATTTACCACCTTTGGGTCTTATTTTGAAATAGGTGACAATGCCAAGCAAATCGCTTTTTCAGAGAACGGACTTTTAAGTTCAATGCAACGAGCTCCCAATGCTTATGTTGTTTCCAAACGACTTTTGTCCCGTTTTTTTCAAAGCGCAAACTTAAATATCAAATTCTATCATCTCATTTTACCCACTGTTTACGGCAAAGGAGAAAACACCAACAGGCTTGTCCCTTATTTACTAAATAGCTTATTGAAAGACGAAACCCCCAAACTCACCAGCGGCACGCAAACCAGACAATATGTGCATGCCAGGGATGTGGCAGTTATCGTATCTAAGTTGATCAATTCGCAAGCTAAGTCCGGAATTTATAATGTCCCTTGTTGTGAGACCATTCAGGTCAAGGATATTGTCGCTACCATATATCGTGCGCTTGACCGGCAACATGCTCCCAATGTTAGTTCGCTTGATCGTTACGATGAATCTATGAAATATCTCGCTTTGGACTCGTCAAAGTTAATGATGGCTATACCAGGTTCCGAACCAAAGATCTCAATTGTCGATAGTGTTCAGGAATATATTTCCTAGCTATGGTGCAAATACTACGGAGCGTAAAAACCCGCAACTTGCGCTAATCGCTGCCTTACCAGCGTGTTTTTCATGGGTTCGAATTTTGTTAACTCTGTATTGTTACGGGTGACGACTATTTGAAATGGCTGGTTCATTTTTGTTGTGAGGTGGTAAATGGTTGCGAGTTCGGCGATGTCCTCGGACCAGGCTGCCATGGCATATAGGGACGGAAATGGTGTCTGCGAGAGCTTTGCATAAACCTCGGGTGCCTGGGTTATTGAAATCGGCTTGCCGCTGCGAAAACGGGTTTGTTCCAAAAGAGGATCCATGTATGCCTCGGCGGGCAGATTCATTTTACGCCAGATATTTTTTGTAAAAGGAGTCGGTTCTACTACTGCATTTCTATCGTCGGGATGTGGGGTGATTTCTGTTACCAAGTCGACAATGTGGGTGGCTTCATGCATGAGGACGTAAATGATGGCATCCATCTTGCCGCCTTCGACACGTAATTTATAACTTGAATCGGCGCCCGTTGTGAAGCAGGAATTCTCTTTCCAGGTAGCCCATTCCGAAATATTCTCATTCAATAAGCTCGCGCGAAAAGTAATGTTGTACATCTTCGGTCCGGTGCTTGAATCCAACGGCGATGTCAATGCCGTGTTCGGCATGTTATCCATAAAGCTGATGCTATGCAGATGCGCCTTCAAAATCCGCTGATGCAAAGGGGGCAGCAAAGCAAACGCATTGCGCACCTTTTCATTTTCCGCTGGCGTCAGTTTGCGGTTCACGGGCTGCATTCCGGCTTCGCGGAACATTTTGAAAACACTTTCAGGTGCAATTTTAACCCGGTTCGCAGGGTCACTTTTAGAAGTCGAATCCAGCTTCTGGGCCGAGATCCATGTTGAGAAAAGCAGCATTACCCATGCTGAAAGGATCAATTTTAACCTTAATTTTCCGATCATATGTTATTTTAAAATGTATAAACCTGTAAAGATTCAAAGAAAGCTCCGCGATAAATTAACCCGAAGCTTTCCTGCGAATGTATGCATTCAACCTTATCCCGTAATCTGCAACGAACTGATTAATGCATCATCAAAACCGAGATGATAATGCATTACCGCCGGACTTCCCGGAAATGTGCCGGTTACTTCCACGGTTAACTTTCCTTTTGCGCCGGTTTGACTGAAATCAATTGGTTTGAGCTGCATTCTATACTTTTCTGTCGCCTGCTGTATCCATTCCTTGATTTCCGCCATGCCTGTGTAAGACGAACCTTCGTCGGAAACGGTTGCGTGTTCCGTAAAATATGCAGCGAATGCTGAGCTGTCCAGGTTATTTTGTGCCTGGATAAATCCTTCAATGTTATCAGGAAGTTTCATGATTACTATAAATTTTGTTCATTTGTTTAGGACAAATTTCAGCACAATGCTTGTTACTGACAAGTAGGGATTTACGATTCAGATAGGGATAAATTTATCCCTATCTGAATCGCTGTTAGCATACGTTTATAATTGCAATATGTACGAATGAAACACAATGCCCGACCTGAACTGCGGGCTCGACCTGATCGGCGAAGTCCTTATCCAAAAGGACACGCAGCCCGGGCTTTCATCTGAGAAGCTTCCCGAAGCATTTGCTCCATTTCAGCAAGCAGGCCTGGAATAGGATTGTCGCTGGTGTTGGTCAGGCAGAGCGCACCGTTGGTCGTCAATGCGCCGATGGTCTGCTCCATTCCTTTTCCCGACCGCACCATCGGGCCATATAATGCTTCCAGTTTCAATGGCCCGAAATCCGTTTGATATCTCACCTTCACCAGGTTAGTGACCATAATGTGATGATTGAATGCGGTTTTTAAAATGTCGATCATCTGCTGTATATCATTGTGACCAAAAACAATGTCGCGGAAAAAAGACAGATAGCCGTTCACATATTCGGGAGAGTTCGTCCCATCAAGCCCGGCTTTCGCCAGTCTGGCCAGATCCCAGAAATTTAAATGCTCCTGTTTTTCAAAAAACACGGATTGCGTGGTGATGTTCAGGCCAAAGTTATCGTCCAGGTTCAGCGGTCCTCTCGTACAAACGGGGGATACCAATTCCATTCTGGCCTCGTCCCAGTCCGGACGCATTTGTCTGGACGCCAGCAGCACTGCTGCGCAAATGGCACCATGGACCGTCGTATTTTCCTGTCTGGCTTTTTCCAGAAGATTCCGGGTAATGTTTTCAGAAATGCGGATGGATGACACCAATGGTTTGGCCATATCAGTCTTCATTTTCAGTTCAAGCACTTCACTGACAGTCTGGGCAGGCGCATCTTCCGGGAGGTCAAGCGTTTGATCGTTAGATACTTGCGGTTCCATAGGTTCAAGCGTTTTTCCGGTAGCGGCAAGCAATATGTCACGCGTCAAATAGCTCAGGGATGACCCGTCAGCCACGGTGTGATTGGCTACCAAAATAAGCACAGTGCTTTCTGTTTTTTGCACCAAAACAACCCTTAAAAGTGGAGCTTCTTCTGTATTAAATCTTATAGAAAGCTCCTTTTCAACCTCCTGTTCCCAGCGGTAATCCTGCTGCACATGCACCACTCTGAGCGGGATAGGGACGTTTTCCACATGCTGCAATGTGGGTCTTGCCAACGAATCCAGGGTAACCCTTACCGACAAGTTCGGATGGCGTTTTTGCACCATATCCAAGGCATTCCGCCATTTTTCAACGGGCTGTGTCCCTGAAATGTCTGCGGCGAGTGCGAAGTCTTTGGAATCAATTTGGTCAAGCAGCCAGAATGCTTTTTCGAATGCGCCCAATGTGCGGTTCTGTTGTCTTTTCATAATGTATTTGAGTTATGATGAGACTGCAAAATTGGGGGGTTGCAACTCCGGATAGAATGGACAAAAGTCGAGCAGTCATGCACATTTTGCCTTGGGACACATGTTCCTGCATTTGCGGGATTTGATTTCAATGCCTTCCCTGGAAACAAGTGGCAAGTGTCCCGCTGGCGCGGTTATTTAAGCGGGCAGCCGCAAGCAAACGCCCCGATGAGGAGGCAATAATATTTACATTAACTGAATTTTATGAAAATTGTAATTTATGCAGACCTGCAAGAAAAATATCTGGAAGAACTTAAAAACCAGCTTCCTGACGATGCCGAAATCGTAATAAAAGGCGAGCTTTCCGATGACGAAGTCATGCAGGAAATTGATTCCGCAGAAATTTTAATCGGTAATCCTCCTGCCGATTCTTTCAAAGATATTCCGGAGAGTCTCAAATTCTGGCAACTTGAAAATGTCGGTTTTGAGCAGTATAAGGACTTGGAGTTTAAAGGGAAGGCTGCTAATGTTGGAGATATGTCTGCCGCTGCGTGTGCCGAGACCATTGTTGCAGGCATACTTGGCTTTTACAGGGGCGTGCATCTGATGGTCCGAAACCAGGTCAATGCGGAATGGCAAGGCGAGGCGGTCGAAAATGAGCTTTCCATTCTGGGTGAAAAAGAGGTGATCATCCTGGGATCCGGCGCCATCGGCGAGAATGTGCGTAAAATGTTGGAAGCCTTCGGATGCAGCGTACAAATGACCGCTAAAAGCGATCCGGATGCTGATATTCACGCTTATGACGACTTACTATCTCAACTTTCAGAAACGGATCTGGTCGTGAACACATTACCGGGAAATCTGGATAAATATGCGGGCGAAGATTTCTTTAATGCCATCAAAGAAGGTGCCCTTTATGCAAGCATTGGCCGTGGTAACACTACTGATGAAGACGCCTTGATCAAAGCCCTGGAAAGCGGGAAACTGGCCGGAGCTGTTCTGGATGTAACTGAAAAAGAGCCGCTGCCGAAGGATTCAAAATTATGGCCGATGACGAATGTAATCCTGACACAGCATACAGGCGCAGCGCACAAGATGCGGGACCGCGATAAGGTGGCCAAGTTTGTCGATAATGTACAGAAATACTTGAGTAACGAGGAAATTGACGATGAGGTTGAGCTTGCGAAAGGTTATTGATCTGACCTGTTATCGCCGCCTCCCTTTCGTGATGGGCCACTGGTTTGCTGACCAAACAACTGGCGTCGCACGGGAAAGCGGCGCGGGTGCACATTCTCACCCATGGTACGGAAGGTAACTTTGTCCTGGGACAAACCCAGCTCAACGACGCCAACGTCGCATCACATAAAAGCTTTTGGCAAAGCTTGAAGAATGTGCTCGAAGAAGGCAAATCAAGCCTGCTGATTTACAGCTGTGAACTTACTGCAAGCCGCAGTGGTAAGCATTTCGTGGAGCGCCTGCACAGCATGCTCGGTGTGCCCGTGGCCGCCTCTGACGACCAGACCGGTTCATATGGCCGTGGCGGGGACTGGGATCTGGAATATGTTGCGGGTAAAATAATCAAACAGCACATATTGAAACTCCTGGACTTCAAGGGCTTGCTTGTTCCGACCTTTACGCAGCTGACGGACGCGTCGAGTCCGTTCACCGGTATGACAATATCCACTGATAATCAGCTTATTTATGGGGATTTCGATGCGGATGGAGATATCGACATTCATTTATATCCCGGCGGCACGGTTAACCAATTCTGGCAAAACAATGGCAGCGGATCATTTGCAAGGGTGACCGGTGCTGCGGACCCGTTTGAAAAAATCAACGAAAACGCGGTTTTTTATGCCGCGTCGGGAGCATTTGTGGCAGATTGGGACAATGACGGCGACGATGATATTTACGTTCCGATGCGGGATAGTAATCAAAATGAGAAAAACTTTTTCTATCGCAACGACAACGGCAAATACGAGTTATTGAGCGGCACTGGAAGCCCGTTTAACGGCATTAATGTAAGTGGAAACAATCAGCTGATCTTCGGTGATTTTGACGTTGACGGGGATATTGATTTGCACAACTATCCCGGGAACGACCTCGATAACGAGTTTTGGCGCAATAATGGCAGCGGTGGGTTCAGCAAGGTGACCGGTGCGGGGAACCCGTTCGATGGCCTGGCGGGTAAAGCGGCTTTTTCAAGTGCACAGTATGCCTACGTGGCCGACTGGGACAATGATGGGGATGTCGATATTTTCATGAGCAGGATCGGCGGCACTTCGGTGCGGGATTATTTCCGTAATGATAATGGTGTATATACGCAACAAACCGGAGGCGCCAATCCGTTTAACGGGATGGCCATAGCCAGCGACAACCAACTCATTTTTGGGGACTTCGACGCGGATGGTGATATCGACCTGCAAACTTCCGATGGCTCCGAAATGGTGGTCTTCCAGCGGAACAATGGCAGTGGTGTTTTTACGCAGGTTACTGGTGCAGAAAACCCATTTAATACGCTGCCAAACTCGGGGGCCTTTTACAATAATGCTACGAAAGCTTTTGTGGCCGACTGGGATAATGATGGCGATGTGGACGTATTTACCACCAACTATACCGCCGCCAACCAGAAATATTTCTTCCGCCAAAACGACTCGCCACCCCGGATCACTGCTACCAGCCCCACCAACGCCGAAACAGGGATTTCCGTGAGCAGCAACATTTCGCTAACATTTAACCAGGCAGTTAACGGTGCAGCAGCCAAGTACATTCAGATCCGCCGCCTCTATGACAATGCCGTCTTTGCCACCATTGAGGCAAACAGTTCACAAGTGACCGGCAATGGCTCAAATACGATTACGATTGACCCGGCAACAGACTTCGAGGCCGGCACGACTTACTATGTTATTGTTGACAAAGCCGCATTTGCCGACACCGAAGGCCGTATTTTCGAGGGTGCGGGCAGTGATGCTACCTGGCTGAGATTTACTACTGGTGTACCTGCCGTAACGAGTGTAACTTCTGTCACCCAGCTTTCAGCTAATCCGACGAATGAGGGCACTGTCAGTTATCAGGTTGAGTTTGCACAGAGCGTAACGATTGATGACGCTTCCGTTTTTTCACTGTCGACCAGCGGCGTTACGGGCGCATTTGTTGCCGGCATTACAGGTTCGGGCACAACTTATAATGTTTCCGTGAATACAGGAAGCGGTAACGGAACGATTAAGCTGGAAGTCACAGGCCTAACCGGCACGACCCCCGATCTGAATGCGGCATTCACCACCGCAGCCGCTTATACGATCTATAAGGTTTCAAATGCCGGAGATTATTACAAAAGCGCCGGTGAAAACGGCACCTGGAACACACCCGGTGACTGGCAATCTTCTCAGGACAATAGCTTCTGGATTACAGCAACTTCTTCGCCCAACGCCAGCGCGGCCAGCACGAGCATTTTCAGCGGGCATACAATGCGGATGCCGGACAATAACTCTTTCGATGTTAATAACCTTACCGTGAATGGGTTGCTGCAATCGGGTAACGGGGCGCATACGGTCAGCGGAAGTTTCGACAACAATGGCGAGATCCGTGGTAATGCCACATTTTCACTTAATTCATTTACCAATGCGGGTACGCTGGCACCGGGCGAATCGCCGGGCAAGCTCGCCTTTTCCAGCGACTTCGCCAATTCGGGAACATTGCTGATGGAGATCGGTGGAACAACCGCTGTCACCGGTTATGATCAGGTTCAGTCGGGGTCATTCACGGCAGGAGGGACTTTGACGGTGTCCTTGATCAATGGTTTTACGCCTGTACTCGATGCTGTTTTTATCCTTTTGGACGCTGGAACAATTGCCGGGACATTTGAAACGGTAAATCTGCCGGAAATAGCGCCGCTGGTTTGGGAAACCTCTTATGCTGAGGGAAAATTCACGATCAAGGCCATCAATGATCCTATGCCGGTTACCCTTGTGGGTTTCAAGGTTTCAAAGAATGAATTGGCGGCTGAGCTGGCTTGGAGTACTTCGAGCGAGGTAAACAGCAGCCATTTTCAAATTCAGCGCAGTGCAGAAGGAAAGGTTTGGGAACAAATCGGCACAATTGCCACACGCAACGGGAACGCAGAAATCCAGCGCTACCAATTCACCGATCCTCTTCCTTTGCCCGCCGACAACTTTTACCGCCTCCGCATGGTGGATGCCGACGGCACTTTTGCATTCAGCAAGATCGAACAGGTTCGGTTTTCGAATTCACGAGAGCAAATCAGGAGCTATCCTAACCCGGCTACGGACAGGATATTTCTGGATGTCGCGCAAGCAGAAAGCGTACAGTCGGTGGAGATCTATTCAGCTTCTGGTGTGCTGCATTATGCAGGCGGATATACCTGTGCAGGTCTTGACGTGAGCGCATTTCCATCCGGTATTTTTATAATAAAAACAACCAGTGCGAATCAGAAGGTTTCGATTTTTCATTTTGCAAAACAGTGAAATGACCTGATTTATTAAGTTAAAAACGCCCGGAAAAATCACTTTCCGGGCGTTTTTTTGATTGTACTAAACAAAATTTAGCTCTCTAATTCATAGTACGGGGAATCTCATTCATGTTGTACCAGGCTTCGGTGCTCCATAAATTGTTGCCGTTTTGGCTGATGATGTTTTTTCTATTCAAATGAATGTAAACCATATGTTTAGACTTCATACCTGTGAGTTGCAGGTAAGCCTTTTTACGGTCAGCAGAAATTTTTACCGATTTGACTGCCAGGCTTTCTTCATCCATTTTGGGCCCGCCGTAATCTCCCGTAGGCTTGAACCACCATTGACGGATCTCGTAATCGGATGCGGTTTCACCAATCCCTTCTTTCAACGGCTCTGTAAATTCAATCTCGACACCGTCCGATTTTGCCCTTACCGCCAGCATTTCAAAGGCCACTTTATTATTGAATGTAAGCTTTTGAAGTCCGTAACCGAGCTTGCCTGCATGTCCCCAGTTTCCGGTAGAACCCACGCCGCCAATGTAAAGCGAGCCGTCCGGGCTCCATGCCAGGCGATTCACGCCAGCTTCGAGTCCCTGCGTAAACCGGAACACGGCCCCCTGATAAGCGCCATTCACTTTTTCAGCAAAAACGCGTTTGATTCCCCCATGGGTCACATCACCGTGGATCATTTGGTTTTGGTAAGGTCCCACATTCAGCTTGGCAGGCTGGCTCGGGGAGTTGCCGATCTCATCCTGTGTAAGCCACATCACCGGAGGCGTTTCCTTACGATTGGCCGTTCCTTCAAAATCCACCGAACGCGAGCCATACCACGCACCTTCCTGCAAATGAATGATCTTGTTTGCAGGCAGCCAGTCGCCCTGGTTATCGGCGATGAATATCTCGTCATCCACGCCCAGGCCAATGCCATTGGGCGTTCGCAGGCCGGATGCCACGAATGTAAATGATCCGTCTTTTTTGGAGATTTTTATCGCTTTCCCACGATCCGGGATCTGAGGTTTGGTGCTGGCGCCGCCGGGGTTAATGGCTGTTGCCAATGTTCCGTAGAAATAGCCATCTTTATAAACCAGCCCGAATGCGAATTCGTGGAAGTTGGCAGAGACTTTCCAGCCATTGCAAATGGTTTGATATTCGTCGATGAGCTCATCATTGTTCAGGTCCACCAGCTTGGTGAGTTCCTGTTTTTGCATAATGTAAATCTCCCCGTCCACCACTTTTAAACCCAGCGGCTCGGCAAGTCCGTACGCAATCCGTTTTACTTTAATGTCATTCGGCGTAGCTGCTTTGCGGCCGTCTACAATGTAAACAGATCCAAGCGAATCCCACGTGCTGACCACCATTCTGCCATCCGCCAGAAAATCCATTCCGCCAACTCTTGGCTGGAAATTATCCGGCCGCGCCTGGGCCAACGTAAAGCTTGGATGCACGGCAACAAGCGGCGACTTATCGCCTGGTATGTCCTCCTTTTTGACGTCAACGGGAGCTTGTCCGGTTCTTTTAATGTCTGCACCTTTATAGGTGAAAACAGATGGCGGAACCACAACAAATTCCTTGCTGCCGTAGGGCCGCCATTGTAAAGAAAGACCTTTTCCGAAAGCGCCCTGATAATATTCTACCCTGAACGGATGCTTTCCCGGTTTCAGGATAATCTCACCGTCGGTAGGCTGCAATGCGTGATTGACGCCATTGTCGATCACCAAATTATCATCAATAAAAAGCTTACCGCCATCGTCACAAACCAGTCGGAAAACGATGTTGGTCGTCTTCTTAATGTTGATATAACCGCTTGCGAAAATGGCGAAATTGTCTTTCAGGTCACCAAAATCCTGCTCGTCCAGATGCAATGCATTGATGGAGCCGGACTTCACCGGTAACATTTCATCATTGATTTCAGGAACAGCACCTATGCCGCTGGCAAACTGGTAAATGTTGACAGCAATGCCGGGCCGGGCCTCGTTAGGCCGCGCGTCGCCAGGCCGGGCCGCGTTAGACTTGTCAATTGCGGAAGCGACTGTTGCAGGAGCAATGGATTTAAGTACAATCGGATAGGCTGGCTTAGGCATTAATTTGCTTGCTGCCTGCGCCTTTTCCTTATCCGCGTCCAGTTCCAGGATGTAAGACACCATTGTTTCGGCGTCTTCCTTCTTCAAGTCCGGGTGCGGCGACATGGCGATTTGTCCCCAGTTCCCCGCGCCGCCTTTGATCACTTTGGTAACCAGCGCATTCTTGTTTTTATCATTGTTTTCATAACGCTCGGCGATGGCCTTGTAAGCCGGGCCAACGGTTTTTACTTCCTGGTTATGGCACGTGTTACAGTCGCTTTTTGCAAAAAGTCCGGCCACCATATCGGCTTTGCTTTCCTGTTGTGCGAATTGCGGCTGTGCTGGTTTTTCGGTGAGGTTAACTGTAAGCGTTGTTTTGCCATTGTTATTTAAAACCAATTTTCCGTCGATCGCTTTGAAGGCTTTGTTTCCGGCAGTTTCGTCACGCTCGTTAGCAACTGAAAACTTGCCGTCCGTTTTGTAGTCCGTTGCTGCGGTAAGCGAATTCAAATGCACATTCAATGCCACTTGAACATCAGCAGGCGCATTAGCAATGGTAAACACACGCTCAAAACCCGCTTTACCATTTCCAGCATCGAAAAACTCAGGTCTTTCTTCCATTGAAATCTTTTTGCCCTGATAATCCAGGTCGTATTTCAATGTTACCTGGTTATTTAGCACAGTGTGGCCTTTGTAGCTGATTTCAGGCGTTACTTCTTTACCGTCCGCAGTTATCCGCCATGGATTTCCATCCGGTTCTTCCATGTAAGTGGTTCCTACTGAAACCGGCTGCGGGCCGTGTGACGATGTATAGACGGGACCATTGAAATCAATTTTTCCTGTCCAGGCTTTGTATAAAGCGGCAGTTTTGGTGTTGTAGGCGAGCCAGAGATTGTCGTGCAAGGCAATGCTGAGGATCCGCGGTCTGGCATCGAGCACGGAACGCAGCACCCATGCTTCGCGGGGACGCTTAACGTCTGAAAAGCCAGCATGGGTTGCTGGCTTTATGTTGAAAGTGGTAGCTGAGCCGAGCACTGCAACTAACATTGCAGCACCCAGCACAGCCAAAGGCTTATTGAATTTCATTTAAATAAGTTTTAATAACCTGGATTCTGTTTCAGGTTCGGTGAAGTATTCAGCACATTCTGGCCGATCGGGAAAATGTCCGTGTGGTTATCGGTATCCGGTTTTTTATCCCACCAGCTTCCGGTGCTGAACACGCCCCAACGGATCAGGTCCGTTCTTCTTCTGCCTTCTGCCAGGAATTCACGCATCCATTCGTCGAGCATTTCCTGGTCGGTAAGCTCACTGCCGTTAGCTTTGTAAAGGCTTGGCGAGCCGGAAGGATAATTGCGTTTGCGGACCGTATTAAGCAATGTCGCAGCTGCCGCTTTGTTACCTGCACGATATTTACATTCAGCCAGCGCATAATAGATTTCCGCGAAACGGATTTCGGCATAAGCCGATGAAATTTTGTTCTGGTCGTCGCTTGGGTAGAAAGGATATTTCACCGGGTAAAGGCCCGAATTGTTGTCGGCATTGTTCATGTTTGAAACCTTATCTGCGATTTTGGTGCCTGGTTTTGCATCCAGGAATTTACCAACCTGATCACGCAGGAACAGGGGATACGGGCCTTTGAAACCTCTTACCGTATCTTGCTTGCCCGCTGCATTCCTGTAAGGCAGATAGCCGTACAGGAACATTCCCTCACGCTTGCTGCCACCCAGGTTTTTGTATTTTTTCAAACGCAGGTCATCCTTGTATTTTTGAAACTTAATAAATGGTTTTCCCAAAGCAAAGCTGTATTCAACGCTATCCACGTCGCGGCCTGGTTGCAGGGCAAATTTCGGGTTGGCATTGCCGAAGTCGGTGAATCCGAAATAGCTTGGTGCCAGATTAGGAAGCATCCAGAAATACATGCCGCCGTCATACTGCCAGTGCGTTTGTGCAAAGCTGCCGGGGAATCCGAAGATAGTTTCTTTCGAAGTCGGGTTGGTATAATCAAATGGTGCATCCCAGCGTGTTTCCAATGCATAGTCACCATGTTTTCCGTCGATGATCTCCTGTGCGAGTGTTTCACAATCTTTGAAACGGTCGGTTCCGGTGTAAACCTTTGCATTTAAATACAAACGGACCAGCAGCGAAGCCGCGCCGCCTTTTGTCCAGCGTCCTACCACATTATTGCCCAATGTCGTGTTGGTCGAAAGCTTGGGAAGCGCATCTTTCAGTTCCTGCTCGATAAATGCAAATGCTTCCTGCGGGGTCGCCTGCGCGCCGCCTTCGGTCTGGCCTTTTACTTTGGTAACAATAACAATGTTCCTGTAAAAATCGAGCAAACGAATGTTCAGCCAGGCACGGAGCACTTTTAATTCCGCGATCATGCCGTCGAGTTCTTCACGTGTCATGTCAAATTTTGACGGATCCGTAATGCCTTCCAAATCTTCCAATGAGTTGGTTGCCAGCGTCACGCCTCCGTAAAGTGCGTTCCAGGCATCGCTTGTAAAGCCGTCCTGCGGGGTCCAGGTATGGTAATGTACGCGCTGGTATTGTCCGCCGTCGAACCAGTCGCCCTGGCGGTTTGGCGTCATCATTTCGTCCGAGCTGTTTTCCTGCAGCATAAATGTACCGCCGCCCTGAATGCTCCAGTAACTGTGTTCGAACGCCCGCAAGAAGTCGCGCGTTACGTCATCCCGCGTTTGCAGGAAGTTTTCGGAAGTAATCCGGTCGTATAGTTCTTCGTCCAGGTTTGTGCAGCCCGCCGTCACCGACAGCAGCGCACAGGCAGCAAACCGGAGCATGTATTTTGAAATATGATTTCTTTTCATTTTGAATTAAATCAGCGAATTAGAATGTAAGTTGTAAGCCCAGCAACAGCTGCGTTGTCGAAGGATAGTAGTCCAGCGTACCATTGTTGTCGCCATTGGTGCGAATGCCAGGATAAAGTCCGTTCACCTGGATCAGGTCAGGATCGCCGCCTGTGAACTTCGTGAATGTTGCCAGGTTTCTGGTGGTCGCATAAATCCGCGCCGACTGCATGAATTTGGTTTTCAGCGGCAGCGTATAGCTCAGCGTAATGTTGTCGATCTTCAAAAATCCACCTGGTTCCAGGAAGTAATCCGAAAGCGACGAATAAGTGGAAGTGCTCGTCAGCTTCGAATATTTGCTGCCGTCGTACGCGGATGTAAGCACATTCGCATTTTCCTGGGCAGCCGGAGTTCCCAGATAGAATGCATACGTGTTGAAAAGCTTGTAGCCGAATGCACCGCGAAGGAACACGCTCAGATCCCAGTTTTTGTATCTAAATGAGTTGGTAATCCCTGTTGTAAACTTAGGAAGACCATTTCCGACAAATTGCTTATCATCGTTATTGGCTTCGTTGGCAGGCACGATGTCCCCATTCCTGTTGTAAACCAGCAATGCACCGTTGTCGTTTACACCCGCAGATTTAAGCGCATAAAAACCTCCGATCCGCTGATCTTCCTGCAAACGCTGGATGGTTCCTGGGCTTCCGGGTGCAGGCATGCCCACAACGTCAACGAACTTTTGTCCTTTATACAAATCGTTGGAGAACGAAACGAATTTGTTGTCGTTCCAGGCGCCGGTAATGCCCAGGTTATAGCTGAAGTCCTCCTTGTTAATGACCGTTGCATTCAATTGCAGTTCCACGCCCGTATTCCGCATTGTTCCTACGTTGGCAAATGTCTGCCCCTGAATGTTCGGGGGATTAGGCACATTGTAGTTCCCCAGCAGATCCTTGTTCGTGCGCACATAGTAATTGATGCTACCATTGATCTTATTGCTGAAAAGCTCAAAGTCAACACCCGCATTGAAATTGACTGCTTTTTCCCAGCGCAGGTTGTAGTTGGTGTTTTGGTTTGGTCCCCACACCTGGTAAGGACTGCCGTTAAACGGATAGTAACCATAGCCGCCATAGGTGTCCAGGGATTTATAGCTGTCAAAATCCTGGTTACCCGTCTCACCGTAATCCGCGCGCACTTTCAATTCATTTAACCAGGGAATGTCTTTCAAAAAGCTTTCCTGCGTCACGCGCCATGCCAGCGATGCAGCCGGGAAATATCCCCATTTGTTGTCATAGCCGAATTTGGAAGAACCTTCGCGGCGAAGACTGGCAGACAGGTAATATTTCTGGTCAAAATCATAATTCAAACGTCCGAAGAAGGCAATCAGCTTCGAAGTGTTTTTGTAAGAGGCTACACCGTTAACGCCTTCTTCCAAATTCCATAATCCGGTTCCCAGGCCATTGTAAGTAAGCACATCCGAGGGGAATTTCTCGTTGGCAGCATCGAAACCTGAGTTTGTAAATGCCTGGTAAGAATAACCTGCAAGCAGCTTGATGGAATGTTTGTCAAGGTCAAGGAAATAATTTCCCAACCATTCCAGGCTCTTCTGATCGTTTTCTTCTAAAAATTGCCTCGCCGTGTTCCGCTTGTTCCCGTTGATAACCGTCGTATTGTTGGATGGCGTAAACCAGAATTTCCGCAGCGATTTGCTAACTTCTCCGAATGTTATCGTCGTGTTCAGGTTCTCAAGAATGTTCCATTTCGCAGATCCGTTCATGTCCAGTAATTTGAGTTCCTGATCGCGGACCACGGTTTTGGCATTTTCAACAGGGTTATTCGCAAAAAAACCGGAGTTAATGTAGTTGTAGCGACCGGCTGAATCCCGTACTGAAACGGTTGGGTTCAATGTCAATGCATAATTGAAACCGCTGTAATCCGCTTCGCTGGTTTTGGCATAACGCGGCGCTACGCTGAATGTCAATGCAAACATGTCGTTTGCGGTGGTGTGATTAATGTTCACACGGCCACCGTATTCTCTTTTTCCGGCACGAAGGTCAACACCCTGCGCATCGCGGAAATCCACCGAGCTGAAATAATTCGTCTTACCATTTCCTCCTGAAAACTGCAATGTATGCTTGTGCGAAAATGATGGCTGACGGCTTACTTCCTTCATCCAGTCTGTATTTCCGCCAAAATCAACGCCGCGTTTGTTCGCCAGGAACTGATCTTTGGACAACACTTCAAGCTGGTTGCTCAGATAATCGAAAGTGGTGTAACCATCGTAAAATAAACGCGATTCGGCTGAGCCTTTTTTCGTGGTGATCACGATAACCCCGTTGCTTCCACGCGTTCCGTAGATCGCCGAAGCCGCGCCGCCTTTCAGCACATCGATGGATTCGATCTCATTTTGGTTAATGTTATCAATGTTACCGCCCGGAATTCCATTGATCACATACAATGGTCCCAAGCCTGCGCTGCGGGAGGATGCACCACGCAGCTGAATGTTGGGTGAGGAGTTAGGATCCGCCGGAGAAGTGTTGGTTACCGAAAGTCCGGCCACCTTACCCTGAATCGCCATCAGCGGGTTGTTACTGCCCACACGGAGCAGATCCGAGGACGATAAATGCGTGATCGCGCTCGAAACTTCTCTTTTATTCAAAGATCCATATCCGATCACGACCACTTCGTTAAGGGTTTTTTGATCTTCTGCCAATGTGACATCCACATTCGACTTGTTGGTAACATCTACATCCTGAGCAACGTAACCTACGCTCGAAACCGTGATGGCTTTGGCGCCCGCCGAAAGTTGTATTGTAAACTTTCCTTCCGCGTCGGTCGTGGTTCCGTTGGATGTTCCTTTTTCAACTACCGAAACGCCAGGCAGCGCTCCTTGTTTATCAGTAACTTTACCAGTAAGTGCGGTGCCCGTCTGCGCCTGGGCTACACCGGACATGGCACAAAGCAGGCCCAAAAACATCGCCATCGCAGTCTTTGCAGACCAGCGCATGAACGCCTGCTTTTTAGCAACTTGTGCCGGTTTGTACAAATTATTTTTCATTAAAATTGTTGTTTAAGTAGGTTTGAAACTCGCCGACTTGTTACTATCTGATTAATTAATTGGACTTATTTAAACTGCCGCGAAGTTCCTTCTTTGTTCATTAATGAAATGATCTGTGAGTCTCAATTTTAGATCAAAATGTCTCAACTATAATTTTTGTTATTTATCAGTGATTTTGCAGGGATATATTTATAAAATGTTTAATCAGAATCTAGTCGGCACATTGCCTGGCTTTGGTCCGATGCTTTGGTGAAAAATCTAATTTATACGTTCTGCTGCCTGTTTTTCTTCCTGACCAGCCACGGCCAGGACGTTCCGTATTATTTCAAAAATTACAAGGTTTCCGACGGCCTTTCCGGCAACACGACGGGCGACATTGTCCAGGATAAAAAGGGCTTCATCTGGATCGCCAGCCGCAACGGCCTCAACCGGTTTGACGGCAATGCATTCAAGATTTTCAGGAGCATACAGGGCGACTCCGCAAGCCTGGGCAGCAACTCGGTTTTTTCGTTGTACGAGGATCACAATGAAAAGTTATGGATCGGCACGCATAAGGGCATTTACATTTACGACCCGGTTGCTGACCGGTTTCAACCTTTCCGGCTGATTCCCTCAGGCGAAGTGCGCGTCATCCGCGGCGATAAAGTGGGAGGCGTCTGGATCATTTCCGATAACCAGCTTTACCGGTTCGATTCCAAAACCGGGAAGGTTAAAGCACTTCCCAATGCGGATAACACGGTTTCTATTCACGTTTCGAAAGGCGGCAAAGTGTGGGTAGCCAGCAGCAATGGCACCATTCGCTGTTACAGTCCGGAAAAGGGTAACATTGCTGAGTACAGCCTTGCAGGCCGTGTGGATGAGATTTTTTCGAATATGCGCATGCAATCGGTTTCGGATTCCACGCTGCTGATCGGGAATATGAAGCGGATCATGCTGTTCAATTTCCGGTCCGGCGAATTGTCCGACGTTTCCGCGCAAACCGGCCAGAAGGAGGACATTTACATTCACACATTCTTTGAAAACCGGAAGGGTGAATATTGGCTGGGCTCGGAGTCGGGGCTGTATATCCTGGATCTGAAAAAGAAGAAAATGGATCAGATCGTTAAGGAAAAATACAACGCCTATTCGATCACAGACAACATTATCAATGCCATTTTCAAGGATAGGGAAGGCGGCATATGGGTCAGCACGCAGTTTGGCGGCGTCAATTATTATTCATCGGAATTCAACCATTTTCAAAAATATTTCCAGCAGCCAGGCAACAGCATCAGCGGCAATCTGATCCATGAGATTACCAAAGATCAACACGGCAAACTCTGGATCGGGACCGAAGACGCCGGCCTCAATCAGCTCGATCTGAAAACCCGAACATTCAGATCTTTTCTACCCGACGGGAAAAAAGGCAGCATTGCTTACCGTAACCTGCACGGTCTGGTAGCCGACGGGAATGAGCTGTGGATAGGCACCTATGAGCATGGATTGGATGTGATGGACCTGAAAACCAACAAGGTCGTGCGGCATTACAGCACCAGTATGCCCAATACTTTTGGCAGTAATTTCATCGTCACTTTGTACAAAACGCGTGAATCGGACATTCTGGTAGGCACCTGGTCGGGCTTGTTCAAGTATAACCGAAAGACGGACGATTTTACGCAGATGAAGTTCTTTAATGCGCAGGTCCAGAGCATTCATGAGGATAAGCAGGGCACGCTCTGGGTGGCTAGCTACGGCGGGGGGATTTTTTATTTTAATCCAAAAACAAACAAAAAAGGCAGGATACAATATGAGGCAGGCAAAAACAACGGCTTGCCTGATAATTACATTAACAGCCTCTACCAAAGCAAGAATGGCGATTTCTGGTTTTGCACCGAGCATGGCTTGTCCCGATACAACCCTATTTCACAAAAATTCAAAAATTACCGCATTGAGGACGGCCTGCCTGACAACCAGGTTTTCAGGGTTTTGGAAGATGAGGCCGGGAACTGCTGGATTTCAACTTCGCGCGGCCTTTCAATGCTGGATCCAAAGACTGGAAAATTTACCAATTACAACGAAGCCAACGGACTGCCCAGCGAGCAGTTTAACTATAATTCTGCCTATAAAAATGATGACGGCACCTTGTTTTTCGGCACAGTAGCAGGCCTGATCAGCTTCAAGCCGAAGACATTTGTGAAGAACGCCTATATGCCGCCGGTTTACATTACGGGCATTCAGTCCAACAACCAGGAACTCCGCATCGGCGGCAAGGATTCACCGTTAAAACAATCGCCGGTTTACGCAAAATCGATCCGGCTGCCTTATGACCGTTCCAATCTGACATTCGATGTGGCCGCGCTCAGTTATGTGATCCCGCAGATGAACCGTTATATGTATCAGATGGAGGGGCTTGACAATGAGTGGCTTAATGTGAGCAACAACAGAAAAATCTATTTTTCAAAACTCCCGCCGGGCAATTATGTGTTAAGGATAAAGGGGTCGAACAATGATCTGCTGTGGAATAGCCGTGAAACGCGGCTTAACATTGAAATCTTGCCTCCCTGGTGGGCTACGGTCTGGGCCTATTTGTTCTATGCAGCATTTACAACAGCCATTGTGCTGACCCTTTTGCGCTACTACCATCTGGCGGTAACGGAGAAGAATAAACGTGAGATTGATACGATCCAGATCGGGAAGGAACGCGAAATTTATAATGCTAAAATTGATTTTTTTACCAACGTTGCCCACGAAATCAGAACGCCGCTAACGCTTATCAAAATGCCGCTGGACAAGTTGCTTGCCGACAAAACCGCCGGTGCGGAAACATTTGAGAACCTGAATATGATCAATAAAAATACCAATCGCCTCATTGACCTGACCAATCAGCTGCTTGATTTCAGGAAGGCCGAGGCGAATAATTTTAGTCTGAATTTTACAAAAACAGACATGAACGAGCTGCTGAGCGATGTCTTTACTACTTTCAGGCCGGCAGCCGAACAGAAGAACTTAACCTACAACATCGAACTTCCCCGCATTACTTTGAATGCTTTTGTAGACATTGAAGCTTGTAAAAAGATCATCAGCAACCTGATCAACAATGCAATTAAGTATGCCGATCATTCGGTTAAGGTCAGGCTTTTGCCATTCAGCAGCGATGATCTGCTCTTTCATATCGAGTTTACGAACGATGGCCTGATCATTGGTGATGACGAAAAGGAGAAGATCTTCGAGCCATTCTACCGCGTGGAAGCCAGCCAGAAACAGGAGGGGACCGGCATTGGCCTTCCGCTGTCACGATCACTTGCAGAGCTCCACAAAGGCAGTCTGGAACTGAAACACAGGGATATGCAGTCCAATACATTCCTGCTTTCACTGCCGATCCACCAGGATTATGAAATGGACTTGAAAGGCTTGAATGAGGAAATTCCGGGTGATTTTCTGGTAGCAAACGGGCAGGATGATGCCGCCGATCCAGCCAGGCCTGTCGTCCTGATCGTGGAAGACAATGTTGAAATTCTCGGATATCTGAGCCGCGAGCTGAGCGCTTCTTACCATGTGATGCGTGCCCTGGACGGTCAGCAGGCTATTGAGATTTTGCAGCATGAGAATGTTCACCTGGTGATCAGCGACATTATGATGCCGGTTATGGACGGCATTGAATTGTGTAAAAAGATCAAAAACGACGTGCAGTTCAGCCACATTCCGATCATTCTTCTGACTGCCAAAAACTCGATCAATTCCCGGATCGAAGGGCTGGAAGTAGGGGCGGACGCCTACATTGAAAAGCCGTTTTCACTGGACCATCTGGCTGCGCAAATCACCAATCTGATCAACAACCGAAACATTATCAAGGAATATTTCGCCCGCTCGCCGCTCACGCACATCCGGGGCATCGCATTCTCGACGGCGGATAAGCAGTTTTTGGAACAACTAAACACCATCATCGGCAAGCGGATCGCAGACAGCAACCTTGACGTGGACTTGCTGTCGTCCCTGATGAACATGAGCCGGCCGACATTGTATCGCAAGATCAAAGGCATTTCAGATATGACGCCCAATGAGCTCATTAACCTGTCGCGACTGAAAAGGGCTGCCGAGTTGCTGGCTGAAAACAAATACAAGATCAACGAAGTGGCCGATATGGTCGGATACAGCATTCCAACCAACTTTTCGAGGGATTTTCAGAAGCAATTCGGCATCAGCCCTTCCAATTACGTTCACGAACTGCGCGGGCGCAGCGTGTGATCTTTGTTAATGAGAGGGTTAGGGTGCTTCCTTTTTTAAGATTCCTTTTTCAACGCTTTCATTGATCAGCTGCTCGGCATATTGCCAGATTGATTCGGAACCCTGCTGAATGATTTGCTTTTTGGCATACACCTTTTCATAACTGACACCGAACTCCGTCCAGGTCCCGCCATTATTCGACGTGTTTTGAAGCAGCGGTTCCAGGCGGTCCATTGCCCTTGCAAATTTGGCTTCATTCGTTTGCCCTTCCTCAAACTCCTCCCAGATCGCTATCAGCTCATTTGCTTGATCCGCAGGCAATAATCCGAAGATCCGGTTTGCAGCCAGTCTTTCTTCGTCCGTATTGCTATGATTTTTTTGTGTGTCATATATAAATGTATCGCCCGCATCGATCTCGACAATATCGTGGATTAGCAGCATCTTGACCACTTTGAGCAAGTCAATGGGGAAGTTGGCATGCCCCGCCAGAACGATGGCCATCAGGGATAAATGCCAGCTATGCTCGGCATCATTTTCATTTCGGTCGCTATTAAACAGCTTCGTTTTGCGAAGGATATATTTAAGCTTGTCCACTTCCTTGATGAACTCGATTTGCTTGATCAGGTTGCTGATTTCCATATTGTTAATGTTGAATTAAAACACTTGATTTTTCCCGGTCATTTCTCTTCCGTAACCTGGCGGATGACGCGGAGCCAGTTCAGGCCAAGGATTTTTTTGAGAATATACCTCCAAAGCCCTTTAAAAAGCAAATAATGATCAAAAACTCGGAAATCCGCCCGGTGATGAAAAATTTTCGGCTTTTATTGGGTCAGCATTTGCACGAATAAAATATTTGCATAATATTTGTCTATTAAGTTAGTAGAGTAATCTTGTTACCACCAGCAGGATCTCAATTAAATATCCGCTTCTATTGAAGTGAATATTTAAACCGGCAACAATGGAAGCCTCCTCGGCCAAAGTTGATGCTGGAAAGTAATTCCCATAAAAGTTGATACACAAGTTTTGAAGACTCCATAAGGTCTGTTCAAAAGATCGCTATATCCACTTTTACTGATTCGCATAGACTATTTAATCTATATACTAAGGCAAATATTTCACCAGTTAAACCATTTGAATGTATGTTTTTTACAAAAAAGGAACCATCGCCTAACAATCAGGCAGGTCGCCTTATCAAGACCATCACGACTGCGGCCCTGCTGCTCTTCACCCTGGCCGGTTATAGCCAGCAGTCGAACTCAGCCCAAGTTCAGGGCAATGTAACTGACGCAGGGGGCGAAGGACTGCCGGGGGTTAATATCCATTTAAAAGGGACCAATATAGGGACTACCACAGATGCGAAAGGCGGATTTAGCATTGAGGCTGAGCCAAATGCGATTCTGGTTGTTTCTTACATCGGCTATACGACCCAGGAAATAAAACCGGGGAATAAAGGGCAACTTTCGGTCACGCTGACAGCCGACCAGCGACAGCTTAATGAGGTTGTGGTGGTCGGTTATGGCACACAGGAACGGAAAAATCTGATTGGTTCCATTACAAAAGTGGACCCTACGGATGTGAAAAACATTCCCGCGGGGAGTTTTGATGCGCAGCTGCAAGGCAAAGTGCCTGGCGTTCAGATCACTTCCAATACGGGTGTCCCGGGAGAAGCGGTAACGGTCCGCGTGCGCGGTGCGACTTCCATCAATGGTGATAATGATCCGTTGTATGTGATCGACGGCGTGTTTATGAACAGCAACAGTATGCAGACCATCGGGACCGGTGGAAAAGCAACTTCGCCTATTGCCGACATTAATCCTAATGACATTGAAAGCCTGGAAGTGCTGCGGGATGCAGAAGCCACTGCACTTTACGGCTCGCGGGGCGCGAACGGGGTTATATTAATCACCACGAAAAGAGGGAAATACAACCAAAAGGCAAAGGTTAGCCTGAATGCTTCCTATGGTTTGGCCAAAGCAGAAAAACTATGGGAACTGACCACCGGCCCGGAGCACGCGCAGCTCGTGAATGAATGGTGGATCAACACCGGCAAGGACACGCCATCATTAAACCGCACAGAGGCAAATCGGCCATTCCGGCCCGCTTCCGAGGGAGGCCGCGGCCTGCCGGAGGAACAGAAAACGTATGACAGATTAGGTGAAATTTTCCAAACGGCGCCCGTTCAAAATTACGACTTGTCGGTTTCAGGAGGAACGGCCACTACCAAATATTACATTGGCGGGGGTTACAACAGCCAGGAGTCGATATTGAAACCTATCAACTTCAACCGCGCCAGTTTCAAGGTAAATCTGGACCAGAAAATTTCCGATAAAGTGCAGATCGGGGTGAGCAACAGCTTTGCACGCACATTCCGTAACCAGGCCCGTGCAGGCGATGGACCGGCGGGCGGACTTTTGCAGGCTGCCTTGCATACGCCTACTTATTTGTCACCCACCAATGAAAACGGCGAACTCGTTGGCCGTGCAGGATTTGATAATGTAACGTTGCTGTTGCAGCATTACGATGTGAAGTCGGTGAGCTTGCGGTACATTGGAAATCTGTATGCTGAGGCAGATATTTTGCCTAATCTCAAATTCCGCACAAGCTGGGGATTGGATTACAACAATTATGACGAAAACGAATACTGGAACACATTCCTGATCTCAGGAAGTCCGAATGGCCTGGCGACCGCAAACAATGGCCAGGCAACGACATGGATCAACGAGCAAACGCTTACTTACCGACATAAAATTGGTACAAAACACAGCTTCGGCATCCTGATCGGTAACACCATTCAAAGCGATCTGAACACGGGAACGACATCAACGGGACGGGGTTTTGCCAATAACGCTTTCAAACTGATCTCTTCCGCAGCCACGACTACGGGCTCTAACAGCTGGTCTAAAAAGAACCTTGCATCATTCTTCTCACGGATCGATTACAATTACGGCGGCAAATATCTGATCGATTTCAGCATTCGTGCGGATGGTTCTTCCAGTTTTGGCGCGGATAGGCGATGGGGCTATTTCCCCTCCGTAGGCGGCGCCTGGCGGGTTAAGCAGGAAAATTTTCTTAAAAATGTGGCCGTCCTGAGCGACTTGAAAATCCGTGCAAGCTATGGCGTTACCGGTAATCAGAATGGTCTGGGCAGCTTTGCAGCATTGGGCCTTTGGGGCAGCGGCTCGCCTTATCAGGGAAATCCCGGCATAGCGCCACAGCAACTCGCCAATCCAGACCTTCAATGGGAGCGCACCAACCAGTTTAACGCGGGTGCAGACATTGCATTCTTCGGCGACAGGCTGGGTATAGAAGTGAATGTTTACAGAAAATACACGAGCAACGGCTTACTATCGCTCACCCTTCCGGCCACGACGGGTTTTGCCAATTATCGGAGCAACACGGCCGAGATCAGCAACAAGGGATTTGAACTGGCCATCCGTTCGGTGAATGTTCAGAATAGTACATTTTCCTGGACAACGAGCTTCAATGTGGCCAGGAACATCAATAAAATCGAAAAGCTGGAAAATCCACTGGAATACGGCAGCCGGAGCCTGATCCTTTTACAGCAAGGCCAGCCGCTTTATTCTTTCTGGGTTTACAAGCAGCTTTATGTGGATCCGCAGACGGGTAACACCGTTTACGAAGATGTCAATAAGGATGGCAAAATTACCGTCGCCGACCGCCAGATCGACGGCAGCATCTGGCCTAAATTCTTCGGCGGGCTGACCAACAGCATTACCTACAAAGGATTTGACGTCAATGCATTCCTTGCATTTCAGTACGGGAACAAGGTTTATAACCACAACAAATTCTTCGGTGAAGGCGGCGGCGCGCGGGATGCGGCGAGGATCATTTTTGCGAGCAACAACGACCGCTGGCAAAAGCCCGGCGACATCACGGATGTGCCTCGCCCGGATGGTGTGAATGTCAATAATTATCGCGATGGCGGAAGCCGCTGGCTGGAAGACGGCTCATTTATCAGGCTGCGTTCGCTGGCCATTGGCTACACCATTCCGGTGCGCGGGATTTCTTCGCTGCGCCTTTACGTAACCGGAACCAACCTTTTCACCATCACCAAATACACGGGTCTGGATCCAGAATCCAGCTCTTCAAGCGTGCAAAACGAACAGGGCATTGACCTGGGCACACCGCCGCAGCCGAGAAGCGTTTTGGTTGGCGTTAATCTGACATTTTAAAAATTGACCTACATGAAATCATTCAAAAATATTACCATACTCGGGGTTCTGATGTTCCTGACGTCCTGCGATCAGTTCCTGGACGTGCAGCCCAAAGCCTCCATTTCCGACCAGCAGACCATTATTGACAAAGCCTCGTCAGAAACGGCCATAAATGGTGCATACGACTCATTCAGAAGCTATTACAGTGTCAATCTGCAATCTATCGGCTATTTGTCAGGCGATAACATTCAATGGACCGGCTCGCAATCGCAGGTTCAGGAATTTATTAATCACAAGGTTAATGCAGAAAACCCGACCGTTTCTTCGGTCTGGACGGGCATTTACAGCATGCTCAACCGGGTGAACCATGTACTGGATAAAGTGCCTGCTGTACAGGACCCGTCACTTACCGAAGCGCAAAGGAACAAGATCATCGGGGAGGCTTATTTCCTCAGGGCGTTTGCCTATTTCGATCTGGCCAGGATATGGGGCGGTGCGCCGATCATTACCAAACCAACATTAACACCGCAGGATAACCGGGGCGTTGCGCGCAGTTCGCAGGCAGAAGTTTATGCCCAGGCACTGGCCGACCTGAATGCCGCAGAAACGCTTTTGCCTGAAACAACCGATCGTTTCCGTGCGACCAAAAAGACGGTATGGGCTTTGAAATCGCGGTTTTATTTATACCAGAAAGATTACGCAAAAGCAGCGGAATATGCCGACAAAATCATCGCGGATGCCAGCAACTATCAACTTGTAAAGCCTTACAACGCGTTTTTTGCCAATGATGCGAGAGGGACGACGGAATCTGTTTTCGAGATTTTTTACAGTATCAATGAAACCAACAGCCACCGCGGGCAATGGCAGCCTCAGGAAAAAGGAGGAACGCGGCAATGGGCGCCAAATGACGCTTTTGTAGCATTGGCAAACGATCCTAAAGTTGGCGGGAACCGCAGCACGCTGGTTGCCAAAGACAACCAGGGCCGATGGTACGGAAACCTGTATTACCGCAGCCCGGCTACGGACCCGACCTACGTCATCCGCATTGCCGAAATGTACCTGATCCGCGCAGAGGCACGGGCGCAAATTGGAAACCTTACCGGCGCACTGGCCGATCTGAATGTTGTTCGAGAAAGGGCTGAGATCGCAAAGCTTACTGCTACCAATAAGGCTGCGTTGCTGCTGGCCATTGAAAACGAGAGAAGAATCGAATTCGCATTGGAGCCTGACCGCTGGTTTGACCTCGTGCGCACGGGCCGTGCCGCACAGGTCCTGAATGTTACGGACGAAAGCAAATTACTGCTTCCGGTGCCCGCCGAACAGCTCTTGATTGACAAAGCATTGAAACAAAATCCAGGTTATTAATCCCAAAACCAAAACCTTATGTCCAGCGCAGCTATTTATGAAGCCCAGGTCCGTCCCGGCGAGCCCCTGACTTCTGCTCCCGGTGAATGGAAACCGTTTGAAAAAGTGTTGTTCCGCATTGCATTCATCTATTTTGTCATTCAATGCGTCCCGCTTGACTGGAAATTTTATCGTCAGGTTTTTCAGATCAACTGGTTCGACCTGACTTACGGGGATATTTTCGAGCTATCACGATATCAGCCGAGATTTTTCTCCGGGCCCGATACATGGGCAAACTGGGCGGTCATTTTGCTGATCGCGGTTATAGGAGGCATTGTCTGGGGCAACCGGGATAAGGACAAAAAAGAGTATAACCAGCTTTATTACTGGCTGCGCGTGATCGTTCGTTACCGTCTGGCGGCTGGTTTGATTGCCTATGGATTTATCAAATTCTTTCCCCTGCAAGCGCCGCTGCCTTCATTGAGCAACCTGAATACAGCGTACGGTGATTTTAGTGCGTGGAAGTTATTTGCACTAAGTCTGGGTGTTGTGCCTGATTATCAATCTTTTCTGGGGTTGGTTGAACTGGTTGGCGGTTTGCTGTTGCTGCATCGCCGTACCACAACATTGGCCACGCTGATCATCATTCCATTTACGGGCAATGTGTTTTTCTCAAATCTTGCCTATGAAGGCGGCGAGTACATTTACAGTTTTTACCTGATTGTGTTAGCATTGTTCCTGTTTGCTTTCGATGCCAACCGGCTCAACAACCTGCTTACACTGGGCAAGCCGACTTTTCCCAGCCGGTTTAAGCCTGTTTTTATACAAAACAACTTGAAATATGCCCGTATAGCATTCAAGGCCGCTTTTATTTTGTTTTTTGTGGTCATTTACGGATATAAAAGCTATGCAGGATATCACACGTATTCCTATCAATATCCAACCAAACCAGGGCTAGCCAAAGCGGCCGGGCTTTATAATGTCGAGCAATTTGTCATCAACGGCGATACGCTGGCTTATTCGCCTCTTGATCCGGTCAGGTGGAAAGATGTTGTGTTTGAGAATTGGGCCACATTAAGCGTTCGCTCGTCGGCACCGGGGGTTATCGATTCAGCCAATGTTGAGCACATTGATTTTGATGACGCCAAGCGCAACTATGAACAGGCAGGCTCGGGAGGCAGACATTATTACAGCTACGAGCATGATTCGGGATCAAGGACATTGAAACTGACCAATAAAGTGGATGCTTCGGACCAGCTGACATTGCATTATTCCAGACCTGATTCCACGACGATCTTGCTTTCAGGAGTGAGTAAATCGAACGACTCGCTGTTTGTGGCATTGAAAAAAATCAATAAAAAATACTTGTTCCAGGAAGTTCAGAAAGTGGGGCGCCGGGGAGAATTCAAACTTTAATCATTGATCAAACCTAATTGAATATGTTGTCGACGATCAAATTAAATACAGACACAGAATTGGCTACGGTTGAAGAAATCAGCCAGGCAAACCCGCAGCTTAACCCCACCGGATCCGCAAAATGGCCTGAATGGCAGAAACTTCTGTTACGGATCGCTTTCGTGTTTTTTATAGCCATGAGCATTCCAAACAGTGCGGAATGGTACACTTCCCTGGTCAGTTTCGATTGGACGCGGCTGCATTACCGCGATGTATATGACATTGCCCGGTTTGGTAGCGGGCTCGATTTCTTTGGCCGCACCATTTTCGGAAGCCCGCTCAATGGTTACGCCACCTGGATCATCACATTTCTGGCTGCAACGGTCGTCGGGCTGATCTGGACAGGCATTGACCGGTTGCGGAAGCCGCAGCCCGCTAACTACAATCTGCTTTATTACTGGCTAAGGGTCGTGGTGCGCTACCGGGCCGGGATCGGCATCATTGGTTTTGGTTTTACCAAATTGCTGCCTACACAAATGCCATATCCCTCGCTCGGGTTGCTGAACACGAATTTCGGGGACTTCACTTTGCAGAAAATTTACTGGCTTTCGGTCGGGATTGTGCCCTGGTACCAGGTGTTTGCCGGCGTAGTGGAGCTTACCGCCGGGATTTTACTCTTTTTCAGGGGAACCACAACATTGGGTGCGATACTGCTGCTTGGCGCTTTGGGGGATATCGTTTATGTAAACTTCGCCTACGACGGCGGCGTACACGCATACAGTTCCTACTTTGTGCTGCTGGCCGCATTTCTATTGATCAAAGACACCCCAAAACTCTGGAACCTGATTGTGCTAGAACGCTTCACAACCCCAAACAACATCTACCCGTTCTTTTCAAAGAACGGTAAATACTTACGCTACGCATTGAAAATCAGCGTCTTCGCATTATTCCTCGTGCATTTATTTTATTTACAATACATAAATTTTAAATACGATCCCTACAAGCAGCCAGCGACTGCAGGCGTAAAAACATTGCGCGGGAATTACAATGTGACTGAATTCAAAGTCAACAACCAAACCATCCCTTATTCGCCCACAGACACACTCAGATGGCAATGGGCGACTTTTGAAAACTGGACTACCCTGACATTCAAAGTGAACAAGCCACATCCGCTGGATCTTTCCAATGGCGGCGGCGCGCCTATGCGTGACATCGGTCGCACATTTGAGCTTACCGGGACAGCAGGCGGGCAGCGGGTCTATCATTATCTTGCAGACACCATTGCGCATACATTGTATTTAAGAGATAAATATGCAAAAGGCGGTGCCCGTGACGGAGTAGGACAGGAGCAAAAGCCACAAGCCGGCCGCGCCGAAAAAGGTGCACGGGTGCGCGGAGAAGGTGATCGTAATGCAGATAAAAACTGGATCAGCAAGGCCGCACTGGCCCGTATCGGTGATGAAAATAAAATGATCGATCCCATTGCCTACTCGGCCCGTCGCGATAAGGAATTTGCTACGAAGCCACGCCGCGAAAAGCGCAACCGCATGATTTTGAACTACACCACACAGGACGGCTCACGCGTGATCTTGCACGGGATTAATGAAAAGAAAGATACGATTTACGTGGTCCTGGATCGGGTTGAAAGACTTTATGTCCTGGCGAAAAGTACATTAAATGCGGGAAAATACGATTAGATACAGCATATGGTCCGTGCTGGCCATGCTTTTGCTGGTGGCCGCTGTGAAGCGCGAAAACCATTTTGGACGAACAAATAAAACATTGGGCGACACGCTTGACTGGCCTAAAAGCTTCGGCTTCGGTAAAAAAGCTTCTGCAAAACAAATTGCAGCATGGGACATTGACATCTCGCCCGACGGAAAGGGATTGCCTGCGGGCGAGGGCAATGTTTCCCGGGGCCGCGAAATTTACGCGTTGAAATGTGCAGCCTGCCACGGGGCAACCGGAACCGAGGGCCCGAATGACCGGCTTGTAGCAGCGCCGGATTCCGCTGGTAAAAGCAGCGGGGCGCGAAGAATCAAATCCATCGGAAATTACTGGCCTTACGCCACAACCGTTTTTGACTACATCCGCCGCGCCATGCCATTCAACCAGCCCGGATCATTAACGGATCAAGAAGTGTACAGCATTACGGCTTTTCTGCTCAATGCCAACGGGTTATGGGATGATAAAAACACATTAAATGCGAAAAACCTGCCAAAAGTTAAAATGCCGGCACAGGACAAATTCGTTCCCGACGACCGCATCGACGGGCCGGAAATCAAATAATAATGAATACCACAAACGATAAGAACGACTCTGCCGGAATCAGAATCAGCCGCAGAAATCTCCTCGCCGGAGCAGCTGCGGCTACTGTGGTGCTGGTGCAAACTGCGCAGGGGAAAGCATTTCAGGCAGCACTTACCCAGGCTGAAAACATGAGCGACGATCCTACCAAAGTGCCCGGTGTTCCTCCGGGAACATTAGGAACGCGCTCGGCATTTGAAAAGCCGGTCAAAGCCCCTTCGGACACTTCTTCACGCACTCCGTTACAAGATCTGTACGGGACGATAACGCCCTCTGACCTGCATTATGAACGGCATCACGGCGGTGTTCCGGCCATTGATCCCGCCAAATATGAACTTGTCATTCATGGCATGGTGGACAAACCGATGGTTTTCACGCTGGCCGATCTCAAACGTTTTCCCTCCGTTTCGCGAACGGCATTTCTGGAATGTTCGGGCAATTACCGCGGCAGCAACGATGGCAAGCTGAGGCCACAGGAAATCTGCGGGCTGGTAAGCCAGAGCGAATGGACAGGCGTGAAGCTTTCCACTATATTTCGGGAAGTGGGCGTGAGCCCAAAAGCAAGCTGGTTTCTGGCCGAAGGAGGCGATGCCGCGGTCATGACACGCAGCGTTCCGGTTAAAAAAGGGTTCGACGACGCGATCATTGCCTATGCGCAGAACGGCGAGGCAGTAAGGCCGGAACAGGGTTATCCGGCACGGCTTTTCCTGCCGGGCTGGGAGGGAAATGCGAGTGTAAAGTGGCTTCGCCGCATCGAGCTTTCGGACGCGCCATTTATGACCCGCGAAGAAACTTCAAAATATACAGAAACCGTTGCCGGTGGAAAAATCAGGCAATTCAGCTTCACAATGGACGCCAGGTCGGTTATCACTTATCCAAGCTATCCGGCAAAAGTAGAGGCTGGCTGGATCGAAATACGGGGGATTGCGTGGAGCGGGCGCGGGAAAATTGCGCGGGTAGAAGTGAGCACGGATGCAGGCAAAAGCTGGAAGACGGCTGCCTTGCAGGAACCAATCCTGGACAAAGCTATTACGGCATTCAGGCATTTGTGGCAATGGGACGGCAACCCCACCGAGATTATGAGCCGGGCTGTGGATGAAACAGGTTATGTCCAGCCTTTTTTGAAACAATTACTCGCAGCCAGAGGGGGAAACATGGGTTATCATTTTAATCCCATAACGGCCTGGTATGTGCAAAAAGACGGACAGGTTTTGTTTAAGGCCACTTAATGGAATGTTAAATGTTTAGCTAACAGCATAATGCGGACTGGCCGGGCCATCCCACCATAGGAGGAACGCTAATATTTGTATATTTGCTGTTAGTAACTACACTCTATTATTGTTGATGGAAAAGCCCAAAAGGGTTTACTTGGTGGACGACGACCCGGACGACCGATATCTGGTCTGTGAAGCCCTCACACAAGTAAGCGCTGACATTACAATTATTGAAGCAATTGACGGCCAGCATTTCTTTGAACTTATTGGCGATACCAGTCCGGATAGTCCTGCATTGATCCTTTTGGACGTGAATATGCCGCGGATGGATGGACTGGAAACGCTTAGCAAGATCAAAACCAAGCCCTCGCTTGCTGCGCTACCGATTGTCATGTTTTCCACCTCCGGCAACCAAACTTTGATCGAGCAGGCGCATAGGGAAGGAGTAACCGCGTTTTTTGTAAAACCAACTTCTTTTGAAGGTTACATTGAGTTCGCAGCCATTATAGCGGGTCATTTGCATTAAATTATCTACGCAAATGATTAATCCGATGCCATCAGTTGTTTGAGTTCATCCACCAGCTCTGGAATTGAACCGGTCTTTTCAATGAACTGGTCAACACCGATCTGCTTGAAGCGCGGCTGATTATTCATCTCGGGGGGTAGTGAAACCAATTTTTTTTCTTTTTTGCTCCACCCGGCTCAGCCAGATGTAACCTATTATCCCGGAAATCACCGAAGCTGTTAATATGGAGAATTTAGCTTCTGACAGGATCAGCTCTTTTCCGGTAAAGGAAAGCAGCGCAATGAAAATCGACATGGTAAAGCCAATGCCGCCCAGCATTCCCACGCCCATAATATGAAGCCAGGAGGCGTGTTTGGGCATTTTGGCAATCCCAAGTTTAACTGCAACCCATGAAAAAATCGTAATTCCAAGGGGCTTTCCAATCACAAGTCCTGCGATTATTCCCAGCCCGAGCACCGTTGTCAATCCCGCCAGCATGCCTGCTTCAAACTGAATGTTGGTATTGGCCAATGCAAACACCGGCATGATGATAAAGTTGACCGGGTTGACGAGGAAATGTTCAAGTTTTTCCAATGGGGACTCCGTTGCATCCGGGGTGGTGGGTATCGCGAATGCGGTCAGAACGCCCGCGATAGTGGCATGTACGCCTGAATGATGAATAAAATACCAGATAAAAAGCCCCGGGATGAGATAGGCCGCCAGATTTTTGACCTTCAATTTGTTAAGCACCAAAAGAAAAACGAAAATCCCAAATGCATATAACAGATAAGTGTAATGTATGTCGGAAGAATAAAAAATGGCTATGACCAGGATCGCGATCAGGTCGTCGACGATAGCCAGGGCTGAAAGGAAGATTTTGAGTGATGATGGCGCACGTTTTCCCAGCATGGAAATGATCGCAATGGCGAATGCAATGTCCGTTGCCATGGGAATTCCCCAGCCCGCAGCGGTTTCGGTGCCCGCATTGAATGCGTAGTAAATGGTGGCAGGCGCCAGCACACCCCCCATTGCTGCCAGGATAGGAAGGGAGGCTTTTTTGAAAGACGACAATTCACCTTCCACCAGTTCCCGCTTGATTTCGAGGCCTACCAGCAGAAAGAAAATCGCCATTAACCCGTCATTGATCCACAGCAGCACGGGGTAACGCAAGTGAACGCCTCCCAGATCGGCTCCGATCTCAGTTGCCAGAAGGTTTTCATAACCCGGTCCGGCCCCGGAGTTCGCGATGATCAGTGAAATGATCACGCAAATGATCAGGATTATCCCGCCGGTTGAGCTGGATTGGAAAAATTTCTTAAAAGAATGGATGTTGATCAGAGTAGCCATAGCGGTAAAACTAGTAAGTATGGCCCAGAAATGCCCCCAAAAATTGAACTACCGCAAAAATCTACATTACATGAATGTTTTGATTTTCCTTGCTTTGTCCAGTCTCCCTTCGATGGCTTTCAGCAGCTCGGTCTCGTCAAATGGCTTGGTAAGGTAATCGTCGGCGCCCATTTCCATGCCTTTGTTCAGGTCGAGCCGTTCTGCTTTTGCCGTCAGGAAAATAAACGGGATTGTGTCGGTTCCGGGAGTTTTGCTTAGCAAATGCAACACGCCGTAGCCATCCAGCTCAGGCATCATAATGTCGCAGAGGATCAGGTCCGGGCGGTGCTGGAATGCCAGTTCAACACCTTTTTGACCATTACTCGCACGGCTTACCACATACCCCGAGAATTCCAGCAACTCAGCTGTGCTTTCTCTGATATCATCATTGTCTTCTATGATCAGGATCTTTTCATTCATGCCTGGTAGGGAAGGAGAGGGTGAATGATGTGCCCTGGTTTACCTCACTGGAAAACCGGACCTGACCGCCGATCAGCTCAACATACCGGCGTACAATGTTCAATCCCAGGCCCGTGCCTGCAATGTTGCCGGTGTTATGCGCCCTGAAAAATGCTTCGAACAAATGCCTCTGATCGTCAATGGGGATGCCTATGCCGTCGTCCTTAATGGTAATCGTCACCAGTGAGGGCGTAACTTCGGTATTGAACTCAATAAAGGTGTCTTCGCCCGAGTACTTGATCGCGTTGCTGATGAGGTTGATGATGGCATTTTTTAGAAGGGACGGATCCAGATGTACAAATGCGGATGTGCCGGTATGCCGGTAAATGATCTGCTGGTTTTGCTTGGCCATCAGCTGCATATCCTCAGTGACTTCTTCTGAAAATTTAACAAGATCAAAATTCGAAAAAACCGGCTTGAATTCGCCTGCTTCAAGTCTTTCGAGCGAAAGGAAGTCGTTCAGGATTCCCGTAAGGTGGGTTACCAGATGCTTGATCTTGGCGGTGTGCCGTTCAATATTGGGGCTGATGCATTCTCCCGAGTATTTTTCGATCAGGATAGACGAAAGCTGGATGGCGCTGAGCGGGGTCCTGAATTCGTGAGAAGCCATGGATACAAACCTGCTTTTTAACTGGCCCAATTCGACTTCTTTTTCCAGGGACCTGCTTACTTTTTCCTTTGCATTTTCAAGCGCCAGGACTGTCTCCGTCAGCAGCCGCGTGCGCTCTTCCACTTGTTCTTCGAGGTGCAGCGCATATTCCCGCAGTTGCTCTTCGGCCCGCTTTTCGCGGCTCAGGTCGTGTATAAAACCCGTGTAAATTTTACGTCCCGAAAACTGCACTTCGCTGATCGCCAACCTGAACGGAAAAGCCGCCCCGTATTTCGTGAGCCCTGTCACTTCCCGGCCTTTGCCAATGATGTTCTTTTTCGCCGTCCGGTGGTAATGGTTGAGATATTCGTCGTGCTGCTCGCGGTCGGGAGTTGGCATGAGCATGGATATATTGTGCCCGATTACTTCGTTTTCAGGGTATCCGAACAGGCGACAGGCGGAGGGGTTGATTGTTTCAATAATGCCTTTGTCACTGATCGTAATGATCCCATCGATCGCGTGATCAACAATTGCTTTAAGCAGGGCTGAATTTTCCATGAAATTTTGCGCAAGATGCTGCAATTGATATCATGCAATATAACCAAGGATCAGCTATTGTCTATCTCATTCTGAGGGATTTGTTTTTTATATTGGGGAGAAATACGTGTAAAGCAGTTTTCAAATATTTTCAAGATTCCAGGTCCGGTTTTGATTTCTAAGATTGTAAACGGAAGGGGATATGCCCGTCACTTTTTTAAACTGGTTGGATAAATGCGACACGCTGCTGTAATGGAGCATATATGATATTTCTGTGAGGTTCAATTCTTTGTATTGCAACAATTCCTTGACCCGCTCGATCTTGTGATGGATAATGTAATGCTGAATGTCGATGCCTTTTGCTGCGGTGAACAGATTGGACAAATAAGTGTAGTCGTAACCCAGCTTTTTACTGATGTAATCTGAATAATTGGTTTTGGGCATATCTTCGGTAAAATGCACCATTTCAATGATGACGCCTTTGATCTTCTCGATCAGGATGCTCTTTTTATCTTCAATTAATTCCAGACCCGATTTTGCAAGACGTTCTTTCAAATGCTGTTGCTTGTCGGCAGTGATGTTTTTCGTCAGATTCACGCTTCCCAGCTCGATCTTTAAAAAGCCGATCCGCAGTCTTCTCAGCTCATCTTTAACGCAAAGCTTGCACCTCAGACTGACCATATTTTTAATGTAAAGAATCATGATGATGCGTTAAGTGTTGATTATTTCCTTGATGCATTGGATGTTATCGCAGACCTGAGTGAAGGTAATGCCTATATGGTTAGTTAAAGTTGACATCGTTCATACATTAACCTGATGAATGTCAGTTGCGTGCAATGAAAAAGATTCCCGAGTGTATCGTCAAAATGAGCTCGATACAGCGGTGTGTCAATCAGTGATTAATGTAACATTTTCCATTTAGAGTGTAACTGATACTTCATTGGTTTACAGACCTTTACTTCATAATTACACTTTAACGGTTAAAACTAGCAGGAATAATGAAAACCAACGAGCAGTTGCAGAAGGACGTTCGGGACGCCATCAAATGGGAACCGTTATTGGCAGCCGCCGAAATTGGCGTTTGTGCAAGGGACGGTGTGATAACGCTGCTGGGCACAGTGGATAGTTACGCAAAAAAATCCGAAGCAGAAAATGCCGCAAAAAATGTGGCAGGCGTAAGGGTCGTGATTGAGCAGATTGACGTCAAAACGTCGCGAAACCTGCAAAGCCGCGACAATCATGAGCTTGCCGATGAGATTTTAAGCATATTTAAATTGAACCATGAAATCCCGGGTGAGCGGATTAAAGTCAAAATTGAAAAGAGCTGGGTTACACTGGAAGGTGAACTCCAATGGAACCACCAGAAAGACGCAGCTGCCAAGCTGATCCAGAAACTGGTCGGTATCCGGGGGATTTCAAACAACATTGTGATCAAATCCGATTCAACCGACGAGGTTGAGAAAGAAGACATTGAGCGTGCACTTGCACGGAACTGGTCTATCAAGGAACAGGACATTCATGTGGCCGTTTCCAACAATACGGTCCTATTGACCGGCACAGTGGGCTCCTGGTACGAAAGGGACGAAGCAGAACGCCAGGCATGGAAAGCGCCCGGCGTTGAGCTTGTCGATAACGAGCTGGTTGTGGAATATGAATATTCGCTGGTAAGTTAAACGGGGGATGATGTCCATTTCCAGTTTAAAATCTCAGGCATATCTTCTCCGTGCATTTCAATGTAGGCCTTGTGGTCCAGCAACTTATCCCGCAGATATTGTTTGATATACGCGCCTTTTGAGCCTAAGTCAGTCAGCCGGTCGATCACGTCGCTTACCAGGTGAAACCGGTCCAGGTCGTTAAGCACCACCATATCAAAAGGTGTTGTGGTGGTGCCTTCCCCTTTGTAGCCGCGCACGTGCAGGTTTTTATGGTTGGTACGGCGATAGGTGAGGCGGTGGATCAGGAGCGGATATCCGTGGAATGCGAAAATGATGGGCTTATCTTTAGTAAAAAGCATATCAAAATCCTTATCATTCAAGCCATGCGGATGTTCGCTTTCCGGTTGGAGCGACATCAGGTCCACCACATTAATCACCCTGACTTTCAGTTCAGGTAAATGTTCCCGGAGGATCTGGACAGCCGCAATGGTTTCGAGCGTAGGAACGTCTCCTGCGCAGGCCATGACCACATCCGGTTCAAAGCCCTCATCGTTACTGGCCCATTTCCAGATGCCTAGCCCTGCGGAACAATGTTTGATGGCAGAGTCCATGTCCAGCCATTGCATTTCAGGTTGTTTTCCTGCGACGATCACATTGATACAATCCCTGCTCCGGAGACAATGGTCTGTAACTGAAAGCAGTGTGTTGGCATCCGCGGGCAGGTAAATGCGCACAATTTCCGCTGTCTTGTTCGCTACAACATCCAGAAAACCCGGATCCTGATGGCTGTTCCCGTTATGGTCCTGCCTCCACACGTGCGACGTCAGCAGATAGTTCAGCGACGCGATCGGCTTCCGCCACGGCAGCTCCCGCGAAACTTTCAGCCATTTGGCATGCTGGTTAAACATGGAATCCACAATGTGAATAAATGCTTCGTAGCAGGAAAACAATCCGTGCCTTCCGGTCAGCAAATAGCCTTCCAGCCATCCCTGGCAAAGATGTTCGCTCAAAACTTCCATGACCCGGCCATCGGGGGAAATGTGGTTATCGCCTTCTATGATCTCAGCCGTTGAGGTTCTTCCGGTTATATCAAATAAATGTGAAAGCCGGTTAGAGGATGTTTCATCCGGCCCGAAGATCCTGAAATTGCGTTCGTGCCAGTTGGCTTTCATCACATCCCGAAGAAATTTCCCCATTACCGAAGTTGCTTCCGCTTCGATGTTTCCGGGCGTGGGCACAGCTACGGCATGATCGCGGAAATCGGGCATTTTCAGGTCCATAAGCAATGCACCGCCATTGGCACTCGGATTTGCGCCCATTCGCCGGTTTCCCTCAGGCGCGAGCTCTGCCAGCTCGCGGACCAGTTTGCCGTTTTCGTCGAAAAGCAGTTCTGGCTTGTAACTTTTCATCCAGGTTTCCAGCATTTGCACATGCTCGGGTTTACCCGACAGCTCAGCCAGCGGGACCTGGTGCGCGCGCCAGGTGCCTTCGATCTGTAAACCGTCCACGGTTTTAGGTCCCGTCCATCCCTTTGGCGTACGGAAAATGATCATGGGCCAGATCGGCCGCTCTTTGAATCCATATACCCGCGCATTGCTTTGTATCTCCCTTATTTCTTCCACCACAATGTCCAGGGTTGAGGCCAGTAATTCGTGCATGGTTTCGGGATCATCGCCTTCCACAAAGTAAGGTTTATAGCCATAACCCCGGAAAAGCTGTTCCAATTCTTCTTTCGGAATTCTGGCCAGGATCGTCGGATTGGCGATTTTATAGCCGTTCAAATGCAGGATCGGGAGCACCGCACCGTCATGTGCCGGGTTCAGGAATTTGTTGGAATGCCAGCTCGCCGCCAGTGCACCTGTTTCCGCCTCGCCATCGCCTACCACGCAAGCCGCGATGAGATAAGGATTGTCAAAAACTGCCCCGAATGCATGGACCAGCGAATAACCCAGTTCCCCGCCTTCATTAATGGAGCCGGGCGTTTCCGGCGCTACGTGACTCGGGATGCCGCCGGGAAATGAAAACTGTTTGAAGAGTTTCTGCATGCCCGTTTCATCTTCGGTAATGTCGGGGTAAACTTCGCTGTAAGTCCCTTCCAGATACGTGTTGGCCACGAGTCCGGGGCCGCCGTGGCCGGGGCCAGCCACGTAGATCATGTTCAGATCATTCTGCCTGATCACGCGGTTGAGGTGGACATAGATAAAGTTCAGTCCGGGCGTAGTTCCCCAATGTCCCAGGAGCCTGGGCTTGATATGTTCGAGCGTCAGCGGTTTTTTCAGCAGCGGATTTCCGTACAGGTAAATCTGGCCGACGGACAAATAATTGGCCGCATGCCAGTAAGCATTCATTTTTCTTAACAGTTCGGGTGATAAAGATTTACCTTCAAGACCAACATCTTTCATTTCCATAATCTTTATTTTAAATGATATACCTTATTTAACCGGGAAGAAAACCCGGAGCATTTGATTCACCAGAACGGGTAGAAAACCGGCTGCCAAAATCAGTTCCAGCGCTTGGAGGCTGAGTTCCTCCAACGATAATATCTGCCTGAAAAAAGGAGCATAATTGGTTATGAACATGATCAGAATGCACAGGGCCAGTGCCATCCAGATAAACTTGTTCCGCGTAATCTCATTGTCGAAAAACCGCAGCTTTCCGGAATATAAATTGAAGACATGAAGCAGCTGGGCCAGCGAAAGCGCATAGAATGTGATGGTGTTTCCCTCTTCCGCACTTAACCCCAGCCGGTCAATCGCATACCAGTATACACCCAGCACGGAACCCGTCATCACCAACGCATAAAACACGACACGCTTCCAGTCGGATAATTCCAGGATGGGCTGTTTGGGGTCGCGGGGGCCGGATTTCATCACATTTTTATTGTCTTTCCCCACACCCAGCGCCAGCGCGGGGAATACATCGGTAATGATATTGATGAAAAGGATCTGCAAGGGCAGGAGCGGACTGCCTACATTCAGGAAGCCTGCAAAAGTGACCACGAAAATCTCACTCATATTGCAGGACAGGAGGAATAAGATAAACTTTCGGATATTTTCAAAAATAACCCTTCCCTGTTCGATCGCGTGGACGATGGAAGCGAACGAGTCGTCCTTTAACACCATATCCGCAGCTTCGGCAGCCACAGCTGTTCCACGCAGTCCCATTGCAATGCCTATATCCGATTTTTTCAATGCAGGAGCATCATTCACGCCATCGCCCGTCATGCCCACAATGTCTCCCTGTTTTTGGTAAAAATCGATCATATCCAGCTTTTGTGCCGGGTTAACCCTGGCAAATACGCGGCATTCCATCATCTTTTCCTGATCTTCCAAAGATGAGAAATCAAATGATTCGAGGTCCTTTCCGGTCAATACGAGCTGCTCCTCCGCTTCAACGAGGTTAACCTGCTTGGCAATTTTAAGTGAGGTCGCAGGATGATCACCAGTGACCATGATCACCTTAATGCCCGCTTCATGGCAAGCATTGAGCGACTTGATGACTTCCTTCCGTGGCGGATCTAAAAATCCGATGAGACCTGCGTAGGTTAGTTTTTCTGTTTTTGTAAAATCCTTTTCCGGTTTGTTGCTGGATTGTCTGTAAGCAAAAGCAAGCGTGCGCAGCCCGTCAGCGGCCATTTGTTCTGAAATTTCGAGCTCTTTATCCCGGTCTTCCTGACTATTCCAATGGCAAAGCGCGGAAACTTCTTCCACTGCGCCTTTAACACCAATGAAATATTCTGAGCCAACCTGGTCAAGGGTTGCCATAATGCGTGTGTCGGAACTGAATGCCTGTTCGGCTTGCCGCTGGTAATCCTGATGCAGTTTATGCAGATCAATCCCGGCTGCACGCGCATACGAGAGCAATGCGATTTCGACCGGATCCCCTAATTCTTTCCTTTCGGATTTACTGGACGACAATTGCGCATTATTCACCAATGCACCGATCCGGGCAAGCATTTCAAGGTCGGGCGAATGGATGAGGTCCTGATCGCCTTTGGTAACTTCCAATGTTTGACCCGCTGCATTGTCGGCATTCAGGCGAACAGTCAGGTCGTTTCCGGCAACCCGCAGTGCATGGACTTCGATTTTGTTTTGGGTTAATGTCCCTGTTTTATCTGTGAAAATAACATTGGTTCCGCCCAGCGTTTCCACTGCGGAAAGGCGTTTAACAATCACTTTTTTCTCAGCCAGCCGAAGCATTCCATAAGCCAGCGCCACGGTAGCAACCACCGACATGCCTTCGGGAATAGCCGCAATGGCCAATGCGACAGCGGTTTCTATCAACTGTTTAATTTCCTGTCCCCTTATCAAACCTACAATCAGGAACAAGCTGGCCATTCCCAGTGTAACCCAGATCAGGACTTTTGCCAGTGAATCCAGTTTTGCTTCCAGCGGTGTAGCCGTGCGCGTGGCCTCGTTCACCATTGTTGCAATCTTGCCCAGCTCGGTGGTCTGGCCAATGTGGGTTACCATTGCTTTGGCATTGCCATTGGTAATAGCAGTTCCTTTGAATAACCGGTCATGCCGGTCTCCGAGCGGAGCATCCTCCGGTGAAGCGTCCGTGGTTTTGGCAGAAGGGACCGACTCGCCCGTAAGTGCCGATTCGTCGACCGTAAGCTGGTTAACTTCCAGGATCACAGCATCCGCAGGAACCAGATCGCCAGCTTCCAGGATCAGGATATCGCCGATGGTGACCTGTTCGGAAGCGATCTCCACGATGAGTTTGTTGCGCAAAACCCTTGCCGGCGTCATATCCAGTTTGCGCAATGCTTCCATGGATTGCCGCGCATTATATTCCAGTACAAAACCTGTAATGGCATTGATCAGGATTACAGCAATGACAGCATAACCTTCCAGGGCATCACCAAGGAAAAAAGATACGACGGCCGCGGCTGCCAGGATCCACACGATCACACTGTTAACCTGCCGCAGCAGAATGGACCAGACGCTTTCGGGCTTTACCTGTTCCAATTCATTTAATCCGAATTGCCGGAGCCTTTCATTTGCTTCTTCGCTGGATAAGCCGTTCTTCGGATCGGTGCGGTCAAGGTTGCCGGTGTTCTCAGTCATATATTGATCGCGGGATGTCTTCTACTTAAAGGTAGGCAATTAGAAACCTTAATTTTTGTTTTAATCCAATTTCAAAAACCATTCACTGTAATGCATGACGGTATTTCGTAATTATTAGCTTACCCCATGGATTCAATTGCCTAACTTGTTCTACAATCTGCTTCAACACTAAAAGTTTGCGATTCCAGGTCTGTGAGTCAATCGGTGGATCCTACCAAAAAAATTAAAATGTCAATTAACATTACGAGGAAGGACATTGTCTTTCAACCCGATTCAAGCCGCGTGATCGCGCGGTTTCTGTTTAGCAGCGATGAAAGGGCTACACAATTAATTACTGCGATACTTAACCTCTCCGAGCAGGAACAGAAGCAGGTGTTAAGTAATGTTTTACGCAAATACGCAAAGCGGCACAGAAATATCCTGAAAGTATTCGAGCGTCATTTTCACAAGCTTCACCCTGTGCTCAGGTCCATGGGCATTGATTCCAAGAAAGTGGGAACTACAGAGCAAATGCTGATAGGTTCTTATTTTACGATGGAATATTCCATTGAAGCCGCTGCTTTTTTCAATCCATCCATCGTAGAAGATCCGGACCAGTCGGGCACCGGATCCGACGAACGACGGGTTATTTTAAGTTTCAGGGCAACGGGTGAAGGCCATATTTCTTCCATAGTTTTCAGGTCCGCCATCATTGACCGGGATAACCTGATCACCGTAGAACCTCCCGGCAGAATGCTGGATTCGCCTGCGCATGTCCGCAACCATATTTACAAAAAGAAATCATTCCTGGCCAAGCTGGGGGAAATGCAGAACCCGGAAAATGCTGCATATCCTGTGATCGAAGAAAAGCTTACAGAGACTTTTACCTACGAAGAGCTGAAACGCTATGTGGATGAAACGAGTAAGGCCATTGAACTCGACATGCCGAGCCGCATTTTCCTGCGTGAGACCATGTGGCTGGCGTCATCGCATTACGAAATGGATTTTTCCCTGGACACGGATATTTCGGAAAGGGTTATTTTTCCAATAGCCGACACCGAAAAGCGGGGCATTGAAGATGCCCGTTTTGTCCGGTTTCAGCAGGACGACAACGAGCCGATCTACTACGCCACTTACACAGCCTATGACGGAACTTCGATCCTGCCGAAAATCCTGATGACCAGCGATTTTTATCATTTCAAAGTTTTGCCCATTCATGGAGAAATTGCCCAGAACAAAGGCATGGCGCTTTTTCCAAGGAAAATCAAAGGTAAATACGCGATGCTTTGCCGGATAGACGGCGTCAACAATTACATTGCTTTCTCCGATAACATCAGCGTCTGGCGGCAGGCAACCATGATCCAGTCGCCCAAATATCCCTGGGAATTCGTGCAGATCGGAAATTGCGGGTCGCCACTGGAAACGGAAGCCGGCTGGCTTGTTTTAACCCACGGCGTCGGGCCTATGCGTGAATATGTGCTGGGCGCATCGCTTTTTGAACTGGACAATCCTGAGATCGAGATCGGACGGCTCAGCCAGCCCCTGCTGATCCCGAACCGCCAGGAAAGGGAAGGTTATGTACCCAATGTCGTGTATTCGTGCGGTGCGCTGATTCACAACGAAAGCCTGATCATCCCGTATGCCATGTCTGACTATGCATCCACCTATGTGGTTGTTGACCTGAAAGATCTGTTGCAGGAATTGACTAAGAATGTGGGGTTACCTGCGTAAAATGGATTCGTAAACAGCGAGATAACCTTCCACCATTTTATCCTTTGAAAACATGGACTGTGCCCAATCGGCACAGTCCTTTCTATTTATCTGCATCACAAGTTCCACAGCCTCAACGGCTTCACTTACAGAATTGACCAGAAACCCTGTCTTGCCATGTTGTATCAATTCGGGCATAGAACCACGGTTAAAAGCGATTACCGGTGTTCCGCAGAGCATTGATTCTGCCACACTAAGTCCGAACGGCTCTTCAAAACTGATCGGATGCAGCATCGCATAGGCCATTCCCAGTAAGGTGCTCCTTTTTTCCGGGCCCACATTTCCGCAGTAAAACACGGTTTTGAGATCGATATGCGGTTCAATTTCGCGTTTGAAATAACCTTCATCCTGGATCAATCCGGCGATCAGCAGTTTTCGGCCGCTCTCGCGGGCGATCTGTATGGCTTCGCTTGCGCCTTTGTCCGGGTGAATTCTTCCAAAAAATAGCAGATAGTCATCTGGGACCGAGATGTAGGGAAATGCGGTGTCGTCAATCCCGTTGTAAACCGTTGCCGCGTAGTCCAGGTCCGCATCCCTGTCGGCATTGCTGATGGAAACGTAATGTGTGTTTTGGTTATATTTTCGGTAAACTTCCTTGATCTTATCCGAAGAAAACCCATGTATCGTGGTGAGCATCGGCGTATTAATCAGCCTGGAATAGGTCAGCGGCAGAAAATCAAAATGGTTGTGAATCAGGTCAAACTGATCTGCTTTTTCCATTAAATTGCTGATATGCAAGCATTCGACCACCTTAGGGTCGACATTTGGATCTTCTGCGTAGGGAACAGTGCATGTAGCATCCAGTTTTCCATCGGTGATTGAATCCGCGGTGGCGAACAGCGTGACGTCAACGCCTTTTGCCACCAGGCCTTCGGCCAGGTAGGACGCAACCTGCTCCCACGGCCCATAATTACGCGGCGGCGTTCGCCAGGCAATCGAAGATAAGATCGCTACCCTCATGAATGCGCTGATTTCAACTTGGTCAGCTCTTCGAAGGCTTCCAGAACGCTCAGATGTGAAATAAGGTAAGCCAGTGTGCTCTCTGCTCCCTGGTTGCGGTTTACACCATATCTTTCCAGGCCGTCGCAGCAACCTTTTGTTTCAAAGTCGTACAGGCTGATCCGAAGATCGTTTTCACCTAAAAACCACATAAAACAGGTGTTAAGCTGCTGAACATAAGCTTGGTCGCTCGTAAGCCGGAACGCCTGATGGAACATGAGCACCATGGCCAGCGCATCCAGCGGCTGCTGAGCAAACATGGAACTTTCTCCGTCTTTTTGATACCATTTTTCATTCCCTACAATAGAAAGATAACCATTCTTCAGGGTGATTCCCGAAAGAAAATCCATGCTTTCCAATGCAATCTGATTGACATTTTCATTGTTCAGAAACTCGGCAGCATGCAGCATCGCGAGTGGTAAAAAAGCATTGTCATAGGCTAGCAGCGACTCGTACCAATGCCATTCATCGGTGCGGTTTAGCTTATAGTCTGCCATTAACCGGTTTGTCAATTGCCGGAGCACCTCGATCATCCCATCGTCGGTCGGGTTGCTTTTCAGATAATAACAAATCCCTACCATTGTATTTGCAATGCTGCGGATGGATTGCAGTTTCACAAAGTTGGGCGATGCGTCGAAGAAAATTTCCCTTCCGGTTTGGTAATAGGCATCATTCGGTGCATTTCCAAGCAGGTAACCCAGTGCCCAGATCGTCCTGCCAAACGAATCTTCCGATCCCACTTCATCCAGAAAATTTCGGTTGAAGCTGAGGAAGTTCCGGAATGCGCCGTCCGGGTTCTGCATATAATTGATATAGCTAAGGTAAGTCGGCGACAGTTTAAGCGCAAGCGGATTTTTATTCCTTTTGTAGGTCATCAGCACCATGAGCAGCGCGCGAGCATTATCATCCAGGCAATAGCCTTCTTTCAGGTTGGGAATGCCGTACTTGGCATGCTGAATAATGCCCGTGTCGTCGGTAAGCCGTTGCACGTGGTCTAACAAAAACGGCGGCAATGCCAGCAGGTCCAGTATGGTTTCCGTTTCAACCTGCACATCGGGTTGCTCGGCTACGATTTGCTCCGCGAGTTCTGCATACTTGGCACCTATCTTGGGCCAGGTGATCTCCCTTCCATAGTTATACGCATTGTTACGCAATTCCTTCATCGTGTCCGGGTTGTCCAGCAGATCCAGGAAAATATCGCTCAGCGCCTGCACATCGTTGAAGGGGAACAGCCTGCCCCGGCCTTCGGAAAGCAGCTCGGCAGCGTGCCAGTAAGGCGTCGAAATGACTGCGGAGCCTGCGCCAATGGCATAGGATAGTGTTCCGCTTGTGATCTGCGCCTCATTGGTATAAGGTGTAATGTAAATGTCAGAAGCCGAAAGATATTTAAAGAGCTCCGTCTGATCCACAAACTCGTTCATGAAAATCACGTGCTTTTCTATGCCCAGCTTTTTGACCAGCCCTAATAAATAGATACGATATTCTTCGCCGGCGTGACGGATTACATTCGGGTGTGTTTTTCCTAACACAATGTAAACGAGCTGCGGATAGCGGGCAACCACAGCCGGTAGGGCTTTCAGCGCGATTTCAATGCCTTTATTTCTGCCGATAAACCCGAAGGTAAGCAGCACATGTTTGGACGAAAGTTTAAATTCCTTTTTAGCCGCCAGCTGGTCAAACTGGATATCTGGGACGCCGTGAGCGATCTGCCTGATCTTGCTTTCGGCCACGCCGTATTCTTCCATGAGCATATCTACGGCCGTCTTGCTCATGACCACCACGCATTGCGCTATTTTGCAGATCTCGATCATTACCGCCCGTTCGTTATACGACGGATTTTTTAGCACCGTGTGCAATGTGACGATCAGAGGGATTTTGAGGCGGTAAAGTAACGGCAGGATATAAATGCCATTCTGGCCGCCAAAAATGCCGAATTCATGTTGGAGCACGCATATATCGGCTCCGCTGATGTTGATGAAACTGGCTGCTTCCAGGTAGTCGCCCTGTTCCTCTTGCCGGATTGTGAGTTTTACTTCTTTGGGATAGTCATAATGTTGTCCATTGTCATCAATAGCAACGACTATTGCTTTATTCGGGCCATCAATGCCCGGTGCAGCTACGACTGCATCAAACAAATTTTTTGTAAAAGTCCCAATTCCGCATTCCCTGGGCGGGAAGGTGCCTATAAACGAAATCTTCATAAAGTGCGGAGTTGATTTCCTCTAAGTTAACCTTATTATCCCGCATTGTTGCCCTGGCGGCCCATACGTGCTCAAATGGCTATGTTTAATTCCAGTTGTCGATTTTGATATCCCGCGGATCCGGCTTGCCCTCTCCTTCTTCGATCAGAGATTTTAAGCTCAGCAGAAAAACCGCCCATTTTGTACTGCAATGATGCATGAATTCCACCGGCTCTTTCCAATTGGCGTGCTTAAAAATCAGGATAACGTATTGATCCTCTTGCCTTAATTCAAAGCTGATAGTGGTCCCCATCCATTCCGGTGGTCCATCTGCCAGTTCCCATAACACCGTGTTAGGTTCCTCGAGCGCGGCGACCTTCATATCGAAGCCACCCGCGCCAAATCTGAATTCAATAATGTTGCCCACCTGGTCTCCTTCTCCCTGCGTGTTACTCGTCCACCAACCGGCAAGTCCTGCCTGGGTTGTCAAGGCATGATAAACAGGTTGCATAGACTGTGATCGGATCCCGACTCTGTGTAAGATATCTGGCATAATACTGGGGGTTTTGGTTATGGTAAATGTATTTGCTGGCTTTCAGCTCCCCAAAAGTATCTGCTTGTCAGGATATTATAACAGTGTAAAATGGACAATACGACGGGTTGATTTGGACAATGTGTATTTCTATCTTGCATTCAAAAAGATGAAGAAGATCACGATCCTTGTTCCTGACGGAGAGAATAATTTAAGCAGTATTGTTGGTGCTTATAAAATTTTCAAAAGGGCAAATGTCTATTATAAGGAATTACATAACCGGGAATTATATCAGATCCAGTTGGCAGGGTTATCCAGCCAGGTAGATTTTCACGATGGTTTGTTCTCCGTCAGGCCGCACGTTCATATTTCGGCTGTTTCAAAAACAAATCTCATCATCATTCCGTCTCTGAACCACCAATTTCAGCAGGCCGTTGAAAAGAACGGGGCTTTGATTCAATGGATGAAAGAGCAGTATAGGGGCGGCGCTGAGATTGCGAGCATTTGCACTGGCGCTTTTTTGCTCGCTTCATCGGGTTTGATAAACGGGAAATCCTGCTCTACGCATTGGGCGTTTGCCGAAACATTCAGGACGCGCTTTCCGCAGGTTAATGTTCAGGTAGACAGGCTGATCACCGACGAAAACGGGATTTATACTAATGGCGGGGCCTATTCATTCCTTAACCTGATCATCTATCTGGTTGAAAAGTATTTTGACAGACAAACGGCCATTTTTTGCTCCAAAGTTTTTCAGATTGATATAGACCGGGAAGCCCAGTCATCTTTTATCATTTTTGCCGGTCAGAAATCGCACGATGACGATGTCGTCCGGCAAGCGCAAGCCTATATTGAAGAGCATGTTGAAAATAAGATTTCCGTTACCGAGCTGGCATCCAGGTTTGCCGTAGGCAGGAGAAACTTCGACCGGCGATTTATCAAAGCAACGGGCAACACGCCAACCGAGTATGCCCAGCGCGTAAAGATGGAGGCAGCCAAAAAATCTTTCGAAACCAATTCCAAAAACATCAAGGAAGTAATGTATGAAACGGGATATTCGGACATGAAAGCGTTTCGGGAGGTGTTTAGGAAAATTACGGGGGTTTCCCCGCTGGAATACCGTTCAAAATACAACAGCAGGGCTTATTAGGATAGTGGGTTATTCAAATCACTTATTCTCCCGATTTCGTGATGATTTTGATATACGCTTCTGCAACATTGCCGATGGCGCTAGGGTGTCCGTCGAGCTCTTCGGCGGTGGCGTCGTTGTAGATCAGAAAGGCAGTTAGGCCATTGAAAGTAACTGGTTTTATTCCGGAACCTGAATCGTCGAGCCTGTAAAGATAGGATAGCTCAAAGGGCTGTTCCGCCGTTCCACCAAGCGGGATGGCGAGCGGAACAGATGTGCCTGTCTGATAGCTTTCGCCTGGCGTGGTTAGCGCAAGCACACCAGATGTATGCCGTGTGTAACGCAATTGATATCCCGCTACAACCGGAAATGATGGCGTCGCGATCCGCTTGACTGTAGCTGTTACGTCATATGTCAACAAGCCGACCTGATTTACGGCCGTGGCAGATGGATTGGAATCTTCCTTGGCTGCTGACCTTGGTAATGTGATTTCACTCGTTATTGGCGTAACCTCGCCGATCACTGCGCCGTCTTTGTCATAAAATGTCAGTTTTTCAATCTTGAACTCGCAGGGGTAAGCACGGGAAACTGCGGCATTGGTTGCCAGCATACATTCAGATTCGGGAAAATTCGGGATTTCCGGGATTTCGTGATCCGTACACGATAGCACGATGCCGAAAACGCATACAGTACCAATAGAGATTGCTTTGCCGATAGTCGATTTTGCTTTCATAACGTTACCGTTTAGTCGTTTTGTTGAGATACGTTATAATAATGATAATCAACTGTTTACATTTAGTCAAGCGTCCCCGAAGGTTACGGCGGACATTCTTATTTTACGGTAAACAATTATCTGTTAACTAAAATGGAAACTAAAATGAATGCAAACAAAGCACTTTGGGAAAAGGGTGATTTTACCCGTCTGGCTGCAACCATGCGGGACAGCGGTTCCGCGCTGGTCGCGAAATTAGGGATTACAGCAGGCGCTGATGTTCTGGATCTGGGTTGCGGCGATGGCACTACGGCTATCCCCGCAGCCAAGCTCGGCGCTAATGTTCAGGGCGTCGACATTGCGAGAAATCTGGTGGAAGCGGGCAACGCCCGGGCAAAAGCGGAAGGTTTGACCAACATTACATTTCGGGAAGGCGACGCCATTGATCTGCATGACATTCCGGACGCAACGTTCGATGTGGTTGTCAGCATTTTCGGGGCGATGTTTGCGCCTCAGCCTTTCGATGTGGCGAAGGAAATGTTCCGTGTGACCCGTCCGGGCGGGAAAATCGTAATGGGTAACTGGATCCCGGGCGATCCGACACTGGTCGCTCAAATACTCAGAGTAAGCTCTGCCTACACGCCGGCACCGCCGGAGGGTTTCGTCAGCCCGATGCTCTGGGGTGTTGAAAACAATGTTACAGAGCGTTTCGTGGCAGCTGGCGCATCGCCCGGGAACATTTCATTCGAAAGGGAGACATTCACATTCCAGGCACCTTATTCTCCAGCAGTTTTTCTGGAAACATTCAGGAAATTCTACGGCCCGACGATGAATGCTTTTGAAGCAGCCGAAAAAAATGGTAAAGAAGAAGATCTTCAGCGTGAGCTGGAAAGTTTATTCGAAAGCCAGAACCAAAGTCCCGACAGCAACTCAACTTCCATCCCCGCCACATTTCTTAAAGTGACGGTTCTGCGTTAATGATTAATTTTATTCCTTAGGTCTGTTCACATCTTGATTCTGCAATTTGATGAACAGACCTAACTATTCTGAGGCTTAAAGCCTATATTTGGGTTTTAGGCTAAATATGAGTGTAATTAAACGAAATAACGTCAGGGTATTTGGCCAGGGTGAGCAAGCCATGGTCTTTGCGCATGGCTTCGGATGTGGTCAGAACATGTGGCGCTACATCTGGCCGGCATTCGAACAGGATTATAAAATTGTGCTGTTCGACTATGTTGGAAGCGGTAATTCGGACGTGAGCACGTATAATTACGAACGTTACGGTAACCTCAATGGTTATGCCCAGGACGTCATTGACATTTGCCTGGAACTTGGTTTGAAAAAGTGTGTTTTTGTCGGCCATTCGGTTAGCAGCATGATCGGGGTGCTGGCATCAATCAAAGAACCAGACTGTTTTGAAAGCTTGATTTTGATCGGACCGTCTGCCCGGTATATCGATGATCATGAGTACACCGGTGGTTTTCAGCACCAGGATATAGAAGAGCTTCTGGGGACAATGGAAAAAAATTACATTGGCTGGGCCAATTTCCTGGCGCCTGCTATCATGCAAAATGACGAACGTCCCGAACTAGGGGCAGAGCTAACAGAAAGCTTCTGCTCGACGGACCCGATTATAGCAAAGCAATTTGCGCAGGTTACTTTCTTATCTGACAACCGAAGGGATTTACCCAATGTGACACACCCGGTCCTGATCCTGCAGTGCTCACAGGATATCATCGCACCCGTGCAGGTCGGTGAGTTCCTGCACCGGCAAATGAGTACAAGCGTTTACAGGCTCATGCAGGCAACAGGGCACTGCCCGCACCTGAGCGCTCCGGAGGAGACGGTGAAGCTGATGAAGGAGTTTCTTGATTTATAAATCTATTTCCTTTTGGAACAAGCTGAGCACATTTTACAGGACTTACCCTGCGGCTGCGTCGTTTTCGATGAAGTGGGGACGATGACATTTGTAAACCGTACGCTATGTTCCATGCTTGGTTACCAGCCGGATTTACTCCTGGGGCAAAGCATTGAGAAAATCCTTACCATATCAAGCCGGATCTTCCACCAGACCCATTTTTTTCCTTTACTCAAATTAAATGGTGCGGCTAGTGAGATATTTCTTACCCTGAAACCCAGCAGCGGCAGCCCTATCCCGGTGATGGTCAATGCTAAAACACAGGCTGAGGCTGATCCCGTCTGCTACGTTTGCGTGTTTGTGCCGGTGTGGGAGCGGCGCAAGTATGAAGAGCAGCTGCTTGAAATCAACCGTGTCCAACAGAAGGCGCTGGACGAAAATGCATGTTAAACAGGCTCAAAGATGAGCTGGAATCAAACCAGTTTGAGCTGGATAGAAAAATTTCCGTCTTACGCGAGCGTAGTCAGGAATATTTGCAAATGGGAAAAATATTCATGCACGATATGCAGGAACCCATTCGTAAAATCAATCTTTTCTTTGACACCTTCATGCGTAAGGTCGATATCCCGGAAAATACCGAGGATTTCAGGCACCTCACTGTAATAAGAAAATCAATCACCCGGCTGAGATTTATGATGCGCTCCATGCTGGACTTTGTGCAGGTAAGTAATGCGGCCGATCCGGTCACATTGCTGAAACCTGCAAAACTCATCATGGAGGCACGTGATCAGGTAATGAGCGATCAGAACTTTGCTAATCTGGATCTCAGGATTGGTGAAATGTCCGACTTTGATGGCCGGGAAACGCAGATAAAACGGGTTTTTTATGAGCTATTAAAAAATGCGGTTGAAAACAAATCTCCTGACCGCGAATTGATGGTGGAGGTAACCGCTGTTATTTCCGAAGAAAATATCTATCGAAACCATCTCTCAAAGTACAAATACACGGACCATATCAAGATCGAATTCAATGATAACGGAGTTGGGTTTGAGAGTCGGTTTGATGACTATGTTTTTGGTTTGCTGAATAAGCTTAATACAGCGACACCGGGACTGGGGGTTGGTCTTGCTTTGTGCAAACAGGTGATATCAAGCCATTATGGAACGATGAAAGTGAAGTCGCGCGCAGGAGAAGGGACGAGCATTATCATTATTTTGCCCCTGAAACAAATCCCTGAATACACGAATTAACATTCCGGTATCTCAGCTGGCAGCGTAATGTCTGGTATAGAAATCTTTTATATTGGTGGCCAGCTCACCGATCTGCTCGTAAGTAACGGGCTTTTCAAAATAGCCATAAGCCCCGCTTGCTATTACCTTGTCGATCAGGGTTTTGTCTGTGGCTGTTGAGATCGCCAGGACGGGGACGAACTTGCTGGCCGGATCGGACTGCATGGCCTTAATCACTTCAAGACCGCTCATGCGCGGCATATTAATGTCCATCAGAACCAATGTCTGATCCGAAGGCCATTGGCCAACCAGGTTGGCCAGGAAGTCATAACCACTGCTGAATTCGATAATATTGACTGAATCCATCAGTTGATGTACTGCCTGCCTGATAATCATCCGGTCATCATCGTCGTCGTCTACCAGATAAATTATTCTTTTGTCATTGACCATTTGCATCTTTTTTAATACCAATTCACATCCTGGCTAACACAAAAGAGAGGTAAAACAACAGCATTTAAACAACCCGAAAACAAATTGCCAGAATATGCGCTAGTAAGCAAAGCTACTAATAAAATTCAGATTTGACGCGACGGGATCAGGTGATATATTGAGCAATAGATGGCATGAACAAATCCCAATATGTCACTTGCCGGGGACAGGTATGAAGGCCGTAGCATTTTTTTTTCCTATTTTCGCTCAAAATTCAGGCTGCCCTTTAAGCATGGCAACTCTTACGTATTAAATTCCAAAATCAGATTTATGAGACCCCAAGTTGATGTCGGCATTGCTTTCTACGGCAAACCCTATCAAACCATTGTGACAATTAAGTCGCTCATCCAGCATAGTGGACAGTACATCGACAAGATATATATATCCCGCGAACGCAAACAGCCACATGAAGATTACATCGGGATCTTTAAGGTTATTGATTACTTCCGGAATGACCCTAATGTACGCCTCGTTATCCAATATCCGCATCACCATCTTGGCCTGGGTGTGATGGATCTCGAAAGGGCAAAAACCGATGCGCGGTGGAGACAAAGCATTATGTATCAGTACGCATTGGAAACCACGGACAAAAAGTATATGTGTATCATGCACAACGATATGCTTTTCCACGACGACATGATCGGGGTGATGCTGGAAAAAATGATGTCCGGGCCTGAGAATTTGATCGGGATGGGTTCCATAGGCCAATGCTGGAGTTGCCCGGCGGGAAGGGATTGGGGTAATAAATGCAATCCGTTTATATTCCAGGACTATGTGCCTTCCTACGAGGAAGCCATGGAACTTACCGAGGCCTATGCTACACCGCGTCAGCAGATACAGAAGAATGTAATCAAGGGCGGCCGGGTGCATATTTTACCGGAATGCCGGCTGAACGAATACTGTGCGATGATCAATGTAGAAAGTTACCAGAAGGAAACGGTTCCGAATGGTAATATTGGCTGCTACGGAGGTAACTGGGGCGGGACGGACACGGCAACGCTGTGGTCTCACGATGTATACCAAAAAGGATACCGGTTTGAGCATATAACTTTGGAAGATTATACCAAACATGCTCCTTTCGACAGCACCAGCAGCGGTACGCAGGCGAATGACAACCGTAACCTGTATCACCGATCCGAGGAGAATGCAAAGGAATACATCGAGAAAACTTACGGACCGATCCGGTTCTCCGGGTATGTGGCGCGGGCAAATTTTGTTGATACATTAAAGAGAAAAGCATGGCTGTCTGTGATCCATACATACGGATATTTTAAAAATTTAGTTAAAAAATAATGCAGAGCACTTTGGACCGTGGCTTGAAAATTCTGTTCAGATCTGTCATCTTAGCCCTGATTGTACTCAGTTTTATTGAATTAACTTATCGTGTCATCACAGCCTTTTATGCCAAAAATGCATTCACTGCTGCGCTGTTGGACAAACACGATTATGCAAAGTCCATCTCTTCGCCTAAAATCGTTTTGGTAGGAGGCTCCAACCTGGCTTTTGGCATCAATTCCGAAATGCTGAGTAAAATGACGGGAATGCCAGTGGTCAATATGGCGCTGCTGGCACCATTGGGCATGGACTTTATTTTGTCGGATGCGCTGGGCTACATCAAGAAGGGTGACATTGTCATGATGTCTTTTGAATACGATGTTTTTCCAAAAGGCGATGTCGAATCGCAGCTTTCGGTCGTGGATTTTGTGCCTGAGGATAAGCACTTTGTAACTTACAAGCAGGGGTTGACAGAAAAACTTAAAGCACAGTTTTTGCATCGTCTGCAAGCACCGTTAAGCATTGAGATCATTCTCCAGAGCCCAACGGTTGAAGATCCATATTCCATTTATTTCCGCAAGGCATTTACCCGGCAGGGTGATATCATCAGCCATCTCAACAACATTACCCGAACGGTGAACGCGGGCGCAAACACGACGAGCCTTTTTCCATATGAAGGGCAAGCCGAATCAATGAATGCCTTCACAGAACAGTTCGTACAGAAAGGGGCAAAGGCCTATTTCCTTTATCCCACGATTGCGGAAAGCTTTTATAAAAATTCCGTTGCGGCTGTCGAGAAGCTCGACGAGCGGTATCGAAAGGATTTGAAAGCAACGATTTTATCGGCGCCCGAGCAATCGGTGTATCCGGACAGTTTGTGTTTTGACACGGTGTATCATTTAAAAGGAAAGGCCCGGGATGCGCATACGGAAAAGGTCGCAGGTGCTTTGCTTCGTCTGGGTAAATAATTAATTCAAGTCAATAAGAGATTATAATGCTATTCAACTCGATTGAATTTTTAATTTTCTTCCCTGTTGTAACGATCCTCTATTTCCTGCTGGAACATCGGTATCGCTGGATGTTGCTGCTTGCTGCAAGCTGCTATTTTTACATGGCATTCAGGCCGATCTACATCCTGATCCTGGCCTTTACCATCGTGATCGACTATTATGCAGGCATTTTAATCGAAGAATCAAAAGCAGAAAAAAAGAAACGGTATTTAATCCTGAGCATTTTTGCAAACGTCGGCGTACTCGCGGTCTTTAAATATTACAATTTTTTCGTCGCCGAACTCAATACAACATTCAATACAGACACGCCCTTACTGAATATATTGCTGCCCGTAGGTTTGTCATTCCACACTTTCCAGGCCATGAGCTATACTTTTGAAGTATACCGTGGAAACCAGAAGGCCGAACGGCATTTCGGGATCTATTCCCTTTATGTAATGTTCTATCCCCAGCTGGTAGCAGGGCCTATTGAGCGTCCCCAGAACATTCTGCACCAGTTTTATACCAAACATCAGTTTGATTATGAGCGGGTAAAAAGCGGGTTGCTGCTGATGGCATGGGGAATGTTCAAAAAAGTGGTCATTGCGGATCGCCTGGCTATTTTCGTCAACCAGGTTTTTGATTACCCGACGCAGTATTCCGGCCCTTCGCTGGTGGTCGCGGCGGTCTTCTTTTCATTCCAGATCTTCTGCGATTTTTCCGGGTATTCCGACATTGCCATCGGGTCCGCCCAGGTGATGGGATTCACGCTGATGAAGAATTTTGACCGTCCGTATTCCTCAAAAAGTATCTCCGAATTCTGGCGCAGATGGCACATTTCCCTTTCCACCTGGTTCCGGGATTATCTCTACATTCCCTTGGGCGGCAACCGTGTCGGGAGAACAAGGGCTTTGCTGAATCTTTTCATTGTCTTTCTTGTCAGCGGGCTCTGGCATGGGGCCAACTGGAACTATATCATATGGGGGGCGCTGCATGGCTTTTATCTGATCTTTGCATTGCTGACCCAAAAGCCGAGGACACAGATGCTATCGTTAGCCGGAGCGGACCGGTTTCCCCGGCTTTTTAACGGTTTTCAGGTGCTGACTACTTTTGTCCTGGTTACGTTTGCCTGGATCTTTTTCCGCGCCGATTATTATAATACGGATATAATGTGGAATCTTGTCAAAAGTTTGGGAAGAGGTTGGCCGTCGGTCCAGGAGTTTTTCAGCACGCAGTATTTTATGGAAAATATTTGTCTCGGGCAAAAACGGAGAGCGTTTTTTACAGCCATTGCGCTCATCGTCTTCATGGAAGCGGTTCATCATTTTCAGAAGAAAACAAGCATCAGACTTTCACTTTCCCACCAGCCTCTGTGGGTTCGTTGGAGCTTCTATTCCATCTTCGTGCTAGCTATTTTATATCTTGGTGTTTTTGATAACACGCCTCAATTTATATATTTCCAATTCTAGATATCTGACCGTGATCCCGGTAAAACAGAAGCAATTCCTAATTTATCTGCTCATGGCCGTTCCGGTCATTGCGTTCGCAGTCTTTATCTTCAAACATGCGCTTAATGTGCCGTTTATGGACGATATGGAGCTCGTAGATTCCATAAATGTTTTGAAAAAGGGGGATACCAATCCATTTACTACGCTGGTAAGGCAGCAAAACGACCACAGGTCTACCTTTCCGCGTTTGGGGATTATTCTTAGCTATCTGCTGAGCGGCACGCTGGATTTCAGGCTGACGATCCTTTTAGGCTATTTCAACCTGATCCTCTTAGGTTACGCTTTTTACCTCGTTTACAGATCTGCCAATAAGGGGATTACGCTTTTTTTGCCGGTGGTTTTAATGCTTTTCTCTCCATTGGTTTATTACGTTCATTTGTGGAGTCTTACCGCTTTCCAGCACACGCTTTCCATTGCATTTTCCATATTGTGCCTGTATTTTTTACAGCCGGAGAAAAAGGCTTCATGGCTTTTTGCATTCCCCATCGCCATTGCTGCCACGCTGACCAACCTCGACGGCATCAGCGTAATGCCCGTTTGTATATTCTGGCTGATGACGCAGAGACGCTGGAAACATAGTTTGATTTTTCTGGTTCTTACAGCCGTTTATCTCGCCATATATTTTACTGATTTCAAGCTTTCTTCTGCCAGCCAGATCGGCTTTTCAGTGAGCAGCCTGCCGCTTATGGCGCACGCTTTTGTTGTCGTCACGGGTTCTTTCGCCAGATTTATTTCCGACACCCACGGCATAGTGCTCTCAACGATCCTGGGTTCAGGCATTCTCATTACTTTCATTGCATTAAAATTTTTCCCACGCATACAGGATCGTTATCGTTTTTCATTTGCCGAAATATTCAGCCTGGATCTGACGGAGATCTGCTTTTTAAGAATGCTTGGCAGCATGGCCATGATCATGATCGGACGATATGCAGAAGGCGTCGGAAACATGATCGCGCCGCGATTTCAGGTTTACTCCGTAAGCGTGGCCATTCTCTTTTATTTGTTTTTGGTTAAAAACGCGCCTTTCCGAAAAGCCGTGTTTTTCAAGATTGCCGCGATAAGCATTGCATTGGTGCTGAGCGTTTACAGCTATAAAAAATACGACCGGGCCGTAAATTTCAGCGATGCAGGGCTGAAAGCGGATAGCTACAATTATACGAGGAACAGGGTCTTCCTGCACCAGTATTACAACCTGCCTGATCCTGACCCCGCATTTTATGAGAACTACAATTTTCCTGAATACTTCGGAAAGAACGTGATCAATAATTGGAAAGCTGCTGCTGCTTCGGGAAGCGATCTGGGGATAGAGGTGACGGAATATGGGGATCTGCCGAGATACAAAACTTACATTCACCGGGTTAAGGCGATCAGAGTCATGAATGTTGGGGGCGAAGTGCCTGGCAAGGATGTGTATCTGGGCCTTACGGAAAATGCAAATTCCAACCGGTTTTATCTCGTGGCGCTTAAAGATGACCGGCCGTCTTGGAAAGGCGGCAAATCGGTGGCTGGTGAATTTGATGCAGAAATCCCGGCCAAAATGAAGCCCGGATCATACACAGCCACATTATGCTGGCTCGATGACGAAAAGCCGCGCTCGGTGATGATTTCCAAAAATGTTTCGCTTTAAGCAGCTTTAAACATGTGCTAAATAGCTTTATGTTTGTTGCAAATAGGGCGCATGGATGAATGAAAAAATAATATATTTCCGGAAAACACTGGACCACATCATGATCGCGATGAGTATCGTTTGTTCAATGGTGGTCGTGTTTCATGTGGGATATAACCGGGATCCTGAGATCGAGCAGCTTACCAACCGGATATTGGAATGGTGCTTCTTCTTTTTCGCCCTGGCATTGTGTGCCAAAACTTTCACTGCATTTAAAAGTAGATCATCGATCATTTCCCGGATAGGAGAGGCGGTGCTGCTATTTTACTTCATTGCCGTTATCATCGCCGACAGTTACCATTTTTCCGGCCAGGATGGGACAGAACTTGTGAAACCCGAATGGATGTATGTAGGCATATTTGCCATACTGATCATCGAGGTTTCCAAAAAGACGCTGTTCTTCGACAAATTCTATTTTAATCCCACATTACTTTTTGTACTGAGCTTTCTGACATTGATCCTAATCGGCACTGCGCTGCTGCTGCTTCCGAAAACTACACATCATCAGCAGCTTACATTTGTGGATGCACTATTTCTGGCGACCAGCGCGGTCTGCATTACGGGGCTGTCCGTTGTGGACATTGCTTCCGAATTTACACGTTTCGGACAGACCATTCTGCTTGTGCTTGTACAAATCGGCGGGCTGGGGATCATGACATTTACGGGTTTTTTCGGTTACTTTTTTTCCGGGGGTTTTTCATACAAAAATCAGCTCATGTTTACCGAGCTGATCGGTGAGAACAAGGTCAGCTCCGTGATTTCTACTTTATATAAAATCATTCTGGTTACTTTCTTTTTCGAGATCCTGGGCGGTATATTCATTTATCTGAGCCTGGACCCGAGCGATTTCGAGAGCCGGGCTGAGCAGCTTTATTTTACCGTTTTTCATGCAGTCAGCGCCTTTTGTAATGCTGGTTTTTCCACTGTCCCGGACGGCATGAATAATGCGGCGCTCCGGTTTAATTACGAGCTGCATCTTTCCCTCATTATGCTCTATGTCATGGGCGGACTGGGTTTCGGGATCATCTTTAATTCCTATGAATTTATCCGGCGCTGGGCTTTCAATTTGTACCACCGGATCCGGCACGGCCGCCATTTCATTCATAGGGCGCGTGTGATTGCATTTAATTCAAAACTCATCGCCTATACCAGCTTTTTCCTCATTCTGTTTGGGTTTACAGTCGTCTTTATTTTAGAATCTGATCACACGCTGCTGGCGCACGAGTCTTATTATGGCAAGATCGTCACCGCGCTGTTCATCGGCACCAGCCCACGTTCCGCTGGCTTTAATACGGTTATGATGGGGCAACTGGCTTTTCCGACGGTGATGCTGATCTTTCTGCTGATGTGGATCGGGGCTGCACCTGGTTCTACTGGAGGCGGGATCAAGGTCACAACATTTGCGCTCGCTATTCTTAACATTGCCACACTGGCCAGGGGAAAAGGTACGATTGAAGTTTTTGGACGAAAGGTTTTGGATGAGTCGATATCCAAGGCGTTGGGAATCATCTCATTATCCCTGATCTTTCTTGGTATGGCCATTTTCTTGCTGTCTGTCACAGATCCTGAAAAAAATCTTCTTTCACTCGCATTCGAAACATTTTCGGCATATAGTACAACCGGCCTCAGCCTGGGTGTGACGCCGGAATTGAGTAATGCAGGCCGGTTGGTGATCATTGCAACGATGTTTATCGGCAGGGTAGGGTCGCTTACATTGCTTGTGGCCATTGTCCGGAATGCAAGACCTACAAACTATCAGCTTCCCGGCGAGCAGATGAACTTTTAAACTGGTAAAAAATGAAATACATCATATTTGGATTGGGAAGTTTCGGTAAATCACTGGCTATCCGTCTGACAGAACTGGGACACGAGACAATTGGTGTCGATAACGACATGCAAAAGGCCGAGCAGCTGAAAGAGCGCATCACGCATACGGTTTGCATGGATTGCACGGATAAGAATGCAGTGAGCTCGCTGCCGCTTAAAGACGCAGACGCGGTGATTGTGGCCATAGGCGAAGACGAACGCGCATCACTCCTCTCGACAGCATTGCTTAAACAACTCGGCGTGAAAAAGATCATCGGCCGGGTGGTTTCCGACCTTCAAAAAACCGTCCTTGAAGCGATGCAGATCGAAGAGTATATTCTGCCGGAAGAAGAATCAGCAGAAAGGCTGGCCATGCGCCTGGACAATTCAGGAATTGTCGATTCATTCAAAGTATCTGAAAAATACAGCATTATCGAAATTCGCGTCCCGGCGCGGTATGTGGGTAAAACACTCGCTGAGGCTGATCTCACCAACCGTTACAATGTGATCGTATTAACGGTGCTGACATTATCGAAAGGGTCTGAAAATGGGCTGGCCAAGATATTTAAGAGGGCTTCGGGCATTGCTACACCGGGCACCATCATGCATGAGGACGAGGTTTTGGTTCTTTTCGGGGAATTGAAAGACATTGAAAAGCTGATGCATTAATGTTGGTTTAGACCAAATTATAAATCCATCCGCTATTCAAAAGGTTACTGCTAACCTTTTGAATAGTACTATACTTTCCATAGCATTAGTGCCTATGTTTGTACTGCCATATCAATCATGGTTAGTATCAATATAACATTTTGTGCAATGTCAAAAATAATCTGGAATGTCGACCCAATGCACTCGGAAGTGCAGTTTAAAGTAAAACACCTTGTGATCTCAACGGTTACAGGATCCTTCAAATCGTTCAGCGGCCGTGCGGTTACGGAAGGGGAGCAGTTTGAAAACGCAGCAATTGAATTTACAATAGATGTGGACAGCGTGGATACCGGTCAGCCCGGGCGCGACGAACATTTACGGAACACGGATTTTTTCGAAACCACAACATATCCGCAGTTTCATTTCCAATCCACATCATTTACAAAAATCAAAGGAGATTTATATACACTGACTGGTAACCTTACCATTAAAGGGATCACCAAAGAGGTGGAGCTGGAAGCGGAATATGGTGGAACTGAAAGGGATCCCTGGGGCAATACCAAGGTGGGATTCGAAGTGACCGGGACCATTGACCGGAAGGATTTCAATGTAACTTTCAATGCGCTGACTGAAACCGGTGGTTTGGCTTTGGGCGAGAATATCAAGATTATCGCCAACATTCAGCTTGCCAAGGAAGTTGTTAATGAAGCAGTTGCAGCGTAATGCAATGTATTGGCAATCAATTAAGAGAAGATCGAAACGCGCGACTTACTTGCTTCAACGGCTTAAATGTTGGAGCAAGTAACTCGGTGCGAATCTGTTACTGACGATCATGCGCATGGTGCGCTGCTGTCAGAAAGTGTGTTTTCAAGCCGGAAATGTACTAATCCGTTCTGCCCAGCTCTTGTCTCATCTGATACCACGCCTGAATGTCGTTGTCTGCCGCATCTGTATGGTTGGCTTTCAGGTATTCCAAAAAGGTAAATTTGGCATCGTCTGATTGCAGATGGAGGTTGTCTTGTACGCCTTCTGCATGCACCAGATATTCATAACCGTCATTAGTGACTTCCTTTGACGTGTAGAAGTTACCGGATTTCTCAAAGTTGGTTACCGAACTATACAAATCATATACATCTTGATCGCCCTTCAAATCCACACTGGACAGCCAGGTTTCATAATCTGTCGTTTTTGCCATTTCAAATATTAGTTGTTTGCCCTTAAAGCGATAAAAATTGTACCAATGGCATAAGGGATTCTCAAACCGCACTTCGGGCATTAATTTGACCTGCTTCTTTCAGTTTTGGTAAAATCAACATACTTGTAACCCCCTAAAACGGACATTTCAAGTTTCAATTTATACGTGCCCCATGGATATTTTGCTTCCGTTTGGAAGACTTTCTTTTCTACTTTTTTGTAAGATGCCGGTTTGCTTTCGAAATATTCCGTCAACACCCGGCCGTCCATTTCGGAAGGCACCTTCAAGCCGGACAGCGCGAGCACGGTGGGCGCAATGTCAATGTTCGATGTAGGGAGTTCGCTGGTGAATGCGTTTTTGAGATCCGGACCGTCGCCAAAGAGTGCAATGTTGATTTCATAGGGACTCGAACCGCCATGACCTGCAACGCCCACCGAAAAATCCGCCCCCGCGAAACCTTTGTCATTTTTATTGTCATTCCAATTCGGCGCAACCAGAATATCGCCAGAGCGTGTGGGGTGGTTGTAATGGATAGATTCGAAGGAAAGTGTGCCATTCACCCAGCCCATCATATCTCCTTTCTTTTTGGGTTTGGTAAAAACAGCACCAACCCAATCGGTCTTATGCAATGCCGCAACGATCTTATTAATGGCATCTTCCTGGTGATCTTTCACATAAATGGCGCCCTCCGCGACCACCACGTCATCAGAATCTTTGTCCTTTTTCAAGCCTTCTGAAATCAGAAAATCGCCCAGGTTTTGTTTTCCAATGTGCGTAACGAACCCATGGTCAGTGGAAACGAGAATGTTGGTTTTTTCTCTCAAACCCTTTTTTGCAAGTGAATCGAGAATGCGGCCAAACTGCGCGTCGACATATTGAATAGCCGCCACGGCCTGCTCCGAACCCATGCCGTAGCGGTGTGCCGCGCCGTCGGGATCAGAAAACCATATTGCACTCACGAGCGGGCCGTCGTTTTTAAATCCATAATGCAGCAATGCATCTGCTATCCATTTGTGCTTGATAAAGACGTCGCCGCTTTCTTTGGGCATCGGGCCAATGTCTACCATGACCTGCGCTTTGAACGATTCCGGCAGGATCAGGTCCGGATTAATGATCGCGCCTTTTCCAACTTTATGATTTTGTAAGAAAGCCTGGCCCGTGGTCCCCGAGCTGAAAACCATCATTTGTTCCCCGGCCGCATCCAGCACTTCGCCCAGCGAAACGGCTGTAAGCAACTTGCCTTCCGATTCCTGCACCTTCATCAGATCGGGATAAGATGTGCCGATTGCCTTGTTCGGATTTACTTTGGGGAAGTAGATGGCGTTGCCCAGCAAACCGTGCGTGCCGGGATAGGAACCGGTTGCATAGGAAGAAGAATTCACACGCGTAACCGTCGGGAACACGCTGTGATGCTGTTTTCCGAAAGATGCTTTTTGTTTGAATGCATACAAATTCGGCATTTGGTCCTGCGTAATGTAGTCAGGCCGAAGGCCGTCGAAGAATACGATCAACGTTTTATTTTTGTTGGTCTGCGCGTGCCCGGCAGGCTTCTGGGCAAGCGCATCATGGGTAGAAAAAGGCGCCCAGACCAACAGGAAGACGCAGGCTGCAATTGTGTTTTTGACGTTCATTTTGAAGCATTTGCACAAAAATTACATAAAAATTATTTATTCCTCCAAAAAGATGTGTCCTTCCGTAACGGAGCCTTAAATTTATAAACGACTTTCAAGCATCCCTATGGGCCGATATACCAATCCGCTTCTCATTATGCTGCCTGTTATAGGTTGTATCTTGTGGTTTTTACTCAAAGTGTTCCAATTCCAGACCAGCCCGGAGCAGTATGCCGATGGAATGGTGATCCTGCAATTGAGCCGCGGATGGCTGGAAGGTCGCCCGTTTCTGTTTGATACTGTTTATGGGAATCATGCGTTGCAGCATAATTATTATTTCATTCCCATTGCAGGCATTTTTACAAAATGGATGGGCGTATATGGGCTTTTTATGGCCTATGTGTGCCTTACCGGCGGCTTTTTCATTACATACTATCAAAGTCTGTCACGGTTTAATGTGCTGGAACGCCGCGCTTCCTGGGTTACGGCGCTGTGTTATGTTTTCGGGCCGATGGCGTATTTTATGTATTTGGATTATTTTGGCTGGCATCCCGAACAATATTTTGTGCCGCTGCTCGCACTGCTTGCATTATGTCTGGCGCAGCGGAAGTGGAGGATGGGCGCGGTTTGGCTTCTACTCACATTTTTGGTTAAAGAATCGGCCATCGTGCTCATTTGCTGCCTTTTACTGTTCTGCTCGGTGGTTGATCTGGTTTTGCGGCATCCGGGGAAGCATTGGCTCAGTTATATCCTGAACAAGAGAAATGTGATCATAACGGTTGTTTGCCTGGGATTGTTTGCACTTGGGATTTGGTGGCTTTCCTATTTAAACGGTCCAAAAACAAGCCGTCTCGACCAGGCATTTTCGAATGTGCAGCTCAACCAGACTTTCGCTTATTACGTTCTGTTCTCCGGCGCGGTCGGGTTGCTAACTTTTGGTTTGGCTCTTATCCCTTCTATTCCCTGGCTTCGTACGTTTGGTTATAAGGGACTCATTATATGGTCATTAGGCGGTTGTTATATGGTCTTGTTTGTGATGTTCGCAACCGAATCACTTTATTACTTTCCGACCATTTATCCGGGAATCTCTTATCCGCCGCGGATTAGCGGCATGTGGGCATTTATGTTCAGCGCATTCCTGTTTTTGAGCTGCCGGTTTGCGCAAGCGGGTATTTTGAGAGATCGGAACGCGGTGTCCTGGACACTGGCGGGCTGCCTGCTGCAATTTGTTTTTGCTCCGTTTCTGGTTGCCCACCATTTCAACTTCGAATTCAAACCTGCACGCCTGGCCGCGAATGTATCTTATATGTTACAAACGCACTTTGGACTAAACCCTTATCCCGATGGCACTGCAAAAGAACTTCATCAGTTAGCTGAAAAGTTGCCTGGTGGGTCGGAAGTGATCGTTCCGTTTCAGCACCTGCGCTATTTTGAAAATGTTTACCCTAGTTTCTGGGAGAATAATGGAGCGTTTCCACTTCATGTTCTGGGCAAACCTGTGCTTTATATTTATGAAAAGGATTTAGTCAAACGCGGCGCATACCGCACTTTTCCGGGAAGTGATTACCAGACGGTCCCAAATAAGCAACTCTTAATTCTGGCCGATCCGGGCTGGTACAAACAGAACTTCAAATGACAGGGGAAGAAAGAGAAAAATGGATCCGGAAAAATGCCTATTACCACCGGTCTCTGGTGTCGCATTTAAAATTCATTATACCCGAAGGAAGCTCGGTGCTGGAAATAGGCTGCGGCACCGGATATCTTCTGGAACAGCTCCGCCCGTCTCGGGGAGTAGGGATCGACGTTTCGGAAGAAATGATCCGTTATGCCAGGATCCATCGCCCCGCAAACCGCTATTTTGAAATGAATGCGGAGCATTTAACTTTGGACGAAACATTCGATTACGTGGTCATCAGCGATACGATCGGAAGTTTCAGGGATGTGCAGATGGTGTTTGAAGAAATTCACAAGGCCTTCACACCGCAGACGCGCCTGATCATTACATCCACCAACTTCATTTGGCGGCCAATATTAAATTTAGCCGAAAAGCTAAGTTTGAAAATGCCTCAAAAACGCCAGAACTGGCTCGATATCAGTGACATTGTCTCCCTTCTCAACCTGTCGGATTTTGAGCTGATCGGTCACGATAAGAAGATGATCTTCCCCAAATACATTCCTTTACTATCTGCATTTCTGAACCGTTATGTTGCCAACTTGCCGTTAATCAATGCCTTAGGATTGATCACCTGCCTTGTCGCCAGGAGCAACCGCGTCGCTCTGAAACCTGCGAGTGAAATGAGCGTAAGCGTGATCATCCCTGCACGTAACGAGAAAGGCAACATTGAAGCGCTCATTCAGCGCACACCCACAATGGGCCGCCATACGGAACTCATTTTTATTGAAGGCAACTCCACTGACCAAACCTGGGAGGAGATTCAGCGGCTGGGCGCTCAGTATAAGGAGCATAGGGACATTCAATGGGCACAACAAGCGGGGAAGGGCAAAGGCGATGCCGTGCGGAAAGGTTACAGCATGGCGACCGGGGATATTCTGATGATCCTGGATGCCGATATGACCGTGGCGCCGGAAGAGCTGCCGAAGTTTTTTAATGCAATCGCTTCGGGGAAAGGGGAGTATATCAACGGCTCGCGGCTCGTGTATCCGATGGAAAAACAAGCCATGCGTTTCCTGAACCTGCTGGGTAATAAATTTTTCAGCCTGGCATTTTCATGGCTTTTGGGCCAAAATTTAAAGGATACATTATGTGGTACGAAAGTGATTTCAAGGGAAAACTATCTGAAATTAGCCGCTAACAGGTCCTACTTCGGCGATTTTGATCCTTTTGGCGACTTTGACCTCATCTTTGGTTCTGCCAAACTGAATCTCAAATTTGTCGAGATCCCCATCCGCTACCGGGCGCGCACTTATGGTGAAACCAATATTTCACGTTTCAAACATGGATGGCTGCTGCTGCGCATGACCGCATTTGCCGTGAAAAAAATCAAGTTTACCTGACCATACGCAGTGCTTCACATCCGCATCCGGAACGCGGTTGGCGTGGCGCCAGTGTATTTCCGGAATTGTTTACAAAGATGGCTTTCGTCCGTATAGCTGAATTCGTCAGCAATTTCACTCAGGGTTAGCTGGCTGTAAAGGAGACGTGCTTCAATGAGTTTGATCTTGTGCTTGATAATGTATTGTTTCAAAGATTCGCCGGTTTGTTTTTTGAAAAACAGGCTTATATAGGCAGGCGCATAATGAAAGGTTTCGGCCAGATGCTCAATGGTCAGGTCCTCAGGCCGGTAAATGTGCTGCCGGATATACATTAAAATCGCTTCTATTGAATCCTTCATCACAGGCTTGCCCTGCGTCTGACTGAACAGGTTACGCGCCAGGATAATCAGCATGCTGCGCATCAGGCTATCGCGGATGATCTCAAAATACTGCGACTGGTCGTTGGCCGATTCCGCTTCCAGGACCGTCAGCAAGTGATGCAGCTTCTGCTTTTCCTGCTTATCCGTCACAATGGATCCGCGGCTTTGTGAGGAAGTGTTGAGCAATGTCCTGATCACCGGCTGCCAGGGACGGTCTTTGTCGCCTGGTAACTGCTTGTGAATGGACTCGTTGAAGCGGACAAAGCTGAATTCCGTCGGTTCCTGAATGTCGAAATGGTGGAAATCTTCGGGGCCCAGCAAAAAAACATCTCCTTCGCTGTATTGGAATGCATTGCCATTGATATGGTGAACCCCGACTCCTTTCAGGATGAAAATGATCTCGAAATACGTATGCTTATGGACAGAGTGTGTCCAGGTGTCGGCCTCGAAATGGTAAATGCTGAATGGTGTATGAAGGACGTATCGTTTCATGCGGTTTGAAGAACAGCATAAACATACCAATTAACAATGGATTTTTACAATTGGAACGGGAATGGCATTTCTAAATTTGTGTCCGTAAAACCATGTAACCGGCCAGACTGAATCCAATGATAAAACTTCGACTACTCACATTAACAGCAATTATCGCGATTTGTACACTGTTTTCCATGCGTAACGCGGACGAATGGACGCCACTGCTGGACAAAGATCTTTCGCAATGGGAAAATTATCTGAGTTATAACCACAAACCCGGTTATAATGGAAAAATACCAACAGATGCGAATGGAAAACCCATTTCGCCCATTGGCTATAATAAAGATAATGGTAAGGTTTTCTCTGTAAATAATGCTTCCGGTTCTCCTGTGTTGCACGTGAGCGGCGAAACTTACGGCTGTGTATTTACCAAAAAATCATACAAAAACTACCACCTCAAACTGCAAATGAAATGGGGTGAAAACAAATACGAGCCCCGGAAAGACAAGCTCCGTGACTCTGGAATCTTGTATCATTCCAATGGCGAAGCGGGTGCGGAATACTGGCGTTCGTGGATGCTCTCGCAGGAATTTCAGATCATGGAAGGGCATATGGGGGATTTCTGGTGCCAGGCGAATTCAGCGATTGATATACGGTCATTTCCATCCGAAGGCGTGATGAACCGGGTTGCAGACCATAAACAGCCGTTCGGAACATTCAAAACGGGCGGGGATTATTATTGCATGCGATCGGAAAACCACGAAAGCCCGGCTGGTGAATGGACCACGCTTGAATTGATTTGTTTTGAAGGGAAAAGCTTGCATATTGTTAACGGTCACGTGGTTATGGTGCTCAATAACTCGCGCTACATTACACCCGACGGAAAGAATGTGCCGATGATCAGCGGAAAGATTCAATTGCAAAGTGAAGCCGCAGAAGTATTTTATCGTGACATTCTTATCAAAGAACTAACCGCAATGCCCAAACAATACGCAAGCTTATTTTAAACCAATGCTTATCTGGCCCGGGCTATGGTTTGGTTTTTCTTTGGTTTCATCAAATACCAAACTGCCAGGATCACCGGGATGCCCAGCGTAAGCCATGACAGCAGATCAAAAAAACCGTCCCCGGTCAGCGCGGATACAAGTCCGATTGCCGACAAAATTCCGATAAGGATAGGAAGTCCCCAGACTTTCCAGAAAATACTTTTTACCATGACCTGGTGGATTTGATGTTAAACATTTTCACTATGCGCCTGGACTGTCAGGATTTCTTCATCATTCTTGTCCAGTCGCTTGATATGCGCCCTTGTGGCTTTATTGCGGGCAAACCACAAGTATAACCCGCTGCCCAGGATTACGATCGTGGCGATATCGAACAGCGCCCAGATAATTTTAAGCGGCAAGCCGCCGTAATCGCCAAAATGCAACGGCTGAGATATGAACAAAGCATTCACAAACCAGGGCATATCACGAAGATCCGTGAGTACACCTTTTTTTGCATCGATCAAAGCAGGTTTGATGATGCGCTTCGTCAATGGTGTATTTCCTTTTACAAAAACGGCATAATGGTGCTTGCTTGAAAACGGCGTGCCCGGATAGGCGATCAGGGAAGGTTCCATGCCCGGAGCAGCTTGTTTTGTCAATGTAACAGCCTGATCCACAGAGCTCAGTTTACCTGTAAGCGGTCCGGCGTTTTTGTAGGGCGCAGTCATTTCGGAAAGCTGTCCTGCCTGCCACAGTCCCAGGACAATTTCCGAAGCAGTGTTAATGACACCCGTAAAACCTACAACCACACCCCATACAATGGTTACCACACCCAGTAAATTATGCAGGTCGAGCCATTTGAGCCGGGTGGAGCGCTCGGTGCGGATCATTCCGAAATCAAACCTTTTCATGATCGGACCGTAAAGCATAATGCCAGATACAATGGCTGCAATGAAAAGCAGGCCCATGACGCCTAAAAACAATTTGCCGCCGATGCCCATAAACATGTCTACGTGCATCTGGAACATGATATACATGAAACCTTCCTGGTAATTGGGTGTTTCCAGAACCTCAGCCGTATGGTCATCCACGATCACCGTTGTGTAATTATTCGGATCGGCATTGATGGAATCGGAGAGGCTGAATGCGGTCGTATTCTGTTCATGCTCATCCCAGTAGACGTAACGGATCACTTTTTTGGGATAATGTGCCAATGCACTTTCTGCCAGGTTGTCCAGACTGGCCTTAGGCGTCCCGGCGGGCACTTGTTTGGCCATGTGCGGTTTGCCTTCCAGCTCCTCGATTTCTTCGTGAAAGATCAGGGGAAGTCCGGTAATACAAAGCATCAGTAAAAATGCCGTACATATCAGGCTCGTCCATTTGTGGATCTGGAACCAGGTCTGGATTTTTTTGACAGAACTCATAATAATAAATGCTTATGGTGGATGATTTATTCACTCAGTTTTGCGAAACCCTGGATTGTTCCGTCATGCGCAACCTTGAAAACCGAAGTCGCTTTATTGCCGTCTACAACGTAATAGCCGTCTTCATTTACGGTTGTTACGGTGGTGGTGCCGCTGGTAGTAACCGTTCCGTTTCTGACCCACAGGTAAACTTTGCCATCTATTTCGGTGATAGCCTGCTCATTGGCATATGCGTAATCGTGTAGTGGCAACCCTTCAATTTTGGTCACTTGTTTTGAAGTCATATCGTAAGTATAGTATTCAAAAATACTTGCGGTAAGGTTAGAGTAGTCGGGTTTCAATGGAACAGTGGTCATTTCAAAATACAATTTTCCGCCTTTTACCAACGCAGTTGCAATGGAGTTTCCTGCTTTCAGCTCTTTTGTGGAGAACACCCAGGTTTTGTCGAAATCGGTTTCTCCTTTTTTGATACGGATAATGGATGAGTTGGAGAATGCTGAGTTTCCTAATCCGGTGCTGTAAAGATACAATGCGCCGTCATCGCCGATCGACCACATTTTGTTGCCCGAAGAGCCCCATCCAATGCTTTTCAAACCATCATATTTGATCGTCTTTTCATATTTGTCTGTTGCCAGGTCTATTACTGCAAATTCAACCGCATTGAAAACGTCGTCTCCATAACCTGCGTTCGCCTTCGTGCCATAGGTGATCCCAACAAATAATTTCCCTTCTTTCGCAGCTATGGTATGCTGGCCTACAACCTGATATTCAACGCCTTCTTTCTTCACTACCGACAAATCCACTTCACCCGTCCGCAACATGGTTGTCGGATTGAATTTCTGTAATTTGAGCGTTCCTCGCGTCACGTCCAGATAGTATCCTGACGTTTCGTTTACAACCAGATATTGGGAAGAACCAGCGATGAAGCCTTCGTCTTTCAGGCTGCCGTCTGCGTTAACTGTGTATTTCTGCAAACCTTCGTCACCAGCCGCATTGGAGCGGTTGAAAAGCCAGTTTTTGAAAGTGCGGAAACCAAATGCACTCGCCACCTGCAACGTTTTAGAGTTGTTGTTTTGAATGCTTCCCGACGGAAGTCCTTCCACCGGCGTGATAAAGCCGGACTCAAAACGGGATGTGGTGGTCATCAATATAAACTTGTCTTTTTCTTCCGGGTTCGGGCTGTCGATGTCATCATCGGATGAGCAGCCGATGAATGTGGAGGCAGCGAAAAAGTAGAACAGATACTTGAATAAAGGGGTTTTCATAACATTGGATTTGATAAAAAACTAAAATTTATTTGAGGGTATAATTAAGTTTCAGGTGTAAGCTGCGTCCGGCATTCTGAATGCGGAAATTGTCGTAAATGCGCGCATTCAGGAAGTTTTTGGCCTGGAAACCAATTGAAAAGCGGTCTCCGCCCGGATGATAGGTAAACCCCGCCGAGTGTAAGCCCTGGTTCGGGATAATGTTGGGTGCATCAAATTTCGCTTTGCCCCACAATCCCAGGAAACCGTCCGGTTCCAGATTTTTGGGCACATAATTCAGATAATATTCCCGCACGAAAGTGAAGTAGTAATACAAGTGGACCTTCCCGTTGCTGCCAATGTGATTAAGGGTGCTGTTCAGCCCCAGGTTGGCAAAGAAGTAAGGTGTATTGCGTAGGCGGGCCTTTTCGGTCTGGCGGTTTTGCGTGTCGAACAGACGGAAATCCTGGTAGGTAAAATTACCGTTCGCGCGCAGCCAGCGGTTCAGCGACACATTCAAATCGGCTTCGAGGCCAATTCCCTTAACATTTTCAACATTTTGATTTTGGGTAAACAAAAAATCGACAGGAACTTTCAGGATAAGGTCTTTGGTAATGCGGTAAAATGTGTTGACTTCCAGGCTGTAAGCATTCCTTCTTTCCGTCCGGAAACCCAGATTCAGGTTGGTGCTTTTTTCGGGTGTTAAAAGGAAGTTGGAACGATGGAAATTTCCGTCACCAAACATTTCATCCTGCTCGGGCAAGCGCGTAGCCGCCTCCGCCGAAAACCGCAAAAAAGTGTTGTCGGTCAATGCGAGTTTCAACGCTTCCGCAATGCCGAAGCTATTCTCGGAAGTAGACCTGTGCGCGCCCAGGGCGGACCCGTAAATGTCAACGTTAATGGTGGATGAGTTATAATGATAGAATTTCGCGATCAGGTTGTTGGTGAGCTTCCCGTTCATAAAAACGGACTGAACGCCGGCTGCTCCGATCACTTTATAATATTTTGCCGGAAGCGATAAAATATCCTGGCCGGTCTGAGGCAATTTCAATCCCATGGGATCTGTTCCCGTGCGTCCAATGTTCGTGGAAACCACATTAAACTCAGCAAGATGATTTTCCGCGACCTGATAGCTCAAATGGGTTCTTGAAGTAAAATAGGAGAATTTAATGTTTGACAAACTGCCTAGCATCGAGATTTCACCCAGGCGTGAAGGGCTGGGAATAAACCTGCCATACCAGTCGTAAGTGCCTCTTGCCGTGTCCACTTGCGCCGTATGAATGTTGCTCGCCGTCAGGAACTGGTCAATGCCAAGCCGGCCGAATTTTTTGCGATAACGAAGCGTGGGAATGACCGAATGCTGCCTGCTCACAGACGCGCCAAACGGCTGCGACATCGTTGCGCCATATTGATTTTGCCTGTTAATGTGAAACCACGTCAGACCCACGCGAAGCTCATCGGCCCAGGGCAGGTTGGTGAGCCCTGCGTAACCTTCTGTGTAGTAATTGGTAAACTGGTTGTGAAATAAGCGCACCGTCGCTGGCGTCCGTGCTGCCGTTTCCTGATCGGTTACAGTCACATCAACCTTATAATTGTTATCCGACCGATTCAGAAATGCATCAGCACCGATAAAAAAATGCTTGGTCGTATCGCTATACAACGCGTTTAACGATGCACGGTGGGTGTTAAACGAAGCAATCTCATAGGAGGCTTCCGCATAGCGGTAAAGCGATTTTTTGGTTACCATATTCACAGCACCGCCCAGCGCGTCGGCGCCTAATGCGGTCGGCAAAACACCTTTGTACACTTCCACGCGTTCGAGCATATTTACCGGCACGAGCGAAATGTTGTAACCTGCGCCCAGATAGTCCAGCGGAATGCCATCGCGGAAATTTTTGATCGCCCGGTCCTGGAACCCGTTCATCATCAGGCCTGAATTGGACCCTAATCCTCCCGTTTGCCGGATGCGTATTCCCGCCGAACGGTTCATGAGCTCAACCAATGAAGAAGGTTGTTGCTGAACGGCCTTTGTATTAATGATTTCAGCCTTAATCGGTCGCAGCTTTGCCTGCTGGGTTTCCGATTGCCCCATAACCTGCACCTCCGACAGCTGGGTTTGGTCGTCCAGCAAAGTAAATGTGATGCTCTTCCTGGCGCCCTTGCGGGCAAGGTTGCGCGTTAGTTTTTTGAAGCCGACATGCTGAATTTCAATGGTGTAAGAATCCATAGGAGGCAATGTCATGCGAAACGCGCCAACACTGTCGGTAAGCGTCCCTTTATCCGTATTCAACACAGTCACAGAAGCGCCCGGAAGGAAATTTCCCTGGCTGTCCTGTACAATTCCTGAAATAACAATGGTTCCCTGGCCAGCCGCTGGTAACTGCGTAAAAAGCAGTATTGTAAATAAAAGTGAATGGACTAGGAGAGATCTTGTCAACTCTGTATAAATTTGTTAATTAAGACTGTTTAAAAATAGATGCAAAGCTACGGTTGGCTAACCTCGGGCGGTTAACGCCATATGCACTTTTAATGACGCTAAAAGCAGGAGTTTCGGATGAAAATTGTTTTGGAAAGTGATCTTATACACACCTCGGAAAGTGATGTTCCCTATTTACAAATGCGTTTTGAAAACTGCGGTTCACATTCCCTGCTATTTTATCCGGGACCGCACAGAAAGTCCAATCAGTTAGAACAGTCTGATCTAAAAAGCATTGACGTTGAATTTTCCCTGAATTTCCTGAGACGCATTCTCCATCAGGATCTCGAAATTCTGCGTGATTTTGGCAAGAACATTGACAAGAACCTTCCCGCCGTCATGGGTAACCGCAGTTTCCCGATTACCAGCGCTATGAAGCAGATCCTGGTGCAAATTATTGAATGCAGCTTTTCAGGCACATTGAAAAGGTTATTTATTGAAGCTAAAGTCATTGAGCTGCTCACATTGCAGATTACACAGATCAATGCATTACCGTCCGGCAAAAGGGTTTTAAAGAAGCTGGACATGGATAAGCTGAACGAAGTAAGGGCGATGTTGCTGGACAACATTCACAATCCGTATTCGATTGAAGAACTTTCCAAGACCGCAGGCATCAACCGCACCAAATTGCAGGAAGGATTTAAGGAATTGTTCGGGACGACAATTTTCGGGTTTATCACTGATATCCGCCTCGAAGAAGCCCGGCAAAGGATACAGGACCAGAGCCATGCAGCTTCCATCGCCGAAATTGCCGCATTGGCGGGATATAAAAACCCGCAGCATTTCACCGCGGCATTCAAACGCAAATACGGTTTTTTGCCCAAAGAGTTAAGAGGATAGCCAAAGACCATCCTGCTTTACAGCAACATGGTCTCTTCTCCTGCCGGTGCTCCGTTTGACTGAGCTTCTATTTCATCGATCATCAATGCCATTTGCTTCCGGTGCTGCTTTAATGTTGATGTATTAAGGTCTGAATTTTCTGCCAGGGCCAGCAGTACATCGTATTCAGCTATGATTTTATGATGCACACCAATGATTTCGGCAAGCGCCAGATCAAAATGTCCTTGTGGGTTTTCAATGTTAATCGTTTTACTGTCTGAATCCAGAATACAGGCATCCCGCATGTGGCATTTGAGCGCATCATAAAAGTTGGCCATTTCCTTTTTGAACAGGGAACACACCATATAATCCTGGCTCAGCAACTTTCTTAGCGAAAACGGAATTTCCTGCCCCATGGTCACGGTCAACATTTTCTGCTGCGTTTTGTAAAGACGCCAGATTTTTATTACCTGCTTAACAATCGCTTTCACGTTTTCCATAATGAATGAATGTTTTGCAGAGACTTACAATAATTGTTCCAAAAATCTTTGATCCTGAATACATTATTGGCCTGGCAAAACAAAATCAATTTCCTTCCACGTGTTTCTTGAAATTGTTGAGAATCGCCTGCCAGCCGTCCTTCTGCATTTCGGCCGGATTGGTTTGTTCAGCGTCGAAAATCTCGGTTACTGTGGTGCTGTCGCCATGATCCGTGAATGTTACCTGCACCTGTCTGCCATCTTCCATAGCATACTCGATCACACTTTCCGGAATTACATTGGAATAAATCCCCCCGAAATCGAAGCTGAAACTGCCGTCTTTGGCAGCCATGGTTGTCCTGAACTTGCCGCCTGTCCGGATATCGTTATCAGCAGACGGCGCATGCCAGTCGTCCGACGCGAAGCACCATTGCGTAATGTGTTCCGGCGCATTGAACTGTTCCCAAACTGTCGCGACAGGCGCATGAACGGTTGTTTCAACGGTGATCTTCTGAGCTGAGGTTTCCATAATCGTCTTGGTTTTCTGGTGAATTAGTATGTTACAAAGTTGAAACAAATCCTTGAAACAGGCAGGTGCCGATTATGACAAAAATGCGGGTGGGTTGCGTCAACTAATTGCTGGTGTGGGTTCGTCGGGTACGATAATTGTTTACCCCATCGCAGAAAGCCGTTCATCAACTCAAAACTTTAAAATCATGAGGAAAAATTATTCATTTCCAAAAGCATTCAAACTCGGGACCGTCCTTACAATGTTGCTCGCGTCGCTGGTTATCAGCTGCAAAGACGGCGATAGCTTGTGGGATTCGGTCATCCCCGAAACCGACGAAGAACCTACTTCCACACAAATAGAAGGTTACGTTTTTTATCCCGCTGTACAAGGTGCGACCGATGCAAACATTGCCCAGCTCCGTGTTCCGGCAGGTTTCAAGATCAACAAATTTGCAGAAGGAGTTGGCAAGCCGAGAATATTGGTGTCGGATGGTGCCGGACACATTTACGCATCCGACCGTGAGGCGGGGATTGTGATGCTGCTCACAGATGCCAACAACGATGGGGTCTCGGATGGGGTAAAAACGGTTGCTACCATTAAACAGGCACACGGACTTTCACTGCATAACGGCAAAATGTACATTATAGCAGTGAATGAATTGTATGTGGCGGATGTGAATGGTGACGGGACGCTGGGAATTCCAAAAATCCTGATCGACGATCTGCCAGATGGTGGCCAGCACCCGAATCGCACGATCGGTTTTGGCCCGGATAACAAAATGTATATTTCAGTAGGCAGCACGTGTAACTCCTGCCCGGAACCGAACCCCGAAAATGGAACGATGCTCCGGGCGGAAGAAGATGGGTCTAATCGCAAAATATTTGCAAAAGGCCTTCGTAATACGATCGGTTATGGCTGGCATCCCGAAACCAATGTGCTTTGGGGAATGGATCACGGCATTGACTGGCTTGGGGATAATGAGCAAAAAGAAGAGGTGAACCAAATTACACAGGGCGCTGATTATGGCTGGCCATACATCTACGGAGAGGGCAAGTACAATCCGGGCGACCGCCCAAAGGGAGATACTACTTACCAGCAATATCTGCAAAAAACGACACTCCCCGCGTTGACTTACCAGGCACATTCTGCGCCTATGGCAATGGCATTTTATTCCGGCTCAATGTTTCCGGGTGAGTACAAAAATGATGCTTTTGTTGCCATGCGTGGTTCATGGAACAGGAGCGAGCCCGTAGGATACAAGATCGTCAGGATGCACTTTGAGGATGGCAAGCCTGTGAGGTTCGATGATTTCGTGACAGGGTTTATTGTGAACAACAACAAAGCGCATTTTGGTCGTTTGGTGGGTGTTACGGTTCACAAAGACGGTTCACTGTTGTTTTCCGATGATACGAACGGTGTTATTTACAGAGTTTCGTACCAATAAAAAAGGGCTGGTCCGAACCTTTGGAACAATTTTTAATAATCTATTGATTGATCAACAACGATAATGAACATGAAACCTGAAATCAGAAGTCTTGCCGGTGGACTGGCGGGTGCCGTAGTCCTCAATATCATTCACGAGGTTGCCAAAAGGGTTTCCTCGAAAGCTCCCAGGATCGATAAAGTCGGTGAAGAAGCATTAACCAAATCGCTTCATGCAGTAGGAGCCTCGGCCCCGACGGGAAACGCGCTGTTTGGCACTACATTAGCAGCAGACCTGGCTAGCAACGCCATGTATTATGCCATGATAGGAAAGGGCTCCAAAGAACATTTAATGCTGCGTGGAGCAGGTTATGGCCTTTTTGCCGGGTTGGGTGCTGTCGGACTTACTCAAAAATTAGGATTAAGCGACAAACCTGTCACCAAAACCACTGAAACAAAAGTGATGACGGTTGCCTGGTATTTGCTGGGAGGCCTGGTAGCGGCGTTTGTGATACAGAAAGTAGGAGATCTGGAAGATTCAAAGGGCAGCATTCTGCCGATTTGAAATAAACATCATACTAAAAAGAATGGCCTTGAATTCACTGATTCAAGGCCATTCTCTTTATATACCCAATCGTTTTTAATTCAATTTCCAACTCGGTCTTTCAAAGTGGCAGGTATATCCGCCGGGATGCTTTTGCAGGTAATCCTGATGTTCCTCTTCTGCGTTCCAGAAATCACCCGCAGGAACCACTTCTGTGACTATTTTTCCTGGCCATACGCCGGATGCTTCCATTTCGGCGATCAATGTTTCTGCAACTTCGCGCTGAGTATCGTCCAGGTAAAAAATAGCTGAACGATAGGAAGTCCCGATATCATTTCCCTGACGGTTTCTCGTCGTCGGATCGTGGATCAGGAAAAAATATTCCAGAAGCGCACGGTAAGTTAGCTTTGCGGGATCAAATACAATCTCAATCCCTTCCGCATGCGTTCCATGATTCCGGTAAGTAGCATTGGGGACATCGCCGCCCGTGTATCCTACAACCGTTGAAATAACGCCTGGCTGTTGTCTGATAAGTTCTTCTACTCCCCAGAAGCAACCACCTGCCAAAATGGCTTTTTCAGTACTCATATATTCTGATTTTAATGTAGCAAATGCACAGTAACAATTCTGCGCTTTTCAATACAGAACAGTTTTTCGACAAGATTAGATCATCCTCCGCCTACTTTTACCTGATCCGGATCTTCATTATAGCCGCCGGAACGGTCGGTCATGTTTTCTGCACTTTTAACATTATCCTGTTCGGTCGGGTCCTGACCGGAAATGCTGTTTTGTGAACGCTCGTGTTCCGGACTTCCGCTTTCAGAACTTTCGCTTTGCGGGTTTTCAGTGCCTGGATTCTGCGTGCCGGATGGTGTATTTCCTGTGCCTGAGGTGAGGTAGGATTCCAAATCGTCCAGCCCTTTTTCCCAGCCATCTTCATGCGGTTTCAAAAATTCCGGTCCGGAAAATCCTTCCTGCACAACTTTTAACTTACTGCCATCTCCCTCGGCGGAGAAGGTAACATTCAATGTATAACCGCTTTCAGATCCTTCATCACTCATATTCCAGACCCATGAATACACCAGCTTTTCATTCGGAACCACTTCACTGTAGGTGCCCGTAATTTCCAAGCCCGAATCGCCGACATGGTATTCCACTGCGCCGCCTTCTTTCAATTCATTTTTGACATCAACAAGTGAAGCGCCCATGGGATGCCACCATTGTTTTAAATGTTCAGCCTCAGTCCACGCTTTGAAAAGCTCCTCTACATTTACATTAAATTGTCGCTCAATTTCAATTACATGTGTTTTTTGCTCCGAATCCATAATCTTTCATTTTTTAGTTTGTTGTAACCGGCATAAGCGCGGCAAGTAGTCGTACTTTATAATAACTGTGCCCGGTTAGGAGCACATGGGTCAGGCTGGCAGGAAAATACTGAATGTTGCGCCCGCACCTTCGTCGCTGGTAACCGTAATGCCGCCGCCATGATTGGCCGCCACGCGTTCACAAATTGCCAGCCCGATCCCAGTGCCTGAGTACTGGCTCCTGCCGTGAAGGCGCTGGAAAAGTTGAAATATCCTGTCCGCATATTGCTGCTCAAAACCGATCCCGTTATCAGAAACATCTATTTGGTGGTATAAATGTGAAGTGCGTATCACTTTCGCAGAAGCGGGCAAATTGGCGTTGGTAATGGTCTTTCCGGTAATCTGTATCACCGGTATCACATTCGGTTTTCTGAATTTCAGTGCATTGCTGATGAGGTTAAGGAACAGCTGGTTCAGCTGCATTTTATCGCCTTCGATAATCGGAAGGTCCTGCACGCTGATCTGAGCGGATGTTTCTGTGATAACCAGTTCCAGATCATTCAAAACCTCATATATAACCTTATTAAGAGATACTTTTTCAATGACCTCATTGTGGGCAGTGATGCGTGAGAACGAAAGCAGGTCTTCGATCAGGTCAGACATCCGTTTGGCCGAACTTTGCATACGCTGCAAGTAGGTTAGGCCATCGCCCAGGCTTTCAGAGTAACGTTTTGCCAGCAAATCGGAAAAGGACTGGATCTTACGCAGCGGTTCCTGCAAATCATGCGAAGCCACATAAGCGAATTGCTGCAAATTCACATTGGACTGTTGAAGCATATGATTGGAATCCGAAAGTTCGTCATTGGTTGCCCTGTATTCCTCATTCAGAGCGGCAAGCTCTTCGTTCATCACTTCCAGCTGTTCCGTCCGCTGCTGCACCTGGGATTCGAGCGTGAGCTTGATCTCCCGCTGTATCGTCACATCCTGTGCGGTGCCGATCATGGTTACCGGCTTACCGGTTTCATCATAAAGCACCCTGCCTTGTGCGTGAAGGACCCTGCCCACGCCCGTTCTTTCAGCAACCATGGCATATTCCATATCGAAATGTCCATCTGAACCCGGCGCAAATGCATGGTTAACTGCTTCAACAACTGCCGGCAGGTCCTCTTTGGAAATACCCGCATACATTTTGTCAAAAGTGATCTCGGCCTCTGTGCCTACACCAAACCATTGTTTCAAACGGTCGGAACAATCAAAAATGCCCGTTGCAAGATCAATGGAGTAGGTGCCCAGCTCGGCAAGTTCGATGGCGCCGCGCAGGAAGGTTTCCGTTTCCTCAATTTTTTTCCGGCTGATCACCTGCTTCGTGAGGTCTGTGGCCACAACGAACACACCGGTAATGTTACCCGCGTTGTCACGCTGAGGCTGGTAAGCCAGGTCCACATAAATGGTCTGAATAACCCCGTCGAGCGCAATATCCACCGACTGCTCTTTGGATACAAACGGCACACCCGTATCAATAACGCCTTGCAGAAGGGCATCAAAACCCTGTCCTTCAATTTCAGGAATGGCTTCCATGAGCGGTTTGCCGATAATGTCCTGAGGATCTCTGCCTACGAGTTTTCCATAGAACGGGTTTGCCATCGTAAAAGTCAGATTATCCTTGTCTATAATCGCAATCCCGACCGGCGATTGCTCAAACAGTTCGAGCAGCTGCATCTGGCTTTGCCGGATGCGTTCTTCCAGGTTGACGCGGTTCGTGACGTCTATGGCAATGTCCAGAATCGCATATACATTGCCATCGCGGTCGTAAACAGGCGAGTAAGTAATGTCATACTTATTATATGTCATCACACCCTGCTGAACGATATTTACCTGCGTCCCAAAGGTTTGAAATGTAACGCCGGTCGTATAAACATCATCCAGGATTTGAAGGAAAGCCTGGTTTTCAAGTTCCGGCATTACTTCACGCAGGGGCAGCCCCACGATGTCAGGTCCCTTTCCTACAATATCGATGAAAGCCTGGTTAGGCATTTCCACGATCAGGTCCCGCCCCACGAACAAACCAATCGCCGCCGGCGCCGATTCGATCACGGTGCGCAAGGTCGCCTCTTTTTCATCCAATGCTTTCTGCGCCTGGGTTTTAGCAGTCGCGTCGTCCACATCATCGGTAATGTCAATAAAACTCCCCAGAAGCCTGGTAATATTATTTGCAGCTGCATGCGATTGCGCCTTGCATAGCACCCAGCGGGGGCTCTGTAAGCCGTTGACAACAGTGCGCAGTTTTATCGAAAATGAATGCGGCGCAGGCTGGTGCAGTGCGTTGGAAATCTCGTTGTGTAATGCGGCTATGTCATCCGGATGGATCTGATCCAGAAGCAGTTGGAGGTCAATGATATCGCTGCTGTGGAGCCTGAAAAGATTTTTTGTCCTGTGGCAAATCCTGATCTTATTAGTCTGAAAGTCAAGTTCCCACGTGCCTATGCCAGCGGACTCCAGGGCGAGATTTAGACGTTGTATTTCTAATGTATTATCGGTATCAAATGAATTAGCCTGGCCTGCCATGATTTGGGATTTAAAAGCAAGATAGTGAGTGCCCGGTTCCCCAGACCTATCGTCCGGCAGAAAAGGGTTATTGAATTGTGGTTACAAAAACACTATGCCAAGATTGTGCACCGGAGAGGCACTATACACCTACACAACAAAAAAATCCGCTGATGTTTTGAAAAATATATTTTTATTTGATTTACTTTGTAACGCAAAGTACTTTTAGTTTACAGTAAATTATCCATCGCTCATGAAAGATCAAATTCTGTTGAATCTCGACAACCCCGGCCAGCTCGAAAGCTTATACCGCGCTGACAAGCCAGCATTCAGGCGCACGTTCAAAACCTTGTATCCCGAATTGCAGGATAATGTCCTCGCGCGTTTCTGGCACGAGCGGCTGAATTTTTCAAATGAAGAAATTTCCTGGGGCAGCAGCAAGGATTTGTTGTTTGTCGTTATTGCATCGTTGTTTGCCGGGCTTATCGCTAAAATACCCGCCCTATTTGCTGTAAATGAAGATTTCTTTTATTCCAGAAACATTGGATTTGTGGTTTTTCCCGCGCTGATGATCTATTTCGCCAGGAAAAATAAGATGGGTTTAGGCAGCGTTGCCATGCTGGCAGGGGCGATGTTCTCGGGATTGGTCTATATCAATCTTTTGCCCGATAGCAAAACCAGCGATACACTGACCCTCTCATGCATTCACCTGGTGCTTTTTCTCTGGTCTGTGTTAAGCTTTGCGTTTGTCGGTGACCGGAGCAATGTTGGAGAGATGCGACTTGGATTTTTAAAATATAACGGCGATGTGGTCGTCATGACCGGCCTGATTTTTATCTCCGGCGGCATCCTGACGGCGATTACCATTAACCTGTTCGCGCTGATCGGGTTTCGCATTGAGGAATTTTATTTCCAGTACATTGGTGTTTTCGGGCTGGCTGCGGCGCCCATTGTTGGCACTTATCTTACACAGACCAATCCCCAACTGGTTGGCAAAGTCTCCCCGGTCATCGCCAAAATTTTCAGTCCGCTCGTGCTGGTGATGCTGGTTGTTTACCTGATTGCGATGGTGTATTCAGGAAAAGATCCTTATAATGACAGGGAGTTTCTGCTGATCTTCAACGCATTGCTAATCGGCGTTATGGCGATTATTTTCTTCTCAGTCGCCGAAACCACCCGGATATCGAAAAGTCAGGCGGAGGTTTGGGTGCTTCTTTTGCTTTCTGTTGTTACGATCATAGTCAATGGCATCGCGCTATCCGCCATTTTGTTCCGCATATCGGAGTGGGGGATCACGCCTAACAGGGCTGCGGTGCTGGGAAGTAATGTGCTGATCCTGATCAATTTGGTGCTTGTTACAGCTCAAATCTACAAAGTGCTGACCCAAAAAACGGACATTACGGAAGTGGGACAAACAATCGGCTACTATTTGCCTGTCTATTTCGTTTGGACCATTATTGTAACATTTGTTTTCCCATTGATTTTTGGGTTTAAATAAGAAAAGCCAGGGATGAAAAAGGTGGTTCTTCATCCCTGGCTTTTCTTATGACTAAAAACACTTGTTAGAAAGGAGAATTTACTGGTCGAACTCAATATCCAGTTTATATCTCTGCAATAATCCTGTCAGGTTAGAGCCGGAGAATTTGGATTGTTTTAATCTGTTTGATGCCGGATCAATATTGAAGTTATGAGCAGTACGGAAATCGGTTTTTTCCAGAATCGAGTCAAAAAATACAGCTCCATGCAGATCGCAATTTTCAAAAGTCGCTTCCGTCAGATCTGCTTGTTCGAAATTGGTGCCGATCAAAGAGCAATTTTTGAAAATCGTTTTATTTAAATTGGTTTCAACGAAATTCGCACGATCCAATACACATTGGTCAAAAGAAAAAGAGAAAATAAACGGATTGCAAACGGAGAAGTTTACATCATTTATTTTACAATTTGAAAACACAACTTCCCGGAAACCTGTGCCTTTTATGGTTGTTTGTGAAAAATCACAATCGGTAAAATTACATTCAATAAAATTGTTGCCGCTCAGGTCGCTGCCGTGGAAATTACAGCGCAAAAATTCGCAATTAATCCAGACGCGTTCTTCTAAATCTTCTTCGGCAATAAATACATTTTCAAAGTGGGCATTCTGGTGGATGGATGGGTCAATAGATAGGTTCATATCGAAGGAATTGAAATATGACATGGCTTTTGAAATCAAGACACTTAACTGTGGGTTTCCCCTAATTTTATTTTAGTTTTAATGATGAAATGGTCTGGATTAATCAGGCAAATTCCTCCTCTTCCGGGAATCTTCGGGTTAATTTTCCAACTGTAAGTCCCTGAACGATAATGGAGAACAGCACAACAAAGTATGTGATGGCCAGGAAAATATCTTTATTCAAATCCTTGTCGATCGAAAGTGCCAGGGCAATGGAAACACCTCCCCGCAAGCCACCCCAAACCAGGATAGCAATCGATTTCTTGCCAAACTTTTTCCTGAACGGAATCAATTTAACAGGAACATAAATGGAAATAAAACGCGATAACAATACGACTACAATTGCAATCATTCCGGCCCAGACATATTGTTTCAGGTCAGGAATAAGCAATAATTCAAATCCGATAATCAGGAACAAAATGGCATTCAGGATTTCATCGATCAATTCCCAGAATTTATCAATGTAATCGCGTTCCATATCGGAAACTGCGCCAGGGTTTTTACCATAATTCCCTACAACAAGTCCGGCTGCAACCATCGCAAGCGGGCCGGACATATGCAGTGCCTGCGCAGCCAAATGCCCACCCATTACAATGGCAAGCGTTATGAGCACATGTACATTATAGCCGTCAACTTTGTAAATCATTTTGGAACCCACAAAACCGAGCGCCAGACCCAGTGCAATTCCGCCCAATGCTTCCTTTATAAAAAGCATGGTAATTCCACTGAACGTGGTGTTGACTTCTTCACCTCTCGCCAGCGCTAGCATTAGTATAAAGATCACCACGGCCATTCCATCATTGAAAAGCGATTCGCCGGCAACTTTGGTTTCGATCGATTTGGGAACGCCGGCCTGTTTCAATATTCCCAGGACCGCAATGGGGTCGGTAGGGGAGATCAAGGCGCCGAAAACAAGACATTGGATGAGGGGAATTTGGATGCCGGTGAAGGGCAGCAGGTAATATGTCAGAAAGCCAATAATGAAAGTGGACATGAGCACGCTCACCGTCGAGAAAATGATAATAGGAAGCCGCTGTTCACGCAGATCCTCCAAGTGAATGTGGATTGCACCGGCGAAAAGCAGGAAATTAAGCATTGCGCCCATCAGGATTTCCGTCAGGTCCACGCTGCCGATCAGGGTGGTAATGCGCAAAAATGTCCTTGGGAAAATCGTGTCCGTAGCGATCAGACCGAGCGAAACGAGCAGGGCAATAACCATTACGCCGATGGATGGCGGTAGTTTGAGAAATCGTGAATTTATGTACGAAAATATAGCCGAAAGGACAATTAAGGCCGAAAATGAATAGTATAACTCCATGCAATAATTTTTAGATTAATCTAAAATAACAAACAATTGACCGCAAATTCAATTCGAAAACTGGTTTAAGGCAAACTCTAATGCTTTTCTAATATTCACTTTGAAGGCGGGCATAACCACTTTTTGGACATTGTTTATTACGTTTACAACCACGAAACCTGACCTTGCTTCCGGCCATCATGAGACAATATTTGCTGCTTTTTTTTCTGATGTTTTTCCTGTTCTCATGCAATGCTAGGAAGCCAAATAACGCTGTTGAATTGAAGGAGCCGCCCGCTTCGAAACAGTCGGGTGCGGAGTTGGCGGCGATGCATTGCAGCCGTTGTCACGCTTTTGTGCCGCCTGCATTATTGGGAAAATCAAACTGGAAAAAGGTGCTTCCGGACATGCACGAGCGCATGGGTCCGATCCTGGCCCATGCTGACTGGCAAAAGATCGAGCAATATTTTATCACCAATGCACCGGATTCCATCGCGCCGCCGATCCGCGCGGGTAAGATCCGAATGGGCTTGAAACATTTTAAATACAGGGAAACGTCGTTCTCGCACCGGCCGGCCATGACTTCCCTGGTGAAAATCCTGCCCGCCAACCGCGGCATCGTATATAGTGATGCGAAAGGCAAAAACAATGTGCTCACTTTCCTGAAACCCGACCTGAGCGAAAATTACAGCATGCGCCTGGAATCAACGCCCATTGACTTTTACGAAAAAGGAGAGGAGTTATACCTGACGATGATCGGAAATGGAATATTTCCCACGGAGGCGCGCGATGGTGCGCTGCAACGACTGACTAAGAACGACTCGGAAAAAGGCTTTAAATCCGGTAACATTGCCATTTCCAATTTGCAGCGGCCTGTTTCAATGGCTTATGATGATTTAAATAAAGACGGCTTTGAAGACGTCGTTGCCTGCGAATTTGGCAATGAATCCGGGCAACTAGCGTGGTTTGAAAATAATGGGAGAGGGGGTTATGACAAACGCATCCTCCGCGAGAAAGCCGGCGCGATTACAGCCATTATCAAAGATGCGAATAACGATGGGTTAATGGACATTTACGCGCTTATGGCGCAGGCCGATGAAGGTGTTTTTCTCTATATCAATCAGGGTGGTGGCAAATTTGAGGAAAAGCGTTTGCTATCCTTTATGCCGCTCAATGGCTCGCAGCATATGGAGCTCGCGGATTTCAATAAGGATGGATTTGACGACATTGTTTACGTCTGCGGCGACAATGCGGATAAAACGCCGATATTAAAGAATTACCACGGCATTTACATTTTCCTGAATGATGGGAAATTAAATTTTAAGCAGGCGTATTTTTATCAATTGAATGGCGCTTACAAGGCCATGGTGCGGGATTATGATCTTGATGGCGACCCGGACATTGCGGCAATTTCCTTTTTCGCGGATTATGCGAGCTATCCGGAAGAGAGTTTTATTTACCTGAAAAATAACGGGAACCTGAAATTCCAAGACTATTCATTTCCGGAAGCGCCGAAAGGACGGTGGATGGTTATGGACGCGGGCGATATGGACGCGGATGGCGACATTGACCTGGTCCTGGGCTCATTTGTGCATTTCCTGCCGCTTGGGGATAAGACGGGATTAGGTAAAAAATGGATTTCGGACGGGCCTTCGGTCATCGTTCTGGAAAATACAATCCGGTAATCCCATCATGTTCAACATTAAAAAAACTTACCGGTTTGCCTAAGTCTGAAATGTCAAACCTAAACAAACCGGTAAGCTTTAAATATCAAACGCTTAACTCATTTACTTTCAACTTTGCCCAACGGCCTTGCATTTTTGCCGGGGCGTTTCTGCAAATCGTCGCCAAGGTCTTCGCGAGCGGCTTCGGCGATCTTTTCCAGCTCCGCTACGATCTCGGGATATTGTGAATAAACATCGTAACGTTCGCCCGGATCGCGGGTCAGGTTGTAAAGTGCGAGCGGGATGGCATGGTCTTCGGGTGCGGGTCCTGGCTGGCCATTCTGGCCGGGTAATGATCCTTCATAAGTGCGTCCGGGATGCGCAAACACCAGTTTCCAGTTATCTTTCCGAACCGCTTCCAGGTTGTTTTTCCGATAGTAGTAAAGGAAATTTTCGCGTGGCTTTTTGGAATCATCACCTTTCAGCAGATCTACGAATTCAATGCCGTCGATCTTTTCCTTTGGCAGCTTCGCGCCGGTTAACCTGGCCAGTGTGGGCAGAATATCAATGTTGGACAGCAACTTATTGGAAATCCTTCCCGCAGGCACAACGCCCGGCCAGCGGATCATGGCCGCCACGCGCTGACCGCCTTCATAGGATGTTCCTTTTCCTTCGCGGAACCCACCTGCCGAACCTGCATGGTCGCCGTAGTTGAGCCAGGGACCATTGTCGCTCGTAAAGATCACGATGGTGTTGTCATCCAGGCCCTGGTCTTTCAGCTCATTCATAATTTGTCCAACCGACCAGTCCAGCTCGCTAAGCACGTCGCCGAAAATGCCGCGCTCGCTCTTTCCTTTAAAATTGGCACTTGCAGCCAGCGGAACATGCGGCATAGGATGTGGCACATAAAGGAAAAATGGCTTCTTTTTGTTTCTCTTAATGAAAGAAACAGCTTTTTCTGTGATCGTTGGCGTGAGGGCACTCGCATCGTTCAGGTCTTTGATCTCCTTCACTTGCTTGTTCCCATCGATCCAGAACAGCGGCGGATACTGCGCTTGCTTCTGCCATGGGTGCAATGGCCACATATCGTGCGAGTAGGGAACGCCATAATATTCGTCGAATCCCTGTTGCTTAGGCAAAAAGATCGAATCGCTTCCCAGATGCCATTTGCCAAAAATTCCGGTTGCATAACCATTGGCTTTCAGCAATTCTGCAATGGTTTCTTCCTGAGGATTCAGCCCGAGTCCTTGTTTCGGCCCGAATGCGCCGTAAACGCCGACGCGATTGGGATAGCAACCCGTAAGCAAAGCCGCGCGGGAAGCACTGCAAACGGCCTGGGCAGCCATGAAATTGGTAAAACGCGTCCCTTCGGCGGCCAGCTTGTCAATGTTCGGTGTTTCGTAGCCCAATGCGCCGGTCACGGTCAGATCGCCATAACCCAGATCGTCGATAAAGAATAGTACAATGTTGGGCGTTTTGGCTGCCGGCTTGGGAGCCATGGCCACAAGGAACGCAGCCAAACTCAAAACAAGAAAGGGTAAGCCAATGAATTTTATTTTTTTATTAAACTGCATATTACCAGCCGGGGTTTTGGGTTAATGATGGATTTAAATCTCGCTCTTTTTGCGGAATTGGCCATAAATAATGACGGCTTGCATCGAATGTTTTGTTCACCGCAACCACTTCAACCGTTTTGAGAGCACCGCTTGCATCTTTATAAGTGATGCCATAAACAGGACCCGGCATTACTTTTTCGGCTGTTTTCCAGCGGCGGATATCAAACAAATGCTGTCCCTCAAAAGCCAGTTCCACAGTCCTTTCCCGACGCACAATGTTTCTCATTTCCGCTTGTGCGGCGATTTTTACAGCAGGCTGTTTGACGTCTGCCCTGCCGTTTCGTACGAGGTTAAGGGCAGTAAGAACGCTCGCATCAATTTGTCCCAATTCTATTTTTGCTTCGGCGTAAGTCAGTAAAACTTCCGCATAACGCAGCAGGATAATGTTGATTCCACTGTTCACAGGATTCGCGAAATCATCGGCCAAAACATATTTTTTAATGTTGAAACCGGTTGTTGAAGCAATGTAGGTGCTGCCGATCGCATCCGCCGTTCCGCTGTTGGGCGCGGGTTTGAAAGCAATTCCGCTGGGCAGAATATCGCCTTCCAAGAACACTGAAAACTTCAATCGGGGATCGCGGTTCACATAGGGCGTTGCTGGATTGTAACCGCTGGTGGCATCCGTAATGAGCTTTCCGGCAGTAGTTTCGTACGTATCCACAAGCGCCTTGGTAGGCACATACGTGCTCTGGCTGTTTTTCTGGCTGTATGGTGCCAGAAGCGGGAACACATTGATCGGGTAATTGTCTTTGATAAATTGTCTGTCAAACAAAATCTCTTTATTGTTCTCTGCGGCGTAGGTAAATAGTTTTTCGTAAGAACTATACAATTCATATGTCCCTGATTTGATCACCACATCCGCTTCCGCAGCCGCTTTTTCGTGACGGCCTGCGTACAAGCTCGCTCGCGCAGCCAGTCCCAGCGCCGCGCCTTTGGTCACTCTTCCATTGTCCGAAGCAGGATAAGTAGCTGGTAGTAATGCAGCCGCTTCGTTGAGTTCCTTGTCAATAAAGTCCCAGATTTCAGCCACCGGTTTGTTTGCCAGCGCCCTCGATTCATCGATCGTGATGGAGGTTGTTACCAGCGGAACATTGCCGTATAAGCCAGCCAGTTTAATGTATTGGTAAGCGCGCAAAACCTTCGCTTCGCCTTTCAGCTGGTTGATCAAAGCCGTGTTGCCGGATGGCACTCTGTCCACATTTTCGAGGAAATAGGACGTTGCGCGGATGCCCCGGTAAGCGCGTTTCCACTCATTGTAAATTTTCGAGCTCGTTCCGTCGTAAGTGCCCAGCTCCACGTAAGCCTGCACATCAAAATTCTGGTTCGTATGCGCGATCTCGGTCAATGCGTCCCAGCTGATAATGTTGGTGCTGTCCAAATCCGTATACAACGCATTGACAGCCAGCTTTGCATCTGTTTCAGTGGTCCAGAAAACATCCACTGACAGCCTGTCGTTCGGGAAAGTTTCGAGCAGGTTATTGTCGCAGGAAACCAGCAGGCCGGATGAGGCGATTAAGCCGGTAATGATATATTTTAATGTATTTGTTTTCATAATTTTCAGGTCAGCTTTGCGAATAATGATCAGAATTGAAGGTTTAAACCCGCTGTATACAAGGCAGTTTGCGGGAAGTAAACCGCGCGGCCGGACGGAGCTTCCGGATCCAGGTTCCATTCATTCAGTTTGGAAATGGTGAAAACATTGGTCGCCGAAACGTACACCCTGATTTTACTCAAACGGATTTTCTGAGATACAACCGATGGCACATTGTAAGCCAGCTGCACGTTTTTCAGGCGCAGGTAGGAACCATTCAAAACCAGGCGGTCCGAAGTTGCCACATTTCTCAGATCGAATTTAACAGGACGCGGGAAACGGGCATCGGTGCGTTCGGGTGTCCAGTAATTGTTGGTATAAATTTCATGCGTAAAACCTTCCTGATTTCCCATTTCAGCCAATGCACCCGCCAGGCGTGAATCCACTTTTGCTGCGCCCTGGAAAAGAATGTTGAGGTCAAAATTCTTGTATGAAAAATCCGCATTGAGGCCGAATGTGTATTTCGGGAATGAATTTCCAATGGCAGTCATATCATTCGCATCGATCTTCCCGTCGCCGTTCAGGTCCACATATTTCACGTCACCGGGTTTGGTGTTAGCCGCATAAGTGGCTTTGTATTCAGCAATTTCCTGTTCGGATTGAAACAAGCCGTCTGTTTTGTAACCCCAAAGTGTGTTGATCGGCAGGCCTTTTTTGATAATGTAACGCGGGTCAATGTCAGAGCCGGTCAGGTAGGGGCCGGTTCCTTTCAAATCCGTTACCAGGTTTTCATTAATGCTTAAATTTCCACCGACATTATAGCGGAAACCACCAGTCGTTGGCGTTCCGCGATAATTCAGACTAAATTCCCAGCCTTTGTTTTGAACCGACCCTGCATTTTGTGGCGGGGCAGTCAAACCAATGGCTGCCGGAATGTCGAGGTTAAGCAGAATGTCATCGGTTTCTTTATTGTAATAATCAACCGTCAAATTCAGTTTTCTTTGGAAAAATGCTGCGTCCAAACCAATGTCAAGCTGCGTGGTCGACTCCCATCCCAGGTTCGTATTCGCCAAAGTATTCTGGCGATAACCCTGCACCGGCAGGCCACCGAAGCTGTAACCATTGGCTGTAAGCGCAGCATAATAGCTGTACAAATCCACCGACTGGTTGCCGGTAATTCCCCATGATCCCCTGAATTTCAAATCATTTACCGTGTTTTCAAGTCCCTGCCAGAATTTTTCCTTCGAGATCCGCCATCCTGCGGAGAATGAAGGGAAGAAACTGTATTGCTTCGCGCCCGTAAACTTGGAAGATCCGTCGTAGCGGCCATTCACTTCCAGCAAATATTTGCCGTCATAATCATAGTTAACCCGGCCAAAAAATGATCTCAAACCATATTCCGCATCTCTTCCGGTGTTGGTTTTAGTCCCGTCATTCGCGCCCTGACCGATAGACCCAATGCCATTATTGTAAAAACGCTCGCGGTAAGCCGAAAGGAATGTTTGCGTGTTGCCGATTTGCGAGTAACCCACCAATGCTTTCAGGCTATGGCTGCCAAAAGCTTTTTCGTAAGTCAGCAAGTTGTTGATCGTGTATTCCCGAAGCGTATTGCGGATTTCGTAGAGGCTGTTGTTTGCGATGGTCTTGGTAATGTTGGTGTTTTTGTCGGTGTTTACGTACGAATTCGTGTAGTTTTTCTGCTGCGTATAGAGCCCGCGACCGGCGATCTGGGTTGAGAAAACGAGTCCTTCCGCAAGCTCAAATTCACCTTTGATATAACCTGCCAGATAATCTGTTTTTTGCTTGGATTGTCCGCCTATCTCGATGAACATCAGCGGGTTATTTCCCTGCGTGCTCAGTCCATAAGTGCCGTCGGGATATTTGGGGACAGCCCAAAGCGAGCCGTGAAAGAAGTTGTTAAGGGGTGCAGTCACCTGGCCAGTTGAGGCATCCGTGTTCGTCGTTGGGTTTTCGGTGCTCGTTGTGCGGTAGTTAATGTCAGCGCTCACGCGGATCCTTTTGGAAACATCATAATCCGTATTCAGCCTGAACTCACCGATTTTGTTACCAAAATTTTTGATCACCCCTTCCTGATCCTGGTAGCGAACGCTCAACCGCGTACGCAAAGCTTCGGTTCCACCTGCAATGGACAACGCGTGATTGTGCTGAGGCGCAGTGCGTAACAATGTTTCAAACCAGGTGTTGGGCAAAGGATATTTCTCGCGGTCCGTCGCGTTCACATAAGCCTGAATCGATTCTTCGGTAAAACGCGCCGGAACGGCTGAGCCAGCATTGGTATAAGCCGCCACCTGCTCACGCATATAAGCTTCCAATCCCATCATTTTAGGCACATTGTTCGATTTTTGCAGCGCATAGTATCCATGGTAATCCACCTGCACTTTGCTGCCTTTCGCTCTTTTTGTGGTGATCAACACAACACCATTCGTCGCGCGTGAACCGTAAATCGCTGTTGAAGCTGCATCTTTCAATATGGAGACAGATTCAATGTCGTCGGGACTAATGTCGCTTAGTTGTTGCTCAATGCCATCGACAATCACCAATGCGTCATTCTTGCCTAAGTCATAGCCGCTTGTGCTGCTGCCGTTTATATTGAATGTCGTGATCCCGCGCACGCGAATGGTCGCATTCGATTTCCCAGGCGATCCACCCAGATCCTGCACTGCAACGCCGGGCATTAAGCCCTGGAACGATTGCTGAATGTTGGAAACCGGCCTGCGCGCCACGTCTTCACCTTTAATGGTGGAAACCGAGTTGGTCAGGCTGTTTCTTTTCTGCGTTCCATATCCTACAACCACGAGTTCGTCCAGTTGCTTCGTGTCCGCAGCCAGTTGCAGATCAATGACGCTCCGGCCTTTCACCGCCGACTCCTGGGTAACGTACCCGATGCCTGAGAAAACAAGGACCGCATCGGTCGGAGCGCTGAGCTCATACTTTCCTTCCGCGTCCGTAGTCGTGCCGGTAAGGGTGTTTTTAACAACAATGTTAACCCCCGGCAAACCGGTTTTGTCAGCGGCGGATGTCACGGTCCCTTTCACGGTAACATTTTGGGCCAGCGCTTGCAAGCCGGTCAGAATGAATGCAGAAAAGAAAACCCATCCCCGGAAAATCAGGATTGATTTTGATAAATTTTTTAACATTTTAAACAGTGGATTTTGATGAATAAGGAAGTTGGTGGCTGTAATATTTTAATTTTCGAGGACAAATGTAATGGACAGAATACATAATCTATTAGTTTAATAGACAAATTAAATCTGTGAGTGGTTTTTTGGTAAGAAAATCACATTTTAAATTAAAATAGAGCTAGAATATTTCTTACAAATTGTGAAACAGTTTCACAATTTGTATATTTAGGAAATCACTGAACACATACTATACGAATGAGCAAAACCAGGAAAGAAAAATTAGTTGAGGAGCTTAGAATGATCATTGACGAAGCTGAAAATCTGCTAATTAATACTCCCGAGGATGTTACTGCGGGAGAATATCAACAGACGATTGAAAGGATCAAACATCTCCGGGAAACCTTGAATAATGTTTTGAAAATGTAAAATCAAGGGGTGCCTCATAGAAATTTAATGTTTGCGTCCCAAAAATTGAAAACTGAAATGGAAACGATAAAACAGAAAGGAACCGTTTTTACGGAAGTGAATAGCAAGCTTGATCATGTGGAATCCATGTTGATGGACTTCACAAACAGCAAACTTGTTATAATGGACAAAGAATATCGTCTTCGAGACTGGATGACATTGTCTGACTATTGCAAAAAATACAACATTAAACCGTCGCGGCTTTCCAATTGGATAGAAAGGGGAGTGGTCCCTGCCGTCAGTGTGATCGTTATTCCGGAGCTTAACGGATTGAAATTGATTAAGGATCAGGAATTTATGGCTCGGTCCTATAAGGCCCGGGCCGATGTCGGTGCTGCTGTTTAGATATTTTAATTGTGAGTTTTAGCTCTTTTGAATCTGTGGGTTGAAACCCACAGCCAAAAAATGGGTCGAGCCTCTGGCTCTTTTCGATGTTACCGAAAAGAGCCAGAGGCAAGACCCCATAAATTGCAGC
>NZ_JAKFFT010000005.1 GCF_021502655.1 Dyadobacter sp. CY347
ATTTTCTGTTGCCCTTGTTGGCGTTTATCTCTCTCACCATTATAGCCCCCCGCCCCTCGACCCATTCAATTGCAGCGGGTTTTAACCCGCTGATAATAAGATCAATTCCAGCCGCCGCCTAGTGCGCGGTAGATGTTCACTGTTGCATTGATCTGCTGCATTTTGGTTTCGATCAGATCAAACCTTGATTCCAATGCTTCGCGTTGGGTTAACAGCACTTCGACATAATCTGCTCTTGCTGAGGTGAAAAGGCGGTTTGCAATGTTGGTTGACTCGGTTAAAGCGGCTACTTCCTGGGATTTGGTTGCGTAGCTTTGTTCCAGATTGCTGATGTTGGACAGCTGATTCACCACTTCAATGTATGCATTCAAAACCGTGCGCTCGTAATTGTAAATGGCTTGGACTTGTCGTGCGTTGGCGCTCTTGTAAGTAGCCTGGATCGCGTTTTTGTTGATCAGCGGGCCAGCCAGATCGGCTACCAATGTCGACATCAGTGATTTGGGAACATTACCCAGATATATCGGATTGAAGGCTTGCAGCCCTACGGCTGCGTTCAGTCCTAATGAAGGATAAAAATTCGCCCTGGCAACTAATACGTCCAGCTTTGAAGCTTCCAGATCCTGCTCCGCCTGTCTTACATCTGGACGGTTTTGCATCAGTTGGGAAGGGATTCCGGCATGAATAACGGCTGGCAGGCTGTTCTCGAAATTCTGTGCATTTCTTAAAACAGGCTGCGGATATCTTCCCAAAAGAAAGTTGATCCGGTTTTCCGTTTCTACAATGCGCTGACGGATGGCGTACTGGCGGTTTTGCGTGTTCAAAACCTGCGCTTCAAACCTACGCACAGCGAGCTCTGTTACGCGCGTCGCTTCTTTCTGCATTTTTACAATTCTCAATGCATTGTTCTGGATTTCAATGTTTTGATTTACAATGCTTAGCTGCGTATCCAGTGCCAGAAGTTCATAATAGGAATTGGCGATCTCCGAGACAATGTTGGTCATCATAAAGTTCTTGCCTTCTACCGAAGACAAATAACGGTTGACGGCAGCCTTTTTTGCATTGCGTAGCTTGTGCCAGATATCCACTTCCCAGCGCGCATAAGCGGCCACAACGAAGTCGGGCAACGGCTCAGGCGTTTCTCTTCCGGGTTTAATTTCCGTGGTGGCTTCACTGGAACCCACTTGCGTGTAGCGGCCTGCTTTTTCAATGCCGGCGCCGCCTCTTAACCCTACGAAAGGCAGATATTCCCCTTTTCGGGCACGGATCTCATTGCGGGAGATTTCAATTTCCTGCAAAGTAATGTTCAGCTCCTGGTTGTTATTTAAAGCCGTGTCGATCAGGGCAGCCAGCTGCGGATCTGTGAAATAATCCTTCCATCTCATCCTGCCCACATTGCTTGTGGAATCAGCTGCCTGCCCGTTATAGGCAGCTGATAATGTTTTGTTAGGAGATCGCTGCACCTGTGAAGGGGCGTTGCAGGCGGTGTAGGTGAGGGCACTTAAAGTGATCCCCACCCACGTCAATATTCTTTTATTGCTCATCATTTTGAGTTTCTTGAGTTTGAGGGAAAATGTCGACAGCGTGGACAAACTGTTCGGTCAGCGAGCCGTCTTCCTCGTCTTTGATCATTTTTCTGCCATCAGCCAGTGTGCCGAAGATGTAGTACAATCCCGGGATGATAATGACCCCGAAAATGGTTCCGAAAAGCATCCCGCCCATGGCTGATGCACCAATCGTGCGGTTACCAATAGCACCGGCACCTGTGGCGATGATCAGAGGGATCAAACCGGCAACAAATGCGAAAGATGTCATTAAAATAGGACGGAAACGAACCCGGGCGCCTTCGATAGCAGCATTCAGGATTGTTTCTCCCTGCGACCGCTTCTGGACGGCAAACTCGACGATCAGCACGGCGTTTTTACCTAACAACCCGACGAGCATGATCAAACCGATCTGCGCATAAATGTTGTTTTCCAAGCCCATCAATTTGAGCAAAAGGAAAGAACCAAACACCCCGACCGGCAGAGACAGCACAACCGCAAATGGAATAATAAAGCTTTCATACTGCGCAGCTAACACGAAGTAAACGAAGGCTAAAACGATCGCAAATACAACCAGCGACTCATTCCCACGGATCGATTCGTCATAAGAAAGACCTTCAAAAGCGATGTCATATCCTTGCGGCAATGTTTTGGCTGCAACCTCGCGGATAGCGCCAATGGCATCCGCTGTGGTATAACCCTTGGCCGGAAGACCCTGGATTGCAGCGGAATTATAGAGGTTGAAACGCGTGATCTCGTTCGGGCCCTGACCTTTTTTCAATGTCATGAATGAAGAGTAAGGCACCATTTCACCCGCGTCATTTTTCACAAACAATTTCAAAAGATCGGATGGAAGTCTTCTGAAACTTGGGTCAGACTGCACGTACACTTTAAAGAACTGATTGAACCTGGTAAAGCCCTGTTCGTATGTACTACCGATCATAATGTTCAGGTTGTCCATTGCTTTCCCGATCGACACGCCTTTTTGCATGGCAAGCTGGTTATCGATCTGCAATTCATACTGCGGATAGTTCGCGGCGAAGAAGGTGAACAAGCCCGTAAGCTCAGGACGTTTCGCCAGGTCTTCCATGAATTTTTTATTGATCTTATCAAACTCTGCGTAATCCGTGTCAGAAGTTTTATCCAAAAGACGCATCGAGAAACCGCCTGATGTACCAAAACCCGGGATCGCTGGTGGTTCGAAGAATTCAACGACCGCACCGAGGCCTCTTGTTTCAGCTTCCAATTCTTCCATGATCTCTTTCACATTCTGCTTGCGGTCGTGCCATGGTTTTAAGTTGATCAAACAAGTTCCTGCATTGGAACCGCGACCTTCCGTCATGATCTCATAACCTGCCAATGATGAAACGGACTCAATTCCTTCCACTTCTTCGCATATCTTTTGAAGACGGCGTGACACTTCATTAGTCTTTTCAAGCGTAGATCCCGGAGGGGTTTGAATGATCGCGTAGATCGTGCTCTGGTCTTCATTTGGAATAAAACCTGCGGGCAAAATTTTGTTTACAAAAACAATCCCTGCACAAAATCCGAGTAATACGACCCAAGTCACAACCCTGCGGCTAACGATGCGTTTCAGCAGGCTCACATATCTTCCTGTGAGTTTGTCAAAAGATCTGTTAAAAGCATCAAGTCCTTTGGTAAGGAAATTTTTCTTCTTCTCGTGACCGTGGTGGTTTTGAAGCAACATGGCGCACAAAACCGGCGTCAACGTCAAGGCGATAAGGGCCGAAATAACGATTGAGCTCGCCATTGTGATGGAAAACTGTCGATAGAATGTTCCGACCGGACCGGACATAAATGAAATCGGAAGGAATACCGAAACCATAACCGCCGTGATCGCGATAATCGCACCGCTGATCTCACCAAGCACTTTTTTCACTGCATTAAATGGGGAAATCCCCGGCTCTTCCTCAAACTTCGCATGGACGGCCTCGACGACGACAATCGCATCATCGACCACAATACCAATCGCAAGAACAAGCGCAAAAAGCGTGATCAGGTTGATCGATAGCCCGAAAGCCTGTATGACAAAGAATGCCCCGATCAGCGAAACTGGCACGGCCAGGATCGGGATCAATGTAGAGCGCCAGTCGCCCAAAAATATGAACACCACCAAAGCCACGAGAATAAATGCGTCGCGCAATGTGTCGATAACCTGCTCTATGGAAGCATCCAAAAACTGCGAAACGTCATAACTGATCTTGTAATCCACGCCGGGAGGGAAGGATTCTTTCATCACGTCCAGCTTCTTTTTTACCTCTTCAATTACATCACTCGCATTACTTCCATAATTCTGGCGCAATACGATCGCTGCTGACGGATGGCCGTCGAGATTAGAGTAAATGTCAAAGAATTCAGAACCGAGCTCCACTTTGGCAATGTCACGCAAGTGAACACTTTCACCCTGCGCATTGGCACGGACGATGATGTTTTCGTATTCTTCGGGCTTGTCGTAACGGCCTTTGTATGTAAGCACGTATTCCAGCGACTGAGCCGCGATACCGGAGCTTTGTCCGATACGACCCGGACGACCCACGATACTTTGTTCGCCCACCGCCTTCATTACTTCCTCGGTAGAAATGTTGTAAGCACGCATACGCTCGGGGTTCAGCCAGAGACGCATGGCATATCTTCTTGATCCCAATATTTGTGCTCTCGCAATCCCTTTTGTTCGCTGGATTTCGGGGATCATTTTTACTGTTGCGTAGTTGAACAGGAATTTCTCATCAATGCTTTTATCCTTTGAATAAAGGTTGACATACATCAACATACTAGGCTGAACCGGCGAGATAATAACCCCTTCGCGCTGAACAAGTTCCGGCAGAAGCGGCATCACCTGGTCAACCCTTGTCTTTACCCGGATCACAGCTACGTTCGGGTCGGTGCCAGGCTCGAAGATGATCCTGAGCGTCGCCTCCCCCGCACTCGTTGCATCGGTAGCAATGTACCGCATGTCCTGAACCCCGTTAATGGCTTGTTCAAGGGTGATCAATGTTGATTTTACCAATACATCGGCACTCGCGCCAGGGTAGGCGATGAAGATGTTGACGGTGGTAGGGGCAATGTCCGGGAATTGGGAAATGGGTAATTTCTCAATCGCCAGGATGCCTATAAATACGATCATGATCGAGATCACGATTGCAAATACAGGTCTTCTTATGAATTGATTAAACATGTCTTTTTGTGCTTTTTAAGATACCTGACTATTCGGCGTACAGACTTAAATTGGAGATAACAGAATCAGGCTTCACAAATGTGGAGTGGATCTTTTCGTTCTCTTTTACCTGACGCAGGCCTTCCAGAAGAATTTTGTCATCCGCTTTCAAACCGGATTTAACCACGAAAATGTGCGGAAGCTCAGCCTCGATCTCGATCTCCCTCGAACGGATCTTATTTTCTTTATCCAATACATACACATATTTCTTTTCCAAAACTTCGAAAGTGGCTTTCTGAGGGATCAGCAGGGCATTTTTCATTGGCACGGTTACCAGGACATTACCCGTTTCGCCGTGTCTCAGAAGTCTTTTTGGATTGGGGAATGTGGCACGGAACGCGATGTTACCCGTCTCGTTATTGAAATCTGCCTCAATCGTTTTCACCGAGCCCGTGTAAGGGAACATTTGGTTGTTGGCCATGCGCAGGTTCACATTCAGCATACCGGCTGTGGCTTCGTTGGCTTTATAATCCAGATATTCTGCTTCGGGAACATTGAAATAAACCCACATTTCGCTGTTGTCGGATAACGTTGTGAGCAAATCGCCTTCGTCCAGAAGACTTCCGAGCCTTACCTGGAAATGATCCATAATGCCATTGAACGGTGCGCGGATTTCAGTAAAGCCCAAGTGCGTTGTGGCTAATCCCAGTTCTGCTTTGGCTTTGTCCAATTTGGCTTTGGCAAGTGCCAGCTCGTTTTTGGAAACCACATTGCTGTCGGCCAGCGACTTGGTGTTCTTGAATTCGATCTCTGCGAAATTGGCTTCCGCCTGAGCTTTTTGCTGTTCAGCCTGATAGAGCATCGGCATGATTTTGAACATTAACTGCCCTTTTTTGACAGTTTGTCCTTCGTCCACATAGATATTTTGTAAATAACCTCTTTCCAAAGCGCGCAGCTCAATGTGACTCACTGCGTGTATCTGGCTTACATATTCCTTTGTGACCAGGGTGTCTTTTTGGAGGGGGCTTGTAACCAGGAACTTTACTTCTTCCTCTTTTTCTTCTTTTTTGGATTCACAACTTGTATGGAACATTGTCGCACACAAGCTGAGGACCATGAGAATTCTCTTCATGATGTTTTTTTGCTATTTGATAAAATATGGTTTACTGGTTAATGCGGATATTGAGTAATTCCCCCCGACCGGAAGTATAATATTTGCTGCATAACCCGGGCGGTTACGCATTTGATCATATATTGTTGAGAGCATGATGGCGCGCTTTCTAACACATTTTACAGTCACTCTGATCATTTTATGCCGGGGGCTCCGTTTCTGGTAGAATTGGATTTAACTAATACCGGTACAAAAACCGCACATAATCGTTAATAGCAAGTTAAAAGCGTGTTAAAAACGCATTAAAAAGCAAATCAGGGCTCCCGATGTGGAAGCCCTGATTTAGAAAAGCAGTATATAATGATGGTAAAAGATGCCTTATACAAAGGCTGTTACTCCGGGTTGGTAGGTGCCTGATTGATTTTCCAGCGCTTCATCAGGATCTTGCCGGAGTAACGTTTCAAATGGTATTTTTCCGGTTCGCCGATCAGGAAGCCGTATGCTTTCATGGATGGGATCGCATCAAAAACAACTTTCAGTACCGCTGTGATCGGAATGGCAAGGATTAATCCGGCCAAGCCAAAGAGCATCCCGCCAAGAAGCAAACTGACCAGCGCCATAAGTGGATTGATACTTACTTTTCCGCCTACAATGTTCGGCGTCAGGAAGTTGCCTTCTAAAAACTGGACAATCTGAAACCATACGACAACACCAACGGCATACCACGCGCTGTCCTTGGTTGCCAACGCAAACAATGCAGGCAGAATGGAACCAATTGCAATGCCAATGTATGGCAGTAGCATCAGCAGAGAGGCAAATATCCCGAAAAACCACGCATAAGGAATGCCCATTACAAGCAATCCCACCGTATTCAGGACTGCTACAATGCCCATCACCGTCACAAGCCCAACGAGGTAACTTTGAACAACATAATAGATTTTGTCAAGCACTTCACTGACCATTTCCTTGGAAGCGGAAGCAAATGCGTGAAAGAAAAATTCACGGAAGAAATCGCGGTAATATAACAGAAAGAATGTGAACAAAGGCACAATAACAACGCCCGCCAGAATGCCGCCGACCGATCCGAATGTGGTGCTGAGAATGACCCCTGCATTGCTGACAACACGATTGGAAAATCCGGTGATCTGTTTGGTTATTTCCCCTTCCTCGATCCCGAACCGCATGGTAACCCACTTCTGGATCGTTTCAAGAATGTGCATAAAACGCACTTGCATGTCAGAACCGTTTGCACCGATAACAATAACCTGATGCACAATGAACCAGATCAGCGTGCCGATCAGCACGATCGCGAAGATCACCGAAAGCAGTGATGCCGTGGCGCGGTTCAGTTTGTATTTTTCGAGAAACCGGGTGACCGGGAATAGTGAAATGGCAAGCAGAATAGAGAAAAGAAGCGGCACAAGAACACTTTGCAGCGAGTAGAGGATAGCAATAATCAAAACAAGGCTCAACAGAGATGCCGCGCGATTAATACTTTGTGAGTTGTCGGAAATTCGGATCATAAATTAGTGGTTAATGAAGAGCACAATGCACTGACATTAATAATATAAATACCATGCCCATTTGGGTTCCCTACCAAAGACGGCCAACCGGATATGAAAAAGCGGGTGCATGTTTGCCGATCAGCAACCTGCACCCGCCTTTATTTACTATTTTTTATTTCTTATAAATACGATATAATCTGCCCTGGTCAGTAACAGCGTAAAGTGCACCGTCTTTGCCTTCGGTAATGTCCCGGAAACGCTGTCCTTCGGAAGCCAGAATCCTTTCTTCACCTACGACTTTGTTGTTTTCAATCACCAGTCGGGCAATGTGCATGCTGCTTAACCCGCCTATGAAAAGGTTGTTTTTCCATTCAGGAATGCTGTCGCTGCTGTAAAATGTTATGCCGCTGGGCGAAAGGACCGGATCCCAATAGTAAACAGGTTGTTCCATGCCTTCTTTCACCTGGATGGAATCACCGACTTTCTTTCCGCTGTATTCGATTCCATAAGTGATGGTAGGCCAGCCGTAGTTTTTGCCCGCCTCGATGCGGTTCAGCTCGTCGCCGCCTCTCGGCCCGAATTCAACTTCCCAAAGATCGCCCGAGACCGGGTGGAACGCCAGTCCCTGCACATTGCGGTGCCCATATGAATATAGTTCCGGTTTCGCACCTGCTTTGCTTTCGAATGGGTTCCCTTTAACCGGTTTCCCATCCTTGGAAATGCGGATCACTTTGCCAAGACTTGAATTTAATTGCTGTGCCTGGGGTCTGGAAATGGTGTCCGAACGCTCTCCGGTGCTGATGATAAGATCGCCTTGTTTGTCAAATAAGATCCTTCCACCGTAATGCAGGTTGCTTGGGAATGCTGGTGTGGCGCGGTAAATGACGGTTGCACCTTCAATTTTCTTTTCGTCTGCTGAGAGTTTTCCTTTGGCTACGGAAGTAAGGTTACCGCCAGGCTGTTTTTCTGCAAATACCCAGTACACCATTCTGTTTTTTTCAAATTCAGGGTCAACGCGGATGCCAAGCAAGCCGCCTTGCCCTTCTGCATTCACTTCCGGAATCCCGGTGATGGGTGCACTTACTTTGCCATCAGTAGTTGCGATGCGCATTGTGCCCGCTTTTTCTGTGATGATCAAACGTCCGTCCGGCAATGTGGTCACGCCCCAGGGATTTTTCAGGTCGCTTGTTAAAACTTTGCCTTCGTAAGCCGTGTTAGACTTTACACCGCCAATCCTTGTCTGACCCTCGAAAGAAGGCTTGTAATCCGAATTGGCTTTTTGGGTTTCCACAGGAGCCGCTGCTGTGCTGTCTTTTTTTGCTGCATCCGACGATTCGGATGTTTTGTTTTGACACGAAGCGATTGCAAAAGCTGCTCCCGCCAGGGTTAACAGAATACTTTTAGACATTTGTTTTAAGTTAGAGGTTTTTGAAATGAGATTTCAGATCGAACCGACCAGACGCGCCGATCTATTGGATAACGGCAAAGATCGATTTTAGGATCAAAATAAAAGAATATCTTTCAAAAAAACAGGAAGCCGATGGCAAATGAGTGACTCAGGAAAAGGGGTTCTATTTTTACCAATTTATTATTTTCAATGTGAAAAGGGCATTATATATTTTTCTGGTCGGCGTAGCGCTAACAGCTTGTAAGGTCAGCGTTTCAGAAAATCATGACGGGAAGTCTGCTTACATGGCGACTGTGCAGGGCAGTGATTCGGCAATTTTGTCGAGAAGATACATTCCGTTTAATAAAACACTGAATTTCAGGGATATCGGTGGTATAAAAACCGAAGATGGGAGAACCGTTCGGTTAGGGAAGATTTACCGTTCGGGAAATTTGGCTGAACTGGAAAATAGCGAGTTCGGCAAGTTGCACGCCCTGCACATTGCGAGCGTATACGACTTGCGTACGGACCATGAAATCAAGGGAAAGGAAGATCGCCTGCCAGCGGGCGTCCGATATTTTCACACGCCGACGGTCGAAGACAAGGACGGAGAAATTGCACAGTTGAAAACGAAAGTGATCAATGGTGAAATTTCGGAAAAGCAGGCATTTGACAAAACAGTCCAGTTTTATGAAGATGCTGTCTCGGTGAATGTCGATGCATTGCGCAACATTATGCATGATATCCTGGAATCTGATTCGACAATCGTATACCATTGTTCGGCTGGAAAAGACCGGACGGGCATCATTTCGGCATTGATATTATCAATTTTGAAAGTAGACCGAAAAACGATTGTAAACGAATATCTGCTATCCAATTACTATCGCCAGGATCGAACCGAAAGTACATTGCGTAAAGCCAGATTAGGCAAAATCATCAAACGAAAAATGGACCTGAAAGCGGTAGAAGTGTTTGTCACAGTCGATGAGCGCTTTATCAATGCCAGCTTCGAAACCATTGATAAAAAATATGGCGGGATAGAAAAATTTATTCAAAATCAGCTATGCATAGATCCCAAAACGAGAACACAACTCATTGAGAAACTGACTTATCGGGAAGGGATTTAGGGACGTCCGGCAGAGTTACCACAAAGCCCACTACATGATGGACCTGGAATTCAACATGATCCAAACCGGCCTCCGCGAAGCAGTCCTGGGCGTAAGCTCGCTGGCTGTGAAGTGATGAGGTATTTTGAGGGTTGATCTCGTTGGTTTGTAGGTTAGATAAATGAATGTAGCCGAATAATAATCGAACTTTTTTTGCAAGGGTCTCAGATTTACCTTTTGGGGTTAATTAGCACTAACTTCTATGCAAGAATTTTACAAGTTTTGCGATTCCCACATTCTGTGCCTTCCTTTTGCTGCGGACATTGTCTCCGGGTTTCTGACGTCCTTCATCTTTCTGTTTGCGCTGCTTTTCCTGTTCAGGCCGAGGATTAAAATTGGTCCGCAGATTGCGACACACCTTAAATCTTATGGCGAAGCCACGCCTAACACCTGGTACTGCTTCAAAATTGTAAACGGATCGCTTTTTCGGGCGTTCGACTTGAAGGTGGAGGTGGTGCAGAAAATTCCGATGACCGGACCGGAGGGAAAGCAAAACCATCGAACCATTCTGCTTCGATTGCATAAAGACCAATACAACTACGTCGCCCCATTTCGCTTTGGAGAAAAATCAGAGTATGCATTGTGGTTTATGACGACCGATGACATTGCCAAGATTTTGAATGAAAACGAACATTACAGCGTTGAAATACGAGTGATTGCGAAGCACGAATTAACTGGCTTGGGTAGCGTTTTCGTAAGGAACTACTCCAAGCACGATATTAAGAATGGGACGTTTAAATCGGGAAATACTTTTGAGATTGTTTCTTAATCCAAAAACAATTACTAGCTTTACGAAGTACACAAAACACGAAAGATATGAATAAGGATATCATTGTATTGTAGGCCTTTAAGGCAGCTCAAAAAATCGATAAAAGTAAGCCTCCCGAATCAGGAGGCTTTTTTGTTGACTAAATGCTCAATTAGCATGATTCTTTTAAGTGTTCGGTTCTTCTTGCTTCATATGGGAGCGGATTGCAAACGGGAACCTTACAAATGAGTTTAACAAATATTACGATTATTGGTGGCGGGGCGTGTGGTATATCAGCATTTATCGAGCTATTTCTTCAATTACGCATCGCCAAAAGCCACCGGGAAGTTAGCATTACCATCATTGAAGAGAATCAAGAAGTCGGCAAAGGACTTGCTTTCGGGACCAAACAACCGGGTCATATTCTCAACACCCAGGCCGATTTAATGGGAATCCATTTTTCAGAACCACAGCATTTCAGCGACTGGCTGATCGAGCATGATGCGCGTATTGGCGATGAAGTTGTTGATAATCAGGGCGAGAATAAGGCTTTCACAACCCGCAGGTTGTACGGGGATTATTTGAAAGAACAATTTGAACATTACTTTGCACTGGCTCAAAAAGAGGGGATGGATGTGCAGGTGATACACGCCTGTGCGACAAAGGTGCACCAGCAAGAATCCGGCTTTACCGTTGATTTGGCGGGAAATACACAACATTCATGCGATTTCCTGGTGCTTTCACCGGGCACGCCGGTTGCTGATAATTATCCGCAATTGAATGATAAGGAACATTATTTTGGCTCGCCATGGCCTTCGGATCCTATTCTAGAAAAGATTCCGAAAGAAGCAGATGTAGCGATTCTGGGTTCGAGCCTGAGCGCCATAGACGCCTTAATGACCTTGACAGACAACGATTATCAGGGTAAGATCACCTGCTATTCCCCGGACGGGCTGATGCCCAGGGTGCAGCCGGAGGAGCAGGATATGATCGATTGCAAATTTTTAACCCTTAAAAAACTGCACGAGATCCAGCGAAACGAATTGCGAAATCCCACAGTTAAAGAAATATTCCGGCTTTTTAAAGAAGAGGCGGAGGCATATGCAGGCGGAAAGATCGATTGGAAAGCAACTGCCAGAACTGGTAAACCAGCAGAAAAGCTGCTGGAAGAGGACATTGAAATTGCCCGAAATGGCGGCGATGCGCTGAGCAACATTCCCTATTCGCTTCGGTATGAAAGCTCGGAAATGTGGAAGTGGCTGGACGAATCGGAAAAGCTGAAATTCAAGAAATGGTTTGGCACTTACTGGGCGGTTAACCGTCATTGTATGCCGCTCATCAATGCGGAGCGGGTTAATAAGCTATTTACATCCAAGCAATTACAAGTTGTCCCGGGTTTGAAAGAAGTGGCATTTGACGATGGCAGGCAGAGCTTTGTGCTTACTCATGGCGATGGCCGGGAAGTGTTAGAAAAGTTTGTGATTAATGCTACCGGGCCTGCTTCTGCGGTTAAACTAATGAAATCGGAGCTGATGCAGAATCTTGCAAAGGACGGCCTTATTGAGCCGGAGGATGTTGGGGGGATTAAGATCAATACGGAAACGATGCAGGTGATCACAGGCAAGAGCGTCTATCCCAATTTTTATGCGATCGGTCACATTACGAATGGCCTGCTGCTGGATGTGAATGCAGTGTGGTTCAATGTGAAAATGATCGGCAATTTATCCCGTCACCTTATCAGTCAGATCATTGGAAACCCTTCTTAAACTTTACGCGGAACTGATGCCTGTTATGGCTTTCATCCCCGCCGGATATTTGATCAGCAAAAAATTTGATTTCAATTCGGACTATATCAGCAAGCCACTGATCAATGTGCTTTTGCCGCTGCTTGTGTTTACAAACATGCTCGACGCGGAGGCTTCCAAACTGATCGTTCTTCCCATTCTGACGTTTTTGCTGGCATTGGGGATGAACTTCGCGGCTAAATTAGGACAAAAAAAATTAGCGTCGGAGACGGACCCGTTGCTGTTACGGAGCTCATTCTCCTTTTTCAACATTGCTTTTTTCGGTATTCCAACAGTTACTGCGCTTTTTGGAGAAGATAAAGTGAGCGTGCTGATCTGCATTTATCTCGGTTCGGCCCTGTATGGCGACACGATCGGTTACTATCAGGTGGCCAAGACTAAGTATCCGGCCAAAAAAGCATTTAAGGAAATGCTGAGCATTCCGTTTTTATATGTTTTCATTGCGGGCATAATCTGTAAAATTGCAGGCATGGAAACGCCGGAATTCGTAAAACCTGCCCTTGGCGTAGTAAGTTTCGCCGTGTCGGCAGCGGGAATGATGATCGTGGGTTTTCAGCTGGCCAGTGTGGATTTCAAGAACATTAAAATTCCTTATTTTTCAAAATTACTCGGTTTCCGCACGCTTGCGGCCATTGTAATTCTTGGTGTGATTGCCTTTGCAGCATCCTTCATTGCCAAAGACCTTGAAGAAGAAGATTATAAAATGCTTGCCCTTGTTCCGCTTTTTCCAGTCGCAGCCAATGTTACAGTGTTTGCGGCATTTCTCAAAGCAGATGAAGAACAGTCGTCGATTTTGGTCTTTCTGTCCATGCTGCTTTCTGTCGTGCTGGTTTCAATAGCCACAGTATTTATGCAATAAGATTACGACGACGGGCTTATGGCGTTATTAACCTCTTGTTTTGATTGAAAACGAACCCTTACCAAGGTGCCTTTTCCCGGCGCGCTTTCGATATCCATCGTTGCCTTCATCAATTCACATATTTTTTTAACAATAAATAAACCCAGGCCTTCACTTTCTTTAAAAGAAGGATTTTCGTTCGTCACCGCTGGGATCCGTTCAATGGGAGGGACGTGGTTGTGAATGCCTGTTGTGTGTGTGGCAGGTTTCAGTTGGTCTGCGAAGATAGCGGCGGGAGAATTTTCCCGAAAACCTGGGCCCGTATCCTGCACGCTAAGCACCCAACGTCGCTCATTCTCATTGGACCAGCTGACATAAACGCCGCCGATTTCCGTATATTTCAACGCATTGTAAAGCAGGTTTTGCAAAATCCGCTGGATCTGCACTTTATCGCTCGATATCATCAGGCTTTCCGGGCCCTCGGCAGTAATGGCCAGTTTCCGAAGTTCTGCAACCGGTTGCGCGTTTTCGACAACATCTTTTATTAAATTGGCAACATTGAAATCCTTAATTTCCAGCGTCTCCTGACCTGCTTCGATACGGGCATAGTCCGTAAGTTGCAGTAACATATCCCGCACAGATGTCAGGTTTTTATTTAAAATGTTTAATAACTCGGACCGCTCCTCGTCTGTCGCTTGTATCTGCGAAAGCTGGGAGGCCATTAGTATCACGCTGAAACTGGATCGCAGGTCGTGCGAACTATGCCGCAAATGCTCATTTCTCTTTTTCCCCAATTGAAGAAGCTGATCCAAGGCCGTCTGAAGACTGGCCGCCTGCTCGGCAGCCGCTGTTTGTCCTAGGTCATTATACGATACAACACTACCGCGGTTGGCTTCGGCATAGATACGGTTCAGTTCCTGGTAAATGTGCGATGTGTTTTGTGCATCGAGTTTAGAAAAATCCGAATCGTAATGGTTAATTTCATCAATCAGGATCGCCATCAGGTGTTCCAGCTCAATGACCAGTTCCTGCAACGCATAACCACTTTGCCAGCGGTGAATGCCGTGTTCATTGGCAACGAGTAAAGGGTCGTGTGTAGGTTTTATCTGTTGCAGGCGCTGGTCGAGCACGTCGAGCAAAAGCGGGACCTGGTCATTAAATTCCTCTCTGGAAAAACTGCTTTTACTGCTGAGCGCCGGATCATCACCGCATCTCTCGCGCCATTTGTTTAAAATAGTCTCTCTGCGTGCACGGAGATATGCGGCCAAATCCTTAGCCTGATTGAGTTTTCCTGATTCTTTTTTCGCCATTGTGGACTTCGTTAGTCGGTAAGATGCTTTCAAAAGCAATTGCAAATATTATACCTTACAGTCCGGCGTATTTTGCCAGGATTACAAATTGAATGTAATCAGGCAAAATGCGATGTAGAAAGTCATCAGTACAAACGCGCACAGCAGCGCGGCGCTGACCGGATGTCGGGGCGTTTTCATAAGTTTTGGCGTACGTCCAACACCTGGAACTTCTTCATGCCCGCAGGCATTTTCCATTCCACCGTCTCGCCTTTACAAAGCCCGATCAACGCCGCGCCCATAGGGGTGAGGACGGAGATCTTCTTTTGTTTGATATCGGCATAAGCAGGCATGACAATAGAGAATTCCATCTCCTTGTTTGTTGTCAGTTCCCTCACCTTCACCTCCGAATTCAATCGAATGCTATCCGGTGGCAGCTCGTCATTCTCTACCACAATGGCGCGGTTGAGCTCATAGGAAAGCGACATTTCGTTCGCATTGCTGCTGCTGAAATTTTCGGCGAATTGTTTTAGCATACGAAAATCATCTTCACCCAGTATCACATGGTTTCTTTGCGTATTCATAATAGTCAAATTAATGGTTAAGATCGCGAAGCCTTCCGGCATCACTCGTTCGCTCCTTATGCAAAAGAGCTGGCCGCGAGCTGGTGAAAAACACGCTCATCCAGCTTGTAACGGTCGTTTAAAGTAAGGCTGCTGCGGGCATTAAAAAGCGCATGGTTCACTGCATTGTACATCAGCCAGTAGGAGGGACTTGCATCGAGCATGCGCTCTTCAAGCCGAAGCCGTTCCTGTGCCTGTTTGGCCAGCTGGACCGGGATGGGCAGTTTTTTGAGCAGCCCCTCGTCGGCTTTCGACACTTTCCTTTGCTGCAAATGTTCATAAATGGTCGCCGTCAATGTCGGCCGCGACTTTTTTTGTCCCGCAAGCATGGCATACAATTGTGCCTGAAAGAGCTCCTGCGTCAGGCGGCTATGGTGGATTTTTCGCAATTCCTGCGTGCTTTTGGCCGGTTGTTTTTTGTCCTTCGCTTTGGGTTTTTCTTCCAGCCAATGTTGATAGTCAGTGAGCTTACCAAATGAATCGGCCCAGCCCATAAGACCATTCTGGCAAATTTCGCGATACATGCTGCTTCCCGGCTTGTTTCCTTCGTTTGTCATGGTCGTGAAAGTCTGTCCTTGTATCGTTAATGGCGTTTTCCCATTGTAACTGTTTGTCAGGATCATGCTGCGCTGCAAGCTCTCACTGCCAATGGAAAAGCCGTCAGACAGGATAATGCTGATGCTGAATTCACCCGTGCTGGTATATTTGATCTGGACTTCATAATTTTTTCCGAAAACCTTATCGATCACTTCCCGGATCCAGATGTTTGGAATAATGGTATAATCTGCGCTTTGTATCCCGAAGATCGTTTTTCTGCCCCGTAGCGGCTCTCCCACAACGAGTTGCTGACGATCCGTTGCGATAATGTCATAATCCGGCAAGAGATCCGTCAGCCAAACGGGGCTTACAGGATAACAGATGTCATCCCACTCATTTGTCAGAACCGGTTGCGCACTAATGTAGGTCATTACTCATTTTTATTTTTACAGTTGTAAATTTACAGCCATATTTTATTAAAACAAAATTGTGGGTTGGTTATTCTATTTTAAAAGTCCAAAACCAAACGATCCCTGTCATCAGCCACATTTTGTAATGTGCAAAATGGCTGATTACAGGGATCGTTTGGTTTTGAGGAACATACTGTGATAGCAAAAACCGCTATCCTGCTTGCGTTACTTCACCTGCAACTTCCCGACTTCGATGACGGCGGGTCTAAAGTCGTTGGTGTTGTAGCCGTGATTGGTGACAACTACGACCAGGTTGAATTCGCCGGCCTGGGGATAGGTGTAGGAGCAATACCAGCCTTCGTTGGAAAGGGTTGTTTTCAGGCCTTTCGCGCCTACCAGGCCATAGTCGGAATATTGGTCGCTTTTGACGAGGATAGGGTGGTTGAACATGTCCACGGAGTCGGGGAACGTGCCATTCACGCTTATTTTTTTCTTCATGATCTCACGCGTGCCTCCCGGCCATACCGAACACATGTCCGCATCGCTGTCCACCACAATTTTTACAGATTTTCCTTTGATAGGCTGCGTAACCAGTGAATCTTTCCCGTTTGCATCGGCCACATAGAATTTGACGCCGTTCATTCCCGGCGTGGCCACAATGTCCTCTTTCAGGCATGAAGTGAGCAGCATTCCTGCGAAAAGCCCGAGCGCGATTTTGCAAAACATATCTTTCATTTTTATTAGCTCAGTTGAATGTTAGTAACCTGGATTTTGTGGTAATGTCTGATCTTTCTCAATTTCGCCCACCGGGATCGGCAGTATCAGCTGTTCTTCGGGGATCGGGCCTGAGATGGCAATGTTCGTGTCGTAATCAATCGGTGTCATAATGGCCTTTGTAAGCACAGAAACGGCTTTTCCGGTCCGTACAAGGTCAAAATAGCGATGTCCTTCGAAAGCAAGCTCCATTCTTCGTTCGTGCAAAATGGCGTCGATGTTCAGTTGCGCGGCGGTTAATGCGGGCACTTTTGCCCGTACCCGGACTTGGTTTACGTAGGTCAATGCCTCGGTAGCTTTTCCGGTTACCATGAGTGCTTCCGCATACATCAGCAATGCGTCTGCATAGCGCGTGATGACATAATTGTTGTCGGTTCCCGTGTTGTTATACGCTTTCAGCTGGGCGGGGGCAGGGGAATGTTTGATCACCCAGGCCTGAATGGGAATGGTGCTGGATGCGATGTAACCCGAGTCGATTGTTGTTTTGTAACGAACTGTTTCCCCGGTGTTTACAAATTCGCGCATCAGGTTATGTTCTACCAAAAGGTTGGAAGCGCCCGCTACGCCCCAGATCAACCCGACATCATTGTTTACCCATCTAAACCAATAACTCGGCTGACCGGCAGTAACATTGAAATTCACTTCAAAAATAGACTCTGCATGGAATTTGTTGGTCGCCAGGAAAACGTCCGGATAATTGGCTAAAAGGGAGTAATTGCCCGCTTCATTGTCCACCACAAGCCTTTTCAAAACTTCGGCCGCCTTTGCATGGTTGTTCATCGTTAAATGCACTTTGCCCAACATTGTCAGCGCAGCGCCTTTCGAAGCCCTTGCTTCTTCACCTTTCAGTTCTGTTTTTTTCAAGCAGTTCGCAACGGCAAATTCCAGGTCTGGAATGATCTGTTTGGTATAAATCTCATCGGCAGGCGTGCGGCCGATGCCAAATGCTTTGGACAAATCAGGAAATGAACTGGAAACCAGCGGAACGGCCCCATAAATGCGGACCAAATTGAAATAGCCCAATGCACGCAAAAATGATGCTTCTGCCTTGAATGCCATAATGGTTTTCTCCTCGCTGGCATCTTTGGCTTGGTATTTGTCCATGATCTCAATGAGGCTGTTTGCATTGGCGATCATTTTGTAATTATTGGTCCAAATGCCCGACTGGGAATTTCCGTTCGTTTTTTTGAATGTTTGCCAAACGTCCGTCCGGAACCGGTCTTTGCCGTCATCGGACATGAGTTCCGGAATAAGCGGCAGATCGCCTTGGTTATAAATGCTTTGCAATACTTTATAAACCCCCACCAGACCTGTCTTCATTTCGGCCGGATTTTTATAAAAACTTGCAGGCGACAGCGCATCTTCCGGCTGCCTGTCCAGGAAATCCTCGGAACAGGAAATAAGTAAAGTGGCAGCGATTAGTACCAGAAATATCTTCTTCATTTTCTTATATCAGTTTAAAAGGACAGGTTAACACCGAATGAGATCGAACGGGACATAGGATAGGATTCGCGGTTGATTCCCTGGGACAAGGAGTTGTCGCCCTGGAAGTTAGCCTCTGGATTATAACCCGGGAACTTGGTAATGTAAAATGCGTTGATCGCCGTGGCATATATCCGAAGCCGCGCCAGTTTCAATCGGTCTACAATGGCTTGCGGCACCGTGTAACCCAGTGAAATGTTCTGGATATTGACAAATGTGCCCTTGTACAGAAGCGAACCGCTCAGGTTGGTGCCGTCGTAAGATTTCCGGCTTGGCGCCGTGTACTTGCCACCTGGGTTTGTAGGCGTCCAGTAGTTCTCGAAATAGTCCACAGTTGTGTTGTTCTGTCCGGTGCCTCTTCCATAAATGTTTTCCATCTGACGCATGGAAATGTCACCGCCCTGCGTCCCGTTCACCTGCACGGTAAGGTCTATTCCCTTGTATTCGAATGAGTTGGTCATACCCCATACAAAATCTGGAATGGCTGAGCCGATGATCGTATTATCACTTGCGTCAATGATCCCGTCGCCGTTCACGTCGGCCAGTTTGGGTGTTCCCGGGCTTGAACGGAAGCGCCAGCTTGGGTTGTTTGCGTTCACAATGGGCGATGTTTTAACATCTTCCCAATCACGGTAAGGGCCTAGGTAACTTGCTCCGTAAATGCCTGCAATCGGGCGGCCTTCCGTGGTGTAACCATCATTGTTAAGCAACGGGCGTTTGTCTTTGCCAATATCCAGCACGCGGTTTCTGTAATACGAGAGGTTGGCATTGGTCGTCCATTTCAGCTGTCCAACGAGGTTTCGGGTGGTGATGGAATATTCAAAACCACGGTTGCGCATGGCTCCAATGTTGGCCATATACGAACCAAATCCCGTAACCACAGGCAACGGCATACTGAAGAGCATGTTTTTGGTATGACGATAAAAGTAGTCTACGGTAAGCGCAATGCGGTTATTAAGCAATTCAGCATCCACGCCAGCGCCCCAGTCGGTTGTAGATTCCCAGCCTAATGAAGAGTTTGCAATTTTGCCTTCGGTATAGGATGGGGAAACGGCCGATCCAGCTCCCAAGACATAAGAAGAAGCATTCAATGTGCTTAATGCCAGATAGTTATCAATTCCTGCATTTCCAATAATGCCCCATCCACCACGAATTTTCAGGTCATTAATGTATTTTTGTAAAGGAACAAAAAATGCTTCATCCGATATACGCCAGGCTGTTGACACAGATGGAAATACGCCCCATTTTTTGTCCTGGCCAAATTTCGATGAACCATCACGGCGGATACTTCCTGTCAGATAATATTTTCCTGCATAATTATACATGACCCGGCCGAAACTTCCGATCATCGCCTCGCTGGAACGGTTTGTCCGCGCGTCGGTTTGGGGGTTCAGAATGGTAATCGGTTGATTTAATGTTGGGATGAGGTCCGTAGGATAGTCGTATTTCATCAGGTAAGAATTCCTGAATTGCGATTCTTCCACAGAATAACCTGCCACCGCGCTTACCGAATGCTTTCCAAATTCTCTTTGATAGGTCAGGAAATTCTGCGAGTTCCAATATAAGCGATTATTGGTTTCATTAATGCCCTGCGATCTTGAAAATGTCGCCGAAGCCGTTGGTACTGAGCTCGGATTGAAATAATCCCGTTCCCGGTAACGATATTCAGTATGGAACTCTGAGCGGAATTTCAGGCCTTTTACAATATCAATTTCACCGTATAGGGTTGAAAGGTTCTTGAAATTCCGTCGCTTATCCTGCTTTTGGAACAAATGCAATGGGTTGATAAAAAATGCAAAGTTCCAGTCCCAGGGATCCAAAAGAGTATTTCCGTAAAACACGGGATCTCCGCTGGCGTTTGTTGCATTCCAAATTGGCGGCATAGCAACGGCATTGTAGAAAGGGTTGCTGTTGCTTCCGCCTTCAATGTTCGGGATCACATTGGAATTTTCGAGCGTTGGCGCCAGCAACAATCCTGCACGAATGCGGTTTGTCAGTTTCAGGTCAATGTTGGCACGGAATGAAAAACGCTTGTAATCCGAGTTCATTACGATCCCTTTCTGATCAAAAAAGCCGCCTGAGATCATGTAGTTCACATTGTCCGTCCCTCCGGAAGCTGATAACTGAACGTCTGTTACTTTGCCTGTTTGTGTAATCAGGTCCTGCCAGTCGGTATCATAAGGCATTTTGTAAATGGTATCACTAACCGTGATCCAGCGATAAAAAAGGTTTCCCGGAGCCGCCATACCCGCGGCATTGCTTGAATATCTCTTCCAGTTTTCAATACGCTTTTCGGGAGAATCTGTCCATTGCCATTGCGGCGCGTCCAGGTTATCCGTTCCAAAATTCGGGTCTTCCACAATGTAGGCGTTCGCACGTGCGTCGTCCAGATATTTCAGGAAATCGTCGCCATGGAGCACGTCAATTTTGTTGATCATCCGGTCGAAGCCATGACTTGCGTTAATGCTTAATGTTGGCTTGCCTTTCTTTCCTTTTTTAGTCGTGATCAGTATCACCCCGTTTGCAGCCTGGGTTCCGTAAATGGCGCTGGACGAAGCATCTTTTAGGACTTCAATAGATTCAATATCAGCTACATTGATCCCATTCAAAGGATTTTCATCTTTGTTGAAACCATCTTTCAAAGGAAAACCATCGATCACGATCAACGGATTGTTGCTTGCATTAATGGAGCTCACGCCGCGTATACGAATGTTGGTTCCGCCGCCGGGCGCTGTGTTGGAATTGGCAATTTTAACACCTGCCATTTTCCCGGCCATCGCAGCAGCGAAGTTCGCCATAGGTTTGTCTTTCAAATCACGGCTCGAAACGGATGATATGGCTGTTGAAACGTCACGTTTTTTCTGCGTGCCGTAACCCACAACCACCACTTCGTCCAGTGCTTTGTTATCCACTTGCAGGGAAACATCCAGCACGGTTTGGGACGACACCACAATTTCCTGGTTGAGGTAGCCCACGAAGGAGAACACCAGGGAAACATCACCGTCGGGAAGCGCAATGGAGTATCCGCCGTCGGTGTTGCTGATGGTTCCGCGCTGGGTTCCTTTTACGATAACGCTCACACCGGGAAGCGGCTCCGATTTATCGTCGGTGATCTTTCCGGTCAGGGTCCGCTCTTTGGAAATGGGCTTGGAAGCAAGCATATCAATGTGCTGCTGACTGGCCTTGCGCAAAACAATGTGCTCACCCGACACTTCATACTGAATGCGAAGCGGGTTAAAAAACCGGTCGAGCACATCCGAAAGCTGCTCCCCGGAGGACTCGAAGCTGAACGTGTTTTCAGGCTTGGGCAGGGTAGACCTGTATGCGAATTTTACGTTGGCTTTCTTTTCAATCGCCAGCAGCGTCTTATCGAACGACTGGTTTTTGACGTGTATTTTAACCGGCCGTGAAAGCACATTCTGCGCTTTCGTGGAATGGGCGAGGGAAATTCCCGTACACATCACCGCTAGGGTTAGCTGCAATAATGACCTTTTCATAAGCTGGTACAGAAAGGCTTGGTTTAGTAATTTTTTGTTCATTAATTTAAATAGGTTTTGAAGTGGAAAAACAAAACATTGGTGTCTGGTTGCTGCCAGTAACCTCAAATTTCCCGGACCGGTAATGTTGCTGCATTACCGGTTCAGTTTTTTCAGATGGAGTGTTTACGGTCCTTGCTGTTTCATGATAGGTAAAGGGTTTAGGTTCAGATGTTTCATGTTATTCCGTGCAGCCTTGTCCGATGAAGATGACCTGCCCGTCGATGACGTTATACCGCGCGTCCACCACCTTTCCGATCAGTTCCAGCTTCTCAAAAAGCGATTCGTCGGAAAGTGACATATTCAGCCTGCAATTCTTGAATGTTTCTTTGTCGTAAATAACCTTAATGCCGTAAATGTCTTCCAGGCCCTCGAAGATTTTGGAGATCGGTGTATCGGTATACGTATAGGTTTTCAGCTGTTCCGCCGTGATCAGGACTTTGGGTTGTGCCACGACCATGCGGGTGAGCAACTGGTCTTTTTTGGTATAAACCGCTTTTTGATTGGGGGTTAATGTCAATCCTTCCGTTTCTGCATGCTCTCTGCCGGTTTCGGAGCTGTATACACGCACACGGCCTGAGCTTACTTCCACTTTAACATCATCGTCAGGATAGGCCAGGATTTTGAACTGAGTGCCTAAAACCTTGGTTACCAAACCATTGGCATACACATAAAAAGGTTTTTCTGCATTTTTGGTTACATTAAAAACGGCTTCGCCTTGAAGGTAAACCTCACGCCGGTCGTCACTTTCCAATGTGTATTTTACACGGCTGTGGGGAGCTAATGTGATCGTGCTGCCTTCGGATAGCGCTATCACCTCTGCCTGCAATCCGTTATTGACGCGCTCCGTTTGACCCTGAGACCCGTTTATTGCCTTTTTCGCAATGGGCATCACGGTCACCTGGGGCCTGAACCAAACAGCTATGCCAAGCAGAATTAACACAGAAGCGGCAATGGAGAAATAAATAAGCCGTCTGCTGACCGGCGCAGGTTTTTCCTCTTCAATGTTATCAAAAATCGCCTGCCTGGCTTTCTCAATTTCCGCTTCGGGGACATCCGTATGGAAGGCAGCAAGCGCATGGATCAGGTTCGCGGCATGGTCCATAACAGACGATTGGTGCGGATACGCTTTCCTGACCGCATCCCAATATTGCATGCCCTGCGCATCGGGATATTTAACCCATTGGATAAATCTGTCGTCCTGAATAAAATCGCGAAGCGTAAAGCCCGCGTAACGGTGCATTTGTTCCTGGTCCATATCTTGACAGATACAAGCACAAGAAAAACGTACTCATTAAATTACAAAAAATGTTGAAATAATTCGATTTAAGTCAAAAGAGCCACCACCAACATCGAAACTGGAAAAAACGGCAGTTCTGCGCGTAATTGCTGCATGGCGCGGTTTTGCAGGTTTCTGACAGATTGCGTATTAATATTCATGATCCTGGCGATTTCATCTGCGGAAAAATCGTGGTAATAGCGGAGCTGAATGGCTTCCTGCTGGCGGATAGGCAGTTTTTGCAGTGCTTCATGGAGCATTTCGAGCTGGATCCGGTTATTTTCGTCCATGATCCAGCTGGTCTCAATGTCTTTTTCGTTGGGGAACCAGTTGTCTGCCAGGTCGCCGTCGGCGCTGAAAACGAAGCGGTCGGATTCGGAAGAACGGATCAGCTTGTTTCTTAATGATCTGTACAAATAAAATCGGGGCGACGCTACTTCACGCAGTTGGGAGCGTTTGTTCCAAAGGTGCAGAAAAAGGTCTTGAATACTGTCCTGGACGAGTTCGTAATTGGTGCAGACCCTGTAACCATACCGAAATAAATCATTTGCAAAGTAACTGTACAGCTTTTCAAAGGCCGCAGCATTCCCCCCGCACATTTCCTTCCAGTATTCCTGTTCGTCTAGCCTCATCACTTTTATTGCGCTCAATTGCGAAGTAATGATAAATTTATCAAATAATATATATAATAATTTTAATTTACTTTCAATTTTAGTATAACCACGCAACCAGGGATCCCAGCCTTGCTTTCTGCGCCGGTATAATTATTTAAAGACCCAAACCAGCTGCATTAAACCCCGCAGCACTTCATTGACAGTATATGGAAAATTTTACAATGCTTCAATTCTTCGAATGGTACTATCCCGCGGATGGATCGCTATGGAAACATTTTAAGAATGAGGCTGCACGGCTCAAAAATCTGGGCATTGATTCGGTGTGGTTGCCGCCCGCACACAAGGGAATGGAAGGAGCGGATTCCTCCGGTTACGATTCTTACGACTTGTATGACCTGGGAGAATTTGATCAAAAAGGTTCAGTAAGAACAAAATACGGCACAAAACAAGAGTTGATCGAGGCCATTGCAGCCGGTCAGGAGGCAGGTTTGCAGGTTTATTGTGACATTGTTTTGAACCATATGGGCGGGGCCGACGAAAAGGAACCGGTGCCTGTAAAAGAAGTGACGCCGGAAAACCGCAACGAATTTGTGAGCGATACTTTTGAAATCGAAGCTTACACCAAATTTACATTTCCCGGCAGGGCAGGGCAGTACTCACAATTTGTGTGGGATTACCAATGTTTTTCGGGTGTGGATTATAATGCCTCAACTGAGCAAAATGCAATTTACAGCATTCAGAATCAATATGGCGACGGCTGGCAGGATGTGCTTGATCTGGAAAACGGAAACTACGATTACCTGATGCTTTCCGACATTGAATTCCGTAATCCGCATGTACGGCAAGAGCTCAAAAACTGGGGAGAATGGTTTGTCGAAACTGTCAACTGCGATGGATTTAGGCTGGATGCGATCAAACACATGGATCCCGCGTTCTTTAATGAGTGGCTGGACCATTTGCGTGGAAAATATCAAAAGGAGTTTTATACAGTGGGTGAATACTGGGCACCATATGACCTGGGTTCCATGCTGGCTTACATTGAAGCGACCGACAAGCGGGTTTCCCTTTTTGACGCGCCGTTACAAGCCAATTTTTTCAGGGCTTCCAAAGAAAATGAACATTACGATCTCCGGACAATCCTGAACGATACGCTGGTCCTGACCATGCCGGAGCTGGCTGTAACATTGGTAGAAAACCATGATACACAGCCGCTGCAATCATTGGAACAAACCGTTGAAGGCTGGTTCAGGCCGATGGCTTATGCTATTATCCTCCTCCGTGAAGCGGGTTATCCCTGCATTTTTTACACCGATCTGTATGGTTCAAAATACAAGGATAAGGGAAATGATGAGGAGGAGCATGAGATTACATTGCTCAAACTGGATGTCCTCGAAGCGCTGCTATATGTTAGGAAAAAGCTGGCTTACGGCACCCAGCATGATTATCTGGATGAACTTAACTGCATTGGATGGACTCGTGAAGGAGATGATGCACATGAAAATTCAGCATGCGCGGTTTTGATCTCAAATCATGAAAATGCTTCAAAAACAATGTTCGTAGGCGAGCAGCACGCAGGGAAAACTTTTGTGGATTATTTGAATTTTGTTCAGGAACCGGTGGTGATAGGTGAGGATGGCCATGCAGAATTCCACGTGAACGGGCGGTCCGTGAGTGTTTGGGGAGTTCAGAATGGCTAAAACAAAAGTCAAAGGATAAGGTGCAACATTAAAAAGTCTATTCAATCTGAATAATTTGCCAGCACAATTCCTGGCAAATTATTTTTCCTTTTCTTCGTCGTCTTCAACTCCTTCAAAGTAATTTACCACAGTCATTAGGGGTAAAGTGGTCCTGTCGGCAGCATTCGACATTTGTATAACGGCGCGGTCAATGTTTGTTTTGTCAAAACCAATAAAATGCCCCTCGATCATTTCGCCTGGCCGAACCTGGTACGCAATCGCTTTATCAATGTATTTCGAAGCCCGCTTCTGCAAGCCCGTAAGTTGTAGTTCCGACATTCGTTTTCTTGTTGATATTCCTGATTTTAGTTCATGCAAATATCTTTCCAAAGCGCTTTCCTAACAGGGCTGGATCAAAATTAGCAGGGTAAGAGATCATGGCTGGTGACAAAGCTAAGCTAACTTCTGCTTGAAAAAGTCGATCGTACGCTTCCAGGCTAGTTCGGCGGCTGCCTTGTCGTATCGGGGAGTGCTGTCGTTATGAAAGCCGTGGTTTGCATCGGGATACATGTAGGCCGTGTATTCCTTGTTATTTTCTTTCAAAGCTTTTTCATACGCAGGCCATCCTTCATTCACACGCGTATCCAGGCTCGCGTAGTGCAGCAGTAGCGGCGCTTTTATTTTTGGCACATCCTCAGCAGCGGGCTGACCGCCGTAAAAAGGCACGGATGCAGCAAGTTCCGGCACCCTGACGGCCATGGAATTGGCAATAGCGCCGCCAAAGCAGAAGCCTACAACGCCGATTTTGCCGTTGCAGTCCTTGTGGTTTTTCAGGTAATCAAATGCTGCGATAAAATCTTCCAGCATTTCATTCCTATCCCGTTTGCTCTGCATTTCACGCCCCTTATCATCATTTCCGGGATAGCCGCCCAGCGGTGTCAATGCATCCGGTGCGATGGAAATAAATCCGGCCAATGCAGCCCTTCTGCCTACATCTTCAATGTACGGGTTCAGGCCACGGTTTTCATGCACCACGATCACGCCGCCAAGTTTTCCGGTAGCGCCGTCGGGTTTTGAAAGGAGTGCTTTAATATTTTTTCCGCCCTTTGGAGAATCATAATTGATATAATCCGATTTCAACCTTGGATCATTCGGCTGAACCTGGATAGTGCCCTGGTAATCCGGCATCAGGAAGCTCATGAGCGATGCCACAGTAACACCGCCGACTGCATACGCCGACAGATTCTGCATGAAATTTCGCCTGTCAATCCGGTCGTGGGCGTAGTCGTCGTAAAGGTCAAAAACTTCCTGCTTAATGTCTTCTTTTCTGATCTGGCTCATGTTCGGTCGTCGTAAAGGTTTTTGTTTCTGCTAATATAGAAAAGCATTTTACCCCTAAAATTTACCGACATTACCCGAAAAGACATGAAACCTCGGACATTTAAATGGTGACTTCACTAACCTGTGATTCAAGATTCCAAAACCGCAATCGCTTCATGGTTACCTTGTTGTAAAGCCAGGTCGTAGACCGACAAGCCCCGCGCGTCGAGAAGTGTTTTGTCGGCACCTCTTGCCAGGAGCAGCTTAACCAACTCATTTCGCCCAAACATCGCTGCGAACATCAATGCCGTTCCGCCGTTTCCATGTTGCATATTCAAGTCGGCACCATTATCAATAAGCAGTTCAGCGATCTCAGGGTAGCCTTTGAATGAGACGCCCATCAATGCTGTATTTTTACCAAAATCAAAGCCATTTACATCTGCGCCAGCTTCCAGCAGCAGTTTTGCAGTCTCGTATTTATTGTTGTAACAGGCAATGATCAGCGGCGTATAGCCCTTGTCATCCTGGACGTTGACATTGATTCCCCGTGAAAGGATCTCTTCAATCACAGCATTGTCGCCCACGCGTGCTGCATGTATCAGGACGTGATCCAGATTTACATTTTCGATAGTTCCCATTTATAATGCGTTTGCTTCCAGTTTGCTTTCAATTTCCTCTTTTGTGCCTGTTACAAAATGCTTTTCACCGTTTTTCAGGACCAGAAGACTAAACCTGAAATCTGCATCAGGGACTATTTCTTCAACATCAGTGCCGTTAATAACGATTTCACTGGAATCTTCTTTCAATGTAAAGCTGGCCATACCCATATTCTGGTTTGTTCGAAAATATCAAATTGTGATAGGGAAGGTCAAAAAGCATGCCACCATGGGGAACCATATATCACGTGGTTTTTCCGATATATTGAGTAATGTTTGCTCCTAGTTGTTGCCTTCGCCGCCTTTCTTATCATCATTGCTGATCCGTTTTTTCTGACGCGGGCCACTTGTCATTTGTCCGAATTCATATTTAAGATTAATGCGCCAGCCGCGGCGATACATAGCGATGTCCTGGATTTGTACAAAATTAGGCCCTACGAAATCATTCCGCCATTTGATCTTCCGGTTGAAAGGATTGTCATAACCAAAACCAATGGTTGCTTTCTTTTTCAGTAATTCTTTTTGTAAAACCATGTTGTAAAATCCGAATCCGCCATACTTCCCTTGCAGGTTAACCCGCGCAGAATTATAAAATCCAAACAGCTGCGCCTTGATCCCTTTTCCAAAATCAATGCTCGAATTCAGGTTGACCCTATACATCCAATCTGCGTTACGCGCTTTCAGTTCCTCACTTTCCAGAACATTATAAAATACGTTCAGTGAGCCATTTACACTCCATTGTTTGGTGATCTTTGTGTTGGCGCTCAGGTTCAGGCCATATGCAGAATTTTGGGCAACATTCTGGAAAATCTGCGTCAGTACGCCGCTGGTGTCGACTGTGCTGATGTTTTCAATAGCACTGTTTGTCTGGCGTAAAAAGAAAGATGCGTTAAAGCTGGTTTGTTTAATAGAAACGCTATAATTCGCTTCAATAGAATGTGTTAGCTCCGGTTTGAGATAAGGGTTTCCTCCGTACTGGTTTTTAGAATCTGCTTGATTTACATATGGGTTCAGGTAAAAAAACTGCGGCCTCTGAATGCGCTGTGTGTAGCTCAGCCTGAGTTGTTGGTCCTTTTTGATGCTGCGCGATAGGCTGATGCTGGGAATAATGTTCCCGTAATTGTTTGAAAATGAAGCTGTCCCGTTTAAAAAACCGGCTTGGATGAATGTGTGTTCGTAACGCGCGCCCAGATTTATGCCCCAGCGTTTCTTGGGCGTCCGGGTGTATACGACATAAGCAGAAGTGACCTGCTGGGCATAATCGAAAATATTCGCCAGCTGTGGCATATCCCTGAAATCCGTGGAGCCATCAATTGCGCTGGAAATGCGGTAATCGCTCAGGATCTGCCGGAAGATCGTTTTTGACCCCAGTTCCAGCGTGCTGATGCTATCGATCGGATTGGTGAAATCCAATTGGACCGTGCCTTCCTTGTTGTTACTAATGTTGTAACTTTTTTCACGATAATAAACCGAATTCTCACGATTAAGGAGGTTGGACCAATAGTCACTGTCCTCACCTTCAAAGGAATACATCATAAGCAGCGTTAATTCCTTTTTTGGTTTTTTAAACAGGCGCGTGTAATCGAGGTTCACTGTTGCCCCGGCCCAATCGTAGGTGCGGCTCATATCCCGGTGGAAATATTGTCTGGTCGTACCCAGGCTGCTTTCGGTAAAATCTATATTGAAATCATTCGTATTTACCCCATTGTAATAATTGAAACCGGCGCCGATCCTGTTCAGCGAATCCACATCCCAATCTACATTCACAGTCGCGTAAGAATTTCTCCCAGTTCCAGTGATGCGTTGCGGCTGATCCTGATCGATAAGTGTATCCCCGTTTGTAAAAGAGCGGCGGAGTTGCATGAAACGCTTGTTTTTCCAATCGTTGAAACCTCCGTTCGCGGAAATATTAATGGCTTTCATGCGGTGGTTAATGCTCGCATTTTGCCAGTTGTTCCACTGTCCGAAATTCGGGCTGATCGATCCGCTCGTGCCGCGCAACGTATTTTTCTTGGTAATAATGTTGATGATCCCGGCTGTGCCCTCCGCATCGTATTTCGCTGACGGTGAGGTTATGACTTCCACCTGCTTAATAATGTCCGCGGGAATTTGCTTCAATGCATCCGATACGCTCCGGGCCACAATGCTGGACGGTTTGTTGTTGATCAAAACCTTAATATTCGAGCTTCCGCGTAACTGCACATTCCCTTCAATGTCCACTGCAACGGAGGGGATTTTTTTGAGCACATCTGTCGCATCGCCGCCTTTGATACTAATGTCTTTTTCAGCATTGTAAACCATCCGGTCTGCCTTCTCTTCGAACAGTGCTTTCTGCTCAGTAACAGTCACTTCACTGAGATTTTGAACTGTCGGCGCGAGCTTGATAATGCCGGTTTCAATGTCTTCGTCGCCAGCCGTAACCTTCTCAATTGTTTTGGAAACATATCCCATCATGGAAGCCTGCACTGCATATTCTCCCCTTTCGACCTTATTAAAAACAAACCGTCCTTTGGAATCAGAATTGACGCCTTGAATGATCTTGCCATCTTTTAAAAGCCCCACTGTAGCGAATTCAATAGGCTTCCCCGCGGTGGAATCCATCAACAGACCAGAAATCTTAATTTGTTGTGCAAAAGAATTGGAAATAGTCGCTGCGATTAAAGCGATTGCAAATAAAACTTGTCTCATGGCTAGGGGTTTTAACTCGTGGTATCGCAATGACGAGCCAACCCTAAAAACGTTGCAGATTGTGAGTGATTTTTTTGTGGCCGCATCCAATGCGCTTTAATTGCCAGCTCGGTTTTCCTCTGCGCTCGTCCTGCTTCTTTTCATGTTATAATCAGCCTTTCCGAAGTTATAAGTCAATGTGAATGCCAGGCGACGGGTTTTATACCGGTGTGTAAACTGGTTGTCAATAATGGATTTTTCCCGAAAAACGAGCCTGTATTGGTGCGTATAAAAAACATCGTAGAAATTCAGTTTGGTGCTTAATTTCCCGCGTGCCCAAGATTTTTGTAAGCCAAAATCCAGGTTACCTTGTGACTTTGCAATGTATAAGCTACTTCCGCTTTTCGATTTATAACGGTAAGTCGCATCAACGGTGAACCCGCCAGGCAGATTGAAAACCTGACTGCCGTTAATCGTGAAATCTGTAACACCCACTGCATAGGTCTTGCCCAGGTAAGGCATTTCTTGTTTGTTATAATAAATCAGGACATTATGCGTCGCTTTCCACCAGCTTGTAATTGCAAACGTGTAGCTCGTTTCCAGGCTTGCAAAATCACTAAAGGGAAGGTTCATACCCAGATAAAGCAAATCATTGGTAACAGGATTGTATTCCGGATAGCGGGCCATAAAGTCCTTTTCACGGCCCAGGGACAAGGTTGTGGTCCAATCTCTAACACTGTAAGATAATTGAACTGAGCTAGTAATGGACGGACGCAGGTTCGGATTGCCTACCCGGTAATTCAACGGACTCAGATAAAAACGGAACGGATTGAGCTGATCAAAATTAGGGCGGGTAATGCGTCTGGTGAAGGCCAGGCCAAGTCGCCCATCGGCATTGAATGCATAGGAAAAGTTCGCGCCTGGGAGCCAGTTGAAATAATTTCTTTCACTGAATATCCCTTCTGTTACCGAGTTGGCCTGCGTACGCGTGTGCTCCGTTCGCAGGCTCAGACTGACATCCCACTTGTCGAGTTTATAGGAATAAGAAGCATAAGCAGCCGCAATATATTCGCGGTAGAGAAAGCGGTTTGTGCGTCCTGCATCCGGCTCAAACGTGCCATTCATCGCTAATGTGTCGTATTTCAGATCATTGTTCGTTGCAATGGCCACATATTTGGCACCCGCTTCAACCGTTGCTTTTTTAAAGTTCTTGGTATAATCCAATTGTACATTACGGATTGAAATGTCATTTCTGAGGGCCGTTTTCCAATAGCTTCTCAATGCCTCCCTGAACACATCCCGGATCTGAATGTCCTCGTTCTGCCGGCTGTTGATTTTTGCCAGTGATCCAAAAAAAGTCAGTTTCCCGTTCCTTAGGTTAATGTCATAACTGGCGTTCACTGAATAATTACGCTGCTTAGGAGCAGAACGGTTTTCTGTCCGGTTCATGCCAATGGTATTTTGTTTCAGCGAATCAGTAAAGGTCAATGTGTTGAATGCATCCAGTTTGCGGTTCGCCTGATAAGTTTTCAATGTTACTTCCAGACGCTGGTTTTTTCCGATGGCATAATCTGCTCCTAATTGCACCATTGGATTGATGTTAAACGTCCTAGTCCAGGTGTTTGTGGTCAGGTAATTCTTGTTGGCCAGCCGTTGCAACGCGTCATATTGGTAATAATCCCGACCGAGCAAATAACTTCCGCGGAGCGTGTAGTTCACTTTTTCTGTTTTGTAAGAAAGGTTCAGGCTGTTATCGGAATAGGAGTAATTGTTTTGCCGGAAACTGGCATTCAAATTGCCCTTCCAGCCCACTGAAAGGTCGCTTTTGAGACGGATATCAATGATGGCTTTGTAGCGCCCGTCATAACGGGATGATGGATTGCTAATAATCTCAATAGTCTCAATCTGATCCGGATTAAGACTATTCAAATAAGCCTGCGACTCTTCGGCGCTCATTTCTACGGGCTTACCATTGATAAAAATAACTGGATTATTCCGTCCCGATAGCAGCAGCGTTCCATCTGGACTGACGGCGACACCGGGCGCTTTTCTGAGGATATCCATCACATTGGCAGAGGTTTTGAAAATGCTGTTGCCGGCAATGTTCAGCACCATTTTGTCGGAATGATATTGTACAGCAACTTTTTCGCCCTTTATCACAACCGAATTCAACAGGATCGAATCCTTTGTCAGCGTATAACCTGCCAGGTTAATGCTGTCGGAAACGGGGTCGGGAGTGCTGGTTTGGGCATGAAGGGACAATGTCCCGAGAATCAGGACGAGGGAAATGGAAATGAATTTGAGCATGACTAACATTTGAAGACTGTATGCGGAATTGAACAGCTCAAATGTAGGCTTGGGGCATCAGGCAGGGGTTTGGACTTCTGTTTTCAGGTGTACGAATTTATAAATCCGCACGAAGAGTAATGAGCAAAGATTTGTCAATCAAATGGTTAGACAACGGAAGCTTTGCTCAGCTTTTCCTTATAGGCAAGTGGCGTGGTGCCCTTTCGTTTCTTAAATGATGCGTAAAAAGTAGATTTCGAATTAAAACCAACCTCATAACCGATGGCTTCCAGTGAGAATGGGCGGTTTGCTTCAATCATTTTACAAGCTTCGTCAATGCGAAACGCATTAATATAAGAGGTGAAATTTTTGCCAACGTGGTCATTCAATATTTGAGACAGCAGGTGCGGGGTTACATTTACGGCTTTGGCCAGCTCGCCCAAAGTCAGGTTCGGATTTTTGAACAATTCCTCGCGCTCCATGATCTGATCCAGCTTTTGTAATGACGCAGCAGCTTCGTCAACGCTCACTTTTTTATTTGCGGACTTGGCGTTGATAGCAAACGGATCTTCCTTTCCTTTCAACAAATACATGAAGACCATGCTGTATAAAACGAAGGAAAAAATAAGCGCACCGCCAAAATACGTGTTGTACATCCGCCCAAAAAACAGCGCCATAGCAAATGAAATGAAGACGATTGCATTGGCAGAAAAAATGGCCAGAATCCATTTCTCGGCATTTTTAACATTGTTATTTTTAATCAGATTTGACCATAATACCCTAAGTTGCACCCCAGCAGCAATGATATAGCCAAACCACACCGCGTAGATTATTTTAGCAAAATATGTATTCCAAATCTGCGGATAGCTTGCGTAGGGAACCAGCACGCCAGCTACAACAATGATAGCCAGCAAAATACCGATCTTTATTTTCCAGCTTTTCGGCGGGCTAACCGTCTGTTGCAATGTTGATTTGACAAAATAAAACAATGCAGGCCCGATCAGAAAACATGCAGAAAGGCCAATTTGCAGGTAAATTTTAGGTAACGCAGGATTGAAGTACGCAAAAACCGACTTGCCTATACGGATGCTCAATGCAAGCAGCAGACAGCCGAGGAAAAAGCTGGAAAGATTGCGTTTACGAAAAAGAAAAATAAAATAAATGCCCAGAATAAGGCCATTGAAGGCGCCTAGTGCACCAAAGAAAAACAGGATGTATTTACCCTCAATCATTGTCCCGCAAAAGTTTGGCTGATGACGCTGAACAAATATAGCCCCGGCAAGACCTAAATTCAAAACCTCAGATTCACTTCTCAGACAGTTTAACCTCAATGTCCTTGTGCGTTGCCATAGAAGTTAATCCAAATCAAACTTGTCGGTAACATCCTTGTCGCCTGAATAATAGATTTCAATTGCTCGTTTGTATCTGGTGTTGTCCCTATGTATCAGAAGCGACGAATAAAATAGCTCATCCTGATAAATTACCTCCCTGTTGTATTTGTGAATTTCCTCTTGGGATACAAGTTGATGCCATGCGTCGAACTTTCGGTTTCTGGATCTTGCCTTACCGTCCGCGTCGTCACAATGATATGTAATGATCATTTCAGGATTGACAATGATCCTCTTTGAGACAATGTCTGTAATAGTTGCCTGTATTTTTGGGTCACGAAAGCGGGACTTCGGCACCGCGGAGACTTCAAAGGTAAAAACGTCTGTAAATTCTGGATTATAAGGAAACCAGCTTCTATCGTTGACGATAATGATTTTGAATTCTATTCCATGTATAGTGTGGAAGTGGTAAATCCTTGTTTTAGGATCTATCCAGTATAAGTAAATTTCAGCCAACTTCTATGCCCATTGATTCAAGTTCGGATTTTGTAATTTCTCCCTTCAAATATGCTTTGAGGTTTTTTTTAGTACTAATCATCTTGCCGAAAATAGAATCTTCTGAAACTGAACCTATCTTATTTCGCTCCTTTACGGCATTACTAACTTCTGACGCTTTCACTTTCGCTATTTTGTTCATGGTCGAGAATTTTTTGATCAATGGTAAAGTTAATCAAAAACGATGCTGATCGAGATATTTCCAACTTCCATTTTTCTAACGGTTGCCATTCGCATTTTTCCGGTAATTTTTCTTTTCTCGCAGCCAAACAATAAAATCCCGGAGGGATGAAACGTCATGCACGTCGTGTCATCCCTCCGGGATTTCATTTGCTTATACGTCATTTTTCTCAATGATGTTGTATCCCGCTGGGGTTTTTTAATCATTCATTGCTCTGAGATAGCGTTTGTGTGTTTTGTTGGTTAGTCCGCTCATTATAAAATCTTCTTCCAAAGCTTTCATCAACAACAGGAAAATATTTCCTTTAATGCTTCATTAATTAATTGTCAGGATGAAAATTAGAAGTTACGAGCTTTTTCAGGTGCCGCCGAGGTGGTTATTTCTTAAAATAGAGACGGATGAAGGCATTATTGGCTGGGGTGAGCCGGTGATTGAAGGGAAAGCAGCTACGGTGAAAGCGGCGGTGATTGAGTTGATGGACACGCTGATCGGCAAAGATCCGATGGAAATTGAAGGACATTGGAACACCATGTACAGAGGTGGTTTCTACCGCGGCGGGCCTATATTGATGAGCGCCATTGCCGGCATTGATCAGGCGCTTTGGGACATTAAGGGGAAATTTTACAATGCGCCTGTATACCAGCTGCTTGGTGGGAAATGCAGGGATAAGATCAAGGTTTATTCATGGATCGGGGGCGATAGGCCTTCGGATGTGGCGATTGCGGCGAAATTGTCGCTGGATAGTGGCTTTAAGGCCATTAAAATGAATGCAACGGACGAAATGCAATACATTGATTCTTACGAAAAGATCGACCTCGTTTTGCTTCGGGTTGCTTCTATTCGCGAGGCGGTGGGTTATGCTTTGGATATTGGGGTTGATTTCCACGGTCGTCTGCACAAGCCGATGGCGAAAGTTCTGGCAAAGGAATTGGAGCAATTCAGGCCAATGTTTATTGAGGAACCGGTGCTGCCCGAGAACAACGAGGCACTTCGTGAAATTGCCAACCATACTTGCATCCCGATTGCTACGGGCGAAAGAATGTTCAGCCGCTGGCAGTTTAAAGAGTTGCTCACCCAGGGTTATGCGGACATTATCCAGCCGGATCTATCGCACGCCGGAGGCATTACCGAATGCAAAAAGATCCTTTCAATGGCCGAGGCTTTCGATGTTGCCGCTGCTCCGCATTGTCCGCTCGGGCCTATCGCGCTCGCTGCGTGCCTCCAAGTGGATGCGACTTGTCATAATGCATTTATCCAGGAACAAAGTCTGGGCATCCATTACAATCAGGGAAATGATCTGATGGATTATCTCGAAGATAAAACGGTTTTTACTTACGAAAATGGCTTCGTGAACATCCCTTCCGGCCCTGGCCTGGGCATTGAGATCAATGAAGAGCAGGTGCGAAAAATGGCCGAAGTAGGACATAACTGGAAGAACCCGCTTTGGAAACATGCGGATGGAAGCGCTGCCGAATGGTAATTTCCTGAACTTTTCCTGCGTCATTAACGCGTCTTCAAAAGTGCAATCTTCCCATCCATGGTCGTAACCAGCAATTTGCGTTTCCCGACAGGCGTTATGCCGCTGACGAGTCCGTTGGAAATTTTGTGTTTCCATATCGTTTCACCGCTGCTCCGGTCAATGGCGCAAACCATTCCGGAGTTGCTGGGAACGTAAAGGATGTTATGGGTTTCGACCAAGGCGGTGGGTGAGATCTCGTAGGGTAATTTCAATTTGGCTTTCCAGCTCAGTTCCATGGAATCGGCTTGGGTGGAAACGCCGTAAATGTCGCCGTCCATTGTTTTGACAAAGACGAGGCTGCTATCCGAGGAAAGCCCGATCGATTCCCGCACGCGCACTGTTGGTATCTGCTTGCGCCAGATCACTTGGCCGGAAGCTGCATTGAGGGCGGTCATGTAACGGTCTGGCGCTACAATGAAGACGCGGTTGCCGGAAGCGACAGGATAAACGGCTGCTGGTGAGAACATTCTGTTGGCTGCTCCATTGTTCCACTTCCAAACCAATGCGCCGGTTTTCAGGTCCAGCGCATAAAAGTCATTGGCCCAGCATCCGAAAAAGATCTTGCCCTGATAAATCAATGGCTTGGTCACTACAAAGCCTTTCACGTCTTTAAAATCCCAAACGAGCTGGCCCGTTTCCAGGTTCAACGCCCGGAAATGCCCATCTGAGCCGCCCGTAAACACCTTACCGTTCGCAATGACCGGATTGGCTACAATCGGTTTTTCAGCGCTGAACTTCCATTTGAGCTTGCCGCTTTTTATATCAACGCAATAAATGTTTTTATCGCTGGAAGTAATGACAACGCTCGATCCGGATGTAGCCGGCGTGGAGTAAATTTTTCCATTCGTTTTGTATTCCCATAGTTTCTTTCCCTTTTTGTTCAGAGCAAACAACAAGCCTTTTGTATCAGAGCACAGAATCGTGTTGTTATGCATCGTTACACCTGACCCTATATCGCTGTCATCCTGATAGTTCCATAACATTTTGACATTCTTGAACTCATCATTGACTGCGTAAGATGGGCGTGGGAATTTTTCGGTGTTTTTTGAAAATTGGTGGTCTGTTAATGTTACTTTTTTCCATTGTTTGAGGCTGTCGGAGAATGGTCTTTTTATTTCAAAAGATGCTTTTCCTTCGCTAATGGTCACAATGTTATAGCCCCCGATTTCCTCTTTTGCTCTCAGGTTAGAGCGGCCCATTACGCCGGGGATTTTCTCAAAATTGAATTCCTTGTTGCTATGCCCGTGACCGCACAGAATCAATTGCACATTGTTCTTTTTCAGTCTGTCCAATGCGTCGTACCAGTTGTTGAGCGCTGAATCTTGTGGATAATGGTTGAGGTAAATGACAGGCATTTTTGGATCGGGCAGCTTGCTTAGCGTGCTGTCGAGCCATACCAAATGTTCCCTCGGGACCTGGCCGGGGCCCATGCGCATATTGGGCCCCGACGCTGTTCCGAGAAATGCGAAACCTTTGTGCAAAAAATAAAAAGATTCGGCGCCAAAAATGGTTTTGAAACTATTACTCCCGCTTTCCGACCAATTGGAATCGTGATTGCCGGGAATGACATGCCACGGTTTTTGCAGACTGTCCAATATCGCTTTGGCCAGAGAGAGTTCATCATCGGAACCGAATTCCGTAATGTCGCCAGTCACAAAGACGAAATCCAATGTGGGATTGGCATTAATATCCTTCACCGTGCGCATGAGATCCTCCGCGCCCGTGGAGCCGCCGACGTGCGTGTCGCTGACAAACGCAAATTTGAAATTCTGATTTTGTCCAAAACAAAACGGGGCAATGCATAGCAGCACGCAAAACGCAAAGTATCTCATAATCTGTGAATTATTCCCAACCCGGATTTTGTGTTAATGCTGATCCGGCATCCTGGTAAAGCTTGATCTGATCCAGTGGAATAGGGGTCAGGTAAACTTTCGGGCTTTCAAACAAGCGTTGTGATTCGGGTTTTGATGCAGGGATTATGTAACCTTCCGCAGCATCACCTTCAATGATCGCGTCCGTGTTCGGATAGTCGGCTTTCTTGATCCATGCGCCCCGGTTAATGTCCGGATTGGCTTTGGTGTCCGTATATTCCATCTTCTTCCAGCGGGTCAGGTCATTTAGTCTGAAACCTTCCATCATTAACTCTACACGGCGTTCGCGACGGATTTCCCATAATAATGCAGGCACCGTTTTGTCGCGTTTGGGATCATCGTACACTTTTCCGTTCACAGCGGGTAAGCCGCCCAAAACTTCCAAAGGCGGTAAAGCAACGCCCGGACGTGCGCGTAACATATTCACGGAAACATCCAGATCTGCCTGAACCATTGCACCCAATTCCGCCGAAGCTTCGGCATAATTGATCAAAACTTCTCCATAGCGGATCACGGGGCCGTCGGTCTGGTTCAGCGAACCGCTTCCTTCGGGCAATTCTTTGGTTTCTTCGTTGAGGAATTTCAATGTGGCGTAACCGCTAGAAGCTGCATTAGGCGCATATTTGCTCACACGTAAGGCATCCACGAATGTAGAGGTAATGCGCGGATCGCGGTTTGTCATCACATTTTTGATCGTTTTGTCACCCAAATACAGCGGTGAAACAGCGATAGGCAATCCGTCTTTTGACAAATAACTTTCAATAGCACTTTTAGACGCCCCGGATTGCGGTTCCTTGTTGTTATAGCTGTTCAAACTGTGCGTAAGCTGGCCCGTTTCATATTTTCTATACAAGATCATTTCTTTTGAACCAGCCAATGTAATCGACGAAAACAACGAGCGGTAATTTTCTGCAATAGAATAACGGCCAGATTTAATGACTTCATTAGCAGCCCATTTGGCAGCTTCCAGATACGTCTTCGCCCGAGCCTGATCGATGTTATGGTATTTAAGATATGTTCCTTCAAACAAAAACACGCGCGACATGAAGGCCAGAACTACCGATTTATTTACAGTCAAGCCCTTTTCACCATCATCTGCACGGACGTTTGTGGCGGCAAACTGGAAATCTTCGAGAACCTTGTCCATCACCTCTGTACGCGGCTGCCTCGGCTTGTAAAGCCCGGCTACATCGGTTTCTGCCAGAGCCTTATCATAAAAAGGCACATCGCCGTAAGTGCGCACCAGATCGTGGTATTCCATGGCCCTGAAAAACCGAGCGATCCCCGACCAATGCGCAATGGCTTCCTGCTCCATAGGCACTGTCTGAATGCGGTCCAGGAATAAATTCGCCTTCCTGACCCACGTAAACGTCCATGTTGTGGAAGTCGCCGGAACGTTTTTCGTGAACTGCGTAGGGCTTAATGGTGCAAAATCATCATTCAATGTTTGTCCGGTAAAGTATCTGCCGAACGTGAAACCTGAGCCATAAGCAGCAAAATAATTTGGATAAAATCCCCAGGCAAAGGTTCTTACATTCTTTTCATTGGTCCAGTAACTGTCATCCGTGAGCGCATCCTGCGGCTCGCGGGTGAGGAAATCTTCCTTACATCCCGTTATAGCAAGCAGCGAAATGGAAAGGATGAGAAATATCTTTTTCATAATGACTGTGTTTTTAAATTAGAATGTAAGTTGAAGACCCATCGAAACACTTCGGCGATAAGGATAAACCCGTCCGAAAGTCGCACGATCGATCGTAGAATTGCGGAAATCCACTTCGGGATCGATTGGAATGTCGAGGTTGTCGAATTCAAATAAATTCTCTCCGTTCACGTATATCCGCAGGTTCTGCATCTTGATCTTCTGCGTCAGCCTTGTTGGCAGTCGGTAACCAAAATTCATACTCTTCATTCTGAGGTAAGACATATCGAGCAGATATTTGTCCTGGATCAGGAAGTTCTGCGTGTTGTTGGATTGTCCGGTGTTGGTCGGGCGCGGGTAAAAGGCATCCTGCCGGTCGGGTGTCCAGTAGTCCATCTGGTGCGCGTACATGGCATCATTCGGATTGTTTCCGGGGATAAAAATAGAGCCGGAAGCCCACAGATCGCGTTTGCCTACGCCTTGCATGAACACATTCAAATCAAAGCCTTTCCAATCGGCGCCGAGGCGGATTCCGTATTGATAGCGGGGCGTGGAATTTCCGATCAATTTCAAATCACCGTGATCGTCCAGGCTGCTGCTGCCTGTGAAAATTGTTCCGTCGCCATTCAGGTCTTTGTATTTAATGTCACCCGGGCCGTAGAAAAATGTTCCTGCTTCGTGCTTGGTCTGGTTAGGAATGCCATCTTTCAGAATGTAATGACCGGCGGCGTCTGTGATCAGCGAGCCATCTGTGTTTTGCTGAAAATCGTCATTTCTGAAAAAACGGTCCGTTTCATAACCCCAGATCTCGCCCAGAATTTTGCCCTTGTAATTTCCGTTGACCAGATTTCCGTCAAACTTCGTAATCTTTTCTTTGAAATCAGACAATGATAAACCTACACTGAAATTGAAGCCACTCGCCAGACTTTGCCGCCAATCGAGCGCGATTTCCCACCCTGTTGTCTGCATTTGACCATAATTCCTTCTTGGAGGCGTTGCGCCGAAGCTGCTCGGAAGCACAATTCCGCCTGTGATCATATCGCTTGTGGTGCGTTGATACCAGTCGTACGTAACGGCCAGACGGTTGTTGAAAAGGCTTGCGTCCAGACCGAGATCTAGCGTGCTGATCTTCTCCCACGTAAGCGCAGGCGGCACGAGCGAGGGCGTCGCCACAGTAACCATATTGCTCGTCCCGATCCACCAGTTTGAGGCAGAGGATGCCATAGTAGGACGGAACGTGGTGCTGCCCACATCCGTATTCCCCAATGATCCCCAAGATCCGCGGATTTTCAGGTTGTCAAGCACCGGTTTGCTGAATGACATAAATGGCTCGGCTGTAAGCACATATCCTGCGGAAACGGATGGGAAAAATGCCCATTGACTATTGTTTGGGAAGAATGATGAGCCATCGTAACGACCATTGACTTCGAACAAAAACTTATCGTTAAATGTATAGTTGATCCGACCGAAATAACCCTGCGTAGCCCAATGTCCTCTGAATCCATCCACATATTGATCGCCCGTGGCAAGCGGCAACTCTCCGTGGGTTTGATCCAGTAAACCGCGTCTTTCGGAAGATTGGCCCCATCTTTTGAACAAATCCAGGTCCATCCCCGCCAGGAATTTAAGCGAATGCTTTTCCACGTCTTTGGAATAAGTGGCGAATGCTTTGAAAGTGTGCATTTCATTCCAGTTGGAATTGTACTTTACGCGGTCGTAAGTGGCAGCAGTGTAAGGTTCGTATTTCAAAGGCACACCGTTCCATTGGTTCCAGGCCGTAACGGTTCCGCCGACTTCGCGAATGTGGTCATTGGTGTTCGAATAGGTGTAATTGGCATCGATAGTAAAGTCTTTTGCCAGTTTGAACTGTCCGCCAACTGTTGCCCGGATGAAATTGGAAGTATAATTGATCATATTGGCCTGCTGAACCTCCGTTACCACATTTCGGAACGGCTTGCCTTCGTAAGTGCCATATGGGTAAACCGAATGCCAGCGATACAGATAGTAAAGCGGGTCATAAGTTGTTCCGCCGAAAGAGAATGGACTTTCCGCTACATTTTTGGAGAGTAACAGTTTGGCGTTCAGGCTAAACCATTTGTTCAGATCAGAATTAATGCTGAATGTGCCGCTATAACGTTTGAAAAGGTCTGTTTTCTCTTTCAAAACCCCTTCCTGGCCCATATAACCGAGGCTTACATTATAGCCGGTCTTATCATTTCCGCCTGTAAAGCCCAGATTATGATTGCTTTGCGGCGCCCACTTGCGCATATACATGTCGCCCGCATCCCAGGGGCGATAGAAATATAGCCGACCGTCCTTGATCTCGAAATCGCGACCGAGCACCATTTCGTTACCCAACTCCTGGCCGCCGTATTGCGCTTCCCAATCCCTGATTTTCTGAATGCTTTCGTCGGTAAAATACATCCCAACCGTTCCAAATGTGGTTGCCGAAGGGTTATTACGTTTGGCAGCGAGCAATGCATATTCAGGTCCGTCCGCTGCGGGAGCGAGTTTAGGCGTATTTGTAGGTGTGGTTTGTGAAAAATTTGCAGAGTAAGAAATTTGATTTCTTGTATTCTTTTTGCCTGATTTTGAAGTGATTAGAACAACGCCCCAGGCTGCGCGACTTCCGTAAATGGACGTCGAAGCTGCGTCTTTCAGGACCGAAATGGATTGAATGTCGTCCGGATTAACGAGTAGCAAACTCTGAATTTCCACGTTATCCAGCAAAATAAGCGGCTGCGCGCCGTTGCCGGCATTCAGCGAGCCAACCATTCCGCGGAGACGGATCTGCGGGCTGCTGCCCAGATCGCCGGTTGTTGTGGTAATCGTCAAACCCGGGACTGCTCCCTGCAATGCCCGGCCAACGTCGGTTACTGGCCTGGATTGCATCGTTTTATCGACATCAACCGTGCTGACCGCGCCAGTCAGGTTGGCTTTTTTCTGCGTTCCATAACCCACAACGACAACTTCGCTGAGGCTTTTTGTGTCTTCTTTTAATGCGATAGTGAGGTTTGTGTTATTGCCAACCGGCACTTCCCTGGATTGAAAACCAATGTAAGAGAAGATCAGGATATCTGATTCTGAGTCTACATTGATTTTGAAATTCCCGTTTTCGTCTGTTAAAGAGCCATCCGAAGTTCCTTTTACCAGCACACTCACACCGGGTAAGGGGCTGTTTTCAGAATCAGTGACCTGGCCTTTTACAGTAATGTTCCTTCGCACATTTGCAGAAGGCGTTTGCGCTGGTGTTAATGGCCGGTTTGTGAGACTTTCCAATGCGGCCGGCTGCTCTTTGGTTTTGAAAATCACAATGCTTTCCTCCGCTTCCCGGAACGAATAATGCGTGTTTTCCAGCACCGTTTCCAGCACTTCCTTCACCGTAGTTTCCTGAAAATGATTGCTGTGGACCTTTACCTTTCTGACTTCTTTGTTATTGTAGGAAAAGTCTATATCACTTGCATGGCTAATTTTCTCAATCGCCTTTTCGAGTGATACATCCTGGAAGCTGACCGTAACTTTTTTGCTCATAAGGCGCTGGCTGTAAGCATTTTCTGCCAGCAATGTTCCCGCCGTGGTAACCAGCACACCCAACGCGATCAATCCGGCCCTCATGACTGTGACTAGTTTAGTAGTTGTTCTTTTCATAAAATAGCTAGGTATAGTAAATCTTCATTCTCACTGACAGCCTTCTCCGCTTACGATCACCTCCTTTCCATTGATTTCGTAGCGGATCGGCTGAATTTCACTGACCAGATCCATCACACTTTCCAGGCTCTGGTGTGTGCTGAAACGAATGCTGTTTTCGCATTCTTTAAATTTTTGCCTATCAAAGTGAATGCTCACCCGATAGGCATTTTCCACAGCTAATATCAAATCTTCAAATCGCACCGACTTTAATATCACATTCCCCGATTTCCAATCGACCGTCTCAGTCGCTTCCACCAGCGTTTCTTGCTCATTTCCACTGATTTTATCAAAAACCACTTCCTGATCTTTTTCCAGAAGCGCAAGCGGCTCGGCACCCCGGGAAACGGCCACCTTCCCGCTCACGACTGTCACAATTTCGTGTGTCAGTTCCTGATAAGCTTTCACCCGGAACGACGTGCCGAGGACCCGCGTGTCCAAATGGGAACTGTGCACCGTGAAGGGCGCCGTTGTGTCCCGCTTAACCTGAAAAAATCCTTCTCCTTCTTCCAAATACACTTCCCGGGTTTCACCGAAAGTTGCAGGATATTTAAATATGCTCGCTGCATTAAGCCATACATGCGAGCCGTCCGGCAGGGTTACTTCCCGCGTTTCGCCGGTCGGAACAGTGATGGTGATCATTTCCTCAACACCGGCATTATTTTTAAAAAACTGGTAAATTCCTGCGGCCGAAAGCATTATAAACGCTAGGGAAGCAGCAACGGCATACCAATTTCGCCAGATGAGTTTTCGGTCTTTGTCAAATTTTAACGTCTTATCGATCCGGGATTTGATTTCGTCCGCGTTCGGTTTCAAATGATTCTGATCGTCCGAAGGCGGTTCCAGTCCAAGGCTTTTATAGAGGTCGTCAATGTCCATTGAGTGCGGTTTTTTAATGTTCCTTCGCGAAGTAAGGACCATAATGGGTGCTTATCAATGACATGACGGATCAGCCGGAAGCCGGTACTATGGACCAGCAAAAAAATTATAGATGCAGTTCTTTCAGCCGGAGACGACGGATCGCATTACTGATCTGATTTTTGACTGTTTGGGGAGATAGGGAGAGTTTTTGGGCTATTTCAGTTGTAGACAGATGTTCCTGCCGGCTTAGCAAAAATATTTTTTTCATATCCGAAGGCAGGTTTTCCACTTCGGCCATCAGCTGCTTTTCAATGTCATCGGAAGCAACCACGTCGAAAAACTGGTTTTCAGTGATCGTTGTGTTATCGATAATGTCCTGCTGCACAAGGAGTTGAAAGGCAGTTTTCCGGCTCAGGTCGATCAGCCGGTTTTTCAGCATGGTATGAAGATATCCGATAAAAGTGCTGTGAATGGTAATTTCCTGCCGCTTGTTCCAGATTTCTACGAACAAGTCGTGCACCAGATCTTCGGCGAGCGGCGCATTGTGCAGTTTTTTGAAGCCAATGTCATAAATCACTTTCCAATAACGCACATACAGCTCATTGAAGGCATTCCTGTCATCCGCATCCTTTAACAGATTCATTAACGCTATGTCTGATAAATCCTTCAAATGGTTATTGCGGATGATGAAGTAAGTGTTCAGGAAAAGAGGCCTCTAACTTATGCAAAATGATCGCATGTTACAAACTGTCTTTCGCCGAAAACCTGTATTTTTATCGCATTCACTCACCTTCAACATGGCCGTTTTTATATGTATGTAAATCGCTACCTGTCCCCGCTTATTGTTTATTACTACTCCTGGCGAATGGTGCTCTTTTCACTCTTCACAGGCTCCATGGCTATTTTCGTGTACACATATATGGACTGGAAATGGGTTGCTATCCCTTGGTTACCAGTGTCTTTGATCGGTACAGCCACCGCTTTTTTTGTAGGTTTTAAAAACAATCAATCTTACGACCGCAGCTGGGAAGCACGCAAGATCTGGGGCAGCATTACCAACCATAGCCGCTCATTCGGAGCGGCGTTACGGGCTTTCGCTGCGGAAGAGAATCCGGATGTAACGGATGAATGTGATGAAGTTAAGGTTATGATCCATCGCCACATTGCCTGGCTGTATGCCTTGAAAAACGCTATGGCGCAGCGCACAAGCTGGGAACACAAGGACCGAGCGAGCAAGCGCCAGCGTGAAGCGCTGCACGGAAAGCAAACGCCCTGTGAGGTTGAAATCGAGAAATATCTGGCTGATAATGAGTATGATGGACTTAAAGGCAAGAAGAATCTGGCAACACAAATATTGGATAAACAATCCCAGCACCTGGCCAGGATGAGGCAGTCGGGTAGGGTGGATGCTTACCAGCACGTGGCCTTGCAGAGTCTTATTTCGAGCTTGTATGACGAACAGGGAAAAAGCGAACGGATCAAAAACACGCCTTTTCCCCGTCAGTATGCGACGACGTCCAATTTGTTTATTTTCGTTTTCATGACATTGCTTCCTTTTGGGTTGCTGCCGCAATTTGTGGAGCTGGGAGAGCGGTATATGATGTTGCTGATTCCGTTTAATATGATCGTTTCCTGGGTTTTTATGTTCATGGAATACGTAGGCGACATCAGCGAAAATCCTTTTGAAGGCCTGCTGAACGACATTCCCGTCGGCACCATTGTCCGCAACATTGAAATAGATTTGATGGACATGCTCGAAGACGAGCGGACCCCTGAGAAATTGCAGCCTTATTTTGGAGCATTGTTTTAAAAAATGCCTTTCAAAAGATCCTAAACCTTCGCCCGAACATTCTCAGCCGCTTTTTCTGCCGTGAGGAGAACGCGTTGCTGGCGTGTTTCAGGTCTTTTGGCATCTGAGATCCAGGTTAGGATCAGCCGTTTGGCAGATGGCGGAAAGGCCAGGAAATTTTTAAGCGCTGTTTCATTTTGGTCGAGTAATTCCTGCAAATCCGTGGGAATTACCGAGTTTTCCGCGTCGACGAGCGCGTCCCAGGTTCCTGTTTTTTTGGCCAGGTCGATCAGCGCCTGGCCATGGGGCGTCATGAGACCGGCTGCTGTTAACCGCTCCACACGCTCCTTATTGACGGCGCTCCATTTGCCCGAGGCTTTTCTGGGCGTGTACATCTGGTAAGTACTTTCTCCGTCCCGTTTGACGGATTTGGAGTCGATCCATCCGTAACAAAGCGCTTCTTCCACGGACTCTGCGTAATATACGCTCGGGGTTTTGCTGGTTTTGTGATAAATGATCAGCCAAACGGATTTCTCCGTCCGGCCATTTTGTTCAAGCCATTCACGCCATTCCTTTCGGGTTGCCGCGTAAAAGGCCTTAATGTCATTTTTAGTTTCCATGTTAGGCAAATGGGCTTTTTTTGTTAACAATGCAGGCGGTCACTGCTGGTTCTTGGAAGCCAGAATGTCCAGGTAATGTTGGTTGTACATAATCCCAAGCACATTTCCGAAGGGGTCGACGACCGAAGCTGTAACAAAACCTTCGCCGCGAACGGTGATCGGGTCATAGGGTGTGGCTCCTCGGGCCAGTAAATTATCCCAGGCCTCATGAATGTCGTCCACGTGCCAGTGCATAATCGCCCCGCCTGGTTTTCCGTCGCCGGGGCCATTGGGTGCCCATTTGCTATCGATAATGCCGAGTTCATGCTGGTAATCGCCCAAACGGAACTCAACATAAGTAGGATTTTCGGTATCAGGACGTTGGAAATAGGCATCAATGCCCAGAAATTCAGTATACCACTTTCTCGCCGCTTTCACGTCTGCCGCGTAGATATTAAGCGTTGCCATTCCCCGAAGTGTTTGTTGGTTAGCCATTTTGTTGTCGTTTTTAGGTTTAAATTTTATTTCCCTACAAAAATAAAAGGCACCTGCGACAGCCCTATGTCAGGGGTGTCAGGGCTTATTTTGAGAAAGTTGAAAATATTCCTGCAACAACATTTTGTGCGGCTCAAACTTCTCATTCAATACAGTAAGGTTCCTGATCCGATCCAGCCGAAATGTCCGGAACGCTTTGCGCAGGCGGCACCAGGCTACCAACAGCCAATTTTCCTGCGTGCTCAGCAAGGCAAATGGTTCAATGTTACGGGAAGTGGTTTCGTCGGTGTCCGGCGCATAGTAATCGATTGTTAACACACTGAATCGTGTCAGCGCCAATTGCAAATCGGCGAGGTTTGCGCTAGTCCTGTCATTGTCGGCATTATGCCCGAATATCCCGGTAAATGGTCCGGACGCTCACAGAAAATTTACTCGCCAGGTCAGGCGCTGTGATCAGCCGTTTGGTTTGTAATTGAGTCAGAATGGCGGTTAGCCGGGAAAGTCGTTTGGTATCGTTGTCTATCATTTCATCGATGGCTAAGACGGCTAAGTTAATGACTGTCAGCCAAACTTCGCCGCCTTAATGACCATGAATGATGAAATTGCCATCCCGATTGCGGGGCTATTCAAATGCACATTCAGGCACTATTCCTTTAAAATTTCATTAAATTGATCAAATTCCATTTCGAAAAACAACTATGAACGCTGATATGCCAGGGAAAAAGGCCATTTTGTTCGGAGCAAGCGGCTTCGTGGGTAACTATTTATTGGAAGGGCTTTTAAGCGATCCTGATTATGATCAGGTGACCATTGTGGTGCGCAAGAATTTAAATGTAGCCCACCCAAAACTGAAAATGCTGATCGGAGATTATCATTCCTTGCCCAATCTCAAAGATCAGATCGTTGCGGACGAAGTGTATATCGCACTCGGCACTACAAAAAAGAATACGCCGGATCAGAAAACGTATTATGAGGTGGACCATGATTACCCGGTCCTGGCTGCGCAGATTGCCAAGGAAAAGGGAGCGAAATCCGTTTTTCTGGTTTCGGCCGTAGGCCCGGACGCAAGTTCCAGTATTTTTTATATCAGGACAAAAGGCGAAACGGAACGGGACGTCGCCGCATTGGATTTGCTTCACACGCACATTTTCCGGCCATCCATGATCATGGGAAACCGCAAGGAAACCAGGCCTATGGAAAAACTATTCATCAAAATATTCTCCCTACTCAATCCACTGCTCATCGGCCCCGCACAAAAATACCGCGGTATTGAAGGCAAAGATATCGCAAAAGCAATGCTAGCCGCCGCCAAGAAACCCGCAGGGAAAGTGAAAGTTTACGAGTGGAAGGAAATGAATGCATTGCTTTAAGCAATGTTGATCACCGCGAAATCGATTTTGTTGATTAAATCATTCCTTCCATCGCTTCGCCACTATTTCAGTTCCATCAACGTCTCGTGGCCGTTGATGGCTACCCAGAGGCCTTTTCTTTTGATGTAGACGTCTGAATAGACGTTTTTTCCTTTCAGGATTTTTTCCTTGTCCCTTAATACGAAGCTTGTGTAGGCGGTTAGGAGGCCTACGTTGTTGACGATTTGGAGGTCCATGCTGTCGATGGTGACGTTGATGATCTGGCGGTCAGGTGTCAGCAGGTCTTTCAGGACTTCGTTTTTGGAGAGCTTTTTACCGGTTTGCGAGATCATGACGAAATCATCGGCCAGGATTCGGCTTACTGCGGCGGTGTCGCGTTTGGGATATGATTGCAGCCATTGCGTATTCAGGTGCTTAATAAGCGCGCTATCGTCTCCCTGCGCTAAAACAGGCGTGGCAAAGAGCAGCGAAAGGCATATGATGATATTGAGTGATTTTTTCATCGTGCGTTTTTAAATTTGTTTAACCGAATGTAGCACACAGGAGGTGTATATCAAAAACAGGCACGCACAAATCGGCCGTTGCAACTTAAATAGGGTTACCTTAGCATATGAAAATCAAAATATTAGCAGCAAAAGATCTTCCGCCACCGAATTCAGTACTGAAATTCAGGATCAAAAATACGACCAACTGGCGGGTTGGTTATACAGATAATGATAAAGGAGATTTTGTCCAGGAAGTTGGCGGGATCACTTACAGTTATTCCTGGAACCAGATCGATGAATACTATCTCACAGAGCCTGTGTTGCCATAATGGCTGATTGAGTCTGGTGGTTCAGTAATGTTGCGGCCCTATCTGTATCTGCGCTGCCAGATTTTATACCAGTTTTTATTCTTGGGATAATGCCTGTGCGCTGCACGGTTATTCACAAAAAGGGCGACCAGAAGCAAAACAAGCACGCCGGTCAGCACCGGGCTGAACACATATTTATATCCCAGACTGGTAATCTTTTCCGAACCAATGTTTGCAATTAAGGCCGTAGCGCCTCCCGGCGGGTGCAATGTCTTGGTGATCTGCATAAAAACGATCGATAGCGAAACGGCGAATGCAGAGGCGAGCCAAATATTGCCAGGAATGATCTTGTGCACGGTAACGCCCACAATGGCGCAGATTAAATGTCCGCCGATCAGGTTCCGCGGCTGAGCCAGCGGACTATTGATAATGCCATAAATCAAGACGGAAGATGCCCCGAAGGAGCCGATCAGGAACACATTGTCGGCTTGGGTGAACTGGCTGCTGTTGATAAAACCAATAAGCGCAATGCCTAAAAACGAGCCGACAAATGTCCAGAAATGATCATTGAAATCAATGAGGGTTTCTTTATAAATCACATATCGCGCCATGCGGACGTGCTTCCTGAATCGCTTTCTCAATTTCTACTGATTAATTGCTTCCTTGAAATCCTGCAAATATAACGCTTGGTCCGCGCATTCGTTTAGGGTTAACATGGTTATACGCATTGAATTTTTGGTTAAAAAAGCAAAAGGGTCCCGAAACCGGAACCCTTTGCAAGCACTATTTATGTTTAACTATTGTGATTTTATTTGTTACTCGGGAATAGTAGTCAATGCAGGAACATTGCTCTGGAATCCGTTATAACCTTTGTTCTGATTGATCCTTCCTTGGACATTGCCGTCGATGGCAGACTGTGGCACAGGCCATAGCACGTGATACGGGCTCATGGTGTACTCATCTGCGTGGCGGGTTTTTACACCTTTGTTATAGAAATCGCTTTTCTCCATGACGCGGTCATAGTAATAGTTGTTGTCCGAAAAGCTTTCCATGTTATAAGTCTTGCCGTTCGGTGCTGGTTTGCCGGTCATGGCGAAAATGTAGGCTACGCGGGTAAGCTCTGTTTTGCGCGGTTCTTCAAAATACAATTCCCTCGCGCGTTCATCCAGGATCGTGCCGATATTGATTTTTGCTGGTGCAAGCGGGCTGCAATTGGCGCGCGTACGGACCGCATTAACGTCTGCTGCTGCCTTTACCAAATCGCCTTTCCAGGCGTAAGCTTCGGCCCTCAGCAGGTAAGTCTCAGCCAGGCGGAAAACGTACCAGTCAGTGTTACCGCCTTGTGGCTGAATGCGTTGCGGATCTTCGATGAACAATTTATAATTCGGCCAGTCGAACCAGCACCTGATCGTATCAATGGTTAGCAAGCCACCCGCAGCGTTTCGCATTTGAAGATTTTTCCCGTAATACGGGTCATTGATCTTCGCACCTTTAAGTGCCGGGTCATTGTACACGATATCTTCCATACGCGTCCAGTTGCCCGGCGCATGACGCAAATCTTTTTTATCATCCCAAACACCTTCCTGTGAATAATAGGTTGGGCGCACACGTCCGATCCCACGGCCGTACTTGCTTATCAGATCAATTTCGATGCCGTAAGTATCGATTGTGCCCCTGTTCCCAACCGGAGTGGTGATATTATTATGCCAGAACGGGACTGTGTTACGCATGATCTGAATGCCTTCCGGAACATTTCCATCAATGTTAATGCGGTCGATAACAAGCATTAATCCTTCCGTATTTGCGCCTAATGCCTTGTTTGCAGGCCTGTGCAGATCCCAGACAACATTGCGGTTTGCATTGCTTGCGTCCACGCCAAAACGACTCGTCATCAGTTTGTGCGTTCCGCCGTCAATCACGTTGCTTGCCGATTTAATGGCATCATCAAACAAGCCCAGCGCCAGATTAACCTTGGTCAGCAAATGGCTCACCGATCCTTTATTAACCGAACCCTTGTCCGTAATGGCAGGAACCCACTGTTCAGCAAATTCAAGATCTTCCTTCATTTTCTTCAAAATCACTTCCCGCTTCGTTGACTGGAAATCGAGCTTCGGGCCAATGACTTCTTCCAGGATTAGAGGAACGTCGCCGAATTGCTGGGTAAGCCGGTAATAGCGTGCTGCGCGGTGAAAGTAAGCGGCTCCCAGGATTTCATTTTTCTCCTGCTCACTTTTGTAAGTAGGTTGGTCAATGCGCGAAATCGCAACATTAGCGTATTTGATTCCCTTAAAGCCTTCGATCCAATACCAGCCTATGCGGTTGTAGTCAATGTGGTTCAGCTGCGCATCCGGGGTAATCAGCAGGTTCAAATTCTGGGCAGGACCCGATTTGTCTGTTGTTCCTTCCACGGCAATGTCAGAAAACACGGCTTCCGTTACCATCGGTGGTGCATCACCGTACCATTCCAGGCGCATGTTCCGCTCACAGGCAACCAATGTCGCGCGCAAGCCAGCCGGATCGTTAAATGTAATATCCGGATTGTAAAAAGATAATGGCTCCGGCGCGAGCCAGTCTTTCTGGCAAGCGAACATGGTCATGCAGCCGGCGATCAGCGCGGGAGCAAATATTTGTTTTGATCTGTTATATATCGTTTTCATTTCGTCAATTTTTGGAAGAGAATATTACAGGGTTATATCCAGACCCAATGTGAAAATGCGCGGACTTGGTACGGAGACATCCAGGTTCGTATTCTTGTCATTGTCCGTTCCGTTTTCAGGATCCCAGAAACTCCAGCTCGACAAGTAACCCAGGTTGCGCACGTTTCCGTAGATCCGCAGGTTTTGAATGTTGATCTTCTGAACAATCTTTTGCGGAATGGTATAGGCCAATGCCAGGCTTTCAAAACGGAGGAATGATTTGCTGCGATAAACGGCATAACCAGTGGCCGATCCTTCGCTCGAATACAGACGTGCCCATTCGTTATCGCGGTTTTCAGCAGTCCAGTAAGGGAATACATACGAGCTTGAACGGTCAGGAAATCCGGGGCGGTTTTTCATTTGGTTGAACTCGCCTTTTTGTCCCACATACGAATACATCATAAACGACGCATCGAAGTTTTTAAAGAGTTTAAACTCGTTACGGAATGTAATCCGTGCCCTTGGCGATTTGTAGCCCTGGAAAACCTTATCATCATTGGTATATTTCCCATCATTGTTGACATCCAGGATCTTGTGATCGCCTGGTTTAACACCATACTTCGCCGCGGCATCCGCCTCTTCGGTTTGCCATACACCGAGCACTTTGTAGTTCCAGAGCTCATCCACAGCGTGGCCGATAAACCATTTGTTGGTAATGTCGTCCGCTTCTTTTTGTCCGGTTACATTTCCTGAGGCATCTTTCACATCAACCATATTTCCATACAGTTTCGCGATCTTGTTCCGGTTCATCTGAATGTTCAATGTAGAACGCCATGAGAAGTTTTCGCGCTTCATGTTATTGGAGTTCAGGCTCAGTTCCAGACCTTTATTGTCTACCTGTCCCAAGTTATCCAACACAAAATCAAAACCCAGGACATTCGGAAGCGCCCTTTTTACAAGCAGATCTTTGGTTGAAGATTTGTAAAGTTCCAGGCTACCGTCGATGACCGTGTTGAAGAGCGAGAAGTCCAGACCTAAGTTGAGTGAGTTGGTGCGTTCCCATTTCAGGTTCGGGTTTTGCATTCTGTCTACATACAACTGGCTTACCTGAACCACCGTTCCACCTGAATTTACGTGCAGATATTTTCCTGTTGCAAGGTTGGATAATGCATCATAACGGCCAATGTCCCTGTTTCCGTTGCTACCGTAGGATACGCGAAGCTTACCATAGTTCAGCCAGCTTACTTTAAAGAACGGCTCATCCGTAAACACCCAACCCAATGCTGCTGAGGAGAAAAGTGCTCTCGGATTTTTTTGTCCGAATGCCGAGTAACCGTCCCTTCTTGTCGACAGCGTCACCATGTAACGGTCTTTAAAAGAATAGAACAAACGGGCCATTAATGCATCCGCTGTGCTGGTTTCGTCATTGCTCCACATAATCGGGGCGTTACCACCGCCAATGTTGTGGTAACCCAAGATGTCCGTTGGCGCGAAGCCCTTATTTGACGTACTATCATCCCATCTTCTGAAACGTTCTGCATTCGCAAGCAGGGTTACATCGATGTTATGCTTTTCCGCAATCGTCTTGTTCCATTTCAGGATGTTATCGATCTGCCAGTTAATGGTTTTCGTGTTGCGGCGTGAAGCGCGGCCGCCTTCTGCTGCCCATTCCGCATGTTTCGATGATTCCGCGTTATAACGGTGGTAAAATTCAAATCTCGGCGTAAAGTTCGCCTGATATGTAATGCCGAAGGGCAAGCCTACTTTGGCAAAAATAACATTGTTAATGGTTGTAGAACCTTTGTCACGATCGGTGAAGCTGGGTGCATAATAGGGGTGGTTTCCACCGCTGGCCTCCTCATTGGGTCTCCATTTATAAGTTCCGTCCGCATTGAATTCCGATCCCCAGGGTGAGAGGTTAGGGGCAAGGTTGTAATCAACAGGAACCTGGCTTTCGTCGCGGTCTGCAAATTGGGTGTTGATCCCAACGGTAAGAAATTTGTTCACTTTCCCTTCCAGGTTCAGACGCGCACGCACGGTGCTGTATTTATCCCCTACAACAATCCCTTCATTATTCAAGTAACCCAATGACATATAGTAAGATACCCTGTCATTTTTACCTGAAAGACTGATGGTATGGTCCTGGCGCAATGCCTTTTGGTAAATTTTGCTATACCAGTCCACGCTCCGGCCTGCTTTATAATTTTCTATCTCAACCGATTGAAGCCCCAGTCGTGTCAGCCAGACTCTTTCAGGATCATCCGCCGGCCCCTCGGTACCAAGCCATTGCTCCAGTGTTACGCCTGCGGGAAGGTTATTTGGATTGGTAAAACGGCTGGGTTGAGCCGTTGCGTTGATATTGCGCATTACTTCTCCGCGCCAGGTCAGAAAGCCTTCGGGGCTTAGTACTTCCTGATTTTGAGCTACTTCGGCAAAACCAATGTTGGTGTTTACATTGATGATCGTTTTGCCCTCCTTTCCTTTTTTTGTAGTAACCAAAATGACCCCGCTTGCGGCTTTTGCACCAAAAACAGCAGCCGAGCTGGCGTCCTTTAAAACGTCAACTGTCTCAATATCATTAGGGTTAATGTCTTCCAGACCACCATAATAAATGGCTCCGTCCAGAACGACCAGCGGTGACGATCCCGCAGTAAGGGAATTGGAGCCTCGCACACCCACATTACCACCACCTTTGGCGGACGCAGAAAAGCCAACGTTCATACCGGGAATATTTCCTCTTAAGACGTCTTGAACAGACTGCGGGTTTTCGTTTTCCAGCTTTGTGGCGCTGATCTGCGAAACGGCACCGGTGAGGTCGCGTTTCTTTTGTGTTCCGTACCCAACCACGACCACCTCTTCCAATGTTTTCTGGTCGGTTGATAAGGTAATGTCTACCACGCTGGCTGTTCCCACTTCTTTTTCCTGTGTGAGATAACCAACGGCGGAAAACACGAGTACGGAGCTGTTCTCGGGCACATTGATCTGGTACTTGCCGTCAACGTCGGTTGTGGTGCCATTTGTTGTGCCTTTAACCACAACGGTCACACCCGGGATGGGTGTGTTGTCTTCTTTTGACAAAATCCTTCCGGAAATTGCTTTGTCGATGGTGTGATGGGAACCGGCTTTCCGGTTTTTTGGCACATTGTTGGCCATTGCGGGGGGCAGCAGCATCGCTAGCAGCATGCTTCCGGTCATCACAGGTCGAAGGAATAATGTATATCCTTTTCTCATTTGTTTGGGTTAGGAAATGTTTCACATGAGCTCGGCATTTCGCTTCGCTATATCAATATTTCCAGACGAAATGCTACATTTCTACCCTTACAACCAAAATCAATTAAGTATAAAGTAGTTTATTTCAAACAAAAACACCGGCCAGAGACATGCCCTGACCGGTGTTTAAAGTTGGAATAATATTTAAATATTAATTTTTAGCTTCCTTAACAGCTGCAATCGGAAACTCACCATCTTGTGAAACGATCGTTCCTTTAAGCGATTCACCTTCCTGCATTAAGGTAACATTCAATACACCGCCCTGGAAATCAAGTTTAAAAGTTATTTTGCCCTGATCAACCACCAGTTCTTTCATTTCCATTCTTTCGGTTGAGCCCAGCGAGCCGCTTAGCTTACCGTCCTTCTCTTCAAAAGTCATGACGCCGGTTTCGTACTCAGGGGGAACATTGGAGACGGTATATTTCCAGTTTCCGACCAGGTCGTTGGCCTTTAAGAAGCCATGGGCCTGCACTGCAAACATACTGATTGCGAAAATCGCAAGGAAGAAGTACTTTACTTTCAACATAGCATTAGGATTAAGTTGTTTAACATGACTAATATGCAGCCAAATCTGCACCCGTCAAATTTAGGAAATCAATCCAGATTACTTCTAACCATTATTCTATTTTTCCGCAAAATTTTCCTGAATCGAAGCCCCGTTATTCGATTCATTACAATGTTATTCTGTAAATGCTTCATCGATCAGCGATTGCATAAACTCGGCCGTCGTTCCGGGTTTTAAATTCACCGCATTTTGTCCGGACCAGAAAATACTCAGCTCAGTCCGTCCCTGCGCCAGCGCCGCTTCCCGCAACGGTCCCATGAAGCGCGAGTGCAAGGGAAACGGGAGCACTTCGGTTCCATAAGACACTTCTTCCGTGACACGGTTACGGATCATCCGGCCCATCCGGCCCGTGAGTGATTTGGAGAGGACAGTATACCGCGACTCGTCCGACAGGAGCGTGGACCGGTGCGCGGGTGTGGCGCTGGATTCATCGGTCACCAAAAATGCCGTTCCGATCTGGGCGGCGTCGGCACCCAGGGTTAACGCGGCCCGGATGCCTGCACCGTCGGCGATGCCACCTGCGGCTATAATGGGTGTTTTGATCCTGGCTTTTAAATGCTGAACAAGTGCAAATGTGCCTGTCAGTGAATCAGGGGCTGGTTTCAGGAATGAAGGTCTGTGTCCGCCCGCTTCAAATCCCGATGCTACAATGGCATCGACGCCGGCTTGTTCCAGTGCAATGGCTTCGTCCAGCGTGGTTGCGGAGCCTACGGTTTTGATGCCAAGTCTGCGTGCCTCATCCAGTATGTCTTTGGATGGAATTCCAAAAATGAAACTGAAAACCGCAGGCCGCGCTTCGAAAACGGCTTCCACCTGTTTCAGGAATTTGGAAGGAATGTTCGTGTCTAAATCAGGAAGCGGAATGCTCAGCGAATCAAAGTAAGGTTTGAAAAGCTGCTTCACTTTTTCCAGCTTTTCAGGCGGGAAGCTTTCCAGGCTTTTATCAACATCTGAAACCCAGAGGTTGATGTTGTAAGGCTTACTTGTTTTTGTTTTGACTTCCCGGTCCGCCGCCAGAATTTGCTCCGGAGTCAGCGTATAAGCCCCATAACTGCCCAGACCGCCTGCATTGGAAACTGCTGCCAGAAGCGCAGCATTTGAAAATCCCCCGCCCATCGGGCCTTGCAAAATCGGATACTGAATCCCTAAAAGCGCTGTAATCCTTGTTTGATTTTCCATTTTTTCACACACTTATTTTTGAACATTTCCTTAACCCAAATGATGTCCTGCAACATGGCCGCCATCCAGATTGATGGTTTCGCCTGTTACAAAATTGCTTCCTGCCAGGTAAAGCGCCAGCTCTGCAACATCGCTCGTTTCACCAATCCGATCCACCAAATGCAGTGCAGCCATGCTGTCGGCGTTACTAATCTGCTCGTCCGAAAGGCTTGCCGCCTGGGCAATGTCTTCGCAGATTCGCCTTAAAGTAGACTATGAGGTAGAACCTCGCCGCGGCGCGCTTTATCATTTTGTCAAACCAAAACCCAGATCCCATGCATTACATTGACAGAAAGACATTTCTGAAAGAGTTATCCCTGCTGGCAGGCGCATCTGTCGTATACGGGCAAGCGGGCGCGGCAGAGTCCCGGAATAAGGCAAACTTCACACTCGGATTTGTTACTTATCTGTGGGGAAAAGACTGGGACCTTAACACATTGATCAAAAACTGCTCGGATACGAAAATAAGCGGCGTGGAATTACGCGTCGAACACGCTCACAAAGTTATGCCCGATCTGACTAAGGCTGAGCGCATTGAAGTAAAAAAGAAGTTCGCCGACAGCCCTGTGGAGCTGATCGGGCTCGGTACAAACCAGCAATATGATTACCCGGACCCGGCCAAACTAAAATCTTCCATAGAGCGCACGAAGGAATTCATCAGGTTAAGCGCTGATGTCGGTGGCTTGGGCGTGAAGGTGAAGCCCAATGCGCTTCATGGCGATGTTCCAGTTGAAAAAACACTGGCACAAATCGGTGCGGCATTAAGCGAACTGGCTGCTTACGCAAAGGATTTTGGTCAGCAGATCAGGCTGGAAGTACACGGCGAAAAAACCCAGGAACTGCCTAATATCAAGCAGATTATGGATGCAGCAAATCATCCGAATGCCAGGATCTGCTGGAACTGCAACAAAGAAGATCTCATAGGCGACGGCTTTCAGCATAATTTCGACCTCGTAAAAAAATGGTTTGGAGACACCATCCACGTCCGCGAACTGGACCGTACGGATTATCCTTACAAAGAGCTGCTTAGTAACCTGGCAAAAATGAACTACAAAGGCTGGGTTTTGCTGGAATGTCACACGAATCCTGATGACAAAGTGAAAAGCATGATGGAACAGCGCGCCGTTTTTGACCGGATGGTTAAGGAGGTTTGATGCAATAATTATACAAAGCATCGACTGAATTGTGTAAGACTTTGCGGGGCGGGCTGTGATACATTTGTAAAAATGAAAACAGCGATGGCAACGATAGTTGAAAACAATATAAAAGAAACCTTTCCCGTGCTGGGCATGTCGTGTGCGGCCTGTGCGGTGAGTGTTGAGAGCATGCTCAAATCCGTGAAAGGTGTGCATGATGCGGGCGTAAATTATGCTACGCAAACCGCCTGGGCGGAATATGAGGATACGGTCACTCCCCTCGAACTTCAAAATGCGGTGCGCGCGGTCGGTTATGACCTGGTTGTGAATGTTGAAGATCCGCAGCTAGTGCAGCAGGAAGCGCAACTCGCGCATTATAATGATCTGAAAATAAGGACGATCTGGGCTTCTGTGCTATCCCTGCCGATCGTCATCATCGGAATGTTTTTTATGGAAGGATCCGCCCGGGCGCTGCCTTATGGGAACTGGATCATGATGGCATTGGCTGCGCCGGTTGTGTTTATTTTGGGTAGGAGCTTTTTTATTAATGCATATAAGCAAGCCCGGCACGGGAGGGCGAATATGGATACGCTTGTTGCGTTAAGCACGGGTATAGCATTCATTTTCAGTGCATTTAACACATTTTATCCCGAGTTCTGGCATGCACGCGGCTTGCATGCGCATGTGTATTTTGAGGCGGCTGCCGTTGTGATCGCATTTATTTCGCTGGGCAAACTGATGGAGGAAAAGGCGAAGTCCAACACGACTTCGGCGCTTAAAAAGCTCATGGGTTTGCAGCCCAAAACGGTCACCATTATCAGTAGCGGAGTGGAAACGGAAATTCCTGTTGCCAGTGTCAAAGTGGGTGATATCATTGTAATCAAACCTGGTGAAAAGATCCCGGTGGACGGCCTTGCGACGGAAGGAAGTTCTTTTGTGGACGAAAGCATGATCAGCGGCGAGCCGGTTGCCGTGGAGAAAAGGGTAGGGGAAAAGGTGTTTGCGGGGACGATCAATCAAAAAGGGAGTTTTCTGTTTGAGGCCAAAAAAGTCGGAGGCGATACGATTCTGGCGCAGATCATTAAAATGGTTCAGCAGGCGCAGGGAAGTAAAGCGCCGGTGCAGAAGCTGGTAGACAAAATCGCCGGAATTTTCGTGCCCGTTGTGATCGCTATTGCGATTCTTACATTCATTGGCTGGATGGTTTTTGGTGGAGAAAATGCATTTACGCATGCCTTACTAACGTCGGTGACCGTTCTTGTCATTGCTTGTCCGTGTGCGCTCGGTCTTGCCACGCCTACTGCGATCATGGTTGGGGTAGGGAAGGGTGCAGAGAATAATATTTTGATCAAAGACGCTGAAAGCCTGGAACTTGCACATAAAGTGAATGCCATTATCCTGGATAAAACCGGAACCATTACCGAAGGGAAACCAGCAGTAACGCAAATGGTCTGGGGCGAACAAATCCGGGAAAAAGCGCTCTTCGAACAAATTTTATTAGCCATGGAATCGCGCTCGGAACACCCGCTGGCCGATGCTGTTGTGCAGTATTTAAAAAAGGGTGATGTTCAAAAAGTGCCGTTGGTGTCTTTTGAAAGCATTACCGGCCAGGGTGTGCGGGCTGTGAGTGAGGGTGTTACCTATTTTATCGGGAACAAAAACCTGATTTCAGAGTCTGGCGCGGTTTTGGGCCAGGAGTTGAAAGCAACGGCTGAAATGTGGCAAGCCGAAGCGCAGACAGTCATTTATTTTGCAAATAACAGCCATGTACTGGCGATCATTGCCATTGCCGATCAGGTTAAGGCGACTTCAAAGCTAGCCATTGAAAATTTGCAAAAAATGGGCATTGAGGTGTATATGCTCACGGGAGATAACAAGCAAACCGCCGCTGCTGTGGCTGAACAGATTGGTTTACAACATTATAAGGCAGAAGCGATGCCTTCGGACAAAGCGGATTTTGTAAAACAATTGCAAGCGGAAGGCAAAGTGGTGGCGATGGTTGGTGACGGGATCAATGATAGCCATGCGCTTGCGCAGGCAGATGTGAGCATTGCGATGGGAAAAGGCTCGGACATTGCGATGGATGTCGCCAAAATGACACTGATCACCTCCGACCTGAATATGATCCCGAAAGCATTAAACCTGTCCGCAAGAACAGTCAAAACGATCAGGCAGAACCTTTTCTGGGCATTTATATATAACCTGATCGGCATTCCAATCGCTGCGGGCGTGCTTTATTCTGTGAACGGATTCCTGCTGGATCCTATGCTGGCTGGTGCTGCGATGGCATTGAGTTCCGTGTCGGTGGTGGGGAATAGTCTGCGGTTGAAGGCGATGAAACTGTAAGTATTTGTTGCGTAAATGGTTGGGATAATAAGAACCAAAAGTGGCGGTAACCCGTTGTAAAAATGTGCATTTGCTTCGTTGCGATGCACATTTTGAATGTTCAGTTACTCGCACCTTAATGAATTCATTCCTTAGTAAGAAATACGACAAACCGGTTATCAAGAAACATCAGCCGGATGACTCCTACAAATTCCAACCACTGCCTGCGCCGACAGGAAAATATCCTTACCACTTTGATTTAGAGTCAGTTCAAACCTTGAACGACCGCAATAAGCTGGCATTTCACGTGCTGGGTGACACGGGCAGCGTTCGCAATCCGGACTTTCAAAAGCTTGTGGTTGCTGAAATGATCAAACAATATGAGCAGACAGATGGCACGGGCAAAGAACCCATGTTCCTCTATCATCTTGGTGACATTGTCTATAATTTCGGAGAAGCAAGTCAGTATAAAAGGCAGTTTTTTGATCCTTACCAAAAATATCCCGGACCGATTTTCGCGATCCCCGGAAACCACGACAGTGACGTAAATCCGGACAGCCGCGTTTCCTACAAAAGTCTGGACCCGTTCAAGGCCGTATTTTGTGATAAACAGTCTCAAACCGTCAGTTTCAGCGGTGGTGCGGAACGGAAAAGCATGACGCAGCCCAATGTTTTCTGGTCGCTCATAACGCCGGTTGCGCGCATTATTGGCATGTATGGCAATGTAACCAAGTTCGGCGTAGTTACGCCGGATCAGCGGAAGTGGTTATTGGAAGAGCTCAGAAGCGCCGATGCCGAGCGTCCTGAAAAGGCCATCATTCTTTGCATTCACCACGCACCATATTCTGCGGATATCAACCACGGATCGAGCCTGCCTATGATCCAGTTTTTTGATGGTGTTTTTGAACAAACGGGCGTGAGGCCGGATGTTGTTTTCAGTGGTCATGTCCACAACTACCAGCGCTTTTCAAAGCGATATTTTGATGGTAAAACCGTTCCGTTTATCGTTGCCGGAGGTGGCGGTTATGATGAACTTCATCCTGTTGCGTCCGTTTCGGATAGCCGTTTTACCGCCAATAATGCCGCTTTTAATCATGTGACCCTCGAAAATTACTGTGATAACAAGCACGGATTTTTGAAAGTCTCGCTCGAAAGAACAGAAAAAGGAATACGCATTACGAGCGAATTCTATACGCTTCCGCATGAAAAAACGATCGAACCAGGAATGAATGCCATCCTGGCCGACCGTTTTATTATCGAAACCTGATTTACTGCTTGAAAGTGATCTTGGAAAGCGTCATCAATGGTTCGATGGGCTTCGCCGTTTCATTTTTAAACAATATATAAATGTCATGTTTGCCCGTGGTAGGTTTAATGTTCACCAAAACAGGTGCGCGGGTAGGGCGGCGTGGCGGTTTTACGGTCTCACCAGGCTTTTTCTGGCTTTCCAGTTCGGCCATCAGTTTGGCCATATCCACTTCCGGAGCGATATCCACATTCTGTTCACCAACGAGCGTTCCGGTGGGTGAATCCAGGCGAATCTCGATCTTCCCACCCATGGCGCCTTCGCGTTTCTGAGCCGCGGCATTCATTTCAAGTGCCTTAATATCAGTGAGATCTGTTTCTTTGAAAGCCAGAAAACTGTTTGCAAAAGTCACCACACTGAATCCTAATCCCGCTGTTCCCAATGCTTTCATATCTGCACCTTGTACAATAGGCGCTTCGGCAGCATTGAGTTCCGGGCTTCTCAGGACGATCATTTCTTCCGTTGTCTGGGCCGGGATAGCCTTGTTGCCGCTCATAGAACGGTCGGTAAATGCCGCCCTGATCAATACTGATCCTTTTCCGTTGTCCTGAGCAGGAATTTTTGGTGTAAATTCACCCTTAACAGGCAATGTGCTCAATGTTTTATCCGTGCTGCTCAGAATGTATTTTACAATCGTTTCTGCATCCGCAACGGGCAATGCAGGGTGCGCGGGCATAGCAACTTCTCCCCAAACGCCGGCTCCGCCTTTCAGGATTTTTCCTACCAGTGTTTCGTTAACCCCGGGTTTTCCTTTGTATTTGTTGGAAATGTCTGCAAATGAAGGTCCTACGGATTTGGCATCCACCTGGTGGCAGACTTTACAATCGCTTTTTCCGATTAAAACCTGGGCTACCGCAAACTGCGTGCTCGCATCCACGCTGCGCTGACTCTGAATGACTTCGGCATAATCAAATCCTTCGGAAGCATAGTCAATGCTCACTGCAATTTCTTCGGGCTTGATTTTTCCTTCCAGCAAACTTCCGTCTTCTTTATCCGTTACATCAATAGAATAAGGAATGGGTTTTCCGGCGAAAAAGAATGTTTTATTTCCTTCCACGTTCACCGAAACCTTCGGCGGCTCATTACCGGCGATAATTTTAAGCGATTGCGAATTGGAAGCGCCTTTGGCATCACTCACGGTAAGAGTCGCTGTGTAAACGCCCGGTTTATCAAATGTTACGATCGGTTCAGCTGTGGCGAATGTTTTTGCAGCTCCGCCGTTGCCTGTGATCTTCCAGCTGTATTTCAGTTTATCCCCGTCAAAATCTTTGGTTCCGGCAGAGGAAAGCTTCGCCTGAAACGGAACTGTGCCGCCTTTTTTATCCGTAGAAACCTGAACGATCGGTTTGCGGTTGCCGCCATTGTATTCGATGCGTATTAATCTCGAATTTTCGCTCTTCCTGAACCAGTTACTGCCATATTCCAGCACATATAGGTCGCCATTCGGGCCAAACTTAATGTCGATCGGCTGCACGGGATGGTAAGCAGGCAGCACGCGCTCCATGGATTCATAATCACCATTCGGGCTCATGGAAATGGCCATGATCCAGCCGCGGGAGAAGTCCGCCGCGATCCATTTGTTCTCATAGTAAGCGGGCCACGGTCTTTTTGGCGCTTTGAAATCCGAGCGGTGGTAGACTGGCCCGCCAGTAGCGCTCCTTGAACCGGAACCCACTGCAGGGAATTTTTCGGAAATGCCGTAGGGATAGTAAATGAAGCTCGGAGCCGTTGGCAAAAGCTCTTTCAAGCCTGTATTATTGGGCGAATTGTTGACCAGATTTTTTGGATCTTTTTTGGCCAATGGCTTATTAGCAGCATAATCATATACCGGAAATGCCTGATCGTCGCCTACAAACCAGGGCCAGCCGAAGTTACCCGGCTTCCTGGCCTGGTTCATTTCATCATAACCTCTCGGCCCGATCTCCGAATCTTCGCTGGCATCCGGCCCCACTTCGCCCCAATATAAAAAGCCCGTTTTGCTGTCAACCGAAATGCGCCATGGGTTCCTATGACCCATTGAGTAAATTTCAGGACGCGTTTTAGCCGTTCCTTTTGGGTAAAGATTGCCTTCGGGAATGGTGTAGGAGCCGTCCGGTTCCGGATGGATCTTTAAAATTTTCCCTCTTAAATCATTCGTGTTACCCGCATGTCCCTGATCATCCCAGCTGGCGCGTCCTTCGCGCTCGTCGGTCTGTGCGGCTTTCTGGTTTCCGGTGTTGTTTCCAACCGTCAGATACAGGTTACCGGCTTTGTCCCAGGTCATTCCGCCGCCCGTGTGGCAGCAAACTTCACGCTGCGTAACAACCTCGATCACGTCCTTTTTAGAACTTTCAACGAGTTTGTCTTCACGCAGTTCGTAGCGTGAAAGAATGTGTTTCTTCTCCGTAGGATGCGCGTAATAGAGATAAATCCAATGGTTTTTTTCAAAATTCGGGTCCATGGTGAAACCCATTAATCCTTCCTCAGCTTCCCTGGAAACGCCCTCCGCGCTAACATATTTGGTGTTAACCGGGATCATGGCGATCAGGTCGGTGGACTTGGTGGACACATTGTATTTTTTCAAAGCGCCCTTCCTTTCAATAATGTAAGCCGAACCATCCGGAAGCACTTCGAAAACCATAGGTTCGTCCAGGTTCTCGGCCACGACAATGGGCGTAAAGCGGCTTTCATCCGGTTTGGGCGGATTGTCTTGAATGGTAAATGCTGCGATGAGCAAAAAAGCGGGAATTTTGGCCGTGTTTTTAAGGACGCGCGAAATTCGCCGAAAACGGGGGGAAAGGTTTGTCATAGGTCGTAAACAAGAGTTTACTGGAAATATAACAAATTATCGTTAAAAATTCTTATTCCTATTTTCCCATCCAATGTTTAAAATCGCCCACTTTTTCACGGCTTACCAGCGCTTCCTTATTATGCGAGGGCCGCAGACTTAAAGCCAGACGATTTCCGAAATATGGGTCAATTTTGTCGACCGCTTTGTGCGTCACCATCATGCCACGGTTAATGCGGAAAAAACGAGCCGGATCGAGCACATCTGCGAGCTCATCTAATGTATAATCCACGAGCAATTTCTGGTTGTTATCTGTTACAAAAAAGCTGTAACGCTCTTCTGTGAAGAAATACGCGATCTCATTCACCTCAATTGATAGCATTTTTTGCCCTTGTTTTACCAAAAATCGTTGCCGGTATTCTTTTTTGGTGGTTTTTTGAAATCCTTCCAGCAGTTTCTTTATTCCTTCCAGCGAGTCTTCGGAAGGCAGGGCGCGCATATTTTCGTATTTCTGCAAGCTTCGCTGCAAGTCGTCGCGGTGCACGGGTTTCAGCAGATAATCAATGCTATTCAGTTTAAAAGCCTGCAATGCATATTCATCATAAGAGGTCGTGAAGATGATGGTGCTGGTCACCTGCACGCGGTTAAATATCTCGAAACTCTGTCCATCCGACAATTCAATGTCCAGGAAAATAAGGTCCGGATCTGCATTTCCGGCCTTCTGGTTGCTTTGAAGCCACTCCACGGTTTCTTCAATGCTGTCTGTCACGCCGCTGATGAGCAGGTCGGGCGCAGTTTCATTCAATAACTTTCTTAACCTTCTGACAGACAGGTCTTCGTCTTCTACGATCAGTGCGTCCATAGTTTGTGATTTCAGGCTATTAATGGCAGTGTTACGGTAAAAAATTCATGGTTACTCTCCACCACAGGTTGCGAAATGTCCTTTTGGTGTTCATTCAGGATTTTGTATTTGGTGATAATGTTGACCAATCCCACGCCGGTTGATTCCAGGTTCTCGGCACCGGCGGTTAATGTCTTCTTTTGCAGATTATTACGCACCATTAGATTTCCTTCCTGCGTGCTCAATATGAAAATAGTGAGCGGCCGGCTTGCGCGGATCACATTGTGCTTCACGGCATTCTCGACGAGTAGTTGCAATGTTAACGGAGGTATCCTGCGGTTCATTAAATGTTTCTCAACATGCACGTAAAGCTTCATACCGTCGCCGTATCGTGTTTTTAACAAATGTCCGTAGGATTCAATGAAGGAAAGTTCTTTTTGTAACGTGGTCAGCTGGCTAAAATCGCTGTCGTCCAGGGAGGCATGATTGGTTTGCAGCAAATAGCGGTAAACCCGCGCCATCTCGTCCACAAACTGCTCGGCTTTCTGCGGATCTTCGGCAATCAATGTAGACAGGGAATTTAATGTATTAAACAAAAAATGCGGGCTGACCTGCGCTTTCAAACTTTCCAGTTGTCCGTTAACATTCTCTTTCATCAACCTTTCGCGGTTGACTTCATGGTGTTTCCACCGTCCAATGGCCTTAAAAGATTCCTGAATGCCCATAACCAGCATGATTGCGCCCATATTGATCAGGTAAATCGTCAGGATTTTTTGAATGGTGAGCGTGGATCCGAAGAGCTTGAAACCAATATATAACCATGCGATGAGCACTAAGAAAATTCCGGAAAGTCCTGCGTGCGCGGCTATGGATACGAAAATGCGCCTGATGGTCTGATCCAGTTTCGGATAACGGTGGGCGATGTTTTCATTGATTCCGGATTGGATAAAAAACGTTACGGTCAGCAACGAACCATTCAGAAATGTGCTTCCAACGAAAGTTTTCCAATTGCTGATGAACGCCGGGCCTACCGTCAGATAATTGAAAAAAAGCAGGAAAACAGGCATGGTCAGCACGTACGACCAGCGTGTTTTGGGGCTCAATGCACCCGACAGTCCTGCTGTTAATTTTCCTTTGTTCATTTTGCGCCGGCCGGGGATTTTGGCCGCGATTTCCAGTTTGTTAATGTATTCAAAAATATATCTGCAGCACCAGACGCAGAAATGCAAGTTGTATCAATTGAACTAATAAATACATGAATTGTACAGGTTCAAACCATATGTCAGGCACGAACGCGCGCAGAAAGCAAAGGCACGGTGACCGTAAAATATGCCTCTGTTTCTTCCACGCGCAGCTCGCGATTGCTTAGCGCGTGATATTTCGCCCGCAGGCCCGCAAGTCCGCCGTGGTCGGTTACCATTGTCCTTACTTTGCTTTGCACATTGTTTTGGACCAGAAGCCGCTGGCTGAAAGCAATTTCAACCTTAATTGTAAGTGGTTTCGCTTTGCTCATCGTATTGAATTTGATCGCATTATCAATCAAAACCTGTAACACCAGCGGCGGAACGAGCAATTCGCCCGCGTAAGGCCCGGGCTCAATGATATGCAGGCTATCGCCATAGCGCGCACCCAACAGCCGCGCATAGGTATGCAGGAAAGTAAATTCAGCCTGGACCGGGACAAGCTCAATCTTGGATGCCTGTAAAATGTAGCGGTAAATTTTGGCCAGATCCTCCACAAATTCTTCGGCTTTATCCTGATCATCGCCGATCAATGCAGAAAGTGTATTGAGGCTGTTGAACAAAAAATGCGAGTTAACCTGTCCTTTGAGCGCGTCAAACTGGTGTTGCAGCGATTCCCTTTCCAATTTTTCGCTTTCAGTCTGGTTCTTTTTCCACTGTTCCAAAGAGTAAAAAAGGCCCAGCATGGAACAGAGAAAAATGTCAAAAAAGCCGCCCAGGATCATGATCGGCCAAATGTTTTGCCAGGTGAATCGGACATCGAGACCGGGTGTAATGCTGTAAGCCCACACATCAAAGGCAGCAAGTCCCATCGTAAGCGTGCCCACAGCCATCAACATGGTCAGCAAGCGCGGTCTGGTTTGGTCAACATCTGGGAAACGGCTGATGATCCAGCGGACCACAAGGGTTAGCGCGACGATCGAGAACCAGTAGAGCGCCAGCACCAGCAATGTAGCTTTGATGAAAACAGGAAATTCCTGAAAATAGGCAGTTCCTATAAAGTAATAATTACCGACAGCGCAGAACACGGGCATTATGGCCAGATGATACCACCATTCATATTTCGAAAAAAAGCGCGGCCTCACGATAATTCAGGAAGGGTTTTGCAAGATAAATTCAAAAATAAGCAACCCTAAATAATTACTTATCAGCCCGCTGCTGTTTTTTGTAGTCCATCGGGTTCTTTTCAGCGCCAGGCCATGGCGAGCCCCACGCCTGCATGGGAAGCGATTGGATTGGAAACTAACGGTGGCGTGTATCTGATCTTTAAAATGTATATCCATCGGTCGGTTACGAGGTTGAAACGCAATCCCGCAATTCCCGATGGTGTTAATGCTGGCTGTCCGTTGACTCCCGAATGCAACCCCCGGTCATAGCGATCTACGAAAAAGGAAGCTAAACCCGCTTCTAAGTAGGTTTCGACGGCATAATGGTCGGGATGCGGCGTGCAGGAATTTCGCTTATAAGGATTTAAGATAAAGCAATGCGTTAATGCTGCCGAAAATGCAGGACTGCGAAAATCCGGCTGGCTTACCGCACCAATTCCCGCCTGGATATCCCAAAACGCCCTCTTAGTATATCCAAATGCTGCCTCGGCGACGAAAGCGCCTTTGGGGGCAATGCCAAAAATTTCCGCACCAAAAGCCCCGCGAAAGCGCGTGTAGTAAGGCTGCGCGACAGCGCATGATGCACAAAGGATGAAGATCAGTAACAGTCTGGTGAACACGGAGTAAGGCTTTGCCTTTCAACGGTTGAATGTGTAAAATAAGTATGTTAAAAGTTACATTTGAAATATAACCATACTTCGCGTCACCGATTCCCCCGGATTTTCGAACCGGACCCCAAGGCCGGTTTTTACGGATAGTTCATCCACAAGTTTCAATCCCAAGCCGGAAAGCCCTTTTCCGACGTCTTTTTGAGCCAAAATAACTTCGTAATCTTCCTGGCTGAATGCTCGGCCACCGTTTTCAATGAAAAACGTGAGCTGATTTTCGAGGTCCTTTATTCCAAGCCGGATCAAACCATTTTCATCAGATGCTTTCACGGCATTTTGCAGCAGGTTACGGATAATTGCCTGCAAATAGTAAGGATCAGTCCTAACCATTGTGTCGGCTGGAACATCGTTTTCGATCCGAATATTTTTTGAGTCAATGTTCAGTTGCAGCAATTTTAAGCTTTGCGAAGCAATGTAGGAGACATCAACGGGTTGAATGTCAGCCTTGAACTGGTTCATCTGGGTTTTGGACCAAAGCAATAGATCTTCCATTGTTTCCAGCAATGATCCCGTGGCCGTCTGGATTTTTTCACTCAATTCGGCCTTTTGCAGATCAGAAAGCAGCTTGGGGTTGAGCTGTTGTAATTTCAAAAACTGGTAAACCTGGCTAATCGGTGAACGGAGATCATGGCTTATAATGCTGAAAAGTTTGGCTTTGGTACGATTGGCTTCTTCCAGCTCAGCGATCAGCTTGGCCAGTTCTTTGTTCTTATGATCTAAAATCTCTGCATTTTTTTTCTTATTCCTGTATATAACGCCCAGCAAAACCAACGATAAGGCCAGCAAAGCTAGTCCGGAAATGAGCCAGATCAGCTGCTTTTTTGCTTTATCGATCTGAATGTTCTTCATCTCGATCTGCTGCTGCTTGTCCTTATTCTGATATTGCGCTTCGGCATCCGCAATGCTTTTCCTGGACGATTCTACGTATAGCGAATCACGGATGGGCGCATATTTGTCATAATATGCATATGCTTGCTGCCATTGACCCGTGGCGGCGTAGCATCTGGCAAGGGATTGTAATAGTGAAGCATGGATTTCGAAGCCAAATGCCGTGCTGTTCGGTTCTGCTGCTTTCAATAACGGGAGCGCCTTAGCATATTGCTTCTGGGCCATATACAATTCCCCCGTCATGTAGTTAACCTGAGACATTAGGAATTCACTTGCCCATTTCGGCGCGAGGTCGTTGGCCCGTTTGATAAAAATGGCTGCGCTATCCAGTTTTTTATTGGATAAATAGTAGTCTGCAAAACCAAGATCAGCCGCTATTTTATTGGTGCGGCGGCCTGCATTCTGGTTGTCGGGAGTGATCATTCCGGCCAGACTGTCGTAGTAAATTTTTGCCATTTCCGGTTGTTTCAGCAAGATGTAAACATCCGTCATGTCTTTGTAATGATGATTGAGATAGGGTTTGTAGGCCACAATGTATTTTCTACCTTCTTTGGCGTAGTAAAGGCCTTTTTCTCCCTGTGCCATCTGAATATAGATCTCTGAAAGGCTCATCAGGTCCACCACCACATCTTCCCGGTCTTTGGTCACACCTTGCTCAATGAGCTTCTTTTTGATGGCAATGCTTTTTAACAAATATTGGATCTGCGTGTTGTACTGCCCCTTCACCGAATAATAATTGCCTATCGTGGCATATAGAGCCACTTTTGTGTTTTCATTTTTGGTGGTATCAATGCTCGCCAGCATTTCCCGGAGGGTGTTTTCGCTTTTATGCGTATGGCCTGCCGTATTATAATAGGAAAACAAAAGCCGTTGTAAAACCATGACAATGCGTGTAGGCAACTTTCCTTTGCGGGCATCTGCCAGTGATTGTTCGTTAAAATATATCGAGCTGTCCGGATCAGAGCTTTCATAGGTGAAACCCAGATTGTAATGGAAAACCGAACGAAAGTACCAATCGTTGGCGGGAGCGAGCTGCAATGCGTATTTGGAAATCGCTTTCTCGCGTTCCACATCCTCCGCAAGGGCCAGGCTGTCGCACAAGTCGGCAAGCGCTTTGAGTTTTTCTTTGGTGGTTTTATAGCGGGACAGGTCAGGGATTACCTGCGCGTAAATATTTGATAATAAAGTAGTTGAGAGAAATAGAATCAGTAGAATTTTTTTCATATTCAAAGTCTGAGCTTTGCAATGGCTGATCGATACGTTTTTCCAACGGGGATAATGGTGTTATTGCAGACCACTTCCGAATGCCGCAATTCTTTAATCTGATTCAGAGAAACGGCATAACTGCGGTGCACGCGCATGAAGCGGTCCGAGGGAAGCTGCTCCATGAAACAGGTAAGCGTGGATAATGTAATGTAGTTTTTTTGTGGTGTAATGATTTTGGTATAATCCTGCATGGCTTCCAGATAAATGATGTCTTTTTGCGACAATTTTACCTGGTTATGGCCTTCTTTAATCATCAATATGTCTTTCTCAAAAAGCACTTCGTAAGCCTCGGAACGGTGCTTCATCAACGCATACTCCCGGATTCTGCGCGCCGTTTCGTCAAACCGCTCTTTGGTAAGGGGTTTCAAAATGTAATCCAATGCTGACAGTTCGTAACCGTGGATTGCAAATTCCTGGTGCGAAGTGATGAAAACCGACATATCAACCTCTGCCCGGACTTTTCGCAAAAGTTCCAGTCCGCTGAAACCAGGCATTTCAATGTCCAGAAAAATAAGGTCGGGCTTAATGTATTGCTGTGCCTCATAACCTTCCAGTGCGCTCGAAAAGGCCCCGCAGTTTTGCAGGAAAGGAAATGCTTTGGCGAATTCGGTTACAAAAAGAAGATCAAGCGGATTATCGTCAATTGCAATAAAACGTACATTCGGAAGCGTACTGCCGTTCATAAAGGAATTAGTAAATAACGATTCAATATATGCAAAAGGATCGGCCTGCAATATCCACTAAATAAAAAAGGTTGGAATCGGGAACGCTGGCTGCGCTGAGAGATCGAATGCCGGCTTTTTTTTAAATTTATATCATTTATTTAGCACGCTCTGTGCCGCGAGAAGTCGTGTCTGTTCTGAATATGGAAACGCTGTAAACTTTTCGGTTGAACGGATTCCTGGTTGCAAGCGGGAATGTTTTTCGAACGAACGGTGGCCCTTCCGCGAACTCCGATTGTATTGATTCAGCGCCTCTTTCCGGTAAAACGATATAGTCAATGCCATAATTAACCAGCTTTTTTCGAAGCAGCAGCATTTCTTCCGGCTTGTGGGTTGAGGTAAAAACCAGATATTCCCAGGGGAAAAACGGCCTGTTCAGAAAGGCCCGTGCGTGGCTCGTCGTAGCGATTTTTGCATTATTGGGCAATTCCTGATCCAGCCAGACGCTTTCTGAGTAGCCATTGGCTGAATTCAATAATACTTCCGTTCTCCGGGAATCTGAGAAAAGGGAAGGGCCTAACGAATATAATCCCAACGCAATAAATGGTAATACGCATAGCAACTGCAATCTCGAAAACCAGACAAAAAACCTGAAATTCCGGACCTGTGAATAGGCCATTGCAAATGGGGGAATTGTCCATAAAATCGGTTCCATCAAAAAACGGGACGACAATTGGCTTCCCAGCGAAATAGCAGCGATCAGGAAAATGATGCTCACAGTTTCAGCTTTGGCATTTCGAAAAAGAAATGGCAAAAATCCGAGGACTAGAACACCGGGACCCAGGATCGTGGAAACCTTTCCCGGGCTGTCTGTCAGGGTCAGGTTAGCGGGATAAGGCATTGACGACTCCCGGAAGGTTTTGATATAATGATAAAATCGTTGAACAACAGGATCAGGATCAGCGAAGAGGCCCTCAAATATCGGTGAAAACGGATCATGAAAATGCAGCCACCGGAAAACCAGTTGCGGCCCTAACACACATAATGTGAGCAAGGCGAAGTTCAGCGCGACTTTTGGAAGCGAAACGTCATCTTTTCTTTTAAGTAAAAATAAGATAATCAGCGCAATGCCACTGATCAGGAATGAGTATTTGATCCCCGATGCAAAAAGCATAACCAATATGAGCAGTCGTATGCGGGACAATGTCAGGCCCGCTGAATTACTGATAAAAAGAAAGCATACTGTCGTACAGAGGATGCCCGTTAACTGGTGTTTTTGATTTGGTAAAAGGAATAATAATGTGGGAATTCCAGCTACAAAAGCGCCAATGGTGAGTTTCGGGCCGATCTGCAAACGTGCTGTTAATGCATTCAATGTATGCCCCAATGCAATCATTTGTATCACCGAACCCAGTTGCGGACACCCGTTCGCGACACCCAGCACATTGATCATTTCCCCAAAACCTGCCAGGCGATAATGCAAATTGTCACGGTTAAACCACAGGCTGCCTTTCTGCAACATTTCAACAGGTAAGGCAAGATGATAGTTTAAGGAATCGGAATCTGTTGGGACTGTCAGAGAAAGTAAAAGGTAACCGACCATTGCGACGAGCAATGTTAGCGCGGTTAATAATTCAAAGGATTTTAGATTTTTTAGTACGGATAATTTCCTATCAAAAGGGCTCCAAAATTTGGCAGGGTTCGCCGCAGCAATGCCAATTCCACAAAGAATAATAGACCAGAAAATGACTTTGAGCAAAATCACAGAAACCATTCCAGCAAGACTGATCAGCCAGATTAGCCAGGATATGGCCAGCAATCCTGCAAAGAAATACAACGCGCTATGGACTGGTTCCTCTGTTTTGAAAATCCATTTCCCAATGCGGTCACTAAGCAGGGCAAGGCTTATCCCCAGGCTCAGCGTTAGCAATGCGGAGAGTGGAGCCGAGATAAAATAGTCGCTTAGCGAGGTCATGGGTCATTTTTGAAGCAATATAGGATTAATGCCTTACCGGTGGTTATTAATATTGTGTACAGAACTTCAATTTTATTACTTTCATACGACCATAAATTGATTGGTTCGATCCTTCGCAAAAAATACATTCATTTGAAATGAAATCTTTACTTTACCCGATGATCCTGGCGCTGCTTTTTGTTGCGCAAATCTCACCTGTATCTGCCCAGCCAGACAAGCTTTCGGCCAAACTTTCGGCCAGGGCCGATTCGCTGTTTTCGGAATGGAACAAACCTGGCAGCCCGGGGGCGGCGGTAGGAGTGGTGCATCAGGGGAAATTGATCTATGCCAAAGGTTTTGGTGAATCGGATGTGGAAACCGGCGCGAAAAATGGTCCGGAAACGATCTTCCATGTGGCGTCTGTGTCCAAACAATTTACGGCTTATGCTATTGTTCTGCTGGCGCAGCAGGGGAAGATTTCGCTGGACGACGACATTCATAAACACATTCCCGAAGTCCCGGACTTTGGCAAAACCATCACGATCCGACACCTTATCCACCACACGAGCGGCCTGCGCGACCAGTGGAACCTCTTGTGCATGGCAGGCTGGCAGCTCGACGATGTCATTACCAAAGAACACGTTTTCAACCTTATCAAACGGCAAAAAGAGCTGAATTTTGAGCCGGGATCGGCCTTTGCTTATTGCAACACGGGTTATACTTTACTGGCTGAGGTTGTCAGCAGGGTTGGCAAAAAGCCATTTCCCGAATGGATGGAGCAGGAGGTTTTTAAGCCGCTGGGCATGAAAAATACATTGTTCTACGATAACCAGGAGCAGATTGTAAAAGGACGTGCCTACTCCTTCCATAAATCGCAGGAGAAGGCGGGCAGTTTTGAAAAGGCCATTCTGAGCTATGGGAATGTGGGTGCAACGAGCTTATTTACAACGGTTAATGATCTTTTGTTTTGGATAAATAATTTCCGCACTTCAAAAATCGGCGGCCCTGCGGTAATGAAACAAATGCTGGAACGAGGCCGCATTACTAAGGGCGACACATTGCCCTACGCTTTCGGCCTGGCGCATGGAACCTACAAAGGATTGGCTTACTATGGCCATAATGGTGCCGATGCGGGTTTCCGGTCATCCATAACATACTTTCCGAAAGAGGATTATGGTTTTATTGTGCTGAGCAATCAGGCGGAGTTTGCGCCTGAGAAAAAGGCATTTGATGTGGCGGGAATTTACATGGCATCTTTGTTTAAAGAAGATAAAACCGTAGCCAAAAAACCTGCTGAAAGTCCGAAAAATGAAAACTATAAGTTTGATTCCACACTTTTCAGGCAGTACGCAGGCTCTTATGAACTGTCGGAAGCGCCGGGTTTTATATTGAATTTCAGAAAGGAGGGCGACCGTTACATGACCCAGGCAACGGGGCAGCAGGCATTCGAAATGTTCCCTTCTTCCGACACGACCTTTTATCTCAAAGTTGTGGAAGCATCCATTGTTTTTCACAAGCCGAAAGAGGGGAAGGTTACCAAAGTGACATTGCGGCAAAATGGCGAACATCCGGGAAACCGCGTGGAGCCAAACCAGAATAAGGATGTGAAGAAAGCGGATTTTGCGGGTCAGTATTACAGTCCGGAACTGGAAACAATTTACACCATTAGCTTCAAAGATGACAAGTTAAAGCTCGTTCATGTGCATCACGGCGAAGTAGACCTGAATGTGGTTAATAAAGACAAGCTCAATGCGCCATGGTGGTTTGTCCAGAATATAGACATGGTGCGTGGCAAGGCCGGCGAGATTACCGGGCTCCGCATGACCAACGGACGTGTAGTGAATTTATGGTTTAAAAAACTACCGGAGAATTTCGCTAAGGACTGAGCCGGACGGCATTTATTTGCATTTATACTGCATAGCAAGCGCCCGCTGGTTCATATAAAATCCATCTTTTGGATAGCCGGCCGCATTGTAATTGAATGTGTAATCCAGCACCGTAATCTTCCCGCTCATGGCGTTGGTTACGGTGACTTTTGTCCTGTTATTGTTGGAGAGCAAATGTTCCTGATCGTCGAAAAAGGCCGCCTGGATTCTGTATAGGTTTTTAAATGGGTTCGGATTATTGTCATATGCGTATTCGCTCACTGAAATGAGCTCATTATTAAACGAATATCGTTTAAGTTTCGCGAGATTTCCTTTTGTATCCATTTCCAGTTCAATGTAGTCGTGCGCTTTCTCCGTGTAATTTTTGGGGTCGCCAGCGTTGCCGTTTAGCTCAAAAAGGCTTCTTTTAACCCGGACAAGCTGGCCGTTTGACCATTCCAGATTGACCCTTTGCCGCGGGATCGTTTTCTTTTCGTACCAGGTTTTTTGAGCTAAAAACCCTTCACCGTTATATTCAAAACGAATGACATTTTCATTGTCAGAATTACTGATCGAGGACGGCTTGTCCTCATTGTAATAATAACTGATGGTGCTTTTTAATTTTGTTGTATCCCCAAAATAGCCCGTATACGCAAATGTGGTTCCGGTAATGAGGTTTTCTTTGTCATAATTGATTTCAAATTTCGCCCCGCTGCCGGTTGTATCAGTTACATAGCTCAGGAGCTGACAGGGATCATTTTCAACAGATGTTTTGTCAACTTCCTTGTCCTTGCAGGCAATGAATGTAATTGTCAGGATGATCAGAAAGAGCGTTTTCATCTGCGGCAGGATTAGAACTGATGGAGTTAGCACACAATTAGTTAACAAAGACATTCAACACATTGATATACCATTCCGGATTTATGACAGCGGCTGTTCAGATAGTATAATCCTTCTTATGGTGACTTAACGTTATTGATAAAATTCATTAAGTCCAGAAATAAAGACGCATGAAACCACAATTGGCGCAGGTAAGATGGTATCGGATCATTCCGGTTGTTTTTATAACATATAGTCTTGCTTACCTGGACAGGGCCAATTTCGGATTTGCGGTTGCGGGCGGGATGGCCGATGACCTCAACATTACTCCCAACACGTCCACATTGCTGAGCTCGCTGTTTTTCCTGGGTTATTTCTTTTTCCAGATCCCGGGTGCACAATACGCAGCGCATAAGGCAGCCAAGAAATTGATATTCTTCTCATTAATCCTGTGGGGCGGATTAGCCGCGGCCACGGGAATCGTGAATGATACAACCACGCTGATCGTGATCCGGTTTATGCTCGGCGTTGTGGAAAGTGCGGTTATGCCAGCCATGCTAATCCTGCTGAGCCAATGGTTCACAAAAGAAGAGCGCTCCCGGGCAAACACTTTTCTGATCCTCGGAAATCCCGTTACCGTGCTTTGGATGTCGGTGCTGTCGGGTTATCTGATTGATTCGATGGGCTGGCGGTGGATGTTCATCATTCAGGGTGTGCCGGGGATTCTCTGGGCTTTTATCTGGTGGAAACTCATCGACGAACGTCCAATGGAGGCAAAATGGCTTTCAGAAGATGAAAAAACAGAGTTGGAGAGACGTTTGCAGGAAGAACAGATCGGCATTAAACCGGTCAAAAACTATGCGGAGGCGTTTCGTTCGCGGAAAGTGATCTTATTGTCGTTGCAATATCTTCTGTGGAGCGTGGGCGTTTACGGATTTGTGATGTGGCTACCGTCGATCATTAAGGCTGCGCCAGACATGAATATGGTGACCACGGGCTGGCTGTCATCCGTTCCGTATTTGCTTGCTGTTATCGGTATGCTGAGCGCTTCTTATTTTTCTGATAAATCCGGCAACAGAAGTCTTTTCATCTGGCCGTTTTTGCTGGTTGCGGCCATTTGTCTGTATGCAACAGTGTGGCTTGGTCCGGAGAAATTTTGGTTGTCATATGTGCTGCTGGTGATCGCGGGCGGAGCCTTATACACGCCATACGGGCCATTTTTCGCTGCTATTGCCGATGTTCTGCCCAAGAATGTCATTGGCGGGGCCATTGGGCTTATCAATAGTTTGGGAGCGTTGGGTTCGTTTGCAGGATCCTATCTGGTGGGTTATCTGAACAGTGAAACGGGAAATTTCAATGCTTCCTATACATTAATGTCCGGGGCGCTGGTGCTCGCGACGATCATCACACTGCTTGTAATCCCGGCTCCTAAAAAGGTGCATATTGTGCCTGCCTGAGAATTGCCGGATATGCATTTAAATGTTCAAGGACAAGGTTACCGCATCGCCCTCGCGGACAACGCCTGTTTCCAGCCCGACGACATTTTGTCCGAAAAATATATCCTTACCCTCTTTGCGATAGCCCATTAATGCTTTCAGCGTCTCCGGGCTTTTGTTCCCGGTGTTTGGGTCAATGTTGACCATTACGCAGCGTTCGCAGGGTTTGGCAACCTCAAAACGTGTATCTCCAATCGTTATGCCTTTCCAAAGATCTTCCTCATAGGGTGTGGTGCCGCTAATAACAAAGTTGGGGCGGAAGCGCTTCATTTCCACGGATTGTGAAAGTCGGCTGTTCAGATCGTCCAGCGATGCCTGGGAAATCAGAAGACAAGGGAAGTCATCCGCAAAGCTCACCGTGCGGTCAGTGTCGGCATAGAGCGAGCCCATTTTGCGATGTGTATCGGGGGTCATTTCCACGATCCTGACGATCTTGCCGAGCCTTTCCGTTAACCATTCGTCTGCCAGTTTTGAAACCGTTCTTGCAGTGACAACATCATTCCAAATCTTCACTTCCAAATCCTCGTCGTCTTCACGCAAAAATGGGACAAGCATTTGATTAACAGGGTCGTAACGGTGTGACAGCATGAGTCCTTCGTCCGAAAATGCAACATCCAGCAAAGCCATTTGCGCATTGGTCCGCTGCGTCAGAAAAGTGCCTTTTTCGTCAACGATCACCCAGCGCCTGTCATATTTCAAACCACGTTCTTCAACAAGCGATTCTCTCAAACGGATTCCTCCTAAGGACTTGACGGGATATACCCATATTTCGGATAAATGCATTGGTGAAGGTTGGGTTGTGTGAGCTGAATTTTGGTTTAGTCATGTAATCCAGCTAAAAAACCATTCCCAGAATGTTATTGGTACAATTGTTTATTACATTCAAAAAATTATAATCGGATTAATTACACCTAACATTTTATAAAGCATTGAAGACGCGTATCGCTATCCTCGGCGGAGGCCCAAGTGCATTGTTTGTTTTTAAAAGATTTGTAGAGGCGGGTCGGAAAGATCTTGAAATACACATTTTTGAAAGTAAAAAACTATTAGGCGCCGGGATGCCTTATAGTTACGAAGGCTCTAACCAAGAGCATGTTACCAATGTATCAGACAACGAAATTCCCGAAATTGTAACTTCAATCCAGGATTGGATCCAGACTGTTCCTGAGGACGTCCTGATCCGTTTCGGTGTTGACCGGGAACGGTTTAATGAGTACAAAGTGTTGCCCCGGCTGCTGTTTGGGCAATATTTATCTGCACAATTTGATCTGCTCCTTAAAAAAGCCGAACATATAGGATTGCAAACCCATGTTCATAAAGGTTGCAGGGTGATTGACATTATCGACGTTCCCGGCGAGAAGAAAGTGGATGTTGAAATTGAGCGGTCCGGCCTGTCGCGTTTTAACCGTGTCATTATTTGCACCGGGCATAACTGGCCAGCCAAACATGAAGGAACAACGCCCGGCTATTATGATTCCCCATATCCGCCTGCAAAGCTCAAACTGGTCCTGAATCACCCAATAGCAATCCGGGGATCTTCCCTGACGGCCATTGATGCCATGCGCACGCTGGCCCGGAATAACGGATCATTTCATACGGATGAGGATGGAAAGGTCGTATTCAACCCGTCGGAAGAAAGTCCGGATTTCAGGCTGGTCATGCATTCCCGGAATGGCCTTTTGCCCGCTATACGCTTTCATTTGGAAGATCCGCTGCTTTCGGATGAAGCCTTGCTGACAGAGGAGGAAATTGAGCAGAACAGAAATCAGAACGACGGTTTTCTGGAACTGGACTATATTTTTGAAAAGGCATTTAAAGACTTGTTCCGTGAAAAAGATCCCAAATTTTACGAAAGGATCCGGGAGCAGAACATTGAGCAATTTGTGGAATCCATGATGGCTGCGCGGGAAAAAATGGAACCGTTCAAGCTTTTCCGTAAAGAATATGCTGAGGCTGAAAAGTCGATCCGAAATGAGGAATCGATACATTGGAAGGAAATTCTGGCTGTTTTGAGCTATGCGATGAATTATCCTGCCAAATATTTATCGGCTGAGGACCGGTTGCGGCTGCAAAAAGTGTTAATGCCGCTCATTTCGATCGTTATCGCTTTTGTCCCGCAAAGTTCTGCTAAGGAAATGCTGGCACTGGATGATGCCGGTAAACTGGAAATTGTTTCGGTAGGAGATGACAGCGAGGTCATTCCGGAAAGCAAAGGTGGGATAACCTACCGCTATACGGACGAGGCGGGGGAAGAAAAGGCCATTTATTACAACACATTTGTTGATTGCATCGGTCAGCCGCATTTGCCATTTGAGAGTTTTCCATTCAAAACCCTGATCGCCGATGGGACTGTAAGACCAGCCCATTTAAAATTCAGGTCTTCGGCGGAAGGCGGTGCAGCCATTGCAGATGGGAACGAGAATGTAGAACAGACGGCGCGGGAAGATTTTTACCTCAAAGTGCCCGGCATTGCCATAACGGATCATTTTCAGGTTGTGGAGCGTTCAGGCGGTATCAATCACCGCATTTACATTATGGCTGTTCCTTATATAGGCGGCTATAACCCGGATTACTCAGGCCTGGATTTCTGCGAAAACGCCTCATCAACGATTGTCGACAGCATTTTTAAAGAATAACGCGCCTTATGGAAGAATGTCAGTCAAGTATTTTTTGAACAAATCAGTATTTTACTTGCGCTACGCGCTTGTTCTTTCACAAAAATTCCAAATTTATCATGTTCAAACCCGCCTTATTTGCCCTGTTTTTGAGTTTTACTTTCGTAAGTGCAAATTCACAAGCGCTTAACACACTGTCTGCCACTGAAAAGAAAGACGGCTGGAAACTTTTGTTTGATGGAAAGGACTTCAAAGGCTGGCATGCCTACGGAGGCAAACAGGTCGGGACGGCATGGATCATTGACCAGGGGGCCATTAAACTGAATGTGCCGGAGCGGGCAGGTAACAAAGCCAAAAATGGCGGCGATATTGTTACCGACGAGGTGGTAAGTGGAGATTTTGAATTTAAGGCCGAATGGAAAGTGAGCAAATACGCTAACAGCGGCATTTTCTTTTTCGTGACAGAAGCAGCCAAATATCCGAATATGCATACAACGGGGCTGGAATTGCAGGTAATCGATGATAAAATTTATGAAGGCGCTAAGGAAAATACCCATCGCGCCAGCGACTTTTTTGGCATTGCGAATGCTCGTTTACGCGAAGGAAATCCGGAAGGCGAATGGAACAAGGTCCATTTTATAGTTAAAAAAGGCAAGCTTACCGTCTATCAGAACGAATTCATGGTCCAGGAACACGACCTGAACAGCACCGACTGGAAACAAAAAGTTGCGAACAGCGGCCTGAAAGCTGCCCCTATTTCCACTGGATCTTATGCCGGACGGATCGGATTGCAGGATTGGGGCAGCACGGTTTGGTATCGCAACATTAAGTTGAGAAAGCTCTGATTATCAGTAAGGAGCGTTGTTTATTTTAAGCCGAGGGTTTTGTTGTAATACTGGACCGTCTGAATAACCGATTGCAGATTGCTCGGCTTTTCCTGGCGGTCGCGCTCGATAATGATGTGGCCGTTGAATTTTTGTCTTTCCAGCTCTTTAAACACCGCCGGAAAGTCGATTACACCGGTTCCTACCACCACATCCACAAGTTTGGGGTCATTATAAGCGGCGATGTCTTTGAGGTGGATTGCAATGATGCGGCCTTCCAGTTTTTTCAACGCTTCCACGGGTTTAATGCCGCTTTTAGGCATATGCCCAAGATCTGCACAAACGCCGAAATTCGGGTGACCTTTTAATGCGGCCAGCACGGAATCGGGATGCCAGTATGCACTTGTTCCTTTCCAATGATTGTGAATGGCCAGTTTCACGCCATAAACGCCGGCAAGGCTGTCGAGGCTATCCCACATTTTTACAGGCGGCTCGGCAGTCACATATTTCACATTAAACTGTTTGGCAATCTCAAATTCCTTTTTCCAATCATTTACCGTCGCGCCGCCCACGAGGTAAATGCTTTCCATTTTCAAATCTGATTTATCCAGTATCGTTTTCAGTTTTGCGATCCCGGAAGGGGATAATTTCATCATGACTGAGTCCTTCAATTCCGGGCCGGCTTTGGCAAATGTGAAACCCTCCACATATTTAAGGCCGGCGCTATCGGCTTTTGCCAGTTGCCCTTCGAAAGAATATGGATTGAATGTATAGAGCGCCACACCCAGCTTCCAGTCACGAGGCCCAAAATGGCTCATTGCCATCCATGTAAAACAAACAACAAGTAGAATAGCAGATTTTAACAGTATAGATCGGGTCATCGGATTAAGTTTATTTGAGTAAGCACATTCTTTGTGGTTTTTACTAGTAAGGTTGTATTCAAATATGATAATGCTTGTTTACAGCCTGCAAACCTGGTTTTGGATTAAATGCGTTTATTATGCAAGTATAAAATTATAAAATATTTTGCGGTTATAAAAGTTAATTGGTACTTTTGGAATCATAAAATTGTTACTTAAAATAACAATTACTCAACTTCCATCATGAACCAACCGACGCCTAAAAGCGATCTTGCTAAACGGCTGCAAAAAGAGATTCTTTCTTTGCAGGGTTTTAAGACGGGTTCTGAAGGGCCACAGCGTTCATTTGATTTTGGCGCATTGGAAACGGCCTTTCCGAACCAGGTTTTTCCAACCGGGGCGGTTCATGAGTTTTTAAGCAGCGCCAGGGAGGACGCAGCGGCGACAACCGGTTTTATGATGGGGTTGCTGGGTAAATTATTACAAAAGGGTGGGGCGTGTCTCTGGATCAGCATGAACCGTACATTATTTCCACCGGCGATGAAATTTTTCGGCATCGAGCCGGATAAGGTTATTTTTATTGATCTGCTGAAAGAACAGGATGTATTATGGGCGGTGGAAGAATCATTGAAATGCGAAGCGCTTACTGCTGTGGTAGGAGAGCTCAACGAAATTACTTTAACCCAGTCCAGGCGACTGCAACTGGCTGTGGAACAGAGCCGCGTGACTGGCTTTCTCCATCGATGCAACCCCCGGAGCCTGAACACATTAGCTTGTGTTTCGCGATGGAAAGTGACACCCATTCCCAGTCAGCTGGAAGACGATATGCCAGGAGTAGGCTTTCCCCGCTGGCACGTCCAGCTCTTGAAAGTGCGCAACGGGGAACCCGGTGAATGGAAAATGGAATGGTCCGATGGACAGTTTAATTACTTGGAAAAAGAAGTGAAAATTGCAACTGAGTTCCGCAAATCTACTTCACCATCTGCCGCTTAAAAAATGCCCAGGTTTCTTCAAAAATGTCGAAATCGGTCAGGAATTCGTGTTTGCCGTTGATGACTTTTAATAATGTCACTTCTGGTTTTCCTTTCTTTTGATAAGTGTATTTTTCTACGGTGATATTGTTGGTTTTGTCATTATCCGGCATGATGGATTTAACCGGCTCACCACTGTAACCATCCAGCTTTGCCCAGTATTGAAATGACTGATCCGTCGCGCGTACAGTGCCAAGCGTTACCCCGGATGTTTTCACTTCGCCGCCATCATACGGGTTGGTTTCATCCGCAGTTCCGTTGGTGATCATTACGGGCAGAGGTTTGTTCATAGCTGCACAATCCATGTTTTCATCCGTCGGAAGATTGGCGACTATAGCAGAAATCGCCCGGATTTTGTCAGGCATGGTCAGCGCCAACTTATACGACATATGCCCGCCTCCGGAAAAGCCGGTTGCAAAGACGTTTGCTTTATTAATCTTGTATTTTTCGGAAAAGAAGTCGATCATTCCGGAGAAAAACGCTTCTTCATTCAAATTTTCCTTGTTCGCAACTGCTGTTGAGGCTTTTCTGCATTCATTCCAATATCGCTTATAGCCGGCCGGATATACCAGAACCAGGTTTTCGGCCTCAGCTCTGGCCTGTAATTTTGCAGCTCTCGGCGCAAATCCCATCGGCTCACCACCCGAGCCGTGCATTAAAAAAATAAGGCTCGCGCCAGGCTTGACCTTGACTGATTTGTCATAAACAAACACGCGGTGATGGCCTTCAATCAGCAAAGAATCGGAAACTAATTGTGCATTTGCAGTCAGCGAAATAGAAAGCAGCGTAGGAAGAATGAACTTCAACATGTTGGAAATAGGGGCTAAAATGTTTTGCGCAAGTTACCTTTTAGCCGATATTTTCACTATAAATCCGTCAAATAAACTCAGGAAAGCCATGTACTAGGCGTTTTCCAGCGCAGCAATATCAAACTTCCTCATCTGCATAAATGCCTCGATCACGCGAGGTGCCCGTTCGGGATCCGACAATAATTTGGACAGAACACTCGGCACAACCTGCCAGGACATCCCGAATTTATCATCCAGCCAGCCACATTGGTTGTATGAACCGCCTTCACCCAATTTCTCCCAGTAGTAATCGATTTCTTCCTGCGTATCACATTCAACCACGAAAGAAGTAGCGGGCGAAAACTTATAATGCGGACCGCCGTTCAACCCCATAAATTTAAACCCATTTAGCTCAAACGTCACCACCATCGGGTTTTCGGAAGTGATTTTTGAACTTTTGAAAATAGAGCAATAGTAATCCGCAGCTTCCTTCGCATTCCCGTCATACCAAAGGCAAGGATAAAGTGGCTTGATCATGTTTTTTGGCGTTTTAATGGTTTATACGTTGTCGTTTTACCTTATTAAGATGGAAATTGGATTTGCTACTGATCGATTGTGAATAACCTTCCTTCACGCTTGCAGCTTCGCAAGATACGTTTCCAACTGATCAAATGTTCCGTTGAATCCTTGGTGCATACTTTCCATAATTGATAGGTAAGTTTCTTCCTGTGCAGGTGTAGCGTTGATCGGATGACCCTGGATAGTTAATGTTGTGACGCCGTCTTTTTCTTCTAATGTAATCTTATTGGATATCTCCAGTGGAAAATCCATGGGAAAGGGTGAAGTAATGATGTTTCCTTCGGCATCGGCAAATGAGCTGATGAATTCCAGCAGATCGGCACGCTGAACGTTTTTGTATTGAAATAATCCCCACATCACATGTCCGTTTCCTTCCATTTTGTAATGCGTGCTCCCGCCTGTCTGGAAGTCGAAACGCTCCACAGATAGCTGACTGCCAGCCGGTCCCCACCATTCCGCAAATGCTTCGGGTGATGCAAATGCGTCGAATACAAGCGTCTTAGGCGCTCTAAACTCCCTTACAATTTTCAATCCTTCTTTTTTTGTTGTTTGCTGGTCCATATTATTGATTGTTTGATTGGTTCGTGTTTGCATCTTCAATTGACTGATCATTCGACTGCATCCGGTTCAGATAGCTTCCCAAAGAATCCAATTTCTCATTCCAGAACTCTTTGTATTGATCAACCCAAGTAGACACTTCGTTTAGCCCATCCAGCTTAGCCTCGCAAAATCTTTCACGTCCTTCCTGCCGCACAACCACCATTCCGCATTCCGTCAGGATCTTAATGTGCTGAGAGACAGCCGGTCTGCTAATGTCAAAATTGTCAGCAATAGCATTAAGATTCATAGATCTATGAGCGATCAGGCTGATGATCTGGCGTCTTGTAGGATCTGCTATGGCTTGGAAAACATCCCTTCTTGCTTCAATAGACATATATGTAAGTATTTACTTACACAATATTATATGTAAGTATTCGCTTACGCAAATTTGTTTAAAAAAATTGGAGGATATTTTTTTAAATCGGCTATTTTAGCTTAATCAGCGGATGATTAAGCCCGTTGATCTCGTTATTCACGATTTTATATTTGGATAGGCTTTTGAGAAGTTGGGTTAAGGTTTTGAAACCATAAGTGCGGGAATCGAAGCTTGGGTCAATTTTACGGAGGGATGATCCTAATTTGGAAATCAGCGCTTCCTCTTCTTCGTTCGTGGATATTTCGAATGCCTTATCAATGATGGTCATATCAATTTTCGGATACTTGATCTTCGTTTCCGGCTTTTTAGCGTCCTTTTTAACTTTCTCCTGGGGCGTTACATCCACCTTTTTAATCTCTGCTTCTTCTATGATCACGTCCAATTCCTCGATCAGGTTTTCGCTGAAAGTGAAGATTTCGCATGAATTTACGAATGCAATCGGAGTGGTTTTTCTGCCGATGCCCATGACAAAAAGTCCTTCTTCTCTGATCCTTTTAGCCAAACCGGTGTAGTCGCTATCACTGGAAACGATGCAAAACCCATCCACACTTTTGCTGTGGAGGATATCCATGGCGTCGATGATGAGCGAGCTGTCGGTTGAATTTTTGCCGGTTGTGTAGGAAAATTTTTGGATCGGGCTGATCGAATGGTTGTTGACAGTTTCTTTCCAGCTATTCATGTGAGAGCTTGTCCAGTCGCCGTAAATCCTTCTTACCGTGGCTTTTCCGTACTTAGAAACTTCTTCCAGCATTTCCTTCATGAACTTTGCCTGTGCATTATCGCCATCGATCAATACGGCAATGTTGAATTTCGTTTCGCTCATTCGTTTCGACTATTTTATGGATGATCTTGCTTGGTAAAATGGTTTTTGTGGCCTACAAGTTAAGATTATTTGTAAGTAAATAAATGACACCGAATGCTTTGGCAGAACATTTTAATACATGTAAACGGGCAGTTTCAGAACATATAAAAATTTTACCGAATGCCAGCAGGTAAGGTAAGAATCATCTGGCAGGGAAATTTATGATCAACTACATCAAGTATCAATTCACTTAAAGCCAAATGATTATGAACACTAACCTTTTGTTGAATTTCACGGTTGACAAAGAAACTAAAAAGATCCGCGTTGAACGGGAATTTGCTGCTTCCGTGGTGAAAGTTTGGGCAGCCTGGACACAAAAAGAGCTCCTGGAACAATGGTGGGCGCCAAAGCCCTGGAAAGCCAGGACCAAAGAAATGGATTTCCGGGAAGGCGGGCATTGGTTATATGCCATGGTCGGTCCGGAAGGCGAGGAACATTGGGCGCGTACTGAATACAAATCGATCACGACGCAAAAATCCTATTCCGCTTTGGATCATTTTTGCGATGAAAACGGAACACCCAGTGATTTTCTCCCAGGCTCGCAATGGCTCTTATCTTTTAATGAAAATAACAGCAACACGATCGTGGATGTTTTAATAACATTCAACGAACTTTCCGATCTGGAAAAACACCTGGAAATGGGTTTCAAAGAAGGTTTCCTGATGGCATTCGAAAACCTCGATGAAGTGCTGGAATCGCAGCAGTAACAAACCTATATCTGTTCAGAAGCTCCTCAATCGGCATATCCGGTTGAGGGGCTTTTTTGTTGATTACTACCAAAAGAAAAAAGAGAAAATCCTTGCGACTGTTCGTTAGATTTGATATCATTGTGACCAAATAATAGATATCTATAATATCATTCATATATTAAATTGTTGAAAAACAAATGATTATGTGATAAACTACAATTATGCATCAGCGCTTTGCAAACATATGGTTCCGACATTTAATCACCGACTGGGTCGTTAGTGAACGTCCTGAACTTGCAGGCGAGCAGTTTGTTTTGGCGGCACCAGAGCGTGGGAGAATGGTGGTTAGAGCAGCAAGCCCGAAAGCTATTGAAAGCGGAATCGTGATGGGAATGGTTGCTGCGGATGCCAGGGCTCTTTTTCCTGCTTTGGAAGTGATTAATGATGATCCCGGGAAGGCAGCCGAGTTGCTGAACGGGCTGGCGGAATGGTGCATACGCTTCACGCCCATTGTCGCGGTTGACCCTCCTGACGGCCTGATCCTGGACATTACAGGCTGTGCGCATCTGTGGGGAGGTGAACGGGCTTATTTAAAGGATATTATTAAAAGGCTTCGGCACAAGGGATATGATGTAAGCGCCGCTATTGCGGATACGATTGGCTCGGCTTGGGCGGTTGCACATTATGGTCAGGATAAGCGCATTGTGCCGCCGCTTTCGCTGTCGGAAGCATTGTTGCCGTTGCCCCCCGCCGCATTGCGGCTCGAAGCGCCGGTTTTGGAACGCATGCATAAACTTGGGTTCTATCAGATCCGTGACTTTATCAAAATGCCGCGTTCGGTTCTGCGCAGGCGCTTTGGGCAAACGCTTCTGGATCGTTTGGATCAGGCTTTTGGACATGCGATAGAGGTTATTCAATCGGTTAAACCAGCGGTTCCATACCAGGAAAGGTTACCTTGTATGGAACCGATTGTAACGGCAATCGGGATTCAGATCGCTTTAAAGCGACTTCTGGAAATCATATGCCGCCGTCTGGTCAAGGAAGGAAAAGGCTTACGGACAGCTGTTTTTACGGGATATCGCGTGGACGGGAAAATAGTGCAGATTGACATTGTAACAAACCGCGGATCATTCCATGTAATGCATCTTTTTAAGCTTTTTGAGCTGAAAATATCCACCATCAGGCCGGGAATGGGTATCGAGTTGTTTGTGTTGGAAGCCCCGGTTACCGAAGATGTTACCGAGGTTCAGGAGAAGCTTTGGAATACAGAGGCGGGTTCGGAAAATGTAAACCTGGTCGAGTTGCTGGACAGGCTTGCAGGCAGGGCAGGGATGGGGACAATCCACCGGTATCTTCCGGATGAACATTACTGGCCGGAAAGATCCGTTAGAATCGCTGCTTCACTGGTGGAAACGCCCCAAACCGCCTGGCGTGTTGACAGGCCGAGGCCGATCACTTTATTGGCCAAACCACAAGTGATCGATGTGGCTGTGCCTGTGCCGGATTATCCGCCTGTCCTGTTCAAGTTTAAAGGAATAGTGCATTACATGAAACGGGCCGACGGCCCGGAGCGCATTGAAAGGGAATGGTGGCTGGAACAAGGCATGCATCGGGATTACTATTGTGTTGAAGATCAGGATGGTGCGCGATTCTGGATTTTCAGGCTCGGGCATTATGATCATGAAGGTTCCCAGTGGTTTATCCATGGTTTTTTTGCTTAAAATATGTGCTACACGGAATTACAGGTAACGACCAATTTCAGCTTCCTGCGTGGTGGATCGCATCCGGAGGAATTGGTGCAGCAGGCATTGACATTTAAGTATAAAAAAATTGCCATAACAGATCGGAACAGCCTGGCTGGAATTGTTCGTGGCCATGCGGCGGCGAAGGGGAAAGACATCCGTATCATTCCAGCTTGTCGCCTGGATTTGCTGGATGGCCCGAGTCTGCTCGCTTACCCGACCACGCAACAAGGTTATTCTCAGCTTTCTTCTTTATTGACGGAAGGTAACCTGAGGGCCGAAAAAGGACAATGTCATTTGTATAAGGCGGATGTTTTTCGCTATGCCGGCGAAATTAAGTTCATAGTGGTTCCGCCCGCCGCTTTGAACAGCCATTTTGATTTTGAACCTGAATTTAAACAAACATTAAAAGAATATAAGAGGGCATTCGGGAAGGACCTTTACATTGCCGCAACCCGTTCCTATCAGGGTGATGACACCAAAAAGCTGCACAGGATTTCACAGCTGGCAAATCAGATGGATGTTCCTATGGTGGCCACGAATGATGTGTATTACCATAATCCGGTCCGGAGGGAATTGCAGGATATCCTTACTTGCATCCGGGAAAAATGCACGATCCACAATGCAGGTTTTAAGCTTTATCAGAATGGTGAAAGGTTTTTGAAGCCCATTGATGAAATGCAACGGCTTTTCAGGCAATATCCGGATGCGATCCGGCGCACCCAGGAGATTGCGGACGCCTGTCAATTTTCACTGAATGAGCTCAAATATGTTTATCCTGAGGAAATTACGAGTTCCGGCAATTCCGTAATGATAGAACTTGAAACGCTTACCTGGATAGGGGCAAGGGAACGTTTCGGAGATTGCATCCCGCAAAAAGTGGAAGATGCGATAACATATGAAATGAAATTCGTGGAGGAAATGGATTATGCGGCCTATTTCCTGACAGTTTATGACATTGTCCGGTTTGCCCGTGAGCAAAAAATACTCTGCCAGGGCAGGGGATCTGCGGCCAACTCCACGATCTGCTATTGCCTCGGCATTACGTCCGTGGACCCTTTGGAAATAGACCTGCTTTTTGAGCGGTTTATCTCTTCCGCGCGCAATGAACCACCCGACATTGATGTGGATTTTGAGCATGAGCGCAGGGAAGAAGTGATCCAATACATTTACAAAAAATATGGCCGTGACAGGGCCGGTATAGTGGCTACGGTTACACAAATGCACCAACGCGGCGCCATACGCGATGTGGCGAAGGCAATGGGCATGTCCCTGGATGCAATCAATCGGCTCGCTAATTCTATCTGGGAATTTACGGATGAATGGTTTGAGGGAAACCGTGTTGCTGAACAGGGATTTAACCCCAACGATCCGCATCTGCTCAAAATCCTGGACCTGACCAGGCAATACGTTGGATTTCCACGACAGCTGGGGCAGCATACCGGAGGTTTTGTCATTACGCAAGGCAAACTTTCCGACCTGTGCCCGATCATGAATGCGCGTATGGTGGACAGGACCTGCATTGAATGGAATAAAGATGACATTGATACGCTCGGTTTTCTGAAAATTGATGTGCTCGCACTGGGAATGCTGACGTGTATCCGAAAGGCTTTTGATCTTGCTAAAAAACATTACGACAAAGACTATACGCTTGCCACCATTCCCGCTGATGACTCGGAAGTGTATGATATGATCTGCAGGGCAGATACGATTGGGGTGTTTCAGATCGAAAGCCGTGCGCAGCAGTCCATGTTGCCCCGGTTGAAACCAAGATGTTTTTATGACCTTGTTATTGAAGTTGCTATTGTGCGTCCTGGGCCTATTCAAGGCGATATGGTGCATCCTTATTTACGCCGCAGAAATGAGGAAGAAAAAGTGACATATCCTTCCAAAGAACTGGAAGCCATTTTAGGCAAAACGCTTGGTGTTCCTTTGTTTCAGGAACAGGCCATGAAAATCGCCATTGTGGCTGCCGGTTTTACACCTGCCGAAGCGGACGAATTACGCCGGAGCATGGCCACTTTCAAAGTAAAAGGAATGGTGACCCGGTTTGAGCAGAAGCTTGTGGCCGGTATGACGGCACGTGGATATACCGAGGAATTTGCTTTACGGGTTTTCAGACAATTGGAGGGATTCGGGAGCTATGGTTTTCCGGAAAGCCATGCCGCGAGTTTTGCATTGCTGGTGTATGTTTCCTGTTATTTGAAATGTTATTATCCCGACGTGTTCGCAACGGCATTATTGAATAGTATGCCCATGGGCTTTTACCAGCCAGCGCAGATTATCATTGATGCCAGGAAGCATGATGTAGAAGTGAGGCCTGTCGATATTAATTATTCCGAATGGGATAATTTGCTGGAAGCCAAAACCGGGAAATATTGCCCGATCCGGCTCGGTTTCAGGCAGATCAAAGGGATGCGGGAGGAAGATATCCAGGCGTTGCTGGCCGCACGGCAAAAGCCATTTATCAATATTCATACTTTACGGGATGCAGGCGTTTCGCAAGCCGCCCTCGAAAAATTAGCCGATGCCGACGCATTCAGGTCCATAGGGCTGGATCGGAGGCAGGCGCTTTGGGAAGTATCCGCAATGAGTGACCGGCCCATAGGGTTATTTGAAGGCCAGCCTTCGGAAAGCACGTCGGAAGCTGCGGTCAATTTGCCTGTTATGAGCGCGTCGGAGCATGTTGTGCAGGATTATGCTTCTACTTCATTGTCGTTAAAAGCGCATCCGGTAAGTTTTGTAAGGGAGAAACTGGATATGCTTAATGTGTACTCCACCAAAAATCTGGATCTCATTGGCAATACGAAAATGGTGAAAGTGGCAGGCTTGGTAATGGTAAGGCAACGGCCCGGAACTGCTGGCGGCGTTTGTTTTATTACCATTGAAGACGAAACTGGCTTTGCAAATCTGGTCGTTTTTAAAGGTCTTTTTGAAAAATACAGAAAAGAGATCCTGTATGCCAGACTGTTAATGGTCGAAGGGAAATTGCAGCGTGAAGGAGATGTGACTCATGTCATTGTTCAAAAATGCTTTGATCTTTCCATTCTATTAAAAAAATTAACCGCTATTGAGGATGAAAAACCAAACATTCTGACCCTTTCCAGAGCAGATGAGAAGGATGAGTATGCGACAAAGGCAGTGAATAGAAGCAGACAAGACCGAAAGGATGTGCAGACGGAGATTTTTCCCAATGGACGAAATTTCAGGTAGCATTAGGAAAACAGCTTATTTGCCAAACCTCAAACCTGCCGAAATACCAACCCGGTAAGGTTGGTAAAAGAATGGATCGCCCGATCCGGTAAATTTTACCGGACTAAATTCCGCATAGGGGCCAATGTGCAGGGACGTGTTCCGGCTGATCGGGAATTGCTTGCCGATGCCAGCATTCACCCAGCCAATGCTTTGCTTCCTGATCATTCCATACGAATATTCCAGACCTGCGGAAGCATAATATTTGCCTACCGAGGCATTTCCCCATTGCACCTGCTTGTTAACGCCTATTCCCAAAAGGCTGAATTGATTATCCTGGCTTACCCGCGTTCCCTGACGGATTACGACAAATTTATCCTGATCCACAGTATGTACAATGTAATCGCTGCCCGCGATCTCATAAGAATAAGATTGCCGAAAACGGCTGTAATGCAGCATAAACTGAAACCCTTTTTTCTCCGCACCCATACTGACCTTGAATCCCAGAGAACGCAACGAAAATGTAGAAGGAAATTCAAAATTCTGAAAACTCTGACCACCCGCGGGCACCGTCAGGATTTGATAGGATTGCAGCACAGCCGCATTGACAAGCCAGTTGAATTGGCCAATTTGCTTTGGTACAACCGGTTTAATGTCAGCCTTTGGAATATCAATTTTAGGTAAACCGGAATGATTAGTTTCGAATTTATATTGTTGATTAGCAAGCGTATGGGCAGCAATGGCCATTGCCTCATCACCGGATTTATCAGCAGCCGGCTGTCCGCTTTCCGATTCTTCAATGTCGGCTGATGTAACGTTCTCCTCTATTGAAGCTGCCAGACTGTTCTGATTAGCATTATGTGGATTTGGTGTAAATGTTGCTTTTGAGACTGGCACTGTTAAGGCTGGCTTTTCTGATACAGGCTCAGCTAACGCTCGTTCCACTACCAACGGCTTATCCATAACCACCACTTCAACAGGCGATTCCGCTACGGTTTTTTTTACGTCAGCTGAATAGACAACTCCTGTCTTTCCAGCTTTGTTGTCCATGAAATGTTGGTCTGTAATGATGCCTGTAATGGCCAAGCCAACGAATAACAGGCTGAAAAACAGATATCTCCACTGCGGCGCGGGTTTGATATTAGCGCGTATTTTCTCAAATGCAGACGGGTCAGGCGCATTTTCAAAGTTATCAAATTTGCGTTTAAGGGCCGACCGCAGTGCCTCATTGAGTTTATTCTCAGAAGTTTTCATGATGCACGATCCCTTTTAGTTCTAATTTTTTTAAAAGCAAATTACGCCCTCTCATAAACTGCGACCGTGAAGTCGCGTCCGGAATGGACAGTAATTCGCCAATTTCAGCATGTGTATAGCCATCGATGAGGTGCAGGTTAATGATCGTCCTGTATTTGTCGGGCAGATCATTGATGATCGCCAGCAAATCTTCCACATTCAATTGGTCGACGATCTTTTCATAATCGTCGGATTCCAGCTGAATATCCATATTGTGTATAGAACCATTCAGGTCCTGTTGCTTTGTGGTGCGATGATAATAGTTAATCGCCGTCCTGACGACCGTTACCTTAACCCAGCTGTCCACTGAATCCGGGTCTTTCAAATCCTGAAGGTTGTTGAAAATCTTGATAAATGCTTCCTGAAAAATATCTTCCGCCTCCATTTTTGTCCTTGCATAACGCTGGCAAACTCCCGTTAACCGCCCTTTGTAACGCTCGTAAAATGCAGTCTGCGCACTTGGATCCTGCTTTTGGCAAGCTTTCACCAAGGATGACAGATTACTGTATTTCTTTGAGAGAAAAAACTTCATAAAGTCCGGGACGTGAACGCGTTATGAGTAAATTTATAACTATATAATGAAAATTTTACTGGAAATAAATAAAGTATGATTTGCCGACCACGTTTCCGTCCTTATCGAACTGTAAATCGCAGAAATCGAATGTGGTATTATTAAGATATCGGATCCAATAGCACTTTTCGCCACGATATTCGGACATCCACTGCATGGCGGCGATCGGCTGGCTGGAAAACCCTGCAAGCTCAGGCGAAGCGTCCAGATATTGTTGCATTGCATCAGGCAACTTATCATAGTTGGGTGGCCCGGTAAGATCCTGCGGTTCATTAAATGCCCTGCTAAACCACTTTAAATCACCACCTTCACTAAAAATAAAATTTGCATAAGTTTTTACCCCCGCCTGATCAAAACTGACCAGTACATTGTAATACTTTTTGAAATCCAACTCTACTTTTAGCTCCAAACTTTCAAATTTCAGCAGCGGATCAGCATGAATGAATGCTTGGGCTTTTTGGGGCAACAGGCCCATGTCAGAATATAAAATCCAGTAAAGCGTCTCCTCAAATGCTGCACCTGCGACCCGGTTGTCTACAAAAACCCAATTAAAAACATAATCTGTGCCGTGCAGGTTATAAATGAGCCTGTTTCTTTCGTCGGGAGCAACAGTGCCAATCATGTCCCGGTTGGCACTAAACGTTCCGCCTTTGAATGCGCTTTTTTCAACCATCGCCAGCATTTTCGGAGGTGCACTTTCCGCACTGAAACGATAAGTTTCCCAGATTTTCGTGCTGTCGGCAAGTGATGAATGTTTGAATGCTCCTTCATCAAATTTCACTTCCCAAACCAGCTTTTCAAGCAGTGGCTTAAACACCAGATTTTCCGCATTCGGATACCATTGTTTTACTTGTGCAATCACTTTCGAAGGCACTGGTTCCGGTTCAAGTGGCTCTAAATGATTCACTTGGTTACAGGAAACAACGGAAAGCAAGCAAATGACGCACCATACAACCACTCTCATACCAACTATAATCTATAATCTAAAATTGACTTCTAAAAGTTACCGATAAATCAGGCAATCGTTATACCGGCATTAGAACATCACAAAATGCTGATATGCTTGGGCAATAGAATCCCTTTCATAAGACCAAAGCGGCCGCATGGTAATGTGGTTCGATACGGCCCCGAGTTTGGAGTCTACGTCGTCATATATAAATCTGATTTGGCCAGTTCTGTTTGAGGCCTGCGCTTCCTGTATGCTCTTGTGTAAATACACACCTGTTGTGTCTATATATGCTTCTTTTCCGTCTGGAATGATCGGGAAATAGCTGGAAGAACCGGACGACCGGATAATCATGGTTTGTTTCTCCGTGTCCCAACGATAGCTCATGTTGGTAGGGAGCATTATTTTAGTATTTAACGAGAATGTTTGGGCGGGCGCCGGAAATTTGGTGCTCGGATAATTGCTGCTGCTGTAGAAATAGACACGCCCTTCCACAAAAGTCAAGCACACGGCGTTTCTATAAATTCGAATGATTGAGTCGGCTAGCAGATTCACAGAATCTCCGCCAACGATCCGGTAGGCATCTGTTACCCGCATCGGGTAATTTTCAAACTGGGATTGCTGAAAAGGGCCCTTGGCATTTAAAACTATGGGCTCGACCGTTTCAGTATTCACATTGGTACACGAAAAATGCAGGAGCGCAACGGTAAAAAGCGTCAGGAATGTAAATGTTCTCTTCATGGAAATGTAATTTTTTTCGTTTTAGGAATCGTTGGTTTATGTCTTCAAAACCAGAGACACAGGATGAAAGCCAAAGCGTTGCACTGGTGAGCACATTAGCGGATGCTGTTATGAACCCAGTGCATGGGTTCGTTCAACCGGAATGGTTGGGTTTTCCTGCGTAACAGAATGCGCAGCGAGTCGTTACCGCTTTTCCCGGAAAGCAGCATTCGCGTGCTGTCAGGATTCGTGTAATGCAGTATAAAGTTGCGGGTTGAATCCTTGTATTGCATTTCGAATGTCTTTTTGGCCGTATCCGCCTTATATGAGAAATATTCGCGTCCGTATCGCATCAACGGGCTGTCGGCGGGTTCCCGCTTGATGCTGCCGTTATTCCATTTTTCAAAAATAATGTTGTCCCAACGGGTTGTATCTCCATACAGCGTGAGCGGTTTTTGGTTTACTTCAAATGACTCGACATTGAAAAATCCCTCAGCAACAGTCGGTTTGTTTACCGCCATATAGCCACCCGCTAAGTATGCCGACATATTTTCGTAAAAAGAAACCAGGCAGAAAACAATGATGAACAACATTTTCAGGGCGATCCGGGTGATGCGCTGCCAGTTTTTGGTAAGGTTTATAACCGGAATGTTGAGTTTAACATATTGATTTTGAATAAAGAGCGCCCAGAGTTTCTGTATATGCGGCACTAAAAGAAAGATCGCCATGAGCAGCAACGCGGTGCTGTAAAGTTTTACCTGAATATCAAAAAAGAAATTAAGCGCGACTACATGCCCGATCACACCCACCAGGATTATGGCGCCCAAAGCCGTGGTGCGCCGCGAGAGCATCAGCAAGCCTCCAAGCGCTTCACAAATGCCGGAAAATACTTCGTAGGAAGGAGAGGAGCCTATAAAAAGCCAGGCAAAACGCATGGCCGTAAACTCGCCCAGCGGCGTCGCGAGCTGACTGATGCTTGGCTCAGGCATTTGCATCGGGAAAATTTTGATAAATCCATAAGTGAACATGCTCATCGCCAGCTGGTAACGCACAATCACTTGCAGCCACGTGAAAAGTGCATTATACTCGCGTCTTCGCGCATCCGCCACTGACCAGATCAGCGTTCCCAAAACTGCAAACGAAAGCATGATCCCATTCCAGGTCCAGTCGTCAATGGTATCGCCGCTGCCATTGGGTGCGATCTTGATGTCTGTGTGCAGGATATGTTTTTTGGCCAGCTGGATGAGCCATTCGGCCGCACCCCAGTGCAGGTCGTTGAAAAAACTAAGCAAGTCGCCGGTGAAAGGAATGCTGGAAGGCCACGTCCAGGGGGCAATGTAGAGAAGAAAAAAAATGAAGAAAAAACGGAATGCGACTTTTTCTTCCCATTTCCAGGAACGTTGAGTGAGCGTAGCAGAGGCGTCCATAATGAGCTGTTAATATGTGCCGCAAAGTATGCTACCGGGTGGTATTACAACAAATGTTTATGGATATTTTTTAGAAAAAATTTACTACGATAATTCACTGCGAAAAGTTACCAAGTAACTGAGCGGGTACTATAATGTAACTACGTGTAGATATTTTTAGAAAATGGAATTCCTGGGAACAATTATTTTACAGGACAGCATTGAAACTGTGTGTGGAACGGATTACACTAAAAATGAATAACAGTATATTGCTTATCGACGATGATCCGGATGATCATGAGATATTTGAATTTGCACTCGGAATGGTTTTTCCGAAAGCAACTTGCGAGCATTCTTTTAACTGCCAGGACGCAGTTGAGAAAATAAAGGAAAGGCTTTCTCCGTTGCCGGATAACATCTTTCTAGACTTTAATATGCCGAAAATGGAGCTCCCCAAATGCTTATTTGCAATTAATGAGGCATTAGGCGTGAATCACGTGGACATTGTTATTCTAACCGGCCTGAAAGCTGCCGACCTTCCTAATTTCAAGTCTTTTGGCGTAATGAAGGTAATTTCAAAGCCGAGCACCATCGAATTGCTGGCAGAAGAAATCCAGGATGTGATGGGCTATAAAGCCAGCGCCTGAGGTTACCTCAACATCTTTGCCGTTTATTTACAGAATATCTTTGCAGAGTTATAAATTACATTTAATTTACGTAGAAATAGTTGTAAATTGAATGTTACCCTGCATGCGTAGAAATTTTATCTTCCTTTTTGCCCTTCTTTATTTAATTACCCCATTAATTGCCCAAGAAAAAAAAGCGATCTTCCGACATTTAACCACAGGGAATGGCTTATCACAAAACAATGTTACCTGCATTGTAAAAGACCGCCGCGGTTTTATGTGGTTCGGGACGCAGGACGGGCTAAATAAATTTGATGGGTATAAATTCACAGTTTACAGAAACGACCCTCGTAACCCGCAGACACTCAGCCATAATTATATTCATGCCATTTTTGAAGACAAACAAGGCAGGCTCTGGGTTGGCACCGATGATGGCGGATTGAGCCGGTTTGATAGTGAGCAGGAAACCTTCACGAATTACCTGCATAAAGCAGGAGACAACAACAGCATCAGCCATAACAAAGTGCACGCTATTGACCAAGATAGGGATGGCAATCTGTGGCTGGGCACCATTGGCGGCGGCATCAGCGTCTTCAATCCTGAAAAAAATACTTTACAAAACTATTCGAGCAATACCGGCATTGCCGGAAGCCTGAGCCATAACGTGGTGAGCGACATTACAGTGGACCGGAAGGGGAATGTGTGGGTAGCCACCAGCGGCGGCGGGCTTAACCGCTATAATGAGGCAACTAAAAAATTTATCAACTACAAAAACAATCCGCAAGATCCAACCTCGCTGAGCAACAACGATTTAAATGAGATTCTGGAAGATTCCCACGGCAGACTTTGGATTGCTACGGAGGGCGGGGGGCTTAACCGTTTAAATGCAGACGGGAAAACATTCACAGTATTCAAACATAACGATCAGCAACCGGCCGGCCTTTCTCATAATGATGTGATCTCACTGGAAGAAGATAAAACTGGGAAAGTATGGGTAGGAACCAGGAATGGCGGCATCAATGTGTTGCAGGCCAACGACCGGTTTGTTCATTTCAATTACGACAAAAATGATGCTGGCGGCTTGAACAACGGCTCTATTTATGCCATGTTTTGTGATCCGCAAGGCAGCATGTGGATAGGAACGTACAGCGGAGGCATTAATGTAATGGATTCTGAGCCCCTGAAATTCGGCTTGGTTAAAACCAACATTAATGATCCGAAAAGTCTAAATAACGACAATGTACTTACTGTTATAGAGGACTTTGACGGAAAAATATGGGCCGGTACAGATGGGGGCGGTGTGAATGTGATCGATCCTAAAACCAATCAGACGATTTATTTTACACACAATCCCAAAAACGAAAACAGCATTGCCAGCAACTATGTTATCTCAATTTGTGAAGACGAGGCACGGAATATTTGGATAGGAAATTATAAGGGTGGTTTGAGCTTGTATGACAAAAAAATAAACGCATTCAGGAATTTGAATCAAAGCGAAAACCCTGCATCCTCTATTTATGCCAACATTCACGTCATGATCAATGATGAAAGCAGGCGCTGCCTGTGGATCGGGACTTCGAGAGGGTTGATGAAATATGATAAGGCTTCGGGTAATATAGTTGAATTCAGGGCCAATGCGAATGTCAGTGGCTCCATCAGCAGCGACATGATTCTTTCGCTGCTGGTGGATTCACATAAAAATCTCTGGGTAGGAACCGAGGGAAGCGGAGTGAACCTTTATGACGAGAAAACGAACCGGTTTACAGCATTCCATTCGGATCCGACAAAGGCTAAGAGCTTGTCTAATAACCATGTCAATGCGATCTATGAAGATAAAAACGGGCGTATCTGGCTCGCCACGAGTAGCGGACTAAATTTGTTTGATAAAAAGGCTAATACTTTCAAGCATTACCAGCAATCGGACGGGCTGCCGAATAATGTGGTTCAAGGAATTACAGAGGACGGCCGGGGATTACTTTGGGTAAGTTCTAATAAAGGCCTTTCGAGGTTTAATCCAAAAACCGAGGAGTTTCGCAACTTCGATTTCAGCGACGGCTTACAGCAGGGTTCTTTCAACCGTCTCTCGGTTTTTAAAAACAAGGCAGGACTAATATACATCGGAGGGCAGTATGGACTTAATTTTTTTCACCCGGACAGTATTAAGTACAATGCATTTATCCCACCCGTTTTTATAACCGATTTTCAGATTTTCAATCAACCGGTTAAAAATCAGGAAGAAGGATCACCTATAAAAAGTCACATTAGTGCAGCCAGGGAAATCGTTGTTTCCTATGCCCAGTCAATGCTCTCCTTTGAGTTCACTGCGCTGAATTATACGCTGGCTGAAAAGAACCAGTATGCGTACCAACTCGTAGGATTTGATAAAGACTGGATTTACAGCGGGACCAACAGAAAGGCAACTTACACCAACCTTGATCCGGGAAAATATGTCTTCAAAGTAAAGGCCTCCAACAATGATGGCGTCTGGAATGAGCAGGGGACGAGCATTGTCCTGCGCGTGACACCGCCGTTCTGGAAGACGCTTTGGTTCAGGACACTAGCGGTTTTGTTGATAGGAGGGCTCATATACTGGATCTACCGCTGGCGCATCGGAAGGATCAAAGAGCAAAAAGATCTGCTACAAAAACAGGTTGAAGAACGGACCGTTGAGGTGATACGCCAGAAACACGAACTTGAACTGCAATCCGCTGATTTACAAACCATGAATTCCCGTTTGCAAAACCAGCACGAGAGGGAACTGGTAGCGAGGCAGGAAGCGGAGAAGGCCAATATGGCAAAAAGCGTTTTCCTGGCCATAATGAGCCATGAGATCCGTACGCCGATGAATGGGGTGATCGGAATGGCGCTGCTCCTCGCGCAAACGCCTATGAATGAGGAACAAACGGAATATACAGACACCATAATCAAATGTGGCGACAGTTTGCTTACCGTAATTAATGATATTCTGGACTTCTCGAAGATCGAGTCGGGCAATATGGAGCTGGAAAACATCAGTTTCAATCTTCGCGACTGCATTGAGGCGGTTTTGGATATATTTTCTTCCAAAGCTGCCGTCATAGGCCTGGATTTGGTTTACCAGATCGGTCCGCAAGTCCCTAACCAGATTATTGGCGACAGCCAGCGGTTGCGCCAGATCCTGATCAATCTCGTCGGGAATGCCATTAAGTTTACGCATCAGGGTGAAATTCTGGTGATTGTAAAACTGGTCAAATACATGAGTGAAGACGAACTGGAAATCAGCTTTCAGATCAAAGACACGGGCATCGGCATTCCTGCGGATAAGCTCGACCGCCTGTTTGTAGCGTTTTCGCAAGTTGATTCTTCTCATACGCGCAAATATGGAGGCACGGGACTCGGGCTGGTAATCAGCCAGCGACTTGTAGAGCTGATGGGCGGGACAATCGGTGTCGATAGCGAACCGGATAAGGGCACGAGCTTTCATTTTTCTATCCAGGCAAAGGTCAGCCATGAATCGCAGAGGCAATATGTGCATTTCAACACTTCCGAAAATGATGGAAAGGCAGTTTTGGTCGTGGATGATAATGAAACGAATCTGCGGATTTTTCATGCGCAGATGGAACAATGGAAGCTGGTGCCTACGCTTGCATCATCTGGAAAGCACGCCCTCGAAATCCTGGACAGCGGTATGAAGTTCGACCTCATCATTACAGACCAGCAAATGCCGGAAATGGATGGCGTGACACTGGCTGGGATCATCAAAAAGCGGTTTCCAACATTGCCGATCTTCCTGTTGAGCTCGGTAGGCGACGACAAGCGGCATACATTCAAAGACCTATTCGCTGCTATTCTGACCAAGCCAGTCAAGCATCAGCAACTTGGACAGCTGATCCAGATGGAACTCAAAAATCAGGGTGATTCGGGCAAGCAAGTCCTGCCAGCGGTGCAATCTCCGCTTTCTGAGGAATTTGCCATCCAATATCCCTTGCAGATCCTGATTGCGGAGGATAATCAGATCAATGAAAAGCTTTTTGTCAAAATCCTCAGTAAACTGGGTTACAGCCCGATCGTTACCCGCGATGGGGTGGAGGTCGTTGCCAGAACATTTTCGGAAAGGTTCGATGTCGTTTTCATGGACGTCCAAATGCCCGAAATTGACGGCCTGGAAGCCACACGCCTCATCCGCAAACAGCAGATCGACCAACCCTACATCATCGCCATGACCGCCAATGCCATGAAAGAAGACCGGGAAGAATGCCTCGCCGCCGGCATGGACGACTACATTTCCAAACCCCTCCGCTACGACGACATTACCTCATCCTTGAAAAGGGCCTACCTGGCCTGCATTTCGGCTGAGTAGGGCGGAGGAGCTTACAGGAATTTTATTATCTTGCGTCGCGCGATTTGCGCTCTCCTGAAACTTTCGAAAATGTCTGAAAACGTGACCGTGTTTCTGATTGACGATGATATCGACGATCAGGAAATTTTTTCCATCATGCTGGAAGATGCTCTTCCCGATGCAAAATGTGTTTTTGCCAAAGATGGTATTCAGGCGCTCGAAAAACTGGAACAACCCGCATTCTCCCCCGATGTCATCTTCATAGACATCAATATGCCCAAAATGAATGGTATGGAATTTTTAGCAGAGATGAAAAAAAGGCCGTCGCTCATTCATATCCCTGCTTTTATGTATTCGACCTCCGATGAAAAGGCTATTGTGCAGCAATGCAAGGCGCTCGGAGCATCAGGGCTTATAAAGAAACACGCCAACACGGATGAGGTAAAGGAAGAAATTAAAAGAATTGTAACGACCCTTATCTAGTCATTTTCATGGTAGACAATGAGTTAAAAAAGCTGGAATTCCTCGCAGGAGGAGGCGAAATGGGCGAACGCATCCGGCAATTTGAATGGGAAAAAACAAATCTTGGTAACCCCGAACAGTGGCCGCAAAGCCTTAAAACGTGCGTAAGGATCATGCTCAGTTCCAAACAACCGATTTGGATCGGCTGGGGCGATGATCTGGTCAAATTCTACAATGATGCATATATCGATATCGTTCGCGGAAAACATCCGGTTGCATTAGGGCAGCCGGCGTCGGTAGTTTGGAAGGATATCTGGAAGGATATTGAACCGTTGCTTTCCCGGGCAATGAAAAAAGACGAGGGCACATATGTGGAGTCGCAGCTGCTGATCATGGAGCGCAGCGGCTTTCCCGAAGAAACTTATTACACTTTTTCCTACACGCCTGTCTTGGGCGCGGACGGGCTTCCTTCCGGCATAATTTGCTATAACACAGCGGATACAGACCGGATCATTAATGAAAGGGCACTGAAAACAATGCAGCTGCTCGATACGGTTGCTCAGAAGAAAAACGAGCAGGAAGTGTATGCTCAGGCAACAAAAGCACTGGCCGGCAACCCGCAGGATTTTCCGTTTTCAATGGTTTATAAAGTGAAAATGGATGGCAACAGTGCCGAAATCGTTGCTTACTCCGGCTTTGCGGAAAAACCGGAGCATGGTATCATCGACTTAACCAATCCTGAAATCACCACTCCCGGCATCTTGAAGGCCATTCACGAAAACTATATTGTGGAGTCGGACGTGGACGGGCAATTTAACGAGGTTCCAAAAGGGGCATGGGATATCTCCCCACGCGTTTTTGTGGATATTCCGATCAGGTCTGCCAACCGACAGTTTCCCCTGGCAGTGCTTACAGTAGGACTGAATCCATACCGTAAATTCGATGATGCTTATCGGAATTTTATCCAATTGATTGCAGATCAGATCTCGCTGGGCGTGAACAATACGCTCGCATACGAGGAAGAGCGGAAGCGCGCTGAGGCGCTCGAAGCACTGGATAAGGCGAAAACGCTTTTTTTTACCAATATAAGCCACGAGTTCCGAACGCCATTGATGTTGATCCTAGGGCCGTTGGAAGAACTTTTGAATAAACCAGTTAGTAATCTGACAAATGCTGAGAGGCAGAGTGTTGAAGTGACGCACCGGAATGCGTTGCGGCTATTGAAGCTGGTCAACGCATTGCTGGATTTCAGTCGCATTGAAAGTGGCCGCCATCAGGCGCGTTTCGTATCGACAGATTTAGCGACTTATACCCGAAACCTCTCGGCGAATTTCCGGTCTGTGATTGAAAGTGCTGGTCTTCAATTGAATGTCATTACGGATGATCATATGCCACCCGTTTATCTGGACCGCCAGATGTGGGAAAAAATCGTCTTCAATTTGTTATCGAATGCATTCAAATTTACACTGGAAGGCGCCATTACTGTCAAGCTTTTCGCTGATGGTGAAAATGCCGTGCTGACAGTAACCGACACCGGGGTTGGTATTCCCGAGCCTGAATTGCCGCATATGTTTGAGCGTTTTCACAGGGTCCAAAATGCGGCAGGACGAACGTATGAAGGAACAGGCATCGGGCTTTCCTTGATCAAAGAACTGATTTTGTTGCATAACGGAAGTGTTAGTGTCGAAAGTGTTGAGGGTCAGGGAAGTTGCTTTACTGTTTCTATTCCATTCAGCACAGCGCATTTATCCCAAACACACATTTTGGAAGACAGTGATAGCCTGGAAATAACGAACTCAAATGCCTATTTGCATGAAGCGGCGGCACTTGTGGAAAAGCAGGAAGTGTTGGCAGCTGTTAACAGTGATGATATTGAGTCAGAATCCGGAGAAGCCAGTGAGCTCGTCCTGATCGTCGATGACAATCCGGATATGCGTCAGCACATCGAATCCCTCGTTTCGACAAAGTACGATACGATCACGGCAACAAATGGTCAGGATGCGCTTGATAAAATCAAAAAATATAAGCCTACATTGATTTTAAGCGACATTATGATGCCGGAAATCGATGGTATTGAATTGCTCAGGCGGGTGAAAGCCAATCCGGAAACTAGTCAGCTGCCGGTAATCCTGATCACGGCACGGGCTGGCGAAGAATCAAAAATCGAAGGTTATGAGATCGGCGCGGATGATTATTTGGTTAAACCATTTTCTTCCAATGAAATGCTGGCCAGGATCAAGTCGCAGATCAAGATGCACAGGGCTAGGAAGCGGATCGAGGAAAGCCAGAAGTTGTTTACGGAGGAGTTGGAGCAGCAGGTGCAGCAACGCACGAAGGATCTTTTGCTGGCCAATAAGGAGCTCGAATCATTTAACTACATCGCGAGCCACGATTTGCAGGAACCGTTGCGTAAAATCCAGACATTCATTCATTTAATTCAGAAAAATAAGGCGGATACCGATGCCGTAGATGTGTATTACCAAAAGATCTCATCGTCGGCCCAGCGCATGAGCGAACTGATACAGTCTGTGCTGACATACAGCCGCCTGGCCAAGACGGGCGATGACTATTCGGCTGTGGACCTTAACAAAATCGTCCAGAACATTGAGGTAGATTTCGAATTACTGATCGCGGAAAAACATGCCGTTATATATTATGAAGACCTTCTGGTCATCAGGGCAAATGGTTTTCAGATTAACCAATTGTTCTCAAACCTGATCAGCAACTCAATCAAATTTTCAACCGAGAATCCGGTCATAACGATTACAGCCGAAATTGTTGACGGAGCCAATGTTGCTGCTCCTGCCGGTGTTCATTTGGATCAGCAGTATCATCACATTACATTCTCGGATAACGGCATTGGGTTTGAGCAGGAGTTTAGCGAGAAGATTTTCAGTCTGTTCCAAAGGCTTCATGGCAAGCACGAATATTCCGGAACCGGGATAGGGCTTACCATTGTGAAAAAAATCGTGGAGCAGCATAGCGGCTACATTGCCGCGGAATCGAGCCCGGGAAATGGAGCGGTGTTCAACATATGGCTTCCAGTGTAGCATTTATTTTATTTGAGTAAAACAAAAAAATCGCCTCCCCATTTAGGAAGGCGATTTTTTATGATCTGTCAATTCTGATTAGTATGTAAGCTTATAGACTTTACTGTTTCCAAGCGAAACAACATAGTAAGTATTGGTATAAACCTTTACAATGTCCGTAGGCATATTTATTCCGCCTAAAACAACGGTGCCGTCCTCACTGCTAATCTTTCCTTTATTAGGCTCAAACATGAAAGATGAGGAAAAAGGGGCGAAATGTACAGCCAATGGCTTATTGCTGTCCGTAAGCTCAACATCCACCAATGTAGTAAATCCCTTCTTATGTTCGGAGACATTTCCCATATGATCAACTATCTTAATTTCAGCCAGCCCCTCATTGAAAGGAAAGCCAGTTAAAGACGTTACATAGAACTTGCTGCCGTCCCATGCAATTCCGGTAGGAACGAAATCAACCGTCATGCCACCCATAGGCTTTTTAGGATTGTCAAAATCTTCAAAAGTGGTAAATAAGCTTTTGGAACCGTCGCTTTTTCTGCGAATGATCAAATTTGTCGCAGCATCTGTAATAAACAGGTCACCCTCAGGTCCCCAAGCTAAATTATACAAGTTAGAATGCGCATCCGTCGTGTCTTTGAGCTGTGCTATTGAAAAGCTGCCAAGCTCTTCAAAGGCAAGGTCAGTTGCTTTTAGAGGAGTGTCGCCAGGGTTCCAGGATGAAACATTGGCTTTGTAAAGTCTGCCTTCAACACCGTGAAGAATGTAAAGCATACCATCTTTATATAAGAGGTGCGTGAGGCCACTGGGCATTTTTTCTTCGCTGCTTGTTGACAAAAAACCGGTAATAGCGGGGTAAACCGTACCATCAGGTCCTATCAGGGATACCTGGCCGTCGTATGTGTCATTGTTTTCGGTTGCACTGCCTTGTTCGGTCACCCAAAGCCTGTTATTGTCGCCTTTAGTAATGGCAATTGGGGCTCGCAGAGCACCTTTTGAAAACTCAACGGAACTGAATTCAGTAGGATCCGGCGCGTGGTCAGTGCAACTGAGTGCGGAAGCAAAAAGGAAAAAGCTGAGGCCAAGTAAACGAACGGTCTTCATAAGAAAATGTTTATAGAATTGTGAGTAAAATTAGAAGCTGCAATATTACTAAAACGGGCTGCATACGGACTATTCCCACATTGACTACTTATTGAATGGTATTTCCGCCATCATGTTCAGCCGGATAACTTGCCTGTTTGCAGGGTATGAACAGCGATGATTCGTCTTCAGTATTGAAACTTCTTATCCGAAAAAATGAAAATCAAAAGAATCCTGGTCGCGACCTTTGCCCTGGCGTTGGGTGTTAATACGCTGTTTGCCCAAAAAACAAAACCGCTCTTTCCGGACATGCCCGGGATGGTTTCTTACACCTTCCGCAAGAGTCTGGCCAAAGATCCGGCGGCTACCCTTGACACCTTGCAGAAGCTGGGGATCAAGGACATGGAATTTTCGAGCTTATTTGGTAAAACGGCCGCCGAGCTGCGCAAGTTGCTGGATGAGCGCGGGATAAAATGCTCGTCGTTTGGCGTGCAATATCCAGATGCACTCAATAAGACAAAAGAGGTGGGAGAGAATGCTAAGGCGTTGGGGGCCAAGTTTGTCCGCGTTGCCTGGATTCCGCATAAAGGACCTTTTACATTGGAAATGGCCCAGCAGACGGTTGCCGACTTTAACAAGATCGGAAAGCAACTGAAAGAGGAGTTTGGCCTCACATTCTGCTACCACAACCACGGTTATGAGTTTGAAAAACATGAAGACGGCACGCTGATGGATTACCTGATCCAGAAAACAGACCCAAAATACGTCAGCTTCGAAATTGATTTACTATGGACCTTTTTCCCAGGCGCAGATCCGGCTGCATTGATTGCGAAATATCCTAAACGCTTCAAATTGATGCACATGAAAGATTTGAAAAAAGGCGTCGCCGGCAATATGTCCGGCGGAACGCCAGTGGAGAATGATGTGGCATTAGGAACCGGTCAACTCGACATTCCGGGCATTTTGAAATCCGCAAAAAAATCGTCCATTGAGCATTACTACATTGAAGATGAAAGTCCCAGCTACGCAACCCAGGTGCCGCAAACCATTGCTTACCTGAAAAGTCTTACTTACTAGGACAAAACGAAACCGGGCCGCTTGCGGCCCGGTTTCGTTTTGTAATGCTTATGGTAATGAGCTCAGCCTTTCTTTAAGCAATGTGAATTCCGATGGCGGCACTTTCCCCCAGCTATTGAACTGCTTGTCCTGATAGGCCACTGCCTTGCGAATGTCCCAGCCGCCATTGGTCTGGTAAGTTGGTTTCGCGCCGTGGTTGAGCAATGCATTGCAAATTTCCCAAAGTTCCGAACCAGCCGCCGCGCACAGGACGGATGAAGCGATCACATTCTCATCATATTTGGGCGAAAAAGCATTCGGATTGGCGCCGTGTTCCAGCAGTAAGCGCACTTTTTTCACCTTGAACGGATCTTTAACATCCAGATATATCGCCGTGAAAAGAATCGGATATTGGCGTTCTGTTTCAATTGCATTGGGATCGGCTCCGTTTTCTAAGAAAAATTCCAGAAATGCCGGATCATCTTCGAGAACCAAAAAATGCGTTGGTGAGCGCATGGAGTCCGAAGTTTGAATAGCGGCCCCGTGATCCAATAATAGTTTCAGCGATTCGAGCACCTTCTCCTTCGGATTTTTCTTGGCCTGCATAGCGGCAAAATCGAGCAGTGTTACATGTTCTTCTCCGCTGGCATTCATGTTCGGGATCGGCTGCCTGAGTGCGGCTTTCAGTTGTTCAATGTCCGCATCTGCAAGCGCTTCGGCCAGATTGCGCCTGACCGGATCCGGGAAATAGTATGTGCCGTTCGCTTTTTCGCTTAATTCAAGATCATAGCTTTTGGATTGATAATGTGTGATCACCTGGCTCAGGCCCAGATAAAAAAATCCCATAACCAACGGATAAATATTGATCACCAGGGCAATGATTTTGGTCGTTTTGTAAGGCAGGTAATTCAGCAGTGCAAGAATGGCAAGCGGTATGTAGATCATCATCAGCATGCCTCTCGCCATCATCTGGTCCGTTTGCGTTTTTACAACGAGCAGCGTCCATAAGATCCCAAGCGCATACACACCCACAGCCACCCAGTTGAATAGTGTTATTGTTTTCATGCGGGCAAAATAAGCAATCTCGTGCGCGGCGAAATGTGTACTTATTTACAGGCAGGACAGGATGAGTAAGCGGTTAAATTATCATTCTTCCGGATCTGCAATTTCGATCCAGGTAGGCGCATGGTCACTTGATTTTTCCCAGCCGCGCACTTCCTTGTCTACACCTGCCGCCAGCAAGCGCGCATCCACGTGCGGACTCAGTAAAAAGTGGTCAATACGAAGGCCTGCATTGCGGCCGTAAGCATTCCTGAAATAGTCCCAAAACGTATAAATCACTTCGTCAGGATGGAGTTTTCTGATGGCATCCGTCCATCCCTGGTCAACAACTTTCTTGAAAGCTTCGCGCACTTCGGGGCGGAAAAGCGCATCGTCCACCCATCGTTCGGGCTTGTAAACATCCAATTCAGTGGGCATTACATTATAATCCCCGGCTAGCACAACAGGCACATCGAAAGCCAGCAATTCGGCCGCATGTGCAGCGAACCGCTCAAACCAGCGCAGCTTGTATTCAAGTTTCGGTCCAGGTGCCGGATTGCCATTGGGAAGGTAAAGACAGCCCACGAGCATCCCATTCACAATGGCCTCAATATAGCGGCTATGAAGGTCATCCTCGTCGCCCGGAAGCGACCTGCGCACTTCTTTCAGCTCCATCCCGCGTGCCAGGATTGCTACGCCATTCCAACTTTTTTGTCCATGCCAGATCGCATTGTAGCCCGCGTCTGCAATGGCTTTTTCAGGAAATTTCTCCTGCGGCGCTTTCAGTTCCTGCAAACAAACGACATCGGGTTTAGTCATTTTCAGCCAGCGCAAAAGCACTGGCAGACGGCCATTGACTCCATTGACATTATAGGTGGCGATTCTCATATCAGGTTATCAGGTTTTTGGGTAAATATGAATATAAAAATCAGTCCTGGTAAAGGTGTTATAATAAAAGTAAAAAAGCGTTTTCGAAATCCTTATCAATTGGCCTACGGACTAAGCCGGTAGATTAGCGCCGGGCCAGGTCTTTTTCCAATAAATTCCACCCGATCAAGCCATGAAAATCAAGTTCTATGCGCCACAATGGGGCAACACACTTCCTTTTGATACTTTTTGCAGTAATGTAAAATCAGCCGGTTATGATGGCGTGGAGATGGCGCTGCCTTTCGAGAAGAAGGAAACAGATGAAATTCTGGAAGCATTGGCAAAGCATGGCCTGGAACTGATCGGTCAGTATTGGCAGTCGTTTGAGCGGGATATTGACGTGCATGCGGCCAATTATGAAAAATATCTCAGAAATCTGATCGCAGCCAAGCCGGTATTTATCAATTGTCAGACAGGAAAGGATTATTTTTCTTTTGAGCAAAATAAGCGGCTGTTTGACCTTGCTGCTTGGCTTGCGGCGGAATCCGGCATCCGCATTATTCATGAAACCCATCGTGGCAAAAGTCTTTACGCCGCGCATGTCACGCACCAATATCTATCACAAATTCCGAATTTGCGCATCACACTGGATATTTCACATTGGTGCAATGTACATGAATCCTTGCTGGAAGATCAGACGGAAGAAATTGCACTGGCCATAGCACATACAGATCACATTCACAGCAGGGTAGGCCATCCCGAAGGGCCCCAGGTAAACGATCCGCGAGCGCCCGAATGGGAAGAAACATTGCAAAAACATTTAGAATGGTGGGACCAGATTGTTGCAGCACATTCAGCAAAACAAACGTCCCTAACCATCACAACCGAGTTCGGCCCAGCAACCTACATGCCCCTGTTACCTTACTCGCAAATTCCCGTCGCCAATCAATGGGACATTAACGTGCACATGATGAATTTGTTGAAAGCCAGGTACGAGGGCAAATAGTGATTCTGACTGATCATAGGAATGTTGTAAGTATTCAGTATGTGGCAGATTTACAAAACCTTCGCGCCACGGACCGCATAGGGCATCGCTTTGATCAATTTTGTGTGGTTGAATTCGTCAACGATCATTACATTTTCTTTGGGAACAATGCCCCTGCTGATCCAGTTTAAGACAGTTTCTACATTCTTGATCCCAAACCGATGGCAATATTCCTTTATGGTAACCCACTCAGACAGGTCCACCAGTTCTCCCTGACTTATCAAATAGGAACGGGCATCCTTAATCGCCGCGTCGCCCTCAGCCAGTAACGCCTCAATTTTCTGGCTCAAATCATACTTTTCGTCGATTTCCATACCACATTATTTAGTAAAAATTCAACTTCATTTCTTCTCCAACTGCTCAATAAGTTTGACCAACACGGCAATCTGATCCAGCAAACGGTCAATATGATCCTGGGACATTTCCTTAGACATATCCCGCAACAGTTGTCTCCTGGCAGCAAGGAACATTCTCAGATGAAAAACATTCATTTTATAATAGTGTGTCAACAATCAAATATAACATTTGTTAGATTACCTAACAAAACGCAGTGATTGTTCGGGTGCTGCCATTTATTTCCCGGCTGATAGTGGACTATGCCGCATAAGGGCAAATAGGCGAGGCTATCATTGGCATGGCTACACCGTGTACACTTACAAGGCGCCCGCTTTGGCGAATGCACACCAGCAATGATCTTCCGAAGGATATCATAGAAAGGTAATTTGTCCGGAATTATATTTGACTAATTTTATTCGTCAAATAGCTCTAAACCTCATGATCATACGCAGTGCGCCTTTCTGGCTTTGGTTTGCATCCAGCATTCTTTTTTCTTCATTTTGTTTTTCACAAACTATACATGAAGTCCGGTCGTTCCAGGTGCAGGAGGCAAAGCAGGCCGTTGCGGTTGATGAAAACCATTTTTATGTAATTAATAACAGCACAATTACCAAGCACACCAAATCGGATGGCAAGCAAATTGCGGTTTGGGATGGCTCAAAGGAGGGCATTAAGCATTTGAACAGCGGGGTGGTGATTAAAGGGAAAATGTATTGCGCCAATACAAATTATCCCGAAATCCCGATGGCCAGCTCCATTGAAATTTTTGATGTGAGTACAATGCAACACATTGGCAACCATAGTTTTGGTATCGCCGAGCATGGCTCATTGACCTGGATCGACCAGAAAGGCGGATTTTGGTGGTGCGGGTTTGCACATTATGCCGGCAAAGAGGCCAGCGAAGGCAGGGACACGCGCTGGACGTCCGTTGTAAAATACGATCCCGAATGGCGCCAGCTGGAATCATGGATTTTCCCCAAGCAAATCGTAGATCTTTTCACACCCAAAAGCAACTCAGGCGGCGCCTGGGGCAACGACGAGCTATTGTATTGCACCGGTCACGACGAGCCGGAACTTTACGTCATGCGTTTACCAAAATCAGGATTCACACTCGAACACGTCAAAACGCTGCACGCGCCAGTGCACGGTCAGGGCATTGCCATGGATCATTGGGCAAAAGGTAAGCAGGTCATTTACGGCATCAACCGCGCGGAAAACAAGGTGATTTCGGCTGAGATAAGGTAGGGGAGGCAATTAGAAAACTTCGCACAGGTTAGCGTGAATAGACTATCCAAGAAGCACTTGTGCCGGAATTCCGAGCTTTTCGTGAAATAACTTTGCCAGTTTCAAGGTCAAAGGTTTCTTCCGGTTCAATATTGCAGATACATAACTTTTGCTGCCAACCCAATCAACCAGATCTTTGCTTTTCAGCCCTTTTTCATCCATTTTGAGCTTAATAGCTTCGATTGGATCAGGAGAAGGGATTTTATAATGTTCGTCCTCATAAGCTTTGATCAATAGCAAAGCAATTTGAAGGTCATTCCCTTCCCTGCTGTCGGGATGCGGCTTTTTATCAAACTGCTCATCGATCCATTCAAGCATCAGCTCGTATTCCGCATCGTTTTTTATTAGTTTTAATTCCATTTGTCAAGGTTTATATTTTATTGATTTCACATCTACTTTATCATACTCCGAATGGTTTCCGAACCATTTGATCTGGATCGTTTTATATTCAAATACAATTCTTATCACCAGCCGGTAATGGTTGCCCATAATATTAAAGACCACCCGGTCGTCTCCGACCAAACTCGCTTTTGCAAACACCGCTTTCAATTCCTGAAAACTGCTAAATTCCGCATTAACCATTTCTTCATACCATTCTCTTAATGCATTGGAAGCCTGCGGATACATGGCACAATATGCTAAAAGTGTTTTGCGTGCGATAATGTTAAACATGGCAAAGTTTACTAATAGTGAACAAATTTACATCTTAATTTTTGTTTTACAAATCATTAGACGTAACATCTGCGCACTGGTCACAGGAAATCAAAAAGTACAGATTTTTAAATCCCTATGCCCGTTTGGATCGCATTGCTTTTACGGTTTCTAGCTTTTCGTCGGAGGTGAATTTTTGGTATTCTTCGGAATCCAGGCCGTATAGGGCTACTTTTCCTTCGGAGTTGCTGTGGATGCCCCAGCCGTATCTTTTGGTGAGCGGTGAAGCGCGGAGGCAGGGTTGGCCTTTGGAGAAGAATTTCTCTCTTTCTTCGTCGAGCTCACTTTGGTCGAAACCTTGGCGGATGGCGTAGGTCTGGAACAGGACGTCGTCGGATGTGTATTGATAAGGATGGTCGCTGATGATTTCGAACTGAATGTTTGCAACAGATTTTTCCCATCCCTTTACTGGCGGAACTTCACCAGTTTTGGCCGGGCTGTCTTCGGCAACCTGAATAAATGCATCGAAGTAATTGGTTGTATGTGTTTTCATTTTAGTCTTAACAAAATTTTTAGGTATAATGTGAACAATTTAAATGGTCTTGAAGTAATTACAAAAAGTTAACTTTGAACAAACAAACCAATATGAAATGAAAGCAACATTTGCACTCTTATTTTTACTGATTTCGGCTCCTTTATGGGCACAACTTCCTGCTGCCGATGACCTCGCAACGTCGAAAGGGCCGCTGAAAATACAGCCGCTCAACCACGCCACCATGGCCTTGACCTGGGCCGGAAAAACCATCTACGTCGATCCATATGGCGGCGCGAAAACATTCAAAGGAATCGCTGCCCCGGACCTCATCCTTATTTCAGACATCCACGGTGACCATTTTGATCCTAAAACCCTGGATTCTCTGGATTTGAGCAAAGCCATCATTGTGGCGCCAAAAGCTGTCATTGATATGATGTCGGAAAAGCTTAAAGCGAAAGCTGTTGAAGTGAACAATGGTCAGACTATCAGCAAACTGGACATTTCCATCATGGCCATTCCGATGTATAACTTGCCGGAAGCTGCGGATGCAAAGCATACCAAAGGCCGTGGCAATGGTTACGTGCTGAAATTTAGTGATAAAACGATTTACATCAGTGGCGACACAGCCGGAATCCCTGAAATGCGCGCATTGAAAAACATCGACGCAGCATTCGTTTGCATGAACCTCCCATACACCATGGACGTGCCCGAAGCCGCTTCCGCAGTCCTGGACTTCAAACCAAAAATCGTTTATCCATACCACTACCGCGGCCAAAACGGCCTAAGCGACACCGAAGCATTCAAAAAGCTCGTAAACGCAGGTGATAAGAAGATTGAGGTGAGGCTGAGGGATTGGTATTCGATTAAGTAAGGCGATCATATTGCATTGACTCTTGACCATAACTGTGTTATATTTGAAAAAAGCACAGCTATGGTCATTACACGTCAGGATCGGAATATAATTATTGAAGCTAGCGATTCCATTAATATGGGCGCGGTTCAGAAGGTTATTGATTATATTAATATCCTTGAAATAGTTGCCAAAAATCAGGGAACTGAGGAGCAGGCTTCTGAGTTGGCAGAATCGGTTAACAAAAATTGGTGGGCTGAAAACAAATCACGTCTTCTTCCATGATTGTTGTCATCGATACCAACATATTATTTAGCGCTTGCATTTCTCCAAACAATCGAATTTCTGAAATTCTATTTAGTCCGCTGCCAAACATAGAACGCATCAGTTGTTACTACGCCATGGCAGAGTTGTTTAAACATCAGGCAAAAATCGTTCAACTTTCCAGGCAGCCGGTTGAAGCAGTAAGCACTTTGCTTTATACAATAATGAAGCAAGTGGATTTTCTGAATGAGAAGATGATAGCAACGGAACACTTTATGGAAGCGGATCGATTGACCGCTGGCGTTGACTCAAATGACCTTGCTTTTGTTGCACTCAGTTTGCAGAAAAACGCGATGCTCTGGACGGGCGATAAAAAGTTATCTACCCACCTAAAAAGCCTCGGATTCGATCGCGTGATCAACACGAATGATCTTTATGAGTTGCTGAATATAGGCTGATACGTCCAACGCAAACGGCTTTCCTTTGTTTGACTCATCATATCCTAACAACAACATTGGGTAGCCAATCGTAAAAGTCAAAGTCTCAACTATCAACTTTCCAGCCAGGATTTAAATGCAGGTGCTTTTTCGCGGCTTACTATTACTTCCTGGGCGGTTTCGGGGTGGAGTTGGATTTTTAGTTTGCCGTTGAAGTACGTGTGGATTTTTTGGATGGCGGTGATGCGGGCGATGAATTGCCGGTTGAGGCGGAAAAAGCTTGCGGGATCTACCAGTGTTTCCAATTCCTCTAATTTGTAATCTACCAAATACTGCCGTCCGTCCGTTCCGACGAGGCAGGCGAGTTCATTTGCGGTGTAAAAATAGGCGACCTGGTCCTGGTGAATCGGGATCAGCTGTTCGCCATTTTTGACCAGGAAGCGGGTTTTATGCGCTTTTTTGCTCATTTCAAGGCTGTCGAGAAGCGACTCCACTTTTCGCGCATAAGCTTTTGGCGAAAAGTCCTGTTTCAATTCATCAAACTTTTTAAGAGCGTCGGCCAATTCCGGTAACTTGATGGGTTTGAGTAAGTAATCAATGCTCTTTACCCGAAATGCTTTGATCGCATATTCGTCATAAGAGGTTGTAAAAACAATGGGGCTATGCGCTGGAAATGCTTCGAAAATCTGAAAACTCAGCCCGTCGGAAAGTTGAATGTCTGATAAAATCAAATCTACCTGATGCTCGGCTCCAAACCAGCGTTTAGCGGATTCCACACTATCCAGAACCGCAACGATTTCAATTTTAGGATCAAGCTTTTTGATCAGTTTTTCCAGTCGTTCGGCAGCCGGATATTCGTCTTCTATGATGACAATTTTCATAAATATTGAGGCTAAATCTAAACCAGCTGAGCCAAAAGAGGGATTTTTACACTAAACTGATTATCAGTCCTGGAAATCTCAACCCGCCGCTCCGTCAGCAGGCTGTACCGGTTAATGATGTTTTGAAGCCCGACACGTGTTGACTTTTCAAGGACGGTTTTTTCAAGAATATTATTAGAAATAACCAGGTAATTTTCAACCTCGCGAACGGTAATTTTCAACGGATTTTCCTTAGACGCAACATTGTGTTTGATAGCGTTCTCGATCAGCATTTGCAGGCTCAGCGGGGTGACATGCTGCTGGTAAGTGTCTTTCGACAAGTCCTTTTCTACCAGCAGATTATCACGGAAACGGATCTTATTCAAATACACATATGCATCCACAAAAGCCAGCTCTTCTTCAACCAGCACCGTATCCTTATTGCGACTGACCAACACATATCTGTAAACGTCGGACAGCCTTTCAAGATAATCCTGCGCATCCGTATTTTCATCGTCGATCAGTGCGGCCAGCGTGTTCATACTGTTGAATAGAAAATGAGGATCTAGCTGATTTTTAAGCACTTCTAGCTGCGATTGAACGCCTTCGCGCATGAGTGATTCGGTTTTGCGAACATTGGCTTTCCAGGCTTCGAAAAAGTAAACCGCCTCGTAAACCAGGTAAACCAGCAGGGTAGGGATAATGCTGATCTTGAATCCCAGCATGGTCCCTTTTGATTGTAAAAATATTTTGCAAAGCAGCTCGTCGAGGATCAATGTGACTACCAAAGTGTAGATGAGCGCCAGCAGGGCTTCGGAGAGCAGCCGTTTTTCGGTCTGGCTGTAATCAGGGAAAACCCGGCGCATTTTGACGATGATAAAGCGGTTTCCTTCCCAAAGTGCAATGGTAATCACCGCCGAAATCAACACATTATAAAGAAAATTTACATTGAACTGCATGAAATTCTCTACATGGATGACCACCGGGATCAGCAGTGAAAGCAAGGGGATCCCCACCAGCCGCATCTTACCATCATTCAAAGTATACAGATCTTTCATAAAATCAGAGGCAAAGGAGCTGCCGCGGCTTTCAAGCCGCGGCAGCAGTGCAAAATGCAATTAAAAAGTATATCGGAAAAGAGGGACTGGGAAAAAACCTTGCTGATACTGAGTCGCCAAGCTGTTTGTCCGCGGGTTGTAGGTTTGCTGAAACACATTCTGATTGGCTGTAACATTTTGCAGATCCAGCGCGAATTCCATGGTGCTCCGGCGATACTCTTTCCTGAAAGAGAACCGCAGATCCGTGCGGAAATAAGGATCCTGCCGAAGCGAAAATGCCTTTCTTTCATCATAAACTGCGTCTCCACGAACCCGCGAGGCTTCCAGGTTAAGCGGCGAAATGTATTTCCCTCCCACTAGCGTCGACCGGATGCTGGCGCTCAGCACATTGTTTTTGTTCCTGCCGATCTTGATTTCCTTGCCGGCGAGCACATTCAAAACATATCGGGTGTTGAAAGCCGTATTACGCTCGATTTTATCACTTCCTTTATATTTTGATTCAAATAAAGAGCTGGTAATCAGAAAATAATAGCCCTTATTGAAATATCTTTCCAATGTCAGCTCGATCCCCACATTCTCTCCGGTTCCTTCATTTACCAGGCTATCGCGATCCGATGGGCCAAAAGAACTGCCGATATTGAGTGCTGAAAATGACGACTTCCTTTTTTCGACAGGCGCATTATTAATCGTTTGAAAATACGGTTCAATTTTCAGTAACAAGTTCTCCGTCAGCCTGTTTTCGTAGCTTAATACCAAATGATGACTTCTTGTGAAACCCAGATCTTTATTGGTATACACCGCACCCGAAGGGGTTTTTGTTTGAACAAAATAAGTGTAAATGTCCTGCGCCTGACTATTCATGCCATAACCGGCGCTGAGCGACTGACCATTATTGAATGCATACTGAAAGCCAAACCTCGGTTCAATAGCAACTTTATCATTTAAGCTATAATGCTGAAAATGAACGCCTGTGGTAAGTAGTACGCTCCTGTTAATCCTGTATTTCCATTGTCCGTATGCTTGTGTCAGCAAGGAATTTTCACCTTTCACATCCACCCGCACCGTATCAAATTTTCCAGCCTGATACATGTTCCGGTTATATAGGTCAAAATTGAGTAAATCCGTAGTTATGCCGCCGTAAAGGCTGTTTTTAGCATTGATCTTATGACGGACATTGAGGGACGCCGAATATTTCTGTGTTTTAAAACGGCCTTCTGAATTGGCAAATGCCTCCCGCGTCACTGTGCTGATCGAATCGCCGTTGAAATTCTGATCAGTCGTGCTAATGCCCAGCGTCAGTTTTGCGAATGTTTTGGCCGAAAGACTGTGTTCATATGAAAGGCCCAGAATGTTCGTTGCGTATCGAACTTTGGTGTTGCTGTTTTCAGTCCCGTACAGGTCTGTAACGGTTGTATCTACATCATTACCAAGGAACTGCACATCGCTTGCGCCGATAATTCCGAACAATGTGATCTTGCCTTTCGCACTGGTAGGAACGGCCACCTTGAAATTAAGATCCTGATAATCAGGAACAGCATTACCAGTTCCAAAATTAATGCCTAATGCCTTGAAGACGCCAAGTGTCGAATATCGGTAATTGAAAAGATAAGATGCTTTCGATTTTTTGGAAAAAGGCGCTTCTGCACCCAGCTCAAAACCATTAAATCCAACCTGGCCGAGAAACTCCGATTTCTCATTGTTACCTTCCCGCATCCGGAGGTCGAAAACAGCTGATAATGCATTTCCATACTGCGCTGGGAAGGCACTGGTCATGAAGTCTGATTTCGCCAAAACGTTGTTATTGAGCAGGCTAACCGGGCCGCCCGTGGCTGATAATGAGCCGAAATGGTTTGGGTTTGGTATGTTAAGACCTTCCAGCTGCCAGAGCATTCCGGTGGGCGAATTGCCGCGTACAACAATGTCGTTTCGCGAATCATCGCCGGACACAACGCCTGCATAGTTCGCCGCCATCCGCGACGGATCGCCCAGCGAACCTGCGTAACGTTTTGTGTCTTCAATGTTGAAAGAGCGGCCGCTCACGAGCGATAACTCGTTGTTTGTCTTCGTCTTATCATTGCTCCGGTCGGCGGTGACCACCACTTCGTTCAGCGCCTGCACATTCTCGGTCATCGTCACGTTCACGACCACTTCTTTGCCGGAAGTCAGCAGGACATTGGAGAGACGCTGCTCCTCGTAACCGACCGACGTAATGCGAAATGTCTGCCTTCCCTGTGGCACACCGGTGATTTTAAATGCACCATTCACATCCGTAATCGCGCCAATCGGGTTTGCACCTTCCGGCTGAATGAGCATCACCGAGGCACCAATGACCGGCGTTTGTGAGACTTCGTCGCGGATCACGCCCCTGATCGTTTGTGTGGCCTGCTGCGCAAAGAGCGACAAGGAGAAGAGCTGCGCCGCGGAAGTAAGAATAAAAAATAATAATAATTTTTTCATGGCTAACATTTTTATTGAATGCACAAATCTGGCTGGATTTTGATTGCCAAAATAGCGTATGCCGGTCGAAGCGTACGTTAACAAGGGCGAAACGTTAACGATAAGGGGCCAAGCGTCTCGTTGGTGGCCAACCAATTACAATGTTCAACTCAAAGTTCTTTTGCTGATTGTCGCAAAGCACCCCTCGATTTGTCGTATTATCCCTGTTACAGACAGCCGCTCAACCTTATTTTTGTTTAAGCACCGATTGGTTTGAAAAATGGCAACGCGTATCTCACCCTATCTGACATTCAATGGCAATTGCAAAGAAGCAATGCATTATTACAAGGAATGTTTTGGTGGGAAACTGACGCTCGAAACAATTGGCGACACCCCTTTCGCCATTGAATTTCCCGAAGATATGCATCATCAGGTGATGCATGCCATGCTTACCAACAGGGAATTTACGATCATGGCAACCGATTTCATGGGTGCGCAAGAATTTATTGCGGATACTGATATTTCTATCGCATTACTATTCGACGATCAGCAGGAAATCATACGCTGTTTTTCCAAACTGGCGGCGGATGGAAAGGTCATCTATGCTTTAAATCCTGAATCCGCCAACACGCTTTTCGGTGTAGTCCAGGATCAGTTTGATATCATATGGATGTTTAATTATGATATCAAATAGTTAGAAACCCCTCTCGCAATGTTCAGCTTAACCTTATTGGATTATTTTATTTAATAATTAGATAAAAAAGTTGCCAGGTAAGGTTTGGTTAATGTTTTATTAATCTTTTCTTAATAAGCCCCCCGTTACTTTGACCCATGGTTTGGCCAACCTGCTACACTTGAATTGCTGTCACCGACTTTAAATGATTCTATGGAAAATCGACTTTTATTAAAACGGGAAGTATTACGAAGCTTCCAAAAATACCTCTTGTACTTCTGCCTTGCAATGACCTTCACGTTGCTGACGGGACGGGTTGCCATGGCGCAGGAGACCAACATTTCGGGTGAGATTAAGGATGAAAAAAACAGTGCTATCCCCGGCGCGAGCATTGTTTTACAGGGCACGGCAAAAGGAACCACAACGGATGCGGACGGACGGTTTTCATTGAGTGTTCCAAGATCAGGTTCCGTGCTGATCGTGAGTTTTTTGGGTTACAAACGCCAGGAAATTGCGGTAGGCAGCCAAACCGAATTTCAGATCAGACTGGAACCAAGCACCGACGATTTACAGGAAGTGGTGGTTGTAGGATACGGAACGCAGCGGAAACAAACGCTCACCGGCGCGATCTCGAACATTATTTCCGAAGACATTAAAACTACGACGCATACGAGTTTGGCGCAGAGCTTGCAGGGAAAGGTGGCCGGGGTGCAGATCCGCCAGAATTCGGGCGAGCCGGGATCTTTCAGCACGAGCATTAACATTCGCGGGTTTGGCGAGCCGCTATACGTTGTGGATGGTGTTGCGCGTGACGGTGGTTATGAGTTTCAGAAGATCAACCCGGACGATATCGAGAGCATTTCTGTGTTAAAGGATGCTTCGGCCGCGATTTTCGGGATCCGGGCGGGAAATGGCGTAGTGATCGTTACGACCAAAAAGGGAAGCAAGGGAAAACCGAAGTTTAGTTATAATGCAGTTTACGGCCGCCAGAGTCCAACAGACGTTCCTAAGATGACCTCCGCATTGCAATGGGCGGAAATGCGGAATGATGCCGCCAGAAATCTGGGAGAAACGGCGGTTTATACGGCCGAAGAAATCGAGAAATTCAGATCAGGGGCGCCTGGTTATGAGGGGACGGATTGGTATAAAACGGTTTTGAACAAATCTGCTTCCCAGCAGCAGCATTTTCTCTCCGCTTCGGGTGGGGAAGGGGCTGTCACGTATTTTACCAGTTTTGGTTTTCAAAATGAAAATGGTCTTTTAAAAAGTAAGGATATGGGTTACAAAAAGTACACATTCCGGGCGAATGTGGGCATTGATTTAACCCAAAACCTGAAAGCAGACCTGATCCTTTCCGGACTGTTTGACAAAAGAGATCAGCCTGGCGACAACTTTTTCAACATTTACAAAGGAACCAGGATCGCACTGGCAACAGAGCGGCCTTATGCCAATGACAACCCAAAATATCCTTCCCTGCTGAGCGGTGGCTACAATCCTGTTGCACTTGCAAACGGAGACCTGACCGGATACAATGAGGAAGCGAACAAATTTTTCCAGTCCACCTTTGCATTAACCTATTCGGTTCCGTTTGTTCCGGGTTTGAGATTGAAGGGTTTAGTGGCTTACGACAGCAACAATTATCGAAATAAATCTGTCTCTAAAAGCTACAACCTGTACACTTACGACGCGGCGACCGATAAATATACGGCGCATTTGCAGCGCAATCCTTCGCGCATCGGCAATAACTTTTCGGATAATAACCGCGTCACGTTTCAAGGGCAATTGTTTTACAACACGGTGATCGCCAAGAATCATAATGTGGGTGCAACATTGGTTTACGAGCAGCAGGAATCCAAAAACCGCTGGGCAGGGTTGGGCCGGGAATATGCTTTCTATACCAATGACCAGATCGACCAGGCCGGACTTAACAACCAGACTACCAGCGGTTCCGAAAGCGAATATGCGAGCCAGTCATTTGTAGGAAGGCTGAATTATGATTTCAAAGAAAAATATTTGCTTGAAGTAGCGGCCCGCTATGATGGCTCTTACCGCTATCACCCCGATCGTCGCTGGGGTTTGTTCCCGGTGGTTTCGGCGGGCTGGCGCGTTTCCGAAGAGCAATTCATGGACCAGATCCCGTTGATCTCCAATCTAAAACTGAGAGGTTCTTACGGCCTTGTGGGTGCTGATGCAGGCGCACCATTCCAGTATGTGCCCGGATTCTCGCTCACAGGAGGCGGCGGTTATGAGTTTACGAACGGTAATTATACAACCGGAGCCGCTTCTCCTGCCATTGTGAACGAACAACTAACCTGGTTTAAATCAAAAATCAAGGACGTCGGCATTGACATTGGGCTTTGGGACAACCGCATTGACCTGACTTTTGATGTGTATCAACGCGACCGTAAAGGCTTGCTGGCCAGACGAAATGTATCATTGCCAAACACTTTTGGCGGAACATTGCCGGACGAAAACCTGAACAGCGACCGTGTACAGGGCATTGAGTTTTCAGCTGCCTATAATGGTCAGATCAGGGATTTCAAATATGGCATTTCAGGAAACTTCAACTTTGCCCGCACCATGAACCGCTATGTGGAAAGGGGCGATTTCCTGAACAGCATGGATAAATGGAAAACGGGAACAACCAATCGCTGGAACGACGTCGTATGGGCTTATCAGTTAGAAGGCCAGTTCCAGAATAAGGACGAGGTGATCTACGCCCCCATTCAGAACGGTGACCTGGGCAACACACGTGAGCTTCCGGGTGATTTTAAATACAAAGATGTGGACGAAAATGGCGTGATCGATGGTAATGATGCGTTGCCACTATTCTTCGGCGGCGATCCTAAAATGTATTACGGTGTAACATTGAATGCGTCCTGGAAAGGTTTTGACTTCACAGCATTGTTTCAGGGATCGGGAAAATACAGCGTGCGTTTTCGGGAAGTATATGCTGAGGTGTTTGCCTTCCGTGGTAACACACCCGAGTATTTCTACGACAGATGGCACCTGGATGGTGATAATGAGTGGATTCCTGGAAAATGGCCGGCTTCCCGCTTTAATTATAATGTCGGAGCAATGTATGCGGAAAGTTCGGCATGGCGGAAAGATGCTTCCTATCTGCGGTTTAAAAGCGCACAGCTGGGTTACACATTCAATTTGGCTTGGCTCAAAAAGATCGGGATCGATGATGTCCGTATCTACGGAAACGCACACAATATTTTCACCTGGGCCGATCCGTTTGTAAAGCCATTTGACCCTGAAAAAATTGAAGGATTGTTCGGCGCCGGGCTTACTTATCCGGTAACCAGAAGCTACAACTTTGGTATTAATGTTACATTCTAATTGCTGAAATAATGAAATTGACCAAACATATATTCATGCTCCTTGTGCTGCTAACGGCCATTAGCTGCGACAATGTGCTCGATAAGCAGCCACTGGATAAGTTGCAGGGGGAAAACCTTTTTTCCAATCCGGAAGGGGTGAAATTATACATGGCAAACCTGTACTACCAGCTGCCGGTCGAGGATTTTACCTTTTTCAGACAGGGTTTCAACTGGAACACCGGCGACCCGAACAATGGCGGATTTGCTCCGGCCATGATCACAGACGAAGCCGTGCATACGGAATTCGGCGATTTTATTGGCAACGATGATTTTCAATGGTGGGACCAGGGCTACAAACTGATCCGCGACACAAACATCCTGATCGACATTATCCCGACACTGGACGTAAGCGAGGATGAAACCAAAGCGCTTGTGGGCGAAAGTGCATTCATCCGTGCATATGCGTATTTTGCATTGGCTAAAAGATACGGTGGCGTTCCCTTAATCACGGCTGTTCAGAAATATGAGGGCGATGTAGAAGCACTCAAAGTGCCGCGCAGCACGGAGAAAGAAACATGGGATTTTGTATTAAAAGAGTGCGATACAGCCATCGCAAACCTGGCTGATTCGTGGCCGGGCGGTGAAAGAAGGGCGACCAAATGGGTTGCTTATGCACTCAAATCCAGGGCTGCATTGCACGCTGCATCATTGGCAAAATATGGAGAAAGGGCTCCTATTTCCGGCACCGCGGTAGATCAAAAACTGGTTGGGCTGGAAAAATCAGCTGCTGCGGAATATTATAAAGCGGCCATTGAAGCTTCTGAGGCCATTATTTCATCGGGTAAATTTGCGCTTTATAAACCTTCACCTGCTAGTCCGGAAGAAGCAGCTGAAAACTACCGCAAGCTTTTCGAAGATCCGAACATTGCGCCTACGGAAGCTATTTTTATCAAAGGTTATGCACGCCCGGGTTCAGGAACGGGACATAATTACGGCATCTGGTTCCAGCCCAACCAGACTGCAAACGGATGGCCGCACCCAGGCCGCATGAACCCTACGCTAGACCTGATCGACGCTTATGAAAGTTATACAAATCCGGGCCAAAGCGCGCCGGTGACGACAACTGTTGCGGGCAATGATGTAAGCGACTATAATGGTTTTGACCCTGCCAAAAATTACAAACGTTACGATGATCCGGCGGGAATTTATAAGGATAAAGATGCGCGTTTATGGGCAACGGCTATCCTGCCGGGAACTGCCTGGAAAGGTCAGAAGATCATCATTCAGGCCGGTTTCGTAAAACCTGACGGCAATGCGCAACTATTTGGCGGTGAGCCGATCAAGGTCGGCAGCGCGACCATTTATCCTTTCGGTGCTGCGGACAGGACACAATATTCCGGTTTTGACACCTGGGGAGGAAACAACACCCGGACAGGCGTAAGCTTCAAGAAATTTCTGAACGAAGGCGTGAATGTTGCGCCGGGCTGGAACCAGACCGTCTCCGATTGGGCCGACTTCCGCTATGCCGAGATCCTGCTGAATTATGCCGAAGCAATTGCTGAAAGCGGAACCGGAACGGCCGCAAAAGGCGCACAGGCATTGAACGACATTCGCCGCCGCGCGGGCCATACAAAAGACATTCCTCTGACGATTGACAACGTGGTGCGGGAAAGAAGGGTTGAGCTGGCTTTTGAAAACAAACGTTTTTGGGACCTGATCAGAAGGCGTGAATACCACACGCTATTCAACAACCGCGTGCGCCATGCACTCATTCCGGTGCTGGATCTGCGCGTAACGCCTGCAAAATACATTTTCATCCGCCAGAACATTGCACGTCTGAACCCTGCGACATTCGATTACAAGAATTACTACCGCTATGTCCCGGGCATTGGTGCGAATGGACTCGTCCAGAATCCGCAGTATTAAGCCATTCCCGCAATTCGTAAGCTGGCTTCTAACATTAATCTTGAACTATAATTTTAAAAATTGTGAAATCACAGATATACATCAGCGCGCTGGCAATGCTGCTCTTTGCGGCGGGCTGTAAAATAGACAATTACCCTGCGCCTGATGCGCAGCTTTATGGAACCTTCCTGGACGCAGAAACCAACGAGCCGGTGGAGCAGGACATTATCCGTGGCAGCACCATTGAATACATTGAGCACGGATATACATCTCAGACAAAGCAGGTTATGATCGTCAAAAATGACGGAACATATCGCAATAACCTGATCTTCGCCAATCAATACACCATTACGCCAGTCAGAGGCAACTTTGTCCCTACGGAGCCGCAGGAGGTAACCGTTGCTGGCGAAACCAAGCTGGATTTTAAGGTGCAGCCTTACATTCGTTTGAAAGATGCGAAAATCGAGAAGTCAGGATCGAAAGTGATCGCGACGTTCAAAATCCAGCAGACTGTGATCAACAATGTGCGGAAAATTGGTCTTTATGCGCATCCTGAGCCTTCGGTAGGAGAGCCTATGCGGACAGTTTTGTCCGAAATGGAGATCAACGGTGCAGCCGACCCCAATAAGGTTTACCAGCTGGAAATCGACATTCCATCGAATAGCAACAACCTCAAAACGGGCAACCAATATTTTTTCCGGGTAGGAGCGGTCATAGATGCCCCGGAGTCCAAGTTCAATTATGCAAAAGCCGTTCGGCTTGCTTTGTGATGGAGAGATGAGAGCAGTCGGGCGTGAGAGATAAGAGGTGTCGGGCTGTGCGAGATGAGAGATGTCGGGGCTGTGCGAGATGGGAGCTGTGGGGCTGTGTGAGATGGGAGCTGTGGGGCTGTGTGAGATGATAGCTATGGGTCTGCTGTGCGAGAAGAGACCCGTGAGTCTGTGGTGTCCCTGGGTTAAAATCCAGGGTTAGGGTGTCTTTCGAGCCTGACGGCTCTTTTGGGGAGAAACCTGCTTGGGCAGACAAGAGCCGTCAGGCTCGACCATTTTCTTGCGATGGATTTCAATCCATCGAATGCAGTGGTGATCTTTTAAGCCCTGGATTAAAATCCAGGATTAGGGTGTCTTTCGAGCCTGATGGCTCTTTTGGGGAGAAACCTTCATTGAGCAGAAAAGAGCCGTCAGGCTCGACCATTTTCTTGCGATGGATTTCAATCCATCGAATGCAGTGGTGATTTTTTTAAGCCCTGGATTAAAATCCAGGGTTAGGGTGTCTTTCGAGCCTGACGGCTCTTTTAGGGAGAAAGTTGCTTTGAGCAGAAAAGAGCCATCAGGCTCGACCATTTTCTTGCGATGGATTTCAATCCATCTACTCGATGATATTTCAATTCATTAAATGATAAGATTTTTAAAACTAAACCTTTAACCATGAAGTTTTTTTCATTCCTAATACTCTTGCCTTTTCTTTCATTCAGCTGTCATGGCTCGGATGATGTTAAACAACCTGTTGATCCTAAACCAATTGAAGAAGTAAAGTATGATGAAACTGGTGTTCTTTTCAAGAGCTACAAAGGGCTGGTAATGGCCGGTTATCAGGGCTGGTTTACTGCCGAAGGGGATGGTGCCGGCCGCGGCTGGCATCATTACCAAAAGGGCGGCAAATTCGAGCCGGGTTCCACTTCCATCGACTTCTGGCCGGATGTAACCGATTATCCGAAAACTTACAAAACGTCTTTTAAATACAAAAACGGCGAAGCAGCGCCCATTTACAGCCCGTATGACGAAGAAAGTGTCGATCTGCATTTCAAATGGATGAAAGAGCATGGCATTGACGGCGTTTATATGCAGCGCTTCGTGTCGGAAGTGAAAGGTGAAAGCGGCAAAAAACATTTTAACAAAGTGCTGGCCAATGCATTGAAAGCATCTAAAAAATATGGCCGGGCAATTAGCGTCATGTACGATCTGAGTGGCTCGACGTCAGCAGATATGGACTTTATTGCCAAAGATTGGGAGGAGCTGCAAAGCACATTTAAGCTTTTTGATAACAAAGAAAATCCCCAATATCTGCGCCATAACGGTCGCCCATTGCTGGCGATCTGGGGTGTGGGATTTAATGATGGGCGTAAATACACGATATCGGACATTCAAAAACTCGTTGAAAAAGTAAAAGGGCCGACCAAAAAGGCCTCTATAATGCTGGGCGTTCCCTACTATTGGAGAAGTCTGGGGAAGGATACGGAAAACTCCACATTACTGCATACGGTTGTTAAAAGTGCCGACGTGGTAATGCCCTGGGCGGTTGGGCGCTATAATGCGTCCACGTATACGGGCGTTGCGGGGCCTAACTTACCTGCCGACATTGCCTGGTGCAAGGCCAACAATGTGGATTACGCGCCGTTGGTTTTTCCGGGTTTCAGCTGGGGTAATTTAAAGAATGACAAATCGCTCTATAATGAGATCCCCCGCGGAAAAGGGGACTTTTTATGGCAGCAGATTGCTGGCGCCAAGCTTTCTGGGGCAGAAGCTCTGTATGTAGCCATGTTTGATGAGGTCGACGAAGGCACGGCGATTTTTAAATGCAAACGTGAAGGTGAATTGCCGGAAAACGCAGACGGAAAATTCGTCGGGATAGAGGCCGATCTGAAAACGGATCACTATCTATGGCTGACTGGGCAAGGTGCAAAATGGTTTCACGGTGAAGCGGGATTCAGCGCCAAAAAACCTGAACGACCGAACTAAACCTTCGAAATGGTCGGTCAGGAATGTAAAACTTCCGGCATGTCCTTTTGAAATTCTTCGCCGTAGATCCGGCTGTATTCCCTGGCGAAATTCTCAAAAGTCGTTTTTGCCAGGGAATGCTTGCCTAAAAGCGCCAGGGCCTTGCATTTAATGGTCATCGCTTCTTCATTAACCGGGTCAAAATAAAAGATGTAGTTGGCGACTTTGATCATAAATTCCGGGTCATCGGTGATTTTAACCGAAGTAGCATACCGCAAATATGCATCGACGATTTCGTTGGAAATCTCCGATTTGAAGCTGTCCAGCCATTCGTATTCCAGGTCGGCCAGGAACGTGCCGCGCTTGCTGATCTGCGATAGGTCCACAATGTCCTGCCTGGAAAGCACGCGTTTATCCGAAACCAGCTTCAAATACTCGGCATAGTCGACATGAATTTGCTGATAATCAATGCTCACGCGCCAGTAACCGCTTTCTTTCGAAATGTGGCACCATTTAAGTTTGTCCAGAATCCCTTTCAATTTCGCAATATTAACAGCCCGGTTATTCCGCGCACTTTCCGATGACTTGTCAGACCAAAGCAATTCCTTCAATTTTTCGGAGCTGATCCCTTCACGCCGCACCGAATGCAAGAGGATCACTAAAAACAGTTCTTTAAGCAAAGGCGTAAACAACCTCGTGATCTCCGTCCCCTGGTCATCAAATAATTGCAGATTTCCAAAAAGCATAATGCTGCTGTGCAGCGGGATGATCCTGGCTTCTATGCTTTTTTCCTGAACCTCAATAACCGGAGCCGGTGGAATGATGGCTTCCGTCACCGGATGTTTCTCAGCAGCGACAGGAATGGTTGCTGGAACTACATCGAGCGGTCTGCGCCTTTTGTAAAAATAAAACACTGCAACGACCGCAATCGCAGCACCAATGATCCAAAACACATTTCCGGACTTAGCAGAAGCCTGTACAAGCGTTGGAACCGTCGCTAAGGGCGGCGAGAAAAGGGAATAGATCGAAACTTTGGTCTGGTTCTTATCCGTATGGAACAATGTTACTGCGACAAAACGGCCGGTTGATTCATCGAAGAAAAGGTCTGCAAAGGATTCCGTGTCAATGAATTCAAAAGGAATCTTGGAGCCGACGGGCATATATTCCGGCTTGGAGAGCGAGCCGGTTATGAGCTGCAATTCGGAGTTGAATTTGTCTTTTGGAAATATGAGCGCATAATAGGAATTTTCCTTTTCCCGGACAATCATGGAGTTGGCAAACACAAAATCTTCCTGCGGAGCTTTCAGGTCGTATATTTTCTTGAAGGTACCCGTTTTCGTATTGAAATAAATAAGGTCATACCAGTTTCTCGGGTTCAGGATTTGCCTGCCCGTAATGCTGCCATAACCGCCCATCATGTACGCTCCGCCTGTTGCCTCACCTGCGGCTGCCAGATATCTGGGTGAGAAAACGCTGTCCTGCTGGCTGGTCTGCGACCATTGACCGGTTGCGGGCTGATATTTCTGGATGATGTTTTTGTATTCAAGATGGCCGTAACCGCCCAGTATATAAATCGTTGAGTCTGTTTTGGAATAAAACTTATTGGCATGCAGGAAATGTGTTTTCAATTCCGGCTTAACATTGTTTTTGTCCCATTTGCCACTGATCGTGTCGAAACTGGCAACCTGTTTTTCATTGATAAAAAGATTATAGATCCGGTTTTTTGACTTTTCATAAAACACCTGATTGTCCATCAAAAGCGACTGGCTCTGATATGGCATGTGCTTAACCCGGTTATTCGAAATGCGGTATGACGTCAATGTGTCCGTGCCCACAACATAAACGATCCCCGTTGCTTGATCGCAAGTGACTCGGGCAGGGCCTTGGACAAGAAATGTTTGCAATGGCTGCCATTCGTAATGCATTTTCTTGATCCAGAGTGGGTTGGAGACCAGTCCGTCCGTGTTTTTCTCGGCGCCGATCGCTCTTGTGCCGCTCATTTCATCGAGGTTCCAGCGATATTTTTCTTTGCCATTCTCGGTAATAGCCACATTCCGGACCTTCATCGGCGGAACGTCTGTTGTGTTAAAGTTTTTGTATTTGTTAGCCCCGAAAAGAATCTTGTAACAGCCGTTTTTCTCCAATCCAACCGCCTGCTTGAATTGCTGCGATCCGCTGAAAACCGTAAGCGTGCCTGCACTTTTATCAAATACCAGCCTTATTTTATTCCAATGCTGGTATAGATCATTTTCGCTGATGTCAAAGGCGATCTTAGAAAATTTATCGCCGATAACGACTTTGAACCGGTCTTTATTGAGAGAAGAATTATCATAAAGAATGTCAATGTTTTTCTGGTCGTTTTCGATGAGGCGGACGATGTAGCCGAAATAGTTCTTTTTGTGTTTGAGAAAAGAAACTTCAAAGGAAAGCTCGAAATTCTTATCAAAACACAACGTCCCGTCCGGTGAGAGATCCAGGCCGGTCCTTTTATCCTGCACCGATTCAAAACTTTCAAAACCAAGCCCGTACGACTGGGCAGGGCACAAATTGATCATCCCGTAAAAAAACTGGACTGCAAGCAGGATGAAAACGACTCTTAAACATTTACACATATTCAAACGACCACGATCTGGCAGGGTACTAATATTGGCTTAATAAGTAAATATTAAGATTTTTTTGTCTCTATTTTACTTTGCGCGACATTTATTTGTTTCACCAACAATCCAGCCGGGTTCGCCGGAACCAAAAAAGGCACCGGAGAAGATCCCGATGCCTTAGCATGCTAAAACTTAAAGTTCTATTTAACAGGTTTTTTGAAAACAGCCGCGTCCACAGGTGTATTTACAGATACTTTGCTGGTAATGAACGACATGGTGCCCATTTGCGCATTGGTAATGTCCATCGTGTTAGGAAATTTAACGCCTTCCACTTCCTTATAATCGGAAAGCTCGATTTCGCCGCTCTGGCCGTTCATGTCCACTTTAACTTTGCTCACCAGAAACGTTTCTGCGTCCAGATATTCATCCATGGATGTGCCTTCTTTTGAGGTCACTTTCAAATGATAGACATCTTTTTTGTCCATTTTTTCTTTGCCGACAAGCTCCACTTTGTTGCCCTTCTCCTTATAATTTACAAGTCCGCCAAAGGGATCCAGCGATGCAATTTGTTGTTTCAACTGGTCGGCAGGCATGTCCTCTGGCTCGCCGGTCCCGCCCATTTGTGCCGGACGGATCATCCAGCCTTTGGAATCGTCCACCACCTGCACCATGGAGTTACCCATAATGGTCGATTCATTGCGAAGTGACTTGCCCACCACAAGGATCGTTTTTGTAGGAATTTCCATTCCCTGTACAGCCAGCGAACGTTCTGTGATTACAGTGTTGACAGCCTTAATTTTATCCATGCCGCCGAGGGCAGCCACATGCTTATCCACGATTTCATCAACAGTTTGTGCAAAGGAGCCTGCCGAGATCAATGCCGCTGCAACAGCGACGAACAATTTGGTCGTTTTCATACGTAGGTTTATTTGGAGTAAGTAGTTTGTTATTTTCTTAAAGCATTGATAGTGAAATTACTACCGTGGCGTGCCGCCGCCTGCCGGGGCCGGGCCGGATTGCTGGCCGCTGCCTTCACTTTTCACGTCGTCGTTGTTAACCGACTTCGCTTTGCGTTTCGGAGCGTCCATGGTCATCTTTCCTATTTTGTATGTAAATGTCAGCCTGATGCCGCGGTTGTACATGTAAATGTCATTCACCTGGTTGAATTCGAGTGATTTCAGTTCGGTATGCATTTTGAAACGTCTGCTCAGGAAGTTTTCGGCAGCCAGTCCCAAGCTTGCCTTTTTATCCGCAAATTCTTTTTTCACACCCACGGTATAAAATCCGAACCCGCCCTGGTAACCTTGCAACTGGACCGTATTTCCCTGCATAAACCCGAATGCCTGTGCTCCCCAGCCGTTTTTGAATGTCGCCTGCGAAAACAAACCGCCGCTAACCACAAACCCTGAGTTTTCCAATGTTCGCGCAACGCCTTTTTCAAATGTCTGCCCGGTCAGCGTAGCATAATACATGTTTGAGAAAATCCCGAAGCTGATCTTGGAAGTTGCCGCAACATTCGCGAAAATGTTAACACCATAAGCGTGCTGTTTTCCAATGTTTTCATACGTGGTAATGATGGCGCCTTCGAGCGTATCCGACGGCTGGCGCACTTGTGAGATCGCATTGTTGGTGATCCGGCCAAAGAACGTAGCATTAACGAACGTTTTCTTAATGTTTTTACTAACGCCCAGCTCAAAGTTGTTGGTCAGTTCGGGTCGCAGCTCCGGGTTACCAATGGTAATGTTCTGCGGGTTAGCCGAGTTGAAGTTCGGGTTCAGCTGCTGTAAACCGGGACGCTGGATCCGGCGGTTGTAACCTAGTTTCAAGGTTGTCCCTTTGAATGTTTTGGAAGCATTTACACTCGGCACAAGCACTCCATAATTACCTACTCCTACTGTTCCTTCATTCGTGCTCGCGTCAATAAATGTATGCTCGTAACGCAGACCACCCTTGAAAGTATAGCGCTTTTTGGTCGTATAAGTATAAGACGAGTAACCTGCCGCAATGTTTTGATGATAAGTCAAATCTCCCGCAGGCTGGTCCAGTTCGGGACGGAAGTCGCCCGTTGGCTCAGCGATCAGGAAATTGTATGCGCTGGTAACCTCTCTGAAAATCGCTTTACCGCCAAATTCCAGTAACTGGTTTTTCTTGATAGGCGTCTGATAATCAGATTGAAATGTAAACTCTTGGTTAATGCTCTTGTTCAGGTTGCGCTGACGGTTAATGAGCTCGCTGCTGCCGTTCAGGATATCAGCATCGAAATCATTGGTGAGGTCGTTGCGGCTGTAAAGCGTTGAAATGCTCCATTCCTGTTGTGGTTTAAATGTATGCAGATAGTCAATGTTCGCATCAATCGTTCCTGACAGGTTTTTTGCATCCACATTTCGTGCGGAGTTAAAGTCTGTTTCGCCTGTTGTCATAATGCGTGTGATCAGATCCTGCTGGCTGCGAAAGTTCCGTACACCATAGCGAACTCCTGCTGTAATGCTTTGATTTTTAGCCAGATCATAATCAAATCCAAGGTTATAGTTTCCGAATAAACCACGGCTCGATCCGTCGCCGGTTTGACGCGTAACGGTAGAAACATTGTCGACAATGCTCGTTTGTTCCAGGGTTGTTTTCGTGATCGTGTTATACATTCCGCGGCCGAAACCACCGATGGTGAAACCGGCTTTTCCTTTGCGGTAACCACCATTCAGTGACAGGATGGATCCTCTGTTTCCGATTCCGGAATCAACATTCAGGTTGAGTCCCTGCAAGCTGTTTTTCTTGGTAATAATGTTAATGATCCCGCCGGAGCCTTCGGCATCGTATTTCGCCGATGGGCTTGTGATGACTTCCACTGTTTTAATCTGGTCCGCAGGAATTTGCTTTAATGCATCCGCAACGCTGTTTGCAATGATCGTACTTGGCTTGTTATTCACCAGCACGCGGATGTTCTGGCTTCCGCGCAGGGATACATTGCCGTCCAGATCGACCGTCAGCAATGGCACTTTTCTCAGAATGTCCGTTGCGTCGCCGCCTTTTGCAGTAATATCTTTTTCAGCATTATAGACAAGTCTGTCCACTTTTTCTTCGATCAAAGCGGCTTGTCCTGTGACGGTAACTTCGTTTAATGTTTTGGTGTTGGACGACAAAGTAATGACGCCCAGGTCCAGTTCCTGGCCTTTCGCGATCGCAATGTTGTCTATGGTTTTATTCACAAATCCAATAAACGAAATCAGGACTTTATAATCGCCTGCTGCGAGCTTGGATAATGTGAATTTGCCTTTTTCATCTGCCACGGTTCCGTCAACTGCCGCGCCGGTTGCTTTGTTGTAAAGCGCAATGCTTGCGAATTCAATGCCTTTTGCAGAAGAAGAATCAACGATAGAACCGGATAATTTTGAATTTCCTTTCGGAGTTTGATCGCCCGCAGTTCCGGGCAGGGCCTTGGGCTGGGTAGTTCCGCCGGCACCTGGAAATTGTGCAATTGCAGGAGAAACGAAGGTGGCCAGAAAGATGATTGAAGCGAGAAAAAGTTTATTCATTGTTATGGGATTGTATTTTCACCATAAAAATGCAACGGAATAAAAAAACCTTATAGTAAATTATGATAAAGGCTTGATTAAACGGGATGGACGAAGCGCTGGCGTAGATAGAGCGTTGCGTAGCCTGATTTGGATCCTAGATCGTAAATATAGGGATTGCGGAAATTATTAGGATTAAACTTTGAATCCTAGTTTAAAAATGCTTAAAATCGGTATGACTATCACGGTTAGGGTTATATTATTTGCTTTATGCGGCGTTGCGATGCTTTCCTGCGGGCCCGACCTGCCCCGGGAGGTGCAGGTTGCGTACGACGAACTACCTGAAAAGCTCGATTATAACCAGCACGTAAAACCGGTGCTATCCGACAAATGTTTCGCTTGTCACGGACCGGATAAAGCCAAGCAAAAAGCCGGGTTAAGGCTTGATATCCAGGAAGCTGCATATAGCGATCTTCCTGAAAATAAAGGAAAGGTTGCGATTGATCCGGGTAATCTCAAAAACAGCGAAGTCTTCCACCGCATTCTTTCCGGTGATCCCGAATATATGATGCCAACGCCCGCTTCACATTTAAGTCTGAATGCGAAGGAAAAGGCAATTTTGGTCAAATGGATCAAAGACGGCGCTGCTTATAAGCCACATTGGGCATTTGTAAAACCTGAAACAGCTGAAATTCCGGGCGTAGAGCATGAAGATTGGATCAGAAACCCGATCGACAATTTTATATTGACCAAACTTGAAACTGAAAAACTCAAACCGTCCGCCGAAGCGGACAAAGAGCTGTTGCTACGCAGGTTATCTCTCGACCTGACCGGACTGCCACCTTCAATCGCTGAAATGGATGCTTTTTTGAATGATAAGTCAGCCAATGCATATGAAAGGCAGGTTGACCGGCTTATGAATTCACCGCATTATGGAGAGAAAATGGCAGTTGATTGGCTGGATCTGGCGCGTTTTGCGGATTCGCATGGCTATACCGTGGACCGCCTCCGTGACATGTCGCCTTATCGCGATTGGGTTATTAGCGCATCCAATCGGAATTTTCCCTACGATAAATTCCTGCACTGGCAGCTTGCCGGCGACCTGATGCCGAAGCCCACGAAAGAAATGCTGATTGCAACTGCATTCAATCGAAACCACCAGCAAAACATGGAAGGAGGGATCATTGAGGAAGAATTCCAAACCGAATATGTAGTAGACCGAACAAATACTTTCGGTGATGCAATGCTCGGACTGTCAGTGGGTTGTGCGAAATGTCATGACCACAAATACGACCCGATTTCACAGAAAAACTATTACGAGCTGTTTAGTTTCTTCAATAATGTAAAAGAAGCAGGACAGATTTCCTGGGATGATGCGCTTCCAACGCCAACATTGATGTTACCAACGGATGAAGAGGAAAAAATGCTCAAATTCCTGAAATCAAGGGAATTGGAACAGGAAAAAACGGTTAGACAAAATAGAAATAATGACCAGTCAGGTTTTGAGAAATGGCTGGGCAGTGCTGGTTTTCAACGATTGGCAAATCAAAAAATCCCGTCAGAGGGCCTGCAAGCGCAGTTTTTATTTGATAAAAATAACATTTCCGGCAACAGTTTGGTGAATGACATTAATCCAAAAGAAAAGGGGATAATGAAGCGCGAGTCGGGTATGACGGGGGATAAGCCTGTTTTTGTAACGCACGGCCAGGGATATGCCATGCACTTCAACGGGGATGTATTTTTGGATTTAAATCAGGTTGGTGTTTTCAGGAGATCGGAGCCATTCAGCATTGGGATCTGGGTCAATGTGCCTAAGGAGTTGAAAGAAGGCGTGATTTTGCACAAGAGTCAGGCCGAGCGGCTTTACAATTTTCGGGGCTATCATTTGTATTTAAAAAACAATAAGCTCGAACTTAACATGGCGCATACAGCGCCTTCCAATGCCATTACCAAAGTTTCAAAGGCCCATTTGCCGAGAGACAAATGGGTCCAGCTGACGATCACTTATGACGGATCTTCCAAAGCAGCCGGCTTTAAGCTGTTTCTCGACGGTGCAGAAATGCCTATGGAAACGGAAACGGACCAGCTAACGAAAGACATTTTATTTAAGTCCAATGTTCAGCCAGGATTACAAATTGGCGCCTGGTGGCGGGGAAACGGCTTTAAAGACGGGTTGGCAGACGACATTCTGGTGTATCACCGAGCTTTGACGCCGTTTGAAATTGGAATTCTGGCCGGTCAAAATGAATGGAAGTCAGTCGTTTCTTCTGATCGAAGTCAATGGTCGGAGAAGCAGCGGAATGTGCTTAGAGAATATTACTTAACAGTTGTTTCTCAATCGGTTACCAAAGCCGAAGCTGAGCTTAAAAAGATCCGGACGGTGCTGGCGGATTCTGCGGAGCATATTAAGGAACTCATGGTGATGCAGGAAATGCCGAAACGCAAAAAGGCGCACATTCTGTTGCGCGGGAATTATGATTCTTTCGGGGAAGAGGTCTTTCCTAACACACCCAAATCAATTTTGACATTCCCTGAACATTTGCCCAAAAACAGATACGGGCTCGCGCAGTGGTTGACTAGCAAGGACAATCCGCTGACTGCCCGGGTTGCGGTTAACCGGTTTTGGCAGAATTTCTTCGGAACCGGGCTTGTGAAAACCACGGAAGACTTTGGTAATCAGGGAGAAATGCCCAGTCATCTTGAATTGCTCGATTGGCTGGCAATGCGTTTTCAGGAATCGGGCTGGAATGTGAAAGTACTTAACAAGCTGATTGTCATGTCGGCCACTTACCGGCAGCGGTCGGATGTTTCGAGGGAAATCCGGGAAAAAGACCCTGAGAACCGGCTGCTTTCGCACAGTCCTGCCAACAGGCTTACCGCTGAAATGATCCGTGATAATGCATTGGCAGCGAGTGGATTGATTAATAAAAAAGTGGGTGGCAAAAGTGTCAGGCCTTATCAGCCGGATGGGCTTTGGGAAATTAACAATACAAGTTATCAGCGCGATTCGGGCGACGCCGTTTACCGGAGAAGCTTATATGTGATTACCAAAAGATCCGTCCCTAATCCCACGCTCGCCACATTTGACGCGACTTCTAGAAGTTTTTGCGTGGTAAGGCGGCAAAAAACCAACACACCACTTCAAGCGCTGGTCACGTTAAATGATCCTACATTCAATGAAGCGATGAAAGTCATGGGGCAGCAAATGGCTCTCAATAAGAATGTTAATGATGCGATCACGACCAGTTACCGGAAATTAACTGGCAGAAGACCTTCTGCGAAAGAAGTCGTTTTGTTGTTGGAATTACAAAAAAAGCAGGTTGAGAAATTCAGAAAAAAACCGCAAAAATCGGCGGGCTGGCTGGCAGAAGGGCAGTTTGTTGTCGATAAAAGTTTGGATGCGGCACAGATAGCGGCTAATACGGTTGTTGCAAGCACAATATTGAATTCGGATGCATCCTTAACCAAGCGATGAACCATGGAAAACCATCACGAAGAACCATTCAGGATCAACAGCCCTGAATTTGATATACTGAACAAAAAGCTGGAAAGGCGGAATTTTCTCGTCAAAACGTCGCTGGGGCTCGGCGCGCTGGCAATGGGATCACTGTTTGGCGCACAAAAATTATTTGGTTCAGGCGCAGCCGCAACAACCGAAGGCGCAGCGGCATTGGAAGAGAAAGTCCTGAAAGCATTGCCGCACATCGCGCCGAGGGCAAAAAGGGTTGTTTACCTGTTCATGGCCGGTGGTCCGTCGCAGTTTGAAACGTTCGATTATAAGCCCAAACTGGTTAATATGGCTGGTCAGAACTTGCCTGATTCGGTCAGAAAAGGCCAGAGACTCACGGGCATGAGCGCGAACCAGAGTTCGTTGCCGGTGGTTCCGTCGATCTATGGATTTAACCGGCATGGCAAAAGCGGGACGTGGGTGAGCGAGCTCATGCCGCATACGGCGAAGGTTGTGGATGAGTTGTGCATAATCAAATCTGTTTATTCTGAGGCTATTAACCACGATCCGGCGATCACATTTTTCCAAACGGGCAACCAGCTTCCGGGCAGGCCTTCAATTGGTTCATGGGTTAGTTATGGTTTAGGGACTGATAATCAGAATCTTCCATCATTCATTGTTCTAGTTTCGAAAAATGGTGCGAAGGATCAGCCTCTGTATGCCAGGTTATGGGGAAATGGCTTTTTGCCGTCAAAACATCAGGGCGTCCAGTTCAGGTCCGGAAAGGATCCCGTGCTTTTTTTAAATAACCCCGAAGGATACGACGGCACTGACCGTAAGGAAATGCTGGATTACCTGGCAAAACTAAACCAGCTTCAAAATGAACCCTACGGCGACCCCGAAGTGGACGCGCGGATTGCGCAGTATGAAATGGCTTTCCGGATGCAGACGTCCGTGCCCGAAGTGATGGACACGGCCGGAGAGCCTGATGAAGTTTTTGATTTGTACGGACCGGATAGTCGGGATTCGGGGACTTATGCGGCCAATTGCATTCTTGCCCGCAAGCTTTTGGAGAAGGATGTCAAGTTTGTGCAACTGTATCACCAGGGCTGGGACAACCACGGCGGATTGCCCAAAAGCATTGCGCACCAATGCAAAAATACGGATCAGGCAACAGCGGCGCTTATTATGGATTTGAAACGCAGGGGTCTGCTGGACGATACATTGGTTGTTTGGGGAGGAGAATTCGGGCGCACGGTTTATTCACAAGGCAAACTCACCGCCGAAGATTACGGCCGCGACCATCATCCGCGCTGCTTCACGATGTGGATGGCCGGGGCAGGGGTTAAGCCTGGAATCAGCTTTGGTGAGACGGATGATTTTAGTTATAATATTGTAAAAGATTCCGTGCATGTGCATGATTTTCAGGCCACATTAATGCACCTAATGGGCGTTGACCACGAACAGTTAACTTATAAATTTCAGGGAAGAAGGTTCCGGCTTACCGATGTGCATGGTCATGTTGTGAAGAGCATTCTTACATAACCCATGCGCACTGCAACTGTTTTCAGGGATTTTGTGTCACAAGTTATTATGTCCAAAATAGGCTTTTTACTTATAATAATGGTTGGAATTGCGCTGACAGGTTGTAGAACTTCTGAATCGACATTGTCTATTCAAAATGTAAGAAATTATGATCCGAAAGCTGCAAACCACATTCTTTTCCTGGATTTCAAGATCACCAAACGGAATGGAAAAACGGAAGCCGTCGAGCTGGTTAATGCGGTTTCTGGAAGTGGAACGCTAAAAAACAGGACTGCGCCTGTTCACAGTCCTTATCAGATCAATGTGATCCCACGATATTCGGTGGGTCACATGGAGGTCCCGCTGATTTTTGAGCATCCGCTTTATAAATCGGTTGAGTTGGCGAGCGAGGATGGGAAGTTGAGTAAACAGGATTTGAATTCAAAAGAAGGCATACTATCTGTTCGTATTCAAAAAGATAATGGCCTGGAAAAGATTGAATTACATAGCATTACACCTGAAAAAGGCGACAATAAAATTTACACACTAAACTTACAATAGATGGCCAGATTTTTTACCCTCGTACTTTTCTTATTCTCTTCTTTTAGTTGTTTTTCTCAGACTTTTAAGGTCGACACCCTTTATAAACATGGCGCTATCGACAACCGGGTTAATGTTGTCATTTTGGGTGATGGTTTCACGCAGGCCGAACTTCCGAAGTTTACAGAAGAGGCCAAGAAATTCGCGGATTTCTTTCTCAACTATGCCCCGTATGATGTTTACCGAAACTATTTTAACTTCTTTTCTATTGCTACGCCTTCGAAGGAAAGCGGCGTAAGCAATCCCGGCAATGCTCCCGACGCATATCCAGATCAGCCGGTCGGCAAGAAGGACACTTACTATGGCGCGAGTTTCGGCGAATACATACATAGGCTCGTCGTTGTTCAGAACTATCAAAATTTAACCGATGTGCTGGCCTTCAACTTTCCGACAGCTGATTTGGTCGTGATGCTGGTCAATACACCATTTTATGGCGGTTCGGGCGGCGGCATTGCGGTTCATACATTGCATTCAGCAGCGAACACCATTGGCGTTCATGAAATTGGCCATACATTTTCGGCTCTGAATGATGAATACTGGGCCGGGCCGCAATACGGCTGGGAGGCGCCCAATATGACTGCCATCACCGATCCGGCTACAATCAAATGGAAAAACTGGTTAAACGAAACGAACATTGGCATATTTCCGCACGGGGAAGGCGAGGCAGCAAAATGGTTTAAGCCAACACATGCCAACTGCCTGATGGAATATCTGGACCGGCCGTTTTGTGCAGTTTGCAAGGAGGCAACGGCTGAGCGGATCCTGCAAGTTGTGAGCCCGATCGATCGGGTTATGCCGGAACCAGCGCAGGCAATCGTACTTTCGGAGCAACCACAAACATTTAAACTGAACCTTGTTGAGCCCGAGCCCAACAGCTTGAAAGTGGAATGGAAATTGGACGGAACGTTGATCAAGACCGGAAGCGAAATTACCTTGAATGTGACTGATATGCAGGACAATACGGGCAACTTGGTCGCTTCTGTGTTTGACTCAACATTACTTAGCAGGCGGGAAAACAGGGAAGATGAGCGCACAAAAACAATTCAATGGACTCTGGCTAAAAGCAACGCGCCGCTGGTATTCAAGGTGAAAATTTCTGATCCCGGCATTTGTCCGGGCGAGTTTAGTTTGCTTACCGCATCGGGTTGCGCAGGAACCGTTTCCTGGTCCACAGGCGAAACTGGTTTATCTGTTAAAGTAAATCCAAAAGTAACAACTGATTACGCCGTAACCTGCAAAATGCCCGGCCAGCCTGATTCAACATTAAAAGCAAAAGTCACCGTTTTCGCACAGCCCGAAGCCACTGCAACAAACACCGGCCCCTATCTTGAAAAAGAAACCATTGAAATTTCAGCCGGCGGCGGCATCAATTATTTCTGGCAAGGACCGGAAAATTTCAAATCCGAAACCCAGGTATCTTTAATCCAAAATGCAACGGTTAGAAATTCCGGCGTCTATGAAGTGCGGGTCGTCGACACAAATGGCTGCGCCGACACAGCGACAACGGAAGTAAAAGTGTCCCCGATATTAGCCATTGAAAATCCATCTAACGCACTCGTACAGGTTTCACCCAACCCGGCAAGAGGTTTTGTAAAAATCACCACAAAACTTTCAGGAAAATCACTTTTCACACTTTTTGATATTCAAGGCAGAAAAGTGCTTGATAAGCATTTCGAGCAACAAACAGAGCTGAACCTAAACAAGAGCACGGGACTGTATTTATACCGTTTCAGCAATGGAGGGAGAGAAGTCTCCGGGAAGCTGCTGATTGAATGAAATGATGAGTTGTTTAAGCTGCTGTCAGCCTGAGCGGACCGGGCCGCCGGGCGGTCGAAGGCGCGCTACTCCTCGGTAACGCGCCTTCGACTCCGCTCAGGCTGACAGGGCTAGCATGTCACTCACTAACCGACTTCGGCTTGCGGCCTACTTTGGTGCGATTTCTGATTTTATCTGGTCTTGGGCGGATTTCTTTGTCCTGGAAATACAGCTTTAAGGATTCGAGAATGATGTCTTTTTGCGTCAGGCCTTCCCAGTAACCGTAATCCTTCATGTTTTCCATTAAAATGTAATCACAATCGAATGTTACTTTGGTTGGCGCTCCATCTGCAACCTCATTGGGCTTGTTGTTATCAACCTCCTCCTGAATGTCAGCAACCCGCGGAAGCGGCGCAAAATCAAATTTCCTTTCCTTAGCCATCGTGTCAGTTATTGATTCGTTCTAAAATTTCTCGTGTCAGTTTGTAATAATCTTCGGCACCATTGCTGTTCGGTGCGTAATCAAATATGGTTGTTCCGTTCGCCTGCGCTTCGGAAAGCGCAATGTTGTCGCGGATATATGATGCCATGAATACATCGCCCAGTTGCTCTTTCGTGGCGCTGATCAGTTCATGGCTGATCTTTTTTCTGATCTTCGGGTTATATCTCGTTGCAAAAACACCCCCCAGGTTTGTACTCGGACTAATTTTCTTGATCTCCGCAGAATACACCAAAAAATTCCTCAGACCTTCATAACTCAAAAACTCAGCCTGCAAAGGAACATAATACTGGTGGCACGAAACCAGGGCCAGCCGCGTATTCCCATACAATGCAGGCGGGCAGTCAATGATCACAAAATCGTAGCGGTCCTTGATTTTTTCCAATGCAATTTTCAGGTTGAACGGAAACACCGGGGCCGCTTTGATAGTGTCTTCACGGTGTATCAATTCTGCCGATCCCGGCAATACATCAATATCCCCAACCCGCTTGACGATCTCATCAAATTCATATTCGCCGGTGATGAACGAGCCGCTGTCTTTTTTAAGCCCGGCATGTTGAATACCGAAACTCTTGGTAAGACTAGCCTGCGCATCCAGGTCAATAACCAACACTCTCGCATTGGCAAATTTGCTGAGACCGGCTGCAATACTCTGAGCCGAAGTGGTCTTTCCCACACCGCCTTTGTTGTTCACAATACTAATGATTTTCATTTAAAAGTATTATAAGTATAAAAAGATAATAGTTTATTTCAAGTTTGATACGTAAATAAACATAAAATAATTTTATACCTAATCCATATAAATAGAAAGTCTCAAAAGTTTTTTGTGTTGTAAATGTATCAATCTTTTTAAAAGAATAATATGTATTAAATGAATTTATTTTTGGTTGATTTGTAAGAGATTAATATCCAATGTGTTAATAGCCCTGTCAGCCTGAGCGGAGTCGAAGGCGCGTTACTCCTAGGTAACGCGCCTTC
>NZ_JAKFFT010000006.1 GCF_021502655.1 Dyadobacter sp. CY347
ACAAAGACCTTGTTGGTGACTATTGGCCTGGTGTTCACCTCTTCCCATCCCGAACAGAGAAGTTAAGCCCAGAACCGCCGATGATACTTGGATCAAACCTGGTAAAGTAGGTAGTCGCCACAATACCATTAATCTAAAAGCCTCCCAGAAATGTGAGGCTTTTTTTTGTGCCTATTAGCTCGTGTTTACCGCTTACCAGGCCGAGAGGCGAAGTATGTACCTGCTCTCCCTAGCATAGAAGTTAGGTATGGCCGGCTAAGTTGATCAGCACCAAAAGTTATCGATTTAGGACGGAGTCTCTCCCAACTAATACGAGGACCGAAATAACATCAACGGGCTCCTGCTAGAAGATTTACATTCGTTTCTCTGATTGAGTATTCTGCGAAACATCTTGGATATATAATGTAATGCGGCGCCATGATGACAGCCGGGATTGGAAGAAATACAGCTTTCTCATGTTTAAAGTTTGCGCCTATAAGGAGTCTTAATCGTAAAAGATAAGCTTATCTATTGCGCAGCTGTGGGCTAATATATACGCTTTGATCAAATTGTTTATCAACCTCCAATTTGATTTTAAGAGGTCACAAATAGAAAAAGGCCGCTTAAGTTTATTTAGCAGCCTTCGTCTTCCTATAATCGCCTAGTCTAATTCAAAACAACAGTCTTAGCAGAAGACTTGGTATCCATAAATTCGTGAACTGTTTTGATAATGCCTTGTTCGTCTACACCACATTCTCGGTAAAGCTCGCTTGGTTCGCCGTGTTCGATGATGCTGTCTGGAATGCCTAGTCGTTTAATGGTAGATGAATAACCGTTGTCGGCCATGAATTCCACCACTGCGCTGCCAAATCCGCCTTGTAAGCAGCCATCTTCTAAGGTTATGACTCTGTTATAGGTTTTAAATATTTGGTGAAGTAGGGTTTCGTCTAATGGCTTTGCGAAGCGCATGTCAAATAACGCGGCTGATATGCCTTGATGTTCTAACTGTTCACAAGCTTTCAAAGCATAATTTCCCAACGGACCGAAAGATAGGAGGGCAAGATCCTCACCATTTTTCAGTTTTCTGCCCTTCCCAATCTCAATCTCTTCAAAAGGAGTATTCCAATTTGGCATAACTCCTGATCCTCTCGGGTATCTGATCGTAAATGCTTGTTTGCCCGATTGGAAAGAATCTAACTGCGCAGTGTACATCAGGTTCCTGAGCTCCTGCTCATTCATCGGAGAAGAAACAACCATATTTGGAATGCAACGCATAAAAGCGATGTCATATAGCCCATGGTGCGTAGGCCCGTCTGCGCCCACCAATCCTGCCCTGTCTAAACAAAATATGACCGGGAGCTCTTGAATGCAGACATCGTGAATAACCTGATCATATGCCCGTTGCATGAAAGTTGAATATATATTACAATAAACAACTTCGCCCCTAGTTGCCATCCCGGCAGAGAATGTTACAGCATGCTGCTCAGCAATGCCGACGTCAAATGCTCTTTCCGGCATTAACTCCATCATAATATTCAATGATGAACCAGATGGCATGGCTGGCGTTACTCCTACAATTTTTGGATTTTGCTTTGCAAGCTCAACAATGGTGTTCCCAAAAACATCCTGATATTTCGGTGCTTGGGGCTGATCGTAAACCTTTATTTTAATTTCTCCGGTGATCTTATCGAAAATCCCGGGTGAATGCCATTTGGTTTGATCTTTTTCAGCAGGACCGTAACCTTTTCCTTTTACAGTAAGGCAATGCAATAATTTTGGTCCCGGAATGCTTTTAAGGTCTTTTAAAACCTCCGTAAGATGGCTAATATCATTGCCGTCAATTGGTCCAAAATATCTAAGGCCTAATGATTCAAAAAGATTGCTTTGACGAAGAATGGCCGTTTTCATAACCGTTTCTACTTTGGAAACGATCTCCTGAGCGCTTTTGCCAAAATTGCTCATCTTCCCAAGCATATTCCAAACCTCGTCCCTGAACTTGTTATAAGTTTGAGAAGTGGTGATATCGGTCAAATATTCTTTAAGCGCACCAACATTCGGGTCAATAGCCATGCAATTATCATTCAAGATGATAAGCAGGTTAGAATCTGTTGCTCCGGCGTGGTTCATGCCTTCAAAGGCCATTCCCGCGGTCATCGCGCCGTCCCCTATAATGGCGATATGTTGTCTTTCGAAATTTTTCTCTAATGCGGATGCAACTGCCATTCCCAATGCAGACGAAATAGAAGTAGACGAATGCCCTACTCCAAATGCATCGTAAATGCTTTCACTGCGTCTCGGAAAGCCGGAAAGACCTCCATAAGTGCGGTTGGAATGAAAATTATCCCGTCTGCCAGTCAAAATTTTGTGACCGTAAGCCTGATGACCTACATCCCAAACCATCTGATCGTCCGGTGTATTGAACACATAATGAAGCGCGACGCTGAGCTCAACAACGCCCAGGCTCGCACCAAAATGTCCGCCATAGACGGAAACATTATCAATGATATATTGACGTAATTCGTTACATACTTGTGGAAGCTGGGAACTGTCTAACTTTCGTAAGTCCTCAGGGGAATCAATCTTAGCTAATAATTTCCCAGGTTTTATAAGCATATTCAAGCTTTTGAAATCAAATTTTTGCGGAATTTATGCAGACAAAATTAAGCAAATAAGGACATTAAGTCCGACTTTATTTTTGCTGACTTGCCTTGAACAGCTTTTGCTTTTCTTCTCTCGTCAAACTTTCGTAGCCCGATTTTGAAATTTTATCCAATATAGAGTCAATTTCCGTTTGATCAGGCATTTCAATTGTTCCCGACGATGATGCAGACGAGTAAACACTTGTGCTTCGGTAAACTTGTCTTTCGCGATAAGTAACCTGCATAGAAGGACGTTTACGGAATAACCGAGACCAGACATTCATAACGGCATATAGCGGCTTGCCAAGGTCCGTTCCGCTTTGCAACAGTTTGATAAATACATACCCAACAAAAGCACCACCTAAATGTGCCAGATTACCTCCGGCATTTGGACCAACAGTTTGAGCAAGAGAAAGGATAATGTAAAAAAGTGCAATGAATTTTATCCTGATCGGCCCTAAGAAAATAAGGTTGAAAGTGTAGTTAGGAAGCAATGTAGAAGCTCCTACTGCCACAGAAAACGCCGCCGCCGAAGCACCCAGCATTCTGGATCCTTCCACATGGGCCTGGAAGTAAGGCAAGGCATTATAAAGAACAATGTAAATCAATCCGCCCGCGATTCCACCGAGCATATATAGCGCTATCACGCGCTTTGCACCCAGATATTCATCAATAAGCTTTCCAAACCAATAAAGGAAGAGCATATTAAACAGAATATGGAAAATATCATCGTGTGTGAAAAAATAGGTGATCAGCGTCCAGGGCCTGTACAAAAACTCATTGGTTGCAGCAGGAAGTTGCACCGTGTTAATCACTGCATTGTAAACATTTGCAGATTGAGAAAGAGTCAGAATAATCTTTAATAGCAGCAAAGTCAGGAAGACCGCCACATTAACGAGGATTATCTTTACAAGTGCATTCTCTGATTTGGCAAACTCCCTCTTTACGTCATCAACAATATTGCTCATCTCTCAATAGAAATTTGTTCTTTGCGTATTCCAGTAACGCAATAATATATATGCAAATAGCATTCCTCCTATGTGTGCAAAATGCGCCACATTGTCTGACTGAGCATTCTGAAATCCTGCGTATAATTCGTACAGACCGTAAAAAGCAACGAAATATTTAGCCTTAATCGGGAACGGAACAAAAAGGAGGAAAAGCTCAGTATTCGGAAACAATAAACCAAACGCCATTAGGATGCCGAAAATTGCTCCGGAAGCACCAACCAAAGGCGTATTAATCAAACTTTGATAATAAGAATTTACGAAATCTACACTTTGTTGAATGTAGCCAGAATTTGTTGGATTGTCTTCAAACTTATTTAAAAAATCAAGGTTGGCTTCGTAAATTCTTTCAGCATGTTTGCTCATGAAATCCACGAGTCCGTCCGGGGTTGGATTTTGAGTAAATATTTCAACAGCCTGCCTAACCTGGTTGTTTTCAAAATAATCAATCCCGGTGAAAAGCATTCCTGCTCCTATGCCTGTAAAAAAGTAAAAAAACAGAAATTTCTTAGGTCCCCAACCCCGTTCCAGCAATGGTCCGAACATGAATAAACCAAACATATTGCTGAACAAATGCCCGAAACTTCCATGCAGGAACATATATGTTACAAACTGGAAAGGCAGAAATGCGGGAGAAAACAACGACCGCAGCGCAAAGACATTCGTAAGATTAAAAATGTAGGAATCGACTACAAAAAAGAGAATATTAAGAATAAGTAAGTTCTTGACAGTAGGGGTTATGGATAACATATTTTGTGTTTAATCAAGATTTATTCAATAACTGATGACCCTATATTTTTGTTCGTCAGGCTTTAAATATACTGGTAAGTTTATCCATTGTGAGCAAAACAATGATTGCTTCTCCACTGGGCGTTCTGTTAGGGTCTGTGGATGCAAAAAGCTGGTCAATTAATGTGTGGATTTCGACAAATGAAAGCTTCACTGCATAGCGAACCGAAAAACGTCTCGCCAACGAACGTGAAAGGCTTTCCGGTTTATTTAATTTAAGGTCAGAATAGCTTTGTTTAAGTTGCTCGATCAACTCTTCAAAAAGATCCTGCTCACTTTCTTCCGGTAAATCCGCCGGAATACCCCGAATGATCAGCTCATTGGATCCAAACTCATCAAATTCAAATCCCAGGCTTCTGATTTCTTTTTTCGTCTCATTCACAAGCTGCATATCCGAATGCGTCAGCCTGATCGTTTTCGGAAAAAGCAGTTGCTGGCAAGCGCCATTTCGGTTCGTAAGCATCTTACGATATCGTTCGTAGAGGATCCGTTCATAAGCGGCCTTCTGATCGATTAACATAATGCCGTCCTTCACTTGCGAAAGAATGTATCGGTTATGAAGCTGAAAAAGCACTGCATCGCTTTCAGGCGCAGAAATAACCTCCGAGGCCATTCTGTTGATCTTGCTGGCAATGGTTTTGGGCTGCTCCTGAAAAGAGGGCCTGGACACCGTGGTTGCGTTAATTTCAAATGCAGCCAGCTCCCGGTTACGGTCCTCTGTATTTTGAAGTCCTTCAAAGAGTTTATTCCAATTGGTAAGGTTCGATCTGGACTGTCCGCCCTCGCTTTTTTTCGATTGCGCCGCCCAGTCAGGCATAACGGTTCTTGGAATCAAATTATGGTTTTGATCAGATGATGTTGGGTTCAGAAAATTAATATTATCATCAAAATCAATGGATTGAGATAAATTATAAACGCCCACAGCCTTTTTCACCGCAGCCATTACAATGGCATACACTGACTTCTCGTCATCAAATTTGATCTCCGTTTTCGTCGGATGAATGTTTATATCAATGTGTGAAGGATCAATTTCAATGAAGAGGACGTAAAATGGATGGCTTCCTTCCGGAATAGTGCCGTCAAATGCGCTGATAACCGCATGGTGCATATAACTATGCTTCACATAGCGATCGTTCACAAAAAAGAACTGCTCGCCGCGTGTCTTTCTGGCAAATTCAGGTTTGCCAATGTATCCCCGAACGCTGATGTAGGACGTATCTTCCTGGCAAAAAGCAAGTTGCTCCCGATAACTCTTGCCATAAATGTCCACAATCCTCTTCACCAACTTGCCTGATTGCAGGTTGAAAACCTCCGTATCATTATGGTGCAATGTGAAAGCAACCTGTGGATGCGCTAGCGCAACGCGTTGAAATTCGTCCAGAACATGCCGCATTTCAACCGAATTGGATTTCAGGAAGTTCCGTCGCGCAGGAACATTAAAAAACAGGTTCTTAACCGACAAGTTTGTCCCTTTCAAACAAGCCACTGCTTCCTGTGCCTTGATTTCCGAACCGTCGATCCGGATCATTGTACCTAATTCGTCGAATTCCTGGCGTGTCCTGAGCTCGACCTGCGCAATAGCGGCAATAGACGCAAGCGCCTCGCCGCGAAAACCCATTGTCCTGATCCTGAACAGATCTTCCGACTGCCGGATCTTGGAAGTAGCATGCCGCTCGAAGCTCATCCGGGCATCCGTTTCAGACATTCCGGAACCGTCGTCTATGATCTGGATCAATGTCCTTCCGGCTTCTTTCAAAATAACCTGCACATGGTTCGCCTTCGCATCAATGGCATTTTCCATAAGCTCTTTCACCACCGATGCAGGTCGCTGAACAACCTCGCCGGCGGCAATTTGATTGGCTATGGAATCTGGTAATAATTGTATGATGTCGGAAGACGGCATGTCGGAATTTTGATTTATTTAACTATAACAAATAAACAAAATTTTTTTAAGAGCGGGTTCAATTTTGGCGGGTAGCAAGCTTGTAGTGGTGACTTTTAGTAGAAACTACAATAGAATAATTACATTGTTTATAAAAATTTTCTACATTTTTAGAACGTTTTTAGAGAATTACTTTGTTGAGAATAAATAAAAACGCTAACTTGGGATATCAAACTCCTATGTTAATAACCTGAACCTGATATGAAAACGCCAATTTCAAAACGATTTAACTTTACGATGGCATTGCAGTGGCTGATATTTTTGCCAATTATTCTGCCGCTCTGCATAATCTTCGGCGCTATCGAAGGCGTTGTAAAAATGGTCGAAAAAATGGCCCAGCGAATGTGGATGGATATGGAATTATAAAACCAAAGCATATATCAAGAAAAAGCCCGGTGTGTGAACATCGGGCTTTTTGCTTTTATCATTAAAACTTAGAATTTCCATCTCACAAAAGCTTCCATCGCTTCGTATTCCGCTAATCCAAGTTCGTCGTACAAATGTGCAGTTGCGCGGTTACGCTCTTCCGCACGCTGCCAGAATTCCCTCGAATCTTCGCCCTGGAACACAACGCCGTCTTTTTGAGACTGGTGTTTGAAAATCCCCTGACGTTTTTTCAAAACCTGATCCGGGCTCATTGGAACAGCCATTTCGATTTCATAGATATCCCATTCAGCCCATGCGCCGCGGTATAACCATACCCAGCAATCCTTCATGAAGTTTTTATGTTTCGAACGCTGTAATGCAGCCTCAATAGCGTCCCAGCACACTTTATGCGTTCCGTGCGGATCGGCGAAATCACCTGCTGCATAAATTTGATGAGGTTTAATTTCTTCGATCAGGTTTTCAATGATCTTAATGTCCTCTTCACCAATCGGTTTTTTCTGAACCGTTCCTGTTTCGTAAAAAGGCATGTTGAGGAAGTGCGCCTGGGTGGTGGGTATGCCTACGAACCGGCAAGTCGCCTTCGCTTCTCCCTGGCGAAGCAGTCCTTTCACTTTCCGGATCTCCGGCGTGTCGATCTCACTGTCCTTAGTATGTTTCAAAAACTCCTTCGCATCCAGGAAAAGCTGGTTTGCCTGCGGGCTCTCGATTCCAAAACCTTTATTAAAGTCAACTACGAAATCGATGAAACGCAATGCTTCATCATCGGCAACGGCAATGTTACCGGAAGTTTGATAAGCCACATGCACTTCATGTCCCTGATCCACCAATCGCTGGAATGTTCCACCCATGGATATAATGTCGTCGTCCGGGTGCGGGCTGAAAATCAACACGCGCTTTTTGGATGGCTGCGCTCTTTCAGGACGGTGCGTGTCGTCTGCATTAGGCTTACCGCCCGGCCATCCCGTAATGGTATGTTGTAATTGGTTAAATACATTGATATTGATCTCATAGCCGGAACCATATTGGGCCAGCAAATCGCTCATACCATTATCATTGTAATCTTTATCCGTCAGTTTAAGGATTGGCTTGTTCAGCGAGCTCGACAAATGAGTGATCGCCTTTTTGATCATTTTATTATCCCAAACCACCGAGTCAACGGCCCATGGCGTCTTAATGCGGGTAAGTTCGGAAGCCGCGCTTTCGTCCACAACGAAAGAAACGTCCGGATGTGCTTGCAAGTAAGATGCGGGGTTCAGTTCCGTCACCGGACCTTCAACAGCTCCGCGGATCACCGAAGCTTTTCTTTCACCCCAAGCCAGAAGAACAATGCGGCGTGCATTCAAAATAGGCGCAACACCCAATGTAATCGCTTTACGGGGCACATTATGCAATCCGCCAAATTCCATCCCTGCCGCAACGCGGGTTGAATGGTCGAGCGTGATCAGCCTCGTGCGTGAATTGATCAGCGAGCCCGGTTCGTTAAAACCAATGTGACCATTTCCCCCAATCCCCAAAAGCTGGAAATCCAGGCCGCCAACGGCATTTATTTTATTTTCATAAGATGTGCAGTAATCGCGTAGCAAAGCTGGCGGAACGGTGCCGTCCGGAAGAAAATAGTTTTCTTTCGGAATGTCAACGTGGTCGAACAGCTGCTCTTTCATGAACCGGTGGTAACTGTAAATCGATTCCGGCTCCATTTGGTAATATTCATCCAGGTTGAATGAAATTACGTTCTTAAAACTCAAACCTTCTTCCCTGTGCATGCGCACGAGAATCGCATAAACAGTTTTTGGTGAAGATCCAGTCGCTAAGCCCAAAACACATTTCTTACCCTCTTTTTGCTTCTGGCGGATCAAATCAGCGATTTCCCTTGCTACTGCATTGGAAGCCTCTTTGGAATCGGCGAAAATCTGAGTTGGTATTTTTTCGTAGGTGATTGGCTGTCCTATCGTTCCGGGTGTTCCTTTCCCGTTGTTGGAAGCTTGCATCAAAATTGTTTGTGAATTCACCGATTGCTGGCTCATATTATGCTTGAAGTTATTTATTAAGAGTTTATGAATAGACAGGGTAGGAAATCAGGAGCAAAAATACAACTCAAAACGAATATTATTAAAAAAATTTAAAAAATAAACGCATCCAGAAATATTCTTATTTTTGCACCCAAATCTACGAAATCATCACACCATTTTCCCAATACAACCCATGTCTACACTCACAAGCGTTGAACGTGACACCACCATTTTTGATCTTATTAATAGAGAGAAACATCGTCAGGAATCTGGCATCGAGCTCATCGCGTCTGAGAACTTCACGTCCAGACAGGTTATGGAAGCGGCTGGAAGCGTTTTGACTAACAAATATGCAGAAGGACTGCCAGGCAAGCGTTATTATGGTGGCTGTGAGGTTGTAGATGAAATAGAACAAATTGCAATTGACCGTTTGAAGGAGCTTTTCGGAGCAACCTGGGCCAATGTTCAGCCACATTCGGGTGCGCAGGCGAATACAGCTGTGTTTCTTGCTTGCCTTAATCCGGGCGATAAAATCATGGGTTTCAACCTGTCACACGGTGGTCACCTGACGCACGGTTCGCCGGTTAACATTTCTGGAAAGTATTTTAAGCCTATATTTTACGGGGTAGAAGCGGAAACGGGATTAATAGATTGGGATAAAGTAGAAGAAACTGCTGTAAGAGAGCGTCCGAAACTATTGATTTGCGGCGCTTCCGCATATAGCCGCGATTGGGATTACGCACGTTTGCGCTCGATCGCCGATCAGGTTGGTGCATTGTTAATGGCTGATATTGCTCACCCTGCGGGCTTGATCGCCAAAGGTTTATTGAATGATCCGTTCGATCACTGCCACATTGTAACAACCACAACACACAAAACCCTTCGCGGACCTCGTGGCGGTGTGATTATGATGCGTAATGATTTTGAAAATCCATTTGGCATTACAACACCAAAAGGACAACTGCGCACCATGTCTTCACTTTTGGATTCGGGTGTTTTCCCAGGAACACAAGGCGGACCTTTGGAGCATATCATTGCAGCTAAGGCGATTGCATTTGGAGAAGCATTGAGCGAGGGTTACTACAATTATGCAGTTCAGGTGAAAAAGAATGCACAGGCGATGGCCAAAGCATTTGTAGATAAAGGTTACGGGATTATTTCAGGTGGAACAGATAACCATTTGATGCTGATCGACCTGCGTACGAAAAATGGTCAAAATCCGGGCTTAACAGGTAAATTGGCAGAGAATACACTGATTAAGGCAGATATAACCATTAACAAGAACATGGTGCCTTTCGACGACAAATCACCTATGATCACATCCGGTATCCGTGTTGGAACAGCTGCTGTTACGACTCGCGGAATGGTAGAAACGGATATGGAGCGCATTGTGGATTTCATTGATACTGTGCTTGTTAACCATGATCAGGATGCGAAGATCGCAGCTGTGAAAGGCGAGATCAACAACTGGATGAAACAATTTCCGTTGTATCTCTGATATTTAGCATTTCAAATAGCGGCAGCGCATCGGTTATCCGGTGCGCTGTTTTTTTTGTTTATTCCGATGTTTTTTAGCAATAAAATTTCGTTTACTTTTCATAACTTTGCACTCCAAAATCGAATTAATTGATATGAGCAAGAAAAACACGGACGAATCCGGGCTTGAAATTATTGAAACTCCGGAAGCATTAGCTGGCCAGATCAATAAAGCGGAGGTTTTTTTTATTAAAAATCGCAAGATTGTTTTAGGGATAGCGGGGGCGGTTGTTTTAGCAGTTGTCGCTTTTGCCGGATATCGCTTTTACATCGACGGACAAGAAGGAACAGCTCAGGATGCGCTTGCTAATGTCGTTTACGATTTTGAGGCAGATTCATTACAAAAAGCATTAAACGGAAGCGGTGGTAACGAAGGACTTTTATCCATCGCTGACTCTTATAAAGGAACTGACGCTAGTAATTTGGCGAATTTCTATGCAGGCGTTGCATTATTGAAGCAAGGAAAATATGATGATGCGATCAGCCATCTTCAATCATTCAGTTCATCAGATCTTTTGGTTCATGCGCGTGCGCAATCTTTGATCGGTGATGCATATCTTGAAAAAAACCAACCTGCTGAGGCTATATCTTTTTACAAAAAGGCTGCGGATTATGAGAAAAACGAATACTTCACGCCGGTTTATTTAATGAAATTAGCTATCGCGCAGGAAAAAGCAAACCAGCCTGCTGACGCGGTGTCCACATATAAACGTGTTATCGACGAGTTTCCTCTTTCATCGGAAGTGGTAAACGCGAAGAAATACATGGGTGTATTAGAGGGACAGGTCGGCAAATAATGGTTAACCATTACTGTTTCTAAAAAGGATAAAGCCGACAAAGGTTTTATCCTTTTTTATTGCCCAAGTAATCATATGTTTTCAACTATCCTCTGATTTCAATTATGTCAAGTGCTGATAAGAATTTAAGTGTTTTCAAAACGGAAGGCCTGCCCGACATTAGCTCAAAAAGGTTTGGTATCCTGGTCGCCGAATGGAATACAGAGGTGACCGAAAAGCTTTTCGAAGGAGCTTACCAGACATTAATTAATCACGGGGCCACTCCTGAGAACATTGAAAGAGGTAATGTGCCGGGCAGCTTCGAGCTCACATTAGGCGCGCAATGGTTCGCAGAACGCAGGGATATCGACGCCGTGATCGCATTAGGCGTGGTGATCCAGGGCGAAACCAAGCACAATGATTACATTAACCATGCTGTGGCACAAGGCATTACCAATGTTAGTTTGAAATCAGGCAAGCCGGTAATTTTCGGAGTCCTGACGCCCAACAATATGGAACAGGCATTAGACCGCGCAGGCGGCGTTCACGGAAACAAAGGCGACGAAGCCGCTATAACCGCTGTCAAAATGTTAGGCCTTTGGAATCAGATCGCCACGGCAAGGTCATACTAAGCATTCACTCATTCAAAACTCACTCATTCAAAATTATTATGCAAGTCTGGAAATTTGGCGGGACATCGGTAGGAAAGCCGGAACGCATGCATTCAATCCGCGAACTTCTTAACGGCGACTCCAATCGCAAAATCGTTGTTTTGTCCGCGTTATCCGGTTCTACAAACGCGCTTATTGCCATTGGCGAAGCTGCGAAGGCATATGATGATGCAAAAGCGAATTCGCTGATAGAAGATTTGAAATCGCATTATCTGTTGTTTATTAACGAGTTATATGCAACCGAGGCAGGCTTAGAGGAAGGAAAGAACATTGTTGAAACTGAGTTTGGCTTCATTAAGTCGCTGGTGGGGATCAAGCCTTTTACGATCAAACAGGAAAAAGAACTTGTTGCCGAAGGTGAAATCCTGAGCACCAAAATGTTCCAGGCATATCTGGAAGAAAAAGGAGAAAATTCTGTATTGCTGCCTGCGCTCGATTTCATGCGCATTGATGCAGACGGTGAGCCGGAACTGGCTACGATTGAAGACAAATTGGTAACGATTTTAAATCAATATACAGACAAGCAAACCATCATTACGCAAGGTTTCATTTGCAGAAATCCGCGTGAAGAGGTTGATAACCTGAAAAGAGGAGGATCTGATTACACGGCGTCTCTGATCGGTGGCGCCATTCGGGCAGACGAGATCCAGATATGGACAGACATTGATGGAATGCATAATAATGATCCGCGCATTGTAAAAAGAACTTTCCCAATCCGTGAGCTGACATTTGAAGAGGCAGCAGAACTGGCTTATTTCGGAGCAAAGATCTTGCACCCAAGTACAATCACGCCAGCCAAGCTTCGTGGTGTTCCGGTGAGGTTGAAGAACACCATGCAGCCAGAAGCCCCGGGCACATTAATCGCCAACCAGACTTCGGACCGTGACATTAAAGCCATTGCGGCTAAGGACAACATTACTGCAATTTATATACATTCAACCCGTATGCTGAATGCTTACGGCTTCCTTCGTAGGGTGTTTGAAATTTTTGAAAAATACAAAACACCTGTCGATATGATCACGACTTCCGAAGTTTCGGTTTCCGTGACAATCGACAATTCTGAGAACCTGGAACAAATCACTGCCGAGCTGCGGGAATTTGCTGACCTTGAAGAACATGATCGTGATCAGAACATCATTTGTATAGTAGGAAATTTCAGTGCGGATAAAGAGGGAATTGCGTTAAAAGTGCTGGATGCGATGAAAAACATCCCTATACGAATGATTTCGTATGGTGCATCGGAACACAACTTATCACTGCTTATTCACTCCAAATACAAGGCTGAGGCATTGAATGTGCTGAATGAGCGCCTGTTTTATTACGAAGATGCAATGAAAGACATTTTTACAGCTCCATAATATGTTACAAACGAATTTTATCCGCGAGAACAGAGATTTTACCATCGCCGGATTAACAAAAAAGCATTTCAAGGATGCCGCGGAAGTTGTAGATCAGATTATTGAACTAGACAAGAAGCGCAGACAATTGCAGCAAGACCTGGATGAAACATTATCTGAATCTAATGCAAAAGCCAGGGAGATCGGCGGATTAATGAAAGCCGGGGCAACTGCGGAAGCAGAGGCAGCCAAGGCAGAAACGGCCGTATTGAAAGAACGCTCTAAGGCGCTGGATGAAGCGCATAAAGAAGTTGAGGGCAAATTGCTTCAAGAGCTCGTTAAGCTCCCCAATTTGCCGCACGAAAGCGTTCCGGAAGGAAGAACAGCTGAGGATAATGTAAATGTGCTGGAAGCAGGTGAGAAGCCTGTTCTGCCAAAAGGCGCATTACCACATTGGGAATTAATTGAAAAGCTTGGCAAAAACCAGGCGCCTATCATTGATTTTAAGTTAGGAAATAAAATCTCAGGAGCCGGATTTCCGGTTTATAAAGGAAAGGCGGCCAGGCTACAACGGGCAATGATCGCGTTTTTCCTGGATGAAGCGGGAAAAGCAGGTTATACCGAAGTGCAGCCTCCTATTGTAGTCAATGCGGATTCCGGATTTGCTACGGGACAGTTGCCTGACAAAGAAGGCCAGATGTATCATGACGCGCAGGACGACCTTTATTTAATTCCTACTGCCGAAGTTCCGGTTACCAACTTGTATCGGGACGTAATTGTTGCTGAAAGCGAATTGCCGGTCAAAAATGTCGCATATACACCGTGTTTTCGTCGTGAGGCAGGCAGCTGGGGCGCACACGTGCGCGGACTGAACAGGTTGCACCAGTTTGACAAAGTTGAAATCGTGCAGATCAATAAGGCTGAGGATTCTTACAAGGCTTTGGACGAAATGGTGGAGCATGTGAAAAGCCTGCTTGGCAAACTCGAACTTCCTTACCGCATTCTGCGCCTTTGCGGAGGCGATATGGGCTTCACATCAGCATTAACTTACGATTTCGAAGTGTGGTCCGCAGGGCAGGAACGCTGGCTGGAATGCAGCTCAGTTTCGAACTTTGAAACTTACCAGGCAAACCGGTTGAAATTGAGATATAAAACCGCTGATAAGAAAACGCAGTTGCTGCATACATTGAATGGCTCGGCGCTCGCATTGCCGCGCATTGTGGCAGCATTGCTGGAAAACAATCAGCAGGCGGATGGAACAGTTAAAATTCCTGCCGCATTGGTTCCTTATTGCGGTTTTGATATTATAGAATAAAGCGTTTTAGATTTCTTATAATGCAAAATGCCCTCGTCGATAGCGAGGGCATTTTTTATGATTTTAGGAAATGGAATAATGCTTTTGGAAAAACATTTATGATTTTAAAGGAAACAATGCTGCATCTTTTTTGGGAAATGCCAGCCAAATAAAATAACCTGTCAGCAGAACAATGCAAACTTGCATAGCATAGTCGACAAACAGTTCCAATGAGGCAAATGTATCAAACGGCGTCATATAGCAAGGCATGCCTAGCCGCCACCAGTATGAAGGGTGCACCACGCACAACACATTAAAAATCAGTAATAGTGTGACTTGTACCGGTTTTTTCCAATCGATCACATAGAACACAAGCGGAATCAGAAACAGGAAAATGTAATTGCTGTAAGCGCTTTGCTGCACAATCATCATCGTTGCGTAAAGCACAATCCAAACACGGGACAGCATGACCCTGAAATCCGCTTTTTGAAGCCTTAATGCAGCCAGGCAAGCCAGTCCCACCGAAATAACAAGCCCTATCCAGTTCCAGAATTTCTCGCCGACACCAATGTGATTGAAAAACCATGGATTAATGATAGCAGGAATGTTCGGAGCACGCAAGGTTTTAGCCTCGTCCAATGGTTGTGTAAATTCCCAGCCTACTAACGGATAAAGGATTGCAAGCGAAATAACGCCAATAATGGCCATTGGAATTACTAACCTTAACTTATGCTTCTCCAAAAGAAATAATGGCACGAGGATCAGCACAAAAATCGCTTTCGTCATCAGCAACCCGATCGCCAGAATGACCGCGTACCATTCCACGCGCAATGTTCGCTCACGGATCAGATAAGCCAGGATCACAAACAGCCACATCCAGACATCTTCCTGCGCGCCAATAATGCAAAGCACCAGTCCGCCCGGTAAAAGGAAATACAGCAGCGATTTGAATAGAAAAATCCCTTTTGACTGGAATGGCCGAAAGAAATGATAAGATGCCCAAAGTGCCGCACCATCCATAATCGCCATTGTAAGGACAATCATTTTCGGATGATACCAGATTTTAAGGAATGCGCCTAAAAAGTAAGGATATAGCGGCGAATACGGCGACCAGAAATCGCGGTAAACAACCTGTCCTAATGAAGCTTTGCTGCCTTCGTCCCAAAAACCATTCACATCAGAGGTAGGTTCGAGGCCGGCTACCAGGTAAATCAGAATAAACGGAGCGAGGCGGAAGAGCGCCCAGCCAATGCTTAGCATGACATTAACGGGCTTGTTTTCCAGCCATTTCGTCAATGTTTCTCTTTTGAAAAGAACAATCCCCGCAAGTAAAATACAAATCAGGCTGATGCCCAGTTTCCCCAGGACTATGCTCATGCCGTTATCAGTTTTTCAGAAACCACTTTGCGGTATGTTTCTCGAAGGATCCAGAAAAAGCAAAGCACATTCAGGATTTGCAGGCAATATTCGAACAGGTAGGAAACGTTGCTGAACATTCCCAGAGAAGTATAGGCAGGTTGTTTGATATACACCCAAACAAATGGCTGCACAACCGTAAGCCAGTTCACGGCCAGTAAAATAACAACATGAAATGTTTTGCGGACATCAATAATCTCAAACAGAACGGCCATCAAATAAGCGATCAGATAAGCACCCATAGCACTGGCCTGGAAAATCATCATACAAACAAAACAAGCGATGAAAATTCCCGGAAGCACTTCATTAATGTGCTTATGACGCGCCTTATATGCCATAAATGCGGGCACAAAAACAGTGAACAGCAATCCGATCCAGTTGATCAATGTTGATTTTTTCTCATTAACCGTAACAAAAAGCTCTACAAATGGTCTGGAAATTGAAAAGAGATTCGGCGTCATGAGCTGCTCCGTATGCTGAATGGGCATGAGAAACAGATCGCCGATCTGCCAGTAAAGGAATCCGACCGCTGGCAAGCCAACCGCCGCCATGACCAAAAGCATTTTAATCGGTTTCTTGACAACAACCAAAAGGGCTGGTAATAAAAAAATAAAGGTTACCTTAATAGTCAGAAGGGCGAGCGCATAAAGCAACCCGATGCCAACTTCATAATTCACAGGCTTTTTAATGGTAAAGCGCCAGATGATCAATGCTGCACCCCAGAACCAGACCTCTTCCTGCCCATCCACCAGAATGTACATAAAACCCGCAGGGAGCATGTAATAAATTAGCGCAAGCTGCAATGCATTATTAATCCGGCTTTTATAAGTATCATAAGTGAGCCAGAGGATGAAACTCTCCATCAAAACCATAAACAGCACGATGGCGCGGGAATTGTGCCAGATCCACACAGGCAGGCTGATAATGTAGGCATATAACGGCGCGTGGTAGGACCAGAAATCGCGATACACGAACCCGCCTTGTTTTGCTGCTTCTGCTTTGTAAAAAAAGAAAGGAATGTCGCCCCGGGGATCTTCATTAACAATCAGGAAAATGCCGATCCAGGGAATAAGCCTGAGCAGAACAAAGGCAATGCCCAAAACCATTTTGTCGTTGTCCTTCTGCCACTTAGCTAACAGCCCGGATTTGCTGATCGTCCAGATAATGCCAAACGTCAGCAGAAGGTTTAAAAGGAGTTTTGTATAAAATACAGTAAGAACGGGCATTTTTTGCAGCAAAATTTGAGCGCAAACTTAAGACAACTTTTTAAACAATCATATCATGCCTTATCACACGCAGTTAATTGGAATGGATTTCAACCTCAGCGAAGAGCACCTCGCAGTCCAGGAAGCAGCCAGGGATTTTGCTAAAAATCATTTATTACCCGGTGTTCTGGAAAGGGACGAAGAGCAGAAATTCGATAAGCAGCTCTTGCGACAAATGGGAGAACTCGGTTTTCTGGGCATGATGACCGGCCAGGAATATGGCGGCGGGGGCATGGATACGCTTTCTTATGTGATTGCCATGGAAGAAATTTCCAAGATCGACGCATCCGCCGGGGTTATCATGTCCGTCAATAATTCACTTGTGTGCTGGGGACTGGAAAAATTTGGAACCGCAGAACAAAAGGAAAAATATCTTACCAAACTGGCATCCGGGCAAGTTTTAGGCGCATTCTGCTTGTCGGAGCCGGAAGCAGGCTCAGACGCAACTTCTCAGCATACCACCGCAATTGATAAAGGAGACTATTATCTCTTAAATGGCACCAAAAACTGGATCACGAATGGACAAACCGCAGACATTTGCCTCGTGATGGCGCAGACAGATTTGGGAAAGAAGTACGAGGGGATTAATGCATTTATTGTTGAAAAAGGTTTGGAAGGTTTTGAAGTTGGTAAAAAGGAAAACAAAATGGGCATACGGGCGTCTGACACCACTTCCTTGCTTTTTACAGACGTAAAAGTTCCTAAACAGAACAGGATCGGAGAGGACGGGTTTGGATTCAGGTTTGCGATGAGCACATTGAACGGCGGCCGGATCGGTATTGCGGCGCAGGCACTTGGCATTGCTGCGGGCGCCTTTGAGTTGTCCCTTGAATATTCCAAACAAAGAAGGACTTTCGGCAAACCGATCAGCGAGCACCAGGCCATTCAATTTAAATTGTCTGAAATGGCTACGAAACTGGAAGCTGCGCGCCTGCTCGTTTACAAAGCGGCCCGGTTGAAAGATGAAGGCAAAGATTACATTCAGGCCTCGGCGATGGCAAAATTATATGCCTCCGAAACCGCAATGTGGCTGACCACAGAAGCGGTCCAGATTCATGGCGGTTATGGTTATGTCAAAGAATATCATGTTGAGCGCCTGATGCGTGACGCAAAAATCACTCAGATTTATGAGGGTACCTCTGAAATCCAAAAACTTATAATCGCCCGCGAGCTCCTGAAATAATTTGATTTCGGGCATCCTGGCCGATTTATTCGAAATGTTGGATTAAAATGATACAGAAATATCACTTTTTTTTAGTTTTTTGTCAATATATACTTGTATTAGTTTTGTACAATTTATTAGATTTGTACAAAATTTGAAACAACGGTCAATAGGGCCCTTAATTATATCAAGTATGGAAGACTATAATAAGATTATTGAGTCGCTGGGGGTAAAGTTTGTGAAAGCGCGTCACATCAGAATTTTGCAACCGATAACCATCAAAAACTTTTACGACGTTCAGAATTCGCTGACAATTTTATACGACGGTGAGGTTTCTTTTGGTTCTGAAGAGTCGCAAAGAGTTGAGGAAGGTGATATGCTGTTTATTCCGGGTGGTAAGCACGCAACTGTGACATATGGCAATGGGCAAACCGCCAAGACCGTTTCAAATGAGGAGTTCATGACCAATCGTGATAATTACATTGAAGCAGGTCACGATCCGGCATTGATCGGAAAATTGCCTAATTCATTTGGTTTGATCTCTTTTGAAGCAAAAGTTTTTGATACCGTTAACTTTTTCACTTCGCTGGACGTTCCGCCGTTCCTGATCAAGAGAGACGATCAGATCGCGATCACGATCAATCAGATCCTGACAGAAGATATGCTAGATACGCCGGGAAAAGGCCGTATCATTAAGATTAAGACAGAAGAGGTTGTTATTGAGATCATTCGTTATATCCTGAAAAATAAATTGTTTGTTGAGCAACTTGTAACAAACAGCACCTATTTCAAAGATCCTCGTTTGATCGACATTTTCGCTTACATTAAGGACAATTTGGGCGGCGACCTTTCTAACAAGGTTTTGGCAAATGTTGCGAACGTTTCAGAAGATTATGTTGGACAATATTTCAAAATGCTGACTGGTATCAATCCACAGGATTACATTGAATATCAGCGCATGGAAAAAGCGGTTGATCTGCTTCGTACATCCAAGAAAAGCATCCGCGCGATTGGTTCTGACGTAGGTTACAAAGACACCGCTTACTTCTGCCGTCGTTTTAAGATGATGTTCGGGATTCCGGCTGGTAAAATGCGCCGTCGTGAGTCGTTGATGAACGTATAGTACTTATAGATTTGATAAAGCAAAAAAAGAGAACCAGCCCGGTTCTCTTTTTTTGTTATAACACTATTGAACCGGCGTAAACTGCACCGCAACCACTTTCCATCGTCCGCCTGACTTTACACAGACTGACATATAAGAAAGCACTCCCTGAAAGCCATTATTTTCGATCCTGGCGCGCACATCCCACATTCCGTTTACAACCACCACATCCCCATATGAACGTGTGCGTGCGGCAGAAAGCATCCCTGAATCCACAACGATAATGCCCTGCAAAACTGCCTGGACCAATGCGCGGCCTTCGATGGGCTGTCCTTGCAACCCAACTACGCTGAAATCGTTCGAAATGAGGTTTTCCAATGCTTTGGCATCTTTCTCCAACAGAGCCTTAAAAAATAAATTAGAACAGTCCGGTCCGTCCATGGGCTGCACATTTGAAGTTTGTGCTTTGGCCACGAATGCAAAAGCCAGTCCCAGGATTATTAATGTAAATGTTTTCATGCGGCGATGTGTATGCTGTTCGCGCTAAAAGTATCAAAACAAATTCACCTCCTGAAATTATATGATTAGATTCGTCTTTGTTTTGGAATAAAATAATGACAGTTCAATGAATAAGTTGATTACCAAGAATTTGGTGTTAGCAATGCTTGTGGCCATTACTGCCTGCTCGTCACCACCTGATAAGCTGGGAAGTCTGGACCTTGTAAAATGGCGTGGCGACAGGGGCGGGTGTACGAATGTGCGCGCAGGTCTCGAAAATGATTTTAAATCAATAGAGAAGCAATTAAAGGGCAAATTTGCGGATGATATCGGTGACCTGCTTGGTCGGCCTGACATTCATCAGCTGGGTGAGCGAAACCAGAAGTTTTACGTTTATTTTTTGGCCAAAGGAGAACAATGCGCTGACATTAAAGCAAAATCAACCGCACCAAAAGTAATCCTGAAATTTAATGCAGTCGGGCTGCTGAGCGAAATTACCTATCAAACGCGGCCTTTATAGATCAAAGATAAAATTTCTTGATCTTAATAAGCTGTTCCACAGGCTCAGGAACCAGGTAACGAATGGATTTCCCTTTCTGCAAACAAGATCTGATGTACGTTGCAGATATGTCCAGCAAAGGCGCTTCGACAAATTTTACGGACGGATGATTATTAAACGGGTGCGGTTTTGAATTCGGGCGTGGATATACGTAAAGGCCGGTGTATTCCAGTATTTTATCGTGGTTTTTCCAATTCGGAAACTGCGCCAGATTGTCTTCTCCCATGATCAGCTTAAACTCGTGCTGCGGAAACTTCTCCTGCAAGCGGATCAATGTATCAATGGTGAAGCTGGGCTTCGGCATGTGAAATTCAACGTCCGTGGCCCTGAGTACAGCATTATCTGAAATAGCGCGCTGAACAAGATCATATCGGTCAAATTCGTGCAGTAAGCTGCTGTTTTTCTTAAATGGATTCTGAGGGCTTACTACAAACCAAACCTGTTCCAGATCCGTGGATGTTGCCATGGTGTTGGCAATAATCAGGTGGCCGACATGAATAGGATTGAATGATCCGAAAAAGAGTCCGATTTTCATTGAATAAAATCCAGAACCAGTGCTTCCGCTTTTTTGAGTGTTTCGTCAAGATCATCATTCACGAGCACAACATCAAACTTGTCTTCGAAACTAAGCTCGTAACGAACCTTCCCAAGGCGGGTTTCCAATGATTTTTCAGTTTCTGTTCCTCGTTCGCTGAGGCGGCGGATGATTTCGGCTTCGGAAGAAACTTTTACGAAAACGGCTAATGCGCTTTCGCGATAGATTTCCTTTAATTTAAGTCCGCCTTTGACATCAACATCAAACAAGACTTGCTTTCCTTCATCCCAAAGCCGCTCAATTTCAGTTTTGAAAGTGCCATAATAATTTCCCGCATAAACCTCTTCCCACTCCGCAAACTCATTATTGGCAATGCGCTCCCGGAACTCCTTTTTAGGGAGGAAATAGTAATCCTTTCCGTCCACTTCATGGTCACGCCGTTCCCTTGTAGATGCGGAAACAGAGAAAGCCAGGAGGTTGGGATATTTTTTTAGAAGATGTCTTACTATTGTAGTTTTTCCGGAGCCGGACGGTGCGGAAAATATGATAAGCTTACCTTTCACACGAACAGCATTAACTGTTTATTTTTGAAATGATTGTTTTAAGAATGCTCTCTGGGCAGGGCTTCTTTTCGATCTTAAAATTAAGGGATTCCTTGATGCACTTTTCCAGTCTGTACGACTCAATGCAAGGCAAGCATTTATCCATGTTTTCACGAAAATGATCCTTCTCGGCCTCGGTTGCTTCATCGTCAAGAATAGCCTGAATTACCTTCATGCATTCAAGATGATGCTCGCATTTCTGCTTCATGGGTTGTTTTTGCGCTTCTTCGGTTATTGAAGGCGTGGTAGGGGATGCATTCATTATTAAAATGAAAAATAAGGAATAATGGAATATATGTACAGTTGTACCCTATAACCGAAGAGGTTACAAAAAAAGTTTCACAACCTACGAATCATATCCCATTGAGCTCGCGTAACTCTTTAATTTTTCTTTCAATAAATTACGCGCACGGTGCAGTCTAGACCTTACAGTGCCGATTGGAATGTCCAGTATCTTGGCCATTTCTTCGTATGTAAAACCTTCAATATCACACAAAATGATCACCGTCCGGAAGTCAACAGGCAGTGCATTTAATGCATTTGCAACCTCATCACCGATTAATTCCTGAACGGCGTCAGCCCGAAGATCGACCGTGTAAGTTGTATCAGAAGCTTCCTCAGAGTTGTAAGTAGTTTCAACTTCCTGATAATCTACTTTGGAAGGTTCCTTACTTTTCTTGCGGTAATCATTTATAAAACTATTCTTAAGAATCCGAAAAAGCCATGCTTTTGCATTGGTGCCTTGTTCAAAAGAAGAAATAAAACGGAAAGCCTTTAAATATGTGTCCTGAACCAGGTCATTTGCATCGTCTTCGTCCATAGTAAGGCGAAAGGCGAAATTATACATGGAGTCAATGTGTGGCATGAACTCACGGTTAAACACTTCATAACGAAGATCATCCGTGTATTCATTAGTCGTGAGCGTTTCTGACATGGCAACTAACATAGGAATGCTGAATTTACAAAGATTAACAACAGCTCCAAATCGTACAAATTAAAATTTGATGAATGGCTTTTTGAAGCTACTTAACAGCCATATTTTCACGATAAAAAATAAATCAACCGGAACCGCATCCTAAAATATTCCAAATTGAATTGCCTCCTGCCGTATTTAATGTATCAACATCAAATTCCGAGCCACGAAGGTTTCGTGTCAAAATGTCATATTAACGTTTGGAAAAAAGTTCCAGGAGGATGATAAGAAGGGTAGTAAACAGCACACTTGCGCCGATGCGGATCAGCGTGTAAAGGATCATTCCAAAGTGATTGATCTCCATTAAGAAGAGCATGGAATGGTGCAGCAGGATGAGCGGCAAGATGTACCCCAGAAATGCGCCCAGGCCCTGCGCCCGAATGCCAACCTCAGCACGCTCTGCGCCCCGGGACTTCATTTGATAATGGATGAGGAATGGTCGCAGGTAAGCAATCAAAACGGTGGCCGCCGCATGCATCCCGAATGTGTTGGAAAACACGTCCACAGTAAAGCCAATGCCGAAAGCGATCAGCAAGAGATACATTCTGTCGACGTCCGCCGGAAGTAACAGCACGCCGGCAATGTATATGAAACAGAAAGCATAATTGAACAATACGACATTCCGCATGAAGAAGATCTGCAGGAACAGATACAACAGGATCATCAGGGAATATTGTATTGCCTCTCGTAAGCTCATTTGGTATTTATCGTACGTAATTTAAGACTATCCTGCTCCCCAAGTTGTTGATTTTGTACCACATAAACGTAAGAGAGGTTCCTGAAATCGGTCGCAAGCTTCAATACAATGTTATAAAATGTCTGATTTGGATGCACACTCACCGTTTCAACCCTTCCTACCATGATGCCCGGAGGGAAAACCGAATTCTGGTCAGAAGTCACCGCCGAATCTCCTTTAAAGATCTTGGTATACTTCGAAACATCGATCATATCAATGAAATTGGGATCTTTTCCAGGCCATTTTGCATAGCCGATTTCCTTGCTCCTGACAAGCTTGGACGACACCATAAACTGCGAATGCAGGATGGAAGTCACGACAGCAAAATTCTCTGAACAAAACCTCACCTTACCAACCACTCCGGTAGCCGAAATGACGCCCATCCCAGGTTTGATCCCATCCGAACTTCCTTTGTCGATCGTCAGCACATTATTGGTTTTATTGGTCTCGTTATCAACCACTTTCGCCACAGTAAATGTAAAGCGTGACGCGAATGATGAATCCGGAACATAGCCAGCTGGAGAATCGATGGGTTTGTTCTGTGTTAATGCGGTAACTGTTGCACGAAGCCGCGCATTTTCGTTCGCCAACGCGGAATTCACCTCGTCCAGTTTCGTATATTCTTTTGCTGAATTGGAAAAAGCCAATGTCTTGGCGACATAATAGTTGGAAGTGTTAAAATACGTTGCACCCCAGTAGGTGTTACTGCGCACGATTAGCCATACACTGAGCACTTCCAGCAATACAAATACCAAAAAGAAACGATTCCGGACTACGAAATCAACGAGTTGGAGCATGGGCTAAAATGTTCACATCGTGAACGATCCAATACTACGAAATCAGTACCGGCTTGTACAATTCAAGATTTTTAAGGACTTCGCCTGTTCCTTTCACTACGGCTTTTAATGGATCATCCGCAATGTGGACCGGAAGTTTGGTTTTCTGAGCAATGCGTCGGTCGAGGCCGTGAATAAGCGCCCCGCCGCCGGTCAGATAAATACCATTCTTGAAAATATCCGCAGAAAGCTCAGGAGGAGAAATTTCGAGTGCCTTCATGACACCTTCTTCGATTTTTGAAATCGATTTATCCAGAGAATAAGCGATTTCGCTATAAGTAACGCGTATTTCCTTTGGAATCCCAGTCATTAAGTCACGTCCGCGGATCTGGTAATCGTCCAGTGGAATTTCAAGCTCAGGAGAAGCAGAGCCGATGGCCATTTTAATCAACTCAGCCGAACGCTCACCGATCAACAGGTTGTGCTCACGACGCATATAATCAACAATGTCTCTCGTAAAAACGTCACCCGCAATACGCACAGATTGCTCACAAACAATCCCTGACAATGCTATAACCGCGATTTCCGTGGTTCCACCGCCGATATCAACGATCATGACACCATTAGGCTGTGTGATGTCAATGCCGATCCCTATTGCAGCTGCGATAGGCTCATGCACCATGTAAACTTCCTTTGCACCTGCATGCTCGCAAGAATCTTTAACCGCTCTTTTTTCAACCTCTGTAATCCCGGAAGGAATGCAAACCACCATGCGGTGCGAAGGTGTAAAAAAACGGCTGCCCGTATCGATCATTTTGATCATACCACGGATCATCATTTCGGCAGCAGTAAAGTCAGCAATTACACCATCTTTAAGTGGGCGGATCGTCTTGATATTTTCGTTGGTCTTCTCATGCATTTGCATAGCTGTGTGCCCGATGGCTAAAACTTTGCCAGTGGTTTTGTCCATGGCAATGATAGAAGGCTCGTCAACAACTACTGTATCTTTATGGATGATCAGGGTATTCGCAGTCCCCAAATCGATCGCTATATCGCTCGTCAAAAAATCAAACAATCCCATATATTTTTTTAAAATTTTCGCTCACTTTGATTTCAGGATGGCAAAATTACAGATAAATAACCACAAACAAAGGCATTTAAAAAATTTCGGCATATGGCCATTTTGGGCCTGAAAAAGCCTGTTAGAGCACGCTAAAGATCAGAATTTATAAAACCTGTGTACCTTTGTTTTTACTATGGGAATCAGAGCACTATTAAGTGAGCCGCTGGCTCGATACATCGTACAACGACAAAATGAATGGATCTCCCGGAGCATTGAAGTGCAGGAAAAATGGAGGAAGGATTTGGTCAAAAAAGCGCTGAACACACAGTTTGGGAAAGACCATTTTTTTAAAGACATTAACTCCTATTCCGACTTCCGGGAAGCGGTGCCGGTTCATGATTACGAAGACCTTCACACGTACATTGATAAAGTAAAAAAAGGCGAAGAAGACATCCTCTGGCCTGGAAAGCCATTATATTTTGCCAAAACCTCAGGCACTACTTCGGGAACCAAATATATTCCCATCTCCAAAGACTCGATTTCAAACCACATTGACTCCGCCCGCAATGCCATTTTGACGTATATAGCGGAGACCAAAAGGGCGCAGTTTCTGGATAAAAAGCTCATTTTTCTATCCGGAAGCCCCGTGCTGACAGACACCGGCGGTGTACTGACAGGGCGGTTGTCAGGTATTTCCAATCACCATGTTCCGGGTTATCTGAAATCAAACCAGATGCCGAGTTACGACACCAACTGCATCGAAGATTGGGAGACGAAACTGGACAAAATCATCGACGAAACGATCGATCAGCCGATGTCACTGATCTCGGGCATCCCGCCGTGGGTGCAGATGTATTTCGACAAGATTACTGAAAGAACCGGGAAAAAAATTAAAGACGTCTTCCCTGATTTTTCGCTTTTCATTTACGGAGGCGTCAATTTCGAGCCTTACCGGGCTAAATTGTTCGAATCAATCGGCAAGCGGATCGACTCGATAGAGCTTTATCCTGCTTCCGAAGGATTTTTTGCCTATCAGAATTCGCAGCTGGACGATGGTTTGCTTCTGCTTCTGGACACCGGGATTTTCTATGAATTTATTCCTGTTGAAAACTTTTTTGATGAAAAACCGAAGCGGTTGTCCATCGGAGAAGTGAAAATTGGCCAGAATTACGCGGTGATCGTTAACAATAATGCAGGCTTATGGGGTTATTCGCTCGGAGACACAGTTCGGTTTGTTTCTCTGAATCCATATAAAATTTTGGTAACAGGCCGGATCAAGCATTTTATATCCGCATTTGGCGAACACATGATCGGAGAGGAAATTGAAAAAGCATTGCGTTATGCCATGGAACGCCATCCCGAGGTTGAAGTTGTTGAATTTACAGTTGCGCCCATGGTAAATTCTGGGAACGGCGGACTTCCATATCATGAATGGTTGGTAGAGTTTGCTGTTGAACCTAATAATAAAGAGCAGTTCGTGGTCGACATTGATAGAAAGCTTACCGAGCTCAACATTTATTATAAGGACCTGATTAAAGGCAGCATTCTGAAAACATTGGAACTCGTGCCTTTGCGCAAAAACACATTTATCGACTATATGCGCGCCAACGGCAAACTAGGCGGCCAGAACAAAGTGCCAAGATTATCGAATGACCGTAAGATCGCAGACGAGCTGATCAAAAGCAACCGGCAGTAATTAACCTAAGCATCAGAATGAAAAAAAATATAGCGATCCTAGGGTCAACAGGTTCGATCGGGACGCAGGCACTGGAAGTGATTGAGGCGAATCCTGAAATATTTTCGGTGGCAGTTCTTACCGCGCAGGAAAATGCAGATCTGCTGATTGAGCAGGCCGTGAAGTTTCTGCCAAAAGAAGTGGTGATCGGAAATGAAAAGCATTTTGATAAGGTAAAATCTGCGCTCTCAGCTTATAATATTAAAGTATATAGCGGCATCGAAGCATTGGTTTCTGTTGTGGAAATGGATGATGTGGACACGGTGCTTACGGCAATGGTCGGTTATGCAGGCCTTTTGCCGACTATTCACGCCATTAAAGCAAGAAAAGACATTGCACTGGCCAATAAGGAGACGCTCGTTGTGGCAGGCGAACTGATAACAGGCCTGGCAAAACAATACGGCGTTAACATTTACCCGGTTGATTCTGAGCATTCTGCCATTTTTCAATGTCTGGTTGGAGAAGAGGCAAACAAGATCGAAAAGATTATCTTAACAGCTTCCGGCGGCCCGTTCCGTGGCAAAGACCGTGCGTATCTGGCCAATGTTACCAAGGAGCAAGCATTAAAGCACCCGAACTGGAGCATGGGCGCCAAAATTACGATTGATTCGGCCACGCTGATGAACAAAGGCCTGGAAGTGATTGAAGCCAAATGGTTGTTTGATCTGGAAGCTTCGCAGATAGACGTCATTGTGCATCCGCAAAGCATTGTTCACTCGCTGGTGCAATTTGAAGATGGGAGTATCAAAGCGCAAATGGGTTTGCCCGATATGAAACTGCCCATACAATATGCCCTACGTTATCCAGCCCGTCTGAAATCAGCCTTTCCTAGATTCAATTTCACCGATTATCCTTCACTAACCTTCGAAAAACCGGATCTTGACACTTTCAGGAACCTTGCTATCGCTTATGAAGTTTTGGAAAAAGGGGGGAATACGGCTTGCATTGTTAATGCGGCCAATGAAATTGCGGTAGAAGCGTTTCTTCGGGATAAGATCGGATTTCTTGAAATTTCGGACCTCATCATTGAAAGCCTTGCCAAAATGTCCTACATTTCCGCCCCAACGTATTCCGACTACGTTCAAACCAATGAGGCGACAAGGCGTTTTGCTTCCGAACTGATTCAGGTAAAAGTTTAATGAAAACCACCTTTCTAAAATATTTATCCGTAGCGCTGGCCAGCACGCTAAAATTCTTTGGCGGCCCCATAGCAGGCGTTGTATTAAAATTAACCTGGATTGAAACGGCCATTTGTTCTGCAATAGGCATGATGTTCAGCGTGTTGATCCTCACTTATGTGGGTGGGGCAATTCAGGATTTTATTAAAAAACGTAGAAAAACGCCTCCTAAAAGGTTCAGCAGAACGAACCGGATTGCAGTGAATATTTGGAAACGTTTTGGCATCATTGGCATTGCATTCCTCACGCCACCCTTATTCACCCCGCTTTTCGGGCCAATCCTTGCAGTTGCGTTTAAGGTGCCACGTCCAGCCATTTTCTTGTGGATGTCAGTAAGCGCAATCATTTGGGGCCTCGCGATTTCTTACATCGCCCACAAAATGACATTTGTCCAGGAATGGATTAAATGATTCGGAAGATCATTCGCTGAGGAACAGCGGCTGGCGATCCAGCGGCTAACGATCAGCGGCTACTGCTCAGCGGCTAACCTCTTTCTTAGGTGCAGTTGTCTTCTTCATAAAATCGCCTTGCGAGAAGTATTTTTCAATCAGGCAATACATTAAGATAAAGAAATAGCGGCTTCCCATTTCCTTAATTTTCAGCTTTGATTCGCCGTATTTGCGGTTTGTCCAGCTGTTTGGCACAACGGCATAATTATAACCGCGCACCATTGCTTTTAAAGGAAGCTCAATGGTAAGGTTAAAATGCGGAGCCAAAAAAGGCTTTATTCCTTCAATAGTTTCCCTTTTATAAAGCTTAAATGCGTTGGTCGTATCATTGTATTTGATCCCCATCACCATCTTCACGATAAAATTGGCAACACGGTTGATCACTTTTTTCAATGCAGGATAATCAACAACTTTGCCGCCTTTTTCCCAGCGAGATCCGAAAACGCAGTCATAATCCCCATCCAGCATTTTGTAATAATATTTTACCAAATCCTCCGGGTCATCCGACATATCGGCCATAAAAACAGCTACGCAATCTCCTTTAAAACGCTCTAAACCATATCTTACCGCATATCCGAAGCCGTTAGGGCCTGGATTTGTGTAATAAACCAATGTTGGAATTTGAAGCGAAAGCTCGTCCAGCACACGAAGTGTTCCGTCTTTGGAATTATCGTTTGTGACGCATATTTCGTGAGGAATATTGTATTTATTTAATGTTTGGTGCAGCGATGTCAGAGTGTGTGTAATCGATTCCTCTTCATTATATGCTGGTATTACGACGCTTAGCTTCATAGATTGCAATTGTTGAAAACAGTACAAATTAAAGATTATTAATTCTAACTGCCAATTTTTTCAAATAAGGATAGCTGCTCGTCGTAGCGTGCCAATGTCTTCGCGATCACTGCATCATAGCTGTTGCCCAGCCATTTACCAACATTCTCAAACATATCCCGCCGGTTCTGCCAAAACTTTTGATTGGTGTTCGCATGAACATTGCTCAGCCCTGCGCTATGCTTGCGATAGACGCCCATAGGCTCTGGAAAATAGCCGATTTTACCCTGTGCGGCTAGTTGAATAATCACAGCCCAGTCGCCGGCAGCGGCCGTTGCATGCCAATCTGCAAAGTCATTTTGAAGAAAATAATTCCTGTAAACCCAGCTCGCAGTGGCCATAAACCACTTATCTTCCAGAATGTCTTCAATGCTGGAAACTGCCTTCTGATCAGGCGCATTAAAAAAATGTTCTGGAGACCCGTCTTCGTAGGTCACCAGAACATTATGGTGGGATATAGCAAAATCCGGATTCGCATCCAGAAAATCGACTTGCTTCTGTAATTTCAGCGGATCGGTCCAGTAATCATCGCCCTCGCACATCGCCACATACTCGCCTTTGCAAGCTTTCAGCAGTTGCAGCACATTATTCCGCCCCGCAAACTCCCGCGGCTCCTTAGGTCCCTGATTTTCCGAATGTAAATATGCCCGAATCCGTCCCGGATTTTTCTCCTGATATTCGCGAATGATCGCAGGCGTAGCATCCGTAGAAGCATCATCCCCAATCACAATCTCAAACTCAAAATCCGTAACCTGCATCAAAGCCCCATCAAGCATCTGCCCAATGTATCGCTCATGATTATATGTAGGAACGCAAACGGAAAGTTTCATTATCAGCTGAAAACCTCTTTCAATTGCTCCACGCTTGGGAAATTAGGCGTTACCAACTCTGTTTCTGGCTTGTAAATATACGCCATTGGGTAGCCTCTTTCGATGAAGGTTGGCTCGTCCAGGTTATTGTAGCGGAGTTGTACAGACCAGCGGATGTTGTTGGTAATGTTGTTGCCGGATTGGTGGATCAGGAATGCGGAGAAGACGAGGATATCGCCGACTTTGAATTCGGTTTGAACGAAATCTTCTTCCTTTAATGTGGTTGTGATCCCGCCTTGGTAACCGGATGTGTTTGATTCTTGCAAACCAATTTTATGGCTGCCTGGAATCACCTGCAAAGCGCCGATATCCGCGCCGGCATCAACCATTGGGAACCAGATTACTGTGCTGTCCAATGAGCCCTGGCCTGTGCGCCAGTCCTGGTGTGCGTCCAGTTTCCAGTGTTTGCTGCCGTCTTTTGACAAGAAACGACTGTTAAACTGCATCGCAGCGCGTGCGCCAATGATCGGGCTGGAAAGACCGACTTGTTTTAGAATGTCTTCAATCTTCGGATCAAGGCCCAGTCTATGCAGCGAGAATGTATGCTGAACAGTTTTACCCGTGTTGACGAACGCATTGAAGTCTTTTTCGAAAAATTCAAACATTGCATTCTCAAACTCATCACGGTTGTCGATATCTGGCGTTTTGCCGGTGACATGCTTGATTTGGGTTGCGAATATTTTTCTGGCGTCCGTGTAAATGTTATTGACAACGTCTTTGTCCAAAAAATCTCTTAAAAGAACATAGCCGTCATTGTTGAATTGCTCTTGAAGTGTGCTCATTGGTATGACACTTTATGTGGTTTGAAAAAAATTGAGAACCTAATCAGTCAGATAATGTAACCGGCTCTGAATAAGTTCTCAAATTTATGTTTCTATTGAAATCAAATAAATGACTTTTGCCGCCTTTTAATAAGATCTTAGTCCTCCCAGACTGCGTAAGCAAACCCGGCAGCGCCAAAGCCATTGCCATTGTAAAGCAGATATTTCTTGCCGTTATGCTGATAAAAGTTAGCATAATCGATCATTTGGTAATCAAAGTCTTCCGGATTATCCGATTTCGCAATCCCTACCAAGTTGTCCTTACGCTCCCAATTCGTGCCATCCACAGATTCCGCATAACCCAATCTGTAACTCTGGTTGCGATCTGTGCGGTAATCACGCGTGTGGCGGTAAGAATAGTACATTTTGTAAATTCCATCTTCTTTAAAAACGCTCGGACGGCCTACTGCATGCAGAAAATCATCAAAATCCAGTGCGGGAATGTCGCTGATGTCCCAATGGATTCCGTCTTTGCTCGTGGCAGACTGACCTCTGTAAAAAGGCTCAGGATAATCGTGAATGTATTCGCATTTGTGGCCGGAAATATACCACATCCGCCAGGTGCCGTCTTCATCGATCATTACCGAAGGCTGTGCGGCCCAAAGCGGGTTTTGAATGCTGCGGTCCATGATCGGGCCTACGAACATTTTTTTGAATGACAAACCGCCGTCTGTGCTCACTGCCAGTCCCATCGAAAGTCTGTAAGAGTTCCAGGTGCGGTTCCAGCCGGTGTAATAAAGCCAGATGTCGCCATTCGGCCGGTTTACAAACCAGGAAGGCATAGCGCCGGTTTCATCGTATTCACCCGGGCCGCCAAGTTCCAGAATAGGCTTATCGTGGATGTAAAGGATCTTTTTGGGATCGTCGGAATCTACATCGATGAATGTCGGGCGCGATTGGCCGTCTTTGTCTCTGGACGAAAAATATATGCGTAAAAAATCTTCGTGCTTATATGCAAACGGAACCTGCGCGTGCGACAAACTGTGCGCCAATGTTCCGTCCGGCTTATATATTACTCCTTTTTTAACCCACATGTAATGATAATGTTATTGATTAATCAACCGCCTTTTCAGCGCGCAAACGCCAGTTGTCTACGAAATCCTTGCCTGGAATCGGCAGGTCAATGTCCACTTCCGGAGCTTTCGCAGTAACCCTGTATTCCATCACATAAAAAGCATTTCCAAACACATAATGCAATTTGAAATTCTCAATATTGGCAGGAACGTCTTCCAGAGGCACTTCGGCGCGGAAAAGCGGGTTGGCTTTTAATAATGTAGCGTAAGTAGGCGTGTTCCGTAACCAGGGCGCAATGCTCTCGTCACCCACAACCACTTTACCACCCGGGCGAACCACGCGTGTAAGCTCGTCAAATGCACGTTTTCTTTCAGAGAATGTATTAATGCCTCCAAAATGGAAAACAGCGTCAAATGTATCATCTGGGAATGGCAGGTAAGAACCGTTTCCAAGGAAATAATGCACATTAACGTCTTCTGTCGAGAGTTTTTCCTGTGCTAGTTTCAACATATTAGGAGAAAGATCGGACAGAACTGCTGTTCCGCCTGGTCTTACGCGGTCTAAAATCAATGATGAGTCTTTACCCGTTCCGGCGCCCACTTCCAGCGCCTTCATGCCCGGTTTCAATTCCATCAGGTCGATGAAGAATTGTCTGGTCGATGCTTCGTCCGAATGGTTCAATGTTTCAAAAACCCAGGAAACACCTTTGTCATAGCGAAGGAACGCTTGATCGTATAAATATTGCTCGCGTGCATCTTCTGGCAACAACTCTTTGGGATAGAGCATATTAACGATGCCCGTGTCGCCTACTTCATATATTGTTCCGTCTTCACTTTTCAGTGATTTTCCGTCTTCGGCTATTGTTAGTGCGGTTCCTGTAAGCGGACAAACCAACGATTCTAAAAACTCCTTTTGATTCATTTGTGCTTGGCTGATTGATATATATCTGGTCAAAATTACTTTTTTCTTTTGAACAACATTCAATATCAACCCGCTTATTACCAAAAGGACGGCACATTTGTCTTGTTTCCCGACTGCCGTGCGACAATCTAATTATTCTTACCTTTGAATGATTTGTATCGATCTCAGTCTCTCAGAATAGATTTTAATTGAATTATGTCTCAGCTGCAAGAAAAAATAAAAGCCCTCGCCAAAGATCAATCCGCCGATATTATAGCGCACCGCCGCCATTTGCACAGCAATCCAGAGTTGTCTTTTGAAGAATATAAAACCGCAAAATTTGTAGCCGCCGAACTCACGGCCATTGGCTTACAACCCGAAGAAGGCGTTGCCGGAACGGGCGTTGTGGCGATCATTGAAGGCAGAAATCCCGAAAAACGTGTGGTTGGCTTGCGTGCAGATATGGACGCGCTGCCGATTTTCGAGGCCAATGATGTTCCTTACAAGTCAACCGTTCCGGGTGTGATGCATGCTTGCGGGCACGATGTGCATACATCGTCGCTGCTTGGAACTGCAAGGATTTTGAATCATTTAAAAGAAGAGTTTGAAGGAACTATCAAATTGGTTTTCCAGCCTGCTGAGGAAAAAGCGCCGGGTGGAGCTTCGTTAATGATCAAGGAAGGTGTTTTAGAAAACCCCAAACCGGCGAGTATGGTTGGCCAGCACGTTGCTCCTAACATTCCGGTTGGCAAAATCGGCTTCCGTGAAGGCATGTACATGGCCAGCACCGACGAACTTTATTTAACAGTAAAAGGAAAAGGTGGTCATGCAGCGGCTCCGCATCAATTGGTTGATCCGGTTTTGATGGCTTCACATATCATTGTCGCATTGCAGCAGATCATCAGCCGCAATAGAAATCCTGCTAACCCAGCCGTGCTTTCATTCGGAAGATTTATTGCGGATGGCGTTACCAATGTGATCCCAAACGAAGTGACCATTCAGGGAACATGGCGTTGTATGGATGAAGAATGGCGGGCAGATGGTTTGAAAAGAATGAAAAAAATGGCCGAAGGCATCGCAGAAGCGATGGGCGGAAGCTGTGAATTTGAAATTGTACACGGTTATCCTTTCTTAAAAAACCATCCTGAGTTGACCCGGCGCGTCAGAAGTTCTGCCAAAGATTATATGGGTGCAGAAAATGTCATTGACCTCGATCTGTGGATGGCAGGCGAAGATTTCGCATTTTACTCACAAGTCGTGGATTCTTGCTTTTACAGATTAGGAACCCGCAATGAAGAACGCGGGATTATTTCCGGCGTACACACGCCCACATTTGACATTGACGAAAGTGCATTGGAAATTTCAACCGGATTAATGTCCTGGCTGGCTATTTCTGAACTTGGCCATGCGGGATATAACGCTTAAAAAAGCTGTTGACTTTCAATGTAATAACACCAAGGATTGCTTCCTTAAAGATTCCTTTCGACATTTTGGAAGCGCCTTTGGTCCTGTCTGTGAAAATGATAGGCACTTCTACAATGTCGAAGCCGTATTTCCAGGAATTGAATTTCATTTCAATTTGAAAAGCATAACCGATAAAGCGAATATTGTCCAGGTTAATGGTTTTCAAAACCTTGCTCGTGTAGCAAATAAATCCGGCCGTAGGGTCCATGATCTGCATTCCTGTGATCATTCGCACATAATATCCTGCAAAATAAGACATTAACACCCTGTTAATCGGCCAGTTAACTACATTAACCCCAGTAATGTAACGCGAGCCGATGGCCACATCGTGACCTTCAACAGCGCATGCATGGTGCAGGCGGATCAAATCTTCGGGCGGATGAGAGAAGTCCGCATCCATTTCAAAAATATACTCATAACCCCGCTCCATGGCCCATTTGAAGCCGTGAATGTAGGCTGTTCCCAATCCTAATTTTCCCTTTCTTTCAACCAGGTGAAGTTGGCCTTCATAAGTTTTCATGAGCTCTTTCACCACAGCCGCAGTGCCGTCGGGCGATCCGTCGTCAATGATAAGCACGTGAAATGGCTGACTTAAGCTAAATACTTTTCGTATGATTGCCTCGACATTTTCAATCTCGTTGTAGGTAGGGATTACTACAATACTATTATTCACAACTGGTGATAGGGTTAAATTAAATGTGTGATTTTCAGAGCTTAATATTATTTGTTTTCTCCCGGATCTCCACATTCTTGTTCACTTTTTCATAGATCCGCGTCATCGTTTCCGGACGGGTCATGTAATAATCGTAGCTTTTGCGGTAAGCCACAGTATCCACTTTGTGTTTTTTCCAAATGTCGCTTTTGAGCTTGCCGAAGATCATCAGCGACGAATCGAGCGATCTTAATTGCATCCGGTTCACCCGCGACTCGGCCAAATGAATGTCTGTCAGGATCGTCGCCATTTTTTCCTCGCTCATTGTATCCTTAGGCGGCTTTTCGTCACTGACACAACTTGTAAAAAGCAGCGTAGCGAGTAAAAAGTGGATCAATCCGTTTCGGAAATTAACTGTCGGACACCTCATAAAACGCAAAATGTATATCTTTGTTTAGATACGCCGGGTAGCAAAGGTGATAATTTTTTCGCAAAACTAATGTTTGAACAGTTTCTTGGAAAGCTAAGAAAGTATGAAATCCGCATGCGGAAAGCGGTGACCAGCGAGCGTTACGGCAATTTTCACTCCGTTTTCAAAGGCTCGGGACTCGAATTCGACGACCTGCGGCTTTACCAATATGGCGACGACGTGCGAGCCATCGACTGGAACACTTCTGCCAAAGGACACGGAACATTTGTCAAAATTTTCAAAGAAGATAAAGAGCAAACCGCCTTTTTCATGCTCGATGTAAGCGCATCGCAGCAAGTAGGAGAGCTGAAAAGGCTTAAAATTGACATTGCAAAGGAGATTTGTGGTGTTTTAACATTATCCGCGATTCAGGAAGCCTCGCGGGTTGGTCTGCTTTGTTTTTCTGATAAAAATGAGCGCTATATCCGGCCGTCGGACGGCATGAAGCACGGTTATGGTGTTATTTCTGAACTCTACAAGCTTGTTCCGGAATCCACGAAGACGAACATTGCTGAGGCGATTTTAGTAACGTTAAATGTTGTTAAAAGAAGAAGTCTCATCTTTTTGATCTCCGATTTCATAGACAACAACTATCAGCATAACCTCAAAGCATTAGCCCGCAAACACGACTTGATCGTCATTCATTTGTACGATTCAAGAGAAGTAAATTTGCCGGGTTTGGGAATTATTCCACTTTACGATGCCGAAAAGCAAAGCACGGTTTGGGTCAACACATCTTCCAAGCAATACAAAGAGGAAATGGCGAGCCGTTTCAGCAAGCGAAGCTCCGAGCTTGAAAGACTTTGCCATCAAAACCGCGCGGATTACATTTCGATCAACACACAGGAGGATTATGTGCCCGCGCTGATCCATTTGTTTAAAGTGAGACGTTATACTAAAAGTAGTGCATCGTCGTAAAATGATCAGATCCGTCGCCTTGCTCTTCACATTGGTTTTGCTCAATGTCCTTTTTCAAACAGAGGGTTTTGGGCAAAAAATAAAACCATTAGGCCTCTTCCTGACGGACAGCATTGAAGTGGGTAAGCCTGTTTATTTCTCGCTTAGCGTTCGGCACAATCCTAACACTGAAATCTTTTTCCCAGACACATTATACGATTTCTCCCCTTTCGAAATCATTTCAAAACTGGCATTCTCGTCCAGCACAGACGAAAGGGGGAGTTTGGACAGTGCTGTTTATCAGCTCATTTCTTTTGATGTTGAACGCGCTCAAACCCTCAGTTTGCCCGTTTATGTTTTCCATAAAAAAGATTGTACAGCAGTTTTCACAAGACCGGATTCTGTTTTTTTGATCAAAAGCAATGTCGTTGAACAAGTCAAAACTGCGAAACTGAAACCTGAAACTTCCCTGTTGCCGCTAAGCAGTCAGTTTAATTTTTCCATTTTACTAGGCAGCATTGCGCTCATTATCGGCATTGTAGGCAGCATTTATTGGGTTTTTGGACAAGATATTTACAAACAATGGCAGCTGATCAAGTTGCAGCGGCGACATTTGGAATACGTGCGCTCATTCAACCGCCTCATGCGTAACGCGCGGGAGAAAAACAACATTAAGGATGCAGAAAAGGCCATTATAGTCTGGAAAAATTATTTGGAACGACTTGAAAACAAGCCTTTTGCAACCTACACAACGCGAGAAATCGTCGATAACATGCCCGACGAAGCCCTTGCGGAAGCATTGAAAAACATGGACAGCATTATTTACGGACAGGTAATTTCCAAAAATATGGCTGAATCGCTCGAAGTCCTCAAAAGTGGTGCAACGCGGATTTACCGCAATAAAAGAAGATTCATCCTCGACAGGCCCGTCGCTTAATCTGGTTTATGGAAAAGTGGTTTTCATTAAAATGGTTTGGTTATGAGGTCTTTCGGTCCTACGAATGGGTGTATCCCTACTTTTTGTATTTGCTGCCCTTCGTCCCGCTCCTTTTTTGGCTGCGCAATGCATTGCACAGAAAGCATAAGCAGCGCCTGGTAATTACTTATAGTCCGGTCCGCGGCGCGCGCGACTGGCAATCATTGTTAAGGTTTGTTCAGCCTGTTTCAGTAGGACTAGGCATTTGTCTGATTCTCGTTGCATTGGCGCGTCCACAGGTCATTTCGGAAAGAACAGATCAATATTCGGAAGGAATTGACATTATGCTTTTACTCGACATTTCGGATTCGATGATGGAGAAAGATCTCAGCCCAAACCGTCTGGAAGCGGCAAAACTGGTTGCCAGGGAATTTATCAAAGGTCGTTTACAAGACCGGATCGGGTTGATTGTTTTTGCAGGAGAAGCCGTTTCGCTATGCCCGTTGACGACAGATTATGAGCTCCTTTATGGATTTTTGAATGAAATAAGTCCTGCTATGGTTCCCACGGCAGGAACGGCGATTGGTAGCGCGCTTGCTGTGGCCGTAAACCGCATGCGCGAAACACCGGGTGAAAGTAAAGTGGCGATTTTGATCAGCGATGGCGATAACACCTCCGGGAATTTAGGGCCGGCGACATCGGCGCAACTGGCGCATGCATTTGGGGTGAAAGTTTACACGATTTCAGTGGGTAAGCAAAAAAAATCAGCACGCACAGACAGCGCGGCGGTGTCGAATGCGTTAGTAGATGAAACGGAGCTGAAAAATATTGCAGGTTTGGGAAATGGGAAATATTTTCGTGCGTCCGATAATAGTGCGCTTGCGGGTGTTTTCAAGCAAATTGACCAGATCGAAAAAGTGAAATCCAGGGATGTTGTGTCCCGTGATGTGACGGATTTTTATCGGGTTTATTTATATTGGGCAGTGTTGTTCCTGCTGATTGCAATTGGAACAAAAAGTACATTCATGGCAAACATTCTTGAAGATTAATGCTGAAAGCATATTACAATTTCGACGCGGTTGAGGCTGGACTGGACGAGGTAGGCAGAGGTTGTCTGGCTGGCCCAGTGGTGGCCGCAGCGGTAATTTTACCAAGAGATTTTACCCATTCCTATCTTACCGATTCCAAGCAACTGACCAAAATTCAAAGGCTGGAACTGGAAAAAGACATCATTCGCGAAGCCATTTGCTGGGCCGTTGCAGAAGTGGATAATCTGGAAATTGACAGGATTAACATATTGAAAGCCAGCTTCTTGGCCATGCATCGCGCCGTGGATAAGATGCACACAAAACCAGAACATTTGCTCGTAGATGGCAACCGTTTCACGCCTTATCCCATGATCCCGCACACCTGCATTATCAAAGGCGACGCACATTATTTCTCAATTGCAGCTGCTTCTGTCTTAGCCAAAAATTACCGGGACGAATTAATGTCCAGACTTTCCGGCCAGTTCCCGCATTATGGATGGGAAACGAATGTCGGTTACCCGACCATTCACCATCGAAAAGCCATTGGCTTGCACGGTCCGTGCCCCTATCACCGCATGACATTCAAATTATTGAAGGCAGAATGCGATCAGGCAATGGAAGAAGAAATGGAAGATTTAGGCTTTTTATAGAGCGGAACTGTGCTGCAAGGCTCACCAAACATTAGGCTTTGAACGATTGGTTTAAGCAAACGGCTTATTTCAACATAAGCAGCAATCGGAACATCAACCTTACTGCATCCTTTCACAACCACACGTTTGCCTTCATATTCGCTTAGATCGATCTTTTGAATTGCGTCTAAAAACAGCTTGTCCTCCAACGCATTCAAATCACCAAAAACAATTGCATTCGCATAAGGCTCCAATTGAACCGCCAGCAGCATATAAGCCCAAGTCGGCACAATGGCGTCTTCCGAACACGTGATCGCAACATTTTTGCCTTGATATTGCGTCCAGTCATGTGCTTTCAAGAATTCCCTGAAATCCTTTTCTTTCAGGATCATTCCCTGCCACAAATTGTCTTTGATATCGTATAAGACACGCTCGCCGGGATGATACAATTCTTCCAAATCCAGTGACACAATGCCACTAACCGCAACCCGGTTTACAATTTCTTCAGTTTCCATTTTAAGCTTGCTTTACTTGAATGTTAACACGAAAAAGGCGCAGTTTGTTTATTTGACCAAACAAAAAACAAACTTCGTCAAGCTGGCAAGCTGGATTTTTTCGAAGGCGGAGACATAAAATCCTTCAAATAATAAGGCTCAAATGTGGCCACATTCTCAAATTGTTCCTTTTCAAAAGCCTTGGCAGCCAATTCACCTATCGTTACAGCCGAAGGTCGAATCTCTTTTTTAGGAAAAACAGCATTAGGATGATCGCCAAGCAACTTTTGACATTTAGCAGCACCGTCACCAAAGAAGACAACCTTATGTTCCGAAAGCAGATCCTGAAATGAATTTTCATCCATAATAATGGCCTGCGTCTCTTGTACGAAATTGTTCGTCGAATCGAAAACAGCTGCATAAACCTCCATCCTCCGCGCATCAATCATCGGACAAAGTAAATGCCCGGGATAAAAAGCATTCAACTGCAAAGCCATCGCTTCCAATGTGTTAATGGCAATCATTGGCTTATCCAATGCGTAACAAAGCCCTTTTACAGACGAAACGCCTACGCGCAAGCCTGTGTAAGAGCCAGGGCCTTTGGCAACTGCAATGGCGTCCAGATCATTTAGTGTAAATCCTGCATGATTTACTGCACTTTCCATAAGCGTAGTCAGCATGGAAGAGGATGAACGATCTGTATGCAGGTCGGCGCTGGCGAGTAAAACTGAATTTTCGTGAACTGCCACGGAGCAGCCGCGGATAGAGGTGTCGATACTAAGTAGGAGCATATGATTTATTAAAACAAAGAGGAGTAGGACGTCACTAGTCCTGTCGCCCCGAGCGTGCCAAGGCCCCTGTCGCCCTCAGCCTCTATCACTTCAAGCCTCTGTCACCCTGAGCGGAGTCGAAGGGGCGGTACCACCTAGGAGTAACGCCCCTTCGACTCCGCTCAGGGTGACAGGCGCTCAGGGTGACAGGGGCTCAGAGTGACAGGTGAGGTAACTTATTTCTTCTTCAAAAGATCACTATAACGTGCCGGTTCTTTGAACAGCGCCAGCGCCGCCTTCACCTCGGGATCTTCCTTAAACGAAGCTTCTCTCAAACCTTTTTCCAGATAGTAATGCTTGATGATTTCTTCTTCCAGGATCTTTTTGATCTCTGGTTTGAAAATCTGCAAGTCGTTGTCTTTGCTGTGTGAAAGCTTGGATTTTAATGCTTTTAATTGATCTTCAATCACTTCCAGAGATTTCTCTTTCTTAGCGGAAGCTTCCAGATCATTCAAATCACGCTCAACTTGCGTGGTGTAATCGTATTCTTTATCACCAAGCCATTTGGTAAAAGCTGCATAATCCGCATCGGAAAGGTTGAATTCCTTGGCGGGTTTGATCGTTGGGTGCTCGAAGTGGAATTTGACAGCGTAATCGAAGAAAAGTCGATTCCGGCCCAACGAAGTTGCTAATGGCGAGTAAGTTTCTTTTTCTGTTAAAATATCAGGCAAAATTCCGCCGCCGTCGAAAACAGAACGGCCGTTTTTGGTTTTAAACTCCGTCATCAGCGAGTCGGCAATTTTACCAACGCTTCCGTCATCGTTTCTGTGGCTGTAATCAATGGCTTGAATGCACCGGCCGCTTGGAATGTAATATTTGGCGGTTGTGATTTTCATTTTGGTGTTAAATGAAAGATCGCGTGTCGTTTGCACAAGGCCTTTTCCATAAGTCCGTTGCCCGATCAAAACGCCACGGTCGTAATCCTGAATTACACCGGAAACGATTTCTGCTGCGGATGCGCTGCGGTTATTGGTTAGCACAACAACGGGCATTTCAGTGTCCAAAGCAGGGTTATAAGCGGTGTAAGTTTTGTTCCATTCGCTTACTTTGCCTTTTGTCGAAACAATCTCTTCTCCTTTTGCAATGAAAATATTGGAGATTTCAATGGCCATATTCAGCAAGCCACCCGGATTATCGCGCAAGTCCAGCACGACAGATTTCATTCCTTTTCCTTTCAATTCCTGAAATGCATTGCGCACTTCGCGGGAAGCGGTTGCGGTGAAATCTTTGAGGTCAATGTAACCTACATCCTCGCTGATCATGCCGTAATAGGGCACATTGGTTACTTTTACAATGTCTCTGTTCAGTGAAACTTCAAGGGGTTTGGTTGTGCCGTAACGCTTTATTGTCAGTGTAACATTGGATTGGGTTTGGCCTTTGAGCAATTTTCCAGTGTCAAAATCTTCACGGGTTGAAAGATCAACGCCATTGATTTTAACAATTTCATCGCCCAATTGCAGTCCGCCTTTCTGAGCAGGTGTATCTTCATAAACCATCATGACCGTATGCTTGCCTTCGGCTGAGCTGATGATCGCGCCGATGCCATTGTATTTGCCGGTGGTCATCGTCATGTAATCCTCAATGTCGTCCTCGGCATAATACACAGTGTAAGGATCCAGCGAGCGCAGCATGTTATCTATGCTGGTCTTAATGAGCTGGTTGGGATTGATTTCATCCACGTAATAGGCGTTCAATTCCTTGAACAATGTGGCGTAAATGTCCAGGTTTCGCGCGATTTCGAATAGGCGGTCGTCTTTCTTGAATGAAAGAAACGCAAGCCCTGCAACCACCGGGATGGCCAGCCAGAAGGAACGAAGATACTTTTTCATCTATGTTCGGAAATTGGATTAAGGTTTTTGGGCGGCTCGGGGCAACTTTTCGAGTTTTTTGAGCGATTGCTTCATGGCCGTTTCAATAACGTCGTAAGATGTTATTTCTTTTGCAAGATACAAAAAAGCAATGTAGGAAGGTCTTGATTCCGTGGATAATGCGAGGAGCGATTCCTTGTTCAAACGGTAAGCTTCACGGCAGCGGCGACGGAGAAGATTGCGGTCGACAGCGCGTTTGAACGACTTTTTGGAAACAGAAAAAAGGACTTGCGGAAGTGGGGGAGGCGACTCTTTTTCAATAATATAGAGCACCCTAAAAGGAAAAAGGTAGAACGTTTGGACCTCCGTGCTACCTCTCTGAAAAAGCCGTCCGATTACTCGGGGGCTGCATAAGCGTTCATTTTTACCAAATGTGTTTTTCAAGCTCTTGTAGAAAAAAGTGTCTGCTAAGTTTGAGTAAATCGAACTTAGCAGACTATGAAAAGACTATGCGTCCCAGACTTTAAGTCTTCTACTTAAACTTTTAAACCGCTGTTATTGCTTATGACGTTTTTCGTCTGATACTGTCAGTTTCCAACGGCCTTTCTTGCGACGGCCAGCTACTACTTTACGCCCATTTGCAGTGGACATTCTTTCACGGAAACCGTGTTTGTTTCTCCTCTTGCGATTCGATGGTTGAAAGGTACGTTTCATCTCATTATCAAATTATTGCGCTATAAATCTCTGTCTACCCTTAATTTCGGCTTGCAAAGGTAGACAAAAAATTAATTTTAGACAAAGTTTACAAACTTTTTTAAGAAATAGTCCTCAAATACAGCTCCTTGCACCATTTAAAGCCGGATTATCTCTAACTTTTTAAAGGGTTACAATGTTTATTTGTGCTGATACTGTGTACATTGCATATATTCAGTATGGTTTTAACAATTTCACACATTCACTATGTATTCTTCTGTTTTGATCGCCGGGCAGTTTGTTAACCTTGGCATCAAGGAAAGCAATCCTGTAACCCAAATGAAGTTGCAAAAGATGGTCTTTTTTGCACACGGCCTGCATTTGGCGCTGAATAACGGAAATCCTTTGATCCGCGAGAAGTTTCTCGCATGGCGGTTTGGCCCGGTCGTGCCGACGATTTATCAGCTTTACAAAAAGTGGGGTAATTCACCCATTATGGAGAAAACTTCAATTACTGTAAACTTCCAGCCGCTGGCCAATTTTTCTGAGCTTACCCCTTCTGCGCTGGAAGCAATTAACAATACATGGGAAATTACAAAAGACGTTGATGCTATAACGTTGTCAAACTGGTCACATTCGGCGAACTCGCCCTGGGATATAACTTATAAGCAAATTGGCGAGAACGGTGTCATTGACGATAACCTGATTAGAAATTATTTTGAGCAGCAAATCAAATCCCCCGTCCCCTCAGTCTAACCCGCATGCGCCCATTGACAGGACTACATTACGCAATTGGGTAACTTCTGCATCTCCGGAATCCACTGAACAAGATATTAGTGAAAAAACCTTCCTTACCCTGCTTCAACAGGTTAGTCTGGAAGGGTTGTCGCAAAATATCCGCGAGAGAAAGAAATACGCCGAATATATTTTCTGGATGGTTTCGATCTGGCTCGTAATGGTAATTATGCTCGTTTGGCTGAATGGCCTTGGAGAAATATATTGTTACAATTTTCTGGAACCATTGCTGCGCAGCGGAGTCAAATATATCAGCTTTAAATTTGAGCTTTCAGACGCAGTTTTGATTGCGCTGATCACGACGGCAACCGTTAATATTACTACATTCTTTCTGGTCGTTACCAAATATCTTTTCCCTAACACGCCTGACAAGGACAGTCCGCCTGTCGAGTAACATTAAATTTCGTCATCCTTTTTTGCCCTTACTTTATTTGTGGTTTCTTTTCGTGACCATTGATAAACTACTTTTTTAAAGCGCAGGTCTTGAATGATCGGCTTGATGTTAGCAAAAAAAGCATCTTTGGTCTTTTCATTGGCAAATAGATCACCTTTGAAAGTCAAGGTATCCTGCCTCGGACCTGACACGGCAATGTCGATTTTCTGGCCGCCAAGAACTTCTTTCTTTGATTCGACATAGGTTGTCCGAAGTTCTGGAAATTCCTTGGTTTGTACCTCAATGATTTTCTTTTCCAAAATGTCAATCTGCGGTTCAATCACCTTGTCTTTACTGCCTTTTACTTCATTAAAAAGCGAAGTGTTCGACTTGTGCCATGACAATCTGGTTGCGATATCCTGTTTGGACATATCACTTTTCAAATTCCGGTCAATGTCAACAATCTTGTTTTGAACAAATAGTAGCACATTCTTGCCTTCTGCGGCAGTAAGTTTTTTAGGGGTCAGGAAATAAATGCCGAATCCAATCACAGCAGCGGCGATCAGGACATAAGCGATATATTTAAATGCATTTCCTTTACGAGGATTTTCTTCCATTTGTAGTGATAATCATGTTTCAATACAAAGGTAAAAACGCCGTTCCAGGCGCTGACGGCCTAGTTTAGCAACCTCTCGTGCAGCTATTTCCCCAGAGTGTATACGTTTTGTTTGGGGTGGTTTAGGGCAATCCCAAAAACGCAAAAAGGCCGCGAACTTTCGTTTGCGACCTTTCTCTTGTAGCGGGAGCTGGACTCGAACCAGCGACCTTTGGGTTATGAGCCCAACGAGCTACCAACTGCTCCATCCCGCGGTGTTGTTGAATTGGAGTGCAAACATACGACTATTTTGGAATATAACGCAAGTTTTGAGGGAAAAATAAATGCGGATTTTTTGTAATCATGCTCCTTAACAATCATTTATAGCAATTTCATGGGCGGAAAACCGTACTTTTGTGTGATTTTTAAGTAACACATGGAAGACAAGACAGAAATAACAACTCCTTTTCGCAACCACCGCGCGGGTTTCGTCAGTATTATTGGCAAGCCTAATGTTGGTAAATCCACGCTGATGAACGTTCTGGTGGGCGAAAGGATGTCAATCATTACCTCGAAGGCCCAGACCACGCGCCACCGCATCATGGGAATTCTGAATGGTAAGCATGAAGATATTCCGTTTCAGCTGGTTTATTCGGATACACCCGGGGTAATTAAGCCGGCTTACAAGCTCCACGATTCGATGATGACTTTTGTAAAAGGCTCATTAGAAGACGCTGACGTGGTTTTATTCGTGGCGGAAGTAGGAGAAAAAGTCACGGATCATGAAGTTCTGCCGTTATTGAAGCGCGCCGACGCACCGATCGTGCTTGTTTTGAATAAAATAGATTTGTCCGACCAGGAGCATGTTGATCTAAAAATGGCTGAGTGGGAAGCGGCGATCCAGCCAGATGCGATCATACCCATTTCCGCATTGCACCAGGCTAACATTGCCACGCTTTTTGATGCCGTTATTACCAGGTTACCCTTTCACCCGCCGTATTTCGAGGAGGATGAACTTACCGATAAACCTGAGCGTTTCTTTGCTTCCGAAATCATCCGCGAAAAGATCTTTCTGAATTATCGCCAGGAAATTCCATACAGCTCCGAAGTTGTAATTACAGAATTTAAAGAACGGGATGACATGATCGTTATCCGCGCGGAAATCCTTGTGGAACGCAAAAGCCAAAAGGGAATTATTATTGGAGAAAAAGGGGAAATGCTGAAAAAGATCGGAACGCAGGCCAGGCATGATATGGAGGCGTTTTTTAGTAAAAAAGTATTTCTGGAACAACACGTGCGGGTTGAGCCGGACTGGAGAAGTAAAGAAAACAAGCTAAGGCAATTTGGCTACGACGAATAATTTATAATAAAAGAAAGAAGGGCGGTTGATTGCAAACCGCTTGGACCACATTAATTAATACAAAATGGCAAATATAATTTCAATCGTTGGGCGTCCGAATGTGGGCAAATCCACATTATTTAACCGCCTTACAGAAAGCCGTAAAGCGATCATGGACAACCAGAGCGGCGTTACCCGTGACCGGCATTATGGTTATGGTGAATGGACCGATCAATATTTTACAGTAATCGACACCGGCGGTTATGTCGTTGGTTCAGAAGATATTTTTGAAGGCGCAATTCGTGAGCAGGTTGAGCTCGCATTGGAAGAATCCACGGTGGTTTTGTTCATGGTCGACACGATGACGGGGCTTACGGATCTGGATAAGGACTTTGCAAATGTGCTTAGGCGCGTTAATAAGCCAGTTTATCTGGTTGCTAACAAAGCCGAAACGCAGGAGCGTTACCAGTCTGCCGCTGAATTTTATGAATTAGGACTTGGCGATCAGATCTTCGCTATTTCTGCACAAACCGGTTTTGGAACCGGTGAATTGCTGGATCAGGTGATTACACATTTTGAAACACCGGGTATTGAAGATCCTGAGGCTGGAATCCCGCGTATTGCGATCATGGGTAGGCCGAATGTGGGTAAATCTTCTTTCCTGAATGTGCTTACAGGCACGGACAGGAGCATTGTGACGGACATTGCAGGCACAACGCGCGACGCCATTCACACGCATTATAATGCATTTGGGATGGAGTTTATCTTAACGGATACTGCCGGACTTCGCCGCAAATCACGCGTTAACGAAGACATTGAATATTACTCGACATTGCGTTCGGTGAAGGCGATGGAGGAATCGGATGTTTGTATCATTCTTTTGGATGCGACATTGGGCCTAGAAGGTCAGGATATGAACATTATCGGCCAGGCTGATAAGGCGAAGAAGGGCATTGTGATCATGGTGAACAAATGGGATTTGGTTGAAAAGGATTCTAAAACGGCTGATACATTTAAAAAAGCACTTTTGGAAAGACTTGCTCCTATGAACTACATGCCGATCATTTTTGCGTCCGTGGTTGAAAAGCAGCGGATTCACCAGGTGATGGAAAAGGCAATGGAGGTTTATAAAAACAAAACTAAAAAAATCACGACTTCGAAATTAAATGAAGTGATGCAGGCCGAGATCGAAAAATACCCGCCACCGGCAGACAGAGGAAAGTATATCAACATTAAGTATATGATCCAGCTGCCAACACCATCGCCGACATTCGTGTTTTTCAGCAGTAATCCAAAGCATGTGAAAGACCCATATTTGCGTTATCTTGAAAACAGGATGCGCGAAAACTTCGATTTTTCGGGCGTACCGATCACCATTTTCTTCCGGGAAAAATAAGATACAATACATAATAACAAGGCAAAACGCCGGAGCGAGATTGTTCCGGCGTTTTTGTTTTATCGTTCATCTACTACATTTCGGCAGGTAAATTACCTGTTTCGTCTTTTTTTATATCTGAGCTGCAACCTTTTAAATTATATTTACATCTGTTAATACGAAGGTGCTACCGTCCAACATTTTTAGGTGTCAGAAAAATTTTTCCTAAAAATTGTTAAAAACAAGGTACTATGTATTGCAAGATACCTATTAAAACATATATATTTGTAGAGTCAATTAGTTACAACAGAATCGCATCCTGATTTTTCTCTGAACGACCGAAACATAGCCATGAAAACACTTAAAATATTTACGCTCCTCGTTCTTTTCAGCCTTCAGGCTGGTGCAACCGGATATTCTCATAACATGTTTGTAGCACATAAAAAGTTACAGGCAGGCAAAGAATGCACGCAGCCAAGTGAAAGGATTGTTGAAAAGAAAGCAAAACCTGCAAAATTGGTTAAGCACCACGCAAGTGTGAAGCGCGTTACAGCAATCACTGCACAATTCAGCAGCAACACGCAGAAGATGACACTAAATGAAAGGATCCTGGAAGCAGGGCCGTCTTCTTTCTTTACCAACGAGGAAGAAAGTGATAGCGGTGATTCAATTGTTACCAAATTGGTAGCGTTCGTCCGCTTCACTATTTATACTTTCATCGGGTTGCCAAGCTGATCCGGCAAATATTCACCATGAATTAAAAAAGCTGCAACTTTCAATAGTTGCAGCTTTTTTGTTTTTCAGCCAACCACATTTGTCAGCGTCCCAATGGGCTCAATGGAAATGTGGACGATATCGCCTTGTTGTAATGTAAAATCGGATGGGGGAATAATGCCAGTGCCGGTCATAAGATAAGCGCCGTGCGGGAAAGCCATTTCAAGGAAAAGATAACGAAGCAACTCGTCCGGCTTGCGTTTCATCTGGGATAATGTCACTTCGCCGCTGAAAACTTCTTCGCCGCAGCGAACAATGGCAATGTCGATCACCGTGTCTTCACCAAGCGCAAATTCCGGCACAAATAAGCACGGGCCCAAGGCCGCGCTGCCTGTATAAGACTTAGCCTGAGGAAGATACAAAGGATTTTCGCCTTCAATGCTCCTTGAACTCATGTCATTTCCAATGGTATAACCCACCAATGTTCCGGATGAGGAAGCAAACAATGTCAGCTCAGGCTCGGGCACATCCCAGGTGGAATCGCGACGGATGCGGACGGTTCCGTGGTTTCCTACAACGCGCCAGGCCGTTGATTTGAAGAAAAGCTCTGGTCTTTCCGCTTCGTAAACGCGGTCATAAAAACTTCCGCCGCCTGCTTTTTCGGATTCTTCCATGCGGGCCGTGCGGCTTCTGAAATAAGTTACGCCCGAAGCCCAAACTTCCTGAGAACCAATAGGCGCCAGGATTTCCGGCATGAGGTTATCGTCTGTGAATGTTATTGGAATGAGGCTCTCGATCTGAATTTCAAGCCACTCGTACAGATCATCCCGGTTCACTGCCAGATCCCAGTCTGTTTCGTGTAAACGATAGAAAAGGTCGTCTCTTTCCAGCAGGATGCCGTTTTCTGTTTTATATAACTTCATAGAAATCGCATTTTTGGTTTCGGTTCAATAAGACTTTTTCTTATTGTCTTTACTGCATAAGCTACGATTCTTACTTGCAATCGGGCTATTTGGCTAAATTTTGTCTTTCAAAAAAGCGGCTGTGTAATTGTCTTCGATCTTCGCCATGTCTTCCGGTGTCCCGGCAAATGTGAGATAACCGCCGCCATCGCCGCCTTCGGGACCAAGATCCAGGATCCAGTCGGCGCTTTTGATGATTTCCATATTATGCTCGATAATGATCACGCTGTCGCCCTGGTCCACCAATGCATTAATGGCTTTCAAAAGTTTTTTAATGTCATGAAAATGCAGTCCGGTTGTTGGTTCATCGAAGATAAAAAGTGTTTTTCCTTTGTTCGAAGAGCCTTTTCCAAGGAACGAGGCCAGTTTCACACGTTGCGCTTCTCCGCCCGATAATGTGTTGGAAGATTGTCCCAGACCCACATAACCAAGCCCAACTTCCTGTAATGGCATCAGCTTTTCAACCAATTTCGGTTCGGTCGGTTTGAAAAACTCAATGGCTTCATCCACGGTCATATCCAGGATTTCAGCTACGTCTTTTTCGTTGTAACGCACTTCCTGAATTTCCTGCTTGAATCTTTTCCCATTACAGCCTTCACATTTAAGATAAATGTCGGCCATAAACTGCATTTCGATCTTCACCTGGCCTTCGCCCTGACAAATTTCACAGCGTCCGCCGTCCACATTGAATGAGAAATGTGAAGGCTTGTAACTCCGCGCTTTCGACAATGGCAGATCAGCCATCATTTGGCGGATATAATCGTATGCTTTAATGTAAGTAACCGGATTGGAGCGCGAAGATTTTCCGATCGGGTTCTGGTCGATCATTTCCACTGCTTCGATCCTGTCAATGCTTCCGGTCAGCTCGTCAAACTTTCCAACTTCTTCGCTGAATTCCCCTTTCATGCGCATTAATGCAGGATAAAGGATTTTGCGGATCAATGTTGATTTCCCAGAACCGCTCACGCCGGTAACAACCGTTAATGTGTTCAACGGAATGGTTACGTCGAGTTCTTTGAGGTTATTTTCCCGTGCTCCCTTGATCTTCAAGTGGTGCAATGACTTCCTTCTTACTTTTGGAACGGGAATAGAATCATTTCCCAATAGGAAATCCAATGTATGGGACTTGACGCCGGCATCATCATTATCGGTATAGCCATTGTTTTTCAACTCAGAAATATCTTCCCAATTTCCCTGAAAAACCACGTGCCCGCCGCCTGTTCCGGCTTCCGGGCCAATATCAATGATCTGATCCGCAGCGTGCATGACTTCTTCTTCGTGTTCCACAACAATCACTGTGTTGCCCAGATCGCGTAACGATTCGAGTACGCCGACAAGGCGTTGCGTGTCTCGCGGGTGCAAACCAATGCTGGGCTCATCTAAAATATACATGGAGCCCACCAATGCACTTCCCAGCGAAGTTGCCAGTTTGATCCGCTGAAATTCACCACCGGATAATGAGCTGGTAAGGCGGTTTAATGTCAGATAACCCAAACCAACGCGGTTCATGTAATCCAGTCGGGTTTCAATTTCAGTTAAAACCCGCCTCGCAATCTGCCGGTCGTGCTCGCTGATTTCCAGGTTTTGGAAAAAAACAGTAACATCCTTAATCGGCATTAACACAAGGTCTGTAATGGAAGCTCCACCCAGTTTTACAAATGAAGCGTCTTTCCTCAGCCGGGATCCACGGCAATCCGGGCAGGTTGTGCGGCCGCGAAAACGCGAAAGCATGACCCGATATTGAATTTTATAAGTCTGGGTTTCCAGCTCAGCGACGAAGTCATTCAGCCCCTGAAAATGCTTGTTACCCGTCCAGAGCAGGTCTTTTTGTTCCTGTGTAAGATCTTTATAGGGTCTGTGGATCGGAAAATCAAATTTTGCAGCATTGCGGACAAGCGGCGTCAGCCATTCGCCCATTTTCTCCGTCCGCCAGGGAGCAATTGCGCCTTCGTATACAGACAGGCCTTTATCCGGAATCACCAGATCAGGGTCAATGCCCAATATTTTACCAAAACCCTCACACCTTTTGCAGGCACCGTAAGGATTATTGAAACTAAAAAGATTCACAGTCGGCTCCTCGAATGACATGCCATCCAGCTCGAACTTATCGGAGAAAACCTTACGCTCACCATTCAAGACTTGCACAATACAAATACCCTCTCCTTCAAAAAACGCAGTTTGTACAGAATCGGAAAGACGATATTGCGTGTCCTCGTCATCGTGCTTTACGCCCGCACGGTCGATCAGGATGAAAACCTGATTTCCAGCCTGCGGATAATTGTCCGGATTTTCCAGAATATCTTCAATAGAAACAACCTCATCATTGAGATAAATTCTGTTATATCCTTTTGATAATAAAATGGTTAGCTCCTCTTCCTGCGTGCGCCCTTCGCGAATGTGCAATGGCGCCAGGATCATGACTCGTGTGCCTTCCTCATGCCCGAGCATGAAATTGACAACATCCGTAACCGTATCTTTTCTCACCAATTCCCCCGAAACAGGCGAATAAGTGTGCCCTATGCGGGCAAAGAGCAATTTGAGATAATCATAAATTTCCGTGGAAGTCCCCACGGTAGAGCGAGGATTCCGTGTATTGACCTTTTGCTCAATGGCAATGGCAGGCGAAATGCCTTTGATATACTCCACCTCAGGCTTCTCCATACGGCCCAAAAACTGCCGCGCATAACTGCTCAAACTTTCCACATACATGCGCTGCCCTTCGGCAAACAATGTATCAAAAGCCAATGAAGACTTGCCTGAACCGGATAACCCTGTGATCACCACGAGTTTATTACGTGGAATAGCAACATCAACATTTTTAAGATTATTCACTCGGGCACCTTTGATCAGAATGTATTGTCTCGGATCCAGATCATCGAATTGAGCAGCCTCAATCCGCGGCACAGGTAATTGCATCATAGAGAAATTAATGGGATAGCCGGCATATGTTTGGTCATGCACCGATCTTTATACTAACCAAAAGTACATTTATTTAGTTTGGCATTTCGGAGCAGAATCTTCTGATACAGCCTTATTACAACTGGACTGCATTTGCCTTCAAAAAAGTCATTCCCTTTTGCTCCGCTTCCTCAAAAATCGGATCGGCCAGATGCCCCCAGTTGGTAACATCGGACATGCAGTCGCTCAAAATAGTCACTTTGGATGCCAGTTCCGGCGCGTATTTCAGGATCTGGTTAATGCTCGTCGCCACGCAATGTGAACGTGCTTCGCCAGCAACCAGTATTTGGTCGAATGCTGAAAGATCATTTAAAAACCCCTGATCCAACTCCGTTTCCGGTGCATTAGCAACCGGAACTTGCGCGCGAAAAACGCCAAAATGCTCGGTTAAGGGGTTTGTTCCTTTAATTATTGCTTTATAATCCCGGCCCGTTCTGTGCGTCCAGGCGAGCAATGCTTCCATAATGGTGTCGTCCAGCGCTGCGCCTTTGGAACCGATGAGGCAATGTTCCGGCCAGATGAAATGTTTGAATTCACCTTCGGCTTCCAATGTTTCCAGATATCGGATCACATAATCGCGGTCATAGCGCGGGGTCCACTTTCCTGATTTTACATTTGCAGCGGTAATCAGGGTAAATGGCGCCACGGTGTTGCCATTGGCATCTTCCCAAAACAGCGGATGCGCAATGTCCAGCACCTTATGCGTGTCCAGCGTGACAAAAATGCTGTCGATCTTTTCGCCTTCCAATGCAATCAGTCTGGCAATTCTTTCCACGTCCGTTTCGGCACCCGGGACGTAAAGCGCGCCTTTTGGGTTACAAAAATCAAATTGGGCATCAATGAGCAACAAGGCTGTTTTTTTCATTTCAAGAAGATTTTTTAGGCCAATCAGCTTTCCAGTTCTTTGGGGATTTCCATCTGCCGTGCGTACATTTTGGAGCAAAGCGTGTAAAGCGAGGCCAGCATTCGGTTGGTATCCTTCATGTAGTCTACGCGGTAATCCTCGTCGAGCTTGTTGAATGCATTCAAAATAACCTGTGCCTTTTTGGCCAGATATAATGCACAAGTGTCTGCACGGGAAGAATAAGTTTTTAAAATATTGGCATATTCTTCCATGAATGTGTTCATTAAGAACAGGTTAAGCTCAATGCTGCCAATTTTATCCTTGGTAACTTTCACATGATAAGCAATGTCGCCGCTCAGGTTGCGCATGTCCATGAGCACCCAGCCAGGCGTATTTTGGTTTGACTTCGAAGTCCTAGTAATGCGGCCGATAATTTCCTCCCGCCGTTCCGGAATTGTGGCGCTGTCTTCGATCAATTCGAAATGCAGCCGGTCGGCAAGCGTTTTATCTTTGGTGATCAGCCTCAGCAGCAGCTTATCCTTTTCTTTGGCCGGCATCTGGATAATCGCCTTTTTAAGTTGATCGGGTAATGCCATAAAGTAGGTTTAACATCCTTAAATTTACAATCTGCGAATACGGAATTAACTTTAATAAGCTCTATATTCCTTCGCTTTTGACAAAAATATCAGATATGCCTAAATATCTTTCTATCGGTTTGAGCATTGCTATCTTTTTGGTCTTCTGCGTGACGCTTTTCACGAACACGCTCAACATCCCTTCTTTCGACGACTACGACACGACCATAGGATTCATCAAACGCATCTTTTTTGACGATTATACAGCAAAAGGAAAAGTTGAAATCCTGTTTGGAAGACATAATGAGCATAGGATCATCATCACAAGGCTCGCCGCGGCTGCCTATTTCAGCATTTTTCACCAGGTTGATTTTGCCAATCTTGTGTTTTTTCAAAACCTGATGCTGATCGGATTCTTCGTTTTAATGTTGGTCATTATGAACGAAAACAGGCTGCTATATGCCGAAAGCATCCTTTTTGCTTCGGTATTTTTGTTCAGTCTGGCGTTTTGGCAGGTTTCATTTTACTACTGGGCCGGAAGTCAGCATTATGCGGTTTTTCTTTTCTGTTTTCTAAGCTTTTATCTGCTTAACAAATCGCAAACCATCAAAAGCAGGTATTTTTTTCTGGCAGTCCTTGCCGTAATTATTGCTGTGTTTTCTTTTGGAAACGGGTTTCTGGGCTTGCTTTTGGGCGCATTTATGCTTTTGGTTCAAAAGAAATGGCCTCAACTGTTTGCCTGGACTGGGATTTCTGCTGTGTTGCTATGGATCACATTTGTACTCGGCGCGCAGGTCGTTGTCAAACGCGACATTCCTTTCAACATCGATTGGATGAAAAGTCTGCTCCTGACTTTTCTGGGAAGCTTCGTTTACATTAACCCCGGAGCGAATGATTATATCAACATTTATATCTGCATGATTATCGGAACAACCGTTCTGTTTGTCTGGATATGGTTGTTTTTCAAAGGTTACCCGCGTCGAAACCCGCTGTTGTATTGCATGCTCTCCATGCCCATTCTTACCGGTTTCATCATTTCTGTTTCAAGGTTTGAATATCAGTCCGGTGGTGGTGTGGCGCCGCGCTATATGTTTTTCACGGCGACCATTCCCGTGATCCTGATGCTTATTTTTCTGGATCTTAAAATATTGCGGATCAGGCATTTGCGGTTGCTAGCCTGGGCGGGCGTGCTGCTTTGGGGAGTTGTTTTTTTTCAGAACCGGAAGGCACTGCGGGAAATGAATAAAGATCTGGTTCAAAGAGTGATTGCCTGGGAGAGTGATCCTGAAACGCGCCTTATTCACTTTAATGAAGCAAAACCTGCCTCTGAGTCACTGAAATGGGCCATTGACCATAAAGTGGTTCGGATTCCGGAGTTAAATGAATTCCGGGAAACTGAAACCGTTCCAAATTGAGGTTGCAGTTGTGGATAGTGTAAATTGACTGCTAACTTGCAGCGTTTTTAAATTCATTTGCAGATTTTTATGATTTCAGTGGCTTTGTGTACTTACAACGGGGCAAAATATTTGTCCGAGCAGTTGAAGAGCATTGCTGATCAGACACTGCCGGTTGATGAGTTGGTTGTTTGTGATGACAGGTCGAAAGATAATACCATTGAAATTATCAAATCTTTTGCCGCAGAAAGTGCTTTCCCGGTTCACATTCATATTAATGAAACGAACCTGGGCTCCACCAAAAATTTCGAGAAATGCCTTTCCCTATGCACCGGAGACCTCATTTTCCTATGCGATCAGGACGATAAATGGCGGCCCGATCGCGTTCAAAAGCAGGCAGATTACCTGAATGCACATCCCGATAAAGACGCGGTTTTTTGCGACGCCATGAAAATGGATGACGATTCAAAGACCGTCGGCAGCACAATCTGGGAGGAAATTGAATTTGATTTTAAAAAGCAGGATAAGTGGAAAAATGGCCAGGCGCATGAAATCCTGTTTACTGGTTTTATTGTCACAGGCGCCACCTTAGCCATCAGAAAATCGAGTCTGGCGAGGCTAATGCCATTTCCCACCAATGTCCCCGACCTCATTCACGACGCCTGGATGGCTATGGTGCTGAGCCTCGAAGGCAAAATTGATTTCATTCCCGAAACGCTGATTTACTATCGCATCCATGCCAGCCAGCAAGTTGGTTTTGGGAATAAAGTGGATAAAGTCCAGCTCAAAGACCGGCTGAAACGCGACCGCAACAAGAAATTAATCCCATTAAAAGAAAAAGGTGAGAAACTGCTCGGCATGTACAGGCTGTTGCAAGCGCTTCCATTTGTGCCGCAGGAAAAATTAATGAAGCTGGATCTCGCACAAAAGCATTTTTTCAAACGCGCAGCATTGCCGGATAACCGGCTTTTACGTCTTCCCACAGTTGTAGGCCACATCATTCAGGGACATTATCGTTTCAGCAGCAAAGATTGGTGGTTGCCGGCGATGGGCGATTTATTCGAATAAAAGATCAGGTTATAGTGAAATCAAGCAAATCAAAATCCTCCGTTGCGGTCGTCATTCCGGTTTATAAATCGGCGATGAATGAGAATGAAAAGCTGTCATTGAAGCAATGCATGAAGGTTTTGGGAAAATATCCCATCAAGATCGTAAAGCCGGAAAGCCTGGATTTGAATGCTGTAACAGAGGTATACCCGAACATTGAGCTAATCAGCTTCGATGACGCATTTTTCAAAGACATTGCAGCCTATAACCGATTAATGATCTCCATTGATTTTTACAAAAAATTTCTTTCCTACGAATACATACTGATCTATCAGCTAGACGCTTACGTTTTCCAGGATTCACTTTTAGAATGGTGTGCAAAAGGTTTTGATTACGTAGGAGCTCCGTCGCTGCACATGCCCGAGCTCGACGCTTTACAGGCAGAATCTTACCAGCAATTTGCGGATGCACTCTCAACCCACCGCGTCGTGTTTAACGGCGGGCTGTCGTTAAGGCGTATTCCGGCCATTATCCGCTATTTGAAGATCTATAATGCGGTTTATCCAGCTTGGCTAGGGAATGAGGATATGCTTTTTTCGCAGGAGGCAACGCGGTTGATCCCTATGAAATTATTTTTGAAACTTCCTTCCTGGCATGAAGCGTTGGGTTTTGCTTTTGAGAAAAGCCCGGCTGCCACTTATGAGATCACGCAGCGTAAACTGCCCTTCGGATGCCACGCCTGGGAGCGTTATGATCCGCAATTCTGGTCCACTTTTATTTCTGAAAATCAATAGGTTACATTGTTTAACAAATTTTAACAAACTATCAGGAATGTTAGGACGTTCTTGCAGTGAGTTTTAAAAAGTTAAAAATGTAATGTCATGAATTTCAAAGTGCTTTTGGCAGGAGCGATTGCCATTGTATTTTCATTCAGTCCGGGTTTTGCACAGATTACGAATAACCCGAAGGTTGAGGAGCAGTCTGTGCCATATGTGAAAATTAAGCGTGTGGAGCTTACGGACGAGCAGACGATCATTCATTTTCGGTTCGTTGAAAAAAGATCCACTCAGGTAATGCCGCGCAATCTTCCTTTTCCTATTCCCCGGCAACAGCAGCAACAATTTCAACAGCCTAGTGCAGGATCCATCTGGCTCGATCCAGAGACCAGGTTATATAAGCCGGGTGAAATAGATGTAAAGTTCAAATTCATCAGGGCTGATAACATTCCAACCTCGGGCGGAAAGGAAATAATGCCGGGCGATACGGTCAATTTTGTGGCTTATTTTGAGCGACTGGATCCGGGAATTGAAGTTTTTGATTTTTACGAAGGTCGGAGCACAGGCGGCGGCCAGACGTGGAATTTTTATGGGATACACATTAAAAACCCATTGAAAAAAGATGCGAAAACGCCGCAAACCACTGCAAAGGCAGATAAACCATTAAAAAAGCCGGTTCAGCCAGCACCGGCAGCCAAACCAAAAGTTGCCGAAAAACCGAAGCCAGTTGAAAAGCCTGCCGAAGCCGAAAAGCCGGTTGAAGCTGAACAGCCAATTGAAGCTGAAAAATCAGAAAGTGCATTGAATAAGCTGAAAGCGGGTAAAGTCGCTGTGGGCGAGACGATTAGTTTGCCTAATGTCTATTTTGAAACCTCAAAAGTGGATTTGCTTCCCGAGTCATACGAAGAGCTTAACACGCTGGTCGACTTGCTGAAAGAAAGTGAAAGTATCAGGATCAGGGTGGAAGGGCACACGGATAATGTGGGTGATTTTGACAAAAACCTGGATCTGTCCAGAAAACGGGCAGAGTCGGTGCGGAGCTATTTAATTGAAAAAGGCATTGCTGCCGAACGGATCGAAGCGAAAGGCTACGGAGGCACCCGCCCATTGGCAAAAGGCACCTCCGAAGTTGAACGCAGCAAAAACAGAAGGGTTGAATTTGTAGTAACCCAAATGTAATGTGCTTATCTCGCCTTGATAATGTTTGTAAACTCCCTGGATTTCAAGGATGCGCCGCCAACAAGGCCGCCGTCGATGTCCGGGGAGCTGAATAATTCAGGAGCGCTGGCCGCTGTAACACTTCCACCGTAAAGGATTGAAATCTCCTCAGCAACATCTGCCCCATATTTAGATGCAAGGTGCTGACGTAAAGCCGCATGCATTTCCTGTGCCTGTTCCGCAGAAGCCGTTAAGCCCGTCCCGATCGCCCAGATTGGTTCATAAGCAATGATCACCGAAAGCAATTGTTCCTCCGAAAGATGGAAAAGACTTTCCGTAATCTGGTTTTTTACAAAACCAATGTAATCTTCATTCTGACGCTGATCTAATGACTCGCCGCAGCAGAAAATCGGTGAAACGCCGTTAGCCAAAGCTGTATTCACTTTTTCAGCCAAAACAGCATTGCTTTCATTGAAATATTGACGGCGCTCGCTGTGCCCGATCAGCACATATTCCACACCGATCGACTGCAACATTTGCGCAGAAATCTCTCCCGTATATGCACCCGAGACCTTGTCTGAACAGTTTTGTGCAGCCAGGGCAAAATTCGGTGCGCTTTCCAGATATTTTTTGATAGTAGTAAGATAAATAGAAGGAGGGCAAAGGATCACTTTTACATCACTTTGAACCTCATCATTAGCCATATTTACGAGTTCCGAAGTCAGCGCAACTGCTTCATCCAGAACCTTGTTCATCTTCCAGTTACCTGCAACAATTTTTTTTCGCATGAGAAAATTTTTATTGTGAAAAAACGCCTTTTAACGCAACAAAATTACCATAATTTCCTCATTTACATTATTATGAAGCAATGTTCTGAAAAATCACAAAAACTTTGCACATATAAAGAATTTTTTGTGTTTAATTGAGATAAAATGCACTAAATTTACTTAGATAACCGATAGCGTCGTTTACGGCACTTACTGTACACAGAGGATAATAAAGACAGAGTTAAGCCATTTATAATCAACGTGTTTCTAATGTTAATACCGGAGTTCAGAACTTAGAATTTAAAGAAAAAGGAGGCCACGATGAAAACGTCTAAGTGGTTAGTTGTAGCGATTATACTTTTTACGAACAGCATATCATTTGCTAAAACAGAAGATGTACTCCCCGTTTCAGAGGAAAAGTATGGCTACTTTCTAGATAAAAATCACAAATCCACCCGCATCCCTTTTGAACTGCATTCAAACCTGATCCTTTTGTATGCAAAGATCAACGAAACCGATTCGCTCCGCTTCATTTTGGACACGGGAGTAAGCTCCATTATTATCACTGATCCCCACATCCTGAAACCGGACAAGCTCCGGCTAACGAGAAAAGTGAACCTGACCGGTGCCGGCGAAGGCAAAAGCATTTCCGCGCACGTTGCTATCGACAATAAATTTTCAATGGGCCGCCTCAAAGCCAATCACCAGAACATTGTAGTGCTGGAAGACGATTTTTTGAGGCTTTCTGAATATGTCGGTGTGCCCGTTCATGGGATTTTCGGCTACGAAATCTTCAACAATTTTGTGGTTACGATTGATTTTTCGAAGAAGGAACTGATATTAATGCGCCCCGATAAATATCGCTACAAGACCAGAAAAGGCGATAAGCACCCGCTGATCATTGAAGATACCAAGCCATTTACAGACGCCGTAACGCTTTTTGCCGACGGTCGCGAACACCCGATCCGTGTTTTGATCGATACAGGTGCGGGACATGCACTGCTGCTCAACAATACGCCCAAGGAATCATTCAGACTTCCTGAAAAGGTGATCCGGGCGCAGTTGGGACGTGGCTTGAATGGTGTGATCAATGGCAATCTGGGCCGGATTGATCGGTTAAGGCTGGGCAAGTACACGATGGACAACATTGTGGCGTCGTTTCCGGATAGCATTTCATTTGGCTCCAAACTTCGCGCGGGACAATCTCGCCAGGGGAACATTGGCTGCGAGTTGTTGCGCCGTTTTAAGGTAACCATGAATTATTCGCAAAGCTATATGGTGCTTAAACCGGTAAAAAGCCGGATGCGCGAGAAATTTGAGCACGATATGAGCGGGATGGAGATCCGTGCGGAGGGCATCGACCTGCGTTCTTACATTGTTAACCACATTGCCGACGATTCGCCAGCATTGAAAGCCGGGCTTTTGGAAGGCGATCAATTGCTGTTCATCGACGACCATTCTGCTTCCGACATGAATGTGAGTGAAATTTACAAACTGTTGCAGCGCGGGGACGGCAGGAATATCGACTTGCTGGTGAAACGCAAAGGGGACATTTTCTTTACCCAAATTACCCTGAAAAGAATGATTTAGTTTACTTTTAAGCCAAATTAATCAAATACGCGGCTTAACTTGGAACGCCTCATCGTAACCGAAGACGGTTCACATTCGCTGTATAGTCCAGAGTACAATCAGCAATATCATTCATTACAAGGTGCGCTTGTTGAAGCAGAGCACATTTATATCAATCTGGGCCTGCGTCCGTTGCTCGAAAGAGCGGAGACAACGATCCGGGTTTTTGAAATGGGTTTCGGAACAGGATTAAATGCTTTCCTAACCTGGAAACTGGCCGATTTACTTCAAAAAAATATTTACTACGTCGCAGTTGAAGCCTTTCCCGTTACGCGGGATGAGGCTTTTTCTTTGAATTACGCAGCATTAACCGGCCACTCCGGCTTCATGGAGCTGCACGACTGTCCCTGGTCCGCCGATTGTGCACTTTCCGAAAACCTTACATTGCGAAAAGAGCATTTGCGGCTCGAAGATTTTATAACAACCGAAAAGTTTGATGTTATTTACTACGATGCATTCGATCCGAGAGCGCAGCCGGAACTGTGGACTGCCGAAATATTTTCGCAAATAGCAGCCCAAACGCGCCAGGGCGGCGTATTGGTAACGTACTCTTCCAAAGGAATTGTGAAACGTGCATTACGGGCAGCCGGTTTTGAAGTACAACGGCACAAGGGACCGGGGCGTAAAACACACGTTTTGAAAGCAATAAAAATTTAAAAATCTCACTAGAAATGGATTATCAAAGCATTATTAGCCAGGAATTAAAAGAAGCACAAACGGTTTTAGACCAGTTTTTGAATGATCCGATACAAATTGAAAAAATAGAAAATGCGGCGCGTTTGATGTCCGATGCAATTCTTGCCAATGGAAAGATCATTTCCTGCGGAAACGGCGGCTCACATTGCGACGCCATGCATTTTGCCGAAGAACTTACCGGCCGTTACAGGGATAACCGCCGTTCCCTGCCAGCGATCGCCATTTCCGATGTGAGTCATTTGAGCTGCGTGAGCAATGATTATGGTTATGAATATGTGTTTTCAAGATTTATTGAAGGCTTGGGGCAGCCAGGCGACGTGCTTTTTGGACTAAGCACCAGCGGCAATTCGGCCAACATTATCAAAGCCGTCGAGGCAGCAAGGGCGAAGGGGATGAAAGTGATCATTATGTCGGGAAAAGATGGCGGGAAACTGGCCGGAGCAGCCGACATTGAAATCCGCGTCCCGCACTTTGGCTACGCCGACCGCATTCAGGAAATCCACATTAAGGTGATCCATATTTTCATGCTTTTGATTGAAAAAATGGTTTTGCAGGAATAATTAGGCTATATTATCCTTGCACACCAATCCCCAATTGAAATGAATGTACGTCCTTCTGCCATTATTTTAAAAGATAGTCACATCCTTACTTTGCGTTATTGCTATGGAGATCAGGATGTTTATGCACTGCCCGGTGGAAATCCTGATCCTGGTGAGAGCCTTAACGCAGCGCTTAGTCGGGAATTAAATGAGGAATTAGGGGTGATGTCAGATATTAATGAAATGATAATTTGCGGGGAAGTGATATGGGAGGAAGTTCAAAAAGAAACGCTGCATATCGTTTTTCACACAAAAATAACAGGGAAACCAACATTAAATCCGGCCGAAACAACGGCACAGGAACTCGTTTGGCTGCCAATCGAGGATTTGGACAAAAATTTACTATACCCAAATGTTGGAAAGCAAATCCAGGACTTTGCTACAATGTTAACTCCATCGGGTCACATAGGCGTTATTGACCAGCCTTATATCAAATAATCGGATTTCAGATTTTCCCTATATTTTCTCTTCGTTTCTATAAAAGAGAAACATAGCGTACTTTTGCATTTTAAATGGCAGCAGGGTAAATGGAAAATGAAAAGAAGGAGAAATTATCCAACTTCTTATTAAGACGGACGGAGAAGGATGTATTGTCAAGAGGGCGTTCCATTTATAGCAGCGGGGGATTAAAAGTTTCCAAGCTCGACTATAACGGTCCGGGTAATGCCGAATTTAAGGTCAAGAGCGACTATTCTATTCAATTTTACCAAATATATATCCGGGATTTTCTTACGCCGCAGATCACCACCGAGTGTTCCTGCCCGGATAAGAATGGCCTTTGCAAGCACCGCGTGGCCGGAATTCTCTACATTCTGGATAAAATGCCGACCATTAAGCAGGTTGTTCATGAAATGAGCAGCACGGTCATTGAGCTCGGCGAGATCAAAGAACTTCAATTAAGAAATCTGGTCCTGGAAGACACCTGGAAAAACAGGGAATCGATCCAGAATGTGACCATTGTTTCCGCCAAAGAGGGTGAAGCACAATGTATTGTGCGTGAAAACGACCAAGATTTTACGGTTGATTTTCAGCGGATCAAAAGCACCAAGCAAATTCATACTTCCTGCACGTGTAACCAGCAACTTTGGGTTCCGCTATGTCAGCACAAACTGGCTGCATTGCTCAAACTGCGCGAAGAATTGGGCGAACGCGCATTCGAAGTGATGCGTGATCTGACGGTTGAGAAAAATAATCTGCTGGCCGAATATGGCTATTCCCTCGAAGATGACATTAAAGGAAAGTTCGAATTCAAGCTGGACGAAGATGGCGGCCTTTACCTGATCAAATCAGATCCTGCATTGCAGAAAGTGGGTGTTTACCAGGATTGGCAGACATTAAGAGACCGAATTCTACCGGCTCAAAATGTTACTTTCAGCGTTTCGGCGGACAGCCAGCAGGACGAGGAAGACCGGATCTCCATTTTTGTTTTTTGGCCAAAAGGAAAAAATCATTTGCTGGACATTGGTTTCGGTGTTTTTTCGGTCAAATACAGTTCAAAATCGGAGAAGATCACCAATATCCGCAACATTGCCGGCGGTTCAAGCCACTATTATTCAGCGGATGAAATTCCCGTCCTGACCGATGCGGACGCGCGGCTTGTGCGCATCGCGAAGCACTGGGAAGAGGGTTTACAAAAATTCATCCGCAAACAAGGCTGGGCTTACAATGCTTATCTGCACTTTGATGATGTAAGTTCCGAGCAGCGTTACGAGGCCAGAAATTACGTTGGGAAGCATTTGAACAGGATTTTCAATGACCTGGATCCGGAGCGCGTCTATCTCGCAGACGGTGATTATGTGACCAGCAACAACCAGCTCACACAACTGGATTTACACCGGGAGCCTGTAAAGCTTTTCTTCGTTCTTACTGAGGATAAGGAGTTTATTACATTAAATCCTTATGTAGAGCTAACTGCCGGAAGTCCTTTGGAACTTCAAAAAGTGGTTTCGCTGGATAGTTTCTGGCTGGGAATCCATAATGATAAAACACTTTTCCGCTGGGCAGGCATCAGCGAGGCCGAAATGGTCGCTTACCTGGGCCAGACGGGCTATAAAATCCGGGTTAAGAAGGATTATTCGGACGAATTTTTAAAGGACTGGATCATTCCGGTTGCCGAGCAGTTTGACGTCATTTTCCAGACGCGCCACGAAGTGCTAACGCGTCCGTTGACGTTTGATAAACCACGCATTTATCTCAAAGAAGATGATGCTAACCTGCTCATCGTGCCGTCTTTTGTATATAAAGATGAAAACGAAGAAGGCTCGGAAGTAACCTTCATGCACGACCAGCGCCGGAGCAAAACGGGTTTTGAAGATAACAAAATCACCATGCTGGAACGCGACCTGGCTGCTGAAAATGCAGTTTGGGAATGGGTTAAATCGCTGAATCCGGCTTTTGCGAACCAAACAGGGCAGCCATTCTTTTATGTTCCGTTGGATCAGGTAATGAAAGGAGGATGGCTTTTCAGTTTCGTAGAAGCTGTCGGCAAGAAGAAATATGAACTTTTGGGTTTCAAAGACCTGAAAAAAATGCGCTTCAATCCGAACCGCGGAACAGTAAAAGTGAATGCTTCATCGGGAATCGACTGGTTTGATATGACCGTTGAAATCACTTTTGGCGATCAGCGGGTTTCATTGGCGGACGCGAAAAAAGCATTGCTGAAAAAGCAGAACTACGTGCAGTTGCAGGATGGTTCGTTGGGCGTTTTGCCTGACGAATGGATCAGTAAGCTGGAACCATTGCTGCAATTTGGCCGTGTGAATGGTGAAAAGATACATTTGTCTAAAATCCATTTCTCGCTGATCGATGAGCTTGTTTCGGAAACGGATAACGAAGAAGTGTTCCGTGAGCTTTACGAGAAAAAGCAAAAACTCCTCAATTTCAAGCAAATTCCGAATGTGGCATTGCCTGAAAATGTGAATGCAACGTTACGGCAATATCAGGAAGAAGGTTACAAATGGATCCATTTCCTGGATGAATTCGGCTGGGGCGGCTGTCTGGCAGATGATATGGGTTTGGGAAAAACATTGCAAATGCTAACCTTTCTGCAACAGCAAAAAAACCTGAATTCAAATAATACGAACCTTGTCGTAGTTCCTACCACGCTGATTTTCAACTGGCAAGCAGAAGCCGCTAAATTTACTCCCGACCTCAACCTGTATGTTCACAGGGGAATGGCCCGGCGGAAAGACATTGATTTTTTTAGGGAATACGACATTATCCTCACCACTTACGGCACCATGCGCAGTGATGTGGAGCTGCTTCGTAAGTTCGATTTCAATTACATTGTGCTAGATGAAGCGCAAGCCATTAAAAATCCGGATTCCCTTACTTCAAAAGCTTCACGGCTGCTTCATGCGAAGAATCGCCTGACTATGACGGGAACGCCAGTGGAGAACAATACATTTGATCTTTATTCTCAATTTGAATTCCTGAATCCCGGCATGCTAGGCCACGCGGACTTTTTCCGAAGTGAGTATGCAACACCAATCGATAAATATCAGGACAAAGAAAAGGCGGCAGAATTGCGTAAGCTGGTCTATCCATTTATGCTGAAACGCACCAAAGAGGAAGTGGCGACAGATTTGCCGGATAAGACAGAAACCATTTTGTTCTGCGAAATGGGGCAGAAGCAACGTAAGGTTTACGACACATTCCGCGAAAAATACAGATTGGAAATTGCTGAAAAGCTGGCCACAGAAGGCCTTAACAAAAGCAGTTTCCTGATCCTGGAAGCTCTTTTGAAATTAAGACAAATATGCGATTCGCCTTCGATCCTGTCTGGTGATGAGGATTTCGGTAATGAATCTGCCAAGCTGGAAGAAATTGTCAGGGAAATTGAAGAGAATGCGTCCAATCATAAAATATTGATTTTCAGTCAATTCCTGGGAATGTTGGATCTGATCCGCAAGCATCTGGAAAAAGTAAACATTCCCTATGAATACCTGGACGGGCAAACTGTGGACCGCGCTGGTCGCGTGAACCGTTTCCAGAATGACCAGACCTGCCGGGTGTTCTTAATGAGCCTTAAAGCAGGCGGTGTGGGCCTTAATCTCACCGAAGCGGATTATGTTTACCTCGTGGATCCCTGGTGGAACCCGGCAGTAGAACGCCAGGCCATCGACCGGACGCATAGGATCGGTCAGACGCGCAAAGTGTTTGCTTATAAAATGATTTGTAAGGATACTATTGAAGAGAAAATCCTTTTGCTTCAGCAGCGGAAGCAAGATCTTGCGGAAGACCTGGTAGGGGGAGAATCAGGCTTTATCAAAAAACTTAGTCAGGAAGACATTATGGGGCTTTTCAGTTAAGCTCCATAATGCCTTTTTAATTATTAAGCATTTTCGTTCCCGACGAAATATTGAGCAGGTTGCTATTCATCAATTTCACTGAACTCACCGACTGCGAAGCGCTGTCTAAGGAAGTAAAATCAAATAAATCAGATTTTGATAAAATAGTTACCTCCTGCGTCTGGCTTGTTTTGGATAATTCCTCGTTTGCCAGTTCACCACTTCTATCTATTAAGGGAATATTGTACATTTTTTCCACAGTCCCACCTGTCATTGCCTTGTAGCGTGCCTCTTTCTGTAATACACAAAGCCCTAGTAAAAAGGTGGCAATGAGCAACGTATGTTTATTTTTCATAATCAAGATGTCTATTTTTAAAGGGTCCTTATCAGACAACTACAACACAAAGAGCAATTTTCGCACCAAATGGTTGTAACCTTTGAAAAATTATTTAAGTACAAAAAAACCCATATCACTTAATTTAGGCTTTTTGTAACTTTACTAATAAGCTATTGTGCAACAGCCGTAAATTCTATCTCCACAAGATATTCCGGAGAAACCAGTTTGCTGATCTCATAAATGCCCGTAGTAGGCTTGATATCCCTGAAATAAGTGCCGTGAGCTCTCGCTATTTCGTCAAATAAGCTGATGTCCGTTGTGAAAATACGTGTCCTTACAACATCACTTAACGCAGCGCCGGCCTCTTGCAACACTTTTTCTATTCTTTCAATAATGTTATTTGTTTGGGCAAAAGCATCATCTGCCTTAACTTTTTCTCCATCCACGATGGCGACTGTGCCCGCAACTTCTATAATGTTACCAATGCGTACCGCGCGGCAGTAACCCATTTTGTCCTCCCATGGAGAACCGGATAGTATATTTTGTCTTGACATGGCGTAAATGTTATAACCATGTAAAGATAAAACTTAATTTCGTGATTCCTCGAAAAGTGCAAGTGCCAGGCGTATCTGTCCGTAGTCAAATTGCTCGTTCAAAAGCTCAAACAATGGTTTCAGCGGATCATTTTTACCAACCTGTATTTCTGCCGCAGCTTCGGTAATGGTGCTATAAGCCTGATTATCAATCAATGCGTGTAAGTCGATGTCGTGACCGTCTTCTTTTAGTTTTATCAAATGCGAAATAATCGTGACCGTACTCAGATCACGTTTTTCTGCAATTATTTTTAAAGAGTAACCTTCTTTATACAAATCAAGTGTTTCGACGTAGGTCATTCCCTTCACTACCCGGGTTCCCGGTTTTGTATTTTCCCGGGCGAAGGCAAGGATTTCGTTGATGAATGTTTCACCATAGCGACGGAATTTCTCCGCACCAATCCCTGAAACAGCTTTCATCTGGGCTTCTGAAATTGGCTTTTTCTGCGCCATTTCCGAAAGCGTCGCGTCGCTGAAAACCACATATGGCGGCACGCCCAGCGCGTCGGCCATTTGTTTTCTTAATATCCGCAGCCTTTCGAACAGTGCATCGCGGATAATTTCCTGTTTCGGTTTTTCCTTTGGTACAAGCTCCTCTTCCTTCGCTTTGCGTTCGGAAATTGGAATAAATTTCACCAGCTCCACTTTCCGCTCACCTTTCAAAACCTGCTTACTGACCGGATTGAGCTTAAATGAATGTGCTTCGTCGTACGCAATGTCCATTACGCCGGAGTTGAGCAGCTGGCCAATGTATTCGGCCCATTCTTCGCCGCGAAGCTCGTTACCGACACCAAAAGTGGGGAGCCTATCGTAGCCGTGTTGCAGAATGTTGCGGTTGCGGCTGCCTCTCAAAATATCGATCAGCATACCCATCGCCACTTTCTGGTCGGTGCGGGCAATGCCGGAAAGCGCTTTTTGAGCGATGACGGTGGCGTCGAACCGGGTTCTCGGGTTTCGGCATACGTCGCAGTTGCCGCAGTCATAATCCACAGCTTCATTAAAATAGCTCAATAAAATGCGTCGCCGGCAAATATCCGCTTCCGCATATTGCTTCATCCGGTTCAATTTGGCGTGCAAAAGCTCCTTCTGCTCGGCCGACTGATCCGAATTATTGATCATATCCTGCCTGGTAATGATGTCCAAGAAGCTGTAAAACAGCACAGTGTCCGAAGCAGAACCGTCGCGTCCGGCCCGACCGATCTCCTGATAAAAGCTCTCCACATTGGATGGCAAGTTGTAATGTATAACCCAGCGCACATTAGATTTGTCAATCCCCATCCCGAATGCAATCGTGGCCACAATGACCTGGATGTCGTCTTTCAGAAACTGTTCCTGCACGCGTGAACGCTTGTCCGGCGCCAATCCTGCGTGATAATATTCCGCTTTAAAACCAGCGTTTTTCAGGCTGGCGGCAACGGTTTCGGTTCCTTTGCGGCTCAGACAGTAAATGATGCCGGCTTGTCCTTCGTGTTTTTTCAAAAATTCTTGAATCTGCTGCATGCGCTTTCTGCCCGGAAGCACGCTGAGGTTCAGATTTGGCCGGTCGAAGCTGGCGATAAATGTTTGGGCAGACTCAATGTTCAGCTGTTTCAGAATGTCGCGCCGCGTTACCCGGTCCGCGGTGGCGGTTAATGCAATCACGGGAATGTCCGGGAAGCGCATTTTTAATGTATTCAACGACCGATATTCCGGGCGGAAGTCGTGGCCCCAGGAGGAAATACAGTGGGATTCGTCTACTGCAAACAGTTTTACATTCCACTCGCGCAAAAAGTCAAATGTATTTCCTGAGAAAAGCCGTTCGGGGGCAATGTATAGCAATTTCAGTTCGCCTATTTTGGCTTGCCACATCACGCTATCCTGCTCAGCACCAGATAATGATGAGTTCAAAAACGCTGCATTCACACCATTGCCACGCAATGCTTCCACCTGATCTTTCATCAAGGCGATCAATGGTGAAATAACAACCGTTAAGCCGTCTTTGAGTATGGCGGGAATTTGGAAACAAACTGATTTTCCGCCGCCGGTGGGCATGAGGACGAGGCAATCTTTGCCTGCCATAACGGTGTCGATGATTTCGGCTTGCTGCGGGCGGAAGGAGTCGTAACCAAAATATTTTTTTAGTGCTTCTAGTTTGTTGTCTTGCATTGGATCTTGAAAAAGAGGTCAAATTTTGGGATTAATTACGGGCATTCAAAAACATTTGATCAAAACTGATACATTACCTGGGCCTTCAACTCGCTGCGTTTGCCGCCTTGGATTTCATTAAGGCCTGAACTGATTTTATCGAGCTTGGCGTATCGCGTCTGCGACCACCTGAGCCACAGCTTCATATTTTTTGACACCGCATACTTGGCCATGAGATAATGTCGGGTGCCGGCGTCGTAATAGGCCGGAATGGAGAAGGCGTAAAGCATATCTTTTTCGTAAACATATTGGCGGCTGTCATAGTCATCGGTTTTGAAATACGCTATACGCGCACTCAGTTCCAGTCTGGGAAATTGCCAGCTTACGTCTTGCAAAAGTGTGAAACCATTTGATTTTGAAATCTTTATATAGGCCAGATTGCCGCTCTGCAAGCGCGTTTTCAGCGAAAACCGGAGCGGCTTTTCATATTCAACATTGATCGTTGCCGTTTTACGGATTGTGGAAACAGGCCCGTCTTCGTTCTCGCTATCTGACGGCGCATTGCGCTGTTTTTTCTTCTGGTGATATAAAGCATAAGCATTAAATCGCTTGTTAGGCTTCCAGAGAATGTGGAAATAATAATCATAGCCTTTTGAAGGTGCATCGACCAGGTATTTCAGCCAGGGAAATTTGAAATAATCATAATAGGCACTTAGCTTCCAGCGCCGGTTGGGCCCGTAACGAAAGCCCGCATAACCGCCGGTTTCATTGATCGGTCGCGTGGCTTCGGCAATAGCATTTCCGTAGAATGTGTGAAAATTGCGGTCGTAATGCCGGCCTAACAAGCTGAGATCAAACTTTTTACCCAATGCTGCTATTAAGCCTGCTATGGCTCCGTAGCCTCCGCTTTTCGAGCGCGCCGCTTCTCCGAAAAAATGAATGTTCTGCCACCGGTAATCACCATGCAGGCCAACAACAAGATTGTGTTTTCCGGAAAATTCATAGCGGTTGTAAGCCGCATTTCGCTTCTGTAATCTAATGTCATAACCCGTATTGAGCCATGTGAAGCCAAGCTGGCCAGCTTTGGAAGGGAGCTTAAAGAGCAAATGCGTCCCGACATTTTGTTCCAAAAAGTTATTGTGCTTGTCGCGCTCGCTGGCTGTCCGATGGTAACCGGTGACGGGTAAGGAGCTGGCTATGTGCTCACGATCGTCTTTTGCATCATCAACAGTTGCGTCACGTTTGATATAGGAATAAAAAGTGGTTAGCTCAAAATGCTTTGACAATGAAAACGTCGCTGCGGCTCCCCGGAAAAAGTTGGATTCCAATGCAGAAGTGTAAGGTTTTAAGCCCAATGTGCTTCTGTATGTGGAGCTGATGACCTCTGCACCTTTGCCCAATGAAAATCCTGCGGCCATTACAAGCCCTTGACCAGCCTGCATTTGATAATCCCCGATGATCAGGTTTTTGATCTTTCCCTGGTTCATAACCTGTGCGTGAAATGATGAGAAGTCCGAGCCGAGAATTTGGCGTTTTGCATTCCAGTTCCACCACACTTCGCCCGCATCTTTCTCCATAGCGAGGCCGTAACTATAAACTCCGGCGCGGGAATTCCTGTATTTCAAATATCCGCAAAGTGGGTTTCCGTTATATCTGGAAGCCGTCGAACCGGAATCGGCGGGAAGGAAGCCTTTTGGTTTTTCCAGTAATTTACCGGAGCGCACGATCAGGAAATGTTGCGAAGGATTTTTCAGCGATTCTGCAATGGACAATGTCCGCGAATGGACCGTAACAAATGGCAGTAACCGATAAATCGTGGCCAGATCGAAATCAGGGATGGCTTGTAATTCGTAAAGGGAAATGAGCGAGCCGAGCTGTTCGCGGTACTTTATGAAAGAATTGAGCTGTGTTTCTGAAAGGAGCATTAAAGCCGCCAATTCGTCACGCGTTGCTTTATTAATGTCTATCGGATCGGCATATAAGGCGAAAAGCGATTCGTAGAGTTCGCTGTAATCGGCCTCTTCGGAAGGATCGGCGATCAGGTTCTGGATGAAAGCATCAATGTCGATTTCCCTGCGCGGCGGTTCCTGGGCGGAAAGGTTTTTTGTATTAAATAAAAAAATGAGCGCAAGGACAAGACACGGCAGAACCGCCCGATCCGGGATTTTCAACTTAAAAGCGTATGTTAATGTAGTTTGTTTAATCATACGCTTTTAGTTTTAGTGAAAGGTTAGAAGGCTTTTAAACTCAAATCCAGACTCCTTGCCTGGTGTGTTAATGCGCCGCTCGAGATTCCGTCAATCCCGGTTTCCGCAACGGCACGCAATGTTTTTTCCGTAATATTTCCCGACGCTTCCGTTTCATACCGTCCGCCAATGCGTTTTACGGCCTCGCGCAAGTCATCGAGCGAGAAATTATCCAGCATAATAATGTCGACCATCCCCACACGCAGCACTTCGTCGACTTCTTTGATATTTCTGGTCTCTATTTCAATTTTCAGGTTTTTACCCAATTGCTGCCGGTAAGCGCTTGCGCGCATAATGGCCGGTTCAATCCCGCCTGCATAATCGACGTGATTGTCTTTCAACATGATCATGTCGTACAAGCCCATTCTGTGATTTACAGCGCCGCCGATTTTTACAGCCAATTTTTCAAAAACCCGAAAATTAGGTGTCGTTTTTCTGGTGTCGAGCAGCTTAACAGGCAAATCCTTGATCAGATCCGACATCTGGCGGGCGTAGGTTGCAATGCCGCTCATGCGCTGCATTGTGTTGAGAACCAGCCGTTCAGCTTTCAGGATCAGTCTTGCATTCCCTTCAACCGTAAATACCACATCCTTGCTTTTGACGTAAGTTCCGTCAAGAAGTAACACATTTATTTTTAACGGGGGGTAATTATATGCAGCGGCAGTCTCGTCAAAAATGATCTGGGCAACTTCAACGCCCGCCAAAATTCCATCCTGCTTCACGAGCAACTGCGCACGCTTGGTCGCATTTTCGGGCACGCAGGAAAGGGAAGAATGATCGCCGTCTCCAATATCTTCCAGCAAAGCAAGCCGGATCAGATCGCGAAGTTCATGGGGGTTCGTTTCCATATTACTTATGGTTTTTGATAAATTATCGATGTAAAAATAAAGGAAGTCGTTGATTACTAGTAAGTCTGCTGGCGGAATGCCATGTTATAGCGCAGCGCCAGGGACCAAACCGTTGACTTGGCGGCTATCGATTCGTCGGGAGAATTGATTCTTCTTTGGAGAAAACGGCCGTCAATAAATAAATTATGTGCCAGCGAATAGCTTGCCCGCAAATCCGTGTAAGCAGTGGATGCCTTAATGCCCTGACCTATCTTTTGATTCAGGTTACCTTCACGGTTTATATTCCGGTTTTCGTAACTTTTTGTGATGTCGCCGCCGAAACTTGTATCCCCTTCCGGATCTTTTCCCTGGTTCGCCATCATGATCGTTCCATAAAAAGACAATCGTGAAGTGGCTTTATAGCGGATTATGCCCAGATATTCACGAAAATTTGCGCCTAGCGGGTGTGTTAATGATTGTCCGTAATGTACGTAACTCGTGCCGGCGTCCTTATGCGAGTAGGTGTAGGGACGCACCACATTGTATTCTGCCTGTAAATCCAGGTTAGGCACGCCGAAAGCATCCACATACTTCCCGCCAAGCTGAAAACTGTATTTATTCGTCCAGGAACCGCTGCCGTTGAAAAGAAATTTTGTTAAAAATTCATCAAGCACAAACTGGCTGTAAATGGAAGCCTTATTGGCAACCAGCCAGCGGAAGTCGAAACCAAGGATCGCATTGTCCTGACTTCCCAGATAAGATTCTACATACCGGTAAAAAATGATCGGGTTCAGATAATTCAGGTCATAACCGCCGCCTACGGAATCCCTGCTGAAAACCTCAGCTTCAAAAACACCAATGTTGATCTTATCAGTCAAATTGACGCTGAGATGATGGATTGCTGCAAACTTTTTACCCCGCAACAAGCCGTCCGTTTCGTATTTGTTGGCATTGATCATGCTTGTATACAAATTGGTATAATGAAACTTACCAAGCTGCGTATCAAGTCGTAAGAATAAATAGGGGCTGCTGTTGTCTGATAAGATCAATGATCTGAAACCACTTCCGAAGACATTATGATCGTGGCCGAACTTCACATTAATGCTCTTCAATGGCCTGAATGTAATGTATCCGCGGGCAGTCAGAAAGTCAATGCCGTTGTTGCGGGTTGTCTTGGCAAGTCCTTCCCCAGGAAAGCCGTATTCCGAAGTCTTGAAATCATTAACATAGCGCGGGTAACGGCCCTGCGTATCTGTTACATATGTGTAGAAACCAAGTTTTTCATTGATCATCCCCCGGATCTCCACACCGCGGCTTGTTCCCCATAATTGGTTTGGCGTTGTATCCTCGTTTCTGCCGAACTTTTTACCGTAGCTGTTATCGCTGCCTATGAAGTTGGTTGTAGTAAAATTAAAATGCAGGTCGAAATCTTTATTGTGAATGCTGTAAAGGTCGGCGGGATGGTTGAAGAATTTCCGTTTTTTGCCAGGAGGCGGATCTGTAAAAAGGCCTAACCTCGCCAATTTATCATATTTCAGGGAATCTGTGGCGATCATCCCATTAGTCCATTCCCAACTATCCTCCCGTAAATAATCAATGGTTTCCCAGTCGCGGTCCGTCAGATTTATTGTTCCTTCCTTTAATATAGAGTCTGTTAACGAAACAATTGCTTTACGCTCAAAGGGTTTAACATTGGAATGAAACCCTTCTGTGAATTTGCCCCTTTTGATCTCCAAGCGATCAATTAAATGGTAATAATCGTCATTAAAAGGAACAAAAGAACTTTGTGCATGTACGTATGACAGGGATATCAGTGATAAAATCAATATTTTGAAAAGCCGGATAATTCCTTGATCCATAGGCAAAAAAAATCTACTGTTCACACCATTCACCGTTTGCGGATGATTTTTCAAATAACTCTTCCAAATTACGTCAATGAATTTGTATTATCTTGCATGGAGTAGTTTAAAAAACTGTCCTTCCTATGTTTTTACTTTCCCAAAAACCTTCCATCGCCGATCATTATCTGGCCGAATTGCGTGACGTAAATTTGCAGAAAGACCGGATGCGTTTTCGGCGAAATTTGGAGCGGGTGGGAGAGTTGCTAGCCTATGAACTTTCCAAAACGCTCACATTCAAAACGGAAAGCGTTGAGACGCCATTGGGACAAGCCTCATCGCGCACATTGCTCCAACCTGTTGTCCTGGCCACGATTTTGCGTGCCGGATTGCCTTTGCACGAGGGTTTTTTGAATATGTTCGATAAAGCGGATAATGCATTTATCGGCGCTTACCGCGGTCATCATATCAATGCGGAAGAGGAGTTTGAAGTTGAAATGGACTACATTACCAGCCCCGACCTGACTGGCAAAATATTAATATTAATAGATCCGATGCTTGCCACAGGGCGTTCCATGGAGAAGGTTTACCATGCTTTGCTCCGCTTCGGAATCCCTGCACAAACGCACATTGCATCTGTCATTGCAAGTCCGGAAGGCGTCGATTACCTGCAAAAACGCATTCCGCACTGCCGGTTATGGCTAGGCGCAATCGACCAGAAGCTTAATGAGCACTGGTACATTGTTCCCGGGCTCGGCGACGCGGGCGATCTGGCCTACGGCGAAAAGTAAGCCAGTCGTTAATTCAGCAACTCATCAAATGTAATAGATACGTAATAGGTTGATCCGACATTTGGACTTCCATACGCCTGTATATAGGATTTGCCCGTTAAATTGGTGCCGCCCAGTTTGATGATCGATTTCAATGCATTGACTTTGTAACTCACCTGCGCATCCAGCACGCTCACCGAAGGCACACGTGTATTCGAGAAAACGGGCACGTCCGTTGTAGTGGGTAAAACGAAGCTTGATTCCCATAAAAATGCCTGCTGATATTTATAGGCAATGTTGAACCCTACCGAATTGTTGCTTGTAATTCTTCTCCCAAATGATAGGTTATAGCGGTATTTTGGCGTGTTAAACGATGAATACTGCACTTCCGGAGACGGTTTGAAGTCATTCAGCTCGTTGTTGGCAACATTACCGGCAACATTAAACCCTTTTGGCAGTGAATAAGTCAGGCCCAATGCAAATCCTCTTGTTGTAATGGTCTCAGTGGTGTTAACCGTTCTCGAATAACCATTGAAATTCCCCACACCAATTCCTGATTCAATCGGCAGGCCGGGAGATGCCGCCGCAGTAGGCACTACGATCACAGTTCCGCCGATAAAATTTTTGTATTTGCTGATGTAGTAATACGCGTCAATGAAAAGTTTTTTGGCAATAACGGCTTTGTAACCAACCTCATATGAAGCAATGCGTTCAGGTTTCAATTTAGCCGGTTTGTATTTGGGCAGTTTTTCCAATGCGTAAGCTTTGGCGAGTGTAGGCACTAAGCCTGGAACCTGAGCCGCTAAAATAGCAGGAAGTTGGGCAGCAAGAACGCCGGGCAATGCCTGGTTTACCCCAGCCGTGATTGCCGCTTGAATGGCGCCTGGATTGTTGGGGATATTTCCAGCGGCAACACCTTGATTTACAGCTGTTGTGACCTGTGCAGTAACGGCTGCGCTGATAGCAGCGGTTGCCTGTTGTGTGACGGCTGCCTTAGCATAGTTTGTCGCATTCTGTACAATGCTCGGATCGCTTGCAATCACTTGTTTAATAGCGTCTTCGGATAAGTTTCGTCTTAAAATACCATTTGAAAGGTTGTATCTGGCATCAAATTCAGGCAAGCCGCCAATCAATGTTCCGGATGGCGTTCTGAGGTCAATGTATTGGTTCTGAGTAGTTGGGATACGGAAACCGGTTTGGTAAGATAGGCGAATGTTGTGCTCCCCAAATGTGGTTACTGCCGAAATCCTGGGTGTAAATTGTCCATCAAAATTTTCATTTTTATCATATCGTATCGAGCCGGTCAGTTTTAAATGATCGCTTAACAAATTCTTTCCTGCCTGTAAAAAAGCCCCGAATTCTGAAATCGGGATTTTGCCATTGCGGCCTTCTTTGGTGTCTGCAAATAACGTCCCGGCAGATCTCAGCTCGTAAAGCCGGTAATTGGCGCCCGCCAGCAGCTCTACGAATTTGACCTGGTTTTTGAAATTATAAAATCCTTCAATGTGGTAGAGGTTCGTTTTATCAGCAAAACCGCCGCCGCCATTCACAATCGGCAGATTTCTGTATTTATCCAATAACTGATCATACGCTGCGGTTCCGGGCATCGGCATGCCTTTGTCGGCCACCCCGCGTGCTGCCAAATGCGCTTGGTCCTCCGGCATTCCGGCGCCGCGTGCCGTTGCAAATGCGCCTACATATTCACCAAACCAATTCGCATGCGGCTTGAAATCGTTCAGCATGGAAACAGCAGCCAGCCCGGCCAGATAGGATTTTCCGGAACGTTCCTGCGTTGTATAGGCCCGCACGGTGAAATTATCCGCTTTCAGTTCAAGCTTGGCTTGCATCAGATTGAAATCACGAAGCGAATAGCGGCCAGTTCCCGTGTAAACCGTTGTTCCATAGCCGTAATTAACTTGTGCAATGGCTTCGATCTTCTCGTTGATCCGGTAATGCACTGCCGCGTTGGCTTTGAAACTTTTGGTATTGTAATCCACAATGTCCTTTTCCTGGTAACCCGTGCGGCTCACAAATGTGTTTGGAACGAGCGCCACGGCTGCCTGCGGGATCAGGCCGTTGGCAGCCAATGTGCCTGCAACCGCATTCATGTTGGTTTGGACCTCGTCGCCGTAAACGTTCACGCCGTCATAATCATTGTCCGTTCCAGCGCCACGCCTTGGATCAGATGCCCCGCCTACATTTAAATTGTTATAATTCGTTGCTTCCCAGTCTTTTGCAGTGATGTATGACAAGTTCACTTTAAATGCCACTTTGTTATTAAATGCTTTGGCATAACGAATGGTCCCGTCGATAAACGGCGTCGTCGCCTTGGAGCGGTTCGACTCGTGCATCACGCCTGATTTTACATTGGCGCTTAATCCCTGATATAAAAAAGGGCTTTTACTATTCATTAAAATAAGGCCATTGATCGCATTAGGCCCATAAAGCGCAGAGGCGGCGCCCGGTAAAACTTCCACATTCTCAACATCCAGCTCAGACATCCCGATAATATTATCCAGAGGAAAATTCAAACCAGGAGCCTGATTATCCATTCCGTCGATCATCTGGACCGTCCGCGGGTTACCTGTGCTGCCAAAACCGCGCATATTAATCGATTTGAACAAAACGCCCTGCGTGGTCATATCAATGCCTTTCAGGTTTGCCAATGCATCGTAAAAATTGGCCGATGGCGTTTCCCTGATATTCCTGATGTCCATTTTCTCAATGGCAACGGGCGACTTCATCACGCTTTCTTCCACTCTGGACGCGGCGACGATAATTTCCTGACCCAGAATCACTTGCTCGGCCAGCTTAATGTCCAGCTTGGACATGCCGCCGGTTACTTCTATCTCCTGGGTTTGAAATCCGACAGATGAAATGATTAATGTAAAAGGCGGACTGGATGTTGTGGTAAGGTTGAATGCGCCTTTGTTGTCAGTAATGGTCCCGGTGACTTTTCCTTTAACCTGGATACTCACACCGGCCAGTGGCTCGGATGTCGTCGATTCCGTGACTACGCCATTGATTGTAATCTGTCCGTATGCATTAGAAACAAGTATTATGGCCAAAATAAAAGGGCATAATCTTAGAATTGTAGACAAGTGTTTCATGGTTTTAAGTAGGCTGATGTTCTTCGAGCAAGATATAAGAATATTATATCATCACATAGCATAATTATACTATTTTTTCTTCAAATCTTTTTAAATTATACAATCTTGGCATACTTCAAATTTTGGGAGTATTAGCTAACATGAGGTTCAGTAAATAAGTGAAAAGTGTGCTATACAGCGAAAAGAGCGCATTAATCCCATTTTCTGGGCTCATTGGTCCGTTTGCATTGGTCATAAGTGGGCGTTTATCCGTAGCTTTGAGTAGTTTTTCATAGTGTGGATAAATAAAATTACCTTTCACAATGCAGGATTCTTATGTTATTATAATGGCCGGTGGAGTTGGTACGAGGTTCTGGCCTTTCAGCAGAACGGACTTCCCTAAACAATTTCACGATGTGTTGGGAACCGGCAAAACACTTTTACAGCAGACAGTTGAGCGTTTCGACGGGGTTTGCCCGATCGAGAATATTTATATTGTTACAAGTTCGGAATATAAGGACATTGTTAAGGAGCAAATTCCGGCTTTAACGGATGATCAGATCCTTTGCGAGCCAAACCGCCGCAATACTGCGCCTTGCATTGCTTACGCTTGTTACAAGATCGCCGCCAAAAATCCAGATGCGAATGTGGTTGTAGCTCCGGCCGACCATATCATTCTGAAGGAAGAGAATTTCAGGGACACCATTAACATTGCCCTGGGCGCAACGCGCAACGAGGACATTCTGGTGACGCTGGGAATTCAGCCAAGCCGTCCAGACACGGGATATGGCTACATCCAATACATTCCGGACAAGCTGACGGTTAAAAAAGTGAAGTCTTTCACCGAGAAACCCCATCTTGAACTGGCGCTTCAATTCCTGGATAGTGGGGATTTCGTATGGAATGCAGGGATTTTTGTTTGGAATATCAATGCGTTCAAAAAAGCGCTGAAAAAGTTTCAACCCAACATTGCTGAGATTTTTGAAGGCGGCGACAACCATTATTATCTTGAAACCGAAGATGCATTTGTTCAGAGGGCTTACCAGCACTGCGGCAGCATTTCCATCGATAACGGCATCATGGAAAAGGCTGATAATGTGCATGTTGTGTTAAGTAATTTCGGCTGGTCAGATCTTGGCACCTGGAAGTCGCTTTATGAAGTATCAGATAAGGACGCCAACCTGAATGTTATTGACGGAAACCTCATCCTGCATAACACGACAAATTCAATCATCAAAACCCCAAAAGATAAATTGGTGGTGGTCAACGGCCTGGACGGCTTCATTGTCGCCGAATACGACGGCGTCTTGCTCATCTGCAAAAAAGAAGACGAGCAGAAGGTGAAGGAATTTGTCGCCGAGGCGAAGGAGATTGATACGAAATACGTGTAAGCAAATCCCAGCGGAATAAAATATCGGTAGCCAAAAAATATTTTATGCAAACAATCCCGGAGGGATGTAACGACGTGCATGTCGTTACATCCCTCCGGGATTGTTTTTATTTGTTGGTTCGTGGTGGGTTACAAATATTGCATCGCTCTGCGATTTTATAAAGCGCCTCAAATAGAATCTGCTCGAATTTTTTCAATCTCAAAAAACCTTACATCCGCTTTTACATTCTCTAAAATCTTCTGCGAGCGTTCGGGTCTTGCGTCGGTGATGAAAACCTGGCCCAGGAAGCCGGTGTCGATTAATTCGATGAGTTTTTGGATGCGGCGATCGTCGAGTTTGTCGAAGATGTCGTCTAGTAACAGGATGGGTGTTTTTTCTTTTTCTTCTTTTAGTAATTCAAACTGCGCCAGCTTCAATGCGATCAGAAAAGACTTCTGCTGGCCTTGGGAGCCGAATTTTTTGAGCGTCACCCCGTCAATTTCGAAGGTGTATTCGTCTTTATGAATGCCTTTTCCTGTTCGTTGTGCATGTAAGTCGCGGGCGCGGTTCTTGCGGAATTCGGCTGCGAAATCCTTACTCGCGACTTCACTTTCATAGATAACCTCCACTTGTTCATGCCCGCTGCTTAGAAATTCATAGCTTTTCAAAAACAACGGCACAAACCGGCTCATAAACGTGCTCCGGTGATTGTAAATGCGCTGCGAAAGGATGATTAGCGGCTCGTTATAGGTTTCCAACAAGTCTTCATCCACATAATTCCGCTCTGCAAAGAGCTTTAAAAGGCCGTTTCGCTGGCTGAGGATCTTGTTATATTGCAGAAAATCAGTGAGATAACCAGGCGTGGCCTGCGCCAGAACGCCGTCGAAAAAACGTCTGCGCTCCTCGCTGCCGTCGCGGATCAGGTCCGTATCATTGGGTGCAATTAAAACCAAAGGGAAAAGGCCGATGTGATCGCTTAGCCGGTCATAGTTCTTTTTATCGGCCATGAAAATCTTCCTTTGGCCGCGTTGCATGCTGCAAGTGATCTGCGTGTTTCTGCTGGAATCCTTAAAAACGCCGTCCAGAACAAAAAAATCCGCTGTATGCCGAATGCCCAGCGCATCCTGATTATGGAAAGCGCTTTTGGTAAGACTCAAAAAATAAATGGCGTCCAAGAGGTTCGTTTTTCCACTCCCATTCTCCCCAACCAGACAATTTACATGTTCCCCAAAGGTGAAGGCTTTCTCTTCATAGCTTTTAAAGTATGTAAGATGGAGCTTTTCTAGCCACATGAACTTCTTTGTTATTTAGTTTATGCTTATTTTCGCAAATCAATTTGCGTGAGTACGGCAAAAACAGACTCTGTTCAAACCTCAAACTTTAAGACAAAGTTCTGTCTTTATAAACGAGAACCAAATACATGGCCACCGTTACTGAAAAAAAGAAAAAATCAGACCCAAAGAAGTTGCAGCATCCGAAAGAACAATACATGTTCTGGTTCGAGAATATGCTTTTACAGCGTCGTTTTGAAGAAAAAGCCGGCCAGCTTTATGGTCAGCAGAAGATCAGAGGATTTTGTCACTTGTACATTGGCCAGGAAGCCTGCTCGTCCGGAGCCGTTACAGCGCTGAAAGAAGGCGACAAATACATTACTGCCTACCGCGACCACGGCATTCCGCTTGCATTAGGAACTTCGCCGAATGCGATCATGGCCGAACTTTACGGAAAGAAAACAGGGACTACCAAAGGAAAGGGTGGGTCAATGCACATTTTTGATAAAGAAAAAGGCTTTGTAGGAGGTCACGGGATCGTAGGAGCTCAGATTCCCCTGGGAGCTGGAATCGCTTTTGCGGAGAAATATAACAAAACCGGAAACCTTTGCATTTGCTATTTCGGTGATGGAGCCATTCGTCAGGGTGCTTTTCACGAAGCATTGAACATGGCGATGAGCTGGAAATTGCCGGTCATTTTCGTTGTTGAAAACAATGGATATGCCATGGGAACTTCGGTTGCAAGGTCTTCTAATGTTACAGAGCTTTACACATTGGGTGAGGCATATGATATTCCTTCTGAGCCTGTTGACGGAATGAGCGTTGAAGCCATTCACGAAGCGGTTGGCAGAGCTGCTGAGCGCGCCAGAAGCGGTGAAGGCCCTACTTTCCTGGAATTCAGGACTTACCGTTACAGAGGCCACTCGATGTCGGATCCTCAGAAATATCGTTCAAAAGAGGAAGTGGAGGAATACAAGCACCGCGACCCGATCGAACAGATCCGCTCCGTGATTCTTGAAAACCAGCTGGCAACGGAAGAAGATCTGGACAACATTGATAAGAAAGTAAAAGAAATTGTTGCGGAATCGGTTCAGTTCGCGGAGGATTCAGAGTTCCCAGACGCGAAAGAGGCTTACACAGATGTTTATGTAGAGAATGACTATCCTTTTGTAATGGATTAATCAGTCATAAAGCAATTTAAAAAAAACCCGCCGGATTATTTCGACGGGTTTTTTAAGTAAATTCGGCTTTTACAATTACAGAACAATCTTGTTTTTGCTTTTCAACGTAAATAGAATTTTAGTAATAAGATAAGAATATGCCCTTAGACCAGGAATTAGAAAGCGAAGAAGAAGAAGTTGGCAAAGAGATGTCGTTTATCGGGCATCTTGAAGAATTAAGATGGCATGTGATTCGGGCAGGTGGATCTATTCTTGTTTTTGCTATTCTGGCCTTTATATATATTAAAGAAATATACCATTATGTGATCATTGCGCCTTCACAGCCAGATTTCTGGACTTACCGAATGATGTGTAAGCTGGCAGAGAAAGTGCAGTACGACGATCTGTGTATCAAGGCGTTAAATTTCAAATTGCAGGCGATTGGTGTAGGTGACCAATTCACAATGAGTATGACTTCCGCGGTTATTGCGGGTTTGGTTTTCGCTTTTCCTTATGCTTTCTGGGAAGTCTGGCGGTTTATTAAGCCGGGGTTAAGGCCATCGGAACGCAAATCAGCCAGGGGTGCTGTGTTTTATGTTACGTTCTTGTTTTTCTCCGGGGTGTTCTTTGGATATTACATTGTAACACCATTGGCAATCAACTTCTTAGCTAATTTTACGCTGGATCCTTCGATTATCAATGAATTCAGCTTATCGTCTTACATATCACTGGTTGCAACATTGACATTGGCTTGCGGAATCGCATTCCAGCTTCCTATCGTGGTTTATGTGCTTGCAAAAGTAGGAGTGCTTACACCATCCTTCATGCGTGAATATCGCAAACACGCCATGATCGTAATCCTGATCGTCGCAGCTGTTATCACTCCATCACCAGACATTTACAGCCAGGTAATCGTCGCTATCCCATTGTTCCTGCTTTATGAATTAAGTATTCTGGTTGCAGGGAAAGTGGAAAGGGAGAAGCTTGCTGAGGAAAAAGCACTGGCTAATAGTACTGGGGATATTTAATTTTAGGCATTTCAATTTAAAGCATATTACAGACCTCAGCCAATCGGTTGAGGTCTTCTTTTTGGTGGAGTGCGCTGATGGCTAGTCTTGTGATGGGCAGATCGGTGGGGCTTGGGTAGGAGAAGCACGACGGCATGATGCCGTTTGAGAGTAGAGTTTCATAAAGAGCAGGGTTTTGGCTGCAAAAAACGGGATAGGCCGGAACGCTTTGGAAGAAGTTTGGAGATCTTAGTTGATTATGAAAATATGCAATGTTAGCAGCCAACACCCCCCTGACATGCTCGTAATGTTTGTTTTCAAGCAGTTTTTTAAGTGCGTAAATATAGGCAGGAGCTGGTGGCGACGCGCCCGCAAACCAGGGTGAATAGCGAAATTCATGATAGGCAGCATTGTCACATGCAATCACGCCGCCCGGAATGCCCAATGCTTTGTTCAATGAGGACACCATAATGACATTAGCTTTGCCTATGCCGTTAATTAATTTGTAAAGACCACTGCCGTTTCCATACACGCCCAGCGTATGCGATTCATCGACAATGATCCAAATATTAGACCTTCCATCAGGTAAGTTTTCAAACAGAGTAAAGTCAAATGCTTCAACCAATGGTGAGCCGATGCCATCGGTGCAGATGATGTGAGCCGTATCTGCCTGACTTTCGTGAATTGATTTTACAACTTCCTTCGCCCAAGTTGACCAGGTGCTTGTGGACAAAGTGAACGCATTTCCCCATAATGCAGGATGTACTTTTGGAGCGTAATGATATTGAATTGATGAAAAATCAGTTGTCTTCGAAACCAAATTTTCGATCATTTTCATGACCATTTGCCCAGCCCACATTCCAGACGAAACGATCAAGGCAGATTCCGAGCCAATCCAATTTGCAAGCTGGATTTCTGTTTCCTCATAAATTCCCAACCTTAAACTATTGTTGCGAGAACTTCCAAAGTGTGTTCCGTAATGCTGAAAACCTTCAATAATAGAGCTACGAAACACTTCGTCGTGTCCCATTCCCAGGTAATCCGTTCCACTAAACCATAGATATTCAACGCCATGATCAGCGATGACAGTTCTGCCCGGAAGTTGATTAGTTTGAAAAGTTTTCATGGAAATGCGCTGTTCGAATGTCAGGCATTCAAAGTGGCGCCGGAACCATTTCCATCTGGGAAAATAACCTGGCCATAATCAAATGTTACGCCCGAAGCCGGATCATTTTTGATCAAGAGTGATCCATCCATGTCCACGTAGTCGAGCAAAGGCAGAAAATGTGCAATAGCCGAAATGCCAACACTACTTTCCGTCATGCAACCGATCATCGTTTTCATTCCAAGACTTTTAGCCTCAGCAATCATCCGTTTCGCGGCAGTAGGCCCGCCGCATTTGGTAAGCTTGATATTGATGCCGTGAAACAAACCGTGGCAAGATTTTACATCGCTTTCAATGATACAACTCTCATCGGCAATAACAGGAAGCACACATTGGGCAAACACTTTCTTCATGCCTTCCAAGTCATTTGCAGGCAGCGGCTGTTCGATGAATTCGACACCCAACGCTTTCAGTTCAGGAGCAAAACCGATGGTTTGCTCGGCAGTCCAGGCGCAATTTGCGTCCACACGAAACCGCGCATCGGTATGTTTCCGCAATTCCGCTACTATACGAAGGTCTTCGTTGGTCCCCAATTTAATCTTGTAAATCGGCCAGGGAAGCTCTTTCATTTTGGACACCATTTTCTCAACCGTATCAATGCCGATCGTGTAATTGGTGAGCGGAATGATATCAATATTCAACCCCCAACTTTCGTAAAGCTTTTGATTTTTCTTTTTGGCAAATAAATCATGGGCGGCTTCGTCCAATGCACATTGTGCGAAAGAATTATTTTTCAAGAATGGATGAACGAGCTCCCAAAGCGCTTCTGCACTTTGATAAGCACCATTTTCGATCATCGTTTTTGCCGTTTCCAGCGACTCGATCATATTCTGGATCGTAATGCCGTAGTAAGGATTGCTGGTTGCTTCTCCCAGGCCGCTTATATCGCCGTCCCGGAGTTCCACGATCAATGTGGGCTGAACATCGCGAGAATCGTGTGCAATGGTAAATGTGTGCCTGAGTTGCAGGTCAAATGTGTGATAGATCAGTTGCATTAGTGAAAGTGTTAATTACGCATATCCAGTCCCCAGGACAGTTTACTTCGCAATGTATTGAGGAAACTGTCATCACGCATTTTTATTAATCGTGCGATGAAGCCGGCTTTTCTAACGGTTAATAACGTGTTTTCATCCACAACCCTTGACCTTGCATCCAGGGAGACCAGAAAGTTGTTGCTACGGCTTTTTACTTCGAGCCGGATAACGGCCGTATCTTCCACAACCAGCGGCCGAACATTCAAATTATGTGGGCTGATGGGTGTGATAATAAAGTTTTGAGAATGCGGAACGAGCACCGGCCCGCCGCAGCTGAGGGAATATCCGGTTGAGCCGGTGGGTGTTGAGATGATGAGGCCGTCGGCCCAGTAGGAGTTCAAAAACTCATCATTAAGATAAGTGTGAACCGTGATCATAGAAGAAGTATCGGTTTTTGTGATCGTAAAATCATTTAAACCAAAATTCTGACCGTCAAATAAATCAACATTGGATTCTATTTCAACAAGCGTCCTTTCATCGATCCGATACTGGCTGTTTTCCAGCGCCTGGATCATATCTGTGATCCGTTCAGGAGGCACAGTGGCCAGGAAACCAAGCCTGCCGACATTAATTCCGATGGCCGGGATCTGTCTTTTTCCTACATGAGAGATGGTTTCGAGCAATGTTCCGTCCCCGCCCATACTTACGATCAGACGTGCGTCAAAAAGTTCGTCGGGCCTTTCATATACAAGCTCAGAGTAATGCGTGATCCCGTTCTGATCCAGAAAATTCCGAAAGGGTTTGGAGAGCTGGACTTCAACGTTCCGGCGGGACAGCTCATTGAACATGTTTTCAATGAACGGGCGGGCGGACTCATTAAAGTTGCGTCCGTGAATTGCTATTTTCATGGAAGAAAAAGTAGATCATCTTGTTTCTTCCGAAAGATACGCGCAAATATGCCGATTCAAAATAGCGGCACGAGAAGTAATGTGAAGAAATCAGGTGGCAAGATATCTCAAAAGCATATCCAAACGCTCCTGATCTACGCTTTCGATCGGATCATTGGCATGTGCTTCCTCGATCTCATAACCGAACCGTTCGAGCGTGGCAATGATGGGCGTAATGTGCGTACGGTTGAGTTTCAAAGTAAGCCGGGCCTCATTCAGCGGATTATAGCTCTCGCCTGACGAATAGTAGCTGCTCAGGACTTTGGTCCCATTGGATTCGATCAAACGGCTGATCTCAGAAAGCGAGTAGCTGCGTTCGGCAATTTTGAGCACAATAACGGCGCCTTTTTCCTGTACACCCAGCTCATTTACAAAATGTTCGATCAGATCATTTACCAAAATACTTCCTGCGAAGCTCCGGTCTTCATGTAAAACCGGTATGATCAGCAAGCCAAATTGATTTACAATACGCAAAAGTTCGTAAGGATGCTGGTCTTCGGAAGCAAAAATGTCCTTATGCTGAATGATGATCTTCGCGAGCGGATCCGAATTGTCCGTGACATCATACAAAATGTCTTCGGATACAATGCCCTGATAAATGCCGGAATCTGCAACAACAAGCTGTTTAACACCAAATTCATCCATCCAGTCCAGTGCCGTACTAACCGAATCGGTCAGTTTCAGAACGGGGATCATGGGATTAATCAGGGTAGCAGCAAGCATATTTTCAGAGCGTCATTTTTCGAATCTATAAAAAAACTATATATGTAACAACTTTCGTATCAAAAGAAATTCCCTTTAAAAAAAGTCAGGCAACAGGCACTGAAATATGTGTTTCTAAAAAGCTTTCCAGTATCACGTTAAATTCATGAGGGCGTTCCATCATGGGCGCATGGCAGCATTGATCAATGAAATGCAGCTCGGAACCGGCAATAAGCCTGTTGAACTCATAACCTACATGCGGCGGCGTAATGGTGTCATTCAATCCCCAGACCAATAACGTAGGCACATTGATTTCATGCAGATCTTTGGCCAGATTGTGGCGCTGCGCGGATTTGGCGATGCCAACAATGCTCATACATTTCGGAATGCTGGACGTTGTTTCAAACACTTCATCGATCAGATCTTTCGTTGCAACCTTCGGATCATAGAATGTATATGCAACACGCTCCCGGATGTAATCGTAACTGCCGCGCTTTGGAAAAGAGCCGCCCATTGAGTTTTCAAACAAGCCCGAACTTCCTGTTAAAACCAGTTTGTGAACGTTTTCCTGGTTCTTTAAAGTATATAACAAACCAATGTGCCCGCCCAGTGAATTGCCGATCACGGTGACATTGGTAAGGTTTTTAAAAGACACAAAATCTTCCAGGAATGCCAATAGCGCTTCCAAACCAGCTTCCCGCGGAGGCAATTCATAAATAGGAAGCAAAGGAATTATAACACGGAAGCGACTGGAAAAATGATCTATGATGCCGTCCCAGTTGCTCAATGCACCGAAAAGGCCATGCAAAAGCAGTAATGTTTCGCCTTTTCCCTCGTCGATAAACTGAAACCTACCTTCTGCATGTACTGGATATTTCATTCTGTTATTGTGGATTGATTATGATATGGCTCATTTTATAACACTTCAAAGAAACTAGTGCATGATTTCCATAAGCTACAAAACTAGTTAAAATTTTTTATTGGTAACAGACATAAAGTAACAAAGCAAATTCTATTTTCTTGTAAATATTATATTAATAATGTCAAAACTTGAAACATAACATTGAATGGTGCAATTTGGTTTTAGACGCGTGCAGAACGTGCCGGGACGTTGCCTGTTTTCTTGTCGCAGGTAAAAAAGCACACTGAACTGCTTCAAATGGGTAGAGACAAGTCTAATCGAAATTTAGTTACATTTTATAGTTATAACGATTAGAAAATTATTAAAACACAAATATTTAATATGACGCTCCCCAAAGCATTTTCTGCATGGATTAGCATTCCGTTTTTCCTGGTGCTTTCCTGCACATTCCAGGCAACCGCGCAAACTGTCGTGCCACTCTATCCGGACAAAATTCCGAATGCAATAAACGGACCGGACGAAGAGACCAATAAGGACCAAGTTATCCGAAAGGTGTCCAAGCCAACATTGACCGTATTTTTGCCACCCGTAGCGACTGCAAATGGTTCTGCTGTGATTGTGTGCCCTGGCGGTGGTTATGGCGTCCTGGTGATGGAATGGGAAGGTTACAGGATCGCGAAGGAACTGAACCAATCCGGAATTGCGGCGATTATTTTAAAATACAGGTTGCCGGATGAAAAAATCATGAAAGATAAGTCCATAGGTCCGTTGCAGGATGCGCAGCAGGCGATCAAAACGGTGCGTGAGCGTGCAAAAGAATGGAAAATAGATCCGGCGAAAATCGGGATTATGGGTTTTTCGGCGGGCGGACATCTTGCTGCAACAGCCGGGACGCATTATGACAGCACATTTATTTCAAACCCTGAAAAAACCAGCCTGCGTCCCGATTTTATGATCCTGGTGTATCCGGTGATCAGTTTAATGGATAAAATCGGACACAAAGGATCAAGCAGTAATTTGCTGGGCTCGTCTCCGACAACGGAAAAGGTTAAATATTTTTCAAACGAGCTTCAAGTAAAGAAAACAACCCCGCCTGCATTCCTGACGCATGCTGGCGATGATACAGTTGTGCCGGTGTCGAACAGCATCAAGTTTTACGAGGCGCTTAATGCCAATGGCGTTCCGGCGGATATGCACATCTATTCCAAAGGCGAGCACGGCTATCCCAAGACACCCGAGTTAAGTGAATGGTTTGGCCGTTGCCTGCATTGGATGCAGGTGAATCAGTTTTTACCTTCAAAATAACATTGTGTTAATCTGAAAATTCGGGCAATGCGCGCCAGATTGCATTTTTCATTTCCTCGTCATTTCCACTTTCAAGCGCTTTTCTAAGCATTTGAAGCATGTTTTCAGGGCATAAGGCTGATTCCTGGTTCGTGCTGACCAGGATTTTGGATTGCGTTACATTTTCGGAAATTTGGCAATCATCATATAATTCCTCACACAGTTTTTCGCCCGGGCGGAGGCCAATGTATTCAATGTTAATGTCATCCACATTGTGACCGGTTAATGCGATCATTCGTTTTGCGATGTCCAGGATCTTGATAGGCCGGCCCATGTCGAAGAATAATATAGCACCATTTTTTCCGGTTGCGCCTGCTTCCAACACAAGTTGGCAGGCTTCCGGGATTGTCATCATGTAGCGGCGCACATCCGGATGGGTAATGGTAATCGGTCCGCCTGCGCGAATTTGCTTTTCGAATGTTGGCATAAAGGAACCATTAGATCCCAGCACATTACCAAACCGGGTGATGACATATTGTGTTTTGAAACATTCGTTTCGGGCTAAATACTGAATGTAAAGTTCGGCAATGTGCTTGGTGGCGCCCATGATGCTGGACGGCTTTACAGCTTTGTCCGTCGAGATAAAAATAAACCTGCTGACCGCGTGTGCAATCGCAAGGTCAGCCAGGATTTTTGTTCCAAAAACATTTGTACTAATGGCTTCATAGGGATGATTTTCCATAAATGGCACGTGTTTGTATGCGGCCGTATGGAAAACAATTTGAGGCTTTGCGTTTGAAAATATCATTTCCATCCGGACTGCATCAGTAATGTTTGCCGGATAGGACTGGATGATAACGTTTCTGAATTGCTGACTGAGCCGAATATCAAGGTCATTCAGGGGTGTCTCGGCCTGGTCGATCAGGATGATTTTGAAAGGATGATATGAACAGATTTGCCATGCAAGCTCGCTGCCGATGGAGCCCGCCGCGCCGGTAATGAGCACAATGCTGTTGACAATTACTTTCTGAATGTTTGCCGGATCAAGCTCAATAGGATCCCGTTGCAAAAGATCCGCTGCATTAAAACGATTGGTTTCTCCGCAAACCGGAGGTTTTGAATTACTCGTGTGCATATTAAAAATGTAGGACCGGAAACTGCCGGATTTTACATTGATACGCACAATTTAAAATTGGTCACAAAAAAAGAGCTGTAAATGATGTACAGCTCTTTCTCCTAAATAAAAGTTAAGGGAATTTTATATCAGTCCTTCAAACACGCCCGGGGCCAGTCCGAAGAGGATTGTCAAAAATGTAGCAAGCAATAAAATCACCTGATAAAAGGGCGCAACACGGATTTTGATCAAATCACCTTCTTTTAAATAAGAAGCAATGATAACCCGGAAATAATAGTAAATACCCACTGCCGACATCAAAACGGCAATCACTGTGATCCAGATAATGCCTCTTTCCGCTGCACTCGTGAAGATGAAGAATTTACCCCAGAAGCCGGCTGTTAATGGAATTCCAGCCAATGATAACATGGATACGGCTAGTACAAACGCGAGAACCGGATTTTGTTTCGCCAGACCGTTGAATGCTTCGTAACGTTCGTTAGGCTGTCCTTCGAGTGTTTTTTCTTTGGAAACCAACATTAACACACCAAATGCGCATATCGTTGATAGTGAATAGGCTAGGGAATAAAATACAATGGCACTCTGTGATGGTTTGGTCAATGCGGTTAACGCAATTAACATATAGCCCGCATGCGAAATACCGGAGTAGGCTAGCATTCTCTTGAAGCTGTTCTGGCTCGTTGCACCAATGTTCCCGACTAGTAATGTCAGAACGGCGATGGTTGCGATGATAATCCACCAGAAGCCATAAATTTCACTGAATGATGTGTTTAGCAATCGGAAAAGTGCGGCGAAACCGGCTGTTTTTACGATTGTAGACATGAATGTGGTAAAAATCGTTGGCGCTCCTTCGTAAACATCGGGCGTCCAAAAGTGGAACGGCGCGGCTGACACTTTGAAAAGCATCCCGATCAACAAAAGCAGCAGACCGGCATATAAAATGTAAGGCTGTGCATCTGCCTGAATGTTGGATGCGAAGCCGTGGATCTGGCTTAATTTGAAAGAACCGGTTGCCCCGTAAATCAAGGTCATGCCGAAAAGCATAAAGCCCGTTGCGAAAGCGCCCATCAGGAAATATTTCAACGCAGCTTCATTGGAACGCAGGTTACGCTTGTTGCTTCCTGTTAAAATATACATCGCAACAGACAAGATCTCAACACCGATGAAAAGCATGATCATATGCTCAAAACCGATCATCATGAGCGCGCCAACAAGCGAAAAGAGCATTAACCCAAAATATTCCGCTGGCTCCGAATCCGGGTTTTCCTGAAAACCGCCTGAAATCGCCACAATCATAAATGCGGAAAGGAGCACAATACCATTAAATGCAAGTGTCAGGTTATCAACACGAAGCATTTCATAAAAATAAAGCAAAGGCCCTTTGTTCCACTCCACGAAATTACCTACTGTGGCAATCACAAGGAAAAGTAATGTGGCGGGAAGCAGGATGTTCTTAGTTTTCGAAAAGCCCAAAAACAGGGTTACGATACCAAAAACAGACAACAATATAATGGGATACATATTTTGACTAGTTATTAACCATTTGTAAAAGTTGACTTACAGCCGGCTCAGTTAATTTCAGAAACGTGTTGGGATAAATGCCAATCCAGAAAACCATGATCACCAAGGGCAAAAGCACAGCGCGTTCGCTCATGGTTAGATCCTGAAAACCTTCAACCCATTTGGAACGAGGCCCGAACATTGATTTTTGGAACATCCGCAGCATATAAACCGACCCGAGGATGATGGTAAGACCAGCAATGGCGCCCAGCCAGCCGTCATATTGGAAAACGCTGGATAACAACAGGAATTCACCCACAAAGCCGTTGGTCAATGGCAACGCAACGCTGCCCAGCAACAATATCATGAAATAGACGCTCAAATGCGGCGTGCTTTGCGTAATCCCGCCTAACTGGTCCAGATAGCGCGTTTTGGTGCGGGAATAAATAATATCAATAATGAAGAACAACCCAATCACATTGATTCCGTGCGCAAGCATTTGAATTAATGCTCCTTGCAAGCCATTGATCGAATAAGAAAACACCCCAGCGGCCATCAAACCAACGTGCGCAAAGGACGAGTAAGCGATCAAACGCTTCATATCGCTTTGTTGAATGGCAATGATAGAACCATAAATGATGCCGATCACAGACAAAACCATCGCCATCGTGCCCCATGTTTCCATACCACCCGGAACGATCGGAAGTAAAAAACGGATCAAACCATAAACCCCCATTTTCAACATGATCCCTGAAAGCAACATGGTTGCTGGCGTAGGAGATTCTGTGTAAGTGTCTGGCTGCCAGGTATGGAAAGGGAAAAGCGGCATTTTGATCGCAAAGGCAATGAAGAACGCCCAGAAGACAAAACCCTGAACTTGTTTGCTAAGCTGTAATGCGTAAAATGCAGTGATTTCAGAAGTATGCGTGCCGGGTGTTTGATAATACAAATAAACCAGCCCGACCAACATTAACAAGCTTCCGAAAATGGTGTAAATAAAGAACTTGAATGTTACTTTCAAACGATTTTCTCCACCCCAGATTGCTGCAAGGAAATAAACCGGAATCAGCGCAGCTTCAAAGAACAGATAGAACAGAAACGCGTCCGTTGCCGTAAAAACACCGATTAAGGCGGCTTCCATGAACAAAATCAGGGAATAAAACGAAGCAGGCTTTCTGTAATCGTGATTGAAAGCAGAAAGGATTATAAGTGGTGTCAGAAATGTCGTAAGTAAGACGAGGACTAAGCTGATGCCATCTATTCCGGCAGCAAAAGAAATGCCTCCCGAAGCCAGCCAGGCATATTTGAAACTAAATTGCGTCCCCGCAGCCGGATCAAATTGCAGCCAGGTGGCAATGGCAACGCCGAGCACAGCCAAACCGCTCACCAAAGCAACCTGCTTCGCCAGGCGTTCGCCTGAAAGCAGCGTGAGAACACCTGCGGCAATGGGTAAAAGTATTAAAAGAAGAGTAAGCATATTTTCAAGTCAACGGTCAGCAACAAATGGTGAACGGATTTAATGATCAAAGTAAAAGCTTCCAGAATAATATAACCACAATGCCCAAAACCATAGCGAAAACATAGTCTCCCGTAGATCCAGTCTGTGTTTTTCTCAAAAGCCCGGCAAAAAACTGCGTCAGTCTCACAAAAGCATTTACAATCAGATCAATGAAAAATTCGCCGAAACTGTAAAGGATATTGGATAAGGTCTTGATGGGCTTCACGAACACATTGTCGTAAAGCTCATCCACATAATATTTGTTGTAAACCAAACCTTGCAATGCTGATTTTGGCTGAGAATCCGGTGCCGGAACAGATTCTTTCTGAACATACATCACATAAGCCACAACCGCTGAAACCAACGCCACAGCCACCGAAACGCCCATTAACAAATATTCTTCTGAATGCGAAAGCTCCGTGGGCAAGAAGGCCTCAGGATTAACCATGCGCGATGCGTCGTATAAAGGACTCATGAACTCGGCCAGATGATGCGTGCCATGCAATGCTTCCGGAACACCAATAAAACCGCCTAATGCTGATAGAACCGCCAAAATAACTAATGGAATAGTCATCGAAGCAGGCGACTCATGCAAATGATGCTCCTGCTCATGCGTGCCTCTGAATGTTCCAAAGAATGTCAGGAATAGCAATCGGAACATATAAAATGAAGTCATCAACGAGCCCAAAACTCCGATCACCCAAAGCAACTTGTTATGCTCGAAAACATGCGCTAGAATTTCATCTTTCGAGAAAAACCCTGCAAATGGCGGAATCCCGGAGATTGCAATCGTTGCAATCAGGAATGTCAGGAACGTGATCGGGAGCTTTTTGCGTAAACCACCCATGGAACGAATATCCTGCTCATTGGACATGGCGTGAATCACGCTACCCGCTCCAAGAAATAGTAATGCTTTAAAGAATGCATGCGTAATCACATGGAACATGGAAGCCGAGTAAGCCATTGCACCCAATCCCATAAACATATAACCTAGCTGACTCACAGTCGAATAAGCTAGCACTTTCTTAATGTCATTTTGTAAAAGACCAATAGAAGCCGCGAACAATGCCGTCGCCGCGCCAATGATGCCAACGATCTCCAATGTGGAAGGCGCCAGGGAATAGAGGACATTGGAACGGATCACCATGTAAATTCCGGCCGTAACCATCGTAGCCGCGTGAATAAGCGCAGAAACAGGCGTAGGACCCGCCATCGCATCCGGCAACCACGTGTAAAGTGGAATCTGAGCCGATTTTCCCATTGCACCAACAAACAGGAATAATGTAATCATAATGATCACCGGATCACCGATTTCAAAATCCGTTGCTTTGCTAAAAACCTCAAGATACTCAACCGAACCGAACGTGGAGATGATTGTAAAAATCCCCAATAGGAAACCTAAGTCCCCTACACGGTTCATGATGAATGCCTTGCGCGCAGCATTGTTGTAATATGTGTTTTTATTCCAAAAACCGATCAGCAGGTAAGAGCACAATCCAACACCTTCCCAACCAATGAACATAATCACATAATTGGAACCCAAAACAAGCAGTAACATGAAGAACAAAAACAGGTTCAGATAAGCGAAAAACTTACCAAAACCCTCATCATGATGCATGTAGCCAATCGAATAAATGTGGATCAGCGAACCCACGCCCGTAATGATCATCAGCATTAAAAGCGAAAGCTGGTCAACCTGGAAAGAAAATGGAATGTTAAGGCTGCCAACTGTGATCCAGTCGAAAAGCGGGACGATAACCGGCTGACTGCCAGCGGCTAGAAATGCTTGGAATGTCATCACCGAAAGCACGAAACTCGCCACAACAGCCAATGTTCCGATAATGCCGACAGCGCCTTTGGGTATAGTCTTAAATCCGATTCCGTTGATCAGGAAACCAATCAGGGGTAAAAGTGGAATCAGAATGAGTAATGATGCAGACATGTTTATTTATTAATCTTTATTGGCAAATGCTTACCACTTCAATTTGTTGAGAAACCCGATATCCGTATTTCTTGTGTTTCGGTAGATCATTACGATAATCGCAAGTCCCACAGCCACTTCCGCTGCGGCAACCGCCATGATAAAAAACACAAAAACCTGCCCGGAAGGGTCAGATCTGTAAGATGAAAATGCGATAAGGAGCAAGTTCGCAGCATTGAGCATCAATTCTACAGACATGAAAATGATGATCGCATTGCGACGTGTCAGCACGCCGATAATGCCAATTACAAAAAGTAAAGTGCTGAGAATTAGATAATGTTGAAGTGGAATATTCTGAATAACCGCCGGTATATTGACCTCTGGAATATTGGGGTTTGGGATCATAGCAGGTTTACCTTGTTGGATATTCGGTTAAAATAGTCAAAAATAGATTTCCGGCAAAAATAGACATAAATACTACTTACTCAAGTGCGTTCGTCACCTTTATGTCAGCGCTGGGTTAATGCTCTTAATTTAATCTCTGTCAGTTTTCTTTTGGTATCCAAAGGAAACTCGCCTTTCATCATCCAGTCGAAGAAAGAAGGCTCATTTTTTAAGACTTCCGCAATGCGTTTTCCATTGTGTTTGCCAAAATTGAAAACTTCCTCGCCTTTATCATTGTAGGACATTCGTCCCGCAAAGTCAATCAATTTCGAGGCAGTAAGCTCATGCAATGCAGCCACATCGTTTTTGATAGGTTCCGTTTCAACACCATGTGAATCAACGACTTTTACACCTTCATAACGAGCGATTTGGCCCTGCAAAACTTCGAAAGTTGCAATGGTGTCCGCCTCCGCGCTATGTGCATTCAAAAGCTCTTTTCCGCAATAAAATTTATAAGCAGCACCCAGATTCCTGGGTTCCATCATATGGTAAATGCGTTGAGCATCAACTGTTTTGCGGTTTTTTAAATCAAATTCAACACCCACGCGCAGGAATTCTTCCACAAGCATAGGAATGTCAAACCGATTGGAATTAAAACCAGCCAGATCGCATCCTTCCAGAAATGTTGCGAGGTTTTTGGCAATGCCTTTGAATGTCGGCGCATCCTTGATATCCTCGTCATAAATGCCATGGATAAGGCTGCTTTCCAGCGGAATAGGCATTTCGGGATTGATCCTTCGGGTGCGGATTTCGGTTTCGCCGTTGGGAAGTGCCTTTACGACAGATATCTCAACAATACGGTCGCGGACGATATTGACTCCGGTTGTTTCAAGATCAAAAAAAGCGAGCGGCTTTTTCAGACGGAGGGTATGCATAAGACACTCAAATTTGATTTTCGAGCCGTGAAGTTACGCCTAAACCTAAGATACCGCAAGAAAGAGGTTAGTTTATACAGATTATAAAAAAGTTAAAATTTGAATGGCAGCGTCCACCGGTTGGTGCAGTTTATCTGCCGTTCCTATTTGGGATTGATTTGGAAAAGAACTTCTCAATTCCGATGGCTAACGCAGCGTCGCCGAAAAATAATCGCTTTTTCTGAGCGCATGGCTGTGGATTATCTAGCGGAATCTTTTCAAATCAAACCGATCTTTCTATGCGGACATCAACAATTCTTTTCAGGAGCCTCATTCTTCTCATGCTATTTTCAACTTATGGACAAGCTCAAAAATTGAAATATGGAATAAAAGGAGGAGTTAATGTTTCGGATTTTTCGTTGCGCACAAATGCGTTTTCACAAGGAATAAAGAACATTTGGAAGCCAATGATATTATCTCATGTTGGAGGCTATGTTGAAAAGCCATTAAATCAAACATTCGCTGTTCAGGCTGAGCTTTTGTATTCAATAAATGGAAGCAATGTCAATCTCTTCAAATCCTATGCACATTATTTGTCAATTCCAATGCTGTTGAATGTGCATTTTAGAAAAGGCGTTATTTTAGAACTAGGTCCACAAATAAGCTTTATACACGCCTCAAAGCGATCGTTGCTGTTAATGAATTCCAAAGTTGATTTCGGCATGACGGTAGGTTGCAGAGTCAATGTTTCTCCGTCCGTTAATATTGGATTAAGATGTGTTCAGGGATTAGCCCCATTAAGCAACTTGCTTAGAACAGTTGACAGCCAAGGCAATGCCAAAGTCCTCCGTGACTTTTACAGCAGGAATATACAACTGTCCGTTGCCTATCAACTCTCTAAACATTAGTCAAACCTTATCGACAGATTTTTCTTAATCCATCCAGCCATAAGACTTGGTAACCGCCTTCTGCCAGCCCTTATAGAATTTTTCGCGGGTTGCTTCTTCCATATTTGGGTTCCACGTGTGGGCGACAGCCCAATTAGCGGTGAGTTCATCGGTGTTTTTCCAATAGCCAACTGCAAGTCCAGCGGCATATGCTGCGCCTAACGCGGTGGTTTCGGCGACGGCAGGCGATACGACTTGAGTGTTTAAAATGTCAGACTGGAATTGCATCAAGAGTTCATTGGCGACCATTCCGCCATCTACGCGTAGGGAGGAAAGTTCGATGCCTGAGTCTTGCTCCATTGCCCGCACGACGTCTAATGTCTGATAGGCCGATGCTTCCAGAACGGCGCGTGCAATGTGGCCTTTGTTCACATATCCAGTCAATCCGGCAATTACGCCGCGCGCATCATTGCGCCAGTAAGGTGCGTATAAGCCTGAAAATGCCGGCACGAAATAGGCACCGCCGTTGTCTTCTACGGTTTTTGCCAGTTTTTCAATGTCGCTGCTTTTTTTAATCAAACCCAAATTGTCCCTAACCCATTGCACCAATGCGCCGGTGACCGCGACGCTTCCTTCCAATGCATATTGAACCGGATTGTCGCCGAATTTATAAGCAATGGTTGTTAATAAGCCATTTTCAGAAGTTTTGAGCTCGTTACCCGTGTTCATCACCAGGAAGCAGCCGGTTCCATAAGTGTTTTTGGCCATGCCAGGCTCAAAGCAAGTTTGTCCGACCAATGCAGCGTGCTGATCGCCCAAGATTCCTGCAACCGGGACGCCTGGAAGGATTTCATTATTAACATAACCGTAAATTTCGCTGCTGCTTTTGATGGCGGGCAGCATTTTTTCCGGAATGTCGTAAGCTGCGAGCATTTCTTTGTCCCACTGCAATGTTTTGAGGTTCATCAGTTGCGTGCGGCTTGCATTGGTAACGTCCGTAACGTGAATGCCGCCTTCGCCGTGCGTGCTGCCGGTCAGATGCCAGATCAGGAATGTGTCCATGTTTCCAAAAATGGCTTCACCTTTTTCCGCATCTTCACGAATTCCTTCCACATTATCCAGAAGCCATTTCAGTTTCAGGCCGCTGAAATAGGTTGAAACGGGAAGACCGGTAATTTCTCGGAATTGGTTCAAACCGCCTTCACGCTCATATTTTGCTACAAGTTCAGTAGTCCGCGTATCTTGCCAGACCAATGCGTTATAATAAGGTTTGCCCGTGCGTTTGTTCCAGACAACCGTTGTTTCTCTTTGATTTGTAATGCCAATCGCCGCAATGTCCGCCGCCGTCGCTGACACATTGATCCGCGCGATGGCCATCACTTCCAATGTGTTTTTCCAGATTTCAGTCGGATTATGCTCCACCCAGCCCGGATGTGGGTAAATCTGTTCGTGTTCTTTTTGTCCTACAGAAACGATATTTCCCTGGTGATCGAAAAGAATGCAGCGCGTGCTGGTGGTTCCCTGGTCAATGGCGGCAACGTATTTTGACATATTGGTATTATGATTGGCTTTATTTGCAATAAAGTCAGTAATTAGAGAAAATTACCTGATAGGGACAAATTGAAGCCGAAAACGAACCCTCACACACCTACAAAAATGAAATTTGCAAGGCTCAAAAAAGCACTTCTAATCCTAGCAGGCGTTTTTTTGCTGTTTATCATTCTAGACTTTGTCTTCCCTTTTCAACCCAAAATCTCCTACGCCACGCAGGTTACTGACCAAAAAGGCAACTTGATCTATGCTTTTCTCAATAAAGAAGACAAATGGCGCTTGTATGCCAGCATTTCAGAAATTACGCCGTTGCTGCGTAAGACATTGATTTATAAGGAAGATCAATACTTCTATGTGCATCCGGGGGTGAATCCGTTTGCCATTGTGCGTGCCGGTTTTCGCAATGTATATACTGGCCGAAGAACTTCGGGTGCTTCAACAATTACCATGCAAGTGGTTCGGCTTATCGAACCAAGGAAGAGGACTTACTTGAACAAAATCCTTGAAATCCACCGCGCATTCCAGCTCGAACTGCATTATTCCAAAGCCGAAATCCTGCAAATGTATCTCAATCTGGTGCCTTATGGCGGGAACATTGAAGGGATTAAGGCGGCTTCATTATTGTATTTTGGAAAACCGCCTCAGCTGCTCAGCTTATCAGAAATCACCGCATTAACCATAGTTCCCAATCGCCCGTCGAGCTTGCGGCCGGGCACACGTAATGACGCATTGGTAGCAGCGAGAAATCAATGGCTGCGCCGGTTTGAAGAAGAAGGGCTTTTTGAGAAAAACATTATTCAGGATGCATTGAACGAGCCGCTTGTTGTGAAGCGTTTGCAAGCGCCTAAGCTGGCGCCGCATTTGGCATTAAGGCTAAAAAAGGAAAACCCGGACGAGCCGGTTATTCATAGTAAGCTTAAAATGCAGCTGCAAAGCCAGATCGAGGAGCAGGTGAAAAACTACATTAACCGGCGACAAACGATGAATATTCACAATGCATCGGTGCTGGTGGTGAATAATGAGACGATGGAAGTGGAGGCTTACATTGGTTCGGCGGATTTCAATAATCCATTTGATGGAGGACAAGTGGATGGGGTTAGAGCGGTTCGTTCGCCTGGGAGCACTTTGAAGCCATTGCTTTATGGGGCGGCATTTGACCAGGGATTAATTACACCGAAAAACATTGTCAATGACGTTCCGAGCAATTTCAGCGGCTATGAGCCGGAGAATTTTGATCAGCATTTTAACGGACCGGTTACTGCTGAATTTGCATTGTCCAATTCGCTGAACATTCCGGCGGTTAAGATTTTGAAGGAAGTAAGCACGCCGGTTTTGATTGCAAAACTTCGGAAAGCAGGTTTTAAAACCATTGATAAACAAGCCAAAGACCTTGGACTTTCCATGATTCTCGGCGGATGTGGGGTTACATTAGAAGAATTGACGCGCTTGTTTGCAGCGTTTTCGAATAATGGTGAGCTGAAAAAGTTGCGTTATACATCGGAAACGCCTTTGGACAAAAAAGGAACGCCGATCATTTCTCAGGAAGCCGCTTATTTGTTAACCAACATTTTAACCCAAATCACTCGTCCCGACTTACCGACAAACTTTGACAACACCTATCATTTGCCGAAGATCGCCTGGAAAACAGGCACTTCATACGGAAAGCGGGATGCGTGGAGCATTGGTTACAACCGCAGATATACAATAGGCGTGTGGGTGGGTAATTTTTCCGGCGAAGGGGTTCCGGAACTGAGCGGTGCGAACACAGCGACACCATTGCTGTTTTCGATTTTTAATGCATTGGATTACAACTCACCGAAGGGCTGGTATGAAACGCCTGCCAATGTTTCGTTACGAAAAGTTTGTGCGGCGAGCGGCGACATCCCGTCTGATTTTTGCACACATCAAATTCTGGATCAATACATTATGGGCGTTTCGGCTTACAGGAAATGTCAGCATTTAAGGTGGGTTTTCACAGATAAGCCTGGGAAGATTTCTTACTGCACTTACTGTCTTCCTGAAAATGGATATGAAAAACGGGCTTATGCGAATCAGGCGCCAGAATTAATTGCCTATAATGAGATGCAAAAGATTCCTTATCAAAAAATTCCCCCGCATAACCCTGATTGTGAACGCGTTTTCCATGAAGGCCCGCCGCTGATCGTGAGTCCGAATGATGGAAGCGAATATTATTTACGGCCCGACGAGCCACAGCAGATCCAGCTAGCCTGTCAGACGTCCAATGACGTGCAGGAAGTTTTTTGGTATATTAATGATAAACTGAATAAAAAATCTGCCTCGCATGAAAGCGTTTTTGTGAGCCTTCCGCTGGGCAGAGTCAAGATTTCGTGCAGCGACGATAAGGGTCGCAACTCAAATATCTGGGTTACTGTAAAGAAGATGTAATGTTAAAGCGCTTGACCTTCGGCTTCCTGATATACAACCTGGATCAATGTCTGTCCAACAGCCTTTAATGTCTTAGGATCAATATGTTCCATGGTGTCGTCATTTGTGTGCCATTGATCGAAGAACGTTTTTGAAGCATTGTTGGCACGCGTGTGAATGATATCGATCATCGGAATCTTAGCGATTTTGTTCACCGGAAGATGGTCGTCTGTAATGGCACCGCCTCTTTCGTTGATAAAAATATTGTTGTATCCAAGTCTGCTCGCCGTATTCCAAACAGAATTCACAACACTTTCAGCCATCTGGACAGAATACCCTTCTTTGAAGAAAGTTGCTCCTTTTGCACCAGCCATGTCTAACAAAATTCCGAAATATGCTGTGTAATTTGGCGTATGTTTATTCGCTGCCCAATATTGTGAACCAAGGCAGAAACCACCATACTCATCACTTGCCTTTTCAGAATTTCCCCAATCCTCAGCGTCAAAGAAAATAATGTCAACACCAATCTCCGGAGCGGGTTTTTGAGCGGATAGCACGCGAGCAACTTCCAAGAGAATGCCCACGCCGCTCGCACCATCATTTGCTGCAAGGACCGGTTTGTATTTAACCAGCGAATCCTGGTCGGAAAAAGGTCTTGAATCCCAATGTGCTGCTAAAAGAATGCGTTTTGAAGCTTTTGGATTAAAGCTGCCAATGATATTTGTGGAATTCAGGGTATTGTTGTCGTAAGTCGTCGCCTTAAATTTTTGCTCAACAACGTCCAAACCGTAACCTTTAAGCGTTGCGGCTAAATAAGCTGCACAAGCATCGTGCTGTTTCGTATTTGGAACCCTAGGGCCAAAATCAACTTGCTTTTGCACAAACTTATAAGCCGAATCCTCGCTGAATGCAGGGCTTTTCACCAACGCAGGCGCTTGCTCGGCGGCTTGTTCGGAACTGTCTTTGGTTTTGCAGCCGTAAGCCAGCACACAGACAAACAATAATATAGATAACTTTTTCATAATCACTCTTCGTAAGCCCAATCGATCCGCACTTTTGTGTCGCGGATTACCAGTCCCTGATTTTTGAAGTAAGAACGGATTTCGTCTACTTTTTCGTAGTTCATTGATAATTTATATTCCTTATACAATTTCAGCATGCCGTCGAGGATGGCATAACCCTCGCTCAACTCTTCTTTCAGACCTAAAACGTCCTCGAAAAATGCGATGAAATTGTGTTTCAAAGCATTAAATGTTTCCTCCCCAAGCGCCGCCGATTTCAGCTGGCCCATGTTGAGCATATTAATGTATTTGAGCAAATTAAAAAGGTTGGCGAATGCAACCGACGTGTTCAGGTCATCATTCATTGCGCCATAGAATCCGTCAATCGATTTTTCTATTTCAATTTTCTTGATCTCATCAATGCTTACGCCTTCTTCTGGCACATAGGAAAGCAATTTTGCATTTCTCAGGCCATTTGCCAGCTTTTTGTAACCCTTATGCGCAGCCTTTAATGCGTCATTTGAGAAATCAAGCGTGCTGCGATATTGGCTTTGGAGCATAAAAAAGCGCACTGTCATCGGGCTGTAAGCCTGTTCCAGCAAATCATGATTTCCGGAAAATAGCTCAGCGGGCAAAAACGAGTTATTGAGCGATTTGGACATTTTCTGTCCGTTTACCGTCAGCATATTCGTATGCATCCAGTAACGCACCGGCTCCTCATTTGTTAAGGATTTTCCTTGCGCAATCTCGCATTCGTGGTGCGGGAATTTTAAATCCATTCCGCCGCCGTGAATGTCAAATTGTTTTCCTAAATATTTGGCACTCATGCACGTACATTCCAAATGCCATCCCGGAAAGCCCATTCCCCAAGGAGAATCCCATTGCATGATGTGCTCAGGGCTGGCCCTTTTCCATAACGCGAAATCGAGCGGATTGCGCTTTTCAGACTGTCCGTCCAACTCGCGGGTTTCATTCAACAGATCTTCGATGATCCGGCCAGAAAGCTTGCCATATTCATTGCCGTCCGCCTGATATTTATTGATATCAAAATACACAGAGCCGTTCGATTCGTAAGCAGCGCCTTTTTCTATCAAAGTCTTCACTGCTTCAATCTGCTCAATTAAATGTCCCGTTGCAGTCGGTTCAATACTGGGTGGAATCAGGTTGAATGTTGCTGAAACGTCGTGAAAGTCATTGGTATAGCGCTGTACGATCTCCATCGGTTCAAGCTTTTGCAGCTTCGCCATTTTGCCAATTTTATCTTCACCGACTTCGCCATCGCCCACCAGATGACCTACATCCGTAATGTTCCGCACATAGCGGACTTTATAGCCAATGTGCGTTAGATATCTGTAAAGAATATCGAAAGACAAAAACGTACGAATGTTTCCTAAGTGAACATTATTATAAACCGTTGGACCGCAGACATACATGCCGACATAAGGAGGAGCAATAGGAACAAACACATCCTTTTTACGGGTCAGTGTATTGAATATTTTAAGCGGCTGGAAAGTTTGCGCGGTCATCTATGTTTTTACTTTTTGATCTAATATTTGGAGGACGGTTTTTGTAGTCTCATTTCGACCCATCCGATAATTTGCTCTGCTCTGTCAAAGCCTATCTCTGCTAGTTCTGCACTCTTGGCGCCATCATAGCCCATTGCGAGATGTAGAATTTCATATGCCAAAGCAAAGTTGGAGGTGACTTTTTTGTCCATACTGCTTAATTCCTTTTGATACCATTCAACACTCTTTCTAGATTTCTTCTTTTTCTCTCCAAGTAATTCGTTCAGTGCTAATAATATTCCTGTGTAAGCAGTATGCCCCGCGATCTTTACATATTTTACATCACGATACAACCCATCTTGCTTCTTAGCATTGTTGCTCAAAAAATCCTTTGCATTGTCAATGTGCCTTCTGGCTTCGCTGATCGCTTCCATAGTAATGTGTTAGTGGTGAAAGTGGTAAATTTTACAAAAATAGCAAATAACCGATGATTGATTTAAACAGTTTGGCATAATACAATGTGACGGGGATGCTATTCGGGCGTTTTGATTATCTTCGCAGCGCTTTTATGGAGAAGGCCAAAATTGAAACTATCTTAAAATCAATACAATACTAATTTATGAGTTTATTAACCGTAGGATCTGTTGCATTCGATGCACTCGAAACACCTTTTGGAAAAACAGATAAAATTATTGGCGGTGCGGCCACTTACATCACACTAGCAGCATCATATTTCACCAAAGAAAATAATCTGGTAGCCGTTGTCGGTGGCGATTTCCCCGATGAAATGATCTCCCTATTGCAAGATCACGGCGTTAATACAGAAGGACTTGAAATCGTTCAGGACGGAAAAACCTTCTTCTGGTCAGGGAAATATCATGAGGATATGAACACGCGCGACACGCTTGTGACGGAGCTCAATGTAATGGAACATTTCGATCCTATTATTCCGGAAACTTACCAAGGCACAACGTTCCTAATGTTGGGGAACACAGTTCCAGCAACGCAAAAGCTAATTATCGAACGCATGACATCCCGTCCAAAACTCATCATGCTGGACACGATGAACCTTTGGATGAACATTGCAATGGATGATCTGAAGGCAGTGTTGAAAATGGTGGATCTGATCACGATCAATGATGAGGAAGCGCGCCAGCTTTCGGGAGAATACTCGTTGCGGAAGGCTGCGAAGAAAATCCTGGAAATGGGGCCGAAAACTTTGATCATTAAAAAAGGAGAACACGGCGCATTGTTGTTTCAGGACGATAGGATTTTCTTTGCACCCGCATTGCCGTTGGAAGAAGTTTTTGATCCAACCGGCGCGGGAGACACATTTGCAGGCGGATTTATCGGTTATCTGGCGAGCACGGATGACATTTCGTTTGAAAACATGAAACGTGCGATTATTTACGGATCTGCAATGGCGTCTTTCTGTGTGGAAAAATTTGGAACAGAGCGTATTGTGAACCTTACGCAGGAAGAAATTAATGCAAGAGTTCAGGATTTTGTGAATTTGTCGAGTTTCGAAATTCAATAATTACCCGTTTTGAAAGTTTATAAGTCTATGAGTTAAGAAGTTTTTATTCTTACTTGTAGACTTGTTTTTTATAAAGCCCATCATGCTCAGCAAAGCCACAAATCTTCTTTTCCTGTCGTTATTCATGTCTTTGAGCGCGGTTGCGCAGCAGGTTTTGCCTGAAACCAAGCATAAGCTTGTTGTCATCGCGCACCGTGGAAGCCACATTAATGTTCCTGAAAACACCCTTGCCGCTGCCAGAGAAGCCATCAACGCCGGGGCTGATTATGTGGAGGTGGATTTGCGGACAACCAAAGACGGTCATTTGGTCGTGCTGCATGACGCAACTGTGGACAGAACCACCAACGGCGCAGGAAAAGTGAGCACAATGACGCTGGATGAGGTGAAGCATTTGCAGGTTTTCAATCGAAATAAGAAAACCAACAAAATTCCCGAATTCAAGGAATTATTGGCTGTTTGCAAAGATAAGATCAACATTTACCTCGATTTTAAAGCAGCGGATGCCGCTGAAACCTGGAAGCAAATTCAAGCTGTGGGCATGCAAAAGCAGGTGATTGTTTACCTTAATAAAGAAAGTGATTATCAGGAATGGCAAAAAGTTGCTCCGAATGTGCCCTTAATGTCAAGTTTGCCCAAAGACATTGATACAAAAGAAAAGTTGACCGGTTTTTTGGAAAAAATGCCTTTGAAAATCGTTGATAACCTCCCGCATCCGCATCTTTTGAGCGCGTTGAATGAAGCAGGTGTGCAGGTTTGGCTCGATGTGCAAAGTGCAACCGAAGGACCGGCTTCCTGGAAAGTGGCTTTGGAAAAGCGCGTCCAAGGTTTGCAAACCGATCAGCCAGCAGCATTAATCAAATATTTGCAGGATAATAACGTGAGATAATCAGGCCTTTGCCGTCGCTTCAATCAGTTTCACTTTCTTAAAAATAGGGCAATCCGGCGTGTGTGCGCCAGGTAAGTAGCCTGTGCTCATGAGGAATTCATTCACGATTTCACCGCCGGTGAATTTGAATGTTTTCTTAAAAAGCTTAATCCATTCTTCTTTTGTCAAAGGATGATGCGCGTCGATCCAGCCTTTAAATGATCCGTAATCCTTTTTTAATTCCAGGATTTTCTGCGCATTGACTATCGCAGCATTCACCTTCAAACGATTACGAACGATTCCTGCATCCAGCAATAGTCTTTCCCGATCCGATTCATCATACTGAGCGATCTTCTCAATGGAAAAATTATCATAAGCTTTTCGAAAACTATCCTGCTTTCTCAACATTAATGTCCAGCTCAATCCTGCCTGATTAATTTCAAGGATCAAACGACCGAAAAGCTCATCATCATCTGTGATCTGGAAACCATATTGGTTGTCGTGATAGTGCTTATTTAGTAGAAAGTCGGTCGTTTCTAAAATATTATGATTGATATAGCTGCAATAAGACATGAGTTGAGATAGATTTTTTGCAAATGAAACAGCTCCTTGTGACAACCCTATGTCAGTTGGTTTTGATAAAATTAAACAATTAATGTTTCATCCTGCGAACGGTCCGTTGCAGCCAGGGATAACTAATGTAAAGCGCTTTTGTGGCACCAATTCCTACGCCTGCACCCATCAGCACATCCGCGAGCCAATGTTTATTATTTAAAATTCTTAATCCGCCAACTGCCGTCGCTGTTCCGTAACCGCCAATGCTGTACAGGACGCTACGCTGGCCATATTCTTCGTGTAATAGGGTCGCATTGGCAAAAGCCGTGGTCGTGTGGCCGGAGGGGAAGGAATAATAATCGGATTGGTCGGGTCGTGGATATTTGATAACCCGCTTCAAACTTTGCGTCACACCCTGCGCTATAATGTTGGAAAGCAATGCAAGAATGACCTGATCGCCAAGTTTATGCTTACCCTTCACGCCCGCAGAGGCCAGTCCCAGACTGACTACGCCAGGCGCATAAGGCAGAAATTCATCTGCTTTGGAGTGAAAATTGGGATATTGAGAACGTACTTTTTCATGAAAATGCCTGCTGATCTTTCCCTGGGTGACCAAACCTGCCACTGCAAGGGAAACGGGCGGAATTACATCGCCCGCTTTGATCACCCAAAGCGTAGAGTCCTGTCGGGCAGCACCTTGCGATTCATAAGCCCTTTGGGCCGCAATGTCGGGCGAAACGAATTGAAAACAGAAAATCACGCAAATCAGCTGTGTCCTCAGATAACGTGCCACCATTACATCACAGCTTCGCGGACACGCACAAGTCTTTCCAAAAGCCCTTCCAATTGATCCAAAGGCAACATATTAGCCCCATCGGATTTTGCTTCCGCCGGATTGAAATGCGTTTCTATAAATAATCCATCCGCGCCGACCGCAATGGCAGCTTTTGCAATGGTCTCAATTAGTTTTGGTTTGCCGCCCGTCACACCGGAAGCCTGGTTAGGTTGCTGCAACGAATGCGTGCAATCCATCACGACCGGAACTCCGAATGAGCTCATTTCCGGGAGGTTACGATAATCAACGATCAGATCGCCATAACCAAAGCTGTTTCCACGATCGGTCAGGATCACTTGACATTCGGGGTTAACCTCATTGATTTTTTCCACTGCGAATTTCATCGAAGCGCCGGATAAAAACTGGCCCTTTTTCACATTTACGGCTTTTCCAGTTCTTGCAGCGGCGGCCAAAAGCTCAGTTTGACGGCATAGGAAGGCGGGGATCTGCAAAACATCCACATACTCGGCAGCAAAAGCGGCTTCATGCGATTCATGAATGTCGGTAACCACCGGGACACCAAATGTATTGCGAACTTCTTCTAGGATCTTTAATGCTTTTTCATCGCCGATTCCGGTGAATGAATCGATCTTCGTGCGGTTGGCTTTTCGGTAAGAACCTTTGAATATATAGGGGATTTTCAGTCGTTCTGTGAGGCCAGTAATATGCTCGGCGATGCGTAATGCCATGTCCCTGCCTTCAATTGCGCAGGGGCCAGCCATTAAAAAAAATAAAGGCGATTCGGCATTTTTTATATTCGGTATCGAAATCATACAATACTTCGTCTGATGGTCGGTAAATGTTTTGCGAATGTACGCCTATCCTGAATGTTCTTTATAAAAATGAAGGATTTACTGGTACGCATCCGTGGTAAGCATTTGATTTTGTGCTTTTTTTATTTTCAAGACATTGAAAGCAATAAACTGTTACGACTAAAAAAATTTTGACAAAGTGAATCGAAATTTCTTTCTTTGTTCCGATTTTAACCAAAAAGTGAATATAAAATGTCAGCAATTGCAGAAAGAGTTAAGCAAATTATCGTCGAAAAACTCGGCGTTGAAGAGTCGGAAGTAACATCGGAAGCAAACTTCCAGAACGACTTGGGAGCGGACTCTCTAGATACCGTTGAATTGATCATGGAATTTGAAAAAGAATTCAATCTATCTATCCCTGACGATCAGGCAGAGAACATTGGTACAGTTGGTCAGGCTGTTGCATACCTGGAAGAAAACGTGAAGTAATTCGGTTTTTGCACCAGTATCATTTTATTTCTGTCCCCATTTTATGAGTTTGAAGAGAGTTGTAATTACCGGAATGGGCGCATTAACGCCCGTTGGAAATGATGTTTCTACCTTTTGGAAAAATTTGGTTGCAGGTGTAAGCGGAGCAGCTCCTATCACGCGTTTCGACGCTGAAAAGTTTCGTACCCGTTTTGCCTGTGAAGTAAAAGGTTTGGACGTTCATAATTACATTCCTCGTCAGGAAGCGCGTAAAATGGACCCGTTTACACAATACGCCGTCATTGCAGCAGACGAGGCAATGAAGGACGCCGGCTTTGACGCAGATACGCTTGATCTCGACAAAGCCGGTGTAATTTGGGGTACCGGAATCGGCGGGTTGAAAACCTTTGAAGAAGAGGTGATGAATTTCGCGGAAAACGGTAAAACACCCAGATTCAACCCATTCTTTATCCCTAAAATGATCGTGGACAGTGCTTCGGGAGTTCTCTCGATCCGCTATGGTTTCCGCGGTCCCAATTTCATCACAGTTTCAGCCTGCGCCTCAGCAACCAACGCCTTGATCGATGCATTCAATTACATCAAGCTTGGGATGATGAACGTGTGTATTTCCGGAGGCTCCGAGGCAGCAGTTACCATTGCTGGTGTTGGAGGTTTTAATGCTTTAAAAGCATTATCCGAAAGAAACGACTCTCCTGAAACGGCTTCCCGTCCTTATGATAAAGACCGTGATGGTTTTGTTTTGGGAGAAGGCGGAGCAGCGCTTATTCTGGAAGAGCTGGAACATGCAAAAGCAAGGGGAGCAAAGATTTATGCTGAAATGATTGGTGCCGGGATGTCTTCTGACGCCTACCACATTACAGCGCCCCATCCGGAAGGCCTTGGTGCTCACATTGTTATGAAAAATGCAATTGAGAATGCAGGGATCAAGCCAGAAGATGTGGACTACATTAATACCCATGGCACTTCTACGCCAATCGGTGATCCGCAGGAGATCAAGGCGATCGAAAAATACTTTGGAGATCATGCTTATGAGCTGAATATCAGTTCAACCAAATCCATGACCGGGCATTTGCTGGGTGGAGCTGGCGCTATTGAAGCTGCGGCATGTATCCTGGCTATCCGCGATCAGGTTGTTCCTCCTACCATCAACCACTTTACAGACGATCCCGAGATCAATCCACGGTTGAACCTCACATTCAATCACGCACAGAAAAGGAAAATCAACATTGCGCTTAGTAATACTTTTGGCTTTGGCGGTCACAATGCATCAGTCATTTTCAAAAAATATGAAGACTGATTAACTAATTACACTTGGCAAAGCGAATTCTTATACCGATACTCTCTCTTTTCAGAACCGGAAGTGCTGAGGATAAAAAATTTAAGGAATCGATTGCTCATGTAATTGGCGACCGGCCTTCAAATTTGGGCGTGTACCAACTTGCTTTCCGGCATACATCTGCGTCCAGGGAAACTGCAATCAAAGGATTTCGTGAGTCTAATGAGCGGCTGGAATACTTGGGTGACGCAGTTTTAGGAATGGTGGTTGCCGAATTTCTCTTCACAAAATATCCCTACAAAGACGAAGGTTTCCTTACAGAAATCCGCTCGCGTATTGTAAATCGGGAATCATTAAATCAAATCTCAAAAAAGCTCGGCCTTGATCGCCTGATCGAATACGATGGCAACCGCCGCGGAATGTCACCCCGATCTTCCATGTACGGCGATGCGCTTGAAGCATTTGTAGGCGCGATTTATCTGGATAAGGGTTTCCGTTTCACACGGACATTCATTATCAGCAAGCTGATTACACATTACGACCTGGATAGCATTATCCAGAACAATGCTAACTTCAAAAGCCTCATCATTGAATGGGCGCAGCGCGAAGGCAAGGAAATTCGTTTCGAAATCCTGGAAGAACGCGGCACACGGCATCACCGTGAATTTATCTCCCAAATATTGGTAAACGACGAGCCTTTCGCACAAGGCAACGGTTTCACCAAGAAAAAAGCCGAGCAATCTGCCTCCGAACAGGCTTGCGCATTGCTCGATCTTAAATAACTAAACTTACTTCTTTGCTTAAAGCAGCCGGCATTTCAGGTTGTCATACCATTTTGTCTCATTCTATTGAATAAAATCGGACATTATGTCGCGTACTTTCGATTTATTTTGAATTAGCAGACATTATGTCATGTTTATTTTACTTTTTTCAGCTCGGTACAAGTATTGATAATAAGCCATCATACCGGATAGGTTTTCAAAATTTAAACAGACCATTAAAATTTTATAACAATGAGCACATTAGTAAAAACCCATTTCGCAAATCCATCTTACGTAAACGGATTCTTTGGCAAAGACCTTTTTAACGAACTTGCTAATCCAGCATTTTCCGGAAGCGTTCCAGCTGTAAATGTTGTTGAGAACAAAGAAGGTTTCAGGATTGAAGTGGCTGCCCCCGGCTTGCAGAAACCAGATTTTAAATTGAACCTTGAAAAAAATCAACTGACGATTTCGGCACAAAAGGAACAAAAAGAGGAAGAAGCAAGCGATAAATACACACGGAGGGAGTTCAAGTATTCTTCTTTCCAGCGCACTTTTACTTTGCCAAACTCAATCGATGGCGATAAAATTGAAGCCAATTATGCAGATGGCATATTGAGCATTGCATTGCCGAAACGTGAAGAAGCAAAAGAAAAGCCTGCTCGTACGATCGACATCGCTTAATCTTATTTCTAAGCATAGGAAGGCGTTATTTTAATTAATAACGCCTTTTTTGTGAACAAAGCAGGCGATAAATTGTTAGTTGATTGGCAGGGTATTTTAGTGGATTATTAATTGAAATATCTTTGTTAAATTATGTTAAATGAGCCCTCTGTGGGGATAATTTAGTAAATGCTTTGCGTTATTCATTCATAAAATAAAACCCCAACAAATTTATATGAAAACAAATTGGAAAGGTTTAGTGTTGGTTGGGTTGATTTCGAGCGCATCAACTCTTGCCGGCTTCAAACTATTTAGTGATAACGATGGTAAAGATGTAATTTTTAAGGAGGCTCCTGCGGAGTCGATCACGCGTTTCACGTCAACGGGCACACCGGTGGGCGCACCCGGGGACTTCGTTTATGCTGCTGAGGCTACAACGCCAACGGTAGTTCACATCAAGTCTACCATGACGCGCCAGGCTTCGCGTGGCGGTGGTCAGCAGATTCCTGATATTTTCCGGGACTTTTTCGGAGATGAATTTGAAGGCGGCTCACGCGGTCCTCAGTCGCAGGAAGCATCTGGTTCAGGTGTGATCATTTCCTCAGACGGATACATTGTTACCAATAACCACGTGGTGGAAGGTGCTCAGGAATTGGAAGTCACGCTGCATAACAAAAGCAAGTTCAGAGCAAAAGTGATCGGAACGGACCCATCTACGGACATTGCGGTCATTAAGGTGGAAGCTAAGGAATTGCCAGCGGTAACACTGGGTAATTCGGATGCGGTGAAAGTAGGAGAGTGGGTTGTGGCTGTGGGTAACCCGTTCAACCTTGAATCGACTGTAACAGCTGGTATTGTAAGTGCGAAAGGACGTGGATTGGGTATCATTGGCCAGTCAAGACGCGGTCGCGGTGTTACGCCGGCCTCAGCAGCGTCTGTGGATTCTCCTCTTGAATCATTCATCCAAACGGATGCAGTTGTGAACCCTGGAAACAGTGGTGGTGCATTGGTAAACCTGAAAGGTGAACTGATCGGTATCAACACCGCAATTGCCAGCCCAACAGGAAGCTTTGCAGGTTATGCATTTGCGGTGCCTTCAAGCATCGTGAAGAAAGTTTCAAGTGATCTGATCAAATTCGGTAATGTGCAGCGCGGTTACCTGGGCATTGCCCTGGACGATCTGGATAGCAGAAAAGCGGAAGAATACGGTGTGAAAGTGAATGACGGTGTATATGTGCGCGAATTCACTGAAAACAGCGCTGCGAAAGCAGGTGGTGTAAATAAAGGCGACGTGATTGTGAAAGTGGACGGTGTGAACATTCACTCGATCCCTGAATTGCAACAATCAATCGGCTTGCATAAGCCTGGCGATAAAGTGAGCCTGACTGTAAACCGTGACGGCAAAGAAAAAGAACTCGACATCACATTGCGTAACCGCACCGGTGGTTCTGATATTTTGAAACGTGACGAGTCAGCTGCAATCATGAATGCTTTGGGTGCCCAATTCGGTAACCTTAGCGACCAGGAAAAACAACGTTTGTCTCGTTACAAGCTGGACGGCGGTGTGAAAGTGGTCTCGATCGACGGTGGTAAATTCGCCCGCTCTCAGGTGGAAGAAGGTTTTATCATTACCAAAGTAAATGGTAAGCCAGTGCGTTCTGTAAAAGAATTCCAGGCCGCGATTGCCGGCAAGGAAGAGTCAATGGTGCAGTTTGAAGGCCTTTATCCTGATGCTCCATATGACGTTTATTCATTCGGATTCCGTTTGTAATATATAGGTTCAAAAAAGAAACCGGCTGTTACGTTTATCGTAGCAGCCGGTTTTCTTTTTGTTGTATTTCAAAAAATCTTAAAGCATGAATTTCAGCTTCACCACCTCTTTTTCACTTAAAAATCTCCATTTTCCACGCGGAAGATCTTTCTTATTCAAGCCCGCGAAAACCGTGCGGTCCAGCTTTTGAACTTCGTAACCCAAATGTTCAAACATCCGGCGAACGATGCGGTTGCGGCCGCTGTGAATTTCGAGCCCTACCACCATAGCGTCCGGCGTAACGATGCCAACTTCGTCAGGGCGGATAAACCCGTCTTCCAGTTCCAAACCGTGTTGCAGGCTTTCAAAGTCCTCCGTTGTGATAGGCTTATCCAATTCTGCCTGATAAATTTTCTTGATCCCGCCTGATGGGTGCGTCAGCTTTACAGCCAGTTCGCCATCATTTGTTAAAAGCAATAAACCAGTTGTGTTTCTGTCCAGACGGCCTACCGGGTAAACGCGCTCATTACAAGCACCCTGGATTAAGTCGAGCACAGTTTTGCGCTCTTCCGGATCGTCGGTTGTCGTAATGTAATCCTTTGGTTTATTGATTAATATATAAACCATTTTCTCCGGGTTCAGTGCCTTTTTGCCGTATTTTACAACGTCGGTCGGCAATACTTTATAACCCATTTCTGTAATTGTTTTACCATTCACAGAAATCTGGCCCGAAGCAATAAGGTCATCTGCCTCGCGACGCGAGCAGATGCCTGCATTTGAAATGTATCTGTTCAGACGAATAAGCGCGGATTCTTCTTTTTCCTTGCGTTTTGGAGCATTCTTCTTTTCGTAGCTGGACAAATTGTAGCGTGGAGCACTTTCAAATCGGCCCACTCTTCTGTCTAATCCACTGCGATCTTCGGCTTGCTCGGTATTTTCGTTACGGGCAGAGTTTTCGAAATCACGCTCTACATTCGCGGTTTCATCTTTTTTTTTAAATTCCGGCTTACCGTCTCTGCTGGGACGGTTGAATGGACGGTCGCCCGATGGTCTCGAATCGCGTCTCTCGCCGTCACGTGCAGGTCTTTCGGTACGCGGCTTAAACTCTCTGTCGCCGGTTGGTCTTTCAGCACGCGGTTTGAATTCTCTGTCACCAGTTGGTCTTTCGCCTTCGCGCCTTTCAAAACGAGGTTTGAATTCCCTGTCGCCGGTCGGCCTTTCTCTCGGTCCTGATTCTTCTCTTGAACGGAATGGGCGGGAATCTCCGGATTGCGCAGGACGGTCATCGCCTCTTTTTTCAAACCGAGGTCGGTCCCCTTCGCGTGCCTGTCTGTCAAAACGAGGTTTGAATTCTCTGTCGCCGGATGAACGCTCTCTTTGTCCAAAATCCTTTTTGTCAGCGGGGCTACGGAAACCGCCTTCTTTTTTAGGGAAGCCCGGCTTGTCAAAACCAGATTTAAATGAAGGTTTGTCAAAACGCGGCTTATCAAATCTCGGCTTATCGAAGCCCGGCTTGGCAAAGCCCGGCTTATTGAAGCTTGATCTGTCGCCTGATCCTTTTTCGTGGTCAAAGCTGGGACGTGCTTTTTGTCCTGCATTATCTCCGTTGCCGGAAGCAGTGCGTAAGCTTGATTTTTTGATGCTTGGTTTACTGAAACGGCTTTCGGCCTCAGGGCGAACCTTTTTGAATGGATGGCCTGCGCCGTCACTGGATTTGCGGAAAGTTTTCTGTCCGCCGGTCGAAGGCTGCGAAGCTCTTGGCGCCTTCGAAGGTGTTGATGTTCTTTTTCTCATTAGGAATGCAGTATCACTACTGGAATTTGTTTCCTCTTACTATTTGCCGTGTACTGACAGCGGTTTTGCAGTCTGTATTTCAAAGATGCCACTAAAACCCGCTAATCAACGTATCTGATGATCAGAGTACTAAGTGTTTTAATTAAGTCTGCAAAGATACAGGAAATTTTTAAGTAAATATTTTCACTTCGGTTTATGCCATTTTTGGTAACCGAACGTTTATTAGTACTATTGGTTAAATGCAATGAAAAAGGCCTTTTTCCATAACCTAACCTTCACTTATAAAGATGTAAATATGCCTACGGACGTCCAGCCTCAACCGCTATGGAAACCAGGAAGAACGCTTCTGGAGCAATCCAATCTCAAAAAATATATGGATTGGCTTTTTGTAAAAAGAGGCCTTTATTTCCGCTCCTACCATGATCTTTGGGATTGGTCGGTGACGGATCTGGAAGATTTCTGGGAGAGTTTGTGGCTTTACTTTAATATAAAATCCCATGACCTTTACCTGGAAGTTTTGCAAAGGCCGAAGCATGGGATGATCGGCACAAAATGGTTTACACGTTCCAAGCTCAACTACGCTGAGCACGTTTTCAGAAACAAAACAAAGGATCGGCCAGCCATTCTTTTTCAGTCAGAACAATCTCCTTTAACCGAAATTTCCTGGGAAACGCTTGAAACGGAAGTTGCCGCTGTGGCCGCATGGCTCAAACAGCGCGGGGTGCGTCCGGGCGACCGTGTTGCTGCTATTTTGCCTAACATTCCGCAGGCAGTCGTAGCATTTCTTGCAACCAATGCTGTGGGTGCAGTGTGGTCGTCGTGTTCACCGGATTTTGGTAAAACAGCCATTACAGACCGTTTTGCACAGATCGAGCCAAAAGTGCTTTTTGTCGCGGACGGTTATGTTTACAATGGGAAAACTTACGACATTACATCATTCGCACAGGAGCTATCTTATACATTACCAAGTGTTAAAGACACGATTTTAGTTAATAATATTAATGCTGAGATCCGCCCGGAAAGGCTTACTTCCTGGGAAGATATCCTGCATCTCGAAAATTTCGGCATTGACTTCGAACCGCTTTCCTTTGACCACCCGATCTGGATCCTTTATTCATCGGGAACAACGGCCAAACCAAAAGCCATTACACACAGCGTTGGAGGCTGTTTGATCGAACATCATAAAGCATTGATCCTGCATCAGAATGTAAAACCAGGCGATCGTTATTTCTGGTATTCAACCACTGGATGGATGATGTGGAATTATGCATTGGGATCGCTGCTATGCGGCGCAACGCTCGTGCTATATGATGGAGCGCCTGCTTTTCCATCGTCACAAGTGCTCTGGACTTTGGCTGAAAAGGCGAAAATCACGCATTTCGGAAGCGGCGCGGCTTATTTTAACGCTTCTATGAAGGCGGGCGTTAGCATTACTTCCGAAAGTCTTAATGCCTTGGAAACCATTGGCTCCACAGGTTCGCCACTGCCGCCCGAGGCTTACGAATGGATTTATAAATATGTAAAAAAAGATGTCTGGCTCATTTCGCTTAGCGGTGGAACGGACGTTTGCAGTGCATTTGTAGGCGGCTGCCCGATTTTGCCCGTGTATCCCGGCGAAATTCAATGTCGCATGCTTGGCTGCCGGATCGAGGCATATAGTGAGGATGGAAAACCACTGATCGACGAGCTTGGCGAAATGGTGATCACGCAGCCCATGCCTTCCATGCCCATTTATTTTTGGAATGATGAAGATGATGAGAAATACATCAGCAGCTATTTCGAAATGTATCCCAACATCTGGCGCCACGGCGACTGGATCAAGGTTACCAACCGCAATTCGGTCATCATTTATGGGCGTTCAGATGCAACATTGAACAGAGGCGGCGTCCGGATCGGCACTGCGGAAATTTACCGGGCCGTTGAAAGCATTCCGGATGTAAAAGACAGCCTTGCGGTTTATCTCGAAAAGGCGAACGGCGATGGGACGATTTCGCTTTTTGTGGTTCTAAGCAAAGACAAAATCCTGACAGATGAGCTGAAACAGCGCATTAAGGATGTTTTGCGAAGCGAGTACAGCCCCCGCCACGTCCCGGATACGATAGAACAGGTTAGCGACATTCCCTATACGATCAACGGGAAGAAAATGGAAGCACCTATGAAGCGGATTTTGATGGGACAGGATCCGGCGAAATGCATTAATCCCGAGACAATGCGCAATCCGGAGTCTTTAAAGGCATTTGTTTGAGGGCGGAACTTGGATTAATATGTTAGGAATCACCGCTGATCGACTTGCTTTAGGCAACCAAAATCGCTTACTTCACGTTAGAGAAATGTGCCAACTGCAACCGGCATTCATACAACGCTTTCAAAAATTTTATTGGCATGAATCAACAAAAATCTCCTAACCCGATTCATAATTCCCGTTCTGTGGTTCGCCTGCCTATCATTATAGCCATTACATTGGCTGCTGGTGTGCTGCTGGGAAGCACTTTTTTTAGCGGGGGCCGCAAGCTTTCCGACGTAGCGAAGGGTTATGCCAAATATCGCGAGGTGCTGATGCTCGTCGAAAATAATTACGTCGATTCGGTTAATACTGAGGAGCTTGTAGATTTCTCGATCTCAAAAATGCTTGAAAAGCTGGATCCGCACACGGCCTATTTCAATACGGATGAAGCAACCGCCGCAAGGTCGCAGCTGGATTCAGGATTTGATGGCATTGGTGTGGAATTCAACATTTATAATGACACCGTTTACGTGGTAACGCCATTGAGCGGTGGCCCTTCGGAAGCAGCAGGAATCCAGAGCGGTGACCGGATTATTTCTGTTAATAAAGAAAACTTATCAGGTCCTGGTGTTACAAATGCGCAGGTTTATAAGCTATTACGCGGAAAAAGAGGCACTAAGGTTGATCTTGCGATAGAAAGAGTTGGTTCAAATGAAAAAATGAACTTTGCCGTTGTCCGTGATCGCATCCCGACATACTCGGTTGACGCATCTTACATGGTCGATCAGGAGATTGGCTACATTAAAGTGAGCCGTTTCTCGGAAACCACTTATGATGAATTTAAATCAGCATTGAAAACACTGAAAGCCAATGGTTTAAAAAACCTGATTCTTGATTTAAGGGGCAATCCCGGCGGCTATATGGAGCGTGCAACGAGTATGGCTGATGAGTTCATCGCGGGCGACAAGCTTCTAGTTTACACGGAAGGCAAGGATAGCCGTTTTGACAGAAAAACCCGCTCACACATCGATGGAATGTTCGAGCAGGGGCCATTGATCGTGCTGGTGGATGAAGGAAGCGCGTCGGCATCTGAAATTCTAGCGGGCGCATTGCAGGATCACGACCGTGCATTGGTTGTTGGAAGACGGTCTTATGGAAAAGGGTTGGTTCAAATGCCGATCAAGCTTTCGGACGCATCGGAACTTCGGCTTACCATTTCCAGATATTTTACCCCGAGCGGCCGGAGCATTCAAAAACCATATGAGCTGGGCAAAGGCGAGGATTATAGCCAGGACCTTTCGCATCGTTATGAAAGCGGCGAATTGTTCAGCGCGGACAGCATTAAATTTGATAAAAGTAAAGTTTACAAAACCGATGGCGGCCGGATCGTTTATGGCGGAGGCGGCATCACACCGGATATTTTTGTTCCCAAAGACACGCTTCTGAACAGCAAATATTTATTTGAGTTGTATTCCAAAAACATTATCCGCGAATATGCCTTGCGTTACGCGAATGACAATCAGAAAAAGCTTGAAAAACAGTCGTTCAATGACTTCCTGACATCATTCCAGATTTCGGATGCGATGATCGCGGAAATGGTGAAGGATGCTTCAAAGGCTGGAATTAAACCAAATGAAAAAGAGTTAACACTCTCGAAACCCATCATTACTTCGCAAACCAAGGCGATAATCGGACGATATGTCTGGGGTAGGAAGCAAAAAAGCGGACTTAATAACGAAATTTTCCAGGTGCTGAACCCCACAGATAATGTTTATCAGCAAGCAGTTCAGCTTTTTAGCCAGGCTGCACAGTTGGAAAAAGGGAAGTTTAGCAGTTTGAACATCCCCAAAAATAAAAAGTGAGCATCCCCGGAAGCGCACATCTTTTGACGAATTTGATTTTATAATGTCTCGAATTGCATTGATTACCGGAGCCACATCCGGAATTGGAAAGGCCACTGCGGAGTTATTTGCAGGAGCCGGAATTGATCTCATCCTTTGCGGCCGCCGCCAGGAGCGTTTAGATGAAGTTTCTGCTGAATTATCTGCAAAAGTCAATGTTACCACGCTGGTTTTTGATGTGCGCGACAAAGGCGCCGTCATGGCGATGATCGGGTCTTTGCCCGATGATTGGAAAAACATTGATATCCTGGTTAATAATGCGGGTAATGCACATGGAATGGGGTCATTGGACGCGGGTGACACGGACGATTGGGATGCAATGATCGATGGTAATGTGAAAGGTTTGCTGTACGTTTCGAAAGCGGTAATTCCGCTAATGCTTGAAAAAGGAGCAGGGCACATTGTCAACATAAGCTCCATTGCAGGAAAGCAGACTTACGTGAATGGCGCCGTTTATTGTGCTTCAAAGGCTGCGGTTGAGGTTTTAAGTGAAGGAATGCGCCTGGATCTAACGCAACATGGCATTAAGGTGACGAATGTTGCTCCTGGTGCTGTGGAAACTGAATTTTCACTGGTTCGTTTCAAGGGAGATGAAAGCCGTGCCGAAAAAGTTTACGAAGGATTTGATCCATTGCAGGCATCAGACGTTGCCGACGCCATTCTTTACGCGGTGAATGCCCCCGGCCGGGTTACAATCGCTGATATTACCATTTTAGCTGCCGCACAATCTGCCGCAACGACGATCCACAGGAAGTAAGCATGAAATCTATTGAACAAAATCCCATTGCTGTCGACTCGACGACAGCAATAAACACTTCGCAAACAGTTTTCCCAATTTTGCTTGCGTTAAGCTTCTGTCATTTGCTGAATGACACAATGCAGTCCTTAATCCCGTCCATTTATCCGATGGTTAAGGAATCTTTTCAATTGAGTTTTACACAAATAGGGCTAATCACATTCACATTTCAGGTGAGCGCTTCGGTGCTGCAACCGGTCGTTGGTGCTTTTACAGACAAGCGGCCGCAACCTTTTGCGCTGGCGGTCGGAATGTGCTTTACACTGCTGGGACTGATTTCACTGTCTCTTGCGAATAGTTTTAATCTGGTTCTGCTTTCGGTAGGATTGATAGGCGTTGGTTCGGCGGTTTTTCATCCCGAGGCTTCCCGCGTGGCGCGTATGGCTTCGGGCGGTAAGCATGGCATGGCGCAGTCGCTGTTTCAGGTGGGCGGCAATGCGGGCAGCTCGCTGGGGCCTTTGCTTGCAGCATTGATTCTGTTGCCGTATGGACGCTTTCAAGTGATTTGGTTTTCGCTGGTTGCGCTTTTGGCGATTGTCATTTTGTCCTGGGTCGGCGGCTGGTATAAGCGTAGTTTGGAAGTGGTTGTTGCGAAAAAATCGGCGGTGAAGTTAGCTAACGCATCTCATCTTTCCAGCGGGAAAATTACATTTGCTATTGCCATATTGCTGCTCTTGATTTTCTCGAAATACATCTATATGGCCAGTATTTCCAGCTATTTTACCTTTTACCTGATCGATAAGTTCGGTGTTTCCATCCAGAATTCGCAGATTTATCTCTTTGCATTCTTGTTTGCCGTTGCCGCAGGAACATTCATCGGCGGGCCGGTTGGAGACAGGATTGGCAGGAAATATGTGATCTGGATATCCATATTGGGCGCGGCTCCGTTCGCATTGCTGCTGCCTTATGTCAATTTATTCTGGACGGGCGTATTAAGCTGCATTATCGGACTTATTCTTTCCTCTGCCTTTTCCGCGATCCTGGTCTATGCCCAAGAACTTATTCCGGGAAAAGTCGGCATGATCGCAGGCCTGTTTTTCGGCTTCGCATTCGGCATCGCAGGAATCGGATCAGCCATTCTCGGCAGCGTTGCAGATAAAACCAGCATAGAATACGTTTTCTGGATCTGCTCATTCTTACCGCTTATCGGACTGCTAACAGGATTCTTGCCCAATTTGGAGCGGAGTAAGGGTTAGTTCTTTTGAAGGGCTAAAAATTCTTTTATACTAAAAATTGGCAGATTTTTGTCTGAATGTTTCTGTAAATTTTTATCCCTGCTAATAAAGAAATGCAGCTTATGTTGGGTGGCCGCGTAATATTGAAGGGCGTCTTCAATATCATCAATTTTTGAGTTTAAGGCATTTAGTGTTGTCTGATGATTGCAGTCGATCACGGTCAGGTCATTCATCAGCGATAAAATCAACTCCTTTGCTTTGACTTTTCCATATGCCTTGGTTAGCCAGTATCCCAGAATGTGTACAATTGCTGGGGTAATGAAACCTTGCAGCTGTTTATGAACGATTTGTTCAATCAGTTGTCTGGCATCTTGATAGTCATCTCGTTTAAGTAAGAAATCCAATAAAATATTGGCGTCAAGAAAAACCTTAGAAGCCATATTTTTCAGATTGATCTTCGTAAAAAGCCTTCTTTAAATCCTGTTTGGTATCTATTTGCGAAGGAACTTCAAGGCCATCTACTAAATCCAAAATACTTTCTTTCTGTTCAGATTTACGTGCAATGGTTCTTAAATAATCCTCAACAATTCGAGAAATGCTGATATGTTTTGATGCAGCATAAGCCTTAACCTGAGACAGGACATTGTCCTCAATGGTGATATTTAGTCTAGCTTTCATAACATGAATATGCGCATAAATTTCTAATCGTGCGCATAAATGATTCAAAAGTTTTCCGCAATCCTTAAAATCAAATTTGGATCGGGGCAGAGATTTAGATAGTGAATCTGGTCCTGAATGCTGCTTACGCCGGGGAAGTCTCCTTGGTAATTGCCCATGTCCTTGATAATCTGAAAATGCAGGTGCGGTGGCCAGTCGCCGTTTTCCGGGTAGGAACCTATGGTTGCGAATTTTTCGTGGGCTGCGATGTTTTTTCCGATGAATAAGCCTTCAAGCGACTCTAATGACAAATGTCCGTAAAGCGTGTAGAATGTGACATTGTCTAATGCGTGAGCAAGGATAACAGTCGGCCCGTAATCGCCGTAATGATCGTTGAATGCGAAACTATGCACTGTTGCATCCAGCGGCGCATAGATGGCTTCTCCCGCATTTGCCCAAATGTCCGTTCCGAGATGAATGCTTCTGGGTTGGTCGGCTTCATTGTTGAAATGTTTGCGCTGCCGGTAAATGATTCGGTTTTCTGCGTAGCCGCCAATTCCAACGAAGGCGTTTCCTTCCAACATTTCTTTGAAAACAAAATCCGAGAAAGTGGAGGTTTCAGATAAGTCGCGTTGTAATAGGGTTTCATTTGTTGCGGAAAAATCAAGCTTTTTAAATGGCTTTGCAGTCTTGATAACTGGTGCAAAGCCATCGTGTTTTTCGAGAATTTGTTGAAGTGTCAGCATTGATGTGGGCATTCGTTGTCCTATTTGGGATCCAGCGCCATTTTAATCCGCTGCAAAACATCCTGCAAATGATATTTCGTAATCTTATCTGTTGACTTCGCGATAGCGGGCTGCAATGTTGCCTTCAGACTTTCCAAATGTGCCCGTGCAACAGAGGGCAAATCTGTTTTTTCAAGTTCAACAACCCGCGTAGAAAACCCATAAGTAATGCCAACAGGGACAGACTGAACATTCGCCTTACCCGGTTTCAGCAAATCAACCAATTTCTCGATATACACTTTTTGAAGATTTCTACGGTGCAGATCAATGCTTTTACCCGTCTTAGTTTCCGACCAAATTCCACTTTCCAGATCTGTAAACAGATCGTCCAATGTGTAATTTTTGCTCGAAATGCCAGTTTCCATCAACCTAACCGCGCGATCGCCCGCGAAAAGCGTCGTTAATGCATATTCCTGCAAGGCTTTGACCGCTTCAACACCAGTTTCAGGTTTGATTTTACTTAAAATATTTTGGTCCAACAACCATGTCGGTGTTTTGAATAACTGATTGTTCAGGAACGCAACCGCTTCTTTCTGAGTCGACTTTGGCACCGTTTCAAAAGTCGAACCTTCCATATCATATGTTGTCGGATTATCGTAAATCCCACCTACATTCTTCATCACATGGCCAAGATAGCGGCGATATTGCTGGATAACATTGTTGTAAATTTCATCGAGCTCCTTGTAACTTTCGCCATCTTCCCGGCTCCATTCGATCAGGTTTGGAAGAATCCGTTTTAGGTTTTTAATGCCGTATTCAGAAGCTTTCATGGCATTATCGCTTAGATCTTCCGTCTGGTAACGCGGGTCATAAGGGCTGATTTCCGTCCCGAAATGCAGGCGGGAATCCTTGTAAGCCTCTTTGGTCATGGCATTTAAAAGCTGTTTCTCAGCCTTTACATCTTTGGCATCTGCAAAATTGGTGTAACCCCATTGGATCGCCCATTTATCATAATCGCCAATTCGCGGAAACAGATTGGTAATGCTGTCCTCTGGCTGGGCAACGTAATTGAATCGCGCGTAATCCATGATAGAAGCCGTGTGTCCATGTTTTTCAATCCATTCCTTATCACGCAGTTTTTCAACAGGCGTGGCAGAACTTGCACCCATATTGTGCCTTAATCCCAATGTATGACCGATTTCATGAGAGGAAACAAAGCGCACCAGCTGGCCCATGAGCTCGTCATCAAACTTTTTCGTGCGCGCTTTTGGATCCACCGCACCCGCCTGGATAATGTACCAATTGCGCAGCAAACGCATGACATTGTGATACCAGCCAATGTGACTTTCCAGAATTTCGCCGCTTCTCGGATCATGCACATTAGGCCCGTAAGCGTTCTGAATGTCGGCCGCGAAGTAACGGATTACCGAATAACGCGCATCTTCGAGGCTCATCGTCGTGTCGTTTTCAGGCCAGTATTCGCCGCGGATCGCATTTTTCCAGCCCGCTTTTTCGAATGCTTCCTGCCAGTCGTCTACGCCTGCTTTCAGATATTTGCGCCATTTTTCAGGTGTGGCAGGGTCAATGTAGTAAACGATTGGTTTTTTAGGTTCGATTAATTCTCCATTCTGTTGCTTTTTTGCATCTTCAGCATTCTTCGGTTCCAGTCGCCACCTAACGGCAAAGACTTCTGTATCAGATCTTTGTGACTCTTCTCCGAAAATGGCATATTGATTTGCAAAATAACCCACGCGACTATCAAATATCCTTTTACGCATCGGCTTTTCAGGCAGGAGGATTAAGGAAGTGTTCATTTCCATAGTCACAACGCCCGCATCGAGCCCGGAAGGTAAATACTGACCGATGGATGGGGTAGGGGAAGTAGAGAGCAGTTGGGGCGTTACAGAAAAAGTTTTAACCGTTCGGATTTCTGTATTGATTGGAAATGACCTTATTTTCTCGATATAAGACGCTTCCTTTTTAAAAGAGCTCAATTTCAAAAGCTGCTTACTCACCGAACTTAACGAAAACACCTGGTTATCAGCATTAAAGAAGTCCGTCACATCAATTACAGAAGATTTTGCACCCGTTTCTTTTTTAACCGCCTTTATTTCAAAAACACCAATGATAGGATCGGAATTTGAGTTTTTTACTGCCTGGAAAATCGGCTTGGTGCTGTCGGGGCTCGCCACAACCACTGTTACAGAGCGCAATAACAAGTTATGGTCCATTCCTTTTTCCCAGCGGATCATCTGCCGGTTGACCTCTTCCCCGCCAAAAATTCCGCCGCCGGCTGCTGTTTTCGCATAGCGGGTTACAGCCATAATATCTTTATCCAGTAGGGAGTCAGGGATCTCGAAATACCATTTCTCGTCCATTTTGTGAACAGAAATCATTCCTTTTTGATTTACTGCGCTGGTATCGATGAGGTCTTTAAATGCCTTCGGGCCCTTTTTTTTGTCGTCTTTGAGTTTTTCTTTCACTGCCGTGGCCACCGCGTCCACCGCTTTGTCTATCTTGACCTCTTCCTGTTTTTCTTTCTTCTTCTTTTTTTGTGCGTAAGTGGTTGTGGTAAACAGAAATGTGATCCCTGCAAAGAGGAAAAAACGAATGAATCTCATAGAGTTGGTTTATGTTTTTGCTTGCTTACAAAAATAAAAGTTTGCCCGATAGGACATGCAAATTAATCACGGGAGGATATAAAATTATTGGCAATCCTACTCAGCCAGCATTTCGGCAAGGACACCTTCTTTTAATGCATAACTTGAAATTTGTATCTGCTTGATTCCGTAGCTTTTAAGTACATAATCAATAAGGCAAACGGCAACTACGATCATGTCCACACGCAGTTCGATCATGCCCGGGATTTGCATTCGTTCTTGGTGGTTTCCGGTGAGAATGAGTGCATATGCCCTATAAAATTCTTCCAATGGTAACCGGAAATCGGTTTGATTTTTGGGAGGCCTTTCATTCGTGCGGAACTGGAAGTCAATGTCCACCAGCGTGTCGAATGTCCCGGAAGATCCCACCAGCTTATCGGGAGAATACTGGTGGACTGCATTGGCCAGCGGAATCAGTTGTTCTTCAAAATAATTGTAAAGATTTTTCCTGTCGCCCTGCGAAAGCGGATCATTGCGCATGAATTTTTCCATCAGCCGCTGCCCGCCGATCTCGAAACTCTGTTTCCAGAAAATCTGTGATTTGTTGCCAATGATAAATTCCACGCTTCCGCCGCCAATATCCATGATCAATGACGGTGAATCGCCAAGGTCCGCACCGCGTCTGACGCCTTTGTAAATGTATTCGGCTTCGCGGTTTCCGTCGATAACTGTAATAGGAATGCCTGTGTTGGAAAGGATTTCAGCACAAAATTCTGCCTGATTTTCGGCATTCCGGATTGCGCTGGTGCCAAAAGCGAAAGTCTTCTCCTTAGGAACATTAAATTCATCCAGCTTCTCCCGAAAGTATGTCAGGACATTCAGTGCACGCTGCAATGCTTCCTGGGTAATGATCTTTTGGTTGATTCCCCCTAAGCCGATCCGGGCGGGCCTGCTTTCGTGAAAAATATTGGTGACTGCATCTCCATTTTTATCTACAATGAGCAGGTGAAAAGTGTTTGTTCCTAAGTCAATAATTCCCAGTCGCGAGCTCATATAGGGCGTTTAATCGGTTAAAAGCTTTTTCCTCAATGCAATGATCACAAAAATAACCTAATAATAATGACTTATTTCTTGATTTTCTGTTTGATAAAGCTTTTCTTTGCAGTCCGATTTCAGAAACCAATTCAAAGAACATTACATTTTATAAGCATGCTGATTATAAACATTAAAGACAACGAATCGATTGACCGCGCACTTAAGCGTTACAAGAAGAAATTTGAAAGAACTGGTACTATGCGCCAGCTTCGTGCTCGTACTGCTTTCGAAAAACCATCTGTAAGACGTCGTTTCGAAGTTTTGCGTGCCGTATACAAAGAAAAAACTTACGGTCATTTAGAAGACTAGTTCCTGGAAATGGTGTTCTGAAAGATTTCGACAGGATTATTATATCCATATCATACGTTGAAAGGGCTGCTTGTTAAAGGCAGCCCTTTTTCGTATGTTGCTGATATGATTACGTCATTTATTGATTTTCTGAAATTCGAAAAACGCGCCAGCGTTCATACCGTTAAGTCTTACCAGACGGATTTGGACCAGTTTCAGAAATATCTTTTATTTCAATATGAGCTGGATAAGCCGGAAGAGGCCAAGGCTCCCATGCTTCGCTCCTGGATTGTGAGCTTGATGGAAGAAGGCATGAATCCATCGTCTATTAATCGTAAAATAGCTTCACTCAGAACATTTTATGGGTTTTTGAAAAGGAAAAAGGTTGTTTCCCTAGACCCTACCAAAATTCTTTCGGCGCTTAAAACGCGAAAAAAGCTGCCTGCCTTTGTTGAAGAGAAATCCATGGAAACGCTGTTTTTGCCGGAAACTTTCACCGAGGATTTCGAGGGTGTCCGTGACCGCACCATTATGGAGTTGTTATACGGAAGCGGGATTCGGCTTTCGGAACTTGTGTCGCTTGAAATAAAAGATCTTAATCTTCCCGCCAGGACCATTCGTGTAATTGGGAAAAGGTCGAAGGAGCGGGTTGTTCCTATTTCCACATCTCTGGCAAATTTGCTTTTTCAATATCTGACATTGCGGGCGCCGGAAGAGGACACGCAATGTTTGATCTTAACAAATTCAGGCAAAGCGGTTTATCCGGTATTTGTACAGCGAACTGTTGAAAAATACCTGTCTGCTGTAACCACATTATCACAAAAAAGCCCGCACGTGCTGCGCCATACATATGCCACACATCTGCTCAATCGGGGTGCGGACCTGAATGCAATTAAGGAGCTTTTAGGTCATGCGAATCTGGCTGCAACGCAGATTTACACCCATAACTCCATCGAAAAGCTCAAAAAAACGCATCAGCAAGCCCATCCAAAAGCCTGAAACCGATTTTTTAGAAGTATATTTGCCTTGATTGCAGTTTCCAGAATATAATTTTGTCACTCCAGTATGAATAACAGTTTCCAGGACGCGGTTGTAACGAAGTACAATATATTTAATAGTCTTTTTCTGAGTTTGCCCTATCGCGGTATTTTTCAGACGGGATCGTTACTCCCCATACTAACGCAGCAAAGTGAGATCGGATTTCAGGAAGGAAAGACGCCCCGGGAGATCATAGAGCACTTTTTTTCTGAATTACTAGAAACTGCCACATCCAAGGAAAGGGCAGATCTGCTCTTTGCATTCATCCAGTACATTGAACGACAAGTTGTACTTTTCGACTCTGTGGAAGATGCCGCATTTGACCAAACCCATGACCTGACGGGCAAAGGATCAGTTAATTATTTGACAGACCGCCTGGATAATGATGAGCTCCGGAAAAAGCTGCTAAACAAGCTCGAAGATTTCAGCGTTAGGATCGTGCTTACCGCGCACCCAACGCAGTTTTATTCGGGTAAAGTGCTGGGAATCATCAATGATCTGGAAGATGCGATCAAAGAAAACGACTTCACGGAAGTAAACCAGCTCCTCCTGCAACTAGGTAAAACAGCATTCATTAACCACGAGAAACCCACGCCTTTTGATGAAGCCGTGAGTCTTTGCTGGTTTTTAGAAAATGTATATTATGACGCCATTCCTTCCATTCTCGAAAAACTGATCAATGGCCTGGGCATGAGCGTGCACGATTGGCCTTATCCCAATGTGTACCGACTGGGTTTCTGGCCAGGCGGCGACCGCGACGGAAATCCGTTCGTTAATCCGGAAATTACACTCCAAGTTGCTGCAAGGTTGCGCGAAACACTTCTGAGAGGTTACTATCGTGATCTGAGACAATTGAAGCGCCGACTTACTTTCAAAGGAGTTGACGAAGCGATCAGCTTGGCGGAACGCAAGATGAACAGCACGATTTTCGGGCCGTTTGAAGAGGGTTATGCCAATGCGCAGGAATTAATCGACGAATTCCTGAAAGCGCGAGAGGTTTTGGTTTCCAAGCATCAGGGCCTTTTTGTAGAGCTGCTTGACAATTTTATCCTTAAACTGAACATTTTTGGATTCTTCTTCGCAAGTCTGGACGTGCGCCAGGACAGCCGGAAGCATGGCAAAGCCTGGGAAGATATCCTAAAAAGGCTTGAAAAGAAGATTCCTTTATTAAAATATAGCGATTACGAGGGTTGGGATGAGGCTAAAAAAATCGACTTGATACTCTCGCTGAACATTCCATTGCGGGATGAAGATTACGAAGATGAGCTGACCAAGGACATTTTGGGTTCGATCCGTGCCATTAAAACCATTCAGGCACAGAATGGTGAAAAAGGCGCTCACCGTTACGTCATCAGCAATAACACGTCTGCATTGAATGTAATGCAAGTGGTTGCGCTGGCTAAAAATCTCATTGCTGATGAAAGCGGAAAACTTGCGCTGGACGTGGTTCCGCTTTTTGAAACGGTGGATGACCTGGCCAATGCGCCGGAAATCATGCGGACATTGTATCAAAACGAGTTTTATCGCAATCATCTGCAAAACCGCGAGAATCACCAAACCATTATGGTTGGCTTTTCTGATGGAACAAAAGATGGCGGTTACTTGCGTGCAAACTGGTCTATTTACCGTGCAAAAGAGGAATTGACGAAAGTATCCCGTGAATTTGGCATTAAAGTCACATTCTTCGACGGTCGTGGAGGGCCTCCTGCGCGCGGCGGTGGGAATAACCACAACTTTTATTCATCGCTAGGAACGGACATTGAAGATAAAGAGATTCAGTTAACAGTTCAGGGGCAGACAATTAGCTCCAATTATGGAACAGTAACCACTGCCATGTATAACCTGGAAAGGTTGTTTACGGCAGGGCTTGAAAATCACTTGTTCAGAGGAAATCGCGTTGAAGATGAGCTCAATGAGGAAGATAAAGTGCTGATCGAAGAGATGGCATCATTGGCTTATGACTCGTATCTTGATCTCAAAAACCATCCGATGTTTGTTAAATATCTGGATAAAAAGACGCCATTGCGTTTTTATGGTCAAACCAACATTGGAAGTCGTCCTACAAAGCGTGGAAATGATGATGAAGGTTTGAAATTCGAAGATTTGCGTGCGATACCATTTGTGGGTTCATGGGCGCAGATGAAGCAGAATGTACCGGGTTTTTACGGATTCGGAACCGCGATTGAACAAATGTCGAAAGACGGTAAGAAAGAGACTATCGTGCAATTGTATAAAAAATCATTGTTTTTCAGGACATTGATTGAAAATTCGATGCAGTCCTTATCCAAAGCATTTTTCCCAGCCACGAAATATCTGCGTGACGAACCGGATTACACCGAGTTTTGGGATAAAATGTACAACGAGTTTTTATTAACAAGGGATCAGCTTCTTGAAGTTTCCGGACAAAAAGAGCTTCTTGACAGCAACAATGTGACCAAAGTTTCCATCAAAACGCGTGAGCGGATCGTCCTACCATTGATCACAATCCAGCAATATGCATTGCAAATGCTGGCAGAAGATCCCAAGAATCTTCCGGTTGATGTAGAAACATACAACCAGCTCATCATGCGAGCCATGTTTGGGATTATTAACGCCGCGAGAAATTCGGCCTAGTTTTTAAGAATATGATTTAAATGCTCCTGATCACTTTTGGTCGGGAGCATTTTTTTTGATGGTTCAACCAACCTGTTGCAATATCAGATGACAGTCATTAATCAGTTCGTCAGAGATGTCGTTTTCTTTTTGGATGCACCAGTATTTTTGTGTGAAACTTGCCGTTTGTTAAGCGAAGGGTGTCAGGTAGATTACTATCATCTTTTACGCCACACACGACCATCGTAAAGTTAAACTCGCCGAAGATCTCACCGGTAGCCATGTTTAAAGAATTGATCTGCAAATAACTTTCACTCTTTGGAAGTATCTTGAACGTATCTCCCGGCTGATCATCATAAATTTCAGAATCAAGTCTGGCACGTACTTTACCATTGTCTATGCAAGATTCGTTTTCCTCCGAGGTCAGCAAATATTTTCCTTGGCTAAGCGGAATCTGATCAAAAAACAGAACTTGCTGTTTATATCCATTCGAATCGAATGAATTCGAAAACATATATGCGGTTTTACGGGAACAGAGCGAATCAGTATTTTCCGAGATTCCCGCGTAGACGGACTGGTAAGCATTGTCATATAATTTGCTCCATTCTGTTCCACTCATATTAGCCTCAAAATATCCCCATGACATTCCCGCGTTTCTGTACGGAGTGTAAATCTCACAAGCATTGCTTCCGATCATTAGAATAAAGAAAGTTAAACTTTTGAATGATTTCATGGCGCAATTATCTTGATATAAGCACTCGCTTTGTTTCAATATTTTTGCCCACCATCAGTCTGATGAAATAAATCCCGGATGGAAACTTCCTCGCGTCCCACTTCGTACTGGTAACACCATTTGGTTTGCGCATTAGATAGCTATCCGAAAGTGTTTGGATTACGGAGCCGGATTGATCCAATATGTCAAGTTTGATCTCAGCATCTGATATTGTTTTGTAATTTATGCGAACCTCATCTAAGGCTGGATTTGGAGTTGCTTCAAGATGTAAAAGACTTTGAGAAAGAGAATCCGTTTCAACCACGCCAGTCTTGTAGGGATTGGGCATCTGTGATGTAACAGCAATAAATGCAGAAACAGATTTACCATTTCCTGTAACCGTTGCTTTAAACCAGACTTTCTGAGTTTGATAGAAATTCCATGTAAAAATGTCCGTGGTAGTATTGGAAGGAAGATAATTAATCCCATCATAGCTATAATGCCAGATGACCGAATATGGTGCAGATCCACAACCGTATGTCAACTCATAGCTTTTGCCACCGGGTGCCGTTACAAAAGTTGGCCCGTCAACGTAAGCAACGAAAGGTGGATTGGGATTAGGTCTGAAAGCGCTTACTGTGGGATGGGACTCGGTGATCCTTTTAGCATTGTTTTCATTATTTGTTCCCGACGGCTTTCCTCCAACTTGTATATTAGGATTGGAAAAATTTAAAAGACGGTTTTGGGCTTGTGGATCAGATATCGCCTTACCAACCATCATTGTTCGGTCTGTAACTATACCAAGGCCATTTTTGATACAATATGCTTGGGCATATGCAGGCGAACCAGCTGTGTCTTCGTGGCGGCAGCCATAAAGATGCCCAATTTCATGGGCAAATGTTTTTCTTGATGTACATGACCATATTTCTACAATTGCATATGATCGGTCGTTTTGAAGAGTAACTGTGCCCGAGCCGCCTTGTGTGTTACCACTTGAATAAACAGCATCTGTAAACAACACAACTATGTCCGCCTTATATTGATTTCGGAGGTTTTGAGCAACAGGATTTATGATTAGATTTTCGAGATCATCGTTTAAATTTAGGGTTTCAGTAACATTCAATGGTGCGGCACCGGCCAATGTTAGCACAGCATTACTGGTTATGCCACTGTTGTATATTGTACTATTAAATTGAGCGACTGACAAATCTGCCCAATTAACTATTGCAGCAGTACTACCAGCCAGCGCAAACGCCTTCGGCGTGTACAACACAAGCACGCGCGGGCTAATGAGTGGTTGGCAGGGATTCATCTTGGCACTTGCGTCAATGGGTGGAGCTTGCTTGGGTTCCTGCGCAGCTATTCTTCCGTTTGTAGGATGATCGTTCGTAGTAACGCAGCCGACGTCGTCGCCATTCGACATGTCAACTTCCTGCAAACAATACAAACCATCCGGTGCAGGGAAAATCTCGTAAACGCCATCCGGCGTCGATAGGTGTGCGGTGATTCTTCCTGCTTTTGACAGAATAATGACCGTTCCACGATTGTCATCTGTTTTTCCAAACCATTCAGAATCAGTGGCCGAATAGTATTTTACCTCGCTTGCTTCTGCAATGATAGGCTTGTCTTTTCCCGGAATTTCCAATGTGAGAATCCCTTCTTTCTGCGCGGTTGCGAGTGGATTTAAATTGATAAAGTGATAGTTTGAAATATTCGGATTCTTTTTCAAACGGGTAATATAAGCGGTCATTTCCGGGTTGTCCGGAATACTATTAATTGGAACTGGTTCTATGAATTTTTGTAGTTGGCCAAAGACTATCTTGCTGCATAGCAATGAAATAAGCATACATAGCGCATAGTTTCTCAATGGGAGGGTAAATAGTTTTTGCATAGTGTATGTATATAATTGAATGTTTCGATCCACCGAATGTTACTTTATTTCCAACCCTAACAAAATAATTCTATCATCCAGTTATCCTGGTGCTGGTGTCGTTTATTTATCGGTATGGTGGCCCGCGTGCAGAGAAAATTATCTGTAATTTTCTCTGCAATTATTAGTAGACGAATAGTTGAAGGGACTTATAATTGGTGATATCAATTGCCCAAAGCTTCAACGTAACCTATCATGACGCATCATTCTGATCAGCGTGCCTATTTTTTTAAGATAGACACGACAATCAAAAAAATCCGAAATGCTTTACAAAAACAATTAACGGAGGCTGGTTTTGACCTTACAGTGGACCAGTGGGTGCTTATAGATCACATTTTCAGAAGGCAGGGAATTAGTCAGAACGAGCTTGCTGAGCTTACGTTTAAGGATCCGCCTACTGTTACGCGGATTATTGATCTGCTGGAAAAAAAGGGTTTGGTAGAACGCGGACCGGCGGCCGGTGACCGAAGGAAATTTAACCTATTCCTTACCAAATCGGGCGAATTAACCTATAATGAAGCATTTCCTATCGTAGCAGACATCCGCAGAAAGGGTTGGGGAAGTCTGAATGATTCCGATTATCAGCATTTTGTCCGTATTATGGACTCGATTTATCAGAATTTTACCTGAAATAGAAAAAAATAAATTTTTTTTATTGTAAGTGGGAGAATAACAGCTGATTGCGTTATGCTCCCATTTTTGTTTTAAACCTTTGGCAAATCATTGCATCTAAACTACGTTGACGGCAATATTTCTGGCGCGTTACAACGTTAAGCCTGCCGCCTGCATCTGTATTTTATAATCAATATTTACCAATGAAAGCCATGAAGAAAATTATTTTGAGTTCCCTGCTTGCCATGACCGTTTTATTCCCTGCTTTTTCGCAAATCAAATATGAACAGCAGATTGTTGCGCCTAGGATAGAAGTGGCAGGTTTTGCCGAGCTGGAAATTGTGCCCGACGAAATTTATTTTAACATTTCACTTCAGGAATATTTTGAAGACGAAAAAAACCAGAAGAATAAGGTCATTATCAGCACTTTGGAGAAACAACTCCTGAAAGCAATTGCGGATGCAGGACTTCCGAAAGAAGCGCTGTCTGTCAGTGACTTAGGTGGTTATCAAAATTACACCGACAAGAAGAAGAAACCGGCAACATTCCTGGAAAGCAAGCAGTATGAGCTGAAAGTGAGCAGCGTTGAAAAGCTGGACGGCATTCTGTCAAAAGTGGAGAGCCGTGGCGTTCAGTATGCAAATGTGGGCCGCGTTGACCATTCGAAAAGAGAAGAATTAAAGAAACAGGTTAAAATCGATGCGCTGAAAGCAGCCAAAGTAAAAGCTGAATATCTGGTTGCTGCCTTGGACGAGAAGCTTGGTAAGGTGCTTGAAATTAAAGAACTGGATGAGAATCTCTATTTCCCTCAGCCTGTTTTTGCCAAGGCCAATGTGAGAGCTTTTGCACAAGCCGAATCGGCGGATGCAGTTGTGGATAGCGATGTGCAATATCAGAAAATCAAGATCAGCTACCGCATGCAGGCGGCTTTCGAGATTAAGTAAGCATTCATTGTGAATGTGGGCATAGTTTTTTCAGAAAACGATTTAAGTTTCGTTAAATTTAATCTCAAACTAAGTAACTGGAAATCATGAGCATAAACTCAAAACACCTTGCCACATTTATTCTTGGAGCAGCCGCAGGAGTGGCCGCGCATAAGTATCTTCAAAGCGAAGAAGGCGAAAAGCTTTTGGAAGACCTGAAAACAAAGGCTAACAATTTCAAAGCCGATGCAGAAGGTGCAATCGATAAAGCTCCTGAGTATTTTGATGAGTTGAAGAACAAAGGTGCGGACACGCTTAAAAGCAGCTTCCCGGATGCAGAAAACTTTTTTAAAGAGCTTTATGAGAAATTCGTAGGCGGTAAGGGCAGCCCGGAAACAGCAACGCCTCAAAACACACCCACGCCTGATCCCATTTCATAGCTAATAATATAATGACCTAAATGGCCGAAGAGAGTTTTAACTCTGTTTGGCCATTTTTGTTAGTAAATGGTTGAGTTGAGCATGTTGCAGCAGCATAATCGTCTTGGCATCTTTGATCTCTCCCGACCTGACCATATTCAATGCTTCCTCGAATGGCAATTCCATAACCTCAATGTTCTCCTGTTCCTGCGCACTGCCGCCGCCGGCACTCACTTTCATATCGTCACTGTATGCTGCTACAAAAAAGTAGAGGATTTCTGTAACCGAACCAGGCGACATATAGGCTTCGAATATTTTTTCGACCGCATGGATCTTATACCCAGTTTCTTCCTCCGTTTCACGCTTAATGCAATCTTCCGGGTTATCGCGATCTAAAAGTCCCGCACATGCTTCGATCAGCATGCCGTTCTTGTTCCCATTCACATAAGTTGGCAGTCTGAATTGCCTTGTTAGAATAACTGTTTGCTTTTCGCGATTGTAAAGCAGGATTACCGCGCCATTTCCTCGGTCATAAGCTTCTCTGGACTGCGTTTCCCACTGTCCGTCGGCGCGTTGATAGTCAAATGTGTATTTTTTTAGTGTATACCAATTATCTGATAACATTTCATCAGCTACGATGCGAACACGGTCATTTTTCATTCTGATTAATTTTGATCTGTTTTGATTATTATTGATCAAAAGTAAGCAAATGATTGTAGACGTCAAATATTGGTCACCATCATCCAGGAATAAAAAGCGAAAACTAAGGAGTGAATTATTAAACGGCGTGCTAACTTGTCGGCATGAATGAGATCATGAAGCCAGCGCATTACTGGATTGAAAAATATGCCTTGCTCCCGCACCCTGAGGGCGGTTATTACGCTGAGACTTATCGAGCTGCGGAAACAATTCCTCTGCAAGCTTTGCCCAAACGTTTTACTGGTGAGCGGTCTTTTTCAACCGGCATTTATTTTCTGTTGGAAAGCCATAATTTCTCTGCATTTCACAGAATTCAATCAGATGAAATGTGGCACTTCTATGCCGGAGATGCATTAGATGTTTTCGTGATCAATGAAGAAAGAAGAGAAATCCAGGTGATCAAGCTGGGCAATAACCCGGAAAATGGAGAAACTTTTCAGGCAGTGGTTCCGGCGGGAGCATGGTTCGCGTCACGACCTGCAAAAGGAAGTGCCTATGCGCTGGTTGGCTGCACAGTTGCACCTGGCTTTGATTTTGCAGATTTTGAAATGGCCGAAAGGGCAGCTTTACAAATGCAGTTTCCTGAATTTGAACAGATAATCCAGGAACTGACAAGAGTTTAAATGTCGCGGGAAATGATTAATTGACGCGCAACTTTGCCCAGTAAGGTTTGCTCACAGTCTTATCCGGAAACACAGCGTAAACTTCATACTGACCAGCCGCAAGATTTGCTGGAACAACATATCGGCCAACCGGATAACTTACGCCGGCAGTAGCCCAATTTACAACGGCTAAGGCTGGTTTGAGATCTACGCTTGTCGCGCCGCTTCTCAAACGCAATGTGGGCAGTTTCGCTACGTCAAAGTTCGAGTTTGAGGCGCCGTATTCCACCGGTGAGGGCTTTACATAAAATGTATCACCCTTTTTGAATGTGAGTGCTTCAACATTCCTCGTCAGCGCCAGGGTTAAATCGCCTTTCCAGATCGACTCAATGCCTTTGGTTGTAGCAACATTTGAAACGTAAATAGCGCCTTTGCCGATCTGTTTTTCGCCTTCATGAAAAGTAAGCAGATAGGAGCCGTCAGGTATATTGGCCGGAAATTTTTCCAGATTCAGGTTGGTAGCGCTTACATATTTTAGTGCAGCGGTAACCGGTGTTTTTACGTAGTCGTTGGTAAATCTTACCGTGTATTTTGTCGAAGGAAGGAAATATCCGCCGCTTATAAATACAGAGTCTCTGGTTGCATAAACAAACTTCGAGTCGGGAATCCTTGAAATAGGCTCTCCACGCGTAAAGGTCACCCCGTCAAACTTGATAGGCTCCTTATCCGCAAAAAGCACTTCCAAAGTAACAGGCTCCGGGCCTACCAGCTTATCCACTGATTCAAGCACAATATTGTCCTGATTCTGATAGTAGGTTGTTTGGGCGGTGAAACCGGTTTTAGGATTTGTGGCCTTGATAATGGGTGCCGACTGACCGGGGCGGGCGGGAATTGTACCAATGCCGGAGACAAATTTCAAAGGCGTCTTAAAGCCGTTCGTATTGACTGTAATGGTCTTTGTCAGCAACTCGACCTTAGGGGCACCGGCGATTTCAAAATAGACTGTAAATGTGCCCGCAAACTTATCTTCCTTATCACGTAATGTAAATGACAGCGGCTGGTTTCCTTTGAAATTATAGTTGATAATGCTGTCTGCTGAGGCTTTTCCGAGGCTGTCGATAAGCACGACATTCTTGTTAAGAGACATTTTCACCTCTGCCGAATTGCTTACATATGACTCGGGCAGGCTTATCTGATAGTTCTTCGTTACAGAATCAAATGTGATATTTTCGGAGCCGGGGACATCAAATGATCTTAAAAACTGGATCGGAGTGAAGGCTGCGCCGGTGTCCGGATCAGGCCCAAGCTCCTTTGAGTCTTTTTTACAATTTGATAAACATGCAGCAGATATAAATAGTAGTAGGAATGTGATTTTTTTCATAACAAATAAAGCAATGCTCAAGAGTAACGCTCAAAAGCGCTGAAATATTAGTATCCCAGGCTGGTGTCGTCACCTCTCGGATCAGATCCACCTTCGAGCGAACCGTCCGGCATCACAAGGATGCAATCCATCCGGCCAATTGTATTGCGTTGCTGTTCAAGCTTATAACCTTTATTCTGTAATTTTTTTATAGCACTTTCTGAAAATGCATTGGCCTCAAAAGTGGTTACATCAGGCAGCCATTGATGATGAAATTTTAATGCATTGACCGACTGCTGCATGGTCATGCCGTGTTCCAGCACATTCAGGATGGTTTGATAGACGGATGTAATAATCGTTGAACCGCCCGGTGTTCCGACGACCATAAGAAGCTTCCCGTCCTTCTCTATAATGGTTGGTGTCATGGATGAAAGCATTCTTTTGCCCGGCGCAATCGCATTTGCCTTATTACCGATCAGCCCGTACATATTCGGCGCACCGGCTTTAATGCTGAAATCGTCCATTTCATTGTTCATCAAAAATCCACCGCCTTTGACAACAACTCGGCTTCCATAACCACCATTCAGCGTCGTTGTGAGGGAAACAGCATTGCCTTCTTTGTCGACGATGGAAAAGTGAGTGGTTTCCAGGCTTTCATATCCGGGGAAAACGCCGCCGCTGATGTCCTTGCTATCGGTTGCTTTTTCCCAGTTGAAGTCATTCCAGCGCTTGCTCAGGTAATCTTTGCTGATCAATGTTTCTACCGGCACTTTTACAAAATCCGGATCTCCCAGAAATTTGGCCCGGTCGGCATAAACCCTGCGTTCCGCCTCGATCATGACCTGAATGGTGGAATCGCTGTGCCAGCCCCATTTTCGTAAAGGATGCTGCTCGGTCAGGCGCATGAGTTGCAGCAATGCTACGCCGCCGCTGGAAGGTGGCGCCATGGTGATCACTTTATATTCTTTGTAATTTTCGGTAATTGTTTCCCGCCATTGTGCTTTGTAGTCGGCAAGGTCCTTTTTGCTGATAATCCCTTCCTTATTTTTATTGATATCTTTTACTAAAAGCCTCGCTGTCTTGCCCTTATAGAAACCATCATGGCCTTTTTTCTGAATGCGGCGCAAAACTTTGCCCAGATCTTTCTGAACCAGCAGGTCACCGGCCACCCAATCTTTCCCTAATGGATTGATAAAATATTGAGTGCCCGGATTTAATGTTAAAACGTCTTTTTTAATAGCATTAAGGCCACGCGCTTCCCGTTCCGTTTGCACCACGCCATTTTCAGCAAGGTCAATCGCTGGCTGAATAAGTTGTTCCCAGGGCAGCTTTCCATGTTTTGCATGCGCTTCCGCCATGCCAGCCACCGAACCCGGAACACCCGAGGCGAGCCTGCCGAGGATGCTGGCGTTTGCAATAACGTTGCCGTCCTTATCCAGATACATATCCGCATGACCTTTTGCAGGCGCTTTCTCACGAAAATCAATGCTGTAACTCTTGCCTGTTTTATCTCTCAACACCAAAAATCCCCCGCCGCCCAAATTCCCGGCGGACGGATGAACGACAGCCAATGCAAATTGAACGGCAACCGCCGCGTCAACTGCATTGCCTCCTGCCTTCAATATTTCAACACCAACTTTGGAAGCCTCCGGATGCGCCGTGGCCACCATGCCATTTTTTGCAATGACCCCCGGTCTGTCGCTGAAAAATGGTTTCTGGTTAGGGTCATCGGAAAGAAATTGATAAAATCCGGTAGTTTCCTTAACAGGTGTTTGCGCAACCAGAAATCCCGGGAAAATACAGTAGGCAAGTGCAAGATTGTAGCGAAATGTCATTGTAGGAGTGTTATAGTTCTGTTTGTAATTTATCAAATCAATCACTTTATCTTGCCTTTTGTAACAATTTATTTCTAAGCCTGACACTTTACAGTTAACTTTTGGTTCGAAAGGAACATTATATTCAAGGGCGCTATGAAATTTTTACGACAGGTTTTAGAAAGTTTCCGTTTCGCCTGGCAGGCGCTCAAATCCAACATTACCCGCACCATTCTGTCGCTACTGGGCGTAACCGTCGGGATTTTCGCAATTGTGGCCGTTTTTACCATTGTCGATTCCCTTGAACGCAGCATTAAAGATAGTATGAGCTTCATTGGTGATAAGGTTATATATGTGCAAAAATGGCCCTGGGGCTTTGGCGGGGAATATCAGTGGTGGAAATACTTTCAATGGCCCGAGCCTACTTTTGCTGAATATAAATTCCTTTATGAGAATCTGGAAAGTGCCAGCGCCGTGGCTGTGATGGATTTTCGGGGCAGTACCACATTAAAAAATGGTTCCAACAGCATTGTGGCGCAGATTCAAGGCGTTTCTTACGAGTACAATCAAATCTCAGATATTCCCATCCAGGACGGCCGCTATTTTATTCCTCTTGAAACAAATAATGCACGAAATGTGGCCATTGTAGGCGCAGATATCGCAACCGCGCTTTTTCCCGGGCAGGATGCAGTAGGAAAAGCATTCAAATTAGCCGGAAATAAATTTACAATCGTTGGCGTGCAGGTCCGCAAAGGGGAAAGTCTGGTGGATTTCGGAGGAAGTCCGGATAAAAACTGCATTATTCCATTTGCCTCATTTTCTAAGCTCTTCCAGTCGGGGCGCCGCAGTGCCGACATTGTGGTCAAAGGATTTCCCGAAGACGAAGGAATGAAGGAAGTTGAAGCCGAAATTACAGGCTTAATGCGAACGAAAAGGGGCATTAAGCCGCGTGACGGGAGTAATTTTTCCCTGAACCGCCCCGAAGCTGCCGCCGAGGCAATCGGTCAGCTTTTTGCCGTCCTAACTATTGCAGGCTGGGTTATCGGGAGCTTTTCTATCCTTGTAGGAGGTTTTGGGATAGCCAACATTATGTTTGTTTCGGTCAAAGAAAGAACAAATCTGATCGGCATTCAGAAATCCCTGGGTGCGAAAAATTATTCCATCCTGTTCCAGTTTCTCTTCGAAGCCGTTATGCTGAGCCTGGTGGGCGGATTGGTTGGCATATTTTTAGTATTTCTTCTTTCGTTCATGCCGATGGGCTCATTGCAGATCCTGCTGACACCGGGTAACATTATACTTGGTCTGGGCGTTTCGAGTGTCATTGGTGTATTGTCGGGAATTGTGCCTGCAATGCTCGCCGCGCGCATGGATCCGGTTATTGCCATTCGGGCAAAATAATAACTAGGAATAATCAAACTGTTTTGCGAAGTTCGCTGATATCAATAAACTCAGAAAAATACTGTTATGCGTAAATGGGTCATATTTGCCATATTTCTGGCCGTCATTTTTGGAATCCTCTATTACCTTACATTCGGCTATTATAGTGAAGGAAAACGCGGAGGTTTTATCACAAAACTGAGCAACAAAGGATATTTATTTAAAACATACGAAGGCGAGCTGAGAATGGGCGGCCTGTACGAAGGCGACGGAACCATGAATTCTTCGGAATGGGTGTTTTCGGTAAGCGCAAAAAATAAAGATGCGATCTCAAAACTTGAAGAGGCGATCAAGAACGGACAGCGCGTTTCGCTCACATATGAAGAAAAGTTCTTTACGCTGCCATGGAATGGTGACACCAAATATTTCGTGACCAATGTGGAAGTGCTGGAAAACGTGCGTTCAAACCAGTTACCACAACCACCACCATCCAATTTGCCTGCTCCAACGGATATTGATACGAATAAGGTTCTTTAAGGAAACACCGCCGGAGGCTATCCTCCTGCTTTTTTTGCCTTATAACCCTTGCCAACCAGCCAGTTAATCACCTTATCGCGGTGGTCGCCCTGGATTTGAACTTCCTGATCTTTTACGGTTCCTCCGCTTCCGCAAAGGGCTTTTAGTTGTTTGCCCAGTGCTTCCATATCAGCAACGGTGCCGATAAATCCTTTTATAATCGTGATCACTTTGCCGCCTCCCTTGCGGTCCAGCCAGATCCTCAGATCTTGTTGTGCTGGTGGTAATGTATCCGGTTCGTCGGCTCCGGAATCGTTATATTCGAAGTCAGGGTTTGTGGAATAAATGACTCCTGTGCGGTTCTTTTTTGACATCAGACAATTACTCGCAGGCTCTGCGGTTTAATTTTAACTTCTATCCTGGTTGTATTAAGCTGAAATGGTTCTCCGTCGTAATGTATCATCGGTGGCACTTCCGTTTCAACTACGGCTTCGGTCATATGCTGGTAATCAATATAACGCGAAGCCTTCATTTGCTTGGTGAAAAGTTGATATGCCAATGATGTGCCATACCATTTTGGAAACGGCTTAATGGTGCACACATCGAGCAAACCATCTTGTAAACTGGCCTGAGGCGCAACCCAGGCATTATTTCCGAACTGACCTGCATTCGCAAATGATAAGGAAAACGCGTTGGTTTCTACACCATTCAACCGGAATTTTTGCGGCTTATAACTCCAATAAGACTGAAACGAAACATTAATATAAGTAGCTAATCCTCGCTGGTTCTGCTGTCCGAACAAATGTCCCACATAAGCATCAAAGCCCATTCCGGCTGTGCAGAAGAAGGGAATGTCATTGATTTGTGCGCTGTCGATCGTGATGATTTTATTTTCAAAAAGCCTTTTCAGAGACGCCTCTAATGTAAGCGGAATACCCAGGTGGCGCGCCAAACCATTGCCTGAACCAAGCGGAATGATCCCGATAGGCTGCTGCGTGCTAACAAGCGGCTGAGCGATTTCATTCACCGTGCCATCGCCGCCCACGGCTACGATGGCATTCCAGGGCTGCAAATCCAGGTTTTCTTTTACTAATGTTGTTGCGTGCGCCCTTTCTTCAGTAAACAGTATTTTGGCCTCCGCCCCGTTTTTTTGTGTAAACGCTTCAATGGTTTGTTTCACCTCAGCGGCGTTTTTACCAATCGAAGTGCCGGAATTGGGATTTAAAATAAACAGGTAGGAAGGCTTGTTCACAGGTCAGGCGAAGAATAGGAACAAAATGAGCAGAAAAACGACAATGAACAGGTAATATAGCCCGTCGATAAACGGGTATTTCTGACGGTCAAGCTTATTAAATATATCGTCGAACTTACTCATTCTGATATTTCTGATTTGGATTTTTTGTTTTGCAACCGCTTCCCTTCGTTCTTTCGCGTATATTTAAAATCAGGAAACGATTTACAAAAATCCGCAAAAATTATGAGAAACCGGCTCTTCACCCTGATCCTGATCACGATTTCAATGTTTGCAAAAGCGCAGACTCCGAAAGACAAGGAAACCATCTACGGAACCATGAACCGGCAGATGGCCGACTGGAACCGCGGCGACATTGACTCTTTTATGAACGGTTACTGGGAATCGGACTCGCTGATGTTCGTCGGTAAGGCCGGCATAACTTATGGCTACAAAGCTACGCATGAAGGTTACTTGAAGCGCTATCCGGATCGTGCGACGATGGGAACATTGAAATTTACTTACCTGAACCTCACATTTCCAGGAAAAGACGTTGCATTTCTGGTTGGGAAATTCCACCTGACCCGGCCCGAAAAAGGCGACATTGAGGGACATTACACATTACTCTGGAAAAAGATTAATGGCAAATGGGTAGTAATCTGCGACCACACCAGCTAAAAAAAATTGCCCTGCCTTTAAAGGCAGGGCAATGGAGTTATGAATTATTGTTTTATAATTAATTATAGCTTTTTAAATTTCAAAAGCGCATTTACGGCGGGTTTAGTCGCATCTGTCTCCGTATTAGCAACTACCGTTAATTCAGTTGATGTTTGTGTGAATTTAAAATCCTTGCTTGTTGACCCGCTTTTAAGATTTAGCATATCTCCATTCACTTTCCATGTTGATCCATCTCCAACTGGCGCTAGCTGACTGATTGCGAGAACAGCAACAGGACAATCAGCAGTTGTCAATATATTATCTGATTTAAAAGTCAGTTTTAGATCGAGGTAACAAGGTGCTACTGTTGGTAATTGGCTTAATAGTGGAAGTGTTCCGGGAGTTTCGGCGCTGACCGAGGTGAGTTGCCAGATTCCAACGATCGGATTGTCATCTACTTGCGGATCGGGTTCTTTTTCATCATCCTTACAAGCTGTGAAGACGAAGGACATAATCATGAAAGTCAAGAGGGTAAATTTGCTTAATGCTGCGTAAATTTTCATAGCCGACCGAATCGTTGTTTAGTTTCGTATAATGTTAAGTCTAACGTCCAAACTTACTGGAAAAATGTTTTCTCAGGAAATATTTATGTGTTAACGTGACGAATTGATACTTGAAGCTGAAAATGAGGCATTAACGATTTATTTGGTCAAAAAAACACGCAGCAAATCTTCGGCAGCAGAGTCAGGAAGTTCCCTTCCTTCGCGAACGGCGTTTTCTAATGCTGCAAGCCTGGTTTTTATCATAGGATCATTGAAAAAGCGGTTTTCCAATGATTGCCTGATCCGATCGTGCATCCAGTTCAGGTTTTGGTTCTGCCTGTTTTGATCAAAAAAACCATTTGCCCTGGTCGTTTGCTCGAAGTTTTGGATCAGCTTCCAGATCGTTTCCATTCCGTTTTCTCGCAATGCAGAGCATGTGAGCACTTCTGTCGCAAAACCGGAATCAGCTTTTGGAAACAAATGCAAAGCATTCTGATACGCCGAAACAGCGAGGGCAGCTGCCTGCTCATTATTCCCGTCCGCTTTATTGATCGCAATGGCGTCCGCCATTTCCATGATCCCCTTTTTTATTCCCTGCAATTCGTCGCCTGCGCCAGCCAGCATCAGGAGCAGGAAAAAATCCGTAATGCCTTTGACTAATGTCTCAGATTGTCCAACCCCTACGGTTTCAATAAGGATAATGTCAAAGCCAGCTGCTTCGCAAAGCAACATGATCTCCCGCGTGCTCCGGGCGATCCCTCCGAGAAACAAACCCGTTGCAGAAGGTCGAATGTAAGCCTTCGGATTAAGCGAAAGCCTTTCCATGCGCGTTTTGTCACCCAAAATGCTTCCGCGGGATTTCTGGCTGCTCGGATCCACTGCCAACACGGCGACCTGCTTTCCTAAGGACGTCAGATAAGTGCCGAAAGATTCGATAAATGTGCTTTTCCCAACCCCCGGAATACCGGTTATCCCGATCCGCAAAGCATTACCCGAACGGGGCAGCATCTTTTTCAGAATAGCCGCTGCCAGTTCCTTGTCTGCCGGCAAGCTGCTTTCCGTGACAGTAATGGCCTGGCTCAACATGATCCGGTCACCGGCAAGAATTCCGGCTGTGTAATCTTCAACGGAGAGACGCTTGCGCATGGCCTTTTCTGGGATGTAACCGGTAATATTTCAAAGTAACTATCGGTTAGCAAAAATGAAACTTTTTATATTAAAAAAGGCGAAAAGCCGTATATTGCTCGTTTACAAACACATATTTTTCAAATTTTATCAATAGAATGAAAATATCCATATTTCGTCTGAGCTTGTTTTTTATGGCAGGTCTTGGATTTTTTAACGCCCACGCACAAGAGCAGGAGAAGGTGAAATACGATTCACACGTGCTTTTTCACCCATTATTTAATTTCCAACCCGGTAACGAATACCGAACAGGCAGCGGTTCTCCCGGTTCGAAATACTGGCAAAACCGCGCCGACTACAAGATCAATGTTACGCTCGACGAGGCCAAAGGGATGGTAAGCGGCGATGTGGAGCTGACCTATAAGAACAATAGTCCGGAATCACTTGAATTCATCTGGCTGCAACTGGATCAGAATGCATTCAATGATCAATCACGCGGTGGAAAAACGACTCCGGTGACCGGCGGAAGGTTTGGTAACACAGGTTTCAGCGGAGGCGATTCGATCAGAACGGTCACTGTTCAACAGGGAAAAGGCGGTTTTGTGGAAGCAAACTATAAAATCACGGATACACGCATGCAGGTCAGGCTGGCGACGCCTGTGAAACCGAATGGTGATGTGATCAAAATTAAAATTGCTTATTCTTTCAAAATCCCTGAATACGGCTCCGACCGTATGGGAACATTGGAAACGAAAAACGGAATCGTTTACGAAATGGCGCAATGGTATCCGCGCGTGGCCGTGTTCGACGACATTGAGGGCTGGAATTTGCTTCCCTACCTGGGTGCAGGCGAGTTTTACCTCGAATATGGAGATTTTGAATACAATGTTACCGTGCCCTGGGACCACATCGTTGTTGGTTCAGGCGAATTGCTTAACCCAGGCGAAGTGCTTACCGCAGAACAACGGAAAAGATTGGCCGATGCCGCCAAAAGCGACCAGACAGTCATGATCCGCAGCGCCGAAGAGGTTACCAACCCTTCAACAAGACCGAAACAATCGGGCACGCTTACGTGGCGTTTCCGTTGCTTGCAGGCACGCGACATTGCATGGGCAACTTCCAAAGCATTTGTTTGGGATGCAGCCAAAATGAACTTGCCGAAAGGAAAAACAGCCTTAGCGCAATCGGCTTACCCGGCTGAGGATGGCGGATTGGACGGCTGGGGCCGCTCGACGGAATATGTGAAGGGTTGCATTGAATTTTATTCTAATTATGTGCACGAATACACTTACCCGGTTGCAACCAATGTTGCGGGGATCGTAGGTGGAATGGAATATCCGGGAATCGTTTTTTGCAGCAGCAAAAGCCGTAAGGATGATCTTTGGGGCGTTACGGACCACGAATTTGGCCATAACTGGTTCCCGATGATCGTGGGTAACAACGAGCGCAAATATGCGTGGATGGATGAAGGATTTAATACATTTATCAACTTCCTGTCCGCGGATAACTTCAATAATGGTGAGTACAAAAGCTCGCAAATGAATGATTTGCAGCGTCTTGCACCCATTATTTTCCGCCCGAAAGCCGATCCTATCATGACTATTCCGGATGTGGTGCAGGCCGTGAACCTGGGGTGGGAAGCTTATTACAAGCCAGCGCTCGGTTTGAAAATGCTCCGTGAGCAGGTTTTGGGCAAAGAGCGTTTTGATTATGCATTCAAAATATACGTGCAGCGCTGGGCATTCAAGCATCCGACTCCTTACGATTTCTTCCGCACGATGGAAGATGCGGCTGGTGAAGACCTTGGCTGGTTCTGGAAAGGCTGGTTTTTTGAAAACTATAAGCTGGACCAGGGCGTGAAAGGCGTGACTTATGTTGAGCAAAACCCGCAAAAAGGTTCTTTCATCACGATTGAAAATCTGGATCAATGGGCTATGCCAGCAAAAATTGACATTGAAGAAGTAAGCGGCAAGAAAACGCGTGTGGAATTGCCGGTTGAGATCTGGCAGCGCGGCGGAAGCTGGACGTTCAAGGCGGCTACGCAGCAGCCGATCCGGTCAGTGACCATTGACCCTGAACATAACCTCCCCGACATTAATCTTGAAAACAATGTCTGGAAGCCAGCCGTGTTTTCGGAACCGGAAGTGAATTAAGCTTTTATAGCAGAAAAAAAATGCCCGCATTGATCAGATGCGGGCATTTTTTGTTTTAATCAATTAAATATCAGATCGTGATCAGCATGGCTCCGTAAGAATAGCCTCCGCCGAAAACGGTAATAACAATGTTATCGCCTTTTTTGAACTTGTCCTTATTCTCCGACAATGCAATTGCGCAACCCGCGCAGCCTGTATTTCCCAGATATTGAATGTTGGAAATCAGCTTTTCAACGGGAATGCCTAATGTATTGATAACATTTAGACTAATGCGGTGGTTGGCCTGATGCGGGATCAGATAATCCAGATCGTCGATCGTTAATCCGCAAGCCTGTAAAACCTGCTGGCTGACCTTTGGCATATATAGGCAGGCATTCTGAAATACGTCCCGACCGTAAGGCATGATCACACCGCGATCATTAGGCCGCAACACAACTGCTTCAATGGCTTTTCCGCTCGTAGCAGCACCGCCGGTGATCAGTTTTTTGATCTCCATGTCCGAATCCGTCTGGCGTTCTTTTGAGATTAAAAGAGCCGAAGCGCCGTCTCCCCACAAATGCCCTGAAACCGTGTCCATTTCATTATAATAAGCCGTGTTATGGTCCGAAACCACAACCACCGCTTTGGAAGCTTTGCCTAGTGCAAAATAGCCTTCTACAATCTCGATCGCATTCAATAAGGAAGAGCAAGCAGAAGAGATGCTGACAACCGGGATGTCGGGAATTTGGAGCTGGTGCTGAACCGCGTGCGCCAATGTAACGATGGTGTCATATGGCGTATAAGTTGCGCCGATAATGAGGTCAATCTCGTTTTTGCTGTAAGGGATATTTTCAAGTAAGGCCTCCACTGCTTTCATCGCCATTGTGGAAGTATTTTCTTCCGGAGAACACTTACGTCTTTCTGAAATTCCTGTGCGTTCTACAATCCACTCGTGGGACAGATTGTTAATATTTGTAAAATATTCATTACCAATAACTTCGCTTGGTAAATAATGACTAACTGTATTAATATACATGATTGAGAAGTTGACTTCGCAAGCTACGATTCTTTTTAATTCCGAAAGTTAAATATTTCGTAGAAATCGTAGTACTTAATATTTGAACAATTCAATAATAAGTTTATAAAATTATACTAAATGGTAAACGCGGGCAAACAAATGCTAATTTCCGGACAAAGCTCGGTAAAATGCCAGAAGTGTTCTTTCTTCCGAAGCCCAGTTATACATTCTTTCAACTGATCTACGACCATTAATCCCCATCCGGATGCGTTGCTCCGGATTTTTAATCAGCCATTGCAGCTTGTCGCTCAGCGATTCCGCATGATATGGAGAAATACAAAAACCACATTCCGATTGTTCAACAACATTCCGGTATAAAGGAAAGTCGGAAGTGATTACCGGCAATTTCAAAGACATATATTCAAATAATTTCGTCGTGTACGAATCCGGGTAATCTGCAACAGGCTTTAATAAGGCAATTCCTGCCATTGCTTTACGGGCATATTTGAACATTGTTTTCTGGTCTGCATATCCATAAAAGGACAGATTTTCGGCAACCTCCTGATAACCGGGTAGTTTTTTGATTTCATTTTGGGAAATCCGTACGCTGCCAAACAGATGCATTTTGAAGTCAGGATAAGCCTGCTTCAATGTTGCCAAAGCTAATACGAGCGTATCAAAAGATCGTTCCAGGGAAATGACGCCCATGTAAATGAACTCCGGAGCTCTGCTTTCGACCGGTACGCCGGCTGTGTACTGATCTGAAAATGAGAGTAGTGCGTAATTGCGGACTACGGCTGACGGATAAGTCAGTTTGTCATATTCCTTCAAATATGCGTCTTCGGACAGAATCAGCGCAAAATGCTTTCTAGCATAATGATCGAAAAGTTGAAATAGCTTTTGAAACAGAATGCTGTTGTTAAAGGTTTTGATGCTGAACTTCTTAAAAAGATTTTCCTGGACCTCGTAAATCACATTTGCCCCCAACCATTTGAATAACAATGCAACCGGAATGAGCTCAGGAACAAAAATGTGCACCAGATGCGGCCGGAGGCGCAGGCATTTAAATAAAACTAATGTGTGTGAAAAAAGCAGGCGCATGTAAAGACTCTGAAATGCAGGCAGCCAGATCATTGTAATGGTTTCGCTCGAAGCATTGGGCATGGCATGCGGCAGGACGCAGAAAACCTCGTATTCCTTTGCAAGCGAAGGCGCGATTTTGTACAAAATCCTTGGATCTGTGGCCGGATGAACGGTGCTTAATAGCAAAACGCGTCTCCTCATGATGCGCTTACAATGGCAACGCCCGATGAAGTTCCTATGCGCTCCGCCCCGGCCTCGATCATGGTAATGGCCTGCTCTTTCGTCTTAATCCCTCCGGAAGCTTTGATCCTGACATGCGGCGGAAGGATTGAGCGCATTTTATGAACGATTTCAACGTCAGCGCCTTGTGGGGCGAAACCAGTTGAAGTTTTTACAAAATCCGCATTGGACTCTGCGCAAATTTCACACGCCGTATAAAGGTCAAAAGAATCCAGATAAGCGGTTTCAATGATCACTTTAATGATGGCATGATGTGCATGTGCCAGTTCCGCAATCTGGGTCAGTTCCTCGCGGACGCTGAGATAGGCCATCGATTTAAATTGCGAAATGTTCATCACTACATCCAGCTCCGTCGCGCCATTTTGCAGGGCGTTATTCGCTTCAAAAACCTTTGTCGCCGTTGTTGAATAACCAAAAGGAAACCCGATCACCGTGGCTATTTCAATCTTAATCGGGCAAAATTCAAGCATTTCCCTGGTGTAGGCCACATAAGCAGGCGCCACGCAAACCGCCTTGAACTGATGGATCCATGCCTCCTCACACAATTTCCGAATGTCTGTTTCACTTGCATTGGCAGTGAGCAAAGTATGGTCAATGTAAGCGGAAAGCGATGTCATAGGATCTGGCAGCAGCAATGTTAAAAAGTAAAAACCCCGTCGGGTCGACAGGGTTTAAGCAATCATTTATCCAACAAAATTATTTTTTGCTTTTCTTTTCCTGCTCAGGGGCTTCGGCAACTTCTTCTGCCACAACTTCCGGAGCTTCTTCTGCTGCCGCTTCTTCGCCGGATTCCTCAGCCGAAGCAACAAACAGTTCAGGCGTATATTTTGACAATAAATTATACCAGGAAATGATCTTCTTAATGTCGGAAACGTAAACTTTTGACCTGTCGAAGTCAGGAAGGATTTTGTTCAAAAACTCGATCAGCTCTTTGTCTGACGCAGTTTTAGGCTGCAAAGTAACTTCTTCGCCATGCTCTTCACGGATCTTCAAAAAAACGTCTGCCAATGGAGCTGATTCTTCTTCCCCGTCCGTAAAAATTGAAACGTCTTTCAAAACAGAAACACGTGCAGTTGGCCCGATCAACGTTTTTTCGCGCTTTTCATCCAGACTTTCTACGATGACACCCGCACGGCTAGGTTTAAGAATGCGGAACAATCCGCCTTTTCCTGAAACATTTGCTATTTCTTTCAACAAATCCATTCCTGTTGACTCTACTTTTTCACTCATCCTTTCTTACTAATTAGTTATATCTTAATAATGATTATGTTGAATGCGATGACCACCTCAATTTTGCGCAAAATAACGGAAAGATTGAGCGTGAAACAACCTCTGGTTTACTTTGTCCTTTCAAACGACTGATTATAAGTTTCTATTGCCTCCAGAATCGGATCGCGGCCTTCGTTTTTTTCTGCCGATGTAATGAACATTGGCGGCACTTCCTCCCACACTTCGGCCAGTTTTTGCCTGTAAGCTTCCATCATGTTTAGCGCCTGGTTGGGTTTGAGCTTGTCGGCTTTTGTAAAAATAATATGGAAAGGGATTCCGGCCTCGCCTAGCCCGGCCATAAATTCAAGGTCCACAGCCAGCGCACTATGCCGGATATCGATCAGTACAAACGTGCAGACGAGGTTTTCGCGGTTATGCAGGTAATCGCCGATCATTTTTTCCCATTTCTCACGCTCAACTTTGCTCACCTTGGCATAACCATAACCCGGCAAATCGACCAGATACCAGGATTCGTTGATAAAATAATGGTTAATAAGCTGTGTTTTACCTGGTTGCTGGGAAGTTTTCGCGAGCGATTTCTTCCCAGTCAGCATGTTAATGAGTGACGATTTCCCGACATTGGAGCGCCCTATGAAAGCATATTCGGGCAAAACGGGATCAGGACATTTCTCATAATCCGAATTGCTCATTACGTATCTTGCTTCCTGAACTTTCATGCTTTTTTGACGTTAATATTAATGCGAAGTTACTTTATCTTTTTTTACTAACCTCAAATGCCAACCTCTGGCGTTCAAATGGTGGTAAGGATTGGATAAAATAAAACAATAGGGTATTTTCGTTTAAGAACAATTGAAACCATAACTAAATCAGAAAGATGAAAGGTCTTAGAAAACTGTCTCTTCTCGTTGCCATCGTGACCATGACATTTGCAGTTACCATTGCGGCAGAGGGAAATAAAGCTGACGGAAATAAAAAAGAAGAAAAAGCGCCGGAAAAAGGCATCCAGTTTACCGAAGCAAAATGGGCTGAAATCCTGAAAAAAGCCAAAGCTGAAAACAAAATCATATTTTTTGATGCTTACACCACCTGGTGCGGGCCTTGCAAAATGATGCAAAAGAATGTTTTCACACGTGAGGACGTAGCAGCTGTTTACAATAAGAATTTTATCAATGTAAAATTTGATATGGAAAGTGGCGAAGGCTTGAAGCTTGCCAGCAAATATCCATTGGAGGCATATCCAACATTGTTTTTCATTAATGCAAAAGGTAAAGTGGTTAAGCAGGTGATCGGCTATCAGACGCCTGAAAAAATGCTTGATCTTGCCAAATCACTTCAAAAGAAAGCACCCAGCGCAATCTAAGCTGAGTAAAACGATATAAACAAAAGACCCCGGAGGATTTCCTTCGGGGTCTTTCGTTTTTATGCGGACAGTCAATGTTATTCGTAATAATTTGGAACGCGGTGTCCGCTGCTTTCCAGAAGCCTGTCTTTCTTGAAGAGCAGGACGTCGGCTGTTACCATATCATTGACCAATGCTTTCAGGTCATATTTCGGTTTCCAACCTAATTTCGTCATCGATTTCGTAGGGTCACCGATCAAAAGTTCAACTTCCGTAGGGCGGAAATATCTTGGATCAACGGCTACAACTTCTTTGCCTGTTTCTACCTGGAAGTCAGGATTGTTACATTTAGTCACCTTCGCGATCTCGTCAGCGCCTTCGCCAGTGAATTCAAGCTCGATGCCTACTTCTGCAAAAGCCATTCTTACGAAATCACGGATGCGCGTTGTAATTCCGGTTGCAATTACAAAATCTTCCGCCACTTCCTGCTGAAGGATAAGCCACATGGCTTCCACGAAGTCTTTCGCATGGCCCCAGTCGCGTTGCGCGTCCAGGTTACCCAGGTAAACTTTATCCTGCAATCCCAAAGCGATCCGTGCCACTGCGCGGGTAATTTTGCGGGTTACGAAAGTTTCGCCCCTTAATGGTGATTCGTGGTTGAACAGAATGCCATTTACAGCAAACATGTCGTACGCTTCGCGGTAATTCACCGTGATCCAGTAACCATACAGCTTGGCAACTGCATAAGGCGAGCGCGGGTAGAATGGTGTCGTTTCAGACTGAGGAACCTGCTGCACCAGGCCGTAAAGCTCTGATGTAGAAGCCTGATAAATCTTTGTTTTTTTGGTCAAACCCAAAAGACGCACTGCTTCCAGGATACGCAATGTTCCAATTCCGTCTACATTGGCTGTATACTCAGGCTCTTCAAAGCTCACCTGCACGTGGGACATGGCCCCAAGGTTGTATATTTCGTCAGGCTGTACTTCCTGAATGATGCGGATAATGTTGGTAGAATCGCTCAGATCGCCATAATGCAGCTTAAATCTGATGTTTTTTTCGTGCGGATCCTCGTAAATATGGTCAATCCGCTGCGTGTTAAATAATGAACTGCGACGCTTGATCCCGTGCACTTCATATCCTTTGCTCAAAAGAAGCTCAGCCAGATAAGCACCATCCTGTCCGGTAATCCCGGTAATTAAGGCTATTTTCATTATCAATTAGTATGTATATGTGGATAAAATAATATCCGGTTTAAAAAGTGAAAACATTAAAATCCTAGTTGCTTTCGGCAGTAGGGTTGATCATCAGGCTTCGTTTGATATCCACGCGGTCAGACAAGATCACTGCGGAAGAATAGCGTTCCCTGATCAGTTCCAGATATTGCTCCGCGTCTGCCCGATACATGAAGTCGCCGACTTTCACACGATAAGTTGGCTGTGTGTAGGAAACATAGGGAATAAGGTCTGGAAAAGCCTGATACACATAACTTTTAGCGTCATCCGCTTCCTGCCTTACATTACCCACATACATCTGAATCCGAAAGCCGTTCACGTAACGAATGGCCTTATTATGCTTGGCAAGCGTGTCCAGGACTGTTTCCAGGCGTTTATTGACATACAAAGGTTTGTCCACATCCGGCTTTGGAGCTGTACTGGCTTTTGGTGTGCTTACCGGTGCTGCTTTTGGCGTAACCGACGGTTCAACATACTCGAAACGAGGCCTGACCGCTGACAAATCTTCCCTGTATTCCGAGCTGGAAGAGCTGACAACACTCTTTTTACTGCAACCTGAAAGGATGATAATGAAGAGCTGAAGCGCCCATAAAAAATTCTTTTTCAGCATCATATCCTTAGCCTTTATCACTGAGCCTGCAAACTTAATCAAAAATGGATGAATCACCATAACATGCTATTTTGAATGTAATAGCTAACTTTACCCGGGATTATTTATTAGTTCAATGCAAATTCAATCAAACTTTTCGCTTCGAAATTTCAATACTTTCGGTCTGGAATCAACGGCTTCCTACTTTGCCGAAGTCAGTTCTGTTGAAGAATTAACTGAAATTTTGCTCGATCCCGTATGGAAGCCAATGCCTAAATTTATTCTTGGCGGAGGAAGCAATGTGCTTTTCACGCAGAATGTCAATGCATTGGTGATCCATCCGGCGATTAAGGGAATGGATAAAATAAAAGAAGATCAGGACCATATCTGGCTGAAAGCCGGCGCCGGGGAAGGCTGGCATGACTTCGTGATGCATTGTGTCACCCACAATTTGGGTGGGGTGGAAAATCTGTCGCTTATCCCAGGCACAGTAGGAGCGGCGCCTATGCAAAATATTGGTGCATATGGTGTGGAAATTAAGGATGTGGTTGAATCGGTTGAAGCAGTTTCGGTGGAAACCGGTCTTAAAAGGGTTTTTTCAAAGGACGAATGCGCGTTTGGTTACCGCGAAAGTGTTTTCAAAAAGGCACTGAAAAATCAGTATGTGGTGACAGGGGTAACTTTTGTTTTGAACAAAAAGCCCGTGCTCAACATTGGATATGGTGATGTGCAGAAAACATTGCTGGAAATGAATGTATCAAATCCCACGATTCAGGATGTGAGCCAGGCAGTGATCGCCATTCGCCGCAGCAAACTCCCTGACCCCGCGAAGATCGGGAACGCAGGAAGCTTCTTTAAAAATCCTGAAATCCCTTCGGAACAATATCATGCGCTTAAAAATAACTTTCCTGAAATGCCGGGTTATCCGGTCGGCGAAACAATGGTAAAAGTGCCCGCTGGCTGGCTTATTGAACAGGCTGGCTGGAAAGGTTACCGCCAGGGAGACATAGGTGTGCACCAGAAACAAGCTTTGGTGCTGGTCAATTACGGGGGCGGAAATGGTAACGAAATCCGTGCGCTGGCCGGGACTATTCAGGATTCGGTTGAAGCGAAATACGGCATTCGCTTAACGCCGGAAGTTAACTTCGTTTAGGACAGGGAATTATCTTAAAATTGCTGATTCTCAATGCACCAGGACCAATTTACGGGTGCTGATTTTATCACCATAATAAACCCTGAGAATGTACTGTCCGCTGCTGAATTCATTCACATTGAATGTTGCCCAATCCTTATTTTCATAGGACACATTTTTGACCTTCTTGCCATTAACTGTATATAATTCCACCAGGCGAATTGCTGATTTGCTGGAGACGATATTGATGAAGTCGGTAACAGGGTTGGGGTACACATAAATGCTCAATTCATGCACGGGCTCCTCGCCCAGTACAACGTCAATATCCTCGCCTTGCTTGGTGATCGTTGTGGATGCCAGTTTCGATTCGGACTGATCTGTGTAACCTCTGATCCGGTATATATAAGGAATCCCTTTTTTCGCCGACGGATCGGCATATTCGAGTTGATTTGCGGGGAAATGCAAAATTTCATGCGCAGCAAGCGTATCATTGGCTTCGATCCTTTCCAGCAAGTATCCGGTTGCGTTCGCTAACTTATTCCAGCTTAGCACTATTGCATTATCTTTTTCGGCAGAAGCAAGGGTTATGGTGCCCAGATTTGTATACGGGAATATTTTGTTATGATGAAAAGCAAAGGCGCGCAATCCTTTTGTATTTTTCAAAAATGGCCCAATGTACACCCAGGCAGCGCTCAGTAACCCTGAATAATGGTATTTTGAAGGCAAATATTTGATCGTAGAGTCATTGCCCACCTCTTTCAGCTTAACAATGATCTTATTAGCCTCAGCCCGGCCCGAAGCGAGTTTTTTCCATTCGGCATTCAGATAGAAAAAATCTTTGACTGAAAAAACCGAAGTGGGTTCCAGGCTTCCCTCAATGTTCACGGCTACGGTGTCTTTGGGATAAACCATTTGCTGATAATCTTCAAAGACCATTGTTATCTCATCCTTTTCGGGCGTGGAATAGAATGCTTTTTGTAAGCTGGGAGAAGAAATTTTCTCTTTCTCGCCATAGTGATTATACCCCGCTAAATCAGCCAGGTCCCTGCCCAGTTGCAGATAACCCTCCAATCCATAATGAAATCCGTTCCATCCTTCGGCGCCTAATGCTGCATATGACTGGATAATGGGATATTTCCGGTCTAATGTTCGTTGCTGCTCACGCACCACACCGATCCGGTCGTCATAAGCACCGCCGCCAAAAAGGGGAAGCTGGAAAACGTAGATCTTTTCAACCATCGGATAATCTTCCTTCCACATTTGCACCAGCTTGTCGAATCGTGGCGCCCAGGTCAGCGGATCATTGGAAGACGATTCCGTTTCGCCCTGCCAGAAAAATATTGCTCTCAATGAGGGCAGTAAGCCAGTGGTTTTGGCAGCATTGAGCAGATAGCCGTAAAAACTGGATCTATCCGTCAAATCAAGCAGGGATGCACCGGCAGCAGCGCCATTGAGAATGCAGGTAGGAACCTGGTATCTTTCGGCGATGACCCTTTGAAATTCTATTCCAAATATACCTACTCGCTGCCCGATGGCATTGGCGAGCCCCCATTCAGCTGCGCCTCCGGAAGATCCGTATGTTCTCGCAAATTCGTTCCGGTAAGTATAATCCACTTCCCAGGCCACTGCATTGGACTGTCCGTAAATGAGGTAAAAATCGCCCGCCACAACGTTGTCACTTTTCGAGATAAGGGTGGAATCAGACTTGGATTTACAGGCATAAACCTCATAACCATACTCTGCAAGCTCGGCCTTGATCCTGAATGTGAAGTTGAAAGGAGCCTGTGAGCCGTTGTATTCGAGGTTTTTTCGCTGGTAAGCATGTTTGACTTTGTTCCTGGATTGCACCACAGAAATGTAAGCATATCCACCTGCCTGAACCCTTCCTAGAAACTCCACATCAGCCATTCCCGTGCTGTCCCTTGCAAACAGCTGCATATTGGCAGGGGATTTATCAAGGATTGCAATGCCTGACTGCTGTGCATAAGCAGGGCAAATAAGCGACCCGATCAATGATATGAAAACCTGTAGTATATATTTTTTCATGCAATATGGAAGGTGCTGATATAAAGATTTGCTTTACCGCAAGGACAAAGCCCCCCGCGTAATTACGAAGAAATGACGAAAAAGGATTACAATAATTATTCTCCGACCCATTTGTGTTTCCTAGCGGGCCAAACCGTATCTCAAAATACAGTAAAGCGCCCGGAACCCGTCTTTCCAATTGATTTTTTTTCCTTCCTCGTAAGTCCGGCCGTAGTAGGAAACACCAACTTCGTAGATGCGTATTTTGGGGATTTTAGAGATTTTTGCCGTTACCTCAGGCTCAAAACCAAAGCGGTTTTCTTTCAGATCGAGTCCTTTGAGCAGGTCGGCGCGGAAGAGTTTATAGCATGTTTCCATATCTGTCAAATTCAGATTGGTACACATGTTACTCAGAAAGGTCAGGAATCTGTTGCCTATTGTATGCCAGAAAAAGAGGATCCTGTGCGGTTTTCCACCCATAAACCTTGATCCGTAAACAACGTCCGCATAACCGTTTAGAACCGGTTTCAGAAGGATATTGAATTCTTCGGGATCATATTCAAGATCGGCATCCTGAACAATAATGTAGTCACCGCTGGCTTTACGGATGCCCGTATGCAATGCTGCCCCTTTTCCCTGGTTGTACTCGTGGCGAAAGTAACTGACTTCCAAAGATGGGTTTTCGGTAATGAACCTCCGGGCTACACTTTCGGTATTATCCGCTGAACAATCGTTTACAATTACAATCTCTTTCTGAAATCCGCCTAGCAATTCGACGGCTTTGAGCTTTTCCAGCACTTTCCAAATCGTTTTTTCTTCATTGTAAGCGGGAACGATAACTGATAGCTTCATCAGAGTAAATTGTATAGAATGTAAGGACCGTTCAGCGAGTAAAGTGAAATGCTATTTAATCAAAGCACAAAGAAGCCGCGCCGAGCAGACCTGCATCGTTTGCCAATGTGGCTCTCTTTATGATAATTGTTTTAAGATAATAAGGCGTCAACCAATATTCAAACCGCTCGTTGATAGCAGGCAGAATGTATTCAAATGAGGCAGAAATCCCGCCGCCGATCAGAATTGTTGTAATATCCAGGATCCGGATCATTGAAACCAGCCCTTCGCCCAGCAGGTAACCCATTTCCTGGAACACTTGCTTGGCAAGCTCGTCGCCTTTGGAAGCAGCAGCCACAAGTCCGGTTGTTGAAATCGTTCCGTCGGATGGAAGCTGTGTCTGGCCTGTATAATTGGCACGCATGGTGATTGCGAGGTCCAGAAGCTCTTTTTTACCAATGTTCCTTTCCAAAACCTTGCCGTTTTTAGAAGGGACGTGGCCTGGCTCCATGGCATTTCCGCCGCCGCCTTTGAAAACTTTCTTGTCAATGATGGCCGCACCGCCGATGCCTGTGCCCAGCGTTACAAAAATGTAATCCTCGGGAAGCTTGTCTTCGCCAAAGTAATATTCGCCCAATGCAGCAGCATTAGCGTCATTTTCAAGATAAAAATCGTGTTCAGGAAATCTGGCTTTTAAATCGGGGACAATGGCGATTCCGTCAATTTCTGGAATGGCTGTGATCTCAATTAAAGTGGTCCTGTCGCGGGTCGTCAGCCCCGGAACGCCGATTCCTACTCTTTTAACCTCGGGATATTCAACAAGCTGGAGCGCTATTGCATCACCTAAACGTTCGATAAAATGCCCTGAACTGCGCCAGCTGGCGGTATCGTGACTGTAAAAATTTGAAATTCTTCCATCCGTAGCGTCAACGATCCCCATTTTTACGTTAGTACCGCCCACGTCTATACCGAGGTATTGTTCCATGAAATGAAATATGGGTTTAATAAATAATTTTAAAAATGCGGCAATTTAGTAAAATTGCTCTATTGTACATCAATCAATCTAAATCTCCCAGTTGCGGCCTGATCAATATCTCTTCCATAACCGCTCTCGGGGATAATGTATACGCAGCCCAGATCGTGTCTGCAATGTCTTTGGACTCCATAAGCCGGTCTTCCGGCAGCCCTGAGCCTTTCCAGCTGTCGGTATAGGTCGCTCCTGGCAAAACCGCGGTGACTTTAACAGAATGTGGCTTCATTTCTTCGCGCAACACCTTGGTCATGCCGTATAGCGCAAATTTCGAAATGCAATAAGAACCGCCATTGGGATATGCCATAATACTGGCCGTGGAGCACATGGTAAAAATGTGTCCCTGCTGCTTTTCAACCATTCCCGGAAGGATTGCGCGGGTTAAATGATAGGCACTGTAAAGATTGGTCTCCATTGTCTTTTCCAATGTGCCCTCCGTTTCATTATGGATCTGGCCTGGAATAAATGTTCCGGTGTTATTGATGAGGACCGTTACAAACTGGGTTTTTGAGATAATGAAATTAATGAATGCATGAAGGTCATCTTTCAAGGACAAGTCTGCGGCCTGGCAATACAATTGAACATTGCTGAACCGGTCACTCATTTCCTTTTCAAGAGTTTGCAGGTCGTTAGCGTTTCTTGCACAGGTGATTACATCAAACCCTTCGCCCAAAAACCGCTCTATGCATGCTTTCCCGATCCCTTTCGTCCCTCCGGTGATAACCGCTAATGGATTCATTTTTCTGATTGCTTCTTTTTTTGCCTAATTTTCCCGAAAATATTGAATACAATTAAGATATCATGTCAGTCATCGGGAAATACTTCATTTTTTTAGGAACACTATTCGGAAAGGGTGAAAAACTATCGGTATACTGGCGGCGGCTCATGGAAGAATGTGTAGGGATCGGGGTGAGCTCAATATTCATTGTTGCCATCGTTTCCACATTTATCGGGGCGGTTTCCTGTATCCAAACGGCCTACAACCTCGTTAGCCCGATCATTCCCATTTCAACTGTTGCGTTGATCGTCCGGGATATGGAAATTCTTGAACTCGCGCCTACGATCACGTGCATTGTACTCGCAGGAAAAGTCGGTTCCAACATTGCCAGCGAGCTGGGTACAATGCGCATTACCGAGCAAATTGACGCGCTGGAAGTAATGGGGATCAATTCATCGTCCTATCTCGTTCTGCCCAAAGTAGTGGCTGCTATGCTGACTTTTCCAATGCTGGTTATTTTTTCAGCGTTTCTGGGCATCCTGGGCGGTTATCTGGCGGGTACATTAACCGGCGTCATTACCGAGCGGGATTATTTATACGGGATCAGGGATTCGTTTGTGCCCTACAACATTTTTTTTATGTGTGTAAAACCGTTTGTTTTTGGCTTCCTGATCGCAACAATATCTTCTTTCAAAGGATTTTTTACAACAGGCGGTGCGTTGGAAGTAGGGAAGTCGAGCACAGAAGCCGTGACCAACAGCTGTATTTCAATCCTGGTAGCGGATTATCTTTTAGCCCAGCTTTTATTGTAAAAGCACAAAAAGCCATGAATTAAGAATAACTGAATCTGCAAATGATTGAAGTAAGCAATATTGCCAAAGCATTTAATGGCAAGGAGGTTTTAAAAGGCATTAGTGCATCTTTCAAAAAAGGGGAAACCAATCTTATCATCGGCGGCAGCGGAACAGGAAAAAGTGTTTTGCTGAAATGCATGATCGGACTGGTGAAGCCCGATCAGGGCAATGTGCTTTACAATGGCCGCGACTTTTATCATTGTGATAAAGAAACGCAGCAGTCCATCCGGCGGGAAATGGGCGTTCTGTTTCAGGGTGGGGCACTTTTTGATTCCAAAACAGTGGAAGAAAATGTGCGGTTCCCGCTGGATATGCTCACCGACCAATCTGTTCAGGAAAAGCAGGAGCGGGTTGCATTTTGTTTGCAGCGCGTTGGGCTGGAAGCAGCGGCTAAAAGAATGCCGTCCGAAATCAGCGGCGGGATGAAAAAGCGCGTCGGAATCGCCAGGGCCATTGTCATGAATCCGATGTATCTCTTCTGCGACGAACCCAACTCCGGGCTGGACCCGCTTACTTCCGTCAAAATTGATGAGTTAATCAAAGAAATTACCGAAGAATTTCAGATCACGACGATCATTATCACGCATGACATGAACTCCGTCATGGAGATCGGGCAGAACATTATGTTCCTTTACGAGGGCTCTAAACTCTGGGAAGGGGTTAATTCCGAGATCATCCGAACAGATGTCCCTGAATTAAAAGAATTTCTGTTTTCCAATAAGCTCCTCCGGGAAATGGAAAAATAGGCCCCTAACGCTTGTTCAAAAAAGGAATATTCTTCCGTTCAATTAAAAATACAACCCCGGCAAAGATCGCCAGCACGAGCATATGCACGGGAACTGCAATGTATAGATTTGGGATTTTAATGAATGCGGATGCAGCAATCACCAGCCCGCCAATGCCAATGTAACCCACCGCAGAAACCACATCATACGGAACGCGATAATACTTTTGACCAAAATAATAACACAATGCGACCATGATAAAAGATGAGGTCGCAAATGCAATGGCAAAACCCAGATAGCCGATCCGCGGGACCAGAATGAAGCTGGTTGCAATGGTTATGGCCGCGCCCATCAATGTCAGCCATGTTCCGTATTCTGTTTTATCTGTAAGCTTGAACCACGTAGCGAGGTTGTAATAAACGCCCAGGAACAGATAGCCAGCCAGTAACCAGGGCACCACCGGCAATCCTTCGTGATAGATCTTTTGTTTCAAAAACAACTCCGCCAGCAGATCGAGGTTCAGGCAAATTCCTACCCACATGAGCACGCAGATGATGATAAAGTATTTGGTAACCTTGGCAAACACGGGCGGCGCATTCTTGTCTTCACCTCTGGAAAAGAAAAACGGCTCGGCAGCGTATTTAAATGATTGAATCGCCAGATTCATGAAAATCGACAGCTTATAACATTGCACGTAAATCCCGATGGCTTGTTTGGACGTCCGGCCGGGATAAAAGTTTTCAGGCAGTAAAAACTGGATGAATGCCCTGTCAAAAAGCATATTGAGCACGCCGCCCGCATTCATGATCATGATGGGGTAGGCGTAGATCCACACGGGCCGGAAAAGTGTTTTATTGAATACAAATTTAAAATCCGCAAATTCTTTTCTCAACATCCAGAAAAACAGCAGATTAGCAACCAAATTGGCAGTAACAATGTAGTCCGGCGCGCGCAGAGGATCGTAAATGGCATCAACCGCCGGTTGCAGGAAAAGCAGATATTTCCCTGCATGGATATCGCGGCACAGGATCAGGAAAAACAGGTTTAAAAAGATATTGATCCCAATATTGGTCACGCGCAGGATCACGAATTTCTTTCCTTTGCCTTCCAGACGCAAACGTGCAAACGGAATCGAAACAATGCCGTCGATCGCCATGATCACCGCGAACATTCTGACGAGCGAAACACTTTCCGGATATTTAATAAAATCGGCAGCGTAGTCGGCAAAGATGAAGAGCAGGCCGGAGAAAAATACGCTGATGATGATAACTGCGCTGAGAATCAGGTTATAATAAGCCTTACGGTCCGTCTCCTGACGCGCAAAACGGAAAAAAGCCGTCTCCATTCCGAAAGTATAGAGCACCATGGCCAGGCCCGCATAGGCATAGAGCTGGCCCTGGGCGGCAATTTGTTCCGGTTCAAATAATTTGGTGTGTAAGGCAACCAGCAGGTAATTCAAAAACCGCCCCAGCATGGTGCTGATGCCGTAAATAGCGGTTTCACTGGCTAATTTTTTTAAAACGCTCATTGCATGTTAACCTGCGGCAAGTCTTTGCAGGGAACCGCAAATATAGGACAAGGAGTGTACAATATTTCAAATGAAATAGCTGCACACTCCCTGAGAAGCTTTTGATTCAAGCCTGAAAATCTTTTTGTGGGTTAATTCCGGATGTCTGTAATAATCCGTTCGATCACTCTTTCAATGCGTTTCCAGCCTTCGTCGGAATGCAGGTCAACGTCGATCATTTTTTCGCGGTAATCCGTGGAAATGGTCATGAAGTAAATGCCTGCCGAAAGAAACGATACAAGCGCACTGGTGTCGCTGTAATTAGGCAGGTTGCCGATTTTGTCCAGGATACGGGTTGCAACCTGGTTACGTGCATCGGAAAGCATGGATTTACCCGTCCCGATTTCCCAGCGTAAAAGATCGCGCGTGGCCTTTCTTTCACGAAGGTCGTTCATAAACGTGTGCATCAGGCTGGTAAGCGCTTTACTGCGTTCTTCGGGTGCAAGCGTGGGAATGTTGTCAATGTATTCGGTTGCGGTGGTGGAAGTGTATTCGCCTGACTTTACGTATTGCTCCATCAATCCATCAACACTTTCAAAATATCGGTAGATCAGAACCTTGTTGACGCCCGCTGTGCGCGCAATAAGGTTGACGCCTACTTTTTCTGTTCCGTGCTGTTCGATGACTTCGCCTACTGCTTTGAGGATCTTACTTTTTGTCCGCTCTCGGTCGCGCTTTTTAACTTTCTCAATTTTCATGTGGGTGCCGTTTAGGTTAATAACATAGTAAATTTAATATTTCATATGTAAATATTATACCGTCAAAATATTATAAGTCACCATTTTTGAAAATTCGTAGCTTACAGGGGCGTTTATCGATAAAATCGGCCAATTCATAGATAATAATGGCCAGTTCGTCGAGTAATTTGTACAGATTCTTAAAAAGGAAGGAGCCGGAAGGGCACAAAAAAAGAGCTCACCGAAATGAGCTCTTTAACTTTACTGTTGGCCGACAAGGACTCGAACCCTGAATAAGACAACCAAAATGTCCTGTGTTACCATTACACCATCGGCCAAAACCGTAAACAGTGGTGCAAAAGTAATGCGGCTAATTCATGTTGTCAAGCTTTTGTAGAAAAAAATTAAATGCTTTTTATTTCAACACCCGATGCGATTTTCTTCACAAGGCCTTGAAGCACCTTTCCTGGGCCGCATTCGATAAATATTTCCGCGCCGTCATTTACCATCTGCTCAATGGATTGCGTCCATCTAACGGGAGCGGTAAGCTGTGAAATGAGGTTCTCTTTGATTACATTAACTTCGGTTGCGGGCATTGCATTTACATTCTGATAAATCGCACAAATAGGCGCTTCAAATTCTGCGGCGTGAATGGCTGATGCCAGTTCTTCGCGTGCCGGCTCCATTAAAGGCGAATGAAATGCGCCGCCAACGGGCAAAATCAATGCTCTTTTGGCTCCCGCAGCCTTCAAAAGCTCACAGGCCTTCTCAACGCCTTCGAAAGTGCCTGAGATCACGACCTGGCCGGGACAGTTGTAATTGGCGGGAACAACGATTTCGTCCGTAATGCCTGCACAAACTTCTTCGATAATGTTATCTGCTAATCCCAGGATCGCTGCCATGGTCGACGGACGGATTTCGCAGGCTTTTTGCATGGCGTCCGCCCGTTTTGCAACCAGTTTTAACCCATCTTCAAAGGATAATGCGCCTGCGGCAACCAATGCCGAAAATTCTCCGAGTGAATGACCAGCCACCATATTGGGCGAGAAATCAGGGCTGATCTTTGCCATGATTACGGAATGTATGAAAATGGCGGGCTGCGTCACATTCGTTTGTTTCAGCTCTTCGTCGGTGCCTTCGAACATGATTTTTGTGATATCAAAACCAAGGATGCTGTTGGCCTGATCAAACATTGTTTTTGCAGAATCTGACGATTGATATAGGTCAAGTCCCATTCCTTTGAACTGAGAACCCTGTCCCGGGAAGATGTATGCACTTTTCATAATGATCGTTTCGTTTGGGGATTTGATAAAAAAAGCCCGATCATTCCGACCGGGCTACAAAGGAAATACTTCGATGTCAAAGAAAAAAGACGTGCCTATCTGATGATCTGCACCCAGCCTTTGAGCGTGGTAGGCGTGCTTTCTCTTTTTGAAGATTCGAAGAAGATGGTTACTTCATAATAATATTGCCCGGCAGCCAGGTCTTTTCCACCATTGGTTTTACCGTTCCAGTTGATGTTGACGTCCTTGGTCGTAAACACCTGCGCGCCCCATCTGTTGAATGCTTTGAATTCAAGTGACTGCACAAAAGCAGGACATTCGTAAGGTTCAAAAACATCGTTTTTGCCGTCAGCATTTGGCGTAAACACATTGGGCAGCACATACATTGGGCAATTGTCTTTGCAAACAATGTTGCTAGGGGCGCTTTCCGCGCCAAACCTGTTCACAGCCGTTACATAATAGCATCCTGCAAAAGAAGTCAGTCCTTCGTGCGCAAATGTGGTTGCCAGCGGCGATGGCGGCGTGGTTACGGTCGCGATCAATGTAGGCGCGTCACCTTCATAGCGGGCATAGTAAATGCGGTATGCCGAAACATTGGGGTCGCATTCTTTTCCGTCCACGGATTGCGGGTAAGTCCATGAAAGATGATTGGTCAGGCCCGTTGGTCCGCAGAAAGCTTCGGGATGTGCCTGCAAAGAATCGCAGTTCAGCACGTCAATAACCAGGACTGGCGGACAAGGCTTGGTCGTGTCGGATGATGAAATACACAGGATCTGTGAAAAATTGTATAGCAAAGCAGGTTTGATCTGCCTGTTGTTATAGGAACCCACTGTTTCTACTTTGTAACAATAAGTCGAATCGCTGACAATGGTTGTGTTTACCGTGCCATCTGCGGCATATTTGTCCGAGCCATCATCTGTAAAAGTAAATGTCTGCGGGCCTTGCACGGTCACATCGGCAATGCGGTTGAATGTT
>NZ_JAKFFT010000007.1 GCF_021502655.1 Dyadobacter sp. CY347
GTGTCGGATGATGAAATACACAGGATCTGTGAAAAATTGTATAGCAAAGCAGGTTTGATCTGCCTGTTGTTATAGGAACCCACTGTTTCTACTTTGTAACAATAAGTCGAATCGCTGACAATGGTTGTGTTTACCGTGCCATCTGCGGCATATTTGTCCGAGCCATCATCTGTAAAAGTAAATGTCTGCGGGCCTTGCACGGTCACATCGGCAATGCGGTTGAATGTTCCGGGCCGCCTCTTGTCTTCCCGGTAAATGCGGTGTGTTTGATTGCCATTCTCCCACGGCACCAGCGCCGACCAGTTCAGGCGGATGCGGTTAGGCTCAGCAGCGCCTTGTTCCAATCTTACAGAGCTGGCCGTTTTAATGTCGTCCATTTTAACAAGCTGCCCGCCTTGTGTAGCGTAATATTCGAGCTTGTAGTTATAAGCATTTGCTAATGTGTTCAGGTTTCTGTCCACGAAGATTGTGTCGGCAGCGCCCGGGGTAAGGTTTGTATTAATGGATGCAATTTGTGTGAATGCCGATCCATTTTGCCCTACTGCCCTGAACAGACGATATTGTGCAGGAAGCCCTGATGATGCCGCAGGTTTGGTCCATTTAATAGTGATAACCCCTTTTGTTTCGCTGGTTGAATCAACGGTAACATTGGTGATTACAGGAGCCAGCATCGGCAAATTCAAGCAGAACTCATCGGATGCAATGCTCTCCCCGCCGCCGATCAGGCTTCCGGGTTCATTCACATTGGTACCGGGACGTGGGAATTCAACAACAATCCTGTAACTGTATGAAATGCCGGCACGAAGTCCGTCGCCATTGTTGTTGTCTAAAAATGTAGTTTGGTTAACTGCAACCCTACCCACTTCTTCGTAACCAGATCCCGCCGGGATGCCCGTTATACACACATCTTCCGGAATATCAGCGCAACCTTCTCTTCGGTAAATAACAATTCTTGCGCCTGCCACCTGACATTTGTAAGAAGTCCAGTTCAGGCGATAAGCAGTTCCGGCCGGGTCTGTGGCCTCAACTGCGCGCAGTCCGAGCGGTTTTGGGCCATAGACTTTAATGCTTAGCGTGGTCATATCCACCAGTTTTCGGAACAAATTTGGATTGGTATTTGCCCCGGGCGCGTCTTCTACTTTAAATAACACATCATAAGGCTCCAGACGAATGTGGTTACACGAAGTCTGCCAGGTGAATTGTCCCGTGATTGTGCCGAGTCCCGATTGTTGTGGAACCGTAAACCGGGCCAGTTCCGGGCTGATCAATGTCCTTTCATACACGCCGCCCGTAGAAGTAAGGTTTAGCTTATCGCCGTTTTTATCCGTTGCCTTAATTTGCTGGTTAATGAGCGTTCCGGCTTCCACGCAGATATCCGGAATAGGCTCTGCGCGCGGCCGGTCGTTACGGGCATCTTCCACAATGATCTGCATATCGCGCACGATCTCGCCAATAAGCACGCCATCGCGCCATTCTTCCACTACAAACGCAACATTGTAATAACCTTTTGTCACCGGAGCGTCCCAGGTTAAGTCACCCGTGAGCCGGTTAATGCCGAAAGTAGCCGGAGAAGCGCCATTCTCGGTCTGTCCTGGAGCGCCGATCTGGTTTGGATTTACATATTGCAAATTAACACCTGCACCATTTGAAGTTCCTCTTTGCGGCGTATACAAGCGATAAGCAAGGCTGTCCCCATCCGCATCAAATGCATTCGGATTATGAATATAACGTTGTCCAACCGCAGCAAGGTCAATGGGCGCATTCAGTAGCACGGGAGTTTGGTTCAAGCCAAAACTTGCATTGATTTCCAGAATGGTGCTTACGTAAAAGTTAAGATTTTGTGTAGGTGGCGGACCAATGTTCAGGATGCCGTTATTCCGGTTGTCCTCTTCAAAAGAAATCCTGAATTTTCCTGCTGAGGGGAATGTATACCGGACAATGTAAACGTTCTGGGTGGTGTTGTTTCCAATGTTAATAATAGGCAAAATCCGCGGCGCTTCGATAGGGCCGTTGCTGCCCACATAGAACTGGACAAAGTTCTGCGCATTGGCAGCGCCTTCACCATTCTGCATATCGAAATATGCCGTCAGTTTGATCTCGTAAGTCAGGGAGGTTGCAGAAACCCGTTTTGCTGTAATCTCGCCCGCGCGGATGTGCGTTGCATTAGCTTCGAAGCCAATTCCCAGCAAAGTCAGGAAAAAAGAAAATAATAATAACCGTAAAGCAGATCGCATAAATATATCAGAGTCGAACTTTTTTAGATAGAGGTCAAGGCAGAAAAACATCTGCCAAACTATTAATTCAACGAAATTTTAAATAAAAATGTGTGCAGGCGGAGGTAATATAATAGCCCTTCTTGTAAACTTACAAAACAAGTTTATAAATCATATATGTATTGCCATAAACTAGTGCTATGGCAATACAACGTAAGGAAGTAACAACTTTGGGCTATCTGATGATCTGCACCCAGCCTTTGAGCGTGGTAGGCGTGCTTTCTCTTTTTGAAGATTCGAAGAAGATGGTTACTTCATAATAATATTGCCCGGCAGCCAGGTCTTTTCCGCCATTGGTTTTACCGTTCCAGTTGATGTTGACATCCTTGGTCGTAAACACCTGGGCACCCCATCTGTTGAATGCTTTGAATTCCAGGGACTGTACAAAAGCAGGACATTCGTAAGGTTCAAAAACATCGTTTTTGCCGTCAGCATTTGGCGTAAACACATTGGGCAGCACATACATCGGGCAGTTGTCTTTGCAAACAATGTTGCTAGGGGCGCTTTCTGCACCAAACCGGTTCACAGCCGTTACATAATAGCATCCTGCAAAAGAAGTCAGTCCTTCGTGCGCAAATGTGGTTGCCAGCGGCGATGGCGGCGTGGTTACGGTCGCGATCAATGTGGGCGCGTCACCTTCATAGCGGGCATAGTAAATGCGGTATGCCGAAACATTGGGGTCGCATTCTTTTCCGTCCACGGATTTCGGGTAAGTCCATGAAAGATGATTGGTCAGGCCCGTTGGTCCGCAGAAAGCTTCGGGATGTGCCTGCAAAGAATCGCAGTTCAGCACGTCAATAACCAGGACTGGCGGACAAGGCTTGGTTGTGTCGGATGATGAAATACACAGGATCTGTGAAAAATTGTATAGCAAAGCAGGTTTGATCTGCCTGTTGTTATAGGAACCCACTGTTTCTACTTTGTAACAATAAGTCGAATCGCTGACAATGGTTGTGTTCACAGTGCCATCTGCGGCATATTTGTCCGAGCCATCATCTGTAAAAGTAAATGTTTGCGGACCTTGCACGGTCACATCAGCAATGCGGTTGAATGTTCCCGGCCGCCTTTTATCTTCCCGGTAAATGCGGTGTGTTTGATTGCCATTCTCCCACGGCACCAGCGCCGACCAGTTCAAGCGGATGCGGTTAGGCTCTGCGGCGCCTTGCTCCAGTCTTACTGAACTGGCTGTTTTAATGTCGTCCATTTTAACCAGCTGCCCGCCTTGTGTAGCGTAATATTCAAGCTTATAGTTATATGCATTTGCTAATGTGTTCAGGTTTCTGTCCACGAAGATCGTGTCGGCAGCGCCCGGGGTAAGGTTTGTATTAATGGATGCAATTTGTGTAAATGCAGATCCATTTTGTCCAACTGCCCTGAACAGGCGATATTGTGCAGGAAGCCCTGATGATGCCGCAGGTTTGGTCCATTTGATGGTGATAACCCCTTTTGTTTCACTGGTTGAATCAACGGTAACATTGGTAATAACGGGAGCCAGCATCGGCAAATTCAAGCAGAACTCGTCGGATGCAATGCTTTCCCCACCGCCTACCAAACTGCCAGGCTCATTAATATTCGTCCCCGGGCGAGGGAATTCAACAACCAGCCTGTAACTGTAAGAAATTCCTGCACGAAGCCCATCACCATTGTTATTATCCAGAAAAGTGGTTTGATCCACCGCAACCCTTCCAATTTCTTCGTAACCAGATCCTGCTGGAATCCCTGTCAAACACTCCTGAACCGGAATATCTGAACAGCCTTCCCGCCTGTAAATAACGATCCTAGCACCCGGAACGGGGCATTTGTAGGAATTCCAGTTGAGCCGGTAAGCCGTTCCGGCCGGGTCTGTGGCCAGGACAGCACTTAATCCGAGCGGTTTGGGCCCATAAACTTTAATACTGAGCGTGGTCATATCCACGAGCTTGCGGAAAAGGCTCGGGTTTGTGCCGGGTGACGGGGCATCCTCCACTTTGAAAAGCACGTCATAAGGTTCCAGACGAATGTGGTCACAGCCGGTTTGCCATACAAATTGCCCGGTAACCTGACCCGCTGCATTCTGCGCAGCCACATTGAAAGCAGCCAATGCCGGTTTGACCAATGAACCTTGGTAAACCCCGCCCGTACTTGTAAGAATCAATGGGTTACCATCCTTATCAACAGCCTTAATCTGCTGATTAATCCGTGTTCCTGCCTCGACGCAAAGCACAGGGAGCGGGTCAATGGTCGGCCTTGCATTGCGTGCATCTTCAACAAGGATCTGCATATCGCGCACAATCTGCCCGATCCGCACGCCATCCCGCCATTCTTCCACAACGAAAGCAACATTGTACTGGCCTTTGGTTACAGGCGCATCCCAGACCAGATCCCCCGTTACGGCATCGATACTGAATGTAGCAGGAGTTCCCCCGGCTTCCGTTCTGCCCGGAGGGGTTACCATATTAGGATCTTTGTAAGGAATGTTCAGGCCGTTTCCTCTTCCGTCGCCGCTTTGGGGTGTAAATAATTTGAATGATAAGCTGTCGCCGTCCGCATCGAATGCATTGGGATTGTGAATGTATCGTTGGCCCACAGCCGCAAGGTCAATGGGTGCATTTAGTAAAACCGGTGTCTGGTTGGTGCCGATGGCTGTGTTGATTTCCAGCGTCGTATGCACGTAAAAATTAATTCCGTCCGTTTGCACCCCGTCTCTTAAATTCAGCGTGTTCGCATTCCGGTTATCCATTTCGGCCGAGATCTCGTAGGTTCCGGCAGCCGGGAATGTGAATGTGGTAACATACTCGTTGAAAGTGGTGTTATTTCCAATGTTGCGTATCGTGGCCCTGATCCGGTCGACTTTTCTGGGACCCTCGCTGCCGAAATAAAAGTTAATGTCATTGGCCGACTCCGCAGCTTGCCTGCCACGGTCGGAAACGTCGAAATAAGCGGATAAACGTATTTCGTAAGTGAGTGATGAAATCCTTCTGGCCGTAATCTCTCCCGCCCGAAAATGCGTTGCATGCGCACTGAAAGCGGCAAATAGCAAGAGTAATGAGTAAAGTATCGGGAGGAATCGTAAAGAAGGACGCATACGAGTAAATTAATGGATCGCCGTTATAGAATGGTGAACGAAAAATAAGGCCAAAAATGTGTATGATTTTTACATACAAACTAATTCTTAATAATGATTATAAATAATCAGCTGCTTTACAAAAATGGAAAGGTTTTTTTGCCTTGCATGGGTTTGTGATATACCTTTGAAAGGTTCTAAATATACCTAATTTTTTTGCACTAAAACGATTCGTTTTTCATATGTCGTGGTTTTCACAAACGTTAACGAGCTCCATTGGTAAGAAACTTCTGATGGCTCTTACCGGATTATTTTTGATAAGCTTTCTGGTGATTCATGCCACAATAAATGCTATGATTTTTTACAATGACGGAGGGGAAACCTTTACGCATTGGGGGCATTTTATGGGTACAAACCCTATTGTGCGCACGCTTGAAATCGGGTTGATCATTGGCTTCCTGGTTCACATTGTGGATGGATTAATCCTTTGGAAAAACAATTCCGAGGCCCGTCCGATTAAATATGCAATGAACAAACCTTCGGCCAACAGCACCTGGTATTCCCGGAGCATGGGCTTGCTGGGCACATTGCTGCTGATATTTTTGGTGATCCATACAGCGCATTTCTGGATTCCTAACCGTAGCAACCAGTTTGCAACAGGTGAGGAGCTGAACCTTTACCAGATGATGCTGGATATTTTTCAAAATCCCCTTGTCGTGCTTATTTATGTTCTGGGCTGCATTTCGCTATTCTGGCATTTGCTTCACGGTTTCAAAAGCGCATTTCAGACATTGGGACTGAACCATATCAAGTATAATGGTGCGATCAACTTTCTGGGAACGGCTTTTTCTATTGTTGTCCCGATCTTATTTGCTTTGATGCCGATTTCCATTTACCTGGGATGGGTCTATTAAGAGGCTGTAATTAAGCGCAGCTATTTTCAATTAACTTTTTGATTAAATAACATTCAATATATGGCAACTTCATCTAGTCTGGATGCCAAAATACCACAGGGGCCGATTGAAACAAAATGGAGTAAGTACAAGTCTTCAGTTCCTCTTGTAAACCCTGCCAATAAGCGTAATCTTGAAATTATTGTAGTTGGTACAGGTCTTGCGGGCGCTTCTGCTGCTGCCACGCTTGCGGAAATGGGCTATAAGGTTAAAGCATTCTGTTTTCAGGATTCTCCACGTCGTGCGCACTCCATTGCTGCACAGGGCGGGATCAATGCTGCGAAAAATTACCAGAATGATGGTGACTCGGTTTACCGTCTTTTTTACGATACAATTAAAGGAGGTGACTATCGCGCAAGAGAAGGCAATGTGCACCGTCTTGCAGAGGTTTCCGGAAATATTATTGACCAATGCGTTGCAGCAGGAGTTCCTTTTGCACGCGAATATGGTGGTTTGCTTTCTAACCGATCGTTCGGTGGAACACAGGTTCAGCGGACTTTCTATGCCGCCGGACAAACCGGACAGCAGTTGTTGCTGGGTGCATATTCAGGTTTGCAGCGCCAGGTGGGCATGGGAACCGTGAAAATGTACAACCGCCACGAAATGCTGGATGTGGTCAATATCGATGGCAAATGCCGTGGTATCATTGCAAGAAACCTTATTACGGGAGAAATAGAGCGCCACGGCGGCCATGCTGTGTTACTTTGCACCGGTGGTTACGGGAACGTATTCTACTTATCAACGAATGCAATGGGCAGCAATGTTACTGCTGCTTGGAAGGCACATAAGAAAGGAGCGTATTTCGGCAATCCTTGCTTTACACAGATTCACCCGACTTGTATTCCTGTTTCAGGAGAGCACCAGTCGAAACTGACTTTGATGTCCGAATCGCTTCGTAATGACGGGCGGATCTGGGTGCCAAAGGCAAAAAATGATACGCGTCCCGGAAACGAGATTCCCGAGGAAGAAAGAGATTATTACCTTGAACGTCGTTACCCTGCATTTGGTAACCTGGTTCCGCGTGATATTGCTTCCCGCGCTGCCAAGGAAAGATGTGATGCCGGATATGGCGTAGGATCATCCAAACTGGCTGTTTTCCTTGACTTCGCGGCTGCCGTGGAACGTTACGGAAGAGGAGAAGCAAATAAGAACAACATTGCAAACGCATCCAAGGAAGATATTACGGCTTGGGGTAAGGCTGTTGTAAAAGAAAAATACGGTAACCTGTTCGATATGTATAAGCAAATCACGGGTGAAGATCCGTACGAGGTGCCGATGCGTATCTATCCTGCAGTACATTATACAATGGGCGGACTTTGGGTGGATTACAACCTGATGACCACAGTGCCTGGGTTATATGCATTGGGTGAAGCTAACTTCTCAGATCACGGTGCAAACCGCCTGGGCGCTTCGGCTTTGATGCAGGGGCTTGCGGATGGTTATTTTGTAATTCCTTATACCATTGGTGCTTATCTCGCGAAAGAAATTGGAACAGGTAAAATTCCAACGGACCATCCGGAATTTGTAAAGGTTGAGAAAGAAGTGAAAGACCGCATTGATACATTGTTATCGATCCAGGGAAAAACTTCTCCTGAATTATTCCACCGTCGCCTTGGCAAGATTATGTGGGATAAATGTGGCATGGCGCGTAATGAGCAGGGTTTGAAGCAAGCGATCATGGAGATCCGGGAGCTTCGCAAGGAATTCTGGAGAGATGTGAAAGTTATGGGGAGCAAGGATGAATTCAATCCTGAATTGGATAAAGCCGGCCGTGTTGCCGACTTCATTGAACTGGGTGAGTTAATGTGCATTGATGCATTAACGCGTGAAGAATCTTGCGGCGGTCACTTCCGCGAGGAGCATCAGACAGAAGAAGGGGAAGCATTGCGTGATGATGATAACTTCATGTTTGTGTCGGCTTGGGAGCATAAGGCGCAGGAGGAATGGGAGCTTCATAAAGAGGAGTTGATTTACGAAAATATTAAGATTGCCCAAAGGAGTTATAAATAGAAGCCGTATGGCTGTCGGCATGCGATCAGTGATCGTTTGCAGCTGGCTATCAGCTTGTTTCAATATTATTGGTTAATCATTGACCGTTAACTATTACAACAATGAGTGCAGATAACATGCATATTAAGCTTAAAGTCTGGAGACAAAGCAATAGCAATACAAAAGGAGATTTTGAAAATTACAGTCTGGACCATGTATCCCCGGATATGTCGTTTCTGGAAATGTTTGACGTCCTCAATGAGCAACTGATCGAGGAGGGCAAAGAGCCGGTAGCATTTGACCACGATTGCCGCGAAGGGATCTGTGGAATGTGTTCCATGTATATCAATGGAAGGGCTCACGGACCATTAAAAGGCGTTACGACTTGTCAATTGCACATGCGCTCGTTCAATGACGGTGATACCATCGTTGTAGAGCCGTGGAGAGCGGAGGCGTTTCCGGTCATTAAAGACCTGGTTGTTGACCGCGATGCTTTCGACAGAGTGATTTCTGCGGGTGGTTTTGTTTCGGTAAACACTGGGAATGCACAGGATGCCAACAGCCTTCCGATTCCAAAAATAGCTGCGGATGAAGCATTTGCAGCAGCGGCATGTATCGCTTGCGGTGCTTGCGTAGCAGCTTGTAAGAATGCGTCTGCAATGCTTTTTGTTTCTGCGAAAATATCTCAACTGGCATTACTTCCACAAGGACAGGCGGAAAGAACGATTCGTGCAGAGAAAATGGTCGCGCAAATGGATGCAGAAGGATTTGGAAACTGTACGAACACCGGCGCATGCTCTGCTGAATGTCCTAAGGAGATCGGACAGGAAAACATTGCCCGTATGAACCGTGAATATATAGGTGCGAAGCTTTCATCTTCTGCCGTTTAGCATTAGTGTTCTCAAACATTATTAAATGATTGAGCGCATTCAGATACAAGGTTTTTTAAACCATAGCACATAAAAAAGCAGGCCGCTAATTCATTAGCGGCCTGCTTTTTTTGATACATTATATTGCGCTTACTTCTTCTTTGTAGAATCCGCTTTTGAAGCATTGCTTCCTTTGTATTCTTTGTTCAGGCCGTCAAGGATCTTTTGTGTTACATCCAATGATGGATTAGCAAACAAAATCCCGCCGCCCAGCGAGTAACCAAGCACATATTCAAAACCATTCTCTTTGTTGTATTTCTCAATGTAAGAACGGATGTTTTTGTAAAGCTCCTCGTTTTTCTTAGCCTCTTCCTGGCCCAATGCTTGTGCAGACTGGTCGCGGTAAGCAACTAAATCCTGCTGTTTTTTCATCAATTGCGCCTCTGTCGAGCGTGCCTGCTCCGGCGTCATTGTTTGTGCTCTCTGCTGAAAAAACTGAACTTCATTCTGCAATGAACGGCCTTTTGTATTCAATTCATTTTCCAATTGGAAGTTTTTATTTTCCAGCTCTTTTCTCGTATCCTTAAAGAATTCGTAGTTTTTCAACAAAGAATCAACCTGAACATACACAGTTTTACGGCCTGCTACTACGCCACCATCTGCTGCTACACCTGCATCTCCCGAAGGCTTACCTGAAAAATGTAAAAAGAATAACACCGCCACAGCCAGGGAAAGCACGATGTTCCAAATTAATGAAGTATTGTTGTTCACGTTTTTTGAGTTTTGATTTTTTGAACGAGCCGCAAAGATAATAATTTGTGTTTAAGTACAATGAATATCAGCCCCTGTGTAACATTTACGGTAAGTTTTATAAAGATATGCTTCTTGACGGGCCAGGAATGAATAGCCTGCGAACCAGCTGACCTGATAATCCGGCTAATCCGCCCGTTAATCCGCCTGTTAATGCTGAAACCAGCAGGAGCAAAATGCCATTTGGCAACGAAAATATGCCTGCTATCCGGTCGGACATGGCGCCGTCGGAGATGAAGTGTAAATAAAAGCCATAAGCCATCCATAATAACCCAACAGCCGCAAATCCTGTCCAGAATGCATTGGCGGCATTGCTTTGCCTGATTACGAAAACCAAAAACGGCACGATGGCGATAACCCACCACGGGGCGAAAATTTGCAGCAATGCGGTCACCAATAATATAATCAGGAAATTCATGAGGATTACGGTTTTTGAAGCTTCACACTGGATGTCATACGCGGATGCTTTTGGGATGGTTCGAGCAGGTAAATGAGCTCATTAAGCTCACCATTTTCCCATTTTTTTAACAAATTCAAATAATAAGGACTCCCCGGATTCCCCGACTGCCCGCCGGGATATATGCCATAAGCCCTTGGAACCGGCCCGAGTTCCACAACCATGCGCCAGGAAGGCCCGTTGCGCTTGGTAATGGCATTGACAATGCTCCGGCCACCGCCTACTTTCAATGCTGGCGCATTGAATGGTTTAAGGCTTCTGCTCAAATGCCTGATTTCCGTCCCTTTCACCTTCGCCCATTGCCACGATTGGCTCATAGGTCCGTGGCGGGTGGTTAATGTGTCGAGCGCGGCTTTGAAGCTGGCTGCGGTAACGTCGGTCAATGTTTCCTTTTCAGGCGTGGTAATGTTATCGAACCATTTTTTATCAGGTTCATTGATAATCATATATAATGTTCGGTCGCGTGTGGGATATTCCAGGTTTTCGCCAAATTCGTCGTTCCATATCTTCGCCTGCAAGAGTGGCATCCATTCCTCAAAAATAGACGTTGCAACCGATTCCGGCGTGTTTTGGTAATTCCAGTTAGCCAATGTGATCGCTGCTGCCTTTTGAGCTGGTGTCAATGTTACAGATTTCAATGTCTGCAATAATTTAGGTAAAATGTTTCTTGCCAAAACACTGAAATTGTCGTTTTGCAACATTCTCAAACTATCTGCATTGGCATTTGTCATCGCTTTCAGGCGCTCATTAATGCGCACGCCGCGTTCCGTAGGTGCGAAGACCCAATTGATAAAATATGGATAGGAAGGATCTGTGGACGATTGATTTGCGCTGCTTACGAAGCCTCTTTTCGGATTTTTCACATAAGGGTTCTGCTCCGCCGGGATCCAGCCCTGCCAGTCATCGCCTGGATTGGAGCCGTCCAGGACAAATTTGCCCTGTTCTTTATATTTCAAAGGCAGCTTTCCGTTGACTGTCAGTGCAATGTTCTTGCTGTTATCGGCAAACACGAAATTCTGTGCAGGCCCAACATAATAGGTCAGCGCCTTCCGGTAATCGTCGTAGTTTTTGGCTTTATTCAGCTCATAGAATGTCAGGAAGCTGTTTCCAGCCTCATGTCCGATCCATTTTACTGCGAGTTCAGGATATTTTCCGGACCTGTTGTCCGTCTCCGTAACCGGCCCGTGATGCGTGTAAATGACTTCTTCTTTAAGTGGTTCTTTTTGTCCTTTTATGAGGATGGATTCAATGCGCTTTTTTGTGGGTTTCCACTGATTATCATGCCAGTATTGTGTCCGTGAATCGTCTTTGTATTTTATTTTATATAAATCAAAAACGTCGGCATCCGTATTGGTAACGCCCCAGGCTACATGCTGGTTAAAACCAATAATGACACTCGGAATGCCCGGAAGCGACACGCCATATACATTCATGGAAGGAGAATGCAGCTGCACCTGATACCAGATAGAGGGCAATGTCAGTTCAAGGTGCGGATCATTGGCGAGGATAGGATAGCCCGTAATCGATTTCTCAGCGCTTACGGCCCAGTTATTACTGCCGATTCCTTCCTGTTTCGCTTCCCGTTGCGTTAATGCACCAGGGATTTTCTTGAATTGGGCAATACTATCGCCGTTGGGAAGAGTATTAGGTTTCCCGGGAGTAGGGAGCGGCTCAAAATCCCACGCAGTTCCCGCAGGGATTACAGGGCTTTCCTGGAACATGGGATAATCGGGAAAAAGGTCATTGACCACTTTCTCTCCGTATTTTTTGAGGACATTGCTCATATTGAGCTCATTGGAACGCCCGGCCAATGTTAATGTCATCTGTTCCAGCATATACATGGTGTTGATCGGCTTCCATGCTTCTGGCTTATAGCCCAGCAATTTGAACTCAATAGGATAATCTTTCGGCGCAAGCTGATCAATGTAGGCATTCACGCCCGCCGTGTAACCGAGCAATGCTTCCTTTGAATGCGGGTCTTTCATGGCTACCTTTATGTTGGCTTCGGCACCATAACCCATTCCCAGCCGACGGCTCTGCTGGTCCAGTTGCAAGGTTGCTTTCCCGAGCACTTCGGAAAGCCGGCCTGAGGCAGCGCGGATTTGCAAGTCCATTTGCCAGAGCCGGTCCTTGGCCGTTACAAAACCCTGGGCGTAGAAAAGGTCAAAATTATTTTTCGCAAAAATGTGCGCTACGCCGGAGTCGTCGTAGCGGATCGTCACCTCATCTTTCAGTCCGCTGAGTTTGAGGATTGTTTCTCCTTCTTTTGCAATAACCTGATCGCCATTTTGCCCAAATCCTGTAAAAGGACTCAGAAAAGGCCCTAATGCCGGAGCCGGGCTGAGCGGCTTGTTGAGGAAATAAACAAGGCAAATTGTCGCAGCGAGTGAAACAAAAGCTTTCAGATACTTCATAGAGGGAGAATTGGGTGGCGCAATTTTAAAAGCCGCGCGTCATCAGGAAACTACTTGCACAATGGCTTCAACCAGAGCCAGATCCGCATACATCACCGAATGTTCGTCGGGAATGCCACCTGCCATGGAGATGTCTGCAGGGAAATATTTTTGTCTGCCCGGGCGGAATGCTTTGGCTGTCAGATGCAGCGAATGCACGCCAGCTGCTGCCAATTGGGCTGCATTATTGTGATTGACGCCTGCCCCGGCCATAATTTCAATGGAATCACCCGCTTCTTTTGCAAGTTGTTCCAGCAGAGCAATGCCTTCTACTGCATTTGGTTTTTGTCCGGAAGTTAAAATGCGCTCGGCGCCCGTTTCAATCACTGCTTTTAGTGCTTTGATAGGATCCGGTGTGAGGTCAAATGCGCGGTGGAAAGTCACTTTCATGGGTTTGGCATGCTCTACGAGTGACTTCGTACGTGCAACATCCACCTGACCATCGCTCGTTAAAATGCCTAATACCACGCCATTTGCACCTAATTTCTTAGCGAGGTCAATGTCTTTCCTCATAATCTCTTCCTCGAAAATATCATAGACGAAATCGCCGCCCCGGGGCCGGATCATGACAAAAATATCTATATCAATATGCTGTCTTACCAATTCTATTAAACCTGCGCTCGGCGTCGTCCCGCCTTCGCCCAGTCCGCCACACAATTCAATCCTCCCTGCGCCGCCAGCCTGTGCATTAATACAAGATTCTAACGAATAAGCGCAAACTTCAATGGTCATATGATTGCTTTTATAATGATTGGGAAAATTACAAAAAGGTTTTCAGGATTGAAGAGGCAAGACTTGCGTTACCCATTAATATTACCATATTTGTATAGTTGTTACCAATTTGGGAATTTAATAGTGTGCCGGTGAGAATTATTACAAAAGGAACATTAAGAGCGTTTTGGGAAAAGTATCCGGATGCGGAACAAGAACTTAAATATTGGCACGATAAGATCAGAAACGCAAACTATTCTTCACCAAATGAGGTGATTGCAGAAAATCCGAAAAGCGATACGGTAGGAAATAACAGAGTCGTTTTTAATATCTGCCATAACAAATACAGGCTGATCGTGCTGTTCAGATATAACCTGCAATGGGCTTTCATTCGCTTCCTTGGAACACACAAAGAGTACGACCAAATTAAAGACATTAAAAATATTTGACGTTCATGAAAACGATACAACAAATTAAGTCTGAGCTGAAACCGATTCATTCGGATGAGGATTACAGGGCTTATCTCAAACTCATTGATTCATTGGTGGACTGCACGGAAAACAGCCCTGAGGAAGAACTGCTTGAATTGATCTCTATAATAGTTGAGGATTATGAATCGGTGCATTTTGCTATCGAGCCGCCAGACCCTGTGGAGGCGATCAAGCTTAAAATGGAGGAGAATGGATTGAAGAAAAAAGATCTGGTAGACTATTTCGGAAGCGCCAGTCGCGTATCAGAAGTGCTAAACAGGAAACGGCCGCTCACGCTTGAAATGATCAGAAGGATACACAAAGGTTTAGGCATATCTGCTGCGACTTTATTGGCTTCTTGAATATTGTAACTGGCTGGTAAATAGTGCATTAATATTTGTGGGAAAATTAAATTTTGAGGGAAGCAATTATTTTTGTTTTTTTTCGCTTTAAGCTTTTAAAAGATGTCAAATTTTTTACTTTTGCAGAAAAGTAAGTAACTATTAATAGGCGAAAATATTATGTACTGGACTCTCGAACTCGCGTCATATCTTGAAGATGCTCCCTGGCCAGCTACCAAAGACGAGCTAATTGACTTTGCAATCAGAACAGGCGCTCCGTTAGAAGTAGTTGAAAACCTACAGGAGCTTGAAGATGACGGTCAGCCTTATGAAAGCATTGAAGAAATTTGGCCTGATTACCCCACCAAAGACGATTTCTTTTTCAACGAAGATGAATACTAGATAAAGGAGACGGCACCTCACCAGTGCCGTTTTTTTTATGATCATGCCCGAAACTTTTACAGAATCCGCCGTTCATTATTTTTTTAATCTGACAAAAGGAATGTAAATTGTTAGCGTTATCAAGTAGAAAGACGAGGAAGTTACCCAAAGTGATTTTGTCATAATTCAGATATCTATCCATTCCAACCGATGGAGCTTCGATTGTTGAAAGAGTTGGTTAAGAAAGGGGAGGGTGAACATGTGGAATTCAAATTGAAATCCAATCACCCGGAAAAGATTGTCCGTGAGGTTGTCGCATTTGCCAACTCCGGTGGTGGAAAACTCTTCGTCGGGGTGGGAGACGACAAAACGATTAAAGGCCTTAAAGATGCGGAGGAAGATGAGTACTCGCTTACTAAGGCCATCGACAAGTACATTTATCCCAAAATCAGCTACAAAAAAGAAAGGATCCCGGTAAGTCCGGACCGCGATGTGTTGGTGTTAACTATTCCCAGGAGCATCGATAAGCCGCATTATGTGGTGGACAACACTGGAAACCGGCAGGCTTATATCCGTGTGGAGGACAAATCAATCCAGGCGAGCAGGGAAATGAAGGAAATCATGCGCAGGGGAAGAGGCGAGCGCGATATCCGTTTTCAATATGGTGATAAGGAGGAGAAGCTGATGAAGCTTTTGGACGAAAAAGAGTCAGTTACTGTTGATCTTTTCGCAACATTCGCCGGCATTCCCCGCAAAATTGCTTCTAATACACTGGTTGTTATGGTGCTGGCGAGAATTTTGGAAGTGCATCCGCACGAAATGCTCGATAAGTTTACCATGTCAATGTCTTACCAATCCAATTAGATTCTAAATCATAAAAATTCCCGGCTCTGCGTGTTTTATCAAAAACAAACCCGCTAAGCCGGGAATTACTATGTCAATTAGAATGGAAGATCGTCGGATTCGTCTTCGCTGAATGTTGTAACCGGTGGCAATGGCTGGCCTCCTGAGTTTGAACCCGGATTGCCGCTTCCTGCTTTGTCTATTTTCCATGCTTTCACCTCTGTATACCAGCGGGAATTGTATTCGCGGCTTTCCACGTCGATGGATGCAGTCACCTGATCATTAATCTGCAAATTTGACTGATCAATTTTATCACCCCAAAGCGCTATACAAACCTTTTTTGGATATTGAGAAGGGATTTCAAGAATAAATTCTTGCTTACGCCAAGCTCCGTTCTTTCCCTGGCCTGTTACTTCGGGAAGCAAAGCGATGACCGTTCCTGTTAATTCCATTACAATTATATTTTAGTGCCTGAAAAAAATGTGATGTCAAAAGTAACGTTTTTGAACCTTGATTGCAAAGCCATTTCAAACGTGCCCGATGGCTTGTTCCAGATCGGCGATGAGGTCTTCCACGTCTTCAATTCCTACGCTCAGGCGTATTAATGTCTCTTTCAAGCCTGTTTTGAGCCTTTCTTCTTTTGGAATGCTTGCGTGCGTCATGCTTGCGGGATGTGTGCAAAGCGATTCCACGCCGCCTAATGATTCGCCGAGGGAAAAAACTTCCAGATTTTCCATGACGCGCACGGCTTCTTCGTACACATCGCCTTTTAATTCAAATGATAACATGCCGCCATAACCGCGCATTTGCTTCCCTGCCAGCTCGTGCGATGGGTGTGAAGGCAGGCCTGGATAATAAACCTTGCCCACTTTCGGATGTGCTTCGAGCCACTTGGCCACTTCCAAAGCGTTCTCACAATGTCTTTGCATGCGGATATGCAATGTTTTTATTCCCCTCAAAACCAAAAAACAATCCTGCGGACCCGGAACCGCGCCGCTTGCATTTTGAATGAATGCCAATTGTTTGGCCAATTCGTCATCGTTCGTTACGAGCGCGCCCATGACGGTGTCTGAATGTCCGCCCAAATATTTTGTAACCGAATGCATGACCATGTCGGCGTCCATATCCAACGGATTTTGGAGATATGGCGATGCAAATGTGTTATCGACAACGCTTTGGATTTCTCTTTCCCTGCATAGGCTTGTAATCGCTTGAATGTCAACGATTTTAAGCAGCGGATTGGTGGGCGTTTCGATCCATATCATTTTTGTTTTTTCTGAGATGGCAGCTTTCACATTGGCCACATTACTCATATCCACGAATTTGAAAACCATTCCAAACGGCTCGAAGATCCGCTTCATAATGCGATATGTTCCTCCGTAAATGTCGTTGGTCGCGATGATCTCGTCGCCGGGCTTGTAAAGTTTCAGCACCGCGTCGGTGGCGGCGAGTCCGGAGGCGTAGCAGATTCCGTGTTTGCCGTTTTCTAATGCTGCCAATGCTTTTTGCAGGGCGGTTCGCGTGGGATTATGCGTTCTCGAATATTCGTAGCCTTTGTGCTTGCCCGGGCTTTCCTGCACGTAGGTGGACGTTTGGTAAATGGGCGTCATAATGGCGCCGGTGGTCGGGTCCGGCTCCACGCCGGCATGTATGGCTTTTGTTGCGAATTTCATATTGATCAAGATTAGGAAAAACCTTTTAACCAAACAAGTGGTTATCGTTATACGCGGAACGTAGTAAAATTTTAAACGGAAGAACATTGGAGACGTCCTCCCCCAAAAAATTGTCATTACCAGTCATTGTAAGCATATTACTGACTGTCGTTCCGCTTGTTACGACCTCCATAGCAACAGCCTGGGCGATCAGCAACGAAGTTTTGTTACGCAACTGGCCATTTGAATACTGGGTGATTGCCACGCTGATATTAACATTGGCCTCCTCTGTTGCCCTCACACCGCCCACATTTCTAGCCTTGGTTTACGGATATTTCTTGGGCTGGACTGCATTACCATTGCTTTTTGGACTGAATTTGGGCGCTATTGCCATCATCTATGCATCCGCCAATTTCCTGCATGCTTCTTCGATCCGCAGCTATCTTGTTCAGGTTTACCCGCAAGTAAATTCGCTGCTCCGCAGATTTTATCAAAACGAATTGCGGCTCATATTTTTTGCTAAACTTTCCCCCGTTTTGCCTTTCGCCATCACCAATCTATTCTTCGCGATGGCCGGCGCGCGGTTCAAGCAAGTGCTGGCTGGCGGGACGCTCGGAATGATCCCGCGTACGGTTTTAGCCGTTTGGGCAGGGCGTGAAGCGCGTGACATTCGTTATCTTCTGGAACATCCCAATGAAGGTTTAGCCACTAAAATCATTTTGATCCTGCTTATCGTCGTTTCCACAATCGGCATTGGATATTTTTTTAAAGACAAGAAGATAGTAGAATAATCACATTGCACTTTTTAATAGCCGTCATCCTTTGGTAATATCGTACAATAAAAGGATATGAAACCATATAAATGCAGTGGTTCGATCCTGTTTCTTTGTGGTAAAGTTATAATTGTCCGAAAAGTTTAATGAAATCCTTACCATTCATCGATCTGGTTATTGTTATTGCCTATCTGGTTGGGATGGTTGGTGTAGGCATTTATTTTTCGCGGAACAACAATAGCACAGATCAGTTTACGAAAGCCTCCGGGAAGATTCCGGGCTGGGCGATCGGGATCTCGATTTATGCCACGTTTTTGAGCAGCAACACATTCCTGGGCGTTCCCGGAAAAGCATACGGAAGCAATTGGAACTCATTTGTATTTAGTCTGTCCATGCCTTTTGCAGCCTGGGTAGCAACCAAGTTTTTTATTCCTTTTTACAGAAATACAGGAGCGGTTTCTGCTTACACGCATCTGGAAGAGCGATTTGGTCCGTGGGCACGAACCTATGCCGTGGTTTGCTTTTTGCTCACGCAACTGGCCCGAATGGGTTCTATCTTCTTCGGGATCGCATTAAGTCTGCAAGCGCTTACGGGTTATCCGATGTCTACCATTATGATCGTGGTGGGGATTTGCATTGTGCTTTATACGGTAATGGGCGGCATGGAGGCGGTGATCTGGACGGAGGTTGTGCAGGGTGTGATCAAAACGGTGGGCGCATTTATCATTCTTTACCTGGTGATTTCGGGCATGGAAGGCGGATTTCCAAAGATCATGGAGATTGGTAAGGCTAATGATAAATTCAGCTTGGGAAGCTTCGCGCCTGATTTTACGCAAGCCTCATTTTGGGTTGTGTTGCTATATGGATTTTTCATGAACCTGAACAATTTTGGGATGGACCAGAATTATGTTCAGCGCTATCATACGACCTCGTCGATTAAGGAAGCAGCCAGCTCGGTCTGGCTTTGCGTTTATCTTTATCTGCCGGTCTCATTGATTTTCTTTTTACTCGGCTCATGCCTTTACGCCTATTATCAAAGCAATCCTGAGCTGCTCAACATTGTGCGCATGCAGGTGGCAACGGAGCGTTTACCAAACGGTTCATCACAAGCTATTTCGCAATTGGCTTCCACATTAACCCCAGCCGATTACGGGGATAAGGTAATGCCGCACTTTATGGTGACAAAAGTGCCTGTGGGCTTACTAGGGCTCATTATCGCTGCGATAATGTCGGCTGCCATGAGCACGATCAGCTCCGGGATGAATGCTTCGGCGACAGTTTTCTCCGTGGATATTTATCAGAAATATATCAAATCAGATCTCACGCAAAAAGAGTCATTAAGGCTGCTATACATTGCTACGACGGTTTTCGGACTCCTGGGAATGATCACGGGCATTGCAATGATCGGTGTGAAAAGTGTGCTGGATGTGTGGTGGATGCTTTCAGGGATTTTCGCAGGTGGCATGCTTGGTCTGTTCCTTTTAGGAATTGTTTCTAGGTCAACTAAGAATACGGAAGCGCTGACTGCCACATTGATAGGCATTGTCGTGATCATCTGGATGACATTCTCTTCGCAACTGCCTGATCAATACGAATATCTGCGCAATCCTTTGCACCAGAATATGATCATGGTCGTAGGCACGCTCACTATATTTTTGACCGGTATGTTATTAACGAGGCTGAAAGGCAAACCACAGCCGGAAGAAGAAGTTTTTGCAGACAAACACTAACACAATGCATTCGACACCATTATGACGAATTACACAACACCCTCCTCAAACTCATTACCCCAAGGCTTTATCCCCGTTATGTTGACCCCGTTTCTGAAATCAGGAGCGGTGGATTATGCTGGATTAAGGGCATTAACAGACTTATATCTGGAAGCCGGGGCAACGGGCCTGTTTGCTAATTGCTTGTCCAGCGAGATGTTTGAATTATCCGAACAGGAACGTTTGGATGTGACGCAGACGGTTGTAGATCAGGTTGATGGGCGTGTGCCTGTGGTTGCCACCGGGACGTTTCCGGGCAGCGTTGCAGAGCAGGCAGCATTTACAAAACGTATATACGAGACCGGTGTGCAGGCCGTCATCGTTATCACCGGCCTGATGGCCGAAGAGACGGAATCGGATGAAGTTTTTACAGATCGCGTTCTTGAACTGATCTCACTTACAGACAACATTCCGTTGGGCTTATATGAATGTCCTGTTCCTTACAAAAGGTTGATTAACAGTGAAATACTTGAAACTTTGATGGAAACGGGCCGCATCATTTACCATAAGGACACAAGTCTGGACCTGGACGAAGTGAAGCGACGCATTGCGGTTGCCGATGGCCATAAGTTTGGTCTTTACGATGCTTATATGGTGAATGCGGTTGCATCGCTCCGGGCCGGTGCGGCTGGGTTGTCTTGCATTCAGGGAAATATTTTTCCTGAGTTAGTGGTCTGGATATGTGATCATTACAATGATCCAGCCGCTGAAAACGACCTTGCGGAAGTGCAGCAGTTTCTTGAAGATTCCATGGACATTGTCCATTCGGCTTATCCGACGATCGCCAAATACAGCCTTAAACGACGTGGCTTCCCCATCTCCACTTACACGAGAAGGGAAGTGGACGAATTAACGCCTGAATTACAGGCCGGAATGGACGAATTGCTGGAAGAAGTTGAACGCCTACAAACCACATTGGGTATTACGAGCATTTTTAAAAAGAACCTGGTCAAGTAAAACCATTTCTACCCTTAATTCTTAAAGCTATGGATTTTCCAAATCAACACATTCTTTATCAGATCAAACAGGGTGATGAGGCTGCTTTCACGCAACTTTGCTCATACTTTTATTTTCCGGCGGTGAAATTTTGCTCGGTAATTTTGAAAGATGAAAAAGAGGCGGAGACGATTACGGAAAGCGTTTTTGCAAAGATCTGGGACGAGCGGATTGACATTAAAACCGAGGAAAATTTTCAGGCTTATCTGTTTTTGAATTTAAAAAGTGAGATTTTTTGTCAGATGAACCGCTATAATGATCCAGCGTCTAAGGAAATGTTTTTGAATAAAATCCATTCGTTCAGCGAGAACCAGCACCTTTGAGTTGAGCCTAAAAATATCTTTCTATAAATTGATATGATTGCTGGAAATGATATAACTATGTCAAAGTTTTTACGGAAAACGTAGATAGATATCCCGATTAGTTTCTTTTAAAATTGAACGGTGGCAACATAATGTTGTCAGGAAGATATTTAAAAATGAAACCGCACTTTCACAAAGTCCCGATCGCATCCCGGACTTCTTTCAGCATCCGCCACGACAAGGATTCCGGCTTCGGCACAGTATGGCATTACCATCCTGAGTTAGAGCTGCATTACTTGATCAAGGGAACGGGCGTGCGGTTCATTGGCGATAACATCAGCAATTTTTCGGATGGCGAGCTCATCCTTTTAGGTGAAAACCTGCCGCACACCTGGCGTGTGGAAGAAGGCGCCAGCAACACAGCCGTAGAAGTCATCATCGTTCATTTTCTGCCTAATTGCCTCGGAAGTGAACTGTTACAATTGCCGGAAGCTTACCAGATCCCTAAACTTTACGAAAAAGCGCGGCGCGGACTTCTGATCAATGGCAAAGCGAAGGAGGGAATTATTCCCTTAATGAAAGCGGCAGTTAATGCGCAAAATTTGGACCGGCTTATTGCATTGCTTTCCATTTTAAAGATTTTGGCAGAAGCCAGCGATTTGGAAACCATTGCGTCGGCGCACGCATTTTACAAATCCAATGACTCCGAAACGCTGCGCCTCAATAAAATTTACGCCTATACGCTCTCGAATTACAGGAACGACATTTCCTTACAAGACGTCGCATCGATTGCGAACCTGGGAATCACGTCCTTCTGCCGCTATTTTAAATTGATGACCAAGAAAACTTACAATGATTTTCTGGTCGAAATACGCATTAGTCAGGCTTGTCGGTTTTTGATTGAAGATAAATTGGCAACGGAGGTGATTTGCTTTGAGTGCGGCTTTAACAATGTTTCCAATTTTTACCGGCATTTCAAGAAAGTTACCGATATGACACCATTGGAATACAAAAGAAAATATTTGTATAAAACCGCACCAGAGCTGATCTGAGGACTAATTATCGTAATTTTACATCCATGGAAAAGCGGCCGGAACCTACAAGCGTCTAATCGATCAGCGAAGTATGCTTGGTATCCCGCATTTTGAAATAAATAATGAGGGAAATAAAAATGCAGGCAGTCACATACCAGTAATAATAACTTTCATGACCTAAGTTCTTCGCCCAAAGCGCCAGATATTCAGCCGTCCCGCCAAAGATCGCAACTGTAATGGAGTAGGGAAGGCCCACACCCAATGCCCGGACTTCCACCGGAAAAAGCTCAGCTTTCACAACTGCATTGATGGAAGTGTAGCCGCTGACAATGATCAGCGCTGCCATTAGCAAACCAAAAGCCGCCCACATGTTTGTAGTATGGCTTAATGTACTCAAAAGCGGATAGGTAAAAATTGTCCCAAGCACACCAAATGCAATGAGTAGTGGCCGCCGGCCGACCTTGTCGCTGATGGCGCCAAAAACTGGTTGCAGGCAGGCGAAGATCAGTAACGAACAGAATGTGAGGATTGTAGACTGGTATTTCGTCAAGCCCACTGTGTTCACCAGGAACTTCTGCATGTATGTTGTGTAGGTGTAAAATGCCAGCGTGCCTCCCATCGTAAGTCCGATCACGACCATGATCGCTCTCGGGTGTTTCAGAAGTTCTTTCAGTGACCCTTCTTTTTTTACAGCTGAATCTTTTGCTATAAAGGCTTCTGTTTCATTCAAATGCGTTCGCAGATACAAAGCGACCAGCGATAATGCTGCTCCCACAACAAAGGGGATCCGCCATCCCCAATCATGCATTTGCTGATCGGTAAGAAAGATATTTTGCAGGATCAATTGCAAACCCAAAGCCAGTAACTGGCCGCCGATTAATGTTACATATTGAAAGCTGGAATAGAAGCCCCGCCGCTCCTTGGTGGCGACTTCGCTCAGATAGGTGGCAGATGTGCCATATTCACCGCCCACACTGAGGCCTTGTAAGAGTCTGGCAATGAGCAAAAGAATAGGAGCAGCGATGCCAATGCTGTTATAACCCGGCAAAAATGCAATAAGGAGCGAACCGAAGGACATTAAAAGAACCGACAACGTCATGGCTTCTTTCCGTCCTTTTGTATCTGCGAGTTTTCCAAAAATATATCCTCCGATCGGGCGCATTAAAAAGCCTACCGCAAATATTCCGGCAGTATTGAGGAGCTGGACCGTTGGGTTGGAATCCGGGAAAAAGGAATTGGCAAAATAGAGCGAGAACGCGGAGTAGGCATACCAGTCATACCATTCAACCAAATTCCCGGCTGAGCCGCCCATGATGGCCCTGAGGCGCCAGTTTGTATCATTTTTTGGTAAAACTTGCTGCATATAATGGATTTAGGTTGCTCAATTTACTTAAATAAAGCACAAATCCACGTCGCAGCATGGTCCACAAGCTTGGTATGGCCGCTTTTTAATGTAACGTATTGATTCGCAGGAAGCAGCGCCGCTAGTTTCCGGACGCTCGCAGGTTTCAATAATGTATCAAACTCACCAACCAGCAAGTAAATCTTAACGTTGCTGCGAACGGCTAAGCGATGTAAAGCAGGAATGTCAAACCGGAGATTTCGGAAATTAACCCAGGAATTATAAATCGTCTGCCTTTTTTCAGGTGTATTCAGGACTTGCTGCACAAAGCGTTGCATACTCGAATTAATCCAACCTGCTTGTTTTGCGACATTTACTACACTAAAAAAAGGTTGTGGTTTCTGCATCGACCATTCAAAAACCCTCCTGGTCAGCCAAAACCGCGTCGCAAATCCATAAAGCGGATGCTCAGAAACGCCGTCCGGAGCGATCAGGAAAACATTTTCAATGCGATCCGGAAAAAACTCCAATGTAGCCAAAGCAAATCGCCCACCCATACTGAACCCGGCAACGTCGAATTTGTCAATATTATTTTTGGCAACAAAGTCCAGAATAATGTTTCGCCACAACTCTTTGGTTACTAGATCGCTTTTTGAAGAAATATTCTTTCCATGAAAAAATAAATCAAAAGCATAAATGGTATAATGTTCCCCCAACTGCGCTTCAAAAGACTGAAAACAACTTGCCCCATCCTGTGCGATCCCGTGAAATGCAAGAAGGATTTTCGGGCCGCGGCCGAGTTTTTGGTAAGGTAGGGTTATTAAATCCGGCATTACCAATGCACATTAACTGGATAAAGCTGAAAGTTTTCATCCTTTGTAACAACCGGAAATTGCTCTATTATTCCTTGCGCAATAATCAGTCGATCAAAAGGATCTTTGTGAAAAAATTCAAGTTGGCTTACGTGCCGGACATGTGATGTGGAAATGGGAAGAACTTCGATACCTGACATTTCCAGGTCTGCAAGAAAAATATCCAAAGACTTTTGGAGAAATAATTTTCCTATGCTGATTTTAATGGCAATTTCCCACAAAGAAGCGATACTGACATATTTTTTATTTTCACTATTTTCGATAGCTAATCGCGCTTTTTCGGACAAGTTCGCATCGCCTTCAAAGAACCAGATAAGTGCGTGTGTGTCTAAAATTATGTTCAAGGCATATATTCTTTAAAGTCATCCAAAGGCTCATCAAAATCAGGGCTCATCTTAAAAGTGCCTTTCATCATTCCAAATTTCAAAGGAATTTTTTTCGGGCTTTTGCTGCTGAGGTACTTGCTAATCAAGAAGTCTACATAGTCAGATACTTCCTCTTTTAGATTGTCAGGAAGGACTGACACCTTTCTTAATAATTCCGTTTCTGTCATAACATTTCGCATTTCACAGTAAGTTATCAAAAATAAAAAAAACCTCCAAGCATATCCACTAACGAGGACATTGCCAGGAAGTTTTTTAAATCCTAAAAATCTTACGATTCCATCAGGTAGGCTTTGATAAAATCATTGATTTCACCGTTTAAGACAGCATCTGTGTTGGATGTCTGGTGATCGGTTCTGTGGTCTTTGACGCGGCGGTCGTCGAGCACGTAACTTCGGATCTGTGAGCCCCATTCGATTTTTCGTTTGGATGCTTCCACTTCTGCACGGGCAGAATTCCGTTTTTCGAGCTCAATCTGATAAAGCCGCGACTTTAAAAGCCTGATCGCCACTTCTTTATTCATTAACTGCGAACGTTCCTGCTGACAGGCAATGACAATTCCCGAAGGTTTGTGGTGCAAACGCACTGCCGTTTCCACTTTGTTTACATTCTGGCCACCCGCTCCACCGGAACGATACGTGTCCCAGGTAATGTCTGCCAGGTTCACATCGATTTCAATGTTGTCATCAGCCAGCGGATACACGTAAACAGAAGTAAACGAAGTATGCCTTCTTGCATTGGAATCAAATGGTGAAATGCGGACGAGCCTGTGGACACCATTTTCTGATTTCAAATTCCCGTAAGCATATTCACCGTCGATTTCCAATGTAACTGACTTAACTCCAGCCACATCGCCATCCTGCAAATCCACTTCGCGGACTTTGTAACCATTTTTCTCCGCCCACATAATGTACATGCGCATGAGCATGGATGCCCAGTCCTGCGACTCCGTTCCGCCAGCGCCTGCATTGATCTCAATAACAGCCGGCAGTTCGTCGCCTTCTTCACCCATCATTTTCCGGAATTCGACTTCTTCGAGCTTATTGGAGAGCTTTTCGCCTTCCTCATCTACTTCTTCTTCCGTCGCCTCATCGGCCTCATAGAACTCCCAGATCGTGTCCAGATCATCGCGCAGGCGCGACAATTCTTCATATCCGTTTGTCCAGAATTTTAATCCGCGGATTTCCCGCATTGTTTTTTCGGCCCGTTCTGAATCGCTCCAGAACTCCGGTTGAACGGTCTGCTGTTCAAGATCTTCTAGCTGTTTTTTTCGGTTATCGTAGTCAAAGATACCTCCCCAAAGCCTCTACACGGGCCTTCAAGTCTTTCAATTGCTCTGCAGTCATTTGAATTTTTTGAATTTAAGTTGAAAATGTTCCAAAGCTACAACAATTAGCAATAACCCTCAGTTTCACGGCAAATAGGAAGCGTTGTACGTGTAGGCATTCCGGCAAATCGTCTTAACTTTGCAGGAAATTTTTGTCAACCCATTTCGTACAATAAAAATACCGGAAAATGGCTCAAGCATATGATGTGATAGTAATTGGCAGCGGCCCGGGAGGTTATCCCGCAGCCATTCGCGCTTCCCAATTAGGACTTAAAGTAGCAATTGTTGAAAAGGAAAGTTTAGGTGGAATATGCCTTAACTGGGGCTGCATTCCTACCAAAGCGCTTTTGAAAAGTGCGCAGGTTTTTGAATACATTAAGCATGCAAAAGATTACGGGATCAATGTTGGTGAGTCTGCTGCCGATTTCGGTGCAGTGATCCAGCGCAGCCGTGGCGTTGCCGATACCATGAGCAAAGGCGTTTCTTTCTTGATGAAAAAGAACAAGATCGACGTCATCATGGGAACAGCCAAGGTTAAGGGCCAAAAAACAGTTGCAGTTACAGACAAAGAAGGCAAAACAACGGATTACACGGCTGGAAAAGGTGTTATCATCGCAACCGGCGCACGTGCCCGTGAATTACCGAATATCAAAATCGACGGTCAGAAAGTTATTGAATACCGCAAAGCAATGAGCCTTGAAAAACAACCAGCTTCTCTGTTGGTGGTTGGATCGGGTGCCATTGGGATGGAATTCGCTTACGTATATGCGTCTATGGGCACGAAAGTGACTGTTGTGGAGTTCCTGCCAAACCTTGTTCCGGTTGAAGATGAGGATATTTCAAAAGAAATTGCAAAGCAATACAAAAAACTGGGCATCGAAACTTACGTTAACTCGACGGTTGAGACTGTTGATGTTTCCGGCAATGGTTGCAAAGTTTCTGTTAAGACTCCGGACGGACAAAAATCCTTTGAGGTTGATGTAGTGCTTTCCGCTGCGGGAATCGTTGCAAACCTTGAAAACATTGGTCTGGAAGAAACAGGCATTAAAACGGATAAGGGCAAAATCACTGTAAACGAATGGTATGAAACCAGCGTTTCAGGATTTTATGCGATCGGTGACTGTACGCCTGGCCCTGCTTTGGCTCACGTGGCTACTGCGGAGGGAATTATCTGCGCAGAGAAAATTGCAGGACACAAAACAGAAGCATTGGATTACGGAAACATTCCGGGATGTACTTACTGCCAGCCTGAAATTGCGTCTGTTGGATTTACAGAAAAAAAGGCAAAAGAAGCTGGTTATGACATTAAGGTGGGTAAATTCCCATTCAAAGCGTCTGGTAAGGCGGTTGGAGCCGGTGTTACCGACGGTTTTGTGAAAGTAATTTTTGACGCCAAATATGGTGAGTTCTTGGGAGCACACATGATTGGTGCCAATGTTACGGAAATGATCGCTGAGGTGGTTGTAGCCCGTAAACTGGAAACTACATCTCATGAAATTATGCGTGCAATCCATCCACACCCAACCATGTCCGAAGCATTAAAAGGTGCAACGGAAGCGGCTTACGGTGAAGCGATCGATTTGTAACATTAAATAAGTTATTGCTTCAAAATAAAGGGCATTCATTAGTTTGAATGCCCTTATTTTTTTATGTTTTACGTAAATTTGAAAATAGACCTAAAAAGTTTCTCAACGTCATTGCGAGCAGTGCATAAAACCTTACTCATTCTTGAATAATGCTACATACACACAGGAGTTCAACGAATTATGGAAAAGAGAAAGTGAAGTAAAATCTCGTTGGGGTAACATTATTTTTTGCATTGCCTATTTGTTTGGCTATCCCGCAACCTCGCTTCTTTACCTTTTGAGGAATGATCCTGCTTTTCATCGAATTCTGGGCGTTGAGCTTCTTTTCAGCGGTGTAACGCTCATCCTGCTTGTTCTGCATTTTACAGGCAGGATAACCAGCCAAAAGACCTCGTTTCTCGTTTATCTGGCCCTGCTTCTCGCGCACGCTTACATTCTGGCCACAATTCCGCATGCCTCTTATGATCGCGCAACATTCAATATGACGCTTGGGTTGATCTTTTCGTTTTTTGTGATCCGCTGGCCGGTCCGTTATAGCGCGACTGTTACGGCGGTTCTTTTTTTGCTTTTCCCAATGGCCTTATACTTAGGCCATCCGTCCTACTTTTATCAGTTTTTGGGTGAAGGGGGCCTGTTTTTCTTTATGGGACAAATGGTGTTTCCGTTTGTGATCTATTTTAGTCGAAAAAGGAATAAGCTGGAATTTTATTATCGCTATGCGCTTGCCGAGCAGAATGAGAAGCTGGAACAGCAGAAAGAAATCGCTGAAAATGCCACATTAGCGAAGTCCGAATTTTTATCAACCATGAGCCATGAGATCCGGACACCTTTGAATGGCATCGTGGGCATTGTGCATTTGCTTGAAGAGAATCAATCGAGGGATGAGGATGAAAGGGAGCTGATTGAAACGCTCAAATTTTCGTCGACGCATTTAATGGCCGTCGTCAATGACATTCTGGATTTCAACAAGATCAATTCCAATCACGTCATCCTGCATCCCGTGCCTTTTGATCCGGAGGATTTGTTTAAAAATCTTTACAACAGTTTCCTGCCGAGGGCCCGGGAAAAAGGGCTCGAACTCATCTTCGATTCACCCTCCGTTTTGCCGCAGCTGCGGGGCGATCAGATCAGGCTTAGCCAGATCATTACTAATCTTGTCCACAATGCCATCAAGTTCACGGATCAGGGATTTGTTCAGTTTTCTACCAAGGAAGTTGCCCGGACGAATGACGAGATCAGCCTTGAATTTTCGGTTTCGGATAGCGGCATTGGCATTACGGAGGATCAGCAGCGGAATGTGTTTGAGATTTTTACACAGGTAAAAAGCCTGATTAAGCGCCAGGACGGTGGAACGGGACTGGGATTGGCCATTTCCAGGGAATTGGTGCGGTTGTTTGGCGGGGAGTTGAAACTGAAAAGTGAGATCGGCAAAGGTTCCGTTTTCTCATTTCAGATCAAATTGCCATTTATAGCAAAATCAGAAGAAGCCGAAAAAGTGCCTGATCGTCCGGTTGCACCAAAATTCAATTCAAAATCCAAAATACTTCTCGTAGATGATAATGCGGTTAACTTAATGTTTGCTACCCGCCTACTGACCAGAAAAAATATCGCGTTCGACCTTGCTTCGGATGGCAAGCAGGCCGTGGAAAAGTATTTTTCTCAAAGTTATGACTTGATTTTCATGGATTTGCGCATGCCGGTTATGGATGGTTTTGAGGCAACCAAAATCATCAGGCAGCATGATCAAAACATTCCCATTGTTGCCTTGACCGCATCTGCATTTGAAGATGAGCGGGAACGTGCATTGGCGAATGGTTTCAGTGATTATCTCGTAAAACCATTCCTGCCTCCCGATTTCTACAAAATCGTACACACGCACATTGGCATTGAAAGCTGAATGTAGTGCCTAAAATTATTTCACTTTCTGCCGCCGTTGCATCGCTTCGCGCCATGTTGTAAGGATAATTCCTTCTTTTTCAATGTATTTTTTCAATTCAGGATCAATCATCGCTAAGAAGTCACCTTCACGCGTCGGCAACGAATCCGAAATGTGCGGAAAAATGTCGGAATGGATTGTGCAGTGCATAATGACCATCGTCAGGCCCGGTTTGAGCGTTTTTATAGCCTGAATGTATTTTTCGGTCTTGTATTTTTGAAGCGCTTTTTCTGATTTATCCCCATTTTCCGGACCTTTCCAGCCATAGCTTGTATTTTCCAGATCGTCCAGAACAGGAAGTCCGGCATCCCAAAGCTGTTTTCCGATGCTTTGGGTCATTTGGAAGCGCTCTGCGCTCATTCTTTCGTCCGCCTGGATCGACGTGTTATGCCCGCCCGGAAACATAACCGGAATTTTCTCCTGCATACCTACTTTTAGATATCGTTCCAGAAACTCGTTTTTTGCGAAGAGTGTGCCCATATGTGAATCCATGTGCGTTGGCTCGAAACCCATGGCCCGCGCACGGTCCAGCTGCGCGCGGATCTCCATTTCCACTTCATCCGCAGTTGCATTTTTAACAACATCGGCCACACTTCGCCACATCGCGCCTTCGGGATCAACCAGCCCTTTCACATTCGGCTTCCCGGCGAGCGGTCCCCAGCGATAATCTTTCCATTCGGACGTCATAGTCAGGTGAAGACCGGCATCAAGATCTTTGTTTTCTTTCCAATAGCTTACAAAACCCGGCACCCAGCCGCAGGGCATCATTACGCTCAGCGAATTGGCAACACCATTCCGGATCGCCTTAATCGCGCCCTGATTGGACTCATAAGACATGCCCACGTCATCCACATGAATGATAAGCACTTTTTTCCCTTTCGGGTAACCTAGTTTTTCAGCGTAAGTTTCAGCGGTTTGCGCCATAGCAACATTGGATAGCAGAATGAATAAGAAAAGTAATGTTGTTTTCATATAAGGATTCATTCAGGTTGTTTTAAGTTAAGGCAAATATTGGTTGTTATTACCCGTTTTGGCGCCTATTGTACTATCATTCTGCGGTTGGGATGTTTTAAGAAATACAATAGCCCCCGGTTTTTCACGTTATTTGCCAAAATCAGCCACCCCGCATGATCCATTTCCGAAGTCTGCTAACCTGTTCATTTCTTCTGTTTGTTAGTGCCGCGCAAGCGCAACATTTCTCGCTTAGCCGCCTTTTTTACCCGAATTTAACATTAAAAGCAGACTATGCCGTGCCTTCCAGCATGAACGGAACGCAGGATTATGGTGTGACAAGGACCGGTTTTTTAGGCATAATCCCCATCCACAGCGAAGTGCAATTGGGTTATAGTTTGAGAAAAAAGTTTGATCTGCGTGCAGTGCACACGGTTATGCTGGCGCAATACAACCAGATCCAGCCGACCGTTGATGGAAAAAATACTCCTGAACATGGATATAAAACGCTTTCATTGGGTGTAATCCGGCTTCAAGCCAGCATTAAGGACCGGCTTTGGGTGTATGGAGGAGGTTTGGGAATGACAGAGACCAATGAGACTTTTTTTAGTCCGCAGCCCTTTTTCTGGGGAGGCGCGGCGCGGATGCACATTCTCGGTTTGCGTACACAGATTTTGTATGGATCTGTTTTAGCCTATAACCAAAAGCTGCGTTTCGTGCCTGTTTTTGGGGTAAATAAAGGTTTGGGAAGACATTGGCGCGTTTCCGCATTGCTGCCTTTTATGGCCAATGCCAATTATAAAGCCACCAAATGGTTTAATGTGGATTTCCTGGCAGGACTAAGTGGTTATAGTGGCGGGTTTCAGATACAAATGCCTGAGGAAAAGATGCTTAGAAGAGAGAATTATCGTCAGATCAAGACAGGGATTTCTGCTAATGCACATTTGTTTACAGCCATTAATGTGTCCCTTGAAGCGGGCGTAAGCACTTTCCGGCAGATCAAAACATTCAACAGCGCACGGGAAAACCTCACTTCCTACACGCCGGCAACGACTCCTTACATTGGCGCAAGCGTTCGTTACATTACGAGCCGGTCGAAGCTTTCTTCGAAATTTACGAGGAGAATGGGGTTAGGGCAGTCCGGGATCAACTGGTAATTTGAAATTCAGCTGATTCCAGTTTGAGCTTATGCGAAAGCGGGTGGAATAATAAGGTTCAGCGCTTCGGTTTTAAGCAACTCCTTATCGATCGGCACCACACCAACCAGTTCACAAACCAGGCCGCCGCCAAGATTTGAAATCGCAGCAATGGTTTTGGAAGGAAGGCCCAACGCAACGCAACAAGCGGCAATGCTGATCACCGTATCGCCAGCCCCGGAAACATCCGCAATTTGCCTGATATGCGCCGGTAACTTGTGGACTTCATCCTGATAATCAATGATTACACCGCGTTCTGAAAGTGTAATTAATGCGCCCTTCACATTCAGTGCTTCTTTCAAATGCCTCACGGCGTCGCGAAGTTCTTCCTGGTTATCAACATTGAATTCAATTTTCAAACCTTCGCGCAATTCTTTCAGGTTTGGTTTAAATAATGTGGTGTTGTTGTAAGCCAGGAAATTTCGTTTTTTGGGATCTACAACGGTTGGCACATTGTGTTCGTTGGCAAATGCAGTGATCTCAGAAATAGATTCCGGGGTTAGCACGCCTTTGTCATAATCTTCAAAAATGATCACATTGCTGCTAGGAATCAGCTCTTTGGCTTTTGCAATGAGCTTTTCTGTTTCAGTTTGAGAAACAGGCTTATCCGTTTCTGTATCAATGCGGACAACTTGCTGAGAACCAGCGATAATACGTTCCTTAATGGTCGTAATCCTGCTTTCACTGCGGATTAAGCCCTCGCAATTCAAACCTTTGTCCTTCAGACTGTTTTGAAGCAAATCTCCCGAGCTGTCTGTGCCAATTACTGTGCAGATAATGGCTTCTGCACCAAGCGATTGCACATTAAGAAGCACATTGCCGGCACCGCCGAGACGATACTCACGTTTTTGAACATTCACAACCGGAACCGGCGCTTCGGGGGAGATCCTTTCCACTTTTCCCCAAACATATGAGTCCAGCATTACATCTCCGATAACCAGTACACGCAAGGTGTTGAATGCTTCAAAAACCTGATTGATATCCATTTAAAATTCTTCCTATTAATTCAAAATATTCGATCCGGCCTGACTAAATCAGACATTCGTAACAAAATGCAGGCTGGAAACCTGGAACCGCTTGTTCAGATAAAGCCTGTGCGCATCGGTCCGCGCCTCAGACACACCTGAATCGAGGTGAACTTGTGCATAATTTCCATGCCTGGCAAAATCCAAAATCCAATCTATTAAAATGCCCGCAAATCCTTTGCCGCGTTGTTCCGGTAAAGTGGACAGATCATCGATATAAATGTAATCCCCTCTGAAAAGGTTATAACCTGTTTCAAAAACCGCAACAGCTGCGGCTTCTCCGTTTTCTTCGATAAAGATAATTTGACGGTTATCTGCAAGCGTTTTTCTCACGGCTTCCAGGTAAATGTCGTCAGTAAGCTGGGGACGTAAAGCCTGAATCGCCCTGCGGCATTTCTGCATGTCGCTTTCAGTCTTTACAACTTGTACATTCGTCATCCTTTATTGACCGGAATGGTGAGGTTGCTCAAATTATGACCCATTTTATCTCTTTTTGTCAAAAGATATTTCTCGTTATGCGGGTTCGAAGGAATTTCAACATTCACCGAATCCACGATTTCGAGCCCGTAACCGATCAAACCAGCGCGTTTTTTAGGATTGTTGGTAATGAGTTTTAACTTGGTCACGTCGAGGTCACGGAGGATTTGGGCGCCAACGCCGTAATCGCGGTCGTCCATCGGGAAACCGAGTTCCAGATTGGCTTCAACCGTATCCCTGCCCATTTCTTGCAGTTTATATGCTCTTAATTTATTCAAAAGGCCGATTCCGCGTCCTTCCTGGTTCATATATACGATCACGCCCTTGCCTTCCTTGTCCACCATTTCCATGGCAGCATGCAGCTGGGGACCGCAGTCGCAGCGGCAGGAGCCGAAGATATCGCCGGTAACGCAGGATGAATGTACACGCACGAGAACGGGCTCATCTTTTTCCCAGGTTCCTTTTACCAATGCTAAATGCAGATCACCCGTGTTAATCTGACGGTAGGCTATCAAATCAAAATGGCCCCATTTGGTGGGCAAATCCACGCCGATCTCTCTTTTAATTAAGGACTCTTTTTGAAGTCTGTATTCAATTAAGTCTTTAATACTAACCAGTTTAAGGTTAAAGCGATTGGCAATTTCCCGAAGCTGAGGCAAACGGGCCATGGAGCCATCCTCATTCAGAATTTCTACCAAAACTCCTGCTGGTGCTAACCCCGCAAGCCTTGGAAAATCGATAGCCGCCTCGGTGTGTCCGGTGCGTCTCAGCACGCCGCCCTGCTTGGCTTTTAATGGAAAAATATGTCCCGGGCGTCCGAGGTCTTCGGGCAATGTGTCAGAATCAACAAGCGCTTTGATCGTTTTGGAACGGTCGCTGGCCGAAATCCCTGTGGTGCAGCCGTGTCCCAGCAGATCGACAGAAACGGTAAATGCGGTTTCGTGCAAAGCAGTGTTCGTGCCCACCATCATTTCGAGGTTCAGCTCAGCACAGCGCTCTTCGGTAATAGGAACGCAAATCAAACCACGGCCTTCGCGGGCCATAAAATTGACAATTTCTGGGGTTATGAGCTCGGCGGCACAGATAAAGTCGCCTTCATTTTCACGATCCTCATCATCAACGACAATGATCATTTCCCCTCTTTTTATGGCCTCTATGGCCTCATCTATGGAATCCAGAACTATTGGAATGCTATTATTATTCATTAATCAGGTTGACGAAAAATAGTTTTAAACAAAAACTCGTTTTTACTCTGCAAAGGTACATGCTTAATGTTGAAAAGTTCTATTTTTGAACCTCCATTGCATTCTAACAAAGCTTTTAGCTTATCCGTTTCAATGACCGGCAGGAACTATCCAGCCCGTCATTTTGAGATAAATTTACTCACTCATGAAGATTAATCTACTGATATTGTTCCTGTTAAGTGCCTGTTTGTTTGTTCCCCAAAATGTAATCGGACAAGGCTTCTGCGGTACAACCGGTAAATTTCTCGTCACTCCCACCGAAGGCTGCGCACCATTGACAGTGAATATTACGAATCAGATGGTTAATGCTGAAAATGTAACATACGCCTATAATTTCGACAAAAACAGCACTTCGCCGCCGGAGGAAAAGGACCGGTCTTTTGAGCTTTCCCATGTTTATAATCTTGCCGGGACTTACACCATTTTGCAATATGGCAGTATTAAAGATGTCGCGGGATTCAGCCTTTGTAAAGATGTTATTGTAAAGGAAAACCGGGCTCCCAAGGCAGAGCTGATGACTTGTAACAATGGCCGTGTGCGGCTTACGCTCATTAATGATGCGATCTCCTCCGCTTACGACGCGATTGAGATCAATTGGGGTGATCGTAAAAGTCAGTCGGTTAACATTAAAAATGGCGGTGTGCTTTTTTATGATCATCAATATGCTTCCGCCGGCAATTTTCCAGCAATTACTGTGCAGGGAAAACATGCTTCCGGGAATTGCAGCCAGACTTTAAAAACCACATTAACCAAAGAAACTGCACCGCAGTCGCTGGCAAAAATCAGGATCAGGAGCGTGGAAATGATTGCGTCCGGCGAGGCAAAAATCCTCTACGATGGCATGGAAGGCATTTCGACGGAAATCTGGATTGACAAAGGGGATGGGCAATTTGTATCCACAGGCAAAGGCGGTTCATCGGCCGGCGCTCAATCCGCAACAATTTCGGGGCTTAATGCCAAGCAGGTGTATCGTTTTAAATTGTCGTCCAAGAATTTTTGTGATAACTTGATAGACAGCCCGATCGTCAGCAGCATGGTGGTTAAGGAAGGTTTGGTTTCTTTGGATGAGATCATTTCTGTGTCCTGGGAGCATTATCCAAATACTGACAATCTGATCCAATATCAATTAAAGCGTGACGGCTCGGTCATTTTTTCATCATCAGAACAGCTTTCCTATCTCGATACGGATGTCAAATGCGGGACTACTTATCAATATGAGATTGTTGCGATCATTGAAAATGATGTCCGTTCGTACTCAACGCCTTTCAGCATTGCTCCCAAAAGTGCATCGCCCGAAACGATCACGACTGCCAGTGTAACAGTTAAGGATGAAAAAACCATTTCTACACAAGTTGCCCTGAGCGGCGAAGGCCTTACCAGCGGTTACGACCTCATTATTGAACGTGCAGCATTGGGAAGTCAGGATTTTCAGCAAGTTTCCCAACCCGACAATCAAAGTTTGTCGTTTGATGACGTAGAGGTGAATCCAAATGAGCTTTCGTATTGTTACCGGTTCACTTATGAAAATGCCTGCAACCTCAAATCGCCCGCACCCAGCACGCCGATTTGCTCGATTCTTCTTCAAAACCGGATTTCTGATGTTTTTTGGAATGCCGATGCTCCTTTTACGGCCAGCGTAGCATCTTATGATTTGATTCAAACGGACAATGCCGGGAATGTCCAGGATGAGATTCCCAAGCAGTTGGAGACCGGTCACGTGCTCGATATCGGATCGCAATCTGCCTTTTCATATCAGGTAAAAGCCCGCTCCGCAGACGGGAATATGGAGAGTTATTCCAATGTACTTTCGTTGCGGAGAGATCTCATAGTGCTTATTCCGGACGCATTCACCCCGAATGGCGATGCTTACAACGAGCGGTTTGAAGTGAAGGCCTATTCTATATCAAAATTCAGCATGTCTGTTTTTACGCGTTGGGGTGAGGTTGTATTTCAAACCGATGACATTGCAGGCAGTTGGGACGGAAACATTAAAAACGAGAAAGCACCAGGAGGTTATTATTTGTATAAAATCGAGATGACGGATGCGTTAGGGAGCCAGATTTCCAGAAATGGGAGTTTTTTATTGATCAGATAGGATTTTTTTAATGGCTTGTGGATCAGAATAATACTTTGAATGCAATCCCGTTTAATAGTTAAGCGGCATTCTCGCCCGAAATAGATTATTTTTGCAAACCCTTTTACAACCATCAGTTCTTCATAACACTCCCAATTACTATGAGTCTCTTAACAAAGTCATGTTATAATATTGCACACTTATGAGATTAACACTACTAGCATTCTTCTTTATTTCACTCTTTTTCAGCGGAAAACTACAAGCACAGGGCGGACTCTGCAATGTTGGCGGTGGAGATTTCAATGTAAGTCCCATGGAAGGGTGTGCACCACTTACTGTTAGTATCACTAGTAACGTGGCTAACGCAGTCGATGTGGCCTATGCTATTGATTACAGAGGGCAAGCGAATCCCGGTGTAAGCCCATTATCCACATATCGATATGGTGTTGCTGGGAATTTTACAATTCTGCAAAAAGCTTTTTTGTCAAATGGAACTGTCGTTTATCAGTGTAAAAAAGTAAATGTTCTTGAAAGTCAGCCCGTTGTAGCACAATATACATCTTGTGGGGGAGGGAATGTAACTTTGTCAATCACCGATGATGCGATTTCAAAAGCCTATGATCAGATATCCATAGATTGGGGAGATGGACGTTCGCAAATATGGAATAAGGGAGAAAGTTTAAGTTTCGATCATACCTATACAGACGTTAGCAGCAGTCCGACTGTCACAATAACCGGTCGCTACAATGCAGGCAGGGGCTGTGACGGTGGTAGGGTAGCTACGCTTCCCATATCTTTTCAGCAAGCGCAATTGAATAGTATAGAAATAAAATCGGTTGAGATGCGGGGAGATGGAACGTTGCGATTGAGTTATTTGGGAATAGTTGCCATTCCGACCGAAATCAAATATTCTACTGACGGAAATAACTATGTGGCCGACGGGAAGCGTTCTTCCGGAGGTTTGCAACCCTATGACATCAAGAATCGGAATTTAAATCAAGTTTATCAGGTAAAGCTATCTTCTCAAGACCTATGCTCCGGCGAAAGAGATAGCAAAGTATATAGCAGCATGACCCTCTCCGGCAAGTCTGAGGATGGAAAAATTATCCTTACATGGAGCAAATATCCAGACGCGGCTGACTTTACATCTTATGACCTTTTGAGGGATGGGACAGTGATTAAAAGCTTCACATCCATCAACGACATTACATATACAGATGAAGACGTTCAATGTGGCAGTTATTCTGAATATCAGGTTGTTGCAAAGATTAATGATGTGACTTCAACTTCCGCGCCAGTGGGTGTAAAGGCTGAAATTGCAACGCCCAGGCCAATCAAGGAAGCTGCGGTGACGGTTGCCGGGGATCACATTGTAACCATCAAGGCAAATGTTCCAGGTGCTGGTCCTAACAGCACTTACGACCTTACCATTGAGAGAGCGGAGGCTGGTGCGACGTTATTTAAGAAGATTATCACGCTTTTTAATCAAAGTGAATATTCGGATCCGGATGTTAAAACCAATGATCTTTCTTATTGTTACCGGATAAGTTATACCAATTCCTGCGGTCAGAAAGTCCCTGCATCCCAGCCGATTTGTACGATTTTACTTAAAAAGAATTTAACTACACTTAACTGGACAACAGAGACGCCGATTCTCGGTGGCGTTTCGGGCTATGACGTGATCCAGGCTGGTTCGAGCACGACAGAGGAGGTGATTCCCGTTCAGATGAATACGAATTACACTATTAAGGTGAATGCACAGAGCGACCTTGAATACAATTTCCAGGTTAGGGCTAATTCTACTGCGGGCGGGTTTGAGAGCTTGTCCAATATCATCAATTACAAAAGAAGCGCGGGTGTTTTTGTCCCACAGGCTTTCAGTCCGAATGGTGATGGTTATAATGATATTTTAGAAGCCAAATCCAATCAGCTTCAATCCTTTAACTTCTCCGTAATGAACCGCTGGGGAGAGGTGGTTTTCCATTCCAACGACATTGCAACGGGCTGGGACGGGACCATAAACGGGGCAAATGCGCCGGTTGGATCGTACGTTTACAAAATGACTTTCGTGGACGATATCAATCAAACTGTTGAAAAAAGTGGTACATTTATGCTTTTACGATAGGAACCATTTCCGGTAAAAAGGTTTTATAAAAGCATCACTTAATTAGTACGACTATGTTTGGTAATATGGCGGATATGATGGGGCTCATGGGCAAAATGAAAGACCTTCAGTCTCGCATGAAAGACGCGCAGGATTCATTGGTAACGCTGACCCAGGTTGCTGAGTCGGGCGGTGGAATGGTGAAAGCGACTGTAAACGGACAAAAAGCATTAATAAGCCTGGATATCGATAAAGATCTCGTTAATCCCGATGATAAAGAAATGTTGCAGGACCTGATTGTTGCCGCAGTCAATAAGGCATTGGATAACATTGAACCGAAAATCAAAGAGCACTTGCAAAAAGCTACGGACGGTGTACTTCCCAACATTCCCGGGCTTGATTTAGGAGGGTTTATGAAATAACCACTTCATCAATGGCTCCCACTGTTGCGATTGTCATCCTGAATTATAATGGCAGACACCATCTCGAACAATTCCTCCCCAACGTATTAAAATATTCCGAAGGCTATGCAATTTGGATAGCCGATAATGCATCCACAGATCATTCACTCGAATGGTTAAATGCGAACTATCCAACATTACACACGCTCACCATTTCCGAGAACAAAGGTTATGCCGGCGGTTATAATGATGCCTTAGGACGCATTGAAGCGGATTATTACATTCTGCTTAACTCCGACATTGAGGTTACAGAAAACTGGATAGAACCCGTGATCTCCTTCATGGACTCGGACGAAAGGATTGCCGCCTGCCAACCAAAAATACGCGCCTATGATCTTCCGACCCATTTTGAATACGCGGGTGCGGCCGGCGGATACATGGATTATCTGGGTTACCCGTTTTGCAGAGGACGGATTTTTGATACAAGGGAAGAGGATCTGGGTCAGTTTGATGACGAGCAGGATGTGTTCTGGGCAACGGGCGCTTGTCTTTTCGTGCGCGCCAATGCGTTTCATCGTGCGGGAGGTTTTGACGAGTCGTTTTTCGCGCATATGGAGGAAATTGACCTTTGCTGGCGCTTGCTGAACATGCAATACCGGATCACATATTGCGGTAAGTCAGTGGTTTATCACGTAGGAGGCGGCACATTGCATAAATCAAATCCAAGGAAAACGTTCCTTAATTACAGGAACAACCTGATCATGCTTTTTAAAAATCTGCCAAAAGGCAGGAGATGGAAAACGGTTTTTATCCGGTTGATATTGGACGGGATTTCAAGCGTTCGGTTTATGGCGACGGGTGCCTGGCCCGATGTTGTTGCCATTTTAAGAGCACACATTGCGTTTTATCTGATGATTCCGGCATTAATCAAGAAAACGAAACGGACATCAAATCGTGCTCCGCTATATTATAGAAGCATTGTTTGGGAGTATTTTGTGCTGGGAAAGCACCGGTTTAGTCAGTTGACCGGGATTAATCTTGATAAAATTACAGTTCCCAAATCGTAGGACTGTTGTGACGGCGCCAGTGTTTCTGCAACTCCATCCAGAAGGCAAGCACCAGATAAAGGATAATCGGCGAGCCGAAAGTCATGAATGTGGCATAAATAAAGTACAACCGGACGCTGCTAGCCGGGAAATTGAGCTTTTCGCCCAACTTTGCGCATACACCAAATATTTGGTCCTCAACGTAATAGCGTAGTCTGTTCATACCATTGTTTCAATAATTACTTCATAATTAAGGATTTTTAACCGCATATACAATTCGGTATTCAAATTACCCTAAAAACAAGGCGAATTGGCAAAATACCGCTAACTCGTAAATTTTCAAATTCTTTAATCAAATAAATTGTTTTCCAAACAATTTTTGTTTCTTTGTGATTCAAGATTTTGTAAGTTGTTCATTATAATCGGGATGTCTTGATGAAAAAATCCAAAGTTTCTTTTACCAATGCAGTGAGCCTCCCTCAATTATTTGGTTAAGCCCTTTGGACTTTTGATTGAAACGCTTACAATTGTCTTGTATTTTCACCTTATTTCAATTTTTTTATTCAACCATTATGCCAACAGGTACTGTAAAATTTTTCAATGAAGCTAAGGGATACGGCTTCATCGTTGAAGACGACACAAACAGAGACATCTTTGTCCATGTGACAGGATTGGGAGGACTTACTATCCGTGAAAATGACCAAGTAGAATACGAAGTCGTTGAAGGAAAAAAAGGACTAAACGCTGTGCAGGTAAAAAAGATATAATCGTATTTTTTTTGCAGGAATGAAAAATGCCACTCGTCAGGGTGGCATTTTTCATTTATTCTCTATTCGATCCAAGCCTTCACATCGTCCAGCAAAGGCATTTTTTCATCAATTTTGAGCTTTTTCCGCATGCCTCCCAGATCATTGAAGATCTTATTGGGGTTAGCCGCTTTCAGCTGCTCAATGGTAAGAATGTTCATTTTTTGTAATGCAGGAACCCAGGCCGCTGGGACCCCGGCATTGATATAATCCAGTTCCTTGGCAATTTCAACCCTGCGTTCCGGGCGCATTTGCGGGAAGAATATCACTTCCTGAATGCTGGAATTGTTGGTAAGCAACATCGTAAGCCTGTCGATCCCGATTCCGATGCCGGAACTTGGCGGCATTCCGTATTCGAGTGCCCTCAGGAAATCGTCATCCATTTCCATGGCCTCGTCATCGCCGCGTTCTTTCAATTTAAGCTGGTCCTCAAAACGCTCGCGCTGCTCCAATGGATCATTCAGCTCGGAATATGCATTAGCGATTTCCCTGCCGTTGACAAAAAGCTCGAAACGCTCCACCATGCCCGGTTTAGTGCGGTGCTTTTTAGTCAATGGTGACATTTCAACCGGATGATCGGTAATGAATGTAGGCTGGATAATGTTCGCTTCCACTTTTTCACCAAAGATCTCATCGATGAGCTTGCCTTTGCCCATGCTTTCGGTGACTTCCATTCCCCAAGCGCGGCATTGCTCGCGGATGCTGGTCTCGTCGAGCGCTTCAACATCGAGCCCGGTATATTGTTTGATGGCGTCGGTAATGCTCAATCTTGGATAAGGGCCGGCAAAATCCAGCTCAGTTTCTCCGAATATGACGGTGGTCTTTCCGTTCACTGCAAGCGCAACTTGTTCAAGCAATTGCTCGGTCATTTGCATCATCCACAGGTAATCTTTGTAGGCAACGTATAGCTCAACCGTGGTAAACTCAGGATTGTGCGTCCGGTCCATTCCTTCGTTACGGAACAGCTTTCCGAATTCATAAACACCTTCAAAACCACCCACTATAAGCCGTTTCAAATGCAATTCCGTCGCAATGCGAAGGAAGAGATCCATATCCAGCGAATTGTGATGTGTTTCAAACGGCCTCGCAGCAGCGCCTCCGTGAATGCTCTGCAAAACCGGCGTTTCCACTTCAAGCCAGCTTTTTGAATCAAAAAACGAGCGCATAGTCGTAATGATCCGGGCTCTTTTTATAAAAATTTCACGCACCTCCGGATTCACGATCAAATCCACGTAACGCTGGCGATAGCGTAATTCCGGATCGGTAAAACCATCGTAAATGTTGCCTTCTTCATCGCGTTTTACCACGGGAAGCGGGCGCAATGATTTATTTAAAAGCTTAAATTCCTGCACATGGACAGAGATCTCGCCGGTTTGTGTAGTAAATACAAATCCTTGAATACCAATGATATCCCCGATGTCCAGCAGCTTTTTGAAAACTGTATTATATAATGTTTTGTCTTCCCCTGGACAAAGATCGTCCCGGCGGAAATATAACTGCACACGTCCGGTGCTGTCCTGAAACTCGGCAAAAGCAGCGCTTCCCATAATCCGGAAACCCATGAGCCGGCCTGCCATTGTGACGTGCTTATAATCTATCTTATTGTTTTCGTAATTCTTGGTGATGTCTGCGGCATATGTATTCACCACAAATTCCTCGGCAGGATAAGGTTCTATGCCCATCCGCATTAATTCTTCGCGCTTCTGTCTGCGCAATATTTCCTGTTCGCTTAATAGCATTTTTGACAGTAATGGTTTGAAAACGACAACCTCAGTGTTCGAAAAGAGTCCGCAAAAGTACTATATTTTGCCGTGAATAACGAGGATGAAACCATTAACCTGCATTCGTTCGTTGTAAACGTATATGTGCTGGCACGCTATTAATAATTTCTATAATGCCGAATGTAGCTTTGATTATCAGGCCAGTCGGACATTAGTTGCGTTAAATCCCTCATTTCATGTTTGCAAGAATTTTAAAAATCTTTGGAATAATTGCCCTCTGTGCATTTTTTCTTTTCGGAGCAGTCGAAATATGGGTTTACAGAAACAGGGACAATATATTCAAGAAAACAAAGGAATTTGCAAACGAGAACCTGAATGGAAACCTTGAAATTGAGGACTTTAAGTTCAGGCCTTTCAGCGGATCTTTTGGTCTGAACTTCACATTAACCAACGTAAAGCTTACCGACAGCCTTTATCAGCGTCACCAGAAACCGTTTCTGGAAGCAGAGCAAATGCACATTGCGCTGGATCTTGCGGGCTTTTATAAGGGAAACATTAAAGTAAAAAACCTGATCCTTGAAAATGGGAAGATGAAATTGTTTGTCCAAAAGGATGGCTATTCCAATTTGAGCATTTTCAAAAAAGATTCGAAAGACAAGAAGAAAAAGGATTCCGACGGAAACGACGGGCTCCTGAAAAAGCTCGGCAATATGCGTTTCGTTAATTTCGCCGTCAGCTATTCCGACTCTGTCAAGCAAAAATATTACGGAGCCCTAATTCACGATGTGACCAACATTATAACCACAACGGATTCAACCACAAATGCCAGCCTGAATGGTTCAGTATTGTTTAATCAGCTGACTTTCAAGCCTAAAAAGGGTGGTTTTTTAATCAATCAGGAAACAAGGATTGGGCTTGCACTCGCATATGATGCAGATAAGCAGCTGCTAAAAATCTACCCTTCCGTTTTGGAAAGTGCTACCAATGATAAAATCGGGATCAACGGGGTTTTCGATTTTGCGGATTCTACCAAACAATTCACGCTCAACTTCGAGGCAAAGAAAATTGCCATCAAAAATGCACTCCCGCTTTTAAACAGAAAGATTAAAGAACAAATTGATTCTATCGGGATTCAAACGGAGGTGGATACGAAGGTGCGTGTGAATGGAAAAATCGCCAGTTTGGAGCAGCCCCATGTTGACGTATATTTCAAGACGGATACTTTTCAATACAACCTGCCGGTTGGGGTGTTAAGGGATATGCGCGCAGAAGGCAGTTTTACTAATCAGGCTGATACAACACAAATCCCCGGGCCGCTCAATTCGCGGGTAACCGCACCGGATGTTAAAGGAAAATTTGAGACAATCCCATTTCGGCTGGCCATTGCCATTACCAATTTCCGAAATCCAATCGCCAGGATCACCGGGAACGTGGATGCAGATTCTACAAACCTGGACCAGCTTCTGGACCCGGCCCGTTACCGGTTCAAAAATGGGACGGCTAAAATTGATTTCAATTTCGACGGCAGCCTTAAAAACTTTTACGATCCAGGCCGCGACCGCTTTAATGGCAAATTGAGCGGCAAGGTTTCGATCAACAACATTTCAATGGATTATCTGCCTCGGCAGGTGCATTTGAAAAAGATAAAAGGGGATTTTACATTCAACGAAAAAGCATTTGTATTCCCTGACCTCAGCTTGTCCGATGGTCAGAATATGCTCTATATCAGGGGGAAAGTGCTTGATTTGATTCCCTATCTTTTTGGGTCTCCCAAGCCGCTTAGGGCAAATGTGGACATTAACATTCCAAACTGGAAAATGAACTGGCTGGAAACGCTGCTTGCGCCCCGGCAAGTCGTGAAGAAGAAAAAGAAGAAGCTGAAACTGGTGGAATTGCTGGACGACGCCATTGACCAAATGCAAATTGTGGCCAAACTGGATGCTAAGAAGCTGAATTACAGGAATTTTAATGCCAGGGACGTGAAAGGGCAATTTACAATTAAAAACAATGCCGTTAGCATTGAGTATTTTGTCATGAAAGCGTTTGGCGGCGGGAATGTGCGCGTTTCCGGCGAGATGGATAATTCAGGAGCAAGCCAGTTGCCTCATATGGCGATGCGTGGCAAAATCGCGAATGCGGACGTGCATTCGGTTTTTTACTCGTTTGATGATTTTGGACAAAAAACCCTGACACATCAAAACTTGAAAGGAATTCTGAATACAGATTTTAGTTTTGAGTCACGGCTTAATAACAATGTCAGGTTAATTCCTTCCACAATGAAGGGCTTGTTACGCATCGACCTTACCAATGCTTACATTCTTAATTTTGAGCCATTCATGAAAATGAAAAAGCTCATTTTCAAGCGAAGGAATTTTGAACGCGTGAAATTTGCGCCTATTCGCAGCGATTTCAAGCTGAGTGGCCAGGAGATCGAGATCGCGCCCTTGGAAATCGAGTCTAATGTGGTAACGCTTTACATTGATGGCATTTACAGCTTTGGTAAGAAAACGGATATCAACATTCAGATCCCGCTGAGCAATCTCAAAAAACGGGATTCGACTTACGTGCTCGACCCAAATAATGAAGAGAAAAAGCAAGGCTCCAAGATTTTCCTAAGAGCAATCGATGAAAATGGTGAAGTAAATATTAAGCTCGCGTTCAGGAAGAAGAAAGAAAAGGATAAGGACAAAAAGGACGAGCCCGAGATTAACCCCGACCTCATTGAAAAATAAGGTTATTCCGCCTCGTTGCTGAACATATAACCCACACCTTTAAGGGTTTTAATGTAACGGTCGCCCAGTTTTTCACGCAGCTTTCTGATATGGACATCGACAGTTCGTTCCAGTACATAAATATCTGCACCCCAGATCTTTTGCAATAATTCGTCGCGGTTAAAGACTTTATTAGGCGTCTGCGCCAGAAAAAACAACAATTCAAATTCCTTTTTAGGCAGCACAACAGACTTTTCAGAACCTTGCGTAACCGTATAATTTTTCCGGTTAATGGTCAAATCCAAAATGTCTATTTGATCACCGGATTCCGCTTTCTGGGCTTCCCGGCGAAACAATGCATTAATGCGGCTCATTAGGGCCCGGGGCTTGATGGGCTTTGTAATGTAGTCGTCAGCGCCAACGTCAAACGCCGCAACCTCCGAATATTCCTCCGATCTTGCCGTTAAAAAAAGAATGTAAGTGTTTTTGATCTCCGGGTTACTCCGCAAAATGCGGCCCGTTTCAATGCCATCCAACTGCGGCATCATAATGTCCAGCAGGATCAGATCGGGAATAAATGTCTTGGCGATTTCGATCGCTTTCTTGCCGTTGGAAGCGGTGACCACCGAATAGCCTTCCTTAATTAAGTTATATTCCAGAAGTTCAACAATATCGGAGTCGTCGTCAACAACTAGGACTTTCGGGGCTGACGCGGCAGATTTAGCAATGCTCATGTTTTTCTTATTAAAACGCAGTTCGAAATTAGCAGATGTTATATTCAGATTACATGCTTTACAACATTGTTAACAGAAACATAATATCATTTATAAGTAATCCGGTAAATGTCGCCTTGCTCATTCGTTACGAGCATATCGGTATTATTCAAAAACAGGAGCGCCTCATTCTGCTTTTTTACAAAACGAAAACATCCAAGCGGTTTATTAAAATCAATGCTGCTGCCTTCCACGCCGAACAGCAGGACCTTACCATAAGTCAGTAAAGCGAAAGTCTTACCGTCTGGACTGATATCGGCCGCAGTGACTTGCGAATTAATGCGAATGCTGTCCATGGCAGTCAGGGTATAACTTCCCGGCGTTGCGGGAACGCGGTAGAGTTTAACATATTTGTTTTTATCCCAATTTTTAGAAAAGAGATAAAGGTTTTTTTGATGATAAAACACAGATTCACAATCGAATGCCGGCTTATCGTTTATCCTTGCCGCAGATTTCTGAGCCGCATAATGGAATGATATCTTTTCGGTAGCCTGCTGTTTTTCATTAAATCTATAAACGTCAAACTTCTCCCGTGGTGTCCCGTTATTTCCGAAATCACCAATATAGAAATTGCCTTCGCCATCTTTCGTCAGATCTTCCCAGTCTACGTTTTTTGCGTCAGGGACATTTTTTGTAGATATGAGTTTGCCGGAAAGGTCAAATTCGTAAAGCGCTGCGCTGCCACCGCTGTCATTATGCGTAATAAAAAGACCAGGCGCAGAGCCATTTGCCAAACCTGAACTTTCCGAAGCAACTGCGGGAAGCTTGCCTATTTTGCTAATTTTGTATTGAGAACGTACTTTCTTGAAATCGTTGATCTTATGATCGGGCTGGCAAGTACAGAACACAGTTTTGACAGCAAACCACAGATACATTAATTTATTCATGAATTCCTCTTTACGTCCTCTTCCAAACAAAGATAAAGAAACCCCCCTTTACCTGAAACTGGCAAGCATACTGGTTGCACTTATTGCGTTTGTTTATATCCTCTTCATTCTTCGGGAAACGATTATTCCCATCGCGTTTTCGATTTTGCTGGCCATTCTTCTACATCCTGTTTGTGCCTGGCTGGAAAGGCATCGTGTGCCGCGGATCGGGTCCATTCTGCTCAGCATTCTTGCCCTTTTTTTGGTGATCATCGTGCTTGTGTATGTGGTGTCTTTACAAATAGGCAGTTTCGCAGAAGAGCTTCCCAGGATCACTGAGAAAGCAGAAACGATTTTGGATCAAACACTTACCATGGGTGAGCGCTATCTCAACATTAGCCGCAGCCAGCAGGTCAGCGAAGGCAAAAAATACCTGATCAATGCTTTGAGTGAGGGTAGGGCTGTTTTGTTAAATACGCTTGTTACCACCACCGGCGCCATTTCAACATTTATTTTAATCCCGCTTTACATTTTCTTTTTTCTGCTTTACAGGGATTTTTTCAGGCGTTTTGTTCACAAAGCGATCACTAATGTGCCTAATGAATCGCTGAATGCGCTTTTGAAAAAAATCTATGAAGTGATTCAGAGTTACCTGTCAGGATTGTTCCTGGTAATTCTGATTGTGGGGGTTTTAAACAGCATCGGATTGCTGCTTTTAGGCATTCCGCACGCGATTTTCTTTGGTTTTCTGGCTGGGTTTCTAATTCTCATTCCATACATTGGAATCCTTATTGGCTCGGTTCTTCCGGCGCTTTTGGCCGTTGTAACGATGGATTCGCCCTGGTATGCCGTTGGTGTGATCGGGATTATGAGCTTTGTGCAGTTTTTGGAGGGCAATTTTATCACCCCCAATATTGTAGGTTCCAAAGTGAGCGTTAATCCGCTGGCCGCTATCGTTGCGCTGTTTTTAGGTGGTCAATTATGGGGATTGTCCGGTTTGATTTTAGCCTTGCCGGTAACTGCCATTCTGAAAGTGATTTTCGACACGATCCCAAGCATGGAGCCTTACGGATTTTTGCTCGGTGAGCCTGTGCATGAAGTGAAGGAAGATCAGAAAGAGGCCGTTATCGAGCAAACGATTGAAAAGGAATTTAAGAAAAAACCTTACCGCAGATATCGGAACAAACCCCGGAACCGCCCCGACGGCACAATTCCTCCGGCCGCTAATCCTGGAATATAAGATTTATTTTGCCACAACTTTTTCTACACTAATGCCCACGCTCATCACAAACGGGAGTGGGTTTTGCCGCATGGACTGCGTTAGTGTGAATGTATAAATGCCGGATTTTTGAAATCTGTAATCTTTAAGGAAAGGGATTTTATGGTCAAAAAGGTCTCCTAACCCGTTTCCATAGGGTTTTCCGGTAGTTTCGTTGGAGAGATAAACTTCTTCCAACGTGTTGGAAATCACTTTCTGATCCGGGGCGGCGAAATTCCTGGTCAGATACATGTTATAGTACGGATATTGCAGCGTGTTACGGAGCAGATAATACATGTTATAGGTCGCCGTTGTATCCGTTATCTCAACTTTAAATGTCGGTTTGTTTTTGATATACCAAAGGCCGTCATCAATGTCTTCGTGTGCTTTATAAACAACATTTTCGTCGCAGCCCGACAGGGCCAGGCTGAACGCAAGAATTGAGACAAACCAAAAAAACTTCATTCCGAACCGTTATCGTTTAATTGACAAAACTAACCATTTAAACCTAAACGCTGGATGTCGCCGAAAAGTAGCGATTGAGCCAGGAGTTTGATGCGGCGGTTTTCCAATGGTTCATCCATTGTGCTTTTGTCGTTACCTGATTATCAAAAATAATAGTCGAAGGCGTGAGGATTTCGTCTGTAACAGCCTGCTTAATGCTAGGCACAGGGACTGTATGGATCTGATTATCAGCACCCAGGTAAGCGATTGAACGATCAAAGAAATCAATTCCCATCGAATGGCCAACTGACTGTATCCAATGTACAGATTTATCAATCGAGCATCCGCTTGGCAACTCATCCTTTTCATCCACTGCAATGACTACAAACCGATGTTCAAACACTTTTCCGGACGCAGTAAGCGGTTTTCCGTGTGCTTCCCAGCCATCCAGTGACGCTTTCAAAGTTTCGGTCAAAATGCCAACTTCTGTGTCAGTAAGCAGACGGTCAGCCTGGTAAATCCATACTCTTGCTTGAAAATCGATATCGCTAAACGGAATGTACATAACTCAAATTATTTAAATAAAACCATCCTATAACAAAGCTGGGCAACATTATAACCCCTCGGCCTGCGCGATCAGTTCCGCGAGGTCATAAACTTTAACGGCACTTTCCTTCTCTTTATTTTTAACGCCATCCGTCATCATCACCATGCAAAACGGGCATGCAACTGCGATCGTGTCCGCCCCTGTCGCCAGGGCTTCTTCAATTCTTTCAATATTAATGTCCTTTTTGCCGGGCTCCGGCTCTTTGAACATTTGCCCGCCTCCCGCGCCGCAGCACAGTCCTTTCGTCCGGCATCTTTTCATTTCTACCAAATCAGCATCCAATGCTTCCAAAACATGCCTTGGCGCTTCATAGATGTTGTTTGCACGTCCGAGATAGCAAGAATCGTGAAATGTAATCTTCTTGCCTTTAAACGTTTCTCCACCCTCAATCCTTACGCGGCCCTCATCTATCAGCTGCTGCAAAAAAGTGGAATGATGGATCACCTCATAATGGCCGCCCAGCTGCGGATATTCGTTTTTTAATGTGTTAAAACAATGCGGACAAGCCGTTACGATCTTTTTAATCCCATACATATCCAGCACCTGAATGTTGGACATCGCAAGCATCTGGAATGTAAATTCGTTGCCCGCGCGCCGCGCCGGATCGCCTGTACAGCTTTCCTCCGTGCCCAATACAGCAAATTTTACGCCAGCCTTATTCAATATTTTCACAAAAGCCACCGTCACCTTTTTGTAGCGATCGTCGAACGAGCCTGCGCAGCCCACCCAGAACAAAACCTCGGGAGCTTCATTATTAGCCGCCATTTCGGCCATTGTTGGCACTTTATATGTCAGTTCGCTCATTTATTCTTTCGGTTCAAGGCCAGCAGCCCAGTTAAAACGGTCGCCCGGCGAGAATTTCCACGGCGCCTGGTTGGTGTCCAGGTTTTGGAACATCATATTCCAGCTCGCCGGCGCCTGCGATTCGTCCATGATCTTATGCCTGCGCAGTTGCAAAATAATGTCCAGCGGGTTAATTAGCACCGGGCATTCCTGCACACACGCATTGCAAGTCGTACAAGCATTTATTTCTTCTTCCAAAATATAATCCCCGATCAGACTTTTCCCGTCCTCAACAAACTTGCCGCCGTTGGCCAACATATTCCTGCCCACGTCTTCCAGCCTGTCGCGCGTGTCCATCATAATCTTCCTCGGAGACAGTTTTTTGCCAGTCATGTTAGCAGGACAAGCCGCCGTGCATCGCCCGCATTCCGTGCATGAGTAGGCGTCCATGAGATTTTTCCAGGACAAATCCTGCACATCTTTGGCACCAAACCGGTCCGGAATGACCGTTGCTTCGCCCGTCTGGGCCGTTTCAATTCCCAGCATTGATTTCACTTCCGCTGTGATTTCCGGCATATTATTCATTTTTCCTTTGGGCATCAGCCGGGAAAAATAGGTGTTCGGAAAAGCCAGAACAATGTGTAAATGCTTGGAATATGTCAGATAGATGGCAAAAACAAAGATCCCGATAATGTGAAACCACCACGCCACCCGCTCGAAAATAACGAGCGTTTCTTCATTCAATCCTGTAAATAATGGTTTTAGAAATTGACTAAAAAAGAAGTCGCCCGTTTGCCTGTAGTGCGGACTTCCCAGATCCTGTAAAACCAGGTCCGCCGCATTCATTGTCAGGATCGCAATCATCAGCACGATTTCAAAAACCAATATCAGCTTCCCATCCAATGCAGGCCAGCCATTCATTTCACGATGCCGAACCGGCTGTAATCTTTCGACTTTCGTAACCGTCCGCCGCAGCAGAAAAATAATGCACGCTACCAAAACCCCAACCGCAAGCAATTCAAAAAAGCCGATCAATGTGGCATAAAAACTCCCCAAAAACGGGGCAAAAAGGCGATGCGTGCCTAAAATGCCATCCAGCACAATTTCCAGCACTTCAACATTAATGAGAATAAATCCAATGTAAACCGCAAAATGCAGCACACCAATTAGCGGCCTGTCAAACATTTTTTTCTGGCCAAAAGCAATGCGCAACATCATCGAAAACCGTTCGCCAGGATTATCCGAGCGGTCCTCCGACTTGCCAAGCAGGATCGTCGACCGGATCAGGCTGACCCGCCGATAACCCAGCCAGGCTACTGTTCCCAAGACAGCTATGAATAAAATTTGCTGAAATATCGCCATTGTTACAAATCGTTTAGACGCGCATTAGTATGCAAGCATACCTTAACAAATATGGTAAAAATGTAAGTTGGTGCAAATGTTTTCGAGATAAAATATAGGAGCATATTCATAAAATGAAGATAATCAGCCAGGTAGGTTGTCAGAACAAACAAATTGCTAAAAATTTTCACAAATAATTTGTAAAGCAAAACCAAACTTCTAGTTTTGCAGTCCCAAAGGGAACCAATTGAGCCTGGTGATGTAGCTCAGTCGGTAGAGCAAAGGACTGAAAATCCTTGTGTCGGCGGTTCGATTCCGTCCATCACCACAGAATACAAAGCTAGCCGCTTGATAATCAATAGATTGTCGAGCGGTTTTTTGTTTGGTTTACATTCTGGTTTACAGTTTCTGCAAAATTCCAGATTGACAGATTCAAAGCTTCCTCTTGTATCTAATCCGGGCAACATAAAAAATTGTCACAACAGGAGAATAAAATTGGAGCTTCATACGCCATTTTCTGGCAGCCTTATCCAACAAACTTTATCCTTTCTTATCTCAAATCAGAAATTTTGCTTTTTCTCGCTTTGCTCCGAGGCTAAGCAAAATACGCCTATACAGCGTCTAAATGCATTTAACACAAGCTAAGCAAAGTTCATACTTTTTCATACTTGCTTTTTCAGGGTCTTCGCCCCAACATTTGCCATTATCAATTAAAAACAAATGTGCCATGACCAAGCTAGTAGTAATTGAGTTTGACGAGCTAAAAAACTTCACCAGACAGGTGATTCAAGAGGAATTTAAGAATGCATTTAGTCCTAAGATTGATCAGATGTCCAGTAGTGATGAAAGACTATTGTCCCGAGCGCAAATGGCCAAGGAGTTGAACATCTCACTGGTGACTCTTAATCAGTGGCAGAAGGATGGGCTACCATATCGCAGGCTTCATCGAAGACTTTATTTTGTAAAATCTGAGGTGTTGAATTACATGTACACAAATCAGAAATCAAAGAAAAAGGGATAATGCCTGATCCGCATTACCCCTTCCAAAATCTTAACAAAACTTGTATGACAAAATTAGCAGCCTTGAATGGTTTTCACAACCATTTGGAGGGAAAGATTTTACATAAATCTTCATTAAACAAAATGGAAAATCTCGCGGTCAGAGGAAGAACCCTTGCTCCCCTAAGGCGTTTGTTGGGAAACTATGTACTGGAAAACTCCTCAGTAATCTTTGCAGCTGAGCGTGGGACTGGAAAAACGCTCTTAGGTCTTCAAGCTTGCATTGCCATTTCATCAGAATGGTCTTCACTCTGGAATGAACCAATTGAGTATCACGGAAACACATTGTTCATCAATTGTGAACTTAGTGAAGATACAATCAGCCGGAGGCTGGCCAGGCTATTTGATGCACCACCGCAGGAAATTAAATTTTCAAACTTTCAAAGTTACGTTTACACAACTAAAAAGGGCTTGGAGGAAGAAGCCCAGGCAATCATCGAGATGTCGAAGATCCATAAGCCGGTTTTGATTGTCCTCGATAATTTCAGGGTAGCTTTTCTAAATTCCGATACCAATAACGGAAAAGAGGTTGCAAAGGCCATGCACTTGATTTTAACGCTACGTGATTTATTGGACACAACGATTATTATAACAGATCATACACGAAAGCATACCAGGAATTTGCTGACCGACAGCGATCTTCAAAGTGGTTCTGGCGTGAAATCTGACTTGACGGATAGTGACATGTTTCTACGGAAGAGCAAACAGGATATTCAATACCGGATCTTTAAGCGCTCCAAGTCTAGGCATTGCGAAGAGACGGACGGTGCTAAACTGATCCGCCTGAATCCGGAATCGCTGTGGTTTGAGTTTGTCCAGGACAACATCGACGAAGCGCAGCACATAGGCACGGAGGTAATGCCCGTAAAGGAGGAACAGAAGGACTTAGCACGGGAGCTTAGAGATCAGGGAAAGACCATCGAGCAGATTGCGAAAATATTGAATAGAGGCAAAGGGACTATTCATCGCTGGCTAAACGAATAATTGTCCTGTAAGAAGTCCACATTTTTCTCACAACCCCTCCTTGTTTATGAGAGGGGATTGTGAAAAAATGTTCGATGAAGTGGCGACACATCGGAAGTGAACTAGACTAGTTCGGCTTTGTTCCGCTTGTACCGAAAATTTCACTTGTTCCAAAGTTCCATTCGTTCCACGCGTTCGATTATTTCCATTTGGCCTGAGATGTTCCATCTCGTTCCATATGTTCCAAAAATTCCATTTGTTCCAAAGTTCCGTTTCGTTCCATCCGTTCCATTAATTCCATTTAGCCTCAGATGTTCCATCTCGTTCCATTTGTTCCAGGCGTTCCCAAAGTTCCAAAATTCCATTTGTTCCACATTTTTCGCCCTAAAAATTCATTAAAAATGGAACTGCCTGTCAATCAGATTGATAGAAAATATTTTCAACAAAATGGAACAAGTGGAACGCGTGGAAAATGGAACGGAACGGAACATGTGCTGGTGAAAAAAGAAAAAGATATGAATGCAAAACAGTTAAATCAGCAATACAGCATAATAAGTTTATTGGATCAAAATGGATTCCAGCCAACATCCAAAAGGGGTGATAACTATTGGTATATCAGCATGATAAGAGATCCAGAAAAGAATGCGTCTTTCAAGGTCAACATCAACAAAAACCTTTGGTACGACCATGCAATTGGGGTAGGAGGCACTTTGATCGACTTAGCCTGCCTGATTCTTAAAAACAAGGATGTGAAAGAGGTGATTAGGTTAATAACCGGTAAATTTTCTTCTTTTCAACCGCAACCACCAGTTCAAGTCTCCAAGCAGCCAAGCAACAACAAGCTACGTATAGTGAAGGAAGGTTACATCCAAGATCCTCGGTTGATCGATTATCTCAATGCCCGGGGTATCTCATTAGAAGCGGCCAACCAACATTGCACAGAGCTTATCTACTCAAATCAAGGCCGTTTCTTCAAAGGGGTTGGCTTTAAAAACCAGTCAGGAGGATACGAGCTGAGAAGCAAAGGATTCAAATCTTGCATTGCACCAAAAGACCTTTCATTTGTAGAAAATGGTCGTGCAAATCTGATTGTTTTTGAGGGTTTCATGGATTTCTTGTCCTATCGCATGCTGCCGGTTTTTCATGTAGCCGATGCCAGTGTTCTGATCCTTAATTCAATTTCGCTGGTGGGAAGGGCATCCAAATATTTATCTGCGTTCCCAGCCAAATTCCTTTTTCTTGATAATGATCAGTCCGGAATGAATGCAGCAGCGCAGATCAACCAATTATATCCTCGTGTAGTCGATATGAGCTTGTTCTATACAGGCTATAAGGATCTGAATGAATTTTTAACCCAAAACAGCAAATGTGATGAACAGAAAAGTGCTGCTAAGGCTGTATGAAAGAAAAGATCCAAAGCGTAAAAGGATGCTTTACGATTTGTTTAGGGATACGATCGCTATGAGAGCATCTCTATCGATGATTGCAGATTTGATTAATCAGGAATTAGGTCAGAGGGATGTAATTCATGCCACTGATATTAAATACTGCCGTCATTACTTTCAAGACAAGGTTAGCAAGTCAGATGTAGTGAGAGAGGTTAGTCGACCATTAGCCATGCTGCCTACGGCCGATCCGAATTTGCCAACATCTATCCCACCCGTTGACGGGCAGGAAGCAACATGGACCAATCCGGACAAAATCAAGACAAGTTTAAATTCTAAAACAACAAGTAAATTTTCTAAAAATGAAAGAGCTTAATTTCATCCTTCAAGCCAAGGGCGGTGTAGGAAAAAGCTTGCTTACCTACTTGCTAGGTATTGCTAAGCAAAATTGCAATAAATCCCTTTTTGTGGATTTGGATAGCTCGACGGGCACATCCAGCCGACAACTTAAATTTTTGGGAGAATCGCGCACTGAAACAGTTTCGCTACTCAATGAGAAAGAAGTCTTGGTGAGGGATAATCTGGTTTCCTACATAGAAAGCCTTGTGGACACTCCATTTGAGAAGGTTTATTTTGATTTGGGCGCTCCGGAATCCGAACAGTTTCCAGCTCTTCTCGAGATAGACTTGCCATTTAGACAATTCATGGATGAGCTGGACCTGATGGCCAATTTTCATGTGGTTGTTGGAGGTGGTGGAGCCTACATTCCAAGTGTAGATTATCTTCAAAAACTTGTAATTGCCCTGCGAGGCGAATTTGAAGTAACTGTCTGGCAGAGCATCACAACATTTAAGAATTTCAGTAATCTCTCTGAAGAGTTAAAACGCAACTGCGGATTATTAGGACTGCGATTTAGAACCTTTGGAGACTTTGATCCAAGCTCAAATTTAGGCAACCAAATCCTGGACGGCGTGAGAAAAGGTTACGGAACCAGTGACTACCAGACAGGAGCAAGAATCAGATTAAAAAAAGAACTTAACGATAACTTCAAAGATGAGCTCACAGATAACTAAGGAAGAAGTTACTAGGATCATGGGGAGATTTCAAGCCAAGTATGGCTATGAAATGGACGAGTGGACGGCAATTATTTTGACCGAGTTGAACGATAGGTTCAACAGTTTTGCTGAAACCGTTGAGAGCTCCCGACATGAAATTGGTAATGCGACCAAACTTGTCAAAGGCCAGATCCATCCTGTACATTTCAGTAGTAATATGCAGGCATTCATATTCAGCATAGGGAAGTTTCTTATTCCGTCGCTTGTGGCTCTGGTAGGAATTATTATCACGGCCTATTTCGTCGGCCAGTCCGAAAAGTACAAGGCGATATCAGAATTTGTTGAGCGGTATCCGAACTTCGATTCATTTAGGCAAATGATTAAGGTTGCAGATGTACGAGAATTCAAATCTAAAAAGTATCTGGTTCTTCGTCCGGCAGCGAACTTGAAGTCAATGGCAGTTGGAAAGGAGTATCAATATCTTAAAACGGAGAGAGTTGTTGTGGTACCCTTAGAGCCTGATACTCAATAGAGAAGGCATGAATTTCGGCTAAATTCGACTGGATTCGACCATTTTCGACTTTTTTATAACGCCATTTTTTGGCTTTGTTAAGCAAGCCATGTGTTTGTAACTACAATTCTTCCGCTGCGCTCCGAATTGCAGTTACAAACACACCGGTCGTTCCTCCCTTGTCTTGTCAGGGCTACGCCCCGAACCCCATCAACATTTAATATTAACAGCCAACCATTAGCGCCATGGAAGAAAATCTTCATGAAGATACCCGTCAGCCATTCCAGGCTAAAAGGGAAACCAAGGACAGAACTATCCCGCTGCGCGTCACGCAGCAGGACTATAATAAAATCAAATCAAAGGCCACCCTAGCCGGACTATCAGTGTCTGAGTATCTGCGCAAACTTGGAACCGGACACCCGGTTCAAGCCAGGTTTGATAAAGACGAAAAACGGAATCTACAAGGCATAGGAACCAACCTTAATCAACTGGCCGCGTTCGCCAACAAAGGCTATTTCTACCAAAAGCCAATCATAGAAGTCTTGGAAGAACTAAAACGCATTTTGAAAAAATGATAGCAAAGACAACAATTGGATCCAACTTTTTAGGCGCCATCAACTACGGAGCCGGGCACAGCTTGGACGGGAAGGAAATCGAAGGAAAATCAGAGCTGCTGCTTTTGCACAATATAGTTTCCATTGATCCGCTAGGGATTGCTATGGAAATGCAACAAGAGGCAGCAGGCAGCAGGTGTAAAAGGCCAGTGTGGCATTCTTCGCTCAGCTGGAAGCCAAATGAAAAACCAACCGAAGAACAGATGATCGAGGCGGCCAACCGTTATTGCACTAAAATGGGTGCTGATCCCAAGGATCACCAGATTGCTGTTTACCAGCATAATGACAAGCCTCACAAACACATACACATTTACATCAACCGAGTGCCAACAGATGGGAGTAAAGCATTGGAGACTTCGCATAATTATGCCCGGAATGTTCGGATCTGTAAGGAGATTACGCAGGAGCTTGGTTTTGCCAAGGTGGAGAAGCTTGAAGAGGGGAAATTGCGGCGCGTTGCCGAGAACCAGAAAGAGGTTCAGAAGTTTGTGAACTTGGCCATTAGGGAGGCTTTTAAGAAGAAATGTAGTTCGCCAGAGGATTTAGAACGGCAATTGAAAGAGAAGGGGATTGAATGTAAGTTTACCGTGGAAGAGGGGAGGTTGAAGTATTCTAGCTATAGTTATAGATGGGTACCGATTAAGGGGCAGGATGTCGGCTTTACTGCAAAGCGATTACAGCATCTATTCGATCAGACGGAATTACAAAAGTTAAAGAAACCTGAGATTCATTTGAAACGATAATACAGTTTTTAACTGACCGTTCACACTTCATTTTGGCTGGTCAAGTGATTGCATCTGTGGGGCTTACTAATAGTCACTAATCAAAAATTATACTTAAATTCCGATTTCTGGCAGACTGTCGAACGGCATGTCATCAGTTGGGCTTGTGCAATAATCGTTGAGTCTGTTTGTAACCGAAAGAATACTATTGTAAAACTGATCGACCACTTCGGAGGACCGCCTGAATCGGTGAACAGTTAATAACTTAAACCTTGACGCGCCTCTCTAGTCCACAAGACAATTTGCGGAAAAAAGAAACGGAAGATATAACTTAGTATGCCAGATATATTTGAGGCATGACTTGAATATATAGCAGGAACATTGAAATGACACTTCATCTATAACACAATATGACCATATCATAAAAATGACACTTGACCTGTTTAACAACTTAGATCACGAGAAAGACGATAACCAAAAAAATAAAATTGGACAGACCAATATTCAGTACATTTCGTCAGCAAGTATTCTTACGGAGGCAAAAGGCTTCATGGAAGCGTATGACTTCACACTTAATCCCTATTCGGGCTGTTCATTTGGTTGTAATTATTGTTACGCAGCTTTTTTTTCTCGGTCGCCTGAAGAAAGAGAAAGTTGGGGCGCTTGGCTAAAAGTGAAAGAAAATGCTTTGCAACTTTTAATGAAATGGAGGAGAAAGCCCCTAATCAATAAAACAATCTATATCAGCAGTGTGACAGATCCATATCAGCCGATTGAAAAGCATCTGGAACTAACTAGAGGCATTTTAAAAGAGCTGTTAAATTATCATAGGCCAAGAATAGTAATTCAAACTAGAAGTCAGTTAGTTACCAGAGATATTGATTTATTGCAGCAGTTTGACGCAGTACAGGTAAATATGACAGTAACAACCGATAGTGAAGATGTAAGAAAGGCATTCGAGCCATATTGCCCTTCGAATTCATCACGCTTAAAGGCTATAAAGGAAGTGACAGAAGCAGGAATTCAAACTTGTATTACAATGACACCTCTTTTGCCAATTCAAGATGCAAAGAGTTTTACACAAGAACTATTAAATACTGGAGTTGAAAAGTTTATTGTTCAACCTTTCCATCCTGACAAAGGCAAATTTGTGGCAAGTACCAGAGAAGCAGCATTGCAGCAAATGAAGAAAATGAACTGGAACAATAATAATTATTTAGAGGTAGTAGAAATATTCAAGAAAGAGCTTCCTTGGCTAGGTGAAGGCAAGCAAGGATTTGCACCAATTTAACTTAGGATGAAAGAGAAGCTTAAATTATGGTTGAAGTCTGAACAGGGTAATATTGATAAGGCAGTTGCCGATGCTTCAATTAGGTACTACCACGAGCACAAGTCAGAGGCTAATTTCCGCTATGATTTGAAGCAATGTCATATCGAAAGCTTTAATTTAGTTAAAGGGAAAGATTTATGTTATGACAGACCTAATACAGCATTCGCTTACTCTCTTTGGTATCACCCTCGCAGAATTAACACATTTCTCTCATTCTTTTTGCAAAAGATATTAGATCAGCAAGGGCAGCATTTAGAAGTATTTGACTTAGGGGCAGGAGCAGGGGCGATACAATGGGGATTGGGTTTGATCTGCGCAGGGTTAAGAAGGCTTGGTGAAAGTCCACCGAAGATCACAGTAATAAATATAGATACTAGTCCATTTATGCTCAGTTATAGCAAGGATTACCTATGGAACGAATTTGTTAAAATTTACCCCGAAACAAAGGAAAATTTTATTACTGAATATCGGGTCAATTCCTGGACTAATGACAAAAATTTAGAAACATCGAACCCTATTTTAGCGGCAAGCTATCTTTTTGACGCGTCAGATAACAAATTAGAAATAGCGAATGATTTCAGAGAGCTGGTAACCAAATACAAACCTAATACTGTATTACTCTTGACCTCTAACCAAGCAGAAAAAATACCATTTGTCGATTCTGTTGTCAAGGAGTTTAGTCAGTTAGGATTTGATGCGCAAACAGTGTCTGATACAAGCCTGTTGTTTCGCGGAGAGCTAAAAAAAATAAATGAAGTAAGAGTTGCTCTTGGGAATAAATTCGGGATTTCGGAATTAAGCAGACAGTCATTTTGGACAGATAGCAGCCATTATGGTGTTGTTCTTCAAAAACCGCAGTCAGAGATAGTATTTTCTTATAAAAAGAGAAACATTCCATCATTAGACATCTTTAATTCGCCTATTACTGTTCGAAGAGATGTCGTCTTAAATGACGACCAAAGGAGAGCAGCAAGAAATTCCGACAGACCGTCAATTATTGTTGGCCCAGCTGGGTGTGGCAAAAGCATTGTAATAACGGAGAAGATAAAAAATATAGTTGAAGAATCTGGATATTCAACTGACTTAAAAATATTGGTAACGACATTTAATAAGGGGCTAATTGCGAAATTAGCTGAGTGGCTCAGGGATTTACTTGACAGCAACAGATATACATTATCGCATGATATAAACTTTTACGGATACAGTGATAAATCTAGCCACATAACTTTTAAAAATTCTAAGCAAACAAATGTTCGATTATTACATTTTGATATGTTGCCTAAAATGCTTGGAGGTGTTAAATATAAAGGACTAGTTAACCTCGAACAGCATTACACGCTATTGAAAGAAATTATACTCAGGGTAAAGCGGGAAGAGAAGATTTTCAGCGATAGATTTGATAATATTCTAAATTCAGACTTTTTGTTTGAGGAATATCACCGTGTTATCTACGGTTTACAAGTAGGCATCGCACAGGGCGAGGAAACCTACTTGAATATAACAAGAAAAGGTAGAGGTAATAATCCATCATTACCAAAAAATAGTTATCGAAGGCAGTTAGCTTGGAAATGTTTGACTGAGTATGCTCAGCGAATGCATAAAGAAGGTATTCAGAGTTTCACTTTGCGGCGGCAATATTTGTTTTCAAAGTTGAAAATGGGTGAACTGAAGCTCAATTACGATTATATTATGGTTGATGAATTTCAAGATTGTACGGAAGCTGATTTTGAAATATTTTACTCCATGATTAAAAACCCGAATAACTTGACAATCGCTGGTGATTTAGCTCAGTCAATTCATTTAGGAACGGCGGCACGAATTCCGAGAGATAACCGGATGGATAGGCGAAGATTTTATCGGTTAGATGGCTCGTATCGCTTGCCAGTTAGGATTAGTGAGTGTATCAAAAGGCTTTCAGCTGCAATTGTTGCACGCTTTGGGAATGATGAAGGAGTAACAGACATTACACCATATAAAAGCTCTCCACCTGGGTCCAGACCAATTGTCATCTATGGCCAAGGCCACATTGAGGTCGCAGAGAAGGTGAAGCAAGTTTTTAATCATTACAAGATATATGATCTTGAAAGAATAACTATTCTTGAGAAAGATATTGAACTGCAAAATGAAATTGTCAAGCAAGGAATTTCCTGTGAAACGGATACAATTCTCAGCTTAAAGGGACTCGAAAAGGAATGCGTACTTTGGTCTACAAGGATACCTTTAGAATTTGAAAAGGAGGTGTTTGAGTTTACTTATACCATCGTAACAAGAACTTCTTGTACCTTAATAATAGCGCTTACAGACACTACCCAAAATATCTATAAGAAAATTCTTGGCCTGCTCGATATCGAACGTTTGATAATGTGGGATCAAGTAACGGCGGACAAGTTTGGCTCTTTATGCGAAGAGTACGCCCCTGAGACAATAGTTGACGAGGACGCTGCTTAGGATATATATAGACTCTTCCTAAAAATGAGTTGCTAATCGTGTTCGATGAACCCTCAAAGCAATAGCTGCCATAAAATTTTTTCACTCCATGTAGACTACGCCACCTTCTTCCCGTACAAATGCCTCTGAAACTCAACAAACAAAGAACTAATATTGGCGACATCCCCTAACATAGCCTTGGCATCTTCCAAAGATTGATATTTGTTGGTCAATAAGATGGGTAACTTTTCTTGGGCTAGCTCTTCAAATCCGCTTTCTACGTATTTGCTCAATACAAATTCAATGAACTCCCTTTGCTTGTCATTCAGCAATGCGAAAATTGTTGCGTGTGTTGCTGCTACTCTTGCTTCCCTGGTCATAGGTTTGATCTCGCTATTGAAGACATATTCTAAAACATCGAACAAATCGCTTTTCTCGGCGTCTATTAATTTTTGTAGAGTTGAAAGTTCCTCTTTACCGAATCCGGCTTCTTCTAATTTTTCAAGTAGTGTTTTTCTTGTCAGGGGATTACTCCATATTGTTCGTAACTCAGCTTCGTTTTGAAAGAAATCTGGTAAAGCTCCAAATAAATTATTTAAAAATTCTTCTGATGAAATAGGGCGTCCGTCCGCATTCCAGAACGAAGTCGCGATCATGTGTTGAATTTCTCTTTCTTTTCCGTCTTTCAATTTAACTTTTACCTTTTGACGTTTCTCTCTGGACTTCTCTTCATCATCCTCTTTTTTCTCGTCAGGATCAACAGGCGGTGTTATGGGCTTTTCTCTTGGCGGTTCAGGTTCCAATGGCTCGCCGTCCCATTCCGGATCTGCGAAGTGTTGATAAGCGTTTACAAAATCGTAAATAGTGAAAAACTCTTTCCCGTCAAATAAGCGTGTTCCACGTCCAACAATTTGTTTAAACTCAATCATAGAATTGACCGGACGCATCAGAACGATATTACGAATATTTCTTGCGTCTACTCCGGTTGAAAGTTTCTGAGAAGTAGTAAGAATTGTCGGGATAGTCTTTTCATTATCCTGAAATTCTCTTAAAAACTGCTCTCCAGTTTCACCGTCGTTTGCAGTAACCCGGACGCAATAGTGTGGATCTTTACTTTTCTTATACTGATTAACCAAGTCCCGAACTGCCGCAGCGTGTTCCTGCGTAGCACAAAATATAATTGCTTTCTCTTTCTGATTGGCTTCGTCCATGTAAACACGAACCCGCTTTTCTTCTCTTTCTTTTATCTCAATGATTTTATTGAAATCAGGCTCTTTGTATATTTTCCCTTCCTCAATTTCACCTTCAATGACCTGGTCGTCACTTGTATATAGATAATCGTCAAGGGTAGTCTGTACTCGTTTTACTTTAAAGGGTGTTAAAAAGCCATCATTAATTCCTTCTTTTAAGGAATAGATGTAAACAGGTTCTCCGAAATATTTGTAGGTATCAACGTTATCTTTCCGTTTTGGGGTTGCTGTTAGACCCAACTGAACAGCTGGCGAAAAATATTCGAGAATTGCACGCCAGTTTCCTTCATCATTTGCTCCACCGCGGTGACACTCATCTATAATGATAAAATCAAAATAGTCTGATGGATATGCACCAAAGTAGGGTGCAGGCTTTCCTTCCTTGTCCGTACCGCTCATGAAGGTTTGGAAAATGGTAAAGAAGATGCTGCCGTTAGTGGGTACACTACCTTTTTTACTGATTTCCTTTGGGCTAATGCGAACTAGTGCATCTTCGGGAAAGGCCGAAAATGCATTAAATGCCTGATTTGCCAAAATGTTACGATCTGCTAAAAATAAAATTCTCGGCCTCCGGCTGCCGTCTCTCTTTAGATTCCAGCGTGTTTGAAATAGCTTCCAAGCAATTTCAAAGGATATAAATGTCTTTCCCGTACCTGTGGCCAAGGTTAGCAGAATCCTGTCTTCACTATTGGCGACAGCTTCTAACGTATTATTAACAGCAATTTCCTGATAATATCTTGCTCCTTTTGTACCACCGACATCTTCAAATGGAATGTCATTAAACTTGTCTCTCCATACGTTTTCGATTGGAAACGTCTTATTCCAAAGTTCATCTGGAGTAAGATAGTTCTCAACCAACCCCTCGACGCCCGATTTTAGGCACATGCTGTAAATTTCTCTTCCATTGGTGGAATAAGTCGTTTCCAGATTTAACTTTTCTGCATAAAGTTTGGCTTGTGCTACACCTTCTCCAACAGATAACTCATCACTTTTTGCCTCAATGACTGCCAGTTTAATGCCCTTGTACACTAATATGTAATCAGCTATCATTGGCTTGGTCCTGCCACCCCCAGTCTGGATTTTTCCGGCTGTGATCTGTGCATTTCTTTCACGAAGCACTTTTGAGCCTTCTACCACACCCCAGCCACAAGCCTTTAGTTTAGGATCAATAAGCTCAGCTCTGGTTTCTGCTTCGTTCATATTATTGAGTTTGAGGGGATCTTACGCGTTTTAAATAACGTCTATTGAGTTTCTATTGAGTTTCTATTGAGTTTTTATACGTTTTCTCGCGCATTTTGCTCAATAGAGTACCTTGTCCATCTATTTGTTCCTTCTACAAAAATCTTCTTACTACTAACCATTTCTTTTAATAATCTCCTCACTTTGTGCATGTTGATTTCTTCTCCGATACGTTTATGGATCTCACCAAATGCACTTGATGGGTATGCTTTGATATCTTTATATAATAATTCCTCTAACCTGTGATCTTCAATATTTTTTAATGTGGTTTTTCCTGTGAAATTTATTTTCCGGATAAACTCAGGATTTACGGCATACTGGGTACCTTTTCCATTACCGCTCTTCTTGATCAAATCATAATCTGCAAGTTTTCCAATCCAATTCCTTAATCCCTGCTCTTCCTTCTGATTTAATAAACGAGAAATTTCGATGGCACTTAGTGACTGATGCTGCGCTATAAGCCCAAGAGATATTACTTCCTTCTGCTTTAAAGCAAATTCTGAACTTGCTTTATCCATCAAACGGACAATTTCTTTACTGATAAACTGTTTTCTAACAATTACAGTAACTCTCTCATCCGTTTCTTTCACTATGGGTATAGGCTTTCCTGATCCTAGTAGCTTCGCATAAACGATATCATACCCACTTCCTTCTTTTTCCATTAGCCCCAGATCGTAAAATACTTTCGATAGATGATCGTTTCTTCTGATAGACTGGCTAAGAATATTACTTGGGGTTACACCATAAGGAAGTCGGCCAGGGCTATGTATTTCTAATCTATCCTGGAAAATGTTGATAAAAATATCGCCTCTGGTAGTATAAGTGCGATGAACCAAGGCATTTACCACCAACTCACGAACAACTTCTAGTGGAAAAAAGGGTATGTTTTTTCTAAACATACCTTCTGAAATCTCTATACTTTCCTGCCAATCGGGAACATCTAGTAAAACCTTTTCTAACAATTCTTTCGGATTTAGAAAGTAATCATCTAAAAGAAGTTTCCATACTTTTTCATCGTTCTCGTCATATCTGATTATCTGAATGGCAGGAGGATAAAGCAAAGAAGCCCTGGAAGCCCTATGCCCAATCCATAAAATCCCCAGATTAGTCAGATAATCACCCTTTTGAAAAAAGTAATATTCCAGTATTTCATCATCAGACATTTCTTTGACAAAATTACTTACCCTGCCCGATGACCTTATGTCTTTTAAAAACGTTGTCCTTTTACTACTATCTGCATGGAAAGTTTCTATTCGTTTGGTCGTTTGCTCTTCCCAAACAAATGCATTCTTTTCAGCAGCCAAGCGCGCCATTTCGTCCGGAGGAATAGGTTTACATTCATCAGAAATCCTTATGTAATACTTTCCGTCAGTAGTGGAAGCAATGGTTTGTGCATTCCTGAAAACCTGCACTTCAATGTATTCGCCACCATTTGAAGCCGTTTTTATAGTAACTGCTACTCCTACATTGATAGTCCGCTGGACTATGTTTTTCTGTATAATTTCGACAATATGTTTGTCTAAGACCTTATAATTAGGTGGCGGTGCATCACAATCATCTTCGATTCCAATTAAAATCTCTCCACCTTGTGCATTTGCAAAAGCAACAGAATCCTTAACAAGCTCATCCCAATTGGTTTGTTTGCCTTTCAAAAAACGTGATGATTTTTTATCTAAACTCTTATGTTCTTGCATTATGAACAGGGTAGTAAATAATTAAACAGACTCAGTTTCTAGAACTAGCTCTCCTTTAAAAGCTTTCTCAAGCAAACTCTTTTTTAAATCCTCCAAATCTGCAATTTTCTTTTTATAAATTGATTCTAGTCTTTTTGTTTCGGTTGAAAGTAAATGAAATCTACTAACTATTTGGATTTGAGTTTCAACATTTGGGAAGGGAAATTTTTGAAATTCGAATGTTGCCAAATTGATATTATCCCTGGCAGTACCTTTTCCTTTCTCTTTTAAATAGGCTTTGAAAAATTGCAAAAGATAATCAACATATTCATTATTGGCCTTTTTAGGATTCACCACAATTCCTATAACACTGTCTGGAAAACAGGCCTCGAAATTTAGTATTGCTGTTTCAGCCACATTAGATCCGACAATAGCTATGCAGACTGTTCCTTTTGGCCAAAGCTTACTTTGGGCCAGTCCTTTTTCATTATAAGTCTGAGAATAGGAATTTATCCAATGGTCTGAATTGCTGACATCTCCTGTTTGTATTAAAGGATATTCACCATCGAGTAAAGATGCATCACCTCTTGGCCGATGCTTAGACTTGCCTCTTGCAAATTCTAATGATATTTCTTTCAGCGTCTTTTCCTCCCAACCCTCACCCTTTTCCTCAAACACCCCCTGCAAATAACTCTCAAAAAGCTCCTTAGTATTTTTAAGGTTTTGTTCAGCATTGGCTTTTGCCTGGGTTATTGCGGCAAAGGCTTCATCTAAGATAGAAACGATGCGTAGTTGTTCAGATAGAGATTTTGGGTAATAAATTTTAATATTTCTAAATGCAGAAAGGTCAAGATTTTTCTGGGCAGTTCCTCTTGCAAGTGAATAAATATTATCGTTTAGATAAAGTAACTGTAAGTTCAAAAACTCTTGCAAAATTTCTTTTTGATTTTTTGGTTTTACACTTAAACCACTATCATTAAGAAAAAATTTTCCTTGTACGAATCGTGTACATTGTTGTGACATTGCAAATCTTGCAACAATAAAACAGTCTTCTCTATTAAATGTATCCTTAAAAAATGTTGCACCGCCTCCGCCATAAACTGGATAGACAGTTCCTCCATCTCTCTTGCTTACTACTCTTGTTCCATATTCAACATTACAAACATCATCAAGCCTTTTTGTTTCCCAATCTTGCTTCATATTAATTCCAAAATTGTGTTTAAAATATCAGCACTTTTTTCATCCAGTAATCTCATTTCTTCTAGAATATCTTGTGGTCTGCGTAATGCGGCCTCTTCCTTTTTGTTAGGATTTTTAGCACTCAAATCATAAGTCCCGTCCATAGAAGTTACGTCTATGATCCAGGAATTCTCACTTTCAGCTTTTGTCTTTTGGAGCTCAACAAAATCAGCCAGGTCTTTTTCGTTTAATGCGTTGGTCTTGCCCAGGTTTCTGTCCAGGTTCAGCTGGTAAAACCAGACCTTACTGGTTGGGGCACCTTTTTCAAAGAACAGCACAACCGTTTTTACACCGGCTCCTGTAAATGTTCCTCCCGGTAAATCCAGTACCGTATGCAGGTTGCAGCTTTCCAGCAGCAACTTTCTTATACTCACAGAAGCATTGTCTGTATTGCTCAAAAAAGTGTTTTTGATCACAATACCCGCTTTTCCTCCGGCTTTCAATATTTTGATAAAATGCTGTAAAAAGAGGGAGGCAGTTTCTCCGGTTTTAATCGGAAAATTCTGCTGTACTTCCACACGTTCTTTTCCTCCAAATGGCGGATTGGCTAAAACGACATCATATCGATCCTTTTCCTGTATGTCCGCAATGTTTTCCGCCAGCGTGTTTGTATGCACTATGTTAGGAGCTTCCACGCCGTGCAGGATCATGTTCATCGTACCAATAATATAGGCCAATGATTTTTTCTCCTTACCGTAAAACGAACGCTTTTGTAACGTTTCAACGTCTTTGGTAGTCAGGTTTTTACTATGTCTCAGATAATCGTAAGCCTCCACCAGAAAACCCGCGCTTCCTACTGCGCCATCATAAATTTTGTCTCCAATTTCGGGGGCTACTACTTTTACAATGGTTTTAATGAGCGGTCTAGGCGTGTAATATTCACCGCCGTTCCGCCCTGCATTGCCCATGTTTTTGATTTTATCCTCATACAGGTGGCTCATTTCATGCTTCTCAGCATGCGTCCTGAAACGAAGCTCATCAATGCGGTTAATTACTTCACGCAAATTGTACCCGCTTTGCATCCGATTTTTCAGCTCACTAAAAATCTCACCTATCTTGTACTCAATCGTATCCGCACTTTCCGCATCAACCTTAAATTTTTTGAGATAAGGAAACAAGTGAAGGTCAACAAAATCTTTCAGATCATCTCCTGTGAGTGCTTTATGATGATCAAGCTTACCGTTTTCAGCTTTCGGAGCAGCCCAAACCGTCCATTGGAACTCAGGTGCGATAATATTTTTGTATGGCTGGCCAGTAAGCTCAGCCGCTGTTTTCTTGTCGCTTTCCAAATCATCCAGGTACTTTAAAAACAACACCCAAGAGGTTTGCTCTACATAATCCAATTCACTACCACAACCTGCATCTTTGTGCAGGATATCATCTATATTCTTAAAAGTTTGTTCAAACATGTTTTGTACTATAAATTTAACGCCCTAACAGGACTAATAGGGGGCATAAGCCAAAGTGATCCGGATTTTGTAAATTTAGGTTTAAGAAACAAAAAGATTGCCATTTTGCAGTAAGGAAAGTTGATTTGCCATGTTCACATTGATACGTTTCTCAACGAAAAGTTATCAGGGGATCACGTTTATGCGAAGTGCTCTATTCCAAGACATCCTTCTGTTTTGAGTATATCGTTCTACCTGCTGACCAGAATATAAAATCGAGCACTTTTCTTGGATGCAAGTCGTGGTTTTCGAATCTGGCGTCGAACATTATAATCACATCATCAAGAAGTCTCTTTGTGATTATTTCATTATAGCTTGATGAAATAGTTCCTATTTGCTGCTTGAATTTCCCTATTTTTTGATCAGTGGAAAGTGTACTTAAACTTTTAAATCGGAACATTTTGGCCACTTTGCTATCGTACACTACATTGTTCGGGTCAAGAGTATGAAACATTTTTGACACAAACGAGCATTGTATAGCATTATCACCTTTGGCTCTTGGTATCTGGTAAAGGTGCTCAATGACACTTTCATAATTCCAATCTTGGCTATTATTTTTTAAATCTTGAAGTATTTTGAAGTATTCGGAATGAAAATCATCGGATAGCCGAGCTTCTTCTAAATTGTAATACTTCCTAAATAAAAATTGAAATAGGTAATTTGTTGTAATATCAGTGTCCTGGTAAGCTTGCTGTAAAAATTTGTAAACATCAACACTCTCATACTTAATGTTGTCTACGATTTTTTGGCCATCCTTAGCGATCTGCTTGGCAATCGGCTGAATTTGAAATATTACCGAAGATTTGGGCATAATATTATAAAAAATAGGTTATGTATCACTTTTTAGAATTTCCTTAAAGTTGTCCACAATTTCTATTCTTTTCATCCATTTCTTTAAAAGGCCTGAACTTAATTGTTGATGAACTTTCTTCTACCTTTACCAAAACCCTAATTTAATGTCCGATATATCCTATTTTCAAAAATTCTCTCAACCAGAGAACTATGTGACAAACAACACATTGTTAGTATTTCGCTATGTGTACCGTAATTCACCAGCAAAGTTTGAAGCTTTGTTACATTCATTAGTGTCAGATGAAAATTCGAAAATCCCGATTGGACTAAGCTTTAAGCAACAGACGCGAGAGTCACATAGTGTTCCTGATGCATATATTAGCCAAATGCCATTCAACCTTTACATAGAGGCGAAAGTGGACGGCAGGCTTTATGAAGAGCAAATAGGTAGGCATCTAGACAGTCTAAGGAATAAATCTCATCCAAATGGATCCGTTTTTTTGCTGGGTCTCACCAAGGAAGATCTTTCGGAAATGGACGAGAGTAAGTTTCAGAGTATGGCTGCAAGAGATGGCGTTGTGTTTATAGGAATTACATATGCCCAACTTGCTAATGAACTTGAAAAATTGTGTTCTGAGTACGAAACGGATCTAAAAGAGATAATTGAAGATTATTCTCGGTTTCTCAGTTCTGAGGGCTTGTTTATGAATGCGTTTAGCAGAATGGTTGTATTTCCTTGCAGCTCATCAAGAGATCAAAATGTAGAATTTGGAATCTATTATCATCCAGCAGGTAGATCAAATCTCCTAAGTTGCTCACTTATTGGTCTTTATAAGAACAAGGCCGTATCTCATGTAGGTAAGATACGTGGATATGGCATTTGGAGCCATTCGTCCGGTAAACTTGCACTTGAAAAAGAAAGTGGAACTATAACCAATGACGATGTTAAAAGGGTTAATGATTTAATAGTTGCTTCGCCATATTTTGATCTACAAAATGTTGACCACCGCTTTTACATCGTTGAGAAATTTGAAGAAGTAAATTTCTTAAAAAGATCATCTGGTGGAATGCGGGGAAGAAGATATTTCGATTTGAAATCATATATCCCTAACCTTTCTTTTAATCAACATACCCCATTTCAGTCGGTAGTAAGCGGCTTAACGGGTAATTCGTTTGACTAATTTACTCAGATTCTGATGGGTTCTCTTTTGAGAGGTATGACGAAAATCTCCTGTCCGTCATAACACTTCATTGATTTTCAAGTATTTACTTGCTATCGTAAGGGAGTACTTTGATTTTCATCTGCGTATAGTAAGCTTATACTTTGACTTTGGGTCTTTAAGTCGGGATACACTAGCACTTCGTGGCCAAAAAGTATAACAGCTTTGCTTTCATCTTGCCATTTACTGGTTCCTATTCAAAACACTGACTACTAATCTCTTTACTGTCTCCATCTCTTCCGGCATACTAGCCGCTGCAAACAGAGTTAGGCTAGCAAGTGCTTCATTGCTGATGATAGAATCTCCAGATATGGACTTTAATAGGCCGTTGCTCTCAAGGAATAATAAAAAGCATGAGGCCGCAATACGCTTATTGCCATCCACAAAGCCATGATTTTTGATAATCAGATATAGTAAAGTAGCCGCCTTTTCTTCTATGGACGGATAAAAGTCAATGTCACCAAAACCTTTGCCGATCTGTACCAGTGCGCTCTGGAAACTTTCATCTTTTTCCTTTCCAAAAACATCGGAATCGAAATCTGCCTTCATGATTTCAACGACTCGGTAGTAATCTGATATCTCCGGATACACTGCAGGCTTGGTAGTGATTCCTTTTCGGTCTAATTGTTCATGGTCGTAATCGTCAAGCAACGTCAATCCTTTAGCAAATTGGCCGAGCCATGCAAAATCTGTATCATTGTTTTTGCTTTCTATTGCTCTGCTTAATATACGAATGCCGTCTTTGAGTGTTTGGACCTCCTGCTGTTTCTCTGCAAGTCGCTGCTCGTTAATGGCATAACCTTGGATTAAATAGTCTTTCAATCGCTGAGTTGCCCAGATCCTAAATTTTGTTCCCTGAGAAGATTTTACTCGATATCCAACAGAAATTATTACGTCGAGACTATAAAAACTGATTCTTCTATTAACTGTTCTTCCGCCTTCTGTTTGAACTGTCAAGTAATCCTTGACAGTTGCCTCTTTTTCCAACTCCTTCTCTTTGAATATGTTAGCGACGTGCAGACTGATATTTTGTTTGGTCTGTCCAAACAGCTCAGCCAGTTGCTGCTGACTAAGCCAAACATTATTTTCTTCAAACACCACCGCTATCCGGGTCTGTCCATCGCTACTTTGATAGATTTCGATTTTGTTATCCATGTTTAAATTGTCATTTGTCTGCCTGACCATAGAAAAAAGTTCTTAATTCATGTTGTAGCTTGGGGGGAATGTTGTTTTTGCTTTTCATTGTGGCAAAATCCTTCTGTAAGGTGGAAAGGGCTACATCTTTAAAACATGAGAATTGATACAAGACAATAGCTCCTCCCAAGTTTGTTCCTTTCATTGCAACTTCTGAACCGTTTGGGTCGCTGATGTCATTAAAAAGAAACGTAAACAAACGCATTATTTTTTCGGGGTCTGTGCCTTGAAGCTCGGCTCTTGAACCAAGATAAATGGGCTCCATATGATACTCTCTTATCTGTTCGGTGACCCAATCTAGGCACCCCTCAAATATGATTTTGGAGGACTTACTACTTGATGATTTAATTCGTGCCGGGAGCTCGTATCTGAAAAAGTCTAAATATTCATGTTTTGCATCATATAGAGCAAAGTGATATTTAAGACAGCTAATGGCACCGGTGATGGAATTGAAATTTGAGAGGAGTCCGAAGATACTGTTTTCGTAAAGAAGTCTTGATGGTTCTTTGTCAAAGCACAAGTTGTTTTGATGGTGACGAACCCTAAGCTCATATTTGAAATATGGTGTTAGCGGCAAATCGTCATTCTTGACTCCAAAAAAAACTTGAAGAATCCTTTTCCAGACAGAATACTTGGATACATAAATTATGTTATTATTTTCCATAATCACTCATCTTTAAATCGTTCTTTCCAAATTTCAGAAAGTTGACGTGCATATTGTTTTTTAGTAACCTTGATATAAGTTAAAAACGCCTTCTCTGTTCTGTGGCCAGTAATTGCCATAATAGCGTAAGTCGGTGTGCCTGCAAGATATTCGTTGGTTGCAAAGGATCGCCGGGCGGTATGTGATGTAATTAAAGAAAACTTACTCACCTTTTTCTGAGTCCGAACTTTTCCTTTCTTTTCAAATAATGCCACATCCTCGCTCAGATTGGCTTTTTCACCGATTTCCTTCAGATATTCGTTCATCTTTTGATTGGATATTGCCGGTGGTAAATGGTTCGGCGTCCGATCCTTGTATTTCTCCATAACCTTCCTGACAATCGGGTGAATAGGAATTTCAAGGTACTCATCAGTTTTGACGGCCTTGGTTTTTAAATATTTGAAATCGGGTGAGATATTCTCGGCTTGTAAAGTAGTAAGGTCGGAAAACCGTAGACCCGTAAAGCAACCGACAATAAAAAGATCCCGTACTTTTTCTAGTCTTGGTTCAGCAGATAGGTCGAGCTTCATTAGCAACTTTATCTCTTCTTCATCTAGATAGATTGAATCCACAGCTTTCCGTGGCGTTGAAAACCGTCGGCTCTTGAATTCCAGGTTTTCATTTTCTTTACGTTCAGTTGCCTCGTTAAGGAAAAACTTTAAAAGGCCAGTGTGTTTGTTCTGTGTGTTTTCATTGTACTTCTTAATCTCTACCATAAAACTTTTGAGATCATGATAGAAGTCGAGCGTAATGTCATTAAAACTGATGCTTTTCTTTTTTGAATCTACCTGGAACTCTAAGAGCATCTTTAAGTGTGAGTGATACGTTTTAATCGTATTGGGATTTTTGAATGCTACTACGGATTGAATGTATTTGGCAATGAATTCCGTCAGTCCGGATTTCTCTTTCAATGGAGCAGCTTCGTATCTGTCGATCCTGATTTCACGCTCAAAAAGCGGCTTTAAATCGGCAGGAGTAATAGGAAGCCTTTGGTATAAACGTTGCTGATATATCTTCTGAACTTCATTTCGCCATTTTTCCAAGTTGGCATTTAGCTCTGAATATCCTTCATGACCTGACTTTAACTTTTGGTTTTTAGAATCCCAGAACTTGGGCTTGGTGAATAGATTTGTCGATATGACAACTTGCTCACTACCGTACCGAAAGTACAGGGAAATCAAGCAGATCCCATTTGGGTTTGGTTTCTTCAAGTAGTATTTTACAGTTGCCATGAGATACTTTACTTTGTTTAGACAAAAATATTGTATGCATGCTGGTTTACAAACTGGTTTACAGTAAAATGTTGATAAAGGTTATATTTAATTTAATCCTATTTAATATATTTGTTCCTAATAAGCCTGAAAGGCAATAATTTAGATTAAATACAACAATGATGAAGTTCAAAGGTTCGATTCCGTCCATCACCACAACTTAAAGCCGCTACGAGCAATCGCAGCGGTTTTTTTGTTGGTAGCGTATCGGTTTCTGGTCAATCAGGATAATTGTCAATGTACCCAGTATAGGTTGCGTAAATTTCTTTCTGCTCATCGTCAAGCGAGTAACAAAATGAAACCTCTGGTATGCTGTATCCCGCTGGGTATTGATAAGCTCTCTTGACAAAGATGGTGAGGTCGTTGCGCTCCCATAACACCGTACGTTAATGTTTGTTTTAATTCGTCTGATATTTCGTCAGGCTTTTTCCATTGATTATCAAAATCAAAAAACCACTTGGCAGAGATATTTTTACCGCCTATGGAGTCCGTTTTTATCCACATATAGTTTCTGGAAAAGCTGCTCATCCGAGTTTTTAGCACGCCATGCACCTTCATAGGAAACTGAAACTTGATCCCCCGGAAATTTACCTTTGCATCTTTCTCATATTTTTTTTCCTCCATCTTGTTTTGAAATGATAGATAGATGACAAAAACCCCGATCAAGGAAGCAACAATGATTTTACCCAAAATGGATAAAACCCGATCCAGGATGTAAAGGAGTTTTTTTGTAATATTTAGAAACTTTCTCATGAGCTGTGATGATGGGCATTGTCAGTCAAATCCTGACTTGTTTCCTGTCTTATGGCAATAATACATTAGTCAGCTTGCCCACTGATAAAGCCGGTATGCATTTGATAGAGGTCTATTTCTGAGGAGCTTATTCCATAGCAAAAAGAAATCTCCGGTACGCTATAACCTTTTCCATATATATATGCCCTCTTTAAAAAAATAGTGAGACAATCCCGCTCCCATATGTAACTTGAAAACCCATTTTTGCAAGAGTATCTGAAATCTCCCGGGTACAAACTCTGAATTTCTGCAACGATCTCGTGATTTGTTTTGCAGCTATCTGCACACAGCTCGAATGCAACTGCATAAATTAGGTTGTCCTTGACCGTTTTGAGGGTAAGTTCCTTTCCATCCCATTTTGAGTCAAAGCCAAAAAACCATTTGCCGGAAATATTTTTTCCTCCAATAGAGTCTGTTTGCATAAATTTTTGACCTTGGGATAGGCCGCTCCTTGGTGTTTTTAGAGCGCCTTGGACTTTCATAGGAAACTGAAAATTAATTCCTCTAAAATGCACGGGGACTATCTGGTCGCAGGTCCCATCAATTTTACGGTTTTCGGTAAGTAATATGTGAATTACGACAAGGACGGCCGTAGTATATAGAATGGCTTTTTTCACGAGCGGCTTATAAAATTTTGGATCCGGTTGGCTTTGAGTTATTCAACGGTTCAGAGCCTTGCTAGACGGTAACTGGTGCTCAGTTGTTTTTCGTAGTACGCAATTGTTGCGTATCATAAGTGAAGATTGGGTAGATTAATCAGGATAATGGTTGATGTACCCGGTATAGGTTGCGTAAATTTTTATTTGGTCATCATCCAGTCCATAGCAAAATGAAATCTCAGGTATGCTGTATTTTGCTGGATACTGATTTGCCCTTTTTACAAAAACCGTTAAGCAATCACGCTCCCATATGTAAGATGTATTTCCATGGTTTTCAACATACCGGTAATTACCCGGATAAATCTTTTGAATTTCCGCAACGATCTCCTGATCCGTCTTACAACTATCCTTATGAAGTTCGAAGGCAACCCCATAGATCCTTTTCTCTTTCAATGCATCATTTATTTCTTGATGACCGTTCCAGTCATTATCCCAATTAAAAAACCATTTAGTTGAGATTTGATTACTGCCAAAGTAATCAGTTTGTAGCCACGATGAGTTTCGGACAAATGCATGAATTTTAGGGTTCAATGCGCTTTTAATCTTTAATGGAAATTGAAAATTAACTCCCCTGAATTCTACCTTCGCTACCTGATCACAGGTCCCATCCGTTCGCCAGGGCTTAGTAGCTAAGTAAAGAATCAGGATCACGGTCATCAAAAAGACTAGCAATATTTTCATGATATGTGAAGTGCTTTTGAAAAAAAGATATGCTTTTTCATGAGCTGTGATATAGGCATGGTCAGTCAAATCCTGACTTGTTTCCGGTTTTATGGCCATAATATGCCCCTTGATTCTTGCTTAACCCATAGCAAAAGGAAACAGAAGGATACGGTTTCTCAAAGTGCCATTCTCTTTTTAGGATGATAGTGATACATCCACGCCGATTGATGTAATACTGACTTCCATATTGATCTACATATTCATAATGACCAGGAAAGTTTTTTTGTAATTCTTTGAGAAGCTGAGCATCGGTTTTATGTATTTCCGCCTGCAATACGAATGTGACTCCATATATCAGCGCATCTTTCATATAGTTGACAGAGTCTATCGCGTAAAATTTGTTATCGTGAGATTCAAAAAACCAGATAGCCGATGTGTTTTTCATGATAGAATCCGTTCGGATCCATTCACTTCGATTGTATGAAATCTTATCTGAAAACCTTAACGCATCGTGAGCGCTGATTGGAAAACTAAATGATACTTCCCTGAATGTTACGTGTTCAGGCGCGTCGCAAGTCCCAAACCGCCTGTCTGAGCATGAAATCAATAAGCCGAATGTTATAAGAATCCAAATTTTCATCGCTACGAGATTTTCTAGGTACAATTGGGTTTAATCATAAACAAGTATTATCAGCTGTTTTCGTGCTCACAAATGCATCTGATTTTAGGAATGTCATTCCAAAGTCCGCGTTATCAGCAGCAATTTTTACCCTATCTGCCCACTGATTTGGGGTTCCACTGCCTAGAAATTTCTCATAAATTTTCTGCCCTGTTGCGTTATTTACTCTGTCCATTTGAGCCTCTTTGCTCACTTGGCCATCTTCATGTGCGGATGCTAAGGCACTTGCAGCTTTTATAGTGAACAACTCAGCATTAAATATTAAAAAGAGTGCGTGCTTGAATGCATTAGCCTTACAGCCGGAACATGTTGAACCGCAGATATTATATTTCACGGCTGTATAAGTTTGTGCTGCATAAGCATTAGCCGCATATATTAGTCTGACAATGAAGATACTGTCTGCAAATCCATCACCAAGAATATCCAACATTCCGTTTTCCAAATCGGATAGATCGTCTCCGGTTATTGCTGTCATCAAGTTGTCGTAATCGCCTTCCACCATACCACCGAACTTGGAAATTAAGTTCTTAATTCTATTTATCGTAGTCAAACTCAGCGAATTTAGCATTGACATCTCAGTAGAATTAAAGCTGACACCCTTAGCTGACGCGATGCTAACTAATGGTACAACATTCGCATTCGGCACAACAACCGGCCCGGGATCAGGCGTATTTGGCGTACAAGGTGTTTTTCCAGTCCCAGTTTTAGGTTGTTGGCAAGGATCATAACCACCCCCAGGATTCGGGACGGTTCCTCCCCCTGAGCCTCCTCCGGTTCCGCCTCCCGAACCTCCATAGCCGCCAAATGCGTCGATATATGAGTCAATGCAGGTCGTTACGGTGTTGTATTGATATTCAAAGTAGTATTTGGTTCCGGTCGGGCAACCACATGATGTATGCTGCGAGTTATGGCAGCATAAATGCTCCACAATGCCGGAAAGCACCATTACAGATGCGCAAACGGGAACCAGATTGGTGCGCCCTTCGGGTCTTCCGCTGGACGGCAGACCGTCGTAATTGTTCATGATCACGGTTCCGTAGAAGCTCCGCTTGCGATCCTTCTTATATTCCTGAATCCACTTCTTGTCCGGGAAATACCAGGCCAAATATGCTTTTACACCCGTGTCTGTCGAGTCTATGATGATGTTTCTGAAAACAGGGCAGGTGTGGGATCTGCGGTAAACAGGAATGGTGTAAGTCGTATGGTTGTTAATGGTGAGTTTTCGGACGCTGTCGGTTGTGCTCGGAAGGGTTGGAAAAGGGAATATGATTTTCTCGCTGGACCGAAGGCTTTTTTCGGCGCTTGACCTGAAATGGTCGTACATTTCTTTGTCTTTGAATCCCCTGACCTGCTCCAAAAACTGATCATAGGTGAGCATTCTGTCTTCTGTTGCCATGACTTTCTCAGCCGGGCTATTTTCAGGAGAACTTTTAGGATCGAGGTCTTCACGGCAGGACTGGTTTGAAAACGCAAACACAAAAACGAGAAGAAATGAAATGCACGACGCGATGCGTCTGAAAGGAGAGAATTTTTGCATAAATAGTTTGTGAAGGATGAAAAAGTAAATCGATTGTGAGATTACGATTTAAGATTCGATCCTTTACAAGCCTGTATGGCGGAAATGAACAAGCGGTTAGGTCCGGTTATTCTTCGGTGAAAATGTTTTGGTTTTCTTTATTCACCGCAAGATATGCGGAGATTAAATAGACTATTCACCGCATCTTTTGCGGGGATTATGGGGCTTATTCACCGCAGAAATTTATGGTATATCAAAAATCTCGCTTAGTGGCACGTTCAGGCCCTTTGCGATTTGTTGGAGATATAAAAATGACGGGTTAATCTTTCCTGTTTCAAGACGTTGGATTGACTGCTGATCCTTGTCGATTGCATGCGCGAGCTCTTCCTGCGTGATGTTTTTCATCTTACGCAATTCCTTTATTCTTAGACCAAGCTTCTTTAATTCCACATCCTTTTCCATATAATGTTAAAGGACACATTAAACAAAAACATTTTACACAACGGATACGTTGTATTCTGTTGAATATATTTACATTTGTTTAATAAAAAATGCCTTCACTCTAACCAAGCAGCACACATGAACTTCAAAATCATAACCCTTACCAAATCACAAACCAAAATCTGCCTGCACCGTGATCGCAGCGAGGAAAATCAGGAAATTGTTCGCATTACAGCGTTCATTGTCGAATCGGAAGGGCGGGAGTTGATGTTAGAAACTCTTGCGCAATTTGCGGATGCGGGATCGGCGAGGCGTTTTGTGGCCGATTACTCGGAGGAGTCTGCGAAAGGGTTTTTAGAGGAGTGTTTGGACGAAGATAAAATTGCGGTGCCCAGCAGCTCCTTATAAATTTAATCCAATTTACCTCCGGTCACATTTAGTTTCTTCGAATTAAATCTACATTAAATAATCACGAATTATCCAACAAAAAAACGGATCAATTCTATTTTGGCTACGTTCCCGATATCGATTGCATAAAAATATTCGGGTAAATTCTTTGGCGTTTCTTGCTAATCGCTAACCTTCCTTTCATCGAACGCGGCGTCAGTGAAAAAGATAATCAATATTTTCTTCGATTATTAATATTCTGAGCTGCTTTGAACATCATCTGAACATTCATTTCAAAACGCGCTTTGCCAATGCATCCCGGCAAGATTACGACCGTTTTTGAATGTGATTTTTGCATTAATAAATAGAATAATATAAACTGTTATGATGTATGTTTAGAAAACTACAAAGTGCGTCGGCCCTGGGGCTGATGCTCATGTATGGAATCTTACCGGTTGGTAATCAGAAGGTTTATGCCGGAAGTCATTTGAATTTCACGGCGCACCCAGTTGTGTCGGCGGATGGAGAAAACAGGCTGAATGCTGTTTTGGATATCTCGGGAAAAGTGACGGGCGATAATGGTGAGGAGTTGCCGGGTGTGAGCATTCTATTGAAAGGAACTACGACCGGCGCGACTTCGGACGCAAATGGTTTGTACAAATTGACCATTCCGGCGGGAAGTGCGACGCTGGTTTTTTCTTACGTGGGCTATATCAGCCAGGAAATTGAGGTCAATAACCGCTCGGTGATCGATGTGAAGCTTTTGGCGGATACCAAGGCGCTGGAAGAGATCGTGGTTGTGGGTTATGGAACGATGAAGAAAAGCGATGTGACCGGGGCCATCACATCGGTGAAAGCCAAGGATATCACGGCGATTCCGACGACGAATGCGTTGAGGTCATTGCAGGGAAAAGTTTCGGGGATCGACATTACCCAAAGCTCTGGCCAGCCGGGAGCGGATATCAACATTGTTTTACGAGGCAACAGATCGTTACGGGCTGATAATAAGCCGCTTGTGTTGGTGGATGGAATTCCTTACGGCTCTTTCATCGACATTAACCCGACAGACATTGCCTCGATTGAAGTGCTGAAAGACGTTGCGTCAACGGCGATTTACGGAACGCGCGGAGCGAACGGGGTGATCATCATTACCACGAAAAAAGGCTCGTCAGGCAAATCCACGCTTTCGTTCAATTCTTATGTGTCGATGAACAAGAAGGCGCTGTATCCGCGCATGATGAACGGTGAGGAGTATGCGCAGCAAAAACGCGAGGCTTACCGGACCACGAATGGTGATGTTTACCGGAAGGACGAGGACATTTTCCAGGTTACAGAATTGCAATACATTAAGGATAAGCAATTTGAAGACTGGCAGAGCTATATTTTCCACAATGGTTTGATGCAGAATTACGAGATCAACCTCACGGGCGGAAGCGAAAAAACGACATTCTCAACGTCATTTGGTTATCAAAAAGACAAAGGTTTGCTGCTGAATGATGTCTATCGCAGGCTGAACGGCAAAATCAGTGTGGATCACAAGCTCAATGATCGTTTTCGGGTAGGGTTAAGCGCGATTTATTCTTACAAAAACCAGGATAAGCGTGATAATCCGCTGAATATGGCCAACAAAATCCTTCCGATCGCGAAGGCTTTCAATGATGACGGAACATTGATCCTCAATCCGGCGCCCGGTTACAGCGCGCAATTCACGCCTCTGGCGGACGAGCAGCCCGGCGTTTTTGTAAACAACATTGTAGACAAACGCTTGTTCTCATCGGCATATCTGGATGTAAAAATTACGAATGAGCTGTTTTTGAAATCGACCATTGGTTTGGATTTCAGGGATTTCCGGCGTGGTTATTACAAAGGTTACAACACGGTCGCGAATGCCGGGCGTAACTCCAATTCCGGTGTGGAGATCAATAATTACTTCAATTACACCTGGGAAAACACATTGAATTACAACAAAAGCATTGGTAATCACCAGATTCAGGGGCTTTTGGGGACGAGTTCTTTGGGGACAAAATTTGAGGAATACACGTCATCGGGTAACAACCAGGCCTCGCCAATCACATCTTTTCATGACCTGAATTCCAACACCATTTCAAAAGCAATCGGCAGCCGGTTGCGGGAAACGACCATTGCTTCGTTTTTTGGACGGATCAATTATAAGCTGAGCAACAAATACATTTTCCAGGCTTCCCTGCGGGCTGACGGATCGTCTGTGTTGGCTGCCGGAAACAAATGGGGCTATTTCCCTTCCGTTTCAGGAGCATGGCGCGTGATCGAAGAGCCGTTTTTACAGGATAGCAAAGTTTTTAATGATCTGAAATTACGCGTTAGCTGGGGTAGGTCGGGTAACTCTACAATCGATCCTTATGCTACAAAAGGCGGTTTGGGACTGTCTGCGTATGCTTTCGGAACCAGCGCTGCCTATGGTTACTGGCCAAGCGTAATCCCGAATCCTGCGTTGACCTGGGAAACAACGGGCACGTGGAATGCAGGTTTGGATTTTGGTTTGATAGGGAACAGGATTTCAGGAACGATCGATGTTTACCGGTCGAGGACGAAGGATCTGTTATTGCCAAGCTTGCTGCCGACGCACACGGGTTATAGCGAAATCCTTGAAAACATTGGTCAGGTTGAAAACAAGGGAGTTGAGCTCGCTATTACGACCCAGAATATCACTGGAAAAGCATTCAACTGGTCCACAGACTGGACATTTACTTTGAACCGTGAAAAAATCATCGCATTGAACAATGGTGTGACGCGCAACGAGGCCAACAGCTGGTTTGTCGGCGAGCCTACGAAAGTGTTTTTTGATTATAAAAAGATCGGGATCTGGCAGTTAGGCGAAGAAGAAGCCGCTTTGGATTTTGGAAAAAATAAACCGGGCGACGTGAAAGTCGCCGATATGAACGGAAACGGCGTGGTTGATCCGGGCGATCGCACGACTTTTTCGAGTGTTCCAAAATTCTCATTTGGGGTTAATAATCATTTTGAATACAAAAACTTTGACCTGAGCGTGTTTGTATACGGCCGCATCGGACATTATATCAATTACGAATACAATGCGGGCGCCTACAAGCCGAGCGCGCTGGAAAATTCCTCAAATGTAGATTACTGGACGCCAGAAAATCCAACGAATGCATTTCCAAGGCCAAACAGCTCATACTCAACCACAAATTATTTGTATCAATCCACATTGGGTTATGTCAAAGGGTCATTCGTGAAGATCCGGGACGTCTCGTTGGGTTACAACATTCCTTCGCCTTTGACCAAAAAGATCGGTGTGGGCCGCGTGCGGGTTTATGGAACGCTGCAAAATTATTTCACTTTCAGCAAGATCAAAGATTACGATCCGGAACGTGGTGGCGCTTTGGACTTCCCGCTTGTGAAGCAGATGATCTTTGGTGTAAACATTGATTTTTAATTCAAAAACAGACATTCCGATGAAAATTAAAATAACAGCCTTACTAGTGGCATTTTCGCTCGCCGGGCTTACATCCTGCGAGGATTATCTCTCAGAAACCAATAAAAGCGGCTTAACCCAGGACCCATTTTTCCAAACCGAACTGGGAATCACAGCAGCTGTAAATGCTTCTTATTCAGGAACAAGACTTTGGTACGGCAAAGAATTTCCATCCGCATTCGCCGAAACCGGAACAGACCTTTTCCTTCGCGGCGGCGACAACAAAGCCAACCAGATCTCGGATTATACAGTCGATTTGAATGGTGCACAAACGAACTTGAAGGATTACTGGGCACATTTATACAAAGCCATAAACACTTGTAACACAGCATTAAAGCTGCTTCCCGCGCCCATTTTGTCAGAAGCGATGAACAAGCAATATGAAGGCGAAGTGCGGTTTTTGCGGGCACATTACTTGTGGCTGATCACCGAAACCTGGGGCGATGTGGTGCTCCAAACAGAGCCAACTGCCGGTGCAGTAACCACTGCCAAAAGATCCAGCGTGGAGGATTTTTACAAAGTGATTTTCGCTGATCTGGACATTGCGATCGCCAATCTGGCTCCTGCAAAATCCACAAATGGCCGGATCACACAGGATGTTGCAAAAGCATTCAAAGCCAGAATGGCCTTAACCCGCGCCAGTTCTACTAACAATGCCGAAATGTATGCGACAGCAGCAACATTGGCCAAGGAAGTGATCGCATCCGGCCGCTATACATTGTTTTCCGATTTCAAATCGCTTTGGGACATGAAAAATTCCGAAGGCGGCGCAAATTCGGAAGTGGTTTATTATGTGAATTACACCAATGACGACACCATGAACGGGGATTACGATCCTGCGGCAGGAAAGGGCAATAACAGCCATTTGCATTTCATTATGGTCTATGACAAACAGCCCGGCATGGAGCGTTCGGTTGCTTACGGCCGTCCTTATCAGCGTTATGTGCCGACATTGCATTTGCTCGATTTGTTTAATGAAAAGGCTGATCAGCGCTATGCGGGCACTTTTCAAACCGTTTGGCTTGCAAACGTTCCTAACCTGAAAGCCGGAACCGTCAATGGCTATCCAAAGATGGCATTCGGAGACACATCCATGGTTTTCATGAAAACCGTTGCAACGCCTGCACAAGTTGCCAATGCAGCCGGCCGCTACAAAATCTTCGACCGCAACACGATGTATATGGAAGACGGATCGCTTCTGCTCCGGTCGCAATTTATCCAAATGAGCAAGTTAATGGACCCAACGCGCCTCACCGCCAACCAGGAATGGAGTTCCCGCGATGGTTTCGTGATCCGCATTGCAGAATTGTATCTCATCGCGGCAGAAGCATTAATGAAGACAAATCCCGCCGAGGCGCTTACTTATATCAATGATCTGCGCAAAAAACGCGCGATCCCAGGCAAAGAAGCCAGTATGGTTGTCGCTGCGAAAGATCTGAATATTGATTTCATCCTGGACGAACGCGCCCGCGAGCTGGCAGGAGAACTTTTCCGCTGGTACGACCTGAAACGGACGGGAAAACTGGTAAGCTATGTGCAGAAATACAATATGGATGCGAAAGCAAACATTAAGGAAACGCACAATGTTCGTCCCATCCCGCAAGTTCAGTTGGATGCAATTACGAACAAGGATGAGTTTAAGCAGAATCCAGGTTATAATTGATCGGTTTTGAGTACATTACTAAATCCCGGAATGGTTAGCCTGTTCTGGGATTTTTTTTATATCAAATCAAAATCCACTAACCTTCAACCAAGCTACAACCCGCCCAAACCATTCTTCAAACGAAGGGTAAGACAAAAACCCATGCTCACCTTTGGAATAAATGTGCATGGCGGCCGGAATTCCATTCTTATTTAATGCCTTGTAAAACTCAATGCTATTAGAAACCGGAACAACCACGTCTGCGCCGGAATGGACCAGAAATGTTGGTGGTGTTGCTTTGGTAACTTGAAGTTCATTGGAGAACAAGCGAATCTTTTCAAGGCTTGCATTTTTGCCCAATAAATTATCCCGCGAGCCGATATGCCCCGTGCTATCATTGAAACTGACAACGGGATTGATCAATATCATAAAATCCGGCCGCAAGCTGGTTTTTCCAGCTTCGTCAATGTAACGCGTTTCGAAATGCGTTCCGGCGGTGGAGGCGAGGTGGCCGCCTGCGGAATATCCCATAATGCCTATTTTCGCAGGATTTATCCTAAATTCTTTTGCGCGTTCCCTAATAATCTTGATCGCTTGCTGTGCGTCCTGGATCGGTCCGATGGATTGATCTTTCATGATCTTAGGGTCGGGTAATCTATATTTTACGATGAATGCGGCTATGCCTAATTTGTTGAATGCGCGGGCGACGTCGCTGCCTTCGCGTTTGGTTAGCAATGTGCCGTAACCGCCTCCCGGGCAGATGATTACCGCCGTTCCGGTTGCCTTTTCTGCGGTTGGTAAAAAGATAGTCAGGCCCGGAATGGAGACTTTGGATGTGAGGGAATCCACGGATGCATTGGCTGTATGGGTTTCCTGATCCGGCCCCGAAATTAAATTCGGGACCGTTCCGGGATAGAGGTTTATGTAGGTTTGCGCGATGCTTTCTATGCTTGTCAGCAGAATTCCGGCAGCCAGGAGAAAACGTTTCAGTTTTAACATATTACGGCACTTTGGAATCTGTAACCGTCAAAATTCCCTGCATAACCCGCCAATGTCCTGGGAATGAACAAATAAACGGATATTCGCCGGGTTGAGCTGGTGCCTTAAATTCCAGCCGGAAGCTTTTCCCTGAGTTTACCAATGGTGTTGCGAACAGCACATCCGGCGTCGACGGCACGAAATTCTTTTCAAAACCATCTTTCAAACTTGCCATTGCATCTGCTGCTTCACCCACTTTTTCGGTTGTTCCGGGCTTGACAATCACTACATTATGCGGCATCAAATCGGGATTCTCAAAGACTAATGTTACTGCTCTTCCGGCAGGAACTGTCAATGCTTTTTTGTCAAAAGCCATTTTGGCTTCAATTGCAACGAGCTTAATTTCAATGGTTCCCATATTTTCCAGCATCGAAAGCACATCCTTTTTGTCTTTTTCCGGCATGTAATAGACCAGATTTTTCATCGTCGTAATGGCCGTAGCAAATGCCTTGGAGTTCTGAACGGACTCAGGTGTGCTGCTCAATGATGCTATGAAGTCCTTGGTAATTTGCGTTTTAGCCGGTTTTTCAATAGTCATTCTCATCAGTAACGGATAGGCTGCAGCGGGGGCCTTGGCTGCCAGTTCTTTAACATCTGTGAAAAAGGAAGCCCTCAGATCTGCATTGGTCAACATGGAAATGCCACTCAAGTAAGCCGCAGGTTTCTCCTGAATCACTTTTTGAAAAGAAGGATCCGACTGCCCGGCAGTAATTAAGGCCGCAAACCCGGTTGCCTGCATTACCTGACTGGTGTCCGCGCTGATGAGTTTGGCCAGTTCGGCCTGGTTTTGTTTTAATTGAGCAGGCTCGACACTTAACAACAATTTGATAAGCTCCTGTTGGGCTGTGCTTTGCGTATTGGGCAATCTGCTTTTTTCTTCGTCCCTGATCGCCGCGAGCAGCACATTTACTTTGCCGGTTTTTTGCTCTTTGGCAAGCTGGGTGACTGCTTCCTGTTTTTTCGAAGCGTCAACATCGGGCCGGGTCAGCATGGCAGTCAGCACTTCCGGCGTTTGTGTTAATGTAGCGAGTTCTTTTGCATTGGCCAGTTTTAACAGATAATGTGCCGCTTTTTTATCAAAACTTTTGCCTTGCTTCATGCCTGCCAGCCAGATAGGCTTCAAAAATCTAAATGTTTCATGCACAGCATAATCCATATAGTAATCGGTTGGATATTTGAAAATATCCGTCGCTGCGGTTACGGCCTGTTCTGAATTGAAGTAACTCAATGCGACAACGGCCTCTATCCGCACACGGGCCGATTCATCATTAACTCGGGCGCGCATCAATTCTAGCGAACCGGGAATGCGGGCATGCCAGTATAGGAGCAGTTTTGTGGCCGCGGCGCGTGCCTGAGGCTCTTTTGCGTTCAGTAATGTTTTTAGAATATTGGGTTCAACTACATTGAAATCCTGGTAAAGCCATAATCCTTCCAGCAGATTATGCTCGTATTGCGGATCATTTTTATCCAATGCAGCAGTCCATTTTTTCAATTCAGGCAAAACTTCCGCTGATTTCTTTTCCCTGATCTGCGCCCGCGAACGATAGCGGAAACGGTCTTCATGCACTTTCAGATTATTAAGTAATTCAGGAATGCTTTGCTTGGAAACGTCGGTTACTTTCAGCGCTGGTTTGCCTTTGTAAGTGATTCGCCAAACGCGGCCGTGTGATTTGTCGCGGGCGGGATCGCGCGGGGGATTTTCTCCGTGCGAGATCAGCGGGTTATACCAGTCTACAATGTATAAGCCGCCATCCGGGCCGAATTCAATGTCGATAGGGCGGAAGTTTGGATCTTCGGATTGCAAAATTGCTTCCACTTCCTTACTGCCAATGCCCGAGCCGCGCGGAATGATCCGGTGCTGCTTCGTGCCTTGGAAACCAATGTTATTATTAACCAAAAAGTCACCTTGAACTTCATCGGGAAACTGTCTGCTGGAAACGATTTCAATGCCGGCAGTGGGCCTTACACGCGTTTCGGTGAACATTTCAATGCGTGGATGCTTATCAGGATAAGTGACTTTGCCGGTCATGGGCGGGGCGAAATAATTGGAGCCATCGGACGCGTCGCCGATCAAATGCATGCCCCATTTGTCAAAAACACTGCCCCACGGATTGTAGTAAGGATAGGAAATATAATGCGTGAGTTTCGCAGTGCGTGGCTCGTAACGGTAAGTCGCGCCGGCGTAAGAGCGGATCGGGCCGTAAGGCGTTTCCACTTGCGAATTCAGGAATGTGCCTTCGTTGAAATACAATGCGCCGTCCTGCCCGAATGTGAATGCGTGCGTAGCGTGATGACTGTCTTCCGAACCAAAACCGGTTAGGACCACTTCGCGGTGATCGGCTTTGTCATCGCCGTCGGTGTCTTTCAAAAACACAATATCCGGCTCCTGGGACACATAAACGCCGCCATCGCCAAATTCAAAACCCAGCGGAAGATAAAGGTCATCGGCGAAAACAGTGTGCTTATCGGCTTTGCCATCCGCGTCGGTGTCTTCCAGGATCACAATTTTGTCATGAACCGGAATGCCGGGAAAGTATTGCGGATAGGTGGGCATCGTCGCCACCCAAAGCCTGCCACGCGCATCGAAATTCATGGCCACCGGTTTTTCAATCGGAAAATCCTTTTCTGAAGCAAAAAGATTAATCTCGTAACCTTCCGGCAGCTTGAATTTATCAGTTGTGGCAGGCCACATTTTCTCATGATGTGCATGCGCGGCAGCTTTCGCGGCTTCGCCTTGGCGTCCAGTCATCGGAATGTCGGGCATAAGCATGGGATCGACCGGTTTTCCGCGCCTATCGATGATTTCAACTGCTTTTTTATAAGCTTCGGCACCATTGCTTTTGCCCATTTCCCAGATCACGGAATCCAGCGAAGCGGTCATTTGATTGATTTTCCGAAGCTCTGGAGGAAATGCGATCACCCCAAACGGCTCTCTTCTGCGACCATAAATGTACTCGCCATTCACAGCCCGCCAGCGGTAAAAGAAATGGTCATCTTTCATTTTTATCACCGCCAGAAGTTTCTTGCTGTTGTCCGAGTTCAGATCAGGCATTTTACCAAAACCCAATGATTGGCCCATCCATTCGGCAGCCAACTTATAGCCATTGCCGGTGAGGTGGATGCCATTGATCGTCAGCTCTTCCTGCCCTTTCTGCTTCATTTTAGCCAGTGAAGGCGTGAACAGATCTACGAAAAATAGCCCTTTTGCGGAAGCTGTTTTCTGCATGGCTTTGGTATACAATTCCAGATTTTTGTTGTGCTCCGCAGGATTTGGAAAGTTGACACCTAACTCCTCATGCGCGATCGGGGAAACCAGCACGAGCGCAGGAGCGGAACGGCCGTTGTATTGATTTTTTTGCAGGTTTTGAATGAATGCATTGAGGTCTTGTTCAAATTGCGGCAAACCAGCCGGGCCTTTAAATGCTTCATTCATTCCAAAGCACAGGAAGATCACGTCCGCTTTCTGGTCGTAAAGATCCTGGTTCAAACCTTCGAAATTGAGCGCAACGGGCATAATAATGCGCTCGCCTTCGTGCGTAAAACCTTGAAATTTCACCTCCTTCTGGCCCTCGGTTAGCCTTGTTGTTTTTTCTCCGAAACCCGGAAAATTGAGCGGGCGGGGCTGTAAACCGACTTCGTCCGCGCTCCATCCCATGTTGCGCATGGTAAGTTGTTTGCCGGGGAAATTTTTCTGGAGTAATGTTTCAAAGTAGCCGTAATGACGCATCCGGTCCGCAAATGTATTACCGAGCAGGATGATATGGTCGCCATTTTTGGGTGTAAATCCGGGATTAGGCGCTTGCGCATTTGCCGGTTTTACAAATGTGACTGACAAAAAAACGATGGCCAGAAGGATATGCTGAAATTTGGACTTCATAGGAAATAAGCTAAGTCAGTAATCGGCAGGTTGTTACCAGCCGGTGTTTTGTTTCAGGTTAGGATTTTTCTCGATCTCGCGCTGCGGAATAGGCATGAAATACATTTTGTCCTGAAAAACATAAGGCACACCGTCCACCGGTTTGGCTTTGTAAGTGTAGGTTCCGTTTGCGTTTTTAGTAATGTACATGGCATTGAACTGCTTGCCATTCAGCACTTGGGAAGCTATTTTCCAGCGTCGTAAATCCCAATAGCGCTTGCCTTCAAAACTTAATTCTATAAAGCGTTCGTGACGGATTTTTTCACGCATTTGAACCTTGGAAAGTCCGGTCGGAAGCTGGTAAGGAACCAATCCGGCACGCTGACGAATGGCTTCAATGGCTGCATAAACGGATGCATCAGGCGTTGTCAATGCTTCGTTTTTTGCCTCGGCATAATTCAAAAGCACTTCGGCATAACGCAGCTCGATCCAGTTTTGGTCGCTGCCGGAGCTACCGTAATAGTCCTTATTGCTTTCGTTCATGCCTTTTCGGATCAAATAACCTGTAATGGTCGCATAAGGCAGGTTAATGCCATCAATGGGCGCACCTTCATACATATAAATGGTTGCGCCGAAAAATGTGGCACCATTGTAAAGCACTGTCGCGTCGAACCTGGGATCGCGGTTTTTGTAAGGATTAGCAGGGTCATAACCTGAACCCGTTTCATTGATCGCTTTCCCGTTTTTCATTTCAAATGCATCCACAAATTCCTGCACAGGACTGCGCTCAACCGCATCCTGCTTGGATTGCGAATCGGGTTGGCCCCACGAATCCCAGCCATGCTCACGGAACGGCTTCTGATATTGCACACTGAAAATCTCTTCCTCATTATTCTTATCGAGCATAATGTTGCGGAAATTGCCATGCAGCTTGTAAATGCCCGCATCCATCACTTCTTTGTTGATCAATGCCGCTTTTTGCCAGCGTGCAACATCACCTGCCGGATTGAATAAAGCACTTGCATAATAAGTCAGCACACGCCCCAAAAATGCCTTTGCAGAATGCCTGTTGGCTTTTCCCACATCCACGGCACGCGTTCCGTGCGTTTCGGGCAAAAGTGGAATGGCTTCTTCGAGTTCTTTAATGACAAAGTCAAAGCTTTCGTCCGTCGTTTGCCTGGCTACAAAAAGGTCATCGTCAAGTCCTTGTGGCTCAGTAATGATGGGCACGCCGCCGTAGCGTTTGATCATATTGAAATAGAGCATTGCACGCAGGAATTTTACCTGTCCTTTGAAATTTGTTTTTTGCTCTTCGTCCACATCGGCGGCATCTATCTTGCTCAGGAACATGTTGGTCTTTCTTACCGGCCCATAAGCCCAATATTCCATTGGATTATTATCCGGAAACCATTGACCCTGAACAACATTCCGCGGTCCGCCGCCCCAGTAACTGCGCGATTCGTCGGTAATGTTATCATACAAGCTGTGATCGAACCCTGGCACATCCAGATACATATTGTTTACAAAAAGCTGAATCAGCGCAGGATCTGCGAAGATATTTTCCTCGGGAATGGAGTCGGTGGCCTGGCGTTCGAGGAAGTCTTCGTTGCAGGCGGTGGTCATAAGGATCATTACAACCAGCAGTGTTTTGGCAAATATTTTTGTCATGACAGTAAACATTAACTGATTAAAAAGTAAGGTTCAGGCCGAGGTTCAGCGTGCGCTGCTGCGGATAGTAAGTGCCCGTAGTGTTCTCAATCTCAGGGTCAAACATTTTCATCTTGGACCAAACAAAAAGATTGGCTCCCGAGAAATAAACCCGCACATTGCGCACACCAATTTTCTTGATCAGCTCAGAAGGCAATGTGTATCCAAAGTCTATGGACCTTAACCGGACATAGCTGGCATTCCTGAGATATAGGCTGGAAGTGAGCGAGTTATTTGGGTTAGGGCCTTCCCACGGTCTCGGATACAATGCATTTGGATTTTCAGGCGACCAGTGATCCAGCAAATCCACATATGTATTCCGCGATCCGCCCTGGAAAAAGTCCCTTGCAGCGCCATATAGCACTTGCCGAACACGTCCCGCTGCCTGGAATAGCACATTCAGATCAAAACCCTTGAGTGAACCTCCGAATGATAAACCGCCGATCACTTTTGGAACATTATTGTCCATGGAGATGATGGTCAGGTCATTAGCGTCCACTTTTCCATCGCCGTTAATGTCTGCATATTTCACGTCACCTGCTTTTTGTCCTCCGTTAAATTGGGGTAAATAAGTAGCCACTTCCTCGTCTGTCTGGAAAAAGCCCTCCGCTTTATAACCGGTAATAAAACCCAGCGGACGGCCGGTTTGCAGCAGATAATCCGGCGTGTTAGCAGGTTCGTCGAGGGTGATCACTTTGCTTTGCGAGAAGCTTCCGTTGAGTTTGATAAAGTATTTCAAAGCCTGGAAACTATTCTGATGGCTCAGCATGAATTCAATCCCTTTGTTATCCACTTTGGCATAATTTTCTGCGGGCAACTGTGCGCCCAATGTGCCCGGAATGGAGCGGATACGTGTGCGCAGGATGTTGGAAGTTCTTTTGTAGAAAAGGTCAATTTCAAACTGCAATTTTCCTTTCCATAACGAACCTTCCAGCCCTACATCCGAAACCGACGCCGTTTCCCAGGTCACATCCGGATTGGGCAAAATGCCCGGTGCAATGGTGGAAAGGCCTTCTGTGCCTGATACAATGGTTCCCGACGGATTGTAAACCTGAGAATACTGGAATGTTGGATTCCGCAATAGATAGCCCGTGTACACATTGCGATCGTTACCTACCACACCATAGGAAGCGCGCAGTTTTAAGTTATCCAGGAATGAAAGGGCCGCGCTGTTTTTAAGAAAAGGTTCTTCAATAATCCGCCATCCTGCTGACACAGCCGGGAAAAAACCGTATTTCTTGGAAGCCGGAAAAGCCACGGAACCGTCCCTTCTGAATGATGCTTCAAACAAATAACGCTGCTGAAAACTGTAATTCACCCGCGCAATAGCACCTCGGCGACCGTCTGTGAACGATCCGCCATTGGCATCTTTCTGACTTTCGCCGCCGTAGAAAAATTCATCCAGTCCCTGCGCAGGGAAATTAGTGCGGAAACCGTAAAAGTTGTTTCCTTTCGCATCGAGCTGTTCGAAAAGGAGTAAGCCGCCAAATTCATGTGCGCCGAAGGTGCGCGAATAGTTTAGCGAAGCATTCAATGTGGTCGTATTGTACTCGCTGAATGATTGCGTCAATGCTGTTTTGCCATTCCAGCCGCCGTAGGGATAAATTTCCAGCGTGTTACCGTCCGCATCCTGGCGGTTCATGAAGATGGGCACATTATAATGCTTGTTATTGGCATATTCCCGCCCGAAAGAAGCGCGTCCCAAAACCGATAAGCCTTTAATGAATGGTAATTCATGCTTCACTGTCAATGTGGCTTGCAGAATGTTGTTCCGCATGCGGTTATAGCCGGTTTTGATCTCTTCAACAGGATGTTGCTCGCGGGTGTAAAAAATGGTTCCGTCGGGATTGTAAGCCTTATCCAGCGGATAGGCGGCTACAATGTCGTCGAAAATGGATTCGGGGGCGTAGGCACTTTGGTTGGTGTTTCTGGCGCTGGCGTCAATGTCTGCGGATATGGTCAGGTTTTTATTGATTTTCGCATCCACATTGGTCCGGATGGAATAGCGCTGGAAGTTAATGCGGTCGTACATTCCATCCTGATCCAGATAACCCAGCGAAAGAAAATAGCGGATTGCATCCGAGCCGCCGCTAACGCTCAGGTTTTGTTGGGTTTGAAAAGATTGTTTTTTCAAAGTGTTGCCATACCAGTCATATTCCGGCAGCACACCCGTGCGAATGTCTTCCAATTGCTGATCTGAATATTGAATGGGTTTGCCGAGATTTTGCACAGCCTTATTTTTCGTAATTGCATATTCATAGGCACTCAGCACTTTTGGATATTGCGTCGGCTGCTGAAATCCTGCGAAACCGTTGTAATTGAATGTTGGCTTACCAGTCGCGCCGCGTTTTGTAGTAACCAAAATAACACCATTGGCCGCTCTTGAACCGTAAACCGCTGTTGCCGAAGCGTCTTTTAATATAGAAATGCTTTCCACTTCATTGGGGTCGATCTGGTCGAAAGTTCGGATAATGCCGTCCACGACGATCAATGCACTGTTATCGCCGAATGTGCTGGCGCCGCGGATGGAGATGGACGATCCTGCACCAGGCTTTCCGTTCCCATTCACCGCGATCAGGCCGGGAAGCCGTCCTACGAGCGAGTTTGTAATGTTGGTGGCTGGTGTTTTCAAAAGTTCTTCACCTTCCACGGAAGCCACCGAACCGGTCAGGTTGACCTTTTTCTGCGTTCCATAACCTACCACGACCACTTCCTGCAATGCTTTCAAATCATCTTTCATAACAATGTCCATCGTGCTCTGGCTGCCCACCGGAATTTCCTGGCTCAGGTAACCCACAAAAGAGAAAATGATCGTGTGCTCTCCATCGGGAATGCTCACATCGAAATTTCCATCCGTATCGCTCAGTGAGCCGCGCTGCGTTCCTTTTACCACAATGCTCACACCGGGCAATGGTGCGCCTTTTTCATCTTTTACAGAACCTTTAATGTTCCTGTCCACCGGTTTTTGTTCTTCCGCCGACTGAGGGTTTAATGGTTTCAGATCAGAAATAATGCTGAGCACCAGCTGGTCGCCCGAGACTTCATAACCAATGTTCAGCGGCTTGAAAAGTGACTCGAGAACCACATTAAGCGGTTCATTACGAACATGTAGCGTTACTTTATTCTCAACAGGGATCACCTGCGGGCTATACATGAACCGCACGGACGTCTGACGGCTGATCTGCCGGAGCGCGACGCTTATTTTCTGATCATCCAGATCCAGTGAAATCCGACGGTTCAGTAACTCCTGCGCCCGGCTGTCATGGGCCAGGACCAACGACGTGCATAGGGCAGACAGGATCAGCTGATATATTGAAATGCGCATGATTTTGAGTAAAATCCTGATCGGTTTCGTACTAATTTTCATAGATTTGTATGTATGCTTTTTTGGAAAAATGAGATACAAAACTCCCCTGTTCCGGTTTTAGCGAACCGGATTATTAGTGAGGAATTAAGATGGGGGAAAAGACAAGCCGGGGATGTTACAGCATCGTCGGCTTGTTTGTTTTTACATCAGGGCGGATGGCAGGACTGACTCATAAATGTATATTTTAAGGCTTAGGAAAGTATTTTAATGTTATCTACACGAACTTCCGTGGATCACTATCTGCCCGTCGATCACTTCATAGCGTGCTTGAATGGCCTTGCAGATCATGCTAAGTTTTTCAAATAGTGGCTCCTGGCCGAGTTCTGCTGTGAGCTCGCAACCGGCCATTAAATCGGCGTCGTAAATGATCTGGACTTCGTATCGTTTTTGGAGTGATTCAAAGACTTTTGCAACAGGCGCATCTTCAAAAACCAGGTTTTGGCTTGTAATGTCTGCAGGGCCTACCTGTACAGGATTTTCAATGAGCGATCGCTTCATTTTCTGGTCATCGCGATGGTAAACGACCTGCTGGTTGGGTAACAAAACGAGCTCGTTCTTCTCTGGTTCCTGCGTTTTATTTTGCGGCGCATTGGCAGCAACGGTTACTCGTCCCGTTTTGACCACGACGCGCACATCTTTATCCCCATCAAATGCTTTTACTGTGAAACTGGTGCCCAAAACCGTGGTAACCACATCGCTGGTGTAGACTTTAAATGGACTTTCCGGATTTTTGGTCACATTAAAAAACGCCTCACCATTCAGCAAAACTTCACGCTCATGCTGCACAAATGTGGCCGGATAACTGAGCTTGCTTTCAGGCGAAAGTCTCACAGAGCTGCCATCGGGCAATGTAATGTATTTTGTAGTTGCTTTATTATTAGTTGCTTCAATCCAATTCTCATTTTTTTCATCTTTTAATGATTTCTGGCTGATCTCCGACTGACCTGTTTTGAGGTTAGAATTTGTATAAAAATAAAACAGGACAACGAAGCAGGTTAAGACGCCTAATGTCAGAGAAAAGCGGGGCATCCAGTTTTTTGCAAACCAGTTCTGTTCAGATCGATTATCCAAAGATTCGGCATATTCCAATTCTTCCGTAGCCGATTTCCTCGCGGCCGACAAGCGTTGCAATTCATGTTGGAGCTCGTCTTCGCTGAGATAATTTTGTGCGTGATGAATTTCTGAGATCAGGTCTTTTGCAGCTGTTACAATGCCTGCACGATCGGGGTTATTGCGGATCCAGTTTTCCCAGAAAGCATTGTCGGCAGGCTTTTGATGAAGCACCCAACTGCAAAACGCCTCGTCGGCAAGGAAATCTTTAATGTCGTATCGTGCGTAATCCTGCATTTTCCGTTTTTATGGACTGTATACATTGAAATAGTACAGTCCTGGAAACGGATACCCTTTTTATGATAAAAATTTTAGAAAAAATGATAAAATAATTTGAGGGATGACATTGGAGAAAGAAGGAAGGTCGGTTTTGAGCTGGGCTATGGCTCTGTAAATGAAGTTGGAAACGGTTTGCCGTTCGATCTCCATCACTTTGGCAATCTCGTCATTAGACAAACCTTCGTAAAATTTGAGGAAAATGACTTCCTGTTGGCGCTTAGGAAGCCGGTTGATCGCATTGCGGATCTCACGCTCTTTTTGCGACATAGATTCGGAGCTGATCAGCATGGTTTCCACCGTGAGATTATCCGTGAAACCTTCGCAGCTGGCGGCGATGTCGGCAGAATCATCAAGTCGCGTATTCACTTTCAATTTCCGCAAAAGGTTGTTTCGCAAAGCGCAAATGAGGTAAACGGTGACGTAGGAAGTGTCGGTAAGTCTGGTCCTGCGATACCATAATTCCAAAAACAAGTCCTGAATACAGTCTTTGATCAGCTCTGTGTCTTTGGTGAATTTTGTAGCGTAATTAAACAGCAGCCGGTAGCGGCGCTTGGCGAGTTCGTCAAAAGCCTGCTCATCATTTTGGCGAAAACGGTTCCACAGCTCGCCCAAATGCGGCTCATCCTCGGGAACAGGTGCAGGCTTCCTCATTTGAGCGCTGTTGAAAATATGATATTTTTACTTTCAATATTCTCATTATTAGCGCAAATTGCTATCCTGTACCATCCTGCTTTTTGATTGACAGAAGATCCAATCGGAAGTAATTATTTACATTAACTGCCAAAAACACGTAAGTCGGTGATCTCACCCCGGTGCGTTTCCAGAAATTCACAAAAAGCCTTGATCTGGCTCATCTGAGCAGAAAAATCCATGGAATGGTCGTACTCTTCCTGGTACACATCTTTGAAATCTGTGATCACATATTTTAAGCTTCGGATTCCTTTGCCGCGTAATGCGGGGAGATAAAAATTTTGGTGGCTTACTGCATAACATCCTGGCTGATAATTGCTTGTGGTCTTAATGTCGACAGCAACCATTTTCCCGAGCACATCCACGTAGCCATAGAGGAGCACATCCTCGATTTGATATTCACAATAAACCTGCGTTTTGAGCATCGGGCGAGGGAGCAACGCACGCACACGGGAAAGGATCTCCGGGTCAAATTCTTCCTCATCAATGCCTTTGATCACCGCTTCCTCGAAGGAAACGCCTTTCCGCTGTGCCTCCGTTTGCGGGACTGGCAGGCGGTTAACGCTGTTGAGAAGCTCAGTTTCGTTGATATAACCCTTTTCAAACCGGTCAAAACGATTGAGGAGGGTGGGATAAAGCTTGTATTTTACGGTGTTTGAGAACATGTTTAGAAGTCCTGCTAATGTTTTAAATGGAAACGATAGGCCAATGTTACGGCAATAAAACTAAATTTATCATTGGGCGTGTCACTGTATGATTCACTTTCTTCGGGATTGATCAGCCGCTTGCCCGAAGTCGCGTCCAGCTTGTCTGTTCTCACAAAATAGAAGCGATAATCAAGGCCGAGCTTCCAATGTTTCAACAATTTGTAATCCAGAGAAGTGCCTAACGGCAGAAGCCCTTCGCGTGTCTTTTGAATGTTCGCCAAACTTTTCGGCCTTCCCCAACGCAAGAAATGCGGGTTTCGCGCGCTCAGCTTACTGTTTGTAAATCTTAGCAACTGATTGTGATCCAAGTCATAAGCATTGGCATTGAAATGAATAATTCCTAAGCCACCATAAATGCTGAAACTTGCACTGCCCGGCTCGAAATCCTTAAATTGTTCGGTCAGGTTCCATTTTACCGTGAGCTCAACATTGTTATAAGCATTCACAAACCAGGAATTGAAAAATGCGGTTTTCTGGCCGCCAAGCTTTCCTGAATGGTAGTCCAGATGCAGGGAAACATTTTTATTGAAAGCCCGCCCGATACTCACACCCGAAACGCCACGCATATCCTGCTCATTCAGTTCTCCAAAAAATTGCGTTAAACCGGTCTTTACGCTTAGTGTAAAAGGCTGATAATCATTCCGGTCATAACTTTTTTTCTGGCTGATGCCATTCGATGAGGCTGTGCGATGCTTTTGTGCATTTGCCGCGAAAGTTGCGAGGATCAGGAGTGTTCCAAGTAAATATTGATGCATGATTGACAACCGGTTAGCTGTTGGTCCTAAGAAGATTCTCCGTTTAGACGCAGGTTTCCGGTTTTGGTCATCACCCCATTTCAATTACATCATCCGCGTAATCAGAATAACAACATTTATCTGTTAGTTTTGTTTAATTGTTGTATTAACAATAAAGCAAAATGAGTGTAGTTCCATATAAAGATAAAGAAGGCAGCAAAAGAGAGCAGGTCGCGGAAATGTTTGATAATATTTCACCAAAATACGACCTGCTGAACCATCTTTTGAGCGCAGGCGTGGACATTTACTGGCGCAAAAGGGCCATTAAGCTCCTGAAAAAACAGTCACCAAAAGTGATCCTCGACATTGCCACGGGCACGGGCGATTTTGCCATAGAAGCGCTTGCATTGAAGCCTGAGAAGATTATCGGCGTTGACATTTCGGAAGGAATGCTGGCTGTGGGGCGCGAAAAAATTGCAAAACTGGGCAAGCAGGACATTATTACGCTGCAAAGCGGTGATTCTGAAAACTTGTCTTTTGAAAGCAATTATTTTGACGCCATCATCGTTTCGTTTGGAGTACGCAATTTCCAGAATTTGCTGACCGGGCTGAGCGAGATGAACCGCGTGATGAAGCCAAACGGGACTTGTGTCGTGGTAGAATTTTCCAAGCCGCGCAGCTTCCCTTTCAAGCAGTTTTATAATTTTTATTTCAAATATATATTGCCATTGATAGGAAGAAGCGTTTCCAAAGACAGTTCGGCGTATACTTACCTGCCCGAGTCTGTTCAGGCGTTTCCGGATGGAGAAGCATTCCTTGAAATCTATAAAAAAGCAGGTTTTATCAATACCAAATGCATTACACTTACCTTCGGGATTTGTTCGATTTACATAGGGCAAAAATAATATTAGGCATTCTTGTGCTGCTGATGGCGGCCCAGGAAGTGAAATCACAGGGCATTGGTTACAGGCGTCGTCACCTGGAATTTTATGATGACAAGCCTATCCATTATGGTATCCTTTTCGGTGTGCCCTTTACGCGTTTCAATATCAAGCACAGCAACGATTTTGTGTCCAAAGATTCTGCATTTGTAATCCAGTCTCCGACCAATGCAGCATTTCGCATGGGCTTCATTGTCAATGCATTCCTTACCGACCATTTCGATATCCGCACCACGCCATCCGTTTCACTTTACGACCGGAATGTTAAGTATACTTATCCGAATGGAGTCGAAAAGACAGAAAAGCGTGAATCGACCTGGATTGAGATTCCTTTGTTGCTGAAATACAAATCCTTGCGTCGGGTAAATTCGAGAATGTATATGATTGCGGGTTTTACTTTGGGTTTGGAAACCAATGTAAAAAGAAACCGGGGCGGTGGTCAGCTGGATACAAAATCGAGTGATTTTTCGCTGGATTATGGCATTGGTTATGAGCAGTTTTTCGAGTTCTTCAAATTTGCGCCGGAGTTGCGCTTTTCCCACGGGTTAACCAATGTTTTTAATCCTTCCAAAAATTCATTAGGCACCGGGATTAATAAATTGTCTACCCACACCGTCACATTGTATTTAAATTTTGAATAAAATGTGCCTTGATCTTCAATGAATTGCAATTTTTTTAAATTTTTTTCATCAAAAAAGTTGCAGAGAAGATTTTCGTCCTACATATTTGCACTCCCAAACGACGGGGAAAAAGGGAGTTTAGCTCAGTTGGTTCAGAGCATCTGCCTTACAAGCAGAGGGTCGGGGGTTCGAATCCCTCAACTCCCACGGAAGGAAAAGCATCGAGCAATCGATGCTTTTTTTTGTTTATGCTTGCTTCACAAGCAGAGGGTCGGGGACGGTTCGCCGCGCGGTTCGAATCCCTCAACTCCCACATAAAAAGAGCATCGAGAAATCGGAGCTCTATTTGTTTGATACCTATCTCCTTATTTCTTCACAACCAACCGACTTGTCTCAGTTCCGTTTTTCAATCGAATACGAACGATATAATTTCCTGGCGGAAGTTTCTCAACATTAATCTGCGTCGCTGCGCCATTCTTTTCAAACACTTTCAGTCCGGAAATATCGAAAATCGCAATGTTAACAGCGTCAGCACCGTCTGCCAAATGTAGTAATCCATCATTACCAATTGGATTCGGAAATATTGCAGCTTGCGTTTCGCCAAATCTTACGCTTTCAATTTTACTATACGCGAAAGTGCCATCAGAATCCACCATTTTTAAGCGATAATAGATGGCTTTCAGACCGACATTTGAATCTTGAAATACATACGCCTCTTGTTGTGTGCTGATCTTCTGTGCCTTAACATAGCCAATTTCAATCCATTCCTTTCCGGATGCGCTGCGCTCCACCACAAACTTTTCACTATTGATTTCGCTAGAAGTTATCCAGCTCAACAACGCATTTTGGCCCTCGCTTTTTGCTTCGAATTTTACCAAATGGACCGGTAGCGGATTGTCTGGGTCGGTTTCTGCAAACAGATTTGCAAACTCATCAAACATGCCGCTCGCTTTCAGCTTGCTTCTTGGTATGAATGTCCCGTTTTGTAGCGATGAATATAGAAGTTTGGAAACTGGGTGGTAATGTGCAAACACCGCAAGCGAATCCACAGCAGTAGTCAATAAAAAATCACCTTCCCAAACGTCCGCCGCGTCTGCAAACACCAATTGATTTTCATCCGGCTTCGCAGGAACATTATCGCAATCATAAACCCAGATCGTCGCCGTAGACGTCGAGCTCAAATCCCTGCGGTTCGGGTAAGTGCGAACACAAGTAACCTCATAATGATCCGCACGCTCCGCCTGGAAAGTGATCTGATCGCCCGTTGTAGTGAAGTATTGATTGGAAGGCAAAACAGTCCAGTTGTGTACATAAAGGCCGTTAGAAGCATTTTTCAGTGAGACTGTGATATTTGCAGTGTTATCCTGTGTAGTGCGCTTCTGGCTGAAAGGATAGCATGTGTTAAATTGTACGACCGTTGGGATTGGCGGGACCGGGAGGGCCGGGCATGCGGCAGTGCCGGTTAGAAGGCCTTCGGCGAGGCCGATTGCTGTCCAGTTAATTCTCCTTGTAGATACATGGATTGTGTTGTCATTAGGGTTTTGACTTCCGTAAAATGCATCGAATGGAGAGTCAGATGAGTTGAAAGTTGTTAGATTAAGTAGCTCTCGTTGAACTTGTGTTGACTTTGGCCCCTGATAATCTATTGAACTGAATGTTGGTACAAAACAAAATTCAAAGTGGGTCTTCTTACCGATCAACTTATTTGGGACAGCCGATTGTGTGCGACCACCAGGAAGAAAATCATCGTTTAAAGGGCTTAGGTAAGTTCTATTGACAGCTTTTCTATTCCACAGCATTCCCCATGAAGCAAATTTGAACACACTACTATTCTTGGTAATATCATTTGTATGAATATCAATATTGGTGTTTTGCAGGCCTAGTGGTGTCCAGCTAAGTAGCAATCTGCTGCCATAGTTATAATCATTAAATAGTGTACGGTCGCCCGCATCCATACTGCCATGGATTACTGCGATATTGCGGCAAGTCGCAGGATAGCCGCCATTTCCTAGCGCGGTGAGTTGCGTGCGAAAACTATCAAAATCGGCGTGCTTCATACCCAGATTCGGATGTCCTGCCTGATGTAGCAATAGTTGCTTTGCAGCTGGTGTCCCAAATGCTTTGTAATAGTTTCGCCAACGTTTCGCAAAAAATTTTAGGATGATGTTTGTAAGCAATGTTGGGTGCGCCTCATATGCTAGCTGTGTTAGCCCCACTGGCACATTCGCGCCCTGATGCGGCGTATCGTAACAAAGCATCAGCTTTGCGTGGTGCGCTTGTCCCGCATTTTCCATCTCCCGCAATGCCCATCTGGCAACCAGTCCACTCATACTTTCTCCGATAACGATGGATTCAATGTTGCCGGTCTTTTGCGTGTTCACAAGTTCGATGACCGCTCTCAAAACCTGTGCATTATCTTGTATGGCGGCTCTTCCGTCGTTGTAATCTAGCAGCACCAAATCGTAACCTTCAATTAAAAACTGGTTGAGCGGAATTCTGTAATTTGTTTCAATGGCGTCCAAATTTACATCCTGTCCCATGTCAAAACCTTCTGCAATAATGATCGGTTTATCAAATATTTGGTCACATCCTTTAATAATTCGAATCGTGCCTCCCACCAGTGTAGTTCTGGCAGATGAATCTGAGGTGACGGATTGAAACGGCTTTGCAGTTACTTCCATTTCTTTGTAAGGTTTAAGGCGTTCCATTTGCCTTACATTTACTTTCGTTTCAAAGAGATAAATGATATTTCCGATGGCAAAACGAATCCTAATGCCATGCTCGCCGATCGAATTAAAATGATATGGAATTAATTTTTTTGTTATTGGATAACTGGTAGATCCTCGCCCGTCATTGAAATCAATCTCCACAGAAGTGATTTTTCCAGCATGGTTGTCGATGTTTAACGCTTCATCCAGTTGAAAAAAAACATCGGACTGATACAAATCTTCTTGCATAACCGCCGCGGATACGATCTTTACCTTTTCGTATTTCGCAAAGACAACTGCTTTCCCAGCTTTTTTAAAGGCTTCGTTTTCGAAAAGCTCATCATTAGATAGATAAATGCCTTCGAGATTGATGAATGCAATCGGAATCACATTGTTTTTGGTAAGTTTTGAGGCATTAGTTTCAACTAGTTTCTCCAGTTCCGGTAGCCGATCCTCGGTAGGCCTCAGGTCTGTGTCAAAAAGTCTTTCATATAAATTTTGCCATTCCTCGGAGGACACCGGCTCTGGAATTTTGCCCTTTTGTGTGTTTAAATTTTTGAAGTGATTAATCTCACTTTGATTGGTTAAGCCAGCATTCAGGAAAAGCATTTGCCCAAGGCCAGACAGGTCCAGGCTATTGAGCTTTTGCTGTCGAAGTTGGTTGTAATCTTGCGCAAACGTAATGGAAAAGACAAACAGAAGGGCTGGAAGAAGACAGCAGCGTCCTCCCCTTGCAGAAGATGCAAAGTGATTCATTTTAGTGTATGATTAAGTTAAAAATAGATTACTTGGGGATTAGTTGAAAGTCGTACTTAGTTTTTCTACCAATGGAAGCTGTGCAGCAGTTATTTGTTATATTATCATCTTTTTTAATCCGGTAACCGCTGAAAATTTTCATAAACTTGGCATTTTCTGATAAGGAAGGAATGATGACGTCAACAGCTGTGAAATTTTTAGGGACATCGACCAGGACGTTGTAATTGCCATTTCCATCGGAGTATACTTTTGATAAATCTGTCGAGTAATGGAATTTGAGTCCGGAGATAATTACTAAAATGCTATCAACCGGCACACCATTCTGATCCGTGATCGTCCCATAAACCGTTGTTGTGCGGTCTTGTTTGAGGAAGCAGCTTGAAAGTAGTGTGGTTGCTAAAATTGCAGCGAAGGCAAGGAGCCTAATGCCTGGGTAGCCGGTACTTCTAGTGAGGGAAAATCTTCTTTTGCATAAATAAAACATAGGCTCTCGGGCTTAGGTGAAAATACTTGCGAGGAAGGTAGAAATAATTGCCTCGAAAGTATTTTCCAGTGAGCCGCCGGTCGGTGTGAGAGAAAGACCGGTAAAGTTAATACGGAATTTTATAGGCCACCTTTAACGAACGAACATTGATATACGTAATCGTAGTTGAGTACTGAAGTGTTAAAGGTGGCCTGGAAAATGTTATAGATCAACCTGGCACCTGGATGCCGCAGACTCTAATCCGGCTTCAAGAACCTGGATGATCTTCAATCCGTCTGAAAAATCAGGTTTAATTTCCGTATCGTTTTCGATGGCGTTTACGAAATCGACCACAGCGTGCACGAACGAATGTTCATAGCCGATAATGTGCCCTGCTGGCCACCAGTTTCCTGCATAAGGGTGTGCGGCTTCGGTTGCGAGGATGGTCCGGAAACCTTGCTGCCCGCTTTCGTCCTCGCGTGAGAAATATTGCAGCTCGTTCATTCTTTCCAGGTCGAAGCACAAACTTCCTTTGCTTCCGTAAATCTCAAAAGACAAGCGGTTTTTTCTTCCTGCCGCAAAACGGGTGGCTTCAAACGATCCTATTGCGCCATTTTTGAACATGACCATCATTAAAGCAGCGTCTTCAACAGTTACTTCGCCCATTTCGGAGCCGGCTTTGCCTGCTGTCAAATTTCCGGTCGTTTCGCCGCCTTCAACGATAGGGCGGTTTTTGATAAAATTGGCTGTTAAGGAAGAAACGCTGGCAATGTCGCCAACAAGGTAATGCGCCAGATCGACTGCATGTGAATTGAGGTCCCATTGCGGCCCGGCTTGGGCGAATTCTTTTTGTAATTGCCAGGTTAAGGGGAAGTCCGGGTCTATGATCCAGTCTTGCTGGTAGGCGCAGCGCCAGTGGAAGATGCGTCCGATTTTGCCGTCTTCGATCATTTTTTTTGCAAAAGAAACCGCGGGCGTTCTCCTGTAATTGTGGTTCAGGTAATGTTTGACCTTGTTATCCTCACACACTTTCAACATTTCCTCGGCCTGTTTGCTATTCATGGAAAGCGGTTTTTCACAGAAGATATGTTTCCCTTCTTTCGCTGCGGCAATGGCGACGTCATAATGCAGATCTTGCGGCAATGCAACGTCGATAATATCAATATCCGGCCTGGAAACGAGCTTTTTCCAATCTGTTTCGGTCTCTTCCCAACCCCATTTATCGGCAAATTCTTTCACTGCGCTTTCATGCCTTCCGCAGGCTGCTTTGAGCACAGGCGTTGCGGGCATGTCAAAAAATTGCGGTGCTTTTTTCCAGGCATTGCTGTGCGCGCGGCCCATGAATTTGTAACCTACGATCCCTATATTCAGTTTTTTCATGCTTTTATGAAGCTGGATTTGCTTTTTGTACTTGAATTGTAATGTTCAAAAATATTAAAATTTTGTAATTGCTTTTAAGATTGTAATTTCCGGCACTCAATAACACACTATATTTCATGAAACAGCTTGTCCAAAACCTCCGGACAGGGGAAACTCTGTTACTGGAAGTGCCCGCTCCAATGGTCCGAAAGGGCTGTGTGCTCATTCAAACGCACAAAAGTCTGATCTCTTCCGGGACTGAAAGAATGCTCCTGAACTTCGGCAAGGCCAGTTTGCTGCAAAAGGCGAGGTTACAACCCGCACAAGTGAAACAGGCCATTGATAAAATCCGCTCCAACGGCTTTTTCCCAACCATTCAAAAAATTTACCACAAGCTCGACCAGCTGCTTCCGCTCGGATATTGCAATGTGGGCCATGTGCTGGAAGTCGGCGATGGCGTGCATGATATTCAGGTGGGCGACCGTGTTGTAAGCAATGGTCCGCATGCCGAAATCATCTGCGTTCCCCGGAACCTCGTGGCGAAAGTGCCTGAAAATGTATTTGACGAAGCTGCTGTATTTACAGTGATCGGGGCCGTGGCTTTGAATGCAGTCAGGTTGATATCACCGGGACTTGGTGAAACGGTTGTGGTGATGGGGCTTGGTTTAGTCGGCTTAATGACGGCTGATTTACTTAAAATCAATGGTTGTCAGGTCATTGGCATTGACCCTGATGATAACAGGCGAGCCATTGCCGCTGCGAAAGGTTTCATTTCAATTGATCCGGAAACTGTTGATCCGGAAAAATACATTGCCCAGATAACAAGCGAAATCGGTGCGGATGCCGTCATCATTGCCAGCACATCGCAATCTCACCAGGTGGTCGCGCAGGCGGCGGCCATGTCGAGAAAGCGTGGGAAGATCGTTTTGATCGGAACGGCTGACTTGCAGTTGGACCGGGCCGCTTTCTATCATAAAGAACTGACTTTCCAGGTTGCCTCATCCTACGGTCCCGGTCGTTATGATGCACAGTATGAGCAACATGGCATGGATTATCCCCTTCCTTATGTTCGCTGGACGGAAAACCGCAATTTTCAGGCAATCCTTCAATTGCTTTCGTCGGGCGTTTTGGACCCCACTTACTTGATAAGCGACAGGGTTGATCTGGAAGATTACAAAACAGCTTATGCCAAGCTGCAAGCTTCCGAAACCATCGCGATTTTGCTCTATTATGCCGTCAAACCGTCGACGTCGCGTTCGGTGCAAATGCTTAGCAAATCGTTCACGGGAAGCAAAGGCGTGATCGGCATTATAGGCGCGGGTCATTTTACAGCCATGACGATGTTGCCTTTGCTGAAAGATCAATGTATTAAATGCATTGCCAGTGCAAAGGGATTGTCCTCCACGCACCTGGCAAGAAAACACGGAATTCCTTTTGCCACAACAGATTACCAAACCATTCTGGATGACCCTGAGGTGGATCTGGTGATGATCACCACAAGGCATGATCTGCATGCATCAATTACAATCCAGGCGCTTGAAGCCGGCAAACATGTTTTCGTAGAAAAACCAATAACCCTGAACCAACAAGACCTAACCCACCTAATCAACACCTTACATCAGCAAACAAAAAAAACCAAAACCCAAACCCCAACCCTAACCGTCGGTTTCAACCGACGGCAGTCCCCCCACGCTCAAAAGATGAAAGCCCTGCTAGGCCAAAGCGTGATGAATGTGGTGATCACAGTTAACGCTGGTTTTGTACCAAAAAGCGCCTGGATTCATGACAGGGCAATAGGAGGGGGAAGGATCCTGGGAGAAGGCTGTCACTTGATGGACCTGATCATTTACCTGACGGGAAGCCTTATTACGGCCGTTTGTTTGAATGCCATGGACCTTGATCCTTCGGAAACGACCGATAATGCGAGCATTTTAATCAAATGTGCGAATGGCTCGACAGGCGTAGTCAATTATTTTTCAAACGGGCATTCAGCTTATCCAAAAGAGCGCATTGAAGTGTATTCGCTTGGCAGAACATTGATTTTAGATGATTTCAAAACACTGACCGGATTCGGTTTTAAAGGATTTAGTAAATCAAAAAGTGCGCAAAACAAAGGTCATAAGGAAGCATTTGCAGCATTAATGCATGCTGTTAAAAATGGGGGAGAGTCTGTGATTCCTTTCCATGAGATTGTCAATTCGGCAGCGGCAAGCCTGGCTGCATTGGAAAGTTTGAAACAGAAAGCCTGGATTAACATATGATCCGGTTTTTGGAAGATATGGGCATACGATATGCAATTTTTCGCATCTGGCATGAAATCCAGGTTCGAACCGGGCTGCTAACGCTTCGGTTTCCGGTTGATAAAAAGCATTTGCCTAGTTTTTCCAGAGAGAAATGGCTGGATCAGAAGATTCAATTTGTGTTTGATCCCGCAGATTTGAACTTGAAAAAAGATCCTTCATTATCGCGCTTACAAGAAAGAGCAGCGCAACTCCGGCAAAACAAATTTCTTTATTTCCACGACCAATGGCGAACGGTTTCCGATTGGCATACGAATCCTGAAAATGGATTTATTTATGAAAAAAACACACATTGGAGCAAGATCCCCACGCTTTCGAAGCAGGCAGGGGACATTAAATATGTTTGGGAAAAATCGCGGTTTTGCTTCCTGTTTGATCTTTTACGCTATGATTTTCATTTTAAAAATGATCATTCCAGGGTTGTTTTTGCATTCATTAGTGATTGGATCGACCAGAATCCCGTAAACCGCGGGCCTAACTGGTGTTGCGGGCAGGAAATTTCGCTACGGGCCCTAAACTGGACTTTCGCGATACATTATTACAAAAATTCAGAAACGCTTTCATCCGCACTTTTCAACAAAATTGTCCAAAGCATTTACGAACAAATGCGGCGTGTTGCAAAGCACATTCCTTTCTCACGGACTGCCGTCAGAAACAACCATGCGCTTACCGAAACATTGGCATTGTATGTGATAGGCACGTTTTTTCCGCATTTTCCTGAAAGTGGGGAGTGGAAGCGGGACGGGAAAAAATGGTTTGAGGAGGAGATCGGATTTCAGGTGTATGAGGACGGGACATTTCTGCAATTTTCCATGAATTACCATCGGGTTGTGGTGCAGTTACTAACTTTCGCCATCAGCATTGCCAAGCAGAATGGAGACAAATGGGCTGACATTGTGTACGATCGGGCAAAGAAATCGCTTCACTTTTTGCGCAGTTGTCAGGATGAGGCCACGGGCTGGCTTCCGAATTACGGCAATAATGATGGGGCATTGTTTTTCCCGCTGACAGAATGCCATTTCCGTGATTTCCGGCCCCAGTTGCAAGCGTTAGCGAATATTTTGAATTTAAAGCTGGGTTATGAAAAAGGTCCCTGGATTGAAGAAGCGGCATGGTTTAACTTAAATTTTCATCGGGGCACTCACGAAACCTTTCAGCCAAAACCTGTAACTAGTTTTGAGCAAGGCGGTTACTATATGATCCGAGAGACCCAAACATTGACTTTTCTGCGTTGCGGCGCTTACAAAAACAGACCATTCCAGGCGGATAACATGCATTTGGACATTTGGGCTAATGGCGTAAATATTCTGCGTGACGCAGGTTCCTATTCCTATAACACGGATGAAAAGTGGTTACGATATTTTGCTGGAACTGCCTCGCACAATACGGTTATGCTGGGTGATTTTGATCAGATGAGAAAGGGCCCGCGCTTCATGTGGTTCAACTGGATAAAAAGAGCGAAAGCATTTGTAGATGAAGACATTGATTCATTTTATATCCATGGAGAATTTGAAGGTTTTCAGCAATTGGGCAAAGGCATTAAACACCAAAGAAGCGTTACTAAATTGAAAGAAAAGCGACATTGGATCATCGAAGATCACATTGAAAATCGCCCAGATTACCTTCCTATGCACCAAATCTGGCACCCGCACCCCGATTTTTTTCAACATTATGTGATAACGGCAGAGGATAATCACGGTAACGAGATCAAACTTGAAAAAACAGAAGGCTGGCATTCTGAAACTTATGGCAAAAAAGTTGCGTGCGGCAGACTCGTTTTTGCTTCTTTCGGAAACTACATCCGCACGGTAATTCAAGCAAAAAGTCCAATATGAAGCCGATGCACATTCTTTTGATCCATCAGTATTTTCTGGAAGACAATGACGGCGGCGGGTCGCGTTGGAATGAGATGAGCCGGATTTGGGTCGAAGCGGGGCATCAGGTGACAGTCCTGGCTGGGACTACGCATTATATGAATGGGAATTTGTCCTCTTCGGGTCGGAAAAGTTTTGTGGCGCAGACAAATCAGAATGGGGTAAAAGTTATTCGCTGTCATGTTGTTAAATCTTCTGGTAACAGCTTCATAGAAAGGCTTTTGATGCAGTTTTCGTTTGCTTTTTCGGCTATTTGGGGTGGGGTTTTTCGTTTAAAGGGAAAATACGACATTGTGCTTGCTACATCGCCGCCGCTGTTTGTGGGCATTGCCGGTTTGCTCATTTCAAAGATAAAAAAGGCCAAATTTATCTTAGAAATCAGGGACTTATGGCCGGAGTCTGCGGTGGAGACGGGTGTTTTAAGAAACAAATTATTAATAAGGGCAGCGTTTTGGCTGGAAGAGCTTTTATATGATCGTGCAAAAGCGATTACTGTGCTGACGCCAGCATTTAAAGCCGTTTTAACAAATCAAAAAAATGTACGACCGGAAAATATTTGGCTTATTCCCAATGCGGCTGATTTTACAATTTTAGATAAGCTGTACTCCGATTTTAACAGGATCGCATTCAGAAAGTCGCTTGGATTGGACGATCGTTTCATCATTATTTACGTCGGCGCGCACGGCATTGCCAATCATCTGATACAACTGATCGACGCGGCCGAAATGTTAAAGGATAGTTTGGCGCATTTTCTGCTCATTGGCGACGGTCCGGAAAAGGGGAAGCTGACGGCAGAAGCAAAGCGCCGGAATTTGGATAATGTTACATTTATAGATACAGTTTCCAAGTCGGACATTTTCAAATACATTCTCGCAGCCGATGCCGGCACTTCCGTTTTGAAAAGAACTGAAATCTTTAAAACAGTTTACAGCAACAAAACTTTCGATTATTTCGCCTGCCAGAAACCCGTTTTGCTCGCCATCGACGGAGTATCCAGAAAGCTGATTGAGGATGCCAATGCAGGACTTTACATTGAACCGGAAAATCCGGCCGATTATGCGGAAAAAGTTTTGATATATCTCAAAAATCCGACACTCGCGCAGTTTCATGGTCGTAATGGTCATGCTTATGCAAGACAATTTTTTGATCGTGAAGTTCTGGCAATGAAATACTTGCAATACATTCAAAATATGCTTAAAAAGCAGTCTCAGACAAGCCCATAACCGGAACCGAAAGCACTTTCAAAGGGTTTTTTAATAAAGAAATCACATGAAAAACGTAGCAGATTTATTTCCATTGGCGGTCACCGAAAATGCCTATTCGTACGCCGATTATATGCGCTTAATGGAGAAAGTTGTCCTGGAAAAACGCACAACGGGCGAAAAACAATCGGAAGATCTTAACCATTATACACGGCTGAACCTGGCCCGGATGCAGCGCCTGAACAAGACGGTGATTGTGACGGAGGAATTAAAGGAAACCATTAACCAGATCACGGTCCCGCAGACCTGGTATATCCTGACCGAAGCATGGTGCGGCGATGCTTCCCAAAATATCCCACCCATTGTTGCGGCCACATTGTCAAATCCGATGATCACGGTCAAAATTTTATTGCGCGATGAAAATCCGGCGGTTATGGATGCTTATCTTACCAATGGCGGCAAATCCATTCCCAAATTGATTGCCGTAGACGAAGATTTCAACGAGCTTTTTACATGGGGACCGAGGCCGGTGGAAGGACAGGCAATGTTGAATGCTTACAAGGCCAATCCCGTGAAAAGTTATCAGGAGTTCTCGGAAGAAATGCAGCGCTGGTACATTGCAGACAAGTCGCTGAGCTTGCAAAGGGAATTGCGGGCTTTATTGGAAGGTGTTTTGGTTGAAAAGTAAGTTTTAAAAACCAGTTTAGTCTATATTTGCGATAGGCAGAATGAGCTAATTAAAATCATACAACGGGGTTTGTCGAGTTATTTTAAAAATATATCGGAAGGAATCAGCACGACTGTAACAGGTATGCGACTGACTTTGAGGCATTTGTGGAATGCTAGGAAGCGTCGCAGGATGGTGGATATCCGTTCCGATGATTTTTTTGGCGGACAAGAGGGAATGGTTACCATTCAATATCCACAGGAAACTATCCCAATTCCCGATAATGGCCGTTATCGCTTACACAATGAAATAGACGATTGCATTGTCTGTGACAAATGTGTGAAAGTCTGCCCGGTCGATTGCATTTACATTGAGCCGATTAAGGCGATTGAAGAGATTGGAAAAGCATCCGATGGGTCGTCGATCCGCTTGTATGCAGCGAAGTTTGACATTGATATGGCCAAATGCTGTTACTGCGGACTTTGCACAACAGTGTGTCCGACGGAATGTCTGACAATGACTAAGACGTTCGATTACAGTGAGTTGGATGTGCGGGATATGGTTTACAATTACACCAATCTCACGCCCGAGGAAGCAGATGAGAAACGCCGACTGCTCGAACAATTCCAGAAAGAAAAAGAAGCATTAAAAGCAGCTCCAAAACCAGCTATTAATGCTGAACAGCCAGCGGCAAGTCCTGCCAGGCCTGTATTTAAGCCTGGTATGAAGCCAAAAGTGGAGGAAGCTGAGAGCAAACCGGATATTGAATCGAAAGAAGAGATCAAGGAAGAAACTCCCGTAACGAAACCAGCACGGCCTGTTTTCATACCAAAAAAACCAGCTCCTGTTGTTGCAAAGGAAGAAACGTCGGATGTAAAAGCAGAAGAGATTTCCGAAGCGAACACAGAAGAAGCCCCGAAACCGGCTCCAAAACTGCCTTTTAAACCTTCCATGAAGCCGAAGGTCATTTCGGAACAAAAGCCGGAAGTTCCTGTTGATGAGGAAATTCCGCCTGTCGAACCCGCAAAACCAGCACCTGCAAGGCCGATCTTTAAGCCAAAAATGAAGCCGCCGGTTATTGGCGAAGCGAAAACAGTAGAGGAATCACAAGCCGAAGTGCAGGCTATAACGCCGGAAATAGAATTGCCCATTGCAGAGAAAGCGCCCGAAGTTGAGCCGAAGCCCAAGCCTGCGTTTAGACCAACCATGAAGCCTAAGCCGAAGGAATAGCCTTTGGTTTCGACTTACAACTTTATATTTTGAACACTAACATGGAACTTGCAGCATTTTACGGATTTTCACTTCTCGCAATTGTGGCTGCGCTTTTTATACTGTTTTCAAAAAACCTTATTTACGGTGCTTTTGCGTTGTTTTTGGCTTTCTTAGGAGTAGCGGCATTGTATATTTTGGCTGGCGCAGATTTTCTTGGCGTAACGCAAATTATGATTTACGTTGGCGGGATCCTGGTTTTATTGATCTTCGGCATCATGCTTACGCAAAAAAAGAAAAACGACGATTCGCAGCACCATAACCGTGTCGAAATCTTGCTTAGCCGTGAAGTTTGGGGCTTTTTACTTGGTGTAGGGATTTTTGTGGCGCTTTTTAAAATCATTTCATCTGCAAATTTCAAGATGATCGGTGATTCAATCAGCAGCCGGTCTACCATTAAGACGATTGGTGTTGAATTGATGACCAGCCACTTGTTGCCATTTGAAATTGCTGCCATTTTATTACTGGTTGCCTTGGTTGGCGCAGCATATCTCGCCATGAACCGTAATCCTGCGCCATGACTTCTATCCCTTTACAACATTTTCTTGTGGTTGCCGCAGCACTTTTCTGCATTGGTCTGGCTATTACGATCACGAAACGACACTTTATTGGAATTCTGCTTGGGATTGAGTTGATGTTAAATGCAGTGAATATTAATCTGGTCGCATTCAGTCAGTATGATCCGGAGCGTTTGAGCGGGCAGCTTTTTGCGCTTTTTGTCATTGTCGTAGCCGCGGCGGAGGTTACCATTGCGCTTGCCATAATTCTGCGTGTTTATGGTCATTATCAGACGGTTGACCCAGACGAAGTTGATCAATTGAAGAAGTAAGTTTGGTATTGAAACATTTGTTGCATGCATTGGATTTTCCTCTTTTTAGCTTTCTTGATTGGCATTAGCAACGCGGTTCAGTCCGGCGTGAATGTGCAGTTGCGGGAGTCGTTCAACAACCCTATTCTAGCAGCATTAACATCGTTTTTTGTTGGTTTCGTCATTCTTTTGATTGCCTTCGCCTGTTTTAATCAAAACCCGATTCCCAGCATTTCAGATATTAAGCAAATTTCGTGGACGAGGTTTATGGGAGGCGTTCTGGGAGCGTTCTATGTGCTTACCGTAGTTTTTATTGTGAGAAATATAGGTCCTGCCAATATGATCTGCCTGGTTGTGGCCGGCCAGATGATTGCAGCGATTACCATTGATCATTATGGTCTGCAAGGGTTTGCGGTGCATCAGATTACTTTGCCACGCATTGCGGGCGCGATTTTACTCGTCGCCAGTGTTTACCTGATTTTGAAAAACTAAAAAAGCGACCCGTTTCCGAATCGCTTTGTCAAATGTCTTTTATTAAGTAATCAAGGGACTCTTGTAAAAACAAAAAGGTCCATAAAAACCCACTTGTTATCCTCCATTTTCCCGCGCTGAATAACGAGCTGGTTTTGCGAACGTCTCTCGTAAATGATCCGCACAGAAACGTCGTCCTTTTCAAACAATGCCTGATTTTTCTTGGCTTCAATGAAATTGTAAGTGTCGGAAACGTTTTTTTCTTCCAATGCAATGAGTCCTGGTTTGAAATGTTTCACTCTTGCGATAGGTCCTTTTTCACCTGGTTCAAACGCAAACACTTCATACAGAGCAGGTTTGTCATCCTTGATCATCCGGATGTAGCCCATAATGTTGTTTCCTTCGGGCGCTGTCCAGCCGGCTTCAATGGGTCCACCATTATAAGTTCCTTTCCAATGACCTTCGAGAAAACTAAGGTCATTAAGGCTTCCGGTTGCTGTGGTTTGTGCTTTGGCAAAATTTGTAAGCACGCAAAAGGCAAAAAACAGGGAGCACGCTTTCAACAATGTCGGTTTAGTAAATTGCATCATCAGGGATTTAGGTTTAAATAAGTGGCAAATCAATGTTTGCCGAACGTGCCAATTTCCATAAATTTGGCTGAAATACAAAAAAAGAGCCGCTGCAAATGTGCAACGGCTCTCTTCAAATTTATACTTTGATGTTAATAGGCTCTTTCCAATTTTCCTTCGTGGGAATTGGCGAACGCTTTATTAACCACTTTATTTCCTCCTAATGTTGGGTAATTTCCTGTGAAATACCAGTCTCCCAAATGTTGCGGACAAGCCTTATGCAAATTGTCAACCGTCTGGAACACAACGGAAAGCTCGGCATTTAAATCTTTCGGACGAATGATCTCAGCAATTTTGTTCGAAATTTCCTGATCCGTAAAAGGCTCATATAATGCTTTCACGAAGTTGGTATGATATGGATTTTTAGTTGCAATAGAAGTGACACTGTGCATGTAAGTATCTTCCAGCAAATATTCCAGATCACGTTCTTCAAGTAATTTCAGCACCGCACGGAAAGCAACAAAGTCCTTCATTTTCGACATATCAATGCCATAGCAATCCGGGAAACGGATTTGCGGAGCTGATGATGCCACAACGATTTTCTTAGGACTTAACCTGTCCAGCATGGTCAGAATGCTCTTTTCAAGAGTGGTTCCGCGAACAATAGAATCGTCGATAATAACAACTGTATCTACATTTTTACGCACAACCTCGAAAGTTGTATCATAAACGCTGGAAACCATATCGTCACGCAAAGCATCGGCGGTAATGAATGTCCGTGATTTTACGTCTTTGGTAACCAGTTTCTCGATTCTCGGTCGGAACGAAAGCACTTTTTCAAGGTCGGCTTCGAATAAAATGCCTTCCATAATCGCTTGCTTGCGTTTTTTGGCAAGATATTCTTCCAAACCTTCAATCATTCCCAAGAACGCAGTTTCCGCTGTATTCGGAATGTAAGAGAAGATTGTATTTTCAAGATCATAATTGACCTCTTTGAGAATTTGCGGGATTAAAAGCTTGCCTAATTGCTTGCGTTCGTTGTAAATATCCGGATCGGTTCCGCGGGAGAAATAGATCCTTTCGAAGCTGCAAGAGCGCTTTTCAAGCTGCGGTAAGATCGGAAATTCATTGTATTCACCATTTTTATCAACAATTAATGCTGAGCCCGGTGTGATTTCCTGGATTTGATTATAATCAACATTGAAAGCAGCCTTAATCGCCTGTTTTTCAGATGCAACCACAACCACTTCATCATCTGCATAATAGAATGCAGGACGAATTCCAGCCGGATCGCGGATCACGAAGGATGCGCCATAGCCAGTTAATCCGCACATGGCATAGCCTCCGTCAAAGTCCCGGCACGATCTGTAAAGCAGGCGTGGCAGGTCAATATTCTCCTCTATAACGTCGGAAAGTGTCGGATTTTCGTAGATTCCTTTAAAGCGTTCGAACACTCTCTGGTTCTCTTCATCCAGGAAATGTCCTATTTTCTCCATCACCGTCACAGTATCCACTTTTTCTTTTGGATGCTGCCCGAGTGAGACAAGTTTTCCAAAGAGTTCGTCTACATTGGTCATGTTGAAATTCCCCGCCATGACCAGGTTGCGGCTTCTCCAGTTGCTCTGGCGCAGCATAGGGTGGCAGTTCTCAACTTCATTGGAACCGTGCGTTCCATAACGCAAGTGACCCAGCCAAACTTCGCCTGTAAAAGCAAGGTTTTCCTGCAACCATTTGCCATCATTGGCACGGTCTCTGTGGTTCTTTAAACCCTTGCGGAATTTCTTGTGGATTTTGGAAAAAATATCCGTAAGTGGTTGAGGCTCTACGGATCTGTATCTGCTGATGTATCGTTTCCCGGGTGGGACATCTATCTTAATGTTGGCAACTCCGGCTCCATCTTGTCCCCGGTTTACCTGCTTTTCCATCATGACCGAAAGCTTGTGGACTGCGTATAGCGGTGTCTCGTACTTGTCGATGTAGTATTGATAAGGCTTTCTAAGACGGATAAGTGCTATGCCGCACTCATGCTTAATGGCGTCGCTCATATGAAGAGTTATGCGTTAGAAATATTATTATTTGCTGTATGCAAATTGTATTCCCTGAATAATAACTTAACGAATTTATATTCTAAAATAGTTCGTTATGCGTCGCAAAGGTACAAATCCTTTGGCTTAAAAAACTTCAAATTTCTCCGAATTTTACAAGCCGGTTTTTGTGTGCAATTCTTTAATGGAAAGATAACTATTTTTGACCAAAAGGCCAGCTAATTTATATGTTACATAAAACGCGAGGTGTCGCCCTGAGTTATATCCGTTACCGCGAATCTTCCATCATTGCGAAGATTTACACGGAAAGCTTTGGGATTCAGACATATATAGTAAACGGGGTCAGGAGCAGTAAATCGCGCAACAACCGGATTGCCTTGTTTCAGCCGCTTACGTTGCTGGATATGGTGGTTTATCATAAGAATAAGGAGGATACCATGCATCGGATTTCGGAGATGAAATGTTACATGCCTTTCCAGACGCTGCCTTATGATGTGATCAAATCGAGTCTTGCGCTTTTTGTCACGGAAATGTTGGGAAAAACTTTAAAAGAAGAGGAAAGTAACCCCATGCTTTTCCACTTTATAGAGGAATCCGTCATGTTCCTTGACGAAGCTGAAAATACATTTGAAAATTTTCACATTCAGTTCCTGATCCAGCTTGCGTCGTTTCTGGGATTTGGGATAGAGACTGTGGAAGATCTGGAAAGTGAGCTGAAAAACAACCATTTTCCGCACATGCCGGATGCTATTGAGCGAGATGCAACATTACGTTTTGTGCGCGATCCGTATGGCGCAAATGTGCCACTGGACCGGAAACGGCGGATCTTGATTTTGGAAAAGCTCATCTTCTTTTTCAAAATACACATGGAAGCATTGGGGGAAATCAAATCCCTGGAAGTTTTGCGAGAGGTTTTGAAATAGGGGACGCCGCCGGGATGAGTGGCATAATTTTGATAACGTATATTGCATATCAAAAATCTACACAACCCATGAGACATTTACTGACAGCCACATTTGTTCTTGCTTCCCTCATCGGATTTGCCCAAGTCCCGAAAGGTGCGTGGAAATCCCAGGAACCTACCGGGAGCGCATCCACGCTCATTGTCGCTGATAATTACCTCGCGATTGCTTCCTATAGTATTGGTAATAAATATTTTGAAAGAACAGAAGGCGGCCCGTTCACAATGAACGGCGACCAGATGACATACACGCCTGAATTTAATTCTGCGGATTCGTTGAAAATAGGCATTCCGATTGTTTTTACGGTAACTGTAAAAGACGATATCCTCACTTTAAAATATGAAGAGGCCATGGTTTGGATGCGCGTGGATGATGCAGCATCTGCACCGATGGCTGGCGCATGGCACATTACAGAGAAGGCAGGCGATCAGGGCGCATTGGTGAAAATTCATCAGGAAGGCACACGCAAAACATTGAAATTATTGTCGGCAACCCGTTTTCAATGGTTTGCTATTGATCCGGCTGTGAAAGGTTTCTACGCGACGGGCGGCGGCACTTACACGGTGAAAAATGGAAAATACACTGAAAAAATCCAGTTTTTCTCAAAGGACAACAATCGCGTAGGCTCGTCGCTGACATTTGACCATAAGCTTGAAAATGGCCGTTGGGATCATAGTGGCAAAAGCAGCGATGGAAAACAGATTCATGAGATCTGGGAAAAGATTCAGTAGGCGCTGTTAAGGAGTTACTTCTGAATTCAATTTAGATTTATTCAAAATAATTTTTTGCATTTGTTTGAATCATTCTAAATAGCGATTACATTTGTTGCAGATTAATAGTAAACGATGAGCGCTTTTACATTGAATGATCCTGCGGACTGTGCAGTTGGAGAAGTAACCTGGATGAAATCATTCAGCGAGAATACCGAATGTGTGTTCAAAAAGTGCTGTGAAAAATATAAAAAGAAAGGTAAACACTGTAAAAAGTGCCCTAAAAAATAATAACTGCGGGATCTGAAAAGAGCCCAAACAGTTCATGGTGAATAATTGTAAGAGAGGGAATGCCGCGAAGCGTTCCCTTTTCTCTGTTTATTGCTTCTAAACTTTGCGTTTTAACTCGAAGTTCTGGCCCAGGTAAACGCGCCTAACCACTTCGTCCTCAGCCAATTCTTCGGCACTTCCCTGTTTTAAGATTTTTCCTTCAAATAATAAATAAGCACGGTCTGTAATCGAAAGTGTCTCATTTACATTGTGATCGGTGATGAGGATGCCAATGTTTTTGTGTTTCAATTTGGCCACAATGCTCTGAATGTCTTCCACCGCAATCGGGTCAACACCAGCGAAAGGTTCGTCAAGCAAGATAAATTTTGGATCCACCGCCAGGGATCTCGCAATCTCGGTCCGGCGACGTTCTCCTCCGGAAAGCACCATTCCCTTACTTTTGCGGACGTGGGTGAGGTGAAATTCTTCGAGCAGCTCTTCCACTTTCTGCTTCTGATCAGCACGGGACAAATCAGTCATTTCCAGCACCGCACGAATATTCTCCTCAACAGTTAATGACCGGAAAACCGATGCTTCCTGCGCCAGATAACCCAGGCCCAGGCGCGCACGCTTGTACATAGGAAGGCTTGTAATGTCCTTATCGTCCAGAAAAACTTTTCCGCTATTGGGTTTTACCAATCCTACGGCCATGTAAAAGGAGGTCGTTTTGCCGGCACCATTCGGCCCCAGCAAACCTACAATTTCGCCCTGTTCAACCTGATAGCTTACATTATTGTTAACAAGACGAACCCCGTATTTTTTTACAAGGTTTTCGGTTCTTAATATCATTGTTATAGATCTATTTCAATCGCCGAGCGGAAAATCCGCTCACAGCAGTTTAATGTCTTTCAAAGACAGTTGTAACGTTTTTTTATCACGAAAGTTATTTTCTTCGAGGCAGTAGGCAATCGAGAACGGCGTTCCGTTGACCAGATCAGGATAAAAGTGAGCCATACCAAACCCGATGGCTGTAAATATTCCCGAATTATTCTGCTTCACATCAAATTTAAGATGCTTCTCCTTCATGATCGTGGGCCTTCCCGCAAGCGAAACATTACGCGATTCAAAGATCGGGGTCATGTTACCGGGACCAAATGGGCCCATTTGGCGGAGAATGTTATAAAACTTCGGCGTGATCACTTCCAGTTCCAGCAGCATATCAATATTGATCATCGGAATCAGCTGGTCGGGCAGGATGCGGCTGCTTACAATGTCATTGAAACGCGTTTTGAATGCTTCCACATTTTGCAGGGGCAATGTAAGTCCGGCTGCGAAAGTGTGCCCGCCGTATTGTTCCAGAAGATCTGCACATTCCTCAATGGCCTCATACACATCAAATCCTGGAACCGACCGTGCAGAACCAGCAGCTTTTCCGTGCGATTGCGTTAATATAATGGTAGGGCGATGGTATTTTTCAATGCATCGGCTCGCCACAATTCCGATCACGCCTTTGTGCCAGTCTTCCTTATATAATACGGTACTTTTTGCAGTCGTAAACCAGTCGTCGTTTTCAATCATGAAAAGCGCCTGTTCCGTAATGCTCGTATCGAAAGTTCTTCGCTCGCTGTTGTGCTTGTTAATCTCCTGTGCAAAGTCAGCTGCTTCTTCATGCTCTTCGCATAGTAAAAGCCTTACTGCTTCCTTTGCATGCTTGATCCGCCCGGCCGCGTTAATTCTCGGGCCCAATCCGAACACAACATTAGTAATGTCCAGCACACCATTCAATCCTGCGATCTGGATCAATGCCTTGACGCCACATCTTGGCGCAGCATTCAATCTTTGCAAACCATAATATGCCAAAATCCGGTTTTCGCCTGTAATAGGCACAATGTCCGAGGCAATGCTGATCACCAGCAGATCCAGGTGGTCGAACAAGCCCGCAGGATCTATTTCATTATCTATACAAAAGGCTTGCAGCAATTTAAATCCAACACCGCAGCCGGTTAGTTCTTTATAAGGATATGGGCAATCGTCTCTTTTAGGGTCTAAAACTGCAACAGCCGGCGGCAGCTCAGAACCCGGCCGGTGGTGATCACAGATGATGAAGTCAATTCCTCTTTCTTTGGCGGCCGTGACTTTATCCACCGATTTAACCCCGCAATCCAATGTTACAATCAGTGAAAAGCCGTTTTCGTGCGCCCAGTCAATGCTTTGCCAGGAAACGCCGTAGCCTTCTTCGTAGCGGTCGGGAATGTAGTAATCGAGATTTGGGTAGATTTTCTTCAAAAAACCGTAGAACAATGCCACGGAAGTGGTGCCGTCCACATCGTAATCTCCGTAAACCAATATTTTCTCACCATTTCTGATGGCATCATTCAGCCTGCTTACTGCTGCGTACATGTCCTGCATTAAAAACGGATCATGTAAATGCGAAAGGTCAGGGCGAAAAAAGGTTCGGGATTGTTCAAAATCAAGGACACCGCGCTGCACCAAAAGCGTAGCCAGCGACGGGCTTACTTTTAACGATTCAGCCAGTTCCAGGACAATGTGTGTTTGTTCAGAAGTAAATTCAGGGTTGTGTATCCAGCGCTTTTCAATCATGAAACAAAGATAATCGGATTCTGTGATGCGCGTATCAAAATCTATATTGAGCCCGCACTATCAGGAAAAGCTAATTGAAAGGTCTTATCTTTGCAAGCAATTAACATTCTTTAAGATAAATGCCGCGTCTTCTGGCGATTGATTATGGTGCCAAACGCACTGGTATAGCTGTCACAGATCCTTTACAGATCATCGCCACTGCCCTCGATACGGTCAGGACGCATGACCTGTTGGAGTTTTTGAAAAAATACGCAGCCACCGAGCCGATCGAAGCATTTATAGTAGGGATGCCCAAAAGGCTCGACAATACGGAAAGTGAAAATGCAGCCCGGGTAACCTCATTTATTAAAGTCTTGAAAAAAACGTTTCCCGAAATCCCAGTCCACACACACGATGAAAGATTCACTTCGTCCATGGCTTTGCAATCCATGATCGCATCAGGCTCTAAAAAAAGCGACCGGCGTGAGAAAGGCAACATTGATAAAATTAGCGCTACGATCATTCTCCAGTCTTATATGGAGAGCAAACGCTGAGCATCATAATATTAGGTTACATTATATTAAAACGAATAAAGTCGCATTACAATGATTTATCCCATCGTAGCATACGGAGATCCAATCCTTAGGAAACCAACCCAATTCATTGAAAAAGACCAGCTTGATCTGAAAAAACTTTCAGAAGATATGTTTGAGACCATGCATGGTGCAAATGGGGTAGGATTGGCTGCGCCGCAGATCGGCATGAATATCCGTGTTTTTGTGGTGGACGCAACGCCGTTCAGTGAGAAGGATGATGACGATGACGACGAGCCGGATCTTTCATTGGTTGATTTCAAAAAAACATTCATTAACCCTGAAATCCTGGAAGAGGATGGAAAGGAGTGGGCTTTTGAAGAAGGCTGTCTGAGCATTCCCGGCATCCGCGGTGATGTTTATCGTCCGGAGCGCGTGAAAATCCGTTATCGCGACATGGATTGGAATGAATACACAGAAGAATACACAGGAATGGCCGCCAGGATCATTCAGCACGAATATGACCATTTGTTAGGAAAGCTTTTCGTAGATTATCTGCCAACATTGAAAAAGCAGTTGATCAAAAGGAAACTCGCCGACATTACAAAAGGCAATGTAGACTCAGATTACCGCATGCGTTTTCCGGGAAGGAGATAATTTTTAATGAGTGAATGAGTGAATGACTGAATAAAACAATAGCAATGAAGTCATTGCTCACTCACTTACTCATTCACTCATTCACTCATTAAAGCATCCACCATGATAGCAGAACAGTCTACAAAAACATTGTCGGTCGCTTTGATTCAAACCGACCTGTTTTGGGAAAACACGACTGCTAACCTGGCAACGCTTGAAGAAAAAATAGCGACGCTGTCGGGGCCTGCGGATATCATTGTGCTTCCGGAAATGTTCAACTCCGGTTTTACAATGAACACCGCAGCAGCCGAGCCCATGAACTTCACCACCACGCGTTGGATGAAGCAAATGGCTGCTCAAACAAAGGCGCTAATCATAGGAAGTTTCGCTGTCAAGGAGGAAGGCAAATATTACAACCGCTTAATGTGCGTTGATCCGGATGGTTCTCATGTTTTTAATGATAAGAAGCATCTTTTCAGTTTTGGAAATGAGCATCTTACCTATACATCCGGGCAATCCAGGCTGATTATTAATCACAAGGGCTGGAAAATTTGCCCATTGGTTTGCTACGATCTCCGGTTTCCCGTCTGGAGCCGTAATGTGGCTACCGATCCTTACGACATCCTTATATATGTAGCGAATTGGCCGGCCAAACGTGCACATGCCTGGAATACATTATTAAAAGCCCGCGCTATTGAAAACCAAAGCTATGTGGTAGGCGTGAACCGCGTCGGCTCGGATGCGAACGGGCTAACTTACCAGGGAGATTCGGTTGCGCTCGATTATCTTGGAGAGCCGCTGAGTATGCTGGCCAATGCAGAAACGGAGAAGATTGTAAGTTTCAACAAAGCCGATCTTTTTGCCTATCGGGTTGCTTTTCCAGCATTGGATGATGCGGACGAGTTTCAGATAAATTGGTGAGCACACGGACAAAGTGTCCTATAAGTTACTCAATCACCTTCGGGACCATTATATAGGAAGCGTTTTTAGCAGGCGCATTTGCAAGTGCGTCTTCCCGGCTCATTGTATTGACGCCAATATCTTCACGCCAGTTGTTGACTTCGCTAAGGATATGAGTCAGAGGTTCCACGCCTTCGGTATCCACCTCATTCAATTGCTCCATCCACGTCAATACCGAGTCCATACTCTTTAAAATGCCTTCTTCCTCCTCAGGTTTTATCTCCAAACGGGCCAGGTGGGCTATTTTTTTAAGAGACTCCTTGTCAATTTTCATGATGTGATCAATTTGTTAAGTTACCGCTGGGGATTGAAACGGATGTCAAAATTACCTGATTTTTGCGATTCTGTTTTCCGGGCGGGTAAATTATTCAGGAACCGTGAGCAATGATGATGAAACCGGCGTCTTGCTTCTGTTGTTTTAGTAAAATTTGCTAACAAGCGTAAATTATAGCTCATCCGAAATTTAAAATTGTTGTTTAACTAATAGTAGGAGAAAAATAATATTTGCTTTTCTACGAGAATGTTGAAATATTTTGAACGACAATGCGGGCCTTTGAAAAACATGTTCGCAGTGAACGTTGTAAAGAGTACAATTATGTATAAGTTTGAATTTTGATTGCATATAGTTCTTAATCAGCACAAAATCGAGAATAACTTAGAAAATTGAGCGTACGGGTTTCTTTAAATTATGCAATTTGTACGTGCTATGTCAAAAATTTCGCGAAAAAAACTGACGAAATGCTTGCTTTTTTTTAAAAGGAAAACTCATACTTTTGTAGAAGGCTAATATCTAAAACGCGATCAAAATTTTATTTTACCAAATCCAGTTTTAACCAAAAGTTTTATTTAATTCACAACCAAAATCTCAATTTAACCTTTAAAAGTAAGTCTGATGGAAAAGAAAGCTACAAGTCCGGCACCAGCTCCAAAGCCTGCTGCGGCAGCAACAAAAGGCAAAGGCGGTTTGAACCCGGCATTGGTAATCCCTCTACTATTTGCAATTGCATTGGCAGTTTACATTTTTGTTCTGGGAGCTCCCGAACACTTTAAAGATGGCGATCACGCAAAAGGCCCAATCGATGGTGATTACTACGGAATCGTTTACAAAGGAGGTCCTATCGTACCAATTTTGATGACTTGTTTCCTGATCGTGTTAACATTTACAATCGAGCGTTTGATCACTTTGAACAAAGCTCAAGGTTCAGGAAGCATCGATTCATTCGTTGTTAAGCTGAGAGGCCTTCTTGACAAAAACCAAATTGAAGAAGCAATTAAAGAGTGTGACAGACAAAAAGGATCTGTTGGTAACGTTATCAAAGCAGGTCTTTTGAAATATAAGCAATTGACTACTGAGACTGCCCTTGACAAAGAGCAGAAGCTTGCAGCGCTTCAGAAAGAAATCGAAGAAGCTACTACGCTTGAACTTCCAATGCTTCAGAAAAACCTTACGATTATCGCAACACTTGCGGGTGCATCTACACTTTTGGCACTTCTTGGAACGGTAATCGGTATGATTAAAGCGTTCGCGGCACTTGGTACATCAGGTTCTCCTGACTCCGCTGCACTTGCGACAGGTATCTCTGAGGCCCTTATTAATACGGCACTTGGTATCGGTACTTCTGCGATCGCAACGATCTCATACGCTTACCTAAACAGCCGTGTTGACGACCTTACTTATAGCATTGATGAAATCGGCTTGAGCCTTCAATCAAACTTTGCTACACATTATTAATAGTTTTTTGAACTATTAATATGAAAGTTTCGTTAATATACAAAAAACTTATATATTTGCTATGGGAAAGGTAAGACCTAAGAAGCACGCGCCGCATACGGATATGACAGCGATGACTGACGTAGCGTTCTTACTACTGACGTTCTTTATCATGACGGCAACTTTTAAGTCGAATGAAGCGGAGATTACAACCCCCTCTTCCATTTCGCAGATTAAAGTTCCTGATGATGACATTATGGTCATTAGTATTGACAAAGCGGGCAAGGTGTTCTTTGGAGTGGATGCAAAACCGGTAAGAGCAGCAATGCTTGAAAACATTGGTCAATCAAAAGGGATCACGTTCACTGAGACTGAAAAAGCAAAATTTGCATTGCAATCAAGCTTCGGATTTCCATTGGCTCAGTTGAAACCGTGGTTGAACATGTCGAAAGAACAAATGCCTAATGTGAAGCAACCAGGAATTCCGGTTGACTCAACAGGAGCAAGTGAACTGGCGGACTGGGTTTATGCAGCTCGTAAGGCTAACAACCAATTGAGAATTGCTTTGAAGGGTGACAACCTTTCGAAGTTCCCGGTTTTCAAAGATGTGTTGTCTAACCTTCAGTCGCAGAACATCAACAAGTTCAACCTGATCACAGGTAGCGAACAAGCGCCTGCCGGCTACACGAACGATTAGTTTTAACAAAAGGGATCATTTTAATAAGAAGAGAAAATGGCAGCAATTGAAGAATCCGGTGGTGGTGGGCATGGCAAAGGCGACGGTAAGGTTCGGGGCAAAAAGATGTCCACCCGTGTGGACATGACGCCAATGGTGGACTTGGGATTCTTGCTTATCACGTTTTTCATGCTAGCAACGACAATGTCGAAACCGACATCCATGACGTTGGCTGTGCCTGACAAGACTGATGAGAAAGACCAGGAAAAAACCGAACCGTTAAAAGCGTCGAAAGTGTTGACCCTGTTTATGGGATCCAACGACGATGTATATTATCTTGACGGAGTAGCTGCGGATGACGATAAAGCAGAAGCATCTTTGAAAACAACCCGCTACGGGTTCGATTTGAGAAGCGTGATTTTTGCCTCTGCAAAACGCATTAATGCTGCGAATCCTAAAGATGAAAAAGGAAACGATCCTTTTGTTGTGGTAATTAAGCCAACGCCTGTTTCAACCTATAAAAATATGGTTGACGTACTGGACGAAATGGCCATTACTAAATCAAAAAGATATGCACTTGTAGAGACTCTGACGGATTCGGAGAAAAAGCTCTTAGGTGACAAGATCGAGGAAAAATAATAATTTAATCAAATCAAATTCAAAGCGCCATGGCAGAAATAGGCCCGAATGCTACACTGGATGATATAGTGTTTGCTGATCGTAATAAGGCGTACGGAGCATTTTCACTTCGTCGGGGCTATCGTGCCGATGTGACGAAGGCTACCTTGATCGGAGCGGCTCTCTTTGTTCTTGCAATGTTTACACCGTCAATTATTAATAGACTGTCGGCAGGCGAGGAAGAAGAAGTGGCAATGGTTGAAGTGGATTTAATGAAAATACCACCGCCGCCAATAGATCCGGCAGAACCACCACCGCCACCACCACCCCCGGTTGAACAACCAAAGGTGAACACGGTGAAGTTCTTGCCTCCTGAGGTAAAAAAGGATGAAGAAGTGCCTGAAGAGGTGCCACCACCAACAGTAGAAGAAATTAAAGAAGCTGTTGTTGCGGATAAAACAATTGAAGGAGATCCTAATGCCAACGAAATCATTGTGGCTCCGGAAGCAGTTGCGGCACCAAGCAAAGGAACAGTTGTAGAAGCAGCACCAGAACCGGAAAAGGTTTTTACCGTTGTTGAGCAGCAGCCTGAGTTTCCAGGTGGTACGGCTGAAATGTACAAGTATTTAGGTAAAAATATCAAATACCCAAGTGCAGCTTCACGTGCCAACGTTTCAGGAAGGGTGTTTATGTCATTCGTTGTAAATACGGATGGTAGTATCCAAGATGTGGCTGTATTAAAAGGACTTGGTTTTGGTTGCGATGAAGAAGCTATCCGTGTTGTGAAAGCAATGCCGAAGTGGAAGCCAGGAAAGCAATCAGGACGTGCAGTTCGTGTTAAGTACAACTTGCCAATCAATTTCCAGCTGGAGTAACTCATGAGGGAAAAACCATTGCATGAGAAGATCGGTGATCTAACCTCTGTGTTAATGGCTCTGACATACATAGGAGGAGGGGTCTTTTTAGTCCTCTCCTCCTTGTCTTTTAGGTTGTTACCAGTTGGTAGTCTGGCAAGGAATGCTTTTGCTGGCACACTTATTTTGTACGGAGCTTACAGAGGATACAGGGTTTGGAGAAGAAGAAATCAAAAAGAACTATGAAATTTTGGTCAGCCGGAATAATGCTCGGCACATCAGTAGCGTTGCTGAGCTTGCTAGGTTGCGGTGGTTCTAATGGTAATCTTGATAACCCACGGCAGGGAACAATTACTGTTGCCTCAGACGAATCATTCAAGCCAATTGTTAATGCGCTAACCAATGCATATGAGGGAATTTACCCGAATACGCATTTTAAGCTAGAGTATAAGCCAGAGCAAGAGGCGATTCGTCAATTGCTTAACGACAGTGCCCGGATCATTTTCTCGACAAGGCAGTTAAGCGAGAAGGAGACAGAGCTTATTAAGAAGCAGAAAGGATCCCATAAGTTTCAGCACATTGCAACTGATGGGCTGGCGTTGGTTGTAAGCAAATCCAATACGGACAGCTTAATAACAATGCCAGAAATCAAGGCAATACTGGAAGGGAAAATTACGGATTGGTCTCAGTTGAAGGATGGAAATCAAAAAGGGCCTATAACATTGGTGTTTGACAATGCCAATGCAAGCAACTTGAATTTCATTCTTAATAAATTCGGGATCAAGGACATTCAACGTTTGCGTATTACATCAGCTGGTTCTAACGAGAATGTAATCAAAGATATCAGGTCTAACCCGCTTCATTTGGGTTTTATAGGCGTAAGTTGGATCAGCGAAGGGCATTCATTAGCAACAAGGGAATTGTCAAAAGGAATCAATGTATTGGGTGTTGCTCAAAAGGCTAATCCAGATTCGTTGTCAAATTACATTCAGCCTTTTCAGGGCGGACTTGAATTTAAAAGATATCCCCTCCACCGTGATTTGTATATCATCAGCCGTGAAGGATATTCGGGATTGGGAGGTGGACTAATGACCTATATCGCACGGGATGTAGGAGGATTAATTATTCAGAAAATGGGTTTATTGCCAACTGTACCCTATCCAAGGGAACTTGAAATAACCACTGGAAAGAATTTTTAATTAGTGTAATACAACTTAAGATTTGGGACTTGTTATTGGAAAGCCAAATTTTTTATCATTATTTTAACCGGGTAAAAAATGAACAGAAACATGAGAATGAAATTAGTAGCACTGGTAATTGGTTTATTAGCGTTTGTTAATTTACACGCACAAACGACGCAGGACGGCTTGGCATTGATCAACGGGGAACGTTACAATGAAGCGGGCGACTTATTCAAAAAACTCGCAGAGACCACGCCTTCTGCTGATAACCAATATTACCTTGGTTATTATTATATAAAAACCAATCAACTTGACGAAGCGCAAAAGGCGTTTGATAAAGGTTTGACACTGGACGATAAATCCTATTTGAACAAAGTAGGACAAGGAACAGTGGCTCTTGCAAAAGGAGAAAAAGCAAAAGCGAAGGAACTGTTCGACGAAGCTGAAAAGAAAAAGAAGAAAGATGCTGAAGTGCTTTTCAGAATAGGAGAGGCTTACACGCTTTTTGAGAAGAACAACGATCCAGCTGAGGCGATCAGATTGTTGGACGAAGCGGTTAAGAGAGACAAAAATCTTGCTGACGCTTATCTTGCAAAAGGCGATGCATTAATGTTACGTAACGAAGGTGGTGCCGCTGTAACTGCATATGAGTATGCTTTAACAGCTAAACCAAACTACGCAACTGCTCACAATGCCATTGGTCAGATTTATCTGCGTGGTAAAAACTATAACCTGGCGCTTGAAAACTATAAGAAGGCGATCGAGGCAGATCCTAACTTCGCCCCTGCTTATAAAGACCTTGCGGAATTATACTTCTTAGCTCAGAAATACAAACAAGCTGCTGAGAACTTCGACATGTTTATTCAGAAAAGCGGAACTACCGATCCTGAAATGAAATTGCGTGCTGCTCAGTTTGCATTTACAGCAGATGATTATGCAAAGTCGCTGCAATTGCTTGACGAGATCAAAGGGAAAATAAATAACCCGATCACGTTGCGTATGTATGGCTGGTCTAACTTCAAGACCAACAAGCCTGACGAAGCTATCCAGAATTTGACAGAATTCATCAAAATTGCTCCTGATAAAGTGATTGGTGACGATTACAAATATCTTGGTCGTGCTTACAATCAGAAAGTAGCCGACGGATCAGGATATGATTCAACTGGTGTTGCTTACATCTTGAAAGGTGCTGACATGGATACAAGCAAAGCCGAAGCTGCAACAGCTTACAAAGAGGTAGCTGCATTGTACTATGCTGCAAAGGATTTCCCTAATGCAGCTGCGACTTTTGAAAAAGGTATCGCATTGGATACTGCAAAAGCAAGTGCTAACGACTACTACTACACTGGATTGTCTAATTTCCAGATGGCAACTGCAAAAGTGCTTCCAACTGCGGCAGACTCTAATTATGCAGACAGCGCGCAGATCTCTATGGAAAGACGTGCTTTGTTCCTGAAAGCAGATTCAATATTTGCAACAGTGACTCAAAAGCTTCCAGAATGGCCATATGGATACTATTGGAGAGCAAGTACGCTTTACAATGCATATGACAGACAGGAAAACGTTGACAAAGGAATTTCTCAGCCATACTATTTGAAATTGACTGAACTTGCTGAAAAGGATCCAGATCCAAGCAAATACAAGTCTTACCTGAAATTAGCTTATGGTTACCTGGCATTCCATGCGCAGACTACATTGAAAGATGAAGCAAAATCGAAGGAATATTGGGAGAAGCTGTTGAAGGTGGATCCGGATAACGTATCGGCCAAAGAAGCATTGGGTCTTGCGACACCAACAGCGGAAACACAGCCTGCGGCTGGCGCGAAAGCTGGTGCTAAAACAAAGACTGCTGCCACACCGAAGAAAAAATAATTGGGTTGGTGTCATAACGAAAGAAGCCGCCTGGATATCCAGGCGGCTTCTTTCGTTATAAAAATTCAAAAAAGATCTAGCCTAATGAAGATAGGCGTGCAAAGCAAGTATTAAGTACTGGTAAATGTATCGTTCCGTAGTTATCGTAACACCATTGTCTTAACCTTCTCACCTCAGCGGGCATCAACATACGGATTGCTTTTCGAAGTTCTTTTTCAAACAATCTGCGGTCGAAGCTAACTTTTTGCAGAATAATTTTTATGTATTCAAGCATCGAGGCCATAGTATTATGTAGTTTTGTGGTTTAGGGACGTGAATAATTGGTATCAGAATCAAGCTTAACACATCTGAGAGCGGCAATTCCTAATAAAGTTAACGAAAATAATTAATGAAATTATATGCGTTATTAAATATTATTTTGTGTTTTTCTGGTACGCTTCTGGCCCAGAGCATTAATGACGCCTCTACTATCGAACTAGGATCCAAAAATTTATCATTGGATCAACCCTTCCTCATATCTGTTGTATTACGCGATGCAGAAACGCGTCCCGCCGTGATTTTTCCTGAGATCAATGGTTTGGAAAAAAGAAGCAAGTCGGCAACCAGCGCCATTAGTACGGTCGATGGGAAGAAAGTGGTGATACAAACCATTACACAGGAATATTTTGCTGCCAAGCCTGGAAATTACCTCATCCCGGAATTTTTCATTACAGTAAATAGCCTGAAACTGAAATCCGAAGAGACAATGGTTGTCTTTTCGCAGTCAGCAAGCTCGGGAGGGGCCGTTTCTGTGGGTGTAAGCCCGACTTTTGAAACAGATGTGGAAGATACGGGCGATGGCATTTTCCTGTCCGTGCAGACCGATAAAAAGGCAGTCTTCATCCGGGAGGGTTTTGCATTACGCATTTCACTATACATTGCTGAAAATGCGCCGGTGCAAATGGAATTTTACCGGTTCAATGAACAACTCCAATCCATCCTGAAACAATTGCGGCCGGCGAACTGCTGGGAGGAGAATGTGGGCATTGAGGAAATTGTCAAACGCCGTATCAACATAAGAGGCCGTCGTTATACGGAATATAACATGTATCAGGCGCGTTTGTTTCCGATCACCACGGAAGACATCATTTTTCCATCCATTGCGCTTCAAATGCTTGTAATTGACAACAGCAAGGCCGTGAATGTGGAGCGAAAAGTGATCAGAGCATTCAGGTCAAACAAAGCAACGATTAATGTGCGACAATTGCCGGACCATCCGCTTCGGGATCAGGTCGCAGTTGGGCAGTATGCTTTGAAGGAAAATTTATCCAGCAGCCTGGTTTATCCCGGTGAGAGTGTGCGTTATATGTTTAAGGTAGAAGGTGTCGGCAACATTGCAGCCATTCCTGCACCAACAATTCAATCTAATTCAACATTTGATATTTATCCGCCGGAAGTCAGTCAGATCATTAAAAGAAGTTATCAAAGTGTGGTTGGGGAGAAAACTTTCGATTACTTTGTTGTGCCCAGAAAAGATGGTGAGTTTCCTTTAGGAAGGTATTTTCAATGGGTGTATTTCAATTCAGGAAAATCAAAATATGACACGCTGCGTTCAACAAAAATGCTTTCAGTTAAAGGGGAAGACTATAAGTTGGCCAATTTATCATTAAGTGCTTCTTCTGGCTTATACGATAACCTGGAAAGCCTGGACAGCAGCAAGGATTCAATAAATTATAAGAAAATTTTCAAAGACACCACCAACGGCATTGTCATTCTTTTGCTGATTGCAATGGTCTGGGTATTCAGAAAGTAAAATTTGATGGGAAGTACATACGGTAAGATTTTCAAAATAGCCACATTTGGTGAATCGCACGGAGCCGGAATCGGTGTGATTATAGAAGGATGCCCGGCGGGCGTAAATTTCGACTCTGATTTCATTCAAAGCGAATTGACAAGGCGTAAGCCAGGCCAGTCGAGGATCACAACGCAACGCAAGGAAGCAGACGAATTCGAAGTGCTATCAGGGGTTTTTGAAGGCAAAACAACAGGAACACCCATTGCATTGATCATCAGGAACGAAGATCAGCGCAGCAAGGATTATTCACACATTGCTGCCCAGTTCCGTCCCTCACATGCGGATTACACTTATCAGGTAAAATATGGCGTTCGCGATTACCGGGGCGGCGGACGAAGTTCGGCACGGGAGACAGCTGCAAGAGTTGCTGCCGGCGCATTGGCGAAGCTGCTTTTAGCCGATCTGGGCGTGAACATTCAATCTTACGTTTCACAGGTTGGAACATTGAAGCTTGAAAAATCTTATCAGGAGCTTGATCTATCATTGACTGAAAGCAATGCTGTGCGCTGTCCGGATCCGGAAATGGCGCAGCATATGTTTGATTATATTGACTCAGTAAGAAAGCAGGGAGATTCTGTGGGTGGCGTGGTGAACTGCGTCATTACAGGCGTTCCGGCTGGCTGGGGCGAGCCTGTATTTGACAAGCTGCATGCTGAAATGGGAAAGGCCATGCTAAGCATTAATGCAGTAAAAGGGTTCGAGTATGGCAGCGGTTTTGACGGTGTGGCATTGCTCGGCTCGCAGCATAATGATGCGTTTTATATAGATGACGAAGAAAAAGTACATACGCGTACAAACCATTCTGGTGGTGTGCAGGGAGGGATTTCAAATGGCGAAGACATTTATTTCCGCGTAGCATTCAAGCCGGTGGCAACGATTATGCAGGATCAGGAGAGCATTGATCAGCATGGGGACGTTGCAATTGTGCAGGGGAAAGGGCGTCATGATCCTTGTGTTGTCCCGCGGGCCGTTCCTATTGTAGAGGCGATGGCTGCGCTGGTTCTGGCCGACTTTTACCTTCGTAACCGGTCCAGCAAAGTTTAGATTTTGTTGCGTTTACGCCTTTGATTCAGGCTTAAAACGAGCCAGATTGTTCCCAGGAATTCGATGGCCAGGGCGGTAAGGATAACGGGGTTGCTGAATTTGGGTTGATCTGATCTAAGTGAAGCACCAACCGCAAGCAAAAACATGCCGGTTAGCAGAATGAGCACAGCGTTTCTCAGGCTAAGTTTCACTGATGATATCGTTGGTACAACATTAGAATTCCATCAAAATGGGCATTCCTACTCCAATTTAGAAATTCTATCACAACTTACAAACAAAAAAGGGCTCCTAGGAGCCCTTTTTTACTGCATATTAACTTAAATAACCTGCGTCTTACCAGGAACCGCGACCGGATAAAGTCCGTCAGGACCCGGAAGGATTTTTGGAGAAGCATCCCAGGCCAGTTTGTCCGGGAACAAATTGATATCTGAATTGAACGCCTCGTCCCACTTGATCATCTTGCCCGAATAAGTCGCCATACGGCCCATAATGGCAGTCATTGTACTTTTTGCGCCGTTTTCTGCGTCAGCAAATTTATATTCGCCTTTCGCGATGGCAGCAAACAATTCGTCGTGTTCAACCTGATATGGGTTTTTATCGCCTTTATCGTCGTGCTGATAAATCACGCCGCCTTTGTAATCTTTCAAAATGGTTTTCTTGCCATCGAAACTGTCGATGCGTCCTTTGGTTCCTACAAAAGCCTCATCAACCTTATTCCATGTGCCTTCAAACTGACGGCATTGGCTTGAAATAACGGTTCCATCTGCATAAACCAGATCCAATGTATGGTGATCGAAAATCTCTCCATATGCTTTTCCGGTTCTTACTTCACGACCGCCGGTTCCCTGGATTGAAACAGGATAGCCTTTTTTCACCCAGTTAGCCACGTCAATGTTATGCACGTGCTGCTCCGAAATGTGGTCACCGCAAAGCCAGTTGAAATAATACCAGTTTCTCATTTGGTATTCCATTTCAGTTTGGTTTGGCTGGCGTTCTTTCATCCACGGGCTGCTTCCAACCCAGTAAACCTGTCCACCAACGATATCACCAATGGCTCCATCATGAATGCGTTTGATCGCAGCCAGATAATTTGCCTGATAGTGACGTTGCAGACCCACAACCACATTCAATTTCTTTTTCTTAGCTTCTTCTGCAATTTCAAGCACTTTACGAATTCCGGGCGCATCGGTTGCAACCGGTTTTTCCATGAAAATATGCTTGTTATTTTTTACAGCCTCTTCAAAATGTGAAGGACGGAACCCGGGAGGCGTTGCCAAAATCACCACATCCACATCTTTCAATGCAATGGCTTTTTTGAATGCATCAAAGCCTACGAACTTGCGATCATCCGGCACATCCACTTTCATTTTTGTGTCCACCACCGTTCCGGCCGCGTTCTTGTATTTTTTGGCAGTCAGGTTTTTGTATGATTCATCCAGACGGTCCTTAAAAGCATCTGCCATCGCAACGATCTGCACATTCTGCGTTGTGCTCAATGCTTGTGCCGCTGCACCTGTTCCTCTTCCGCCACAACCAATCAGAGCGACTTTAATCGTCTCATCCACAGCACTGTTAAAGCCATATCCGCGAACCGGATTCAGCATTGCACCGCCGGCTGCAAATAGGCCGGTTGCTTTTAGAAAATCACGTCTATTTTGTTCCATTACTTTTTATGTTAAGAGTTTAATATGATCTCAATAATCTTCAATCAATTTTGGGTTGTAATACGCATTAATTTCTTCCTGAGAAGGTTGTTTAACCGGCCTAACCACCCTGAAACCAACAAATGATGCACTGGTCATCCACCATTCGCTTTTCGGAAGCTGCGGATCCAGAACTTTCCATTCCGGTTTTGAAGGCGTGCGGGCAGCGCTGCGCAAGTCGGCAGGCTCATCGTCCCACGATCCGCCACGAACGGCCGTTGGATAAAGCTCAGTAACCGGTGCAAATTTTTCTCCGGCAGGCTGTTTGGCATAATAATCCGGAATGTACTGATCCAGTGTCCATTCCATCACATTTCCATGCATATCGTGCAAACCGAATGCATTCGGTTTCTTCAAGCCAATCTTTTTATAAGCTGCATCACTGTTCTTACGGTGCCATGCATATTCATCTAATTTTGATTCGTCGGCGCCAAATGAATACGCTGTTTTGGAACCTGCGCGGCAGGCGTATTCCCATTCAGCCTCAGTGGGTAACCTGTAAAAAATACCGGTTTTCTCATAAAGCCATTTGCAAAAATGAATGGCTGCATATTGTGTCATGTTGATCGCAGGATAACCCGATCTTCCCATACCAAAAGACATATCTACATAAGGAGGGCTTGGACGGGTGCTGGCATCTGTTTTCTGAACGCTTTTGTCAGGATCAGGGTGGCGTGCTGCCATTTCCTTTTCCATATTTTTAAAAGCGTAAAGATCATATATATCCCAATTCACTTCGGTTTTGCCCATCCAGAAGGGCTCGATCTTCACTTTGTGCTGAGGGCCTTCATCTGGTCTGCGGCCTTTTTCAGAATCAGGGCTTCCCATCAGGAACTCGCCGCCGGGAATTGCGACCATATCATAAACTTGCGGGCTGCCTCCTATTTTTTGGGTGTAATTCTTAAAATTGGCGTCTTGTGCTGCTGCGTTAAAACAAATGAGAACGGTTGAGAATAGGAATAAAAATTGCTTGGACATGATTTAAAATGTGTTCTATGGAACCATATAACTAAATATAAAGAGCAATATTATGCTATTTACCCTTTCAAAACGAATTTTTTCTTTGTTGTTTGAGATCTGTCCTACCTTTGTAGGAATTGAATTTTACTTTGGATCATGAATTACCTTTCAGCAGAAAATATAGCAAAGTCATTTGGCGATCAGTGGCTTTTTAAAAACATCAATTTCGGAATCAGCAGGGGCGATAAGGTTGCGCTCATCGGAACGAACGGAACAGGAAAGACCACTTTTCTAAACATTCTGACGGGTAAAATTCCGGCAGATGAAGGAGAAGTAAGCATTCGGAAAGACATTCGGGTGGGTTACCTGGATCAAAGCCCGGCTTTTGATGAAAGCCTTTCGGTGATTGACGTGATTTTTTCTTCCAACAATCCTGTGGCGCAAGTTGTTAAGCGCTACGAGCATGCCATTGAAACCGACAACCACGACGAGCTTGCCGAAGTGATGGAGGATATGGACAAGTTCAATGCCTGGGATTTTGAATATCGGACCAAGGAAATCCTGGGACGGCTTGGCATTCATCATACGGAGAATCTTTTCGGAACATTATCCGGCGGGCAGCGCAAACGCGTGGCAATGGCCAAAGTTTTGCTGGAAGATCCGGATTTATTAATCCTGGATGAGCCTACCAACCATTTGGATCTGGATACGGTGGAATGGTTGGAAAATTACCTGAACACATCCAATACAACATTGCTGGTTGTAACCCATGACCGGTATTTCCTGGACACGGTTTGTAATCAAATGCTCGAACTGGATCACGGCTCAGCATATCCATATAAAGGAAACTACACTTACTTTCTCGAAAAAAAGGCGGAAAGAGAAGAAATGGAGGCTGCGGGCATTGATAAGGCGCGCAACTTAATGCGCAAGGAACTTGACTGGATCCGACGTCAGCCCAAAGCGCGTGGGACCAAGGCGAAATATCGTGTGGATGCATTTGAAGAATTGAAGGAAAAGGCAAGCCAGAAGAAGTTCGATACACAAATGGAACTGAATGTCCGCACTTCAAGGCTGGGCAGCAAGATCATTGAGCTGGAAAATGTGAGCAAAGGTTTTGGTGAGAGACAATTGATCAAAAACTTCGAATATACATTCCGGAAAGGTGACCGCATTGGAATCGTTGGTCAGAATGGGATGGGCAAGTCGACGCTCCTGAACATGATCACGGGCGAATTAATGCCGGATAAAGGCCAGATCGTGAAAGGTGAAACGGTTCAGTTTGGTTACTATAAGCAGTCTGACCTTGTTTTTAATGAAAATCAAAGGGTAATTGACATTGTTAAGGATGTGGCAGAAGTTGTTCAATTGGGAACCGGCGAGACGGTTACTGTGGGACATTTGTTGCAGGCTTTCCTGTTTTCACCTTCCAAACAATATGATTTCATTTCCAAACTGAGCGGTGGCGAGAAGAGGAGGTTGCAGCTGCTTCTAATATTGATCAAACAACCCAACTTCCTGATCCTCGATGAGCCAACAAATGACCTGGACATTGCGAGTTTGAATGTGCTGGAAGAGTTCTTATTGAATTTCCCAGGGTGTTTGGTGATTGTTTCCCACGATAGATACTTCCTTGACAGGCTGGTACAACACATTTTTGTATTTGAAGGCGAAGGTAAGATCAGTGATTTTCCAGGAAATTATACAGAGCTGCGCGAATATCAGGACGAGCAGGAAGCAGAGAAAAAAGCCTCCGGAAACAATGCTAATGCGGGCAAAAGCAACACAACGCACGTGATCCAGCCGGTAAAGGAAACGGCCACTCCGGTTGTGACAGCTCCCGTTGCGCCGGCCGCGCCGAAGCGCAAGCTGAGTTATAAGGAGCAGAAGGAAATGGAACAGTTGGAAACTGACATTGCCAAGATGGAAGAACAAAAGGCCGTTCTGGTTACCAAGCTGCACGATGGCGGCTCGCATGCAGAATTAGCACAATGGTCTAAGCAAATCGAGGAATTGACCGAAAGTCAGGCGGATAAGGAGATGCGCTGGCTTGAACTATCTGAAAATGCTTAAATTTGGCAGCATTGTGATCCTCTGTTCCGATTAGCCCGTTTAAATCCGCATTATGAATTCAATCACCGAGTTTTTTCAATATATCCTTAATTCCGAAGAACTGATCCGCACAGGCGGTCTGCTGGTCATTACGTTTATTGTGTTTGCTGAAAACGGGCTGTTCTTTGCGTTTTTCCTGCCCGGCGATTACCTGGTTTTCCTGGCCGGCGTTTTCTGTGGGACCGGCATACTGACTGTTCCGATCGGAATTTTGCTGTTGTGTTTGTTTACAGCCGCAGTAGTGGGCTCGCTGGTCGGATATATTTTTGGAAAATACTTTGGTGATATGTTCGAGAACCGGCCGGATTCTTTCTTTTTTAAGAAGAAACACATTGAAACTACGCGTAAATACTTTGATAAATATGGCAGTAGGACATTGATTATCAGTCGGTTCCTGCCGATCGTCCGCACATTTGCGCCTATTCTGGCTGGCCTTGTCAAAATGACGCTTCCTGCATTTATGATCAACAATGTTGCAGGCGGCGCCATCTGGATCGGCACATTAACCGGCGGAGGTTTTTTGTTCGGCGAACGTTTTCCGTGGATTGTCGATTACGTGCAATACATCATTCTTTTCTTCCTGGCTATCACCACATTCACCGTAATTAAAGGATATCTGAATGCCAGAAAGGAAATGGGTTAATGCTCATTTTTCTTCCTCTTCCCGAAACCAGCCCGAGTAAGTAATGTAATTATTGGCCGTCCGGTCTATGGCGGCGTTTAGTTCTGTTGAAACGTCTTTCAGGTATTTTGCCGGGTTACCCGCGTAAATAGTCCCCGGTGGGACTTTTGTCCCCTGCGTAACAATGGCGCCGGCAGCAACAATGGATCCTGTCCCAATCACCGCCCCATCCATTACAATAGCGCCCATGCCAATGAGCACGTGATCTTCAATGGTGCAACCGTGTACAATTGCGTTGTGGGCAACGGACACATAACTGCCAATTGTTGTCGCAAAACGCTGATAAGTGCAGTGAATCACAGCTCCATCCTGGATATTGGAATAATTGCCAATGCGAATGCTGTTCACATCACCCCGGACCACAGCATTGAACCAAACCGTACAATTACTGCCCATCACCACATCCCCGACAACAGTTGCGTTTTCGGCAAGCCAGCAATTTTCCCCAAATGCTGGATTAAAGCCTCGCACAGATTTTATATACGGCATATCTTTCTTTTTTCGATTTGGTCTAAAATAGGTAAACGATTAATTCCTTTTGTTAAATGCCACAAAATTGTTGCTAAAAATTAAATATATTACGTTTTTGATCATTAAAGCCATAACTCACTATGCCATCAGCCATGAAAATTTCAAAAGGAAGTCTGTTAATTGCCAAACCGTTCTTGGGAGATCCCAATTTTGAAAGAGGTGTCATTTTGATGTGCGAACACAACGAGCAGGGCAGTTTTGGCTTTGTTTTGAACCAGATTACGGATCTCTTCCTGGGCGATGTGCTCGACGAGACCATTTATCAGGACATTGCTTTGCATCTGGGCGGTCCTGTGGAGAAGAACACACTGCATTTCATTCACAGGCGTCCCGACCTGGTTTCTGGCGGGGCGGAAATCATGCCGAACGTCTTTTGGGGCGGTGATTTTGATAAGGTAAAAATGCTTTTGAACCTTAATACTTTTCATCCAGATGATATCCGGTTCTTTATCGGTTACTCCGGATGGAGCGGCGGTCAGCTAGATGAGGAATTGAAGCAGGATTCATGGATCGTCTCAAGCACTGATTCTGAATTTCTTTTTACAACTCCACCAGAAAATTTCTGGCGCGAGATCCTGCGTAATATGGGCGGCGAATACCGGTCCATCGCCCATTATCCTATCGATCCGCGCCTTAACTAAGCCCGAAATTGATCAGTTGGGCCGGTCGAGCCCGTGGACGGATTCGTAATCCGACTTGATCCTGCTGACTTCCCGGGCCAGGAATTTCTGCAATTGTTCGTTGAATGTTAATTTATCTTCCTCAGAAAGAGAAGCATACAAATCTTTCAATTCCTGGTTGAGCTGCGCTCGCTCCTCGTCCGAGCCTGCATTCATGGAACGGATGTGAAATCGCTTAAAATCGAATTCCGGCATAATTTGTTTCATTTAGTTGTTTCAAAATTACGAAATGTGGTCGAACGAGAAAATCCTGCGCGGTGTTACGAGAAATATGATCATTATCACCCCAAATGAACAGGACATTCTTTTTTATATTTCTAACCGTCGTTCTCTTTGCAATTGATTGGTACGTGTGGCAGGGATTGCGCTTTGCGATCCGGAATTTAACGCCGCTGACACAACGCTGGATCGGCTCGGTTTACTGGGTTTTCACTGCATTAACATTAGGAGCATACATTATTATGCAGCTCCTTCCGCCTGATTCGCTCAAAAGCACCACGCGCACATTCATTGTTGCCTTCATTGCAATTCCCTATTTATCCAAGCTGCTGGCTGTTTTCCTTTTGTTCCTGGACGACATTCGGCGCTTTTTGCAATGGGTAGCAAGTTTTTTCTTTCGATCCGCAGCACCAGTTTCACCGGCAACAGGCGAGCCGGCCATTCCGCGTTCCCAATTTCTGGCAACCACGGCCATGGTGGCGGGAGCCGGGCTTATGGGAACATTTGCTTACGGAATCATTTCGGGAGCACACGATTACCGCATCCGCCGCGTCCGCATTCCGCTAAAAAATCTTCCCAAAGCATTTGACGGGATCAAAATCGCGCAATTATCTGATATACATTCAGGAAGCTTTTTTAATAAAACGGCTGTAAAAGGAGGTGTTGAAATGTTGATGAAGGAAAAGCCGGATATCGCATTTTTCACCGGCGACCTTGTGAATGACCGTGCGCTGGAAGTGCGTGAGTACATTGATATTTTTAATAAAGTAAAAGCTCCGCTGGGTGTGCATTCGGTTTTAGGTAATCACGATTATGGAGATTATTTCCAGTGGCCAAGCATTGATGCCAAGCAAAGCAATCTGGCGGACCTGAGAAAAGCACATCAATTGCTCGGCTGGAATTTGATGCTGGATGAAAACCGGGCGATCCGTGTCGATGGCGAGGAAATCGGGCTAATCGGCATTCAGAATTGGGGCGCAGGGAATTTTGCAAAATATGGAAACCTTGAAAAAGCTTACCAGCATACGGAGGATTTCCCTGTAAAAATATTGCTTTCGCACGATCCCAGCCATTGGCAGGCGCAGGTATTACCAAAATATAAGGACATCGACCTTGCCTTGGCCGGTCATACGCACGGAATGCAGTTTGGTGTGGAGATCGCAGGATTAAAATGGAGCCCGGTACAATACAGATACAAGCAATGGGCAGGATTATACACTGAAAATGACCAGCATTTGTATGTAAATCGGGGTTTTGGTTATCTGGGTTATCCGGGCCGTGTGGGTATTTTGCCTGAAATCGCTATCATTGAGTTGGTTAGGGCGTAAGATTAGGGAACTTGTAATTGGGTTGGATCAGTTATACAGGATAACAGCCCAAATACGTTGAGTATATAAGGTTCTGTAATCCTAAAAAATGAATATGATGACAAAATTTGCTTCCCTATTTCTCGTGCTCGCATTGATTTGCGGAATATCTGGTGTAAACACGGCTAGTGCAAAACCGGAGCATGTGAAGAAAGAGCTCTTCGGGAAAAAGAAGAAATTTAAGGGTTACAAAAAGCCGAAATCCAAGAAATTCCTCGGAATATTCAAGCGGAAAACAGATTGCGGCTGTCCCAATCACTGACATTCGAATTGCATCAAAATTTGCATATAATCAAGAGTAAGCAGGGCCATCATTCTCTAAAAGATTCGATTGGATTTGCTTACTTTTGTCCTTTAAAAACCATCTAATATTGACATTGTCAGCCCAAGTTGAATGAAAATTAATCTTCGGAACCAGGATAAATTTGAAAACCGTCACCACGGTAAAGATGCGCAGGAATTGCAGGAAATGCTGAGCACGATCGGAGCCGCATCACTGGATGAATTGATTGACCAGACACTTCCCCCGGCCATCAGATTGCAGAAGCCATTGAACTTGCCAAGACCGAAAACCGAGCAGGAATTTTTGCAGGGCATCCGGAAAATAGCAAGTAAAAATGCTGTTCTGAAATCATACATTGGAACAGGATATTACGACACCATTACGCCGAATGTGATTCTCCGGAATATTCTGGAAAACCCGGCCTGGTACACAGCTTACACGCCTTACCAAGCCGAGATCGCGCAGGGCAGACTTGAAATGCTGCTTAATTTCCAAACCGTCATTACAGACCTGACGGGCATGCAGATTGCAAATGCTTCTTTGCTGGATGAGGCAACGGCTGCGGCTGAGGCCATGACCATGCTTTACAGCCTGCGTCCATCTTCCAGGAAAAAAGCGAACACATTCTTCGTCTCGGAGCTTTGTCATCCGCAAACCATTGATCTCGTTCACACCAGGGCGAAGCCTATCGGCATTGACATCATAGTAGGAAACCACGCAACCGTGGATCTTACGGATGAAAATCTTTATGGTGTGCTGGTTCAATATCCTGCGACCAACGGAGAAGTCATTGATTATACAGATTTTATCGCTTCTGCACATGAGCAAGGCCTTTCTGTGGCTGTGGCTGCTGATCTGCTGGCATTAACATTGTTGAAATCGCCCGGTGAAATGGGAGCCGATGTGGTTGTGGGTTCTTCGCAGCGATTTGGCGTTCCTATGGGTTACGGCGGCCCGCACGCGGCTTATTTTGCAACAAAAGATTCATTTAAAAGAAATATCCCGGGCAGGATTATCGGTGTTTCGGTGGATACGGAGGGCAATCGTGCATTGCGCATGGCCTTGCAGACTCGGGAGCAACATATCCGCAGGGAAAAAGCAACCTCTAACATTTGTACTGCGCAGGTTCTTCTGGCAGTTATTGCAGGTGCTTACTCTGTTTATCACGGACCCGAAGGCATTAAGAACATTGCCGCACGCGTTCACGGGCTTACCAAGCTTTTTGTTGACACAATCAAACAGTTCCATTACGAGGTCGTAACGGAGCATTACTTTGATACGGTGACAGTTAAAACCGGCCTGACCAGAAAGCTGAGAGAAACTGCTGTTAAATGGGGCATTAACCTCAAATACAATGGTGAAGAAAGTGTTTCGGTTTCATTCGATGAGGCGAAAACTTTTGATGATGTAATCTCACTCTTGAATGTGTTTGCAGAAGTTTCCGGCTTCCAGGGTGAAATGGTGATTGATGAAGAACTTGAACTGGATCTTCCGTCAAACCTTGCCCGCACATCCGAATATCTGACACATCCCGTTTTCAACACGCACCATACTGAGCACGAAATGCTGCGTTATCTGAAATCGCTGGAAAACAAAGACTTATCATTGGTTCATTCCATGATTTCACTGGGCAGTTGCACAATGAAACTGAATGCAACCGCTGAAATGATCCCGTTGACCTGGCCGGAGTTCGGCGCGATCCACCCGTTCGCTCCCACCAATCAGGTAGGAGGTTATGCACAGCTTGTGAGTGAGCTTAATATCTGGCTTTGTGAAATTACCGGATTTGCAGCGATGTCATTCCAACCCAATTCAGGTGCACAGGGCGAATATGCAGGTCTTATGGCGATCCGCGCTTATCATGAAAGTCGTGGTGATGTGCATCGGAATGTTGCGTTAATCCCTTCATCCGCCCACGGAACCAACCCTGCATCGGCTGTCATGGCGGGCATGAAAGTGGTGGTTACCAAATGTGATGAAAGAGGTAACATTGATGTAGCCGATCTGAGAGCCAAAGCAGAGCAATATAAAGATGAATTGTCTTGCTTAATGGTGACTTATCCATCTACGCACGGCGTGTATGAGGAGAGCATTATTGAGATCTGCGAAATGATCCACTCATTTGGCGGACAGGTTTATATGGATGGTGCCAATATGAATGCACAAGTTGGGCTTACCAGTCCGGCAACTATTGGCGCGGACGTTTGTCACTTGAATTTGCACAAAACGTTCTGCATTCCTCATGGCGGTGGCGGACCAGGGGTTGGCCCGATCGGTGTGGCGGAACATTTGATGCCTTTCCTTCCTGGTCACGTTAATTTCAGCACGCAGCCGGAGCATTTGCCAACTGGTGAAGCAGGAGCCGTTTCCGCCGCACCTTATGGAAGTGCCAGCATCCTGACGATTTCCTACGCATACATTGCGATGATGGGAGAAGCTGGGCTCACCAATGCAACGAAATACGCGATCCTGAATGCCAACTATATTAAAGAACGCCTGAGCGGACATTATGATGTGCTTTACACCGGCACGAACGGCCGTTGCGCACACGAAATGATCCTGGATTGCCGATCGTTTAAAGCGGCCGGTGTTGAAGCCGAAGATCTTGCGAAACGTTTGATGGATTATGGATTTCACGCGCCTACATTGTCATTCCCTGTTGCAGGAACATTGATGATCGAACCTACGGAATCGGAATCGAAGGCGGAACTGGATCGTTTTTGTGATACAATGATCGCGATCAGAAATGAAATTCGGGAGATTCAGGATGGCACAGCAGACCGCACGGATAATGTGCTTAAAAATGCGCCACATACGTCGAGAATACTGTTAAGCGAAAACTGGAACAGATCTTACAGCCGCGAGAAAGCTGCGTTCCCATTGCCGCATTTGCGTTTCAATAAGTTCTGGCCAAGCGTAAGCCGCGTTGACAGCGCTTACGGCGACAGAAACCTGATCTGCTCATGCATCCCGGTCGAGGCTTATGCGGAAGTTGAAGCTAATTAAGAAGCGATAGATAATAGCTAGCCCTTTTCCCAGGATTAAAATCCTGGGCAAAAATATGGGTCGCCGGTGACCCGGCTGGCATCTTGCCAGTAAGCCGCGTAGCGGCGATAGATATCTTGGCCCCAGGATTTATCCTGGGGATCTTAAAAAGAAGAAAGGGAGATGCTCGATCGAGCATCTCCCTTTCTTATGTATTAAAAAACAAAGATCTTAAAAATGCCGCTCTCCAATCTCTCTTTTTCCCAGCATTACTGCACCCACCATCGCTACTAAAAGCAGGATTGAAACCAGCTCAAAAGGAAGCAAATAATCACGGAACAGCAAGTGTCCCAGGTTTTCAATCATCCCGATTTGAGAGTCAAATTGCTGCGGATCAAATGCAGGGATAATGCTTTTGCGGTAAGCGCCAAACAAGATCACAAATACAGTTCCGCCGACAATAGTGGCCGCAATTTTGGTCAGATTGGTTTTTGATTCCTCATTATCCTGCTTCATATTCAAGAACATGATCACAAAGAGGAAAAGAACCATAATAGCACCCGCGTAAACGATAATGTTAACCGCTGCCAGAAACTGCGCATTCAACAAAATATAATGTCCTGAAAGTGTAAAGAATGTCAGGATCAGATAAAGGACACTGTGGATCGGGTTGCGTGAAACAACCACCATTACTGCGCTGAGGACAGTCAGGAACGATAGGAAATAGAAAAACGAAATAGCTGAATTCATAAAATTAAATAGCTGATATGCTCAATGAATGTGTTCAGGGAATGGCTCTCGGAACAACATTGGTAACTTCACCGCTGGCCCTTTTCAGATCCAGTGCGCGGGCTTCTTCCTTGGTCCAGGCTTCGCGGGTATATCTGTTGTTCATGTCTTCCACCAAAAGATCCTTTCCCCAAATCACCTGATCACGTTCCGCAAACACAGGAACGAACTCGTCGTGACGTAAGTAAACGGCTTGTTTTGGGCAGGCTTCTTCACAAAGTCCGCAGAAAATGCATCTGAGCATGTTCACTTCGTAAACTGCCGCATATTTCTCTTCGCGATAAAGCGTTTCTTCGCCTTTTTCCCGCTCAGCCGCTACAATCTGGATCGCTTCTGCCGGACAAGCAACGGCGCATAAACCGCAAGCGGTGCAGCGTTCCCGACCATCTTCGTCCCTTTTGAGAATGTGTCTTCCACGGAAAACAGGGCCTAGATAACGCTTAACCTCCGGATATTGAATGGTTACTTTTTTCGCAAAAAAGTGCTTAATGGTGATCGCTAAACCCGTTGCAATAGCAGGCAAGTAGGCGCGTTCCATCAGCGTCATTTCTTTATTGCTTACTTGCTTAGAGCGATTTGTCAGTTGCATGGCAATGTGTTTTATTAATTCAACCACGCGGTTACCAGCGGCTTAAGGAAAAGCACGGCAGCACCGGTGATTATAATATTAAAGATAGCAAGCGGGATCAGTTTTTTCCAGCCCAGGTTCATCAGCTGATCATAACGGAACCTTGGAATTGTCCAACGTACCCACATGTAAAAGAAGATGAAGAACAATGCTTTTCCGAAAAATACCGCCGTTCCGATCAACGTGGCAGCATTATGCCCGGTTTCGGTTCCGAAAGCCTGCGTAAGCTGCGAATAAACCCAGTCCATTCCGGGATAATTATATCCGCCAAAATACAGAACCGAGATAATGGCCGAAGAAATGAACATGTTAATGTATTCGGCAAACAAATAAAAGCCGAGTTTCATACTTCCATACTCGGTGTGATAACCGCCTACAAGCTCAGTTTCGCACTCAGGAAGGTCGAAAGGCACACGGTTACACTCTGCGAATGAGCAGGTGATGAAAATAATAAAGCCTAATGGCTGGTAAAAAATATTCCAGTTTCCACCATGCTGCTGCGCCACGATCTCACCCAATGAAAGCGAGCTGCTCATCATCAGAATAGCAATCAGCGAAAGTCCCATGGCAACCTCATAACTAATGTTTTGCGAAGCCGCACGGATCGCGCCAAGCAGCGAAAATTTGTTATTGGACGCCCAGCCGCCGACCATAATGCCGTAAACGCCTAATGCCACAACACCAAAAACGTAAAGAATACCAATGTTTGATTCGACGCCTTGCAAAGCAACTTCATGACCATTGATCCGGAAAGTGCTACCAAAAGGAATAACCGCGCTGGCAAGCAAAGCCGTAAGCATCGCCAAACTTGGTCCTGCAATGAAAAGCCATTTGTTAGCAAGCGCAGGAATAAAATCTTCTTTGAAAAACATCTTACCCGCGTCAGCAAGCGGTTGTAACAGTCCGCCCGGTCCTGCGCGGTTAGGGCCCATCCTGTCCTGGATAAAGCCGGCAACTTTACGCTCGCCCCAGGTTGAGTACATGGCAATGACCAGCGTAAGAACAAAAACAACGAATATTGTTGCGGTTTTAATGAGAAACTCCGTTAAATCCATTTTTTGTAAACAAGGTTAAAAACAGGCTGTTATGCCGCTGAACTAGTTATTTTTTGCCAACAATGAGCGGTGATTTGCTTTGTCGTTGTTTTCAATGCTTTGGTGACGGATCGTTTCTTCGTCAGTCACAAACGGACGCGTATCATCAATTTTTTTGTAAGAACTGTCCGCCAGTTTTATGGCAAAATCAGGTGTCTTCACAAGATTGGCGCGGTATTTGTTGGCTGAAATGACAGAGCTGCGTTTCACTTTGGTAGGGCCTTCCAGCACCCAGTCGCTTGTTTTTTTCTTCTCAAAACGGCAGGTGTTGCAAATGAAGTCATTCACTTCTCCCCAGGTATTTTTGCGGGCTGTAACACGGATAATTTCATCGCCTCTGTACCAAACCGTCGTTTTACCGCAGCATTTGTCGCAATCGCGGTGCGCGTCTTCTGGTTTGGTAAACCATACACGGTTTTTGAAACGGAAAGTTTTGTCGGTAAGCGCTCCCACCGGGCACACGTCAATCACATTTCCTGAGAAATCATTATCGATCGCTTTTTCAATGTAAGTGCTGATTTCAGAAGCATCGCCGCGGTTCATTACACCGTGTACACGCTTGTTGGTAATCTGATCAGCCGTGTAAACGCAACGATAGCAAAGGATGCAGCGTGTCATGTGCAGCTGCACATATGGACCAATGTCTATTTTGTCAAAAGTCCTTCTGTCTTCCTCATAACGCGTTTTTACCGAGCCATGCTCAAATGCAAAATCCTGCAAATGACATTCGCCGGCCTGATCGCAAATAGGGCAGTCGAGCGGGTGATTGATCAGCAGGAATTCAACGATGCTTTTGCGCGTATCCAGCACGGCCTGATTTGTTGTATTTTCAACAACCATTCCTTCCTGGACCTGGGTGATGCAGGAGGGAACGAGCTTCGGCATTGGCCTCGGATCTTTTGCAGAACCTTGGGCCACACGCACCAGACATGCCCGACACTTACCGCCAGATGCAGTCAATGGCTTATAGAAACACATGGCAGGAGGCACGAGCGCAGCCTGACTTTCATCGGCTTCTGCAATCTTACGCGCAGCCTGCATAATCGTCGTTCCCGGTTCCACCTCGACTTCAATGCCGTCGAATGTAATTTTTACTAACTGAGGTTTGGTCTCTTCCATGCCAAAAATTATATCATTATGCTATTTGTCGGCCTCGTAAATGTCATACGGGCCCACGGTTGAGCTATATTTTAAAGTGTTTGTAAAATCAACATTGAGAATGTTAACGGGCACAATCCCTTTCAATGAAATTACATATTTAATATCCTTTCTCCTAACCATGCTCTTAAATTTGTCAAAGCGAAAGGTTCCGTTCAGATCTGCCAAATAAACAAGGTCCGGAAAAGGGATTAACGCATTGTTGACAAAAAAATGATTCAGAAAATATCCTTCCATGTGATTGCCGCCGCAAATATAAACCCACTCCTTCGGTTTCAAGTTTTTCTCTTTATATAAATATTCCGAGACATTACGCTCATCAATGTAAGCACGCTCAAAGCCGGAATGGATCACTGATTTGTATTTCATAAAAACAAACAGTGTGCAATGCATAAACGCCATTACCAGATACATCGGAACTGCCGCTCTCAGGAAGCCGCTGTCAAATCGATTCGCATTGATCGGATCACTGAAAAACAACGTGATCTGGACGACCGCCAGGAGCAAATAATCCTGATAATAGCCTACACCTGCGCCAATCTTAAAAGCGGTGGACGTTGAAAACAGAAAAACAAGGAAGCTGCAAAGGGTTATAAAAAGTTGAAAATCGGATGGCCGATAGTAAATGACATAAGCGCTTACCACTACATTGGCTATGATCAAAGGCGCAAATTGCAGAAGCCAATGTTGTAATGTCCAATCATAAAACCAGCCCCAGCTCGCTGAATTGGCAACACCGCCTATAATGTTGGTAAAAAATAATTCAATTGTGTTGATAGGAAGAATCAGCAGATATGCCCCAAAAACGGCTATTCCGAAGCCAGTCAGTATAAGCAAGGTTTTCCACTCCCGCCGAATGATCCAGAAAAGGCCGAGTGAAATGGAAAGAATAGCGCCGCTTTGCTTGACAAAAAATGCTGATACGGCGATGAATATGGCTATAAACCACCAAAGTCTGTTTTCCGTATCCTTTAATGCATTATAAACCGAAACGATAAAAAGAGAGGTTAACAGGATCAGCAAACTGTCTGGCCGGGATGTAGTCAGAAACCAGAAACTAAGAATGTGAAAGATATAGATGCTCGCCAGGAGCGCTGCAACGGGCTTTTTTGTAGCCCTATACAGAAAGATCCCTGCTGTGCTCACAGCTGCAAGCGTAAACATATTCGAAAACAGGCGGCTCGCCAGATACATTTTATGCACTTCCAAAGCCGACCAGTCTACGATTTTACAAAAAAATGCAACGATAGAAAAGTAAAGCGGCGTGTACTGAGAAAGCCGGAACGGAGCCGCCTCAGGGTCAAGATACAATGCATTACCGGACACCAGAAGCTGAATGGGTAAAATTGTGCTGCCTTCGCTCCCCGAAATGTCGGGATGGTAACTGATGGATGCCTGAAATTTGATAATTAGCAGTATGAATGCGCTGATCAGTCCAAAGATCAAGGCGATCATGAAGGACTTGTCTCTGATCCAAATCAGCGATTTATTGATTTCCATTATACTAATGCCATTTCGCCCTGATAAACTGCGCCGGGCTGCGATGCTTCGTGTGGATTGGTAATGTGCCACATGAATTCATCCCTGAAATGCCGGATCGCGCTGGCAACTGGCCAGGCAGCGGCGTCTCCCAATGGACAAATGGTGTTACCTTCTATTTTTTTGGATATATCAACCAGCAGATCAATGTCGTGCATACTTCCGTGGCCGTGTTCAATGCGGTGAAGCACTTTTTCCATCCAGCCTGTTCCTTCGCGGCAAGGGCTGCATTGTCCGCAAGATTCGTGGTGATAAAAACGGGAGAAATTCCAGGTGTTACGAACGATACAAGCTGTTTCATCAAAAACAATAAAACCACCTGAACCTAACATGGTTCCCGTCGCAAATCCACCGTCCGACAATGATTCATAGCTCATCAAACGATCTTCGCCATTGGCGGTTTTCATAATCAAATGAGCCGGCAAAATGGGAACAGAAGAACCTCCGGCAACCAATGCCTTCAAATGGTGCCCTTTTCTGACGCCACCGCAGTATTCGTCGGAATTCAGGAATTCTTCAACACTTACACCCAACTCTATTTCATAAACGCCGGGCTTGTTAATGTGTCCCGAAGCAGAAATAAGCTTCGTTCCCGTGCTGCGGCCTACGCCGATGGCTGCATACGCATCACCACCATTGTTAATGATCCACGGCATGTTGGAGATTGATTCCACATTATTCACCACAGTTGGACTTTGATATAAACCTTTTACCGCAGGGAATGGCGGTTTATTCCTTGGATTTCCTCTTTTTCCTTCAAGTGATTCCAAAAGTGCGGTTTCTTCGCCGCAAATGTAGGCGCCACCGCCCGGCTGAACGATCAGTTCAAGATCGTAACCGCTTCCCAATATATTTTTTCCAAGAAATCCCTTCGCTTTTGCTTCCTCAATGGCCTGCTCCAAAATCCGGATCACATACATTAACTCGCCGCGAACGTAGATAAACGACTTGTTCGCACCAAGGGCAAAGCTTGAAATGATCATTCCTTCGATCAGCAAATGCGGAATGCATTTCATCAAATGGTGGTCTTTGAATGTTCCGGGTTCGGACTCATCCGCATTACACACCAAATAACGGGGAACGCCTTCCGGCTTAGCCAAAAAGCCCCATTTCATGCCCATTGGAAAACCCGCACCGCCACGTCCGCGCACACCGGATTTTTTCGCTTCTTCCACAACCTCTTCCGGGGTCATGGTTTTTATTGCTTTTTCAACGGCCGTATATCCTCCCTTTTGACGATAAACGTCGAAGGTTTCGATGCCCGGTGTATTAATATGTTCCGTTAAGATTTTTATAGCCATTTGAGGATCAATTTCTGCTTACGCTATTTACTCAACTCTTCAATAATTTCATCCACTTTCTCATTTGTCAGGTTCATGTAATATTTCTCACGAATCTGAAAAACAGGTCCCCAGCCACATGCTGCCAGACATTCTACTTCTTTCAATGTGAAATTGCCGTCGACAGTTGTTTGTCCGGCGTCGATGCCCAGTTTTTGTTTCAAATAACCATAAACATCCTCTCCGCCCATCAGGCAGCATGGGCCAGTGCGGCAATATTCAATGACATGTTTCCCGACAGGATCCAGGTGATACATGGTGTAAAAAGTCGCAACTTCGTAAACCTCAACAGGTTCCAGGCTTAATAAGCTGGCAACATGGTCCATCACTTCGCTGCTTAACCAGCCCCATTGTTCTTGGGCTACGTGTAAAACAGGCAAAAGAGCCGATTTCTGACGGCCCTCAGGATAACGTGCTATGATCTCTTTTACTTTTTCCTGTCTTTCCGGTGTAAATGCAACCGGATTTAATGATTCAGTCATTTCTTGAATATTTTTAGGCGTCCAGCTCACCTGCAATTACATTCAGGCTACTCATGGTCAGGATTGCATCGGAAAGCGTGCTTCCTTTGCACATTTCGGGATATGCCTGGTAATAAATAAAGCTTGGTCTACGGAAATGCAGCCTGTAAGGAGCCCGGCCGCCATCGCTGATCAGGTAAAAGCCCAACTCGCCATTGCCGCCTTCCACTGCATGGTAAACTTCGCCGATAGGAGCATCAATTTCTCCCATGACAATTTTAAAATGATAAATAAGGGCTTCCATGCTCCTGTAAACCTCTTTTTTGGGAGGTAAGTAATATTCAGGCGCATCGGCATAATAAGGTCCTTCCGGAAGGTTATTAATGGCTTGTTCTATGATCTTCAGACTTTGCCACATTTCCTCATTCCGAACCATATAACGGTCATACGTGTCGCCATGCTGACCGACAGGAATATCAAACTCAAAATCTTCATAAGACGAATAAGGATTCATCACCCTTACATCATAATCCAGACCGGCTGCACGAAGATTAGGACCTGTGAAACCATAAGATAATGCGCGTTCCAAAGAGATACCACCTACATTAATGGTCCTGTCCATGAAAATCCTGTTGCGATTGAGCAGCTTTTCAAACTCTTTCAGAACAGGTGGGAAGGATTTTATAAACTCATGGATCTTGCGGATCGCCGTGGTAGAAAGATCTCTCTCCATTCCGCCCAAACGGCCCATATTGGTCGTCAGACGCGCACCGCAAACCTCTTCGTAGATTTCGTAAACTTCCTCACGTTTCTGCATTACGTAAAGGAAACCGGTAAAAGCACCCGTATCCACACCCAAAATACTGTTGCAAATCAGGTGATCCGTAATCCGTGCCAGTTCCATCATAATCACGCGAATGTATTGCGCTCTTTTGGGAACTTCTACGCTCAGTAGTTTTTCAACCGTCATATGCCATCCCAGATTGTTGATCGGGGAGGAGCAGTAGTTCATACGGTCTGTAAGGGTTGTGATCTGGTAAAATGGCCTTCTTTCAGCAATTTTCTCAAATGCACGGTGTATATATCCAATGGTCTGTTCGCCGGAAACGATTTTTTCCCCATCCATTTTCAGGATATTCTGGAAAATACCATGCGTTGCAGGGTGAGTAGGACCGAGGTTAAGCGTGGTCAGTTCTTCAACCAGCTCAGGTAGATCGGCGTTTGCGGGAACATTATGTGGTAATAATTCAATATCTGCCATATCTTACTCAGTATAGGGTCATCGGCCAAAAAGGGCATCTGTTTTGTCTTCGCGCGTTGCATCTTCCATCGGAAACTCCCGTCTCATCGGGAAGTAATCCATCTCCTCAATGTTCAGAATGCGCTTCAAATTGGGGTGTCCGTCAAACATGATCCCAAAAAAATCGTAAGTCTCGCGTTCCATCCAGTTGGCGGAAGCAAATAAGCCCGTTGCCGTCGGAATGTGAATGTCCGCTTCGGCAATGCTCACCTTGATGCGAACACGGAAATTGTGCACGAAACTGTGCATATGATACACAACCATAAACTCCTTTCCTGCATTATCAGGATAGTGGATGCCGGTAATATCTGTTAAAAAGATAAACTGGTAAGTTTTATGCTTGTGCAAAAATTCTAAAAGCGGGATAATTTCCTCACGAGAGGTTGAAAGCGTCAGCAATCCGTAAGGTTCTTCAAAGTCAAAAACCTGATCACCAAATTTTTCCAAAAGCGCTTCGGCTACCTCCTGGTTACTTAGCATAGGGGATTATTGAATATTATATGATGCTAATAATTCAGAATACTCGTCGGTGTTCCTGCGACGAAGTTTCTCATTCTGCGCCAGATGCTGAATGTGCATCAGGCCGTCGATGATCTGCTCCGGACGTGGCGGACAGCCGGGCACATACACGTCTACCGGAATGATACGGTCAATTCCCTGCAGAACGCTGTAAGTGTCAAAAATTCCGCCGCTTGAAGCGCACGCACCAACTGCCATAACCCAACGGGGCTCAGACATTTGCAAATAAACCTGCTTTACAACGGGCGCCATTTTCTTGGCGATCGTTCCCATAACCATCAGCAAATCGGCCTGGCGGGGCGAAAAACTTGGTCTTTCGGATCCGAAACGGGATATATCGTAATGTGCTCCCATTGTTGCCATGAATTCAATTCCACAGCAAGAGGTTGCAAAAGGAAGTGGCCAGAGCGAATAACTTCTCGCCAACCCTATGGCTTCATCAAATGAAGTTGCAAAAAAACCAGATCCGCTATGTCCTTGCGGAGCCTCCACAATCGTTACTTCTTTCATAATTTCTCTGTTATCCAAGTTTGTTGATTACTCTTCCCAGTTCAAAACTCCTTTGCGGATCACATAGTAAAACCCGGAAAGAAGCAATGCCATGAATAATAACATTTCTACAAACCCAAACATTCCTAAATCCTTAAAATTAACTGCCCAGGGATACATAAATATCACCTCAACATCAAAAAGGACGAATAGGATGGCAACAAGAAAATATTTTACGGATATCGGCGTGCGCGCATCGCCCACGGATTCAATACCACATTCAAACGGATCGTCTTTTAACTTGCTCTTCCTGCTTGGGCCAATTAGGTGCGTTACAATCATTGTGCCACCAATAAAGCCGGCAGCGAGGATGAATTGAACCAATATCGGCAGGTAATCAGAAGGGAAATATGAATTGTTCATTGAGTCAGTTATTCAGTTACTATCTACGAAATCAACGTGAAAATGTTGTCAGCGGTGACTTTCTTTCTGGTTTCTCAAAATTAGCCTTTGCAAATTTATCAATCAAATTCTTTACTTTATCTTTTGCCTAATTAGTATGATACTAAATAAGCCCCGGATGGCCGGGGCTTATGAACAAAAAAAATGATGATTGAAGCTTATCGGATCACAATCTGCTTCGTAAGGCTCTGACCTTCGCCGGTTACCCGGATAATATATTTTCCCGTCGGCAGATATCTGATGTCTATTTCAACGCGGCTATCCAGCAGCCTTGGTGTTGTCGTTCTGATAACCCTTCCATAAATGTCGAAGATCGTTACCGCCGCATCGCGAATGTTATCTCTCGACTCGATGTATACGAAATTACCCTCGCTTGGGTTCGGGTAAATAACAACTTCATTTTGCTCATTGGTCTTGAACTCGCGGGTCGCTGTATCGGAATAACAAGTCAGCAAATCATCGCCAAGTTGAAATACAACCTGCGCTCTCGTCGAGTACTCACCTGTTTTCAGGATTTTGATCAGGTTAGCTGTCGTATCCGACTCTATTCCAGGTCTGCGCCAAATGAATTTTGCATCCAGATCCTCAGTTATGCTGGCCATAATGCTGAACGGGCCTGACGGTTCAATAACCGGTTTGGAAATTTCGGGTCTGATGATCAGCGAAGAAACAGCAGAATTCTCAGAAACGCAGCCAAAAATATTCCTGCCCTTCACATAGTAATTACCGCTTTCCGCAATCTGCGCAGTTGCTCCCGTCGCTATCACGTCGTTCGATCCTTGCTTATACCAGCTGTAAATGTCCGTGCCGTCGGCAACGGAGAATTGAAAAGCAGAATCAAAACAAGCCTGTTGATCGCCTTGTTGCTGAATGGTTGGCTGATTTGGTTTTGCGCCGTTATCCAGCACAACGACCGAAGTCAAGATAGAATTTCCTGCATTGTCCTTCACCGTGGCGCGGTAAGTGCCGGCGTCAGAAACCGTAATGGAGTTTCCGGTAGCGCCGTTGTTCCACAAGTAGGAAGCAAAACCGGTCGGCAAAGTGATGGTAACAGCATTATTCTCCGTCACACAAGCTGCCTCGATATCAGGGATCGGTGCAGGATTCGTAGGCGTTGCTGTGGAGAAAAAGTTTGCGTCAAGGCTCTCATTCCAGGCATTCGCCAGAATTGTAAGGGCCTGGTTAGTGCCTTCAAAATCCGTTATGTCCTTTCCAACAAAGTGCGTATTATCGCCGCGATTCGGAACCAAAGGATCGGTCTCGGGTCCGGGATAGGTAGGATTAAACCTTGTATCTAAAACGGCATTCTGGGCAGCAATGATCTCAGGATTTAATGAAGACGGGATTTTATCCCCGGCAGATGTTCTGGAAGTCCTTGCAATTACCCAGGTAATCCGCTTATCTCCCGTTTCAGCCCCTAATCTGTTCATAATGAACTGAAGATCGTCCCGGTAAGAGGCAGCAGGAGTTTTAAATAATGCATCTGTTTCTCCCTGCATCCACAACACCGCCCTGAGGCCATATTGGTTACCGTAATTTCTAGCGGCGATCCTCAGATTGGCAAATGGCATTTCAGGAGGATATACGAAGCCGCCGTATTTATTTTTTGTGGTCAGGCCTTTTGCGCTGCTCGCCCAGTTCTCAATGGAAGTGCCTTCCCAGGCCGCATTGATGAACAATACAGGAACATTTAATTTTGCAACCAATAAATCACCCAATACACCCCAGCACCATGCCGACTGGCCTCTCGGAGACATAATTCCAAGATCTCTTGATATTTTAGAGAATGCCGGCGGAACAGGGTCCGTTAAGCGATCGACGTCATCATTATTGTAGTTGGAAACATACATTACACGATCATCCTGAGCCGAAGGTCCTGGATACTTCTTTAACCCCTGCGCATTGGACTGTCCTGCGATAATAAAAACTTCGCCAACACCCAGCCTGGAAAGAATGTCCCTGCCAACGACCTTTCCGTCTGAAAGTCCGCGGACTTCGAGAGAATACCAGCCGCCTGTTAATGTGATATCACCTTTAAAAACGCCGCCCTTAGGAGCCTCCTGCAAAGATTTCCAAGGTGTTTCAAAGCCCTGACCCTGTACCACAGGCACCGCGCGGGCTTCAATTTTGTCCATCGGGACAGTAAATGTTCCCGTAACGGTTATTTCTCTCTGTCCCCTGATATTTTGCTGATATACAGCCTGGAAAGCTGGTGAAGTGATTCGGATTTGCGAGAAAGCAGTTGAAGATATAATACTGATTAACAGCAATGCCTTTGCCACAACCGGGAGAATAATTCTATAACGCATTGGAATTCTTAAACAGGGTAAAAATTTGTATATCTGACAGATGTTGGATTTTCGACATGGGCGTGTGCGCATCACAAAACGGTCACAAATGTAAATGATTATTTTTGCTAAAATATCACTATTCCGTTTTTTTGATTACATCACAGGTGCTATGACCGTTTACTGAACAATAATCAGCTTTTGGGATGCCGTAAACGCCACCGAAACGATCCGTACCACATACAAACCACTTGATAAGCCCTGGATATTAAAGAATTGCTGACTGTCAAATCTGTTCACCCGGAAGGTTCGGTGGATAACCCCGCGGCTGTCAATGATCTGTACTTCCGCGTTATTCAAGTTTTGTAATGTTTCAATAGTGATCTTACCGTCAACAACCGGGTTTGGATAAGTAACAAAACCTGGATTCTGGGTATCAGCAATGAAGTTGAATGGATCAGAGAAATCTGAAAAACAAGTTAACGTCGGGCTGTAAACCACTGTATTGTTCACTACATAACTTCCCGACCGGATCGCTTTCAATGTCGTTCCATTCTCGGTCAGCTCCTGCCCGTTGAGCTTCCAGACGTGATCTCCTGAATTTAAATTATTTTCTGCCAGCAATGTAAACACCCCGATTTGTTTGATCGTCGGCCGGGTTGGCGTAGGCTTTACATCCACTTTGATGAATCTCGAAAATGGTGAATAACAGCCCTTTTCATCCCGCACCCTCGCTGCGTAGTTACCCGATGTATCTGCCTGAATGCTTTCACCTTCTTCCAGGGTGCTCCAAAAAAATGTATTTCCCAATGTTGCTTTCAGTACAACGAAGTCACCATCACAGAAAGTCGTGTCGCCTTCCGCAGCGACATTGGGTGCTGGCGGCAGGGCAAGCGTCTCTGTGGTAATCTGGTTACTAGGGTCAGAAAAGCATTGGAATTCGTTGATCGTCTGCACGGAGAATGTTCCTGGCGTGGTAACTTTTAATGATTGAGTCGAAGCGCCATTGCTCCAAAGGAACGCAGCGGCTGCCGAAGATTGCAGATTAACGCTCAGATCGGCACAGAAAACCGTCGGGCCATCAGCGCGGATCGTGGGTGTTTCGGGAAGGACATTCGCAACAACCCTTACAACCGGCGAAACAGGAGATACACATCCGTTTTCATCCTTGGCAGCAATTGTAAAATTACCGGAATTGCGAATCTCGATTTCTCTGCCGGTTTCGCCATTGCTCCATTGGTAAGAAAATGCTTCACTGCTTCTTAATGTCGTATAATCACGAAGGCAGAATGTTGTTGGGCGCAATGCGGTAATGGCCGGTGTTGCCGGAAGCGCATTTACTCTCACAGCTATCTCGTCCGAAGTCGCTTCACAGCCATTTGAATCGCGTTGTTTCAGCGAGAATGTGCCTGAGGTTGTAACTGTTATTGCTTTTGAAGTAGCTGCCGTGTTCCATATATTTCCACTATCGTAGTTGGAAGTCATGGTCACGTTCTCACCCTGGCAGAAAGTAGTGTTCCCGCTTAATGCCACCACAGGTTTTTGTGGTAATGCATTAACCTTCACATTAACAGGATCGGAATCAGGTGAGTAGCATCCGACATTATCCACTGCTCTTACCTTGTATTCACCAGAAGACTTCACGACGATGGTTGCCGTGTTGCCGCCGTTTGACCAGGCGTTTGTCAATTGTGAGTCGGAGGTAAGGCTTACTTCTCCGCCATCACAAAATTCAAGAACGCCCGAAGCAGCGATTTTTGGCTTTGGTGGCAAAGGTGCGGTAGAAACCGTCATTGTGATTTTATCTGACGTTGACTCACAACCATACACGTTCCTGGTAGTTACTGAATATTCGCCACCCGTAGTGATGCCTATCCGGTCGCTCGTGGACCCGTTGCTCCATCGCACGTTTTCGGAAATGCTTGATATCAATGTTGCAGTGTTACCCAAGCAAACCGGGTTGCTTCCTTCAAGCTGAATCGTTGGTCTATTGGGTTGAATGTTTTCGTTAACCCTGATATCCGGGGAGAAGATATAACGACCTTTTCCATCACGTGCGCTAACCTGATAAGTGCCGTTTCCAACTTGTGCTGTATTGGAATTTGACCCATTGCTCCAGTTAAACTGTGAGAGGCCATCATTATCGGCAGTTAAGTTCAGATTACCATTTCCAGCACATGCAGCTGTGACTTTCAATGGTCTCACGCCCTGATAGGGATTAGAATTGGCAAAGAAATTATCATTCAGTTGCTGTGCCCATGCATCGCTCAGCTGCCTGATGCCATCATCTCTGAAATGGACCCCTTCGCCGTCTATACGGGGAATTTGGATCACATCGGTATTTGGTCCCTGAAAAACGTTCGGAACATTATTAATAACCTGTTGCTGTCCATTCGTTACGTTCGACGATGGTCCTAGCCGGTTGTCGTAAGAAGTAATGGAAACAATCCAGGAAATATTTTCGCCTGCATCATTTCTGCTCGTTTCGATAACCGTCTTTAAATCATTGAAATACGCCTCAGAGCTTATGGGTCTGACATGATCAGACTCCCCTTGCTGCCAGATAATGCCCCGTAACCCGGTAATCGGTGTTAGGCGTTGAATCACATTACGCATATTTCCGTAAGGCATTCCGAATGGCTGGAAGTTCACCGGTGCGTACACAGATTGCGTTTCACCATTGATACTTTCTTTCCAGTTTCTGATCGCGGTCCCTGTCCAGGCAACATTGTAAAACAATACCGGGACGCCAAGCTTGTTAACGAGCTGATCGCCAAGCCTTCCCCAGCTCCATGCAGAGTTTCCTCTTGGTGATATCTTTGTCTCTCCATCCAGGTGGCTAAAAGACGGGTGTATGTCGTAAGTTTGTGGGAAAGACTCGTTGTAAAGCTTATTAATAGTGCTTACACGGTCATCCTGCGCACCTTGTGCGCCCACATCTTTAAAACCTTCCGCATTGGATTGTCCGGCGATGATAAATACTTCCCCTATGCCAACATGGTCTATCCGCGCATCTCCTATGTGCTGATCTCCGTTGTAAGCACGCACCTGGAGTGAATACCAGCCGCCATCTGTACTAAGGCTCCCGGTGTAAAAGCCACCGCCAATATCAAGATCTTTCCATTCAGTATTGCGGCCCTGGCCGTTAATAGCTTCCAGCCTCGCTTCAATTCTTGTAGTGATTTTTGTGTAAGTGCCTGAAATGTAAATGTTAGCGCGATTGCCCTTATCCCGTTGAAATACTGCACGGTCCGTAGGAAAATCAATGCTTACTTGCGCGGAAGAGGTGAACGAAAACAAGATTAATCCTACCCAGAACAAGTATGGTAGATAGTGCTTCATGAGGAATAAAAATTCATTAGATTAACTCCTTGGACACACAAATTGCATCAATTGGTTGCCTGTTTCAAGAAAATTTATTTTACGGACAACGGCGAATTGATGAGATTCCATATCTGATCTTTCAATTGTTCAATTCCTTCTTGGGTAATTGCAGAAATTAAAATACTGGGTATGGATGCTGGAACTTGCGTTTTTAAATCAGCGCGTTCTTCTTCGGAAAGCACGTCAATTTTCGAGATCGCGAGAATGCGATTCTTATCGAGAAGGGAAGGATTGTATATTCTTAGCTCTTGGAGCAATGTTTCGTATTCAGCATTAATGTCCTCACTGTCAGCAGGAACCATGAACAGCAGGATGGAATTCCTTTCTATATGACGCAAAAAGCGTAAGCCCAGGCCTTTTCCCTGAGATGCGCCTTCTATAATGCCGGGAATGTCGGCCATAACGAAAGATTTGTAGTCCCTGTAAGAAACTACGCCCAAATTGGGCACCAATGTGGTAAAGGGATAATCCGCAATTTCCGGGCGTGCTGCTGAAACCACGGAAAGCAATGTGGACTTGCCTGCATTAGGGAAACCAACCAGGCCCACGTCCGCTAACACCTTCAATTCCAGGATGATCCAGGCTTCAAGCCCTGCTTCTCCTGTCTGCGCGTGCTGCGGTGTTTGGTTCGTAGCCGATTTGAAATGGTCATTTCCCATTCCGCCGCGACCGCCTTTCAGCAGAATCACTTCCTGGCCGTCTTCTGTGATCTCAAAAAGTTGTTCTCCGGTTTCCGCATTTTTAGCGATTGTTCCCAGCGGCACTTCCAAAATAATGTCCTTACCGATTGCGCCTGAACGTCGCCCGCCTTCACCGCCTTTTCCATCAAAGGCTTTGATGTGCTTGGTATATTTCAGGTGGAGCAATGTCCATAGCTGGCTGTTCCCTTTTAGGATCACGTGACCGCCGCGTCCGCCGTCACCGCCGTCCGGACCGCCTTTTTCAACGTGTTTTTCCCTTCTGAAATGCAGTGAACCTGCACCGCCAGAACCGGAGCGCACATTAATTTTGACGTAATCAATAAAATTGGAGGAAGCCATGTGTATAGTGAATGAGTAAAATTATTTAACAGTAACCTGCGAAATGGCCTTATTAATTTCTTCAAAAATGAAATCAATCTCACCAATTCCGTCGATTGCAACAAATTTTCCTTGTTCCTGGTAATAGTCAGCAACCGGTTTGGTTTTGCTGTTGTATTCCTGGATACGTTTGCTGATCAGCTCTTCATTCTGATCGTCCGGGCGACCAGAAGTCTTTCCACGGTTAAGCAAACGAGCAAGCAACTCATTATCGTCTACAACCAACGCAATCATTACGGAAATACTTTCATCATAGCTGGCCAAAAGCTGGTCAAGCGCCTCCGATTGCTTTACAGTCCGCGGGAATCCGTCGAAGATGAAGCCGGCAGCATTCCTGTGTTCTTTTAACTTATTGTCGATCATGCCGATCACCACCTCATCAGGCACCAAAATGCCCTGATCCATCAATGTTTTTGCTTTAAGGCCCAATTCTGATCCTGCCTGGATTTCTGATCGCAGCAGATCACCTGTCGAGAGGTGTATGAGTTTGTATTTAGCAATAATATTTTCACTTTGAGTGCCTTTACCTGCACCCGGAGGGCCAAACAGTATAAGATTCAGCATAGTTGCAAAAAAAATTGATGTCGCGGTGGAATGGTGTTTTTCGGCAAATTTACAATTCTAAATAAATGCCAGCCTAATAGTTAGTAGTATTTTTACAATAAAAAATCCTCCTGATGGCTTAAAATCAGGAGGACATAGAATATTTTTTTGAATAAATCAGGGAATTACGACGCGTTTGACCGCCTATCTGTAACGATCACACTTACATCGCCTTTCTGCGGAAACTCGAATTTGAGGTTTAGCACATCATTATCAGGATTATTTGTATAAGCAGCCAGCGAACGCACACTTGCAGGTTTCAAGAAGTCCTCATAAGTGAGATTAGGTTATGTGTATGAATGGTTTACAAAATTATCAGAAGCATTTTTTAACGGGTGTTAAATTTTGTTAAAAACAAGATTGGCCCGGGCGGATGCTTTAAATTTGTTCTCAGCAAGAATGTTGGTGAATCCGGACGCCGCGTTGCACCGGAGAATTTAAATTTATGACGAAGAGGAAAATTCAGATAATAGTCGGCTTAATGTGCATTGCGCTCATTGGTCTTATTGGATTTCAATGGTATTGGATCCGTGAGGCCATTGCGATCCGCAATGAGCAGTTCAATCAAAAGGTTTCGGAATCCGTGCAGGAAGTGGTGCACCGCCTCGAAAAGCAGGAAATGATGTATCTGCTGCAACGCAGGATCGAAACAGAACAACAAAAAAGCAAGCTGAACCGCATTACCCAGCTGCGGAACACGCCGGTCAGGAAAACGCAGGTCACCAAAAGCAAACCTGCCCGCGAGCTAGCCCAGCGCACACAGCCCCGCATGGAAATCGCGATCGGTCCTAATGGCGAAGAAATACATTATCAGATCATTACAGAAGCCGTTCCAACCGATGTGCTCAGCCCGAATTTCCGGGTGATGGTGGAGCATCAGCAGCAGATCATGGAAGAATTTTTCCAGGCGCAGCAATATGGCGCGGCCGGCATCGATGAATTCATGCGCAGAAGGCTGGACGACGAAAGGCGCTTAGGAAACGCATTCAGAGGAATGCAGGAAAGTGATAGTAAAAAATACCAGACAGGCAACGGAATGCATCCTGATTCTGCTCAAAGGAAGATCGCGAACCGCCAGGTGGCCATTCCGGAGTCCAGAAAGAATGGCAAAAGCACCAACGTCTCCATCAGCGATGCGGAACCCGACCGGGCGTCGTTGCTGAAAGAGGTTATGAAAGATTTTATTTATACCAAAAGGCCTATCGAACAGCGCGTGAACCGTTTCCTGCTGGATACATTATTAAAAAAGGAATTTGTAGAAAATGGCATTGCGTTGCCTTATGAATTCGCCGTCAGGGGCCGGTCGGATAACAGTCTGATCTTTTCTACGGCGAGTCTGCGGCCTCGGGAATGGGAAGAAAAGTCTTACAAGGCATCACTATTCCCCAGCGAAACAATTAATGCACCTAATTCTTTATATGTATACTTTCCTGATCAGCAGAAATACATTCTGAGCAATATGGGTGTCATGTTCGGTGGCTCCGGCATTTTGATTATCGTCATTATGGCTTGCTTTTACATGGCTGTAACCACCATTTTGCGCCAGAAGAAGCTTTCCGACATTAAAAATGATTTTATCAACAACATGACCCACGAGTTCAAAACACCCATTTCAACCATTGCACTGGCTGCGGAAATGGCGCAGGAGAACTCAGCTTCGATTTCGCAAGCAGCGATCGGTTCGAGACTCGACCGTTATCTGGGCATTATTAAGGAAGAAAACAAGCGGCTGGGAACGCATGTCGAAAAAGTGCTGCAAATGGCGCTTCTGGATAAAGGCCATGTGAAATTAAAGATCAGCGAAGCCGAGGTCCACGACCTGATCGGCAAGGCTTTAAATGCGCAGAGCGTGCAGATCGAGCAGCGGGATGGAGAAGTGGATCTGGATTTTGAGGCGACGCATGAGGTGGTTTCAGGGGATGAAATCCATATTTCAAATGTGCTTAATAACCTCATAGACAATGCCATTAAATACTCACCTGAAAAATTGCACATCAGGATCAGGACCTGGAATGAGAACAACGGCATCAACATTTCAATTTCCGACAGTGGAATTGGCATGAACCGCGAGCAGCAGCACCGCATTTTCGACACATTCTATCGCATTCCAACGGGTAATGTGCATGATGTGAAAGGTTTCGGGCTGGGATTGAGTTATGTCAAAAAAATGGTCGAAGCGCACGAAGGAACCGTTCAGGTGGAGAGCAAACCGGGTGAAGGCAGCACATTTACCGTCTGGCTGCCCATTAGCAAAGAGGAACAATTAGTTTAGAAATTTCGTCTGCAACGCCTAACTTGCCATCTTTTTAGATGACCAGCTGCGATTTGCAGCAATTTCTGACTGTACAATGATTTCCAAAACATATGCCCCCCAGGAAATAGAGGATAAATGGTATTCCTACTGGATTGAAAACAAGTTTTTCAGTTCAAAACCAAATCCCGACAAGGAACCTTACTCCATTGTTATTCCTCCCCCAAACGTCACGGGTGTGCTGCATATGGGGCATATGCTTAATAATACAATCCAGGACATTCTGATTCGGAAGGCGCGCATGGAAGGCAAGGAAGCTTGCTGGGTTCCGGGAACGGATCATGCTTCTATTGCCACAGAGGCAAAAGTAGTTGCGATGCTCAAAGAACGCGGCATCAGCAAACGCGACCTTACCCGTGATGAATTTCTGGAATATTGCTGGGAATGGACGCACAAATACGGTGGCATTATCCTTCAACAATTGCGTAAATTGGGTGCTTCCTGCGACTGGGACCGCACGCGTTTCACCATGGAGCCCGATTTGTACGATTCAGTGATCGACGTTTTTATTGACCTGTATAATAAAGGGGACATTTACCGCGGCCACCGCATGGTAAACTGGGACCCGCAGGCGCGCACGACGGTTTCGGATGAAGAAGTGATCATGAAAGAGGTAAATCAAAAGTTGGTTTACTTAAAATATCCTTTGGTTGACGAAATCGGCGAGGCACTTACAGATGAGGCGATCATCATTGCCACCACGCGGCCCGAGACGATCATGGCCGATGTGGCGATTTGTGTAAATCCGCATGACGAGCGTTACCAGCATTTGATCGGCAGACAAGTTTCCATTCCATTAATCAATCGTGCGATCCCGATCATTGCGGATGAATATGTGGAGATGGAATTCGGAACGGGCTGTCTGAAAGTGACTCCTGCGCATGATGCGAACGATTATGTATTGGGCAAAAGACACGATCTGCCTGTTATCGATCTGCTGAACGAAGATGGCACATTGAATGACAAGGCGCAGATCCTAATCGGCGAAGACCGTTTTGTTGCGCGTAAAAAGATCATTAAGCTGCTGGAAGAATCGGGTAACCTGGTTAAAACAGAAGAATATAAATCCAACGTCGGCCATTCCGAACGGACGAACTCGGTCATCGAGCCGCGGCTTTCGGAGCAATGGTTTTTGAAAATGGAGAAAATCAGCAAGCCGGCATTCGAGAATGTGATGAATGACACGGTGCAGCTGATTCCTGCGAAATTTAAAAATACATATCGCCACTGGATGGAGAATGTCCGCGACTGGAACATTAGCCGCCAGCTTTGGTGGGGCCACCGCATTCCGGCTTATTATCTGAAAGACGGCACCACGATCATTGCCAAATCCAAAAGAGAAGCGTTGCGCAAAGCTCAGATGGATTACCAGCTTTTTGCGTTGACCGAAGAGGACATTGAGCAGGATCCGGACGTGCTGGATACGTGGTTTTCATCCTGGTTATGGCCGATCACTGTTTTTAATGGCATTAAGGAACCTGATAACGAAGACATTAATTACTATTACCCTACGAATGACCTGGTTACGGCCCCTGAAATCCTTTTTTTCTGGGTGGCGCGTATGATTATTGCCGGTTATGAATACAAAGGACAATATCCATTCAAGAACGTTTATTTGACCGGAATTGTGCGGGATAAGCAGGGCAGAAAAATGTCCAAATCGCTTGGTAACTCGCCCGATCCGATTGATCTCATCAATCAGTATGGTGCGGATAGTATTCGTACGGGCATGCTTTTTAGCTCGCAGGCAGGAAATGACCTTCCTTATGATGATAAATTGGTAGAGCAGGGAAGGAATTTTGGAAACAAGATCTGGAATGCTTTCCGCCTGGTGAAAGGTTTCCAGGTTTCTGATGATTTGTCATCTCCGGAAGGTTCGCAACTTGCTATACAATGGTTTGAAAGTAAATTAAACCAAACCATTCTGGAAGTTCAGGACCATTTCTCCAAATTCCGCATTTCCGATGCGCTTAACTCGGTTTACAAACTGATTTGGGACGATTTCTGCGCGCAATATCTGGAAATGATCAAGCCCGGCTTCGAGCAACCGATCGACAAGCAAACCTTCGAGGCCACATTAGAATTCTTCGACCGGTTAATGCGCCTTTTGCATCCGTTCATGCCATTTATTTCGGAAGAAATCTGGCAAAATATTATTGAAAGAAAAGACAAAGATTCCATTTGCATTGCACCATTCCCGCAAGGCGCAAACATTGATCAGTCGCTTCTGAATGATTTTGAAATACTATTTGAGGTTATTTCTGCGATCAGGAATTTAAGGAATGCAAAGAATATCAGTCCAAAAATTGCGCTTCCGCTTGCCATTCGCACGGATAGTGAAGCGCGTTACGCGGCGTTGGAACCGTTGATTTTAAAACTGGCTAATGTAGAAAGCATTGGTTATGTGACCGGCGAAGGTGAAGGAACAGCATTCAGGGTAAAATCGGATGAGTTTTTTGTGAATCTGGCGGATGAGCTGGACGTAGAAACTGAAAAGGAAAATCTGCAACGCGAATTGGAATACACGCAAGGTTTTCTGGACTCCGTGATCAAAAAATTGTCTAACGAACGCTTCGTGCAGAATGCAAAAGGCGACATTGTAGAGAAGGAGCGCCAGAAGCAGGCGGATGCGGAAGCGAAGCTGGAAACATTGAAAGAAGCGCTTGCAAGATTAGGTTAGTGTGAGTTTTCGTACCTTTGCGGCATGCAGACTACGCAAAACAAATTTGAGCAATTCAAGCTTAACCGTCAATTACTCAATGCCATTGAAGATGCGGGATATACCGAGCCGACACCGATCCAGGAACAAGCCATCCCGCTCGCTTTATCCGGACAGGACATTCTGGGCATAGCCCAAACAGGCACAGGCAAAACCGCCGCCTATACATTACCATTATTGATGCGCATCAAATATGCCCAGGGCGAGCACGCCCGGGCATTAATTATGGCCCCTACGCGCGAGCTGGCGATGCAAATTTCAGAGGCGATCACGCAACTGAGCAAATACACAGACATCCGGACTGTCGTTCTTTTCGGTGGGGTAGGAGCCAAATCACAGATTGAAGCGATCCGGAAAGGCGTTGACATTATCGTTGCTACCCCGGGCCGGTTCATGGACCTTTATTTTCAGGAAGAGGTTATTGTGAAGCATTTGAATGTCATGATCCTGGACGAGGCGGACAAAATGATGGATATGGGCTTCATGCCGCAAATTCGGAAGCTGCTCGAAATCATTCCAAGAAAACGCCAGAACATGCTTTTCTCAGCCACATTCTCGGATAAGGTGGAGAAGCTTTCCTTCGAATTTTTAGAATTCCCTACACGAATAGAAGTGACGCCGCAGGCCACAACGGCCGAGATGGTCACGCAGTCACTGTACGAGCTGCCCAATTTCCGCACGAAGGTCAATCTTTTGACTCATTTGCTGAAAGACAGGGAAGCATTCAACCGCGTCCTGATCTTTACCAGGAGCCGCGAGGTTGCGGGATTGGTGCACCAGAATCTTTTGGATGTAGTGGTTCGTGAAGATGAATTAAAAGTAATCCACGCCAACAAAGGACAAAACACCCGGACCAATGCGATGGAAGCATTCAAGGAAGGTTCTGTCCGCGTAATGGTGGCTACAGACGTGGTTGCCAGGGGCATTGACATTACGGATGTGGGCCACGTGATCAACTTTGATGTGCCGTTGATCTATGAAGATTACGTCCACCGGATCGGGCGGACGGGACGTGCAAACCGCATTGGGCAGGCCATTACGTTCATGACGATGGCCGACGAATACCACATCCAGAAAATCGAAAAAATGATCCGGATGGAGATCCCCAGAATGCAGTTGCCTGACGATCTGGAAATTGCGTCAACGCCCGTTACAGAGCGCCAGGACATGCTTCGTGAGATCGATAACCAGAAAAGAAGAGAAGATCCAACGTTTTTGGGAGCCTTCCATGAGAAGAAAAAAACCTATCGCCCGGCGCAGAAACAACCCGGTAAAGGAGGGTCAAACCGGCGCAATTCATCCGGAAGAAGTAAACGGAAATAATGCAATACAATTCGGATAAAACCGTTTAACTTGGACAATAGAAAACCTGTTTCTCTATTATAAGTTACCTATGAAAGAGTCCGTTGTTATTTGGCTTGCTATTCTTATTCCAGTATTTGGCCTTGCACAAAACACCCATCTCGCGAGCGCCGGACCAAATACAGATACGAACCTTGCTCAAAAAAAGCCCTTAGAATTAAAAGAAAGACGTGTGCTTCCGCTGTTCGGGGAAGTAAGCAAAACCTCTGAGCAGATTGACGAGGAAATCCGTTTTCTGAGTGAATGTGATAAGTCATTTACGAGCCGTACCGAGGCAAGCAGCTTTTTTACAGCACGCGCCTGGGAATATTTGCAGGAAGGATCATTGGATACAGCCTGCTATCGTTTCAACCTTGCACATTTACTGAATGATAAAAATGTGGAAGCCTATTGGGGGCTGGGGGTAATTTCCTACCAGCGCGAAAACTGGGTTGACGCTAAGAGAATGTTAAGCCGAGGAATCGGTTTGCAGGGCGAGAATGTCCCGTTACTCGTTGATTTATCAACAGTTGATCTAAAACTTTACGCGATCACAAGCCGAAAGGAAGAACTCGATGAGGCCGCCGAATTGCTCAACCGGGCCACTGCATTAGATTCGACTTATGCATTGGGCCAATATAACCTGGCGTTGCTGCATTATAATCTCAATGATCTGGATAAGTCCTGGGAACATTTACACAAAGGCCGGACTCTTGACTTTAACCAGATGAACCTTGATTTTGTGGAACTGCTAAAAGCTAAAAAGCCTGATCCGCTAGGGTTCTTTAAATAGCATTCGATTTTGATATACATAAAAAAAGTCTCCCGTGAAGGAGACTTTTTTCGTTTGCTGCAATAACTTTTACTTGAAGAAAAATCCGGTTGGAGCAACATTCACTTTGATAGAATCAACAAGCGACCCGTCTGCGCGGTAACGCACCGCATAACCCGCCTGCGCGTATGAAGGCGTCACGCCTGCGTAAAGAAGTCCTTGCGTAGGATCCACTGCCAGGCCTGTGAAAATGCGTTTGATTAATGGCGTAGTAACATTAACCTGTGCATCGCTAATGCCGAATTTATAAGTTGCTCCGTGCTCGCCAACAGCGTCAAAAGAGGACAGGACAAAGAAAACGGTTCTGCGATCCGAGCTAAACGCAAAGTTGTATGCGCTTTTGGTGGCGTCGCTGCCTAATGACAATGTAGCGTCCGCATTGTAAGAATCAGGGTTCATTTTGATGACCTTAATGCCATCATTTACCCAAAGTTTCCCATCCGCATCCAGTCCGATCGGGTTCGGCGCACTTTCAAAAGGAAGTGATCTTTCAATTGCATTTGTGCTCGTGTTAATCACCGTCAATGTTGTGCCGCCGCCATAGGAAACTGTTCCTGCAAACAACTTGCCGTTATTGAAAACCAGGTTTTCAGGGCCGCCCGATGTAATGTCAATCTGGTTAACCACTTTATTGGTAAGCAGGTCAATAACAGCTACATAGCCGGTTGTGAATTTGAAATCTGCGTTAGCTCCCCAGCAAGAAACATATGCTTTATTATTAGCCCCAAAAACCACTTCCCGAGGGTTTTCAATTTCCGGCGCACCAATGGTCGCTATTTTCTGAAAAGTGTTGCTGTTTACGATCTCGACCTTGTCCTGCCCGGCAGACATATTATCCACCAAAATGATCCCGGTCGCGTCCTGCGCTACATAATCCTGCACGCCGCCTTTTAATGTTGTCCCGTTTGCTGCATCATAAATGTCAATCTGCGCAGTGGTTTGTTCTCTGGTGAAGAATGAGATCGCTCCGTTATTTTGGGAGAAATTGCCTTCATTCACCACAAATACGCCCTGGATATAATCGCCCTTCGGAGCAGGGTCGCTTTGGTTACACGACCATGCGAAAAGGGATAAAGATGTAAATGCTGTTACTCTGAATAACTGTTTTTTCATTTTCTGTTTTATTAATTGTAAAAACTTTTGCCATGTAACCGACTGAAAAATCATTTTGCGGAATGTGGCGGATCATAAATTAAAATTAAACTCAGTGCAAAACTCCTTCCGGGCATTGCATTGTTCCTTACATTTAAATAGAACGTGTTTGCAAGATTATTGATCTGTCCCTGCAAGCGCATTTTTACTTTATCCCAAACAAAAGTATGTTCCGCCAGCAAATTTGTGAGCGTATATCCTTCTAAAAATTGTAAGTTGTCAAAAGTGCTGAAGCGTTTGCTAATCGTCTGCGCCTGACCGGTCAGCCTTGTATTTCTATATTGGATAAATGCATTCAAATTTCCGGAATGCATGGGCACAAACACAAGCTGCTTGCCAATAATATCAGACGAATAGGCGTCATAAGCCCTTTCCTGAGAACTGTTGTTGCGTGCATACCCAAGATTAATACCCGATTTCCAGTCATTTACATCATATCGCCAGCCAGCCTGCAGCTCAATTCCGCGTGCCAGCACTTGCTGCAAGTTTTCTACGTGGTAACTTTTGGTGGGATTCCAGTAAGTCCAGTCCTTAATGCGGTTGTGATAAGCCGTTAATGATGCAGAAAATCCATGGTTTAAAGGCGTAGCAATGTTTTGTTCCAGCCCGATTTCTTTATTCCAGCCATTTTCGGGCCTGATATCCGGATTTCCCAGGTCTTTCCAAAAACGCTCATTCAATGTAGGCACGCGGTAACTTCTTCCTACCGAACCCTTTGCTTTCAAATTGTAACCTTCTTTTTGGGCTAAAACATATTCTGCACCCAGCGAAGGCGTGAATGGCGGATCGAATTTGGTTACAAATGCTTGCCGCAGGTTTGCGGAAACGACCAGGCGCGCAGTTGCTTGCCAGCGGGTAAGCAGGAAAAGGTCGCCTCTGTTTTCGGTAACCAATGCTTTATCATATCCCGCAACATGCGCGCGGTAATGTGCCCATTCGCCACCCGCCTTGATTTGAAACTGATTGAATTGAAAATCGCGTTCAATGCGGTTTGAAAATTTGTCGGTTACTGCATGGTCCAATTGGCGGTAATCGCCTTTCGCATAATCTATAATGTCCCTTACCCAGGAAGTCCGGATTGTAAAATCCTTGTAATTATAGCGCAGCATGGTTCGGTAAGCCTCTGTTAATGTCAGCTCACGGCCCGCTTTGTCCTCAGGTGTTAATGTAAGCCGGTTGCGGGTCAGCCACACATGCGCCGAAATCTGGTGATCATTTTTTGAATTGAAAAACAGATCCTGTACGAGGCCGCTCTGCAAGGAAGACGATGGCAAGACTGTATACTGATTCCGTTCTGAATAAGGGAAATCGTTGTTCATACGACCGTCATACACATTGGTTTTCCCCGAAAAGCTCCACTGATCATTGATCACAGCTGCATAACGGGCTGTAACCTGCGTCTGATGATTGTTAAAACTTTCGTGCTGACGGCCAACAGAAAGCTGCAAAGGCCGAGTTGAAGGCGCACTTCCCAGCAAAATGCTTCCACCCACCGCATCGCTCCCGACAATGCTCGCAGCAGAGCCATATTGAACAGAAAGCTGGTCAAAACCGGTTACAGGAATCGTTGAAAAATCAGTTTGGCCCAGGATAGGTGAGTTAATGTTCAGCCCATTCCATAACACAGCGGTATGATTAGCCGATGTTCCACGGAAGGAAGCCGTATTTAATTGTCCCGGCCCGTAATTTTTAAATGCGATCGGAGTGTAAAGCGAAAGCAGGTCGCTGATATTCTGAAAGCGGAAAACATTCAGGGAAGTTGAATCGAACTTTTGAATTTTGAGCCCGCTCATGAATTTTTCAGGAACAAAACCTTTGACGATAACAGGTTCAAGGCGAATGCTATCTCGTTGCGCAACAAGCATTTCCGGGAAGAAAAGGCATGTGGCAATGGTCAAAGCCAAGAAAAACTTCCGGTCAATAATCACCCTGGTGTCAAATATGTAGCACGATCAGCTTCGCTTTTCCTCCGAAAACAAATTTGATGAATTCATTCTTTGGCAGGTCTCCTGGCTTGTCTCTTGATCCATGGCCTTCCCGTTCGTGGAACAGTGGCATGGGGGATGGATCATTTTTACAGACTCACAGTTGCGGGGACAGCTTCCGGTTCAACGGAATTCCCTATTAAGCCTTATTGCCGCATTGAAGCAGCTTATGGCGCCAAAGGTGCAAAGGTAGGAAATTGGCCGGATTTCCGACTCTGTACGATATGCTTTATCTTTGGCCAAAATCCTGATCATTTTTGGCTGCTCCCGCTCAAAACTTAACCGTAACTTCTTCGCAAAAAGGCATATACCTGATGCTGGGCGCTGCGTTTTTCTTTTCCCTCACATCGGCCATTTCCAAATGGCTGGGCCGTGATTTTCACATTGTGCAACTGGTATTTTTCAGGAACATTGTGGGCGTGGTCTTTGTGGTGACCAGCATTTGGCGCCGCCCGATCCGGCAGCAGGGAGGCAAACTCGGCTTGCTTATTTTTCGGGGTGTTGTGGGTACATTATCGCTATACATGCTTTTTTATGCTATTCAAACATTGGGATTAGGCCGCGCTTCCACTTACCAATACACATATCCTATTTTCTTAGCATTGTTATCCTGGCTGCTGATCGGTGAAACGCTGAATGCGCGTGAGTGGGCGGCTATTTTTGTTGGTTTCACCGGCATCATGTTCGTTTTTCGGCCGGACCTTTCGATTTCGTTCCGGGATAATGCCTTGGGGCTTGGTAATGCATTGCTAACCGCCATTTCTTATTTATCTATCAGGCAGTTAGGCATTGTTTATGACACGCGGGCGATCATTCTTTCGTTCATGCTGAGCGGCATTATCATGCCTGTTATCTCCATGCTCGTAGGGACTTATTATCCCATGGAAAATCTCGATTTCCTGATCGGTACATTCACCTGGCCAGCCAACATTTCACAATGGCTGGGATTTCTGGCACTTGGATTAACAGCATTAATGGGCCAACGAATGCTGACGCAGTCTTTTACATTCGACAAAGCAGGACGCGTCGCCGCGATTGGTTATTCCAACATTTTATTTTCAGTTTTAATCGGATTTTTCATGGGCGAAGCCATTCCTTCACTTTCCATGCTAACCGGCATGTTGCTGATTGTGGCGGGAGGGATTATGGTTTCGCTGGCCAAAAGAAAACCTGCGGTTTCCAGTGATTTGGAATAAAGTCGGTCATTCTGAACAATTATTCCGCATTGAAAAATGTTAACTTATTGAAATCAAATGAAGTTATGAAACGATCAGCTACATCTCTTTTTCTGTTTTTTGTCATGCTTACCGTCGCAACGGGCTCCAAATCCGATGGGAATCGGCCTGCGGAAGGCATTCAATGGCTGACAATTGAAGAAGCTTACGCCAAAATTCAGCAGGAGCCACGAAAGGTTATGATTGATGTTTATACGGATTGGTGTGGCTGGTGCAAAGTAATGGACCGCGAAACTTTCAAAAACAAAGCCGTGGTTGAATACGTCAACCGCAAATACTACGCGGTCAAACTCGACGCTGAACAGAAAAAAGCCATCACATTAGGCGATAAAAAATTTGAATTCCTTGCCGAAGGCGGCCGCGGCGTACATCAGCTTGCATTGGCATTAACCAACAACCAGCCAAGCTATCCAACCACCGTTTTCCTGGACGATAAATTCAACATGATCCAGCCACTACCCGGCTACATGAAACCCAAAGAATTCCACCAGGTTATCACCTTCATAGGCGAAGATTACCACAAAAAAGAAGCATTCGAAGACTATAAAGCGAAGACTTATAGTTCGTTGTTTGCGGGTAAGTAGGCTTGTTAAGCTCCCTAAACCGTCTCGCCTTCCTGCATGCGCTCTGCGTTTTCTGCGATGCGTAGTCTTTCGATGAATTCTCCGATGTCGCCTTCCATAACGGCGGGAAGATTGTAAACTGTGTAGCCGATGCGGTGATCGGTAATGCGGCTTTGAGGATAATTGTATGTGCGGATCTTGTCGGATCGGTCGCCGCTTCCTACCATTGATTTCCTTTGAGAGCTGATGGCATCATTATGCTCTTTCAATTTGATCTCGTAAAGTCTCGAGCGCAACACGCTCAACGCCCGGTCTTTGTTTTTCAATTGAGAACGTTCATCCTGGCAGCTCACCACCAATCCCGAAGGTATGTGTGTTAAACGAACCGCCGAATAAGTCGTGTTAACCGACTGTCCACCAGCGCCTGACGATTGAAAAGTATCCACACGCACATCATTCATATTGATCTGAACGTCCACCTCCTCAGCTTCCGGCAACACTGCTACGGATGCAGCCGATGTGTGAATGCGACCCTGCGATTCAGTTTGCGGAACGCGTTGCACACGGTGTACGCCTGACTCAAATTTCATTTTCCCGTAAACGTCCTCGCCTTCAACTTTACAGATAATCTCTTTATATCCGCCGTTTGTACCTTCGGTAAAATCCATGATTGAAGAACGCCAGCCCATTTTCTCAAAAAACCGCTGATACATTCTGAACATGTCACCCGCGAATATCGCAGCTTCATCACCACCGGTTCCGCCGCGGACTTCGAGGATAATGTTGCGGCTATCGTTAGGATCTTTTGGAATAAGTAGCTCTTTAATAGCTTGTTCGAGCTGTTCCAATTTTGGGGTCAGGTCGTCCAGTTCTTCCTTGGCCATCTCGCGCAGCTCCTCATCTTTCTCAGTTGTGATGAGTTCTTTGGTTCCGGCAATATCTTTTTGAAGTTTCAAATAAAGTGCGTACTGCTCCACGATCTTTCCCAGATCCTTATATTCCTTGCTTATCTTGGAATAACGGGCTGAGTCGGAAACGATTTCAGGTTGTATAATTTGTTGCGAAACTTCTTCGAAACGTTCTTTTATGGCTTCTAATTTATCGATCATCTTTATTGAATATCTTTGGCACCACGCATTCGGGGCACAAAGATACGCATTTTAGATAAATGAAGGTTTTCTGAGATATCGGCGGGCTTATGAATTAGATGCTTTGGAATACTGTTACCAATTTATAATGTGCATTGAAATGAAAAAAATACTGGTTTTTGCGGCGTTGATCATGGTTATGGCAGGCTGCGATACGGGAAACCGCGTTGAAAACACCAAAGAACTTTCCAATGAAATAAATGCGTCGAAAATTAAGCGCGTTACCAATACACAGCTCATTTATTCTGCCGATGCCTGGGGAAAAAAGATTGCAAAAATTGCTGAAAAGGCCCTGGGTAACGAATTGGAGAAGCATCCCGACAAAGCCGGGGAAGTTTGTAAAAACCTTGGCGAAATTCCGGTCATAGCAGCATTGCAAAAAGAATATGGTGTCAAAGTTGAGCTCCTGGATCTGACTGATCTCAAAAACCCGGACCTCGCGCCGAAAGAGCGGGAATTGCTTGACGCATACCTTTACAGCGCCAAAAGCAAATCCGCCGCCAGCGACAACTTACAGCAGCTCAGCGACACATTACTCGTCTACAACGTTCCCGTCCCTACCGAAAGCATCATCTGCAAATCATGCCTGCCCAAAGACGAAACCCCCTTCGCCGTTTGGAGACTTCTGTTTAACAAAAAGGACATCATCCGAAAGCTAGATGCAAAGCAGTTGAAGGATTGATTTTGTCTCTAAGGAACGCTTTTTTAAAGACCAGGAGTAAAAACTACCACTTCATTTCACTCCTTATGCAGGCTCCTGTTAATAAAACGATTCCGAAAGTTATTGAGAATGAGGTTTTAAAGGCTTTGTCTTTTTATCCGGAGTTACAGGAGACGCGCATTGATTTTGTATTTAAAAAGAACATCAAGCGGTCTGTCATGCAGGCGCAGCCCAAAATTGGGACGATGTTTGGGGCAAAACGGGGCTATAACATCAACATTAGCGCGCTTTTCCGGTTGACAACTTCTGCGATTCCCATTCACCAGATCCCGCCGGACATTATGGTCGGCTGGATTGGGCACGAACTAGGGCACGTGATGGATTATGAAAACAGGGATGTTCTGGGGATGATGCGGTTTGGGATTGGTTATCTGTTTTCAACCAAATATATACGGCAGGCGGAAAGGGTTGCGGATACTTATGCCGTAAACCATGGATTAGGAAGCTATATCGTTAAAACAAAGCACTTTATCCTTAATCACGCGAGTTTGTCGGAGAAATATAAAAACAAAATCGCCCGGCTGTATCTTTCGCCGGACGACATTATGGAGCAGGTTAGGAAGCTTGAAATAGCTCAACTGGATGATGAGAATCAGGAGAACTAAGAGTTGTTTCTGACATAATATTCAAATTTCAGAAAATCTTCTTCCTTCATAACGCGTGGGATTTTGACCTGTCCGCCCAGTTTTTTAGTGTCTTCGCTCCATTTGTAGAAAATTTCTTCCGGGATCAGTTCTGTTTCTATACCCGTTAAAGCGCGCCCTCGCGCAACATTGTAGTTCTTATTATTCTCCCGAAGTGTCTTATCCAGCGACTCTGCGACTTTTTCGCAATCCGGAAATTTATCACAACTTAAAAACCATTTGTGAATGTAATCTTCGCCCCGGTGAACTGCTGCGACGATAAATTCTTTGATCACCACATCATATTCCTGCTCAACAACCCGCAGCGCGGCATTCATTTGATTTACAGAAAGTTGCGAACCAACTACATTCAAAAAATGCTTGGTACGGCCTGTGATTTTAATCTCAGCTTTTGATTTGTCCGTAATTTGAACCGTATCACCGATCATGTAACGCCACGCGCCTGATACTGTGGATATTAGCAGCACATATTCTACATTTTCCTCTGCATTAGCGAGAGATAAGACCGTTGATCCAGGTTTAACCAGGCCGTTCTCATCGACATGGTCACCATCGAAAGGCACGAATTCGTAGAAGATGCCATTATCCGGAAAAAGCGCCATGGAGGCCGTATCGGGGCGTTTTTGAATAGCAATGAAGCCTTCGGAAGCCAGGTAAGTGTCAATGTAAATGAGCGGGTGCGCAAATAACTGTTCAAGGCTTTTCCGGTAAGGCTCAAATGCAACCCCTCCCGTTGTATAAACCATCAGATTGGGCCATATCTCGTGAATGTTGTTCAGTTTGTTGTGGCTAATGATCTCTTTCAGCATTAATTCAACCCAGGCCGGAATGCCTGAAATACACCCGATATCCCATTTTGGGGCTTCTTCTGCGATTCTCTTTACGCGCTCGTCCCAGTCGGCTATATCTGCAATTTCTCTCCCCGGCTTGTAAAATCCGCCAAACCAAGTCGGCAGGTTACTGGCACTGATCCCGCTGATCTCACCTTCCTGATGGTCGTCTTTCTGGATCAGTGAAGTGCTGCTGCCGAGCATTAATATTTGTTTGGTAAAAAAATCACCAGGCAAATCGAATGCATGAATATTTGTAATTTCTGAAATGCCCGCTTTTCTGATCACATTCAGCATATCATCTGTTACGGGAATGTATTTGCTCGCACTCGTAGTTCCGCTGCTCAGCGCAAAATACTGCTGTCCGCCCGGCCAGGTCACATTCTGATGGCCTTCCAGCAAATAATGCCACCATTCTTCGTACATTTTATCGTAATCGTGAACCGGCACTTTGTTTTGAAAAGCAGTAACAACATCATCCGCTTTCAGGAGCTCCGAAAAGTCATACGCTTTTCCAAAAGCCGTTAATCGGGCTGTTCCTAGCAGGTTTCGTAAAACTTTCTCCTGTGCTTTAACGGGATCAGGATCACTGGTAAGCATTCCTGTGAAATCAATTGCCTTTTTAATCAGTTCTCCGATTACCGCCATGCGTATATGATGCTTTAATTGAACAAAATCATTTGATAAAATAAGGATTTTAAAAACCCATGCCACTTCATAAATTTGATTTTCCAAAACATATCAGCATGTCTATGAAGACATTGAAAGAGGTCAAAACTTCGTGCTATCTAATTTTTAAGGGCATACTCGCATTGTTTATGCTCATATTCGGGTTGAATCCTGTGGCTTTCGCTCAAAATAACATCCTGGTTTTTCAGTCGGATTTTGGTTTAAAGGACGGAGCGGTTTCAGCTATGAAAGGTGTTGCTACTAGCGTGTCGCCAAACCTGAAAATGTACGATGTAACCCACGAAATCCCCGCCTTTAACATTTGGGAGGCGTCTTACCGATTGGTTCAAACTGCTCCTTACTGGCCAGCAGGGACCGTTTTTGTGTCGGTTGTGGATCCGGGAGTGGGAACTGATCGGAAATCCGTGGTCATGAAATCCAGATCAGGACATTATTTCGTAACACCCGATAATGGAACATTAACATTGGTTGCTGAACAGCTTGGCATTCAGGAAGTTAGGGAAATTGATGAAGCGGTCAACCGGCGGAAAGATTCAAATGAATCCTATACATTTCATGGCAGGGATGTGTACGCGTTTACAGCTGCACGTTTGGCTGCGAACGTCATTACGATGGATCAGGTAGGTAAGAAGCTTGATAATCAAGTGGTTTCCATTCCGTATCAAAAGGCGGTTTTTGAAAACGGGCAGCTTAGGGGCAGCATTTCTATTTTAGATGTCCAATATGGGAATGTTTGGACCAACATTAATAAAAAGCTGTTCAACAGACTGAACGTAAAACTAGGCGAGGACGTCCGTGTGCAGGTTTTTAATAAAAATGAGAAGATTTACGAAGGCAAAGTTCGCTATGTGAACACGTTCGGGGAAGTGAAAGAAGGAGCGGATGTGGGTTACTTCAACAGCCTGCTGAATTTCTCTCTCGGAATTAATATGGGAAGCTTTTCTGAAAAATATAAGGTGTCAAGCGGAGGGGAGTGGCGAGTTGTTTTAACCAAATAAAACAACCCGCCGAAAATCATTACTTGCTTACGACGTGGTAGATTTCATACCAGTCTTCGTGGCTCAACTTTATATCCGAAGCGCTTGCGCCATTTCTGATGCGTGTTTCAGAAAGGGAGCCAATGATGGGTAAAGTGCCCAATCTCATCAGCCACGCAACCGCGGTTTGCTCAATGTTAGCATCATATTTTTTACCAACTTCATCAAGTTTCGCCCTTAACTTCACAGCTTTTTCTTCCGTCCCGTTCAAAATTTTACCACCTGCGAGCGGTGCCCATGCAAGCGGTTTGCTGAAACTTTGCTTGATAAAGTCGATCCGGCCGTCTTCAATGGCCGTCGTATTCATCAAATTCAACTCAATGTGATTCGTAACGATTGGGATTCTAAGATAGGAAGCCAGTAACTGGTGCTGGAAAACAGTGAAGTTGGCTACGCCGATATGCTTCGTTTTTCCCGATTTAACAATTTCTGCAAGCGCAGTCGCGGTTTCTTCCGGGTCAGCCAGAAAGTCACTTTGATGCAAAAGGAAAATATCCAGATAATCAGTTTTCAGACGTTTTAACGACCCGTTAATGCTATTGACAATGTGATCCCGGGACGTGTCATAATAGGTCAGATTTTTATCACTGGATTTTCTGATCCCGCATTTGCCAAACAAAACGATATCATCTCTCTTGAAAGATTTGTTCTGGACCACTTTCCCAAAATGCTCTTCAATCGCAGTATCTCCATAAACATCGGCATGATCAAAAGTATTGATACCCAATTCCAGACAGAGATTGACAGTTTTCTCAATTTGAGACGTGGTTTGGGCACCTTCGTCTGTCCATCTCCAGAAGCCATAAATTGCTTCGGATACTTTTGGACCAGAGTCGCTTAAACTAACTTTTTTCATAAGGCGGATGTTTGAATGCTGGTGCAAAAATATCTATTTATCCAAACGTTTATCTTTTACGATCAGATAAATATCGTTTTCCAGTTCGAGATAACCATAATCGTAGACGAAATGGTAGATGTTTCCTTTCAGCGTCGGGCGGATGCTGGTGATGAGATTGAAGTCAAATCCCTTGCCCAGGAGCAGGCTTTTTGTTGTTTTAATCTTGTCTTCTGGGCAGACGTCTTGCAGGATCCGGCGGTTTTTCCGAAGCTGGTTGTTCATCGTCCTGACAATGTTATAAGAATCTGAATTTAACCGGTTATTGTAGCTGTTCCGGCACATATCCAAGCAGAACTTCTTGTCTACTCTTCCCATCAGTGGTTTCCCGCATTCCAGGCAATTCTTCATTTCTTCAATATTTAGCCAGATCCGCTTTACGGAATCCGGTAAGTGTGCATATATAATCCAGTCTTGCAATATAGCAAAATTACTTTTTTGGCGATAAACAAACGGATTTTCCCGTTTGCAAACGGCTGCAAATGCTTGTACATGACTGTAAATAGTTAATACCCGAATCGCGTCACAATGATCCAGCACATTTGCATGGTCGATTGATGAAGATCGATTTGTCAGATTAATCATACATTCTAAAACAAACAGAAATCATGAACTCAGTAAAATTGATTGGTAATGTAGGCCGGGAAATCAATGTGAAGGAATTTGAAGGCGGAAGGGCGGTAACCTTTTCGTTGGCTACGGACGAGAACTATATTAATAAGAATAAAGAGGAGGTCAAATCCACTTCCTGGCATTCGGTCATTGCCTGGGGGCCGCTGGCGCAACGCTGTGAGGAAATGCTTGAAAAAGGGAAAATGGTTTCTGTGGAGGGCAGATTAAGTTATCGCCAATACGTAAATAAGGATAACCAACAAGTGCGGACGGTGGAAATTGTAGCTTTTAAAGTAGAAGAGATCACCAGGAATCAGCCGCGGGAAGCAGATGCATAACATGAACAAAAAAACCTGGTCTTAACAACATTGAAGTAATTAAGACCAGGGAATTTATGAACAACAGAAATAACTTATAGACTGTTTTCCAAAGCTTCTTTCCAGTTGCCGTAAGCCTCTTTGGTGGCTTCCGTCAATGCTGTATCAGGTTCAATAGTGCTAAGCGCAGACAGGCCTACAAAAGCCTCAGACCGGTTTTTGTAATAACCTAATCCAAACCCTGCCGCGCGGGCAGCGCCCTGGGCGCCATCTGTGTTGTAGAGTTCAACAGTTGCGCCGGATACGTTTGCAAAAGTTTCGCGGAAAACGGGACTCAGGAACATATTGGCTTCTCCTGCACGGATGTTTTTCAGGGATACTCCCACCGTTTCCATGATTTCCATGCCGTAATACAAGGCGAAAACAATGCCTTCCTGAGCAGCACGTGTGTAATGGTTCAAACCGTGCCGGCTGAATTGCAAGCCTTTGAATGTGCTTCCGGGATCCTGATTTTCAAGCATCCGCTCAGCACCATTTCCAAAAGGGAGGCAGAACAGCCCATCGGCACCAACGGGAGCCTGCGCAGCAAGCGCATTCATTTCGGGATATGAAACATTGCCCTGGAATAGTGAATTGCGCAGCCAGCCATTGAGGCTGCCGGTGCCGTTTACGCAAAGCAGTACACCGTAACGGGATGCTTTTGATATTGGATTTACATGCAGGAATGTGTTCACGCGTGATTTTGCGTCAAATTTTACCTGATCACTTACGCCGTAAACTACGCCCGAAGTGCCGGCGGTTGCTGCAACTTCGCCTGGTTCGAGGACATTCAGCGAGAATGCATTATTAGGCTGATCTCCCGCGCGATATGTCACCGGAATGCCAGCACGAAGTCCCAATGCTTCTGCTGCGGATGCAGTTACTTTTCCTTGTTCGGAGAATGTTGGTAAAACCTCCGGCATGATTTCGTGATTGAAGCCAAAGTAGTCAAACAGGAAATCGGCCGGACGATCGTTGACGAAATCCCAGAAAATGCCTTCGGATAAGCCAGATGGCGTAGTAACAATGTCGCCGGTCATGCGCGCAGCCAGGTAATCGCCGGGAAGCATGAATTTATAAACCTTTGCATACACATCAGGTTCGTTTTCTTTAACCCAACCTAACTTGGATGCCGTGAAATTACCAGGAGAATTCAGCAGATGCGGGAGCACATATTCTTCTCCCAATGCTTCCATTGCCTTATTTCCAACCTCAACCGCGCGGCTGTCGCACCAGATGATGGATGGGCGTAACACATTCATGTCCTTATCCACAACCACCAAACCATGCATTTGATATGAGATTCCGATTGCGCCAACTTCTTCCGGAGAAATACCAGCTTTCTGGATCACTGCTTTTGAAGCCAGACATGCATTTTGCCACCACATTTCAGGCTGTTGTTCTGCAAAGCCAGGCTTGGGTGCGGCGATCGTCATTTCCCGTTCAGGATAAAATGCAGCGGCAGCCACTGCCCCCGAGTCTGCGTGGATCAAACATGCTTTTACGGACGAACTGCCTAAATCGAATCCCAGGAAATACATTGTGCTGTTATGATTAAAATTGCTGTAATATTTAAATATAAGCCGAAAAAAATACAAAAATGTTCCCTCGGTTTTGAAAAAACAAACTGTTAAGTGTAAATATTACACTTATTTAATTTCTTGCCGCTAAACCTCTTTTACCACGAAAAACAAAAAAGATATCCAGTGCCGGAAAAATTCACTATTTTAATGAAGATATTGAAACAATTTGAATCTATTTGTAGTCTTATTTGTGTTATCGATGCAAAGCACCAAATAGCTGATTGTTAATTTCAAGGTGTAAATTTTAAGAAAACGGAGCATCCTTCAATGGGTATTATGAAAAAAATTGTACAAGTGTTTTTAATTGGTGGCTTTATTGTAATGTTCGCCGGATTCCGCCCCATCGATAAAAAGTGGGAAAAACCGTTCTCCCGGCTGGATAGTGAGGTAAGAAAGAACAGCAAAGCATATCAAACGCTTGGTGAGGCAACGAAGACGATCGGGCATAGGCTAACCGGCAGTGTGAATGGGGAAAAAGCCGAAGAATATGCATTTCAGCTACTGAAAAGTTATGGATTTACGGATGTAGCATTTCAGCCCTTCGAAGTTGAAGCATGGATGCGGGATACCGTAACATTGTCTATTGCACCTGGCAGCAGCGATAATTTCAGAGAGGTTCCGGTTGTTTCGCTGGCACATTCGCCTGTTGAATCCAAACTTCAAGGTGAAATTGTGGATGTTGGGAATGGTCTGGAAGAGGATTTTGAAGCGATTAAGGAGCGTGTAAAAGGCAAAGTAGCACTCGCTAATATCAATCTGGTAGGATCGTCGGGTAAGAAAAACTTGCACCGTTCAGAAAAAACGGCTTTGGCGATCAAATATGGCGCAACTGGTGTGATCATGGTCAATGGAGCACCGGGAAAGATCCTGCTTACGGGAACGGCTTCGGTTACGGGCGCTATCATCTCAATCCCGGCAGTCTGCATTTCGAACGAGAGCGGTGGTGAGCTTAGGAAATGGCTGAAAGAGGAAGGCCCGCTGGAAGCACACATTGATATGCACAACATTTCAAAACCGATCAAGGCAAGAAATGTGATTGCAACATTAAAAGGCAAGACAGATGAAAAGGTTATCATCGGCGGTCACCTGGATTCCTGGGACCTTGCAACCGGTGCGATTGATAATGGCATTGGATCTTTTGCGGTGATGGACATTGCCAGAGCGTTCAAAGCATTGAAAGTGAGGCCCGAGCGTACGATCCAGTTTGTGTTGTTCATGGGCGAGGAGCAGGGACTTTTGGGTTCGAAGCATTTTGTGGGAGAATTGAAAAAGTCAGGTGAGATCAATAAGGTGAGTTATATGATGAACCTGGATATGACCAACGACCCGAAAGGCGTTAATGCTTTTGGAAGGGATGAAATGACTGAATTTTTTGCGGGGGTAGGCAGCGCCATCCAGCGTGTGGACCAAACCTTTAAAAATGAATCGTCAAACCGGGCTGGCTTACATAGTGACCACCAACCGTTTATGCTTGAAGGCGTTCCCATTGCAGGATTATCAGGGCATTTAGATCCGAATGTTTTGCAATGTTACCATGCTGACTGTGATGATTTTAGTCTTGTAAATAAAGATCAGTTCGAGAACACCGTGCGCATTGCATCCATGTATTTATATGCGCTCGCAAACACCGAAACCATTGCTGTTTCCAAGCTTTCCGACACCAAAACCCGTGATTATCTGATCTCGCAGGGATTGAAGGAAGAGCTGGTAATCGGGCAGGAATGGCGATGGGAACAATAACATTGAGTAATGCTTGTATTTCCAAACGCGAAAATTAATATCGGCCTGAATATCGTTGAGAAACGTCCTGACGGCTATCATAACATTGAGTCTTGTTTTTATCCCGTTGGCTGGTCCGATGCGCTGGAAATTACTTTGGAAGAGCGTTTTTCCTTCGAAAGCGATGGCATAGCGATCCCCGGGAGTGTATCGGACAACCTGTGCACGAAGGCATATCAAATGATCGCAGCAGATTATCCGTTGCCGCCCGTGAAAATGCATTTATTGAAAAGCATTCCAATCGGTGCCGGACTTGGCGGAGGTTCTGCGGATGCGGCTTTCGCGATCAAGGCGCTCAACGAGCAGTTTGATCTGAAAATATCTTTTGAAAAACAGCTTGCTTACGCACGTAGATTAGGAAGTGATTGCGCTTTTTTTATTCCGAATAAACCCGCCTATTGTTTTGAGAAGGGAGACCTTTTTGAAGACATTGAGCTGAATTTGAAGGGGAAATGGATTGTTCTGGTTAATCCTGGCTTACATATTTCAACCGTTGAAGCATATTCAGGCATTGTCCCGAAACACGGCGGGCATGATTTGCGTCATGTATTGAAAGAGCCAATTGCGAATTGGAAGTTTCAGGTAAAAAACGATTTTGAAGCAACGCTTTTTCCGAAATATCCTCTTTTAGCAGAAATCAAAGAAGCGTTATACGAACAAGGAGCTTCATATGCTGCAATGAGCGGTTCGGGGTCAACCTTGTTTGGGATTTTTGAGCAGGAAAAGGATTTAGAAAAGCATTTTACCGGTTACACAGTCTGGCAGGGACCGCTGGATTAAAAATTAATATCAGGGTACAAAACGCGGGAAATAGTAACTATATTCACCTCCCGCTTGAAAAGCACTAGCGAAAAGAGTTGAAAATGAGCGCCAAACCAACAACCAAATTAAAGGAAAACCCTTTCACCAAGCGGCGGGAACCTCTGGGTTTCATGCTTTGGCTAGGTGTGGTCGGAAGCTCTTTGCTCTTTACTTCCATCTTCATTATTTTTCTATTCAGGGTGCAAAGGGAAACGGGGCATATGATGGTCCTGCCGGATATGTTCTGGCTGAGCACATTGGTGATTCTGTTTAGCAGCATAACATTGCATGAAGCGAACCTCGCCTTTGCCAGTGAGCGTTTTTTGCATTACCGTGTCTTCCTCGGCGCAACGCTCGTACTAGGCATCACATTTATCTTATTACAGGTAGGTGGATGGGCCGAAATGCTCAATTCAGGCTTATTTGAAGGTGTTACCACGTCCAGCGGACTGGTTTATCTCCTTACCGGTCTGCATCTTGTGCACATACTTGCAGGAGTCATTTATCTCAGCATTCTTTTCCAAAAGGCCCTCAAAAACCGGACTTATGTAGACTCGTTTGTTTACAGCGTGAATCCTCCGAATCGGTTGAGAATCAAGTTGCTGACCCGATACTGGCACTTCACCGGCGCGCTCTGGCTGGTTGTGTTTCTCTTCCTGATTGTTCTTTATTAAATTCTGATTTTTCCTTACTAACGCTTCCTAAAAATTACGTTTGAGGCTTCTCCTGGCTAGAAATGTGCTCAGTAATGTGAGAACAGCCGCCATAATCATAGGCGCGCCTGGTAAATATACAGGTGCAGATGGTTGCGTGAAAAAGGAAAATAAGTTGGTCATAAGCGGCGGTCCGATGATGGAAGTCAGACTTTGCAAGCTCGTTAATGCGCCCTGAATCTCGCCTTGCTCATTGGGCTGAACCTGGGTTGAAATAATGCCTTGTAATGCTGGCCCCGCAATGCTTCCTAAAATGTAAGGAACCATAAATGCATACATCATCCAGCCTTGCGTGGCAAATGCGTATAAGATAAAACCAACCGCATACAACAGCAGACCAATATAAACACCTCGTTTCTGTCCCAGTTTTGGCAAAATAAGCCTTATTAAATAGCCTTGCACAAATGCACTCAACACACCCACGGCACCCAATGAATAGCCAATGTGTGCCTCGTCCCAACCGAATTTTTCAATCACATAAAATGACCAGTTGCTCTGCACCGCATGTAACGCCACATAAAGGAGCCCAAGCGAGAAAATCAGCCCGTAAATGACGGGGTAACGTTTCAGGTTTTGGAGTGAGCCGATCGGGTTTGCGCGTGACCATTCAAATTTTCTGCGGTGCTCGGCTGACAATGATTCTGGTAAAATAAAATAGCCGTATAAGCAGTTCAGCAATGAAAAAACTGCGGCAGCGATGAAGGGAACGCGGGTTCCATACTGGCCCAGCAAACCTCCAACAACCGGACCAATAATGAAGCCTAACCCAAAAGCAGCGCCTAAAAGCCCGAAATTCTGTGCGCGTTTTTCGGGCGTGCTGATATCAGCAATGTATGCTGCACCTGTTGTAAAGCTCGCGCCCATGATCCCCGCAATGATGCGCCCAACATACAGCCAAGCAAGCGTAGGTGCAAAGGCAAGGAAAATATAGTCAACACCAAAACCAAATAATGAAGCCAGCAGCACAGGACGCCGCCCGAACCGGTCGCTGATCCCGCCGATAATAGGCGCACAAAGAAACTGCATCGACGCATAAGCAAACAGGAGCCAGCCACCGTCGCGGGATGCAGCGCTGATGCTGTCGCCGGTGAGTTCGCTGATCAGTTTCGGCATTACGGGAATAATAATGCCGAGCCCGATTACATCAATAAGTAAGGTGACGAAAATAAAACCAAGTGCAGGAGACCGTTTGGCATTCATGAGAAAGTGGTGTTGGAATTCAAAAGTACGCTATAATCTTGGTGCCGGAATATCCGCTTACATACATTTTTGATTTTGTATATTTGAATACATCAATACTTTTATGACTCCTGCAACCCTGCCGATCCGGACCGACCTGTTTTCCATTTTTATTCTGCTGGGATTTGTTCAGGGGCTTATACTCGCCTATTTTTTTCTATCACATTCCAAAGGAGATAAGCAGCCCAACTTGTTTTTGGGCGGGCTCATTCTGGGCATGTCCATTTTACTGAGTGACGTCTGGCTGGGTTATACAAATTACATGTTCGAGGTGTTATGGCTGGTGGACTTTTCCGAACCAATCAATCTCATTTTGGCGCCGCTGGCCTATTTGTACATTAAATCAGGCATTACACAAAAGCCGGAAAAAGGTTACTGGGTGCATTTGCTGCCTGCGATAATTTATTTTTTATACATGTGCATCCTCTTTTATCCGCAGGGAAACGCTTACAAATACAATTGCAACATTTCGGCTTTCCATCCCGAAATGGAAATGCTGGTTTCCAACCGTTACGGCAACGACTGGATGTTTTTTCCTAAAAACCACATTACCGATTTCACCGGTTTCAGCATGGTGATCTACAATCTGGCAGGGCTTTATTTCCTGAGCAATGCGTTCAGGAAAGAAAGCCTGTCTTTTTTTGCGCGGGAAAAAAGCCCATTGTCCTGGTATAGGAACATTTATCTTCAATTAACGGTGCTGGTGATTATATTTCTATTCGTCCGGCTTTCGTTTCCGCACGATCTGGGCGATCACATTATCGCCGCATTCATTGCATTTATCATTTACGCAACCAGTTTTACGGTGCTGCGCAGGTCACTTTTCTTTCAGGATACCAATGTCCGTGCTGCTAAAAAATATGAAAAATCTTCCCTGACACACGAAATTCAATCGACGACTCTTAGAAAATTAGAGGATGTGATGGCGAAGGAAAAAGCATTTCTCGATCCAGGATTTTCGCTGCCTATTCTGGCAAAGCGCCTGGGCATTTCAACCCATCATTTGTCCCAGATCTTGAATGAAGAATTGGGTCAGAGTTTTTTTGATTTTGTTGCCACTTACAGGATTAATGAGGCTCAGAAGTTACTGCGGGATGAGGGAAGCAGTTACATTAAAATTGAAGAAATTTCGCAAATGGTGGGTTACAACTCCAAATCTGCCTTCAACACCTCTTTTCGAAAAATCACAGGATACACGCCTTCCGAATTCAAAAAGAATGCTGTAAAATAGCTTTTTGCATGTTCTAAATTATCGGGAAGAACTCCTAACTGATAATCACGGTCGTTTTTCGCCTTCCGGTGCGGATACTTTTGTCCAGGTAACAAAAATAATCCGACCATGAAAAATCAAGAAATTCTGCAAGAAACTTCCCTGACAAACCGCCGCTACGATCTGGACTGGCTCCGCGTCCTCGCATTTAGCATACTGATCTTTTTTCACGTCGGGATGTTTTTCAATTTTTGGGAATGGCACATTAAGAACGATGTCATCACACACACCATTGAATTGCCCATGCGATTTCCCAGCCAGTGGCGGATGTCGCTTTTATTCATGATCTCCGGTGCCGGAATGTATTTCGCACTGGGGAGTCGGGGACCGAAGGCATTTTTGGGCGAAAGGTTTGTAAGGATATTCATTCCGCTGGCTTTTGGGATGTTCGTGATCGTGCCGCCGCAGATCTATTTTGAACGCCTCACCCAGGGCGAAACTTATTCCTATGCAGAATTTTACAAAACCGTATTTGAATTCATTTCCTATCCCACGGGGAGTTTCAGCTGGCATCATCTCTGGTATCTTGCCTACATCTTCATCTATTCGATCATTGGCTTGCCGCTGCTGCTGTTCATTCGTCGGAATACGCAACTGACAGCAAGCTGGGCGCGTTTTTTCGGTAATCCTTTCACATTAATACTTGTTCCAGTGCTCTGGCACATGATAGGAAATGTACTGCTGGGCCACTATCCTTCCACGCATAACCTTACCAGGGACTGGAATGAGCATTTTCATGATTTTACGCTTTTCGTGACAGGCTTTGTTTTGTGTACACAAACTGGATTTTGGGAAACACTGAAAAAGTACAGGAAGCTTAATCTGGCGATCTGGCTGGTGGTTACCACCATTCTTTATGCATTTTACTGGATTCCGAGGGCCGAGCTTGAAGGTGGGGAGATTGTGTTTTACAATACACTTAAAACATTGAATGCATGGTGCATTCTGCTGACCATTTTCGGCTATGCATATGTTCATCTGCAATTCTCAAACCGCTTTTTGAGATATGCCAATGAAGCGGTTTATCCGTTTTATATCTTACATCAAACGGTTATTATTTGCCTGGCTTATCCTATTATAAACAGTCCGCTACCCTGGATTGTGAAGTTCATTTACTTGTCAGTCGCTACTTTTCTGATTTGCTTCGTGCTCTATCATTTTCTAATAAAACAATTCCATGTTCTGCGAATTGTTTTTGGACTAAAAAGCAAGAAAAGAAGAGTGGTTACCAGTCAGGAAGAACCCGTTATTTCTTTAAGATCTTGAATTCAACGCGGCGGTTTTGCTGCTGGCCTTCGGGCGTGTCATTTTTAGCAACCGGCACCGTTTCTCCATAACCTTTGCTGCCCACACGGTCCGGCTCGATTCCCTTTCCAATCAGATATTCCCTGACGGAATCGGCCCGGTCTTGTGACAGCTTAATGTTGAATTCGGCGCTACCGGTGTTGTCTGTATGTCCGCCCAATTCAATGGCAAGCGTCTTGTTTTCGGTCATTGAAATGGCAATTCTATTCAGTTCAGGGAAAGATTCCGGGCTCAGTGCCGACTTGCCTGTGGCGAAGAAAATATTGTTAAGCCGCACAATCTGGCCTTCTTCGATCGGGATCAGTTTCAAAGATTTGTTGGTAATCTCTTTAAAACCCTTGGTAGCGGTGGAATCACTCAGGTCAATGTTCTCGCCTTCGGCAATAAAGTCCGGCGCAACGGCGCGCATGCTGTATTTCTGACCATATGGAAGGATTATTTTGTATTCGCCGGTTGTCGGATTGGTTGTAGCAGTTCCTACTTCTTCGCCATCGGCCAGGCTTTCATAAATGATCGTCGCCTCAACAGGTTTTCCGGTTTTGGAGTCAATTACTTTGCCGCTAATCATCACCACAGGATCAGAAACGGGCACATTGGCAATCGGCGCTTCACTTGTATCACCCGGAACTTCTTTGGGTTTCAGATTATAACGGACCACATCGCCTTTGCCTTCCGTGCCTTTGAATGAAACCATATAGGAATAATCACCCAATGCAGAAATGGTGTAATAGGCGTCATAACCATCCGTATTAATGGCCGGGCCGAGATTCACAGGGCGGCTCCAACGCTTCCAGGTTTTGTCGATGCGCTTGCTGTAATAAATGTCGTTGCTGCCTTGCCCGCCTTTGCGGTCGCTTGAAAAATACAATGTGACCCCATCAGGAGCGAGGAATGGCGTTGTTTCTGTAAATTCCTCTGAATTGATTTCATTACCCAGGTTCAGCGGCTTCGACCAGGAGCCGTCTTTTGCCTTGAAACTCACATAAATGTCGTCCACCTTGCTGTTCTTTTTTTCGCTGAACGACATGACCAATGTTTTCCCATCCGTCGATAGATAACCGCAGTCAAACTGTCCTTTGCTGATTTTGGAATAACCGGGAATTTCTATCTTATTAGGAGCACCCCATCCGCGGGCGGTCTTTTTGCTGGTCGAAAATCCGCGGGTTTCGTACACCCCATTTTTGTATGAACCTTTGATCAGCACGGTGTTACCATCGGGCGTAATGCTGTAAAGACTGTTGTAATCCTCTTTGTTCAAAGGCTGCGGAAGCCTCCTCGCCTGCGTCCACTTGTCGTTTTTCAATTCCGAAAACCAGATATCCTGACTGCCCTTCGCGCCATGTGTATTTTGCGGATGGCTGACCCTTGAAAAGTAAATGGTCTTGCCATCGGGCGAAATAATGGGGTTAATTTCATTGTATTCAGTGTTAACTGTTTTTCCAAGATTTTCCAGTTGCGCATGGGCGCAAAGGGAAATGAAAAAAAACAGCACAGCCAGTGTTGAAAAACGCATCATTTTTGGAAGGGTAACTTAGTTATTATCTACATATAACGACTTATCCAAAGGCTTATTTTCTACGTTTTGGACACGAAGCGCTTCCATCTTTTCCAAAAGGTCCGGAGCATTGTCGGATACAACCAAAAGCTTCTGATTATCAGGGTGTAAAAATCCTTCTTCCACCATTTTATCCAATTGCAAAAGCAGCAGATCATAAAATCCGTTGACATTCAACAGCCCGACAGGCCCCTTGAAAATTTTCAGCTGCGACCAGGTAAGGATCTCAAAAAGCTCGTCGAAAGTGCCATAACCGCCCGGAAGCGCAATAACGCCGTCCGTTAGCGAAACCATTTTGGCCTTACGCTCGTGCATGGTTTCCGTGAAATGAATTTCAGTCAGGGTTTTGTGGGCTACTTCCAGTTTTGCGAGAAAATTGGGGATTATGCCCGTCACAGAACCGTTATTTTCCATGGCTCCGTCGGCCACGCGGCCCATTAAGCCCATGTTGCCGCCGCCGTAAATAAGTCTGATATTTCTTTTTGCCAATTCCGCGCCTAATGTGTAGGCTGTTTCCGCGTAGATCGTTTTTTTGCCGGGATTGGAGCCGCAGTAAACTACTATGGATTGCATAAATTCAAGCTTAAATATAGTGCTCATGTATGTTTCTTTTAATCAAGCAATTCTGTTGCGAGTGCTTTCAGGTCGAGGTCGCCGTAAGTGCCTGAGCTCATCAGCAGCAAATTGGCGTTTTCCCAGGTTAAAGATTTTAAAAAATTGACCATTTCCCCAGAATCGGTAAAGACTTTAAGATCGTCCCGCTTGAAAGCCGTGCGAATGTCATCTTCCGAGATCGGTTCCAGGCGCTTGTGCTCCACCGTTTGTGGGTTGTAATAAACAACCGCAATATCAGCTGCTTTCAACTTCCTGCGATATTGGCTCAGAAATGCCTTATTAAGACTGCTGAATGTGTGCAGCTCGGCGCAAGCAACCAATGTGCGCTCCGGATATTGCTCTTTCAATGCAGCTGTTGTGGCTTCTACTTTCGAAGGCGCGTGCGCGAAATCACGGTAAATATTAACGGTTTCGCTTTTGCCCAGCAATTCGAGGCGTTTGGATGCGCCTTTGAAACTCTGAATGGCTTCATAGAACTGATCGTCCGTAATGCCCAGGCGTTCGCAAACCGCGTAAGCACCGCTGATATTTTTCATGTTATGGTTACCAAAAACCAGCACAGGAACTTCTTTGCCGTCCGGCGTTGTCAGGATCGTTTTGCCATTCTCAATCTTATATGGATGCGCATGATAAGGAGTGCTCACAACGTCTGTGCGCTCTTTTTGACCAATCACATCCAGCATATCGTCCGTTTCATCAAAGATAATCCCACCTGCTTTCGGCAGTGAATCTGCGAGCAATTCGAACTGCTTCACATAGGATTCCCAGGTTGGGAACACATTGAAATGGTCCCAAGCAATGCCGCTGATCAATGCGATATGCGGCTGGTAATGCATGAATTTTGGAGTTGGGTCCAATGGTGAAGTGAAATATTCGTCGCCCTCGATCACGATCAGCGGCGCTTCTTCCGAAAGCTTCACCATGTTGTCAAACCCTTCGATCTGCGCGCCTACCAGATAGTTGAAAACACGCTTATTGTAATTCAAAACATGCAGGATCATGGACGTAATGGTTGTTTTACCATGACTTCCGGCAATGACCACGCGTTGTTTGTTCTGGCTTTGCTCAAAAATGTATTCAGGATATGAATAGACCTTAATACCCAGTTCCTTGGCCTTTGCCAGCTCGGGATTGTCCTGCCGGGCATGCATACCCAAAATAACAGCCGAAAGATCGGCTGTTATTTTCTCTGGAAACCAGCCTGTTACGGCTGGGAGCAAGTCGTATTTGGTGAGCCGGCTGGCCGAAGGTTCATAAATTTCGTCGTCCGAACCGGTTACTACAAATCCTTTTAAATGCAGCGCAATGGCAAGGTTGTGCATGACGCTGCCACCAATCGATATAAAATGTATTTTATCCAAAGATGAAATCTGACTCATTGATAATGATTAACTGTTCTCTAAACTAGGCTAATTTTTTATATTTAATCCTTTTCGGCGTGAGGTCAGACCCCATTCGTTTCTTGCGGTTCTCCTCATATTCCGAGAAATTTCCTTCAAACCAATAAACCTGCGAATCACCTTCAAAAGCAAGAATGTGCGTAGCGACGCGGTCCAGGAACCACCTGTCGTGGGAGATGATCACGGCACAACCTGCAAAGTTTTCAAGACCTTCTTCCAGAGCGCGTAATGTGTTGATGTCCAAGTCATTGGTAGGCTCATCGAGCAAAAGCAAGTTGCCGCCCTCTTTCAATGTCATAGCCAAATGCACCCGATTTCGCTCTCCACCCGACAGATTGCCGACTTTCTTTTCCTGGTCGCCGCCGCCGAAGTTGAAACGGCTTACATAGGCCCGGGCATTCGATTGCTTGCCCGCGATCATAATCCAGTCGTTGCCATCTGCAATGCTTTGGTAAACCGTTTTAACAGGATCCAGGTTATCGTGTTCCTGATCTACGTAAGCCAATTCCACCGTGTCACCGACATCAAAATGTCCGCTTAACGGCTTCAACTGGCCTGTAATCAATTTGAAAAGTGTTGTTTTACCAGCACCATTGGGTCCGATGATCCCTACAATTCCATTCGGAGGCAATGCAAAGCTGAGGTTTTCGTATAAAAGCCTGTCGCCGAAGCCCATAGAAACATTATGCGCTTCGATAACCTTACTCCCGAGACGAGGTCCCGCCGGGATAAAGATCTCCAATTTTTCTTCTTTTTCGCGGCCCTCTTCGCCTAACAAGCGCTCGTAAGCACCCAAACGGGCTTTGGATTTTGCCTGGCGGCCTTTCGCGCCCATGCGCACCCATTCCAGCTCACGCTGCAATGTTTTCTGGCGTTTGGATTCTGTTTTCTCTTCTTTTTTCAGTCGTTCCTGCTTTTGTTCAAGCCAGGAAGTGTAATTTCCTTTCCACGGAATGCCTTCGCCGCGATCCAGTTCCAGGATCCAGCCAGCCACATTATCCAGGAAGTAACGATCGTGGGTTACGGCGATAACCGTTCCTTTATATTGTCTCAAATGCTCTTCCAACCAAAGCACAGATTCCGCATCCAAGTGGTTGGTAGGCTCATCCAGCAGCAATACATCAGGCTGGCGAAGCAGCAGGCGGCATAATGCAACCCGGCGTTTTTCACCACCAGAAAGTGTGGAGACCAGTGCATCCGAAGGCGGGCAACGCAGCGCGTCCATCGCAATTTCAAGTCGGTTATCCAGATTCCAGGCGTCTGTCGTATCCAGTTTTTCCTGCACTTCGCCCTGGCGTTCAAGCAGTTTATCAAAGTCTGCATCCTCTTCTCCGAATGCTTCGTTGATCTGCTCAAATTCTTTTAAAAGGTCTACTATTTCCTGAACTCCCTCTTCCACAACTTCTCTTACAGTCTTTGTGGGATCCAGTTTTGGCTCCTGTTCAAGCATTCCAACGGAGTAACCGGGAGAGAAAACCACGTCTCCCTGGATGTCCTTATCAATTCCTGCTATAACGCGCAAAAGCGTTGATTTACCTGATCCGTTTAAACCTAAAACCCCGATTTTAGCACCATAGAAAAAGGATAAATAGATGTTTTTAATGATATGCCGGTTTGGAGGAATGATTTTGTTAACCCCCGACATTGAGAAAATAATGGTTTCGTTACTCATTTTTTGTTTAATTTGTGCGATAACAAATATCGTTATTATCCCTACACTTAGCAGATAAAAAATTGAAAGAATGGAAAATGCCACATTGAATGATGAATACGGCTATGTTAAAGACAGCAAAGTATTTTTAAAGGGGTATTTGGAATTCCCCGACCGGCAAATTGGAGAAGTAAAGAGAACTGAGCAGGAAGCGATTGATTACTTTAAAAATCGTTTTAACATCGTTCTGAACAAAGTGGAGCAGTTGGAACAAGAAATAGATGAGGCACTTAACAAAGGATCTTATCTTACCAAGCTAATCCAGCTTCAACGTAAGCTTAAAGGTTTTGATGCACTCGGGGACTTTGTTCCATTGTTGCAGAGACTGGAAGAGAAAGAGGAATATCTGAAAGGTTTGATCGAGGTTAACCAGCTTAAAAACCTGGAAATCAAGCGGGCTTTGATCGAAGATGTGAAGGTTGCGGCGGCTATTGAAGATTACACCGCGGCAACGGACCAGATCCAGGAGATCAAAGCCAAATGGATCCGCACAGGTCCTGTTGAAAAGGAATATCAGGAAGAAGTTGAGACAACATTTCAAACCATTCTGGATGATTTCTTCCAACGCCGCAGGGATTATTTCGACGAGCAGAATAAAATTAACCAGTTCCGTATAGAGGAATATGAAAAGCTGATCAAGATCACCAAAACGCTGAGTTATTCGCGGGATCTGGATGACGCTTATCAGAAAGCAAGGGAAGTGCGGAATGCCTGGAACAACATTGGTGAAGTGCCGCCAAAGCGCTTTTTCAAGGTTAACAAGGCTTACAGGCACTTTTTGAAATTGTTTTACGACAAGTACAATCTGGCCAAAGGCATCGAGCCGAAAGTTCGGGTTGACCCACGGATTGTTGAACAGCAGAAATTGCTGCAACAAGCAGAAGTTTTGCTTCGCGCACCAGACATTATTGAAGCGTCACAGGAAGCAAAAGTCCTTTTGAGCAAATGGAAAGAGATCAAAATTCCTTTCAAAATGGCCGATAAGGAACTTGCAGAGCGTTTCAGAATGGTGTGCGACAAGATATTTGAGCTGAGTTATCTGGCCCGCGTCATCAGCCGTAAATATCCTGCATTCGAACTGAAAAGCCCGGAAGAGCAGCTCAGAACAAAATACAGGGAACTTGAATGGCTTGCCAAACGCGAGAAAAGCGATCTTGAATTTGCTATTCTTGAATTTGACAGGACGGCAACAGGTGATCCTGAGCAGGATAAGCAGGCAGCAGGCCGCATCAACATTCAAAAGCGGAAAGTGCAGATGAAAGAAAAAATCCTTTCAGAATTCGAAAGAAAATTGAAAACGATTACCGGGTAACGCTCACCGGGTAACAATCATTTAGTAACCCGCATCGAAGACTGATTAATAACAAGATTGGAAGGCAATACCCTGGTCTCATATTCGGCCGGGGTATTTTTGCTTTCTATCAGATCCAAAAGCAGTGATGTGGCCTGCTGGCCCATTTCAAATGATGGCTGCGTAACCGAGCTTACCGGCGGGTCGAGCAATGATGACATGGCCAGGTCACAAAAGCCAACCACTGCAACATCGTCGGGCATGCGGTAACCAAGTTGCCGCAATGCCCAGTGGATTCCCATGGTGATCCGGTCGCTGGCGCCGAAAATCGCATCCGGGCGTTCGCGTAAGGCCATCAGCTGATAAGTGCGTTCGGTTCCGCCCGATTGCGTGATTTCGCTGTGCAGCACCCATTCTTCTTTGAAATCAATGTCGTGTTTCCTTAATGCGTCCTTATAACCTTCCAAACGAAACCGTGTAATGGACACGGGTTTTGGTCCGGCAATGTGGGCAATGCGCTTGCAACCGCGTTTGATCAAATGTTCTGTTGCTTCAAAAGCGCCTTTATAGTCGTCAACACGCACCTTATGCGTTTGCATGGCATCACTTACGCGATCAAAAAATACCACGGGAATGCCTTGTTCCTGCAAAGACACAAAATGATCAATGTTCTCCGACTGGCTTGAAATGGCCACAACAAGCCCATCGACACGCCTTGAAGCAATGTGCCGGGACGCGGAGCGCTCTCTTTCCAGCAATTCGTGGCTCTGGTAAATCATGGTGTGGTAACCGCGGCTATAAGCAATGTCTTCCACACCGCCAATGGCCGATGAATAAAAGCGGTTCGCAATGTCAGGCACGATCACACCAATGGTCTGCGTGCGGTTTTTAAGCAAACTGATGGCAATTGGATTGGGATAATAATTGAGCTTTTCTGCCAGCTCAATGACCTTATTTTTTGTCTCCTCACTGATTTCACTGCTGTCTCGAAGGGCTCGCGACACGGTCGATTTGGAAATGTTAAGCTGCCGCGCAATTTCCTTAATGGTGATGGAGACTTTCTTCATGGAGATGTATGGGAATAATACAATTGCAACAATTTGTATAAAAAATGCACTAACCTCGATTTGTTGCACAAATTACAAATAGTGCACCAAGTTCCGGGAAAAATTACGAAAACGGGAACGGTTCCGGGAACGGTTGCGTAGATTTATTGATTTTTTTCAAGATTAAATTTTGTGTATCAACGAACCAATCGTTAAACTAGGTTCACTGTTGACGAGGCAAGCATGCCTTTTACCACTACGAATCCAGGAAATTTTCTATAATTAACCTAGCTCATTAATGGAAGCAAAATCATTTACCAACACCCTGTCATCCGCTAATTCCCAGAAAAGCGCGCTGGAAAATTTATTTGGAAAAGTGGTGGCAACCGGAGATTACCATGCTTTTCGTGAATTGTTCACACATCATTACCGATCGCTTTGTAATTATGCCATGCGGGTGGTGATTACGCGGGAAATCGCAGAGGAAGTGGTTTCAGATGTGTTTGTGAAACTTTGGAAAAATCGTGAGCAGATTGAAGTGCATACTTCGTTTCAGGCTTACATTTACAGAGCGGTAAGAAATCAGGCGCTGGATTATCTTAAACTCAGGATCCACCGTCAGAATGAGCGTGAATCACTGGATTCTGTGCAATGGAACCTGACGCATGCGGACCATTTTTCCCCGGTTGAAGAACTGACATTCAATGAGTTTTTTGATCACGTGGAAGGCTGTATCAAGGCTTTGCCAAGGCAATGTCAATTGATTTTCAGGCTTAGCCGCGAAGAAGGCCTTCGTTACCGCGACATTGCTGAAAAGCTTGAAATTTCAGTTAAAACAGTGGAAACACAAATGAGCCGGGCTTTGAAAGTCTTGCGCGAACGCGTTCCGGAACATCGGTTAGTAGCATAAAATTAAAATATGGCATTAGAACAAACATGGCGTTGGTTTGGGCCCAATGATCCTGTCACATTGCAGGACATCCGCCAGGCCGGGGCAACAGGAATTGTTACGGCTTTGCACCACATCCGTAATGGTGAAGTGTGGGAAGTTGCTGAAATACAGGCCCGAAAAGAACTGATTGAACAGGCCGGCTTAACATGGTCGGTTGTAGAAAGTGTTCCTGTGCACGAGGCGATCAAGACCCGGACAGGCGATTTTGAACTATATATTAAAAATTACCAGCAGACCTTATTGAATCTGGGTGCATGCGGAATAGACACCGTTTGCTACAACTTCATGCCCATTCTGGACTGGACAAGGACTGATCTGGACGCGCCTATGAAGGACGGTTCGACCGGTTTGCGCTTTGACGCGGCTCAATTTGCAGCTTTTGATCTTTATCTGTTGAAAAGACCGGAAGCGGAAGAAGATTACACGGACGAGCAAAAGCAAAAAGCCAAAAACTGGTTGGATAATGCTTCGGAAACAGCGGTTAACAAGCTCGTCAGGAACATTATAGCAGGTTTGCCAGGTTCCGAGGAAAGCTTCACGATTGAAGAATTCCGGACTGCATTGAGCGCATATGCGCATGTGGGTGACCTGGAATTGAGGACACATTTATACCAGTTCATCCAGGCTATTGGGCCTGTTGCGCATGAGGCTGGCGTTAAACTGGCAATCCATCCGGATGATCCTCCTTATCCGATCTTAGGACTTCCAAGGGTGGTCAGCACCGAAAACGACGCGATGCTGTTACTCGAAGCCTATGATCATGAGGCCAATGGCATTTGCTTTTGCACAGGTTCTTATGGTGTAAGACCAGATAATGATCTTAGCGGAATGGTTGACAGGCTGGGTAACCGCATCCATTTCATCCATTTACGTGCCACAAAAAGGGAACACGACGGAAGTTTTTACGAAGCCGACCATTTGGACGGTGACGTGGATATGTACAGCGTCATGAAAGCATTGCTCACCGAGCAAAAAAGTCGCATTGAAGCCGGAAGGACAGATTTAAGAATGCCATTCCGTCCCGATCACGGCCATAGAATGCTCGATGACCTTTCAGGGACTAAGCGGACAAATCCTGGTTATACTGCTATCGGAAGGTTGCGGGGGCTGGCTGAGCTGAGGGGGCTGGAATATGCTATTGAAAGGTCAAACAAATTATAATATGACAACATTCGCTACTGCACAAAAGACATTCATATCCGACGATTTTCTGCTTCGTTCGGAGACTGCGCGCATTCTTTATCATGATTATGCCAAAGAAATGCCCATCATTGATTACCACTGCCACCTTCCTCCCGACCAGATTGCGGCGGATAAGCAGTTTGAGAATATGACGCAGATCTGGTTATATGGTGATCATTATAAGTGGCGGGCGATGCGTGCGAATGGGATTAATGAGCGCTATTGTACGGGTGATGCCAGCGACTGGGAAAAGTTTGAACAATGGGCGGTCACCGTGCCTTATACCATGCGTAACCCGCTGTATCACTGGACACATTTGGAGTTGCTGCGTTATTTTGACATTGATATTTTGTTAAATAAAGATTCGGCAAGAGAGATTTATGATGAATGTTCGGCGAAATTAAAGCAGCCGGATTTCTCGGTCAGGAATCTTCTTAAAAGGATGAATGTAAAGATCGTTTGTACAACGGACGATCCTACGGACTCGCTTTCGGACCACAAAGCGATCAGAGACAGCGGTTTTGACCTGAAAGTGCTGCCTACTTTCCGTCCTGATAAAGCCATGTTGCTGATCGATTCGCCGGAGGAGTTTAACCAATATCTTACCAAATTAGGAGAGGCCTCCGGTTTAGGAGAAATTAACTCCTATGAAGATCTTCTGGTTGCATTACAGAACCGCCACGACTTTTTTGCATCCATGGGCGGCAAGCTTTCAGATCATGGATTAGAGCATATTTATGCTTCGTTTGATGAGGAAGCTGCGAAAGCGGCATTTACAGCGGCACGTAACGGGCAGCTTCCAGGTGATGCACAGCGCGAAGCATTCAAATCCATGGTGCTTTTTGAAACGGCAAAAATGGATCATGCAAAATCCTGGACGCAACAATTCCACTTGGGCGCATTGCGTAACAATAATGCACGCATGCTTCGCGAGCTGGGCCCGGACACAGGCTGGGATTCTATCGGCGATTACAGCCAGGCGACGCCTATGTCTAAATTTTTCAATAAACTGGATTCAACAAATCAGCTTACCAAAACGATCCTTTATAACCTGAATCCGGCGGATAACGAAGTGCTGGCGACGATGACGGGTAATTATAATGATGGCACCATTGCAGGTAAAATGCAATTTGGCTCAGGCTGGTGGTATCTGGACCAGAAAGATGGTATGGAGCGCCAGATGAATGCGCTTTCCAACATGGGATTATTGAGCCGTTTCGTAGGAATGCTGACCGATTCCCGGAGCTTTCTGTCTTACCCGCGCCATGAATATTTCCGCAGGATCCTTTGCAATATGATCGGTAATGATGTCGAAAATGGCGAGCTTCCCAATGATATCCAATGGCTTGGAAAGCTGGTTCAGGACATTTCTTATCGCAATGCAAGCAATTATTTCGGATTTTAGGTAGGTTTGCAACTATGGCTCAAATAGTTTCTTTCGGAGAAGTCCTTATGCGACTTTCTACACCTGGTTTTTCCCGTTTTGAACAAGCACGTCAACTAAATGTCACTTATGCCGGCGGAGAAGCGAATGTTTCTACGGCATTGGCATATTGGGGACATCACACGGCGCATGTAACGCGCTTTCCCGACTCGCCAATCGGCAGGGCGGCAGCGCAATATCTTCATTTTCACGGTGTTGATATTTCTCATATCATTTATGGAGGCCCGAGAATGGCCGTTTATTTTCTGGAAATGGGTGCGGCATTGCGCGGCAGCCAGATCGTTTATGACCGCGCCAACTCATCATTGGCTGAGATAGATCCGAAGGAAATTGATTGGGACAGCATTCTGAAAGATGCCAAATGGTTTCACTGGGCTGGCATTACGCCTGCGCTTTCGCAGGGAGCAGCCGACGCGCTTCTGGATGGGATCAAAACAGCCAGGAAATACGGATTAACCGTTTCAGGCGATATTTTTTACAGGGCAAACCTATGGAAATATGGTAAGAAGCCTTCTGACATTCTCCCCGAAATAACTGCCGGAACCGACATTGTGATCGCAAATAGCGAAAACATTAAGGAGATTTTTGGCATTGACGGAAACGATTTTGTAGACTCCTGCGTCAATTTACAGAGGGCTTATCCGCAAGTGAAAACATTGGTCGATACAAAACGGACTTCCATCAGCGCTTCACACAACCTTTTGCGGGCTTATCTCTGGAACGGAAAAGAGCTTTTGGAAACAGCTGATACGGAAATCAACCCGATTATCGACAGAGTTGGCGGCGGAGACGCATTCATTGCTGGTTTGATACACGGATTGATTACATTTAATGATCAGCAAAAGGCACTTGAATTCGGCGTTGCAGCTTCGGCATTGAAACATACAATCGAAGGGGACGCACTAATTTCCACCATTCAGGAAGTGGAGGCGATCCGGCAGGGAGAAACTTCCGGCAGGATCAAGCGCTGATTGCTGTTTCAAAAAACAAATGATATGGACAAAGAGACAACGTTAACGCTATTAAATCAGGTCGGTGTTTTGCCGCTGTTTTATCATAGTGACATAGAAATTGCCAAAGAGGTGATCAATGCCAGTTACCGTGGAGGTGCGCGGGCATTTGAATTCACAAACCGCGGCGAAAACGCATTTACCGTATTTACCGAGCTGGTTGCCTACACAAAAGAGAGTTTGCCAGGCTTATCGATGGGCATAGGGACTATTTATGATGCCGAAACTGCACAAAAATTTATTGATGCAGGAACAGATTTCATAGTAACACCTTGCCTCAATCCGGCCGTAGGTTATGCTTGTGCGAAAGCCAACATTCCCTGGATTCCGGGCGTTTCCACATTAACGGAGATTTACAACGCACAACAGGCAGGCGCCGAAGTTGTGAAGCTTTTTCCCGGTGATGTTGTGGGATCCAAATTCATTAAAGCGATCCGCGGGCCTATGCCTAACGTTAAAATTATGGTCACTGGCGGCGTGCAGCCCACAGCCGAGAGCATTAATGAATGGTTTGGCGCAGGCGCATATGCGGTTGGTTTGGGATCCAATTTATTTCCAAAAGAGATTATCGAAGCCGGCAACTATTCCTGGATTGAACAGAAAGTCGCTGAAAGCATTGCCTTGGTTACCAAATTCCGGGACGCAGGTTAATGTTTTAATTATTAAGATATACTGAAAGCGGGACCTAATCTTTTTTACGTTCCGCTTTTTTACGTTCACGCTTCGCTTTGCGTTCCGCGCGTCTATCTTTACGCTTCTCTTTCCGCTCTTTTCGCACTTCCTTAATGGTGTCTTTCACACTCATAGAAGAGTCATACTCAGCTTTAAACGCTTCCACATAAGCATTTCTCAACACATTGATAATGATTGGCCAGAAGTCAGTGGAAATCTCACCCACAGTTCCTTTCAACGGGATACGGGTTGCTACCTGGTCTTTCTTTTTATTTTCCAGAATAAAAGCACCGCCTTCCGCCAGCAATTCGCGGAAGAATTGACTTGCATTGCGGTTTTCCTCCTTCATTTTAAAAATTTTCATGTCCTTGGTAAGTGGCTTTAAATAGCCTTCCAGCTTGCCGTCGACCATTTTCATCTCACTTAACAAGCTCATGGTGCCTTGTTCAAAATCCAGATTCCCATACTGCTTCGCCAGACTGTTGAGTTTTACCAGTTGCAGATCTTTCAAACTGAGGTTGTAATCAAAATCCGGAATTTTCTTTAACAGCATCATATTGGCTGTAAATAGCATTGTTCCTCCAAAACCGGGCAAATCGCCGGTAGCTTTTACGGGAGAGGGCAAATTTTTACCTTTTTCTTCGACGTTTCGGATGTTTGCGATTTCGAGGTTGAAATTTTTGAGGGTCAGGTCGGTTTTGGGCTGGCTTACAATGCTTGTAAGGTCCACCTTTCCGTTAATAATTTGAAAACGGTTTATTTCAATGGGTAAAAGATCTTTAATCACCTTTGTCCAGTCGTTTTCTGCACCCGTCTGGCTTGCTTCTTCACTGCTGCTGAATGCAAAGTTGATCTCAGGATTATGGCATTCCACCTCGCTTACAAGTTTCCCTTTCAGCAACGACTCCCACTGAACCGAGAGGTCCATTTTGGGGATAAGAATAAATGGCTCTTTAATTTTACCATTCACCTTGCGAATGTTCATCCCATCGATCTGGTAAGCGCCGCGGATCAGGTGAATATCCACATCATCAATATGCCCCGTATAACCGTCCATATCGGCCAGGACTTTGTTCACATATTTCACCACGAAATAGGGCAGCAGCAGGCGGGCGATGATCAGAATGACCACTATTCCTATCAGTATTTTTACAGATCTTTTCACAGTTATATATTAAAAATCGTGTTAACCAGTTTTTGACTTTCAGGGTGTCACAAAGTCAAAAATGATGCCAAAGGGATTTCTGACTTCAAATGCGGGCATCGAGTAGCTATATGAAATAAAAAAATCCGTTTTTGTATGTTACAACAAAAACGGATCGGATATGTGAATGCTTTAAATCTGGTCGCTTCTTATGAGCCTTATTATGATTAATTCAGATCAATTTTAGGTGCATCGGCGCCGGGAACAATGCGCAATGTATCCAATGCTGCCGGCTCGGCCATATACGACTTCACAGCATCCAGAAATCCGGGAAGCTGCGTCAAATCCGTATCCCAAAGCGATTCATCGGCCAAAACTTTCTCAGCAAGATCAAGCGGTGAAGCGGCTGTTTTCCACATTTCATCGAAATAAGGAGCGGCATCGCAGCGGATGGAATAAGGCTGTCCATCGCGGTCGCCATAGTAAGCACCATCTTTGTGAACAACCGGCTTCATGAATTTCAGGAAGGCAGCAAACCCTTCGGCAAAGAGCGCCGGCGCCTGATCTGACTTTTTATAGTGGCTTAGCAATGTGGGAATATTCCGCATTCTCATTTTGGCCGTGTATTGCACAGTAATGTCGATCAGCTGGTGACGGATGAACGGATTGCGGAAACGGTCTAAAACCTGGTTGCCAAATTCCTGCACACGCGCCTCATCCACTGCATATGGGATTGCCGGAGCAAGTTCTTTCAACATTAGATCGGCGATAAATGAAGCAGTTTCCGGATGTTCCATGCTTTCGCGGACCGTATCCAGGCCATTCAGGAAACAGAGGCCGCAAGCAAGCGTATGCGTGCCATTCAGCAAGCGCAGTTTCAGCTCCCGGTAAAGATCAATGTTGGGTTCGATAACGACGCCTTTATCTGCCTCGGCAAAGCTCAAAACCGATTTTACATGCTCACTTCCTTCAATAGCCCACAATCGGTAAACCTCTGAAACGATCAGTAAATCATCCTGATAACCCTGCTGGCCAGAAATAAGCTCCACAGTTTCAGCATCCGGCTTGCCCGGGACAATGCGGTCGACGAGCGAACTGCAAAAATGATTGTGTTCTTCCAGCCATTGGGTGAATGCTTCATCCAAATTGTGCCGTTTGGCTTGTTCAATAACAATGTCGCGTAATTTCTGCCCGCTGTTAACGATCAGCTCAGTAGGAACGATCACCATTCCGGATGCTGCACTTCCGTTAAATGCTTTGAAACGCTCATACAAGTAAGCCGTCAGTTTTCCGGGATAGGACGTTGGCGGACTGGCGAAAATATCATCGTCGGTGAGTTGTATCCCAACTTCCGTCGTATTGGAAACAACGATCTTTAATTCAGGATTGTGCGCGCATTCGAGAATCTCCGCCCAGTTGCTGTTTGCTGAAATGGTTCGGCTTATCGCACTGTTGATCACCAGTTTATCAACCTGATTCCCGTCCTCAATGCCGCGGATGCTGTGTGAGAATACATTTTGCTGCGTAGCAAACGCATCGGTCCCGCCGCTGTTCGTAGACTTCACAACCACGATCCTGCCATTGAAAATCCCCTGCTGATTAGCCTGATTTACAAAATAATCGGGTAAGCCGCGCAGCAGTACGCCTGTGCCAAACTGAATGATCTTTTCAGGCAGCGCAAGGAGGTTATGGTGGTTTGGCAAAAGGTCTGGACGCTGATCCAGCAATTCGGGAGAAAGCTGCGGTAGGGACATTTTAATAATGAATAGTTGTTGATAACAGGACGTGTTTTTGAATTACAAACCCCTAAGCAAAAAAGACGCCCGAAGGCGTCTTTTGAACTCAAAATTTATTATTTTTTTGAAAACAGCTGCTAAACGTCCAATGTTGCGTAACCGCTTTCTTCTTTTTCTTTCTTCTCTTCCGGGAAAATAAAATGGGTCGCATTCTTCACTTTCTCAGGCAGTAATGCATATTCCAGCACCTCGTCGATCTGATCCACATAATGGAACGACAGATCTTTGATATAATTGGCTGGCACCTCTTCCACATCTTTGCGGTTTTTTACACAAAGAATAATTTCCTTCACACCAGCCCGACGCGCCGCAAGGATCTTCTCCTTCACACCGCCGACTGGTAACACTTTTCCTCTTAATGTGATCTCACCCGTCATCGCAATGAACGGTTTCACCCGGCGCTGCGTAAAGATCGAAGCCATAGAAGTCACCATCGTCACACCCGCAGAAGGCCCGTCCTTGGGCACAGCGCCTGCAGGCACGTGTACGTGAAGGTCATAATGGTTAAAGATCCTGTAATCGATGCCTAGCCGGTCTGCGTTGGCTTTCAAATACGATAATGCAGCCACTGCCGATTCCTTCATCACATCACCCAGCTGACCGGACAATGTAAGGTTTCCTTTGCCGCGGCTCAGGCTGGTTTCAATGAACAGAATTTCTCCACCGACAGAAGTCCATGCCAAGCCCGTTACTACACCTGCAAAATCATTATCCTGATACAGATCTTTGTCAAAAATCTCTGCGCCAAGATATTTTTCAATCTGCTCCGCCTTAATGGTTTTAGGATATTCCTGCTCCATCGCAACCGATTTCGCAATCTTACGGACAACCGAACCAATTTTCTGTTCCAGATTCCGGACACCTGATTCCCGGGTATAACCTTCGATAATTTTGGTTAATGCCAAATCATCGATCTTAATGTCGGTCGATTTCAGGCCGTGATCTTTGCGTTGCTTGGGAACGAGGTAACGTTTTGCGATCTGCAATTTCTCTTCAATCGTATAACCCGTCATTTCGATGATCTCCATCCGGTCGCGCAGGGCGGGGTGAATGGTATCCAGTGCATTGGCGGTTGCTACGAACAAAACTTTCGAAAGATCGTATTCAACTTCCAGGTAATTGTCTGTGAATGAAGAGTTTTGTTCCGGATCGAGCACTTCCAATAATGCAGAAGAAGGATCGCCACGGTAATCGGAGCTTACTTTATCAATTTCATCCAGAATGAACACAGGATTGGCATAACCTGCTTTTTTAATGTTCTGAATGATTTTTCCCGGCATAGCCCCGATATATGTTTTTCTATGACCACGGATTTCAGCCTCATCATGCACGCCACCGAGCGCCATTCTGATGTATTCGCGGTTTAATGCTTTGGCTATGGATCTTCCCAGCGAAGTTTTACCAACTCCCGGAGGACCGTATAAGCAAAGAATAGGTGCTTTCAAATTGCCTTTCAGCTTCAAAACAGCGAGATATTCAATGATACGCTCTTTTACTTTTTCTAAACCAAAGTGATCTGCATCCAGCACTTTCTGTGCACGGACGAGGTCAAAATTGTCTTTGGTATATTGTCCCCAAGGCAAGTCAACCAGCATTTCCAGGTAATTCATGGTCACCGGATATTCGGGCGCCATGGGGTTAATCCGTTGTAGTTTGGTGAGTTCTTTTTCAAAATGGCTGCGAACAGAGTCGGACCATTTTTTCTGGCTTGCTTTCAAACGGATCTCATCCAGATCTCGCTCCGGGCTGTCCATGCCGAGCTCGTCGTGCAGGACTTTTATCTGTTGTCTGAGGAAATAATCGCGTTGCTGCTGGTCAATGTCGGAGCTGGCTTTGGTCTGGATTTCCCGCTTCAATTCCAGCATTTCAATTTCCCGCATCATATATTGAAGCAGCAATGTTGCCTGCTTGTGTCCATTCCTTTCTTCGAGCAGCTTTTGCTTATCCGCAACTTCTACATTAATATTTGAAGAAAGAAAATGGATCAGGAAAATGGGGCTTTCAATGTTATCCAGCGCGATCCGGGCTTCCTGGGGAATCTCCGGGTTCAGGCGCATGATCTTGTGCGCGCCGTCTCGCAGTGATTGCAAAAGTGCTTTGGATTCTTTTTTGGTCGGGCCAACAAAAGAATCGTCAATCGCTTTAACCTGCGCAGTCAGATAAGGTTCTTCGTGCAGAATGGTTTTAATCTCAAAACGCTGTCTTCCCTGCACGATAATGGTCACATTTCCATCCGGTAAGGTGATCATTTTCAGGATCTGGGCAACCGTTCCTACATTGTAAAGGTCCTCAGCAGTAGGGTCCTCCTTGTTAGGAATGGCCTGTGTTACTGCTCCGAGTATGCGTTGATTTATATCCGAATTCCTGTAAATCTTCTTGACTAAACGAATGGCCTTCTGGCGCACAACGGTCACGGGAATAACCATTCCTGGGAAAAGTACTGTTTGCCTGATCGGCAGTATGGCAAGTTCTTCGGGGAGTTCAAAAGGCTCGTCGGAGCCATCAGGGCCACCAAGAGGAACAATTTCAAGGCTATCCATATCCGAATCGGACATAAGCAGCCGACTATATAAGTCAGAAGGTTCAAATTTCATAGGCATTCTGTCAAAATGACAGATAATCTTTTCCCAATATATAAATAATGACTTTCAAAAGAAAGGGAATAATAAAACAAAATAGCCATGCCACCAACGGCTGTGTCAGGCTTTTTAACAACCGGAATGCGGCTAAAGAATGTGTACAGATTGTCCCTTTTTAAACAAAAATGTCCGTTTTTCAGAAGCGTTTTTAATGTTCGTCATATTGACCTGATCGTCAAAAACCTCCATCAGTGTGCTGTTTTGTAGTTTGAAGCCATTCAGAGGACCATTGAATGGAATTTCGAGATAAACCCATGTTGCATCCTCCTCTTGTTCTTTCCCTACGTATTTGGCAGCAACCGGTTTCTTCTGGCTATCCATCAATACGAACGATTTCAGAACATATCGCTCGACCAGCGGATCATTTTTGTCATTGTTACTGATAACAACGCGCTGCTTGTCGTTTCCTTGGATCAGCCCTCGCTGTGATAACGCGCGCTCAAGATCGTCCGTGAACATACGTATACTCACTTCGAATGTTTTGAGCGCAGGATTATACTGCATCTGTGTGACGCTAACATGATAATCATGCACCGACGACGACAGAGTCAAAATGAAAAAAATAAGGAAAGGAAAGCGGATTAAGCGCTTTGTCCTTTCCTTATTTTCGACCAAAAATATTTTAAAATACTGCTTTCCAGACATCATTGAATATTGCAAAAGCCATCAGGCCAAGTAAGAGCACCATGCCGACTTTCTGCGCATTTTCCAAAAAGCGATCGGATGGTTTACGTCCCGAAATGATCTCGTACGAAAGGATCACAGCGTGGCCGCCATCTAACGCCGGAATGGGCAATGCATTCATAAACGCAAGCACCATTGAAAGCAAACCGGTCAGATACCAGAAACGGCTCCAATCCCAAACGCCCCCGAACATACGGGCAATGCCGATCGGTCCGCTCAATGCTTTTGAAGCGGAAACTTCGCCTCTGAATATTTTGCCAAAACCTTTAATGTTGTTATAAACGACAGCAAAAGCATCATTCGTACCCACCGAAATGGCCTGTCCTAATGTGTACTTTACAGCCGTATAGTTTAACAGACTTTGAGGATAAAAACCCAGGGTTCCGTCTTCATCCACAGTGGCGTTAAGCTTTTTGTTTTCCGCACCGCGCTGAACAAGAAGCTCTGCTTTTTTACCTTTCAGATTTTGCAGCTGGCCTTGCAGCTCGTGGAAGAACTGAATAGGCTGACCATTGATGGAAACGACTTTATCACCGGTTTGCAAACCTGCCTTTTGCGCGGGAGACGCAGGCACAACTTCACCAATCTTGAAGGGCTCCAAAGGACGTATGAAGCTTCTTTTTTCTTCCGGATCGGATAATCTTTCGATGAAATTATTCGGAATGTCGATCTCAACTTCTTTTCCTGCACGATTTACAGTGTAAGAACTATTACTTCCCAGCAACACTTCCGAGCTTCCCAGTTCATCGAAACTAGTGAACGGCTTACCATTCACTTTTACGATTTTGTCGCCCGTTTGCAAGCCGATTTCTTTGGCCAGGTCGCCTGCTACAATGCCATATTTATTAACCTCGGTGCTGGATAGATACTTATCGCCATCATTATACGCAATGACAATAAATATGAAAATCCCAACGATCACATTGACGATAATGCCGCCAAGCATTACAATTAAACGCTGCCAGGCTGGTTTCGAACGAAATTCGTAAGGCTGAGGCTCCTTATTCATTGCCTCTGTATCCATAGATTCGTCGATCATGCCTGATATTTTGACAAAACCTCCTAACGGGATCGCGCCAATGCCATATTCTGTTTCTCCTTTTTTAAAGCTGAATATCTTCGGCGGAAAACCAATGAAGTATTTTTCAACTCGCATCCCAAACATTTTTGCAGCAAACATATGCCCCCATTCATGCAGCCCTACCAAAATTGATAAGCCCAGAATGAGCTGCCCTGCCATTATTAATACTTCCATTCAGGTTTCAGTAATCGTTATTTGTTATTAATTAATGTACTAAATCTAATGATTAAAATCCTTAATCCACGCTCAGAACTAAGAAACGTAATTGTGCCCTGTAAAGTTACGCAAATCCGGGCATAACATTATTTTTCAATGTCAATACCCATCATACGCATCAATTCCGAAGCATTGAAGCTCTTGCAAATTCCATCGTGCAGCTTGTAATCAAACAGCAATTCACCGTTTTCCACATCAGACCTGAAATGGAAATTGTGAACGTAATTTTCAGAAGCGCCCCATTCGCCTAGTTCGAGATCGTGGGTTGAAACCAAACCTGAGGCTTTTTTCATGTGCAATTGTCTGATCAATGCTTCGGCTCCGCGATGGCGGTCGGAAGAATTCGTGCCTTTCAGGATTTCGTCCAATAAATAAAATACAGGGGCAGCATTGTTTTCATCGGACAGTTCCAGCAGCTTTTTCAATCTTTTCAATTCCGCATAAAAAGACGAAGTGCTTTCTTCCAGCGAATCCTGCGTGCGCATGCTGCTGAAAACGCGAACTGGCGCACATTTGAATGCTTTTGCACTTACTACGGCGCCTATTTGAGCCAATACAAAATTTAACCCGATCGTACGGAGAAACGTGCTTTTCCCTGACATATTGGAGCCCGTTACAAGCACAGTATGCCCTGTTCCCGATACACTGAAATCATTGCTGATCCTTCGGTCCTGGGGGATAAGCGGATGGCCCATTTCAATGGTATGAATCTGAAATTCAGGTGAATCGATGATCTCGGGCGCAATGTAGGCCGGATTGGCAAATGCGTGGCCAGCCAGACTGTTCATGGCTTCGGCGTCGGCCAGGACTTCCAGCCAGTCGGCTAAATTGTCGTGATATTTGTGTTTCCATTTTTCAAGTCCTGCGAGGCAAAAAATGTCCCAGAGCGTTGGGATGCCCACAAACAGCGAGAAAAATATATTGTTTCTGTAATCCAATCTTTCGAAAAGCACACCGACCTGTTTCAACGCATCCGCCGAACCTTCAATGCGGTTCTTGCGATCGAGCCACCAGGGCGCCTGGTAAGGAAACGATTGTGCGATTTCAAGGATTTCTCCATAAGAAACCAATGTTTTCCCCAATTCGGCGGTACGGTTTGTAACGGATTCAATGTATGCTCTAAAACGAGCGATCAGGACAGCATTAACAGCAATGCACAACAGCAAAGGCCATGCAGGCAGGATAGAAAATAAAAAAAGAATGGCAACAACCACGGTAATGACACTAAACCAGCGAAAATTCAGCAGGCGTGCCAGGTCTTTGTCCATAAATTCCGTAGACCATTTCCGGAAATCGCCCAGTTGCTGTGCGGCGTGTTCATGCAGTAAAGCGGTTGCTTCCAGCGCCTGGACCAGTTCCGGATGCTTGCTGAATTCCGCCGCTGCTTCCTGCCGGAGCCTGATCTCTTTGACATCAGCATGATTTTTAAGCCAGTTTGCAAAACGCTGGCTGCCTTCCGCGGTGCGGGTCCTGTTGAGGAGCTTATATAAAGAATACTCACCAAAAATGTCCATATCGCTCCCGAATGCGTGTTCTTTTTCCTGAAACTGCACGCCGGAATCTTCTCTGTTGAAGCGGAATGTAAGCCGGTTGAGCTCATCAATGTTGATGATGACGAGGTTATGCTGGAAATCGCGGAGTTTTCGGGCCGCTTGCTGGCGGCGCATGGAAATCAGGAAGATCACGAGCAATCCCAGTGCTACCAATCCCCAAAGGGGCTGGTTTTGATTATTCCAGAGCCATAGGAAGAAAATCATGGCAAAAAACACGAGTAACCGCGCAATGGCCAACTGGTTGAAGTTCTGCAATGCAGCGGCCTCGGCAATGGCTGCTTTGTTTTTTTCAGTTTCAAAAAATTCTTTGGGAGATTTCTGGGTTGTGCTGCTTGTTTCCATCAATTGCTTTCTGCGGTTTCAAACTGCAATTTGATCAGATTTGCGTACAAACCATTGTCCATAAGTGTTAATTGCTGATGCGTTCCCGATTCCGCAATGCGGCCTTCCCGGATAACGTAAATCATGTCCACCTTCCGGATCGTCGCCAAACGGTGCGCTATAACGATCGTAGTGCGGTTTTTCATCAATTCATCCAGCGCAATCTGCACCAGCTTTTCTGACTCTGCGTCGAGCGAACTGGTGGCCTCGTCGAGGATCAGGATTTTGGGATCTTTCAGAATGGCGCGTGCAATGGCAATGCGCTGGCGTTGTCCGCCGGAAAGCTTGATGCCGCGTTCGCCAACTACTGTGTCAAACTTTTCAGGGAATGTATCGATGAATTCCCTGGCGTGAGCGCGTCGGGCAGCATCGTAAATTTCTTCCCGGGTAGCATTGGGTTTTCCGTAGGCAATGTTCTCGTAAATTGTCCCGCCAAACAACATTACTTCCTGCGGCACAATGGCAATGTTCTTCCTTAGCTCGGTGAGACCGTAAGATTTAACCGCCTGACCATCAACGAGAATGTTGCCCGTCTGATGATCGTAAAAACGCATGAGCAATTGGACGATCGTTGATTTTCCAGCGCCGCTGTAACCGACCAAGGCAATTTTTTCTCCTGCTTTTATCTCAAATGAAATACCTTTCAAAACCGGCAGATCCGCCCGCGATGGATAGGAGAAATGAACATCCTGATACGCAATGTGGCCCTGAATAGGGCTTGCGACTGCATTCTTCGCCGTTTCGAGATCTAATTCTGGTTCTTCTTCCAGTATTTCAAATATCCGTTCGGAAGCGCCGATAACCCTGTTGATCTGTGCATACAAATCGCCCATTCCGCTGATGGAAGCGCCTATGAATGTGGTGTAAAGGATAAATGTGAACAGATCCGAAAGCCCGAACTCGCCCGCCTGCACCAATCCCGCGCCATACCAGACCACCCCGACAATGCCACCAAAAAGTGCAAAAATGATGAAGGAAACAAATCCCCCCCGGAATGCTGCCGCATAAAGCGACAAGTCCACTACGCGTTTCAAAATCTCCTGGTAACGGTTCACTTCAAGCGGTTCGTTCGTAAATGCTTTGACAACATTCACAGACTGCAATGTTTCCTCAACAACCACATTGGCAGCAGCAAGTTCATCCTGCACTTTCCGCGCAAGCCTGCGCTGGTGCCGGCCAAAAAACACAGAAGCGACAACCAGGACAGGGAATGTTGCCAGCATGAAAAGCGTGAGTTTCCAGGAAGTATAAAAAAGGATGGAAACACCCACGATCAATGTGGCAACTTGCCTGAAAATCTCTGCTAATGTGAAGGAAAGCAATCCCTGCAACTGGGAAACGTCGGAAGTAATGCGGCTCGTGAGTTCGCCGACACGGCGCTGTTCAAGAAATGAGATGGGTAATGTGATGATTTTGGTAAAAACATCCGACCGGATATTGGTCATCGCCAGTTCACTCACTTTTGTAAACAAATACACCCGGAAAAACGAGAAAACCGCCTGGCATATCAGTATAAAGAACAGGAAAAGCGTGATCTGGTTAATGGTGTAGGGCGATTTGCCCTCAATCACTTCAATAATGCTTCCGACCAGCTTCGGGAAAGCCAGAGATGTAGCTGTGGACAGCACAAGAAAAATGAGCCCGATAAAGAATGTGAGCCGGTAGGGTCTTAAATATCTGAGCAGGTCGAGCGTTGTTTTAAGCCCTTGCCAGCTTAATTTACGCACCGCGAATGGCGATGGTTGTTCAGGAGTGGTTTCACTTTTGGCCATTAAAAATCAGTATAGTGCATATGGTAACACATGATTTGAAAATATTATTCAAATATGCGTAGTTAGGCTGCAAAAGTAAGTAACATCAGGAAACTATTGCATGGCAATTTCCCCGGCGCGGGCCGGTGAGCCTTTCTGGTTCCGGTTTTTATACCAGTTGCGGATCAAAAGATTAGCCGGGATTTCTACAAATTTATTGATCAGCCAGGCGATCGCAGTAACGGCAGCAACGGTAATGACCAAGCTGAGGTAAATATTTACCTGCCAGATATCGGTTAGGACTGCCAGCAAACGCAGACCAACATACTGATGGATCAGATACAGGCAATAGGATATTTTGCCCAAAAAAAGCAGCGGCGCATTGTTTAAAAAGCTCAGTTTGCCAAATATCGCCAGCGCAAAAATTACATGGAAGAATGTCAGGATCGCATAATGTTCATAAGGCGTTACATGATACTGCGACCGGCCGCCCTGGTTGTGCAAATAACATGCGGATACAAGGCAGAACAGGATCAATGCAGCATTTTTTCGGACATCATTCCCATTTCTGACGAGATAGAAAAGAATGCCTGAGAAAAAAAGCGGAAAATGATTTAACAATTCGATCTTGCGGGCTGCAAACTCATGAAAACCAGCATATAGCGGCGAAAACGCATGAAAAGCAATGATGAATGCAGTAAACACAAAGCCCGCGCTTACAATGTTCCTGATATTTCCGGTAACCAGTAGCACGAAGATCCAGAAATAAAATATAAGCTCAACCAATAATGTCCAGTAAGACTGGTCCATATTTTCCTGGTTAAAAAAGATCGGCATCATGGTCGTATTAGCCAGCAATCTTTGCAGGCTGACAGTCTCAGGTTCGAAGAGCATCATGACCATAGTCGTCAGGAGCAGGCAGCACCAGAATGCGGGATAGAGTCGGGCAAATCGGGAAACGATGAAATCAGGCCATTTTTTAACCCTCGAAATTGTAAGAAAAATGACAAACCCGCTGATGATAAAGAATATATCAACGCCCGTAGCGCCATACCGGAATTCCCATCCCAGGAGCGAGCTATTGGAATTGATCGTAAAATGAAACAGGACAACAAGCAATGCAGCCAGCCCGCGCAATGCATCGAGTTCGAGAAAGCGCGACTCGATAATGTTAAGATGAGGACGTTTTTCAGTCATTCAATAGCCCCTGAGTGATCAGGAAAAATATCGTTGAGTAATGGTACTATGCTTATTAATTTGGAAAAAAATCCCCAGTTTACACACTGAAATAGGATAAAGTTTTGCACCAAGCGGTGACTTAATTATAACATAATCAAATAGTTATAAAAATCACCAAAAAATTGCAAACTTGTACGCAACCCTAGCTTTCGGTTCACCGTACTAGTGTTAAAAGAGCAAATAGCATGCCCGAGTATACCTCCGCAGTTCTTATTGAACTACTCGACGGCTGTTTACAGAAAAACCGCCGCAGTCAGGAGCTGTTGTATAAACAGTTTTACGGATATGCTATGAGCATTTGTCTGCGCTATACACGCAGCCGGGAAGAGGCGAAAGAAATACTCAACGACGGATTTTTTAAGGTTTTTACAAAGCTGGATACATTCGATTCCAGCCGTTCATTTAAAACCTGGTTGAGCAGGATTATGATTAACACAGCCCTTGACCATTACAGACAGGAAATACGGCGGGACGTTTTTGATGATGTGGAAGTTGCGGACAATGTGGCGATTGATGAAACGGTTATCAGCAAGCTTGCGCACGAAGAACTCATGGAGCTGATCCAGAAACTGACCCCGGCTTACAGAGTTGTGTTCAGTTTATCGGTTATAGACGGCTATACACACGAAGAGATTGCAGACCAGCTGAATATTTCAGTAGGGGCGTCGAAGTCAAATTTGTCGCGTGCAAGAGAAAAATTAAGAGAAATGTTATCAAAAATAAATATTGGCGATTATGACAGAGTTACCAGATGACGAACTGGATAAGCTCTTCAGAAAGTCATCAGAAGAGCTTGATCCACAATTTGACCCGGAGGATTGGAATAGTTTGAGCAAACGGTTGGACGCAAACGACGGCAAAGTCGCAGGCGGCTGGCTAAAAAAATGGTGGCCACTAGCATTAATGGCACTCCTGATCCCCATTGCGCTAACCATACACTACACATCAAAATCCCCAGAGCCAGAGGCTCTACCCATTAAAAGAGAGGTTGCGGGCAGAGATTTAAGGACGGGCAGGGATGTGAGGAGCGGTATGGAGAAAAAAAGCAATGCAAAAGAAGAAGATAAAAGCAATGTGGTTGAAAACAATGTGAAAGACATCATTACCGATAACCGAGTTAGAAAAACATTGCCCCGGAGCCAGTCTAAGGCAGGCGGAGTGTACTTAGAGCCTAACCGCTCAAAAGGGGAAGGAGGCGACGGGGCTTTTTCCATTAACAACATTGCCAAAAGCAAATCAGCAAAGTCTGTTATGGCGAACAATGCTGTAAATGAGGATAGTGCAGAACAAGAAATCAGCGAAGATCAGGCCAGGTTACTGATTTCAGCGACAGCATTAGCAAGCAGAACATTGAACTGGGAAAACCAGCCGGAAATTCCGATGGTAACATTCACACCGCCAGCCGTTTCGGAAGCGCCCAAGCCGGAAAAAGCAGAAGTGGACTATGCCAAATGGGCTGTAAGACTGGGTTACTCGCCTGATTTGTCAACAGTTGGATTCAAAAACTATACAAAACCAGGGACAGCATTTTCGCTTTTAGTCGAATACGGTCTATCGTCAAGGCTTTATTTGCAAGCAGGTGTTGTTCGAAGTGTAAAGGATTATACTGCGAATGCAGGCGAGTATAAATTGCCAAAATATGTGACAGACATCAATACACCTTATGATGTTGACGGCAGTTGCACAATGTTTGAAATCCCTGTGGGGCTGCGATATAATGTTGTTCGTAATGAGCAGTCTAAATGGTTTGTTGGAACCGGGGTGTCTTCTTATTACGCCCAAAAAGAGCGTTACGACTATAATTATAAAGATTATATTCATGGTCAAAAACCGTACTGGCAAGGTAAAACAGGATGGTTCTTACTAAGCCATATCAACGCATCCGTAGGCTACGAACGCACAATCACAAAGAAACTATCACTAGTGGCCGAACCGTACATCCGAATCCCGGTAAAAGGTGTGGGCTATGGAAAAGTAAACCTCACAACAGTAGGAATGTGGATATCACTGCGCTATACACCCGCTTTTAAATAGAGCCGCATTACCCGAATTGTATCTACTAATTTAATTATTCACTATGGAAAATGTTAAAGCAGACAAAATGAAACGAGGTGAATTCCTGAGAAGTCTCGGACTAAGCACTTCCACGCTCATGGCATTCTATTGCATTGGAACAACAATGACGGCCTGCGGATCCAGCGACGACGATCCTGAGCCAACTCCCGGCGGCGGCGCGGTAAACGGCGTGACCGGAACCACAACGGGCAATGCGATCAACTTTACATTGGATCTCACCCACAACAATGCAAAAGATCTCAAAACCGCTGGTACAGGAAAAGTCTTTGGTGATGTGCTGGTTGCGTTTACCACCGATAGTCAATATGTGGCCTTATCCAGAATTTGCACGCACGAAGGAAGCACAGTTGGTTACCGAAAAGACCAGAACGACATTAGATGCCCAACACACCAATCAGAATTCTCGCTTACAGGTGCAGTGGAAAAAGGCCCGGCCACTTCTCCGCTAAAAGCTTACAAAACTTCGCTTTCCACTGATGGCAACACTTTAACAGTTACAGCCTAACTGCGCAAACAACAATGAAATTACTCCGCTTAATGATGATGTTGACTTGTTCAACAACGGTTCTCTATGCCCAGGATGATCTGCTTAGTGAACTTTCCAAGCAAGATAGCATGGTTACCGTGCCTGTTTCTGCCACATTCAAATCCACGCGCGTCGTTAATGGACATTCCATTGAAACGATGAAAAAGAAGCACCTGGATTTTCGCATTTCGCACCGTTTCGGCCGGCTCAATTCAGGCGCTTACCAGTTTTTCGGACTTGATCAGGCGACAATGCGGATGGGTTTTGAGTATGGTGTGACGGACGATTTCATGATCGGGGTAGGGAGGAGCACTTCGCAAAAGGTTTATGATTTTTTTGGTAAACTAAAAGTGCTGAAACAAAGCGAAGGTGCCAGGAACATTCCCGTGTCAGTAACGCTTTTTGGCGGAACCGGCGTCGCAACGATCAATAAGGAGCTTGAATTTCAGGATAAATTGTATTACTCCGCCCAAGTACTCATCGCGCGCAAATTTGGGGAAAGACTGTCCTTGCAGCTTTCCCCTACATTCCTGCACCGGAATAAGCCCGAGGTTTTAGGAGATGAGAAAGTGTTGCTGGCAATGGGCATCGGCGGACGTTTTAAATTATCGAAACGCGTTTCTTTGAACGGAGAGTATTTTTATACAGCGCGTGAAAAAAACACCGTCACGGCTCCATACCATGATTCGATGTCATTCGGGGTCGACATTGAAACGGGCGGGCACGTTTTCCAGTTGCATTTTACCAACTCACTGGGTATGATCGAGAAGCAGTTTATAGGAGAAACTGCCGGCAACTGGGGCAAGGGCGACATTCATTACGGGTTCAACATTTCCCGCACATTCAGTTTTGACAAGAAGAACAAAAAGCTAGCCAACTGACCGAAAAACAACTTATGAAAACGCACCTGTTAGCCATGGTTTTCGCAACCATGCTCACCTCCGCTTTGCCTTTCCGACCTCTTTTGGCGCAGGGAATGTTTGCAACCTCTGCCGGAAATACAAAATTTTCCTCTGTAACACCGCTCGAAAATGTGAATGCGGAGAATAAGAAAAGTCAGGTTATCCTCAACACAGCCAACGGTGAAATAGCGATCCGGATGAATATGCGGGAATTTGTTTTTCCTAATAAACTGATGCAGGAACATTTCAATGAAAACTACATCGAGTCGGCCAAATATCCGACGGCAACATTCAGCGGAAAGGTAACCAATGCGCCGGATTACTCGAAAGACGGCCAATATGACGTTTCAGCAACCGGAAAATTCACAGTTCATGGTGTGACCAAGGAGCGGACGATCAAAGGCAAAATGAAGATTGAAGGAGGCAGGATCACGATCAATTCTGATTTTGAAGTGCCGCTAACCGATCATAACATTGAAGTTCCGCAGGTTGTCTTTGTAAAAATAGCCCAGGTTATCAGTGTAAAAGCGCAATATGTGCTTGCTCCGAAGTAAAAGCCTACCTGCGTCTGCGGCGCGAAGATTTCCGCCTTTGAGCAGGTTTTCTCTTAACCGGGGCCTTTCGTACAACGGGCTTCTTAACCGGCTCAACGATCTCCTCCTCAGCAACATCTTCTTCCGCATCCGGGTCAATGACGGCGTTCGCAGTAGCAAGCTCTGAACCCGCTTCCCGGCCAGTGTAAGGCAATGTGTAAGCAGCGATCTGCTCGATGTTGGACGTGTTGTCAATTGGCCTCAATCGGAAAGCATAACTATAATTTTTCGCAGGAAGCAAATAGGCCGGGGGCACAGGTGAACCGTCATCAGTGCCTAAGCCCATTTGCGCAAGGTCAATGTTTACGACGGTTTCTAAACCACGGGCAAGCGTTGCGCCACGTTTTTTCGATGCCGATAATTGCTGATCCGTATAGTCATGAACGTTAAAGTTTAAAACCGAATCACTAACGGCTAAAAACCCGATCCCTTCTGCATTGGTAACGGTCGCCCAGCGGACATTTGTTTTGTTTCCATTCTCCTGAGGCATTAAATAGTCGAAATGCTGATCGGCAACGCTGCCGCCGTAGATCCCTATTCTCCCGCTTGTTTTCTGGTCGGCGTAAGTGGGGTGCGGGCCATTGCCATACCATTGTGTTTTGTTAAATGTGGTCGGCATCCGGAACTGCGTGCCTACTTTCGCCAGCGAAGGCCACTGCCCGGTCGGGCTGAATGTATTTTTGACATAAATATCACCGGTTGCATAAACGATAAACTCGTTGGTTACGTCCGCGTCTCCCGTTTTGCTTTTTAATGTTCTTGCAATGGTGACTTTGTAAACCGTTGAGGTCAGCCGCTGGGTTTTAATCTGCGAATCTGAAACTTCCAGCGTATCCAATCCGGCTACACGCCATTGTGAAGCGTAACTTTTTGCGCCGCCAACTTCATCGTTATGCGTTGGGACACGCCAGAAGTTCGCGTACGGGCCTGTTTGAAGCATTTCTTCTTTTTTATTTTTGAAAGAAATAATCCCTTCTTTTTTATCAAATGTCACAGCAAAATCCTGCCCGGTAATAGCAACGCGGGCTGAGCTGATCTGTGCTACGCGCAACGGTTTTTCATTATAAAGGCTGAGCACAGGCGCGGCTTCCTGTGGCTTAACAATAGCGATCTGGTGCCATGCAACTTCATGTCCTTTCGGAGCCCAGGAAGTGCTGTCTTTGAGGCGTATGCTGATGTTCAGGAAATATTCAGCACCTGGTTTTTGCACTGCCGGCAACTCATAAGGAATAGAAACCTGTTGGCGCTGCTTGGATGCTGCATTCAGATTGCTAATGACGCCCGGCTTTCCAATAACCTTACCATTTTCCTGAACAGACCAGGCGAGTTCCAAAACATTCAATGGCAGGAAATCATAGTTATTGAGGAGACTGACCGTCTTTTCGCCCGCACGCATGGTGTCCGGGGATTCAAATTTTACGTATTGGTAAATCTTTTTAACCTCATTCAGCCCGGGCTGCGGCGTGCGATCAGGATTGATGAGATCGCCTGCGTGCGTGCTGTCGGTTACATTAGGAAATTCCCAATAGGACGTCCCGTCCGGTTTTTTGAGTCTTAATGCTTTATTGACCCAACCCAATGTAAAGTTTATTTGCTTCGCGGGGTGCTTTTCGATTGGTCGGGTAGGATCGGCGAGGTTGATGTAATCGGCCATATCCTTAAAATTTTTACCCTTCTCCGAATCATTTCCCAATGACCAGACAATGACCGAAGGATGATTTTTATCCCGCTCAATCATCGCTTTGCCACGTTCCAGAAAAGCAGAACGCCATTGCGGCATATCGGCCAGGTTCATGTTCTGGCCCGAAAGGTCGTGGCTATGCATGTTGGCTTCGTCAATCACATACAGGCCATACTGGTCGCATAATTCGTACCACCCGGAAGCACTGGGGTAATGTGATGTCCTCACAGCATTAATGTTATGCTGTTTCATCAATGTAATGTCCTTGATCATCGTTTCGCGGGCAATGGCCTGACCCATCTCAGCGTCAAATTCCTGCCGGTTAACCCCCTTAACCGCGATCACTTTGCCATTTACAAGCAACTGGCCATTCTTGATTTTAACCTCCCGGAAACCCACCCGCTGGCTTGTGGCTTCAATCACTTTTCCATCCGAATTCATCAGCTGGACTGATAATGTGTACAAATAAGGCGTTTCTGCCGTCCATTTGACAGGATTCGGGATGGGAATGTCCACACGCACGGCGCCTTCCTTTGCCGGATCGAGCGTGCCCACCATTTGGCTGACCGGCGTTACGACTACGGATTTATTGGCATCATATAATGTGAATAAAACCTGATGTGCGTGAACGGCCTGCTCGGTGAAGTTTTTTACAAAAGCGCTGAGTTTCAATGTCGCATTTTCCTGATTCGCGTCCAGAAGCGTTCTGACAGAAAAATCGGTCAGGATCACTTTCGGGCGAACCAGCAAGTTTACGTCCCTGAAAATCCCCGATAACCGCCAGTAATCCTGTTTTTCAAGATAACTCCCGTCCGACCAGTTGATTACCTGAACAGCCAGATGGTTCAATCCTGATTTTACGTCTTCTGAAATATCAAATTCAAAAGGCGTCGTGCCATCCTCGTGATAACCGATCGCAACGCCATTCAGCCACACATAACAAGCGGATTGCACGCCCGCGAATTGCAGAAATATTTCCTTGCTTTTTATATCATCCGAGACCGTAAATGTGGTCCTGTACATGCCCACAGCATTGGTATCCGCATTGATCCGCGGCGGTGTTGCTTTGAAAGGTTGTTTGCTGTTGGAAACGGGGCGGTCGTATTTACGGCTTTCCTGCGCTCCGGTCACCTGCCAGTTGGAAGGGACGGGAATGTTGTCCCAGCCCGCATTCTGCATGTTTGGGTCAAAAAAATTGGGGATGGCTTTGGAAGGATGCGGCGCCCATTTGAATTTCCACGTTCCGTTCAACGAACGCACCGAGGATGCTTTTTTGTCCATTAACAACGCACTTTTTTCGTCGGAGAAAGGAATGAAATCGGCGCGGGGTTTTTCTGTATTCACGCTGAAAACCTGCGGGTCCTGCCATTCGGGGACGGCCTGCGCGTGGGATTCGAATGTATTGAAAAGTAAAAAAGCAGTCAGTAAGCCTAACCAGTAACGATAGAAGCGGTGCATATAACTTTGGGTAACGGATATTTCGATAGAAAAAACAAAAGCGGCCCGGGGGCGTGGTGTATATTTTTTGCTAAAATTATAGATTAATGCCTTTAATTTGTCCGCAACTGTAAATTCTTTGCTATGCTTTTAGCCGTTGATGTGGGTAACACCGACACTGTTTTTGGGCTTTACCAATCGGATGAGTGGGAATATATCTGGCGCATGCGTTCGCTGGTCCAGGAAAATGAATCACATTACGAATCCCGCTTACGGCTGCATTTTCTGGAAGCCGGGCTATGGTTTGGCGATGTGGATACGGTGGTGCTCAGCAGCGTTGTGCCGGCCATGACACCCATTATCCAAAAAGTGCTGCGTTCCATGTTCGGTGATGAAGTCATCGTTGTAGGCCCGGACATTTATCCTGAACTATCCATTGCCATTAACCATCCGCACGAAATCGGCGCCGATCTGATCGCCAATTCAGTGGCCGTGATGACGCGCTACCAGGAAAACTGCGTAGTGGTGGATTTTGGGACAGCATTAACATTCACAACGGTTTCGAAAGACAGGAAAATCCTGGGTGTGGCGATTCTTCCCGGTTTGATGACAGCAGTGAAGGCGCTTTTTGCAAACACAGCCCAATTGCCGGAAGTGCCGCTGGTTTTGCCCAAAACAGCCATTGGTAAAAATACAACAGAAGCCATTCAGGCGGGTATTTTATTGGGTTATGAAGGACTTGTGAAATCACTTTTGCAAAGGATCAGGCAGGAAATGGGCGGCGAATGCATTGCCGTTGCCACCGGCGGACTTTCATCCATTATAGAAACATTGCAGGACGAATTCGTAGAAATTGACACTAATTTAACATTGGACGGTCTTCGGATCATCGGCGAGCGCCTCAGGCCAAATGCTTGAAACGTCCATCTTCAATCAATGACAGTCCGGCCACTGATTGATTGTAGAGATATACCCAGCAATGAATGCTGTCATTATTTTCAGTAGTAACAGGAACCGTTTTACGCAAGTATAGACTGCTTTTTTCGCCTTCAAAAACATCCTCATAATCGTCCAGCTCGGCAATCAGCGCTTTTGGGTACATTAGCTTGTAAATTTCTCCATGCACTCTTAAGGGGGCATTTGCATTAAAGACCGCTCCCGGATACCAGGAAATGAGATAGAGCAATCCAGGGAAATATCCCTTTCCTTCATACACCGAGTTTGCACGAAGGTTCTCGGCAAAGGGATTGTCAAAACCCTGCATCAGGGTGCCATATGTGAATAAATATGTTGCGTGCTGATCCATAGCGATGCTGAACTTGTGCCACCGGCAAGTACAATAAATTATAGAACTTTTCCTTTTTAGTAAGTCAAGTCAGTCAGCCATAATCGACTGTTAACTGTATTTTTCTTATATTTACACATATTGCTTTTCATCTTACTAATATACAGTTATGTACGAAAAGAACCTTGGTACAAAACAAAAAGCGTTAAGGATCAACCTGGATCGCAGGATTTATGGGTCTTTTGCAGAAATAGGGGCAGGACAGGAAACAGCTGCTTATTTTTTCAAGGCAGGCGGGGCGTCAGGAACGGTAGCGAAGACAATGTCTGCTTACGATATGACTTTCAGTGATGCAATATATGGGACAGAGGAGGGTGGCCGGTATGTGGTGGAATCCCGCCTGATGAAAATGCTGAACCGTGAATACAATCTCGTCGAAAAGCGTCTTTCGGAGAAACGGGGCGAAGAGAGCCAGTTTTTTGCATTTGCCAACACCGTTGTTGCCCTTAACTTTCAGAAAACCAATGAGTCGCACGGCTGGATAGGCTTGCAGTTTCAACTTTCGCCCATGGGCCCGACGAATTACGTCGTGATACACGTGCGGATGCGGGATGACGAGAATGTCTTGCAGCAACAGGCTTTAGGAATCATCGGGGTTAATCTCATGTATGGCTGTTTTTTCTATTATAAATCTCCCGAAACACTGCTGCTATCATTGATGGACGATCTGACAACGGATCGCATTGAAATTGATATGGTGCGTTTTAGCGGGCCGGATTTTGCCAAAGTGGATAACCGCTTAATGAGCCTCAGGCTTGTGAAAAACGGCTTTACCGACGCAGCATTGTTCGGCAGCGATGGCGGTGTTTTGCAGCCTTCGGAAGCATTGTATAAAAAGCACATTCTGATGATGCGAGGCCGGTTGAGGCCCATTACCAATGTGCATGTTGACCTGATCAGCAATGGGCAAAAGCAATTTCTGGATGAGGAAGATGTGGATGAGTCGAAGGTGGTGCTGATCTCCGAACTTACATTGCATAACCTCAAAAGCGGCGACCGCGATATTGACGAAAAGGACTTTCTGGACCGCGTGGACATTCTTTGTTCGCTGGGACATATGGTAATGATCTCCAATCACCACGAATATTTCCGGCTGGTTGCCTATCTGTCCCGCCTTACCAAACTAAAAGCGGGATTATTGTTAGGAAGTCCGAGTTTGCAGGATATTTTTGAAGAAAAACATTACCAATCGCTTCCGGGAGGCATTCTGGAATCATTCGCGACGCTGTTCAGCAGGAAGGTGAAGCTCTTTATTTACCCAACATTACAACCCGACGGATCAGTTTACAGCTGTGCCAATTTCGTTGTTCCAGACCATTTGAGGCCATTGTTTCAGTATCTGGTCATCAATGATAAGATCGAGGACATCGTCAATTACAATAAGGAACACATGCACATTACGACCGATAGTGTGCTTGAAAAGATCAAAAGAGGCGAGCCGGGCTGGGAGCAACTTGTTCCGGAGAATGTTGCCAAGATCATTAAAGAAAAATCATTGTTTGGGTTACCCAACGAGGATAATTACCAGGACACCGTCAAGCAGATCCATCAGGCTGTTGGTAACCTTTGATCCATAGTTGATTAACAAATAAAAGTAGTCCTGCGCATCGTGTTGCTTTTCAGAAGAAAGCTTTAAGATGAGCAGGATTCTTTCTCCTCCTTCCACATTTGCGGGAAGACTCAAGTATCTCGGCCCCGGCTTTATCCTTTCCGCAGCAATTGTGGGCTCGGGTGAGCTTATTGCCACCACTGCGCTCGGCGCTAAGGCTGGATTTATCACTTTCTGGGTCATTATTGTAAGTTGTCTGGTAAAGGTGGCGTTGCAGCTGGAATTTGGCAAAAACGCCATTTACACGGGCACATTCATGATGCATAATTTCAATCGGTTACCAGGCCGTAAATGGGGGAGGGCGCATTGGAGCATTTGGTTGTGGCTTTCATTACAGGGGTTAAAATTGTTGCAGGTTGGGGGGATTGTCGGCGGTGTTGCCATCGTTTTGAACATGGCGTGGCCAACCATTCCGGTGAATGTCTGGGCTATATTTTCTGTATTAATCACATCATTTCTGGTTTACCGCGGTCATTACGGACCGGTCGAGAAAGGCTCACTGGTGATGATCATTCTCTTTACCGGCGTTATTCTGGTGTCATTGATTTTGCTGCAAGGCACGAAATATGCTATTCATTGGGAGCAGATCAAGTCAGGCCTTCAATTTTCCTTGCCGACAAGTTTGGTAGCGATCGCCTTTGGTGCATTTGGGATCACAGGCGTGGGCGGAGATGAGATCATGTATTACAATTATTGGTGCATAGAAAAGGGTTATGCCGCCTACACCGGTGCTAATGACGGCACACCCGAATGGGCGGAGCGGGCAAAAGGCTGGTTTAATGTTATGTATCTGGACGCGGTTTTATCTATGGTCGTTTACACGGTGGTGACGGCGGCGTTTTATTTGTTGGGCGCGGCCGTTTTGCATCGTGGCGGAGCTGTTCCGGAAGGTTATGAGATGATAGAAGTGCTTTCCAGGATTTTCACGGAAACGTTAGGGCCCTGGGCTAAAAACCTCTTCCTGGTCGGGGCATTTTTCGTGCTATACTCCACTCTTTTTACGGCCACGGCAAGCTGGGCCCGGGTTTGGGGCGATGCATTCGGGGAGCTCGGCTGGATGAAATTCGACACCGCAGCAAATCAGCGAAAAAGCATTGCCATCCTGTCCTGGGTTTTGCCTGCTGTCTGGTGTATCCTCTTTTTATTTATCCAATCGCCCGTTCTAATGGTTATTCTGGGCGGCATTGCCACTTCCATATTGCTGCTGCTCATCGTCTACGTCTCCCTCGTTTTCCGTTTCAAAGAACTCCCCTCGTCCTTAAAGCCCACACTGACTTACGACATCTTTTTCTGGATCAGCGTAGTATCGATTTTGGTTGTAAGTGCTTATGGGGTGATTCAGTTGGTTTGAGGTGGTATTAAATGATAAAAATATGGTATAGTCAGTGAAGGATTCTTATAAAGCAGACTGGTGATAGCCGCCTCATTATCTGGAAAAGTTCTCTTTTTGCTAACTTTTTAAGTACATTTACACACTATTTCATGAGAGTTCACCTGATCAAAAAAGGTAGCATTGAGTCTTTTGTAATGTCGCATGCACAATGCAGGGCCGCATTTGCCGATTGGTTAACAAAATTGAAATATGCAGATTGGGAAAGGCCAGATGACATTAAAAGCACATTTAGATCTGCTGATTTGCTTGGGAATAGTACGAGTAGAGTAGTTTTTGATATTGCCGGAAATAGTTACCGCATGATATGCAAGTATGTTTTTGGCAGCAGTCAAATCCATTTGTTTGTTTGCTGGATTGGAACGCATGCTGCATATACAACATTATGTAAAGCGCAGAAACAGTATATAGTAAATGCATATTGAGATGGTAGAGACACTCAAATACAAAGTAATCAAGGACAAAAAGCAGTATGATAAATATTGCAAAGAGCTGGGAGAGTTGCTGAGTCACTCAGAACCTGAGGCGCATTTGGATGAGGTAGAACTCCTGACTGTTTTGATTGAGAAGTATGACTCTGAAACGAATACATTTGAGCAATCTGATCCGGTTGTTCTCCTGCAATCATTAATGCAGGAACACCGGATGAAAGCGAAGGATTTGGTATTGCTCCTCAATGTTAGCAAAGGTTATGTATCTGATATTCTGCATTATCGCAAGGGAATGTCCAAAGAAGTAATCAGAAAAGTAGCAGACCGGTTCAAAGTAAATCAAAAGGCTTTTAACCGGCCTTATGAGCTTGCTTCGCTGCCACTTGTACCAAGCAGAAATCATTTAAATAGACAATTACGCACGCATGGATTATCCGGAAATTGATTCGTTTCATTAATCTTCACTTCCCAAATGCCTTATCTAAGTCAATCACAAGATCCGGGAATATGCTGGATTGAACAGATTTGGTTGCTGGTTTCAGGCCGATAAATTCTCCTGTATCATTACGCACATACACGAAAACAGCGCATTCTACTGGTTCAACGAGCCAATATTCGCGGACGCCAGACTCTTGATATAACTCGAACTTGTCATCCATTTCCTTTCTTGAATTCCCTGGCGACAAAATCTCAATCACTAAATCCGGTGCTCCTAAGCAGCCCCTTTCATCGAGTTTGCTTTTATCACAAACAACACAAAGATCCGGCTGAACCACTGTATAAATGTCACTGTTAGCAACTATTGATTTGCTCAAACTATGTAGCCTCACATCAAATGGCGCGCTGAAAAGATCACAAGACTGGTTACCCAAGAAGTTAAAGATTGCCCCTTGCAGCTGGGTAGAGATGCGCTGATGCGTCAAATTAGGGGCGGGCGACATCTTGAAAATTTTGCCCTTAATCAGTTCGATCCTTTCTTCAATACGCCACAGAATGTAGTCCGCATAGGTGAAAGTCCCATTCGGATCTAGCTGGCTAATATTTGTTATTAATGCTGGCATAAGTTTCGTTTCAGGTAAAGCTACAAATTTCAGATAACGAGCACAAGTCGTCAGCTAACTAGGATAAAAACAGAAATGGCTGCCAGTTTTGCACTAGCAGCCATTTCTGTTTGAAGTATTACAGTTATTACAACGTCGAAAAATCAAACGTTTCCAGATATTTCGTTGTGAAATTTCCGGATTTGAAGCCGGGGTCGTCCATTAATTTAATGTGGAATGGAATCGTTGTTTTGATGCCTTCTATGACGAACTCCTGCAATGCGCGCTTCATGCGGGTGAGTACTTCTTCGCGTGACTGGCCGCTGACAATCAGCTTGGCAATCATGGAATCGTAATTCGGGGGAATGGTGTAGCCGCTATATACGTGGCTGTCAATCCGAACGCCGTGTCCGCCTGGGAAGTGCAAATTGGTGATCTTACCCGGAGCCGGACGGAAGTTGTTGGCCGGATCTTCTGCATTAATGCGGCACTCCATAGCGAAAAGCTTTGGCGTGTAGTTAATGCCTGAGATCGGTTCTCCCGCAGCAACTTTAATTTGTTCCTTAATGAGGTCAAAATCAGTCACTTCCTCTGTGATTGGGTGTTCAACCTGGATACGGGTGTTCATTTCCATAAAGAAGAACTCTCCGTGCTTGTCAACAAGGAATTCAATGGTCCCTGCTCCTTCGTAACCGATCGCCTGCGCGCCTTTGATGGCGGCTGCGCCCATTCTTTCACGAAGTTCATCCGTAATGATCGGCGAAGGTGTTTCTTCAACCAATTTCTGATGACGACGCTGGATAGAGCAATCGCGTTCTGACAAATGGCAAACCTTACCGAATTGGTCTCCAATGATCTGGATCTCAATGTGACGCGGCTCTTCTACGAATTTTTCCAGATATAATCCATCGTTGCCGAATGCTGCTGCTGATTCCGTACGGGCATCATTCCATGCTTTTTCGAATTCATCGGGCTTGTTAATGATCCGCATGCCGCGGCCACCGCCACCGGCAGTTGCTTTCACGATCACAGGATAACCGATGCCTTCTGCCAGCATTTTGCCTTGTTCAATCGATTCCAAGAGTCCTTCTGAACCCGGAACGACCGGAACGCCGGCAGCGATCATGGTTGCTTTTGCAGTGGCTTTATCGCCCATACCATTGATCTGGGCGGCAGTTGCACCGATGAATTTAATGCCGTAATCGGCACATATTTGGGAGAATTCAGCATTTTCAGACAAAAATCCGTAACCCGGATGAATCGCATCTGCGCCGGTAACCTCGGCTGCTGAAATAATATTTTGAATGCTTAGGTAAGACAGGCGGCTTGGCGGCGGACCGATACAAACGGCTTCATCTGCGAAGCGAACGTGGAGACTATCGCGGTCGGCTGTGGAATACACGGCAACCGTTTTGATGCCCATTTCACGACAGGTCCTGATAACACGCAAGGCGATCTCGCCCCGGTTGGCAATGAGTATCTTTTTAAACATGAAAATCAATTAAGTTTTACAGATCGTCCATTGCCTTAAACAGGCTCTACCAGGAACAACGGCTGATCAAATTCTACCGGAGTGGCGTTTTCAACCAATACTTTTACAATTTTTCCTGAAATTTCAGACTCTATCTCGTTGAAAAGCTTCATCGCTTCGATCACACAAACCACTTTGCCAGGCTTTATTTCGTCGCCAATGTTAGCAAAAGCAGGCGTTTCAGGGCTTGAAGCGCGATAGAATGTGCCGATCATCGGCGATTTTATGGTAATCAGATTAGAAGATGCTGCTGATTCTGAGGAAACCGTAGGCTCAGAAGGAGCTGAATGCGTAACAGCTGTCGTAGGCGTTACAGGTGCGTACGAAGGTGCCGGTGCCGCTTGTGATGAAGACAATGATGCTGTTGGTGCAGAACCGTAACGCTTCACCTTTATTTTCAAATCAGTTGTTTCAATGTTCACTTCATCAAGTCCCGACTGGGCAATGAAGTCAATCAATTTTTGGATTTCTTTGGTTTCCATTTAGTCAAAATTAAAACTGTGGGTGATGATCGTTGAGCTATGATTTTACTCTTTCTACGTAATCGTAAGTGCGGGTATCCACTTTGATCTTCTGGCCTTCTTCAATGAACAAAGGAACCATGATCCTCGCACCGGTTTCCACCTCGATCGCTTTCTTGGGGGAGTTAGCTGTATCACCTTTTAAGCCCGGCTCCGAATAAGTTACCGTAAGCTCTACAAATGGAGGCAATTCGCAAAGAAGCGCAGCGTCCGTTTCTGTGTTGATCAGGATTTCAACTTCCTGGCCTTCCTTCATCAGATCCGCATTGGTAATTAGTTTCTCATCGATCGAAACCTGGTCGAATGTCTCGGCGTTCATGAAATTGAAACCCATTTCATCCTTATAGAGAAACTGGAATTTATGTCTTTCTACACGAACCGGGATGATTCCGGCGCCGGATGAGAATGTGTTATCCAAAACTTTGCCGGAAGTAAGGCTTTTCAGCTTGGTACGAACGAATGCATTGCCTTTTCCAGGCTTTACATGCTGAAATTCAATTACTTGAAAAAGATCGTGATTAAAGTTGATCACTAATCCGTTACGCAAATCTGCGGTAGTTGCCATTTTAATTCAAAAATTAGTATTAATACTTTATTCGCCGTAGGCCCATTTCAAATAAATGGAACCCCACGTAAATCCGCCCCCAAAGGCAGCCAGAACGAGATTATCACCTTTTTTTAATTGTGATTCATAATCCCAAAGACATAGTGGAATGGTTGCGGAGGTTGTGTTTCCATATTTCTGGATGTTCACCATTACTTTATCCATTCCCACACCCATGCGGTGCGCCGTCGCTTCAATGATCCTCCTGTTTGCCTGGTGCGGAACAAGCCACGCCACATCATCACCGCTAAGGCCATTTTTCTCCATGATCTCGGCCGAAATATCAGCCATATTGGTCACAGCAAACTTAAATACCTGAGCACCATCCTGATATACGTGATGCAAACGGGCGTCAATAGTTTCATGTGTGGGCGGGTAGCGGCTTCCTCCTGCTTTTTGGTTCAGGTAAGGATAACCTGCGCCGTCTGATTTTATGATAGAATCAATGATCCCATTTCCTTCGGTGTCCGGTTCAAGCAAAACAGCGCCTGCGCCATCGCCGAAAAGAATGCAAGTTTTCCGGTCGGTGTAATCGACGATCGCGGACATTTTATCTGCGCCTACGATGACGATCTTTTTATATTTTCCTGTCTCAATGAACTGAGAGCCAAGGGTAAGTGCATAAACAAAACCTGAACAAGCCGCCTGAATGTCAAAGCTTCCTACATTTTTGATCCCTACCATGTCGCAAATAAGATTAGCGGTGCAGGGAAAAATAAAGTCGGGGGTTGTCGTAGCGCAAATCAGGAGGTCAATTTCGCTGGGGAGGGTGTTGGTTTTGGCAAGCAATCCTTTCACAGCTTCGGCACCCATATGAGAACTTCCTAAACCTTCGCCTTTGAGGATATGCCTTTCTTTGATGCCGGTGCGGCTGACGATCCACTCGTCATTTGTCGCAACCATTGTTTCAAGTTCGGCATTTGTCAAAATATAATCAGGCACATACCCTTGTATTCCTGTTATAGAGGCTTTTATATGGGTCATGATAAATTTAACTATTCAAAATCCGAATAGGTTTTTGTAAAAAAGAACAGAATCAATTTATTCATTTCGTGGTTGTCAGCAATGGAAATTAATTCAATGCCTGCGCTATATGCAAATATGCTTTTGACTTAACCTGTTTATAAGCCCAGCCGATCATATTTTTTATTGCCAGCGGAGATGATATCCCATGAGCGATCATGACATTTCCGTTTACTCCGATGATGGAACTTCCGCCAATGGATTCATAGTTGGTCTTGTCTATGAATTCATCACTGAAGCCTCTTTCTTTTGAAATTTCATACAGCGACTCGCCCAATTTGAACAAAATATTGCCTGTAAAGCCATCTGTTACAATTACGTCAGCTTTATTGGTAAAGAGGTCTTTACCTTCAATATTTCCTATAAAGTTTATTCGCTTGTTTTGTTTGAGCAGGGGATAAGTGGCCTGAGAAGTAAGAGAACCTTTTTGTTCCTCTTCCCCTATGTTCATAAGGGCCACCCGGGGCTTTTCTATCTGAAATGTATATTGGGCAAAAATAGAGCCTATTTCTCCAAATTGCGCAAGCACCTCTGGCTTGCAGTCGGCATTAGCGCCAATATCCAGCATAATCGAATATCCGCCACCAACCTGTGGCACAAATCCTGCAATAGCTGGTCTTATAATTCCTTCGATCGCCTTAATGCTAAAAAGCGCTCCTACGTGCATAGCTCCGGTGTTGCCGGCACTACAAAATATGTCGACTTCTTTTTCTTTCAGAAGCTTGAAACCGATGCCGATGCTGGAATTCGGTTTTTGAGAAAGGGCTTTGGTTGGATGTTCCCCCATCTCAATAACATCTTCTGCGTGAACGACGTCAACATTAGTAGGAGTGAAATTGTTTTGGTTAAAAATGTCCCAAATTACACTTTCACGGCCAATTAAAACGATTCTCGCCTCGGATGGTAGTTCAGAAGCGGCCTGAATAACCCCTTCAACAATTGCCTGTGGAGCCAAATCTCCCCCCATGGCATCTACCGCAATTTTCATTTACACGCTGTTATTTTAGACTAATAAGTTAGAAATCGAAGGTGTAAATTTAGCAGATGTGCCGTAGTAAAAAAGAATTTCGCAACAACTTTTATACGGCTGCTGCGAAATCAGTATACTCATCGACTGAAACTAGACTGTTTTTGAATAGTTTTCAACTACAACTTTACCTCTATAAACCAAGTTGCCTTCGTGAACGTGTGCACGGTGGAATTGGTGAATTTCTCCTGTCGAAGAATCAGTGCCTAATTGTTTTCCTGTAAGGAAATCATGTGCTCTGCGCGAATCGCGACGGCTTGTGGAATGTCTCCGCTTAGGATGTGCCATGATGCTTTATGTTCTGTATGTTTTGTTTTTGGTTTATTATCCGTCGGTTGAAACCGTCGGTCATTTAATTTTTCCGTTGGCTTAAGCCAACGGGTATTGGGTATCGTTATTCGCCCTTCAGCTTTTTTAATGCTTCCCAGCGGGGGTCTATTTTTTCTTCTTCTTCTGTTTCGTCACGTTCCGCGGCTTCTGATGAATAAACCAAAATGCCGTCGGCTTCATCTAGCGGATCAATTTCCTCCTCTTCGCCACGCAGGTCAGGATGGATCTTTTTGACAGGAAGCGCTAATGCTATGAAGTCAAAAATGTAACGGGCAATGTTGATCCTGTTCGTATTGCGGTTTATGATCTCAATCTCGTCCGTCAGCTCCTCATTATGATCGCCAAACTTTAAAATAATGCGATCATCCTGTTCAATTGGTTCCTCAAACGGTTCCAGGCTACGGTCACAAGTCAGCGTTACGCTTCCAACTGTGTGAAAATTAAGCTGGATCATAGTGGCCGACTTGTTGAGCACAACATGCGTTTTGAAATGGCCAAACTCGATCAGATCCTGTTCAAGTTCCTGGAAAAATGCATCTCCCGACTCCATTTCATAGGCATACTGTTTGTCTTCCAAACCGTAAATGTCTATGTTGTATTTACTTAGCTCTTTCACTTTTTCTGTCAAAAGGACTGCAAAGGTAATGTCTTTCGATTTAATAAAAAAACTATGGCTAAATTTTATTGCCGTCAGATCTTGCGCGCCGGATTGCCGAAATAAGTGGCTTTTGCCGGCACATTTTCAACCACAACCGATCCGGCGCCGATCCGTGCATTCTTGCCTATTTCAATCCCAGCCACGATTATCGCCCCGGAACCAATGAAAACGCCATCGCCAATCTTCGCGCGGTCGTTAATGATCGCTCCCGCACCGATCGTCACATAATCACCGACCTGCACCCACGTATCCACAACTGCGGCCGTCTGCACCAGGCAATGCTGCCCGATTTTTGACTTCGCGCCTACCGTAACGCGCGCGCCGATCAGGTTACCATGCCCTATTGTGGCCATTTCGGAGATCAATGCGCTGTCGTGGATCGCATTGATCGGCATTGTTTTGTATTCTTCGGTTAGTGTTTCCACGAGGCGTTCGCGTACCGAGCGCTCGCCAATGGCTACAAATGCTTCACATTTACTGCCAAGAATGCTCAGAAACCCGGTGTCGTCCGTATTTCCAAGCACACTCACATCCCCAAATTCCTTGCCGTGCAGCTCCTTATGATCGTCCAGCAATCCATAAACGAGCACATTATTTCTTTTAAATATATCCAATGCCTGAACGCCCAAGTCGCCGGCACCAAAAATCAAAACGGGATTTTCCATAGTAGTAGGTTATTAAAATGCAGCATGCCGGATAGCAAGCTTACTTATTGGTGGTAAAAAATCAAACCACTGCGGTGACACAGTGGTTCATTATGTATGGTATAATTAGGAATCCCTAAAGGAATGTTACCCGGAAAACGAACGGGCTGCCGTAAGGCGAAAGGTTCTGGCCGCTGTATTTATCAATCTGATTATTGTAGTTCAAATTAAATAAGGCTGTGAAATGTACAGCTTTGATAAACCGGCCGCCGGTGGGCTGTGAGTAGGCTGCGCCAACAAGTGGCGAGGTCAGCCACTGCCGCTTTTGGTAAGAACCTTCTACATTCAGCACTTCAGCTTCTGCAATAATATTGACCACCGGAACAACCGAATACATCAAGAAGGCTCGCCCACCATAATAAAGCGTATTGATATCATAATATTTGTATCTGAAATACATCCCGGTCACACCCACGCCGCCAACGAGTTTTTCTGTAAGCTCGTAACCCGCCATGGGAGACAGGTTGATGTTGGTAACCGTTCCCAGGCTTAGCCCAAAACTGCCCCCCAATCTTAATCTGTCAATAAATGGACGGTCTTTGAATTCGGCTAATGGTTTTTTTTCAACCATCTGTTTCTGTTCAACGGGCGGTCTTTCCACCTCTTCCACATTCTCTTTCCGCAATGAGTCAGGCCGGTAATATTCGTCATCTTGGGCCATTAATGTTGGACTGATTAAAATACCAAACAGGACCGTGCATAGGAGGAGGATTTTACTTTTCATCTTAAAATCGTTTATTTTATAATATTGTAACTGGTAACGTAGAAATCCCGGATTTTGGTTTACGCCTAAACTAGTGCTACCCACTCCTCAAATTACCTTTCTTTATCTATGCATTATAATATTTACGTATCCGATCCGCAGTCCCACTTAATCAACATTACTTACACGATACCTGAAATTGATGCAGAGGTTATCGAAATTCAGTTGCCTGCGTGGAGGCCCGGACGATACGAAATACAAAATTTCGCCAAAAATATTCAATTTATTGAAGCGATCTCAGCGACCGATCAGAAACTCTCTATTCATAAGGTAACGAAAGACCGCTGGCAGGTTGCAACGGCCGGTGAAAAAGAGGTCAGGATTCGCTATACGTTCTATGCAGCCATTCAAAATGCGGGCAGCAGTTATGTGGATGAGGAGTTGTGGTATCTCAATTTTATCAATTTCTGCATGTATACCGAGGGGCGCATTGGTGAACCATACACGATCCACCTGGAACTGCCGGAAGGTTACCAGATTGCTTGCGGATTACCGTCAGAGGGAAATGTTTTAAAGGCAAAGGATTTTTATCAACTGGTAGACAGCCCGCTACTGGCTTCTGAGAGTTTGCAAAGACGGCATTATCAGGCGCGTGGCGTGGAATTCAATATCTGGATGCATGGAAATTTGCAGCCAAACTGGCGCAGAATCGTCCGTGACTTCCGCCGTTTCTCCCGTGAGCAGATCATTACAATGGGCGAGTTTCCTGAAAATGACTATCATTTCCTCAATCTGATCCTGCCCACTGCATTTTATCACGGCGTTGAACATCATAACTCGACCATGATCGTTCTAGGGCCGGACGATGAAGGAGAAGGACTTTATTCGGATTTGCTGGGCGTGAGTTCGCACGAATTGTTTCATGCCTGGAACATTATACGCATCCGGCCGGCAGAATTGCTGCCTTATGATTTTACCAAAGAAAACTATTTCCGCACCTGCTTCGTCGCAGAGGGTTGTACGACTTACTATGGCGATCTTTTCCTGAAACGCGCCGATGTTTTCACGGATGAAAATTACATTAAGGAATTGCAGGTTTATATGAAAAGGCATTTCGAAAGCAGCTCCCACGCCACCCAGTCGCTGGCAGACTCGTCTTTTGATCTTTGGCTGGACGGCTACGAAAAAGGAATCCCTAACCGAAAAGTATCCGTTTACCACAAAGGAGCATTGGCGGCGCTAATACTCGATCTGTATTTAAGGAAGAAAACTGATCATGGGCAGTCGCTGGATACGGTGATGCAACTGCTATGGAAGCGTTTTGGAAAACCTTTTATCGGATATACATTACAGGATTACATTGATATCGTCGAGGAAGTTGCCGGCGAACCGCTTGAATGGTATTGGCATGACTGCATCTTCACAAGCACGCCGCTTGAAGCACGATTAAATGAAGCGCTTGCTTTTGTAGGCTTACAAATGTCGACGTTCAGTAACGGCAACATTCAATTAAATGTGATGGACAATTTTAAAGCCAAGCTTCAACGTGACAAATGGCTTGAAACCGTGGAGCCGTTAACGCAGGATGAGCTGGAAGAGGAAGAAGAATAATGCCCTGACGGAAGACTACTTTAAGATGTCTTTCAGCGCTTTACCGAGGTCGTCATATTGATACTGAAAGTCTGTTTCCTTTGCAATTCTTTCATTGACCAAATAGCTGCTTCCCAGCACAACGCTGGCCATTTCCCCAAAAACGAGCTTTAAGCCAAATGCCGGAACATTGGGCAACCATTGCGGCTTGCCTAATGCAATGCAAATTTGTTTGGTAAGATCCTCATTGGTAACGGGCTGGCCTGTAATCGCATTGTAAGCACCTTCCCAGGATTCTTTTTCCATGGCATCAATATACATTTGACAAATGTCGTCGATGTGGATCCAGGAAACCCATTGTTTTCCGGAGCCTAATGGTGCGCCAAAGCCTAGTTTTGCCGGAGCGGCCATTTTTGGGATCGCGCCGCCTTCGTTGCTGAGCACAATTCCGGTCCTCAACTTTACGGTCCTGATCCCTAATGCCGCAATGTCGTCGGCAGCTTTTTCCCAAACGATGGTTACGTGTGAGAGAAAATCATTGTTAGGAGGCGTGTTTTCTGTGTTATGGATATTGCCCGTATCTTCACCATAATAACTGCTTCCCGAAGCGGAAATGAATGCGGCAGGACGAATGTTCTTTTCAACTAACTTTTTGCGGATCAATCCGATCGTTTCCGTGCGGCTGGTAATGATCGTTTTTTTACGCTCTTCCGTCCAGCGGCCCTCCGCCACACCTGCACCCGCCAGGTGGATCAGGTAATCTGTGTTTTCAAGCGCGTTTTCTTCAATATAACCTTTCTCAACATCCCATTCAAAAACCTGGACCGATGGAATATTTGTCTTCTTCCGGCTCAGATACGCCACTTCATAACCCTTTGTGAGCAGGAGCTGGGTCAGTCTTTTGCCGATGAGGCCCGTTCCTCCGGTGATTAATACTTTTTTGCCTTTCATTGGAGTTCAGTGGGATGGGGAGACTTTATTTACGCGGGGAATACGTTTTCGGATGTCAGGCTTGGGGAATCGCGGCTGAGCCGTCCTTCGGTGGTTCCTGTTCAATCGCTTTCGTGACACGCTCGATCATACTTTCGAGCGATTCGTCGGGCAGAAAATGCATAGGTGGTTTGAAATGCACCGTCAGCTTTGTATTTCTTTTCTTAAATCGTAAGCCTTTTTTATCAAATGCCCTTCTGAATCCATTGATAACGACCGGGATCACAATAGGTTGATGGTCTTTGATCAAATGTGCCGTCCCTTTACGCACGGGTGCATAAGGCTTTGTAGTGCCTTGTGGAAAGCTCACAACCCAGCCATGTTTCAGGCCCATTCCGATTTTGTCCTGGGCACCATTATCCAATTCCCGCTTCACATTCTCGCCATTCGCGCGCCAGGAACGTTCAATGGTGATGGCGCCGCCTATGCTGAATAATTTGGGTAAAATCCCTTCTTTCATAGTCTCCGAAGCGGCCACATAATAGCATCTTGCGCGGGGAGAAAATAAATAGAACGGCGGCGAAATGGTGTCTTTATAACCCCATTTGGTTGCACAAAAAATATGGTAAAAAGCAATTACATCCGCGAAGTAGGTTTGATGATTGGATAGAAAAAGCACGCCATTATCGGGAAGTTCAATGAGCTGGTCGCTGCCGATGATTTCTATTTTATTAACAGCCGTATATCGGTAATAGGTAAACCATCCGATGATGAAAATGATAATGCGTTTGAAAATCAGATAATTACCAAAAGGATCCTGCTCGAAAATACCCATAAAGTCAAATCGCACCAACCACGCAGGCAACAGGCTGAAAGTACTTTTTTTCGGATGCATAGTGTAATTGTATTTTCAGTTGTCCTTGCTGAACCGGCGTCTGCCCTTATTGAAAATTTTGTACCAATTTGGCGTAATTTAGATAATTAGCACAGTTAATATAAAATATATTTAGTTTGCACACCATCCGGTTTTTTTGCCGTTTAACATTGGCATGATTCTTTCGATCGGTCCATAGACATTTAATTTTTTGAATAACGCTCTCGTTTGTCTTTCTTTTTTAATTGTATGAAAATGAAATTTCAATTTCACATTGTTCTGTGCCTCGTGGGTGCAGGTTTCCTGTCCGGCTGTTCCAAAAATCCGGTTACCGGAAAGAAGGAAATTATCTTTATGTCGAAGGAAAAGGAAATAGCGCTTGGCGCCGAATCCCACCCGTCGATTGTTGCTACAATGGGCATTTATGACGATAAAAACCTGAATGCCTTCATTAATGAGAAGGGAAAAGCGATGGCCAACATCTCACACAGGCCCGATTTACCGTATCAATTTTTCATAGTTGACTCACCGGTTGTGAATGCATTTGCTGTGCCTGGCGGTTACGTATACTTTACAAGGGGGATCATGGCGCATTTTAATAATGAAGCCGAATTTGCGGGTGTGTTAGGTCACGAAATCGGCCACATTACAGCGCGACATTCCGCACGTCAGCAAACTTCCCAGATCTTTGGTCAGGTAGGATTAATGGCTGGAATGGTGCTTTCCGAAACGGTGCGCGGGCTTGCAGATCAGACGCAGCAGGCTTTGGGCTTATTACTGTTGAGTTATAGTCGCGAGCATGAAACGGAGTCGGATAAAATTGGTGTGGAATATTCCAGCAAGATTGGCTACGATGCGCACGAGATGGCTGATTTCTTTGGCACATTGAAAAAAATAAGTGAAAAAGCGGGTCAGAGCATTCCTACCTTCCAATCGACCCACCCGGATCCGGGAGGCAGACAAACAAAGGTTGAAAAGCTGGCGACAGAATATCAGAAAGCAAATCCAGCTAAATATAATGTAAACCGCGACGCTTACTTGCGTAAAATTGAAGGCATCATTTACGGAACGGATCCTAAACAAGGGTTTGTGGAAAACGGCCAGTTCTATCATCCTGAGCTGAAATTCCAGTTGCCTGTTCCAAGTGGCTGGCAGTATGAAAATTCACCGGCGCAATTCCAGATGGCTGCAAAGGATGGCAAATCTATGATGCTTTTTATGCTTGCTCCGGGCAAAAGCCTGGAAGAAGCAAGTGCGGCAGTGATCAAAAATTACAGCTTGCAGGTTTCGGAAAATAATAAAACTACAATCAACGGAAATCCTGCGATCGCAATGATTTCTACGCAAGCTGCTCAAACTCAATCTGGTCAGCCAGCGGCGGCAACTGCGAATTCTATCCAGGTTGCTACGTGGCTGATCCAGTACGGCGGTAACATTTATGCGATTCATGGCGTGGCGCAGGCTGCGAATTTTGCAGGTAATGTCGGTCAGTTCAAATCGGTTGCGCAAGGATTCAAATCGGTTACAGATGGAAGCATTCTCAACCGCAAGCCGGACCGTATCAGGATCAAAACCGTTGGGCGTGATGGTTCGTTGAAGGATGCGTTAAAGGATTTCAATCAGCAGGATAAGCAGATGGATGAACTGGCGATAATCAATGGTATGTCGCTTTCAGATAAGGTGACGAAAGGGATGCTGATTAAAACGCTTAGTAAGTAAGATAGCACTTTGACTTCCTGGCGTCACTTAGCCTCCGGCCAGAAACTCCGTCAGGAGTGGCACATGTTCTACCCTGGGGCTCAAGCCCCAGGGTCTCAAATCGGTCGTGACTGACGTCACTTAACCTCCGGCCAGAAACTCCGTCAGGGGTGGCCCATGTTCTACCCTGGGGCTCAAGCCCCAGGTTCTCAAATCGGTCGTGACTGACGTCACTTAGCCTCCGGCCAGAAACTCCGTCAGGAGTGGCCCATGTTCTACCCTGGGGCTCAAGCCCCAGGTTCTCAAATCTGTCGTGACTGACGTCACTTAGCCTCCGGCCAGAAACTCCGTCAGAGGTGGCACATGTTCCAAGCCCCAGGTTCTAAAATCGGCCGTGACTGACGTCACTTAACCTCCCCTCAAAACCCCGTCAGGGGTGCCAAATCTCCCACCCCTGGATTTCAATCCAGGGAAAGACAGAAACTTTTCCAAAAAACATTTGGTTGACATGTCAACGTATTATACATTTGTATTATGAACGCGACACATCCTAAGTTCTTTATGAACATCAAAGAAGACATGAAGAACTCCCTGCAATTCAAGCTGGGCGTTGTGACGAAGATTGTCTTTAAGAAAATGAATGCGCAGTTGGTGCAGGAAGGCATTCCGGTCCTGGCTGAGCAATTGCCGATCTTGATGGTTGTATATTTTCAGGAACAACCGATGACGCAGCAAGACATTGCTAATCTTTTACAAAAGGATAAAGCAGGCATTCAGCGTTCGGTGCAAACATTGTATAAAGATGGTTTTCTTAAAATAGAAAGTGATATAGAGGACAAAAGAAAGAATCTGGTAACCTTGACAGCGAGCGGAAAGTTTGTCTGCGAACGCATTCAGGCATTGGTAATCGCGTTCGATAACCAGGTTATGGAACATTTTTCTGAATCTGAATGGAAGACATTCGTTGGGTATCTGGACAAGGTTGCCGCTGTTGTTGAAAAATAAAAAAATTTATATAAATAGTTGATAGGTCACCAGTAGACGGGTCAACTAAAATCGAGTTTTAGCCACTATTATTGAAAAGAACGAATGAAAAGTAAATGGATTATCGCAATCCTCGCAATCGCAACCTCACTTCCGGCTTGGGCGCAGACCCGGCTTACCTTGAAGGATTGCATTGCATATGGAATCAAGAATAACGGAAACATCAAGATCGCGCAATACAAGGAAAGCATTGCCGTGCAGCAGGGTAGGGAAGCACTGGCCGGTTATCTGCCGCAAGTTGCGGGAAATGGGGCGCTCGATGATAACATTAAGCTGCAATCCACTGTTTTGCCGGGCGCACTTTTTGGTGGTGAAGACAGGCGTGTTGCATTGGGGACCAAATATTCGACCAACGTTTCTGCCCAGGCCGATCAGGTGATTTTTGACCAGGCGTTGCTCGTGGGCATCAAGGCCAACAAGCCAAACCTCGAAAACGCAGCATTAAATGCACGCAGAACCGAGGAAACGATCATTTTTAATGTTACCGACGCTTATTACCAGGTTTTCGTAACGCAAGCGCAAATCGATCTGCTAAGGGATAACCTCGAAAAAACCCAGCAGATCCTGGGCACATTGCAGTTGCAACTGGATAATGGTGTGATTAAGAAAGTGGATTTTGACCGCACGCAGGTGAGTTTGAATAACATCAAATCGCAGCTTACCCTGGCAGAAAGCAACCTTGTACTTTCTCAAAACCAGCTGAAATTCCAAATGGGCATGCCACTGAGCGAGCAGCTTGAACTGACGGACAATCCATTGAACCAGCCATTTAAATTAGTAGAGCCAGATAAATTCGACGTTGCCAGCTTAACCGATTTTAAAATCCAGAATGTGAATATGCAATTGCAATCACTTGAAAAAGAGCGGATCAAAGCGGGTTATCTGCCTAAACTATCTGTTTATGGAAGATATGGTATGCAGTCATTGGGACAGAACCTGGGCGAGTCGTGGGGTAACTGGTTTAGTTTCGGCGCTATTGGCGTGAAATTATCCATTCCGATCTTTGACAGTTTCAGAAGAGACGCGCAGTACAAACAAGCGGACCTGAATCTTTTGACACAACAAGAAGAATTGAAACTGAATGTTCAGAACTACGAACTGCAAAATCACAATGCAACCACGCAACTCCAAAAAGCCAAGCTGAATTTGGGAAATGACGAAAGCAACGTGACGCTCGCCAAGGAAGTTTACGATGTCACTACACTTCAATATAAAGAAGGAACGGTAACATTATCAGATCTGCTCAACGCAGAAACATCTTACAAGGAAGCGCAAAGCAACTATATCAACTCAATGCTAAGCTATTACCAAGCGAAACTAGGCATAGAGCAATCACAAGGAAGTCTTAACGCGTTCTACACGGGATTACCGTAAAGTAGTAAGCTGCGAGACAGTCATCCCATAAGAACATTCACTAATTCACTCATTCACTCATTCGCACCGGCAACCCGGTCAGTCATTCAAAATAAATCCCTGTGAAACGAAAAATAATCATCATCAGCTCAATACTAGTAATCGGACTCCTTATCGGGTTCCGTCTGGTAGCCAATAAGTCCAAAATGGACGCCAAGAAAGTTATGCCGGATAACAAAAACGTTACCATTCCGGTGACGGCAGTATCAGTAAAAGAAGGCAGCACCGATCAGCAGCTTGTCCGCACCGGGAGTCTGATCCCTTTCAAGGAAGCCGAGATTATGGCGACTTCTGCGGGTAAAGTTTTGTCCGTTAAATATGACCTCGGAAGCTACGTTTCCCAAGGCGCAACGCTTGTAAAAGTGGACAGTAAGCTGAAAGAGCTTTCATTGCAAGCAACGGAATTGAACATTAATAAATTGAAAAAAGATACGGATCGTTACAACAAGCTTCTGGCCGGAAATGCCGCAACCGAAGTGCAGGTAAATGATACGAAATACAACTACGAAAATGCATTGAACCAGGCTGAGCAGATCAAACAGCAGATCAATGATGCCGTTGTTGCAGCCCCGATCAGCGGCCGTGTGATCAAAAAGAACATTGAACCGGGTGAATTTGTGAATGTAGGCACTTCGCTGGGAACTATCCTCGACATGTCGCGCCTGAAAGTGCAGGTTATGATCTCTGAAAATGATGTTTATAAATTGAAAGAAGGCCAGCATGTATCAGTAGGAACGAGCATTTTTCCTGATAAAAAAATTGACGGCGTGATCTCCTACATTGCACCGCAGGGCGACGAATCTCACAATTATCCGGTGGAGATTGTGATCAAAAACGCAAACCAGTTGCGCGCCGGTACATTCGTTTCTGTGGAATTTAAGCAAAAAAGCAGCCAGCAGGCATTGCTTATCCCAAGGAGTGCATTGGTGGAAAGTGTGCGTAACCCATATGTCTATACTGTTGAAAATGGTTTGGCAAAACAACGCAAAATTGAAGTAGGCCGCGAATTGGGCGATAACATTGAGGTTTTGGGCGGCTTGAAATCAGGCGAAACGGTGATCACAACCGGCCAGATCAACCTGATTGACGGTGCCGCGGTTAATGTTACTAAGTAATTTTCATCAGTAAACGAATTAAAAAATGTCAATCACCGAAGTAGCAGTAAAGAGACCGCTCTTCATCATAGTAGTATTCACGGTGTTGATACTATTTGGTGTGATCAGCTATAAACAATTGTCTTACAACTTGTTGCCTAAATTCGAGGCCAACGTTGTAAGTGTCATGACGACCTATCGCGGCGCCGCTGCGGACGAAGTTGAAACCAATGTTACGAAGCACATTGAAGACGCCGTTTCGGCGATCGAAGGGCTGGACCAGATCAATTCCACTTCTCAGGAAGGTGTTTCGTCTGTGGTAATCCAATTAAAACAAGGCATCAGCGTCGATCTGGCGCAGCAGGAAGCGCAGCGTAAAGTAGAGCAGGTGATTTCTCTCTTGCCCGACGATGCGGACCGTCCCGTAATCAACAAATTCTCAACCGATGAAATCCCGGTTTTGAGAATGGGTGTGACTGCAAATATGTCGCCCTCAGCATTATATGACCTGATCGACGACAAGCTGAAACCGCAACTTTCCAACGTGACCGGCGTAGGCCAGGTGACGATCATCGGTGGAACCGAGCGTCAGATCCAGGTTAATATTAGTCAGGATAAATTAAAAGCATATCGCTTGTCGATTGCGCAGGTTTCTGCGGCCATTAACAATGCAAATACTTCATTCCCAGCCGGTCAGGTGAAAACGCAGGAAGATCAGCTTTCGATTCGTTTTGATGCGAAACTGACAACTGTTGAAAACCTGAGAAATGTGATCGTAGGTCGTAATGCGACAGGCGGACAGGTGTTTTTGAAAGACATTGCCGAAGTATTTGACGGAACAGCCGACGCGACGGCCGTGAACCACATCAATGGCAAGCCTTCCGTAGCTTTGCAGATCCAGAAACAATCCGATGCCAATGCAGTGGACGTGAGTAAGTTGACGCGTGAGCGCCTGACGACTTTGGAAAAACAATATGCTTCCGCCGGACTGAAATTCAACATTGCTTCCGACCAATCCATTTATACATTAGCCTCTGCGGACGCCGTGGTTTTTGACCTTGGACTTGCGGTTTTGATCGTATCCATTGTGATGTTAATGTTCCTGCACAGTTTCCGCAGTTCCATGTTCATTCTCGTGGCATTGCCATCCTCAATGATCCCAACCTTCATTTTGATGAGCCTTTTAGGTTTTTCACTCAATTTGATGACATTAATGGCCCTTTCGCTCGTGGTTGGTATCCTGGTCGATGACTCCATCGTGGTTTTGGAAAACATCAACCGCCACATGGAAATGGGTAAAAACAGATGGCAGGCCGCATTGGACGGACGGGCGGAAATCGGCTTCACAGCCCTGGCAATCACATTGGTAGACGTTGTGGTTTTCGTGCCGCTTGCGATGACATCCGGTCTGATCGGTAACATTCTGAGGGAATTCTCGCTTGTAGTCGTGTTCTCGACATTGATGAGTCTGTTCGTCTCCTTTACATTGACCCCGCTTTTGGCTTCGCGTTTTGGTAAAATAGAAATATTGGACAAAAACACGCTTTGGGGCAAATTGAACATTGGTTTTGAAAATTTTCTGGACCGGATCAAAGAAGAATACGGCCGGATGCTAACCTGGGTTCTGGGTCATAAAAGATATGTTTTCCTTGCGTCGCTAGCATTGATTATTGGTTCTATTGCGCTTGTTCCGGGAGGTTTCATTGGCGCGGCATTCATGCAGCAGAGCGATCGCGGCGAATTGAATGTGTCCATTGAGCTGGCGCCAACTGCATCTATTTATCAAACAAATCAGGTAGCGCAACGCGTTGAAAAGTTATTATTGAAAAGAAAAGAAGTGACCAAGGTCTTCACGAATGTAGGTTACAGCAGCAATGGTTTAGGAACAACTTCCAATGGTAACATTGCCGATCTGACTGTTCAATTGGTTGATAAAAAGGAACGTACATTATCCTCTGATGATTTTGGAACGGAGATTCAAAAACAAATTTTGCAAATCCCAGGCGTAAAAGTAACCGTTGCTCCAACTTCCATCACTGGTAACGCAAACCAGGCGCCGATCCAGGTTGCGGTTAAAGGAACCGATATGGCCGTGATCCGTAAAACTGCGGCACAAGTGAAAGCAGTAGTAGCCTCGATTCCGGGCACCGCGAACGTTGATTATTCCGTAGATGATCCGAAGCCGGAAGTAGGCGTGCAGCTGGATCGCGAGAAAATGTCACAATTAGGCATCAATGCAGCCGAAGTAGGCGCAGCATTGCAAACCGCATTCCGCGGCGACGACCGTTCGAAGTTCAAGGAAAATGGAAAGGAATACGACATTATGGTGACGCTGGACCAATTCAACCGTTCCAAAGCCGATGACATCCGCCGACTGAGTTTTGTCAACAGCTCAGGACAAGCATTTGAATTGTCTCAATTTGCAACCGTAAGAGAAGGAATCGGCGAAAGCGTGCTGCAACGCATCGACCGTCTGTCATCCATCACCATTAATTCACAAGTCGTAGGCCGTCCTTCCGGTTCTATCGGAGCCGACATTCAGGCTAAAATGGCAACCGTAAAACTTCCAGAAGGCGTGTTCATCGAATATCGCGGTGACCTGAAAAACCAGGCCGACGCATTTGGAAGCTTAGGGTTAGCGCTTGTACTCGGCATTGTGCTCATTTACCTGATTATGGTAGCACTTTACGAAAGCACCATTTACCCATTCGTAGTGTTATTCTCAATCCCGGTTGCACTCGTAGGCGCATTAACAGCATTGGCGCTGACCATGGAAAGCTTAACCATCTTCTCGATCGTAGGTATGATCATGCTCCTCGGTCTGGTAGCCAAAAACGCCATCCTGATCGTCGATTTCACCAACCAGCTGAAAGAAGAAGGCCACGCCTTAAAGGACGCATTAATAGAAGCCGGCAAAGAACGTCTCCGCCCGATCCTGATGACCACCATCGCCATGATCGCCGGTATGCTCCCCATCGCCCTGGCTTCCGGCGACGGCGCCGAAGTAAAAAACGGCATGGCCTGGGTAATCATAGGCGGCCTAACCAGCTCCCTACTGCTAACAATCTTCCTGGTACCAAGTGTGTATTATGTGGTTGACAGGGTTAAGGAACGTTTCGCAAAGCGGAAGGAGAAGAAGCAACGGAGAAGAGAGGAGTTGGTTTTGGAGGGGTAGGGGTGTTGACTGGTCACCCTGAGCAGGCCGGGCCGCTGGGCGGCCGAAGGGAAGGACCACAACGCTACCTCCATTGTCACCCTGAGCGGACCGGGCCGCCGGGCGGCCGAAGGGCGCTACTACTTGGCAGTAACGCCCTTGCATGACGTCCCTCCCCCTGTCACCCTGAGCGTAGTCGAAGGGAAGGACCGCAACGCTACTCCCCCTGTCACCCTGAGCGGAGCCGAAGGGCGTTACTGCCAAGTAGTAGCGCCCCTTCGACTCCGCTCAGGGTGACAGGGGGATAGCTTACTTCAATCCAAATCCTTTCATATCATCAGCGTCTTTGTTTCTCGAATGCGTTCCATTGTGACACTCCGCCAAGGGCCTCAATCCCTCCCAATCACGTATTATAACTGCCTCCTTCTTCTTCCTACTCCAACCTTTCACCTGCTTCTCAAAAGCAATTGCATCATTCACATATCTAAACTCACGAAAAAACACCAACTCCACAGGCCGTCTCGTGAACGTATAACAAATCTCATTACGCCCATTCACATGTTCTGCAAATCGCCGTTCCAGGCAATTCGTTACGCCAGTATAATAACTCGCATCACAGCATTTTAAAATATACACATAGTAAATTTTCATAGTCAAAGCGTGTTTAGATTTTTATCTTAGACGCCGACATTGAATGAAAGTCACGCATTAGCAACAAAAATGGCCAGGGGAATCCCGCTGACCATTTAAAAAATAAACACATTATTATATCCTACGCCGCCTTCATCGCCTCAATCTTCTGACAAAAAAGCAGCAAATCTCGAAAAGTATAGAAGATGTTGAGTTTACGGGGATTGAAGCCTGTTTCCTGATCAAAATTTTGGAAACCGCTATAAATCTCCCAGAGATGCTCCACCATTTCGGCAGGCGTGTTGAGTTCAAATAACTGCTGCACTTGCTGGCCATAAGCCACGAACATCGAATCCGGAGATTCGGTAGAGTGTGTTTTTGTGTTCATTTACGTGTAAGATTGGGATGGGAAAAAATTAAAAATGCCCTGTCTTAGGTGTCCCGCGCCCACGTAAAGGCGCCCAGGAGTTTTCACTTGATCCACACCATAACAGGGCAATGCTTGTTAGCTTTTTCATATTTACGCAAGTTTTATTGGGAATGCGAATATGAAAATTTTGTTGGGAGAAATGCAAATTAGAGTCGGGTATTTAATCCGATAAAGTTGACCTCTTAATAAAAAACATTATTTAGGTAAAAATGCATAAGCGTGTAGATCACTTTACGAAATACCATCGCAATAACTACAAGTAAATCGAACCCAAAGTTGGTAATAACTACTATTCGATTAGTGTCAATCGGTTTGCTCAAACTGCTTTTTACCGACAAATAACCGGAACTCACCACACATTCATTTTGAACGCTTTCCTCACCACGCAATAGCTTGTTTTGTAGCCAGTAACAGAAATAAATGTTTAACTACAAAAACAACAAAAATGAATTTAGTAAAACAATTACCGATTGGTTTAGGACTAGCATGCTTAATGATGATGAGTAGTTGCTCGAAGGAGGATGTGCAAACTCTGGAGCCTTTGAAGAGTGAGAGGACGGATGCGAGTATGCGGGATGATGGAGGATATATTAAAATTCTTCCCATCTTCCACGCAACATTTGGACCGCTCGGTTCAAATGTCTATCCAAATGGATGGCAAAGAGGCAGCTCGACTTCGAGTAATTTAATTGGGTATCCGACTGGTTCCTCAAATTTTACCCATTTGTTTGGGAATCCGGCATGGCCATGGGTGAATCCCATATCTCCCATTCAAGATGTACCAAATGCAAGTTCTTTCCTGACTATAAGCACAAAGGCGAAGAAGACTTGGACAGAGGATGGAGCTTCAACAGGTAAGCGGTCTTCAGTTGAAACTATCGTCAAAAATCTGACACCAGGTAAAATGTATGAATTGACCTACTATACAACAAGTTCTGTGTGTGCAGTGAAACAAAATAATCTTACGCCGGCGTATGCGTCAGCAGTTGTAGTAGATTGGATCTATTCAAATGGTACAAAAAAGAGTGCTTTGACAATGAGTTTGAAAAATTGGGAAGGAACTTGGAACAAACAAACCATAACATTCGAAGCGAACGAAAAAGACCAAGTTTTAAACTTTACAGCATTTACAGAATCAGAAAGCACTTTTGGATACGCGCACATTTTTGTAGATCATAAGTCAATAAAAGAGGTGGAGCCTTTGGATTCGCCTTTTTAAGTAAAATTAAAATCAACGATGGCGGCCACGGAAACATCCGGGCCGCCTTTATTATTTGCAATCAAATCACTTCCACCGCTCCTCCAAAACCTTCATCCAATACCCACCCACAACCGACCGCGCACGGAATCCAACCGACTTCCCATCCACCGTCTCATGCCAATCCGAAAGCGGAATACGATCAGGAGTTTCCATGGCATATTTGTAAACCGGCTTTACCAGCGCTTCGAAATCCTGTTGGTTGCTGGCTAATGTGGCGGTCCAGATGATCCAGTCGGATTTTGTGTAGGTTTTGCGGCTGTCTAGTGGGAGGCCGAAGGGTTTTTGTTTGGTTAGGTAATATTTGATCTCTTTTTCTGCGACGGTTTTTGGGAAAACGTTGAGGTTCAGGAGTTGGTCCCAAACTAGGTTGTATTTCTGGCTCCATGAGTCTTTATTGTCGAAAGTGAGGGCGTAATGGTCGCCGGTGTCGGCTAGTTGCATCCACTTTTTGGCGAAATCTTTTACCAATGCATTTACTTCGGCTGCTTCCTTGGTGTCGCCGAGCTGCTCAGCCATTTTTGCGTACGAAGCCAATCCCATAATGGCCTTGATCGACAAGTTCGCATTGCGGGCGAGGTGGCCGGCGAAATCGTCGGTGCAAAGCTGGTTGGCTGGATCGAAACCTTCTTTTTTCAGGTAATTGGCCCAGATACTCAGCACTTTCCAATGTTTCTTGGCAAACTCAATGTTGTTTTCGGCTTTGCAAATAGCGTAAGTCAGCGTTAGCATGTTGCCGGATTCTTCAACGGGCATGTCTTCGCCGTAAGTCTGGCCATTTGCGAGCGGGTAAGTGCCAACGTCATGCGCGGCGAAAGGTTTGGTCCATTTGCCGCTTTCAGAATAATAAAAAATCGGTTCCATCATTCCTTTCAACAATGCTGGATTGTAGAGCAGGAATAATGGCGCCGACGGATAAGTGATATCAACCGTTCCGATAGAACCATTGCTGAAATTTTCTTTGGATAAAAACAAAGGTATGCCCGAAGGATCAGCGACCAACTTATGTGCCGAAATCGCCTGACGGTAAGCCAAAACGCAAAGCTCTGCATATTGCTTTCCACCCGCTTTAAGCGCATCCTGATAGATCATTTCGTCAGTTGCCTCACATTCTTTCATCACTTTGTCAAAGTCCTTTTCGGCATTGGCGAGCTCACGTTCGATGGTTTTATTGCCATCTTTATTCCACCAGGGCCGCAGGTTTTGACCAAAATATTGAACGGAATACACATCGTCATATCCTAAAATAGCATGAAGAGATTTGCTTTCCGGACCGATCTTGTTGTCAAATGCAAGCACATAGGCCATTGACCTGCTGTCTGCATTGGCGGCATCGCGCTGATTTGCAGTTACAGAGCCGCTTTTAGAAAACATCTCAATCAGCTCACTCGAAGGGCCAAATCCTGAGCTTTTGACAAACTTATGCGGAGCTGACAAAAAAGCGCGGCCCCAGTCAATGCGGACATCATCCCCTTTGCGGCCCAGTACTTTCTGTTCGGCATTGGTAAGCGACAGCAAAAAGAAATCGTCCCGTGCTTCCCGCTTTCCAACGACCTGCTGGCTGGCATCATTAACTGCCCAAAGTCCGGAAACAGCATTCAATATCTCAACGTCGTGCGTCTGTTTGTCCGTAGATTCTACGTCGTAAACAACATAGTTAACAGGTCGGGAAATTAAATTTAAGTCCTTTAAAATAAGGGGAGCAACAAAGCGGGCTTTCAACTGGATTGGGCCGGCCTGGAAAGTATAAACCGTTTGCGTAGCCGTCATTTCAAAAGCAACCTGTTTTGCCGGCTGGACCACATTAGCGCCTTTCAGCGCGATTTCATCTGCAAGTCCAATGTCGATATAGCCCGGGCCAGCGCCGTTTTTACAATAAGCGGCCAGAATATTTTTGCCTTTTTTCAGTGCTTTTCTTGCTGATGCACTAATGGGTTTGAATTCGTAATCGCCTGTATAGCAAGGAGAACAATCAAATGCAGGAACACCATTAATGAAAACCTGCACGTCATCGTCGTGGAAAATGTTCAGGGTTGGTTTTTCAAAATCAGCGGCGGTTAATGTGAATTCACGGCGATACCAAATTTCCTGCGGAAACTCCGTGCCGCCTTTCAGCATAGCATCATTCCGGTCTTTGGTGCCAAACGGTGCCGGGCCTTGTTTCCAGGTGCTAACATTATAACCCTCTTTATACCACCAGTTTGGATCGGGTTTTACGGTAGTAAACTTTGCTGTATATGCGGCTTGTTTGGCGGTTGGCAAAATCGTTTTCATAACCGGTGCAGGCGCGCCCATGAAGCGGTAAGTCTTCCCGTCAACTCGGATTAATCCGTCCATCGGATGCGGCTTGCCCGTCCAATGCTTTGTGATGGAGCCATTTAGCTCATTGCCGAATGACCAAACGCTGGTATAAGGGTCAATAGTAATCAGAGGAACCGCAGGCGGCCGTAAAGTTTGGGCAAAAAGGAAGAACGGAGTGAAAAGAAGTAGCAAAAAGGACCAGTACTTCGTCATAAAAGGATGTGGTTTCAGGAAAGGATTATACTAAATTTAGACAAGAAATGAGATTGAACCCCGGGCTCCTTATTTCCGAAACGCCGCCTTTCCGCTATCCAGAAATGCTGCGAAATTGGCAGGATTCAAATCGTAATTCTTTGGCTTTACCAGCAGATTTCCTTCGTGATCCACCAGACAGTAATGTGGCTGGGCGTTGTTGTTGTATTTTACAATCTGCAAATCAGCATTTTGGGCGCCGATGGTTTTTTTGATCTTGTTGTCATAGGTGGAAGTGTACCAGGCCGATTCGGGGAGTTCTGTTTTATCGTCTACATAAAGCGCCACGATCACGTAGTCATTGCGAAGACGTTGCTGAACCGCCGGATCAACCCAAACCCGCGCTTCCATTTCACGGCAATTGACGCAGCCGTGACCGGTGAAGTCGATGAAAACGGGCTTGTTAACCTTTTTTGCATAGGCTAATGCGTCTTTATAATCAAAGAAACCTTCCAGTTCGTGGGGAAGATGGAAAAGATCGGCGTATTTCCGCGTTTCGCCGGGCGCAATGGTTGAAGCGGCACCGGCAGTTCTTTTATTTAAATCAAAATCCAATGTCGATTGCGGCGGCAGGTAACCCGCCAATGCTTTCAAAGGCGCGCCCCACATGCCCGGGATCATGTATACGACGAATGTGAATGTAATGATGGATAAAAGCAACCGGGGCACGCTCACTTTTTCAAGCGGGGAATCATGCGGCGTTCTGATTTTGCCCAAAAGATAAAACCCTAACAAGCCGAAAATCACGATCCAGAATGCAAGATATATTTCCCTGTCCAGCAGTCGCCAGTGATAAACCTGATCGGCAATGCTGAGAAATTTCAATGCTAATGCCAGTTCCAGGAAGCCCAAAACGACCTTTACGGTATTCAGCCAGCCACCGGATTTGGGTAAAGATTTTAACCATTGCGGGAAAAGCGCAAACAATGTGAATGGGATCGCAAACGCCGCCGAAAATGACGCCATACCAATGATCGGCTTCACAACTTCGCCTCCCGCAGAAGCGACAAGCAAGCTTCCTACAATCGGTCCGGTGCAGGAAAAGGAGACCAAAACCAATGTAAATGCCATAAAGAAAACACCCGCATAACCGCCCTGATCGGCCTTTTGATCCATTTTATTGACAAAACCACTAGGCAGGACAATTTCAAAAAGTCCCAAAAATGATAATCCAAAAACAAAGAAAATGGCAAAAAACAGCAGGTTAGGAATCCAGTGCGTGCTTAGGAAATTGGCGAATGCCGGGCCATTTAACCGTGAAACCACAGTTCCTATTAATGTATAGATCAGCACGATGGAAATGCCGTAGATCAGTGCTTTTAATTTTCCTTTTTCCTGATTGGTGAAGTAACTCACGGTCATCGGGATAATCGGGAAAACGCAGGGCGTGAGCAATGCAACCAGCCCGGATAAGAATGCCGCCAAGGCAAAACCCCAGAGCGAAGTGTCCGTTTCAGGGTCTTCCGCTGTTAATGCTTGCTCCACAGCTGTATTGGCCTGCGGCGCTACGGCAGTGCTTGTAACGGAACTGGTGCCTGTTTGTGTTGCAGAATCAACATTTGCATTGGACGCCGCGGCCTCGCTTGTTGAAACTGCCGTTCCTGCTTCCGGTGTAGCAGCTCCGACGGTCGGTTGAGGGTCATTTGTTGCTGCGCCTGCCACAACTTTCAGTCCCTTGAACTCAAAATCATCATTGCCGGGAATGCAGAGTCCCGTTACATGGCTGCAAGTCTGGTATTCGGAAGCTCCTTTGATGACCGGATGATCCGCAAGTACTTTTATAGTTTGCTTAAAAACGCCTTTCCCTTCAAAATAACGAACCTTTCCGCCCCAGACTTCTTCAAATTTCTCTTTTGGATTTTGCGGTTTCAGCTTACCTACAACTTCGAATGTATTGTTTTTTTCAAAATTAAAAGTCGTTAGCATAGGCCCCAGGTCCGGGTCGAAATCGCTGGAATAAATGTACCAGTCCTTGTTCACAATGGCCGTGAAAATCAGATCGACAGTCTCGCCTTTTTTTACTTCCGGCTTTGAAAATGAATAGGTCCAGTGTGCTTTTGCTTTTTGAAGCTGGGAAAATACGGATTGCGTAAAAAATAGGCAAAGAACAAGGGAAATGAGAAGGCGGCGTTTCATAATGTTTTAATTCTGCTTTGCTTAGTCAACGTAATTTTGCCAAAAAAATTCATCAATTAAAATTCCACTTCCAACGCTGTCCGTTTCTGCTAACTTTGCGGCTCAAACACAGCATAAAATCCCACTACAATGTCCCAAGCCCTTTATGTCGTTAAAATCGGCGGTAATGTAATCGACAACCCCGAAGCCTGCACACGTTTCCTGAAAGACTTTGCTAAACTCGATGCTCCTAAAATCCTCGTCCACGGCGGCGGAAAAGTAGCGACGCAGATGGCCGCCAAATTGCAGATCGAAACGCAGATGGTAGAGGGCCGCAGGATCACGGATAAAGCCATGCTGGACGTTGTAACAATGGTTTACGGTGGATTGGTCAATAAAAATCTTGTTGCACAGCTGCAAGCATTGAGCTGCAACGCCATCGGGCTTACCGGCGCTGACGGCGGCATCATACGTTCGGTCAAAAGACCTGTGAAAACCATTGATTATGGCTTTGTGGGAGATATTGAAGAAGTAAATGCAATGCAAGTGAATGCATTACTGGCCAGCAACCTCATTCCCGTCATCGCCCCGCTGACGTACAGCTCAGAAGGATTACTCCTCAACACCAATGCCGACACCATAGCCTCCGCAACGGCCGTCGCCATGGCAGAACTATTCGAAGTAAACCTGATTTACTGTTTCGAGAAAAAAGGCGTCCTATCCGATCCGGACGATGACAATGCCGTCATTTCCAACCTCAACCCAGCTTCCTATGCCGACTACAAATCATCCGGCATCATCAACAAAGGCATGATCCCAAAACTGGAAAGTGCATTCGAAGCCTTAAATGAAGGCGTTAAGCAGGTTACCATTTGCCATGCGGATGATTTGCTGGAAGCTGCGAGGTCGGCGGCAGGGACAGTGATTACGATATAATTCTCACAAATATCAAATCCTAAAATAATCATTTGTAAATTTAGGAATTGAATTCCTAAATTTACAAATGATTCAAAGAGAGCTCATTACAAAACTTAGCGAGATGCTGGATAAGTATCCCGTTATCAGTATTACCGGACCCAGGCAATCTGGCAAAACGACGCTCGCGAAAATGGTCAGACCAGATTATCAATATGTAAATCTGGAAAACCTGAGCGCCCGGGCATTTGCTAAGGATGATCCCGTAGGATTTTTGGAAACTTATCAAAATGGCGTCATTATTGACGAAGCTCAATATGTCCCTGAGCTATTTTCTTATCTTCAGGTTTATACAGATGAACGCAAGCGAAAGGGTGAGTACATTCTCACCGGCTCGCAGAATTTTCTGATGCTGGAACAGATTACGCAATCTCTGGCGGGCAGGGTTGCCATCTTTTATCTGCTTCCATTTTCCCTGAGTGAGTTGAAAAATACAGCCTATCAGCCCGAAAGCTGGGAAGAATATATCTTGTCTGGCTCTTATCCGCGCAAGCTCGTTGATGAAAGCGATGCCCCGACATTCTATGATAATTATCTGAGGACTTATATCGAACGTGACGTGAGGCAGGTTAAAAATATACTCGACCTTGGGCTTTTTCAGCGCTTTATCCAGCTTTTGGCTGGCAGAATCGGGCAATTATTCAATCAGCAAAGCTTAGGCGTTGAACTGGGGCTTGATAATAAAACAGTCAATGCATGGCTGTCAGTCCTCGAAACGTCCTTTATCGCATTTCGTCTTCAACCTTATTACCAAAATTTCAGCAAGCGTATTGTGAGCACGCCTAAGGTTTATTTTTATGATGTCGGGCTGGCTGCACATTTGCTTGGAATAAGCAGTTTAGAGCAATTGAACTTACATTTCGCGAAGGGCGCTTTATATGAAAACCTGGTAATCAATGAGCTCCAGAAGAATGTATTAAATCAAGGAAAACAGCCGCATTTTTATTTTTGGCGTGATTATAGCCAAAATGAAATCGACTTATTGATTCAGGACGGGATAGCGTTGAAAGCTGTTGAAATCAAATCTGGCAAAACCATTCAAAGCGACTTCTTCAATGGGTTAAACCATTTCAAAAAAATAGCTGATAACGCGAACCTCAACTTAATTTATGGAGGAAAAGAATTCCAAAAAAGAAGTGAAGTTCTCGTATTGCCTATTAGTGATTTAGACAAGATATAAGTTCACCAACCCTTTCTTAAATTATTTTAAAATCAATTTTCTATTATTAAATTGCGTGGCGTAAACCCACTCAGTACCATGCCGTTCCGAAAAGGCCTTTTGTTTGTGCTTTTGTTGTTGTGTGATTTTTGTGCAGGCCAGGTTCCGGAGTTTTATAAGGATGTCCAGCCCATCATTCATGCCAATTGCGTGCCGTGCCACCGGGCTGGCGAAGCGGCGCCATTTTCCCTCATTACTTTTGAAGACGTAACGAAGCGATCCAAGTTCATAAAGGAGGTCGTAAGTTCGCGCTATATGCCGCCCTGGAAAGCGGATAACCATTATAATTCCTTTGCCAATGACCGCTCGCTGAGCGACAAGGACATTAAAACCATTGTAAGCTGGATCGATGGCGGCGCGCCCAAAGGAAAGCAGAATCTGAAAGCGGAGCAGGATTTGCAGGCGCGGGTCAATGCGGGGACAGCTTATAAGCGCAAGCCAGATCTTTCTTTGAAAATGCAGGAGCCGTTTATGGTGAAGGGCGATGCGGCAGAGCGTTTTGTAATGTTCAAGATTCCTTTCGAAATGGCGCAAGAGGCTAATGTTGAGGCCATTGAATTTACTTCTAATAATAAAAAACTTATTCACCATGCCAATTTCGCGATCCACCCGGTTAGCGATCCTGCTATTGATCTTACTAACACAGTGGATTTTGTAGACCTTAGCGGGCCTTCCGGTGACAAATATTATGAGTGGGTCAAATACAAAAAAGAAATGACTTACTATGGCGGCTGGATTCCCGGAACCACCGTCGAAACTTACCCGGAAGACATGGGTTGGGTGATGCCAAAACGTGGCGTCGTGCTCGTAACCGTGCATTTCGGACCCTCTTCCCTGGATGCGGAAAGCATTGACGGCGTGAATATTTTCTTCAAAAAAACACCCATCAAGCGGAAAGTGAAAGTGATCAGCCTGGGCTCCGGCGGGATCGGGGAGAAGGACATTAGCCCGCCGTTCATGATTTTTGCGGATGAGGTCAAAAGCTTCCGTTTGCGGATCGCCAATAATCAGCCCGACGTTTCGTTGCTGTATGCCTGGCCGCATATGCATTACCTGGGCAAGGAATTTAAAGCCTATGCGACTACGGCAGCGGGAGATACGGTGAAGCTGGTGCATGTTCCTGCGTGGGACTTTCGCTGGCAGGAAATTTATAAATACAAAAAGCCATTATTATTACCAAAAGGCGCTGTGGTGCATGTAGAAGGCACTTATGACAACACGGCTGCCAATCCCGCCAACCCGCACAGCCCACCGGAACTGGTGATGTCAACAGGGAATATGCGGAGTGACCAGGAAATGATGACTTTGATTTTAATGTATGTAGAGCGTGAGGCCGGAGATGAAAATCTGGTCTTTAAATGGAATTGAATTTCAACGGGTAAACATTGATACGTGGGTAAACTATACGTTTTTCTCATTTTTCTGATTTCCCTTCTCGGCATCGCTACGCCGGGCCAGACGCAAAGCCTCTTCACACTTTTGTCACCCAAAGACACAAAAGTAAATTTTATCAACAAGATCGAGGAGAATGATTCGCTGCACATTTTCCGTTACGAATATCTCTACAATGGCAACGGCATCGGAATCGGCGATTTCAATAATGATGGTGCGCCGGATCTTTTTATCTCAGGAAATACGGTTGCTAATAAGTTATATATCAATAAGTCGGCAAACGGGAAAATCGGCTTTGAGGACATTAGTAAAAAAGCAAAAATAGAAGGCAACGGAACCTGGTCAACGGGCGTGAGCGTCGCGGATGTGAATGGTGATGGGCTGCTGGACATTTACGTCTGCCATTCCGGATTTTTCAGGAAGCTTTCCGACCGTAATAATGAGCTTTTTATTAATCAGGGGATCAAAAACGGCGTTCCGGTTTTTAAGGAAATGGCGGTTGAGTCTGGTTTGAATGCCATTGGTTCGCAATCTACGCAGGCTGCTTTTTTTGATTATGATAAGGATGGCGACCTGGATATGTTCCTTTTGAACCACTCCAATCATACGGTTAACCCGTTCCTGAACACCCGCGCAATGCGTGCAACGCCCAATCCCTATTATGGAAACAGGCTTTTTGAGAACATTAGCGAGCAGGGCAAACTGAAATTCAAAGATGTTACCAAAGCAGCAGGCATTATCAACAATGCATTGAATTTTGGTCTGAGCGTGATTGTGGCCGACATGAACCAGGACGGCTGGCCGGATCTTTACACGACGAGCGATTACACGGAAGTGGATTGTTATTATGTCAACAACAAAAACGGGACATTTACAGAATCGCTGAAAAAGTCATTTACACACGTTTCCAAATTTTCCATGGGCGCGGACGTGAGTGATTTTAATAATGACGGTAAACCAGACGTGCTCACATTGGACATGCTCCCGGAGGACAATCACAGACAGAAATTGCTCAAAGGCCCCGACGTGTACGACCAATATCATTTGCTGCTCGACAGCGGTTACTATCATCAGAATATGCGTAATATGCTGCATCTGAACCGCGGCACGGATGCTGACGGCAATGTTAAATTCAGCGAAATCGGACAAATGGCGGGTGTTTCCAACACGGATTGGAGCTGGGCAGGATTAATGGCCGATCTGGACAATGATGGTTGGAAAGATCTGCTCATTACCAATGGCTATCTGCGCGATTTTACCAATATGGATTTCCTGAAATACACGGTCGCGGACGAGCAAATGAAGGAAGTAGGGAAGGGGAACCTGAATTTCAAGACATACAGTCTGGTCCGGAAAATGCCTTCCAATAAGCTGCGAAATTATTTATTCCGCAACACAGCTGACAGCTCGAAGCAATTTGCGTTTGAAGATGTTTCCAAAAATTGGGGCTTTAATGAAAACGCGGTTTCCAATGCAGCAGCTTATGCAGATTTTGACGGCGACGGCGATCTGGACATTGTGATATCCAATGTGAATGAGCCTGTTTCGATTTATCAAAATAACAGTGACCAAAAAGGACTGACAATCAGGCTTTCCGGCGCGGGGCAAAATACACAGGCTTTGGGGAGCAAAGTTTGGGTTTATGCCAATGGCATCACGCAATACGCAGAGCTTTATCCGGTGCGGGGTTACCAGGCGACTGTAACAGCCGACCTGCATTTTGGTTTGGGGAAAACAGAAAGGATTGATTCGCTGAAAGTGATTTGGCCTTCCGGGAAAGTGACAATGTTAATGAATCCGGCCGCAAAAGTCCTGACTTTGAAAGAATCGGACGCAAGTGAAGCCACAAAAAATCAGGAAGCATCTATTTCAAAAGCAACATTGCAAAAAGTTGCGGCTCAGAGTATTGGAATTGACTTTGTTCACAATGAAAATGAATTCGTTGACTTTAAGGTGGAAGTGCTTTTGCCTTATCAGCTATCCAAGTTCGGTCCGGCGTTGGCGGAGGCGGATGTGAATGGGGACGGTCTGGCGGATTTGTTTTTTGGCGGCGCTTCCAATCAGTTTGGCGTCCTGTATTTACAAAAACCAGATGGGAAGTTTGAAGGCGCTAATGCCCAGCCCTGGCGGCAGAATGCGGCTTGCGAGGAAGTGAATGCATTGTTTTTTGATGCAGACCGGGATGGCGACCAGGATTTATATATCGTCAGCGGCGGCAATGAGTTCGAGGACCAGTCGCCTGAATATCGGGATCATTTGTATATCAATGATGGGAAAGGCATTTTTCACGAAGAAGTCCTTGCATTGCCATCGATGAAAAATCCTAAGCAATGCGCCGTTAATGCAGACATTGACGGGGATGGCGATATGGACCTTTTCGTAGGCGGACGGGCCATTCCAGGCTCTTTTCCAAAGGCCGCGAGAAGTTATATTTTAAGAAATGACAGCGAGGGAAGCCATGTGAAATTTACGGATGTTACTGCTGACTGGTCAAAAGATTTGCTCAATCCGGGAATGGTTACAAGCGCCGTTTTTAATGATTTTGACAATGATAAAAAGCCCGACCTGCTGCTGGCTGGCGATTGGATGCCTGTTAAAGTTTATCAAAACACAGGAAATGCATTCAATGAAAAACCTTCGTTAGAACTGAAAGACAGCGACGGCATGTGGGCTGCAATTATGCCCATAGATCTTGACAATGACGGCGACTTGGATTTCGTTCTGGGAAACGGCGGCCTGAACAATCAATACAAAGCATCTGCGGAGAAGCCTGTGACGATTTATTATGATGATTTTGACAAAAACGGCGTCGTAGATCCTGTTTGTACTTATTTTATTGGTGACAAAAGTTACCCAATGTTTTCCCGTGATGAAATGCTGGATCAAATGCCTGCCTTGAAACGAAAATATACGAGCTATGCGCTCTATGCAGACGCAGCTGTGGCAGATGTATTTGGCAATGAGGCCATTGAAAAAAGTAGCAAGGTCTATTGCAAACAATTAAACAGCATTATCCTCGAAAACAAAGGCAACTTCGAATTCAAAAAACACGAACTTCCCCAGGAAGCGCAAATTTCCCGGGTGAGCGCCATCATTCCGATGGATATCGACAGCGACAACAAAACCGATTTACTTTTAGCAGGTAACTTTTCGCCATATCGTGTTCAGCTAGGCCCTTGCGATGCATCGGTGGGCGTAACATTGCGGCAAGTTGCACCATTTCAATACGAAACAATAAATCCCGCAAAATCCGGTTTCTGGGCGGGTGGGGAAGTCCGTAGCGGCGTTGCGGTGGATGGTAAGCGTATAGTGTTGTCCGTTAATAATGGCGAGCCAGTGATATTTGAACAAACGGGTAAGAAATGAGGGGAAAGTTTACATGTTATGTGCTGTTGACATTGCTTCTGGCGGGGCGCTTGGCAAGCATTGCCGCCACAACAGGCCCGTCGCCCAGGCTTTTGCATCGGGCTGAAAAAAACCTTACAAGGGTGATTGTGTATGATATATTTTCGCCTCCCGTTGCCAGCAGGATCTATTTATATGCCAATGTCGCTGCTTATGAAACGCTGGTGATGCAGGATAAAAGCTCCCGCACCATGCACGGCCAAATCCCGGATTTTCCCAATCTGCAAGGTTTGAAAAGTGACAAAAAGATCAACTATGAACTCGCAGCGGTCTATGCATTCTTCAAAACAGGAGGCAGCCTGGTGTTCTCGGAGCATTTACTAGCTGACAGCATCCGTGTGATCCTGAGCGACTTCCGTGAGAAGGATACATTGGTCTATAATAATTCCATGAGATTGGGGCAGGCGGTGGCGGACAGCATATTAACCTGGTCTGCGCGAGATAATTATGCGAAAACGCGGGCAAAGCGTCGGTATGCTTACAGCAAGCAAAAGGGCAAATGGACGCCAACACCGCCCGGCTTCATTGATGCCGTGGAGCCTTACTGGTCTCAGATTAGGCCAGTTAGCCTGGATTCTGCCGGTCAGTTCAAACCTGTGCCGCCACCGGCATTCAGCACGGATACGGCGAGTATTTTTATGAAAGAGGTTCGGGAGGTTTACAATGTTACCCAAAAACTAGGCAAAGAACAGGTCCTGATTGCAAGCTTTTGGGACTGTAATCCATTTTATCTCAACACACAAGGCCATCTTAATTTTGCCACAAAAAAATTGTCTCCCGGCGGTCACTGGATATCCATTGCGGGACAAGCGATGGAAAGCAAAGCCAAAAACTGGCACGAGACGACAGCCGCTTACATGCTGACTTCCATGGCCTTATTCGATGCATTCATCAGTTGCTGGGATGAAAAATACAGAAGCCAGTTTATCCGGCCCGAAACTGTTATTAATGCTTATATAGATGAAAAATGGCGTCCTATGCTGCAAACACCGCCTTTTCCGGAGTATACCAGCGGTCATAGCGTAATTTCCGCAGCAGCGGCAGTCGTATTAACCTCAATTCTGGGAGACGTTTTTCCTTTCGAGGACCATACAGAAACGGACTATGGATTGCCTGTGCGTGCTTTTAAGTCATTTCATGCCGCTGCCGAAGAAGCGGGCATCAGCAGGTTTTATGGAGGGATACATTACAGGTCTTCCATCGTCAATGGACAGCAGCAGGGCGAGTTGGTTGGCCGGCATTTACTGTCTAAAATAAAGGTCGAATAACGAATTGGCCAAACAGTCTACTTAGTTTGTATGCTTATTATTAATTTTTTTTAATAAATGTTATGTTTTTGTTAATATTTATATTTATTTTGATCCATCAATACTTATGCTGTTAACAATTAGGCTATTCACTTTGAAAATCTTTTTAGGGCAGGTCATAGGTATGGGAATCAAGCCACCTTTATTTAACCACTAAAGTTTACCATGAGACAAAAGTTTACGACTTTAACACGTCTGGTAACCTTGCTTCTCCTGCTTGTCGGGAGCACATGGAGCATGGCCCAGGACAGAAAAACCGTTAATGGAACGGTGCTGGACAAGGATCAAAACCCTTTGCCTGGCGTTTCCTACCTTGTGAAAGGAACCAATATTGGCGGTGCTACGGATGCCAATGGACAATTTAGCGTGAACGCGCCTTCCGCTACTTCCGTCATTGTTTTCTCTTCAATTGGCTACATCAGCAAAGAAGTGACAGTGGGCAATGCAAGCCAGCTTTCAGTGAGTCTGGAAGAAGACAACAAAACACTGAATGAAGTAGTTGTTACCGGTTTTGGTATGTCTACGGAAGCGAGAAAGCTTGCTTACTCTGTACAATCTGTGCAGGGAAATGACATTACCAGAACAGCCAACGCCAACATGGTGAACGCGCTTCAGGGTAAAGTGGCAGGGGTGATGATCAACCAGGGAACGGGTGGTCCAATGTCCTCTTCGCGTATCCGTATCCGCGGTAACGCATCTTTAAGCCCTAATACTCAGCCTCTTTTCGTTGTGGACGGTGTGCTTATCCGCCCGGGAACATCAGGAGCCGATTCATGGGGAGCTGCGCAGGATTTTGGTAACATTATGAAAAACATCAACCCGGACAACATCGAGTCTATGACCGTGTTAAAAGGTTCTGCTGCAAGTTCGCTTTACGGTTCTGAGGCTTTAAATGGTGTTGTGGTTGTACAAACCAAAAAAGGCCGTCAGGATAAAGGGTTGGGTGTTACTTATAATCACACTTCAACTTTTGAGAATGCATATCGTTTCCTTGACCTGCAAAATGAATATGGTGCAGGTTTGAGCTCAACATTTGCACCCGGCGCTGACGGTGTTCCTGAGGTGGACCGTGCAAACTTCCCGTTCTCTTATGGTCCTAAATTTGAAGGCCAGCAAGTGCGCGACCTGGATGGCCGTATGGTAGAATGGAAAGCCAATGATCCTTTGAGTTTCTTCCAGACTGGAAAATACATCAACCATAACCTGGCAATTGAAGGCGGTAACGAACGCAGCACATTCCGTGCATCGTTCTCGACTTTGAAAAATACGTCTATCATGGCTGCCGGAACGGAATTGAAAAGAAACAACTTCAACATCCGCGGAACCCAGAAAATCGGGAAAGTGCTTAATCTGGACGTAAGTGCGGATTATACAGATAACGACATGGTGAACCCGATCCGTCAGGGCGGTAACTATAACCCGGTTTTCCGTTTTGTATACAACCGTCCGCGTAACATGGACATTGATTACTGGTCGAAAAATTACCTTGATCCAGTTGCTGGTGGCCGCCGCAGAGGTGCTTCGGCTGACCCTTACAATATTACGGAGTTCATGTTCCAGACATTTGAATACAGACAATTCCGTAACGAAAAAGTGTTCAGGGGAAATGTTGATTTGACTGGTAACATTACAGACTGGTTGAGCTTCCTGGTTCGTGGTAACGTTCAGAACGAATTGTACACGGGTAACAACCAAAACAGGGGAGACAATGTGAACTTCTCCGGCGGGGAATATCGTGAGTATTCTGAAAACAAAACCCAGACACGTTTCCAGGGATTGGTTACAGCAACGCGCCAGATTGGTGACAACTTCAATTTCAGCCTTTCGGCGGGTGGAGAAACAAACCGTCTGATCGGTGGTCGTAAGTTTGATATGAGAACAGATGGCGGTCTTCGCGTTCCTGATGTTTACTCTTTGTCAAACAGTATCAATATTCTGAAAACAGAAAGCATTGCGCTTACGCCTTCGAAAAGGATCGACGCGCTTTATGCTTATGGTGACCTGACGTTCAAAGACGCGTTAACATTGAGCGCCAGCTATCGTACAGACTGGTCTTCAACATTGACCTATGCAAACGGAAGCGGTGACTATATTTACTCTTATCCCTCAGTAGGACTTTCCTGGATCGCAACTGAATCATTGAAGGACCTCCCATCATGGTTGTCATTTGGTAAAGTAAGAGCCAGCTTGGGTTACACAGGTGGTGATACAGAAGCATGGTCAACCAACCAAACAGGTGTTTATGAGCCAAAACCTGCTTATACACAGGCAGACGGAAGCCAGGTAAACTTGTCGGGTTTCAGAGATCCTAACACGCTTCCTAACTATGGTTTGAAAAACCGTCTGGCAAGAGAAGTTGAATTTGGTGCTGACGTTCGTTTCTTCAACAACCGTTTGGGAATTGACGCGACCTATTACAACAAAATCACGAAGAACGAGATCCTTAGCTTAAACACAACCACTGAATCGGGTGTAAGCAGCAGAATTGTAAATGCTGGTAGGATCCAGAACAAAGGGGTTGAGATTTTGCTTACGGCTACGCCGATTAAAAAGGCTGATTTCGAATGGAATACAAGCATTAACTTCTCCCGTAACCGCAACAAAGTTTTGGAACTGGTTCAGGGAACAGATACTTACGAGTTGAACCTGGGTTTTGGTGCTGACATTAAGTCGGTAGCGAGAGTTGGAAAAGATTACGGAACGATCATTACCCCTTACGGTTTCGCGATCTACGAATCTGCTGATGCAAACAACCCAGCTAATGGTCAAAAAGTAATCGGTGCCATTTCTGGTGAAGGTGGAATCGGTTACGTGCGCAATGGTTCATACGGATCGAAAGCGGATAAAGAATTAGGGTCTGTGATGGAGAAATTCCTGGCCAGCAACGTGAACAGCATTCGTTACAAAAACTTCACTGCCACGGTTCAGGCTGATGCGAAGATCGGCGGTTTGATGTCATCTGCAACGCACCAGTACGGTTCTTCATTGGGATCATTTGCATTCACACTTCCAGGTCGTAATCCGGAATTGGGCGGCGTAACATTTACAGATGCGCAAGGCACTGTAAGAACAGATGGTATCATTCCTGAGGGCGTTCTGGCCAATGGATTCCAGGTTGTGGTGGACGGCGCTCCGAAAGATTTGGGAGGAATGTCATATGCAGATGCCGTTACGGCGGGTTATGTGAAGCCAATCCCAGCTTACGCTTATTATATGAACCTTACGCAATGGTCATCGGGTATCCGCGAATATTCTACATTCGAAAACTCATGGGTTTCACTTCGTGAAGTTTCGGTAGGATATAATGTTCCTGCTTCCCTGCTTGGAAAAGCAAAGATTCAGTCCCTGCGTGTGAGTTTGGTTGGACGTAACCTAGGCTATTTGTATCGCACAGCGAAAGACGGTATCAACCCGGAAGGTTTGTACAGCAACAAAGCGGGTGAATTTATGGAATATGGTGGTCTTCCGTTCTCACGTAACCTAGGTGTTTCTGTGAGTGTAGGATTGTGATCCTGAGTTGTTACAGCCCATTCAAAATAAAATTTGTTATGAAATTTAGAAGTAGTAAGATATTCTTGTTAGCCGCCGTTGGATTTCTTTCCTCCTGCGAAAAGGATGCATTTGTGGACATTAACAAAAACCCGGATGCCCTTACTGAAATTCCGCCTCAGAACCAGTTTCTGAATGCAACGACTGGTATTCACGGACAGGATTTCGAAGCATTTTATGACTTATACCGTCGTATTATGCCCTGGATGCAGTACAACACGTTGCTGAATGGTAACCAGGGATCGTTCACGTTGAACTTCGACAACTTCGCCAACCGTTACGGAAGGCTTTACAATGGTGTTGGGGACAGATTGTACGACCTGGAACAACTTGTTGCGAAACTGGAACCGGAAGAGCAGCCACGCTATGATCAGATGATCCAGATAGCCCGCATCCTGAGAGCTTACTATGCATTTTATGTATCGGATATCTATGGAAGCATTCCTTATTCGGAAGCATTTCAGGGACGTTATGGCGGAACACTTCAGCCTAAATACGATACCCAGCCAGAATTGTTCGCACGTCTGGACGGAGAGATCAAAGCTGCCGTTGCTGCATTAAAAGTTTCTCCCGCAGTTCCTCAATATTCTCTGGGAGCTTACGATCAATATTACAAAGGTGATCCGCTGAAATGGATCAAAGCGGCGAATGCACTTCGTTTGAGAATGGCTATGCGCGTTCAGAAAGCAGACGCGGCGGCTGGAAATGCGATCATTACGGAAGTTTTGGCACAGCCTGCAAGCGATTTGATGGCGGATAATTCGGATGCATGGATTTTCATCGGAAACGCAACATTCACAGGCGACGCCGGCGGCGGTAACTGGAATACGGATGAGTTGAGAGCGCCGAAACCAATGGTGGATTTCATGTGGGAAAAAAGCGATCCCCGTATCGACGCATTCTTTACGCCAAACGAATATTCGCAGGCTAACATTAACCTGCTCATTGCAGAGAAAAAACTTCCAGCCGGTACAACAGCGGGAAGACGTTATGTGGGAAGCTTCACAAGCCCGGACGAGGCAAGACAAACGGCTATCATTCAGCGTTATTACACGCAAAAAGTGATTACTTCCAATAAAGAGAATATAGATACATTGTCGTTGATCCAGCCTCGCTTGTTCAGCACTGGAAAAGCAGATGCAGCCGGAAATGCAGGAACTGGACAGTCCTATCTTCCTGTGATCACATATGCTGAATATTGCTTTATGCGTGCTGAAATTGCATTGAAAACAACAGGCGCAGCGGCAGCAAAAACGTGGTACGAAGCAGGTGTGAAAAGCTCTTTGGAATGGTATAATCAGGTAGGTGTTAATTCAAAATTGACGGACTACACGCCAACAACGTCAGATGAGATCACTGCATATCTTGCAAAGCCGGGCATCGCTTTCGAAACAGCAAAAGCAATGGACCAGATCGCGAGCCAGAGCTATCTGAACTTCATGAAACAGCCACAGGAAGGTTGGGCACTTTACAAACGTACGGGATTCCCTAACGAAACTTCCATCGTGCCTCTGCCAAAACTGACCTATCTGAATGTTCCGCTGGTAGTTCCGCGCCGGGCGCCGATCACATTGCCTTCGCAATCAGATCCGAACTACGCAAACAAAAAAGCAGCCTACGACGCCATGGCAGCGATGCCTGGTTTCGGTGACCTGACCAGCGCAGCAGGCCGTGTTTGGTGGGATAGACCTTGATTTTATATTTTTAGATTTAGTTATAATGAAAAGAGGCGGGCCGCTTGGCCTGCCTCTTTTTTTATGGTCTGATAGGTTACCCGTTTCGTTAATCGAGCTTCATATTGATCAGGCAACCAATGGCTTGCGTTTTGCTTTGCATAACCGGATTGTCATTTAATGTTGCTTCCAGCGCATTTCTCAGATAAAGCTCGGTCGCTTTCGGCCTGCTTTTTCCCAATGCATAAAACCAGTTATCAATCGCGCCCTGATAAATGACAAGCCCATTTGCATTGAGCAGAACCACTTCCGGCATCACGGTCGCTTTGTAACGTGTTGCTTTACGCAATCCGGGATCGGTAAAGCCGGGGAAAGTTGCATTGTATTTTTTCAAAAAAACTTTAATATCCTTTTCAGTAACAGTTTCCATGGGAAAGTACGCTTCGAACGCCACACCTTTGGCACTGTAATCGGCATAAATGCTTTTGATCTCCTTCATATAAGCATTCGTAACCGGACATTCGGGATCCAGGAAAAGGATCACTTTCAATGGTCCCGCTGGTAAAATTTCACGGATGGATCGGCTTTCGGTTTTGCCAAAAGAGATTAGCATGCAAGCCAGGAACAACACATTCATCTTTCGCCACATTCCTTTGTCCGATTATCCGTTCTGCAGTAATTTTTCCAATGCTCTTGTCACCTTATCATAGCCGAAAGCTGCAATTTCCTGCTTCATACGTTCCTGAATTTCAGCCGTTTGCAAGTTGCCGATGCTTCCTTCGTGCGTGTGCTTCAACTCGCGTGGCGCAGCGTAACTTCCATCGCCGATTTCCGCTCCAACCTGGCGGTAAGCATCCCGGAAAGGCACCCCATTGATCACCAGCTCATTCACCCGTTCCACACTGAAAAGAAGGTCATATTTGACATCATCCAGCAGATTTTGCTTCACTTTCATATGTTCCAGCATAAATGCGGCAATGTCCAGGCAATCCAGGATTTCATCAAAAGCAGGCATTAAAATTTCTTTCAACAACTGCATATCCCTGTGATAACCAGACGGAAGATTGCTCAGAACTATTGTCACTTCCATCGGCAAAGCCTTCATCCGGTTGGTCTTAGCCCGAAGCAATTCCGCCACGTCCGGATTCTTTTTATGCGGCATAATGCTGCTGCCGGTTGTAAGGTCGTCGGGCAAAACGATAAAGCTGAAATTCTGGCTGTTATAAAGGCACACATCCATCGCTAACCTGGAAACGGTTGCAGCCAGTGAAGCGATAGCCGTTAATGCAGCCTGTTCCGTGCGCCCGCGGCTCATTTGCGCATACACAACATTGTGGTGCATGCCCTCGAAGCCTAGAAGTTCAGTCGTTAATGTTCTGTTTAGAGGAAAAGAAGAGCCGTAACCGGCTCCGGAGCCCAAGGGATTGCGGTTAGCGAGGCGATAAGCAGCATTTAACTGGATGACATCATCGATCAACCCTTCCGCATAAGCACCAAACCAAAGGCCAAAGGACGACGGCATAGCGATCTGCAAATGGGTATAGCCGGGTAAAAGGTCATTTTTATGCTCCTCGGAACGGGTAACCAGCACATTAAAAAGCTTTTCCGTAGCCTGCACCACTTCAAACAAACGTGCACGCGTGTACAACTTCATGTCCACCAGCACCTGATCATTCCGCGACCGTCCGCTATGGATTTTCTTGCCTGTATCCCCCAGTTTGCGGGTTAGTTGGAGTTCTACTTGGGAATGCACATCTTCCACGCCTTCTTCAATCACAAACTCGCCCTGCCGGATCTGCGAATGGATCAATTTGAGCTCTTGTTCCAGTGCTATTAAGTCATCAGAAGTCAGTAACCCAATTGTTTCAAGCATTTTAGCATGCGCCAGGTTGCCTAATACATCATATTCTGCCAGATTCAGGTCCATTTCCCGGTCCCGCCCAACAGTAAATTTTTCTATTTTTTCAGAAGTAACAGTATTTTCTTTTTGCCAGAGTTTCAAAATGTAAGAATGTATTTGAATTGAGAAAAGATCGGATTACATGACAAATTTAAGATCAATTGAGGAGAAACTGGCATTTGAAATATCGGGTAAAATTTTTTAGTGTGACTGAAATGTCGATGTTCCGTCTAATGGGTATTTATATTAACCAATATTGATATGAGTTGGACGAGAGTTTGGGTTCATATGGTTTTTGCAACCAAGTATAGACGCCCGGTTTTAAATGATTCAATCAGATGGAAAGTTTTCGAGCATATGTACGAAAATGCCAGAGAAAAGGGGATTTTCCTTGATTCCGTGAATGGGTGGACGGATCATGCTCATTGCTTAGTTGCGCTTGAAAGGGAGCAAACCATCAGCAAAGTGGCGCAATTGATTAAAGGTGAATCGTCTTTTTGGATTAATAAAAACAAATTGACCACCAGAAAATTTACGTGGCAGGACGATTATTGGGCGGTTAGCGTAAGCGAAAGGCATGTTGAAATTGTAAGAAATTATATCAGAAAACAAGAATCGCATCATCGAACCAAATCATTCAAGCAAGAAAATGACCGATTCATGAAGAAATACGGATGGGAACCAACCAATCCCGGATCATCCAATAGCCCCAATCGCCCCAATAGCCGTTAGCCGTTCACTTAAGTGAACGGAAATCGTTTGAGATTTCGAAATCGTTTGGAAATAGAACGGAAAATCATTCGGGAGGGGTTTTTTCCTATTTTTGTGAGAAATAAATAAAATAGATTCAAATGAAAACTACCGACCGTTATCTGCAACGCGGTGTCTCGGCTTCCAAAGAAGATGTACATAAGGCCATTGAAAAGATAGATAAGGGGCTTTTTCCGAAAGCTTTTTGCAAAATCGTTCCGGATACATTGGCTGGTGATCCCGAATATTGCACCATTATGCATGCCGATGGCGCCGGTACGAAAACATCTCTTGCTTATCTGTATTGGAAAGAAACAGGCGATATTTCAGTTTGGAAGGGCATTGCGCAGGATGCGATTGTGATGAATACGGACGATCTTTTGTGCGTTGGAGCAACAGGCCCAATGCTTTATTCGTCGACCATCGACCGCAATAAAAACCGCATTCCCGGAGAAGTCATCGCTGAGGTTATTAATGGTGCAGAGGAGGTTTTGGAAATGTTGCGAAGCTATGGGGTTGAGATTTACAGCACAGGCGGCGAAACTGCGGACGTGGGCGACCTGGTGCGAACCGTTACGGTTAACAGCACGGTGATCGCAAGAATGAAGCGGTCGGAAGTGGTTGATAATGCGAACATTGTGGCTGGTGATGTGATCGTCGGCCTGGCATCCTGCGGACAAGCAACTTATGAGGACGTTTACAATGGTGGAATGGGCAGTAATGGTCTTACTTCGGCGCGCCATGACGTTTTAGGTAAATATCTCGCAGAAAAATATCCGGAAAGCTTCGACCCGGAAGTAAATACCGACCTGATTTACAGCGGAACAAAAAAATTAACCGATCCGGTTGAGGGAACACCATTGAATGTGGGCCAGCTTGTGCTTTCACCCACAAGGACATACGCGCCCGTTGCCAAAGCATTATTAGACGAAATGCGCTTGGAAATTCATGGCATGGTGCATTGCAGCGGCGGCGCCCAGACAAAAATTCTACATTTTGTTGATAACCTTCACATTATCAAGGATAACCTCCTTCCGGTTCCTCCATTGTTCCGAATGATCCGGGAAGAAAGCGGAACAGAGTGGCAGGAAATGTATAAAGTGTTCAATATGGGGCACAGGCTGGAAATTTACCTGTCACAAGAGCATGCAGAGCGGGTTATCGAGATCTCGAAATCATTTGGCATTGATGCGCAGATCGTAGGCAGGGTAGAAGCTTCGGATACTAAAAAACTGACCATTAAGAGCGAATTCGGGGAATTCTATTACAACTAGCATTTTATAAAGCACTCAAATAGGAAGGCCGTCTGATCTAACATCAGGCGGCTTTTTGCATTCAGGAGTTTGATTAAATAACCAGGCATAAATGTTGTAGTAGAATTATAATATGTAATGTCGAAATATTACTAAAAACCTACTGAGCATATGAAAAACTTCAACTTTAAATCTCTTCTGAAATTTTGCCTCGCAATCCCGGGAATGCTAGGTCCCAGCCTGACATTCGCCCAAACGCCAGAAGTTGGCATTGACACGGAGGCTCCGGTTGTTACAGGGCTGACATCTGCCATGCAGCTTGTGCATGCCGATGACAACTCCAACCGCATTTTCATCGCCGAACGCACCGGTACTATCAAGGTGCTGGCACCAAGCCCGGCTGCTACGCCCACCGTTTTTCTGAATATGAACCAGAATGGTCAGGTTGTGCGTACGGGCGGTGAGGATGGTTTGCTAAGCATTGCTTTTCATCCAAACTTTGAAACCAACGGATACTTTTATACTTATTATTCCAATACGCAGGGTGATCTCGTGGTGGCCCGGTACACGGCTGCCAGCCCGGCCAGTAATAGTGTGGTTAACCCCGACACCAAGCTGGAAGTCCTGAAAATCCCGCATCCTACCAACGCAAACCACAATGGAGGAGAAATGCATTTTGGTAAGGATGGGTTTTTGTATTTATCGGTTGGCGATGGCGGCGCAAGCAACGATCCGAATCAGAATGCTAGAAATCCAAATGTTTTCCTGGGTAAAATTTTACGAATGGATGTAAATGTGCCCGATACTAATCCTGTAAAATACGCGGTCCCAAACGGTAATCCTTATGGCAATGCGGTTTATGCATTGGGTTTAAGAAATCCATATCGATGGAGCTTCGACAGGCTCACCGGCGATGCCTGGATAGGCGATGTGGGACAAGGCGCCCGCGAAGAAATCAACCACAGAACGCCGGCTCAGCTTGCGAATGCTAATTTTGGGTGGCGTTGTTTTGAAGGCGACATCGCCACGCCCGTGGTCGACAGGACTGGTTGTGATACCGGCGGTCCTTATGTAGCGCCTGCGTATGCCTATGTCAATGGTGAAAGAGGGCAATCGGTTATTGGAGGAGTTGTTTACAGAGGGTCGCTTTACCCGCAGATGTATGGCTGGTACATCGGAACCGACTATTTTTCCGGGGATATCCACAAAATTTCCGCTAATGAAAACACTAAAACATACCAGACTTCTACGGTAATCTACATTACGGATATCGGCGAAGATCAGCGCGGCGAAATTTATGCAGTAACAGGCAGCGCGGTTTACCGGATTTTCTCCGGCACTGCATTGCCCGTAACGTTGGTCGATTTTTCAGGCACACGCGGCAATGAAGGTGTAAAATTATCGTGGTCAACATCCAGCGAAACAGATTTCAAAGATTTCGAAATAGAGCAAAGCTATAATGCAGCGCATTTTGAAAAAATAGGAACAGTAAGCGGAGAGAATTCCGTTTCAGGCGCTCAATATGCATTTTCCCACGCCGTCAATTTTACCGGAAATCATTATTACCGGCTGAAAATGATTGATAAGGATAACAGTTTTACGCATTCTAAAATCATCGTTGTAAATGCAGAAAACGACGTACCCGCCAATTTCGTAAGGCCCTCACTCATCAGCAACGCCACGATCGACATGGTCCTCAGCGATTCTTTTGAAAAAATGGAGCTCGTCAGTACAAACGGCCAGATCTACATGTCCCAGGAAATCACCGGAAAAACCGGCCACTTCAGCATCCCCATTCAAGCCACAAGCACCGGTATTTACATAGTAAGGCTTACCGGAAGGAATAAGGTGTTGCAGCAGAAAGTGCTGGTTTTGCGATGAAAGGACCATCGTTTTACCACTAAAAAATCAGTATCCGCCGGTTATTCAATCAAATGTTAAAAGAATGATGCAAATCTTAAAATTGTGACAAACTGAGGTCTTCGCGCCTTTGTGGATAACAGATTTGCTAAAACTTTTAATATCAGGCGGAATGAAAAAAAATTACTTGTACGGCACCTTAATGCTGTTACTGATTGCTTGCGGCCTCACGCTGCAACATCAATGGACGAAAGGAGACTTGTTTAAAAAGTCAGCATTACCAAAAAATCGTTTTAGTAATGCTGACTTAAAAACGGGAAAACTATCTGAAAATAAGAGTGTTCCGGATAGTGCGCTGGCAACCATATATAGCAGCATTGCGGCCAGAGAATACCATGTTACCAAAGATCCTGCAACAGGAATTCCTCAAAGTCCCAACAGGAAACAAAACTTGCGGGCATACTACAAGCCGGGAACATTTACTGTTAAAAATCGGGTCGATTCAGCAGGTCATAATTTCCATTTGACACTAAAAACCGAGGGCGTTTACGCGGATAGTGAAAAGCTATTTATCTCAAAAACAGACATTTCCACAACCATTTCTGAGAATAAGGTCCAACTAAAACAGGGAATTCTGACCGAGGAATATATCAACAACGAGGCAGGTGTAAGGCAGAACTTCATTGTAAGTGAAGCACCGACGGGCACGAAAAACCTTGAAATAAGATTGCGGCCGGAAGGCTTGCAGGTAAAAGATTTACATAGGAATCAATTACAATTCTACTCAGCAAATGACGTGGAAGACGCAGTTGAAAAGCTTACTTATGATGGCTTAAAATGCTGGGATGCAAACGGAAAGGAACTTCCTGCAACACTTTCTTATAAGGAAGGATTGGTACAAATAGCGGTAAATACGACATCAGCAACTTACCCTATAACTATCGATCCGATTGTAACGAGTGGCAATCCGGCAAATGCCAATGCGCAATTGGTAGGGAAACAGCAGGAAGCTCAGTCAGGATTCGCCGTCGCCAGTGCAGGTGATGTAAATGGTGATGGATACAGCGATGTAATCGTAGGCGCACCATTGTTCGATTCAAGCAAGCCTAATCAGGGCGCCTTTTTTATATATTTTGGAGCTTCATCCGGTCTTAATACCAATGGTATTTTAGTCACTGGTGACAATAAGGTAGCCGATGCATATTTTGGAAGTGCTTTGTCAGGGGCAGGTGACGTTAATGGAGATGGATTTAGCGACGTGGTGGTTGGATCGTGGGGTTATTCTAATCAAGATTTTGAAGAAGGAGCGGCGTACATTTTTTATGGTTCACAGGCAGGAATAAATCTAACGGGAACTAAAATCGAGTCGGACCTTTTTATCGCAAGGTTTGGTAAATCTGTGGCTAGTGCTGGAGACATTAATGGAGATGGTTTTAGTGATGTCATTATAGGAGCTCCTGGATTTAGTAATGGTGAGAACAGGGAGGGGGGAGCCTACATTTATTTGGGCTCTCAAACTGGAATCTCCTCGCTTGCATCTTATGTACTTGAATCAAACCAAAGCCTTTCCGATTACGGCTCCTCAGTGGCGAGTGCTGGAGATATCAATGGAGATGGTTTTAGTGATGTTGTTGTGGGGGCTTACAAATATGATAATGCTGTTGAAACAGACCTTGGCGCAGCTTTCATCTACATGGGTTCAGCATCCGGAATGCCCTCTACACCAGCAGTAATATTATTGGGGCAACAACAAAGCGCACAATTCGGATATGCCGTAAGCACTGCTGGTGATTTGAATGGTGATGGATATAGCGATGTGATCATTGGATCACCTAATTACACCAATGGGCAGAATGGAGAAGGAGCAGTAAGTGTTTATATGGCATCATTTGGAGGATTAGGAATTTCAAAAACAGCAAAGGTGCTAATTGAGGGCGGTCAGTCAGGTGGGGCATTTGGCAGATCAGTTGCATGCGCCGGAGATGTGAATGGTGATGGATTTAGCGATGTAATTGTGGGTGAGCCGTTAAGAGATAATGGTGCAAACCTAAAAGAAGGCCGCGCCATCGTGTATTTCGGTTCGTTTTCTGAAAATTTGAATCTAAAATCTATTATTAGTAGCAGCCAGGCCGGCGCAGAACTGGGAAATTCGGTTGCTAGTGCAGGTGATGTAAATGGCGATGGATTTAGCGATGTCATCGTTGGAGCGCCATTATATGACAAGAATGTAACTGATGATGGAATTGCACTGGTATTTCATGGTTCATCTGCGAGTTTGGAGGTAAATGCCAGCATGGTAATACTCAATGCTGGTGCGGATATGGGTTTTTCAGTCTCTAAGGCCGGGGACGTGAATGGTGATGGATTTGACGATGTCATCGTTGGAGCTCCTTTATATGGTAATAGTGCTAACGATGAAGGTGCGGCATTTGTCTATTATTCAGACGAAAATGGCGTGGACTTAGGTACAATGTTGATCGTATCCATGGGTCAGGCTTTGGCAAATTTTGGTTATTCTGTTGCGGCTGCAGGTGATGTGAATGCAGATGGATATGACGATGTAATCATTGGTGCCCATCAATACAACATGGCCGGGCTTAGTGATACCGGTGCTGGTTTCGTTTATTATGGATCACCATCAGGGTTGTCTCTCGCAATTACGAATGTGGTTTATCTTCCAAAGGCAAGTGCTCATGCTGGAAAGTCTGTTAGTAGTGCGGGTGATGTAAATGCAGATGGTTTTGATGATGTAATTGTAGGTGTACCATTTTATGATGATGGCGTTCAATTTAATGAAGGAGCCTTTTTGATCTCTTACGGGTCAAAAAATGGCATCAAAAGTGGGCCCGGGGTGGTTTTCGAAGGAAATCAGACCGGCGAAGAAATGGGTAACTCGGTTTCTTCTGCAGGCGACATTAATGGTGATGGTTACGATGATGTGGTTGTCGGTGCATATAAATTTAGTAACAATCCTAATACGCCTGAGGAAGGAGCTGCCTTTGTTTATTATGGCAACCTTTATGGACTTCAATCGGCACCAACTTTATTGGAGCTTAATAACAAAACTAAATCTTGGACGGGTTGGGATGTTGCCGGTGCGGGAGATATCAATGGGGACGGCTTCGCGGATGTAGTAATTGGCTCATTATATTTTAATAATGGACAAAGTAATGAAGGTGCGGCCGCAATATTCTATGGAGATGCAACTGGAATAAAAACCCTTAATCCAATAATTCTGGAAGGCAATCAAACAGACGCGTTAATGGGATCGTCAGTGAGTGCAGCTGATGTAAATGGAGATGGCTACAAGGACGTTTTGGTTGGAGCAAGTGGATATACTTCGGGCCAAAGCAAGGAAGGTGCCGTATTTGTATACCATGGATCTGAAACTGGTCTTGTTACAAGTCCAGCAGCGATGATTGAGGTAGATGAGCCGGGCGTGCAGTTTGGCTATTCGCTGTCTGGTGCGGGTGACGTAAACGGCGACGGTTTTGAAGATGTTATTGTTGGGGCTCCAAAGTTTAATGCTGCTGGTCGTGGTTTTGTTTATCATGGAAACGGGCCTGGCATCGGCACCAACTTCAACTACGGTTTAGCGATAGCAAACCTCAAATTATACAACAGCGACCTGACCACTAACCTTAATAAAGACAATCTCGGGAAAGACGATTTTGGTTTGGGGTTATTTGCGAAATCATTCCTCGGTCGAAATAAGGGAAAGTTGGTTTGGGAGATTATTGGGCAGGGAGAGACTTTCTCACATGCCAGCCCGATCACGAACAGTACGCAATTCACCGGTCAGGGAAATTTAACGGATTTGCAGGCGACAGCAGCAACAGAGCTTAAAAGTCTGGTGACTAAAACGGCCTTCTTGAATAAAATAAGAGCACGTGTTAAATTCAGTCCGGTATTGGCGATTACCGGTCAGGTGTATGGGCCGTGGCGATATGAAAATTCTTCTATTCTTGCAGATCCGAGTGTTTTGCCGGTGGAATTAATCCGGTTTGATGCGAAAGCTGTTGAGAAGCAGGTGAATCTGACCTGGGAAACGGCGACGGAAGTGAACAGCGACTATTTTGAGCTGCAACGCAGCGAAGATGGTAAAGAATGGGAGCAAATCGGAATGGTCTATTCTGCTGGTGACAGCAAGAAACCGAATACATACAGCTTCGTGGATTTCAAACCTCAGATTGGTTTGAACTACTATCGTATGAAAATGGTGGACCGTGATAAAACTTTTGCGTACAGTTCTATCAAAGCTGTCACGGTTGAAGGAAAGCAGACAAAAGTATTCCCAAATCCGGTGTCGACCACGTTGAACATTGAATCTGAAATCCCAAATACTGAAGTTGTAATCTACGATGTTTCAGGAAAAGAAATAATGTCTCATAAGAATGAAAAGGGTATCAAAAGTGTCGATGTGAGTCGATTAACGCCCGGCGGTTATTTGATTAAGCTTGGGAATAAATCCTTTCACATGATCAAAAAATAAAATACAACATTCAGTGCATATCCCCGGTTCCGAAACACCCCAGAACCGGGGATATACATTTTTTATATCTTCACCGCAATCACAATCCCCGTTGCCCAAACCTGTTTCGTTAAAACCAGGTCTGTTCTTTTCTCGAGGTCTTCGATCAGTTTGATGGCTTTTAGATCGTGGCCTTCGGGCCAGTTGGGTTGGGGGAGCATGTCGTCGATGATGTAGTAGCCGCCTTTGTTTAGCATGTCCAGCACTTCGTCGAGCATCAGGTATTTGCCGTGCCAGGTGTCGGCGAAAATGTAGTCGTATTTTTGTGTGAGGTTGTTTTCAACCCATTCGCCGCCGTCGCTTAATGTTAAGGTAAGCCTGGGATCTGCGCCCAGATGATCCTGGGCAATGGCCAGAAATCCGGCTTCATTGTCAATCGAAACTAAGGTAGAGGCAGCGTCCATGCCGTCGAGGATCCAGGCGGTGGATAATCCGGTGCCTGTGCCGAGTTCCAGGAATTTGCCCGCTGGTTTTGACGCTGCTAAGGTTTTGAGCAAAGAACAAGTCTGAATGTCGGATGCCATGGTGAAGCCGGATGCTTTTGTGGCATTGTCGATTGCGGTGTAAGCTTTGGGTAATGGGTGATTGATTTCCTGGTTCATTGTCGGCTTATTTGTTTTATGTGCTAAACTTATGCAATAATTATCACTGACGTATATTGGCATGGTTTTTATTGACTTGATAGCATCTAAACATCTGAAAATATGCGTTGGCAGGATTTACGAAGAAGTGGAAATGTTGAAGACCGCCGTGGAATGTCCGGTGGCGGAAAAGTTGCGATCGGCGGGATCGGAATGATCATTGTGCTGGCAATTGGACTCTTAACCGGTCAGGATCCTGGCGAAATTTTAGGGAACCTGCAAGGGACGGAAACCCAGCAACCCGCTCAGACACGTCCACCCGGACCACTTCCGGATGATAAAACTGCCGATTTCGTCTCTGCTGTTCTGGGTAGTACAGAAGATGTTTGGGGTGAAATTTACAAAGCAAATGATGCGCAATACGAGCAGCCAACCCTGCAAATGTTCGAAGATGCAACCCAAAGCGCGTGCGGCGGCGCATCTTCTGCTATGGGGCCGTTTTACTGCCCTGCCGATCAGAAAGTATACATTGATCTTGATTTTTGTAACGAATTGCGCGACAGGTTTAAAGCACCGGGAGACTTCGCCGTGGCCTATGTTGTGGCCCACGAAGTAGGACACCATGTGCAGAATTTGATGGGAGTTTCAAGCCAGCTTCAGGAACAGCGCGGTAGGATCAGTAAAGAAGAATACAATAAGCTGTCAGTGAAATTAGAGCTTCAGGCGGATTTCTTTGCAGGTGTTTGGGCCAATCATGCACAACAAATGGAGAAGATCCTCGAACCGGGCGACCTGGAAGCAGCATTAACCGCAGCCAATGCGATCGGGGACGATAAGCTTCAGAAGGAATCGCAGGGTTATGTGGTTCCCGATGCGTTTACGCATGGAAGTTCAAAACAAAGAATGTATTGGTTTAAAAAAGGTTTTGAAACCGGAGACTTAAATCAGGGGAAATACGAGGATATCAGGTAAGGGAACTAACCGCGATCTTGCAACGGAACTTATTGGAAATCCATTTTCGTTACCAGCTCATAACTAGTATTTTATGCAGTTTCGCGGTTCCCGGCCATTTTTTGTTATACTCACATTGCTGAGCGCGCACGCCATGTGCCAGTCGCTTAAACCCGGACTTGAAGGAATGGCGCCGTCGAAATGGTTGACGATCCGAAATACGCATGCGCCGGGCAAAACGTATCGTTTTAATGGAACGGATACCAAAAGATTTTCGCAGGAAGAATACTTCATGCGTGCCTGGGTCCCGCTCGTTCATAATAAAAAAATGGCTGTGCTGCTTGGCCCCAATTACCGCACAGAACAGCTTGAATTTAAAAGTACGGGTGAAAATCCGATAAGCCATATGGAAGGCTGGAACCTGCGGACATTTGCGCTGGACCTTAATTCTGTTGTCAAACTGGATAGCAGTTCTTGGTTTATTTTTACTTCGCATATGAATAAAAGCGGTGATTTCGGGCGATTGTTCTGGTCGGAAATTCCTATTAACTATACATTATCCGCTTCGTTCCTGCGTAAGAAAAGCGCTAATAAAGAAGTTGGATTTGGTGTCATGATGAACAAGAGTTTCAGGGTTACGGTGCTTCCTGTATTTATTTTTAACTACAATTTTTCTGACAATTCCGGACTGGAAATGATGCTTCCCAAAAAGATCGCTTTCAGGAAAAACCTTTCGCCTTCTGATATCATTTACCTGAAATCGGAAGCGGTGAGCCGGACCTATTATCTGCATGAGTTCAATAGCGATGCATTGGGCGTTTGCCGTCGTGTAGACATTGATTTAGGCATGTCGTATAACCGCAAGATCGGCAATTATGCCGGGGTTGAGCTGTTTGCAGGTTATCGACAAAACATTTCCAACCGATTAATTGAAGGTGCTGTTCCTGTACAAACTTCGGGATTTGCAGGCACCATTGAGCTTTACGTTCAGCCTCCTAAATTTAAAAGAAGGAAATAAAGCCATTGCGTAATTTTCGGTTACTTAATTGATATTATCGGTTATTTATATCAAGGATTAATTAATTGGGTTGATATTGATGCAGGTGAAATCTGGAGGTTTATATAGCCTGAATTTTTTATAGAAGTTATTATGATTAATTTCGCCCGACATAACTGCTAATTTTAATTCATAATTTTATGAAAGCTAAATCAATTAAGTTTTTTTCACCTCAGGAAAATCTTCCAAAAGGTGAGGTGACCAAATCAAAGGCTAAACCGGCCGGCTACATTTCTGCAACAGGTAAGATCGTTCTTCCGGTTGCTGCTCTTGAAGAATTGGGAATAGAAGCTGATTCTACACGCTTCAAAATCGGAACGGATCAGGGAAAAAGAAAGATCAATACTGTATATCTGATCCCTTCTACCGAAAATACAGATACATTCGAATTGGTAAAAAGTGGCAGAGGATATGTAATTCCTTTGGCTATTATTTTGAAGCAGGGAGGCGTAGCTTTTGACACAACAAAATACACATTTACAGCCACGCCATTCAATTATGAAGATGGCGTTGTAGGTTACGAATTGGCATTGGCAAGTTCTGAACCAAAGCCGGCTTACACCGGAAAGCCTCGTGGCCGTAAGCCAAAAGCTGTTGAGCAGGAAGGATAAAATAACCTGTCTATTTTTCAAGTTATTATATTAAAAAAGCCGTAATTGATCGCAGGATTGGTTACGGCTTTTTTTAATTGTATTTTAATTTAAATGTAACCTGTTATCACATCATGTCAACGGCTTTTATCAAAATTAATGCTCTTAAGGCACCGGCTGAATGTTGCCGGAGTTGTGCCTAGATAGGTGGCAATATAATGATCGGGAATACGCCGGAATAAGGACGAAGGCTGATTTACATAATGTTCAATGCGCTGTTCAACAGACAGATATTTAAAAACTTTTACCCGGTCTGTGAAATTAATTAAATGCTGTTCGAGCAATTTTACAGCCAGGCCTGCCATATACGCATCCTCTTCCACAAGCTTCCTGTAGGCGTCGTACCCTATGGCATATACGATCGTATCTTCCAGCGTTTCCAGCACTTCATTTGATAGTTTTTGTAACAAAAAACTCTCGGCAATGCAAACAATGTCGCCATCTGAAACGAGCAGAGAAGTAATGTCCTCGGAACCGCGCAGATAATATGTGCGCATAACCCCTTTTTCGATCAGGTAAAGATTTGGGCTGACCTGTCCGAGATCCACCAGAATCCGCCCTTTGGGAATGATAAAACGTTTCAGATTTTTAGTGAAACGTTCCTTCACTTCTTCGGACACCATGAATTGCGAGGCCTCGAGTATGCGGTCCAGGGGCTTTATTTCTTCTCCGGTTTTCATGAAAATCTTGTCGTAGAACAACGTATAACTGTGTCGCAGGACAAGATATAAATTAATATCATTCAAGTTACTTTGATCAGGACATAAACGATGATCCGATTGCCCTTTTCATCCTTAAACAAAACCTGACCATGAGAACGCTAATTTTACAAATCGCATTTTTGAGTTGCACCATTATTCCATGCATTGCACAGGATAAAGGAAAAAGTGAGCTTGCTATGAGTTTCGGCATTATGCCAACAGAAGACATCCTTTCAGAGTTTTTCATGACCGCCTTGTTAACAATGGCTGGCCGGCTACCGGAGAAAAATTTTGACGACAGGGCATTCGCTTTGACGTACAAATATCATCTTACCGAGCGATTCGCATTGGGAGCGAGCGTCGCATACAACGCGGCTGCCCATGAAACCAGATTTTTAAATTGGTCTGATTATGATCCTCGCCCTAAAACAGTCTCGTTCGCTGTTGAAAGTAATTTCTTTTACCTGAAAAGGCCCAAAGTTAATTTGTACGCTTCAATGGCTGGCGGTTTTTTTGCTTCCTCAAAAAAGGCTTATGACGGAATTTCCGATGAAACCCAGATCCTGCCAACACTACATTACTCACCCATCGGTGTGCGCGTTGGAAAAGGCGTAGCAGGTTTTGTTGAGCTGGGATATGGTTTCAAAGGAATGGTCAACGGCGGGCTGAGTATAAGATTTTGATTGGTTACCCAACCTTTGGGCAAACCCGCGTAGTTTATTTTATTGACAGGCTGCAAACCACTTGTCATTTATCATTTAAACTACAAAGTCATGAAAGTAGAAAAGCTGATTATTTTCGCCATTTTCCTTGGACTGATCCAACTTGCCGCCTGCGAGCGAGGTAAAATCAATGATCCGGGACCTAATTCGCTTAGAGAAGCCGCTGATTCTCTCGGTCAATATCCGGGAGATTCCCTGCCCCCAGACAGCATTTATAAACCTGATACGTTGGTTGACTGGACCGACAGCCTGCCTAATGTTGACACGGTGAGCCGGCAGCCCATAAAAGCAGGGGATGAGTTTTTGATCACCCCGGCAATCCTGGCGGATTCGCTGGCTTACCTGCGGCTGGAAGTTGTGACTAAAAAACATTATTCATGTAAAGAAAACTACATTCGGTACGCGGCAGTGAACGTCTTTGGGAAGATCGACGTCAGGCTGGAGGAAATTACGGCATTAGGGCCTTGCGAAACCGGTACTTCTCCTTCCAAAGCGACTATCTACTTCAATCGAAACAACATTAGTCCGGATTCTACGTATCAACTTCAAATAACTGCCAGCGGAAAGCAATATAATGGCTCGCTTAAAAAGTCCGGGACTGGATATGCGATCACCTGGCCTTATGAAAGCGGGATTATTTTTACAAAGAAATCAATATAATTCAGGGAAAGCGATTACGAATTTTTAACCGCCGGGAATATTAAGCCTGGCGGTTCCTAACATTCCGGATTGGATCATTTAGAAGAAATATTAGCGGGTTGCAGGCGTCAGGAGCGCCAAGCCCAGGAGAAGCTGTACCGCCAGTTTTATCCTGTGCTTTTTGCATTGTGCCGCAAATTTTTCGACGACAAACACGAGATCCTGACAGCCGTTAATAATGGAATGTTGAAGGTTTTTAAAAATATAGATCAGTTCGACGATCAAAAAGGAGCATTCTTCAGCTGGCTTTACACCACAGTCAGAAATGCAGCCCTTACACAGCTAAGGGATCAGAAAACACAGCAATTTGATTACGACGAAATTGATGATAAAATGGGTTTCGAATCCGCTGAAAATCCGTTCGATAAACTGAGCGCATCGGATGTCATCGTTTATCTGAATGCGTTACCTCTGGCCACTCGCCGGGTTTGCGGATTGTTTTATGTGGATGGGTTTAGCATTAAAGAGATCGGGGAGTCGCTGGATATTTCCGACGGCACTGTGAAATGGCATTTGAGTGAAGGCCGCAAAAAGCTAAAAGTAATTTTTGAAAAGATCTTTTAATGTGAAAAATAAGAACAAAAATATCGACAAATTTTTCTCCGAAAAGTTGCCGGATCCGGAAATTCCGACCGACGATGCGTGGGGGAAAATGAGCGATATGCTTCCTGCAACTCCGGCTGCCGGAAAATTGCAGCAAATTTTTTGGGGGAGCACATTCAAGCTGCTTTCAATGCTGATCCTGGTTGGGATTGTTAGCGTTGGAGTGGTTTTGTTTTTGAAGAACAATAAAAAAGAAGTTTCTATTAAAAATGAAAAGTCAGCCGGAAAGGCCATTTCTGGTGTGGATCAGCACAATAGGGCAGTAGAAAAAGTTGGAAAAGCTGACATAACTGTGGAAGGCATTGAAACGGAAAGAGGTGTTGAATCAGAAAGAGGTGTTAAAAAGGAAACAGATGTTGAAACCAAAGGTGATGTTGAAACCGAAAGATCTGTTAAAGCAGAAACTGATGTTGAAAAGAAAACAGGTGTTAAAACCCCAGAAAGCAATGAACCTGGGAAAAGGGAAACAACGGAAACAATTGTAAAAACAAAAAGAGCTTATAAAACAGAAAGGAGGGAAACATTAGCCAAGTATTTGGGTAGAAATAATGTAGTTACAAAAGCGCCCGATAATATTTCGACTGCTTCCAAGCCAAGCCCGGAATCAAACAGGAATGGATCAAAAACCGCTGCCAGTAAACATTCCGGCAACATGAATGCCACGACGCAAGGCTATAAACGTTTGGAAGTTGCCTCGTTATTTCAAATCAAATCTTTGCCCTTTAAACCTGCTTCCTATGAGCCCGGTTTTTCAGCCAAAGTAAAAGTCAGCGCGCAATCCAGTAAAGTCATTACAAAGAACATTCCGAAAGAACCACGCAAAAAGTCCTTCGAAGTAGGACTTGAATGGAGTTTAAATTCGCCATTGAAGCAAACCGATTATCTCTTTACGGACATTGATAGCATTAAAAAACCAGCATTGTTGCTAATCCCGGGCATTTATGCGACTAAATCTTTCCATGAAAAGCATGCTCTAACATTAAGCCTCTCCGGTTATCAGCCCTATTTTGGCAATAATGGGAAGCTGGCTCAGGACCCGGATTCCCTTTCGGTGCCAGATTCTTCGTTGGTTTCGCTCAGGACAACTTTGGTGAAAACGGCGGGCATTAATCTGGCTTTGCAATATCAGTATGAGTTTGTAAATCACTTTAAAATCGGGGCGGGTGTTGCTTATAGCCGCATTTATGGAGCATTGGTGCAAGAGCAGATTTTTAATGATAGGGGTGAACCGTTACATCCGAAATTGGTCACATTGAAAGGTTCAGAACAGATCGGACGCTATCTGCATCAGAATATTTTCTATTTTAAAGCAGGGCTTTCGTATGAAACCGGACGTTTTCAAACAGGAATTAACATTTCAGCTCCGCTTGGTAACATTACTGGTTCACCTCAATATCCTATCCGCGCAATCAATGGCCAGCTTTTCGTGAGATTCCGGATTTTGTAACCGTTTTATATGATTTTAACCTAATCGGCAATCCCAGAATTGTTCTACTTCTTGGAGGACGTTACTTCTATGTTTTGAATGATCTTGAATCCGATGAAAAGCATCACTAAAACTAATACTGCTTCAATTAAACCTGCAAGTTGTAAGAATAGTTGTTCCATGGCCATGTGATTTTTCACAAAGGAACATAGCGTGGAAAAATGCAACAAATATTAATGATTCACCGGCAAAACAATGAGCCTGCGGTTGGAATGATTATTGTTGGGAAGAGGTAAGCATAACCCCACATCTCTTCCAAAAAAATGATTGAAGATCAGAATACTGAACCGCACATTAAGAATCCAGACAGTTCACTAAGCCGCAGGCGTTTTTTCCTCCAATCTGGGGCGGCCATTTTTACAACAACATTGCTCTCATCGTGCAGCGGAATTATCGAAGATATTTTCCCAAAAAGCGATAAAGAGGATGAAGAAAAGCAACCGGACCTGGACAAAACGCTGGCATTTTTTGGCGACAGCCTGACCATCGGGGCAGGCGGGACTGCTCCGTATGGAAGCATTGTTGCGGCGGCACTGGCCGGCAGGCCGGTCCTGAGCGACGGGATCGTAGGGCAGGTTGCCTCGCGCATTGCCGTAAGACAAGGCGGAACGCCGCTGACCATTTCCATCGAGGGCGACAAGCTGAATGGCATCAAGCCGGTCAGGATCACAAAATTGAGCAATCAGTTTTTGTCCACACCCACCAATAACGACGAATACAGCAGAACAGGCTCCGTCGGCGGGGTAAGATGCACCATCAGACGGACTGCGAATGCCGAACTCGGCGAAAATTATACAATTACACCTACAGCTGTAAGTGTGCTTGATGTTCCTGCGGATTCGGTATTTCTGCTGGATGATGCTTCCAGGCTGAAAACCGCCACGCAAATCTTGTGGTACGGTCGGAATAATATTGGAAAACCCAATGCGGAAGAAGAAATTCTTGCGGCTTTGGACAGTTCCATTGCCTATATCGCGGCGCCTGCACGCTACATTGTCCTCGGCGTTCTGCTGGCGCAATCGGATCGGAAAGGAACGGAAAACTTTGAGCAGGTTGCCTCCATTAATGAGAAACTGGCATCGAAATACGGAAAATCTTTTGTTGAAATGACACCGCCAACCGATGCTGAGCTGGCAGAAATCAGTTACAGTCCTTCCCCGGATGATATTTCAGACCTGGAAAATCTTAACTTCCCCAGGGGGCTGCGGGCGGACGTCGGCACGGATGAGATCCATTTGAACGATAAGGGTTACCAAATCATCGCTAACAGGGTTATAGCAAAGATTAAAGAGCTTAAATACTGATTTTACACACTTATTTGAATATTTGAACGGTGACCAGGCAGAAGCTTTGGTCACCGTTTCTATGTTAGGACATTTTAAGGATTAACGGTTTTTCCAACTGCATTAAAGGACGCAAAACAGCCCAGGCCACCTTCTACATTGGTATAAACCAATGTCGGTTCTACAAACGGGTTATCGTTATTGTTTTCCAATGAGCGTCTGAACTTGTAGTAATGTTCGTCAATGCACATCACTTCTATTCTCACGTCCTTCACGAGGGGATTTATTTCCAGCGATTTGTCGGCACCCGTTTCGTCCTGATAAGTAATTGTCTTGTTTGAAGGAATGTGAGCCCCGGTTCTGGGGCTGATGAACTTGATTCCATCCAGGTTGACATCATTGTAAACCCCTCTTTCAAAAGCAATCATTTCCGTGATGGACGAATAGCGAAAGGGAGCAATCTTGCCTGTCTCGGGATCGGCACGGGGTAAAGTCTGTTCCTGGATATAGGAGCCGCGAAGTGCATAATAATTGCTTTCGCCTTTCACGTCTTCCCAGGAAAAGTTGAACCAGGCGGTCGAATCGGTTTCATACCCAACCCATTCTTTATCAACGGACAGCTCCATGACTTTCACCCGGTTAACTGGCACCGTGCATTTCGCTTTCACAAACCTTTTTCCATCGTTGACCGTCAACGTATAAGTTTTCCCGGCTACGATTTTCAGTGCACTTTTGTCTGCCAGATAAGTGCTCAGCGAATCATCAAACAGTAACCGGACCTGGCTTACATCGTCGGACAAGATAACTTCTGCATTTTCGACAATGATGGGATCATATGTTGCGGGTCCGAAAAGGGGTTGCGACTCAGTGATAATGGCTTCAAAACGAGGGCTTTGTGGTGATATGTAACAGGATATAACCAATTTAGCCTCCACTTTCGGAAGCTTGTCCTGATCCAGATCATTAACCAGACTTTCGCAGCTGAACAACAAACCTATGCACATCAGCAGCAGAATTGATACAGGTGTATGAATATATTTTATGGCGTTAATGATGCGCATTTTGGGTCAGAATTTAAAATTATAACTAAATGACGGAAGCACCGGAAATAGCGAATAGCGTGTCAGGACATTGACCCGTTTGTTGGGATCAGTGGGGTCTTGTTTGTTATTGATGTTATAAAAAAATGGGTTTCTGCGACTGTAAGCATTGTAAAGACCAAATTCCCAGGTCCGTTCGTGGCGTTTTTTCTTTTTGTGAAACTGTATCGCAACGTCCATGCGGTGATAAGGCTCCGCACGATAACTGTTTTTTTCTCCGTATTCAGTGGTAGTCTGCCCGGTGGTGACATTCCAGTAATTTGGCACGAAATGGTTGCCATAGGTGGTAAATTTCGAAATTGGGATCGTGAGGGCATTGCCGGTTCCGTAAACCCAGGTTGCAGACAAGGTGATGCGTTTGCTCAGTTCATAAATTCCCACGATGGAAAGGTCATTGCGGCGGTCGTAGCGGGGATAAAATGTTTTACCAAAATTTAGCTCCGGAAATTTCCATTTAGTCCAGGACAATGTGTAACCTACCCAGCCTGAGAGCTTTCCGGTTTTCTTCTGCACCATAAATTCAGCGCCATAGGACCAGCCCTTGCCAGTGGTAACATTGTCTTCCCAGTTGAGCTCATTGGCATTATCACCATTTAAACTGATAAAAGATGAGCCTTCCTTATAACTGATAATGTTGTCCATTTTCTTATAGTAACCTTCCAGGGTCAGCGCCAGACCCGGCTTTTCAAGATCTTTTGCAAACCCGAACGCAACCTGGCTCGACTGTTGCGGCGCGACTTTATCCGTAGTAGGAACCCAGAGATCCGTGGGCAAACCAAGTCCGGTGTTGCTCAGCAAATGCACGTATTGGTTCATTTTAGCAAAAGAAGCTTTGACGGAAAAATCCTTTGCCAGTTTCAATGCTGCCGAAATCCTTGGCTCCGGTCGCACATATAATCTGGTTTTTGTTTGAAAAAAGCTCAATCGGAAACCTCCATTCACCTTTAATGCCGTAAAAGGCTGCCATGTGTCCTCAATGTAAGCGCCCGCTTCGATGGTATTAATGGGCTTGGCTTGCAGATCGATGTCATCGTCAGAAAAATCACCTTCCAGCGCCAGGGCCGAAGGAACAAAGCGATGCGAAGTAAGCTGCGCACCGAATTTTACGCTGTGTTTGGCATTGAGATAATAATCAAAATCCGTTTTCAGGCTGTAATCCCGGATCAGGCTATTGTATTTCAAACTGAATTCATTCGTCAGAACACCCTTATCAAACTGCTTATCGTTGGCAAAAATATTGAAATTGAAATGGCTGTAAATCAGCGAAGTGTTTACGAAAAGCTTTTGGTTGATCAAATGGTTCCAGCGTAATGTCGCCGTTGCATTCCCCCAGTTTAACCCGGACCTGTTCTGACTATTCGAGCTCTTTTCCCTGATGTTGAACTTATCCCGCCCAAAATATCCGCTGACGTAAAGCTTGTTTTTTGCGCCGAAATCATAGTTCACTTTTGCATTCAGATCATAAAAGAAATAACCTGGCTTAACCTTGCTGTCGAAGCCAGTCTGCTGCTGTGCGATCAGCGGCTGAGCGAGCACGTCGATGTATGTACGTCGCGCGGAAATCAGGAAAGACGACTTCTTTTTGGCCAATGGGCCTTCCAGCGTCAGCCGGGATGAAATAAGTCCGATCCCTCCTTCGCCGTGCAGTTTTTCTTTGCTGCCTTCTTTCATATTCATCTCAACAACCGAAGAAAGCCGACCGCCATACCGCGCCGGAAATCCGCCTTTTGTAAGTTCGACACTTTTGAGGGCATCGCTGTTAAAGACCGAAAAGAAGCCGAAAAGATGGCTCGCATTGTAGACCACCGCATCGTCCAGGATGATCAGGTTCTGGTCGGGCCCGCCGCCGCGGACGTATAAGCCTGTTTGTCCTTCGGTTCCTTTTTGGACGCCCGGCATGAGTTGCAGCACACGTATCACGTCTTTTTCGCCAAAAAATGCGGGGATTTTTTTGATTTGTGAAATCGGAATCTCTATCTGGCTCATCTGCACCGATTCGCTCACTTTTTCGTCCTGCCGTCTTCCCGAAATAATGACTTCTTCAAGCTGGTTCGCTGTTCTCAATGCAATGTCAATTTGCTGACTCACCGCATTTTGCACAAGCACTTCCTGTCTTTCGTAACCCACAAAAGAAAAGGAAACTGTGACGGAATCCGATTTCGGGATGGTAAGTGAATAGAAGCCGTACGTGTTGGTGACAGTCCCGATCGTAGAATTTTCGAGGTATACATTCACTCCGGGCAATAGTTCCAGGCTCCCTTTTTCACGCACAAAACCGCTGATGGTAATCTGCTCCTGGCCAAAGGCGCGGAAGGAAATGGCAACAAGAATTAGTAACTGGTAGAGGGTTTTGGGCATACTTAGAGTCGCGTTAAAATTCGTTAACGCTCGGTTACATTTTATGGTATGTCAGAAAAATAATTTAACCATTTCAAGAACTTTCTGAACGATGTTGTTACGGAATACGAGGGGAAACGGGGCTAGTGACGCAAAAGGGTGGACTTTATTTTTCCCCAATAATTTGGACGTCTCACTTCTGTACATTTATCTTTGTGGCTAAGATAATTATTCAACAAGATAAAATATGGATGACGAGGCTGTAAAGATGGTACGGCGACTGGGCCAGCAATACGCATATGTTTCACTTCAAATGCATGAAACGGTAGCCAGAAAGGCAGGGCTGGCCGGGACAGATCACAAGTATCTGGGATTTTTCCTTGAAAAAGGCGAAATGACGGCTGGTGAACTTTCGAACCTGACGGGCCTCACCACGGGCGCAGTAACGGGCTTGATTGATAGGTTTGAAAAGAAAGATCTGGTGAAAAGACGTTTTGCGCCGGAAGACAGACGGAAAGTGATCATTGTAGCGAACACCGAAAATATCATGGCGCTCCTTGCGCCATTATACAAGGAATTCAGAAGCAAAACAGAAGAAATGCTGGCATCATTCTCCGAGGCGGATAGCAAAATCATTGAAGCCTATTTTCTTAAAGCCATTAAAATAGCAAAAGAAACGACGGATCAGCTCAACAAGCAATAATCATTACTATTAGCCATGAAAAATAAAAATCATTTTGTAATTGAATTTCAGGACATTGATCAAACAAAAACAGTCCTAGTCGGGGGTAAAGGTGCCAATTTGGGCGAGTTGTCGAAGATTTCAGGCGTGCGGGTGCCGGATGGTTTTTGCGTCACTACCAATGCTTTTAAGGAAATAATTGCGGATAGCCCCGATATTGATTCGCTTCTGGATCAGCTGGCATTGCTTGACGTGAATGATAGAAAAGCGATCAGCGAAACGAGTGCCGAAATCCGCAGTTTGATCGAAAAAACAGCGATTCCAGCGTTGATTAGGGCAGCAATTGACAGTCAGATCAAACATTTTGGTCAAAACAATGCGTATGCCGTCCGGTCCAGCGCCACAGCGGAAGATCTGCCAACGGCATCGTTCGCAGGCCAGCAGGATACTTACTTGAATGTCATCGGAAAGGAGACTATCCTCGCACATATCAGCAAGTGCTGGGCTTCCCTGTTCACCGACCGTGCGGTAACTTATCGCATTCAAAACGGATTTGATCATCGCAAAGTCCAGCTGTCGGTGGTGGTCCAGAAGATGGTTTTTCCTGATGCGGCCGGCGTTTTGTTCACTGCCGATCCGGTGAATGGCAACCGGAAAGTCACATCCATCGATGCCAGCTTCGGCCTAGGCGAGGCGCTGGTTTCGGGCATTGTCAATGCGGATCATTATAAAGTCCGTGATGGCAACATTGTCGAAAAGAAAATCGGCGGAAAGAAGCTGGCTATCCATGCATTAGCGAGTGGCGGCACGGAGGAACAGGAAATTGATCCTGAAAAACAGGAATTGCAAACGCTGACAGATGAGCAAATTTTACAGCTTTCGGACCTTGGCAGAACGATCGAAGCACATTTCGGCAGCCCGCAGGATATTGAATGGTGCCTGTCTGGTAACACATTTTATATTGTTCAAAGCCGCCCGATTACTACTCTGTTCCCGATTCCTCAGATCGGCGATCAGGTTCATAGTGAAGACATTAAGGCCGTTTATGTGTCTGTCGGCCACCAACAAATGATGACGGATGCGATGAAACCGTTGGGGCTGTCGGTTTTCCTGTTGCTAACCCCGGCCAAAATGCGCACCGCCGCGGGAAGGTTGTTTGTAGACGTCGCACCAAACCTGGCTTCGCCCGCGCTGAGGGATATTGTATTAAATAAAACACTGGGAAAGTCAGATCCGCTCATCAAGGATGCGCTGCTGAATATTTTGGAGAGGAAAGATTTTATCCAATTTTTGCCGGAAGATCAGGCTGTTCATTCCAATTCCACACCGAAGCCTGCGGCTCCACCGTCGTTCATTGACGATCCGAACGTTGTGACAGATCTGATCAGGCAAAGTGAAACATCGCTTGCCAGGCTAAAAAGTGAAATCCTGGAAAAGTCAGGCAGCGATTTGCTCGATTTCATCCGCGAGGACATTCAACAGTGGAAGAAAAGCATGTTTGATTCTTTGAGCACGAAGACAATCATGTCTACTTTTGATGCTTTGGCGTGGATCAATTATAAAATGAATGAATGGTTGGGCGAGAAAAATGCGGCAGACACGCTTACTCAATCCGTTCCCAATAATGTGACCTCAGAAATGGGATTGGCATTACTGGATGTCGCAGATGTGATCCGACCCTCTCCGGAAGTAATTGACTATCTGCAACATGAGAAAGACGATCAGTTTCTGGATCAGCTGGTTCTTCTGGAAGGTGGGAAAGAAGCCTGGGCTGCGATCAATGCTTTTCTTGAAAAATACGGAGTCCGCTGTGCAGGTGAAATTGACATTACCCGGCCGCGATGGATTGAAAAGCCCGCCACGCTTATCCCTGTTATTCTTGGTAACATTAAGAATTTCGAACCCGGCGCCAGTCAAAGGAAATTTGAGGAGGGGCGGCGGCAGGCATTGGAAAAAGAGAAGGATTTATTAAGCAGATTGGAGCAACTGCCCGATGGTGAGACCAAAGCCAGAGAAACAAAACGCATGATCGACCTGATCCGGAATTTTACAGGTTACCGTGAATATCCCAAATATGGAATGGTGAGCCGCTTCTTCGTATATAGGCAAGCGTTATTGAAGGAAGCCGAAAAACTTGTCGAAGCTAATGTGATCGGTGAAAAGGAAGCCATTTATTATCTCACTTTCGACGAGCTGTGTGAAGTCGTCCGCACAAAGAAGTTGGATAATGACATGGTACTGCAACGAAAGGAAGCATTTAAAAGCTATGAAAAACTAACACCGCCCCGCGTGATGACGTCTGAGGGTGAGGTTGTTACGGGTTCCTACAATAAGGAAAATCTCCCCGATGGCGCCATTGCCGGCCTTGCCGTTTCGTCCGGAATTATAGAGGGAAGGGCGCGTGTGATCCTTAGTATGGAACACGCTGAGCTGGAAGACGGCGACATTCTGATCACCGCATTTACCGACCCCAGCTGGACACCATTGTTTGTCTCAATAAGGGGTCTCGTCACCGAAGTCGGCGGATTAATGACCCACGGAGCAGTCATTGCACGGGAATATGGGCTGCCAGCCGTTGTTGGCGTTGAAAATGCTACAAAACTGATCAGAGACGGGCAGCGGATCCGGGTGAATGGGACAGATGGATATGTTGAATTGCTGTAAATTTTGAACTGTATACAAATTTGTGTTAATTGATGACCATATATTATTTTTCAAACTTTCAAACTTTTGGTCAAGATGAAAACAAAGTTGTACTTCATGCTGGTTATCGCACTTGGGATTTTCTCCATTGCGGCGCAAAAATCAATCACGGCAGACGATATACTGGGCACCTGGAAATATCAGATCAGTGATGTTCCGCCTGAATATGAATCGGGTTTTTTTACATTTGAGCAAAAAGACAATAAGACTGTTGGCTACGTAGGCGACACGCAAAAGCAGGAAATGAAGGAGCTGACCGTCGCTCCGGATAAAGTTACATTCTCGACAGAATCCGAGCATGGTGTTTTCAAATATAATTTGGCACAAAAAGGCGATACACTCACCGGAATGATCTCATCACAATATGGAGATTTCCCTATTAAGGCGGTTAAGGAAGCCAAAAAGTAATGTTTTGTATAGATTTTAAATTTTGTGCAAAGCAAAAAAAGCCTGCAAATCATCGATTTGCAGGCTTTTCATTTATCAGGTCAAATCCCTAAAAAGTATAAGTAAAGTTTGCCAGCAAGGCCCGCGGAGTTTGTGGCGCGATGGTCGACCAGCCTTTGTAATATTCCTTGTTAAATGCATTATTTAATTTAAGGCCGATGCGATAATGCTCTGCCTGGAAAAAGAGGGAGGCGTTGGCAACGGTGTAAGCTGGCAGCATAAAATCGCCGGTCGATACATAATTAATCGCGTAACGCTCGCTGGCTCCGTTGAAGCCCAGTCCAAGGCCAAAACCTTTCAGCTTTCCCCCTGGCGCTTCGTAGTTTGCCCAGAAATTATAAAGCGTTTTTGGCCCGGCTCCCAGTGGCCGCTTGTTCAGAATGTCTGTGTAGTCCGTTTTAGTGGTTTTGCTGTCGTTATTGCTGTATCCGGCCCTGATGTTCAGGCCTTTTGCAGGGTTCGCGTTTAATTCAATTTCAAAACCTTTGCTGTAAATTTCACCGTCCTGGATCTTGTTAAACGGTGACGCAGGATCCGTCATAACCTGGTCTTTCACACGGATATCATAATAGCTTACGGTTGCATTCAGCTTGTTTTTGATAATGTTGGTTTTAAAACCAAACTCAATCTGGTTGGCCTGCTCAGGTCTGAAAGTCTTGATCGTTTGCGGGCCGTCCTCCGGGTTGCCTACGAGTGCGGGCGCTACATTGGTAAAACCATTCTGATAATTGGCAAAGACAGAAACCTTATCAGTAACCGGCTCAAACAAGATCCCGAATTTTGGGGACAATGTGGTTTGATTGTAATTATCTTCCCCTGTCGCTATATCACCCTGATTATCAAAATGATCCAGGCGCAAACCTACCATTACAGATAAGTTATTCGTAAGATTCAGCACATCAGACGCGTAAGCGCTGTAAATGTTATATTTCGATTTTGCATTGCTCACGCCCTGACGCGCCAGCACTGCATCCACAGCAGCCGTCGAAAGCGGGTAAGCAGTGGTTTCGACCACTTTTGGTGTAAACGGATCATCGCCGCTCGAACCGCCTTCCGGAGTCACATTGCCATAAAATGCATAACCCGTGCCGTTGCTCGTGGATATGGCCGAGAAATAATCAAGGCCAAGCACAACCCGGTTCCTTAGCGAGCCTAACTTGAAATCGCCGATGAAATTTTGCTGGATATCGGATGTTCCCGTGTATTCATTTTGCTTGTTCAGGAAGCGCGAGAAGGTGTCATTTCCCAAAATGCCGTAGTCAAATAAATAGGAATAATAGCCCTTTGTAGAAGTGGCGCTTTTGGAAACCAATGTCTGCGACTGCCAGGTGTCGGAAAGTTTGTAATCCATCTCAACCCTGTAATTCTGCGTTGGGTTTTGTAATGTCAGGTCGTTGCTGGTGAAAGAGAGTTTGTAATTATAATTCAGCTCTTTCATGTTTTTCGACTCCGTAGGCGCAGTGCGGTTCAGGAACAGGAACATGGGGTTGGTTTGCTCAGCCTGTGTGATCTCTCCGTAAAAAGAAAACGATAAATTGTTGTTCACTTTATAAGATAGGGATGGTGCAACGAAGAAGTTCTTCCTGAAACCAGCATCCTGAAAGCTCCTTTCCGTCGCATAGGAGGTGTTTAGTCTGAAATAAATGCCCTTTTCCTTGCTTAATGCTGTGTTGAAATCGCCCGTCACCTGGTTCAATCCGAAGGAGCCGGTTGTAAATGAAAGCTCGCCACCCGTTCCTACGTAAGGCTTTTTGGTAACCACATTAATAAGCCCGCCGTAAGAGCTCACCGCATTGCCGAAAAGCGTGGCGGAAGGTCCTTTCAAAACTTCAATGCGCTCAATGTTGGCCGGGTTAATGGTTCCGTTGGTTAGCCCGGGTAAACCGTTCACAAGTTTAGGCTGGACCGAAAATCCACGCAGCGAGTAATATCCCGCTCCGTCACCGCCACGACCGGTTGATGTCCAGAGATTATCCACACCCGCTGCATTTTTCAATGCGTCGTCAAAATTTGTAACGATCTGCGATTGTAGCAGGTAATTGGTAATGGTGCTGTAAACCTGTGTGTTTTCAAAATCGCGCAATGGCAACTTGGCAACATAGGCCGTTTGGTTTCTCGAAAATTTGTTCTCGCTTTCGCCCTGCACGAGCACTTCCCGCAAGATTTCGTCACCCTCGTACAAAGTGATCGTGTTCAGGTCCACTTCATTTTGTGCGATGGTAAAAGTTAATTCCTTGGTTTTGAAACCAATAGAAGAAATGGATAAAACATAATTTCCATCATTAAGATTGGATAATTCAAAGACGCCATCACTGCCGGTCTGCGTCCCGATTTTCGTGTCTTTGACCAGGATAGTAACCCCCGGGATGCTCTTTTTCGAGTTGTCCAGCACAACTCCCTTCAATTTACCTGACTGACCGTAGGAAAGGCTCGTTATGAGTAGAAATAATGAAACTGATAGAAAGGTTTTCATTTGCTTATTTAGACTATTTATAATTTAAATCAAGCTGCAAATGTATTCCTCCCAAAGTTCACTTCCAAGTGAATTGTACTATTTTGGTAAGGGTGAGTTTCGCTTTTGCTGCATTTAAATTTAGTTTTAACTTGCCGCCAAATAGTTTGCTACAACCTCTCGTTCCTATTTTTTAAAAATACTTCCGCAGCTTAGTCCCTGGCAGGAACCTCGACCCCTCAAAAAAAGGGTGTACATGCTCATTTCCTTTACAGCTTAAATCGCCTTGGTCAGGATATTAATTCCATATCCTAACATAACCAATGCCCGATGAAGAAATTTTTAGCAGGTTTAACAGTAGTCGCAATCCAGCTCACTGTCCATTGCATTGCTCAAATCAAGTACACACCCGTTGATAGTGTCAAGTCCATTGGCAACCCTGTGCTTTCGCTGACGTCACAAGAGCACATTCCTCAACCGCCCAAAACGGTACAAAGTCCAAACGCAGCAACATTGGGCTCGTATGGCGAAATTGCCGTATCGCCTTATACGGGGAAAGCGAACATTTCCATTGATTTATATTCCATCACGGATGGCAATGTGGAAATTCCGGTAACATTGCATTATGATGCCACGGGTGTTCGTCCGGATGTTCACCCGGGCTGGGTAGGGCTGAACTTTGGGTTATCTACCAACTATTCAATCACCCGCACGGTTAAAGACGGTTACGATGAATACATCCCCGTCCCGGGAATCCCGGATCAGCTTGGATTTATGAATACCGGATCAGTTATTAACGGAAACGACTGGGCAACTCCGGCGAAAATCAAACAGACCGCATTAGTAATCTCTCAGCAAACCAACACATTCGTCGACACCGAGCCTGACGAATACAGTTTTAATGCGCCGGGATTGTCGGGAAAATTTTACCGCGGAAGTGACGGAAAGTGGAAAGTCCAGTGTGACCGGCCAGTTAAGGTCGAAACGATTGCAGCTCCTAATGTTCATTTGTACACACCATTTACCGCGCCGGCAAGCATTAAGGACGGAAACCCATGGTCGGCTCAAAATCAAGGCAGATACATGGAACACTTCCAGGGCTTCACAGTGACGGATGAATATGGCACCCAATACATTTTCGGGGGAAGTGATATGGCGTATATGGAATACAGTATCGACTTCTTTGAACAAGGCAAGGATACCTGGATCTGTAATGCGTGGTATTTAAAATCCATTGTCCGGCACACCGGACAGACGATCCATTTCACTTACGAGCGAGGTGATTTTGTAAACCAGATGTATTTTTCAGTATACAACAAAAAATCGCGGATAGACGGTGGCTGGTGGTTTGCCTGTGACAACTGGTCTTCTCTGATTGGCCAGTACGGCCCCTACACCGGCAAGCTGATTTCTCCAATTTATCCCAAAGAAATATCGGGTGATAATTTTAAGATCAAGTTTCAGTCAAGCGAAAGCACAGAGCTACGGTATACCAATGACATATTTACGTCTTTTGAAACCAAGAAAACGCTTGATGGGTACACAAAGCTCGACTATCTCACTTTTCTTTTCGATTGTTACTATCCCAGTCCGGCCAATTATCCGAATGGTTGCGGCAGTCCTACATTAACACAGCTTCTCACAAAGCTCAAATGGCGCAAATTGGACAAGATACAGGTTCAAAATGGAAGTGGTGCGACAATCAAAGAATTTGAATTTACTTATAACAACATTATCACCGAAAGGCTAATGTTGCAAAAGGTGCAGGAAAAATCCGGATACAGTGCTGCCAAGCTTCCTCCTTATGAGTTCACTTATTTTACCAAGGGTTTCACATTGCCTGGATATGGTAAATCCCATACAGATCATTGGGGATATAATAATGGAAAATTAATTAATGCTCCCAACGATTTTAATGCCATGGCAGCTTATGGAACCACATTCCGTATTCCTGCGGTCGATGATGATCTTCATCGCGTCGGATCATTAATGCAAATTAAATATCCAACCGGTGGAATAACAAAGTTCCGTTTTGAGCCGCACAGGTTTTCAAAAGAAGTTAAGCTGAAACGCTGGGAAGGCGAAGATGCTTTTGGAGTAAATCAGGTTGCTGGCGGCTTGCGGATTAAGGAAATTCATTCCTATGACCCTACATTGCCGATCCCATCTGTTGTCAAAAAATATTATTATCTGTCCGCATTCGATCCTGCAAGCCCGGACACATCGGCAAGTGCACTATCCAGTGGCGTGCTGGGCGGGAAAGCGCAATACTATTGGCCCAATTACAAACCGCTCCCTGATAATTCAGGGATTTCGGTAGAGGAAGAAATTTTTTCTACGCAGTCCGTGCTGCCCGCTTCAGAAAACTCGATGGGTTCGCACATAGGGTATTCCAGGGTCATTGAGCGTTCTTCTACCGAGGGATGGATTGTTCATCAATTCTCAAACTTCGACAACGGCTACCGTGACGAGGCACCACTGGGTTTCCTGCAACCCAGCACAACGCCCTATCAACCTTACAACAGCAAGGCTTTTATGAGAGGCAAGCCACTTTCAGAAGAACGGTATTTTCAAAATGGAAGCGTTGCATCAAAAACCACTAACCTCTATAGTCTGGTTGGTGCAGTAACAGATTACACGGCGAGGTCAGTCAAAACGCAATTTACTGTCCTCTGCAACACCAGTAATTCCGTTTTTGAAGGAACTGCCTATGTCATTGATTGCCGGAAATTTTTGCCTGCCGAGGTTGCTAATTATTATTATGATCAGGAAAATGGAACAGGAGCACCCGCACTGCAGAGCTTTACTTACTGGCCCAACGGGCAATTATATATTTCAGGACAAAGCGACAGCAAGGGAAGGACTATCAAGACCTGGTATAAGTATCCTGCAAATTTTGCAGATGCGGTTAGCCTGGAAATGGTTTCAAAGAATATCATCGGGCCAGTCCTGGAAACATTTAAATACACAGGAATGGAGGCGGCGCCTATGCCGATCAAAAAAACCGCTGTGACGTATGACCTATTCTCGGGGTTTTACCGGCCGCAAAAAGTGCAGACGAAACTATTCAATGCCGCAGCTTTTAATACTGATATTGAATTTTTGACCTATGACGCGCGAGGTAATCTGCTTACTTACAAGCAACAAAACGGCCTGGTCAATAAGCTCGAATATTACGGCCCTGCGGATGTGGGAAAAGCGGATATGCTAAAAAAGAGCACGGTTGCGGACGGTGCGACCATCAGTCAGTCGGCAATGTACAATTACAAGGCTGCTATTGGTGTAGAAAGTATGCAGGATGCAAATGGCAAGGTGGTTGCTTACGAATATGATCTTTTCAACCGGCTCAAAAATCAGCGATCCGGCAATGCTGCGGGTCCTACACGGGTTTCATATTGTTATAATCATGCGGGGCAGGTCGTGGATTGTCCAAATATTAATGTCACCGGGGCGGTCGCTGCGCCAGCGCTGGTGCTCATCGCCGAATCGGCTCTGCCGGTAACGCTGGTTGAATTTTTGGCAACCGCACACGAAAAACAAGCGGACTTAACATGGATGACCACAGCCGAAACCAACAGCGAGCGCTTTGATATTGAACGCAGTTCAGATGGTGGACATTGGCAGCTGATAGGCTCTGTGCCTTCGCACCGAGAAAGCAGTGAGCAGCAGAGCTACTCGTTCGTTGATTTGTATCCATTGTCCGGAGAAAATCTTTACAGGTTAAAGATGATTGATATGGACGGCACATTCACATTCAGCCGAATTCGTAATGTAGTTTTTGGAGAGGAATCACAAGTTACATTATACCCTAATCCGCTCACTGTAACCGATGCACTCAGCATTGAAACGGGTGCTCCTGAAAAAATCGCCGGCATTTTCATTTATGATGTCAATGGGAAACAGATGTTGCAGACATCCTGGAAGCCCAGTATCGACATCAAATCAATGTCCGCAGGCTTGTACTTGTTGCAGATCACCTACACGGACGGCAGTGTGAGCAGCCACCGCATTGTAAAACAGTAAACATTATCCACACTAACTATAATTAAGATGAAAAATAAGCTTTTGGCAACCTTGCTATGCTTTCTCTGCGCATATGCACACGCCCAGCAAACGAATACACGCAACTACGTGATCACAAAAACCTACAAACAATCCGGTGCGAATTCGGACGATGTAGGTAAGGTGGTCACACAAGTTGCATATTTCGATGGCTTGGGTAAGGCCATTCAAACTGTAACTGTGGGTCAAAGCCCCGCAGGCCAGGATTTCGTTGAACCCGTTGAGTATGATGCAGCCGGGAGAATTCAGAAAAAATATTTGCCATATGTTTCTGCTGGTAATGGTGCTTATCAGTCCAGTGCATTTTCAGCCGCTACGAGCTGGTACATTGCTAATAGTTCCGGCCTTGCGGCAAGTGATTTGGGAAGACCGTTTTATGAAACAATTTATGAGCCGTCCCCGCTGAGCCGCGTTTCCAATGAGCGGGCATCCGGGAATAAGAGTGCAAACTCGACAATAAAATACAAAGTTAACGCTGCTGCCGAAGTTAAACGGTACGACTATAATCCGGCAAATAACACCATTGCCTTGGTCGGTAATTATGCAGCCGGTGCACTTCTGCGCACGCAGCATATAGATGAGCAAGGCAATGTGTCCAGCGAATACACGGATATGTTAGGCCAAATGATCTGCAAGCAGATCGTCGCTTCTGGTCAGGCCACACTTTCCACGTACTATGTTTATGATGATTTGGGACTTTTGCGTGCCATTTTGCAACCCAATTATCAGGATGCAGCTTCGCTGACAGATCATGCCTTCTCTTATGACTATGACGACCGCGGCCGGATGATTGCGAGGAATGTTCCAGGAGGTGGTAAAACCGAATATGTGTACGATCAGTACGACCGGCAGGCCCTTTCCCGCGATGCGAACCAGTTGCAACGGGGCGTTTGGGCCTTTACCAAATTCGATGCGCTAAACCGGCCCATCATTACCGGCGAAATTACGTCTGCCTCTTCGCGGGCAGATTGGTCTGTAATTGTCGATGCTGCAACCCAGCATCACGAGGACCGGAATAATGGCGCCGTCGCCGGATATACGCTAAATAAAACTGCACCTAAGAATGCCGCTGAGGCCAATATTCTTAATGTTACATTCTATGACGATTATGCCTTTTTGAAAGCCAGTCATTTCACGTTTGATAATTCGATTGTCTCTTCTTTTAATGCCAATGTCAAAGGTCAGGTCACAGGTGCACGTTCACGGATGCTTCCTGGAAATGGGGCGCAAGGTGGTTTTTTAACAAATGTGGTTTACTATGACGTAGAGTATCGTCCAATCCAGAATACGCGCGACTTATATGACCTTGGTGCAGGCAGATATGAGCGCCATACTAAAATCTATAAGTATGATCTGGCGCCCGTTTTGTCTTCGGAACACATTATTCACTGGCATACCGCAAGCCAGGCTTATGGACTAATCCGGACTTTTGAATATGACCATGCCGACCGGCTTCTCGGAATAAAAGAAGAAATTCAAACCCCTGTGGACAATGCCGATGGTCTGTCAGCCTCTTACCGTTACAATGCATTGGGCAGCATGCAGAGCAAGTGGTTCCACAATGTGGCGACCAACCAATTCCGTATCCGGACAGATTATATATACAACATACGGGGCTGGTTACATGAGGGAAAATCAGTTTATAAAAAGCAGAAAAACGGGCCTGATATTTCATTCTTCGGATTTGGTTTGGTCTATGCAAACGGGAACAGTTATACGAATGGCAATATCAGTCAAACACAATGGATGGAAAAGGATGCATCGGCCTACTCCAAAGGGCTAAGCTTTACTTACGACGGGGCCGACCGGCTGACAGGCTCATCTGGTTTGAATGGTTACACCAACACTGAGGCAGGCATTACTTACGACAAAAATGGAAACTTAAAGACACTCGTGAGGGCTGGCTCAGCCACAGATAACCTTTCATATAATTACCAGGGTAATAAGCTTTCAGTAGTCACGGATGCTTCTGCCAGTAACCTGGGCGTAAAAAAAGGCGCAAGTAATTACACCTATGACGGCAACGGAAATATGATTTCTGACGGAAACAGAGGTGCAACCATTACCTACAACTATCTCAACCATCCTAGAACGGTTACAATGAATGCCAAAACTCAGGTTTATGATTATGACGCTAGTGGCGTGAAACATAAATATGCCGCCGATACACTCATTTTGAAATATGAAGGTCCATTTGAATACCGTCAGATCGGCGCGAACAATGTGCTATACAGAATTGCATTACAGGAGGGTCAGGCAAAGATTGACAAAGGAAAAATAATACGAGAATATTATCTTAAAGATCATTTAGGAAATATCCGGGTCGTTTTTGACGAGTTAGGGCAGGTCAAGCAAAAGACTGACTATTATCCTTTTGGGTTGTCCATCAGCGGTGATGATGCCGCTACAACACCAGCGACCAGAAACAACGTCAACCGTTTCCTGTACAACAGCAAGGAACTGCAAGCCGGCAGCGGCTATCTGGATTTCGGAGCCAGGATGTATATGCCTGAGGTTGGAAGATGGGGAATGACTGATCCTTTGGGAGAAGAATTCTCTGATGAGTCACCATATTCCGCATTTAAGAATAATCCGCTCAGGTTTGTTGACCCGGATGGACAGGCTCACGTTGATGTTGAACAAAATAGGGATGGCACTTATACAGTTGTTGGAGGCCAGGCTAATGCAGACATGAATATTTATTTAGTAGATGGAAATGGAAATCGAACTGGTAAAATCGTTGGTGAAATGCTTACACAATATTCGTTTCATAGCAATAACGGTAATGCTATTATCGGTGCAGTAATTGATCCTAAGGATAAGTCAGGAAGCAACTTTCTTAATGAAGAAATTATTAGAGATAATCCTAATCTATTTCAATATATGATTAACGCTACTGGTGGCGAAAAATACGATTTCAAAACAAGGGGAATGAACGAGAATCGAGATGATATGAGCCGGACACAGTATGCTTACAGGGGAATGAGCTACAAAGGAAAAGTCGCTTCCGCACGCGATATAGGAAATTTTGGAGCTGGCTATATTGCAGGGCGAAATGGTCTTGGATGGAGCATTGCGAGATTGGGTTTTGACGCGTTGGAAAGTTACCAGCAAAGTGCGTTTACAAGAGAGGGTGAACCAACACAACACGCACAAAAGATTGGATTTAGCGAAGGTTCTTCGGTTTTTCAAAAACTTAAATTTAAAAGAGAATGGCAAAGAGCGATCAACCCATTACCACATGGGAAATGGTAAAAGTGTTATTGAAAATGGTAGGGATTTGTTTTGCAATATTTGCGATTTTTTTGATATGTCGTGATCAAACTCGGACATTTTACTGCTTACCGAACGGACAGTGTGTAACTGTATGGAAACGTATGGGGAATAATTGTTATATTATTCCGGATAAGTATTACGGAATATTTACTCCATCACTCAGTCATATTGAAACATCCAACACTCAATATTTGACATTGTATTTTAATGATAATTATCCAAAAAGCATTGTTGTTCGAAATCAGGGAAACATTACTGGGAAACGAGAGATTAAAATCATTATTTATCCTTATGGAGATTGGAAATTAAGCGGATACTCGGAGGATAATCGATCAGTATTTTACGAACGAAATGCTCGGAAGTTTAGAGATGTTAAAGCTCATATTGATTATATTGATTTAGACATTAAAGAAAATTATGGAAGGGATAAAAACGGAAAAAAATTTCAGTAGCTGGTAACAGTAAGAACAAATATCAAATAACTAACCACAAATAAATCATTTCTAACAATTCAAATCACATTACTATGAAAAAGCAAATCACACGCACTACTCAACTTTTCTCAAATATTTTAATTGTTTTATTACTTTCAACCCACGCAATGTCTGTGGCTCAGGGGAAGTTCTCAGAGGGTTATTTGATTACTATTCAAGGCGATACGATTCGTGGTGTGATCAAGAATGAAGATTGGGCGGAAAGCCCCCAGACGATTAAATTCAAGGCTGTTAGCGGTTCATTACAGAATTTTTCAGCTGCTGATTTACAGGGTTTTAATATTGTTGAAACAAACGAAATTTACAAGAGCAAAAAGATTGGTCTTCTAAACATTAGCTCTACCAGACGTTATGTGGTAACGCCATCGCTGGAAGCGGTTGATTCAGTTCAGTTGTTTTTAAAAGAGGTTGTAAAGGGGAAAAGTGCTTCACTTTACCTTTTCTTAAATTCTCTCGAACAATCACATTACTTTATAGAGTGGAATGGGCAGTTGAAAGAGCTTATTAATTATGATTATCATAAAGTGATTGACAATAAACTGCACCTTCTTTTGATTGATGAGTATCGGAATCAGCTCCTTACATTCACGTCCGGCCTGGACAATTTCAACGAGCTCCTTCCTCTTTACCAGGAAAAACATTTGAAGGAATATATTGAAAAATTAGATCATGTTATTTCAGATAATAGTAACGTGTCTCTATCTCGTGAAATGCCAATAACTTACGATCTGGACATCAATGCCGGTTTGGAAAACTGGAAAGAATCAGGCATTACATTAAACAATAAATTTAGCTATGGTCTGGGAGTGAGGATAAATTTTCCACGCAAATTTCAGAATAGATATATTAAGGTTAATTTGTTCCTGACGCCTAATCTACTGGTTAGATACGATTTTAATGCCTATAAGCAAGTCGTGCTAAGAACATTGGAAGTGGCCGTAGGAAGTCATTTCGGGGCAGGCACATTGCGCCCATACATCGGTTTTCATTACAGCGGCGTATCTCACGGTTACCGATCAGATTTTCTCGGTTTTCAGGGAGGAATTAGTTTTAAGCGCAGAATTTGTCTGGATATAGCGCACTTTATAAATCTTAATTCAGTATTTACGGCAACAGGTTTTTTAACACGCCCAAGAGTCGCTTTACATTACTTTTTTGATTTAAATTTCAAGCGGTTCAGAGCATAACGACCGTTGAGAAACCGGCCACATTCACTCCGGAACAAGCTCATACTCATTTACCGTATTCCCGGTCTTCCGGCTTTCATTCGTCCGTTTTAGTAACAGCCTGTCCTGCGTGGGTTTTTCGGTGATGTAAAATTCAATGTTACCGGCTGATCCGGTTGGGGGTGGGGAGAGGTTTTCGAGGATGAGGCGGTTGTTGTCGGGGGAAAGGGACCATTGTCCGGATAATGTGCGGCCATCGACGTCTGTAAAACGGACCTGTTCCTTACTTGTCAGGTCTAGGCGGAAGCGGGCGTAGCCGGGTTTGGTGTTTCCGGCATTTCCTTCCGTAAAAACCGCTGCGCCATTTTCCTTTACAGATTTCGCCTTCCAGATCCGCCCAATGTCGGCCGGTTCTACTTTTTTGGGCTGGCAGGCAGCAAAAAGCAATAATGCGATCAGATACAGGTTCTTTTTCATGTTTAATAGAGCAATACTTTTTGTTTGATCAATGTCTTTTCAGCATCCAGGACGGCGATATAAATGCCCACGGGGAGCAAGGATAGGTCTAAGGTCATGTTTTGGGTCAAACTTGCTGTTTTTACTGCCGCGCCGCGGGTGTTATACAAGGTCATCTTCCCTGAAACCGGGTGCTTTAATGTTACGTGCAAGGTCTTTTCGTGTATATAAATCAGATTTTCCTGCGCTTGCGGCTCGGTGCCCGTAATGATTTGACTGGCAGCCACTTTCACAACGTCGCTATAAGGTGAGGCGCCTGCGCTGTTGACTGCTTTAATCCGATAATAATAATCGTACACATCCAAAATCTCACGGTCGGGGAACTGGGTTGTGTTGGCTGCCTGGCTGCCAATCTGTTTGAAATCGGCATTGGGTTTTCGGGAGCGCTCAATGATAACAGTTGTTGCATTGGAGGATAACGTGGCCCATTTCAGCTGCACGAGATCGTAGTCAACGGGCGTTGCCGTGAGGTTTTTGGGCTTATCGGGAATCGGTGCTTTGCGCGTGGTTGCATCCGCAACATTGCTGTATCCAGAAGGCCCGATAGCATTCACGGCCCGGATCCTGAAATAGTATTTGGTCTCCGAGCTGAGATCTTTGTTCTGATAACTCTTCACATTCGCACCCAGGTCGGCAATTTTGGTGAATGTTGTGCCATTAGTTGAGCGTTCGAGCTGAAAACCCGTTTCATTACCCGAAACATCTTCCCATTCCAGATTGATCTGGTCGTAACTGATCGTTGTGGCGCTCAGCCTTCCCGGTGCATTTGGCGTAACATCCAATGTGGTAGCATCCGCAATATTGGAAAAAATGGACGGGCCTGAGCCATTCACCGACCGCACGCGATACCAGTATCGGGTCGCCGGTTGGAGTCCGATATTTTCGTAGGTGGTAGTATTTGCGTTAATATCAGCGATTTTGGAGAAGCTCGTGCCGTCTGTTGAACGTTCCAACTCAAATCTGGCTTCATTCGTTGCCTGGTCTTTCCAGGCAAGGTTAATCTGGCTGCTGGAAATGGTTTTGGCACTCAGACTGGTAGGTGCGCCGGGCGGAACATCAAATGTAGTTGCTTCAGCCACATTCGAAAATCCCGAGCTCCCGATCGCATTTTTGGCCAGAATCCTGTACCAAAATTTGGTTAATGTGGGAAGGCCCGTATTGGAATAGCTCGTCGTGTTAGCAGGTAAGTCTGTCAGCTTGCTGAAATTGTTTCCGTCCGATGACCGCTGCAACTCAAATTCTGTCTCGTTTTCAGAAACATCTCCCCAAGTAAGGTCAATTTGTGTATTAGAAACCGGTGTAGCGCTCAGTCTTTGTGGCGCATTGGGTGCAATGTCGGGCGTTGTAGCATCGGCCACATTGGAATAATCCGAAGTTCCGCCGCCATTCCTCGCTAAAACCCGATACCAATATTTTGTTTTGGGATTGACGCCATTATCCTCGTAAGACGTCGCATTTGCGCCCGCATCACTGATCTTGGAGAAATTACTGCCATCCTGCGAACGCTCAATCTCAAATCCAGCCTCATTATCAGCATTATCCGACCATGTCAGATTGATTTGCCGGGCATTGGCAACCGTTGCGGCAAGTCTCGATGGCGCTGCTGGTTTGGGAACGGCCCGGGTTACGCAGCTCTCATTCGAGTAACCCGATTCTCCACCAGCATTTACCGCTTTTACCCGATAACAATAGTTGTTGCCTGCGGTTGTGGTTCCGTCATTGTGGCTGAGTGACCTGCTGTACGGAACCCGCGTCAGTAAATTAAATCCACCGCCATTCTCAGAGCGTTCCAGCAGAAAAGTAACGCCGTCGCTGTTATTTCCCTGCCAGGTTATGGCTATTCCGCGGCCCGAAATGTAGAATGCTTCAAGGTTGCCCGGGGTTGCGGGCGGGGCAATAGGCGTTGTGACACGGACTTCATTCAGCTCACCGCCGCAGGATTTATCGCATGTGGCCGTTACCCGGTAAACGTAAGTCCGGTTTTCTTGCACGGTTTTGTCCTGATACGAGAATGTGGTTCCGGATAAATTACCTGAAATCGCAGTAAAGCGCTGGCCAAAACCATCTTCTTTGCGCTCAACCACAAACACTTCTACCGAGGAAGGAAGCCGGTCCCAGGACAGGTCCACCTGCTGATACGAAACCACATCGGCCCGTAACATAGCGCGCTGCGCAAGGCTGGTTTTTGGCAGAAGCAGCACATTGCTGATGCAAAGCACGAGAAGTAAAAAAGGATGATATAATGTTCGATTTTTCATTGTTCAGGAAGTGAGATAGTGCCAGTTTTTATTTCCAATCAACTTTTACCGGGTCCGTTGCGGCACTTTCACGGTTATCGGCTTCTACGGCTACCACATGATAATAGTAGCCGACGCCCGGTGCCGCCTCGCGATCGATGAACGCATTTTGCGTTCCTAATGCTGATGCGATCAGCCTTGGCTTTTCGGTTTTTTCTGTGAAGCGGTAAATCAAAAATTTCTCCGGGTTTTTTAGTGGAGCATCCCAGCTTACCCGCACGCCTTTGTCTGTTGAGAGCACATTCAGACCGTAAACGGGCAGCACCGCGTCCAGGGGTTTGAAATATTCGATTTCGGTGCTGGGGCCGCTTAATTTTTCATTCAGACCGTAAGCCTTAATGCGATAAATGTATCGAACACCTTGTTTTACCGTGCTGTCTGCGAAGTTGTTACGGTTGTTATCTTCATCTTTTTGCCGGTAAATTTCTTTGAATGCTTTTTCATTAGCCGCCTTTCTTTCAATGATATAACCTAAAATGTAGGGGTCAATGGATCTCATATTTTCCCAAACCAGCAACGCGCGGTCATACTGAGGAATCATTTCGGGGTTAATGGGTGTGGCGAGACGCTCGGGAAATAGGGGTTGCGAATAGAGGATCTCGCTCATGGGTCCCATATTGTAGCTTGTGTTAACAGCCACGACAGCCCACCGGTAACCGGTGCCCAAAGCGAGCTTCTTAACAGGAACCTGATATTTTAGATCCTTACCAGCCAGAATAATGTCCGAATAGCGTTGCAACGAATCGGTTTGCCCAGCGGCGAAATAAATGTAATAGCCATGTGTATCAAAATCAGCCGGTTGCCAGCGGAATGTGAGCGTGTCACTGGATGTTTTCAGCTGAAAATGGGTAGGCGCCACTAATGCTGGCCGACTCGCTTTCAGCATTCCCGAAACTTTGACCGACTCTCCGGAAGTTTCGTAAGTCCCATTCAGCCGGATTTGGTAATAATATCCCTGCACCGGCTCCACACGGTTGTCATAATAAACCGTATCGGTAGGAGTTGCTATGCCGATTTGTTGAAAACCCACATCAAATTTTTCGCTGCGCCAGATCTCAACCGAACGAAGATCTTTGGTCGAAGAAAGCTTCCAGGAAACGGCAATGGCATTTTCGGCCTCATGGGAAACAGTGTTAATGTAATGAATAACAGGGATTTCTTCTTGCGGGCGAAGATTGGCAATGGTAACCGTGTCCGACGCGCCGCTTTCGTTCCCCAAAAAATCTTTGAGATAAACAACATAAGAATAAAGCATCTTCCGGCGCACATTCGGATCGGTAACAACGAGGAAAAGCGAATCTTTTTTCCCTTTTCTAAAACCCCATTCCGCACCGCATTCCGCAAAATCGGTCTGACCGTAAGTTGCCCGCAAAACGCGCGCGCCGGCAATGTAAGGATTGGGTTTTTTTAGTAAATATTGAATGTTAACAACCTGCCCATTCGCATTTTGACTGACAGCCATGGCAGTTGTAGCGAGTTTTGAACCAGGCACTGAAACTGTCCCTGGATTATAAAAAACCCCTTCCCGCGATTCCAATGCGCGGACCCGGTAATCATAACGCTTGCCCTGCATTACATCCGTATCCAGGAAACCGAGCCCTAATGCTTCCAGATACTGCGGATTTTCGCCGTACGCACCCAAAGAATCTACATGTGAGGCATTCCGATAGCGCGTATATAGCAATGCGGTAAGTGAATCGTCCGGAATTTCATACATGGGGTTTTTAGCAGAAAGCAATGTAAGCCGGGCAACAAGGTCTCTTGCGCTGATCGGGCCTTTGTCGGTGGTGCATACGGGTTGCCAATCCGGTTTGGCCGTTGCTTTGCCGGTTTCCAGCCGCTCCACCACATATTGCGGTCCATGCAACAATTTGTCAATCTGGATAAACACTCCGTACGGACCAGCAGCGGCTTGCGGTTTTTGCGCTTGCAATGCAACTGGGTACAAGCAAATCATTATCAGCGCTTTGTATAATATATTTTTCATATCAGAAATTGATTATTGTTCTGTTACTGTGCAGCCGCCTGTGCACGCTGTAAACATGCAGCCGGGTGTGATGGAGAGATCGGGACTGCTTCCAATTTTATATTGAGCCTTGCCTGCCAATGTCAGACAGAAATCAGCGGATGTGCCGGTTGTAGCACCGGTCAGGTCTTCCGTTAATGTCACTGAAAATCCGGCACCGATTCTTGAATTCATTTCAACCGAAACACTTTTCGCTCCCGGGTCGACGGTTAATGTGCCGTCCACACCGCCACTGACGTGAATTTCACCGCCCGCGCTCAGGGAAAGTATGCTTCCATATGCATAAGCATGTGCGCCAATGCCCAATCCTGTGCCTGTTGTGAATGCGCCATTGCTGTAATTACTAAACACATAACCGTCCACGAAGGCATCCATTCCCACTTTGTAACCGCCTACGCCTGGTAAGGACATCTCGTAATTAAAGGATTTGATCAAAGGAACAGGCACTTCGCCGATCGCATAAATCCCTTTGAAACCGTCGAACGAGCAGGGTAACGCTTTGCGGTGGCTGTTTGTGAAAAGCACCTGCTGCGCTTCCCCAAGATCATTGCTGTTGTACACGCCCAGCATTAACCCGGCACGCATGGTAACCAGCACGATGAGCGGCACATTCTGCAATTCGCCGGTTGCAACCAGGTAAAATCCGTTGCCGTCCAGCCTTACCTGCGCCATGCCATTCATGAAAGTCATGGTAGGTGGAACCGGAATGTTCGAAAGCTGCATAGAGCCTGTTAACCGTTTTTTCTCGTGATCATACACCAGGCTCAGCCCGCCGAGGCCCGTATCAATCCCATCGAGCTTGATCTTTTGACCTTCGGCTTTGATCTCACCATAGGCAGTAAACGCAAGACGGTTTTTCTCATCTTCTCCCAGCATTTTGGAAAAACCCTGCGGCAATCCGGAAAATTTGAGCAGCTCCCATTGCTTGTTGGTTACAGATTGGTGAACAAACACTTTACTAAGGTTATTGCCGCCAAGCCCTACACTGAGCCTTTTGAAATCACCACCTTCATTATAATTCACTTCATCTTTTGCCGGATCCGTGAGGTCGGAGAGGTTTTCGCTCCATTTAGTCAATGTGGCCGGATCGGTCAGATCTATGTTGCGGCCGTGGGTAATGTGCGTTTCATTTTTGTTGTGTACCAAAAGAACATTATCCAGTTTTAGCTTATCTGGTTCCTCTACCTTACCCCGCATGGCGATCACACCTTCTCCGAAGAAGATGGCAGTGGACTGGCTTTTGTCCGCAGCAATATGCTGGCCAGCCTCAAAATTGAGGTAACCTTTGGTTTGCAGCTTGTATCCGCCAGGGACAACGGTTTTCAGTTTCACAGTGCCCTGTGGTTTGGAATAAATAAATCGCATTGAAACATCCTGCGGCGCATTTGGAATAGCATTGGACATCCCCGCATCGAATGCAAAGTAATCGGCGCCGGTTTCAATGGTGGTTGGGCGCACGTCGATGATGTTAAAAAACCGGAACGCCTTGCTGCCTGAGCCAAATGAAACCACATCTTCACCATTGTCCAGGAGGGATAATGTTTCAAAATCCATTTCCTTTGAAAGGCCCGGAACAGCACCCGCAGGAAGCTGAGCGGCTGGCTTACCGTCCTTTGGCACCACTACCATAGCCCAATGCCCTTTCATATCCGACCCCGTTTGCGGATCAAATGCAAAATACGGCTCGCCTATCAGGTTCATTTTGGCCACGCCCGCCAGGTCGAAATTGCCATTTGGATTTACAAGCAGGTGATAAAAATCGCTTCGTAAGTTGAACTCCGTAATCGGAATATCCACCTTTCCGGTTTTTACAACGCCTGATTTGGAATAAAACCCACCCTTCTTGTAATCCAGCTTCCAGTCGCGGATCTCTACGCTCCATTTGCCGGCCAGCGGGAAAGTGAGCGGCGTTTCGCCCGTTTTTACATCCACGGTGTTGTTTTTCAAAACCAAGTCGCCGATCGTTACTTCCAGTTTTTCCGGTTGGGCATTTTTAATAGGACAGGTCATGACGGGATTGAGGTGGATTTCGTCGCCGATCAGACGCGAGCCTTCCAGCTTGCTTACTGCTTGAAAGTCAAGCAGCCTCAATGTCATGGGTTTTCCGTTTGACTGGCAGATCCCGAAATTCGTCCATTTAATGTTACTTTTCGCCGCGTCGAATGCAGTAACCATCGGCTTGTTCGCTGGCTGTCCCGAAACCTCAGGGTCGTAGAGGAAGAACTGGCCTTTGTCGTAATACAGCAGGTTGGACGAGAAGTTGAAGGAGTTGTCGAGCACCTGTGCTTTGGCCATGATCTTGCCGGTTGACGTGCCGGGCGTCCTTACGATTTTGAGTTTGAAAAGCAGCCCTTCCGGGGAGGAAAGTTTAATGTTATACTTGGTCTTTTTAATGTCAACTTCCGGGGTCGTATGGTAAAGAAGATTGTTTAGTACATTCGTTTCAAGTGCTACGGTTTCTTCAACCGGAATGCCAACACCTGGATTTTGAGGATCAGCCTTGAAAGCCACATTCTCAAAACGCACCCGTACATTTTTATCGATAATGGCAAATGGCCCTAAACCACTGTCCGACAAGTCAATTTCTCCCGTAACCGCCATCGTTTTCGGATCAATTTTTTCGATAGTGACCGGAAAGCCCCATAGCGATGCGATTTTGAATTTATCAAAAGCCGTTACAGTAAGTTTCAATGACTGGCCGGATTGCTGCGGCATAAGCAATTTGCTTCCCGCTCCCACGTATGTAGTGCCCGCAGGCAATGGCGGATTGGCGGCATTTTTTGGGTTAAAAATTGCTTCAATATAGATAGAGCTGCCATCCAGGCTTTTGGCTACATCCATTGAAAACGAACCGTCTTTACCCGTGACCGTGCTGTATTTCACGGGCGCATTGCCACCCGACGCAACATACACTTCGGCTCCTTCCAACGGGATTTCCGTTCCCTTGCCTGTGTTGACCACTACAACTCCATTGACCGTCCTGGCCGGTTGCAGCACGATGACTTTGGTTTCGGCTGTTTTGGATTCACTATTATTGACAGCCACTGTCCTGGTCACATAACCCGGCGCAGCGATCTCTACAAACAGATTGTCAATCGAAACGTTTTTGAATCGCGTTTCCACGATGCCATCGGCTTCACTTGCACCAAATTCAAAACCTTTCGATTTTTTACCAAAAAGCCGCACATATGCATTGGGAACTCCCTTTTTGGTTGTTTCATCCTGCAGCTTGAATATGATGCGGTGATCCCGTTCATAAATGTTAATGTCGCCTGCGTTGATGGTGTACTTGTTTGATTGTAGGACTGGTTTGGGAAGCTGCGTCTTAATGTTTCGCTCCTCACCAAAATAGCTGATGTTGACGGGGAAAATTTTCAGTTGAGAAGCAGTGGAAGGAGTTTTGAGCGAATATTTCCAGGTGCCGTCCTCAAATTTTGTCTTCACCATATTGCCATCGTCGGCCTGGGCATATGCTTCCAGCGACGGGTCTGAGCTGCCGACGATCTGGTTGTAAGGCTGCGTTTGTACCGGTACGGAACTGATGTTGCCACTTGCGGCATTTTTACCAACAGTCGTTTTTGCTGTTGTCGTCTTAGTGGCAGCATCTTTCACGTCCACAGTCACATTGCCGGACACATCCACGGTTGATTTTTGAATGGCATCAATGTCGATTGCCCTGCCGGTAATGACTGTATTGGGCTCCATTAAGACGCGGTCGTAGTAACTGTTCTGGCCTAATAGCACGTCGCCGATATAGATCACATTTGCATCCTTCGCCGTTTTTGTCCCGGAAATGTAAACGTAACCTTCTGCTTTGATGCGCATGATTGCGCTGTTGCCTGGTTTGAGCATAAATGGCGTCAGGATCCAGCCATCTTCACCAGTAAACTGCGTATGCTGTGTTGTAACGTTTTTTCCTTTTTCGAAATAAAACAAATCCACAACTGCGTTTTTGATACCCTGCGTTGGATTTGATTGGTCCACAACCCGCACATTCACAGTGGGGTTGCCGGGATTCAGGTGGCGGATGACCGGGTCTGATTCGAATGTTTTGTACTGGTCTGCAAATACGGGATCGTAGTAGGATTGGGGGAGCAGCACCTTGTCATTTACTTTTACATCATGCAGCTTCTCGCCGAGCCAGTAATTGTTAACCGTTTTACAATCAGCGAGGTGGCTCACCCAGCGGTATTCCGGCGAATGCTGGGTAACAACCATTTTTTCATAGTCTTCATTGCTGTAACTGCCGTAAGGGGTCCAGGTTGTGGGGAAATTGGGGTTGTCCATGTGTGACAATTCCCAAACCGTTTTACAATCGATCTTGGTGCCATTGTACTCCGTTTTACCTGCTTTTTCCGACCGCTGTATTTCCTCCTGCGTGGCATACGGAGAGAATGTTGATCCCCATTTTTCGCTGACGGTAATCCGTTTGAGCGAAACCAGCTGATAGTTATTTATTCCGTCCACGGACGCTTCGGTTGAAAGAAAATAAGCATCGGCCTCGCCGTTTGACATGACCATTCTCGGGAACCTGGCGATTCCTTCTGCATTGGTCTCGGTCGTTGCGATCACCTTAAATTTCTTCATTTTCAAAATTTTAGTCGTTTTTGCGCCTTCCCCTTCATCTGCCGGTGGCCGGCGGTCGGGGCCGGGTAGTTTTTCGGTGTCTTTGGCCAGGCGCAGCACAGACACCTTAATGCCAGACAGGTTATTTTGGATGCCTGCTTTTTGTTCTTTCACCTTTGATACCCCGGTGGTATCCGATTTGGCTTGGGCAATAAGTGTATAGCTTCTGGCCACTGCTGTTACGGGCCCGAAATCATAGGACCCCTGTGGTTTCATAACCTGCTCTTTTTGAATGCCAAATGTTTCCGTCGGGCTTGCATAATAGGGATTGTCCACCACGACGCGGATGCCTCGGATGTAGGTTACGGACGGCATCTTGAATTCTCCCTGGCCAGTTTCTGTTGTAGGAGGAAGCACTCCCAATTCCATGGGTTTGGTCATCTTTACAGTGAATGTGAAAGAACCGTCGGAGCCCGTCACTTTGGTATCGAGGGTCTGGCTGAAATCGTGATGGAATTCCGAGAACTCGGCATAATTGCCGTAGCTGGCGCCGAATGTAGTTTTATCCGAACCTGCTGCTTTGTACACCACTTGCAAACGAACCTGCGTGTTGGGCAATGCCTTCACTTGTGCGCCTTCCTTACCCGCGTCTGCAAACTTGTAAGTAAGCTTTCCGGTGAAAGTCATGGTAGGAGCTTCGTCAGTTTGAATGTTATAAGTGTATTTTTCAATGCGCGCAGGCGTTTCTGGCAGGTTTTCGTAAGGTTTTGTTTTGATAATAGGATCGGCGTCATCAGGCGAGAGGCCACAATCCGGGCAATAGATCTGGTAGGCATCATAGGAAACGCCGCCATAAACGAGGTTGTCGATCATTGCGCCGTATTCCGTATCCTTCTTGTTCAATGCGACCATGCTGATGAACTGATAACCCTTTTTTTCGAGGTCAGCCATCACCTGTAAACGCAACGCAGCTTCACCCGATTTAGCGTTTCCGGAGCCTCCTGGTCCGTCTGCCAAAGCACTTATATTCGGATTCAACTGATTACTGATGCCACCGATGGGCTGGTAACCGCTGTTTGTCCCGGCCTGCACCGTTGTAACTGTGGCCTCCTGCGACTTTTTGTACCCCGTGCCTTCAAATGGCAGCCTGTATTTGTCAAAATCCTTGGCAATACCTGGTTGTCTGTAAATGACGAGGTGTTTTCCTTCCAGGTTTATGCCCGGGATGCCTGGCCAGTTTTTATAAGAAATCTTCGCCGTCACGTCCAGGTTGTAGCCGGTTGCCAGCCAGGTAATTCCCTGAACCTCATAGCCTTTTTGCTCGGCGCTGGACACCTCGAATGTGTGATCATTCTTGGTTTGATAGTATCCCGGCTCAGCAAGCCGCTGAATAAACGGGTTGACCGGATCGACCATAAAGCGTGTGTAAACAGTTGAGTCGCCCAGGCCCTGGATCGAGGTTTTCAGGATTTTGATAGTATAGTTTCCCAAAGCATCGGATTTTCCGTAAGCAACTGTGGCCCGGAACCTGTTCGGGAAAATTTTCATGAGCATAACCTGTGTATTCGGAAGAATGTGCGGCGTGCCGCTTTCTCCCGGGAAACGGTAAGCCAGTACTCCCCGGATCGTGAGGCTATCTGCTTCATTTCCTATGTTCTTTTCAATCAATGCAAAAGACCTTGGTTTTGAGATCAAAAGCGCTTCACCCAGCTGTGCGCGTTTTCTTCTCACATCCGACATGCCCTGCAATTCAACCTGCACCTGATAATTTTTTCCGGTCGGCATGTTTGCCGGCAGTTCCGATTTTTCCAGGCTAAGTTGTTCGCCCCTTACAAGCCGGTCCAGAACCACGGTGCCTTGTCCCCTTTTCTCGTCCGTTTTGATCACTACGCGATAATTAAGTTCTGGAAACTGCTCTACAATGGTCTTTTTGGGCTGGGCTTCAAATGCTTTTCTCAGTGTTTTTTCAAATTCGTCATCCAGCTTCCAGGTGACCAGAAACGGATTATTACTGCCCACTTCGATGCTTGGATTGCGTTTCGCCGCCGGACTGGTAATGGTAATGTATTCCAAATCAAGCCCCAGCGGCATTTGCTGCCCGTAAGTGAATGATTGAACCGGGCTTTTTCCGTCGTTCAGGAAATTGAACCTTTGTCCGATTGGTTTAGCTTGCACGCGCCATGCGTAACGCTTTCCTTTTTGCAAAGGCGGTTGCTGCGGACTGTATAAAAATGTCGTTGTTCGGAGATTGTTCACCTCCACGCCAGACCTCGGCAACACCATCGCATCTATATATACGTTAGGATCAACATTGGTTTCGGGCAGTTCCACGATCCGGATGCTGTATTCCACTTGGTTGGGCAATATTCCTACCGGCGCCGACCATGTAAAAAGTTGTGTTTGCGGTATTTTAACGGCGATTTCTTCATCGGCCATCGGCGAGATTAATATGGGCGGCTCAATGATGCGAACGGGGATCAATCCGCTGCAACCCATAGGGAATTCGGCGGACAACGGGCGGGTGGTCGCATTGTCAAATGCCTGAACGCAAAGCTGATAGTTGCCTTCCGGAAGCGGTAAGCCCCGGTAAAGCTGATCTTTGTTCAACCCTTGCACTTCAATTTGATTCAGGTCAAAAAGTCCTTCCAGTTCAGCCCTCGTGATCATTCTGTTCACATCCGTTGGCCGCAGTTCCAGCGGACGCAAAGGGCGGTAATTCTGCGACGTACGGATGACCACACCATTATCGCCTTCCAGTTTTCCCAAAAGCCGTACCGACAATGCCCGGCCCGAGAGATTGGAAATAAACACCTGAACGCGGTTGCCCGTGCCCGGATAATCCTGAATGTAAGGACTGTAAGGTGGCAGAACATTGGTGGTAATGCGGATCTGATTTTGACCAAAACCGGCATGAAATGCCAGACAAAGGAATAGCATCATCCCGAAGCGAATGCTCCTTTCTGTGAAAGCGCTATATTTTTTAGAATGAAATTCCATAGCCGATATTTCCTCTGAGTTCGTTGAATTTTTCTGTTTGAATGCCCGTGTTCGAATTGAGATAATTGAACATAATGTTCAGGCTTTGTCTTTTTGCAAGCTGGTAACCTGCATTCATGGAGGCAGTTAATACTTTTCCTGTTTCGCCAAACTGCTGGTTGAACAAATAGGAAAAGTTGAGCGAAGTGCTGAGTTTCTTTTTTAGAAAACTATAATTCGTCCCAAGTGTGGGGCCGTAGAATTTAACCTTCTGCTCGGCGGCTCCGGGTAATGTTTGCGGCAGGCTCGTCTGCGTGTAGGAAAGCATCAGATTCGCCCCAAAACCGCTTTGACTGGCTTGCAGGAAATAGCCCAGATTGGCATTCTGACTATTGTTTTCAGTTTGCACGGCCGTATTAGCATTCAGGTCGGACAGCTGCTGATGGGAGCCGGTAAGGGTGAAAATGTGGGAAAAATCTTTGTCAAAAATGGAGTAACGGACATTAGCAGTTGCTGACAAATTGTTTTGCGCAATGCGGAGCGTATCAATCAGCGGCCGGATTCCCGCACGCTGGCTCAGTCCGTAATTGGAAAGGGAAAGGTCGAAACCGAGGGTAGGGTCGGGGTTTAAGGAAACCATCATGGAACCTACGGAGCGGCCTGTACGCGCGTTTTTATTTTGGGCTAAATTGTCAAACTGCTTGCCAAAACTGCCCGCCAGCCTGGCTTTTCCTTTCAGCAAATTCAATGTTACATTGCCCGTATAGCTTTGGATATCACTTTGAAAATAATAAGCGCCCATGGTCTGGAAGTTGGGATCAATGCGTTTGTATTGAAATTTGACTGATCCCCATTTGCTCTGGTAACCCAAAGCCGCCTGCGTCGCCTGCGTGAGCTGGGTAGAAAGCCTGGGCGTGATAAGCTTGCCAACAAGCCGGAACATCGGATTTTTACCCTCAGCCGCAACCTCAGACGCAGACAGGTCACGTGTATAGGAACTCGCCGCCAGGTCCGCTTCAACGAGAATGTGTTTAATCAAAAGCAGCCTTGAAGTAAGGCCGATCACCATGTTTTCGGCTGGGGTGGTGTACTTTTCGGGAGACATCTGTACCCGGTCGATGGAATTGGTGTCGTCCCGAGCCCGGAGCATAACGAGGTCCACATAGTTGCCTGGCTTGCCATAACCCACTTTCACCGCATAACCCGTGCGTTTGAACGAAGGAATAATATCGGGATCGGAAAGTGTCGAAGAAATGGCTTTGTTAAAACGCCCGTATACAGCGCCTATTCGTAACATTCCGGGATTCAGCTCGACGCCCCCACCCAGAAATGTATGACCTGCAAGCGTGAACGGTGAGAACGACACATTGCGGTAACCGGCATGCGCTGTGGCCCATTTATAAGTAGGGCTTACCCCAAACTGGTTGAAAGGCTGACGGAAACTCGTGCCCTGGTTGCCCAGCACAGCCGAAAACGGCAAAGAAATGCCGCCCGGAAGCGTTAATGTTACGGCCCCGCTCAGTCCAAACGGATTAGGTTGGTTGCGCCCGGCGATGCCGCTGGACGTGTACAGCCCGGCATAGGCATTAAGCCCTCCCGAAAGCTGAACCTGCTTGTTTTTGGGGCTGTCCTGCGCCCGCAAATGGGCACAGCAGCAGAAACAGAGGCCAATCAGTAACAAACCCGAGCGTCGCATTTGCAGAACAGTTTTGGAGTTGAGTTAAACCGGTTTAGACTTAACCGATTTTCCCGAAAGGTATCTGCTCAACCCCCGCTGCTCTTTTTATAATCGATGAACGACAATCAAAAATCGATGAAGGATTTTCGACTGCCGTATATCATTGCTTGACGATCCGGTATGAAGCCTTTTTTGCGCCTTCACTAACCTCAATCACATATATTCCGGCTGGAAGCTTACTGATGTTTAAATGCTCTTCCTGCATACTGGAAACCACTTTTTCAACGCTATGTCCTGCTATGTTGAGGAGCTCAATGTTGCGCCTTGCCGGCTGGTGAAATTCCAGGGTGATCACATCTTGTGTAGGGTTCGGATAAATGCGGATGCTTTCTTTGAATGCAGGCTCATTCGTGCCGGTAATCACTTCTATGCGCACGGTTTCAGGTATGCCAATGTCTCCTGCGCCGCAGGCATTGCTCACGCCAAAGAGTTTGTAGATCTGGTTCGGGGAAGCATTAAGCAGTTGGATCTCGTAACTGGGGTTGCTTGTGGTGACCAGGTAATTCGCAAAGTCTGTGCCGTACCGGAATGTCCACGGTGCGCCGCCTTGCAGCAGCACCTGCACACGCGGTGCCGTCACGCCATCAAAAGCCACGGATGCAGTGGAAAAGCGTGCAGCGGATTTTTGGGTTATCGTATATGTTTCCCTGAATGCGCTGCTGCTCACGCCTGCATCGGAAGCCATCACCCTGATCCTGTAACGTCGTCCGTCGGGCGTGCTCAGCGGAATAACTGCTTTTAATGGACTGCTGGTTCCGGTGGTTTGCATATTTGTAAAATTCTGCCCCGTAGAATCCGATATTTGAACGGTCATTCTGTTACCGGCGGAAAGGCTGCCTTTTGCGGCATAAAAAACATTGATCTCACTGCCTGCGCACGTGCCTGCGCCCAGGTCTGTATGGATATTGGTAACGGCAACGCTTTTACCTGTTTCGGGATTCACGACCACCGTGGCCGATCCGCTGGCGACACCCGTCCCGCAGCCGTTTTTGATAGTTGCAATGGTGTAGGTTGTCGTTTGTTTCGGGCTGACTTCAATGTAAGAATAATCGCCTGTTTGTCCGTAAATGCGGCTTTTGGTGCCGTCGGAGAGCGTTATATCCGTGCCGTCGTTGGTGTCTTTGATAGTCTGGGCAAGAATGTAAGTTGTTTCGCCGCTGTTAATGGTCGTATTGCCACTGAGGACGGCGGCTGGCTTGCGTGCAAAACCAGCATTCAGCGATGATCTGAGGTTATATTTTCTGATTGTCACCCGGATCTCAAATCGCTCGGTAGACACGATATCAGGCATTTTTACTAACTGTGTTCCCGATAATGCTTTGGTAGAATCAAGGACAATGACAGTGCCTGTTGCATAATTTGTCAATTCAAAACGAACGTAATCATCCGATAGATCGGCGTCGCCCAGCACAGTATAAGTGATGGGAAAGGTGCCGCCCTCGCAGGCATTGAAAGCATTGGAATTTACCTGCAGACCGGGATTAACTTTAACAGCCACCGAACCCGAAGTCGTGCCGTAACCGCACACATTGGAAACAGATTTTATGAAAAACTTGCCTCCGCGTATGGGATTTAAATTCCGCGTTTCTTCCGGATAAAAATAAGTGAATCTCGAATTATCCTCATATACAACGGTCCAATGCGGCCCGCCCGTCAGTGCCACTTTCACAGACGTATTTTGCCAGGGATCAGAAACAATCGGCTCGGATTCAACGCCGGAACCTAATGTCGCGGTCGGTTTGGTGCCTATTCTGATCGTCTGCTCGTTCGTAGCAACGCCGTCTGATGAGATGATGCGCATCCTGTTGTTGCCCGTTTTCGCATTTTCAGGTATTTTTCCAAAAATCATATTTCCGGTTTCAGCAGTCCCAATGGTCGTAAAGTCCGTAGAACCTTCTGCGGCGATCTGCAGGGAGAAGGTGGCGGGTTTGCTCATCGGATCAACTACACCAAATGGAATGGTGATAGGCCCGCCGATGCAGTATATGCCTTCGTAGCCCGTTGGCTGGATCATAATCCGGTAGGGAATGGAGTAAATGTAGGCTTTCAGGTCAACCGGCACTGTTCCGCAAAGGTTGCTTGCCGACTTCATAACAAACTCATTAACCTTGCCGGGAACCAGCGTAAACGGAATGTAGGGTGTCTGATCGTTCCGGTTTTCAAAGACTTTTTCTTCTCCGTTTTGTGTGTAGGCAATGCGTGTGGGGATGCCCTTCTCTGTGTAAACGCCGATGTCCAAATAATTCTGATAAGGATATGATTGCAGGGGATTTTCGGGGGTGCCCTCCACAGAAAGCCGGATCTGCTCGGGAAGCAGCTGTATGCTGAATGACTGGGGATCGCTGAACAGGATCGGCGAAGTGGAAGCAATGCGGATGTTGGCTACACTCAGGAACCGGTCAGCCGGAAGTTTTACTTTGTATTTTCCCGGGCCGGATACGGTTGCGAGGGTTTTATAATCGCAGCAATCGGCCATTCCCTGGATCTGGAACTCATTTTCCGCATTAAAATTCCCGAACTTCTGAAATGTCACTTCAATACTGTCGTTGGCGCAGATCTGTTTTTTGACCGGTTCGAGCGAAATGGCCACTTTGTTACCGCTGCCAAGAACGCGGAAGGTTTTGGAAGGCAGGTTTTCGTTTTTAAAGCAGCCGTTTGAAATGGATTTGAACCGGAATTCGCGGTTTTGTTTAAGATAAAAACCATATCCATACTCGCCGTTTGAGTCCATTGTAAACTTCTCGCCCTCCATCGTTTCCAACACATATTGCGGTCCGCCGCGCAGCACATAATAGAACTGGACATTGGACGGGATCTGGTAATCGTAAATGTTATAATTCCGGAACTCCATTCCAGGCATCGTCTGGATTTCGATCAGCTGGTTGAGCGATGATGCCAGCGAAGGACTGGCAGTGACGATCTGATAACCAAAACCTGAATATCCCAGCTCGCGCTGAGGCACGTCGAAAGTGAGCTGATCACCTGAACGCGTGGCTGATATCAGGAATTTGTCGGTGCTGTTATACAGGTTTTGCGCCGAGATCCAGAACTGCGTGGCGTCATTGAGTGCAGCATTTGAAATAAATTTGACCGATGCCTTGCTTCCGCCGCAAAAAACCTGCCTGTCCGTTTCATTGGCGAACCTGATGCCGGGGTTAACCTTAATTTCCAGCACACTTTTGCTCAGTGACGCTTCATTGCTGCATGCCGAAGACATGGATTTAATCGTATAGGAAGTCGTTTTATCAGGCCGCACGGTGATTGACACCTGTCCCTGCTCACTCACGCTGGTAGATCCGTCGCTGAGCTCTACTTTCAATGGCGGCAGGCCGGTAACGTTCAAATTAATGTACCTGGATGCGCCCAGATCGATCGTTTCGCTTTGGGAAGTGAATTTGGCAGTGGGTTTTGCGCGCACTACAAAACGGTTGGACAGGGAAGCCACAGCATTGTCTGTAACGACCTGTGCCATAAACTCCTGGGAGTAAGGAATATTGAAGTTTTCGGGAAAACGCGCCACAAGATAACCATCCTTCAACTGCGCGGCAACATCCACTGAATTGGGTTTGGCATCATTTGAATTGATATCTGAAAACCGTATCCGATACCGGGTTTGTGCCGGCAATGCTGCTCCCGCCACCGAAAACCCGATTTTCACTTCTGCCCCTTCACAGGTCATCTGCGGATCCACAGACAATGTTTTGATCGATGTTTTGTTCACGACCGGCCTCACAGTTCCCGAAGTTGTCATAGCGCCACATTCATTGTGTGCATGAACAATGGTCAAGGGCCCTTCTTGTGAAATGACAAGCTGTTGCAGCATTGTAAATGTTCCTACCGAAGGAATCTGGATCTTCGAACTGTCATTCAGCGTGGCCCAGCCGCCGCTCGTTGAATAGCCCGAAACCCTGATTTTATAGTCTTCATAAATATTGATCGAATCTGAAAATGCCGCCTGGCTGAGGCTGACATTGCCTTTGCTATACACCAAAAAAGACTGTTCTAACCAAAAACCTTCTGTCTTGGGCGCTGAGGCAACAATGCGCATTTGCACAACGGGCGATTCGTAGAGCTTCGCATCTTTAAAAGTGATTTCTAAAAAATTGCCGATAAGCTTTGCGGGCAGCTCCGTAATTATCTTGGAAGTGTAAGCAGACCGGACCTGTACTTTGAACTCATTACCCGGATCAAAACGTCCCGAAATGGTCACTGAAATTTGGAAAGGCACGTCGGTGCAAGTCTGCCACTTCATTTCCGCGCCATTGATGAGGATCGACGGAGCCTGGGCGTAGGCTTTAACAAGGCACAAGAAGACTAAGAGAATCGGGAGTAAAATTCTTTGCATTCAGGATAGAGGATAAATTTTTGTTCAAAAATAACAAATGTAACCGAACTGCCACATGTTGGTTTCCAACATATTTTTTGCATAAAATTCAGAAACTGAACAAGGGTAAGGTTGCCTTTTAAACTTCTTTGCTATTCATCACATAAAATGATTTTTGAAATGAAATACACACTATTACTATCGCTCATTTTCTACACATTGATGGCCCGGGCGCAGCGACAAGGGCAATCGGAAAATGTAATGATCACTTCTGAAAATGGGAAAACCCAGGTTTCGGATGGTGAAAACGGCAAACTGCATTTGAATGTAAACCCGAAGGACGTGGCCAGATTGAAAGCCGCCCGGGTCGTGCATTACAGTGATTTTGGGGCCAAAGGCGATGGCAAAACCGACGACATAGACGTGATTGCGGCGACGCATGCATTTGCCAATTTACACGGCCTGCACGTAAAAGCGGATGATGGCGCCACTTATTACATTGGCGGAAAACACCGCACGGCCATGATCCAGACAGAAACTGATTTTGGCAAAGCGGCTTTTATCATTGACGACACCGAGGCCGAAAAACGCGATGGGTCTGTCTTCATGGTCAGCTCCGGGCTTAAACCCTTCAAACCGGAAAAGATAACATCGCTAAAAAGAAACCAAAAGAAGATCAATGCTGCCTTGCCCGGCCCCTGCCTGATCACGGTTACAAATGCAAATGTGAAGCAATACATTCGATACGGGCTCAACCAAAATAATGGTTCATCCCAGACGGATATTTTTGTTGTGGACAAAAACGGCAACGTGGATATGAATGCGCCCATTATCTGGGATTTTGATCAGATCACCGAGATTACCGCACTTCCTATCGACGAAAAACCACTGAAAATCAGTGGCGGGCGTTTCACGACCATTGCTAACAAAGCTGAATCAAAATACACCTATTACAGCCGGAACATTGCCATCAGGCGTTCGCATGTGACGGTTGAAGGACTGGCACATCACATTAAAGGTGAAGGGGATCAAGGCGCGCCTTATAATGGTTTTATCAGCGTGAATGACTGTTCCTATATTACCGTAAAAAACACCATCCTGACCGGACACAAGACTTACAGCACCATTGGAACAGCCGGTAAACCCGTGTCCATGGGCAGTTACGACCTTGTTGTGAACCGTGCGCTGAATGTTTCTTTTGTTAATTGTACGCAGACCAATGATATAAACGACAGCAAATACTGGGGCATTTTGGGTTCTAATTTTTGCAAAAACCTGCTTTACGACCATTGCACGCTTTCCCGGTTTGATGCACACCAGGGCGTTGCCAACGCCACCATCCGTAACTCAACTTTGGGGCATATGGGCATCAATGCCATCGGAACCGGACTGTTATTAGTGGAAAATTCGACTATCCGCGGCAAAACCATAGTCAACCTGCGTTCCGACTACGGCAGCACCTGGCAAGGCGAACTGGTCATCCGCAATTGTGTTTTCGTTCCGGCGGACGGCAAACCATTCAGCGCCAGCCTCATAGGAGGATCCAATTCGGGTCAGCATGATTTTGGCTACACCTGTTACATGCCTGAAAAAATTACCATTGAAAACCTGCGCATCGACGATTCCAAACATCCCGAATCTTACGAAGGCCCGGCCATTTTCGCCAATTTTAATCCCGAAATGACAAGTGATTCTTACCAGGAGAAATTCCCATTTGTTAAAACCAAAGAGGTTATCCTTAAAAATGTGACCACTGCCAGCGGGAAAAAGCTAAGGGTTAGTGATAACGCTTTTATGTTTAAGGATGTAAAGGTGAGCACCGACCGGTAAGCAGCATAATTAATGCTTAGCGTGAAAGAATCTTGTTCTACAACAACGTGAATCTATGTCGGGGGACAAGAAGCTAATTTTCCGCATATCGTTTCTTTGTATTGAACAATCAATCATGGGAGCTATGAACAGGATCGCATTAGCCAGAATAGGAGTGAATTCTATCACAAACGGCTGGTCATTAGCCATTTTTCTTCTCATTGAACTGCTCGCCTGCGCTCCCGAAGAGATCACAACCCAAATAGACAAAGATGGTGTGATAACCCAGCAGCCTCACATCTGGAAATCATCGACTTCCAATGGTCCGCGTTCTTTCGGCCTGCATAGGGGATACATTGTAGAAGATCGCGGAGTGTTGGCTGTGGGCATTCGTAAATCGGCCCAAAAAGTTGTGGGAGAGCATTTCTTGCAACTGAAAAACCTGGAAACGGGCGAAAACTTGTGGGTTTGGGACGAATTTGAAAATAAATCCATCGGCACCCTGCGGCAAAGCATCGGACTTTATCCCGGAAGTATGCTGCTCCATGACGCCAGCACGACCTATTGTATTAACACGCTGACAGGCAAAACCATCTGGAAAACCAGAAACCCGGAATTATCATTGAGACCATATCCGGCGTTTTTGGGAGAGCGATATTTTATGCCTGGCAAGACCTTGGAATCGCAGAAAAAGCGTCGGATCGAACCAACAATTTTTGCAGGCGATGTGAGGACTGGTGCGCTTAAAGAAATTGTGAAACCTGCTATGCGTGATGAATATGCGTATATAGACTCAGATTCCCTGTATTACCGGGGTTCAATGCTGAATATGGAAGCTTTTAGCCGGAATGGCGTTGATTATCTGGTGGTGCCATTTACGGAACCTGGCCCGAAGGATCAGTACAATCACACGCGCGGTTATTTTGGCCTGTATAATCTCAATGCGAAGAAATGGGTTTACGAAAGAATAGCCATCCGGCCCGATAAAGGTGGTGCTTCGGCTTGCCTGAAGCCCATTGTGAATGGGGATAAAGTCTACGTAACCTCGCTAACAACGGTTGGATGCTTTGAACTGATGACAGGCAAAGAAATATGGAGGCGAAGCCTGTCGGACATGTTTACGGGTTTCAATGACTTCATCCTTGTCGAGGACAAACTTTTGCTCAATGGAGACAATGCGACACTTTATTGTGTCGATGCCAACACCGGATCACCGCGCTGGACCCAGAAGGCCAGTGCATTAACCAGTGACCTTTACCACCAGCATGGCGTAGTATATTACATTTACACCAAGTCGCTGCTCGCTGTGGACATTAACACAGGAAAGCTGCTTTGGGATATGCCCTCCCCAGACATTAAACTCGAAAAGCGGCACGACTCCTGGTTTACCGGCTTCGTTACGGGTTTACCTGGGAAAGATGGAAAGAAAGGTAGAATTTTCGCATCCACGAATTACAATGTATACTGTTTTGAGGCAGCGTTGTAGCGGGAAGGTTTGTGAAATTTTTGATAAAACGGTATTTTTGTTCCGCTGCTCACTTACAGAGTGGAAACGCAGGAGGACGACCTCCCCCGTAATGGGAACCGAATCGGGACGGCCCGGCCTAAAAAGGTCAATGTCATGTCTTGGATTTATTTGGTTGCTGCCGGCCTCTTGGAGGTTGTCTGGGCTTATTTCATGAAGCAGTCGGAAGGTTTTACCCGGCTTATTCCCACCTCAATTACCATTGTCACAATGATCGCAAGCTTCGCCTTGCTTGCTGTGGCCATGCGAACATTGCCACTTAGCACGGCTTACACCGTTTGGACGGGCATTGGGGCAGTGGGGGCATTTATTGTAGGCACTTTTCTGCTGGGCGAGCCTGCTAATGCCATGCGCATTGCCGCTGCATCGTTCATTATCATAGGGCTGGTATTAATGAAACTTTCCTGAAACAACATTAAATCAATAAAATGGATCAAATTACGATTGTTAAGGCTACCGCCGACGATTTGACTACGGTTCAGCAAATTGGTAAGGAAACATTTTTCGAAACATTTGCAGAAGCCAACACCGAGGCCGATATGAAACATTATCTGGCCGAAAATTTTAGTGATGCCAAAATAACAGCGGAACTCACTAATCCCGAGTCGCAATTTTATATCGCCTGGCTGGATGATAACGCCATAGGTTACATGAAATTAAACACAGGAAAAGCTCAGACCGAGCTGCAAGACGCATCTTCCCTCGAAATCGAGCGCATTTACGTCAAAAGCCAATATCATGGCCAAAAAGTAGGGCAGCTTCTATACGACAAAGCCCTTGAAACCGCAAAGCACGAACAAAAATCATATCTCTGGCTAGGCGTCTGGGAAGAAAACCCCAAAGCCATCCGCTTTTACGAAAAGAACGGGTTCGTGGCTTTTGACAGGCATATTTTTAAAGTGGGAGCGGATGAGCAAGTGGATGTGATGATGAGGAAGGTGGTTTGAGATCGCCAGACTGATCGCGTCGTCACCTTACCCCACCACCCATCCGGTTTTTTTCGGCTTCGTTTCCCAGGCTTCTGTTTTTTGCTTGTTTTACGGTCTTTTTGCCGAAGCTGTAGTTGAATGCGAGCCTTATGCGTTGGTTGTCGGCGTAGGATTGTGTAGATGTGTAAACTGGCCCGTAGGATGTAATGTAACGATAAGTTTGCGTGCGGAACACGTCCTGGATGGAGATTTTTACATTGCCGTTTTTTAAGACTGCTTTGTTGAAACTCAGCCATAAAAAATACACCTGCCTGCTTTGCATGATCGCGAACCGATAAGGCGAGTTGTAGATCAGCAGCACTTCCGCTTTGTATCCTTTTGGTAAGGTAAATGTATTATTGCTATAAGAATTCACCCCGAATCCACTGAAATTTACGCCTGGAATGTTGGCAACGGGCGTTTTGGTCTGAGATGCATTGAGTACTACGGAACAATTGGTATACCACCATTTAAACAATTCCTTGTTCCACGAAAGGCCTGCGTATGCACTTTTTACATGCTTCAAATTTTCGGGGATACTGACATATAACCTGGTGTCGGGATCGGCATAAATGACGTCGGAAATGTAATCTCTTGTCCGCGTGTAATTTACAAATAACGAAAGTCCGCCTTTGGTGTATCCGGCATCAATGGTATGCTCATAGGATGGTTTCAGATTGGGGTTTCCTACTGAAACGAGGTAAGGATCGGAAAGCCAGCGATAGGGGATGAGGTATGTTAATGATGGTCTGGAAATCTTACGCGCGTAGGAAATGTTGACCATATCCCCGTTTTTCAAACTTTTGTTCAATCCCAGACTTGGAAAGAGCCCGGCATATTGCCTGCTTACATTGGACCCGGTTAATTGCTGAGCCGTTTTTTCATACCGCAAGCCCGATTGCAAAGTCCACCCGCTTTTGAAGGAGTTGTTGTAACCCAGGTAGGCGGCATAAGAATGTTCTTTGTAAATGCCTGATACACTGAAAGAAGGATCGATCACATACTGGCCGTTGGTTTCATTTTCCTGCGTGAGCGTATTGTTGTTTCCGATTAAAATGTATTTCATTCCCGTTTCCCAGCGGCCGCTTTTCGTGGGTAATGCTAAATCAGCTTGCGCAATGAGGTTGTTTTCGTCTTTTGGATTGCGAATCCTGGCCCTCGTGGGATCGCCCAGCAAAATGCCCTCAACACTTTGTTTCTGGTAAATCAAATGCTGTGTATTTTTCTTATCAAAATGGCTTTGCGTAACATTGAAGGATAGTTCTTTTCCCGCACTGTCCAGCTTTCCGGTATAATTGAAATTCACATCGTAGTTGCGGTTATTATCTGTTGTTACCCGGTTTACGTCCAGCAATGAGTCCAGCGTGGCGGGATAGGACTTGAAGCCGGTGTTCATATTGGTCGTATAGTCGCTGTTCCGGGAACCGCTGTTGAACCGGATTCCCATTGTATTATTTTTGTTTACAGCATAATCAATGCCGCTGAAAGTAGAGATTCCGTCCGTTTTATAATTGGTCAAAGCTTTGGTGTCCATAAATCCGCCCGGAAATTTCCGGATCAATGCATCTTCCGACCCGATATTTTCAAATGTTCCATTAACGGATGTGAAAACGGTCCATTTTTCAGACCTAAAATTGATGGACGCATCCGGATAAAAGCGTCCGTATTTTCCCTTGGAATAGATCATACTTACTCTTCCGTTGAACCCTCGTTCCAGACTCTTTTTTGTAATTATATTAATAACAGCCCCAAAACTCGCGTCGTATTTTGCAGATGGATTTGGGATCACTTCAATCTTCAATACATCTTCCGCGGAGAAACTTTGCAGAAAATTGGTCAGGGAAGTCTGGCTGGTCTGCCGGCCGTCCACCAGGATCAGCACATTGCTTTTATTTCCGACTTTGATCCCCAGCGGCGACGATTGTACCAACGGGGCATATTTCAAGAGATCCTCTACTTTGTTTCCCTTGGATATGACACTGTTAGCCACATTCAGGACCATTCTGTCTCCTTTATTTTCAACCAAACTACGCTGACCCTTTACAGTAACTTCGTCGAGGTTCGCAGCCTCATCCGCTAGGGTAATCTGAGAGAATTCCTGGATCCGGTTCGTGTCATTCAGTGTAAATCGGGGCGTAAATGCTTTTGTAAATCCCATGTATTGAATGCTGATCCGATACTGGCCTTTGACGGCATAATGTATCTGAAAATCACCGTGTTCATCGGTTAATCCACCTTTTACAATGCCGGAATCTGCTGCGGCTAGAAGTGCTACCGTGGCATAGGCGGCGCCTGCCTTATTTTTATCGATAACCTTCCCTTTTACAATATATTGCGCGCGTATCATGCTTGCAGTGAGGAGCATGCAAATCAGCAAGGCGGAGAATTTGCTCATAGTATCAGGATTAGCTTGTAGCGGTTTTTCAACTATACAAAACAATCCCGAAGGCAGCAGAAGTGAAATTTTCTTAGATCAAGCGTGCCAGAAACTAGACGAAATGAACGGCCCGCATTTCGTCGATGTGAGAGCAGGTTTCGTCGATCGGTCAGGCGGCAGTAAGTGGCAGGGCGAGGGTTACTTTAAATGTTTGGTCCTGTAAAACGGTTTCAAATTGATAGCGGCCAGGATAATAGATTTCCAATCGCTTTCTCAGGTTTGCAAGCCCCAGGCCGGTGCCTTGCCCGGCCATTGCCTGCTCTTCCGGAGATCGCTCGGGAACGCTGTTGAGGATGCTGCATTCCAGTTTTTCGGGATGGACAAATATTTTTATTGCAACAAAAGAAGGATGCCGCGACGCGTGTACACCGTGCTTAAATGCATTTTCGACGAGCGTGATCAGCAAGAGCGTCGGGATTTCGTGCGAATCCCTGATCATTCCTTCCTGAATGAAGCTTACCATACAGCGGCGCGTATTGCGAACCGATTCCAGCTCCACATATTGATTCAGGTAGGCAATCTCTTTTTCCAGTTTGATAAATTCTTCATTTGCCTCATACAAAGCGAAACGGATTATTTCCGAGGACTTTTGCAGATACTCAGCAGCCTCTTCCGAAATGGGCAGGATCTTCGCGTAAGCAGCGTTTAACACATTAAAAACAAAATGTGGATTGATCTGCGTCTTCAGGACTTTCAGCTCCATGCTTAATGCTTCATTTTGCAGCTTCTGCCGCAAAAGGGTTTGCCTGGCTGCATATTTTCCGACTTTCAATGTAGCAGGAAGGAGCAGCAATTCAAGTTCTGACAAGTCGTAAGCGAATACTGTCCATGTCAACGGATCTTCGAAACGAAGCAGTTTCAGATGCAATTCTCCTATCATCCTGAACCGTTCCGGCATCGTTTCCAGGCCAAAGGTCATATCAACAAAAATGAAAAGCAGCGTATTGAAAGTATGCAGCAACAGAATCGTGCAGACAAACATTGCCAGTCCAAGTGCAAAACCCCTGAAATGCCTGCTGAGAAAATAGTATAAGGCGACACAGAGGTAATAATTTGGGAGAAACTTGAAGAAATAAATGACTCCGACGAGTGTGAAGCGTGGGTCGGATATTACCTCAGTCAGTGTTGGGAGAGAATAACCGAAGTGCAGTGCAACAAAAATTATCCAGAAACAGACGTGATGAAGGATGCGTACGCCTAGTGTGGGTGGGAAAATGATTGTTTCGAGAAATGAATAATCCGTTTTGATGCTGTTCATCCCCTGTCCTTAATTTTCTGTCAGCTGCCTGAAAATTTCATCCCGTGTAGGCGAAACGGCAATCGCAACCTCTTTGCCATTTTGCAGCGTAATCGTATTTCCCTCAATCATTCTGATGGCATTCCGGTTGACAATGTAGGAACGGTGCGTGCGCACAAAAGGTGGAAAAGGCAGCTTTTCCATCATGGCCGACATCGACATTAATGTCACCAGCACGCCGCCGGAATGATGCACTTTAATGTAATCCTTCAAGCCCTCGATCAGGAAAATATCTTTAAACCAGACACAATACAGCTTACGATCAGCCCGGATCCATACATATTCGTCATTTGCCGACGATTCCTGTCTGACTTCGGGCAAAGCTGCCGGCATTTCGGAAATCTGTCCGCCGGTAATGAGTTTTCGCACTTTGGTGACCGCTTTCAGGAAACGGTCGAACCCGATGGGTTTCAGCAGGAAAGCCGTAACGTCAAATGTAAATCCGTCCACAGCATATTCTGGGTAAGCGGTGGTCATGATCACATGCAGGTCGGGCGATTGGATAATGTTCAGCAGGTCGAGGCCCGAGAGCTCGGGCATGTTCACGTCCAGGAAAATAATGTCGGGCTTCCGTGCCGGAATCATCCCGATGGCCTCCACGGCATTATAGCAACTTCCCTCTAACAAAAGCCACGGCACTTTCGCAATCAGAAATTTAAGCACTTCATGAGCAGGTTCTTCATCATCAATGATGAGGCACTTTATTTTCCTTATAGTAGTATCGCTCATTGATTTTTATTTTCCCATTGGAACAAGCACGCCCAGGTGAATTAACACATTGAAAACAGGAGTAGCCCCTATATAACATGCGGTGACATGTTACAATGTTCGGTATAATTTATAAATTTTCACAGTAAAAATTACATTTGGCAGGCTGAGGTTAACATATTAATAACCCATAGAAGCGCAAGTTTTAGGCCCGTTTTAATAATTTTAAGTATTATACCATCATACATTCACTGAGCCAATGAGCCTTCCTGTCGTCAAAAAAATTGCCTGGATTTCGCTTGTGCCGCAATTAGGGTTATTAGCAATCTTAACAGGGCTTTATTATATCCTGGGCGTTAAGCACGCCATACTTTTTTCAGCTCTTACTTATCTTATGATGTCGAATTTGGCTCGCTTTTTAGTCTTAAAGCATCACAACAGAGCGGTTAAATTTGTCAAAGCAGAAGATTTTCGGAGCGCTATTCGCGGTTTCCAATCCAGCTACGATTTCCTGAGCACCTATCCGTGGATTGATAAATACCGATACATGACGCTGCTAAGCTCATCGAAACTCTCATTCCGCGAAATGGCATTAAACAATATCGCCTTTTCGCACGCCCAAATCGGAGAAGGAGACCAGGCCATCTTATATTACAATAAAATGCTAACAGAATTCCCAAACAGTGACCTGGCTGAAACGGCATTGAATTTTATTGATGCTTTTAAAAGTGATAGGTGAGGTGTTAAAGACGAGGTCAGGAAGTTGGCAGCCGTAGATGTTTATTTGCCTGAAATCATTTACAATTCACATATTCGAAGCTTAGGTCAGGGAAAAGGTTGTCCTGCCAATGAACATTGTAAGCAGTCAGCGGGTAATTTGTGGGGCTATATGAATAAACGATATTTTCGCTTGTTGAATTGATCGTCACTTTTACGACATTATGTTTTGAAAATGTCAACACACCATTCCCGGAATCTGCTCCGAAATAGGTTTTGATGTCGTAAATCCCCGGGTGTCCATAGAATGGATTATTGAGTTTGTCGTATTGATATAAATACACAGTCCGGGTAAATGTAGGGGATTGCGCTGTCATATTCAAGCACGCCGGGATATTCAAATCCATCCATTTGAAGGACAACCTTGGTAACCCGATCGCCCGCATATTCGTAAACGATATTTTGATTAGGCCCGTAAGAAGCCTTGCTTATCCGGCACGTATCCCCTTTATTCTCCACAATTTCAGGCCCTGGTTCCGGCTCAGACTTCTTTTTACAGGATATAAAAAGCGCAAGGCTGATGAATAGCAGGAAGCATATTTTTTGCATAGATGAATGGGTGGGTGTTCCGCGTGATAAAAATTTGGAATTTGCTTGTAAAGTAATCAATATCATCGCCAAGCAAAGCACCCATGCAACTATTAACATCCCGAATACTCCGGCCGGAAAAGTCCGTTGAGGGCGGCGATTGTTTTTTCCTCAATCATTCTGCCGTCTTGCAGTTCAATGTAAGGTTTTGGATCGTCGGCGTGTATTTCCTTGATAATTCCTTCGGCCCTTTCCAGTCCGTTGATATCCAGAATCATTTCTGCTTTTGCTCCACGGTTTTTGATATCTGTCAGCATTTCCATAAAGCTCTCATTTACTGACAATGTTGTGCGTAAGTCCATATATTTTAGTTGATTATCTACTTTTAAAATATTTAAGCAGGACGTAGTATCCTTATTTAAAAACGCTTCTGATTAACAATTGATTCAACATTGTTGGTCAATAATTGTATCATCGTACCTTTGCGGCTTCAAAAAATGAGACAATGATTACAGTTGAAAATTTGGCCGTTGAATTTAATGGATCAGCGCTTTTTAGTGAGGTTTCTTTTGCTATTAATCCTACGGATAAAATTGCCCTGATGGGTAAGAATGGAGCGGGAAAATCCACCATGATGAAAATCATTGCTGGTGAACAAAAAGCCAATCGCGGGCATGTACGTGCACCCAAAGACGCCGTGATCGCATATTTGCCGCAACATTTGCTTACCGAGGATAACTGCACCGTTTTTGAAGAAGCGGCCAAAGCATTCAAGCAGGTTTTTGAAATGCGCGCTGAAATGGAAAAACTAAATCACGCGCTCGAAACCCGCACAGATTACGAGAGCGATGAATATATGGCCATCATCGAGCAGGTTACCGAAATAGGCGAAAAATATTACCAACTCGAAGAAGTCAATTATGACGCCGAAGTTGAGAAAGCTCTGAAAGGATTAGGATTTAGGCCGGAAGATTTCCAGCGCCAAACCAAGGAATTCAGTGGCGGATGGCGCATGCGCATTGAGCTCGCCAAAATACTATTGCAAAAGCCAGACCTCATTTTGCTCGATGAGCCAACCAACCACATTGACATTGAATCCGTGATGTGGCTGGAAGATTTTTTGGTAAACAAATCCAATGCCGTAATGGTCATTTCCCACGACCGTGCCTTCATCGACAACATTACCAACCGCACCATTGAAGTAACTATGGGACGGATTTTCGACTATAAAGCCAACTATTCACATTACCTCGTGCTACGCGAGGAGCGCAGGTCGCATCAGATCAAGGCATATCAGGAACAGCAGAAAATGATTGCAGATAACATGCAATTTATCGAACGCTTCCGCGGAACATATTCCAAAACCAACCAGGTTTCCTCGCGCGAGCGCATGCTGGAAAAATTGGAAATCATTGAAATCGATGAAATCGACAACTCAGCCCTAAAACTCCGTTTTCCACCTTCGCCGAGGTCAGGAGACTATCCGGTTACTGTGAAGGACGTTTCAAAATCCTACGGCGATCAGGTTGTGTTTAAAAATGCCAGCATGACCATTTCCAGAGGTGAAAAAGTTTCGTTTGTGGGCCGGAACGGCGAAGGTAAGTCCACGATGATCAAAGCCATCATGGGTCAAATCGATGTCGACGGAACCTGCCAGCTGGGCCACAATGTCAAAGTCGGCTATTTTGCCCAAAACCAGGCATCATTACTAGACCCAAATCTCACGATTTTCCAAACGGTAGACGAAGTCGCAGAAGGTGACGTAAGAACCCAGATCAAAAACATTTTAGGCGCCTTCATGTTCCAGGGCGAAGACATCGACAAGAAAGTAAGCGTATTATCCGGCGGAGAAAAAACCCGCCTCGCCATGGTAAAACTACTTCTGGAACCAGTAAACCTGCTAATCCTCGATGAGCCTACGAACCATTTAGATTTGAAGTCGAAGGATGTTTTGAAAGAAGCACTTAGAAACTTTGACGGAACATTGGTGCTAGTTTCTCATGATAGGGATTTCTTGCAAGGTTTGTCACAGAAAGTTTTTGAGTTTAAGGATAAGCGGGTGATCGAGCATTTTGAGACGATTGATGCATTTTTGGAAAGGAATCGGATTAAGAGTATTGCGGATTTGCAGCTGGCGAAGTAGGAGGTTAGAGTATTGTCTAGTTATCGGACTGTGAGCAACAAGTCTCACAAATCGCTATCCATTTGTCGCAAATATTCGCTAAATTTGCGACAAAACGTATACTTAAATCACCATGGAAAGTGCTGATGATCAAATACTTGAAAAAATATACCGTTCTCCGAGGGGTGCTTTGTTCTTCCCAGATAGTTTTTTAAGTATTTCAAATGCAAAAACAGTATCAAAAGTTCTGGAAAGGCTCGTTCAAGCAGGTAAGCTGTATCGCGCTGCTACGGGAATTTACCTACGTCCGGTAGAAGACGAGGTGATTGGCATAATGCTTCCTGGAATTGAAGAAATTGCAAAGGCAATAATAAAGCGCGACAAAGCTCGGGCAGTCCCATCAGGTAGTTATGCGCTTTACAAATTGGGACTAACTACACAAATCCCGATGAACATTGTTTACTACACAGACTCATCCTCCCGACAAGTAAAGATCGGAAAGCAGACAATCACCTTCAAAAAAGCAAGTGCCCGCAACGTTTCAGCAATCGGCGAAATCAGTAAACTCGTTATCCAGGCCCTTCGCACGATTGGTAAAGGCAACATCACGGATGAGGAGTTGAGGATAATAAAAGAAAGACTTAGATACGAAAAGCCATATCATCTCCAACATGATATCAAGGTGGCGCCCGAATGGATCAGGCAAGTAATGCGGACACTTTAACACACACATAGCAATGATTGATTTACTTAGTTTAAGATCATGGTTGCAACTTTCTGATGCAACCAAACTAAATATCTATACTGAAACAGGGCGCAAAATTGGCTTGCCCGCAATGGCGATAGAAAAAGACTGGTGGGTGGTTCATACTCTGGCCATGATTTTTTCTATGGAATGTGCACCTGCACTCATTTTTAAAGGAGGGACATCATTAAGTAAAGGCTGGAATTTGATCCAAAGGTTTTCCGAAGATATAGATTTGGCCATTGACCGGGAGTATCTGGGTTTCCCGGGTGATTTGAACCGTCAGCAAATCAAGAAGTTAAGAAAGGCATCCTATGCCTTTATGACTACAACCTTCATTAAAGAACTTACCGAGCGTTTCGCTGCGGCTGGTTTTCAGGATGTTAATATTCGTTATAGCGACACTGGTCAATCAGATCAGGATCCAATGATTATTGAAGTTTATTATCCCAAACTCACCGAGAAGGAAATTTATCTCAAACCTGGTGTTTTAGTGGAAGTTGGTTGCCGCTCACTTAGAGAGCCGACGACTCAAAGAACATTTTCAACATTGGTAGCTGAAAATTTTAGTGATCGGCCGTTTGCCGACAGTCCAATTACAATTCCTATTGTAAATCCGGAACGAACATTCCTCGAAAAGATATTCCTCCTCCACGAGGAATTTCAAAAAACACCAGAAAAAATACGGGTTGACAGGTTAAGCAGGCATTTGTATGACATTGAAAAGCTAGGTCAGACAGAGTTTGCAGCAATTGCTTTGTCGGACGCAGATCTATATCGAACAATCGTCGACCACCGCAAGATGTTTACTGCACTTGCAGAAGTAGATTACAATAATCATAGTCCCGACAAAATTGTGTTTGTGCCGCCTCACGATCTGCTTGCGGCGTGGGAAGCTGATTACAAGCAAATGCGGGAAAATATGATTTTTGGAGAAGTATCGAGTTTTAAAGTGCTTATTGAAACATTGACGGTTTTGTAAATTAGAATCAATAAGATAGCAGATGCTTTTTGAGGTTAAAAAAAGAACATATGCAGGGTTCATCACTTCTGGGGAGGGAAGCTATCAATACTACGATAGATCTTGCCGACAGACAGAAATTGGCAACCCATTAGTCTCTCTGTGGAAGTGGGTTTTTATCCAAAAAATTAGCCATATCTTCTGCCTGTTTTAAAAATGAATCAGGCATCACAAAAGGCTTAACGTAAGATTTTTGACTCGCTACCTTGGCATCCGTATACTCAGAAGCAAACACAATAGGCCTTGCACTGCTAAAAACTACTGGCTTGATAGGGAAAATAAATTCTTTATTCCCAATCAAGAACTCAACAGCTTTTCTTTGTCTCACTTTTTGTTTTTGTGTAGTTTGAGTTGCCATATTATCCTCTCTTGTTGATTATCAATGTAATCATCTCTTCAAATTTAACGAAAATGCATCATAATTGGTGCCTTTTGTGAACGGAACCCATTCGCCCTTCCAATTTGGCCAATCTCCTTCTATTTCACCTTTCTGGTTTTTGACAGCTTTGAAGCCTTCGATATTATATCGCTGTACCAGATAATCGTAGTGTTGGTTAATGCCCATCTGATATAAGCGCGTTCTTAGACGCATTTCGAATTCATCAGAACCTTCCTTCTTACTAACTGAACCAGTGGCTAAGAGCCTTATTTCAGGATGGTTATTAATGTATTCGAGTGCCGTTTTTCCAACCGTCGCTAGGATCTGGTCTCGGTCACCATTATTGACCGATATTTTGTCATCGATCATATTGGTCTCACCATTCCAAACTCCGAAGCCAAGATTGTACTCATTGTCACTGTTGGGTAGCTTCACAATAGCGATCAGCATATTGTGATTGCCTTTACTATAAAACTGGAAGGCATTTTCGGCATAGGCGACAGTATCGTAACTCGGAAGGTTCATGCGTTAGGTGTGTATAGAGCGCAAAGCTATGAAAAAACTTTCCCCTATATTTGCCTCGCAAACTTTAATAAATTTATCATGAAGCTATTTTCAAATGTCAGACCAAAATGGTCCTGGAGAGGCATACGGGTGCAAGTCCCGAGACCTGACCGATGTAGTTTCATTCGTTAAAGTTTGCGGTGACCTCTCCTTTTTTCTCACTCTTTTTCAAGGTCAAATGCAAACTTTAACGAATGAAGAAGGAATCGACTTGAATGCAAATTCAGTCAACCCAACGAACGATGCACGTCACGCATCAAACACCAGCGCACCGCTAACAAAGTCCCAAGCCGAATTTTGGTATCTCGTCGAATGTCAAGGCTGCAATGAGCTGGCGCGGTCGCTTCGAATGGTGCACGATCTGGCGCTTTACCATTCGGATATTCCGTTTGATACGGCTGAAAAATCGGCGCTTTTTGATGTGAAGGTGCTTTGGGAAGGTTTTGAGAAGATGGGGGCAAAAGTTTAGGAATTCGAGGACTGTTGGCGACAGTCCTTTTTTGTGGTTAATGCTTCATGCAGATATTCATTGATGCGTTGCGAGCAACAGCAATGCAGAAAGTTTAGAGATTTGAGGGCTGTTGGCGACAATGCTTTTTTGTTTATTTGTCAATTCATACGGTTTTCTATCAAAATCCAACATTTCACTCCAATATGTTCCTTTTTAAAGCAGCCCCATTTTATCTATTCTATCTGCTTGTTTCAGTCACATTCGCACAGCCCTCTAATAAAAGCATTACCGCAAAACAAGCTGTTAACGAGACAGAAAAGGTAATTTCGGATTATAAAGAGAAGCACCTGCCAACCAGCAAAGCAGATTGGGAAAAGGGGAAAATCCAGATTGGGAGCGACAGTCTGCTGTTCACTGTTAAGATTTTTGGTGAAAAACCAAGTGATGGCCGCAGCATGTTTATTTCTATGCACGGTGGTGGCAGTGGCCCGGCATCGATGAATGATCAGCAATACAAAAATCAGCAAAGGTTATATAAACCTGCCGAGGGCGTTTATTTCGTGCCCCGATCGCCATCGAACACCTGGAATATGTGGCACCAGGAGCCGGTGGATGGTCTGCTCGAACGAGCCATTCTGGAGGCCGTCATTATGGAAGGTGTCAATCCAAACAAAGTGTATATAATGGGATATTCTGCAGGGGGTGATGGCGTGTATCAGCTCGCCCCGCGGATGGCGGATCATTGGGCAGCAGCCGCGATGATGGCCGGACATCCCGGCGACGCAGCCATTCTGAACCTCCGAAACCTGCCGTTTTTTCTTGCCGTAGGCGAAAAAGATGCCGCATATAACAGAAATGCATTGCTAACCGAATGGTCCAACAGGCTCGACTCGCTGCAATCAACCGATAAAGGCGGTTTCGTTCATGATGTACATTTAATGGCCGGTATGCCGCACTGGATGAAACAGCAGGATACAATTAGTGTGGCCTGGATGGCGAAATTCAAACGCAATCCATATCCTCAAAAGGTTAACTGGATTCAGGACGATGTGGTGCGGAAGCATTTCTATTGGCTCTCTGTTCCCCAGAGTTCTGCGGTAAAGGGCCATACAGTTTTTGCATCTTACCAAGGTCAGGAAATTGACATTCAGAGAAATGATAATGATACGTTATACATTCACCTGAATGACAAAATGATGAATTTGGACAAGCAAATCACCATCCGCCAAAATGGCAAAGTGCTCTTTAAAGGGAAAGTAACCCGCAGTAAGGAGCTCATTCAAAAGTCTTACGCGGATCGCAGGGATGCTGATTATATTTTTAGCGGGGAGGTTGTGTTGGTAAATGGTAAGGTGAGGATGTGAGCTTTACATCTCATAGGCTAACTTCTACACATCTAACTAAACTTGGAAAGATCTATTTCCCTTGCGACCTGCACCCGTTGCAAAAAATAAGCATCATGCGAGACGACCAGCAATGTGCCTTGATATTCATTGATGGCATTAGTCAGGATTTCAATGTTGTGGATGTCCAGATTATTGGTCGGTTCATCCAGGATAATCATGTCCGGCGCCTGGTTGCCGATGGTTAATGAGCAGAGCATTAGCCGCATTTTTTCCCCGCCACTAAGCGCGGCGCAAGGTTTGTCCCAATATTCCCTTGTAAATAGGAATCGGTTCAGCCTCGTTTTAACCTCATGCTCTTGCAACATGCCGGTGTTAAAGCGTTGTGCCTGCTGAGAAACGCTCAGATGATTATCAATAAAAGAATAATCCTGATCAATGTAAGTTGCTTTGAATTCGGCGCGTTGCAGATTTCCTTTGCTGGGCAGCAAATCTCCCAAAATGATCCTGATTAACGTGGTTTTTCCAGAACCATTCGCCCCTTTTATCACGATCCGCTCCCCACTCATGATTTGGAAATCAAGCGGTTTGCGCCAGAGTTGCCTGTTGACCCCCACAGTTAAATTCTCAGCAGTAACCAGGATTTTCCCTACATGCAATGCAGAATTATCCAGATCCAGTTTCATTTTACCTATATCAGAAATTTCGCTTCTTAGCTGACTCAGATCCTTTGATATGCTTTCTATTTTTTCCGCATGGACACCTTTGATTTTAGAAGTGCTTCTTTCTGCATTGTTTTTCAATGTGTTCATCAAAATCGTTGGCAAGCCAGCCTTTTCCTGTTTTTTCTTTCCCCGTGAATCGAGTTTTTGTTGCCGCTCCATTGTTTCGCGTTCAGTATCTTTCGCTTTTCTAAGTGCCTTTTCTTTACTTTTAAGATCTTGGTTCAGCGCATCATTTTCGATTGTTTTCTGGGCTAAATAAAAATCGAAATTCCCTCCATAGGCTGTTATCCCTCGCTGGCTCAATTCCAAAACAGTTGACAGAAGGTTTAGTAAAGTGCGATCGTGACTGACCACCAGCAGTGTGTGTGCCGTAGTCTGGATGTAGTCATATAATATGCTTCTGCCAAGCGTGTCAAGGTGGTTGCTGGGTTCGTCCAGCAGCACGATTTCAGGGTTATGGATCATAATTCCTGCCAGAAAAACCTTTGTTTTTTGCCCGCCACTCAACATTCCCATCTTTACATTCAGGTCCAAATCGGGAAGATTCCAATGAGATAAAGCCAACTGGCAGCGCTCATCAATAGACCAGTCATCATTGAGCATAGTCAGGTTTGCTTCGGTTGCCTCGCCGTTCAATATGTCTTTCAGGGCATTGATTTTTTCAGAAACACCAAGCGCCTGCGCTATGGTGATCTCGTTGAACTGCCCAAAAAGCTGTGGTATGTAGTAAGGCTTTGAATTGGTTTTAACCATTCCTGCCGTAGGCGCAATCTCTCCTGCCAAAATTCTCAAAAGTATAGATTTTCCGGCGCCATTATGGCCAATAAGTGCAGTTTTATCTTGTTTGTTTATGACTAGATTGATGTCAGAGAACAAAGTGTCCCTGTTAGGATGCGCATACGCGACATCTTGAAGAAAAAGCATGATTTCTTTCTATTAGAAGTTTACATAATGGCAGTAAGCCAAGTTTTTAGCTCTGCTTTTTGTCCTAAAAAGAAAAATGCTCTTACATGAAGCTTGTTTTGGTTTTGAAAGACAAAGTTAAAAACTCATTTGGAAGAATGCCTCGTCGACCAGGAAATTTGAAAAGCACACATATGATGTCTGGTATCACACAGTATACTGGTATAATATTGATACCAAATGCTATTTACCTTTGTCAAAAAATAATTCAAGAGACAAATGGAAAATTTAAAAGGCAAAAATGCCCTGGTCACAGGCGGGAATAGCGGCATTGGTTATGCGGCTGCAAAAGAATTGAAAGCACAAGGCGCGGAAGTCATCATTACGGGCCGACGCGAAAATGTAATCCAGGAAGCCGCAGCAGAACTTGGCGTAACTGGTTTTGTGAGCGATCAGAGTAAAGTCGCAGATATCGAAGCGCTGGCAAAACAGGTTAGCGAGCAATTTGGTAAGCTTGATATTTTATTTATCAATGCAGGCGTATTAGGCGGCGCGGGAATTGAGACAGCGACGGAAAGTGATTTTGATTATGTGATTGATGTGAATTTTAAGGGGGCCTATTTTACGCTCAGCAGATTTATCCCAATCCTGAATGATGGCGCTTCGGTCGTGTTTTTGTCGTCCAATGTTGTCGGCATGAATGGTGCTAATTCTTCCATGTACACTTCTAGCAAGGCGGCGTTGAATGCGGTCATGAAAATTGCGGCGATTGAACTGGCACCGAGGAAGATCCGGGTGAACGCGATCAGTCCCGGCCCTACTCAGACTGAAATTTTGAATAAAATGGGCCTTGATCCGGCAGCCCGCCTGGCATTGGACGACTGGATGATCGAGCGCATTCCGCTGAAAAAAATCGGAAGTGCCGACGATGTGGCCAGGATGGTAACCTACTTTTCCGGAGATGCTTCGAGCTTTATTACAGGCGCAGAAATCGTTATGGATGGCGGGATGAGTCTTTGACCATTTGGCTTAACTTAGCGCAGCATTTGAAGCAAGCGCAGGTGCGAAACACCTGTGCTTTTTTGCACGTTTAAGGCATTAGTTGACATTGAAAGATAGCAGCACGATGAATGAAGAACAGATCAGGAAAGCGGGAGAAATCCTGTCCGATCCGAGAAATCAGAAGCAGGAAGTTCAGGCATTGCAGGACACCATGTATGTTATTGGTGGAAAATGGAGGCTCTTGATTATCAATTCAATATGCAATGGTAACAGGCGTTTTCGCGACATCCAAAGAAGCATTCCCGGCATTACGACGCGGATGTTGTCCAGGGAATTAAAGGATATGGAAGCCAATCAGCTGATCAAACGTACGGTCACGCCCGACACGCCCGTTTTGGTCGAGTATACGGAGACGGATTACTGCATGTCGTTTGGCGGAATTATTCTGGAAATGATCAGCTGGGGGAAACAGCACCGGGATAAAATAATGAAAGATCAGGGCGACTAAACGCAAAAGCAATCAATTGCTGTCTAACTCACCTTTGGTTATGTCTATTTCAAAGGTATGTTTGTCTGAATCGGGGCTTAATTGGTGGTGGAATTTTGTATCTGGATATACATTTGATTGTTAGTAATCAGATAATTACGCTAGAATGAAAAAGCCAGGGTTAACATTTTATAAGGTTGCAGCGATCATAGTCATTGTGATTTTTGTGGGACTGCAAGTAAGCTCACCTTCCATTGAAAATCCGCCGGTGACGAGCGAGATTGCGGTTCCTGCGGATGTGAAGCAGATATTGGAGCGGGCTTGTTATGATTGTCATTCCAATGAAGCGAAGGTGGAATGGTTTGATAAGATCGCCCCGGCGTCTTTCCTGGTGGCGCATGATGTTAATGAGGCGCGGTCACGGTTTAATTTTTCGGAATGGGACAAGAATCCGGCGGGTGTGCAGGAGTTGCTGCTTTGGGAAATGGTGAATGCGATCGATCAGGGGAAGATGCCTTTGAAACGTTACCAGCTGGCGCATCCGGGTGGCAAAGTGTCTGAATCTGAGCTGGCAGTTTTGAAACAATATGTTAACACGCTTCCCGGACGGCATAAGGTCGATACAGCCAGGATCGTTGCGCAAACTTCTTCAATTCAAAAAGTTTCCACTCCAAAGACGCCCGTTTCCTTAAATGGAATTCCCTATTCTGCGGACTACAAAAACTGGAAGATCATCAGCGTCACGGACAAATTCGACGGTGGCAGCATGCGGATCGTTTATGGAAATGACATTATGGTGAAGGCCATTGAAAAGCGCCAGCTTCCTTTTCCTGATGGCGCAAGGATAGTGAAAGTTGTTTGGGGAAAACAGGCCGAGGATAAAGAAGGCAATGTGCTGCCTGGCAACTTCCAAAATGCACAATTCATGATCAAAGACAGCAAAAAATACAGCACAACCGAAGGCTGGGGATTTGCGAAATTTGATGGACTTGATTTAAAACCGGCAGGCAAAACGATCCTCTTCGAGCAAACTTGCGCCAATTGTCACCGGCTGCTGGCTCCTGAAAATGATTTTGTATTCAACGTTCCCACCAAGTAAATTCCACCAAAATGAAATCCACCATTTCAATATATATAATCGGGCTGGCACTTGTAATGCTGTCCTGCGACGATCGTAATACTGCTACTCTTGCACCAGAATATTTGTACGATGCCGGAAACCAGAAGGTGATCAAATCCATCATTAATAACAAAAAGGGCACCATTGCAATGCTTTACGGAAATAATCTTGCGCTGCAAAGTGCCTCTGATTCCCTTTCGAAACCAAATTTTGGCGCACATTATACATTGGTAACCTGGAAACAGAAGCCAATGCCGCAATGGTACGGCACCAAAATGAACGGACAAATTTATTCCATAGAGCACTTGAAAGTTGTGCAAAGAAATGAGACGCGATTTGCTTTTGACTATGATTTTCAGACCGGAAAAGGTTATAAGCCTGGCGACAGTCGGCCGGAAGAGAAACAGCGGATCGACTTTATAACTTCCCAACGCGCTGCCGTTTTTCCTTAATGAAACTGGAATCACACATGGATCGACTTATTTGATATGGTAACAAAAGCAGCTTTCAAAGTCTCAAACAAAATCATTTGGACGAGCTCCATTGTGATCGGTTTGCTTTCCTCGGTGCCGCAGCTGGCTTCACACAAGTTTGTGCCATTGGAGGCAGCTGTGAATGCGGGCATTACAGCTGCGTTTGCAGTGATTATGTGGTATTTCAATATTTACATGCTTTCGCAAAAAAGCAACCGGTCGCAGGGACCGCAGATATCGTATGCCAAATTGCTCAATTCACTTGCGTTTGGTCTAGTCCTGATGTTTGGACTGGCTTACATTCAGCAGCTTATATTGTCGCACATTGATTTCGGCCCTGCCATGCTGATGGTGGAAGTGCGTGGGATTTTGATCAACCTTGTCTTTTATATGTTCCTGAATATGCTGCAACAGAATTATGAAAATCAGCATGTGAGTATGGAACTGGAACGGTTTCGGAACGATAATCTGAGTGCGCAATATGACCTTTTAAAACAGCAGGTGAATCCGCATTTTTTGTTTAATAGCCTAAATACGCTTAAAGCAATGGTCGAAACCGGCGATCAGCAATCGGTGGATTTTATACTGAAACTCGCCAACTTTTACCGCTATACGCTGGAAAGCCGCAAGCTGGATCTGATTCCTTTGAAAGAAGAAATGGAGATTTTGAATGCATATCTTTTTCTGCAAAAGGCCAGGTTTGAAGATGGATTTATTTTCCAAAACAAACTTGATGATGGCGTTCTAGATACATTAATCCCTCCATTTACATTGCAATTATTGGTTGAAAACTGTCTCAAACACAACATTGTGTCATTAAACCGGCCTTTGCAGATCCGCATTTTCATGGAAGGCGAAAGCATTGTTGTTGAAAATCAGGTCCAGCTCAGAAAGAACCAGGAAGATTCCCTGGGCGTGGGGTTAACAAACATTGAGCTCAAATACAGTCATTTGTTAAACAAAAAGGTGGAGGTAATCAACGGCCAAGACCTGTTTCAGGTTAGACTTCCTATCATTTATGAACATCGTAATCATTGAGGACGAGCTAAAAACAGCCAGATCCCTTGAAAATATGCTCCGGCAACTGCGTCCCGCAGCCAAAATCACCGGTCCATATCAGAGTGTCGAAGAATCTGTTGAAGCACTTTCCACGGGACCACAGCCAGACCTGATTTTCATGGACATTCAGCTGGCCGACGGGCTGAGTTTTGAGATTTTCAAATCAGTCGAGATCGTTTGTCCGGTCATTTTTTGCACAGCCTTTGACGAATATTCACTGGAAGCCTTCAAGCGTAACGGCGTGGACTACGTCCTGAAACCATTCTCAAAAGAAGACATTGCAGGCGCCCTCGGCAAAGTCGACGACTTGAAAAACTTTTTCCAGCAAAAAGCGATTCCCGACCTGAGCGAGTTACTAAGCAGAATGGCTCCCCAAGCCGATAAAACCAGTTTTTTGGTATTTAAACACCAAAAATACACGACAGTCCAAACCGCGCAGATCGCCTTTTTCTACATCCGTAATGAGACTTCGATGATCATGTGTTTCGATGGGCAGGAATTTTCACTGAGCCAATCCCTCGATCAGATCGCAGCGTCTGTGAGCCAGAAGCAATTTTTCCGGATCAACCGACAGTATCTGGTAAATTTTTCCGCGATCAAGGAAATCGAGCATTATTTTATGCGGAAGCTGCATGTTAAGCTGGTCATAGAAACGCCTGAGCAGTTGCTGATCAACAAAGAAAAAGCGCCGTCGTTTCTTTTGTGGATGGAGAATCGTTGACAAAGAATCGTTTCAAGCACGGGCGGGCTACTACTAACATCATTTGCTACTTTTCAAGCTCCCCGAAAGCCACGGTTTCAGCAACTTCGTCACCTGCGGCATCACGACCCAGGTAAGCAAGCCCACCATACATGCGGCCACAACCAAAGTCCTTAACGCGGGATGAAGCTCATGAATGAACGGCCCAAGTACATACGTCAGGAACAGGCTCGTAGGATACACTCCGCAAAGTGTTGCCGCAGCCATTTTCCACCTCGGGGGCGGAGCAGGAGAACGGAACCACGCTTCCAGGCCGGTAAGCTCCCGATAGACAGGATCTTCCGTCAATGTCGATGCATAGGCTTCCCAATCTTTAAAAAGCTTTGAATTATAAAAAGCATCACGCTCAGCCTGATTGGCAAAAGTCCTCAAAATGCCTATTTCGCGGCTCTCGCTCCCCGGTAAAGCCGTCATCATCGCCGCACCATGAACGCCGCCATGCAGAAAAGAATCTCCCAAAAAATGTCGCAACGCTTCTTTGAATTCCTCCTCTTTTCCAGGAAGTACTTTACGGGTGATAGCTACATGAATGGGCATAGGCGTGTTATCGCAGTTTTGGATAGGAGTGAGCGTAAATATACGAAATGTGCGTTTTTTAGTCACGCATTAGATTACAAGCATTTTATTCGACTTTGAAGTTATTTCAAGGGAGGCAACCATGCAGGAGGGAGACGGGTCTCGAACTTTGCCTTTAATCGGCTCGTAATCAAGGTTTTGTCTCCTTTATTTGAAGTATACTACACGAAAGACTCACTATTTTTTATACATATAGTACAACAGTATATTTGTTATGTATAATTCTTTTAGCGAAAATTGAGATTTTTAGGGATGATTTTCGCCGGTTTTGGGTGAGTTTTCGGGTCGTTTTTAGTGTTCAAAGTTTGGAAAATGCCTGTGGTCTTTGGCAGTGGTAACTGTGAATTTGCTGGGGTAAAAATACGAATTTTTGTAAAAGTCTGTAGTTCTGTTGCAGTAAGAAAGCGATACAAAAGCAAACTTTCGGCAGTAATAAGGATTTGTTGCCGAAAGTTTGCGAAGCGACATTTTTAATAATTAAAGGAATCTATTTGTCTTTTTCCTTTTTTAATTCCTGTTTGAGATCAACTACACCAACTTCCTTTCCAAATAGCCACAGAACTTGATTGACCTTATCAAGTCGAAGCGTTTTTTTGCCTTGTTCCAAATCACGAACAAAGCGTAGACCAACTCCTGCTTTGAAAGCGAGTTCTTCCTGTGTAAGGCCAACTGCCTTACGCCTCTCTTTTAGGAATGATGAAAACGTAGACATATTATATACCCGGTAAGGTATAAAGATAACTAATTCAGCTGGATTATACCAGATCAGGTATAGCTTAGCTATCCGACATATTTATTCCGCATGGTTGTTGTGATTTTCCTCATCTAGTAAAATTGTCACAACATGGTTTAATAGAAATGTCACAACATGATTTAATAGTATTAAGACATCAATATTCAATAGATTAACAACAGCCTGATTTGATAAATTGATACGACAACACCCGGATGCCTATCATTTACTTTCCATTGCGCGTTACCGGGTCACGTCCGAACTGATTGCCAAAGTAAGTTCGAGAGCGTGGGATCCTAACGAAGATGAAGAAGGTCGTAAACAACGCGACGCAATGGCTGCCAGAGGATACTACCAGGCTTTTCAGTCTGTAACTGAAAGTATCAAAGCCATACTTCACGGTGAAAATGCAGGAGCGCTCGCTGATAAAGACCACTCGAAATGGTACAGGGAAATGTTTGATCCAAGTGTAGCAGCAGGTATTCTGAAAGGCCGCGAATCTTGCCGGATACAGGAATCATCAGGTTTGTATCGGCAATTCCAGACACGTACCGCTCAACGTTGATGCCGTGAGAGACGCTATGCTCATATTGTTAGAGTTTCTGCAAGAAGAGCCCGAAGCATCCGTAAGGGCAGTATTGCGACATTTCATATTCGTGTTCATTCATCCTTATATGGATGGCAATGGACCTATGGGGCAATTTCTAATGAATGCGATGCTGGCTTCGGGGGGATATCCATGGACGGTAATACCTGTTGAAAGCCGCGACGAATATATATACTCATTGGAAAAAGCCTGTGTGGAACAGAACATTGAGCCGTTTGCTGCCTTTCTCGGCCGTCTGGTCAACGAGGAAATTCGCGTAGAACTGTTGCGATACTACCTGGTGCCGGACTGGCAAGTGGTTCAACCTCTACCTTTCGTTCAACCACTCAAAGTACATAGCCGATATACGAGAGAACAGATCTTGGCTGCTTTCGGAGAAAACACATTTGAAAGGAAGTCCAGTAACCGGGAAGGCGTCGTAAACTTGGAAGCAAAAAATGCCAAGCTGCAGCTCATAACGCTTGAAAAGACCGAAGCAAACTACTCTCCGACCACATTATATAACGATTACGCAGTCAGTGAAAAGATTTTTCATTGGCAGTCTCAGAACACTGCCCGGCCTGAAACTGGCAAGGGGCTGTCATATGTAAAGCAAAGCAAACGGGAAAATCAATTCATCTTTGTGCGGGAGAAGAACAATGATGAATTCAATAATACGATTGCTTATGTCTTTCTAGGCCTGGCGGATTATATCAACCATTATGGTGCAAAGCCGATGAGTATCAATTGGGCATTGCGCGAGTCAGCTCTGCATTATATCTGGAAGGATATGGCGAAGATGCCGGTTGGGTGATTTACGGCTATCCATTCATCGATATAATAGAACATATTGACATCATATTCCAAGCCGATGGCCTTGTCAAGATGGATGACCCTGGGAAATAAATCTTTCCTGCTTTTCTAATCCTAGCTATTCAGTAACTTACATTGAGATACAAAATTAAGTCCATATGACTTCCGAGATTACTGAAATTATTAAAATCGGCGCGAGCCTTCTTGGAGGAGGTGCCATCGGAGCTGTAATTACAAATATTGTTATCGCCTACCGCTCGAGAGTCCAGCCAATCTTCAGATCAGTCCGCGTGATTCCTTTTTTTGAGAACACAAAGTTCCCTAATATGGACTTATCTCTTGCTTTGAAAGGTGAATCGAAAATCGCTGATTTTACTAATTTGGATATTTTAGATATTCGAATGGAAAATAATGGAAACAAAGACTATCAAGACTTTGCGTTTGGAGTCACTCTCCCTGATAATAGCCAGATCATCAACTTCGTTGGACAATCTTCCGACCGACATCACATTGTTCAGCAGGAGACAGATGTTAATATCCACAATCCAAAGTCTGAGATAGATGCAAAGTTAATGCCGTTCAACAGAAACGACGTTTATAATATAACCTTGCTAATTAACAAAACAGAGGGAGTCAAAAGCCTTAGCGAAGCTGATATAAAGTTCAGTACAAATGCGTCGATCAAGTTCACGTCTACTCGCCTTAGCAAAACTTTTTTGGAAGTGATGCTTTTCCTCATAACAGACACTTACACATTAAAGAGATTTTAAGCCTCTAGTAAACGGATATCCATCCCAACCTGTACGGACAATGTCATACATAACAAATTTTCACATTCAGTAAATTGTACTCTTCGCATGAAAAATTGTTAGAAAGAATCTCAGGAGCTCATCGATACCAAAAATCGCCTGCAGTTCCTATGTTCATTGATCAGCTGTTTGGAAAGGGGATTGAATAACAATGGCAGCATTTAAAATCGGTCATATGCTACCAAGGGTAAGGATGTGCTCTTTATTATTTTAGTGGAAGGCAAATCTTTGACTTCAATAAAAGAATTAATTTATGGAAAAATTGATGGCACAGATAATCTCTCCGAAATACCACATGAAACTTGTCGACAATGTCGCACAGGCACTTAATGCTGAATACATATCAGACGAACAGATAACATATTATATTGAAAAATGGCATATAGATAACTATGAACCGCGCGGATTCAATAATGATTATTGGGAAAATTTTAGTATCAAAAAGGACCAAAATAAAATTGATCTGGTAGGTACACTCCATGCAATGGACTCGGAAATTTTACTAAAAATTGCAATCGATCTCGGCATCGAAACCCCGGACTTTATTCCTTCAATTCCCACATTCAGGAATGAACTTAAGTCAGATTACGCAACGGCATACAATACCTTTGAAAAAGCTTACAGACAAATCGAAAATGATCCAAGCCTTGCAATCGGATTGTCAAATTCAGCACTGGAGAGTATCGTGAAGCACATTTTGAAAGATCAAAACATAGTAAGAAACCTTAATGGAGGCGAAACACTTTACACACTAATTAACATCATTATTAAAGAGTTTAAACTATCGAATGACGAGCTTCCTTCAGAGATAAAGACAATCATCAGGTCTCTGACAGCCGTTTGTCAGTCAGTTGAAAAGTTAAGAAGTGAAAAAACCAATTTTCATGGCAAGACCGCCGACGATGTCGTTATCGACAATAGCATTTACACATATCTAGTATTAAACTCAGTTGCTACGGTTGGGCTTTTTTTAAGCTCGTACTATCGGATTCTTCACCCAAAACAAAAAGAGGAATGGCCAACAATCGATACTGACGAAAACTTCGAACTCCCATTTTAAGAATATAGTCTATACTTGCTATGACAACTAAAAAAAATGGAGACAGCCTTGCAATCGACGAGATAACCCTCAGATCATTTCTAGAATCAAAACCAACTGGGCGGATTGAAAAAGAAAACATTGTCTTCGACGAAACTACACATTGCCTCGAGATTACAGGAATAACATGCATAGAAGATGTTTTCAGTATACATGCTGACCAGATATTCAAATCCATAAATTTTGTCGGCTGTACACTGGAAAGAATTGAATTTTCGAAGATTAAGCTATTGGACGATGTAGAGTTTCGATTTACGAGGTGTTTTATTAAAGAGCTCTACATTGAAGGCGATAAACGAATGTCACTGACAGTAAATGACACCCGTCTTGACGTGCTTCATGTGAATGAAACACTTAACCATCTATCTATACGGAACAGATCCTTGGAATTGCCTGAAATCAAACTTTTGCAGCTCAACGGTAATTACTCGGAGGGTCAAAGCATTGGAATTCCCAGATACGAACTTGAAAATCTCAAAGTAAAGACATTAGACATCCTCTTAGTAAGTGCCTTTACCTTTATCAAGTCCAGTATTATCGAAAATTTCACATGCCAACCAGTAGAGAGTGGATCAATCTGGATTCAGGATGGTTGTTCGATATCCACATTTCAACTACATCCTCTATCTGGGTATGTATCCGTAACAAAATCAAGGTTAGGATTGATCCGAATACATACCTCGGGTCAAAATGACGCCCCAGGTGACGATGCTGCCCTAGATGTAGTTGACTCGACCATAAACGAGCTTTCGATAGTGAATAACGCGCAAATTCAGAGTCTTCGAATCGATGGTGTAAGCGTTGTGAATAATTTGAACCTCTTGCATGGAAGTGCCAAAAATGTATACATTCAATGTCGCCATATAGATAAATTCAATATTGATATTGGCTGGTTCCGATTCGACCAAATGACTGTATGAGGTCACGATAATTCTTTGACTATTAATCAAATTGTACTACGTGATGGATTATTCAACAAAGGTCCGGGTGGCCAAACATCTGTTCTAATGTTACAAACGTTCTCTGTCTCGCATATCCGTTTTAGTTCATTTATCAACCAGGGCAATATCTTTATTTCTCAGGTATATGATATGAAAGCACATGTAATTGATATTCCCAAATTATGGAAAGAACCAGTCACTCCACCAGAAATTGCAGCGACTCACGACCGCAAGGAGTTCCTGCGTGAAGCTCTCCATAAATTTAAAGAGCGGACGTTCGAAATATATAATTCAGATCTTGGCAAAATAAGCTTTATATCGTGTGACTTCGCCGCAATGGAACTACGTTTCAAAGCATCTAAGATTGTAGAAATCTTCCTTGCAGGAACTGAAATGCCAAAAGAGTTAATCGGAGATGCTACTAGTCAGCAAATTGGATATGGGCAGCTAAAAAAAGTCTATGAAAACAGAGGTGATTCAGTAGCAAGCCAGGAATATCTTCGAAAAGAATTGAAGTCTCATTACGAAGCCTTACATAAGGAAAACCTTCTTCGAAAGAGAACATTATTGCAATTGGGAGACTTCTGGACACTTCGAGTTAGTAAATACACAAATGATTTTGGTACCAGTTGGATAGTTGCCCTTTTAATGTTAATCATCCCAATGCTCATTCTATTTACATTTCATAATCGAGCAATTGGATATAGAATGGGCTCTTTCTGGGTGCAATGCGAAGTTAATAATTTCAAAGAATTGATGTCTTTGTTTCCAGAATTTGTTTTTCCAATTCATAAAGCAGACTATATTCCAGACACAGTCAACCTGCAGGTAACAAATGCTTCGAGGTTCTTGGACGCATTGGGGAAAATCTGGGGAAGCTTTATGATATACCAATTTATTCAGGCGTTCAGAAAATTTGGAAAAAAATAATAGGGCTGTCGGGAATTACCCCAATCGCTCAAATGATCCATGATCTGGCTCGTTATCACTCGGATATCGCGTTTGATCAAGCTGAAAAGTCAGCTCTTTTTGACCTGAAAGTCCTTTGGGAAGGGCTCGAACAAATGGGACCGAAAGCGTAGAGATTGGAGGACTGTTGGCGACAGTCCTTTTATTGTAGCTCAGAAAAACAGCTGGCAGTGACCCAAAATGCATTCACCAGTATAGGCCTGAACGATTTTTTTTCGCTCCAAACGAACACTGCTTTTAAACAAATACTTTTTTCACCAGAGCGCAATCGCCCATTCTTACTCAAAGCAAAAAGGGACGGGGTTTACCCCTTGGCTGCAAATCAAGGAGGCGGTTTAAGGAGCGGCGAGAGCCGGGGGCGCCTAGCCGCGGTAAATAGCCTCATGGATTTGAAGTCGTCACTTTTTGCTTTGTACCTTTCGTTTCGCTGTGGTGCGAGCGCAATTCTCCAAAAATTAAAATCCCATCGAAAACCCTTTCTGCTTCTTCCGTTTCGGCTTCTTCAACTGATGCGGCACATACTCACCATCCTTAACAGGAGACAACAAAGAATCAAGAGACTTATCATTCTCCAACGAGCTAACATTTCCGGCATTGTTAACATTACCAGCAATAGCAGCCTGGCCCACATCCATTCCTATCCCTTGAGACTTTTGCTGATGAAGAGAAAAAGGATCCTCGATGCATCGCTCGGCAATGCCATTCGCGCTATACTTCTTACCCAATGCACTCCCGTTAAAAACACATTTTGTACGATGGTCTAAATATGTGATCCCGTACAGCTTGCCTTCCTCATTTTTTCGGATTACCGTATCGATCCCGTCTTTTTGAAGAATGTTCATCAGTCTGGGCAATGACACGTTTTGTTTACCATACAAAGTAAAATCTATACTGTTCTTAACACGTAACGAATCCTTCGTACGGTTCGGATTCATCTCATTGTACAGAAAACGCACTTTCAGATTTCTATGTGTTGGTTTGAAATGAAAGTCGCTTGCTTTAATGGGCACCCCAACCCGATTGCCATCTTTATCCAGCACGCGGTATAAGATGCCATTGTTCTTTCTGATCCTCGAACCCTCTGAGCCAATGTCCGCCGCAACATTATATTGGTTAAGCACCGCATTCAATTCTCCCATCGTAGTGAACTTGTATTCGTTCAGAACTTTGTCGAGCACATTGGCAATGGCCTTCTTGGTTTCTGACTTTCCATACGTAGCTTTAATGCCAACTGGCTTCAAAGTAAACTCCTGTGCTTTTCGATCTTGTGCCTTCACCAAACCAAAATCTATCTCAATCTCTTTCCTGGTTTTTTCCGATTGGTTTTTGCCCAGGTTGTGCAGTGAGATCCGGCTACCATCTGCTTTGATATTGGTCGTCACAATATGCACATGTGGGTGACCGGCGTCCCGGTGCTCATATACGAGGGCGGGTTGCTTCTCAAATCCAATACCTTTTAAATAGGCTTTCGAAATCTCCGCAAGCTGTTCTTTGCTTAGCTTTTCTGACGGATCAAAGTTCAAAGACACGTGAACCGTATTCACCTTTGTCCTTTTATTCAAAGCCAACTGCCTCTGTATCCGGTTCAGTTTCTGATCAAAACTCAGCGCATCCGCATCCTTCGGATAATTGATAGCCGAAATGCATTCCGCACATCCCTGTTCCCGCTTGTTTTCATTGTAATGCAGCACTGACCGAAGTCTGCTGCTAGTGTGGATTACTGCAACCATCGATCTGCCAGTTTATCTGTTTGCGATTTGATCTTGTCCAGTACTGAAAACAGAAATGTCTTTTCAGCTTCGTAGCTGGCGATCCAATGTCTGAACTCTGAAATTTGGTTCACGGCATTAAGGCGTTTGGTCGCCTGGTTGAAATTGTTGCCAAGCCGGTTAAGCTCTTCCCGCAGCTCTGACAATTCAACAATCATCTGATCTTGCGAACCGTTCCTTTCGATCACGGTTACCGGTCGGTTGAAGATCAAGAGCCGCAAGAATTCGCTTAATTTCCGACAGGTGGTGTGGCTGCGTTTGGCTTCCAGCTTGGCGTATTCTTTGGGTGTTAGCCGGAAGATTACAAGCTTTGTCTTGTTCGATTTTTCTTCTTTCATCACGATCCTATCTACACTTTCAAACATTAAAAACTCCTTCAAAAACCTGGACCGACTTTGGAGGGGAAGGCCAGATCGGGTGCGCAGCAACCGGCGATTGTATTACAATCGTACATCTGGCCAGACGCGCAAAGCAGGCGGCTCATTTGGATTTCGAAGTCTTCGAAACCAAGTATTGAGCCGATTTGTGAATCTAGTTTATTGAAATGGAATTTGCCTATCCTGTGTAAATTTGCCTTAGGATAAGTGAATATGAAACGCAGATAAAGAGTAGCCAATTTCTCTATCTTATTTGCTTCAGAATTAGTCTCATCATATTTGGAATGGTGGTAAAAGTTTGCTATTCTCGATAATCGGTCAAATTCAAAATCCTCGCAAAAGAAACAAGCTGAGAACAATAATCTTATGATAAACATTAGTTTCGAGGAACCCGAAATCCGTCAGGAACCAGATCTCCCACTCCCTATTGAAGGTCAATCATATCCTTACAATCAAATCGCGAATCCGCGCCGCTTCGAAGAACTTATTTACAGCATTTTCAGAGAGAAGATTTCTATTGGAGACTTCGAAAATTTTGATACTATTAGCTTGATGTCGGGTGTAAGGGATAAAGGTCGAGACTGTGCTTTATTTATAGAAGGCAAGGCGCATGGACTAATACAGTGTAAGCAATACAAGGAAAATTACACGAAAGAAGATTTTGGTTTAGAAATTACAAAATTTGCTTTGTACAGTTTGCTACATGAGAGGCTGATTCACAGCAAGGAAAGTTTTACATATTTCATAGTAGCCTCATCTGGCTTTTCTGGGGAATGCTCAGATTTCATCGACGACTTCTCTGGTAATATAATAAACGAACCGAGGCTCGACCGATGGGTGACGAAAAATCTAGCTGCTCCAACCCTCGCTCCTTTGCGATTACAAGAACGCACGGAAGAGGTACGCAGCATTCTCAGCTCCATTAAAGTCAGGAAGTTTATCCCAGCAGATCTTGATACATTTCTGAGCGACGAGAAAATTTCAATGTTAACGCCGCTGTTTTTTGGAATACGAACTGTAACAGATAACAGCAAAGTTGAAGCTCTGTTGAAAGCTCTGAAACCAGAGTTATCGTCGAGCGATATTCTAAGTCAACTTAGTCGTGGTTCAGTTGGATTGAATGTAGAGCGAAATGAATTTGAAGGCATCCCAGGGTCTCACATTGTCAGAGAAGAAACGGGAGAATTGCTTCAATGGATTTTGGCTGATTCACAAAGAGACGAGCATGGCAAACCTCTTAACATATGCCTGCTAGCTGGACAAGCTGGTCATGGAAAAACGATCATATTGAAGGATTTGTATGATGATGTATGCAAATTGAATATTCCCGTTTTAGGTCTTAAAGTGGATAAGTTGTATCACTACACAATTTTAGATCTTCAAGACAACCTTGGCTTATCACTTCCTATTTATGATTTTTTTGAAGCTTGCGGTAAGCACTTTCCCTTAACAGTGGTATTAGTCGATCAAATAGATGCTTTATCCCAATCAATGTCATCTGATAGACGCTATTTGAATGTATACAAATCTCTTATAGACAATCTTGCTAAAAAGGAAAATATTAAGATCGTAATCTCGGTGAGAACTAGCGACTTAAACTATGATCCAAGCCTCAGAGTTTATAATGGCGTGAAGACCGTTAAGACTAAGATTTTGAATGAAGCTCAAGTGTTGGAGCAATTAGCCAAGATTGGTATCCTGCCTCATCAGATTCCGAAAAAGTTATTGGAATTGCTTAGAACTCCTAGCCATTTCAACGTTTTTTCTAGAATTGCCTTGAATAGTAAAAACAGCTTCCAAGCGACCTCAGTTCAAGACCTGTATTTCGAACTGTGGGCAACGAAGGTAACTCATATATCCAAAGGGATCCCGGTCGAGCCTACCCGAGTAAAGCAGCTGCTATATAAAGTTTCTGAAAAGATGTTTGAACTTCAAAGGATAGTTGTCTCGGAATACCCTTTTGAGGATTTTGCGCCGGAACTCCGCTATCTTGAGAGCGAATTAATATTGACGAACGAAGCAAAACAATTGCAATTCTTCCATCAATCATTTTACGATTTTGTCTTTGCAAAAGAATTTGTTGAAAATGGAAAGGATCTAGTAAAGTATATTATCGAAGCTGAACAATCTATTCAAATTCGTTCGGCTGTAAAGATGATGCTTGGCTACCTCCGAGACTATGATCATCATCAATACATAGAGACGATTGAAGGGATCTTATGGAACAAGGAAATATTTTTCCATATCAAACATGTTGCATTATCGATTATTCATTCACAGGAGGTGCCTACTGACCAGGAAATCAGAACTGTTTTGAAATCTTTCCAGCATTCAATGCTTTTTGCTAACCTGTTCTTTGAACAAGCTTGGGCAAAAGTGTGGTTTGATGTAAGTAGAGAACACTCATTACTTAACGCTCTTAGGATTATTGACCCAAGTCTTCTATTTGACACATGGGGCCATGCATCTGAGCAAGATATTGGCTATTTGCGCCACATCTGTCTGGCTTTTGTAAGACGTTTTCTTGATGAAGGTGATGATCGAGATGTTTGGGAGTTTGTGAGAACAATTGAAGATCAATCCATCTGGGAGAACGTATTGTATTCCGCCAGAAAATGGGCTGAACCGATACAATATGAAATTTTTAACCTGTGCACTGATTTTGAGTCAAGGGATCCCTTTGCCTATTATCATGTGCTGTCCAATATAGCAAAAGCTAATCCCGAATTTGCCTTGGAACGGCTTGAAATCTTGCTGCCACAGCATTATGGGAGCGCTAAACGTAAACGGGAATATGATGAAAGAGAGGTTCTTAAAGAATTGGCTAGTAGTGTCCCAGAGAAGTTATTTCCAATTTTATTTAGGATTATCGAGGCGGATATCGAGAATGGCAATGAACAAGACGAATATCTGACCAGGGATTACAGATTTAGAACCGTCGACCTGGTTCATGACGAGCATTTAGAAGGATCGGAGTTTCTGTACAAGCTTTTGGCACAATGCTTACGCCTTGCTGCCGAACGCAAGGCACATAGTTTCTCTTCATTCTACAAGGCAAACAGAGTGTCTAAACTCGATTCAGTACTTAGGTTACTGATTTATTCTCTCAATGGCAATGAAAAGATGTACTCTGATGAGATCTATAAATTGAGTAAGTGGTTCATAGAAACACGTCAAGATATGATTGATTCCAGAGTTTCGTATGAACTCCGTGTCGTTTTAGGCAAAGCAATTCCTTATTTTGCTAAGGATCAGGCATCATCAATGGCAGAAGTGATAATGTGCATTGTGGTACCAAATGAGGTATATTATAGCACACACTCTGATCCGAACATGTCACGAATTAGGTCGTGTTGGGGTTTAACAAAATACCAATGGCTGATGCGATTACCATTAGATTTCATAAATGGCGATATCTCCATTAAGCGCCACTTCTTAGAATTGAAACGAAGATTTCCTAGGTATCAAGATATCGGCAGAAGTAGCTCCGGTATGGCAGGGTACATTTCCAGCCCAGTGCCCGATTCTGCTCATAAACGTATGAAGAATAGGGATTGGATTAGGGCTTTTCGAAAGTATCATAAGGATAGAGATCGCTATGGGGACAGTTTCCTGAAAGGTGGAATCGATGATCTGGCTAGTGCATTTCATAGTTTTGTCAAAGATGAGCCTGTGGTGGAAAAATTAGATATCATAAAAAATTGTATCGGAGATCCGACGGTTGATATTATATATCCAATCGTGGGTCTTAAAGGTTGGACGGCTGCTGCAAATCCGGATCTTGAGTTGGCAACGCCACTATTCAAACAATTATTGGGGCTATCTACGGAGACCTATATTTCGGATATGATTAGCATAGCTTCGAATCTTGTTGGAGTAAATAGTGATAGTGAAGATGTGGTTAAATTTATAACCGAAGTTGCTCTTCGATACGACGAACAGTATAGTAAGGTTAACTTTTCCGACGATGGTAGAACATCAATTCGTGGATTAATTACAACAGGTGTAAACACTCCTTATGGAGCAGCAATAAGAGCCTTGATGCATGTCACTAATCCGGAACTCAAAGATCTAGTTTTTTCAACGGTCGAAAGAGTGATGCGTCTCGGACCAAGTGAAGCCCGTGCATCCGCAGTATTCAATTTTGCCTATTTAATGAACTTAGATAGGGATAGGGCTTTCGAAATATTTGCTGCATGGGCTAACAGGGAAACGGACATACAAGTGATCGCTTCTGCCATTTGGTCACTTCAATATATGGGCCGATACAATTTTGAAACCTTGAAGCCTGTCTATGACAAACTGGTCATATCTGATATTATAGGAGATGAAGATAGTCACTCATTATTTGTCATTCTATATGAAGCTTATATGCACAATTTACAAGGAGCAGATTCGCTCCTTTATATATTGCTTGACAATAACAAGCAGAGCTGTTTACGTGCGGTCAATGAAGTCATAAAATATTATTACCTATTTCCCGACGGTAAAAGTAAGAACGACAAAGTACTTGATTATGTCCTTACTAAGGCGCTGGATGAAGATTATGAAAAATTCAGTTGGAATTTTCTGAACGCTGATCACATTAAGCTGAATGACATTTATCAATTCCTCAAGAAGTATATCAATTCTCCATATTTCAGTGTAAATGAGTATTTTATCAATTATCTTACTCTGCAATGTCGCCAATCACCGTTGATTGCAATCGAACTATTTGATCTTGCAATGCAGCGTAAAGACATAAATGCAAAGCAGAAATTTTATAGAGATGTGAGTGATGCAACAATCAAGTTCATTGTTGGAGCATTCAAAACGGTCAACAATAGGGACGAGAAGAGCAAAATGGCGAGAGCTAAACTTCTCAAATCTTTTGATGTGGTTTTGACTGATTACCATTTTAAAAATGATGCGGAGAAGATATTAGAGGACGTAATGTAGTTCTTTCTAATTGTCAACGATAAGTCGGAAAAATGTCGAAAGAAATTAGTCTTTTGAGAGAATAGTTTGTCAGCAGTTCCAAGTAATAACATCGTTACACTGAATTTTAGTCCGATATACGACACTCATAAACTTGTACAAATGCAAAGCCTAATTGAAAATATGGATTCAGTGTAACAATCAAGTGTTACTTAACAAACTGTAGCGCTGAAGTTGGAAAAGCTCTCGAGCCATGGTTACCATATATGAAGGTACATATTGTCACATCTTTGTCAGAATAAGTCACGACCCAAGTGAAGCCATCCTCACCAAGCCGGACCTGGTCACCTATTGCAAATACAGATTCATTCTTTCCTAAAAAGGGATTCTTGTCAGTAAAAGAGTTAAGATCGAAATGTTGCTCGCAGATTATACTTCCATCACTACGAACCTTGAATACACCGTGCTTGTGGTATAAATTGCTATATCGATATTCATAGCGCTTGCCGTCTAGCTTACTCCAAACGGCAGTTCCAGGCTGAAAAAGTGAAATATCCATAGGCTTGATTAAGCAATCGTTAAAATGACAGACTGATCACCAAATGTGATCTTATCAAAAAGATACAACGCGGTTCTAGTTTTTTAATTTTATCGCAAGCATTTTTGTCTACTATTCAAGTTCCTGTAATACAGGAGCCTGCTATGGTAATTTAATCGATTAACACTTTCTGACTTTCCTTGGCTTGTGAGAACCTACGCAGATATTATCCTTAGAAATTGCTTTATACAGATAACTAGCCTGTTAAGAGTTTTATGAAGAGAAATATTTTATTAAGGCATCTCCCCATTTCTTATCTAAAACAAAGTCAGCATCCTCTCGTGCCTGGTGAATCGCTAAGGATGCAAACAAACTCAGCTTACTTTCATCCAATAGACTGGTATTTTTGTCAATTACCAAACCGTCAGCAATTTTAGCAAAAAGCTGTGGTGAACGAAAAGCTTGCTCAATGTTACTAAAGGATCTGTCAAGGAGGTCGGCCATCTTTAAGTCAATTTGGTCAAAATAATAGCTATGAAACGTCCAAAGTGAGGACTGTAAAATGGGATATTGGACCGTTGCTTCTATAAGCGTTCTAAGTTGACTTAGGAAGGCAGTATACTTTATAAATCCTTTAACGCTCCGCGTCGCTGGTGAGCTATCTCTTGAAGTAAAAGCCTTGTTTAATTCTTCAAAGGATGATAAAATTCGAGTTACTTCACTAATTGTCTCGCCGTCATACCAAACAAAATCGAGCATCTCCATAAATCGACAAATATCTTTATCTTGTTTTAGGAATCGAAACAAAGATACAAATTCAGTAAATGCACCAATTGTGTCCGTATTTGCCTCTTGCTGGAATGTTCGATTTTCCTTTACATATTGACAGAGATAGAACACAATAGGATTGGGGTAGTGAATGGTATAATATTCTTTTATCGCTTGATTGTCTAGAACTAACAAAATTTCATCAGTCAATTCTTTATCCAATTTATTAGGTATATATCCTGAAAAAATGGCAATCGCTAAAATGCCATAACAGTCTAGGAGGGCATCTACTTGATATCGAAGCTTCAATTCACTTCCATCGACTGGAACTGGTCGATGAAATCTCAACAAATGGGCGAGACCGCTTTGATTATCATTAAGGAAGTAATTGTTGATGAGATTAAGTATACCTTTTTTTGCTTCGCCCTTATCATGAAACTCGGCAAGCAGCGAGGTTAAATTTTTTTTATTATAGCTATCCATTAATCTTCACGATTGATTTGATATACTCAAGTGGCTCAGAATAAACTTGCGTTGGCTTACAAACTTTTGTATGATTAGAATTCTCAATAACTCGTGCAGGGCTATCAAGTAGGTATTGATGGTTTCTAATTACCTTATCACCTTTCGCATGTATTACAAGCTGCGCTTTTGAGAAGTCGCCTTTTCCTTGATTCTGTAAATCTTTCGTATGCTCTTTTATATTTTTCAATAATCCTTCACCAGGAGTTAAGTCGCTAAGAATCGGGTATTTAAATTTTGCAATGACCCCAAGCAATGTAAGCAACCCAGGTAATGACTCCAACGCTAGCAAGACAATTTGTGCCCCGTTATGCGCTGGTGCAAATAGCGCTAATTTTGACTTATCTACCCATTGTTTGTCTGCAATTGAAGCCAAAAGTTGAGCCTGACGTACAAGAACTGCACCAAGTGAATGGGCAACCAAAAGAATTGACTGATAGCTCCTCTCCGGAAGATTTTGTAGTGGTGGCAATATGTGATTTCGACCTGGACTTTCTAATAAATTTAAGAAGTTGTACAATTGAGCGGAATGATCGCTTGCTTGTCCCTTTAAGGTGTCGTAGCCATAAAAAATTACATCAGTTTTCTTAAAATGATCGTCAAAAAGGATCATCGATAGAAAGTTATTCCATGTGCCTGTGGCGCTGCCACCAAAACCATGGACAAATATTATAATATTGCTAGGCACTTCGTAGCTAAAAAAGCCTTGAGTGTTTAATCCATGAGCAATAGCGCAAGAAGTTGTATGGTTTGAATTCATTTTTGACACCAGCTTAATTGACTTAAAGATACGACATATTCAATGCTCTTACGAAACAATCAGTATTGATTAGACCAGCAGAATGTATTAGACCATGTGCCTGTGGCTGAACACGAATTTGATAAGTGAAGACGGATTTTTTTTTAGAACATCGACTTTAAAATTATATCTACTAAGAAAATGTTGGTACCCACGATACAATGAAATCATACAGTGCTCTCAATTCAGCTTGGTGCGATAGCAAATACACACTAAGAAAGCCCAAACTCTCTACGGTGTAATTTTCAAAGTGACTTGGAATTTTTTCCAGTTAATCTGATTAGAACTAGGAAAGCTAATGAATTACTGAGGCGAACTGTAGTTATCGCCTCAGTACTACGCTCTGATCTTCAACCACCCTTCAACCGCTCCCGCAACCCCTTCATATCCTCACTAATCTTCACATCCAAAATCTTAGCATAAATCATAGTCTGCTTCAAAGACCGATGCCCCAGCATTTTCGAAACCGTCTCAATCGGCACCTTATTGCTCAGCGTCACCGTAGTAGCAAACGTATGCCGCGCAATATGAAAAGTCAGCGTCTTGGAAATCCCGCACAGGTTAGCAATCTCTTTCAAATAAGCATTCATCTTCTGATTACTCAGAACCGGCAACACAACACCAGCAGCGCAGCACTGTGGGTGATCTTTATATTTCTCAATAATTTCCAGCGCTGTATCCAGCAGCGGAATACGTGTAGGCGCATCCGTTTTCTGGCGGGTTGTGTCGATCCAAGGTTCGCCGTCCATGCCGATGACAATATCCGTAGTTTTCAATTGCTTCACATCCACATAAGCAAGTCCGGTGTAGCAGCAGAACAAAAAGATGTCACGTACTTGGCTGATCCTTTCAACTTCAAATACTTTCTCAGTTAACCGTTTCAGTTCGTCCCTGGATAGCGGATTCTTTACAACCTCCTTTTTGGTCAGCTTAAAACCTTGAAATGGATCCTTCTTCAACCATTTGTTATTGACGCAGATCAGAACAACCTTTTTCAGATTGCTCATGTATTTGATCGCAGAGTTATGGTTGCAACCTCGCGCACTACGCAGCCAGAAATTGAATTCAGTAATAAATTCATAATTCAAATCCCTGATCGCCATATCATCCTTCTTGTATTTCCACTTGATAAAGGAAGCGGTATGCTCCTTGGCGGTTTTGTACCGCTTCAAGGTGAGCGGGGCGAACTCTTGGTCGACAAGCGCTTCCATCTGTTCATTATGGCGCTGGAAGACTTCAAGGATAGTGCGAGTCTCATTGCTCTTACCAAGCAGAACATTCTTCAATGCTTCCGCTGTCAATTCCTTGTCATCCTCGATCAGAATCTTCTTCGCCTGAAAAACTTTTGAGCTCAGCATGTCCAGATAGGCATTGAGCGTGCGGGTTTCTTCTTTTTGGCCGGTGGCTCTACCCGCATCTGCATTCCATCTGGTAGGGCTCCAAAGCTGTTTTGTGGACATTTCGACAGACTTGCCGTCTACCGTAATTCTGAGGTAAACATAACGTAAACCCTCCTTTTGGTACTTGGCGTGTTTCAAATAGAAGAACAGGCCGAAAGTTTTTTCTAACATAACGCTAACATTTAAGTGGTTAAATATCGCGTTACCGGCCTTTCCAAACAAGATGTTTACGGCGTAAACAGGTTGTCAATCAGAAACTTACGGGCATTTTCCAGCGTCTTTTTTCGTCAAGCGTTGAACTACACGAATGACGCTGGAAAACATGGGAATTTTTGCATTTTTTGATATGATCTGAAAAACAAAAATGCCCGCAAATCATTGATTTACAGGCATTTTGTTTGACTTTGAACTTATTTCAAGGGAGGGAGACGGGTCTCGAACCCGCGACCTCTAGAACCACAATCTAGCGCTCTAACCGACTGAGCTACAACCTCCGTTCTGAGGGGGAAAACCCCTTTCGAGGATACAAAAGTAGGAAAAGGTTTGAAGGTTGCAAGAGTAACTGTGCACTTTTTTTTCAACCTCCAAACCTTAATCTATATTTTCAGCCCTTGTTACGCGCCAACATAAAGAGCGTCAGCAGCTTTCCAGTCTACTACGTTCCAATATGCGTCGATGTAATCCGGGCGCTTGTTTTGATATTTCAGGTAATAAGCGTGTTCCCACACGTCCAAACCGATGATAGGCGTTCCTTTTGCCTCTGCAATGTCCATCAATGGGTTGTCCTGGTTTGGGGTAGAAGTAATGGCTACGCCGTCGCCGGATTTGATCAACCATGACCATCCTGAGCCGAAACGGCCTGTTGCCGCTTTTTTGAACTCGTCTTTGAATGCCTGGAACGATCCGAATTTCGCTGTAATCGCTTTTCCTAGCTCGCCAGTTGGCTCACCGCCACCGTTTGGAGAAAGTGATTTCCAGAAAAATGCGTGGTTCCAGTGACCACCGCCGTTGTTACGAACCGGTGCTGGTGCTTTGCTGATATTTGCGACAATCTCTTCTATGCTTTTGCCTTCCAGTTCAGTGCCTGCTACCGCTGCATTCAAATTGGTAACATATGCCTGATGGTGACGGTCGTGATGTATCTCCATAGTCAATGCGTCGAAATGAGGCTCCAATGCATTGTTTGCGTAAGGTAAGGGATCTAGTGTAAACGCCATTTTCAGTGTAGTTTAATGTTTAAAATATATACTATATCAGTAGGCTAACAGCAGAAAAAGGCTTTATGTTCTTAATCTCCTAAAAAATTTGAGCAGCAGCTCCTGCGATTCGGTTGCCAAAATTCCGGTTGTCAGACTGGTTTTAGGATGTAAAATAACTTTGCCAAGCCTGGAAAATCCCCGTTTTTCGTCAGCCGCACCGAATACCACGCGGTCCATTTGCGTCCAATAGAGCGCCCCGGCGCACATGACGCAGGGTTCGAGCGTTACGTACAATGTGCAATCCTGAAGATATTTTGACCCCAGATTATCTGACGCCGCGGTGATGGCAATCATCTCTGCGTGAGCGGTCACATCGTTGAGTTTTTCGGTTTGGTTATAACCTTTACCAATAATGCGCTCGCCAATTACCACCACAGCGCCCACCGGAATTTCGCCTTCTTCGTACGCTTTTTCGGCTTGCCGCATGGCTTCTGCCATGAAGTAGTTGTCCAGAATGTCTGCCTGAATGTTCAATGTAAATGGTTGTTATTGAATGAAAACGGGACATTCATCGCTAAGCAATAAATGTCCCGTTTGTTATTTTTTAAACCCAAATTAAGGCTTCATAATGCGCCAGACTGTATTCTTATTCCCGTTTGTAACCCTTAGCAGGTAAAGTCCTGAAGGGTAGGAGGAGAAGTCTACATGAGTCACTTTCTGGTTGATGCTTTTCACAGCGCGTGAGCGGCCGGTAAGATCAATAACCTCTGCGCTAGCTTCTCTTGGCGCAATAATACCGTCAATTTCCACGGTGCATTGTGTTGTAACGAGTGTTGGATAAACCTTCACCCAATCGGCGGAAGCCGCCGGCTCAACACCCAGGATCGGATCCACCTGAACTCTGGCGCTACCAGCTCCTTTACCCGTTCCGCAACCATTGGTCACCTTCGAAATGGTGTAAGTCGTCGTCGTTCTCGGTGCCAGTTTGAATGTATAGGGAGTGACAGATGCGGTGATCAGCGAATCCTTTGTGCCATTGCTCAATGTGAAAGTCCAGGGTGCTTTTCCTGTGGTTTCAATTTTCATATCCGCCTTATCGCCCACCAGGATCGTTTGTGTGCCGGTGATTGTGGCAACCGGAAGCGGACTAGCCGTAATGGTGATCGAGCTTACACTGCCTTTTACCGTAAATTCAGGGTTCGTGCCCGAACTCACGACACGCACATAATAGCTTCCTGCCAGCGTTGTGTCCGGGAACGTGGCTGTGATGATATTGGATGAAGCAACGGACGGAATACTGACAAATTTAGCGTCCGTATTCTCCGTGGCAATCTGTACTTTAAATGTATTTTCGGAAGGAAAATCGCCCGACTGCTGGAATGGCACACTGAATGTCTTACCTGCGCAAGCTTCGGCCACGGAAGGGTTACCCGAATTAATGGTAGGGATTTTCACTGTTACCAAGGCGCTTCCGATGGGTAAGCCTTTACCGCAAGCATTGGCCACATCGGTAAGCAAGTAAGTGGTCGTAGTGGTTGGCTTAACCTGGATTTCGTGATTTTGCTGATCTGTTGTATCAGTAGTGCCGTCTGAAAGCGTATAAATCCAAGGTCCGTCGCCCGTGAATCTGATCCGGATCGTTGCCGTTTGTCCAAGGTCAATGGTAGAACTTCCTGATACCGTTGCAGATGGTAATGCTTTGATGTGGATTTTGATCTCTTCTTTTGGACTTTCGCAGCCATTTGAGCCTGTTTGTGTCACGAAGAATGAATAATCCTGTACTTTTTCTGTGAATGGTGTAAATGGAACACCTTGGAAATCAGTATCATTTGCATTGCGATACCATTTCAGGATAGAACCTGTTGCGTCCAGCCTGGGTGCAACTTCGTTCTGGCAGTATGCAAGTTGCGTAGTGGTTTGTGGTTTTGGTGTTGTATTGATTTTTACATCAATCTTGGCACGGTCGCTGACACAACCTTCGAGTGACTGGCCTACAAAATAAGAAGTCGTTCCGCCTTCCGCAGTGGATGGAACCGGCGCATTGTCACTAGGATCGCCGCCTGTTGCATTTGTTCCGTACCATTTCAGGATCCCATTTGTCACCGGCGTCGCCGATAATGGCTGCGCTGCAACGAACTGGCATATTTCAACAAGTGAATTGTCAATTCCCGGTAAGCCTGGAAGTGGTTTTACGCGGATTTTTTGAGCAATTCTTGTTGCGCTTTCGCAGTTCTTTGCAGAGATCTGAGTTGCGTAATATATGGTCTCTCCGGCATTTTTGATGTTTATAGAAGGCGCATTTTTTGATGCATTTCCACCTGTCGCAGCCGTGTACCAGTTTATGGTATTTCCGCTGGAAGCCTGGGTTGGGAATGTGTAGGTTTTGTCTGTGCGCTCCTGGCAAACAACTTCGGAAACTGTTGGTAATGTTGCTGGCGTCGCGTTAACGGTCACGTCAAGTTTGGCGCGTGGACTTTCGCAAACCAGGCTTCCGTATGTGTTGGATTGTGACAAATAGTATGAATTTACACCTGCCGTCGCTGTTCCGGGAGTAGGAGTGGTAGCGTAACTGGTGCCTCCCGTGGGTGTGCTATACCATTTATAAGTGCCTCCTGATGGTGTTAATGGAACTGCTTTTACGCCTGCGCAATAATCGACTGGAGTAACAGTAGGAGCAACTGGTGTGTCTTTGATAATGACATCAATTTTTGCCCTCGGTCCTTCGCATAGTCCGGATGCTGTTTGGCTTACATAATAGCTCGTTGTGCCAACGGTTGCTGTATTTGGTGAAGGTGCAGTAGATGAGCCATTTCCGCCTGTTGCAGCAGTATACCATTGCAATGCAGCGCCAGTCGCTGTCAACGGACTTGCTGTTGAATTTTGGCACAAATTAACTGGCGAAATAACGGTTGGTAAAGTAGATAAATTTCTGATGGAAACCTTAATTTCAGCTCTTGCGCTTTCACAACCGCCTATTGTCTGGCTTACATAGTAACTTTTTGTTCCTATCGCATTGGTGGTTGGAGTAGGAGCAGAAGCCGATCCTGTGCCGCCTGTTGCATTAGCATACCATTTCAGATTGCTTCCCGTAGCGGTTAATGTTGGTGGAGTTGCATTTAGGCAATAAGTCAGATCATCAACTGCCGGAGCAGCAGTCTGGTTTATAGTAACTTTGATTTCGGCTTTCGCACTTTCACATCCACCAATGGTTTGGGTCACAAAATAAGATGTCGTTCCCGCTGATCCGCTTGAAGGTTTTGGTGCTGCGCCAAGAGCGGTGCCGGATTCATTATACCATTTAAGGCCTGTCCCGGTGGCGGTTAATGCCGATGTGGTTTCGTTTAAACAGTAAGAAACATTTGCAACTCCTGGCGCCGCTGGTGGAACGCATGCAGTAACAGTTACCTCGATTGCCGAACGAACACTTTCACAATCATTCAATATTTGACTTACATAATAAGTTGTCGTTCCAACGGTGCCGGTTGATGGCGTTGGCGCTGTTGTGGAAGCTGTTCCTCCCGTTGCATTGGTGCCGTACCAGTTCAATGTTGCACCCGTTAATGCAGTCGCTTGAAGTGCCTTGGCATTTGTTTGATCTTTGGTATATGAAACCGGCGTTGTCACAACTGGCTTTGCAGGTGGCGTACAAGCCGATACATTCACAACAATCGCTGAACGCTCGCTCTCGCAATCATTCAAAGTTTGGCTTACATAATAAGTGATTGTTCCAACCGCACTAGTTGAGGGAATGGTCTTGGTTGCAGAGGCTGTTCCTCCGGTTTCGTTGGCTCCATACCAATTCAATTTAGCACCGGTCAATGCTGTTGCTTCCAATGCGACGGCTGTCTGGCCTTTTGTATATGAAACAGGCGTTGTCACAACTGGCTTTGCAGGTGGCGTACAGGCTGTTTTTGTAACATTCACAACAATTTGAGACCGGTCACTTTCGCAGCCGCTTACTGTTTGACTTACGAAAAAGGTTTGTGTTCCCTCTGTTTCAGTGTCAGGGGTGGGAATGGTTGCTGATCCGGCAGCACTAGTTTCGGTGTTATACCATTTCAAGGCTGTGCCGGTTGCGTCCAATGCAACTGCTTTATCTCCTACTTCATAGGCGACAGGCGAAATTACAGTTGGCTTTGCAGGAATAGCATTTATTTTCAGGTTAGCGCTTTCTGATGTTGCGATTGCGGGAACCAATAATACGAAGCCAATGACGCGTATTTTATATCCGGAACCTGCAACGGTTCCGTTTGGAATGGTTACCGAAATTGGGGAAGTGGCCGAAGATCCGAGATCAACCGGGGCGGCAAAGGAGCCGGATGCGTTTGATAGTTGGGCTGTAAAATTTGTAGGCGCTAAGAGAATGTCTTCTGCCGTGAACTCAACCGAAACTGTTCCGCCGGCACAAACCTCCGCTGGCTTCAAAGCATCCGTTGTAATTGTCTGGCCAAATGAATTTGCGACGCATAAAATCGCGGCAAGGATTGTAAAAATACTCTTTTTAATAGATGTTCTTTTCATGTATCTGTCTTAATATCTTTCCGCTAACCTGTTTGTCTGGTAAAGTTAGAGATATTTTTCAAATACACTTTCGACTCAATTAAGGAAGCTCGCTTTTCCTTTGAATAAGTGAACTGTAGACGACATCCTGGATTTTCCTACGCGTCCTCTGCGTAGTAATTGCCGTATTTTCTGCATCCGGATTGACGCGGTTCGAAAGAAAAATAAATAACAGATCTTCTTCGGGATCAATCCAAACCATGGTGCCGGTGAAGCCCGTGTGACCAAAAGAATTCACAGACGCCTGTGGAGATACGTAAGAACTATTTCCGTCAACCGGCGCTTTGTCCCAGCCCAATCCGCGGTGATGCGATTCGTCATAGACGCGTGAAAAAAGTGGAACGGTTGCGTTTTCAAAATATCTCCGACCTGCGTAATTTCCTTTCCAAAGATTCATTTGAAACAAAATGGCCAGGTCACGCGCCGTTCCGAAAAGCCCTGCATGGCCTGCAACGCCGCCAACAATGGCCGACATCTGATCATGCACAGTCCCTTGAAGCAACTGGTTCCGGTAACGGTAATCCTGTTCAGTAGGCGCAATTTGTTTTTCCGAAAAACGGCGCAGCGGATTAAAACCCAGGTAAGCCAGTCCCAATGGCTCGTAAATGTTGGCAGACACGAAAATGTCAAGCGGCTGCCCCGTTACTTTTTCAACGATTTTTTGCAATGTTAAAAAACCAAGATCGCTGTACAGGTAACCGTAACTGCCCGATCGTTCTCTGCGGTTGTTCATAGGCGACTCCACAACCCATTTCCAAACCGAATCGCGCATAGCACCTTTGGCAAAAAGCTTCGGTGCAACTTGCAGATAATAAGCTGTATCCGCCCTGGAACTATAATATTCCGGAAGCAAGCCGCCAGCGCTGGTTTTGGTCTTTTCCCAAAGCGGCGGATAAAATGAAACCATTCCCGATCGGTGCATCAGCAGATCCCTAATCGTAAAATTCTGTTTGTTGGTGCCAACGAGTTCAGGGAGATAGGCGGATGCTTTTTGGTCTAAATCAATTTGCTTGCGGTCGTACAAAAGCATAATGGCCTGCAATGTGGCCGAAACTTTTGTGACGGAAGCCAGGTCGTAAATGGTTTCAGAAGTAACCCGGTCCGGTGTGCGGTAATTAAGGCCGCCAAATTGTTTGTCGTAAATGATCTTTCCTTTTCTCGCAACCAAAACTTCGCAACCCGGAAAAACATGATCATTCACCGCAGATGTTGCCAGCTCATCGATCCGTTTCAGCGAACTGCCGTCCATACCCACACTTTCCGGCGTTCCAAATCCGATCCGGTTGATGGATGTGGTCGTTATGCCGCTGCCTGCTTTGAAGGAAAGCACCGAAACCGGCAAGCGGCCCTGCGATTTTAATGCACCAAAAATAATCTGCGGAACAATCTCCTGCTGATCCTTCCCGTCCTGGCTTGCGCAGATCAAGACATCCGTATCCGGGAAAAATTGAATGCTATAAGGCGTTCCAAACAAGCAAAGGATTACTTTTTTGTTCTGCTGCTTCAATTGGTTTACAAAATCCACCATGCCCGTCGTCACCCCGTAATTGCTTTTCGGATTGGAAGTGATGCCATGCACATCCACGATCACGGTGTTGTAGTTGCCCAAATAACCCATCATTTCCGCGATCTGCGCTTGTGACGCAGGCCCTTCATAGAATGTGTAGGAACGCATCGGTTTGTAAGTCGACAGCATTTTCTGGAATGCTACGCTGCTTCCTTCCCCGATGCTCACAGAAGCCATTTTATCGTCTAAAACCGACCCGATAGGCAGCAGATCATTTTCATTTTTCACAACCGTAACCGAAGCTTCACACAGTTCGCGATACAGCTCTTTGCTTTTTTCGGTGTTGAGGTCTGCGTAAAGATTATTGGTATCAATGGGTTTATACTGGCTCAGTCCCGACCAGTATTTAGCCTGCAAAATGCGTTTTACCTTATCATCAATGATCTTTTCGCTGATCCTTTTTGAATCAATGGCGTCTTTGATTTTGGTAACCGTCTCGGCAATGCTCTCAGGATACAGGAGAATGTCGTTTCCGGCGATTAAAGCTTTCAAATTCACTTCTGCTGCTTTTCCTGTTTTCAAAACACCGCGCATGTTCATGGCATCAGTGAAAACCAATCCGCGGAATCCAAGATCCTTGCGCAAAAGGCCGGTAACCACTTTTTCGGAGAGAGAACTGGCCAGGTTAGGCGTGCTGTCCAATGCAGGAATGTACAAATGACCATTTAAAACACCCATTAAGCTGTCGGCGATCATGGCCCGGTAAGGATAGAGATCCGTTTCGGTAAGCTGGTCCACGGAATGCGTGAGGACAGGCAATGTAAAATGAGAATCCGCATCCGTATCGCCGTGACCGGGGAAGTGCTTCGCGGTTGCAATGATCTTGTTGTGCTGCAAACCTTTCATATAGGCAATCGCTTTGCGCGTTACATTGTCGCGGTCTTCACCAAATGAACGTATACCGATCACCGGATTGCCCGGATTGCTGTTAATGTCAGAAACGGGTGCAAAATTGATTTGAATGCCCAAACGGCTGCATTGTCTGGCGATGTCGCTGCCCATTTTGTAAACGAGCGCGTCGTCCTGGATGGAGCCGAGCACCATTTGTTTTGGGAAGGATATGGTGCTGTCGAGGCGCATGCCCAGGCCCCATTCGCCGTCAATGCCGATAAATAAAGGAATGTTGGAATGCGATTGATAGCGGTTGGTCAGCTGCGCCTGTCCCACCGGGCCGCCCTGAAAGAATATCAGGCCACCGATGTGAAAGTCGCTGATCAGGCGGTCAATGTATTTATAATGTGATTCGTCGCGATTGGAGAATGTGGCCACCATGAAGAGCTGGCCGATTTTTTGTTCAATGGTCAAAGACTTTAATGTGCTGTCAACCCATTCATTTTCAGGCAATACTAGCACAGGATCAAGCTTTTTCCTAGCTTTTTTTGCAGGCTGCTTGACCGTTTCCGGCAATGTTGCAACCGGTTCACTGAAAACCCGGATGCGTTTCCAGGCTACGGAAGCCATTGATGTTAGAATGACCAGGAAGACTACACTTACAACTAAACGAAACCGGCTTAAGAACCAATTTTTCATACTCCGAACCACTGATTTTAACGAGGGAATGTTAGGTTATCTGACTTCTGCACCGCCCAATTGAGTTTATAAAAGTTACAATAATAACAAATTGCGGTCGGAATAAATCCGAAAAAAAGTTGTTTTAATACAATTCTAATATTTAATGCTTTTGAAATTTGATCTTCAATAAGTTTCAAACTTAAAACTATTTGGTCAGGGTCCGGAAAATCTCTTCCAGTGAATCTCCCGTTTTTCGCAGCTCGTCTAATGAGCTGTCGCTCACCACTTTTCCTTTATTAATAATGATCACCCGATCACATAATGCTTCCACTTCCTGCATAATGTGTGTTGAAAAAAGAACTGTTTTGTCTTTTCCCGCATTACGGATCACGTCCCGGATTTCTTGTATCTGATTGGGATCCAGGCCAGTAGTAGGTTCATCCAGGATCAGCACAGAAGGATTATGCAAAAACGACTGCGCAAGTCCCACACGTTGGCGGTAACCTTTGGAAAGCTGCCCGATCTTCTTGCGCTTCTCTACTTCCAACCCGCACAAAGCAATGACCTCGTCCACTCTGGTGCGTAATTCGGCTGACTTCATGCCATACAATTTTCCCGAAAAAAGGAGAAATTCGCTCACGTACATATCCAGGTAAAGCGGGTTATGCTCTGGCAAATATCCTATTGTCCTGCGCGCGGGCATTGGCTCATCTGTAACATCATAATCAGACACTTTGGCCGATCCTTCCGAAGCTTTAAGATAGCCGGTCAGTATCTTCATCGTCGTTGATTTCCCAGCTCCGTTCGGACCCAGAAACCCAACGATCTCTCCCTTTTTCAAACTAAAAGAAATCCCATCAATCGCACGCTGCGTTCCGTAGAGTTTGGTAAGGTTGGTGACTTGGATGGACATTAATTAATATTTTAAACCTTCAAAAATAGCTTATTCCTAAATAAAAGATACATAAACGCCCATTGAACCATGATATAAGCGATCACTTCGCCGACTGCTTCAATGGTGTGCGGGAAGTAACTGAGTATGCCTCCGAAAAGTGCCTGGGCTGTATAATTAAAGTTGATAAAGCTTCCTACCATATAAATCACGATGGAATTCATCCCGATCACTACGAAGAACAATGTCCATTTCCGGTAATTCAGCACGTCTACGATCCAGTAGAACAGCGCCAGCAACAATGTACTGAACCCGCCTGCACAAAGCACGAACGAACTCGTCCACAGATTCTTGTTGATCGGAAAAAAGTAATCCCAAACGACGCATACGAGCAGGCTGATAACGCCCGCAAAAACCAGGTAAACGACTTTATTATTTTTTGATATAACCTCTTCACTTGTCCGCAAAAGCTCACCTGCAAAAATGCCCATTAACCCCGTTGCAATGGCCGGAATAGTAGAAACCAGCCCTTCCGGATCATGTATCGTCAAGTGTAACCGTCCCGGAATGATCATTTTGTCAATATAGCTGGCCGGGTTACATTCAATGGTCAGCAAGCCAGCGCCGCAGCCCGGGACCGGATAAAATTTCATGAACAGATAGTAACCGATCAGGATCGCGGCGAACCAGATCCAGCGTGTTCTTTTTTCAGTGTATAAATAAATGATCTGGGCAAACATTCCGGCTAATCCAATTCGCGCCAGAACACTCGGATAACGCATGTTTTCCCATTCGGTTTGAAATAAACCATTGTTATAAATCACGCCCAGCAAAACCAGCGTTAACCCACGCTGAACCACTTTTCTGATCAATTCCGAAGGCGGAATGCCCTTTTCCAAGCGGCTGCCCAGCGAAAATGGTGCGGAAACGCCAGCCATAAACAGGAATGTGGGGAAGATCAGGTCGTAGGCGCGGAAACCGTTCCAATCCGGGTGGGTGAATTGATGCGCCATAAAAATAGCCCAGGACCAGCCGGTAACTTTTGCAAGCACAGCGAAAATTTCTTCGCCTCCTGAGATCCAAAACATGTCAAAACCACGCAATGTATCCAGCGATAACAACCTCTGCGGCGCAGGACTATCTTTCATTTGATAAAGTAGGGTAAAGAGAAATAAAATTTGGTAAAAAGGACATAGTTTGGAATAAAAGCTATTTGTGTTTACTGTAAAGATTGCAAAAAATACTATTTATACTTTCGGGCAAAACTACATTTATTTGAAAATACATATAAGTCTTGCCCACGATTATATATCAATGCCCGGCCCTTGCGTTATAAGCATCAATATTTTTAACCCCAAATTCACCCCCATGAAAAAATTATTAATGTTGAGCCTGATGGCCGTGACCTTGTTTTTCACCGGCTGCGCCACATCCAACACTGCAAACACATCGGATAACGATGAAGATTACCGCAATGAAGAGCCCGTTACCAACAGCAAACTCAACAACCGCCGCCTCGAAAAGAACCTCGACCGCTTCGCAGAAGAACTCAATCTCAGCAAACGCCAGCAAAAGCAATTAAAAAAAATCGACCGCCGCTACGCACGCATGGACCGCAAACTGTCCAGAAACGACGAAGCCAAACGCCGCGATCACAAACGCCTGGCCGAAGAAAAAAGACAAGAAATCATCGAAGTCCTCACACCAGAACAGCAGCAAACATTGCAGGCATTGGCTAAAAAGGGGAGGTTTAGCCTGGATCAGATTTTTGGGAAGTAAATTACCGCAACCCATCCAGCCAAGCCTCAACCGTAGGCCCGGTCATATCGAATAACATTCCGGGAAGTAATCCCAACAAAATAGTCAGCACAACCAGGGGAAGCAGCATGGCTGTTTCCCTTTTTGTTAGGTCGGAGAGGACGTGGAGGCTTCCGTTTTTGTACCAGAATGCGCCGAAGAACATGCGTTGGTAGGTCCAGAGGAAATATGCGGCTGCCAGTACGATGCCTAATGTGGATAATGCAGGAATCCAGACGGGCAATGCTTCGGACTGGAATGCGCCCATTAATGTGAAAAGTTCTCCTACAAAACCCGAGAAACCCGGGAGCCCTAAGGATGCGAAAAAGGCGATGCCGGTAATGATGGTATATTGCGGCATAACGGCGATGAGGCCGTGGTAATGGTCGATGCGGCGGTCGTGCGTGCGGTCGTAAACTACGCCGGTAAGGATGAAGAGCATGGCGGAAAGCACGCCGTGGCTGACCATTTGGTAAATGGCCCCGTTGATGCCTTCGGCTGTGAATGCGGCTATGCCAAGCAAAACAAATCCCATGTGCGAGACAGAAGAATAAGCGATCATTTTCTTCAAATCGGTCTGCCCCAATGCATTAAATCCGCCGTATATAATGGAAACCATTCCTAAAACGGCCAGCGGAATTGCGCTATACTGTGCCTCGAATGGGAAAAAGCCATCTACGATCCGGATGAAACCATAACCGCCGATTTTCAAGAGAATCCCTGCCAGCACAACCGAAATAGGCGTCGGCGCTTCTACGTGCGCGTCGGGCAACCACGTGTGTACGGGAACGACGGGCAATTTTACAGCGAATCCAATGAACAGGAACCAGAATGCAAGCAATCTTAGAGGAATGTTACCAATCAGATATTCAGAAGCTGTGCTTAGCAATGAGCCGGGAATGTAATTGTTAGGATCGGCCAGATAAGCGAAACGGAATGTGTGCACGAGCTGTTCGGGCGCGATCTTACCATCGATCAGCCACTGCTGAACCTGGGAAATAAGGTCCGGATGGATTGGATCTTCGATGCCCAAAATGCCGACGACTTTGGCCGTTTCCAGCGGATCGATCACCGACAAGTACAGCGCGATCATGACTATTAATATGAGCAGCGAGCCGAAGAATGTGTAAATAAAGAATTTCAATGCAGCATATTCACGCCTTGGACCACCCCATAAGCCAATGAGAAAATACATCGGCAGCAGCATGAATTCGAAAAACAGGTAGAAAAGGAAAAAGTCCTGCGCCAGAAAACAGCCGATTACGCTGCCTGTAAGCAATAAATAAAGCGCAAAATAGGCCCGCGACTTCTGAATCACATTCCACGAACTGATCACACCCACAAAAAGCACAATCACCGCCAGCAGCACAAGCGGAAAGCTGATCCCATCCACCGCCAGGGCATAATCAATAGAAACCACGCCCAACGCGCCGATGGGCAGAGTAATCCAGTCGGTAACTTCGCTGAGCTGATGACCAGGGTTTTGATTATCAAATGAAATATATAAAAACACCGAAATGATCATCTCCAAAGCCAGCGCGACCAGTGCGATGATCCGGAAATTTTCAGGTTTTTTGGCCGGCCACACAGCCACAGCGGCTGCGCCAAGCAGGGGAATCGCAATAAGTAATGTCAGTATATGATCAATCATTCAGCATTAAGTTAAAATCGTGGCCGGTGCATTGAGCCGCTTTACAGGATTACCAACCACAATATCAATAAAAACACGCCCATGGCAGTCACAATGAAATAAGATTGGATCTTGCCATTTTGTAAATTACGGACTGCGTGCCCGCCGGATTTAATCGAAAAAACCAGCAAATTCACGCCGCCATCTACAAAGAACCGGTCGAACCAGCCGATGAGATGACCGAGGACAACGCTCATTTTGGCCAGCCGGTCAATGAACGAGTCAATGATCCGCTTTTCGAATATTTTCAAATATTTGGTAATGAATGCAAAGGGAATGATAAAATACTGGGTGTTGGAAAAATCTCTTAACCACACCAGTTTTTGCAAGGCATTCGGAGCATGAGCAGCATTTACCGTATTGATACCGAATGGGTTTTCTGTTTTAATTTCTCTGTATGCCAGAAAAATCGAAGCAAAAGTTACCAAACTCGCAACAATCGGGACCCACACCAAATGCGCTTCTGAATGTTGGCCTATGAATGCTAGAAACCATCCTGCCGCGTCAAACGGGTTCCAGGAGAACCAGATAAACACAGACAAAACAGCCAAAACAGCCATTGGAAGCCACATGATCACCGGTGATTCGTGCGGGTGAATGTAAGCAGCATTGAATCTGTTTTGACCAAAAAACACCAGCCAGATTTGCCTCGTCATATAATAGGCCGTCAAACCGGCGGAAAGGATAACGAGAATTGGGAAAATGTAAAACAATGGACCTAGTTCTGCTGCCCAGAGAAATCCTTCGGTAATGATCGCGTCTTTGGATAAAAATCCTGAAAAGAATGGTAACCCGGCCAATGCCGCGGCGCAAACTGAAAAACAAATGAATGTGACCGGCAATGCTTTGCGCAAGCCGCCCATCGTGCGCATATCCTGCAAATCAAAATCGGAACCCAGGTCCGAAGGTGTTACGGCATGAATGACGGAACCAGCTGAAAGGAATAATCCGGCTTTGAAAAATGCATGCGTTGCCAGATGAAAAAGGGCAGTTTGCCAGCTTCCAAAACCAACCGCAATGACCATTAATCCAAGCTGTGACATGGTAGAATAAGCTAAAACCCGCTTGATATCCCAAACTTGCGTTGCCTTAATAGCCCCGATCAGCATGGTAATGGTGCCAATGATCGTGATGACCAGTCTGGCATCGAATGTGAGTAAAAATGAAATTCTTGCCAATAAGAAAATCCCGGCAGCAACCATTGTAGCCGCGTGAATAAGCGCAGAAACGGGCGTAGGACCTTCCATCGCATCCGGCAACCAGCCCGAAAGTGGCCATTGGGCCGATTTTCCCATGCAACCACCAAAAAGACAAAGTCCGATTGCAGTCAGAATTCCAGGATTTAATGTGTCAATTTTTAAGGCAAGCACCTCAAAGTCGGTAGAGCCAATATAGTAAAACAGCATTAAAATCCCGGTCAGGAATGCTGCATCACCGATCCTGTTGAGTACAAATGCCTTTTGCGCAGCCCAAACGGCCCTTGGTTTGAAATACCAAAAACCAATAAGCAGATAAGAAGAAAGCCCCACCAGTTCCCAGAAAATATACATGACCAGCAAGCTGCCCGAAAGCACAATGCCGATCATAGAGAAAAGGAAAAGCTGAATGAATGCAAAATATCGGTGCAGGTTTTGATCACCATGCAGATAAGCAGTCGAATAAAGCTGCACGAGCAATGCCACAAAATGCACGATCACGAGCATCATGCAGGTTAATGCATCAAAACGAAAAGGAATGTCAATAGAAGTGTCGCCGATAGTGAGCCAGTGAAAACTGACTACGTGTAATGTCTGCGCGTCGGCATACAAAATGCTGACAGCCAGCCCTGATGCAGTAATAAAAGCGCCCGCCCAACCTGCTGCTTTATTAAAACCTTTTCCAGCCAGCCAGAGCGAAAGAAAACCCGAAAACGGCAATCCCAACAGCAGACAAGCAGGTAAAAAGTATGCAGAATCGGGCATAGATGCGGGAATTCGTTTGTTTCGGCAAATATCCTGAATTCGCGGCCGAATTCAAATAAAGCTAGATGTCTTTCTCAATCTCCTCCACTTTGCCGGGTCCGTGGATCACTTCGAGCAGTTCTTTGAGGTCGTAAGTGGAGCGGTTATAGGAATTTCCCAACACGATAATCACCGCCTCGTCCTCGGGAGAAACCCAAAGCATGGTGTTATAACCTTTCCACCAGCCACCGTGGTAAATGAAGCGCGGCGTGTTGTCTTCTTTGGTGTGCATACGGAAGCCATAACCGTAATTCCGGATGCCGGCGCGCTCGAAACTGCGGGGTTTGAATGCTTCGTCGAGCAGTTTTTTATCTAATAACAAGCCCTGCGTCAGGCCATTATAAAATCTGTAAATGTCGCCAGTCGTTGAATATAAACCCTTGTCCCCAACCACATCGTCGTAGTAATCCTTATCCAACTTGCGCCCGAATTGGTGTCCGTCCGTTCTGTTCTGCCTGGCGGCACTGGATGTGTCTGTCACCAAAAACGAGTTTGTCATGCCAAGCGGGGCGAAAATTTGATCAAACAAAAAAGTCCCGAAAGGCTCGCCTGACACTTTTTCGACAATCGCTGCCAGCACGCAATAATTTGTGTTACAATAATTAAATGACCTTCCGGGACGGTTATAAGGCGTGGGCGTAGGGACAACCTTTGCATACCAGTCCATAATATCCAGGTTATCAGGATATTTCTTGCCGTGGCGCACGCTGTCATCAAAAGAATAAATGTAATTGGGAAGTCCGCTGCGGTGACTTAAAAGCATATCCACTTTTACGCCGTGATAAGGAAAATCAGGGAAAAAACGCTGGATCGAATCGTCCAGGCTGACCCGCCCTTCCTGCACCAGTTTGAGAATAGCAATGGCCGTAAAAGGCTTCGAAAGCGATGCAAGCTGAAAACGCGAATCCCTGGTTAATGTATCCTTCTTTTTCAGGTGGGCAAAACCAAATGAATCCTGATAAAGCACTTGCCCTTTTTGGACAATGAGCACATTACCATTAAAACCAGCACGTTTTTTGCGCCTGAAAATATCTTCGATCTTGGATATTTTCAGCGCCGTGGCTGCATCCGGATTTTTAACAGGAACGGGATCAAGCTTGGAAACCATCTTGCCGTCGACCAGAATCTCTTCCGGTCCCGGCTTCTTCTTCCGCACCAACCCCCAGGAAACAACGAGGATAACCAGGACAGCTAATGCCGCCCACCACACTTTCGGCTGCACTTTTTTCAACATAGGCTTCAAGCCATTTATTTTCATCAGAACGTCGCTTTCCCAACGATGAATCGCAGGCAATTTTTATACTTGAGCATTACAAATTAAGCGCACAATATTTTACCGAACTAATACTTTCGCATGTTCTTTGCGGCCATTTTTTTGGTAAGACAATAAATATAAACCCGGCAAAAGTGCCTGATCAGGAATTAAATCAACAAATCCCGGCGCATTGAATTCGTGTTTGATGACTATACGTAAACCAGCCCAGTTTGTCAGTTCCAGCGATCCGGGATCTATATTTTGCCCAAAAACGGAAATCTTCGATGGAGGGGCGGGGTTAGGTGCAATGTAAAATGAAGCGGTTTCTGACTGTACGTGAACGTCTGCCAAGGCTGAAAACACTATATGATCATTTTGGTCCGTCATGCGGAGCCTGTAATGGTTAACCCCGGCGGCAGGCATTTCATCCGTAAAGGTATAGCGTGTTCGGCCCTGTGTTTCGCCATTTGCAGGCAATGTTGCTATGGGTGTAAATGCATTTTCGTCGCGGCGTTCGATGAGAAATTCTTTGCTATCCTTTTCCCAGGTCATTTCCCAGGAAAGTATCGCGTTGCCTTCGCTGGATTTGCCTTTGAAATAGGTGAGATAAATGGGAAGAACGATCGCAACCACATCACCATTCACAATGATTTCGTCGAACCATAATGTGCCGTAAATGCTCGTGGGACCGTAACTATAAACCCGAAATGTGAATGTGTTTTCAGAAAGGTTATTGAACCCTGCCGGGACCGAGAATGTGTAAAATTGGCTTGGATTCACCAATGTTGATGCCGTAAGGTCCGAAGTGAACCCGTCCAGACTCGTCCGGATTTTGAATTGCTTCGGCCCGTCGGGCGAGCGCCTGAGCCTCAGGGAAATGCTGGTAATGTTGTATTTAAAGGATTTGGCGGTGAATTTGAACTCCGTATAGCGTCCATCTGAAAAGGAATTTGGCCAGGGCCGCACCACATAAGCCGCCACGGTGGCGCCGCCAAGCCCATAACCACCATTGAGCGCATTCGTATTGCCGCCACCCGCCAGCACGGCGTCAGTAGGGGAGAAATTGGCATGATTGGAAACGCCGCCTAGGGTGTAATCCATCGACCATTTGATTTTAAATGCTTCCTGTGCAAAGCCATTTAAAACAAAAAACAGCATCATTGACCAGGTCAAAATAATGCTGTTCCGGAAAGAATGAAAGTTCTTTTTCAAGTGCGTGACATTTAAGATTTACAGTATTTACTTTATTGATACGGTAAATCTGAAAAAGGTCACGCGGGAAAAAATATTTTTTTTTAAAATTCTGCGCTTTTCGGATAACGTGGGAAAGGAATGACGTCTCGAATGTTGCTCATACCCGTCACAAATAGCACCAAACGCTCAAATCCAAGTCCGAAACCTGAGTGCGGGGCTGTTCCGAATTTACGCGTTTCCAGATACCACCAAAGGTTTTCGGGATCAATCCCCACATCTTTCACGCGACCCAAAAGTTTCTCATAATCCTCTTCACGCTGGCTTCCGCCGATAATTTCGCCAATGCCCGGGAAAAGCACGTCCATTGCACGGACCGTTTTTCCATCGTCGTCCAGTTTCATGTAAAACGACTTGATCTCCTTCGGATAATTGGTCAGGATAACGGGTTTTTTGAAGTGTTTTTCAACCAGATAACGCTCATGCTCACTGGAAAGGTCGATTCCCCAGCCCACAGGATATTGGAATTTCTTCTCTTTATGTGGTTTTGATTTCAATAAAATTTCAATGGCCTCCGTGTAAGTCAGGCGCTCGAACGGATTATCGACTACAAAACTTAGTTTCTCAAGCAATGGAATGGAGCGCTCGTTTTGCGGCTTGTTCTTTTCTTCTTCGGCCAACCTGTTTTGCAGGAAAGCAAGGTCATCTTTACAGTGGATCAAGGCATACGTGATCACTTTTTTGACAAAATCCTCCGCCAGATCCATATTGTCTTCCAGCTCAAAAAACGCCATTTCAGGCTCAATCATCCAGAATTCGGCCAAATGGCGCGTCGTATTGGAATTTTCTGCACGGAATGTTGGTCCGAAGGTATAAATCTTGGAAAGTGCCATAGCACCCAGCTCGCCTTCCAGTTGGCCCGAAACCGTCAGATTCGCCTCTCTTCCAAAGAAATCCTCTTTAAAGTTGATCGCGCCTTCTTCGGTTCTGGGTAATTTATTCAGATCCAATGTAGTAACCCGGAACATTTCACCCGCTCCTTCCGCATCGGAAGCCGTAATAACCGGCGTATGCAAGTAGAAAAATCCGCCATCGTTGAAATACTGATGCACCGCAAACGCCAATGCGTGACGAATGCGGAGGATCGCGCTGAATGTGTTCGTACGGGGGCGCAAATGCGCTATTTCGCGTAAAAATTCCAGCGAATGCTTTTTAGGCTGCAATGGGAAAGTCTCAGGATCAGCTGTTCCGTAAACCAGAATGTCTTCAATTTTAACCTCAACAGCCTGGCCAGAACCCTGTGATTCAATAAGTTGGCCGGTAATTTTAAGGCAAGAACCCGTGGTGACTGTGCTTAACAGTTCAGCAGAAAACTGCCCGGGCTCAGCAACCGCCTGAATATTATGAATGGTGGAACCGTCATTCAACGCAATGAAAATCGCGTTTTTGCTCTCACGTTTTGTCCTGACCCATCCTTTTACTGTAACGGATTGGTTTTCAGGAGAAGTCTGTAAAATGTCTTTAATCTGCAGCGGTCCCATTTTCTTTTGGTTTCAATCTTAATGTACTGAATGCTTGTGATCCGGCTTTCCGAATGAGGCGCAAAATTACAAATTACCCTACGAAAACCTATTCCACGCGCCTAACTTACTTTTCTGTGGGAAGTGACTCTTGTGCAGACTGGTTTTCAGCGTAATTTTGTCAATTACATCCGGATTAAAGACATTTTCCCTTGAACAATCGAATCGCACTCATATTATCAGTAGTTTTTCACCCGCTGATCCTCACGACTTACCTATTTGCATTGCTGTTCATCATTTCCCCTGAGCTGGTCGGCGTAAGCGCTTTTGAACTTCCGGCGCTGGGCAGTTTGCTGCTGCTTTTGTTCCTGAACACATTCATTGCGCCTACATTAGTCGTTTATTATTTCCAAAGAATGGGCATTATCAGCACTATGCACGTGGATGATCTCGCCGAGCGCAGATTGCCTTACATCGCCTGCATCATTATATATGGGCTGGCGACTTATTTGTTTGGCTGGAAACTGCAACCGATCAGCGAGCTTGCACCGCAAATTTCGATCATTCTCGGAGGTGCCACCGTTTCTTTGCTTATTGTCACCGTAGTAAGTTTATTTTGGAAAATCAGCGCACATGCAACCGGCATAGGCGGCTCCATCGGCATACTGACTGGCTTGCTCATGCGCCACGATGAAGCGCAACTGCTTATTCCTTTGGTATTTACAGTCCTGATCGCAGGCTGGCTGCTCAGCGCAAGGCTACATTTAAATGCCCACACACCCGCACAAATTCTTGTCGGCGTCATTTGCGGCGTCTTTGTGAGTAGCCTTACTGTCTATTTTTTCTTTTGACAAAAAACACTTCACAGCAATGTACCAGCACCTCCTTTTCGAAAACTCCAACGGCATTGCAAGGATCACGCTCAACAGGCCACACGTTTACCACGCATTAAGCCCGGCATTGATCAACGAAATCACCATCGCCGTGAAAGCAGCCGAAAGCGACGGATCCGTGCGCGTGCTCATCATCACCGGCGAGGGCGAAAAGGCATTTTGCTCCGGTGCTGATTTGAAGGAAACCGCAAGTTCAGGCGAAGGCGCCGGGGAGATTTTGCGCGAATATTACAACCCCATGATCCAGGCCATCCGTACCATTCCCAAGCCCGTGATTTGCCGGCTCAATGGTCTGGCAGTAGGAGCCGGATGTTCGCTCGCACTCGCCTGCGACCTCGTCATTGCGAGGGACGACACTTATTTAAGTTTGCTTTTTGTTCAAATAGGCCTCATGCCCGACGCGGGCGCCACATTCTTTTTGCCGCGGCTAGTCGGAGCAGCCCGAGCCTTCGAAATCGCATCAACCGGCAGGAAAGTCTACGCCCCCGAAGCTGCCAGCATCGGCCTGATCAGCAGATCCGTTCCCGCCAGCGAGCTGGATTCGGAAGTTGAAAAAGCCGCAGCCTACTACCGCAACGCCCCAACCCAAGCCATAGGCGCTATGAAGCTCGTCATGAACGAATCCTTCCACTCAAATTTGTCCCAAATGCAGCAACACGAGCTTGAAAACCAGGAACGATTATTCAAAACCTACGATGCCCAGGAAGGAATCGCTTCATTTCTGCAAAAGAAAAGCCCTGATTTTCAAGGGAGATAAGATTATAGAAAAAAGTTTTTAACAATTTTTAGCATCTACTATTGCTCAAAGCACCTCCATTTCTTATCTTTGCACTCCAATTAAGGAATTGGTTGCGTAGCTCAATTGGATAGAGCACCTGACTACGGATCAGGAGGTTTGGGGTTCGAATCCCTACGTGACCACAACCAAGGCGCCTTTCGCAAGATCGGCGCTTTTTTGTTTGCTGTTCACGCAGGCGGCTTAAATGAAAATTGTTGCGATTTTCAGACGTAATTTCCCCAAGGTGAGTCCGGTAACTCCGCCAGGTTCGGTAGAATTTTTCTATTGGCTCTTTAATAAAGCAGCATGTCTAGCAAATGCTGATGAACAAACGGAATGCAGATGAACGAGCAACAACTGATTGAATTAATAAACGAATTAGTTAAGCAACCTCATGAAAGTGAATGGGTTGAGTTCAAACTTAATTTTCATTCACCGGAGGAAATTGGCGAGCGTCTTTCAGCGCTTTCCAACGGGGCGTGTATTCACAATCAGAGTTTTGGCTATTTGGTTTTCGGTGTCGAAGACCAGACTCATATTATTAAAGGAACCACTTTCAAAGCAAAGTCACATAAAAAGGGCGGTGAGGATCTGGAACATTGGCTTACCACAAGGCTAAATCCAAAGATCGATTTTAGTGTGTATGAATTCGATTACATTAAAACCCACCATATCTCAATCTATGTTATCTCTGCTGCCAAAAACCAGCCAGTAGAGTTCCAACACCAGTCATATATCAGGATCGGAAGCATCACCCGAAAACTTAATGAGTTCCCTGAAAAGCAAGCCAAAATCTGGAAGAAAGATATGGTGCCTTTTGAGAAGGAAATTGCAATGGATCATTTATCTGCCGCGGATATTACCAAATATTTGAGTACAGAAACGTACTTTGATCTAATGAAATTACCCTATCCTTCCACGCAGCAGGGTGTAATTGATAAATTTATCGAGGACGGCCTGGTGCTCAAAAATAAGGGATACGCAATTACCAAATTGGGTGCATTACTCTTTGCCAAGCAGCTCAAAGATTTTGAAAGTGTTGCCCGAAAGTCCATCCGTGTGATTGTGTATAAAGGAAAGAACAAAGTTGAGACCGAACGCGAGCAAATTGGAGGACGGGGTTATGCAATAGGCTTTGAGGGGCTTGTAGTTTGGATAAATAGTCAGCTTCCGGCCAATGAGGAGATTGGGAAAGCATTGCGAAAGGAATCCAGAATGTACCCGGAGGTAGCAATCCGCGAATTGGTTGCGAATGCATTAGTTCATCAGGGTCTGGATGAAAAGGGCTTCCCTATGATCGAAATTTTCTCCGACAGGATAGAGATATCAAACCCGGGAACACCGCTTGTAACTCCTGACCGGTTTATAGATGCCTACGTGTCAAGGAATGAGAGGCTTGCTGACATCATGCGCCGCATGGGCTTTTGTGAAGAGAAAGGAAGTGGTTTGGATAAAGTGATTTTTAATATCGAATTGTATCAATTACCGCCCTTGAATATAGTCGTGGCCGAAAGCAGGACAAGAATAACCATGTACAGCTACAAAGCTTTACTTAATTTGGACAGAAAGGAAAAGGTCAGGGCGTGTTACCAGCATGCTTGCTTAAAGTATGTATCAAACGAAAAGATGACAAATCAGTCTCTTAGAGAACGTTTTAAGATTGCAGACCAAAATTCAGCCATGGCTTCGCGAATCATCAAGGATTCTCTGGAAGAAGGTGTAATCAAAAAAGATGATCCTGAAAGTAAGTCAAGAAAATATCCATCTTACTTGCCTGTCTGGGCTTAAATCTTATTTGACAGTCATTTGATTATAGTTGCTTGCTGAGACATTAATATACTGATAATCAGTAGTTTCTTATTTGATTGCTATTTGACTGACAAATGTAAATGCAGGTTACAGCGGATGCTTTCTCAGCTATGATAGCGTGATACTATCAGACTGTTTGAGCGGATTCGTATTACTGCCCCTCAACCAACCGCCCCATCATCTCATCCATCTCCTACAACCCGGCGGGAAGTTTCCGGATAATTTACGGCATACCCGACGTTAATGTTAATGGCTCAAAAAGCTGGGTTTGTAAACAGAACGTGAGAATAATTAATGATTCCCCTTATTAAAAGTATATCTCTAAAATGAGAAGTTTGTAAGAATATCTAGCGCCCCTTTTCCCAGTCTTTAAAAATGAAACGCAGGGCATCGTAATAAGCCACAATGGGTTCTGTCATGTGGGTTTCGGTGGGGTAATGTTTATAGAGATAATTGAATCCTTTTTGTTTTTTCTTCGCAATTGTTGCATCCAGCTTCAATAAATGTTTATGAAAAAACGAATCAGGCCCCCCTTCGTTTCCGTCACTGTAAAAAAATGTTTTGTCAAAGGCTGAACCCCTTTTTAGTTTTTCATCAGTCATTCTCAACATATACTCCCTGTCCCACCAAAGGGATGGGCTTACGGCGATATACGCATCAAACAGTTCCGGATGAGTCAGCAGACAATTAAGTGCTGAAAGGCCTCCGAAGGAATGCCCGGCAAATATCTTATAGGGCGCTGTTTTATAATTTTTGTCGATCATCGGTATCATTTCTGTCCCGATGAATTGTAAAAATTTATCGTTCCCGCCGCTGCCTGTATACGAACTACTGTCTGGTTTTCCCTCGTAATTAAGTAAGCTGTTGGTTGGGGTAAGGTCTCTGGTTCGTTTTGTATTTGGGATGCCAATGACGATTGTCTTTGGCATTGCCAAAACATCCGGCCGACTTAGATAATCGACATACTGAGCAAGCAATTCAAAATGATTATCACCGTCCATGACGTAGACCACGGGAAATCGTTTGTTTACATCCGCGGAGTCTACTTTGGGGCAATGCACATACACCTTTCGGTCTTCGTTTAAAAGCTCGGAGTGAATCGTCACCACCTCACTTGATGTAGACGTATACGCCTGTATATTCTGAGAATGTGCCTGAAAAGCGACAATTAAAAACAGACTCGTCAGCCATCGAAAGGGATAAATTATCAATTTCATCGATATAATTTAATTAAGTAGGGCATCGGATTTTTGCTGACTAGTGCTGCTGCTGTGGTTGAAGATTTTAAAAACAAAGACCTAGCAACATTTGCTAGGTCTTTGTTTTTGTCGCAGTTAAATTGTAATACATAATCTGGTTACCAGATTATGTCCATTTTTATTCTGCTCTTTTATTAATATTAATACTGGTCAATAATCGTTGGGAAATAATTAATCTTCGCTTCCGCAAGATCTTGAATAAACGTGTAATTGTAAGGTGGTTTTTGCAATAGGGCAGAGGTGGCTACATTTTGTATTGTCGCCAGATAGCCTAGACTTACAGAATAATTTCCTCCTCCACGATAACCTCCTTCAATAAAAACAGTCGATGCAAAGGAGATTGTGTCGCCCACCGCGATATTAAACGATAACTTCTTGAAATTACTGTCTGGCGTGGTGATAGGGTCGTTGATTTCATTATTTGCCCGAATGTCCCTTGTGATATACTCGTTCGGTCCAGGGGTAGAAGATGCTGCAATTCTTTTTAAAGTAATACGTGTCCGCCAAGAAGAGCGAAAATAACCTTGTATCCCATAAACGCTGAAGCTAGCCGCATGTGCTGTATTTAATGTCACATTTGAATCACTCTGGGTAGCTGTACTCATCACTTTTTTTGCATTCTTTTCCATGAAGTCGATTTTTACTATTTCAAATTCACATGGAAATGCCCGGGGTGTTCCATCGGCTAGATTACACGAAGCCGTGGGTTCAGGATCCGGAATATTATGGTCCTGACACGAAAAGGCCATAGCCAAAAAAAAGATCGATGACAGGCAGGCTGATTTTATCAATGCAGTTGTTTTCATAGTGATTGTGAATAGGTTAGCGTTTTGATAAGCAAAGTAATCAACTGTTTGTAAATACTCTTAAACTTATTTATCGGTAAACTTCTTACCGTACTTCTTACATTCCATCCGGTAATTGAGCCATTTCTGGGCTTAAAGAAAAGGCGAAATTAGTAACTACACATTGACCCCCACAACAAAGAAAAATTGAACTTCACAACAAAGCAGCCTGGTCTGGGATTGCGGAAATTTGTAGTGTAAAAACAAAAACGATATGAGGGCCTAAAATTCCTGAAATGAATGGCGCGACTGCGCCAGGCAACAACCCAAATCAAATTTCACTTTTAAATTCAATCAAAATGAAACGTACCATATTAGTCACAGGCGGAACCGGATTTGTCGCCATCCATACGATCCTGCAACTTTTACAACAAGGCTATCAGGTCAAAACTACGCTCCGCTCTTTGTCTAAAAAAGACAAAATAATCGATGCATTGAAAGATGGCGGGATTAAAGATTTTACTGATCTTTCTTTCTACCAGGCTGAGCTAACGTCAGATGAAGGCTGGGAGGAAGCTGTAAGGGATTGCGAATATGTGCTGCACATTGCATCACCATTTCCAGCCCAGGCACCCAAAGATGAGAACGAGCTCATCATTCCGGCTCGTGACGGTGCGCTGCGCGTTTTGAAAGCAGCCAAAAATGCAGGCGTTAAGCGGGTTGTACTTACCTCGTCATTTGCCGCGATTGGTTACAGCAAAAATGCAAAGGATCACGTATTCACCGAAACAGACTGGACGGATGAGCATGCGCCGATCATGGCATACATTAAATCTAAAACCATCGCAGAGAAAGCGGCCTGGCATTTTATTGAAACAGAAGGCGGTAGCATGGAGCTTACGGTTATCAATCCGGTTGGGATTTTCGGGCCGGTTTTAGGAGACATTTCGTCGGCTTCGCTCGATACGATCGTGAAGGGGATCATCAGCGGCACGACGACCGAAAGCCCGGCATTTACATTCGGCGTTGTTGATGTGCGTGATGTTGCTGACATCCATATAAAAGCAATGCTACATCCCAAAGCAAACGGACAGCGCTTTCTGGCCACATCTGAGGGCGTAATGAGCTTTTACGCTGTGGCCCAACTAATCAAAACCGAGCGGCCTGAACTGGCCGCGGATATTGCTGAGATGCAGCAGACGGATGAAGCATTTTATATTCAAATGTCGAACAGGAAAGCCGTGGAAACATTGGGTTGGGATCCGAAAAGCAGACAATCCGCTATTCTGGAAAGTGTCGACAGTTTGTATAAATGAGTAAATTTGGGTTCACAAAATCAAACGTGACAAGTGAAAGTCAATAACATACAATCCTGTCATTTAGGGCCGGAAATTTCGCCGGAGCAATTTATATCAGAACATTTCTTCCTGTATTTACTGAAAGGTTCAATAAAGGCTTTTGACGGTCACAAGCATTATGAGATGGTTCCTGGCGATTACTGCATCGCCAGGAAAAACCATTTGGTTCGCTATACAAAATATAAGGATAAGGATGAATTTGAAAAGATCATCATCACATTGGATGAGCCATTCCTAAGGAAGTTTTTGGAGCGGCATCCGGTTCAAGCCCAGGCTGACAGCAACAACGATTCTTTTCTTTTTATACAAGATAACAAACTGATTAAAAACTATATCCAGTCGCTGGAACCTTACTACTACGGAGATTTGGAGATTGACGAAACTTTTGCGGATATAAAACGGGAAGAGCTGCTGATGATCATATTAAAGTCTGATCCTGCCATGGCAAATGTGTTTTTCAACTTCGCAATTCCTGCCAAAATCGATCTCGAAGCATATATGAACCGCAACTTCCGCTTTAATATTAGCCTGGAACGTTTCGCCTTTCTCACTGGCAGAAGTTTATCCTCATTTAAACGGGATTTTCAAAAGGTTTTCGGCACAAACCCGGGAAACTGGCTTAAAAAGAAACGGCTCGATGAAGCCTATTTTCAAATCAGCCAGCAAAAACACAGGCCCAGTGAAGTCTATCTCGAAGTTGGCTTTGAAGACCTGTCTCATTTTTCATTTGTATTTAAAAAAGAATTCGGCAGGACACCGTCAGAAGTGATGCAATAGCGGCTGGTTAGGCGCAAAGCAGGCGGCTAGGATAGATTGATTGAAAATTTAACAACATTCATTTTTCTGCATTTGCCAAGGAACAATATTTTTATATTCATTCCAATCACACCTAGTTTCCCAAATAGCAAGCCCATATTGTGTCGTCTGAACCGCAGGATTTAATGTTTGAATTCGATAATGTCATTATTGGCTCGGGTATGGGTGCGCTTTCGGCAGCGATTTGCCTGCTGCGTGAGGGGCAAACGGTGCTCATTTTGGAACAGCATAATGTGCTCGGCGGCTGGTGCCACAGCTTTCGGATCGGCGGACAGCGATTTTCTCCTGGTGTGCATTACATAGGTCAGCTGGGCGAGGGGCAGTCTACCCGAATGTTGTACGAAGGTTTGGGAATTGCTAATGAGCTTACCTTTTTTGAAATGAACCCAGCAGCCTATGAACATTGCTGGATTGGCGAAAAGCGCGTTGATATTCCTGCCCATTTCAATGCACTCTGTGAAGTGCTTTCTGCACAATTTCCCGAAGAGAAAAAAGGGATTCAAAAGTATCTGACTGCGGTTAAAAACGTCAGCAGCCAGCTGGATCTGATCTCGGAAATGAACGGTTTCCGTGATCACCTGACCATTCCCTGGCGTACCCGGCATTTGGGAAAATACGGCTTATTCAGCGTGAAAAGGGTCATTGACTGGCATATTAAGGACCCGCTTTTGAAAAAAATATTGAATATCCAATGGGGTAACCATGGCCTTCCCCCCGCGCAAGCCAGCTTTCCGTATCATGCTGCGGTGATGGCACATTATGAAAAAGGCGGCTTTTATCCGATGGGCGGCGGTGCGGCGATTGTCAAGGCAATGGCCAATGTGATTAAAAAACACGGCGGTCAATGCAGAACGGGGCAGAAGGTGAAGCGCATTTTGATCCAGGGCGAAAAAGTGAAGCGTGCGGTGGGTGTCGAGCTTGAAAATGGCGCGCTTATTTATGCAAAAAGGGTTATTTCCAATGCGGATCCGGGAACGACTTATAAAAACCTGATAGGGGAGCAAAATCTCAGCAAGCAGCTTTTGAATCAACTAAAAAATACCAAATATTCCTGCACCTCGCTGATCCTGTTTTTGACGGTTGATATGGATCTCCGCAAAGCGGGTTTGGACTCGGGAAATGTCTGGCTGGTGCCGGACGAGGCTGCCGAAGAGTCGTACGGTCAGCATGCAGATGTGGATATTGCTTCGGAAACTGCCTTTCCAGCCCTCTTTATCAGTTCGAGCACATTGAAAGATCCAACGAGTTTTGACGGCATTCACCATACGCTTGAAGTAATTACGCTCATTAATAATCACGCTTTCAGCCAGTTTGATGGCGAGACCGGCGTGCATTCCCAGGCATACCTGGATTTTAAAGAGCGCCTGAGCATGAAAATGATCAAAAGCCTCGAAACGGTTTTGCCGGGGATCAGCCAAAGCATTGTCCAGAAAGAAATGGGCACCCCACTGACCAACAAGCATTACATTGGTTCCACCGACGGCTGTGTGTACGGCACCGAAAAGAGCTTCTGGCAGATAGGTGCTTTTGCATTTAAATCGCAAAGTGAAATTGAGAATCTGTATTTGTGCGGCGCGAGCATTCTGGCCAACGGGGTTGCCGGAGCAAGTTATTCGGGTGTGCAAACAGCCGCAAGGATCCTCGGCACATCCCAGGCAGCGCTGCTGAAACCAGATCCGTCCCAGCAACTTCACGTATACGCAGCCGAGGATGCAACGCATTATCCTGAGTGGATCAAAACGAAGATGAATACGAGACGGAAGGTGAAAGCAGCTTAATGAACCAAATTAACACAACATTCACGCTCGTTGCTTGAAAAGTGACCTGATTGTTACGTTATTGTCCTCTCAATTTTCACTCTCAAAAAACAAAATCATGAGCACTTTGCAGCTAAGAGATGGGGCCACAATGTTTTACAAAGACTTTGGCACCGGACAACCTATCGTATTTCACCACGGATGGCCACTTTCCGGCGATGACTGGGATAATCAAATGATGTTTTTTCTTCAAAAAGGCTTCCGCGTCATTGCTCACGATCGTCGCGGACACGGACGTTCTTCCCAAACTTTTGAAGGTCATGAAATGGATACTTACGCTGCGGATGTAGCCGAGCTTGTTGCACATCTGGACCTTAAAGATGCCATACATGTCGGTCACTCGACAGGTGGCGGTGAAGTGATACGTTATGTAAACAAACATGGCGAAGGCAGGGTAGCCAAAGCGGTGCTGGTGAGTGCTGTAACGCCGCTTATGGTACAGTGCGAAAAAAATCCGGATGGAGTACCGATGGAAGTTTTTGATGAGATCCGCGAGATGACCGCTACGCAAAGACCGCAGTATTTTAAAGACTTCTCGGAAGCATTTTACGGTTACAACCGCGAAGGTGCTGTTGAAAAGCAAGGCATTCGTGATAACTGGTGGCGCCAGGGCATGATGGGAAGCATTCTTGCTCATTATGAATGTATAAAGGCATTTTCAGCAACTGATTTTACCGAAGATCTGCAAAGCGTTGATGTCCCCGTATTGGTGCTGCATGGGGAAGACGATCAGATCGTGCCTTATGAGATCACAGCATTGAAAGCCGCTAAACTGTTGAAAAACGGCAAATTGATCACATATCCAGGATTCCCACACGGAATGCCGACGACGGAAGCCGAAACGATTAATAAGGATATTCTGGCATTCATTCAGGAATAATAATAACTGGCGCTGCTGCCGCAAGTGATAAATAAAATGCCGGGCGGATCAATTTCCGTCCGGCATTTATTTACAATCAAACATTATAACGTAATGCCGAACCCGGTCCTGATCGCAGCCAGTATGCGATTCGATCCAGGTTGCCGGTGGAGGACATGGTGACTGGCATTAAATGACAAATCAATGTAGGCCTTCCTGAACAATGTTTGTTGAAACCCTGCGGCAGCACCGAAGCCCAGATGCCTTTTTTGTCTTCCTTCACTAAAAACGTTTTCACTCTTGTAATAAACAAAATCGCTGTGTGGCCCGAAGTAAATGCCCGAAAGATTCTGCCCGCCTAAACCTCTTCGAACCGCCTCTTTTTGCTGAAAATAGTAACGTAATTGCAATGCAGGCCATATCTGCAAGTCATTGCTTCCCGGGCCGGGAGGCTGCGGGGTTCTGTTGGAAACCATTCGCGCGTAATCTGCATTGACTTGTCCGTTCAGTGACAATGGGCCGCTGCCAAACTTTCGCTCATAAGCCAGACCGATCGCACCTTGGATAAATTGGGAGGATAAATATATTTTTGGCCAAAAAAGCTTCCACTGCTGCTGCACGTTTTCATCGCAACGCAGCACTTCGCACATTGGCACATGCCTGTTCCTTTTCCAGTCGCCAAAGGCCAGTCCCATGCTCGTTCGTGATGCTATGGCAAAGTCGTTGGCTTTATGCAATGTGTATTCTGATTGAAGTGCAGAACGGTTATTTGAATATCGCTGGTAAGATGCTCCGATTGCAAACTCAATCCGCCCGTTGTTGAGAAACCTTCTCTGCAAGCCAAATTCGACGCCAATTGTTGCTAATTGATAATCAAAATCCGATTTTCCCCAACGGTTCCCACCGACAATTGCCACGTAGTTGCCCGTAAAATTATTCACGCTTACGCCCTGATTGATCCGGCGTTTCATATCATAATACCAACGTCCGTAAACATTGCCATCCAGCACGCCGCTGAAACCGATCTTGTCTCCCCATCCACCGTTAACCTTGAAATCAGTTCCAATTGAGAAGGCAGGAGCGATTTTATATTCATAGCCAAAGCCGTAAAACAGGGTCTGCAATGCATTGTTGTCCACAGTGAACAGATAATTTGGCCCAAATGTGAGGCTCAGCTTAAACATGTGCCTGGTGGGCACTTTTGTCATAAATACATTCTCATATCTGTCTATAAAGCGCTGTTTCGTGATCGTATCCTGCTCTTGTGAGAATGTCACTGGAATGCTGTCCTGCGCAGTCGCGGCCTGCCAGAGAAGCGGGCAAAACAGAAAAATGTAAAGGAATTTCTTCATGACCAAAAAAGTATCATTAACAATACAACATTCTCACATGTCGACGATAAGCTTAAAGCAACCAGCCGTCATCAAACATAAAGAGGCACTTTCAGGGTCAAAAGGTTGTATGGCTTATCGCAAATTATTTGCAATGATTTTGGTCATGATCATACCCGAAGCTATATACCGGGTTGGGTGTAATGGAATTCACGGAATTAAATTTTCCGATCGCAGCCTTTTGAACAAATCAAAAAACGAATCGCGCGTATCCTGATAGCCGGTAAAACCAAGTTTGCGGCTTTTGGACATATCGGTCATAACCTCCAAAGGGCGGCCCAAATCAAGATCCGTATGCCAGGCGGAGGCCAGACGGTTCATATCAGATTCTTTCAAATTGTATTTGTTAGTAATTTCCTTCCAGGCCGGCGCGTCGTTTGCCATTTCCTGTTCCAATGGACGAATTTGCCCGTCAAAACCGGCTGGCTCGATCGCAAACCAGTCTGCTATTTGTTTCCAAAGCCATTTCCAGCGGAAAAGGTCGCCATTCGCAACATTGAATGCTTCATTGTGCGCGGCTTCGGTGGTGGCAGCCCAGATCATGTGTTTAGCCAGCAGTTTTGCATCCGTGACGTCTGATAACCCATTCCACTGCTCGGCTGAGCCGGGAAATTGGAATGGCCTGCCGGTTTCTTTACAAATGCTTGCGTAAACTGCCAGTGTAGTGCCCATGTTCATGAGATTACCTACTGCTTTTCCCACCACGGAATGCGGCCTGTGGATGCTCCACGTAAAGCCATCACGCGCAGCACCAGCGTAAACTTCATCTTCCTGGGCATAGTAAAAGTTTTCCAGATCGAGCCTGGGATGTTCTTCGCGAACGGGCGTTTCGGGCAATGTGCCTGCCTTTGCATATGCCTCAAACGGCCCGAGATAATGTTTAAGCCCCGTAACCAGCGCAACATGCCGGACGGACTTCCGGGCAGAAACACTGTCCAATAAATTCCTGACCATTGCGCTATTGACGCGGATATTTTCAGCCTCCGTATCATTGCGCATCCAGCTTGTGAAAAAAACATGGGTAGGCGCTACATCCGCCAGTTTCGCTGCCAGATCAGCGGGATTGAGCAAGTCGGCCGCGATGGGTTTTAGACCTGCAATTTCTGTATTTGGATTACGGGAAAGGCCATAAGTGATCCAGCCTTTTTCAATCAGTTTTTCTGCGAGGTTGCTTCCGGTGATGCCGGTTGCGCCCACTACTAATGCAATATTTGTCATATACTCGGGGATTTTCAACACTTGATTTAATGTTACAAAATTACCGCACGCCAAGTCGATGCACATTGACCTGCATCAAGTAATGCAGTTGATCTAAATCAAGCATTCCTATCTTTGCCGGTGTAAATGTGATTAGCTATGATTGAAGTACTTTTTCAGCACATTCAAGAAAAGGTTTCGCTTTCGGACCTTGATAAGGAGGCCATCAAAACCTTTTTTATTCCCAAAAAACTGAGAAAACGCCAGTATTTATTGCAGGAAGGTGATGTGTGCAGGCACCTGACTTTTATAGCGAAAGGCTTGCTACGGACTTACAATGTGGACGACAAGGGCGACGAACACATGAGCGTTTTCGGCTGGGAAGGGTGGTGGTTATCTGATTTCAACAGCTTTTTGTCAGGCGAGCCGGCCGTTTTCAACATTGATGCCATTGAAGATTCCGAGTTGCTGCTGATCTCGCGGGAAAATTATGAAGCATTAACGCTAGCCGTCCCGATTATGGACCGTTATTTCCGCATCCTTTACCAAAACTCCATTGTCACCAAGGAACGCCGACTGATGAGCTCCATCACGCATTCAGCCGAAGAAAAATACGTAAAACTGGCAGAATCAAACCCCAAAATGATCGAACGCGTCCCCCAAAACCTAATCGCCTCCTACCTGGGCATCGCCCCGGAAACGCTGAGCCGGATTAAGAAGAATTTGGCGTTTAGGAAATAGCAAGCAGCTAGTGCGAATGTTGCATTCGGATCACTTATTCTGAGGCCTTTATCTAAAATGCAACCCTATCTGCTCATATTTTTTCAAAAGTTGCGGTAAGGTGATCGTTTCCAGCTCTAACAATTTGCAAATAGCTGGTATCTTTTTGAATGTTTTATTATCATTGGATCCCTCAGTTTCTTCTGTAACCAGATAAATTTCTTCTAACGGATTTTCTTTTTTCAAATTGAGACAGCATAGGATCAGTTTCATATCTGCCGAATTCATAAAATCATTTTTCCGGTTTTCGTACTCAATGTCGGTTAGCATCTTTCGAATCACCGCATTAATGAATTGATTATCAACTTGTCTTAGAAATTTCGCAGGTGATGGTGCTAGAATGAATTCTGTGTTTACTGGTATCTTATATTTCTTGAGATAAGCTTTGTCCGTCAAGTAGCTAAGAGAATCCAGCACAGCACCTTTTGAGGTGTACTCACATTCTTCCAATATTTTATCAATTATTAATATTTCGCCTTTTTCAATTCTTGTCTTGAAAGAATCGAATAAAATCGATTTGTCATCAAATGGTAAGTAGTAGCGGACAAATGATAATAGTGAATTTGTATCGATAGCTACTTTCATTGAAGAACCGTTTCAAGCTTGTCCGGCTTAATATTCAATCTTTTGCAAACCTCATACTCATTGATAACGCCTTCATAAAATGCTGTTTGAATCGTAGAAATTAATAATGGAGAATTAATGGGCTTTGGTGTTGATCCGCCGACTGGAAGGCCATTTTCTTTGTCTAATTCCCTTTGCTTTTTTAGTTCATGATCATGTTTTCTATATTGTTCTTCCAAGTCTGCCTTTACGACATTGTAGTCAGTTTGAGACATCTTTTTCTGAAACAGCAATCTTGTAAAAAGGGCAATTTGGCTTAAATGCGTGTCATTCGAGATCTTTCTGATCAATTCAAATTGATAATCATTAGATGAATTAGCAATATTAATTGATTCCATTTCTTGTATTGAATCGCCAATCAGGAAGTAGTAGGCAAAATCATTACACCACTTTTCTATTTTGTTCAGGTTTGCCCTTGCCAGACTTTGATAGTCGATTTGCTCTATCTCTTCTTCATTAAGTAGATAATGGCCCAGTTCATGTATTAAGGTAAATATTTCTCTTCGAAACGATGTCTGTTGCCTTTTGAGAACAATGACATTGGGGTTAAGGAAAAATCCATCGATGTTTGCTTTGTCTTTTTTATTCCACGTTTCTACAAACTCAAACACTAAAATATTTTGCTCGGCAAGTTTGCTAATAATGCTTTTGAGGAAATCCTTTTTATCACTTATAAATGTTGGATTCAACAGAGTTCGTATTTCTTGTGCAATCTGACTGGGGCTGTCAAGGATTTTGTAGATCGGCAAAGATCGATCTATTCTAATGTCAGCTAATTTAGCAATCGCTGATAAGGAAATTTTGAATTCTTCAAATTGGTTTACGATTTTTTTTGCTCCAATGTTTAAGTCGATGTCAAATTTTTGTTTTCTAAAAAAAATACTTGCGTCATGACTTATTTCAGGTGATTTTGGGTCAAGATAGTAATGTATCCCTTTGTTAAAAAACTTATCGATACGCTTCAAATATCCAATTTCAATTTGACTTGTTAAAATATTCTCTTTTGATATCTTCTTTTTCAATCCTTCACCAATTATGGGCAAAAGATCATCTATTGTCATTTTGTAGGATGACAGTAAGTATTGTAGCCTCGCTATGTTCTGCTCTACTTTCAAGTTCGATCGATTTTAATCTAAAAATACCTCAATACAAGTCAAAATACACATAATTAAAGAGCTGTAATCTGAATTCTAAGATGATAAGCCAAGGTTGCATTGACATTGGCCGGTGATCTTATAGTATCTAAATATTGAGATTTTACTTTAACAAAACTAATCTGTTTATCCTTCGGCAAAAAAATGATATCCAATTATCGAACGGTATTTAGTAGTCGTAGATCGAATTTTCCCCCTCCCCGACATTTGCATTTCTCCAAATTTCTTCTGAATCTTCAACCTCCTATAAATATATACTCTTATGAAGAATCTTGCGAGCATTGCCCTGTTATGGTGTGGGTGTGGCGAAAGCCCCCCGAACGTTGTATATGACGTTAGGACACCTTAGACAGGGCATTTTTTATTAAAACCTAAAACATATAAATTATGCAAACACAACAAACCACCAACGAATCCCTGGATTCGATGCACTTGGCTTACGGCCGGGAAGTCGCGGAGTTGCTCAGTCAAAGCAGCGCGGCGAGCTGGGTGAATGACCTTTGGGACATTTATTCAGGCTACATGCTCGCGCAGCCGGAGCTTGGGCACAACCTTCGCGCGACGGACATTTTTACTTCATTCAAGGAGCTGCTGTTCTTTTTCCAGCGGATAGGTGAGTTGAAAAAGTAGGGATTTAATTCGCTATTCGTAGCAACAAAAAGCCAGGCAACCTTTGCGGATTGCCTGGCTTTTTGCATTAGGGGCTGCCTAGTTGGATTGTCGATTTTCCAGAGGTTACGCCGATTGGCGGCAAATGTGTAAAATGTTTTTGGAAGTTGATGCCAGCGCCTATAAACTTCTCCAATTCAGGCATCTTTTTTCATCCGGCGAATTTTAATAAGCCTTTTGTACTCGCTATAACTCCCCCCAACCATCATCAGGCCAGCTGCTGCAAACATGATGTATAAAAATGCATTGTGCCGGACATTGCCGGTTGAGGGTAGGAAAGCGCGGCCGGTTGCGGCATCGAAATAGACGGCGATGGTATCCACGCCGGAAAGTCGGCGAAAAGATTTATTCCCCATTGCAAAATCGTATGTCTTGTTTTGGTAAAGCGCGTAAATTTTGCTGGGATATCTGGCAGTTCCAAGGCTTTTAAAACGCTCCACGATCTTCATGCAAACCACCGGGCTGCGTTCCGCCATTTTGTCTTCCCATGCATCATTGCGGTACATGCCATATGTGATCGCGAGCAGTGCCAACCCTAGTAACAGCAACATCGAAAACCCAAACCATCCAAAATCTCTTCGCTGCAAAATCATACGCGGCTCATTTGTTTCACAACCTCACGCACCAAAATGACAGGCGTCACATGAATAGCATGTGCTGGTCGTTACAAAATATTTAAATCGTTTTGAAATATATGTAATAAATTACATTATCGTGCGCTTTGTAACTTATCATTCCAGCAGAAATCCATGAACAGAAGAACTGCCATTACCCACGTTGCGGCCTTGCTCGGAGGGGCGTTTTCGGCCCCGACTTTGCTGGCCATGCAGCGTTGGGAAAACCGCTTACCCTTAGAAAATTTTCCGGCTGAGCTGATTTTGACCGAAAACCAAAAACAGATCGTCGCAGAAGTGGCTGAAATGATCATCCCAAAAACGACCACGCCTGGCGCGAAAGATGCAGGCGTTCCGGCGTTCATTGTAATGATGGTGCAGGATTGTTATAAGGCCCCGGAGCATAAAAGTTTTGTGGAAGGGATTAATAACCTCGAAAAAAAGCAGTTCCTGACATTAAGTAACGAGCAGAAAACCGCGTTGTTAAAACAGGTGGAAACGGATTCGGCTGAGGAAATGAAGGCATACCAGGTGCAGCAAACCAAAATGGGCGACAACGAAGACCGGGAACAAATGGCAGCCCAGAAAAAGGGGTTGCCGTATTGGCGACTGATGAAGGAACTGACGATGCTGGGTTATTTTACATCGGAGGCAGGCATCAAATCGTCGTTTGAATATGTGCCCATTCCCGGAAAGCTGGAAATGATCCAAATGCAGCCTAATCAGAAATCTTTCGCCTACTAGTCGCCAATTTTACCATGAACTTAAATTTAAAAGCAGATAAGGCACATACGTTCGACGCAATTGTGGTTGGTTCGGGCATGACGGGCGGAATGGCGGCCAAAGAGCTCACGGAGAGAGGGTTGCAAGTGTTGATGATCGAGCGGGGACGGGAAGTGAAACACATTGAAGATTATGACACCGCGATGAAAGGCCCGTGGGAATTTGAGCATAGAGGAAAAGTTTCAATCCATTCTGCTGAAGAATATTGGGCAAACAGCCGTTTCGGGACTTTGGCCAATGAGGAAACCGGGCCGTTTTTTACCGACGATCAAAAGAATCCATATATAGAAAAGCGTCCGTTTGACTGGATCAGGGCCTATCACACCGGTGGAAAATCCATGCACTGGGGGCGACAGTCGTACCGGATGAATAAAAACGATTTTGAGGCGAATGCAAAAGAAGGCATCGCGATCGACTGGCCCATCCGCTATGAAGATCTCGAACCCTGGTATACGCATGTCGAAAAATTTGTGGGAATCAGTGGCCAGGCAGAAGGGTGGGACGTGTTGCCCGACGGACATTATCTGCCGGCCATGCCCATGAGCGCTCCCGAGCGTTATTTTAAGGAAACAATGATGAAAAAGCTCAACCGGCCGGTAACGATCGGGCGTGTTGCGAACCTTACCAAACCGCAATCCTGGCATACGGATCTCAGCCGCGCATCTTGCCAGTATCGGAGTAAATGTTCCCGGGGCTGTCCCTATGGTGCTTATTACAGCTCGCTTTCAGGGTCTATTCCGGCAGCGCGGAAGACGGATAAACTGACGGTTCTGCACGATACTATTGCGAGTGAGATCATTTACGATGAAAAAACGAAGAAGGCCAAAGGGGTTCGCGTGATCAATCAGAACACGATGGCTGTGGAAGAGTTTTTTGCCAAAATCGTATTCCTGAATGCCGGTTCAATGAACACGGCTGCACTTTTATTGAATTCAAAATCAAATCGTTTTCCTGCTGGTCTCGGCAATGACAGCGATCAGGTTGGCCGGAACATTATGGACCATCACTTGGGCGTGGGCGCGAATGCGACCGTTGAGGGATTTGAGAATGATTATATTTTTGGTCAAAGGCCGAATGCATTGTACATCCCGCGTTTCCGGAACTGGGGGACCGATAAAAAGGATTTTCTTCGCGGATACGGATACCAGGGAGGCGCGAGCAAAACAGACTGGAAACGGGGCATCACGATGAATGGTTTTGGTGCCAGTTTCAAAGAAGATATGTCGCGTCCCGGCACGTGGACAATGGGTTTTGGCGGCTTCGGAGAAATTCTTCCCGATCCATCGAACCGCATGTTTTTGGACAAAGAAAAGAAAGACAAATGGGGCATTCCAATGATCGTTTTCGACGCCGCTTTCGGTGAAAATGAATTGACGATGCGAAAAGACATGATGGCCTCTGCGGTTGAAATGCTCGAAGCCGCAGGTTTCAAAGATGTCACCGGATTCAACCGCCAGGACACGCATCCGGGCCTCGGCATACATGATATGGGCACCGCACGCATGGGAAAAGACCCAAAGAGCTCCGTACTCAATAAATTCAATCAGGTCCACGACTGCAAAAATGTATTCGTTACCGACGGCGCGGCGATGGTGTCATCTTCCTGCGTGAACCCGTCCATCACCTACATGGCGATGACCGCACGAGCGGCTGACTATGCGGTGGGAGAATTGAAGAAGCAGAATTTATAATGTTGTTTTAACTTAAAAATGCGCCCGAAAAAACCCTGAGAAGCGAGACAGTCGCTTCACAGGGTTTTTTCTTATTTAGATACAGGGTAATTGCTTATTAGTTTCTGGCAAATTTTTCGAGCTCGGAGTTGAATTTATCCATTTCTTCTAAAAACAACCCGTGTCCGCCTTTTTCGAATTTCACGATATAGGAACCTTTGATGGCTTTGTTTAGCTGTTCAGCCTGAGCATAGTCACACAATTTGTCATTGACACCGTGGAAAATCGCAACCGGCATTTTGATTTTGCCAAGCACAGGGCGAAGATCCAGGTCACCCAATGCGCTGATAGCCTGAGTAGTAGCGAAAGGGGATGCATTCAGGTTGATGTTTTCCAACCATTTGATCGATTCCGGTGAAAGTCCGCCTTCCTGTCCTTCGAATGCTTTTCCAAAACCTGCTACCAATTGTTCCCGGTTTGCTTTAGTCTGTTTGATGAGATCTTTTGCGCCCTGCTCGGTGATGCCGTAAGGATGGCCTTCCCGTTGTTTCCATGATGGACCGGTTGCGCCGAATACGGCTAACTTCTTGATATGCGCACCATTATATTTGGTTATGTAATGAAGTACCACGGCACTTCCCATTGAAAATCCGCCTAATGTTGCGTTCTCGATTTTCAGTTTTTCCAAGACCACTTTAATGTCGTCGGAAAAAGTATCGAAGTCATATTTTCCATAAGGCCGGTCCGATTTTCCAAAACCGCGGAGGGAAATCCCGATAACCCTGAACCCTTTTTCAACCAGATACTGGTATTGATATTCGTACATCTCATTGTTCAGCGGCCATCCGTGGATAAGTACAACAGGCTGACCTTCGCCGAGGTCGATCACGTGGAGTTTTACATTTTTCTCTACTTCAATGTATTCTTCTCTTCCTAATGCTGCGGGCTTGCGTGTTTGTGCAAATAGGATTTGGCTTTGGATAAAAGTGAACAGGAATGCGATGGTCAAGGCAATAGTTTTCATCTGAGTAGTAAGTTTGAATGTTTGGGTAATCTGCTAACCGTTAGCCGATTGTCATATCGTTTTGACATTACAAAGGTGGCAGGTTAATCGGCGCAGAAGAATGGATAAAAGTCCATGCGCCTTGTACATTTTTCCCGGAAGATGAAATTATGGCTTGTAAGACGTCGAAAGTTGGTTCAATCGCTCCCGCAGGAGGTCGGCCTGCGGGTCGGGAACTTGTCCCTGGGAAGCGGCACAAATTCCTTGTTATCTATGGGTGATAGGATAATGCATCGTGCTGATGCAATCATGTTAATTCAGATTCCGGTATTCATTCGGCGTGACGCCGGTTTTTTGTTTAAAAAGCCTTGTAAAATGCTGCTGATATTTAAACCCGAGCTGGTAAGCAATTTCACTCAGGGAGTGACTGCCCTCAAACATCTTCACTTTGGCCTCATCAATCAGCCTGGATTGAATAAATTCCAGCGCCGTATGCCCGGTTTCTTTCTTAATCAGATCACCAAAATAATTAGGGGACAAATTCAGCTCCTCGGCGCAATAAGCTACGCTTGGCAAGCCCGATGTCTGCGATTTGCCTGATTTGAAATAATCATTCAATAATTGTTCAAACCGCACCAGGATATCTTTATTGACATTGCTTCGCGTAATAAACTGACGATCATAAAATCGCATGCAGTAATTGAGAAACAACTCAATATTAGAAACGATCAGGGTTTTGCTATGCTTGTCAATATTTTGGTCTATTTCAACATTGATCTTTTCCAAACAATCCACAATCGTTTCCTTCTCTTTTTTAGATAAATGCAATGCCTCATTCACCTCATAGGAAAAGAAGGAGTAATCCTTAATAACTCTTCCCAAATGCGTTCCGGCGATCAGATCGGGGTGAAAAACCAACGCATAACCGGACGGTTTGGTAGCGACTCCTTTGCTGTCAATGCCATATACTTGTCCGGGCGATATGAAAACCAATGTTCCGTCCTCGTAATCATAAGGCTGGCAACCATAGATCATGTCGCCACATTTGATATTCTTGAAAAAAACGGCGTAAATGCCCATATAGCGCCGGAAGTGCTGCACGGTCGGGATCTCATTGAAATTGATCACACTTACCAGCGGATGCAGCGTCTCTACACCGATCCAGTTGTTATATTGCTTTACCGTATCTATTCTTTCTACCTGCTCCATAATCTGAGAATTTTCAAGATCAAATATAACACCTGTGGCAAAACCGATTCCATCTTAAATACGTAATCAGTAAAAGTGGTAAATATTCCAGTAACCTGTATAAAACCTGTGCAGCCGGCATGGGCGATCTTTGTTATATTCAATGGCACAAAAATCATAGCACAATGATACATCTCATGAAATCAATAAGTTACACGCTGCTGCTCGGAACGATGCTTTCGACCGCGGCTTATTCACAAACAAAAACGTCCCTCAGCCAAACACAGGCAGATACAGTAGGGGCGATCATTAAAAACGATATGATGGTGCGGATCTCAGAAATTGAGATCCTGCCGGAGTTTCTGGCGGAGTATAATGCGATTTTGAAGGAAGAAGCCGCAGCGTCTGTCAAAAAGGAGCCTGGCGTAGTGGCTATTTTTCCAATGTATATCAAAGAGCAGCCCAACCAGATCCGGATCGTGGAGATCTATGCCGACAGCGCTGCGTACCAGTCGCATTTGAAAACCCCACATTTCCAGCATTACAAAACAACAACATTGAAAATGGTGAAGGCATTGAAATTGATAGATATGAATGCAATCGATTCACAGACGATGCCGGAAATCTTTAAAAAATTGAAATAACAGTCAATGAGTACAGAAAAAGACATTTTCGCGCGGTTACAGGCCGGTGAGCTGCTTCGGAAAGATGCTCCTGAATATGGGAAATTCGCGGAAGTTGTTGCCCGGACGATCCGGTTATAAAAAGAGGAAATTGAAAAATTTACATATTAAAAAAATGACTGAAACAACAAATGTAAAGGCTTACGGGACAGATGCTGCCGAAGCACCATTGGACCAAATAAATATCAACCGGAGAAAACCGACTCCCCATGACGTTGAGATAGATATTTTATTCTGCGGGGTATGCCATTCCGACTTGCACACTGCACGCAGCGAATGGGGCCCTTCCATGTATCCCTGTGTTCCCGGCCACGAGATCGTGGGAAAGATCGTCAGCGTGGGCGATCATGTGCAAAAATTCAAAGTAGGAGACATGGTAGGCGTCGGCTGTATGGTAGATTCTTGTCGTGAGTGTGAATATTGCAAAGAAGATTTGGAACAGTTTTGCGAAGAAGGGATGACGGGCACCTATAATGCGCCCGACAAGCATTTTCCTGGTTCGCCGACATTTGGCGGCTATTCTGAAAAGATTGTGGTAAATGAAAATTACGTATTGCGGATCCCGGAAAGTATGGACCTGGCTGCGGCTGCTCCCTTGCTGTGTGCCGGCATTACAACCTATTCGCCGTTGCGTCACTGGAATGTAGGCCCTGGTAAAAAAGTGGGCGTTGTGGGCATTGGCGGCCTGGGCCACATGGCTATCAAGATTGCGAAAGCAATGGGCGCAGAGGTTGTTGCTTTCACCACATCAGAATCGAAATTCGGAGAAGCGAAACGACTTGGGGCAGATGAAGTAGTGATGTCTAAAGATGAAAACCAAATGGCAGCATACAAAGGAAAGCTGCATTTCATACTGGACGCCGTTTCTGCACAACACGATATCAATGCCTATCTGAACCTGCTGAGGGTAGACGGTTCCCTCGCTTTGGTGGGCGCACCAGAACACCCGCTTCCAGTGGCAGCATTCAGCGTGATCCAGGGACGTAAAAGCTTTGCCGGTTCAATGATCGGTGGTATTGCAGAAACACAGGAAATGCTGGATTTCTGCGGCGAGCATAACATTGTCGCAGACATTGAAATGATCGACATTCAGGAAATTAATGAAGCTTATGAACGCATGATCAAAGGCGACGTGAAATATCGTTTCGTTATTGACCTGGCTTCCATCAAGAAGTAAGTATTGCACCAATCAACATTCACCATGAACCAAGACAACGCATCAGAAAAGCCGGAAAAGCTGCATAGCAGCGACTCCCGGCGCGACTTCCTGAAAACAACTTCCATCCTGACCGCCATTGCCGTTGCACCCGCAACAGTCGCGAAAGCAGCAAAGCATGAGCTGGGAGAAAAGATCAGTGTAGCATTGGAAACTACACCTGTGAGTTTCAAGGTGAATGGTGTAAAGAAACAGCTCAACCTGGAACCGCGTTCAACACTCCTGGACGTGCTCCGTGAGCAGCTGAATTTGACAGGAACCAAAAAAGGCTGTGATTATGGTCAATGCGGGGCGTGTACGGTTCATGTGAACGGGCAGCGTGTGCTATCGTGTCTGAGCCTGGCCGTTATGCATGAGGGTGAGGAGATTACAACCATTGAAGGACTGGCAAAAGGCGAAGAGCTGCACCCGATGCAGCAGGCGTTTATCAAGCACGACGGTTTTCAATGCGGTTACTGCACGCCGGGACAAATTATGTCGGCGGTGGCTTGCATTAACGAAGGGCACGCGAATAACGAAGACGATATCAGGGAATTCATGAGCGGGAATATCTGCCGTTGCGGAGCATATCCCAACATTGTGAAGGCAATTCAGGAAGTTAAAAACGGGGGGCAGAAATCATGATACAATTTCAATACGAGCGTGCAGCTACCACGAAAGCAGCTGTCAGCGCATTGGTAAATAGCAGCAATGCAAAGTTCATCGCCGGCGGTACGAACCTGGTCGATCTGATGAAGCGGAACATTACCGCACCAACCAAACTGGTGGACATTAACCAGGTCCCGCTCAAAGATATTCAGCAGCAAAATGGCAAGATCAGTATTGGCGCTTTGGCATTAAACAGCCGCGTCGCCGAACACAAACTGATCATTGAAAAACATCCGCTGCTATCACAAGCATTAAATGCAGGCGCATCGCCGCAGATCAGGAATATGGCGACGGTTGGCGGAAATATGATGCAGCGAACGCGATGCCATTATTTTTACGATACAGCACTGCCCTGTAATAAACGCGAGCCCGGTTCGGGCTGCGGCGCATTGGAGGGGTTGAACAGGATGCACGCCGTTTTTGGGACGAGTGAACAATGCATTGCTGTGCACCCGAGTGACATGTGTGTAGCGCTTGTAGCACTGGATGCAACGGTGTTGGTAGCAGGTCCGAAAGGCGAAAGAAGAATCCCTTTTGAAGAATTTCACAGGCTTCCGGGCAAGCAGCCAGAAAAGGACAACACGCTCCAAAATAACGAAATGATCGTTTCAGTCGAGATCCCGGATAATGCATTCAGCAAAAACAGTCACTATATGAAGGTCCGCGACCGCGCTTCTTATGCCTTTGCATTGGTGTCGGTGGCGGCGGCTTTGAACATGGATGGGAAGATCATCAAGGAAGCGAGGCTTGCTATGGGCGGCGTTGCGCATAAGCCCTGGCGCTTGAAAGAGGCAGAAAAAGCATTGATCGGCAAAACAGCCTCGGAAGAGACTTTCAGACAAGCTGCCGAAATCGCCATGCAAGGCGCGAAGGCTTACAAATACAATGCATTTAAACTGAAACTCGGGCCTAATGTAATTGTTGAAGCATTGAAAAATGCCGCTGACCTGGTTTAATCCTAACCCTGAATTTCAAAGATCATGAACGAAGCATTTTTCGATAAAAAAGAATACAAGCCGCTCGACAGGGTGGATGGGCGCCTGAAAGTTACCGGCGCAGCGCAATATTCAGCAGAATATCCATTACCGAATATGGCCTATGCCGTGCTCGTTGGCAGCCGGATCGCAAAGGGCACCATTAAGAGCATTGATACCAAAGCAGCCGAACGTGCACCTGGTGTGCTGGCGGTTATATCACACATGAATGCGATCAAAGTGCCGGGTTACCAGCCCAAGGGCGAACATCCTTCCGAGCCGTCTACCAATGGTCAGCCGCTTCGTGTATTTTTTGATAATAAGATATATTCCAATGATCAGCCCATTGTAGCGGTGGTTGCAGTCAGTTTGGAAAAAGCGCAGCATGGAGCTTCGCTGGTGAAGGTCCAATACAACAAGGAGCAGCATCAGACAGACCTGGAAGCAAACGCCAAAGCAGCAAAACTGCCGGAAGCTGCCAAGAAAAACCCGAAATCTCCAACTGCCGATTATGACCGCGGACAAAAAGACGCATTTGAAAATTCCGCTGTAAAAATTGAGGCGGAATATGTGTTGCCTACCGAAATGCATAATCCGATGGAGTTGCAGGCTATCATCGCACACTGGGAAGCCGACGATAAACTTACGGTGTATGATAAGGTGCAAGGCACAAAAATGACGCAGAAGAATTTTGCGAAAGAATGGAATTTGCCTGAGGAAAATGTGAAGTGCATTACCACGTTTGTTGGCGGTGCATTTGGGAACGGGCTGCACAACTGGCCGCACGAAACAGCTGCGATCATTGCTGCAAAACAGGTGAAAAGACCTGTTAAGCTGGTTTTGACACGCGAGCAAATGTTCACGATGGTGGGGTACCGGCCGCGAACCTGGCAAAAAATCCAGATGGGGGCCACCCAGGACGGAAAACTGGTTGCCATCAACCACGAGTCTATCGGGCAGACATCCACCTATGAGGAATTTACCGAATCGACTTTACAGCAAACGCGGATGATGTATGCTTCACCGAACGTAAGCACGCGTTACCGGATCCTGCCACTCAATGTCGCCACGCCGATCTGGATGCGCGGGCCGGGGGAAGCCACAGGTGCTTTTGGGTTGGAATCTGCTATGGATGAAATGGCGCATGTCATTGGCATGGACCCGATCGATTTCCGGCTTGCCAACTATACCGAGTCTGATCCGGACAAGAAAATGCCGTGGTCTACCAAATATATGCGGGAATGCTATGAAGAGGGTAAAAAGCGCATTGGCTGGGAAAACCGGAAACTGAAACCAGGCGAAGTGCGCGATGGAGAATGGCTTGTAGGTTATGGAATGGGCACGGGGACATTTGGCGCAAACCGCAGTTCGGCCACCGTACACGCAGAACTGAATAAGGAAGGCAACCTCATTATGCATTGCGCGATCACTGACATTGGCCCCGGAACCGGAACCGCCATGGTGCAGATCGCATCAAATGCAACGGGCATCCCAACCGAAAAAATAACATTTCACCTCGGAAGTTCCGAATTCCCGAATGCGGGTTTGCAAGGTGGTTCTTCTACTGTAAATAGTGTAGGGCCAGCGGTGCTGTCGGCCTGCAATGCATTGAAAGAACAGCTCATTACCATGGCAGCGGCCAAAGGAAATGCAGCATTCAATTCTGCAAAGGCTGATGATCTGATGTTTGATAAAAATGAATTGCAGCTCGGTGGTAAGTCTGCAAAAACGACGCTCGCCGATTTATTTAAACAAAATAACATTGAAAAAATAGAGACCACCAAAGAGTCCAAACCCGACGAAAACCGCACTAAATATTCCATGTATGCATTCTCGATGCACTTTGCCAAAGTCCATGTGCATCCGTTCACAGGTCAGGTACGGGTCAAAAAGATTGTTTGCTGCGCGGATGCAGGCACGATCGTAAGTCCGAAAACCGCAGCCAGCCAGATGATCGGCGGCGCCACGGGCGGCATTGGCATGGCATTGACAGAAGATGCGGTGATGGACCACCGTTTTGGCCGTTATGTGACCAAAGACCTGGCGGATTACCACATGCCGGTTCACGCCGACGTGCCGGATATTGATGTTTATTTTGTAAACAAACCTGATTTGCTGGCCGATCCTGTGGGTAGTAAAGGGCTGGGCGAAATCGCGATCATAGGCGTAGCGCCCGCAATTGCGAATGCAGTTTTCAATGCAACAGGTAAACGAATCCGGGAGCTGCCGATCACTCCGGACAAGCTGATTTGAGTTTGGGCTGTGATCTTCGCAATGCATTGGCAACTACTACTACCTGTCCAGCTGCTTATCAATTTCCAATGCAGCACTGATTAAGGCCAGGTGGGTAAATGCTTGCGGAAAGTTGCCCAGGTGTTCGGCTTTGTGGCCGATCTGTTCACTAAATAATCCCAGGTGATTGGCATAGCCTATCATTTTCTCAAAACTATCAAGCGCCTTTGAGACTTCGCCGCTTTTGGCCAGGGACTCGATATACCAGAAGGAGCACATATTGAATGTTCCTTCTTCACCTTCAAGGCCGTCAAATGATGTTTCGCCGTTTTTGTATCGATATAAAAGCACGTCCACCCCAAGCTGCTCTTCCACCACTTTTAATGTAGATAACCAGCGCGGTTCGTAAGGTGAGATGAAATGCATCAGCGACATGAGCAATACGCTGGCGTCCACGGTTTTCGCGCCTTTATGCTGCACCCATGCACCAATTTCATCGTTCCAGAAATTTTCGTAAATGTCTGTATAAATGTCATCACGCACTTTTTTCCAATCCTGCTCCGGAAAAGGAAACGAGCGGTGCTGCCCGATTTTGATCGCGCGGTCCATCGCCACCCAGCACATCAGCCGGCTGTGCAGGAAATGTTTTTCTGTATTCCGTATTTCCCAGATCCCGTGATCGGCTGTTTTCCACTTTTTGGTAACCACATTCACCTGTTTCACAATGGTTTCCCAAAACTCAAACGTAATCGCCGAATGCTGTTTATTGTAAATGTAAATGGTGTCGATCAGTTCTCCGTAAATGTCGAGCTGATACTGGTCCTGCGCACCATTGCCGATCCGAACAGGCTTTGAGTTTTGATAACCGCTCAAATGTTCCAGTTCTTTTTCCTCCATATCATGCCCGCCATCGATCGTATACATGAGGTAAAGCTTATCTTCCTGGGCACGATCGTGGATCCATTCCAGAAACGCCGTCGCTTCGTCCGTATAACCAAGCCGCAGGAATGCATACATCGTAAATGCAGCGTCCCTGATCCACATAAAGCGGTAATCCCAGTTCCGGCCACCGCCGATGACTTCCGGTAAACTGAATGTCGGCGCTGCCACCATAGAACCCTGTTCGCGGGAAGTAAGCAGTTTCAGTGTTATGGCCGAGCGGTTCACAGCGCCAGTCCAGCGACCTTTGTATGTGGATTTTTTGGACCAGTTTCGCCAGAAATCAACCGTATCCTGGTAAGTATCTTTTTTATAAGCCTCAATCGGGTTTTCATCGTCCACCTGTGTTTTGCCACATTCCAACACCAGATAGGCCGTCTTTCCCTGTTCCAGTGTAAACTCGGCATAACCCGCATTTTTCTTAATCTGCAATGGAACGTCCGCTATGAGGCGCATAACCGTTCCATCTTTATCATTTGCCTTGAAATAGACACCCTCATCACGAATTTCGCAAATATGCGACGCGCCCGCGTAATCAAACGCAGGCTCACATTTCGCCTGAAAAGTGATATTGCCACGCACCGTTTTCACCTGTCGCACGATTGCATTCGATTTGTCCATCTGGTCGTCAACCGGCATATAGTCAGTCACTTCCGCGATGCCATACTCTGAGAAGAACCGGGTAAGCAGCACAGCTGTTGCGGGCAGGTAAAGTTGTTTGGTATTATAGCCATCCATTTGCGGATAAATACCGAAGCTCCCACCGTTTTTGTTATCCAGTAATTTGGAAAAGACAGTAGGGGAATCGAAAGCCGGGTAACACATGAAATCGATAGAGGCTTCCACGGACACAAGGGCAACAGTTTTGAGATTTCCAATCAATCCATAATCCTCAATCCGCGCATGTTCAGGGTTCTTTCTGGGCATTTGTTTTGTTGTGAGTGTGAGAAGTTGTGTGTGTAAATTATCACGCCAGGGAACGCCCTCACCGCGTTGCTATGCAGGATTCGTTTCGGTGGAAGGGCCGTTTCGCGAATAAAATCCCCAATTTCCGGCTTCCGGACAATATCAAAGCCAAGCTCACCCGATCACTTTACCGTTCAATCAACCAGCCCCGCCGCAGGGAAAGCGCGAACCGTTTTAGACGTGCTAGGGCATAGGATTCGATGTTGTGTTTGAAAGTTTAGTTACCATTTTTTCACTTAAATCAAAACACACATGAAAACGAACAGATTAATTTTCGTCATAGCCGCTTTAATAACAATGCTGGGCTCTTGTAAGATGAAGGACATTACAAAAGACTCTCCTTTGATTACAGTCGTTTCCCCCACGCGTAACCAGGATGTAAAAGACATCACCGCATTCAATGTTGAGGCAATCATTGAACCGAAAGATAAGTCGGTGATGAGTTACTATGTAATGCTCCTGGATCATGATGCACGCAAGATTTTCGACAAAGAGATCAAGTGCGATTGCAAAGGAGAGAAGCGAATAAATGTTAAAGAGTCAATTGAGTATGATGTTAATCAGTCAACCGATGTGCTTTTGCGAATATTGGTATTTTTCGAAGATGGCACCATTACGGAAGAGGAAGTTCCTTTTAAAATGATTGATACTAAAATTTGAGATTGTCTGATTTCCTGGGTAGCACTTTTCAAACAGCTCTAACAGTTAAATTATATTCTTCATCGCGCATTCAGTGTAAACATTATCGTGTGTTCAGGCAATGCCGGACAGGGAATCCGGTATGCCTGAACTAAAAAAGCAATGTGCCCATGAATGTCATTAGCTTAAAAATCTATGAAAATAACCATCTTAATAGCCCTATGCCTTGCATCCATGCATGTTTTCGGGCAAAAACGTATAACCATAAGCGGTTTTGTAAAGGAGAAGGGTAGCCAGGAATTGTTGACTGGTGCTAATGTGTATATTACACGCACAGCAACCGGAGCTGCAACTAATAATTATGGGTTCTATTCACTTACGATCCCTGCCTCGGATTCTGTTACCATTACTTGTTCATTAGTCGGTTATGAGACATTAAACCAGACCATTTCAGCGCTAAGAGATATGGAGTTAAACCTGGCGTTGCCCTCGATCCGCCAACTCGATGAAGTTACTATTTCTGCCTGGAAGCAGGAAGACAATGTCAGCGGATCGGCTCAAATGAGTGTGGTGGAAATTCCGATTGAACAGATCAAGAAAATTCCTTCGCTACTAGGAGAGAAGGATGTTTTACGCGGGCTGCAATTGATGCCCGGCGTCCAGAAAGGCACGGAGGGCCAGACAGGGTTGTATGTACGCGGAGGCGGACCGGATCAAAACCTGATCATTCTGGACGATGCCGTCGTGTATAATGCGAGCCATTTATTTGGCTTCTTTTCAGTTTTTAACAGCGATGCGATCAAGCGGGTTGAGTTGACAAAAGGCGGATTTCCGGCGCGTTACGGCGGGCGGCTTTCTTCGGTTGTAGAAATGGATATGAAAGAAGGGAGCAAGGAAAAACTGCACGGAGAAGGCGGGATCGGGCTTATTGCTTCGCGGCTGACTTTGGAAGGGCCGATAGCAAAAGGCAAATCCTCGTTTCTTATTTCCGGGCGACGGACGTATATCGATGTCCTGGCTGCTCCAGTGATAGCATATACGCAGAAGAAAAAAGGTCAGAACGGGTTCAAGCCGGGTTACTATTTTTATGATTTGAATGCCAAGATCAATTATGATCTTGATCCAAAAAACAAGCTTTATGTCAGCGGCTATCTGGGCAAAGATAAATTTTCCGTCAAAGAAGAACATGGCGCATTCAAAATGAAAGCTGGCTTGGATTGGGGGAATGCAACCGGCACCATGCGCTGGAACCATGTTTTCAACCGTAAGCTTTTTGCCAATACTGCTTTCGTTTTTACGAGTTTCAATTTCACTACAACGAGTTATTTTAGGGAAGCCGTTGGCAATAGCGATGAAATGACCGAGTCGAGGCTCCGTTATGATTCGCGTATTCAGGATTTGAGTTTTAAAAGTGATTTTGATTTTTATCCCAATGCGTCACATGCTATCAAGTTTGGCTTGCAGGCTACGCGGCACAAATCTACGCCGTCGGCACTCGCGCTGTCGGGATCTACGCCAGAAGAAACCGTTGATCCGGTTGAAAAGCCGGTTTATTCAATGGAAGGCGGTGCTTACTTTGAAGACACATGGCAGCCGTTCGATGCATTAAAAATGAATTTGGGCTTTCGGTTAAGTTATTTCAAAGCAGGCAAAAAACAGTACATTAATCCGGAGCCTAGGTTTTCTGCAGCATTAAGGCTGGCACCCGACTTCTCCGCAAAAGCTTCCTATGCCCGGATGAACCAGTATGTGCATTTATTGTCTAACACGGGCCTTGGCTTGCCAACCGATTTGTGGGTGACCAGCACAGATCGGATTGCGCCGCAGCAGTCGAGCCAGGTTGCATTCGGATTTGCGAAAGATCTGCAGGAACGTGGCTTAACGCTGACATTGGAAGGATTTTATAAAGGTATGAACCGAATCCTAAGTTACCGGGAAGGTGCCAGTTTTATCAATATAAGCGGAGAAAATGCTACTGATGTAGACTGGCAGGACAATGTTACAACAGGAAAAGGCTGGTCGTACGGTTCTGAATTTTTAGTCCAAAAGAAAAGTGGAAAGCTTTCCGGCTGGGTAGGGTACACATTGTCCTGGATTTACTGGAAATTCCCAGAACTCAACAACGGGCAGACATTCAATCCGCGCTATGACCGTCGACATGACCTTTCTATTGTGGGAATTTACGAATTCAGTAAACGCATTACCATGTCTGCAAGCTGGGTTTATGGGACTGGAAATGCCCTGACAGTACCCAGTGCTACATATTATCCTGTTAGCGATAACTTTTTCAATCGATTTGACCCCGCAGACAAAATACTTAACAGCAATTACAGAGAATTTAGGGCATCTGAATTTCCCACAAAGAACAGTTTCCGTGCAGAAGCGTTTCACAGGATGGACCTTTCAATACAGTTTCATAAGAAAAAGAAACGCCATGAACGGACTTGGGAATTCAGTGTTTATAATGCTTACAATCGCAAAAATCCATTTTTCTACGATCGTTCGGAAGAAGAGACCGCAAATGGGGAGTGGAAAACGGTGCTGAAAAAATATTCCCTGTTTCCTGTCTTACCTTCATTCAGTTACAATTTTAAATTTTGAGCCATGAACCTGATCAGATCCATTTTCAGCATTGCGCTGTTATGCATTATTTTTTTCGCGTGTGAAACGCCTTTAACCAATATTCCACCTTCGAAATTGCCGCAGACGGAATCCAAGCTGGTTGTTAATTCCATCATTTCGCCCCAGTTGCCCTACATCAATGTTCTGGTCACGGAGTCGGTCCCGTTGTTTACAAAAACGGAAGCGACAGAAAGACGTGTGGAAAACGCAACTGTCAAGATTTCTGATGGTGTGAACGAGATCAACATTCCATATGATGAGGAAAACAGAATTTACACCATTTCACTGTCCAAATTCCCGATTAAAGATTCAAAAACGTACTATTTATCTGTGTCAGACAAAACCAGAAGCGTTACTTCTAAATGTACGGTTCCCGGCAAAAAACCGGTGATCAAATCATACGAGATTGACACGCTCCTTGTCGACAATGTGGATATGAAAGATACTGTTCTGACATTACAAATGAGCTGGCAAGACGTTCCGGGTGACACAAACTATTACAAAGTTGATGCAGGTATCGATTATCAATATTCTGTTGCTAAATGGACAGATGAGACTGGACTTAGCGAGGAAACATTGACTGGAAATTTCCATTTCTACTGGCAGGGACAGGAAGGAAAAAGTGAATTTATGACTGATAGATATATTGACGGCAAGAACATAAGTTCGCTTCTTGGGAAATTCAATTTTTTTGGTCCCCGGCAATTAACTATGAAAGATGGGAAACTGGTCACCTATTTCCCAAAAAGCAAAGTCTTAGCGGTTTTGCTGCAAGTTTTAAATCTCGATGTCAATTATTATAAATACATGCGTTCAATCGAGATTAAAGAAAACTCAGACACGCCATTTTCTGAACCCGCGCCGCTATACTCCAACATTCATGGCGGGCTGGGATGTTTCGCTGCTTACAACGCAGCGCAGGTAAAGGTGGTGTTTTAGCTGGTTGCTACTTGTGACCAGCGAGCCTGAATGAATGGACATTTTGTTAATTGGTTCAAAAGCAGAAAATTTGCTTGTCTCAATTAATTCAATTTTACATTGATGAATATTATATCGCATCCAATGGGAGATGTTCAGGTTGGTGAAGTCACATCTGACAAGCTGATTATTGAAACAACCGAAGATGGGCTGGACCTTCTCGGGAACCTTTATTACCAGGGATTTGACAGCATTATCATTCACGAAGCGAACATTACGCCCTCCTTTTTTGACCTAAAAACCGGAATTGCCGGAGAGATCCTTCAAAAATTCTCAAACTACCGAATGCGCCTGGCCATCATCGGCGACTTTGACAAATATCCTGGAAAGAGTATTCAGGATTTCATTAGGGAAAGTAACCGGGGTGGGAGGATTAACTTTCTGAGTAGTGTTTCTGAGGCATTGGAGAGAATGAGCGGGCGCCGTTGCGCTGAATGAGCGGACTCCTTTGCACTGAATGTTTAAATCTCCTAATTAAGCCAGGTAAGCCTTGTTTGGATTGCCTGGCTTAATTTTGTCACTGCTGGCACAGATTTTTATCTACCCACATTACAATTCATCAACAAGCTAAAAAACATGAAATCGTCAGCAAAAAATCAGGAGTTATTCGAAGATCAAAACATATTTGAAAACACCAATCCATTTCAGCGTGAAAGTGCTTCGGCCAGCATGCAGAAGTCGGGAAAGAGACCAAGGATTATGAAGCCGCTTTATTCGGTTCGCTTGTCATAATGGTCAAAGGCAGTATCAACACCGCTATTCACAGCATTAGACACACTATCAAAAAATATGGCCTGGAAGTTGAGATACATATCAACCCACCAGGCCTTTCTATTTTTATTTCCGTTAAATTTTTAGTTCAGACTCATCTTCTTGAATTCCAGCGGTTTCATTCCGGTTTGCTTTTTGAACAAACGCGTGAAGTAGGAGCTGTTTTCGAAACCTAGCCCGTAAGCAATTTCTGCAACGCCCTGGCTGCCTTCTCTTAACAGATTTTTTGCTTCTGAAATTAATGATATGTGAATGAGGTCCATGGCGGTTTTGCCCGTTTCCTGTCTGAGCAAGTCGCTGAGATAACGCGACGAGACATTGAGCTGCTCGGCGATGGAGTTTACACTTGGTAACCCCTTCGTTTGCAGATATCCATGCCCGTAATAGGCTACCAGCGCATCATTGAATTTGGTTACGGTTTTGCCCGACATGTCTGTCCGATTGAGAAACTGCCTTTTGTAAAATCGCTGCGCATACATTAAAATCGATGCGATGTGGCTCAGAATGATCTCACGGCTATATTCGTCCGGATTATTTTGGTATTCCGCCTTCACTTTGTCGTGCAATTCCCAGATCACCGCCTCTTCTTTTGGGGAAAGGTGCAGTGCTTCGTTCACTTCGTAGTCAAAATAACCGTATTTCTGAATGGCATGGTGGTGTTCGTGGCCGGCAAGGAAATCTTCGTGAATCAGGATCATAAATCCCTTTTCTTCAAATTCAATGTCCTTGATTTCAATGATCTGACGTGGTTTGACAAACATCATCGAGCCTTCGCTGTGGTCATATTCTGTTCGGCCATAACGGATAATGCCGGATCGTAACTTCTTGAAACCGATCATGTAGGCGTCACTGGTGAACTCCCGGTTGCCTAGCGTGCAAGCATTGTTGCAAGCATTGATGCTGAACAAAGGATTTTCCGGTGGCGGCCAGCCATTGCCCTTATGGATCTCGCTTATCGTTTTATAATGTTTCATTTTTATTGCGAAAAAACGAATTGTTCATAGTTAACAATTAAGCTGTTTTTATAATTCGGCTAACTCAATGTCCGTGCGCTGCAATGCTGACATCCTTCCAGGTCTGAATGTCTTTCAATCGTTCGGTATATACGTCGTTCATTCCGTGGTAGGCGATTTTTCCCAATAATAATCTTAGCGGAGGATTCGGGCTGTCGATAACTTTCAGGATAGCATCCACAGTCGCTTCGGGCTTGCCCCAGGTTTCTGGTTTGTCTCCCGATTCGGCGAATGCAGCTCGCACGGGGGCATAATCCTCAATGTCCGATGTGGTCTGAACTGCGGAATTTCCAGCCCATTCTGTTGCATATCCATTGGGCTCAATGAGTGTGAATTTAATTCCAAGATGTGCCACTTCGCTAGCAATGGTTTCGCTTAGACCTTCTACCGCAAATTTTGATGCATTATATAACCCCAGCATCGGCAATGTTGTCAGTCCCAAAAAGCTGGAAACCTGAATGATATGCCCTGATTTTTGCGCTCTCATCACAGGAAGCACAGCCTGTGTAACCCAAAGCAAACCGAAGAAGTTGGTTTCCATTTGCGCCCTTGCCTGCTCTTCCGTTGTTTCTTCCACGGTTCCAAATACGCCGTATCCGGCATTGTTAATGAGGATATCAATGCTTCCGAAATGTTCTTTCACCTGTAATACGGCTTTGGTTACGGCGTTTTTGTCGTTGACATCAAGCTGAACAGGCAGAATGTTGTTGCCATAAGTGGCAACCAAATCATCTAATGCTGAGATGTTTCTTGCGCTGGCGGCAACTTTATCGCCACGTTTCAGCAGTGCTTCTGCCCACAATTTTCCAAATCCTCTGGATGCGCCGGTAATAAAAATGGCTTTTGACATGATCTTATTTTTTTGTGTTTTTAATGTTTATTTTGATGACACAAAGTTGGCGCGTATGCCAGCGGATAAATAGCTCATTTGAGCGGAAGAATAGCACAGAATTACTACGTTCTGTTGCCAGCCATGAATTATAAAATCAGAAAGCCATGTATCAGGAATTTATTGAAATCCGGGGTGCCCGTGAGAACAATCTGAAAAATGTATCACTGCGCATTCCAAAGCGTAAGATCACCATCTTCACCGGCGTGTCGGGTTCGGGAAAATCGTCCATTGTGTTTGACACGATCGCCACGGAGGCGCAACGCCAGCTGAATGAAAATTTCAGCATGTTTATCCGGAATTTTCTCCCCAAATACGCCCAGCCACACGCCGACGCTATTGAAAATCTTAGCATGGCCATTGTGGTAGACCAGCGCAGACTGGGTGGGAACTCACATTCAACATTGGGTACGATTACGGACATTTCGCCCGTTCTGAGGCTTTTGTTTTCCAGGATCGGGCATCCGCATATCGGGAATTCCAATGCGTTTTCCTTTAATGATCCGCAGGGAATGTGCCTGGAATGTAATGGGATAGGGAAGAAAATGGGCGTTGTGGCGGATTCGTTCCTGGATATGAGCAAGTCGCTGAATGAGGGCGCGGTGCAGGTTCCGGTGTTTGCGACCTGGGAAAAAAGCAGCTACGCCAGCTCCGGGTTTTTTGATAATGATAAAAAGCTGTCTGATTTTACAGATGAAGAAATGGAGCTGCTGCTATATGGTAAGGATTTGAAATTCAAGCTGCAAGTCGGCGGCGGGAGCATGAATGCAAGTTACCTGGGCGTTATTGAAAAATTCGAAAAAGCATATATCAGAAGGGACGTTAAGACCTTATCCGAACGCACGCAAAAGGCGGTGGCGCCCTTCATCGCGCTCGGTCCATGCCCATCGTGCAAAGGCGCAAGGCTGAGCCAGGCGGCGTTAAGCTGCAAAATCGACGGCAAGAACATCGCAGAAATGTCGGCCATGGAAGTTTCCGAACTGGTTGCCCTGATCAGCAAAATCAATGATCCGCTGGCTACATCCATGGTGGCTACATTATCGGAAAGGTTGCAGCATTTGGCGGACATTGGTCTGGAATATCTGAGCCTGGATCGCGAAACAACCACGCTGTCGGGCGGTGAATCACAGCGCGTGAAGATGGTTAAGCACCTGAGCAGCAGTCTTATTGATGTGATGTATATTTTCGATGAACCTAGCGTTGGCCTGCATCCGCGGGATGTGCACAGGCTGAACGAATTGCTCGGAAAGTTGCGTGATAAAGGGAATACAGTGATCGTGGTTGAACATGATCCGGATGTAATAAAAGTTGCAGACCATATTGTGGACGTGGGGCCGCACGCAGGAAGCAAAGGCGGAAACATTGTTTTCGAAGGAACGTATGCCGAGCTGGTTAAGGCAGATACACTTACAGGCCGCCATATCAAGCAATCATTGCCACTTAAAGAAAAATCACGCAAAGCTTCGGGTAAGCTTTCTGTGAAAGATGCAAAGATCAACAACCTGCATAATGTAAGCGTCGACATTCCTAGCGGCGTTCTGACGGTGGTTACAGGCGTGGCTGGCTCCGGCAAAAGCTCACTTATCAACCATGTGTTTTTGAAACAACACCCCAAAGCAATCGTCATTGATCAGTCGGCCGTAGGCACTTCCACGCGGTCGAACCCGGCTACATATACGGGTGTGATGGATGATGTGCGCAAGGCTTTTGCGAAGGAGAATGGTGTTAGTGCGTCATTATTCAGCTTTAATTCGCAGGGTGCTTGTCCCGCTTGCCAGGGACTGGGCGTGATTTACACTGATCTTGCCTTCATGGACGGCATTAAAACGCCTTGTGAAATTTGTGAAGGGAAGCGTTTTAAGGAAGAAGTGCTGGCTTATAAGCTGGATGGAAAGTCTATTTCCGATATCCTGGAAATGACCGTTTTGCAGGCATTGGATTATTTTACACAAAAAGACATTTTAAATAAATTACAGGCTATGAGCGATGTGGGCCTCGATTATCTCACACTTGGCCAGCCGCTCAGTACATTGTCGGGTGGGGAATGTCAGCGCATCAAGCTGGCCAGTGAGTTGCATAAAAAAGGCAGCATTTATGTCCTCGACGAACCTACAACGGGCCTGCATATGTCCGATATTACGCATTTGCTTTCCATTATGAACCGGCTTGTAGACGCAGGGAACACAATGATCGTCATCGAGCATAACCTGGATGTGATCAAAAACGCGGACTGGATCATTGATATGGGGCCGGATGGCGGAACAAAAGGCGGGAAAGTCGTTTTCGAGGGCACACCGTTGCAGCTCCTTACCGCCGAAGGATCCATCACCAGTTTATATCTCAAAACCGCAACGGCCTGATCAAGGCCGTTGCGGTTGTCGCCTTACGGATCACCAGAATTTTGGCTTTTCTAATGTGCCGCCCTGTTCCCGGCAGTCAGTACAACTTGCAGGCGATCCCAGGACAAATTCTCCCCGCAAGCCGGCAAAAGACAATAACAGGGATGTAGTTTCAAGCCCGCATTGCCTGCTACTGAGCGGGTTGCATACGACATCAAATGTATCAGGCATCATACAGCTCGGGAATCTTCCGAGCTTTGGCGTGATCGTGAGCCTTTTCGTTTCTTCGGTTGACGCGCTGAAATAGCCGAACACGAGTTCTTTTCCGTCGGTAATGTTCTTGATATTTCCGGTCACCTGCGAAGGCTGGGGATCAAAGAGACTTCCTGTGCCTTGTGTGGTTTTGGAAAGTGCCGTCCAATATTCGAATGCCGGCCTGGAAAGGCCATATTGCCGTACAAGGACGCTGTATTTTATGTAAAGTTTATTGGTTGAAACAGGGACTTTGAACAGTGGCAGGTCTTTGATAATGTCGCTGGAAAGTTTTACCGTTGTCCCCAGCAGAATGCTTCCCGATCGCATATTTCCCCAGCATTGGTTGATGTCTTTTGTCCGGGAAACGTATTTTTTATCAATTACTTCGAGACCCGTCTGGTAAGCCGCGCGGTATTCCCAGGTTTCTTCAAATTTCCAGCGGTAGAATTGCGTCTTTCCCTGTGCATCGTGCGCATTGACATAAAATACCATTGCATCCTGGAAGCTGTCAAACTTGGTGGTTACACTGTCGATGGCTGGCGTAATGCTAACTGTCACATAATCGGACAAATATTCGTTTCCATCCTGCGTTTTGATGCGGATCCGATATTTGTCGGCGGTGTTATACTGTCGCGGCGGAAGCTCATACATGCCCGCACGTGCCTCAGTAAATGCATTCACTTCCCCCGATTCCGATTCAACGGAGACCGCTGCCTGGGATTCGATCGTTGGGCCGGCCGTTTGATTTACATTTTGCGTTCTCCTGAGTTCTATCCTGCTTGTGTCATTTCCTACATTCAGAAATCCATCCACAACCAGGTGATTTTCAACGGAATTGACCTCTGGCGGAGAGAACGGCTCAATGCAGCTGTCCATAAAAAACAGCAAGACAAAAGAAATAAACCTCAGTAAACGAATTTTCATAGCCACTTTTCTTACTAAGTTCTGAAATTGTCAGTAAAACGAGAAACAATAGCGCAAAATTTATCATCGGATGGTTACTTATGGTGCTAGAAGGCATCTAGAACTTGTCGCGGATCTTCTGCCAAACTGCCTGCCCAGATAATCGTATAAATATTTAGGGAAATGGGGGATTATATACAGATCATCCGCCAAAAAGTGTACTACAGATACCAAATCTGACAGTACGGATAATATCTGTTTCCTACCGCAACGATCCCGAGCGAATATTGTGTCATTCTAATAGCCAGGGTGTTACCTAAAATTTATTCAACTTTTATCTATTGAGCCATGAAAGCAACTTTAACGAACCCATTCTCCTGGACCGCCAATCCAGCAAACATTGACAATGCTAATCTCATCGCAGTTCACATGCACGGTAAGATCCTGTGGGTGTCGGCGCGGGAGATCACGTATCTGGAAGGCGAGGGGAATTATACGTACATTCACACACGCCAGGGAAAAAAATATCTCGTTTCCAAGACGTTGAAAGTGGTGGTGGAAATTTTGAATGTAGATTTTATCCGGATACATAAATCGTACATTGTTAACCCGATGTACATTACTGCGCAAATCGAGCCCGATACGCTTTTGCTCAGCTGCGGACGGAAAGTGCCTATCGCCAGAAGAAGAATGCGTGAAATCCACGAAATGCTGGCGGGCGAATATCTGGCAGCATAAGGATTATAGAGCAATATAACCATTAAGGCTAAGCCCCGGATCCGCAAAGGTCCGGGGCTTTTTTGTTTTGTTGTCAACGGGCACGGATATTTAAGGTCCTGGCGAAAACCACTTAACACGGCATCAGTTATGGCTAAGAAAGCGAAGAAAAAAGCAGCGACGAAAGCAAAGACCAGCGGCAAGAAAAAGAACAAATTAGGCGTTAAAAACTCCCTCGTCAACAACATCAACGCCCGCAAGAAAAAAGGCACCTCCCGCCCAAAAAGCAAAAAAACCGTCAGTAAAAAGTCTTATACCAAGATGAAAAAGAACTGGGGTAAGGGGAAGAAGACGAGGAAGTAATCTTACGACACAACATTCAACGCTTCCCCGTGCATGAAACTTTCCAGGTTGTCGGCGACCATTTGGAGCAGGCGTTTTCTGGCTTCGAATGTGGCCCAGGCTACGTGGGGGGTGATGATGCAGTTGGGTGCGGAAAGTAGGGGGTTGTCCGGTTTTGGCGGTTCTGTGGATAGGACGTCCAGTCCGGCTCCGGCGATGGTGCCGATTTTTAATGCTTCGGCAAGGTCGTGTTCCTGGATGAGCGGGCCGCGGCCGGTGTTGAGGATGATGGCGTTTCGCTTCATACGGGCGAGACGTTCTTTGTTGACGAGCTCTTTCGTTTCATCGGTTAACGGACAATGCAGGCTGACCACGTCGCTACTTTCAAACACTTCTTCCAGAGAAACCATTTCGACTCCCTCGGTTGGCGTTGGATGCTTTCTATACGCAACTACTTTCATCCCGAATGCCAGCGCAATTTTCGCAACTTGTGACCCAATGTCTCCGAGCCCAATGAGCCCCATTGTTTTCCCTGCGAGCTCGGTTAATGGTGTTTTCCAATAACAAAAATCCGGCGATGCAACCCATTCCCCTGCAAAAACGCTTTGGCTATGCAGCTCGGCATGGTTAACAACCGCCAGCAGCAATGCAAATGTCTGCTGCGCCACAGAAGCAGGACCATATGCCTTCACATTAGTAACTGTAATGTTGTGTTTTCTGGCAGCATTTATATCAATGTTATTAAACCCGGTCGCCATCACACCAATGTATTGCAACTTCGGCAACTGATCTAAAATCGCCTCGGTTAGCACCACTTTGTTTACCAAAAGCACTTCCGCATCCTTCGCCCGTTCCACAATTTCCTCCGCATTTGAGCGCTCATAAATTTCGGCATGCCCCAGTTTATGGATCGGCGCCCAATCCAGGTCACCCGGATTCAAGGTGTAGCCGTCTAAAATTACGATGTTCATTAACTTATTGATTTGTAAATACTTAATCGATGAATTTTGAAATTACATAACTTCCATTTTGAAATTACATAAAAAAACCTCCCCGAAACAAGGCTCGGGGAGGTTTCGTTTTTTATTAAAAAAGCTTTAATTCTTCGGATCGGTGGTAATTTTCCCTGCGCCGGCTCCTTGCATTTGCATGGGGTTTGGGGTCTTTTTTAGTTGCTGCTGCTTGAAGATCTGGAATCTTGTTGGCGCAGCTACGCGCGGGAAGGCGTTGTTTTCCGTGTCAATGTCTGCGATTTGCTGGTATGGATCCAATGTCCATTGCACGACTTTCTTTTTGGTCGAAATCACCTTGTTAACCTGTGCGTCATTGAAGCGCCAGATTTCTGCGGGGAATACAGCCACAGAATCGGTCCCGTCTTCGAAGCCCATTTTCACTATCACCGGCATGGGTAACCCTCCTTTGTTTTTAATGGAAAGCGTGTAAAAATTGCTGTTTTCCTGGATCAGTGATTTTTCATTTTCCGAAAGTGAAGCCAGATATTGGTCGTATTTCTGCTTGTCGGCTTCGGTAACTTTGAATGGATCGTAGCGGTTGTAGAAGTCGGCCATGGTGGAATCCTGTGCAACCACGGTTTCGCCCTTGGTCTTCGCATCCTGCATTTTGCTCATTGTCTGCTGCTTGCGGGCTGCTTCTTTACGCGCGATTTCCTTTTCAATCTCCGGATTCTGCGTATCAATGCTGAACCAGTCCACGCTCAAAAGATCCTGATCCACAGGCTCGGTTCCATAAAACCAACCTTTCCAGAACCAGTCCAGATCCACGCCTGACGCATCTTCCATGGTGCGGAAAAAGTCGGCCGGGGATGGGCTTTTGAACATCCAGCGCGTTGCATATTCTTTGAATGCATGGTCGAACAGCTCGCGCCCCATAACGGTTTCACGGAGGATGTTCAATGCGGTGGCAGGTTTTGCATAAGCATTTGGTCCCAGGCCTATCACGTTTTCTGCGGAAGCCATAATCGGCGTTAGCACCGATTTGTCAGATGACATATAATCCGTGATCTGGTTAGGCTCGCCGCGGCGGGTAGGGAAGTTGTAATCCCACTCTTTTTCGGCCAGATATTGACAGAATGTGTTCAAACCTTCGTCCATCCAAGCCCATTGCCGTTCATCGGAATTGACGATCATAGGAAAGAAATTGTGCCCTACTTCATGGATAATCACGCCGATCATGCCATATTTTACAGCTTCGCTGTATGTCCCGTCTTCTTCCGGACGTCCGCCATTGAAGCTGATCATCGGATATTCCATTCCTCCGCCGGCCACTGAATGGCAAGAGATTGCAACCGGATAAGGATACTCAAATGTGCGTGCGCCGTAAGATTTCAATGTATGGGCAACGGCACGGGTTGAATATTGCTCCCAAAGCGGATTTCCTTCTTTTGGATAAATAGACATGCACCAGATCTTGCGGCCGCTTTTGTAAACATCACTTTGCATGGCATCCCAAATGAATTTCCGGCTGCTTGCAAACGCAAAATCACGCACATTATCCGCTTTGTAAATCCATGTTTTCTTACCCGGATTTTTATTTTCCCGCTTCTCAGCTTTCTCAGCTTCTGCTTGCGTAACGATCAGAACAGGTGTTTTGGAAGTTTCAGCTTGTTTCAAACGCTGCTTTTGCGTTGCGGTAAGCACTTGTGCGTAGTTCTGGCATTCGCCGCTGGCTGCCACCACGTGGTCGGCGGGAGCGGTGATGGCTACTTTATAATTACCAAAGATCAATGCAAACTCGCCTTGCCCCAGAAATTGCTTGTGGTTCCAGCCGTTAATGTCGTCATAAGGCGCAAGGCGCGGGAACCAGTGCGCGATGAAATAATTGGCATTGCCGTCTTTTGGAAAAAACTCATATCCGCTCCGGCCGTAGTATTCAGTAATGTTATAAGTCCAGTTCACGCCAAAAACGAAGCTTGTTCCTGGCTTCATTGTTGCGGGCAAATCAATGCGCATCATCGTGCCGTTGATCGTGTAAGGCAATGCTTTTCCAGCTTTGTCCTTCACCGCGCCAATTTTATAACCATATTCTGTTTTTGGGTCCAGCGATGAGCCTCTGCCGTTGTTCAATGCGGCCAGCTGCGCGGGGCTCATGCCTTTTTCGTTGACCGCGCCAGTCCTGGAAGTGGCGCCTATGCCGTCTTTTTTGAAAAGGTTCTGGTCCAGTTGCAGCCAGATGTATTTCAGGTCATCCGGGGAATTGTTAAAAAAGGTGATGGTTTCGGAGCCAATAATCTGACGGTTGTCATCATCGAGTTCCACTTTAATGTCGTAATCAGCACGCTGCTGCCAGTATTCACGTCCCGGCGCACCGGATGCGGCACGGGTGGAGTTTGGCGTTGGTAATGTTGTTCCCAGTTGTTCAAAGCGGTCATTGGCTTTGTAATTGGGGTTGACAGGAAGCTGCTGAGCCATGGATGGCAGCGCGATCAGCAGGATTAGTAACGATAGAAGTGCTTTTTTCATAATTAGCAGGTTGTTGGGAATAATGCAATGTATAATCAGGCCAGAAGACTTTGGAGAAATTCGTTGTTAATGATCAGTGAAAGCGACATGCCGACGATAATGCCGGATAAAATATGGATCCAGCTAAGGCGCTGAACGCGAAGCAGTTCAATCATTACAAAAGCAATTGAAAGAATAATGAATACAATGATCAGCTGCCCAAGTTCCAGCCCGATATTGAAGCCCAGCAATGGATTCACAATGTCTGCTTCTTTACCTAATAATGTCCTCAGATAATTGGAAAACCCTAAGCCGTGGATCAGACCGAAAAACAATGCGAGCGGATAACGGACCCTGGACGAATTTTCATTTTGGTTGAAAGAGCCTTTCGGGACTTTATAAAAGAAGTTTAAAACAGCGGTAATGACAATGGTCACCGGGATCAGCAGCTCAATCCAATCCGGGTTCACATTCACAAATCCCAATGTGGAAAGCGCAAGCGTAATAGAATGTCCGATCGTAAAAGCGGTGACGAGGACGATTACTTTTTTCCAGTCGATAAGCGTGTAAACCGTGCAAAGCGCCATGATAAAAAGGATATGGTCGTAGCCAAGGGAATCGGTAATGTGGTTAAAACCTAATTGTAGGTAAGCCTGGAATTCGGACATAGATACTTGTCAAGACAAAAAAAGAATTCGAATATATTCTATTCGTGTCACAAAAAAAAGGCCGGGAGCATCTGCCCCCGGCCTTTCGAAATTCTGACACCAATTATATAAGACTATTAATTATTTCTGAATTTCGTAGTTGGCATTCTGTGGATCCCAGTTCGCCCATTTGTCTGTCCAGTCGGTTGTACCGAATGCACCTACAACTGTGTTTGCTTCAAATCCTGCTGGCAATGTCGCGCCGCCAGTCAACAGAGCAGAACCTGTTTGTGGAAGAAGACCTGGTTTCGCAGTGATTGAGTTATAGCCAGTAGCCAATTTCAGATCAGCAACCGCGCCCACTTTATTTTTGCTTGCAGCAGGAGCGAAAAGTGCTTCTGTAATTCCTTCAATAACACCTTGTGCAGGCGTTCCAGTGATTGCCACTGCATTGCCGTCCATTTTAATTTTGCCAGTTGTGAAGTTATCAACAGATGGTGCGCCTTCAATTCTTACAGCTGAACGTGGCCAAGCGCCCGTCACCAAAGTATTGTAAACCGAGATAGCCGAATTTTTTCTGATGCGTATCGCTGAGGCGAATTTGGCATTAGGTGTTCCTTCTGCCATAGCGATTGTTACGTTAGCAAATTTCGCAGAAGTCTGTGGGGTTTTTTCTGATCCGGCATTGTCATTATCCGACTCGAAACCATTTGAATCACCTGCAAGGTCAGCTACTGCCGGGTCACGCAGGATAAAACCGTATTGTACGTTTCCTGAAAAACCATTGTCCGTATCAAAATCATCATCCAGACCACGGTAAGCGATCAAGTGTTTTGCATTTACTGCTCCGCCAAACCATTCGTATGAATCGTCACCCGAATAAGACACTTGTACGTAATCAATCTCAGTTCCTGAACCAACGCCACCGAACGTAAGTCCGTTGATTTCTTTGTCAGTTTCGTAAGCAATACCAGCAAACTCGATACGAACATATTTCAGTTGTCCTGAGTTGTCAGCTGCGTCAGTTCCGCCGAATGTCGATTGGTTTTCACCTTCGATTACTGCATCTGGCTTGTTAACCGGAGCTTTTCCAAGTAAGATCAAACCTCCCCAGTCACCCGGTTTACGTTGGCCTGCTGGCTTGCTTGATGTAAAAATGATAGGCTTATCAGCAGTTCCTACGGCAACAATCTTTCCACCTGGCTTAATGATCAGAGAGCCTTTCTGGTTTCCATCACCTTTGATGATCGTTCCCGGCTCAATAGTCAATATCGCGCCAGATTCAACATATACAAATCCTGAAAGCAAGTATTGGTTCGAAGCAGACCATGTAGTATTGGCAGTGATTTTGCCTGTAACGGTTTTTATTTCACCCACCGGTGTTACAATGATATCATCATCGTCATCATCGTCGTCATTTGTGCAAGAGATAGATCCGAAAATGGTAAGCCCCAACATCAGCAAGCTTAAAAGTTTACCTGTGTTTTTCATAATTCAATTGTTTGTTTTTCTGTTTAAAGTTTTTGTGATAAAAGAGCAGGTTCTGGACTTAATTAAAATTTGTAAGTAACGCCAAGGGTAGAGTAGCTTCCTCTTTTGAAGCTTTGGTATGTCTCATCCACATTTGTAATGTTCTGGTCTTGGTTGCTATCCTGGATCAGGCGGAATCGCTGGTTAAGCAAGTCCTGGATTCCCAGTTTAATTTCAAGATGTTCTCCTAATGCTTTCACAATATTCAGGTCAATGATATTCCGGGGCATCTCGTAAACTGTTGGCTGCAAATCCTTATCGCCTACCAGGAAGATCCTGCGACCCACGACATTGTAAAGTGCATTCACCTGCCATCCGCGGTTTACGTCGTTGTAGTAAAGCCCTGCATTGATCAGGTAAGGAGATTGTCCCTGCAACTGGCGGTCGTTTTCCTGTCCGGCAAAGCCCGTTAATACATTACTATGGATGACAGAAGCATTCAGCATTACGCTCAGGTTATCCACGAATGGAGATACAGTAAGGTTTTTAAGTGATTTGCGGAGCTCGATCTCAGCGCCGGCTGTGTAGGCAGATTTAGCATTGTCCACGTAGAATGACACACCTGAACCTGCGTAGCGGATACGCGTTTCGATCGGGTTAATAAAATGTTTGTAGAATGCCGCAACCGAGATCATTTCACCATCCTTCGGATAAAACTCGTAACGAAGGTCAACGTTCTGGATCGAAGGCGTTTTCAGGTTGGGGTTACCCACGCGGGAAACGTCGAAGTTGAAGTCATAGTAAGTGAATGGCGCCAGCTCGCGGAATTCAGGACGGTTTACAGAAACCGAGTAGGCTAGTCGTACCAGCGATTTTTCGGTAAAGTTGTAAGCTAAGTTCGCTGACGGAAGGAAACGGAAGATCGGGTTGTTTACACGGATACGTTCGCCGCTTCCGCGCTGCCTGCTTTGTAGTTTCTGAATGTTGTTTTCAACACGCAGACCAACCGAAACATTGAATTTTTTGGTAAAAGGAATATAAGAACCCAGATAACCTGCCATTAATGTGTTTTGCGCAGTATACTTATCATCTGTGTTTGTTCTTTCAGCATAATAAAGTTTGTCAGCAGCAATGTTCTGTGAATCAAAAAGCTGCGCTGGCGCCTGGCCTAGCAATTCCTGAGAAGCATTGCCGGAGTTGGTCAGGTTAAACCATCTTGCTTTGAAAGCCCTGTCTTTAAGCTCGCCATAAGCACCTGCACGCAATTTGATCTGCATGCTTTCGTCGTCTTCGTAGCCGCTGCGTTCGATGCGGTGTTCAAGATCGGCGCGGAATGAGCTGGTATATTCGGTTAGTTTGGAATAAAACCGCGCACCTCTTGTCAAGCTGGCGTTGCTTCCCGGAACAAGTTCCACCTGGAAAGGGCCAGTGGTCCCCATGGAGCGGGTTGAAATAAAGCGGCGGTAATCCGGTTCGCTGCGGAATGTTGTTCCCAATGCACCCAGCCATTTCAATGTTGTATGTGCGCCCAGCTCGTGTGTCCCGCCTAGCTGACCTGAGTAAATGCTTTTCGACTCGTAACGGAATGCGTAGTTTTGAACTTCTACATCATTGTCCGTATTGTATCCCTGGCGGAAGTTGGTCTCTTTGTTAGAAAGCTGGTTGAACAGGTTTCTGAATTCGATTTTGTGATTCGGATTGATGATCAAAGCCCAGTTGGACATCACACCCAGGCGGACATTGTTTTGATACAACTCATCCTGGTAGGAGCTTTGAATGTCTGATTTCTGCTTTACCTTGTCAAAGCTCAGGTAACGGAATTGTGTTGTTGGCAAAAATTGATTTGTAGATGAATAATTGACATTATTGAATGTTGTCAACTTCATATTTCCTAATTCAAACTTATAGTTGTAACCCAGTGAAGCGCGTAAATCAGGCGTCACCGATTTTGATTTCAAATCATAAAATTCAGGGAGGTTACGAAATGCATTTAATGATGCATCAGATGGAGAACTTTCGCTTTGCAATCTTTTTGTAGATGGGAAGCCATTGGGCAGCGCTCTGTCCGGGGCACCAAAACCCGTCCAGTCCATTGAGGAACCTGCGTAGTCAAGAACATTCTTAAATGTGGTGTTTCCGCGGTAACCGCCCGTCAGGCTGAATGTAAATCCGTTGTCGTCAGGGATTGTTTTTGTATAAATCTTGATAATCCCACCTGCAAATTCACCTGGAAGCTCAGGCGCGCCGGATTTGTAGATCATCATCCGGTCAATGGCCGTGCTGGGGATCAAGTCAAATGAGAAGGACTTAACGTCAACCTCTGTTGATGGCGTGATTGCATCGTTCAACATTACCGTGTTATAGCGCTCGTTCAAACCGCGGATAATCACAAAACGGTCATCCTGGATAGAAACGCCCGGGACGCGGCGAACAACTTGCGAAGCATCGCGGTCCTGCGATTTCTGGATTTGCTGGGCAGAAATACCCACGGCGATTTGCTCAGCCTGCTTGATTTCGGTGATAACGGAAACGTCGGTGAAGGATTGACGTTGTCCTACGATTTTCACTTCTTCCAGGTTTGCTACATCTTCCTCAATGGTTGTATTAATGAGGACAGCCTGGTTTGGATAAACTTCAACCGCAATTTCTTTCGGCTTGTAAGAAACGTAGCTTACGATAACCGTTTGTTTTCCTGTGGGAATATTTTGAATGTCGAAGTTTCCTTCAACATCTGTTGCTGTACCGATTGGTGGAGTGGAGCCTTTTAAAACAATGCTGGCCCCGATGACAGCTTCTTTGGTTTTGTAATCAACAATGTTTCCCTTAATCGAACCCGTTTGGGCATATACCAGTGTGGTAGTGAAGAGGAAAAATAAGAGAGAGGTAATTTTTAAGTTCATGTCTTGTGTCAGAATTATTTTCTGACACAAAAGTAGACTCCCAATATTACCTCAATGTTACCCCCATGTTATGGCTCAGTTATTTCGGAATGTGGTTTTTTGTTTAAAATCAAGCACTTACTCTATAATCCCGTTTCCTTTACCCGCTTCAAAGTTATCCAGGTCGTAAACGAATCCGTTAATGACTGCATACTTCACCACAGCGCCTTTTTTGAGGATAAATGTGGCTGTATTTCCTAGTCCCGGCGTGCCGGAGGGGGCGGCTTGTCCGCTTCTGAGCACATGCAATGGCGTTGTTGTAAAGTAAAGACCGAGGGCGCGGGTGTTGCTGTCGGATGCAAGGCGCACGTAGGTGTAACCTTGTTTGAGCAGGCTTAATGCATTGAGTTTGCTGACTTCGCTTACATTCTTATATGTTGTGGGGTAAACCTTTCCTTTTTCAATGGTTAGTCCCTTCGCGTCAATTTCTTCACTGCCGAATTGCGGGTGCAGGTCGCCGAAGTCTTCTATTTTGCTGTAATAAAAAAACTTGGTTGCATTGGAATAGCTTACTTCGTTGCGGTTAATGCCCAGGTCGGCCAGAAACGACTTTCCGGATTGCTTAACTGTTGCATTGCGCACCACGAGATCATAAACCCACCTGCCGTTTTCAGGGATTTTGTAATAATCGTCGCGTTTTTCTTTGGTTAGGGAATTGTCAGCAATTTTGTCCAGCGCAGAAAGGATTGCCATGAAATTGAGCTTCCTGATGTATTGTTTTTCAGGATCGCCTACATAACCACCCGATTCGATCAGGACCAATGTTGTGCCCCATTTCTGCACATTATCACCAAATCCGCGCGGCTCATGATCATCGGCATAGCGCGCCACCTGACCCGGAATGTATTTTTGCAAAACCTTATTCATGCCCACGATCAGCTGCATGGAACGCTCGCGCACAGGGTTGATATTCAGCTCGTAATCATAGGAAGTCGCCAGGAAAGAAATCGTTGCCACTTTGGCACTTCTGCCAGCGGAATAGCGGGGACTCTGGTCGTGGAGGTTAAAGCCGTAATCGGGTTTTAATTTGTCCACCAAACCTTTCAGCACAACCGCTTCGGGTGTCTGGCGGGAAGCCGCATCCCGATTCATATCAATGCCCTGCATGGTTCGGCGCTGGTAACGTTCGGCACCGTCAGGGTTGAGCATTGGGACGAAATATAATGTTGTGTTTTCGAGCAGCTCTTTGCGAAAATCGTCGAAGCCGTCATTCTTTCCTTCCAGGAAATTGAATATATCAAAGCTCGCCATGGTTGCAGTAGGCTCATCGCCATGCATTTGGGTCCACAGGAGCACTTTTTTCTTGCCCGTTCCGACTTTGATCATCTGTAATGTCCTGCCTTCAAAGGATTCGCCTACGGTTTCGATCTTGTAAAGCGGGTTGCCCTGGCGTTTGGCAATGAGCGGAAGAATGTCTTTTTGTTTGAAGCGGCGCTGCGTTAATGTGGTCTCGCGGTAAGTGTCGTGAACTTTATAAAGCCGGTTGGGCAGCTCGTCAGACTGTGCCTGGGATGTAACGGTGGTCAAGGTAATTAAGAAGAAAAATAGTTGTGAAATGAAAATTCTCATGATCATACAAAGCCGTTTTGTAATCGCAATGTACAAGAATTTTCTAAGCAAATTTTAATGTAATATTTGTTCGCATGCTTTCTACTTCTTGCAAATAATACTTACATTTGTGCATGTTTAAAGCTGAAACAAATCATCATTTTCATCAAGGCCATCTGGCTTTCGGACGTCTTGGGTGATGTGTTTTTGCAAGTAGTGTTGTAATAAGGTTGAATACATAGTATCCCAGAAGCCCGATTTTTAAAATCGGGCTTTTTTTGTTTTGTCTCAAACCACATTGGATGAAAACAGTCATTATAAAATACAACGCAGGCAATGTACAGTCGGTCATGTACGCCCTCGACCGCATTGGCGCAAGTTACCTGTACACGGACGACGAGGAAGAAATCCGTTCGGCGGACAAAGTCATTTTTCCGGGCGTAGGAGAGGCCAGCACGACGATGAATTACCTTCGCAAAGTGGGGCTCGACAAAGTCATCCCAACATTAAAACAACCTTTCTTAGGCACATGCATTGGTATGCAGCTGATGTGCCGGTTTTCGGAGGAAAATAACACCGAATGCATGGGGATTTTTGATGTGGACGTGAAACGTTTTCCTGCAACGCCCGGCCTAAAAGTGCCGCATATGGGCTGGAATAACATTACCGGCTATCAGACGGCGCTAACCACCGGTTTGCCGGATAATGCTTATGTTTACTTCGTGCATAGTTACGCCGCGCCGGTTTGCGAGTACACTGTGGCAAGCTGCGAATATGTGCTGCCGTTCAGCGCAATATTGCATAAGGATAATTTTTATGCAGCCCAGTTTCATTGCGAAATCAGCGGTGACGCCGGACAGCAGATCCTGAAAAACTTTTTAGACATTGTTTAAACCCTTTGAAATGATTGAAATAATACCAGCCATTGACCTAATCGAGGGAAAGTGCGTGCGCCTTACCCAGGGTGATTACGGGCAAAAAACCATTTACAATGAAAACCCGCTCGAAGTAGCGATGCAGTTTCAGGATGCCGGATTGAAACGGTTACACCTGGTGGATCTGGATGGGGCGAAAGCGAAGAAAGTGGTGAACTGGAAGGTTTTGGAGAAAATTGCTTCTAAAACTACGCTGCACGTTGATTTTGGCGGAGGCGTTCAGTCCGATGATGATCTGAAAGCGGTTTTTGAAAGTGGCGCCAAACAAGTTACCGGCGGAAGCATTGCCGTAAAGAATCCGGAGCTGTTTCTGAACTGGATTTCCGTTTATGGGGGAGAAAAGATCATTCTCGGAGCCGATGCGAAGAAAGAAAAAGTGGCAGTAAGCGGCTGGGAAGAGGGGACGGAGATCTGGGTTTATGATTTTGTAGAAAATTATGTTGATAAGGGTGTAAAATACACCATCAGCACGGATGTGGCGAAGGATGGTTTGCTGCAAGGCCCATCGTTTGACCTATATAAAAATTTGCAGGACAAATGCCCTGACCTGAAAATCATTGCCAGCGGTGGAATCAGCGGTTTGGAAGATGTGGAAAAGCTGGCTGAAATGAACATTTACGGCGTGATCATCGGGAAAGCGATTTATGAAAACCGGATCAAACTGAGCGAATTACAGCGTTTTTTGAATTAAAATATGCTAACAAAACGAATCATTCCATGCCTTGACGTGAAGGACGGGCGGACTGTTAAAGGAGTCAATTTTGTAAATCTGCGCGATGCGGGCGATGCGGTCGAATTGGGCGCATTGTACGCAGCACATGGCGCGGATGAGCTTGTGTATCTGGATATTACAGCCACCGTTGACGGTCGTTCTACATTTATTGACCTGGTCAGAAAAGTGGCGCATACCATTAACATTCCATTTACGGTAGGCGGCGGGATTTCCTCAATAGCCGATGTTTCTGCGCTGCTGCATGCCGGGGCGGATAAGGTTTCCATCAACTCGGCTGCGGTGAAAAATCCGGATCTGATCAATGAACTGTCACTCGAATTTGGAAGTCAGTGCATTGTTGTGGCCATTGACACGCGTTACATCGAAACCGAAAATGGCCGCGAGCACATTCTGCATACGCATGGCGGACGCAAACCAACCGAGCTCAGGACAATTCCCTGGGCGAAAGAGGTGGAAGACCGTGGTGCAGGCGAAATTTTACTAACCTCGATGGACACCGATGGAACGAAGGCCGGTTTTGCGCTGGAACTTACGGCAACCATAAGTGGTAACGCAAACATTCCGGTGATCGCTTCGGGCGGAGCTGGGAATATGGAGCATTTTTATGATGTGTTTACCACCGGAAAAGCTGATGCGGGCCTTGCAGCGAGCATTTTCCACTTCCGGGAAATTGACATTCCGGATCTGAAAAAATATCTTCACGACAAAAACCTTCCTATGCGCATGACGCGCTGAGGCGGGAGGTTTGTTAACTATTCCCGGCAACATTCTTTAAAATAGCCGGAAAGAATGCAACTTTGTCCAAATGACTAAACTACAATGAGCGATACTTTTTCAACAATTGATTTCAATAAATCACCGGACGGGCTTATACCGGCTATTATTCAGGATATCAACACCGGCAAAGTGCTGATGCTCGGCTATATGAGCCAGGAAGCGCTGGAAAAAACGAAGGAACTCGGGACCGTGACGTTTTTCAGCCGCAGCAAACAAAGGCTCTGGACAAAGGGCGAAACTTCCGGCAACTTCCTTTTTGTGAACGAGATAGCCGCTGATTGTGATGGGGATACGATCCTCATAAAAGCAACTCCGGCTGGCCCGACCTGCCATACCGGAGCGGATACATGCTTTGGGGAAAAAAATAGTCAGGATACCCGAATCGGGGAAGCATCTTTTCTCAACTACCTGCAAAAGGAAGTGATCCGGGAAAGAAAATTAAACCCCCTGGACGAGTCCTACACCAGCAGCCTGTTCCGTAAGGGAATCAATAAAATTGCGCAGAAGGTCGGAGAAGAGGCGGTGGAAGTTGTGATAGAATCCAAAGATGATGATGCTGATCTTTTCAAAAATGAAGTGTCTGATTTGCTTTTTCACCTTCTGGTCCTTTTGGAGCAAAAAAACATTGACTTAGATGAGGTAATTGGCGTACTTCGCAGCCGTCATCAATAAAAATTAACTGCTTATGAGATTAATAATACGCCTGCTAATCAGTACGTTAGCAATTTTGCTTGCTGCTAATTTAATTCCGGGAGTTGTTGTTGCGAGCACAACCACGGCCATTATTGTGGCCATCGTGCTGGGAATTCTCAACACCTTTCTGAAACCGGTGCTGCAGATCCTTGCGCTGCCGATCACGATCATGACACTTGGGCTATTCTATTTTGTTGTGAACGTCTTTATCATTTACATCGCTACCTATCTCGTTTCCGGATTTTCCATCGACGGGTTCATCCCCGCATTGCTTTTCGGTTTTGTCGTTTCTATCATTTCGGGTATTCTTGGTATGTTTTTGGATTAGTGACAAGTCCAGCTCCGTAAGAGCCTTAAATTGATACACATGAATGAAAACTACTGCTTATGCTTAGTCAACTAGAGGAAATTAAGGACACGCTTTTTAAGTACTTCGAGACCCGTATCGACCTTTTTAAAATTGAAACGCGGGACAAGATCGAACGTGCGGTTGTAATGGGGCTTTACGGCGCCATTCTGCTTTGTATCGCGCTTACAGTGCTTATATTGATCGTAATTCTACTCGGGACTTTCCTGAACAAATGGCTTGACAGCGATTATCTGGGCTACCTGATTCTATTAGGCGTATTCATTTTAAAACTGGTAATCTGGATTGTGTTCAGAGAAAAGCTCATCCAGTTTATCCGTGGAATTATCGTTCGTTTTGTCAAAATAAAAGAGGATTAACACTTTTGAAATAGTATTTTGGGGAAAAATTCACTCAAATTGCTATTTTTGGGTTCCTTTTGAAAATTTCTCAGGTCATCATTAAACTAAAAAAATGAAATGAGTGCTTCAATTGATTCTTCCGTTAAGATCACCAAACCATTCTCATCCGATACGGATAAGGATAAGCAAGACTTATTGCTTGATGCGGATCTATATAAAGACAAGCTTGAATTGCAATGGAGCGGTCTGAAAACGGATGCAACGGAATATGGAAAAAAAGCATTGATCATCGGCGGCGTGGTAGCAACCACATATGTTGTAATGAATGCGATTTTACCAAAAAACAAAAAGGATATAAGGGCGGCAGAGGAAGAGGCTGAGGCATTTGAGCGAGCTCAGGCGTTCAAGGCTGGTGAAGCGAAACAGAAGAGCAAATTTGCGGTTGGAGCAGCCGTTCAAAGTTTAGCCTGGACGTTGGCTGTGGGGTGGGCGCGCCAGAAGCTAAAACATTTAATTGCAGATGATAGAAAAATCGAATGAAAACAGCGAATCATAAAATCGCAGACCTCCTTTCAGCAAGAAAAATAGAGAAAAGGAAATCGTTTGCTGTTCTCTTGGATCCTGACAAAATTAATTTTTCAACATTTCCGAAATTCCTGGAATTTGCGGTTGAGCATGGCGTTGACTTTTTTTTCGTAGGAGGTAGCCTCATTACCAATTACGCTATTGACCAACTGATTGCCGCTATACACGAGCACACCAACATTCCTGCTATCCTTTTTCCCGGAAGCAGCCTTCACATTGACCCTTCCGCAGACGCGGTCCTTTTTCTCTCCCTCATTTCAGGCCGAAATCCGGAACTTCTGATCGGTCAGCACGTTATTGCCGCACCATTATTGAAGAGAAGCGGAATTGAAGTTTTGCCAACAGGTTATCTGCTCATTGAAAGCGGAAAGCTGACCACAGTTTCCTACATCAGTAATACGACACCATTACCAAGGGACAAGCCCGGCATCGTCGCATGCACTGCGCTAGCAGGTGAATTTCTGGGGCTTAAACTTATGTTCCTGGATGCCGGAAGCGGCGCACAATTTCCTGTTACATCCGAAACCATCAGGGCGGTGCGCGAAACCGTGGACACGCCTATTATCGTAGGTGGCGGAATCGATTCATACGAGAAAGCCGATGCAGCGCTTGGTGCAGGAGCGGACGTAATTGTGGTGGGTAACGGAATAGAACACAACCCGGATCTGCTTCCCGAAGTCGCGGCGTGCGTAAAGGCTTTCAATAGAAAAACAGAAAGCGTTTAAGAGAACAATAGGAGATTTTATTGTACAAAATAAAGGGATTTGGGTGTTTTCTAAGGAAATTTTAAGTTCTTGGAAAAATACAATAGCAAACGTTAGGAACATTCGATTTAATCCTGCTACATTTGTATCGAACCTTAATTACACCCAAGAAATGAAAAAAATATTTGCACTTGCGTTCGTTGCCGGGATGGTAACTTTCGCTGCTTGTACTAGCAAACCAGCTGACGAATCTGCTGATACTACTGCTGTAACTGTTGAAACTCCTGCTGTTGATACTGCAATGGTTGATACAATGGCTACTGATACAGCTGCTGCTGATTCAGTTAAGTAATTAGACGTACAAGTCGAAATTCGTGAAAAGCGCTATGAAAATAGCGCTTTTCTTTTTTTATTTAAGGAATGAAAAACATATCCTTCGGCCTCCATGTTCCACAGGCGGCAATCGCATATTGCGAGGAGTTACACCAAGAATACAAGTTTGATTTCTTCCTTTCGCGTCCGCGACGCACCAGACTGGGCGACTTTACCGTCCGTCCCCGCTGCACTCCCAGAATAACGGTAAATGTTAATCTGAATCCATACAATTTTCTGATCACCTATTTACATGAAGTTGCGCATTGCGTGGTGCATTTGAATTACAAAGTGAGGCTTCGGAAGCGTGTTGCGCCGCATGGAATTGAATGGAAGCGGGAGTTTAGCAAATTATTACAACCCGTTCTCAACGAAAATCATTTTCCGGCAGATATTCTGGAAGCATTAATACGTTATGCTAAGAACCCAAAGGCGTCAACCGGCGGCGACCAGATTCTGTACAATACGATCCGGAAATACGACAGTCAGGAGCTGAACGCATCAAGGATAGCATTGTTTCAGCTTCATGAAGGAAGTAACTTCGTGTTTCAGAACAGGTTATTCGTCCGTGGGTCGCTCAGGAGGACACGTGTGCTTTGCACGGACAAAGCTTCCCAGCGTCTTTACACCATTCCAGCCCATGCATTGGTTGAAGCATGTTAATGTGCGTAATCGCTTAATCCATTCAGTGCTCTGCTGTTTGGGAATACTCATTTCATTTTCTTCCCAGGCGCAGGAAAAATCAGTTCTTTCCAGTGGCAACTGGTTCAAACTGGCTGTTACTGAGACGGGCGTTCATCGCATAAATCCTTCCTTTTTCAAAAAGCTGGGGGTTAGTGCTTCCGAGATCGATCCCAGACAGGTTCAGATTTACACCCAGCGAGCGGGTATGCTGCCGCAGGCCAACAATGCATTGAAATCCAATGCATTGCAGGAAAATTCGATCTGGGTTTCGGGTGAGGACGATGGTAAATTTGATGGCAATGACGCTGTTTATTTTTATGCAGAAAGCCCGCATGAAGTTTCCTACGATTCCGTGAACGCAGCGTTAAAACATCAGATCAACACATACACAGATTCCAGTTATTATTTCCTGACTTACGGAAAGCAAAATGGATTAAGGGTGAAGCCATTGGTAACAATAGCTTCTGCAAATGGGAAAATTGTAAATCAGTTTGATGATTATTGGTTTCATGAAACAGAGCAATATAATTTGCTGAAATCAGGCAGGGAATGGTGGGGCGAATATTTGAATAATGCTGCCCTTACGCTCACAGCAAACATTCCCGGCATTGTTCCGGCCTCAGAAATAAAGCTTCGCACGTCCGCAATAGGCGCCGCCCAGATCGCCACCAAATTCCTATGGCAGTTGAACGGAAGGCAAGTAGGGGAGTCGCCTATCGGAACCGTTAGCACAGGAACTTACGACATCAAAGCATTGCGATCCGATGCAACATTTACCTTAAAAGCCGAAAATTCACCAGCCGATGCGCTAACCATTGCCGTTACCTGCGATCGAAACGGACAGAATTCTGCACAGGGATATTTAAATTATGTGGCTTTGCAAGTGAAGCGAAAATTGAGCCGGTACGACAATCAGCAGGTTTACAGATTTTTGCCAGAACCTTCCGACACGGTTACCTATGAATTCGGTAATGCGAATTCCGAATGGCAGCTTTGGAATGTGAGTAATGCCCAGGTTCCTTCTGTCGTCAATCAGAATATCCAGAATAACACTTCATCATTTACAACAAGAGGCGGGAAAACTGGCCGGCAATATATAGGATTTACTTCAAGCCAGGCGATTGAGCCGGTTTTGGCAAAAAGAATTGATCCGCAAAACATTATTGGCAATGCTACGCCGGATTTTTTGATCATAACACCTCCTGCTTTCAGGCAGGCGGCGGAAAGATTGGCTGCATTCCGGGAAAGCAATGACAAACTGGAAACGCTGGTGGTCTCAACGGAGGAAATTTACAATGAATTCGGTGGTGGAAAACCTGATTTGACAGCGATCAGGGACTTTGCGAAATACCTTAATGATCAGGAACCCGGGAAGTTGAAATATCTCCTTTTGTTCGGCGATGCAACTTTTGATTACAAAAATCTTTTAAAAAACCAATCAGCGTCACAACAGGGACTTTGGGTGCCGGTTTATGAAAGCAGGGAGTCGTTAAACCCTGTTTACACATATTCCTCGGATGACTATTTTGGTTTCATGAAGGATAATGAGGGTTTATGGCAGGAATCTGCTTCGGGTGATCATACTGTTGACATTGGCATAGGGCGGCTGCCGGCCAAAACATTGTCTGAGGCAGAGCTCATTGTGGATAAATTGATCCGGTATGGTCCTTCCGGGCGTGGTTTTGGAAACTGGCGGAACGAGGTCCAGTTTGTAGCAGACGATGGCGACGGTAACATTCACCAGCGTCACGCGGACGAGCTGGCTACCCTGCTGGAAAATGATTTTATGCCTTCAAGGATTTTTATTGATGCATTTCCACAAAACACGGGTGCGGAAGGGCAAAAGGCGCCGGCTGTAAATCAGGTGATTAACAAAAAGATCAACCAGGGGACATTAATCCTGAATTACACAGGTCACGGAGGCGTGAGCGGCTGGGCGGAGGAACAAGTGCTGACATTGGCAGATATGCAGTCGGCGCGCGGGATGGATAATCTGCCTTTGCTGTTTACCGCCACGTGCGATTTTGGCCGTTACGATGATCCTGGCTTGGTTTCGGGTGCAGAATTAATGGTTTTGAGTCCGAGAGGCGCGGCCATTGGCGCAATCAGCACAACCCGGCCGGTTTATTCCAGCACAAATTTTACACTTAGCAAAGCATTTTACGAAGCTTTGGTTAATAAAGATCCGAACCAAAGACTAGGCGATCTTTTCAAAGAAACTAAAAATAAAGCGCTGGTAGGCAGTCTGAACCGGAATTTCACTTTGCTTGCAGACCCGTCGATGAAACTCGCAAGAGCGCAAAAAAGCATTCAATGGGCCGAAAAGCCGGATACATTGCGCGCATTGCAAAAAGTAAGGCTGAAAGGGCAGATTATTGATGCCGTTACAACATTGAAAGACAGTAAGTTCGAGGGCATTGCGCGGATTGTTTTGTACGATAAGCAAACCACATTCAAAACGCTGGGTAATGAAGGCAGATCTGAAACTTATTCAGAGTTTCGCAGCAAATTGTTCGATGGAAGTGTAAAGGTGATAGGAGGGGAATTTATTTGTGAGTTTGTAATGCCAAAGGATATCGATTACCGCATGGGAATAGGAAGGGCAAACGTCTATGCTGTTCAGTCAGACAGTCTTGGGGACGCCAGCGCGCAGCTGAGTGTAACCATCGGCGGCAGCGCAAGCCCCGGAAATGACAATACGCCGCCGCAACTTACAGCTTACGTGAACGACCAGTCGTTCAAGGACGGCGATGTTATCGAGCCGTCAGGAACATTATATATTTCAGCAAGCGACGAGAATGGGATCAGCATTTCTAATGCAGGCATCGGGCATGACATTACGATGGCGATTAATGATACAACGTCCATTATACTTAATGAATATTACACAGCGGATATCGGTGATTACCGCAAAGGTGTCATCAAGTATCCGTTTGAAAATTTACCAACCGGTAAATATGTAATTCGAGTAAAAGTCTGGGATACGTATACTAACTTTTCCGAAATTGCGTTCGGTTTTCAAGTAGGTGCATTCAAGGGCATCAAACTCAACACGCTGAAAGTATATCCAAACCCATTCGATAAAGATCTGTCATTTGAGCTGACACATAACAGGGCAAATGACGATATCGAAATAGTTTTTAATGTATTATTAAACAATGGGCAGTCTCTGGGGCATTTCCGCAGACAATATTTCAACATCGAGTCAACCGTCAAGGAAACTTTCGACGCCACTCAGACAGGATATTGGATACCGAAGCTTACTTCACTTATTTACCAGTTAAGCATCAGGTCGTTAAAGGATAATTCCAGGGATCAGCGATCAGGAAAGTTGGTCCGTTCTCCATAGATTAATAAAACTTATCATTTTTTTAGTAATAACTATCTTTCATTGTATTTTTGACCCTTTAAAGAAGCTGATTCAAAGCACTTCCTATCGCAAATCCAATTTCTATGAGACTATTTTTTGTTAGTTTATCTTCTCTCTTTATTCTATCAACGGGTGCAATTTTGGCCCAAACCACACCATCAAGCACACAAAGGATTCCTCATTCCCCGCTTTCATTTTTAACATTTGCCCCTGACGCCAGAAGCGCTGCCATGGGAGAAGCAGGGGTTGCACTTAGTCCCGATGCCAATGCCACATACTGGAATGCTGCCAAGTTGCCTTACAACACAAAGGACATAGGAGTTTCTGCTTCATATACACCGTGGCTGAGAAACCTTGTTGACGATATGTGGCTGGGTTACCTGACGGGATATAAGAAATTGGGTGACAAACAGGCGGTTGCACTATCCGTTAACTATTTCAACAATGGTGAACTGGATCTGAGAACTTCTACAGGTGCTCAAAACGGATATTTCACTTCCAGGGAACTTGCGATCAGCGGAACTTACGCACGTCAGTTAGGCAAAAACTTCTCATTGGGTTTAACATTGAAATACATTTCCTCAAACCTTGCAGGAAAAGCAGTTATCGATCAGATTTCACTGAATCCGGCTCGTGTAGCAGCGGGTGATATCAGCGCATACTATCGCAAGCAAATCAGAAATGAAGAAACTGGTGGCGAATTTACCTGGTCACTTGGCGCCGTGCTTTCTAACCTGGGCGGTAAGGTTAATTATGGTGCAGGAACTGATACTGAGAACTTTATCCCAACAAATCTTAAACTGGGTGGTGGAATTTCATTCACTGGAGACGGACGTAACCGTTTTAACTTCGTGGTTGACGCCAGAAAACTAATGGTGCCAACTCCGGACGGAACCAACATTAATTCCCGCCCGCTTCTTAATGGAGTATTCGGATCATTCTCTGATGCCCCGGACGGATTTAAAGAGGAATTGCAGGAAGTCGGATTGGCAGTTGGTGCTGAATATTGGTACAACAACATCTTCGCACTTCGCGCCGGTTACAACTCGGAACATAAGAACAAAGGCGACCTGAAATATTTCACAGCAGGCGCAGGAGCTCATTTCATGGACAGATATTCTGTTGATTTTGCCTATTTATTCCCGGTAACACAAGGAAGCCCATTGGCACAAACACTTAGAATTACACTTTCTCTTGGCCTGAACAAGTCGGAGAAACTGGATGTAAGCGATACAGAGAACTAACAGAATCCGGAAATTTACTTTTTTCAGAACGAATGGCGTAATTGTAACGTCATTCGTTTTTTATTACTCAACCATTCCACATGACCATTGACCGTACTATCGCCCCCGAATTCAGAGTTATAAATGCTGTAAACCTACCAGATCCGCAAACATATACCCTTGATAATGGGACTTCCCTGCATGTAATCAACATTGGAGACCAGCCGGTGATCAGGCTTGAAGTGATTTTTGAAGCGGGGAATTGGTATGAAAATGAAATTGGCGCTGCTTTTTTTGCGATCAAAATGCTTTCCGAAGGAACGCGTTCGAAAGCTTCTGCGGAAATCAGCGAGGCTTTTGACCGGATCGGCGCATTTACCGAAATGACGCATACTGCCGACCGTATAGGAATCGTCGTTTATGCACTTTCGCGGTTTTTGCCGGAGGTTTTGCCATTGGTAAGTGAGCTGATCCGCGACGCTGTTTTTCCTGAAAAGGAGTTTCAAGACCTTCGGAATATTAATATCCAAAATCTTCGGGTTAATAAAGAGAAGAATGCTTACCTGGCGACTACTGCATTTCGTGCAAAGTTGTTTGGCGGCAACCATCCTTACGGCCAGAGCCAGGAAGAGGAGAACATTGCCGCAATTTCCATTGAGGCGGTTAAAGAACATTATCAGCAATATATCAAAAACGGAAAATTTACGGTCGTTTTAGCCGGTCAGGTTGGGGTCAATGATATCAAAGTGGTGAATGAACAGCTTGGAAAAAACCAAACTGAGGCTTCGGTTCCACCGTTAAAGAATTTTGAACAATCTGTTTACGTGAATGCAGAAGTGGTTGTAGAAAGGCCGGAGAGTGTGCAATCATCAATCAGAATGGGGCGGAAACTGTTTAACCGGCATCATCCGGATTATTTCAAAATGCTGGTTACCAATGAGATATTAGGAGGTTATTTCGGATCCAGGTTAATGAAAAATATCCGGGAAGAAAAGGGGTTGACTTATGGCATTTCCTCGCATTTGGTCACCTTGCGCAAGGAAGGTTACTATATGATCGGGACGGATGTGAAAAAGGAATTTACCCAGCAAACCATCGACGAAATCAAGAAAGAGATATACAAATTGCAAACTGAACCGGTAGGCGAGGAGGAGCTGCAAACTGTGAAAAATTTCATGGCAGGGGAATTTGCCGGATCCTTGAACACTGCATTTGAAGTGGCAGATCGTCAGAAAATCTTGCTTCTGGATGGCCTGCCGACAGATTTTTTCAAACATTACATTGACCAGATCCACGCGACTACGGCGGAAGATGTGCTTGCTATGGCAAGCCAATATCTGCGGCCGGAAGATATGGTTACTGTTATTGCAGGCGGGAAATAATTAAGATTTGTCCAAGGCTTTTTTATAAGCTTTGAGGCATCGTTCCCTTGCTTCCTTATGATCCACCATCGGTTCCGGATATGCGTCAGTGCCGAATTCCGGAACCCATTTTTTAATGTACTCTCCTTTTGGATCAAACTTTTTTGCCTGCGCTTCGGGGTTAAAAATCCGGAAGTAGGGTGCCGCATCTGTTCCCGAGCCGACCGCCCATTGCCATCCACCGTTGTTAGCTGCAAGATCGTAATCCAGCAATTTTTCAGCAAAATAGGCTTCTCCCAATCGCCAGTTGAGCAGTAGATGTTTGGCCAAAAAGCTCGCAGTAACCATTCTGACGCGGTTGTGCATAAACCCAATCGCATTCATCTGCCGCATGCCTGCATCCACGAGCGGATAACCGGTTTTGCCGTCGCACCATTTCTGGAAAGCTTCTTTGTCATAACCCCAGTCAATGTCGTCATATGCAGCCCGGAATGCCTTGCCTTTCCCTACATGCGGGAAATTGAAGAGTATTTGCTGATAAAACTCCCTCCAGATCAGTTCGTTGAGATACAAATTGCTATGATCTTTCGCAAATCGGGTCAGTTCACGGATGCTTACAGTGCCGAATCTTAAATGTATGCCAATTCGGCTTGTTGCCTCCATGGCAGGGAAATCCCTTCCTTTCTCATAGTTTTCGAGCAGGTCAGCCGGGATTTTGCTGGATGGAAACTCGTTGTCTGTCGGTTGAAAGCCCATTTCTTCAAGCTTAGGAATTTCACTGCCTTTACATTTGAAAAAGTTTTTGAAATACTTTTTATTGGGGTAGGAAGATAAATAAAAGTCGTTGCATTTCTGTCTCCACATCCGGCTATAAGGCGTGAAGACAGTGTATGGCGTATTTTGACCAGTAAGGATCTCTTTCTTTTCAAAAATAACCTGATCCTTGTACGCTTTCAGCTGTGCATTTTTTGCTTGAAGAATTTTGTTGACCGCTGTGTCTCGTTCGGTGGCATAAGGCTCATAATCTGTGTTGGTAACGGCCTCAGCAATGTCATATTGTTCACTTAATTCTTTCCAGACATCGGTCGGATGACCATAAAATACCAGAATGTCAGATCCAAGTTCACGCAATTCCTTCTGCAAGTCCAAAACGGTCTGATGTATGAACATTAACCTCTTATCGTGCTTATTATCAAGGTCATCCAGGATTGTTTTGTCAAATATGAACAAAGGAACGACCGGATGCTCACCACGCAATGCATAGTATAAACCTGCATTGTCGTGCAGCCTCAGGTCACGGCGAAACCAAAATAGTGTGATCTTTTCTTTCGTTTTTAAGCTCATGATTTACAATTGCAAGAATAGTATGCCAAACGGATAAAGGCCTGGTATAAATACGGAGGAAAGAATTTTTTGGATGCCCCGGATTTGTAACAATCGTCTGTTTACTTTGTGGTCTCATTAATCCTTAATCCATGAAATTACAACTTACACTACTTTTCAGCATGATGGGCTTCATTGTTTTCGGTCAGAAAAACGCGGACAAACAGGAATGGAAGCAGCTTTTCAATGGCAAGAACCTCGACGGCTGGGACATTAAAATACGCGGTTACGAACTGAACGACAACTATCTGAACACCTTCCGCGTGGAAGATGGCAAAATGGTTGTGCGTTACGACAAGTATGACGACTTTAAGCAAAAATATGGTCACATTTTCTACAAAGGCGATTTTTCATACTATCGGATTTCGGTAGAATATCGCTTCGTAGGCGAGCAGGCCCCGAAAGGCGAAGGCTGGGCATGGCGCAACAGCGGCATCATGGTGCACGGCCAGCCCGCCGCAACAATGGGGAAAGACCAAGATTTCCCGGCCTCCATTGAAGTGCAGCTGCTCGGTGGAAATGATAAAACCCGCACGACTTGCAACCTGTGCACGCCAGGAACCAATGTGGTGATGGACGGAAAACTGATCACACAACATTGCGTGAATTCCAAGTCACAGACTTACAACGGCGATCAATGGGTGAAAGCAGAAGTGCTCGTTCTCGGCGATTCGCTGATCCAGCATTTTGCCAATGGAGAAATGGTTTTGGAATACAACAAACCGCAAATAGGCGGAGGCAATGTAAGCGGCCATGACCCCTCATTGATGATAGCCGGAAAATTACTGGATCACGGCTCCATCTCCCTCCAAAGCGAAAGCCATCCCGTGGAATTCAGGAAAGTGGAAATCCTGGATCTAAAAGGCTGCATGGACCCGAAGGCGGTTAATTATAAGTCCTACTATGTGAAGGCGGATAATAGTAAGTGTAGTTACGGGAAGAAGTAGCGGGTTGTAGTAGGGCCCAGCGGGCCGGCCGCCTGGCGACCTAGCCCTGTCAGCCTGAGCCGTTAATAGCCTTGTCAGCCTGAGCGGAGTCGAAGGCGCGTTACCAAGGAGTAGCGCGCCGTCGCCTCCGCTCAGGCTGACAGGGAGCATTAACGGCTGAACGGCTCAGAGCTTACTACAGCCTAATAATCTCAGCTCCAATAGCATTTAACCTTCCATCAATATTTTGATAGCCACGGTCAATCTGTTCGATGTTGTCGATAATGCTGACGCCTTTTGCGGATAGTGCTGCGATGAGGAGGGCTACTCCGGCGCGGATATCGGGAGAGGTCATGCGGATGCCGCGGAGTTGGGTTTCGCGGTTATGTCCTATTACGGTGGCGCGGTGCGGATCGCAGAGGATGATTTGCGCGCCCATTTCGATTAATTTATCTACAAAAAACAGACGGCTTTCAAACATTTTCTGATGGATGAGCACCGTTCCCTGCGCTTGTGTGGCTGTTACCAGGATAATGCTAAGCAAGTCCGGCGTAAATCCTGGCCAGGGAGCATCCGCAACGGACATGGTCGAGCCGTCCAGAAAGTTTTCAATGCGGTAATGTTCCTGTGCAGGGATGAAAATATCGTCTCCCTGAAACTCCATCTTGATCCCGAGCCTTTGAAAAACATCAGGGATAATGCCTAATTGTGCGATCTGACAGTCTTTGATCGTAATTTCAGATTGCGTCATGGCTGCTAACCCGATGAAGCTGCCGATTTCGATCATATCAGGAAGCATCGTATGTTCCGTTCCGTTGAGCTGGCTAACGCCTTCTACAACAAGCAGATTGGAAGCAATTCCTGAAATTTTGGCGCCCATTCTGTTCAGCATTTTACATAACTGCTGTAAGTAGGGTTCGCAGGCGGCATTGTAAATGGTGGTTGTGCCTTCCGCCATCACGGCTGCCATCAGAACATTGGCTGTTCCGGTAACAGACGCTTCGTCAAGCAGCATGTAAGCGCCTTTCAAATTAGTCGCGTCGACTTTATAAAAACCACCATCTTCTTCGTCGTAACTGAATTGCGCACCCAGTTTTTCAAAACCTAAAAAATGCGTATCCAGCCTGCGGCGGCCTATTTTATCGCCACCCGGACGGGGAATCCTACCTTTGCGGAAACGCGCGAGCATAGGGCCAAGCAACATGACCGATCCGCGTAATGCGGCTGCTTTCTGCTTGTAAGATTCCGATTCCAGGTGATCCAGATTGATATCAGTTGCTTCGAAGCGAATCGATGACTCACTCAATTTTGTCTGACGGACACCCAGGTCTGCAAGGAGATTGATAAGCTGATTTACGTCCCGGATATTAGGAATGTTATGAATTGTTACCGGTTCTTTGGTCAAAAGCACAGCGCATAGGATCTGCAATGCTTCGTTTTTTGCGCCTTGGGGAACAATAGATCCTTTAAGCCGTCTATCTCCGGTTATTTTAAATGAAGCCATATTTGAATGTGGGGCAATTGACTGGATAAAATGAAACCTGGATGTTAGATTCCAGGTTTTTTACGGTTATTCCGGTTGTTATTATTGTTGTTACCGCTGTTGTTCCGGCCCGAGAACTTGTTATTAGGCCTGTTTCGATTGTTGGAGTTGCCCTGGTTGTTGTTGCCTCCCTGTCTTTCGGAATTGCCAGACTGCGCTTTGAAACCTCCGCCGCCGTTGCCCTGATGGCTGTTTCCGCGATTGCGTTCCTGGCTGCTGTTATTGCGGTCTTTCGGTGCTGCCTCAATAGGACCGTTAGCACGGATGTAATCGATTTCTTCTTTTAAATGCCCTTTGCTGAGTTGTTCCAGCTGGCCCAATAAAACATGGTCTTCCGGATTATCCTTGTTCCAGGTATTGAAAAAGGAGCGCATCAGACGGAAAATATACGAGACAAAGGCAAGTTTATCTTCTTTACTTTCGGTGTTAATCGCTTTTTCAAGAAGCAGGTCAATGTTGCGGCCGTAATGGCGATACATTAAATTTTGCTGATTATAGCCTACCGTAAGTGGTTTTTTGCCTAATGCTTCTGGTGAAGGCGGCGGGAATGGACTGTCAACGTCCAATTCAAATCCGGAAATAATGTACAGGTCGTCCCACAGTTTATTGGTGTAATCCTGGTTATCCCTCATGTTCGGATGGATCTGACGCATGAGCTCAACCAGAATGTGCGCATAAAGGTTGCGTTTTGTCCGATCTTCCATCTTAACGATGTGATCAGCAAGTTTTTGTACGTTACTACCGTATTCTTTCAAGTGGATAAGTCATTTTTATAATCGACAAAAATAAGAAGTTTTTACGGAAAGAAAAGGATGACTGCGGTTAATGGAGCCAAATCAATTTTCCTTGCAATGCGTTTTGGGCGGCTGGCGAAATTGTTCTGTTTTCAAGATTCAATTTCAGTTTGTATATATAAACGCCGGACGGCAGGTTTTCGGGATGCCAAAACCATTCGTTTTTTCCGAAATGTGCTTCAAACGAGGTTTCCTTCACTTTTCTTCCCCACAAATCATAAACGAACAAACTCACTTTTTCGGAAGAATTCAGCCATTCAAATTCAATAAAAAACCGAAACCAGTGATTGGATGGGTTTGGCGAAACATTGATGGCCATGATATCCGGTAATGCGTTCTGCGTTTTGTCGGGCAGCAATGTTGAATCTCTTGGAAAGATACGGATCGCTGGATCACCGTGAAGCACCATTTGCTGGGCAGTGATCATGGCGGTTATGTTTTTGTGTTTGATCAAATTTCTCCGGATGGCTTCATTTTGGATAATGCCGAAAGCCTCGTTGGTGAAATTCGAATCGGCCAGGACTTCATAAAAGCTGTTAGTATATTGCTTTAAATCAGTCGATAGTCCATTGAATGTATGTGCCAGGAACAGAACAGCACCTTTGTTAGGCGTCAGGATCCAGTCGCTGCTCAGGGTTTTGGTAGAATAAAAAATACTTCCCGCGGCACAGCCATTCACAATAATCGCCGGATAACGGGGATGATTGTTGATTTGCGCTTCTGAATCGCTCGCTAATCCAATGTCAATGTCCGTCACATCCAGGCTGGAATGTCCGAATATGGTGATTAGTCCAACACCCTTGTTAACAGGAATGTGAGTTGCAATTTTTTCGACCGGTTCGGTTGTCGTCTTTGATATTGTTTCAAAATGGGCTCCTAGTGTTGAATGGTTCAGTTTTTCCTCAAATGATCTGACATAATCAGAAAAAACAGCGATCTCATCGGCGGTCCGTCCTCCGCTTAAATGAAGAATATTTTTATGCCATTTTGCCGATGGCGGCTCCGATTCTACGGCCTTAACTTTCAGTAAATAATCATAAACCTGTTGCGAGTTTAATGCATTCAGCCGTCCAATGGGCACGATAGGGTTCAACCCCGATGTGGGATCCGTCCCCATCACGAGCGCGATGTCTGACCCCGGCCAGCCAGCATTAGGGACCATATCCAATGTTCTTGCATTAACCGATTTTCGCGCAGTTTGCGGATCGACAGATCGTCCGATCAGGAATACAAATTTCAAATTTTCCGCTTCCGCCATCCATGAAATGATATTTCTTATGCCAGCCGGTCCTGGTTCGCCATAATAAAACTGATCATAAATGTCCTCGCTATGCAAAATCAATGGCTTATAACCGCCTCCTTCCTTACTAGCGCGATAGGCAGCATAGGCCGCAACGGGATCAATATTTGCAACGGGAGTCCGAACAGCCGGATGCGTAATGATCAGATAATTAAATGCTTGTGGATCAAAATCACTGAACCTGACCAGCCGCGGTTTGAGAATGTTCATCGGCTTCACCGGATTGATATTCTCACTTAAAATCCTTTGCGGATAGCGGACTTTGGCATAAGACAACGAAATAGAACCTTCATTTTCAGCCGGAACCAGGAAAAAGCCGAGCTCACTTTCACAGATTACATCCGCTGAATCTAAAAGTGCTTTTAATATTATTGATTCAAAATCGGTAAGACTAAATGATCTTATTTTCCTATTCAAACCTGATGGACCAGCCGACCAAAGGGCATAAGCATGGTTTCCGGCCGATCTTCCAATCAGAACGAGCTCAATTTCTGCATTCGAAAATTTGTCGATAACTGCATTGCTAATGTTGAATGAAAAGGAATAAGAAGCGTTATCCCTGATCTCAGGACCAGTCCAGCCTTCGCCTACGTCATACGCAGAAAGCGCCGAGCCGTCGTTGAAACCGGTTTCCGGCGGGTAAAACTTTCCAGGCGCATAGTGGGATGTGAATCGCTTTTCAACTTCTGTGAAATAATAATCAAGCGAGTCCTGTGCGGCGGGAACATTGAAATTCACCCGCTTACCAAGAACTCCGTCCGCATTGTGCGTCAGGAAATAGGCGCTGGTGTCGGAATAAAGGCTGTAATGTGAATGTGGGAATGCATTAGGGCTGATATAAAGCGCGCTATCCAAGGCGCCATCGTTCCCTTTCCCATGGAAAATGATCTCAGTTCTGTTGCTATCGTCCGCGCTTATCTGGATCGGAACTTCTTTCCCATGCCAGAACATTTGAAACGAAGCAAACTGGCCGCTATCAACAGGAAAGCCCGATTGTTGAAAGTCAGCGTTCGTGATTTTATAAAAACCATTTTCAACAACCGGAATGCGTAAATAGGTTTGTGAAACGACAATCCATTCGTTGCCAAATGGCTTTTGAGCTAAAAGTGACGCGGGCAGCACTGTCGAAAACAAGAAAATCAGCGTGTGTATAGAAAATTTGTTCATAAGAAAATTCAGATGAACAGGCTGTGTACGACCTTAACCGGTGTTTTTCCTTTCATAAACATTCATGGAAAACGAGTAGGCGTGCTGCTCGTCTTTTTCATGAAATTCAGAACTGATCAAATTCCAATCATCCTGGTTCACAACCGGAAAATATGCGTCGCCCTCAACCTGTGCGTGTACAATGGTTAGATATAATCTTTGCGCGAGCGGCAGCATTTCTAAAAAAACAGAAGCCCCGCCCAATACAAATACGGCGTCTTCGCCAGAAAGTAACGCCAATGCAGAAGAAATATCTTTGACATAGATGTTGCCCGCCTTGCTTTCCTCCGGCTGACTGGAAGATAAGATCACGTTTTTGTAAGTGGAATGCAGCGCATCTGGCGCTTCAAAGCTCTTACGGCCCGTTATGAATGCTTTCCCATCCGTGACCTTCCGAAAATGTTTCCACTCATCCGGCAAATGCCATGGTAAGCTATTGTTCTTGCCAATGACCCGGTTTTCGCTCATGGCGGCGATGATATAAAGCTGAGTTTGTGTTGCCAACGCAGTATATTTTGAAATCGGTTTTAGGAAATATATCTTAAAATAATAACGCCAGATCCACCAAATATAATTTGAGCCGGTCAGCATTCTAAATCAACCATTCATCCTAACCGACAAATCTTTTTAACATGGTACCTTGCATCACAAAGTACCTGTGTATACCTTTGTAATACCAGAAGGCAAATCCTATCTGTTAGCCATGAACTGTTACATATAATTAACACATGAAACCACATGAATATTGAAAATGCCCAAGTGCAGATGCGGAAGGGAATTTTGGAATTCTGCATCCTGCACATCATATCCAGGGGCGAAGTATACGCCTCGGATATGTTGGATGAGCTGACTTCTGCACGCATAATGGTTGTGGAAGGCACGCTTTATCCGCTTCTTACCAGGTTAAAAAATTCTGGATGGCTGGATTATAAATGGGTGGAGTCCTCCTCGGGCCCGCCAAGAAAATATTATGTTTTGACTGATGAGGGGAAAATATTCTTGGATGCAATGCAAGCCACCTGGTTTGAACTGGCGGAGTCTGTGCAGACTGTTATTCACCGCACAGAGGAATTGAGCAAAACAGCCTCTTCCAATCTTCCCGAACCTAACTGATCATATAGAGACATTCGATTTTTACAATCATGAAAAAGACAATCAGCATAAATATAGGCGGCATCATCTTCCATATTGAGGAAGACGGTTATGAAAAACTGAAAGGCTACCTTTCTTCCATCCAGAAATACTTCTCTTCTTTTGCAGATAGCAAAGAGATTTTATCTGACATTGAAGGCAGGATCGCAGAGCGGTTTTTGAACAAACAAAAAGCAGAAGCAAAGCAGGTTATTTCCCTTTCCGACGTAGACGAGCTGATCGCCGCCATGGGAACGGTTGCTGACTTTGAGGCCATTGAACAGGCAGAAGACATTCTTGCCGATCCGCTGGAATCCGCTGCTTCGAAAGGTTATGCACCCAAGGAGCCCACTAATGCTTCGTCAGCCTCTTCTTCCTCATCATCCTCTTACAGCGCGCCAAAAACTGAACCTATACCACCATTTACCGGGCCGAAAAAGCTGGTCCGCGATATGAAAAGAAAGCTTTTGGGAGGCGTTGCCGCAGGACTTGCGCATTACTTTACCATTGACCCGCTTTGGGTTAGACTTGCATTTCTGTTCATGGTGATTGGTTTACCGGCTAGTTCGGGCATGATGAACCTAAATATGGAGGATGAATTCGGGCCGCTTTCGGGCTTTATGGTGCTGGTTTACATTGCAATGTGGGTGGCGTTTCCGGGTTCTACGACATTGGAAGAAGATACAAAAATCAAAAAATTCTATCGCGATCCAGACCGCAAAGTCGTGGGTGGCGTTGCAGCCGGTGTGGCTTCTTACTTTGGGGTTGATTTGGGTGTTGTGCGGTTTCTTTGGGTTATATCGATCCTGCTTTTCGGAACCGGCGTGGTCGTTTACATTATCCTTTGGGTAATAGCACCCGTTGCAAACACGCTTACAGAAAAAATGGAAATGCAAGGTGAACCCATCACTTTATCCAACATTGAATCAAACATTAAACACGGCCTGAACTTAGAAGAAAAAACCGGCGAAGAGCATATTTTAACCAAAATTTTACTTTTCCCTTTTCGTGCAATTGCATTGGTTATCGGAGCATTAGGGAAAATGTTGAAAGGATTGGGTCCTATTATCCGCATATTAATCGGCGCATTTTTGATCGCCACTGCGGTGCTTGGTTTATTAGGTTTGGTTATTGCCGGCGGCGTGGCCTTGGGTGTGACGAGCTCTGCAGCTTTTGACAATTTGCCGCTTCCATTCCTGATTTTTCAAGAGTTGCCAAGCGTTTTGATTTTGTCGGGGATTCTTGTGTCTGCAATTCCCTTGATTACATTCCTTTTGCTGGGTCTGACCCTTATTTCGAATAAAAGAATCGTTGGAGGTTCGGTTTGGCTGACATTGCTTGGGCTTTGGATCGTTGGAATTATCGGCGCTACAATTGGTGGGATTTCATACCAAAGAAATTTTGCAAAAAGAGGCGAAGTGGTGCAATCCGTTTCATATGCCGTCCCTTCCGGGATGTTGACCCTGGATTACGACTATATCAATGACGAGGAGAATGTGGATATAGATATCCGACTGATTGGATACACATCGACTACGGACAGCATCAGATTGGATAAAACATTATATGCGAGAGGTCGCAGCCGTCAGGATGCGGAGAAGAATGCGAGTGGTTTGGTTTATGATATAGACGTGAAAGATTCAGTCTTTATTTTTAAAGAAGGCCCCATACTCGCCGCCCATGGCCCATTTCGCGATCAGAGGATCGATCTTGCTTTACACATCCCTTTTAACAAACCATTTGTGATGAAGCGCGATTTTTATTTTTCTATGAATCGCTGGGACCAGAAAAATACGGAGCGCTATGATCTTGATAACAATGACGTTGATTTCAAAACACTAACATGGGAAATGCGCCAGGATTCAGGGTTGGTTTGCGTAAATCTGCCCGCGAAATTTCTGAAAAGTGAAACAGAAGAGAATAGTGAAAACGAAGGCTATTCATTTGATTATGAGGATACCAGCGATCTCGAACTAGGCGATCGTGGTAATTACAGCAAGCAATTTCCAGTAGGGGATTTTAACAAAATCGATATAGGCGGCGCTTATTCGATCATCATCCGCCAGGGAAGCGAGTACAATGTAACCGCCGACAGCGAAGAGCCGGCAGATGTGGATGATATTAAAGTGTATGTGGAAAACGGCACCTTGCGTGTGACAAGAAATAAGGAATTCAGTCTTTTTGATTCTGAAAAATGGAAACGGATTGGATTGGTGATCACAATGCCGAAGATCGAAAATCTGTCACTTTCAGGCGCCAACAAAACATTGGTAACCGGCTTTACAGGTCTTGATAAATTATCGGTAGACATATCCGGCGCTTCGAAATCGGAAATCAATGTTGAAACGGATCAGTTGGATGTAAGCATCTCAGGCGCGTCCAAGGCAACGTTGAAAGGATCAGCCAGGTCGGTAAATCTGGATGCTTCCGGCGCTTGCAAGCTGGATGCTGTTGGAATAAACATTCAAAATGCCGATGTTGACGCTTCCGGGGCGTCTAAAATTGAGTTGGGAAGAATTCCAAGTATCAAACGCCACACGAGTGGTGCGAGCAAGATTAATGTTCAGGAATAGTTTGTGTGATGCAACTTTTTACTAGCACCGCACATCTTTTCAAAAAGCCATCTAATTAATTAATATTATGAAAAAGACCCCTTTATTTTCAGTAGCAGCTTTGCTAATGCTCTTTTTAACCCTGACTGCGAGCGCGCAGGAAACCCGTAACTTCAACTTATCCGGTTTTGATAAACTTTCCATGGGCAGTGCTTTCCGGATTGAAGTGAAGCAAGGAAGCAAATACAGCATTTCCACAAGTGGACGCGCTGAAGATCTCGATGATCTGGAAGCGACGGTGAAAGGTGATGCGCTTCATTTGGGCTACAAGGACAAAAAATGGAATAAGAACAGGAAGACGGTTAGCGTTAACATTACGATGCCTTCTTTGGAAGCCGTTGATTTTTCGGGCGCGTGTAAGGCTCATGTGGCTTCATTTTCCGGCGTAAGAAGTATGGAAATAGATATTTCCGGCGCCTCGCAGGTGAATATGGAATTGTCTGCACCCAGAGTAACATTTGACTTGTCCGGAGCTTCTTCGCTGGTCCTGGTTGGCAAGGGCGATGTTGTGAACGGCGAAGTTTCAGGTGCCTCATCATTTAGAGGCCGTGATTTTGCGTCAAAAACTGTGAACATTGATGCGTCGGGAGCCAGCAGCGCGGCGGTTATGGCCAGCAGCGCAGTGCATGCAGATGCAAGCGGCGCCAGCAGCATCCGTTATTCAGGAACGGCGAAAGACATTCATTCCAGCTCTTCCGGTGCGAGTTCGGTAAAAAGAGATTAGTACAAATACCTCAATATATTTTGACCAGAAAGCCGGCTTTGTCCGGCTTTTTGTTTTTGCAAGATCAGCGAAAAAAGCAACAAATTAGGTTAAGAGTAATATATTTACGGACTTTACCTTCTCTACAATCTACGATCAAAAACTTTTACCTGAGGAAAATGAGAAGTGAGCATTACCTGAAATATGCTGTTTTATATGCATTTATCCTGATCCTTTTTATGGTTGCAGAGGATGCAGCTGCGCAGAACCGATCCGGCAAATATGTCAATCCCTTTGGCGTCATGAGCGTAACTGCCGGTGTAGGCGTAGCCTATTATATGGGCGATCTGTCGGACGGGGTGAATATGAAGCATTTGGGATTGGGGCCATCCATTTCACTAGGTGGACTTTACAGGCTTACAGAACATGTCAGCGCACGCGGTGAACTGAGGTTTTATCAGGTTTCAGCCGATCAGAAATATTCTAAAAACGCGCAGAATAATCTTTCTTTCAAGACATTCAATCCTGACATTAACCTGGGAATACAAGCGGATCTGTTCTCTTTCAATCGGCAGGCGACTGTTAATCCATATCTTTTTGGAGGCATGGGTTTTACATTATTAAATCCAAAAGCAAAACTGGATGGAGAATGGCATAGTCTGGCGCCATTGCAGACAGAAGGCGTGAAATACAGCCGGTTACCATTGGTTTTCACTGGCGGAATTGGTGTTTCAATGAAGACAACAGAGAAACTGAGCTTAGGCGTTGAACTCTGCAACAACTTCATGAACTCCGATTATCTGGACGACGTCAGCACCGTTTACCCCAATCCCGACCAGTTACCGAGCGACTTAGCCAGAAGATTATCCGACCGCTCGCCGGAGATTGGCTTGGAGCCGCGACAGCCCGGCTGGAACCGCGGAAGTGCCAAGAGTAAGGACAGTTATCTGTTTTTACAAGTCCGTGCAACTTATTCCATTGGCAACAGAATGCAGGCATTGGAGCGCAGGAAAACCCGTTGTCCTAAATTTTAATAAAATCAATTTTTATATATGTTAAAGCCAAAACACCCGCATCAGTCAGAAGTTACCATGACCGAAATGGTGCTTCCCAATGATACGAATACGTTGAATAATCTGATGGGAGGCAGGCTTTTACATTGGATGGACATTTGCGCTGCGATTGCCGCACAAAAGCATTCAAACCGTATTGTGGTAACCGCTTCCGTGGATAATGTGTCTTTTACTGAGCCTATTAAGTTGGGTAACATTGTGACGATGCAGGCCAAAGTAACCCGGGCATTCAACTCTTCTATGGAGGTGTTTCTGGAAGTGTGGGCTGAGGATATCCCTGCCGGGCACCGTGTGAGCACAAACCGCGCATTTTATACTTTCGTAGCCGTGGACCAAAACGGCCGCCCTATTGAAGTTCCGCCGCTAGAACCAGAGACGCCCGAGGAAAACGAATTGTATTTAAGCGCCCTACGTCGCCGTCAGCTGCGCCTTGTCCTGGCGGGTCGCATGAGCGCCTCGGATGCAACCGAACTGAAAGCACTTTTTCAGGTAACATAAGTCGGGCTTACTGCTATATTTTTGGTATTTTTACGGCATAAATACATTCAACTTATGCCAAAAGAGATCATATTTTCAGATAAAGCGCCTGCTCCGATCGGACCTTACAGCCAGGCTGTCAAAATAAACGGGACCCTTTATGTCTCCGGCCAGATCGCCGCTGAGCTCGCCCAATCCGGCGATATTAAAGCGGAGGCTGGTATTGTAATGCAGAACATCGGGCACATTCTCGGCGCTGCAAAGCTAGGCTTCCAGCATGTAGTGAAATCGACGATTTTCCTGAAAGATATGAACGACTTTGCGGCTGTGAATGAGGTTTATGGCAGCTTTTTTACCAAAGAACCGCCTGCAAGGGAAACGGTTCAGGTCGCACGTCTTCCTAAGGACGTTAATGTTGAAATATCTGTCGTTGCGGTCGAGTAGGACGCACAAAATCATCCAGTAAATTTTAGATTAATATAATGAATAATACACCTGTCCGGGTAAGATTTGCCCCCAGCCCGACCGGCCCGCTGCATGCAGGCGGCGTTCGCACTGCTTTGTATAACTATTTGTTTGCACGCCAGCAGGGTGGCCAAATGTTGCTTCGCATTGAAGATACAGACCAGAACCGCTACGTTCCGGGAGCGGAAGAATATATTTTGGAAGCATTGCAATGGCTTGGAATAACCATTGACGAAGGCCCGCAGCAAGGCGGCCCACACGCCCCTTACCGCCAGTCGGAAAGGAAAGAAATGTATCGCGAATATGCAGAAAGGCTTGTTGCTGAGGGAAAAGCTTATTATGCTTTCGATACATCTGAGGAGTTGGACGAGATGCGGAAACGGCTGGAGGCAGCCAAAGTTGCGGCTGCGCAATACAATGCGATCACGCGGATGGAAATGACAAACTCATTGACATTATCCGCAGACGAAACCAAAGCAAGGCTCGAAAGCGGCGAAGCTTACGTAATCCGGATGAAGATTTCACCGAAGGAAGACATTCGTTTCAATGACCTGATCCGCGGCTGGGTAGTTGTGCATTCATCGCAGATCGATGATAAAGTTCTTTTAAAATCAGACGGCATGCCGACTTACCATTTGGCCAACATTGTGGATGATCATTTGATGGGCATTACGCATGTGATCCGTGGCGAAGAATGGCTTCCATCGGCCCCCTTGCACGTTTTACTATACAGGTATCTGGGCTGGGAAAGCACCATGCCGCAATTCGCGCACCTTCCGCTTTTGCTAAAACCTGATGGAAATGGCAAATTATCCAAGCGCGACGCAGATCTGGGAGGCTTCCCCATTTTCCCACTAGAATGGACTGATCCGAACACAGGTGATAAAGCCAAAGGTTTCCGTGAAGAAGGTTATTTTGCAGACGCAACGGCTAATTTCCTTGCCTTACTAGGCTGGAATGCAGGAACCGAGCAAGAGCTTTTCAATATGGAAGAGCTGATTGCCGCATTCAGTTTTGAACGTGTGCACAAAGCTGGGGCGAGATTTGACATTCAGAAGGCGAATTGGTTCAACCAGCAATATCTTAAAAACCTGGACGACGCAACGCTCATCGAGCGGGCAAAACCGCTTTTTGAGGCACAAAATATCAATGTTGACGATCATCAGATCGCACAAATTGTATTCTTGCTCAAAGACCGCGTGCATTTCGTGAAGGAGATTGTGAGCGAATCCAGCTTTTTATTCAACACACCGGAGATATACGATCAGGAATTGGTTTTGAAAAAATGGGATGAGCAGGCTGTTACTGCTATTTCCGGCTTTAAAGATGCTCTGGTGGCTTTTGAAGGTGATTTTACAGCACACAACATTAAGGAAAACCTGGCGGCAACGATGGAAACGCTTGGGATAAAAATGGGTAAGATCATGCAGGCGCTCCGTCTCGCGCTTACCGGCGAAGGACACGGCCCTGACTTGATGGTAACCATGGAAATACTGGGAAAAAACGAAGTTGTAAAACGACTGGATAATGCATTAACCCGCTTACCGGCCCAAATTCGCCTGGCATAATTGTGATATGACCGTTGGATCAAATTGAGTTGGCGTCCAGAAGCAGGTTCCATAATTTAGTAATCAATCGAAATGACCGCTTTGCGGCGAATTTTCAAACACATGGCTAAGAAAAAACAAAACGATACGACCAAACCAGCTGCGGAAAAGCCAAGGGTTCATAAGGACCTGGATGGTTTTGATATTCAGATCAATTCATTTGGTGAGATCACCACGAGCTTTGATATGGACCGTATCAATGAATTTTTGAACAAAAATGTGGACGACAAAAAGCTCCGCGACCGGGAGGACATTCCCGGCCGGAAAACCCGCAAAAAGAAGAAGACAAGCGAGGAAGAGGAGGAAGAAGAAGAGTAGCAAGTGGTCATTGCAGTTCAACTTACTAACAAATAAACCTTTTACGCAAAGATGATCTCACACGAAATCGATTACAAAATTATTGGCGACGATATCCAGGTCGTGGAAATTGAGCTGGATCCGAACGAAACGGTGATCGCAGAAGCCGGTGCTATGCTTTTCATGGAAGACGGCATCCAGTTTGAAACCAAAATGGGCGATGGCTCGGAAGCCAACCAGAGCATTATGGGCAAGATCTTCCAGGCTGGAACGCGTCTGATCACAGGAGAATCGCTTTTCATGACCCATTTTACAAACAGGGGTTACGGTAAGAAAAAAGTGGCATTTGCGGCGCCGTATCCGGGAACCGTGATGCCGATTGATCTTTCCAAAATCTATGGAAACGAGCTCATTGTTCAGAAAGATGGCTTCTTGTGCGCTGCCATGGGCACGAGCATGAAGATCCATTTCAACCAGCGTTTCGGATCAGGCTTATTCGGTGGCGAAGGTTTTATTTTACAAAAAATCAAAGGCGACGGAATGGCGTTCGTGCACGCGGGCGGCGTGGTAATGGAGCGTCAGCTTAATAATGAAACGATTCGCGTGGATACAGGTTGTGTGGTTGCATTTGAACAATCATTAAGCTTCGACATTCAGCGTTCAGGCGGATTAAAATCCATGGTTTTCGGCGGCGAAGGCATGTTTCTGGCCACATTACGCGGAACAGGCCGCTGCTGGATCCAATCCATGCCAATCTCTAAACTAATTCAGCGCCTGGCTGTCGGCGGCCCCAATGCCAATAAGGAAAGCGGTTCGGTTATCGGGGGATTAGGAAGAATGTTTGAAGGTTGATACTTCTGGAGGCATTGTGGTAGCACTTCGGCAGGCCGGCGGCCCGGTACGCTCAGTGTGAGAGTTCTTGTGAGTAGCTTTGGGGTAGCCCTTCGACCGCCCGGCGGCCCGGTACGCTAAGTATGAGAGTTCTAGTGAGTAGCATTGGGGTAGCCCTTCGACTCCGCTCAGGGTGACAGTTCTAGTGAGTAGCATTGGCTAGCACTGCGACCGCCTCGCTTGATACATTCTCCAAGAGCAATGCACTGTCACACTGAGCGGAGTCGAAGTGCTAGTACAGCGTCATATACTATCATATCTGTTTAACAGTTCTGGTAAGTAGCTTCCGAATAGCAAGGCCGCTTGGCAACTCGGTTAGTTCGTTGCGTCAAGCACTGCTCTGTCACACTGAGCGGAGTCGAAGTGCAAGCACAATGTCACTTGCCAGCATATCTGTATAATGTTAGAAGTGCTAGCACAACGTCATTTACCAGAACTGTCACACTGAGCAGACCGGGTCGCCGGGCGCTCGAAGTGCTAGCACAACCCAACCTACAACCCACTTCTACCGAAACAACATCCGCTGCGTGCTACTCCCGCCGTCCGACACAATCCTTAAAATATAAACACCCGCAGGCAAGTCATTAGCCGGCCTCACAGCGAGCAAACCGATGATTTCTCGATCTGACACAAATACAGGATGCTCGCGTCCGGCGACGTCGAACAGAGAAAGCTGTGGTATGGGACTTGTATCGTCTGTTTCCAGATAAAAAACCTGCCTTGTAACCGGATTCGGAAATGCTATAAGCCTTGGCAGTGCGCCGGGTTCCAGAATGGTGACGGCGGGGGAGTAGGTGGTGCTGCCGTCTGCGTATTCCATTCTTACGCGGTAGAAAATGATCTTCTGGTCTGTATCGGTGTCTGTATGGGTGTATAGGCCTGAGCTTTTGCCATGGTCGGGCACGTTAAATTGCTGCAAGTCGGTGTAAATTTCGCCGTTTGTAGTCTTTTCCAAAACCATCCTTTGCATGCCGGGGTTGGCTGCGACAAGCCATTTTAAATCGACGACCTGATTGGTCTTAACCGCGCTGATCATGTTCACAACTTGCACTGATCTGTAAGCATTGTTGACGTAGAACAATGAAGAAGTGCTGCCGGCAAGATCGGGCGATGTCGCGGCCAGCCTGATATTGTATTGACCATTGGTAAGATTATTCGGGAGCTTGACTAGCATTGGGTTTCCGTTTCCTGTGCCGACTGTATCAACAAATGCACCGTTTTGATCAAATAATTCTGCACGTAAGGAAAGCCCATCTTCATTTTTTCCATAAATCCTGTAATTAATGTAAAAAGATGCACCCGGGAAAGCCGCGGAGGGCACAATGCCTGTGTGTATGGAGTTGGTTGGTTGTATAGGGACTATCTTTTTAAACAAAGAGTCTGTTAACGCGCGGTTCCAGGCAGCGGCAGCTAATGTTAAGCCCTGAATGCCGCCGGGGACATTTTCGAAATGCTCGGAAGCGGGTCGGGGAATTTGGATGGTGTCGAGGTTTGGACCGGGAAATGTGTTAAAGTTTTTTAGGGCAGAAAGTCTGTTTTGCGCATTGATAACCGGCAAATAAGGATCTTTGATAATGTTGCTGGCCGAATTTCTGGCGATAATCCAAGGCACATTGTAACCTGCATCCGCTCGTGCATTCGTGATCAATGTTTGAATGTTGTTGAAATAATTTTGTTCGGTGAATTTCAACTGCGCGTCATTCTCGCCGTGTGACCAAAGCACTGCGCGGAGGCCGAGCCATGAGTTCAAGTGCCTGATTGTGTTTACAATGTTCGAGTAGGGCTGCCGGTTTGGCCAATTTTTTCCAACATAAGGATTAAAAGCATCTTTCCCAGTTGCAGCGTCGTAATAACTGTCGGAATTCGCAGCAGCCCAGGCCGCATTCAGGAATAGCACCGGCGTTTTTAACCTTTTCGAGATCAAATCACCCAATTCTCCCCAGTACCAGGCCGTTTCTCCGGAAGGGAAAATGTAATGATCTTTTCCCAAAACATCAAACACAGGCCTACGCATTGGCTCGTTTGGAGCGACGGTGATGTTTTCAGCATTGAGCGCTTTATTGACTGCATTATAGGAGACGACCTGATCAGACGCATTTTTAGCGCCAAGTCCCGGCAACCCCATCGCATTGGAATTTCCTGCTACCAGAAACACTTCACCCACGCCAACTCTCGGCAATGAAACTGAATCAACCGCTCCATTCTCCGTTGTAGCTGAAATTTTAAGCCTATACCAACCGGTCTCCGCATTCACCGAAGCTGTAAGGAACCCCTGACGGGCCTGCTCTTCATCAAAAGTCCAGATTTTTTCTTTATTCAAATTCCCTGAAATAGGGGTTAGGCGGCCTTCAATGCGGGCGTAAGGCTGAAAAGCATACGCCGTAATCGCGATCGAAGCGACTCCGGCAAGATCGCGCTGGACGATCTGGTTGTTGGTTGGAGCGGTTAAGGTTATTTGTGCATTGGAGGAGAAAGAAAGTATTTGTAAGAAGGCAAAAAATAGACCTGTAACGGATCGGGAACATTTGGTATGCATACAAGCTGTCAGTAAAATCCTCTTCATATGCCTTTTTCGAGATCTGTTGCAGATTTTCAATTTACTTAAATTACGCTGCTGTGCCTTCCTTATTGCATAAAAAAAGAGCCGGTCCAAAAATGGACCGGCTCTCGTAAACAAAAATCTGAATATTAATTATAACCTGGGTTCTGTGGTTTCAGGTTAGGGCTGTTTCTCATTTCCTGAATTGGAATTGGGAATAGCAAGTGTTTTTCCAACAAAGGAGCACCGCCGGAAACATTCAGGTTACGGTGGCCAACGAAGTTATCGAAGCCTTTTGTGGTTTCGTTGAACACTTTGCGAAGACGAACCATATCAAACCAGGTAATTCCTTCGTAAGCGAATTCATACCAACGTTCTTTCCAAACTGCTTCTTTGAAAGTAGCAGCGGTAAATGAGGCCTGAGCAGGTGTTTTCAATTGTGCACGGTCGCGGATGCGTTTGTATGCGTCATAAGCTTCTTTGTTAACACCGCCTACTTCGTTCTGTGCTTCTGCGTAAGTCAAAAGTACTTCTGCGTAACGGATCTGATTAACATTCAGGTTGTTAAGCCTGGTTGGTGTGATACCAGGGCCACCCAAAGCATTAATGTTGAAAAACTTAAACACATACGGAGCACCAAGTTCAAATTTAGCACCCGTACCATTTTCATAGTACGAAGTATAGAACCAGCCTTCCTGATCTTTCGTACGAAGGTCACCTTCTTCGTAAGAATTATAGAATGAAAGCGTAGGCACCGTACTTCCTGTTCCACTTGGGCCTGCGTAAGTCACCGCCTTGAAGTTCGGGAAATAGTCGTTCAACGGGAAACCTGCAACAACGGTGTTGTACTGGATCTGGAAAATGTGCTCAACCCTATTTTTCAGGTTTTCCTGGTGCAATTCCCTGTAAGTAGGGAACAGGTTCAGGGTTGCAGGATTCGCTTTTGAGAAGTTGATCACTTCCAAAGCTTTGTCCGCAGCCAGCTTATAGTGCGATGCTCCTTTGCCCAATGGGAAGCCAGCCATTGTCAAATAGACTTTTGACAAAAGCGACTTAACGGCAATTTTCGAAACGCGGCCACTCGTATTGAAATCTGCCAGACCAGCAGCTTCTGCATCTGCAAGATCCGCAACAATCAGATTGTAAATATCTTCCTGAGATGACCTCGATGGGAAGAAATCTTCCGATTCAACAACCTGCGGCAAAGTGATCAATGGCGCATCACCCCAAAGTCTAACCACATAGAAGTAAGCCCATGCACGAAGGAATTTCGCTTCTCCGATCAGCCTTGTTTTCTGAGCTTCGTTAGCAGCAGGGAAAGTGATACCAGGGATTTTTTCGATAGCCAGGTTGGCATTCGCGATCACACGGTAAAGTCCGTTCCAGAAGTTGGCAATATGGCCTGTATTACCATCATAAATAAGTGCATACAGGTTGTTCAAATCTGAATTCTGGCCGGTTTCTGTTGTAGCGGTTCCGGTAACTGCTTCCAGCATTTGCCAGTTGGCAGAGAAAATACCAGCACCTTCACCATAGAAACGTGTTTCTGCATAAGTAGCAGCCACCGCAGCTTCGGCGTGATCCGGAAGCGTGTAAAATACATCCGGTTGAAGGTTTGATGGGTCCTGCTCGTCCAGAAAGTCGGAGCAGCTTGTCGGGCCCAAAAGTACTGCCCCGAGGAGCAAGAGCTTGGAAATCGTTATTTTATGTAGTTTCATACTGAATGTCATTTTTAATATTACCCAATCTGGTTGTTAGAATGATACCTGGATACCGCCCATGTAAGTGGTTGGCCGAGGATAGCTGTGCCAGATCATACCTTGTGAGAAAACGTTGTCCGAATCACCACCGCGGATAGGTGTCTGCTCTGGGTCGCCATGTGGGTATTTGCTAAGCAAGAAGAAGTTTTGAGCTGATACATATAGTCTCAAACGGCTCATTTTTAGTTTGCTAGCAATTTCAGATGGGAAGTTATAACCCAGTAGCAAGTTACGGCCACGTAGGAAAGAACCATCAAAGATCCAGCGGGTATCCACGTTTGTTACATAACCAGCTTTTGTATCACGGATCTGGGCAATCATTGTATTCTGATTTTCCGGTGTCCATGCATCGAGAACGGTTGCGTAGCTGTTAGCAAGTGCCTGACGGTCTTCGCTGGCGTGCAGGTTCATGTCCATCAGGTCGTTTCCGTACGAGAATTGCAGATCAAGCGTCATGTCGAAGTTTCCTAAACGCAGGGAGTTTGAAAGTGTTCCCCAGCCTTTTGGGCTACCATTACCGATGATCATACGGTCCGCATCAGTGATTGCATTGTCCTTGTTTACATCAAGATATTTCACGTCACCAGGAAGCATTTTCAGGTTACCACGGTAGCTGGTGAATTTCGCAGCTTCGTCTCTTTCAGCTTCGCTCCATGTTCCAAGGCGTGTAAGTCCCCAGAATGCGCCCACAGGCTCTCCGATACGGATAATGCTCGTTTGGTTGGTGATAGAAGGACCACCCACTCCGAAGATATCCGAAGGTGTTGCCAGCGACAATACTTTATTTCTGTTGAATGAGATATTGAAGTTGGTGTTCCATGAGAAATTCGCAGTCTCAACGTTCACTGTGTTCAAAGCAAATTCAAAACCTTTGTTTTCCATAGAACCGATGTTTTTTCTGATGGTCGCGTAGCCACTTGTACGTGGAACCGGTGCATCCAAAAGCATGTCGGTGGTTTTACGATAGTAGTAGTCAGCCTCGAACGAGATTCTTCCTTTTAGGAAAGAGATTTCCAGACCAGCATCCGTTTGCGCTGTTTTTTCCCATCTCAAATCCTTGTTAGCCAATCTGTTGATACCAGTTCCGCTGATACGCGTATCGCTGTAAACAGCTGCATAGTTTGATCTCAGCAAAGGAAGTGACGAGTATGGAGGAATTTCAGAGTTACCTGTCAAACCATAGCTCGTACGCAGTTTCAAGTTGGAAATCAATGTGTTGCCTTTCAGGAACTCTTCGTCAGATACTTTCCACGCAAATGCAGCAGATGGGAAGAATGCAAATTTGTGGTTATCCCCGAATTTGGAAGAACCATCCGCACGACCCGTTACTGTGAAAAGATACTTATCCAGTAATGTATAGTTTACACGACCGAAGTAAGAGTTAAATGCAAAACGCTGTGCACCCGAAACATAAGGGTTAGAAGATGGCAATACCGAACCAGCACCAATGTTATCAAAACCGAAATAATCAGTTGAGAAGTTTTGTGAACCTACACCGGTTGTGCTGATATTCGTTTCCTGCCAAGAAATACCAGCCAGGAAGTTAAGCGAATGGATACCAAACGTTTTGTTGTAAGTCAGCAAGTTCTCCCATGACCAGAAAAGCTCTTTTCTTGTTTCTTTTCTTGCAGTTCCAAGCTCGTTAGGCGTCAATGAACGCGTCTGAGACTGGTTCACTTCCTGATCGATAATGTTGATACCCAATACAGAGCGGAAATCCAGTCCTTTTGCAAGCGTTACGTTTCCGTAAAGGCTACCCAGTGTAGTTTGGGTTTTAAGGTTGTATTTACGTCCGTAAAGGCGGTGAACTGAACTGAATGCGCCTTCTGCACCCGGGTAATCACGGTTGTTGGCGTAAGTTCCGTCAGGATATTTTACAGGCATGAAAGGGAAATCTTCCACCATCTGGCGGGGAACAGCGTCGTTGATATCAACAAGGTTTTCAGCCTGGTTGTTGTAGCTCAATGTTCCACCAATGCGAAGCCATTTTTTAACCTGGTCATCAATGCTGAAACGTGTTGAATAACGTTTCAGGTAAGATGTTTTGATCAAACCCTGGTCATCACGGTAGTTAAGCGACAAAGAATAAGTCGTTTTGTTGTTACCGCCGCTGAAACCAAGCTGGTGATTTTGAGAAACACGGCTTTGCGTAGATTCTTTGAACCAGTCGGTATCATAGTTAGGAGAGAATGTTCCGTCTGCATTCTTTGTGAAAACGTCCGGGTGAGCAGCAGCCAATTGCCCGCGGCGCACAAGCGGATCATGTGTTTTGTATTTTCCCGATGCCCAGCCAGCAGGGTCAAATTTCTCCATATTTCTGTAAGCCAGGTCTTCTACCGCCATGTATTCTTTGGCGTTCAAAACCTTAGCTCTTTTTGGTCCTGCTGTTGGTACGCTCAGGTCCAATCCGTAAGTGATAACACCTTCGCCAGACTTACCTCTTCTGGTAGTGATCATAATTACACCATTGGCACCTCTCGCTCCATAAATCGCAGTAGACGATGCATCTTTCAAAACCTCAACAGATACGATATCGTTAGGGTTAATAAAGTCGATCGCCTGGCTTTGCTGGTTCTGGTTACCTTGTGGCAACATTACTCCGTCCACAACATACAATGGGTTGTTGGAAGAGTTAATAGAACTGAAACCACGGATACGAACATTGGAACGACCGCCCGGACGACCCGAGTTTACGTTCACCTGCACACCCGAAATTTTTCCTTGCAATGCCTGGTTCAATGAAGGAGCAGGTCTTTCTCTCAACTGCTCTTCTTTAACAGAACCCACAGAACCCGTCAAATCGGATTTCTTAGCTGTACCGTAACCGATAACGACTACTTCGCTAAGTGCTTTTGAATCGGATTGCATAGCCAGGTCAATGGTGGTGCGGTTACCCACTTCCACTTCTTGTCCGACATACCCAACAAAGCTGAAAACCAGGGTGCCGCCTGCATCAGGAATAGAAAGTGTGTAATTTCCTGATCCGTCCGTAGTCGTTCCCGTGCTGGTCCCTTTCAAAACAACGTTCACGCCAGGAAGGCCTTCGTTGTTGTCTTTATCAGTAACTTTTCCTTTTAAAGTCTTGTCAAGTTTAATGTTCGCTACGGTCCCGAGCGCCACATTCGTATTGGCGACCGCCAGCATGGGGCTCGAGAGAGCCGGGATTAGGACAAGGGCATTTCGGAGATTCCTCATCCGAAACATCCATTGGTTAGTATCGGTATTTTTCATTTGTTTTTTGTTAAACGTTTGTCATAGAGCTAGGTATTGGATAACTATTATCAACTTTCATTTTTAGCATAGCAGCCTGTTGTTCATTGTGAAAAATTGTTTAAAAGGTGAGGAAAACTTGTATTTGTAATCTTATGCTTATTATTTAATTAATTCAATTTGTGAAAAATACATAATGATGGCTTTGACAGTTTCATATGCCTTAAACATTACAGTTAAATGATTTTTTGATTTTGAAAATTAAAATGTAATAATCTTTAATAGCAGGTGTCAGAAACGCGATTCTTTCAATTTTCGAGTCATTTTCTAAGTCAATGAAAAGATGTCGCACCATCATGCTTAGACCGGGGATTTTTAAAAGTCTTAAAAAGACGTTGCAATATTATAATAAATAACAATAAATTTCGAATGGCTGTAATAGAAAAAATAGAATTTTCTGTGCAAACGTTTGCATAAATCCACTCGATTTTGATCAATTTTCACTCGGAATCAATTAGTTAACCACTTGTATACATCAAAAAAAGCCTTGCTACTATTTCGATATGTAACCGATCAGTAGCAAGGCTTTCATTTAGGATTGGGCGTTAAACCAGGTCTACTGTGCGTCCGGTCTTCACCGACTCGTCGCAGGCAAATGCAATTTGCAGGCTCGTAACAGCATCCTGCAAGTGGTCAGTAAGATCCAGATTTTCCTGCACCGCTTTTAGGAAATAACGTTGCTCGCGGTTACAAAGCTCCTGGTGGTCCGGCTCGTCTTCCAGGTTGATCCAGGAATCTTCCTTCACAAATTCATCCTGATCATTCAGATCCGCATGGTGCACGCGGATGGATTCTGTTTTCGTATGTGCTTCTACGGACGAGGATTTCCCGCTGCCACCTGCGTCTTTCGCAACGATGGAAACGCTGCCTTTCGGTCCGATCACATCTTTCACAAAAAACGCAGTTTCACTGATCATTGGTCCCCAGCCCGCTTCATACCAGCCCACAGAACCATCCTCAAACCAGATCTGCAATTGTCCATAATTGTAATTTCCAGCAGGAATATCTTCCGTCAACCGCGCGCCGATCGCATTCACACGCAAAGGTTTCGAGCGCGTCATCTGACACATTACATCTATATAATGTACACCACAATCCACTATGGGGCTCAGGCTTTTCATCAAATTTCTATGAACACCCCACATATAGCCGTGGCTCTGCTGGTTCAGGTTCATGCGCATGACAAGCGGCTTGCCCAGGTTTTGCGCTTCTGTTACAAAGCGTTCCCACGACGGGTGCACGCGGAGAATGTAGCCTACAACTACTTTCTTACCAGCCGTTTTTGCAGCTTCCACAACGCGCTTCGCGCCTTCAACCGTGTCAGCAAGCGGTTTTTCGATGAAAACATGCGCGCCGGCTTCCAATGCTTTTACAGCAAAGTCCTCATGCGTGTCCGGGTAAGTAGAAATGCAGACTGCATCCGGTTTTGTTTCCTTTAACGCAGTTTCATAATCGCTGAAAAGGGCATAACCGCCGCCCAGTTTTTCATTCAAAACCTCTTTGCTTTTGCCGGTCGAAACGATTCCGCAAATTTCAAAACCGTCCAGCGAATGATACGCAAATGCATGGGAGGCGCCCATATTGCCACAACCTACTACGAGTACGCGAAGTGGACTTCCATTTTCGAAAGATGACATAATCATGTTAAAAGTTAATGTTCCGGGTTAGCAGGAATAGGTAAAAATAGCAACAAAGCCGTGCTCTGTTTTGTCTCAAAATTAGGCATTAAAATCCGTTTTTGCAGTTGGCAGAATTTGAGTGAAAAAAAATCTACGAAGAGTTACAAAATCTTTGCGAAAATCAAATTAATGCTGCAATTATGCATAATAATTTCTACCTCTTCATTTGTTCGTTGCATGACTCATTTTTTACTTCAGTGCAGACTGTCCTGCGTTGTCTTGTGGAAGGTTTATGCCTTTTCCTTTCTTACCTTTTTCTCTTTTAATGCCGTCGCCCAGGATGATTTCAAGCCCAAGTTCGGGGTTGTGGATCGTGCAGCTGTGGAGATGACGGCTTTCCCCGGTGACAGTTCTGCCGCTGCCGTTTACCTCTATGATTTTGGCGAAGTTACCTATCGCTACGATGACATCCGTGGGCTGGTAATGGTCATGGAATCCTGGATAAGGATCAAAATCCTCAAAGAGTCAGCCCTTGACAGGGCTTCCGTTGCGATCAATACTTACGAAGGCAGCGGGCCCGAGAACCAGGAATTGATGGACGATATTCAGGGCTTCACCTATAATATGGAAAACGGACAGGTTGTGCGAACGGCGATGGACCGAAAGTCGATCAAGCGGGAAAAAGCGACGGGCAAATATTATACTTACAAATTCAATCTCGCCAACGCCCGGAAGGGATCCGTGATTGAATACTCTTACAGGCGCACAACACCATTGACTGTCCGCGATAAACCCAGTCCCTGGTCTTTTCAGGCATCAGTGCCGAGTAACTGGAGTGAATTCCGCATTACGATCCCGTTTTTTCTGGAATATAAAACAACCATGAGCGGTTACTTGCCCCTGTATATCAGCGAACAGGAGCCTACGGATGTGCATGTAGGCTCGTCCAAGCTGAACGGACGCGGTGTCGCGTATCGTTTTGTCGTGAAGGATGCGCCTGCTTTTGTCAACGAACCTTATATAACGACGGAGGGCGACTATCTATCAAAGGTGAATTTTGAGCTTTCTGTCATTCAAGTCCCCGGTGAAATATCGAAGCATTTTTCCAACACTTGGGGTGATGTGGAAAAGACATTGAACGAGGCAAGCTGGTTTGGCGTAGAGTTGCGCAAATCGTCATTCCTTAAAGCCAAGCGCGACGAAATTATGCAAACCGCCAAGACGCCGGAGGAAAAAATGGAGCTGGCTTACCGGCATTTGCAAAGCCACATGAAGTGGGACGGTTCGTCTTATCTGGGTTCCAGAGAGGGGGTTAAAAAAGCGTACGAAAATAAGGCTGGCAATGCGACTGAGGTGAATCTGATTCTGACCTCACTGCTTCGCGAACTGGATCTTAATGCGGATCCGGTAATCCTGAGCACGCGCTCCAATGGCCGGTTCCTGAAAGAAATCCCGCTTCTGGAAAGCTGCAATTATGTGATCAGCCATGTTGAGGTTGCCGGAAAAGAATACTTTTTGGACGCCACACAGCCTTATGCCAAGCTCGGCTTACTTCCTGAGCATACATTGAACGGTTATGGCAGGCTCATTCCCAAAAAAGGGTCGGGGCGTTTTTTGGATATAAAACCGCTGGACTTGCAGACTAAGCTGGAAATGGTAAATGCAAACATTTTACCCGAAGACGGCAGCATTAAAGGCACTTACAGCATTTCATATGCAGGTTATGAAGCTTTGCGCTGGCGCGATAAGTATGTAAAAGAATCGGATGACATTTATCACGAAGCGCTTAAAAAGCGGTCGCCGGAGTGGAAGATCAGTAACATTGCAGTGAAGAATAAAAACGAGGATTTGAAAGCGGCGGTCAATGTCGCCTGTGATTTTGAGCTGGAAGATGAGAATGCTTCACCCGATTTGTTTTATTTCAATCCCATCCTGGCCGGTCGCTGGGAAAGCAATCCGCTGAAATCGAAAGAAAGGATCTATCCGCTTGACTTTACCAGCGGAATGTCGGAGTCATTTATTGGCAATTATAAGCTTCCGGCAGGGTATGTTTTGGAAGAAATGCCAAAGGCAGAGATCGTAAGCCTGCCTGAAAAAGCCGGGAAATTTGTTTATCAGGTGCGACAGTCAGGTGATATGATTCAGGTGAGCAGCATCATCGTGCTTTCAAAAACAAATTTTGTAGCCGACGAATATCACGACCTGAAAGAGTTTTTCGAACGTGTGGTTCAAAAACATGGGCAACCACTGGTAATCAAGAAAAAGTCTAACTGACATTTCACAATGCGATTTTTACTATCATTTATATTTTTTGCCTGCACAATGCTTTGTCGGGTTCAAGCGCAAAGTGAATTTGACATCAGCAAAATAACCCAGGAACTCAATGCCGGGGCCAATGCTGTTGTGCGGTTGGATGAAGATTTTTTTGAAATTATCTCAAAAGCCGAAGCGCGGCACAAGAAGCGAACGGTTGTAACGATTCTGAATGAAAAGGGTGAAAATGAATATGGTCAGCTCTTTGTTGGCTATGACAAATTCACCAGGATCATTGATATCAGCGGCATCCTTTATGACGCTGGCGGAAAAATCCAGAAAAAGCTTAAAAACGCAGACATTACGGATTATGGTTATGGCGGCGGCGGAGACAATATTACTGACGCAAGGGTCAAACTGGCAGATTTTGGTAAAAAGAGCTATACTTATCCGTACACGATTGAGTTCAATTACGAGACCAAAGAAAAGAACATGATGTTTTATCCGCGCTGGATGCCGTTTGCTGATGAAAAAACGGCCGTTGAGCGCGCACAATTCACCATTAAGACGCCAGCCGATTTCAAGTTCCGCTATAAAGAATACAATGGTGTAAAACCGGTGATGAAAACCAAAGGTGAAGGCGGATCGGACCTTTACACCTGGATTGTAACAAATCACGCCGTTTCCAAAACAACCGATTTTTACCCGCTTCCCACAATCGACTATATGCCGCTGGTAATGGCTGCGCCTTCCGATTTTGAAGTGCAGGATTATCAGGGAAATTTCAACACCTGGGAAGATTTTGGTACATTTTATCACACATTGAACGCAGGGCGTGACGTGCTTCCGCCTGCTACGATTACTGAAATAAAATCCGTTATCAAGGATGCAAAAACGGATCGGGAGAAAGTTGAAAAAATATACAAATGGATGCAGACACGCTCGCGTTATGTAAGCATTCAGCTGGGAATCGGTGGCTGGCAGACGATTGATGCCATGACTGTTGCCAACAAAGGTTATGGCGATTGCAAGGCGCTGAGCAATTTTACCGTAGCCGCATTGCGCCAGGCCGGAATTCCTGCTTATGTTGCCTTGATTAAAGCGGGCAGTGAAGCCATGATGAAACCTGACTTTCCGAGCAGCCAATTCAACCACGTAATTGCCTGTGCCGTAATTGCAAAAGATACGATGTGGCTCGAATGCACCAGCCAGACCACGACGCCCAACTTCATGGGCACATTCACAGGAAGCCGCTATGCATTGCTTGTCACGCCCGAAGGCGGGAAACTGGTGCAGACGCCTGTTTATAAATCACATCAAAACACGCGGAAAAGTCGCGCGAATGTGAACCTGGATGAAGGCGGAAACGGACAAGTGGAAGTGCATACATTATATGCAGGCTTGCAGCAGGAGTCAAGGAACAGCGTTTTTCATAATGGGAATAAAGAAGAACAAAAGAAGTGGCTGATGAACCACATTAACCTGCCAAGCCTGGATTTGCAGCGTTTTGAACTCCTGGAAGGCCGGGAAACCGAGCCGACGATCACAGAAAAACTCTCCCTGAATGTCCGTAACTGCGCCACCAAAACAGGCTCACGACTTTTTATCAAACCAACATTATTAAGCCGCGGCTTTGAATTGCCCGCAACTACGGAGCGCACAACGGACTTTTATTTACCCGGCTCTGTCTACGACTTTACCGATTCTGACACGGTCTCCTACGCGATTCCAGCGAATTATAAACTGGAAACAACATTGCCTTCTTTTCAGATAAACTCGGTTTTTGGGACGTATGAATCCAAAACAACTTTGGAAAACAATAAGCTTCTGTGCTCCCGGAAGGTCGTTATGAACGGCGGGCGCTATAATGCCAAGGATTTCCCTGCCTGGATCGACTTCCTGAAAAAGGTCAGAAAAGCCGACCGCGCGCAAGTCGTATTTGTAGAAAACAAACCTTGAAGCAGGATTTTATTTTATGTTAAAATTCGTATATTATTGATTAATACCTGAAATGTTTGTCGGTTACCGAACAATTAACTTTGACAAAAATTCAGAACTTTCATATCTAATCATAACCAATATATGAACAAGGAATCCTGGCAAGGTGTATTTCCGGCGTTGCTAACGCCTTTCAAATCAGACGACAGCATTGATTTTGATCTTTTCCGTAAAAATCTTGAAGTGCAGATCGAAGCAGGCGTGACTGGCGCGATCGTTTCAGGCTCATTGGGCGAAGCAAGCACATTGACACAAGCGGAAAAAGTGGAATTGGTAAAATATGCAAAAAGCATTGTTGCCCAGGATTTCCCGATCGTGGTCTGCATCGCCGAGCAATCGACTGCCGAAGCGGTAAGCCTTGCCAAAGAAGCCGAAGCTGCGGGTGCAGACGGACTAATGGTGTTGCCGCCGATGCGTTACAAAGCAGATGACCACGAAACGGTTGTTTATTTCAAAACCATTGCGCAAAGCACCGCATTGCCATTAATGATCTACAACAATCCGGTGGATTATAAGATCGAAGTAACACTGGCAATGTTCGAAGAACTTGCAAAGGTTCCTAATGTGCATGCCATCAAAGAATCAACAAGAGACGTAAGCAATGTTACCCGCCTTTACAACCGTTTCGGCGACCGTTTCAAAGTTTTCTGCGGTGTGGATACATTGATCATGGAAGAAGTGATGCTGGGTTGCGACGGCGTTGTTGGCGGTTTGGTAGATGCTTTCCCGAAAGAAACCGTTGCGATTTTCAACCTCGTAAAAGCCGGATTATACAAAGAAGCCTTGGCCGTTTACCGTTGGTATCTTCCTTTGCTCGAACTGGACATTCATCCGAAACTGGTTCAAAACATCAAACTTGCAGCTACAAAAGCAGGCATAGGCTCGGAATATGTTCGTGCACCGAGATTGGTTCTGGAAGGCGCAGAGCGCGAAAATGTGCTGGCGATCATTGATCAAGCGATTTCGACGCAGCCTGCATTGCCGGATTATTTGAATTTGTCTTCGGAAGTTTCTGTTGCATAACATTGTCGCATGGCGTAATCCGGCTTTATTTGAAGCTGGATTCGCAACATATCGCGACTTTTTATAAACAGAAATTATCCTGACCAACCCATGACAACTTCAAAAGAAGCATTAGAAGCCATTTTGCAAAAGTCTCTCGAGGCTTTTGTGATCATGAAAAAATATTCAATTGCAAAGCGTGTTGCGCTCATGCGCACGGTTGCAGACGAGATTGAAGCCATTGGTCCTGAACTCATTGCAACTGCCAAAGCAGAATCTAACCTGCCCGAAGCACGCTTAACAGGCGAAAAAGGCCGGACGATTTTTCAATGGAGAAGTTATGCCGATGCATTGGAAAAAGGCGCTCCATTGGACGCCAGCATTGACACAGCAAATGCCGAAAGAACGCCTCCCAAGCCGGATATTCGTAAAACGAGCATTCCGCTGGGACCTGTTGCCGTTTTCGGTGCGAGCAATTTTCCATTTGCATTCTCGACAGCGGGCGGCGACACGGCCAGCGCCATTGCAGCCGGTTGTCCGGTTGTAGTGAAAGCGCATCCCGGCCATCCCGAAACTTCGCAGATCATTGCCGATGCCATTAGCCGCGCGGTTGCCAAAAGTAATTTCCCGGAAGGCACTTTCTCACACGTTTATTTCGAAACGAATGAGGAATCGCAGTTTCTGGTAAGCCACCCGATCATTAAGGCGGTTGGTTTTACAGGTTCTTACCGTGCTGGAACTGCATTGGCCGAGATTTCAGCAAAACGACCCAATCCTATTCCGGTTTTTGCTGAAATGGGCAGTGTTAACCCTGTTTTTTTGTTGCCAAATAAATTAGAAGCTTCCGCTGCTGAATTGGCAAAACAATATGCAGGCTCATTAACATTGGGCGTAGGTCAATTTTGTACAAATCCTGGCATTGTGATTGCGATTGAAAGTCCTGCATTGGAAGCTTTCGAAAATGCATTGGAAGAAGAAATTACAAAGATTGCCCCTTCACATATGCTGCACGCAGGCATTGCAGAAAGCTATGAAAAAGGTTGCAAAAAACTAACCACACAACCAGGTGTTGAAATCCTTGCTGTAACCGAAACGGAAGTTTTGGAAGGACAAGGCGGCGCGACGGTTGCCACGGTAAGCGCGCAGACATTCCTGAACAATGATGCATTGCAGGAAGAAGTTTTCGGGCCATTTGCATTGATTATCAAATGTGAGAGCATTGACGAGGTAATTTCTGTGGGCGGAAAACTGCACGGACAATTGACAGCCACATTGCTGGCAACCAACGAAGATCTGGCAGAAAATGAAGAGCTGATCGGCCTGGTAACCGACAAATGCGGCCGGATTTTATTCAACAACTTTCCGACAGGTGTTGAAGTTTGCAAATCCATGCATCACGGCGGGCCATTTCCGTCGTCGAGCAACAGCCAGTTTACTTCTGTAGGTTCGGACGCGATCAAGCGTTTTGTGCGCCCGATGAGCTTTCAGAACTGGCCGGATGAATTTCTACCAGAAGAATTGAAAAATGCCAACCCGTTAGGAATCTGGCGGACGGTTAATAATGAGCTAACGAAGGAGGCTTTGTAATGAGAAAAACGTTTTTCTGCATCGACGCGCATACTTGCGGGAATCCCGTTCGTGTGGTGGCCGGTGGCGGCCCGCTTTTGCAGGGCAATAGCATGATGGAGCGCAGGCTTCACTTTTTGAAAGAATTTGACTGGATCAGAAAAGGATTAATGTTTGAGCCACGCGGCCACGACATGATGAGCGGAAGCATTTTATATCCGCCCATCGATCCCGAAAATGACATTGGCGTGCTTTACATTGAAACCAGCGGCTGCCTGCCGATGTGCGGGCACGGAACCATTGGAACCGTTACCATTGCGATTCAGGAAGGGTTAGTAATCCCAAAAGTGCCCGGTAAGCTGCGCCTCGAAACGCCTGCCGGTTTGGTTCTCGTGGAATATGTGCAGGAAGGCAAAAGAGTAAAATCGGTTAAATTGATCAATATAAAATCATTTTTAGCATCCGAAAACCTGGAAGTGGAATGTCCTGAACTGGGCACATTGAAAGTGGATGTATCCTACGGCGGCAATTTTTACGCCATTGTGGACCCGCAGGAAAATTTCAAGGGCATCGAACATTACACCGCCGATCAGCTGATCAGTTGGAGCCGTGTTTGCCGCAAGCGGATGAATGAAAAATACAAGTTCGTCCATCCCGAAAACGAGCATATCAACGGATTAAGCCATTTCCTATGGGCTGGTGCCGTTTTAGATGAGACTTCCACTGCGCGCAATGCAGTTTTCTACGGCGACAAAGCCATTGACAGATCACCCTGCGGAACCGGAACTTCGGCGCGGATGGCACAATGGCATGCCAAAGGAAAACTCAAAAAAGGCGACAAATTCATTCATGAAAGCATTATCGGTTCCAAATTCACCGGAACCGTAGAGGACGAAGTGACCATAGGAGACAAGCCCGCGATCATCCCCGGCATCGAAGGCTGGGCGGTTGTAACGGGTTATAATACAATCATCATCGACGACGAGGAAGATCCATACGCATTTGGATTCCAGGTTTTGTAACAGCAAATATGAACGTGACGAATAAGGGAAAAGCCACCATCATTGGCGGCGGGATTATGGGGTTGACTTCGGCTTACTATTTGTTAAAAAGTGGCTGGAAAGTGACGTTGATCGATAAGGGCGATCTGGCGGATAATTGCTCGCAGGGCAATGCTGGAATGATCGTTCCAAGTCATTTTATTCCGCTGGCCGCTCCCGGCATGATTTCCAAAGGCATCAAATGGATGTTCGACAGCAGAAGCCCATTTTATGTAAAACCTTCGCTGGACTGGTCGCTGGTTTCATGGGGTTTGAAATTCATGAAAAGCGCCACGCCTGCGAATGTAGAGCGCGCCGCGCCGTATTTGCGCGATTATCATTTGCTAAGCAAGCAACTTTACGAAGATTTGGCCAAAGAAGAGGGTTTTGATTTTGGTCTGGAAGAGAAAGGCATTCTCATGCTTTACAAAACGGAGAAGGCCGGAGAAGAAGAAATCCACGTGGCTAAGGACGGTCAAAAACTTGGTTTGGATATTGAAATGCTTACTAAGGAGCAAGTTCAGGCCATTGAACCCAACATTAAGCTGGATGTAATGGGCGCAGTGCATTATCACTGCGACGCACATCTTTATCCAACCGCTTTGTTTTCGCAACTTTTGAAATACATCAAATCACAAGGCGCGGAAGTGATTTTGAATGCTAAGGTCAAAGGTTTTGATATAAAAAATGGAGAAATAAAAGGCGTTCAAACCGAAACCAAAACGGTGGAAGGCGACCTCGTCATCATGACTGGCGGCACTTGGCTTCCTGAGCTTTCGAAACTGGCCGGCTTATCAATTCCTGTGATGCCAGGAAAGGGTTACTCCTTCATGGAGCCTAATTCCGAGCATAAAATTGAACATCCAGCATTGCTGATTGAAGCACGTGTTGCAGTTACACCAATGAACGGTAAAGTTCGATTTGGCGGCACGATGGAACTTGCGGCGGTGAATGACAACATTAATATGAACCGCGTGGAAGGCATTGTAAACTCCATTCCGCAATTTTATCCTGAACTGAATGTGAGCGTTCCGGCCAAAGAGCGGATCTGGTATGGATTCCGGCCATGTTCACCGGATGGGTTGCCTTACCTGGGTTACAGCAAAAAATTGAAAAACCTGATTGTCGCCGGCGGCCATGGCATGATGGGCATCAGTCTCGGACCGGCAACAGGCAAAATGGTGGCGGAGCTTGCCAACGAGTCTGCATTGTCGGCGGACATCAAACTTTACAATCCTGAACGATATAATTAACCCGGAACTGTCCGGGTTTTTTTGTTGCAATAAGAGACTTGTCATACTGAGCGGACCGGGCCGCCGGGCGGCCGAAGTATAAACCTAAACCAGACCTGGATGAAACTTTTCAACCACAGAACTTTCTTGTGCCTTATTTTCCTGATAAGCGCCACATTTCTTCCTAAAACTTTTGCCCAAAGCAAATTTAACCTCTACGAACAAACCAGCGAAACCGCCGGGCTCATCATTCAATATGGCCAGGATACGCGTGCGATCCGTTCTTTTTACTCACCGATGGAGCGCGGAAGAGGCGGTTTTGGAGCGCCTAGCAGTGTTTTAAATGCACCTGAGCAGCGTAAGCGCCTTCGTGCAGTGGATCAAAACTATCTGGATAAGCTCGCTAAGCTCGATTTTGAAGCGATGAGCATTTATGGAAAAGTGGATTACATTTTGCTCAAAAGAAGCATTGAGGACGATTTGCTGACATTGGGCAAAGAGGAAAAGGAATACAATGCTGTGAAAACCTATTTCCCTTTTGCAGATAAAATTTACGCATTGGAAAAAGGCCGCAGACGCGGTGCAACGGTTGACGGACAGGCTATTGCAGGTCAGTTAAATGATATTTTAAAAGAAGTAAAAACGGCCTCAGATGCGTTCAAGAAAACAGAAAGCATTGAAATGCCCCTCGCTGAACGCGGCGAAGATGCAGTAAGCGGATTAAAGTCCAGATTGAAAAGCACTTACGAGTTTTATAAAGGTTACGATCCTATGTTTTCCTGGTGGGTTCCTGAGCCTTACGAAGCATTGGACAGCGCCTTAACCGCTTATGCCAAAACAATTAAAAGCAAAGGCAAGCTGACCACAACCCAAAAAGACGACAAAAGCGGCATTAAGGGTGTCCCCATCGGTCGCGATGAGCTGATCCGCCAGCTGGATGCAGAAATGATCAGTTACACGCCGGACGAATTGATTGAGCTTGCCAACAAAGAATTTGCATGGTGTGATAAGGAATTGCTGAAAGCCTCGCAGGAAATGGGTTTCGGGAATGACTGGAAAAAGGCGCAGGAAAAGGTCAAAAACAGCTATGTAAAAGCAGGAACACAGCCCGAATTGATCCTGAAACTCTACGACGATGCTAAAACTTTCATTACCGCCAACAATCTGATTGATTACCCGGAAATCGCCGACGAAACCTGGGGTATGCAAATGATGACGCCTGAGCGCCAGCTCATTAACCCTTTCTTCCTGGGTGGCCGCGACATTATCATTTCCTACCCAACCAACACCATGCAGCACGAAGACAAGCTCATGAGCATGCGCGGCAACAATCCTTATTTTTCAAGGGCGACCGTGCATCACGAGCTTGTGCCGGGGCATCATTTGCAATATTATATGAACAGCCGCTATAAAGCTTACCGCAGCGAATTCCGGACGCCGTTCTGGACCGAGGGTTGGTCGCTTTACTGGGAATTGCTGCTGTATGACAAAGGTTTTGCCAAAACGCCTGAGGAACGGATCGGAATGTTATTCTGGCGGATGCACCGTTGCGCACGGATTATTTTCTCGCTCAATTATCATTTAGGCAAATGGGGCCCGCAGCAATGCATTGATTTTCTGGTGGATAGGGTGGGTCATGAGCGTGCCAATGCAGAAGGCGAAGTGCGCCGGTCGTTCGAAGGCAGTTATAGCCCGCTTTACCAGGTGGCTTACCTCATCGGCGGCTTGCAGATCCTGAGCCTGAAAAATGAATTGGTCGACAGCGGAAAAATGACATACAAAGAATTCCACGATGCCATTATGAAGGAAAATAATATGCCCATTGAAATGGTAAGGGCCACATTGATCAATCAGCCGGTGACGCGCGATTTTAAAACAAAGTGGAAATTTTATAGTTTCAAATAAAAGCGTACTTTAAGAGTTGAAACCTGCCTTTTCTAACCCAAAAATCTTTTATGTCAGTAGAAACCGTCCCGGAGAAAACCGCATTTAAACCCTCATTAGGTCTTGTAGACGCAACGATGCTCGTTGCCGGCAGTATGATCGGATCGGGAATTTTCATTGTAAGCGCGGACATAACGCGTAACACCGGGAGCGTTGGCTGGCTCATGTTTGTGTGGTTGATCACCGGTTTTATGACGCTTACGGCAGCATTGAGTTACGGCGAGTTAAGTGCCATGTTTCCCAAAGCCGGAGGCCAGTATATTTATCTCAAAGAAGCCTATAATCCGCTGATCAGCTTCCTATATGGTTGGAGCTTTTTCACCGTAATCCAAACCGCCACCATTGCAGCCGTGGCCGTAGCTTTTGCCAAGTTTACAGCTTATTTGTTACCCCAATTTAGCGAAGACATCGTCGCGCTCGATCTCGGATTTTTACAAATAACGCCCGCCCAGTTACTTTCTATTGTCGTCATTGTGCTGTTAACGTTCATCAATACACGCGGCGTCAACAGTGGCAAAATTATCCAGACTACATTCACATTAACAAAGCTTTTGAGCTTGCTGGGTTTGATCGTTTTCGGTCTGCTTTTTATGAAACCGGAGATCTGGGCAGCCAACTGGGATTCTGCAACCATGTGGGATATGCATAAATTAAATGTAGATGGAAGCATTGCCTCCTATACAACGATCGCTGCTTTTGGCGCTATCGCAGCGTCGATGGTCGGTTCAATTTTCAGCAGCGATTCCTGGAATAATGTAACTTTCATCGCAGGAGAAATCAAGAATCCACAGCGTAACATTGGACTTAGCCTTGCATTAGGGACTATCATTGTAACGGTTATTTATTTGCTAACCAATGTTATGTACACTGGCGTTTTGTCTTTGCAAGAAATTGCAGCTTCCGACAAAGATCGCGTGGCCGTAACCGCTTCCCACGTCATTTTCGGCACTTCGGGAACGATCATTATTGCGGTGATGATCATGATTTCAACATTCGGCTGTAACAACGGTCTGATCATGTCAGGCGCGCGGGTTTATTATTCGATGGCGAAAGACGGTCTGTTTTTCAGCAAAGTAGGACAGCTGAACAAGAACTCGGTTCCTGAATTTGGTCTTTGGATTCAATGTGTCATTGCGTCACTCTGGGCACTGAGCGGAAAATACGGTAACCTGCTGGATATGATTTCGTTTGTGGTGGTTGTGTTTTACATGCTTACCATTGTCGGGATTTTTATTCTAAGAAAAAAGAGACCCAATGCGGATAGACCTTACAAAGCATTCGGCTATCCATTTCTGCCAATCATTTACATTGTTATGGGGCTGGCATTCTGCATACTGCTTATTATTTACAAGCCAGAATACACCTGGCCAGGATTGATCATTGTGCTATTGGGCATCCCAGTCTATTATATCATTGCTAAAAAAGAGATCAAAGCATAAAATTCATCTTGCATCATTGATAAAAATAAAATAAAAAAATATCAGCTCTCTCAATCATCTCAATTGCCGTCGGCTTAAGCCGACGGCAAAGGAATTTATTTGATTTATGAAAAAGATATTCTGTTTAATGCTGTTTTGTCCAGGGCTGTTGCTGGCTCAGGAGATCGACCAAGCTGCCCTTGCCAAAATCCGGAAAGAAGGAATGGAAAATTCCAAAGTGAAAGAAATCGCCCATCAACTGACGGACGTTTCTGGCCCCCGCCTTACCAATTCGCCGGGCTTCCAAAGAGCAGCGGAATGGTCGGTAAGCGAGCTGAAAAAGTGGGGTTTGCAAAATTCGCGCATTGAAGATTGGGGTGAATTTGGAAAAGGCTGGCAGGTTGAAAAAAGCTATCTGGCAATGACCAAGCCTTATTATATGCCATTTATCGCCATTCCAAAAGCCTGGACTTCCGGAACTTCGGGGCCGATCAAAGGCGAAGTGGTGGTCGTGAATATTCAGAATGAGGAAGACCTTAAAAAATATGCAGACGGAAAGCTGACAGGGAAAATCGTTTTGGTAAACGGCCCCGCCGACACCGATCCGACATTCAAGCCCGACGCCGTGCGTTACACAACGGAGGATTTGGACAAAATGACAAATTCCCAGCCATTCGGCCAAAGCAACTTCACCCCCGAACAAGCTGAACGCATGCGCACCATGCGCAGCTTCCGCAGCCGCGTCGACAGCACCATGAAAGCGCAGAAAATCAGTCTGGAACTCGCAGGTAGGGCAGGTAAACACGGCACATTCTTCACCAGCAACGGGGCATCCTACAAAGGCGATGCACCATTAGCCGGCCCGGCATTTGAAATGGCCCCCGAGCACGCCGGACTAGTCGCCCGCCTAATCGAAAGCGGCATTCCCGTAACACTAGAAGCCGAATCACAAACCTCATTTTTCGACAAAAAACTCACCACAGGCAACGTAATCGCCGAAATTCCCGGCACCGATCCCAAGCTGAAAGATGAAATAGTGATGCTAGGTGGCCACCTAGATTCCTGGCACAGCGCAACAGGTGCGACTGATAATGCTGCCGGTTGCACGGTCATGTTAGAAGCAGTAAGAATTTTGCAGGCATCCGGCTTGAAACCTAGAAGAACCATACGCATCGCGCTTTGGTCTGGCGAGGAGCAAGGGCTGCATGGATCACGCAATTATGTGAAAAACACATTTGGCGATCCGCAGACAATGAAGCTGTTGCCAGCGCACGAAAAATTATCTGCATATTATAACATTGATAACGGCACAGGCCGCATCCGTGGAATTTATCTGCAAGGCGACGAAGGCCCACGCGCGATTTTCGAGAAATGGCTTGCGCCTTTTAGCGACATTATCGATCATCCAACCATCACATCCAGAAACACCGGCGGCACTGATCATCAAAGTTTCGATGCGCTAGGACTTCCTGGTTTCCAGTTCATCCAGGACGGAATTGAATACGGCTCCCGCACGCATCATACCAATGCGGACACATATGAGCGCTTGGTTATGGATGATTTAAAACAAATGGCCGTGGTGGTTGCCAGTTTCGTTTACAACACAGCGCAACTGGATCAAAAAATCCCAAGAAAAGAACTTCCTAAGCCAAAAAACGCAGCCGAAGTAAGAAAATAACCCTTTCAAGATTTTACTGATGAAAATTCTAATTTGCTATTGTTCGACATTCAACATCACGCAGATGGAAAATCCTATCAAGTTGCAAAAAAAGGTGTTTGAAGGGTGGAGCAGGGCAGGACTTTAGAATAGATAGGAAATCTAATTCATATAGGAGGATTTGATCGTCTTCATTGGTAGCAGCATTTTGCCAGTGCCGGAAAGCAGGATAAATCCGTATCGCTTATAAAAACTTTTTGATTGATCGTCAATCGGATCTACAACCAAGGCCAGTGAACCAACTGATTCACAGGTTTCAATACTTCTTCTAAGTGCATTCATCAACAAAGCTTCACCATAGCCCTGACCCTTGATACTATTGTCGCAAGCTAATCTTCCTAATAAAATCGTCGGCAGCGTTTGGTAAGATGGAGGCAGCTTTTTTGCTAACTCTACGGGGAGCATTTCTTTGTTTACTGAGCTTGCTGATAGTGTATAAAAGCCTTTAACCACATTGTTATCATCAATCAGAACAAAACACGCAGACAAATCCCTATTTACATCTTGCTTTGCTTGCGTTTTTAGATAATTATCGAGAAGCGGATTTCCACTGTTAAAATCTTTCTTTATATGCTCATTCAGCAACCTGGTGATCAGATATCTCATTATCATTTATGAATTTTTGATAATTCTGCATCGCTTTTATCAGGTTTGCATTGGGCGCCGGAGGATTCAGTATGGCATTGACAAAAATCTTCTTATCCTCAATAGTTCGAAGAATTTGGTTGTTTTCCATAATGATTTTGTTCGCTTCTGTCTTTACACAAAATACGATAAACTCAGACAAGCTTTTAAACCCGCTTAATTCAGAAGCGTATTTGATCAATTCCTTATGTTCTTTACTAATTCGCACATCAATTCGATCTTTAATGGGAGTTTTCATTTCGTGAGGTCATTGAGTATAGTGCTGTAAATGTACGGGAATTGTACGTACACATGCAAGTGTTATTGCCATAATCTAAATCTCTGGATTAGCGAAAAGATACTTTTTTGCTTTTTCCATCAAACCCAGTAAGTTTACGGCGTCCAAGTTTTCCCAGGCAATGTTGTTGGCAAATCAGTTTGTCGGCATTATTTTGCTTCGATACCGTATTGCACCATACATAAAGTACGGTGTCGTAACTACCGTAATGGTTTGAACACCATTAACCTGGGAAGGTTTGGACAACGGCAAGTGCGGCACCGTGTTTTGCTTCACAAAATGTCCAAATTATCCAAAAATGCACACATCAAAAGGTCAAGAATCCCGCCAAAGCGCAGCCTAGGAGCTGCTAAGTAACTATCTAAACCAAGATGTCGACCTGATTGAAATTGAACGGATGCACAACGAAATGCTCCGTCATTATCTCCGACCTACCGATGAATGGAACCTTAGTCGTAAGTATGCGCTGCTTGCGTTGGATACGAGTGAGGTGATTACGCGATTGTTGAAGGAGATTGGGGATTATGGTAAGCGAAGTTGAATTAAAAAAGCCGTCGTCAACTTATCTGGCAACGGCTTCTTTACAATTTTTCAAATTTTTAATTACACGGCAATCAATGTCAAGGGATCGATGCGTTCGAAATGCTTCCTATTTAATGTAGCGAGAGGCATTTCGTTGGCAACGGCACTTGCTGCAATCAGTAAGTCGGCTAAGGCAATTTGCTTGCTTTTTTTCTTCAATTCAATATTAATGTGAACAGCCGTGTCGATACAATCCTCATCAAGTGAAATGATTTCAATTTGTCTGAAAACATTATCCCAAAATGCCGTTTGACTCGCATTCGCTCCTGAATAAATCTCATACTTTGTTATCGCCGAGATTGTAAAAGCGTAACCTTCCCTAACTAATTTGATCCAAATTGAATTGCTCTTATCTGTTTTGCGATAAAAATCTATGAGAATAGAAGTATCAACCATCACAATTTTTTCCGCCATTGGTTGATTGCTTTTCTGTTATTTTCAATGGTTTTGATTTCTTCTTCGGTTGCGGTAGGGCCGTTCAAAAGAAGCGACTCCAAGTTGTTTTGAGACTTTTCTTTTCCTTCTTTCTCAATTTCAGCTTTGAGCTGCTTCAGCTGCCTCGCAGGCAATGTTTTCACTGCTCTTAATAGCTGGTCGAACGATATATCCACTTGTACTTGCATAAATCAAATTTAATGAATTTCTGCTAAAATGAAATTCCCCATCACCCGCGCAACGCCTCAATCCCCCCAACATCCTTCACCAATTCCTTCCCCAACACCCGATTCCCGTCCTCCGTAATCACCAAATTATCCTCTACCCTTATCCCCGTAAAATCCCTGAACTGCTCCAATTTCCCATAATCAATAAACTGCGAAAGCTTGTTTTCAGCCTTCCAGCGATCAATTAAAGTTGGAATAAAGTAAAGTCCAGGCTCGACGGTTAGCACGAAGCCGGGTTCGAGAGCGCGGCCTAGGCGGAGGGATTTCCAGCCGAAGGTGGTGCTTTTGATGAGGTCTTCGGTGTAGCCTACGTATTGTTCGCCGAGGTTTTCCATGTCGTGGACGTCCAGGCCCATCATGTGGCCGAGGCCGCATTGGAAGAAGAGGGTGTGGACGTCGTTTGCGAGTGCTTCGTGTGGATCGCCTTTGATGATGCCTACGGATCTTAGGCCTTCGAGTAACTTCGTGGATGCTAATGCGTGGATGTCTTTGAACAAAACGCCTGGCTTGCAGGCTTCAATCGCCGAGACTTGCGCATTGAGCACGATTTCATACATTTCTTTTTGAATGCTGCTGAATTGCTTGCCGGCTGGGATCGTGCGGGTGAGGTCGCCGCAGTAATGCATGGCGGTTTCTGCTCCTGCGTCGCATAATGCCATTTGGCCGTCCCGGATGACGCGGTCTCGGGCGTGGGTGTGCAATGTTTCTCCGTTGACGGTCAGGATGATAGGGTAGGAAATGTCGCCGCCTTGGGCGATGGCTATGCTTTGTAATTTCCCTGCTATTGCCTTTTCCGTCATGCCTGGCCGGGTTGTGCGTATGAAATCCAGATGCATGTCAATGGACGTGTTGACGGCCTTTTCAATCTCTGTGATTTCTTCTTCGGTTTTATAGGAACGCATAGAAACGACGGCCTTGATCAGCTTCACCGAAGCACGTTGCGACGCTTCAGATGGTGAAACTTGCAGCCATTCCTGCAACTGCAATGTATGCTCAGCGCGGTAAGGAGGCAAAAAATGCACTTCTTGTTTCTTGCTTTGTATGTCCCGCAAATATCCAGCGAGCGCCGAAAGCGATTTTACTTGCGTAACGCCCACTTTGGCAGCTTTTTCAACAAGCGGCTCCTGGTAACCCGTCCAGACAATGTCGTCAATCGTCAGTTCATCGGCAAAGATGATTTCCTGATCGTTATCAATGTCTATAACGGCATGAATTGAAGCCATATCCAAACCGAAATAGTACAGAAAAGTGCTGTCTTGACGAAATGGATAAACATTATCCCGATAATTCATCCCCGACTCCTCATTGCCGAGAAAGAGAATAAGCCCGCTTCCAACTTTCTGTTTTAATGTCCGGCGGCGTTGTTTGTAAGTTTCTTTTGAGAACATAATTTTTTGAGTGCTAAAAATTCAATGTAAATGTCGGGTTGTCAGATTAGAATAAAATCGCTTAGTTTGGCTTCAATTTAACACACTATAATTTTTGCATCATGAAAACAGTACAAGTGACTCTGCTTAATCAACATCGTTTTCTTGACGAGGCTGGTGATGCCGCTTTTTACGGTAAAGGTAACACTCCAATTGTCGGGAACGATGGCGTTTCAAAATGCTTCATCCTCGGAATGTTAAAGATCAACGAACCGCTCAATATAATTAGGAAAAAAATAATTGATTTACAGATTCAAGTGGGCAATGACTCTTACTTTACATGCATTCCTAGCATTCAGAAAAGAATCAACACGAAGAATTTTTATTTTCACGCGAAAGACGACATACCAGAAGTCAGAAAACTAGCATTTGATTTTATAAAGAGCGTAGATTGCAGTTTTGAAGCAATTGTGGCCAGGAAGATATATAGTGTTTATCAAAACAAACACAATGGTAAGGAAGCAGAATTCTATGCCGACTTATTGTCTCATTTACTTAAAAACAAACTGAACAAGTACGAAAATCTTGTCCTTAACATTGCACACCGATCACAATGCACCACGCATGTCAATTTGCAGAAAGGACTAGATAAATCAATTGAACGATCAAAAACAAAATCTCCTGACAAATCAAGTGATTGCCGGGTTGTTTTCAATGTGCAGCATCCTACAACGGAACCGCTACTCAACATTGCAGATTACTTCTGCTGGGCTGTTCAGCGTGTTTTCGAAAAAGGCGAGACACGCTATTACGACTACATTAGCGACCAAATTGGCTTAGTAATAGACTTGTATGATTTTGAAAAGTACCGGCTTGATGACGGCAAGGCAGGAAATTACTATGGTCGGAAAAATAAACTCACGAAACTGAATTTCATCCCATAAAAAAAGCCCGTAAGTGCACTAAGAAGGATACCCTTCAACGGCGTGGAGCCGACCTTCATGCATAACAGGCTGATACAAAGATGGAAATATAATTACAGAATACAAAAAAATCCTGCTCACCAACATTGCCGGGAGCAGGAGCTTATTACCTAACCTTATGAAAGACGTTCTTAATAACCTGGGTTTTGTTTCAGGTTTGTGTTTTTGTCCAGTTCCGTTTGCGGGATCGGGAACAAGGCACGTTGCTGGGCTTGCGGGCGGTGGTTGAACCATTTTTTGGTTTCGTATACACCAAACCGTATCAAATCCTGGCGGCGGTGTGCTTCCGCTGCGAATTCCCAGCCCAGTTCGTCCAGGAAGCGTCCGAATTTAATGTCTTCCCCGCCTTGGCGCTCAGTGATTGTGCCGTTGGTTGCCTGGTAACCGTAGTTATATCGACTGCCTTTTGCGAGGTCTGCTGCCGTTACAGTTGCTTTTGCAGGATTGGTTTTGAATGCGCGTTTGCGGACTTCCGTGACGATGGTCGCTGCGTCGGCGGCTTTGCCGGTGCGGAGAAGTGCTTCTGCTTTGATCATCATGACGTCAGCGTATCGGAGCAATGGGAAGTCGTTGTCCAAACTGCCGGTTGCGTTAGGTTTGATTTTGTATTTTCCAATGCGGTAACCGTCGGTTGACGCTGTTTTATCGATGCCCGGGACGGTTTTGGAATAAGTGATGACCACTGCGCCGGTTGTGGCGTTTTTCTGTGGGCCCATGATCCAGGTGTCGGCCAGGCGGCTGTCTTCGGCGTCGTAGGTGTCGATAAATTGTGGCACGGCGCAGTTCCCGCCCCATGGACCGGCGTTCATCGGATAAACGGTGCGGCTCAATGGATCGAGTGTTTTCATATGGATCTGGTTGCCGGTTCCGTAAATTTCATCGTAAGGGATCGCGAAAATGATCTCTTTGGAATTGAAATTGGTCCAAGTGAAAACATCGGAATAATTGGCATCCAGCACATATTTGCCGCTTTTGATCACATCATCTGCTTGCTGAATGGCTTTTTCCCATTCCGGCGTGCCCGTGTAAACTTGCGCGTTCAAATATATTTTTGCCAAAAGCGCTTTCGCACCCCACTTGTTCAGCTGTCCGTAAGTTGTGGACGCGTTTTCGCTGAGGTTCGGCATGACTTCCAGCAATTCTTTTACCACAAAATCATACACTTCTTTGCGCGTGTTCTGTTTTGGTAAATTAATGTCCTTGAAATCCGTCACAATAGGCACATTGCCGTGATTATCCAGCAAAAGATAGTAAGCCAATGCACGCACTGCTCTCAACTCGGCTTCCACTTCCACTTTGCCCGTTGTCAAAGGAATTTCACCTTCTGCAATCTGAGATAAAACCCTGTTTGCCGTGGTAATGCTGCGGAATGAGCTTTGCCATGCATTTTCGGGTTGCCATTGCAGGGAAGTCCAGGTGTGCTGGTGCATCCGGCGATAGGTTCCGCCATCGTCCCAGCCATTCGGGCGAACGGGCGTAACGATTGCGTCGGCTGCTTCTTCTTGTAAGTCAAAATAGCCCTGCCAGCCTAACATTAATGCGCGAAGAGATGAATAAACGGGCGCTACGATCGCAGGAAGGTCCTTGGCTGTTGGCTGGTAAGTGCTCGCCAAAACTTCCGAATAAACCTGTTCTTCCAGGTCAGTGCAGGAGTAGAGCGTGGCCGCACCCATCATGGATGCGAGGACGATATGTATTTTACTTTTATTAATCATTGTTTCAAAAAGTTTGCTGTGGATCAGAATGTTACACTAAGACCTGCTGTGAAGGTCCGGGTTGTCGGATATTTGTCGCGCTGGTCGCTTCCCGGGAAGAAGCCGGTCATGTCTACGCCTTCCGGGTCAATGCCGGTGTAGCCTGTAATGGTCGCTAAGTTCAAGCCGGAAACGAAGATGCGAGCGTTTTTCAAGCCTTTCAGGTTAGGCAGCGTGTAGCCAAACGTAACATTGTCGATTTTCCAGTAATCACCTTTCTCAATGTAATTGGAAACATAAACAAGCTCATTGTTCAACACCTTGCCATCAATCGGGTCGTAAGCCGTTTTCAGCATGTTGTAAGCCTTGTTTCTTGGGTTGTTATAGAACATGCTCTGGAAGTTCAGAATGTCGAATCCGAAAGCGCCGCGCATGTTTACAGCCAGGTCAAAGTTTTTGTAACGAACCGAGTTGTTCCAGCCTACATTGTGCTTTGGAATACCATTTCCATAATACTGGCGATCTTCCGGCGTCGCATTAGCAATAGGAATCACCTCGCCGTCTTTGTTTTCAACCAGCCACGAGCCTTTTTCATCAACGCCTACACTTTTCCAAACAAAAAACCGTCCGATTGGCTCGCCCACTTTTACGCGGTGCGTAGAAACCTGGATCGGCTCACCTGTGTAGCCAGCGTCGAAGAAGTCGTTAGCAGCTTCAAACTGGTCGTTGGAAAGACTTACCAATTTATTCCGGTTGGTTGAATAAGTAAATCCGGTGTTCCACTGAAAATTAGCAGTTTGAACCGGCACAATATTCAAAAGCACTTCCATTCCCTCGTTCTTCATCGTTCCAGCGTTAATTAACATCGAACCGATCAGGTAAGGAGGCACTGGAACAGGGAAATCATAAAGCAGATCTTTCACCTTGCGGCTATAAAAGTCAATCGAGCCGTTTACCCTGTTTTTCAGGAAACCGAAATCGACACCCGCATTAACTTCTTCTTTTTTCTCCCAGCGCAAATCGGGGTTGAAGTTTCGGGCCGGAATGAAGCCCGGAACCCATTTTCCACCAATAAACGCCCCGTCTTCACGACTGAAATTATAGCTGATCTGTGACAGATAAGGGTCACTAGCAATGGTTCCTGTTATGCCAATCCCGGCTCTAAGCTTAATCTCTGAAACGCCCGAAAGGCCCTCCATAAAGCGCTCTTTGCTAATTCTCCATCCCACGGACGCCGCAGGAAACGTTCCCCATTGATTGTTAATCCCAAAACGGGAAGAGCCTTCACGACGCACGCTGGCCATGAACAGATATTTCTCGTCCACGCTATAAGTCAAACGACCGAAGAAACCGGCAAGCTGCCATTTGTTCTTCGTGCTTGACATTCCAGCCTGGCCTTTTTGCAAAGCGCCACCCGCGCCGAGGTTGTTCCAATCGTAAGCGTCCGTTGGGAAATCCCAGTTGTTTGCGCTGAATGCTTCATACGTTGCATCCTGCCAGCTATATCCGCCCAGCAATGTGAAACGGTGTTTGCCAAATGTTTTGGCATAATTTCCGGTGAATTCCAACAGGTTTTCGTTGTTCGCGTAAGTGCTTCTGAATGCCGTTGCGTTTTGGTTGCTAAGGCGCGTTGCCGTGTGGTTGAATGTTGTCGAACCACCTTCCAAATTGCTGTTTTGCACATTGGAAACCAATAATTTGAAGTTCAAATCAGCAATCGGTGCGTAGTCCAAACTTCCGCTCATCCGCATTTCTTTAAACTTCGCTTCGTAATTGGATTCATTCAGTAACGAAACCGGGTTTTCGTAAAAATAACCGTCCCTTTCCTGCCAAGCGCCGGTTTCAGTTCTCACATTGTCCGTCGGGTTGCGGATCATGGCCTGGCGATAAGCGTAGCCATAAGCTGCATCATTATTGGCAGGCGAAACCGCTCCGTTGGATGAAGTAATGCGGTTGAAGATCTGAATGTTTGTTTTCAATTTATTATCAAACATTGCGTGGTTTAGGTCGGCGCGGCCGGTAAAGCGGTTTTGACCTGATCTCAAAAAGATCCCTTCCCAGTTGCGGTAATTCACAGAACCTGTAAAGTTGGTTGTGCTGTTTCCACCAAAAAACGTTAGGTTATGGTTATGACTTACAGGGTTTTGCGTGATTTCTTTGAGCCAGTCGGTGTTGCCGCCGTAATCGGTGTAATCAATGCCTTCACCGATTTTCTGACGATAATCGTCACCCGTGAGCAACTTCGGTCTGCGTGCAATGGTCTGAATATTCACATAATTGGAATATTCCACCGAAGAACGCGATGACGTGTTGCGGTTTTTACGCGTGGTGATCAGGATTACACCGCCAGTTGCGCGTGTTCCGTAGATTGCAGCGGCAGAGCCATCTTTCAAAACGTCCACAGACTCAATGTCTTCCGGAGCAACCGTATTCAACCCACCCGGAATCCCATCGATGAGGATCAGCGGGTCGGATGTTCCGTTGATGGAGTTGATCCCGCGGAGGTTAATCTGCGTGTTGGCAGTAGGGGAGCCGCTGGGCGTTGTAATGCGCAAACCAGCCACTTTTCCCTGGATCAATTGCGCAGCATCACGAACGGTTCCTTTGATAAAATCCTCGCGCTTAATGCTCGCAACCGAACTCGTAATGTCACCCTTTTTCTGCGTTCCATAACCGATCACGACCACCTCAGAAAGCTGCTTCTGATCCGAAGCCATTTCAATGTTGAATTCGCTTTGGGTTCCGACAACCAACTCCTGACTGGTGTAACCAATGTAGCTCAAAATCAATGTTGCATCCTCGGGAACGGTCATTTTAAACTTTCCTTCAGTGTCCGTTGCAGTTCCTATCGCATTATTTCCTTTCACAATAATGGTCACGCCCGGCAGCGGATTTTTGTCTTCCGCTGAAACCACGGTTCCGGTAATCTGGCGATCGGCTGCCTGTGCATTTCCTGGCAGGACAAGCAGCACGGCGACACTGCAAAGCAGGTAACAGGCCACTTCCTGAATAAGTCTGGATAATTGTTTATTCATGTGTCAAAAGTTAGATGGTGATAAAATTTTAGTTAGCTGGGTTACTTGGCTTCTTTATTAGACGGGTTCGACTCAACTTTCATAATTCCATTCATAATCCGCCAATGGCCCGGGACGGTGCACAGGAAAGGATAATCGCCGGGTTTTTCGGGGGCAATGAAAACAAGCGTTGTGCTTCCCTCAGGACTGATCAACTCGGTGGAATGAATGATTTCGGGCATTTTTGGAATGTAATTCAGTTCGATAGCATTGCTTTCACGCGCCAGCAGATCCGCAGCTGCACCCACTTTTTCCAGACTTCCCGGTGACGCAATGAGCAGGTTATGCTGCATAAAATCCGGGTTGGTAAAGCGGATCGAGACTTTTTGACCAGGTTTTACGGTAAATGTCTTTTTATCAAATTTCATTTCATGCTCAATCACTTTCAGGTTGATCGTCACCGGCGTTCCTTTGCCTTTTCCAATTGCTTCCGGCTTGCTAACCGGCGCTGCTGCGGCCACTTTTTTCTCTGATTTATCTTTTGAAACCTGGTTCAATTGCATTGTGCTTTTCACATCCAGCCAGCCTTTTAACCTGAAATTTTCAGGATAATCGCCCACCCGGTTTTCATCACGTAAGTCGCGGCCGAGGCGGATATCGTCGGGGTTAAATGGTTTGGTAAAAAGCGATGCTGCTTTGCCCTTAATGGGTGTTTCATCTTCAATCGCCAATGTCATTTCACCGCCTTCGGATAATGTTGCAACGGCATTGAAGCGCTCAGCAGGCAATGTTTGGTTGGAATAAATGTCATAAGTTTTGCCATCCTGTTTGATCAACCAATGCAATTTTCCCTCGTTCATATAAAGGCTGTAACCATTCTCTTTGTTGCCTTGGGAGGCCACAACGCCCGATAATGCTTCGTCGGCTTTGGTAATAATGGCCTTAATAGTGATTTCTTTGTTGGTAATGTCCGGCGGGAAAATCGGTGGCGACCAAAGGTTCAGCACATAAGTTTCCTGCACCAATCCGCGCTCAATGCGGGCAGTTAAAGTGGAATCTTTCAGCTTTGCGGCTGCATTCTTAAACCCTGCTTCATGCTTGATCACGCCTGAAAAAATGGCCTGCTGCAAATATTCATCCGAGGCATTCTCCGAATCCTGACCGGCCAGATAAAGCATTTTTCCAATTTCATCAGAAGCCGGCAAATCTGTAAGCGCTTGAATCGCAGCGAGTCGCACTTTCAAATCAGGATCATTCAAAGAATTCGTCCATTTCAATGCAGAAAGCGTTTTGTCGTTTCTGGGCAGAAGTTTCACCGCATTCTTGCGAACGCCCGCAGCCGGATGGCGCACTGCACGAACTAACGCGTGGTAAGCCTCCTCATTCGAGCCATCCAGCGCACCCAATCCCTGCAATGTCCAAAGCGCATGCACGGCAGGACTGTTCAAGCCGATTTCATCCACAGACTGATCATTAAGCATTTTAATCAGCTCAGGAACCAATGTGTTGTGCTGCGCTTCTACGATCAATCTTTGCGCTGTTGTGCGCCAGAACATGTTGTCATTTTTTAATGCTGCTAAAAGTCCGGCGGGGTCATTTTTATCCAGTTTTACCGGTTGATAAGGTTTGGCATTTTTATAAACGACCCTGTATATACGTCCATGCTTGTTATCCCGCAGCGGATTGATATATGCATTGCCTTTTCCATTCTCGAAACCACGCGGCGTGGGGTTATGCTGAATGATGAAACTATACCAATCCGCCACCCAAACGGCTCCATCCGGCCCAACTTCCGCATGCACGGGCGAAAACCATTCGTCCGAACTGGCCAGCAAATTGAAACCGTTTTTCTCCTTATAACCCGCGCCTTTGGGTTTCAGCATCGCCTGGTAAAGCAATCGCCCCGTCGGTTCGCAGACAAATGCAGTTGCGTTCCAATAATGTTTTGGGAAATTCCTCGCCGTGTAAAGGTTATGCCCCGCCGCAGCTGTGAAGCCTCCATGAAAATCCACCTGGCGTAATGCAGGCGTCATGTAGTTCATATCATAATGCGAATCCAACTTGTAAACCGTGTTGCCCGAACCGTCGGCAACAGAACGTTTTACATATTCCAATGGCATCGCGAAATGTCCGCTGTAATTGCCATTGGCTGTTGAAATAAACACTTCAAAATCCTCCGAAAAACCCAATCCCCAGGTGTTATTCGACGTCCGGCCAATGTATTCCAGATTTTTGCCATCCACATCAAATGTATAAATGCCCTGACTGAAATTCACCGGCTTATCATTCACCATGCCGCGGTAACCCGCATAACCCAACACGCCCCAGATCTTGTTATCCAGTCCATATTTCAGATTCGACGGTCCGGCGTGCGTATCGCTTTTGCCCCAGCCGCTGATGATGTTTTCGCGAATGTCTGCTTTGTCGTCGCCGTTGGTGTCTTTGAGGAAAATGAAATGCGGGGCTTGCGCTACAATGATGCCGCCGTTGGCAAATGTAAGGCTGGTAGGAATGTTGAGGCCGTCTGCAAAAACGGTAAACTTATCGGCTTTGCCGTCGTTGTTCGTGTCCTCGCAAATCTTGATGCGGTCTTTTCCGGTTCCGTCTTCCGTTCTGATCTCGTTTGGATAATCTTCCGTTTCAATGATCCACAAACGGCCTTTTTCGTCCCAGGCCATGGCGATAGGTTTCACAATGTCGGGTTCGGAGGCAAATAATTGTAAATCAAAATCAACCGGAACCTGGATCAGTCTTGCTGATTCAGCAGGCGAAAGCGGAAGCTGGAATTTGGGAGCCGGATCGCGTTTTTCGTAATTAGGAACGTCGGCGTCTTTGAATTCTGGTGTGGGCAATTTCAGGCTTGCATAGGCTGCTTTTGCATCATCGTTTATAGCCCATAAAACACCATTCAGCACCAGATCGTGAAATCCTTTTTGCTTCCAGGTGCGCTCGTCGTGGCCGTATGCGGTGTAAAACACGCGGCCTTTTCCCTGCGTCCGCACCCAGGTCCAAGGCTCGTGATGCGTGCCTTCGACACGTTCCTGCAAGATATTAATGTCCGGATTGATCTTCGCATGCACGTAAGTTTCATCCCAGGTTTCAAACTCCTTCAAACCGGCCATCACCGGATGATTTGGCTTCGTGATCGGCGCCGTGAATGTGCCATATTTATGCGTGCTGAATTGCGCGCCGACGGCTTTGATATACCAATCAGAATTTTGAAAACAGAATGAAGCTGCGTGTAAAGGGATCAATGCTTTGCCACCTTCCACAAAATCCTTCACCGCCGTTTCCTGCGCCGGTGAGATCACATTATGGTTGGCATAGATCATCAAACCATCGTATTTCGCCAGATTTTCGGCATTCAATGCATTCAGGTCCGAAGTGTAAGTGAGGTTAATGCCCTTTTGAAACAACGGATGCGCGAGCATCGGGAAGAATTTTTCCGAATAATGATGCTTGCTGTCGTGGCCCAGGAACAAGATTTCAATGCGCCGCCCTTCGCTGGACTTTACTTGAACGGCCGTTCCAGATTTGCGTGTGCAGCTGTTGATGAAGAGTAAGCAGGTCAGTATGAGTAGTAAATTTTTCATTTTCAAAGGGCAAAGTTTTCCTGTTTGGATGTTTGCAATTTTTGCAATCCATTACACCGTTTCCGGGCGACTTCTGGTCTATTTTTACTGTGGTGTTAGGTCTGTTTTATTCCTATTCGGAGGCGTAACCCCCAATAGTTTGTTTACAAAAAAATCCCGCTTTTTCCTTCTTCCGTAAGTTCCGCCGTCGCTGTGGCCCATGCCCGGCACCACCAGCAATTCAAAATCCTTGTTCGATTTGATCAATGCATCCGCAACGCGGTAAGTCGATTCCGGCGGCACATTCGTGTCCGCTTCGCCTACGATCAGCAGCAAGTCGCCCTGCAATTTGGCGGCATTGGTAATGTTGGATTGCTCGTCGTAATGCTTGCCGATTGGGTAACCCATCCATTGCTCATTCCACCATTGCTTGTCCACACGATTGTCATGGCATCCGCAAGCCGAAACCGCGGCATCGTAAAAACTAGAGTGAAAAAGCAATGCGCCCAATGAATTTTGACCACCAGCAGAAGTCCCATAAACGCCCACCCGACTCGAATCCACATAGGCATATTTCGAAGCCAATGCCTTCATCCAGGCAATGCGATCAGGAAAACCAGCGTCGGCCAGGTTTTTCCAGCACATATCGTGAAAAGCTTTCGAGCGATTGGCTGTTCCCATGCCGTCCATTTGCACGACGATAAATCCAAGCTCCGCCATGCTCTGCATTTCACCATAAGAACGGAATGCTTTGGGTACAAATGAATCATGCGGGCCGGCGTAAATGTTCTCGATGATCGGATATTTTTTGGTCGCGTCAAACTTGCTCGGACGATACACGATGCCCCAAATGTCCGTTTCGCCATCGCGTCCTTTGGCTTTGAAAATCTCGGGCAACTGGAAGCCCAGCGACAGATATTGCGAAATGTCCGCCTCTTCCAGCTTGGTCACTAATGAGCCGTCTGCCGTTTTCCGAAGCTCAGAAACCGGCGGGCTCATCATCGTTGAGTAAGTGTCAATGTAATAAGTGCGGTCGGGCGAAAAAGTGAGCTGGTGCGTGGCTTTCGCGTGATCCGTCAACTTTACGAGTCCGCTGCCATCAAATTTGATTCTATAATAATGAATGTGATAAGGATCTTCATCCGCATTCATGCCGCTCGCCCGAAACCAGACTTCGCGTTTTTGCGTGTCAATGCTGTCAATGTCACGAACCACCCAATTGCCTTTTGTGATCGGATTTTTGATTTTTCCCGAAAGCTCATCCACCAGATACAAATGCCGCCAGCCGTCTTTTTCGGATGACCAGATGATCTCGTGTTTTTCAGGTTGGTAATGCGTGTAAATCAAATTTTGGTAAATAAATGTCTCCGTTTTTTCATCAATCACATTCCGCGTTTCACCTGTTGCCGCATCCACATCGATCACTCGAAAACGCTGGTGCCCGCGATCCACTTTTTCGTAAGTAAAATGCGTGTTATCCCCATGTCTCCATCGAATGATCGGCGCTTCGAAAAAGTCTATAATGTCCGATTTTACTTTGATCAAAGCCTTTGTCTCGACATTCACTACAAACATTTCATAAGACGTAAATTCATCGCCCGGCTGCGCATAACCGCGCGTTTTCACCTCACCGCGCGTTGTGTTCGGCAGGGAAGACATAATGATGCTGATCTGCCGCTCTTCATGCGGCGTAATGCGGTAGGCAACCAGATATTTTCCATCCGGCGACCAGCTGAGCTCGCCAAAGGGTTTCAGCGGATTTCCCTCGAATGTGAGCTGCTGAGCGTCTTTTTCTTCTTTTTTGGTTAAATAAATATTGCCATTTCTAATGATAGCGGTCAACTTCTTGTCCGGCGAAGTGCTATCCGCCCGGAATGGTCTCCACCGACTTCTTGCCCGCGTCCAGCCTATTTCTTTGGGACGGTCAATGGGCAGTTTGTCAAGCTTTTTAGCAGTTTTGGTTTTTGTATTAAATGCAAACCATTTGCCTGTTGTTTGTACAAAAAGCGTTTGATTTTTCGGGTCTGAATAAATTTCGCTGAGCAGTAATTTATCAGCCGTTAATGTTGAATCGAGCGTTTTGGAAATGGCAATCGCGAGTTCTTTTTTGTCTAATGGACTGGTCTTTTTTCCGGTCGTTGGATTGACAAAAACATATTCGGTCAAGCTGTCTTTTAATACATTTCTATAATAAAAAGAATGGCCGTCGGGTTGCCAGGTCGGCTGAATGGTTGCTTTTAGAATTGTTCCTTTGGTCAGTGAATCCATCAGCTCCATATGCTTGTAGGAGGCAGTAATTTCAGCCGCATCGGGATGATAAGGAGCCAATGTTGATTGCTGTGCAATGCTTTTTTGAGAAAACATTGTCACCGTGGCGCCGACAAAAAAGGTCAGTATACGAAGCTTTTGACTGGTAAAACGCACCATACTAAGAGAGATTAACTTCAATTTCGTATGGGTAAAATTACCTTTCTGGGTTGCAATAAACTTCGTTGTAATTAGCGGCTTTTTTACCGATATTAACTTATTTCAGTCTTTGATTTTGCAATTGGGTTAAAAGAGAAGATTTAATTCGGGATAAGCACAGAAGCGTAGAATAAACGACGGCGACGCGACTCATAGATTAGGTTAATAGATCCCAAATGCCAATGCTGCCATGACAAAAACCACTAGCCAGCCCATCGCAAGCAAAATGCGCGAATGTTTATAAGTCCCCATCAACCGCGATTTCCCGCTCGCAATCAGCAAAATAGCCAGCGCAACAGGCAGCACAAAGCCATTTAAAGTGCCTACGAAGACCAACACTTTCACCGGTTTGCCAATAATCGCAAAGACAGCAGTGGAAATCGTAATAAAAATAATGGTTAGCGCCGCGTGATATTTTTCCAGCAAAGGATGAAACGAGCGAACAAACGAAATAGAAGTGTAAGCCGCCCCAACCACAGAAGTGATGGCCGCGCTCCAAATGACCAACCCGAAAATCTGCCTCCCAGCCGATCCCGCGGCTTGCTCGAAAATGGAGGCCGTTGGATTTTCAGGGTTAATGGTCGCGCCAGCCATGATTACGCCCAAAGATGCAAGGAATAGTAAATACCGAATGACGGTTGTAATCAAAATGCCCGTTGCCGCGCTGCGGTTGACTTGCGGCAGCGAAGCCTCACCACTAATGCCGCTATCCAGCAACCGATGCGCACCCGCAAATGAAATGTATCCGCCGACCGTCCCGCCCACCAATGTTACCGCCGACATCGCATCAAATTTTTGAGGCAGAATCGTATGTTGCAAAGCTGAAACCAGCGGTGGATGTGACGTGAAGGCAATGTATAGGATTAAAATAATCATTAGCATCCCTAAAACGCGGCTGAAAATGTCCATCGCTTTTCCAGCTTCTTTGAACAAGAAAATCCCAATTGCGATGCCTGCACTCAGCACGGCTCCAACTTTCACATTCATGCCCGTCATAGCTTCCAATCCCAAACCAGCCCCAGCCACATTGCCAATGTTGAATGCAAAACCGCCTATCACAATCAAGAAAGCCAGCATATGACCCAGTCCGGGAAACAATGCATTGGCCAATTCTTGCGCACGCTTGCCGGAAACAGTGATGATTTGCCAGATGTTAAATTGCGCACAAAGGTCAATGAGGACAGTGAGCAGGATAATGAAGCCGAAACTCGTAGCCAGTTGCTGCGTAAAAACGGTCGTCTGCGTCAGAAAACCCGGGCCAACCGCGGAGGTGGCCATCAGGAATGCTGCGCCGAGTAATGCTTTGGAGGATTTCGTTTTTGCCATTATTTTAAATTTTAACCAAATCCACCGCCGCCAGGCGTTTCGATAATCAGTATATCGCCCTGTTGAACTTCCAGACTGCATATGCCGGTTAGAACCGACGTTTTATCTTCGCTAATCAATGTGTGAACGCCGCATTTTCCATTCTCGCCGCCGTTCAATCCGTAAGGTGCGTATTTTCTGTGTTGTCCCATCAAAGTCACTTGCAATGGTTTCAGAAATTCAATTTTCCGCACAATGCCATCGCCGCCGTTGAATGCTCCTTTTCCACCCGAATTTTTCCTGATGCAGAATTCCAGTAAGCGCACCGGATATTTGCGTTCCAGTTGTTCGGGATCGGTAATGCGCGTGTTGGTCATGTGCTGGTGCACGGCAGAGCGACCATGAAATCCCGGCCCAGCGCCCGTTCCGCCGCCAATGGTTTCATAATAGCCAAATTGCTCGTCACCAAAAAGAAAATTGTTCATCGTCCCCTGACTGCACGCCGCCAATCCGAACGCCTTAAGCAATGTATCTACCAACCGCTGGCTCACTTCCGTGTTGCCACCGACCACGGCAGGACATTCAAATGGATCGTCAGAGAAGTCAGGATGTAGAAAGCTGTTGTCGGGCAGGATAATGTCCACGTTTTTCATCAAGCCATCGTTCAGAGGAATTTCCTTGTTGACCAACAGCCTAAGTACATATAAAATGGCGCTGTACAGGATCGAAATGTTAGCATTTAGGTTGTTGGGATGGACATTTGATGTTCCTGTGAAATCAAAAACTTGTTTCTCAGCAGATATCGAAACCGAAACCTGAATGCGGTGACCATCATCCAGAAGTTCTGTTGCCTCAAAAGTTTGGCCGTGAAGCGGTGTTAATGCAGTTTCCAGCTGGGCAACAGCATTTTCTTTCAGTAACCGCATATATTTCTGCACCGTTTCCAAGCCGTGCAAATCGACCAAACGCAACATTTGCTCGCTGCCTTTTCTTAATGCAGACAAAGCCGCAATGATATCAGCTTCATTGGAAAGGAAGTGCCGGGTAGGATAGGGGCCTTCCGTAAACAGGCTGCGGATGGTGTCCCATTGAAATACATTGTTTTTGATCAGATATTGAGGCAAAATAACGACGCCTTCCTCAACCAGACAAGTCGCATCCGGCGGCATAGAGCCTGGCGTTTTGCCACCAACTTCGGCATGGTGCGCACGGTTGATCACATAACCAATGCAAATGTTGTCTTCCGTGAAAATGCCTGAAATCAGCGTAATATCAGGCAAATGAGAGCCGCCATATTTCGGATGATTGGTAATAATCACATCCCCCGGCCCAATCTCAATCGCCTCCTTAACCAACCGCCCGCAAATGCCCATGCTGCCCAAATGCACCGGAATGTGCTGCGCATTCACCAGCAACTCGCCATCCTGATCCAGCAACGCACACGAAAAATCCAGCCGCTCTTTCACATTCACCGAGAATGCCGTTCGTTGAAGTTGAACGCCCATTTCATCCGCAATGGATTTGAAACGATTCGTAAAAAGCTGCAATGCCACTTCCTCGCTTTGTTTTTTGGCAATAACTTGCGTTTCCGAAGTTTTGAAAGCGATAGCGTCTTTGCTGTTTTGAATAATCAGTTTCCAGCCATTTGGGATGTAAGCCGTGGAAGTGTTATTCAAAAGGATCGCCGGACCGATAAGTTGGTCGCCTGCATTAAGCTGATCCCATTCGTAGAGGTGGGCAGCATTATAGGAGTCAGTTTTTGTAAAATCAGTTTGTTTTGAGTCGATTTCATTAATCTCAAATAAAGGATTAACGGTTCTCAATGCATTTGCTAAAACTCCTTCATTAATGATCGTTTCTGGCTTAATCGCAGCAGCTTTTTCTTGAACCATTAATTTCAAACTCTCCAATTCAACCGTCAGATTCGCAGGACAGTAGCCAAACTGCGCTGTGTAAAGTTGTTCAAAAACATTTAATGTTTCTGCGCCTTCATAACTCACCTCAATTGTATTTTCCTGTCCGGCAAAACGTAGATATACATAGCAAAACGCGGTTTCAAATGCATTAACGCCTTGATTTTGCAGCTTTTCAGCACCTTCTTGCAAAAGCTCGTTTTTCCAAAGCTCAATTTTTACTTCCGATTCCCGCCAGGGAAGCAGGATCTGTTTCGAAACAATGGTGCTGACCAGCGCCTCGCCCATTCCTAATGCACTGAAAAGTCCGGCGTCGTAGGGAATGATTACAGTTTGAATATCCAGCAAATCGGCCAGCTGGCAACTATGCAAACCACCCGCGCCGCCAAAAGTGATCAGCGCAAAATCGGCTGGATTAATACCTTTTTCAACGGAGATTTTTCTAATTGCATCGGCCATTTTCTCATTGGCAATCCTTTCAAGGCCGGTTAGTAACTGTTGAAATGCCAGCAAATTCCCAGTTCGCGTTTCAATGCTTTTTTGCAAAGCGGTAAGCGCAGCCATAGCAGCATCCGCCCGAAAAGGAATGCCAAATTTAGAAGCATCCAATTTCCCCAACAGCAAATTTACATCCGTAATCGTAAGCGGCCCGCCCGCTCCATAACATGCCGGCCCCGGCGAAGCCCCAGCACTTTCCGGCCCCACTTGCAGTGAAAATCCATCAAACCAGCAAATGGAACCGCCCCCCGCAGCAACCGTTTCGATCGCCAATGTTGGGTTATGGAATTCAATGCCGTCAATTTCGGTAATGTATTTCAGCTCCGGCCGCCCATCAATCAGTGCCGTATCCGTGCTCGTCCCGCCCATATCGAATGTGATGGCTTTGGGAAATCCGAGGCGCTTTCCAGCATTAGCCGCCGCCACCATTCCACCGGCTGGGCCGCTGAGTAAGCTGTCTTTGGCTCGGAAGCCGTTTACTTCCGAAAGGCTGCCCGTGCTGGTCATGACTTTCAGGCTGCCGTTACCAAGCGGGGTGCCGCCCAGCGGATTGCCGCCCAACGAGTTTTTAATGTTAGTCAAATATTGATCTAAAACCGGATCGAGATAAGCATTTACGACCGCAGTTTGCGTTCGGCGCAGATAATGTGAGAAGGGGAAAAGCTTGGAGGAAACCGAAATGTATTTGGCTCCATTTTCTCTGAATGCTTTTTCTACCGAAAACTCATGTGCGTTATTTTGATAGGAGTGAAGCAGCGAAACGGCAATGGAATCTGCGTTTTTTGCAGAAGCAAATGTTGTTAAATCTGTGACATTCAAATCATGAATCACATTTCCCGAAGCATCCAATCGCTCATCAATTTCTAAAACTTCGGAATAAAGTAATCTCGGTTCCGGAATGTCGAGCTGAAAAAGGGAAGGGCGTTGCTGGTTGCCAATGTAAAGCAAGTCTTTAAAACCTTTTGTTACGACTAAAAGCGTTTTTGCACCCTTTCGTTCGAGTAATGCATTAGTTCCTTTTGTTGTTCCAAGACGCATTTCCAGTGGCGGCAATGTTTCATTTAACTTTGTTTTGGTTAGTAATCTTGCCGCTAAAACAGGCGCTTCTTCACCACTGAAAATTTCAAAATCGGTGTTTTGAGAAAATGGAAGGTCGTTTTTCAGCTTGAATGTTTTATTGGAAGCATCAATTGAAATGACTTTGCTAGTCAAGCCATTTTCCAGCAAGCGCAATGTATAACCTTCGAGCAAGTCTGCATCAAATGACCAGGAAGCGGCATATTGAAAAGTGTTTTTAGCAATTTTCCCAATAATCCGCCCCCGCACGCAGCCCGAGCTCAACACTTTCAACCTAGTTTTATTTCCTTCAAGATCAACAGCCAGGCAATCGGTAAAAGTCCCACCCGTATCAACCCAAATCTTCCAAAGAGAAGCCTTCATTTTTTCCAAAACAGACAAACCAAAAAGTGATGTGAAGCTCCAAAATAGTTGCTATTGGGAATAAAACCTATGGTTACCCAACCCGCTCGCGGAAATCCTTATGAAACTCTCTAGGACTTTTCCCCATGATCTTCTTGAAAACCCGATTGAAATTGGTCACATTGTCAAAGCCAGTCTGATAACTGACGTCTGAAAAGCTATCAAATTTCCCTGAGATAATGATTTTGCAGGCTTCGTTTACGCGGACTTCGTTTAGGAAGCTGATGAAGGTTTTGTCGGTGTGCTTTTTGAAATAACGGCAGAATGCTTGTGGCGTGAGGTTGGAGATTTCGGAGATTTCGGCGAGGGAAATGTGCCTTTTGTAGTTGGTAACCAAATATTGGAAAATCTGGTCCATGCGGATTCCTTCGACTTCGGAAATGATTTGCTCGCTGTTGTTGGTGGCCAGCGGCTTGATGTCGCGGATGGTGGAAAACAAATGCAGGAGCGAAATGAATGATGCTACGCGCAGGCTATCCCTGTTTTGTTTTAATTCTGAAATCGTTTTCTGGACAAGGGGCAATGCTGATTCCGGGATTTGGTAACCGTTGTGCAGGCCGTCTACAAATTTTTTAATACTTGCCATTTCGGGCAGGCTTAGGATGTTCTGGTGGAGTTGGGTTGGGTTGAAGAAAATGGAGACGGAATGGACTTGTTTTTTTTCTTCAGGGTTGAAATAGCTTTCGTCGTTTTTGAAAATGTGCGATTGATTGGCGCCGATAATGTAAACTTCGCCGGATTCAAACCTTTGCATATAATTGCCGGCGATGAGGATGCCGGAACCTTCCACGACCCACTCAATCTGAACTTCCCGGTGCCGATGTAAATGATTGTAATAATGTGGCAACACGTCTTCCTGCACCACAATGGTGTGCTCCTTGGAAACGGGAATGGTGAATTGAACGACTTTCATTGAAGTAAGGTGCGGGCGATGCCTGCAATGTAATGATAGCGGTTTTGATTAAAACAAAGAATCCTGGGTGCAGAAAAAGTTGCACCCAGGATCGTATTTAAAGGCATTATGCCTCGAATTCTTGAATTATTTACTTAAAACGGCCTGCTCTTTGATGACCTTCATGTTGCCTTTCATCAATCTCCAGTGACCTGGGAATGTGCAGACGTATGGATAATCGCCAACTACATCAGGCACGACGAATTTCAGGCGGAAAGTTTGTCCCGGGTTTACAAGTGGCGTTGCAGCCAAAACTTGTGGAATGTTCGGAACGTAGTTTTTCTCAGCGCCATCTTTGGCCGTGATCATTTTGTCAGCGGCTGCACCGATAATCTCGGTCGATTTTGGTTTTCCAACCACCACATTGTGCTGCATCGCATCCGGATTTTCGAAAACCAGCTCAATCGTTTTTCCTGCAACGGCAGTGAATTCGGTTAAGCTAAACTTCATCTCCTCGCGGATCGCTTTGATCTGAACCACCTGCACATTTGGGTCAACTGCAACATCTTCCTTCATTCCGTACGATTCCATCAATGTGGTAAAACGTGTGCTCAAATCGTCCGGAATGTCGCCTTTGATCGAAGCAAGCAATGTTTTGCCTTCGTCGTTTGCGGTTTCTTTGCGTTTTGGGTTCCATGCGCCAACGATCCCTTTGAAGATCGCATTGCGTCCTTGCGGATCAAGCGTTTGCGCTGTTTTCATCAATTTCAAAACATCGTCACCGCTCGCGGAGGATGTGTAACCGCGTGTCGCACGTTCCAAAGCAAAGTCAGAAAGCTTATCCATGCGCTTCACTTCGAAGGTTTTGCTCATGGTGTTGTTTTTGTTCTCGTCTTTTTCAGGAACAACATTGTCCACGTCTACGGTCGCCGTAATGTTCACTTTTCCAGACTCGTCAGAAGTAAAGCCGAAACCTGATTTCCAGGGACCGTTATTTCCTTCAGTCAGTTTCACCGTTTCACCCGGCGCGATGCCGCTGTTAAGCTGGCGGCTGATGTAATTGGTGTTCAACGAACGGCTTCTGATGCCTACATTTACAACCGGAACAAGCTCTTTCGGAACCGCAACTGAACCTTGGTTCGTAATTTCAATCACCACACGCGCATATTCACGAACGTAAGGAGTTTTTGGCTCAATGCTAATGTTCGTTATCGCGAGTTCAGCGCTGCCTTCTACGGTTGGCTTCGCAGCAGCAGTGTGTGCGCTGTGATCCATGTTGCTGTGATCCATCGCTTTATCTGCATTCGCTTTTTGCGTAGAAGCGGCAGTTGCAGAAGATTTGCTTACGCGTTGTGCCAGATATTTTTCACGCAATTTGCCATCTTGTGCATTCAATACGGCTGCAAAAGCATCCGGCATCCAGCGATCTTCTGGCATTGCATAAGTGTCCATTAATCCCAAAACCGCAGTTTCAACTTCCGGCGTGTAAGGGATTTCAGAGAATGCAAGCAGTGAGTTCAAAACCACAAGCGGCGCTTTGTCGTGCAATGCATCGGCGGTCAATAATGTCTGGGCGGTTGCAGGATTGCGTGGCAACACCTGAACGGCCGTTTTGCGAACGTCAGCTGATGGGTGTTTCAATGCTTCGGTTACAGCAGCCAAAACTTGCGGATCTTCGATGGCGTTCAGACCGTGCAATGTCCATAATGCATGAATCGCAGCAGTGTTCAGGCCAACTTCGTCAACGCTTTTGTCTTTAACCAGCTCAACCAATTTACCTACAACATCCTTGTTTCCGCGTTCCACCAAAAGGCGTTGCGCGTGACGGCGCCATAGCATGTTGGTGTTTTTCAATGTGGCAACCAGCTCGTCCGGGCGGTCTTTGCTCAAAACGATCGGCGTGTATTTCGGAGCATCTTTCCAGCCAATGCGGTACAAACGACCGTGTGTAAAATCACGCAAATCAGTCTCATATGCATTTCCTTTTCCGTTTTCAGATCCTTTTGGCGTCGGGTTATGCTGAATAATGTAGCTATACCAGTCAGCCACCCAAACCGCGCCATCCGGTCCAACTTCCGCAAACACAGGCGCAACCCATTCGTCCGCACCAGCCAGCAAGTTGAAACCTAATGCATCTTCAAAATCGGTTCCTTTCGGCTTCATGATATTTTGGTGCAAAATATGGCCAGTAGGCTCAGAAACGAAGGCAACATTGTTCCAATATTTCTTCGGAAATGCTCTTGCTGTATAAAAGTTATGTCCGGCTGCGGCAGTAAATCCGCCAAAAACATCCACCTGACGCACTTTTGGTGTGATAGGCTGCATATCCTTATGCGTATCCGTGCTGCGGCTTCCGTTATCCACTTTGCTTTTACCAAAATAACGGTTTGGAATGGCGCTATACCAGCCGTGCGAGTTGTTGGCCGTTGAGCCAAAAAGATCGCCCGCTTCGTTGAAACCAAGTCCCCAGGTGTTGTTAGAAGTTTTAGCAACAATTTCCATATCCGTTCCATCCGGCTTGAAGCGGAAAAGCGCTTGGCCGAAGTTCAATGAATCGGCGCTTCCGAATTTGCCTTTGAAACCTGAATAACCAACTGATCCGTAAATCCAGTTGTCAAATCCGTAATGCAGGTTAGACGGTCCGGCGTGCGTATCACCCGTTCCAAACCCTGAGAAAAGGATCTTTTTTACATCAGCTTTGTCATCGCCATTTGTATCCTGCAAAAACAACATGTGCGGTGCTTGCGAAACGATGATCCCGCCGTTAGCAAAAACAAGACCTGTTGGAATGCTCAGATCGTCAGAGAATTTCGTGAATTTATCGGCCTTGCCATCCTTATTAGTGTCTTCGCAAATCAAAATGTAATCGCTTCCACCTGTGTCCTTCCGCTCGTTTGGATAATCTTTTGTGATCAGAACAAACAATCTTCCACGCTCATCCCAGGTCATTGCGATCGGGTGCATTACGTCTGGCTCATGCGCGAAAACGTCCAGTGTGAAGTCAACCGGGATCTGAATGTGCTTAACAGATTCCTCCGGCGACAAAGGCAATTGCTGCATTTGCGGGCCAGGGCGCTGCTCGTAGTTAGGAAGTTTTGCTGCGCGATATTCAAATGGTTTTGGTGCCAAAGCTGCCAATGATTTTCTCGCGTCATCATTCACCGCCCAAAGAATCCCTTTTTCAATCATATCCTGAAATCCAGGAACCGACCAGGTGCGTTCGTCGTGGCCATAAGCCGTGTAAAAAATGCGGCCTTTTCCGTGCGTTCTCACCCAGGTGTAAGGTTCTTTTTGCTGACCCGGTCTGTCTTTTTCCTGATCTTTTTGGATCAAACGTTCCGTCAGGACGATGTTATCAGGTTGTAGTTTTTCGTGCAAATAGGTTTCATCTACCGTTTTAAACTCCTTCACACCAGCAATCGCAGGGTGATCAGGTTTGGTCCAGACAGGCTGAATCGTGTCCCAGGTATGTCTCCAGAATTGGCCACCGATCAGCTTCACCACTTCCGGGTTGTTGCGGAAACAATAAGAAGCGCAGTGAATGGGAATAAAGCCCTTTCCGCTCGCCACGTAATCCAGCAATGCTTTCGCTTGCTGCGGCGCGATGGAATCCCAATTTGCATAAAGCATCAGGGCATCGTATTTGTTAAGTGTCTCAGGATTAAGGTCGTTCAGGTTATCCGTGTAGGTAAAGTTGAAACCTTTCGGGCCTAATGCAGCCATGATCTGCGGCACGCGTTCAGCAGGCTTATGGTGTCCGTTGTCTCCCAAAAACAGGATTTCCAGACGCCGCGCCTTTCCGGCCTCACTCTTGGCCGAGGAGCTCTTCACCGACGCGTTCTGCGATGAAGGCTGAGAGGCACAGCCCAGCAGGACAATACCAAGGATAAAGGATAACGCTTTGGTTTTCATTGAGTTCTATGTTCTCTTATTTGTTTTATGCTTTTTCTTTGTCAGCCTGAGCGGAGTCGAAGGCTCGCTACTGGCTTGGTAACGCGCTTGTCAACGGCGTCCTGCACGTGCCTTCGACCGCCCGGCGGCCCGGTCCGCTCAGGCTGACAGGGCAGTCGCTCAGACTCGCAAGCGAACCTAGCCTGTCACTCTGAGCGGAGCCGAAGAGTTACGCCAGCTCCTTAAAATCGGGCAGCTGAATCAACGCCCCGCCTTGCAATGCCGACTCGTGCGCCAGGATCCCAACGCTTGTCCAGTTTGCCGATTGCCATGCATTCGGGAATGGCTCGCGGTCTTCGATTAATGCGCTGATGAACTCGTGGGCCAAATGCGGGTGTGAGCCGCCGTGACCGCCGCCTTGTACAAATGACAAATGCGCGTTTTCATCCAGGTTATAAACGCCTTTTCCAGTGAAATGACGGATTTCTTCTGGCAGATAATGTGCGTAATCTGGTGTTGCCACTTTCTCAGCGATTTCGTGTTCCGGCTTTTTGGCCGTGTGAATCACAGGATCTTCGCCTTCGATCAATGGCCATTCGAAAGATTTTTTGCTTCCGTAAACCTCAAAACTTTCTCTGTACTGACGCGCCACGTCAAATAACGAGCGATATACATAAGCTGATAAATCGCTGTCCTTAAATTTAATATGCGCAGATTCAACGGCAAAAGGAGAGTTGTGGATTTTTGCCAGATCTTCGCTGATCGTTCCTGAGCCAAAGCAGGAAACATACTCCGCTTCAAGCTTCAAAAGTCCAGCAACCGGGCCGACGCAATGTGTCGCATAATGCATAGGAGGCAATCCGGGCCAGTAATCAGGCCAGCCTTCCATGTCCTGCTGATGGCTTGCCTTCAGGAACTGAACTTTTCCCAGCTCGCCTTTTTCATATAATTCTTTTACAAAAAGGAATTCCCGCGCATAAACCACGGTTTCCATCATCATGTATTTTTTGCCCGATTCTTTGGTCGCTTTTACGATTTCAATGCAATCCTCCACGCTCGTCGCCATCGGCACCGTGCAGGCCACATGCTTGCCAGCGCGCAATGCCTTCAACGTTTGCTCGGCGTGATTAGGGATCGGGGAGTTAATGTGCACTGCATCTACATTCGGATCATTCAAAAGGTCGTCGTAACTTGTGTAGCGCACTTCGATGCCATATTGGTCGCCAACTTTATTCAGTTTCGACTCTGTACGCTGGCAAATTGCGTACATATTTGCATTGGGATGTTGCTGGTAAATGGGGATAAATTCGGCTCCGAAGCCAAGACCCACGATTGCAACATTAATTTTTTGAGACATATTTATTTTGGTAGGTTAATGATCTGGTTTTAGGCAATACAATTTTAAAACAAAATAGTGCTAAAAACTTTACGTCTTTTGATTAGTACTGACTCGATTTTGACCTGCTTTTTGGCGCAGCGTTAATTTCTTGCAAAATATAGATAGAAATTGTGAAATTTATGATCAGACCAGCCACCGCTGAGGACGCTCCTGACCTCGCTCCCCTCATTATTTTAGCCCTAGGGCACATTGCCTGCATATTCGCCAAATCCGACGATCCAGAAGACGCCATTCCGCTCATGGAAAGATTTATTGGGAGCAAAGGCAATCAATATAGTTACGAAAATACATTGGTTTATGAAGATCAAGACGGCGTAATCGGCTCCATTGTTGGCTATGACGGCGCGCGTTTGCATGAACTTCGCGCACCTGTTTTAAAGGTCATTCGGGAATCTGATCCTGATTTTTCACCCGGGGACGAAACGGAAGCCGGCGAATATTATGTCGATTGTGTGAATGTCGATCCGGCGCATCAGGGTAAGGGAATTGGTAAGAAGTTGCTTCAAGCATTCTGCGAACTGGCGGCTGCAAAGCACTTCAATCGCGTCGGATTGATCGTGGATCATGTGAATCCGGATGCTAGGAAGGTCTATGAAAAAGTAGGTTTTCAGGTGGCAGGCGAAAAGGATTTTCTAGGGCACACGTATGATCATATGGTGCGGGAGATTTCATTTTAATTAAATCAAATTTTAAAAAATCGATGAAACAACGGCTGGTTTCGCTGGACGTCCTGCGCGGGCTTACCATAATCCTGATGACGATCGTGAATAATCCGGGTGACTGGGGCAATGTATATGCGCCGCTCCTGCATGCAGAATGGCACGGCTGCACACCCACGGATCTCGTTTTTCCAACATTCTTGTTCATTGTAGGCGTCTCTATTGTGCTGGCAACACCTCAGAAAACCTGGAATGTGACCGTGTTGCAAAGAATCGTGACGCGAGCTTTGCGCATATTCTGTCTGGGTTTGTTTTCAGGATTCTTCATTCGCATTCAAATGTTCGGTTTGGATGGGCTGCCTTTGTTAGTCGTCAGGTTGGTCATTACAGCGATTATTGTCATGGCGCTTTTTGCAGATTATGATAAAAACTGGCAGTTTCTGGTCGCGTTTTTCATCTTTCTGGTGATGATGATCCTGGCTTTTGGTGGTTTTGAGCCATTCAACACCGTTCGCATTCCCGGCGTTTTGCAGCGGATTGCAGTTGTTTATTTAATCGCGTCTTTGCTTTATCTGAGAACCGGCTGGGTTACGCAGGCAGTTGTAGGCGGTGTCATTTTATTAGTTTACTGGGCTTTTATGACGCTGATTCCTGTTCCGGAGGTTGGTGAAGCTAATTTGGAAAAAGGCACTAACCTGGCGGCTTGGCTGGACAATTTGCTTTTGCCAGGCCATTTGTGGGCCACTTCCAAAACCTGGGACCCGGAAGGCATTTTGAGCACATTACCAGCCATAGGGACTGGCATTGCAGGATTATTAACCGGAACATTGTTAAGAACTAATTTTGACAGAAACCAAAAAGCGACTTATCTGCTCATCGGAGGCATCGCCGCCATTGTTGTAGGCTGGGGTTGGAGTTTCGTGTTTCCGCTTAATAAGGCGCTTTGGACCAGCTCCTTTGTTTTGTACGCGGCAGGCTGGGCGCTTGTATGTCTTGCAATTTTATATTTTGTAATTGATGTAAAAGGTTACGCCGGCTGGACCACATTCCTTGTCATTTTTGGGGTTAATCCAATGGTCGTGTTTTTCTTTTCGGGAATGATTTTCAGGGTTTTGAATGCTGTTAAGATAGATAACCCTGCTGATCCGGCCTCGGGGCAAATGGATCTTGTTCCTTATTTGTACAAATATCAGATCGTGCCCGTTTTCGCCAATCCTATGAATGCTTCACTGGCCTATGCACTCCTTTATCTGGCGTTGTGGTTTGTGATTTTGTGGCTGCTTTACAGGAACAGGCTGGTGTTTAAGGTTTAAAATGGATAAAGAAGTGACGGATTTTTGCCTAAATTGCTTCTTTAAAATATTTTAATAAATCCTATTTACCTGAATCCATGTCTCAACCGAGCAGTTCTCAACGGAGAACATTTATAAAAGTCAGCGCAATGGCTGTTGCCGGAATGGCTGTTTCAAATTGGTCATTTGCCAAAAACGCTGCTGAATTTCCAGTTGTTCGTATCCCTGCTGACAAGCGCAGTTTTACCAGTCCGGCCGTGGAAGCGACAATCATCCGCATGAAAAAGGTGATTAAGGACCCGGAATTAGCGTGGCTTTTCGAAAATTGCTTTCCTAACACCATTGATACAACCGTTCATTACAAACCCATCGACGGCAAGCCCGACACATTCGTCATTACCGGCGACATCGACGCCATGTGGCTCCGCGATAGCACAGCGCAGGTGTGGCCGTATTTGCCATTACTCAAAGAAGACACCAAATTAAAGGATATGGTCGCCGGCCTCATCAACCGTCAGACGAAATGCATCATCATCGATCCATACGCCAACGCATTTTACGACCGGCCCAAAGAAAGCGAATGGACCAAGGACGTGACGGACATGAAACCCATGCTCCACGAACGCAAATGGGAGTTGGATTCGCTCTGCTACACCATTCGCCTTGCTTATAATTATTGGAAAATAACTGGGGACACAACCCCATTCGACGCCGATTGGACGAAGGCAATGGGATTAATCCTGAAAACCTGCAAAGAACAACAACGCAAAGACGGCCCCGGCCCATACAAATTCGGTCGCGTCACTTCATGGTCTACGGACACGGTTCCCGGCAATGGTTATGGCAATCCAATCAAGCCAAATGGCTTGATAGCAAGCACATTCCGTCCTTCGGATGATGCGGCTATGTATCCGTTTTTTGTTCCTTCCAATTTCTTTGCCGTGGTTTCTTTCCGCGAGGTTGCTGAAATGTTAGAGAAAGTAGGCGGCGAAGGCGCGAAGCTGGCAGGCGATTTCAAAGCATTGGCCACCGAAGTCGAAACTGCATTGAAAAAATACGCTGTTTATAATCACCCGGAATTCGGCAAGATCTATGCATTTGAAGTGGATGGTTTTGGAAATTATCTGCTCATGGACGACGCCGGGATTCCAGGATTGATCAGCATGCCCTATCTGGGCGCCATGTCGGTGAAAGATCCGATCTACATTAACACCAGAAAGTTCGTCCTAAGCGATTCTAATCCTTATTTCTTCAAAGGAAAAGCAGGCGAAGGTCTAGGCAGCCCGCACACATTGGTCAATCAAATCTGGCCTATGGGCATCATTGCGAGAGCTATAACTTCCACCGATGACAAGGAAATTGAAGCGCAGCTGAAACTATTGAAAACTACGCATAATAACACTGGCTTCATGCACGAGTCCTTCGACAAAGACGACCAGTCGAAGTTTACGAGGAAGTGGTTTGCTTGGGTGAATACGTTGTTTGGGGAGTTGATTTTGAAGTTGGAAAAGGAGAAGCCGCATTTGCTGGCGAAGGTTTATTGAGGCGGGCTTTGTTGGGTGAACAGCGGGTTGAAACCCGCTGGTAAAAAATGGTCCGAGCCTCTGGCTCTCTCGAGGAAAGCGCATGATAGCCGAAAAAGAGCCGTAGGCTCGACGGATTTCGCAGACCGGGTTTCAACCCGGGATGATGAGGTGACAGCGGGTTGAAACCCGCTGGTAAAAAATGGTCCGAGCCTATGGCTCTCACGAGGTAAGCGCATGATCGCCCATAAAGAGCTGTAGGCTCGACCGATTTCGCAGACCGGGTTTCAACCCGGGATGATGAGGTGACAGCGGGTTGAAACCCGCTGGTAAAAAATGGTACAAGCCTACGGCTCTCTCGAGGAAAGCGCATGATCGCCAAAAAAGAGCCTTAGGCTCGACGGATTTCGAAGACCGGGTTTCAACCCGGGATGATGAGGTGACAGCGGGTTGAAACCCGCTGGTAGAAAATGGTACGAGCCTCTGGCTCTCTCGAGGAAAGCGCATGATCGCCAAAAAAGAGCCTTAGGCTCGACGGATTTCGCAGACCGGGTTTCAACCCGGGATGATGAGGTGACAGCGGGTTGAAACCCGGGATAACGCCATCACCCCAAATGGTGCAACCATTCGAGGACAATATCACCAAATCAAAGTTCAACCCGTAATAACAGACACCTATTTCCCATGAAACTACCCACCAACATTAATTGACAACTACCGGTTTTACCCGCTTATTTCTCTTACCAGCAGCATTCCGGACATTCTCTTTTGGCTTCTTAAACTTCCTCCCAAGCCAAATCACAACACCAGTAACCGGCAAACTCGCAGCAATAAGCGCGACAATAAATGCGATAATCTTAGTCGGCCAGCCGAGTAGGCTTCCAGTGTGAATCGGGTAGATGAGTCTTCTGACCTGCATGCCTTTGGTTTCGTCTGCGTAGAGGCGGGTTTTTACCAGGTTTCCGTTGTTTTTGTCGAAATATAGGAAATTGACGATGTTGGCGATGGGGGCGTTGTCGTCGGCTTTGGAGATGGTGATGGATAGGCTGTCGGACTCGGGGAGGGTTACGAGGATTTTGCCGGGAGCGGGTAATGTCTGGTTGGTGGCTTTGTATATTTTTTCGAGGGTGCCGGAAATTGGTGTTTTGAATGTTGACAGGTTGGCCGGAGCTTCGCGCTTTTGCTGGGGCTTGCCGTCGAAGGTCATAAAAATGATGTTATTGACCCATTTGTAGCTCCATACCAAGCCAGTGAGGGCTATTACGAAGACGAAAGGCAGTACATAAAAGCCGAAAACGGCGTGGAGATCCCAGTTGAGGCGCTTGAATTTGGCATTCCACTTGATGGTGAAGCGTTGTTTGCGGTTTTTTCTGTTTGGCCACCATAGGACAAGTCCGGTGATCATGATCACAAGAAACATCACGCAGGAAATTCCAGTGATGATTTTTCCCGTTTCTTCCAGGCATAAATAGCGGTGTAACCTCAGCACAACGCTGAAAAACGCATCCTGCTCGATTCTGGACGCTGCGATGATTCCTGTGTAAGGATCGACAGCCACGGACAAGATGTCTTTCTCTTTTATACCATTTTTCAAACCAAAAATAACATTGCGATTGGCTTCCTTTTCGATGGTTATTCTAACGGGTTTTTTGCCGGGGAAAGCATTGGAAACATTCGATTGCAGCACGTCGAGCGGCAGTCGCTGTTTTCCTTGGTGGGTGGCAGCGATGTGAAACTGCTTATCAATAACCGGTTCGAGCTCATCTTCGAAAACAAGCAGCGAGCCGGTTAGGGCGACTATAAAAACCACAAGGCCGGAGGAAACCCCCAGCCATAAATGCAGTTGTGACGCAATCTTCTTCAATGTTCCTTTCACAAGTTTTTGATTTAGGAATAGTACATTTTAAAAGGTGTAGGAAATGGTTGCCATGAAATTTCTCGGTGCTCCGGGGAACAGACGCAGATAGTCGTAGCCGCCAACCCAATATGTTTTGTTAGCCAAATTGTTCAGGTTCACCTGGAACTGGAACTTGTCGATCTTGTAATAAATGGCCGCATTCAGCAACTCGTAACCCGGCAATGTCTGGGTGTTGTTGATGGACACATTCCGCTCAGTCACGAAATTTCCGCCTAAACCGATCCCGAACCCGCTTAGTGCCTCATTAACAAATGTGTATTTGGTCCAGATGCTTCCCTGATTCTTAGGCGCATTCGGTTTTTGCCTGTTTACCAGGATCTGATCTGCGGCACGCGAGCCGGCATCGGTGATTTTTGCATCGTTATAACTGTAAGCGACGATCAGGTTCCAGTTTGGCAGAATGTTTCCGGTAACGTCAAACTCAACGCCTTTTGCAATTTCTCCGCCGATCTGCTGCATTAAGTTTGGATTTTCAGCCGCGTTGGCTGAATATAATGTGTTGTTTTGCTCGATCTGGTAAACCGACGCATTGGCTGTAAGGCGTCCGTCAAGCCATTCGGTTTTGAAACCAGCTTCATAAAGGCTGCTACGGATTGGGTCGAACGGGCCGCCGGATAGCGGATCGCTTTGCACGGTGGCATCTTGGGGGTTATAGCCTTTCGTGTAAGTTCCGTACACATTAATGTTGTTGGTCAGCGTATATACAGCTCCGATACGGGGTAGTAAGGCGTGTTGCGTTATATCGGTTTCATTGCTGGTTGTGTAACCTTTTTTATCAATATAAGAGTCGTAACGCAGGCCAAGCAGGATTTGCAGGCGATTGATCTTCAATTGTTCTTGCAAATAAAGGCCATGCAGTTTGTAGAAAACAGGCGTTGTGGAAGCGTTGGCAACAACATTATAAATGTATTTGGAAGGATCTTCCATGTTGTTGTTCTGCACTGCCAGGTCATAGTGCGAAATGTTTGGTTTCGGAATGCTGCGGGTTACACCGTTTTCTGTGTAATCGTAGAAAACGTATTTCTCAGGTGTTTTGGCGTTATAGGCCCCTGCGCCGCCCGATTTCAGCAAATAGCCGCTCGCCGTTTGCTGCCCTGAACCTTTTGGTGTAACGGATTGAATGTAATCATAACCCACAACCAGCTTATGCTCAGCGATTCCGGTGTTGAAATTATGGTTTAGGAACAGCGAAACATTGTCCATAAATGACTTCGTTTTCCTAACAAAAACTTGTCTGGCCACGAGGTTATCAATTACTTTCCCAGCCGAATCCACGCCATTGGTGTTGCTGCTTCTGTGTTCCAAAAGATCCTCGGAATAACCCGTGCGCAAGTAAGCGACGTTAAAAGAGGTGTTTTGGGTAAATTGATGGTTCAATGAAGTAGTTATAAGATAAGTTTCCTCATTCAAATAATCATTGACCGCATTCAGCGAAGTTTTGATTGAGCTTGAATAAAGATCATTGCCTTTTACAGACTGCCCACGATCGAGGCGGCTGTTCGAGCGGTTGTATACGAGGTCAAAGTTGATGCGGGTTTTGTCGGTCGGCAGGAATGATACGGACGGGGCAACGATAATGTTTTTGTCAAATTGCAAATTCCGGAAGCCCTGCGCATTAACATAACCCAGGTTCAGACGGTAAAGCAATGTTTTGCTCTCGTTCATCGGGCCTGTAAAGTCGGCTAATGTGCGTAATGTGTTGAAACTTCCGGTTGTAAACGTCAGCGATTTTTGTGGCGTGGTCAATGGTTTTTTGGTCACGCGATTGATCGTTCCCCCTGGTGAAGTATTTCCGTATAATGCTGAGGCAGCGCCTTTGATCACTTCTACTCTTTCCAGATAATTCACCGGAGGCTGTTTCCAGAATCCTGAAAATGTTCTTAATCCGTTTACCAGTTGCGTTGTAGAGCCTCCATTCATACGGAAACCACGAATGGTAAGGTCATCGTAAAATGTAAACTGATTCACGCCGCTCATGTTTTTGACAGCATCGCCCATCAGGAATGTGCCCTGATCACGCATCACTTCCTTGGTAATGTAGCTGATCGCCTGCGGCACTTCTTTGATTGGTGTGGCAGTTTTGCTGGCGATGAAGGAGAGATCGTTTTTGTAAGTCGTTTCCTTGCGACCCGTGATTTCCACGGTTTGCAATTCCTGCGCGTCTTCGGTTGCGGTCAATTCCAATGTCGCCGTTTCGCCGGATTTAACAGAAACATTTTTGTCAATGCGCTTGAAACCAACGCCTGTGCCGATCAGCTGGTAATTGCCTTCGTTAAGCCCTGAAAATTCAAAGGAACCGTCAGCAGCTGTGACGGTTCCTTTGCCTGTTCCTTTTAAAATAATGTTGACGGATTCCGCGCCTTCACCGGAACCGGTCTTAATTTGTCCTTTTATATTGCCTGTCTGGGCACTTGCTGCCGCACAGATCAGCGAGAAAAATAGTAGAAATTTGAACTGCATTTTGTTGTGGAGTAAAGCTTACTTTCGATTTGTGCAGCAAAAGTAGGCTTATTTAGACCAATCCAAAATAATAATGCACCAGATTTTCGACCAATATACGCCGAAGCGCAAATTCATTTTAAATGTTCAATTTTTTCTTTTGATTTTACTCGATCGGCCAGTTGCAATCAGCTTATGCTGATCACGATAAGTTTGATTTGATAAATGCCAACCCATCGCGCATCAGCTGTTCTTCCGATTCAAACATCTTTCTCCAAATATTGGCCACAGGAAGTTTCTGGCTAAATGCTTCTATGCTGATCCAACCGTCATATTTAAGATCCTTAATCGCTTTGAAAATACCATCCCAGTCTACATTCCCTTTGCCCGGGGTAGAGCGGTCATTTTCAGAAAGTTGGATAAAGGAAATGCGGTCTCCGGCTTTGCGCATGGTGTCGCCAATGTTCTTTTCTTCAATGTTGGCATGAAACGTATCGAACATGATCTTGCAGTTCGGGTGGTTAACCTCGTCCACAAAACGAATCAGTTCATCGCCGCAACTTGTCAGATACAATTCAAAGCGGTTTAAATATTCCAAACCCAATGTAATGTCCAGTGATTCGGCATAATCGGCCACTTCACGGATGCCTTCGATGGCCCATTGCCATTCTTCCGGTGTAGCAGGCTGACCGGTGAAAACGCCCAATGCGGAGTGGTAAGGGCCCATCAACTTGGTAGCGCCCAGCACTAGCGAGCAATCGAGAGCCTTTTTAAGATGGTCAATCGTATGACGGCGCATGGCCGGGTCCTGGCTGATCAAATGTTCATTCGGACCGCAGATCGTATCCGTTTCGCATTCCAGTCCAAGTTCGTCCAGTTTTTTACGGAAGTTAAACCAATGTGCAGGATCGGTGTTGAAAATCGGGACTTCTACGCCATCAAAGCCAATTTCTTTGATCAGTTCGAGGGTAGGGAAAAGGCTGTCGTCAATTTGTGGGCCCCAAAGGAGCAAATTCATACTGTACTTCATCAAAAAAGGTTTTTTGGTCAGGAAATGCCCTGCTAAGATGCACACAATTTTACAATAAAAAACCGCTTCTGATTTTACCTGATTTGACAAATATTAGCCACATATTGACCTTTCCTCCTCACTAAGCCAAATAATAAGGCAAAATATGATAAGCCAAGGGAAAAATAAAAGGCAGCCTGATCATCAGATCAAACTGCCTTCCCAATATATTTTTTAATCAATATTACTGCACCCTGCTGAAAATCATCTGATTGTTATTTTCATAATATAAAATCAACCGGTTCATTTTCAGGTCGTAAAGATTAACATTAGGCAGAGCATTCACGAAAAGATTACCCCACTGCGTTTCCGCACGTTCTGTTCCGCCGCCTCCCATCTGGATAGTGTTTTGCTGTGCGGTTTCATAAAAACCTGTTAGAATATTGGTAGAGGAAGTGCCTTCCAACTCACCTTTCTCTTTAAAGTTAAGGCTGACGGGCATTTGACCCTTCGCTAATGCAGGCTTTTGGATGGTGTCCGCATTTTGTACTAGACTTTGGAGCTCCCATTTACCGGTAAGTTCCATATTGCTGCTGATTGTGGTTGTTTTTCCACAGCTCGATAAGGCGAAAACGCCAAAAACGAGGGTTAGGAGAGGGATAATTTTCTTCATGACTGCTTAAATGCTAGTAATTGAATGTATAGGAACGCCAACGGCTATAAATGGTTGGACTGGATTTTACGAGCATTCTTATATCCAAAAAGTATGCCATCCTCACCCTGATGTTCGGAATCTCATATTTTGCATTCCTTTTATTACAACGAGAATAGTGTAGGATTCTTTTGCCGTTGCCTCATTGATTTTCCCGGACGACCGGTAAGTAGAAATCTATACTAGTCGTATTTTGATACCAATATGCTAATTTTGCAAAACATGAAGGTAAAATAAGGCAGGTTTATGAAGGCGCCAATCCACAAAAATATTGAAAGCCAGGTCAGGACGGTGACAATCCAGGAGCTGAAAGCACCTCATTTTGATCCTAACTGGCATTTTCATCCGCATTACCAGTTATTCACTGTGCTGGAAGGAACGGGTAAGCGATTGATCGGCGATTCTGTGCAAACGTTCGGTCCTGGTGATACGGTTTTCCTCGGGCCCGACGTGCCACACCTGTGGCGGAGTGATGCCGCTTATTTCGACACCGGTTCGTCGCTGCTGACGCATGGCGTTGTTTTGTACTTTCAGGAGGATTTTTTAGGGAAAGATTTTTTGGATAAGCCTGAGATGCTAGCCTTGAAGCAACTGCTGCTGGATTCCAAACGCGGCATTGAATACAAGGGTGAATTGCGCAGCCACATTCGTTCGGAACTAATGTCGATCATGCATTCCGAGGGATTTCAAACCATCATTCAGCTGCTCACTTTGCTGGATAAGCTAGCGCACGAAGCCGGCGGTTCGCCGATTTCCAGTTATGGTTATGTGAATACTTACAAAGTCTCGGAGACGGAACGCATGCATAAGGTGCACAATTACGTGCTGCAGCACTTTTCACAGGAAATCAGATTGGGCGATGTGGCGTCTCTGGCGGGGATGACAGAAGCGGCTTTTTGCAGATATTTCAAGGCCAGATCAAACAAAACTTTCATCGATTTCGTGAATGAGATCCGAATCGGGCATGCCTGCAAATTACTATTGGAAGACAAATGGACGATTGCCCAAATTGCTTACGACAGCGGATTTGATTCTTTGTCTAATTTCAACAGGAACTTCAAAAGATACATCGGCCACACGCCCAGAGAATATAAAGGAAACTACTAACATTTAAAAACAATTGCCCCGGGCTTAAGCCCGGGGCAATTGTTAATTTTTAAAATGATTATCCTTTTACATAGTTTGTGCCATATGGGCCTCGCTGGGGTCTTGATAATGTTGCATTGGCTTCTTTATCGCCTATATATTCTTCTTTTTTAGGATCCCATTTCAATTTACGGCCCAATTTCATCGCTGTGTGTGCGATCAAACAGGCTGAGCAGGAGCGTTGTGCGATTTCTGCGTGACTAACTGTCTGCTTGCCGTTTTGAATGCTTTCCAGCCAGTTCTGATGTTGCTCAGGGCTTTCGTAAAGATGGATTTCATTGGCCTGGATTACGGAACCCAGGATTTTTGGGTCGCTCGCATAAAATGCTTTGTTTTCCTTCGCAGAGGCGGCCGCGCCGGGATCTGAGGCCGTAACGCCCACATTACCACGCGAAACTGAGATCCAGCCGTCGGTTCCTTCGAACTTGATCCCATTCGGATTGGTGCCGCCGATTTCCATTTCGACGCCATTGGCATATTTTGCATTGACCAAAAAGTCTCCATGCACATTCCAAAGACCGGAATTAGCAGCCGGGAAAGTGGCTTTTCCATCAATTTCGATCGGGCCGGTGAGTTCAGTGTCCATGCCCCAATGCGCAATATCGATGTGGTGTGAGCCCCACCCTGTGATCATTCCCGCGCCGAATTGTTCCAGACGCAGCCATCCCGGACGATCATTAATGTTGGTTTGTGAATGCACCCGGTCCAGCGTGTAATAGATTTCGGGCGTTGAGCCGAGCCACATATCATAGTTCAGATTTGCCGGAACCGGCATTTTTTCCGTGTTACCACCGGCAGGATCGCCCGGTAAGCCCACATAAACCTTTTTCAGCTTGCCAATGCGGCCATTACGCACCAGTTCGCAGGTCCTTTTGAACTGCGGCCACGGGTTCATAGACCTTTGCTGACTTCCCAATTGGAAAACCACCTTCTTTTTCTTGATCATATCCGCCATCATCCGGCCTTCCTTGATCGTCAGCGAAGTGGGTTTTTGCATATAAATGTGCTTACCCGCAACAGCAGCCTCCATCGCAGGTTGTGCATGCCAGTGATCTGGCGTGCTGATGATCACCGCATCGATTTCTTTATTGGCCAAAAGCTCTTTATAGTCGTCATATGCTTTCACATCGACGTAATTCGCTTTGCCTGTTTTATCTGCATATTTCTTTTCAATCCATTGTTTGCCTTGCGCGAGGCGGTTTTTATCCACGTCCGCAACGGCCATCACATGCGCCACTTCATTTTTTAAAACTTCGGGCAAATCATGCGTTGTGGCAATGCGGCCAATGCCGATCTGACCAATGTTGATCCGGTTACTGGGCGCGAATTTGCCAAAAACACTTGCGGGAACGATCGTTGGAAACATGGAAGCCGCAATAATCCCGGCTGTTCCGGTGGCAGCGCTTTTCAGGAACGACCTTCTGTCCTGGCTGTTTTCTTCTGTTGAATTTTTCATTTTGGATTCAGGATTAATATTTTGATGTTACTTTTTACGCACTTCGTCAGTCGGGCTTGTTGCGTAGGCCTTACTGTAATTTCTGGCTTTTTGCGGTCCAATAGCCCATTCAATGGCTCCCAGAATGTGTTTTGTTAAATCTTCCTGCTCATAATCCTCTTTCTGATGCCCGAGCGAAGTGTAAAACGCACGTCCGCCGTCATACTCATGCCACCAGACCGAAGGGAAAACGGTCCCGAAAGTGTCCAGCGCCTTTCCAGCGGGTTTTTGAATAGTCGTATGGTCGTTCACCGCAAGAACATTCAGGTTTACGCCGAGTTCTTTTATAAAATAAAATTCATCCGTTTTGCGCTCCCATTTGGCTGGCAGATGCGCGAGTGAAGGGTTTTTGGAATCCAGAACATTCACTGTGAAGCTTTGTCCGGGTTCATGCCAGAAAAACGTCCCGCCCAGCATATCCTTAAACCATCTCCATTTCCGCTCAGTCCCGGAAGCCGAATGCAAGCCCACGAAGTTCCCGCCAGCTTGAATATAGCGCATCAATGCAACGCGCTGTGCGTCAGTATCAAAGACATCATTATTTGTATTTGAAAAAATAAGTGCATCATACTGTTTCAAATTCTCCTCTGTAAACTTCGAAGGATCATCGCTCACATCCACGCCAAACCCATGCTGCTTACCCAATGCCTGGATCGCCACCACCGAAGCCGCAATATTATCATGCACATAACCCTTCCCGTTTTTGGTATAAACCAGGACTTTAACCTTGTTCCATTTGATTTTTTGGGCGTGGGTTTCTGCCAGTGAAAAAACGGCAAGAAGCAGGAACAGGAAAATCGTTTTAACTGAAATCGTATTTTTCATTGATCTTGGATTTAGGAAATGTTTATCGTTATAGTGTATAAATGTTGTTTCAAAATCAAAACCCAATCGAGTTTCCGCCATCGACTGGGAGGGAGACGCCGGTGATGAATTTGGCGGCGGGGGAGGCCAGGAAGACGGTTGCCCAGCCGATATCGTCCGGTTTTCCCCAGGTGCCCATGGGTGTGCGGTCCATGGCTTTGTCGCGGCGTGACGGATCACCGTTCATGGCGGTGAGCATCATGGGCGTTTCTATAAAACCCGGAGCGACTGCATTTATCCTTACATTATAAGGAGAAAATTCGGTAGCCAGCGCCTTCACCATTCCGCCGACGGCAGATTTGGAAGCCGTATAAGCCACGACGCGGTCAATCCCGTATAAGGCTGCCATGGATGTGATCATAATGATGGAACCTTGCTTGCGTTCGATCATGCGTTTGCCGCATTCCCGCGTCACCGCGAAAACGGCGTGTAAATTCGTCTGGATTACGCGGTCAAAATCTTCGTCTGTAACTTCAACGGCATGTTTTTTCATGTTAATGCCTGCATTATTGACCAGAATGTCAATCGGTCCGTGCGCTTCTTCGATCGATGCGATCAAATCCGGAATGGTGCTGAGCTGCGTAATGTCATTCACAAAATAGCTTGCATTTGCGCCCAGCGACGTAACCGCTTCCTGCAAAACCGCCTCGCGACGGCCGGTAACAACTACTTTTGCACCCGACTGGATCATGGCCTGCGCAATGTAAAAGCCAATTCCGCTTCCGCCGCCGGTCACCAGCGCCAGTTTTCCTTCAAGCGAAAAGACATTCAGAGCGGCTGCATTATTATTTTCAATTTCAGGCATTGCTGTAAAATCGTAAGTTTGAGTAAGAGGATAATGTTGTTATTAGATAATAAGTGAACGCTTAATGCCTATTTCAAGCCCGCGGAGTTCTGCTAATGCCTTCAATCGCCCGATTGCTGAGTAACCCGGATATGTTTTTTTATGCAGGTCATCGAGCATCTGGAAACCGTGATCGGGACGCATAGGCAATGCATGGTCCTGATAGCCAGCTTCCATTCGTTTTTGTTCCTCGGCTAGTAATGCCTTTACAACGGCATACATATCCACATCGCCATGAAGGTGCGGGGCTTCGTGGAAATTTCTTGTTCCATCTTCGCGCTTTGTTGTCCTTAAATGCACGAAATGAATGCGGTCGCCGAATCGTTCGATGATGTTAACCAGATCATTGTCAGCTCTTACGCCCAGGGAGCCCGTACAGAAAGTAATTCCATTTGCCCGCACATTGCTGGCTTGCATCAATTCTTCAAAATCTGCTTCTGTGCTGACAACTCTTGGTAAACCCAGCAAGGACCTCGGCGGATCATCCGGATGAATGCAGAGATTAGTGCCCAATTCCTGCGCGACAGGCGCAACTTCTTTTACAAAATAATACAGGTTTTCACGCAGCTGCCTGTCGTCAATGCGGGCATAAGCATTCAATAAGCTCTGAAAATTGATTAGATTAAATGCTTCCTCCGAGCCTGGTAAGCCCAGTAATACGGTGTTTGTCAGATAGGAAATCTCATCGGGAGACATCCGGTCAAATTTTTCTGACGCGGATTGCTGAATTTCAGGTTCATAGTCAGCAGCTGCGTTAGGACGCCGAAGAATATAAAGGTCAAATATTGCAAAATCCTCCCAAACGAAGCGAAGCGTTTTATGGCCTTCCGGCATGGTGTAATCCAGCTGGGTGCGAGACCAATCCAGCACGGGCATGAAGTTGTAGCAAACGGTTTTAATCCCGCAAGCTGCCAGGTTTTTTAAGGATTGCTTATAGTTTTCAATGTAAAGCTCGCGGGTAGGGAGGCCTTTCTTGATATGCTCGTGAACAGGAAGACTTTCAACTACTAACCATTGCAGCTTAGTAAACTGTTGATTACCAGCTTCAATTAATGCCTTTCTTTCTTCGATTGCCTCAGTGGACCACACATCGCCAACCGGGATCTGATGCAGCGCGCTGACAACTCCGGCGCATCCGGCCTGGCGTATGTCCATCAATGAGACGGGATCATTAGGCCCGAACCAGCGCATGGTATGAATCATAGGATAATTTGCATATTAAGTTATAAATATGCAGACGCAATTGCTTGCGCTTCCCCCTACATCTTCACTTCAATGACAAAAATTTGCTGAGAAGCTGCCTTGCCGTCTTTTTGTATCAAACGATTAAATGCTAATAGCTTACCATCAGGAGACCACACCAAATTGGAAGGTGCGGGATTAGTAGGCTGTGTAAGTTTTGTTATTCTTTCTTCAAAAGGCGCATCGTGAATTTTGCAAAGCGTGATGCTTCCCTCGTGTATGTAGCTCAAAGATTTTCCATCCGGACGCCATCTTACATTCCCTGAAACATTTGAATCGTGCGATGTCAGCTGGCGCGGATTGCCTCCAAACGGAGAACTCAGGAATATTTGCTCAATGCCTTTTTCATCTTTTGAAAGATAGGCCAGTGAACCTCCATCGGGTGACGACCGCACTATGCCGGTGCATCCCGGATATTTGGTTTCTGCTGTGAATGTCAGTCTTCTCTGGCTTGCACCTTTTGGCGGCATTGGGAAACCTTCTTTTGTTCCTTCCAAAGGCCCTGGCTCGCCCGGTTGCGTAATGTCTTCGGGGATGTCAACGATAAACACTTCGTTGACGTCTTTGCCATTTTTATTTTTTACAACACCAATAAAGGCTCTTGCCAGTTGCCTTCCGCCGTTTTTAAGCAAATAGCCATTTGTCCCCACCCAGCTGTCACCCGCTGCATGACTAATTTCATCGCTTCCAGGTTCGGGATCAGGAACAACACGTACAACCAATGCGCTGAACCATTCGCCTGAAACATTCTCTTCGTTTTTGTCCACAGGAACGGGCCGTATTTTCGTAGAAACACCAATGGTGCGCAGGTTATGTTTTTGACCTGTTGAATCTTCTAAAGCTTTGAGAATGGCGTCATTATAAGTAAAACCGATCCATTTTCCGTCGCCGCTCCATTCGTGCCGGTGCGTGCCGCCGCGTAATGCGCCGGGCGTATAGGGAAAAGTTACATCCCTGGCATCCATATAAACAGGAACATTGGGATTCGCATCTGCAATGATCACGCCCGTCCTCCGCCATTGCTGATAGGGATTTTCTTTGGTGCTATTGGCCAATCCATGAATAAAAACCACTGAATGCTCCACCGGGCTATAACTTACCGCACCGGCGCCCGGCCCCCATATTGCATTGTTTTTTATTTCAAAAAGAACCTTTTTCTCGCCTGTTTCAATGTTTACTTTCTCAATCTTTGCTGATTCTGCAATGCCGCCACTGTCTGTCCGCGTGTCGTAAACCAGCCATTTTCCGTCGGGAGAAAAATTGTCGTTGTTGTCCAGGTCATGATGATAATCGTAATCGTGGGTGACCTGTTTTTCTTGCGGATAGGATTCTGTTTGGCAAGACAGCATGGGTAATAGCATGATTGTGATTGAAAAATAACGTTGAAATTGCATGAAGCTACTTTTGTGGTCCGCTGATTATGCCGAGATAACGTCCCATCCAGTAAGGAAGCAGCCAGATATCACCCGCACTATACTCCGCATCGCCGTTTCGTCCGTCTCTGTCGAGGCTGAACATATTGGCATTATGACGCTGAACCGGCCTTTCATCCGGTGGAAGCACTTCCTTGGTTGTCTGTTTGCGGAAGTTTGGGGCGATCAGTTCAATGTCCTTTCGGTGACTGTTTTTAATGTTCCAATCGATCAGGTCGAGCGGGTGTTCCTGCAAATACCAGACAGCTTCTTTCAAATCAAAATCTTTTACACCGGTTAATGCTGTAAAAATGTTCCAGGCGCCTTCTTTTTCAGGTCGTTCGGCTTCCCAGTGGTCCAGGATCTGCTGCTTGTATCTGGCTTTGAGCGTATCATTGAATGCATAGCGATAAAGGCCCCAGTAACCCACAAAATACATTTCATCATCGGAATGGTTCCAGCCGTCTGACATGTGCTTGCTATGCTCGTCGGCGTCTTCCGGCGCTTTGCCAATCACTTTCATCGGACGCATCATGTTTTCGAAATAGCCATGCTTGTTCATCAACTCAAATGCCTTCTTCTTATATTTTTCTTTTTTGGTAAAATGATACGCAGTTTGCAGCATCGCAACAATGTTGGATGAATTCAGCTTGCGGTCGCCCACATTGATGGGGAAGGCGTTTACATATTCGGGGTTCCATTTGCCCCACATGGTTGGTTTTCCGTCGAAATCGATCAGGTAAAGGTCATTTTTAACAATGTGGGACATCAGTGTGTCGATCAGCGCGATTGCCCGTTTTTTCATAGACGGATCGTCAACGAGCTCGGCCATGGCGCCAAACGCGAAAACATGCCCGATCACCTCATCGCTGCTCGTGGTCGATTTCCAATCCCATTCTTTTTCAGCTGAATGCTGCCAACGCTCACTGTCACTCAGTTCCTTAATGTGCCCTGATCTTTCAAATGATCTCGCCGGAAAGCCGGGAATGCCTGTTACCGAGTACAATCTTTCCATCGCGTCCAACGATTCGCGGCAATTTTGCAATGCTTCGGGATCTTTTGTCACGGCATATCGGAAAATCTCCCCGCCCAGATACATGGAAGTCCAAAGCCCGTCATTATCAGAATCTTCCATGAAGCCGGTTGCAATATTTCCATGGTCCAGGTCAACCAATGATGCATTAAAACCATTTCTGATATGCCGCTGTCTCACTTGTTTTTCAAACACCAAAGCTTTTTCTTCAAGCGACATGGACTTAAAATTGATTTGACCTAACCCTTTGTTTGTCAATAACAGAACAGAACCTTTTGGTCCTTCCGCAATGTCAATGACCTTGTTGCCCGGCAGCCAGCGCTCACCATTATAATAATCGAATTTATCATCGGCCCGAAGTACAAACGCCCCCTCATCAGACCCAAACCAAATGCGGTTATTGACCTCTTTAACGGCCGTTATTTTATTGACAGGAAGCTTGTTACGAAGCGCTCTGGTTTGTTTTTTTGAAATAGTATCAAAAACTAGATATCCGTCGCCGGTCCCGATTACAATGTTCTTTTCTTTATTCGTCAGGTCAAAAGCTGTGAAGTTGTTTCCTGAAAATACTTTGCTCAAAACATTATTGCCAACTGAGAGATTATAGAGCGATTTGCTTCCTAAAATCCAGAACTGATTTCCTGCACTTTGAAAAACAATGTCTAACACCTCATCATCCTGCACATTACCGCTCCAGATGATTTTTGAATCCTGGACCAATTGTAACGACTTACCGTCAGATATCAGAAATTCGAAGTTTTTGCCGCCAGAAAAAATGCGGGCTTTGGGTAATGTATGTTTCGAAAGGAGCGTTCCCGCCCAGGCATTGCTGAGTACCAAAGATTCCGTGAGATAAACATTTTGGTTTTGATATGAACCGATCGCTACAATCTTCTTATCCTTCATAAAACGGTAAGAATTATCGGCCCGAATGCTTCCGGGATATAAAAACTGTCCATTTTCAGGATGCAGCAAGCCGTCTTTTCCGAGGATCTGCACATTCTCATTCCGGTCTGCAATGACCTGCTGAAAACTCATGCTCTCATTGGCGTAGAATTTAATGCTGTAATCCTGTCTGAATGGCTTATCCTGATGGACGGTCTGCGCGAAATTCTTGCCGACAGACAGTGTGGCCAGAATGATAATAACCAGGCTAAAATGGAGGTGGGTTGTTTTAAGCATTAATAATAATAGGTTTAGAATTGTCTTTTTGTTGATGTTGGCATCCCATTTGGGCTTTCTATTACAAAAGCTTCGGGTCTACAACTACATATTTGATTGATTTTTTATCTTTTTCGGGATGGTAGGAATAGGTCATGTGCAATAAGCCGTCGGCAGTCTGGATGAGCGAAGGGTAGGAGTAACTCCCTTTTTTTGAGCTGTCGTTTTGGATCAATGTTCTTTTCCACGTTTTTCCCTCGTCAGCCGATAGGCGCAGGCTTAACTGATAGCGGCCACCTTCGATATCATTGCCCAAGAAAACCCATTTACCATCTTTCAAAACCAGCACTTCTACGCTGGCAGTGTTTGGGATATCTGTTTTCTTTGTGGCAGCCCATGTTTCACCTTTGTCTGACGACTCGCTGTAATGTACTCGGTTGGGTGCGTCACCACTGTCGCGCATAAAGGCGAAGATGTTTCCATTTTTTTTCATGCCCAGCGCTGGCTGAATGGGCCCCCGTCCAACTATGGGAAGTCCCGCCCTCCATGTTGCACCATGATCGTCTGAAATGGCCGTTATTGACAGATTATAGCCATCTGAATAAAGCGGAAGGACGATTCTTCCGTTCTCCATAATCAATGGTTTGATCCTGGTCATCCAGCCAATGCTGCGTTTCACAGGATCTTTCGAAGCTTCTTTGATCATTTCGTCATAACGAGGTGCGTACCCGGCCCATCCGGAGTGATTTGCAGGCAGATCTTTAAATTTTTTCTCAATTTCCGAAGCAAATTGATCGCCAGGTTTAAGCAAAATATTATCCTGCCAAGTCCAGTTTGGTGCACCGTCCCCATTGTAATCCGTTGTCGTCTTAGTCCTTAAAATGGATTGTTCCCAAAGATTCGCCTGCACGGCAATCCAAACCAGAAACAGCTTTCCCTGCGCATTGACAAATAAAACCGGGTTGCAATCCGGAATGTGTGGCGTATCGGCCATCAGGAACGGTTCGCTCCAATTTTTTGCACCCTTTTTCAATCTTGCACCCATAATCCGCACATCATCCGCCGTGCGCTCGCCGCTTCCCTGGAACCAGGCCACCAGGAAATCCCCGTTCGGTAAACTCACAATGCTGCTGCCATGAACGTGCTGTTCTTGTTGTGGAAAAATCAGTATTTCCTGTTTAACTGTAATGTCTTGCGCCAACGCGTCAAGTATAGACAGTAGCAGGAATAAAAGTGGTAAGAATATTTTCATGCTAATTAGTTGATCACGTTCCTGTAACGGCCCATTCAGTAATGCAGTTGCTCAGGCTGCTCCTTTTTACAGGAGACGGCCGGTATGAAGGAGAGCAGCAAAACGCAGTTTTTAAATGTTCTTTCAGCGTGGCAGCTCATGCGTCCGCGTGTTTAACGTTTTCCTGAAAGAGGAGGGTGATGAGTTTTTTGTATTGGGAAAAATCAGGGATGAGCAAATGTGCACCGGCTTTAACGAGGCGCGGACGTTTGGCCGGATTGTGACCGAAACGCTGGACTTCATTGCTTGTAATGCCCACGGCAATGCCACCGGCGCGCCTGCCTTCACGGATTTCATCAGGGCCGTCGCCAAAAACAGCCAGTTCATTTCCGTTCAGGTTGTTGTCCCTGATGATTTTTTCAATGATCATTTTTTTAGAAAACTTCGTGTAATCTTTCAATGCGCCGTAAATTCCGCCGTCGAAAAGATGCGCGTAACCCAGCATTTCAGCTTCATGTTTTACGTCTTCGGAGTCCGTTCCGCTGGCCAGATACATCATTACACCTCTTTCTTTTAACTCGTGCAGGAAGGCAACGGCACCTTTCATGGTGTAATCTTCCTGGCCGAGTTCTCCGGAAGCCAATTTCTTCATCCGCCTGTTGACCATTTCCATTAGGCCATCATTATATAAGGCTTTGTACTGGAATTTGTCCAAAATCTCATGCGCAGGCACATAACCGAACTCGCGCACGAGATTGACCAGACCTTCCATTTGGTAAATGGTCTGAATGCCGGTTGTTTTGTGAATGAATTCTTTTACCTGCCCTAAAACCTTATGAAAAGCATTCGCGTCAACCGTATCGTAATGGTCGCCCAGAATGGCCTTCATCATGACCGGCTCCATAATTTCCTCCCAGCCCTGCCGCAGCGAACTGATCGTGCCATCGTGATCGAAAACGGCGTAGCGGATTTTACCAAGCTTTTCCAGGACACCTGGTTCGCATAGTTCAAACTCCGTATCCTGTAAAAAAACAGCGCTGCGTCCGTTTTCAGCCAGATCGGCCTGATAAATGAAGTCAGGATCCTGGCTTACTGTGAGAATTTCCTGCGCATTGGCGGTGCCGGTTGTGTACAATTTCTGGACCGTTACGGCTGCTGCGAAGTTGCCAAACCCGGCTGCCTCAACCGGAGAAAAACCTGCTGCAAGGCAAAGCGTAATGGCGCTAATAGCCGTATCGCCCGCGCCAACCGTGTCCAGCTTATTTTTTAGCTGCAATCCGTGAACTTCCAGGGCGCCCGTTTCATCAAATGCGATTATTCCGCGTTCGCCGCAAGTCACAAATACCGGCTTTTTGTATTTTTCGTAAACTGCGCGGCCATATTTTTTGACGTCCGTCAACGGAACATTATCACCCGGATTTACAAGTTCACCATTCAATGACGCTATTTCCCGGTCGTTGCATTTGAGAAATGTATTTTCAAAACGATCATTAAAATGCCTGGAATCGAGCATGATGATCTTATCGCTGTATTTTTCAAAAAGCGCATTAGCCTGATCTATAAAGTGCTCATTATTAATGCTTCCAGTAACCTGCTGGTTGAAAATCAATGCGTCCGATTCCTGTAAAGCCTGTTCGATTGCTGCGAGCAGTTTCTGATCCGTATCAGTGCTGCGTTCATTATATACGCCAAAATCGATCCGCGGTTCTTCTTTTCCGTCAACCAGCCTTTTGAGGTAACTATATGTATTGAAATGCTCTTTTTGAATGAAAAGCGCCGTTGTATCTGCTCCCAGATTTTCCAGTTGCGACCGCAATTCCCTTCCCTGCATATCATCGCCGATGGTCCCGATCACCCGGATTCCGGCGGGATTCAATGCAGATAAATTGGCCACAACATTGGCCGCGCCACCCGGCGTATAGTAATGCCTGGCAACTGCCTGGGCTTCTAAGCCCGTTTCAATGGATATTTCCGATCCGCGTTCATCCATGATCCAGTAGGAATCAAGGCAGAAATCGCCATAGACAGCGATTTTGACTGAGGATATTTTTTCAATGATATGTTGAATGTGGCTTTGATCCATAGATAACGGTTCGGCTTTTGAGATATAATACTGCTTATCACAAATGACAGGCTATCTGCGCTCCCGCCATTTTGTTCAAATGTTATAAAATTGTTAACTGCTGCTTCGGGCGGTGATTTCAGAAATTCGCTTTGGATAGTAAATTTTCCTTAGAAATAGTTGATAATGAGTATATATAATGGATCATGGAGCTTTGTTTACCTAAATATTAATAAAAACAGATTGCGCAAAATGAAGATATTTTTACGCATTTTGCGATTCGCAATTCAAAATCTAAGCGTAGATTTATCAAAAGAATTACCAATAAGCCGCTCAATATAAACGCCCTGTATATCATTCGATAAACCTCTACAACCGTGGCCTACCCTGACGAGAATATCCTGAAAAAAGTAACGCAAGGCGACGAACAGGCTTTTGCTGAACTTTACAATTATTATAAAGCTCCTGCTTTGCGGTTTACCACGTCTTTGTTGAAAGATGAAGAAGAGGCGGAAAACATGGTTCAGGATGTTTTTATTAAAATCTGGGTGAAAAGAGAGCATATTAAGCCCGAGTATAATTTCAATTCCTACCTGTTCACCTGCCTGCGGAATATGGCGTTCGACCATTTCAAGAAAGTTGAAAAGAGCGAGCTGCTTCGGAAAAATTACATGGAAGCCATCAGAATGGCCGATGAAGATGAAAAGGAGGAAGGCGAAAGAAGGATCAGCCTGGTGGTAGCAGCTGTGGATTCGCTGTCTGTAAAAAGAAAGCAGATTTTAAAGCTGAACATTGAAGAAGGAAAATCCTATCAGGAGATTGCGGAATTTTTGAGGATCTCTAAAAATACAGTGAAAAACCAATTGGTTAAGGCGAAGCAGATCCTGAGGGAAAAGGTGGACTTTGCAACAGCGTTTTGAAGTTTTCTAATCCGTCATCATAAAAAAGCAGAAGCAATTACGCTTCTGCTTTTTCTATTTTAAATCGCCTAGTTTGGCGAGATCCAGATCTTTTAATGCCCCTTTGAGTTGATCCATCGTGACTTGGTTGCCTTGCACATTCACGACGAAGCGGTCGGCTACGAGCACATTGAGCTCGCCGGATTTACTTTCATTGTCGTATTTTTCAAAAGCTTTGTGACCGTCAATCGTTGCCGTTTTTTCGTAGCCGGTGGTTGTTTCCTTATCAATTTCAGCCATCGACCAGCCTGCCAGCGCCATGGTTGAAACACCGGCAATGCCTCCTGTATCTACAATTTCAATGTCCAGACTTTCGTCCCCATCACCTTTGTATTTGGCCTGGGCCGTAGAAACGGTGAAACCCATCGCACCTGATTTTTCACCCGTAGCTTCCGTGCGCGACATGCCAGCAATTTTTTCTGGCATTAATTCTTTCAGTTTCCGGAAATCGATCGGGTCAACGGCTTCGCGGCTTCCCATTTCTTTTGCCTTGTCGGCAAATGCCTGCAATGCATCAACAGCGGATTTATCAGCCTCCTGCTCAGTGCCTTCCTGCTCGGTCCCTTCCTTCTCTTCCTGCTTCCCTCCACAGCTGCTTAAAAGCATTGCAGACGCAAGCACCAACGACAGCATAAATGATGTTTTCATCTCGACGGGTTTATAGATTCAATATTAAGTTATCCGGCCAGTTGATGCGTGGATTTTCTGGACTGGTAAATAAAATATAAACCAAGTAACACGGCTGGTATACTCAGGATCTGACCCATATTCAATACATAATTGGCTTCGAATGCTTCCTGGTTTTCTTTCAGGAACTCATACATGAAACGCAAAGTGAAGACCCAGACGAAGAAAATACCAACCATTAAACCACGGGGCGTGGCCGCCTTATATTTGTTCCAAATCCGCAACAGGATGAAGAAGAGTATAAAACACGAAATAGACTCATAAAGCTGGGCCGCATGACGGGGAATCTGGCGGAATTCTGTGTTTTGAACAAAAACAAAGCTCCATGGCAGATCCGTAGGCTTACCTACAATTTCAGAGTTCATTAAATTACCAAAACGGATAAATGCACCAGCCAATGCAATCACGATGACCATTCTGTCGGCAACCCAAAGGAACGTTTGTCCTGTTCCTCTTCGGGAACGTGAATAAAGCAAAAGTCCGGTAATGATCCCGATAATGGCTCCATGACTTGCCAGACCAGCATAGGGCGGCAGGATTACTTCAAGGGGATTTTTAAACAGGACTTCGGGCTCATAAAATAAAAAGTGCCCGAGACGCGCTCCTATCACCGTGGACAGCACCATATATAATGTGAGTGAGTCGATGTCTTCCAGTGGTTTTCCTTCTTTTTTGAAAACATGGATCATTACTTGTTGTCCAACCAGGAAACCGGCGGCGAAGAGGAGGCCATACCAGCGGACAGGGAACGGTCCAAAATCACCAATTTGCGGAATAGTGAAAATTTCAGGACTGACATTCCATATTATATACGAAATCATGCTTTTATGATGTTAATTGCCAAATATACTACTTTGACACAAGAAGCGAAATGAAATTTTTACTCATCGGGCTGGTTCGGATTTACCAGGGCGTGCTGTCTCCTTACCTGCCAAATTCTTGTCGTTATACGCCTACCTGTTCACAGTATATGATCGAGGCAATCAGTAAGCATGGGGTTATAAAAGGCACCTGGCTCGGCCTGAAACGGTTTTCAAGATGTCATCCGTGGGGCGGTCATGGGCATGATCCGGTCCCTTAACCGATCGCGACTTTCCGAAGAATGGAATCAATGATCGCCATTGTTCTTACGCCGTCTGCTTCTGCTTCGTAGTTGAGTAAAATCCGGTGGTTCATAATGTCCGGCGCGAGTTCCTTAATGTCTTCCGGCAGCACATAATCGCGCCCTTCGAGATACGCAAGCGCTTTTGCGGCCCGGTTCAGGTAAATGGTTGCACGCGGAGAAACGCCAAACTGAATGTATCGAGCCTCATCACGGAGCCCGTAATCCAGCGGGCGGCGTGTCGCGAAGACCAGCTCGATAATGTACTTTTCAAGCGTTTCCGAAATATTAACTTTATTGACATTGTTGCGGATCGCGAAAATATCTTCTTTGTTCAGGATCGGTTTGATCTGGTAATCATAGTTAATGTCCGACATGCGGCGCATGACTTCCAGTTCTTTGTCTTTTTCAAGATAATCGACGTAGACTTTCATCATAAAGCGGTCGATCTGCGCTTCGGGAAGCGGATATGTTCCTTCCTGCTCCACCGGGTTCTGCGTTGCCAGCACCACAAATGGCCTGTCGAGCAAGTAAGTTTCATCCCCAATCGTCACCTGTTTTTCCTGCATCGCTTCCAGCAAAGCCGACTGCACCTTGGCCGGGGAGCGGTTCACCTCATCGGCAAGGATGATATTTGAGAAAATAGGTCCCTTTTTAACTTCATAATCACCGATTTTCGGCTTATAGATCATTGTTCCGATCAAATCGGCAGGCAGCAGGTCGGGTGTAAACTGGATTCTTTTAAATTCAAGGTGCAGCACTTTTGCCATGACATTGATCGTCAGTGTTTTGGCTAAGCCAGGAACACCTTCGAGCAGGATATGGCCTCCTGTAAAAAGGCCTATGAGCAGTCTGTTGAGCAGTTTATCCTGCCCCACAACCACCTTGCCCATCTCATTCAGCACATCCTTTATTTTCTCTATATACATTGAAGATTGGTCTTATGTTTTGGCGGTTTTCTTGGACCTGGGGAAAGTCGGATGTTACTTCCAGATTGCCCTTACGAAGCGATCCTTTCCATGAATATCCCTTAGGATCTCGACGTTCTTATAATTTCTTTCCTCAAAAACCTGCTTCGTTCCGGTTCCGAAATGCTCGTTGATTTCTACGTAGCACTTTCCTTCGGGTTTTAAATGGTGTATGCCAAAATCTGCGATGGCTTTGTAGAATAGCAACGGGTCGCTGTCTTCTACGAATAATGCTTCGTGCGGTTCAAAACGTAGGACATTCGGACGCATATGCTCTTGTTCTGAGTAAGTTACATAGGGCGGGTTACTCACGAGGCAGTCAAACTGGATAATGTTACCGGGGAGCGGGAAAGTTACATTCAGCATGTCCTGTTTGGCAAATGTTACGTCCGCGATAAGCTGACGCGCATTTTCACGGGCAACTTCGAGCGCTTCGTCCGAAACATCCCAGGCGTGCACGGAAACATGAGGCAGGAAGCGTGCGAGCACAATGGCGATACAGCCGCTGCCCGTTCCAATGTCCAGAATGGAAATGTTTTTGTCCGGTTCGGCATAATCGCGGGTGACCATTCTTACCAGCTCTTCCGTTTCTGGTCGCGGGATCAGAACAGACGATGAAACGCGGAATTCCAGGCCGCAGAATTCGGTCGAGCCGATGATATGCTGAACGGGTTCGTTGTCATTCAACCGCCTGATAATCGTGTCCCAATCCGGCTGTGCCGTGTTTTCGGGAACCGGTCTGTCCACAAGTACATCGATATTGCGAAGCCGCATATAATGTTCAAGCAACATAAAAGCGATTGCCTGCGCCTCTTTTTCGGGATAAACTGTAATGCCTTTTAATATATATTGATATAACTGACGTGCCGAAGTCATTTTCTGGTGTTTTTTATTCCAATGTCGGAAAGTTAGCAAATAATAGGAACTCACGAAAGTTGAGTTTAAAAGGAGGTTTGTATTTTTGCCGAATGGACGCAGATATTCAATGGATGAGACGGGCTTTGCAGCTTGCCGGCAACGGTCGGGGAAATGTGAGTCCGAACCCGATGGTGGGGTGTGTGATAGTTCATGAAGGTAACATTGTCGGCGAAGGCTGGCACCGGCAGTACGGCGATCCGCATGCAGAAGTTTGGGCTGTTAATGATGCTGAATTGAAGGGAAATGCACATTTGCTTCCCGAATCTACTGCATATGTAACGTTAGAACCTTGCTCGCACACGGGCAAAACGCCTCCCTGCGCGAATCTGATCATTCGGAAGAAAGTTAAAAAAGTGATCATTTGTAATCATGATCCAAACCCATTGGTGTCGGGAAGAGGCATTTCGCGCATGCAGGACGCCGGGATTGAGGTTGAGATCGGCTTGCTTGCTCCGGAAGGTTTAGCCCTTAATAAGCGGTTTTCTACTGCTATGGAGCAAAAAAGGCCGTATGTGATCCTCAAATGGGCCGAAACAGCGGATGGATTTCTTGGGCCGGAAACAGGTGGCGCCATGCGGATCAGTGGAATGCTTTCCAACATGCGGGTGCATCAATGGCGGACTGAGGAAGACGCCATTCTGGTTGGTTATAAAACTGCATTAATGGATAATCCAAGGCTGAATGTCCGAAACTGGGAAGGCCGCGATCCCGTGCGGGTAGTTCTGGACAGACATTTACAACTTCCGCAGACATTGAATGTGTTCAGCAAAATGCAGCCGACAATTATTGTTAATTATTTGCAGGATAGCAGCTTGCCGGATTCGCCTGAGCGTTATTCGTCCGGTTTGGATGTTAGTTATTTAAAAGTAAACCCAGGCGCAGACGAAATCGGGCAAATGCTCACAAGCCTGTTAGCCCGAAAAATCCAGTCCGTATTTGTGGAAGGCGGCGCAGCGGTGATCAATGCGTTTTTGCAAACCGGGTTTTGGGACGAAATCCGCCGCTGCCAGGGCCCGGCAGTCATTGGTAGTGGCGTAAAAGCGCCCATTGCAACGGGTATTTTGAAGTCTTCTGAAAAAGTCGGGAAAGATCTCTGGACTTACTATTCCCGCGTTTAAACGCTCCACAAATTCTCTTCCTGCGTCCAGATCTCCCAGGCTTTTTCTGCTTGTAATTCAAGCATTTTTAAGCCATTCTGGACAGCTGCTCCCTTTTCAACGCCTTTTTTCAGGAACATTGTTTCGGCAGGATTATATACCAGATCGTACAGATAATGCTTTTTGGTAACAAACTGATACGGAATGTTCGGGCACTCTTCAATTTTTGGATACATGCCCAGCGGCGTTGTATTAATAATAAGTAAAAATGTATTCATGACTTCCTCGGTCAATTCTTCATACATTATGGAGTCATCGCTTTTTTGGCGCGAAACCAGCTTGTAATCCATATGCATATCCTGCAAAGCAACCTGAACAGCTTTCGCCGCGCCGCCATTTCCCAAAACCAATGCGCTGAAATTGCTGCATTTTTCGCCGCGCTTATCCATCCATTCTTCTAAGGATTGACGGAAGCCGTAATAGTCTGTATTGAAGCCTTTTGTGCTGCCGTCAGCATATATTTTAATGGTGTTGACCGCCCCAATGCGCTCCGCAGAAGCATCGTCCAGATCATCCAGATACGAGATCACTTCTGTTTTATAAGGAATAGTAACATTCAAACCTTTCAGATCCGTCTTCTTCTTCAACAATGCCGGCAGTCCTTCCAGTGAGTTCATTTCAAACAGTTCGTAGCTGCTTTCCCTGATTTTCTCGCGGAGAAACTTGTCGGTGAAATACCGCTTGGAAAAAGAATGTGTCAGGGGAAATCCGATGAGGCCGTATAGGTTCATATTGTCTGTGCGCGTCGGTAGCAACGCAAAAATAACGTGGGAAATAAACTGCGAAGTTAACCCGGTGGGCAGGCAATTACAAAAATTAATGTGACCGATGAAACAAGACCTCACTGTCAAGGCAAAATCAACCCCTCAAATTCCCTGGTTTGAAGGAGTTAGGGGACTAAATATCAACTAGTTGCCTCATGTCATTGGTAACTAGTTAAACATTGATAGAATTAATTTGTAAATCGTACAAAATTACACTAGAATTACCTGTCGTACTTATTATCAAAATGTTATGGAATGGAAGAAACTTTACCACACACTATCGTTTTTAGTACTAACCTCCCTCTCAGTTACCGCACAAAACGGCAAGGACTTTAAAGTCCTTTTAAAAAGCGGGTCATTTACACCCGAAAAAAATATCAGCGCCAGCAAGCAGGGTGCCAATCTCAGAACTGCGGCCGAAGGCTCACGGAGTTTCGTTGTGATCCAGTTTGCATCGATCCCGAGCGCTGCGGAGCGGAACCAGTTGAAACAGGAGGGCATTGAGTTGCTGGATTATATACCAAACAATGCCTATACGGCAACCATTGCCGGTAATTCGGATAAAAGTTCGCTTGCCCGAATACACGGAAGGGCCATTTTTGAATTGACCCCTGAACAAAAAATGCAGCCGGGACTTGCCAAAGGGCAGCTTCCGGTTCATGCAGTGAAATTGCCGGGCACGGTGGATGTCTGGATCAATTTTCCCCGGTCTTTTACTTACAAAGAGATCAGCAGCCAGTTGAAGGCGAAGAATTTTGAGATTATTTCGGATCAATATAAAGATTATCAGGTTGTTGCATTACGAATTCCGGATAACCGCATCAAGGAGCTGGCAGGGCAGCCATTTGTTCAGTATGTCCAAGCTGCTCCTTCCGAGGACAAAGCATTTAATAACCGGAGCCTTGTAAACGGGCGCGCCGGCCTGCTGCATTCTACCTTACCCAATGGTCGTAAGCTGACAGGCAAGGGCGTTGTTGTGGGTCATGGTGATGATGCTAATCCGCTGCTGCACATTGATTTCAATAATCGCATCATCAACCGGGCGGCGATTGAAGCCGGGCAGCATGGCATGCATACCATGGGAACATTGGCTGGGGCGGGCATTATGAACGAGCTTTATGCGGGTTATGCGCCCAAAGCCACCGTCGTTTCGCAAAGTTTTTCCAATATTATTGTCTATTCACCCGAGTATGTGAATGATTTCGGAATGGTTGTGACCAATAATTCCTATGGTGGTGAAATAAACAATTGCGACACTTACGGCATCTACGATCTGTATTCCCGCATCCTGGACGAGCAGGCATTCCTATTACCCAATCTTGAACACGTTTTTTCGGCCGGTAACAGTGGTGGAGGCACTTGTTCTCCTTATCCCACGGGTTTCGGCAATGTGATCAGTGGTTATCAGACTGCCAAAAATGTGATCAGCGTCGGAAATACGACTGATGCGGGTCTGGTCGCCAGCAATTCCAGTGTCGGGCCGGTGCGTGATGGACGTATTAAGCCAGAGATCGTGGCATTGGGCTCGTCGGTGCGGTCGACGATTCCTACGAACCTTTATACCAATGGCAGCGGAACGAGTATGTCCAGCCCGGCGGTTGCGGGCGGTTTGGCATTACTATACGAGCGCTTTCGCCAAGTGAACGGCGGTGCAAATCCTCAAAATGCATTGATGAAAGCGCTGATCTGCAATGGAGCAACGGATAAAGGAAATGAAGGCCCCGATTACAAATATGGCTTCGGCTGGATGGATCTCTCGCGTTCGCTGAAAATGCTGGAAGACAAAAATTATGTGAGCGGTGCTGTCGGGCATGAGCAAACTTCCACGCATAACATTCAGGTTCCGGCAGGAACGGCACAGCTGAAAGTAATGCTTTATTATAATGATCCGGCAGCAGCGGTGCTTTCTACGCAAAACCTCGTCAATGACCTGGATCTGAAAGTAATTAACCCGTCCAACAATCCAACGCTCCCCAGGCTGCTCGATCCTACGCCTTCGAAAGTGAATGTTACGGCAGCAACCGGCGCCGACCACGTCAACAATGTGGAACAGGTTACGATCAATAATCCGTCTGCGGGTACCTACACTATATCGGTCACTGGCTACGCAGTGCCGCAAAACCCTACGCAGGAATATTTTGTGGTTTATGATTTCGTGCCTGCTGCCACTGCCATTACTTACCCGCTTGGCAATGAGCGATTGAAAGACGGGGACGGCATGATCATCAGCTGGAATGCCCCGGCGGATGCGCAAAGCACTTATACCGTGCAATATTCGACGAATAATGGAAGTTCATGGGCGAACATTGCCGTAAACCTGACTACTGCCGTGCGGCAGACAACCTGGACCATTCCGGCTGGAATAACGACGGACCAGGCCAAAATCAAGATTGTTCACAGAAAGAATAACAGCATTATCGGCGAGAGCAGCAGCGAAGCTTTTACCATTGTCGGGATCCCGGCTTTGACTTTGTCAAGCCTGCAATGTGAGGGTTACATTTCCCTCGACTGGACGGTGGTCCTGGGCGCTACGGATTATGAAGTAATGATTTTGAAAGGAGATGAAATGGTGCCTGTGGGCACAACCACGCAAAATAAGTATGTGCTGAGCGGAATGTTGAAAGATTCCACTTATTCCATGTCTGTCCGTGCGCGTATCAACGGTCATCCGGGCAGAAGGGGCCTTGCCATTTCGAGAAGGCCCGACAGCGGGACTTGTTCCGGTACGATTTCCGATCATGATCTGAAAATAGAATCCATCCTGACGCCGGTTGGCTCGGGGAGGAAAAATACATCTTCGGAGCTGAGTAACGCGATTTTTGTAAAAATCAGGATTAAAAACTTGGACGATGTCGATTTCAACGGCCCTGTGGATGTGGGATACATGCTGGATGGACAAGCAATTCCGGCGCAAACGATCTCTCCTTTTATTGAGAAAGGACAAACCTATGATCATACATTCAGCATCGGCGCTGATATGAGCCAGGTGCGTGATTATAATTTGCAGGTTTTTATCCACAGCGAGTCCGATATGGTTTCGGCCAATGATACGCTTACCAAAGATTTCAGGCAGCTGCCAAATGATCAGATCGCTTTGCCTTTTCTGGATGACATTGAAAACCTGCCTGTCCAGACCTGGGTGAAAAATCAGACCGGACTTACGGGTGATGGAAGATATGATTTCAGTTCGTCAACGACGGCCGGACGCCTCAGGACGTTTCTGAACACCGGCATGGCGGCCTCAGGGCAAAGGGCGTTGACGCTGGATGCGAACCGTTATTTTTCGGCAGGAAACATTAGTTATCTGGACGGAACATTCAATCTTTCCGCTTTTGATGTAGAAGATGTTGATGTAAGATTAAATTTTAAATACAAAAACCACGGACAAAAGTCCAATGCGAACAACCGCGTCTGGATCCGGGGAAAGGACAGCGATCCCTGGATTGAGGCTTACGACCTGTTTGCAAATCAAAATATACCTCAGGAAGGATATAAGATGCCGCAGGGTATCGAGCTGAGCAAACTGCTGGCGCTGAACAACAAAAATTTCTCATCCAGTTTTCAGGTCCGCTGGGGCCAGTGGGGCAAGATCATTGCTGCTGATAACAAGACGGGAGCGGGTTATTCATTTGACGACATCATGCTCTATGTGGTTACAGACGACATTCAAACACTGGCCGTGACGCAGCCGACAGCTGAAAATTGCGGGCTGGGGAATGCTGAAACGGTCATTGCGCAGATTCGCAACAGCTCGGCAAGGACCATTACCAACATTCCGGTTTATCTGCAATTGAATGATGGTTCGGTTATCACGGACACCATTGCTTCGCTGGCAAAACGGACCACCATTAACTATACATTCAACGATAAATTGGATTTATCGGCTCATGGCTGGCATGTCATCAAGGTTTGGGCTGGTCTGGACTCTGATAGTTACCGGTTAAATGATACATTGACGGTAAAAATCCATCATGCGCCCGTTATCACTTCTTATCCATATCTCGAAAATTTTGAAAGCAATGATGGCTATTGGTATACCAAAGGAACAAACAGCTCCTGGCAGCACGGAAAGCCGGTTTCTACCCAAATAAACACTGCTCCAAGCGGGGAGAATATCTGGAAAACCAACCTCGCAGGCACGAACAATGACCGGGAGGAGTCCTACTTGCAGTCGCCATGTTTTAATGTTACCGGATTGAATGCGCCTACGCTGAGTTTCAGCGTCGCGCTCGATATGGAGGTTTGCGATCCGGTTCCCTGCGACATTGCTTACCTGGAATATTCCGGTGATGGCGGGGCATGGACGAGGCTGGGGACTCAGGGGCAGGGCACGAACTGGTATAACAAAACATATTCAGGCAAAGGATCTTGGAGCATTCAGGATTTTGTAAGATGGCACGTGGCTACCATTCCGTTGCCCACAGGCTTCGCCAATTTGAAAATCCGCTTTGTTTTCAGTGCTGATAATTTTAATAACCGCGAAGGAATTGCTTTGGACGACATTCACATTTATGACCAGGCTAATGGCATTTATGACGAATTAAGCACAGGTTCACCCATTACGCAAAGTGTTCCCGCGTCTGATAATTGGGTGCATTTTGTGAGAAACAACAAGCTGGTTGCGTCGGTCAATGCCAATGGACAAAATTTGGGGAATACAGATGTGCAGGCTTATGTGAACGCTTCGGGTGTCAGGGAGGCGAATAGCCATTATTATCTGGACAAAAATTTTACAATCAAACCACAGAATGCTAATCTGGCTGATTCGGCCGTTGTGCGGCTTTATTTCCTGGAAAGTGAGACGCTGGCATTGGTAAATGCGAATGGTTGTAACACCTGTGACAAGCCTGCTAATGCTTATGAGCTCGGTGTTTCAAAGTATAGAAATGCAGACCGGTCCAAAGAGGATGGTAACATTGATAACAGTTTGGGTAACGGATGGTCCTTTTACCCGTCGGCGAGTGTGAAAAAAATCCCTTATGACAAAGGTTATTATGCAGAGTTGAAGGTCAAAACTTTCTCCGAATTCTGGCTGGCCAAAAACTTTATCGGTTCAAGTGAGGCATTACCTGTTTCACTGATCAGCTTTTCGGCCAGGAAGAAAGATGCGGATGGCGGGCAATCCGTTTTGCTGGAATGGCAGACCACTTCCGAGGAAGACTTTGACCGTTTCGATATTGAGGTTGCAGCAGGGAATGATGCATACAGACAAAATCAATTCGTGAAATTAGGTGAGATAGCGTCCTGCGGCGGATTAAATGTGACCCGGGATTATGCATTTACAGATAAGCGTTCGGCCCGGACTGGTGTGCTATACTACCGGTTGAAAATGATTGACACCGATAACAGCTATCAATATTCGTCAGTTAAGCCTGTGTTTTTTGACGAAAAACCTTCCTGGCAAGTTTATCCAAATCCGTCAACGGGCATGTTTTATGTGACTTATCAGGCGAATACGGGGGCGGAAGTCACTGTGAATGTATATGACAACGGTGGTCGCATGTATCAAAGCTCTAAATCGGCTGCGACAGGTTTTGTACAAAAACATAAAATGGACCTTACCGGCGCGGAATATGTGTCTGGGACTTATTTATTGGAGGTGGTGAGTGGAAAGGAAAAGCGGGTCTTTCATGTTTTGAAGCATTAAAGCGGTTAAATTTGCGCAATTTGCAGTATGACGCTCATGCAGCGAATCAGCAATAGTGCCAAAAGTGTTTCTTTAATGATTGCCATGTATAAAATAGTCCTGATACTTTGTCTTTTAACTTGTTCCCACGTGTATTCGCAAACAGGAAGCCGGGTCCCTAAAACATTAATTCTGGATACAGACATTGGCCCGGACTACGATGATGTAGGCGCAATGGCCGTTATGCACGCATTGGCCGACAAGGGAGAAGTAAGGCCTCTGGCTGTGATCGCTTCGAATAAAAATGAATACGTGGTGCCGACTATCGACATTATAAATACTTTTTTCGGACGACCGGAACTGCCCACAGGAGCACCGAAAGGAGCAGGAGCCCCGTCCTTTGGCGCTACTCAAAAGTGGCCGGAAATGCTGGTTGAGAAATATCCGCACAAAATAAAAAGCACAGCAGACGCAGAAGATGCGGTAACGGTTTACCGCAAAATATTGGCCAAGCAACCGGACCAGAGCGTCACAATCGTAACTATTGGTTTCTTAACAAATCTTGCCAATCTACTTGATTCGCAGGCGGATGAACATTCTCCATTATCAGGATTGAACCTGGTGAAGAAAAAAGTAAGCGGCCTGGTCAGTATGGCGGGCAAATTCCCGGCGGGACGTGAATACAATGTATATGCAGACTCGCTGGCTTCTCAAAAGGTTTTTACAGAATGGCCTACTGAGATCATTTTCAGCGGTTTTGAAATCGGGCAGGAGATCCGGACGGGTGTAAATGTGATTGCCAATGAAAAGTTAAAAAGCCCGGTTAAGGATGCTTATCAAATGGCCATGTCTAAAAGCAAGGAAGATGCCAATGGTCGCCAAAGCTGGGACCAGACTGCGGTGCTCGTTGGTATACGCGGCGTGCAGCCTTATTTTGGATTAAAACGTGGAAAAATCGTTATCACGGACGGGAACAACACCTGGCACGACGATCCTATGGGCCCACATGCTTATCTCACTCCCGGTATGCCAACGCCCCAGCTAACTGCATTGATCGAAGGATTAATGATGTGGGAAGGCAAAAAATAGATCCGTTCGCTGGCCTTGATCGTTGCGGCAATTGCTGAAAGAAATACTAGTATATTTTCCCAAGTTATCAGTAATATTAATGCTGTAATTCATTCCGCCGGCATAACCACCGTTAAACTCAAAAAATCTTTGTATTTCTGACCCAATGAAGAGAATATTCCTTTATCAGCTTTTCGCACTTTGTTTTCTTGTTCTGGCCGCCTGTTCGCGCAGCGGTGATGTTACCAAAGAGCAGGCACAGAAGATCGGTGTTTCCTGGAAACTCATTTCCAATTTTATAGAGCCAGCCCACAGCTTTGACGCCAAATTCACCCTCAGAAACGGAAGCGACTTCTCATTAGACGGCAGCAACTGGGCATTGTTTTTCAACATGTCGCCACGGCCGATCCAAAGTAATAAAACACCGCAACCGGCTATTGTTGAGCATTTGAACGGGGACTGGTACAAAATGGTGCCTGCAAAGGATTTCAAACTTGCTCCCGGCGACTCTATTGTTGTGAATTATACCGGAACAGAAGGCGTCATTAAAGAAACGGATGCGCCCATGGGCTTGTATTTTGTTTTTTATGACAAAGAAGGCAAAGAGAAGGAGATCGTGCAGGTTGATGATTTTACTCTTGAACCATTTGTTGCTAAGGAGCAGATCATGAGAGGAAAGGACGATCTCGTACCGCTTCCAACGGCTGAGCAGCGTTTTAAGGACAATTTGAAGTTTACGAAACTTGGCGCTGAGCAACTTTTGAAAATAATCCCAAGCCCTGTGAAAATGAGTGCTGGTAATGAGACATTTACATTGGATAACAAAGCCAATGTGTTTTATCAGAAAGGTCTTGAAAAGGAAGCAAAATATTTAATTGAAAAACTAAAAGCAGTAACCGGAACAGATTTCCCGATCCGCGAGGGATTGCCTACTACGACCACAGCTGAGGCTCCGTCTATTGTTTTGAACACAGGAACTGTATCTGTAAATGGCATTGCGAAAGAAGCGTATAAGCTAGGTGTTAATGCCAGCGGCGTGAACATTACGGGCAGCGACGCGGCGGGTGTTTTTTACGGAATCCAAAGTCTTTTACAGCTTGTACCAACTGAATCTTATCAAAAACCGGCCGCATCTGTCTTGTTAGGGCATGTGCAGGTTGAGGATGCACCGCGTTTTCATTTCAGGAGCATGCATCTGGACGTGGGCAGGAATTTTCAGACAAAAGAATCGGTGAAGCGCGTTCTGGATTTGCTTGCTTCTTATAAAGTGAATCACTTTTTGTTTTATACAACTGAGGACGAAGGCTGGCGCGTTGAAATCGACGGGTTACCAGAGCTGACGGAAGTAGGTGCGCACCGTGCACACACCTCAGGAATCGGCGTTTCTGCTTTGCATCCAAGTTACGGATCAGGGCCGTTGGCGAATGATAAGGATAAATATGGAAGCGGCTATTACACCCGCGCCGATTTTATTGAAATACTAAAATATGCCAGCGACAGGCACATTAAGGTGATCCCGGAAGTGAATTTCCCGGGTCATGCGCTGGCGGCGATCAAGTCGATGGAAGCGCGCTATGACCGTTTGATGAAGGAAGGAAAGGAAAAAGAAGCGAATGAATACCGGCTAATTGATCCGGATGACAAATCGGTATATCTTTCTGCGCAGGCTTATAAGAACAACACCGTAAGTGTTGCGCGTGAATCCACTTATCATTTCTTCGAAAAAGTGGTGGATGAATTTGCCAAAATGTATAAAGAGGCGGGTTTGACGATGGATACTTTCCATACGGGTGGGGATGAGGTTGCCGAAGGCGCCTGGACGAAGTCGCCTATGGCCATTAAATTGAAGAATGAAAATCCGGAAATTAAGGAGTTCCGCGACCTGCAAACATACTTTTTCAGAAAGTTGCTGCCAAGATTGGAAAAGCGCAATCTCAAAGTGCATGGCTGGGAGGAAGTTGCTTTGACCAAAACCAATGCAGGCATTTACAATGCTAACCCCGAGTTCGTAGGTCATCCTGTGGTTCCCTATGTCTGGAACAATGTGTATGATGTGGATTTGGGTAACCGCCTTGCGAACGCCGGATATCAGGTTGTGCTTTGCAATGTGACGAATTTTTACTTTGATATGTCCTATAACAATGACCCCAAAGAGCCCGGCTTATATTGGGGAGGATTTGTAAATACGCGTGACAACTGGGCATTTGCACCATTCAATATGTTCCGCACAACGGAGGAAACGGCTTTGGGCAAGCCTATGAAGGAGGAATTCAAAGGCAAGCAGCTGATGAAGCCGGAAGCGCGCAAGAATGTCATCGGGATAGAAGCGCAGCTTTGGTGTGAAACCGTGAAAGGCCGGGATATGATGGAATATTCTATTTTGCCAAAATTGATGGGTTTTGCAGAAAGCGCCTGGGCGGCGGAACGCAAGTGGGAGAATGTTGCTGACGATGCGGCCAGGAATAAGATGATCGACGAAGGCTGGAACATTTTCGCCAACAGCATTGCGCAGCGGCACATGCCAAGAATGAGCTTTATGAACGGAGGTTATAATTACAGGCTTCCTATGCCTGGCGCTGTGGTTGAAGGCGGTATGCTGAAAGCCAATGTTGAGCTCCCCGGGCTTACTATACGCTACACAACCGACGGTTCGGAGCCTACTGCGAAGTCTCCGGTGTATGAAACGCCTATAAAAGCTGCCGGAACGATCAAGCTGAAAAGCTTTGATATGGCTGGGAAAGCGAGCCGCACGAGCGTGGTTGCAGCGCAGTAACCAAGTCATAAGAAGTCGATAGTAAGCCCAAACCCTCATGCAAAGGAATATTTTTATTGTTATCCTGATCCTGCTGATATTCTTTGTCATTTCGTTTTTGACCAATATCCTGGGACCAATCATCCCGGATATTGTCAAGAGTTTCAGCCTGAGCATCGGACTTGCAGGATTTCTGCCTTTTGCGTTTTTTGTGGCATATGGGGTGATGTCGATCCCAGCGGGCCTGATGGTTGAGAAATATGGAGAAAAGCCAGTGTTATTGCTGGCTTTTTTTCTTGCATTTTTGGGCGCATTGCTTTTTGCGATCATTCCAAGCTTTGCGATTGCATTAGGCTCTCTTTTTCTGATCGGGATTGGCATGGCCATGCTGCAAGTGGTGATTAACCCATTGTTGCGGGTTGCGGGCGGCGAGGAGAAATTCGCTTTTTTCTCGGTATTAGCGCAGCTTTTCTTCGGCGGGGCGTCATTTCTGAGCCCGATGCTTTACAGTTATCTGGTGCTCAATGTGCATTCAGGCAGATCTGGTTTTTTGTTTGATACATTAAATAAACTCGTTCCTGAAAACCTGAAATGGGTTTCCCTGTATTGGGTTTTTGCTGTGATAGCATTGGTCATGGTGGCTGTGATTGCATTGGTGAAATTCCCAAAAGTGGATTTGCTGGAAGATGAACGGATGGATGTGGGACATTCATTTAAAGAACTGGTTGCGAACAAATCGGTCTGGCTGTTCTTTTTGGGCATTTTTGCATATGTAGGAACAGAGCAGGGCATAGCCAACTGGATTTCACAATTTTTACAAACCTATCACAATGTGGATCCGGCGACCAACGGCGCAACGGTAATTTCCTATTTCTGGGGATTGCTTACGATCGGGTGTTTTCTGGGATTGATTTTACTGAAAATATTTGACAGCCGGAAAGTGCTCGTATTCTTCACTTCCGGGGCGATTTTATCATTAGCTTTTGCATTATTTGGTTCAAAAGCAGTTGCTATGAACGCATTTCCGATCACTGGCTTTTTTGCCTCGGTCATGTATTCTGTGATATTTTCACTTGCGCTGAATTCTGTTCCGAGGCATCACGGAACGTTCTCGGGCATCTTGTGCGCAGGGATTGCGGGTGGGGCCGTGGTGCCGTTGATCGTAGGCGGGCTGGGGGAGTTGTTTGGTTTACAAATGGCGATGTTATTCCTTTTTGTGCCGCTGGCTTACATTTTCAGCATTGGGATTTGGGCCAGGCCACTGGTCAATAATGACACAATTTCGAGCATTAAGGACATCTTCTGAGCATTCCGGATGTATAAAATTATCCTCCTCCTCGACTTCGCCGAAGAATACAGCAAGAGCCTGATGAAGGGGATCAACACTTATTCGAAGGAATTCGGGCCCTGGATCTTTTGCCGGATGCCGCTTTTTCACCGGGAAACGGTTGGGATCGACGGGATTTTGAAATGGGCGCTGGAATGGAAAGCAGACGGCATTGTGGGCCAGCTCTATAATAAGGACATTGAAAAAATCGTCCAGGCGGGGATTCCGGTTATCGCGCAGGATTTTAAAGAGCGTTTTGCTGAAATTCCCAACATTACGGGCGGCTATCACGAAGCCGGGCAGCTGGGCGCGGATTATTTTCTCAAAAAAGGTTTTACCAATTTCGCTTTCTATGGATTTAACGACATTGTGTGGTCCAGGGAAAGGGCCGAAGGATTTGAGGAAAGATTGAAGAAACGCGGGCACAAGGTTCACTATTTTGAGCACAAAAAGGCGCGTTCCACGGAGCTTTGGTATTATAAGCCCAGCTCGTTGAGCCGCTGGCTGAAATCACTGCCGAAACCCATCGGCCTCATGACTTGCGATGATAATCAGGGGCAGCACATTACCGAAGCTTGCCGGCAGCTGGGAATCCGCATTCCTGAGGAAGTCGCCGTTTTAGGTGTTGATAATGACGAAATGATCTGCGATTTGTCCGATCCGCCGCTGTCCAGCATTGCCTTGGATGCAGAAAAAGGCGGTTACGATGCTGCAAAATTGCTCGATCATATGATCAAGCACGGCACTTCACATTATTATGATATCATTGTAAAACCTGTCCAGGTCATTACACGGCACTCCACGGATATTTATGCCACCAATGATGATCATATCGCTTCTTCATTAAAATACATTCATCAGAACATTGATAAAAACCTGCATGTGGATGAGGTCGTTAAGCAGGTTCCGTTATCTCGCCGTGCATTGGAAAAGCGCTTTTTGGAAATCACGGGTTACCCGATCTACAAATACATTTTTAACCTCCGCATTGAAAAGTTTACCCAAAAACTGCTCGATACGGACATGTCGGTTTTTGAAATTGCGCTGGATATGGGGCTTACAGACAGCAAAAATATAGCCCGCCAATTCAGGCAGGCTAAGGGTTGTAGTCCAAGTGTTTACAGAAACAGATATGTCGCGGGCAAATAACTTACCAGATCACAATCCTGGCTGAATCAGGCAAGATCATTTTGCTTCCCGGTGTACATTTCCACGCCGCTTCAAACTCTTTTAAATGTGGCATAGGACCATTGATGCGGTCTTTTGCGGGTGAATGCGGATCCGTTTGCACCTGGTTTCTCAATGCTTCGTTGGTTGTGTTCATATGCCAAACCTGCGCCCAGCCCAGAAAGAAACGTTGTTTCCAGTTGAAACCATCGATAGGAGCGGGCTCTGCTTTGCCTTTCAGGGATTTTTCCAATGCATAATAGGCCAATGTTAGTCCACCAAGGTCGGCCACATTCTCACCGATGGTTAACGCACCGTTGATTTTGAAGCCAGGCAATGCTTCTATCCCGCTGAAATAGTCAATGTATTTCTTGGTTAGCTTGTCAAAATTGGCCCTGTCCGAAGGTGTCCACCAGTTTTTCAGGTTTCCTTCATCATCAAACTGTGATCCCTGATCATCGAAGCCATGTGTGAATTCGTGACCGATAACGGCAATGATCCCGCCGTAGTTAATGGCATCATCCGCATCGCGGTTGTAAAATGGCGGCTGCAAAATCCCGGCAGGGAACACGATTTCGTTGTTCGCCGGGTTGTAATAAGCATTAACCGTTTGCGGGGTCATGAACCATTCAGCCTTATCCACTGGCTTTCCAATTTTGTCAATCTCCTCCTTATGCGCGTAAAGCGAAGCTGCAATAACATTCTCAAATAACTTATCTTTTACCACATCAATAGATGAATAGTCCTTCCATTTGTCGGGATAGCCGATTTTGTAGGTGAATGCTTTCAACTTTTTGTGAGCCTTCGCTTTGGTGGAATCGCCCATCCAGGTAAGTTTGTCGATACGCTCGCCGTAAACCGTGCGCACATTTTCGATCATTTCTGAAACCTTCTTCTTATCCTCTTCCGGGAAGAATTTTTTAGAGAATAATTTTCCCAAAGGCATTCCTAACAAACCGTCGGTAGAGCGGATCGCGCGTTCCACTCGCGCTTTTTGCTGTTTTGTGCCGCGCATGACCGTGCTGAAAAAGCGGAAATTTTCCTGATCGAAGCTTTTGGGCAGATATCCCGCGAATCGCGACAGTAATTGCCATTTGGTATAAAGCTTCAATGTTGCAAGTGGTGTTGCTTTGAGCAGCTTGTTTACGTTTTCGAGATAAGCTTTGTTCTGAACAACGATGCTGTCGGTTTTAATGTCTTGTTTGCTTGCAAATGTCTCCACATCGAAATCAGGAACGAGTGCCTGGAAACCTTTGAAAGACATCTTATTATATGTTTTCACAGGGTCGCGGAGTTCAACATTGGTCAATTGCAGCTTCGCGAGTTTTGTTTCAAAATCCAGGATCGTCTGCCCCGGCTTCGGTTCAGCAAATGCTGCTAGCGAGAACATTTTATCAACATGTTTCACAAATTCTTCGCGCACTTTTACTGTGCTGGAATCGGTCCGTTCGTAATAACTTCTTTCGCCCAGGCTCAGCCCGTCCTGACCTTGATACAGGACATTGATCTTGCTGTTTCTCAAATCCGCATCCACGCCCATTCCTACAACAGAAGAAACGCCAACTTTTTGCAATTCCCCCGAAACCGAAGCCAGGTCTTTGAGTGATTGAACTCCATTTATTTTATCCAAATAAGGCTTTAATGGTGTTATAGCGCGTTTCTCAATGGTAGCCGTATCCAGGTAGGATTGGTAATAATCCGCAATCTGCTGCTCCTCACTTCCTTTTTTGCGGTCTTCCAGTTCGACGATCTCGTCTATAATGCCTCGTAGCCTGACCTCTTTATTTTCTTTGTCCAACACATTAAAAGCACCCCAGCGGCTTTCTGTTCCGGGAATGGGGTTCGCTTTTTTCCAGCCGCCATTAACATAAGTGTCAAAATCATCGCATGCCTTGACAGTCGAATCGAGCGAAGTAATGTCAAAACCAGCCACTTTTTCGCGGGTGGATTCCTGATCGTTTTCTTTTTTACAGGCCGTCATCGCAAGCGAGAATGCCAGTGCTGCATAACCTAAATTGGCTAATTTCATTTTGTAATGTATTGAATGTTAATTTGTTGATTAAGAAATTCCACCCATCCAGCCTTTGATAGGCTTCCAGAAAATGAGCAGGATAAAGCCAAAGACAGTGGTGACAATGGCGACCTGATTAAATAAAGCCGGCATTTGCATAATGTTTTCTTCATCAAACCCGCCGGCAAAGATCCCTGCAATGAGGTTACCCAGCGATGCGCCAACGAACCAGATCCCCATTAACTGGCTCACATAGCGTTTCGGGGCGAGTTTGGTATAAGAACTCAACCCAACCGGACTCACACACAATTCTCCGATAGTATGCAGGAAATAGGTGAATGTCAGGAACAAAGGCGAGGCCAGCTGGCCAGTAACCGCAATGTTGGAAGCGGCTACCATTACAAAGAAGCTCAGTCCCAACAAAATCAACCCTGCTGCAAATTTGACGGGGATAGATGGATTAAGATTTTTGGAAGACAGATATATCCATAAGCTAGCCAAAACTGGGGCAAAAAGAAGCACGAAAGTAGGCTGAAAGTTCTGGAACCAGCTCGATGGCACTTCCCATCCGCCTATAACACGCTGCGTATGGCGCTCAGCAAAGATCTGAAGCGATGTTCCGGCCTGTTCGTAACCTGCCCAAAACAGCGCAATGGCCAAAAACAGAATGATTAGCACGACAACGCGATGTTGCTCGACGCGCGTAAGTCCGCCGGCGAACAATATAAACAGAAAGTAAGAAGCAGAAATAATGACAATGATTATACCGGCGCCTTTTGCCAGTCCTTGTGCGGTGGTCATATCCAGCACGCCGGAAGTTTGCAATACTATCAGCAGCACAACCAGTGCGCCGATGAAAAGGTAACCAAGCCTTTTATTAGCGCCTTTTTGCGCATTGGATTCAGCCGTGTCGATTCTGGCCGGAGGAACGTCACCCATTCCTTGTAAATAACGGGCGCTTCCATATCGAAAAACGATCAGTCCAAGAAGCATTCCGATAGCGGCTGCTCCGAAGCCCATGTGCCAGCTCACCCGCTCGCCAAGATAACCTACAATGGCAATTCCAAGAAAAGAGCCAAGGTTAATGCCCATATAAAAGATGGAAAATGCCGCATCACGGCGCGCACCGCCTTCCGGATAAAGTTCACCAACGATTGAACTGATGTTTGGTTTTAATAATCCTGTTCCAACGGCCACTGTCGTGAGCCCTAAAAAGAATAGCATGCTGCCGCCTGGAATTGCCAGGATTATGTGGCCTAGCATAATCACGATCCCACCATACCATATGGCTTTTTTCTGACCTAAAATATTATCTGCAAGCCAGCCGCCTGGTAATGTTAGCAAGTATACCGATGCCGTGTATAACCCGTAAATCGCTGCGGCCTCGCCTGCGTTCATGCCCATTCCGCCACGTACAGCGTCGAGGAGAAAAAGTAAGAGGATTGCACGCATCCCATAGTAGCTGAACCGCTCCCACATTTCAGCAAAAAAAAGAACATATAAGCCTGTGGGGTGCTTTTGGGATATCTGTGCAGACATAGAAGAGAAGTGTTTTATTTGGTTTAGTGGGCTGTTTTTTGAAAAAATGATAGCACAAGATATGAAATAACGATAAATATAAATAAACGGACAAAATAAATGCGGTAACCAGCCACAATGGGACAGTTACCGCATTTAAATAGGTGTGATTTCCTAAATCATTACTTGACTGAGAACGAGCCTTCTCCAATCGAGAAACCTTCTGAGTAAAGTTCAATCGTATATTTTCCCGACGCGAATGAGGCGTCCTTGTCATAAAGAATACTTACATCCTGATTATTATTGGTGTAAGCTACATCCTTACTAATCGTAAATCCTTGCTCCTGACCATTATAGTCGAACACGCCGGAACCGGTTTTTGTATCCGAGATCGTTGCCCCGGATGGATCGATGATGCGCAGATAAATGGTTTTATTATCTGCCAGTGTCAAAGGATTTTTTTCAAGGATAAAATCAACCCGAACCTTGTCCACTCTCTTGGCTTTCACATTTTCACCTTCTCTTACTTTTCCTTTGGAGGAAACCGCGTAAACCTTCACGCTCCTGGCGCGCAGTGCTGCGGCCATGGTAACCTTGGATTCAAGCTCGGTGTTTTTCGAAATTACACCTGTTAAAGAATCACTGATGGCTTGCTTGGTTGTTTCCAGTGTGGTCTTTTCCTGAACCAATGTTTCATTCTGGCTGATCAACTGCTGGTTCTCTTCTCTGAGCTGGGCAATTTCTTCATCTTTTTTGTTCAGAAACGCTTCATACTCTTTCACTTTTTTACCCATGGTAACATTGCCTTTCCGCAATGCGATACGGTCATTTTCCAGGGCTGCTTTCACTTTCTGCAATTCCTCAATGTCGCCGCCTAACCCCTGGACTTCCTGGATTCGCGCATCGAGTTGTTTTGAAATAGAGTCCAGCTTGATTTCTGCGGTTGCGAGCTCATTTACGCGTGTTTGCAGATCTGTCTCCTGCTTATTCGTAACAGCGCGCTCATTGTAGTATAGGTAACCAAATACTGCGGCAAGAATTGTCATAAGGATCAAACCGACCAATAGACCGGTATTATTCTTCCTTTCCATATAAATTTGTTTAGGTTAAATAAAATTATTAATGGACATCATCAAAAAACTATGCCAACACTATACGTTATTTGATTAGCATTAAATCCAAAAAAGAAGGCCTTATGCAAATCTTGCACAAGGCCTTATCGATATAAAAAGAATGTAATGTAACTATTTGATTTAAAATAGCTTAGTAGTCTCCGCCTGCGCCTCCACCACCAAAGCTTCCGCCGCCAAAGCCTCCAAAACCGCCGCCGCCTCCACCGCCGCCCCAGTTTCCGGAATAGCTTCCTCCCCCGGAATGGGTAGTATATGGCCAGATAATGGGTCCGCCGAAACCACCGAATCCGCCTCTGCCGCCACCATTATTGCGATTCCGGAACATGAAGATCATGACAACAACAAATACAATGACCAAGATCAGCAACGGCGGAAAAGACCCATCTTCATTACTTGCATTGGGATCGGCCTTGTATTCGCCGGTTGCATACTTAAAAATCATATCCACGCCCTGATCCAATCCCTGATAGAACTGGCCATTTTTGAATTGGGGGGTGATTACTTGTGAAATGATCCTTTTGGCAATCGCATCGGGAATGGCTCCTTCCAGCCCGTAACCGGTGCTGATATAGACCTTCCGATCCGTCGGCGCCCAAAGTAAAACGATTCCGTTATCCTTATCTTTTTGTCCTACACCCCATTCACGTCCTATTTTTAATGCATAGTCGGCTATCGGATAATCACCTGTTGTAGGCACAATGACGATGACAATCTGTGAAGAAGTCGAATCATTATAGGCAACCAGTTTTTGTTCCAATTGCGCTTTTTCACTTGCATTCAATTGATTAGCAAAATCATTGACCAGCTTAGGAGGATCTGGTTTTTTGGGAATATCCTGAGCCGTCACATTCAGGAATGTGAAACAAATCAGGCAAAAGAGAATGAGGGCTTTCTTCATAGATCAGTGCCCGAACGAAATATCGTCCGGTAGTTCGTTGATGTCGCCAGATTGGTAAGGGAAATGCTTTTTCAATTGAAAACCTGCTTCCGCGATTCCCTTTGCAAGCCCTTCCGAATACTGCCCGTTTGAAAAATATTGCCGGAGAAGATCTTTTGTACTATTCCAAAAATCAGCGGTAACCTTTGCGTCAATGCCTTTATCTCCTAAAACAGCAAACTTCCGGTCTTCATATGCCAGGTAAAAAAGCACCCCGTTTTGTTCGGCTGTTTTATCAAGATTCAGGAAAAGAAAGACTTCCTTGGCCCGTTCCATCACATCCGGTTTCGGGCATTTCTTTTCGATATGCACCTTTACTTCTCCGGAAGTTTGTTTTTCAGCCTGCTGAATTGCTTCAATGATAAGCTGCTGCTCCTTTTCAGAAAAAAAGAGTGGATCTGTGGCCATGATGATCTGGTTTTAGTACTTAAGAACCAATGTGCTTTTTCTAAAATTGCACGGTTGGAGCTTTGTCCGAACCAGCTGCCGCTGTGAAATAGCCTTTTTGAGAGAACCCGAAGACACCCGCAAAAAGATTATTCGGGAATGTGCGCACTTCCTGGTTGTAGTCCTTCACAACCGTATTGAAATCGTTTCTGGCAACCGTAATGCGGTTTTCAGTGCCTTCCAGCTGCGCTTGCAGATCCAGGAAGTTTTGATTGGCTTTCAATTGCGGATATTGCTCAACCGTTACAAGTAGTCGGGACAATGCGCCGCTCAACTGATCTTGTGCACCCTGGAATTTTGCAATGTTTTCAGGCGTAAGATCGCCGGCGTTGATTGTAGTTTGTGTTGCTTTGCTACGCGCCTCGATCACGGCTGTTAATGTTCCTTTTTCAAAATCCGCAGCTCCTTTTACTGTGCTTACCAAATTAGGAATAAGGTCAGCGCGACGCTGATACTGGCTTTCCACCTTCGCCCATGATTCTTTTACGACCTCGTCTTTACTTACCAGGCCATTATATTTACCGCAGCCTACGAATCCAAGAATAAGAATTACGACGATAACTGCAATTAGTCCTTTTGACATTTTATATTCAGTTTAGAGTTAATGAATCTGTTTCAAAGTTGCCCAAAGCTAGCAAAATCTCGATGAAAAACTACATGACCGGCCAGGAGCGCATATATGCACGGAAATTACCGGATAATAGGTTTTTTACTACAAAAAACGCTATTCAACCTCTCCGACACCCGCAATGTTGTTCCATCTTCCCCAGTTAACGGATACTTCGTAGTCCATTAAATGACTTTCAAAATACATGGCGCCCCAAGTCCAGTTGATTCCCAGGTCGTTAACTAAATGATTCGCATAAGTTGTCCTTTCCGCCGATGTTAAGAAGCCTGTCGCTTTTAATTGGGTCATCAGTTGGTTTACAGTCGGATCTGTTGTTTCGCCATTCGTCCATTGTTCGTATAGCGCATTGTCATTTTGCCAACGCTGAAGGAAATTGTGCTTGATACCACTTGGTTTGAAAAGTCTCGGGCCATAACGCAGCAACGTCCAGTGGAAATAATCACGGGAAATGAGGTTAGCAACCATTGCGTGGTCCTGATAGGCATCCGCATGGCTTTTTGTCACTTCATTATAAATGTATCTCGGAGAAATGCATCCCAATGAAAGCCAGTCAGAAAGCCGCGTGTCTGTCAGCGGATCTGTTGTTTCATAGGTTTTGCCTGCTTTAAGATAATCCGTCACATAATTTGTCAGCACATTAAGTGCAACCGATTCGCCTCCCAGGCTGACATTTCGAGTTTCCCTGCCATCCAGCTCATTTGGGTCAATCCCTAGTTGTGCCAGAATAGGGACGGGACCAGCCTCATATTCATCGGGCAGCTTAATCTTTTCCGGCTCTGCAAACGGTTCTTTCACTTGAAAAGAGCCTTTTATGGAATCATTAAAGGCTGAGAAGTTAGCAGGAAGTTTAGCAATAGAAAAAGGCAGTGCTGTGGCGTGCATGAGCGTATCCATCCAGAAAAGCTTGATGTCAATGTTGACTGTTTTTAGCTTTTTGCTCAATGAGGATTCAATGCGCGTTTCTTCGGGAGCGATTTCCTTGCTGGTATAAACATATTCGGCATTAAAGTCTTCTGCAAGCTGTGCAATGATCTTTTCCGGATCGCCAATACGAATTAAGAGATCACCGCCTTTTTCCCTCAGCCGGTTTCTGAGGTCGACGATCGACTGGATCAGGAACTGACCGCGCATGGCGCCCGTGCGACGGAAGCCTAATTTTGTCTTTTCAAATTGTCGGGGATCAAAAACGTAAACGGGTATAACTTCACTTGCTGATGCAACGGCAGAAAAAAGTGCTTCATTATCCCGTAACCGCAAGTCATTTCTAAACCAATAAATGATGCGCTGAGCCATTAATACGAACTAAATAAATCTGGTAATTCAATTTTGAAGATGCAAAGATACAAAATTCGGGCCGGGCGAATAACAAAGCAGCCCGGTCCAAGACATTGCAAGGACCGGGCTGCTTATTTTTTTTGGGTATTAGTAGCTTAAAATCGTGAATTCTGTTCTCCGGTTGCGCTGGTGTTCCTCTTCCGTTTTCGCATTTGGAATGATCAGCTCGCGTTCTCCGTAACCTTTGGCCACCATCCGGTCAGCGTCAATTCCTTTGGTATTGAGGTAAGTCACGGCAGACTCGGCCCTGTTTTGGGACAGCGTCATATTATATGCATCCGTTGCACGCGCATCCGTATGGGAGCTTAGCTCGATCTTCATCGTCGGATTGTCTTTCAGGATCTGCACCAGTTTATCCAATTCAATCGCCGCATCGGGACGAATGTTGTATTTATTCAAATCGTAATAAATGTTTTCCAAAACAAATGTCTTGTTCAATTCCAGCTTATCCAGTTTGATGGTCACATTGAATGTTGTATCTGTAAGTTCTTTGGTCAGAAAAATCGGAGGGATCGAACGTCCGTCCATAGAGAATGGCTCACGTTTGCTAATGTATCCTTTCCGCTGAACCAACAGACTATACGATTTTCCTTCTTCAACAGGCTGTTTTCCAAATTTCCCTTCGGAGTTGGAAGGCAATTGGGCGATCTCCGTGTCCGAAGTGTCAGGCAGAATGCGAACGATTGCGGAATCGATCGGCGTAGATGTTCCGTTTGCCACCACATTTCCGGCAAGGAAATATCTTACCACTTTTGGCTTGCCATTAATGTATTTTGGGTTATTCGGATTTAAAGGGTCGTTTGGATCATTGTTCTTTGCAATCTTGGTGCTATCCTCTTCCTCCGGACCTGAGAAATAGTAAATGTCATCGTCCCCTTTGCCACCTTCTCTATTGGAAGAGAAAAAGCCTTTGTTCAGATCTTGATAAAAAATAAGCCCGAAATCATCCTGCGGGCTGTTAAAAGGCAGACCTAAATTTTCAATAGAAATAACACCTTGAACGCGCGTCGCAGAGAACAAATCCAGCTTGCCAAGGCCAGGGTGCCCATCGGAAGCAAAGTAAAGCTTTCCGCCTTCTGCAACATAGGGAAACATTTCATCTCCCGCTGTATTAATGTCCTTTCCCATATTAACAGGTTTGCTAAACCGGCCTGACGCATCCATATTGGTGCGATAAAGATCAATCCCGCCTGCGCCACCTGCGCGGTTTGAAGCAAAGTATAGCGTTTTACCATCACGCGAAAATGCAGGGGAGCCGTCCCAGGACAGCGAATCATTGATAGGTAAAATAGCCGGAGTTGTCCACTGCCCATTCACATTGCGGCTCAGGTAAAGATCCACGTCCACCGTGCCCTTTTTCTTTCCCGTATTTCCGCGGGCGAAAACCAATGTTTTACCGTCCGGAGAAAATGCGGGCGAGCCTTCATTGGCTTCCGCTTCAAAAATATCATTGCTAAGTAAAACCGGCGTTCCTGCGGTTGCGCCTGCATCTTCTGAAATCGCTACCTTATATAAGCCCAACATTGGCTGGCCATTATTCTTGTAAACCTTGTCTTTTTTTGAAGAAGAAAACACCAGTTCACTGCCGAGTATAGCAGGTGAAAATTCAGAGCCGGCGGTGTTAAGGGGAATTGCCTTGGCTTCCACCTCCATCTTTGTCGTACGCAGTCGATCAGCAATTTTGAGGATTTCGACCTCACGCAACGCTCTATCCTGCAAACCCTGAACTCCGGCAGTGTCCTTCGCATATGAGGCAAACTGAGCGGATGCTTCATCGTATTGACCGGCGGTCTTTAAAGCATAGGCATATTGAAACTTGGCATCAGGCTTGGTTATCCCTCCGTCAATTGCTTTTTTGTAGAAAGGGATTGATTCTTTGAAACGATTGGAGAGGCGATAGGACTCAGCAATGAGGTAACTTGTTTGAACCGGCTCAACGTTCTCGGCAGCGGCTTTTTCGAAAGCTTTTATGGCAAGATCATATTCTCCGTTCTCAAACTTCTTTTGTCCGTCCTTATAAGCCTGCATGGCTGAGTTACAGCCGGATAGATATATACATATTGTAACGAGACTGATTACGAGGGTTAAGTAACGCCGGGAAAGTTTCATAATGTAAAATATAAAATCAAATGATTTGACGCGCACGTTGGGTTTTCTGAAAGACAATACTAATAAACAACGTTTGGAAATAAAATTCTGGATATGAGAGGCCAAGATTTTTATTTATTACATTCTGGCTGAAATGTAGCCAGTTAATGTGTTGATATAAGGGCAATATAAGGATGTTAATGTTGCTTCCTGATATGTATCGCACTTTTGTTCCAATGCATTTTGGAAAAAAAGATAGTAACGTTTTGTAAATCAATGTCAGACTGTTACTTTTGCAGTCCGATTTTTCGGGAAAACTGTTTTCAAAACAATAGACTGGTGCATTAACCAGATCAAAATCAATTTGTTAAATGCCAACTATTTCACAATTAGTCCGTAAAGGTAGAGAGACCATTACATGGAAATCAAAGTCACCGGCTTTGGATTCTTGCCCTCAGCGTAGGGGTGTGTGCACCAGGGTGTACACGACAACGCCTAAAAAACCGAACTCAGCACTTCGTAAAGTTGCCCGTGTTCGTCTTTCAAACAACAAAGAAGTGAATGCCTACATTCCAGGTGAAGGCCACAACTTGCAAGAGCACTCGATCGTTTTGATCCGCGGTGGTCGTGTGAAAGATTTACCAGGTGTGCGTTACCACATTATTCGTGGTGCATTGGATACAGCTGGTGTGAACGGACGTAAACAACGTCGTTCGAAATATGGTGCTAAGCGTCCAAAACCAGGACAAGTTGCAGCAGCACCAACAAAAGGTAAAAAGAAATAAAAAGTAACTCTCTCTGCTTTTATTAAGGAATTAATCTGATAAAAGGGAAGTAATCCAAGCTCATGGCCTGGGTGAATAAGTTGCAAAACGAAACCTCGTGTAAAATTTTAAGTTAAAATGAGAAAGTCGAAACCAAAGAAAAGATATATCCTTCCTGATCCAAAGTTCAGGGACGTTCAGGTTACCAAGTTCGTTAACAACCTAATGTTTGAAGGAAAGAAAAGTATTGCATTCACAATCTTCTACGACGCGTTGGAGTTGGTTGAGAAAAAAACCAGCGAAAGCGGTCTTGAAACTTGGAGAAAAGCATTGAACAATGTAACTCCATCTGTGGAAGTAAAAAGCCGTCGTGTGGGTGGTGCTACATTCCAGGTTCCAACGGAAGTTCGTCCTGAGCGTAAGCAATCTCTTGGTATGAAATGGTTGATCAACTACTCACGCAAGCGCGGAGAAAAAACAATGGTGGATCGCCTTGCTGGTGAGATCATTGCTGCTGCAAAAGGTGAAGGAGCTGCTGTTAAGAAGAAAGATGATACGCACCGTATGGCAGATGCCAACAAAGCGTTCTCGCACTTTAGATTCTAGGATCAAAGTCATATTTGTTAATCGGAAGTTCGGGTTTGCCCGGGCTTCCGATTTTTATTTAAGATTTTTCTGAAATTTAATGTTAGTGCAATTGTTTTTATCATCAATAATTGATACTTTTGCGCTCTGAATTTTTGGAAGTAGTGCGTTTTTACGACATTCTTTGAGTTCGAATTGCTTCTGAGTGAATTGCACATCGAATATAATATAACACATCACCATCTGTCATGGCACGTGATCTAAGATTAACAAGAAACATTGGTATTGCTGCGCACATTGATGCGGGTAAAACAACCACAACGGAGCGTATCCTTTATTACGCAGGGGTAAGCCACAAAATTGGAGAAGTGCATGATGGTGCTGCTACAATGGACTGGATGGAGCAGGAGCAAGAGCGTGGGATTACCATTACATCTGCTGCAACAACTGTTGATTGGAATTATCGTAATGAAAAATATCATATCAACATTATCGATACACCGGGACACGTTGACTTTACAGTTGAGGTAAACCGTTCGCTTCGTGTATTGGATGGTCTTGTATTCCTTTTTAGTGCAGTTGATGGTGTTGAACCACAATCTGAAACAAACTGGCGTCTGGCTAACAATTATAATGTAGCCCGTATCGGTTTTGTAAATAAAATGGACCGTTCAGGTGCAGACTTCTTGAAAGTTTGTACGCAGGTTAAAGAAATGCTTGGAAGCTACGCTGTTCCTCTTCAATTGCCGATCGGTGCAGAAGATACATTCCGTGGTGTTGTTGACTTGGTTAACTTCCGTGGTATCGAATGGAATGAAGAAGATAAAGGAATGACTTTTAGAGAAGTTCCTATTCCTGACGATATGCTTGAAGAAGCAACTGAATGGAGAGAAAAATTGCTTGAAGCTGTTGCCGAATTCGACGACACTTTGATGGAAAAATATTTTGAAGATCCAGCGTCGATTTCAGAAGACGAAATTCTTGCAGCTTTGCGTGCAGCAACGATCAGCATGAAAATCGTTCCTATGGTTTGCGGTTCTTCATTCAAAAATAAAGGTGTTCAAACGATGCTTGATTACGTGATGGCGATTTTGCCTTCACCACAAGATCGCGAAAGCATTATCGGAACTGATCCTCGCACTGGAAACGAAATCTCTCGTCAGCCAACGGATGCAGATCCATTCTGTGCACTAGCATTTAAAATTGCAACTGACCCTTATGTAGGCCGTCTATGCTTTATCCGTTCTTACTCCGGATATCTTGATTCAGGTTCTTACGTTTTGAACAACCGTTCAGGAAACAAGGAACGTATTTCTCGTATCTTCCAAATGCACGCCAACAAGCAAAATCAAATTGATCGTCTTGAAGCGGGTGATATTGGTGCGGTTGTAGGTTTCAAGGATATTAAGACGGGAGATACATTATCTGACGAAAAGAACCCAATCGTTCTTGAATCAATGGTGTTCCCTGAGCCAGTAATTGGTTATGCTATCGAGCCTAAGAAAGCTGCGGACAGCGATAACTTCTCAAAAGCAATCACCAAATTGATCGAAGAAGATCCTACGTTGCAAGTTGAAAGTAACGAAGAAACTGGTCAAACGATCATTAAAGGAATGGGCGAGCTTCACCTTGAAATTATCATCGACCGTATGCGTCGTGAATTCAAAGTGGAAGTAAATCAAGGTGCTCCTCAGGTTGCTTATAAAGAGATTCTTACTAAGAACTTCGAACACCGTGAAGTTTACAAGAAACAAACGGGTGGTCGTGGTAAATTTGCGGATATCGTATTCGAAATTGGACCACGTGATGATAATGAAGAAGGCAAAGAACCAAAAACAGGTTTGCAGTTTGTAAATCAAATTGTTGGTGGTACTATTCCTCGTGAATTTATCGCTCCGATCCAGAAAGGTTTTGAAGCATCTATGTCAAATGGTGCACTTGCAGGATATCCTCTGGATTCGATGAAAGTGCGTATTTTCCACGGATCTTTCCACGATGTCGATTCAGATGCGCTATCATTTGAACTTGCAGCAAAAATTGGTTTCAAAGAAGCTGCGCGTCACGCAGGTTCAAAATTGATGGAGCCGATTATGCACGTTGAAGTGCTTACGCCAGATGAATACACAGGACCGATCACCGGTGACCTTAACCGTCGTCGTGGTGTAATGAGAGGAATGGATTCCCGTAATGGTGCTCAGGTTATCAAATGTGACGTGCCTCTTTCTGAATTGTTTGGTTATGTTACTGATCTTCGTACAATGTCATCTGGTCGCGCTACTGCTTCTTTGACATTTGCTTATTACGAGATTGTTCCTAACAACATTGCAGAAACGGTAATCGAAAAAGCAAAAGGTTTAGTTAAAGCATAAATGAAATGATCCGCTAACTGTTCAGCAGGTAACGGATCGTTTTTATATAGAAGCTTGCGAAGTAAATGGTTCTTTCGCTGGTGGATTGTCGAAACTTGTTTCGTTCAAATATTCTCAGAACCGGAAATAATAAAGCAAAATGAATCAAAAAATCCGTATCAAACTTCGCTCTTTTGACCATAATTTGGTTGACAAATCAGCGGAGAAAATTGTAAAGGCTGTAAAAGCAACTGGCGCTATTGTTAGTGGACCAATTCCTTTGCCAACAAAAACTGAGAAATTCACGGTTCTTCGTTCTCCACACGTTAACAAGAAATCACGTGAACAATTCCAACTTTGTACTTACAAACGTCTGGTAGACATTTTCTCTACAAGCGCAAAAACAGTTGACGCTTTGATGAAGCTTGAATTGCCAAGCGGTGTTGATGTAGAGATCAAAGTTTAGTAAATAAGGGCTTATTCAGTTAAGCCAAAGATATAAATTGGATGAAGGTCCGTTTTCGGAAACCACATCTGAGCTCAAGAAAACAGTTGAATGTTGGTGCATATTTGCACAATTCGTCGGTTATCAGAATTCGAGGTCAGATGGTTCAAATCATCTGACCTTTTTTGCTGATTATCAGCGAGAAATATTATTTCACTGTTGGATAAGGGAATTTGATTTGCTACCTTTGCAGTCCGTTTTAAAGAATAAGGGTTTTACCTGCTAATTTTAATTTCAAAACATGTCTGGTTTAATTGGTAAGAAAATCGGAATGACTAGTTTGTACAATGCTGACGGGCAGGCTCTGGCATGTACTGTGATTCAAGCTGGTCCTTGTGTTGTTACACAAGTTAGGTCCGAAGAAAAGGATGGCTATAAAGCTATTCAGTTAGGTTTTGGAGAGAAAAAAGAAAAAAGCTCTTCACAGCCGATGATTGGCCACTTCAAGAAAGCCAACACAACTCCCAAACAAAAAGTGGTTGAGTTTAAGGAATTTGAAGTGGAGCATGAACTTGGAACTTCATTATCTGTAACGGATATCTTTGAAGAAGGCGAGTTTGTTGACGTTGTTGGTTCTGCCAAAGGCCGCGGTTTTCAAGGTGTTGTAAAACGCCATGGTTTCGCAGGGGTAGGTGGTCAGACTCACGGTCAGCACAACAGAGCGCGTCACCCAGGTTCGATTGGTGCTTGTTCATTCCCATCACGTGTATTTAAAGGCATTCGTATGGGTGGACGCATGGGTAACAATCGTGTAAAAATTCAGAATTTACGTATTCTGAAAGTGATCCCTGAGCAAAACCTTTTGGTTGTTAGTGGCTCAGTACCTGGTTCAAAGAATTCATTTCTAATCATTGAGAAGTAGCACGATGGAACTGTCCGTATTAAATATAAAAGGAGAAGATACCGGCAAGAAGGTAAGTGTGTCTGAAGAAATTTTTGGCATCGAACCTAACACGCACGCGATCTATCTCGATGTGAAGTTGTACTTGGCTAACCAACGTCAGGGAACGCACAAATCAAAAGAACGTGCAGAGATTAATCACTCTACTCGTAAAATCAAACGTCAAAAAGGAACAGGCGGAGCTCGTGCTGGTAGCATTAAATCTCCGGTGTTCATAGGTGGTGGTCGTATTTTCGGTCCAAGACCTCGTGATTACGGTTTTAAAATCAACAAGAAAGTTAAGTCATTGGCTCGTAAGTCAGCTTTCTCTGTGAAAGCTCAGTCTGATTCGATCTCTGTTCTGGAAGCATTCACATTTGATGCGCCAAAAACTAAATCTTATCTGAATGTTTTGAACTCACTAGCATTAGTGAATACAAAAACGTTACTAATTCTTCCATCTGTTGACAGCAATGTCTATCTGTCAAGCCGTAACATTCCAAAAGCAAAAGTTACGACAGTGGACGCGGTCAACACGTATGACCTGATGTATGCAGACCGTCTTTTGATAAGTGAATCTGCTCTGTCTATTTTGGAAACCCAATTGAACAAATAATCATGAGTGTACTGAAACGTCCGATTATAACCGAAAAGGTAACGGCTCAGGGTGGTCAAGGAAAATATGCCTTCGAAGTGTCCCTAACTTCTAATAAAGTAGAGATCAAAAAGGCTATTGAGAAACTGTTCGGGGTTACCGTAGAAAGCGTTCATACAATGCGCAGCATTGGAAAAAGCAAATCCCGTACATCGGGTGGTAAGTTTGTAAGTGGAAAAACTTCAACTATCAAAAAGGCTATTGTAACAGTGGCTGAAGGTGAAATCATCGATATCTACGGTGAAGCATAAGAATAGTTGAGCGATTCAAATCTTTGACGAGTTAATAGCAAATGGCAGTTAAAAAATTAAAACCGACAAGTGCTGGTCAGCGTTTCCGCTCCGCTCCTACATTCGAGGAGATCACAACGGCGAAACCTGAAAAGAGTCTTCTGGAAACCATCAAAAGAACAGGTGGTCGTAATAGCCAGGGACACAGAACCATGCGCCATATAGGTGGCGGGCATAAAAGAAAGTATCGTGTTATTGATTTCAAGAGAAATCGTTTCGATGCGCCAGCCACAGTAATTTCAATTGAATACGATCCAAACCGTTCAGCGCGTATTGCGTTGGTGCAGTTTGAAGATGAAGAAAAGAGATATGTAATTGCACCAAACGGACTGAAAGTGGGACAAGTAATTGTTTCAGGCAGTTCAGTAGCACCGGAAGTTGGTAATGCGCTTCCATTAGGTTCTATGCCAATTGGTACAATTGTTCACAATATCGAATTGACTCCTGGTAAAGGTGGTCAGTTTGCACGTAGCGCAGGCGCTTATGCTCAGCTTGTAGCGAGAGAAGGAAAATACGCAGTATTAAAAATGCCTTCTGGCGAAATGCGTATGATACTTTCTACTTGTATCGCAACAGTTGGAACAGTTTCTAATGCAAGTCATATGAATGTGGCATTAGGAAAAGCAGGTCGTCGTCGTTGGTTAGGTCGTCGTCCACGCGTTCGTGGTGTTGCGATGAACCCAGTCGATCACCCAATGGGTGGTGGTGAAGGTCGCTCATCAGGGGGCCAGCCTAGATCTAGAAACGGACAGTTCTCTAAAGGACTTAAAACTCGTGATCGCAACAAGCATTCTGAGAAATTGATTATCAGCCGTCGTAAAAAATAATAGTATAACATGGCACGCTCATTAAAAAAAGGACCATATATCGATTTTCGTCTTGAGAATAAAGTGACTGTGATGAACAGCGCCTCTCGGAAATCAGTAATCAAAACCTGGTCACGACGCTCAATGATATCGCCGGATTTTATCGGGCATACATTCGCAGTGCATAACGGAAACAAGTTTATTCCGGTTTATGTAACTGAAAATATGGTTGGTCACAAACTGGGAGAATTTTCTCCTACACGTAACTTCCGTGGCCACACAGCAAAAAAAGATAAAGGTAGAAAATAATTAGTCGACGATAGCTGGTTCTGTCACAGGAACGAGCCTATATCTGAAAGAACATGGAAGCAAGAGCTATATTAAAAGATGTGCCTACTTCTCCTCGCAAAATGAGGTTAGTAGCCGACATGATTCGCGGACAAAAGGTCAGCAAGGCGTTGGCACTATTAAAGTTTCAACCGAGAGCTTCTTCACCGGTTTTGCATAAAGTTTTACTTTCTGCAGTTGCTAACTGGCAACAACTGAATGAAGATGCGAAGCTGGAGGACGCTGATCTTATTGTCAAAACCGTATTTATTGACGGTGGACGTATGTTAAAGCGTTTGCGCCCTGCACCGCAAGGAAGAGCACATAGAATCCGTAAGCGTTCGAACCACATCACAATCGTGATTGACGATGCTTCTGCTTCTATCGAAAGCGCAGACAAAGAATCAGTAATCACCGAATCATAAGTAAAACGATCTATATCGAATGGGACAAAAGGTTAATCCTATAGGTCTGAGACTAGGAATTGTTAGAGGATGGGAGTCAAGTTGGTATGGAGGAAAAGACTTCTCTGATAAATTAGTTGAAGACGAAAAAATCCGTAACTACATCAAAGCACGTATCCCAAAAGGATCGATCTCAAAAGTAGTTATCGAAAGAACATTAAAACGTATCACATTGACAATCCACACTGCTCGTCCGGGTATTGTAATTGGTAAAGGTGGTAGCGAGGTTGATAAAATCAAAGAAGAGCTTAAAAAGATCACCGGTAAAGACGTTCAGATCAACATTTACGAGATCAAACGTCCTGAGATCGATGCGAAATTGGTAGGCGAGGCAATCGCTCAACAACTTCAAGCTCGTATTTCATATCGTAGAGCAATGAAGCAATCAATCGCTTCTGCAATGCGCGTTGGAACACAAGGAATCAAAATTCGTCTTGCTGGACGTCTTGGTGGAGCTGAAATGGCGCGTACTGAGGAGTACAAAGAAGGAAGAATTCCTCTTCACACTTTGAGAGCTGATATTGATTACGCAATCTCAGAAGCACAAACAATCTACGGTAAAATCGGTATTAAAGTTTGGATCTTCAAAGGAGAGCTTTACGGTAAGAGAGATTTGACACCTAGTGCTGCAACAGCTGCATCTGATAGAGCAGAAAGAAGCGCATCAGGCGGAAATGATCGTGGCGGCAATGACCGTGGTGGCAGAGATCGCAGAGGCGGTGGCCGTGATGGTGGAGCACCTCGTGGAGAAGGCGGTGGTGGCGGAAGCGAAGCAGATCGTCGTAAACGCAATAACAGCGGCGGTGGCAACAACAACAATAGGAATAAGAAGAAGTAATCCGACATTTTCCGGTAATGCACCGGTTCAAATAGATTAAGATCATGTTACAGCCGAAAAGGACAAAATTTCGCAAGCAACAAAAAGGCAAGGGCTCATACAATGGTTTGGCTACTCGCGGACATGAAATCGCATTTGGTTCTTTTGCTATTAAGGCGCTTGAACCAGGTTGGTTGACTGCACGTCAAATTGAAGCTGCACGTATTTCAGTAACTCGTGCAATGAAACGCGAAGGTCAAGTATGGATCCGTGTTTTCCCTGACAAGCCAATTACCAAAAAGCCCGCGGAAGTTCGTATGGGTAAAGGTAAAGGAGCTCCTGAATATTGGGTTGCACCGGTTAAGCCAGGAACAATCATCTTCGAAGCAACTGGTGTTACATTAGATACCGCTAACGAAGCATTGCGTTTGGCTGCACAGAAGTTGCCAATTAAAACCAAGTTCGTTGTACGTCGGGATTATCAGGAAGCGAACTAACCCGAATGTTATTTAGAACGCTAATTATTTAAAGCAATGACTAGTAAAGAAATAAAAGATCTGTCGCAAGATCAGCTTAAAGAGCAGATTGCTCAGGAGCGGGAGCGCTTATTGCGATTGAAATTCGCTCACGCGATTTCACCTATTGAGAACCCTTTGCGTATTCGTACCTCGCGTAAGGAAATTGCAAAACTCTTAACCGAGCTGTCGGCTAAAAGTAACCAACAGTAAATCAGTTTAGAAATTATGGAGGCAACAGAAAGAAATTTACGTAAAGAAAGAGTTGGCAAAGTAGTGAGCAACAAAATGGAGAAATCCTGCGTGATCACTGTGGAGCGTAAAGTGAAGCATGCCAAGTATGGTAAGTTTATGACTAAAACTACCAAGCTTATGGTGCATGACGAAACCAATCAGGTTGGAATCGGTGATACGATCCGCGTGATGGAAACACGTCCGCTTAGTAAGAATAAGCGTTGGAGATTAGTAGAAATCCTTGAAAGAGCTAAGTAACAATGGTACAGCAAGAATCAAGACTGTCGGTAGCAGACAACAGTGGAGCGAAGGAAGTACTCGTAATTCGTGTACTTGGCGGAACTGGCAAACGCTATGCCTCAGTAGGCGATAAAATCGTCGTAACAGTAAAATCAGCTCTTTCTTCGAGCAATATGAAAAAAGGAACGGTTTCAAAAGCCGTTGTGGTTCGTACAAAAAAAGAAGTACGCCGTAAGGATGGAACCTACATCAGATTTGAAGATAACGCAGCTGTTTTGTTAAACAACAACGACGAGCCACGTGGTACTCGTATCTTTGGACCGGTTGCAAGGGAATTGCGCGAAAAGCAATTCATGAAGATCGTTTCATTGGCACCTGAGGTGTTGTAAGAAATCGAAACTCTAGTATTTCTTTGAACTGATAAGAGAATATCTAAAATGGAAAGCAAAAATAAAAAGGCACCAGCTAAGTTGCACATTCGCACCGGGGATACCGTTAAGGTAATCTCAGGCAATGCAAAAGGTGAGACTGGTGTTATCAAGAAAGTGGATATTGAAAAGCTTAGAGCTGTTGTTGAAGGTGTAAACATGATCACAAAACATGTTAAGCCAAATGCACAAACTCCACAAGGAAGCATTGAAAAGCGTGAAGGTGCAATTCACATTAGTAACCTAATGGTAGTTGATCCTAAAACCGGCGAAGCAACCAGAACTGGGCGCAAGGCAGATGATAAAGGAAAGCTGCAGCGTTTTTCGAAAAAGACAGGAAATATTTTGTAATTCCCTGTTCATTTAGAACCTGGAATAGAATATAAACGGTGGGTCGGTAATCCACAATAATATCTTCAAAAAGATGGCACAGCCGAGATTAAAAGAAAAGTATGTAAGCGAAGTTGTTTCGCAGCTGAAAGATAAATTTCAGTACAAGTCAGTGATGCAAGTTCCTCGTTTGACCAAGATTGTCATCAACAAAGGAATTGGAGCAGCAGTAGCAGATAAGAAACTGGTTGATACTGGTGTTGAGGAATTGAGCCAGATTACTGGTCAAAAAGCAATTGCTACAATTTCTAAGAAAGCGGTGTCGAACTTCAAGTTGCGTGAAAACATGCCGATTGGAGCAAAGGTTACACTTCGTGGTGATCGCATGTATGAGTTCCTTGATCGTTTGACTGCGATTGCAATGCCCCGTGTAAGAGACTTCAAAGGTATCAGTGATAAAGGATTTGACGGACGCGGAAACTATACGTTTGGTGTTAAAGAGCAAATCATTTTTCCTGAGATTAGTATAGAAAAGGTGAATAAAATCACTGGTATGGATATCACATTTGTCACTTCAACTAATTCTGACGAAGAAAGTTATGAGCTGTTGAAGGCACTGGGTATGCCATTTACAAATGCGAACAAACAAGGATAATTCTTAATATAAGATATTTACCGACAATGGCAAAAGAATCAGTTAAAGCACGGGAGAGAAAAAGAGAAGCCTTAGTAGCTAAGTTTGCTGAAAAGCGTACAAAGTTGAAAGCTGCGGGTGATTGGGTTGGTTTGGATAAATTACCACGTAACTCTTCTCCTGTTCGTTTGCATAACAGGTGCAAAATCACGGGAAGGCCTCGGGGTTATATGCGGAAATTCGGAATTTCCAGAGTTATGTTCCGGGATATGGCGTCTGACGGCAAGATTCCGGGTGTTACAAAATCAAGTTGGTAAGAATACTTTCAATTCTGATTTCAATTACTTAACTTTGCACTCCCGTTTCAAAGGGGTGTTTAAACTAGGCATAAAAATGTTAACGGATCCCATAGCAGATTATCTGACGAGACTCAGAAACGCTATCAAAGCGAAGCACAGGGTTGTTGAGATACCTGCATCCAACATAAAAAAAGAAATAACTAAAGTACTTTTTGATAAAGGGTATATTCAGAGTTATAAATTTGACGAAGTAGGTCCTCAGGGTGTAATCAAAATAGCTTTGAAATACAATCCTGTGACAAAGCAATCTGCAATTGTGAAATTGGAGAGGGTTAGTAAGCCTGGACTTCGTAAATATTCAGGTTCATCAACATTACCACGCGTATTGGGTGGTTTAGGAACTGTTATCATTTCAACCTCTAAGGGTGTTATGACTGACAAGGAAGCTAAAACGCTTAATGTTGGCGGGGAAGTGTTATGTTTCGTGTATTAATATTTAAAAGTTATTCAGGAAATGTCACGTATAGGAAATAAAATTATCGTTTTGCCTGCAGGAGTTTCTGTATCAGTTGCAGAAGGTAATGTAGTGTCAGTAAAAGGACCGAAAGGAACACTATATCAAACAGTTGATAGCGATATCAGCGTTGAAATTGAAGGTAGTGAACTTAAGGTAAGTCGTCCAACTGAACAGAAGCGCCACAAAGCACTTCACGGTTTGTATAGATCTCTGATCAACAACATGGTGATCGGAGTGGATGCCGGATACAAGAAAGAGTTAGAGATTATTGGTGTGGGTTACAAGGCAAGTGCAGCAAACAATGTGCTGGAATTGCAATTAGGTTATTCTCACAATATTTTTATGGCTATTCCGGAAGAGATTAAGCTTACAACGACTTCCGAAAAGGGACAAAACCCTAAGGTTATTTTAGAAGGTATTGACAAGGAACTGATTGGATCAGTTGCTGCGAAAATCAAATCATTGCGTAAGGTTGAACCTTACAAAGGAAAAGGGATTCGTTTTGTTGGTGAGGTTGTTCGTCGTAAGGCTGGCAAGTCTGCTTCTAAAAAGTAGTAAGTCACGGAATTAGTTTATAACAAGTAAGACAAGTTTGAAAATGGCTACCGCAAAAGCAGATAGAAGACAACGCCTTAAATATCACATTCGCAAGAAAGTGAAAGGTAGTTCAGAGCGTCCCAGATTATCGGTTTTCCGCTCTAACACCAGCATTTATGCGCAGATAATAGATGACATAAATGGTGTTACGCTTGCGAGCGCATCATCAGTAGACCTTGGTGGAAGGAAGGAAAACTCTAACGTTGATACTGCTCTCCAGGTTGGTAAAAAGATTGCTGAAAAGGCACAAGAAGCAGGTATTCAAACTGTAGTTTTTGACAGAAATGGATATTTGTATCATGGTAAAGTAAAAGCATTGGCCGAAGGAGCTCGTGAGGGTGGCCTGAAATTCTAAGTATAACAAAGACTATGTCTACAAATACAAAACCTTCAAAGGTTAACGAATCGGACTTGAAAGAACGCGTAGTTGCGATCAATCGGGTAGCAAAAGTAGTAAAGGGTGGTCGTCGTTTTAGCTTTTCGGCTATCGTTGTGGTGGGAGATGGAAATGGTGTTGTTGGATACGGGCTTGGCAAGGCAAACGAAGTTACTGATGCCATTGCAAAGGGTATTGATGATGCGAAAAAGAATTTAATTCAAGTTCCAATGCTTAAGCACACTGTTCCACATCAGATGGAAGGTAAGTTCAGCGGAGGTTTTGTATTGATCAAACCTGCAGCACCTGGAACCGGAGTACTTGCTGGTGGACCAATGCGTGCAGTACTTGAGAGTGCTGGGATTAAAGATGTACTTGCAAAGTCTAAAGGATCTTCAAATCCTCACAACGTAATTAAAGCGACTATTGATGCTTTATTGAAGATGAGAGCTCCCCATCAGGTTGCTTTTCAGCGCGGTGTTAAATTGGACAAAGTATTCAACGGGTAGTTCTTGAACTATTCCTTTATCTCTGAGTGATCATGTCAAAAGTACGTATTACACAAGTTAAAAGCACAATCGATCGTCCTGAAAGACAAAAGCTTACTATTAAGGCGTTAGGCCTAGGTAAGTTGAATAGGACGGTTGAGAAGGAAAATAGCGAAGCCATTGCTGGTATGATCCGCAAGGTAAGCCACCTGGTTAAAGTAGAAGAAATTTAAAAAATATTATAGTATGAATCTTAGTTCATTAAAACCGGCTGTTGGCTCTGTTAAGACAGGAAAAAGAGTTGGACGTGGTCAGGGCTCTGGAAAAGGGGGAACAGCTGCACGTGGACATAAAGGAGCTCAATCTCGTTCGGGTTATAGCCGGAAGGTGGGTTTTGAGGGTGGTCAAATGCCGCTTCAAAGACGTTTACCTAAATTTGGTTTTAACAATATCAACCGAGTAGAATACAAAGCGCTGAATTTGGATGCAATCCAAGCTTTGGCGGAGAAGACCAGTGCCTCGGTTATCACATTAGATCTGATTCGCGAAAATGGTTTATCTGCGAAGAAAGATCTTGTTAAAATCCTTAATAGGGGTCAAGTGTCAATCGCAATTGAGGTTCAGGCAAACGCATTCTCTGCATCAGCTATCGAAGCAATTGAGAAGGCAGGCGGCAAAGCGGTTAAACTATAATTTTGCTGTTTGCGTTAAGCACAAGTTGTTTATAACAAATAGCTAATGTAAGCCCACGACATGAAACGATTTTTAGAGACTATAAAACACATATTTGCAATTGAAGAGTTGAGAACGCGAATTCTCAACACTCTTTTGTTTATAACGATTTTCCGTTTGGGGTCTTACGTGGCTTTGCCCGGCGTTGAACCGGATCAAATGAATGTTTCCACTCAGGGACTGTTAGGCCTTCTGGATACCTTTTTAGGAGGGGCATTCAGTAAGGCTTCGATTTTTGCGTTGGGTATCATGCCCTATATCTCGGCTTCTATTGCCATACAGCTTCTGACGATGGCTTTGCCGTATTTTCAGAAGATGCAGAAAGAAGGAGAATCTGGTCGCAAGAAGTTGAACCAGATAACCCGGGTGTTGACAATAGTGGTCACGTTAGTTCAGGGCACCGCATATCTTAATACGACTGTTCCTGATGAGGCTTTGTTAGTGTCAAGAAGTCTGTTTTCCATATCGTCTGTCTTCGTTTTGACTGCTGGAACTATGTTCTGCATGTGGTTGGGAGAGAGAATTACAGATAAGGGTATAGGTAACGGAATTTCGATGTTGATCATGATCGGTATTGTTTCAAGATTCCCGGGAGCGATTTACAAGGAATTTGTGTCACGTGGTAGTGGTCAAATTTTGTTAACGGTACTTGAGATTGTAGCGCTGTATTTTGTGATAATGGGTGCGGTTATGTTGACCCAGGCTGTACGTCGGATTCCAATTCAATATGCAAAGCAGGTTGTTGGAAGTCGCGTTATGGGTGGACAACGTCAATATTTGCCCTTAAAACTGAATGCGGCTGGTGTAATGCCTATCATTTTCGCTCAGGCTTTAATGTTTATACCATCATTAGGTGCGTCTTATTTTGCAGAGAAGAGTGATTTCGCCAGTAATGTTGCTACGATTTTTGCAAACTATACCACTTGGCAATACAACTTACTGTTTGCGTTTTTAATCATTGTATTTACTTTCTTCTATACCGCTATATCGGTAAATCCGCAGCAGATTGCTGACGATATGAAGAGGGGTGGTGGGTTTATCCCTGGGGTAAAGCCTGGTCAGCAGACATCCGAATACATTAGTTCAATACTCGATAGGATTACATTTCCAGGCTCTTTGATGCTTGCTCTTGTTGCGATATTGCCTGCGTTTGCGAGTTTGTTAGGTGTTTCTACTGACTTTGCCCACTTCTTCGGAGGAACATCCTTGCTTATTATGGTTGGCGTTGTTTTGGATACGCTTCAACAAATCGAAAGTTACCTTCTGATGCGCAGATACGAAGGATTGATGAAATCTGGTCGTGTAACTGGCAGAACTGAGAGCGTCGCCATTTGATATTGCAATGATTTATTTAAAAACGGAGGAGGAGATTGATCTAATTAAGCAGAGTGCGCAGGTTTTAGGTAAAGCGCATGCTGAGGTTGCATTATGGGTTAAGCCGGGTGTAACTACAAATAAACTCGATTCGGTAGCAGAAGAATATATAAGAGAGAATGGTGGCATCCCTTCTTTTAAGGGATTCAACAAATTTCCAGCATCACTTTGTATCTCGGTCAATGAAGTCGTTGTTCACGGAATACCTGGAAATTACGCATTGAAAGAAGGAGATATCGTTTCGATTGATTGCGGAGTTAAATTAAATGGCTTTCATAGTGACAGTGCTTATACATACCCTGTTGGTGAGGTAACGCAGGAAGTTATGAATCTTTTGACTGCGACTAAGAAGTCACTATACAAGGGAATTGAACAAGCAGTTGACGGTCTTAGAATAGGGGATGTTGGATTTGCAGTTCAGAATTATGTTGAAGAGCGTGGATACACGGTAGTGCGGGAATTGGTAGGACATGGTGTAGGAAGAGATCTTCACGAAAGCCCGGAAGTGCCAAACTATGGAAAGAGGGGAAAGGGTATCCGATTGAAAGAAGGAATGGTTCTTGCGATTGAGCCGATGATTAACCTTGGCGTTAAGACGGTAATGCAAGAGCGTGACGGATGGACAATAAGAACAAGTGACAGGAAATATTCAGCTCATTTTGAGCATACGGTTGTTGTCCGTAAAGGCAAAGCCGAAATTCTGACAACATTCGATTATATAGAAAAAGTGACGGCCAACACCAGCCTTATGGTTGAAGTAATGTAATTAACGCTACGAATGGCAAAACAAGCATCAATCGAACAAGACGGAGTTATTTTAGAAGCACTTTCCAATGCAATGTTTCGTGTGGTTTTAGAAAATAAGCATGAAGTTATTGCGCATATTTCAGGAAAGATGAGAATGCACTATATAAAAATATTACCGGGCGACCGTGTTAAGTTGGAAATGTCTCCTTACGACTTATCAAAGGCAAGAATCACTTACCGGTACAAATAAGGAGAAGATCACCTCATTATTAACAACAAGTAACATTCGAGATGAAAGTCAAAGCATCAGTAAAGAAACGCAGTGAGGACTGCAAGGTTATACGCCGAAAGGGTAAAGTGTATGTTATTAACAAGAAGAACCCACGGTATAAACAAAGACAAGGTTAATCATTATGGCACGTATTTCAGGAGTTGATATTCCCGACCGTAAAAGGGGCGAAATCTCACTAACTTATATCTTCGGAATTGGTCGCAGTTCAGCGAAAAAAATTCTCGAAAAAGCAGGAGTTGACATCAATAAAAAGGTGATTGACTGGAACGATGAAGAGTCTGGTGCGGTTCGTGCGGTTATAGCAGGTGAATATAAAGTAGAAGGTGCACTTAAATCAGAAGTTCAACTGAGCATTAAGCGCTTAATGGATATCGCTTGTTACAGAGGTCTTCGTCACCGTAAGGGTTTACCATTGCGCGGACAAAGGACAAAGAACAACTCTCGTACTCGTAAGGGTAAACGCAAAACAATCGCGAACAAGAAAAAGGCTACTAAATAATCAGTGAGCGGTGGGTAAAACCACATTTCTATCCATAAGCAATGGCACAAAATAAAAGAAAAGATAAAGCAAAAAAGAGAGTTGTCGTAGTGGAGTCGGTGGGCCAGGTGCACATCAAAGCTTCATTCAACAACATTATCATCTCGATTACCAACAATAATGGCCAGGTGATTTCATGGGGATCTGCTGGTAAAATGGGTTTCCGCGGTTCTAAAAAGAACACTCCATACGCGGCTCAGACAGCAGCTCAAAGCTGTGCACAAGTTGCTTTCGACTTGGGAATGCGCAAAGCTGAGGTTTTTGTTAAGGGACCCGGATCAGGCCGTGAGTCTGCAATCCGTACCATCCAGAATGCTGGAATCGAGGTAACGACAATCAGAGATATTACTCCGCTACCACACAATGGTTGCCGTCCTCCAAAACGTCGGAGAGTATAGTATTTCAATATAAATGCCCATTCGTAATTTGGACACTGGGGTTACAGAATGGTTTTCAATTATTTAAGTAAAATAAAAAGTTTTTAATGGCACGTTACACAGGTCCCAAATCAAAGATTGCAAGACGTTACGGAGAACCCATCATGGGCCCGAGCAAAGCCCTTGCAAAGAAAAATTACCCTCCAGGAGTTCATGGAAAGGGTCGCCGCTCTAAAAAATCAGAGTATGCTTTACAATTGATGGAAAAGCAGAAGGTGAAATTCATCTACGGTATTCTGGAAAGACAATTCCGTAATCTATTCGAAAAAGCTTCGGTTAAAGAAGGTATCACTGGGGAAAACCTTTTAAAATACTGCGAAGCTCGTCTTGATAATACAGTTTACCGCTTGGGCATCGCTCCAACAAGACGTGCTGCACGCCAGCTCGTTTCCCACAAACATATACTTGTTGATGGTGAAATTGTAAACATCCCTTCTTATTCTCTTCGTCCTGGACAAATCGTTACAGTTCGTGAGAAATCTAAATCTCTAGAATCAGTTTCAGAAAGCCTTGCTGGTCACAGCTCAAAAGGATTCAACTGGTTAGAGTGGGATGGTCAGCAATTGACAGGTAAATTCGTAACCTTCCCGGAACGCGAACAAATTCCTGAAAACATCAACGAACAACTTATTGTTGAGTTGTATTCTAAATAATCTTCACATTACAGCACGCCTAGTTTACCAGGCGTGCTTTTGGCCGGAAACGGCAATTTTGCGATCGCAAAGGTAACGGTAGCGTGATCAACTATCATTTACTACTATAAAAGGAGCAAGGACTATGTCAATATTAGCTTTCCAAATGCCTGATAAGGTCGTCATGGAAAAAGCAGACGACTTTCACGGGTTGTTTGAGTTTAAGCCTCTAGAGAAAGGATACGGCGTAACCATTGGTAATGCATTACGTAGAATACTTCTTTCATCTTTGGAAGGCTATGCCATTACGAGCGTGAAGTTCCCTGGTGTGCTTCATGAATTTTCTTCTATCGAAGGTATCGTTGAGGATGTTACAGAAATCATCCTGAACCTTAAAATGGTTCGTTTTAAAAAAGTTTCTGATCTGAACGAAAGCAGAATCGTTGTTAACCTTAAAAATGTATCCGTTATTACTGCGGGTGACATTGGCAAGTTTACTAACGCATTTGAAGTTTTAAACCCAGATCAGGTTATTTGCCATATTGATGACCAGAAGGAGTTTGAAATGGAACTGCTTTTGGACAAAGGAAGAGGATATGTTCCTGCTGATGAACCCCGTGCAAACGAATTGCCATTTGGGTACATCGCAGTGGATTCTATTTATACGCCAATTAAAAACGTTAAATACAGTGTTGAAAATACACGTGTAGAACAACGTACAGATTACGAGCGTCTTTTGATCGACATCCAAACTGATGGTTCTATCCATCCGGAAGATGCGTTAAAAGGTGCTGCAAACATTTTGATTCAACACTTTATGTTATTCTCTGATCAAACAATGACGTTTGAGAAGCAGAAAGCAGAAGAAGACAATCAGGTGGATGAAGAAATGCTGCGTATGAGGAAACTGCTTAAGACTTCATTGTCTGAGTTGGATCTTTCTGTACGTGCTTACAACTGTTTGAAATCAGCTGACGTTAAATCACTTGGTGATTTAGTGAGACTTGAAATTTCAGACATGATGAAATTCCGCAATTTTGGTAAAAAATCTCTTACTGAGTTGGAACAGCTTGTGGCTGACAAACAACTCACATTTGGAATGGACGTTGCCAAATATCGTTTGGACGAAGATTGATAAATAATTCCATAATAAGTCTGTATTCTGTAGCGCGCTAGCCGCCGCTCGAAGCAACTAAACAACAAAACAATGAGACACGGTAAGAAAGATAATCATTTAGGAAGAACAGCATCTCACCGCAAGGCGATGCTATCAAACATGGCTTCTTCTTTGATTATCCACAAAAGAATTGAAACAACATTAGCTAAAGCAAAAGAACTTCGTAAGTATGTTGAACCTTTGCTAACACGCGCCAAAGAAGATTCTACCCACAATAGAAGGGTTGTTTTCTCTTATCTTAATGATAAAGAATCAACAAAAGAACTTTTCGGAGTTGTTTCAGACAAGATTGCATCTCGCCCAGGTGGTTACACCCGGATCATCAAACTTGGAAGCAGACTTGGTGATGCTGCCGAAACTGCACTAATTGAACTTGTAGATTTTAACGACGCATTGCTTCTTGCAAATGCTGACAAACCTGCAAAAACAAGACGTAGCAGAAGAGGTGGAGTGAAGAAAGAAGGAACAGAAGTTGCAGCCGCTGCACCTGTTAAAAAAGAAGACCATCCAGTAGTTGCTGAAACGGAACCAGTTGCTGACGAAGCACCTGCAAGCAATGATGACGCTGCTGAAAATAATGAGTCACCAGAATCTACGACTGAAAAGGAATAATTTTGGATAATCATTAAGAATATATGGAAAAGGGTTGAACGTTTCGTTTAACCCTTTTTTATGGGTAAAATTTTATAATTTTGCACCGCAGTTTAAAAACACTTGGGCATCTCGCTCAAACTAATAGTGGCAACAATAGATTTAGCAATAAAATGAGTCAAAAAAAGGAAGCTCTGTTATTACTTGAAGACGGAACGGCATACAAGGGACTTGCTTTGGGAATAAGCGGGACCACCGGTGGAGAAATTTGTTTTAACACAGGCATGACAGGGTATCAGGAAATCTACACTGATCCTTCTTATTATGGTCAAATCATTGTTAATACCAATTCACACATTGGAAATTACGGAGTCCAGCTGGAAGATGAAGAGGAATCTGCTTCTGTGAAGATTCGTGGAATGGTTTGTAATACGTTTTCTCCAATTTATTCAAGAGGTACGGCCGATTTCTCATTGCAGGAATATTTCGAAAGGGCTAACATTGTTGGTGTTAGTAATGTCGATACAAGGCACATTGTACGTCACGTAAGACAACGCGGTGTGATGAATGCGATCATTTCATCGGAGATCCTGGATGAAAAGGAGCTGATGGCGGAATTGCAAAAAATTCCTTCCATGGACGGACTTGAATTGTCTTCCGAAGTAACTACGGAGAATGCCTACTTCATTGGCGAAGAATCTTCAAGCCAATGGCGGATTGCAGTAATGGATTACGGAATCAAGAAGAGCATTCTGAAAAACCTGACTTTGAGAGGATGTTACTGCAAGGTTTTCCCGGCTAAAACACCTTTTGAGGAAGTAATGGCTTGGCAACCTGACGGGTTCTTTATCTCAAACGGACCAGGTGACCCGGCAGCAATGCTTTACGCTGTTGAGAGTGTAAACCAGATGATCAAAACCAGCAAGCCACTTTTTGGAATCTGCCTGGGACATCAGCTGCTTGCATTGTCAAGCGGGATTAACACTTATAAAATGCATCATGGCCATCGTGGGTTAAACCATCCGGTTAAAAATCTGATCACTGGATTCTGCGAGATCACTTCACAAAACCATGGTTTCGCTGTCAATCCGGATGAAATAGAGAATCATCCTGACATTGAAATCACGCACGTGAATTTGAATGATAAAACGATCGAAGGAATTCGCAGAAAGGATTATCCTGCGTTCTCAGTTCAATATCACCCTGAGGCATCCCCAGGTCCGCATGATTCGCGTTATCTGTTTGATGAATTTATCAAATTGTTAAGAGCGAGCTGAAAATATCGAAATCCTCTGTAATGCAGAGGATTTTTTGTGTTATTTTGTACCGTTAAAAAATTCTATTTTAAATCAAAACCACAAGCTGCAAATGAGTACGATTCAATCAGTACATGCAAGACAAATTCTGGATTCAAGAGGAAACCCAACAATAGAAGTAGATATTCGTACTGAAAATGGCTATTTAGGACGTGCTGCTGTTCCGTCTGGAGCTTCTACCGGAAAGCATGAGGCCGTTGAACTTCGTGATGACGATAAAAGCGTTTACGTAGGAAAAGGAGTTTTGAAGGCCGTTGAGAATGTCAACGATATTATTTTCCCTGAGTTGATCGGTTGTTCAGTATTTGAGCAAAATCTGATTGATAAAATCATGCTTGAGTTGGACGGAACTCCTAACAAAGCCAAGTTAGGCGCAAACGCAATTCTAGGCGTATCGCTTGCTGCTGCGAAGGCCGCGGCTCAGGAAGCTAACCTGCCACTTTACCGTTACGTAGGCGGAACGAACGCAAACACATTGCCTGTTCCAATGATGAACATTCTGAATGGTGGAAGCCACGCGGATAACTCTATCGATTTCCAGGAGTTCATGATCATGCCGGCGAAAGCAGATACATTCTCTCAGTCATTGAGAATGGGTGTTGAGGTTTTCCATACATTGAAAACAGTTTTGAAAAGCAAAGGATATTCTACCAACGTTGGTGACGAAGGTGGTTTTGCTCCTAACATTAAATCGAACGAAGAGGCGATCGAAATCGTAATCCAGGCGATCGAGAAAGCAGGCTACAAACCAGGCGAAGATATTTTCATCGCAATGGATGCTGCTGTTTCTGAGTTCTACGAAGATGGATTGTACCACTTTAAAAAATCAGACGGACGTAAGTTGAGCTCGGATGAAATGGCTGACTACTGGACACAGTGGGTTGCTAAATATCCGATCATTTCAATTGAAGATGGAATGGACGAAGACGACTGGGCTGGCTGGGCAACGCTTACGCAATCGGTTGGTAAGAAAATCCAGTTGGTGGGTGATGACTTGTTCGTAACAAACGTAACACGTCTGCAACAAGGAATTGAGTCACAAATTGCAAATGCTGTTCTTGTTAAAGTAAACCAAATCGGTTCTTTGACTGAAACAATCGACACAGTTAACCTTGCAAAACGCAACAGCTACAAGAGCATTATGTCGCACCGTTCAGGTGAAACAGAAGATTCTACAATTGCTGACTTGGCAGTTGCATTGAACACAGGTCAGATTAAGACTGGTTCTGCTTCCCGCTCTGACCGTATGGCGAAATACAATCAGCTTCTTCGCATTGAGGAAGAACTGGGCGAAAACGCATACTTCCCAGGATTGAAATTCTGACATCATTAATCGAAACCGGAGCTTAATGCTCCGGTTTTTGTATACACCCGCTCCCTTATGAAAAAAGGATCATTCTGGTCTATCCAGACGCTCAAAAACTTCTACATAGCCACCTTTCTGGCGTGGTTTGTCTGGATCCTTTTTCTTGACAATAACAATATGCGCATTGTGATTTCCAACCGGATGAAAATGAAGGAGCTGGAACATGAGAAAGGCATTTTGCTGGGAAAAATCAAAGAAGTGAAGAAGGAGCGGAATGAAGTTTTCGGTAATCCGAAAATGCTTGAAAAATGGGCGCGTGAGAACTTCATGATGCGCAAGCCCAATGAGGAAGTATATGTAATCGTTGACGAGAAAAATCAACCGGTCGAAGGCAAAAAGAGCGAGTAAGCTCGCATCGATCATTGCGTACTTAATATTTAATTTTTAAGACATTGAGCAAAAAAGTAATTCTTATAATCATGGACGGCTGGGGCATCGCCAAATCAGGTGAGGAAAGCCGCTCTGCCGTTTTAGCTGCCAACACTCCTTTTTACGACAGCATTATGCAGAAATACCCGCACAGCCGACTGGCTGCCAGCGGGCTCGCTGTGGGTCTTCCCGACGGACAGATGGGAAATTCAGAAGTAGGGCATACCAATCTTGGTGCAGGACGTGTGGTTTATCAGGATTTGGTAAAGATCAATCTGGCCGTTACCGAAGGAACATTGGGTAAAGAACCTGTGCTGACCGATGCTCTGGATTTTGCAAAAACAAACAATAAAAAAGTGCATTTCATCGGCCTCGTTTCCGATGGAGGTGTTCACTCGCACATTGACCATTTAAAAGGTCTTGTGAAAATCGCTGCGGACAGAGGTTTGACAAATGTGTTTGTACACGCATTTACAGACGGCCGTGACTGTGATCCAAAAAGTGGCCTGGGCTTCTTGACCGAACTTCAACAAACATTGGATCAGACAACCGGCCGCATTGCCAGCGTCACAGGCCGCTATTATGCGATGGACCGTGACAAGCGCTGGGAGCGTGTGAAGCTTGCATATGATGCAATGGTGCACGGCGAAGGTGCCCACGTAGCATCCGGTGACGTGTTGAAAGCAATCAAAGACTCGTACGAAACGGGTGTTACTGATGAATTTATCCTGCCAATCGTTGCGACAAATCCGGATGGAACGCCAATCGGTATTATTGAGGACGGCGACGTTGTATTGTGCTTCAACTTCCGGACTGATCGGGGGCGTGAAATCACCGAAGTGCTCACGCAGCAGGATTTCCATGAGCAAAACATGCACAAACTTAACCTGAGATACATCACAATGACCAATTATGATGATACATTCAAAGGCGTAGATGTGATTTTTGATAAGGACAATCTCAATAATACATTAGGAGAAGTGCTTGAAGCGGCGGGTAAAAAACAGATCCGCATTGCCGAAACGGAGAAATATCCGCACGTCACATTCTTTTTCTCGGGCGGACGAGAAAAGCCATTTGAAGGTGAAAGCCGCTTACTCTGCCAATCACCGAAAGTGGCAACTTATGATTTGCAACCTGAAATGTCCGCATTTGGCATCAGGGACTCGATAGTACCTGAGTTAGAAAAAGGAGAAGTCGATTTTGTTTGCCTCAATTTTGCTAACCCGGATATGGTGGGCCATACAGGGGTGTTCGAGGCAGCGGTTAAGGCTTGTGAAACCGTTGATCAATGTGTACAGGCTGTTGTTACAACCGGCTTAAACCATGGTTATTCGTCCATTATCATTGCCGATCACGGAAATTCAGATTATATGCTGAATGATGATGGATCACCTAATACTGCACATTCATTAAACCTGGTTCCTTGTGTGCTTGTCGATAACAATTTTCAAAATCCGATAAAAGATGGAAAGCTGGCCGATATAGCGCCAACCATTCTCGAATTAATGGGAATTCCAAAGCCGGCCGAGATGACAGGGGTTAGTATCCTTTAAACTAAACCACCTGCAATGATGTTGTTTACCGGAGAGTCCATTGGGCTCTCTGTTTTTTTAGATCTTCTGCGTGATAAAGTCAACATTACCAATGCGTTTTATTTCAATACAGCCATCCAGCCGTCCGTTGTTCATCAAAAGCAGCCTTATTTATACATTAATATGCTTAATGATATTAAGTGCCTGCCAGGAATCGGCGACGGATCCGAATGAAAAGAAGGCATACTACGACCTCAAAGGTTTTGTCGAAAATCAGATTGTGTATTTGAATGAGAAAAAGCCCAAAGTGACGAAGACTGTTCAGCTGGATGGAAAAAAAGAAGTGCGCGCTGAAATCGAAACAAACTGGAAAAAGGAGCTGGAATTATTTGCCCAGGCCGACATTAATAAGCCAGCTTATAGTAAAAGCTATTCCGTGATCCGAAGTGATTCGTCGGTTTATGAATATAAAGTTAAGGAAGGGGAAAATTTGCCAGTTCGTTACTTAATGATCAAAGTGGACAGCGCAACGCAGCAACCCGTGCTGGTAAAAGCGCTTCTAAGATCTGAAAATCGAATATATAGTTCTGAAAAGGAAATCGAATTGACATCAAGCCGACGAGATAATTTGCTGGAAGTTTCCGGCTATACAGTGAAAGGTTACCAAAAGCTTTTGTTCATGAATCGCAAGTCTTTCCATATTACAGCAAAAATAGGATTATAGCGTGTTTTGAAATGACGTTTGTTTGTACTGTAACTCCATACTTTGGGTAAACATTACCCAATTTTCCAAATAACCAGCCTTCATACAGCCGCTCAGCCCTACTTTTCTCCGTTTAAAAATACATTTCAAAAAGAGGCTTTGTATCTTTCCAAGCCTCTTTTTTGGTATTATTTATATAAAATTGAGAACGAGAAATCCTTGTAATAAGCGGTAATCGGCGATTCGGCATAGAATTAGAGTTTTAAAGTCAAATCCATGTAGACCCGGGGTAAATGTTTTAACCTGTCACATGTAAACTAAATCACATTAATAAATCTCTAATTCAATGGAACAAGAACAAAAGAATAAGCAAAGTATCGCCTGGGCAATGGTTGTTGTCCTTGGGCTTGCGACGGCCATGTTTGGCTACTTGTTTACTACTCAGAAAAATGAGTTGACTCAGCAAGAAACAATGGTTGTTGAAAAAGCCAGAGAATTGGCTGTAACCAAAACTAAATTAGATTCTATTTCGACAGTTCTGGATGCGAAAATCGCTGAAATTGAGAAACTTGGTGGTGACGTAAGTGAACTTACAAAGGTTAAGGAAAAATTGGAAGCGGATAAATTGGCTTTCAGCAGAAGCAAAAGAGTTGAGACCAACAAATATCTTGGCAAGATTAAGGAGTACGAAAAATTCCTCGTAGAAAAAGACGAGGTAATTGCTCAGTTGAAACTTGAAAACGAGAAGTTGGTAGCGTCAAATGACTCCCTAAGCACACACGTAGGAAGTTTGACCAGCGAACGTGAGAAATTGGTACAGCGTCAGGCTGAGCTTACAGACTCAGTGGTAACTTTTACAGCTGCTAACAAAGAGCTTAGCGATAAAGTGACAAAAGCAGCTTCATTGAAAGCGGCAAATCTGAAAATCCTTACTGTTAATTCAAGAGGTAAGGTGAAAGATAAAGAAGAATACAAAGCTAGCCGTGTTGACAAAATCAAAATGGTGTTTACGCTTCCTGAAAATGAGTTGACAGCACAAGAATCGAAAGATATTTATGTGCGTGTGCTTGACCCAGAAGGAGCGGTTGTAGCGGATGATGCAACAGGATCGGGAGAATTTGAAGTTGACGGTGCTCCGTCTAAGTTCACAACCCGTGAGTCTATTGCTTACCAAAACAACAACCAGAAAGTTGAATTGTTGTACGATAATAGCTCTCAGTTCCGTCCGGGTAAATACAACGTGGAACTGTACGCGGAAGGCTACAAAATTGGTGGTGGCAACTTCACTATCAAGAAATAAGAATTCGAATTCACACCATGCATAACTATCTAAGGCGGCTGATTCATTTCAGCCGCCTTTTTTGTGCATAACATAAATTTCGTATTTACTCCTCTGTATTCTGTGCATTGATCACATCAATGAAATGATGCAATTCTTCCGAACGCTCAGGGCCGGACTCAGGATATGACATATCCATCTTTTTAAGCTCTTCCACGATAATGTTGGACACGGTCAGCCTTAGATTCTTTTTGTCGTCGGCAGGAACAACATACCAGGGAGATTTTTTCGTTGCAGTGTTATTGATACAATCTTCGTAAGCCTGCATATATTCATTCCACTGCCCGCGCACTTTGACATCTTGCTCCTCAAATTTCCAGTTCTTTGAAGGATCCTCTATCCGTTCAATGAGTCGCGAAGCTTGTTCTTCCTTCGATACATTCAGGAAAAACTTGATAACCCGGATGCCGTTCCTATAAAGATATTTTTCGAGGTTACGAATGTCTGAGTATCTGTGCTTCCAAAGCTTATCCATGTCCTCGGTCAGCTCAACTGGCAACCGTTGCGATTGCGTGATGATCTCCGGATTCACTTTGGCTACCAGCACTTCCTCGTAATAACTGCGATTGAAGATCGTGATCGTCCCGCGCTGAGGAAGCACCAGATTGCTCCGCCACAGGTAATCATGTTCCAGTTCCGTTTCCGTAGGCCTTTTGAATGAGTGTATTTTCACGCCCACAGGATTCACACCAGCAAGGACGTGTTTGATCGTCCCGTCCTTTCCGGCCGCATCCATTGCCTGAAATATCACAAGTAACCCATATCGGTTGTGCGCATACATCATACTTTGCAACACGTCCAGCTCTTTGGCCGAATCCGCTTGCATAGTCTCATAGTCTTCCTTATCCTTATAAATATCTTTGAAGCGTGTTTTAGCTTTTTTTATCTGAAATTTCTGCGTCCCATCAACGCGAAATTCCTCTGAATCGAAGTCCGGCATGTAAATGCTGTTTAAGATGATGCTTACATTTTAACATTATAGTTGTTTCAAAAAGCCAACCAGCCCGGCAAATGCGCGCGCACGGTGGCTTAGTAAAGACTTTTCATCCAATGTCATCTCGGCAAATGTCCGGTCAAAGCCATTCGGCATGAACACAGGATCGTAACCAAAGCCATTACTGCCTCTTTTTTCACTAATAATGTGCCCGTCCACTGTGCCTTCAAACTGCTGATATTTTCCGTCAGTTACCAATGTGATCACAGTCAAAAATCTCGCGCTGCGGTCACTTTTGGTTGATAGGTTATCAAGAAGCAGACCAATGTTGTCATCAGCATTGCGCTGCGGCCCGGCATAGCGTGCTGAGTAAACGCCCGGTTCGCCATCAAGCGCCGTAACTTCAAGTCCTGTATCGTCAGCAAAGCAGTTTATACCATAATGGTCGCAGACATATTTAGCCTTCGCAGCCGAATTTTCAGCGATAGTTTCAAATGGCTCCGGAATGTCGGTTTCACAGCCAATGTCGCTCAGGGTAACGAGCTCAAACTGGTCTCCTAGTAATGCTTGTATCTCTTTTAACTTGTGCAGATTGTTGGTAGCAAAGCAAAGTTTCATGCTATAATAGTTTGTTCGAAACGCATTTTACATAAAAAAACGGCCACTCTTGTGAAGCAGCCGTTTTAATTCAAATTTGAAAATTATCTCGTTGGTGGACCAGGCTGTTGCGCTGGCGCTTTTCCAAAATCAACCAGTTCAACGTCAAATAACAAAACCGAGTTTGCTGGAATGGTTCCTGGCGATCCCTCAGCTCCGTAAGCCAGGCCGGATGGAATGATCAAAGTGCGTTTTCCGCCCTTTTTCATCAGCATAATGCCTTCTTCCCAACCCGGAATAACCATGCCTACGCCAACCTGAAAATCGATGGGCGGTCTGCCTCCATTTTTCGAGCTGTCGAATACTTTGCCATCCAAAAGCTTACCTGTATAGTGAACTTTCACATTGTCACCAGCCTTAGGACTATCGCCAGTTCCTACAACATCATCAACATATGCCAGGCCTGATGCAGTCTTCTGTGCTTTTGCTTTCAGGTTGTTTTTTGCAAGATAGTCGTCGATTACTTTCGCGTCGATGGTTTTTTGCTTGTTAACAGATTCTGATAATTGCTTTTGGAATTCCTCAGGAGAAAGCACACTTACTACTTTCACTGTAAAACTAAGATCAGAACCTTTTTTGATCATCGGAGGCATTGGCTGGCCGATTTTTGCAAACATGCTATCCGCATTGATCGATATTTTCGCGCTGTCGCCCGATGCCAGCAATGCAAGTCCTTCTTCAAAGCTGCCTTTGTATTGAGGGGCTTGCAAAACCATTTTTTGCGGCGCGCCTTCTTTATATGTATCACGAAGCGTAGAATCGCTGCCGTTTTTCAAGACAAAGTGGAATGTCATAATGTCTCCCAATTTGGCTTTTTTTGCTTTGTCTTCGTGCTCGAAAATCTGGTATTTCAGTCCGGATTCAGTAACCTGCGTCTTATGTTGGTTGCAAGCCGCAGCTAGAATAGTTACGCCCATCGCATAACCTATTGATTTTAAATTCATTGGATTGTGTTAATTGGAAAGATTATGATGTGATTCTTGAAGTAAAATTAAGTTTAGTCAACGTTCAAAAGTTCTTGTTGGTATTCAGGAAGAATATTTAAAAAAGTCGCAACTGTATCAGTCACTGATTGTTCCGATCTTCCTCCGGACGCATTCTTATGCCCGCCACCATTAAAATATGTGCTCGCCAGGTCTCTTACCGAAAATGTGCCCACCGAGCGGAATGAAATTTTCACTTCACCTTTTCTTTCAATAAACATGGCCGACATTACTACATTTTCAACCTGCAAACCGTAGTTCACGATTCCTTCGGTCTCACCTGTGCTGGAATTGAATTTCTGTAATTCAGCTTCTGTCAGAACCATGTAAGCAGTCCTGTATTGCGGCAGTACAACCAGTTTTTGAGAAAGTACGTAACCTAAAAATTGCAAGCGGGAGAGCGGCGCATTATCATAAATAAGCCGGTGAACGCGACTGGAATCGAATCCGGTTAGCATCAGATCAGCAACGGCCAGATGGACCTCAGGAGTAACATTGCCATGCCTGAAAGAACCCGTATCCGTCATAATGCCGGCGTACAGGCATTCAGCCATTGGAATGTCGAAGATCTCCGTAACTGGGGCATCATGTTCCAGTTCTTTGATCAGTTTATAAATTAGCTGTGCTGTAGCGGCAGCATGCGTATCCCAAACCATCCATTTCGCAAAATGCTCCGGTTCGAGGTGATGGTCCACCATTAATTTCGGTGCAGGCGCTTCTTCTACAATCCTTCCGAGATCTTTAAGTCTGGAAAGCGCAGAGAAATCCAGGCAGCAGATCAGTGTTGCTTGTGCAATCTTATTCTTGCATTTAACCTGATCAGCTTGCTTTTCATAAACCAGAACATGCTCAATGCCAGACAACCAGCGCAAATTGGCCGTATAATCAGTCGGACTGATGACTGTAACCTCGTGTCCTTTTTTGATTAAATAACTCGCCCAGCCCAATGACGATCCCAGCGCGTCAGCGTCAGGGTCACGATGCATCGTAATGATGATTTTTTGGGGATGAGATAAAAAAGAGCTAAGCTCTTCAACGGTTTGATTCACAGTTATTTAATTCGGAAAGAAGAAAATTCGGTTCGTATTCAGCCCACAAAATTAATAAAACTGTTGGGATTTGCTCAATGTTGTGCCCTAAAGGCTGGTTATCAGGCTATGTTTTAACCATTACAGCTTCGTACAATGCGAAGGGCGAGGATATAAAATGAAAAATTGTATAGTTTTGCAGCAAATAAATTCAGCCAATAGTATGCCAACGAATAGAACATTCACCATGATTAAGCCGGATGCCGTTCAGGACGGTCATTCCGGAGCAATTATCAAAATGATTGAGGAGGCCGGGTTCCGGATTGTAGCCTTGAAAAAAACACAGCTTACCCCGGAACGTGCCGGAGAATTTTACGCAGTGCACAAAGAGCGTCCTTTTTACAATGATTTATGTAAATATATGTCTTCCGGCCCTATCGTTCCGATGATCCTTGAAAAGGACAACGGCGTTGCGGACTTCCGCGCATTGATCGGCGCGACTAATCCTGCTAATGCAGACGAAGGCACAATTCGCAAATTGTTCGCAAAATCCATTGAAGCCAATGCCATCCACGGTTCGGATTCTGACGAAAACGCTGAAATTGAAGGAAACTTCTTCTTTGCCCATATCGAGCAGTTTTAAGCATGAAGGACCAAAATAGATCGGCCCGGTTGAATGTTCAACCGGGCCGATCTATTTTGTAATCTTATTTATCTTATCGTACAGCAAGGCTATCGATAATGTGGATGACACCATTGGCGGCGCTGATGTTGGAAAATATGATATCTGCTTTATTCACTGCAAATATGCTGTCTTTCACAGTCAGGCTAAGTTCTTTGCCCGTAATCGACTTCTCTTTCGCAACAGTCAGATCCTTATATTCCAATCTTTTTTTACCAACAATGTGATTGTTGATCAGCTTTATAGCAGAGTCTGCCGGTAACGCAGTAATCACATTTGAACTGAAAATATTCGCTTTGCCAAAAGCACTGTTATCAGGCGCAAAAAATGTAATTTCTCCTGTACGCAATGCATCCGTCATCTTCGCGTGAATCATAATATCTTTCAAAATACTAAATCGTTCATTCTCCATGATGACTTCTGTGATCGTTTTGCGCTTTACTATGTCTTCGCTCTTCTCAGTGCAGGAAATAATCAATCCTGACGGCAGCACTGCAAGTAAAAAAAATGCCAGACAACGCCCTACAAAACGGTTTTTTTTCATAGCTTTCCCATTGGTTAATTTCCGTAAAACTAATGGAAAATGTATTTTGACGGAATTCTAAGTGAAATTTTTTTAATCCTAACCCCCAATGTATTATGTTAAAACCTCGACAACTTATAGTGCTCTGTGCGACTATTTTGCTGCTTAACTCCGCATTTTTTGTATTCAAAGCTCCCGTTCCCAGTCCTTTAAAAAAGCCGGTTAAATTATTTAACGGGAAAGATCTGAGCGGTTGGAAAGTCAATGGGACCGAGAAATGGTATGTAGAAAATGGCGAACTGATCTGCGAAAGCGGGCCGGACAAGCAATATGGTTACCTCACAACCAATAAGTTTTACAAGAATTTCGACCTTTCCCTTCAATTCAAGCAAGAATCGAATGGCAATAGCGGCGTGTTTTTCCGCTCCACGGTGGACGGTACGAAGGTTTCGGGATGGCAGGTTGAAGTTGCGCCGCCAAACCATGACACAGGCGGCATTTACGAATCTTATGGTCGTAACTGGCTTGTGCAGATCCCTGAAGAAAAAGAAGGTTTCCTGAAAATGGGCGAATGGAATACATTGAGAATCCGCGCAGAAGGTGATAATGTTAAAACCTATCTTAATGGTAACCAAATGGTTGATTTCACAGATGCCAAAATTGGCGCCGGTGAAGGTTCAATCGCATTGCAGATCCATGACGGCGGCGGAATCAAAGTGCGCTGGAAAAATATCATGGTTGAAGAGCTTTAAGCTTCTTTTTTCATTCTGGCTGTAACGATGTTCATGCATTCGAAATAAGCAGTTCGTCGGAAAACGCTTAACATAGGGCTTCATGGCTGATAGATTTGTGTCAACAAGGAACACATATCCTATTAGCCATGAAGTTTTTTATTTATCTCCTGCTCTCGATCTCCCCGCTCGCCCACGCCCAAAAAACGGTGAGCGGGAAGATTACCGACAAGAAGGGCCATGCTTTGCCGGGAGCCAATGTATTTTTGAAAGGCACTTACGATGGAACGACATCTGATGCGAATGGTATTTTCAGCTTTCAAACATTCGAAAAAGACACTGCAACACTGGCGGCAACATATGTGGGATATGAAGCCACAGAACAGAAAATCGGGTTAAAAGATAATGTTAATGACATTTCTGTTAAACTGGAAGAGCTGGCGAAAGAGCTGAATACGGTCGTAATCACCGCGGGTGCTTTTGAAGCCTCGGACGAAAAGCGGATGGCCATGCTCAAACCGCTGGACATTGTTACCACAGCCGGGGCAGCCGCAGACATTACTGGCGCTATGCAATTCCTGCCGGGCGCACAGCGGGTAGGGGAGCAGGAAGGACTTTTTGTGAGAGGCGGGTCGGGTCAGGAAACAAAGGTTGTGATTGACGGAATGATCGTTCAAAACTCGTTTTTCAGCTCCTTACCGGATGTGCAGTCGCGCGGAAGGTTTAATCCATTTATGTTCAAAGGCACTTCGTTCAGCACCGGCGGTTATTCGGCTCAGTATGGGCAGGCGCTTTCTTCGGTTTTATTACTTAATACCACGGATAAGGTGAGCAATAACGGTCTGGGAATCAGTTTAAATCTGGCTAATGCAGGGCTTAATTATGATTATGCAACCAAAAATCAGAGCATTTCCGCCGTTGCTTATTATGGAAATCTCAAACCGCTCTTTGCATTGGTCAAACAAAATGTGGAATGGCTGCATGAACCCGAATTCAAAGGCTCCTCATTAACCTATCGCCTTAGGCCTAGAAAAAACGGTGTCCTGAAAGTCTATGGAATGTATTCAGACAGTGATCTGAGCATGAATTCAAGGGACCCGGCGAGTGAGTCGGGGAAGACGAAGCTGGATCTTCAAAATAAAAACTCCTTCGTTACCAGCACTTACACAGATTCCTGGAAAGATGGCCGCTGGTCGCTGAACTCCGGATTTTCATACAGCCGCAACAACGATAACACGACATTAGCCGGTTTCAACTTCAACCGTTTTGACGAAAGGACGCAAGCCAGGATTGTGCTTTCGAGGCTTCTTTCAGGAAACAATACAATTCTCTTTGGTGCGGAGGCACATGCAATCCGGTTGAAGAATGGTTTCGATGGAAAGTTTTATGATCTGAAAGACCGATACACTGCCGCTTTTATCGAATCCGAAATCTACATTACCCGTGAGCTCGCTGGCCGCATAGGCTTGCGGACAGAATATTCTTCCATTTTAAAAGACGTTAATCTGGCTCCCCGCCTTTCATTTGCGTATAAAACAGGAAAATACAGTCAGATTTCATTAGCCGCGGGCCAATTTTACCAAAATCCGGATTACAAATATTTATATACCAATAAAAACCTCGGTTACGAACGCGCCGACCATTTGATCCTCAACTATCAGATCATTAAAAACCAGCGCACATTCCGCGCCGAAGCATTCTATAAAAACTACGCGCAACTGGTGCGGGAATTCACCGGCCAGAAATACGATGCAGATCCGTATCGCTTTCCCTGGGGCGAGACCAACAACGCAGGAAAGGGATACGCCCGCGGTTTCGACTTCTTCTGGCGCGATCAGAAAACAATCAAAAACTTCGATTACTGGTCATATTCTACGCGTCCGTCGACAACATCCTGAATACGAAGAATGTATTCACCTACCGCTACACGCCTGACGGCAAAACGCGTTACGCCGTTGGGCCGCAGAGTTATAGGAATTTTTTCGTAGGCATGCAGATCATGCTTTCTAAAAAGGCCAAAGTTTCAAAAGATGACATTTAATCAAACAGTAATCTATATTAATCTCTACATGATGAAAAAGACAATGTTCACCATTTTCGCATTCGCGTTTTCCGTGTGCGTGGTTCTGGCCCAAAATGAAAAATATTCGCAGGCGATGACAGCCAGCATTCAGGCATTAAACGGCCTGGACAAAACAAAACCCGATCCAAAAGCCTTGCAGGATATTGCTAATCAGTTTGAGCGCATTGCCGCAGCGGAGCCCAAAGAATGGCTTCCGAAATATTATGCCGGATATAGCAATGTAATCCTTGGCTTCATAGGCACTGGTCTGGATGAGAAAGATAAGTATCTTGAAAAAGCCAGCGCCTTATTAAAGGACGCAGAAGCAATTGCAGGCAAGCCCAATGATGAAATATTGGTCATGCAAGCCTTTCAATCACAAATACACCTTGCAGCGGATGCCACGAACAGGTGGGAAGCAGATGGTGCGAAGTTCGTGGAGTATGTGGCATCTGCCAAAAAGGTTAATGCAGAGAATCCGAGGATATATTACCTGGAAGCATCCAGCGCGTTTTTCACGCCGGAAGAATTTGGAGGAGGCAAAAAAGCAGCCAAGCCGCTATTGGAAAAAGCCAGCCAGAAATTCGCTGCATTTAAACCCGAAACCAACATTCATCCGGATTGGGGCAAGTCGGAAACAGAATGGATGCTAGCCCAGACAAATCAGTAACATTGCGTTTCAATTAGATTATGAACGATAAAGGAACGAAGCGTCTGCGGATGACTGCATCATCGCTGGATGGAAGGGATTTTAGTAACATGGACCTTGAAAATGCTGATTTCAGCTTTTCAAGTCTCAAAGACATCAATTTCGATGGGGCCAATTTGCGGAATGCAAAGCTTCGTTTTTCTGCTTTGGACCGCACCACATTCCGGAATTCAGATCTGCGCAATGCGGATCTCAGTTTCAGCAGCTTAACCGATGTAGACCTCACCGGCGCCAGGGTTGAAGGGGCCAATTTTAGTTTTACCTCTCAGGAAAAATCATTTAACTGGCGCGATTTCAACCTCATTGGCATTATTCAAAATCAGGGCTGGATTGGCACCATTGTGGCTGTGATCCTGGGCGCAACCGTTTTATATGGGATTAATGCGATCTCCTATTTTACTGCCGAAATTTATTTTACCAATGAGCCCGTACGGATCAAGCTGTATCAATATCTGATTTCCCAGAACATTATAGCAGGCGTTTTTACAATTCTGCTAACACAGGGAATTACCATTTGGCTCGACGTTTTTATAACCCGCACCATTCTTAAGCACATTATTCTATCTGTTATCGTGCTGGTAATGAATAATTTGCTGAGTATTGCAGTGTATTTTCTTTTCGGAGTAACGCTCGTTGATAATTACAGGAATCTCTATCCTAATGAAGCGGCACAGGATGCGCCTTGGTATTGGTATATGTGGGGACCGATCATTGTAGCGAATATTTTTTACTTCCTCAGCCGGGAAAGCAAACAGATCTCAAGAAAGATTTCAGATCAGGAATTTCAATTGCTGAACCTCGAAAAACTGAAAACCCGCGCGGAGCTGGACGCATTGCAGGCACGCATTAACCCGCATTTTTTATACAATTCCTTAAACAGCATTGCCAGCCTCGTGCACGAAGATCCCGATAAGGCGGAGGAAATGACCCTTTTGCTTTCCAAACTATTCAGATATACAACGGGAAGAAAAACCAATGATTACTTTGATACCATCGAAAATGAGCTGGAAATGGTTGCCACTTATCTGCAAGTTGAAAAAGTGAGGTTCGGGGACCGGCTCAGGTTTACCGTTGAGGTTACCGATCCCGCGTTAAAAGAACTGCATGTTCCCAAATTCATTTTACAGCCCATTGTGGAAAACGCCATCAAGCACGGCGTTTCCAAAATGGCCGAACAGGGCGCCATTGTGGTGAGAATCTACGAAGAAGACGATTGGCTGCATTTATGCGTGCATGACAACGGCCCGCCGTTTTCCGAAACAATGGGCGCCGGTTATGGAATGAGGAGCATTCAGGATAAACTAAAATTGCTTTATGGAGACGCTGCCCGCCTTGAACTCCATAATAAGCCGCGTAAATCGGTCAACATTTCTATTCGAAAATCTGCTATTATTAAAAATCAACACCAAGGCCATGACGCAATTCCCGTTGAAAACGATCCTCATAGATGACGAACCGCTGGCATTAAGCCGCCTTCGAAGGCTTTTGGAGAAGCATAATGATGTTTTCACCATTGTCTCCGACGCAAAAAACGGTGCGGAAGGTTTGGTTGAGATCGACAAGCATAATCCCGATATCATCTTCCTGGACATTGAAATGCCGCTTTTGAATGGTTTTGAAATGCTTGCCAAGCTCACGAAAATGCCATTGGTAATATTTTCAACAGCCTACGATCAGTATGCGATCCGCGCTTTTGAGGAAAATTCTGTTGATTATCTGCTAAAACCGGTTGAAAACGAGCGGCTTGTCAAGACGATTGAAAAGATCCGCAACATTACCAAAGCCGGCGCGAATAACCTTGCCACGGTAAATCCATATTCCGAAAACCTCCTGAGACTTTTGGAGGAAATGAAGCCTAAAAAGGAAATTTTCTCATTGTCCGTCAAATCAGGCGACCGGATTTTGCTTATTCCGCTGACCGAGATCACCCACTTTGAGGCTGAGGAAAAGTATGTTTTCCTGAATACATTAGACGGACAAAAATATCTGCTCAATTATACCCTGACGTCCCTGGAAGAAAAGCTTCCCAAGCAATATCTGCGCATCAGCCGCGCCGGGATCGTCAATTCCCATCACATTAAAGAAATCCAGAAGCATTTCAACAGCAAGTATGTCATTATCATGCGCGACCGCAAAGCATCTCAGCTCACGAGCGGCAGCACATATGGCGATGCAATCCGCCATCTTCTTGATAATTAATCGGGTTAGTCCGTCCTCAGACACAAAATAATGATTTTGAAGAGGCCATACTTATTCCTAAATTGCGCCCTGATTTTAAATTCCATTACTATTTTTGAGGTTAATCAACTGTTCATCAGAAGGTTTATAGCAATTTGAGGCGAAGCTAAGACTAATATTTTTTTAGTTTTCGACACAGAATGCTGCATTCCTGCGTATCGTGATGTACAAAGTGATCCCTTTAAAAAAGCGGGAAGTTTTAAATTTTGATCTTACTTGAAAAGATCCTCGCTGTAGTTCATTTTGTTTTTATTAAAAAAGGTTAAAGGGGTCAGGAATAATGAAGGAGCTCATTGATACGGGCAATCTGCCAAAGCACATCGCCGTTATCATGGACGGTAACGGAAGATGGGCCCAAAACCAGGGAGCAGCGCGCATTTTCGGCCATCGCAATGCGATTAAGGCCGTTAGGGAAGTAACCGAAGGTTGTGCAGAACTGGGTGTCGGGTTTTTGACACTTTATGCATTTTCCACCGAAAACTGGGCCCGTCCCGAGTTTGAAGTAAGGGCTTTGATGGAATTACTGGTTCAGTCGATCGGAAATGAGCTGCCTACCATGCTCAAAAACAATGTGAAGCTGGACACCATAGGTGATACGGAGAGTTTGCCGAAAAGCTGCCGGAAAACATTGGCCGAAGCCGTTGAAGCTACCAAGGCAAACACAGGTCTTAACCTGATCCTGGCGCTTGGTTACAGTGGAAAATGGGACATTACTCAGGCTGCGAAGAAGATTGCGGAAGATGTAAAGAATGGTGTGATTACACCGGAGGAGATCAACGAAGAGATGCTGGCTACGAATCTGGCAACCCAAAACCGCCCGGAAGTGGACCTGATGCTGCGCACAGGCGGTGACCACAGGATCAGCAATTTCCTTTTATGGCAGCTTGCATACGCAGAGCTGTATTTTTACGAAAACCTTTTCTGGCCGGATTTCAGGCGGGAACATTTATATGAAGCGATTGCCGCCTTTCAAAACAGAGAGCGTCGTTTTGGCAAAACTGGTGAACAAATAAAAGCGAATAGTGCTAAGTAGAATAATATGAACCTTGTGAAAAATTTGAATAAATCATTAGCACACCTCAAAAGTATTTTAGCATTGATCCTGCTTTGCTGGTGTTTTTCAGCAAATGCACAAAAGGTCGGGCTGGGCGCTGCGGGATCAAAGCCTTCCTCCGCTGCCGCCAATCTGGGAATTGACCCGGCTAATCCAAAAGAATTCACCATTGCAGAAGTAACCGTCTCAGGGACCCAGTTTCTGGACCCTAATTCCATGGTTTCCATTTCAGGTTTGAAGCCCGGGGATAAAATCCGTGTGCCGGGACCAGCAATTCCGTCGTCTATCAGAAGAATGATGGATTTCGGAACACTGAATGATGTGGAGATCATGGCCACAAAGGTGGAAGGCGAAAAAATCTGGCTGAACATTCACATTAAAGAGCGTCCAAGACTTTACAAAGTTTCGTTTTCAGGCATCCGCAAAGGAGAGCGCGAAACATTGAATGATAAGGTGAAATTGATTAAAGGACGCGTGATCACGCCAACCGTAATTAAAAATACGCAGCTTGTTATCAAGAAATATTACATGGATAAAGGGTTTTACAACACTAAAGTAAAAGTGTTGCAAATTCCGGATTCGACCCGCGGACAAGCGACGCTTAACTTCACAATTACGAAAGGAAAGAAAGTTAAGATTGAGAAAATTGACATTGAGGGAAATACAGCGGTGAGCGACAAGATCCTCAAACGCAAAATGAAAGGAACCAAGCAAAAAAGAATTGGCCGCCTTTTCAACCCCTCCAAATACATTCCTAAAAAATACGACGAAGACAAGGAAAAACTGATCGCCTATTATCGTAAAAACGGTTACCGCGATGCAACGATCGAATTTGACTCCATCAAAAATGGCGAAGAAACGATCAGCATTGTCATGAAGATCGACGAGGGGACCAAGTATTTCTATCGCGATATCAGCTGGTCCGGAAATTACCTTTATACATCGGCTTATCTGAGCGAGCGCCTGGGTGTCAAGAAAGGCGACGTTTACAATCCGGAAGAGCTTGACAAAAAAATTAATGGTATTCCAGGTGCAGACGTTAGCTCCATTTATATGGACGACGGTTACCTGTATTTCCGCATTGAGCCTACTGAAAAAGCCGTTGAAGGCGATTCTATCGACGTTGAATTAAGAATGTTTGAAGGAAAGCAAGCAACGATCAACCGCATTTTGCTGAATGGTAACACCAAAACCAGTGACCGCGTCGTGTTAAGGGAGCTTTTCACATTGCCGGGACAGAAATTCAGTAAGACCGAAATTATCAACACACAGCGTCAGTTATCCCAAATGGGCTATTTTGACCCTGAAAAAATCCAGATCAACCCGATCCCGAACCAGCAGGATGGAACGGTGGATATCGAATATACAGTTGAAGAAAAACCTTCTGACCAGATTGAATTATCCGGTGGATGGGGTGGATACATTGGTTTCGTGGGAACATTGGGTTTGGTATTCAATAACTTCTCGTTAAAAAATATTCCAAACCGCGAAACATGGCGGCCATTACCTTCCGGTGACGGTCAAAAACTATCATTGAGATTCCAGGCGAACGGAAAGCAATATCAGACTTACTCGCTATCATTCAGTGAGCCATGGCTGGGCGGGAAGAAGCCGATCAACTTTGGTGTTTCCTTGCAGCGCACCGTTTACCGTATGACAGATTACCGTTCGATCTACGGTGGAAGCCGCAACATTGATTACCGTGGTGGTTACTATAACAATGGTATCACATTGTCTCTTGGTCGCCGTTTGAAAGAACCGGATCGCAATCTGGTGATGACCCATTCGCTATCTTACCAGCGTTACCGTTTGGACAGTCTTGACATTTTCCGGATTGGTTACAACACAGGATCTTCAAACAATATTTCTTTCAACACAACCATTTCAAGAAATACGCTGAGCGATTTCCAATTCCCAAGAAACGGAAGCAACATTTCGTTAAGCGGGACTTTCACACCTCCATATTCATTGCTGAGGAAAAAGGAATTTACTGATAAAACCGACACTTATCGTTGGGTAGAATATCACAAATGGATGTTCGATGCCAGCTATTATGCGACCATCACCGGAAAACTTGTATTAAGCGCCCGTACGCACATGGGTTTCCTGGGAGCATATGGAGACAAAGTAGGTTACAGCCCATTCGGCCGCTTTATCGTGGGTGGATCAGGCCTGGCAGGACAAGGATCGTTCTCACTTGCTGACCAGGATATCATCGGTTTGCGCGGTTACCAGGATCAGAAAGTAGGGCCGCAGAATGCGGACGGATTTCCGGCATCTGGTGGCGGGATTGTTTATAACAAATATGTAATGGAGCTTCGTTACCCTGTTTCATTGAACCCGCAAGCGACCATCTTTATATTAGGTTTCGCGGAAGGTGGAAACAACTGGGGAACATATAAAGAGTTTAACCCATTTGATCTGAAACGTTCAGCCGGGGTTGGAGCGCGTATATTTATGCCTGCATTCGGACTTTTGGGTATCGACTGGGGTTATGGATTTGACAAAATTCAGGGAGAGCCGAAACGAAGCGGACCGCAGTTCCATTTTACAATTGGACAGCAGATCAGATAATATTTTCGGTTGTAGTTTCGTTAAGAAGTTTGCAAATTATTAGCTCCCTGGCATGAAGAAGTTTTTTATTTTACTAGTTTTGTCAATTCTATGTGGATCAGCGTCCTGGGCGCAAAAGATTGGTTACACAGACATGGAATTCATCACTAGTAAAATGCCTGAGTACCAATTGGCACAAACAGAGATGAAGAAATTCTCTGATAAGTGGGCCAAAGAGATTCAGGACAAGTTTTCGGAGATTGATCGCATGCAGCGTGCTTATATGGCCGAGGAGATCCTGCTCACGGAAGATTTGAAACGGAAAAGACAGAGCGAGATTAAAGAAAAGGAGCTCGAAGCCGGAGAATACAACAGCAAGATCTTCGGCATGGAAGGACTTCTGTTTCAGAAGAAGAAAGAATTAATGAAGCCTGTCCTTGAAAAAGTGCAGCGGGCAGTGACCAAAGTTTGCAGCCAGCGCAGGCTCGATTTTATGTTTGATAAGTCCAGCGATGTAGGCATGCTTTATACGAATCCCAAGCACGATTACTCGGATTATGTGATGGAGGAGCTTGGTATCAATCCAAAAGCAACAAAAGCAGCTGCGGAGGAAAAAGTAGGAAAGGCAGAGCAGCCGCCTGTACAGGCACCGACACAAAACTCACCAAAACAAAAAAGTACAAACAGTAAACTTAAGTAACAAAGCAATGAAACAAAAATTGATGGCTTTTTTGGTCGTAATGACCATTATTACAACCCCTCTGTTAGCACAAACAACCCCTGCAAGCGGACTTACTAAAATCGGTTATACCAATGTTGATTATATAATTGGCAAGTTACCAGAAAGTAAAGTAATGCAGAACCAGCTTGAAGTTACAAAGGCTCAGTTGGATAAAGCATTGGGAGAAACTTATAAGGAAGCGCAGGAGAAATATGAAGCCTATCAAAAAAATGGTGCAAATATGACTGATGTCATCCGTGCAGATAAAGAAAAAGAATTGCAAAACCTGCAAACCAGAATTCAGGAAATGCAAAACAATGCACAGACATCATTGCAAACCAAGCAGCAGCAATTGCTTGAACCAATCTTGACCAAGGTTAACAATGCTATCCAGGAAGTTGGAAAAGAAAGCGGATTCCTTTACATCCTGAACATGGATGCAGGTGCAGGAACAACGCCGATCATTTTGTTTGCAGCTTCTGAAGACAACAACGCAACCAATCTTATCCTAAGAAAATTAGGAGTAGATCCTGACAAAATCGAGGCAGCAGCTCCTGCGGCAGCGAAGCCAGGAACAGCAGCACCAGTAACGGCGCCGGCGAAAACCGGAGCAGCAGCGCCTGCTACAACACCTGCGGCAACAACGCCAAAGAAAAAATAGTAGCAGCTTCATTGAACTTATAATACCGGAGGGTAGTCTTTAAAATGGCTCCCTCCGGTATTTGTATTTAACAAGGCCGAAGGTTAAGCACTGCACTATTATTTGAAATATCCAAAATCGCCCGGATTAACCATGCTTTGGTTTTCAAATATTAATTTAAAATTTATTCAAAACGCTTTTCTATATAGTATTTGCTAGTTTTGCGTTAGACTCAAAGGGTTTCTCGACACATGGAATTAATTATATTTTTGAAGTTATGATTACAAAACATATTCATAAAATACTGATACTTCTGACGGCCGTTTTATTGTTTTCTAAGGCGCAGGGACAGGATAATATGAAGAGTTCTGCGACCGGCCCCTTGCAGATTGTGTTCCCTAATGAGTCAGAATGGAATGTGTTGAGCGAAGGGAAAGAGATCAATTTCCACCTTCAGACCAGAGGCGGAAAAAGTGATTCGGTGCGTTACACCATTTCCAGCGGTTTTCTTAAGGAAATGAAATTTGACTCGCTCGGCCATTTTATCTGGACACCAAGTTACGACATCGCCGACCGGATCAACACTTCTAAGTCCTTCCCGGTTGTATTTGAAGCGCAGAGCACATCGGGAGAAAGTGCTTCCCGGGAAGTGGTTTTTAAAGTAATGCATGTAAACCGCCCCCCACAGGTTGACGAATTAAAGCCATTTTACATTCAGTATAGAACCCAGAACACGTATCAGATTGACATGAACTCTGTCCGTGACCCGGATGGTGATCCTGTTGTGTTTGTTCCTATTTTGGAGGAAATGCCGGAAGGGATGAAGCTGTCGGCTGCGGGTGAAATTGTTTGGGAGCCTTCAACCAAGCAGTTCAATATCTTAAAGGAGTCGCCGAAATATGTTGAGTTTTATGTGGAGGATCAGCCTTCCAAGGAGCGCACAAAAGGCAGGTTAAGATTGAACATTACGCAAATGGACCTCGCGCCGGACTTTACGATCGTGCCTCAGGTATCCACCATCAGAAGCGCGGAAAACAACCGCATTAACCTTCGTTTTGCATTATCCGATCCGAATGGTGAGGACGACATTTCCACCTTCGCATTCATTTCCGAAAATAAGAATGTTCCGAAAGAGGCCCTGGTGAAGAATGCACCTACCAGCTATGAATTCATCTGGGAGCCGGGATATGATTTCGTAAAAGACCCATTCGATACACTCGCATTCAACATCATTTTTTACGTGATGGACAAAGCGCAGAACAAAAAGGAGAAGACAATCCGGTTTGTGATCAAAAACACAGTAGACGAAAGTCTTCGCGATGCCTACGTGTATGGGTTATATAAAGGTGCGTTAGTGAATGCCTGGGGGCTTTTGGAGCAAATGCAGGAAAAAGAAATTTATCTTAAAAAAGCATATTCCAAAGCGAAACGCGGGAAAAGAAGCCGTTCACTGCTGAATGCTTCGTTAGGAGCAACGACCGGCCTGGCGCCGCAGTTCACACAAAATGATCCCAAAGCACGCGGATACATTACAACGATTGGCGGGACCACAGTTGCAACAGTAGGAACGCTGGAAGCGACAGAAGTGATAGGAAAATCCACAAATGGTTTGCTGGACCGCTTCAATTACGTGTTGCAGAAGAAGAATGAATTGCAAAATAAGGGAGACGTTTTTGCGAGGGAATATGCGCAAAAATCAGCAAGACGCACGCCGGACTTCATTCGTAAACTCGATGAATTCAAGTCGCTGATGAACCTGAGTGGTTTGGTAGCGTTGGAGCTGGATGCGAATTGGGAAAATAAGAAGGAGGCTACGGATTCAGCATTGAAAAAGGCATTTAAGGATTTCGTGCCTTTGTCCAAGGATGAGAATTAAGATCAGGATCATATCAAACGAAAAAAGAGAGCCTTAGCTCTCTTTTTTCGTTTCGTCGTCTTCCAGTTTAATAGGTCTGGACGGAAATGGTGATGGCTCTTCGGTTGGGCTTATTGGCGGATTATCAGGAGTTTCGATCACGCCGTAATGATCAGTTTCGGTAAAGTTGCTCGTTGGTTCTTTACTGTATTCCGGATCATTGTCCTGCAAAGAATCATTGTGCTGCTGTGGTTCATTGTTATGATCCGTTTCATTTTGATTTTCGTCTTTATAATCCGAGTGAAAACTTCCCTGGAATATCAGTATGCTGCAAACGCCGATGAAAATGCATGAATCAGCAATGTTGAAGATTGGTGTTGAATAATATTGTCCGCCCCAGACAGGAATCCATTCCGGAATAAACCCTTCCCAGAAATCCACAAAGATCATATCGATCACCTGGCCGTGAAACCAGGGAGTAGGAGAGCCGTAAGGCGCATTTTTAAGCAAAACCCCATAAAATGTGCTATCAATCACATTACCGACAGCTCCGGCAAGGATCATAGCGAGTGCCCATAACAAGCCTTTCGACGCGCCGGAGCGGGCCAGATGTATCAAATACCAGCCAATGGCGCACATGGCAACGAGGCGGAACAATGTAAGGAAAAGCTTGCCATACTCATGTCCCAGCTGCATCCCGAAAGCCATTCCCGGATTGAGCACATAATGTAGTTTCAACCAATTGCCGATCAGCGGGATCTGGCCAGAAAAACCAGGCTCCATATATTTATAAACCAGGAACTTGGAAAGCTGGTCCAGCACGATAAGCAGCAAACTTAAAACTAAATATGGCGTTGGATTTCGGGATTGATTCATTCGTTTTTAAAACAATTGACAATTTCAGGAATGCGAAAGTAATCAGTTACTTACAAAGAACCGATTCCCCTCCGCTTCAATTCACTTTTAACCAGCAGATACTCCCTGCTGCTTTGTCCGGCAATGGATGTATTTTCCTCCGCACGACGGATCAGATATGGCAAAACGGCATCAATAGGGCCATAAGGGACATACTTGGCTACATTATAACCTGCCTTCGACAAATTAAAGGAAATGTTATCGCTCATGCCGAGCAGTTGTGCAAACCAGATCCGGTCATCATTCCGGCTGATGCCGAGCTTTTTCATTTTAGCAGCGCAATATTGTGAGCTGTATTCATTATGCGTGCCCAGGCAAATTGAAACGTGCTCAATGTGGTCCAGGCTGAAATCAATGGCCTGATTGTAATCCTTATCAGTCGCATCTTTTGAAACGTGGATCGGATTGAAATATTCATTTTCTCTTGCGCGAAGCTGCTCCTTTTCCATGTAAGCGCCTCTCACCAGTTTTCCACCCAGGAAATATCCTCTTTGCCTTGCCATAAGATAAGCCGTCTTCAATCCATCCAGCGTATCGTGCCTGTAAAGTTGGTATGTGTTGTAAACAATGGCCTTTTCCCGGTTGAACTTCTGCATCATTCTGTAAGTCAGGTCGTCAATGATCCCCTGGATCCAGCTTTCCTCTGCGTCTACAAAAATCCGGACGTTCAGGTCATAGGCATGCTTGCAGAGTTGCTCCATGCGTTCCTGAATGCGGGTGTATGCAGCTTCTTCATCGCTGGTAAGCTCTTCGTTACGCTGAATTTTTTCCAATAAATCTGCCGAAGCAACACCCGTTACCTTAAATACGGAGAACGGGATCGTGTCTGATGAAGCTGCCTTATCGATCGTTTTTAGTATTTCGTTCGTAGTTGCATCAAAACTTGCCTCATCGTCTTCACCTTCGACGGAATAATCCAGGATCGTTCCTATTCCCGACTGACCGAGTAGCGAAATGGTTGAGTCGCAGTCCCTAATCGTCTCACCGCCACAGAATTGTTCAAAAATGGTAACCCGGATAACATTTTTTATGGGTAAGTGAAGTTTTAGTGCAAGCTTTATAAAAAAAGTGCCTAAATTTACCACTCGAGCCTGATTCATGAGGCTGAATAACCAGTATGTTTTCCGTAATTGAGCGTCTGATTTGGATGCAAATGCGACGGAAGTATCTTCAAAAAATACAGGTATTTCGTCTTTTGGAGAAGGATATGCCATTTTTTATTTATACGTTTTTCCTGAGTGAAAATTTAATGTATTTGCTTAAAATCACTGGAAGAAAGTAGTACGCATTAAGAAGTTGATTGACTTTTACTATATCAAATGTACGTCAATCCCAGAAATACGCATAACACCGGATCAAAATATTACAATTATCATTTTTTATTAAGGACAAGTTTTTGAATATGAATGCTTCTTTAGATATCCTTCCGTTAAGCAGTTGGATCAATACCGAAGGTAAGCCTTTGGTAATCGCCGGACCTTGCAGCGCAGAGACCGAGGAACAAATGTTAGAAACCGCAATCCAGATCAAAGAGGAAGGATTTGCGCACGTAATCCGTGCGGGAATTTGGAAACCGAGGACTCGTCCAGGAAGTTTTGAAGGCATGGGAGAAGCTGCTTTACCCTGGTTACAGGAAGTAAAGAAACAAACCGGAATGCCTGTTGCTGTTGAAGTTGCAAACCCTCAGCACATTGAATTAGCATTGAAATACGGAGTGGATATTCTTTGGATTGGCGCGCGTACAACCGTGAACCCTTTCAATGTTCAGGAACTGGCGGATGCATTGAAAGGCATTGATGTTCCTGTTTTGGTAAAAAACCCTGTAAACCCGGATCTGCAATTGTGGATCGGTGCTTTGGAGCGTTTGAACCAGGCTGGCGTGAGGAAATTGGGTGCTATCCACCGTGGTTTTTCCAATGCGCAGGAGACGAAGTTCCGTAATTCCCCGATGTGGAACATTGCAATCGAGTTGAAAACACTTTTCCCTGAGTTGCCTGTTATCGGTGATCCAAGCCACATGGCCGGAAAGCGTGCTTACTTATATGAATTGGCACAACGTGCACTCGATTTGAACTACGAAGGTTTGATCATCGAATCACACCGCGAGCCGGACAAAGCTTGGTCTGATGCTGCTCAGCAGTTGACGCCAGCTGCCCTTGGTCAAATGTTGCACGATCTGCATGTTCGTAAAGAGTCTTACGGCAGCGATTACCAATCTCAACTGGAAATTATCCGTAGCAAAATTGACAACCTGGACCGCGAAATGCTTGAAACATTGGCAAACCGCATGGCTTTGGTTGAGAAATTGGCAGAATACAAACGCGATAACAACGTTGCCGCTTACCAGGTTGACCGTTTCCGTGAAGTTTTGGAAACACGCGCAGGATGGGGCAAAAGCATGAATTTGTATCCAAACCTTGTAGACGAGCTTTTCAAACTTGTTCATATGGAATCAATCCGCAAGCAAACTGAGGTGATGAACCAGGTGAATGTTTAGCATTAATATAGCATAACACAAACGGCCGTTTCGAAAGAAGCGGCCGTTTGTGTTTTATAATGTGGGATCAAATTCCCTTCGCCTTCAAAACTTTCCTGATCTCCCGCGCCCAGATCTCATAAGCCTTCTCGTTCAAATGTGTTTTATCAACAGCATACTCAGCTTTCAAACCCGTTGAATCTGAAATAAATGGATTAAGGTCAATGTAATCGACTTGATTTTCCTGGCAATATTTAATCAGGAAGTCGTTTAATGTATCTACTTCCTTTTTGCTAACAGGATCATTTTGCTCATAGACTGTCAGCGTGACCACAGGAATGATTTTGCTTTCTATTATTTTGTCAAGAATAGCCTTATAATAACCCTGCATTCGCTCCTGCGAAACGCCGACTGTAATGTCATTAATTCCTCCTTTTACAAAACATATCTTCGGATGCAGGTTAATAACATGTGTAGGAAGCAATTGCAGGAAATGATAAGTGCTCATGCCGGGCAGTCCGTTGTTCATGACATCCGTCCGGTTAAGCAATGCGGTCCATTTTCCCTGCGCTGTGATTGAATTGCCATACATGACAATGGTTGGATTACCCTTCATGGCTACGAATCTTTGCATGATCTTGTCCCGATAAATGTATGAGAAAACGCAAATTGAAATGACCAGCAATGCATTGAGCGCAACGGACGCGACAAGCCATTTCCTGGTTTTCATACTTGTTCTCCCAAATTGAAGCAGCGGCGGCATCGTGCTTCGTAAAGATCGGTTTCGCCTAACAACACGCGTTCATTAGACGGCGAAAGGCGATAAGAATGGGACGCCACTTCACCGCAAACCATGCAAATGGCGTGCACTTTGGTCACAAATTCCGCTATGGCCATCAGCTGCGGCATGCAGCCAAATGGTTTTCCCATATAATCCATATCTAGGCCCGCTACAATCACCCGCTTGCCCGAATCCGCCAGCAAGGTGCACACTTCCACAATTTTCTCATCAAAAAACTGCGCTTCATCGAGCCCTACGACCTCACAGTTTTCGGCCAGGTCCAGGATTTCAACCGACGTTTGAACAGGAATAGAGCGGATCGAATTGTCATTATGTGAAACAATGTTCTCATCGTGATAGCGTTTATCCAACGCAGGCTTGAAAATCTGAATCCGTTGCCGGGCTATTTTCGCGCGGTTCAGTCTGCGGATCAGCTCCTCGGTTTTGCCGGAAAACATGGATCCGCAGATCACTTCGATCCAGCCCGTTCTCGGACTCTCGTTTTCTTTCCTATGCGACGGTTCTATGAACATGTTTGACGGGATACTGGGCTGCCGAACAGGCAAATTTCTTTATCTTTACAAATCAAGCACATTTTTTTTAAACACGACGTTATCAAAAGCTCTTATTCGTTATGCCGGATAATTTGAATTCAATTGCACTCAACCAATACGCTGCCAGGTTCACCACAACGATCTTAAATGAGATGTACCGGGACCAGGATACGATCTCAGGAGCCGGATTACTAAAACTCACGCCCGTAAGACAAGTAAACCTTGGAATTTTGAACAGGTTATTTGACGCCTGGAGAAGTAATGCACAGCAGTTTCGCAGCCCTTATTTTGATTTTACGAATGAAGAGGTAAAAAGGGCGCTGGAAGATTTTATGAACACCGCTTCGCAACACATTGCTGTTAAACGCGCCGATCTCGAACCGATATTGTCAGACTCTGTTAAAGATGCACTCAGGTTATTACTTGCGCCCGAAGGTTATTTTGAAGATAAAATCAGGGAAAAGCAGGATGCTGAATTTACGCTTGAAAAGGCGGAGCAGCTGGTGAAATATACCCACATTCACCGCGGACTGGCAGAGGCAATGTTAGCCCGCCTTACAGACAGCGGCTCGGATTCGGTCTATCAGACGCAGGCTGTTAGCTGGTTGTATGAATTAAAAGGCAATCCGGACCTGATCGACGATACGGAGACTTATTTGCTACAATTCTCAGATGTGTTCCCACTCAATTTGACGGATCTGCGCATTTCCGAAAGTGGAAGGAATACATCACCCAGCGGAAGAAATGAGTCTAAATCGTTTTTCGATTCAGCATTCAATGAGCTGGAAGCGCCTGCTAAGCCTGCACCGCCACGCGCAGAACCAGCTTCGGCAGTGATCGGTGAAATTATTGCGAAAACGAATTCCACTGAAAAAGATAGCCTTAATAACCGTTACAAAGTTGAGCTTCCGAAGCATGACGACGACAAATCCTACGGAAGCGTTCCTGTGAAAGTTGAAAGCATTGCGGGTTCTATTCCTTTGGGGCAGCGCTTTATGTTTGTTAATCAGCTTTTTGACAAAAACAGCGAACATTTCGACAAAGCCGTTTATGAGCTGGACATGGTGAAAAGTTTTGAAGAAGCGCAAAACCTGATCTGGCATCGTTACGCGTCCAAATATGCCTGGGATGTGAATGGAGAAGCGGTTACAGCGCTATTAGCGATTGTCAAGCGCAAATTCTCAGGTCAATAAGCATTTATATCAATTGAAGGAACTGCTCACGAGCGTTTTGCAAAGCCTGCAAATCCAGATTGAGCAGTTCCTTTTTTTGTTTTGCAAATTCCACCAGATTCTCCGTCGGCATATTTCCTACCAGCTCGTCCTGCGCCATAGGACAGCCGCCGTAACCCAGCATTGCACCGTCAAAACGGCGACATCCGGCTTCATATGCAGCTGAAACTTTTTCCTCCCATTGATTGGGGGTCGTATGAAAATGCGCCCCAAATTCCAGGTCTGGCCGGAGTGCTAGCAATTGAGAAAATACATTCCGAATGTCATCTTCCCGCGCAACGCCCACAGTATCCGCCAGAGAAAATGTGCGTATGCCCAATTGAGCCACTTTTTCAATGTTCTCAAACACAATTTCAGCATTCCAGGCGTCTCCATATGGATTTCCAAAACCCATTGAAATATAAATAACGAGCGTTTTGCCATTATCCTCAGCCAAAGCGGCAATGCGCTTTACTCTTTCCAGTGATTCGCTAATGGTTGAATTAGCATTACGGATCTGAAAAGTTTCGGAAATAGAAAAAGGATAACCAATGTCGGTAATCTGAGGAAACCGGCATGCATCCATTGCGCCACGCTCGTTAGCAACGATAGCAAGCAGCCTGGTCGAGGAGCCGGCTGTATCCAACTGGCTTATTAGTTCAGCCGTATCGCTCACTTGTGGCATGGCTTTGGGAGAAACGAAACTCCCAAAGTCAATGGTATCAAACCCAATCCGCAGCAGCTGATTGATGTAATGCGCCTTTTTTTCAGTAGGAATAAAGCGATGAACACCCTGCCAGGCATCACGCGGACATTCGATGATTTTCATTATTTCAATATTGGCGCTAAATCTTTCTCATTTTCAGCCAGCCATGCTGCAATGTCCTCTACGATCTGACGGATTCCGATTTCGGGTTTCCAGCCTGTGAGGGCAGTTACTTTTGTGTTGTCCGTTACGTAGAGTCTGATGTCGGCGGTGCGGTTTTCCGGAACTACTTTGATAGGGATCGTTTTGCCGGTAACCTCCTGGCATACTTTCGTTAATTCTTGCAAGGATGCGCTGCTTTCCAAGCCGCCTCCTGCATTCAGGATTTCGCCATTTACTTTATCAAGGTTATGCAACTGCCAGTCGATCAGGCGGTAAAGGTCTGCCACGTGCAGCATATCGCGGATTTGCTTGCCTGTTCCGCCGTAGCCGAAGTAACCCAGTTGTTGTTCAAAATAATGTTTTGCAATCCAAAGCACCATGACGCCCTGGTCCACCTTACCCATTTGCCACGCACCTGTGATCACGCCGCAGCGGTTAATCACTGTTTTGAGATTGTAAAACTCGTTGTATTCCTGGATAATGAGCTCAGAAGCCAGTTTGGTCGTTCCGTATAACGAGCGCGCACCATTCAGCGGGAAATCTTCCGCAATCCCTTTGGAAGAAACACCTGCAACAGGCTGCTCGTCCGACAATGCAAAACGCGTTTCCTCTTCAACGAAGTTTAATGTTTCAATGGTTTTGATCGGATAAACCCGGCTCGTGGAAAGGAAAATAAAGCCAGCTTTGTGCTTTAATGCATAATTAAGGCAATTAATGGTCCCAACAAGGTTTGTATTGATCAGATAATCTGGCGTGCCGTCCAGACCAGCCAAAACGGATGGTTCTGCCGAGGCTTCGATCACCACATCAACTGCCGGAACAGAGTCAAAATCTTCTTTATTCCTGATGTCGCCGTGGACGAATTCAATGCCCTGCGCTTTCAGCCTGCTCAAATTCAGCTCGGAACCTCTGCGTTTGAGGTTATCCAATGCATAAACCTGATAATCAGGATAATTTACTTTCAGGGATATGGCTAATGCGGAACCTACGAAACCGGCTCCTCCGGTAATTAAAATTTTCATAAAGCGATTTTATGTGTAAGCTAAAAGTGTGGATGTAAACTGTTTCCAAAGTTAGGGGATTCCATAAGAACGGATAAATTTGCCAGGAATATTTATATTTAAAACTTGTTATGTATAACATTGAAATCTAATTAATTTGAATAAATTTGGAATGTAGTATGTAACTTATGTTCACATCCTTTTAAGCATACCTCACTGTAACAATTTGTTAGCTGTCCTTCGTAATCAAGAATAACAAACCGGCCCTACATGCGTATTTGTACTTTTACTGTTTTTCTTCTTTTTAGTCTCGCATTCCAGTCTTTTGGGCAAAACATTGCTGTAACGGAGGCAACTGTAACGGAGGCCAAAGAAACCGCATATCCGATAGCGATGTACAAGGAAGCCACCAGCCAATCGCAAAACCTCTACAATGGCCGGCAATATTACGTTTATGACAACCGGTCGGAAGAACACCAGTTTTTTGAGTTCAGGAAATGGCATAATGGCGTGATCATGTACGACGGCCAGCGCTTCGACAGCATTCCGATGGTTTATGATATATTCAAAGACGAGCTCATTATCAAGCATTTCAATGGCGATCACATCCTGTTGCAGTCCGAAAAGGTTGATTATTTTAAAGTAGACAACCACACTTTCGTACGTTACGAAGCGGGTAAGGACATTAATGAGCAGATGCGCACCGGCTTTTATGACGTTTTGTATGAAGGTAAATCCCGCACAATCGTCCGCAGGTCAAAACAGCGACAGGAAAAGATTGTGGATAAGTCAGTTATCGCATTATATCCTCAGAAAAATAACTTCTATATCAGGAAAGGCGACCGCTATTATAACGTCAGTTCCAAAAAATCAACGCTGAATTTATTCCCTGAATACAAAAAGGAATTGCGTAAAGTGCTGAAAGACCAGAAAATCAAGTTCAGGAAAAACCGGGAAGTTGCCATCGTCACCATTGTCGACACTTACGACAAATTAGCCAAACAATGAAAATACTTTTACCCTTATTTATCTTATTCAGTGTTGGGTTGTTTTCCAAAGATGCTTACGCTCAGTCGGCACCGGAAAAGACAATCACAATGCGCCTCGATTCTGCGCGATTTAATGATTTCGTAAAGCAAGTCGAAAGCCAGACAGGTTACTATTTCTATTATGACGCCTCCAAGTTCGACAGCCTCACGCTGGATCTTAATGTCAAAGATCTTACGATCCGGGATGTGCTCGATCAGGTTTTTAAGGGCTCGGAATTTGAATATGCCATTGATGCGCAAAAACGCATTTACATTACCCAGGGCCAGCGGATCATTACGCAGCTCACGCCCGGACTTTTTGAGCCCGATCTTGCCGGGGACAATGGAACTGTCGCCTACGCCGGTCCGGAAAACGATGCCAAAGAACGGCTGCTCTCCACCGCTGAAAGTAAATTACACGAGATAGGCATCAAAAAACACCGCATAACTCCCGGAAACTCAACCATAACCGGCTATGTGCGGAATGCTGTGACCGGCGAGCCGGTGATCGGCGCCGCTGTGTTCATTACATCACCATCCATTGGGGTTACTACGGATGCGCTGGGCTTGTACGCGCTTACTATCCCGCGTGGAAAACAATTTGTGCACATTAAGAGCACAGGAATGCGCGAAACCCAACGCCAGGTAATGCTTTATTCCGATGGAAAACTGGATGTGGAAATGCGTGAAAGCGTGATCGCATTGAAAGAAGTTTCGGTAAAGGCCGGGATGGACAAAAACGTGGTAGGAACCCAAATGGGAACGGTTAAGCTGACCATTAAAAACCTGAAACAAGTGCCTACCGTGTTCGGTGAAACGGATTTGCTGCGTACGGTGCTGACATTGCCGGGGATCAAGTCGGTGGGTGAAAACAGTACAGGGTTAAACGTGCGCGGCGGTTCAACGGACCAGAATTTGATCCAATATAATGATGCCGTCATTTACAATCCGTCACACCTTTTCGGGTTCTTTTCAGCATTCAACCCGGATGTTTTAAAGGATGTGGAACTTTACAAAAGCACGATCCCGGCCAAGTTCGGCGGCAGGCTGGCGTCGGTTTTGGACATTAGCAGCCGCGATGGGAATAAGAAAAAGTTTGTTGCATCGGGTGGAATCGGGTTGGTAACAGGCCGTTTGACATTAGAAGGGCCATTGGTTAAAGACAAAACGTCCTTTCTGCTGGGAGGCCGCTCCACTTATTCGAGCTGGCTGATCAAGAGATTGGATAATGAAAATTATAACAAAAGTTCGGCCTCGTTTTATGATGTAAACCTGCATATCAGCCATGAGATCAATGAAAAAAACAGCTTGTTTCTGACCGGATACATTAGCGACGACCGGTTCAGGCTGTATGGCGACACACTTTACACCTACCAGAACCAGCTGGCATCTTTAAAATGGAAACACACATTTAACAACAGGTTATACAGCGTTTTCACGGCTGCACACACCAAATATCAGTATGCCATGGGCGCCGCGGGCTTGCCACTCAATTCTTTTGATCTCAAATTTGACATTAACCAATCCAATTTCAAGGCCGATCTGAGCTATGTCCTGCATCCAAAGCATACGTTGGATTTTGGTTTGAGCGCAATTTATTACAAACTGCACCCCGGATCATTCCAGCCGAAAGGGACTGAATCCCTGATCGTTCCGGATGTGCTGGAACCTGAGCAGGGCACAGAAAGCGCCATTTATGTTGAGGATAAATTTGAGGTTAGCCCAAGACTTTCGATTACCGCGGGGCTCCGTTATTCATTTTACCAATATTTAGGGCCAAGGAATGTAAACACTTATGTGCCAGGACTTCCGATTGAATACATTTATCAAAATGGTGTAAAGGAATATGGCGCAGGCAAGAAAATCAAATCCTATGGTGGACCTGAATATCGTGCGTCGGTGCGTTACAGCGTTTTCGATAATCTTTCGCTAAAAGTGAGTTACAACACATTGCGCCAGTATATCCACTTGCTAACCAACACGATGACGGTTTCGCCGACGGATATCTGGAAACTCAGCGATAATTATGTGAAGCCGCAAATCGGTGATCAGATCTCTGTTGGGCTATACCGGAATTTCAGGGGAAATAAGGTTGAAGTTTCGTTGGAAGGTTATTACAAAAACATTCAAAACTTCCTGGATTACAAAGGCGGTGACTCCCTGATCATGAACCACAACATTGAAGCTGCCGTGCTGAACACGAAAGCCAAAGCATACGGGGTTGAGTTTATGATCAAGAAAATGACGGGTAAGCTAAACGGCTGGGTGGGTTACACTTATGCCCGTACATTGCTGCGTGCCATTGACCGTGAGTCGCCGGATGCGCCTAATGATGGCAATTTTTACCCAAGTAACTATGATAAGCCACACGATTTTACACTGATCTCCAATTACAGGTTTTCGCACCGGGTGAGCTTTTCTTTCAATTTCACATACAGCACCGGAAGGCCGTACACGCCGCCGATCGGGAAATATCTGATCGATGGCTCGCAGCGCGTTTACTATGCGGATAGAAACCAGTTCAGGATCCCGGATTACTACCGTACAGACGTCTCCCTGAACCTGGAAGGCAACCACAGGATTAAAAAGCTGGCGCATAGCTCGTGGACGCTGGCCGTCTATAATGTGCTGGGTCGTAAAAACCCAACTTCCGTTTATTTCCAGACTGTTGGCGGCAAAGTAAGCGGATACCAGCTTTCGATTTTTGGACAACCTATCCCGACCATCACTTATAATTTCAGATTTTAAAATGGTCGCACGGAAATCGTTTTTAGTTAAAAAAATGCACTGGGGTTATCAGGCGATGGTTTTCCTCGCACTGATCCTGATTATATATGGCTGTATAGAGCCGTTTTCTCCGCCGGAAGTTAACAACACAGAGAGCTTTCTGGTGGTGGACGGATTTCTGAATGTGGGAAGTGATACGAGCAGGATCACATTGCGGAACACGCAAAATACAAATGACGACACACGTCCCGTAATAGAAGGAGGCGCGCGAATTTCAGCGGAAGCGGAAACGGGTGAAAAATATGATTTTGAGGAAAAAGGGCAGGGTGTTTATCTTTTGCCACCCGTAAATTTCAATATGACCACCAAATATCGCCTGCACATTCGCCGGTCCAATGGCAGAGAATATTTGTCCGATTATGTGGTTGTGACGCAAACACCTCCTATTGACAGTTTGACGTACAAGCTGGATCTGAGAAGAAATGCAATGATCATTTACGTAAACACACACGATCCTGCAAACAACACGCGGTTTTACCGATGGAAATTTGAAGAGACTTTTGAATATAAGAGCGCCTATTTTTCTGGTTTGGTGCGTGATACGGAGGCAGGCCAAATTGTTCCCCGGCGGGATGACATTAGTACATGCTGGAACACACTGGAATCCAGGGACATTAAGCTGGGCTCTACAATCAAGCTGAATCAGGATATAATCAAAGATCTGCCGATCAATATCATTGACATCTCTACAAATAAGCTCTTTATTAAATACAGCATTCTGGTCAGGCAGTATGCATTGTCACGGGAAGCATTTGAATATTGGACAGATCTTTCAAAAACTACGCAGGGAACCGGAAGTCTGTTTGACCCACAGCCTTCGCAGGTTACGGGTAACATTAAGAATACAGGAGATCCCAAGGAGCTGGTTTTTGGTTATTTCAGCGCGGTTACAGAACAGAAACAGCGCATTTTCATGACGCCTGCATTGGGTCGTTCACCGATGTGTCTTGCGCCCGATACGCTCACGCCAGACGATGCCTACAAATCCTACGGTGTGCTGTTGAATTCATATATAGATGCAGGCGGAAGCACTTTTATTTTGAGTTCTTCCGAAGATTGTGCCGATTGCAGGTCACAAGGCGGAACAACCACAAGGCCATCTTTTTGGAAATGATATTTTAATGATCATATAATTTTATGAAACGGATTTTATTCTACTGCTGTATGTTGCTCTGTGCCGCTTTATCCGCAAAGGCGCAGGACGACGCTATGGTCAAGTCGATCCAGTATAGGTTTGGCTTATATGCCGAAAAGGCATTGCAGGAAAAAATGTATGTGCACCTGGATCGCCCATTGTATCTCATCGGGGAGACGATATGGTTTAAGGCATATAATCTGAATGCAGCCTCGCATCAATTCTTGGATGTTAGCAAAGTGGCTTATCTGGAAGTGCTTGATACTGAAAACAATGCATTGATCCAAACGAAATTTTCAATAGCAGAAGGCAAAGGGAATGGTTCTGTGCTGATCCCATCCACGATTGCCAGCGGACAATATAAAGTGCGGTGCTATACCAACTGGATGAAGAATTTCGGTCCTGAATATTTCTTCGAATCTTCGATCTCCATCGTCAACCCATTTGTGCGCTTCGATCCGGACAGGTTGGCCAAAGAAGCCGAAAAATATGACGTGCAGTTTTTTCCCGAAGGTGGATATTTAGTTCAGGGAATTGAAAGTAAAGTGGCATTCAGGGCCATTGGCAAAGAAGGCACTGGTATCAGCTTCACAGGCGACATTGTCAACAGCCAGAATGAAAGCATTACGAAATTTCAGCCTGAGAAAAACGGAATCGGCTTTTTTACATTCAAACCCGAACCCGGGGCGAGTTACAAGGCTGTCATAAAAGATGGTAAGGGACAGCAGTTCACGTTTCCGTTGCCCAAAACGGAAGAAAAGGGTTATGTCATGCAGTTGAAAGATTCTACCAGTAAACTGCTGAAAGTCACTGTAACTTCGAATGTAACGAGCGATGAACCTGTGCCGGTTTATCTTATGAGCCATACGCGGCAACTAAACCCATCAGCAGACAGAAAATATCTTAAAAATAACAGGGCGGTTTTCGTTGTGGACAAGTCAAAACTTGGAGAAGGGATTTCCCACATTACGATCTTCAATGAAAAACTGAAACCACTTTGTGAAAGGTTGTATTTCAAAAGGCCGGCGAAGCAACTTGCCATTGAGGCAACGATTAAGAATGCTTTTGTAACAAGAGAAAAAGCAAATATGGACATTTCCGCAGCAGTCGGTTCGGGAGAAATGGCCAATGTCTCTGTTGCGATTTACCTGACGGATTCTATCGTTACCCAGCCCCAATCCGACATTACGAGCCACTTATGGCTTTCGTCCGACTTAAAAGGCAGCGTGGAATCTCCTGAATATTATTTGTCAAATAGCAATGCGGACACAGACCGGCAGCTGGATAACTTAATGCTCACGCACGGCTGGCGCAGGTTCAAGTGGGAAAATGTGTTTGTAAGCCAGGCTGCTCCATTCGAATTCCTTCCTGAGTTTGACGGACATTTGATACAGGGCAGGGTTATCAGCAAAATTGACAGCACACCGGGCAAAGGCATTGATACTTATCTAGCCGCGCTTGACGTTCCGGCGCGGCTATATGTTGCTCAAAGTGATCAGAAAGGCAATGTAATGTATGAGGTAAGAAAATTTGCAGGGCCAAAAGAAATTACTTTACAGACCAACCTGGACATGGATTCTACCTATCGGATCGAGATTGCCAGTCCATTTTTCAAACAATTCGCAGCCAGACCACTCGCACCATTCATTTTTAGCAAAACCTGGGAAAATCAATTGCTGAACCGCGCCATTAACATGCAGACCGCCAATGTCTTTCTGCCGCCGGTTGTAGTTGAGCAAAAAGCAACATTAGCAGATTCGGTCGCGTTTTTCGGTGTGCCGGATGAAAAATATTTTCTAGACGATTTTACCCGTTTTCCTACTATGGAAGAGGTTTTGCGGGAATATGTCCGCGGGGTGCTTGTCAGAAAACGTCAAAAAGAATTCCATTTCCGGATGGTGGACAAGCTGCTTCCGAATACATTTTACACCACCGACCCGCTCGTGTTACTGGACGGCATTCCCATTTTCGACACAGATAAGATCATGGAAATTGATCCTTTGAAGATTAAAAAGATCGAAGTCTTGAATTCTCGTTATTTCCTTGGGCCGATGACTTTTACCGGGATCGCCAGCTTTTCAACCTATCGCAATGATCTGGCCGGCTTTGAGCTCGATCCGAAAGTGACTGTTATGCCTTATGAAGGCGTGCAGGTGCAACGCGAATTTTACTCGCCCCGATACGACAAAGGCAATGCAGACAGCCGCGTCCCGGATTTCAGGAACCTCTTGCATTGGGCGCCCAACATTACCACCGACGCTTCCGGCAAGGCAAAGCTTGATTTCTATACTTCCGATCAAACTGGCAATTATCAGGTTGTAATCCAGGGAATTACGCCATCCGGCGTTTCGGGAAGTAAAACGCTGTCATTCAGCGTGGGCAAGAGCAGCCTTTGATCAGATATAAAATTCTGATGTATGCTTGATTTCTTTGAGTACAAATGTGCTGTTAAGCACGCCAATGTTGTCGATTTTGGAAAGTTTGTATTTCACGAAGTCATGATAATCATCGAGACTGGCGACATTGATTTTTAGTAAAAAATCAACCTGTCCGGCCATATGATAGCATTCCTGGACTTCCTGCAAATTCTGTATTTCCTGTTCAAATTTTTCGATGAATGCCTCATTGTGGTAACGCATTGAAACCTGGCAAATGGTGGTGACCTGCCTATTGATCAGCTTTTTGTCCAGGATCGCCACGTAATGTTTGATATACCCCAAACTTTCCAGTCTTCGTATCCTTTCATAGATCGGCGAAACCGTCAGATTTAGCATTGTAGCAATTTCTTTGGTCGTTTTTTTCGCATCTTTTTGTAAGATGCGCAGGATCTTGGTATCAATTTTGTCCAACTGTTCCATAGTGCAAGAATATTTACTGTGAGCCAAAAGGTAAGTGAAGTTTAAAAGTAATATATTCTTTAAATCTTTAATAGTGCAGGAACATTTCCTGTGAATTGGGCTAAACATTGAAGTTATTATTCGAATTGGGGAAATTGCAAGTGATTAAAGCTTTATCAAAATTGCCTTGTCATGAAATCAGAATGCATATTAGTGATCGGTGCGAACGGACAGATCGGTTCGGTGCTGGTAGAATATTTAAGAGAGATTTATGGAGTTGAAAAAGTAGTTGCGTCGGACATCAGGCAACCGGATCGCGCAATTGGGCTTTTTGAAAAACTGGATGCAACCGATGGCAATGCTTTGGCTGCATTGGTAAAAAAATACAAGGTTACCCAGATTTATCACCTGGCCGCAATCTTGTCCGCGAAAGGGGAGCAGGAACCATTAAAAACGTGGCATATCAATATGCAAACGTATTTTAATGTGCTGGAAGCCGCCCGGGAAAATAATGTTGCAAAGGTTTTTTACCCAAGTTCCATTGCGGTTTTTGGCGATAATGTGGATACAAAGGCAGAGCAATGGTCCTATCTGGATCCGGCAACGGTTTACGGGATCAGTAAAGCGGCTGGCGAGAACTGGTCGAATTATTATTTTCAGCGATATGGAATGGATATCCGGTCGCTGAGATATCCGGGAATCATTGGTTATCAGTCAATGCCCGGCGGCGGAACGACGGATTATGCGGTTGATATTTATCATAAGGCCGTGCAGGGCGAAGCATTTGAATGTTTTCTGGAAGCCAAAACAACGCTTCCGATGATTTACATTAGTGATGCAATGGACGCAACGGTGCGGTTAATGGAAGCGCCTAAGGATAAAATTTCGGTACGAACGAGTTATAATCTTGCTGGGATCAGCTTTTCTCCCGAAGAAGTTGCCGCAAGCATTATTAAGGTAATTCCCGATTTCAAGATCTCCTACAAGCCCGATTTCCGCCAGAAAATCGCCGAGTCATGGCCTGCACAAATTGACGATTCGCAAGCCAGAAAAGACTGGGGATGGCGTCCGGCTTATAATTTGGATAAAATGACGGATGAAATGATTTCTGAACTGAAAAAGAAATATCAATCCGTTAAAAGCTGAAAGGCGATTACATATCAACATTAAAAAATCAGATTTATGAACGCTAGCATTCAGGAAGAACTGCATCAGGAACTGGAAGCCATTAAGGAGGCCGGTTTATATAAAAAAGAAAGGGTCATCACCACCCCACAGGCCGCTCAGATCGCAACCGACGGAAAGGATGTGCTTAACTTTTGCGCTAACAATTACCTGGGACTTTCGTCTCACCCTGAGGTGATTAAAGCCGGGATAGAAGCCATTAACACACACGGATTCGGTATGTCTTCGGTTCGTTTTATTTGCGGAACACAGGACATTCACAAGGAACTGGAAAGCAAAACCGCAGCTTTTCTAGGCATGGAAGACTGCATTCTCTACGCAGCAGCATTTGACGCGAACGGTGGCGTTTTTGAACCGTTACTCAATGAAAAGGACGCCATTATCTCTGACGAACTGAATCATGCTTCCTTAATAGACGGCATCAGGTTGTGTAAAGCGAAACGTTTTCGCTACAAGCACAATGACATGGCCGATTTGGAACAACAATTAAAAGACGCAGCCGGAAGCCGCCGCATCCTGATCGTAACGGACGGCGTGTTCTCCATGGACGGAACCATCGCACAGCTCGACAAGATCTGCGACCTGGCTGAGACAAACAACGCCATGGTCATGATCGACGAGTGTCACGCATCGGGCTTCATGGGTAAAACCGGCCGCGGCTCACATGAATTCCGCAATGTAATGGGCCGGATAGACATTATCACAGGCACTTACGGAAAGGCATTGGGCGGTGCATCGGGCGGTTTTACGGCTGCTAAAAAGGAAATTGTTGAAATCCTTCGCCAGCGTTCAAGACCTTATCTTTTCTCCAACACACTAGCGCCTTCCATCGTTGGCGCATCCATTAAAGTGCTGGATCTGCTTTCTTCATCCACAGCATTGCGAGACAAGCTGGAAAAAAACACAGCTTATTTCCGCAAAGCGATGAATGAGGCAGGCTTTGATATCTTACCAGGCGAGCACCCCATCGTGCCGATCATGCTTTATGATGCAAAACTCGCACAGGAATTTGCTTCGAAATTATTGGAAGAAGGCATTTATGTAATCGGGTTTTTCTATCCCGTCGTGCCACAGGGCAAGGCCCGCATACGTGTTCAGATTTCTGCTGGGCATGAGCAGGAGCATTTGGTGAAAGCCGTAGAGGCGTTTACCAAGGTAGGGAAGGAGTTGGGGGTAATATAAAGACTAACATCCACCTGTCAGCCTGAGCGGAGTCGAAGGCGCGCTACTCCTGGGTAACGCGCCTTCGACTCC
>NZ_JAKFFT010000008.1 GCF_021502655.1 Dyadobacter sp. CY347
AGGTTGCATACGCGTTACGCACCCGTACGACGGTGACATTGCTGCCCCCTCGCCTTGCATGTATTAAGCCTGCCGCTAGCGTTCATCCTGAGCCAGGATCAAACTCTCCATTGTAAATTTTGTTGTGATCTCTCTTATCGCTAAGAGGACCGAATCTTCTTAAACGAACTATCTTTTTGCTCTCTTCATCATGTCAAAGAACGTTGCTCTGAATCTTTCAGAACTCGTTGTCTAGCCGTCTGCTAAACCGTTGTTCCCGATTGGGAGTGCAAAAGTGCAGGCTTTATTTTTTATAAGCAAGCACTAGACAGAAATATTTATCAACTTTTTTGAAAGTTTTTCCTAACCGTCTGATAATCATATTTATTTAGCGGAAAATAATTTTAAACTTTTTTTCATGCCCGATTATATGCCGCCCATCCGGCCAGAACGCCATTTTTACAGTTTATACAAATTCCTTTTTTAGTACCACAAAACAAAACGGGCCCTTGCTAAAAAGCAAGAGCCCGTCCTTCAACACATTTATCCTAATTACGAACCGCAAGCTTCGCAGCTTTCGGGATCGTCTAATGAGCATTGCATATCCGCCTTGTTGTCTCTTGGAACAATAGGCTTCGCGTGATCTTCTGCGTATTGAACGTAATTCAACTCCTTCTCGGCAACCACAACTGTCGCAGGCTCGATTTGCGGCTCTGCTTGCTTGCTTAAGGTGAATTGAACCGGATCGGAAGCTGCGCGGGTGCGGAGATAATACATTCCCGTTTTTAGTCCTTTCTTCCAGGCGTAGAAGTGCATGGAGGTTAGTTTGCCAAAATTCGCTTCTTCCATGAAAATATTCAGAGACTGAGACTGACAAATGAATGCACCACGATCGGCAGACATATCGAGCAAGCTACGCTGCTTAATCTCCCACGCTGTTTTATATAGTTCTTTAATGTTCTGCGGAATGTTTGGAATAGCCTGAACAGATCCGCTTGCACGAACGAGGTTGTTTTTCATTTCCTCATTCCAAAGTCCTAGCCTTACAAGGTCTTTCAACAGATATTTATTCACCACCACAAATTCTCCCGATAAAACCCTTCTTACATATATATTAGAAGTGAATGGTTCGAAACATTCATTATTACCCAAAATCTGGCTTGTAGAAGCAGTCGGCATTGGCGCCAGGAGCAACGAGTTACGAACACCATGTTGAATGACACCCTTTCTCAATTTCTCCCAATCCCAGCGATTGCTATCCGGCGTTACATTCCACATATCGAATTGGAAAATCCCTTGCGAAACCGGACTTCCTGCCCAAGTTTCGTATGGCCCCAGCTTTTCGGCCAGCTCCATGGAAGATTCCATAGCACCATAATAGATGGTTTCGAAAATGTCCTTATTCAACTGACGCGCCTCGTCAGAATCAAACGGCATGCGCATCATGCAGAATGCATCCGCCAATCCTTGTACACCAATCCCGATTGGGCGGTGTCTTTTATTGCTTTTTTCTGCTTCCGGAACGGGATAGTAATTCAGGTCAATGATCTTATTCAGGTTGCGTGTGATCACTTTTGTGATCTCGTACAATTTCTGATGATCAAAACGCATGAAGCCGTCAGGGCCTTGCTCGATGAATTTTGGCAATGCGATTGAAGCGAGGTTACAAACCGCCACTTCGTCCGGCGCTGTGTATTCAATGATTTCGGTGCAAAGGTTTGAAGACTTAATCGTTCCCAGGTTTTTCTGGTTTGATTTGCTGTTCGCGTGGTCCTTATATAACATGTAAGGAGTGCCGGTCTCAATCTGCGATTCCATGATGGCGAACCAAAGATCTTGCGCCTTTATGGTTTTACGCGCTTTGCCTTCCAATTCATATCGCTCATAAAGCTTCACGAATTCCTCGCTATGCGTATCCGAAAGTCCCGGACATTCGTGCGGACAGAATAATGACCACGTATCATTGGCTTCCACGCGTTTCATGAAAAGATCCGGAATCCAAAGTGCATAGAACAAATCTCTCGCACGCTGCTCTTCTTTTCCGTGATTTTTCTTTAAGTCAAGGAAATCAAAAATGTCTGAGTGCCAAGGTTCCATATATATAGCAAAAGAACCTTTGCGCTTTCCACCTCCCTGATCCACATATCTTGCCGTATCATTGAAGACACGAAGCATCGGCACAATCCCGTTAGACTGACCATTTGTTCCTTTAATATAAGTGCCTGTCGCACGCACATCGTGAATGCTCAAACCGATGCCACCGGCAGATTGCGAGATCAATGCGCAATTTTTAAGCGTATCGTAAATCCCGTTAATGCTGTCTTCCTTCATGGTCAACAGGAAGCAAGACGACATTTGTGGTTTCGGCGTTCCGGCATTAAACAATGTTGGCGTTGCGTGTGTAAACCATTTTTCCGAAAGCAAATGATACGTTTCAATCGCAGCCTGAACATCTTCCTGGTGGATCCCGATCGCAACCCGCATCAGCATGTGTTGGGGTCTTTCTACGATTTTACCGTCAACCTTTAATAGGTAAGACTTTTCAAGCGTTTTGTAACCGAAATAATCATAGGCGTAATCGCGGTCATATATAATAGTAGAATCCAGAAGCGAGGCATTTTGGCGGATTACTTCATAAACATCCTTGGCAATCAATGAAGCATTTTCACCTGTTTTGCCATCAACATATGTATAAAGGCGTTTCATGGTTGCTGAAAACGACTTCAATGTATTTTTATGAAGATTTGAGATCGCAACGCGGGCTGCTAAAATCGCATAATCCGGGTGCTTGGTGGTCATGGACGCGGCCGTTTCAGCAGCCAAATTGTCCAATTCCGCAGTTGTTACGCCGTCATAGATGCCGGAGACAACTTTTTTGGCCACCTCTATGGGTTGGATATAATTTGAATCAAGCCCATAGCTCAATTTCTCGATTCGCGCAGTGACCTTATCGAACTTTACCGATTCTCGGCGACCGTCGCGTTTTATTACATACATTGACATGTTAATAGATTGTTTTTAAGGAAGTTAGTGATGTATCTTACAGTCGAAATCGTTCTTTGGAGGAGTTTAACAGTCCTTGAAATAACATTAAATTAATCGCATTCGCAACCAGTATTACCAGACTAGTTTTGGGTTTATAGGGATAATCCAAATCGCATGATTTGTAATATTCTAAATGCTAGCGATTTACGGTTTATCAACATTAAAATGGAACTGAAAAAAAATTTACAAAAATTTAATGTTTAAAATTTGCAAACTTTTATCTGAGAAGAATTAAGAGTATGACGGAGAATTTGGGAACAAAAATTTGAATATCAGCTTGTTATAACGATTATATTATTTAAATAAATTCTAAACAAGCAAACATTTGATAATTTTTAAAATTGCGTATGATATTAAGCACTATATAAACTCATTTACATACTGATCAAAACTAGTACATTATGACTAAGCTAATTGATTCTCCATCACGCCGGAATTTTCTAAAAACCTCAACGGGAATCGTTACGGGGCTTGCGGCCGGACTTGCCGTGCCAGAAATCGTATTTGCTAAAAATACCGGGCCTGGATATGCCTTGCAACTTGGCGTTTTTGCACCTTATAATAAAGCTGAATATCTGCGTGAATCGGGTTGTACATATATAGAGGAGTCGGTTGGGAATTTTTTGATTCCAAAAGACGGCGATGCGCAGTATGCCAAAAATCTGCAACAGCTTCATGAAGAGAAGTTTCCCATTAAGTCCTATGTCATTTTATTGCCCGGAAGCCTGAAAACGCTGGGGCCGGATGCGAACCATGAGGCAATTCTCGAAAGGACAGACCTTGTTTTGAAGCGCGCGAAAGAATGTAAATCGCAATATGTGGTTTTTGGAAGCGGCGGTTCGCGGATCATTCCGGAGGGGTTTGATCGGGAAAAGGCAAAGGCACAACACATTGAGTTGACCAGGAAAATGGCGCCGCTGGCTGAAAAATATGGTGTTACCATTGCTGTGGAGCCATTAAATCGTGGCGAGACGAATTTTATAAACAGCTTAGCCGAAGGCGTTGAAATCATTGATGCCGTAAAAAGCCCCAGAGTGAAGCTGTTATGCGACATTTTTCATATGTTGAAGGAAGACGAGTCACCGGATGAGATTGTGAAATTTGGTAAATACATTGTGCATTGCCACATTGCCGAAAAGGAAAACCGAACGCCTCCCGGGGTGAAAGGAGATGATTTCAGAGCCTATCTAAGTGCCTTGAAAAAGATCGGTTATAAAGGCGGATTGTCCATAGAATGTTTCACTTATACAGATTTTGACAAAGAAGCACGTAAGGGTGTGGAAGTGTTGAAACAGCAATTGAGTGAAGTTTAATCACTTACCGTTGCGTATATCAAAGTTTTATCAAAAAGATAGGCGTTCATTTCTTGGTTTACTAAATTAGAATTTTTACTTTTGCAATCCTTTTTGAGAATTGTATCGAAACACATAATACCATATACCAATGAAAAAAGATATTCATCCCAATTATAGAGACGTAGTTTTCTGGGATCTATCAAGCGATTTTAAATTCATTACGCGCTCTACCATAGAAACTAGCGAAAATATTACTTGGGAAGATGGCAAGTCTTATCCGGTATATAAAGTCGAGGTTTCTTCTCAGTCGCACCCTTTCTACACAGGTAAAAATGTACTTGTAGATACTGCTGGCCGTGTAGACAAGTTCAGAAAACGTTACGGAGCACAGAAAGAAGCTTAATCAGCGCTTTCCATACCGAAATTAAAAGAAGCAGTCTCTTGTAAAATGTACAAGAGACTGCTTCTTTTTTTGCCTAACCAAAAAAATGGGCGAACTTTGGCCCCACATACTAGCATCACTTATGCCTACCATTATCCTGTTTGACGATCCTACGATCCGCGTTCAACTTTTACCATTCACATACACCAGGCCTGTTTCAGGAATTCGCTGCGGCATTCATAAGATTTCTGAAAAATGGGGTTTATGGCTGGATTCGGCTGTTTCTTATCAGACTGCGGATTACTTAGCATCGGCCTTCCCGGCAACAAGTTCCTCTGATAACCTATATATCAATGGCAGCCTTTGCCCGGATGCTGCTCTCGTGGAAGAAATCAAAAAGCTGCCCGAGCAGTCGGCACTGGTTTCTGGTGATGACATCCTCGTCATCAGAACCGGCGAGATGTGGACGCCTGGCATGAACGTTACGCATTTCGAGCCGCAACATTATGCTGGCTCATTTACATTGATCCGACACGTTTGGGACATTTTTGCTTTCAATGGTGAGCAGATTGAAACCGATTTTAGAAAAATAACGGAGAATAGAACCTCAGAGCCATTAACTGATCCCTTTACACATTGCTATAAACCTGAGAATATTTTCATTGAGAAAGGAGCTGTTGTAAAAGCCTCCATTTTGAATGCTGAGAATGGGCCTATTTACATTGGAAAAGATGCTTTGATCCAGGAAGGTTCAATGGTTCAGGGACCGTTTTCGATTGGAGAAGGCAGCGTGCTGGCACAGGGAACGAAGATTCGGCCGAATACAACGGTTGGGCCGTTTAGCAAGCTGGGCGGCGAGGTCAGTAACTGTGTTGTATTTGGTTATAGTAACAAGGGGCATGATGGTTATTTGGGAAATTCTGTGTTGGGTGAATGGTGTAACCTGGGTGCCAACACGAATAATTCGAATTTAAAGAATGACCATAGCAATGTGAAACTGCATAGTTATGTGACCAATGATCTGGCAGATACAGGGTTAAGGTTTTGTGGATTAATGATGGGCGATTATTCAAAGGCCGGGATTTCCACGATGTTCAACACGGGCTCTGTTGTTGGCGTAAGTGTAAATGTGTTCGGGGCGGGTTTTCAAGCGAAGCATACGCCTTCGTTTTCCTGGGGCGGAAATGCAGAAGGATTTGCAGAATATCGTTTTCAAAAAGCGCTTCATGTGGCGCAGGACACGGTCAGTCGGCGCAATGTTACATTTGGGGAAACGGACGAAGAAATTTTGAAATCTGTTTTTGAGCAAACGCGCGTACAACGCAATTTTGAATGTTAATTCACTTTTAGTTTAAAAATCATCCACCGTGCTTTTCAGAGAAATACCGGGACTTGAACATATAAAATCAACGTTAAGGCGCTCGGTTAAGAATAGCCATTTGGCTCACGCACAGCTATTTGATTCTCCAGCCGGCGGTGGGGGCCTTGCGATGGCGCTTGCTTTTGCAACATATATTAATTGTGAAAATAAAGGCGAAGAGGATGCTTGCGGCGTTTGTGCTTCCTGCGCAAAAATGGCCAAACTGATCCATCCCGATTTTCACTTCATATTTCCGATCGCGACTTCAAAAAAGATCGATGGCAAAACGAGCGAGGCTTTTCTAGGCTTATGGCGCTCGTTTTTGCTGGAAAATCCTTATCGCATTTTGCCTGAATGGCTCGATCACATTAGCGCTGAAAACAAGCAGGGCAACATTTCCGTGGAAGAAGCGCGTGGCATTTTGCGAAAATTGTCGGTGAAGGCTTATGAGGGTGAATATAAAATTCTGCTGATCTGGAAACCGGACATTATGAATGCGGCTTCTTCGAATGCGATTTTGAAAATATTGGAAGAACCGCCTGAGAAAACGCTTTTTTTGTTGGTTAGTGACCAGTCAGACAAGTTGCTAACCACCATTATTTCCCGGACGCAACGCATTAACATTCCGGCATTTTCGGATGAAGAGGTTCGCTATTTTTTGAAACTTCAACAAGTTAGCGACACTGCTGCCAAATCGATTGCTTATTTGTGTGACGGAAATTTGTCGGAAGCATTGAAATTGGTCCAAGACGCTGAGGACGATCGTTCTGGGTGGTTTGCGGGCTGGATGCGTTCCTGTTATAAGTATGATATTTCGCATTTGGTAAAGCTCGCCGATAACTTCGATGTCATGAACAAAGAGAAGCAAAAAGGCCTGCTGGAATATGCATTAAGGCTTTTTCGCGACATGCTTATTTGGAGCCATGGCGCTGGTGAGTTGCTGCGCGTTCCGGATGAAGAGCTGACATTTGTACAAAACTTTTCAAAAGCGGTTAACTTTGATTCACTTGAAAAAATGATTGAAGAAGTGAATCTGGCCTATTATCATATGGAACGGAATGTGCGGGCAAAAATGGTTTTTCTTGATTTGTCGTTAACTGTTGCTCATTTTTTTCAAAGGCGATGAAACAGTCATTGGACATTATCGGCGCGACCGACATTGTTGATTTGCCTGATTTGGGCTGGTTCAATGTTCCTGTCCGCATTGATTCCGGTGCAACGACTTCTTCCATACATTGTTCACGTGTCCGGCTGATTACAAATGGTGAGCAGCCGCAATTATGTTTTTATTTAGACGCAAAAAAGGGCGCCCCGGAACAATCTTTCACGGTGACCGAATTTAAGGAAACCATTGTCAGAAACTCTTCGGGAAAAGAAGAAAAACGTTATGTGATCAAAACGAAGATCACCATCTTTGGTAAAAAAATACGAACTGAATTTTCACTCGCCAACCGGCGCAAAATGAGATATCCAATCCTTTTAGGACGCAAACTGCTCAAAAAGCGGTTTTTGGTGGATGTCTCGCAAAAAGATTTATCCGCTGCAAAGCGTTCAAAGGCAACTCATCGTACTCACGCCCGACATCAATCCTGAATTTACCCCATTTTATTTTTTAATTATTTATATGAAAATCGCCGTGTTATCCACCAATCCCGACCTTTATTCAACGAAGCGTCTGGTGGAGGCAATTAAACAAAGGGGTCATCAGGCTGTGGTTATCGACCATGTGAAGTGCTTCGTAATGATTGAAGGAGGCAAACCGACCATTATTTACAAAGGAAAACCGATCACGGAAATTGACGCCGTCATTCCCAGAATCGGCACATCTGTGAATGCATTTGGCTGCGCTGTGGTGCGGCAATTGGAATTAATGAAAGTGTTCACGACAGTGAAATCGCAGGCCATTCTTCGTTCCCGTGATAAATTGCGGAGCATGCAGGTTTTGGCAAAATCGGGGGTGGACATTCCAAAAACTGTTTTTGCCAAAAATCCAAGTCAGGTTAATGAGCTGATCCACATGGTAGGCGGGCCACCGGTGATCATTAAATTGCTCGAAGGAACCCAAGGCGTTGGAGTGGTTTTGGCAGAAAGCACCAAGGCTGCAAAATCCACTATTGAGGCATTTTACGGATTAAAGGCTAATTTTCTGATCCAGGAATACATTGCAGAATCCAAAGGTGCCGATATTCGGGCTTTTGTGATTGGCAACAAGGTCATTGCCGCTATGAAACGCCAGGGACACGAAAGTGATTTCCGATCGAACTTGCACAGAGGCGGCGAAGGACATTTGGTCGAGCTCACCGCAGAAGAGGAACACACAGCCATCGCCGCCGCCAAAGCATTAGGCGTCCGCATCGCAGGTGTAGATTTGCTGCAATCAGAACGCGGCCCGCTGGTCATGGAAGTAAACTCCTCCCCCGGCCTCCGCGGAATTGAAGAAGTAAGTGGAATTGATATCGCGTCTTTGATTGTTGCTTATATAGAAGATAAGATTGTTACGGACGAAGGGGATACGGTTGGGGTTTGATTGACTTTATAAAACGACTCAGCGTAACCAATATGGTAACATTTCTTATCTTTATGTTGTTATATGCGCATTATAGCTGTAAAAACGCTGAAAGAATATTTGGAAACATATCCCAGGGCTGAGCAGGCATTACTTTCCTGGTTTGAAGAAGTTGAAATCAGTGACTGGAATTCACCTAACGCGTTGAAGGAACATTATGGAAACGCGTCGATTTTAAGTAATAAACGCGTTGTCTTTAACATTCATGGCAATTCCTATCGACTCATTGTAGATATAGAATTTCGCCTGAAAATAGTTTTTATTGTTTGGTTCGGAACACATGACGCATACGACAAAATTGACGCAAAGACGATAAGCTATGATCGGTCCAATAAAAAATAACGAACAGTACGAAGAGGCGCTAGCAAATATCTATACATTAATGCAAATGGATATTTCGGCTGACTCGAAAGAATCTGACGAACTGGAAGTGCTTGCAATTTTAGTAAAGGATTATGAGCATGTACATTTTCCGATCCCAAAACCAAATCCACTCGAAGCAATCAAGTTTAGAATGGAGCAAATGAAAATGTCGGAAAAGGATCTTTCCGAAATTTTAGGGTATCGATCTCGTAAGTCAGAAATCTTGTCTGGAAAACGGAAGTTAAGTCTTGCTATGATTCGGAAACTGAACGAGATCTTGCATATTCCAGCAGATATATTAATTCAAGCTTACTAATTAGTGATTATTTGTCTCCAACAAGAGACATCCGAATACGGGAAACCATGCATATAAAAATAGGAACACGCGGCAGCAAACTCGCGCTTTGGCAGGCTCATTATGTGGAGGAGATGCTGAGAGAAGGCGGCGTTGAGACGGAAGTTGTCATTATTGAAACTAAGGGAGATAAAATCCTGAACCGAGCTTTGTCAAAAATTGGCAGCAAGGGTGTTTTTACGCAGGAATTGGAAGATCAGTTGCTGGATGGTAGCATTGACATTGCGGTGCATAGTGCAAAAGACTTGCAATCGCAGCTTGATGATGCTTTTGAGCTGATTGCTTTTACAGAGCGTGAGAAGGCGAATGATGTTTTGGTAAGTCATAATAATGAGCTGTCTTTAAAAAGCGGTGAATCTTTCGTTGTAGGCACGTCATCAACACGCAGAATTGCTGTTTTGCGACATTTTTACCCGCATATTCAAACAGTTGACATGCGAGGAAATTTGCAAACACGCTTGGGAAAACTGAATGAAGGTCATTGCGATGCCTTGCTCCTTGCATACGCAGGTGTGCACCGAATGAAATACGACGATAAAATAGCTGAACATTTATTACTGGATGAATTTACGCCAGCCGTCGGACAAGGAAGCGTTGCGATTGAATGTGCGGTTAATTTGTCTGAGGAAAAGAAAGCAATGATCAAAAGCTTGACAAACCATGCTGAAACAGAAACCTGCTTATTAGCAGAAAGAGCATTCTTAAAACGCCTGCAAGGCGGATGCAGCATTCCGGTTTTCGGGTTAGCAACATTAAAAGACGATCAAATCAACATTACCGGCGGCATCATTAGCCTAGACGGGCAAGAACTTATAAGAAGAACTGAAACGGGGTCGATCACATTTCCAGAGGAATTAGGAACTGCATTGGCTAACGAGTTGCTGGATGCTGGCGCGGATCGGATTTTAGCAGAGATTAAGTCGCAGGTTAATGTGAATTCGATTGAACAGTAAGTGCTATTGAAAGCATTTCACGAACATCTATAACAAACGAAGCCCGAACAAATGTCCGGGCTTCGCCTTTTCAATATCATCCAAAAAACTTATGGCCTCTTAGTTGAGTCTGCTGGCACTGCTGGTTTTGCAGGAATGGCAGTTGAATCGGCTGGGAAAACAGGTTTCACAGTTGAATCAGCTGGTGTTGCTGGGATAGCAGGCTTCGCTGTTGAATCTGCGGGAACAACTGGTCGTGCAGTCGAATCTGCTGGCATAACTGGTCTTGCCATAGAGTCGGCTGGCATTGCTGCTGGTCTTGCAGTTGAGTCTGCCGGAGCAGACATTGGGCGTGCTGTTGAATCCGGTCTTGCGCCTGGCTGAATTGGCATGCCTTGTCTGGCTGGCCTTGCTGTGCTGTCGATGCCTGCTGGGCGGCCCGCGCCTTCTGGGCGTGAGGCGTTTGGAGCAGCTGGGCGCATGGTTGGCACTACAACTGCTGGGGCTCCTTGTACGGCGCCGGCTCCGGCACCTGCATCCATTCCGCCACCTTCGCTTTTCTGATCGTCGTTATTAACTGATTTTCTTCTGCGTGTTTTTTGTTCTGTAAAGGTCATTTTACCTAAACGATAAGAGAAGTTGATCCGGAATCCTCTGTTAAACAGATAGTTCGTATTGTTCTGTGTAAATGATGGCGTTTCAAGCTGCGTTTTCATTTTGAATGATGGGGCCAGGAAGTTCTCCATTCCAAATCCAATGCTTCCGCGCTTGTTGGTAAAATCCTTTTTGATTCCGAGGTCATACATTCTGAATCCGGCTTGTGTTCCTTGAAGCTGAACATCGCGTCCTCTCATGAAACCGCCCGCTTGCAATCCCCATCCATTTTTAATGTTAAGGCTGGTTCTGAAACGGCCGCTTAGTACGAAACCTGTGTTTGAAGCTGCCAATAAAGGATCAGGATTATTATTGGTAAGATCTGCATAGTAAGCGTCAAAACCTCCTCCTACCTGCCATCTTTTGAAGAATGTCATGTTTCCAAACACATTCACACCATAGTTTTTCTTCGAACCAATGTTACCGTAAGTTGTCGTGATAACCCCCGTTTCGCTGGTTGTCCGGATGCTTTCAATGGAGCTGTTTGTAAAACGGGCGAACGTAGACACGTTCACATAAAGCGAATTCTTGAAGAAACTTGTTCCCAATTCAACCTGATCCGTCAATTCAGGACGGAGTTGCGGGTTACCCACAGTGATGTTCTGTGGGTTCGACGCATTTTCATTAGGGTTTAGGAATTGAATGCCTGGACGTTGAAGGCGGCGGTTATAACCCAGCTTAACGGTTTGCCCCTTACCAAATGTTTGGGACAAGTTAAGACTCGGCACCAGGTTGCTGTAAGCCGGAATGCTCAGGTCGCCCTGCTCACCCTGCGTAGCATCAATGCTGGTATACTCGTAACGCGAGCCCGCCTTCACGGTAAATTTGCTTTTTGTTGTATATGTGTAGGACAAATATCCTGCTGCAACATTCTGGTCATAATTCAGACTGCTTGCTGCTTGCGGTGTGTCGACTGTATTATAGTAATCAAAATTACTAACCACCTGACGGAAGATTCCTTTTCCACCAAATTCAATCAGCTGATTGTCTTTAACCGGCGTTTGGTAATCGACCTGGATTGTGCTTTCCTGGTTATGGCTGGCGTTGTTGTTGCCCTGGCTTCCCAGTAATTCACGCAATTGACTGTTATTCAATGAATAAATGTCTGCGTCAAAATCATTCGTCCGGTTGTTTCGGCTAAACTGCGTAGAAATGCTCAATTCCTGCTGTGGCTTAGCTAATGTTTTGATATAATCCACATTCACATCCCAGGTTCCCGACAAGTCTTTTGTATTTACATCCCGGAAGCTATTGCGCGTTGTGCCATCGCTTTGCGTGTTGAATGTGGACAAATCCTGTTGATTACGCATGTTACGCATTCCATAACGCACGCCGGCAGAAAGTGAAGTTTTGGAATCAATCTCATAATCCCACCCAAAGTTATAAGAACCGAACGCCATCTTATTATCCGACTCGCTCATCTGGCGGATCGAGAATTTATCAATTTTACCAACTTGCAGGTTTTCAGACTTGCCCGGCATGTTGTAGTTGAAACGGCCAAAACCACCTAAACTGAAACCCATTTTACCAACTCTGTAATTTCCTCTCAATCCCAGGTTTGAACCCCGGTTACCAATGCCCGTATCCAGATTCAATGTTCCGCCCTGGATCGTGCTCTTTTTGGTAACAATGTTGATAATCCCCGCAGAACCTTCCGCATCGTATTTAGCTGATGGCGACGTGATTACTTCAACAGATTTGATCATATCCGCAGGAATCTGCTTCAATGCATCCGCAACGCTGGTTGCGATGATGGTCGAAGGTTTGTTATTAATCAAAACCCGAACATTGGAACTTCCTCTCAATGAGACATTTCCATCCAGATCGACCGTCAACATCGGCACTTTCTTCATTACGTCCGAAGCGTCACCGCCCTTGCTTGTAATGTCTTTTTCATTGTTGTAAACAAGCCTGTCCACTTTCTCCTCTATCAATTGCGCCATGCCCACAACTTCAACCTCATTCAACTGAACCACATCCGGTCCAAGGCTTACATTGCCCAGGTTAAGTTCTGTTTTGCGGTCAATCTTAATGTCATTGATGGTTTTGGTTTTATAACCAATAAAAGAAATCAAAATCTTGAAGGTTCCTGATGCCACTTTTGTAAGTTCAAAAGCACCTTTTTCGTCAGTTGTCGTTCCGTCGATCGGGTTGTTGGTTTTGATGTCAACCAAAGATAGCGCTGCAAATTCGACCGGCTTTTTGCTTACCGAGTCAATCAGGATTCCTTTAATTTTACCATTTCCTTTGGGCGTGTCCTCGGCCGTTCCCGGGATAACTGTCTGCCGCTGTGGTCTGTCATTTCCACCTCCCCGGTTTCCGCCAAATCCGCCGCCGCCTCCGGGGAATTGCGCTGAGGCTGCGAAGCTCAGCAACATCATAAGTATAATAGGAGTAACTTTTCTTGTCATGTTCATGGTTGTATTGCAATAATTGTTCGATTCAATTTCAAAGTAAATACCTTAACCTGACAATAAATCGGGCAATAGATGGAGAGGACGCTTCCACCGATCAAACCCTGCTTTTAGCCGATAAGTCGTCCGATCTCATTCTTAGAATAGTGCAGAAATCAGTATTTGTGCCGCAAAGTTGCTTTATAGAGTGATGGCGCTGATCAGTCGGTATTTGCCGGGTGTTAATCGATTGGGCTAGGCACTTTGATATATTACGCGTAAGATTGTAATTGCAAGCAACGTTTGCTATACTCATCTAATGAACTGACAATGGACGCTAATACCGCACGAAAATATCCTCCATTTTTTCTGCATCTTTTGGGATGGACCTTTCTGGCCCTGTTTCTCATGTGGCAACCGCTGAGCTGGCAGATTCAGTTTCCCGTAACTTTCTGGGTTAAGCAAGCCGTTTTGTTCACGTTACTCATCGGGATTTTTTATCTGAACTATTATTTCTGGTTTCCCAAATTTCTCGCCCGAAACAGTTATAGTCGCTTTATATTGCTGAATCTGGTGTCTGTGATCGCGTTGGCTGTCATTATTGAGCAGGTAAAAATTGCTATTAATCACGGCGAACAAATGGACAGGGCATTCAAAACAGCCCGCGAAGCAAACGGCGACAAGAAACCTCAGGACAGACTGGATTATTTCTCGCTCATGACGGCGTTGCTTATTATAGGCATTAGCACGAGCGTAGCGGCGGTGAAGGACGTGCAGCGTGATAAACAATACAGGGAAAATCTGGAAAAGGAAAAAATCAATTCGGAGCTTTCGTTTTTGAAAGCGCAGATCAATCCGCATTTCTTTTTCAATACATTAAATAACATATATGCACTTACGGTCATTGATGTAGAAGCAGCAAGAGAAGCTTTGCACAAACTTTCCCGCATGATGCGCTACGTTCTTTACGAAACGCAGCACGGAACCGTGTTACTAAGCCAGGAAATCGCTTTTGCACAGGATTACATCCAATTAATGCAGCTGCGATTGACCGATAAAGTGACCGTTCATTTAGATCCGCCGAGCCCGATGCATGATGTTTCTATTGCTCCGATGCTTTTTTTACCGTTTATTGAAAATGCATTTAAACACGGCGTAAGCGCGGTGCAGCCGAGCCGGATCGACATTCAGATCCGCCAGGACAAGCATAAGATATTTGTTGAGGTTAAAAACACTTTATTTACCGACAAAAGGGCCATTTTGGATGAAAGTAACGGCATAGGGCTTGTCAACACGCAACGCCGGCTTGACCTTTTATATCCCGGAAAATATCAGTTGGAAGTGACTGAGAATAAGGAAGAAAAAGAATTTGAAGTTCATTTGGAATTAGAAACTGCATGAGTGTACTCCAATGCATAGCAGTCGATGACGAGCCATTAGCGCTTGGACTTGTTTGTTCATTTATAGAAAAAACCCCTTTCCTGGCACTTGCCGGTCGATTTTCCAGCGCTGTGGAAGCGCTTCAAGCCATTCATTCCAAGCACATTGATGTCATTTTCCTGGACATTCAAATGCCTGATCTGACAGGCATTGAACTGGCCCGCGTTATCGACAAAGCCGACAGCCGTGCGCCAAGGATCATTTTTACGACTGCATTCAATCAATATGCGCTGGATGGCTTTCGCGTAGACGCACTTGACTATCTCCTAAAACCCTTTAATTACGAAGAATTCCTGCGAGCCGCTTCCAAAGCGCAGGCTTACAGCGAATTGCTAAACAAGGCTTCCTCTGCAAGCGCGCCCGATCCGAAAGATGGATATTTGTTCCTTAAAGTTGAATATCAGCTGGTTAGGATTGCTTATGAGGACATTCTTTATATGGAAGGGTTGAAGGATTACGTGAAGGTTCATTTAAAATCCGATCCAAAACCAATCCTGTCGTTAACCAGCCTGAAAGCATTGGAGGAAAAACTTCCGGTTTCGAAATTCATGCGTGTCCACCGCTCATTCATTGTTAACTTAGATAAAATCAGCGCTGTAACAAAAAATACCATCCAAATCGGCAGCATGACGATTCCCGTCAGCGACCAGCATAAGGATGGTTTTAATCAGTTTTTGAGCAAATGGATGTAGGAGGAAGGCTTATTTCAGCTCTTCCTTCAAGAAATGTCCGGTGTAACTTCCCTTCACCTTCGACACTTTTTCGGGCGTTCCTTCTGCAATAATGCGTCCGCCTTTCGCGCCACCTTCGGGGCCAACGTCAATGACGTGATCCGCTACTTTGATAACGTCGAGGTTATGCTCGATGATGAGCACTGTATTTCCTTTTTCAACCAGTTTGTTCAACACATTCAGCAAATGCCTGATATCCTGGAAATGTAAACCGGTTGTAGGTTCATCAAGAATGTAAAGCGTTTTTCCGGTGTCGCGTTTGGAAAGCTCTTCTGAAAGTTTCACCCGCTGCGCTTCTCCGCCGGACAATGTTGTTGCGTGCTGACCTAATGTAATATAACCCAAGCCAACATCATTTAATGTCTGCACTTTACGTAAAATCCGTGGCTGATTTTCAAAGAATTCCAATGCAGATTCTACGGTCATATCCAGAATGTCTGCGACCGATTTTCCTTTGAAACGCACTTCCAATGTTTCCCGATTGAAGCGCTTTCCTTTACAAGTTTCACAATTGATATGCACATCTGGAAGAAAATCCATCTCAATCTTCTTCATTCCCGCACCTTCGCAATCCTCACAACGTCCTCCTTTGACATTAAAAGAGAAACGCCCAGGCTTATAACCACGGATTTTCGCTTCCGGCAATTCAGCAAAAAGTGTCCGAATGTCTGTGAATAAATTCGTGTAAGTCGCTGGATTCGAGCGTGGCGTACGCCCAATTGGCGATTGATCCACTTCAATAACTTTATCAATATTTTCCAGCCCTTCCACCGATTTGTACGGCAGCGGCTCTCTTCTTGATTTATAAAAGAATTGATTTAGCAACGGAAACAGCGTTTCGTGGATCAGCGACGACTTTCCACTCCCACTCACACCTGTCACACACACCATCGTTCCCAACGGAAACGACATGTTTACATTTTTTAAATTATGTCCAGTGCAGCCTTTGATAGAGATCGTTTTGCCACTTCCTTTCCGGCGTTTCTTGGGAACCTCAATCGCAGTTCTGCCGCTCAGATATTCTGCGGTTAACGAGCCATTTTGAAGAAAAACTTCCGGCGTTCCGGCTCCCACAACATTGCCGCCATGACGTCCAGCGCCAGGTCCAATGTCCAGAATGTAGTCAGAAGCCAGCATCATATCCTTATCGTGCTCCACAACCAAAACCGTGTTTCCAAGATCGCGCAAACTCTTCAAAGAATTGATAAGCCGCACATTATCACGTTGATGCAAACCAATACTAGGCTCATCCATAATGTAAAGCACACCCGTCAGCTGCGTTCCGATCTGCGTTGCAAGCCTGATCCGCTGCGCTTCTCCACCTGAAAGTGTCCTTAATGCGCGGTTCAATGTCAGATAGTCAAGTCCCACATCAAGCAGGAAACCGACTCTTTTCCTGATTTCCTTTAAAACTTCGTGACCAATAACGCGTTGCTTTTCCTCTAATCTATCTTCCAAACCTACCAGCCATTCTGCCAACACCCGAATGTCGCTATCCGCAAGTTCTGCAATGTCTTTACCATCCACCCGGAAATGCAAAGATTCCTTTCTCAAACGTTTGCCATTACATTCAGGGCAAGTCTGGACAGTCATAAAATCCTTTAACCAATCCTGGATTTTATCATTTCCGCTTTCCTGCTGGCGTTTCAGGAAGTTTATAATGCCGTCAAACTTGGTTTCCCACTCTGTTCCGGGGTATTTTTTGGAGGGAACAGGCACCGCGTCCTCACTTCCGTAAAGCACGAGTTTCATTGCCTCCTCAGGAAATTTGTCCAAAGGCGTTGCCAATGTCACTTTAAACGGTTTTAGCAAAACCTCCAACTGCTTGAAAATCCAGGCTTCCCGATATTCGCCCATCGGCGCAATGCCGCCTTTGGTAATACTCAAAGATTTATCCGGCATTATGGACTCTTCCGTGATTTCCTCGATCATTCCCAAACCCTGACAAGTCGGGCACCAGCCATAAGGCGAGTTGAAAGAGAATGCATTAGGCGCAGGATCGTCATAGCTTATGCCCGATTCCGGGTCCATCAGGTTTTGAGAAAAATAGTAAGTTTCTCCTTTTTCGTCCAAAACCATCAATGCTCCTTTTCCCTGCTTAATCGCCGTTGCCACAGACTGGCTCAACCGATAGCGCGACTGCGGATCTTCGGATTCTTTTTTTGGAACAACTCGGTCAATAACAATCTCAATATCATGGACTTTATAGCGGTCCAGCTGCATTTTCGGCGCAATTTCCTGCACTTCGCCATCCACTCGAACCTTATTATAACCAAGCCTCGCGATTTGAACAAAAAGCTCTCTATAATGCCCTTTACGGCCCTTCACCGCAGGCGCAAGCAGGCTGATTTTTTTGCCTAAAAACTGTGTAAATAACTGATTAATGATCTGATCCTGCGATTGCTTGACCATCTTCCGGCCTGTAACATAAGAAAACGCCTCGCCCGCACGCGCGTAAAGCAACCTCAGGAAGTCATAAATTTCGGTAACCGTCCCAACCGTTGATCGCGGGTTACGGGAAGTGGTCTTCTGCTCAATGCTGATTACGGGCGACAACCCGCTGATCTTGTCCACATCCGGCCGCTCCATTTCGCCGATAAATCCGCGCGCATACGAAGAAAAACTCTCCATATATCGGCGCTGTCCCTCCGCATAAATCGTGTCAAAAGCCAATGAAGATTTCCCACTTCCGCTGATGCCTGTGACCACCACAAGCTTGTTTCGCGGGATATTGACGTCAATATTCTTTAAATTATGCTCGCGTGCACCTTCTACTTCAATTAAATCCTGGCCTTCGAGCTCAGTTGCATTCAAATGTTCCAAAATGATATTTCCGTTTGCGATAAAGTTCAGTAAAACTGGTTATTGGATAACCCAAAAAATCGGCTCAGAGTTGCAAAGTTTGCTTACAACATTGTGCTTCGGCGGATCATTGCAAATCCCTGGTATCTAAAATATGTAATAAGCAATGTCACCTGCGTGTTCTTTATTATTTTAGCAAAAATTTGACGCATCTTGACGCGTCCGATCTTGATTCAAAAAGCAATATTATGAAAATCAACAACGAAAGCGAATACGAAAAGGCCTCGGAACGGGCAGATGAAATCTTTGGCGCAAAAAAAGGCTCGCCGGAAGAACAGGAGTTAAAGGAATTGCTAAAAGCGATTAAAGATTACGAAGACGATTTCATTCGGATGTTAAAAGAGAGTGAGTAAGTCCCTCAACCTGGTCACAGCGAGCAATAAACCTTTCCGTGCTTGCTACACGAACTTCCGCGACTAAGCGACATTCCATCTCAAAAACCTGCTCTCTGATAGGCAGTTCCATTTCCTTCACAATCCGCATGACACCATTCATTTGCGGATAGGAAAAATTGAGCTGATATAAATTGTAGAAATGCCGAGTAACAATCTCCAACTGGCTTAAAGCATCCTCGGTCGCCAGTTTATAAGCATTAATCAATCCCGGAACACCCAGTAATGTGCCCCCAAAATAACGTACCACAACCACCAGCACATTGGTAACATTCCTGGAATACAATGTATTAAGGATCGGTCGGCCCGCAGTTCCCGATGGTTCGCCATCATCGCTCATTCTGTAACTCATGCGGTCCGCGCCCAACCGGTAGGCGTAGCAATGATGCACGGCTTTGGGATGCAGCTCCCGCAATGTCGCCAGATGTGCTTTTGCATCCGTTTCGCCTTCTATTGGAAAACTGTAAGCCAGAAATTTGCTGCCTTTATCTTTGAAAAAACCTTCCGCTGGCCCGGTGACGGTTTGGTAACTATCGTCAAATAACACGGGCGCGGCGTTTTTTGAATTGATAAATCAAGACCGTGTAAATTAATGCGGCCATGGCAAAGCCGGCCATGACAAAGAAAACCAGCGGCAGATTCCCGCGTCGGTTTGCAAAGAGTTCAGCCGATAAAAATGCGCCTAAGCCAATTCCCGCTTCCAAAGAAATGAACATTGTAGCAATGGATCGTCCGCGATTATCATCCTGGCTCAAATCGACCGTCCAGGCCGAAAGCACAGGCGACAAAATGCCCATCGACATGCCAAAAAATGCAGCCCCGGCAAAAAACATCGGGACGGAATCAGCATAACCTGTTATGATCATCGCGATAATAAGCACAACGCAACCAGCAATGGTCACGGGAATCCGACCATGCCTATCCGAAATCTTTCCGGCAAAAAGTCTGATCAGAATAGAGAAAATGGTGAAAAACATGAAATAAAAACCACGGTTCTGCAATCCTAAATAGCCACTGAAATCCGGTGTAACCGTCGCCACAGCGCCATAACCAAAGTAGCAAAGGAATGTGACCAGTGCAGGGCTAAAAACAGCAGGCTCAAAAATATCCCTACCCGTGATTTTAAAAGCATTTAAAGAAAGCCGCTCTTTTTTAACCAGCGTCTCTTTCATATTCAGCAAGATCGCAATGGATAAAAACGCAAATAGCGAAGAAGTATAAAACAATGCATTCAAGGAAAACGCCTCGCTAATCATACTCCCAACCGCCGGCCCGAAGGCAGAACCAACGCCCATACACATCCCGTGCACGCCCATCGCCTCCCCGCGCCTGCTCGCAGGAACAATGTCCGCGACATAGGCTGATGTTCCGGTTGGCTTAAAGCCTGTTGAAAAACCATGAACTAGCCTTAGTAGCAGAAAAGGCATTACTGTTGTGAAAATTGGATACAAAAATCCGCAAACGAAGCATACAATCGAGCCGAACGCCATGACAGGAACGCGGCCAATGCGGTCGGTTAAGCGACCACTGAATGGACGAGAAAGTCCGGCTGTTAATGTGAATAATCCAATGATCGCGCCTTTATATTCGGCACCGCCCATCTCGGTAAGATATCCCGGAAGCTCGGGAATGAGCATGTTGAAGCTGGAAGAAAAAAGAAACGAACTAAGGCCAAGTAACCAGAATTGAGTTGTGAAGATACTTGGGGAACTTGTACTTTGCATGATGCAAAAGTACGATGATCCTATAAAATATAGATCGCAAATTTCAAAAGTTCGTGAATGTCTGAGTTTAAAATTTCTTTTTGAGCTTACTTAAAGTCTCCCTAGCCATCTCCATTTTTTTGATGACAAATGGGTCATTAGCATGGCTTTTAATGTTATCGTTAATCGTTATTTTTGAAATGTCTACCGAGTATTTTGTGGTTGTCTTCATATCCTATGTTTTAGATTGATAAGGAAGGCTTCATAGTTCTTCCCGGGTTGAAATGCTTCACTAATTTCATTAATAATTCCCTCAACAACATATTGATCATCCCAATGTTGCTTTTCCCTAGTGATGACGATTTGGTAGAGTCGAGTTCTTGAAGGAGTGCTCCCCTGAAAGAACACTTTTTTGTCAGGATTTAATTCAAGAAATGAGAAAACGGTCTGGATTACTGTGGCTAAAACTAGCTCCATATCCTGATTGTCACTCACGGATAAATCATCAAGCTCTCCATACTTGTCAATATCACCAAAGGCAAGATTGTAAACATTTTCATCAATCAAAAGAAATTGAACGTGTATACGGATTCGCTTACTTGCTGACCTGCTTTCAAAGGTAAAGCGTAAATAATCTGTCGATGCTTCGATCGGGTAAAAGTTGTGTTTCAAAATAGTGTGTGATTGAGTACTGAGATCTGTATGCAAGTTAACTTAAATCCGCATTTTTGGAAATCGGTTTTTGTGGTTGCTTCTTTTTTCCCAACTTTAAAAAATGGTACGCATATTTTATAAGGAAGGCCGGCTGATCAAGCGCGAGAATGATATTCGTGAGCTTGGAAAAGTTAAAAATTTGGTTTGGGTTGATTTGCAGTCGCCGAGTGCTGAGGAAGAGGAATGGGTGGAGAATAAATGTAATATCAGCTTCCAGACGCCTCAGGAAATCGTCGAAATTGAGAGCAGTTCGCGGTTTTTTGAACAAAATGACACCATTAACGCCAACTCAAACTTCCTGAAAATTGATCGGGATAGTTATGAAACATATCCGGTTTCCTTCATATTATACCAAAATGTGCTCTTCACATACCGGCGAGGCGACTCCAAAACATTTGCTGATACGGTTAAGAAAATGAAAGTCAGCCCGGAAGGAATTCAGAGTGGCGTGGACTTCATGCTATTGTTGCTGGAAACGCGTATTGAAGCCGATGCAGATTCCCTGGAAGGCATCTCGCGGGATATTTCTGCCATTAGTAAAGACCTGACACGCGAACAAAAAGCCCGTCAGGAAGTCCTGATCCGCATCAGTGGTTTACAGGAAATTACAATGATGCTCCGGGAAACGAGCATTGACAAGCAACGCGTTTTGTCAGGAATTTTAAGAAGTCAGTATTTTCCGGAGGACAGGAAGGAACATTTGCGCATTATCCTGAAAGACATCAGCTCACTATTGGAATACACCACTTTTAATTTCGAACGCCTTGAATATCTGCAAAATACATTCATGGGTTTGATCAACATTGAGCAAAGCCAGGTGATCAAAATTTTCACGGTGGTGACGATCATATTCATGCCGCCGACGCTCATTGCAGGGATTTTTGGTATGAATTACAATCATATTCCCTCAACAGCAGAACCGTGGGGATTCTGGGTCTCGCTGCTGTTAATGCTGCTTTCTTCGCTGATTGTACTTTGGTTTTTCCGCCGAAAACGCTGGATTTAGGCTTCGTTTGGAACAGCGTAAAAATTGAAGGTCTTCCACTTATTCATATCGCGCGGACCTTCGATTTTGATAATCTTCGCGTGCTCGTTGAAGTCTGAAAAGTAATGTAATGTGTAGCCAAATTCGGAAACGATGTGATACAATTCAGCGCGTTCTTCTGTTGTTGCTTTTGGAAAACATTCAGCCACAAGCACGGGTTTGAATTGTCTGATGAGATTACTAATTGACCTAATCACTTCCATATCAGCGCCTTCCACATCCACTTTGATGAATGATAATTTTGATAACAGAGAAGCGTAATTCGATTTCAAGAAATTTTCAAGGTTAATGCCCTTGATTTTCTCGGGAAGCTGAAAGGAACCCTGATCTTCAACGATTTCATTTGAAATTCCACCGTTACCAAACGAAGCCTCAGAAGAACTGTAATAGAATTCGCCTTCTTCTTTCGTGATCGCGTAGGGCAGTGGGATTATATTGGTTTTATCAACATTAAGTGAAACGTTCTTTTCTAAAATCTTGAAAACGTGCGGATTAGGGTCAAAACCGATGGTCGTACCGGTTTTTCCGGTGGCTAGTGCCATCGGCACAGTAGTGTCACCGATATTTGTCCCGATGTCAATGCAAAGGCTTCCCTTTGGAATAAATTTCTTGAAAAAATTAACTTCTTCCTGTGTAATGACCTTTGGATTTACCAATGGGTTTTTCCAGTTTGCGAATGATATTTCTCCTTCTTCCGCCAGCAAAAATGTATCCGTTTTATGAGGATATTCCTGAAACTGGCGACGGGCTTTTTTACGAGCCATTGAATTTTTAAAATACTCAAACATGCAATAGAAAGAATTTTGTGAGTAACTGAAATTACAATATTAAGTATTAAAACGCTAAAATTTGTTATCTGATTCCATGGATTTGCACATCTGCGCTATAATAAGCGGTAATTTCTGAATTCGAAAAGACGCCTCCCCGTCCGTTTTTCATACCAGTAAAGCAGCGCGTCCTTCAACTTGAATTTCTTTTTGGACGTATCCAGTTCCACTTTCCAGCTCTGCCGGGCGATCCGGCTTTCCATCACCGATGGATGCGATCCTTTGAAATGCGTCAGCGAGTCAAATTCTTCGTAATTGAAAAAATCTTCCGATTCCAAAATCTTATCCCAGGCTTCACCTTCGTTCCAGAAACGGCTCACATTCTTCATCTTGGTTTTCATCTGCGCCGGGCTTTTCACCCAACCATAATGATAAACCGCAGCGCCGGAGTGCATGACATTTAATTTCTGGTTTCCCCGACGAAATCCCTGCGCATCGCGATAAGCCGAAATGGGCTGAGCTTTGGGTTTTTTCTCATTCCTTATAATGCGGATTTCCCGTCGATACCACTTTCTGCTGTCTCCAATATAATCGTAGGTCCCATAAAAATGCACGTAATCAAACAATAGGCCTTCTACACGCTCATCATCCAGGTGACGCGCACAGGAATCAATGATTGCCTGATGATATTTTTCATGCACGGCTTCGTCACCCTGAATGTAAAATGCCCAATCCGCGTCCGGCGAGATTTTTTTTAGAGCCTTGTCTGTCTCCACCGCCAGCACTTTTCCACCTTCCCGCAGCGACATATCCCATTCCGATTCCACGATCCTGATCTTGTCCGAAGCAATGGACCGGATCAGACCCAATGTATCATCATCACTAAGCCCAACACTCACCAGCATTTCGTCCACAACCGGCAGTATGGACGTGATTGCCTCTACAATCGGGTAGTCGTTAATGATGGCATTTCTGATAATTGTGAATCCGGAAATCTTCAATGTAAGCGCAATTTAAAGTGATGTGAGCATGACAAAGTTAGTTTATTCGTCCTAAGAATATCGCCCGGATAAGAATTCAATTTGATCAGTTTCTCCTTGAATTTCCGAATCAAAGCATGTAGATTTGTTTTCTCCAGTCCGGCAAATCTGGCGCGGATTAATCAATAAATTATACATCTGGTCCCCGTTAAAATTTTTAAATACTTATGTCACAAGAACTTACCAGGCAGGAACCCCTGTTAGTAGAAGATCCTTTGCGGTTTGTGCTATTTCCGATCAAACATTCCGATATCTGGGAAATGTACAAACGCCACGAAGCGTCTTTCTGGACGGCCGAAGAGATCGATCTTTCTCAGGATATGAAAGACTGGGAGAATCTGAGCGACGGTGAGAGGCATTTTATCTCTCACGTGCTTGCATTTTTTGCGGCATCCGATGGAATTGTAAATGAAAACCTGGCAGTCAACTTTCTGAGTGAAGTACAATATGCAGAAGCCAAGTGTTTTTACGGCTTCCAGATCGCGATGGAAAACATCCATTCCGAAACTTACTCGTTGCTGATCGATACATATATTAAAGATCCGTCTGAAAAAGACCATTTGCTACGCGCCATCGACACCATTCCTTGCGTTCAGAAAAAAGCAGATTGGGCATTGAAATGGATCAACAGTCCGGTGTTTGCTGAAAGGATCATTGCATTTGCAGCAGTAGAAGGAATTTTCTTTTCAGGATCGTTCTGCTCTATTTTCTGGCTCAAAAAACGCGGCTTAATGCCCGGACTTTCTTTCTCGAATGAGCTTATTTCCCGCGACGAAGGTTTACACTGTGAATTCGCATGTTTGCTCTATACCAGACACATTGTAAACCAATTACCAAAGGAACGCGTGATCGAAATCATGCTGGACGCGGTTGAAATTGAAAAAGAGTTCATTACTGAAGCATTGCCGGTTTCCTTAATCGGCATGAATGCAGAGCTGATGAAACAATACATTGAATACATCGCCGATTTCTGGCTGGAAAGATTGGGCTGCGACAAACAATTCGGTTCCGCTAACCCGTTCGATTTCATGGAATTAATCTCACTCCCAGGAAAAACCAACTTCTTCGAAAAACGCGTTGGAGAATATCAGAAAGCTGGGGTTATGAGCGGTGTGAAGGATAAGGATTCGGGGCACAAGATTTCGTTTGATTCGGATTTTTAAGTAAGATGTTAGCTAACTAAGCCTCTGTCAGCCTGAGCGGAGTCGACGGCGCGTTACCCAGGAGTAGCGCGCCTTCGACTCCGCTCAGGCTGACAGGCGTTTAGGCTCAGGCTGACAGGCATTTATGCCAGCAACTCATCAACCGTTTTCCAAACCAACTCACTCTCATAACCCTTCCCTAACGCAAACCTCACTAATTTCTGTTTCAGCTTAAAAGGATCATTCTCCGTTTTCAAAAGCAAATTTCTCTTCTTCTCTAAAAGCGTTTTCAACCCTTCCACATACGCCTTATCCTCAATCTCCCCCATCCCCTTTTCAATGCTATATTGACTTAACCCACGCCGGTTAAGCTCCTGCCTGATCTTCATCCTGCCCCAGTTTTTCATCCGAAACTTCCCTCCCGCATAGGTTTTCGCAAAGCGTTCTTCACTCAGATAATTCATTGAAATCAGCTCCGCAATGAGCTCATCGGCCTCATCTCCCCACACATTCCATTTTTTCAGGCGTTGTCTTACTTCATCTTGCGTCCTTTCCTGGTAAGCACAATAAGACGCAGCTTTTTGCAGGATTAAGCGATCCATGAATTGAATTTTATATTAAATATTCTTAACAAGGTGCAAGAATAAAGAAAATATCCTTCGCGAATAACTATTTTTGGAATAATATCACCACCCTGAAACGACCCAAACCTGAACGATACAATGACATTCAAACGCCGCTCTTTTCTCAAACTTTTACCCGCATTGCCAGGCCTTTCATTCATATCAAAACCAAAAGAAAACAATGTTCCCGCAAGAATTTCCATGCGGTTCATAGTCGCTTCCGATGGACATTATGGCCAGCCTGACACCGATTTCAAGCAATTCCACACGGACTTGATCAGCTGGGTAAATCGGGAAAAGATGCAGAAAGGAGTTGATTTCCTATTCTTCAACGGCGACCTTATCCACGACGACCCAACATTATTATATGATTTCAAAAACACCATTAGCAACCTTAGCGTGCCGTTTTATGTAAGTCGCGGCAACCATGACAAGGTTGGTTTGGACGTGTGGCAAAGCACCTGGGGTTATCCTACCAACCACAGCTTTGCAAAAGGCGAATACGCATTCATCATCGGCGATACATCCAATGAAAAAGGCGAATACGTGTGCCCGGACGCAACCTGGCTAAAAAACGAAATCGCCAAACACAAAGACAAAAAAGGCATCTTCGTATTCCTGCACATCACCCCCGCAAAATGGACCGTCAACGGAATCGAATGCAAAGAAGTCATCGCCCTCTTCGAAAACACCCCCAACATCAAAGCCATCTTCAACGGCCACGACCACGACCAGGACAGCACCAAAATCTACGGAAAGAAGCCTTACTTCTTTGACGGGCACTTCGGTGGAAATTGGGGAACGACTTATAAGGGATATCGGATTGTGGAGATCTACGAGGATAGCACTTGGCAATCGTATCAATACAATCCCACGGCTGCGCCGGTTTTGAATAGTTTTACTGGGAAGAGTTAAATGCTATGATTTACGGTTCCCGATTCAGTGGAAATAGGGATATCGAGCTATAAGTATATACTTACTCCAATCAAATTGTCTACCATTTAACCGTTGTTTCACCAAGCTTGGTGATAAAAGTTACCACGCGCAGCTGATTTGCAATGTGCACGCGCATTTCCGGAGTTACATTATCTGAATCTTCCGAAAACAAAAAAGTTTCAACCAAAGTGTTTAGTGAGTTTACTATCTCAACGCTACTATCCCGTTGGAAAAATCCTTTAATTGTTTCATGCTGCTGAAATAGCAGTTGAGCCTCTGCTTCCGTAAAAGACCGTTGTTCATTGTTTAGGTTTGACTTGATAATCATCTTTGATAGTGGTTATAGTTAATAATGATGTAGGGAAATCTTACAAAACCTGAACAAAAAAATTTACTTTTTATAAGTCACTGAAATATTTACATCAAAACCATAACGCTCTAAAATGGAGATCATCCGCTTTTGAGATATGCCTTGTTTAAATGTAAAACTTCGCCAAGCGCTTACCAATTCGCCTTTTTTCTCTTCCGGCGACAGGTTTTTGTAAACGTGTTCCAAAAACCAGGCAAATGCCTCCTCTATTGAGTTAAATGATTTTGACATTCAAAAGTAAAGTTTTTGTAAGAAAATCTTACAAGAAAGTTTAGATCTTTTTCAAATCTAGAAAAAGGACTTATAAAAACTATGATAAAAAATGAGGCCCCAACCGGAGCCTCGAATAAATTTAACTTTATAGCTAGAAACAGGTTACTCCTCCGGAATTTATTTGGTGAACTAACTAAACAACCCTAACCAAATGATTCTTCTTCCCTTTCGAAATCAGCAAAAACCGATTTTGCAGCAAACTGAAATCACTCAAAGCCTGCTCAGCAGAAGTGACTTTTACCTTATTAACACTAACCGCATTCTGCTGGATCGCTCTCCTAGCCTCACCTTTTGAAGCGTAAATTTCTGATTTTGTAACAGTCGAGATCAGGTCGGTAATATTAGCCGTTTCGCTCCATTCTTGTTTTGAAATCTCAGTCTGCGGCACGCCTGCAAAGATTGTGTCGAATTCGTCGGCTTCGATGCTTTGCAATGTTTCCAATGTTGCTTTGCCGAATAACACTTCCGATGCTTTCAAAACAGTTTGATATGCACGTTCTGAGTGGATGCGGATTGTTAGTTCCGATGCCAATGCCTTTTGCATGATACGCAAATGTGGCTCGGCGGCGTGGCTGGTCTCTAATGCTTCAATTTCCTCTTTGTTTTTGAAAGAAAAAACCCGCAGATAACGCGGTAAATCCTCATCGGACTGATTAAGCCAGAATTGATAGAATTCGTATGGAGACGTTTTCTCAGCGTCAAGCCAAATGTTTCCGCCTTCGCTCTTGCCGAATTTCGAGCCGTCAGATTTAGTTAAAAGCGGCGTTGTTAGTGCGTAGGCTTTGAAATAGCCTTCTTCGTCGCCTTCCTTGCGGCGGATGATTTCGGTGCCGGTTGTAATGTTGCCCCATTGATCGGAGCCGCCCATTTGCAAGCGGATATTCTTGTTTTTGTATAAATGATAAAAATCGTAGCCTTGCAGCAATTGGTAAGAAAACTCAGTAAATGAAATGCCCGTTTCCAGACGCTTTTTAACTGAATCTTTGGACATCATGTAATTGACGCTCAAAAATTTACCTGCCTCGCGTAGGAATTGAAGAAAGCCAATGTCCTTGAACCAATCATAATTATTGACCATCTCAGCCGAATTCTCACCACAGTCAAAATCCAGGAATTGTTCCAATTGCTTGCGAATGCCTTCCTGGTTGATACGCAATGTGTCTTCATCCAAAAATGACCGTTCCGAAGCCTTAAATGACGGATCGCCGATCATTCCGGTTGCACCGCCAATCAATGCAAAAGGCTTGTGGCCTGCACGTTGGAAGTGAACGAGCAGCATAATTGTTGCCAGGTTGCCGATGTGCAGAGAAGATGCCGTGGGATCGAAACCGATATAACCGGCCGTCATTCCTTTCTGCAGTTGCTCGTGCGTTCCCGGCATCATATCATGAAGCATTCCGCGCCAGCGCAGTTCTTCAACAAAATCAATTGTCATTATAAATGGTGTTTCTTATTTCAAAATCGAAGCGCAAAGGTAAACGTTATCGGTTTACCGGGAAAGTGCCTATTTTAGCATGATTAAAAGATTTTCCTGCATTCAAACCTCACATACTAATGATCAGAAACATTTTACTAGCCATTTGCTGCACATTATTCGCCGCCACTTTTCTGCCTTCCTCTGCCCAAACGACCTATTGTAATCCGATGGACATTGATTACAAATACAATTTTGAGCAGTTGAACGAAAAAATCAGTTACCGCTCCGGTGCTGATCCGGTGATCATTAACCATAAAGTTTCGGGCAAAGGGAGTGATTATTACATGTTTGTGACCATTCAGGGCGGTTACTGGCATTCCAAAGACATGATTAATTGGAAATATCTGACGGCAAATCGTTGGCCGTTCGAGGATATGTGTGCACCGGCGGCGGTTTCTGTTCGTGACACACTTTTTTTGTTTCAGTCCACTTTCGAATCGCGTCCCATTCTTTATTCCGTTGCGCCGGAAAAAGCCATTTGGGAGTTTTATAACCGCTGGACGCCGCGCTTGCCGAAAGACATTGGCCCTTGGGACCCAGCCATTTATCATGACCCGGATACAGACAGGTGGTTCATGTATTGGGGTTCGTCGAATGTCTATCCAATTTTCGGCGCGGAGCTGGACCATAGCAAAAAGCTGGCTTTCAAAGATCAATACAAGGCCATGTTTTGGTTAAATCAATACGAACACGGCTGGGAACGCTTCGGCCCAAACCATTCCGATCCCTTCAAACCATTTACCGAAGGCGCCTGGATGACCAAGCATAATGGCAAATATTACCTGCAATACGGTGCGCCAGGCACGGAATATAATGTTTATGCCAACGGCACTTACGTCGGCGACGATCCGCTCGGGCCGTTCACTTATGCCCCGTACAACCCAGTTTCCTACAAGCCCGGCGGCTTCGCGACCGGGGCGGGGCATGGAAATACATTTGAGGATCATTATGGCAATTACTGGAACACCGGAACATCTTGGATCGGCTACAATTGGGGCATGGAAAGAAGGATCGTGAGATATGCAGCCGGGTTTGACAAAGACGGCCAAATGTTCGCCAACACCAGATTTGGTGATTTCCCGCACAAGATGACAACTAAAAAGTGGGAAGGAAAAGGCGATGAATTGTTCACAGGCTGGATGCTGCTCTCTTACAAAAAGCCGGTTACAGCATCATCCGTCATGGACACTATGTCCGCCGCAAAAATCACAGACGAAAATCCAAGAACATTCTGGGTCGCCAAACAAAACAAACCAGGCGAAACGCTTACCATTGATCTCCAAAAAGAGCAGGAAATTAAAGCTGTACAGGTAAATTATTCAGATTACAAATCAGACATTTTTGATAACAAACCAGAAGTCGTCTATACACAATTCAAAATTCTGACTTCTATTGATGGCAAGAAATGGGACGTTGTAAGCGACCTCACGAACGAGCCCAAACGCGACCGTCCATGCGCTTACATTGAGCTTTCAAAACCTTTAAAAGCGCGTTATGTCCGCTATGAGCACATTTACGTTGCTTCACCCAATTTAGCAATTAGTGAATTCAGAGTTTTTGGGAATGGCTTTGGCAAAGCGCCGCAGACGCCTGCAAGCTTCACCGCGATTCGTCAGAAAGACACAAGAAATGCAGATTTGAAATGGGAGAAAGTGCCGGGAGTGATTGGTTATAATGTGCTTTGGGGCATTGCGCCAGATAAATTATATCAGACTTACCAATTTTGGAATGATGAGCCTAATACATTTGAGTTGAGGGCTTTGAATGTTGGTGTCCCGTATTATTTTGCTATTGAGGCTTTTAATGAGAATGGTGTTTCTAAGATGAGTGAGGTTGTGAGCGTGAAGTGATTTGCTAGCTAACCAAATCAATCCTTACGCCACAACAACGAAGAATCCCCATAACTCAAAAACCGGTAATCCTTCTGCAACGCCTCAGCGTAAATGCGCTTCCAATCTTGTCCCGTGAAAGCAGCGACTAATAAAATTAAAGTGGAGCCTGGCTGATGGAAATTGGTTACTATGCCTTTACAGAGACGAAATTCGTAGCCTGGAAAGATGAAGATTTCTGTTTCGCCGAAAATATGGTCCATGTTTCGCTCCTCCATGAAAGCCAGAATTGAACGCAATGCTTCGCTTGCAGATGGAAGATCCTTTTCGGCAAACGGATAGGGATATAGCTTCTCAATGAAAAATTCCGTTGTCTCCTGGCGAAAAAGCTTTACGCCGAACCAGTATAAGCTTTCCAGAGACCGCAAGGACGTGGTTCCGACCGGAACGATCGTTTCCAGATTTTCCAGCAGATCATTAATCAGTTGCTTAGTAAAAACAACCTGCTCAGAATGCATTCTATGCTCCGTTACAGAAGTGACTTTGATAGGCTGAAACGTTCCTGCGCCCACATGCAATGTCAGAAATGAACGCTTTACGCCTTTTGATTCCAGTTTCTCAAAAATATTCTGCGTGAAGTGCAGGCCAGCAGTGGGAGCTGCCACGGCTCCGTCATGATGCGCGTAAACGGTTTGGTAAGTTTCAGAATCACGCTCTTCGGTGTCGCGGTTCAGGTAAGGCGGCAATGGAATCTCGCCGAGTGCTTTTACAATATCTAAAAACACAAAGTCACCATCCCAGGTTAAGCGAACCAGATTTTGATCATAATCTTCATAATTAACGCTTAAACTAACTTGCTGACCAGTGATTTCAATGTTCGTGGTTAGCTTATCCGCTAATTTCCAGCGCTTTTTGTTGCCAATCATACATTCCCAAACGCAGGAATGCCTGACCAGCATTGCATCATTAATAACGCGCGTCGGAAGCTCAGGATGGAGCAGCAAAACCTCTATTACAGCGCCGGTTTCTTTTTTGAAATAAGCCCTTGCAGGGATTACTTTGGTGTCATTGAAAACGAGAAGCGTTTTGGCTGGCAGGTTTTCGGGAAGGTCGCTGAACTGCTTATGCGCAATCTCACCGTCTTTATAAATCATCAGCTTTGAATGATCGCGCTGTTCCAACGGATATTTTGCGATTTTTTCGTCGGGCAGATCGTAAATGTAATCTTCCAGACGAATCGATTCTGCGGCTTTAAACCAATTGCTTTGCAAACTTTCCGTGCTCCCGTTTTCTCCTTCCTTCATCCCGTTTTAACTTATAATTTATCCTCAGGAGCAGGCGTCCACAAAAGCCGTAGTGGCAATAGGAAAATGATAACCATCAGGCCTATACCCACATAATACAACCACGAAAAATCAAAAACATCCAACTTGTATTGCTGACTGTTGATCGTGGCCAATGCGAAGAGACTGAATCCGATAATCGTATTGATAACGGCAACGAGACAAAAAAGCCAGTTGGTAAGGTGCTCATTCAGAGCTTCGCGGTGCTGTGCCCAGACTTTCTTGTTCAAAATAGGCAAATGCATCGGATCCACTTTCGGGATATGTCTTGCTAAGCCCGTTATCAGCACATTATTCAAAAGAAACAAACCCATGATAATGTAAAAAATATGTTCTTTTTCCAGATATTTTTCAGCCAGCCCGTTGTCTGAAAAATCCACGGCAACCGTTTGCGGAAAAACCGAATAAGTCCATACCAGTGCCCCGATAACCAGCAGAAGGGACATCCAACGCCATACTTTTATAACAAATGTTGTAACTTTCATGAATCAGGAACCTCCAAAAGGTTTTTTCGCCATAGTAAATTTGGGTGCAAAATTAGGTTGGGGAGTTTCTAAAACCTAATTGGGAATGTTAATGATTCAGCTTTTTAAAGAAGTAGACTTGATTCTCTTCTCAACTGAAATCTTGATATATTTGAAATAAAATGATTTGCCATGAAAACGACCCATCACACAGCAGGGCTTAATGAAATCCAAATTGGCCTTCTCAGAATGTTTGACCGAAAAATTCCGGATGAAGATGTTCTGGAAATCAAAAAGATCATTGTAAAGCATCTTGGGAAAAAACTGTTTGACGAAGTGGATAAGGTCGTGCAAGAAAAAGGGATTTCTGCTTCAGACTATGAAAAGTTGGAATCAAATGATTTGAGATCCAAATCAGGCGAGGCGCATGAGTAAACTGAGTGTGGTCATTGATACAAATGTCTTGATTAAGACCATTAAAAGAACAAATTTTGAATTCTTCCTTTACCAATCGTTCGAAGCAGAAGCTTTTGATTGGATCGTCAGCACAAGTGTTTTAGATGAATATGAAGAAAAACTGACTGAATTCTATTCTCAGAAAACGGCACAACTCGTCCTTGAAATTCTCTGCACCGCTAGTAACGTTATTTTCGCAGAACCTCATTTTCGATGGAATTTAATTGAAGATGATCCTGATGATAACAAGTTTTCAGATCTCGCAATATCCGCTAATGCCACTTGCTTGGTTACATTCGACAAGCATTTTGAAATTTTCAAAAACACTGACTTCCCAAGATTGTCGATTTTGAATCCAAAACAATTTTACACCCTACTTTCAGATGAGGGAGTGAATCTAAAATTTTAATACAATGAAAATATACACCAAAACAGGTGACCGAGGCACTACGTCGTTGATCGGCGGGACGCGGTTGAGTAAGGCGCATGTGCGGATTGATGCTTATGGGACTGTGGATGAGCTGAATAGTTATATTGGCATGCTGCGGGATCAGCCTGTGAATGCACAGCGGCGGGATCTTTTGAAGGAAATCCAGGACCGGCTTTTTACGATTGGGTCGCATTTGGCTTCTGAGTCGGATCAAGTGAAGCGGGTTTTGCCGGATTTATTGGAAGATGACGTAACGCTGCTGGAAACGGAAATGGATGTGATTGATTCGCAAATTCCACCTTTAAGAGCATTTGTTTTGCCAGGCGGGCACCAATCGGTTTCGTTTGGCCACATTGCCCGCACAGTTTGCCGCCGTGCGGAGCGTGCGGTGATCCATTTGCAGCAGGGCGAGGAGGTTGAGGATATTGTGATCCGCTATCTTAACAGGCTTTCTGATTACTTGTTTATGCTCTGCCGCGCCATGACCTACGAGCTGGAAATTGAGGAAGTTACGTGGAAACCCAGGGTTACTCCGAAAATTTAATTGTTATACTAAATATCTGTTGATTATTGATTTATTTTTTTAAATTGCGGGACTTAAGAAAGACGCAAAACTTCCTTAAAAAACAATATCCGCAATCTAAATTTTAGGCATTATGACAGCCGACACGTTGCAAATAGAGGTTCAGCAGACAACAAATTCACGTTTGCAAGAGGTTGATTTCAACAATCTCGTTTTTGGCCGGAACATCTCCGACCACATGTTTATCGCCGAATATCGCGAAGGCCAATGGCAAGACCTGCGCATTGTCCCTTACGGTGACCTTTCGCTAAGCCCTGCAACCGCTGCACTGCATTACGGCCAGGCTATTTTTGAGGGCATGAAAGCCTATAAAAGTGCAGAAGGTGAAGTGCTTCTTTTCCGCGCTATCGACAACTGGAAACGACTGAATAAATCGGCAGAACGCCTTTGCATGCCCACAATCCCGGAAGAAGTCTTCATGAGCGGGCTTACAGAATTGCTTCGTCAGGATGCGGATTGGGTGCCATCGCAAGAGGGCTGCTCGCTATATATTCGCCCGTATATGTTCGCTACGGACCCATATATTGGTGTAAAACCATCTGATTCTTACTACTTTATCATATTCACAAGCCCGGTTGGCACATATTATGCAAAACCGCCGCGCGTGAAAGTGGAAACGCATTTTATCCGTGCCGCCGAAGGTGGTGTGGGTGCAACCAAATGTGCTGGAAACTACGCTGGTTCACTTTATCCGGCAAAACTGGCGCAGCAGGAAGGCTATGATCAATTGATCTGGACGGATGCTCGTGAGCATGCCTACATTGAAGAATCGGGAACGATGAACATTATGTTCATTTTGGATGGGAAATTGGTTACGCCTTATGTTTCTGAAACAACTTTGGACGGCATTACGCGCAAAAGCATTGTCGCCATTGCACAACATTGGGGCATTCCGGTGGAAGAGCGTCGGGTAAGTGTAAAAGAAATTGTTGATGGCCTGAAAGACGGAAGTCTGGAAGCTGCATTTGGCGCTGGAACGGCGGTTGTTATTTCTCCATTTGCGTCCATCGCTTATGAAGGCGTCGATTACCCACTTCCGGAGATCAAAGAAGATTCATTTGTAAATAAGGTGAAGCGTTACCTGACCGATTTACGTACTGGCAAGGAAGAAGATACATTCGGCTGGATGCTGAAAGTCTAGTTTTTAGAATTCAAAGTTGAAAGTGATTTCAACTTTGCGTTTAACAGCCAAAAGTTCAGAGTTAAAGGTTTGAACAACTTTAAACTCTGAACTTTTGGCTTTTTTACCCTTAGATAAATGTCCGCGTCCCTGAATAATTGTCCCGGAATTCCTTGGGCGTGCAGCCGTTTTTGTTTTTGAAAATACGGTTGAAATACGACAGATTATTAAATCCGCATTTGTAAGCAATTTCCGAAATCGTGTTCGAGGTGTTAATCAGCGACCTGGACGCGTGTCCCAGCCTGATCTCGTTCAGACTTTCGATGAATGTCTTGCCTGTCCGTTTTTTGATAAACCGGCTGAACGAAACTTCGGACATTCCCGCCAATTTTGAAACACCTTCCAGATTAACCTCCTTGTCATAATTGTCGCGCATATACGCAAACACTTTTTCAATTCTTCTGCTATTAAAGTTGACGCTTTCGCCTGTAAATGTGCTGTTTGAAAGCGTCCGCATGTTCCTGGAAACGGACAGATCGTGCAGGATAGACATTAGTTCGAGAATGGAATCAAAACCGCTTTTCTGAACGAGTGCGGTAAGTCGCGGCGTAATGCGCTCGATGGTTTCCCTCGAAAAAGCAATTCCTTTTGAAGATTTTTCAAGCAATGACCGCACAAAAAACAGCTGATTGCGTTTCAGAAATTTATCATCAAACAGGTCACGGTGAAACTGGACGGTAATTTCATGCACCTCAGGCCCGCCTTCCTGCCATTTGTACGCATTGGTTAGCCAGCCGTGCGGCAGATTGTTTCCTACCAACACCAGCTCGGCATCGTCAATAACTTCGGTATGATCTCCCACAATTCTTTTCACCCCCTTAGCCGACAACACCAGGTTCAACTCAAATTCATCGTGGCTGTGTAAAGGGAAATCAAAAACGGTTTTTTTCCTGGCGAAAATTGTAAAGCAGTCATACTGAGTCAATGGGGTAATTTCACGGTAAATTTCACTCATACATTATTTTGGTTTACAAAGTGTGTTAATATAATGATTTAATGTTTAAAATGTATTATACCAAAATAATGAATTTTCAATCACATAGCTGCTAAATTGGAGCAGAAAATTTTAAATATGACGGATTAGGAGACTTTTAATTTCATAGAATTCAAAATTTCAGATTCTGTTTATTTTAAAAATTACAATTCCAGATAAAATAGTACTATACTTAACACGCGATTGTTGATCTGTTTGTAAAAAATATTCGTCGATTATTTTAAATTCACCACTATAAGAATATCATGGACGCCGGACCTTTTTCATGAAAATAAAACTGATTGATTTCCTTGTCATCATTGCCTATCTGCTGCTGGTAACGGTGATTGGAATCATACTTAAAAAACAGGCGCAAAAAAGTAAGAATGATTACATGCTGGGCGGTAGATCCATGCCGTTCTGGATGCTGGGCGTCTCTAATGCATCGGGAATGTTCGATATTTCCGGGACTGTCTGGATGGTTTCTATTATGTTCGTTTACGGTGTCAAAAGCATCTGGCTGCCGTGGTTATGGCCGGTTTTTAACCAGATATTCATGATGGTTTACCTGTCAGTATGGCTGCGGCGATCCAATGTTTCAACGGGTGCCGAATGGATGCTGACACGGTTTGGGAACACAGAGGACGCATTGCCATCGCATAAGACCATCATTGCATTTGCGCTCCTGAGTTGTCTTGGTTTCATGGCTTACGGATTTATTGGATTGGGCAAGTTTATCGAGATTTTTATTCCCTGGCGTTTTGTCCAGCCATATTTGCCCTTTACAATTAGTCCCGACTATACAGCGCATGTTTACGGGGTCATTTTTACATTGTTCACGGTTTTTTATTCATTACTGGGCGGCATGAAAAGTATCGTCTGGGCCGATCTGATCCATTATGCAATCATGGTTTTCGTATCCGTCGCCATCGCTGTTATTGCCATGATGGCACTGCATAATGTGCGTTCACTGCCCGTTCCTGTAGGCTGGAACGATTTGTTTTTTGGTAAAGAACTTGACCTGGATTGGAGCATGCACATTCCGGAAGTAAACGAGAAAATCAAGGCCAATGGCTTCTCACCTTTCGGTTATTTCTTTGCGTTAATGACAGCCAAAGGCATTTTAGCCAGTCTGGCCGGTCCTGTTCCCAGTTATGATATGCAAAAGATCCTTTCAACCAAAACACCCCGTGAGGCTGCATTGATGAGCATGATCGTAAATGTGGTGCTGCTTCCTACGCGTTATCTGCTCATTATCGGCGTCACCATTCTTGGCTTGCTGTTTTATAAAGATCTCAATATTTCAATCGCAGACAAAACGGATTTTGAACGGATCCTGCCTGCCGTGCTCAACACTTATATTCCGTCAGGTTTGCTTGGATTGGTGTTGGTGGGGCTGATGGGCGCTTTTATGGGAACATTTGCGGGCACATTCAATGCCGCGCAGGCTTATCTTGTTAATGACATTTACCTGAAATCATTTAATCCGAAAGCTACTAACAAGCAGATTTCCAGAATGAATTACCTGCTGGGCCTTGCCGTTGTGACGATCAGTATCCTGCTCGGTTTTCTGGCCAGAGACGTCAACAGCATTCTGCAATGGATCGTCTCAGCGCTTTTTGGCGGTTACATTGCTTCTAATGTGCTGAAATGGCATTGGTGGCGGTTTAATAGCAGTGGTTTTTTCTGGGGAATGCTTTCGGGTATTCTCTGCGCATTGGTGGCTCCATACATTTTCCGGGGAACCGTCCCGCTATTTTATTTTCCAATAATCCTGCTGATTTCAACGATTGGCGCGGTTGCAGGCTCATTGCTAACGCCTCCCACAGATTTTGAAACATTAAAGAACTTCTACAAAACGATCCGGCCTTGGGGCTTTTGGGGACCGGTGGCAGATGCTGTAAAATCGGAAGATCCGCTGTTTGAACCCAACCAAAATTTCAAGTGGGATATGTTTAATGTTCTGGTTGGTATCATTGCACAGACTTCCATTACTGCACTGCCTGTATTTCTGGTGCTGCTCATGCCGACAGAAACAGCGATTGCAGCAGTCATACTAGCCCTATCCGCATTGATCCTCTGGAAAACCTGGTATAAGAAGTTGCCCAATCATTAGATCGTAAAAACCTGACTCACGCAATGAAAGTTGCCCCTGAAATTGCTAGACAAAATCTGAACGTATATAGATAGGCGACATTCTTGATAATAGTATTAGCACAGAAAAATTCGCCTGTACAATTTCTTAAAGCTTAATGCTGATAAACAAGGCATTACAGCAGATTTTAAAGAAAAAAAAAGTACATAACACATTGAATAACTGTCAGAAATGTGTTATTTTTAGATAAAAAAGAATTATAACGGTATGCTCTACTAGGTGGTATATTTGAGCCGGATTTTGCAAGATCCAATGTTACCAATTTGATTAACCTATTCCAGAAAAGAAAGCGTATGAAAAAACTTGTACTGAACATTGTGTTGGTACTTCTCTCCATGCTCGCCCTCAACGGCTATGCACAGGAAATGACAGTATCCGGGAAAGTAAATGACGCATCCGGCGGAGAAATCGCCGGTGTGAACGTTGTGGTGAAGGGAACGACGCGGGGAACAACAACCAACGATAAGGGGGAATATTCCATTTCCGTTGACAAAGGAAAAACTTTAACATTCAGCTACATTGGCTACGTTTCCAAAGAAGTGGTGGTGAATGCAAGTGTGGTGGATGTGAGCCTGGCTGCCGAAGCCACTGCATTGAATGAGGTTGTGGTTACTGCCCTGGGTATCAGCCGCGATAAACGTGCACTCGCCTATTCCATTACGGAAGTGAACGGCAATAACCTGACAGCTGCCCGGGAAGCGAACCTGGGTAACTCATTAGCCGGGCGTGTTGCCGGGGTTAATGTAAGCAAAGTGGCATCTGGCCCTGCCGGATCATCCCGCGTGATTATCCGTGGTAACAAGTCGCTTCAAGGCAATAACCAGCCGCTTTATGTAATCGATGGTATCCCTATGGATAACAGCAATTTCGGACAGGCAGGTCTTTGGGGCGGATCGGATGAAGGAGATGGATTGTCCAGCATCAACCCGGACGACATTGAATCAATAACGGTGTTAAAAGGGGCTAACGCAGCCGCACTTTACGGTTCGCGCGCTGCCAACGGGGTTATCAACGTAACCACAAAACGCGGCACCAAAAGAAAAGGCGTCGGCATTGAATTCGGCTCAAATTATGTTTTTGAAAAATTAAATGACCTTTCTGACCTGCAACATTCGTATGGAGCAGGCGGTTATGTAAACGGCGTTGCCAGCAAGCCCGCCAACCAGGCCCAGGCTTACGACTGGGGCGACGATTCATGGGGACCAAAGTTTGACAACAGCCAGGCGATTGGTTTTGATGGTAAAATGCACCCTTATTCCTACGCCGGCGACAATTTTTCACGCTATTTGAAAACAGGATATGCGTTTACAAACAACCTTGCATTCTCCGGTGGAAATGAAACACAAAATTTCCGTGCGTCGGTAACCAACCTGAAAAGCACAACCATTATCCCGAACTCTGGTTTTGACAGGATTAACCTTTCATTGTCTACGCAATCGAAATTTGGCAAAAGACTGTTTTTCGATGCCAAGGTGCTTTACTCAGAAGAAAAAGCGAAAAACAGACCTAATGTTTCTGACTCACCAGGTAATGCCATTCAATCGATCTGGCGGATTCCGGGTGACCAGAATGTGCTGGATTACTACGGAGATCCTGCAAAACCGGGTGCTATCCCGGCAGGCACCGACCCCGCCAGCCTCGCTGTCTGGGGTGTGTCCGAGTCGAGATCAGTAGGAGAAGAAATGCAGCAGGCCAGCAACAACTGGGGCCAGAATCCATATTGGGTTGCTTACCAATTCATCAAATCTGACCAGAAAAACAGGATTATCACTTCCGGTCAATTGAAATACCAGATTACGGACTGGCTTTTCATCCAGGGACGTGTAGGTCTTGACAAATACAGCAGACGGGCAGAAGCCCTAACGCCGGAAGGCACAGGTTACCAGCGCGGCGGTGCCCGAAATCTGGGAAACTGGGATGTATCGGAGCTTAATGCAGAGTATACCATTGGCGCATCCAAGGAATTTGGAAAAATTGGATTTACGGCTTTCGCAGGCGGAAACAGGATGCGGAGGAAGTACGAATACACAAATATTTACGGCAACGGATTCAATGTCCAGTTCTTCCCTGCTTTGAACAATGTGAAAGAAAGATCCTTTAATTACGATCCAAAAGAAAGTGGTATCAATTCGCTTCTGGGATCGGCGGAAGTCTCTTACGACGGCTATCTGTTCCTTACAGCAACAGCAAGAAATGACTGGTTTTCAGTGCTTAACCCGGCAACAAACAGCATCTTATATCCATCTTTGGGTGGTAGCTTTGTTTTCTCTGATGCCTTCAAAGGACTTCCAGCGTGGTTATCTTATGGTAAAGTAAGGGCATCCTGGGCACAGGTTGGTAATGTTACAATAGATGCTTACCAAAACAATCTGACCTATTCTCTGAATGGAAACGCGCATTTGGGAATCCCTATGGCTTCATTTTCTCAGGCAATGGGCAATGGCGGAAACATCCCGAATCCGGCGCTCAAACCTTTGACTGTAACAGAAACCGAAGTCGGAATTGATTTCAGGGTTTTCAACAACAAGCTGGGCATTGACTTCACCTACTACGACCAGCAAACTACGGACGATATCCTGAATGCTACAATCTCGAAAGCTTCGGGCTTCGGCAGCACTTCTGTGAACCTGGGTAAATTACAAAACCGTGGTATCGAGCTTTTGTTATCTGCAACGCCGCTCAAAAGCAACAACCTGGTATGGGACGTAACGGTGAACCTTGCGAAAAACAACAGCAAGGTGAAATCGCTTATTGAAGGAACAACAGAATTGGTCATGGATGAGCCAAGGACGCGGAATGCATTTGTTAAGAACATTGTAGGCCAGCCATTTGGAATGATTACCGGACGCGTGCAGAAAATGTCACCGGATGGTCAGCCTGTATTCGATAAAGATGGCCGTCCGGTAAGCGAGGCCGGCTATAAGGTCATTGGAAACGGCATTGCAAAAATGACTGGTGGTGTGACCAATGCATTCAATTACAAAGGATTTGACCTCTCGTTCCTGGTTGACTTCAAAGTGGGTGGCGACATTCTTTCGGGAACAAACATGAGGCTGGACCAGTGGGGATTGAGCAAAGCTTCGTTACAAGGTCGCGAAGGTGAAGCGCCGCTTACAGTAACCGGCGTGACGCAGGAAGGAACCGAGTACAAGCCATTTAACAAAACACTCACTCCTTTGGAAGCCTACAATTACTGGGGTGCCGTGGGTGGTGAAGGAGACAATGCTGTAACCACAATGTATCTCTACGATGCTTCATTTATTAAATTGAGACAGCTCACCGTAGGATATTCATTCCCGAAAAAACTGCTTTCAAAAACGCCATTGCAAAACCTGTCGCTGTCGTTTGTAGGTCGTAACCTGGCTATTTTGTTTAAAAATACGCCGAACATTGATCCTGAATCCAACTATGCAAATGGTAACTCGCAGGGTTTTGATTACTTCGGATTTCCTTCGACACGCAGCTATGGTTTCAATCTGAGAGCAACATTCTAATTAACGAAAGATGAAAAATTTGAAAAAATATATAAAATACGGATTGGCAGCAGTGTTGGTAACGGGTTGTGACACAAAACAATTACACGATTTGAACATTAACCCACAGGCCTTGAACGAGGTGAATCTTAACTTCATTTTCACTTCGGCTGAACTGGGCATTGCCTCCAACGGTTCCTCGGGCGATAACCGCTTTATTGACTGGCGTACAAACATCGGCATGTTCTCCTATGCCATTCAGCACCTGGCGAATTCGGGCGGTGGCATAGCTCCCGGCGACAAATACACGGTTAATTCAGAAACCAATGCGGCGCCATTTGAATTTACCTATAATGACCAGCTCAAAAATGTTGCAGAAATCCTGAAACAATCTGGCCCTGGTGGTTTTGCGGAAGGAAAGTATAAGAATATGCGTGAAGCTGCCCGGATTATCCGTGCGTTCAGCTTCGCCCGCCTTACTGACCTTTACGGCAATATTCCTTACTTTGAAGCCAATAAGGGCATCGAAGGGATCTTTTTCCCAAAATATGATACGCAGGATGCCGTCTATGCCGACTTGCTGAAAGAGCTTGACGAGGCCACGGCTGCTTTGAACGCGTCCAATCCGGATGAAGGATTTAAAACCGCGGATTTCATCTACAATGGTGACATTGCCAGATGGAAAAAATGGGGCTATTCCTTAATGCTGCGTCTGGCTATGCGTATCTCGAATGTTGATGCAGCGAAAGCGGCAACTTACGTAACGAAGGCTGCCGCAGGAGGTGTCTTCGCGAGCAATGCAGATAATGTGTGGGTCAAATTGGCTGACGGTCCAAGTGAATGGGTGAATCAAAATGGTATTTCCCGGGCATTTGATGCGGGTGATGGCGGGCAGCCTACTTACCTGAGCGCTACACTGGTTAATTTCCTGAAAGGCACTAACCAGGCAGCTGCCACTGACGATGACCCTCGGTTGATGATCATTAGCGGAGGAATTGGCAGCGGAACGGTGAATACGGATCCTGTTAAGCAAAAAGGAATGCCTAACGGATACGATCTGGCCATGCTTGAAAAATTCGAAAACCAGAAACCGCTGGATGTGTCCAAAACCTATTCAAGAATTAACGCCAAAATGCTGCAGGATTCTGATCCTTACATGATCATGAACTATGGCGAAGTCGAATTTCTGCTTGCGGAAGCGATAGAGCGGAAGATCGGAACTGGCATTGCGGGGACTGCAAAGTCGCATTACGAGGCTGGCGTAAAGGCTTCTATGCAAATGTATACGCCTTTTGATGCATCATTGACTGTCTCCGATGCGGCTGTCACACAATATCTCACCACTTATCCTTACGGCGTTACAAAGCCTGCATTGGAAATGATCGGCGAGCAGATGTGGGTGAACAAATTTTTTAACTGGTGGGAAGCTTGGTCGGACTGGAGAAGAACGGGATATCCTAAATTGACGCCGACAAATTACCCTGGTAACGTTACAAACGGGACAATTCCTGTAAGGTTGCGCTATCCGACCAATGAAGTTGCCGGAAATCCGAATTATCAAACAGGCGCAACGCTGCCAGACGAATTCACGACCAAAGTTTGGTGGGACAAATAGTATAAATTAGTAGATATAATTCAAAAGGTGCCCTGAATATTTTGGGGCATCTTTTTGTTTTTTATCCTAATTTTGAAACTATCACTGATTTTACCAACATCACGATTTATGATACAATCTTTCACCGCGACAGCCGATAAGGATGTCGTTTTTGCAAAAGTTCAGCAATTTATAGACGAACAGGGCTTCACCGTTGTAAGCAAGGATCATTCAAGACCCTGGGGAGGTTTTTTTGTTTTGGAAGAGTCAGAAGCGCCGAAATTCATATCCACGTTCTTCCCTCATTTATCTATTGAAGATTTTGCAGGTTACGAAAAACTCAGCCCAAAAATACTGGTTGTAGCCCCTAATAAGCGACTTTCGTGGCAGTACCACCACCGACGTGCGGAAATTTGGAAAGTAATCGGCGGCAATGCAGGCATTGTGATCAGCGATACGGATGAAGAAACACCATTGCGCCAGCTGCCGATCGGAACGGTTGTGGAGCTGCAACAAGGAGAGCGTCACCGTTTGGTAGGCGTTGATGAATGGGGTTTTGTGGCAGAAATCTGGAAACATACAGATGCCGCAAATCCATCGGACGAAGACGATATCGTCCGCGTGCAAGACGATTTCGGAAGATAAAAATTGAGATTTTCCCGTCGGTTTAAACCGACGGGAAATTTATATTTAAATCAAAACATTTAGACATTAGACCATGAAATTCGGGAAAGTTGATAATCCAGAAGACATTGATTTTACATTGCCGGAGGATGCCGCTGCTAACAAGAAATTGTTGAAAGGCGCAAAAAAAGGCAAGCCGAATATTTACATTGGTTGCGCTAAATGGAACAAGGCGGATCTCAAAAGTTTTTATCCCAAAGGAACAAAAGACGAGCTGGCTTATTATGCAACGCAGTTCAACAGCATTGAGTTAAATGCGACTTTTTATAACAATTTCCCCGTTGAAACGATCGAAAGCTGGTACAACAAAACCCCCGCCGAATTCCGTTTCTTCCCAAAACTGCATCAGGGAATAAGTCACTGGAAAAGATTAAAAGAAGCGAAGGAACCAACAGAAGTGTATCTGGACGGCATTGCGCATTTGCAGGAAAAACTTGGAATGCTGTTTTTACAAATGCCTGATAACTTTGCCCCGAAAAACTGGGAGTTTCTGAAAGCGTATCTCGAAGAATGGCCATCAGGATTTCCACTTGCGCTGGAACTGCGTCATAAAGGCTGGTACGACGGGTCTTTCGACAGCGAAGAACTTTATAAAGTTTTAGAAAAAAACAACATTACCCACATCGTCACAGACTCAGCCGGTCGCCGTGATTTGCTGCACATGCGGTTGACAACACCGACTGCATTTGTGCGCTATAATGGTGCAAATGTGGATTCTGATTACACCAGGCTGGATGACTGGTTTGAAAGATTGAAATTATGGACGGAAGAAGGGATTAAAAATATTTACTTCTTCGTTCACCAAAATCACGAAGAGGCATCGCCATTATTATCTGCTTACCTGATCGAAAAATTCAACGAAAAGCTGGGAACGAAGCTCACAGTGCCAGCGCAACCGACACCCATTACCACTAAAAAATAATGTTATCAACTTTCGGGGCGAATGTAATTTTTGAACCGGAAGTTGTTATTTCAATTCAAATGCGCTGCCCTGCTCAGGGAAGATCAGATTTAATCCCAGCGCATTATCAGCTGCCAGTTCTGCTTTGATCTTCAATACATTATCACCGCCTGGCTTCATGTGCGTAACAACCACATTCATGCCTCTCAAACTTCCTGCGCCGGAAATTCCTGCAAGAAAATCTAACTCTTTCATAAACCATTTTGGGGTCAAATGACCATATAATTGCCTGTCCAGCTGCTTATTAGGATACGAGACTTCTAAAAAAATCCCTGCAAGCTGCTTTGCCTTTACCAGTGGCGCGACCGCTTTCCAAACCTGCTGCATTTTATCCGATTTCTCGATTTCATCAGGGCCTGTATCGCCAAAATACAACAGATATCTTTCACCCTTTCGGATCAGAAACGCAGTGCTTTCGTAGGGATTTGAATGACTGAGCTTAAAAACCTGCACCGACATTTCTGTCTGCTCAATGTTCACTTCCTGATCTTCGCCCAGCATTTTATAAGTGTATTTTTTTAGCTCTGGCCCCACGCCCTCGTTCGCAACATTCGGCCAGCTTTGCCAGTTGAAATAATGCGCTTTAAGCGTTTCAATGCAATATTCCGTCCCATAAACACGCTTCGCAGTGTCTTCCACAGAATTGATCACCATGCCTGAAAGATGGTCCAGATGCGGGTGCGAGATCAGGTACGCTTTGATATATTTCCTCAAAACAACATCAGCCGGAACTGTAAAAACTTTATTAGCCACCGCTTTTGAAATCCCATTTGTGACAGTCCCGGCATCCAGGCATACAAACGCATTGGAATTCACTGGCGCTACCATATAAGCAGACAAGTTGCCATCGTCCCCTCCACCGCGCACGCCCAGCGGCACAACACGAAAACCGCCCTGCGCTAGGCAAAAGCAAATCGAAAGAATAAAGGCCGAGATTGATGATAACAGGATGCGCATGATTTTAGTAATGAAGTTGGCCGAAAGGAATCGACATTTAATAGACAAATGAAGTCAATTACATTAATTTTCCCGCATCAGTTATTTGAGAAACATCCTGCGCTCACGTCAGAAAGAGACGTTTTTCTGGTTGAAGAAGATTTGTTTTTCAACCAATTCTCATTTCACAAGCATAAAATATGCTTCCACCGTGCGTCCATGCAGGCTTACAAATTGTATTTGGAAAGCCAAAAAATCACCGTGCATTACATTGAGGCGCAGGATTCGTTCTCAGACGTCCGGAAACTGGTTCCTATGCTGAAAAAGAAAGGTGTTGAAGTGATTTTCTACGCTGATGTAACTGATAACTGGCTGCAAAAAAGACTTGCAGAAACGGCTAAAAAGAACCAGATCGAGCTTATTGAATTCGAAACGCCCATGTTTGTGAATTCCAAAGAGGATCTGGAAATGTATTTCATGAATAAAAAGCGCTATTTCCAGGCAGACTTTTACACCGCTCAACGGAAGAAATACAAAATCCTGCTCGACGAATCTGGTGAGCCCGAAGGCGGCAAATGGAGCTTTGATACGGAAAACCGTTTGAAATATCCCAAAAAACAAGTGCCTCCTGCAATTCAGTTTCCAGCAACTAATGATCAATATGCGGAGGCGAAGCGCTACGTTGAGAAGCATTATCGGGATAATTACGGGAACATTCCGGATGAAATACGCTTTCCGATCACTTTTGAGGAAAGCGATGCCTGGCTGGAACAGTTTATGGCAAAACGTTTTGAAGAATTTGGCAAATATGAAGATGCCATGGTCATTTCAGAACATTTTCTCCATCACAGCGTGTTGACACCAATGCTTAACACCGGCTTACTAACGCCGAAAAAAGTCATCAACGCAACATTGAAGTATGCACGAAAACACAACATCCCGCTTAATTCGACGGAAGGTTTTGTCCGGCAGATCGTTGGCTGGCGAGAATTTATTCATGGTGTATATGAATTCAAAGGAAGCAAAGAACGGACACGAAATTATTGGGGCTTCACAAGAAAAATGCCTGAATCCTTCTGGACCGGGACAACGGGCATTGAGCCGGTCGACATTGTCATCAACAAGGTGCTTGACATTGGCTACTGCCACCACATCGAGCGCTTAATGGTGCTCGGAAACTTCATGCTATTATGTGAATTCGACCCGGATGATGTGTATCGGTGGTTTATGGAAATGTTCATCGACGCTTACGACTGGGTAATGGTGCCCAACGTCTACGGCATGAGCCAGTTCGCCGACGGTGGGCTCATGGCAACCAAACCGTACATTAGCGGCAGCAACTATCTGATGAAAATGAGCGATTTCCCAAAAGGCGAATGGCAGCAAACCTGGGACGGGCTCTTTTGGCGGTTCATGGATAAAAACCGAAAATTTTTCCTGAAAAATCCGAGATTAGGCATGCTAATCAGAACATTTGACAATATGGACGAAGCCAAAAAGCAAGCCCATTTACAGCACGCTGATGATTTTTTGAAGAAACTGGACAAACAATAAGCTGCTAATCATAAGCTTATCGCCTAATTTCGCAATCCATTTTCCCAGACATGCCAACAATGATCAGAACAAATAGCGAGAATCCGGATTTCAAACGCCTAACGGATCTTCTGGACGACGAGCTCTGCCTCCTATACAACACACAAAAAGCGGATTACGAAGAATACAACCGCATTACAAACCTGCCGACGGTGATCCTGGCTTACGCGGATAACGCTGCCATCGGCTGCGGATGCTTCAAAATTCATGACGAAAAAACCATCGAATTAAAGCGCATGTTCGTCGCCCCAGCACTCAGAGGAAAGGGCATTGCTTCCGCCATGGTGACTGAATTAGAACATTGGGCCAAACAACTAGGCTTCCAGGAAGCAGTCCTTGAAACCGGCAACAAACAATCCGAAGCCATCTCAATGTACCAAAAACTAGGCTATTCGATTTCCGAAAAAACCGGTCAAAATCATGAAATCGGGCATAGCGTATTTATGAGGAAGCGGCTGGTTTAGAAAATTCCTTGCTTAGATATGGTGTAAAATAAAATCCGCAGGAATATCAAGTTCAGTGTGCACTGCCTTGATGAAGGGAACATCAGGCCGCTGCTTTCCACTTAAAATGAGTGACAACTTAGCATTACTTACACCCAGCTTGGTAGCCAGGTCCTTCTGTTTTAATTTCAATTCATACATCCGCAACTCAATCATCCCCTGAAAAGTCCTCGGCGGCTCCACGTAGTAATGCTTTTTCTCATAAGCCTGCGCCGCGAGCGCCATTAAACGGAGTTTTTCTGACTCGTCCGAGGAGAGGTTAGCTTCCCCTTTATTCATTATGTCCAGTATCTCTTCCATGATACGGTCATACTCTCGTTCACTTTTTATCTCTTCAAATTCCATGTTCTTCTATTTAAATTTGATAAGCGAGGCGTCAACTTGGTCATATTCAGCGTGCGTACCAATAAAGAGAATATAAAGGGTTCTGACATTGAAGCTTATGAGGGCTACCAGCCTGTATTATTTCCCTTGATATTAAAAACATATCGATCGTTTCCAACCGAATCGACGGAATTAAAGACTTGCTTTACGTCATGAAAATGAGCCCAGTTTGATCGCTCGGCAATCTTATACCAGCTCTTTAAAGCTTCTTCCGAATCGTGGTGCTTTTTCCCAAATTCTCTTATAGCTTTATAGCTAAGTATTACCATTATGAGATAGTGTGTTCCAAATCAAACTTACGAGAAAATTAATATTTTTAAAAATTATTTAGAAAATCTAAACAAACCACATTGTCTTTATCTACTTCCCCCGCCCCCTTCCACCAAAAACTAACCTACTCCCTCCTGGCCATAGGCTTGATCATGCTGGGGATTTATCTGGGACAAGACATTATTGTCCCGCTGGCGATGGCGGGGTTGATTGCGGTTTTGCTGAGGCCGGTGGAGGCCTGGCTTACGCGGATGGGGGTGCATAAGGTGCTGGCGATCACTCTGGCTGTGCTGCTGGCGGTTGTGATCGTTTCCGGCGTCGCGATTTTGCTTTCGATGCAGCTTTCCGATTTCTCGGATGAATGGCCTAAGCTAAAACGAAACATCAATGAATTTTACCGCGATGCGCGGCGCTGGATCAGGCGGGAATATAGCGTTAGTTATAGCAAGCAGGCCGAATATCTCAAAAACGCCCAGACAAAAACGCTCGAAAATTTCCAGGGTGCCGAGACGCTAGGCGTGGTAACCGGACCACTGGGAACATTGATCCTGATCCCTATTTACGCCTTTTTGCTCCTCTATTACCGGACTATGCTGCTGCACTTTATGGTCGTTTTGTTTGCAGAAGAATACAAACCGCGGGTGCTGGAAGTGCTGGGAGAAATTAAGTCCATTATCCAGAGTTACATGGTGGGTTTACTGCTCGAAACTGCCGCTGTTGCCGTGCTGAATTCAGTGGGATTGTTACTCTTAAATGTTCAGTACGCCATGTTGCTGGGCATTATGGCCGCTATTCTGAACCTCGTCCCATACATTGGCGGACTTGTGGCAACTGCCCTGGCGGTAATGGTGACGTTCATCAGCCATCCCGATGCGCATACGTTACTGGGTGTTGTGGGTGTGTTTATTGCGGTCCAGTTTGTGGATAATAATTTCCTGGTGCCATTGATTGTCGGTTCCAAAGTGAAGATCAATGCGTTGGTCTCCATTGTGGGTGTGCTGGTCGGTGGTGCCTTGGCTGGTTTGTCGGGAATGTTCCTTTCTATTCCTGCGATCGCGATGATGAAAGTGGTCTTTGACCGGATTGACGAGCTTAAACCCTGGGGGATTTTACTGGGCGACCAAACGCCCGAACAGGCGAATAATAACTTGTTCAGGCTTGTAAACAAGCGGAAACCCAAAAAGAAAACCGACGAAGATGTTTAGTCTTTCGCCGGTTTGAATAATTTAATAATCAATCATTTACATGACAAATTGCTTCGTTTCCACAGTCGCTTTCAAATCGTGTAACAGACTGAAAAGCCCGAAGAATGTGCGGTTGATGTAAATAAAATGTTTGGATCCGCGGTTCACATTCATTTTCCGAAGCTCCTTATCATTAGCATATTTCTCACCCAACGCCGCTAATTTCCCAAAGAATGTTTCATCCGAAAAATCGAATGTTTCAGACTGGAAAGGCTGGGTTAGCAATGATAGGATTTCTTTGAAAAGCTTCGAAAAATAAACCGTTTCCTGTGGCGTATCCTTACTTGAAAGAATCTCCAAAGCCTCCATTCTCGAATAGAAAATCTCAGGATCATTAAGTTTTTCTGGCTCGGCCAGCTCGAAATAAGGCGTGTAAAACGATTCCGGAATCTCCTTAATGCAGCCAAAATCAATGGCAATCAGGTTTCCAGCATTGTCAACCAGGAAGTTGCCCGGGTGTGGGTCCGCATGCACTTTTCTCAACTGATGAACCTGGAACATATAAAAATCCCAAAGTGCCTGCCCGATCTTGTTCGCTAAATGCTGATCAGTGTTGATTTTCGTAAATTCAGACAAATGCTTGCCCGTCATCCAATCCATTGAAATCACCCTTTCGCAGGATAACTCGGGATAATATTTAGGAAAACGCAGGTTAGGAATATGGGCGCAAGCCTCAGCGATTTCTGTACTCTGGGCTATTTCAAGAAAATAATTGGTTTCCTCGGTAAGCTTCGTTTCCACCTCTTTGAAATACTTATCCGAGTCCTTCGCCTGAATGTTGAACATGCTCATGGCAATCGGTTTCACCATCGCCAGGTCAGAAGAAATGCTTTCTGCGACGCCCGGATACTGGATTTTCACAGCCAGATCTTTCCCATCTTTCGTCGCCTTATGCACCTGACCAATGCTCGCAGCATTGATTGCATTGGCGTCAAATGAATCAAAAAGATCCAGCGGCGCTTTGCCAAAATATTTCTTGAATGTCTTCACAACCAGCGGCGCCGACAACGGCGGAACAGAGAATTGGGACAATGAAAACTTCTCCACATAAGCCTGCGGAAGAAAATTTTTCTCCATACTCAGCATTTGCGCCACTTTTAATGCGCTGCCTTTCAGGTTTTTAAGTCCGTCGTAAATATCCTCAGCGTTGTTGGTATTCAGGTTATCCCGCGCCGACTCAGGATTGGTGATCTTCTCACCATAATATTTTAAATAGTTACCCCCGATTTTTACACCGGTCGAAATCAATCTGGTTGCACGCTGAATTTTCGAAGTAGGTATGCTGTCAATTGTTTCCATTCCTTACCTCAACTTTTCTTTAATGAGAAATTTACCAAAATCGATCACACTTTCCAGCGGCGTGATATCAATGAGATCAAATGTTGCACGGATTGATTTTTCGATGAAAAGATCTGTCTTTTCAAAGCCAATAGATTCATCGTCAAGCCAGAATTTGAGTGTTACCATAAACTGGATCCACGCGCCTTCCTCCAACGCATCCTGCTGCGCCTTGCGGATCCGCTCGCTTTTGGATTTGAGATAACCTTCGCTGATCTGGCTGATGAAAGACTTGAACTGGTTCCTGAAATCTTTCAATTTCATTAGTCCGGCCAGGCGGTTCTTTTCGCTTTTCAGATCAAACACTACATAGCTTCTGTTAGCCGTAAGTATTTCAAAATAAGTGAAATAGTAAGTCAAAAGCTTGTCCCTGAAACCAAGCGCAGGCATGTCGCCGCTTTGGTTCATGAGCTCAACCGCAAGCCTGTGAAAGCTCACGAAAACGCTTTTTTCAATAGCCTCAATCGAAGAGAAATGTTTGTAAAATTCCTTTTCAATAATGCCGTGCCGCTTACAGAACAAATAAACCGATTCCGGCTTTTTGTTGTGTTCAAGGCAATCGTGCATATATAATTCAATGATCTTATCGGACGTGATTTCCCGGGCTGCATTTGGTAGGGCACCACCCGGAACTTCCTTCAATTTTGCTGCCATTATTTTATCTGTTTACAAAGTGTTAATCCACGCTTACAAAACGAATGTCAGGCCGCTTAAAATATTCATAGCGGACTATTTAGCAACAAAATAAAGGGCAGTAATCATTCACCAAACCGCTTAATAATTTTCTAAACCCTGAAAATATTCAGGTTAAGGAAGTCATTTCTAAACTTCCCTTTCGGATCCATTTCAATAGCCAGTGTGATGAACTCTTCCATTTTGACATAGCGCTTCGCAAGCAGATCCGGAGAAACCGAAAACAATTTGCCCCAATGCGGCCGCACATCATAAGGCGCCAATTCTCGCTCGATAATGGGCAAAAGCTTGCTAACCGCATCCCATTCCTGTTTCCAGGTAAAGTGAATGGCCACAGAATCCTGCTTATAACAAGGGCTCAACCAGAAATCATCTGCCGCAATGGTCCGTATTTCCGAAGTAAGCAAATGCGGCCCAACCTGACTTCCAAGCTTGGAAATAGCCATTATGGCATCCACAGCATTTTTTCTGGGCACAAAAAATTCCGATTGCAGCTCAACCCCGCTGCTAGGCGTAAAACCCATCTTGAAATGCGGCATGCGTTCATACCAGGGGCCGGAAACGCCCATTTGCTCGGTGCAGTTTTCGGCAGAAAGTTCAGGGATCGGGTGGAGGTTTTTGGTGGCCAGTTTTGCGCCAAAGAATTCTTGCTCGGCTTTTAAGGGCTTCCCGTCTTCTATCTTTTGCTTAACCCAAACTTCCGTAATGTCCTGACTTTGCCAGTTTGTAAACAAACTCACGCTATATCCGCTAGATTCGATCTTTTCAAAATTATCCTTCAACTGATCCAGAGGCAGATTTTCGTAAACAAACTGCCCCATCATAAACGTTGGCACCATATCCAATGTCACTTTTGTGACCACGCCCAAAGCGCCCAGGTTCACAACGGCAGCATTGAATTTCTCCCCATCATTTTTACGGCTCAATTGCATTACATCACCAGCCGCAGTCACAACTTCCATCGCCGAAACAGCCGTTGCAAGGTTTCCGTTTTTGTCGCCGGATCCATGCGTAGCCGTTGCACAAGCGCCCGCAACAGAAATGTGTGGCAGTGAGGCCAGATTATGCAGCGCGAAGCCTTTTTTATGCAGATAAGGGCTTAACTGACCATATTTCATGCCGGAATTGACCGTCACCGTTTTATTCGTTTCATCCAAAACAATGTGTTCCTCCGCATTTACCAGCGAAATAAACTGGTCCTTCGTGTCCGCAATGTTGTTGAAACAATGCCGGGTTCCGAGCACTTTCAGCTTGGGATATTTTTTTACAATTTCCTGAACCTGCCCCAAAGTCTTCGCCTGATCCAGTTTCCCGGTGCTGTATTCCAGGTTACCGGCCCAGTTTTTCAATTTATCGGCTTTCGCCCAGCCGGTTAATGGTGTAAATAATGGAGCTGTCATTAATGCGGATGAAAGTTTTATAAATGTTCTCTTATTCATAGTTTGGGGAGAAAGCATAATGAAAACCAGATGGATATGATTAAATCACAAATTAATTGAATAATTCAGGATTTCAACCGCCGTTCTGATTTCTCCCTCGTCCAGATTCCCGAATCCAAGCCGCATAGCGCTGAGCTGGCCGGTTTGGAAAAGCAATGTTTGGGGCAAATGCAGGTTTTGTTTCAAACAGGTCTTGCTAACCCGCATTAGATTAATGTCTTTTCGCCACTCCGTCCAGATCGCCAGTCCGCCGGGAGGGGTTTTGAAATTGAGAAATTCGTCGAAATTAGTGCGCAGTAATGTATCCAAAAGATCGCGTCGCTGGTGATAAACTTTCTGCGCCTTTTTAATATGTCGCTGAATTTCACCCTCATCCAAAAGCTCTCCTAATGCCTGTTCCATCATCAGATCACCCTGCCGGTCAATGATCCTGCGGAATTTCCCGAGTTCTGTGATCAGATTTTGTGGAGCAACAATGTAGCCGGAACGCAATCCGGGTGCCAGCGCTTTGCAAAATGAGCCGATATAAACCACCATTCCAGCCGGATCGGCGCTCGCAAGCGGTAAAACCGGACTGCTGTTGTAATGAAAATCGTAGTCATGGTCATCTTCCAGAATGATAAAGCCATACTGCACCGAAAGATTGAGCAATTCCATGCGCCGCTCCGCACTCAAAGTCACAGTTGTAGGATAATGATGGTGAGGCGTAATGTAAAGCATCCTCAGCCGCTTCGTTTCACATAATTTCCGCACAGCGTCCACGGAAATACCCTGCTCATCCACCGGAACCGAAATAATATTGGCCCCGGCCTGCTGAAAAATCATGTTCGCCACATAGTAACTCAGGTTCCCCACCACCACATTATCTCCCTTTTTAAGAAGCAGCATAGAAGCGAGATAAATGCCCATCTGAATGCCGCGTGTGGTGATAATGTTCTCTTCTCCAATATGCAGACCGCGCGTATTATTCAGATAATCAGCGAGCTTTGTCCTAAAAAAAGCATTGCCTTCCACATGGGAATAGCTAAGCAATTTCCGGTTGTTATTTCTTCTTAAAACACTTGAATAGGCTTTTGCAAGCTTGTCCATGGGAGCCAGGCGCACGTCGGGAAGTCCGTCGGTGAATTCGAGTTCGGCTTTGGAAACGGAGACGGGCCTGTCCAGAAGCATGCTTTCTTCAAATGCAAAGCCTGCTTTTTGAGGATATTTAACCAAATAATCAGCATTAAAAGGCAACGGATTTCCGGAATGTGCGGGTGACTTTTGGGTTACAAATGTTCCCTTATTCGGCCTGAGCTCGATCCAGCCCTGTGCATCAAGCTCATTATAAGCTGCTACCACGGTTTTTCTGTGCACTTCCAGAATTTCTGCAAGCGAACGGCTCCCCGGCAATCTGGCGCCTGTATATAGCACGCCACGCTGGATCGCATTGATCATCTGACGAGATATTTGCAGATAAACCGGCGTCTCATTTTGCCGGTCGATGGTGACAATACTTTGGAATGGAATTTCAACCGGACTACTCATAAACTTAAAACCGGAGCATGTTAACAGTCCGGCAAGATAGTAAGTTTGTCCAAAATAACTTTGATTCTGATATTTCAGCCATGATGACAATGCTATTATCTTTTTTAGTCCGGGCCTTGAAAGGCCCGGCAATGTTTTACTTTGCAATTTTGAAAGGCCCGGCAATGTTTTGCTTTTCAATTTTGAAAGGCCCGGCAATGTTTTGCTTTGCAATTTTGTATTCCAATATGCTTTATGCGCAGGATATTTCTTTGGATCCTGTTACCGTAACTTCTTCGCTTGTTGAGCAACGGGCTTCGCAGACTGGCCGGAACATTGCTGTTATCAAAGGCGAATATTTTCAGAACCTGCCTGTTCATAGCATTGATGATTTGCTTCGTTATGTGCCGGGCGTGGAAATCCAGGCGCGTGGGCCGATGGGTTCGCAAAGTGACATTGTGTTACGCGGCGGGACCTTTCAGCAAGTGCTCATTATTCTGGACGGTTTAAGGCTGAATGATCCTAATACAGGCCATTTTAATGCATATATACCTATTTCCCCTTCTGAAATCGAGCGTATCGAAGTTTTGAAAGGCGCTTCCTCAGCCATTTATGGTTCCGATGCTGTGGGTGGTGTGATTCATGTAATTTCCAAAACATTTGCAGCACGCTTACAATCAGGAAATAATGGTGAAAATACAGATGCAGTGCAGAGAACGAGCATTAATGGCGCGTTAACCGCTGGTGAATATGGCTTAAAAAATGCCAATGTGGGAGCGTTTGTACAGCGAAATAGGCTGGCGGTTTCAGGTGGTTTTTTATCAAATAACGCTTCCGGCGTTCAGCAGCGAGGCATTAAGGGATATTTTCATAACAATACGGCGTCGCTTTCGCTCAATTATGCGCTTTCTCCCAGTCTGAATGTAGCCGTGCGGAGTGCCTACGATCACCGCGATTTTGCTGCCCAGAATTTTTACACAGCCCTCAAATCCGATACAGCGAGTGAGAAGGTAAAAACATCCTGGAATCAGATTAAAATCGGTTTTAAGAAAGAAAAAACGGCCATTACGCTAGATGGAGGCTATAAATTTGTTCGCGATCAGTATCTATTTAACCCTCATTCCATCGCTAATAACAGCAAATCGCAGTTGTGGCAAGGCCTGCTAACCTGGCAGCAAACATTCACGCAAAGCACGAACCTGATTGCTGGCGTAAATTACCAAAACCGGAACATTGCTTCCAATGACCGCGGCGACCATTCGCTGAGCCAGCTCGCGCCGTTTGTTTCTTTGGTCCAAAATATCGGCTCCAATTTCACAGTAACACCTTCTGTAAGATTGGATTGGCGCGAAAGCATTGGTTCGGAAGTGGTCCCGCAGATCAATTTATCTTATAAAAAAGACAACTGGCAAGTGCGCGGAAGCGCTGGTAAAACGATCCGCGACGCTGACTTCACCGAGCGATTTAATAACTATCAAAAAACCTTGGTAACAGGCGGAAATGTGGGCAATCCAGCATTAAAAGCTGAAAAATCATTCAGTTATGAAGCAGGTGCGGATTGGTTTTTGACCAACAGCAACACAAATCAGCTCAAAATTTCCGGGACATTTTTTCAAAGACTACAAAACGACCTAATTGATTACGTTTCAACCCCTTATGCCCAAATGCCACGTAAAGAGAACTTATCTCCAACCGGGACTTTTGGCTTGGCACTGAACATTGCAGAAGTGAATACAACGGGATTCGAGCTTGATTTTCAGACTGTTAATGCTCTCTCATCCAATCAAAAGCTGATATTCAATGCAGGATTAACGTGGTTGAAAAGCGAAAGCAGCAATGCGCAGCCTTCTTTTTATGTATCGTCTCACGCGAAATTCCTGGGCAACTTTTCTGCCATTTACCAGGTCTCCGGGTTTTCAATTAGTCTGAATGGGTTGTATAAAAACAGGGCAGAGCGTGCGGCATCAGCCATTGAAGCGAACATTTCGAAAGATTATTTTTTACTAAATGCAAAGGCGGAATATGCTTTTCTGAACCGCAGCCTGGCCGTATTCGTGCAGGCCGACAATGCATTTGACGTTCAGTACAGCGATCTGCTTGGCTCCAAAATGCCGGGCCGATGGGCGATGGCCGGTTTGAGATTCAATTTTATCAAATAGAGAATCTTTATTATCTGTCAGCCCGTATATTCGAATAGCTTTCTGACATGATTATGCTTTCGAATATCTACATCCCCTCAATTTTCCTGACCATTTACCTAACGGTCCGCAGCGCCGAAATTTTTGGTCAGTCTACGGTAAATGGTGCAAACCGACCGTTAGAAAAATCATTTGCGTTAAATCAGGAGAATGATCATACTTTATCGGATGGAACGGCGACTACTCACGAACGATCTTCCGCGCCGGACCCCGATAAAATGAATCTCTATTTTTTAAGCGGCTTAGGAGCTGACAAGCGCGTTTTTAGCAAATTAGTTTTGGACGAACGGTTTGCTGTTCATTATATCGATTGGATCAAGCCGGAGAAAAAAGAAACAATTGCACACTATGCGGGCAGGCTGGCTTCGCAGATTGACACCACGCGGCCATTTCAATTAGTAGGCTTGTCATTTGGCGGGATTATTGCCTCCGAGCTTTCTGAAATCGTTCACCCGGAGCAAATAATCATTATTTCGAGCACACCAACAGGCGTTCCGATCTCCAAATTTTATCAGGGATTAACAAAATTTTTGTTGCTAAGCCCATTTGCTGCACCGTTTTTGAAGTCTACCAATACATTTACCTACAAATTTTTCGGCGCCGACACGCCAGAACTGAAAGCTCTGCTGAAATCCATTTTGCATGACACCGACAGCAAATTCCTGAAATGGGCTTTGGTAAGAATGGGAACCTGGAAAAGGCAGGACAACCTTGAAAATCTGTATCACATTCACGGCACGGCAGATAAGTTGATCCCCATCAAAATGGTAAAACCCGATGTGTCCATTGATGGCGCGGGCCATTTGATGGTTTACGCCCAAGCCAAGCAGATATCGGATATTTTAAATAAAAAACTGAGCGATAACTGGGTCACGACGCCCACTCGTTGACCAAAATAATCTTTCCGATATGATCGCTCGTTTCCATTAATGCGTGTGCTTGGGATGCTTCATTCATAGGAAATTGAGCGGCGATCACAGTTTTAAACTTTCCGGAATTGATTACGGGCCAAACATTGTCGAGAATTTCATTTGCAAGCTCAGTTTTGAATTCGTCGCTTCTGTTACGCAATGTGCTCCCGGTGATCGTAAGGCGTTTTTTCATAATTAATCCAAAATCCACCTCGGTCCCTTCAAGTTTACTGCCTTTCATGGTGTTGATAAAGACAAGCCGGCCGTCTTCCCGCAACAATCTGATATTTTTTGGAATGTAATCGCCTCCTACCATGTCCAGGATCGCATCCACACCTTCACTCTTCAGGTTTTCTTCAAAATCTTCGGTTTTATAATTAATGCCAATATCTGCGCCTAACCCAAGGCAAGCATTGCACTTTTCATCCGAGCCAGCCGTTGTGAAAACCTTCGCACCAAATGCTTTTGCAAGTTGAATAGCCGTAATTCCGATCCCGCTTGTGCCGCCATGAACCAGAAAATTTTCTCCCTCAATAAGTTTCCCACGTTGAAATGCATTATGCCAGACGGTAAAAACCGTTTCCGGCAAAGACGCAGCCTGCACGAAATCGAAGCCATTGGGGACGGGCAAACAATGTCCGGCTTGTGCGATGGCATACTGAGCATAACCGCCTCCCGCCAGCAACGCGCAAACGGCATCGCCTTTTTTCCAGTTAGTAACCTGATGCCCAACCTGCTCAATGATCCCCGCCACTTCCAACCCCGGAATATCTTGTGGTGCCCAGGCCGGCGGCGGATAATTTCCTTTGCGTTGGAAAACGTCGGGACGGTTGATCCCGGCTGCATAAACTTTAATTAGTACCTGGTTGTCAGCAGGTTGTGGCGTTGGACGCTCTTCCATACGAAGCACTTCCGGGCCGCCGGGCTGTGATATTATAATGGCTTTCATGTTTTTACTGTCAAATGAGATAATGACTAGTAAATTTCTTTGCCAAACGGCGTGAAAGACAAGCTCATCAATTTGAAATGTTGCTTCGCAAATGGCAAGCCAATGATGGTAATGGCCAGGATTATGCCAAAAACAAGGTGGGTGATTGCAATCCAGATCCCACCCAGCACGATCCAGATAATGTTAAAAATAGTGGACAAACAACCCGTATTCCCCGGAACATCTCTCACCTGCTGCCCGAAAGGAAACAATGTAAGCATCCCGATTTTGAAGCATTGGACGCCAAATGGAATGCCGATAATGGTCAGGCAGAGTGCAAAACCAACGATCATGTATTCCAGAAAAACGATAAATCCGCCAAAGATCAGCCAGATGATGTTACCTATTAAGTTCATGTTGAGGTCGTTTTAGTTATTTCCAATTATTGATCTTCAATAACCTAAAAAATTCGTTCTCTTCAATCTCTTTTACACCACCGGCAACCAGGTCGCCCAATTCCAGGTCCTCTATGCTTACGCGGATGAGTCGTTTGCAGCGGTGACCAGCGGTCCGCACCATTTTGCGGATCTGATGATATTTCCCTTCGGTTAATGTGATTTTCAGCCAGGTGTTCGGCACGCCTTCCCAGCTTTCACTCGAATGCGGAGGCAATATTACGGGCCTTGGAATGATTTCAACTTCGCATGATGACGTCACATATTCAACGCCGCCTTTTATTTTTATTCCAATCCCCGTCCTGAGCTTATGCAGCGTTTCCTCACTGACATGATGGCCTACATTCACCCAGTAAGTCCGCTTATGCGGCACCTCGCCCTGAAACAGCAAATTGGTAACACGCTTATTTGTAGTAAGGATCAAAAGCCCCTCAGAATGCCCGTCCAACCGCCCAATCGCATGAATCCCCTCCGGAAAATCAAACCCCAGATCCCCCAGCAACCCCACATCATCCGGACTCACAAACTGCGAAACCATATTGGGGGGCTTGTTGATGATAAAGTAACGGTGCGGTTTATTAATTGAATTCATGCCCAAAGTTAATGCGCCTTCTCGTAATGCCTCCGCAACATATCTTCCCCGAAATCATTTACCAAATCCCTCACAACAGAGTGAATGTGGTTTCCTTCGTTTTGGGTGTTGTCGAATTCGATGAGGAAGGTGGGGCCGTGGATGCGGTAGTAGTGGCCCTGGCCGGATCCGATGATGTTTTTTTGATCGCCCATCCAGGCAAAATGTATTTTATCCAGGCCTGTTTTTTCCAATTCTGCCCATTGCTGGTTTTTCAATGTCACGTGATAACGCTGTAAATACGACATAATCAGTTTTTTGAAGGCTGCTTTTTGCGGTGCGGTCATTTCAGCCATGGGGATGCCTTGCATTTTTTCCAACGATGCCTTTCTGGAATTGGAAGTAAACATTTCGTTGGGTGCGGTGCTGCCTATGACGGCTTTTTCGAGCTGTTTTTCATCGAATAAGTGTAGTAACTCAAATGCTGAATCTTCCTCGTTTTTCAGGATGCGCAAACCTTTTTGCGGCACATCCGCCTGCACATTACCAGGGTTACTGCCCATGAAACTCGGTGTGTAAGTGATCTCGCCTTTGATGGACGAAAAATGCAGCGACAAATGATGCCCTTCCACCCGCCAGCCCCAGGGATCCTTACCTGGCTCTCCAAAAACCAGAAAAGCAAAGTTTTCAGGATCGCGGTAAGTGTCGTTGGCAGGCCGTGTTTCAACAACTCTCAGTACATTTTCAAGGTCAATGATCTGCTCGGCTTTGGCATAACCTTCCTGGCTCAAAACCAGCTTGATCATATCCATAGCCACTTTTCGCTGGGCGGCAGTCATGGTTTTGAATGTGATTCCTTTCCGTTTCCGGGGAGTGAAATTCCAGTCGAAGCGGGCAGGATCGTCGTAGGGTAACTTGGTTTCTGCCAGCTGTTCTGCTGAAAGTGATTGAAGGAATGTTGTGGCGGCAACTGCCATTTCTCTGGCTAACTTTTCGTCTTTTGCAAGGTCTTTATCAATATCATTCCCTGCGGCCCATAAAAACATTGAACCGCTGAATATGAGCATGTTGAACAGCAGAGCGATTACTATCAGAAACTTTTTCATCTATATCTTATTTGAGAAATTCACATTAGAACAATGTATAAATCAAAAGCCCCATGCCTTGCGAAACTACCAATGTGAGTTTCTCCGCGGCCAGCAGGACAACGCCGGTTATTCCTTAATTACCGGAAAGGGATTAGTTTTGCCGGCAATTAAAATTTTTGAATGATGAATTGGGAGAAATTACTTTCGGCGAAGCGGTGGGGCAGTGAAGACAAATACAATGCGGATCCGGCCGAGGCGCGGTCGGAATTCCAGCGCGATTACGACCGGCTGATTTTCTCCTCACCATTCAGAAGATTGCAGAACAAGACTCAGGTTTTCCCGCTTCCCGGAAGCGTATTCGTTCATAACAGACTCACACACAGCCTGGAAGTGGCCAGCGTAGGAAAGTCATTAGGAAGAATTTTTTATAATAAACTCAAAAAAGACGATCCTAACATCGACGACAAGCTGCCGTTAATCAGCGAAATCGGGAACATTGTTTCGGCTGCCTGCCTCGCGCACGACCTCGGTAACCCGGCATTTGGACATTCGGGCGAGGCTGCGATCTCACATTATTTTACCAATGATGCCGGCTTGCAGTATCGCGACAAAGTCACCGAATCACAATGGGCTGATCTGACGCATTTTGAGGGAAATGCCAATGCTTTTCGCATTCTTACGCACCCTTATGCCGGTAAGGGTTACGGCAGTTTTGCGCTCACTTATTCCACGCTTGCGGCCATTGCAAAATATCCGTGCGAGTCGATTGCCGGCCATAATAAATCTAACATCTACACAAAAAAATACGGCTTCTTCCAATCAGAGCAAGCTGGTTTTCAGAAGATTGCAGCGGATCTGGAACTGGATATGGTTACGGATTCCCCATTGGTTTACAAGCGACATCCGCTGGTTTATCTCGTTGAAGCAGCAGATGATATTTGCTACAACATTATCGACCTTGAAGATGCGCACCGGCTGAAAATCTTATCTTACGGCGAGGTTGAAACATTGCTACTGCGGCTTTGTAATGATCCGAAAATGCCTGCGCGCCTAACAGAAATTGATGACGAAGACGCCAAAATCAGTTTGTTAAGGGCCAAATCCATCAGTACATTGATTTTCCAATGTTCGGAATTGTTCTATAATGAACAGGACGCCATTCTCAGCGGCGACTTTAACTCAGGGCTGATCGATGCAATTCAGGAGCCATATCGCTCGGTGATGAAGGACATTGTGAACATTTCTGTGAACAAAATCTATAATTACTCGTCCGTTGTTCAGATCGAAGTGGCGGGTTATAAGGTGATGGGCGGCTTGCTCGAAGAATTTGTCCCGGCTTATCTCAACAACAATTCACATTATTCACGGAAGTTGGTCGACCTGATTCCTAAACAATTTATCACTTCAAAAACCGACGAATATGCTAAAATTCAAACGGTCCTGGATTTTGTTTCGGGCATGACGGATCTGTATGCAGTGGAGTTATTCAGAAAAATTAAGGGTATTTCGTTCCCTTCGCTCTCCTGAAAATGTTTTTTGAAATAGAAACTTTTGGTTAAATGTAAAATTAATTCGTCTGTCAAAAGTTTTCTGTAAATTGTTGATCTAATTCATAAGCCCGATCAATCTTTTTATGGAAATCAAACAATTGGTGTACACCAATGCCTCCTCTAACATTACATTCCCCTTTACACCCCAACTTTTTTTTGTTTTTGGAAACAGAGAACTTCTTGAAAAAAGTGACGTAATCGCCCAACTGGCAGCACTTTATCCTGAATCTCTTTTTTCTGGCTGCTCCACAGCAGGCGAAATTTCAAATGTTTCGGTAAAGGACAACACCATCATTATCACTGCCATCCGCTTTGATGATACGATGGTAAAAAGCTCCAAAGTTGCGCTGGAAGACATTCAATTCAGCAGCAGCGAAGCGGGCAAAAAACTCGTTTCTCAACTTCCCAAAGAAGGCCTGAAACACGTTTTTGTGGTTTCGGACGGTCTAAAAGTAAATGGCACCGACCTTGTAAAAGGCATGGCCGAAGGCCTTGGTTCCGAAGTTTCGCTTACAGGCGGACTTGCGGGTGACGGATCTCATTTCGCCAGAACGGTAATTGTTGAACCAGATGGAAACATTGCCAGTGAAACGGTGGCGGCAATCGGATTTTACGGTGAAAACCTGACGATCGGTTTTGGCTCACGCGGCGGCTGGGACAGCTTTGGGCTGGACAGGCGCGTGACCAGATCCCGTGAAAATATATTGTTTGAAATTGACGGCGAGCCCGCGCTCGATCTGTATAAATCGTTTCTGGGCGACAAGGCCAAGGAACTGCCTGCTTCCGGGCTCCTTTTCCCGCTCAGCATGCGTGACAGTGAAGATCGTGCGCCGGTAGTGCGGACGATTTTAGGGATTAATGAAGAAGAAAAAAGCCTCACTTTCGCAGGAGACATTCCTGAGGGGTCATTTGTCCGTTTGATGAAAGCGAATAACGACAGGCTGATTAACGGTGCCGAAGAAGCCGCGCAGGCCGCTTCGGAAGGATTGAAAAACAGCCCTGAATTTGCCATTCTTGTTAGTTGTGTGGGCAGAAAACTCGTGCTTAAACAAATGGTTGAAGAAGAAGTTGAGAGCGTCTCGGATGTGCTGGGCAGCCCGGTTATTACCGGATTTTACTCCTATGGGGAGCTCGCGCCATTCAACCGCAATTCGCTTTGCGAGCTGCACAACCAGACAATGACCGTTACAACTTTCAGAGAATATTAAGATGAACATGCCCGAACTTACGGACGTCAATTATCACCGGTTGCTGAAACGTCAGATCCGGAAATCACTGCCTCCCCAATTAGCCGAACATCCCGATTTGCAGGACTTTTTAATGTCTGTAAATCAGGCATATACTGAATACCAGGACGATCTCGGCCGTGTGGAACTCATTTTGGAACAAAGCTCCGGCGAGCTTTTCAAAGCCAACCGCGAACTAAGCCGCATTGCCGCAGAAAAAACCGAAGAAGCTGCATTAACGAATAAAAGGCTGGAAGAAGTGGTCAGCAGCATTACCGAAGTTTTGGTGCAGCTGGATCAAAACGGCAACATTATTTACATGAACAAAGCCTGGGAAACCATCACAGGATACACTGTAAATGAATGCATTAATAGGAACTGGATGGATTTCTTCTCCGATTCGGCTGAGGAGATCAGTGAAATGCTGCTTACGGACCGGACAACTATTCACGCTACGATCAAGATCTTCACTGCCAAAGGAAAGGAAATCTGGATAGGCGTGTCGCTGACGAGGCAATATTGCGATGACGCGCTCACAGGCTATATCGGCACATTTTCAGATGTTACCGAGCGTGTTTCGGCTGAAAAGAAATTGAAATCCTACATGCGCGACCTGGAACGTATTAATGCGGAACTCGACCAGTTTGCCTATGTCGTAAGTCACGATTTGAAAGCGCCTTTAAGGGCGATTAACAACCTTTCGGAGTGGATTGAAGAAGATATCAGCCACTTGCTCGAAGGGGACACTTTGGATCAGTTCAAGCTGCTTCGCGGACGTGTTCACCGCATGGAGAGCCTGATCAACGGCATTTTGTCCTATTCCCGAGCGGGCAGGATGAAGACGGTGAAAGAGCGTTTTGTGATCAGCTCTCTTTTGGATGACCTGCACGAAACATTCAACAGCAAAAAACCCGTGAGTTTTGTGTTCGACGGAAATATGGCGATGGAGCTGGAAACGGAGAAAATCACATTGACCCAAATCCTGCAAAACCTGATTTCCAACGGCATCAAGTACAACGACAAGCCCGAAGTTGAAATAACCGTGGGCTGGACGGAAGAAGAAAGTAAATACGAATTTTACGTCCGCGACAATGGCCCGGGCATCAGCCCCGAGTTTCACGAACGCATTTTTGTCATTTTCCAAACATTGCAGGCACGTGACGAAATCGAAAGCACCGGCGTAGGATTGGCCATTGTGAAGAAAATTCTGGATGAAAAAGGCGGCGTGATCCGTATCGAATCCACCATGACAGAAGGCACAAAATTCATTTTCACCTGGCCAAAAAAAGAAGTCAAAGAAGCAGAAGAAATCTCACTCTAAAATAACCCTTTTCCCTAACTAGAATTTTTTACACAAATGTCCCTCTTAACCCCAGTCCCCATGACCATATTATTGGTTGAAGACGATGAAGTAGATGTAATGAATGTGAAGCGCGCATTTAAAAAGAACAACATTTCGAACCCGCTTGTTGTCGCATCCAACGGCATTGAAGCGCTGGAAGTGCTTCGCTCCGTCTCGCCCGAAAATCCCAGGCCAAGGATCGTGTTACTCGATCTTAATATGCCCAGAATGGGTGGAATTGAGTTTTTGAAAGAAATCCGCCAGGATCCGGAACTGAGTTCTTTGTCTGTTTTCGTGATGACAACTTCCAATGAGGACAGCGACAAGATTGAAGCCTTTAATCTGAATGTAGCCGGCTACATTCTGAAACCCCTTTCAATGGACCGCTTCATTTCAGCCGTTTCTACGCTTAACAGTTACTGGACACTCTGCGAATATCCCGGATAAAATCACAAAAACGCTTATTTACCCTCCTATGGCACCATTAAGTATCCTTCTGGTTGAGGACGATGAGATCGACGCGATGAACCTGCTTCGTGCGATCAAGAAATCTCAGGTGGAAATCGGAGAGGTCAAAATCTGCAAATATGCCGAAGATGCGTTGCTAACCCTGGATACCTGGGTGCCGGGATGTGTGTTTCTGGATTATCAGCTGCCCAAAACGAGCGGTTTGGAATTGCTTAAAAAGATCAAGCAAATGGTGCCGCAACTGCCCGTGATCGTACTCACTTCCCAGGGCGACGAGCGGATTGCGGTGGAAATGATGAAGGCCGGTGCAACAGATTACTATCCCAAATCGGAGATCAATGCAGAACGGCTGACGAAGGCTTTTCATACGCTCGGGCAAATGATTGAGGTGGAGAAAGGCAGGGAAGACGCCAGGCAGGAATTGGCTGAAAAAGAGGAATTTATTAATAAAATTGCCCTCCTGTCGCCCAACATTATCTACGTCATCGACATTGAGAAATGGACCAATATCTTTCATAACAAGCAGATCTGGAAAATCCTGGGCTACTCCGAAAATGACATTGTTACTGATACGAAGAACGGCCTGAAACAGATTATTAATAATCAGGATCAGCTTAATTTCCGTCAGCATTATCATTATATGCGGCATTATGTGAAGGACGAAGATGTGATCGAAAAGGAGTTCAGGCTGAAACACAAGAACGGTTCGGAAGTCTGGATTATCACCCGGGAAGTGCCTTTTAAGCGAAATGAAGAAGGAAACGTGCAGGAGGTGCTCGGCACGGCGATAGACATTACCAGCCGAAAACAGGCCGAACAGGAACTCATACAAGCCAAACGTGACGCCGAAGAAGCAACGCGCATCAAGTCCGACTTCCTGTCGACAATGAGCCACGAGATCCGCACGCCGATGAACGGGATTATTGGTTTTACCGATATTTTGTTAAACAGTGATTTCAAAGGACAGGATAAGGAATATTTGAAAATGATCAAAAATTCCGCTGATAACCTGCTGGTTATCCTGAACGACATTCTGGATTTCTCTAAAATTGAAGCCGGGAAATTCGGGCTGGAAAGTTTTCAGTTTGACCTGAAAGAAAAGCTGGATGTTTTGGTCAGGACATTTGATGTAAGGGCCAAGGAAAAATTGGTCAAACTGCTTTTTGAATGTGACGATGATGTCCCGCAAATCTTGCTGGGCGATGCGTATCGTTTAAACCAGATTTTGGTCAACCTGGTTGGCAATGCCATTAAGTTTACTGAAAATGGTTTTGTTAAAATTACCGTCCGTCTGGAAAAAGATTACGGCACGAATGTTGACCTAAGAATTGACGTATCCGACTCAGGTATAGGTATTTCCGAAGATAAACTAAACGACATTTTCGACAGCTTTTCACAAGCACATCACAATAACGCAACCAGGTATTTCGGCGGCACCGGGCTCGGTTTGAGCATTACCCGGAAAATTACGGAGCTAATGAATGGCACGATTTCAGCCAAAAGCAAGCTCGGAGAAGGTGCGACTTTCAGTGTTGTGCTTAATTTCGGAAAAGGGGGAATTTCGATAGAAGAAGAAAAGGCCAATGCGCCGGAGACGCTGTCACTCAAAGGTTTCCGGATCCTCGCAGCGGATGATGTTCCTGCTAACCAAATGTTACTCAAACATTTACTTCGAAAATGGGAAGCAGAATTTACAATTTGCGGAAATGGCAGGGAAGTGCTCACCAGCCTGGATGAAGACGGTGATTATGACCTGATTTTAATGGACATTCAGATGCCTGTGATGGATGGCATTACTGCGATGAAAACCATTCGAAGCCATTATCCAAAATACGCCAACGTTCCTGTAATTGCCTTTACAGCAGATACTTTCGCTGAGAACGCCCCTGAACTTGCATCATGCCATTTCAATGATTTTGTAACCAAACCATTTAAAGCAGAAGAACTGATCCGCGTCATTTCAAGACATCTTGCGTTCAGTAACGCTGCCCGTCCGGTGATTGTCAGCTGACTTTACTCCAATCGATCTTATCGGGCGTCAGCGGAATTTCCCTCAACCTGCTTCCCGTCGCATCAAAGATCGCATTGGCAATCGCAGCGGAAACGGGCCCCTGCGCAGCTTCTCCTGCTCCGAGCGGTTCGAGTTCCGGCCGATCTATGACAAATACTTCTGTATCAGGCACATCTTCAAAGCGAAAGATTGGATAAGTTTCCCAGGAATTGCTTTCTATGCCATCGGAACTATAATTAACCTGTTCCAACATGGTCCAACTCGCAGCCTGGATCATTCCGCCGGAAGTCTGATTGATAATGCCGTCCGGGTTAATGGCTTGTCCTGAGTCAATTACACCTGTTAATTTCACCAAACGGTAAGTTTGAGCAGCACGATCCAGCTTGACCTCCGCCTTTACAGCGAAATAGGAAGCATTGTTTTTATATTGGGCAAAAGCGAAACCTTTTCCTATGCCTGGCTCCTTTTTCAAATCCCAGCCTGTTTTTTTTACCAATGTCGTAATCACTTCCTTGGCGCGATCGTCAGTTAAATGATCCAAACGGAACTGAACAGGATCTTTTCCCGCTTTCAACGCCAGCTCGTCCATAAAGGATTCCAATGCAAAAATATTCCCGTAAGCGCCCAGGCTTCGCAGGGCAGACGTACGTAATGGGCCTTTGTAATTGTGTAAAGCAACATTTTTGGTTTCAAAATCATATAACGGAAGCGAGTTCCGATGACTTCCACCAGAAAAACCGCCGCCTTCGAACGTAAACGGCTTTTCCAGATGCTGTCCCGCAATCAAATGTCCCGCCTTTCCGCCGGGCCGCGAACTATGCGTATCCGACCAAATGTCTGTTTGCCAGGATGTTACTTTACCCTCTGGATTGAGTTCCGCTTTAATTTTCAGCACCATTGCTGATCCGTAAGGCTCCCATTTATGTTCATCTTCCCGCATCCATTGCACCCGAACCGGCTTTCCCGGCATTTGCAAAGCCAGTAAGGCAGCATCGCCGCCCACATCATCAGCGCCATTATGCCCGTAACACCCCGCCCCCGGCACACCGATCACCCTGATTTTTTCCAATGGAAGGTTTACCAAATCGCTTATCGTACTCCGCAACGGATACACACCTTGCGTATGCGACCAAATCGTCAGTTGACCATCCTTCCAAAGCCCGATTGCACAAGAGGTGCCAATGGAGCCATGCATTTGGTAAGGCCGTTTGTACTCCGCTTCAAGCATAACTGCGCTCTCCGAAGGTTTTTTACTTGTTTTTTTATCACCTTCAACCATTTCACCAGCATTGCCATTTTGGACCATATCAGCATATAACTGAGCTTGCAATGGCATGATGGGCTTGCTTTCCCACTTGGCAGTCTGCTTCATTTTTTCCAGCGCCTTCATGCTCTCATATTCCTGCGAAGCAATTACTGCAGCGAAATTCCCATTCACCACCACCTTCAAAACGCCAGGTGATTTTTGAACTTGCTCCGTTGGCAGCGAAACCAAGCTGGCCTTGTAAACCGGCGGCCTCATCACGCGAGCATGCACCATATCCGGCAGGCGCAGGTCCTGTATGAAACGCGATTTCGCCGCGGCAATGTCATTAATGTCTGTCCGTTTAATGGATTTTCCAACCAGCTTGTAATCAGCCGGCTTTTTCAACTCAGACTTTTCTGAAACTTCCGCCTCGAACCGCTTGCCCTTCACCAGGTCTTTATAGGCAATCGTTTTCTGATTTTTGTTAGATTTTACAATTCCATTCTTAACCGAAAGTTCCGCAACATTTGACCCCAATTCCTTTGCAGCCAATGCCATAAGATACTTCCTGGCCTCAGCAGCAGCATTTCTGATCGCATTACCGCTTCCTTCAATGGATCCGCTTCCGGCTGTGTAGCGCTCGTCCTGTGTTTGGCCGGTGTCCGCAATGATAATCCGAACCTTTTTGATATCAATGTCCAGTTCTTCCGCCGCCATTTGCATTAAGGCCGTCCGGATGCCCTGACCGAGCTCCATTTTGCCCGTTAAGACCGTCAAAATCCCGTCGGCATCAAACCGGATCCACGAGTCAATCGCTTCACGATCAGCTATTAATGTTTGTTCCGGCAAATAACATTCGTCCGGTTCAGTGGTAAATCCCAGCCCGGGCATGAGTGTAAAACCCATCAATAAATAACCCGAACCCCGAAGAAATTCGCGCCTGCCAGACTTTATATCGTTGAACTGTTTCATCCTTTGTTCATTTTAGCCGCCGCCTTTTTCACAGCATTGATGATGCGCGTGTGTGTCCCGCAACGGCACAAATTGCGTTGCAAAGCCTGCCGTATTTCCTGATCGGTTGGATTTTTGTTCTCTGTCAACAATGCTTTTGCGGAGATGATCATTCCGCTAATGCAATAACCGCATTGCGCAGCCTGCTCCTCAATAAATGCTTCCTGAATGGGATCAAGGACATTATTCTTGGTCAAACCTTCCAAAGTCGTAACCTCATAAACCGCTGCCGCAGCGCCGGGAATAACGCATGAGGGTTGCGCTTTGCCGTTCAGCAGCACCATACAACTGCCACAACGCTCAATTCCGCAGCCATATTTCGGGCCGTTCAGTCTCAGGTTATTCCGTAAAAGATAAAGCAGCGGCATTTCGGGATCCACCGTAACGTGGTGGTTTTTGCCATTCACTTTAATGTTAATCAGCTCAGCCATATTGCACTGTGTTTAGCGATCAGAATACTAAAATTAAGCCTGAGCCATCATTTAACTACTTGCTTTTAGATCTTTCAACATCCTTTCTGCGTATGTGTTATCATAATTAGAAAGCATTTATGAAAACGCAGGCGCGGATCGCACTGATACTTTTGATCATTTTGTTGGGCGCGTTTATGCTCACATTATCAGGTTGTTCTTTCAAAAGAATAACGAAGTCGAAGAATATTGTATACCAAAAAGCAGATAAAACTTCCGCGGAACAGCAACTGAATGTCTTTGCACCTAAAAAGCATTCCGAACCTAAGAACGTTCTGATTTTCGTCCATGGCGGCAACTGGAATTCAGGTAAAAAGTCGCAGTACAACATTATCGGCGGACATTGGGCTAAGAAAGATGTTGTGACAGTGATCGTTGATTATCCGTTAAGTCCGGCTGCGGATTATGATGCTATGGCCATTTCCGTTGCTAGATCCGTGAAATGGGTGAAGGAAAATATCAGTCAGTATGGAGGAGATCCAGATAAAATATTTCTGTCAGGACATTCGGCAGGTGGCCATCTTGCGGCACTTGTAGCGCTTGACGACCATTATTTCAAAAACATAGGCCTGGAAAACCCCCTCGCAGGGCTCATCCTCATCGACGCTGCAGGGCTGGATATGCATGGTTATCTGCTGGAAGAAAAGTTTGAAAAGGGAAACACCTATCTCAACACATTCACCAACGACCCAATTACCTGGAAAAAAGCCACTCCGCTTTATCATTTGCACCAAAACATGCCCCCTATGCTCATTTACCGGGGCGGAAAAACCTATCCCTCCATCCTGAAAAGCAACGAAAAATTCATCAAAGCCCTACAAGCCTACGCCCCAAAAACGCCTTACCACATCCAAAAAAGCAAAAAGCACATTCCCATGATCACCCAATTTTTCAATCCCTGGAATGGCAGATATGAGGAGATTGTAGAGTTCATGAAAACCGCGGATAATAAGAGGAGAATGCCGCAGGATAAGCGGGAGGCGGCGGTGGGTAAGTGATAGCGCTTGATGTGGATTGCTGGTCATGAATTGCGAGGCTAATAGGCTATCTTTGTAACGCATATTCACGCACAAATCATGAAGGGTTATAACTACAAAAAAGCTGCCCAGCTAATCAACTATTTCGCTGCCCACAATTATGGTGCTATTAATAAAATGAAAGCATTTAAATTGATTTGGCTGGTTAACAGGCTGCACCTGAGGAGATATGCCCGCACTGTAACAGGAGACACACATTACGCAATGGTTTGGGGCCCGGTGCCGTCAAACACCAAGGATTTTGTGGAAAGTAAGGTAAGTCCTCAGTCAGCAGAAAAGCAATATTTTGATCAGTATTTGTCTTTGGATGGGCAGACTATCACTTCCATTCAACAGGTAAATGCAAAGGTTTTTTCAGAAACTGACCTGGAAGCAGCTGATGAAATACTGAAAAACTACAACGCCCTCGATCAATTCGAGCTTGCCACTTACTCTCATTATTTCCCTGAGTGGAAAAGATTTCAGGAAAAAATAGAAACGTCAGGATCCAGCTACAAAATGGATATCAATGATTTTTTTGAAAACTACATTGATGATAAAGGCTTATTCAACGACAAAAAGGAAGATTTGGAAATAGCTAAGGAGCTATTTTTCGAAACAGCCAACGCTTAGTCTGCCAACAACATGAAGGCAGAAGAATTAATGCACGCACTCGTTGCACGACACATCCTATATATCTCTGACCCGCAAATCGCCAACGGCATTCCGCACTATCACATCTTTATCAAGAAAATGAATGGCGGTTATTTAACTACGGTTTGCTGCACCTCTCAGTTTGAGAAAAATCTTAAGCATATCACGCGCGTCAGGGAAAGTCTCGATACATTGGTCTGCATTGACCATGAAACTGCCAATAATCGATTGCATGATTTTACTTACGTCAATTGCAACAATTACTTTTCCTACACAGAAAGTGAATTATTAGCATTAAATGCAAAGCGAGACATCCCATCTTGCGGAGTTATTACAGAATTTGAATTCCAAAAAATCATCAACGGTCTTCTGATAAGTAGGCGTATTGATGAAGAGTTCAAGGATGAGGTTAGGGAGCTTTTGAAAAATTAAAATCTCAGTTTCGATTAATTTGTTGAAATTTCCCCAAATAAATTTTATGTTTGTTTAATGAAGAAATTCTCAACAATTAAAGAGGCATTCGACTGGTGGATTAAGAATATTTATCCAAATCTTTCTCCCGATGAGAAGAAGGGAAAATTGACAAATGCATGGCGGGATTACACGCATAAGGGAAGCATGTCGGAGTCCAGAATGAAGGAAATTCTAATCGAATACGGTCACTTTGAAATTGAGACGATTATAACATATAAGCCGTAACGGGCTTTTTATTTGCATTTAATTTGGGGAAACTTCCCCAAGACAGACGCACCGAAAAACCCGGAGCATTGCCACAGAACAATGGCATCCGGGTTCGTTCAATCAAGTTCACAATCAAACTTCATCAAAAATATGTACACACAACAAAAATCAACAAACAAAGAAATGAACGGCGGGAATGAAAAATTTATCGGTAATGAAGCTGCGTTAATGCAGCAATTCGAGATCGTAAAAGAGTTTTTTCAAACAGACAGCGGAAGTGAAATGATCGGATCGCTGCACGCAATGGTAGAAAGCTATTTATTTTCCGAAAATCTGAGCCAAGTATCACCAGAAATGCGGGAACATATTGTGAACCAGCTCCGTGTGGCAACTTTGATTGCTAGGCTTGGGGATAGTTATAACGGCTCGAAGAGCGGAGAATTAAAGACATCTGGTAATATAAGCAAAACAGTATTTAGCTAAATGTCCCTATTAACCATTTCAAACCAATTAATAACAGTTACGCCGTTTGACCGGTCTTCTTCCTGATCGCCGGCGTAAATAATGTATGCTTTTTGCTCGCCGCTTAGCTTGTTCCAATATAAAAGGTTTTTGAAATATTCACCATTTATGGTTTTTCCAGCTTTAATTTCGATCGGCAGCAACGAGAGTCCGTTGTCAATAACAACGTCGATCTCATGCCCCGTTCTGTCACGCCAGTAATATAGGTTGATAGGCTTGCCAGCATTTGTTCGCTTTTTCAAAAGTTCAGTTACAACCAAACATTCAAATAAACTTCCCCTTAACGGATGCACAGCTAGCTGCTCCTTTGTAATAATCCCCATCAATGAACAAACCAGACCGGTGTCATAGAAATATATTTTCGGCCTTTTTATAAGTGTTTTGTTGAAATTTTTGAAATGCGGACGCAATAAGTAAATGATAAAACTGCTTTCCAGAATACCAATCCAGGACTGTACCGTCTTGGTATCAACCCCTGTGTCAACAGCTAACGAGGTTAAATTTAATTCCTGTCCGGTTCTTCCTGCTAACAGACGGATAAAACGCTCAAAAACAATAAGATCAGTTATATTTTTAATTTGACGCACATCCCGATCAATGTAAGTCCGCAGATAATTTGGAAACCAGTCTTCCGGAGGAATGCCTGGATCATAAATTGGCGGGTAATGCCCTTTTAATATCAATACGTTTTCGTCCGGGGCAGATTTTTGACCAGAAAATAATTCGGCTGTGCTAAAAGGAAGTAAATTAATGATAGCGACGCGTCCTGCTAGGGTTTGTGAAATATTTTGCTGAAGCAGAAAATTATTTGAACCTGTTAAAATGAAGCGGCCGGTTTGAGTGGAATTATCCAAAATCTCTTGCAAATAAGAAAAGAGCTCAGGTGTTCTCTGGACTTCATCAAAAATAGCGCCTTGTTCGTATCTGCTCAAAAATCCGCGGGGATCTTCCTGGGCAAATCTTCTGACATCCAGATTTTCAAGAGACAAATATGGTTTGTTCGGGAATAAGCTTTTTACTAGCGTTGTTTTGCCCGATTGGCGGGGACCGGTTATGGCCACAGATTTAAAGGAACGAGCCAGTTGGACTATTTTTGGAGCTGCAAAACGTTCTATCATAACTTGAAGATAACAAAAACCGGAAAAATATGGAATCTGATTCCATATTTTTCCGGTTTTTGTTTAATAACTTGATAATAAACTCCCTAACAAACAGAAAAGACCTTCGTCTCTGTCGTAATGTAAATCTTTCGATCCTTTGCCAGATCCATTTGGAAACCGCCTGTGAAGACGCCGAAGCTTGGGACGATGGCTTGGTGGTTATCGATGACGAAGCAGGGAAGGCGGACGCTCTGGCGACCCTTTCCATAAGTGGTAAAAACCGGATGGACGTGGCCTGCGAAGATGAATTTTTCTGAGATGGCGTCTACTTTCGGGTGGTGGGTGAAGATAAAATCTCCTTCTTCATAATCGTTTAAATGCACTTCCAGGTTACATTCCAGGAACATACTTACGGGCAAAATATCGTGGTTGCCGATGACGATAAGCATTTCAATGTAATGGTGCTCCGTGCGCCAGTTCTTGAAAAGCTCCCATTCGGCATTGTATTGAGCGTGAAATAAGTCCCCTAGGAAAATGATGCGGGTTGCGCCGGTGTTTTGAACCAGCTCGTTGAGTCTTTGAAAATTGTTTTCAATGGCATTAGGCGGCACCGCAATTCCTTCTTTCCTGAAATGGGTGATCTTGCCTAAGTGAAGGTCTCCGATTAATAATGTCTGCGTTTCCTGCCAAAAAATGGCTCTTTGTGTGAGTAAAATAAAATGGTTTTCTTTGATTTCAATCTGCATTACTATACTGTTTGATCATTTTCTGGATCCGGTCGTCCAGCTTTTCCGATGTAAGTTGCTCGCGTAACCGATCCACCATAATAGGGAACGAAAAAGGCGTCGGTTTCCGGGTTTGTTTCACAATAATTTTCTGAGTTGCAATCCGGTCCAGCGCGTCACGCATCCGCACTTCCTCCAATTGATAGGTTAAAACCTCCTGGTAAGCTTGTTTGATCAATAAATTGTTGTCTTCATATTTGGTCATCACCGTAAACAGCAGCGAACTGGAAGCCTGCAATTGCCGCGTCTTGACATTTTTCCCCGGGTAACCCTGGAACATTAGTCCCGAAATGGCTGCAATTTCCCTGAATTTCCGTTTGGCCATTTCCGTAGCATTCACACTCTGGTAAATATCGTCGACCAAATGTTTTGTAGAAAAAAGGTCAACTTCGCCCATTACTTTCTCAAAATCAACATATTGATCACTCAGCAATTCGAATCCGTAATCATTCATTGCTACCGAAAAGGTGATGGGTTTGAGTTGGCTAAGACGATAAGCCAAAATAATCGACATTCCTTCATGCACCAAACGGCCTTCAAACGGAAAAATGAAAATATGATGCCCTTCCCGCGTTTCACATTGCTCTATCAGCAGCTCATCGGTTTTCGGGATCATAGAGCGGCTCGCCTGCAGTTCCAATAATGGTTGCATTTTGGCCAGTTCGAGCTCCTTATGCGGATTTTCAAGGGCGTCTGCGAGTCTTTCACGGATGAATGTGGACAACTGTGAAGATAGCGGCATTCGTCCGCCCGCCCAGCGAACCAAAAAGCCTTTTTTCCCTTCAGCTTTTTTAACACTGACCGTCATTTCATGAATTCGCAAAAACTCAACGGTCATTCCGGCAAAAGTAAAAACATCACCCGGTTTCATCCACGTAACAAATGATTCCTCAACCGTTCCAAGATATTTGCCACTTTGCAATTTCACCTTAATGCCTGTCTCTGAGACAATTGTGCCCATACTCAGTCGGTGACGCAATGCAACGCGCCGGTTTGTAACTTTATACAGGCCATCAATGCGCTCTACTTTTTTGTACTCATCATAAACATGCAGCGACGAACTGCCCGTCGTAATGTATCCCAAAAGCCATTCCCACTCCTGCCTGTTGAGATATTGATAGCCGTAAGCGTCGCAGACCTCATCGAATAATTGGGCTTCATCAAAACCTTCTCCCACGGCCAAAGTCATCATCCACTGCGCCAGCACATCGAAAGCGTGCGCGACAGGCGGACGATCTTCCAGCATATTTTTTGCAACGCCCTCACGAAGTGAAACCGCTTCAATGAGCTCCAATGCATTGGTAGGACAAAAATAAATTTTACTATCCACACCAGGCCGGTGCCCGCTCCTGCCCGCCCGCTGGATAAATCGCGCAATACTTTTCGGACTGCCGACTTGTATCACAGTGTCAACCGGTCGGAAATCGACTCCAAGATCGAGGCTGGCTGTGCAGATGACGAGTTTGAGCCGCTCGTCGTGCAATGCTTCTTCCACCCAATCCCTGATTTCCCGATCCAGCGACGCGTGGTGCAGCGCCATAATGCCCGCAAATTCAGGATATTTATCAATAATGGTGCGATACCAGATTTCCGTTCCGGAGCGTGTGTTGGTAAAAAGAAGTGTCGTATTACTCTCATTGACGATTTTGACAACCTGATCAACCAGGCTCGTCCCCATATATCCCGACCATGGCAAGGTCTGAACGCGTTCAGGGATAATGCTTTCGACAAGGATTTTTTTGTCGGTATTCGCCTTGATTACGGCGGATTTTGCAACCGGAAACTTCATCCCGAGCAGCACATGTTTTGCTTCGTCCAGGTTTCCAATGGTCGCTGAAATGCCCCAGGTTTGCAGATCCGGCTTAATGCTTCTGAGCCTTGCCAGTGCCAGCTCCGTTTGCGTTCCCCGCTTGCTGCCCATCAGCTCATGCCATTCGTCCACGACGATGGTATGCAGGTTTTTGAATATTTCTGAGCTGTTTTTTTGTGCAAAAAGAATGTGCAGGCTTTCCGGGGTGATAATCAGCGCATCGGGCATTTGCTTTTTCTGCTCGCTTCTGTCTTTGGAATTGGTGTCGCCGGTGCGAATGCCTACACGCCAGGTCAGGTTCATTTCCAGCGAAGCACTTTCCATATTCCGGAACAAGTCTTTGGACAATGCACGCAAAGGTGTTATCCAAAGAACCTGGAGACCCCGTTTTGGTTTAAGTTCCTTATTGGTCTTCTCATTAATATGCCGGATCAAAATAGGAAGCCAGAGCGAATACGTCTTTCCGCTGCCCGTTGGCGCATTCACCAGACCGCTTTTCCCATCCAGATAAGCCTCCGCCGCCTCCTTCTGAAACGCCGCCCACTTCCATTTCTTGGCCTTAAACCAATTTTCAACAATTGTATGTCCGGAGGATTTGGCCAAAGGATGTAGTGGTTATATCTAATGTTGTAGGATAAATATCGTACCCGGAAACACCCGTGTCTTTAAATCCCGATAATATCCATTCCCGTGGGCGTTGCGATAATCATTCTAGCGCCTGGAAGATGACTTATGATTGCATCCCAATTTTGTTGAAAAAACATGTGCAAATCACGAATTAGTAGATTACCTAGTTTTAAATATATCACTTTGGCCGGTTCATTATCTAACAGACATCGATAATAGAAATCCGTGTCTTTGGTTACGATAACCAGATTATGTTCTTTCGCATAATCCCAAATGTCCTTATCAGGCCATCTGCCATTAATATCAATAACAAACTCAAATGCATCTGAATTGAAGAAACCAAAATACTTCGGAAGATTTACATCGATAAGGAAGCGAACGGGGGCCATTAGGCAGCAATTAGGGAGTGGTGCTCGCTATCCATTGTTTTTGCGGCAAATTGAATGCACGCTTTAATGTCCGCTTCCTCCAGAAAGGAATATGCCTCTAAAATATTGTCATAGCTTTCTCCTGCAGCCAAATATTCAAGAATCGATTTCACAGTGATACGATAGCCCCTTATTGTCGGCTTCCCGTTACAAACTGCCTCATTTATCGTGACTCTTTCCAGATAATTTTCCATCATTATGACTTTTTCATTTGACATACAAAAATAGCAAAACTTTTGGCATGGGCTGAACTCCGTAAATTGGACAAGTGATATTAAGATTGCTGCTCAACCTCACTTATACATCTCCAATATCCCCTTCAAAGCCTCCAAAGTATCTGCTTCCTCGGCTTTCTTGTCCTTTCGCCAACGGAGGATCCTGGGAAACCTTACTGCGATGCCGGACTTGTGTCGGGATGATTCATTGATGCCTTCGAAGCCGATTTCGAAGACCAGTTCTGGTTTTACTGTTCTTACAGGGCCGAATTTTTCAAGCACGTTGCGTTTAATGAAATAATCGACCTGGCCGATTTCTACATCGGTTAAGCCGGAGTAGGCTTTTGCGAATGGAACCAGCTTGCCATCTTCACCCCAAACGGCAAATGTATAGTCAGTAAATAGTTCAGCCCGCCTGCCGGAGCCTTTTTGAGCATAAATAAGCACGGCGTCTACGCTTAGCGGATCGATTTTCCATTTCCACCAATCGCCCTTTTTACGACCCACCTGGTAAGTGCTCTCTTTCCTTTTGATCATAAAACCTTCCGCAATATTCTGCCGGGAAAGTGTGTGTAACTCCCGCAGAACCGACCATTCTTTAAAATCAATAAGTGGCGATAGGTTGAATATGAACTGATCAGGCGCTTTTTCATGAATCATTTCCAGCTCGGCCCGGCGTTGCTGTTGGGTTTGGTTTCTAATGTCGACCCCATTGACTTCCAAAATATCATAAGCCAGAAACGCAACCGGCGCCTCCTCCAAGACTTTTTTGGATAGATTCTTCCGCCCAATGCGCGTTTGCAGCACATTGAATGGCATCGGCTTGTCATCCATGTAACTTACGATTTCTCCGTCGAGAACAGTTCCGTTTGGCAAAATCTCGCTCAGGAAATGCAGTTCAGGGAATTTTTCGGTTGATAGTTCTTCGCCGCGCGTCCAGATAAAAAGCTCATTATTGCGATAAATGATCTGAGACCGGATCCCATCCCACTTCCATTCGGCAAACCAATCTTCGGGATTTCCCAACCCCGAAACGTCGCCTTCGATCGGGTAAGCCAGGAAAAACGGATAAGGGCGCGAGGCGTTGTCATTTTCACCTTTATCCAAAATTAACTGTTCAAAAGTCGTCCCGGCTGGCTCCCATTGACCCATAACCCGGTGCGCGATCACATTGGAATCGGTTTCGGTAGCTTCTGCCAATGCACGCACCACCAATGTTTGCGAAACCCCGATCCTGAAACTGCCCATCAGCAATTTATTGAAAACAAATGTTTCATGCTGAGACAGTTGCATCCAGGCCTGCAAAATATGGTCGCGCTTTTCTTCGTCGGTCATGCCCGGCAGCATTCCTAAATAATAGAACCATTCGGTAAGCGATTTGTCCGATCCATCGACCTTACTCTTCGGTAAAAGCAACGAAATGGTTTCCCCTAAATCACCGACGCTATGATAACTTTCCTGGAAAAGCCACATCGGAATGCCCGCTTCTTCCGCCGCCCATTCCTTCACCATGGTCCGATTTACCTTAAACGACGGCCTGCGGCCGGTGAAAAGTGTTAAAGCCCAAAGCTTATCCTCGTCGGAAGCCGTCAGGAAATATTGCTTCATCAACTCCACCTTTGCATTGGTTTTGTTGGTGCGGTCCAGGTTCATGAAGAGCTCTGCGAATTGTTTCATGCTGTGTGCGTGTTTGCCCCTAAATCCCCGGAAGGGGACTTTTCTTTTTGGGACTGTTTCGGTGATGGCTTTGTATCTATGATGACTTCGTCATCTAATGATTCTTTGTGCTTTTCATAGGCTTCGGTTCCGGCGCTGATATCTTGTACAACTTCTTCCTCCTCGTTCTCATCTTCATTGCCATACATGGTGTGGACCTCGCCGGCTTCAATGCCGTTTTCATTCAGGTATCTTGCGTAAATGCTTGTATATCCGTGCGTAACGTACACTTTTTCAGCTCCCGATTCCTTTACCGCGGTATTTAAATCCGGCCAGTCTACGTGGTCGCTTAGTACAAAACCCTGGTCTACGGCACGGCGGTTTTTCGCGCCACGCAGGGCCATCCACCCCGAGCAATAGCCCAGGGAATACGGTGCAAATTTCTTGATCCACGTGCTGCTGTCAACCGATGGTGGCGCTAAAACCAATGAGCCGCGGAATAGTTTCCGGTCTGTTTCTTTGGTCACCAATGTCAGTTCGGGTAAGTCGAAACCGGCTTGCCTTAACCTTTCATTTAATGTATAAATAGCGCCGTGTGCGTAGATAACCTTGTCTTGCAATTCTATATTCTTCAAAATCCTCTGCATTTTGCCCAGCGAATAGCCCATCAGCACGCTGGCTTTATCTTCACTTTTGTTTTGCCGCCACCAGTTGTCAATTTCACTCATAACCTCGTGCTGAGGCTGCCATTTATAGATAGGCAAACCGAATGTTGATTCAGTGATAAACACATTACATTTAACTGGCTCATAAGGCGTTGCGAAATTATCGTTTTCCAGTTTATAGTCACCGCTCGCCACCCAGACTTCACCTTTATACTCCACGCGAACCTGCGCCGAACCTACGATATGCCCGGCAGGATGCAATGAAAACGTGACCCCATTGATCACAAATTTCTCGTAATACTCAACAGTTTGTAATGAAATATCCTGCCCAAGGCGCAGCCGTAAAATGGGCTCGCTATCCTTATGGGCCAGATAATGCTTGCTTCCCCAGCGCGCATGGTCGCTGTGCGCGTGCGTGATGATCGCCCGGTCAACGGGGATCCACGGATCAATGTGCGCATTTGCAACGGCGCAGTATATACTTTTCCCTGTAAATTGTAAAAGAGATTGTGCTGGCATGGCTTGGAAAATATTAAAAGTGTGCCAATTGCCGACCGGGGCTTCCGACGCCTTTAAAAAATAAGTGCTATTTTTGAGTGACCAATTTCCCTGGCCTGCGTCTAAACAAAAATCGTAATCAAATACACAACTATGTCAAAGAAAAGTATGGAAAACCCCTTATCTCCAAGTGCGGAAGCAGCGAGATATCTTGAAAATGCCAGACAAATACTGACTGAAAAAGCAGGCAAAAAGGACGGATTGTATTCGGACATTAAATATGTAAGAATGGCCGCAGGCACTGCTTATTCAGCGGCGTTGCTAATTCTTGATGAATATCTGAAACAAAACGAAGGTATTCATTTTGTAAAGCCACAAAGCATTGAGGATTACAAGGGTAGATTAAGAAAATATGACAAAAAGTTGCTGAGACATACGATCAATGCTTACAGCGAATTACATCTTATTGGTTACTATCAAGGAACAGAATCTGCTGAGGTCATCCAGAACGGCTTAGCAAATGTGAAGCAAATGCTATCTTATATCTGATTCTTGGTTTCTGCATTTTTATTCTGCTCAACGCTCCTTACATCGTCTAATGATCAAAAACCTCTGCCTTTCGTTTTTTCTTTGTCTAACAATCCTTAGCTGTAATCCCGAAAATTCATCGAAAAGAGAGGAGAACATAACTTCGAAATCGGTTAACTATAAGGACCAAGCCAAAATCAACCACGCACAAGGCTTTACCATTACATATTATAACCATTACAAAATCGTAAACATCCTGAGCCCGTTTGAGACGGCGACGGATACTTCGAAATATATTTTACTGGAAAAGGGAACGTCGCGACCGAAAGGTTTCGAAGATGCGCAGGTGATTTACATTCCTGTTGCGAGCATCGTTGCGACATCTTCCATGCATGCTGCTTTGCTGGAATTTCTGGATTCTGAGACCATTATCACTGGCATTAGCAATCCGCAATATATTTTTTCGCCAAAAATTAACGCGTTGATCGAAGCCGGGAAGGTTGCAAATATTGGGCGGGATCAGGGGCTGAATGAGGAGAAGATCATAGAAATGCGCCCGGATGTGCTGATGGCCATGGGCGGGCCGGGAGCCAAAGTCGATCAATACAGCATATTAACCCAGGCGGGAATCCCTGTTTTAATAAATTCAGAATGGATTGAAAAAACGCCGCTGGCCCGTGCTGAATGGGTTAAACTCGTTGCAGCATTGTTGAACAAGGAAAAGCTGGTTAATGAAAGATTTGGTAAGATCGAAAGCGAATATCTTCGTTTGGCTGAGCTTGCCAAGGAGGTTAAGACTAACCCGACAATTATTTCGGGCTTGAATACAAAAGACGCCTGGTTTTTGCCGAATGGGGATAGTTATATGGCGCAGTTTTTCCGGGACGCGGGCGGGAATTATCCTTGGAGTGATAAAAAGGCAACGGGCAGCTTGCCGCTTAACTTCGAATCTGTATATCCGATTGCTTTGAAAGCAGATGTTTGGCTGAATGTCGGGTTCGATAAAAGTGACACAAAAGCCAACATTCTGGCACAAGATTCTCGTTACAACGATTTTAAGGCCTATAAGTCTGGACAAATGTATAGTTACAATGGCCGCGTTAATGACCAGGGTGCTAACGATTTTTTTGAATCCGGAACTGTAAATCCGCACATTGTCCTTTCCGATCTGATCAAAATTTTGCATCCGGAACTCCTGCCGAATCATAAGTTGGTCTATTACAAACAGCTTAAATAATGGCGGAAACCCTCAACAAACAACCATTGCCCAAAACACCCCTAAACACACACCGGCTGACTTTTTTATGCCTGGTAACGCTTGCGGTGGTGTTTTTTGTTCTGGATGTCATGCTGGGATCCGTGCAAATCCCATTTAAAGAGGTTTTTAAAATCATATTCCTAAAAGAATCTGAAAATACTGCCTGGCTATTCATCATTGAAAAAATACGCATTCCGAAAGCAATAACGGCCATGCTGGTCGGTTGTGGACTATCTGTGAGCGGATTACAAATGCAGACTTTATTCCGGAACCCATTGGCAGGGCCGTCGGAACTGGGCATTACAGCCGGCGCCGGACTGGGCGTGGCGGCGGTAATGCTTGCGGGAGGAAGCAGCGCGAGCATGTATGCCATCAGTAAGCTCGGTGTTTCGGGCAGCTGGCTGATCATTGTGATGGCCTCCTTGGGATCTGCACTGGTGCTTTCGCTGATTTTATTGATCGCAGGAAGGATCAGGGATAATGTTATTTTGCTGATCGTCGGAGTGATGATTGGGACAATAACCCTATCTATTGTTAGTATTTGGCAATATTTCAGTCAGCCCGAACAGTTGCAGGAATACATTATGTGGACATTCGGGTCGTTGGGGGGCGTTACGCAGTATCATTTGTATGCACTTTCCGGCGTTGTTGCATTTGGCCTTTTACTTGCATTTATTTCTTCCAAATCGCTTAATGCATTACTGCTGGGAGAAAATTATGCCAAAAGCATGGGGCTTACCATTGGAAAAACACGGCTGATCATCATGCTCAGCACCAGCTTGTTAACCGGCAGCATTACCGCATTTTGCGGCCCGATCGGCTTCGTAGGCATTGCTATTCCACATATAACCCGCTCACTGTTTGGCACTTCGGATCACCGTGTGCTTATTCCTGGCTGCTGCCTTACCGGCATGGTATTGCTGCTTTTATGCGATATTATTGCGCAATTGCCCGGCATGCAAACCGTCATTCCGGTGAATGTTGTTACTTCTTTACTTGGTGCGCCGGTGGTGATCTGGATCATTATCAGTCGCAATAACCTCCGTTCTTCTTTCTCATGAGTGTCGTCAAACCATTTCTGGAAACGAAGGATCTGTCTATTGGATATAAAACCAAAAGAACAGAACGGACAATTTCAAAAAACCTGAACCTCACGCTCAAACCCGGACAACTTGTGTGTCTGCTGGGCTCAAATGGTTCTGGAAAATCAACATTAATGCGCACAATTGCTGGCCTGCAACCAGCTTTGGAAGGCGTTGTTTATATTGGAGAGCAGCCTCTTGCAAGCTTGAAATCGGCTCAACTGGCGCAAACATTAAGCCTGGTTTTGACTGAGCGCATTGAAGCCGGTAACCTTACTGCACTGGAAGTCATCACATTAGGACGTACACCTTACACCGGTTGGCTGGGCGCATTAAGTGATATTGACCATCAAAAAATTGATGAAGCAATTTCGCTGGCGAATGTTGAAGATTTAACCAACAGAAAAATCCACCAGCTAAGTGATGGTGAACGGCAAAAGGTCATGCTGGCGCGTGCACTTGCACAAGATACGGAGCTGATCCTGCTGGATGAACCCACCGCGCATTTGGACCTGCCCAACCGTGTGGAAATGATGCGCCTGCTGCATAACCTCGCCAGACAAACCGGAAAAGCCATATTATTAAGCACACATGAACTCGACCTCGCGTTACAGGCAGCTGATATGCTGTGGCTTATGCAGCAAAACGGAGAATTTGTTGCCGGTGTTGCGGAAGATCTCGTCCTGAACGGGGCGTTTGAAGCTGCGTTTGAGAAAAACGGCTTCTTCTTCGATAAGTCCAGCGGCACATTTAATATTTACCAGGACGTCTGCATACATTCAATAAGCATTTCAGGCGATCCTATATTGACTTTCTGGACCAGACGAGCATTGCAGCGCGAAGGTTTCGGGATTACCGACGAAGCTAATGCCACATTTAAAATCCGTTGCAGCCTCGACGGAGCAGACACAGTCTGGCAAATGGAATGGCAGCAAAAAGCTTCGAAATATTTCACCATTGCTGACCTGGTGGCGGGAATAAAACTGACCATTAACCCATTTACATGATCCTTCTTATTCCGCTGGCAATCTGGCTTGGCACGGCCAATTGTTTTCTGGCATTTTACAAAGGAAGCCCGCAGGCGTTTCGTCGCTCCATATTGGCGGCTGGCATAGCATCATTATTTTTTGTGGCAGGTCTGACGGAGTTGCTCAGCGTGGTAAATCTGATCAATGCTGTCGCTATAAAAATAGCGTGGGCAATCCTCAACATCGGCCTCTTTTTCATTTTCAGGTGGTTAAGCAATAAGGAAAATGTTTCAATGCTATCCATTTCAAAAGTATGGCTTTCCTCAGCGCGTGCTTTTTTTCGTGGAACCGGCGTTCTTACCAATGTCATTGTATTCTCGATTTTGGGCTTAACGTGCCTTGTTGCGGTGGTAGCCACGCCCAATAATATGGATTCGATGGCCTATCACTTGAGCCGGCTGGGTTACTGGATCCAGCATGGCAATGTTGAACATTATGCGTCCCATATCGTCCGCTCCATTTCGTTCAGCCCGTTCTCCGAATATGTGCATTTGCATACATTTTTGCTTTCCAATAGCGATCGCGCATTTCAATTGTTGCAATGGAGCTGCTTTGCAGGCATCCTGATGTACATTTCGCTGTTGACCGAGTTGCTTTCAGGTAGCCGGACTGCTCTGGGGATGGCGCTTTCTTTTGCTGTTACGGTTCCTATCGTCATCCTGGAATCCATGACGACCCAAAATGACATTGTCGTCGCATTTTTCGTTGTTGCGTGCGCATTTTATGCAGTCGATTATGTTAAGCAGCCCGGTAGAATTTCGCTTCTGCTCCTGGCACCGGCAGCGGCATTAGGCATGATGACGAAGGGTACTTTTATATTCTACACGCTGCCTTTTGCCGTGTATGTATTCATTTTTATGATTACAAAACCGCTGCAACGCAGAGCGCTTTTTATGCTGGTCTGCGGTTCCTTGGTGCTTGTACTTTTACTTAACGGCCCGTTTTGGTACCGGACTTACCTGATTTTCGATTCACCCATCGGCACCATGACCAATGGCAACAAAAACGACATTTCGAACCCCGGCAATTTGCTTTCCTCCACAGCCAAGCATGTTTTCCTGCATTTGGGATTCGTTTCTCCGGGTGATCAGTATAACCAGTTTATGGTGAAGGTGTTGGACGGATTTCATCAAATGATCGGCATTCCCTTGAATTCGCCGGGCACCGGAATGGAGTTTAAAATGAATAAGCTCAACTTCAACGAAGATTTCGCACATAATTTTTTTGCTATGTGGCTGGTTATCTTCTCGCTGCCGTTGATGTTTTTTACTAAATTATCAAAAACCGCCCGCTGGTATAACTTGATGGCATTTGCCAGCTTCCTGATCTTTTGTTTTTTTATTGGTTACCAGATCTATGGCTCGCGGCTGCATATTACTTTCTTTATGCTGGTTGCGCCTGTGATCGGCATCATTTACGGATCGCTCTCCACCCCTGCCATTCCTTCATTGATTAGCATTGTGCTTTGGCTTGCGGCATTGCCGTTTGCGGTGTTAAGTACGAGCCATCCGCTGCTTTCCACAAAATGGTTTTTTGAAGAAGTTTTTCCAAAAGTCAACTCGGGATTGAACCTGAACATTCACATTGGGAAAGGAAATATGAACCTGAAACAGCCCAGCATTTTATTTGCTGCACCAACAAAGATCGTCTGGGGGGATTACCAGGAACAGGCCTTAAACATGCGGGCTTACGTAGATTCGATCGGAGCGAAAAAAATTGGTTTTGATTTTATTGAATCCAGCCTCGATTATGCTTACCAATATGTCCTCAGAAAGCCGGGCAGGCACTTTGAACACGTTATGGTGCGCAATCCTTCGCAGTTTTTGGAACATAAAACATTTAATCCCGACTGCATTATTGCCGAACATGATGAGGGCAACCATTTGCATTACCATGGCAGACATTATGTTAAAGAATGGAGTGCTAACGGCACTTTTATATATGTCCCGGTGAACTAGTTACCGCTCTATTTTATTATCAATACAAACATTAATGATCTGACATGGCTTCTCTGGACATCGTACAAGCATATTATTCAAGCTTCAATCATAAAAATTGGGAGGGCATGCTCGCATTGCTGCACCCTGAAGTAAGGCACGAGCCCAACCAGGGCGAAGTGCGCATCGGCATTGAAAAATTCACCGAGTTTCTGGGCCAGATGGACGAGTCCTATGAAGAAACTTTGACCGACATGGTCTTCTTCACAACAGCGGACGATTCTCGTGTGGCCGTGGAATTCACAGTAAGAGGAATTTATAAAAAAGGCGAAGAAGGGTTTCCCGAGGCTTACGGCCAGTCTTACAAACTTCCTGCTGCGGCTTTTTTGGAATTAAAAAACGAAAAAATCTGCCGCGTTACCACCTTCTACAATCTGCCGCATTGGATAGAGCTGGTTTCAAATCCGAAAAATGACTGATCAACTGACTTTTGCATCTTATAAAGGCCTCGAAATAGCAGCCGTTGTAGAAGCATTGGGCGCATTGCGGATTGCCGTTTTCCACGATTATCCTTATTTGTATGAGGGTTCGCTGGACTATGAAAAAGAATATCTGCAAATATACGTCCAGTCTGAACGCGCCTTTTTGTTCGCTGTTTTTGATGGTGAGAAAATGGTCGGCGCGACGACATGCATTCCGTTAACCGACGAAGCGGCGGAAGTCCGGAAACCGTTTGAAGATGCGGGATTTGATATCAGCAACATTTTTTACTTTGGAGAAAGCATTTTACTTCCGCAATATCGCGGTCTGGGCCTCGGGCACCGCTTTTTTGATGAGCGTGAAGCACATACCAGGAGCTTTGGACATTATCATTTATGCTGTTTCTGTTCCGTTGACCGGGGCGAAAATCACCCTGCCAGGCCAGCCGATTACCGGTCTAATGATGCATTCTGGATCAAACGCGGATATATAAAGGAACCTGCGTTGCAAAGCACCATGGAATGGCCTGATATTGGCGAAACGTCGTCCTCGGCCAAACAAATGATTTTCTGGATCAAACCACTTGATAGCTAACTGCCTATGTCTGTAACCATTGCCTCAGCGCAATATCCTATCTCCCAGCATGCTGATTTTGCAAGCTGGCAAAAACACATTGAAAACTGGGTGGCCGACGCGGCTGCGAAGGGAGCCCAACTATTGCTGTTTCCTGAATATGGTGCGATGGAACTGATTAGCATTTTATCTCCTGAAATTCAACAGGATATTTTCCTTCAAATTGCAGCTATGAATGACTTTACCGAGTCGTTCTGCGGGGTTTTTGCTGAGCTTGCCCTGAAACATCATGTCGTGATCGTTGCGCCGAGCATGCCCGTTATCGATAATGGAAAGCATTTGAACCGTGTTTTTGTGTTTTCGGACAAAGGCCTCGCTGGTTACCAAGACAAATTTTTCATGACGCGCTTTGAAAATGAAGAATGGGGCATCCAGAGCGCGCCCAAAGTGCTTACGGTGTTTGAAGCCGCATGGGGGAAATTTGGCATTCAGATCTGTTATGACATTGAATTCGGGCTGGGATCTCAATTGCTTTGCAGCGCAGGTGCATCGCTAATTCTCGTTCCAAGCTGCACCGAAACCATCCGGGGCGCTACGCGGGTGCACGTGGGCGCAAGGGCCCGCGCTTTGGAAAATCAGGCTTACACAGCTGTTTCCCAAACAGTTGGCAACGCAACTTGGTCGCCAGCAGTGGATATCAACTACGGTTATTCTGCATTCTATTCCACACCCGACAAAGGTTTACCAGAAGAAGGCATCATTGCCGCGGAAATCCCTCAAAAAGAAGGCTGGCTGATCCAGCAGCTGGATTTCGCCAAAATCGAGGAAGTAAGACACGACGGGCATGTGCTGAATTTCAACGATCAGCAAAAAATCAATGTCGAAATGCACTCGGAGGAAGTGCGCATTTTGCATGTGAGGTGCGTTTGATTTTGAAAAATAAATTTTGTTTTTCATAAATCATTTTTTCAAAACCCGCTTCACTTCGTCCACTGAAACCCGGTCAGGCATGTTGCCGAATTGTTGCCTTACGTAGGTTAGCAGCTGCGCCATTTCCTCGGGCGGGATGAAATCGTGCTTGGGCATGAGATCATTGTAAGGTTTGCCCAACACCTCTATCGGCCCTTCCAAACCATTGGCCACCGCCTGGATAAGCTTTCTTTTGTCGTCCGTAACCCATTCGGAATTCACCAGCGGCGGAAAACGGCTGCCGTCACCGAGGCCGTTGGATTGGTGGCATGGCGTGCAATACGTGCTGTAAACTTTTTCTCCGGCGAGCTTTGTATCCTTATCCAGATTATCCTTCACCACATCCGGCGTGCGGATGTTCCCCGCCAACTTATGCTTTTCCATAGCAGCCAGTTGCGGCGCTCCAAATGATTGCTTATTGCCCTTAAACATGATCCGCCAAATTTTTCCTTTTTTTGAATCGCTAATATAAAGCGAACCATCCGGCCCTTGTGCGAGGCCCATAGGCCGCGCCTTGGCATCGCTTACATTAATGATAGGGTCCATGCCTGCGAAACCGTCGGCAAAAACTTCCCATTTCTCCGAAAACTTACCATTGACCCAAGGCACAAAGCAAACGAAATAGCCAGCCTGCGGATAGGGCGCGCGGTTTGTAGATCCATGAAATGCGATGAATGCGCCGTTTTTATAGCGTTCGGGAAACTGGTTCCCGGTGTAAAACAAGATATCGTTAGGCGCCCAATGTCCCGGAAATCCAATGATCGGATTTTGATATTTAGCTCCTTCTCCCTCCTTTTTCCCATCACCGCCATATTCGGGATTCAAGACTTTTTTGCCCTTCATCTGATCGAAATAATAGTAAGGCCAGCCCAGGTTTGTTCCCTGCGTCACTTTCACAAATTCTTCGGCAGGTAAAACGGCACTTTGCCAGGATGAATAAATGTCGGGAAACAGGCGGCGCAAATTATCGCGCCCATGCACAACTGCGTATAAGTTTTGGTCTGCATGATTCCATCGCATGCCCACAATGCTTCGCAAACCTGTCGCATACAATGTGCCGTCTGCCTGCGTTTGATTGAGCCTATCTGCACTGAATTTCCAGATCCCACCGTGCTTTTCCAGGTCCGGGCAAGGGTTCATACCAGTGTTTCCCGGCTTGCCACCCGGGGAATTAACCATATCCTGGCACGCATCCGATGGCGCTCCGAAAGGCACGTACATGTTGCCTTTGTCATCGAAAGCCATTGGTTTGGTAATGTGCCAATGCGTGCCGTGCTCGTGATCGTCTTTTAAAATTACTTCCACGGTGCTGTCCGGCAGAAGCTGGCCCGGGATCAGTTTACTGCGGTAAACAAACAGTGACGAACTGTAATACAAATATCCATTACGGATCATGATGCCGTTGGCAAGGCTGCTCTGATCAGGATAATTGCCGAAATTTTTGATGATATCGGCTTTTCCATCCCGGTTAGTATCCCTGATCGCCACCGTCCCTCCTTGCTGGCCTTTTCCAAAATACCGCAGCTTTACATAGATATCCCCATTATCATTCACCACAATGTGCCGGGCAAGTCCGGTGCTGTCGGCCACGACGAGGGCTTCAAAACCCGCCGGTGTGGCCAGGCCGCCATTGTCCGGATCACCTTTTGGAAGCAGATCCTGCCTTTGTGCACCTGAAAGAAGCATTACTACTAGGCCGAAGCAAAAATATCGCTGTGCAAGCCTCCATTTTTGTTGGTAAAAATTGGATCCCATTATTTCAATTATCTATTTTTTTAGCACCTAACCCATTCAAATCCCACACAATTTTTCCGTCCCTAACCGTCATTTCCATTTCCAGTTTTTTTGAGCCGGATATGCTTTTTCCAGCAGAATCCGTGAAACCGAATGTACCTTCACTGACTTTAAAAATTGCTATATCAGCCACATTGCCCACTTTCATATTTCCTAATTCCTCATGATTAATGGCCGTTGCAGCATTCCAGGTGGCGATTTGCACGACATCATTGAGCGACAAACCCAGTGCCATAAATTTTGACATTACATTCGTCATATCCTTCATGGCCGAGTTCATGCTGAAACGGTGTAGATCTGTCCCAAAAGAATTCGGAGCGAAACCCTGCTTAACCGCCGGAGCAGCCTGGTCGAACCAGAAACCTGCGCCGCCGTGCCCCAGATCAAATAAAATACCCCGCTTTTTTGCTTCCAGGACAAATGGCCGGACTTTTCCATCTTCGCCAATGATGGGCATGCGCTCTTTAATATTTTCAAAAGTATGCGTAATCATATCGCCCGGACTAAGCTTGGCAAGCTGATTCTGTAAGGAATATTGGGGTAAATGACATTCCACGAAAAGCGGCTTTTCAACTTGCCTGGCTAATTTTATCGCATTGTCATAAGGCGTCCAGTCGGTCCCGTTGTAATGCCCGATTTTTACCCCAACGATTATCCCTGAATATTGGTTAATCACGCTCAAAGCGGAATCCGGGACCATATCTGCAATATTTTGTTCATGCTCCTCACCCGTCATTCCGTCGCCTGCAATGTTTATAAAAGCCAGAATGCGCGTTTTGGACTGATCGATCACCTGTTTTTTAAACAAAGGAAAACTACGCCAGCCGGAAGTCCCCGCGTCCACAACCGTCGTCACCCCGGACCGGAATGTAAAATCATCAGGAGAAACGCTGTTCACACCATTGGCAAAAAGCCCTGCATGAGGCCCGACAAAAACGTGCGTATGCATATCAATGAAGCCGGGCGTCACGTATAAACCTTTCGCATCGATCGTTTTCTCAGCAGGCTCATCTATTTTAGTAGCGACTCTTGCTATAACACCCTTGCTTATAGCCACATCCATTACTTTATCAATGTTATTTGCAGGGTCAATCACATGGCCGCCTTTTATGATCAGATCAAATTTTTGACCAAAAACAGTGCCGCAAAGCGCAAGTAAAAGCACTATGCAGAAGTAGTTTTTGCCAAGATTAATGTGGCTATGAAGATTCTTTAAATCCATCCCTATCCGTTATTTAGCCAATGTTTCAGAGTCCCAGCCCGCCGCGCTGATCCCGTTCAGGTCCCACACGATCTTACCCGCGCGAATGGTCAGTTCGGCTTCCAGTTTTTTATCGCCTTTGAGTTTCAGTTTCCGGGTGTCTAAAAATCCGAAATCCCCTTTTCTTAAATTAAACACAGCAATATCCGCCTCTGAACCTAACGACAATGTTCCCAGATCCGGGCGTTTGATGACTTGTGCGGGATTCCATGTCGCACGCAGAATGGCGTCCGGAAGCGTCATGCCCATGTTGAGAAACTTGGATATAACATTGTCCAGCCCTTTCATAGCGCCGTTCATGCTGTCGGTATGCAAGTCGGTGCTGATTACATTGGGTTTAAATCCCTGTTGCAAGGCCGGAATCGCCTGCCGCCAAGCAAATGCCCCGCCTCCATGCCCGACGTCGAAAACCAGCCCGTTTCTTTGCGCTTCGAAAACGAATGGTTTTACTTTCCCATTTTCATCAACCACCGTTTCACGGTCTGCCGGTCCGTAAGAAAAGGTGTGAGTGAAAATGTCGCCCGGACGGAGATATTCTTTGAATAATTTTTCAATTGATAATGGCGGCCGGTGTTCACCGAAATCAACCATAACCGGCACATTGGCCAGTTTCCCAGCTTCAACCGCGGCTGTTACCTGCGCATAATCCCCCCAGAAATGTGCCGCTTTCACGCCCACAATGATTTTTGGAAAAAGCCTTTGGATCATATTGGCGGTCATAACCGGGTTCATATCCGTAAGATCCTGCTCTTCATAGCGGCTCGCCATGCCTGTGCCCACAATGTTGAGCAGCGCCAGGACGCGCGTTTGCGCTTTATCGATCGTCTGTGCTTTGAAAGTCCGGAAGTTGCGCCAGCCGGATGAGCCCGCATCGACAACCGTTGTAATTCCGGCGCGGAACGTGAAGCCGTCCGGCGGCAGGCTGGTAGAGGCATTGGCAATGTAAGCGTCGGGGACAGTTCCTGCGAAAACGTGTGCGTGCATATCAATCAGCCCGGGCGTGACATAAAACCCTTTTACATCCACCGTCTTTTTCGCGTCCGAAGCTGCAATGTTACTGGCTACCCGTATGATTTTTCCGCCCGAAATGGCAACATCCATAACCGCATCAATGTTGTTTTTGGGATCGATGACGTGCCCGCCTTTTAGCAGAAGGTCAATTTCCTGGGCATTGGCTAAATAGGGAAAGAATAGCAATAGCAGGGAACACAGAAACCGGGCAACGCGTCCGGCGTTCTTTGCTTGTGTGCAAGCCAACATGAGTTAAGAGTTTAGATCTGAATTGTATTCATATACAAGACAGTAGGGGCAAAATATTACTTCAAAGATTTCAAACTTTCCCCTTATCCTATAAAAAAGAAAGGCGCATTGCTGCGCCTGATGTGTATAGTAATGTTGCTTGCAGAAGTGAATGGTTAAAGTCGGTTTTTCACCGCCAATTGCCTTTCTTGCATTATAAAGTTGGCTTATCCAACGCTAAATTTCAAAACCAACGAGGGAACGGTCGGTTCCGGCTATTTAACGGTGAACGGTAAGTATACGCGCCACCGTTAATGAGCTACTTCACATTATTGAGATGTTTATTTTTGACCTCTATGATGAAAACGGCGAGGCTTCCGGCACGCTCATTGAAATTGAACTATCAACGTATCTCAACAATGTATAAGCAAGAAAATGATAAAAGCGCTGATTATTGACGATGAACCCAAAGCACGAACGGTGCTACAATATTATATTGAAACTTTTGTTGAGGAAATCACTGACGTGCGGCAGGCCGAGTCCGTGGACCATGGACTTGAAATCTTGCGGAATTTTAGTCCAAATATTGTGTTCCTGGACGTGGAAATGCCCAAACGTAATGGTTTTGATTTTTTACGTGCGTTGGTAAACCCGTCATTCGAGGTAATTTTCACAACTGCCTACAACCAGTATGCGATTCAGGCGATCCGTTTCAGTGCGCTGGATTTTCTGCTCAAACCCGTTGACCCTGACGAACTCAGGCATGCCATTGACAGGTATTTGAAAATGCAGTTGCCGGATGTCAAAAGCAACCTGATCCTGTATGATAACCTCGTCCAGAATATCCGTAAAGGTAAAACCAAGGACTTCCGGCTTGCTATTCCTTCCAAGGACGGTGTGCTTTTTCTGACATTGGAACAAATTATCCGTATGCAGGGAGACGGCAATTATACATTTATCCACACCACCCACAAGAAGCCCATCGTTACCAGCAAAACACTGAAATATTTCGATGAGATGCTGGATGAATTTGGTTTTATCCGCACCCACAAATCACATCTGGTGAATCCCAGGCACATTTCCCAAATGAGCCACGATCACGGGTACATTGTTGTAAGCGACGGCACGGAGGTCGAAATATCCCGCCGCAAAAAGGTGGAAGTGGTTAAATTATTGAAACTCAGATAGGCGCAGCAATGCATGTCACGCTTGTGTTCCTGTCCTTAAAATGACGCTGCTGGGAAGCAGGATGTAGAATGTAGTAACTACTCCTGGCTCACTTTCGAACCAAATGTGGCCGTGATGCGCTTCAATGATCTGTTTGCTTATGTATAAGCCAAGACCAAACGGCTGTTCACCGGCTGTTCCGGCGCGTTTTGAGGACGTAAACGGATCAAATATCTTGTTTTCGAATTCTTTGGGAATACCAAGGCCATTGTCCTGAATGGCTATTAAAATCCCATTTTGCGCGTCAGAAGTGCTGATTTGGATCAAACCGCCCTGAGGACTAAATTTTATTGCATTGATCACCAGGTTACTCAAAACGCGGGAAATTTTGTCGCCGTCAACCAGAATAGTTGCATTCAAAACATTGGATAAAACCAGCTCCTGATTTTTTTCTTTCGCTCTGAAATTCAATAATTTAACAACCTGTTGCAGCAAAACCGAAAGGTCAGTTTCTTCTTTATTCAGTTCTGATTCTTTTAAATCAAAATCGGTTACGAGCAAATCGCCGATCATGGTCATGCAATTCTTACTCGACTCATGGATCATTTGCACAAATTCCTTCGTTTCTTCCGGACTTGTTTCATATTCCATTAACATTGAGCTCATTGCGTTGATTGCGCCAATCGGATTTCTGAGATCGTGCGCAACAATTTTGATCACGCGCGCATAATTTTTGTTGGTCAGTTCCAGCGCTTCCATCGTCGTTTCGAGCTGCCGGAACTGCATTTTCTGCATTACATTGGTCCGCTTGGACATGATCCAGGTGCGCAGTAAAAACACGATGCTGAGGATCGTCAGCAGGCATATGGCCACTGCCAGCCATAGAAACCGTTTATTATAAGCAACCTTCAACTGCTCCGACTTTAATTCCTGATCCTTAACTGCATATTCAATGTAGTCCACGCCCGAAACTTTGTCAATTTCAATCTGCTCTTCGAACAACCCGATAATTTTCTCGGCATAGCTGTATGCTTTTGCTGTGTCCTTTCGCGCCGTGTAAAAATCATAAAGCTTGTTTGCTATATCCCTCGCATACAGGCGATATCCCTTTTGCTCCGATATCTGCAATGCTTGCTCATAATAAGCAATGGCGGTGTCAGGAAGGGTTCTGAGGTGCTGGTCGCCCAGGCTGATAAGCAGGTCCATACTGAAAAAATACAGCTTCATGTCCAGGCTTTTTTTCAGCGTTTTTTTCAGCATTCCAATTCCCCTATCCCACTCATTGTTAGAAAGATAATGAACCGCCTGCAACTGCTCAATTGCCAGTTGGACACGAAGGTCTTTATACTTTTCGGCGATGGCTTTGGCGCGGCGGATATTCTTGTTTTTTTGCTCCTCGTCAAAATTTTCCGGGTAAATCAGCATGTAATTCAGGATCGCGAGCGCCGTAATCGAATCTTGCGAAATACGGCTGCCAAGTTCCAGTGCCTGCTCGAAGTTGGCGATCGACTTCTCGTCTTTGCCGGTGATCTTGTAAACCAGGCCAATGTTCATGAGCGTCTGAACAATGTTGGACGAGTCTCCGATGGCAACGTAACGATTATACGCATCGTTATAATAGCGCAATGCGAGCTGCACATTGCCTTTTATGTCAAATACAATTCCCAGATTATTGGTCGCATCGGCAATGCCCTTCGGGTAATCCAGCCTGGTGGCGATTTCTCGCGCCTGCATAGAATAATAGAAAGTGCTGTCGGCATTTTGCTCAAAAAAAAGCAGGGAGATTTTATTAACTGCGTCCACATAACGTAGACTGTCAGTGATTTGCGGAAGCGATCGCTGCAACTTACGGATCATTTCCACCTGACCGAAGGCCGGTATTATCATCGACATCAGCATGAGCGTGCAGACGATTGAGATTCTCATTTCAAAGCATTTTTAGTCAAGCGCGCATCTATCAAATAAATATTACAAACTATACGCTCAATTGCAAACGAAGGAATAGCACGTAATATGCGAATGTGCCCTTGCAAGATAATTTGGCGAATTTTCAATCCCTAATTAATACGACGAACTTCATTCAAATCCGCAATCAAAGTCACCATTCTAAGCTGATTCACAACGTGTTCACGCATAGGAAAGTGACCGTTAATTCGTTCATTCTCACCGGTGGCTGGTTGGTTGTGCGTCGTTTCTAGTGTGTTCATATATTTAGGAAGTTTTGATGACTAATTAAACGGTTTAGGTGTTCAGTCCGAATGTTGGGGATCCCGACATTCGGCTTTTTATGCAATGCTTTCATATGGTTCATGGATTTACTTTAAATTCATCAGGCACAACGTATATTTGTCAAATGTTAGCCTGTTAATTGTGAATAAGTACAGCAAGAATAGCCTTCTATTAGGATTTTCTACCCTAGCTTTAATCATCCCTCGCCTGTATTATGTGGAACGGTTTGCTGTTTCCTTACCTTTTTGGGATCAATGGGATGCCGAATGGCTCGGGTTGCTGAAACCGTGGATCGAGGGGAAATTTCAATTTCAAGACCTGTTTATAGCGCACAATGAGCACCGCATACTGCCTACCCGCATCATGACATTGTTCATTTTCTCGCTGACAGGATCATGGAACAATATCGTCGAAGCACGCTTTAACATTCCATTCGGCGCCTTAACGCCCTTGCTTTTTATCTGGATCCTGGCCCGAACTGAAAAAATATCCGGTTTAAAATGGCTGGTCATTGCCGTTATCATTGCAGGCGGATCACTCCCTTTTTCCTGGGAAAATTTTTTGATTGGATTTCAGAGCCAATTTTACTTTGTTAACTTCTTTACCCTTTCCTCGCTGATTATTGCTGCGCATTTCCATAACAGGCACTGGTCGGTTTGGCTGATTTTGGCCCTGAGCCTGATCAGCATTTTAACATTGGCATCGGGCCTGCTGACCCCGCTGGCAGTAATATCTATTTATCTTGCCCGGGCTTATTTTCAACGTTTTATAAGTGGAAACGTGGTCATACTAATGGTTATTCTGCTTGTAATGGCTGTTTCTGCCTATCTCACAATGCCCCGAGTGGAAGAACATTATATTTTGCATGCGACCAATTTTTCAGAATTCGCTTCCACAATGCTTCGCCTGATGGGCTGGCCATTGCGTGGCAGCAAATTGTTTATTGGAGTCATGTGGTTGCCGGGCTTATTCTTCGTCTTGCGCCTGTTATTCCTGCGACAACAAATCAGCAAAACCGATCTGTTAATGTTTGGCTGCCTCGCATGGACCGCTATGCAGATCGTTGCGCTCGCTTACGGGCGCGGACATGATTCTACGCATATGCCGCCGCGCTATGCCGAAGTTCTGCTGCTGGGTTTGGCAGCGAACAGCTGGTTTGTTTTGAGGCTTGCGAGCATACCGGGCAAACCTCTGGCCCGGAAGGCCATTTTGGCCGTAGTTGCCGTTTTTTTCGTCGCCGTCTTTTTCAGCTACATTCAACGGTCCGTACTGGATTTCAGGGTATTAAAGGAAGAACGTGTGAGGCGACTGACCCAGACAGAAAATGTCCGCAACTATCTCGCTACGAAGGATTTTTCTACAATAAATAAACCAGGTTTCCAGATCCCATATCCTGAACCTAAACGATTACAAATGATACTTAATGATCCTCTTTTACAAGAAATTCTCATTATAGAGAAAGAACATTTGTCTAAAAAATAGCCCTCATCAGTTCACACCGGCGTTTAGTTTTTCTAAAACTTTCAAGATAGTGGTGTCTTCAATCAGGTTAGATTCGATATCGTGATTGTGAAATTCTTCCAGTTTTCTCTTGCGCTTGGTATCGCTTATCCCGCGTTCGACCTTTTGATGATATTCCTCCAAAGACCGGCAGTAATAATGGTTTAGCTGAATTTTATCTACGCTGACATCCGCCGTCGCACCGTCAATGGGAAGGTTGTGCTCATTGACACAAAAATATCCGGGTTTATAATGAAAGCAGTGCGACTTATAGGCCGATTTAACAAACCTGGGCTGTACAATGCTTTTGATATGTCTGTTGGGCGGGAACGAAACATCCGAGCGTTTTATAAAATTTTCCAACTGCCGCCCGGTCGGCTTTTGGATGTGTCCATTGGAGCCAAAGATCAGCCAGGAAACACCTAAACCACCGTAATTTTCATAGTTTTTCAAAAATTCCGGCAGATTGGCGCTATCCGTTTTTGGTACGATAAATTCGTCAATATCAATAAAGCCGATCCAAGTAGATGAGCCGCCGAAGGTGTCCAGACAATGCTGATAAGCTTTAACATGCTGGTTTTTTCCAGGCATATCAATCACCGTCACATTGGCCGAAGTATTTATGGCTGTTAATGCAGTGCGTATCGGCACTTTGCTGCCATTGTCATAAATAAAAAACGCCTGTACACCAATTTTCTCATGATAACCAATCCACTCTTCCAAATAGTTGTTTTCATCCTTAACGATACAACAAAGGGCCAAATCATATTGATGAACCTGCGAACGCCTATCCACCCCCCGAAATTTTGAAATAAGGTCTTTGATTGAAAACATATAAGGATAAAAACAAAGTAGTTGCCCCAAATTTATAAATTATCAATGAAGCAGTGACCCGGGGGTGGTAACTTATATATCAAAATCTATTTTACCACTTCACTTACCAGTATGACCGGGCTGATATTGGTATACCTTGGAAAATCAGCGCGGATAGCGTCCCGGTTTGGAGCGATGGCCGCCTGGTACTCACTCAGGTTTTTTACATAAAATGTCCCTATCGCCATGAACGGCAACGGTTGGTTAGGAATGCCGCTTGCAACGCCTTTATCTATGGTATATTTAACCAGATTTGATCCTAAAAACGCCGCTACCATCGGCATGTGCTTGGTTTCGTAATATTCCATATCAAAGGTTTTACCTTCGGCAAACGGATACATGACGGACACTTTGGTTAAACCTTTCTCAACAACAGCCGTGCTTTGCTTCTCCTGCCCGAATGTTGCAAAACAGATGGTCAAAAGGATAATCGATACAAATAGTTTCGCTTTCATCATTTCTTTGTCTAATAGATAAAATGTTCATTTTGAGTAGCATCACGCAAATATTGAAAAATTGACTTTATTCGCAAAACGTTATTTTTAGATGAAACCGATCGAAAAAACCGATTGGGAAATATGGAATTGAGACAGCTCAAATATTTTATCAACTTTCCTTGTAAGCCCATTCGTAGTTGTGAGCCTAAGATTAACACGCACCAATCACTTTCAACCGATTCGATAACTATTGCAACATCTATTGCAACAAAAAAAGCACCTAGCAAATTAATGCTAAGTGCTTCGTAACTAGGGCTCCCGAAGTTGGGCTCGAACCAACGACCCTCTGATTAACAGTCACATAAAATACGCCTTTTTTTGTTTTCACTCATTTTTCGATATTTATATAATTGCTTCACTATCAATATATTGAAAAATTAATTTCCAGATTTATTTGGTGATGTCTTTCGATGTTTTTTAATTTACTATTGCAAGTTTATTGCAACTAGAACGAAATGACCAACGATCATGAGCGCTACAACGGTAAATTTATTCCTCGACAAAAGAGCATCAAAAGGTGATGAAGGTGTGATAAAATGGTTGGTTTCTCATGAAGGAAAACAACGACTTTTTACCACGGGTTTGAAAATCTCAGAGCAGGATTGGGACTTTCTCAAAAAGCACAAATCCGGTATGCCCGGACAAGTGAAAAACGACTACAGAAGGAAGTTATGGAACAAGCTTTTCGGAAGTACGTATGAGGAAGAGTATACCGGCAAGGAAGTTGAAAGTTTCCTCGGCAGAGCCCGGACAATTGTGGGCAAGCTTGATGACGACTTCAGCTTTGAGCGATTCGCATATGAGATAAGTATGTTTGGTCAGGAATCGAAGCCTAGCAAAGAGACAAGGGATAAAAACAATGTCATTCAGGCTCTCACTTTGAAAGCAAACGATATGAATAAGGAAGGCCGGATTGGAAATGCATTGAGCTACACTTCAACGTCGACCTCATTACTACGTTTTCTCGAGTCTCTTACCGAAAAGCAACGTCAGGAATTGCTAAACCTTCCGCCTGTAACAATCAAGGAGGCGAAGAAAAAGGAGATTGTACTCCGCTTTGAATATCTGACTCCAACGTTTTTGACAAGTTATGAGAAATGGATGCTCAAGCATGGTCGAAAACGTAGGGGACCGAAAGGAAGCTCGTCCCCCGCTACCCTGACAACCGTTGGCATATATTGCCGGCACATCAGATCTGTTTGTAATGACGCCATTGACGCGGGCATTATGAATAGGGAGTTATACCCTTTTGGCAAGAGAAGGTATATGATACCAGCTGGCAGCAATACCAAAAAAGCACTCAGCAAGGATGACGTACTAAAAATCATAACGCATAAATGCAATCCAGGATTTGAACAGCGAAGCCGTGATCTATGGGTTTTTTCCTATTTATGTAATGGGATGAACATGAATGACATTTGTCGTATTCGCTGGCAGGATATAGAGGGTGACCGATTAACCTTTATCCGCCAAAAGACTGCTCGCTCAACCAGAGGTAACCAAAACACGATCAAAGTCTCCTTATTCAAAGAAACTTTTGATATTATTGAACGCTGGGCGGTAAAGAGCAAAAACCCAAAGGATTATGTCTTCCCATTTTTGGAGCACGATATGACACCAGAAAGACAAAAGACCGTAATCAATCAGGTGGTGAAAATCACAAATCAATACATGAAGGACATTGCGGCCGCTAATGAAATCACAGGAGACGTTAATACATACAGCGCCAGACATTCCTTCGCAACGATCCTTCTCCAATCAGAAGCACCACTTGCTTTCATTAGCCAATCGCTCGGCCACACTTCGATTTCGACCACGGAAAGCTATTTAGGCAGTTTTGACGATGAACAAACTAAGAAATATCTCAGCGCGCTGTTATAGTTTCTGCCCTTTAACATCGTCTAAATAGCCAGTAATGAAATTTCAAAGCATGGAACACTTCAAGGAATATTTTACATTCTTACAAAAATTTGACCTTCAAATATCTGAAATCAGGGACAAGCGCGAACCTGCCGAACTCGGCCCAGTCTTCAAATCAGGATACGACATCACCCATCAGACCCCACATTTCTCATTGCAGTTTGCAAAGCATCTGCAAATCTTAAAGGACTTGGCCGTCATCGACATCATTGGCGCAGATCCTGAGAGACGAAAAGCATATTTGGATCAGGCAAAGAAGCTTTTATCCCTATTCAACAGGTTTTGGGAAAATTACTTCCGTCATTACCCTGCGAATGGAGAAAACTTGCAGGACAACTTTTTGCTTGTGATTGAATTTGCCGAAATCTTTTACACCGATCTTCTGGAGCCTAATAAGACAGATGCAATCGTCACCCCGGAATTTATTGAAGACCTTTGCGATTCAATCCGGGAAAGAGAAGAAAGCTTGGCCGAGTTTATCACAGAAATCACTGCGCTCGTAAAAACGGAAGGTCAAGATTCGGAGGTAGAAAAGATAGGTGATGGTAAACCAACGCCAATACGAATCCGCCGCTATCCTGTATTTGTTGAAGGTATAGCCGATCAGTTTTTCAAGATCTTCAAGGAATATTTTGAAGAGAAAGACCAGCAACCGTTATTCACGCTGCTGAACAACAACATTTCTCCCAAACAGAAACTGCTTTTCAATAGCAATGGCAATCAGCTTGCTGATGCCTTCAAACAGCTCATCGAAGCGAATTTAATTGTTTCCTGCAATAAGGCGGAACTTGAAAGCTGGATTATAGAGAATTTTCAATACGTTTCAAATGCTCACGCCAAGCCGTTCACAACTGGCTACCTGAATGGTATCATTTCATCAGATGTTAAAATTTGCAAGTCACCAATTTTGACTGTGAACAGAAAAGGATTCGGAGAGCCCGCTTTGGCTGCTATTAGCAGAAATAAGAAGGGAAGTGATAGCTCAGTGTAAATCCTCTTGCAGAGTAATTGACAAACAAATCACAACATCTTGTATACTGTGGCAATGTGTTAGCCAAAAAGGCAAGGAGAAATTATCGACTCAACAAATTTGTTACATAATATGTAACAATCTATTGGAAATTAGGTTACCAATTATGTAACTTTACTGTGAATTAGCGTCATGAGAATTATTACAACAACCCGTTTAAGAGAGTTCTATCACACACATGCAGATTCGAAGATCGCGTTAGAAGTGTGGATTGCTAAAATCAAGGATATAAATATCCAAAACCTGAACGATCTTAAACAAGTGGCTAATTCAGTGGACATTATTGGAAACAATAGAGTAATATTTGATATCAAAGGGAATAAGTATCGAATCATTACCGTCGTCCTGGTACACCGGCAAATTGTTTACATCAGGTGGATTGGTACACATGCCGAATATGATAAGATTGATGCCCATACCGTATAAATCATATTATTGTTCAAACGACTCAAATCTAAGCAATCAATGAATACAGTAACTGTAACCCCCATAAAAACAGCATTAGACTATCAAAATGCCCTGAAGCGCATCGACGAATTACTTATTTTAGATCCGACCCCTTATTCTGAATTGGACGATGAGCTTGATGTCATAAGCACTTTGGTTCATGCTTATGAACAAACGCACAACGATATTCCTTATCCGGATCCGATTGACGCAATCAAATATTTGATGGAAGAAAATGGCTGGAAAAATAAAGATTTGGAGCAATTCATAGGTCCCAAATCAAGGGTGTCTGAAATACTTAACCGGAAGCGATACTTTACCTTGCAGCAAATTCATAACCTTCATAAGCACTTAGGATTACCCCTGGAAATCTTTATAAATGAGAAAATGCCGCAGGCAGCATAGCCAAGCGGCCATGAAAATACTAATTCAGCTTTCTAAGAACAGTGTCTCACAGACTTAGTCGCGTGGTTAAAATTGACGCATGGATTCCTGAGATAACGAAATGATGCAATTTTTAGGCCTTTAAAGATGGTCGACTCACGGCCGGCGCCAGGTGCAGGAAAGGGACATTTAGTTAGACTGAATACAAAACTGGCTTTAAGGTATAAGTTACACATATTTTTAAGATACCTAGACTAGAAAGCTAGAAAAATCCATAAACGTACACCATGACCGAAAAGGTAAAATTTATTTCTAATCCTCTAACAATAATTGCAATTTTCGCAGCATTAGCGGAAATTAATGCAACGGTTTCTATTGGACTTGTTGATAAAGAACTTCAACAAACATTTATTTGGTTTGTGATTCTATTTCCAACACTATTAATTATACTATTTTTCCTAACATTAAACTTCAATACAAAAGTCATTTATGCCCCGAGTGACTATAAGACAGATGAAAGTTTTCAAAAGATGTTTTTAATTGATCCAAAGCCAGATAAGGAAATTAACTTTGATAAAGATATTATAAAGAAAACAATCCAAGAGTTAGGAATAAAAACTGAGCCAAAAGAACAATCTATCAAAGTTTCAGATGATGTACAGTTTCTTTTTGGAGTAAGATATAGCATAGAAAAAGAACTAAGAAGAATTACAATAAAATTTATTGAAGAAGACAGGCCTAGACCAGTTGTTATGTTACTTCCGAGACTTGTAGAACAACAGATAATAACACCTAATCAACATAAGGTAATTAGAAACTTATTTTCTATTGCATCACCTGCAATTCATGGAGAAGAACAAAGGTTAACTGTTGCAGAAATTGACTTTGCTAAACAAATCGCACCAGGGCTAATTGACGAGCTTCGAAAAATTGAATAACTAACTTAAACAAGTACTTAGCTTTACTCATAGTAAACCATCAAATATTTACTGATAGCTTAGGAATAGGATACCTTTGCCTAAGTTCGCCTAGAAATAATAAATTATTCAAAAGATGAAAGTAGCATATCATTTTAAATGTGCAGATATTTCGGGAAGGTATGACAGTATATTTTATGGACGTATCTTCAATAACCTTCTTAGATTAAATGAAGCATTTATTTCCTCTAAGATTCTAATTGGAGATTTATTAATTTCAGAATATTTAACAAAAAACATTGATCCAAACGATTTCTTAAATCACTTATTTCAAAACAATGGAGACATTTGGAAGCGAATTATCATAGATCGAGTAAAATACTTTGTCAATGACATTCCCTTTGTGATATGTTTTGAAACAATTCCAAAAGAGCTTGCTATTAAATTACACGACTCACTGTTAAATGAAGAAAGATATTTAGGTGCCTTGGAAATTGACAATTCGCTTGAACTTCACTGGTGGTTATATGGTGAATGTATTGGACCTAAATTTAGATTACTTAATAAAGAAATAAATATTCTCATTGATGACAATGAACCTGAGAATTTGGAATATTTTGAAGATATAAAAGACCGTCTAAAAAATATCCCATTTGATAAGATAAATACTGAAGTTTCAAATTATAGGCATATCATATTTGATGATAAACATAATTATGAAAACGCTAAAAGAGTAACTGAATGGAAGCAAGGTATGGATTCAATTTTTTCAACTATTACTGATGAGATAATTGGAAAACTAACAGACATAGCCCCAAATTTAACAGATCAGCTTTGGTCTATCAATCAAAACTTCTTAAATGCTAAAACGGGTGAGCAATATGCCCAAGCAATGACTTCCTGTAGGAGAGTATTTCAATACGTGACAGACTGTTTATTTCCTGCTTCAAACGAAATAATCGAAGGACATTCGTTAACAAAAGATGCGTACAAAAATAGACTTTTGGAATTTGCTAAACGAGAGTTTAAAAGTAAAGAAAACATTGACTTAATTGTTACTAATACTTCAACACTATTTGAGGAATGGAAGAAACTTTATGAACTATCCAATCGAGGAGCTCATAGTGACCCACATAGACAGGAATGTCGACGTTGTATCATAAGGACAATTCTACTTTTAGATGACCTAATTGCTATAAAGAGAACGCCTTTTGAAGTTAATATCAAGTCTGAAAAACTGATTAACGACCTAAATGATAAGCACGATATTAGCTAATAACCTAGCATTGTTGTTATGCGGATGACAAATTCCACATAATGACAGATTTTTATATCTGTAACCTTAGCCACGAGCGAACTCTCTTTGTACTGGCTCTATTAGTAAGGTATAATAATTTGCATTTCTTTACTAATATGTGGTATACAACATCAGTCAAAATCAATTCCAGACCTTAGGAATATAAACGAAGGCCAAACCAATTATCCCGTAAATTAAAAACTCCCAATAATCAAACCCATTGAAAACTCCGTTAAACGTGGTAACATTGTATGTTTTAACGTCAAGATGCGACTCGCTAACATACATATCTGGATGATTCCTAGCGTATTCTCTACTTTCATTTTCTGCCAGATTTTCTTCGCTTGGATTCGTCATATATTCAGATTCAATTATATAAGTGCTAAAAGGCCAAAAGCCATCATTGTTGTAACCAGAAGAAAATAAGTAAATTGGCGTTGATGCAGGCTTCCCTACTTTTCGCCAGCTGACGTCGCTCACATGTCCGTGAATAGGGACGACATTGCATATAAACGCGAATGCGATTATTGAGAACCAGATAATCAAAAATCTTATATTCTTCGTGGTTAGCATTTTTGAGGGCAACGTTTGATCAAATATAAAGGAAACAATTGATTCTGATAGAAACCCGGCGATTTCTGGCTTCTGCGCCAGTTATTTCTTTTCACTTTTTACTCTGCTAAATAGCTCGGCTCTTCGTTTTGTTTAACCTGGTATCCTCGGATAGGCCACCGATCATCTCAGCACGCCACATAGTCGTTCCCGTTCAGCAAAAAATCAATAAATATCAGTAGGTAAAAGTAAGGTAACAATGCTCCCTACTTGTAACCCACCAAAACAAGCACCTAACATTGCGGTATCAAACAAAAACGCATTGTTATGGAGCAATACTCATTTGACCAGCTGCCCCGCGCAGTTTCAGAGCTTCACCAGAAGCTGGACAGTATCCAAGACCTTCTTTTAGAAACCCGGCAACCCGTTCCGCAAGCCGTCGAGCTTATGACCATTTCTCAGGCTGCCGAATTTCTTAATCTCTCTGTACAAACGCTGTATGGAAAAGTCTGCCACAGGGAGATCCCGGTCAGCAAGAAGGGCAAACGGCTTTACTTCTACAAATCCGAGCTGGAAGAGTGGATCAAATCTGGCAAGAAGAAAACAATGTCAGAGCTTCGGGAGCAGCTTACTACATGTACGGGTGGGCGCAAAGGAAGACGTCACTAAGCGGTTTATTTGATGATGTCCGCCAACAATTATCCGTTGAACCTGCCAGGCAGCTACATACGGGTGCAGACCGGCTATTACAAAAAGTGTATGCAGCCCACGGTCAGCAAGGAATTTATGGAGATGTGGATTCCATGGTCAGCCGAAATGCTCAGGCAAGACCTGGAACCCAGCCAGATTAAGAAGATTAGAAAGTTTGATGGTTTTTGCTGCGTGCCGGACCATCTGGATTACAAAGAGATTGTCGGAAACTTTTACAATCTCTATCACCGGTTGGAAGCGGGGCCCGAGCCAGGTGACCCTTCTGTTACGCTAGGGTTTATACGGCACATTTTCGGGGAGCAGTTTGAGCTCGGCTTGGACTATCTGAGCCTTCTTTACCAAAGGCCGACTCAAAAGCTTCCGGTGCTTTGCCTGGTCTCCAAAGAACGCAAAACCGGAAAGACCACTTTTCTAAACTTTCTGAAAATGATCTTTGGAAAGAACATGACCTTTAACGGCAACAGTGATTTCCGCTCGCAGTTCAATTCCGATTGGATGAACACCTTGATAATTGCTGTCGATGAAGTGCTGCTTGACCGAAGGGAGGATTCAGAAAAGATCAAGAACCTGAGCACGGCCCGCAATTCCAAGGTAGAAGCTAAAGGCAAGGACCGAAAGGAAACCGAGTTTTTTGGCAAGTTTGTCCTATGCTCCAACAATGAAGAGAACTTCATTGTCATTGACCCGGCCGAAACCCGGTATTGGGTACGGAAAGTGCCGGTGCTGCCCTCGGAAAATATCCATCTGCTGGATTTGATGGCTAGCGAGCTTCCAGCATTTTTGAATCACCTGCTTTCCCGGAATCTCTCAGTCCCCATACCTCAAACCAGAATGTGGTTTTCGGAAAGGCAAATTCGGACGGAAGCTTTGATGAGTGTCATCCGAAATAACCGCAACCGGCTGGAAACGGAAATGCTGTTTATCCTTCGAGAGATTTTTGAGAACACGGGCATCAGCAAGCTTGAATTCACCAATAAGGACATGCTCGAACTGTTGAAGCGGAATATGCCAAGGTTGACGCGCCAGCAGGTTTCCAATGTGCTGCAAAATGATTGGGGGTTGAAGCCCGTAGCCAACAGTTTAAACTACCAGACCTATTTGTACAACAGCTGCAATGACCTTACTGCCGTGCATTCAACGGGCAGGTATTACAGTGTTTCTATGGACTGGATTAGCCAAAAGTTTGATGAGGGGCCATAAAATGCTACTTAACCAACTAAATGTCAACACGTAACATGCTCATCAAAGTATCTTACTTTATGATGAGGTATGATGAGCACGATGACAAAACTCATCATGGTAAATATGCTTGATGAGGCTTTGATGAGCCCTTAACTTATGTCATTACCAATTATTTATCTCTATTTCTCATCCTCTCATCACAAAAACGGCTTCTACCAGCCTGCTTAAAACAGGTGGTTGCTAATCAAAAAATAAAACAATGAATATCAAGCAATTAAACCAGCTACCAATCACTGATTTTCTGAGTAAAATCGGTATCCAGCCCAGCTATAAAAGAGGCGAAAGTCAATGGTACGTGTCGCCTATCCGAGAGCCCGAGCATTCCCCGTCGTTTAAAGTGAACACGGCCATTAACAGATGGTATGACTACGCGCTCATGCAGGGCGGGAAATTATTTGACCTGGCCGAAAGGCTCTATCCAAATCAGGATGCAAGTAACCTGGTAGAAAAATTGAATAGTCTTTTTCTATTTGAACAGCAAAGCCCGACCTCTTCATTGACGGCTCAACCTATATGGCAAAGCGTTATTGAGAAACGGGTTAATGCTCCTGCTATTACTGTCAACGAGATTAAACCCTTGGGAAATAATCCGGCGATAACCAGCTATCTGGAAAGCCGGGGTATTCCGCTCGACATTGCAAGGCCTTATTGCAAGGAAGTGTATTACCAGCTGGAAGAGAGACAATACTTCGCCGCTGGATTTGAAAATCGGTCTGGTGGCTATGAGCTGAGAAATGCCTACTTCAAAGGCGCATCCTCACCCAAGGATATTACGCATATTGAGAACCGAGGCAAGTCAATTTGTGTAGTTGAAGGCTTCATGGATTTTCTATCGCTGCTCACTTTGCGAAAAAATTTGCATCCAATTCAGAGTGACTTTCTGATCCTGAATTCGGTAAGTCTGACTGAAAGGAGTCTGGACGTTTTGAAAGATTACCAGAATGTTTTCCTGTATCTGGATCATGACAATGCAGGCAAAAAGACGCAAGAAAAATACCAATTAGCCGGACTTAATACGGTTGATGCTTCCGGGATCTACAAGCAATACAAAGATGTCAATGACTATCTAATGGCTCAGAAATCAAGCCAAAAAGAGATGAAAAAGCAGCAGACTTTCAAAAAGTCTAGCGGGTTGAATTTGTAAGTGTCTTCAGAGAGCAAGTTTGTGTTTTCGCTTCGCAAAAACCCGTCCCGCTCCCGCGGGACTGAAACTTGCCTTTTTCTCCCGGTGGTCGCAAAAGGTTTAAAACGAAAATGGAATGTGAGATGGAAAGGACAGAAATCAAAGGCCGAAAGCCCTATAACCCCAAAGGCGGCAGGCCACTAAAAAAAGTAAAAAGGCAGAGCCAACTCATGGTCAGGCTGACAGAAACCGAGCGTTTTTTGATCGAAGAAAAAGCCAAGGATGCCGGGATGAAACCAAGCGCCTGGTTCAGGTTGGCTGCCAAGAAAGCAAAAGTTTTGGCCAGGTTAAAACCTGATGACCTCAAACATTTAAGGACGATGACAGGCATGGCCAACAACCTGAATCAGCTGACGCACCTTGCCCATAAGGAAGGATTAACATTCATCCGGCAATCCTGCAAAGAACTGCTTTTGCAAATCGATGGAATCCTTAAAAAGCTTGGCGGCGATGATCGGTAAGGTGACGATTGGCAGCAGCTTCGGCGGTGTGATCCGCTATGCGATGGAAAAGCAGGAAGCGAGCCTGTTGCTAGCCGAAGGCGTGAGAACAGATCAAGTGCGCTCCATGATCGATGATTTTAATATGCAAAGGAAATTAAACCCTGACTTGACAAAGGCAGTCGGGCATATCTCGCTGAGTTGGAGCAAGGAAGACGCAGCCCGGCTTTCGCCTGAGATTATGAAGCAACGTGCATTAGACTATATGGAAAAGATGAAGATCACCGGTACCCAGTTTATCCTGGTCGAGCACCGGGATAAAAATCATCCACATCTGCATCTAATCTACAACCGGGTTAACAACGAAGGCAAGACTATCTCAGACCGGTTTCAGAAAGACAGGAACCACAAGGTCTGCAAAGAGATCACGCTCAAACACGGATTCCATTTGGGCAGGGGAAAACAGCTCGTCAACCGGCAGCAGCTTAAAGGTGCAGACAAAATCAGATATGAATTGCATGATGCAATCAAAGTAGCAAGCGCAACCGCTGCAAGCTGGAATGAGTTGACTACGAAGCTTGGAAGGCATGGCATAGAAACAATCTTCAAGTATAACTCTGGGACTAGTGAGATTCAGGGTGTCAGCTTCAGCAAAAGTGGTCTGCAATTCAAAGGGTCTAAGATCGACCGAAGCGTGAGCTTTGGCAAACTGGATGCTTTGATCCAGCAAAATCAGAAACTGGCGATGGTGCAGCAGTTTCGAAAGCGGCCAGAATATGTACCCAACCGCCCAGAAGAAAGATTTCGGCCCGCAACTTACTCACAGCAAACTACGGACGACATAATACTTGATGACTTGCTCCGACCTGTCCAGCAATATGACCAACAGATTACAAATCCATTAAAAAAGAAGAAACGTAAAAAATACTTAGGACAAAGCTTATGAAAAAGATAGAAGAACAACTCGAATCGATTGAAGAAGTGCTTTCACTTGTGATAAGGAAAAACGCATCTATTGAGAACCTTATCCAAACGGCGACTGAATCTCAAAACAAGACATTTGCCGATACGCTGATTGAGCTAAAAAGGGATTTAAAACAGCATTTGTCAAGTCAACATTTAGAGACTTACCTTTCGGAGATAAAGCAAGCTTTAGTAACTGTCCCCAAAACATCAGAAGTCCAGCACCACCATCACTTAGACCTTCGCTCGAGAGGCTTTATTATCTCAGCAGCGATGCTTCTGATCACAACGGCCATAAGCATCGCCGTTGCCATCAGCAGTCACACTGAAAGCAGCCGTTTGCAGGAAAGCGATCTCAAATTCCGGATTGCAAGGCAGCTCAGTCCAGCCCTTACAGCAAAAGCTGATAGTATGTACTACAAAGATCCTGACCGGGCGGAATTTGAAACCCAGAAGCGTGAGGCGCATGAGCTAACGGTAAAAGAGGCAGAAGCAATGTTAAAGCAGCGACAAGCCGAAGCTAGGAAAGCGCAAGACCGGCTGAAACAGCTTAAAACCGAATGAATGTTAAGACACATCAATAAAAATGTGAAGTACTGTGAGACTGTGGCAAATCTTCCATTTATTCGGTACATCAAATTCGAACCCCAGAGTATTAAAATATGGTGATATTTCTTTAAAGTCGAGCTGGGAACCCAAAGTATTAATCATTGGTATAAAGTTATTTACTATATTACAACTACAAAATGTCCAGGTTTATCCATATCCCAAATTCCTTCTTCAAGTGGGTTCAGTAAAGGTAAACCTACTCACTTATAGCTAGATTTGCCTTTTAGTTTCCGGTCTGAAACTACGAAGAATACAAGTTTTGTCAACCGACTTTATCAGCTAACCTTATAACTGAACTTAAGAATCAAATCATCGTATGATACATTCGCTTCGTTCGAATTGTTTACCGATATCTTGGTTCCATCCTTGGCGGGGAAATCAAGGCTGTTCATTTCAATTGAAAAGCCCTCAGTCGCATCCAAGGGTTCTGTAACATTCGTGGTTGAATAGGCCTCAATTGTTTTTGTAACTTTAATACTTTTCTTTCTGGAAATGAAGGGAAAGTCTTTCGCGCCCAGCATAAAACTTGTTTTTGCCGAACTCTGTAGCTCAAACCAGGCATTCGGAAAGTCATTTTTTAAACTAATAACCTTGTCGAAAAGTTGTAGGGGTTCTTGTTGAGTAGTAAAAAGTCTAGAATTTAAATGTTTGTAAACCTGATCTTTAAGTATATCCCCACCATCCCTGGAGGTATATCTTAAATGTATGATCACATCGGAAATCGTTTGAAAATCAAAGCTTGAAAAATCTATCACTTTATTTCCATCTTTGGATTTGCCACTCAACTCCAGCTGCCAATCACTTTCTGCACCTGCGTATTCAAATGGCAGATATCTCTCATCTCTGAAATTCAGCTCAAACATACCGCTATCATTTTGTGCATTACTGGTCGCAATTGCTTTGCAGGAAATATTGTTCGTATTGAAGCGGTTGTCATTACTTCCTACTTTCTCATATGCACCGCCAGTTATGGAGGGATTTATCCTAACCGTATTACTGAGCAAACGAAGGGTCGCGTTTACAGAGGTATATGGACCTGCAATACACGGGATTGAAATGCTTACTGCCTTAATCCTTCGGAAATAATGTCCAGGGAAATCCAGATCGAAAAGCGTCTCATTCAGTTTGAAGTCGCATTTGCCCTCAACTTTGAGTTGCTGTAAAGCCCACGGATCAATCAATGCCAGAGAAATATGTTTTGTAAGTTCGAATTCGCGAACATTTTCATTCATATAAGCATCTTCCAATCTCCTAAGGTCAAACTGAAGCCTTTCACCGCTCAACAGCCCCTGTTTCAAATTGTCCCAATAGCCAAATCTGATGTATTCAGTATTTTGGACACCTAGCTCATGGCGCATGCACATCTCAGCTCTTCTTGCCATCTTGTAGGCCAGCTGGTAGCATTGGTTGTAAAGGCTGGTTAATTCCTTAATTATCCATTTGTAGAGTTCTGTGTTGCTAAATTTACTACGCATGTACGCATCAACCTCCCTCGACTGTTCCCTTTGAAGGTTATGGTTTTCCAGGTCTTGTTCTGCAATAGCCACTCTGATTTCAGCTGCTATTACCTGCTTTTCGATTTGTCTCAATTCCAATTCGGCTGTTCTAGCCTGAAAATCCCAATCTTCCTTGCGACGTTTGTAACCTGCTAGTGTGTTGGAAATCAAACCTGCGGCATTGTTTAAAAAACTTATGGCCGATAGGGTGTCTGCAGCGGCATCAGCGCCAGCTCCTAAGTTACTGCCTCCAGAAGTGATGCCAATTGTAAATCCCGAACCCATTTTAATGTCAGGGATTATATTAATAGTTGCGGCAAGTGCTTTCGCCTCAGCTGACGCCGCCTGAAAACCTAGTCCCAAATACGAAGATTGAAAGTACAAGGCTTCCCAAATACTCATAAATTCCCTCGAAGAGTAGTAGCTATATCTTTCTTCCACTACCACCCTTGATCTTTCCAAACCGTTCAGATTTTCCTTGGCCTCGTCCCGCTGGCGCTCTTTGATCAGCTTCACGGCATCCAACATACTTAGTTCATGTGTTGACCGAAGAAGAGACAACCCCTCTGCATCCTTCTTTTCGATAGCAGCAAGCATCATGCTTCCAAGATTTTTGACGTCGTTACAAAATTCATTGGCTTTCTGAAGTACAATCTGAAAACGATAGTACGGTAGAGAGACACTCTCATCAAGCATCTGACTTAGAGATATACCAGCTTCCGCAGCTCTTACGAGCATAGCAGGATCAATAGGTGGTTCGAACAAGGCCAAACTTCTTACAGTGCCGGCTATATTCATGCAATTGCGGATTTTGAACAAGCGATCCCCCACAGTGTCCCAATATTTTAAAATCTCCTTGTTGGAAGGTAGACAAAAATACGGGACAGGTACAGGTACTTGATTTTCCGTGCCGCCGCTTCCGTAGGGAATCAAAACCTCTATATCAGCATTGCTGAAGTCATTCAGACTCTCAGCTATGTCATTGAATGTCCTAGAAGGGGTTTTCACCGGAGAAGGGATTACCTGAGGCCGATCTCCAAGGATTTCTTCCGCTAACACATAGAGTAATGTAGCTTCATTGATGCTCTCAATGGTATCCCTTGCAAAAAGCTGGTCACCCCATTTAATCAGGTTGTCAAGATATAGCAACACGGTTTTACGCATGTAGGCCGAAATGCGTAATCGGGCAACTGCATGCGGGTTAAATGGATGTTCTTCCCAATAGTCCAATTGGGCGGACAGGTTCGCCGCTTGGGCTTCGTCTTGCAGAAGATCCGTCAGGCTTAGCGGGCTATCTGCCCAATCACGGAAGGGTCTCATTATCCAAAAACGCTTAAGACCATCCGAGACATTACCTGCCTGGGTTGGATCAAAAATGAAATGCAGCCACTTGCGCGCCTGATCGAACTTTTGGTTAACCATTAGCTGCGAGGCAATGGTAATTGGTATATGGTAAAAAACCTCCCAGTTGTAAAGTGAGTACGAACCTCTGGCATCAAATTCCAGCTCTCCTATTTTTGGATAAGGCTTTAAAACACTCAGAGAAGGCTTGTATTTGTCCTTGAAAATATCCTCGGAACTCACATTTTCCTTTTGCGGCTGATAAAGAGAATCAACTCCTTTAGTATTAATCGTTTTGATGAAGCTGCAGACCGATGAATGAAAGTGATTTGAAAATTTGTATTTGGTTGTAGTAAAAAAAACTCCGAATCTCTTTTCCGAGGTGTCTCCATTTTGGACGGAGGTGTTGAGTGGCACGCCTGCTCTTAAAAGTAACTCCCTTTCCGACGAATCTCCACGTTGAACGGGCGTGTCAAACAGAACCGCTGCTGTCGTATCACGACGCGGCAGAGTAGAGAGGATGTCTGGAATGACGAGTGTGCTTTTTTGACCTTTTGCAAAAAATAAAATCTCCGAGCCTCCTAAAAAAAATATGGGTAAAGCGCTCTTATCAAGATCATGTCTTACGGTTGATATATAATTTGAATTTTCAACCTCTTTTAAAATAGTGAATTGTGTAGGGCCGAGGTTAGAATATTTAGGTGAAAAAAAGCTGTGTGTGGAATACAAGGTTAATCCCAAGCGATCTTCAAAATCTAATTTATTATTCCTGTTGTTATGACTACAAAAATAATCAGGATTCAAATTGTTAATCAGGCGATCTGTATTGCAAGAAGTAAAGTAAAAAGAATTTGGGGATGTCGATTTTGTTAATATGTATTCACTCGCATATTCTCCTGAAACTCCGCCGCCGTTCTTCAGGTAAGTGCCAATTCTTAATTCCTCTTGTTTAAAGCTACTCGAGAGCGAATATCTGTCAATAGGCAAAAGTGCTCCGCCGCTGATTTTCATCACCTGTTTCGACATCTTCTTCCCACTCCAACCTCCATTTCGGTACTCCGTCCAGGCCAGTTTCATATCGTAATACTTTACCGGTTCAGCAGAACTCAAAGACAAGTTTGCTTCACTTACGTTTTCTTGATCCTTGTTTGACAAACTCCCAGTAATTGATGAATTGGCTGAACTTTGCTCCTGCTTCTCAGTAAATTGTCCCCAAAAGAGTATGAGCCGACCATTCCATACAACTGGGAGCAGGTGGTCGCCCTCAACATCCACTTCTATCTTCTCCCATGCGCTCCACATATCCTTATGCTGGTATCGATAGTAATACTGGTGTGGAATGCTTGCTGTACGCCCAATAACATGCAACTTTCCGCTGTCTTTATCATCAAAAAGCCCCATGATTTCCAGCTTGGAAACCGTGTCCAGCTTTCGAAGGTAAGTTATCAGTGCCTCTGTGGCGGTTTCATCGGTTACCTCGTTTTGCTTAAGCTCCGATTCCAAGTCATCGAAAAACGGGCTTTTGTCATCCCGGAGTTCAGGTTCGACCCAGTTTTCGGGGTACAGGAAAATTTTACGGTTGGCTTCCCAAATCCTATACATTTTTCGCCAGGAGTTCCACTGCTTAGCGAAGTCATCGTCCACTGTCACACCTGGTTCCAGACCCATCAGGCACCTGTTGATAAAAAGCTGGACACTGCTGATGGCCTGTTTGATGCGTGATGTTTCCATACAGGCATCCATCTCGGTGTCGATCAGCAAATACTTGTAAATGTCGTTTTTTAATTGCCAACCATTATTAGGACTTGCAATCAACCAAGCTGTTAAGGCATCACGTCGCTTTTCGCGCAATGTGTCACTTACCAATGCTATTTCCTCTAGCCAGGCATCAGGAGGGTATTTTGACTTTAAAAAGTTGAATACAACTGTTCCCGGGCTACCCTCGGCTGGATCCAGGCCTATACCCAACAGGGCTTTAAGTTGCGTTTCTGAGGCTGCCAGTTTATCCAGTTGAGCGCAGGTATTGATCAGCAAAACCAAAGTTTCTTGTTTAGGGTAAGCGGCTGGAAACTTCAGATTGATCAGCACCTTAACGTCGATCTGGTCAGATTCACTACATAGAATTTTAAGATTGTTCTCTGATATTCCGTACAATCCAACCAACAAATCGTAGAACTTCGGTTTTGAGATATTTGAATCAAACAATAAATCGAAAATCGTAGTCCAATTGTCCTTATCCTCAGGAGTTTTGAACTGATTAAGTTTGGATAGATAGAAAAGTAAATGAAAGATTTCGTAGAGAAGAGTATTTGTCGCTTGAATTGAATTACTAAAAAGAAATTCGATTCCCAATTCGCTCCGTTTCGTAAAAAGCCAATTGACTACAACGGGATTAAACCCTAGTCTTCCCAAAATCGACGGGAGGAAATCTTCGTTTTCAACGGGATAGCTTCGGAATTCTTTCACAATTTTTGTCAGGAGTTTGATCCGCTGCAAAACCACATCCCAATTTTGGTCTTCAATAATGCTGTTCAAAAACTTTTCGGCCAGTTTCATTACAAGAATCCTATCGTGTGTTCCTTTGGGAAGAGTAGCATTTGAAAACCATATTCCTTTTTTTGGCAAATCCTTCCTAAACTTTTTAAAGGCCTTTTTTATCTGTTCCTTTTTCTTTTCAATTATTACTTCTGGAACTGGCATTTCAGCATCCGTTAAAGACTCCAATTGAATCTTAAGTTTGCTCAATTTAGAGACTGTGCTTTCCAAATATGCTACCAACGTCACAGATATTTCAGAGGATAATATTTCACTATCCTTTTTCTTTAATTGGTCGGCCAATTCTGTTGGTTTTATCTGCAAGGTTGCGAGTTTTGCCGCGGTTTCAATTACCTTTACAATCCCGTCAAAATCTAAAAAAAGTTGAAATGGCCCTATCTGCTGTCCGGTTAATTCCAACAGTTTTTTTAATTGAGAAACATCGAGTCCCAATTTTTTTGCCAGCATGACATACCGAAAGTAAAAACCCAAAATTTCCATCGGCTGACTGGTGCCTTGCAGAAACCCAAGAATATCCAGTTCAGCGACTGTTGTACCCATGGATCCGGCAATCACAGGTTTTTTGGCTTCCATACTTCCCTCTTTCAAACCTGGCATTCCCTTTTGTTCAAATAACTGGTAATACAGCGATTGGTTTTGCTTTTCGCCTTCTTTGGCATAGGTGATATAGTTGAAATTGTCCAAAGGTGCCGTAAAAGCAAGTGCTTCTGCAAAGTTGAATTTGAGTAAGTTTCCAAGTTGATCCAACTCAAACAAACGTACTAGTACTTCATTGTCAACTGCCGACTTAGCCCACGCCATTAGCGCCCGATCCAGATCAAAGATATTCCGGCCGGTGGCCTTCGAAAGGCGTAAAAACGTAACCGCTTTGCTAAGCCATTCTGCTGAGATACCACTTACTTCCAGTGCGTCCAGATTACAGATTTCTTTTTCAGTAGCGGGTAAGGTTATCGTGATAGTCCGGCTGCCTCCATTAGGAGGATTTAGATAGTAACTTTGCAAAAGGTTTTGAAGCTCGAAGTACTCCAGGTTCATGAGCCTTAGCACCGACCTAACCTTGTTATCTGCCGGAGGTTGCACACCGGGAGAAGCTATGATCGTATCCCAAACGGCATTCGAAATACCAAACCATGCTTTTGCAAGTTTCAACCTCGAAAAATCGTCCGTGGAATTAGCACCGTTGCCAAAAGGAAAACCTTTGAGCCTGGATAATGATAGTAGTAAATCGTAACCTTTCCACCCAGCTTTTTCGCTGTAAAGACGGATCTGTTCGAATTCATCGTCGTAGGGAAGCTGAATGGTGAAATGCATGGCAGGTTCCAGGGCCTTCATCTTTTTATAGGCCTCAGGATCGGAATGCTCCGGCCAGGCTTTCAGCTCATTTGCCTGCCATGTAGTTTGGCAGGATTTCGATGGATCCGAGCCACTAATGACCTGCTTTTCCAATAGTTCATTTACCAGATCAATATAGGGAAGTGCCGTATTGGTATTTTCGCAGGTAAGTTTAATGTCACCTAAGTCAGCCCTACGAGTGTCGGTAAGGCTATTATACGCTAGATTTTCTCTTTTTAAAAAGGCCAGCACATCAACAAAATAGGCCGCAGGACTATATAAGCTTTGGCAATCTTGGCAACTGCACAAATCACCATCGTCAAACAGATTGCTATACCCAGGCTGTTGGTTCGCAGCATTACCTGAAGCACTAGCATCAACCGATGCATTGATAACCGCCAGGTTCAGATTGTTTGTAGTTCGGTCGGCGACGAGCATCGCCATAGACCGGTTGTATACCGATAATGCTTTCTCGTAAGCTTGCCCAGCTTTCTGTTCACCTCCCAACGCAATGGTAAATTCGGTTTTGAAGGAATTTTTACTTCGGGTATTAACCACCTTTGCCGCACTATGGAGATTTTTAGCGTGTAGCGCATTGATAGCGGAATAATCATTCCCGACCAGCTTCTGTAGCCGATTGATCGTCTTTAACGAATCCTTTATTTTGGTTGGGTCAGCGATACCCCGAAAGTCTGACCGCTCCAGGTCGTTCAAAAAATTGGCTGACGTGAAGCTAAAGTTGGGATTGCGATCAATAAATTTTACAAGAACTTCCCTATTCAATGTCGAGCTGGTATCCGCCTCCAATCTCCCACGAAAAAAAGCCGTTGGAAAAGCTTCTTTAAACTGCGTTTCAAGCAGTGCAGCATAGTTGCGCGTTTTTTCTTCGGGAGTTTCTCCATTTACGTCTAATGGAAAGTCAACTACTCGGCTTTCTTTAATGTCCTCCTCCCAATCAGGGGCGGACTTATAAGCGAATGTTCTTAAGTCAGATCCATTTTCCTGCTCAGACAGACGTTTGAAGATCAGGTTTGTCATTTCGGTCTGCCCACCCAAAAGTTGATTCAACTCAAACAGTTTCCGGGTCTTCTCTGCTAATCTACCGGTTCTGAAACTTGGTTTTCGGGAAAGAATTCGCCAGAAGTTTTCAGGATCGTCTTCAATTTTTTGTTCATTCTCAAAAAGTGTTTTGACCAGCTTGGCCTGCTGTCTGGAGTCGAGAGTTAATCCCGCTATCTGCCTGAACTTCACGGCGCGGGCACCCATGCCATTGACGACCTCTTCATTAGAATTACTGTTGATTTTTTTAACTATCGAAGGAATTTGCTTTCTTAGTGCCAGTGATACAATGTTCCTTACGATGGCCGCTTCGAGCGTAGTTTTGACCAGCTCTGTCTTAATGGCGAACAAAGCGGTGAGGTCTTTGGGGAAGCCACCCATCATCAAGGCAAAATAGGCCCGAACATCCACAGGAGATTTCAGTTCAAAACGATAGGCTGCGGCCAGGCAAAGTATGCTGTTTTCACTTTCCCCGGTTTCACCGGCCAGAAAGGAAAAGTCATTTTTAGTTTCTGACAAATCAGCGAAAGTGAGGCCGCTATCTTTTACAATGGGTGCAAGCAGAGCAACCAGACGATCAAATTCGTTGATGGCCAAAATAGCCTTGCCACCGAGGCGATAATCAATAACTGTTTCCTCGATTATATTAAAATAAATAGGACTTTCCTCTGTCGCTTGCCCGCGTTTGGAAATACTTAGCCTGACATCGGGGGATTTGTATTCTTTGGCATCAGCCTCTTCAAAGGAAATTTTATATGCCCCGATGCTGTCGGTTACTGCCGATCCCACTCGGACACTTTTCCGAAGTCCCAGTTCAAAGACTTCCACAAGGGCATCTGAAAGTGGTGTAGAGTCCACATCGTAGATAGTCCCGCTAATGGTGTAGTTTGTTGGCATGAGATGGTAAGGTTTTTAGTTTAATTATAACTTTTCAGTATGACGTGTAGCGACAGAGTCAAAAACACCAATGCGTAACCACACGCCAACCAAACTAAGCGCTGGGCAAAAGGAGGTAACCCTTCCTCTTCATCTTTTCCGTACAACAGAGCCCAAATTCCCTTGCGGTGAGTATTTGAATCGCTCTGCCTACCAATTACCTCACCTAATCCGGCAATTTTGTCGCTCAAACGGTTTGTTTTTTTCCAACCACTACGAACATGTTTGCCATACTCACTAACCATGAGGCAGGTATAAATGCTCAATAGGAAGCCCACCAGTAGCATGACAAACACCAGGGTGTTTTCTCGGCCCTCTCCCTTATCTGTGTAATAGCTGACAATAAATGCCAGCAACCCGCTCATTAAACCGTACAACCACGATGCAATCGTCCATAACTTATCTTTGATTTTTTCAGTGTCTTCATTGAAATGCTTCCAGAGTTCGACGTAGTCTTTGTCTGAGAGGGTATATTTATTTTCGGGCATTTTTTATCATATTAACGGTGAAGATTTCATTTTCACCACTTTTTCTGTGGTGAAAATGAAATCTTCACCACTTTTTCTGTGGTGTGAATCTCATCTATTTTCTCATATTTGAATGTAATCCGGACTACAATGAACTCCATATTTTCCGGAACAGCTGTGAAATAATTGAAAGTTTGAGATATGCCGGGGCGAACGAAATAGTATCCAAATTTTTCAGGTACTATATTTACTGACGGAAGAATTTTTATTGGAAATTTCACACGGCCGGCATGGGGGCTGGATATATTCAAATCCGCATCCTTTTCCAAGCCAAGAATCCTGACCCTTATCTCTCTAAAACGATGTTCTATAAGCCCCTTGTTATTTATCCGGATTGAAAATACAGTCATGAAATTTAAATTTTGAGGACCGTAAACCATGGCATCAAAATCAAATTCAATTCTGGGACTTGTCGGTTTTTCCCTTAAAAATCGATAGTAAGTCCAGGCAGCACCAATTATGATTGCTGCGAATTGAAGGATGCTTAGCAGGAGTTCTATTTGGTCTTCGGTTGTCATTGGCACAAAAGGATGTGTTTTTAAGGTTACTTCTCATACCGTTACAGACGGTAAATTATCTGAAATCGTAGTTTTGAAAACTACGATTAACTGTGTATGCAGCTTTGATTTCTTGTAGACTAGGGTTCATTGGTTTTATTTTTATATGTTCGTATTCTATCTATTTCAGGAGAATTAATGACCGGACCTAATATGTGTATTTTCAACTAAGCTTTACCCGTCGTAAATGCCGATGTGGTAACCGGAACTATGCAATCAAATTCAATTGCAGGATCTGTCTTTTTATCTCAAAAAAACCAATAGTACGTCCACGCAGGACGATTGAGGTTCTCTGGAAGCCGAAAGACGCTTAGCGTGAGTTCCATTTGGTTCTTGGTTATCATTGGGTATAAAAGGAATGTTTTATAAGGTTACTTTTCATACCGTCATAACCGATAAATTATCCAAAATCCTAATTTTGGCAACTACGATCAAAGGGACTTTATTCAACATCTTATAAACCTCGCTGCGTTGAATCTTTAATAGACCTCTAAACCATTTGGAGGTTGTTGAGTTGTTTAGTGGTTATTTTGACAAAAACTTCTTGAATATGGCTATCGCCTGATCGTTTTGCTTTTTTGTTAGAGTAACAACGGTCGTAGTTTTCGTTACCTTCAAGGTTCGAGAAATTAATTTGCTCACGATGTCCGTTTTGGAAGCTACTTCGAATACTTCAACCAACCCGTCCAATGATGTTACTGTAACATCTGGTATTCTTCTTGAATTAATTACGCCGTCTGTTGCCTTTCGATATCCTAAATTCAATGCAACTCTCTTTACATCAGGTTGCTTCGACATTTCCGTCGCAATTTTTTCGCTTACCTCCGCATGGCCTGGCGTTCTAGTTTTTTGTGCATTGCCTAGAATTGGAGCGGATTGTTCCCTTACATTAACAATATGATTACGAGACTCTTTGGCACTTACTTCGACACCGGAAGCTCCTCTAGTGAATTTTGCCCCTCTCAATTCCCAAGCTGCGGGTACAACATCAATTAGCAAATCAACAAAAGCGTGGCCTCTACTTGTCTCATCTCCTACAACGTCTTTACCAGTTACTAATCTGGCAGCTGGATCAAGAACGGGGATTAGTCCTGCACCGAATTTTGAACCAGATTCACTCTTTTTTGATGGATTTCTTTCTTTAGGGGTTAATCTTAAAGAAGCCGCTCGAAGTGCACCACCAATTAGACCTCCGGGCCCACCCTCTGGCATTTTTATATCAAAGGTGTTAGTTGAAAAATGAGGATATGCTCGTCCACCAACCATAAATTCCCAAAGTGATTTGGTATTATAATCGACTTGCTCCGAATTATATCTCCAAAATAATTCAGACAACTCGGCACTACTAGGTTGCTTACCCAAGTAGTCTACCCAGTTGCTAGGCCTCCCCTCACAATACGCATACAAATTCACCCCTCCCTCAACGCTAATTGGATCCGCACTAGCCCACCTCCCAAGCCATGGCAAATAATACCTGGCTGTATGGTAAGCCAGTCCACTTTCCTCATCCCGCTCCATGCCTGTGTACCGGTATCGTTTGGCGGTAGCTTTTATTGTCTGGTTTCTTGCATAGTAGGATGTGGTGCCATACGGATGGTATTCTTCATAAGAAATCACGGCAGCGTTTTCATTGCATTCCAGTGTAGCCGAGCCGAGATGGTTAGCATATTGATAACGTTGCAGCACCCCCTCCCAGCCACCCCCTTCCGAAGAGGAGCGTAATACATCTTCAACAATCAATACCCGTTGGTCATCGGCAAAAAGGTGGTGGGTTTCTGTTTCTTCGATTATCTCATTTGCCAGGCCGTATCTGCGGTACAACTCGTATCCTCCCAGGTATATCCGTTCACTATAACCACCGATGTTTTGCCGTTTGATGTATTTTCGTGTTCGTTGTTTGCTGCTGTCATAGTGATAAAAGGCATCTCCTCCTCCACCCAGATCAATATGAGAGATCATGTCGCGATGATCCCATCGAGTAGCATAGCCGTTTCCCGCCGCGTTCAGCATATTGCCGTGGCTATCGTATGGGTAGCGGTCACTGAGCGTAACGCTCCCGCTAACCTGTTCATCCACATAATGGTCATAAACAGAATCCCCCCCTACTTGGGTAGCCAGCAAGCGGTTGCTCCTCATGGAATATTGGTAGTGCCGCGTCCATCTTTCTGACATGTTTTCGGTTCCTGCGCGGTGCCTCATGCGCAGGATATTGCCCGCAGCATCGTAGGTGTAGGTTTGGATGTAGTTCCGTAACGCCTGGTCGGAAATAGGGAAATTCACTTGCATCGGAGGTGGGTCAAAAGCTATCGGGGCCTGATTTCCTATATTTTCCCTGCCTCTTGCCTCCACCAGTCGGTATAAAGCATCATAAGTGTATTCGTTTAGGGGGTCTATTTGGGCGTTATTAAAAAACACTTTTTCTTGTGCCCAGTCTTCCATCTGCGTGATGTTTCCCACTGGGTCATACGTGTAGGTAAGATCTTGCAATCCGGGTGTGTAAAGTCTAGTCAGCCGGAATGTTAGCGGGTCATAGGTATGCCGCGTGGTAGTTCCGTTGCCATAGTCGATCTGCGTGCGCTGGCCTTTGGAATCGTATGCAATGCCCGTAATCGCGTCAATCAGTTCCCCGCTCACGGTGAGTGATTCACTTTGCAATACCCCTCGCGCATTATAAACCGGCTTGTAAATGCCAGGAGGTTGGGTATAACCTTCACGATGGAAATTCTCTATTTCGACCATCCGGTTCAGGGCATCTACTTTGGTGGTTTGCACAAAAACATCAACCATCAATGTAGTCCCCGGAACTGCCCAGTTCTGTACTTCCAACGTGGCATTAGCGGCAAGCTGGCGACGGGTTATGAGAGAATTGCCCTTAAAATCATACTGTGGGGTTTCCGTTTTCCCGGATTCGTCATAAACCTCTACCACTTGTCCCCGCAGGTTATTTTCCAAAGCATTGGGCAATCCCTCCCCGTAAGCAATCCGGGCGATGGAGTAGGTTGCATTGTCCTTTAATAATTTCGTCTCTAAGGGGCGGTGAAGTCTTTTGATTTCGTATTTGTATTGAAATTCATGATCTCTGGAATCCCAAGCCCGCAAGGGTTTACCCATTGCATCGTTCAGTTGCCAGCGTTCGCCGGCATCCATGCTGGTCTGATAACACACATAACCTAGCATGTCGTATTTCCAGGCCATTACCTTATTTCCTCGAGGATCAGTGATACTTAGGATATTTCCCTCAATGTCGTATTCAGACTGGGTTTTATAGAGTTCAGTAACCCAACTGTTGTCATTCGGGTTTGGGGTAGCATTGTGTGCCACAGACAGGAATGGACGCCCAAGGCTATCCAGGTAAACAGTGGAAGGGGTGTTGGCATGTTTGAAGGCTTTTTGCGCGGCCAACTGTTCCACAGGTCCCATTTGACCATCCTTCCGGTTTAAATACCATTGACATTCTGCTTCCCCAACAGTATCATTTTGATCATAAACCGCTTGTTTCCATGCGTCAAATTCCCTTCGGGTCAGGGTGCCGTCAGGCATGTGTGTGCGAATATTGCGCCCCAATGCATCATAAAAAAGCAAAGGGGTTACTCCAATGGCCACAAGTTCATCCTCCCGGGTGTAAATGGGTTCGGAATCGAAAAAGGGCTCATACTGCTTCACGGGATTGCCTTTATTATTCAATATGGTGCGTCCGTTACCTATCCATCGGATGGGTGCGTTCTGTTGGGTTGGCTTTCCATTGACGTCCAGTACGAGTTTACCTTCCGCATTTCTTATTGGTGCCAGCCCGCCTTCGGCCTTTGCTTTTGTCAATACCTCATTGCCCGAGCCGTCGGAATAAGCAAAGCTTTCCAGGAATTTACGACTTTCGGCATTTGCAACATCATCGTAAAAATAGGTTTCGAACGCCCGAGTATATACATAATTGGGGCTTTCATTGATTTCGTACTGCTTGTCGTAATACTGAATCGCAACCGAAGGTCGGTCGCTGGGATCTGCTTCCAGGCTATCGATCACCATGAAATCCCCGGCTGCTTCATTGCTTTTCCCCATCACAAAAGAGGCTGTCACCCGTCCGGCCGCATCTGCACGAACACCCGAACGATTGTAGTTGGGGTCTCTTACAAAGGTTGGAGCTAAAAGGCGGTAATTAAATTGTTCAATGACCGTTTGATTCCCGACACCGTCGGTAATAGTCTTTACAAATAAGTTCCTCTTGTCATAACACAGACAGGTTGCCGAACCGAAGCTATCTACAAAGAGGTTTGGCTGGAAGAAGTTCTGTCTGGCAAATGCCAGATCCATGGCTGGAGATACGTCAGGATCGTTATTTTCACACAGATCGGCCTGGTACCAAGCCCTTCCTGAACTTATCCAATATTGATCATCCAACTTTGTATGTCGCCCGGTCTCCAATATTGCGCTATCCACCTTATTGCCATACAGCATGTCGAGCAAACTATCTGTAAATGCCAAGGCATAACTTTCTCCTGGCAAGGCTCTGCTTTGCAGTTCACCTAATGGAAGCAGTCCTGAAAGGTCATTGGCCAGAAATAAGCTGCGTGTGTGTTCAATCAAACGCTTTTCATTAGTCTGTGCTGTATTTTCGTAACCGGCAACGGCTGCGTTCTGAAATGAGTCTAGTAATGCGGTGGGGTTAAAAAAAACGGAATCTGGTGCAGCTAATTTCAATTCCCAGGCCTTCACTTCCCAAGGCAACCGCAATCTGTAATTCGGTTTGTCTATATCATCATTGGTAAAACTGTTTTCGGTAACGATGATGTGCTTTTCTGCTTGTTTTTCCTGGTCCCGATTTTCCAGGTCCGCATCAGCGATCTTCCTTCCGTAAACGATACTGGCAGCTTTCAACACATTACCGAGCTCATCAATTTCCAGGTTAATGGATTGTGTCACCCGCGGATCGGCAGGATTTCTCTCCAATTGATAAGTAACCGTTTCTCTATTGATTGGAAAAAAGACCGCATACTGATTTTCAGATTGCGGTTGCAGCATTTGCACATCATAGTTCATCTGTGCAATAGTATAGGGGATCGCCTTTTCTAAATCTGTTCCCTCGTCGCTGTATACTTCCTGTCTCAGCGGCAAACCCTTTAAAGCGCGGTAGCATTCTTCCTTTTCATCAAGGCTCATCGTCGATGGCAAAGGGGCCTCGGACAGAAGGGAGCCGGTCTGATAATATTCAGTAGCAAGCGGATGATTATCCAGTATTTTGGCAACCGCTATGCCATACCCTTTGTTGAACCAGGCGCCCGTATGGAACCAGGATTTGGTAATGACCGCGGCTTGGTAAAACTCCTTCTCTCCTGCATGCACCGGGCTTTGCTCCGCGAAAACACTGTAATCTTCGAATGATTCGGTATCTGTTTGTTCTGTATAGGCAAATCCCCTGAATTCGCGTTCCTGTGCATCGTAGAAACCGTGTCGGTAGCGGTAAGCGTTGGTAAACCGGGTTTGAGAAACGGAATCTTCAACCACCACTTTTGAAAGTACATGTACCGGAAAGGGTAATTTGGTAGCCCAGGGTTTGCCCTCCTTTTTATCCTGCAAATAAAAGAAAGTAGAAGGCTTGTAGGTAAAAGAAACCTTTTTTCCCTGATTGTTCTGGTATCCGGTCATCAAATGCGGCTTCTCCGATCGCATAAAATCGATGTAGCGGAGTGGGCTTTGGCTATGCCCAGGCAATGCCGACGACCACACGAGGCTGGCCGTACCAGTGCCCAGCAAGTCCAGCACCGAAATACGGCTGAAATTATCGATCTGTGGAAACGGATTGAAAAATTCGAATACCTCCGACAAACTGTTACCGCTTTGATTGAAGTAAACCTGGATTTTCTGGTTTCCGATGTAGATCAGGTCGGTGGTACCGCTACCGTCTATATCGGCAAAATGAAGAAATGCAGGATTGAAGAGGTCAGGGTGGTCGAATGCGCTCAGGCCACCAAGTATAATTTTCTTTCCAAAGCGCCCGTAACCCAGATTTGGAAAATAACAAACCTCAGAATTAGTAATCCGGACAATATCCCCCAATCCGCCCCCCGACATATCGGCAATGCCGATCATTAGTTTTTCGTCGGGATTGGAAAAGAGTATGCGTGGGCTGTCTTCCTCATAGTCCCAGGGAACTGAGACGCGTTGTCCGAAGCCTGCCTTACCTTTAGAGGGATACCAACGCACAACAGCATCCTCGGTAATCATAATATCGGCCTGACCGTCGCCGTCAAGGTCCAGCATTATAAGGTTTGGATCAGAAAAGTCTATATTTGGATAGGCTTCAAAAGGCCGAAATGGCTGCCATTCTTCACTAACCGGGCTAAGTTCAAAGTATCCTGGAAGGGCATTGTCGATCGATACCAGGTATTTCTTTCCGTCTGCTTCCAGATCCTGTAACTGCCATCCGTTTGCAACCGCCATAGCCGGCTTCGGCGCAATGGATCTTACTGGGCCAAACTGGCCATCGCCTAAATTTTCTTTATAAAACCATCCCGTCGCCTGTTCTGTCAAAATTCCGGATACTCCTTCGGAATAGAGATCGGTGAACTGATATAATTGGTTGTCCAACCCTGCTGGCAAATTCGCCAAACTATCTGGTGAAATCTCCTTAACGGTACGGCCATATGTATTACTATCCAACTCCCAGTAAGTGAAACTGATCGGCGAAGCTTCATGAAGAGTTCGAACCGTCCCATCATCATTCCAAATGAAGCTATCCTGCCGTATTTGAGCCAGATAGGCGAGGTGCGGCTTTTCATTGTAGTCCAGATTCCACGAACGCACCAGATAATCTTCCAAACCCAATTCTTGAAAGTGATGAAACATCAAAACGCGTCGGCAAAGCCGATGCGTACGAATTTCGAAGCCGGCTCGAAAATCCGAGAATGAGTCAAGCCGCGATTTCCAACCACTTACTTCATCAATTGTTGGCCTTTCCTGTTCATGTTCACCATAATCCAGCACGATGTCAAACATGAATTCATTCGGGATTTGGTCTGGTGCCTCCCGACAAAAAGGGGTGACATTTCCGTAGCTTACCCTTTTTAGATAAATATTAGTGTAAACACGATTGTTCTCCCAAATGCGTTTGCCAACCTGCTGATCGTCTTCCTTTTTATAACGATATTGTATAAAATTTCCTTTGTCGTCGTAGGAATACTCGAGATGCCACCTGAAAACCTTCTTTGTATCCTTTGGGTCTGAAAGTTGGCATTGATCTGATTTTCCGAAAACCGAAACTACATTATTGCGGTCGGTAACTTCCCAATAGTTGGTTCCATCTGTTTTTTGAATGAAAATTATTCTGGCGAAGCCGCCTTCGATGCGTGGTCGGAACCAGGTTAGAGTTCTATCACCGACAACTTTCTTTTTCTCCTCCCATTTACCTTCTATTTTTTCCAGACATGGAACAAGATCCTCTGCACCAGAAAAAACAAAGATATCTTCGTCATTGTACAGTGGTAGCTTTTTTTCGGTCCTGCGCTGGATCATCAGTGCGCCCATTCCCCATCCAAGGCCGAATGGGCTGTTGCCAGCTCCTGAGTTGTAGCTTAAACCTAATTGGGGCTCAAAGCCCCGGGCAGGTGATGCGGGGAACGAAAAACTAAGAGATCCTGTGCCGTTGGAGGAGTTGACTTCAAACTTTTCATCAATACTTTTAATTGCCCCACCACCTTTGGGAAGCGAAATGGACGGGGTTTCTATTCTGTTTAATTTACTTTTCGCCAGGTTCTCGTTGGTGCCGATGTTAGCGTATACCGCTTTTTCATTCGATGACCTTCCAACATTATTTTGAGGCGAGTTATCCATCGAGCTTTAACTTCAGGTTGTAGTTTGCCTGATTTTAAATATAAATTATTCTGGCATGAAGGCCCTGATAAATTTATTATGTGGTAATTGATAAGGAACATTATGAGGGTGCACCAATTCTCAATGTGAGTATTGATGTAGTCTAGAGTTATTGAATAATAGAAAAATCGGTGCTTTTTCCGTACCCTCATGCGGCTCCATTTTTTATCCCCTCTGGTTCTTCAAATAGCCATTTCTTGCATTTTTGAATTACAGATTAGAGTGGTACAGTAAAACAAATTATTGATATTGTGAACTGGCAGGTTAAACTGTATATTCAATGGTGAATGGATGCTTAGAGTTTCGAAGACCGAACAGAATGAGCCAAGTCCATTATGAGCTTTCGTGACGAAAACGTACCATCCTGTTTGCGAACAGCGAACGACGAATAAATAACTAGACACTACTTCTTTTATTTCGAGTAGCAATCGCAGATGATTCTCGCTGGTGGTAAGACTAACCACACCATCTGACGGCTTTGTCCTACAACATTAACTTCTCTTATGGTATACTCCAAATATACAAGCATCATGGATGGTCGTGCATGCTTGTGACCTGTGGGGTGTAGCGCGGAACAGAATTTAGCTGGTTGTCTAATCACATTGCGACTATGAAGATTCTGATTGATTCAAATGTAGTGTCCGCAAGAAGCCTGGAAAGATCCATAAAATGAGGTATTGCAACTTGAACAAGAGAGGTAACTTAAATTGTGATACTTTGTCTCCAAATCCATATCTCTCAACTATTGCAACTTTTATTGCAACTAAAGAAAAAAGCACCTAGCAAATTAATGCTAAGTGCTTCATTTTCAGGCTCCCGAAGTTGGGCTCGAACCAACGACCCTCTGATTAACAGTCAGATGCTCTAACCGGCTGAGCTATTCAGGAATTTCAAATCCGATTATCTATCTGAATTCTGGTGCAAATCTAAGAATTTGAATTATACAGCGCAAGGATAATTTTAAAAAAAATGTCAGCTCTGAACCTGTTGGAGGATTAACTCCTTGACTCTCTTAGCATCTCCTTTCGTAAAATTGTTGATAATAATCTCCGGGCGCATTCTCGGAATCACGCGAATTGTAGAAAAGAACATCCCGCTCTCGATTTCGACACCGGAAATATCTGAATAAAAAACAAAGTTGTCATTGCTCTTGAAAAGCTTGCTGACAGTAAATGTCACGCCTTTCTCACCAAATGTTACGGAATCAGGAAAAAATGGGTTCATGAGCCCGCTGGCACTAAATCGTTCGTTCATATGACTAGGTTAAAGAAAATTGATTCGGTTTATAATGGTACATAAACGACTTTTTTGGTCTCAAAAAATGCTTCCTCAAAGAAGTTTGAAAGCTCGTATACCCGCGATTTCTGGTTGAGCTCAGAAAGTTCTTCATCGAGGTCGCCTCCTTTCAGATATAAAATTCCGTTCCTCAGCGTGTGAAACGAGTTTTTGCTGATGTTCTTTTTGACCCAACCAACAAATGGTGTGATCCTGGTTACGGCCCGGCTTACCACAAACTCGTAAGAATCATCCAGCCTCTCAGCCCTGATCTGCTCTGCTTTAACATTGTCGAGTTTCAAAGCGTCGGCGATTTCTTGGACTACACGGATTTTCTTGCCAATGCTGTCGACAAGATGAAATTGTGCTTTCGGGAACAGAATGGCGAGCGGGATTCCCGGAAAACCACCACCGGTCCCTACATCCAGAATGCTGGTTCCCGACTTAAATTCAAGCACTTTGGCAATCCCTAATGAATGCAGAACATGCCGTTCATATAATGTATCAATGTCCTGCCTGGAAATCACATTCACCTTAGCATTCCAAAACTGGTACAATTCCTCCATCTGCCCAAATTTATCACGCTGATCATCAGTCAGATCCGGGAAGTATTTATTGATTAATTCCACGATTTACGAAGTTTTCTTTTAGTAAAGGTCAGAAATCCAAAGACTACATAATAGATAAAAAGTGCAAAGTCCATGAATAAAAAGCTAAACCACTCTACGGTCTTGTCCAGTTTGAGGTTAATCACAATCAGTAAAAACCATTGGATAAACCATCTTGCTGCAAACACAATCCCAAGCCCCTGCAACAGATAAATGTCTTTTGTAAGCAACCCTACCAACAATATAGTAATGCCCGACATCCAAACCGCCACGTGCGCGCCGGAGAGCAGCCCCAGTAAAATCTTGTTACGCATTTTGTAAAACATGCTGACTGACATATGCCGCTGCTTCTGCTTATACCAGGTTTTCCAGGTCGTTTTCGGAACAGAGTATACAAACGAATCCTGTTCTATGGATATGGTTGTGTTGGAGCTCGTGGAAACTTCATTCAGAAAAATATCGTCATCGCCGCCAAACACATGCTTGTGTTTATAAAAGCCTTTGTTTGCAAAAAAAACAGACCGCTTGTAAAGAATGTTGCGACCCACACCCATATAGGTAATGCCTGCGAGCGCGAAGGAAAGATATTGAACGGCTGTATAAAACGTTTCGCAGCGGATAAACCAGTTGAGCAATCCCGGCTGCTTCATATAAGGTGAAAAACCGAGCACAATGTCCTTGTCATTACTAATACGGGATGTCATTGCGGTGATCCAGTGATGGGAAGAAGGACGGCAGTCCGCGTCGGTCATGAGCGCAATAGGATATTTGGCCTGCTTCATGCCAACGGTAAGGGCGTATTTTTTGGGCGTGACGTGGTCAAACTGATCATTGATCCTGATATAGCGGATGTGTTTCCATTGAAATATATTTTGCCTGATAAATTCCTCGCTTCCGTCATCGGAGCGGTCGTCCAGCAGTATTACTTCATATTCGGGATATTCCTGGGCGTCGAGCAGCGGGATCAGTTCGGTGAGGTTGTCGCGCTCGTTCCAGGCGCATACCAGCACTGTAACACCGGGTAATTCATTGTCATAATTGGCCCCTTTACTATAAAATGCAAGTCTTGTAAAAAAGTAGAAGTAATAGCATAACTGAACGAACACAAATGCTCCGAGCGCAAAGAGTAAAGAATCGGCCACAATGGAAGAGAGTTGTAAAATTTAATCATATTCATACAAATATAAGGTCATTGTCAGCAATGTTCGAGACCTTAACCCTATTTTTGCACACCACAATTTAAAACCTTTTAATGAAGTTTACATTACAAGTTGAAGATCCCGCATCGAAAGCCAGGGCGGGGTTTATTGAAACAGATCACGGCACTATCCAGACACCCATATTTATGCCTGTTGGCACTGCCGGAACTGTGAAAGCGGTTCATCAGCGCGAACTGAAAGAGGACGTAAAGGCACAAATCATATTAGGGAATACTTACCATTTATACCTGCGTCCAGGCCTGGACATTTTGCAGAAAGCAGGCGGACTGCATGGCTTCAACGGCTGGGACAGACCCATCCTTACCGACAGTGGCGGTTATCAGGTTTATTCGCTTGCAGGCACCGGGAGAAAGATCAATGAGGAAGGTGTGGTATTTAAGTCACACATTGACGGTGGCGTACACACATTCACCCCAGAGTATGTGATGGACATTCAACGCATCATTGGAGCAGACATTATTATGGCTTTTGATGAGTGCACGCCATATCCCTGCGATTACACCTATGCACGCAAATCCATGGAGATGACGCACCGGTGGCTAGGGCGCTGCTGCGCACGGTTTGACAGCACGAATGACCTCTACGGCCACAGCCAGACCCTTTTTCCTATTGTACAAGGAAGTGTTTATAAAGATCTTAGGATACAATCTGCCGAAACGATCGCTTCATATGGTCGCGAAGGGAATGCAATTGGCGGCTTATCTGTGGGTGAGCCGGCCGAGATCATGTACGAACTTACCGAGGTGGTTTGTGATATTTTGCCAAAGGACAAACCCAGATATCTTATGGGTGTCGGAACGCCTGCGAATATACTTGAATGTATTGCCCTGGGTGTGGACATGTTTGATTGTGTAATGCCTACCAGGAACGCGCGTAATGGCATGATTTTTACGACAGAGGGTGTAATCAATATTCGCAATGAAAAGTGGAAAGATGATTTGTCACCGATAGACGCAGGGCTTGGAGGTTATGTAAGCACATTTTACAGTAAAGCATACCTTCGCCACCTTGTTAAATCGGATGAAATGCTTGGTGCGCAGATTGCCAGTGTACACAATCTTACTTTTTATTTGTGGCTGGTCAACAGTGCAAGGGAGCGGATCATAGCTGGCGATTTCCTGCCATGGAAGGCAGAAATAGAAAAAAAATTAAATCAACGGCTTTGAAAGTTCATAAAAGGAAGTTTCTTTCGGGTAAAATTTGATTTAAAAGCAGGAAAGTTTTTCAATTGTATCTAGTTCGGTTGATTAAATGATATTGTTAACCTATTTTTGTGCCCACTAGGCATTTGGTTGAAGGAAGTTTGGCCATGAATAAATACATCTTTTACTCATAATTGACTATAGATCAATCCTAGTTAATCTTAATAACGCTAACTTGAATAGTATGAAAAAAGTATCCCAGTTGATTTGTTCGTTTGCCCTGGCGGCAATGATGGCGCTGCCTTCATTGGCACAACCACTAGAGCAGCCGAATTCTCCGGATTACAATCCTAAAGCAACTTATGACGGCCCCTACAAATTGAACACATGGTCAATTTCGGCACACATTGGCCCGTCTATGTTCTTTGGTGATTTGAGAGAATATGATTTCTGGCCAGTAACGAAAACAACGTCTGACAGCCACAAAGAATCCGGTACTTTTCAAGGAGGCTTGACTTTAAACAAACAACTTTCATATTTATTCGGTGCAAGACTTGATGCATCTATCGGTAATTTGAGAGGTATGAAGCGCCGCAATTACAACCGTTACTTTGAAGGCAACTATTTCGATGTTTCTCTTGCCGGAACAGTAAATCTTAAAGGTCTTTTAATGGGACCTAACAAGATGAAAAGATGGAAAGTTGATGCGTATGTTGGTGTTGGACAGGTGTTCTACGATGCAACTGCGTATGACCTGACAGGCGGTGTTGAACTTCGTAATACAGGAAGCATGAACGACTGGATCATTCCAACAGGTCTTAATGTAAACTACGAAGTTACAAAGCGTATTGACATTGGTCTTGACTTCCGTCTGAACCACACAAACTCTGACTATCTGGATGCTACTTACGGCGGTGACTATGACAGAACCCCAGGCAGCTTTGATATTGCAGATCAAAAAACTTCCCGCAAAGGAAATTCTGAGCTAGACAGCTACGGATACGGATCAGTTCAGGTAACTTATAAATTGGGTAAAAACCCATTGAAAGTTGCGAAAGTAGATGGCAAATGGGATTACAAACCAGAAGAAGGCGGTTACTACCACTTGCGCTACACAGATCCTAAGGCTTTGATCAAGCCTCCAAAAATTCTTACGCTTGAAGAAATGGACTCAGTTGCTAAGGCAAACCGTCCTAAGGATATCGACCCAAGATTGTTACTTGATACAGATGGTGACGGTGTTTCTGACTTCTTCGACAAAGAGCCAAATTCACCAGCAGGAAGCATTGTTGACGGTGGTGGTCGCGTACTTGACTTTGATGCTTACGTTAAAAATGCACTTAAAAATGGTGCAGCTTGCGCAGAGATCTTTGCAAACGTAATGTTTGATACAGATAAAAACACGATCAAGCCAGAAGCACAAGAGATGCTTAAAAATGTGGCTAAGCTGATGAACCTGAACGGATGCCGTCTGCAACTTGCAGGTCACACAGATCGTCGTGCAACAGATCGTTACAACGTTGCTCTTTCAAAACGCCGTGTTGATGCAGTTAAAAATTACCTGATCAACGAAGCTGGTTTGACTGATCCTAGCAAAGTGATTGTTGACTACTTCGGCTCATTCAAGCCAATAGCTGACAGCTCGAAACGTGAAGGTTTGTTGAAAAACCGTCGTGTAGAACTTAAACTTCTTCCATAAGAAGTTAGCAATAAATTGAAAAGAGAAAGGCTCCCGATGGGAGCCTTTCTCTTTTGACAAGACTGTAAAATTCATCTCAACTATTAATTAGGCTTAAACAATAATGAAACAATACGATTATTTAATTGTTGGCGCCGGGCTGTGGGGTTCCATTTTCGCACACGAAGCAACTAAAAGAGGAAAGAAGTGTCTGGTAATTGACCGCAGAGATCATACAGGGGGAAATATTTTTTGTGAAAATGTTGAAGGAATTAATGTTCATAAGTATGGTGCGCATATTTTCCATACAAACGACAGAGACATTTGGGATTATGTAAATTCGTTTGTAGAGTTCAACCGCTATACGAATTCCCCGGTTGCCAATTTTAACGGAGAGCTTTACAACCTCCCATTCAATATGAACACTTTTTACCAGTTGTGGAAAGTAAAAACGCCGGAGGAAGCGAAGGAGAAGATTAAGCAACAGGTTGAAGAAGCCGGTATAAAGGATCCTCAAAACCTGGAAGAGCAAGCTATTTCGCTGGTAGGAACGGACATTTACCATAAGCTGATTAAAGCCTATACAGAAAAGCAATGGGGAAGAAAAGCGACCGAGTTGCCTGCATTTATCATTAAGCGCCTGCCTGTTCGGTTTACATTTGATAACAATTACTTTAATGATCGCTACCAGGGCATTCCTATCGGCGGTTACAATAAATTAACGGAAGGCCTGCTGGAAGGCATCGAAGTGAGGACCGGTGTTGACTTTTTTAAAGATCGTGAAGAACTGACAGCCCTTGCAGAAACGGTCGTGTATACGGGCCCAATTGATGAATATTTCGGATTCCAGTTCGGGCAGCTTGAATACAGGAGCCTACGTTTCGAGAACCAATTGCTGGATCAGGAAAATTATCAGGGAAATGCGGTTGTAAATTATACCGACGGAGAAACGCCTTTCACAAGGATCATCGAACACAAGCATTTCGAGTTTGGCACTCAGCCTAAGACAGTAATCACGCACGAATTTCCACAAGAATGGGAAAAGGGTTCGGAGCCGTATTACCCTGTAAATGATGATAAAAACTCATCCATTTTCAGCCAATATAAAGCGCTGGCGGAACAGGAGTCAAATGTAATTTTCGGAGGGCGCCTAGCTGAATATCGTTATTATGACATGCACCAGGTCGTAGGATCTGCCTTAAAAAAGGTAAATGTGCATTTCGACTAAAAATATTTTTTGTTACTAAATCTCTGACCTGCTGATATATAGCGGGTCAGGGATTTTTATTTTACATTTTTTTAAAAAATTTTCTCGTTTTCGAGTGACCAATGTCCTGTGCCTGCGTCTAAACTCAAAATTTAGACAATCGTCATGCAGGAAAATAAGCTGGAATTTATCACGAGCATTCAAGAAGGGGATTCTGCGAGCATCAGGAAGGCATTCGCTTTGCTGAATGAGGCCAGGAACAATTGGCATTGGCTCACCCTTTCGTTGGCGTTAAGCACTGCTTTTGGGCTCGTATATCTTCGCTACACCACTCCTCAATTTCTTATAACAGCTTCAATTCTTGTGCGCGATGACGCGAAGGGCTCGGAATTCGGAGAAACTGCATTTCTCGAAAGTATGGGCTTGTCGTCGGTACAAAGTAGCGTCGACAATGAAGTTGAAATACTGAAAAGCAGGACGCTTATGGAGAGCGTAGTGGAAGACCTTCAATTAAATGTGCGCTACTATTCGGCAGGGCGCGTAAAAACAACGGAACTGTTTGAGAAGTCGCCGTTCAAACTAAGATTTATAAGCCAGCCGCCGAATGTCACCGGCATGTCAGCCACCTACTATTTAACAATTGAAAAGAAGGGCCACTATAAGCTGCAACTCGGCTCAAAAGTGTTTAATGGCACTTTTGGAGACACGATAACGCTTCCGCATGGAAAATGCATAGTATCCCGAACTCCTCACCTGCTGGGTACAGAGGATCAGCACTCTATGGTGATTCAGGATCAGCAGGTTTCGGTGGATCTTTACCGGAAAGCGCTTAACGTAGCTGCTACCAATAAATTTGTCAGCACCGTAAACCTTTCGCTGAATGAGGCCGTGCCCGCAAAAGGCGAGGCCATCATAAACCAACTTCTACGCAATTATTTTGAGGTGAGTATAACCGATAAAAACCGGATTGCAGACAGTACAATAGCATTTATAACCCAAAATCTCAATCAGGTTTCTGCTGAACTATTGGAAAGTGAAAAAGCAATTGAACGGTTCCAGACATTGCACCATATAACCGATTTGAGTGAGAATGTCAGGCAGCTTTTGAACAGCTCAGCCGAGTATGGGCGTGAGGAAAGTAAGTATCATGTCCAATCCGAAACAGTAGACTCGTTGCTCTATTTTCTTCACGCAAGTCCGAAACATATCATTCCTACCCAACTACTTATCCAGGATCCGGGCTTTATTTCCATTATTGAAAAGTACAACGCGACCCAATTGGCATTGACGAGCGCTTTGGTAACCATGCACGAATCGCATCCAAATGTTCAGGGATTGCAGGCCCAACTTAAACGTCTCAGAAATGATTTGATTGAGAACCTAAATGCACAACATCATGATTTGCAGATTGGAATGCTGGCTATGGGCAGTAAAAATGGTGAGATACAACGGAAACTAAGAGACATACCTGCGATTGAACGAAGACTTTTTGAAGCGAAAAGGCAGCAGCAGATTAAGCAGGAGCTTTACATTTTACTATTGAAAAAGCGCGTTGAGACGTCTATTTCCAGATCGTCTACATTTGCCAACGCGCGAATTATTGACGAACCAAAGGCCAGTTCCGAGCCGGTTAAGCCTAATAAGCAATTGGTGATGTTCATGTCGGGTTTTATAGGCATCGGCCTTCCGCTCGCAATAATTCATTTGAAGCACATTCTAAATACGAGGGTTGCAAGCAAACATGACATTACTCAACTTCTGAATATGAATGTACTGGCTGAAATATGCCACAACGATAGTTCAGCAACGAGTGTTTACTGCCATCCTCAAAGTCCGATTGCAGAGCAGTTTCGGGTTTTGCGGACCAATGTTCAGTTTCTTTCAGCACCCAGACAGAAACAGGTTATCCTCCTAACATCCAGCATGGGCGGCGAAGGGAAATCGTTCATTGCTGTTAACCTTTGCGGCTCATTGGCCCTTACGAATAAAAGGGTTGTGCTGCTAGAACTTGATTTGAGAAGGCCGCGATTGGCTAAAGATTTACAGCTTCAGGAAGCAGGTTTTACAAATTATGTTTCTTCTGATGCGGATTTAGATCACTTTATCCAGAAACCCACTTCCAAACATCCATTTGCCTTCATTACCGCAGGCGACATTCCTCCTAACCCAGCAGAATTACTTGGTTTACCCAAGGTGAGTCAACTGATCGAATTACTGAAAACACAATTCGACTTTATTGTCCTGGATACGCCACCGATAGGATTGGTAACGGATGCCCGGCTGCTAGGCCATTTGGCAGATATAACATTATATGTCGTCAGGCAGCAATTTACATACAAGAGCCAGTTGGAAATTATTAAGAGCATCCTTGATGCCAACCAGCTGCCGCAGGTGCATTTGGTATTGAATGACACCAAGCAAATGCCCGGATACAACTATGGCTATTACAAGCCTGAGAAACGTCAGTTATTTGATTTCATGAAACGAAAATCATAACCTTTTCCATTTTATCATTGATCACACTATGCAAGACGACATTTACATTATGGCGGAGATCGGCCAGGCACATGAGGGAAGTTTAGGGCTGGCCCATTCGTACATTGACGCGCTGGCGTCGAGCGGCGTTAATGCCATCAAATTTCAGGTTCATATTGCAGAAGCTGAAAGCAGCATTTATGAGCCGTTCCGAACCATTTTTTCGTATGAAGATCTTTCCAGAATGGACTATTGGAAAAGGATGGAGTTCTCCGAAGAAGAATGGGCGGGCTTAAAGTCACATTGCGAATTGAAAAACCTTGACTTCGTGGCAAGTCCATTTTCAATCAGCGCACTCGGATTGCTGAAAAAGATTGGCGCTAGCCGGATCAAGATCGGATCGGGAGAGATGAGTAATCTGCTGCTGCTTTCCTCCGCAGGAAACATGGCCACGGAAATCATTCTTTCATCGGGAATGAGCTCGTTCATAGAGCTGGACAACGCTGTTGCCAGCGTGAGAGGCAAATGCAAACTTTCGCTGCTGCAGTGCACATCCTCCTATCCTACCGGCCCGCACCAATGGGGCCTGAATGTTATTCCTGTTCTAAAAGATCGTTTCCAGATCCCGATTGGATTTTCCGATCATTCGGGGGACATTTTTGCTTGTCTTGCCGCCGCCGCAACCGGAGCAGAAATTCTTGAATTTCACGTCACATTTGATCAACGGATGTTTGGGCCTGATTCCACTTCTTCCATAAATATTGATCAGGTCAGGCATCTTGTGAAGGGAGTCAGGCAGATTGAAGTTGCGATGAAATATCCTGTTGATAAAGCTGATAGCTCAGATTATGCGACGTTGAAATCCATTTTTGGAAAATCCCTGGCAGTGAACAATAATCTGGACAAGGGCCACATTCTGACACTTGGTGATCTCGAAGCTAAAAAGCCTGCGGGATATGGCGTTTCGGCGGCACATTATGATACGGTCGTTGGCAGACAATTGAAACGCGATCTTTCCAAATGGTCATTTCTTAATTGCAGTGACGTGTTATGAAACGAAAAATTTGCGTCGTGATCACAGCTCGGGCCAGTTACAGCAGGATAAAAACCCTCCTAATTGCTATAAAAGCGCATCCGTCCCTTCGGCTGCAACTCGTGCTTACCGGAAGTGGCATGTTGGACAAATATGGAGGAATGCTGAATCTGCTCGAACGGGAGGGTTTTAACAACATATTAAAGGTTTCAAACCTGCTTGAAAATGAAAATCATACCGCCGCAGCCAAAACCACTGGTCTGGGAATCATTGAATTAGCTTCGGCATTTGAAAATACCCGGCCAGATATCGTAGTGACTATTGCAGACAGATACGAGACCATGTCTGCGGCCATAGCTGCTTCCTTTATGAATATTCCTCTGGCGCACGTGCAGGGTGGAGAGGTTACCGGAAACATTGACGAGAGAGTGCGGCACGCCGTTTCGAAGCTGGCAGATATGCATTTCGTAGCAACGGAATCTGCCCGTCAACGGGTGATCGCTATGGGCGAAGATCCGCATAAGGTTTGGCATACGGGCTGTCCTTCAAATGATCTGGCGATCCAGGCGAAAAATGATGCATCGGTCCAATTCGACTATGAGAATTGCCAGACAAAATTCCCCGTAAGCAAATATCTGGTGGTTATGCAGCACCCGGTGACCAATGAAGGCGGGTTTATAAAGGAGCAATTCAACACTTTGTTAACGGCAATTGAAGCGCTGCAAATCCCCACATTCTGGTTTACGCCCAACGCCGATTACGGCGCTGACCGCATTATGAAGGAGATCCGGATATATAGCGAGACGACGAAAAATCACAAGATTCATTTCTTGCGAAACCTCAATCCGGAAGCATTTTTGAAGCTGATCAAACACTGCGCATGTCTTATCGGCAATTCCAGCACAGGCATCAGGGAAGGATCATTGCTAGGCGTTCCGGTTGTGAACATTGGCAGCCGGCAAAATGGTCGGGAACGGTCAGGCAATGTAGTTGATGTGGATTTTGAATCCGACGCGATAGCAGATGCTGTGCGCGAACAGCTTGCAAACGGCCCTTATCAAAGTTCTTTTTTATATGGAAAAGGAAACGCCGGACTTCAAATTGCTGAAATACTGGCTACAACCGAGCTGAAAACCAACAAGCAAATCACGTATTAATGGATGCGAAAACAATACTAGCCATCATTCCGGCTCGCAAGGGCTCTAAGGGAGTTCCTGGAAAAAATATGAAACTGCTTGGCGGCAAGCCACTTATTCAATATACGATTGAATCTGCATTGGCATCGAAACTTTTGACGACAATCGTTGTGTCGAGCGATTGCGACGAAACTATTGCGTTTTCAAAGGAATGGCAAGTGGAAGCGCCGTTTGTAAGGCCTGCGGAACTTGCGGCTGATCACACGCCATCCTTGGAAGTGGTGAAACATGCAGTACAATTTTACGAAGAACGGAAAACCAGGTTCGACTATATATGTCTGTTGCAACCTACTTCACCCTTTCGGAGTGAAGATTTGATTGATAATGCCATTCAACATTTAATAGAAACGGACGCTGATAGTTTGATTTCAATTCGAGAAATTCCGGAAAAGCATCATCCATTATGGGCATTTAGTATCACCGATAACTTTTTACAACGGGTTGTTCAAGACAAGGATCTGCCCACCCGAAGGCAGGACCTGCCAGACTCATTTTCAAGGGATGGGAAAATTTACCTGGTAAAAAGCACATTGCTTGACCAGGATTTATTAATGGGTGGAAAAATGGTTGGCTACCATGATGAAAAATCACCCGATACCAATATTAATGTACCTGAGGACTGGGAACTCGCTGAAATTTTCTTTGAGATATGCAAGAAGCGCCAAAGCTCCGTATTCTGATTTTGATAACCAATAGCTTCGCCGCTATCAACGTCATCCACAGTGGTTTGATCAAAAGACTAGGTGTTGAATATGATGTCTATATCATGTCCACAATGATTCGTGCTAATGAGCTTCGTGACATTAACGAGCATTTTGATCTTCGCTTGAAGCTAGTTGATTTAGAATTTTCGCGGGAAACAGTCTGGCTTTCTTGTTTAAGAAAGTTAGAAAAAGCCCTGTTTTCACACCATTTTGATATTGTTACCCAGAAAATAAAATATCAAAATGAAGAAAATTGGAAAGCATTGCTGATTCAAAAACTGCTTCGGGCTCTCAGTTTTTTAAACATTATAAGGACCGTTTTATGTCTGTTAAGACAGACCATCATCATTCTTACATCCTACTCTATTCGATTAAAAGCGCTGCTTCCCTTCCATTTTGATGGCGTTCTATCCACGTCGCCGCTCGATTCAAGGGAAAATCGGGTTGTTAACTTTCTTGGCAGACATTGTGTCAAGTCACTGGCTATGGTCATCAGTTGGGATAATTTGACTTCCAAAGGGCTGATTAATGCTGATCATGATTATGTATTAGTCTGGAATGACTTTATGAAAACGGAGTTTCTGCGCTTCTATTCCATTTTTACATTGGAGCTGCCAAAGATTGCTGTCACCGGAATTCCTCGGTTTGATTGTTATTTTCACAAGCAGTCCGAGGAATATTACGAGCATGCGAGAAGACGATTTAATGTTCCAAACGGGAAATTGATAATCTTGATCGCGACAAGCGCCAGCCGGCACTTTCCTAATCAGAAAGAAATCATAGCAGATGTGTTGCAATTCGCCCGAGCAGACGGCCATGTGCATGTGATCATTCGATGTCATCCGGCAGATGATGAACATGCCTATAAACATCTCGTGAAAGAGCAATTTGTTACATTATGGCATGCTGGAAACTTGCCTGAGACAAAAAGTGAGTGCTTTTATAAATGGTTTCCAGAGCTGGACTTTCTGCGTTCACTTTCCGAAATGCTGCGCATTTGCAATGTATGCGTGCAATTTGCTTCGACAATGAAACTGGATGCTGGGGCTTGCAGAAAGCCAATTATCAGCATTGCGTATGATGGCAAAATCTCACTTCCTTACCATCAATCTGTAAAAAGGCTTTATGATTACGCGCACCAGATTCCGCTGAATGCTTTACAAATAGACAAAGTTGTGACCAATAGAGAGCAATTATTCAACGCATTGAAAACCAGCCTACAAAAAACAGATCAAGGGGAAGGATTTTCTGACATTTCGCCTTTCACACATTTTACAAAAGCAGCGTCAGTGGATTTTACAGCTAAAACTATTGCTGAATGGCTCGGATAGGGATTGAATCAGCAGTGCAATGGCTCCTGGCACTAATGCTCATGTGGATCTTCGGAATGCTTTTCGAGCAACTGCTGACATTTGGTGAAAGTGAAATGCAGACTTCGGTGGTTCTGGCATTTTATATTTACTGCGCTATGAGCGTGTTTTGTGCGTCCAAACACAAACTTTTTCATGTGCTCGCTGTCCCGGTTTTCAGCCAGTTTTTACATTTATTTCAAAAATATACATTCCCAGCCGGTGCCAATTCCATTTGGCGCTTAGCACCATTTGTCATTCTGTGCTGCTATTTTATTCACTTTTTCCTGCGAAAAACTATTTTCCTAAGCCAGGGTGAAAAACTGTTTTTGAGTTCCTGGATCATTATCCAGGCGTTCTTCCTCATGATTTCTCCCAATTTCGGAAACATCGCTTTTGGCGGATTTCTGTTCTATCTGCTTCTTCTGCCCTCTTTTTTCATTTATCTGAAACAGCTAAGCATGGCAACTGACTTTGCTGAAAACCTCGAAATGTATTTTTGCGCATTATATATCATTCTTGGCGTCGGGACATTCGGGTTAGTTGTTGCGGGCGCGAGTTATAAAGGCTCGGATAATTTGCTGGCCACCAGGAACATTACCGACACAAATGTTACAATGGCCTATTTCATCCTTCTTTGGCCATTTGTATTGCTTTATGCTTCCCGGCATGCGTTGAACAGCTTGTTCAGACTGGCGCTTTCTGCAATTCTTCTTAGTGTAGTCATATTTTCATTTTCCCGCGGCGCAGTGTTGCTTATCATTCCCTACATGCTCCTGACATTGGCTTTGACAGGAAATAATTTTCCGTTTTGGTGGCTTATCCCACTGATTTTCGGAATAATCTATTTTGTCCCGGATCTTTTTTCTAATTACCAAAATTGGGATATGGCCTACTTCTGGACATTGCGGTTTGGCGATATGCTGGCGACAGATTCTTTCATGGACAAATTGCAGCAGATCAGCGGCAGGGCTGAGATTCATGAACTTGCCTATAATTTGTTCCTCTCGAAACCGCTAACAGGGCACGGAACGGGCAGTTTTGAAACACTGGGACCAGGTTACCGGGAAGCGCATTCGCTTTTTTATACATTACTCGCAGAGAATGGGCTGCTCGGCCTGATTTATTTTTATGGCTTGTTTCTGGGTTTGTGTTTACAGCTCTTGTCAGTATGCAAAAAGAATATGCCATTTGCGCTATTGTTGGTCAGCTTCATCTTTTATCTCGCGTTTAATCATACTGTCGGTAGTGTTTTCGTGATTTTACCCGCGAAAAGCGTGACGATCAATTGCCTGGCTCCTATCCTGTTGATGTGCCTTTATTTCTATTCCCGAAATGTTCAGCCTAGGATTTCAGATGGATAAAGTCCTGATCATAGGGCCAGTCCCGCCGCCGATTGGCGGGGTAACCGTGCATGTAAGCCGCTTAATCGAGCGTCTGCCAGCGAAAGGATTTGACCGTTTTACTTTTTGTAACCTAAAAAAAGGCAAATGGTTGAACATAATGCGGGAAATTGCAAGACATCGGATCATTCACCTCCATGCATCCAATCCATATTTTCAGATGCTGTTTGCCATGTTTTGCATCCTGGTCCGGAAGAAGTTGATCCTTACTTATCATGGAAATTGGGGCCGATATGGTTTGTTCGGAAATTGTGCCGTCTGTATGTCAGCCTTACTTTGTGCTGTGCCGATTGTTCAAAACGAGGAAAGTCTGGCGGAAGCAAAATATTTTAATCCTAAGGCCCGGCTCATTTCAACATTTATCCCCGCAGCCAGTGTCAGCCCATTGGGACCGAAACACGCACAATTGCTTAGCGATTTTCGAAAACGCTTCGAATATTTATTCTGTACAAATGCATGGAACCTCGCTTTTGACAAAAATGGAAAGGAAACTTATGGAATTTCCCAGATCATTAGCAACATAAGGTATGTAAATTCTGCTGGCCTGGTCATCTCGGATCCTTCCGGTAACTATCAACCTTTCCTAAAAAAGTCGTTCGAAAGCATCCCTGAAAATGTACTGTTCATTGACGGACCGCATGATTTCAGCAATGTTTTGCAGGTTTCGGACGCATTTATCAGGAACACGACGACCGATGGCGTTTCCCTTTCGATATACGAGGCGAGGCAATGCAATGTGGTGGTGCTGGCTTCCAACAGCGTTTCCCGGGCTCATTTTTGCAATGTTTATGAAGACATTTCAACCCTTAATCTTATCGACAAGCTTGAAAAAGGGAGAATTCGCTTAAAGAATGATGACGAAATCGAGGAAATAAGCGCTGTAAGCGAATTAATGGCGTTATATCAGAAATATATTTAGTTGAAAGCAAGGTGGTTACAAAAAAACAAAGGCATAGAAAAATTTCCATGCCCTGTTTCACACTATACACACACTATATTTTTATTATCTATATATCATTTGATAATTTCTCCGATAACTTTCAACACCGCAAAATAACAAATTAAAGTAATTAGAAAAAAGCTTTCTATTGTGATTTTCTTAGCTAAAATGAGAAAAACATGGACAATTTTCCAAAACCTATTTTGCTTGATTGAACACCTGTCTTCAAATTTACGCAAATATTGCCTAATTATTGCTCAATGTGTCTTTACCTTATCAATTTGTAAATAATCGCCCGTCTTATAAATTTAAGCATTATCTTTTTTGTTGATGATTATGCGCTGCTTCTAGCCGAAGCAGCAAATACAAATTGACCATTGCGAACGCTTCTCAAATTACCCATATGCGCATAAACCCCGAAACCGTTGAAAGGATCAAACAAACCGTCGACATTGTGGAAGTGGTGGGGGATTTTGTGTCATTAAAAAAGAAAGGTGCGAATTACTCCGCGTGCTGCCCATTTCACAATGAGAAAACGCCCTCGTTCAATGTTAACCCGGTAAGGCAGATTTATAAATGCTTTGGCTGTGGAGCAGCGGGTGACGCCATTAAGTTTGTCATGGACGTTGATGGCGTGGGTTATGGTGAAGCATTGCGCTATCTGGCCGACAAATACAACATTGAGATTGAGCAAGAGGAAGTTACGGATGAAGAAGCGCTTCGTCAGAATGAGCGGGAAAGCCTTTATATCATTCTGAATTTTGCAAAAAACTTTTATGTCCAGCAGCTTCACGAAAGTGACGAAGGCCAGGCTGTGGGGCTGAGCTATTTTAAAGAAAGGGGTTTCACTGGCGAAATCCGGAAGAAATTTGAACTAGGCTATAGTTTGGACACCTGGGATGCTTTTTCAAAAGTCGCGCTGGCAAAAGGTTATTCTACGCAGATACTGGAAAAAGCAGGCTTATTGATTCACAAAGAAGGCAGCCAGACTGCTGGTTATGACCGTTTTAGAGGCAGGGTTATATTTCCAATCCATAATGTTGCCGGGAAAGTCATTGCGTTTGGTGCACGGATCCTCAAATCTGACAAAAGCAAAGCCGCCAATCAGCCAAAATATCTTAACTCACCGGAAACCGAAGTTTATCATAAAAGTGATGTCTTATACGGCATTTTCCAGGCGAAGAATGCAATCCGACAGCTCGATCATTGTTATCTGGTCGAGGGCTATACGGATGTGATTTCGCTCAATCAGGGTGGAATTGAGAATGTGGTGGCTTCTTCCGGAACGTCATTGACCGTGGAGCAAATTAGGCTAATCGGCAGATTTACACCGAATGTCACAATCCTTTATGATGGTGATATTGCTGGAATAAAAGCCGCATTACGTGGTTTGGACCTGGTTTTGGAAGAAGGCCTTAATGTTAGCATTGTGCTTTTCCCGGACGGCGATGATCCGGATAGCTACGTTCGGAAGGTTGGCGCAGAAGCTTTCAAAGCTTACTTGAAGAATAATTCGAAGGATTTTATCACCTTCAAAACAGAAATGTTGTTGCAGGACGCCGGGAATGATCCTTTTCGGCTGGCAGCGGTGATTGGCGAGGTTGTCAACAGCATTGTGAAGATCCCGGACGCCATTAAGCGGCAGGTTTTTTTCCATCGGACGTCCGAAATGATGAAGGTGGATGAGCAAATGCTGATCACGGAAGGCAATAAAATCCTGAGAAAACTCCAAACGCAAAAGCCGCAGGAACGGGGCGCGTCCCGTCAAAATTTCCAGGCACCCGAAAGCCCGGCTGATCTTGATGCATTGTTCTCCGGCGACTCACCAATTGGACAAAATGAGCCTCCTACTGACTTTTTTGCGCCTCAAACCGCTCAGCAAGAAGTCCCTCAACGCAGTAAATTGTATTATCAGGAAGAAGCATTTATCAGATTATTAGTCGTCTACGGAACGCGCGAGCTTGAACCCACCATTACGGTTTGCCAATATGTGTTGAGTGAGATTGAAGGCATTGATTTCAAGGATACGGTTTTTCATCATTTGCTCGTGCTTTTCCGGGAAAACTTTAACAGAAATCACGTTCTGCCTACGGACTATTTCTTAAACCATCACGAATCCGAAATCAGAAACCTAACTATTGATTGGCTTGCCAACAAGTACGAACTGAGCGAACTGTGGTCGGAAAAGTACGAGATTTTTGTTCCTTTTGAAACGGATGTTTTAGATAAAACGGCTTTTATAAACATCCTGAGGCTTAAAAAAGCATTTATTGAGGAAAAAATGAAAGTGTGCTTGCAGCAAGCTGTTCATGCCAAAACGGAGGAGGAACAAACTGCCGTTATGAGTGAATTCATGTATTATAAGGGCATCAGCATGGCTGCTGCGAAGGAGTTGGGTAGCGTAATTGGATAATTGGTCACCTTAAAGTTCTAATGTCATGAAGACTTTTGGTATTTCAGTCCTGATATTTTTTGTTGCTGTCGTCATTTCGGGATGCAAATCTTCCTATAAAATCCTCAATTCCAGGCAGGAAGACAATTTCAGATTGTCGGATTATGCCACTTTTGGATTCTATGACATTGAAGCCCGGGGTGATACCGTTTCTCAAAACTTTGAAAAAAATGTTGGGATTATCAAAACGGCCATTGCGCAAAATCTGCAAGCCAGAGGCCTCGACGAAGCGCGGGATGCCAATTTGAAGATCAACATTGCATTGAATGTTGAACAAAAAGCGCAAACCCGGCAAACAGATTTTCGCACAGACGGGCTTCCGCGTTATATGGGACAAAGACGTTATTCCTGGAAAAGTCAGGAAGTTGTCGTCGGTAAATATCGCGAGGGTACGATTATGATCGACCTGGTCGATTCTTCGACTAATAAAATGGTGTGGCAGGGAGGCGCCGAGGGCGTCATCCCGGAAAAAAGCAAAAATTTCAATGAAGACATCAACTTGGCTATCAAAGAAATAGTCGATAAGATTCCAAAATAAAAGGGCTGCTTCATTTAAGAAACAGCCCTTTCAATATGGTTGATGTCAGGTGCTTAACCGTTGTTACTTACTACTCCACGTACTCGTTCGTTCACATTGTCTGCAACAGAGCCAGCTTTATCTTTTGCATTGCTGACATTTTTCAAGAAGCCGTCTTTCAATCTATCGGCCAAAACAGACAACTCTTCAAGGCTTTTTTCGTATTTATCTTTTGCATTGCCTCCAAGATCATTCGCTTTGTTTTTAATCAATTTACGAGTGTCTTTTCCATCCTTAGGGGCAACTAAAAGACCAATTGCAATACCTGTCAAAAGTGCGCCTATCGAGCCTATCAGAAATTTTTGATTCTTGTTCATATGAATTTCTTATTTTGTGAGAATAATAAGTTTGAACTATAAAATAATAAAAATACTGTGCCACTTAGCTCTCACATTTTCAAACGGCTTGCATTGATTATTGCGTTCCTGGCGCCGCAACTTGCATTGGCCCAATGGAAGGTCATTGATATAAATGCCAAAGTTCATATGCGTGCCGTTCATGCTGTTTCGCCCACCACCTGCTGGATTGGCGGTTCAGGAGGAACTATTTTGAAAACAGTTAACGGTGGCAAGAAATGGTTAACCTCCAAAGTTGCGGGCGCAGATTCTCTTGATTTCAGGGACATTCATGCATTTAATAAGGACGTTGCCGTGGCCATGAGTGCTGGTGAAGCGCAGAAAGATAAGGCCAAAATTTACCGGACGGAAGACGGCGGATTAACCTGGTCGCTTGTGTACCAAACTACACAAAATGGGGTTTTTCTGGATGGAATCGACTTTTGGGATAAAAATAAAGGCATTTGCCTCGGCGATCCGATTGATGGAAAGCTGTTCATATTAACCACCGAAGATGGCGGTAAAAGCTGGCAGGAGCTGCCGGTTGAAAAACGACCGGTGGCCGAACTAGGTGAAGCTTGCTTTGCTGCCAGCGGCACCTCCATCCTGGTTACCGGAAAAGATAAAGTTTACATTGGAACCGGGGGAAGCAAAATGGCGCGGGTTTTCCGTTCGGCCGATTATGGACATTCATGGGAAGTGTCGGCAACACCGCTGCCAGCCGGGCCAACGAGCGGCATTTTCGGTTTGCGGTTTTGGTCAAAAAACAGTGGCATTGCAGTGGGCGGAGATTATAAAAAAACAACTGATTCAACTCAGAATGTGCTTGTTACCCGCGATGGAGGCATAACCTGGAAATTGATGGGCATGACCAAGCCCACCGGTTTGAAAGAAAGCATCGCATTATATCATAAAACAGATGCTGTCTGGACGGGTGAATCGGAGCTTCGGTCGGATGATTATGCATTAATTGCTAGCGGCCCTTCCGGAAACAGCTTTTCAGCGGACTGGGGCAAAACCTGGCAGGAGTTAGGCAAAGAAGGGTTTCATGCCATGAGTTTTGCCGGCAATGTAGGCTATGGCGTCGGAGCCAACGGCCTGATTGGCAAAATCGAAAAATTCTCGACCAAAAAGAAGAAGCGAAAACTCGTTTTTGTGGATCAATGAGTAACTAGATCCTGTCTATCAACTCTTTGACCACACGAACTTCTCTGCCCGACAAATGATCAGCGATCGCTGCCGCATGATCACGGCCATTCTCTATAAAGACCTTTTCTGTAAAAACACCCGCCATAACCGTTCCGCAGAGATAGAGCCCGGGCACATTGGTTTCGAAAGTTTCTTTATCAAATGACGGGACTTTGGTAACCTCATCAAGCGTTACGCCACATCGTGAGAGCAAATGTTCGTCCGGAAGATATCCTACCAGCAGGAACACAAAATCGGCCGGAAGCCATTCCGTTTCGCCTGTTTCAATGTTTTCAATTTCAATTCTTCCCTTTTCAATCCTTTTAGTAATGCAATTGAAACGTGTGTGGATCTTGCCTTCCTTAACCCTGTTTTTCACATCAGGAACAAGCCAGTATTTCACTTTTGTACGGAAATCGGCTTCCTTATGCACGATCGTCACGTGCGCATCATGCCTGTAAAGCTCCAAAGCAGCCTCAACCGAAGAATTTGAACCACCTACCAACACCACATTGGTGAAAGAATAGTTGAAAGGTTCATCGTAGTAATGCGAAACGTGCGGCAAATTCTCGCCGGGCACATTCAATAATCTGGGCACATCAAAATATCCCGTCGCCAGAACGACATTTTTGGATTGGAAAATCTGCCCGTCATTGGAATAAGTGAGGAATGTGCCGTCAGGTTGCTTTTCTGTGCGGTCGACATCGATAAAAAGCTTGAAATTCAGATGATAATAACCTGCAACTTTTCTATAATACTGCAAGGCTTCGTTACGATTGGCTTTCACTTCCGAAATCGCGAAAGGAATCCCGCCGATTTCAATGTTCTCAGCCGTTGAAAAGAACTTCATCCGCCTTGGATACCGACGAATGGACTCGGTAAGGTTTCCCTTTTCCAGAATCAGATAATCAAGGCCACTTTTTGCCAATTCCACACCCATTGCCAGCCCGCATGGCCCGCCGCCAATAACGATTACATCATATATATGCATTGCGATAATCTTAGTTCGATTTGTGCTTTCCTACTTCAATAAACCCCCTAATTTAGATATTGGTTTCTGAACTTTGTAAATTAGCTGGCTGTTGAAAATGTTCATTATTTAGTTGAAATCAAGATTTGGAAGATCGGGCAAGCGACTTTGCGGAAAGGTTGAATGAATGGGGAAAATCTAAAACTCCATTTGTTTTTCTTGTAGACTACCGCATCGAAAAGCCGCTTGGCTGGACGTTGGATGATGAATGCCTGGCCAACATTCGTTTTGATCTGAACGGTTTTGCTAATGTGCCGAGAGATGAACACCAAAAGCTCATTTCCGACTTTCATTTTCATAAATCACCTGTTTCTTATGGTGATTATAAGGTCCGGTTTGACCGGGTAGTTGCGAATTTAAAGGCTGGGAACTCGTTTTTGGTCAATCTTTCGGTTCCTACGCCTATTGCTACAAATCTTAGTCTGGAAGAAATCTTTGCGCATAGCGAGGCGCCTTACCGGTTTTTATATAAAAATGAATTCGTTTGTTTTTCTCCCGAAATTTTTATCAGGATCAACGGCAATCGCATTGCATCATTTCCAATGAAAGGCACCATTGATGCCTCGGTCCCGGACGCAGAAAATGTGATTTTATCTGATTCCAAAGAAGCAGCTGAGCACGCCACGATCGTCGACCTTATCCGCAATGACCTGAGCATGGTTGCAGAAAAAGTTTGGGTTGAAAAATACCGCTACATTGATCGCATTCAGACAAATGATAAAATGTTATTACAGGTAAGCTCCGAAATAGCCGGGATTTTGCCGGATGATTTTGATGGGAGATTTGGTGATTTACTGTTGAAAATGCTTCCTGCCGGATCCATCACCGGTGCACCCAAGCCGAGCACTTTGAAGATCATCGAAGAAGCCGAAAATTATGAGCGTGGTTATTACACAGGCGTGATGGGTTATTTTGATGGAGAAAATTTTGAAAGTGCTGTAATGATCCGTTTCATTGAAAATCAGAATGGAAACCTGGTTTTCAAAAGCGGCGGCGGGATCACGGCGCAAAGCAATGCGCAAAAAGAATATCAGGAATTAATCGACAAAGTTTACCTCCCCTTCGCCCATGTCCCACACATTATGTTTTGAAACGATCTGCTGTGAAAACCGCCAATTGAAAAATCTGTCCTATCACGAAGCCAGGCTCAACAAAACGCGTCGCGAATTATGGGGTTTTTCTGATTACTGGAACTTGTCTGAACGCATCATCATGCCCGACAGCGTCAACAATGCGCTTTACAAATGCAGGCTTTCGTACGGCCAGGAAATCGAAGAAATAAAATGGGAGCCTTACTCACCCAGAATTATCCGCAAAATCCAGCGCGTACATGACAACAGCATTGATTACCGTTACAAATACGAAGACCGCAATAAGCTTAACACACTCTTCGCCCAAAGTAAAGACGCCGACGAAATCCTGATCATCAGAAACGGCCTGCTTACCGATTCCTTTTACGGCAATGTTGCTTTTTATGATGGAAGTACCTGGTTAACACCGGATTCACCGTTATTACCAGGTACGCAGCGCGCTTTTTTGTTGGATTTGGGGGTTATAAGAGAGGAACGAATTGTCGAAAGTGATTTGGGGAATTTTAGTAAGGTTAGGTTGTTTAATGCGATGGTTGGGTGGGAAAAGTCGGTGGAGCTGGGCATCGATAGCATTGCTTAAACCAGCCTTGTCGGTTTTCCTTCTGCAAATAAAATCGTATATTTGATTTAACAAATCTATACACTATGAAAGTTGATATCACATCGCCAAACGCGAGTTCTAGTATGTTTCGCACGCATAAATCCTATTCCGCCGAAGAGATATTAGCAGCTGGCGGTGCAGATGCATTTGGCGAAAAGACTGGGGATAATAACGAAAGAATCATTCAAGCGCTTCAAGATGGCCCTGCTATTGAGCCATTTACGGATGAGGAGTGGGAAGATTTGTTGCGTCAGCTTGAGGCGACCAAATAATGGGTGTTATTTTCGATACCAATATTTTAATAGCAATTGTCAGGGCAGGAGATCAGTCTGGGATACTTAAATACCTTAATCCCGTAAATAGTAGGGTCTATATTTCCATAGTTTCAGAAGGAGAGATCAAATCACTTGCAGTGCAAAATAAATGGGGAAGTAATAGGATCAGTGCTTTGGAGCGTCTGCTGAATCAAATTACTGTTGTTGATGTAACGAATGTTGCATTAAACACTTATTCGGAAATTGATTCTTATTCCCAATTACGCAATCCAAATTTTAACAAGTATCCATTCGCAACGCCAAGAAATATGGGCAAGAATGATCTTTGGATTGCTTCGCTTGCTGCTTTTTTAGGGCTTGAACTTGTTACTGCTGATTCAGATTTTGATCATCTACATGAAGTTTTTTGTGATGTAAAAAGAATTGATAAGGAGGAGTTTCTGCCTTTCTTCAATAAGAACTAAACATTTCCCCCGCCGCCAAATGACCTCGATTTTTGAGGAAGAAATAACGCTTTTTGCCGATCTGATTTTACCGGTTCCGATTCCTTCTTTGTTTACTTACAGGGTTCCCAGGGAGATGAGCGGGATGATTAAGGTTGGTGCGCGAGTGATTGTGCAGTTTGGGCAAAAAAGGGTGATTACGGCTGTTGTCGCCAATATCCATTCCAATCCGCCTTCCAAATATCAGGCAAAGTACATTCTCGAACTGCTTGATGACGAGCCCATTGTCACCAAGCGTCAGCTGGAATTGTTCAACTGGGTTTCGGAATATTACCTCTGCAACATTGGCGATGTGCTCAACATTGCGCTTCCGGCAGGACTGAAAATTACGAGTCAGTCACGGATTCAGATAAATCCTGAATTTGAATATGATGATCTGCTGACGGATCAGGAGCGGATTGTGGTTGACGAGATCAAAAAGCATCAGACACTTTCCTATGAAGAAGTTGAGCGGCTTTTGCAGCGTTCCAACATCACTGCGATCATCAAATCCCTGGTTGGCAAGCGTGCCGTTATTCTTTTTGAGGAGGTTAAGGAGCGATATAAACCGAAAGTTGTCAGAAAAATCAGGCTTAATGCTTCTTACACGTCCAATGATGCCCTTTCCAAATTGGCTGGCTCTCTGGATAAAACGCCGAAGCAGCAGGAAATTCTTTTGAAATATCTGAGTTACATTCCGGTTTACAACAATCCGGATCTGAACCAGAAAGGATTGGACAAATCCATTTTTAGTCAGGACGACAATGTTTCGGATGCTTCGCTGAACACATTGATTAAGAAGGGGATCTTCGAACAGTTCGAGATTTTCATTTCCAGATTCGACGACATTCCGGCTAGCAATGCTGTCATTACATTAACTGAAACGCAAAAAAAGGCTTCCCAACAAATTCATGAGTTTTTTGCAGAAAAAGAAGTGGTGCTTCTCCACGGAATAACCGGCAGCGGAAAAACGGAAGTGTACATTGAGCTGATCAAACAAGTCCTGGAAAGCGGCTTGCAGGTTTTGTTTTTATTACCTGAAATTGCCTTGACGACTCAGATTGTAGTCCGGCTGCGGAAAGTTTTTGGTGATACCATGGGCATTTACCATTCCAAATTTTCTGATAATGAGCGCGTTGAAGTTTGGAAAGGCATTCTGGATGGGAAATTTCAGTTTGTAGTCGGTGTGCGTTCTGCGGTTTTTCTTCCTTTTGATAATCTGGGTTTAATCATTGTTGACGAGGAACACGAAACTTCGTACAAGCAGCACGATCCCGCGCCGCGCTATAATGCGCGGGATGTGGCTGTGATCATGTCCTATATGCACAAAGGGAAAACGCTGCTTGGCTCCGCAACGCCCTCATTAGAAAGTTATTATCACGCGCAAACGGGCAGATATGGGTTTGTGGAAATGAAGCAGCGATTCGGAAATGCAGCATTGCCGACTTTTGAACTAATTGATACAAAAAAGGAAAAGAAATCGAAGAAGATGAAAAATGAGTTTTCATCTGTGCTGATTGACCATTTAAAATTAAATCTTCAAAATAAAGAACAGACCATCCTTTTCCAGAACCGCCGCGGCTATTCGCCCTATTTGCAATGTGAAATCTGCAACTGGATTCCTGAATGTGCGAATTGTGACGTGAGCCTGACTTATCATATGAAAGCCGGCGAAGTGCGCTGCCATTATTGCGGTCATAAAGAAGAAGTTCCGCGAACTTGCCCGCAATGTGGTTCAACACAGGTAAAAACGATGGGTTACGGAACGGAAAAGATTGAAGATGAGATACATTCGATGTTTCCGGAAGCGCGGGTACAACGCATGGACCTGGATACGACAAGGGCGAAAAACGCTTACCAGCAGATCATCTCAGAGTTTGAAGAAGGCGGAATCGACATTCTGGTCGGAACGCAAATGGTGAGCAAAGGCCTTGATTTTGACAATGTTAGCATTGTCGGGATTTTTGATGCCGACCGGATGATCCATTTCCCGGAATTCCGGGCTTCGGAACGGGCGTTCCAAATGCTTACGCAGGTTAGCGGCAGGGCGGGAAGGCGCGCAGAAAAGCCGGGAAAAGTGCTTATTCAAACCAGTAATCCAGGTCAGAAACTGCTCGAAAGGATAATTAATAATGATTACGAAGGCATGTATGCTTCTGAGATTGAGGAGCGTGAGAAATTTCATTATCCGCCATTTACCAGGCTTATAAAAGTGACGGTGAGGCATGTCGACGAGGCCACTTCCAGCAAGGCTGCAAAGATTCTGGCGGAGAAACTTACGGCCAACTTAGGAGCCAGTCGTGTTCTCGGACCACAGCCGCCGCTGGTGGAAAGAGTAAGAAATCAGTTTTTGTTCGACATTCTCATTAAACTTGAACGAGAAAAGATTAATTTTAAGGCGGCAAAGTCATTTATACAAGAAAAGGTTATTGATATTTTAACCGATAAGACGCTCAAAAGCATCCAGGTCGTGATTGACGTGGATTGTTTATAAAAATCATTTTTACTGCATATTAATCTATGTCTTCCAAAAAAACCAGAATTGTTGCTACCGTAGGTCCAGCCTCCGAAACAAAAGAAACATTGTATGCATTGGCAAAAGCCGGGGTAAACGTTTTTCGCCTTAACTTCTCTCACGGCTCCCACGCTGATCACCTCCAAAGATTAACGACCATTCGGGAAATCAACGAAGAGCACGGTTTAAATCTCGCTATTCTACAAGATTTGCAAGGTCCAAAAATCCGTATCGGCATGGTTGCCGAAAAAGACGGTGTTTTGATCGAAGCAGGAAATAAATTAATTCTTTCCAACACAGAAGTGCTGGGAACCGCGGAAAAAGTGAGCACGCCATACGACGGCATGTACAACGATGTAAAAATCGGCGACCGTATCCTTATGGACGACGGAAAACTGGAAGTGCTGGTAACGGGAATGGATGGAACCGACGTGGTAACGGAAGTAATTTATGGTGGTTATCTGAAATCCAAAAAAGGTGTAAACCTGCCAAATACCAAAGTTTCAATGCCTTCCGTAACTGCGAAAGATTACGAAGATCTGGATTTTGGTCTTGAAAATAATGTGGAATGGGTGGCATTGTCATTCGTTCGCACAGCCTCAGAACTGATTAAAGTAAAGGAATATATTGCCAGCAAAGGCAAAACGGCGCGTTTGGTTGCTAAAATCGAGAAACCGGAAGCCATTCTCAACATTGATGAGATCATTGAAGCTACGGACGCGATCATGGTTGCCCGCGGTGACTTGGGTGTGGAGCTTCCGGCTGAGGAAGTTCCGATGATCCAGAAAATGATCGTTGACAAATGTAATAAGGCTGGGAAACCGGTTATTGTTGCTACTCAAATGCTTGAAAGCATGATCGATAGCCCACGTGCAACACGCGCGGAGCTGAACGACGTTGCCAACTCAGTGCTTGACGGCGCTGACGCTGTAATGCTTAGCGCTGAAACAGCTTCGGGTAAATATCCGTTGCTGGCCGTTGAAAGCATGACAAGAACCATTGAAAGGGTTGAAACTTCTACAAACAGCATTTATTTCAGACATCATGCTGCTGTTAGTGAAAGCACTAGCGTGAACAAAATAAATGATTACGTTGTGATGAGCGCTTGCCGTTTGGCGCGTGACACACAAGCTAAGGCCATTATCGGGATTACACGTTCGGGATATACATCTTTCCGTCTTTCCCATCACCGCCCAAAAGCTGGTTTGCTGATTTTCACTTCCAACAAGGTGTTAATGAATCAATTGGCATTGTACTGGGGAACAAAAGTCTACTATTACGACCGCGATCAGGATGCTTCTACGGATGACCTGATTGAAGATATCAAGCAAATTTTGGTTGAAAAAGGTGAATTGCAAAAAGGCGATGTGTTCATTAACACGCTTAGCATCCCGGTTTCGAGACAACGTAAGACGAACACTGTCAAATTGAGCGTTGTAGAATAAAAAGAAAAGAGTTTTTATAAAAGCAGCAGGAGGCAACTCTTGCTGCTTTTGCTTTTTACGGTCATTGATTACCGTTAGAAAAATGAAAGCGACCGCTGGGGAAGCCCCTTTATTACCCGACTACAAATTTCGCTATATTTACTTATGAGCAAATCAATAGGACATATGATAGCTTCTTCAACCCCGCAAAAGGTTTTGCCTAAAAACATTTCTGCGGAAAATATACCTGACGTTCTGATCCATGAAATAATTGACGGCATACCCTTGTATCGCAAAGGTTACCGTGACGTATTGGCCAAAACGAAAACGGTAGAAGAGATTATGGGTTGCAGTTCATTGCAGTTTTTTATTATTGATTACATTCTGGGAATTCTCTATCCAGTCATCAACAGGCAAAAGTATATTATTGCTACAAACGAAGCGGGCCTTCATTTAGATAGAAGAAACAACCTTTCGGGAGACATTATGATCTTTGATAAAGATGTCCTCACCATTGATAAAATAGACACGCATTATTCCCAAGTGCATCCGATGATCTCCATTGAAATCGACTTGGATGTCGAATTGGAAAGATTTACAGAAAATGGCTACATAACAATCAAAACACAAAAACTACTCGACTTCGGCGCTGATAAAGTGATCTGGTTCCTGACAAAACCAAGAAGCGTTATGATAGCAAGCAAGGATAACAACTGGCAGACGTTAAGCTGGGACGAGGACATTGAAGTGCTGAATGGGATTTGCTGTAATGTGGGTAAATACTTGAAGGATAAAGGTTCGGAGTTTGCCTGATTAGTAATCTTATATACGAAAAGCCATTTTAGTCTTCCTTTAAAGTTTGCTTGCATACTCAATTTTCTATACTTACTTATGAGCAAATCGATAGGACATATGATAGCTTCTTCAACTCCACACCGCGTTTCACCAAAAATCGATGTGGCGAAAATACCCAACGTTTTGATTCATGAAATAATTGATGGTAAGCCCTACTATCGGAAGGGTTATCGTGAGGTGTTGGACAAAACGAAAACGGTTGAAGACATTATGGGTTCGAGTTCATTGCAGGCCTTCCTGATTACCTATCTGACCATTTGGATTGGCAAGCAGCTCGACGAAATCAAATATCACATCTTAACGAATGAAGCGGGATTACATCTTGATAAGAAAAATAACCTGGCCGGCGACTTGCTGATTTTTGATAGCAGCAAATTGACTATTGATAAGATAAACAAGAACTATGCAACCGTGCCTCCCATCATTTCTATTGAAGTTGACATTGAAATTTCTCTGGATGGGTTTTCTGAACAACATTATATAGCGTTGAAAACTAAGAAACTCCTGGATTTTGGAACTGAGAAAGTGATCTGGTTTTTAACCGAGCCCAAGCAGGTGCTGATAGCGACGAAAGATAACGACTGGCAGACGTTAAGCTGGGACGAGGATGTTGAAGTGCTGGATGGGATTAGTTGTAATGTGGGTAAATATTTGAAAGATAAGGGTTCTGAGTTTGCTTGAATGAAATTGAAATCGTGGAAAAGCGAAGAAATAAGCATCTTCGCTTTTTTATTTATTTTATATAACTAATAGAATAGTTTTGAAACTAAATAAATAGTATTAACTTTGAATCAGTAGTTCGAAATACTGGTAAGACAAAATTAACAATATGGAAATACGCACATTAACGCGCGCCGAGGAAGAGATCATGCGAATCTTGTGGCAATTGAAAAAAGCTTTTGTGAAGGACATTTTGGCCGAAATGCCCGAACCAAAGCCTGCCTATAACACGGTTTCCACGATTATCAGAATCCTGGAAAAGAAAGAAGTCGTTGGCTATACTGCCTACGGAAAAACACATGAGTATTTTCCGCTGATCAGTGAGGAAGAGTACAAACGCCATGAAATGCAGCAGCTAATGGTCAATTATTTTGACAACTCCCTGCCCAATCTGGTTTCGTTCTTCGTCAAAGATAATGATCTCAAAACCAAGGACCTGGACGAGATCATGAAGCTCATTAACGATCATAAAAACGAACCATAAATCCGTTAGCTATGGAAACGCTATTGTACATCGGAAAAGTTAATCTCTATTGGATCTTGCTCTTCGCTTGTTATCAGCTTATGCTGCGGAACCATACGTTCTTTAAATGGAACCGTTATTATCTGCTAGGGTCGTTGTTTCTGGCGTTTCTGCTTCCATTACTTATCTACCCGGAAAATGCGCCTGAACTTCCGGCGGTCTATCAGATCAACGCTGCTGCTTTCACCGTTGGGGCAAACCTCGAATCAGCGGCGCCGATTATGACCACGACGCAGGTAATCTGGTCTGTTTATGCACTTGGACTGATCATTGCTGCATTTCGGTTTTTCAAGCATGTTATCCAGTTAAGAAAGTTTTTAAAAGCAGGTGAAATTATTGAATTAGATGACTGCACGGTAGTCCTGATCGATTCCAACAACACCGGCTCATTCTCCTTTCTGAAATGGATCGTCATCAACAGGAATGATTACGAGCATCATTTCGACGCTATTTTGAGGCATGAAATGGTGCATACACAGCAAATGCACAGCCTGGATATTCTGCTGATCGAATTTTTGAAAGCATTGTTCTGGTTCAATCCCATTCTGATTCTTTACAAGCGTTCCATGCAGGAAATCCATGAATTCCTGGCCGACGCACAAGCTCCTAACCGGGACAATTACGCCCAATTTTTAGTCGCCTACGCATTAAAAGCGCCTATAACATCATTGACAAATCATTTTTTCAAACCATCTCAAATCAAAAATCGAATTCGTATGATCTACAAAAACAGAACTTCGAAATGGATGCTCAGCACGTACGTGATCGCCTTGACGGTTATTGGAAGCTCGGCATTGTTTGTCGCGGGATGCGAACGAACGGAAGAATATGAGTCGGAAATCGCTGCAATAAACAAGCAAAAAGCAAAAGAGAGTTCGCCTATAAATGGAAAGGTTTTCACTGTTGTTGAAGAACAGCCGGAATTCCCCGGAGGCAATGAGGAAATGTTTAAGTTTTTAGGTAAAAATATTAGGTATCCAACAAAGGCTGTGAATGCCAATGTGCAAGGCAAAGTGTTTTTACAATTCATCGTAACGGAAGAAGGTGATGTCAGGGATATAGAAGTCCTGAAAGGCATTGGCTCTGGCTGTGATGAAGAGGCTGCACGTGTGCTGGCACTTTTTCCAAAATGGCAGCCGGGTCAACAAAACGGCAAGCCCGTTAATGTCAAATTCACCCTACCGGTTAACTTTCAATTGGAAGAAAGCGATGAAAAAACCTCGTCCAGCCACAAAGAAGCTGCTAAGTCAATGGCGACGGTGGTGCATTATGGTATTGCCCCGCTCTACGTTCTGGATGGAAAAGAAATGAAAGACGGTGATTTTTTAAAGACTTTCCCAAGTGAAAAAATCGAAAGCATGGACGTCCTGAAGGGTGCAAAAGCGGAGGAAGCCTATGGCGACAAAGGCAAAAATGGTGTGATCAAAATCACCACCAAGTAAGCGTTTTAATATTTGATCGAAGAAAATGGAAACACTGCTGTATCTCGCGAAGGTCAATTTGTATTGGGTGCTTTTCTACCTCATTTACCGGGTTTTACTAGGCAATCATACATTCTTTCACTGGAACCGGATTTATCTGGTTGGGTCGTTATTGATTGCATTTGTATTGCCGTTGATAACCTTTCCCGAGGCAGTTGTTACTTCTCAACCGGCGATATACGCCGCTTCGAGGCTTCCATACATGGAAACGCCCGAAACTGTTTCCTGGCTTTCTTTATGGATTCCTGTTTTAATAACTCTCTTAGCGGCAGGTTCCATGTATTTGCTGTCAAGATTTATCAGGTCGCTTAGGGATGTGTTTTTGATGATCAGGCAAGATGATGTGATGGACCTGGATAACGTTAAACTCGTCCTGCTTCCACACAATGAAGTTGGTTCTTTTTCATTCTTCAAATGGCTGGTCATGAACCGCCGCGATTATGAGCAAAATTTTGAACCGATCCTAAGGCATGAATCTGTCCATATTCATCAAATGCATAGTCTGGACATTTTATTTATTGAGCTGTTAAAAATTGCCTTTTGGTTTAACCCTGTGCTCTGGTTTTACAAGCGCTCTTTGCAGGAAGTCCATGAATATCTGGCCGATGAGCATGCACCGGATCGGGACGGATATGCCAGATTTCTGGTTGCCTATGCATTCAATGCACCGGCTGCGGCTTTAACCAATCATTTTTTCAATGGTCCATTGTTAAAGAGCCGTATCAAAATGATTTATAAAAATCGTAATGCCGAGTGGCTGCGAAGCAAATATTTCATCGTTTTACCGCTGATTTGCATTGTGTTAGTAACCACGGCAGCAAGAGAAAGGATTGTAGCGTCGATTGAAAAAATAACACCGACTGCGATTGGCACAATGATTATCGAGCATGCTAAACGCAATGATTTTAAATCGGTTAACACACCAGTTGAACAACCCGAAGTTGAGAAAGCAGCATTAATATCGAAAAAGAGTAAGGTTTCAAAAAAGCCTGATGCAAATTTTGCCAGCAGTAAATCTTTAACTTCCTTAGCGCCAGACACACTCCCGACAGCAGAGAAAAAAGCGACATTCTCAAATTATCGCTATGCAGCCAACATCGGGCCTATTGCTAAAATGGACTCGTTCCCAAAAGTCGGTGGCACGATAACCATCAGAGGCTACAATGGTCCGGGAAGCAACGCCTTGATCATTGTGGATGGCGTTAAACAAGAGCAACGCGGGTCAATTGGTTACAACCACATTAAGCCGGATCAGATCGAGTCAATCAGTGTGCTTAAAAATCAGAGCGCAATTGATGTTTACGGTGATGAAGGAAAAGAGGGAGTGATTATTATAAACACAAAAAAGTAACGCCGAGCTAAATCAATATTAGCGTAACATTAAATGACGATGCCCGGCCGCTCAGCCGGGCATTTTTTATGAGACATTTCGTTATGATTTGATACATTTGCTTCCTTAGCCTACATTCCGAAGCCTACTTATGCAAATCCTCAAAGCGGCCATTATTGGCGGCGGTCATATTGCTGATCAAAACCACATTCCTGCATTAAAAGCGCTTCCGGAGCGTGTTGAACTCATCGCGGTGTGCAGCCGGGATATTCAAAAAGCACGAGCGCTAGCCGACAAGCACGCAATTCCAATGGCTTGTGACAACGCAGCTGAAATGTTTGAAAGCGATAATAAGCCAGACGTGATCATTAATTGCACGGCAAATAATCTGCACCATCCTTTCACAATCCAGGCTTTGGAAAACAATTGCCATGTATTGTGTGAAAAACCTCCGGCCATTCACGCAGCTCAGGCCAATGAAATGGCGGATCTGGCGGAGAAAAAGGGCAAAACGCTCGGTTATAATTTTCAGCTCCGGCAAACACCGGAATATAGTTTATTAAAACGCTCGTTAGAAAATGGGCAATTGGGAGAAGTTTATCACATTAAAGCCAATTTTCTGCGCCGAAGAGGCATTCCGGGCTGGGGTAACTTCACAAATAAATCCGTTCAGGGAGGTGGCGCGTTAATGGATCTGGGCGTCCACGTGCTGGATCTCGCGCTCGGTCTGCTCGATTACAGCGAGCCGGACCGGATCATTGCCAACACGTATGATTACATTGGCAAAGCTGGCGGAAAAGGATTAATGGGAAGCTGGGATGCAGAAAAATTTGAAGTCGAAGATGCTTGTTTCGCGCATTTATCTTTCCCTAATCATGCAAGCATAACGTTATCCACGTCATTTGCATTGAATACAAACAAAGAGAAAGACGTTAATCTGGAAGTGTTTGGAACAAAGGCAGGCGCTGTGCTTTACCCATTTTCGTTATACAGCGAAATGGAAGGCGAGCTCGTAAATATGGAATTTCCGCATCTCGAAGAAACCGACATTCAGCTTAAAAATACAATTGCTTTTTTAGATGCTTGCGAAGGGAAGTCGAGCAACATTTGCAATGCAGCGCAGGGTGCCATCTTGCAAAAAATTGTGGAAGAGATTTATAAAAGCGCTGCAAAATGAAATCATTTTGCAGTCGCCATCACCATTTTAATTTCATTCTTAGCACCCAGTTCAAGTACATCCACAAGATCCTGAACAGCAAGGTTTTTATCGACTCTTAATACGATCGTCTTGTCTTCTACATTAGCAAAAATGTTTTGCAGTTCTGCTTCCAGGCGATCGAATGGAATAGGCTCTTTATCAATAAAATAACCCTTTTTATCATCAATTGAGAGGGTAATCTGCTTCTTATACATTTGCTGTGTTGCCGATGCTTTCGGCAGCATCAGCTTGATCACGTTCGGATTGGACATCGTTGAAATGATCAAAAAGAACAGCAAAAGGAAAAACATAATATCGTTCAGCGAGTGCGTGAACACCTCAGGGGCAAAACGAGCCTTACGACGTATTTTCATATTTTGGAAATGATATTAGTTCTTTGCAGCAACAGGCTTCTGCAATACGTCAAGGAAATCGGAAGCGGCCATTTGCAGTCTCAAAGCAAAACGGTCGATCTTCATGTTCAGCAAGTGATAGCCTGCATAAGCGATCAAACCGATGATCAAACCTGATCCGGAAGTGATCATTTTTTCATACATACCACCCGCAATGGTGCTGATATTGAAGTCATTGGAAATAGAAATGTCGTAGAAAATCCGGATAATCCCTGAAATCGTTCCGACGAAACCAAGCATGGGCGCGATACCCGCGATAACCCCCAGGTAAGGAAGATTTCCCTCCATACGCTGAATCTCGATTTGACTTGCATTTTCAATCGTCGTTTCAATGTCCTTAATCGGGTAACCAATGCGTCCGATGGCTCTTTCCAGAATCCGTCCCGAAGCATTGCGCTGATTGCGGCAAAGCGATTCGGCAGATTTCAGGTTTCCTTGCTGAATGAAATCCTTCACATTGTCTATCACGCCCGGATCAATCTTTCCATTGGCTCCAATGCCAAGAAAACGCTCTATAATAAGGAAAAGCGTCGCCAGGAAAAGTAGTCCGAGTGGCAACATGACCCAGCCTCCTTTTGCAAGAAGATCAATAATAGAAAGCCCCTCTGTGGCAACGGGTGCGGCCAAAGTAGAATCAGCAAGTGCTTGTAGAAGCATCATATTGGTTATAAAAGTGAATGTTAAGCTAATGAAAAAGAGGTCAATCCGGTCAAAAAACAGCTTTGAACATAAACGGCCTTAGTGCCCCCTTATTGTTTAAAGGGCAAATATAGGAAAATTACTCTTCGCGATTCCACGGGAAAACCAATCCCGGCAGGATTCTGTTAATAAAGAATATTTTTCAGGCTCCGCGAAGCTTATTTCGCATAAATCAGACCATTTTTCTGTTTAATACATGTTATAGACTCTCACTTTCCCCCAACCTGAACGGCATGAAAAGGACATTTTCATATCTGTTGCTGTCTGTCACGGCAGTTATTTTCAGCGCTTCTCTTATTGCTTCTTGTACAGACGACCCTGTTCCGCTTCCAATGGGCAGTGTTAAAGTAAAATTCGACAATGTGGTTGGATCCAAAGATTTGAAGCTCGATTCAGACACATATATGAATGCTGCTGGGGAAGAATTTAAGGTCAGCATGCTTAATTATTATATATCAAACATTAAGTTTATCGCGGCGGCTGGTAACAGTTATACAGTTCCACAGGATTCAAGTTATTTTCTGATTCGTGAAGGCAATGTTGATTCTCAACAAATTACAATTAACAATGTGCCGGCGCGCAACTATACGGGCATCGAGTTCGTCATAGGAATTGACAGCCTTCGAAGCGTGTCAGATATTTCGAAACGCAAAGGGATTTTGGACAAAGATTCGGGGCCTACCAATCAGGAAGCGATGTATTGGGACTGGAACCCGGGCTATATTTTCCTGAAATTCGAAGGCACGTCGGATTCTGCTACATCGTCGAACAACAAATTTTACTATCATATTGGCGGTTTTGGCGGGCTTACTGAAAAGACATTGAACAACATTCGTGTGGCAAAAATCAATTTTGGAGATCAGCGAGCGGCTGTTTCGGAAAACGGGGCAACGCAGATTAATCTGAAAGCGGACATTCTAAAAGTTTTCAACGGTTCGACCAGCGTGCGCATTAAGGAAAATACGAGCGTTATGTTTATGCCTTTTTCGAAAAATATTGCTGACAACTACATGACTATGTTTAGTCTGGATCAGATCATTAATCAATAAGGAAGTCAGGTTTTATGAAGAAAGCGGTTTTGCTTTTTGGTGCACTTTTACTCTTGTTTCAAGGAACTATTTCCTGTAACAAGAGCTCAGAAACGCCTGAACCAACGCCACCTGTTGTTACCAATCCCCCGCCTTTGGAATGGAAGAAACCGGCTTATTTTCCTGACCCGGTTTATGATTTATCCAAAAATCCATTGACTCCCGAAGGCGTTGAACTCGGACGCTTTCTTTTTTATGACGGCATCCTTTCCCGCACAGACAAGATAGGCTGCGGAACCTGTCACCAGCAACAAGCGGCATTCACCCATCATGGACATGATCTGAGCCACGGCGTTGACGACTTATTAGGCACCCGGAACTCACCTTCGGTTCAAAACATGGCATTCAGCCCGGTTTTTTTCTGGGATGGGGGCGTGCATGATATGGACCTTGTTCCGCCGGTGCCGATCCAGAATGACGTGGAAATGGGCGAACGTGTAGGAAATGTCATTGAAAAGTTACGCAAAACGCCTGTTGCAGGAGCCTCAAAGCAGGTTAATTATCCCAAAATGTTCGAAGCGGCATTCGGGACCAATGAAATTAATGCAGACCGGATGATGAAAGCATTATCGCAGTTTATGATGACAATGGTGTCTGCAACATCCCGTTATGATTATTTTCTCCAAGGCGATGCCTCTGCATTGACTGCATTGGAAAAACAGGGAATGACACTTTTCAAACAGAATTGTGCTTCCTGTCACAGCAGCGAGCTTTTTACAGATTTTAGTTTCAGAAACAATGGTTTGATTCCTAATAAAATCAAAGATCAGGGCAGATATGCAATTACATTAAACGAAGCTGACCGGCTCAAATTCAAGGTGCCTAGCCTGCGCAATGTAGGCCTCACCGCGCCTTACATGCACGACGGACGGTTCACAACTCTGGAACAGGTTTTAAACCATTATGCAAATGACCAGAGCGGAAGTAAAGACAGCATTTTCGTCTCCCCCACACTTGACCCGTTATTACAAGTTGCAGGCCAGAAACGCGGAATCAAGCTTTCAGCAACAGATAAGCAAGCCATCATTGCCTTTTTGAAAACATTAAATGACGAACAATTTATCAACGACAAACGCTTTTCTGACCCGGGAATAGGAACCTCATTATAAGCAATAATGCTCGTTTTTCTTACAGTAAAAATGACCCTGATCACGTCTTTAACCATGATTAAACATTCATTAAAATAGAGGAAAATTGCCCGATGGGTTGTTACTTTGTGAAAATATTAATGCTCTCAATTAGATAAAATATGCAAAGCGGAGAAAAAAGTGCACAGCCCTGGTTGGGAAAAATGCAAGAAAAGTGGGGATTGGAGACAACCAGACAGGTTCTTTTGGTTTTAGCAGTTTTTAGCTTGGCGGGTTCGTCTGTGGTTTGGCTTAGAAAAGGGCTTTTCTTCTTGCTGGGTTACGATGAGCTGACACCCATGTGGCTGAAAACCATCACTTACATTCTCTTTATCTTCCCAACTTATCAAACGCTTTTACTGATGTACGGCTTCCTGCTGGGCCAGTTTTCGTTTTTTTGGGAAAAAGAAAAGAAAATGTTCCGCTGGATCAAAGCAAAATTCAGCAAATAACAGTCATTTCAGGAGCTTAGGCTTCACATCAAATATTGTAGGAGTGCCGGAATTAACCTTCCTGTACTCCTTATTTTATTTATACCTTTGTGTTTTATTTCAATTAAGGTTTAGAATCATACATATCATTCCATGTTTGAAAACTTACAGGACAAGCTAAATAACGCCTTTCGCACACTAAAAGGAAAGGATAGGATATCAGATATAAATGTTGCCGCAACCACAAAGGAAGTCCGCAAAGCATTGGTCGATGCCGACGTTAACTTCAAAGTTGCCAAGGAAATCACAGACCGGATCCGCGAAAAAGCGCTTGACAGAAAGATTTTGATTTCTGTTGAACCGGGTCAAATGTTCGTCAAAATCGTTCAGGAAGAGCTTACTGAGCTCATGGGCGGCCAGGCAGAAGGCATTAATATTAAAGGTGATCCCGCGGTGATCCTGATCGCTGGTTTGCAAGGTTCAGGTAAAACGACATTCTCCGGTAAACTGGCCACGTTGCTGAAAAAACAAGGCCGCCAGGTTTTGCTTACGGCTTGTGACGTGTATCGTCCGGCTGCGATTGAACAGCTGAAAGTGCTTGGAGAGCAAGTGGGCGTAGAAGTTTATTCAGAACCTGATAATAAAAACGCGGTTGACATTGCCAGAAATGCAGTGGCACACGCCAGGAAAACGGGTAAGAAAATTGTGATCGTCGATACGGCCGGACGTTTGGCTGTGGATGAGGTTATGATGCAGGAGGTTGAGGACATTAAATCTGCGGTTAAGCCTTCCGAAATCTTGTTTGTTGTGGATTCCATGACGGGTCAGGATGCGGTGAATACGGCTAAAACATTTAACGAGCGTCTTAACTTTGACGGCGTTGTCCTAACAAAATTAGACGGTGATGCACGTGGTGGAGCGGCACTTTCCATTCGTCAGATCGTCGACAAGCCCATTAAATACATCAGTACGGGTGAAAAAATGGAAGCACTTGATTCCTTCTATCCTGATCGTATGGCGAGCAGGATCCTGGGGATGGGTGACGTTATTTCCCTTGTAGAACGTGCGCAGCAAGCATTTGACGAAGACGAAGCGAAGCGCATTAATGCCAAAATGCGTCAGAATAAATTTGATTTTGACGACTTTTTGGGCCAGTTGCAGCAGATCAAAAAGATGGGTAATGTGAAAGACTTGATCGGTATGATCCCTGGAATGGGCAATGCAATGAAAGATATGGACATTGATAACGAGTCGTTTAAACCCATTGAAGCGATCATTCAGTCGATGACCAAAAAGGAACGCGAAAATCCGGATATGATCGACGGAAGCCGCAAAAAACGCATTGCAGCCGGAAGCGGCACATCGATTTTGCAAGTCAATAACCTGATCAAGCAATTCGATGAAATGCGGAAGATGATGAAGAAAATGAACACGATGCAAGCTGCTGGCAAGTTGGGCAAAGCATTACGCCGCTAGTAACTATTGCCGTGTCACTCACTCATTCCCCGTTCATGAAACGCATCATTTTTGTACTATCGTTGATTCTTTTTTTTAATCAGCAAAACCTTCGTGCACAGGCATCTGTGGGCTATTATCCTTGGAGCAGCCTGCTGACAATCAGCACCAATGCAAAAAAGGCGATCTGGCTGGATACAAGATTCCAGACAAATTCCCTGTTCAGCAGCCTCAGCGTGGATTTGTTGCCTATGATCAATTTGAAGAGAGGGGAAGTGTTGCAATGGTATCTGGGAGGCGGCTTGCGATTGAATCCCCTTTACCGCATTGCCGACGCAGATGCCGATTTGATTACAATTGACGGTTATTCTTTAAATGTCGGAGTCAGAATCTCCCCTTTAAAGCAAAACAGGCGTTTCCAGCTTGCATTAGAGTTAAATCCGTATGTTAAAGATAAATTTGACAGCGGAGTTTTGAAAAGTCACTTCGGTCTGGTTTATGTTTTTGGTAAACGTAAAAAAGAAGAAACTGCTCCCGAAGTGCCGTTGAATCCATAAGCATTAGGTGTTATACCAATAAAAAAAGCCGGAATTGATATTTGAGAATATCGGTTCCGGCTTTCTAATGTCTTCACAAAATGTCAGTTTCCTCCGCGGCCTGCTTTGTAAGAGTCATACTCTTCAAGCAATGTGATTAAATCATCCTCTGCTGCAAAGTCCAGCTGTGATTCTCTGATGATATAATTCATTTTGTTTTTTTCTTCTGTCAGCAAATTCAAAAAGCTGTTTCTGTTGCTGAGCTGCACAGGATTCAGTTTGTCATTTTTCATGATATACAGCTTCGCATTAGGTTCCAATGTCCGCGTTGCGCTCGCTTTTTCCACTTTAATCGGCTTCACATATTTTTTTAACAGCTTCGTATTGCCATCATAAAGAACCCTGTAAAAGCTTTTGTCTGTCTGCTCCCCGACGGCCGGATAACCGTTTTTGAAAATGTAAAGATCAGTGCCTGTTGGGATTGTAAATTCTTTAACGCCGGACGACACCCGGAATAAGCCCGAATCAGCCTTATATTCTACTTCATCCTTTTTGATATCATACCGGATTTTTACCCCATCATGCACACGGTCGTCGCTCGTACGGACCGTTCCGGAATACCATTCCTGAAATAAATATGCTGAATTCTCTCCATCTGTGGCCGATTCCTGATATGGTGTTCCCGATAGTCCCGTGGAATCCTGCGCAATGGCAGCATTTGTCCAAAGAAAGAAGGAGAGCAAAAAAAATCTTAGTACATATTTCATGATTGAGTTGGTTAATTTGATAAGTTCGAAGTCTGATAATGCGAGAATTTAGATTGCTGGCATCTTTCTGTACTTTTGCCAAAAAAATTGTACCCGCTCAAATTGGATATTAACGAACAGCTTATACATATACGCCGAAGTCTGGCAGGGATCACTCCTGAGATTTTTCTGGCACTGCTCTTTTGCTTTTTCCTGTTTGCGGAACTTGTATTTTTGCGTTGGCTTAAAAAAGAGAAAATTGCTTCCTACCTGCAAAATATCGCCCTCGCAGGCAGCATTATTTCACTTTTGCTGATTTTAGGTCAATGGAATACGGAGCCTGCTTTTCGTTTTCAACCCCTTTTATTTCTTGACAGACAAGCCGTTTTCTTTAAAATCATGATCACGCTTGCCTGGATCTTTACCTTAATCCATGTTCGCGTATTAAAATACGATTTCCCGCCAGAGTTTAATGCATTGCTCATTGCAGCCGTCGCAGGAATGAATCTGCTGACAATGTCGACACATTTGCTGACTATATACCTTTCTTTGGAATTGATTTCCGTGAGTTCGTACTTGCTGGTTGCAATGTCGCCCTACAAAAAAGCAGCCGAGGGAGGGATAAAATACTTGTTATTCGGCGCAGCCAGCTCAGCAGTAATGCTTTATGGCATTTCACTTATCTACGGGCTCACCGGAACGATGGACATTACCAGCGAAGCCATGACAGCGGGACTGATGAATAACTCTCCTTTGGTGATAACGGTAACCATTGTACTGACGCTTGCCGGTTTGCTTTTCAAGCTGTCGCTCGTGCCTTTTCATGTCTGGACACCAGACGTTTATGAGGCTGCTCCTACTCCACTTGTTTCATTTTTATCTGTTGCACCTAAGGCTGCTGTTGTACTTGTGCTTATGCGACTTGCGGGAATTTTACCGGCACAATATTTCCCGGTTTTAGGAGGAATTGCATTAATAAGCATGACCATTGGGAATATAGCAGCATTACTTCAAACCAATGCGAGACGATTACTAGCCTATTCGTCCATTGCCCAGGCTGGTTATTTATTGGTCGGAATTGCTGCTTATAGCCGGTTCGGCTTTGAATCAGCAGTTTTTTATACTGCCGCTTACCTGATTATTAACCTTGCTGTTTTCTTCCTGATCGATCTTCTTCAACCGGTTTCAAACACAAACCTGACGTGTTTTGAAGGGTTAGGACGCAGGAATATGTGGATTTCCAGCATCCTGACGATCGTGATGATCGCATTAGCAGGTTTACCGCCTACTGCCGGATTTACTTCAAAATTGCTTGTGTTTTCAGCGCTTTGGGAAAGTTATCATCAGCAACATTTTCCCTGGATGCTTTGGCTGCTCATCGGAGGAATTCTCAATGCGGCTATTTCGCTTGCCTACTATTTAAGAATTCCTTATTTGTTATTTTTCAAAGCATTGGCGCAAAAGAAAGCACCTTCAAACCAAAGCGTTACCGGCAAGTTTATTGCCGGAGTGCTTGTTATTGCCATTCTCCTGCTATTTTTCAATCCGGGCTTGCTTACGAGATGGATATCGGCTTTTTAGGTCAATTGATCGGTCGAACCTTAAATCCATCCTTCCGTAGCAACGAAATAATACCGCGGTCACCACCAAGATGGCCAGCCCCGACAGCAAAGAAAGTCGGCTTGTCCGCAGCGATTTTGCGAATTCTAGGCACCCATTTGAGATTTCTGGAAAACAGCATTACTTCTTCATTTCCTTCCATGCCATAATTACTGGCCATCATCAGATTATAGAGATCGTTGATTTTCTGAGATTTGTACAACCCTACCAAGTTACTAAACTCTTTGCGCGCCTGCGGGAGACTGTCGATCATGCTAATGATCATTTTTACCTGGTCCTTGTATGGAATTGTATCAAAAATAGCCATTTGTTCATCCAGTGTTTCAATCCCGATCACCTCGGATTTCTGCTTTGCCGCCAGCTCAACTAAGGACATTTCGTATGACTGGGGCTGACACGAGAGAACTGCATTAAAAAGCGGCCCCATTAATATAAACGGTTTTGCTTTCTCAAACATGGCGATCCCCACGCCAACTGAATCTTTGTAAAACTGGGCCAGCTTCGCATATTCCTGCTCGGTAATCAGCTTTTTTAACTCATTACCATCTGACATATTCATTGATTTCATCATGCCCGCCATCATTCCGGGATCATCCATGTCAATTTCCAGCGCAACTTGCTGCGTTCTGCCTAATGTTGCTTTTAATGAGTCACTTAGTGAGAAATCAGCCGGACAAATCAAATGGATTGTTCCAAATAAATAAGAAGGCTTGGCTTGACCCGGTGATGTGATTTCCCAAAGCAGCGAATTTTCCGTGGGCGCCTGGGCAGCAGCAACTAAACTGCTGGTAATCAGAAAAATACTCAAAAGTGCTTGTTTCATGCCTGGACTTGATTATTCCTTATTGCTATCAACCTCAATGCGATCTTCCCGGTTAACCAACTCCCATGCCGTATGAAATACCAATTTCACGATAGGCGCCTGTTTGTCAAAAAGGATCTTCTCCACATCATCGCCGGGTTTGTGGTAGTCTTCATGAACTCCGGTAAAGTAAAAAATGACGGGAACACCCATTTTCGCGAAATTGTAATGGTCTGAACGATAATAGAATCTATTAGGATCTTTCGGATCATTGAATGTGTAGTCCAGATTGTAGTTAATGTACTTTTTATTTGCTTCCTCACTAATCGCGTGCAACTTGGATGAAAGTTTATCAGAACCGATCAGATAGACGTATTTGTGATCATTTGCATGCGCCTGATCCACGCGGCCAATCATATCAATGTTTAGATCTGCAATCGTATTTTTCAGTGGGAACAACGGACTTTCAGAATAATATTCCGATCCAAAAAGCCCTTTTTCTTCCCCGGTAACATTCAGGAATAAAATACTTCTGCGTGGCCCTTTACCTTCTGCTTTCGCCTTGCTGAATGCTTCCGCAAGTTCCAGCAATGATACCGTTCCTGACCCGTCATCATCCGCACCATTGTTGATTTCACCATTATCAGAGATCCCGATATGATCCAAATGCGCGCTGATCACCAAAACTTCGTCCTTTTTGTCCGATCCTTCCATGAACGCAGCAACATTCTCGGTTTCGATTATCTCGCTCACACGTTCGGCTTTAACTGACACATTTCCAGACATTTGTTTCGAAAGTGGCTTACCCGATTTATCAATCGAAGCTTTTTCTTTCAAAAGTTTATTCGCAGATGTGTTCAGTATCTGGGCAGCAATGCTTGCTGGAACTGCAAATGCAGCAAGGCTTTTTGGCGTTTCAACCACAGGTTTTAATGTTGGAGCACTAAAACGCTTCGCCATAACTGCCCGCTGACGAATTTCCTTATCCAGATCCTCACCCGTTTTGTCAGTAACGATGAAAACATATGTTGCTCCCCTATCCAAAGCAACCCTCGCCTTGGCCTGCCACGAAACCGGCCCACTCCACTTTGTTTTCTCACCTGTGCCACTGATCAGATATTTCCCATCTGCGCTTTTCGGCTCGCCTTCAAAAATGACAACCGATTTACCTCTGATATCCAGATTATTATAGTCAGTATAAGCCGGATCATCAATGCCGTAACCTACCAAAATTACATCAGAGCTCGTTTCCTGAGGAACATTCAGGATGCCATTGAGATAAAATTCTTTATTGAACTCATATTTTTTATTGCCCACCTTGACGTAAACTTCACCCCAGCTTCTTTTGTGAAGATTATATTTCTGCAAATAACTTTTAGAACCATCCGCAGTGGTGGCAGCAGGCGTCAGGCCATACTGTTTGTAAAAACTTGAAACATATTCAGCGGCCTTTTTCTGGCCAGGTGAGCCCGTATCCCGTCCTTCAAGGCTATCCGAAGCAATGATTACCAAATGCTTTTTCAGATCAGCGGGAGTGATGCTTTCTGCATATTTCGCAGCATCGTCCTGCGCAAAAGTTAGGGTTGATATAGACAGGAATATCCCCGTCAGTAAATTCTTGTTCATATAAGCTTAAAAAATCAATTCTCACAAAGAAACTAAACGCCCCCGCCAATGCAAAATTTCATCGAAGCCGATCATTACGAATTCCTTCAACTCCTAAGCAGATAAAGTAAAAGCACAAAAAACGATATACAAAAAAGCCCCGAACTATCTCCGACTTACTTTTCAGCAAAGTCAGGCAGTCCGGGACTTCTTCTCACGGAAGTAACTTAATTATTCCTCTTTGGTCTTATCCTTGACGATTAATTGCAGCTCAGTCTTGGTCGTTGTCAAACTCAGCTGATTAAAATACTCGGAAACAGCATTCGCCTCCTCATTAAACCAAAAGCATCTGTAAAAATTTTTCGAAGTCTGGTGAAACCCATCCACTACCATCGCCGGGCTCCCCGACTTAAGATAAACGACATCACCAATTTGGATTTCTTGTTCTTGCATAGTGTTATAATTTAGGTAAATATTAATCGTAATCCAGGACATCACCGTACACCACCGAGCCGTTGAGAACGACGTTTCACTAGCAGGTTGTTTAATGTAGTTTGTGTTTAGAACTGCAATGATAAGTCAGGGTTTTATTCTTCTCCTAACTTCCAAAACAAACGGTGATTTATCGGCGTCGCCGCATTTATTTATCGGTTATTGCAGTTGACTTAACTTTGGTTCATCAATGTTATGAAAGCAACTTCTCTTTGGTTTTTGGCCAGGTATTTAACCCGGACTTTATCCCCCACTTTTACAGAATTCATCAATGTCCGGGGAATGCCAATCAGTTCTGCGACGAAATTCCTTCCCTGAACGGGCTCTATCTGAATTTGAATTTTAGCTGATTGTCTTGATTGAGGCTTTTCTGATATATCAATAAATAGAATCGTTCCTTCCGTCTCAATTCCAAAGCGCCTGATATGTCTTCCTCTATTGCGTCTACGTTGTGCATAAAACTTTGAATAAACATACAGAAGTGCTGAAAAAGTAAAAAAGTATATCCCAAACCCCATCACTGTGCGTGTATTAAATGAATAAAATATGAATCTGAAGCTCGTCTCTATCTTAAATAAGTCGACAGCCTCACGATCACCAATGTCCCCGCCGCTTCGCCATTTTCATGCACTTTATCAATAAATTCAACTTCAGCGTGATGCCCTTGCCTGTTGAGCACAGCCAGACGGTCGCTGGAAATCCCAAGCCCCTTCGACTCGTAGAACTTTGGTCTGTTATTCAGTGCCTTTAACTCAAAGGATTTCTTTCTGCCAATCCCGTTGTCCTCGATTCTGCATTCAAAAATGTCCTCATTGATTTTTTTAAATTCCACCAGCAGCTTCCGCTTCAACTTGGAATGCATCAGCCCATGCCATAATGCATTTTCAACATACGGCTGAACCAGCAGCGAAGGAATCATTATTCCCTCATCTTCAAGGTCTTCGTCGAAGCGGATTTCATAGGTGAAGCTATTTGAAAATCGCATTTCTTCGAGTTGAAGATAGTATTCCAGGATATCACGTTCATCATCAATTGTTACCAGGGTTTTGCCTGAGTTATTTAACAAATTCCGGAACAGTTTGGCAAAGAGATTCAGATATTTGCTAGCCTCTTTAAACTTTTCTGATACTATGCATTCCTGTATACTATTGAGGCAATTGAACACAAAATGCGGGTTCATCTGCGCACGCAACGCCATTAGCTGACTTTCGGCCAGCGCCTTACTGATTTCAAGTAATTCGATTTCCTTTTCTTTGGCAGCTGCCTGCGCGATTGCCTCGGCAATTTTACCCGAACAAATAGAAGTGATAATTGACATTGCTTTCAAATGTTCACTTTTGAAATAATTCTTTTTATAATGCTCCGAATCCACCACACCTATCACTTTCCCATCGTGTAAAATCGGGACCGACAGCTCTGAAAACCGTCTTTCTTCGACAACAACATATCTTGGATCTTTGGAAGTATTGGCAATGACTAAGTGCTTGCCTGTTTCCGCAACCGTTCCAACGATGCCTTTGCCAACCGGAATCTCAATAGGATTTTCCTGTTCCTGCGCTTTCGAACTATTGTAACCGTAAGCGGCCTTCTGCACAAGCACATTCCTTTTGTGATCCATCAGATACACCACGCAGTCCTGAAGACGCAGATGTAAAACGCAGTTGTAGGCAATGTCCCAACAAATTTCTTTCGCTGAATTCTCAGGATAAACTGCATTGGCGAAGTAATCAATGCTCGCATCCATGATGAGTTTCCGCTGCCTTTTTAAATACACATAATATAGATAGACGACTGCAGCACAAAATAAGACAGCCATAGCACCAAGAAACCATGATTCCTGCCACCACGGAGGCTGAATGTTAATGGCCAATGTGTTGGCAATATTCATCCAATTGCCACGCTCATCAGTGCTTCTTACCTTGAAACTATATTTTCCCCAGGGAAGGTTTTTATAAGAGGCAATCAGAGAACGACCCGAACTAATCCAGTCCTGATCGAAACCTTCGAGCATATAGCTATATCGCAATGTGGGTACGTCGCGGTGCGCCAGCGATGCAAATTGAAACGTAAGGTAATCTTCATCATGTGTCAGAGTCAGTTGTGGGTATTTCATGAAATCCTCTTTTTCTTTGCCAAAGATCTTTACAGACGTAATATGTGGCGGGGCCCTCACTTTCAAAGCCGCAAACCTGGATGGATCCAGCACGACAACGTGGTCTAGCATTGCAGCATAAATGCGTTTATTAGCGACAAACAGGTCATTATAATAATCCTGAAGATTCTGTCCCAGATCCACGTCAACCTTTGTCAGTGCCTTTGATTCAGGATTAAAAAACAGAAGTCCTTCGATGCCCGAGACCCAAATATTGTTCAAATGGTCAATAGCAATGTTATTCAGATTGTCATAGGGTAGGCCATTGCCGGTGTTCAGGCTGTCGGTAACGTCGTAATTTCCACTCAATTTAATGACCCCTTTTCCCCACACTACCATCCAAATGTTCCCCTTCTTGTCTTCTGCAATTTGGTTGACTGTGAAGTCTTTGGAGTGTTCGAAATAAACTTCAAAAAACTGCTGCTTAATAATGTCAAATTTTAGAATACCATATTTATTTGCAAACAAAATGTCTCCGTTGCGCTTTACCAGATAACTATTTGCATTGGCAAATGGAAATCTCCCAAAACGCTCATCCTTCCCATCAAAACGCGTAATCTTTGTCGTTGTCGGATTGTAACGATACAAACCATCGTACAGGATTTAAAACCAAATGTTCCCAACCGAATCAACAAAAATAAGATTTGCCGGCTTGGCTTTAAACCGAAATGCGCCAGTGAGCAAAGGTTCCAGTTTCTCACCCCCAGGCCGCAGGAAATGTATCCCATCCAAACCTGCAAACCACCAAATGCCTTCGGATTTAACTGACATGAAAAACTTGTTTTTGACCAAATCAGGACCATTGTCAGGGATATAACGCTGATGCATTCTTGTTTTCATGTTAAACCTGACAACCCCATCCTCCTTAGCCGCCATTATCGTACTGTTCTCGACCACGATTGAGTTTGCATGCGCAAAGCCGGTATGTAGAAAATATTTAAAACTTGGTAATTGATAAATCGCCTGGACCGGAGCATTCGCCTGTACTTTACTGATCCCATTTAATGTGCCGAGCCACACATTACCCTCGACATCTTCAATTGCCGCCCAGAAGAATCCATAGCCAATTGAATACTTACGGTTTTGGCTATACGGAATCTTCCTTATCGGCTCGCCGGGCTCTTTCAAATAAGCCGCAAACGCCCAGGTTGATATCCAGACCCGACCCTTTTGATCTATAAAAATCTTATTACATCCTTCGTAGATCCGCTCTCCATCTAACTCGGAATACGAAATCATCTTGTTTGTTTTCTGGTTCCAGAAATTCAAAGACTTGGTATTTCTGCTCTCATACCAAAGGTTACCTTCTGCATCAACTGCAATCGCAAAAACATTGGAAACATCAAAGATTGGTACTCTGTTCGGGTTATTTGATTTGTGATAAATAGTTTTGTTCCTGCAATCGATAAAGTAAATTTCAGGACCTCCCATCCAGAAGCCGCCTCGGGCCTGATCCCAAACCAGTATTGAAAGACCATATTTTGCATTTCGCAAAATCTCTGCATCCGGTACCATCGTTTCCAGGTTTACAAGTTTACCATTTAAAAATATGTAGATACCTGATTGTGTCAAAAACCACAGACGGGAAAACCCATCCAGATAAATATTGTATATATCTATTGTGTTTAACTGCTCAAAACGCTGGTCATTTACATATGCCCCTTCCTTTCGATTGAAAACTTTCACCCCCTGCCTGGTCCCTAAAATTAAATCATCCTTGCCCAATGGCTGAATTGCGTTGATATACAAGTCCCTTAAACCTGTCTCAATTCCAAATTGCCTGACGATAGCGCCGTCAAATCGATTCAATCCTTTTATTGTTCCGATCCAAAGATACCCGTCTTTATCCTTATAGAGGCTTCTGATTACTTTGCTACTCAGGCCATCATTTGTGCGCAAATTCTGAAAGATAAACTGGCCACTGACCAGTCCCGGCAAGAGACACAAAAACAGACAGATTTTATACAGCATTTCGATCCCCGAGTCAGAATAAAACCTAATTTCATTTTTTTCTCGGGAAAACAATTTTCCATTTATTAAACGGTTAGGATTAGTTCTTAAAAGGAGTTAATCCAACTGAAAAATGCCTATTTCAGCGAAATTTAAGGCATAATCAAAATTTCCTGCAATGATTAATTCTAATTGCAAGTCTTTGTAATTGCTACTATTGCCTTCGATATAATCCTACAAGTTAAGTCAAACAAAATCAAGCGATAACATTCGATTTGGAAGCAAAAAGGGTAAAGAATACCGTTTATTCAACCATCCCCGCCCATTAATCAACGCATTCTGAAATCTCCAATCCCACCCCCCAATTTTAAGCCTCGATTCGATCCCCGAGATCAGCTTTTAAATTTTATCACTTAATCATCACGCCATTATGAAGACACACGTATGAGAAGAAACCAACTCATCGCAACGCCCGGCTCAGAAGAACGCCACCGCGTCAAACAGACGACAACGCCTAACATTTACTTCCCTATCAATTGACAACATGATAACAAAAAATTTTTCCAGGCTACAAACCTGACACACTAAACAGTAAGATTATGAAACGATTAATTTTTTACACACTAGTATTTTTGACTGCGTGCATGGCGGGTGTGCATGCGCAAACCTTTTTCCCCACCTATGGCACTCCGTGTACAAACTGTGTCCCTGCATCATATGAGATTGTATCAGGAGCACCAACAATTTCTAATCCAACCGGGATCGCAGGAAATGCTCAAAATCCATGGCATGGGGTGGTAACTAATCCGCCTACCTCTCAAACCGACATGGGATTGCCTCCCGCACAGCAGAAAAGTTTCATGAGCCTTAAGAATGGGAATGGTAGTAATGACAAAGTTCGAGTAATCGTAAATGGATTTGTGCAGGGGCAACAGTACACGCTAAATTATGCATTACTTCCTTTGCGAACGCTAACATCAGGATATGGATCATCTGCGACCGTAACTGTCTCAGCTACCGATGGTTTAATTGGTGAAGCAATAGTTAAATCTAAAACTTCAAGCTTAGATGGTTTAAATAATAAAGAGTGGGTTTTTCAAACAGTTTCATTTACTGCGGTCTCAACGACACTTATTTTTACATTCAGCAGTGCAACAGCAAATGGAAATAGCGGATATGTCGGCTTCGATATTGATAAATATGCATTCAATTGTATTCTGCCCACCGATCAAGTTGTGCTAAAAAGAAATATTGTAACAACTCGGTACGCCTGCGAATCCGTTCCGTTAAATACAATTATTGCTAGCATAACGCCGCCTAAGGCTGCGTCAGTTTGGCAGAAATCCGCAACTCCCAGTGCTGGTGGCGCTAACTTAACTATTGGGAAAGCCAGTGCCAACCCTTACTTCGCATTTTACTATGCGGAAGATATGAAATGCTATAACACTGCGAATTCTACCGCGTCACTTTTGGTATCCAAAATTGATGCTCAGGTTTCTATAAAGCAATCGTCCATAACAAATAAATGTCCCGATGAATATGCTGAACTGATAGAAGCTGTTAACTTGGAAAATTCTCCTTATAACAGTCTTAAAGAACATATTAGATGGTTTAAAAATAACAGCCATCAAGGTTTGCCGGTTGATCTTTCCCGGGCAACAGCTCCTGGAGATTATTATGCATTCTATTACAACTTTATAGAGAAGTGCTACTCTGTTGATATTTCGAATGCAAAAGTTACGGTCTCTCTTAAAAGCTGCCCAGCAGGCACCGCTCAGGTTGCCTTGTCAAGTTCAACTGCAATAAACACTTGCCCAGCCACTACTGTTAATTTAAATAACGTTGCCGTCACTAACCAACCTCCACAAACAGCACTGGTGTGGTTTACAGATCCAGCGCACCAAAATGCAGTTGCCGATCCATCGAAAGCCGGAGCAGGCACTTACTACGCTTTTTTCAAAGATAATGCAACAGGTGATTTTAACACGCACATTTCAACCTCAGCATTAACTGTAACGATCAATCCGTGCGAGACCAAAGTCAATCTCAACCTAAAAGTCTTCCTCCAAGGTGCAACCACGCAGGAAAATGGCGTCGCTATAATGCGGAATGATTTGCAAGTTTATCAAACGGGCCCTTCTACTTTCGGATTACTACCTACCCAAGATCCTTATGGCGGAGGGGAAGTTTTTGCAGATATTAATAGCACTCTTTCTGAAAACAAAATTGTCGATTGGGTGAAAGTAGAGATTCGTAGCATGCAAAATCCAGCAGCAATTCTTGAATCTAAAAGTCTTCTGCTCAGATCGGACGGAAGTGTAGTGGATAAAGATGGTTTTGCTCCGAAGTTTAATCCGCAGTTTGGAGGCGTTCGAATTGCTGTGAAGCATAGGAATCACCTAGGTGTTCTCGGGCTTGGGATAGTATTCTTCAATGCTGGAACTGTTAACTATGATTTTTCTGCGGATTTGTCTAAGGCTTACAATATAGGAGCACCTGCTCAAATGGTTCAGACGAACGGCGTGTGGTGCATGATTAGCGGTGATATCCAACAAGATTTGACTGTCGATAACGCTGACCTGTCCAGTGAAAGATTCTCTTTTAATAAGGGCGATTTCGATACCTACAAGCAAGAGGATTTAAACCTAGACGGAATAGTCGACAATGTCGATATCTCATTTTTCAAGACAAGTTTTAACAAAGGATATTTTTCAACTCTTATTAACTATTAAAATATGAAACGAATTTTTAGAAATCTTTTTGCCCTTCTGCTATTGCTTACCCTTTCCAAATCAGCGATAGCTCAGAATGTTCCAATCATTCTTGACTTTACTAATAGGAAAGTGAGTGCGGATGGATTAAGTTGGACATTCGACCTTGAAGCAAAGGGCGGCGCTGGCTATGTTGGCCCAAATAATAATGGTTGGGTAGGGTTTAATATTAGACTTGATGTCCTTCTTCCACCGGGCGTGTCTGTCATTGATGGTACAGGAATGGGAGATCCAGCTTTTACAACTGGAACAGCCGCTGTCCAACCAATAGTTCCTGGATCTCCGCCCGATGGGCAAACGGGGTTCGGACTAACACTCGAGCGAAGTAATCAGACAGACCTTAACACATCATCGTTTGTAAAGTTAGCGACGTATACCATTAATTTTTCTGGCCCAGTGGATCAAGGCGATCCAGCAACTCCAAGGCCAAATGCAATTGCATCAGGTAGTTCATGGACTAATCTTGCAAACGACCCGCCTTTGAACTCACTTGGATTGAGAAGACCATTCACAATGGCAGCACAGTTTCCATTACCAGTAAAGCTGCTATCCTTCGATGCTGCCAAAGAAGCAAATGCAATTAGTTTGACTTGGACGACAACAGAAGAAACTAATAGCGAACGTTTTGATGTGCAGCATAGTGAAAATGGCAAAGAGTGGAGTACAATCCAAACCGTTGCTGCAAAAGGTGAAAGTAAGATGCAAGCTGACTACAATGCGACTGATAATAATCCTTTCGAAGGGAACAATTTCTATCGTCTGCATATGATTGATAAAGATGGGACTAGTGCTTACAGCCGAATCCGTACTATTAAATTTGAGGGTGTTGCCACGTATATGTTTCCAAATCCGGTTTCAGATGAGTTGACTATTCAAGCCTCAGACTGGACCAAAGTTTCGAAGGTGCGAATCTTGAATACTAATGGAAAAGAAGTTTACAAATCTGCCGATAAGCCTACACCAAAAGTGAACGTTAAAAACATGCTAAACGGAATTTACCTAATCCAACTTACGATGCTCAATGGGTCAGAAAGTACTTATAAGGTTGTTGTAAGTAAATAATGGAATAAGATAAAAAGCAGGTCAGATTGTTCCTCAGAATCCAGAATCTGGCCTGCAATTATCAACAATTAAGCAACAAACTATGCTGAAACAACTCATACTTTGCAGCTGGATACTCTTAACTATCATTTCTTGCAATGAGAAAGGCAAAGAGAAACCTTGCATACCTGCTACATTGAAAAAGAACATTATTGGTACCTGGACGGGTTACCTTGAATCAATGCCTACACAAAAGGACGAAATTTCGTTTGTGGAAAACGGAACATTCAGCGAAACAGAAGGAATCTTGTTTGGCAAGCGAAACGAACCTGTAATGGTTTGGAAAGCTGAAAAAGACTCACTTAAAATCTCTGGAAAATTTAACAATAACACTTCCGCCGTCTATGTTTTTTCATCATTAACGAACACCTGTGACTCCATTGTGCTGGATCTTCAAGGGATTGACAAAATTTTTCTGAAAAGAAAAAAAGACTAATGCAGGTTTTTCATTAGGTGTGTTGAAGTAAAAAGAGGCGCTCTTGTTAGCGTCTCTTTTCTTGTTTACAGGCAAGAACAAATTCAAACGTCAATTGTAACCATCCAATAATTAAAATAACTTTTTGCACTTCTCTTATTGCAAACCGCATTTTTCGACAGGTAACAATAAATTAATTGTAAAATACTGTTATTCAGCGAAAAAAGTCCGTACATTTGCACCCTATTTGACAAAAAATCAGTCAAACTAAAAGCAAAACGGTCTACTTCCGGTTTTAAGCCGCCGACAGAAAAACCGTAAACAATTGATCTATAAAACAATGCAAGCCATTCGTAACATCGCAATCATTGCGCACGTTGACCACGGTAAAACTACATTGGTTGACAAAATCATTCACGCTTCAAAGTTATTTCGCGATAACCAGGAGTTTGATGACCTAATCCTTGATAATAATGATCTTGAAAGGGAGCGTGGTATCACCATCACTTCTAAGAACGTATCGGTGCGTTACAAAGACGTAAAAATCAATGTAATTGATACACCAGGTCACGCAGACTTTGGTGGTGAAGTGGAACGCGTACTTAAAATGTCGGATGGCGTTTTGTTGCTTGTTGATGCATTCGAAGGCCCTATGCCACAAACACGTTTTGTACTGGGCAAGGCAATTGGCCTTGGCTTGAAACCAATCGTGGTTGTAAATAAAGTAGATAAAGAAAACTGCCGCCCGGAAGAAGTTCAGGAAAATGTATTTGACCTGATGTTCAACCTTGGCGCTACTGAAGACCAGCTTGATTTCGTAACTGTTTACGGTTCGTCGAAACAAGGATGGATGGGGCCGGATTGGAAAACACCAACGGATAACATTACATTCCTGCTGGATACCATTATCAGTTCAATTCCTGCACCAGTTATTGATGAAGGAAATGCACAAATGCAGATCACTTCTCTGGATTATAACGCATTCGTAGGCCGTATCGCGATCGGTCGTGTGAAACGTGGTGTGCTGAAAGAAGGTGCCAACATGATGCTTTGCAAAGCAGACGGCGTTTTCAAGAAAGTGAAAATCAAAGAATTGCAAATATTTGAAGGACTTGGTCGTGTGAAGGTTTCAGAAGTTACGGCTGGTGATATCTGCGCAGTGACTGGAATCGAAGATTTCGAGATTGGCGATACACTTGCTGATGCTGAAAATCCTGAGCCGCTTCCACGTATTGCTGTGGATGAGCCTACGATGAACATGCTCTTCACAATCAACAACTCTCCGTTCTTCGGTAAAGAAGGCAAGTTTGTAACATCACGCCACCTTCGTGACCGTCTGATGAAAGAAACTGAGAAAAACCTTGCATTGCGCGTTGAAGCAACAGATACGGAAGATAAATTCCTTGTTTTCGGACGTGGTATCCTTCACTTGTCTGTATTGATCGAAACAATGCGTCGTGAAGGTTACGAGTTGCAACTTGGTCAGCCTCAGGTGCTTTTCAAAGAAGATGAAAAAGGCGAGCGCCTTGAACCAATCGAAACATTGGTTGTGGACGTGCCGGAAGCAACAGCTGGAAAAGTGATCGAATTGGCAACACAGCGTAAAGGTGAGCTGTTGATCATGGAACCGAAAGGAGATTTGCAACACCTTGAATTTGAGATTCCTTCAAGAGGTTTGATCGGATTGCGTTCTAACGTTTTGACTGCAACACAGGGTGAAGCAGTTATGACACACCGTTTCAAAGAATTCGGAACATTCCGTGGACCGATTCCAGGACGTATCAGCGGTTCGATTATTTCGAAAAACACAGGTCCTGCAACAGGATACACCATTGATAAATTGCAGGATCGCGGACGTTTCTTCGTGGAGCCGGGTGACGAAATCTACGGTGGCCAGGTAATTGGTGAGCACAATCGTCCAAACGACATTGTTGTTAACTTGCAGGAAGCTAAAAAATTGACAAACATGCGCGCATCAGGAACAGATGATGGTTTAAGGATCGCTCCGAAAATCAACTTCTCTCTTGAAGAATCGATGGAATATATCCAGAAAGACGAATATCTGGAAGTTACGCCTCAGAGCATGCGTATGCGTAAAATATATCTGGAAGAAAACGATCGTAAACGTAATTCCGGAAAGATGGAAATGGCTTAACAACCATTTAGCATTATATTGAAAGGAGGCATAAAATTTATGCCTCCTTTTTTATTTTTTACGAATTCAGATTTTCACAAAACCCATGCAGGAAATTTGGAATAACCACGGAAACAAAGGCCATAATTTCAAAGATCACGTTGCGCATAAAACATTCTACTTATTTGCATTTTTTATACTATTTCAAGATTAATTGGTTTTTTATTTTTATAAATTATAATCAATTATGTTTGTATTAAGCAAGACAAATTTTTCATTAACATACTTAATATCAATACTTTAAATAATTAATAATGTCATATATAGAACCGGCTCCAATTAAGGATAAAGAAAATCCATTGGAATCAATGATGCAGAGGTTTGATAAGGCTGTTGACCTTTTAGGGATTTCGGAGGAAATGTATCATATTTTGAAAGTCCCGCGTAAGCAAGTCATTGTGGGACTGCCTGTTATGATGGATTCCGGGCAGATCAAAACGTTTGAAGGTTACCGGGTTATACATTCTACAATCTTGGGTCCCAGCAAAGGCGGCATCCGTTTTGATCCGGACGTAAACCTGGATGAAGTACGTGCGCTGGCTGCATGGATGACCTGGAAATGTGCCGTCGTGGATATTCCTTATGGCGGCGCCAAGGGAGGCGTTGCTTGCAATCCCCGGGAAATGTCTGCCGGGGAAATCGAACGCCTGATGCGTGCGTATACCACTGCACTTTTAGACGTTTTCGGGCCGGATCAGGATATTCCTGCGCCGGATATGGGAACGGGCCCGCGGGAAATGGCGTGGCTTATGGATGAATATTCCAAATCAAAAGGCATGACGATCCCGGCTGTGGTTACGGGTAAACCGTTGGTGCTGGGCGGCTCGCTGGGCCGGACCGAGGCAACAGGCCGTGGCGTAATGGTTTCGGCATTGGCCGGAATGGAAAAATTACGCATTAACCCTTATCGCGCAACGGCTGTGGTGCAAGGTTTTGGTAATGTGGGTTCACACGCTGCTTTGCTTTTAAGAGAAAGAGGCGTAGCAATCCATGCGATTAGCGATATTTCAGGTGCTTATTATAATGATAAAGGAATTGACATCGCGGCAGCAGTTGCGTATCGGGATGCAAATAAAGGCTCGCTGGAAGGTTTTACAGGTGCAGAATCCATTCCTGGCGATGACTTGCTGACATTGCCCGTGGACGTGCTCGTTCCTGCGGCGAAGGAAGATGTGATTACCAGAAAAAATGTAGCGGGAATCCAGGCTAAAATGATCGTGGAGGGTGCAAATGGCCCGACTTCATTTAAGGCAGACGACATTATCAATGAAAAGGGAATCATGGTCGTGCCGGATATTCTGGCCAATGCAGGCGGCGTTACCGTGTCCTATTTTGAATGGGTACAAAACCGGATTGGTTATAAATGGACGCTGGAACGCATTAACCGGAGAACAGACCGCATTATGCAGGATTCGTTCGATAAGGTGTACGAAACTTCATTGAAATACAAAGTATCATTGCGGATCGCCGCCTACATTGTCGCAATAGACAAGGTGAGTAGCACGTACAAATTCCGCGGCGGATTTTAATTTTAGTTATTTAGACAAAAGGCAGCTTTCTTCACAGGGAGCTGCCTTTTTTGTATAAAATTTCTCTTGTTAACATTAAGGAAATATTATTAAACCACAAGCCCACCCGTGCAATAGAGTTTTGTTGCGAACAGAATGTTAACTTTAAGGCTGAAACTAAGACGGCTAACGCCCCAAAGCCAAAGCCTTTTACACCAAGATCATGTCCCTGAGTCCTCGCTTTATTGCTTTTATACTGGCAGTCCTGATTTCCCTCATAACCACTTCTTTTCTGGCTTTTGTGGAAGGAGTTTCAAGGGGGATGATGTTTGTATCAGCCATTTCCGCCTTTATTTCATCGTTTTTCCTGGTTTTGTATACAGTTGACATTCTGGTTTTCCGCGAAGTGAACAAAATGTACAGGACGATCCACAAGCTTAAAATGAAGGATTTCAACCTGGCTCCAAGGAAGAAGTTGATTACAGAATCGAACCCTCTCAAAACCATCAATGATGAGATTTTTGTTTATGTAACCAAAAAACAAAAGGAAATTGATGAGCTCAAAAAGCTGGAATTGTTTCGCCGGGAATTCCTTGCAGATGTTTCCCATGAGTTCAAAACACCGATTTTTGCTGCACAAGGCTTTATCCACACCCTGCTGGACGGCGCGATGGAAGATGAAAATGTAAGGGAGCGTTTTTTGATCAAGGCCGCGAAAAACCTGGATAGTCTGGATGTGCTTGTGAAAGACCTTTTGGTACTTTCTCAAATGGAAACGGGCGACATTAAGATGAACATTGCGCCCATTGATATTCGGTTACTGGCGATGAATATTTTCAGTAGGCTTGAAAACATTGCGAAGGATAAAGACGTGACATTCAAAGTGAAACCGGATGAGCTGGCCGAAGTTTGGGTGCTGGCTGATGCGGATCGAATGGAGCAGGTTATGCTGAACTTGATTGAAAATGCGGTCAAATATGGCAATGAAGGCGGAAAAGTAATTGTGCATTTTAGTGAAGGGAAAAAGTTTGTGGAGATTGCAGTCCGGGATAATGGGCCGGGAATTCCGCACGAGCATTTGAACCGTATTTTTGAGCGCTTTTACCGGATCGATAAGAGTCGGAGCAAAGAAATCGGTGGAACGGGGCTTGGCCTGGCGATCGTAAAGCACATTCTGAATGCGCATGACACCAAAATTGCAGTCATGTCAAAACCTGAAAAGGGCACCACTTTTTCATTTAAGCTCGAAAAGGCATACATTAGCCCTGTCTCTGAACATACCCCGGAAGTGGCTGTTACACAAGCGAATCCTTAATATATTTTTAACTCATAAACGATTATCCATGTTTGTTCACAACGTATTTTTTTGGCTGAAAGAAAAAGATAATGAGGAAGCAAGGCAGGCACTTCTTGCCGGCATTAAGTCCCTGGAAGCCATAGAATCCATCGAATCTGTATTTATCGGCCCTCCCGCCGCCACACGCCGCCCGGTGATCGATGCTACTTACGACTTCGCAGAAATCCTTGTTTTTGCGGATGAAGCAGCACATGATGTGTACCAGGTCCACCCTTTACACAAAAAATTTGTAGACGAATGCGCCCACCTTTGGGAGCGTGTTTTGATCTATGATGTTGAAGCATAATTGCTAATGTTTGTTAACAAGTTATCCACACACAGGCTGTGGATAACTTGTTAACAAACTTGTAATTTCTGCATATAGAGCCTGTTATGCACTCTTTACGTTATCCATATGATGTGGATAACTGTTTCTATTCAAACACCGCCTTCGCCCCTAACACACTTAAAGGCACTATTAAATGGTGTAAATCGTTTTATAAATAGTACAAAACGACTTAAAGCCATGAGATCAAATAGAATGGTGCTGTCAGTTATCGTGACGATCATTGCAGCAATAAGCATATCTTCCTGTACATACAGGTCACACGGCCCCGGCTATGGCTATGACTACGGATACGGACCAGGTTATGGTTATCGTTATCATCGGGTTCCGCCTCCGCCACCAAGAGTTGTGGTTGTGAAACCGCATCCTCAGCATCGGAGGGTAATTCGGGCCGACCGTCATAATTCCAGCCGTTACAGCAACAAAGCTTACAGACGCCAGTATAATAATGGCAATCACTACGGTCAGCGAAACAGAACGCGCGGGCCGAGATAATTTTGAATTAAAGGATTGACAAGCAGTACGATTGAGATCATTTCTTAGTCGTACTGCTTTTTTTATACCTTTGGTTTCATGGATCTATTTAACAGATTAGAAGTCTATGCCAGGCAGTTCCCGGACAAGCTTGCTTATGGGTTTGTGGAGAAAGAGGGAAACCTATCGGAAGAACTTAGCTATAAAACATTGCTAGAAGCGGTCCAGGCGGCTTCCAGCCAACTAGCCGACATTTGCAGCGCGCATTCCAGGGTTATCATTCTGCTGCCTACCGAAGCTGCTTTTATCAAAGTTTTTCTCGGTTCCCTGCATGCTGGTCTTATTGCCGTGCCTTGCCCTATCGGTTATTCTGAGCCTGCAATTCAACGAATATTAAACATTATAAAAAACTGCGACGCTTCGCTCATCATTACCAATCAGAAATCCTTTAAAATGCTTTCGCAAAGGCAAACGGAAGCCTCCAAGACTTTACGAGCGTTAGACATTCAGTGGTTTTTCACAGATCAGCTTAGTAATGATGCCCTTGAACCAATCGCTGCGCAAATTGCCCCACCGGATGAACCTGCCTATCTGCAATATACGTCGGGTTCAACGGGACATCCCAAAGGCGTAATGGTTAGTCACTCCAATCTTACTGCCAATTTAAATGCAATCAATAATTGTTTCGGACGGACGGCTGCGGACACTTCCGTAACCTGGCTGCCGCATTATCACGACATGGGACTGGTGGACGGGCTGCTTTCCCCTATTTTCACTGGCGGAACGGGGCTGATCATTTCACCTATTTTATTCATTACCAAACCTTTATTGCTACTCGAAACGATTTCGCGTTATCAGGCTGCAGTTTGCGGCGGCCCTGGATTTGGGTTGGATCATTGTGTTGCCCGCATAAAATCAGAGCAGCTGGAAACATTAGATCTAAGTTCTTTACGCGTGTTATACGTGGGTGCAGAACCTGTGCGGATTGCAAGCCTGGAAAAGTTTGCGGAAACGATGCAGGTAACTGGTTTTAAACGCGAAAGTTTGGTTCCGGCCTACGGATTAGCAGAGGCGACGCTGGCTGTAAGTCTGCATTTGCATGGAACGCCGTTGATTTTCAAGCCAATCCCCGGAACGAACTCCAAACAAGTGGTCGCTTGCGGCCCGCCTGTTGAATTTACCCATGTTGCCATTGTTGAGCCGGAGCTTCATTCAATTGAAAAGGAAGGAGAAATTGGTGAGATTTGGGTTAGTAATGAAGGCGTTGCGCTCGGTTATTGGGAAAATACAACAGCTACAAATGCTACTTTCAAAGCATTCACCGCGTGCGAAAAAGGCCCGTTTCTCAGGACTGGTGACTTAGGATTTTTAGCTGACGGACAGCTTTTTATCACGGGCAGGAAGAAAGAACTGATCATTATTCGCGGGACGAATTATTATCCGCAAGACATTGAAGAAGTGGTCAGTTTATGCCATGAACACATTCAACCGCATGGAACCGCTGCATTTTCGATCGAAACGGAACAGGGAGAGGAACTGATGATCGTGAGCGAAGTCAGAAATAATGCTCAGCATGAGGATGATACAAATGCGATTAAGACACAAATTGCCAATAGTGTAGGATTGGCCTTTGGCTTGGTGCCATATAAAATTGTGCTGGCAACGGTTGGAAAACTACCCAAGACATCGAGCGGGAAAATTCAGAGACTGAAAGCGCGGGAAGTTTTTAATATAAATTAGGCTTTATTTTATTACCACTTAATCATTTAAGCCTCTGTTTTCGGCAAAAAAGCAGATAAAATCCCTATTTTCACCGCAATAAAACCTTACTAACGCTCCCTTAAACCTCAAATGGATAAGACTTATACCGAAATTTCCGGCTGGATCATTGAACGCATAGCACATCATGCAGAGCTGGAACCTGAAAAAGTTACCCTGGACACCGACATAGTCAACTTCCGTCTCGATTCGCTTTTAATGGTCAATATCACTTCGGAGCTCGAAGAATGGCTTGGAATGGAACTTAGCCCTTCTATATTCTGGGAAATGGGCACCATTGCCGCCACAACCGAATGGATCCTGGAAAATCAGGAAGCCTGATTTATCATCCTATTACTCCTACTCAACCTTCACTTAACACCTGGCTTATGTCCGTAGCGGCTATCTGGTCATCCCAAAACAAAATCAGTCAAAATTATACTGACCTGATTGATGATGTCCGAAAAACCAATCCTGTGCATTTGAATGTGTTTGGGGACCTCGTTGTGATGGACTACAAGAACGTTAAGAAGATCTTCGCAGACTCCGAAAACTTTCAAAATTTCGATTTCAAAGAGCGCTTCAAGGTTGTGTCTGCCATTGCAAACAATGATCCGGCGCTCCTTGAATTTGGTGAAAGTCTTCGGCACTGGCTCTTGTTCATGAACGGAGAAGCGCATGCGGAACATCGGAAAATGGTTAACAGGAAGTTCTATGAGGCTAATTATGAAGCCATTACGATGGATGCAATTCAGGAAGTGATTAGCGAATATCAAGATCGCGAAGAGGCTGATCTGGTTGAAATCACAAGAAAATTCAGCTTCCTGATCATCAGCAAGATCATTGGCCTGAAAAGTGAGGATTACGATTTTATCCAAAAATTCTCTTACGTCATCACATTGATTTTTGAAAAAACCCTGAATGTAAAGGACTTACTCGAGTGTGCCCATATGTCAAGACAGTTTCGCAGTTACCTTGGCGAAACGCTTTCCAGGCAGGAAAAAGCACTGACAAACAGCCTGTTACTTGAAATGCAGGAAGTTATGGGCAGTCACAGGGTGAATGACCTGATAGGAACCTGGGAATTTCTGGTCAATGCTGCTACGGAAACCACCACATTGCTGCTTACGAGAAGCATAGCAACATTGATTGAGCATAGGAACAAAGCCATTAACTGGAATGCACACGACGGTTGTGCAATAGCGGTTGAAGAGCTGATCCGATACGTTAGCCCCGTAAACTGGATTCCGAGGCAGGTTAAAGAAGATATGGAATTTGCAGGTTTGCAGCTCAAAAAAGGCAAAACCGTGCTGCTAGGCATCGCTTCCGCCAACCGTGATCCTGACATTTTTCAAAATCCGGAAACGTTTATACCCACACGTAAACCCAATCCGCACATTGGATTTGGATTTGGAATACATCATTGCATGGGCGCCCGGCTCTCCCGGTTCGAAATGCAGAAATTCCTACCCCGTTTCATGGCCGCCTTTCCGAACATTCGCCTGCATCCCGATAAGCCGGGCGAATGGGATTCGAAAGTGTTTTTCAGAGGTCATAAGCGTTTGCCTGTGCTTTTAAAATAAGAGCATAATGGTCAAATTCACTGATTTTACGTATCTCCTGCTCCTTTTTCTCATTGTTGCGGCTTACTACAACACTTCCCACCCAAGAAAGTGGATCTTTTTGCTGATCCTGAGCGTCCTTTTCAATATGAGTTGGAGCGGCTATTATGTGCTGGTTTGGTTTGGACTGACAGCTATCTGTTTTTTTGGTGGCAAATATTTGGGAAACCCGGCGCACTCAAAAAAGAAGCGCAAAACGCTGCTGACTTTTCTGATCGTCATTTGCCTCTTGCCTCTGTTGTTTTTCAAATATCTGATCCCCATTAATAATTCCTTTTCCCCGGTGGTTTTGAACTGGCTAGCACCCATTGGGATATCTTATTACACATTTCTGATTATCGGCTATCTTACGGATGTACAGCGAAAATACATTAAACCGGAACCGCATTTCGGTTATCTCGCCTTATATCTGGGATTCTTCCCGACTATGCTCGCCGGCCCGCTGGAACGTGCCAGGCAGTTGATCCCGCAACTGAAAAACCCCGTCAATTACGATCCTGAGAACATTAAAGCTGGCATTTTTTTCATTGTCTGGGGTTTATTCAAAAAAATGGTTCTGGCCGCCAGGTTCGCAGATCATGTCAATCCGGTATTCGATCAACCAGAAAAATACACGGCGGTTTCGGTAACATTAGCCGTCCTGCTTTTTTCAATCCAGCTTTATTGCGACTTCTCAGGTTACTGCGACATTGCAACCGGATCAGCCCGGTTACTCGGCATCCGACTAAGCAAAAACTTCGCAAACCGCTATTATTTCACGCCTTCCCGAACCGAATCCTGGAATTCTTGGAACATTACAGTTACGTCCTGGTTCCGCGATTATGTGTTTTTCAACATTAGTAAAGGCGTCACCAACAAAACCAGGCTTGAATTTAACCGTCTGCTGACATTTGTCGTTACCGGGCTCTGGCACGGACCGAGCTGGTCATTTGTGATCTGGGGTTTTTTACAATGGGCATACATTAATTTTGAGATCAGGACAAAACGGTTTTGGGAGCGGTTTTACAGCGGTTTCGGCCTTAGGATTGGATCAAATGCGCACACCGTTCTACGCATTATTGTTCGTTTGCTCACCGGAACGCTCATAATGGGCTGGTTCCGCGCGGCGGAGTTGGAAAGTGGTTTGCGGCTGTACAGTGCAATGTTTGGGTTTCAATCGGGCGCACTTTCCATTTTCACTTCCGGCTTCGGTTTAACGCTTGTGCTGTTTTTGATTTTGGATTTTATAAATTATCAAATGGGTGAAAACGAGGACATTGCTTCTTTTTTGCTGAAAAGAAATGCCGTGCAGCGAAATCTTTCCTTCCTGGTTTTAGTCCAGCTAGTCCTCATTTTCGGACAGATCACCGTTGCCAATTTCTATTATATTCAATTTTAAAAAACCAGCCATTTATGTACATCCGAACACACAATGGTTAAAAAAATACTGCTTTGGACCGCTCTTTTTCTTGCCTTTAAAATCACGCTCGTCTTAATTGTTGGTCAGCTTCCGGTGGATCCGCGCCGGGACATAGCCATCCGGGAAAAGCATCGCCAGGCGTTTGCTCCGGACGCAGTCTTTATCGGAACCAGCCGCACGCTTTACGGAATCAATCCCACCATTTTCGATTCGCTGAATGCAGGAAAAACGCGCACTTATAACATGGGAATATTCACGCTTTCCATTGCCAATTCGCTTAACATTGCACGCCATATCATTGAAAGTGACCCAGAAACGAAGCATATTTTCATTGAATTAAGCGCCCTGGATTACAGCACAATGCATATGACACCGGATCAGATTTTCAAAGATGTCTATTTCCGGACGCGAGTGAAAGAAGCCACCGTGCATCCCAATGATCACGGAAAATGGAGCGATTTCCTAAGCGACTTCAACACAACCATTTTCCAGACATTCTCCATTGCCCCGCAAATTGCAACCATTAAAAAGTGGGTTAACCCAGTAAATGACCCGATTGAAGGCCCGCCAAATTTGCAAAAAAACGGCTTTCAGCTTGTAGATTTAATGCTTTCGGATTTAAATACAATGGTCATTAATAACCGGTTTTATACAAAAAAGCTGACTCTACTAGCCAATCAACCTGCTCCGAATACGTATTTTTTCAGTAAAATAAGGGAAGTAATAACATTGGCCGAAACCAATGGCAAACGGGTCATTTTTTACATGCCCAATAACATAACGAAAGGCGAATTTGCGTTGCTGTCACAAGTTACTCCTTTCATGCCCCGGGCAAATTTCATTTCCTTACCAAAAGATTCGAGTTTGGACGCTATCTTCAAGCCCGGGAATTTGTTTGATTCACACCATCTTAATGCGAAAGGATCAGCCATTTATACACGCTATCTGTACGAGCAGTTCACCACAAAACCAGGCAATCTCTAACTGATTTTCAATGCTTGCTTTTTCCATTCTTGCCTATCTGCTGGCTAATCTGGGCATTGGCCTCTGGGCTTCCCGCAGAATCTCGACAACTCAGGACTTCGTTTTGGCAGGCCGACGCCTCCCGCTCATATTGGCCGCTTCCGCCACTTTCGCTACGTGGTTTGGCTCGGAAACGATTATGGGCGCACCAACTGAGTTCGTCGAACATGGCATATTAGGCGTCATTGAGGACCCATTTGGCGCTTCGCTGTGCCTCTTGCTGGTGGGATTATTTTTTGCGCGGCGATTTTACAAAATGAACATTATCACGTTCTGTGACTTTTTCAGGATCCGATATGGTCACAATGCCGAGCTGCTTTCTGCGATTTTGATCATCCCCTCCTATTTCAGCTGGATTGCTGCTCAGTTGCTGGCCATGGGCATTGTATTGAAAGTCGTGCTCGGCTGGTCGTTAATGACTTGTATTTTAGGCAGTTCCGTAATCGTGATCCTTTATACGATCTGGGGAGGAATGTGGTCTATCTCCATTACAGATTTTGTGCAAACCATTATGATCATCGTGGGCCTTGCCATTGTTGCGGCTGTTCTTTACGACAAAGTGGGTGGTTTCACGCCGCTAATTGAAGCCGCACCGCCAGGATTTTTCAAGTTTTATCCTGATTTTACATTTAAAGCATCCATTGAATATTTCGCTGCCTGGATCACAATCGGGCTTGGGTCAATTCCGCAACAGGATGTTTTTCAAAGGGTTATGTCTGCCAAATCGGCCAGTGTTTCGGTAAAAGCAACATTATTATCTTCACTCATGTATCTCACAGTCGCGTTGCTTCCGCTATTTATCGGTTTATGCGGCCATCATCTTTACCCGGAATCGGATAATGACGGGCAACTGATCATCCCGAACATGATTTTAAAGCATATGAGCCTTCCGTTGCAGATCCTGTTTTTCGGGGCGCTGGTTTCCGCGATCCTGAGCACGACGAGCAGCGCCATTATGGCGCCGGCAGCGGTTTTGGGAGAGAATATTTTTAAATTTTTCAACCCAGCATTAACCGACCAGCAGTTGCTTCGCATCATTCGCGGGGGCATTGTGGTGATCACCGGAATATGCATTTTTATGGCTGCCCGAAGCGACAGCATTTTCGATCTGGTTGCAGAATCTTCCGCATTCAGCCTTGTTTCGCTGTTTGTTCCGCTCGCAGCCGGACTTTACTGGAAGGCTACAAATCAGCTGGGATGCATTATTTCCATGATCGTGGGCCTGGTTGCCTGGCTTGTTTCCGCTTACATTGAAACGGAATATCCGCCGCTGATCTATGGCCTTCTGGCAAGCATTTTTGGAATGATCTTGGGCATTGTTTGGGCGAAATTCGCAGCGCCAAAGTCGCTTGACACTGCCTAAGGGACCATGATCACCGAACCCGTGGTTTTGCGCGACTCCATGTCGCTGTGTGCCTGAGCTGCTTTCGAAAGCGGATATTTTGTAATATTTATTTTGCCAAATATGCCCGATTGTAAGGCGGCAAATGTGTCGCTGGCAAACAAATGCAAACTGTCATAATCCGAAATGTGTGCATTCAGCACCGGTGTAAGCATCACAATGGACTTCGCCCGCAATGCTGCATGGTCAATGTGCTCAGGCTGGCCGGACGATGACCCGTACAACACGATTTTCCCGCCTTTTTTTACAATCCCGACCGATTCGGAAAATGTGTCCTTACCAACGCCATCATATACAGCATCCACACCATTTCCCTCTGTAATCGCCAAAACCGATTTAGCAAAACCCTCGCAACCAGCCAGAAATACATAATCAGCGCCACTTTCAAGTGCGATCTGCTTCTTTCCTTCCGAACCGACCGTCGCAATCACGGTTGCGCCCATCGCTTTGGCCCAACCCGAAACAAGCGAACCAACGCCGCCTGCGCCCGCATGCACAAGCACCACATCGCCCTGTTTGACCTTATATGATTCCTTAACCAACATTCTGGCAGTGAAAGCTTTAACCATGATAGCAGCTGCTTCTTCCAGGCTCACACCATCGGGAACATGCACGAGCTGGTGCGTTCCCACAATGCGCATTTCCGCATAAGCCCCCGGGATAAAATGATAAGCCACACGATCACCTACTTTAAAATCAGTAACCCACGGCCCGATGGCTTCAATAATGCCGGCAGCTTCAATTCCAGGCACATATGGAAACGATTTCACCGGAAACATACCACTTCTGAAATATGTGTCAACAAAGTTTAATCCAATGGCTGCCTGCCGGAGCAGCACTTCGCCCGGCCCTGGTTGGCCCAAAATTTCCTTGTTGTATGTAAGCACGGAAGGATTTCCCTGCTGGCTAATGCTTATAGAGCTCGATTTATAAGTTGTCTCTTTAATGATATCTAACATGGCTATTTATTCAAATAATTACAGAACGCTCGTTCTATAATCAGCAACTCTCTACTTTTTTATTGACCTGATCAGAAATTCGGCCTGCTGTTTCAACATTTCCGGATCTCCATATACGAGAAACAGTTGCCAAAATCCCGTAAAGTTGGAAACGATAAAATTGGCCAACATAGCAGGATCTCTTTTTGCATTGATCTCATCCGCCTTTTGAGCTTTTCTGATCAGGTCTTTGAGCACGTTCACAACGCTGCCCGTATTTTCTTTTAATATTGCATGCACTTCTTCATCATCTGAGGCAAGCTCAAAAGCTGATTTCACGCCCATACAAGTCCTTCCTTCTTCAATGGTCCGGGCGGCAGCTCTTTTAATGATTTTTTCAATCGCCTTTACTGGTGACTTTGCAGCGTCGGTTGCCTGCAAATAATCATTCAGCATTCCGTCCGAATAGCTTTTTAAACACATTAAAAACAAACTATGCTTGTCTCCATATGTGTCATAAATGCTGCCCCGGTTCAGGCCCATTGTGTCTACAAGGTCCTGCATGGATGTTGCCTGATATCCTTTTTGCCAAAAAATATCCCTTGCCTTTTCCAGTCTTTCTCCGGGTTCAAATGCTTTGTTTCGTGCCATAATTAACAGACAACTATTACAGAACGATTGTTCCAAAATAATGTATTTTTAACGCAACGCATGCAGTTTAAAGTCAGGCAAATTCTAAATGATAAACTTGGCAACGCCGCCATCGACTTTCAATGCCGAACCATTTGTGCCGGAAGACAGCGGACTTGCCACATAAGTCACCAGATTCGCAATTTCTTCAACGGACGTAAAACGTTGCAGCAACGAAGTGGGCCGCGCATCTTTAAAGAAATTGGTCTCGGCCTGTTCAGTAGAAATGTTATTTGCCGCGCCCATTTGTTTTACAAATTCCGCCACCCCTTCCGACTTTGTTGGCCCAGGCAAAACTGAATTAACGGTAACATTCGTCCCTTTTGTCAATTCTGCTAATCCTCTGCTTACAGCCAATTGAGCGGTTTTTGTCATCCCATAATGGATCATTTCCTCCGGGATGTTCACTGCGGACTCGCTTGAAATGAAGATGATACGGCCCCAATCCTTTGCAATCATTTTTGGGAAATAATGGCGTGATAACCGCACGCCGCTCAGCACATTCACCTCAAAAAACTTAAACCAGTCTGCATCCGTAATGTCTGTAAAAGCCTGAGGCTCAAATATGCCTGCATTATTGATCAGTATATCAATTTCAGGAAGGCTTTCCAGCAACGCATTCACTTCTTCCACTTTTGAAAAATCGGCTGCCAAACCGGAAACAGTGCCGGACGGATGATCATTTTGAAGCCTTTGCACAGCCTCCGCGACTTTCGACTGCGTTCTGCCGTTGATCACCACATTAGCACCTTCTTTCAATAAATTTTGGGCAATCGCAAACCCTATTCCCTGGGTAGAACCGCTGATAAATGCCGTTTTCCCTTTAAGTTGTAAATCCATATATTCTAAATTTTGTAAATTATCCTCATAACACTTCACTTAAAGAAATCGTCCGCATGAAAAACATTTATCTTTTCTTTTTCTTCATCATTACCATTGCCGCCCAGGCACAAAGTCCTCGCGTATTGATCGTTACGGCACATCCAGACGATGAAACAACTTTTCCGGTGACCATTTTCAAAATTACCCACGAGCTGAAAGGATCGGCTGATCTTGCTTTGCTTACGGATGCTTCGGGTGGTTATAACGGGCTTGTGGCGTCGTCCTATTATGGAATGAACCTAGTGGATTCTGTTGTGGGCAGGAAACATTTGCCTTTGATCCGGAAAAAGGAGATCCTGGCTGCGGGTGAAGTGCTGGGCATTGGTAATTTCTTCTTTCTGGACCAACTTGACGATTATTATAACCGCAACGAAAAGCCGTATCTGGAAGGAAAAAACTGGAACATTAAATATGTGGAAAGCCGGCTGGATGAAATTCTGGCAAAAGGAAATTACGACTATGTTTTCTGTCTGGTTCCGAACGAAGGCCAGCATGCGCATCATAAAACCGCCTCAATCAGCGCCATAAGGGCAGTTCAGCGCTTCAAAGGGAATAAAAAACCAATTGTCTTGGGTGGACAAACGCAAAATAAAGGCTCGATCTCAACATTCACAAGGCTCGATGGTTATCCGGAAACAGCAATCAGCTTAACGGCCCCGATTTTTGAATTTGACCGGACTTATGGTTTTGGGGAAGATAAAAAACACAGCTATATGATCGTGGCAGACTGGGTTAAAGCAGCACACAAATCGCAGAGCGGCGATATGAACCAGGCCATGCATCGCGGGGATCTGGAAACGTTCCTTTATTTTGAGATCAACGGCTCCGGGCGGATTGGTGAGGTAAAGGATTTGTTCGAAAAAATCAATAATGTGGGTTTTTCCAAAAAATAGGTTGCCTTTGTATCCTAATCTTTGGAAGTCAACACCATAAATAATGAACTGCCGAATGGTGCTTTTGGAATCAGGAATTGCTCGGTTTTTGTGATGCCTTTCAAAATTGAATTCACAATTTCACCAGGAAACTTCACGTCTGAATCCAGGTGTTCGGTGTCAATCTTATGCCTGCGGATCTGGTAATTTTGCCATTGACGGACGGCCAAAATGGGCAGTGATAATGCGAAAGGCCAGTATGTGTTGTGCTGAATGTTTAATCCTGCGGCTTTTGCGTAATGCATAAATTGGTCCAACTTAAACCTCCTGAAACTTCCGACGGCCAAATCGTGCGTGCCCGAAAAAGCTTCAAATGCATGAATGTTGATGATAATCAGACCATTCTTATTCAGCTTGTTTTTGAAAGCGGTTAATGCCTGAATAATTTCTTCGTCAGAAAGAAAATATAGCGCGTCGTTGCAGGAAATAATGTCAAACTTTTCGCTTGGCTGAAAAGCTTCGACTTTTTTTAAATCTCCGAAACCAACATTCAGATTGCGTTCCTGGGAAAAATCGATAGCATGCTGCGAGTAGTCAAATCCAGTAAGATCGGCATATCCCGCGTCCCGCAAAAATGACAATAAACCGCCCGTTCCGCAGGCTGCATCCAATATTTTAAGGTTATAGTTCTCTGCGCCGAAATGCTTTTTGATCCTGTCCAAAACTTTTCCATGCAACACCTGATACCACCAGAGCGACCGCTCCACCTCGTACATGCGCTGATATTCCAATCTGTTGTCAATCATACTACTTCCGCACTATTATACTTGATAACATATTGTGGCTGACCGCTTTGCGCCATAAAGCTTTTGCCGATATATTCACCCAAAACACTTAGTAACGTGCATTGGATGCCGCCTATGGAGATCAATGTTGCGGTTACGACCTGCCAGCCTTTTGGATCGGGGCCCATAACCCATTGTATGGTCAGATAGAAAAGCAGCAAAAATCCAAATAGGGACAAACCCAGGCCAATAGGAAGAAAAATGCGGATAGGAAGCGAAGAATAACAAAATAAGATATTCAGAAAGAGAGAAATAAGCTTCTGCCACGTATAATTTGAAATTCCCTCTTCCCGCTTCAAGTGGGTGACCTGAACAGTCCCAATGTTCCGCGTGATCCTGAAAATGAGTCCGTCAATGTATGGATATGGCCCTTTATATTTTGTAATTTCCTGCACAACCTCCTGCCGGATCAACTTGAAACTAGACAGATAAAGGTCTTTGGGTTTGTTTAGCAAATAACTCGTAAGCCAGTTGACGATCTTGCTTCCCAGATTGCGTCCTACTGAATGTTCTTTTTTGGAATAATAAGTGTAAACCACATCATTATCACCATTTTCCGCGACTCTTACCAGTTTTAAAATCTCTTCCGGCGGATTTTGAAAATCATCGTCGATCATCACGCAATAATCGCCGTATGCCCAGTTCAGGCCGCACATGACGGCATTGAACTCGCCATAATTCCGGCGCAGGGAGATAAAGCGAACATTGGCATATTGCTCAGCCAGTTGTTTACAGACTCTTTCTGAACCATCCCTGCTCCCGTCATTCACCATCACAATTTCAAAACTGACTTCCGATAATGCAGTCTGCAAGGTTTCCACCAGCGGCCTGATCGTTTTTTCGCTGTTATATACCGGAATGACAACGGATAATTTCATTGCTGACAATCGAAATGATTAACGGTTTGAATGATATAAGTGACCTCCTCGTCCGTCAGCACCGCGTTTAACGGCAAGCTAATTGCTTCGTCGTGAATTTTTTCCGTGACAGGCAACTTTAAATCACGATATTCCAAAAAAGCCTGTTGCTTGTGGATAGGCAATGGATAATGCACATTGGTCTGGATGCCGTGAGCATCTAAATGCGCGATTAGTTTGGAGCGATCCGGATGCCGGACTACAAATAAATGCCAGGCATCATCCTCAATCCGGTCGGCGGGCGGGAAAACCAGATCTTTTACATTGATTTCGCTCAGATATCGCGCTGCGATTCTTCTTCTCCGGTCATTTTCGGGATCGAGAAAGGGAAGTTTAACATTCAAAATAGCTGCCTGAATCTCATCCATCCTACTATTAACACCCTGATAATCATTTTTATACCGAACCTTCGATCCGTAGTTGCGCAGAAATCTGATCTTTTCGGCCAGCGCTTCATCTGCGGTTGTAACGGCGCCTGCGTCACCAAGCGCGCCCAGATTTTTGGTTGGATAAAAACTGAATGCTGTTGCATCCGCAATGCTGCCTGCTTTTTTATTTTTATAAATCGCCCCATGCGCCTGCGCGGCATCGGTAATGACTTTCAAACCATACGTTCTGGCCAGCGCCATAACCGGTTCCATTTCACAACTGCGCCCGTAAAGATCCACAGTAATGATCGCCCTGGTTTTTGAAGTGATTTTTTCAGCAATTTTATCCGGGTCTAAAAGCATTGTTGCTGGATCCGGCTCTACAAATATGGGCTTAAACCCCAAATAAGCAACCGGCAAAACCGACGCGATATAGGTGTTTGCAGGGACAATGATCTCGCTTTCCTCAGGAAATCCGTAAGCCATGAGAATCAATGTGATGGCATCGAGACCATTGGCAACGCCCACGCAATGCGCCACATGACAATAAGTTGCAAAAGATTCCTCAAATGCTTTCAGCTCATTTCCCAAAATATACCATCCCGAACGGATCACCCGCAGCGAGGCTTCCTCAATGGCATGCAGATAAGGCGCATTAACCTCGTTCAAATCCAGGAAAGGGATCATTGCGATACGGTCTGTTTCAGCAAATAAGGTTCGTCAATGTAATCCGCAATGTCGTAGTACTCATTCGAAAGCACCAGCAAAATGGCGTCCTCTGAAAATGAGTCCATAATGTGCCAGTCTTTGGGTTCCAGGATAAGGCAGGAAACGGGATTATCCAGGATAAAATATTCCTCTTTTTCGCCGTCATTGGAATACACCCGACAGGTTCCGTGAATGCAGATCAACGCATTCCATGCCTTGTGATGCCTGTGTCCGCCGCGCTGGGCTTCGCCCGCCCCATAAATGTAGAAAACACGCTTGATTGTGCCTGGGATAATCTTTTCAAAGACTGTCAGATTGCCTGCACCGGTGTTGAAAGTGTTCAAGTCAACTAATAACGGCATAAAGAGTATATGTGTAAGAGTGTTAAAATAGGTTCCAGGACATTACTTTATCCAGCAGCATGAATGCCTTCATCGGAAGTGGTTCGAGCCACAAAATCTTATTATAACCCATATAAAAAACCTGCGGATGTCCTACGCAGATGAGCATTGTAAAAAAAAGGATTAGCCTGAATGACGTTAGGGATGCCGTTTTATGCAAAATAAAAACTGCAGCTAAAATAAAAGGAAACCCGTAAGAAAGCGCCCTGTCGATGTCATGCACATAAATGCCCGTTGCAACGAGAATTGCAAAGCCGATAGACAATGCCGCAATCAGCCAGTAACGCCTGGTGAGGAACAACGCCAATAATGCACTGCCCATCAATAACCATGTCCCTTCAAAAGCCGACCAAATGCTGCTTCCCAGCCCGTTGCGGTGTGCATTAGCAAACAAGACAGGCGTGCCGATGGTCGAATAACTGTGATTTGGGAAATACGTTGCCAAAACATAGTTCCGGACCCCAAAATAACAAACCCAGGCGGCCCAAACAACCGCGCTCTCCCCAAACAAGCCCGCCTTAACCATCCCTAAAAGGCTGAAATCGTTCCTTTCGTAAGCCTTCACGACAATCCACCAAAGCAACAGATAACCGCCTGCTACAACCGCTCGCTCATCTGTGAAGAAGGCGATTTGTAATGATATAAATATGACGAAGACATTACGGCTGAGCAATGCTGTCAGTAGGAAAAAGTACGCAAAACCATCGCCGTAGCCATGAATATCGGCAAATGTCCATACGCTGACGAAGATGTGAGCAATGGCTAAAACAAAGAAGCCGGTGATGGCTTTGTCGCCGGACATCCTGAAAACGTATCTGCCGATATTATGAAGAAAAAATACGCCGCACATGGCCTGAGCGATCAGGATCAGCACCACATTATGGTTGGTTATGAATGACAGGAACGGCAGCGTCCACCTCAGGATCATATTTTCGCGCCTGACATCGAAATCCATGTCCTTCGGGTGAAGAAGATCCTGTGCCTGGTTTTGAATAAAAACCCATGCGTCAAGTTTTACTCCATTGGTTTTCAAATGCGATACCAACAATGAATACGGTGGAAATGCAAGAAAGAGGGAAATGAAGACTGCAAAAAGAGTCAGTTTCAATAACCAGTTTTTGTCTGATAATTTCGCTTCGAACCAGGAAGTAAGAGACTCGTAGAAATTCTCTAAAAGCATAAAACTTGTGTAGGGCAAATTGTACCCAAATATACATTTTAATGTTACATTCAATAACAGGCTACGTTTACACCTGCAATGATATTTTTAATGTCAGCGCATACCGATAAATCAGAAATACTATACTATTTTTGGAAAAAATTAGACTTTTTGAAAAGACTTTTATCCATAACACTTCTAGGCTTACTCTTGTACAACACGTTTGGACTAGCTGTCGCTGTGTTATGTTTTGATAAAGAATTTGAAATAGCTAAAAAGTCTGAAAATCCCTCAAAACAAGAAATTTTAGCCATTCCCGCGCCTTCACTTCCTTACACAACCTCCTGGGAAAATGAAGATGGAACAGCCGGACTGATCAAGAAAGATGGCGAATTTTACAATGTTGTTCATCAAAAAATCGAGAATGACACGCTGTTCGTCACCCTCCAGTCCAATGCCTCTGCGCGTGAACGGTTCTTTGAGCTAGCGGGCAGTATGAATGATTTTTCGGATAGCGATAAAGATAAAAAATCACCTTCCAAGCGCGCACTGAAGCTCCTTAACGACCTGGTCAAAAGTTATTTGCCCATTGAAACCCGTTCCCGACTGGCTTTCGAATGCGTAATGCTTACCAATTCAGTCTCTTTCAGGGATTATTCTGCCTCACCAGGATCATCTGCTCCTTCCTTCGAATCGCCTCCGCCCGAATTTTCTTAGCTTTTACAGACTTTATTAATCACTCTGGCTCAGCTTCCTGCCCTGGAAATGCTGCTGCTATGTTCCATTTTACAATCTGAAAAATCTAAGATCAATGAAAAATACATTTACGCTCCTGCTTGTGGCGTGCCTTTGCATTACACAACTTACAAACAATGCTTTCGCTCAGGGCTGTGTGGCTATTCGCGGCATGAGCCACGCGGGCGCAACTTCTGCTGACTTTTTCAAACAGCAAAACGGTAAATTCCAGGTCAATGCAGGTTATCGCTTTTTCAGGTCATATAAACATTTCCGTGGGGATCATGAAGAAAAAGAACGCGTTGAACAAGGAACAGAAGTGATCAATGTGGCGCATGCACTGGATCTGGGGCTTACTTATCAGCCAAATATGCGCTGGTCAGTCACGGTTACGTTGCCTGTTCAGCACAATGACCGCTCGTCCCTATACGAGCATTATGGCAACCCGGTTGCTTCCAATCCTGAGCAAAAACGCTTTCATACGAGCTCAAAAGGAATCGGCGATTTGAGAGTTTCGACCAGTTACTGGTTGAGAGATCCGATGAAGATGCCAAAATTTAATGTTGCAATTGGCGGCGGGGTTAAGCTTCCTACCGGCGACAAGGCGGTTGAAGGGGAATTTCATAAACTGGACAAAGAAGGCAACGATTATACGATCGTAAAGCCAGTGGACCAGTCCATTCAATTGGGCGATGGCGCAGTGGGTTTCTTCCTGGAAACGCAAGGATATGTTTCTTTCACGCCGAAAACGGCACTTTATTTCAACGGTTTCTATTTGTCTAACCCCAAAGAACACAATGGTGTAAACCGCAACCCACAATCGGCGACAATTGATCCGATCGTTGGCTATTTCGCTGCTGTTGACCAGTTTGCGGCCCGACTTGGTGTAAGCCAGGCGCTGGGTGGCGGATTTTCTGTATTGCTGGGCGGTCGTGCAGAAGGAGTTCCTTCAAGTGATCTGATCGGCAGCAGCAAAGGTTATCGCCGTCCGGGTTACGTCATTTCGGGCGAGCCTGGTGTGGCGTATATCAAGAACAAATTCTCAGCATCCCTTTCCGTTCCCGTCGCGTTATATCGCAATCGTACGAAAAGCTATGCTGACAAGCAGGATGTTACTGGCAAAGCACACGGTGACGCAGCGTTTGCGGATTATTTGATTTCATTTAGTGTAAGTCGCTGGTTTTAATTCGAGCTTGTCACGTTGGGCGGACGGGGCCGCCCCGGTCGAAATGTCGCTACGGACGAAGGATAACGTCCTACCTGCGCTTCGGCTCCGCTCAGCGTGACAGACATCGGATCACTTCCAACTTGGAATGATCCGGCTGCCTTCCTCGGTTTCTTCAATACTCAGATACGTCTGGATTTCCTGCTGCAAATCCTCGACGTGGCTGATAATTCCGACGATGCGGTTTTCTTTTCGCAACGATTTTAATGTTTCAAACACCGTCTGCAACGCATTTTTATCCAGCGAGCCAAACCCTTCATCCAGGAAGAAGAAATTGTGCTTTGAGCCACTTCTGACGTGAATGTGGTCCGCCAAAGCCAATGCTAACGACAATGCAGCCTGGAATTTCTGTCCGCCCGACAAGGTTTTCAGCAAGCGCAAATGCCCGCCATTCAATAAATCCCTGACCCAAAAACTGTTGCCTTCACCCAGTTCCAAATGCAGTTGCTGGTGTGTCATCTGGTGGAAACGATGATTAGCAGCCTGAATCAGATTTTGCAGATAAATGCTCGACGCATAATCCACAAAACCACTGGAACGGAACAACTTGGTGAGATCGTCCAAATGCTCTTTCCGCAATTGTAAACGCGCTTTTTCCGTTAGTAATGCAGCTTTTTTTGCCAGATCTTCGGCCATTTTCTTTAATAACCTGTCCAATCCGCCCTCCTCTTTCCGAAATGCATTTAAGCTTTCTGTTAAAGTTTCTTTGGCCTTGATGATCGTTTGATGCTGGTCAGGATCGTATTGATGCTCCGCGTTTTCTTTCAAAAGGTTTTCCAGATCTCTCGACGCCGTATCCAAAGAGTATTTGAATGTTTCAATGGCCTTTCGTTCCGCATCAATCTGAATGGGTTTTTGTAGGATTGCCTTCACCTGATCTTCCGATTCAAAATCAAATGCTCTCAGTTGCATTTCGACGTTGATTTGCAAGCTGGTAAGGTCGCTCTGGCTGGAATCCAAAGTGGCCTTTAATGTTCCCTGCGAACCGGAAAGCATATCTTTTTCCTTCTGAACACCGTCCAGATCCTTTTCTGATTGCTCGAAAAGGCTTGTTATTTCTTTGTAACTATTTTTGAATGCGGTGATTTTTTCTAAAATCGCTGTTTTAGGCTGGTCTTCAAATTCGCGCAAATTGACTTTCTGAAGTTGACCTGCTAATGTCAGAACCGTATTTTCGAAACGCAAAATCTCATCTTTCAAGCTCTGCAGAGGCCTTTCGATCTTCTCTGTTTTTTCCAGATTTTCGGTTTCAATTTTTGCCGAAAGCCCTTTAATAGCGGCTTCTGCTTCTTTTATTTCCGCCTGATTTTTAGTGATTTCCGCAAAATGTTTTTCGAAACCAGTGCGGTCATTTTTATCAAATTTATTCCAAACAAAAAGCTTCTCATGCGCGTCAATCTGCACTTTTGCATCTGCCCAGCGCTGCTTAATGGTCGCTTTCAGCTTTTCTAGGTTATCGATTTGATTAAAAATTCTTTCAACCGGCGCTTGTGAAGCACGGATGGCTTTTTCTTTTCCGGCTAATATTGAAAGGGCACTTTCCACAACTTTAATGTGCTCATTAACAACATTGTCCGCATGCAAAACCGCAGGATGATGCGCTGACCCACACAATGGACAAGGTTCCCCATCCACAATCGCGCCCGCATATTGATGCAATGCCAGCTTCGTATGCAGCGACAGCAATTCACTGTTTTTCTCTTTTGATTCGGCTTCTGATTTGGTTAAAAAAGATTGAATAGCGTGTTGAAAAATCTCTAATGAAGCATTCTCGCCAAGGTTAAGTGTGAAAGCGCCATTCACATCATTAATTTTGGCGGCGAGCATTTGTTGCTGCGCAGCAATGTCTGCTTGCAATGTTTCCGCTTCCATTTTTACAGACTGCCGTTTCTCAACCAATGCATCATAAGTCGTAAACCAGGCCTTGATCTGGCTTATCTCCTGAATGTCAGCAAGAGCGTTTTTTCTAAGTTCATTTTCTGCTTCTATGTCTTGCTTTTGCTTGGTTAAGCGCAAGATGGATGCTTCTTTTTCTTTAAGCTGCTCATTTCCCCGTGTTAATGCTTCCTTCCTTTTTGCCGCAGAAACCCGATTATCAATGATTTGAATGATCTTTTCCAATTCATCTGCCGTATCCAGCAACGCTTCCCGCTTTTCGTATTGCGGTCTTAGCCGGGCCAGCAACTCGAGCTGCTTTTCAGACAGCTTAGTCAGCTCATCCAGTCTCGTTTTATTGTTTTCAAAAATCTTCTGATCGCGCGCAATGCCGGCAATCAATGTATTTTTTTGATCCAGGATTGATTTAAAATGCAGCGAACACGTTTCGAAAATCTTTAACGTCGCTTCCCGTTCCTGCATTTGCGGGCGCTGGGTTTCCAATGTTTGCAATTGATTTTGCAGCACACTGACTTTCTCCGCCGTTAATTTAAGTTTCTGAAACGACGCTTCCAGCTCAGTCTGAACGCGCAATTCTTCACTTACTCTCTTGATTTCCAGCTTTACTTCCTCGCGCCGCTTTTCTTCCGCCTCCACCATTTCGGCGGTTACTTCCCCCAAGCCGGTCAGCTGGCCGGCCACATTGGACATGGCGAGGTCATTTTTCTTGGTTAATGACCCTACATTCCGGCTCAGATCGTACTTTTCGAGCTGGAAAAGCTCTTTCATCATCCGCGTTCGTTCGGCATCACGCAGCTCAATGAATTCCTGGAAACGCCCTTGCGGAATGATAATCGTCCGTCGGAAATTGTCGTAACTCAGCCCAATAATGCTTTCAGCATTTTCGAATTCAGCAAGCGGAACCCAATTTTCGTCCTGCCAGATATATCCGCGGCGGTCAAAGGTTTTTACATCCTTAAAATTTTTGCTGTTGCGCTTTCCCCGGACAGTGAAACGGTAACGGTCTCCATTTTTCCCTGCAATGCATTCAAAATCAACGAGTAACTCATCCGAACGCAGGTTCATCATGTTGTACGTGCGGTCGTCACCCTTGCTGTTGAGCCGCTCTGTGTCACCGTACAATGCGAATGTAATGGCTTCAAGAATAGAAGATTTCCCACTTCCTACCGCACCAAAAATACCAAACAGGGACGCATCCGTTAATGCATTAAAATGGATTTCCTGCTCGGTCTGGTAAGAATACAGGCCTTTGATTTTGAGATAAATAGGGATCATATGCTATAAACTTGCCAGCAGATCATCCAGATATTCCCGGCTGTTGCTCAGCCTTGGAACCTTGTTTTGTCCGCCCAGCTTGTGAAGTTTTCCCATCCAGGCGTAAAATGTGCCCGAGGGAACAAAATGGACTATGGGCATCAAAAGCGCCATGTCCTTGTAACGTTTGGCGTCGTAATCTGAGTTGACTTCCCGCAATGCTTCATCCAGCAATGCTATGAAATGTTCGCGGTCGTCGGGTTCTTTCGTAAATTCAATGATCCACTCGTGCCGCCCGCGCGAACCGTCGCCCATGTAAACGGGCCCGGCTGTATAATTCGCAACCAGGGAATCGGTTTTTTGGGTTGCTATTTTCACTGCATAATCCGCATTCTCCACAATCACTTCCTCGCCAAATGCATTGATAAAATGTTTCGTCCGGCCGCTTACTTTAAGCCTGAACGGATATGTAGAAGTAAACTTAACCGTGTCCCCGATCAGATAACGCCATAATCCGGCATTGGTAGAAATGACCAGCGCATAATTTTTTCCGATTTCCACTTCATCCAAAAGCAATGCTTTCGGATGCGGCTTACCCACTTCCTCAACAGGCACAAATTCATAAAAAATGCCATAATCCAGCATCAACAGCATTTCCCCTATCCTGTTTACATCGTCCTGAATGGCGAAAAAGCCTTCGGAAGCGCTGTAAGTTTCCAGATACAACACCTGGTCTGACGGAAAATATTTGGTCATAAATAAATCCCTGTATGGCTCAAACGAAACCGCGCCATGTACGAAAACTTCAAAATTGGGCCAGACTTCGAGCATATGCTTCTTGCCTGTCAGTTCCAGGATTTGATCCAACAAAACAATGGTCCAGGTTGGCACACCCAAAATGCTCGTCACATCCTCCTGAGAACATATTGAAGCCATTTTTTCAAGCTTGCTTTCCCAATGGTCCATTAATGCCACGTCCAAAGGCGGCGTGCGCATAAACTCTGCCCAGGAAGGCAAATTCTGCATAATAACCGCTGAAACGTCGCCTATCTGCGTGTAATCGTCAAACGGATTTGCGTGCAATGTGCCGCCTATCGACAAACCTTTGCCGTCAAAAACACGCGTATCGGGCCTGTTGTTGATGAGCAGCGTCATCATATCCTTACCACCTTCGTAATGGCATTCTTCCAGTGCTTCGGGTGATACGGGCAGAAATTTGCTCCGCGCATTGGTCGTTCCCGATGATTTGGAAAACCAATCGATCTGGGACGGCCACATGACATTTGGCTCGCCGCGCAGCACGCGTTCGATGTAAGGGTAAATTTCTTCGTAGGCGGAAACGGGCACTTGGTCCTGGAACTCTTTAATCGTCCGGATCTGGCCGTAATTGTATCTGCTTCCCCACTCCGTATATCGCGCAGTCTCAATTAATTCTGAAAAAACGCGCTGCTGGGTCTCAATGGGGTATTTCATAAACTGCTCGATCCTTTCGAAGCGCCGCTTCAAAAACCAGACAGTCATATCATTAACCAGCTTCATGAGTAAATCAGTTAGGAACTTAGCATTGCAATTTGTAAAAATAGCAATAAAAAATGGTGAGAGAACAGTTTACACGCGTTCCCTCACCAGACATTTTAAGTTTGATCCGTTAAGACCTCGTACTAAACTTTCTATAAATAAAGAGCAGGATCACCGCTCCTAAAATGGCTATGAAAAGACTGCCGAAGTTAAAACCATCAACTGTTCCGTAACCAAGCATTGAAGAAATCCAGCCACCAACGACGGCACCCGCGATACCGATCAGAATTGTTACAATAAAGCCGCCCGGATCTTTTCCAGGATGAAGGGCTTTGGCGATTGCGCCTGCAATCAGGCCGACGATGATCCATGTGATGATTCCCATAATGCTTAGTTTAGATTAATGTTTGATTGACCTCAACATTTAAAAAAACTATGCCCTGAGAAGCCTATTTGTCATAGAACATGTTGCTGCCGCCCGCTTTCCGCTGGATCGTAGATGTAATTTCCTGACTATCTTCCTCTTGCAATGTGCGGGCATTTTTCAGCTGCCGCGTAATGCGCGTTCCTGTGATTTTGAAAAGTGCTTCGCTCAGCAACGGATCTTTTGGGTTACCATAAGGATAAAGAATGTTGCCCTCGCTGGCCGCGATATCCGGCGTGAAACCCACATTGTAATCCGATTTTTTGTCCTTGTTCAAAGATTTTGAAACAATAGGCTGCAATCCCCATTTCACTTTCTTTTTGGAATCCGTTAATGTTACGGAGCCTACATTTTTACCCACCGTTTTTCCTCCTACCAGCGTCACATTCATATAAGGTTTCAAACCATTAATGAGCAATTCACTAGCCGACGCCGAACGCGAAGAAACAAGGAAAACAACATCGTTCAGCTGCGAACCAATGTTCTGGCTCTTACTGGCGAACTTGTCATAAAAATAAGTTTCGCCATATTTCTTCATGTTCGTTTCCGTCACTTCCGTGTTGTATTCTTTGTAGTAAAAAATATCATTGGCAGCCGCCTTAGCAATTAAGCTCGCCAGGTTCGTCGCTGAACTCACGTAACCGCCCGGATTATAGCGTAAATCGACGATCAACGCATTCACATTTGCATTTTTAAACTTGCTGAAAATATCATCAAGCTTTTTGTCATATTGCTTGTTATTAGCCTGAAACGGTTCCGGAATGAATTGATGGTAAACCACATAGCCAATTTTGTTTGCTCCAATGTTGTAAGTTGTATCAAAGAAAACAGGATCTTCCTGCAAAACCACCGGCGTGACGTCACGTTTGGTTGTTCCTTCCACTAATGCATTTTCCGCATTGATTGTCGCCAGTGTATAAGTGAGTTTTTCCTGGGAATTGAGGAGCTTGCTGTAATTATCGCCCGTCAATTTCTGACCATTTACGCTGCTGAAAATATCGCCTCTGTTAAAACCAGCCTTATCCGCCGGCGAATCCGGCAACACATAAAGCACAACGCCGATCACATTCTGGCTGCCTGTTGGGAAATAAGTAAGCTTGTATTCCATTCCGGAAGCCTTTGACTGGCCGCCCAGTGACGCTTCCAGTTCCTCAGCGCTTTCCTGGATCCACGAAAAACGATCGCCATCCGGCCGCGCCGCCGCATCATAGCGATATAAAAGTGATTCGAAGAATGAGGCAGGATCTTTGGAATAATCTGGCTTGGTGGTCATGTTATCGTTCCAATAATACCAGTATTTCATGTTTTCGTAAATCCACTGATTTGTCTCCGTTTCGGTCGCGGGATCTACATTTTTTTCTTTGCATGAAAGCACTGCTGCGCTGATGGAAAGAATGGCCAGTAATAGTTTGAATTTCATAAATGGCTACGCATTTGCTAAAAAAACCTGCTCGATAATGTCACATGCCTGTTTCATCTGTTTTTCATTGATCACAAGCGGAGGCGCAAAACGTATTTTATTACCATGCGTAGGCTTGCAGAGCAGCCCTTTTTCCATCATTTTATAACAAAGGTCCATGGCAGTGTGGCTGTCTTCCGTATCATTGATCACGATTGCATTCAACAAACCCTTTCCTCTAACGACTTCAATCAGAGAACATTGTTTTTGTAAATCAACTATTCTGCTTCTAAAAAGCTGACCCATTTTCTCAGCATTTTCGGCCAGATTTTCATCTATAACTACTTGTAATGCAGCAACCGTAACCGCGCAAGCCAAAGGATTTCCACCATACGTAGAACCGTGCTCCCCGGGCGCAATCGTCAGCATCACTTCATCATCCGCCAACGCAGCCGAAACAGGCATTACGCCACCAGAAAGCGCTTTTCCAAGCACAAGAATATCCGGTTTGACATTATCCCAGTCGCAAGCAAGACGCTTCCCTGTGCGCCCGATGCCCGTTTGGACTTCGTCGGCGATGAACAGCACATTGTATTTCGTACAAAGCTCCCGAACACCTTTGAGATAACCTTCCTTAGGAACTACGACGCCAGCCTCTCCCTGGATCGGCTCGACCATAAAGCCCGCAATGTTCGGATCGGATTTAAATGCATTTTCCAATGCTTCCAGATCGTCAAAAGGGATTATTTCAAACCCGGGTAAAAACGGTCCGTAGTCATTCGTGCTCGAAGGATCAGTCGAAGCGGAAATCGCTGCTAATGTTCGTCCCCAAAAGTTACCCGAAGCATAAACCGTTTTCGCTTTATTCGGCTCAATCCCCTTCACTTTATATGCCCACTTCCGTGTCAGTTTCAAAGCAGTTTCCCCGCCTTCCACGCCGGAATTCATCATCAGCACTTTATCAAAACCAAAATACTCGCAAAGAAACTGCTCACATTCCCCCAGCTTATCATTATAAAATGCCCGCGAAGTCAATGTTAACTTCTGCGCCTGCGCAACCAAAGCATCCACAATCTTCGGATGACAATGCCCCTGACTAACAGCACTATAAGCAGACAAAAAATCCAGATACTGTTTCCCCTCCACATCCCAGACATGCACCCCCAGCCCGCGTTCCAAAACAACCGGCATCGGCTTATAATTATGCGCTCCGTAGCGATATTCCAGCTCCATAGCCTGCTGGGAAGCATTCATTTCAATCGTGTCTGTATAGCTTGCCATTATTGATTTATGTGTAAGTCAGGTTGATTTTATATGTTATGTAAAAATAAGGAAAAGAAGACGAATGTTTATCTTTGTAAAAGGCGGGATCGACTTTCAAGTCAAATGTTTCTGAATTTAAATACGAAGATTATGAAGCTCCAATATATTTCAGACAGCCAGGGAATTACAACCGGTGTTTACATTCCCATCACAGAATGGAATGCACTGAAATCCAAATATGCAGAAATTGAACAGGAAGAAACGGACAACATTCCACAATGGCACAAGGATGTAGTTTTGGATCGATTAGCAAGCTTCAAAAAAAATCCTGAGCAAGCACAAGATTTTGACACAGCACTAGATGAAATTGAAAAAGATCTTTAATGTATAAAGTTTCAATCCTACCATTGGCTAAGCATGACATTCAGGAAGCTGCAATTTGGTATAACGAGCAGCAGCCAGATTTAGGAAAGCGATTTATTAAATTTATCAGAAGTAAGGTTAAACAAATTTCCGAGAATCCGCAGCTTTATCCGGTTCGTTATCACTCCGTTCACACGGCGATTGTTGATGTATTTCCATTCATGATTCACTTTGTGGTAAATGAGGTTGATAGGACAATTTTGATAACGGCTGTGCTTCATACAAGTCTGAACCCGGAAAAGTGGTTTGAAAGACAACAATAAATTAACAAAGCTTGAATCATCCGCTGTTCCGGCGTAGCTTTGCAGTATAATCTCAAGGGGTGCCCTACCGAACGGGCTGAGATCAAACCCATATGACCTGATCCGGGTAATGCCGGCGTAGGGAGAGAAAAGCAACCATTTGATAGGTGGCCCCTGCCTGTTGTAACCAAAAAATCGCAATGCGAAACGTTACTACCTATCTGTTTATATTCATAATCAGCACATTATCCTTCCGTTCTGCATTCGCACAACGATCCATTTCCGGCCGTGTTACCGATGCGGAAGACGGAAAACCACTGCCCGGCGCAACCATTAAAGCCAGCGACATCCGCGGCACACAAACCGACGGTGCAGGGAATTTCAGTCTGCGCAACATTTCCGAAAACATTGGAGCATTAGAAGTCTCATACATTGGTTATCAAACCCAAAAGCTGCCCTTAACCAATGATAACCAGCTGGAAATTAAGCTTAGCAAAAGCACATTCCAAGCCGATGAAGTGATTATCAACGCAACACGCGCCAATGACAAATCCGCCATGGCATATAGCACGGTCACAGCGGAAGCCATTGATAAACAAAACCTTGGACAAGATTTGCCCGTTCTCCTCAACTTCACACCATCACTCGTGAGTACGAGTGATGCTGGTGCGGGCATAGGTTACTCGGGCATACGCATACGGGGCTCGGATGCAACGCGGATTAATGTGACTGTCAATGGGATTCCCTATAACGATGCGGAAAGCCAGGGCGTGTTTTGGGTGAATATGCCGGATTTTGCTTCCTCCGTCAGCAGCATTCAGATTCAACGCGGCGTCGGGACTTCGACGAATGGCGCAGGGGCTTTCGGAGCGTCGGTTAACATTAATACCAATGCATTCCGCGAGGAAGCTTATGCGGAATTGAACAACTCTTACGGGTCGTTCAACACATTCAAAAACACATTGAAAGTCGGTTCCGGGCTGATTAAGGAAAAGTTTACATTTGATGCACGGCTGTCGCGCGTTTCGTCGGATGGTTATGTGGATCGGGCTTCTTCGGAATTGCATTCTTATTATTTGTCGGGAGGCTATTTTGGTAAAAAGAGTTTTGTGCGGGTAAATGTGTTTTCCGGAAATGAGCGGACTTACCAATCGTGGAATGGCGTGCCGGAAGCGAAATTGCGTGGCGATCGCGAAGGGATTTTGAGTTACATTGACCGCAATGGTTTGGGAGAAAAAGATGCGCAGAACTTGCTGGACTCTGATGACCGGACTTACAATTCTTACACTTACAAAAACGAAATTGATAATTACCGCCAAGATCATTACCAGATCGTTTCGTCGCACAATTTAAGCGATAAATGGATTTTTAACCTCAATGCATTTCTTGTTCGAGGATTAGGATATTATGAGCAATCGCGGGTGGGTGATGATTATAGCAATTACAATTTGCCCAATGTCGTAGTGGGCCAGGATACGCTTACGAGCACGGATCTGATCCGTCGCCGCTGGCTGGATAATTATTTTTACGGCTCCACATTTTCATTGGAATACAACAGTTTCAAAAAGCTGACTGCGAGCTTCGGCGGCGGCTATAATTACTATGACGGCGATCATTATGGCCGCATCATCTGGGCACGCAACGCTGGGAACATTGAAAACGACCATCAATATTATTACAGTAAAGGCATTAAGAAGGATTTTAACATTTACGGAAAAGTTTATTACCAACTCACGCCCAAGCTAAATGCATTCGCAGATTTGCAATTCCGAAATGTAAGTCACAACATTCAAGGAACGGACAACGATCAGATTGCATTGGCAACGGACGAATCTTATTCATTCTTTAATCCAAAAGCAGGGTTGACCTATCAACTGGCGGATCAAAGCTCGGTTTATGCATCTTATAGCGTAGGAAATCGCGAGCCAAACCGCGATGATTTCACTTCCTCAACGGCTGGTTTGTTTCCAAAAAGCGAGCAATTACAAAATGTGGAAGCTGGCTTCAAAACGCAACGCGGCATATTTGGTTTCTCGGCCAATTATTACTTGATGGCTTACAAAAACCAACTTGTTTTAACAGGCCAGATCAATGATGTCGGCAACTCAGTTCGCGTCAATGTTCCAAAAAGTTACCGCACAGGAATTGAGCTTGAAGGCGCAATTGCGCTGAGCAAATCTTTAAAATGGAATGTAAACGCCACATTCAGCCAGAACAAGATCAATGATTTCACCGAATATGTCATCAATTATGACACCGGCGACTATAACACGATCAATCATGGGAAATCAGACATTTCCTTCTCTCCCAATGCCATCGCCGGAAGCCAGCTGACCTACATAATCAGAAAGGACCTCGAATTGGCATTGCTGAGCAAATATGTAAGTAAGCAATATCTGGACAACACTTCTTCCGAAACCCGCAAACTGGACGCCTATTTTACCAACGACGTCCGCCTCTCCTGGACGATCAGACCAATCTGGGCACGTGAGATTTCCTTTAATTTATTGGTAAATAATGTGCTCGAAGAAAAATACGAATCCAACGGTTATACCTACGGATATTTCGCGGGCGGTGCATTAACACAGGAGAATTTCTACTTCCCGCAGGCAGGCAGGAATTTTCTGGTTGGGGTGAATTTTAGGTTTTGATTCTCATTTAGAAAATCTGGGTTTGTAGGTCATGGTTTTTCTTAAAATTGGTTTAAGTTTGAACTTGCTTAAACCAATTTTCACACTATATAATAAAATGAACGACGAAACGCAAACAACCTTTGGGCTAGGAACAGGACTTTATACAGTTCCTGACATTGCAGCTATATTACACCTCCCCAAGTCAAAAGTCAGGAGATGGCTTAAAGACTATTGGAACAACCAGTTTTCAACAGACGATCAACCGGGATTTTCAGACGGTTTCGGGAACGAGCTTGTAACCAACTTCTATACATTAATTGAATTCTTCGCTTTTTACCAGCTCAGGCAAGAAGGGGTAACTACTCAAAAAATCATTAAGGCTCATAAAGTGCTTGGTGAAACATTCGAAACAAAATATCCATTTGCAAAATCCAACATTCTCACGGATGGCCGCCATGTTTTGTTTTCAGGCAAAGTGGGAGAAATAATTCGGGCTGACGAGACTTTACAAATAACTATCAAAGAAATATTCGAGCCATTTTGCAGGAAAATAGATTTTAACAAAAACGACCTTGCTGAACGGTTCTTCCCATTGGGAAAAGATCACAGTATTGTCATTGATCCTAAAAGGCAGTTTGGCCAGCCAGTAATAGGCAATACAAATATTCTTTCCGAGAGTGTATTTAATCTATTCCGCGGCGGCGAGTCCGTTGAAGTAATTCAAAGACTTTATGACTTAACGAAAGCACAGGTGAATGATGCCATTTTCTATCACCAGCACGCGGCATGACGAGAATTTACATTGACGAAAACATTTCCCCACATATCGCCGCAGGATTAGACATTTTAGAGAAACCACTAGGATATAACTTTGAAGTTGTGTCGATAATAAGCGTTTTTGGAAAAGGCGCTCTGGATGAAGATTGGTTGCCAAAAATTGGTACTGAAAGAGCCGTGGTAATTACCCAAGATCTAAACATCCATAGAACTAAAAGTCAACGACGCCTTTTTGAAGAACATAAAGTGGGCGTTTGTTTCCTAAGTCCGCCATCAAAGAACGGATATCAATATTGGGAAATGGTTGAACAAATCATCAGGCGCTGGCAGGAGATAAAAAAGCTCTGCAAGGAGCAGCGACCGTTTGCATTTCGCTGCACTTCGAGAAGTAGCGCTTTTGAGCGTTTGTAACCAATGCACTTTTCTTGTCCAACGAAGGTGTGACCTTACTTCTTTCTCCCTAACTTTGCCGCATGGAATTGAAAAATGATCTTTTGCTTCGGGCGGCGCGTGGGGAGAAAACGGAACGCACGCCTGTTTGGATGATGCGGCAGGCTGGCCGGATTTTGGCTGAATATAGGGCCGTTCGTGAGAAGGCCGGAAGTTTTATCAAGTTGGCTACAACGCCGGAAATGGCTGCCGAGGTTACATTGCAACCAGTTGATTTGTTGGGTGTTGATGCGGCGATTATATTTTCTGACATTCTGGTGATTCCCGAAGCAATGGGATTGCCTTATGAAATGGTGGAGAAAAGCGGGCCGATTTTTCCTGCAACAGTTCATACAATTCAAGATCTTGACAAACTGCACATTGCGGAGCCGGAAACGGATTTGAAATATGTGCTGGATGCTATTAAGCTGACAAAAGACGGCTTATACGGACGTGTTCCGCTAATCGGTTTTGCCGGGGCGCCTTTTACGATTTTCTGTTACATGACGGAAGGCAAGGGTTCTAAGACATTTTCAGTCGCCAAAAAACATCTTTATGCCGATCCTGAATTCTCGCATTTATTGCTTCAAAAAATAACGGATAGCACGATTGCTTACCTGAAAGCGCAAGTTGTGGCGGGTGCTAATCTGGTTCAAATCTTTGATTCCTGGGCCGGAATCTTGTCGCCGGAACAATACAACACATTTTCTTTACCTTACATTAAGCAGATCTGCGACGCTATTGATGAAGTTCCGGTGACCGTGTTTGCCAAAGGCGCATTCTTCGCGCGGAAAGCCATTAGCGAGCTTAGTTGCTCGGTTGTGGGCTTAGATTGGAATATGGACATTGCGGAATCACGAGAACTGATCCCTAATAAAACGCTTCAAGGGAATCTTGATCCCTGCGTGCTGTATGCTTCCTATGATCAGATCCGGAAAGAGGTGAAGAATATGGTGCAACAATTTGGCACACAGCGTTATATCGCCAATCTGGGTCACGGCGTTTATCCGGACACTGATCCTGATAAAGTGCGCTGTTTCATCGAATCCGTTAAAGAATTTTCTTCCTAGCAATTCCTTTTTATGTCTCTACCCAAAACAAAATGCATCTTCCTCGACCGTGACGGAGTGCTGAATGAGGATTGCCCGGATTATTTGTATGAGTTGGAAAAACTGGTGATTCCCGAAGGCGTTGTGGAAGCACTTCAAGCTTTGAAAAAGGCTGGTTATCTGCTGGTTGTAATTACAAATCAGGCTGGCATTGCGAAGGGACTTTATAATGCTGACAATGTTTATGCCATTCACGAAGCTATGCAGCAGGCATCCGGCAATGCATTGGACGATCTTTATTTCTCACCTTATCATCCGAATGTTTCAGGCGTTTCGCTTTCCAGGAAACCTGGTTCGCTCATGCTTGAAAAGGCGATTGCGAAATATAATATAGATGTTGAGCAGTCCTGGATGATCGGCGACCGGGACAGGGATATGGAGGCAGGACGAAATGCGGGGGCGAAAACAATTCAGATTGTTCCAGAAAATGAAGCGTCAACAGGTGATTTTGCTGCGGTCAGTTTGTTCGAGGCAGCTAAAATAATCCTGGAAGGTAAAATTTAGACTCTTTCAGCCTGCGCTGGTTGCGTTGCTTTTTGCGTAGAACCGTAAGCAGGGCAAGCATGTTTGGTGCAAGATGCAAATGCCAGTGAGCCGCAAATCGCAAGGAGAAGTAATGTCTTTTTCATTTTCCTGTTTGTGTAAAATTTGTCACCGCAAAAATATAAAAAATAATTCTTTGAATGAGTGTTTTAGTTTGACTAATAACGAACTCATTCAAAGAACTTTATATCAATGGTCAGATTTTTGTTTCTGCTAATGTTTCGACCAATTCATCCTCTTCTTCGATCGGTTCCATTTCTGTTCCAACATTCTTTTCAGGAACAACGAACGACTCTTCTTTGAAGCCTAAGATTTTAAGCATGGAATCGCTGTTCTGCTCTTCTGCAAAAACACGCGTTACGATCTTGCCATCTTCATCTTTATCGACCAAAACGTGTTTCGGCGCAGGAATAAGGCAATGCTGAATGCCGCCGTAACCACCCAAAGATTCCTGGTAAGCGCCCGTGTGGAAGAATCCAATGTATTGTTTCTCCGAATCTTCTTCAAAAATCGGCATATACAAATCGGCGCTGTGCATTTCGCTGTTATAAAAATCCTGTGAATCGCACGTTAATCCTCCCAAATTGACCTTTTGATAAGGACTATCCCAGTTATTGATCGGCAGCATGATGTATTTCTGGTTCATGCCCCATGAATCCGGCAGCTGCGTAATGAACGAGCCATTGATCATATACCAAAGCTCTTTGTCGTTTTGAAGCTTTTTGTCAATGATCTCGTAAATAACAGCGCCGCTCTCTCCAACCGTATAACTTCCGAATTCCGTGAAAATATGCGGAACAGGAACATTGTTCTTGTTACAGATCCACTGAATGTTCTCAATGATCTCATCGATCATTTGCTGGTAATCGTATCCGGCCTGCAAAGAAGTCTGGATTGGTAACCCGCCACCGATATCGATGGAATCCAGTTCAGGACAAATTTTCTGCATTTCGCAGTATTTGAACATAAACCTCGTAAGCTCGCTCCAATAATAAGCACTGTCCTTAATCCCCGTATTAATGAAGAAATGCAGCATTTTCAGCTTAAACTTCGGATTAGACTCAATCTTTTCCTTATAAAGCTGCTGCACATCATTATACCGGATTCCCAGACGAGACGTATAAAAGGCAAAGTTCGGCTCTTCATCCGTTGCAATACGCATCCCGAAATTGACCGTATCCGCTGTCACCTGCTGTTCGTAAGATTCGATCTCTTTAAGGTTATCCAGGATAGGAATAACATTAAATCCTTCATTGATCAACTCGCTGAGATACTGCGTGTAACGCGGCAGCTTGTAACCGTTTGCCAGAATAAAGGTGTTTTTGGTTACCTTGCCCCTGCGGTACAGTTCGCGGATAATGGGTATATCAAAAGACGAAGAAGTTTCAAGATGTATATTATGCTTCAAAGCCTCTTCCAGCACAAAGCTGAAATGTGAAGACTTCGTGCAGTAACAATAAGTGTAGCTTCCTTTGTAATTATGTCTTTTGAAAGCATTGCGAAAAAACATATTGGCGTTTTCGATGTGCTCCCCGATCTTCGGCAGATAGTTGATTTTTAACGGCGTACCATGTTCTTTGATGATATCCATCAGTGGTACATTGTTGAACAGCAATTCGTTATTATCGACGTTGAACTCCATAGTAGGAAACTCGAACGTCTGCTGAATCAGGTCAATGTAGCTTTTCATTGATTTGTTTGTCGCGATAGCAATTAGTGAATTGGAAGTTAATAACTAAGACAAAAGACCCGAAAATTGGTCAGAATATGTGTCATTTCCAAACATCGATTACATCTAAATCATTCCCTTACCAACGCAATTTATCTCCCGATTTGCCAAGTTCATACCTTAAATAATCCGTTTAATAAATTTTCGATTGTTCGCATTGCCCCTACCAGCCTACTTTTGGCGCGTTAGTTTTCTTGACTTTCATCAAATCAAACCATCAGCCATGCAATTTTCGAAAAATCTATACTTCCCGAACCGCAAAGACAGGCGCGTAATTTCTGAATTATGCTGTCAGGCACCATTTGAAATCTGTGTCGCTACGCTCTGAGCATCAGCGCTTACCTGGCAACAGAAAACTTTAAACATTTTGAAAGTTTTCTTAGTTTATTTCAGCCGAATATTTCAAATTTGCTCCCGTGAAAGAGCGAATTATAAAATCAGCCCTAAATCTGTTCTGGCGCTACGGGATCAAGAGCGTTACCATGGATGATATTGCCAAAGATCTGGGGATTTCGAAGCGGACCATTTACCAGCATTATTCGGATAAGGAAGCCATTTTAGCATTGGTAATCCAGAAAGAGATTATGGACCAGAAGTGTGAAATGGAGAAGCTGGAAGAGAAAGCAACCAATCCGATTGAGCAAATGATGTACTCGTCGACGCAAATGCAGAACACGCTTTCTGAAATGAACCCGGCTTTGCTATACGACCTGAAAAAATACTATCCAACCGCCTGGGAGCAATTTGAAACTTATAAACATGAATTTTTGCTCAAAAGCATCCGTGAAAATCTGATCATAGGCATTGAGCAAGGACTTTACCGGCCTGATATAGATGTAGATGTGCTCTCGCTGCTGCGGATAGAACAGATCGTGATGGCTTTTGACCCGACTATTTTTCCGCAGAAAAAATTTAACATGATGCATACCCAAATGCAATTCCTGCTCCACTTTTTGCGGGGCGTCTTATCGGAGAAAGGATTTGAATATTACAACACCATAAAAGACAGATCAGCAATTGAAATCAATACCCATGAAAAATGAACAAATCATACGCCGCAGCCTGATGCTGCTGGCAATTTTACTCAGCTTCGGCCCGCTTCACGCGCAGGATGGGAATTTTTCCCTAGAACAGGCCGTGGATTATGCGGTCAAACACAATTTGAATATTAAAAATGCGCAACTGGATGCACTTTCAGCCGAGGCACGCATTGGAGAAGTCAGGGCGGCTGGTTTACCACAGCTAAGCGCAGCCGTTTCGGTAACCAATAACATCATTATCCCAAGGTTTTTCCTTCCCGCCAATGCTTTTGACCAAACAGCTCCTGCGGATGCGCCGCCTGCTGCGGTGGAATTCGGGATTCCCTGGCAAGGTTCGGCGTCCGCGAATTTGAACCAGCTCATTTTCAGCGGTTCTTATTTTATCGGTTTAAAGGCGGCGGCAACCTATCGCGAATTGTCGCAAAAATCGACTACATCATCAAAAATATCTGTTGCTGAGGCTGTTACAAAAGCCTATTACTCAGCACAAGTAGCCGAAGAACGCGCAAAGTTGCTTGACCTCAACATTTCCCGTGTGGATTCGCTCATGCGCGAAACGAAAATCATGAATGAAAGTGGCTTTGTAGAACTTCTGGATGTAAACAGGATCGAAGTTCAGATCAATAACCTGCAAACGGAACGTCAAAAAGTGCAGAATCTCATTGAACTTAGTTATGCTTTGCTGAAATTTCAGATGGCAATGCCTGCTAATGAGCCGATTAAGCTTACGGACGACATCAACGCAGTGAATGTCGATTCGCTCAGGGCATCTTTGGTTAGTAACGACCTTAACTACGAAAACCGAATTGAGTATTCTTTGTTGAACACCCAGGAAAAATTGGCTGGCCTGGATCTGCGCAATGTGCGGAGTGGCTATCTGCCCAGCTTGTCGGCTTCGTTGGGATATGGATACAATGCTGGTTATGATAAATTTTCACAGTTGTTTACCGACAATTGGTATAACAACATGGTCTTAACCGTTAACCTGAACATTCCGATTTTCGACGGTTTTACCAAAAGATACCAGATTAACCAGAAAAAGATCGCGATCGAGAAGGTTAAAAATAACCAGACATTGCTGAAACAGTCGATCGATCTTGAAAATAACCAGGCGAGCATTAACATTAAGAATGCATTTGCCACGCTGGAAACGCAGAAGCGTAACCTGACGCTCGCGGAAGAGATCGTTCGTGTTTCGAAGATCAAATACAAAGAAGGCGTTGGCTCAAACATCGAGGTAATCAATGCGGAATCTTCTCTTAAAGAAGCGCAGACAAACTATTTTACAGCGCTTTACGACCTGATGATCGCCAAAGTGGACCTGAGCAGGGCCAAAGGAGAACTTTATACCGAAAAATAAGCATCACATTAACACAAAAACAAAATTTGAAACTGCTATTTACCTATATCATGAAAAGACATATTTTAATTATTACAGCCATGACCGTCCTGCTTTCAGCATGCGGCGGGGGAGAAAAAAAAGAAGGCCTTGCAGGTAAAAAAGAAGAACTGGCCAAGCTGAAATCGGAGCGTTCTGAGACAGAGAAAAAGATCAAGGCTCTTGAAATCGAGATCACGAAAATGGATCCTAACAAAGCTGCCGAGGCAAAAGTAAAGCCGGTAAGCATTGATACATTAAATGCCGAAACATTCCGTCATTATGTAGAATTGCAAGGCACAGTGGATGCGAAAAACAATGTGATGGTAACGCCAAAATCAGCCGGCGTGATCGTGGCGATGAATGTGCGTGAAGGCGATAATGTAAAGGCTGGATCTGTGATCGGAAAGATCGATAACAGCATTCTTACCGAGTCCATTGAGGAATTGAAAACGCAAATGTCGCTGGCCAACACCATTTACGAAAAGCAAAAAAACCTTTGGGACCAGAAGATCGGGACCGAAGTGCAGTTTCTGCAGGCGAAGAACAACAAAGAGGCTTTGGAAAGAAAGCTGAGCACCCTGAATGCGCAATTATCCCAGACAAACATTGTTTCGCCGATGTCCGGAGTGGTGGATATGGTGAATGTGAAGGTGGGAGAAATGGCTTCTCCGGGAGTAGGCGTCGTTCGCATTGTTAACCTGAGCAATCTGAAAGTGACTGCAAAAGTGTCTGATACTTATGCTGCCAGCGTGAAGAGAGGCGATGAAGTGATTATCAAATTTCCTGATCTCAAAAAAGAATATAAAGCGAAGATCACATTCGTAAGCACTGCGGTGGACCCTTTGTCGCGGACATTTACAATTGAAGCAAACCTTCCTACTAGCAAAGACATTAAGCCTAATATGATGGCACAGGTGCAGATCAATGACGCGATCAGCAAAAATGCACTGGCGATCGATCAGAATTATGTTCAGAGCACAGAAAAAGGGAATGTTGTATATGTGGCTGTAACGGAAGGCAACAAGAAAATTGCTAAGGCCAAGGAAGTGAAAACCGGTTTGAGCTACAACGGAAAAGTTGAAATCCTTTCCGGTCTTACAGCAGGCGACCAGCTGATCACATTGGGTTACCAGGAAGTTTCCGACGGCCAGCCGATAAGCTATTAAGGCTATTCATCTCATTCAACATTAGCTATTTATGAAATTCGAAGAATATAAAACCTTAGGCTTCACCAACTGGTGCGTAGAGAATCGGACGACGATTTACATCTTTACGTTCATCATTACGCTTGCCGGGTTTATGGTCTATAATAACCTGCCCAAAGAGCAGTTTCCTGATATTAAGATCCCGCAGATCTATATAAACACGATTTACTTCGGGACAGCGCCTGCGGATATTGAAAACACGATTAATAAACCCATTGAAAAGCAGCTCAAATCGCTAAATGGTGTTAAGAAGATCAAATCCAATGCATTACAGGACGTTTCCGTAATCCTGGTAGAATTTACGCCGGATGTGGCTGTGGAAGTTGCACTCCAGCGAGTCCGGGATGCGATTGACAAGGCTAAAACGGACTTGCCGCAAAACCTGGATTCAGGGCCCACTGCCCAGGATGTGAACTTCTCGGAGTTCCCGATCATGAACGTGAACATTGCGGGTAACTTCTCCCTGAAACAGTTGAAGCAATACGCGGAAGACTTGCAGGATGGAATTGAAGCATTGCCGGAAATTACACGTGTGGATATTTTGGGTGCATTAAACCGCGAAATCCAGATCAATGTGAACCTGGACCGCATGAAATCATCCGGTCTGACATTCTTCGATGTTCAAACGGCTATCCAGAGTGAAAACATCAACGTTTCGGGTGGTGAACTGAATGTGCAGGGTGTGCGCAGGACGCTTCGTGTAAAAGGTGAGTATACCAATGTTGCTGATATGGCAAACATTCGGATCCGTACTGCAACAGGCGCCACGGTGCGGCTGGGCGATGTGGCCGAAGTGTCTGATAACTTTGAAGAACAACAGGATTTTGCGCGTTTGGCCAACAAAACGGTAATCACACTGAATGTTATCAAACGTTCAGGTGAAAACCTTGTGGACGCTGCCGATAAGATTGAGAATGTAATAGCCGAGTTTAAGGAAGACCGTTTTCCTCCGGGTCTGGATGTGAAGATCACCGCCGACCAGTCTATCCAGACAAGGGCCGATTTGCATGACCTTATCAACACCGTTGTTCTTGGTTTTATCTTCGTGGTAATGGTGCTTATGTTCTTCATGGGCGTTCGTGACGCGATTTTCGTAGGACTTTCCGTGCCGCTTTCTGCATTGGTCGCATTTGTAATGATGCCCATTATCGGGCCATTGGTAGGAACAGAATTCACATTGAACACCATCGTTCTTTTCGCCTTCCTTCTAGGTATAGGTCTTGTGGTGGATGACGCGATTGTGGTAATTGAAAACACGCACAGGCTTTTCAACAACCATAAAGACTGGACGATCCAACAGGCGGTAAAGGCTGCGGCGGGTGAAGTATTTATCCCCGTGCTTTCCGGAACATTAACGACCATTGCACCATTCTTTCCGCTGCTTTTCTGGACGGGTATAGTCGGGGAATTTATGAAGTTTATGCCGCTGACGCTCATTATCACACTGGGGGCATCGCTTTTTGTGGCTTATGTCATGAACCCGGTTTTTGCCGTGTCGTTCATGGGCCGTCACGATGATGAGAAAGAAGCACACGACACGAGTTTTAAAGCCATCCGCCGGCCTTTGATCATCCTGGTTGTAGCAGCTCTGATCGGTTATTTCATTGACAGGGGCGTTGGTAACTTCTTCGTATTCATCCTGATTCTCTGGATTTTTAACCATTATATTCTGACACCAAGAATCCTTGTTCCATTCCAGGACCGTTTGTTACCCGCTTTGAAAAACAATTACCGCAAGCTGATCGATTGGCTGTTACGCGGTTGGAGACCGGTTGTTGCCATCGCGATTGTATTCGGGCTGTTGATCTTCACATTTGTCTTAACCGGCATTGTGCAACCCAAAGTGCTTTTCTTCCCGAGCGGTGATCCTGATTATGTGTATGTGTATAACAAAATGCCGATCGGAACGGATGCGCGCGTGACCGATTCTGTGACCAAGATCATCGAGAAAAAGGTTTTTGATGTTTTGGAAAAAGAAAAAGCGATGGATATGGTGAACTCCGTGATTGCCAACGTTGGTAAAAACGCCGGTGACCCTTTTAACCCAGACCGTGCTGCAACGCCGCACAAATCCAAGGTTACTGTTGCATTTGTTTACGGAACAGAACGCGGCGGACGCTCGTCAGAAGCCATTTTGCGCAAAATCCGCGAAGCTGTAAAAGGCATTCCGGGAGCAGAAATTTCGGTAGAACGCGAAGCTGTCGGACCGCCGACTGGTAAACCCATTTCGATTGAAATTTCCGGGGATGATTTTGAAGTGCTGCAAAAACTTGAAAAGAGTGTTTTGCAAAAAGTGCAGCAATCGGGCATTGAAGGAATTGACCAGCTTCGTTCGGATCTGGTAACAAACAAACCGGAGATCGTCATCGACATTGACCGTGAAAAAGCACAGCGTGAGGGGATTAGCTCTCAACAAATCGCACTTGCCGTCCGCACCGCTCTTTTTGGTCTGGAAGTTTCCAAATTCAGGGATGATAAGGACGAGTATCCGATCATGGTTCGGTTGGAAAAAGATGACCGTGAGCAAATTGAGAAGCTTTTGAGCCTGAATGTGGTTTACCGCGATATGAATATGGGCGGGGCTTTACGCCAGGTTCCGATCACTTCGGTTGCTAACATTCATTATTCAACAACATTCAGCCAGATCAACCGTCAGGATCAAAGCCGGATCGTAACATTAGGCTCGGACGTTTTACCGGGCTATAATGCCAATGAAATCGTGGCACAGATACAGGCATTGATCCAGGATATGGAAGTTCCGAATGGTTATATTATCAAAATGGGCGGCGAGCAGGAAGAGCAAAACGAATCAATGGCCTTCCTTGGAACCGCATTCGGCGCGGCGATCCTGCTGATTTATCTAATCCTGGCGACGCAGTTCAACTCGGTTGTGAAGCCATTCATTATCTTCTTTACAATCCTGTTGTCGCTGATCGGTGTATTGCTGGGCTTTATTATTTTCAATAAGGATTTCTCCATCATTATGTCCGGTGTAGGGATTATTGCACTGGCCGGGATTGTGGTGAAAAACGGGATCCTGCTTATTGAATTTATCGAAGAGCTCCGTGGTCGCGGTTACCCCATGCGGGAAGCCATTATCGAAGGCGGTGCGATCAGGTTAACACCCGTATTACTGACAGCCTCGGCCGCTGTGTTAGGTCTTGTGCCGTTGGCGTTGGGTATAACGGTTGACTTTGTAGGTCTTTTCAGAAACCTGGAACCACATTTGATCGTGGGTGGACCGAGCTCCATTTTCTGGAACATTCTCGCCTGGACCATCATTTTCGGATTAACATTCTCGACGATACTTACATTGATCATGGTTCCGTGCATGTATTATGTTAACGAGCGTGTGCGGGATAAGTGGTTCAGAAAGGGCAAGCAGGAAGTTGTGAACCCGAATTGGCAAAACGAAACGATCTAGCATTAGAAAATACTGCCTGTCTCAATTTTTTTCAAATTGGAATAGGCAGTATTCCAAAAATTCCTAGATTTGCAACCCCAAAGAGTTCGGGAGCTGAATCATTCAGCAATAATTTCGGGATGTAGCGCAGCCCGGTAGCGCACTAGCATGGGGTGCTAGGGGTCGCAAGTTCGAATCTTGTCATCCCGACAAAAGCCTGGTCATTTGACCGGGCTTTTTCGGTTTTAGCGCACTAGCCTGGGGTGCTAGGGATCGCAAGCCTACGCGGCGCGGCCGGCGAGGCGCGGTTCGAATCTTGTCATCCCGACATAAAGCCTGGTCTTAGGACCGGGCTTTTTCGGTTTTGTATGCATTGGCATGGGGTGCTAAGGGGAGCTCCCAGGCCATTAAATCCGCCTGGTTAAACCCAGTTTTGCTTTGAGAACCGAGTGAATGTTATTTTAGCAAGCATATTTACCTCAGGATAACTGATGCCGGACGGTGGCTCAATGTAAAGGTGATTTGTGGATTGCGTGCTTTTTCTTGCGTAATGCATGGGTAAACGGTCCCGCGCATTTACGAACCATATATGCATTGCAATACTCGGACTTTGGTCAAAACAATGTTACTCATTGTCGCTTTTCTGGTGCAGCACACCGCCAGTGCGCAATGGGGTGCGCCGTATGCGCATACTTGGATCAGTTACCAAAAGCCTTATGTAAAGATTGGAATATCGAAAAAAGGCATTCATAAGATAGCATTTGCCTCGCTGCCCAAAGATTTCCCAACCGGTTCTCCTGATAAATTGCAGCTCTCGAGGCGCGGAAAGCAAGTGTCCGTTATAAGCATTACCAATAAAGAAATTTTGGTTTACGCATTGCCGAATGATGGTGCAAGCGATTCGCTGTTGTATAGGCCTATGAATTCACGGATCAACCCCTATTTCAGTATGTACTCGGATGAGGGCGCATATTTTTTGACGGTCGGGGATATGCCGGGGGACAGGGCAAAATCGGTAGACAAACCGGCGGATGAAAATATTCCTGCATTGCCTTTTCATAGGGAAAAAATAACGAAGGTTTATCAGGATGATTATACTTTGAGCACGATGGAGTATGTGAGTGCTCCGCCGTTCCTGAACAGTTTTTTTGTAAATGGCGCCAGCCGGACCAGCCGAATTCAAGATAAGGATGGGGCCGGGTCAATAATAGGGAATTTTGAACTGAAAAACCTGGCCAATAACGCGCAAAAACCAACTGTTGAGCTGCTCATTCACGGAAGAAGCAACAAGGAGCATCAGGTTGAGATTTATGTAGGTAAAAATTCAAAATCGCTGCGTTTGGTAAAAGTCCTGGCTATTTCGCGCTTTAATCCGGCAACATGCTCTTTTGAACTAAAACCCGAAGATACGGATGCCGATCAAAAAGGAATGATTTCGCTAAAAACACCCAAAGCAGATCTATTAGACCGGTTTTCTCTCACTTATTTCTCCGTAGACTTCCCGCAACTGCTGCAAATCGATAAGCAGGCGAGCAAGGAATTCAGGCTTATTCCTACATCAGATCCTTGGAGCAGGGTTAATGTTAAAGGGGCTTCGGCCGACTATATGTTCCTGGATATTTCTGACCCGGACAAACCCATCATTATAAAAGGGAAAAATGAGCACTTCATGGTGCCGCGACAAGTTGGCAAAAACCAGCTCTTACTTGCTTCAAAGGAGGTTATTCCTGTTGAGCCAGCGAAAATAAAGCCTGTCCATTTCAAGCCATTATCCCCGAAAGAAGCGAATTATATCATCATTACAACCGACACTTTACTGGCAAGTGCAAGCCAGTATGCAGATTACCGCGCATCCCAGGCGGGAGGTGGTTTCAAACCTTTGGTAATGACCACTCAGGAGGTGTATAATCAATTCAATTCCGGCGAGCCCAGCCCTGTCGCTATCAGAAAGTTCATGTCGTATATGCTTACTGAGGGCGGTAAGGAAAAGTATTTATTCCTGATTGGACAATCGATCACACACAATGAGAAAATGAAACGTGAACTTCCCGGTGAAGTGCCGACAATTGGCTATCCTGGTTCCGATGTGCTACTGGTAGAAGGGCTGGCGGGAGCGCCCAGGGAAGTTCCGGCAATGCCTGTCGGCCGGTTGTCAGCATTTATCCCACAGCACGTTACCGACTATCTCGAAAAAGTAAAGCAGTATGAAAGTAACAGCACGGATTTAGCCTGGCGAAAGAATGTCCTGCATCTCAATGGCGGCAAAACCGTAGGTGAGATCACACAATTAAAAGGACTTCTGAGCATATTGGAACCTGATATTCAGAACGGCCAGCTGGGCGGCAAAGTGAAACATTATGTCAAACAAAAGGCAATGTCTGAGCCTGAGCCTGTGAACATTACGGCAGATGTGAATGCAGGCGCCGGGTTGATTACTTTTTTCGGTCACGGGTCGTCGTATATTACGGACTTAGATTTCGGCTACATTACCGATGCTCCCCGCAACTATAACAATCTGCATAAGTATCCGATGATGTATTTCAACGGGTGCGGGGTAGGAAATATATTCACCGGCAGGTCAAATCAAAACCCCAAAACACCTAAATCGAACGATCGGATTACCCTGTCGCTTGACTGGCTGCTGGCTCCGAACCGGGGCGCAATCGCGATTATAGCCAATTCCTTTCAGAGTTATGTGAGCCCGTCCGGGAAATATCTGCAAAGGTTATATCATTATATGTTCACAGATCCCGCCACTGTAAATCTGCCGATCGGGAAAATCCAAATGGCGGTTGCGAGCGACATTATTTCCAAGGATGAGGACGAGTACAGCATTGCCAATATCCATCAGTCGGTGCTTCAAGGCGATCCTGCGTTGCGGCTTGTTACTGTCGACAAGCCTGATTATTCCGTCGATCCGGATGGGAGTATTTCGTTGCATTCAGAATCAGCAGAACAGTCCCTGGAAGCGTCTGATTCTTTGAGAGTTAAAATCAATATTGCAAATAACGGCAGCTATATTCATGGACAAAATGTGCCCGTTAAAGTGACTTATTCTGGAAAAAAGGGCCATGTTACCAAAACGCAAACGATAAAATCCTTTCCTGCTCAAAACACATTGCAGGTTTCGTTTCTCAATTTAAAAGACATTCAAAAAATCGAGGTCGAGGTAAACCCTGATCATTCAATCAATGAGCTGAACACGGCGAATAACATTGCGGAACTGGACATTGACTGGGATTTGGTTAAGACTAAAACCACATTCTCCTCGGAAAATACCAGGGACATTGTGCCGCCATTACTCACGGTCAAATTCAATGACAGGTTGTTAAAGCATAAGGAAACCATATCAGCTGATCCGATTGTGACATTGTTTCTGTCGGACGACAGGTCGCTTTTGCCGGATACTTCGTTGTTAGAAATGTTTATAAAGCGCTGTGAGGACGACAATTGTGATTTCCAGAAGGTCTCATATGCTGATAATGATATCTTAATCAATACCAACGATCCTAAATCCCTGCAACTAAGCTATGCGACCGATCTGAAAGCAGGGGTTTACGAGATTCTGGTCAATGCCAAAGACCGCGCCGGGAACGCAATGGTGCAGCCCTACCGGATGATTTTTGAGATCAGTGATGATGGAAACCCGCCTACCGAACTTATTGTAAGCCCGAATCCCGCATCGTCTTACCTGCGGTTCGAGCTTAAAGCTGCAAAAAACGCTGATCTAAAAGCCATCCGGACTGTCATTTACAATCAGCGGGGCATTGTTGTTGAAGACAGAAATATCATAGTTTCACCAGAAGCACTCACCCATGAATGGTATTGGTTGCCTGCCAATCCCGCGGCAGGACTTTACGTGTACAAGGTCTTTCTGATCAATGCCGGGAATGAGACCTTCGTGACACTGCCGGGTAAGGTTATTATGCAAGGAAAATAAAAAAGCCGGAAACGAGGCTTCAGGCAGTTCTAAATGACACCTCATTTCCGGCAGACTAACTTTGGTTTCAGATCAAATTCTATTCCTTAACTCTGACGGCCGTAGCATCGAACATTCCGTTCATCACGGAGCCTTTCAAATGGTCATCATCCACTTTTGACAAGTCCAAAGACACTTCCGTTCCTTGCGCTTCAAAGAAAATGGTCATTTTATTTCCTTCCTCGATAATGTTGGAAATCGGCAAAGCATTTGGGTTTTTTCCAGTCGGATCTTTCAATTCGCCGGTTAGCTTGCCATCTTTCCTGGTCAGCTCAGTCACCAATTTTGAATCTCCATCGGGAGTGCCTACAACTAGCACCTCCCATTTACCCAGGAAAAGGTCGTTGGTTGTCGCAGTTTGGGAAAATCCGTTGATTGCAAGTCCTAAAATTAAAAATACGAAGGCGAGACAGGTTCTTTTCATTGCTTTGATTAATTGAGATTGAGAGAATGACTATTTATTTTCCTTAATTACTGATTTCTGCAAGCTTGAACTCTGCTCCGAGAACAACCATCAGCGAATGTCCATCTGCTTTGGGATTCGTAAAGACCAGATATACATCGTGCAATTTGCCATCCGGTTTTCCGGAAAGTTTGATCGGGATGCTGAGGATATTTGGTTTAAAATCCATCTTTTCAGTCGGTTCAAGGAATTCGGATGTTCCTACTACCGGGCCGGTTGGGCTATCCAGGCGCACCTCGACTTTTCCACCGGCAGCATTGACCTGAGGTTTCGGTGCCAGGGCTTGCAACTGCACTTCCGAAACTCCGCTCAGATCCGTTTGTTTAAGCACGACATAGGAACCTGATTTTGAAGCAATAGCCAGGTTCATGCCACCATTTGAGATCTTCATCATGTCCTCATACACATCAAAATTGTGCATATCTACTTTTGCGTTCTTCAACACAAGCGTTTTTTCCGATTTCAACGATGGTAACCCGCTTGCCCCGCTATCCTCATAAGCAGCCCTCACAATGAAAACACCCTTGCCTTTGTCGCCAGCCGGCACTTTGGCCACATAGCTGCCTTTCGCCGGCATCGATTGTTCCTTTGGTTTTTCATTGGTAACATTCAGGATGTACTTTACCATTTCCGATGCATCCGCCGCAGAAAGTTGCGGATGCGCTGCCATGGCCGTTTCGCCCCAAACGCCTCCCCCGCCAGCAATGACTTTTTTGGTCAGTATCTCAACAGCCGATTTATCATCCTTATATTTTGCAGAAACCTCACGATAAGCAGGACCAATTGACTTTTTATCCACACTATGACAAGCCTTGCAGTCACTCGCCTCTATCAGTTTTTTACCCGGAGCAAATGCAGCGCTTGCATCTGCCGAGCGGTGTCCCTGCGCAATGGCTATTTTATCAAAACCTTCCGCCAGATAATCAATGTTCACTGCAACACGTTCTGCATCAATGCCTTTTTCCAATGTTCCGTCTTCCTTGTCGGAAACTTTTACATCGTAATTGAAAGGTTTATTAGCAGCATAAAAGGATTTGTTGCCCATCGGCATGTCGAGGCTTAACACCGGCGGCTCATTTCCGACCGTGATATCCATGGACTGCGTGTTCACGCCCCCTTTGCCATCATTAACGGTTAAAGTTGCTTTGTAAACACCTAGTTTAGTAAGGGTCAAATTTGCATCCGGTGTATTGATCTGTTTCGAAAAACCATTTTTTGAGGTGATTTTCCATGAATAATTTAACACATCATTGTCCGCGTCAACCGTTCCTTTTGCATCCAGTTTGAGCGCAAGCGGCGCAGCACCACCCATTTTATTGGCAGCCATTTGAATCTGCGGTTTGCGATTGCCGCCATTGTATTCAATGCGGATCAAACGAGCATCATCATTCGCTGAAAACCAGCCTGTTCCGTATTCCAGCATATATAGATCGCCGTTTTCTGCAAACTCCATGTCCATAGGATTTGAGAATTTATAACTCGGCATAAACCGCTCCATGGCAGCAAAATTGCCTTCTTTATCCATCGTTACAGACATTATCCAGCCGCGCATCCAGTCATAAGTAAGCAGTTTGCCATTATAGTATGCCGGAAAAGCATTTGGAGCATTTTTAAACCCATCAGCATAAAAAACAGGTCCTGCCATTGCATTTCTCCCGCCGCTGCCGGTTAACGGAAACTCTTTTGAAGCGCCATATGGATACCAAATAAATGCCTTTTGAGCTGGTGGAAGGACTTTTAAGCCAGTATTGCTTGGCGAATTATTGGTCGGTGCAGCAACGTCCCATTTTTCCAAAGACTTGCTTGCTGCGAAATCAAACTTATTATAGGCTTTGTTATCGCCCACAAAATGCGGCCAGCCAAAATTCCCGGCCTTCCGCGCCTGCCCTACTTCATCATGCCCGGCAGGACCTCTGCTTGAATCCGGCTTGGCGGCATCCGGCCCAACCTCTCCCCAATATACGTAACCTGTTTTCTGATCTACTGAGATCCTGAACGGGTTTCTGTGACCCATTGTGAAAATTTCCGGGCGTGTCTGCGGCGTTCCTTTTGCAAACAGATTACCTTCCGGAATGGAGTATGTGCCATCCGGCTGCGGTTTAATACGGATGATCTTACCTCGAAGGTCATTGGTGTTTGCAGACGATTTTTGCGCATCCCAGGCCGATCTGCCTTCACGTTCATCGCTTGGGCTGTAACCATTCGAGCCGTGCGGGTTGGTGTTATCGCCTGTGGATAAATACAGGTTACCCGCTTTGTCCCAGGCAATTGAGCCCCCCGTATGGCAACATTCTTCACGTTGCGTTTCCACTTCCAGCAACACTTTTTTCGATTCAAGATCGAGTTGGTCGCCTTTCATTTCAAATCTTGCGAGCACATTCTTGGGTGCTTCCGGTATGGAGTAGTATAGATAGATCCAGTGATTCTGAGCGAAGTTTGGATCCTTATTTAAACCTAAAAGTCCATCTTCGCCCGTCGATTCCTTGCCTTCCTTATTTTTGTACTTTGTACTGACCGGAATGTTGGCAATATTTTTCAATTCTTTCGTTTTGACATTATAGAGCCGCACTTCGCCCTTACGTTGAATGAACAGGATCCGGTCCTTATCCAGCACGCTCAGCTCCATAGGCTCGTCCAGTTTTTCTTCCAGGATCACCTTCGTAAAGCGGTTTTCTTCTGGTCGTGATTTAGAAAAATCTACTGCCTTTGGGGCGTCGCCACCAGCTGTATACTTGATCCCGGCATACAGATGGTTCAGAAAAAGCGGGTCCGAGAATGTTTCGTCCGTATGTCCCATCGCCGTATAAAATGAGCGGCCGCCATCAAACTCCTGATACCAGCCCATGGGGTGAAAATCAGGGTTTTTACCGCCTATATAGCTCTTTTCATCGATTTTCAGGACGACATTGATTTTTGGTGAAATGTCTTTGAAACTGTAAAATTCATCGGTTCTCTCAAACTCGTCGGGCATGCCCTGCGTTGCCCAATGGTTCTTTTCCGTTACGATAAATTTGCCTTTTTGAACATTACTGGGCGTCATAGGGTGATCCAGGAAATAAGCCCCCGCCAGTTGCCCATACCATGGCCAGTCATATTCCGTGTCCGTGGCTGCGTGTATGCCTGTGTATCCTCCACCACCCTGGATGAACCGCTCAAAAGCCGTTTGCTGTTCATTGGTGAGCACATCGCCTGTTGTGTTCAGGAAAACGACAGTATTGTATTTTTTCAGGTTTGGTTCATTAAACTGGCCGGCATCTTCCGTAAAGCTGACACCGAAACCCTTCTCTTTGGTCATTTTGGTCAATGCTGTTTTTCCCGCAGCAATGGACTCATGCCTGAACGAAGCCGTCTTACTGAAAACCAGCACATTTATCTTAGCGGTTTGAGCGTGAGCAGATTGAAATGTTAAGCAAAAACTCAAAGCGAGCATGCTTAGTAGTAGAGACTTTACTTTCATCCGTTATCTTAGGTTTGATTAAGTGGAAGCAAAGCTATAATTAATTTTTTTATTGTCTTAAATTTAGACAATAAATATTTTTCTATTTTACATTTGTATTGTACTACATCCCTAAACCCGACATGCTCCGTAATCCAAGTGAACAAAATTATATTGAACAGCTGTCTATCGACTGTGTGATATTCGGTTATCACAATAAGCAACTGAAAGTTTTAGTGCCTAAGCTCAATTTCAATGGTGATTTCTGGGCTTTGCCTGGCGGTTTTATCTCTCAAGACGAGGACATTGACATTGCAGCAAATCGCATTCTTCAGCAGCGGACCGGCATTAAGGAAATTTACCTCGATCAGTTTCACATTTTTGGTAAAGCTGCGAGGAACAGCTTGAAATTCATGAACAAGCTTATTGAACTCAATCCGCAGCTCCTGAGCGAAAACGGGCAGCATGGGAAGGAGTTCAATTGGTTTACAAAAAGATTCGTTTCAATCGGCTACTACGCGCTTGTGGACCTGAATCAGGTCGTCCCCGAAAAAACGGATCTTGACTCGTCGATTGATTGGTATAACATTAAAGAACTGCCCGAAATGATCATCGACCATAATGAAATTGTCACTAAAGCGCTCGAAACGCTCCGCTTCCATCTGGACGAAAAGCTGATCGCATTCAACCTGCTCCCCGAAACCTTCACCATGAAAGATGTCCAGGAACTTTACGAAACCATTTACGATAAACCTTTCGCAAGAAACAATTTTCAAAAGAAAATCCTGGATCTGAATGTATTAGAGCGCCTGGAAAAAAAATTCACCGGAGCAGCCAACAAGGCTCCGTATTTGTATCGCAGGAAAAGCTTAGGGGCATAAAAATAGCCGTGATGATTAGTCACGGCTATTTTGGCTTAATGTTTGATTTAAATCCTTAAACTCCCAAACTCCAACCTTCGCGGTAGTTGCGGCGGACGAATTGATTTACTTCGTCGAAGTTGGTCACTTTCATATTTTGGGCGTCCCAGAGCATTTTCATGTTGCTTCCCGGATATGTGAAGCCTTTGCCGTCTTCTCTTGCTTTGGGCATATCTGCTCCGCGGATGGCGAGGTTTGCTCCCAGGATTGCTTCGGTTAGTGGACCGGCCAGCTCGAATGGCGAGCTTAGCTCCATTTTACCGTAACCTGCGATACAGCCTTCCACCCATTGCGCGTAGTGGCCTTCTGCGCTTCCAGGTACGCGGGCGAATTTTTGTTTTACTTTTACTTCCTGCATTTTGCTCAAAGGCAGCAAACGTGGATTAGCCGCATATTCGCTGGCCATCATCTTGCCTTTTGAACCAACAAACAAAATACCGCTGTTGCCATCTCCAAATAATTCATTCGGTCCAAGTTCTTCCGGACGTTCTGGCTTGATGCCGCCGTCCATCCAGTGCATGGTTACCGGGCCTTTTGTTTTGGCCGTTTTTGGGAATGTTAATGTTGCGTGGCTTGATGGAGGACAGCTGTCAGGGAAAACACCTCTTTTACCAAACGCAGTGAAAACACTGCCTACACTTGCCTGCATATCTGTTGCGTATTTCAATCCCAGCACGCGGAATGGAGCTTCCATCAAGTGGCAGCCCAGGTCGCCCAATGCGCCGGTTCCGTAATCCCACCAACCTCTCCAGCTTCCGGGGATCAGGTTTTCTACATAATCTTTTTTAGGTGCAGTTCCCAGCCAAAGATCCCAGTCAAGCTCTTTTGGAACCGGTGGCTTTTCGGATGGCCAGGGAATGCCTTGCGGCCAGATCGGGCGATTGGTCCAGATATAGACTGTGTCGACGTCGCCGATGATGCCGGCGTCATACCATTCGTGCAGTGTTCTTACGCCGTCGCCGGATGAGCCTTGGTTGCCCATTTGGGTTACGACCTTATATTTCGCAGCGGCCTCGGTTAGTTTTCTTGCTTCGTAAATATCGTGCGTCATTGGTTTTTGCACATATACGTGCTTGCCAAGTTGCATAGCGGCCATGGCCACAACTGCGTGTGTATGGTCAGGCGTAGAGACCGAAACGGCGTCAAAGTTTTTGGATTCTTTTTCAAACATTTCCCGGAAGTCCTTGTAATATTTGGCTTTGGGATAATTGGCAATGCTTGTAGCGGCGCGGCGGTCGTCTACATCGCATAAATAAGCAATGTCGGCTTTCCCGCTTTTTGCAAAATTGGCAAGATCGGATGTGCCCTTTCCTCCTACGCCAACACCGGCAACCGTAAGCTTATCGCTCGGTGCGGTGAAACCTTTTCCACCCAGCACGTGCCTTGGGACGATCATAAAACCAGCTGCGGTTACACCAGCAGCTTTTACAAAGTCTCTCCTGGAAGCGGTTGACTTTTCACTTGTTGTACTCTTTTTTTCCATCACGGGTTTTGGTTTAGTGCTTTTGCTAGCAACAATTCAGCCCTTATCCAACAGTTTGGACAGGCTCATTATTTTGTTAAGCAGGTTATTTTCATAATTTACTCGAAAATAATTCACTGACTTCCTGCCTCATAATGCTACTCCAAAACCTTGTTAAAAGGCTACGTAATCGATCCCGCGTTTTTTTGATCAAAAAAATAATCTGCCCCAATGAAGGAACAGATTATTTATCCAAATTTTCTATTTCAATTAATTTTCCTTCTTTGGCGTCGACTTGCTGTTCTTATTCAATGAAGCGTCGCCTTTGTTCATTTTGTTAACATTGGATTTGCCGTTGGCGCCATTGCCTTCCTTGCCTGTTCCGCTTGTTTTATTTGAACCGTTTACCTGACCGGCTTTGCCTGGCTGCGTAGCATTGGCATTACCAACTTCGTGATTAGCGCCTTGCGTGGTTCCCTGCGTGTCTGTTCCCTCATTTTTTCCACCTGATTTACTGCTGTCAGCTGTCGCTGTTCCCTGCTGTTTGGGATTGGTTGACTGCGTTGTTGTTTGCGCATATACCGATGCAGAAACGGCAAAAGTGAATATTAAACTTGCTATTACCTTTTTCATGATTGGATATTATTAGTTGTTGAATGTTGAATGCGTAGGTGTTTAAAAATCGTACCTGCAACAAATACTGGCCCAACTGGCATGGATATTTACCGTTTGTAGGCGTTTACACGAAAGCATGCTTCACTATGGATACGACTACATCAAAGCCTAAATTTTTCCTATCGGTTTTCAAAGACAGTTTTTCTGAGTTCATGGAAGACAACTGTCTCAAACTAAGCGCCGCACTATCCTATTACACGATATTCTCACTGGCGCCCATGCTGCTCGTGATCATTTCGATCGTCAGCATTGTGTTTGGTAAGGAAGCGTTTCAGGGTGAGCTTTTTGGACAAATAAGCGGTCTTGTGGGCAAGGAAGCTGCATTGCAATTGCAAGAACTGATCAAAAATGCAGAGCTTTCCAATAAGTCGGGGCTTGCTGCGACGATCGGGATTGTGACATTGCTGATTGGTGCGACCGGGGTTTTCGCCGAGATTCAGGATTCGATCAATTATATATGGTCTATTAAATCCAAACCCAAGAAGGGATGGCTGCAATATTTGAAAAACCGACTGCTATCTTTCTCCATCATTATTACCCTTGGCTTTTTGCTTATCGTTTCTCTTGGCGTAAACACACTTGTCGATTTGATGAGCGCCCGTCTGGAGCGCTATTTCTCCGAGGTTTCTGTGATCTTCTTCTCTGTTTTGAATGTCGTCGTGGTGATGGCGATTATTACAGCGCTTTTTTCTGTCATATTTAAAATACTGCCTGATGGCCATGTACGCTGGAAAGAATGCATAGTCGGAGCGGCATTTACGGCTATACTTTTTGCGATCGGTAAATTTGCGATCACCTTTTATCTGGGAAAGCAGGATCTCGGTGCCACTTATGGTGCTTCGGCTTCTATTGTGATCCTGCTGACGTGGGTTTATTATTCATCCATTATCCTGTATTTCGGGGCTGAGTTTACCAAGGTTTATGCTAAAACGGACGGTGTAGGAATTTCACCTAATGAGCATGCGGTGCTGATGGTAAGGAGGGAAATGGAACAGAGCAAGCCGGGAGAAGCGGTTGCAGATGTTGAGCACGCCGCTTCCTCAATTAATCCGAAAGAAGTTACACATAAAATGATGGACTCGATCACGACGTTAATTGATGACAAACTGAATGCGATACGTGCCGAAATTAAAGCAAAAATAGCTCAGATTACCGCGCCTTTTTCTTACTACGCATTTGTTGCGATCATTGTATTCATGATCGTGATCATGGTAGTTGTTTTATTAGGACACTTCCTGAATAATGCATTCAACAGTGATTACCTGGGCTTTGTGGTGTTACTGGGATTTACATTGGTTCTATTTTCCCTGGGTTTTATTTTTAGGGAAAAACTACTTAGTGGCATTAGGAAAGCAGTTGCCAAAAAAGTGCAGTCCAGCAATGAACAGTAAATAAATACTCACATGATAAACTAGAAAAGGGGACGCATGTCCCCTTTTCTAGTTTATCAGCGCTTCAAGAATGGCTTTAAAAGTCTTTCTTTTGAATCACCCACATCCAGTTTGCCGGCCAGGAATTAGATCCAATGCTGTCGTGTCTGACGAGCTTTTCATCTACTACTTCATAACCCAAAAGTTTCCCTCCCTGGCTCTCTACATCCGCGCGGGCGTAATTATGAAGTTGTATCCAAATTTCAGGTGTGATTAATTCTGCTGAAACGAAGCTAAGCTTTTTCCACTTCGGATCGCTGGAATTGTTTACATAACGAAGTAACAAATAGTGCTTGAAGCATTCATTGCTCAAAGACAATACTGTTTTTCTAGTGTCTGCATGTTTCATGATTTACCAATTTAATTGTCCTAAAAAATACTCAAATAGTATAAGCCAGATCCAACTAATGTATGTTCGACTTATGCATTTGTTGCCAATTGTGCTGTAAGACGAGCTTTCATCTCTGTCCAAAAATTTCTTTCCACAGCACTTGTATAAGTAATTCTACTTTTTAATTCTACATTTTAAAATCTAATATTTATGGCTTGTGAGAATTTAAAAAGTGGCATAAAATTTTAAATCTCTCCTGGACGAAAACACATAAACCGATGGTAACATTGAACTATATGAAGGATGACTGGGTGAAGGAGAAAAACGGAACCCGTATTATGCAAATTGATGAATATCAGGTTGTAGAAACTGTAACTTACGTAAATGGAAACTCCACGCCCATAACAAAAAGAAGTTATAACGGGAAAGTTTGGTGCACCTGGGTTAATGAAAATAAAGCTGTGGTCACACAACCCTTTCTTGAATCAGACCTTGAACCGGCTGTTCCCCAAGCTGTTGCAAATTACTGATTTTACAAGACCTTCGTTTCTCCACATTCAGGCAACTGCATTGAATTAAAATGCCCGGAATAATTTCCGGGCATTTTAATTTTCGTTTGCTGATGATTATGGTTTTCTGTCGGCTTCTGTTGCTGAGCCTGATGAATTTGTGTCGGTAGAATTTGCTTCCTTCCTATTTTTCTTACGGTTTTTTCTTTCTGCTTTTTTATCCGTAGCCGGCATAAGCGAATCCTTCATCACCGCACCGGATGCGCCCTGGGACTTGATCAATGTATCTTCCGAAGGTGTGTTAGAAGGCCTTACGGGAGATTGAGGCGAATTGAATTCCGCTTTTTTTTCAGTGGTCGGATTTGTCGATGCCGGGGTTGTTGTTGTCGGATCCTGGGTCGGAACAGTCTGTGGCTGCGATGGAGATGTGGGCGTTGTTGGCACAGTCTGCCCATAACTTGCGGCGGAAACTCCCAGTGCTGCGATCAGGATAATTGCTTTCAAAGTTTTCATTTTAGTTCAGTTTAGTTGTCGATGATCTGATACAGCAGTGACATCCAAAACTATTCCCAAATGCCGAAATTTTCCGATGGTAAATATTATTTTAAGATTGTTTGTTTAAAATAAATCAAGGGCATTTTTTGACTGGTTACCCACTTCGTCAAGATTGTTATCTTACTAGCACTAAGTATCTTATCCACAAAATGCGCATTGTGTTACCCAAAGTGTCAAGCTTTAAATCAATGGAATAAGATTAAATATATATTTAATGTACGAAGTAATTCTATCGCGAAAATTGCTGTTTGAAAAATTAAGATGCAGCGTATGCAAGATTCGCAAAGCACTACTGTGTTAAAAAGTGTAGAAATCGTATTTGATATTCCATTTTGTTTCCTGACCCGGCTTAACATTGACCTGTATATAAGGCTCTGGGCATGAAGTAGTTGGATTGGCCCAATAAACCAGTTTTTCCAGGGGCTTATCACCCGTAATTCTCACCCCGGCTGATGTTTTTGTGTTTTCAATGCGTATATCATAATCTTTCGCGCTTGGCCCAAAGCCTTTCAGCCCGCTACTAAATATCTGATCTCCATTCACAACCGGCCTTGAATAGCTGAGCATTTTGTCCTTTGCATGGATGATGGCCCCGAAACCGGCGCCTTCTCCACTTACTTCAAAAGGAAATACGATCCGGATATTTTCATTGGTCGGCTCTTTATCAATCATGAAAAAGTTGTGGTTGTAAGTGCTGGTCTTGATTTCTTTTGAGCCGGTATTTTTCAGGCTGTGCTCCAAAACGAGTTGCGGTTTCCCCTTTACCAGTTTTAATGTCTTTGTATACACATAGCCATATCCAGTCGCGTCCTTCAATGTATGCGTGAATGTTACCTGATCATCTTTTTTATCCACAGTCCATTTGCTAGCGTCTTTCACTTCGTAATTTGTTGCAAATGCGTACTTCTTATCATCCGGTTTCACCAAAACGCCCACACCAATTTTCACGAATGTATCACCCGGCTTTACCGCATCAAAATCCAGCGCCACAAACTCCTCCACCGGCCCCATAATAGCGTCATGCAGTTTGGGATCATATGTACTATTCCATTGCCCAAAATAGGAATGTCCCTTGTAATCAAGGCTGGCAACCTGGCCCGCCCAATCGAAACGCATCCCGCGATAGTAGCCTGCCTCAGCATCTGGCAAAAGCAACTTTGCCTTGATAATGCCGTTTGAAATGGTTGCCTCAGGAAAATCTGCCAGTCGAAATGCGGTGATAAACAGGCATATGGAGGCGATAAGCAGGATGATCTTTTTCATGTTTGTGGTTCAGGAATGATGGGTTTAAATAAAAGACAGTAAGATAAAAATGTGAATGCACATTTATTCTTACTGTCTGATAAAATTGTAAAAAACTACGGATCTATGAAATGCCTTTGAAGGCTTCCTCGTTTACGAATGGCTGATTACGCAAGCGTTGTTTAGTGGCTTTGTAAAACGCATTAGCCATTGCAGCACCAGCAGGCGGCAATGCCGGTTCCCCTAAACCTGTCGGGGAAATGCCGTTATTAACAAAATGTACATCCACTTCCGGAATCTCATTCATCCTGATCAGGCGGAAACCATTGAAGTTGGTCTGATCCGGTGCGCCGTCCTTGAATGTCATGTTACCATACATCGCATGGCCCAAACCATCCACCACGCCGCCCCTAACCTGCTGTAATGATCCACTTTGATTGATCACAATGCCGCAATCCACGGCTGCTATGACGTTTTTGAGAACCGGTTTGCCTTTTTGCATGACAATCTCGCCTACTTGTGCAACGTACGAGCGGTGGGAGAAGTAAACGCTGAATCCCTGGTAAACGCCTTTCTTTTTGCCCCAGTTGCTTTTTTCAGCTGCCATTTTAACAACAGCGATCATTCTATCCACGTCGTATTTCACCGCATTAACGGGCGATTTTTTCGCTTTTTCAAGCAGTTCAAGCCGGAATGCAACCGGGTCTTTTCCTGCTGCCTCTGCAACTTCGTCCAGGAACGACTGTTCTGCATAAGCGAGAAAATTGGTGATCGGTGCACGCCAGGGGCCAGTTGTAATAGGTGATTTGTGCTCGACTGAATCAATTAGCAGGTTATCTACGGAGCCGGAAGGGAAATTATCCTCCCGAGTCGAATTGCCGGAGTTCATGCCCACGCCACGCAATTTATAACCGATCAATGTTCCGCTTTTATCCAATGCTGCTTCAAAGCGGTAACGCACTGCGGGGCGGTAAGTGCCGCCGGTCATGTCATCTTCGCGCGTCCAAACCACTTTGACAGGCGCTTTCACCAATTTGGAAACATGTGCTGCTTCAATGACAAAGTCAGCTGAAAGCCTGCGACCAAATCCTCCGCCCTGACGGGTAATTTCAACTGTTATTTTTTCCGGTGCAATGCCTGTGATTTTGGCAACTTCCGTACGCGCGCGCTCGGGAGTTTGTGTAGGTCCAACCAATTCAACGCCGTCCTCACGCACATGCGCGAAGAAGTTCATGGGCTCCAATGGGCTGTGCGGCAGGAAAGGGCATTGATATTCAGCCTTAATGACTTTGGCAGCGCTTTTGAATGCTGCCTCAACATCTCCATCTTTACGCCTTACTGTGGCTTCGCCATTGTCCATCAGCTGCGAGAAAATGCGGTTATGGTCGGCAGTGCTTTCCAGCTCGGCAGCTTTTTCATACTCAATTTTCAATGCATCTTTGGCTTTCTTAACCTGCCAGGTCGATTTTCCGACAACGGCTACGCTGTTTTCAAATGTTACCACATCAACAATTCCAGGCATTGCTTTCGCCGCTGCAGAATCGACGGATTTTAGTTTTAATCCAAATGCTTTGGGCCGCTGGATTAAGGCAAACAGCATTCCCTCCTTATAAAAATCAAGTCCGAAAAGCGGCTTACCCGTTGCTATATTATGGTTATCAACGTTACGAACAGATTGTCCGATCAGTTTGAAATCTTTCTCATTCTTTAATTTAACCTCTGTTGGCGCTGTCAGCTTCGAAGCGGCTTCGGCCAGTTCACCATATGTGGCAGATTTGCCTGAGGTTTTATGCAAGACCTCACCATTTTCAGTAGTCAGCTCAGCGGCGGGAACATTCCATTTAGCTGCGGCCGCTTCTACCAAAAGATGCCTTGCCGTCGCTCCTGCTTTACGAAGCCGCTCCCACGAATGTGGAACGGCGCCGCTTCCGCCAGTTACTTGTCTTTCAAAAATGCCTGTATCCAGATTTCCCTGAACGGTTTTTACTTGTTTCCAATCCGCATCCAGTTCCTCGGCTACGACCATTGGAAATGCAGTTTTGATTCCTTGTCCGATTTCCGGATTTGGGGAAACAATTGTAATGATGTTATCTGTGCCGATGGACAAATAACTGTTAAAATTGATATTGCCGGCCGCAATGCTTTTGGCATCAACAACCACGGGAAGTGCAGTGGAATTTGTCCAATTGAAACCCAAAAACAGCCCACCACTTGCCGCGGCTGCAATTTTCATAAAATTGCGCCTCGAAGTTTGTTCTAATGTCTGCATGGTCAGTTGGTTTTGGATGCTGCTACTTTCACTGCTTCGCGAATGCGGTGGTAAGTTCCGCAACGGCAAATGTTGCCGCTCATGGTGGAAACGATTTCTTCTTCGGTTGGTTTTGGCTTTTCTTTGAGCAATGCTGCAGCCGTCATAATTTGGCCAGCCTGGCAGTAACCGCATTGTGCCACGTCCACTTCATCCCAGGCTTGCTGAACAGGATGATCGCCTTTCTCTGAAAGTCCTTCAATGGTGGTAACCTTTGCTTTTCCAACGGCTGAAACAGGCAATACGCAAGAACGCACTGCTTTGCCGTCGAGATGCACTGTGCAAGCGCCGCACTGTGCTATTCCGCAGCCATACTTGGTGCCTACGAGTCCGAGATTATCGCGGAGCACCCACAAAAGGGGAGTATCCCGCTCCACATCCGCATCGTAAGCGCGGTTGTTAATTAAAAGTTTAAATAACGCCATGGTGAATTTTTTGGGTTTCGGAAATGATTGTTCCTAATGCAGATACCGAAGTTACAAAAAATGTCAGAACGACATTGACGATAAAGGACTTAAAATTAGACTTGTAGTCTGTCAATGTTAACAAGTAAACAATTAATAGTCCTAAGCCTCGCCACCAGGACCTCCAAAACTAATTGGAAAATTAAAGGAAGGCTCGTTATCCTGAGTGCTTTGGATCGTGCCGTATTGGTCTTCGTATTTTTGAATGTTGTCCTTTAATGCTAAAATCAAACGCTTCGCATGTTCCGGCGTAATGATGATTCTCGCTTTTACTTTTGCACGAGGAACGCCGGGCATCAGGCGTATAAAATCAAGGATGAATTCGCTGTTTGAATGTGCGATCATGGCTAAATTAGAATAAACTCCTTCGGCCATTTCCTCTGACAATTCTACATTGATCTGCTGTTCGTTTTCTTTTGTGTTATCTTCCATCGGTTGGTTTTATTGGCATTACAGTGCTTGGCAGCAAATGATTATCTCTGCGGAAATTACTAAAATTTAGCATTAATACAGCAAAGAGCCGGTTCCACTTGCGCAGAACCGGCTCTTTTTATTTATTCAGATTGATCTATACCAATTCCTTTTTCTTGCGAGAAAGTTTCTCACGAGAATCTGTCAAGGCATCGAATTCTTCTTTTGATCCAACGATCAGGCTTTCGTATTGACGCATTCCTGTTCCGGCTGGGATCAAGTGACCTACGATCACGTTTTCTTTCAAGCCTTTCAGTTCGTCGCGTTTTCCACGAACAGCTGCTTCGCTCAATACTTTGGTTGTTTCCTGGAACGAAGCCGCGGAAACGAAACTTTCAGTACCTAATGAAGCTTGTGTGATACCCATCAAAGTAGGTTTCGCAACAGCTGCCTGCGCATCACGCGCAGTAACCAGTTTCAAGTCACGACGTTTCAAGCTTGAATTTTCATCACGCAAACGACGAACTGAAACAATCATACCCGGCTTCAAAGTCTCAGAGCTACCAGCGTCTTCAATAACTTTCAAATCCAGGATCTTATCATTCTCTTCACGGAATACAACACGGTCAACCGGTTGCATTTCAAGGAAGTTGGTATCACCTGCATCCAGGATCTCTACTTTCTGCATCATTTGGCGTACGATACATTCGATATGCTTATCGTTGATCTTCACACCTTGCAGACGGTATACTTCCTGAATTTCATTTACCAAATATTCCTGAACCGCTGTTGGTCCTTTGATAGAAAGGATATCAGCTGGTGTGATCGCTCCGTCAGACAATGGATCTCCTGCTCTTACGAAGTCGCCATCCTGAACCAGAATGTGTTTCGAAAGGGCAACCATATAACGACGTTGTGTTCCGTCTCTTGATTCGATATGAATTTCACGGTTACCGCGTTTCACACCTCCATAAGAAACTACACCATCGATTTCAGAAACCGTTGCTGGGTTAGACGGGTTACGCGCTTCGAAAAGTTCAGTTACACGTGGCAAACCTCCCGTAATATCGCGTGTTTTACCAACAACACGTGGGATTTTCGCCAATGGCTGACCTGCTTTGATCGCTGTTCCGTTTTTCACAACCAAACGAGCTCCTACTGGCAAGTTATATCCTTTTTCAGTTTGATCTTTCAACAACGTGCTCTTACCTTTTACCACCAATGCAGGGTTTTTGGTTTTATCACGTGTCTCAATGATCACCGATTCTTGGAAACCAGTTTGCTCATCAAATTCTTCACGATAAGTAATCCCCTCTTCAATAGCGTCGAATGAAACGGCACCAGTGAATTCAGAAAGAATTACTGCGTGATATGGATCCCAAGTACAAAGTTCTTGTCCTTTGAGAACCTTCTCACCATCTTTTACCAAAAGGTGTGCTCCATAAGGAACGTTGTTCGAGATCAGCAATTGACCTGTTTCTGGATTAGTAATTTTAACCTCTCCTGAACGACCCATTACTACTGTTACTTCATCTCCTTCTGAATTCACAGACTGAACAAGACGAAGATCTTCAAAACCAATTACACCATCGAATTTCGCTTTAATGTTTGCTTCAACAGAAATGTTGGAAGCCGTACCACCGACGTGGAATGTACGAAGTGTCAACTGCGTTCCGGGCTCACCGATGGACTGCGATGCAATTACACCCACAGCTTCACCAATGTTTACCATATGCGCAGATGCCAATGAACGTCCGTAGCATTTTGCACAAACACCATTACGAGTTTCGCAAGTCAATACCGAACGGATTTCAACAGTTTCAATGCTCGTTTCATCAATGTAAGAAGCAATCTCTTCCGTAATTTCCTGACCAGAAGCCAAGATCATTTCGTTAGACAAAGGATCAAATACATCATGAACACTTACACGACCCAGGATACGCTCAGAAAGTGGCTCAACGATATCTTCGTTGTCTTTCAAAGCAGAAATTGCAATTCCGCGAAGGGATCCGCAGTCTGTTTCGATAACAACAACATCTTGTGCAACGTCATGCAGACGACGTGTCAGGTAACCCGCATCAGCCGTTTTCAAGGCTGTATCGGCAAGACCTTTACGTGCACCGTGTGTTGAGATAAAGTATTCAAGAACGTCCAAACCTTCTTTAAAGTTGGAAAGGATCGGGTTCTCGATGATTTCACCTGCACCACCCGCGATGTTTTTCTGAGGCTTGGCCATAAGACCCCTCATTCCACCCAGCTGACGGATTTGCTCGCGCGAACCACGTGCACCTGAGTGCATCATCATATAAATTGAGTTAAATCCGCCTTGGTCTGTTTCCAATTGCTTCATCAACGTCTCTGTAATGCGTGAGTTAACACGTGTCCAGATATCAATAACCTGGTTGTAACGCTCGTTTTCAGTGATAAGACCCATCAAGTAGTTGCTCCAAACGTTTTCTACGTCCAGTTTCGCTTGCTCGATTAGCTTCACTTTTTCGTCTGGCACCATTACGTCGTTCAATCCCATTGACAAACCGCCTTTGAAGGCCATTTGGAAACCAAGTTCTTTGATCTCATCCAGGAACTGAGCTGTACGCGCAACACCAGCCAATTTGAACACCAAACCAATGATCTGCTGCAATTTTTTCTTAGTCAGCAATTCATTAATGTAACCTACTTCCTCAGGAACAGCCTGATTGAAAAGGATACGTCCGGCAACGGTGTCAACCATTTTCGTTTCAAATGTTCCGTCGTCGTTACGTACGCGCAGGCGGCATTTGATATTAGCATGTTTTGACAATTTGCCTTCGTTGATGGCAATGATCACTTCGTCTGGACCGTAGAAAATCATTCCTTCTCCGATAATCGGATATTCAGGAGTGCTTATGCGGCCTTTTGTTACATAATACAGACCCAAAACCATGTCTTGTGATGGAACCGTAATCGGTGCACCGTTGGCAGGGTTAAGAATGTTATGTGACGAAAGCATCAACATCGAAGCTTCCAAAACGGCTTCCTGACCCAATGGCACGTGAACGGCCATCTGGTCACCGTCAAAGTCAGCGTTGAATGCAGTACAAACCAATGGGTGCAACTGAATCGCTTTTCCTTCGATCAGTTTAGGCTGGAATGCCTGGATCCCCAAACGGTGCAATGTTGGAGCACGGTTAAGCAGAACAGGATGTCCTTTCAAAACGTTTTCCAAAATATCCCAAATCACAGGATCTTTACGATCTACAATCTTCTTAGCTGATTTTACAGTTTTAACAATTCCACGCTCGATCAGCTTGCGGATAATGAACGGCTTGAATAATTCTGCCGCCATATCTTTTGGCAAACCGCACTCGTGCAATTTCAATTCAGGTCCAACAACGATTACCGAACGACCAGAATAATCGACACGCTTACCAAGCAAGTTTTGACGGAAACGTCCTTGCTTACCTTTCAGCATGTCAGAAAGTGATTTCAATGCACGGTTACCTTCTGAACGCACCGCGTTTACTTTACGGCTGTTATCGAAAAGCGAATCGACCGCTTCCTGCAACATCCTTTTTTCGTTACGCAAAATCACCTCAGGTGCTTTGATCTCGATCAGACGCTTCAAACGGTTGTTCCGAATGATCACCCGACGATAAAGGTCGTTCAAATCGGAAGTCGCGAAACGACCACCATCCAAAGGCACTAGCGGACGAAGTTCTGGTGGAATAACCGGAACCATCTTGATCACCATCCATTCCGGACGGTTTTCGATGCGTGTATTGGCATCACGGAATGCTTCTACAACTTTCAGACGCTTTAATGCTTCTGCTTTACGTTGCTGCGAAGTGTCCGTTGCTGCCTGGTGACGAAGTTCGTATGAAAGCTCATCCAGTTTGATCCGGTTCAAAAGCATTTCAAGCGCATCGGCACCCATCTTCGCGATAAACTTGTTTGGATCCGTGTCCGGAAGCATTTGGTTTTCGCGAGGCAATTTGTCGATGATATCCAGATATTCATCTTCTGTCAAGAAATCAAGATAACCTACGCCATCTTCTTCCTTGATACCAGCCTGAACTACTGCATATCGCTCGTAATAAATAATTTGATCCAGTTTCTTGGTAGAAAGTCCAAGCAAGTAACCGATTTTGTTCGGCAAGCTGCGGAAATACCAGATATGTGCAACAGGAACAACGAGTTCAATGTGGCCCATACGCTCGCGACGCACCTTTTTCTCAGTAACCTCTACACCGCAACGGTCGCAGATGATTCCTTTGTAACGGATACGTTTGTATTTCCCACAATGACATTCCCAGTCCTTTACAGGACCGAAGATCCTTTCGCAGAATAATCCGCCCATCTCCGGCTTGTAAGTCCGGTAGTTGATGGTTTCAGGCTGTGTTACTTCACCGAAAGAGCTCTCAAGGATAGACTCAGGTGAAGCCAGACTGATCGTCATTCTGGAAAAATCACTATTAAGTTTTTTGTTCTTTTTGAAAGACATAATTAAAAAGTCGTTTGTCTGTTAGTCGAAACTCAATTGATTTCATTATGGCGCGGTTTCCCGCGCCAACGACTAAATATTAGTCCAGTGTAATCTCCAATGCTAATCCACGAAGCTCGTGAACAAGTACGTTGAATGACTCCGGAATATTCGGTTTCGGAAGGTTTTCACCTTTCACGATTGCTTCATATGCTTTGGCACGGCCCACCACGTCATCAGATTTAACCGTTAGGATTTCCTGAAGAATGTGAGATGCACCGAATGCTTCAAGCGCCCACACTTCCATTTCTCCAAAACGCTGACCTCCGAATTGTGCTTTACCACCCAATGGCTGCTGCGTGATGAGTGAGTATGGCCCGATAGAACGCGCGTGCATCTTATCATCAACCAAGTGACCCAATTTCATCATGTACATCAAACCAACTGTAATAGGCTGATCAAAACGATCTCCGCTCAAACCATTGTAAAGGAATGTACGTCCCCAGTCTGGCAAACCAGCTTCTTTCAACTCAGCCGCAACTTCTGCTTCCGTAGCTCCATCGAAGATCGGAGTAGCATAGCGACGACCCAGTTTCAGACCTGCCCAAGCAAGAATGGTTTCATATATCTGACCAATGTTCATACGTGAAGGCACCCCTAGTGGGTTCAACACGATATCCATTGGCGTTCCGTCTTCAAGGAATGGCATATCTTCATCACGAACGATACGGGCAACAACCCCTTTGTTACCGTGACGACCCGCCATTTTATCCCCAACTTTCAATTTACGTTTCTTAGCAATGTATACTTTCGCCAATTTCACGATTCCAGCTGGAAGCTCATCACCTACTTCAAGCGCAAAACGATCGCGTTTGAAACGGCCCATCAATTCACTGCGGGCGTTCAGGTAATTTTTCAAAACCAACGAAACTTGCAAGTTGGTTTCAGAATCCTCAGTCCAAGAATCTGTCAGCACGTCACCGATCAAGTTAACTTCTTCGGCAACTGCATATTGAGACTCATCGCGGTAAGGGTTGTTTGCAGGGAAAAGGTTCTCCGAGATATTTCTCACATTGAACTTCATTCCTTTACTTACTAACTCATCACCAAACTTGTGTTTAACACCTTGGCTGGTTTTACCGTCAACCAGTGCAACCAACTTCTCAATGATACGACCACGAAGCGCTGTAAGCTCACGGCCATATTTCTTCATCAATAAGCGAAGCTCGTCTTTGTGTTTAGCACGCTCTTCTTTGGTTGGCCGAGAGAAAAGTTTAGTGTCAATAACCACACCTTTCATCGATGGTGGTGCTTTTTTAGAAGCATCCTTCACATCACCTGCTTTATCACCAAAGATCGCACGAAGCAGTTTTTCTTCCGGAGTTGGATCTGATTCTCCTTTTGGAGTGATCTTACCAATTAGTATATCTCCTTCTTTTACTTCTGTACCAACCTGAACGATACCATTTTCGTCAAGATTCTTAACAGTTTCCTCACTTACGTTTGGAATCTCAGCTGTAAGCTCTTCTTCTCCACGTTTTGTATCCCGCACTTCCAATTCAAATTCTTCAATGTGAATAGAAGTAAAGATATCTTCACGAACCACTTTCTCCGAGATTACAATCGCATCCTCAAAGTTGTATCCTTGCCAAGGCATGAACGCAACCAAAAGGTTACGGCCCAATGCAAGTTCACCACCTTCTGTACCATATCCCTGGCAAAGTGCTTCTCCCTTTTTCACCTTTTGGCCTTTAAGAACCATTGGTTGAAGGTTAAGGCAAGTGTCCTGGTTGGTACGACGGAATTTAACAAGATCGTAAGAAACGCTGTCTTCAATAAAGCTTACAAGGCGCTCATCATCTGTTCTGTCGTATTTAACAACGATTTTCTTAGCATCTACAAACTCAATTACACCGTCACCTTCTGCAACAACAAGTGCACGTGAATCCATTGCAACACGCTTTTCAAGGCCTGTTCCAACGATTGGCGCTTGTGGTCGCAACAATGGAACACCTTGGCGCTGCATGTTAGATCCCATCAAAGCACGGTTGGCATCATCATGTTCCAGGAATGGAATCAACGAAGCAGCAACCGAAACGATCTGGTTCGCAGCAACGTCCATAAAAGACGCTTGCGAAGGATCAACCATTGGGAAGTCACCTTCAAAACGCGTTTTGATTTTTTCTACCGTAAAGTTTCCTTTATCATCTACAGAAGCATTCGCTTGTGCAATGTATTTGGAGTCTTCTTCTTCGGCAGTCATATATATAAGCTCATCAGTCAGCTTACCAGCACCATCGATTACGCGATAAGGTGTTTCGATAAAGCCCATTCCATTCACTTTTGCAAAAACGCAAAGGGATGAAATCAAACCAATGTTTGGACCTTCCGGTGTTTCAATCGTACAAAGACGACCGTAGTGCGTGTAGTGAACGTCACGAACCTCGAAACCAGCTCTTTCGCGAGAAAGACCACCAGGTCCAAGTGCAGACATTCTACGCTTGTGCGTAATCTCAGCCAATGGATTGGTTTGATCCATGAACTGTGACAATTGGTTTGTACCAAAGAATGAGTTGATAACAGAAGACAAAGTCCGCGCATTGATCAAATCAACAGGCTTGAAATCTTCATTATCACGCACATTCATACGCTCCTTAATTGTACGCGCCATACGTGCAAGACCTACACCAAACTGAGCATAAAGCTGCTCGCCTACCGTACGCACACGACGGTTTGACAAGTGGTCAATATCATCGACAACCGCTTTTGCATTGATCAAACCGATCAAATACTTCACGATGGAAACGATATCGCCTGTTGTAAGAACGCGAACGTCCAAACTTGTGTCAGAACCTAATTTTTTGTTGATCCTATAACGGCCAACATCACCAAGGTCGTAACGTTTGTCACTGAAGAACAAGCTCTGGATTACATCGCGAGCAGTTTGTTCGTCCGGTGCCTCAGCATTACGCAATTGGCGGTAAATTTGCTCAACTGCCTCTTTATCAGAGTTTGAGCTATCTTTTTGAAGCGTATTATAAATAATGTTATAATCCGCAACATTCATATCTTCTTTATGCAGAATAACAGATTTCTGGCCTGATTCTACAATCACTTCGATGTCCTCAGCAGAAATTGTTGAATCACGCTCAAGCAACACTTCGTTACGTTGAATAGAAACAACTTCGCCAGTATCTTCGTCAACGAAATCTTCTGTCCAAGTTCTCAAAACCCTTGCAGCCAAGCGACGGCCAACAGCTTTTTTCAAGTTTGTTGGTGTTGCACTGATTTCTTCTGACAATCCAAAAAGGTCTAGGATATCTTTATCAGATCCGAAACCGATGGCACGAAGCAATGTTGTTACCGGGAATTTTTTCTTACGGTCGATGTACGCGTACATCACATTGTTCACGTCTGTCGAGAATTCAATCCAAGATCCCTTGAAAGGGATAATACGTGCAGAGTACAATTTAGAACCGTTAGTGTGCTTGCTCATGGAGAAGAACACACCTGGTGAGCGGTGAAGTTGTGAAACGATAACACGCTCAGCACCATTGATGACGAAAGAACCTCTTTCAGTCATGTAAGGAATGTTTCCCAAGAAGACTTCCTGCTCAATGGTTTCAAATTCTTCATGATCAGCATCATTACAAATCAACCGTAATTTTGCTTTTAACGGCACTGCATAAGTCAGTCCGCGATCAATGGATTCATCGACAGAATATTTCGGTGGTTCAAGAAGATAATCAATGAACTCCAACACGAAATTGTCGCGTGAATCGGCAATAGGAAAGTTTTCTGCGAAAACTTTGTACAATCCTTCTCCCGAACGATCTTCAACCGATGTATCAAGACTGAAGAAATCGCGGAACGACTGAACCTGGATTCCTAGCAAATCCGGATAATCGATAATCTGATTGATCCTTGAAAAGTTTTTTCTAGGTGTTGTTGCTTTAATTGTAGCCAAGGCTATGTTTGATTTGGGTTAGTAGAAAAACTAATGCGCCGGAGTAACCTTTACGCGCCGCAATCGTAATAATTAGTTTTAAACCTAATCTATTGCCTCGTAGAGATAAATAACTGCCCCTATTCTCCTTTCCTACGAGTAAAGAAGTGTTTCGCGCAAATTATTTGAAAAGAAGAATGATGAACCCGGAATAAATGAAGGGCTATCTAAGTACAAACGCAAAAAAAGTATTTTTCGTTTGGTATACACATAAATAGGAAAAAGACCTGACGTTAATCAGGCCTCATTCCTTAGAATTATAGGCTTTTGGTATAAAGCAAATTACTTCACTTCAACTTCTGCACCTGCTTCTTCAAGTTGTTTTTTCAAAGCTTCCGCTTCGTCTTTTGCAACTCCTTCTTTAACAGGCTTTGGAGCACCGTCAACTAGTTCTTTTGCTTCTTTCAAGCCAAGACCTGTAAGGTCTTTAACCAATTTCACAACAGCAAGTTTGCTTGCGCCAGCTGCTTTCAAGATTACATCAAAAGATGTTTTCTCTTCAGCCGCAGGAGCATCTGAACCACCGCCAGCAGCAGGACCTGCTACCATAACTGCACCAGCAGCTGCAGGCTCAATACCGTACTCGTCTTTAAGAATTGTAGCCAATTCGTTCACTTCTTTAACCGTAAGGTTAACAAGCTGTTCTGCGAAAGCTTTCAAATCTGCCATTTTTATTTAGATTTTTTGATTATACAATAAGATGATTTTAAAAGCTCCATTTTTTGTCCCGGAGAGCTCAGCCTGGCTATTAATATTAGTCTTCTTTTTCAGACAAGGTCTTCAAGATACCAGCCAATTTGTTTCCACCGCTTTGTAGGGCGCCGATAACATTTTTAGCAGGTGATTGCAACAATCCGATAATCTCTCCAATCATTTCTTGTTTTGATTTCAGAGCGATCAGAACGTCAAGCTGGCTTTCACCAACGAAAATAGATGAATCAACAGAAGCTCCTTTAAATTTAAGCTTGTCACTACCTGATTTCTTTTTGAATTCTTTAATCAATTGTGCAGGAACCTTACCTGACTCCGGGTGAAACATAACTCCGGAAAATCCTTTCAAAACTTCGTCAAAAGAGGAATAATCCGTATCTAATGTTTCTAATGCTTTCTTAATCAATGTATTCTTAACAACACGATACTCCACACCACGTTCGAAGCAAAGGCCTCTTAGCTGGTTTGTTTCACCTACAGACATTCCGTTTGCGCTGGTGATATAGAAGTATGGGGTGCTAGCGAATTTTTGACTTAACTCGTCTATAATTACTGCTTTCTCTTCCCGTGTCATATTATAATCCTGGAATCGTGTTTTTATCAATAGTAACACCCGGGCTCATCGTGCTTGACAAGTGAATGCTTTTAACGTAAGTTCCTTTTGCCGATGATGGTTTAAGGCGAACCAGAGTATTGATAACTTCTGTAGCATTTTGTACAAGCTGCTCGTTTCCAAAAGAAACTTTACCAACACTTGTGTGAATGATTCCTGTTTTGTCAACTTTGAAATCAATCTTACCTGCTTTTACTTCCTTCACAGCTTTCGCTACGTCCGGCGTTACCGTTCCTGATTTAGGGTTTGGCATCAATCCGCGAGGACCTAAAACCTTACCTAACCGTCCCACTTTTGCCATCACACTCGGCATTGTGATAATTACGTCGATGTCTGTCCAGCCTTGTTCTATCTTTTGGATATATTCATCAAGACCAACATAATCCGCTCCTGCTTCTTTCGCTTCTGCCTCCTTATCCGGAGTACACAAAACCAATACACGAACTTCTTTTCCGGTTCCGTGTGGCAATGTTACCACGCCACGTACCATCTGATCAGCTTTACGAGGATCTACGCCCAAACGAACGTCGATATCCACGGAAGAATCAAATTTGGTATAAGAAATCGTCTTAAGTACGTCCGCTGCCTGCTCAAGAGAGTAAACTTGATTCGCGTCGAATTTCGAAAGAGCTTCTTTTTGCTTTTTGGTTAATTTTCCCATGTTCTTTGTTTCTTTCAGCGTATAAATATTTTTACGCTCAGTTGTTTTCTTCCCACGGGGCCTTGCCTGCAACAGTAATACCCATACTACGAGCCGTTCCCGCTATCATTTTCATAGCAGAATCAATTGTAAAGCAGTTTAAGTCTGGCATCTTAGTTTCAGCGATCGTACGAACCTGATCCCATGATACCGAACCCACTTTTAAACGGTTTGGCTGAGCCGAACCGGTCTTTACTTTTGATGCTTCCAGAAGCAGAATCGCGGCCGGGGGGGTCTTAATGACAAAGTCAAAAGACTTATCCTTATAGTAAGTAATAACTACCGGCAATACCACACCCATTTTATCCTGGGTACGGCCATTGAATTGCTTGCAAAACTCCATGATATTCAAACCTTTCGATCCTAATGCAGGACCGATTGGAGGTGAAGGGTTGGCTTGGCCACCTTTTACCTGTAGTTTGACGTATCCACCTATTTCTTTTGCCATTGTTTTGTAATTTGTCGGTTCATTGATTGTTTAACGGCTTAACATGCAAGTGGAAGCTTACCCTGCCCGTTACTCTTTCAACTATCCTTTTCTACTTGTGCGTAACTGAGTTCCACGGGTGTATTACGCCCGAATATTTTTACAACTACATTGAGTTTTTTCTTCTCGTCAAATACTTCTTCAACCACGCCGATGAATCCGCTGAAAGGACCGTCAACAACTTTGACAGTTTCCCCTCTGATAAAGGACATGCTTGGTGCTTCTTCGTGTTGTTCAGCTTCATCAACTTTCCCTAAAATTCTGTTAATTTCAGATTGACGAAGTGGAACAGGAACTTTTGAGTTGCCTTCTGCACTTCCGAGGAAGCCGATAACACCAGGAATACTTGTTATAATGTGTAGAACCTCACCTTTGGACAGATCTGCTGAAATGATAATGTAACCAGGAAAGAAATTTTTCTCCCTTACACGTTTCTTTCCGTTACGCATCTCATATATCTTCTCAGAAGGTATCAGAATTTGCGGAACGAATTCATCCAGTTTCTGCCGAGCTATTTCATTTTCAATGTAGGACTTGATCTTTTTTTCTTGTCCGGACACTGCTCTCAATACAAACCAATTTAGACTACTCATACATTACGGGGGTTGCCACTATAATAAAAAATAGCCTTAGAAAGACTGATAAAACAGATTCAGTGCATTCTCAAAGACAAAATCCATCACGCCTACTACAAAGGCAAAAATGAGGGAACCGACTAGCACCAATGTCGTATTGGCCTGAAGCTCATTAAAAGGAGGCCATGTCACGTGTTGCGTGATTTCTTCCCAGGAAGCTTTCAAAAAAGAAGTAAATTTTTCCATTTGTCCTTTTATTATGCACGGGTGGAGAGATTCGAACTCCCATCAACGGTTTTGGAGACCGCTATTCTACCCTTGAACTACACCCGTTTATCTAACGACCCGGTACTTTCGGGCTGCAAAGATACGATTTTATTATAAAAAACAAGTGCATCTCATAAGAAATGCACTTGTTTTAATATTCAATCTTGATTAGTCAAGAATTTCAGTTACCTGACCAGCACCTACGGTACGTCCACCTTCACGAATCGCGAAACGAAGACCTTTTTCCATAGCAATCTTGTTGATCAATTTCACATCAATTGTGATGTTATCACCAGGCATAACCATTTCAACACCAGCTGGTAGAGAAATTTCACCTGTTACGTCCGTGGTACGGAAGTAAAACTGAGGACGGTATTTGTTAAAGAATGGAGTGTGACGTCCACCTTCTTCTTTCGAAAGTACATAAACCTCGCCTTTGAAAGCAGCATGAGGCTTAACTGAACCTGGCTTGCAGATTACCATTCCGCGACGGATATCTTCTTTGTTGATACCACGAAGCAAAAGACCTACGTTGTCACCAGCTTCTCCACGGTCAAGGATCTTACGGAACATCTCAACACCAGTTACTACTGATTTAAGACCTTCTGCACCCATTCCAAGGATATCAACCGCTTCACCAGAGTTGATTACTCCTCTTTCAATACGACCAGTTGCAACAGTACCACGACCAGTGATCGAGAATACGTCTTCAACAGGCATAAGGAAAGGAAGATCAGTCATACGTGGAGGAATTGGAATGTAGCTGTCAACAGCGTCCATCAATTCTTCGATTGTTTTAACCCATTTTTCTTCGCCATTCAAACCACCCAAAGCAGAACCTTGGATTACAGGAATGTTGTCTCCATCGTAATCGTAGAAGCTCAAAAGCTCACGAATTTCCATTTCAACAAGTTCAAGAAGCTCTGGATCATCAACCATATCCACTTTGTTCATGAACACTACAAGCTGAGGAACACCAACCTGGCGAGCCAAAAGAATGTGCTCACGTGTTTGTGGCATTGGTCCATCAGTAGCAGCAACTACGATGATAGCGCCGTCCATCTGGGCAGCACCAGTTACCATGTTTTTTACATAATCCGCGTGACCTGGACAGTCAACGTGAGCATAGTGACGGTTTGCTGTCGAATACTCAACGTGGGATGTGTTAATCGTGATACCACGCTCTTTCTCTTCAGGAGCATTATCAATTGATGAGAAATCGCGAAGTACTGCTAGACCCTTCTTAGCCAACACAGTTGTGATAGCTGCAGTAAGGGTAGTTTTACCGTGGTCAACGTGCCCGATAGTACCAATATTTACGTGGGGTTTCGAGCGGTCAAACGTCTCTTTTGCCATGACTTAAGTACGCTTAAAATTAAAAGTTACAATTTATTAAACACTAATGATTGATCCTGTTTAGCTTACACTAGCCAAGCACTCCAAAATCAATTTAACTAAATACAAGGATCAAAATCTTTTCCGAGCTTTTGAGGGGATTGCCTCAACTTCTCATCTTCCGAGCTTTTGAGGGGATTTGAACCCCTGACCTCTTCCTTACCAAGGAAGTGCTCTACCCCTGAGCTACAAAAGCAAAATTTCAATACATTTGAAATGCTACTTTAAACATTTCCGAGCAACCGCCCTGACCTCTTCCTTACCAAGGAAATGCTCTACCGCGCGGCGGACCGTCCCTGAGCTACAAAAGCAATTTCAATACATTTGAAATGCCACGTTAAGCAATTCCAGGCTATTACAACCAAAAAGCGATTAGCGAAAAAGTATCTAATGAATGTTTTCGCTAATCGCTTCGATGGTGTTTTAAATGAGCGGAAGACGAGGTTCGAACTCGCGACCTATAGCTTGGAAGGCTATCGCTCTACCAGCTGAGCTACTTCCGCATTTGTTTTTGCCTCCTCCTGAAACTGGTGATTTCAGAAGCTCATTGTGGCACAAACTGTGGGGGCGGATGGATTCGAACCACCGTAGGCATACACCAGCAGATTTACAGTCTGCCCCATTTGGCCGCTCTGGTACACCCCCAATCAACATTTCAACACAACCGTGAAAACCGCTTGTCTCACTTTTTGGAGTCGCAAAATTAAGCTCTTTTCTTAAATTCTCAAATTCTTTTGAAAAAAAAATAAATAAAAATAGCGGCTCAAACAAAATACATTGTTTTAAGCCGCTACTGCGCACATTTGAGCTTTTTAAAACAACCTCACTCCGAAACTAAGCATCCTTACTGATGGCCCTTTTCCTTCCTGGTAAAGATTATTGAAATCGTAGTTGACAAAGAAATCCGGGAAATTTCTGATGCCTAGTTCGGCAGATAAGCCATATCTCAGATCTTCTACGTAAAAGTTTTTTCGAACATGGTCCACATCCTTACTTCCCTCGCGACGTAACTTGGTATAGCTTCCCAGTCGGTAGCCTCCATACACGCCTGCGCTAATGTATGAGATGAACGATCGGGAGAAACTGAGCGTCGGCATGAACGAGATGTTTACGTATGGAACAGTTAGCTTGCTCTTTTTCATTTCAATCTCTTCGCCGTTTTCATTTGTAACCAGTGGGAAACTAACTTGGAGAGAATCCTTCGCAACTGTATTATTTCCATCAAACATCAAATTGTACCAGGAGAAATCGACGCCAAAATCCAAGTGCAGACGCACATTTTTACCTTTTGCAATGGTTGTGCTGGCAATGAACCCCAGGCTAATGTATCGGGATCCGAATGGTTTGAGGTCGTAATCGTCCTTTAAAAAGCCTGTCGTAGTTTCGTTTGTCCCGTAAGTATTCAGACCTAATGCAATGTTAAATCCTTTTCGCGGACTCGAACCACCGCCAGACCGGTAAAAGCGTTTGCCCGTGCGCCTGTAATTGGAATCTGATTTTTCGTTTTCCTCGTCCTCGTCCTCTACTTCAACCCCCTTAGCATTAATCTTAACTTCGGTGTCTCCGTTTTTAATGTGGATTCCGCGCAGGCCAATTCGCACATAATCTTCATCATTTGACTTATCCTTTAAATATTTGCTGCCATTAATCTCCTCACGCAAGTAAGTCGTGTCGGAATCTGTGCTATCTAGTCTGACCTTCAAGTCCTTTAATAATGTATTCAGGTCATATTGCATGATCTTATCGAGTTCTTTGCGGTCTTCTCCATAGATAATAAGCCTTGTCCGGTCGCCAAAGGTTACGATTATAGAATCTTTCTCTTGAAGGGTGCTTTGTTGTGCAGGTTTAAAACCACTCGCATGCACATTCATTCCAAATACGAGGAATAGGGCGGCTATATATAATTTCAGTTTCATTGCTGTGATATTATAGTTTTGTTTTGTCTTTGAGGTTATGATACTTTTCCGACACTCTTTCTTCTCCGTTGCGCAAGCGGTCGTCTACTTTCGCAACGAGGCTTTTTGGATTAAAACCTACTTCTTCCCAATCCACGCGCTCGCCCGCTCTCGCATTTTTCAGCTGACGAAAAACTTTTGAAAATTTGGAAGATCTTGGTTTATCCTGATCGTCTGTCTCCACTGCCACGACAACAATCCTGGTCTGTTCAACCGGTGCAGGCGAAATCTTGGCAGAAAAAGCTTCTTCCGGTTTTGGGTCGATCTTCTCCACAGTTGGCGGCTCAGCAACAGGCGCCTCTGTTACTTCTACATTTGTCGCCAGGCTCTGATTTTCAATAATTTGACTGGGCCTATCAACCGAAATCGCCTCCTTCAAAATCTGCTTTGCAGAATCTGATTTTTTTAAATGCTTTTTATTTTCACTAGTCGCAAGCTCAGCGGAAGAACCCGGAATTCCCTTAATGTCAGCCTGCACATCGTGAACATTTTCTATTTCATGCCCCTTAACAGCTTTTGCCGGCTCAGAAACAATCGCAATTTTCTTTTCCTTGCCAATCGTTTCAATGTTCGGGCGTTCATTGTTCCAGACGATATAACCTGCAACAAGCGTGATGACCACACTCGCCGCGGCATACCAGACCCAGCCCGCCAGCTTACGCTCCTTTTTAGTGCTTATCTGAATTTTTTCCCAGGCAGCGGCAGATGGCTTTTTTTCCAACTCCGAAAGCCTATGCTTGAAAAGATCATCAACCGGATGCTTTTTCATATTCTACTTTTTTTTTAAAATCATTTTCCCAATCGGCAACCATTTTCTGCAACATTGCCCTTGCCCGATGCAATTGTGATTTCGACGTGCTTTCTGTTATGCCAAGCATTTGCGCAATTTCAATGTGCGGATAACCTTCAATGGCATATAAATTAAAAACCGTTCTATATCCCGTAGGCAGCGATTCAATCAATTGTAACAACTCCTGCGTTTCCAGATTCTGATCAGCATGGGCGTAATCCGGAATGTTGTTTGCCTCGTCCGATAATGTGTCCTCCAGGATGCGTTTTTGTTTTCTCAAATAGCCCAGCGCCTCATTCACCATTATCCTGCGGATCCAGCCTTCAAAACTGCCTTCTTCATTGAACTGCCCGATCTTTGAAAACACTCTGATAAAACCCTCAACCATCACATCCTCCGCGGCCATATCATCACAGATGTAACGAAAACATAAAGCCAGCATGCGAGCGCTGTATTTATCGTACAACTGTCGCTGTGCCTTCGGATCTTCCTTCCTAAGCGCTTTGAGCAGCTGTGCTTCGTTACTAAAAAGTGATAAAATTCGACCCATTCATTTGGTGGTTTCAATAGCAAGATGCGCATTCCTCTCGGTGAGGTTGCATCAGTTCTCAAAAAATTTGCGAATTGATTTAATTTTTAAAAAGTTATTCGAACCGTTCCTTAGTTTTGGATCAAATATCTTTTTAACCAAATAGATCTACCCCATCCAATATGTTTGATTCTTCTGCGCCGATCGGGATTTTTGATAGTGGCATTGGCGGAATGACCGTTGCCAGTGCAGTAACCAGGCTTTTGCCTCAGGAGAATACAATCTATTTCGGCGACACGGCCCATCTTCCTTATGGCGATAAATCGCAGGCTGCGATCCAGGCCTATTCTATCAAGATCTGCAACATGCTTTTGCAGCAAAATTGTAAGCTGATCCTCATTGCCTGCAACTCCGCTTCTGCGGCGGCCTACGAGCTTGTTAGGGAATACGTAGGCAGTAAGGCGAAGGTTTTAAATGTAATTGATCCTGTGGTTGACTACATTAAAGAGCATTATGACGGCAAAACGATCGGCCTGATTGGAACGAAGCAAACGGTCCTTTCGAATGTGTACAAAAAGAAAGTAGATGCATTAGGAAAAAATATTCAGTTGAAATCACTGGCCACTCCGTTGCTGGCGCCGATGATCGAGGAAGGCTTTTTTGATAATAACATTAGTGAAAGCATCATAACCAGTTATTTATCGGATGCTTCGCTTTCAGACATTGAAGCATTAATTCTGGGTTGCACCCATTATCCGCTTATCAAAAACCAGATAGGGCAGTTTTACCAGGGGAATGTCGAAATTCTTGACACTTCTGAAATCGTTGCTTTCTCCTTAAAATCCTGGCTGGAACAACATTATCTCGTAAATGAAAAAGGTGAAGGCAAGCGCGCATTTTACGTGTCGGATTACACGCTCTCATTTGAACAATCGACCAACATTTTCTTTGGAAGTCAAATCCAGCTGGAACATTATCCGCTTTGGGAGTAACATTTAACGGAAAAAAATTTTCACTGGTCCTAACAAGGCAGACGGCATCGGCTCCCATTTTGTCGCATCAAACTTTTTATAAGTGATATCGACAATGTTAATGTCGTGAAATTTTTTCCAATCAGGCTTTTGCGTATCCCTGAGGCGCATATAATTGGCTGAAAGATTCGTCACCTCAATTTCAAGCACATTATCCTGTGGTTTGAGCTTATCCGTGAAGCTTAGCTGAAAAGGAATGCTCCAAGCCGTTCCTATGGGCTTACCATTCAGTTTTACAGCGGCCACTTCTCTCACATCGCCCAGATCCAGAATTCTAACAGCACTTTTCAGCAGATTATCCGGGCAATCAAAGTGAACTTCATATCTGGCTGTCCCTGAAAAATAAACCGCTGAATCAGGCAGGTTTGTCCAGGTTTTGAGGTCGTTAAATTTTGCCGGGGGCGGGATCGAAGGTCTTCCTTTTAGAAATTTCAGATTCCAATTGCCTTTTATTTCAAATTGCTTGTCTGCCATGTTAACCTTTTCTGAGCCTGTATTTTTTGCTGTTTCTCTCAGAAAACATGACTGTCCCGGTAGAAGCATCAAGTAAATCGCTGCTCCGTTTTGCGGGACTGGCTTCCAGGAAGCATTTTCATCCATTGCCTTCAGTTGTTCAAATCCGCCAGCATTGTTAATATTAATCCAGCCTTCCTTAAACTGGTCAGCCAAATTGCTGATAAAGTAAAGTCGCTTGTTGTCCGGTGTTTTTTTACGAATAAATGTCAAGCCTTTTTCTGAAAACGATTCCCGAAGTGCTCCGCTTACCAGCAGCTCTTTTTCAAAATCACTTGAAATTCGAACATTCCTTTCTTCTTTTAACTTTGCTAATGCATCCTGGAAGTTGTTTTGCTTTTTCGAATGAGCAGCGTATCCCGTTGATTTTTCCGGCAAGTGGTTTTGAAAAATGATTTTTGCTCCGTTTGTAGCAAGTCGTTGTAATTCCTTTAATGTTTCCTCAGGCATATAAGTGCTCGCCGGAATGATCATGGATTTATAAACCGCACTCCCACTGGTGAGATTACCATTGCTATCCAATTTCAGGCGTTGCAACTGCAAATCCGAAACATAATCAAACCCAAAACCCTTTTTCCAAAGCTGCTGCGCGAGCTTACCAAATGGCAGATCCAGAAGCCAGCGATCCACATGATGCACTTCCAGTAAATGCACATTCCCGGATGACTTCGCCTTCGTCACCCAGAGGTCATGAATCGGAAAATAAATCAGTACATCATTGTCCGCTTTGCTGTTTTGAAGCAGTTCCTGACAGCGCTGTACGTACTTATTTAGCAAAGAAATGTGCATAGCGAAATGTGAGGTCGATCCAAAGTTCGTGGAGGCATAAAATAACCAGCCCGGATACTGCTCCTGCGCAGGCGAGTAAGTACTTCCGTGATAAAAAACGTGGTTAATGCCTGCCGTAAAGAGCTCGTCGATCTGTGGCTTAATCTGTGACAATGAAACTTTAAAATGGTTTGCAAGCCACGTTCCGGTTTCCGAGCTCACCAGTTTCTTACCAGAAAAATGCGCTGCCGAAGAAGCAAATTTCATTGCCAACGGATCAGGAGTTCCAAATTGGTCGATGGAATAATCGGGATCAATGCGGAGCCCGGGAATGGAAAATCGGCTGGTGCCGAAAGATTCAGTTTCCGGAATGTCTGCCGCATCGTACAGGTCAAGCAAATTGCCAGGCGAGCCATGCGCCTGATATCTTGTTAGAAACCCATGTTTCGTGCTCCAATCTGTCCACGGCTTGGCATAGCGCTCTCTTAGCAGCTCCGACAATGTTTGGTGATAGTCAATCCGAACCAGTTCCGAGCCGGCTTTGCCAGTTGAGTCTGATAGTAATGCTAGATTTTCACCGAGGTCATAACCCCGCCGTTTTTCAAATTCTTGCAAAAAATCGTCCGTCCAGTTAGCCCCGTATGCCTCATAGGAATCATTATACATGGAGCGGGGCAAATCTTTCTTTCCTGCAAAAGCAGAATCAAATCTTGTAAGATAACGTGACATTGCGGTTGCATGAAATGGATCCAGGACCAGTCCTTCGCCACCCGGCGCAGCGCGTTTCACTTTTTGTTTGGTAGGCTCAACTAATAATGCATTGTTTTTGAAAGTCATATTTTTTGCTCCAAACTCCGGCGAAACATTAGGCCCGCCAAATGGCCAGCCCGTTCCTGTTGTTACATCTACTCCCAATCCAAGCCGCTTACCCTCACGAACTGTATGCTGCATCAGATCCAGCCACTTCGGTGTCAGGAAAGGAACCGACTGCGACTCATAACCTTTCACTTCGTAGATCGGGATAATGTGCACGCCCCCAACTCCCGATTTCTGAAAGTATTCTAATTGCGTCGTAATGTCCTTTTTATTGACTGCGCTGCCCATCCACCACCAGAAAGTCCATGGTTTTGCTGTGGAAATAGTTTGTGCATTTGTCAAGGCACCATTCAGAAGCAATATGAGTAAAAGTAACAGTCGCATAATTCCAGGTTTCTCTTTAAAGGCATTGAAATGCTTTTCTACGCCCCGTGCGAATATTATTTACGCATTGGATTGGACATAAAAAAAGCGAAGCTGATCGCTTCGCTATACATATCACTAACTTAAATCTTAGCCTTGAAAAGCCTGCTTCACACGGGAAGCGATAAACTGGCGTTCCTCCAAATTCTTCCTGCTATTTCGATACCACAGATAACCAATAACACCTACCAATAAGTAAGGCATTACAAAAAGAAACATGATACCGGTGTTCAGCCCTACGCCAACATTATTCCGGCCATTGCCCATGGAACTTTCCACAGATCCGCGGCACATAGCACATTGCGCCCACGTGTCCACGCCGGAAAGCACAAACAGCATTATAAAACCAAATATGATCTTAAAATTTTTCATACGTAATAAGGACTAATCATCAGATAAACCACAACACCGCTGATACTCACATAAAGCCAGATCGGCAAAGCCCATTTCACAGCCTTTCTGTGTTCAATGATCTGGTTGGTATAACCAAAATATACAGCACGCAATACAAACCAAACGACCACAATCGACAATGTAATGTGAGAAATCAGTAAAAAGTAATAGATCGGCCTCACAAAACCTTCACCACCAAAAGGTGTTGATTTATTCGAAATGTGGTACAAAATATAACATACCAAAAAAACGGCACCCAACAGAAATGCACCTGTCATCGACCTCCGGTGTCCTTTAATGTTATTGTTTTTGACAAAATAAAATCCTGCTATCAAAAAAACTGCTGTCAGCGTATTGATCACGCCGATAACATGGGGCAAAACCTTCGTCCAGGCGCCTAATTCAACTTTTTGGCGAATACCTAACAATGCTGCAACTGCAATGGGAATAGCAATGGCAAGAATATTGATAATGCGCTCGTATTTGGGTTTCTTTTCTAAAACTAATGTTGCCATAACTATGGGTTAGCACTTGCTTTTTTCTCGTAATTCAAAATTTTCAATTCTGCCATCAGGCGATCAATCTCCTCAGGATCGGCTCCATTATAATAGCCTCTTGTGTAGCCTTTGCTGTCTATCAACATTAACCTGCTTTCCAGCGGATAAAGTTCAGATCTTCGTTGTGATGACGCTGATTCTAAATTGAGTAATGTTTCTGCTTCTGTATTAGTAGCTTTCAATGTCTTCCAGCCCTTCGTACCCAGCTCACTTGGATATGCTGAAGCAGCAGATAAATTGTCCTCTAAAAGCGTTGTAATGCTTAAACGATTTGTCTCACTGCGCATATCATAAATCCTTTTCAGGTTGGATAGCACGAGCTTACAAGTATCTGCGCATTCTTTTGGTAAAAAACTGACTACTGTAATGTCATTTTCAAGCGGATGTTTTCCAGATGCAAGCTGCAATTCTGAGCGTTTTTGAAAAACTGTGTCGCCATTTACTATTTGAACTTGGCCATTGCTATCCAATTCAGGGTTGAAATAGGGAAGATCATAATGATTGGTGGCAAAAAGCCTGAGCAGTACAAAAATCAAAGCCGGTATTACTAATGTTACGATCAGTAATCCGGCCTTGGGAAAATTTTTCATGTGCACTATTTAATCAAATACTGCTTCAAATATTGCATTTCCTTCCAACATTAAAGCCAAGATCAGCCAGGCTACAAAGATAACAGGAACAAGAATTGACCAGATCAACGACTTGGTTTCGTGCTTTAAGTGCATAAACTCACCAACGATGTAAAATGCTTTCACAATCGTCATCACAATGAAAATAGTGATTTTCAAAATTCCGTGAGGCACTGTGAATGCGACAAGGAATTCGACAGCGGTAAGGATAAGAAGGATCCAAAATGTTTTCCAGATTGCTTTGCGTTGCTCAGCACCAGCGTTTGGATCCTGATTATGAATATGGTGTACTTCCGACATTTGATTAGGAATTAATATTATTGGATGATTTTAAACCAGATAAAAGAATGTAAATACGAATACCCACACTAAATCTACAAAGTGCCAGTAAAGTCCTACTTTCTCCACCATCTCGTAGCTTCCTCTTTTATCATAAAAACCTGTGGCTGTACGGAAGAAAATCAGAATGTTCAAGATAACACCGCTAAATACGTGCGTTCCGTGGAAGCCTGTGATAAAGAAAAAGAAGTCAGCAAATGCAGGAGGTCCGTATTGATTTTCTGTCAGGTTCGCCCCGAAAATCGTTTTGTCCACCCAGGTTCCGTTTTCAATTACTTTCATCACGCTACCTGTATCCGTACCATGAATAAAGTGAGCCCATTCCCAAGCCTGGCAGCCCAGGAAAGTAAATCCGCCCAGGATTGTCCAAAGCATATATTTTTCAACATTGGCACGATCCATCCGGTGACCTGCTTCTACTGCAAGAACCATCGTCACGCTGCTCGCGATCAGGATGAATGTCATAATCCCTACAAAAACCAGGGGAAGGGAAATTCCGTGAAGGAAAGGCACTGCCTCGTACACCTTCTCAGGAATCGGCCAATACATGTTTGAAAATGTAAAGTCCTCCACGTTTCCGGAAAATGCCGGAAAGGCGAACCGTGCTGTACCGTAGGCAACGAGCAGGGCTGAGAAAGTAAAGGTATCCGAGATAAGGAAAAACCACATCATCAGTTTACCATAACTAGCTCTCATAGGCTCAATTCCCCCCATCCACATTTTGGGTTCTACCGCGCCAGGTGTTGTTACATTTGCAGCCATTGAAAAAGTATTAATTAAAAGTCAATAAAAAAACAAAAAGGTATAACCAAAGTAAATCTAGAAAATGCCAGTAAGTGGCACAGATCTGAATGCGTCTTAAATTTTTGGCGTGCACTTTCAACCGAAACGCCGCTGTCAAAGAATAAAGCAATACAATTAATCCGCTGATAATGTGGAAACCGTGCAATCCAGTGAATACATAAAAAAACGAACCAGACGGGTTTCCAACGAAATAAACATTCATGGCAACCAGCTCTTTCCAGCCTTCAAACTGCATCCAAAGGAACACCAGACCGAGTACAAAAGTAATAGAAATTGCTATTTTCAATTCTTTGAACTGATCTTTTTTTGCCGAAAAGAAAGCCCATTGCATTGCTGCGCTGCTAATTAAAAGAACACCCGTGCTATACCAGAAAATTTTTGGCATTGCGAATTCCAGCCAGTTCCCCTCGGCCCTTCTCACAAGATATGCGCTTGATTGAGAAGCAAATAACATGATAATGCTAACCAAAAACAGCCACAGAATGAATTTCATTGGATCCATAGCCAAGGTTTCCTGTGGTTCTTTTTCTACTTTATACTGCTGAACACTTTCCATTTTCACTGATTTTTCATTTTCACAATTTATCCAACAAAAACGCGATCTGAACGATTGGCAAATATATAAACGATCCGAACATCAATTGCTTTGCCGTTTTATCCGTGCAAGTGCGCATTAAGTGGAATGTTTGGGCCAAAAACAGAACGCCAAAAACCGTAGCAACAAAAGCCGAATTGATACCTGTCATACCCAATTCATAGGGCAGCCAGCCAATCGGCAAAAGAAATACGGTATAAATCATTATTTGCAAGGTCGTATTAATATCCTTCAAGCCATTGGCGGGAAGTAATTTGAACCCTGCTCTCTTATAATCTTCATCAAGCACCCACGCAATCGCCCAGAAATGGGGAAACTGCCAAAAGAATTGAATGGCAAATAAGATTCCTGGTTCTAAACCGAAATGATCTGTGGCAGCAACCCACCCAATCATTGGAGGAAATGCGCCTGGAAAAGCGCCTACAAAAACCGCTATCGGCCCAACTCTCTTTAATGGTGTGTAAACAAAGCCGTAAAGAACAAGTGATAGAAGCGAAATCAAACCTGTGCTCAGGTTGAATACTAACACAAAAATCGCCAGCGACACAATTCCTAAAAACACGGCCCAGATAATCGCCTGGTCTACTGTGATCCGGCCACTAGGCAATGGTCGGTTCGCAGTTCTTTTCATTAGCCTATCAAAATCCTTTTCCAGAATTTGATTGATGATGTTCGCCGCTCCTGTAATCCCTATCGATGCAATGATGAAAAGGATCAATTTTCCTGTTTCAACTTCCTTAGCACCCAGGCAGTAACCCATTGCACCAGAAAATGCAATCAGCGATGCCAACCTGAATTTCAATAACTCAAATAAAACGCCTATCCGCTCTCTTAACTTCCCAACGCCTCCTAAGCTTCCCTCAGCTGATATCATTACTAAACTATTTATTTCTAAACCGTACTTTTCACTAAATGAATATCGGACGAATATCTCAGATACTTATTCCCATTGACCACCAGCCATATCACAAATTGAAGTCCGATCAACAGGATTGCAAATGTAAGGTGTAAAGGCTGCGCAAATGGCGGCACTCCGAAATAAGCCATTATAACGCCGGTGGCAATTTCAAGGATCAATATCCAAAAGCAAGCCATCGCGATCCTTCCTGCTATCGAATACCTTCCTTCCGCTTTAAAAATTTTGTTGATCCAAAAAAGGTTTACAACAAACACTAATATCGAAAAGGACCTGTGTATGTAAAAGTTCAGGCCTAATTCATCGATCCACTGACTCCTTGCCTGGTAACCTAATCGATGTATAACTTCATCCATTGCCTCTCTTACCTGAGTTCCAAGCAAGATCTGAATTAAGGATAATGTTATGACCACAACGCCAATCCCACCAATTGCCTTCTTGCTTGTCTCCTTTAACTTTAAAATGTTACCAGCATGCGCTGACCATGTATAAAGAAACAAAAGCAAAAATACGATCACAATGGCCAACAGCATATGGAGCGTAACAACAATTGGCAACAATTCAAAGGACACAACTTTGGCACCCAGCCACCCCTGAAATCCTACCAAAATGAACGCTGACAAACTGTAATAAAAGATACGCTTGTTACCGGATCTGACGAAAGGTATAGAGGCCAACAGGGTAAGAAAAATCATGATCCCCGTAAAAGCGCCGAGAAGTCTGTTCACATATTCAATCCAGGTTTTCACGGGATTAAATTCTACCTCGCCTTTGAGCTTAGCGCCGTAAAGTTCTTTGTAATTGGCTGGTAATTCTGAAATTTCAGTCGGTGGAACCCATCGTCCGAAGCATCTGGGCCAATCCGGGCAACCCATTCCAGCACCCGTGCTCCTCACTACCCCACCCGCTATTATAAGGAAATAGAGTACAATGACAGTATTCAAGGCCAACCGACGGAACCGTCGGTTGGCCTTGATATCAATGTGCGTTGAACTGGTCATTATAATTTTGTGACTCAATCGCCTTTTCTGTGGCTATCAGTTCATTCTCATGCGGGAAGTTAGATTCCAGTGTTTGAGAATATGGTAGATTTTGCGGAATGAAATCTTCCTTAGCGCCTGGTTTGCTGTAATCATAAGACCAGCGGTAAACTGCAGGAATCTCTCCAACCCAGTTTCCGTGACCAGGATTGATCGGCGTAGTCCATTCCAATGTGTTTGATCTCCATGGATTTTGCGGCGCTCTTCTTCCTTTGAAAATGCTGTAAAAGAAGTTCCACAAGAATATAAATTGTGCAAGGAATGACAAGATCGCAGCAATAGAGATGAACATGTTCATGTCCATGAACTTATGCGTAAAGTCGTAGCTGGTGAACTGGTAGTATCTGCGAGGGAAACCTGCGATACCGACATAGTGCATTGGAATAAATACAAGATAAATACCAATGAACGTCAACCAGAAGTGAATCTGACCCAATGTCGTATTCATCATTCGGCCAAACATCTTAGGGAACCAGTGATACACCCCAGCAAAAAGTCCAAATGCCGATGCAGCTCCCATTACAAGGTGGAAGTGGGCAACAACGAAATATGTATCGTGTAATTGAATATCAAGTGCGCTGTTTCCAAGAATAATCCCTGTCAAACCGCCTGACACGAACAATGAAACAAGACCAATTGAAAACAACATTCCCGGTGTGAAAACAATGTTTCCTTTCCAGAGAGTCGTAATATAGTTAAAGCCTTTCACCGCAGAAGGAACCGCAATAATCAATGTTAGGAACATGAATACGGATCCCAAGAATGGATTCATACCTGTTACGAACATATGGTGAGCCCATACAATAAATGCAAGGAATGCAATACCCAACATCGATGCGATCATTGCACGGTAACCAAAGATCGGCTTACGTGAATTTGTGGCAATAACTTCCGATGTGATACCAAGTCCTGGCAACAATACGATGTAAACCTCAGGGTGACCCAGGAACCAGAACAAATGCTGGAACAAGATAGGGCTACCTCCAACGTTTGGAAGCGCTTCACCATTAATGTAAATATCTGAAAGATAAAAGCTTGTCCCGAAGTGACGGTCGAAGATCAACAGCAATACGGAAGACAAAAGAACCGGAAAAGAAATCAGGCCCAAAACCGCTGTAATAAGGAAAGACCAAATTGTCAACGGAAGACGATCGAATGACATTCCTCTTGTACGCAAGTTGATGACCGTAGTAATGTAGTTAATCCCGCCCAAAAGCTGTGACACAATGAAAAGGGCCATACTAGCCAACCAAAGCGTCATACCCATTCCTGAGCCTGGGTGCGCCTGAGGCAAAGCACTTAATGGCGGATAGATAACCCAACCACCCGCTGCTGGCCCTGCTTGTAAGAAGAGTGACGCAAACATGATAACGCTGGCCAGGAAAAAGAACCAGTACGACAACATGTTCATGAAACCAGACGCCATATCGCGCGCACCGATCTGCAACGGAATCAAGAAATTACTGAAAGTACCGCTTAATCCGGCAGTCAATACGAAGAATACCATGATGGTTCCGTGCATGGTAACCAAAGCAAGGTAAAAGTTCGGATCTAACTTACCGGCATCGCTGATCCAGCCGCCCAAAACAGGTTTCAGCCAGGAAAGATTTGAATCCGGCAAACCCAATTGAATACGGAAGATGACCGACATGGAAATCCCGATCACCGCCCACATAATCCCGGTGATCAAATATTGCTTCGCTATAACTTTGTGATCTTCACAAAATATATATTTCTGCCAAAAGTTTTGTGCTTCGTGGTGGTGTTCATGCTCAGTTTCGTGGTGATGAGCTGTTTCCAATCCTTCAATAGCTGACATATACTTCTAATGTATTTAAATTAACAAATTAGCGTAGACTTGTACTTGTTCCTGCTCCTCCTGTTGAAGTTGCTGAACTATCAGCAGGAGTTGCCGCTTCGGCTGGCACATATTTCATCGCTTTCGCTTTCAAGTTCTCTGGCACTTTCGCAAGATACTCAGGGTAAGTTTGAAGGAAAGTTGCTTGCTCAGCACACCACTTCTTATAAGACGCTTCGTCCTCAACTATCAATCGCATTTTCATTGAAAAGTGTCCTTGTCCACAAACCTCAGTACATGCAATTTCGTAATCAAAATTTGCATTACCAGTTTCAGCACGCATGTCAGCAGTTGTTTTATCTGCAACGAACCAGAACTTGGTCGGCATACCCGGAACGGCATCCATTTTCACACGCATGTGAGGAATAAATACACTATGCAAAACGTCCCTTGCACGTATTTTTAGCAATACAGGACGGTTTACCGGGATGTGCATTTCACTTGGATTGGTAAAATCATCAAAAGAATTCTCGTCAGAAAGATCTATACCAACCTCATTTTGAGAATCTATCAATTTGTAATTATAATCTCCCAATTTATTATCGCTCATCCCCGCATAACGCGCGATCCAGTTGAATTGCTTTCCTGTAATCTCGATAACCTCAGCATCTCTCGGTGCATCAGATGTTATGTCAGACCATGCTTTCCAGCCGGTGAATACCAAAAGTGCCATAACAATAGCTGGAACAATAGTCCAGATAAGTTCAAGCCTGTGGTTATCAGGGTAGAATGATGCACGGTGGTTTTTCTTGTGCTGATATTTCCACGCAAAAAAGAAGATCAGGAAGTTAACGATGATAAACGGTATTGTTAAAATACCCATTGAGAACCAGAATAGGTCGTCAGTTCTTCTACCGTGAATCGAAGATGCCTCAGGCAGGAAGAATTCGCGGGCGTGCAGATAGGACCAGGTAATTGAAATCGCTCCAAGAATCAGGATCACGATAAACATGGCACCATTCCACTTATTCCCCGATGGCTCCGCATCTGGCGAATCGGTTCTGTTTACATTTTTAAGAACATTCTGAAGTCTGGATATCACAACGCCTGTGAGAACCAGAAAAACAAGAGCAATTAATGCGATAATAATATTCATGATAATTAACTGGGTTTTGCAATTAGGCGATATCGTGATGCAATGATTCCTCCAACATTGGATGATTCCTTGGTATCAAATTCGCCTTTTCTAACTGACTTGCAATTGAATAACCAAACGCACAAATAAACAAGAGGAAAAATCCCCATTCCAACGGACCGAACCCTGCACTTGATCCGAGTGTACCCGGCATTATATTGGTATAAAAATCCATATAATGACCAATGATCACACTCCAGCAAGCCACTTTGAGAATTGAATGTGTATACTTCGCATCCCGTGTCATTAAAACAAGGAATGGAAAGAAGAAATTCAGGAACAGAGTAATAAAGAATGGCGCTTTGAAAAATCCGTCATGTCCTCTAAAACGCTCCAGGAAATAAATCGTCTCTTCTGGTAAATTGGCATAGTAGATCAAAAGAAATTGCGCAAACCATACATATGTCCAGAAGATGCTGAATGCAAATACAAACTTACCTAAGTCACGAAGGTGGCTCGAATTAACCGCTCTTAAATATCCACGCTCCCTCAACATCACAATGGTCAATGTGATCACCGCCAAACCAGCCACGTGCCAGCTAGCTAATGTATACCAACCGAACATTGTGCTGAACCAGTGCGTGTCAATTGACATGACAAAATCCCATGCGGAAGTTGATGAGGTAACACCAAAAACGACCAGAAACGCAGTTCCAAAACGAATAGACTTTTCATAGAACTCCGTGCCGCCGATTTCATCTTCTTTCAAAGACAGATTACGGATCACACGCCACATTCCGTACCAAACAACAAAGTAAAATACAAGTCTGAAAACAAAGAATGGTGTATTTAGAAATCCTCTTTTTCCAGCAATAATAGGATCATATTCCGGTCCGCCTACTTCGTAAAGACCTTCGTGCGTCCAGTGAAATAAATCATGTCCACCGAAGAAAAACGTTAACAACATTACTACTCCTGTAATTGGCAAGAATGCTGGAAGCGCTTCCGGAACTCGTTTAAATACAGCTGACCATCCTGCCTGAGCGAGATAATTGTAAGAAATAAAGAACATTCCGACAACTGCCATTCCCGTGAAGTAAACGCCGTTTACCCAAAGGTTCGCCCAGATACGTGTAACCCAGTTTGCTTCATGATGTCCCGTTGCTGCTGCGGCTTCGTGTCCGGCAGCGCCGTGTTCTGCTGCACCATGTCCTACTGCGGCAGCCGCTTCTGCGCCATGTGCAGCCGCTTCGTGTCCGCCGCCACCATTAGCCGCCAGATAAGCGCCTAATATGATCAGCGCAATGCCTACGCCGCCACCTATGATCAAATTTCTTTTAGCCCCCGATGTAAATTCAAACCGTTCTTCAATAGAAGGAATCGAATGTGCTGATGCCATTATTTATTTTATTTCTCTGTTATCAAAAAGTAATTAAGCTCCCTTCTGCAATTTCTGTACATAATGTACAATCTTCCAGCGCTCCTCAGGATTGATTTGAGATCCGTGTGGCCACATACGTGCTTTTCCATGTGTAATGACGTGGAAAATGTGACCTTCATTCAGATTTTTATAAGCGTCGCTCGCATAATTTGGAACCCCTTTATACATCGCTGCAACTTTCCCGTCTCCGGCTCCTGTTGCGCCATGGCAGTGCTGGCAATATCTGTCGTAAAGCACTTTACCTTCTGCCAAAGTATTTTCATTCAATGGAATAGGGTTTTTCAATACACGCTCCGAGATTGAAATACTGTCAGCCGGAATGTTGTAAACCATCAAATCAGTACTCGCAGAATCTGCATCACCGAATGATGTCTGATAGTTACGTCGTGCAACTGTTCCTGCAACCGGTAATCTCATTGTCAGACCCATTGGATTAATAGGGTTCGCTTTTTCCTGTTTGTATGGTTCATAGCCAACAGGCAGATACATATTTGGTGCATACTCTTTACCAGGATCATTAGGATCCCTCGTGCAACCAGCCGCAGCAGTAAGGATTACAGCAGCAACTAACAGATATTTATATAAATCTTTGAATTTCATTTTCTCAAACTCCATTAAAATTGCTTAATGTTGACTTCTTCTGCTCCGCTGTCTTTCAATGCTCTTGAAATTTCATCTTCTGACATTGAATTTCTCCCCAGATCAATCGCCATTACAAACTTGTTATCTGTTGAGCGCAAATCAAATCTTGGATGAAAGTGAGCACCGGGTCCCAGGCCATTTGAAATGAAAAATGTTGTTACCATTCCAAAAGCTGTAAACAACACAGTAAGCTCAAATGTGATCGGAATATAGTTGGGAATCGAAATCGGATCCTTACCACCGACGATCATCGGCCAGTCAATTCCCATTGTCCAGATCATCAATGTTAACGCAACGCAGCATCCTGTTACACCAAACATGAATGCGGCAATCCCGATCCTTGTTCTTGGGTGGCCTAATGCTTCGTCCAGTCCGTGAATCGGAAATGGAGAATAGACCTCTTTTATTTTTACTCCTGCTTTTCTAAGCTTTGGCACTGCGTGAAGTACAGTATCGTCATCGTCGTAAACTCCGACCAAATATTTACCAGATAATTCTGCCATATCAATACTTATATTAAAATACCTGTCAGTCTAATTATTCTTTGTCCTTATCAAAAGCCGGTTCAGCTGTACCGCGCTGTCTTACCTTTGCCACACCAGCAATTTTGGTTGGCAGATTAGCAGAAGTAGAACGGATCACTGCCTTTACTTCCGCCATATTTATCACTGGCAAATACTTCGAGAATAAAAGGAATAAGGTAAAGAACAATCCGAATGAGAAAATGTAATCACCAATGTCATAGCGCGTTGGCGAGAACATGGCCCAGCTTGAAGGGATATAATCACGGTGCAGCGAAGTAACAATGATCACGAAACGCTCGAACCACATCCCAATGTTTACAACTACTGAAATGAAGAATGTAAATGTGATGCTTCTGCGCAGTTTTCTCGACCAGAAAAGTTGTGGAGAAATTACGTTACAGGTCATCATCGCCCAGTATGCCCACCAGTAAGGTCCGGTCATACGGTTGAAGAATGCATAATATTCATATTCAACACCTGAGTACCAAGCAATAAAGAACTCGGTAATGTATGCCACACCAACCACAGAACCGGTCAATGTGATAACCTTGTTCATTGTTTCAATGTGCTCTAGTGTAATGTAGTCTTCTAATTTGTAAACAACCCTTGTGATAAGCATCAGGTTTTGAACCATTGCAAATCCTGAGAAGATTGCACCCGCAACGAAGTAAGGAGGGAAAATGGTAGTATGCCATCCCGGAATCACCGACGTTGCAAAGTCCATACTTACAATGGTGTGAACCGAAAGTACAAGTGGTGTAGACAGACCTGCAAGGATTAAGCTGATATACTCATAACGAGCCCAGGTTTTTGCTGATCCATCCCAGCCCATTGCAAATGTTCCGTACATCAGACGAGAAACTTTGCTAGTTGCACGGTCACGGATCGTAGCAAGGTCTGGAATCAGACCAATGTACCAGAAAACCAATGAAACTGAGAAATATGTACTGATCGCAAATACGTCCCAAACAAGCGGTGAGTTGAAGTTAACCCAAAGAGATCCGAATGCGTTTGGAAGCGGAAGCGCCCAATATGCCATCCAGGGACGGCCCATGTGCATTAAAATAAATGATGCTGCGCAGAGAACCGCAAAAATAGTCATCGCTTCTGCTGCACGGTTGATTGATGTTCTCCATTTCTGACGGAACAAAAGCAAGATCGCCGAGATCAGGGTTCCGGCGTGACCGATACCAACCCACCAAACGAAGTTTGTGATATCCCATGCCCAGCCAACTGTCTTGTTAAGACCCCATACGCCAAGCCCTTCCCACCAAGTCCATGCAAGACAAACCGATCCATAAGCCAGAACAATCAGAGAAAGCCCAAAAGCAATTTTCCATTCTTTTGTCGGTGGCCCTTCCACATGCCGGCATATGTCTTCCGTTACGTCTGCGTACGTTTTCCCACCTTGGATCAGTGGTTCTCTTACAGGTGAAGTAACATGCATACTACTATTATTTATAATGATTTAATCTTCTTTTAAACTCTATTTTCAATTAAGCGTGTTCCTTTTTTTCAGGAGCTTTCGCAGCAGCATCTTTGTTACGAATCTTGGTCAAATAAGAGATCTGAGGACGAACGTTAATCTCTTCCAGCATGTGGAATGCGCGGCCTTCCTTCTCTACTTCAAGCAATTTCGAAATTCTGCTTTCAGGATCGTTCATATCTCCAAAAGTGATCGCATTGGTTGGGCAAGATGAAGCACAAGCCACATTAACCTCTCCGTCTACAATGCGTCTTCTTTCTTTCTTAGCAGTCAATTTTGCATCCTGAATTCTATGAACACACATTGAGCACTTCTCGATAACTCCCCTTGAACGTACCGTTACGTCTGGGTTGATCACCATTTTACCTAAATCATTATTGAAGTGGTAATCAAAGTTATCGTTATCGAAATATTTGAACCAGTTGAAACGACGTACTTTATAGGGGCAGTTGTTTGCACAATATCTAGTACCGACGCAACGGTTGTAAGTCATTTGGTTAAGCCCTTCTGAACTGTGCGTAGTTGCTAAAACAGGACAAACCGTTTCGCAAGGTGCATTGTTACAGTGCTGGCAAAGCATCGGTTGGAATGTAACTTCCGGATTTTCAGAAGCGATTTCCAATCCTCTCAAATCTTCAACATCCGCGTCACTGCTGTAATAGCGGTCAATCCGCAGCCAGTGCATTTCACGCGCGTTGATTACTTCCTGACGTCCTACAACGGGAATGTTGTTTTCAGCCTGGCAGCTCACTACGCAAGAACCACAGCCAAAGCATGTGTTCAGGTCAATGACCATTCCCCATGAATGGTTTTTATATTTATGTCCATTCCAAAGAGACAGATCAGTCGCATCTACTACGCCATCTGATGTCGGGATTTTCGGAGCAAACCGGCCCGCCATTGGATCTTTCTGGAAATGAGCCAAAACAGTCTCTTGTAGAACTGACTTACGGTTCATCACCGTATTGTGCGTCTGAGTCTGGGCTATTTCTCTTGTATCGCCTGTTTTTGAAACAGTTACTTCACCCGGAGCGAATGTCAGATAGCCATCTGCAAACGCTGCCAAAGGATAAACATTCTTTCCAACTCCATTTGCCGACTTCCCAGCCTTTTCGCGGCCAAAGCCAATTGCAATCGCAACTGTACCATTAGCCAGACCTGGCTGAATGATCACCGGCACCTCTACCGCTTTACCTTTGATATCCACTTTCACGACATCTCCCTGTGCAAGGCTAAGGTCTGCAGCTGTCTTCTGAGAAACACATGCGTGGTTATCCCAGCATGCTTTGGTGATCGGCTCAGGCAATTCCTGAAGCCATGGATTATTCGCTGCAAATCCGTTACCGAGACCAACATTTTCGAACAATGTAAGTTCTATCCCAGACGAAGAAGCTTTGTATTTTTTAGCAATTCCTGCTGCTGCTGCACTTAGATTTCCCGAGAATGTTGCTCCCGAAGCCATCAGAGTTGCAGGCGCGTCATACACACCGTCATGGAGGGATTTGATCCAGAATTTCTCAAAATCTCCCGTTCCACCTTGTGTGTAAACATTCTTTCTCCAATATGCCTTAATATATTCGTGATAATCAGATGCCAATCCTGCCCATTTCAATAAGCTAACCTGAGCCTGGCGTGTGCTGAAAATCATGCTGATCGCAGGCTGTGCAAGGCTGTAAGATCCTGCAACCGGCTCTGCATCATTCCAGGATTCCAGGTAATGTGGGGCTGGACAAATGTATTTCAATAATGATGACGTTTCGTCTGCGCGGTCATTGAAGGAAACGCTCAGGGAAACCTGTGGTAAAGCCGCTGCCAATTCTGCTCCGCGAGGGTGATCGTAAACTGGGTTAGCACCGAATAAAATCAATGCTGCCACTTTTCCGCCCTTCACTTCGTCAACCAGAGTGTTCATAGCCACATCATTACCCTGGCGGTAATTAGCAGGCTTATCCAGATTAATAGTCGTTCCGTAACTTCCAAGCAAACTGTTCAAAGCATTAACGACCACCTGAACAGATGCGTCATTGATGCCACTCACAACCAGCGCCTGTCCTTTTGCAGCTACTAAATCTGCCGCTGCTTTGTCAAGGTTAGGAACTTCGATGGCAGCCGTTGAGATAGGAGATCCGCCTAATTTGGCTGCTACTTTGTTGTAAAGAGCAGCTGCAACCAAGCCAAGTTGTGACGGCTTAACTGCTGTACGGTAATCTGCGTTTGATCCGGTTACCGAAAGAATGGCTTCAAACTGATAATGCCGCGACATTTCTTTCTTGCCTTCCTTGCCGCTGCTAACTCTGCGTGTATCTGCAAACTGAGCAGAGAATGTATCAGGTGAAACCCAGGTTCCAAGGAAATCTGCGTCAATACCAACGATAACCTTTGCTTTGCTGAAATCGTAAGATGGGAAAACTGCTTTACCAAACGAAAGCTCATTCCCTTTTAAAATCGCGGAAGACGAATTCGCATCGTACATCACGTGCGAAGTCGTAGGATATTTTGTTGTGAAATCAGCGATAACAGATTTCGTCGAAGGGCTCAGGATTGTAGATGAAAGAATTCTGATCGCTCCGCCTTGTGCTGCTATTTTGGTCAGTTGGTCAGAAATTTCCTTGTCAACCGCATCCCAGCTAATTTTTGTATCTGATCCCTTTTTTGGGCCTTTTAATTTTTCGTTATCATATAATCCCAAAAGCGAAGCATGAGCGCGGGCGCTAACACCGAAAGACGTTTTGGAAAGTGAATTGCTTTCAATCTTAACAGGACGGCCTTCGCGGGTCTTAACCAGAATGCTCGCATAATCGCCACCTTCAGCGTAAGTAGATGCGTACCAGTTTGCTATGGTTGGGAATTCTCCCTCGGGCTTATTAACGTACGGTATTGCTTTCTTTACAGGCGCTTCGCAAGCTGCCAGTGATACCGCAGCCATTCCAAAACCCAGCACTTTCAAAAAATCTCGGCGGTGGGTTCCGGCTCCATCTACCAAACTTTCGTATTGGTTTTCGGTCGGACCGTCGGAAAACTCTGAACGTGCGTCTTTTACAAATTTTTCGTCGTTCCGCAGCTCTTCAAGTCCCCGCCAGTATCTTTTATTAGTATTTTCCATAAAACTATTCAATACAAATGAGTTGTATCAGGTATTATTTTTTGATTAATAGTGGCATTTAGAACATTCCAACCCACCTATATCAGCAACTTTCAATGCTTCTTTGCTTTCGCCAGCGTGCAGCTGTACCAACTTGTCGTAGTACTTATTATCTTTTGTATTAACCTCCGTTTTACGGTGACAGTCAATACACCATCCCATTGTCAGGGATGAGCGTTGCTGGATCACTTCCATTTTCTCAACTTCGCCGTGGCAATTCTGGCATTCAAGTCCGCCCACGTTAACGTGTTGGGCGTGATTGAAATAAGCCAGATCAGGAAGGTTATGCACCCTTACCCATTCAATAGGCTGGTTGTTTTCAATAGAAGTATAAATTTTCTGAATTTCAGGAGATTCCTTTTTGATGACGCCGTGGCAGTTCATACAAATGTTAGCAGAAGGAATGTGCGCTGATTTACCACGGTTAACACCAGTGTGGCAATAGTTACAGTCGATCTTGTATTCTCCAGCATGTAATTTGTGAGAGAAAGAAATCGGTTGTTTGGGCGCATAACCCTGCTGCACACCTACACTATACGCGCCATCCAATGTTGCTTTCAAAACGAGCAAAACAAAGATCCAGATTGTAGCAGAACGAATGGCAGGATCAGAAGCGATTCTTTTCAATGAGTTACCTAAGCGACCCATAAAATCTTGTTTTTCCACTGCTGTTCCCGGTTCACCGCTCACCGCTTTTGAAAGCAATGATACAATCACTAAAAGAACACCAAGCACCAGAAGCATTACAACCACCAGCGCCACAAGCACAATGACAAACAAATCTGACGGGCCACCGCCTTGTGCAGAAGAAGCTCCGGCAGCAGCACCACCGGCAGCAGGTGCTCCGGCAGCAGCAGGAGCGGCTGTTCCAGCCTGATCCACGTAAGCAAAGATTCCTTTTATATCATCATCTGATAAATTAGGAAAGCTTGTCATCTGTGCTTTTGAGTACTCATTGTAAATTTTAACGGCATAAGGATCGCCGGAAGCGATGACCGCCTGGGAATTACGAACCCACTTGGCAAGCCAGGCAAAATCATGACGACCGCTGGCTCCTTTAAGACCTGGACCAACAACGCGCTCGTCTGTAACAGCATGGCACTGCGCGCAATTGTTTTTAAATAACGTTTCGCCCTTGGCGGCATCACCTCCACCAGCAGGCGCTGCTCCGGCGGCAGCTCCACCAGCTGCTGCGGTGCTATCTTGTGCATATATTAAGCTAGGAACACTTAATAAAATAGCAAGAGCAAAACTGGCTATTAAAGTTTTTGAGTAACTAAAGAAGGAACAAAACTTAGCGTCCTTTCGGAATGGTATATTCATAATCAACTATTCATTATTCTTCAACAGACAAAACTAGTTCACGATTTTTTATCCACAAAAGTATTTAAGGGATATTTTGGGTGCCATTCTTATTTATAATTCGTCTAATTTATAGTTCGTACCCGAAATTCACATTCAATAAAACTTACCTTGATTATCAAATACTTACGCACAAAAAATGCCATTTGGAAGCCGTCATTTTGACTTTAACCAAATGGCATTTTTTAAGTATTTTATTGTGCTTCGCCTTACGCTTTTTACACAACAATCAGAAGAGGTTCCGAGCGGATTCGAACCGCTGTACGAGGTTTTGCAGACCTCTGCCTAGCCACTCGGCCACGGAACCAATTTGGATTAGCTGCTGCTCTCGCTGGCAGCTAATCCGGGTGCAAAAGTATCAAAAAAATTCGCTACTCCGCACTATTGTTTACTTTTTTCCTTTCTTTTCGCTTTCTTCCATTTGTTCTTTCAATGCTGAAAGAACGCTCAGGTCTCCGAAAGTTGATTTCTCACCTTCTTTCGTCGAGTCCGAAGCAGGAGCGCTTTTCGCAGGAGCAGATGAAGGTGCCTTCGCAGGACGATCTTCTTTCTTCTCCTCAGCAGCAGGAGCTGCTTTCGTAACTTTCGAATGCGTAAGAACGATTTTCTTTTCGTCTTTCAGGAATTCAAGAACAGTGAAGTCAAGGCTTTCACCTACTTCTGCCACTGTACCATCTTCTTTCGTCAGGTTTTTGATAGCCGAAACGCCTTCGATTCCGTAAGGAAGTTCAAGTGTTGCGAATTTATCACCTTTTGCAACGATCGTAGATTTATGAACAGAACCCACTTCAAAGATGCTTTCGAAAGTATCCCATGGGTTTTCTTCAAGTTGTTTGTGGCCAAGAGCCAGACGACGGTTGTCCGCATCCAATTCAAGAACAACAACTTCAAGCTCATCATTTACTTTCACGAAATCAGAAGGATGTTTGATTTTCTTAGTCCATGAAAGGTCAGAAACGTGTACAAGACCGTCGATTCCTTCTTCAAGTTCGATGAACAAACCGAAGTTAGTAAGGTTACGAACAACTCCTTTGTGACGTGTTCCGATTGCATATTTGTCTTTCAACGAAGCCTGAGTCCAAGGATCTTCAGTCAATTGCTTAATACCAAGAGACATTTTACGCTCGTTACGATCCAGTGTCAAAACTACTGCACTGATTTCGTCATTTACGTTCATGAATTCCTGTGGATTGCGCAGGTGCTGAGACCATGACATTTCAGAAACGTGGATCAAACCTTCAACACCTGGTTTGATTTCAAGGAATGCGCCGTAATCAGCAACATTAACAATACGTCCTGTAACTTTCGATCCAACCTGCATTTCTTCTGCAAGAGAATCCCATGGGTGAGACTGAAGTTGTTTCAAGCCAAGAGAAATACGTTTTTTCTCTTCGTCAAAATCCAAAACAACCACGTTCAATTTCTGATCCAACGCAAGCAGGTCAGATGGGTGGTTGATACGGCCCCATGAGATATCCGTAATGTGAAGAAGACCATCTACACCACCAAGGTCAATGAACACACCGAAGTTTGTCATGTTCTTGATAACGCCTTCCAGAACCTGACCTTTTTCAAGGTTGTTCAAGATTTGCTGACGTTGTGCTTCAAGATCTTTTTCGATCAATATTTTGTGAGATACAACTACGTTATCATTTGCGTAGTTAATCTTAACAACTTTAACCTCCATACGCTTTCCAACAAAAATGTCGAAATCGCGGATTGGCTTAACATCGATTTGTGAACCTGGCAAGAAAGCCTCGATGCCGAATATATCAACAATAAGACCACCCTTGGTTCTTCTTTTCACGTTAGCATCGATAACCACATCCTCGTCAAACGATTTCTGAATGTTATCCCATGCTGTAATAACTTTTGCTTTTTTGCGTGAAAGAACAAGCTGACCCTGAGCGTCTTCCTGGTTTTCTACGTAAACTTCCACTTCGTCGCCAATTTTCATTCCTGGCAAATCGCGGAATTCATTTGAAGAAACGATACCATCAGATTTGAAGCCGATGTTAAGGATAACTTCACGGTCTGTAATACCTACTACAATACCTTTTACTACTTCTTTTTCCTGAACGGGAGAAATGGTAGTCTCATACATTTGTTCGAAACGATCGCGGTCAGCAGTTGAATAACCCGTACCGAAACCTTTGTCTGCTGCTTTATCCCAATCGAAATCAGGAAGAGGTTGATGTTGATTTTCCTTAGACATAAATAGGAATTATTGCTCTGTGTACATCAGCTTCCGAGCTAAATAGCTGAAAATTAGTTAAACAAGTATTTTTGGAAAAATAGAGCGCAAAAGTACGCATTATTCAAAATAAAATCCCTAGTACCAAAGGATTTTTTTGAATTAAGGAGAAGATGGAGCGAAATAAAGCTTTTAAAGTGAAATCCAGGCTATAAATTAATATGATCTTTCCTTAACACCCAGATAAGGAAGCCATTCATCATCCGCTAAACCGGAAAAGTCACGGATAAACATGAGGAATGAAGGGCGGAACGGACGCTGGCGAAGTGGCATGCCCACTTCCTCTGGTGTATGGTCCCCTTTTCTTGAATTGCAGCGCTTGCAGGCAGTGGCAAGATTGTCCCAGGTTGTCTTGCCGCCGCGCGATTTTGGGATAACGTGATCGAGTGTAAGATTATCGTGTGTCCCGCAATATTGACATCTGTTGCTATCCCGCTTAAAAAGGTTTTGCCTTGTCATGACGACGCCTTTGTACGGAATATGAATGTAACGGTTGAGGCGGATGACAACGGGCATGGGAAACTGATCGTTGACAGTCCGGAGATAATGTCTTGGAGATTCGGCCAGCATTTCGGCCTTGTTCATGTAGACTAATAAAAACGCCTTTGGAACGGTGCAAACACTTAACGCACTATAATCTTGATTAAGAACCAGTACTTTACCCATGAGCCCTAGAGGTATTTAATTCCGACAATATAGGAAATTTTACCTAAAAAAACGCGCTGGGAAATTCAATTATTGTGAAAAATTACCGACAGAACGTGCCCTATATCACCGGTTTAGCTCTTTTTGTACAATGGGTAAATGTCAGAAGTTGATCCGGTCCGTTTCGCGTTTCACATCCCGTTCTTTAATCGAATCGCGTTTGTCGTAAAGTTTTTTACCTTTTGCCAGCGCAATGTGCAGTTTTGCAAATCCCCGTTCACTCGTAAATAACCTTACAGGAATAATCGTCAGTCCTTGATCTTTAAGGTTTTCAGTCAATTTTTTCCTTTCCCGTTTTGTAATGAGCAATTTGCGATCGCGCATGGGATCGTGATTGAAATGTGTGCCCTCTGTGTAAGGAGAAATGTGTAAGCTTCTGATATACAGCTCTCCATCCATAAACAAACAATATGCATCCTGAAAGTTGACTTTGCCCTGGCGGATTGATTTGATTTCAGTTCCGGTCAATGCCATTCCAGCTGTAAACTCCTCAATGAAAAAGTATTCGAATGAGGCTTTACGGTTTTTAATATCTACTTTTTTAACTATTTTTTCAGACATATTGATTCTCAAATTCAAAAGGGGCTCAAAATTAAGCTTTTGTTAAAACTATACCAATTAATGAAAATGCACACGCGTATGAGCCCTTTAAAGTTTACCTTGTTGATTTCGTGCGGTCTATTTTCTTTCACGAACGCTTTTAGCCAAGCATATGATCCTGAAATAATGCGGACTGTCAAGTCCCTTTTCGATGGTATGCGTGCAGGAGATTCAACGAAAGTCCGAAATGCCTTTGCATTAGGCGCCGTTATGATGTCAGTCCCGAAAGATCCGACAGATTCTCTTGCTGTTAAGAAGAGTTCGATTGATGGATTTGTCAAAGCAGTAGGCACACCGCATCCTGATAGATGGGATGAGCAGATATATAATGTCGACATTTCCTGTGACTTACCGATGGCGATAGTTTGGGCTCCCTACAAATTCTATTTAGGAGATAAGTTTTCACATTGCGGCGTCAATGTCTTCACATTAATCAGAATGAGCAATGGTTGGAAAATTACTTCCGTTACAGATACACGCAGAAAAGAGGGCTGCCTGGCATCTGCAAACTAGAACTTCACCATCTGCTTCCAGGTGCCTTTAATGCGGTTATACTTAATGGTGCTGGGAAGTGCTTTCCACCAGTATTTATTCAATTCAACTGCAAAGGAAGGCTGCATATAGCAGTTAATCGCGCAGCTTTCGCAAGCGGGAAGTTTCCCTTCGAGTGCTACAAGTTTCTGAACTTCGTCTGAATGATAGAGATCATAAAGATTTCCTTCAATCTCAAAATCTTTCAGACCTAAATGATAGCAGGGCAGAACGAGTTTATTTTCAGGAGAAATGACAATGGTTGTGCTGGCAGCTTTGCACACCGGATCGTCGACGTGGTTTCCGCCATCAAGCCGCAGTTGTACAAAAGCGTCATTGAGGTAAATATTCTTCTGTTTTCCCCACCATGTCAGCGCATTCAATGTTTCTTTGGAAAGATTAGAGCCGACATTATTATATTCAAAAACAGGGTTCAAAATAAGAATCAGATCATTAGGCAAACAAACCTCTTCCCACAATTGCCTGATTTTATCAACATTATCCTCGAAAACAGTGAAAATGATATCCGGACGCTCGCCTAATGATTTGGCAATGGCAATGGATTCCATGACCTTATCAAAGCACTTTACATTTCGCGATTTATCATGCTCATCACGATCCGGAGAGTCCAGCGAGAAATGGAGCATGTCGATGAGCCCACGGAGTTTTTCGGCTTGCTTAGGATAAAGCAGACCATTACTTGTCACAGTTGTGATCATGCCGTGGTCCTTAGCCTCTTTTAAAAGCACATCCAGCTGCCTGTGGAGCAATGGTTCGCCGCCGGTAAAGTCGATGACCTTAACGCCGAGTTTTTTTAAATCCCTTAAATTCTCTCTTAAATTCTCAACCGTAATGTAGGGCGAAGGCTTTTCCCAAATGTCGCAGAAACTACATGATGCATTGCAGCGATAAGTCACATAGTAATTGCAAAGGACCGGATGGGAAATCAAACGCATATCAACGAAGCATGGTAAGCAGGCTGGTTAATTTATCTTTCAGGTCTTTGCGGTCAACAATGAAATCCAGGAATCCGTGTTCAAGCACGAATTCAGCGCTTTGAAACCCCTTAGGTAAATCTTTACCAATGGTTTCACGAATTACGCGTGGCCCTGCAAAGCCAATTAATGCTTCCGGTTCCGAGATATTAAAGTCTCCCAACATTGCGTACGAAGCCGTAACACCGCCCGTTGTAGGATCCGTCAAAAGTGATATATATGGAATTTTTGCTTCCGATAATTGTGCCAAACGCGCCGAAGTTTTGGCCATTTGCATCAATGAAAACCCAGCTTCCATCATCCGCGCTCCACCTGATTTTGAGATCATGAGGAACGGATGCTTGTGCTCCAATGCATAACTGATCGCCCGCGCAATTTTCTCTCCCACAACCGAGCCCATGGACCCTCCGATGAAATTGAAATCCATACAAGCAATCACAATGTCCAGCTCATTCATCTTGCCATGACCTGTTCTAACAGCATCCTTCAAACCGGTTTTCTGCATTGTGGACTTAATGCGGTCCGGGTAAGCTTTTGTATCAACAAAATGAAGCGGGTCACCTGACGTCAGATTTTCGTCGAGCTCTATAAATTCATTATCGTCGAATAACAGGTTGAAATAAACATCAGAACCTACCTTTTCGTGATAATTGCAGTGCGGGCAAGTGAAAGCATTCTGCTTATGTTCTCTGGTAGGCGTAATTTTTTTACAATTAGAACACTGGTACCATAAACCGTCAGGAGCTTCACGCTTCATCTCGGTGGGTGTATTAATACCTTTCTCTTTACGAATAAACCAGGACATACTATTACGTGAGTTAATTCTAAAAATCTGAATATCAGATTTTTAACTGCTTTTCATGATGAATGTTGGGCTCAAAGATAGCAATAAATGTCTTGCATAGTAAAACGAACTGCACTGCAACATTGCATTGATCAGCAGTTTACTGCCCTATCTTGAACAATTTTGTCCTTAATTTGTTACTAAATCAGCCCATTATGGGCAGACTTACCGGAGCCATCCGCCTATTTACTTTACTTTCATGACAACAACTTCTTCTCCAATCGTGATCATTGTCGGCACCAACAGGCCTAATTCAATGTCGCGAAAAATAGCCGACTATTACCAGGAAATCTTTAATAAGCTTAATGTTCCCAGTACAATCCTTGATCTGATCAACCTGCCGCACGATTTCACCGTATCTGCGATGTACGAAAATTCGGGAAAGAACTCAGATTTCAATAATCTCAAATCCCTGCTGGAACAAACAGACAAATTCATCTTCATCGTTCCGGAGTATAATGGTTCATATCCGGGTGTTCTCAAAGCATTTATTGACGGACTTCCCTATCCCAACAGCTTTACCAATAAAAAGGCTGCATTGGTTGGCTTATCTTCCAATATGCAGGGTGCTGCATTAGCATTAAGCCATTTAAACGATGTGTTCAGTTACCTGGGAATGAACACATTGGCACTAAGGGTGAAGTTGGGGCAAATCCGTTCGCATTACCATGATCATGTGATATCCAATGCTTTATACAAAGAGCTTCTGGAACTTCAAGCCGGGCAAATGATTCATTTTTAAAGCAGAAAAGGGAGCAAATGCTCCCTTTTCCGTCTTCAATTATTTCAACCAATGTTGCTCCATTTCAGTCGCTGGAACGGCCGGGCGCTTCCAGAGCTCTACGCGGCTCCTGCGGAACGCCGGACCTTCGAGATCCCCGAACTTAATCAGACCGTCTTTGAAAGTTGCGATCATTACATCCAGCTTTCCTATTTCCTCATTGTCCCAATCATTATTGCCTTCAATGTCCGTCATGGGCAGTTGAGCAAATCCGCTTGGGATAATTTCGTTGTCAATAACCAGGTCAATGGGGCCGGTTGGTGTGCTTTCTTCCAGTTCCCTGGTCACAATCACCTCTGCCTTATATTCCGGCGCTATAATCTCTTCAATAACAGGTTTAACCTCAGGTGTTTTAGATTTGATTCCATTTCTGAGCTCAATACCAGGGATAGGGGATTCAATGCTGTCAAATCCTGCTGCAACAATCGTCACGCGTAATTTGTCGCCCAACGAATCGTCCGTAATGGTTCCCAGCTTGAACATCCGCGCTTCCCCTCCCACTTGTGAAAGCACATAACGCCAGATTTCGCGCTGCTCCTTCATGGTCGCTTCCTTTTTCTTGCTCGTAGCCAACGTTACCAGGATGCGTTTTGCACCGCGGATATCCCTGTCATTCAAAAGCGGCGAATCCAGCGCTTCTTTGATAGCCATGGACGCACGATCAGCTCCGGTTGCTTCAGAGGTTCCCATTACCGACTGACCAGCATTTTTAAGGACCTTCTCAACATCTTTAAAATCCGTGTTGATATTTCCGTTTGTCGTGATGATCTCAGAAATACTTTTTACAGCATTGAGAAGAATTCCGTCGGCCTCTGCAAAAGCCTGCGTCAGCGTCATGTCTTCGTAAAGCTCTTCCAGCTTATCATTCAAAACCACCAGCACCGTGTCGCTGAACTCTTTTAATTGTTCAATCCCTTCGAGCGCCTGTTCTTTTTTGTCAAGTCCTTCCCAGGTGTAGGGCGCCGTTACTACCGCAACTGTAAGCTTGCCCATTTCCTTTGCAAGCTGTGCGATCACCGGCGCAGCGCCAGTTCCTGTTCCACCACCCATACCCGCCGTGATAAACACCATCTGGGTTGATCCGCCGAGCAGGTTTTTAATTTCTTCAATGGTTTCCAACGCAGCTTCTTTGCCTTTGGTCGCATCCGTACCCGCTCCTAAGCCTTGCGTTAATGTTGCGCCAAGCTGGATCTTCACCGGCACAGGGCTGTTTGCAAGCGCCTGGCGGTCGGTATTACACACTGCGAATTCCACATCTTTGATTTTTCTTTCAAACATGTAGTTTACCGCATTGCTTCCTCCTCCCCCAACACCAATCACCTTGATAATGGCTGGCTCTGCCTGGTGTTCGCCGGTGGGCTGGTCTTTGATTATTTCGTTCACAATGTAGTCCTGGTCTAGAGATTGCAACAAGCTTTTATTCATATTTTCAGAGATTGAATGCGTTTATGCTTTGTTTTCAATAGTCACTCAGACCATCATCTTTTTTACGGATAATGCTATTGAAGCTATCCCAAAAAGTCCCGTTTTTCTTGCCTGGCTCTTCCTTCGGGGGAATTTCTTTTACTTTTTCACGCTGTACTACGGTTCCTGTATTAAAAGAAGTCGTAGGCTTACAAACGGATTTTACGCGTGGATCAATGTTGCGAAGTCCCGCCCAGGCCAGACCAATCGCTGTGCTGTACGAAGAATTGCTGACCGCATCTGCTTTTGCTGTTCTTTCCAAGTTTTCAGGATATCCAACCCGGACTGACATATTGGTAACTTTCTCAAAAAGCTTTTCAATTTCGTCAATGTTCGCAGAGCCGCCGGTGAGCACTATTCCACCGATAAGCTTATCCAGATATCCAGATTTGATAATTTCTGCATAAACCATCGCTGCGATTTCCTTCAATCGCTCTTCAATGATCAATGCTACATTTTTCTTTAAAACCTGCTTAGGAGCGCGTCCGGCAAGGAAATTAACGAGGATTTCAATGTTAAGCGGGACATCAGCGGAAATGGCAACTCCGTATTCTTGCTTTAATCTTTCTGCATTCTCCACCTGAATGCCGCAACCCGTTGCCAGGTCATTGGTAATGTGCCTGCCGCCAATCGGAAAAGTAGCAATGTGGCGTACAATGCTGTCGTGATATATAACAAGGTCCGTTGTATGGTCCCCGATGTCGACCAGCGCGATGCCGGCTTTTGTTTCATTTTCAGTTAGAACCGCGAGACTGGTGGCCAGCGGCGCAAAAACCATCTTATCGCATTTCAAATTATGGTCTGCATCCGCCAAACTCTTTTTCGTACGCAGAACAGATTGACTGTTTGCCGATATAATCAGGAAGTTACCACCCAGTTTAATGCCTGTCCTGCCCACCGGCTCACGCACATTCATAGAATTGTCAACGACAAATTCCATGGGTAAGACATGCAAAACGTCGTAATTAGGCTCAATTTTAGCCCTGTACATATCGTCAACAAGCTGATCAACATCTCTTTGCGTAACTTCCTCACCGGAGGAAGCCGAAGGCCGGATCACGCCATCATTGTGCTGACTTACCTTTACCTGCGTGCCGCCAAAGCTTACATTCACCACAGCAATGTCCAGGTCCGAGCGGGAAGATGCTTCGGCGAGGGCTTCACGAACTGCGGTTCCAACTTGTTTTATATTTTCAACAGCTCCGTTTACAACTGCGCCCTTCGGAACAGGAACTTCGCTAAAACCTAAAATCTCAATATTGTTTTGACGGGATCCCGATGCGGCTCCCTGTGCAGCAACCACGGTAATTTTCGTGCTCCCAATATCTACGCCTACTACAATTTTTTCGTGTGCCATGCTGATGGTGAATTATTATTCACAAACTATTTGATTCTGAAACTTAATACTAATTTTTTTATACCTGCTCCAGTCCTGGCTCAATATCTTGTTATAGAACATTTTGAGCTTATTGAATTTGGATTCGTAATTTTCCGCTGCCCCAAACTCAATGCGCTGATCACCCAGAACGGTCATCATATGGATTTCACCATCTTTGTCAGCGTCCAGTTGTGCTATCTGTGCTTTCCAAAACGGATCTGCATTTAAAAAGCGCAAAAGCTCCATCAATGAAGCCCCTTTGGTTGTTTTTAATTTTTCAGGATCATTGAAAAAAGAGCCGGAAACGAGTAATGTCCTTGCCGAGTAGCTATCTGATAACGGAAAAAAAACGCCTTCATCACTGATATAGTAACCAGATGAATTGCGCATTTCGCCATTTTCAGAAGTGTTGATCCATCTCGCCAGCGGCCGTTCCTGCTCCACTTCTACCACCACATTTCCCTTCAAGTCACGATAAACCTGACACTTCCTGATCAGTTTGTTCCTGCGTACCCGATGCTCCAGATCGTTCAGTGCAACGTCGCTTAACCTGCTGCCTAACAACGGATCTGCACCGTTTTCTGTTACCAGCATCCGTACATCCATCTGATTAAGGAACCTTGTTCCCGAATCTCCTTCAATGGATATCACAAGATTTGTACAACGCTGATTACCAAGCTTATTTTCTGCCATGCCTATCCCGGCTATTGGCAAAATGAGCCACAAACTACGTTTTAACAAAAGCCATGGATAGTCAAATTTACGTAACATCTTAGTAATATTAAAAATGCTTTGACTAATTATTCACAATTGGATTTTTCAGCAAGTTCCTGATCGGTTCTACCAATGTATCAATGTCTCCGGCCCCTATTGTCACCACAATATCCGTATTTAAATCAGCTAAAACGCTCAAAACTTTATCTTTAGTAATAAGTTGTTTCTCCTTTGCAGTGATCTTTTCCATCAGCATTCCTGAATTCACTCCCTCAATCGGCAATTCTCTCGCAGGATAAATTTCCAGCAGAAGAAGCCGGTCTGCCAGCGAAAGGCTTTCCGCAAATCCATCGGCAAAATCGCGTGTTCGGGTGAACAGGTGCGGCTGGAAAATGGCCGTCACGTGCCTTCCCGGATACAAGCCTTTTACAGACGAAAGAAATGCTTCAATTTCCGTCGGATGATGTGCGTAATCATCAATGTAGACATGACTTTCCTCTTCAACCTGATATTCAAAGCGGCGTTTTACGCCACCGTAATTTTCTAGTGCTTCTTTGATTTTGTCCGGATCTACACCCAAATACAAAGCCACTGCGCTGGCTGCAATGGAATTTTCAATGTTATGGTAACCCGGGATCTTCATCGCAATCCCTTCAATTGTGCCGTCAGGATGGATCAGGTCGAAAACAAAACGGGCGTTTTCAATGTGAATATTTGCAGAATGATAATCTCCTGAATTGAGCGAATAGGTCAGCACTTTTGCTTTTGTTGATGAAGCCAGCTCCAATCCTTCCCGCATAAAAAGTACACCATCGTCGTCAATCTGGCTTACATAATCCCGGAACGATTCAAGCACATTTTCATGCTTTCCATAAATGTCCAAATGATCCGCGTCGGTGGAAGTAACAATGGCGATTTCAGGAAATAATGTTAAAAATGACCGGTCAAATTCGTCAGCTTCAACTACGCAAAAAACTTCTTCCAGATTATCTGTTTGCTCATTCAGCAGTAGATTCGTCCCGTAATTTTGTGTGATCCCGCCCAGAAAAGCAGTGCTGTTCACCTTCGCATGACGCAATATGTGCGCGACCAGCGAGGAAGTTGTTGTTTTTCCGTGCGTCCCGGCAACGCCGATTGTTCTTAAATTTTTGGTTAACAATCCTAAAACCTGTGAACGTTTCAAAATCAGGAAGTTATTATCCCGGAAATATATCATTTGCTTGTGCTGCACCGGAACTGCCGGCGTATAAATCACAAGCGTTTCATCAGGATTTTCAGCGAATTCGGCTGGAATCGTGCCGATTTCGTCTTCAAGCGTTATGGTAATGCCTTCGTCTTGCAGCTTTTGGACTAATGTTGTCAATGTCTTGTCATAACCGGCCACATTAAACCCATTGGCCTTGAACCAACGTGCCAATGCGCTCATGCCTATCCCGCCGATGCCAACAAAATATATGTATTTCCAATTTGTCATAGATGATGACATAAGATCTATTCCTGAGGTTATTTACTTAATTAATTTAAAAACTTCCGCTGCAATGTCGTCGGCAGCATTGGGCCGGGCCAACTTTCGGATGTTCAGCTTCAACTCGTCCTGTTTTACAATGTCCTTTAATAGTTGAAGTGCCTGAGGAACAAGCTCTTCCATGGTTTTTGAATCTTTGATCATTAATGCCGCATTCTGTTCCACTAAGGTCAATGCATTCTTAGTCTGATGATCCTCAGCCGCTGCGGGAAATGGCACAAGAATGGATGGTTTAGCCGCCAGACATAGCTCCGAAACAGACAATGCGCCTGCTCTTGAAACGACCACATCAGCAACCGCATAAGCAAGATCCATCGTATAGATGAAGTCGAAGGCTTTTATTTTATCTGTTCCAAGCTCTGCAATCGTATGCTTGGCCGTATCAATGTAACTTCTTCCTGTCTGCCATAACACCTGGTAACCAGCTTCCAATAACTGGGGCAAACCTGCATTAATGCTTTCATTGATCGACCTGGCACCAAGGCTTCCGCCCATGACAAACAATGTCTTATGCGCACCATTCAGGCCAAATTCAACCAATGCTTCCTTATTTCTCGCCGAAACATCCACAATGTCGCTCCTTACCGGATTCCCCAGCAGCGCGATTTTCTCTGCGGGAAAAAAGGCCTCCATTCCCGGGTAAGCCACGCAGATTTTCTTTGCTTTTTTACTTAAAAACTTATTGGTAATGCCTGCGTAGGAATTTTGCTCCTGAATTAATGTCGGTATGCCCGCCAGCGACGCCATCATTAGCAAAGGACCACTCGCAAAGCCGCCCACTCCTACTGCAACATCGGGTTTAAAATCCTGAATAATGCGCTTTGCTTTGGACAGGCTGTTTAAAAGTTTGAACGGAACCAGCAGATTATCCAGAGACAAGGATCTTTTCAGACCTGCAATGGGCAAACCAATAATCTCGTAACCTGCACGCGGCACTTTTTCCATTTCCATTTTCCCCAAAGCACCCACAAAAAGCACTTCGAGATCCGGATCCTTCTTTTGTAACGCATTGGCTATCGCAATGGCCGGATAAATGTGCCCGCCCGTGCCGCCGCCGCTGATAATGACCTTTTTTGACATTTTATATCTTTTTCTCTTCCACTGTTTCCCCGCGGCTCACGCTCAGGATCATGCCCATAGCGATGCCGGTGAAGAGTAAAGATGTTCCTCCCTGACTAAAAAACGGTAATGTTTGCCCCGTAACCGGCACAAGCCCGACTGTAACAGCCATAGCCGAAAATGCCTGGCTGACGACGATGAATGTAAGTCCTGCGGAAAGCAGCCCGCCAAACGGGCGTTTTGTTGCTTCAATGGCTTTTAAGCCGCGGTATAAAAGAATGAGATAAAGAATGATCAGAATGGTGCCGCCTAATGTCCCGTATTCTTCCACAGCGACGGCAAAAATAAAGTCTTTTTGAGGTTCCGGCAGGAAGCGACGCTGACGGCTTTTCGCAACGCCTTCTCCGTACAATCCGCCGCGGGCCATCGCCATGTAAGATTGCTGGGATTGGTATACCACAACATCTTTGTCAAAAAACGCAGAAATCCGGTTTTGTGCGGTTCCGGAACGTTGTGTTGAATTAAGCAAAATGGCAATGGTTGCGAAGAAAACGAGCCCTAATGCTGTGAAAAACAGATAATGCAGCGGGACTTTGCCTACAAACATTAAAAGAAAGCAAATGCCCGCCAACATCACGGCCGTCGAAACATTACTTGTGAAAATCAGCCCGCAAACGATCCCTACCAGTGCCAGCGGCTCCGTAAAAAGCTCCCGCGTGTTCCAGCCACCTTTAATGTGCCTGGCCAGGATCAATGATAAATGCGCAATCAAAGCCACTTTCGCCCATTCCGAAGGCTGGAAACGCTGGCCTATGACCGGTATTTCGATCCATCGGGCCGCATCATTTACCGAGGTTCCAAAGAACATCGTGAAAATCAGAAGCAATATTGAACTCCAAACGGCGAGCCGGGTAACGTAAACGAATTTTATATAGGGAATGCGATGGACAAAATACATGACCATCAGCGACAGAAAGCACAACAGGACGTGTTTATAAAGATAATATTCGGTGTTCCCGTCCATCTGGCTGTATGCATCCTTTACACTTGCGCTGTACACCACCACAATGCTCCACAACAGCATGACAATGCAAATCCCCCAGATCCAGGGATCGCCTTTCAGATTTTTGCTGAACCATGCCTGCGTGTCTTCTCTTGATTTGAGCAAGAAATCCATAATGGTAACCGGTGATGCTTATTAGTTATTATGAATGGTAAGATTTCTGACGGCAGATTTAAATTTCTCACCCCGGTCCTCGTAATTTTTGAACAAATCAAAACTTGCACAGGCAGGTGAAAGAAGTACGATATCCCCAGAAACACTCCATTCCTGCGCTTTATTTACCGCATCCTGGACATCCTGGGTTATGTATATTTGAGGAGTAATTCCGGAAAAGTAGCTTTCCAACTTTTCGGAATCTTTACTAAGAACTACCAAACCCTTCACTTTATTACGTACAAGTGTCTCTATCTGGCTATAATCGTTCCCTTTGTCAACGCCGCCTGCGATCAGAACGATTGGATGCAGGAAACTGCCTAATGCATAAAATACAGAGTCAACATTGGTTGCTTTGGAATCATTAATGTAAGTCACACCATCAATAACTTCCACTAATTCAAGCCTGTGCGGCGCGTTGGTAAAGGATTTTAAGCCCCCCGAAATCTTCTCGGAACTGATGCCGACCAGCTGCGCAACTGCTATTGCAGACATTGCATTGATTGCATTATGCGGGCCTTTAATAGGCAATTCTTCAAATGTTTCTTCAAATGAGCTTCCTGCAACATTTGAAATCAATTTCCCTTCTTGCAGATAAGCGCCTTGTGTGGGCTTATTTTCAAGCGATATTTTTATTTGATGAGAATCAATGTTGCGTTTGGAAAGCTCAGCCATGATCACTTCGCTGTCTTCAAAGTAGATCAGATGATCCTCCGCTGTCTGATTTTGGATGATGTTGAATTTTGAATTGATATAATTCTGAAAATCATAACCATATCGATCCAAATGATCGGGCGTAATGTTGAGCAAAACAGCAATTTGCGGATGGAAAAGCTCGATATTATCTAACTGAAAACTGCTGATTTCCAGCACATAATAATCAAAGTCCTTTTCAGCAACCTGCCACGCAAAACTATCGCCAATGTTCCCCGCGAGGCCAACACTGAATCCTGCATTTTTCAGAAGATGATATGTGAGCAACGTTGTAGTGGTCTTGCCGTTGCTGCCGGTGATGGCAATGATCTTAGCAGTAGTGTAACGGGAAGCAAATTCGATTTCTGAAATAACGGGAATTCCTTTCTCCTTCAATGCAACGATCAGCGCGACCGTATCCGGAATGCCGGGGCTTTTGATAATGAGGTCACTTTCTAAAACCCTTGATTCTGAATGCATTCCTTGTTCGAACGGGATATTTTCTCGGTTCAGGACGTCAATGTATTTTTGGTTCAATTGGCCACGATCGGATAAAAACACGTCAAAACCTTTTGATTTGGCGAGGATTGCAGCGCCGGTGCCACTTTCTCCCCCACCCAAAATAACGACCTTTTTTTGCACAAGACTTCTTTTAAACGTTGAACAAACACCATTGAACACGAAGGTAAATCTTTTCCAGAAAAAGTTTTGCCTATTGAACTAATAACTCAATAAAAAACGAGGCACATCAAATGCACCTCGTTCTGCTGTTTTTTGTGTAAAAATCCTTACTCTTTTTTCACAAGTGATTCTGAAATCCTAAGTCGGTTGGCGAGTTTCACGATCATAAAAATCACCCATGCAATGATGATAAACTGGATTAAAACCTGGATAAAATTACCGTATTTAACGGCAACTTCTGGCGTATCGCCCACGGCTTCTTTCAGCACTATTTTCAGCTGGGTAAAATCCACTCCGCCGATGATCAAACCTAAAATCGGGTTGATAATGTCTTCGACCAGCGAGGTTGTTATCTTTCCAAAAGAAGCACCAATGACCACACCGACGGCCAGATCGAGAACATTTCCCTTCGCAATAAAAATCTTAAACTCTTGAAGCATAACAAGTTGAGGTTAGTTGGAAGAATTAAAATGAGTATAAAAATCCGATGCTTAAAGCCTGAGCAAACTGTACTTTGTTGCTTTGGTCGTCATCATAAACCATAATGGCTCCCAAGTTAACATTCACATACTTGTTAATTTTAGCTGTTAGCATTGCGTCGAGGCGGTTATCAATGTTCCCGGGTCTTTTGAAGCTGGAAAACATCAAATATCTGAATTTCAGATTCACATCCTTCGCAATATCCTTATCAAAATTGGCTACGATTTGTATCAGAGCAGCCTCAGTCCTGAACCTTTTGCCAATGGGCACGCCGTAGTTATTCTGATCGGGTGTGTTGATATATAAATTCCGATCTAAAACAATGGTTTGACGCAACGCTCCGGGTGCAAAATCAATAAAGAAGTAAGACGCAGGACGAAATTCTATACCGATCGCCTCTGTCACATATGCCGGGGAAAATATGCCGGAAACCTTCTTTTTTGAGTCCGTAGAATCGGGTGCAGCGGAATAATTATATCCGTCTCCAAATTGCGAGAGGAAGTTAACATTAGCAAAAAGGCTCCATTTTGAACCGATGGACCGGTTGTATTTGGTATCAAAAAAGATACGGTCCACATTCTTGCGGCTTTGCTGCCCTTTATTCCGTACGATTCCATATTGAGACTGAAAATCGTTTCTCCAAGCGTTTTTTCCCTTTATCTTTTCATTAAGCGCATTAAAAAATAGGCCTAATGCAACCGAATTGACACCACCACCCGTCCAGTTTGAGCTGAAAGAACCCTGATTCAGGTTAGCGCCAAATTCAATTTTTTTCCAGGCTGTATCGCCGGGAATTTTCAATTTTCCGGCATTCAGCGGATTACTCAGATCTACGGTTTGTGCTAAACCGGGCAATGTTATTGAAAACAAAAAGATAATGAAGAAGTGGCGTTGAAATATTCCGCTCATTTCAAATGCTTTTGGTGAATAAAATCCAGAGTTTCACTTCTGGTCTACGTTGGAAGGGAGCTTGTAGTCGTAAGTAATTAATAGATTATCAAATTTCATAACTCTTGGCTGAAATTCACAGAATATGATATTTCAAGATATATATGTCTGAGCTTCTCACGGGAGCGTAACAGCCTCATTTTGACGGCACTTTCTGTTATTTGGGACAATGATGCTATGTAGCGGATGCTCCGGTCATCCATATACTTCATGTATAGCAGGGTCTTTTCTTCGGGAAGCAGCTGGTCGAGGGCTTGTTTTAATATCTTCGTGTTAACCTCTTCTGTTGCAAAAACACTGTCCAGATCTATGTCCTCAATGCAATCTGCGTTTTCGGCGTGCACGGTGACCACCTTCTTTTTATTGGATCGCATGAGATCCATGCAGTGGTTATACGTAACCGTGTAAAGCCAGGTGGAGAATTTTGCTCCCTTCTTAAACGTATTCATTTTAAATACTAATTTAAGAAAAACGTCATGGGTGAGGTCTTCGGCCTTGGAGGCGTCGCGCGTAAGTGAATGGCATTTCTGAAATACTTTCAGCGCATATCGGTCATAGAGTTTCTCAAAATATCGGTTTTCCCCCGATTCAAGAAAAAGCTTAACCAATTCCTCGTCTGTTACATTATGCGGTGCATAATTTGCGAATTTGTCAACCATCTTAATTCAAAATCACTGTATAGCGCGTGTCCAAAAAATTAATGGATTAATCAATTTTTTGTAAATATTAAAAAACAACGCCTGGTATACAAATAGATACCAGGCGTTGTCAATATTATTTTATAAGAAGTGCGTCCTAAGCGCCGATTGCCACTCTTTTGAAAGATTTAACCGTTAATCCCTTAGCAGTTTTTTCTAATAACTGACGGATTGTTAGCGAAGAATCCTTTACGAATTCCTGGTTCAACAAAGTGTTGTCTTTATAGAATTTCTGAAGTTTTCCCTGAGCAATTTTCTCAAGCATTGCTTCTGGCTTACCTTCTGCTCTTGCTTGTTCTTTACCTACTTCGATCTCACGCTCAACTGTTGCGGAATCTACTTCGTCTTTATCCAAAGCGATAGGCTTCATCGCAGCGATCTGCATAGCAACGTCTTTTCCAAGCTCGCTTACATCTGTTCCGTTCACGCCTTCAAATGCTACCAAAACGCCCAATTTACCATTGGAGTGGATGTAAGGAACCACTTTGTCAGCTGTTACATTTTCGTAAGAAACGATTTCAAGTTTCTCTCCAAGCTTTCCAACCAGGTCAACGATATGCTCGCTAACAGGACGGCCATCAGACAATGTAGTTGAAAGCAAAGTCTCTTTGTCAGAAATGTTATCTGCAACTGCTTTGTCCAAAATGCTTTGAGCAAGATTTTTGAAATCTTCAACATTGGAAACGGGCTCAGTTTCGCAAGCAAATGCGATCAATTTACCATTGGTTCCGTCAGCGCTGATCGCTACAACCACTGTTCCTTCTGAAACTGCATTGTCAGCACGCTTAGCTGCTACTTTTTGTCCTTGCTTACGAAGAATATCAACGGCTTTGTCAAAATCACCGTCAGCTTCCTGAAGTGCTTTTTTACAATCCATCATGCCCGCGCCAGTCATCTGGCGGAGTTTGTTTACATCTTGTGCGGTAATTGCCATGATCTATTTTAGTATTGATTATTAAAAAACTATAGCCCATAGCAAAAGGGCTATGGGCTACTTTTATCTGTTCAGACAGGAAAAGGCCGAAACCTTATTCCATATCGCCCTGATTACTCTTCATCACCTTCAGCAACGCTTGGCTCTGCGGCAACTTCGGCACGAGGGGCAGCAGCAGCCGCTTCTTCATTGCCTTTGTCAACCTGACGCTTCGCTTCTTCTTCCTCTACCAGGCGCTGATCGTCTTTATCTTGTTTGCGTTCCATCAAACCTTCTTCGATTGCTTTTCCAATGGCCAAAGTGATCAATGAGATAGCTTTGTAAGCATCGTCATTGCTTGGGATCGGGAAGTCAACTAATTCTGGGTTTGAGTTGGTGTCGCAGATTGCAAAAATGGGGATGTTCAATCTTTTTGCTTCTGACACTGCAATGTGCTCGCGTTTTACATCAACGATGAAAAGGGCAGCAGGAAGACGAGTTAAGTCAGCTACACCACCTAACACTCTTTCCAATTTATCCTTTTCACGTGTAAGCATCAGGCGTTCTCTCTTCGCTATATTGCTAACCGTGGTTTCGTCTTTTAGCATCTTCTCAAGAGTCTGCATTTTTTTCAAAGACTTGCGAATTGTGCCGAAGTTTGTAAGCATACCACCCAACCAGCGATCAGTTACGTAAGGCATTTTAAGGCGTTTTGCCTCTTCCGTTACGATTTCCTGTGCTTGTTTTTTAGTAGCAACAAACATGATCTTACGTCCTGAACGAACGATCTGCTTCAAAGCGGCTTCTGCCTGATCGATGCAGCTCAAAGTTTTGTTCAGGTCAATGATGTGGATCCCGTTCTTCTCCATGAAGATGTATGGAGCCATACGTGGATCCCACTTGCGGGTAAGGTGACCAAAGTGTACACCTGCATCCAATAGTTCTTTATATTCTATTTGTGCCATTACAGATTAATGTTTTGAAAAAATGTCTTAATAAAATTACGCAGCACAGCACATCGGGCACGATAAGTACTGTCTGGACATTGGGATATTAACGTTTCGAGAACTGGAATCTCTTACGAGCCTTAGCGCGACCGTATTTCTTACGTTCAACCATACGAGGGTCACGGGTAAGGAATCCTTCTTTTTTCAACGCGCCACGGAATTCTCCGTTGTATTCGCAAAGTGCGCGGGAAACAGCCATACGGATTGCTTCCGCCTGTCCTGAAATTCCACCGCCTCTTACATTCACTTTAAGATCATAACCATTTCCTCCGCTGATCACAGCAAAAGGTTGCTGAAGAACAATTTGGTGAACTTCAAATGGAAAGTATTCTTTGTAATCGCGTCCGTTTACTTTAATATCTCCTTTACCTGGCGTCATATAAATACGAGCCACGGCTGTTTTTCTTCTACCTATTGTGTTGATAACTTCCATGAATTACAACTGGATTTCTTTTGGTTGCTGAGCGCTGTGCGGGTGTGTTGCATCAGCATAAACAAACAGATTTGTGAATAAACGACGTCCCAAACGGTTCTTTGGAAGCATGCCTCTTACGGCCTTCTCGATTACCCGACCTGGGTGTTTTTCGAGCAACTCACGGGGAGTTTGAAAACGTTGACCTCCTGGGTAGCCTGTATGACGAACATAAATTTTGTCGGTCATTTTTTTACCTGTCAACTTAATTTTATCGGCGTTGATAATGATAACATTATCACCACAGTCCACATGAGGAGTGTAATTTGCCTTGTGCTTGCCTCTGATAATTTTCGCAACTTCACTTGCCAAACGGCCTAAAATTGCATCCTGAGCATCCACAACAACCCACTCCTTGTTCACTGTGTTTTTGTTCGCCGAGATGGTTTTGTAGCTTAACGTATCCACGATTAACAAAAATTTTAATTGATTTTCAATAAATTACACTGTAACAAGACAGTCCCATCGCAAAATGGGAGTGCAAATATAGAGTTTAACAAATTGAATAACAAGTATGTTTGAGAAATTTCGCCCCGCAGCAGGAATCCATGCATATTTGCAGTTTATGCGGCGGTTAATGCAGCAATGGAAAACTCAGCGCGGCATACGGCATTCCATAGTTTTGTGAGACACGGCGCTGCCTGTTGTCCAGGAACACTTTGTTGTCAACGGCATCATGTGTGCGGTAAGCGATGTGCCCGTACAGATATCCGATTTTGACGCCGATTCCCCTCGTCAGATAGATCCGTGCGTATGCTTCGGATTGTCCGTTATAGTTTTCCAAAAACAAGGGTACAGCATTAAAAATCACCGGTGAAGTGGATAACCATTGATTATAATTAGGTGCACCAACACCTGGCGTCGTGGTGATTTTTTCATAAAAAGCCTTCCTCTTTGACCCAAAAGCCGCCCCGATCAGGTCTGTGTTAACGCCAAGATCTATTTTCCAGAACCGTAAGTTTGCCCCTACCACAAAACTTAAACCATTGGCAGACACTTTTCTGTATTCCAGATAATCCTGCGGAGAGCCGGTTTTTGTGTATAAATTGGTGCGATCAGCATAGTAACCCCACGCCCGGATCCCGAGCCCGAACCGTAACCAGGGAAGGCGGTTTAAACTTATTTGCTCATAATATAATACCGAAGGTGCAAAGGACTTATCGTCACTGAAACCAGTCCCAACATCAATCACCGCACTTGCCTCCGATTGGGTTTGACCATAAACATTGATCGTGCTGAGCGCTGCCGCAAGAATCGCAAAAACGTAAAAAAGCTTCATTCGAAACATTTAAAATAAATATTAGTGTGAGAAAACAACATGAACAGACTTAACCTGAAAGTAAATATAGTTTACGGCTTTTGAAGAATTACGATATTCTTTTTAACGGAATGCTTCGCTTATCTGGCGGAAGCAGACAGCTGATTTGCGAAATTAACTTTATGCCATATCTTAGGGCAGATATAACGCTTTGTGAATGAAAATTTCTTTCGTTGGTTCCGGTAATGTGGCCTGGCATCTTGCACAGGCCTTTGAAGACGCCGGTCACTGGATTTGTGAAGTATATAGCCGCGACACCCAAAAAGCCCGCCAACTGGCTTCCTACCTGTATGACACCAACATTCAGCCGGACCTCAATTTCGCCGAAAGTGAGGCGGATCTGATCGTCATTGCCGTTTCGGACGATGCATTGGAAAGCGTAATTGAACGCATTGTGCTCCCCGAAGGCGTTATCCTCGTTCACACATCGGGAACAAGATCGCTCGCGGAATTTCAAAATTTGATTGAGATTTACAGCGACGTATATGTGCACACCGGTGTTTTTTATCCGCTTCAAACCTTTACGAAAGGACTGGAAATGGATTATAAAGAATTGCCTTTTTGCATTGAATCAAAGAACGAACTGATTGAAAATAAGCTTATTCAGCTTGCGCAGAGTGTGAGCGATAATGTGAGCCGCATGGATTCCGATGAGCGGTTTATCCTGCATGTAGCGGCAGTTTTTGCCAGCAATTTTACCAATTACCTTCTCACGGTTTCTCAAAATATGCTCGAAAGGGAACAGCTGAATTTTGATTTGCTAAAACCACTTATCCAAACCACCATTCACAAAGCATTACTTTCTAATGATCCTTCGCTAGGCCAAACCGGGCCTGCGCGCCGCGGCGACTGGAAAACGACGAACCGGCATTTGGAATATTTGCAGGAAACCAATGAGGATTGGACCGAGATTTACAGACTGCTCACGGATAAGATCAGGAACTTCTACATTTCAAAATAATAGCAACCCTCACTGTTCCTAAAAAGTTAGGCTATATTTGCGGAATTCCACAATTCACGATTTCATGGATCAAGCATTAATAGACCGTTTTAAACGCATTACAACCTTTATTTTCGACATTGACGGCGTCATGACAGACGGAAGCGTGATCGCGCTGGAAAGTGGCGAGCAGCCGCGAAGCTTTAATGTAAAGGATGGTTACGGCATTAATCGTGCGATCAGGATGGGTTATCGTGTGGCGATTATTTCTGCCCAAAATCAAATGGGCGTCCGTAAACGACTTGAATATCTGGGAGTTCAGGACATTTTTATCGGAACTTCACCCGATGGAAAACTGCCGATTTTCAAAAAATATCTGGCAGAAACCAACCTCACCGAAGACGAAATCGTTTTCATGGGCGACGATCTGCCCGATTATGAAGTGATGCGGACCAATGTGCTGAGCGCTTGTCCGGCAGATTCAGTGGATGAAATCCTCGCATTATCAGATTATATATCTCCAAAAAACGGTGGTCACGGCGCAGTCCGCGACCTGATCGAGCAAGTAATGAATGTTCAGGGTAAATGGATGGCTTGGTTTCAATAATCGGTCAAAGCAGAAATCAGGCTTAACGAAGTGGAAAAAAAGCGTTACTTCCCAAATCTCAACGGAATCCGGTGCATTGCGGCCATGCTGGTTGTATTTCATCATTTGGAACAGGCAAAACATGCTTTGGGAATTGCCAATATTTACGAACTCCCTATTATTCAGCATGCAGGACGACTCGGAGTCGGCCTTTTCTTCGTTTTGAGCGGATTTTTGATCACGTATTTATTACTTGAAGAACGCGGCCGTTTTGGCGATGTCGATGCTAAAAAGTTTTATCTGCGCAGGGTTTTCAGGATCTGGCCCATTTACTTCCTGATCATCGGCCTTTCTTTCTTCGTGTTCCCGCACATCGAGTTGATGAGTTTTCCGGGAACAGATGAAAAAATCACGGTTAATGCCGCCGAAAGACTAACATTGCTATTATTGGTTTTGCCCAATTTCGCATTCGTGCTGTACGATCTGCCTTACTGGTGTGCGCAAACGTGGTCTATCGGCGTGGAAGAGCAGTTTTATTATTTATGGCCCTGGCTGATCAAATATCCAAAACGGCGCATTCCGATCATCCTGCTGTTCCTGGGGATAACGGCTGCTATTCTGTTCATTGGCTTACATTATGTAAATGTTGATGAAGAAACGAAGAGCACGATGATCTCGACTTTTTTAGGTCAATTCAGGATACAGACGATGGCGCTGGGCGGGCTGTGTGCCTGGCTGGTTTACAAGCAAAAAACGCAGATCCTTCGAGTGATTTTCAGAAAAGACCTTCAAATTATCGTTTACACGCTGCTGATTGCGCTTTTCATATCAGGCATTCACTTTTACGGCTTCCTTGAAGTTTACGCCCTTTTCTTTGCTTTCTTTATCCTGAATGTTTCTTGTAATCCGAACACGATAGTGAGCCTGAACAACGCTGTCATGAATCATTTGGGTAAAATCTCTTACGGACTTTACCTGTATCACGTGGCCGTGATCGTCTTCATTATAAATGTTTTGAATAAATATTTACCGAACTGGACAGGCACATCCTACCAAATTGGCCTGTATGTGTTGACTTTTATAGGATCCGTTGCCGTGGCGTCGCTTTCTTATTCCTATTTCGAAAAACCGTTGCTAGCCTACAAAGACAAGCGGTTCGGGAGATAAATATCACTTCGTATCAGCCAATTCCGACATGGTGTAAAATTTCAATTTCTGCCGGTCTGCTTCTTTCAATATTTGTTCAAGAAACGGCACATCAAAGCCATACTCACCATTTTTGGGCTTTCCATACAAAGGCTCGTGCCCAAACAACATCAACGCCTTGTTATCGGTTTTGGCTTTTTCGAGTGCTTCTTTCATTTCCGCCTCAGTCAATCCGGAGTCTTCGTCGATTAGCAGCGCATCGACAATGCGTTCACTATCAAAATCATAATAAATCCAGGGCATTAGTCTTGGCGCCAGTGCATACATTTGAAAACCCATTATTTTCCTTCTTGATATAGCCACATCACGTAAAATTTTAAAGCCGCTGGCTAGTAACACAGAGTCGACCTGATCATTGTGATTTCCGCCTGGATGTGCGTAGGAAGTGGGATTAAAGCCTGCTTTGGCCATATACGAAAGGCCGGGAGCTAATTCTATTTTTTTATAATTTTCCGGCCCTGCCATGATCAGTTCGGTTGATTTACCATGAATGGTGCCGTGAAAACCGATTTCATGGCCGTCGCTTTGCAATGTTTTTAGTTTTGAAACTTCGTCGGCTGTCAGGCTGTCGGGGCATGTTACGAAGAATGTGACCTTTGCATTGTATTTCTGAAATATGGGTCTTAATGCAAACCATTCATTGATAAAATGATCGTCAAATGATATCGCTACGCCTGCTTTTTCATTTGTTTGTGCATTCTGCCGGCAATGCATCATGCAGGTTCCGGCACAAAGAATAATGCATTTAATGAGGCAATGACGCAGGAATGTTACAGTTGAATATTTCAATTCTTACCGGATGAAATGTTATTTTCGCTAAATTAATCACACAAAATGAAAATCCTCCACACCGCCGACTGGCACATTGGTAAAAAGCTCGACAATTATTCCAGGCTCGAAGAACAACGGCTTGTACTGGCAGAAATTTGCGGGATCGCCGAGGCCGAAAATGTCGATGCGGTCGTCATAGCAGGTGATTTATTTGATAATTTCAACCCCTCTTCGGAAGCTACCGAACTATTATACAGCACATTACATCGCTTATCAGCCAACGGAAGCCGTGCCGTGATCGCCATTGCAGGCAACCACGACTCTCCCGAACGCATTCAGGTTCCCGACGCATTGGCGAAAGTTTGCGGGATCATTTTTGTTGGTTTTCCAAATACTGAAATCTCACAATTCTGCACGCAGGCAAAAGTCGATATTTTGCGCACGGCAAAAGGTTTTATCGAAATAGAGCTGCCTAATGCAAGTTTTCCGCTCAGAATTTTACACACGCCATATGCCAACGAGCAACGCTTGAAGACGTTTTTGGGCGTAGAGGACTCTGAAGAAGCGTTGCGGGTTCATTTACAGCAACATTGGCAGGAACTGGCGGATCAATATCTGGACGACGCCGGTTTTAACCTGCTCATGACGCACTTATTTGTAATGAAAAAAGGTGAACCGATGCCAGAAGAACCTGAGGAAGAGCGCCCTATTCTGCATATTGGAGGCGCGCAAGCTATTTACACCGAAAACTTCCCAGACAAAGTCCATTACATTGCCCTGGGACATTTGCACCGTTATCAAGTCGTAGACAAGAAGCCCGCGCCCGCCATTTATTCCAGCAGCCCCCTCGCATACAGCTTTTCTGAGGCCAATCAGACCAAATATGTCGTCCTGATCGAAGCCGAAGCTGGCAAACTAGTTTCCTATCATCCGATAGAACTTACAAAAGGCAAAAAACTGCGCAGAAAAAGCTTTAATGACATTGATCTGGCCATTGAATGGCTCGGCGAACACAGCGAAGACTTGATCGAACTCACCATCATTTCTGACAATTACCTGGAAGCCACCGACAAGAAACGGCTGAACGAAGCCCATCCCGGCATCATCCAGATCATTCCTCAGATCAAAAAGAACGAGCTGTCCACCACCAGCACAGAAATCGATCTCTCCCTAAGCATGGAAAAACTTTTCCAGGAATATTTCAAAACAAAAAACAAAGGCCAGGAGCCCTCGGATGGATTAATGGAGGTTTTTAGGGAAGTTTTAGGGGCTGAAGAGGAGGTTTAAATACTAAAAACGTGCATTACCATTCATGATCGCCTTCTCAAATCTTTGTTTGATCTGCGACAACGGCAGTTTGGCTCTCAACTTTGGAGGATCCATTTCCAGATCAATGTCTTCGAAATAGGATAATGATTTCAAAGCAATTACGGCGTTCATATGCGGGTACTTGATTTCAAAGAAACCTATCATTTCATTCAAACTGAACTGTTGCAGCAGGAAATAGATATCAACAAAGTCTTTTAACCGCTTGCCAGAGTTAATAATTGCATTCAGCTTCATTGCGGATATGTCGGCAGCTGATAGAAAGGAGATCCCTTCTTCTTTGATAGGTGCATTAATTAAGGCATAATTGTGGCGTATAAAGTCTGTTTTAACATTATTAATGAAAGTAAAAAGACTATTCCCCTTCTTCGAAGAAACTTCAATAGTAAATTTAACTTGCAGCAAATCAATCACTTCCTCAACGTCGAAAGGCTCGTTAGTAAACAGATCAATGTCAATTGAATTCCGGTGTCCGATCTGCAATGCGAGCGAAGTCCCTCCTACCAGATAAAATTTGCTCAATTCCGGAAGAGCCTGAATTTGCTGAATCAGCTGAAACGTTTCAGGATCAATTATAAAAGGATCTTTATGTAGCATTTACAAAATCTGAGTTGATAAATAATCTGGAAAAGCGCTTGTCCTTCTCCTCCATTTGTGAAGACCATTCAATGGTTTCAATAATCTGGCTTTTTGAATAGAATCTGATCATTTCGCGCCAGTTTTCAAGATTTCCGCGTTCCAGAATGCGCTCGATAACAATCTTATATGATCTTTTAAAGTCAAAAGTTTCGTAATCGAATTCCCAAAGCAGGCGCGATGGAATGTTCGGCTTATCAGCGCTTTGCATAATCTTTTGTTAAGGCCTCTGTAAATTTACACTAATCGGGGAAACTGCCAATCAAACCTTTCATTAACAAAAAAACGACAAGCAATCTAAGATCGCTTGTCGTTCAATGTTTATATGCTCCTTAACCCTTAGCTTGCCCTTCTGAGCTTGGCTTCGATGGTTTGCTGTGTATGGGGGACGATTCTTAGTCTTTCTTTTGGGATTAGTTTGCCGGTGTCGATGCAGATGCCGTAAGTGCCGTTTTTAATGCGTACCAAGGCATTTTCAAGCTGGATAGAGTATTTCTGCAACCTCGCCGCTAACTGGCTCAGGTTCTCGCGTTCGCTGGCATCAGCGCCGTCTTCTACAAGTTTAGCAGAACCGGCAGTAATGTCCGTTCCGCTGTCGTTCTTTTTACTTAAACCTCCTTTAATATAATTAAGCTCACTCATTGTGGCCTCCAACTTTCCGCGAATAAGCTCCTCAAATTCCCTGAGTTCTTCCTCCGAATATCTTGTGCGTTCTTCTTGCATAATCTTAATTGATTTATAAATCTTTATTAAGGAGCGTTTCAAAGTACAAAAGTACTAGTATTCTGCCTATTTTGGAATAATTTACTACAACAAAGCGGCTGACTAAAAAATCTAACTCGTAGTGACATCCGGCTCTTTAACGGACAAAGCCATAACCCGGATCAGGAAATGGCTTTGTTAATCTTTTTCGCTTCTTACTTATAAAGCACTGATTTCACAGCTTCCACTACGCGTTTGACGCTCGGCAGAATCTCCTCGATCAATGTTGGCGCATAAGGAAGCGGCACATCGCGGTTGGTTACGCGGATCACCGGAGCGTCCATGTAATCAAATGCGTGACGCTGAATATGATATGTGATTTCTGTCGAAATGGATGCTAGCGGCCAGGCCTCCTCGACAACCACACAACGATTTGTTTTCTTAACAGACTCAATCACAGCAGGATAATCGATAGGACGGACTGTTCTCAAATCCACAACTTCTACATCAATTCCTTCTTTTTCCAATTGCAAAACAGCCGGCATAACCACGCGTGGGATCATTTTACCAAAGGAAACAATGGTAACATCCTTTCCCTGACGTTTTACATCTGCTTTTCCCAAAGGGATCAGATATTCTTCCTCAGGAACCTGCATTTTATCACCATACATCACTTCCGATTCCATGAAAATAACGGGGTTATTGTCGCGGATAGATGATTTAAGAAGTCCTTTTGCGTCATATGGGTTTGATGGAACAACCACTTTCAATCCTGGCGTGTTGGCAAACCAGTTCTCGAAATTCTGAGAATGCTGTGCGCCCAGTTGCCCTGCATTACCGGTCGGTCCGCGGAAAACGATGGGGCACCCATACTGGCCGGCAGACATGGAAAGAATTTTGGCAGCGCTGTTGATGATCTGATCGATCGCAACCAGAGAAAAGTTGAAAGTCATGAATTCAACAATCGGGCGAAGTCCGTTTCCGGCTGCTCCTACCGCGATCCCTGCAAAGCCAAGCTCAGCAATAGGCGTGTCGATTACGCGCTCGGGACCGAATTCGTCCAACATTCCCTGACTTGCTTTATAGGCGCCGTTGTATTCTGCAACTTCCTCTCCCATTAAAAAAATACTCTTGTCAAGGCGCATCTCTTCCGACATGGCGTCGCGAATGGCATCTCTGAATGCTAATTCTTTCATTCGTAATTTTATAATTATTTAAATCTTAGAAGAAACCGTTGCAAATCCGCGCTATGTGCAGGAATCAAACCGCCCGGTTACATTAAAAGAGGTTTTGTATACTTATTTCAAAATGATGTGTAAAATTAGAGAAACAAGGTCAATTCTCAAATTCTTTATCCGAACTATTCTTCACACCGGAATCACATCCACCTCCACCGAAAGCGTATGCTTTCCATAACTGAAAATGATCCCCTTTAATGGCGGCACATCGCTGTAATCACGCCCCCAGGCAGTGACAATGTGCCGTTCTCCCGGAACAACATTGTTTGTCGGGTCAAAATCACACCAGCCATGATCGGGAATATAAACCGAAATCCAGGCGTGCGAGGCGTCGGAGCCTTGTAATTTCTGTTTTCCGGGCGGCGGCAATGTTTCCAGGTAACCGCTCACATAACGCGCTGCAAACCCGAAACTACGGATGCAGGCAATGGCCAGATGCGAAAAATCCTGACAAACACCCTTCCGCGCAGCGAGCACTTCCTTAATGGGCGTATGAACTGTCGTAAAATCAGGAACGAAGTCAAATTGATTGTAAATCTTGCTGCAAAGCGTTTTTACACATTCATACAAAGGCATGTCTTCCTGAAAACAATCGCGGGCAAACTCACGGACCTCCTGGTCCCACTTGACCATAGGACTCGGGAGCATATATTCCAGCAAAGAAATTTTCATCGCGCGATCTCCAAGCAAGCGCTGCCGGGCCATTTCAAACGACTCTTCCGAAGGCAAAAACAATGACCCGTTGGCATCCACAAGCCGCTCAACCATGGCCGTTGTAAGCACAGTAAGCGTCTTATGCGGCGAATGCAGGGAAAAATAATGGGTTGTATTTCCGTAAAAATCCTTCCGATCAATGATCTGCGAAGGCTCCGGAGAAATGTTAATGGTAAAATTCTTGCACAACTGATCAGGCAAAGACCGGGGCGTCAGGCATAGCAGGCTATGATAATTGTTCACGGCTTCTGCGTATTTGTATTCCGTTTTATGGATCAGTTTATATTTCATCCGTGCTGTAATCCATAGGATCATAAAATGAATGATGCATGAGCGTATGGCTGAAATACATGTTCGTCAGATTCACTGAAACGGAGCCAATAAGCCTGGAAACTTCGGAAAGCAGATGAAATAATTCCTGCCTTTCAAACACATTATTGCATTTGCTCAACTCGGTTACGTCGGCCAGCTTCACCAGTGTAGATGCTTTCAAAACGTATTTCTGGGCCTCGTTAAGCCGCTCGCTTCGGGTTGTTACGGGCAGCCTGCCAATGTTGCTTTTGAGCTCATCGAGCATGTAAACCAGTGAGTAAGGCAATGTTTTTTCCAACAAAACCATATCCAGCATCGCTTCCACACTTAAATGCGACTTATATATCTGACGATAATTAACCAGTAAATGATGGTTGATCAATGTGGCCTCTATCAGCTCATTTTCTACGCCGGGAGCATTTTTGACACCAAAATTAGACTGGATCACGCTCACACGCGACAAAATCCGCTCGATAAGCTTGCCCGTTTCCAGCAATAAAAAGCTGTTATCACGTGGCATACTTTCAGCGATCACGCCCAGGAATGTGAACATATTATTAAACAACCCATCCAATGTCTTCTGAATGTTGTTGTTATGCATAGATGAGGCATTACGGATCTCGTGATAACCATTATCGATGAGGTCCACGATTCGCCAGATCTCCTGGTCCCACTGGTTTCTTACTGCGCCTACTGCATTCAAAAATGAACCGATATTGGCTGCAATGGTTCCTGCCCTGCCAGTGTTGGAAATAAGGTCAATGATCTCAGTATAAGGATCTGCCATCAGATCTTCTTCCTTCAGAAACCCCGGATATGTGGACGAAAGGTGGGTTAATGACTGCAATAATATCTTAATGTGCTCCTGCTTGGCCGAGCCGCCGAAATTCCTGTCCAGGTTCAGCACATTAATGGTAATGTTCATAAACTTGATCACAGCCATCGTCCGCTCGCAATAACGGCCGATCCAGAAAAGGTTTTCCGCACTGCGGCTCGGGAGCGAGACGTGCTTATTAACCGAAACCGGGGATGTATAAACAATCTTCTCCTGAATATCTTCCGTTTTATCAGACACAATCCACGTGTCCTTCGACAATCCGCCGTATTGATTTGAAATCACAAAACGGTCCTTCACCGGCGAGCTTCTTGTCAATCCGCCCTGCATCACGTGATAACCATCTTCATCAGCAACCAAAAAAGCCCTTAATGCAGCATAGCGCGGTTCAATGTTACCATTGATCAGCGATGGCGTTGTGGACAAGCTTACTTCCTGCTGGGCAATGAACTCGTGCGGACGCTGAATGATCATTCTTTTCAGGTCGTCCTTCTCATCAGAAGTCAGCAGCCTGCCGTAAATAGACCTGAACCTCGTTTTTCGGTTTGCTTTCTTGATAATCAGCTCATCCATGTGATCCAGCACATATTTAAGCTCTTTCGAGTGCCCGCACCACCAGGTGGCAACGGACGGCATAATGAGTTTTTCACCTAAAAAATATGTGCATATATTGCCCATGAAGGCGTGAAATGCATGATTTTCCAACACGCTTGTTCCCGGTGCATTCAAAACCTGCACATTCCCAAGCCGAATGGCCTGTAACAATCCCGGAACACCTAATCTTGAATCCTCGCGCAATTCCAGCGGATCACACCAGTCGTCATCGATACGGCGGATGATGACGTCCACTTTTTGCAAACCGTCAATCGATTTCAGCCAAACACTGCCATTGCGAACGAGCAGATCGTCGCCCTGTGCCAGCGTGTAACCCAGGTAGGAAGCCAAATAAGCGTGCTCGAAATAAGCTTCGTTATTTGGCCCGGGAGTCAGATAAACAATGTTAGGAGCATCTTTCCTTTTATCGGATAGTTTTAAAACCGTGTTTTGAAGACTGTTGAAATACGGCGATAATTTACTCACATACATTCCCTCAGCCAGTTCGGGAAGCAGCTTACTCATCACCACACGGTTTTCCAATGTATAACCCGAACCCGAAGGCGCCTGCGTCCGGTTATCCACCAGCCACATTTGCCCGTCCGGCCCACGCGACATATCCGCTGCATAAAGCGTCAGCTGTTTTTGGGCGGGAACCTTTATATCCACGCAAGGACGAAAGAAGCCAGTGTTATCAAAAACCAGTTCGGCGGGAATAATGCCATCTTTAACCAGGTTTCTTGGTCCGTAAAGGTCTTTCAGGATTAAATCGAGCAGGATGGCGCGTTGCTGTAAACCTTTGGCAATGCCGTTCCATTCTTTTTGTTCGATCAAAAAAGGGATCGGGTCCAGCTGCCAGGGACGGTTGAGGCCGTCGGGCGTGCCGTAGACATTATAAGTAACCCCATTTTCACGAAGCTTACTGATGATCTCCTGGTTCCTGCTTTTCAGCTCATTCAGGCCTAGCTTTTCCAGTTTAGAAAAAAGGGCTTTCCAGTACGGCTTTACATTACCATTCAGATCGAGCACTTCGTCGTAAGAACTAAGCCCGCTTTGATATGACTGTAAAAGATCCACGGGAGCCTCGGTAAGCATAATTCAATCAGTAGGGTTTGTCCTGCAAATCTATTTGGATTTCCAGTATTTACGTAAATCCAGCGTATTTGGATACTCCGGATTGATTAATTCTATCGGCGTATCGCTTTTCATTTCTTTTTTGGTCTCCGCAATAAACCGCGAAACGCTGCCCGTTGATTTTTCCAGAATAGGCACTTCCTGCTTGGCCGATGGCGTATGTCCAAAACCCTGGAAAAGGCTTATTTTCCGCGATTCTGCCTCAAAACTGTTGACCGGATATGTATCAAAACTCCGGCCGCCGGGATGTGAAACGAAATAAGTACAACCACCCAAGATACGGTTATTCCATGTATCCACAATATCAAAAACCAGCGGCGCATCGGCTCCGATCGTGGGGTGCAATGCGGATGGCGGGTTCCAGGCTTTGTAGCGAATTCCGGACACAAACTCACCTTTAATCCCCGAACTGCGCAAGGGAACACGGCAACCATTACAAACCAGAATGTGCCTTCCCTCCACAAATCCGCTTACTTTCACTTGTAAGCGTTCCAGTGACGAATCCACAAAACGCGCCGTGCCGCTATTGGATAATTCCTCTCCCAAAACATGCCACGGCTCAATGCCCAGGCGCAGATCGAGCTGAATGTTATCAACCGTAATGCCGCCATAATGTGGAAAACGGAACTCGAAGAATGGGTCAAACCAGGAAATATCAAAGTTGTAACCCGCCTCTTTCAAATCCCTAACCACGTCTACCATATCCAGATAGGCAAAATGCGGCAGCAGGAAACGGTCGTGCAATTCTGTGCCCCAGCGAATGAGCTTATGCTTATAAGGTTCTTTCCAGAATTTGGCGATCAATGCGCGTACAAGCAATGTCTGCACCAAATTCATATGCTTATGCGGCGGCATGTCAAATGCGCGGAATTCCAGGATCCCCAGCTGTCCCGTTGCAGAATCAGGCGAATAAAGTTTATCCATGCAAAACTCCGAACGGTGCGTATTTCCGGTAATGTCCACCAGCAAGTTTCTGAAAATGCGGTCCACCATCCAGAAAGGCACTTCCTCACCTTCGGGAATTTGTTCAAATGCGATTTCAACCTCGTAAAGCTTTTCGTCCCGGCCCTCATCAATCCGCGGAGCCTGACTTGTAGGACCAATGAACGGCCCCGCAAATAGATAACTCAATGCCGGATGATGCTGCCAATAGGTGATCAAGCTTCTTAAAAGGTCGGGACGCCTTAAAATAGGGCTGTCCGCAGGTGTCGCGCCCCCAATGGTGACGTGGTTACCTCCGCCGGTTCCGGTATGGCGGCCGTCAACCATGAATTTATCCGTGCCCAGTCTTGAAAAGAACGCCTCTTCATAAAGTGCGCTGATATTATCAACCAGTTCCTGCCAGTTTTTCGCAGGATGAATGTTCACTTCAATAACCCCCGGATCGGGCGTAACGATCAGTTTCTGAACCCGGGCATCGGTTGGTGCCGCATACCCTTCGATCCGGACGGGCATTGTTAACTTTTCAGCTGTGGCTTCAATGGAGGCCATCAGGTCCAGATAATGTTCCAGATAATCCGTGGGCGGCAAATACACATAAATAATGCCGTCCCGCTCCTCCACGCAAAGCGCAGTTTTAATGATGGGGAGCTCAAAAAGCAGTTTATCCTCCGCCTCTTTGTCTGTTAGTTCTTTTTCATCTTCATCTTCCTCATCTTCAAAAATCGCATTCACCGGAAGCTCATAAGGCGGCGCAACCGATCCATAACGTGATTCTACAACCGGTTTAAAATCAATTAGCGGCGGCAGATCTTCGAATGGACTCCGCTCCACCGGCTGCTCGCGATGCGCCTTGGCAACTTCCGGCAAAGATTTCAGGGGTAACCGGAAACCGATTGCCGAATTTCCCGGAACCAGGAAACAATGATTGCGCTTAAACTGCCACGCAGAGCTCGACCAATGCTGTCCTTTTTCATTCCATTTAATAGGTAAAACAAAGCCGGCAGGATTATTAAGGCCTTTTTCAAGCAACTTCGCTAATGTTCTCCTTTCAATGGAATCTTTGAGGTTGACTTTCAAGGGATCAACATTAACCGGCAATTTGCCCTCTTCCATCGCCCAATAAATCGGGTCTTCGTAAGCTGGCGTAATGTTGTTTGTATCTAAGCCGAGATATTTTGTTAGTTCTGTTGTAAATATTTCAGCCTCGCGGAATGTGTATTTCGTTTGGCCTTCCTTTGTAACCAGATCATCGTTGCGCCACATCGGAACACCGTCATTTCGCCAGTAAAGGGCATATTGCCATCTCGGGAAGGGCTCGCCGGGATACCACTTTCCTTGACCGAAATGCAAAAGTCCACCATGCGCAAACCGATTTTTGAGCCTTAATGACAAGTCGTAAGCCAACTGCCTTTTCAACGGCCCATCAGCCGCCGTGTTCCATTCCGCCGATTCGAAGTCATCAATAGAAATGAATGTCGGCTCGCCGCCCATAGTCAGGCGCACATCACCTTCCTGCAAATCTTTTTCCACATCATGGCCAACCTGCATGACAGCCGCCCATTGTTCCTCAGTGTAGGGCTTGGTAACCCGCGGATCTTCGTGGATGCGGAAAACTTTGTTATCAAATTCAAATGTAACCTCGCAAATATCCGTCGCACCGGAAACGGGCGCCGCGCTGGCGTAATCGGGTGTGCAGCAAAGTGGAATGTGCCCTTCGCTAGCGAAAAGTCCCGAAGTTGGGTCCAGACCAATCCAGCCTGCGCCGGGAACATAAGCCTCTGTCCAGGCATGCAGATCTGTAAAATCTTCCTCCGGACCGGAAGGGCCGTCCAGCGACTTAATGTCGGAAGTTAGCTGCACCAGATAGCCCGAAACAAAGCGTGAAGCGATGCCCAAATGCCTTAATATCTGCACGAACAGCCAGGCAGAATCCCGGCATGACCCGCTTTTGATATTCAACGTTTCTTCGCAGGTCTGGACGCCCACTTCCATGCGAATGTTATAATGTATTGCGTTGTAAATCTGCTGGTTAAGGTGAACCAGGAAATCAACGATCTTAATATCCCTGTTAACCTTTGCATTTTCAACCCACTCCATCAGCGCCGGACTGGCTTCTCGGGGTTCGAGATACGGGCCGAGTTCTTTCTTCAAAGTCTGCTCGTACGAAAACGGATACATTTCCGCATACTCTTCCACAAAAAAGTCGAAAGGGTTAATGACCTGCATTTTGGCAATAACCTCAATCTCAACGCTCAGTTCCGTAGTTTTTTCCGGAAACACGACTCTTGCCTGATAGTTGCCGAAAGGATCTTGCTGCCAGTTGATAAAATGGTTATCAGGCTTAATTTTTAACGAGTAACCTTCGATGGCCGTCCTGGAATGCGGGGCAGGACGAAGCCGGAAAATATGCGGTGAGAGTGAAACGCTTCGGTCAAACTGGTATTTTGTTTTATGGGAAATAGCAACTTTTATAGCCATAGTTGAAGTATTACAATAGTCTTTGGTTAATTCGGCGCCAAGCAATTCATGCGCCTTTAAAAAAATGTATTATACCAATTTTTCAAAACATTTATTCTGATAAAATCATTTACACAAAATATAATTTCTCATTAAAACACACATTCGAAGTTGCTATTTTGAACATTGCAATAACGGCATATGTTTTCTAACATGCCTCACATCTGCGCTATTCCTTCCAAATTTTCCGCTAAATGGCTCTTCAAAAGCCGATAATTGTTTAAAAGTTACGTAATTCGCTCAAAACCTTTACAATTACATTATCCTCAAAATGAAAATTGCAATAATCGGCTGCGGCAATATGGGAATGGCCTTTGCGCGCGCTTTTTTGAAATTTGACCTGGTAAAAAAAGAAGACTTTTTATTGGTTGAAAAGAGCGAAGACCGGATGGAAAGCCTGAACGCATTCCAGCCGGGCGTCATTACGGGCATTATCGGGCCGCAGATTGGTGAATATGACCTGATCATTTTGTCAGTTAAGCCACAGGATTTCACTTCTGTTTCATTGGCTTTGCGGGAAGTTGTAAAGCCAAACCAGGTTGTGCTTTCCATTATGGCGGGTGTAACAATTGAAATTATACAAAATGCACTGGACCATAAAGCGGTGATCCGCGCTATGCCAAACACGCCGGCAATGCTCGGGATGGGCATTACGGCTTATTCCGCCTCGCCGGAAGTGGACATTAACCAGCTGAGAAAAGTCGAAAACCTGATCAATGCAACAGGCCGCTCGGTATTTTTAGAAGATGAAGATCAATTGAATGCAGTGACGGCGTTGAGCGGCAGCGGGCCAGCATATTTTTTCTATGTGGTCAAAGCGATGATCGAGGCCGGCAAGCAAATGGGCTTTGAAGAGTCGGTGGCTGCGCTATTAGTAAAACAGACCATGCTTGGATCTTTTCATTTGATCAATACGGCTGATAAATCTTTGGATGAACTGATTAAGGCAGTGGCTTCCAAAGGTGGAACGACCGAAGCTGCATTAAAGCAATTTGAAGCCGGGGGGCTCGATGAGACATTAAAGACTGGCATCATCGCCGCTCAGAAGCGCTCCGCAGAACTATCGAAAGGCTAGCATCACCCAAAAAACACTTTTTACACAACCACTATGAACAAATTAGATACGCTTGTTATTGTATTAAACGGACTGATGCGCCGGTATAAAGAGCGCGTCCCGGATGTAAGCATCATTTTGAATGCAATGGTGAACGACGGCATTGTAAGCAGCGCGGACAACATTGAAAATGACCACATTGCATTCCGGACAATGGGAGTTCCGCACCTGGGAGTGCAGTCATTTGAGAAGATATTCCTGCATTATGGTTACAAAAAGCGGGATCATTATTTTTTCGAAGGCAAAAAGCTCGATGCCTGGTGGTATAGCCCGCCCAGGGAATCCGACCCGCGCATTTTCGTGAGTGAACTGCGGGTTGGTGACCTCTCCGGAGAAAGCCAGCGCATCATTAAAAGTTACACCGACGAAGTAACCAGTGATCCCGTAGACGCATTAAATCTTGACAATGGCGAGGAAGTTGACGCCTTCCTCCACCAACCATTATGGCGCACGCCGACGGTGGCGGACTACAAGACACTTTTGCAGGAAAGCGAATATGCGGCCTGGGTGATTTACAACAGATATTATCTCAACCACTTCACAATCAGCGTGCATAACTTGCCCGATGGCTATAACACAGTTGCCGCATTCAATGAATTTCTGGAAAAGAATGGCATTCGCTTAAATACATCGGGAGGAAAAATAAAAATCAGCCCGGACGGCGGCCTGCTCCAAAGCGCCACCGTTGCCAAAATGATCGACGCAGAATTCGCAAACAACGAGCATCTGGAAATTGCCGGTTCCTATGTAGAATTCGCAGAACGAAAAGTCCTACCCCACTTCCAAAACATCCCCCCAGCCGAAATCACCAGGAAACACCGCCGGGACGGATTCGAAGCCGCAAATGCAGATAAGATTTTCGAGAGCACTTACACCACTCAGACTGGGAAGTGAGTTAAGCATTGTCTCTTTTTGTATTTCGGATGGTAAGCACTTGTATAAGCTGATCGGTTACCGGATAGTATATGATCGTATGCTTATTCAAAACACATTCCCTCACGCCAGCTTTTGTGGCAGAGGCTCTGAAAATAAAAGGCATTTCACTGATCAGTTTTAGTTGGTCAGTCAGCCTGATTAAGAAATCGATTTTGGATTTTTCTGAAAAATTCTCAGCCAGATAGGTCGAAATCTCTTCGATATCGCCTCTTGCCCTATCAGACAACCTAACGTTCAATGCCATGCGAAGACTTCATGTAGCCAAAGAAATCGGAATCACGGCCAGCAGCAAAGTCAGCTAGTCCTTCATTGATAGCGGTTTTTGTTTCGTCATCGACATTATGCCAAAAGTCTTCCTGAGATTTGGCCTCCCTGGAAAGCAAAATCAAATATGCCTGCAAAACTGTAGAATCCTCAATGCTATCAATAAGCGCATGAAGGCTAGTTTTAAGATCATTCTTGCTCATACCACTTTCAATTTGTCCATTCCAAGTTACGCTTAAATTTATCGATTCAAAACCAACTATGTTCTCTAAGCAATTTAAGATTAAGTCAGGAGATCAGCTCCGATTGTGCGAATAACACATCCGGGCAAAAATCGAGCGGTGCTGGGACTAACTTACCATCATAATCAACCATTTCAGCTACATTTTCCCAATAAATAGTCTTTCCGTCAGTTTTTGCTTTGCGGAATTGTTCTTCATTGAGAATTTTAAAATAAATGCTTTGCTCCTTTTGAAAATAGTCTGAAAGAAAAGAGCCAAAATCAATGGTCCGTACCTTATCATCGCTCCATAAAGCTTTGATAGTGAACGGCTCAATTGATAATATTTCATTCACCCTGGGATTCATTACTGCAAAGGTTTTATTTTCCTAAACTGCCCGTTGTCCTTTTGAGACTCGTGGTAATTAATCGTCAGCTCATCTCTATATAGCTCGACCCAGGCTTGTATAAGGCGGATTTGCTTTCGTGGCAAATCACCAACGATGATGTTTCCCGTTTCAATAGAAAATTGTGCTTCCTGGTCGCCATACTCCGCATGAAAATGTGGTGGCAAATGATCTTTGAAATACATGTAAATCACTATTCCAAAAAAACGAGAAATCTCAGGCATCGGTTCGCATTTAAGTGTGTGAAATTGATTAAACAAGCGGCTTATCGCTTAGTCAAATTTATGGAATCATTCATTCACTAAAAAATAAACAATCCGGCAAGCGTTGCCGGCGCTCTTTTCATTCTTTTCTCCTGAAATGGTTAGTTGTAATTTGTGCTTGCCTGAGGAGAGTTCGTCGCCCAGCATGAGATACCAGGGTAAATGGAGCTGGTTGCTCCATGGAGTGAAGAGGTCCAGGGTTTTGGGCTTTTTGCCGTCGATGGTGTATGTGATTTTTCCTGCGTCGGGGCCGGAAATGATGGCTATGCCTACTCCGCGGCCTTTGAATTCGAAGTCCAGAGAGGCGTTTTGGACTTCGCCGACCAGCATTGGGACATTGACGAAGCCCGGGCGGGTAGGTGTTTTGTCACCGGGTTTCCAGTCAGGGTTTAGTGCGAATCCTTTTAGGTTTTTAGCTTCGGCAACTTCGTGATAGCTTCCTTTTTCGTAGGAAAATTTGTCCAGCGGTGCCGGCAGTTTGATCGCATTTGTAGCCGCGCTGCTATCCGTTCTGATCAGTTCTTTAATGGTTTGAAAATACACTTCCTGACCATAAGGAGATGGATGCAGGTCTTTGAAGTCATATTTCCACGAAAATTCCCTGGCTGTAATGCGGTCGTAGACTTCTTTTGCAAGGTTAATGTATGCCGTTCCGTAATGTTTTGCCACACGTTCATGGACAGCCACTTCCAGCGGTTCCTTACCTTTTTCATAATCTGTATTTTTCAATGGCTCGGCGAAGGCCATTAAAACCACATTCGCTTTGGGGTTTACTGCATATAAATGCCGTAAAATCCCTTCCAGGCCGCGAACCTGCGCTTTTTCGCTGAAACCATTTCCCCTGTCATTCACCGCGGCTTCGAGAAAAAGCAGATCCGGCGTGCCTTTTGCCAGCACATCGCGCTCAAACCGAAAGGCATGCGGCGTGCTCCCCAGCGACGGAATGCCTGCTGCAATGAAGGTAAAGTCGGTTTCAGGGAAATGTTCTTTCAGATATTGTGCCGTTTTGTCCCGCCAGCCTGGATTATGCGTGATCGACCCACCCAGGAATGCAACAGTGCCTTTTTTCTCTTTTTTGAATTTTTCAAAAGCATTACCCAATCCCTTATTAACCTGAATATAAGGTTTGTGCGACAGGATTTTCTGCACAGGGACACTATGCTGTTCAATGAAATTTGCAAAATATTCGGGATGCTCGATCGGGAAATGATGTCCATCCATTTCCTGATCGCCGCGCGTCATGGGATAAACACTGACGGGCCCGCCGTGCTGCATGTAGTTTTTTACCAACAAATCACTGTTCTCCTCGGCCGGAACGTGCTTGTCGTTGAGACTGATAAGATGAACAATGGGCACTTTAAATGATGCGAGCCCGGCCAGATCATTCAACGGAATGTCCGTAAACTTCGCAGCTTCTTCCTCCGAAAGGTTGAAAAGTTTCAGCCATGCTGCCCAGTCTTTTTCAGACCCTAACCCTTTTCCCTTTCCCCCCGGCCAGCTTTTGGGATCGCAAACGGGTGCTTCGGCGTAAATGCAGCTCACTTTATGCGGATTGCGCTTTGCCCAGCCATACACATATAATCCGCCACGACTTACACCTTCAAGCGCCACTTTGGGTGCAAACTGCTTTTGATTTACCAGATAATCATAAAAAGCATCCCAAGCCTGCATGGCTTCGGGATGGGCAAACAGGTCGTTGGTGTTGATATAGGCAATGTGGAACCCGCGTGAAAGCAAGATACTGTCCATTTCTGTGTGCCAGGTTGGGAAATGTGCGCGCCACACCCAGGGGTTGCCGGCAATGGCCTTCTGCGGTTTTACATACCATGCACTCCGGTTTTCAAAAGTGAATTCCACCTTTTCAAATCCCTTCCAAACTGATGTTTGCTCAGCAGGCTGAGCGGCAATAAATTGCCCTGAGATCAACAGAACCGCAAACCATATCCCAATTAAATTTCGCTTCGTCATGCCGGATAAAGAAAAATCTTAGCCGGATTTACCGGTGAACTTTCACACTTGGTATGATATTTGAGGTGTTAGCTTCAAACTATATTAAAGAAGACTTATGGATAAGATCGAAAAATTTAAGACCATGGAGAAGGTTCTTCGTGAAATAGAGGACTTGAAAAACAGTGAGACCGCAGTTATTAAAAAAATAGGTCAGATCGAAACGGAGAACATGAATTTGAATGTTGAAGGTTTGGATAAAACACTAAATGAAATCTACGACGGCATTTACAAAAACCTGGAACTCGTAGAAGGTCTCCATACCTCTTTCACAGAAACAGTCACTGACTTTAAAGAGAAGAATAATATAACTGATGAGATGTTACTTGAATTTAGTGAGAACAATTAATTGCCTCATTAAATAGTAAAAAAGGCTGCTTAGGCAGCCTTTTTTTATGCCCCGGCGTCATCGGAAGCGCCTTGCGCCAGCGCACTCCAATCCAGATTACCCCGCTTTTTGGCAAGTGCGGAAATAAACCGGTTCCGGATCAGGTCTGCCATAGGCATGGGGACATGCACGTCCGAAGCCGCTTGTAACGTCAGGTTAATGTCTTTCAGACCTAACGCAAGCTTAAATGCGACTGGCTCGTACACATTATTAGCAACAAATTTTCCATAATTCTGGAAGATAGGCGCTGCAAATAATGTCTGGGTGAGCATTTCGTAAATGCTTTGCCGGGAAATGCCGTTTTTCTCAGCCATGGTGAATGCCTCTCCCATCATTTCCAAACTCGCCGCGATCATGAAGTTTCCGGCTAGTTTCACCACATTAGCGGCTCCCGGATCTTCCCCAAAATCATAAATCCCTTTGACAAAACCCTGCAAGATTGGTTTTGCAATTTCCTTTGCTGCCGCTTTACCCGAAATCGCAATGTTGCCAACTCCCGCAACCACTGCTTCCGGCCTTGCAAAAATGGGTGCGGCAATGTAGGTGGCTTCATACCAATCGTGTATCTGGCTCAGCTGACGTGAAGTTTCTGGTGAAATGGTGCTCATGGAAATGTGAATACCGCCTTTGCCAAGTTTTTCTACCAGTTCCATATTGCAAACTTCTTCAACGACCGAATCATCCGCCAGCACGGAAATGACGATTCCGCCAGTCTCAATCGCGTCAATGGCATTATCAACGACTTTTGCGCCTAATTTTACCAAAGGCTCTGCTTTGGAAGCTGTTCTGTTCCAAACGGTTAGCTCGTAACCTGCTTTAATCAAACTTTCTGCAATGGGTGTTCCGAGATTTCCTAAACCAAGGAATGCTATTTTTTCAGACATAATATTTAACATTTAAGTAAAATCAAACCTGCATAACCCCAACATTGAAAGGCTTCTCGATCGGAGCCTGATCTGCTGCTGCAATGCCTATGGAGATAATTTTCCGGGTTTCCACCGGATCAATGATACCGTCGACCCATAACCGTGCCGCGGCGTAGTAAGGAGATAATTCCTGGTTATAACGATCTGTGATTTCGTCGAGCAATGCTTTTTCAGCTTCCGGCGTAATAGTCTCGCCCTTTGCTTTTAATGTGGCTGTCTGCACTTGTAACAACGTTTTTGCTGCGGTTGCGCCGCTCATTACAGCCATTTGGGCTGTGGGCCAGGCGAAGATCAGCCGTGGATCATAAGCTTTTCCACACATGGCGTAATTGCCTGCTCCATAAGAGTTTCCGACGATAAATGTGAATTTCGGGACAACAGAATTGGCAACAGCATTCACCATTTTGGCGCCGTCCTTAATGATGCCGCCCTGCTCGGCGCGGCTTCCTACCATAAAGCCAGTCACATCGTGGAAGAAAACCAGCGGAATTTTTTTCTGGTTACAATTCATAATAAACCGCGCAGCCTTATCCGCCGATTCACCGTAAATCACCCCGCCCATCTGCATCTCGCCTTTGCCCGATTTGACCATTTTGCGCTGATTGGCCACAATGCCGACAGCCCATCCATCCACACGCGCATAGGCGCAAATCAATGTCTTGCCGTAGTCAGGTTTGTATTCATCCAGCTCCGAATCGTCCACAATGCATTCCAGAATGTGGCGCATATCGTAGGGTTTGAGCCGGTCGGTGGGTAAAAGGGTGTAAATTTCTTCGGGAATACGCTTGGGTTGAATGGGTGTTTTTTTGTCAAAACCTGCGGAAGCGGGCCGTCCTATTTTATCAATGTGCCGCTTAATGGCATCCAAACAGGATTTATCATCAGGAAATTTGTTGTCGGTCACGCCTGAGATCTCGCAATGCATGGAAGCGCCACCTAATGATTCGGAATCCACATCTTCGCCAATGGATGATTTAACCAGAAAAGGTCCGGCAAGATAAACGGAGCCCGTCCCTTCTACTATAAATGCTTCGTCCGACATTATAGGCAGATAGGCACCTCCCGCCACACAGCTGCCCATAATGGCGGAAATCTGCACAATGCCCATTGCAGACATTTGCGCATTGTTCCTGAAAATCCTGCCAAAATGCTCCTTATCCGCAAAGACCTCCGCTTGCATGGGCAGATAAACGCCTGCACTATCCACCAGATAAATCACCGGCAAGCGGTTTTCCATCGCAATTTCCTGTGCACGCAAATTTTTCTTGGCAGCAATCGGAAACCAGGCTCCTGCTTTCACCGTGGCATCATTGGCTACGATCATACATTGTTTTCCGGACACATAGCCAATTCCCGCAACCACGCCGCCAGAAGGACAGCCGCCTTCCGCTGCGTACATGCCATCCGCCGTAAAAGCACCGATTTCCAGGAAATAAGAATCCGTATCAATCAGATAATCAATTCTTTCCCGGGCGGTAAGCTTGCCTTTTTTATGTTGCGCTTCGATTTTCTTCTGACCGCCGCCGAGTTTTACCTGCTCGTATTTTTCTTGAAGAACCTGGATCAATTGGGGAAGACTTTCTTGACTGGTCATATTGATGAAGTAATGTAATTCGCCACTGGCCGGAAGGTCAGGTTTATTTCCAAAAATAAAAAGTCGTTTACCCGTAAGCAAACGACTTCAATTTTATTTACTAATGCTGAAAAACAGAATTCCTACTTGATGACCGTGGTGGTATCAAGCGGCGATTCGGATGGCCCTTTGTCTTTTTTACCAAAAACAGAAATGTTTATGTAACGTTTCGGATGCTCGCGCAGGTTTGTCAGAAGCTTGTTAAGGCTTACCATGGTGCGGTCAATGTTGTTATAGAGCGTCTCGTCCTTAATGAGCTTTCCGGCGGTTCCCTTGCCGGATTCAACGCTTGCCAGCAATGTATGCAGTTCGCTAATGGTCCTGTTTGCATTCTGGACTGTTTCTCCCAGCCGCAATGCATTCAGCGAGTCTGCTAATGTGCCTGTTTTAGCCAGAAGCGGTTTCAGCTCCTTTTCCGTTTCGACCAGTGATGTGGAAAGTTTATTCAGATTCGACGTTAAGGCGACCAGGTTAGCGCGATTTTCATCCAGTAACCCCTGCAAATTCGTTCCGGTCTGGTTATAGTTTTTAAGCACCTGGTTCAATATCAAACCGGTTTCTTTAAAACCCATCACCACTACATCCAGGTTTTTAATGAGCGAATCGGCGTGATTGACCAATGGTAATGCCTGCTGCTGTAATACCGCTGAAATTCCTGCTTCTTTGCGCGAAACCAATGTATCGCCTTCTTGCAATGCCGGGCCGGTTCCTATTGCGAGATTAATTACTTTCCCACCCAGCAAGCCGCCATCGGCAAGGATTGCAGCCGTTCCGCCTGGGATAATAACGCCTTTTTGCACATCAATGCTTACCAATAACTGGTTTTTGCGATTCTGCAATAATCTGATCTCCTGCACGCGTCCTACATTTAATCCATTCAGCAACACCGGGTTAGATGCGGTAAGGCCGTCAATGTTGTCGTAAAGCACGTAGTATTTATGGGTTCTGGAAAAAACGTCGGAGCCTTTTAGGATGTGAAAGCCGAAATATAACATGACAATGGCAAATACGGCCATTATCCCAACTTTTGCTTCTCTTGATATTTTCATGGGCTAATGTATTGAAACCGAAATATAAGATATTACCGTATTTTATCGGTCCATATCTTTCTTGTATGCCATAAACGCCTGATGAATGGATTCCGCAACTTCTCTCTGGCCTTCGTCGGAACCCAGATATTCCTCTTCATCCGGCGTGGATAAAAAGCCTGTTTCGATCAAAACACTTGGCATAGCACATCTCCATAACACCAAAAATCCGGCTTGTTTCACCCCACGGCTGTCGCGATCCGACACAGATTGAAATTTCTTTTCGATCAGATCAGCAAAGCGAAGGCTGCTGGAAATAAATGCGCTCTGGTAATTGGCAAGCATAATATGCGCCAGCGGAGAATTGGGATCAAAGCCTTTATATTTTTGCTTATAGTTCGTTTCCTGCAAAATAACCGAGTTTTCCCGCTTCGCAACGTCCAGGTTTCCTTGCGTTTTGTGCAAACCCATCACGAATGTTTCGGTTCCTCTTACCGACCGGGAGCTGGGTGTAGCGTTGCAGTGAACCGAGATAAAGAGGTCTGCATTGTTGCGGTTTGCAAAAGCTGAGCGCTCTCCTAACTCAATAAAAACGTCAGTTGATCTGGTATATAGTACTTTTACTTCCGGAGTTTCTTCTTTGATCCTTCGCCCAAGTTCAAGAGCAACTGCTAGCGCCACGTCTTTCTCCTTAGTAACACGTCCGCGGGTCCCGGGATCTTTACCTCCATGGCCGGCGTCAATAACGACTGTTTTTACTCTGCTGGATTTTGCCGGAGCGGGATCATCTTGGAAAACAAAAGCGAGACTTGTAAAAAGGGTGCTTGCGGCAATTACTAATTTAAGAACTTTTAACATTATTTTTTAATTAGGGCGTTACTCGTTAGAGGTTTCTCTGCTAATTTTGAAATTCGTTATGCAAAAATACGCTATTTGTTAGAACTGAAAAGAAAGGCGATTATTATATCGTCAGTAGTTGCGGCGTTTCTTATATTCAGCACAGTAGCCTGTGTACAGCAACGCACTAAGAGGACCGGGAAAAATCAGGGTAAGCCGAACGTTACAACTTCTGCCAAACAGACAGCGGATTCTCTCCTTGCTGTAAAAAAACAAGCTGGCATCGACACAACCGGTGCCGGGAAGAATGCTACGTCCATCAATGGTGCAGCCACACCAGGAGATACTTCCCTCACGAACAAAGGATTAACGGATTCGACGGCAGTTGACTCTTTATCCAATCCGGATGACCTTCAAAACACTGTGAAATATACGTCAGAAGATTCCACGATCACGGATGCTGTTTTGAAGCAGGTGCATTTATACGGAAATGCGGAGGTTACTTACGGGACCATTAACCTGAAAGCCAATTATATACGGCTTAACTGGATCACCAATGAGGTTTACGCCGTCGGGACCACGGATCCTGCCGATTCTACTTCCAAAAAAACGATCGGCGATCCGGTATTTCAGGATGGGCCGGAGACTTACAACACGAAGGAGATCCGATACAATTTCAAGACAAAAAAGGCCCTGATTCAAGGCATTGTCACCCAGGAAGGCGATGGGAACATTCGGGGGGAAAAGGTAAAAAAAGATGCGGAAGGCAATTTCTACATCCGCCACTCCATGTATACGACCTGTAATCTGACGCATCCGCATTATTATATCAATGCGCCGAAGATTAAGATGGTGAATAAAAAGCAGGTTATTTCCGGGCCTTTCAACCTGGTGATCAGCGACGTCCCGCTGCCGATTGCGCTTCCTTTCGGATTTTTTCCTTTTCCAAAAAAGAAAGAGAACGGCACTTCCGGGATCCTTTTCCCTACTTATGGTGAAGAACCCAATGGACGTGGGTTTTACCTCAGAGAAGGTGGTTATTACTTTGCGATCAGTGAGTACATCAATGCATCGGTTACAGGACAGATCTATTCAACGGGCAGCTGGGGATTGGGCGTTGCGTCAACATATTCGAGACGTTATCAGTACAATGGTAATTTCGCATTGCGCTTCAACAAAAATAAGTCAAGCGATGAGGTCGACAGGGACCTGGGCCGTGGGCAAACCAATGATTTCAGCATTATCTGGTCGCATGCGCCGAGGCCGCGTGGCAATTCGCAATTTTCGGCCAATGTGAATGTGAGTAGTAACAGCTACAACCAGTTACAGGAATTTGAAACCAACAAATATATTTCGAATGTGGCCAGTTCGTCCGTGCAGTACAACCGCACTTTCGGGCAGTTTATGCGGGCTGCGGGGAGTTTGCGGGTGAATCAGAACTTCGGCCAAGTTGACCCTGATCCTGCTGCTAACGGAAGAAAAAAGGACGGAAAAACGAACATATCAACGGATTTCAGCTTTGGTGTAAACCAGATTGCTCCCTTTGCGTTGAAAGGCGGGCGCGGCCGGTGGTATGAAAGCTTCCGTTTGGGACTTGATTTCAGTGGGAATTATGAATTGACCAACTCGCTGACACCAATAGATACAAACTCTGCAAGTCTGGGTTTCTCAATCATCAACGATATCGATCCTACCCGCCGGACCACAAAAATTGTCGCATTTAACCTTAACAACCTTCCGGAAATGTTGAAGGATGCGCAGTTTACCGGTCGTTACAGCCTTCCTATTTCACTTCCTAACTTCAAGGTTTTACGATTTGTCAATGTTACGCCGAGCCTTTCATTACAGGGTGAAGTTTTTACCAAACAATACGCTTATTCGGTTGAGAGAAACCTGGTGCGCATTGATACATTAAAGCAGGCCGGAACGGAATATTCCTACAATTTCGGAGCAGGGGTTAACACCCGTTTTTACGGAACATTCTTCGTCAAGGGGAAGCGACTGGAAGCGATCCGCCATACTGTTATTCCTTCGTTATCATTTACTTATACGCCGGATTTTACAGGTGACGCTTTTGGTTTTTATCAAAAAGTAAACATTAAAACGCGCGGGATAGACCGTGAATATTCATTGTCAAGGTTCAGAGGTGTAGGGACGGGCGTAAGCAACGGGCGCGCTTCGAGCGTCGTTTCTTTCAGTTTGAACAACTCATTTGAAATGAAACTGAAAACCAAAAGCGACACGGCTGCCCAACAATTTGAGAAAGTGTCACTGCTGGATAACCTGAGTTTGGGAGGAAATTATAACCTGCTGGCCGATTCGCTGAACCTGTCCAACATTACGGTTAATGCGAACGCGCGAATTGGTAAAAACCTGAACCTGAACTTCAATATGAACCTGGATCCTTACGCATATGAAGCGAATCCGAGGGTTTTGAGCAATCAGGTTGGAACGAAGGTGAATAAATATGCGATCACGCAAGGACAAGGGTTGGCAAATTTGCAAAACCTGGGCTTCACATTAGGAACCAGCTTTGCGCCGAAAAGCTCAGATAAAACCAAACCTGTGGTGCCGCCAGCGAATGGAAACCCAACCGTCACGGAGGAGCAGCGCGAATTTATCGCGCAAAATCCGGAACTCTATGTTGATTTCAATATTCCCTGGAATGTGTCCCTGAACTATAACTTCGGCTTAACCAAGCCCGGGCTTTCCAAAGCGCAACTCATTCAGGCCGTTCAGGTTACAGGCGATCTTAGTTTGTCCAAAAACTTCAAAGTGAGTGTTAACACCGGTTTTGACTTTACTGCATTTGAGCCTACCATTACATCATTAACCCTTTACCGTGACCTGCATTGCTGGGATATGAGTTTCAGCTGGACACCATTTGCTGGAAGTGCTTCACGCGTAAGCAACTACAACTTCACTTTAAAAGTAAAATCCAGCATCCTGCAAGATTTGAAAGTGACACGCCGCCGCTCGTTCTACGACAGGTCTGCTTATTAACATTGAGCTGAAATCAACATTCAGTCTAAACGCATTCGTGCATAACGTTTTAGTTTAACGCAAAAAAAATGGCAGCCCGTTTTCCGGACTGCCATTTTAATCAAATAACCTTTTGGGATTATTTGGAAGATTTTGCTGCTGCTTTCGGAACAACTTCACCATTCAGGTACAAAGTGATTGAACCTCCCTCCGTGTTGCTGAAAACAGTTACAGGCTTGTTGAAAGGACCTGCTGCTGCTGCATTAAATGTCGCTTTTACAGAACCCGTTTTACCTGGAAGTACCGGCTCTTTTGACCAAACTGGCGTTGTACATCCGCAAGATACAGTTACGTTAGAGAGCACAACAGGATCAGAACCCGTGTTTGTGAAAACGAATTCATGCGTTACCGGCGTTCCTTGTGGTACTTTACCGAATTTGTGTGTTTCTTCTTTGAATTTCAACACACCTTTTTGCGCAAAACTAACGGTGGACAAGCCTACCAATAAAACCAGCGCGGAAAAAAATACTTTCATGATACTAACTATACATTTAGTGGTGAAAAAAGTAACTAGCAAACAAGATTAAGTTATAAAATTTAAATTTAATAATCATTAACCAATATTAACAATGCTGCCGAAAGTTATACGTGTCGCTGCGGTGTTTATTATTTTCCTGCATAATTTTGGCTTGCATTCAAAAAAACGTAATTTAACTACGGATTCATTCCAAGTAAATTTTGCTTATGCTTCAAAATGATAGTTTGACCGGTTCCAGTGTATTGAGTAAGGAGAGTATCACCAAAGACTATCGCCTCGCTTGCGAAAGTCGTCAGGTGAGTTTGCTGGGAAGGAAGGATACCATGGGTGGCCGTTCTAAATTTGGTATTTTTGGAGATGGTAAGGAAGTAGCCCAGATCGCTTTGTCGAGAGCATTTCAACTGGGTGATTTTCGCTCAGGATATTACCGCGACCAGACCATTGAAGCGGCGCTGGGAAATGTCAGCTGGCAGCAATTTTTTGCACAAATGTACGCCCACGCAGATCTCGAACATGAGCCTAGTACGGGCGGGAGATCCATGAACGGCCATTTTTCTACCCGGTGGCTGGATGAGAACGGCCAGTGGCTGGACCAGACAAAACTCTATAATTCCGTTTGTGATATTTCTTCAACAGCAGGCCAGATTCCACGTGCTGTGGGGCTTGCATATGCTTCAAAATTATTCAGGAACAATAAAGATCTGCATGATCTGACCAACTTTACGCGTCAGGGAAATGAGATTGTATTCGCAACGATCGGCGATGCTTCCACTTCCCAGGGCATGTTCCTGGAAGCGATGAATGCGGCCGGCGTTTTGCAAATTCCACTGCTGACTTCGGTTTGGGACGACGGGTATGGCATCTCGGTTCCTGTTGAATATCAGACTACAAAATCAAGTATTTCCAAGGCGCTGGCCGGTTTACAACGCAATGAGGAAGAGCTCGGACTCGAAATATTTACTGTAAAAGGCTGGGATTATCCGGCCATAATTGAGACCTACCAACGGGCTGCTGCGCTTTGTCGGGAAGAGCGGATCCCTGTTTTAGTCCATGTTACCGAGCTTACGCAGCCGCAGGGACATTCCACTTCCGGCTCGCATGAAAGATACAAATCCAAGCAGCGGCTGAAATGGGAAAATGAGCGGGATTGTAATGTGATATTTCGAAACTGGATCCTGCAAAACGGCTATGCAACGGACGAGGAACTGGAACAAATAGAAGTTGAAGCCAAAGAAACTGCCCATAATGCGCGCAACCAGGCCTGGCAGGCTTACCGCAAGGAACTGGATAAAGAATATCTCGAAACGATCCAGCTCCTACAAGATGCCATGCGTTCGAGCGCGCATTCCAACGAACTGAGCAACATTGTCCTGGAACTCTCCAAAACGTATTTACCGGTAAGACGGGATATGGTTTCCAGCATTCGAAAAGCACTTCGGCTGCTTGGAAGAGAAGAAAATCCAGCAAAAGATGCGCTCAAAGCATGCCTTCAAAATAGCCTGAAAGACAACGCACAGCGTTTCAGCACCCATCTTTACAGCGATTCTGCCGATTCCCCGCTAAATGTCGCCGCAGTAAAACCCGAATTTTCAGAAGATAGTCCTACGGTTGACGGCAGGGAGATCATTCGTTCCTATTTTAATGCACTTTTTGAAAGAGACCCACGCGTGGTGACTCTGGGCGAGGATGTGGGCTTCATAGGCGATGTAAATCAGGGATTGGCGGGCTTGCAGGAAAAGTTTGGTGAATTAAGGATTACAGACACGGGGATCCGGGAAACAACCATTGTAGGACAGGGAATTGGAATGGCAATGCGCGGGTTAAGGCCAATCGTCGAGATCCAATATTTTGACTACATCTATTACGCATTGGCAACGCTTACCGACGACCTGGCAACATTACGTTACCGAACAGCTGGCGGCCAAAAAGCACCATTGATCATTCGTACGCGCGGGCACAGGCTCGAAGGTATCTGGCACTCGGGTTCTCCAATGGGGACGATGCTGAGCAGCCTTCGTGGCATTCATGTGATTGTGCCGAGGAATTTTGTGCAGGCCGCAGGATTTTATAATACATTAATCAAAGGTGATGACCCGGCTTTAATCGTTGAGCCGCTTAATTCTTACCGCCAAAAAGAAATTTTACCTGATAATATCGGCGAAATCTGCGTCCCATTGGGCGAACCGGAAATAATTCGTGAAGGAAATGACATTACCATTGTGACCTACGGCTCAATGTGCCGTATAGTAATGGAAGCCGCTGCTCAGTTGCAAAAATCAGGCATTGAAGCAGAGGTTATTGATGTGCAGACTTTGTTGCCGTTTGACATTCACAGCCGCATTGCGGAATCGGTCAAAAAAACCAACAGGGTTATTTTCGCTGACGAAGATTTGCCGGGAAGCGCTTCTGCTTATATGATGCAGCAAGTTGTGGAGAAGCAAAATGTTTATCGCTGGCTGGATTCTGCGCCCATAACCGTTTCGGCGAAAGATCACCGTCCTCCGTACGGATCGGATGGAGATTATTTCTCTAAACCAAACGCAGATGACATTTTCGAAGCAGCCTACCGAACCATGCGAGAAGCAAACCCGGAACATTACCCGGAGCTTTTCTGACGTTGTTTATTTCAAAATAGGCAAAAGAGTTTTAGATATATTTTTAGCGGCGACCGGACTCATCATCCTGTCGCCGCTTTTTTTTATAATATCCTCTGTCCTTTGGTTTGAAACCAAAGGCAATGTGTTCTTTTTTCAAAGGCGGCCCGGGCTTGGAGAGGCGATTTTTGTTTTGATTAAATTCCGGACATTAACCGATGCTCAGAGGACATCCTGCGAACCTGATGCGCCGCCATCTATCTTGCCATTCGGCGAATTTCTCCGGAGATCGTCATTAGACGAAATCCCACAACTATGGAATGTGCTGAAAGGTGATATGAGCCTGGTAGGACCAAGACCATTACTTCCGGAATATCTTGACTTGTATAATGCTGAACAGCGCAAACGTCACAAAGTCCTGCCCGGCTTAACAGGCTGGGCGCAGGTTAACGGACGCACGCAAATCACCTGGGACAAGAAATTTGAGTTCGACATCTGGTATGTAGAAAACCGTTCTTTCAAGCTGGATATAAAGATCTTGTATTTGACCTTCTTATTGATTTTCGAAAAAACAAGCGAGCCGCAAGAGTCGTCATTTGAAAGATTTGAAGGTTGATATTGACTCATTTAACACACTTTATCTTAAACATTATGCTCCTATACGGCGCTGGCGGTCACGCCAAAGTAATGGTTAGTTTGCTTCTCGATCTCAGAATCGAAGTTCATGCGATTTTTGATGATAATCCTGCCCGAAAAACTTTTGCGGGCAGTTCTGTCATAAACATTTACAATCCGGATTTGTTTGTTCACGAGCCTTTGATCCTTGCGATTGGAAACAATTTTATTCGTAAAGAATTGGCTTTAAAAGTTGATCATAGCTTCGTAAATGTATTCCATTCTTCTTGCCTCATCGAGTCTAATGTTCAATTCGGCGTGGGTAATGTTGTTCTGCATTGGGCTGTTATTCAAACAGAAACGGTTATTGGAAACCATTGCATTATTAACACAGGCTCGATAGTCGAACATGAATGCAGGATTTCGGATTTCGTCCACATTGGGCCCGGTTCCGTGCTTTGCGGCAATGTTAGCATCGGGGAATGCACATTGATTGGCGCCGGAAGTGTGGTCGTTCCCAATGTTATTATTGGTAAAAATTGCGTCATCGGTGCTGGAAGCGTTGTGACGAAGCACATTCCGGACGGAGCCATCGTCCGTGGAAATCCTGCCCGGATCATTAAACAAACACACTATGGAAAAGAGAATCTGGCTTTCGCCCCCACATATGGGCGGGACGGAAATGACTTACATTCAACAGGCATTTGATGCAAACTGGATCGCACCGGTGGGAACAAATGTGAATGCTTTTGAGAAACAGATCGAAGAGTTCATCGGCTGCGGACGTGTGGCAGCATTGTCATCGGGGACCGCGGCGTTGCATCTTGCATTGGTTTTACTAGGAATTGAAAAAGGCGATATTGTCATTTGTCAGTCTTTAACATTTGCAGCCAGTGCTAATCCGATTGTTTATCAAGGTGGCACACCGGTGTTTGTTGATAGTGAACCGGTTACCTGGAATGTGTGTCCGGATGCATTGGAAAGTGCAATTAAGCATTATATCGATAAAGGCAAAAAGCCAAAAGCGATCATTATTGTGCATTTATACGGAATGCCTGCACGTATGGCTGAAATTTCAACATTATGCGTTCATTATGACATTCCGATGGTTGAAGATGCTGCCGAAGCGCTTGGTTCCGAGTATAATGGCAGGAAAGTGGGTTCGTTTGGCTTAATGAGCATTTTCTCCTTTAATGGTAACAAGATCATTACAACATCAGGAGGCGGAGCGCTCTGGTCAGCAGATTCGAAACTTATTGAAAAAGCGAGGTTCTTGGCTAGTCAGGCAAGAGATCCGAAACCGCATTATGAGCATTTAGTAACCGGTTACAATTACAGTCTAAGTAATGTTTGCGCGGGAATTGGAAGAGGGCAAATGGAGATTTTGAAACACCGAATAAATCAAAGAAGGGCGAATAATGCGTTTTATCAAAAAGCCCTGAAAAGATTACCCGGAATCAATTTCCAGGACGAACTTGCTGAATGCTTTTCCAATCGCTGGTTGACTGCACTGACATTGGATTTCCAACAATCCGGAATCGCCCCAAGAACACTTATCACAGAATTGGAAAGAAACAACATTGAATCCCGGCATTTGTGGAAACCCATGCATTTACAACCAGTGTTCAAAGACGCGCCCTATTTTGGTGGTAACATTGCCGCTGAATTATTTCTATCAGGCATTTGCCTGCCATCCGGTTCAAGCCTCACAGCGGAAGATTTGCTGCGCGTTGCTAATATCATTACGAAGGTTTTTACATAAAAAATGTCCGCGAAGCGATTTCGCGGACATTTATTTACTGATATGCTAATGTTAATTATTCAGAACCTCAACTTCGAATTGAAGTGGTGCATAAGGCAGAATTGCGTTGTTTCCATTCTTTCCGTAACCAAGCGCAGAAGGGAAAATGATGATCGCCTTTTCTGTTCTGCGTAGCTTACGAAGTGCACGGTCAAATCCGGGGATCGTCCCGGCAGTTCCGGTTGTAAATGAACTTGTCCTTTCATCAAACTTCGTATCATCCAATGTCCTTCCGACATATTTCACGCTCACACTTTTACCAGATCCCAAAGTGTCACCGGTTACAGTGTTAGTCCGGATTACAACCAGATTATCACTAGTTCTTTCCACATTTTTGTAACCTTTTGCAGCGATGAAATCATCAATTTGCTGTGGTTCTGTGCGGGTCTTGATAAATTCAACTTCGAGACGGATCGGTGAATATGCGGGGATGTTCACTTTGTCTACATTTCCTGATGCCAGATAGAATGGCAAAAAGAATGTTGTTTTCTCGCCTGTTTTCATCAAAAATATGCCGCGCTCAATGCCACCCCAGAATAGGTAACCTTCCACTGGGAAAGTGAATGTTGTTTTGCTATCCACAGTTGAAGAAATCACTTTGGTTCCGTCAAGCAGATAACCTGTGTACTTAATGGTTGCAGCATCGCCTCTTTTCGCGAGCTGACCGTTCGGATTGGCAACGCGGGTAATGTAATATAGCCCCGAGCTGTCTCTGATGGCTTTTGACCCAAGACTGTCTGTTTTCAGATAATTCTCGATCGCAACCTCGTTTTCTTTCACTTTCGCAGTGTCATCCGTATTGTCCTTATCCATACAACCCGACAAACCGATAAGCAGGGCAAATACGATGACCAATGATAAATTAATTCGCTTCATTTCTTTTTCCTTCTTTCTTTAAAATTAATGGGAACTGATACTATAAACACAGATGCTTGTAACCTTGAAATGGTTGTAATCAGGATTGAAAAAGGGAAACTTTTACATTCTTTTCAAAATATTTACAACTTGGCGACAAGGGGCACTCCATGCATTTCGGGTTTCTGGCAAGGCAAATGTAGCGGCCGTGCAGAATGAGCCAGTGATGCGCTTTATGAACGAGATCTTTTGGAATATATTTCAAGAGTTCTTTTTCCACAGCCAGCGGCGTGGTGGCCGTAAGAGGAACCAGCCCAATGCGCCGTGAAACACGAAAAACATGCGTGTCAACAGCCATAGCAGGTTGGTTGAAAATAACAGATGCAATCACATTTGCTGTCTTCCTACCCACACCGGGCAACTTCTGCAAGTCTTCTATTGAAGCCGGGACTTCTGAATTGAACTGCTCAACGAGCATTCTTCCCATTCCCACCAAATGTTTGGCCTTATTATTCGGATACGAAATGGAGCGGATGTAAGTAAAAACTTCCTCCACATTCGATGCCGCCAAAGCCTGTGGATCGGGAAACCGCTCAAAGAGCGCGGGGGTAACCATGTTCACGCGCTTATCCGTACATTGCGCAGACAGGGCCACGGCAACGATTAACTCGTAAGGACTTCCATAATGCAGCTCGGTCTCAGGTTCTGGGAAGTTATTGGTAAAATAATTGAGGAAGAACTTGAATCGGTCTTTTCTAAGCATACGAAAATCCTGCCTGTAAATTAATACAGCCGGTTACAAATGGAATAAAAAAAGACCCACCTCTTAAAAAGAAAGAGCGGTGGGTCTTTTAGGTGAAAATTGTTGAGAATATTTGAAGACTTTCGCCACCGTCAGGTCCGAAGGGGTCCGAACGATCTTGTTCATCTGGCTCTGAATGTCGAGTGAGTCCAGATAAAAGCTCATCAAATCATTGTCAAGCGCCAGGGCCTCAACAATCAGGTCGTTTTCAGTCTCTGTTGTTTCGGCATATAAATACCTTACAACATCATCGTAGGTAAAAGTTTTTGTCATACTGTGGGGCACGTTGGTTGAATTGCTTACGCAAGTTTATCAACGCGTAACGCATCCTGCCCAATGCCGTATTAATACTCACTCCTGTTGCATCGGCAATTTCCTGAAAGCTCATGTCCTCATAGTGGCGCATGATCAAGACTTGCTTCTGAACATCAGGTAACCGCTGGATCATCTCCCGCAGTTGCTCATGTGTTTCCTGACGAATCTGGATTGACTCAACGGAATCCTCCGAAAAATCCAGCGTATTGAAAACACTGCTTCCATCTTCAAATACTACATTGGGGTAGCGTTTATCGCGTCTGAAATAATCAATGGCGAGGTTGTGTGCGATACGTATAATCCATGGCAGGAACTTGCCTTCATCATTATATCTACCACCTTTTATTGTGTCAACGGCCTTGATAAATGTATCCTGTAATAAATCCTCGGCTACATACTGGTCCTTGACAATCAGATAAATAGTGGTGTATATTCTTGATTTGTGGCGCTGAACAAGCTTTTCGAATGCTTTCTCATTACCGCGGATATACAATGTTACCAACTCACTGTCGCTAACTTGGACTTTCTCCATTTTTACTATTCGATTTAGTTAACGTAGAGCGGTTCGTCGATATTGTTTCTCCTTTCTGTTTAGTGAAATATTGAACTGTCTTTTCTGTATTTTGAATTATACATATCAAAGAAATGGATTTGAAAAATAATTTGCAAATGTTTAGGTTTCTTTTTTTTGTAAAATAAATTTCATTAACAACTGTTAACAACAAACCCCTCTTTTTAAGAATATACGTGTACTGATCGTACGCTGTGTTCCTATTGCAATAAATAATAGAACTTATCAAATGACTTACGTTAACATTACACCGTTTGGATCACTTCTATTTTTTTATTTATGAAATTTCCCGAATAAAAATTAAATTTCACTTTTCTAATAAAATTTGAATTTTTACCAGATATGAAATACCGGCATCTTTTCTTCGATCTGGACCATACACTTTGGGATTTTGACCGAAATTCTTCCGAATCACTGGAAGAAATTTTTCATACACTGACCTTGATTCAGTACGGCGTATCGTCTCTGGACTCTTTTATCCAGTCTTTTTTGAAAATAAATACTGCATTGTGGGATGCGTTCGATCGCGGAACTGTGCACCATACCTATATACGTGAAAACAGGTTCAAGATGGTTTTCGAGGAACTCGGCGCCAACCTGCCTCCCAATCACACAGAAATCGGTGAAGCCTATCTCCGGACATTGCCGGATAAAAAACATCTGCTGGAAGGTGCGCTGGATTTGCTAAACTACGCAAACTCCGCTGGCTACTCCATGCACATTATCACAAACGGTTTTAACGAAATCCAGGCCAGAAAGATCGCAAGCTCTGAAATCGGACACTTTTTTGAGAATATCATCACATTTGATACAGCGAACGCCAAAAAGCCGGATCCCAAAATCTTTGCTTATGCCCTGGAAACTGCGCGGGCGGTGCCGTCCGAGAGTATTATGATCGGGGACAACTGGGTGGCCGACATTATGGGCGCGAAGCAATTTGGAATGGACACGGTCTATTACAATCCCGCAGGACTCAGATTTGACGAGCGCCCGACTTACGATATCCGTCGCCTGGAAGAATTAATGTTGATCCTTTAAACTTCTTCTTCGTAAAAAGTGACGTTCTTCTCGCGTAGAAATTGCTTGATCACGTCCACGTGCACACATTGGCCCACATTCAGAAAGGGATAATTGGAAACCCGTTTCCTCTGGCCTTCCGTCGTCACTTCCCGGTTAACCTGGTCAAATCCCAGATGCAGGTGACGTGTAGAGCTTTGCATGCCGTAAATAATCCCGTTCGGGTCAAAAAGTGGCCCGCCGCTTTGTCCTCTCAGACCTGGCGTGCTCATTTCAATGCCCACAACACCATTACTCTCGCCAATGTGCCGCGTAACGATGCCGTCGATCGGGAAACTGGGCGTGTTAATGCGGCCCGCTTTCAGCCACTCAATGTCGCCGGTGTTTTTGTTGTATTGATAATTGGTAAATTCCGGAAACGGATAGCCCAAGCGGCAAAGATATCTCCCCTGTTTTACAAATCTGGAATCCTTCAAAAAGCGCGCATAACCCTGATATTGCTTGCTTTCATAATCCCGAAACTCAATGATCGCAAGGTCCTGAGTGGGGTGCAGATGAATGGCCAGGCCTTTGTAAGCCGTAACACAATTAATGAAGTTAAAAAGTATCCGGATCGGGTTATCGTTGTTGATCCTGTATTTTGTTTCCAGAAAGGCACGCTGTGTTTCCAGTCCGGGATCTTTCTCAAACTTTCTGAGCTCTCCTTTGAATTTGAGGTAATTCTCATAAATTGAGCTGGCATATAAAATCTGCTGTGCCACGTGGCGACAGGTGATCGCAAAGCCATTTTCATTCACAAAAAACAGTGTAGCAGTGCCCGGCACGATGTCGCTGCCGGTGTAATAACGCAGTATAAAATGAATTGGACGGGTGAACTGATCTACTTTTTCAATAGCTTCAACAAACATAAGGGCGTGCAGGCGAGCGGGTTACTTGGTGATAGGAACCAATGCTTCCGTCTGGTCCCAGCTTAAAATCATGTTTACGCCGCCCGGTATATCTTCGAAGTAAATGTTAAACAATTCCTGAACTGCCGGCCTGATCCTGATGGGCACTTCTACACGCAAAATATCTTTGCCATCATTATATTCCGTGCCCCACTGCCCCGTTTCTGAATTGAGAATGATTTTCCAGGTGCTCTGTCCAGGCACTGAATATAGGGAATAAGTGCCTGCCTTAACCGGCTTACCACCAATGGACAATCCTTCGCCGAGCTCAATTAATGTTGCTTCATTCGCGCCGGTGCGCCAGACTTTTCCATAAGGCAGAAGCGCCTTATCCTGTTCCCTGCCGAAAAGCAGCCTTCCCTTCTTGCCTGGCTTACTGTAAGTGACTTTTACGCTTACACCATTATTCGTCGTTTCCGCAACCGCTTCCGGGCTGAATGATTTGGTATACATTCTCATACCGAAAAATCCGGCTAGAACAACAACGAGCAAAACAGCAGCAATGAGGAGAATTTTTTTCATAGGATCAGGGGCAAACGATTTTATAAAAAGTGTACGTAACAGAAAGTCGCAAATAGTAGTAAGTATCTTTCAAAGACGGATCGCCCTGTTGGAGTTTATCTGTCCCTACCGGATCTCCTCCCAAGTTATCAAGATAATCGGAATATGTTTTTCTGGCGCCGTATTCAATGCCAATGTTCCATGGACGTCTTACCTGATATTTGATCCCAACCCCATAAGGAAGCACAAACGAGCTGGTTTTGTAACCCACACCCTGCGGATTGGGATTGAATTTGGTATACCCGATCCCCCCAAACACATAAGGGCTCCAGTTCACTGCGAAACGGCGTTCCTGAAAATTGAGAAAATTATACTCGGCCACAGCGCTTCCTTCGAAAATGCGGGATGTGAATGAAAATTTGCGCGCTTGCTGAAAAGGGTCCTTGCTATGCTTATCGTCCGCACCGATAACGCCACCCATCAACTCCGCTCTCAGCGACAATGCCTGGGATGGATTATAGCGAAAAAATACGCTTCCGGCTGGTTTGAAAAAACGAAGTCTGACAGAAGGTGAAATGTCTCCCTTATAATTTAATGCGCCTAACCCCGCCCCTATCTCAATTTTTTGAGCATTTACCGCGTTCCCGGCCGCCACAAAAAAATAAATACCTGCCGCCAGATTAAGCAGCAAGTATTTTGCATTTATACATTTTAAAGAAGACTTCAATGGATGCCTTAGTTATTTTAATGGAGGACATTTAATCTGCGATGGCAACATATAATTGATATGGATCATACCAAAAAGATAGTTGTCCGTGTAAGTCGGGCTGTTTCCGCGGTCAGTTCCCGGAGCTCCAAAACCCGTGGTCGGCAATGCTGCCAACGGATCGTTGGTATCGAGCATGTAGTTTACTACAAGAAATTTTTTCAAAGCCTCCGTTCTATCCGCTCCTTTTCTTGCCGCATAACGCTCCGTTGTCCGGTTGCTGAGTGCCAATGCAGTTGGGTTATCGGCAAACAATGCAGGATCAGCATATTTTCCATGTGCATCGTCCAGGTAATCTGTAAATGTTTTCCGGAAACCCAATTCAGCGGAAATATCCAGTTTTGAATTGATTTTGTAACGAACGCCAATCCCCATAGGAATCGCAAACTGAACCAGCGAATAAGGCTTTTCGTATCCTTCATTGCCCTGACCCTCAGTGCCCAGCGGCTGTAATTTAATCCAGTCACCATCCAGAGAATCAAGTGCTTTGGGGTTGTGGGCGGTAAGCGCAATCCCGGCAAACAAATAAGCCCCCAACTGCGGCCTTCTGTCGTAACTTCTGTTGTCAGGCGTTAATTTAAAGATCCCTTGGACAGAGAATTCTTTCAGATCGTTTCTGAAATGCAGGTTTCTTGCGTAAAAAATATTGGTTTCATGCTTCTCGCTGCGGTTCATAATGTAATCGTCGCCGGCAATCCGCGCATAAATAAAGCTTGCCCTGGCGCCCAAACGAGGCGTGAAATGGCGTGTGTAATTGCCTCCAATGCTCCAACGCATCATTTTAAATGTAGAAGCCAGCGGCCTTCTGTAAGGTGCGAAATCTCCAAAATAGCTAGAAGTCCCGAGCCCAAATCCTGCTGTTGAATACGGAACAAAAATGCCCCTGCTCTGCGCCTGGACATCCTGATTCATAAACAAAAGCCCACAAGTCAAGATGAACACCAATGCCCCGGACACTTTCTTTAATTCAGATTTTCTACGCATTTGTGAGATCAATTTTTTGCAAAAATAGAACAGTTGTTGGTTTTATTCAGGGTATATCACCATTTCAACGTATTTCCGAATGATTTATTTGTAAGACTAAAATTTTTTAATGTTGCCGAAAATAAAACTTCCTTATCATTGTAAATGGAAAAACAGCCATTGCAATGATTTCAAGCACTAATCTTCATTTTTCTTACTCCGCCCAAAAGAAATTCAGCTTCCCGGACATTCGCTGCAAGGACAAGGAAACACTACTCATATTAGGGCAGTCGGGCAAGGGAAAAACGACATTGCTGCATTTGCTGGCGCTGCTACTAAAACCGGAGTCAGGGCAAATTTTGATCGCAGAAAAGCCCGTTACGGCGCTTTCGCCGGAAGAAGTGGCGAAGGTCAGAGCGAAAAATATCGGGATCATTTATCAGAAACCTCATTTTGTAAGCGCACTTTCAGTTTTGGATAACATATTGCTTTCCAACTATCTGGCAGATCAAAAGGAAAATACGCAGAAAGCCCGGATGCTGGCCGAAAAGCTGGGTTTTGCAGAACATTTGACGAAGAAAACCAATCAGCTAAGCCAGGGTGAGCAGCAGCGGGTAAGCATTGCGCGCGCGCTCATGAACGAGCCGAATGTTATCCTCGCCGACGAACCAACGTCCAGCCTGGACGACAACAATACCCAAAAAGTAATCACATTATTAAAGGAACAATCGGCCTCGATCGGCGCGAGCCTGGTTGTGGTCACGCACGACCAGCGGTTGAAAGATGAATTTCCAAACCAGGTCCACCTTTCATAATGCCATTATCCTAATCCTGAACAGATGAATATTGTCAAAATAAGTCTGGCCAATCTTAAAGAGAAAAAGCTCAACAGTTTTTTAAGCGCGCTTTTGCTCACGCTGGGAATTGGCATGATATCGCTGCTTTTACTGCTTAATAAGCAACTCGACGAGCAATTCCGCAGGAATATACGCGGCATTGATATGGTTGTGGGTGCCAAAGGAAGCCCATTGCAACTGATCCTTTCCAGCATTTACCAGATCGACGCGCCTACTGGTAACGTGCCGCTGGCCGAAGTGGATGCATTGCGTAAAAATCCGTTTGTCAAAACTGTGATCCCGCTCTCGATGGGCGACAGTTACCAGGGATTCCGTATCGTGGGCACGACGCCTAAATATATCGAGCATTTTCAGGCAAAACTGGCGGAGGGGAAAATTTATAATGCATCGATGGAAGTCGCGATTGGCAGCAAAGTGGCCGCAATGTCACAACTAAAAATTGGCGATACATTTGCAAGTGCGCATGGGCTGGATTCAGAAGGTGAAGCGCATAACGAGAAGAAATACAAGGTTACCGGCATTTTTGAGGCCAATGGCTCCGTTGTAGACCAGCTGATACTGACCCGATTATCCAGTGTCTGGGACGTTCACGCGCATGAGGAAGGCGAAGGCAAACATGAGGAACACGACGATCATGAGCAAGCCGAAGAAGGCAGGCAGGTGACCAGCGCGCTGATTCAATTCAGGAATCCAATGGGCTTAATGACCATTCCGCGGCAGATCAACGAAAATACATCCATGCAGGCCGCATTGCCCAGCATTGAAATTAACCGGCTCTTCTCATTGCTCGGCGTGGGCATTGAAACGCTACGCGCATTGGCACTTATCATTATCAGCATTGCCGGGATCAGCGTTTTTATTTCCCTCTATAATTCACTCAAAGAACGAAAATACGAGATGGCGCTCATGCTTTCCATGGGCGCAACCCGGACGAGGCTTTTCCTGATGCTATTGCTGGAAGGCTTAATGCTGGCAGTGATCGGTTATTTTTCAGGGATTATCCTGAGCCGCGTGGGGCTATGGTTATTTTCAAGAGCGGCAGAGCAGGATTTTCATTATTCGTTAAGGAAATTCACCATTCTGCCCGAAGAAATTTACCTGTTTTTTGCAGCCTTGCTGATCGGCTTTCTGGCCTCCGTGCTTCCTTCACTGGGCATTTACCGGCTGAATATCTCGCGGACGTTGGCAGAGGAATGATATTCTATGTAAATTTGTTTGCTTAGTTAAATCCTAACCAAGACAAAATCAGGCGCGATGAAATCTGTCAGAATCATAATATTGCTTTTTTGCTTCACCTCTTTATTTGCATTTACGCCAGCCATTAATCCGGTTAAGGTGACGTGGGAAACGTTGCGGGATGTGACTTTCAAAAAGAAGTGGTATGCCGAAGAATCCATTTATATGCTTCATCCGACTTTCGGGCCGAGTGTTCAGAAGTTGAAAAATCAGCAGGTTACCATTACCGGATACATTCTGCCTGTGGATCTGGATGCTAATTTATATGTCCTCTCGGCATTTCCATTCAGCGCGTGCTTCTTCTGCGGAGGTGCTGGTCCTGAAACGGTTATGACATTGAATTTCAAGAAAAAAGATGGCCGGAAGTTCAAAACGGATGAGCGTCTGACGTTCGTAGGAACATTGAAGTTGAATGCAGACGATATTTATCAGATGAATTACATTCTGGACGGCGCAGAAATCGCGGAATAATCAGATTCCGATCAACCGCCAGACGCCGGAAATGAAGAATAGCACCAGTCCGACCGGCGTCAAAACTTTCCATCCCAAATACATAAGCTGATCCACACGCAGTCGCGGAAGCGTCCAGCGTGCCCACATTTGAATTAAAATCCCAAAAATTGCTTTGCCCAAGAGCCAGAAAATACCGGTAATGTAACCTAGCCAGGTTCCGGGCTCTCCACTGGTCCAGTCAGCGAGTTTTAATGGGCCAATGTTTGGGAAAGGCGTATTCCAGCTTCCCAGGAATAAAATGGCCCCTAACAGGCAAACCAGCAGCATCATTCCATATTCAGAAAGCATAAAAAGTGCCCAGCGCATGCCTGAATATTCAGTGTGAAATCCTGCAACCAGCTCTGATTCACCTTCCGGCAAGTCAAATGGTGCCCGGTTACATTCTGCCAATGAGGCTATAAAAAAGACAATGTATGCCAATAGCAAAAATGGGTTTCTGATAATGTTCCAGGACAAAAATCCACCCACATTTGTCACATCAATGCCCAGATCTTTTATACCAAACAGATACACAGGTTCATTGGAATAAATGCCTTGCTGGAAACTGATGATCTGTAAATCCAATGTCTGCGTGAGCATTACCACGCACAAAATAGAAAGTCCCAGAGGAATTTCGTAGGAAATGATCTGCGCCACAGCACGCATGGCACCAAACAATGCAAATTTATTATTAGAACCCCAGCCGGCCATCAAAAGCCCTATAACGTCCACAGAAACGATCGTAAGCAGAAAAAACACACCAACTGATGCGCCCGACCCTGCCAGATCAGGAGCGAGCGGGACAACAGCAAAACCGGCAAAAACAGATACGAAAATGACAAATGGCGCGATAAGAAAAAGGCGCCTGTCCGCCGCTTTTGGAACGATATCCTCCTTTTGAAGGAGTTTAAGCAAATCGGCAAAAAGTTGAAGCAAACCCCATTTACCCACTTCCATCGGACCCATCCTATCCTGAATGAATGCGGAAACCTTGCGTTCCAAATAGACGCCGATAACCACAAAACCAGGCACAAGAAGCAGAAAAATGATGAGTGTAAACGGTATCAATGGCGTTTTGGGATCTTAGTGACTGCCGCAAAAGTAAACAAAAAACTTACTCCTCTTCGTCTGGCTCGCCGTTATATCCCGATTCCTGCAAAATCTGTGCGGAGTTGTCCATTTCCATCAATTCGGGAAGTGTTACACCCGGATTTTCAGCTCTGAACCGGTTTACAATCCGCCAACCCAGCCAGCGCGCAATAGCGCCAGGAACCTTTGGTCCGATTTCCGTTGTGAATGGTCGTTCTTCAATGAATTTCTTCTTTTTCATCTCCACTGACTCATACAGCAATTTCCCCGCAATAAAATAAGCCCATATCTGCTGCTGGCTCGCATCGGTTCTGCGCAAGTTGTCGGCCGAATATCCGATGATCAGGCTATCGGCAGCATTAGGCATAATTTGTTTCACAAATGCATAACCTTTGCCATAACCGATCATATCTGCCAGCAATGTCTTGTCGGTAGGATCCATTTTGTTGAAACGATTGGATTCGAAGAAGACGATGGAAGGAACGATGTATTCTTTTTGATATCTCCGCAACTGATAGTCAAATACATCCGGGCGATACATGGCATTTGGTCCCCCGAAATAATCCAACCCGATAATGATCAGCGAATCAGAAATGTATAGATCCGTTCCTGTAAAACCAGTCACCAGAAACTGCACTTTGGGTGCTTTGAATGCCGGATAATGATATTTTATTTGTTTGAATGCTGCTGCCAGCGGATCCAGAATGTTCGTTTTACGATCACCGATGAGGCTGTCAAGCTGACTTCGGAATGCCTGGAAATCAGGGTTTTGTAAAATATTAAATAAATGCGATGCCAGCTGTTGCGGATCCATTTGTGAACTGGCAAAATATTCCTTTGACAGATATGGACGTGCGTCGAGAAAATTTTGCACATCTTTAACTGATTTGCAAGCAAAAAGCGCCTGATCCAGATTTTCGGATTCAACATTGACCACAGCCTCGGTCGCATCCGAATCGAGCCGTTTATCTTTATTGCAGGAAACTAAAAAAACAGAAATCAGGGAGCAAAAGAGAGCAATTCTCGAAAACAACATAGCCTAAATATCAAATGACAGATAACGATTCAAAAGTAGAAAAAAAACAAATAAGCATTCTGGGATGCGGCTGGTTAGGTTTTCCACTAGCTCAACGCTTGCTGAGCCAGCATAGTACGTGGGAAATCAATGGCAGCACAACATCAATGCTAAAAATGAATGGCTTCGTCCAAAAAGGGATCTCAGCCTACATGTTGCCAATGAATCCTGACTTCGTGACCAAAGAAGGCCTTGATACTTTTTTCGACGTTGATACGCTTTTGATCTCCTTACCGCCTCGCCTGACCAAAAATGAACCTGGTTTTTATGTCAAACAAATCGAATCGGTCATTGCCGAGATAAATCAATCAAGAATCCGCGACATTATTTTCATCAGTTCAACCGGCATTTATCCCGAGCTGAACCGGATTGTAGTTGAAGACGATGTAAAAACACCCGAAGAATCGGAATCGCCGGAAATGGTTGTGGCTGAAAATCTTTTAATTGCATTACGTCCCGACCGTAATGTCTCGATCCTCAGATTAGGCGGCTTACTCGGCTATAACCGCATTCCGGGAAAATATGTGCAGGGGAAAAAAGATATGACAACCGGCTCTATTCCTGTTAATTACATTCACCGGGACGATGCTGCGGGAATCATTGCTACGATTCTTGAAACGGGCATTAGTAATGAGACTTTTAATGTTGTAGCGCCGGTTCATACCACGCGCCGTGAAGTGTACGAAACGTCTTGCGCACAATTTGGCTGGGAAGCACCCACATTTGCGGAAGCAAATGAGCAACCGGAATTCAAAGTTATTTCAGGCGAAAAGCTTGATAAGCATTATTGTTATGCGTTCAAATTTCCTGATCCTTTGCAGTTCTATTATAGTTTGGAAGATCATGGTGCATAAAAAAATCCGCAAGACAGATCTTGCGGATTTTTTAACTACATCTAATCTATTATCATTGAGCGCCCAGCAATTCGGTAAGCTTGCTTTCCAGTGCTGGCCCGCGTAAGTTCTTCGCAATGATTTTTCCGTCCTTATCGATCAGGAATGTTGCCGGGATTGCATTCACGCCGTAAGTCTGCGCCACGCCCGAATTCCACTTTTTCAATTCTGATCCGTGCAGCCATTTCAATTTATCACGTTCGATGGCCGTTTTCCAGGCTTTTTCGTTATCGTCCAGTGAAACGCCGTAAATATCAAATCCTTTGTCTTTGAATTTGTCATACATCCGCACAACATTCGGATTTTCCATCCGGCAAGGTCCGCACCATGACGCCCAGAAGTCGATCAGGACAAATTTTCCGCGCAATGAGGACAATGCAACCGGCTTACCGTCAGGACTATTTAATGTAAAATCAGGTGCCTGCTGACCCACCGAAACGCCTGCAATTCTTTTTATCTGACCAATAAAACCTTTCGCTAATGTGGGCGTAGGTGTGATTTTTTCGTAATCGTCGCCCAGTTTTTTCAGTATTTCAAGGTCAGTATCAGGACTCAAAAAGTTGTTAGCAGTAAAAAGGGCAACCAAAGTTGTACCCATTTCAGGAAGCAGTTTCTTGATCACGTCCAGCCGCTCCTTGTCCGCGCTGGCATAAGCTTGCTGCACTTCCTGGATTTTCTTAGCGTCCTTTTTCTCCTCGGCCTTTGCATATTCTTCATTCCAGCCCGTAACCTTAGCAGCAAATGTTTGCATCAGCTTGTCAATTTGGGCATAGTATTCCATGTTTTTGGACCCGGTGATCTCAGCCTTTCCACCATTGCCTTTATCATCACGTGATGTCCCATCGGCCAGAATCTTGAACTCTTCTCCGCCTTCCACAAGCAGAATCACTTTCTGACGATCCGAAATGTTCAGGGCAAAAAAACTGCCACGGTCATTCTCAACGCCTTTTATGGAAAATGTGCCGTCTGCTGCCAGCTGCGCAGAATCCAATTTAACGGATGACCCGCCGGCGGTGGTTCGCAGCAACGTTACTTTTTCTCCTTTCGCACCATTCTTCACTTTGCCGTTAACCGTGAAATCCTTAGGTGCAAGTTGCTGTGCCTGAGCTTGAAGGCTAAAAAAAGCAAGACTTACTATAAAAAAACCTTGTTTGACTATTCCTTTCATAACCTTCTAAAATGTGTTTGTTAGGCCTGGGTATCAGAGTTTCGCATTGAGCAACTGGCTTACAAGCTTCGGATCAGCGGTGTTATTTGACTTTTTCATGACTTCTCCCACAAAAAGACCCAGTAACCCCTTTTTTCCTTTTCTATAAGCTGCAACTTTGTCTGGCATTGCGCTAATAACCTCATTTACCAACGTTTCAAGCTCGTTTGTATTGCTGTTTTGAATCCAGTTATTTGACGAAGCGATCTCTTTCGGATCACGCTGAGGCTCAGCCAAAAGCACCGGAAATATTTTTTGCGTGGCCACCGAGTTACTCACAACATCCGACTCGCTCAGATCGATCAATGCTGCCAGGCTTTCGGGGTTGATCGGGAAACGGTCAATGTTGCCTTCATGATCATTCAGATAGGATTTCACAGGCCCCATCAACCAGTTCGAAGCCGCTTTATAAGCATTTGTTTTGGCACAAACTGCTTCAAAATAGGCTGCAATCTCACGCGTATCTGTAAGCACAGCCGCATCATAAGCCGGTATTCCATATTGATGCGTGAATTTCTCGCGCAGCTCGTGCGGCAATGCCGGCATAGCAGCTTTAATGCTTTCAAGCCATTCGTCAGAAACGACAACGGGGCTAAGGTCAGGATCAGGGAAATAGCGATAATCGTTCATCGTTTCCTTTACACGCATGCCGTAAGTCTGTCCGCTTTCTACGTCAAACATTCGAGTTTCCTGCTGGATTGCCTGCTCATTTTCCAGCATAGCAATTTGCCTTTTTTCCTCAAAACTAATGGCCCGCATCATGTTGCGGATCGAGTTCATATTCTTGATCTCAACCTTGGTGCCTAATTTTTCAGCTCCTTTTTTCCGGAGTGAAACATTGACATCGCAGCGCAGCGACCCTTCTTCCATATTCCCATCGCTAATGTGCAGATAGCGAACTAACCGGCGGATTTCTGTCACAAAAGCACCCGTTTCTTCCGCAGAGCGCAGATCAGGCTCAGAAACCATCTCAACCAAAGGCGTCCCGGCGCGGTTGTAATCCAATAATGTTTCGGTAACACTGCCATCATGCACGGATTTTCCAGCATCCTCTTCTAAATGTATATGATGAAAGCGGATCACTTTCTCGTTCATTTTTCCTTCTGCGTTTTTCGTCGTGATTGTCACGCCGCCATTTTCACAGATCGGTTTTTTATCCTGAGAGATCTGGTAACCTTTCGGAAGATCCGGGTAAAAATAATTTTTACGATCAAAAATGGTCCTTTTACTGATTGAGCACCCGCAAGCCAGCCCTAAACGGACTGCATATTCGACTGCCTTTTTATTGATTTTGGGTAATGTCCCGGGAAGTGCAAGCGTAAGCGGACCAATGTTTGTGTTAGGTTCAGCACCAAAAAGGTTTCTGTCCTGCGCAAAAAGTTTGGATTCCGTCAGGAGCTGACAATGTACTTCAAGCCCGATTACAGTTTCATACTGGGCCAAATGTTCATCGGTGATATCAGCTGGTTGCAATGCGTTTTGAGTCATATTTTATTAAAATGCGTTCGCAAAGATACAAATACGGGCCGTCCATAACATGAACGGCCCGTATTTTCTAAAAAAGTCAGCTTACTACTATAATGAGTTGATCCAGTTGGCAATAACCACAATGTCAGCCTTTGGAACGTGCGCCATAGGGGCCATTGGAGGATATCCAGGCCAATGTTCGGGCTTCGGGCTGTGAACCAGTTCTACGATCTGATCTGATGTATATTTCTTTTTGGCAACCTCTGCGTACGCCGGGCCAATTACCTTATCATATGGCTGGTGGCAGGCAAGACACGCGTGCTTGTTAAGCAATGCAGAAACGTCTGCAGGAACAGGCTTGCGTTTTGGTGCCGCACTTGGAGCTGCCGCCGCGTTTGGATTCGTCGCTGCCGCTGCCGCTCCTCCTTCACCTACTGTTGCAGCCGCGTCACCAGAACCAGCTGCTGCCGAATCCCCGGCTGCCGGTGCCGTTCCTTGCGCAGGGGCCGCCGCTGCGGGAGCTGGCGCAGGTTGGTTTTTTCTTTCGTTTTGCAGATCTACAAGCGCTGTTTCTTCCCTTGACTTACTTCCTGATCCATAATAATGATCATATTTATCTCTGTCTTCTTTTGAGGAGCAGCCGATGAGTAAGGAAACCGCCAGAGCAACAAGCGCCAAAGGGGTGCTTTTTTTAAGAGTCATTGTTTTTTATTTAAGAATTTCCGCCAGATTAAGGTTTTGCAAATAAATCGCACACGAAGAAACTAAGTTTGCGCTAGATTTCCTTCAAATTTAAGACAGAAATTGGTAGTGTGCTGATTATAGTTCTAACTTATTTATTTGTCCACCAAGATCTTAATGTAACGGGACATCAATAAATTTTTTGAAAAAATATACTAAATTTGATAGGCACCATTGTGAATAAAACGAAATGTTCTTACTTTTGCAGTCCTATTTGTAAAAACGATGTAAAGCAATGGCTAAGAAAGGTAATAGAGTACAGGTTATATTGGAATGCACAGAACAAAAAGATAGTGGTGTTCCTGGAATGTCACGTTATGTGACTACAAAGAATCGGAAAAATACGCCTGGCCGTATGGAATTGAAAAAATTCAATTCATTCCTGAGACGCTATACAGTCCACAAAGAAATTAAATAAGTTTTTTAACTTTAAAAGATATACAGACATGGCAAAGAAAGTAGTTGCTACCCTGAAAAAAGAAGGCGGAAAAGCATTCGCTAAAGTTATTAAGGCTGTAAAATCTCCAAAAACAGGAGCTTACACCTTCAAAGAAGAAATCGTTCCTTTGGACGGTGTTCAAGGCGCGTTGAAAAACTAGTCTTCGACTGTGCTCAGACTGACACTACTAGTGCTTGTCCTCATGAGCGAAGTCGAATGATGACATTGAGTTTCTAAAAAGTCCCTTTTGGGACTTTTTTTGTTTTATTTTTGAGCACACTTACACGATTCAGATCTTATTACCTTCACATCGATATGAGCTTATTTGGTTTTTTTTCAAAAGAGAAAAAAGAAACATTGGATAAAGGCCTCGAAAAAACCAAAGACAGTTTCTTTGGCAAACTTTCCCGCGCCATCGTTGGTAAAACCACTATTGACGAAGATGTTCTGGACGAACTTGAAGACATTTTGGTGAGCTCGGATGTAGGCGTTGAGACGACCGTAAAGGTTATCAAGCGGATTGAGGAGCGCGTTGCAAGGGACAAATATGCTACAACAGCCGAGCTGGACGGCATACTCCGGGAGGAAATTGCAGCATTGCTGACAGAAAACAAATCAGTCGATTTTAAGGATAGTTTTGAGACAGAACACCTTCCCAAACCTTACGTGATTATGGTTGTAGGTGTGAATGGCGTTGGAAAAACGACTACGATCGGAAAGCTGGCGCACCAGTTTCATCAAAGAGGACATAAGGTTGTACTAGGTGCCGCTGATACATTTCGAGCTGCTGCCGTAGAACAGCTTAAACTTTGGGGAAAGCGCGTCGACGTCCCGGTTATCGACCACGGCATGAACACCGATCCTTCTGCCGTTGCCTATGACGCATTGAAAAAAGGAATGGAAACAGGCGCAGACGTGATCATTATCGACACCGCAGGACGTTTACATACGAAGGTGAACCTCATGAACGAGCTTTCAAAGATCAAGCGCGTCATGCAGAAGATCATTCCGGATTCGCCGCATGAAGTCTTACTCGTTTTGGACGGCAGTACAGGGCAGAACGCTGTAATTCAAGCCCGGGAGTTCACGAAGGTCACAGAAATCACCGCATTAGCCATCACCAAACTGGACGGAACAGCCAAAGGCGGCGTCGTAATCGGCATTTCCGACGAATTCAAAATCCCAGTTAAATACATTGGCGTAGGAGAAAAAATGGACGACCTCCAAGTCTTCGACCGAGCAGAGTTTGTAGATTCTTTGTTTAAGAAGATTGGCTAAAAAAAATTTGAGATTCGTTATCTTTGATTATGGGCAAGACAAAAACATCCAAAAAGAACCTCATTATTTCAGGAGCTCCATTAAGTGATGATGAGTTCAAGAACATGATTCGGGACGCAGAAAAAGGCCCATTTTTCAGCATGCAGGAAACAACCCAAATCATTGCCAAGTGGAAATCGAAGTACGCGAAGTAGTTGTCAGCCAGGAAGCATTACTGAGTTTAGAGGAAATATTTGTCTACGGCATCGAAACATTCTCCTACGGTTCAGCTTCGGTATTTGTAGATGAAATCCAAGCCAGTATACAAGGTCTTTCAAAAAATTACCTCCACCATCCAGAATGCAGACAGCTGGTAACCAAGTCCAAAAAGTATAGAAATATCCGCGTCGGGAGCTATTTAATAATTTATAAGGTTACACTACTACGCATCGAGGTTTTGAACATCATTCATTCAAGCCGCAGCATCTCGAAAATAAAATCCGTTCGCAAGATTAAAATAAAGTCTACATAGTCAGTTATCACTTAAAGCCCAAAGCTTCGCGCGGATGGCTAATATCAATGAAAACCAAAGGAATAGTTAAGAATAAAGTTAATATTGTAACGCTGGGTTGTTCCAAAAACCTGGTGGATTCAGAAGTGCTTTATACACAGCTCAAAGGAAACGGTTTCGCCGTTGATCATGAGTCCAAAAAAGACGATTCGCAGATTGTTGTCATTAACACCTGTGGATTTATCGATAACGCTAAGGAAGAATCCATCAATACAATCCTGCGCTACGCCGATGCAAAAGCAGCCGGAATGGTGGATAAAGTGTATGTTACCGGCTGTTTATCACACCGTTACAAAGATGAGCTTTCGGTAGAAATCCCAACAGTCGATGCCTGGTTCGGAACGAACGAACTACCTCGCCTGCTCAAAACATTAAAAGCGGATTACAAGCATGAACTTGTCGGCGAGCGCTTATTAACCACGCCCACACATTACGCTTACCTGAAAATTGCAGAAGGTTGCGACCGCCCGTGCAGTTTTTGCGCGATCCCCATTATGCGCGGTGGCCACGTCTCCCGCTCGATTGAGGAGCTTGTAAAAGAAGCAAAATCATTAGCAAAACGCGGCACCAAGGAACTGATCCTCATTGCGCAAGACCTGACATATTACGGTCTTGATATTTACAAAAAAAGGAATTTATCCGATTTGCTTGCTCAACTGTCTGATGTAGAAGGCATTGAGTGGATCAGGCTGCAATATGCTTACCCCGCCGGATTTCCGATGGACATTCTGGACATCATGAACGAGCGCAGCAACATTTGCAAATATCTGGATATGCCGTTGCAAACAGGTTCAACAGAGATTTTGAAATCCATGCGCCGAGGCATCACCCGTGAAAAAACCGAAGCATTGATCGAAACGATCCGTGCAAAAGTGCCGGACATTACATTGAGAACTACATTGATCGTCGGTCACCCCGGAGAAACAGAAGCATTATTTGATGAAACTTACGATTTTGTTGAAAAAATGCGTTTTGACCGTTTGGGAGCATTTCAATATTCCCACGAAGACAATACGCATTCCTACACCATGCCCGATGACATTCCTGCCGAGATCAAACAGGAACGTGCAGACGCCATTATGGAGCTTCAACAAGGTATTTCATACGAATTGAACCAGCAAAAAATCGGCAAGACTTATAAAGTGCTTTTCGATAGAAAAGAAGGCGGGCATTTCATCGGTCGTACGGAATTTGATTCACCGGAGGTTGATAATGAGGTGCTTGTCCCAGCCAGCCAATATGTTCGGTTAGGTGATTTTGCGCAGGTTAACATCACGTCGGCAGAGGAATTTGACCTTTACGGTTCTGTAATTTCCTGATAATGCTTTCGGGCTGGCTTAGTCTTTATTAAATTCGCGGCTTATAAGCCTGTTTCACAATATTTAAAAATATGTTACAAAGGATACAAACCATTTTTCTGGCCCTAACCGTCATCGGAATGGGTATTTTTCTTGCCTTCCCGTTATGGACAAAAGTCGCTGTTGAAGGCGAGCAAAGGGCCGACCTTACTGCCATTAAATTAACGCATCAGGTAAATGCTGTGCAGTCTAATGTTCAGCCGGTTTATTACCTGATCATTCTCGCCATTCTGGTTGCCGCAGTCGCAGTTTATGCAATACTTCAATACAAAAACAGGGTTTTACAATCTGCCCTTTGCGCAGTAAATTCCATTCTGATGACCATCATTATGGGTCTCGTGATCTATTTCACATTCTACAAAACTGCCAAACTCTTCGATCCAAACCTGCCCGGAAGCTATGAAATAGGGTTTTATGGATTGGTAGGCGCCATGCTGGCTAATGTTTTCGCGAATCGTTTTATCAGGAAGGACGAGCGGGAAGTTCAGCAGTCGAAGCGGTTTAGGTGACATTAACATGTCAGCCGTGATGCGACTTGCCTTGTCAGCCTGAGCTCTATTGCCTGTCAGCCTGAGCGGACCGGGCCGCCGGGCGGTCGAAGGCACGTTAACAAGGAGTAGCGCGCCTTGTCAGCCTAGGAGCATCACGCTTGTCAGCCTGAGCTCTATTGCCTGTCAGCCTGAGCGTAGTCGAAGGCGCGTTACCAAGGAGTAGCGCGCCTTCGACTACGCTCAGGCTGACAGGGCATAATACGCTCAGGGTGACAAGGCATTTAACAAGCCTACACCAATCCCTCCCGCAACAGATCATGCAGATGCACAAAGCCTAAAATCGCATCCGCCTCCACTACAACAACCTGCGTAATGCTGCGGGTTTGCATGAGTTCCAGCGCTTTTACCGCATATTCATCAGGCGAGACTGAGATGGGAGACTTAGTCATAATATCCCGTGCTTTCAGGTGTAAAATGTTGCCGCCGTCGTGTTGCTTCAACATTCTCCGTAAATCGCCATCGGTGATGATGCCGGCCATTTTGCCATCTGCATTGTTTACTGCCGTTGCGCCGAGCCTTTTCGAGGTCATTTCCAGGATAATTTCCTGTAAACCTGCATCTTCCGAAACCATAGGCAACGCATTGTGCGGATAGATGTCACAGATTTTAAGGTAAAGTCTTTTTCCCAAAGCGCCGCCCGGATGAAATTTCGCAAAATCATCGTGCGTAAAACCTCTGGCTTCCAGTAAACAGATTGCCAACGCATCGCCTAATGCCATCGTCACCGACGTGCTGGTTGTAGGCGCAAGGTTCAGTGGATCAGCTTCTTCGGGGGCGTAAGCGTGCAGGATATGGTCTGCGTTTTTTGCTAAATAAGAATCCTTGTTGCTTACCATAGCGATCATCGTTACACCGGTCCGTTTCAGGAGCGGAACCAGCACTTTGATTTCGGCGGTGTCGCCGCTGCGGGAGATTACGATGACCACGTCGTTGTCCTGGATCATGCCCAGGTCGCCATGAATGGCGTCCGCTGCGTGCATGAAGAGCGCGGGCGTTCCGGTGGAGTTTAATGTAGCAACTATTTTTTGACCCACAATGGCGCTTTTGCCCACTCCGGACACCACAACGCGACCTCCGCAGTTGATAATGGCATATACGCAGTTTTCAAATTTTTCATCAATCAATCCGATCAGATTATGCAATGCTTCTGCCTCTTGCCGTAATACTTCTTTTGCTATTGACTGAATATTTTTTATTAATTTCAAATCTGAAACACAGTTTTATTGGGAACCAATGGGATTTTTAATTTCAAAAGCAAAGATATAGAAGTTTGGGATAACCATTTTGTTAACAGAGTATGGTAAATAATGTTGATGCCGTCGTTTTAGACACGTTGAAAGAGAGACTAAAAGAAATTTTTGGGTATAGTCAATTCCGGGGTGAGCAAGAAGTAATCATTCAAAACATCCTTCTTGGTAAGAATACTTTTGTGATCATGCCAACCGGAGCTGGAAAATCACTTTGCTATCAATTGCCTGCTCTTGTCAGCGATGGTCTGACCATCGTTATATCGCCGCTTATTGCTTTAATGAAGAACCAGGTCGACCAGTTGACGGCCTTCGGCATTAATGCACAGTTCCTTAACTCTACGCTTACCAAGTCCGAAATTACCCGGGTAAAAAGCGATGCGCTGGATGGCAGCCTCAAACTGCTCTACATTGCCCCTGAGTCACTTACGAAAGAAGATAACCTTGATTTTCTTAAAAAAGTAAAGATATCCTTCGTCGCCATTGACGAGGCACATTGTATTTCCGAATGGGGACACGATTTCCGGCCTGAATACCGCCGCATTTACGGGATCATTGAAAATATAGGCAACCTTCCCATCATTGCGCTTACGGCCACAGCAACCCCGAAAGTGCAGCAGGACATCCGCAAAAACCTGCAAATGGAAGAAGCGGAGACATTTAAGTCTTCATTTAACAGAAAAAACCTTTATTACGAAATCCGTCCGAAAAAGGATGTTAAGAAGCAACTGATCCGTTACGTTCGCAACAATAAAGGCAAATCGGGGATTGTGTATTGCCTGAGCAGGAAGACGGTGGAGGAAGTGGCTGAACTGCTTCGCGTTAACGACGTTCGTGCATTACCGTATCATGCCGGATTGGACAGCAACACGCGCATGGCCAACCAGGATGCATTCCTGAATGAAGAGGCGGACGTGATCGTTGCGACCATTGCATTCGGAATGGGAATTGACAAGCCGGATGTTCGTTTTGTAATACATTATGATGTTCCCAAGTCGCTGGAAGGTTATTATCAGGAAACGGGAAGGGCCGGACGCGACGGTTTGGAAGGAAACTGCCTGATGTTTTACAGCTATGAGGACATTCAGAAGCTGGAAAAATTCAACAAAGACAAAACGGTTACCGAAAGGGACAATGCACGCCATTTGCTGAATGAAATGGTAGCCTATTCAACATTAGGCGTTTGCCGCAGGAGACAGCTGCTGAGCTATTTTGGCGAATATCTGGAAAAAGATTGCGGGTTTTGTGATAACTGCATCAAGTCAACGGAAAAAACAAAGGTTCAGGACGGCGTTATACTCGTCCTGAGAGCTGTTCAGCTTACTGAGCAACGATTCGACTGTGAACACATTGCGGACGTCCTGACGGCCACTGAAAACCAATATGTCAAAAGCTACGAACACGACCAGCTCGATGTGTATGGTAAGGGGTTAGAAATCAGTGAATCGAGAGAATACTGGATTTCGACCATTCGCCAGCTTGTGATTTTTAATTACCTCGAAAAGGATATTGAAAACTACGGGGTGATCAAATTGGGTGAAAAAGGTGCAAATTACCTGAACGATCCATATCCGGTTACGCTTCATAAAGACCATAATTTTGATGAAGAGGAAATAAAACCGGAGGATGATGACAAGGATGCGGCTGCCGGAGGCGGAAGTGCGCATGCCTATGACGAAGCACTTTTGGGAATGCTCAAAGCGCTCCGTAAAAAGGTTGCCAAGGAGAAAAACCTGCCCCCTTACGTTATTTTCCAGGATCCGTCATTGGAGGAAATGGCAACGACTTACCCGACTACCCAACAGGAAATGGCGCAGATCAATGGCGTCGGGATGGGTAAGGTGCAGAAATTCGGTCGTCAGTTCCTGGATCTGATCACCCGTTATGTCGAAGAAAATGAGATTGAGACAGCCAAAGATGTCGTCATTAAATCGACTGTCAATAAATCGAAGATTAAAATATTTATCATCCAGCAAGTCGACCGCAAAGTAAGCCTGGATGAAATCGCCGAAGTGAAGGATCTGGCCCTCGCCGATGTCATTGAAGAAGTTGAACATATCTGTTACTCAGGAACGAAGCTTAACCTTGATTACTATATCAATCAGGTTATTGACCGGGAAAGACAGCAGGATATATATGACTATTTCATGACTGCCGAAACGGACAATATAGCCGCCGCACTGGGAGAATTTGCCCATGACGAGATCAGCGAAGAAGAATTGCGGCTTATGCGCATCAAGTTTTTATCCGAACTGGCGAATTAACAGGCGGGAAAAACTTGTTGTCAGTGTTTTTGTGAAACAATTAACCATTTATGAACATACTTATATTGGGATCAGGCGGAAGAGAACATGCCTTTGCCTGGAAAATAGCCCAAAGCCCTCTTTGTGACAGTTTATATGTAGCGCCCGGCAACGCGGGAACTGCGGGTGTTGCAACCAACCTCTCTATATCTTACAATGATTTTGATGCCATCGCAAATGCGGTGTTGCAAAACAATATTGAGCTGGTGATCGTTGGTCCGGAAGAACCACTGGTCAACGGCATTGTCGATTATTTCGAATCCAGGGCAGATCTTTCAAAAGTAAAAATTATCGGTCCGAATAAAGCAGGTGCGCAGTTGGAGGGAAGCAAGGATTTTTCCAAACAATTCATGCAGAAATACGGCATTCCAACGGCTTCATCGGCAACATTCACCGTTGAAACATTGGAACAAGGCCTGGAATATCTTGAAGCCCACCCACTTCCGATTGTTTTGAAAGCCGACGGACTTGCTGCCGGAAAAGGTGTTATCATTGCTGAGAAGCATTCAGAAGCCGAAACAGCATTCAGGGAAATGCTTCTCGACCGTAAATTCGGCGATGCGGGTAATAAAGTTGTCATAGAACAATTTTTGAAAGGGATAGAATTATCCGTATTTGTCCTTTCTGATGGAGAGCATTATAAAATTTTACCCGAAGCAAAAGATTACAAACGCATTGGCGAAAACGATACAGGCCTGAATACAGGCGGAATGGGCGCAGTATCGCCGGTAGCATTTGCAGATGCTAATTTTTTGAAAAAAGTAGACGAGAAGGTGGTTAAGCCCACTTTACATGGTCTTAAAAGTGAAGGAATCAAGTATGTAGGCTTTATTTTTATTGGCCTGATGAACATAAAAGGGGAGCCTTTTGTGATCGAATACAATGTTAGAATGGGTGATCCGGAAACGGAAGTGGTGATTCCGCGGATACAGTCCGATTTTGCTATGCTCATGGCCTCAACCGCGAAGGGAACTTTGAATGAATTTGAATTACAAATCTCCCCGCAGGTGGCCGTGACGACCGTGGTTGTGTCAGGAGGTTATCCAGGAGATTATGAAAAAGGAAAGGTAATTTCCGGCAGCCAAAAAGTAGAAGATGTGTTTTTATACCACGCAGGCACTACTTTCAATGGAAACACCGAAGTTGTGACAAATGGAGGAAGGGTGATGGCACTTACAGGCCTGGCCAATTCCCTCGAAAATGCGGTCCATAAATCGCAGCGCGCAGCCCAGGCTGTGCAGTTCGAAGGGAAGTATTTCCGGCACGACATCGGTGTGGATTTAATACGTTATAACGATTGAAGATATGAGTAATTATGGGATGTGGATCATGTTCATCCGGCGGATGCGGTACTAGTAGTGGATCAGCGGTCTCCGGATGTGGAAGTAATGGAACCTGTGGAACAGGAGGATGCAATAAAATGAATGTCTTCGACTGGTTGAGTCACATGGATGTGCCTGTTAGCCAACGTTTTGATGTTGTCGAAGTTAAATTCAAAGGAGGAAGAAAAGAGTATTTCAGAAATATAAATCAGCTGGAATTCATCACAGGCGACTATGTGGTTTGTGAAATGGCTTCCGGGCAGCATATCGGGACGGTTTCTTTGCAGGGTGAGCTCGTAAGGCTTCAAATGAAGCGTAAAAACGTAGTGATCAATGATGATATGCACGTGATTTACCGCGTTGCAAATGAAAAAGACCTTGATAAGCACACCCAGGCGATGGCACGCGAGATGCCGACGCTTTATCGTACACGTGAGATAATCCGTGAGATGAAGCTCAATATGAAGCTCTCCGACGTGGAGTTTCAATCTGATAATACCAAAACAACATTCTATTATTCCTCCGAGGAACGCGTCGATTTTCGTGAGCTGATCAAGTCATTGGCTTCGGAATTCAAGGTTCGGATTGAAATGCGGCAGATCAGCCTGCGTCAGGAAGCGAGCCGTTTGGGCGGATTGGGTTCTTGCGGGCGCGAACTGTGCTGCTCGACCTGGCTTACGGATTTTAAAAATATATCAACAGCCGCAGCGCGTTACCAAAACCTGTCATTGAATCCTGCAAAACTTTCAGGACAATGCGGCCGGTTGAAATGCTGTCTGAATTACGAGCTCGAAACCTACATTGATGCTTTACGGGACATTCCGACAGTGGATGTGCCTTTGAAGACCAAAAAAGGTGTTGCTGTTTTGCAAAAAACGGACATTTTCAAGAAAATCATGTGGTTTGGTTTTGATAAAGACACAAACTGGTATCCGGTGGCGATCAGTAAAGTGCTGGAAATCATGGAGCTGAACAAAAAGGACATTATTCCGGAATCGTTGGAAATCCTGACGCCGCAAGCCGAAAGAACAGCAGTGGACAGAGCGCCCGGAAAGATCAACAGCGATCTTGAAAACCTGGATAAGAAATACAGCGAGGAACAGAAAAAGAAGAAAAAGAAGAAAAGCAGGTCTGGCAAGAACAAGAACAATGCCAACAAACCGCAAGCTTCTTCTCCTCAGAAAACCGACTAGAATCCGGCAAGATCTTTAACTGGAAGGAAGTCAAGGCTTATCAGCGCTTGGCTTCCTTTTTTTACAAAATGGCTTATGAAGGAGCATATTGAGAAACTCTACCAGATTTCCGGCAAAAAATCGCGCAGAATTATCGGGTTAATGTCCGGAACCTCACTGGATGGGCTGGACGTGGCTGTTTGTAACATTGAAGGAAGCGGCACGGAAACGGTTTTAGAGTTAGAATTTTTCACAACGGTGCCGTATGACGAAGAATTTCGCAATGAAATCCTTCAAATCTTTGCCAAAAGACAGATCGATTTTCAACAGCTTTGCCTCCTGAATCCATACATTGGCATCACGCATGCCAAAATGATCCTGGACTGTCTGGAAAGCTGGGACATTGATTTGAAGCACATTGACCTTATCGCCAGTCACGGTCAAACCGTATTTCACGCACCTAAAAAACAGCATAAGCTTCCCGAATTCCCTAATGCAACATTGCAAATTGGTGACGGTGACCACATTGCAGTAAAAACAGGCATTATTACATTAAGTGATTTCCGTCAAAAACACATTGCCGCTGGCGGAGAAGGCGCTCCTCTGGCTGTATATGGAGATCATTTCCTGTTTTCTAAGGAAGGTGAAAATCGCATTCTGCTCAATATGGGCGGCATTGCCAACTTTACATTCCTGCCAGGAACACTCGACACCACGAAAATATTTACAACGGACACTGGCCCCGGAAACACACTTCTGGACGCCTATACCAAGCGATTTTACCATAAACCTTACGACGAAAACGGCACCATTGCAGCGAGCGGGAAAGTGAATGAAACATTGCTGGCAACATTAAAGTCCTTTCCGTTTTTCAAAGCACCATTTCCAAAAACCACCGGCCCCGAAGTTTTCAATTTTGATTACGTAGAATCGGCCATTCAGCAATCCAAACTGATCTCTGTGTCCCGACAGGATATTATCGCAACATTGACGCAGCTTAGCGCCGAAACTATTTCTGACGCGATCAGGAGCGTAATGAACGAGGATGAGGCTTACACCATTTACGCAAGCGGCGGCGGCGCGCATAACCCGGTCTTAATGTCGGGAATTTCTCACGCGTTGAACCGTCCTGTGTTAAAAATTGATAAGCTGGGCATTTCTGGCGATGCTAAGGAGGCGGTTTTGTTCGCTGTTTTAGCAAATGAAGCAGTAGCCGGCCAACAAATGCATTTTGGAGAAAAAGAAGGCGTGCCGGGCGTTTCTATGGGGAAAATTTCGTTTCCAGGCTAATTGCAAAAAATATTAAAGAATAAGATGTACGACATTACCATCATAGGCGGAGGCATCGTAGGCCTGGCCACAGCATTGCGATTAAAAGAGCAAAAACCCGCGCTGAAAATCCTGCTGCTGGAAAAAGAAAATGAAGTTGCCAAGCACCAAACCGGGCATAACAGCGGCGTAATCCACTCCGGGTTATATTACAAACCAGGCAGTCTGAAAGCCACCAATTGCATCCGCGGTTATCAAATGCTGATCGATTTCTGCAACCGGGAAGGCGTGCATTATGATTTATGCGGAAAGATCGTTGTCGCAACCACCGAAGAACAGCGGCCATTGCTGCGTAATTTGTTCGAAAGGGGAAATCAGAATGGCTTGACACAAAACAGAATGATCTCACAAGGTGAAATTCGCGAAATTGAACCGCATGTGGTTGGATTGGAAGGCATCTGGGTCCCTTACACGGGCATTATCGACTACAAAGCAGTCTCTGAAAAATACGCAGAATGTTTCCAGAAATCAGGCGGAGAAATTCGTTTTGGAGAAAAAGCAATTGATATTAAAAACCGTAATACACATTCCGAAGTCGTTTCGGCGACGGGTAACGTGTTTGAAACAAAACTGATCGTCAATTGTGCCGGGCTTTATTCCGATAAAGTGGCTCAATTAACGCAACCTGAGAACATTAAAGTCAGGATCATTCCGTTCCGGGGTGAATATTATAAGATCAAACCGGAGAAACATCATTTGGTCAAAAACCTCATTTATCCAGTCCCAGATCCTAATTTCCCATTCCTCGGCGTGCATTTCACGCGCATGATCGAAGGCGGTGTTGAAGCCGGGCCTAATGCTGTTTTTGCATTTCGCAGGGAGGGTTATAGTAAGCTGGACTTCAATGTTCCTGAACTGATGGAATCACTGGCCTGGCCAGGTTTCAGGAAAGTGGCGATGAAATACTGGAAAACGGGCATGGGCGAATATTACCGGTCATTTTCCAAAGCTGCTTTCACAAAAGCACTACAAGGCCTCATTCCTGAAATTCAGAGTGAAGACCTCATTCCCGGCGGCGCGGGCGTTCGTGCGCAGGCCTGCGATTACGATGGCGGGTTGCTGGATGATTTTTCTATAATTGAAAATAAGAATGCCATTAATGTCTGCAATGCGCCTTCACCGGCTGCAACATCTTCATTATCAATTGGCCAGACCGTTTCCGAGCGTGTTTTGGCAAGAATTTAGAGATTGTTACTAAACAAAAAGGTCTCTGTTCTAAATGAAGAACAGAGACCTTTTTGTTTATTCAATTATTATAAAGACCCTTCTTTTCCCAGCTTACTATTCTTCTTACCGTAACCAAAATATACTGCAAGCCCAATCGCCAGCCAAATCGCTAGGCGATACCAGCTTTCGATAGGAAGCGAATACATCAGGTAAAGGCATACAACAATCCCCATAATTGGCACAAACGGAACCAATGGCGTACGGAATGAACGTTCCAGGTCCGGCCTCTTCACACGCAGCATCCATACGCCTACGCATACAAGGCAGAATGCAAACAATGTCCCTATACTCACCATATGGCCCAAATCACTCACAGGAACCAGTCCGGCAAAGATGCTTACAAAGCCCATGAAGAAAAGATTGGTTTTCCATGGCGTCGAGAATTTAGGATGCACATCGCTGAAAAACTTAGGCAAAAGTCCGTCTTTGCTCATCGAATAGAACACGCGGCTTTGACCCAAAAGCATTACCAGCATTACCGAAGTGTAACCTGCAAGAATGGCAATGATCAATGCGGTTTGCAGTGAATCGTAACCTGTTTTAGCAAAGGCAGTTGCAGCAGGTTTAGCATCATTTGCAAACTCTGTATATTTTACTAAGCCCGTCATTACGTGTGCAAAAAGCACATACAAAATTGTACAAACAACCAGTGATCCAAGGATCCCGATCGGCATCCCTTTTTGTGGGTTTTTAGCTTCCTGAGCTGCCGTAGAAACTGCATCAAAACCAATAAATGCAAAGAATACAACCGCCGCGCCTGTTGCAATACCCGACCAGCCGAAGTTTTCATACTGTCCAGTATTTTCCGGAATGTACGGCACATAATTTTGAGGATCGATGTAGTTCCAACCCAGGGCAATGAAAATCAAAACCACTGCTACTTTTACCACAACCAGCACATTGTTCAAAAACGCTGATCCTTGTGTTCCTCTGATGAGTAATAGTGAAAGCAAGCATACAACAATGATGGCGGGCAAATTGATAAGGCCGTTGTCGATGATAGTTCCATCGCTCAATTTCACTACTTCAAAAGGCGAACAAACCAGTTGTGCAGGCAGGTGAATGCCAAATTTGTTTAAAAATTCAAGCAAATAACGCGACCAGCTCACCGAAACGGTTGCTGCTCCCAATGCATATTCCAAAACAAGGTCCCAGCCAATGATCCAGGCAACAAACTCACCCATCGTAGCATATGAGTAAGTATATGCACTTCCTGCGATAGGGATCATGGAAGCAAACTCAGCATAACAAAGCCCCGCAAAGCCGCAACCCACAGCCGCAAGGATGAATGATATGGTAACGGCTGGTCCTGAATGTTCAGCAGCAGCAATCCCGGTTAATGAAAAAAGACCAGCCCCAATGATCGCGCCGATTCCAAGGGCAACCAGACTGGTAGAGCTCAATGAACGCTTTAATTGATTTCCTTCTCCTGATGATTCCAGTAATAATTTGTCAATAGGCTTTTTGACCCAGAGTTGATTTGCCATATAATGCGTTTGTTGTAGTTATATTAACATCTGTTAAAACTAAAAAGAAAATTTGCCATTAGCGTATATAGACAAAATAAAAAGGGGAAAGTATGAAACTTAACCCCTTTTTATTCTAATATATCTTTATGCCTTAATCTTTTTGCCTCCGACCGGCGCGACAGGTTCTGCCACCGTCAATGCAGGCTCTTTTCTTTTTTCGCGTTGCAGCAAGTCAACCACGATAGGCGCTGCTACAAACAGAGATGAGTAAGTTCCCACGATAACCCCAAGAAGCATACAGAATGTAAATCCCCGGATTACAGCTCCTCCGAAGATCATTAACACGATCAAAACAAGGATTACCGAGATACCCGTTACCGCAGTACGGCTCAACGTGCTGTTCAATGCATTGTTAATAACCGTTGGCAGGCTTTGGTTGCGTGACTTATCATCCGCCAGGTAATCCCGGATACGGTCATAAATTACAACTGTGTCATTCATTGAATAACCAATCATTGTCAAAATCGCACCGATAAACGCCTGGTCGATATCCAGTGACCATGGCAACCAGCCGTTGAACAGCGAGAAAATAGCCAGGATAATGATCACATCATGCCCGAGCGACACAACCGCTCCATAACTGAACGCAACCCTTTTGAATCGAATCAGGATATAGATAAAGTTGGCAGCAAGTGCGAGCAAGATCGCGTACACGGCCGACCAAAGCGTATCATTGGCCATCGTTGGCCCTACTTTGTTAGAACTCACGATCTTGGCAGGATTGTTAGGGATTTTCTTAACGCCTGCCAGGATTTTCGCCTCAGCTTTTTGATCTGCATCCGTAGATGTCTCTTCGATCAGGTAAGCAGTAGTGATTTTCACCTGATCCTGTCCACCGAATGTTTTTACTTCTGTGGTCGAGCCAAGATCTTCGTCCATAATGCTTCTTAACTTATCCGCATCAACCGATTCCTGGAAACGAACCACATAAGAACGTCCGCCTTTGAAGTCGATACCCAGTCCAAATCCTTTGAAAATGAATGAACCAACCCCGATCGCAATGATAATCGCAGAGATAATGTAGAAACGACGGCGTTGTGAAACGAAATCAAAGTCGTTGTCTTTAAACCAGTTTTTAGTCAGACCCGAATAGAAATTGAATACTTTTCCTCTTTTGATCTGTTGTTCAAGGAACAAACGCGTGATAAAAATGGCGCAAAACAGAGAGGTAAGCAAACCGAGAACCAATGTGGTCGCAAATCCAAGTACAAGCCCTGTTCCAAATGTGTAAAGGATGATACCCGTAAGCAATGTTGTTACATTGGAGTCAATGATCGCTGTAAGCGAATGCTTGAAACCGTCCCTAACTGCTTGTGCAAATGGCTTTCCGTTTTCCAACTCGACCTTGATCCCCTCATAAATAAGTACGTTCGCATCCACGGCCATCCCAATCGAAAGCACGATACCGGCGATACCCGAAAGTGTAAGAACCGCTCCGAGAGAAGCCATAACCCCCAACAGGAAGAACAAGTTGATAAGCAAAGCAATATCGGCGATCCAACCTGCACGGCTGTAATAAGCCACCATGAAAACCAAAACGATGAGCAAACCAACGGCAGATGAAATAAGTCCGTCATTAATGGCCTCAGCACCCAGCGAAGAACCTACAACCGCTTCTTCAACAATGTGCGTAGGAGCCGGTAACTTACCTGCTTTCAAGACGTTAGACATATCTTTTGTCTCTTCCACTGTAAAGCTTCCGGTAATGCTTGAGTTACCATTAGGGATTTCGCCTTGTACTGTCGGCGCGGTGTAAACAAGATTATCGATAATGATCGCAACCGGGCGGCCTACGCTGCGGGCAGTTAATGTACGCCATTTTCGGGCGCCTTCACCGTTCATACGCATTGTAACCTCAGGACGGCCACGCTCATCGTAGTCGTGCGTTGCATCCACGATCACGTCACCTTCCATAGCAGCCTGGCCATTTTGCTTTTTAATAAAATACAATGGCAGGATCAATTGGTTGTTAACGCCTTCTGTTCCTTTGCGGTCCCACATAAACACCAGGTCCGCAGGGAATAAGGATTTCACTTCAGGGCGGCGCAGGATTTCACTTGCACGCGCAGTGTCTTTCAGGAAAACACCCAGGCCTTGTGGCATCGGAACGAACAAATTTGTCAATGCAGCACTTTGAGCAGCCAATGCAGAAGAGTCGGTTGCGGTAGAATCAGCCGATTTTTGAGCCAATTGGGCAGCAAGACCGCCGTCTGTTTTCTTAGTTGTATCTGTTGTGGCAGCAGCGGCTGTTGTGGCCGGTTTGCCAGTTGCTTTTTTAATTTCTTCCTGTTTAGCAAGATATTTCCCTAACCCGTCCAATCCGGAAGCAAGCTCGTTGGTCAGATAAACCTCAGAAAATTCAAGTTTTGCAGCGCCTGAAAGCAAACGACGCACACGCTCAGGGTTATCAACACCCGGAAGCTCAACCAAAATACGGTTCTGGCCGGGCAGACGCTGAATGTTCGGGTTAGTTACCCCAAACTTATCGATACGGGCCTGTGTGATCTGGAATGCACGGTCAATTGAACCATTCACCTCCGTGTTCAGCATTTTGATCACGTCGCTATCCGACGAGCTGCTGCTGATTTTGCCTCTGTTGGAGCTTGTCGCAAAAATGCTGGCCAGGCTTGAATTAGGGGCAGCTTCTTTATATGCAGCGGCAAAGCGGTTGATAAATGTGCTGTTGCTAACGGCTTTGTTTTCACCTGCTTTTTTCAATGCATTCTGGAAAGCGACGCTGCGTGCATTTCCGCCAGCCATTCCTTTCAAAATGTCAGCCGGGGCCACTTCCATTACTACGTGCATACCGCCTTGCAAATCAAGACCAAGGTTCAGCTCACGTTCCATTACTTCCTGCAAAGTATGACCGATGTACACATCTTCACGCCATAGCGAATCAATGTAGCGTTGTTTTTTCGACAGGTCTACTTCTCCTTTCGCATCAGTCGCATAAGCCACGGATTTGGCTTTAATGTTGCGGGACACGAATGTAAATGAGAGATAATAGACGCTAATCAGGGCGATCACGATGGTTAGCCCGATAATTCCGTTCTTATTAGCCATTATTATGTTTTGAAAAAATTGAAATTATATTCCTGAAAATGAAGAAAATGAATGCGAAGTAATGCAGCAATTGATCTGTCCGACAAGCTTATAGCCTGTCATGAATGTGTAATTTAAGATCAAAGAATATTAGCCTGCCGCGGGATGTATGGCCAGAGAAACGGCTTTACGGGGCGTTGGTGACTATAAAACGCCCGAAGATCCTGTGGAAATAGGAAAACAGGAAAACAGATTCCTTAACAACAACAGGAACAACTAGTTCGCTGGCTACGAAGTGCCAGACGGGTTGCGGTAAAAAGTAGAAATAATGGGAAAAATCAAATGATAATGCTGGGGTGATAACAGCGTCCAGGGACAATGCACTCACTTTTGCCTGGCTTTGCTCCGGCGATTGGGAAGCGTTCTTCGAAAGATCCTTACCAATCTCTTTGGCATGCGCAATGTGCTTTTGCGCCGAATCCGATTGATCAGACCAGGAACGCATTCCTGCAACCATCAAAAGCATGATGGCAAGCATGAAGCTCATTGTCTGATTAATAACTCTTTGCGCTTTCACTTCGGATCCGGTTCTCTTATTAAACCGCAAATTTTAATCTAAAAAATTACAAACGCAAACTATTTTTTCAAAGGACTGCGAAGCCCAGGCGGCTTGCTGTTTTGCCTTCTTCAACCAGATAAAGCGCCGATGCGTCAGCAGGCAGCCTGAATTCAACATTAAATTCGTATTCGACGGGCAAAAACCAGCCGAGCAGCCAGTTTAAAAATGTGTCAAAATGGGCATTGTATAACCTTTCTTCCAGCGCTTCCTGTGTGCGCACATGAATGGCAATGCTGATTTTCGGGAGATAAGTGTCCAAAACGCCGCCCAGCGTGGTGTCCATGCCCAGCCGTGCACTGGTAAGGCGGGCATTGCCATCAGCCAGATACTGCTGACCAAAGCACTGCGTAATTTCAACCCGAAGATTTAAAATGCCGGATAACATTTCCGCTGCCAGTTCCATATTTCCTCGATGCTCGGAAACAAACGGCAGCATAGGAAGCAGCCGCACCAATGTTTCCTGCGAAACGACCGACGGAACCTGCCAGAAATTCCGGAGCTCTTCCAGCAAAGCGGAGTCGCGATCCAGCCCGAATGCTTGCTGTTCGAGACTGGAAATGGTTAACCTGTTCAGAAAAAACTCCTGTTCGATCGGCAAAAAGAACAATCGTGATTTTTGCTCTTTTTCGCGCTGGTAACGGATCTCGTCAACTCTCTTTTTGAGTGTATTGATAGCATTCGAAGTGGGCAGGTGAAAAAGCTGCTCGGGCAGATAATCGTATATCCCGCTCCGGTTTGACTCTATAACCTGTCCTGAAAAGTTTCCGATATCCTGCTCACCAGTCATTTCAATGTCCTGGTGACTTCGCCGCTTGAATGACCCCAGCGGCCTGAAAAGCATTTTTTCAGGTGACAATCCTTCTTCCAGCCAGGAATTGGCCACAAATTCAGCTTGGAGATCCGATTTCGGTTCTTGAATCATATTCTTGGTTTACTATGCAGTGATAACCTGTACGGGATACATGCCTGTTGACCGGTTCTGAATTTTCATTTGCAGCAGTTGGCAGGCTCGTTGCCAATCCTCATCGCGCGCAACATTCGCAAATGGCGTGAGGCGGATTTGCAGGCAGCGCACAAACCCCTGTCCGGGCATGTTGCTTTGCATAAAATGAGGTTTCACTTCCAGATGTTTGAGCCGGCTTCCCAGTTCGGCTGAGCAAAAAGCTTTCATATCTTCCTGTGTCACAAGCCTGTTTCGGGTGATAATGTTCTTCCTTAACTGATCCACATATTCCGTTTCATCCGGCTTAGGCTTGCCGCCGATGGATTTGGTCAGCAAGGAAATGTCGGCGCCATTGATGCCGGTTGCGGAGTAAGATTGCAGCTTGGAACCCGCGGGAAGCCCGTTGGCAGATTCGGATAATGTTGTCCAGTAGGAAATGTATAGAACGTCCGGATTTTTTTCTCCTTTGATTACTAAAAATGGCTGCGCGGTCGTTTCACTGGCTTTTTTCGGACCAAGCTTCTGTTCGATACGCGCCATATTCTGTGCAATTTCCCTTAAAATGGAAGCCAGGAAATCTTCGCCGATAGCATTGAATGCGGTGACTTCATCCCTCAATAATTCCATAAGCTGATAAAGGACTGCCTTTGCATTACGCTGATCAAAACGGCCGACGCCTTGCTGGCGCAATGCATAGGTCCGTGCGGACGAATCCTCAACATTATACTGGTTCTTTTCAGAAGCGGTGTAACCCTGGTTTTTTTGATTTATAATCGTATTAATGCCTAAAAACGCATCTCCCGAAGGCAATGCAACGCCGTTAAGTCCGGGTTGAAGGCGATAGGTAAGCTTGTGTAATTGTTTGTTCAAAACCGGAAATGCATTCAATGCGACGGTCATATTTTCGAAACCGGCAGCGGGAAATGCGGCTGGCCATTTGATTTTAAGCCATAGCAATGGTTTTTTCAACCCTTGTAATGTTCTGTTATCAAAGATCTGTTCAAATTCCGGCGGATAGGCGCTCGTTAGCATTTTCCCTTTTTCCCAGGAATCGGCACTGGCCATACGGATGAAATTGCCGTCGTATATGCGTATCGCGTCATCGATGGCTTCATCCTGAACCCCGATTTTATAATGAATCATTTTCGCATTGCCTTCCCATGCGGTTGCAGGAAGAAATTCACGGTAAGCATATTGTTCCACATCATTAATCCAGTCGAAAAAGAAGCGGAAACCGTTCCAGGAAGTAATGTTCGCGTCTGCCTCAATCCCTATCCACATATTTTGATCGCCTGCGACACTTTTTGCATTAGAAATTAAATTGCGGACACCTTTTTCAATGCCGAATAATGCATTAGGCGTTGCATAATGTACAATGCTTGCGTTCACCAGCGGATAACGCGCTGCGGCTGACAAGAATATTTCGGCGGATTCGCCTTTTCGGGGGTTAATCCTCTTGCATACCAACTGATTTTCAGGCTCAATCCAGCCCGTTGATTCCACTGAACGCGCTTGTGCAATGGCGCTCGCAGGCTGTGGGTTTGCATGTGTTTCGGGGGAAAGTATTTCGGCTAAGCGCGTCATCAGGCGCAGCTCCGTGCCCTGGATTTCCTGGCCTACTTTTTCAAATTCAACGGAACAGGCTTCAATGATCAATTTCACCAAAGGATCAAATTGGTCGATCTGGGATTCGTCGTAGCCCCACAGTTCTGCCGACCGCCTTAGCAAACGCCGCGAAATGTTTTCTTTTGAATAAGCTGCTGTTTGATACATAACGAATTGTTATTCAATTGATAATGGAGAAATGAAGATGCGTTCAAAGAAAACGAAAGGCTCATTGGTTCGCTTAATCGCTGCTTTCACTTCCACGCCAACCCGCTTTCGGACGTAATTATTTGTCTTGGTAAGCACTTCAAATTCCTCAACTTCCACGCGTATTTTCGGATTGGCAAGCCGCTTTTCAAATTTGGTGATGGCTTCTTCCAGTGATTCTTTGATCAGGTCTTTCCATTTTAATTGGGATAACATGGAGAAATCGTGCTCCCAAAGCGCACAGCCGTATGTGCTGTCGAATCGGGCCTCGTCGAAATGCGTGACCATTAACAGATACAGATGCTGATGGATGGCTTCCCTATCGGAGCAACGCGGGTGATGCTGGCCTGCGACAATGCGGTCCAGCGATAAAGGCAATGCGTAATTTTGATCTTCCATCGCGTTCACTCAAACATTTGGTTGCATTAATGAAAGTGTATCTTATTTTTGTCTCATACTAACCTGTAAGACAGCCAGAATGAATATCCCGTTTCTTAAAACCCCAGCACAACGACTTCAAACCTTTTATGCAGTGATTGTCATTTTGCTCCTGGTTGCCGTTGGCTCGCTCGGGTTTTGGATTGCAGATTACCGGGATGCTTATCCGATGGCCATGACGGTTTTTCTGGTATTTGGAATCCTGCATGTTTACCTGCTTTCCCAATGGTTCAACCAGCTCTTCGAGGGAAAGTCGGCGAAAGCAATTGGTTTAACACTTTTGATCACACTGATCTCTGCGCTGCTGATCATTTACGCGTATCATAAACTGGCCGGAGAACTCACAAAAGGCGTTGGTATGGCCACTGCACTGGTCGGTTTTCTGTTTCCGATCTTTGTTGCAAGGGTTTACCAGAATTATCTTGAAATTCCTCTTAAAGAATACAAAAGATGGTTTTATCCCGTCGGGCAGCCATTGCCTGATATGGACCTGCTGGACCTTTCCCGCGTGCTGGTGATCCAATTTGAATTTACCAAAACTGCGAAAGAAGCTTCATTTACCAACTTCCGGGCCAAAGCGCCCAATGCAATGCTATTTGGTGAGCTATTCTTCATTTTCCTGAACGACTACAACGACCGCAATCCGGGCAGCCCCATTGAATATTTGTCTGAAACAGGCGAACCTTATGGCTGGCTGTTTTATAAAAAAGCGCCCTGGTATAAACGCCGTAAATACGTGGACCCTGACCTTACTTTTCAAGCCAACAACATTGTCGACAACGAAACCATTGTGGCGGTAAGAGGCTGATCCTGAATCTGATTATCATTTTTCCGCAACGCCGTTTATAAATTCACGACGTTGCGAATGATATGAGTCCTAATGGTGCGACGTGATCGATTACCAGCGGTTGGTATGCGGCGTGCCGAACAACTTGATCTCTTTGGCGGATAAGGTAAGGGCCGTTGTCATCGGCATAGACCCTGTTTCCATAAAGCTTTCGCTGTATTGCACGCAGTAAACGTCTGTTAGTTCCAGCTCTTTCTGTGTTTGCTCCTCGTCCACATTCTTGAAAGTGATCTTTGCAGATGCTTTTTTCCCGTCCGGGTCCACCATCCATTCCCAAAGTCCCTGGCTGTCGCTGGCACTGGAAGAGTCAACCTGAATGAAAACGGTCCCTCCATATACTTTCGAGGAAACACGGCCTTTATCGTCTATGGATTGTGACAAAGAATAAGAGCATGAAATGACGGCAATCCCGTCGCCCGAAGGACCTCCGTCCCAGGTAAAATACGCGTCAAAACTTGATGCTGGCATAGTTGTAAGTGTTTAAAAAGTGAAAAGAAATTGATTATGGATATTTAGTTTAACATGATTGTTGCGCCTTTGATAATGGTCGGGCCGCTGCTTTTCAGCTCTGCCATGGCATCCGCTTCGATGCCAACCTGGGCCCCTTTGACCTTCACACCGGCGGTTCCCTCGGCTTTGAGCTCCGTACCAGCCTTAATCTCGGTCCCGCCTGTGCTTTCGACCTTCAAATCCTGATTGGCTTTGATTGAAATTTCATTCGCTTCCAGTTCCAGTTTGCTGTCGGCCCGGATGGAAATGTTGTTGGTAGCTTCAATGGTCAGGTCTTTGGATTTCACCTCGATCAGCCCGTTCGTTACGTGCATTCCTATTTTTCCATCATCTTTAAAACTGAATGTCAGGAATGTGTCGGTTTTGGTGCGGTTACTGATCTGAATTTGCGCATCGCCGTCCTTATCGAGGAAAACAAACATGTTCCCTGATCTCGTAGCAATTACTTTAATGTCGTTGTTGTCTGAGGTGTAATTAATTTCTTCACTGGGTTTCGGATAAAGGCTGGTCATTACAAAAGGGTTTTCTGCCAGATTCCCTTCGTAACCGATCATCACCATTGCCCCTACCTCCGGCACAAAATTGACTCCCCGGCCAGCAGAATTGTGCATTGTCCCCACCCGCATCCAGATCGATTCCTGGTCCTGCTGCCGCGACTGGCTCCAAAAAAATTTGACTCTTACCCGGCCCAGGCTGTCGCTGTCATCATTGGCAATAACCTCCGCTTGTTCCGTTTCCCCCAAAGGGTTCCTGACGTAGGGATTATTGGGCGGATGCTGCGCCGATTCTGGGACTGCATTGAAGGAATTCTGATAACTCCCAGCCGTATTTACCTCATGCCGGATGTGCACCACCCTGTATTTGCCGAAATTCTCTTCATACTGTTCGCCGCGCTCATTCAACCGCTGCCCTTTCACGGCTAGCACCGTCCCCACGCTGATCGTAGGCGTTTCACCCGTTCCGCGAAAGTCCACCATGGAAGTTACCCGGGCCGAACGTTCCATTTTGGTCAGCTCGTCAACTTCGCTTTGCCCGCTGATGATTTCGGGCGCGGGAAGGAGTGAACTTTGGGCAAAAAGATTATCCGATTCCTGCAATGCAAACTCACTTAATGAGGTAAGCCCGTCCACCTGCTGCTGGCTCGATTGTCCCAAAAATGACTGTGGAACTGTATAATTATAGCCATCCAGGCTGAAAACAGACGGTGAAAGTTTGAGCGCTACATCGAAATTCTGCAAGCCATCGACCAGGAAATCCACTTCCGGGGCATCATTGCCATGCCCCAGCACCAATTCGCGACCGTTGAAATAAAACCATTCGGAACACCGGTCGGCCACCCGGCTCAAAAACTTGTAATTGCTCTCATTATATTGAGTAAAAGGAACAGCCCGGCCCCCGTTTTCAGGGTTAAGCTGCTTGCGCAGCAGGTTTTGGGGGTAGGGCTGCAAAACAGAATTAAAAATGTCCTGCACCGTTCCTCTCAGAAACGACCTCCGCTGCACCGAATCTTCGAGAACAATGGTCGGACTGAACCCTTTCAGGACGAATGCACTGCTCATATCACTCAGACTTTGCAGCCGGATCTCCGTCACAATGCCCTGAAATGTGAAGTCAAATGATTCCTGCCCCAACCTCGGACTGAATGAGAATGTAATTTTCTTCCCCATTACGGCCCGGTGCGACTGGTTAAAGAAATGCTCGCCTTCGTTTTCGAGCTGGTCAAATGGCACCAGCAATTCAAACCAATGATGCGCAAAAAGATCCTGCTCGATCACAAGGCCGAGGTGCCGGGTGATTTGTGTCCCGCCTTCAATTTCAATGGATGTGTTTACCTGTCGCGCCATTTAGCTTGTAATTTCAACCTGACCAATCCTGACTTTTTTAGGCAGCAGCACCAGTTCGTAAACCAGCGCTTCATTGCTTTGGCGCAGAAAATAATCCTTTCCCCGGTGCTGCGGCAGATAGGACTTTGCATCGGGAACGTGCACCAGCTTGCCGCCTCTTATCGTCGTGTATTTCGCCAGGAAAGATTCCCGGAACCCCACGCAGAAAGCATCTTCGAATTCCATTTTTCGGAGCACTTGCGAGTCGTTGTTGTATTTAAATTCAATCTGCCCGCTGAGCTGCCTGTCGTTCTTGAACGCCCAGTCGTAAAGCAGCGCAAAATCATCATTCTGCTTGGGTGCGATCGTCATGCGGATCAGCCTTGCTTTGGGCGCATCGGCAGGACTTCCGCGCTCGTCAGCGGTGCGGTTGCAGCCATAGGAGACGTTTTTTGCGAAAAATTCCTTCCCATCCAGCGTGAAATGTGCTTCCACGCCAATCGTTGCGTCCTGTTCTGCCATTGTTTTAGAAATTTTCCAGCTTGGCTTCGTTGATTTCTACGCTACCGGCCGTAATCGTAAGACAGGTGATAAAATTTTGCAGTCTGGTTGCCAATGCCTTATCCAGATCATCCATGCCATCATCAAACATTTCCACAAATTCAATGCAAACAGCCTCCTTAAAATTCAGCGTCTTGAAAGAGCCGTTTTCACCGAATTGCTCCACAGTCAGATCATATTTTTGCGACGGCTTATTCGCCCATTCGATCAGGAAATCATCCAAAACCATATCCACTTCCAGATACAAATGTGCCCACTGCATCGGTGAAGTAATGGACATAGCATCGTCCACCGTCTGATGCAGCTCAAACCGCATGAACATGACATTGTACTCATGCTCGCCGTCAATTTTCAAGGTGCTTGCAAAGGACATTACTGCTGCGCGTATTCTGCTGCCCAGGCTGTGGCGTCTAAATCATCACCTTTCTGGCCTGTAAGTGCGATCATGAAGTTTTTGGCTGGGAAATAGGGGACCATATGGATGTCGAGGTATACTTTATCCTTCTGGTTTTTATCCTGCTCAAACCGCATCACGCTGAATTTTTCGATCAGTTTCCCAGGTCCGGTTACACTGTCGAGGAACTTGATGATCTGCTTTTTGAGGTCGTTTTTGGTGTTGTAATCAAAGTTTTCAAATGCTCTTCTGTTTAAGAAATCAATGAGCACTTTGGTGATATAATCGAAAACCCGCACGACTGAATAGGTCTGTAAACCCACATTATCCCCGTTAAACAGCGTTTTGGCAGAGAACGCCATCACTTTGCTGTATTCATTGACCATCGGGATCAATCCCATTTTTTCCAGATCCGCGATCTCTGATTTTTTCAGCGGGAATCGGACTCCGTCAACTTCATTCAGCGTTCCGTGTTTTTTCCCAGCCGCAACCTGCGACATTAACGTTTTGTAAACATTGCCCGCCAATGCGGTGGATGGCGGAATAAACAGGTCTTCTTCCTCACCCAGATCACCGTGTTTAGCCCTGCCTGTCAGCCAGTTGCAAGTCATCATTACATTGGATAAATGCGCCGCGCCGCCCGTCAGGTTTGCCGACTCAAAAAGCTCCATAACGTCCTCTGGCGCATCCAGATGCATGAAATCCGTCACCAGCATTACTTTATTCTTATGAGCCATTTTCGCCCACTTATCCACCACCTTACCCGAACCCAGGTAACCCGGAACATTCAGGATTGAATAATTTTCGCGCAGATCCAGCCGGTCGAATTTGGCAGCCAGTTCTTCTCCTACGGCATCGATGAATGTGGTTACATCAAGGTCCTGTAACTGATCGGCATCGGCATTGAGGAATGTTATATTTTTCACTTTTTCCTGCTCCGTATTCTTGAAAAACATGGCGACAGAGCGATAAGACTGTTCCAGTGGCCTAAGCTCTTCAACTGCCTTTCCAAGGTTCTCTTTCAAAAGCACAGAGGCCGTATCCGCCTGTTTTTGCCCTATTTCAATCATTTCCGCAACATTATCCGCACTGCTCAACAGCTCCGACCAAAGCTGCAAACGCTTTTTAAGTTGCTGGCGCTCTTTCTTTTTATCGGCTTCCGTCAGAAATATTTTCTTTCTGGCTTTTTTCTCGGGATTAACATTGGCAGCGCCTTCAATAATGGTTTCTACCAGATCAAAACTGCCATATTTTGCCAGAACAGGCAGCCCGGCTTCCAGCGGAACCGCCACTCTTTCTTTCAGGGCGCCCTGGGCCGGCGACGAATTTTCTTGTAACTGTGACATCGTTTCTAATTTTGAATGAGTGAATATCAGCCCGCTTCTTCGAGCTCATTGATCAGTGTTTGAAATACTCCCAGTAATGCTGCTTTGGCTTCTGGTTTTTCCAGAGCTGCTTTCAGGATTTTGTTTACTTTCAAATGCCTCACAACCTGCTGGTAAGCTTCGGCGCGGGCGTCCAGATCTTGCAGGAAAGCACTTTGGGCTACAATTCCTTTTTTTCCGAAATCACCCAAATTCCGCATCCGCAGGTTTTCGTTGATCAGGCTTCCGTCGGAAGTAATGAATTCAACTTCTGCCTCGGGCTGATAATGTGCGAAAACCTCCTCCACATTTTTAAGATCATAAACCATTTCTGGTCTTGGCGACGGCTCGCCGGTGAGCCGTGTCGCAAAAAGCGTTCTGTTTTGGGGTATGTCTGCAATGCCTTCACTGGCCTGGTCCAGCTTGCGTTCATTCCCACCTATTCCGTAATTGAACATAGTTTTGTATGGTTAAGTAAATGTTGAAATCCGTGCTGGTCATCCTATTAAAACCGTTGGACAGCCTAATGTGATCGTGCCGCCGTGCGCCGTCGTGTCGCCCATTCTGGCTGCCGGCTTCCCTCCGATCATGACCGTGGGCGAACCCATTACAATGCTGTCGGGCGGGCCCACGCACACGCACATATCACCCATGGTTGCGGCCGGTTGTCCTGCAATCAGCACCAGCGGAACGCCCGGTGGCAGGATTGGCCCGCCCACGTGCGGAATGGGGGGCGTTCCGGGCGTTACCATCGGGCATACGTGCATATCGCCTATTCTTGCTGCTGGCTGTCCCATTTTATCTTCGGTTAGCGTGTTTTTTTGAAATCAAATAATGAGGATAAGGACACACCCAGTCCCACAGCAGCGGCCCCTGCCGAAATGTAAATGCCCGGCTTTGCGTAACTGGTTAACCCTTCGGGATTTTGGATGCGGTTTTTGTAATCCTTGTAATCCTTGTTGAGCATGGAGTAAGTAACCGCTCCAAAGGCCAATGCTGCCACACCGGCGCCCACCTTAATGATGCCCGTTCTTCTTGCACGCTGGATTTGCGCCTGATCCGGCTTATTAATCTCTTTAAAAACCCTTTCTCCTTCTTTCGCGTCTTCGGGTGTTGGAACTGGTTTTTTATCCGTCGTCTGCGCAACAACCGGCTCTTCTTTTTTGCGTTGAAGCGAATCGTAAGTAGCAGAAGGCTTGGGTGTTACCGGAACCGCCTTTGCATTATCCGAAGAGTTGAAAGCAACGCGGGTCAGATACACGATCCAATCATTACCAGACTTATCCGCCCGCAATTCCGCAACGCGGGCGATAGGCGTGTAAGCCGTGTTATCCTTATTGCTTTTTCCTTTGAAATGTTGGGTATAAAAAACTTTTACAAAAGGATACTTGTCAACCTTCACATCCGACACGACGAGGTTGGTGAATTCGATTGTGTTGGTTTCTGTTTTGGTATAAAACAGGTCAAAATTGCTCAGATATTTTTCGATCGGCGTATCCAGGCCCGGCGCGCTGGCTTTGTGCTTTGGGTCAATGTCGTCCTCGATGATCACGCCGTCGTTCACAAATATCTGGTCAGTGCTGGGCATGTAGCTGTTCATCATCAGATAGCGGCGCTCGTAATTGCTCAGGTCTTCATTGGAAATCGCGTTCAGCAGATCATTCAGGCCTTTTATTTTTTCGCGCGCCAGCACCCGGATCTCATCTGCGTCCTTACGGCTCAATGCCTGGCCGTGGGAAGTGTTGGCACAAAAAAGGATCACCACGAAACCAGCTAACATTCGCCAGCATGTTGTTCTCTGCATTTTCATTTGTTGTATCATGATTTCAATTACTTTATTCCTGTAAATCAATAATTTGAACCTCTACCCGCCTGTTCAACCGCCTGTTTTCTTCCGTATCATTGGGCATCACCGGCTGCTTGCTGCCCAGGCCTGCCGATGCGATCAATTTTTCAGGAACGCCTTTGTTGATCAGATAGCGGGTGATGACTCGGACCCGATATTCCGATAATGTGAGGTTAAGTGCCGGGTTTCCCACATTGTCTGTGTGTCCGGTGATCCGCAATGCTTTGCCTTTATTTTCAGCAAGGTAAATGGCGACAGAATCGAGATATGTGCGGGACTGTAACGGCAGTTTGTAATCGCTTCTTGGGAAATAAAGGGTCCTGTCGGAGGCTGTAATGCTGGTATTCAGGCTCTTTTCGGCAACGGCAGCTGGTTTGGCCTTATCTGTCAAGCGCACCGATTTTAAATTCAACCCTTCTTTTATGGACGCAACGGCCGTGCTGAATTCGGGCTGGTCCGATCCTGATACATTGAACTGATACGATTTTCCGGGAGCCAGCTCTGCGAAATAATGCCCGTCATTTATTTTATTCAAAGCAATGGCAGAACCTGTTTGCGCACTGAGCCGGCATGAAATGCCTGCTTTCGCATTAAGGATATTAATGGAAAGCATTGTTTGCTGCCTGTTCAATTTGATCATGTAAGTCCGCGGCTCGTCATCGGTTTTGTCCAGGATCAGATTCCCGTTATACGACTGGTAACCAACTGCTTTTACTTCAATCGCAACAATGTCTTTTTCTGTAAAAATCACTTCCAGAGAGGGCTTCTTGGCAACAAGGCTGAAACAGTCCTTCTTTTGTTTGTGCGTATAATACAGGCAAACTTCGGCTGCTAACGACTCATTGGAAACCGCATCTTTTACTTCAATCCGCCGAATGATGGACGTTTGCGCTTTCGTAGTGTCTTTTAATTCATAATGCGTTTGTTCCGATTGTGCATACGGTTCGTCACTGGTTTGCTTTCCCAAAGGCAGCATTGCAAATGATACATAATAAGTCCCTTCCAGCTTTCCGTCGGCATTCACCGGCATGTGAAGCGACTGATATTGAGCCGATTCAATGGTGAGCACGGAAATGTTACAAGGCATTTCAACATTAAATATCCCGGTTGAATCCGTCCTGCCCAGTCGCACCTTACCCTGATCCGTTTTCGCTGACAAACTCGCTTTCAATGTCGTCGAACCTGTAATGTCCGTGACCTTACCCGCCAGGAAGCCACATTGCGCATGGAGCGCAGTTATGCTTGCTAGCAACAGCAACTGGGTGATCAATAGCTTCTTGTAGTTCATTGTCCTTCGCTGGTTTCGACTCCAATGTTGCCCAACAAAACCTCCCAATTCACCGTATCCTTCCCATCGACCGTTTTCTGATACGATTCCAGTTTCACGCGGACGTTTTTCCTGGTAATGTCCCCGTAAGCGACTTTCCCGTTGGCTGCAAACCCTTCAAAAACCTGCTGCCCGGCTATGATCCCATAGTAATTTCCATCCGCTTCCTGTTTCAGTTCGCTCACATACTTAACCTCATTCCAGGTAATGTTGATCTTGCTGTATGGAAGCAGTTTGAGCCGGTTCAGATATTCCTTTACCGGATATTTTTTCACTCCTTTCGCCGAACTCACCGCAACAGTTGCCTGAGGCTCGAAAAGGCTTAATGCTTGCTGAACGGCCTTGTTTTTCTCTTCGGCTTTCAAGCTTTTGTTCGCAATGATGCGGAGATAGGAATTGAATTCGTCCACACGCCTGATTCCCTTTTCACTGTATTCCTTGTATTCTGTGTCTGATAAAAATGGCTTTGCCGGCTCTTTGGGCGGTTGTGGCTTCTCTTTTTTGGGTGAATCGGAAACTTTAGGCTTTTGCTGTCGCATTTGCACCATTTCCCGTTCCTTCTTTTCAATGTCCTTATGCGCGAGAGCGAGCAAGGGCGCAACGTCGACCACGTCCCGCAGGATTTCATGCCTCCCGTCGCGGTAAATGACCGCCGCGACTTCTTCTTTGCCAATGGATGCCGCATTTCCTTCCATGGTCATGTAGTTGATCACCTCGTCGCTCTCGTACGAAATGGTGCCCGTAATGATGGTAAGCGGCACACTTTTCACGATAATGTCCTGGCTAACATTCCGCGGCGGCGATTTGTAAAAAGCTTCGATCTGCGTTTGGGCTTTGGTTGCATTTTCATTGAGCTCCGAAATCACCATGAACTGCCCGCTGCCCGAAAAAACCACCAGAAAGCGTTTCCTGTGATAAATCCTGGGAATACCGTCGGCTGCGATCCATTCCAGCTTGCTATCCATTGCGCGGCTCAGCTTGGCCTGGACCGGGTTACCATTGTCCAGCCAGATCCTGTCCTGCGCCATGGCAGCCGATGATATCAGCATAAGCAGGAGGATATGTTTATAAAGATTTCTCATTTTAATGTTTGAAGGCACATTGCCTGCGAATATCAATTTTCATAAGTGGTTAAACTCGACACCAGCACATTGCCGGCGACTGACTCAATCCTCCATTTCCCGAAGCGGCCGGCGCCGGTTTTAAATGCTACAACTGAATTGACCGAGTTTGCATTGACCACAAAGCCAACGCCTGTGGTCTCATAGCTGGTCGTACTGGCCAGGTTGAGATAGGTCAGGTTATCAAAGTTTACCGGGCCCAGGTTTTTGGCGGATGTGCTTCCTTTCAGGTTAAAAGAAATGACCAGTCCCCTTCCGCTGATTTCGAACAAATCTATCGTGACGTCTGCGGCAGAGCCGTTTGCTTCTGTTATTTTGCCTTCGTCCAGGTCATACCAAAATGCGGAATTGATAGGGTTTGACGAAGATTTTATATCAACCTTTATTGCACCCTGCGTGGCTGTTTTGAAGTTTACGGTTTCGCCATAAGCCAAACCGCCGCCTTCATTACGGGCATACAGGGCGATATAGTAATCCGTATTGCCCGATAAGCCGCCTATTCGCTGGTTGGTGATCGTTACAAGGGAAACGGTAGGCATCGAATCCAATTTCAGCACCGTGTTTTTGGTTATATCAAGATTGGGCGTTGTGCCGTAAACCAGTCCGTACTCAATGATCGGTCCGCTTTTTTTCTCTTGTCTTGAATTTTTGGCATCCGGATTTCCTATTATGCCACTAACAGTAATTTCTGTGCGCTTAACTTCCACAATGGTCAGTTCCGAAATGGCGGGCGGAAGCGGGTCCACGCTCGTAAACATGCTGCATGAATGCAGCGATGCGGCCAGTAAAGTGACTAGAATAATCCCAATGTGCTTGTTCATAATTTAAGGCTTACCCTTAGTTAATTAACCTTACGATAATGTGTATACGCAGCTATTTGTCAAATGTCAGGATGGTAATTTCCATATTGCCCCCGCCGTTGGGCGTTCGTTCTTCCCCATGCGCTTCTACCAGCATTTTCCCTAGCCGCCCTTGGTTGGTTTGGAAGATGACTACTGTTCCGGTTGGAAGTAAATTGGGATCTGCTTTGGTGGGCGTATAGCTCCCGCTGATCATATCCGCTGTGAGTGTCGACTGCGCTTTTGCAATCTGCGCATAGGGCACATCATCAAAATTTACTTTTCCTAAAACAGCGAACTTGGCCCCGTTTTTGGGATAGATCCCTGCTTTTCCATCGTAAGGATACCAGGTCATATCTTCGGAGCCTTGTTGGGACACCAGTTCACCCGTATCCAGATCGTATGGATTGGAATAATACATGATGAATTTCTTCTTCGCCGTATAAACCGGCTGCTCTCCCAGATTGAATGTTAAAACTTCATCGCTATAAACATTTCCCCCCAGCGTCAGCGCGTATGCTCTTGCGTAGTAGGTTGTTCCTGTGGATAATCCGGTGAGAGGCACTGTAAAATTGCCTACGGCCGCCCTTCCGCTTGCCTGTGCTTTGGTGTCTTGTGTGGTTGGAACTTTGTTGGTGGACGAAAAGCAAACGCCGAATGATGAAATTAAAGCATTTCCGAGCGATAATATGCTAACCGATGCGTCTGCTGATGTTTTGGTGCTGTTTGTCACCTTTCCGGCAATGCTCAGATCTGCAAAAACATATCTGTCGGTTTTGAATGTAGCAACAGGTCCGTAACCCACGCCGCCGCCCTCATTTTTGGCATACACCCGAATGAAATACGTGGTTAAGACGGTTAAGCCGGTAATGTCTCTTTCGAACTGGAAGGGCATTGGCGGGTTATCTTCTCCTACTTTTACCAATGTTCCACCTTCAATAACCGGCTCATTGCTGGTTCCATAAACAAAGCCATACTCGACTATTTTCCCACTCTTTTTCTCCTGGCGATCATTTTCGAAACTCAATGCTTGCAAACTCCCGCTTACCGTCGCCCCGGATGTGGACGCCCTGATCACACTTACTTCCGAAACGGAAGGCGTCAGCGGATCAACCGGCGCAAACAGGTTACATGCATGCAACAGCAGCATAATCCCGGCCATTAGAAAAACTCTTATCCTTTTCATCTTTTGATCTCTTTGTAATTCGGAATGCGAGGCAAGCATAAGCTATGTTCTGGCTGGTGTGGGCTCTGGTGGCTGCCAGTCGTTATCCCAGTATTCTATTAATTGAAGACTGTCAACAGTTCCGGTGAAGTGGACGGTTGAATCGGCATGCGTTCTTGGAATCAAATGTGATTTCAAACGGTTGATCCAGGGCCGTGCGTGTGTGCTCGTGAGCCTGCTGCCCAGGCCCAATTGGTTTTCTCTCTGCTCCAAGGTAACCCCGTAATTCCAGTCGCTATTTCCCACGCCGTTTACATGCGCCAGGCCCAGTGTATGCCCGAACTCATGGTTGACCGCTATTTGGTAAAAACTGACGCTATGCGTTTCGCGGCCCATTCTTGTCATACTTGTGTTCCATTCCGGCTCCACATCCGTGTGCGTAAATAGGCCTGAACGGCCTTCCGGGTCCGCAAATGACCGGAATGGCTGCGTGGGATGGATAATGCGGTAAGTCTGGTGCGCATTGCCATCGCTTAGTACCAACTCAATGGATAGTCCACAGTTTATCTTAGCTGCCGTAAGCGGCGCTCCTGGCCTTGGTGAATACCAGGGTTTATTCGGGATCAGGACAAACTTGTCACTCCAGTGTCTTTGAACAACTCTGACGAATTCTCTCTGGTAAGCCTCCCATTCACGGTTATTCCATGAAGCGAGGGTAAAACGACGGCCTTCATCCATCACAAAACCATCCCCCAGCGCATAAGTGCTGCCCATAAAAAACCTTGATCCCGGCTCGATCCTTACCAGCCTAACCCTAAATTGGAGGATAAGCCCTAATGTGTTGTCATCAATGGGTAGCAAGCAGGAATCCCACTTCCTCGCCGTTTTAAATAAGTGAAGTTGCATAAATTAAAAATTTAGGAAACAGACAATTTTTCTTGTTCATGGCTAATAGAAATGCTTTTGGAGGTGTTCCATTGGATCTCACCGGCATCATTCAAACTTAATTCGATAACAGAACCCTTCTCGACCTCCCCGGAAACAATCATGCGGCTGATGGGCCTTCGTAACAGGTTCCGGATCACGCCTTTGAGCGGCCGAACGCCATATCGGGGCGTAAAACCCTGCATAGCAATGTGTTTTCTGGCTTCGGGCGTGAGCTGTAATGTGATTCCCTGCTTTTCCATCAGATCAGTCAGACTACGCAAATGGATGTCGAAGATCTTGACCACATTATCCTCCGCAATCGGGGCAAACGGGACGATCTCAGTTAACCTGGCCAGGAATTCGGGGCGGAAATATTTGGCCATGATTTCCATCAGGTCCGACGATTTTGGAATGCCGCCTTTGTTAAATTCCTGGACAATATGCTCCTGCCCGATATTGGAAGTGAACAAAATTACTGCATTGGAGAAATCACCTTCTTTGCCCAACCTGTCGTGGAGCTTTCCTTCATCCAGTATTTGTAAAAAAAGGTCAAATACGGATGGATGTGCCTTTTCAATTTCATCAAACAACACAACCGAGTAAGGTTTCTGCCTGATTTTATTCACTAACAAACCTCCTTCTTCATAACCCACATATCCCGGAGGCGCGCCGTAAAGCAACGCGGCTGAATGTTCCTCTTTAAATTCCGACATATCAAACCGGATCAGAAAAGATTCGTCATTGAAAAGGAAATCGGCCAGCGCTTTTGCGATCTCTGTCTTTCCGGTTCCTGTAGGCCCGAGCAGAAAGAAAGAACCGATGGGCTGTCCGGCTTTAATTAATCCCGAACGCGATTCAAGAATAGCTTCGCTCAATGCTTTCACTGCCTGATCCTGGCCTACAACCCGCTTTTTTAACACTTCATCAATGCCTAATAACTTATCGCGTTCGGAGCTTTGCAGTTTGCCTAATGGAATGCCTGTTTTATGCGAAATAATTGCTGCAATGTCGTGCTTACCAACCGAATCGGAATGTTGGGAAGCCAATTGTTGTAAGGAAGCGAGCTTGTTGCTCAGGTGATTATGAATACCTTCCGCCGTTTCCAGTTCGGATTCACCGTTTTCATCCACTTTTCCAATGAGCAACGGGCTTAACCTGTTTGGTAACTGCCTGGCGAACCATTTCAGCTCATGAACGCGCTCGGCCTCGTCGATGGATAGCAATGCGTCCAGATCCGTTTGCAATTTAACAAGCTCATTTTCTGAAACTTCATCCATTAACCGCATGGTCGCCATAGTGCGGTCCAGCAGATCCAATGCGACGTCCGGCAACCGGCGTTCCTTCATATATCTTTTCGAAAGCTTTACGGCTTCCCAGGCTGTTCCGGCGGCAACTTTGAGTCCGTGATGCGCTTCGTACACGGGTAAAATGTATTCGATCATCCGCGTTGCGGTTGCCTCATCCGGTTCTTCTACATTCAGGATTTCAAATCTCCGTGAAAATGCTTCGTCCTTTTCAATGTATTTCCGGTATTCTTCGGGCGTTGTCGCGCCTATTAATGTCAAGTCACCTCTGGCTAGTTCGGGTTTCAGGAGTTGTGCCACACCTGCACCCACGGAGCCTTTCGGATCCAAAAGCACGTGGATTTCATCAATGAATAAAATGGCTTTATCAAATGCTTTTATTTCATTCAATATCCCTTTCAAACGTTCTTCAATTTCGCCTTTGTAAGATGCGCCTGCCACCAGTGCGCCTGTGTCGAGTTCGAGTAATTTGGCTTTTTGAAGTAACTGAGGAACATTTTTGTCTGAAATCAATTTGGCAAAACCCTCTACCAATGCTGATTTCCCTACGCCCGGCTCGCCGATTAAAATAACATTCGGCTTGCTTCTTCGCCCAAGGATCTCAGCCATTTGCCGGATTTCCCTATCCCTGCCGATGACCGAATCTGTTTTTCCATCCGCGGCCCGCTGCGTTTTGTCAGAAGTATATTTTTCAAGATTGCTTGTTCCCTTGTTTTGAACGGAAGGCTTGGCAGCAATTCCATTCTCTGGCTTTTCTTCCGATTTTTGCTGGCTAATCCCGGACTGACTTAATGCCAGGACTTCTTTTTGAGAAATAGGCAGAGATTTCAACTGGTCCGATGAGAATCCCACTCCGGGTTTCAGCAAAGCGGCCAATGCGCACAACGGATCAGTATCCCTGTTGAGCTGTAATGCAATCAGTTCCGCCAGTTCCAGGCTGGATGCAGCCAGATGATCCGCTTGCGGCGTTTCCGGCACTTTGATCGATTTCGGACTTTCCTCTAACCTTACTTCGGTCCAATCGCGCAGGTAACCAATGTCCTTGCCCGCCATAACCAGCTCCGAAGCCAGGCCAACATCATTGTGCAGCAGCCCCATCATCAAGTGGGCGGGGCCGAAAGGTTCCTGCCGGTATTCTCTCGCAAGTGATTGTGCGACGGTGATTGCGTATTTGAGTGCTTCGGTTTGCATTGAAACGATTTTTAAAAAATGAATTCTCTGCTGCCAATCTGTGCCGGAAATGCACCGGTATTTTTACGGCTGGTTCTTTTGCAGCCCCATTAACCGTTCCGTTGCTTTTGCCTTCATATCCTTATTGGAAGTTGAAAGCTGCAAGCCATCAAAAATCTGCTTGGCCTGATCGTAATAGACTTTCCGATCATTTTTCCGGAGATTTCCCTGCGTCAGAAGCTGGTAATATCCCTCTGCCTCCGAATAGCGCAACCATTCCCGGTAAGTGACCCCGGTGCCGCCTTTCGCGGCGAGACATTCATCCAGTTGCTTTTGAATTGCAGTAACGTCCCCGCCGCCACCGCCGCCTGATTTTGATGCTTTGCAATTATCCAGATCGCGTTGCATTAGGGCCAATTTGGTCTGCAATTCTTTGGCAGCCGGATCTGCACCACCTCCTCCTCCACCGCCGCCACCGCCGCCACCTGCGAGAAGCTGGCGTTCCATGCTTTTTATTTCGAGATCTTTCATATTGATCTGATTTCGCAGATCGTTCACCACCTGGACGTCAATTCCTTTGCTATCCAATGTCCTGCGGAGCTCGCTGATTGTCTGGCGATAGGTTACCAATGCTTCCGTCAGCTTTGCGATGCCGGTGGAAAGTCGTTTATTCTGTTCGTGGGCCGCTGATCCTGCTAATGTATTGAAATGGCTCATGATTGAATTGATACGGCTTTCTATGTCAACCAATTGGGTTCTCGCCGTGGCCTTTGCCATTTCGTCCGATGCGCTGCTGTACAGGCCGTCGAGCTGGATAAGCTTTCTTGAAATCAGGCTCAATGTGTCTGTATCCACCAACATGGCAGACTGTTCGTCGACAATCTGTTTGTAACGTTTTGCTTCGCTTTCTGCGACAGAATCGGGGACGCGCATGAGCAGGAAAACTGCCGCGATGGGGAAAGTGAGTGATAGTGCATACATGCCAACGAACCTTCCTATCGCCGATTTTCGCTGATTTTGATTAACAGGCTCCATTTTAAATTTCGTTTGCTTGGTTTACAATGGGCTCCACCGCGACTTAGTCTTTTCGGGCTGCACGGGTGGTTCGTGGACGGGGCTTTCTATGATAAATACTTGCTGTCCTTTGCGCTTGCCTATGAATTCGAGCTGGCTTAGTTTCAGGAATAATGCTGACCACATGCTGAAAAACGCATCCATTGTTTTAAGGCACGGCAAAATTTCATTGTGGTTATAAGGGACCTGGATCACTGCCAGGATCTGCTTTTCCAAACTCCCCGGCGAATCGTCCGCCCATTCGCCCAGGTAACCCAGTAACTCCTCTTTTTCCCTGTCTGTCAAACATTCCAATGATGTTCTGATGCTCTGGACTGCCTGGATCAGCGCGACAACCATCTGCACCGGCGGCTGGTACGGAACCAGTCTTTGGTAATGGATATTGGTTGTTGCGAACACATTGACCAGCCTTTCTACCAGCGCCTGAACGCTGTCCGACAATGTGCTTTTCTGGCTTTTGACCTTGATTTTCTGTATGATACGAAACGAATACATTTCAATATCATTCAAATATCCGCCAAACCGGTTGTACCATTCACGCAATGCTTTGTGGCTTTTTACAGCCTTGCAAGCCGGGATAAAATCGTGCAAAACGCGCAATTCCGAATTGTTATATTCTATTTTTCCAACGACCAGACTTGGTCCGCCCCATTGGTCCATATGAATAAGATCCGCGGGAACCAGACTGATCTGTGACGTGGGCGTAGTGTGTGGGTGCCTTACAGGGATTTCGTTTTCAACAGGATTGCCTACAGGCTGTCTTTCAAATAAATTACTGCTGATAACAATGTAAAAAAGCTGATTTTGTGCTACGGGTAATCTGTATTGTTCGATGACCTGCGTTAATGATGTTTCCAGTTTTAAATCGTCCGACGGCTTTACTTCCAATGGCGTTCCATCGGGTGCAATGGCATTACATTGTTCTATCTTAATCCTGATCTGCAAGCTTGCATCACCCAGTATCTGCATTTCCAGCGACTCATTGTTATTTGCCGGAAGCAGCAATCCGTAATTCAAGGCAGTTTGAGCATTGGCCTGCGCCCGGCGAAACTGATCAGCGTGGTAGTTGTCTGTTTCAACAAAATGTTGTCGTGAGATTTTCATCCCATCCACCCAATTGACTGCCAGGTGCCGGTTATCTGCCATGCCTTTATAATGTTACTGGTAAATGCTACATTTTCATTGCTGCCCTGACAAGGCCTATCACCGATTTCACCCCAAACTTCCTGAACAAACTCCGCCGGTACGATTCGACCGTTGAAATGCTTACATGAAGTTTATCCGCGATCTCTTTGGAGCTGAGTTCATCCATGATAAGATCCAGAATTTCCTTTTCGCGCTTTGTCAGTTCCATAATTGAAATACTTAGACAAAGTTGACTCGCCGGAAGCGCTATTTCAATAAGCAGATACCCTGATTTTTCCTGGTTTTTACCCTGATTTTTTTAAGGGTTTTTTGGGCGAAATTAAGGGTTTCCCATGACGGGCCTGTAACTAGACCACACCCATTCTAACTGCGATCTTGGTTAGCCCAACGGAATTTTTCACACCTAATTTCTGGAAGAGGTTCCTGCGGTGTGTCTCCACTGTTTTGTCACTGATACATAGCTCATTAGCTATCTTATTGGTGGAATATTCGCTAGCCACCAGCCGGAGGATCTCGACCTCTCTTTTACTCAAAAAGTCGCGTGCGGTAGGCGCCGGATCTTGTATCAGGCTTTCGGGTGAGCTTTCGGCCAGTTTGAGCATGACCTCCTGACCGTAATAAACTTTGCCTTCGGAAACCGCCCTGATAGCCCTTTCCCATTCGTCGAGTTCTGCGCCAAACACAATGTATCCCGAGACGCCGGAGCGTACAACTTCCCTCACAGAATCGCCGGTTGGGCTTTGTGCAAGCAGCAGGAATTTCAGATGAGGGTAAATTTTGCGGAGTTTTAAAATCTGGTCCGATGTTTTTTCAGCGTGATGATCGAATACAACTGCGATATCAATGTCCTTCAAATAAGGCAGCTGGCTGAAATTTTCCAGGCTTGTGCATTTCCCCACCAACTCAATGTAAGACCTTCTCCTCAACCATTCAGCAACTGCCTCGCACTCGAGTGGATGCGGATGCACCAAGCATGCATGTGTAGTGGAATGTTCCATGGTTTTGTTCGGGATGTGGATGAAAAAGTACTGTTCAAAGGTAAGCTTTCCGCGCTTTCACAGTCAATACGTGAAAGTACAGAATGAAACGGGTAAGACTACTTGATTTTACGAAAAGCGTAAATCTATATGATTCTCACTATCAGTCAATAACATTAGTTACCGATCCTGAAAATTAAAGGTAAAACCTTAGTGGTTTACACTGACTAATTAGTATATACGTTGCTTTTTACGAAGGACAATTGCGTACAATTACTATGCAAATCGGGTATAATGCCTGAACAGTAAACAGCACAATTTGTGAAGTTTTTATTTCAACCTTCCATATTTTCTCATGATGTCAAGAAGCTGCTCTTTTGGGAGTTCTTCCACTTTATGACCCTGGGTTCCTTCCATAGTCTGCGCCATCACGAGCGAATTGATAATGGCTTCCTCCGTGGACTCAATAACCGCCAGGAATAGCGGGCTGATGGCATCATTATGAAGATAAGTTGCGCCAAAAGTACGTTCCGGGATTTCGTGAAGCATGCGATTAGCCGTAGAAAAGACAATGACGTAATCTCCGCTGCCATTGGAAGCAATCCCGCCGGTCTGTGCCATGCCCATGATTGCCCGCTTGGCAAGTCGTTTCAGGTTTCTGGCATCCAAAGGCGCATCCGTAGCCATCACGATCATGCACGAACCATCGGAAGTTTTATCCAGTGATTCTTTAAATGCGAATTTCCCCAGCTCCTCTCCCACCGGAACGCCGTTCACTTTCAGCACCCCGCCGAAATTCGTTTGTACTAACACACCCACTGTGTAGCCGCCAAGATTGGCTGGAAGTTTTCGGGAAGCCGTTCCTATGCCGCCTTTAAAATTGAAACAGACGGTTCCTGTTCCTGCGCCTACATTGCCTTCTGCAACAGGGCCGTTTTGCGCCTGCGCCAATGCATTGAGCACATGCTCCTTACGCACGTGACGCCCGCGGATATCGTTCAGAAAACCATCATTGGTGTCTCCAACAACGGGATTCAGGGATCGGACATTTTCGTTTCCCTGCTGGCCCAATGTCCAGTCAATGATCGCGTCGGCAACGGTGGGGACGCTTAATGTATTGGTTAAGAGGATTGGCGTTTCAATGCTGCCAAGCTCCTCAACCTGGGAATAACCGGTTAATTTCCCAAAACCGTTTCCGATGTAGATCGCCGCGGGCACTTTCGCCTGAAATATATTCCCATCGTGCGGAATGATCGCCGTCACTCCCGTACGGACGTCAGCGCCTTCACGCAAGGTGACCTGCCCCACCTTTACGCCGCCCACATCCGTAATCGCATTGAGCGGGCCTGTTGGTAATACGCCGATCTTGATGCCGAGTTCCCGGGCACGCTTTTGAGCAAGGACTGGCATTGAAAAAAGGACGAGGAGGATCAGTATATTCCGTTTCATGACATTGTTTTAAAAAATGAAATATAAACAAAAATCCACTGGTAAATACGCTTACCAGTGGATTCAATAGGGTTTTTGCAAAGATTAGTCTTCGTCCGGACGTGCCTTTTCAGGATCAATAATGGTTTCTTTCCGGCTTACCGCAGATGTGCCAAACAAACCCAGCGCCTTAGGGCCTTTGGGGTCCGCATTGACAACATTGGATTTAATGTTCGAGATCGGCACCGCAAAAAGTCCGCCGTTTGCGGCTTGCTCACGGATTTGTTTCAGATATTCAAAGGTTTCGTTTGTGATGCTGTGTAATTCGACACCGACAGATGCACCCGCTGAATAAAGCGAGTCCGTTGTAATTGATTCACGAATCGGAAGGATAAATATCAGCCCGTCAGAAGGAGCGCCTGATCCGAATGCAGCGTCGTATGCAATAGAAATAGTCACTGCTTTTTCAACTTTCGGTTTTCCGTTGATGAGCGGTTTGATCCAGTAAGTGTCCCCTTCACCCACAAAATCCCGTGCGTAAAATTGGGCTACATAGCCTTCTTTCGGCCCCTTATCCGGCTCAAATGGTAACTTTTCTTTACGATAAACAATGGAATCTACCTGCGGAACGCGTTTCAGCTCGCTGGATGCGGTATAAGTGTTGGTTTCGTTTACGATTTTTAAATTATAGGTTCTTCCTACCCGACCCAATGTATCCGCATTGGTTTTCCCCCATACATACTGACCATTTCCAGCCAGGTCTTCGAATTTATAAACCTTGCCTTTATCATCCGTAACCGTTACTTCCGCTCCTAAAACCGGTCGCGCAGGACCATTGTTGAAATAACTCGCCGACCAGGAAAGTTTGATCGTCTGCGGGCCGCCTTCATTGGTGATCCAGCCGTCCACAACAAGCTGGTCAGGGCCGGTTTCTGTTTCCAGGTCGATCACGTCTTCGCAGCCTGTCATTGCAACAAACATGGCGAAAAACAATGCTAATAACCCTAAATGCTTCATATTTGAAATTTTTGAGAATCTTTTCATGGCAACAATTTTCATCAATGTGATGGATTTGATCTCTTTTTTAGAACTTGAAATTGTAAGTAATGGCGGGTATAAAATTACCAATCACAGAGTAACGAACGGCCTCCGTCCTGAGCGGCGTATCTTCATTAGCGCGGGTGTACACCGAGAACGGATTGCGGCGATTGTATACATTATAGACGGAGAACACATATTCGCCCTGGCCCACTTTGAACAATTTCCTTTTGGATTTCAGCGTAGCAGCCAGATCCAGACGATGGTAAGCCGGAATGCGGTTGTTATTTCTTGCGCCATCATAATTATTGCCGATCGGCCAGCCGCCCCACTCGTAGCGGTTCGTAGGGAATGTTGCCGGTGTGCCGGATGTAATGGTGAAGTTCGCCGAAAGAGACAATCTCTTGCCCATTTCATAAATCGCAACGGACGTGAAATTGTGCGGTTTATCAAATCTTGCCGGGAACCAGTCGCTGTTGTTGATGGTTTCCACAAGCCTTTCGGTCCTTGATAATGTATAGCTGATCCAGCCGGTTAACCTTCCTTTGTTCTTTTTCAAATAAAACTCAGCGCCGTATGCTCGGCCTTTTCCAAAAAGCAGGTCGCCGGCCACAAACTCATTCAACAGCAATTCCGACCCTGGGACGTAATCGATCTGGTTATACAGCTTCTTGTAATACACCTCCACAGAAGCTTCGTACGTATTATTTTTGAAATTCTGGAACCAGCCTAATGCAACCTGGTCAGCCTTTTCAGGCGCAATGTTCATCGAGCTCAGCGTCCATACATCCAGCGGCGAACTTGCGGCTGTATTGGATAGTAAGTGTAAATACTGCGCTGTGCGGTTGTAACTGGCTTTAATAGATGCATCCGAGGTTATACCAATGTTCAATGACGCCCTGGGCTCCCAGTTTCCGTAACTTTTGATCACGTCTCCTTTTTTGTAAGTTTTGCCAGGGAACATTGGATACTTGCGCTGTCCTTTGTCAACTTCCAGATAATCATACTCAGTGCCCGGGCCTAAGCTCCTGAAATAAGAATAACGCACACCATATTGAAGCGAAATTTTATCCCCCAGCTTCTGCTCGTTCCCTATATATAATGCAGATTCATCAGCATAACGCGGTTCCAGGCTAATGTCCGTGTTTTCTCCTTCCGAAACGGCAATGGCTTTTCCAGGACGCGTGTCGTAGTAAATGTATTGTCCTCCGAATGTCAGCTGGTTGTTTGGTGTAATATAAAATGTAAAGTCGGGCTTAATGCTCGTGCTGATGATCTTTGATTTCCAGTCAAACTTGTCTTTTGCGTCCGGTTTGTTTTGGTTTTGACCCAAATTGTAATCGTAATTGCTGTAATAGCCAGTTAGGTTCATGAATAACTTATTCGAAAAAACGTGGTTCCAGCGCGCCGTTGCCGTGGCATTGCCCCAGCCAAAACCAAAATCACCTCCGCCGAAAACATCTTTCCCAAAATAACCCGATGCAAAGAATGTGTCTTTGTCACCAATTTTATAATTCACCTTGGCCGTCAGATCGTAGAAATAGAACTTGGAATCTTTCAGGTCTGAATTTAAAAATGGTTTTGCCAAAACATCAATGTAAGACCGGCGACCGGCAACAATGAATGAGCCTTTTCCTTTTGCAAATGGCTGCTCATAAGTCAATCTTGAAAAAATAGTCCCGATCCCGCCATTAATCTCCCGTTTTTTAGCATTCCCTTCTTTCATCCTGACATCCAGAATGGAGGAGATCCGGCCGCCATAAAGCGAAGGAATCCCGCCTTTGATCAACTTTACATCCTTCACCGCATCAGGATTGAAAACGGAGAAAAAACCAAATAAGTGAGACGAATTGTAGACCGGCGCTTCATCCAGGAGCACGAGATTTTGAGATATATCCCCGCCACGAACATTAAAACCCGACGCGCCTTCACCAACGGAAGTAACCCCAGGCAGCAATTGAATGCTGCGGATCAGATCCACTTCGCCTAGTAATGCAGGCATTTTTCGGATGGTCTTCATTTCCACCTTATTCACAGACATTTCAATGCTCTTCACATTCTCGTCTTCCTTTTGAGTTGAGATTGTGACTTCCTGCAAATCGGTGCTTTCATCGGACATTTCAATGCTGACGGTTTTGTCTGCATCCAAATTGACCGTCTTTTCTACTTTCTGATATCCTATATAGGAAAACACCAGCGTGTAATTTCCCGCAGGCAAGGTCAGGGAATAAAATCCGTAAGGGTTCGTTACGACGCCGGTTTCCGCTTCGCGAACGTAAACGGAAACCCCGATCAGCCCTTCACCATTTGACTGGTCTTTCACATAACCGCTGACCGTTTGCCGGTTTTGCGCAAATGCGCTGACACAAAAGAAGAAGAAGAGAATAAATGGAATGAGTACTTTGTTTTTCATGGGCTTTAATTTCATTATTGAACTTTTCCTATTCTGATGACAACCATAGAGACGTATACCCTCTGTAAATACTTCAAAAGTTTTTATGAGCTTCATGCTAGGAGCTGGTAAAGCACGTGTAAATCAACTTCATATAACAGAAAAAAGTGATGAACTTGCCAAAAAAGAGAATAAGTGGCCAAAACTTAGAAACCGGAGGCCCAAATAGAAATAGTATTTTTTTATGAAAATTTTGATACAACACCATTGTCGCTGCACATTTCGAGCAATTCAAGCGAAGTTTTATTCAGGAGAGGATTTAAAAATTCAGGGGCAATTTCATTGAGCGGAATCAGGTTGAAAAGGCGATCTTGGAGGCGTGGGTGGGGTAATGTGAGCCGGGCGGTGTCCAGCACCAATGCATTGTAATACAGCAGATCAATGTCGATCACGCGGGCTCCCCAGCGCTCGTAACGCAGGCGGCCGAGCTCGTGCTCAATGTCCAGGATGAACCTTAAAACTTCTTCGGGAGCAAGTTCCGTTTCCACGCGGATTACCTGGTTCAGGAATGCAGGCTGATCGACCAGGCCCCAGGGTTCTGTTTCGTAGATCGAAGATTCGCTGGTTATCGGTCCAACTCTTTTTGCAATTTGTTCTCTCGCGGATGCAAGCACAGCCTGCCTGTCGCCCAGATTCGAGCCTAGTGAGAGAAAAATGCTTTCAGAACCAGCCATTCCTGCGATTATGATGAGTGGAGCGCACGGCGCATGAAAAAAGGACTTCCCGGATAGGAGAAGTCCTTTTTAAAACTCGTAAATATTTTTAGAACGTAAGCGTTCCTTTGTCGTATGCTTTTTGAATCGTTGCTTCGATACCATTCTTATTGATAGTACGAAGAGCAGAAGTAGCTACTTTCAACGTAACCCACTCTCCTGTCGAAGGAAGGAAGAAACGTTTCTTTTGCAAATTCGGGAAGAATTTACGCTTCGTTTTATTGTTAGCGTGAGAAACGTTATTTCCAACGCGAGTTCTTTTACCTGTAATTTGACAAACCTTAGCCATAACCTTACTTTTTTTCCAAATGAGGGTGCAAAGATGCGTAATTAATTTTTTTTGAACAAACTTCTGTAAAACAAATTTTGAAAAAAACCGGCTTACCACCTCATTCTGAACCCTACGCCGTGAATATTATCAATTTTAATGTCCGGATCGGCCGATAAATACTTCCTTAACCTGGAAATAAAAACATCCAGGCTTCGACCCATAAAATAATCATCATCGCCCCAGATCGCCTTTAAAAGCTCATCCCGGCGAATTACCTGATCAGGTCTTTCTGCCAGATATTTCAGCACTTCCGCCTCCCGGAATGTCAGGTTTTGACTGCTTCCGTTGATGCCTAATGTTAATTTCTGAAAGTCGAAAGTGTATTTTCCAACCTTGCTCGAATCGGCTTTGGTTGCCAGCGGCTGCTCGGATTTGCTGCGGCGCAGGAACACGTCAATGCGCAATTTGAGCTCTTCAATGCTGAATGGTTTGGTAATGTAATCATCGGCGCCGAGTCTGAGGCCTTTGATCTTGTCTTCCTGCAAAGCGCGGGCGGTCAGAAAAAGGATGGGGACTTGGCTGTCGGAATTTCTGATTTTCTCTGCCAGGGTGAATCCGTCCATTTTAGGCAGCATAATGTCCAGCACGCAGATATCGAAATGGTCCTTCCCAAAATATTCCAGTGCTTTAATGCCGTCCGGCGCATGAACTACGTCATAATCATACTCTTCCAGATTATCTTTCGTCGCAAATGCCAGGTTCGGATCGTCCTCGACGTATAATATTCGTTTTTTCATTTAGGCTTGTTTCTGAGGAATTGATATTTTAAATGTGCTCCCTTTCCCAAGCTCGCTTTCCAGATCCAGCTTCCAGCTATGTGACCGGACGATCTGTTTCACGTAACTCAGGCCTATGCCAAATCCTTTCGCATTATGCACATCGCCATAGGGAATGCGGAAAAACTGGTTAAAAATCTTCTTGCGATATTCCGGCGCAATGCCAATCCCGTGATCCTGAACCGCTATAACCAGGCATTTACCTTTATTATAAGTCTCTATCCTTACATCGGGCGTTTCGTTGGAATATTTTAATGCATTGTCAATCAGGTTATTGATCATGCACCTGAAGTGAAATGGGTCTGCTTCGATCAAAGTGTTTCCGGCACGGTTCAGGAATGTAATTTTATTCTCAAATGGCAGCAAAACCGATTCGATAATATCCTCCGCGCGCATGACTTCCTTCTGTAATGTCAATGCATTCCGTTCCGCTTTGGCCATCGAAAGCACCATTTCCACTTGTCCCTGCAACCGTAAAATCTCGTCCTGTACAATTTGAACATAGCGCTTATGGCGGATGGGCTGGTTTGCAATGTTATCAGAATTCAAAACATCCGCCGCAATGCGAATGGTTGAAATAGGCGTTTGCAACTCATGGGTCATATTATTGACAAAATCACGCTGCACTTCCGACAATTGTTTTTGTCTCAAAATCACAAAAAGCGCATAGGCAAAAAAGGAAACGGCGACTAAAACCAGAATAGACGACCAGATCGCCCCATCAATGGTGCCCGCAAAATACGTGTCCTGCTCAGGAAACCGCACACCGAAATAGTAAGGATATTTATCTGTCTTGATCCAGTTGGAAGTGGGCGTCGGGATCTTATCATTGTTTTTGGTGCTCAGCGACATGCCGTAGCGCATCCGGTTGGTCGTGCAATCGTAAATCCCAACCTCGAAATCGGTGATCAGGTTATTTTTTTGAAAGCTGTCTTTGATAAAATTTTCCAGCAGATCCGGCTGCGTGGTTGCATTGGTATTCACCAGAAAATATTGAGGCGATAACTGCTCCACAGGATTGACGCTCTGCATCACACCATTCACTTTCGCGAGTTTGGTGGCTACATCCTGCAAGGCAACGTGCGCGTTTTGGTTAAATTCCCTGTGCCTGAGATCCAGCGCCTGCTTCACCCAATAGATCTGCGTAATCACCACACCTATGATGAGCAGGGCAGAAAAAACGGTGAGGGACTGAATGGTACGTCGTGACATTGCGCAGGATTAACGTTCGTTGCTTTGTTTATTGTGGACACATCATGAATAATACTGCAAAAGTCCTTCCAGCGGTGAGCGCAGAATGCGTCCGGGCTTCAATTTCAGGGTTTCGAGCACATTTTTTAAGATATCCTGATAGTAATAGGCAACTGATCCTGTAAAATGAATAGGGACGGTTTGGGCTTCCGGGTGTTTACAAATGTATTTTTTTGCAAAAATGGCAAAAGCGCTCCATACCAGGTTTTCGAGAAAAGGATCTGCTTTGTTTTCTGCTATAAAATTTGAAAAAGAGGCGAAATAGCGGTTAGGATAGGGTTTTTTGTAAGCTTTATCTAAAACAGATAGCCTGTTGACCTCTGGAAACTGAGCGGCAAACTTTACATATAAATGTTCCGGCAGCTCATTTTGCAAAAAGTAAACAACCAAAGTTTTCCCTAAATAAGATCCGCTCCCCTCGTCACCCAGCCAGAAACCCAGCGATCCAATAGAACGCACAATGTTTGCACCGTCATAATAAGCATTATTCGCACCCGTTCCCAAAATACAAGCCAAACCCGGCTCATGCCCGCACAACCCACGCGCAGCACCCAGCATATCCGAAGCAACCTCAATCGTGCTGGCAGAAGAAATACATTTAGTTAATGCATCAAAAACCGGCTTGCCAGTCTTTTCGTCCGCACAACCTGCCCCGAAAAAGTAGATTTTATCAACCGTTCCGATCAGATTGGGAACTACTTCCTTTTCCAGAACCGGAATGATTTCCTCAGCGGTTTGGTAAAACGGATTGATTCCGGCCGATTGGAACGCATGCTCTCCTTCCGCGTTTTTTAGGACCCAGTCTGTCTTTGTGGAGCCGCTATCGGCGATTAAATATGAATGCTGCATGTATTATTTTTCCTGTGACTGCAATTTTCCGATGGCACTGAAACGCTCGAAAACTTTTTCGGTGTGCGGCGCGTCGCCCAGCTCTTTGGTAAGGTCCTGGCCTGCCCAATGTTCATAATGATGCCCGTTTCGCCAAAGTCTGGATGATCCTACATCATAGATAATGCCTTTATATGCGCACCAGATTTCCTCCCGGTCCTGCCCGTTTCTGAGCGCGAGCTGCGCTTTTGTATATTCTTTCATTACTGCCATTTAGCCCGCAATTTAGCGATTACGGATTTTCGGTTCGAAATTAAAAATGATCTTGAGTGAATATTTTGATAATAAGACTAAAATGTAAGAACTTGGCGTTCTGTTACAGAAAATCCAAGAACCAGAAATATGAAAAAAAGTTACTCTTTAATTTGGTGTACAATACTGGCACTTACCCTGATTGCAACCGGATGTAAGAAAAAAGTAAAACCCGTATCAGAACGCATTGCGAAGGCGTGGACGGCAGAATCTGTGAAGCACGGGGCAACGGTTGTTTACACCAGAGGAGGATCCACCAATGCTGTTCCGGCTTACTCGGCTTTCAGGCTGACATTGAATGATGCATCCGGCACAAAAACAGTTTCCTACACGGAGTTCGACGGCAGCACATTCAGCGGGAGCTGGGAACTGGACGGTGATTCCAAGCTGATCCTTAAAGAGTTGACTCCACAACCAACCGGAAGCGGCGGGACCGTTGAATTTACAATCACATCCCTGGACGATGCCAGATTGGTTTTGACAAGATTGAAAACCAGCCCAAAAACAGGCGGAACGATCAACGAATACACATTAAGCAATCCATAATCTTCTCCATTGGCATTTTCAAAATGCTTTTGAGATAAACCATCATATAGCGAAGCCATTTCTACCAGGAAGTGGCTTCGCTTTTTTTAGCTAATTTTGCACCATGGAAACAAGAACTGAAATAAGCAGCCTGGGTGAGTTCGGGCTTATAAAAAGAATAAACAGCGGAATAAAAACGACATTGCCGGATACGATAAGAGGAATTGGTGACGACGCTGCGGTGATTGACACGGGCGAAGAATATGGCTTGCTATCATCCGATCTGCTGCTCGAAGGCGTGCATTTTGACCTGACCTTTTTTCCTTTGAAACATTTGGGTTACAAAGCCATCTCGGTGAATGTTTCGGACATTGCTGCCATGAATGGCATTCCCAGACAAGTGACTGTGAATCTGGCATTAAGCAACCGGTTTTCACTGGAAGCAATAGATGAATTGTATGAAGGAATGAAAGTGGCCTGTGCCGATTTCAATGTGGACCTCGTTGGGGGCGACACTTCATCGTCAAGATCTGGCTTGCTGATTTCCGTAAGCGTTTTTGGGAAGGTTAAGAAAGATAAAATCACTTACAGAAACACGGCGAAACCCAATGACCTGCTTTGCGTTACAGGCGATTTGGGCGGCGCTTATCTGGGTTTGCAACTGCTTGAAAGAGAAAAGCAGGTTTTCCTGGCTAATCCTGATATGCAGCCCGAACTGGAAGGAAAAGATTACGTGATCCAGCGCCAGCTTCGGCCGGAGGCGCGTATGGATGTGATTTACGAGCTGGCGGAAGCTGGCGTGCTGCCCACTTCCATGATCGACGTTTCGGACGGACTGGCTTCGGATCTGCTTCACATATGTGCGCAATCGGGCGTGGGTGCGGTGGTTTTTGAAGAAAGGATTCCGATTGACGAACAAACTTACCTGGCGGCTTCGGAGCTGAACATTGGACCGATCACTGCGGCGATGAATGGTGGCGAAGATTATGAATTACTTTTCACCGTTCCGCAAGCGTCTTATGATTTGATCAAAAATAATCCCAAAATTAGCTTCATAGGCTACATTACGGCTGATAAAGAAGAAATCGTGCTTCATACCAAAGGTGACAGCCGCGTGCCGATCACGGCCCAGGGTTGGAGCTGAAAATCTGACAGCGCATTACGAAAGCATAGCCAATGGTTATGCTTTTTTTGTTGCGCAACCATCGGAAGGCTTTGCTCGTATTCACGACAAACCAATTCATCTCTAACAATAAAAATTTGAATCCGATGAAAATCTTCAACCTTTCCCGCACAGTATTTGCCCTGGGATTCCTTATGTCCCTCGTCATAGCCTGCTCGGACGATGACCCGGACACTGATCCGATCCCGGCGGTTACCAACGACATTCAGCTAAAAGACAACTCCACATTAGGAAAAATCTTGACTGATAAGGATGGCAAAACATTGTATTTTTTTACAAAAGATGCAGCAGGAACGTCCACTTGTTCAGGCAATTGTGAAGTTACCTGGCCTGTTTTCGCCATTGCAGACATTAGCAAGCTCAAAATCGACGGCGGACTGACAGCAGGCGATTTTGCAAACATTACCCGTGCTGACGGCAAACCACAAACCACTTATAAAGGATGGCCTTTGTATTATTATAAAAATGATGCAGCGGCCGGTGAAGCGAATGGTGAGAATGTAGGTGGAATATGGTTTGTCGCCAAGACGGATTACACCATTATGCTTGCCAATACGCAGCTTGTGGGCCTGGATGGCAAGTCTTACAAGCCCGATCTGACCGAAGGAACGGGTGAAACACAGTTTTTTGTAGACGACATGGGAAGAACATTATATGCGTTTGCCCGTGACTCGTCGGGAATCAACAACTGGACGACTAATGACCCTGAAAAAGACAAAACCTGGCCTATTTATGGTGCAGACGAGATCAAGGGCATTCCATCCGGTGTGGATAAAGCATTGTTTTCGACCATTGATGTTTTTGGCAAGAAACAACTTACGTATAAGGGATGGCCGCTTTACTATTTCGGGCCGGATGAAATGAAAAGAGGCATGACCAAGGGCGTCAGCGTTCCAAGACCGGGCGTTTGGCCCATTGTAAACAAGGATTCACCGAATGCGCCTAAATAAATTTTGCTGATTACGAGAATCGAAAAGTGGCGAGCATCTGGCTCGTCACTTTTTTTTATTTGCCAAAAATCAATCTTATTTGCCCCAGTCTGCAACCATTTTTTCGAATAACTGCTGCAAAAAAAGCGTCCGTTTTCCTGCCTCTCCATTGCCGACAGGCAGATCGCCGATTTGAACAACAGGCATTACCCATTTGGTCGTGCTGGTGGTGAAAACTTCGTCCGCCAAAATCACCTCTTTATACAAAACCGGCCTGATCTCCACTTCAAAATGCGGCTTGGCAAGCTCCATAACCACCTTTCTTGTAATGCCTTTGAGAATGTTGCGATCCGAAGTGATGAGCTTATCGCCCTGGAAAATGAAAATGTTGCTCCGCGTCAGCTCGCTGATTTCGCCTTCTTTATGGAAAAGCAGATCGGCCGCTTGCTGGCGCCTCAGTTCGTCGGCCATCAAAACCATGTGCACGTAATTCGTGGTTTTCACTTCCGGTAAGTCGCGTACATAGTCATAAGGCAATACCTTAATGCCTTTCAAACGCCCGGCAGGGTTATCCTGCGGCAATGCTTCGGTCCTTATTAAAAAATTAGGCTGCACAACATTTACGCTGTCCGGCGCATAACCGCCGGTCAATACAAAACGAAAAGCAACTTCCTGCTCGCCCGATAATGCATGCAGATCGGCCAGCACTTTCTCCGTTTCCTGTTGCGTGATTGGCAATGTTAGTTTCAATAATCTTGCTGAATTCTCAAACCGCTGCCAGTAATCGTCCCAACGGAAGGGAATACCATTATAGGTCCTGAAATAGTCAAAAAGCCCAAAACCACGGAGCAATCCTAGATCATTGGTTTTAAAAATCGGACTGTCGATAGGAAGGATTTCTCCGTTGAAATACTGGTGAAAGGGCATGCTGAATGAATTAATATATGATGGGCGGAATCTCAAAGTTATTAATTTTCCCTACTTTGCATACATATCTGATCAAATCACGACGTTACTATTTTACCCGTCAGATTTATCTGAACGGACTTTTTTTACTCTGCGAATGATTAAACCCGAACAATTACTGCAGACGCTGCAAATTGAATTTGAGAAACAATCTTACGGCGAACATCCCATTGAGCTTTACGAGCCTATCCGCTATATTATGTCGCTTGGCGGGAAACGTTTCCGTCCGTTACTAACATTGCTTGCCGCTTCCATATATTCCGATGATTGGGAAAATGCCGTTAAACCAGCCATGGCGGTGGAGGTTTTTCACAATTTCACATTAATGCACGACGACATTATGGACCAGGCCCCGCTGCGAAGAGGCAAGCCCACGGTCCATGAAAAATGGAATTCGAACACTGCTATCTTGTCCGGGGATGTAATGCTGATCCGCGCATATGACCTGCTGCTGGACATTCCCGCTGAAAAGCTGCGCCGTGTTTTGGAAAGATTTAATAAAACAGCTGCCGAAGTTTGCGAAGGACAGCAGCTGGATATGAATTTTGAAACGCGCTGGGACGTTACCGAAGAGGAATACCTGGGCATGATCCGCCTGAAAACGTCGGTTTTGCTGGGTTTTGCATTGGAACTGGGCGGCATTATTGGTGGGGCCGATGAAGAGTCCATTCAGCTTCTGTATGCTGCGGGCGAAAATATGGGAATTGGTTTCCAGCTGAAAGATGATCTGCTGGACGTTTATGGCGATCCTGACAAGTTTGGTAAGCAGGTTGGCGGAGACATTATTTCAAATAAAAAGACATTCTTACTGATTGAAGCATTGTCCAAAGCAGACCACGATGCCAAAACCGAACTGGATAAATGGATTGGTCTGGAAAGTTTTGATAAGCAGGAAAAAGTGGCTGGCGTAACGGCCATTTATGAAAAACTAGGCATCCGCGCATTTACGGAGCAGAAAATTCAGGAATATTTTACCAAAGGGCTTTCCAGTCTGCACGCGCTGAAAATAGATGAAGACAGAAAACAACCCTTGCTGCAATTTGCTGAGCAGCTGGTGGAGCGAGAAAAATAACAGCTATTAAACATTCAAAACAGAACATGTCAATAACCCTCATACTCGTCATTATCACGTCCGGCATCAGTTATTATGCATTAAACAATTACAGTTTAATGGAAAAACTGATCCTGAATCCCTACAAAGTCACGCAGCGCAATGAATATTACCGTTTTGTAACATCCGGTTTTGTTCACGCCGATTTCGGGCACTTGATCTTCAATATGCTCAGTTTGTGGTTTGTAGGAGAAGGAATTGAGCGGCTTTTTGCCATGCTTTTCGGACCGAGCGGAACGATCTATTTCCTGTTCCTTTACATTGTCGGGATCATTGTTTCTGATATTCCCACATTTTTAAAACATAGGAATAACTCTAAATACAATTCCCTGGGCGCTTCCGGAGGCGTTTCGGCTGTGCTCTTCGCCGCAATTCTTTATTCTCCGTTAATGCAGGTTTGTCTGTATTTCTTTATCTGTATGCCCGGATTTATCTTCGGTTTGCTCTTTTTAGGATATTCGTTTTACGAATCCAAGCGTGGCACGAGCTATGTGAACCATAGCGCACACATGGTTGGCGCGATTTTCGGATTTGTATTTATGGCCGTGGTTTATCCCAGTGCAGTTCCCGGATTTATACAGCAGATTTTAAGCTGGCGTATTTTTTAATTCAGCCAGTACAGTTACGCTGCCCACTGTTTTATCCTGCAAATTAACCTTAATCTCTGCATCCAGTGGAAGATAAATGTCCACGCGTGAGCCAAACTTGATAAAGCCCATTTCGGTGCTTTGCTCAACCTGATCGCCTTCCTTCACATACCAGCGTATGCGGCGGGCGGCTGCGCCTGCAATTTGGCGGAAAAGGATTTCAATGCCTTCAATCGTCTTGATAACGACTGTTGTGCGCTCATTAGCGGTGCTGGATTTGGGATGCCAGGCAACCAGATAAAGTCCGGGATGATATTTAAAATACTGGATCACCCCGCTGATCGGGTTCCAGTTGATATGTACATTAAGGGGAGACATGAAAATGCTGATTTGTCTCCTTGGACCTTGGAAATACTCACTTTCAACAACTTCTTCAATCACCACCACCTTTCCATCGCACGGAGCGATAACCTGGCGGTCACTTTTATGCACCACGCGCTTTGGCACGCGAAAAAACTGAACAACGAGGAAGAAAACGATCACACTGCCAATTAACACCAATCTCGGGATCCAGTAGCCATCCGGAAGGAGGTAATGTATGCCTAAGTTTATCAGTATCAATATGATGGCTGTAACGGCCATGATGGTGTAACCTTCTTTGTGCAGTCTCATGCAGGGTTATGTTTCGTTAATGACTTGCTGTAAAATACAAATATCGTATAAATACTGATTTCCTTTCAATCAAAAGCCCTGCCAATCCATTCAGACGGGCAGGGCTTTACAATTTATTAATGCATTGCGACCGATTATTCGATCACTACACAGTCTCCGTTTTTCACTTCCTGCTCCACTTTTTTGAATTTCACATCACGCAAAATCCGACCGTCGCGATACTGAACAGACACTTTCTGGTTCCTATCGGCAATTTTAATGGTGCGAACAGGCTGCGCTTTCGTCGTGGACTCCATGTTGCGAGCGTACTCGTTCGGGCCTCCGTCGAGTTCAGCGTCAAAGTCTTCTTCACGGTTGGTATGCAATGCGGGGGCCGGAGCCGGGCGACGCACGGTTTGTTGCACCGCAGTTGCCGGAACTTCCTCTTCCTGAGGAATATCTGCCTTCATCAGGAAGGAGATCATATCAAAATTCACCTTGCTCAGGAAGCGCTTGAACAGCTCAACTGATTCAAATTTATAGATCAGTAGCGGATCTTTTTGCTCAAACACAGCATTCTGAACAGATTGTTTCAAATCGTCCATTTCACGCAAATGCTCTTTCCACTCCTGGTCGATCAGCGAAAGCACGATGGCTTTTTCCATTTCGTTCGTGATCTCTTTTCCTTCGTTCTCAATAGCCTTTTTCAAGCCTACAACAACGCCAGTCTGACGGATTCCGTCGCTGAAAGGAATCATGATCTCGGAAATGGTTGCACCGCGTTCTGCATTGATCGAGCTTAAAACAGGCAGTGCTTTTCCTGCTATCGCTGCATTTTTTTCCTGATATTGCTTTTCAGCCGCATCATAAAGTTTCTGCGAGCGATCGGCGGGCCGCATCGAACCGTATTCCGACTCGCTGTAAGGCACTTCCATACCCAATGTTGTGATCACTGCCAGTTCAAGCTCTGCATAAGAATTTGCTGTGCTTACCAGCTCATCGCACACATCATATAATGTATTGGCAATGTCAACAGCCAGACGCTCTCCGAACAATGCATTGCGACGACGCGTATAAATCGCATCACGCTGATAGTTCATCACATCATCATATTCCAAAAGACGCTTCCGCATGCCAAAGTTGTTTTCCTCAACCTTTTTCTGCGCACGTTCGATGGATTTGGTGATCATTCCACTCTGGATCACCTCGCCTTCTTCCAATCCCATTCTGTCCATCACCTTCGCCATACGATCGGAACCGAACAGACGCATCAGGTTATCTTCCAATGAAACAAAGAATTGCGATGAACCCGGGTCACCCTGGCGACCGGAACGACCGCGCAGCTGCCTGTCTACACGACGGCTTTCGTGACGCTCCGTACCAATGATCGCAAGTCCGCCCGCTTGTTTCGATTCCGGCGTTAGTTTAATGTCCGTACCACGACCAGCCATGTTGGTTGCAATGGTCACAGTTCCCGGCTTACCGGCTTCCGTTACCACTTCTGCCTCACGCTGGTGTTGCTTGGCGTTCAAAACCTGATGTTGGATTTTTCTTAATGTAAGCATCCGGCTGATGATCTCGGAGTTTTCAACCGAAGTTGTACCCACCAAAACCGGCCTTCCGGCTTCCACAAGCTCTACAATTTCGTCCGTTACCGCATTGTATTTTTCACGAACCGAACGATACACTTTATCTTCATGATCTTTCCGAACCGCATTTACATTGGTAGGGATTGAAACAACATCCAGTTTATAGATTTCCCAGAATTCTCCCGCTTCTGTCTCCGCTGTTCCGGTCATACCGGCCAGCTTGTGATACATACGGAAATAATTTTGAAGGGTAACCGTCGCATAAGTTTGCGTTGCATCTTCAACGCGCACATTTTCCTTCGCTTCAATTGCCTGGTGCAAACCGTCGGAATAACGACGGCCATCCATGATACGACCCGTTTGCTCATCGACGATCTTCACCTTTCCGTCCATGATCACGTATTCCACATCTTTTTCAAACAATGTAAATGCTTTCAAAAGCTGGTTAACCGTGTGGATACGGGCTGTTTTTACAGAATAGTCGCGGATTAATGCTTCTTTTCTGATAATACGTTCCTGCTCATTCAATGATGCATCTTTTTCAATCGCATCCAGATCAACCGCAATGTCAGGCAGAATAAAGAAGTTAGTCTCTTCCGATTCGCCGGTGAGGAAGTCAATTCCTTTTTCTGTTAATTCAATGCTGTTATGACGCTCGTCAATGGTGAAGTAAAGCGGCTCATCAGCCACAGGCATCAATTTCTGGTTTTCAGCCAGATATATTGATTCCGATTCCTGCATTAATGCCTTAATACCCGACTCACTCAGATATTTGATCAAAGGCTTGTATTTTGGCATTCCGCGGTGCGCACGGAACAAGGATAATGCTCCTTCTTTTTTGTCCCCGGCTGCAATTTTCTTTCTGGCGTCGGTAAGGAAATCCATTGCCAGCTTTTTCTGAGCCTCAACTATGCGTGAAACGCGGGGTTTCAATTCCAGATATTCCTGCTCGTCACCTCTTGGGACTGGTCCGCTAATAATCAACGGCGTACGCGCATCATCAATCAAAACGGAATCGACCTCATCGACCATCGCGAAGTGGTGCTTGCGCTGAACCAGTTCTTCCGGCGTACGTGACATGTTGTCACGCAGATAGTCGAAACCAAACTCGTTGTTGGTTCCGTAAGTTAATGACGCTTTATATGCATTGCGGCGCGCAATGGTATTAGGCTGGTGGCGGTCGATGCAATCGACGCTCATACCATGGAATTCAAAAAGGGGCGCATTCCATTCCGCATCACGTTTCGCCAGGTAATCATTCACAGTTACAATGTGAACGCCATTTCCGGCTAGTGCATTAAGGAATGCAGGAAGTGTTGCAACAAGTGTTTTACCTTCCCCGGTCGCCATTTCAGCGATTTTACCCTGGTGCAAAACCACACCACCGATCAGCTGCACATCATAATGCAGCATGTTCCATTTAATAGGCTGGCCAATTACATCCCAGGTTGTATTCCAATATGCCTTGTCGCCTTCGATAACAACATGTGACTTTTTGGAAGCGACTTCCCTGTCGAAAAAGGAAGCAGTTACTTCCAGTTTTTCATTCTCTTTAAAGCGACGGGCCGTTTCCTTGACGATGGCAAAAGCTTTCGGCAGAATATCCAAAAGAATTTTCTCCAATTCTTTATTCCGGTCCAGGTCCAGCGCATCAATTTTCTTAAAGATCGCTTCTTTACTATCGACATTAGGTTCATCAGCAGCCTGTTGTCTTAAAGCTGCAATCTGATCATCGATGGATTTCAGGTTGTCTGCTATATGTTGTTTCAGGCCTTCCGATTGAGCCCGCAGGTCGTCATTGGTTAGGGAAGTCAGGAGTGCGTATTCGGCATTGACTTTATCAACGTAGGGAGTCAGTTCTTTTAAATCCCGTTCTGATTTTGTGCCAAACAGCTTTGAAAATATTTTAAACATGATTTTAGTATATGTTTTTAACCGATCATTTACAGAAAAATAATTGAGCCCGTCCGTATAATCGTGTCAGATTGTCAGCAAAGCTATCATTTTCAAACTCAAAGGTAATTCATTGCAAATAGTATTGTATATCAATCAGAAGAATCCTAATGTAACTCTAATGTTTTTTTACCGTTTGCTCAAACAAATCAAGCGCCCATTCTCAGACGATAGAACCGTTTATACCAAATTTTTTCAACTACTATGCAATACATAGTACCTTTAAATCATCAAAGAAAAATAAACAGACATAGCCATGAACAACAACAGATTATTCCGCAATACAAGCAGTAAAGTTATAGGTGGCGTAGCATCCGGGATCGCCGATTATCTGGACATAGATGTAACGATTGTCAGGGTCCTTTTCGTTTTGGGCGTTTTCATTCCAGTCACATTTCCGATCATCCTCTTTTACATTGTTCTTTGGATCGTAATGCCGGACGGCGCCAAAAGGCATAAAACACACGAAGAACATCGGATTTATTCATAAAAATATTAATGATTCCATCAGTAAGACTAGGTAATTGCAAACCACCGGAAAACAAATTCCGGTGGTTTGTTGTTTTATGATTAATTGCTATTTTTACCAATGGTATGCAGGCATACTATTCTTTAAATGCCTGTGATTGCTTTAAATTAAAATCAGACATTATGAATGCATACATAGTTGCCGGTTACCGCAGTGCGGTTGGAAAAGCGTCGCGGGGAGGTTTCCGTTTTACCCGTCCTGATGACCTCGGAGCAACTGTTATCAAATATCTGCTTGAAAAAATCCCGAATCTGGATCCTGCACGTGTAGATGACGTCATTGTCGGAAATGCGGTTCCTGAGGCGGAACAGGGCATGCAAATGGGCCGCTATGTCGCTTTGCTTGCATTACCAAAGAACGTTTCGGGCATTACGATCAACCGCTATTGTGGCAGCGGCGTGGAAGCCATTGCGATGGCATCTGCCAAAATTCACGCCGGAATGGCCGATTGCATTATTGCGGGCGGAACGGAATCCATGTCACTTGTGCCGACAATGGGCTGGAAAACAGCATTGAACTACGAAATTGCGCATACCAATCCTGACTATTATTTAAGTATGGGTTTGACGGCCGAGCAGGTTGCGAAAGATTACAACATCAGCCGCGAAAAGCAGGATGAATTTGCTTTCAGCTCACACCAGAAAGCATTAAGAGCACAAAAGGAAGGATATTTTGCGGATGGAATTGTGCCGGTAACTGTTACAGAAACCTATTTTGACGCAGCTTCTGGCAAAAAGAAAACGAAAGAAATTGTTGTAAAGCAGGATGAAGGACCACGAGCGGATACAACATTAGAAGCACTCAATAAACTCAAACCCGTTTTTGCAGCCGGCGGAACGGTAACGGCAGGAAATTCGTCGCAAACATCTGACGGAGCAGCATTTGTCATGGTGATGTCGGAAAAAATGGTGGAGGAATTAAATTTAAAACCGATCGCCAAAATGCTTTCCTACGCCACCGCTGGCGTTGACCCGCGCGTGATGGGCATCGGGCCTGTGGCTGCAATTCCTATTGCATTGAAACAAGCAGGTTTGAAACTCAATGATATAGAGCAAATTGAACTGAATGAAGCATTCGCAGCGCAGTCGCTGGCGGTGATTCAGGAACTCGATATTAACCCGGACATCGTGAACCCGAACGGCGGCGCCATTGCTCTAGGACATGCGTTAGGCTCAACAGGTGCGCGGCTTTCGGTGCAGTTATTTAATGAAATGGAACGCAGAAATCAAAAATATGGCATGGTAACCGCTTGCGTTGGCGGCGGACAGGGCGTTGCAGGAATTTTTGAAAGATTAAACTAAAAACCGTTCGATAACTGCAGAACTTATTTTACGGTCTCCGTTGAAGAATGAACCATCTTCGGCGGAGATTCTTTATTTTTGCCCCAAAACATACACACCTTTGCATGGATGTATCCATTATCATTATCAATTACCGGACGCCTCAGCTCATAATCAATTGTTTAGACTCTATTTATAAGTTTACTTCAGGCATTTCTTTTGAAATTATTGTTGTTGATAATGATCCGGAAAACGGTGGTGGTAAACTAGTCAGAAAGTCATTTCCGGAAATTACATGGATTGATTCGCCGTCGAACGACGGTTTTGGGATTGCGAACAACAGGGGAATGGCGGTGGCGAAAGGAAAATATTTCCTGCTGCTGAATGCAGATACATTAATCACCGACAATGTCATCCACCGCTTCTTCGAACGCCTGAATGTGCGCACAGACATTATCGCTTGCGGCGCGCTCCAATATTATGCCGACGGCAGCCCAATGCCCTTCTACCAAAGTTTTAATGAGTTTCGGCGGACATTTTTCATCCTTCCGATCAGCAATGTCGTAGATAAGGTGGTAAAAAAGTTTTACCCTGATCCCCAATATGCCGATCCGGACCAGTATGACTGGCTTGTAGGCGCTTTCATTTTTCTTCGCAGGGAAGGATTTGAAAAAACAGGCGGGTTCAGTGAAGATTTCTTTATGTATGGCGAGGATGTGGAATGGTCGGGGCGGCTCGGGAAATTGGGAAAGCTTTGCTATTTCAAAGACTGCAAATTTATTCATCTCGAAAATAACAACCCGTTCCGCCGCACGAATATTTCCTGGATCAACCGTTTCAGCACGCAAATGCAGATTTCCAACTTCCTGTGGGTAAGGAAACAATATGGGACCTTCCAGTATTTACTGCTCATCGTCCATTATCTATTGATGATCCCGGTTATTTATATTTGGAAAATGGCATTGAACCTGCGCAAGCATGGAAACCCATTCAGCGAGTTGCGCACCCAACATATATATGTGCGTAAAACCAGGGTTATCCTTAAATACTTCTGGAAAACACTTTTTTTAAGAAAAGGCTTGTACAAAATTAAGCCCGAAGAAAATATTGATCTGCTAACAGCTGTACATGAACAACGTTAAGAAAAAGATCCTCTTCTTTACTCCTTATGCAACGCGGACGGGATCAGAAATGATGCTGCTTTATATCGTGAAGAAAATTGACAGAAGCCGCTTCGATATTGGCATCGTAAGTTTTGCAAATGGTGAATTATTAAAAGAATTTCCCGCCGACATTCCGGTTTTTATAGCGCCCAAGACTTTTAATATCGTTGAAAAGATATCTTTTCATCTTGGTATCCATCCAACATTAAAATATCTCCGAAAGCTTGCAAAAGATTTCAAGGCTGATTTTTGGTATGTAAATACGATGATGATGCCTGAAACGGTTTTGGTTGCGAAGGAATTTTCAATTCCGGTGATCACGCATTTTCACGAAATGCCTTTGACCTACACCTATTTAAGCGCCCCGGATTTTAAAAGCATTATCGATTATTCCGGACTGCTCATCGGCTGCTCGCAAACCACCTGCGATGCAATCAAAGATGCGGGCGGAAAGCATGTGGAATTGCTCTACTCCTTCATTGATCATACGCTTGTTAAAAAAGATGAAAAGCGGACAGCAGAATTAAAACGTGCATTGGGCATCCCGGCCGACGATTTTGTCTGGATCCTATCCGGAATGACGTCGGAAAGAAAAGGTTTTGATATGTTACCCGATCTTGCACAAGAACTTAACGATCCGCGCGTTCACCTGATATGGGTAGGCGCAAGCATTGATGACGGGCTCGTATATTACACCGAACAACGTTGCAGGAATTCGAAATCGGCAACGAAAATTCACCTGGTCGGAAAGCAGAAAGAAGATTATTATAATTACCTTAACATGGGAAACGGGTTTTTACTCACATCCAGGCAAGACCCTTTTCCTTTGGTGATGATTGAAGCTGCGCTGCTTGGTAAGCCTATTATTTCGTTTCCTTCCGGAGGTGTTTCTGAATTTGTAAAAGAAGGCATGGGCATTGTCACTCAGGATATTAGCATAAAACAAATGGTAGAAGGAATCCGCTCGATTATGCGCGGGGAAACGGCTACCAGCAGTGAGAAAAGCATTGAAAGAGCCTCTCAGTTCAATGTCGACAATGGTTATAAAAATTGGATCGAATTAATAGATAAAAATTATTAGCATGCATCATTCTACGTACGGGTCTAAATTGCTCACGAAGCTATTCTTTGTGGTTTTGGCTTGGACTATCTCTTTCCAAACGCTCCATGCCCAGACCAATCCTGGAACAACCGAGGCGGACAACCAGCGTTATCTTGCCCTGATGCTGCTTAATGTGCTGGATAAAGATGAAAAAGGCCCCGAGCTGGACCTGATCCGGTCGGCGCATGCGTACGGAATGAATGCCGTTTACCTCACTATTCCCTGGGATAAAATCTATTACACCTCTCCAACAGACCAGCCACTTTGGGAAAAGTTTGACCTGCAAATAAAAACGGCTACGGATCTGGGGATGAAAGTGGCACTGCGCATCCACCTGGGGAGGCATAGCACGCGGATCAAGAATTTTTGGGAACCGTCGGACAGCCATATGAGCTCAACTGGCAAACCTGTGATCAGCGGCTATCAGGACACTTCATTCGGGTTTGATAATGATCCGATTGCGGCAAAGGCACAAGCATTTGTTAAAGAAACCGTTACGCGATACAGACATTTGCAAACCAACAAACAGCTTTTATTTGTTTCCATAACCACCACAGGAACGCAGGAAGGGGAATATCCGGGCAGTTTGATCGAAAATGGTAAGGAAAGCCCCGCAGTGTATGATTATTCCAGAACCATGATAACTGGGTTCAGGCAATTTTTGATTTCGCATTATAAAAAACTACAACGTCTTAACTATCTCTGGGGGATTAATCATAAAAATTTCGAAGAGGTGTTACCGCCTGCAACACCCTGGGAGCCAGCCGAATCATTCCGTCAGCGTGCCGGCAAGGACTGGTACATTTACCGCCATCTTATCTTGAAGCGCTTTACGGAGCAAATGATCGCGACTGTCAAATCTGTTGATCCTAATGTAAAGTTTGTATCTGATTACGGTTCTGTGTTTGACAGGATTTCAAGTGTACGCGGAACGCTGGGTTTCAGGAGTTTGAATGAAAAATCAGATGGGATAAAAATCAATGATGACCTTGCCACCCACGATCACAGATGGTCAGTTGATATCATCAAGAGTACGGCGCCTGCTAATTTTATAATTGCCAATGAGCTGTTTATCAATACAGTATTTGATAACAATGCCCATTTAAAACAGATCAACGAAAATTTCGCCCACGGTGCAAATATGGTGGCTGTTGTGGCCTCCGTTCAAACCACAATGGCCAGATCCGAGCCTTTTCTCCGGCAAGCTGCCCAAACGTGGCTTAACCAGCCCATGAAACCCATCGTTTACACGGATTCCGTGAGTTACAGACTTTCGGCAGCAGTGGAAAAGAGCGGGCCGATGAACGTCGTTTATGACGAGTGGAGAAAACGTGCCTTTGCAGATCCTAATAACCCAAAACCTGTCTGGATTGGCCTGAACGAAGACCTTCTGGCTCCTGAATATTGGGATGATGCGTCTAATTATCCACCATATGTGTTCAAACCGGTGCCAATGCAGATCATTGCGGTCAACAAAGATTTCGCTTACAAACTGCCCATTGATACTTTTTCTGACGTAGACGGAACAGTTGTAAGAATGGAGGTTGGCGCATTGCCGGCATGGCTGAGGTTTGAAAATGGTCAATTAAGGGGCAGGCCAACGTCGCTTGGAGATTATCGCATCCAGGTGAAAGGGATCGATGATGAAGGCGGCGTCACGGAGGCGTTTCTGACTGTTCGTGTGGATACGCGCGAGAATGCTAACAAGCCACCAACAGTTGATGCCAGTTTTTCAAACCAGACCATTGCTGTTAACGAACCATTTTCACTGCCCATTAACGATGGCGCATTCGAGGATGCAGATGGCGAGGTGACCAAAATAGAGGCAAGCGAACTCCCAAGCTGGCTAAAATATACAAATGGCGTCCTGACCGGAACGCCGCCTAGCCTGGGCGAATTCCGCATTAGTCTGAAAGCATATGATGATCTGAATGCGTTTGTTGAGACTTATTTCACAATTAAAGTTGTTGAAAAGCAGTTTCTCAATGCTCCTCCGTACGCAGCTGGCTCATTACCAGTCAAATATGGACAGTTGAACATGCCATTTAACTACATTTTACCAACCGAGATCTTTGGTGACCCCGACGGTTATATATCTTCCATCACATTACAAAACCGCCCTTCCTGGCTCAATTTCCAGCTGAATACTTTTTCAGGAACGCCAACGGCAGAAGGCGAATACAGGCTCATTATCAGGGCTTATGACAATGCTGGGGCTTATGTGGAGGTGCCATTTATATTAATCGTTGAAATCCCAAAATTCCGTTTTGAATTGGTTCAAGGCGGAAGTAAAGTGGATCAGCGCGTGATCAGGAAATTGACGGGTGATGAAGTGATCGCTTACAGTGATTTGCCATCTTCCTTAAACATTTACGCGCACGGAAATTTCGAATACGATAAAGTTGACTTCAACCTGACCGGTCCTTACAACAGAAAATCGCAAACCAAGATTTTCCCTTTTGCCCTTTACGAAAATGCCAGCGGATTTGCGCCTTACATCGGTCGGTACACATTGACGGTTACGGCAACAAAGGAGGATTCGGCCATAGTAACCAACTCGATCCAGTTCAGCATTTCCTTTGGAGATTCGATCAACATTACGAAAGACCTGGAAGACTGGCGCTTTTTCCCGAATCCCGTGGAAAGCGTTTTTAATGTGAAGCTTCCCGCAAATGTGGTCGCTAATGACATTTCTTACGAGCTGATTACCGTTTCGGGGAAAAGAATTGATTTTCCAAAAGAGTTTGTCACCGTCTCCGACGACCTGTCGAACATTGATCTTTCCAAATTGGGCATTTCATCAGGAATCTACTTTATCCGCCTTCACGCGAATGGTGAGCTTTTAAAACAGTTTAAGATCTTCAAAAAGTAAGTTTCAAAATCCCGGCTCTCTTTCAATTTTGCCATTGGTATGCTTGCATAAGTATGCGAATGATTTATATTTGTAAAAGACAAGGTAGTATGCAAGCATACCTTTAATTCAAGCCTTAATCATCGATAAAAATTAACGAATATGGCCGTTGCAGAAGCAAACAAGACGTCTATTAAGGGAGGAGAATTTTTAATCAAAGAAACATCTTCGTCTCAAATTTTTATTCCTGAGGAATTTACGGAGGAGCAGCGTATGATTGCAGACACTTGCAGGGAATTTCTCGGCAAGGAAATCTGGCCGATCCTGGATGAAATCGATCATGCCAAAAGTCCTGATCTGATTTCGGGGTTAATGGATAAGGCCGGTGAATTAGGCTTATTAGGAACCGCGGTTCCGGAAGAGTATGGTGGTTTTGGGATGAATTTCAACACCTCCATGCTGGTTGCGGAAGCCACGGGTGCGGGAAATTCATTTTCAGTAGCACTTTCCGCCCACACAGGAATCGGCACATTGCCTATCCTTTATTACGGTAACGACGAACAAAAAAGTAAATATCTTCCCAAGCTCGCAACGGGCGAATGGAAAGCAGCATATTGTTTAACAGAGCCTGATTCGGGCTCGGATGCCAACTCCGGCAAGACCAAGGCGATCCTCACTTCTGACGGCCAGCATTACTCCATTACCGGCCAGAAAATGTGGATCACAAACGGCGGTTTCGCTGATGTTTTTATTGTTTTTGCCAAAATTGAAGAAATCGGCCAGGCTGATAAAAACCTCAGCGCTTTCATCATTGAAAAATCTTTCGGCGGCATCACTATGAATGCGCCGGAGCATAAAATGGGCATTAAAGGCTCGGATACGCGGCAGATTTTCTTTAATGATTGCCTGGTTCCGGTGGAAAACATGCTGTCGGAACGCGGAAACGGGTTCAAGATCGCAGTGAACATTCTAAATATTGGCCGGATCAAACTGGCAGCTGCGGCGTTGGGCGGCGCGAAAAGAGTTACCCATCAAGCCATTAACTATGCAAATGAAAGAAAGCAGTTTGGAACTGCAATCGCGAATTTTGGCGCAATTAAGCATAAGCTGGCTGAAATGGCTACGCAAATGTTCGCAACCGAATCAGCGGCTTACCGGGTTGGCCAAAATATCGATGACCTGATCTCTACTTTTCAGGAAAAAGGAATGTCGGACGCTGAATCCAAGCTTAAAGCGCTGGAAGAACTGGCCATAGAATGTGCCATTATGAAAGTGCATGGCTCAGAAGTGCTTGATTATGTGGTGGATGAAGGTGTACAGATCTATGGCGGAATGGGCTTCTCGGCGGATGCGCCAATGGATCGTGCTTACCGCGACAGCCGCATTAACCGGATCTTTGAAGGAACCAACGAGATTAACAGATTACTCGTTGTGGATATGCTTTTAAAACGCGCCATGAAAGGCCAGATCGACCTGATGGGACCTGCGATGGCGGTTGGAAAAGAAATCATGTCTATCCCGGATTTCAGCATTAGTGAAGACGAGACACGCTTCTCAGCGGAGAAAAAAGTGATTCAAAACCTCAAAAAAGCAGCATTAATGGTTGCCGGGGCCGCGGTGCAGAAATTCATGATGAAGCTTTCCGAAGAACAGGAAATTATCATGAACCTGGCCGATATGGTAATTGAAATTTATGCAGCCGAATCCGTTCTGCTGCGCGTTGAAAAACGGATTGATCTGCTGGGGGCGGATGCAAACAAATTGCACGAGGATATGGCGATCATTTATCTGCATCGGGCTGTGGAGAAGGTAAATAATGCCGGTAGGGCCGCTATAACGAGTTTTGCAGAAAGTGACGAGCTGCGCGTGATGCTGATGGGATTGAAACGGTTCACGAAAATTGAGCCGGTTAATCTCAAAGAAGCCCGCCGCAGAATCGCCGATGAACTGATCACTAAAAACGAATATGTTTTTTAAATAAGATTTTTCAGGCGGATCGGCTATTTTTAGGAAACCAAAGCCGTCGATTTTCACGTTAGGCTATCGGTTTGTTTGATTAAAATATCGCTAAATAATTTACGTTGGATTCTCTACTAGCTACTGAAAAGCCACCTTTCATGACCCTGCATTCCCTGGATCTTCGTACAACGGGCCAATTTCCTGCATTACTTCTTGATTATCTCGATCAAAAACCGGCATTGGAATCGTTTTACAGTATTTATCCGACCCTGGAAAATGCAAAGGAAGCCATCGTTAGCAAGCAGAATTTTGATATCGAAAAGCGTAAAACGCTGGTTGATGTTTTAGAAAAACAATATACAGGACTTCCCTATCTCCCCGATTTTTCGATCCTTTTAAAGGAAAATACATTCACCGTTACAACCGGCCACCAGCTGAACATTTTCACCGGGCCGCTTTACATTATTTATAAAATCGTAACGACAGTGAAGCTCGCGAGGGCATTGAAAGAGGCATATCCTGAATATAACTTCGTGCCGATTTACTGGATGGCTACGGAAGATCATGATTTTGAGGAAATTGCTACATTTCATCTGTTCGGACAAACGCACAAGTGGACGGGCGAGCACAAAGGCGCCGTTGGCCGCCTGAATCCGAAGGAACTGGAAAGCATTATCAAGCAATTACCCGACAAACCGTTGCTGTTTGCCAAAGCATATCTGGAAAACACAACATTGGCTGATGCCGTGCGATGTTATATGCACGAATTGTTTGGAAAACAAGGCTTAGTTACGCTTGATGCGGATAATGCAGATCTAAAACGACACTTCCTTCCCGTAATTCATGAGGAACTGACCGATTCCGTCTCGGAAAAACTGGTCACAGAAACCACCGGCAAACTCAATGCACTGGGTTACCACACGCCGCTTCACGCAAGAGAAATCAACCTTTTTTACCTGGCCGACGGACTTCGCGAACGCATTACGCGCGACGGCGACAATTTTCAGGTTTTAAATACAGACATTACATTTACAAAATCCGAAATCCTGGATCTGGCAACAAAAAGCCCGGAATTTTTCAGTCCGAATGTTGTGCTCAGGCCATTATACGAAGAAGTGATTTTGCCCAACCTTGCGTATATAGGCGGACCGTCGGAAGTGCCTTACTGGATGCAGCTGAAAGGCGTTTTTGAGCACTTTAATGTGCCTTTCCCGATGTTGATGCCGCGCAACTTTGCATTGTATCTCAATAATTTACAAGGCAAAAAGGTGCAGAAATTGAAGATCGACTATAAGGATCTTTTTCTGGATGAGATTGCATTGAAAAAAACATTCGTTGAGCGGAATACGGAGCATGTCCTAAGCTTGGAAGATCAGAAAAATGCCTTTGATGATATTTTTGAGGCGATTTTAGATAAAGCTACTGCCGTGGATCAAACCATGTACGGCGCGGTAAAAGCAGAGCAAACGCGCTTGCTGAATTCCTTAAAACATCTGGAAAAACGTATTATCAAGGCCGAAGAGCGCAATCACGAATCTGAAATTGTGCAACTGATCAGCCTTAAAAACAAGCTGTTCCCGAACGGAATCGCCCAGGAACGCTATGATAATCTGCTGAATTTCTATATTAATGATCCCGAATTCATCGAAAAACTATTCGATCTTTTCGATCCGCTGGATTTCAGGTATAATGTAGTCGTTGAAGATAAATAGCTGATTGAAAGCTGCTTAATCCTTCAACTTTACATCACCAAACCGCGAAACAACCGTAATCCTGGTTCCTGATCCGGTGCCCACTTTCCCCTGATATTGCTTCTGTTTATAAGCTTTATCATCCTTCGACGGCTGCATGGAAAAATTGACATTGGAAGAAGGATAACTGAAATTCCCGTAAGTAACCGTCACATTGAACTGGTTCGCATCTGCCGGCAAGATAATAGACGAGTAAGATGCCTGAATGTCAATGTTTTCCGCTGAATTGGTTAGCTGATCGATCTTGAAATTGCCTGAGTAGTTCAGCTTTATTTTCCCCGAGCCGCGCATCGTGCCAATTTTTGCACCCGAATAATCAATGTCTGCGTCCAGATTGGTAACATCGCCAATGTTAAGCTCGCCGAATTTATTGATGATAAAAACCTTTTTAGCCATATCCAGCTTCAAGTTCGAATACTGGCATTCCAGTTTTCCACCATCCATTCTCCCGATTTTAGCGCTTCCGTAACGCACATCAATGATATTTTCGGCATTATCCAAAAGATTGGCCACGAAATTTCCGTAGCGTGAATCAATGGTCAGCGGCGCGTGGAAAGAAGGAATGTCCGTGTCGCCGAACTTGTTACGCACGATCAGCGCATTTTCCTTTGGCATATAAACCGTATAATCGATCTGAATGAAGTTCTTTTCCCCTTTTTTGTTGTTCCAGCCATTGTTGCCAAACTGGCTTCTGTCGATATGCGTAGTCAAGCCAATTTGATTTTTATATCGCTTTTCGTCGATTTTCACAGCTCCGAGATATTCCGAAGCACGGCCGTCCGTAGGCGCATTGGCCGTTACAATGATCTCAACCTTAATATCTTCCCTATTCCAAAGATTAATTTTTACCTGACCAAATTGGTTATCGACCACAAGTTGGTCATCGTTTTTAACATCAAAAACCTTTACAATATTCCTTCGTTTTTCGACGAGCCCATTCTGTTCAGGATCCGGATTTACTGCCAGCAGCATCTGCGGCAGCATGATCATCATGCTAAATAACAGGTGCGCTGTCTTCCTCTTTATCGTCTCCATTTTTTACTTTGTTAATGCGTTGCAAAATTTCTAATTGTTGGTTGAGCAGGTCAACCTGCCATTGTAAGTTCTGGACCATCGCTTCCAGCAATGCCTCCTGATTGGGAGCATTTGATAAGTTGGAACGCAGGTTTTGGTAACTCACCTCCAGACTTTCCAGATCAGCAGAAAAATCTTTGTAAAGCTCCGGATTATTCCGTGCGAGCTTGATGATTTCCTCCCTTTTCTGGTCTATTGCAACATTGTACGTATTGAATTCTCGGGCATAGGTAGGGACTTTTAAAGCCACACGCGGGTCGCGGGTTATGCCGTATTCATTATTGAGGTAAACTAAAAACCCGATTCCCAGGGCCAGAAACACGCCGGCCGCTATGCGCCAGTCAAAATATGGGCTGCTTAATCGCCTAATTTTTTTTTTGGATTGCTCCGGCACTATCGGAATCTCGCTATGTAATTTGCTATCGATTTGGCTCCATAAAGAATCCTGCGGTAAGAAAGTATCAAATCCATCCCTGTTATCTCGCACAAACCGCTCCAATCGATCTTTTTTATCAGAAGAATTTTTCATAAAATCATCAACTTGTCATGTGTAAATAATGTTCTCAAATCCTTGTATGTTTAGATGGAACTCAAACGATTAAGTTTAAAATTATTGCTACAACTATTTGGAAAGCATTTCGGTAAGCTTTCTTTTAGCCCGCATATATTGGGTCCTCGATGTGGTTTCGCTGATCCCCAACACCTCTCCTATTTCCTCATGATCATAGCCTTCGAATAAATAAAGGCTCAAAACCACCCTGTAACCATCCGGCAGCTTCTGGACTGTGTTGCGCACGCGCTCCACTTCCAGGTTCGTCTCATACTCATCCATCCCGAAATAACTTTCGCTCCGGTCGCTGTCTTCCATCGTTTCCTGCCATTCTTCAATCTCCACCCATTTCACCTTCCGGCTCCGCATGTGGTTGATCGCCTTATTTACGACGATCTGTTTCAGCCACGCACCAAATGTTGATTGCTGCCTGAACTGGTGCAGGTTGGTAAATGCATCTACAAATGCCTCCTGCAAAGCGTCCTCTGCTTCCCCCAAATGATTCAATATCCGCATGCAGATGTTGAACATGGCCTTGGAATACGACTTGTAAAGCTCATATTGCGCTTTGCGCTCACCGAGTTTACAACGCTCCACCAGTTCGACGTGCCGGTCAGGGTAAAATTGTGTTTTCAAGCAGAATGGCTAATATATATTTGAACGTTCTGTATAAAGGACAGTAGATGAAACTACATGTTGCATCAACAGGAAAAAAATTTTCCGGAAACGTCGTTCGAACAATGTTGCGTCAACCGTTGTTCTTAAAAAAGGCGCATATATTTTTGATTTTTGGTCATAATATAGCCTAATTTGTTAACTGCAATCTACCAATTTTAGTCAATGAAAACGTTCAACATTCCTGATTTTTACCGGAGCAGGATTATTACGCCGATCAAGGAATTCCGCCGTAAAAATGATAAGCTGAAACGTGATTATGCGCCTACATTGCTGGATTTTGGCCCTGTCCAGTTCCTTATTGCACGCCATTTCGGATTTTGTTACGGTGTTGAAAATGCCATTGACATTGCCTATAAAGCGATTGCTGAAAACCCTGATAAAAGGATTTTCCTATTAAGTGAAATGATCCATAACCCGGATGTAAACCGTGATCTGCTGGATCGGGGCGTGCAGTTTATTATGGATACCAAAGGAAATCCTTTAATTCCGTGGGAAGCGCTTACTCCTGAGGACATTGTGATCGTTCCCGCATTTGGAACAACTGTTGAAAACCAGCAAAAACTGACAGAACTGGGCATTAACGCCTATGTTTATGATACAACCTGCCCATTTGTAGAAAAAGTCTGGAACCGCGCGGCGCAGATCGGGGAGAAAAATTACACGATCATTGTCCACGGCAAACCCAATCACGAAGAAACACGCGCCACCTTCTCGCATAGCAAGGAAAACGCACCGACGGTTGTGGTTGAAAACATGGCTCAGGCCGAACGTCTTGCGGAATATATGAAAGGCACATTGCCGACAACGCAGTTTTTCCAGGATTTTCAAGGTCAGTATTCCAATGGTTTTGATCCGGAAAAAGATTTGCAGCGCATAGGCGTTGTGAACCAGACAACCATGTTGGCCTCTGACACACAAGGCATTGCGGATTTTTTAAAAAATGTAATGATCAAACATTACAGCCTCCGCCCCGAACAGGTTGAAGATCGTTTCGCGAACACACGCGACACATTATGTTACGCAACCAATGATAACCAGGACGCGACCTACGCATTACTCACGCATGAGGCTGATCTGGTGATTGTTGCAGGAGGTTATAACAGCTCCAACACCACCCATTTGGTAGAGCTCTGCGAACAGAAATTCCCGACTTATTTCATTGAGTCTGTGAATAAAATACTGGACAAGCAGCTCATCCGCCATTTCAATTTACATTCCAAAGAAGAAATTGTCACAGAAAATTATCTTCCCCGGCACACCCCTGCCCGCATTATGCTCACATGCGGCGCTTCCTGCCCGGATGCGGTTGTAGAAGGCATTTTGACCCGCCTGCTTTCCTATTTCGAAGGCACTAAAGACATTGCTGAGGTGATGGAACAGTTCTGAATGTGAGCCGGAAAAACATTTAACTTACCGTTTGCTCAATTATATAGGCGTACGCCTTTTACGAAAATTATATTCGTCGGATGGCTCCAATGGGCCGTCCTTTTTTCGTTTCTTACGTGTGCTATCACTTACGTTTACTCCCTTCGTGATTATGAGAAAATCTTCTGCTTTTGCATTCTTTTTGTCTCTTTTTATTTCAATATTATTGAACAGTTGCTCCTCTCTGAACGAAATCCGCGTAGCAGGGACCAACTTCACAGATGAAATCAGCCAGTCGCAAAACCTGGTTTTTACATTCAATAAAAACATTGTTTCTGAAAGCCAGCTTAATGACTGGGATTCAACGCAATATGTTCAGTTTGAGCCTGCTGTGCGTGGAAAATTCAAATGGTCAGCACCGAACGAACTTGTATTCTCACCTGTGGCCGGCTTTGGCGCAGCCACAAAATATACCGCAAAACTTACTGACGAGCTGATTGAAAAAGTTGATAAAGAGGCAAAATTATCCGTTTCAAAAGATCCGCTCGATTTTCATACGCCTTATCTTCAACTGGTTGAAACAGAAAGCTGGTGGACATTGTCACAGGAAAGTGGCAAGCAGGAAGCGCGATTGAAACTGATCTTCAATTATCCGGTCAGCGGCCAGAATGTTGCTGACAAACTGAAAGTTACATTGGATGATAAATCGCTGGATTATAAAGTCTTGCCCGCAACAAACGAGCAAGCTGTAACGCTCGCCATAACCAATCCCGGAAAGGCCGACAACAATCCGATCGCCGTGAACATTGCCATTGAAAAAGGGCTGAAAGTTCAAAATACTGCCTATACAAGCCAGGAAACAATTAAGAAAAGCGCCAGCTTACCCTCACCGCTTCACCTTGAAATCGTCGACATTAAAACTGGTTTTGAAAACAATGCAGGATTTGCACGCATTATAACCACCCAGGAGCTCAATAAAGAAAGCATTGCCACCGGCTTTAAATTCAATCCCGAAATTACAGTTCAGACGGAGCCGGCGGAAAACGGGTTTATCGTCCGCGGTGAATTTAACGAAACCGAAACTTATAACTTACAGATCAACAAAACATTAAAAGGCATCTTAGGCGCATTCCTCGAAGACGAAACTTCTAGGGACCTGTTTTTTGGTAAAATGCCTGCATCCATTGATTTTGCCAATAAAAAAGCATTGTATATGACGCCCAAAGGATCCAGAAACCTGGGCGTTCAGATTGTGAACATTCCCAAAGTACAGGTTAAGATCTCAAAATTGTATGCCAACAACATCCTGAGTTACGTCCGCAACAATCGCTGGAATGAATACGGCTATTCCGGCAACGATTGGGTGCCAACCGGCTCATTCAATTACAGCGATGACCGCGACAATGAGCTGAGCGATGTGATCGTTGACAAAACCGTTGAAACAGAAAACCTGCCAAAAAATAAGGGCATTTCAGCATTGAATGTGGCTTTGCCAGACGATAACCAACGCAAAGGAGTGTATCTGGTTTCAGTGAATTCAAAAGAAGAAGCTTATCTCGGTGCAACCAAGCTCGTTTCCATTTCAGACATTGGATTAATTGCAAAACAGGGTAAAGACGAAATTTGGATTTTTGCGAATTCCATCAAAACAAACGAGCCCCTTAGCGATGTAGAAATCACGCTCATCAGCTCCAACAACCAGACTGTACACACCGCAAATACCAATGGCGAAGGCATTGCACACATTGAAAAACTGAGTGAAAAAGCGCCGGGATTCAAAATAGCAATGCTTACCGCCAACATGAAAGAGGATTTCAACTATCTGATTCTGGAAGATACACAGGTTGAAACTTCACGTTTTGAAGTGGAGGGTTTGCGGGATAATGTGTCTGGCTTACAAGCCTTTATCTACGGCCAGAGAGATATTTACAGACCGGGCGAAACCATGCATTTCAACACGGTTATCCGCACTAAAAAATGGGATAGCGCAAGTGAAATTCCACTGAAATTACGCATGGTAACGCCTAATGGAAGAGAATACCGGACATGGCGAAAGAATACAAACAAACAAGGTGCCGTTGAGATTGAAGTGCCCATTGATGCGGCCGGGCTTACCGGAACATATGTGCTGGAAGTATATAATGGTAATGAGATTTTACTGGCTTCGCATGCTGTAAGCGTTGAAGAATTTATGCCGGACCGGATAAAAGTGGATTTGAGCGGCGGCGCAAAGGAATATGTGTCAGCAAGCAATATTTCATTGACCGCAACCGCCACCAATTTATTTGGCCCGCCTGCCAGCAACCGCACCTATCAAATGGACGCCCAGTTCAAAAGGAAAGGATTTTCTGCAGCTGCTTTTCCCGAATTTATCTTTGACATTCCCGGCGAAACCACATTTGAAAAACAAAGCCGCCAGGGCGTTACCAACGAGCAGGGACAAGCCACAGAAATTTTCCCGATAGCAGCCGGTTTGAAAGACATCGGCGTGCTGGAAGGAAAAATTTTCGTTACGGTTTTTGACGAAAATGGCCGTCCGGTCAATCGCCTTCATAAATTTGACGTCTTTACCCAGCCTACATTCTACGGAATCCGCCTGCCTGATGCCTATGTAGGAACCAATGCGCCGGTTCCGGTTGAAATCATCGGGGTCAACAGCAAAGGTGTCCTTCAAAAAAGCAATGCAAAGGTGGAAGTCGTTCGGCTGGAATATCAAACCGTTGTTGAGAAACGATACGATGTGCTGCACTATACATCGAAAAAGCGCGAAAAGGCGGTGTATTCGACAACATTGGACCTTAAAGCAGGAAAAGGCAGCATTCAATATGTTCCAACAGTTTCGGGAGAATACGAAGTTCGGGTGCGCCGCCCGGGAGCGGAACATTATACGCTGGCCCATTTTTATGCGTATGGCTATGGTTCTACACAATATTCTTCATTTGAGGTGAGCAACGAAGGCCGTGTGCTGATGGAAACCGACAAGAATAATTACAAAGTCGGGGAATCGGCCAAGATATTATTCAAAACACCATTCGATGGGAAGCTTTTTGTGACAGTTGAGCGGAATAATGTGCTGGAACAACACATTTTGAAAACGGAGAAAAAAGCTGCGGAACTAACATTGAAGTTGAAAGAAGAGCATTTGCCTAATGTCTTTATCACAGCCACATTGATCCGTCCTTTCGATTCCACAGATATGCCGCTCACAGTAGCGCACGGATTTACCCCAATCTTGGTTCAGGATCCTGATCGAAAATTGCCAATCGCTATAACGGCCATTGAAAAATCCAGATCCAAAACAAAACAGCAGATTAAGATCAAAACCTCGCCCAATGCACAGGTTACGCTGGCCGTTGTGGATGAAGGAATTTTACAGATCAAGAATTCTAAAACGCCTGACATTCACGGTCACTTTTATCAAAAATGCGCCCTAGAAGTCACAACACACGATCTATATGCTCAGTTATTTCCTGAATTGACCATTAGCGGCTCGTCCAGCTTCGGCGGCGATGGTTATGACCTGGAAAGAAGGATCAATCCTTTAAGTAATGGCCGGACCGAACTGGTTTCCTTCTGGAGTGGCATATTAACGGCTAATGGCAGCGGAGAAGTAACTTTCGATATGAATGTGCCGCAATTCAGCGGAGATCTCAGGATTATGGCCGTTGCCTACAAAGACAATGCTTTCGGTTCCGCGACAAAAAATATCAAAGTGGCTGATCCGGTGGTGATCAGCGCGGGGTTACCAAGGTTTTTAAGTCCAGGCGACGAATTAACGCTTCCCGTCAACATTAGTAACACCGAAAATAAAGCTGGCAATGCAACTGTGTCCGTGCAACTTAGCGGCCCGCTTGCATCCGGAGGATCCCCGTTGACGCAAAAAATGACGATCCTGCCTGGAAAAGAAGCCCGCGCCATTTTCTCGGTGAAAGCTTTGCAATCCATTGGCCTTGCAAACATTACAGTCAAGGTGTCAGCATTCGGCGAGACTTTTACCAATCAGACCAACATTAAGGTTCGCCCGGCATCGCCACTTTTGAAATCGAGTAATTCCGGTCAGATCGCAGCTGGAAAGCAAGGGTTGATTAATCTTGCCTCAACATTTATTCCATCTACGAGCAGAAGTCAGCTTGTTCTGAGCCGGTCGCCATTGGTGCAGGGGGGTGGAAAAGCACTTTCTGTATTGCTTGGCTATCCTTATGGTTGCCTGGAACAGACTGTTTCCAAAGCATTTCCACAGATTTATTTCGCGGATCTTACCAAGGCCATGGCAGCGCCGGTTTACACCGTGAAAAGTGGCGCCAGCGATTTCAATCCCATGACCAACGTGCAACAAGCGATCAGGAAAGTGGAATCACTGCAACTTTTTAATGGTGGCCTGGCGATGTGGCCCGGTTCAACACAGGAGGACTGGTGGGCAACCGCCTATGCAGCCCATTTCCTCGAAGAGGCCAGAAGAGCAGGCTTTGAAATTAATGCCAAAACCCTCAGCCGCGCATTGGATTATCTCAAAACAAAAACCGGAAATACGGCCAATAAGGAAGTGGTCACTGCAAGCACTGGAAATGGCTTAAATTACGGAAATGAGCCTTCGTCGGGTTCCCAAACGCGTAAAACGGTGGCAAGGAGAGAGGCCATTTATTCCCTTTACGTGCTTGCATTGAACAGTCAGCCGAACCGGGCTTCTATGAATTATTATAAGCAAAACCCGCATTTGCTCACATTGGATTCCAAATATCTGCTCGCAGCAGCATTTCAAATGGCGGGTGACACCAGAAGCTTCAACGCTATTTTGCCCAAAAAATACGTCCCTGAAAACGGCACGCAAGGTTTTGATAACAGCTATTCTTCTCCGCTAAGAAATATGTCTTTGGTGTTGAACACCCTAGTTGAGTCTGATCCGGATCATGTACAAATACCGGCTCTCGCTCGCCAATTGTCAAAAACTGTTCAGTCAGCCGCTTATCTTAACACTCAGGAAGCCGCATTCTCGGTCTTGGCATTGGGAAAATTAGCTAAAAAGACGGCGAATTCGACGGTTACTGCAACGGTTTCGGCTAATGGAAAGAATGTGGGAACATTCAACGGCAAAGAACTTAAAGTTGCCAAAGGGATTAATAACCAGCAAGTAACCATCCAAACCCAAGGCTCGGCCGACCTATACTGGTTCTCCCAAACAGAGGGCATGTCTGCAACCGGCGCTTACGCAGAGGAAGACCAGGGATTAAGCATTCGCAGACAATTCCTTACCCGGGACGGCACGCCTGTGCAAACATTCAGACAAAATGATCTGGTGATCGTGAAACTGACATTGACCAGCACAAACGGCCTTCCGATTGATAACGTTGTGGTGACCGATCTGCTTCCTTCCGGTTTTGAAATTGAAAACCCGAGGATTACCGAGCCGCGTGATATGCCCTGGATCAAGAATGCTTCGAGCCCTGAGTATTTGGACATTCGCGATGACCGCATTCATTTCTTTACCACGGCGAACAATGTGGCCAAGACATTTTATTATCAGGTCCGCATTGTTTCAAAAGGAACATTCACAGTGGGCCCGGCGGCGGCGGATGCGATGTATCAAGGCGAATATCGCAGCTATTCGGGCGGCGGGAAAATTAAAGTGGAGTAATTAAAAATAGAAAAAACGCAGGATCAAGCCACCGGCGATGGCTCCAAGAACGGGGCCCGCCACCGGGACCCAGCCATAAGACCAGTCGGAGCTGCCTTTATCAGGAATAGGCAAAATGGCATGTGCAATCCTCGGCCCCAGATCACGGACCGGGTTAATGGCATAACCGGTAGTGCCGCCCAGCGACAATCCAATGCTCCAAACGAGCATTCCAACCAGGTAAGGAGCAAAGCCCGAAGGAATCCCGCCTTTTTCAGGATCCGATGTGCCGGCATAGCCAATTGCTACGACGCCCACAATAAGCACAATGGTGGCAATGAATTCACTGATAAAATTGGAGCCCGATGACCTGATAGCAGGCCCGGTTGCAAAACAAGCGAGCTTAGAACCCTGATCATCAGTTGCTTTCCAATGCGGCAGATATTGGAGCCAAACAAGCACCGCGCCCAAAAACGCACCGATTAATTGAGCAGGAATGTAACTGGTGAGCAGGCTGTAATCCTGTCGAAGAAACGCAAATCCGATGGTAACCGCCGGATTCAAATGTGCTGCCGCACTTCCGAACGCATTAGCAGTAAACACACCGATCATCACCGCAAATCCCCAGCCCGCGGTAATCACGATCCACCCGGCATTTTCTCCCTTGGTTTGTTTGAGAACAACATTGGCGACGACGCCGTTGCCTAATAAAATGAGGATCATTGTTCCGATTAATTCTCCAAGAAAGGGCGAAGGTTGCATGAGTTAGGAATAAGGTTGGATCGGCGAATATGCGAATAGTTTCATAAATTCTGACATCAATACCAAAAAGAATATTTCCTGAATTTTTTACCAATTTTCGACGCTGATTTCTACTAACTTTGCCTGATAATCAATTTTTGTATTGAAAATCATGTCATTAAACCAACTTACGGCTATCTCTCCCGTTGACGGCCGTTACTACAAGCAAGTATCCGAGCTTTCAGCTTATTTCTCCGAATATGCCCTAATTTATTACAGAGTTTATGTGGAGATCGAATACTTCATTGCACTTTGCGAGCTTCCCTTGCCCCAGCTGGCACAATTTGACAAGAAACATTATGCAGCCCTGCGCAAGATTTATGAGGATTTTAGTGAGGATGATGCGCTGCATATCAAGGACATAGAAAAAGTTACCAACCACGACGTTAAGGCGGTTGAATATTTTATAAAAGAACAATTCGAGAAACTGGGTATTGAGTCCTGCCAGGAATTTATCCATTTCGGACTTACATCTCAGGATATCAACAACACGGCGATCCCGCTTTCGCTGAAAGATGCGCTTGAACGTCAGATTAAACCATTGTTCCGTCAGGTTCTTTTTGTTTTGAAAAGAATGTCTATCGAATGGAAGAATGTGCCGATGCTGGCTTTCACGCACGGGCAACCGGCATCGCCTACACGCGTAGGAAAAGAATTCCTGGTTTTCGTGGAAAGGCTTGAACGTCAGCTGGAAATGCTGGATAAAATTCCGCATTCAGCCAAATTTGGCGGGGCAACCGGAAATTTCAATGCGCACCACGTAGCTTATCCCAAACAGGACTGGATGGCATTTGCCAATCATTTTGTGGAAGGGTTGGGCCTGAAAAGAAGCCGTCACACCACGCAAATTGAACATTACGATAACCTGGCTGCAACATTCGACTGCCTGAAAAGACTGAACACAATCCTGACCGATTTGAACCGGGATATGTGGACGTACATTTCAATGGGTTATTTCAAACAAAAAATCAAAGCAGGCGAAGTAGGATCATCCGCCATGCCGCACAAGGTTAACCCCATTGATTTCGAAAATTCAGAAGGAAACCTTGGCCTGGCAACCGCATTATTCGAACATTTCGCCGCCAAACTCCCCGTTTCTCGCTTACAACGCGACCTTACGGATTCAACGGTGTTAAGGAACATTGGCGTGCCGCTGGCGCATTTGGCCATCGCATTGAATTCGCTACTGAAAGGTTTAGGCAAAGTTGAGCTGAATGGCGAAATCCTGAAATCCGAACTCGAAGAAAACTGGGCCGTTGTTTCAGAAGCCATCCAAACAATCCTCCGCCGCGAAAGTTATCCAAAACCTTACGAGGCTCTGAAAGAATTGACCCGGACGAATGAAAAGATAACCCACGACTCAATTTCCCGCTTTATTGAAACATTAGATGTTTCCGAGAAGATCAGAGAAGAACTAAGGGCAATCTCGCCGTTTAATTATTTGGGGGTTGTTGAGGATACGCATTAATAAGCCGCCTGTCAGCCTGAGCCAGCTTAATGTCCTGTCAGTCAGCCTGGGTCGGGTTATTTGCCTGTCAGCCTGAGCGGAGTCGAAGGCGCGTTACTCCTGGGTAGCGCGCCTTCGACTCCGCTCAGGCTGACAGGCAATAGAGCTCAGGCTCACTGGCAGTTTTAATTTAACCATTAACCATCACCCACACTTCGACGAGCCGCAATCCTTGCAAGTCAGACACCCTTCCTGATACAGCAAATTCGTAGAATTACAATTCTGGCATTTCTGCTTCTTGGCTTCCGTTCCATCTGGGATGTATTGCTTCAAAGCTCTGGCTACGCCGTTTTTCCAGGTGTTGATGGATTCGTCCAGTTGCAGGCTGCTGATGAGGTCAACGACTTTTTCGATCTGCATTCCGTGGCGTAATGTGCTGGAAATCAGTTTAGCGTAGTTCCAATATTCCGGATTGAATTTATACGAAAGCCCTTCGATTGTGGTTTTGTAGCCGCGGGTGTTTTTGTATTGGAAATCATAACGGGAACTGCCGTCTGCTTCACGATTTTTGATAATAACCCCTTCATTTACCCATCTTGGCAAAAGGATCCCGTCTTCATCATCGGCCAACCCGGTGAAAATTTCATAAGGCTGGTTATCGATCAACCCTACGAATGCGATCCATTTGTCTTTTTTGTTTTGAAAACGAACCACATCCGCATCCAAAATTTGTGGCCTTGTGGTTGGGAAAGGCACATTACCAGAAACTGTTTCCTCTTTTTTCTCCGTATTGGCAATCAAAACGCCGGATCTTGAACCGTCACGATAAACTGTAACGCCTTTGCAACCAGCTTTCCAAGCCTCCATGTAACATTCACCGACCAGTTCTTCGGTCACGTCATTGGGCATGTTAATGGTCACGCTGATGGAGTGATCGACCCATTTCTGGATCGCGCCCTGCATTTTTACCTTTTTGAGATAATCCACATCATTGGAAGTGGCTTTGTAGTAAGGCGATTTTTTTACCAGATCATCCAGCTCCTTTTGCGCGTAATTTTTGCTGATATCAAAGCCATTGATCTCCATCCATTCCTTGAAACGGTGGTGGAAAACGACATATTCTTCCCACGAATCACCCACTTCGTCCACGAAATCAACCCGGACATCTTTGTCATTTGGATTAACTTTTCTTCTCCTTTTATAAACAGGCAGAAAAACCGGCTCAATGCCCGATGTCGTTTGCGACATTAAGCTCGTCGTTCCAGTCGGCGCAATGGTGAGCATAGCAATATTACGCCGGCCGTATTCCAGCATTTCGTAATATAGTTGCGCATCAGCCTCTTTGAGCCTGAGGATGAACGGGTTATTTTTTTCTCTCTCTGAATCAAATATAGAAAAAGCTCCCCTTTCTTTGGCAGTATGCACCGATCCGCGGTATGCTTCGAGCGCAACTGTCTTATGTATTTCAACGGCGAATTCAGTTCCTTCGTCGCTTCCGTAACGCAGGCCGAGTGCCGCCAGCATATCACCTTCTGCGGTGATGCCGATCCCTGTTCTTCTGCCCTCTTTTGCTTTGGTTTGAATGTTCAGCCACAGATTGCGTTCTACTCTTTTTACTTCTTCGTCTTCCGGATCTTCATCGATTTTTTGCAAAATCGCGTCCACTTTTTCCAGTTCGAGGTCGATAATGTCGTCCATCATGCGCTGGGCGGCAGCGACGTGTTTTTTGAACAGGTCCCAATTGAATGTTGCCTTGCTTGTAAACGGCTGATCCACATAGGAAAACAAATTAATCGCCAGCAAACGGCAGGAGTCATACGGACACAAAGGAATTTCACCGCAGGGGTTGGTAGAAACCGTTTCATAACCCAGATCCGCATAGCAATCGGGGACAGACTCGCGAATGATCGTGTCCCAGAACAAAATACCCGGCTCAGCCGACTGCCACGCATTATGCACAATTTTCTTCCACAATGCGGTTGCATCAATGTCTTTAATGTGCGAAGGTGTGGTGCTTTTGATCGGATATTGCTGCTTGTATGTTTCCCCGGATTCAACTGCGCGCATAAATTCATCATCAATTCGCACAGAAACATTGGCGCCGGTTACTTTGCCCTGTTCCAGTTTTGCATTAATAAAATCCTCAGAATCAGGATGTCTGATCGCCACGGAAAGCATTAACGCGCCTCTGCGACCGTCCTGAGCCACCTCGCGGGTTGAATTGGAAAATCTTTCCATGAAAGGCACAATGCCCGTAGAAGTCAGCGCGGAGTTTTTTACAGGCGATCCTTTCGGGCGGATGTGCGACAAGTCATGGCCCACACCACCGCGTCTTTTCATCAGCTGCACCTGCTCCTGGTCAATCTTCATGATGCCGCCGTACGAATCGGAAGCACCATTATTGCCGATCACGAAGCAGTTGGACAGCGACGCGATTTGGAAAGGATTGCCAATGCCGGTCATCGGACTTCCCTGGGGAATAATGTATTTGAAATCTTTGATCAGATCAAAAACTTCTTCTTCGCTCAATGGGTTCGGGTAGAGCTGTTCAATTCTGGCAATTTCCTTCGCAATGCGCCTGTGCATGTCGTCCGGCGTGGCTTCATATATCGCGCCGTAGGAATCTTTCAATGCATATTTGTTCACCCAAACGCGCGCTGCCAGGTCATCGCCCTTAAAGTATTGAAGCGAAGCCTGATACGCTTCGTCCGTAGTGTAAGTTTGCGCGGTTTGCGAAGGTTTTGTTGTTTCCATTGAGATTTTATATGAAGAACATTGAATAAAAGTCGAATGATAAATTTAACTCTTTTAAAACTTTAATGCCTGGTTTAATTTCAAAAGTTTCCAGAAAAATGTTTTAGTAAATTGATAGTCAAGCTTTTAAAATTTTCAATTGCCTAAAAAGTTTGCAAAATTTTTATTTTCATGAAATCAAAAACAAAATGAATGGCACAAAAAAAACCGGCTCAAAGCGAAACCGGAAATTTTTTAATTACTATGGCGAAATTTTATCTTAAATCTTTTTCAGACAATTCCTATCAGGCTTAAAGGCGGCTAACTGACTTTTCAATCAATGCCGGCCATTCAGGAAGCTCAGGAATTCCTGGTTTTCTTTTCCCGAAAAACTGATTGAACATCGTCCCTTCTCTATCGATCAATTCAATGCCGGTTACCACACCGTCTTCTGTGGGTTTTCTCACAACCCATGCCTCGTCAATGGCATCCTGGCGCAGGTGCAGGTTGAATTCGGGATCCATAATGTTCAACCAAGGACCCATTACAAATATTTTGTTGATCGTGCCCGTGTGGATTTGAATGCAGTTTGGATTGGAAACGAACACCATAATCGGCAGTTGTTCTTCCGAAGCGGCTTCGAAAACGGGCTTCATGCTTTCCGGCGTGATCCTGTAAGCGTAACCTTCGGGCGCGTTGCGCAATGCTTGCTTGCGGGTAAGGTTGTATTTACGAAGCAGTGTAAAGAAATCATGCGTGTCTTTCAACGCCAGCCATTCCGCTTGAAATGCAGCCTGGTCAATGTCAGCAACCGTTTCGGATTCAGCAGGTTTCGTAGTTTTCTCCGAAATGACAAGGTTAATGTCCTGGTCCGGCGCGCTGTATTTGGTGACTAATGCGTCGTATGCCTCTTTATTGCTTTTTTCGGTGAGATAAATTTTATGAGTTGCGTCTCCGAAACTGTTGAAAAACTGCAAGCTGTGGCGGTCGTTTTCAGAAACAGCGAATCCGAATTTCCAATCTCCCAGAAACAGGCGCAGGTCAATATCTTCTCCCAAAACCAGCCCTACGTGGTTATTAAAGGATATTTTTTCATAAACACCCTTCCGCTCATGCACAACGTGATCATTACGCGTAAGCGCCATCACATGCCCGAGCGAGCCTATTTCCTTGATCAACTCTCGAAAATCGCCGGCCAGTAATGTAACATTTTCACCGATCCCGGTGGCTACAAGCTCTGCTTCGGTTGTATTCAATTCTTTCGCGGCGTCCCGGATCCGGGTTTTTGAGTTGGTAACCTTAAATTCGGACCAGCGTTCTTTCAGCTCAGTTCTTTCTGGTGACAGGGTAGATTTCATTTTTAAATTATGTTATAATGATCTTTAATAATCCATAGAAACCATTGGCACATCCGGCACAATGACTGGGTAACTCAAATCTTCTGACTGGACGATTTTAACCGGCAATCCAAAAACATCTTTAATAATGCGCTCATTCAGCACTTCTTCCGGCGGGCCAATAGCATGACTTTGTCCGTTTTTCAACATTAAAACCTGATCTGCATATTGCAGTGCCTGGTTGAGATCGTGAACCACCGCCACAATCGAAAAACCCTTGGCCGCCAGTTCTTTGGCTAAATGGAATGTTTCAAACTGGTGCAAAAGGTCCATTCCTGAGGTTGGCTCATCCAATAGCAGAAGGCCATTTTTGATCTCCCAGATCTGCGCCAAAGCTCTCGCCAGCTGCACACGCTGCTGTTCCCCGCCCGAAAGCGTCGGGTAAGGTTGGTTTTTTAAAGCCCCAATCCCAACTTTTTTAAGGCATACTTCTACAATTTCGAGGTCTTTTTGCGTAGGCTCGGCTTCATAAAACGGATATCGGCCCATTAACACAATTTCCTGCACCGTAAAGGACAAGCTGATCACATTCTGCTGAGACAAAACCGCACGTTTCCTGGCCAGATCTCTCAATTTATGCTTTTTCAAATCCATCCCATCCAGGAAAACGGAACCGGATGAAGGTGAAAGCTCGGCTGAAAGGATTTTTAGTAATGTCGATTTTCCCGCGCCATTCGCGCCAACGATGGCCCAGAACTGACCTGGCAGGACATCAAAACTAATATCCTTCAAAAGGGATTTGTTCCTAACCTCAAAACCGACATTCCTAACCTCGATCATAGCCGCTTCCGTTTTTGCTCCCAAAGAATGTATATGAAAAACGGCGTTCCCAGTAATGCAGTCAGAATGCCAATAGGAAGTTCCGACGGCGCGACAATCGTTCTGGAAAGCGTGTCTGCTAATGTAAGCACGATGGAACCGGATAATGCTGAGCCAATTAGCAATGTTTTATGATTTGGGCCAAATGTTGTTCGTATCATGTGCGGGACTACAAGCCCTACAAAACCGATCGTGCCTGCGACCGCAACGGACGCGCCAACGCCCAAAGTTGCAAGAATAATGACCTGTCGTTTCAAAACTTTCAAATTCACTCCCAGGCTCCCGGCCTGACTTTCGCCAAGCACGAGCAGGTTCAAGGCTTTGGAAAGATAAGGCATAAAAAACACCGAAATCCCTACAAACGGCAACACTGCCAGCACGGACGTCCAGCTCGCGCCTCCCAGGCTGCCCAGGTTCCAGAATGTGATAGAACGGAGCTGCGCGTCGTCGGCCAGATAAGTCATCAGTCCGGTCATGGCGCCTACAAAAGCATTGATGGCGATTCCGCAGAGCAGCAATGTTGTGACGCCGCCGTCACCCGTGATTTTGGCTAGTTGATAAACTAATAATGTGGTTAATGCCGCGCCCAGAAATGCCACAAACGAAATGCCGTAAACGCCAACCCATTCATTTATTATACCAAAATATCTGACATTAAGCATGATCACAAACACTGCGAACAGTGAAGCGCCCGATGTCACGCCGATCAATGTTGCATCCGCAATGGGATTTCGGAAAAGACCTTGTAATGATGCGCCAGCAATGCCCAAGCCCGCTCCTATCAGCACAGCCAGACAAACCCGCGGCAAACGGATCACCCAAAAAACGACCGACTTCTGTTCCTCAACGCGCGTTTCCTGGATAAAACCTAGTTTGAATGCAATGATCTCCCAAAGCTCTGCCAGGGAAATCTGCAATGCGCCCGTGCAAGCCGAAAAAACCATGCAGGCAAGCAAAAGGGAACCCAGTATCCACGCCATTCTGCCCGTCGAAGACGGAAGTTGCAGCCGTTTTACAGATGCAGTTTGCGTGAATTGGTCCGGTTCCTTTGCGATTTCAGCCAACATTTAATCCTATTTTACCTTTTGTGATAATTCTAATGCTGCCTTACCAAGCCGCGGCCCGAAGCCGGTCAGCAATTGGCCATCCATAACGATCACTTTTTTGTTTTTACCTGCGTTTGTATTCGCAACGCCCGGCACTTTCAGCAGTCCGTCTATGCCTTGCAAACTTTCCAGCCCGCTCGAAAAGAGCACCAGCACGTCGGGATTAGCTGTTATTAATGATTCGGCCGTCAATGGTTTGAATTCCGTAAATCCGCTGACCGCATTTTTATGGCCTGCCAGCGTGAACATTTTATCCACCGAAGTCCCTGTTCCTGAAACCATTAATGTCCCGGTTCCTCTTGCATAAATAAATAGCAGTTTTTTAGGCGCAGCATTGGTTTTGATTTTAGTCAGATCTGCCTGAAGCGATTTAACGAGTTTTTCCGCCTGCGGTTTTGCATTGAAATATGCGCCCACATCCCGGATCAGCTTAATCGCGCCCTCTTGGGAATATTCGTGTTTGAATTCAACCACTTTTTTGCCGCTGCTTTGGAGCTGTTTTACCACCGACGGCAACAATAAGCTCTGGTCCGTATAAATGATCACATCCGGGTTTAATGTCAATATGCCTTCTGCTGCAATGGTCCGGTTATGGCCTATTTTGGGGATTTTTTCAAGAGAGGCGGGATAAGTGCTCGTTACATCAACGCCCACCAATTGTTTTTCCAGTCCTAACCCATACAAGATCTCGCTTAACGTTCCATTTGCGGACACAATCCGCTGTCCGGGGCCTGCTATGGCATTTATCACCCCTGTGCAAAACAGCAATATGAAGGTTAAGGAGCGACGGAAATATTTCTTTTGCATGGAGGCGTTCCTGTATTAAAGTATTTCACTTGGATGTGGCAAATATAAAGTTATAATTTAGACCAAATATAAATAATCAATAAAAAAATTACTTTTCCACTTCTGAACAATTCCTCGGACTGATATTATTGTAACTTCAAAACTTGCAGCGCAGCCCCGACCTTAGACCCATATCCTATTGAAAAAGTTATTCACGAATCTTACCTTCTGGGTTCTTACAGCCATCACGGCCGGTGCATTAATGGGCCATTATATTCCGGAGCAGGCCGTGAAAATGGAGATTCTGGGGAAGGGTTTTATTTCAATTGTCAAAATCTTCATCAATCCGATCATTTTCCTGACCATTACATTGGGGATTATCGGGATGGGCGACTTGAAAAAAGTCGGGAAAGTGGGTGCTAAGGCACTGATTTACTTTGAAGTGGTGACGACATTGGCATTGATCGTGGGCGTTGTGGTTGCCAATGTGATCCGGCCCGGCGATGGCGTGGTAACGAGCAATTTGCAAAAAGGTGATGCTTCTGCATATACCAGCAAAGTACAGGATTTCAGTTGGCTGCAATTTTTCCTGGATAATGTTACGCTGCAAGTTTTGTTGTTTTCACTCGTTTTAGGAACTGTTTTAAGCAAATATTCAGGCAAAGAAAAAGTCACGGAATGGCTGAATTCTGCTTCCAAATACGTTTTCCGCGCCTTGCACCTGGTCATGATCTTTGCGCCTATCGGAGCATTCGGCGGGATGGCTTATACCATTGGAAAATACGGCATTGACACATTATTGCCGCTTGCCAAGCTGATGGGAACGGTTTACGCGACGATGGCGATCTTTATTTTCGGTGTCTTGGGACTGGTTATGAAGACTTATAAGATCAGCCTTTGGTCTTATTTGAAATACATTCGCGAAGAGTTGCTGATTGTGCTCGGCACGTCGTCTTCGGAAGCCGGTTTGCCTTCTTTAATGGTCAAATTGGAAAGAATGGGCTGTTCCAAACCGGTTGTAGGGCTTGTGGTTCCGGCTGGCTATTCCTTCAATCTGGACGGAACGACGATCTATCTTTCCATGGCCACCATTTTCCTGGCGCAGGTTTTCAATGTGCATCTTACATTCGGACAGATCCTGTCGCTAATTGGCATCCTGATGGTAACTTCCAAAGGCGCTGCCGGCGTTACCGGAAGCGGATTTGTAGTACTTGCCTCCACATTAACCGCCATCAAAGTCATCCCAGTCGAAGGCTTGGCCCTCCTTCTGGGTGTCGACCGCTTCATGTCCGAAGCCCGCGCCATCACCAACTTCATCGGAAACGGCGTAGCCACGATATGGCTGGCCAACAACGAAAAAGAATTTGACCGAAGCAAAATGGAATACGCCTTCGCAAACGTTCACCAAACAGAAAACGTTATCACCGATAATCTGACGGATACGACGCAACGTGCGGATTCGGTTTGAGATTTTAGGATTACTCACTTAACACACTATTATATGCGAAAAAACACTAAAATAATTGTTCAAAGCCTGGAAATTGGCTTGGTAAGCATAGATTCGCAAGACTATATATGCTTAACGGATATGATCAAAGCCAAGGATGGTGATTTCTTTGTCAGCGATTGGCTGAGAAATGTCAATACACTGGAATATCTGCACGCTTGGGAAGGAATGCACAACCCGGATTTTAATTACGGCGAATACGCCCTAATAAGGAATCAGTCCGGCATCAACTCTTTCAAAATCAGTGTAAAAGAATGGGTTGCAAAGACTAATGCAATTGGAATAGTCGCTAAGGCAGGCCGTTATGGAGGAACGTATGCGCATAAGGATATCGCTTTTACTTTTGGAATGTGGATTAGTCCTGTATTTCAGCGAAAATATAAGAGATATGGCAAGCATAAATGACTTGGCCATCTTATCGAATATAGAAAGCTTAAACTCAATTTTGATCAGCCAAAACCTGTCGAAAGCTGAGAGACTCCGATTTCTTGTCAATACAGTGGAGCAGCAGCGTAAATCGCTGGAAGGAATTGATCTCATAAAAGGGATCAAAAAATTAAGTGATAATACATTCATAGACGCTAAAAATTAACTTTGAAAAATTCAGTAATAAGCCTTTTAAAAAATGACAACGGATAATATTGAGATACTGACCCGGGGAAAAAGGGGTTTCATAGGGGAAGAATTTGATTTGAAAAAATGGGAGGATGTTGAGCCGTTTTTTGAAAATCTGAAAAACAGGGAGATCAATTCTGCGGAGGATTTGCAGCAGTGGTTTCTGGATAGGAGTGAAATTGAGTCTTATTTGTCGGAAAACTTTGCGTGGCGATACATTCGGCAGACTTGCGATACGGCTAATACGAGCCTGATCAACGCTTTGCAATTTTTCATCACTGAAATCCAGCCGAAACTTGCGGAATATGGCAATGCTTTGGACAAAAAAGTGGTCGACAGCCCTTATCTGAGCGAATTAACGGAACCTGGATTTGAAATTACAGTGCGCGGCATGAAGAAAGCCATCGAAATCTTCCGCGATGAGAACATTCCGCTGATCACAGAAATGCAGACCGAAGAGCGCCGCTACGGGGCCATCGCGGGCGCCATGACGGTGACACTGGACGGCGAGGAAATGACGTTGCAAAAAGCCGCCGACCGCCTTCAATCCACTGACCGCAACATTCGGGAAGAAGCCTGGCGCGCCATCAGCGGCAGACGTTATGACGACCACGAACAACTGGACGAGCTGCTGGGCAAGCTGGTAACATTGCGCGACCAGGTTGGTAAGAATGCCGGTTTTGCCAATTACCGCGACTATATGTTTGCTGCGATGGGACGTTTTGATTACACGCCGGAGGATTGTTTCAATTTCCACGGTTCGGTGAAAAAAGCGGTGGTTCCTATGCTGGATGAAATGGCTGAGAGCAGAAAAGCGGCTTTGGAAGTGGATGCGCTTCGTCCGTGGGATACGAAGGTGGATCCGCAGGGATTGGCGCCATTGAAGCCGTTTGCAACGGGCGAAGAATTGCTGGACAAAACAATCCGCTGTTTTTCAAGGCTGGACCCTTTTCTGGGAAATTGCCTGAGCACCATGAAGAATATGAACCATCTGGACCTGGAATCCAGGAAAGGAAAAGCGCCGGGTGGCTACAATTATCCGCTTGACGAGATTGGCGTTCCGTTTATTTTCATGAATGCAACGTCGAATCTTCGGGATATGGTAACATTGCTGCACGAGGGAGGTCATGCGGTGCATTCGCTGGTAACGCGGAATTTGAAGCTGAATTCATTCAAACACACGCCTTCCGAAGTTGCGGAGCTTGCTTCCATGTCGATGGAATTGATCACAATGGATTATTGGGATGAGTTCTTTGAAAACGAAAATGACTTGAAGAGAGCGAAAATCCAGCATTTGGAATCCATTCTGGAAACACTTCCCTGGGTTGCTACGGTTGATAAATTCCAGCATTGGATGTTCGAAAATCCGCAGCATTCGGCCACTGAACGCACGGACGCATGGGTCCGCATCTATGAAGAATTTACAGATAGAGTAATGGACTGGAGCGGTCTCGAAATTTATAAAAAATATCTTTGGCAGCGTCAGTTACACATTTACGAGGTTCCTTTCTATTACATTGAATACGGAATTGCGCAACTGGGGGCAATCGGCGTTTGGAAAAATTACCGCCAGGATCCTGCGAAAGGCCTGAAAGGTTATCTGGATGCGTTGAAGCTGGGCTATACAGCCACAATTGGCGAGATATATCAGGCAGCCAACATCCCGTTTGATTTCTCGGAGCAGCATATCACTGATCTGATGCAGTTTGTCCGCAACGAACTGGCCGAATTAAAAAAGTAACATTTCGTCAGGGCTGATTTGGTGGTTATGAAAATGACGGTTATTTTTGCCCATATTACTATGAACGATCAAAGAAATGAAATTCTATAAAATTGTTGCATTTGTTGCCTGTCTTGCATTGCTTTCTTCATGTGACTATCAGAAATATAATCACATCGAGCAAAAAGACCTGAATACTGGCAACGAATTGGTTTACGGCGTAAGCCCGGATTCTTTGCCACGTCAAATGTCTTTGAAATATGAGGCTAAGCCAGAACTTGAAACACGTGTAAACGACATCCGTGCCAAATTATACAGCGGCACGACGAATGCAGTGGTTAAACAATAGTATATTTCTGCCTGAATATGAAGATATCCTCACACAACTGGGGATATCTTTTTTTTGAAATGCTGCCTATATCTTATTGAACATTTTTAATACAGGTTCCAGCGTATAATCCTTCTGATACAGTTCCATTGACTAACTGAGTTGTGACAATTGAACATTTTTAATTTACTTTACGTATTCGAGGCAGTAGAATACTCGTATTAATCAGGAACGGACAGGCAAATAAAAATACACAAAAACATGAATATAGCTTTGGTAACCGGCTCGGCCGGTCTGATAGGAAGTGAATCGGTTGCGTTTTTAGCGGATAAATTTGATCTGGTAATCGGTGTTGATAATAATTTAAGAGAATACTTTTTCGGCGCTGACGGAAATACAGAATGGAACCGTAACAGGATCCAGGATCAGTTTAACAACTACAAGCATTATGCTGCTGATATTCGTGAAGTTAGCCAGTTGGAACCGATCTTTAAGGAATACGGAAACGACATTAAGCTGATCATCCACGCAGCCGCACAGCCAAGCCATGACTGGGCAGCGAAAGAGCCGTTTACAGATTTCGGTGTAAATGCGGTTGGAACGCTTAATATGCTGGAAATGACACGCTTGCATACACCGGAAGCTGTGTTTATTTTCACTTCTACCAATAAAGTTTATGGCGATAATCCTAATTACCTGCCATTAATCGAGCTGGAAACGCGTTGGGAAATCGATCAGAACCATCCTTACTTCGAGAACGGGATTGACGAGCAACACAGCATTGATCACACAAAACATTCAGTTTTTGGTGCTTCGAAAGTGGCTGCTGATATTATGGTTCAGGAATATGGCCGTTATTTTGGTATGAAAACGGCGGTTTTCCGTGGCGGATGCCTTACTGGTCCAAACCACTCAGGCGCTCAGTTGCACGGATTCCTTGCTTACCTGATGAAATGTGCCATTACCGGCAACCATTACACGATTTTTGGTTATAAAGGAAAACAAGTTCGCGACAACATTCACAGCCATGACCTTGTGAATATGTTCTGGCATTTTTATCAAAATCCACGTCCGGGCGAAGTGTATAATGCGGGTGGCGGACGTTTCGCAAACTGCTCAATGCTGGAAGCGATCGCGCTTTGTGAAGAGATTACCGGAAACAAGTTATCGTACTCATACTCAGAAACAAATAGAATTGGCGATCACATCTGGTATGTGAGCGATTTGTCGAAATTTAAGTCGCATTATCCAGGCTGGAACTGGGAATATGGCCTGACTGAGACACTTACCCAAATTCACGACGGTATTTCTTCAAGACTAGCAAAAACCGTTTAAAATCTTTCCGAAGCCTCCGAATTTAACCTTTCGGAGGCTTTCAAATTCCTCCCCCATGCCCGAAAATTTTGTCATTATCATTCCTCAATTCAACGACTGGGAGGCGCTGAACCTGCTTATAGAAAAGATTAACGCGGATTTAAACGCCTCGATCTTAAAAAATACCACGTTATTTATCGTTGACGACTGCTCCTCCAAGGAAAGAACATCACCATTTGTAAGTTTTGGGGGGAAAGAAATCAAAGTCCTGCGCTTATATCGCAATCTTGGACATCAAAAAGCAATTGCCATCGGCCTTTCCTATGTTGCCGAGCACATTGCTGCTGATAAAGTTATTGTCATGGATGCGGACGGCGAAGATGCTCCTAGCGACATTAACTTGCTGGCAGAAAGATCATTACAAGAACCTGGCAAGATCATTTTTGCAGAACGTAACAAGCGCACGGAGAATTTTCTATTCCGATCTTTCTATGTGATTTATAAAATGCTTTTCAAGTTGCTGACCGGAAAAGTGATCACATTTGGAAATTTCAGCCTTGTGCCGCAAAATCGTTTGCAAAATCTGGTCCGCGTTTCGGAGATCTGGAATAATTATCCGGGCGGCATTATCCGTTCAAGGATTCCTTATGATTCCGTGCTCACAAACCGTGCTAAAAGGCTGGCAGGAGAAAGTAAAATGAACTTCGTTTCGCTGGTTTTGCATGGGTTGAGTGCCATTTCTGTGCTGGTTGACACCACGGCAGTCCGCATTCTGATCTTCTCGATTTTCATGTCGGGCATAGCCATTGCTTTTATTATCTTCATCATTTTTCTGAAACTTATTGGCAATGCAACGCCTGGCTGGGCATCCACATTGGGCAGTACGCTAATGATTTTGATGTTGCAATCCTTCCTTATTTCGCTATTTTTGGTTTTCATGGTATTGCAATATCGTTCTCAACAACACTTCATCCCGGCAGTTCATTACCGCGATTTCGTTGAGAAGGTGGACACTTTCAGCTAAACCGCATGCTCACTTTTGACAATTCACCGCCTGTATATTGGCTCATCGGATATGTGCTGGCGGCGTTTGTGGTCTTTTCGGGTTTTTATAAATCTATATCAACAAAAATCTTCATCCTATCAGCGATCATTCTGCTGATTTTCATGCGTTTACCAGTGATCGTTTTCAACCGGGAGCTTAATCCTGATGAAAGCCAGATGCTCAGCCACGCGATCACGTTGTTCAAAGATCCTATTTACTGGCGCTCGGTGGACGGCACGACCATCGGCCCGCTTGACAATTATTTACTGGTTATCCCAAGATTATTAGGCTTCGAGATTAACTACACATCCGGGCGCATGATGGGCCTCATTTGCGCTGGAGGAGCCTTATTAATGCTGTTTTACTCACTTAAAAACTGGTATGGAACATCCGTAGCGCGTAAAATATTCCTGGTTCCGTTGCTGTTTCTGACCTTTACCCAAGAGATTGATTTTGTACATTATTCAAGCGAACAGCTTCCCGTTCTTTTATTATCGATTTGTGTTTGGCTGCTTTCAAGAGCGACGCAAAGCATTGGAAATGATAAGACTAACTTATACTTTCTTGGACTAGCTGCCGGCGCAATTCCCTTTGCTAAGCTGCAAGCTGTTCCGCAGGCACTGGTTCTTGCTGCTGCTGGTTTATGGGTTGGTTACCAATGCTTTAAAACAAAAAAAGACTTCAAGCCCATTCTTTTTGTGTTGCTGGGAGGACTCACATTTCCGATCCTTACACTCGTCTTGACATTGATTTTCAACGTCTTTTCCGATCTCATCTACTTCTATATTTTAGGGAATGTGATCTATGCCGGGGGAAAAGGATTTTTCGAAATCCCAGGCCAATTTATTAGAATCTTTAAATTAACACCTGATTTCCAGATTTTTACATTAGCACTCATCGTGCCCATATTGATCGCATTTTATCAAATGTTCCGAAGGTCGAGTGCGGGCAAAATGACTTTGGTCGTTCCGGTTACCATTCTCTTGCTGCTGTTTTCAAGCATTTATGCAGTCACGAAGTCGGGTAACGATTTTATACATTATCTCAATTTCTGCATCATTCCCTGGACATTACTGGCGGGTTATGGTTTATCTAAAATTGAAAAATGGACTATCGTATTTCCGGCGATCGTTTTGCTATGGTTTGCTACAAACGATGCATATCACTTCGTCAAAGAGCGCCGGTTAAATGCTTTTGATTCGGTAAATGCAAGAACATTGGCGCAAAGCCCGGTTGTGACGGCGCTTAAAAAATACAGCAAAACTGATGACTACATGGCCGTATGGGGCTGGCAATGTGCTTATTACGTGGAAGCGCAACTGTTACAAGCCACTGCGGAGAACCACTCTGAGCGTTCTATTTTCCTCCATCCGATGCAGGAGAAATACAAGAGTCGTTATATTACTGACATTAAGCGGACCAAGCCAGCAATTGTCCTGGATGCGGTGGGGAAAAACAGTATGTGGGTGCAAAACAAAAAAGCCCAGGGAATTGAGAGTTACCCTGCGCTTTTTGAATATATCCTCAATAATTACAAACTGGTCGGTGACTTTGACGACACGCGCTTATATGTGCGCAACGACCGCCTATAATTGTGTCAAAACATCCGTTTGCTGTGCATTTTCAGCTTGTAGCAAGTCGTTTAATGTGGTTTGGTCCAATACAGCGAGGTTAGCGTCGCGCCATCTTTCGAGCACGGAGCGCAAGCTGCAAGTTTCTTCGTCCTTACAATCGTCGCAACGGCCGTAAAAAAACATTGAAACGCAAAGTGCCGGCGCAATAGGGCCATCGATAATCCGTAATACTTTCGAAAAATTGACTTCCCCCGGTGGAATGCGCAACAAATAGCCGCCGCCTTTTCCCTTCTGACTTTGTAAAACACCGTTATTACGAAGGTCAAGCAATATCGCTTCCAGGAATTTCTTTGGAATCTTCTCTTTTTCAGCAATGTAGGAAATCAAGACCGGCCCTTTTCCGTATTGTTCTGCTAAAACTTTTAAGGCTTTAAGCGCGTATTTTGCTTTTTTAGAAATCATTTTTGCTCAAATGTACTTTTAGTCAATTTAGCATATAGGGCGAATCTTTTTCATCCCGGATTGACAGATGATTAATTCTAAATATCGAACATTTCACCGAATATCCTGCTAAATGCAGAACATTAATTGGTTAAACAATAATTCCCTTGAAAATTTAGGAAGAAGTTGCAGGCGCCTCCTTACTAGTTTCTAGGAGGTTTTCCACCATTAAGCAGTCCTTGCATTCTTTCCAGCGTCTTCTTTTCGCCACAAAGCGAAAGGAATGCTTCTCTTTCCAAATCAAGCAGATATTGTTCCGTTACGTTTTGTGCATAGCTCAAATCGCCGCCGTTGATGACATAAGCGAGTTTGTTGGCGATTTTAGCGTCGTGATCGGAAATATAATTGGCCAGGCGCATTTGTGCGATGCCGGCCATAAACAGCGCGATCCCGGTTTTACCCTGCACCTTAATGTCGTTTCGCTGCTTGGGCTGCGTATAACCATTATCAGCCAGATCCATCGTCGCTTGTTTCGCCTCCACGATAAGCCGCGAACGATTGAGTACGATTTGATCTTTATCCTGCAAATAATTCATTTCACGTGCTTCCTGCGCCGAAGTCGACACTTTTGCCTGTGCAATGTTCATGAATGCAGTTTGAAGAATGTTCAATTCCGTATCGCCTGCGTGATACATATCCGAGCACCTGAGCGCCATTTCTTTCGTTCCGCCACCGGCAGGAATGATCCCAACGCCAAACTCTACAAGTCCGATGTATGTTTCAGCGTGCGCCACAACTTTATCTGCATGCAAATTCAGCTCGCAACCGCCGCCCAATGCCAGCGAATGTGGCGCCGTAACAACCGGAATCGAAGAATAACGTGCACGCATCATGGTTTGCTGAAACTGTGCAATGACCATGTTAATCTCATCAAATTCCTGCTCAATGGAGAACATAAACAACATGGCAAGGTTCGCACCGGCAGAAAACGCCTCGCTCGACTCGTTACCGATCACCAATCCACGAAAATCCTTTTCCGCCAGACTAATGCCTTTATTGATCCCTTCGATCACTTCGGAACCCATTGTGTTCATCTTTGACTTGAATTCCAGGTTCAGAATTCCATCGCCGATGTCGTATAGATTCGCTCCGGCATTTTTCCAGACAATGTTGTTTGAGAGATTGCTCAGGAGAATAAAGCTTTCCTGCCCAGGGATTTTTTTGTAAGTTTTTGAAACAATGTCGTAGTAAGACCGCTTGCCGTTTTCAACCTTATAAAACGATTCGTTGCCGGCTGGGATCATTTCATAAACCCAATCCGCAGGTTTCATATCGAGGCTTTCCATGATCGAAAGCATGTTTTTCACGCCAATCGCATCCCAGGTTTCAAAAGGGCCATATTGCCAGCCAAATCCTGCTGTAATGGCCTGATCGATCCTGAAAATTTCATCCGAGATCTCGGGAATTCGCAAGGATGCGTATCTGAAAATGTCGGCGAACGTCTTTCTGTAAAATTCACCGGCCTTATCCCTGCCGCCAACCAGCACGCCAAAACGTTTTGAAACGTCGCTAATGGCCTTGGTTCCTTCTAATGTTTCAAACTTAACTTTTTCAGAAGGCTTATACTCTAATGTATTGAAATCCAGGGCAAGAATGACAGATTTGCCTTTGTCATCCTTTATTTTTTTATAAAAACCCTGTCCCGTCTTATCGCCTAACCATTTGTTGTCATACAATTTCTGCATGACCTCAGGCACCACAAATGCGTCCCTCGATTCATCTTTTCCCTCTCCGGAAGCGTATAAATTGTTCGCGACATGAACGGTTGTATCCAGTCCCACAACGTCCGAAAGCCGATAGGTCCCTGACTTAGGGCGTCCTACAACCGGTCCGGTGAGTTTGTCGACTTCATCCACGCTCAAACCCATTTCAGCAGCGACACGGATCGTTTGGATCAATGCATAAATTCCCAGCCTGTTAGCAATGAACCCAGGCGTATCTTTTGCCAAAACAGTAGTTTTGCCCAAAAACAGATCACCATAATGCATTAGGAAATTGACAATTTCCTGATCCGTTTCTGAGGTCGGAATGATTTCGAGTAAGCGTAAATATCTGGGTGGATTGAAAAAGTGCGTTCCGCAAAAATGCTTGCGGAAATCTTCGCTGCGCCCTTCCGCCATCAAATGGATCGGAATTCCGGACGTGTTGGAAGTCACGAGCGTTCCCGGCTTGCGCAATGCATCCACTTTTTCGAAAATGCTTTTCTTAATATCAAGCCGTTCCACAACGACTTCCATCACCCAATCGTAATTTTTTATGTCAGCCAGGTTATCGTCGAAGTTCCCCGTTTTAATGCGTGACACAAAAGCCGGGCTGTAAAGGGGCGCCGGTGATGCTTTGATGGCTTGCTGTAACGCATCATTCACGATCCTGTTCCGGAAAGCAGGGTGCTCGCTGGTCATTCCTTTGGCTTTTTCGACGTCGCTAAGCTCTTTCGGAACAATGTCGAGCAACAGCACTTCCACACCGATATTGGCAAAGTGGCAAGCAATGCGCGATCCCATAATGCCCGAGCCCAAAACGGCTACTTTACGAATTGAACGATTCATTATTTAAAGGTTTGGTTTAAAGCTCTTCTTCTATTTCGCCGGCTTTGAGTTTCTGATTTTCCTCTTCCACCAGTTTGTTGATATCCTTAATTACATCGAAAAAAACGACCAGCTTATCCAGCGGAATTTTATCCCTGATCATTGTATTAAAAGAAATAACGCCTTCCCGTGCCAGCTCGCGTTTCTCTTTTCCTAAGTCGGTTAGCACAATTCGGACAAACCGCTTGTCCTGCTCACTTACCTCACGCTTGATCAGTCCGCGTTCTTCCAGGTTTTTCAGCATCCGCACGAGGCTTCTCGGTTCCATGCCAAGCAAAGGGGCGATTTTTGTTGCCGGCGTACCGTTTTCAATGTCGATGTTGAGCAATACATAGCCCACAGCCATGGTTGTATCAAAACGTGCGGCGTAGGCATTGTACATTCTGGAAATCGAATGCCAGGCCCATTTTATCTGGAAATCAATTGTTTTTTCCTTACGCATCGTTAAAAAATCTGAATAGTATCAGGTATGCCCCTTCTCACAAATGTAAGAAATCAGCCCACTATTATGCAAGCATACTAATTTTAGTTTTAATAAAAAACGCATCGTCCGGAGCCGGACAATGCGTTCTTCAAAATGCTTTACAAATCTATTTTTCAGCGATCAGCTTGTCCATTAGGCCATTGAAATCGGTCACAAATTCATCAAAATAAGCGCCTGTTCCCTGGCCTGAAAAACCCGTATGGATTTCGCGAACTTTTCCTTTTCTGTCAATAAAAATCGTTGTGGGATAAGACATTACCTTGTTAAGCATAGGCAATGCTTTCGCAGTTGCCTCGTCGGTGTTGGTTCCGGCCAGAAGGATCGGATAATCAATTCCCATGCGTTCGATCATGCGTTTGATCTTAGGATTCGAAACTTTGGGATCATCCGATCTTTCAAAGGACAAACCAACAATTTCAACACCCCGGTCTTTGTTCTTTTTATACCAGGGCGCCACAAAATTGGTTTCGTCCATACAATTCGGGCACCACGATCCCATGATCTGGATGATCACGACTTTGTCTTTAAATCTTGGATCTTTCAGAGAAACCGGCTTGCCGTCCGAGTCAGGAAATGTAAAGTCGACGGTTTCAAAACCAGGTTTTAAATAAGTTAAACTGGCAGCATCAGGCAGTTTCGCCTGATCATTTTTCTTGGCAGTAAAGCTTCTTAAACTCTTCACACCCGACCACATAGAACCTTTCAGCGAACCATCGCTTTGGATGGCAGCTTTGAAAAGCTTCGCATTGGAACCGTCGAATGTCGATAAGAACAAACTATCGCCATGAACATTACCCGTAAGAAAGCGATAATCGCCCGTTGTGGTCAGTATGGAGCCTTTTACATTGGTTCCTTCCTGAATAAATGAACCCACGGATTGCGTAGTGTCCCCTGTGGCCTCGGTAATGAATGTTGCGTCCCACTTCCCGGCAACGGATTTGGTGCTCTTTGCTTCGCCCGGTTTGAAGAATTTATAATCCTTTCCAAACTCTGCTTCGAAAGGGATTGAGCCCGCTACAACGCCTTTTGCATATCTGTAATAAGTGCCATTCAGCTTTTCTCCGTCAGCTTTTGCAATGATCTTCATGTCAAAAAGATCCATAGGGATCACCAGCGAATCATTTTGGAAGAATGCTGTATCCATTTGCAACCGCTCCGTATCATTGATTACAACAACAGAATAAGTTTTCCCATCCGGATTTTTAGTTACATCCATAATAAACGGGATCCTGTTTTCATCCCGGCTCAATGTTGCACGCCAGGTGCCGGTTTTCAGGTCGGTTTGCGTCGATGAATTGCAACTTACGAATGCAAATAAAATCAGGACAGCAGCAATCTGATTAATGAGTCTCATATACAGTAGGTTATTATTAAATTAACAGAAAGCCGCCGAAATTAAATCCTTTGCCGACAGCGATTCGTACGCTTGAAAATTGCTAAGTTTGTAACTGCCTCCTGGCAAGAATAAGTTCCTATTACGTTGCTTTTAACAAATGGATTTACAAAGTACATATCACGAGCCTGTCATGTTGTCCGAATGCCTGGAAGGGCTTAACATTCAACCGGAGGGTGTTTACGTAGATGTGACCTTTGGTGGCGGCGGACATTCCCGGGCGATTCTGGAAAAATTAACAACGGGCCGACTGCTCGTTTTCGATCAGGATCCGGATGCTGCGGCCAATGCTGCGGAATTTAAAGATGACAAGCGATTTACATTTATAGCGGCCAATTTCAGGCATTTAAAGCGTTACCTGAAACTGCATAAGGCCGAAAAAGTAGACGGTATCCTGGGCGATCTGGGCGTATCCTCACACCAGATCAACACACCGGAGCGCGGTTTTTCCACAAGGTTCGACGCCGACCTGGATATGCGCATGAACCCGAACATTGAAAAAACAGCCCGTGAAGTAATTAATTCAAGGTCAAGCGCCGAATTGCAACGGATTTTAGGTATGTACGGCGAGGTCACCAATGCCCGCACAGCTGCCGAAGCAATATTTACATCAAGACACAGCACGCCGATTGACACAATTGCGGATTTAAAAGGGATTCTCCTAAAATATGCCCCTAAGCATCGCGAAAACAAGTATTTTGCCCAGGTGTTCCAGGCATTAAGGATTGAAGTAAATGATGAGCTGGCGGTTTTGGAAGAATTTCTGACGCAGGTCCCGGAGGTGCTTAATCCCGGCGGAAGATTGGTGGTGATGTCCTATCATTCGCTGGAAGATCGTTTGGTCAAAAATTTCATTTTAAAAGGAAAATTTGACGGAGAATTAGAAAAGGACTTCTACGGAAATGCGATTAGGCCCCTCAGCAGCGTTACCAGAAAACCGGTGGAAGCAACTCCCGAGGAAGTTGCACGAAATCCCCGGGCCAGAAGCGCAAAGCTCAGGATCGCAGAAAAAATATAATTTGTTTAAAATCCCCACTTGAGAATGTCGGAAAATAAGAGAAGACCTAAGCCCATTCCGCCTAAGCCTCCAAAGCCTGCGAAGCGCAAGCGGGAATATCATTTGTTCAACTGGCTCAACAAGTTTTTGCCGCTGGATAAAGTTTTTGGTGAAAAAGCACCGGGTAAGGAAGAGCGGCTTCCGGTTAAATATTTCTATTATTTTGGCTGGATCGTCATCCTGCTCGTGGCCTACGAACGCATTGGTTTTCAGTCGGAACAATATGTTAGGAACAGCATTAAGCTTAAAAAAGAAGTGGACGATCTTCGGGCTGAGTACACGTCCATTCATGCGGAATACATGAAAAGCGGGTTGCAGTCTGTGATCATTGAAAAAGTAAAGTCCGAAGGTTTGGAAGAAAACCTTACCCCTCCCAAAAAGATCATTATCAAGTCGGAAGAAGACGATTAGTCGATACTGACAAATGAAATATACTCAATCCTTATAAGCTTAATTTTCTTCTGAGAAGTAATGAAGAACGACGTTGAAAGCGGTCAGAACAATAAGAAAGCGCTGATTGCCCGTGCCAGGACTGTGGGCTGGCTTTTGTTTTTATTGGCCGTTGCGGTTTTCGGTAAACTGATCCGCGTGCAGTATTACGACGAATTCAAAGGCAAAACCTGGGCAGAATATTCTGCTAAAAACGACCTGAAAATCGACACGATTCCGGCGATGCGCGGGAACATTTATTCTGTTGACGACCGCCTGCTGGCCACCTCGCTGCCATATTATTATGTGGGATTGGATACAAAAGTGGCTGATTCGGCTTATTTCAGGAATAACATTGATGAGCTGTCGTCCTTACTGGCCAAAAGTTTTGGTGAGCATACTGTGGCTGGTTATAAGAACAAGATCATGCGTTATCGCGTGAGTAAAAGCAAACGCTATTTGAGGCTTAAATCCCGCCAGATCAGCCATTTGGACCGGGAAAAGATTAAACATTGGCCGTTTTTCGTAAAGAACAGAAAAGGCGGCGGAGGCAAGTTCGAAACGATTTACAGACGCTATAAGCCGTTCAGCCCCATGGCCGACCGGACCATTGGCGGCATTGACCCCAAAAGCGGACGCGGATACATTGGCCTGGAAGCCAGTTTTGACAAAAACCTTGAAGGAAAAGCGGGCATAGGATGGGTGGAAATGGTGGAAGGCGGCATGAAGATTCCTGTGGGCGATGCATTAAATGTACAGCCGGAAGCTGGAAGGGACATTTATACCACGCTGGATATGAATTTTCAGGACCGGGCGGAAATCGCTTTGCGCAGAAAACTCATTGAAAGCAAAGCCAACTACGGCTGCGTGATCATTATGGAAGTGGCAACGGGCGAAATCCGCGCGATGGCCAATCTGACCAAGCGCGGCGAGGGCAAATACGAAGAAGTTTTCAATTACGCCGTTGCGGGTGGCGCCGATCCTGGCTCTACATTCAAGCTGCCGACCATGATGGCGCTTTTGGAGGAAACAAAAATGAACCCTGATCAGATTACGGTCAATACTGGCGCAGGCTCGGTCCGTTTCCGTGGAACATCCATTAATGATTCCAAAAGAGGTGGCCATGGCGTTCTGACTGCGACGCAGGTTTTTGAAAAATCGTCTAATATTGGCGTTCATATGCTCATGCAGCGTTACTTTTTCTCAAAACCGGACACTTACCTATCCTATTTAAAACGCTTTCACCTGACCACGCCCACCGGAATCCATATGAAAGGGGAAAAGCCTCCTTATATTAAAGACCGCACGTCCAAGCAATGGAGCGCTTACTCGCTGACCTTCATGTCATACGGCTACGAAATGTCCATGACACCGCTGCAAACGCTGGCACTTTATAATGCAGTTGCCAATGACGGTTACTGGGTCAGGCCAATGATCGTGCGCGAGATCAGGAATGCAGAAGGCGTTGAAGACAAAATCCCGTCCTATGTTGAAGACAAGCCGATTGCTTCTCCTGAAACGATTAAGAAAGTGAAGACGATGCTGGAAGGCGTTGTGAAAGCGGGCTCTGCCAAAAACATCAGTTCGGAGCTTTACCAGATCGCAGGAAAAACCGGAACGGCGCAGAAACTGATCAACGGCATTTACACGCCTGGAAAATATTACACGTCATTTGCCGGCTATTTCCCCGCCGATAAGCCCAAGTACAGCGCCATTGTGATCATTGATACACCGCAGGGCGCGGGTGCCAACTACACATTATACGCAGGAAGCGTTGCTGCGCCGGTTTTCAAGGAAGTGGCCGACCGGATCTACGCCTACGATGTGAGCATTCAAAAACCGATCAAAGACTCATTATCAGAACTTTCCAAAGATGTAAAATGGGCAGGAAGATCAGCGGATCTGAACATAATCAGCAAAGAACTTAAACTGACGCCCGTTCCCGAAGGCAGCGAATATGCTGCGGCTTCGCTCCTTAAAAAAGGAAAAACCAACTGGCAATCCCGCAATATGAATTCCAGGGAAGTGCCTGACCTGCAAGGCCTTGCCATGCGCGATGCGTTGTATATTTTGGAAAATAAAGGATTCAATGTCACATTTAAAGGTTCGGGCAAAGTGGTGGAGCAATCCCTGCCGCCGGGAACCAGTGCCGCTGGCAACAAAACGATCCTATTAACATTACAGTAATTCCTTCATGGAGAGCACCCCAGAGAAAATTTTAAGCGATATCCTGATTGGCGTGGCCGGCGCTAACGTCACCGGCTCTGATATAGTAACCATCAACAGCATTATTCTGGATTCCCGAAGGGTTCTGCCAGGAAGCTTATTTGTAGCGCTCAGAGGAACTCAAACCGATGGGCATCAATACATTGGCATTGCAACAGAACTTGGCGCGGCAGCTATTCTTTGTGAAGAACTTCCTGAGAAACTCAGTGACAACGTTACGTACATTCAGGTTGCGGATTCAGCCGAAGCAATGGGCCTTATTGCCGCTGCATTTTATGGCCATCCTTCTCAACAGATCACATTAGTAGGTGTAACCGGCACAAATGGTAAAACATCCGTTGCTACATTTCTCTTCCAGCTTTTCCGTGCACTCGGCTATCGCTGCGGCCTGATCTCAACGGTTCAAAATCAGATCGAGGATGAGGTGATCCCTTCCACGCACACCACGCCGGATGCCGTTGCGCTGAACCATTTGCTTTCCCAAATGCAGAAAAACAAATGCAGCCACGTGTTTATGGAAGTAAGCTCACACGCTGTTGCCCAACACCGCATTACAGGTTTGCACTTCGCAGGAGGCATTTTTACCAACATTACCCACGATCATTTAGACTTTCACAAGACATTCGACAATTATATCAAAGCCAAGAAAGGATTTTTCGACCAGCTTCCTAAAACCGCCTTTGCACTGGTGAATGTTGACGACCGGCGCGGCGCCGTCATGGTCCAGAATACAAAAGCGAAAGTTGAAACCTATTCGTTACAGACTCTTGCGAGCTTTAAAGGAAAAATCATTTCTGACACGCTGGCGGGCATGCATATGGAGGTTAATAATCAGGAAGTCTGGTTCCGGGTGATAGGCCGTTTTAATGCTTATAATTTGCTTTCCGTTTATGGCGCGGCAGTTCTTATGGGCGAAAAACCGGAATCTGTCCTAACCGAACTTTCCAACCTGAAAAGCCCTCCGGGACGTTTTGAGCAGTTTCATTCGGCTGATAACATTGTGGGGATTGTGGATTATGCGCATACGCCGGATGCGTTAGAGAATGTGCTGGAAACGATCAATCATTTGCGGAGCGGAAATGAGAAAGTGATCACGGTTGTGGGTTGCGGGGGAAACCGGGATGCTGAAAAGCGGCCTAAAATGGCTGCTATTGCCTGCAAATTGAGTAACCGGGTCATTTTAACCTCGGATAATCCGCGTTACGAAGATCCTATGGATATTTTGGAGCAAATGCGAAAAGGCGTTCCGCCATTGGATTACAAAAAAACCTCGGTGATTGAGGATCGCTATGAGGCCATTAACAAGGCATTTGAAGAGGCGAATCCTGAGGACATTATTTTAATTGCCGGTAAAGGCCATGAAAATTACCAGGAAATTAAAGGCGTAAAGCATCATTTCGACGATAAAGAAGTTCTGCTTGAAGCTTTTGCAAGGCGTTATTCCTGATATTGGCGCTAAAAATCACATTTGCCTTTTTGCGTAGTCTTTGAAAAGAACCAACTTTGCAAAGTCATCCCCAATACATTATTCATGCTCTATTACTTATTCGATTATCTCGACCAGCACTTCAATATCCCGGGAGCGGGTGTTTTCCAATATATTTCATTCAGGGCGCTGGGAGCCACGGTTTTATCCCTTTTCATCGCCGCGACTTATGGAAAAACCATCATTAACTTCCTGAGAAAGAAACAAATGGGCGAGACAATCCGGGATTTGGGATTGGCCGGTCAGATGGAAAAAGCCGGAACACCAACCATGGGTGGTTTTATTATTCTGGCTTCACTGCTTATTCCCGTGCTGCTTTTCGCGAAACTGAGTAATGTATACATTGTCCTCCTCATCATTACAGCGCTTTGGACAGGGATGATTGGGTTTGTGGATGATTATTTGAAAAAATTCAAGAACAACAAAGACGGCCTTCACGGGCGGTTCAAGATTGTAGGGCAAGTGGGATTGGGCGTCATTGTAGGCCTTACGCTGTCTTTTAATGATAATGTCAGGATCCGGATTTACGAGCAGCCTTTATTGAGCTCCAACTTGGGCGAAATCCAGCGTTACCGCGACATTATCCACCCGACAGTAACAACGATCCCTTTCATTAAAAACAACGAATTTGATTACAAAGCGTTGCTATTTGGCTGGTTACCAGAAGAATACACTTGGGTCATTTACACAATCATCGCCATTTTCATCATTACCGCTGTTTCCAACGGAGCCAATATTACCGATGGCATTGACGGCTTAGCGGCAGGCGTTTCGGGGATCATTGCGCTTACGCTGGGCGTTTTGGCTTATTTATCAGGGAATACGAAGTTCTCGCAGTATCTGAACATCATGTACATTCCGAACTCGGGTGAGCTGGTGATTTTCTGCGCGGCATTTATAGGCGCCTGCGTCGGGTTCCTCTGGTATAACGCGTATCCCGCCCAGGTTTTCATGGGCGACACCGGAAGTTTAATGCTGGGAGGTGTTATCGCCGTTATCGCACTGGCCATCCGCAAAGAATGGCTTATCCCCTTCATGTGCGGTATTTTCATCGCCGAAAACCTCTCCGTAATCGTCCAAGTCAGCTATTTCAAATGGACTAAAAGAAAATACGGCGAAGGCCGAAGGGTGCTCCTAATGTCACCACTTCACCATCATTATCAGAAAAAAGGCATCCACGAATCGAAGATCGTAACCAGGTTCTGGATTGTAGGGATTATTCTGGCGATTTTGACATTGGCGACTTTGAAGTTGCGGTAAACGCCTGTCACACTGAGCGTAGTCGAAGTGCTAGCACGATGTACCTCACTTCGACTCCGCTCAGTGTGACAGGTAAGTGACGCTCAGTGTGACAATGTAGGTTAACGCCCTACCGCCTCGCTATAACGTCTCGGATCATAACCCTTCGCAAACAGCGGATATTGGTCAAAAATCCTTCTTACTACGCTCCTGTAATGGTTATTGGAGTTTTCTACGCCTTTGAAAATACCTGACGCGTAGCCTCTCCATACAACCTGGTCGCTTTCGGCATCGATTAGGGAAACGATGAGCGTTCCTTTGTCAAGGGCGTATTTGATTGGTTCGTAGCGGAAGCCGTCGTTTTCAGTATCTACCCAGTTTTTAATGACCGGCTGCATGTAGCCCTGATAACGCAGGTTATCGTAAAAGATACCGTAATTGACCAGTAATGTTGGTTTTTCAGCCGTGAGCTTGTAGCCTCTCACTTGCATTTGACGGCGGATGGCTTCGTAGATCTCGGTGCAGAGATTATTGGTGTCACGTTCGCATTCCAGAAAAGTATAGGAAGAATAATCCTTGAAGTTGGTCTCGTAGCTGTAATCATGCTCCACAAACACTTTCCGACCACTGGAACAGCCCGCTATGATAATGACTAGGAGTAAAGCGGCATAAGTAAAAATTGACCTTAGCATAAGCATTTAATTTGTCAGGTTTATGAAAATATATCAAGAATGTATTTATACAAATCCTTCGAAAGCAATAGCTTATGCCAGATATTTTTAAAAATTATCCCAAATAATAAGCTATGGATTTACGCATTTCAGAAGCAGAAACCACTATATCAAACGCACATTGCCCTGCTCCTTTCAGCAATGAAAACCGCACCTCTTTTCCTTTGTTTTTCTTATCCTGGCGCGTCAGGTTAATGATTGTTTCAATGTCTTCTGCCTTAATGTTCACTTTACCATACGTGGCGAAAAGAAATTCCTCAATGCTTGTAAGCGTCTGCTGGTCAATCATTTTTCGCGAAAAGGAAAGATGACTTTCCATGATCATCCCTACTGCAATCGCTTCTCCGTGAAACAATCTTTGGTTTGCAGGTTTGTTGAGAAAACAAGTCTCTACTGCATGTCCAAGTGTATGTCCAAAATTCAATATTTTGCGCAAACCTTTCTCCGTAGGATCCTGATCTACAACCGATTGTTTGATTTTTACTGAATGCGCTATCAGATCTTTCCAGTTTTGCTCTTCAAAATCTTTTTGTCTGATCACTTCCCACTTCGCCGCATCAGCGATCAGGCAATGTTTAATGATTTCCGCAAACCCTGACCTGATTTCCCTTTCCGGCAATGTTTGCAAAAAGACCGGATCTATCAGCACTTTTTTAGGCAATGTGAAAACACCTAAATGGTTTTTAAAACCCTGAAAATCAATTCCTAATTTTCCTCCTACGCTTGCATCGACCTGCGAAAGCAACGTGGTCGGCACCTGTATAAAATCTATTCCACGCTTATAAACTGCCGCACAAAAACCACCCATATCGCCAATCACCCCGCCACCCACATTGATCACCAAAGCATGCCTGTCCAAAGCTTCTTTCGTCATCGCATCCCATATTTTTTCACAGGTCGACAACAATTTATTCGATTCTCCGCTGGGCACACTTACAATGCTATGCGGCGGCAAAATCGCCTTAAAAGACGGGTAACAATGCTTTTTTGTATTGTTATCCGCAATGACAAAAACTTTGGAATACTCAGACGAACTCAAAAATTCACTTAAACTTTCACTAATTGGGGCAATGACTACGGACTCGTTCATTCTACTATTTTGTGAGACAGCGCTCGTAACACATACGATGAATGCACCATAATGGATGCGTTGATATCCAGGATTTTAGAAATAATATTCTGGAAATCTCATTTAAAGATATGAATTATTATGTTTACCAAAAATGCAATTGGGTTTTGTATCCCAAGAATATTTTTCGACATGTCCCATTTTCATCTCAATTGCGTTTACAGGTGTCCCGTTTGCGTTTTATTTTGTAAAATTGCCGTCCGCTTAACCCGGAATTGAAATATTAAGCCTTTAACCAATCATAATTTTAACGAATGAGTGCTCCGCTGATTTCAGGAATTCAACAGGTAGGAATTGGTGTTCAAAACGTGCCCGACGCATGGAAATGGTATCGCAGGATGCTCGGTTTCGATGTGCCGGTGTTTGATGAAAAGGCCGAAGCGCCGCTTATGACGCCATATACGGGCGGGGAAGTGCATCAGAGACACGCGGTTTTGGCTATTAACCTGGCTGGTGGAGGTGGATTGGAGATCTGGTCATTTACGAGCAGGAAGTCGCAGCCTGCGAATTTTAAGGTTGAGATCGGAGATTTAGGCATTAATGCAATCCGTTTCAAAGCGCCTGATGTGAAAAAGGCACATGAATGGCTTAAAAGTCAGTCAAAAGAAGCTGTCGGACCATTGGCCGCGTTGCCGGAAGGAGAAGGATTTTGGGCAAATGATCCTTATGGGAATACATTCCAAATCACAAGCGACGAAACATGGTTCCAAAATACAGGGAAACCGGTTGGCGGAGTTTCTGGTGTTGTTGTGGGCGTTTCCAATATAGACGAATCGCTGGTTTTCTACGAAAATCTGCTTCAACCGCTGGAAGTTGTTTACGACCAATCTGGCGTTTTTGAAGACATTCCCGCGTCGATTAAAGGTCAGCGTTTCAGGAGGGTTTTGTTAAGGAAAAAATTTACCCCACATGGTGCATTCAGCCGTTTGCTGGGTAACATACAAATCGAGCTTGTGCAGGCGCTCGACCGAACGCCTAAGAAAATATTCGAAAACCGTTTCTGGGGTGATTGCGGCTTTATCCATTTGTGTTTCGATACCATTGATATGGATACATTGAAATCCAAATTGCAATCACAGGGATATCCTTTCACGATCGACAGCGAAAGATCTTTCGGCATGGAATCAGCAGCAGGGCGTTTTGCCTATCTGGAAGATCCCGACGGCACATTGATCGAGCTCGTGGAAACACATAAGCTGCCTATTTTGAAGAAAATCGGCTGGTTCCTGGACATTCAGAAAAGAAAACATCAAAAGCCGCTACCCGACTGGATGCTGAAATTGATGGGTTTGAGCCGGGTGAAGGATTAATAACGGGCTCCGAACCAGGCCAGAATGGGCAATGCAAAGAATAGCGCTAATCCTGCTGGCCAGCCGGCAACTAATCCCAAAATCAACGACAGCAAAACGACCACTGTAGGATAGAGATACATGAGCAATCCAAACAAAACCGAATCGTAAAACACAGATCTCGCGGTAAGTTTGGCTGTTTTCCTTTCCAAAAAATTATAAAATGGACGGTGAATGGTCCGCCCTACCCAGCCTATTGCATTTTGAAACGCATTCCCTTTTGCTGGAATTGTACAGTCTGCAAATAATGTATTCAGCTTTTGCGTTTTTTCGTCTTTTGAAATTTCAGCCGGAATAGACCAAACCTCTGCACTCATTTTCCGCTCCAAAATTTCGTTGAATTCACGCAGCCATCTCTCGTATTCGAGGGGATCTGTTTTTATATCATTAATTAAAATAGCGTCTCCAAAGCGCAGAGAAACTCTTTTTCCCGGCCCACGAAAGTGTTCGTAGTTAACTCCCGTCGGTACGACACCCATGTTTTTCATCGCGTTATCGCCATACCAGATGTGGTATGCCATTCTTGCGGTTCCTTTTCCCAGCGGACGCAACCGCCATTCATTAACGCAAACGCCTTCCGAAAATATGATCACGGCGCCGCCGCCTTTCATAGCATCATAACCTTCCTGAACGGTAACATCATGATTCTTAACGTATTGTCGCCCCTCAGAACCTCTGAACACCGGAATAAGTTTGATCTGCCGGAGCCAGAATGCTGCCGCCTTTTTCTTGAACACATCTCCGCGAGTAAGCGTATGTATGGGATGACGCAGGATTGCACCGATCACAACAGCGTCAAAAAATGAGCCTGAATGATTGGAAGCGATGAGCAATGGTCCCTTATGCAGCTTTTCGAAGCCTGTTACACAAAGCTTTTTAAGATAGATCGGCAGCGCCAGGCGGACCAGGAAACGGGAGAAGTAGAAGAACAAAATGTATACGGTAAAAATGACCCGCAAAATTATTCAAAGTTTCGATATATGCTCGTGTCCGCTCCCCCGAAGTTGCTAACTTTGACACTGAATTGAGCTCTTAAAGAGCATAGCATCAACATTTTGCAATGCCCAAATAATATAATCAATGCGTTTAAAAGATTATCCCGAAATTATCCGGAAGGCCTGGGCAGGGTTTGATAATTCGATTGGAGTTAAGTTTGTTGAAGATATAAGTGCCAAAGTGTCAACCAATCACGTCTTTCGGGTGACGCTTGATAACGATGATATTGTTGTTGCCAAACTGTCCTATTTTGGCAAATATGAACATTTCAAAGAGGATCACCGGATCATTCAGGCGCTTGCCAATAATTTGCTCTACCCTTTTGAGAATGTGCTCGCCAGGTCGCTTGTAAAAAACAACCAGGTTTATACCTATCGCTATCAGGAAGATTTTGTAGATACATGGGTCGTTTTTTATAACCCGATCAGGGCAATGAACCGGCTGCCTAAACGACTTAATGATGAACAAATCAAGAAGTTAGGGAGCGAAACTGCAAAGTTTCATCTTGCTTGCCTGCGGGCAGGGAAATCCATTCCGAAATCTTCAAAAAACCTGCGGACGGACATTCAGCATTTGCTGGAAATCCTGGATACAGACACCGGGCAGTATGAACATCGCGGCTATATCCAGCTGCTACGAAAGCAATGCGATATTTTCATGAAGAATATCCAGCGTCTGAATGTGAGTTCTTTCGATAAAATGCCTGTCTTCGTGGACTGGAACATTGGAAATTTCTCCGTAACGGATGATCTGAAGCTATATTCGAGATGGGATTATGACTGGTTTCGCGTTTCTTCCAGGATCATGGACTTTTACTTTTTTGCCCGGGTTTGTTCCAATGTGGGCGACAGGACGGTTTTCAGTTATCTGCTGGGGCCTTTGATGGAGGACCGTTTTATGATTTTTTTGAAAGAATACCACCAAGTGTACCCACTGACAGTCAATGAAGTGCGATTTATGAAGGAAGCTTACAGGTTTTTTATTCTCAATTATGTGATCAAATATGGTAAATACTTCTTTCACAGGTCCTATTGCACCAAATTACAAAAGGAAGCATACGAACTTTATTTCCCTTCGATCGATGGTTTTGACGAAGACAAGATCCTGAAAGCGCTTAATTTATAACCTAGTTTTAGCGCTCATTTTTATTCACTCCTAAGACACCACCCATAATGATCCTTGACAATTTTAAGTCTGTAATCTCAAAATATGAAGTAATTTTCTTTGATGCTTTTGGCGTTCTTAAAACTTATAATGGCCTTATTCCAGGCATTGAGAACACTTTTGCTTACTTGCGCGAGACGGGTAAGGATTTTTATGTGGTGACAAATGACGCATCGCGCAGCCCCGAGCAACTGGCAGAATCCTACGTGAAATTAGGCATCGACGACGTCACGCCCGACCGAATCATTTCTTCGGGTATGCTGGCGAGAGAATATCTTGAATTAAAGGTGAGAAAAGGCGTGGTTGCCTACCTGGGGACAGACAACTCTGCGCACTACATTGGCTCCACCGACCTAAAAACGCTGTCAATCAGGGAACTGGATCTTAACGCAGTTCATGATGTTAATGCATTGGTTTTTCTCGATGACGAAGGTTTTGACTGGAACACGGATTTGACAAAAACATTAAATCTGCTTCGGAAACGGAACATTCCCGTGATCGTGGCTAATACGGACAAAACTTATCCTGCTTCAAAAAGCCGTCTGTCAATTGCAGTGGGCGCATTGGCAAAAATGATTGAAGATACGATCGGAAGACAATTCATTCGTTTCGGAAAGCCTGATCCACAGATGTTTATATTTGCCTATCAGCACATTAAGAACTATCCCGACGTCAGCAAACAGAACATTCTGATGGTTGGTGATACATTGCATACGGACATTCTGGGCGGAAATAAATTCGGACTGGACACAGCGCTGGTTCTCACTGGAAATACGCAAGCCGAGGACGCGGAAGTGCGCATTCGTGCCACCGGAATTATCCCGACTTACATTTGTGTTTCTGCGGTAGTTGAGTAACAAGCGGTTAGCAGTTTTTGGCAAGCATTATTGGATTAATGATTTCTTTTTCCGATTTCCTGCTATTTTTGCCAAAAACTAAATCACACACACATGCTTGCCAAAACTTACGGAAGTGCCGTTTACGGCGTTGATGCTACGATCACGACGATCGAAGTGAATGTGGCCCAGGGAATGGGCTTTTATATGGTCGGGCTGGCCGATAGTTCTGTAAAAGAAAGCCAGCAGCGCGTTGAGGCCTCGCTTAAATATTATGGCTACAAAATGCCCCGCCAAAAATTGGTGGTGAACCTCGCCCCTGCCGACATTCGCAAAGAAGGCTCTGCTTACGACCTGCCCATTGCTCTTTGCGTGCTACAATCCTCGGAACAACTCAACTGCCAGCACAACCTCGAAGACTACATTATCCTGGGAGAGCTTTCCCTGGATGGAATTCTGAGGCCTATCAAAGGCGTTTTGCCCATTGCCATTGAAGCGCGCAAGCAAGGATTCAAAGGTTTTGTCCTGCCAGCTGAAAATGCACACGAGGCTGCGATTGTGAACAACATTGATGTCATTCCTGCGGAAACGCTTGCCGATGCCATTGCCTTTTTTGAAGGCAAATCCGATGTTAAACCCATTGTTGTGGATACGCGAGATCTGTTTTTTACTTCACAGAATGAGTATGATGCTGATTTCGAGCACGTTCAGGGACAGGAGAACATTAAGCGTGCGCTGGAAATTACTGCTGCGGGCGGCCACAACGCAATTATGATCGGCCCGCCAGGAGCCGGAAAAACAATGTTGGCGAAGCGAATTCCGAGTATTCTGCCGCCATTAAGTCTGCCCGAAGCATTGGAAACTACGAAAATCCATTCGGTTGCTGGTAAGCTTGGAAAGAGCGCTACGCTGGTTTCAAGACGCCCTTTCCGTGCGCCGCACCATTCGATCAGCGACGTCGCGCTGGTTGGCGGCGGGAGTTTTCCTCAACCCGGAGAAATATCGCTTTCGCATAATGGCGTGTTGTTTCTGGATGAGTTGCCTGAGTTCAAGCGGTCGGTGCTCGAAGTCATGCGGCAGCCATTGGAAGAGCGTAAGGTGACCATTTCCAGGGCAAAAATGACGGTTGAGTTTCCAGCCAATTTTATGCTCATTGCCAGCATGAACCCGTGCCCGTGCGGCTATTACAACCATCCTGAGAAACAATGTGTTTGCGGAACGGGTGTTGTTCAAAAGTATCTCAATAAAATCAGCGGCCCGCTTCTGGACCGCATTGACCTGCATGTTGAAGTTACGCCCGTCTCCTTCGACCAAATTGCCTCCACTCGTAAATCAGAAAGCAGCGAACAAATCCGCGCAAGGGTAATCAAAGCGCGTGAAATGCAAACAGAACGGTTCAAAAACAACAAAGAGATTTATTCCAATGCCATGATGTCTCCCGAAATGGTGAAGGAAATCTGCATTATCTCCGATCCCGGCAAAGCCCTCCTACGCACCGCCATGGAACGCCTCGGCCTCTCCGCCCGCGCCTACGACCGCATCCTAAAAGTCTCCCGAACCATCGCCGACCTCGCCGGCAGTGCTGACATTCAAGTGCAGCATTTGGCTGAGGCTATTCAATACAGGAGTCTGGATAGGGAGAACTGGGCTGGGTGATCGTTTGAAAACACAACGCATTCTATCATTAATGCAATTACTGCTATGCTAAACGAAGAGCAGGAACGAAGAATTAATTTCTACAATGACATTAGTGAACAAGAAAAAGTCGAGTTCATTAATGGAGAAATTATCGTGCACTCTCCTGCCAAAATGCAGCACAACCGCGCAATGCTGCTACTTGCTCAACTTCTTAACCTGTATTCTAATGAACACGATTTAGGATTTGTAGGAGCCGAGAAAATCATGATCAAGTTAACCAGAAATGATTATGAGCCGGATATTTGCTTTTTCAAATCAGATAAGGCAGATCACTTTAAGGAACATCAAATGTTTTTTCCTATACCGGATCTCATTGTTGAAATACTTTCTCCATCAACTGAATCACGGGATAGAGGCGTTAAATTTAAAGATTACGAATCCCACGGTGTTGAGGAGTATTGGATTATTGATGCTGATAATCAAGTTGTTGAGCAATATCATTTGGTTGAGACGGAATACTCACTCATTCTTCATTCTTCCAAAAGTGTTATTGAGAGCTTTGCCGTTAAAGGCTTTAAAATCCCTATTGCGGCTATTTTTGATAAGAGAGAAAATGCAAAAGCAATGCGCAACATTTAATTCTACTCAAAGTTCCTCTACACTTACCCCGCCTAATTCCTGAAACAACGTTGACCAGTAATGCGTAACATGCGGGTTGTTTTCTTTGCTTGATGCGGTTGGTTCGAATGGGGAGACGATGGTGACTTGCGGGGAGCCGATGGCGTATTTTTCTAATTGTTTGACGTCTTCTTTCGCATCTGTTTCAGCTTCTGAATCCGACTTGGGCGGCTTGATATGGAAATCCCTGCGATCCGGGCCTTTTACACTCTCCACCATATCGCTGAAATAATAAACTTTTACCTCAGAACCACTTTCCCCAGCTTTCGCAATCACAGGCAAACTTGCCCAAATGTCTGTTGATTGATTCGATGCGCCTGTATTCTGCTGGTTTAGCTTTGCCAGGAGTTGTCTTAAATAAATGCTCTTTTCCTTTTGCAACGAAAGCTGAAATGCCGTCTCAATCCCTTCGCGGTCCGTGGCGCTGGAACCTTCTGTATTGTCTTTCTCACTTCTAACAGTAAGCGATAATGCGCGTGCTTTGGAGGTGTTTTCGTGTATAAAATAGACTTCCAGCTTATCGCCTTTGTTCTTCATGTTGGTTTCGATAATGTCCGTTAAAGCCTGGCGATATTTATCATTGACGTAAGCCTTATCCACATGCACGCTTTGTGTTTTATCCAAAAAAACCAATGTATAAACCGGTGCATCGGCCACTGCGGGTTTTTCTTCTTCCTTATCACCTCCGCAAGATGCAAGCGAAAGCATTGTTAGGGAAAGCATAACGAGCTTCCAGTGAAGCATTAAAGACTTTTTTATTTTTAAATCCATAGGGTCAATTTATTTAGCGAAACTAACTGGTTCACAAATATTACACAACGCCAAACGGATGATCGGCTGCATTATTTTATACAAAAAAAGAAACCCTTCAAAACGTATGCCTTGAAGGGTTCCAAAATGTATTTTCGAAAATGCTATTTGTGCTGATTCTGGATCATGGTAACCAGTTCTTCTGAAATCCCGGTTGAAGAATAGCCGCCGTCGTGATACAGGTTTTGCATGGTAACAAAGCGGGTAAGATCTGAGAACAATGTAATAGCGTAGTTGGCGCAATCGTCGGCTGTTGCGTTTCCTAATGGGCTCATTTTCTCTGCAAAATCATAAAATGCATCGAATCCTTCAATGCCTGAACCTGCTTTTGTCTTGGTAGGAGACTGTGAAATGGTGTTGACACGGACGTTTTTAGCCTTTCCGTAACGGTAACCATAGCTGCGCGCAATGCTTTCCAACATCGCTTTCGCCTCCGCCATATCGCTGTAAAAAGAATACGTGCGCTGTGCCGCAATGTAGGAAAGTGCTACAACTGATCCCCAATCATTGATCGCGTCCAACTTTTCGCCAACCTGCAAGAATTTATGAAGAGAAATGGCTGAGATATCAATGCCTTTTTGCATCCATTCGTAATTCAGGTCACCATAAGATTTCCCCTTACGAACATTAACAGACATACCAATGGAATGCAGAACGAAATCAATTTTTCCGCCGAGGATCTCCATCGATTGTGTATAAAGATTTTCGATATCCTCAACAGAAGTGGCATCGGCGGGAATAATCTGTGCGTCGCATTGTTTGGCCAGATCATTAATAGCGCCCATACGCATGGCAATCGGCGCGTTTGTTAATGTAAATGTGGCTCCTTCTTCTTTTGCTTTCAGTGCTACTTTCCAGGCAATCGAATTTTCGTCCAATGCGCCTGAGATAATCCCCCTTTTTCCTTTTAATAAACCGTAAGCCATGTTTTCCTTTTATAATTGATTAATTAGGATGTCCGTTTAAGGCGGCAAAGTAAAGCATTTTTGGCTTGTTAAACCAGATCCTCTGCCTGATCTGCTTTTTCAAAGCCATGAATTCAAGGCTGTAAAACCTTATTTTCTACTGGTTTAAGATGCAGCTTTTGCTGAAAAAACGAGTCTGTGGCTGCAAACACACCATTCACGTCTTTCGAGCGCAAATGCGACGCGATCACATGGTCCCCGCTTTCAGGAAACGCTTTCAAAACTTTCTGATCGTTAGGCGTGCCCAGTTCAGGAAACATTTTTTCTATCGCTTTTACAGAAACAACCTTATCCTGCTCCTCTTCATTTTTGTAATAATAACCAACAAAAATCGGCATTTTAACCTGTGCAAAAACTTCCGGCTTCGAGATAGCATCCATCATTTGCTGCAAGGTGATGAGGCCATTGGTATGGTAACCCTGCAGCCAGAATTGCGCGCGCTCAGGAATTGTGTCTCTCGATCCATTGTGTTCGCCAATGGCCGTGTGCAAAATCTGCTTGCCCCATGGACGCGTTATCAGTTTCAATGTCGAATTCGCCACTTCCATACATGGCGAATAAAGCACGACACCTTTGATTTCAGGATGCGTTGCGGCCAGATAGGTCGTCAGTAATCCTCCTGCAGAAGTTCCTATCACGATCACACTGTCGCCCAGCACTTTACCTATCGCAAGCGCACGCTTTGCACCTGCCATGAAGTTGACAGGGGTAAGGTCCTCCAAAGCATTGGTATCACTGATACCGGCATCATGCATACGCGCCAGGTAAAGGTTAGCCCCATATTTTTTTGCAAGATCTTTGTGAATCGGATCGCCTTCCGCCCAGCTGGCGCCAAAGCCGTGAATGTAGACGATACTGTATGTAGTTTTCTGCTTTTTCGACGAATCAGCCCAGATAATGCGGGCTTCGTTGTCGGGTTTCAAATCTGGAATCGACTTCTCGGTGCTGATCACTTCCTTTTCCAATGCTGTAAGATCAGAGGTGACCGTAGGCAAAACCGGTGTGAGCTTAGCCTCCGGAACTGTCGGGCCCACCATGTAAACGATGCCCAGAACCGCGATGATTCCAATGATCCAAAGTAGGAATTTTAACATTTTTTATGAGTTAAGAAGGTTTATCATAATTATCTTGCAAACATAATTTAATTATCCTTCCCCATGCCGAATCTTTTACTCGTCGAGGACGATGCCAACCTGGGATCTTTGCTTCAGGAATATTTGATAGATAAAGGCTTTCCTACCGATTTAGCTACTGACGGGCAAAAGGGCTGGCAATCATTTGTTGACAAAACATACGACCTCTGCATTTTCGATGTCATGATGCCGAAAAAAGACGGATTTTCGCTCGCTAAGGAAGTCCGGATGAGCGGGCGAGATGTGCCGATCATTTTTCTGACAGCCAAATCCATGAAAGAGGACACTATGCAAGGGTTTCGGGTCGGAGCGGATGATTATGTTACCAAGCCGTTTGACCGGGAAGAATTGTTATTGCGCATTGAAGCCATTCTCCGTCGTTACAAAAAACAGCCTGACAATCAGGAAGAAGCGAAAATATATCAGGTCGGCCAGTTTTCATTTGATTACAGCCACCAGCAGCTAACCGCGAATGATAAATCGGTGAGACTAACGAGCAAGGAATCTGAATTGCTTAAGTTGTTTTGCCAAAATCTCAACCAGCCGATCAGCCGCAGTTTTGCATTGAAAACCATTTGGGGCGATGATTCTTATTTTAATGCGCGAAGTATGGATGTTTACATTACAAAGCTTCGGAAATATCTGCGTGAAGACACTTCAATTCAGATCATGAATTTGCACGGCGAGGGTTTTAAACTCATGGTTGGGTGATCCCGGCGTGGGATTTGGGTAAAGAAATTGCAAAAAACATTTTCGCCGGGAAACTCTAAAATTTTCCGGTTGGTTCTTTACTTAGTAAAACAGTAAAAAAGCCGACAGCCACCGCTGATCGCCGCCAGCCCATCATGATCAATGTATCCCGTCGTCCGCGACGCAATAGAAAATCTTCTGCCATCAGGGATTTGGTTCAGGAAACGACGCTTCAGGTTTCCGATTTCATTTATCCAATGTTCCTTCAGGAAGGGACTAACCTTAAAATTGAGGTCAAATCCATGCCTGGAATCCATCGTTTTTCGCTGGATAACCTGCTGGAAGAACTGAAAGAAGTTACAGATCTGGGCATTCGCGCTATCGATCTTTTTCCCAATTATCCGGAAAGCAAAAAGGATCGCACTGCCTCAGAAAGCTATAATGCAGACACATTTTATCTAAAAGCCATCACGGCCATCAAGGAAAAATTCCCTGAATTGGTGATTATGACCGATGTTGCCATGGACCCCTACAGTTCAGACGGCCACGACGGGCTTGTGGAAGACGGTAAGATCCTGAATGATGCCACATTAGAAATACTTGCAAAAATGTCGCTCGCACAAGCAAAAGCAGGTGCCGACATTCTGGGACCAAGCGATATGATGGACGGGCGTGTGGGCTACATTCGCAAACACCTTGACGATCATGGCTTTACGGATGTCAGCATCATGTCTTACTCGGCCAAATATGCCAGTGCATTTTACGGACCTTTCCGCGATGCATTGGAATCTGCTCCGAAATTTGGGGACAAAAAAACTTATCAGATGAATCCTGCAAACAAGCGCGAAGCATTGCTTGAAGCACAGCTGGATTTCGAAGAAGGCGCTGATATGCTGATGGTTAAACCCGCTTTATCCTATCTCGACATTATCCGCTTACTGGACGAAAACTTCGACATTCCCATCGCAGCATACAACGTCTCCGGCGAATACGCCATGATCAAAGCCGCCGCTCAAAACGGCTGGCTCGACGGCGACCGCGCCATGATGGAAGTCCTCATGAGCATCCGCCGGGCCGGAGCCAAATGCATATTGACATATTTTGCAAAGGAAGCCGCGGTGATTTTGAATGGTGCCCGGTAAGAGGTTGATTTCTATTTGTTATGGAAAAAGCTATATTTGTTAGAACAAGAAAATAGCTATGCAACACACCATTCAAATCAACACAACGCAGCTTGATGCAAAGTTTTTGACATCTATAAAGTCTCTTTTTGGTAAAAGGGACATTAAAATAATTGTTGAAGATGTTGAGACAAGTAACCCTGAATTAAAGACTACAGAGGTAAAAAGATTTCTCGATCATAGGAAAAACCGTCCTTCTGAAGTGGTTTCGGATCAAACGGATTTTAATGATGTGGTCAATGATATCAACTTATAGTCAATGCATTACTTTGACTCCGATGTGATCTTTAATTATGTTGTAATTCAAGATGCTGTCAAACACGACCAGGCAAATCACCTGATACTTGAAGCCATTGCACAAGATCAGTTTGTTATTTCCACACTAGTCATTCAGGAAGTTGGTTATGGGCTCGCGAGGTTTGAGCTCAAAAGCGATGCGATTAAGTACGAACTTGATTATTTGCTTTCTCTAAACATAACCAGCATTCAGAAGCAGCATCTTTCCAGAGCCTTGCAATTGTCTGAGGCAATTGGTTTTAAACACATCAATGATTGCCTTCATGCGGCTGTCGCGGAAAGTCTTAATTGTGATTTGTTTTATACATATAACAAGTCTGATTTTAGCCGCATTAAAAAATTGAGTCCATTAGACATTATCATATTATAAGTCAAATTTTTTCAAAGTTATAGCGCTTCGTTCCGCCATGAGATTTAACAAAAACCTTATCCTCCTTTTCTGCTGTTTGCCATTTTTGCCCCAAACAGCCTTCTCCCAAAAGAAAACCAACTCCCTACCCGAGTTTCAAATCAAAAAATCCGATACGGAAGCGCATATGCGGTTTTTGGCGGCGGATGAGTTGCTGGGCAGGCGGACCGGGGAGCAGGGGAATTTGGTTGCCGCACGGTACATTGCGGAACAGTTTCGTAAGCTGGGCGTCGTGCCGGTTCCGGGAAATGGTGCTAATAATTCGACTTATTTTCAAAGTGTTCCTTTTGAGAAAATGGGCTCTAACGGCAGCGGGGAGATCATTGCTGATGCGGAAATTATGAAAAGCGGTGAAGATTGGATCCTCATGAATGGTGAGGCAATGAGCATTAAAGCCCCGATTGTTTATGCGAGTTTTGGTTTGGAAAATGCTGCCAAAAATCAGGATGATTACAAAGGTTTGGATGTAAAAGGCAAGATCGTGCTGGTTGAAAGCGGCACGGCTGAGACACAAACTCCGCGCGAAATCATCAACACATCAAATGAAAAGCGGAAAATCGCGATGGACAAAGGTGCTGTTGCGATTATTGAGCTCTTCAATGCGCCTATTCCCTGGAACATTGTGACCAAATCTTTTGGTGGAGAGAAACTAGGACTGGCGGAGGGCGATGGCGCGGTAGTCAAATCCATTCCTCACGCGTGGGTGAACGGTAAGGAAGCCAAATATGCCCGTGCATTGCGAGCTGTTAAAGAAGTTGAATTTAAAACAGCCGGAAGAAAGTCCCAGATCGTTGGCAGCTATAATGTAGTGGGCTACATTCCCGGTTCAGATCCGAAATTAAAAGAAGAATATGTACTATTAAGCGCTCATTATGACCATGTTGGCGTAGGTAAGCAAGGCGGGCAGCCTTTCACAGCCGAAGACAGCATTTTTAATGGTGCGCGTGACAATGCATTTGGAACAGTTGCGCTACTGACTGCCGCTGAGGCTTTGTCCAAAAATCCTCCCAAACGTTCTGTGCTGATTGTTGCTTTGACAGGTGAGGAAGTTGGCCTGCTAGGAAGTAAATATTACGCAGCCCATCCGCTATTGCCTTTGAACAAATGCATTTTCAACATGAACTCCGATGGCGCCGGCTATAATGATACGACCATTGTTTCCGTAATGGGATTGGAAAGAACGGGTGCGAGAGCGGAAATTGAAATAGCCTGTAAGGCATTCGGCTTCGGCGTTTTCGCGGATCCTTCGCCAGAGCAAGGCTTATTTGACCGTTCGGACAATGTGAATTTCGCCAAAGAAGGAATCCCTGCCCCGACATTCACGCCTGGTTTCAAAGAATTCAATGGTGATATCATGAAAAACTATCACCAGGTTTCTGATAATCCCGAGACGATTGACTTTAATTATCTGCTAAAATTCAGCCAGGCATACACATACGCAACCCGCTTGATCGCAGACCGGAAAGTGGCGCCGCAGTGGAGCGTGGGGGATAAGTATGAAGCGGCTGGGAAGAAGTTGTATGGGAAGTAGTGCTTCGGCTTCGCTCAGCATGACAATGATGTGTTTATTTTGACGCCTTACTTTTTATTATAAAAATCAAAAACACCTTTCAAAACAAGGTCGCTCTTCAAGGCGGCCTTGTTTTCTTTTAAATAAGCGTCAACTTCCTTCTCTTTATCTCCCATCACAGCCAACACAGCCTTTTTACCAGCATTCAACTTCTCCGACTTACCATTTGAAATAACATAATAGTCACTATCCAATCGCACGATCGTGTTTTTTTGGCCGGTTCCGAAGCCTGGGTTGTAGTTGGGTTTTGTGATTCTTGGTTTGTAATGTTTGATCAAGGTGAGCTTGCCGGAACTAAGCACTTCGCAGACGCCTTTGAGGTCGGTGTTGGGCGCCAGGGACCTGATGCTGGTGAAGCGTTGTGGTGTGCCGTTATTTTTGGTTTCAAAACTTTTCAAATAGCTGGATTTAATAACCCGGATGTCATTCTTTTTGGCCAGCACTTCCAACTCATCATTCAGCACATTGTAGCGGATGGTTATGCCTGCCAGACTATCCGATTCCAAGCCTCCAAACTGGGTTACGGGCGCGTTCAGCTTGACGGATCCTTCACGCCATAGTGAGTCAATGTAAAAGTCGCCGATTACATTGGACGACTCGGTGGGCGATGACCAGAAAACACCAGGCCTGTCTGCATTCAGGCCTTTTCCCGTTGCTACGCCTACTTTTGTTCCTTCGCTCAATTGTGCATAAACAGCGCCGACTGACATTGCCAGCGCTGTTACCAAGCAAAAAAAGTGTTTCATTTAGCTCAACATTATCTTGCTCCCGGAGGGCAATTCTTTTTAAGATAATCAGTGAATAAACTTCTCAAATGCTTTGATGTGCCTTCGCCTTCCGAGATTCCGTGCGAACGGTTGGGATATGGCATGAATTGAAATACTTTATCATTCTTAATAAGCTCATTGACAAGCATTTCAGCATTTTGGTAATGTACATTGTCATCCCCTGTTCCGTGAATGTAAAGCAAGTTTCCTCTCAGGTTTTTGGCATGCGTGATTGGTGAACCTTTCACAAAATCTTCCCGGTTTTCCTGCGGAACGCCCATATATCGCTCCTGGTAAATGTTGTCGTAAGTGAGCTGATTGGCCACAGCAGCCACTGCAATGCCAGTTTTGAAATGCTGCGGATATTGGAATAACAAATTCAATGTGGATGAACCGCCCCCACTCCATCCATGCACGGCAACGCGGCTGGTGTCAATGAATGCATATTGCTTGAACATGGCCGTTGCGGCACCGTCGATATCCTTGATGTTGATCGTCCCAATGTTCTTGTAAATCGCTTTGCGCCACGCGGCGCCCTTCGGTGATGGCGTTCCGCGATTGTCCACAGATGCATAAATATAGCCGTCGTCAGCCATGCTTCCTGCGTATAAACGGTTGCGACCGGTTCCATAAGTGTCTTTCACAGTGCTTCCTGCGGGCTCACCGTAAACCATAAACACGATCGGATATTTCTTGGCTGGATCAAAATTGGTTGGCTTCACCATCCAGGCGTCGATTTCGATTCCTTCTTCTGTTTTCACTTTGAAAAACTCAATGTTCAGCTTCGCAGCATTGATCTTGTCAGCGGATTGCGCGATTGAGTTTGAAGGGTCAATAGAAACGTGTTTTGGTAATGATATCCACTCCTGCAATGGTGCGGTTTTGGCATTGGAAAATTGATGTCTTGCAAATTTTCCGCCCGGAGAAATCTCGTAATTGTGCGTTCCTGATTGGTTTGCAGGCGTTATGCGCTCCGCTTTTCCTTTACCGTCCAATGAAATTTTATACAAATAAGTCTGTGTAGCATTATCCGGCGATGCGGTGAAATAGTAAGCATTATTTTTCTCATCAATGCGCACCGGATTGATCATATCAAAATTTCCGATGGTTACCAATGTTTCCTTTTTCCCATCGCGGCTCACGCGATACGTGTGACGCCAGCCGTCTTTTTCGCTTACCCAAAGAAACTCCTTGCCATTATTGATCCAGTCCCAACCCATCGGATCATTCTCCCAGCGGCTCTTAATGTCAATCCAGGCTGCATCTTTTTCTGTAAAAAATGGTTTTGCGCTGCCGTCGGTTGTGTTAATGTATAAAAGCGTGCTTTCGTTTTGTTTGCGGTTCAATTGCTGGATCACCAGCTCGTTAGGCATGCCCGACCATTCCATTCTGGGCACATAAGTGTTCTGCGGATCGCCAGGAATGTTCATCCATTTGGTTTGGGAGCTGGCAATGTCCACCACACCGATTTTATAGGGAGAAGGCGTTTCACCAACTTTTGGATATTCCACAGGAACATTAAATGAGTAAATAGAGTCCGTTGTATTGATCATCAGGAAATTACGGATCTTGCGCGCATCAAGTTGCCAGTAAGCGATGGATTTGCTGTCTCCGCTCCAACGGAAACCATCGCGGCAATCGAACTCCTCTTCATAAGCCCAGTCAAATGTCCCATTAATGACGCGATCGGTTCCATCAGTGGTAAGTTGCTTTATTTCACCACTTTGAATGTCTTCTGCATACACATTATGCTTGCTTACGTAAGCTGCTTTTTTTCCATCAGGAGAAAATTTGGCAAACATTAGTGACGATTCCGGCAAGCCTTTTCCGAGTTGTTTCAATGTTTTCCCTGCCACATCAAAAACCCAGTAATCTCCACGCGTCTGGTAACGCCATACGCGCTTTGAATTGGTGTATATCAACACTTTATCACCAGTCTGGCTCATGGTATAACTTCTGATTTCCATTGGAGACCCATCCGCTTTTTTAAGCATATCCTGCGCTACGATCACCTTTTCTTGTCGGGATGGCAATGCAGTTTCTACGATTCCCTGCTCGGTTACGTCGCGGTATCCGGTTCCGTCGGGAAGCCACTGAAATGTGTCGGGGATTTGGGAAAAAAGTTGAAAAGAAAGTAATGTGAGGATTAAAGTTGTGACAAAGTGCTTCATAAGAACTTCAAAATATTAGATAGTAAGACAACTAAGTTAGGCATTTTTTTCCTTCCCGCGCTTCTGTTTTTTAAGCGCTTCACTGAGCAGAAATTCGATCTGGCCATTCAAACTACGAAAATCCTGCTGTGCCCAAGCTTCGAGTTCTTTGAGCATATCAGGATTTACGCGTAAAACAAATGCTTTTTTTTCTGCCATATCAAGGATACAAAGTGCCCGCGTTCAGGATGGGTGTTGCCGCTTTTTCGCCGCAAAGTACAACAAGCAAATTACTTACCATAGCCGCTTTCCGCTCTTCATCCAGCTGGACAATCCCTTTTTCCGAAAGCATTGCCAAGGCCATATCCACCATTCCTACGGCACCATTCACAATCTGCCGGCGCGCTGCGACCACTGCCGAAGCCTGCTGGCGCTGTAACATGGCTCCTGCGATTTCCGGCGCATAAGCAAGGTGACTAATGCGCGATTCCAGCACATCAATGCCGGCACGGCTCAAACGTTCGGTGAGTTCGGCTTCCAGCATTTCGTTGATTTTCCCGCTTCCGTCCCTCAATGTCACTTCCTGGATTTGCAGATCTTCATCTTCCATTGTGTCGTAAGCATACACCCCTGCAAGATGCCTTACCGCTGCTTCCGACTGAATTTCAACATATTTTACATAATCATCCACCTCAAATCATGCCTTGGCTGTGTCCCCGACACGCCAAACCACAACCGCAGCGATTTCGATGGGGTTACCAAGCTTATCATTCACTTTGAGTTTCTGGCCATTGAGGTTTCTGGCACGAAGGCTGATCTTTTTTCTGCGAAACAGTGGGTTCACCCAGCGCAAGCCACTTTGCTTCATGGTGCCCATATAGTCTCCAAAAAATGTTGTTACCACTGCTTCATTGGGATTAATAACCGTCAGGCCGATCAAAATAATGAAGCCTATCCCAAAGATGAGACCGCCACCGATCGGGCCGCCTGTTGCTGCAATAAAACCAACGCCGCCAAACATTAAAAGCAGGCCGAGCCCAAAGAGGGCGAAACCTGAGGACGATCGTAATTCTTTCTCATTCATGGTCATAAATATGATAGTAAAGTGATATCACAATATTATCAAATCAAGATCAAACTTCATTATTTTTTGGTACAAAAAAATTCCAAAGCTTTTGACCGGCTTTGGAATTGGATAAGTGGCAGATTAAGCGATTTCAGTCTATCTGAAAATTGATTGGCAGATTGTATCTTACCCTCACAACCTTCCCGCGCATCATGCCCGGCTCCCACATTCCGCTCATTTTCTTTACTACGCGCAATGCTTCGTCATCAAGACCGAACCCAACGCCGCTTTCAACCTTATAGTCACACATGCTGCCGTCTTCGCAAACGACAAATGAGAGATACACGCGACCGGTGACGCCTTTTTGCGACGCGTCCGTGGGATAGCGGATGTTTTCGCCTAAAAATCTGTACATCTTATTAAGCCCACCCTTAAACTGCGGCTGAACGATTGCATTATCATAAGTCCGTTTCTCACCATTCTCGTACGCGATCCCTTGCTCCAATTTTCCCTTATCATCATATATTTCCTCGTAATGCAGGGTGCTGTCTGCCCATTTGCCATACCATTTCCCGCTTTTCCGTCCTTTTGTAACCGGCCCTTCTTCGGTGAGCAATTTCGACGCGCTGATTTTCGTCACAGACTTCCAGTAACCATCGCCATCCTTTACGATCTGGGTCCCGTCCCTGTTCCAGGCATTGAAAAACATTCGCTCCCGGTATTCGTTTACTTTCATAGCCGGAATTTCTGTTACAGTACGGATTTGTCCGTTGTCATACCAGGACAATTGCAGGCTGGCGCTGTCGGAAACAACAGTGATATCCCTTACCAAGCCGCTCAGGTCATATTTTTTGATCAGTGACGCTTTATTGCCCGGCCCATATTCGGTGTAAGCGAGCAGCTTTCCGTTCATCTGAAATGTGGCTTCTGATGAATGACTGGCCTCGTTGTCATCCCTGGCAATGACCTGGTACGCCTTTACGGAGTCCACACCCCTTTCCAAAAGATCGGTGTGATACCAGATTTCCTTCTTTTTAAAGGGAACGCGGGCCACTTCCTTCCATTTCGAGCCTTTCAATTGCTCATAGATCACATCATTGTTGATATAACCCTGTTCATTAACAGGCATAATGCTCCTGTATTCATACTTTTTAGGCTCTTTTGAGATCCTGTAACGGCCATCAAAATAATTAACCAGCGCAAATCTGGTGCTGTCGAAGTTGGGATTAGGAGGTGTTTTAAAAGCGATGGGATAAATCATGGATTGGCGCACTTTCTCGCCATCCACTGTCGCCGGTTTCCAGGCTTTATACAGGCTCATGATTCGGATCGCCTCTTTATTTGTCAGGGAGTCCAGTCCTTTTGAAATTTCGAGCTGCGACATGCTCCCGTTCGGCTCAACGATTCCTTTGACATAAACCCGACCAGTAACGCCCTTTACCCCGCTCAAAAATGGAACCTGCACATTGGAAGCTATGAACTGGCTTAAATGAACCGGTCCTCCCATCGGCTCGGCACCTTTCTCGACTTCGTAGGGAAGGTAAATTTTTTGCCCAAAAACGGATGCACTGCACAAGCAGAGTAAGAGAATAAGCCGGCCCATAGTTTGTAATAATGTTCAATCAAATATAAAAAAAGTATTCTTTTTAATTTCCTATGTAACCGCAAATAACCTCAAAATACTTCTACAAGCGCATTTTAAGGACTTTATTCTATTTTCTTAATCATCTGATAACCTGCCAGTAACATCCAGGTAATGTTAAATGAGAATATTTGTAATATGGGAGATACAACTCACTTTAGAACAATCATCATTTCTGACTTACACCTCGGAGCAGGTGGTTCGAAGGCGGAAGAGGTTACTAATTTTCTGAAAAGCTATTCCTGCAAAAAGCTTATCCTGAACGGCGACATTATTGATGCCTGGCAGTTGAAAAAATACGGGGTCTGGAAACGGAAGCATACCATGTTTTTCAAGCGGGTTTTGAAAATGATCGAAGAAAACAAGACCAAGGTGATTTACATTCGCGGAAATCATGATGATTTTCTGGATCAAATCATTCCGCTGAGGCTTGGAAAGCACTTTCAGATCCGGAAAGATTACATTCTCACCTCGGGTTCTCAACGATATTACATTACACACGGCGACGTTTTTGACTCTATTACCACACACTTAAAATGGCTCGCTTACCTGGGCGATATGGGTTATACATTCCTTTTGTGGGTGAACAAGCTCTATAACAGATATCGCGAATGGCGCGGATTATCGTATTACTCACTGTCGCAGCGCATTAAGCAGTCTGTAAAAATGGCGGTGAATTACATGACTGATTTTGAAGAAAAGCTTACAGAGCTGGCCCGTTCGAGGAATTGCGATGGTGTGATCTGCGGGCACATCCACCATCCTGCGATCCGGGAAATTGACGGCATTATGTACATGAATTCCGGTGACTGGGTTGAAACATTAAGTGCATTGGTTGAGGATTTCGAGGGAAACTGGAGCCTGCTTTATTACGACCAGCATACTGTCCAGGAAAAGGGTTTTTCTAAAAAATCGCCGAATAAAACCATCATTGAAAACTTTCCGGCGAACATGGATAAGCAAGTCGCATTTTCAAGCCTACTTCCTGGAAAAAACCAGCGGTTCCTATGAAAATTCTCTTTTTGGTTCAGGGAGAAGGTCGCGGGCATTTGACACAGGCCATTTCTATGAGCCAGATTCTGCGCAATGCAGGGCATGAAATTGCGGCGGCAATGGTAGGCGTGTCGCCCGGGCGCGTTATTCCGGCTTTTTTTGAAGAACAGGTTTCAGCCCCGGTTTTCCATTTTTCTGCGCCTAACATTGTGTATAACAACCAGGCTGAGGGGATTAATTTAAAGGCCACTGTTTACAACTTGCTTAAAAATCACACCGCATATTTAGCCGGGTTACGGCTGATCCATCACACCATTCAGGACATTAAGCCGCATTTGATCATTAGCTTTTACGAGACGTTCAGCGGTTTGTATAATGCGCTGTATCGCTCCAAAATTCCTATGGTTTGCGTAGCACACCAGTATCTTCTGCTGCATCCAAGATTTATTTTTCCAAAAAACAGCAAAGTCAACCAGCTGATTATCAATTTCAATTCAAATCTCACTTCCTGGCTTTCAGATAAGCGTCTGGCGCTGTCGTTCAGGGAGATCGAATCAAGAAATGATCTGAAAATCACAGTTGTCCCTCCGCTTCTGCGCAGGGAAGTGGTTCATATGCAGACGCGTAAGGACGATTTCTTTTTGGTTTACATGACGCATCACAGTCTTAGCAAGCAAATCATTCAATGGCATCTGGCGCATCCAGAGGTTAGATTGCATTGTTTTTGGGATAATGCTGAGGTTTCGGATGAGTTTGTTTTTGATGAAACGTTGACCTTTCATCGCATTAACAGCAAAAAATACCTGCAAATGCTGGCAAGCTGCACCGCGCTGGTAACAACGGCGGGCTTTGAATCGGTTTGTGAGGCCATGTATCTAGGCAAGCCGGTGATGATGGTCCCTGTTCCCAATCATTTTGAGCAGGAATGCAATGCAATGGACGGAGTCATTTCAGGAGCTGGCGTCACTTCCAAATCGTTCGATCTATCTGTTATCCTCGACTATTTACCTAAACACATAGACCAGGCGCAGAAATTCCGCACCTGGTATCACCGCGGCGAAGCAATGTTTCTGGCAGAAATTGAGGCTTTTGATAAGAAAAGCAATGTTGCTGTTGCCCAGATTTAAAAGCTGATTCCCAGCCTTAGCGCCAGCCGGTTATAAACCCGGTCTTCCCAGCGTTCCACCTGATTCCATAAGGGGACTTTGGTAATGTGCGCTTCCTGCCTTTTATAACTCATTGTAAAGGTTACTGCCGTGCCGCCCGGCTTGCCCATCCGAAGGCCTATTCCAGGGTTTATCATGAGTCCGCCGGTTGTTCCAAAACCATCAGAGTCATCATGAAACCATGCGAAGCCGTATCCAATATCTGCGGTTGTAAATAACCTCACTTCGCCCTTCCTTGTCAGGTCAAATCTTACTCCTGCCGAAATTGGGTTGAGCAAGGCTGTTTTATACCAATCAATTCCCACAGTAACACCAGCGGCGAGGCGGCTGTTGAGCATAACGCCATTGAATGTCTGCAAGGTCATATTCAGTCTGTTATCCACAAATCGTTCGTTTGGATTGCCCGGGTTCTGAAATTTAGCCCTGCCAAACAGGCCGCCAAATTCGGTATGGTTCGTGTATTTGAGCGGGACGTGATTTTGTGCCCGCAGGCTGTTTGCTATGAGCAAGCAGCTTGCAATTGTTGCAAAAGCTATTTTTTTCATCGGGATGATGTTTGAAGAGAAATTAGCTTAGATCGCTTTGCCAACTGGTATTTTGCTGAGTAGTCGCAGATCTTTCGGATTGCTGGAATCGTATTGACAGAATCCATCCTTTCCAATCAGCAGCAATGTTTTTCCCAATGAAATCACGTCAAATGCATCCATATCCTTGAAATGGGCTAGCAGATTCTTGTCGATTTTAAATTTATCTTTGACATCAAAAACTTTAAGTCCGTGTGCTCCTTCGCAAAGGAATAATGTAGGCGAATCTATGCTCAAACCGTGCGGATTTTCCATTTGATAGCTTTTGATCAGTTGCGGTGAAGACGGATTGCTCACATCCACAAGATCCAGCTGATTTTGCGAGCCCTGGCAAAATGTACCAGTCCTGATCGTCACATAGGCAATGTTATCCTGCACCACCACCGGGTCGCAGGCGCGTCCATGCTGGAAAGTGGAGAGTTGTTTTGGATCGGCCGGATTGCTGTTATCGAAGATGAACATTCCGGTGTTGGAACCAATGAAAAGCTTGTTTTCGTGAGGGAAAATGGTCTCAATTCCCCATCCGAATTCTATGGTTGAAAAATCCTTTGGTTTCGAGGGTTTCGCGACATCGAAAAGATGAAGACTGTTTTGTGTTACCGTGTAAAGAAAGTTCTGATGCAGCGCAAACCGGGCCATAGACCCCGCTTTTCCACTGCTGCCACCGGAACTGGCTGACGAGGCCGCTGATCCGGAAAATGAAGATTGGGCGAAGCTGTCATTCAGCCATCCGCCCCACCAGCCCGGAGCCACATCTTCTTCACAGTTTACTGTTACAGTTTCAGTTACAAAGTCGACATTCTGGTCGTTAATAGCGCCGGTTGTTTCGTTTAATGTCCAGGTGCCGCCATCGAAAAGACCATTCTTAAAAACATTTTTGATCCGCTCGACTTCCTTTGGATTGTGTGGATCGCTGATGTCAATCGCAAGGAGATCTGAAAAACTGTCTGCATATAGAATGTTGTCACGAACAGCCATATCACCGTTTCCGGGGATTTGAATGAATGTTATAAATTCGGGATGCGACTTGTCTTTGTTATTGATGATGTGGATGCCCTCCTTTATTTCATTTACAAAGAGATAATCTCCCTTAATGTACATTTTACCAGGACGTTCCAGTGCCTTTGGGGATTCATTTTTGACCATTGTCCGCAACTCCAGAAGCGAGTGCGTAACATTGGTGAAGCGTCTGGTAATACGCGTTTCCGTGCATTGGTCGTTGCATGACCAGCACATTGTGGCTGCAAGAATTACGAATAAGAGTAAAGAGTTGGTTTTCATAGCGGTTAGGTTTATAGAGGCTAGCAATAATTACATTTATCCATGGTTTATTACATGACACGCCTATTTTGTGATTGGTTGTAACCGCAAAAACAAAATCGTCCGAAAGCAAGGCCTTCGGACGATAACGCACCCCGAAAATGCCAGGACTACCGGCATTTTTTATCTTTAATATTTTTGGCTAACAGATAAGGCTATTTACTTTCGGGGTTGTTGATCCTCCCCATAAAAAGTATTGTATTGGATGTATTTTCACTGATAATCAATCCAAACGGACGGTCGCAGATCACCTGCTGGTTCTGACCTACTGATGTGAGGCCGATGCCGATTGAAGTGACTGCCGCAGCTTCGGTCCCTTTTTCCTCAATGCCTAAATAAGTGTCCTGCTTTACAAAATCGACGGCCAGGTGTGCTGTTGCATGAATCTTACCCAACTCTGCTCCGGAAGTAAATGCTTTTTGAATGCCCATTTCTTTCAGGGTTTCTTTCAGCTGCGCCGAATACTTTAATATAAACCTCGGCAGGCCCACTTCCACATTTGTTTCCGGCATTCCGGCACGAATCCGTTCCCAGTCGTCCGCATTGAAACTTGCAAGCATTTTATCCACCGTATTCTGCCCTTTCGGAACGAGTACTGTCATATTAAACTGCCCGTTCGCATATGGGAGCTGGACTGCGGAGTATGTTTCGGTGCTGGTTGTTTTGAAGTTTGATTTGGCAAACATCATTTTGACCGGTTTCCCGCTTCCGTTTTCCAGTTTAAATGTTTCGTCCCTCGTATTCTTTGCATCAAACTGGTATTTCCAGTCGCCCTTGAAATACAATGCATTAAGCAGGAACATGACGTGGTCGGGCTCGATCTTTTCTATCACTTGCTTGATCTTACCATTCGTTTTATCGCTCGCCCACTGATTGATCTTGTCTTTGGCTGCATTATCGAATGGAAGGCCGGTTGCCTCTGCATTGAAAGAATTTTTCAACACCGATTGAAAATCAGGCTTCACATCAAAACCGCTTTTATACCAAAGGGAATTAGCTAGGCCAAGGCTTACTTTGGAATCAGCAATGGGCAGGTCGTTAAGCAGCGTTTTGTATGCATTGTTGAGGTCCGTGAGTGGAATGCCTTCCATCTGAAGTGCTTTCAGTATTTCCTCAGCGGTTTCCTTCTCAGCCCCATTCAGCAACATGCCCAATGCGATATGCAGGCTTAGCGGCGATACGAACAGGTTTTCGTCCGGCGCTTGTGTTTGCTGTAATGTGTGGAGGAAATTAAATGAAAATTCATTTGTGCCTTCTGAAATGCGCGCCGGAACCTGAACCGGAAAAACCGGGTCCGGCAGATTATCCGGACCCGGATTATCATTGGTACAACTTAAAATCGTACTGGCAATGATTCCCGGGATTAATAACACTTTAATGATCTTATTCATGGCTAATAGATTTTTATTAATCTACATTATCCTAGAAACCTAAAATCAAAAAATGGTTGGAACCTGATTGGATTTATTTCAAAAAGAATAGCGCATTCCCCATGAGACGCCGTACAGATAAGGCCGGGAATCCAGGCTTTGATTCGACCTGAAACCAGATGTTACTGATTTCTGATAGGATCCTGTCAGGTTCGCATTCCAGCGCGGAGAAAGCCTGTAATTGAACCGCAAGCCGGTTGTTGCGGCCCAGTTCATGCTTCTGTAAATTTCGTCACTCGCTTTGGTGGTTATGATTTCACCCGATGCCGATTCCAAGTCGTTGCTTAGGAAGAAATTAGCCATCATACCGCCCAAAATCGAAGCATTGAATTTTTTCTCAGGATAAATCGTAAATCCAGCCTGAACGGGCAGTTGCAGATATTGATAATTGTTGCTTACAGTTTTGGCCACATCAATGTAAAGCGCCCCGTTATTCAAAAAATCAGCCGCTTTATCTCCATTCATTCCGGCATAACCCGGTGCAACGCCAGCGTAAGCATTCTCCAAAACATTCGCAGATTTATTGCTGAATGCATTTAGTACATAGCCACCGCCTTCGTAAGTCGAGTTTCCTTTTAAATAACTCAAACCCATTTCAACAGACCAATGCTTGGAAATCCTCATTCCACCTTGCGTTTGAACGGCATAGGAAGCACCTGCCTCGCTCGTTCCTGAAACGGCCCTTCTTGTCGATAATGATTGTCCGGAAAAGCCCACAGGCGCTTCTTTCACGGTAAGATTCGGATTAAATGACGCAGGCATAAGGCTCAGTGCAGCGTAGTATTCGGTGTTTTTCGCCGGTGCGACAGGCTCTTCCTTGATAACCTCAGGACGGAAAAACACATAACGTTTCTGCATGTGAATGTCCAGGTCGTTGTAAGGCGTTGTAGGCAATAAAGCTAACGCCATGGTGGATTGAATCGCAGCAGCAACTTGATTATTCACATGGCCTCCACTGGCAGCAGCATCCCGACTAACATTGGTCTCAACCGGCGTGGTTACAGGATCTTCAGCTTTGGCCAATGCTACATCCCGGTCCCCTGCTGGCGTATTGCCTGAGCTTCCTGCTGCTGAATCAGAATTTTTTGCAGCTGAAACTAAGCCTTTACCATTTGATCTCAATGCATTATTTCTCAGAGCATCCGAAGTGCTTTGTGCCGATTTTTCAAATGCTAATGTCTGGTTTTCCCTGCGAATTGCCGGCTTACCTGCGGGTTTTGAACTTTCAGGTTTATTATCCTGCAATGCAAGTTGTTGATTACCGGCATCCGCGCCTACGGAAGCTTCGGGTGATGCCTTTTCAGAAAACTTATTTTCAGACGATACGGACTCTTTTGCAATTTGTTTTGCGGCAATTTCAGTATTGACTTTATTCCCTTTCATTCCTGAATTTGAATACCAAATTCCACCACCTACCAGTAGCAATGCTGCAATGGAGGCTGCTGCATACCATATCTTAGACGACTGCCACCAAAGCGGCAGTATCATTCCTTTATCCTGCTGATCAAGACGCGCCTCAATGCCCTCCCAAACGGATTGAGGAGGAGCTTCGGAGGCTTCTTTCAAAGCCTTACGCCACTGATCTTCAAAGTTGTTTATCTCGGACGGATCCATCATTAAATCTTTTTTCTTTGTTCAATTTTTGTTGAAGAAGCCCTCTTGCCCGCGCATATTGCGACTTAGACGTTCCTTCTGATATGCCCAGCTTTTGGGCTATTTCATTGTGCTGATAACCTTCAATGGCATACAGGTTAAAAATGGTCTGACATCCGGTTGGCAACTCTTTTATCACTTCCAAAAGTTGTTTCAACTGAAAATCCCCCAATGTTACTTCCTTATCAGCGATGCCATTATGGTGTAAATCAATGTCATCCAGGTCTTTCAAATGCTTTTGCTGCCTCAGATGGTTTAATGCTGTATTCACCACTACAGAACGGAGCCAATACTCTAATGGGCTATCGTTCCTGAATGAATCTATATTTTCATAAATTTTTATAAATGCATCTTGTAAAACATCCTCCGCATCCGCACGGTTTTTAGTGTAACGCAGACATATAGCGAACAGCTTACCCCCAAAAACCTCGTAAAGTTTTTTCTGGGCAATGCGGTTGCGCTGCTTGCAGCCTTGCACTAATTCCTGTTCGTTAAAGGTCATCCGAAGTTTGGGGGTGCTTCGTTCGGTTTTATTTGTAAATCAGCACCACTATCCCAAAGATAACTGAATACTGTTTTATGACTGCCGGATTGCACAATTCTGGACGCGGCAATTCGTAATAGGTGGACACGATTTGTTTCCAATTGGTTGGAAAAAGTAAAAAAGGTTTTTGTTCAATGTTTAGTACATTACACTTAGGAACTAATCATTACAACATATCCTTTTATTATCAGTGAAGTAAACGCTAAGGTATTTCTGTACACCTAACTTCTATCACCAATGAGCCAATACATGGTTGAGATCCAACTTCCGGCTGTTATGTCGGAAGATTTTACAGCGAAAATACCTGCTCAGAGAAAAAAAATTAATGAAATGATGGAGCAGGGACGATTAATGTCCTATGCCCTTTCGGATGATTATTCCAAACTTTGGTGCGTGGTAAGAGCAGACAGCGAGTTTGAGGTAATGTCACTCGTCTCGGAATTTCCGCTGATTGATTACATGGACCCAAAAATATCCAAACTCATGTTCAACAATGTTGTAGCGCTGAGGCTGCCTATGTTTTCGTTAAACTAGGTTTTTCAAATACAAAAAAGCCCTGCCGGTTCAACCAGCAGGGCTTTTTTGCGTTTTATTTAAAGCTTTCTTTCTATCAGTTTCAAGATTTTCCCCAAATGTGCTGCATCCACTTCACTAAAATCGTCGAGCTGATCACTGTCCACATCCAAGACCATAGCAACCGTCCCATTCCGATGGAAAACAGGCAAAACGATTTCTGATTTTGATGCTGAATTGCAGGCAATGTGTCCTGGAAATGCTTCCACATCAGGAACAACAATGGTTTTTTGCTGACTATAACTGGCTCCGCAAACACCTTTGTTAAAAGCAATCCGCGTGCAGGCAATCGGTCCCTGAAATGGGCCTAAAACCAATTGACCTTCTTTCACGATATAAAAACCAACCCAGAAAAAGCCAAAAGCTTCCTTCAAGGCTGCGCTAATGTTCGCCAGGTTTGCAATCAGGTCACTTTCAGTTTCTACCAATGCCTGGATTTGCGGGAATAGTGCATTGTAAACCGTTGCTCTGTCCGTGTCTGTGGGGACTAATAGTTCTTCTGCCATTTTGATAAAATTTTACATTTGCACATTACGAACACACACGTGCCCGCATAAGTTACCCGCACATTCAACAAAATATCACACGCTTAAATGTTACTTTTAAGTGATTTTAGTTTAAAACAATGATCCAAAGACACATTTTATTAATGGACGGGCCCGATCATAAGGGCTTGATTTACCAGGTTACCCGCATTCTTTTTGCTCATAATCAAAACATTATCAGAAATGATGAATACGTGAGCCCTTCCAAATATTTTTTTATGCGGACGGAGTTTGAAGGGGAAACTGACATTGACCAGCTGCTAAAAGTGCTGCAAAACGAGCTGCCGGCCGGGCTTAACCTGCGCATCAATCCAAAGAAAAAGAAGGACATTGTGCTGATGGTCACCAAGGAACATCATTGTCTCGGCGAGCTGCTGATCCGCTATGCTTTTGACGAGTTGGATGCGACAATTTTGGCTGTGATCAGTAATTACAACACATTACAGCCGCTTGTAGGCAAATTTGGCATTCCTTTTCATTTCATTTCTCATGAAAACCGCTCACGAGAAGAACACGAAGAGGCAATTCTTAGAACCCTGGACATTTACAGACCGGAGTATTTGGTTTTGGCAAAATATATGCGTGTGATCACGCCAAATTTCGTCAATCACTTCCCGGATAAGATCATCAACATTCACCACTCATTCCTTCCCGCATTCATCGGAGCAAATCCTTACCGACAAGCTTATGAACGCGGTGTGAAAATCATAGGCGCCACAGCGCATTTTGTAAACAATGATTTAGACGAAGGACCTATCATTGCGCAAGATGTAAAGTCAGTTGATCACCGACAAACTGCGTCAGATATGGCTACATTAGGAAGGGACACAGAAAAGGGAGTTTTGTCGAAGGCTTTGAAGCTGGTTTTCAATGATCGCGTGTTTATTCACGGCAACCGAACCATTATCCTATAACAAGAAAAAAGCCCTTAGTCAGAATCACCGAGGGCTTTTTGCAATCTGATGGATGTTATTGAATATGTAATGTTACAAATAATTCTTTAAAACATCAAATTCAGATTCAAGGGGTTATGCTTTTTAATGAATTTCTAATCTATTCAACTGGGATCGCTGTCCGGGCCAAATCAACGAGATCTGCATCGTTCACTTCCTTCTTCAAATCGGCCACTTCCAGGAATCTCGTATACAATTCGTCCAGTGTAGGCTTGTCGAAGCTGAACCCAAGTAATTCTAGGCGGTGCTTCAATGCGTGTCTGCCGCTGCGCGCTGTAAGCACAATGTCAGATTTGTCAACACCCACGTCATTCGGGTTCATAATCTCGTAATTCAACGTATTTTTCAAAAATCCATCCTGGTGAATTCCCGAAGAATGCGCAAATGCATTGCGGCCGACAATGGCCTTATTTGCTTGCACCGGCATCCGCATCATTTTTGAAACCAGCTGACTTGTTGGGTAAATGAATTGCGTATTTACGCCCGTTTCCAAACCAAGTTCTTTATGAACCATTAATGCCATCACGACTTCTTCCAATGAAGTATTTCCGGCTCTTTCCCCAATTCCATTGATCGTAACCTCCACCTGACGCGCTCCTTGACTTATTCCGGCAATTGAATTAGCCGTTGCAAGGCCAAGGTCGTTGTGGCAATGGATGGAAATGATGGCTTTATGTATGTTGGAAACGTTCTCGAAAATGTATTTGATCTTGTTACCGTATTCGTCAGGAAGGCAATAGCCGGTTGTATCAGGAATGTTCACCACCGTTGCACCCGCTCCGATCACCGCTTCAACCAATTGGGCAAGAAAAACAAGATCAGCTCTTCCGGCATCTTCGCAGTAAAATTCTACGTCCTCCACCTTAGATTTAGCGTATTTCGTCGCAAAAATGGCTCTTTCGATGATCTTTTCCCTTGTCGTATTGAATTTGTGCTGAATGTGAATGTCCGAAGATCCAATCCCCGTGTGGATCCGGCCGCGCTGTGCAAATTGCAATGCATCAGCAGCCGCATCAATGTCGCCCTGCACCGCACGCGACAACGCACAAATGATAGGCTCACGAACCGCTTTAGAAATTTCAACAACCGAACGGAAGTCGCCAGGGCTCGAAACGGGGAAACCTGCTTCGATAATGTCTACACCGAGTTTTTCGAGTTGCTTGGCTACAACAACCTTTTCTTCTGTCGTTAATTGGCTGCCAGGAACCTGCTCGCCGTCGCGCAAAGTTGTGTCGAAGATCTGAACTCGATTACTCATTGGTGGGAATTAAAATTTTAATGGATACGAATTTAATAAATTTCAAACAATATAAAACCCTTTCCGGATTAGAGAAAGGGTTTTAAACGAATCAAAACACAACCTTTCCCGTCTTCACGGTGTAAGTAGAATCAGCAGATTAAGGTTCAATTCGAGTGCGTTCATGATATCAAGTTGCGAAATTTCGCTAACATTAGATTTGTTCTGCAAAGAAAACATAAGTTTTCCTTCCGACAAATATTATTTGGTAAATCTTCAAAAAAATCAGATTCTTTTCAAAAGCTCAGCACCAGCCGATTGCGTGTTCAAAAGCAGGTGCGCAGGCGTTGAAGCATCTGCAATATCTTTTGTTCTGAAACCGTCTTTAAGCAACTTATCAACTGCTGCAATAATTGCATCCGATTCTTCTTTCAAGCCAAATGAAATGTCAAGCAACAATGCAGCCGAAAGAACAGAAGCCAAAGGATTAGCAATTCCTTTTCCGGTAATGTCATGCGCAGAACCGTGGATCGGTTCGTAAACACCTGTGCTATCACCCACAGACGCAGATGCTAACATGCCCATTGAACCAGCAATCTGGCTTGCTTCATCCGTCAAAATATCACCGAACAAATTGGCTGTAACCACAACATCAAAGCGTCTTGGGTCTTTGATCAGCAACATTGCCGCCGAATCCACAAACTGGTGTTCAACCGTAACGTCCGGATATTCAGGAGCAAGTGCCTGGATCACCTCTCTCCACAAGCGGCTCGTTTCCAAAACGTTAGCTTTGTCAACCGACATTAATCTTTTGCCACGTGTGCGGGCAGCTTCGAATGCTTTGCGGCCAATGCGTTCTACTTCATATCTGCTGTATTCCGCGATGTCGTAAGCTGTGTTATTATCATTTTTACGGCCTTTTTCTCCAAAATAAATGTCGCCCGTAAGCTCACGGAAGAAAAGAATATCCGAACCTTTCAGGATTTCAGGTTTAATAGAAGAAGCGCCTAGAAGCTCGTCAAACAATTTGATAGGGCGCAAATTGGCATATAAGCCAAGTTCTTTACGCATTTTCAGCAAGCCCTGCTCCGGACGAACTTTTGCAGTTGGATCATTATCATATTTAGGATGGCCCACCGCTCCGAAAAGGATTGCATCCGAATTGCGCATTTTTTCAAGCGTTTCATCAGGAAGCGGATTTCCCGTTGCTTCAATCGCAACGTGACCCATTAATGCTTCGTCGTAGCTGAATTCGTGACCGAATTTCTCAGCAATTTTCACCAAAACACTTTTCCCAACTTCTGTAACCTCCTGTCCGATTCCATCACCCGGAACGATTAGAATATTTTTCTTCATTAATTTTTTGAATTGATAATCAGTAATTTAAATCTGTTTAAGTTTTGCCAAAAGCGGCGGCAAGTCTTCTATTATTAGTCTTTTCGTATCATATCAGCTCAACCGTGTCTTCAAAAACATATTTGCGAATAGAGGATTTAACAGCTTTAAATTCAACCAAATCAAATTTGCGCCTGAAAATGGATTGCAGCTCGTCCTCGATACGAAGAATGTCAAACATAGTAAGACCGCTGGCATCAATCATTAAGTCAATGTCACTATCATCATTCTCCTCATTTCTCGCAAAAGAACCAAATACAGTGGCCTTTGTTACCTTTTTTTGCAAAAGATAGTTTTTGAGGTTTTGATATAACTGTGACTTGTCCATTTCAAAAAGTGAGTTGCAATGTTAAATAGCCACAACCAAAGGAATCTCTGCCGTTAGCTCTGTTGCCTTCGGAATGCCAATCAGGTTCAGCATTTTCTGCGTGGCCATGATTGCGGAAACGGTTTGATCGGAATCTAAGCCTCTCGTTTTTACATCCTTACCATTGATTTCCCAAGTAATGATTGTTTCACAAAGGGCATCCGTTTTTCCGCCGGGCGGAATTCGCACTGCATAATCCGTCAGCATCGGCAGACTGATTCCTTTGCGGCAATATATTTTTTTCAACGCATTCATAAAAGCGTCATACTGACCGTCTCCCTGTGCATTTTCTTCAAAAACTTCATCCTCAAACTTGATTTGCAACGTCGCAGAAGGTTTCAGGTTTTTTGAATGTGTCAGCACATAATTGACGATGACGACCTTTTCTTCAATCGCATTACTCGCCAGAATATCGGAAATGATGTAAGGCAAATCCTCAGGCGTTACAGCCTCTTTGCGATCGCCTAGCTCTATAATCCGCTGCGTGACTTTTTTAAGATCTGAATCAGAAAGTGAAATTCCCAGATCTCTCAAATTATTCTCGATATTCGCTTTTCCGGAAGTTTTGCCCAAAGCATAAAGCCGCTGACGACCGAAACGCTCGGGCATTAACTTACTGAAATACAGATTGTTCTTCTTATCACCATCTGCATGAATGCCCGCCGTTTGCGTAAACACACTTTCACCAACAATAGGCTTATTAGATGGAATCCGAACACCAGAAAATGTTTCAACCAGCTTGCTAACCGTATATAATGATCGCTCGTTTACAGAAGTTTTAAACTCTGGCATTAGGTCATTAATCACTGCGATTGTGCTTGCGAGTGGCGCATTTCCCGTTCTTTCGCCCATTCCATTCACGGTCAAATGCAGCCCGTGCGCACCCGCTCGCAATGCTTCCATGACATTCGCAATGCTCAGGTCATAGTCGTTATGCGCGTGGAACTCGAAATGGCTATCGGGATAACGGTCAACGATGGATTTTACAAAAGTGTAAGATTCGGAAGGCGTTAAGATGCCCAATGTATCCGGCAACAAAATCCGTTTTACAGGCTGAGTTACAAGAAAATCAAGCGATTGGAAAACATATTCAGGCGAATTCCGCATGCCGTTGCTCCAATCTTCGAGATAAACATTGCAGGCAATGCCGCTTGCATCAGCCAGTTCGATCACTTTTCGAATGTCCTCAAAATGCTCCTCAGGTGATTTTCTGAGCTGGTATTTTAAATGATTCAGCGAACCTTTGGTCAAAAGATTCATGACCCGCGCACCCGATTCCAGCATCCAGTTGATGGAAGCATCGCCGTCAACAAATGTCAGGACTTCAATTTTATCCAGAAAACCATTAGCATTTGCCCATTCCGTGATTTTTTGAACAGCCTGAAATTCTCCTTCCGAAACCCGGGCAGAAGCAATTTCAATGCGGTCAACCTTCACTTCCTGCAAAAGGATTTGCGCAATGGTCAATTTTTCTGATGCGGAAAACGACACGCCGCTGGTTTGCTCACCATCGCGGAGTGTCGTGTCCATTATTTCAATATAGCGGCTGTTCATAGGAGGCGTGCGGCCGTCGGCTCAATAAATTCTTACTGCTTCAAATTCTTTGATATCTCCCTTCATGGCTTGCAGATAATCAATGTCATCAAATCCATTGATCATGTTATGCTTTTTATAACCATTGATATCAAAAGATTCAGATTCACCTGAGCCAACAATCGTGATCGTTTGTTTTTCAAGATTCACCTCAAACTCCGCATTCGGATCAGCCTCGATCGCCTGGAATATTTTATCCAAAAATTCCGCACTTACTTGCACAGGCAATATGCCGATATTCAATGAGTTACCCTTAAAAATATCTGCAAAAAAGCTGGAAACAACACAACGGAAACCATAATCATAAATCGCCCAGGCAGCATGCTCGCGGCTTGATCCACTTCCAAAATTGTGACCACCTACCAGGATTTTTCCTTTGTAAATCGGATTGTTTAGTACAAAATCCGTTTTTGGTGTATCTTCACCATTATAGCGCCAGTCGCGGAAAAGGTTATCACCAAATCCTTCACGCTTGGTCGCTTTAAGAAAACGCGCAGGGATAATCTGGTCTGTATCAACGTTTTCAATCGGCAAAGGCACTGCCGTACTTCTTAATAATGTGAATTTATCGTAAGCCATTTGAATGTCGGGTTTGAATTAAAGAAGATCTCTTGGGTCTGTAACTACTCCGGTTACAGCAGCAGCAGCAGCCACCAACGGACTTGCCAGAAGCGTTCTCGCACCCGGTCCTTGACGACCTTCAAAGTTGCGGTTTGAAGTGCTGACAGCATATTTCCCAGCCGGAATCTTGTCATCATTCATTGCCAGACAAGCGGAACATCCAGGCTGACGAAGCTCAAATCCAGCTTCCGTAAGAATATCCAAAATCCCCTCTTCCTTAATCTGCGCCTCCACAATGTGTGAGCCCGGAACAACCCAAGCCGTTACATTATCAGCCTTTTTGCGACCTTTTACAATCGAAGCAAATGCACGGAAATCTTCAATGCGTCCATTCGTGCAGCTTCCAATGAAAACGTAATCAATCTTCTTGCCTAGCATGGATTCATTTTCATGAAAGCCCATGTAAGCCAACGACTTATCATATGTAGATTTTCCTCCTTCAACTTGTTCCGAAGTCGGAATATTCCTTGAAATTCCCTGACCCATTCCCGGATTCGTTCCGTAAGTGATCATTGGCTCAATGTCGGCTGCATCGAAAGTATATTCTTTGTCAAAAACAGCGCCTTCGTCTGTTTTCAATGTTTTCCAGTAAGCCAATGCTTCATCCCACTTCTCTCCTTTTGGAGCCTGGTCGCGGCCATTGATGTATGCAAAAGTGGTTTCGTCCGGAGCGATCATGCCACCGCGCGCACCCATTTCAATGCTCATGTTGCAAACCGTCATACGGCCTTCCATGCTCATTTTTTCAAAAACGTCACCTGCGTATTCCACGAAATATCCTGTTGCGCCGGCTGTTGTCAGTTTTGAAATGATATAAAGTGTCACGTCTTTTGGTGTAACGCCTTTGCCTAGTTCTCCAACAACATTTACACGCATTTTCTTAGGCTTAGGCTGCATAATGCATTGCGAAGAAAGCACCATTTCAACCTCAGAAGTGCCTATACCAAAGGCAATTGCACCAAAAGCGCCGTGCGTAGATGTATGCGAATCCCCGCATACGATTGTCATGCCGGGAAGTGTAATTCCATTCTCAGGACCCACCACGTGCACAATTCCGTTTCTCGCGTGGCCAAGGCCCCAGTGAGAAATGCCGTATTTAGCTGAATTTGTTTCCAATGCTTTCAACTGGTTAGCAGAAAGCGGATCTTCAACCGGAAGGTGTTGGTTAATCGTTGGTGTATTGTGGTCGGCTGTGGCGAATGTTCTTTCAGGATACATTACGCCAATATTTCTGCTTTCGAGTCCCAAAAATGCAACCGGGCTGGTTACTTCGTGGATAAAATGACGGTCGATAAAGAACACATCCGGACCATCTGCAATTTTGCGAACAACGTGTGCATCCCACACCTTGTCGAAAAGGGTATTCGCTTGATTACTCATTTTTTTATTATTAAAATTTCGCCTCTTCAAGACTGACTTTCAAGAAATAGCGAATAAAATCGCGCTTTTCTCAAAAGGAGAAATGAGATTACAAATTACCACAAATTCAAGGTAATAAGTATAACGTTAAAGGTTCAAAAAATAGTGATTTTGGTTTTTAAGAGAAGTTTGAGCGGAAATTGTTATTGGAACATTTGCAGATCAATGTTCCTTACTCATTCTAAGAAGCGCTTCTTTAAGGGGAGGAAGGTGAACTTCAATAATTCGCCAAACAATTTCGTAGTCTATTCCAGCGTAATCATGAACCAGTATGTGTCTTGACCTGATAATTCTCATCCATTCAATATCTGGATAACCTTCCCTGATGTCCTTCGGCACCCGATTTGCAGCTTCGCCCAACACTTGAATGTTTCTAATTACAGCGTCGCGGGTTTTTCTATCTTCCAGAAAGCCTTCAAAATTCATCCCTGCTGTATATTCAAGAACAGATTCTACTGAATCGAGCATATCCGAAAATAAAATCGAAGGCGCTCTTTCAGACATAAATCAAATTTTTCTCGATAAAAGGCAGTAAAGGAGCTTTCAAGCCTTTTTTGCTTACCAGATCCACTTTTGTTTGCAGAATATCTTCTAATTCCATTGCGAGATCAATAAATTCAAATCCGACTGGCGCAGAAAACTCCACGAGAATGTCGATATCGCTGCCTTCATTAGCCTCGTTTCTAGCATAGGAGCCAAACAAAGCCATCGATTTCAAAGGATATTTATTAAAAAAATATCCTTTGGATTTGTTGAGCCGATCTAAAACAGTCTGAGTGTTCATAGAAATAAATTATCACCATTCAATCTAGGCTTTTAAAAACAAAAACCCAAATCAGCTATGTTTCTTCGGTGTCCTTCCATGTTTCTCTTTATAAGTCTTAATAAAATGCGAAACACTTTCATACCCGATCTCTGTGCTGATTTCTGAAACGTTCTTAGTGCTATTTCTTAGCAAGAAATCTGCATAATCAAGTCTCTTATTTTTAAGCCAAAGTGCCGGTGAAGTTTTAAATTCGTCTTGAAAATCTCTTTTAAAAGCGGAAAGGCTTCTTCCTGATAACCTCGCTAATTCATTTAATGTTAAAGGTTTCAAATAATAACTATTCATCATGAACGACAAATCAGCCTTTTCACCTTTGTATAAACTGTAAAGAATCGCGCGGAGTTGTTTCGAATCGTCCAGTTCGAGTAAATGAAGCAGTAACTCTTGGAATTTAAGCCTTAGAAAATGATTCTTCAATTCAGTTCTTGATTTGAAATAGGGAAAAACCGATTGGATGAACTTCTCGAAATTCTCGTCTGATTTCAACAACAGGATAGGATTTTCGAGAACCGGCATCGCTTTTGCAGGATTGAAAAGTTCCGGATGCAGGCTAACAAATTCCTTCAACAGCTTTTCATCAAAAAAGAAAACAAGGCTTTTGTAAGATTCATTAATCGACTCCGACATTAAGTAAAAGCCGCGCTGCACAAACAGAATATCTCCTTTCTCAACATGCACTTCCTGCGTCGGACTTGTGAATTTCTTCTCCCCTTCCAAAACCACAATCACCGCGTGCTCTTCAAAAAATACATCGTACTTGGAAGGATAAACCTCATTGCGATAGGCAACAAAAGTCATATCCTGAATCTTCAAAGATTCAAATTCCTGTGAGCTGATATCTGAAGGGACGCGTAGCATATCAAACCATAAACTGAAACAAATCCGGCTGATCGTTCAAATACTCATAAACCACCCGATTGGCATCCATTCGTTCGATTAGTGGTGCAAAGTCTTCGCGGTTTTTTAGCTCGATGCCTACTAATGCGGGACCTTGTTCGCGGTTGGTTTTCTTCACGTATTCAAATCTGGCGATGTCATCATTTGGGCCGAGGACATTCAAAAATTCGCGGAATGCACCGGAGCGTTGGGGGAAGCGGATGATGAAGTAATGTTTTAGACCTTCGTAAAGCAAGGAGCGCTCTTTGATTTCTTCCGTTCTTGTAATGTCGTTATTGCCTCCACTAATTAATGCGACGACATTTTTGCCTTTGATTTCATCTTTTATTAGATCCAACGCGGCAACTGTGAGCGCTCCTGCCGGCTCGGCAACGATGGCTTCTTCGTTGTAAAGCTGTAAAATAGACGAGCACACTTTACCTTCCGGAACGAGGATTACTTTGTCCAAGCTTTTGCTGCAAATCTCAAATGTAATGTCTCCCGCTCTGCGAACAGCTGCGCCATCGACAAATTTATCAATGTGCTCCAATGTTACCACATGCCCGTCTTGCATGGCTTGATACATGGTTGGCGAGCCTTCCGGCTCAACGCCGATCAGCTTGGTTCTGGGTGAAAGTTGTTTGAAAACTGTTGAAATGCCCGATGCCAAACCGCCGCCGCCAATCGCCATCAGCAAATAGTCAATCTTAAAATCGGCATCTTTGAAAATCTCCAAACCCACTGTTCCTTGTCCTTCAATCACTTGCAGATCATCAAACGGATGCACAAAAACGGCATTAGTTACAGTTTGATATTCTTTTGACGCATAATAGGCATCGTCATATGTATCGCCGACCAAATGCACATCAATCCATTCTTTCCCGAATAACCTTACCTGTTTGATCTTCTGCTGAGGCGTTGTTGTGGGCATGAAAATCGCTCCCTTAACCAGCATTTTCCTACATGCATATGCGACGCCTTGTGCGTGATTGCCTGCGCTCGCGCAAACGATCCCGCCTGCAAGTGCCTCTGCGGACATGCTAGCCATTTTATTGTAAGCGCCGCGAATTTTGTAGGAACGCACAGTTTGCAAATCTTCCCTTTTCAGGTAAATGTTAGCCTGATATTGCTCGGAAAGATGTGCATTATAGAAGATTGGCGTATGGTTAATGACGCCTCGAAGCCTTTCAGCGGCAAGAAAAATGTTGTCTAATGTCGGAGCGGAGTGAGCTGTATCCATTACTGTTAATAAAAAAAGCCTTGCATGCTGCAAAGCTTCAAATTTCTTTCTCAATTCTCAATTGCCGTTGGCTTAAGCCAACGGCAAAGAAAAAAAATCTAATTAATTATTCTCTGGGCGCAGGCTGCGGACAGTTTTGCCAGATTGCCACATTTCTGATTCGCGGAGCTCGGCAAGTTCTTCTTCCAATTTCACGCGGTAATCCGATTGTGAGTTACGAGTGATGGAAATTTTAGCTTGTTCGCCGCTTTTTACAGAGTTGTAAAGTTGCTCGAAAACAGGCTTAGTAGCGTCACGGAAAGGTTTCCACCAGTCCAATGCACCGCGTTGTGCTGTTGTAGAGCAGTTTGCATACATCCAGTCCATGCCGTTTTCAGCAACAAGCGGCATCAATGATTGCGTCAATTCTTCAACTGTTTCATTGAATGCTTCTGATGGCGAGTGTCCATTTGAGCGAAGCACTTCGTATTGTGCTGCGAAAATTCCCTGGATAGCACCCATCAATGTTCCGCGCTCGCCTGTAAGGTCCGACGTAACTTCACGGTAAAAATCAGTTTCGAACAAATATCCTGAGCCAACACCGATTCCCATTGCGATACATTTCTCACGTGCTTTGCCCGTTGCATCCTGGAATATTGCAAAAGAAGAGTTCAAGCCTTTTCCTTCTACGAACAAGCGGCGAAGTGAGGTTCCTGATCCTTTTGGAGCAACCAAATATACGTCTACGTCAGCAGGAGGGATAATTCCAGTTTGATCTTTGTATGTTACACCGAAACCGTGTGAGAAATACAATGATTTTCCAGCAGTAAGGTTTGCCTTAACGGTCGGCCATAATTCAATTTGAGCGGCGTCGGAAAGCAGGTAACAAATGATTGTTCCTTTTGCCAATGCTTCTTCCAATTCGAAAAGTGTTTCGCCAGGAACCCATCCGTCAGCAACGGCTTTGTCCCACGATTTACCTCCTTTGCGTTGGCCAACGATCACATTGAATCCGTTGTCACGCATGTTCAAGCTTTGGCCTGGGCCTTGTACGCCGTAACCAATTACAGCTATGGTTTCATTAGAAAGTACTTCACGTGCCTTTTCAAGAGGAAATTCTTCACGGGTTACTACTTCTTCTTCGACCCCGCCGAAATTTAATTTTGCCATTGATTATTGATTGGATTATTGATTACTCGATTTAAAAACAATATTAGGTAAAGTTGTCCGCCTACTGATAATACTCCCACTCCGCCTCAGGAAGATAATCCACCAGCGTCTGAGGTGATTTACTCACCGCAACACGGCCTGATCTTACAAATTCCAGGATCTCGTGGGGTTTGATATAGTCAAAGAATTCAAAAATTTCTTCTTCCGTGCCCGTCTTCTGAATGATCACATAAGTCAAGTGCCAATAAACGACCCAAGCTTTATAAGTCTTGTTAATGGTCTCAATGTCAAGTGGTTTTGCACCGATTGGTGTTGAGATTTTAAACAATGCGATCTCATTGTAAGCGATATCATCATTGAGATACCCAAAAACAGCCAGCACTTCAATCACTTTACGGATCTGGCGAACGAGTTTTTCAACTGCATCCCGCGACTCATGGCGAATGACGATGGTAAACCTTGAAATACCCTTACGCTCCGTTTCGGAAACTGTAAGACTATCAATATTAATGCGTCTGCGTGTCAGAATGGTGGTAATCTTGTTCAGAATACCAATCGTATTTTCTGTAAAAACACAAATGGTGTATGTTGTCATGATCAATTAATGTCTATATTATTCCAATCTGATATCTGCCACGCAAGCTCCAGTTGGAACCATTGGGAACACATTTTCTTCTTTTTCAACCAACACTTCCAACAAATAAGGTTTATCGGAAGCCAGCATTTTGTCCAGCGAATCATTCAAGTTTTCCCTCGCGCCGCAAGTGTGTCCGTCGATGCCAAAACCTTTTGCTATGGTGATAAAATCCGGATTTTGCAGCTCAACAAATGAATAGCGTTTCTGGTGGAAAAGCTGTTGCCACTGGCGCACCATTCCCAGGAAGTTGTTATTCAAAATGATGATCTTAACCGGCAAACCGCTTTGGGCGATGGTTCCCAATTCCTGGATAGTCATTTGGAAACAACCGTCGCCAATGATCGCAACAACCTCACGATCAGGCGCTCCTACTTTCGCCCCAAAAGAAGCGGGCAGTGCAAAACCCATTGTTCCCAATCCGCCGGAAGTGATGAAGGAATTCGGTTTTTTGAACTGATAGTAACGCGCAGTCATCATTTGATGCTGACCTACATCCGCTACGATCACCGCCTCACCTTTTGTTTTATTAGAAAGCGTCCGGATCACCTCAGCCATTTTGATCTTTTCCGTCGTCGGAGCAAGTTCGGGCTGCGTAATTTTCTGATCCTCAATCGCATCGTATCTTTTAAATTCCTCCCGCCATGCTTCGTGTTTGCTTTCCTTCACCAATGGAAGCAACATTTCAAGCGCTCTTTTGGCGTCACCCACAACAGGCGCATCTGCTTTGACAATTTTATCAATTTCCGCTGGGTCAATCTCAATGTGAACGACCTTCGCCTGCTTTGCATAGCGGCTCAAATCTCCCGTAACACGGTCATCAAAACGCATTCCGACTGCAATAATGACATCGCATTGATTGGTCAAAACATTAGTCCCGTAATTTCCATGCATTCCAAGCCAGCCTACATAATTCGGATGGTCACAAGAAACCGAAGAAAGTCCAAGCAATGTAGAAGCCGCAGGAATATCTGTTTTTTCAAGGAATTGGATCAATTCCGCTTCTGCATTTGCAATCTGCACCCCATGCCCGAAGAACAGGAACGGACGTTTTGCATTATTTATTAATTTGGCAGCCGCAGCAACTTGCTCTTCTTTTGGAGATAAGCGTGGGTGATAGCTAACCAATTTTTCACATTTTTTATGAACAAATGGCCGTGTCATCAATTTTTGCTGTGCATCCTTGGTAATGTCGATCAGGACAGGTCCTGGGCGACCGGATTTTGCTATATAAAATGCTTTGGCAATTATTTCCGGCACTTCATCCGCATTGGTAATCTGGTAATTCCATTTCGTGATCGGAATGGTAACGCCCATCACATCCGTTTCCTGGAATGCATCCGTTCCCAACAAATGAGACGCCACTTGTCCAACAATGCAAACCATTGGTGTTGAGTCAATTATCGCATCAGCAATCCCAGTTACAAGGTTTGTTGCTCCTGGGCCTGATGTTACCAGACAAACGCCCACTTCACCCGTAATGCGTGCAAAACCTTCCGCCGCATGTGCCGCACCTTGCTCGTGACGCACCAGAATATGGTTAACCTGATCCTGATAATCGTAAATCGCGTCATAAACCGGCATGATCGCCCCACCCGGATAACCGAAAATGGTCTCAACCCCTTCCGCGATCAGCGACTGGATCACCGCATGTGAACCATTGATCAACTCCGGCTTAGCAATCGAAGCCACCGGCTCAACCGCTTGCATTGTTTGTGTTTGATTTTCATTAAATCCCATGACTCCTCTATTTATTTAGTCGGATGAATTTTCAAGATTTTCAATGTCATTTATATCTCTCGGCCGAGTATTCAACCTGACTTTCATTTAATGATTTCAAAAAATCCTGAAAGTCATCATTAAAGATATTTGCCATTATAATGTGTGTTTCCGCATTGAAAAGGCCGTTCTGTCCATTTTCGGCGGATTAGTTATGTCAAATTGAAAAGCGACACTATTCAGGTAATTCGCTGCTGACAACCTTTCATTTGGTGTCTTTGGCTGATTTTTAGCATAATACTTTTCGGTTTCCTGATGAGAGCCTGCGTGAAATGCTGTCCTGTCTAATTTAAATTCGCTTTTCATAAGCTTGTTCGTTTACGCTTCGTCCGTCACGCAGCCTTCGCTGGCGGATTTTACGGTTCTGATGTATCTTCCTAGCATTCCTTTTGTGAAAAGGGGTGCGGGTTGAACCCATTGTGCTTTGCGTGCTGCCATTTCTTCGTCGGAAATGTGCAATGTTAGCTGGCGTGTGTTGGCGTCAATGGAGATGCGGTCGCCGTCTTTTACTAATGCGATTGGTCCGCCGTCGAATGCTTCCGGTGTAATGTGGCCCACAACGAATCCGTGTGTTCCGCCGGAGAAACGACCGTCTGTGATCAATGCGATCTTGTCTCCAAGTCCTGCTCCCATTACTGCGGAAGTTGGTTTCAACATTTCCGACATGCCTGGGCCACCTTTCGGTCCTGCATTACGGATTACAACCACGTGTCCTTCTTTGATTTCACCTTTGGAAAGCATCGTAATGATCTCCGATTCGTGCTCGCAAACTTTTGCTTCGCCGTCGAAAGTCATCCCTTCTTTTCCTGTAATTTTTGCAACTGCACCCGTTGGCGTCAGGTTACCATACATAATTTGAATGTGACCGCTTGACTTGATGGCTTGCTCCAATGGGAACACCATCTTTTGTGTATCAAAATTAAGGTCTGGCGCTTCCGCAAGGTTTTCAGCAACTGTTTTACCCGTTACTGTAATGCAATCGCCGTGGATCAAACCTTTGGAATACAAATATTTAGTAATTGCAGGAACACCGCCTATTTCCAAAATATCCTCCATATAATATTTTCCACTTGGTTTCAAATCCGCGATAAATGGTGTGCGATCTGAAATAGCCTGAATGTCATCTAATGTTAGCCAAAGACCCGCTGAACGTGCGATCGCTAAGAAGTGCAATGCTGCATTTGTAGAACCACCAAGCGCCATAACCACGGTTAATGCGTTTTCAAGCGACTTTTTCGTGATGATCTGCTTTGGAGTAATATTAAGTTCCAAAAGCTTTTTCATTGCAGCGCCGATTTTCTTGCATTCTTCCTGCTTGCCTTCGTGCGTAGCCGGGTAAGAACTGCTGAATGGCAAGCTCATTCCCATCGCTTCGATCGAAGCCGCCATTGTGTTCGCCGTGTACATGCCACCGCAAGCGCCCTGACCAGGAATTGAGTTTTGAATAACGCCTTTGAAATCTTCGTCTGAAATGTTGTTGGCAAACTTCTTTCCAAGCGCCTCAAATGCAGAAACGATATCCAGTTTTTGTCCTTTATAATGTCCCGAGCGAATTGTTCCCCCATAAACCATAATCGCAGGGCGATCGATACGCGCCATCGCCATCACTGCGCCTGGCATATTTTTATCACAACCCACAACCGCAATTACGCCGTCATACCATTGTGCAGAAACCACTGTTTCGATCGAATCCGCGATAATGTCACGGCTTGGTAGAGAATAACGCATTCCATCATTTCCGTTGGTCATCCCGTCGGAAACGCCGATTGTATTGAAAATCAAACCCACCATTTCATTGGCAGTCACCCCTTGTTTCACATAAACAGAAAGTCCGTTTAAGTGCATATTACAAGGATTTCCTTCATAACCTGTGCTCGCAATCCCGATTTGTGGTTTTGCAAAATCTTCTTCTTTCAACCCAATGCCGTAAAGCATTGCTTGCGCTGCCGGATTGGTTACTTCTTGGGTAAGGGTTTTCGAAAATCTGTTAAGTTCTGTCGACATGGTGAATATGTTGTAAATAAAAAACACCTCATTCAGTGCGGTGAGTGAGGTGCCAAGTTATATGCGATCGTCCTCACTCACGCTAACGCGTGACTAGAATTAGGATTGGGACGATCAAAATGAATTTCATTAGCGTAAGATTTAAGTCTAGCGAAATTTCGCTGATTTTGTGTTTGTGTTACAAATTAGGAGGGTATCTTTTTATTTTCCAAACATTCGCCCGATTTTTTGACCTTATTCTGGGATAAATACCAAATTAATGTTTGGTAAAGAATGGTTTCAGGAAAATATTTAATTTTGACCTTTCTAAAATCCATTGCTATGCTAACCACTGAGTCATCTTCAAATTACCAGGATCTTGAAAAAATGAGTGTTCAGGATATTTTGTTTTCTATTAATAAAGAAGATAAAACGGTTCCAAATGCTGTTGAAAAAGCTATCCCGCAAATCGAAGCACTTGTTTCGCAGATCGTTCCACGCATGCAAAAAGGTGGACGGTTATTTTATATTGGCGCGGGAACGAGCGGAAGATTAGGCGTTGTGGATGCTTCGGAATGTCCACCAACATTCGGCGTTCCATTTGATTTGGTGGTTGGAATCATCGCCGGCGGAGATAAGGCAATTAGGAAGGCCGTTGAAAATGCGGAGGATGATTGGAATCAGGCTTGGCTGGATTTGGCGCCTTATGAATTAAATGAAAATGACACGTTAATAGGCATTGCAGCCTCTGGCCGCACGCCTTATGTCATCGGTGGGTTGAATGAAGCGCAAAAAGCGGGTTTGTTAACAGGTTGTGTTGTTTGTAATAATGGCTCGCCGGTTGCAAAAGCTGCGGAATTTCCGGTGGAAGTGGTTGTAGGGCCTGAATTTTTGACAGGGAGCACGCGTATGAAATCTGGAACGGCTCAGAAATTGGTTTTGAACATGATTTCAACAGCTGTAATGATCCGTTTAGGCAAAGTGAAGGGCAATAAAATGATTGATATGCAGCTTACCAACGAAAAATTGGTGAATCGTGCGCAACAGATGATCATTGATGAGCTCAATGTTACTCCGGAAGAAGCTGAGAAATTGTTAGATCAATATGGAAGTGTCCGCGGAGCAATCGAATCCGTGCAGAAATAGGAGCTAGATTTTCAAAACAATTTTCCCAAACTGCTGCCCGGAATCCATTAAGCGCAAGGCTTTTTCAGCTTCGTCTAATGGAAAAACGGTGTCAATGATGGGCATAATTTCTTTTTCTTCGACAAACTGGATCATGTCATTGAATTCGGATTCGGTTCCAATGGTTGTGCCAAGAATGTTGAGCTGCTTGAAGAAGACTTTGGCAGGAACAATGTCGGTAATGTTGCCGGTTCCGCCGCCATAGAAGCAAATTCTGGCGCCCGGAGCGGCAATGTCAATTAATTTTGCAAATCCTGCACCGCCTGCGCTGTCAATAATAACATTAAAATAGCCCAGCTTCGGACCTCTTGCTTTGACTAACAGATCTCTGAACCAGGTTGGATTTTTATAATTAATCCCGCCTCTAGCACCCAATTCAATCGCTTTTTGAATTTTTTGATCTGAACCGGAAGTAACCCAAACCTCCGCCCCTGCTGCAATGGCAAACTGAATGACAAAAAGTGCAACGCCTCCGCCTGCACCCGTAACCAAAACTTTATCACCCGACTGAAAATTTGCGCGCGTGTGCAGCGCACGCCACGCCGTTAACGCGCCGAGTGGCAATGTTGCGGCTTGCTCAAAAGAAAGATAAGCTGGCTTTTTGACCAGATAACGGGCTTCTAGTTTGACAAATTCAGCAAAAGTCCCGTTATCCGGCAAGCCTAATATTTTATGATCCGCTCCGTAAAAAGCTGGATTATTACCCCAATTATGCGATGGATTAATAAGCACTTCCTTGCCGATCCATTCCGGATCAACACCTTCACCTACTTCGCTTACAATCCCTGCTCCATCAGAACCGGGAATGATCGGCGTTGTAATCTTAGGATAAAGTCCTTTTTGAATCCAAACGTCGCGGTGATTTAATGAAGCTGCTTTTAGCTGAACAATCACTTCGCCGGGACCGGCCTGTGGTTTTTCAACATCTTCGATCACCAATGGCTCGTGAAGGTTCTTTAATACGGCAGCTTTCATTAATTCTTAATTAAATATCTGAATAATCAGTTGGCGTCAGGTAGAAGCTCGTGTTTTTCGAAACATTGTTTTGATATTCCGGATTCACTTTCAGTTTATTCCATTCCGCATCGGCACTGAATGCTTTCCAATGCTCGTCGCGGGAAGCTTTGTTATCAAAAGTGGTCATATACATTAAGTTAGGCATGTGGCTGCCTGCAACAACTTCTGCATAAAAGACTGCATTAAAGCCCAATCTCTCAAAAAGAGGAACTTCGCCGCCATCATTGAACATCTTTACTTTATTCTGATAAATTTTCTCCGTGTGACCTTCATAGCTGCGCAGCTCGTAAACGCGATCCGCTTTTGGACCTGTTAAGCCTGGCTTTTTGTGCATCGGCATGCCTGTGAACGCATGCAAAACGATGGATTCAAAGCGGGTGTAAGGCGGATTTTTATACTCAGCGTCAATGTAATCTTTTCCGGCAGAAGCATATGCTGCATCTTTTGCCAATGTTTTTGACATGTCCAGCAATTGTTCCAGCGATTTTAAAGGCGTGAAAACGTAAATTAATTTACCTGCATTCACTGTATCAAATGCCGCAGGTTTGAAAACCCCAACATTCTTAATGCCAGCGCGGTGCATGGCAGGAACATAGGCGTCTTTCAAATAATTTTCTACCCTTGCAGCTTGATCTGCATCTTTGACGTGATAGATTTTGATTTCGTAAAATTCTCTTTTCGGGGGAGCTGCAACGGCGGCAAATGCCACTGTCATAAATAGCAAGAGTAAAGATTGGATTTTAAAGCGTGGATTCATGAAACTTTTAAATATTAAAATAGGTGATTGTTGTAAAGAAAAAGACTACGGTTCTTTTGCTCTACCCTAAATGACCAATAAGATTTAATGTTTCTGAAAAATCAGAACTTAGGACAAGACAGCTGCTTTTTACTGCTCTTGCTGCGACGCGGCTTGGATTCGATGGGATCGAAAACATAGGAAAGCGAAATTTCATGCGCCCCGCCGCTGCTTGCTCCTAACGTTGAAATAGTTAGATCGTAACTGTAACCAATAGAAAACTTATCCTGACGATAACCCGCTAGGAAAATAAGCGCTTCGTGGTTGTTAATGTTCTGCTCATATTTTTTGAAAGGAATTCCGCGATACCAAACGCCCAAAACCAATGGTTCAATAGTCGCATACAACCCCGCATCAAACTGATCATACTTTCCCTGTTTTTTATACATAATGGCAGGAGAAATCGTCTTTTCTTTATCAATTTCATCGCCCAGGAATGTATAACCTGCAAAGGGAATCCTCAACCCAGCCTGAATGCTCGTCTTAACGGGCAACCGGGCTTCGGAAACCGAAGAAAATGCCTGGTTAGGACGGTTCAGGTGATGCGCAGAAAGTCCAGCCCAATACCAATCTGAATACAACATCAAGCCTGAGCCAAAATCAGCATAATTGACATTCGGCCCGCCTTGTGCAAATGGGTCTTCCGAAGGAACACCCGTAAGCCCGCCATTGTTATATTGATCCCCGAATGTAAGTCCGAAATAATCCAGTTTCCTTGAAGCAAACCCGCCCTGGATCCCCAAACGAAGCGATGTAACTTCATTTAAACGGATCTGATAAGAATATTGAAGCGCTATATCAGTTGATTTCAGGTTACCGAGGCCCTGGCTGTCCATGGTCACCAGTACGCCGAGCCCGCTGTTATAATTAGGCAAAAAAACGTCTGCACCTATCGAAGTTGTAACAAAATTGGCTGATAGCGATGGCCATTGGTTTCTATAATTAATGGTTGCACGCGGTGCAAGCGCACCTCCCGCCAAAGCCGGATTCAGATACAGGGGATTTGCATAAAATTGCGAAAACTGTGGGTCCTGGCTCCAACCTTTCAGGCAAAGCAGTGTCAGTACAAAAAGGAGAAGTAAACGCTTTGTCATAAATATTTCTTATTGCCGCACAAGAACGTGCGGAGGGAAAACGGGCTCAAAAAAAATACAAAATTAAATTCACAAAATATCATCAAATTGCGTATTAATATTCAAATTAGAGTGGTTTTTACGACATTACCGCACAAAATTTTAACATTTTATTTTCGTTAGTATTGTCGGGTAACCTGAATATTAAATGTGGTGCGTGGGGGTGTTTGAACAAGTAACGAAACATGGGGCGATTTTATAATAAGTATCAACAAATATTTTATTCAACATTTTTTCTGATACTGCTGGCCACAGTGTGTGCGCGTGCTCAGGACTTTATAGTCGAAGGGCAGTGTATGCAAAATCCGGATTGCGAAGCCGACTCGACGACATTCAGAGATACGCTAAGTACGGCTATTGCGTGGCAATGGAGTTTTGGAGAAGGCGGCGCGACGGACAACCGCAGGATTGCGCAGCATTCCTACCTCGCTCCCGGGCAGTATAATGTCACACTTACGCGTACGATCAGAGGCGGCGCTCAGCAAACGATTTCCAAAGTTGTTCAAATCGGCGAGTTACCACCTGCATTTCAGGAATGGAAAACCGATACGACAATTTGTCCGGGCGATACATTAATCCTGGATCCTTACCCCCAAGGTGCGCCGGCTGGGGCAAGATATGTTTGGTATCCCAAAGGCGACACGACTCAGACATTGAATGTTGATAGTTCAGGGTGTTATTCGGTAGAAGTGATTTTACCCAATGGCTGTAAAATCCAGGACCGGGTTAATGTGAAAATTTGTATGGAGCCTTCCAATCAGGAAGGGGCAAAATGGTTTTTTGGAGGAAATGCGGGTCTTGATTTTTCCAATAATCCGCCCACGCCCATTACCGATGGCAAACTAAATACGCCCGAAGGAACCTCGTCCATTGCCAATTCCAAAGGCCAGTTGCTCTTTTATTCCGATGGTATAACGGTCTGGAACAAGAATGGCGACGTCATGCCCTGTTTCGAGCAGCCCAATTGTCCGCCGTTAAAAGGAAGTCCGAATTCCACCCAATCCGTCCTCATTGTCCCCCAGCCTACTTGTAAGGGTTGCGAATATTTATTTAACATATTTACAACGTCGGATATTAATGGTGAAAAGCTGTTAACAGTGAGCGTTGTGGATATGCGGCGCAACAATGGTCTGGGTGCGATCATTGAAACCAACACAACATTACAACAACCAACGACCGAACGTATAGTGTCTGCACGTAATGACCGTGACAGCACTTACTGGGTTATTTCTCACGATTACGGAACAAATAAATTCCGCATTTTCCACGCCACAACGGGCGGGTTGGTCGAATCCAGCGCTCCTGAGCTGGGAATGGCGCATGATAGCTTAGGAAAAGCGGAAGGTTATATGAAATTTTCGTCGCCCGACAGTGCAACAGGACAGCGCAGGCTCGCCGTTATCATTCCCGGGCCTCCAAAAAATTATGTTGAATTATTTAGTTTCAATGATTCAACAGGCACATTAACCTATGATAAAACGGTCGATCTCGGTCCCGCGCCTCCCAAGGCGTACGGGATCGAATTTTCGCCCAGCGGAGAAAAAATGTACATTTCATTTTCGGGGGAGAACGGTACAAGCTCTTATTTGAAACAATATGACCTCACATTGCCCGACAGCTTGCTGGAAGAAACGGCCATAACCATTGACAGCTCCGCAAACCGGAAATTCGGCGCATTGCAGTTCGCTCCTGATGGGAAGATTTATATGGCCATTGAAGGCAGTGATTATCTGGCAGTCATCGGCGAACCGGAAGGGAATTCACTAACTGGCGTTGAATATGAGCGTGATGGCGTGAGCTTGGGCGGCAAGAAAAGTCAGCTGGGATTGCCTAATATGGTTCAGGATTTCACGCAGGAATCATCCGGCCCGGGTTTTGAGGCAAATGGTTTTTGTACCAATGAACCTACAACCTTCGAAGCCAGCCCGATCTGCGACCCGATTGAGGACACATATCAGTGGGATTTCTTAGGTGACGGAAGCTTCACAGCGCCATCCAAAGAACAAAAAGCAACTTACACCTACACACAGCCAGGCACATATATGGTGCGTATGCGTGCAACCAATAAATGTAAGGACACAACAGTTGTTCAGGAAGTGACCATTTACGAAACGCCCCCTGCAATCAATTTGGGTGCTGATAAGGACACTTGCGGTGCGTTTGTTCCTTTGGATATGGGCGTTCAGGCTGAGGTTTATGCCTGGATCAACCGCGGAAGGGTCGTCGGACGTGGCAAAACATATAATGCTGTTGCCACAGGCCGTTACATTGCTGTTGCATTTAACGGCCCGCAAGGCGAGTGTTTTTCTGCCGACACCATTGAAATCACATTGCGCCGCCCGCCGGCAGTTAGTATTGGCCCGGACACCACATTGTGCCGCGATAGTTCAATCGTCCTTACAGTGCCAAGCGAAAGATGGATCGAGTTCAACTGGAGCACCGGCGAAGACACCAGGGACGTTACAGTGGCTCAGCCAGGTTCTTATTTTGTGATTGTAAAAGACCGCAACGATTGCTATAACTCAGATACGATTCAAGTGGGCGAGCGTCCTTCGCCAATTTTAAACCTTGCGCCTGAATATGCGATTTGTATTCCGGATGGGCAGTCTGTCATCCTGGATGCGAACGGACAGGGCGTCATGTCGTACGAATGGCCGCATTCCGGGGACACTACCCGAACAGTAACAGTCGGCGCGGAGGGAACTTACAAGGTGATTGCGGTGAACAAAGAGGGCTGCGTGACGGAACAGTCAACGGAAGTGGTCGACCGGTGCGAGCCGAGGTTCTTTATTCCGGATGCATTCACTCCGGATGGAGAAGGGCATAACGAGATTTTAGAAATTTTCGGAGCATATTATACCAATTTTTCGATCCGGATCTATAACCGCTGGGGCGAAGTAATTTATGCTTCTACGAACATTGAAGACCGCTGGGACGGAACCTATAAGGGCTTAAAAGTGCAGCCCGGAGCCTACCCTTACGTAATCTCTTACGAGGCCCTTTACTATCCCGAACGTGCCCCGAACGTGAAGCGCGGATCGGTAATGATCATCCGGTAAGCTTCTTTTTGCAGATTAAAACGAGTATTTTTGGTTAAGTTTATTTAGCCGATTATTATGCGTCAGGATTATTTGTCCGGAGATAAAGAAAATCTTTCCAATACTGAAAAAGAAATTGAGCGGGCATTGCGCCCGCTTACTTTTGACGACTTCACGGGTCAGGACAAAATTCTTGAAAACCTTAAAATCTTCGTTCAGGCAGCGCGGCAGCGTGGTGATGCGTTGGATCATGTGTTGTTGCACGGTCCTCCGGGATTGGGGAAAACAACATTATCCAACATTGTCGCCAATGAGCTTGGCGCTGGAATTAAGATCACTTCCGGTCCTGTTCTGGACAAACCCAGCGACCTTGCGGGCTTGCTAACCAACTTGCAGGAGCACGATGTTTTATTTATTGATGAAATCCACCGGTTGAATCCCATTGTTGAAGAATACCTGTATTCGGCGATGGAGGATTATAAGATTGACATCATGCTGGATAGCGGGCCTAATGCACGCAGCATTCAGATTGGATTAAATCCCTTTACATTAATCGGCGCTACAACGCGTGCGGGCATGCTTACCTCGCCTTTACGCGCAAGATTTGGCATTAATGCACGCCTGGAATACTACGATGCACAATTGCTATCCACCATTCTGAAACGCTCCGCAGCCATTCTCGGCACACCGCTGGAAGAAGACGCTGCTTTCGAAATCGCTCGTAGGAGTCGTGGGACACCTCGGATTGCCAATAATCTTCTGCGCCGCACGCGTGACTTTGCACAGGTGAAAGGAAATGGAAAAGTGACTGTTGAAATCGCTGAAATTGCCTTACTGGCATTGGATGTAGACCAGAACGGGCTTGATGAAATGGACAACCGGATCCTGTCTACAATCATCCAAAAATTCAAAGGCGGTCCAGTCGGATTGTCAACTATTGCGACGGCTTGTGGCGAGGAAGCGGAGACGATTGAAGAAGTGTATGAGCCGTTCCTGATCAAGGAAGGATATATGAAACGCACTTCGCGCGGCCGGGAGGTTACGGAGAAGGCTTACAAGCACTTAGGGATTCTGCCTACTTACCGTTCCGGCGAGCTTTTCTGAATATTTACTCCGTGAAGTTTTAAGAAATAATCGCGAATTAACATTGAAATTAGTATTTTTGCGGTAAATTACTAACCGCCTCTATGATTGAAGTACTGGTTTCCGAAAAATTGGTTGTGAGAGTGCCCTGTGCTGTGATTGAACATAATGGAAAAGTACTGGCTGGACAACGTAGCGCTGCATTATCATTCCCTTTGCAATGGGAGTTTCCCGGCGGCAAGCTGGAAAAAGGAGAAACAGACGAAGAAGCGCTCGCCCGCGAGATCAAGGAAGAGCTCGACGTTGAAATAGAAATTTTAAGCAGACTTCCTGAAACTTCAAAAGACCAGGGCTGGCGCGAAATCATTCTCGTTCCTTTTGTTTGTACGCTCAAAACGCTCAACATTACATTGTCTGAGCACGAACAAATCCTATGGCTTACGCCCGGCCAATTACCAACGCTGGATTGGACCGAAGCCGACCTTAATGTGATCGAAAATTACTATGGTTATTTAGCGGCTAAAAAGTAACCTTTGCCCCTTCTGATTTTCATTAAATTTCCCATTTTCATAAACCAGGTTCCCTGACACAAACGTGTGGGTCACGCTGGATTGAAAATGAACTCCCTCAAACGGCGACCAGCCGCATTTGGAATAAATATTGGCCGCTTCCACTTTGGTTTGCGCATTCGGGTCCACGAGGATCAAATCTGCCCAATAACCTTCCCGAATATAACCCCGGTTGCTGATCTGAAATAAGTCGGCGACGGCGTGGCTCATTTTCTCGACAATCCTTTCAACTGAAATTTTCCCCTCCCTATTTAATTCCAACATCACATTCAACGTATGCTGCACCAATGGCAATCCCGAAGGCGCCTGCCAGTAACCCTGCGCCTTTTCCTCGATCGTATGCGGTGCGTGGTCTGTTGCGATCACATCAATGCGATTGTCCAAAACGGCTTGCAAAATGGCTTCCTTATGATGCGGCGCTTTGATGGCAGGGTTGCATTTGATTTTATTCCCTAATGTGTGATAATCCTCTGCATCAAACCACAAATGATGTACGCACGCTTCGGCCGTTACTAATTTTGGCGTCCCGTCGCTGAGCAAAATCTGTCCGTTTTTTCTGATTCCAGGCTCAAAAAGCACAACTTCATCGCCCGTCGAAATGTGTAGAATATGGAGTTTTGTGCCGTGTTTATGCGCAAGTCCACTCGCGAAGGTGGATGATTTCAAACAAGCTTCTTCGTTCCTGATTAGCGCATGAATGTTGTAAGGGACATTCTCACCGTATTTTTCTTTGAAATGCTCCATCCGCTGACGAACAGTCGGCTCGTCTTCGCAATGCGTGGCGATAATGCAGGGCGCGTTTGAAAATATTTTTTCCAAAACCTCCGGTGCATCCACGAGCATATTGCCCGTTGACGAACCCATGAAAATCTTGATCCCACAAACTTCCGCCGGATTCGTCTTCATCACTTCCTCATAATTATCATTGGAAGCGCCCATGAAGAAGGAATAGTTAGCAAGCGAAGTGTCTGCCCCAATCTTGTATTTATCTGCCAGTAACTCCTGCGTAAGCGTGTTAGGAACCGTGTTCGGCATTTCCATGAACGACGTTACGCCGCCTACAACCGCTGCTTTTGATTCTGTGTAAATGTTGGCCTTGTAAGTCAGTCCCGGCTCGCGGAAATGCACCTGATCGTCGATGACGCCAGGCATTAAATATTGACCTTTTGCATCAATAACCCGGTCCGCTGCAATGTGCTGTAAATCTTTTCCAATGCGATGAATGTGACCATTTTCAATTATTACGTCTAATTCATTGATCTCATTCTCATTTACTACTTGTGCATTTACGATCAGCGTGGTCATTCGGGGTAAATTTTGATGTGATGCAAAGTTATTCAAAACCCTTAAAAATGAATCTGAAAAAAATTTTAAGTGATTTCAGTGACCTGATTTTCCCAAGGTGCTGTGAAGCCTGCGATTGTTCATTAGTTGGAAACGAAGCCACAATATGCACGTCCTGCATGATTTCCTTACCAAGAATCCATTTGAACGGCCTGCACCAGAATGTCATTCGCTATAAATTCGTGAATGTACCCGAAGTGACATTGACGCATTCTTTTCTGCTTTTTACTAAAAAAGGAAAAGTGCAGCGGCTATTGCATGCATTGAAATACAAAGGAAATAAGGATGTCGGATTGCTGTTGGGTTTTATGTTTGGCCAGGAAATGCTTTCTGTAGGAATGCTGCCGGATGCCGGATTGATCATTAGTGTCCCTTTACATGCCAGGAAAAAGAAATTAAGAAGCTACAACCAAAGTGATCTGCTGGCAGAAGGCTTTTCAAATGCAACCGGGATTCCATGGTCGGCAACGGTTTTGGAAAGAACCAAACACACGGCGACGCAAACCGGAAAAAGTAAAACAGAACGCAGGGAGAATGTAAAAGGCGTTTTTGCAGTAAAAGAGCACATGAAGCACAAAAGTGTGATCATTATCGACGACGTATTGACCACCGGCGCGACTCTGGAAGAATGCGTTCAAACATTAAAATTAGCTGGCTGCGAATCCTTTACAATCCTAACCATCGCATTAGCCGAGCATTAAAAAAGGCGTTGCTCATGAGCAACGCCTTCATAAAAACTTAAAATCTTATTCCTATTCTTTGTGACTTCCGGTAGCAATCATTGCGCAACGGAAACCAACCATTGCAGTCGCTGAATCCTGATCCATGTAGCGGCGCGTTCCTGGGGAAAGCCAGTATGCAACGTCTGACCATGAACCGCCTTTGTAAACTCTCAAATTATCGCTTACAAGTGAGTTGCTGTTTTTGCTATCGTAATTTTTTGCTTCATCCTGATATCCGTCACGACGGAAAGAGTTCAGGTCATTTACATCGCTGTTTGAAAGTGGGCGATAAACGTCATAAACCCATTCGCTAACGTTTCCAGCCATATCGTACAATCCTACGTCATTAGCAGGATATGAACGAATTTCTTGTGTAATGATCGCTCCGTCGTTGGATTTTCCTGCAATACCCGCGTAATCACCAGGACCACGTTTGAAGTTTGCAAGCATTGTTCCCTGCTTACGGCCACGTGGCTGACGCATTGTGGAACCATCCCATGGATAAATTCTTTGGTTAGACTGGTTTTCATCAGAATACTGTGTTCCGATCATTGCCATCGCTGCGTATTCAAATTCAGCTTCTGTTGGAAGACGGTAAGGAGGCATTACGTAACCACTTTCGATTCTAAGCTGTGGTGCCGGTGCATCCGTAGAAGCAACTGCTGCATCTGCCGCCGCCGCATCTTTTTTCTTCTTGCCAAAAGAGAAACCTTTTTTCTTCTTAGGTCCCGATGCTGCTTGTCCGGCTGTATTGTTAGCCAGACTCACTGCTGCGGTTCTCCATGCGCAATAATCATTTGCCTGAACCCATGAAACTCCCACAACCGGATACAAACGGAAACCCGGGTGACGCAAATACATGGTTACATATGAATCGTTAAATGATAATTCATTGTACCAAACATTGGTATCGGGTAATGCTTTACTGTAAAATTCTTCAGATGAATCTCTTTGAACTGCGTTTAGATATTCAAGATAATGGACATTTGCCACCTCTGTCTGGTCCATATAAAAGGATTGGATACTGACAGTACGTTTTGGATTATCCCGTCTGCTCATCACCTCTTCCTCCAACGAACCCATTGTAAACCGGCCACCTTCTATATAAACAAGGTCGGGGCCTGCTGGCAATGCTTTGTACTGTTTGACCTCAAACCCATCTTTGCCATTGTAAGCCAAACCCGTTTTAGAGCTTGTTTTACCAGGTTTAAGACTGGTTGGTCGCTTCTTTTTACTACAGGCAGTAGCCGCTAATAACACAATCAGAATCAACGCGATCGACCGGATACCCATCTTATGCATGCAAATCATTGCTTTAAAGTGACTTAAGTGTTTGGTATTAATATAGTATGCGAAACCGCAAATGTAAGAAATGAAATGAAATTTTTACTAAAAATCAATTACTGGTCGTCGTGAACTGGTCAAAGTGACCTAATCATTTGGTCCCAGTCATCTCCATCAGGACGTTTCTGGCTTGTTCGATGCTTTTAATGTCTTCACAAATGAGCATTAACTTGCCTTTCTGGTCTTTTAAAGCAATTTTTCTTGGGTGTTGTTTAATGTAATCAATCACCATTCCGAACTTCGGAGACTGAAAGAATTCATCGTTCTGCGAAGTAACGAAGTAGCCTTTCAATGTATTGCTTTTCAAAGTTAATTTTTCAAAGTGTAAAAGCTCTGCTTCCCAACGTAAACGCACCATTTTCAGCAAATCACCAACTTCCGCAGGAATCGGGCCGAACCGGTCTAAGATCTCCTTTTCAAACTTCGCCAGTTCTTCTTCCGTCGAAATGTTGTCAAGGCGGGTATATAACGACAATCTTTCTGAAATATTTTTAACATAATCGTCAGGAATCAATGTTGCAAAATCCGTCTCGATCTGGCAATCCGGAACCAGTTTGGAAGGCAAGCCTAATGCATTGGAGAACAAGTCTTTAAACTCATTATTTTTCAATTCCGAAACGGCTTCGTCCAGCATTTTATGATACAATTCATAACCCAGATCATTCACAAAACCACTTTGTTCCGCACCCAGCAAATTCCCGGCACCCCGAATGTCCAAGTCACGCATTGCTACCTTAAAACCATCACCTAATTCCGAAAACTCTTCCAATGTCTGCAAACGTTTCCGCGAATCGCTCGCTAATGTTGAAACAGAAGGCGTTAGCAAATAACAAAATGCCTTCCTATTCGAACGTCCCACACGTCCGCGCATCTGGTGCAAATCTGACAAACCGAACATATGCGCCGAATTAATAATGATCGTATTCGCATTCGCAATGTCAATTCCTGATTCGATAATGTTGGTTGAAACCAGCACATCATATTCGCCCTCAATGAAATTGACCATCACTTTTTCGAGCTTATCACCGTCCATCTGCCCGTGCGCAACGCCTATGCGCACATCCGGAACGAGCCTTAATATAATGTTGGCAATGGATTCGATGTCATTAACGCGGTTATGGACAAAGAAAACCTGCCCGCCGCGCTGCACTTCAAAACTGATCGCGTCGCGGATAAACTCCTCGCTGAATGTATGCACTTCCGTCGTAACCGGCTGACGGTTAGGCGGTGGCGTAGCAATCACCGAAAGGTCACGCGCGCCCATAAGGGAGAAATGCAATGTTCTTGGAATTGGCGTTGCCGTTAATGTCAAAACGTCCACATTTACGCGCATTTCCTTCAAACGATCTTTGGCTTTTACACCAAATTTTTGCTCCTCATCAACGATAAGCAGCCCCAGATCCTTGAATTTCACATCCTTATTCAGAATGCGGTGGGTTCCTATTAATATGTCAATTTTGCCTTCCTCAGCTTCTTTCAGCGTTTCCTTGATCTCTTTTGTAGATTTAAAACGATTGATATAACCCACCTTCGCTGGAAAATCCGCTAAACGCTCGCTGAAAGTTTTGAAATGTTGCATCGCCAGAATGGTCGTAGGAACCAAAACCGCAACTTGCTTACTGTCACAAACCGACTTGAATGCTGCCCGGATCGCGATTTCTGTTTTACCAAAACCCACATCACCGCACACAAGCCTGTCCATAGGGTGTGCTTTTTCCATGTCCTCCTTCACGTTCGCAGTCGCAGTCGCCTGATCGGGCGTGTCCTCATATATAAAGGAAGATTCCAGCTCGGCCTGCATATAGTTGTCAGGGGAAAAAGGGAATCCAGGCGCTTGCCGACGCTTGGCATATAACGCAATGAGCTCGTGCGCAATGTCTTTAAGTTGCTTCTTAACCTTGGATTTTTTAGCCTCCCATTCACCCGACCCGAGTTTGCTCATGGCAGGCGGCGTGCCCTCCTTACCCGTATATTTTGCGATTTTGTGCAGGTTATGCACGCTCACATAAAGCAGATCATTGTCGCGGTAAATCAAACGGATCGCTTCCTGCTCCTTACCATTCACATCTTTCCGCTCCATGCCTGCAAAACGGCCGATCCCGTAATCCACGTGGGTCACGAAATCGCCAGGATGCAGCGATTTCAGCTCTTTCAGTGTGATTGCCTTAGACTTACTGAATTTCTCTTTCAGTTTGTATTTATGAAAACGGGCGAAAATCTGGTGATCCGTGTAGCAAACGATCTTTAAATTATCATCCACAAATCCTTCCCGAAGCGAAATGTGCATCGGCCGGAATTTTACAAATGGGTCCAGATCTTCAAAGATCCTTTCCAGCCGGTCGAGTTGCTTGGGCTGCTCGGCTACGATCACGTTCACATAGCCTTTGGATTGGTTTTCAGAAAGATCGTCGAGCAGCCTTTTAAAGTCCTTATTAAAGGAAGGCTGCGGTTTTGAAGCATACGGAAGCTTGCTTTCTGTTTTGAAATAACCTTTTTTACCAAATTCTACGGTTTTGAACTTCTTAACCTGGTTCAGAAATCCCCTGCGTGTTTCGAAAAGGTCTTGTGGATTGGAAACAATCTGAATGCCTCCGCCGGTGACTTCCTCCAATGCTTTTTCTGCCTTTTCGTAACAGTTTTCAATGATTTCCAATGTCAGCTCGGCATCCTTAAACCACAAAACGGTTTCCGGCGCAAAGAAATTAAGGAACGATTCGCGCGTTTCCTGCGAAAGCTTCTGCTGAATGTCCGGCACAATGTTGATCTGCTTCGCCGTTTCGAGCGAAAGCTGCGTATCCGGGTCAAATGAACGGATGCTTTCTACTTCATCGCCAAAAAGTTCAATCCGAAAAGGATGCTCGTTAGCAAAAGAAAACACATCCAAAATTCCCCCACGAACTGAAAATTGACCTGCTTCAAAAACAAAATCGGTGATTTCAAAACCGTAACTCGTCAAAAATTCTGTCAGGAACGACGGATCAAGCTTCTCTCCCACTTTTACCGAAAAAGTGTTGGCTTTAAGCGACCGTTTATTGATCACTTTTTCAAATAAAGCCTCCGGATAAGTCACGATCTGCATAGGAAGTGACTTGCTTGCGCTCAGCTTGTTGAGAATTTCTCCCCGCATCAGCACATTGGCATTATCCACTTCTTCGTAATGGTAAGGGCGTTTGTAGGAAGTCGGGTAGAACAAAACTTCCGTTTTTCCGATCAGATTCTGTAAGTCGTTCTGGAAATAGGCAGCCTCTTCCCTGTCACCTAATATGTAAACGGCCGGGCTCTTCTTTTTTTCCTGGATAGATGCGGCTACAACCGCATCCAGGCTCCCAACAAGTCCTTTGATCTGAACATGCGCCGCTTCCGGGTCCTTCGAGGCAATTTGTGTACTCAGGATGTCCAGGTAACTGTCTCCCTTATAAAGCGTTAGTAAGTCTTTAACTTCCAATTATATAGAAATAAAAAGCGGTGATTCGCTCAGTGAATGTAAATGCAAAAAGCCGTTTCAGGATTTTTCCCGACCGGCATTTAAAATAACAACGGTTTTGTACAAAATGTTTGCCACAGACCGTCGGAAAACCATTATTATTCCAACAAAAATAGCTTGAAACACAGAACACGGCAAATTACAAAATTGTTAATCCGCCGGGAGCTGGACATTTTGGAATATATTTAGCCAAAAATCATTGGAAAGCATTAAAATATGACCGATTGGCTCAACCAAACCATTTCTTTGGCTGGCATTGCAACAACCTGGCTTGAAATTCTGGGCTTCATTACGGGTGCGATCTGCGTTTACCTTAACACACAGCAGAATGTCTGGGGATGGTTTTTCGGGATTATTAATGCAGTGCTTTATGCGATTGTTTTCTGGCAGGTCAGGCTTTATGCAGATACGGGTTTGCAAGGCTATTATTTCCTGACGAGCATCTACGGCTGGTGGATGTGGAAATTTGGCGGGAAAAATCATGACGGGATAACTGTAACGCGGATGCCGGCCCGGATGTATCCCATTTTTGGGCTGATATTTCTTGTTATAACCGCTTCCTGGGGATTTTTATTAGGGAAATTTACAAATGCCAGCCTCACTTATGCCGACTCTGCATTAACCATTGCCAGCCTGATCGGACAATGGATGATGGCACGTAAATATCTGGAAAACTGGATATTATGGATTATAGCAGATGCGTGTTACGTGGTCATGTATTTTTACAAAGACCTGCATCTGACAGCCATATTATATGGTGTTTTTCTAGCACTCGCCATTGCCGGTTATGTGCAGTGGAAAAGGGATGTGACTCAGCTCAGGACCCAGTAAGGAATTTCCTGTTCTTCAAGCAATGTCCTGATGCGTTCCGAATCGTGGAAAATGATCTGTAATTCTTTCTTAGGCGTGCCTTCTTCTTCCTCGTCCATCCATTTCCAATCCTCTGCCGTTGCATCCAGGATATCGATCACCGAAAGAAGCTTTTCCTCCGATTTCTCCTTGATCAGCCAATCAGCCGAGTTTTCGATGTATATAATGACTTTTTGTTCTTTGATCCATTCCAGATCATTCAGCATTTCGTCCAGCGCATCCAGGTTCTTCCCGTCATACTCGGGGAAATGCATGGCTGTGGAAATTTCCTGATAAAAATCTTTGAGAGAAGTGGCCTTTTGGCCGTCGATTTGCGCGATGAAGGCGCCCAGAAACAAAGTCCGGACATCCGATTGCTCCCTGGCTATCAGGAAGTGTGTGTTCTTCATATTTTTCGGCAAATTACAATGGTGCAAGTTAGAAAAAATAACTTGGCAACATTGCAAATCATTTGTCAAAGTCGGAAAACCTCGGGGCAGGAAACGGTTATCGGTGAATTATCTTCATTGACTTCCATCAAATCGGCCATGTAATCCCACCACTTTTTCATGATGGGTAACGAAGCTAGACCTGCTGTCTGGTCGTTGCTTCCTCTTTTTTGGAATGCGAAAAGTGCTAATGTTACTTCGTCGAGGAAGATGTAATATTCCTTAATGCCCGCATTTTTGAGCAAGTCAGCCAATTCCGGCCAGATCTCGTCGTGGCGTTTTTTATATTCCGCTTCATTGCCCGGTTTCAATTGCATCCGGAACGCTAAAATCTTATCCTGGTCCATCAAGCCGTCTATTTGTAGGTTCAATGCTGCCACTGGCCGCTTACATCGTGTAAGCATTCAAGTTGCGATCCCTACCCGGTTTCTGTGCACGCTTTTCAGAGGATCAATGGATTTAATGGGGAATCTAATGTGCTGCCAGCTGGCAATCCGCACATCCAGCGCTGCCTGTCGGCTTCCTGGTGTTTGTTTTTGGGTTCGGTAACTTTTGCGCCGTCGGCTACGAAAATAACGGTCATAACCTCGCGCATGGTGTCAGCGGATTTATTTCCTGGGGCCGAATGCAATGTCCAGCCATAATGCCAGGTTGCGTCGCCCGCTTTCATGGTTTGCGCGCGCGCAATGTGAAAGCCCTTATCCTGAATAAATTTTTCAAGCATGGCCTCCGATTCATCAGATATAGGCACATTTTCAACAAATCCGGCCTGGTGAGAGCCCGAAGCAAATGTAAGCATGCCCATATCCACATCGATATCGATGAGTGGCATCCACATGGTAATGGTGTTGTTGGTGTCGACAGGCCAGTAATATTGATCCTGATGCCAAGGGGTGAAACCACCGCCAGGCTCCTTATAGAGAGCCTGGTCGTGGTAAATTCTGACATTTTCTACTCCCAGCAGGTCTGCGGCAATTTTTCCGAAGCGTTTGGCCAGTGCATAATTTTTCACATTTTCATCGACTTCCCACAAATTTGTGATTTGTAAAAAAGCCTTTCCATACGTGTCCCGGTCTTCCAGCTTACGCTTTTCGGTGTTGAATTTGGTCGCGGCGGAATTGATAACGTCCCTGTAATGAGACACTTCGGCTTGGTTCAGCACACCCGGGATGAGCACATGGCCATTCTCTCTGAATGCATTCTTTTCAGTTTCGGAAATTGCCTTAAAATCAGCCAGATCAGGAGCAGTTAAGGTCGTCATAACTTTTTAAGAGTTTAGGAATAATCAATTTCAAATTTCGGCTCTTTTGTTGTTGGCGGTTAGGCTAATAATGGATATTTTGTGGCGAATATTATCTAGTTTTATCTTTGCAAAACTACTACGATTAAAATAGTCAATGATAAAGGCTTTATTTGAGACGATCAATTCCGGATCGGATGCTTCATTTCTGGTAAACTCATTCAGCCTGGAGAAGTTTGACGTTCCCTATCATTTTCATCCCGAGTTTGAACTGACATTGATCCTGAAAGGCAAAGGAAAACGCTATGTAGGCAAGCAAATGGCCGATTTCGACTCAGGAGATCTAGTGTTATTAGGCTCAGATCTGCCACATTCCTGGAAGTCTGAAAACATTTCAACACCCGGCCTGCACGCCAAATCCATCGTTGCGCAATTTGACAGAAGCTTCCTGGGAACCGATTTCTTTGACAGGCCCGAATTATCCAACATTCGCAATCTGCTGAAAATCAGCGCACATGGCATTCATTTCACAGGGCAGACTGCAAAGGAGATTAGCGAAAGAATGACCGTTCTGGCAAAAGAAGAAAATGCATTGCGGAAAATGCTGCTATTACTGGACATTCTCGAAGATCTGGCTGATTCCAGGGAATTCGTGCTGCTCGATCAGGACGGCGTTGCGGCTACCCAGATTAATAGTAACAAAGACCGGATTAATGCTGCACTGGGCTATATCGTCGATAATTTCAGAAACGACATTGTCCTGAATGAAGTTTCAGCAGTCGTGAATATGTCGCCCAATGCTTTCTGCAAATATTTCAAAAGAGTAACCAACAAAACTTTTCTGGACACAGTGATTGATTACCGCATTAATTTCGCCGTACAGCAACTGCTTTCAACAGACCGCCCGGTTTCCGAAATTTCCTTCGACAGCGGTTTCGGTGACGTGTCTCATTTTTATAAACTTTTCAAAAGACGCATGAAAATGAGCCCGCTGAATTATAGAAAAAGCTTTCAGAAAGGGCTTTGATGTTTGTTTAAACTGCACTAGATAACCAGATAGTTATTTAAATTTGAGCATGAACCAGTTAGTAAGCCAAAATCTTCAAGCGATCGGCAGTTTGTGCGTAAAACACAAAGTGGAAAAACTTTATGCATTTGGGTCGGTCGTAACACCCGAATTTACTGAGACTAGTGACATTGACTTAATCGTCAGGTTCCAGCCTATTGAGCTACTACATTATCCCGACAATTATTTCGATTTAAAATTCTCTCTTGAAGAGATATTTAAGCGGGATGTTGACCTCCTTGAAGAACAGGCAATCAAAAATCCATATCTGCTGAAATCTATCAACTCAGGCAAACAGCTTATTTATGGATGAAAATATCAAAACATGGCTATTCGATATCCTTCAATCTATTAAGGAGATCGATAGTTATTTTGAGCCTGGCAACCGTAGATATGACTTCTACACAAAAGATATTAAAACAAAGCGGGCCGTCGAGCGAGACTTGGAAATTATTGGCGAAGCTGTCAACAGGATCGTAAAGGCCAAGCCTGATTTTCAACTAACGAATGCTCGCCAGATTATTGCCACCCGAAACAGGATAAGCCACGCCTATGATTCAATTTCAGATGAAATGGTGTGGGGAATCCTTATTAACCACCTTCCGAAACTAAAAGCAGAAATCGAAAAAATGCTTTCTTAGAACACTTACTTACAAAAAGCATCCTCAATGTGATAAATGTCAGACTTTCCGTCTGGTTGGATGAGGATGGAGATGATGTCGAAGCGGATGTCGAACATCCAGTCTTTGTCGAAAATGTAATGTTCGGCTGCGCGCATGATCAGGCGGGCTTTGGTGACATTTACGAATTCTTCGGGCATGCCGAAACCTGTGTTGCTACGCGTTTTGACTTCGACGAAGATTAGCATTTTATCTTTTGTAACAATGAGGTCAATTTCGGAATATCGGTTGCGGTGATTTTTCTCCAAAATCTCAAACCCCTTCTGCGCTAAAAACGCCGCTGCCTGATCCTCACCCCAGTTTCCGAGGTCGTTATGTGCTGCCATATTGATAATGTGTGGTTTAAAGAAGTTCTTTTAGCAGATCTTTAAGTTCTTTGTCGGGCATGTTTTCACGTTCGCTTTTATCGAATATCGCGAGAAGAAAAACCGTCGTTTCGGAAACTTGGTAGCAAGTAATAACCCTGCCTCCACCGGATTTTCCTTTACCTTTGGATGCAATGGATAATCGGATCTTAAAGCAGCTTTGGCCTAGTGAGGTTCCTTGAGCAGGATTGATTCTAAGCGATTGGATAAGTTCGAAATACTCTGCTTTTAATGACAGATATTTCTTGGCAAGCCTTTTAAGTTCTGATTCAAATTTGGGAATGGTTTTGACCTTAAAGCTCATTGAAAAGGTCTTCTGCGTCCCTGGCAGGTAATTTTCCGGCCTTTACGAGATTCAGTTGCTCGGCCGCCTCCTTCATGTCCTCCAATACTTTACTGTGAAAAGAGGACAATGGCTTGGCTGTAACAAACGGAAGTCTTTGTAACAGGCCCATTACAAAGGGAGCTTTCTCATCCTTAATATCAAGCAGGACTTTCATGTTGCTGAATTTGAGCCGTAATCGATTTGTTTCGAACATTTCTAATGCAAATTAGTGTTATTATAATAAAGAAGAAAACGCGGGCTTTCGATGCCTTTCTGCATTTAGACGCGGAACCGTTCCCGAAGTCACATGATCTTCTAAATTTTTTTGAAATTTTTTTTAAATGAATACCCTCATCAATAAACACGTTCATTTTCAGGACCTGGGGCTGATTGATTATCAGGAGGCTTGGGATTATCAGGAGAAAATCTTTGCGGAGACTATTTCTGTGAAGACGGCGAACCGGAATCTTGGTACGGACGAGCAGCTTTTAACTCCGAACTATTTGCTTTTTTGCCAGCATCCGCACGTTTACACGCTAGGGAAAAGTGGAAAAGCGGACCATTTGCTCCTTGGTGAAAATGATCTTGCAGCAAAACAGGCAAAATATTACAAAATCAACCGCGGCGGCGACATTACTTATCACGGACCCGGCCAGATCGTGGGTTACCCGATTTTTGATCTGGACAATTTTTTCACAGACATCCACCTCTATATGAGGACATTGGAAGAAGCAATTATCCTAACATTGGCTGATTATGGATTAAGTGCTGGTAGGATCAATGGTTTGACGGGTGTTTGGTTTGATTTTGAAGAACAAAAAAATCCCAGGAAAATCTGTGCATTAGGCGTGAAATCGAGCCGGTGGGTTACGATGCATGGTTTTGCATTGAATGTTAATACGGATCTTTCTTATTTTGGAAACATTGTGCCTTGTGGCATTCAGGATAAGGCGGTGACTTCCATGGCGGCAGAATTGGGAAGGGAATTGGATATGCAGGAAGTTTCCGATAAATTAAAAAATCATTTAGCAGGACTGTTCCAAATGGAGCTGTAAGTAGAGAATTAATGAAAAAAGACATCATATTTCACCCCGTTCAGGGCATACAGGTTGCGATTGTAAGGAGTATCAATGAAGCGCAGGCAGAAGAATGGAACGTGATCGTGATCAACCGGAATGAGCAGCCGATCACCAACGTTTTTGTTACATCAAAAGGTTACGGCAGTGGCGAATCAGGCATTAATTCCGACCAGCGCACTTCTACATTAAGACATTTCTTCCCCGAGATCAAAGCAAGCGAACATGCTGTTGTAGAGCCTATTATGCCGGATGTTTTTCATCTTAACAATGAATTTTGGGTCAGCTATTTCATTGGAAATCAGATATACGATAAAAAGTTTATCTTCGTGCCCGACAGCATTATTGAAGATAACCTGATCCAGATCAGCCCGCTTGGTCTGCAAGGAATAGTGCACGAGTAGCGGGAATTTTTATACAAAACACACATTATGACAGATGAATTTAGAAGACGTGCCAAGAACTTCTTGTTACTTGACATTGAAACGGTCTCCGCATTTGCTTCCTATGACCAGCTTCCCGAACGGATGCAAAAGCTTTGGGACAAGAAAGCCCTGAGTTTCAAAAAAGGTGATGAGGCGCTGTCCAACGCGGAATATTTCTATGACCGCGGCGCGATTTACTCAGAATTTGGAAAGATCGTCTGCATTGCTTTCGGCGCATTTTACTGGAATGACAACGATGAGATTTCGTTTAAAGTCAGCAGTTTTTCAGGAGATAATGAAGTGGATATTTTCCTGCAATTCAAAGCATTGCTAGAAAAATATCCGCCCGAGCAACTCATTTTATGCGCACATAACGGCAAGGAATTCGACTTCCCCTTCCTATGCCGTCGAATGCTGATCCATTGCATTGAAATTCCAAAAGCGCTACAAATTTCTGGCAAAAAACCATGGGAAATCCTGCATCAGGACACGATGGACCTTTGGAAATTTGGTGACTATAAAAGTTACACTTCCCTGGATTTGCTTGCAGCCGTTTTCGATATTCCGGGCAGCAAAAACGAAATGAGCGGCGACCAGGTTACGCGGGTTTACTGGGAAGAAAAAGATCTGGCCAAAATTTGCCGATATTGCAGAGAAGACGTGGTCGTGCTGGCACAGCTTTATCTGAGATTACACTGTTTCAAAGCCGTCCAGCCGGAGAATATAATCCGGATAGAATGAGTGGACGGAGCCAGCAATCCGCTTTTACATTTGTGAAAGCATTTACATTAAGAATAAATGAGAGATAAAAAGATAAAAGATAAACAAGGCAATGGTAAGAAAGAGGCCAATACGCCTCATCATATCGTTTCCTACATCGATAATTTGAAGGCTGACATTGCGGCTTTTTTTGATTTGAACAGCGAACAAACATTCCGGCCATTTGATATCCACGATCATTTCGGCGTTCAGGATAAGAAGGTTAGGGCGCTCATCAATGAAATTATACATGAGCTGGAAGAATCCGGAAGGCTTGTGCACCAAGACGGCGGTTATACGGCCGGGCCGAATAAGGAAGTTAAAAAAGGACTCACAGGTCGCGTAGATCGAGTGAATAAGTCGTTTGCATTTGTGATCATTGAGGGTCGTGAAGACGACATTTATATAGAATCAGAAATGCTGAACGGCGCCTGGGATGGCGATATTGTGACGGTTCAGCCATTGACAAAAAACAGCCGGAATTCAAGATCCGGCCGTAATGATTCGGGGAAAAGCCGGGTGGAAGGACGTGTTGCGGAGATTGTAGAACGCTCGGGCACTGACATTGTAGGAGTTATCGAAATCACTTCTCGTTATGCGGTCGTTCAGCCTGATAACAAAAAGCTTTTTGACCCCATTTACATTGAATCAGAAGAGGTTAAGGACGCAGAAAATGGTGATAAGGTTATTGTAAAAGTGACCCAATGGCCAACGCGGAGAAGCCAGGCAGAAGGTGAGATCGTTGAGGTGCTTGGAAAAGCAGGGAATAATGATGTGGAAATGCACGCGATTCTTGCTGAATTTGGACTTCCTTATCATTTCCCTGAAACAGTTGAAGCAGAAGCGCAGCGAATTCCTGATAAGATCTCCAAAAAAGACATTGCCAAACGGAAAGATATCCGTGATGTGCTGACGTTTACGATTGACCCGGTTGATGCGAAAGATTTTGATGACGCGCTTTCTGTGCGTTATCTGGACGAGGGCAATGTTGAAGTCGGCGTGCACATTGCGGACGTTTCGCATTATGTTCTGCCCGGAACAGAGTTGGAAAAAGAGGCTTACCGCCGTGCCACATCGGTTTATCTGGTGGACCGGACTGTCCCCATGCTCCCTGAAAAGTTATCAAATAACCTTTGTTCCCTTCGTCCTAACGAGGATAAATTATCGTTTTCAGCAATTTTTGAAATAAGCCCGAAAGGAAAACTGCTTAAAGAATGGTTTGGCAGGACAGTCATACATTCGGACAGGCGATTCTCCTATGAAGAAGCACAGGCCGTTCTGGACTCAGGAGAAGGAGATTATCCGCGTGAGCTGAACACATTAAACACGCTGGCTAAAATTTTAAGAAAAGAAAGGTTTAAAAACGGCGCTATTAACTTTGAGACAACGGAAGTTCGTTTCAAACTGGATGAGCAGGGAAAACCGCTGGGGATTTACACCAAAGAACGCCACGATTCTAACAAGCTGATTGAAGAGTTCATGCTTCTTGCGAACAAACGGGTTGCGGAATATGTTTTTTCACTTTCAAAAGGCGAGAACAAAAATACAATGGTATACCGCGTCCACGAAGCACCGGACACTGACCGATTACAAACTTTTGCGAATTTCGTTGGGAAACTAGGCTATAAACTGGAAGTGGAGGAGGAAAATAAAATCGCCAAATCCATGAACAGCATGCTTTCGAAAGTGGAAGGCAAACCAGAGCAAAACCTGATCGAATCCCTTGCTGTGAGAACCATGGCAAAGGCAAGATACAGCATTGATGATTTAGGGCATTTTGGACTGGCTTTTCAACGCTATTCACATTTCACATCACCCATTCGCCGATATCCGGACGTAATGGCGCATCGGCTGTTACAACATTATCTCGACGGTGGCACTTCGGTGCCGAGCGAAAGTTATGAAGTGGCGTCGAAGCATTCATCTGAAAGGGAAAGACTTGCTGCGGAGGCTGAAAGGGCTTCGATCAAATACAAGCAGGTTGAGTACATGAGTATGATGGACAGAGACCGCGAGTTTGACGGGATCATTACCGGCGTCACAGAATTCGGGATTTTTGTTGAAATAACAGAAACCGCTTCCGAAGGCCTGATCCGTATGACCGACCTGGGCGATGACTATTATGAGCTGGATAAGGAAAACTACCGGCTTCTCGGTCAGCGTACTAAGAAGATCTACACATTCGGCGACAAGGTGAAGGTAAAAGTAAAAGATACAAACCTCGCAAGGAGAAGCATGGATCTGTATCTGGCTGGGACGATCCCGTCGCCGGCTAGAAGTAACAACGGTTCGGGTGACCGCGACAGGCGGCCGCGGGAATCGCGCGAATCGCGTTCTTCCGGAAAAAGCGGGCGTTCCTCATCTTCATCTTCATCGTCCCGTTCCTCTTCGTCGTCGAAGCCGAAAGAGCGACGCAAGCGGCGATAGTTAGGCGGGTTGTTTAACTTTCTTCAGAAGTTCATCAACTCTGTCAGATAAGGCTATCAGACCTTTTTCAACTTCCATATCTAATGTCCCGAGAGCAAATTGATCTTTGTCTCGGGCCATTTCCTTCCACAATTCGTTTTTCTCTTCATCGCTTTCCAATGTTGCAAACCTGGCGTATGCGGTTTGTAGGGATTTTGGGATTAAATGATTGTTCATCGTTACTTTTTGATTTAAAGTCCGTCTAATGATAGAACCAAAATCTATCATACTATGCAACTGTATTATAAAGAAGAATCATATCAGATCATTGGCAAATGCATGGAAGTGCACAATGAATTGGGACATGGTTTTCTGGAAATTGTCTATAAGGATGCGCTGGAAATTCTTTTTACGCAGGCTGACATTTATTTTGAACGAGAGAAAGAATATCCCGTTTATTTTAGAGGTATTCTGCTTAAACATAAGTTTTGGGCGGATTTCGTGGTTTTTGATTCTATTATTCTTGAAGTGAAATGTGTAACAGTTCTTACTGATGAACACATAGCTCAGACTATTAACTATTTGAAAGTTTCTGGAAACAAACTTGGGCTACTGGTTAATTTTGCCAGGGGTAAGTTAGAATATAAGCGGTTGGTGCTTTGAAGTTATGCCACGGATGCACCAATGTTCACTAATTCATTCGTGGACATTGGTGTATTAGTGGCATTAAAAACTTTAAACCAAAAAAATGCTAAAATATCTCAGTCTCCTATCCCTACTATTCATTTCCCTCACCTCGCAAGCCCAAAAAGCCGCTGACAAGGAAGAATGGCAATCATTGTTCAATGGCAAAGACCTGACGGGCTGGGACATTAAGATTGCGGGGCATAAGGTGAATGATAATTACAAAAACACCTTCATTGTTGAGGACAACATGATCCGGGTGAATTATAAGGAATACGATAATTTTACGACGGAATACGGGCATATGTATTACAATAAGCCCTTCTCACATTATAAAATCAGGTTGCAATATCGCTTTACCGGCAACCAGGTGCCAGGCGGGGCTTCGTGGAATGTGAGGAACAGCGGCATCATGCTTCATTCGCAGTCTGCTGCGAGCTTGGGCCTGGACCAGGACTTCCCGATTTCTCTCGAAATGCAATACTTAGGTGGACTAAATGCTGGCGAACGCGCAACCGGTAACCTTTGTACACCGGGCACCATTGTTGAGATTAATGGCAAAGTGGATGAGGCACATTGCATCAATTCTAGTTCAAAAACCTATAACGGAGACCAATGGGTCACGGCTGAGGCGATTGTTTTGGGCGACTCCATTGTCTACCATATGATCGAAGGCGACACAGTGCTTGTGTTTACAAATCCGAAGATTGGTGGCGGTTATGTTGGTAAAAATCATACATTTAAAGACGGAAAAGTCGGCAGTGAAGCGGAGTGGGTCCGAAAAGACAACACACCACTCGGAAGCGGCTACATCGCACTTCAGGCCGAAAGCCACCCGATTGATTTCAGAAACATTCAATTGCTCAATTTAAAGGGTTGTATGGATCCGAAAGCGTCTAATTATAAGTCGTATTATCAGTATGCTGATAACAGCACTTGCACGTTTAATAAGAAGTAGCCAGCGGTGACGCGTTTGCTCCGTCACGCCAGATAGTTTTGATTATATTTGGTAACATCATATTTTCTTTAACCCATTACAACATGAGCATTGTTCAGCGCGTCATACGCAAGGCCGAATCTCTTAAAGACCATTATTTCCCTTTAAAAGAATTTGACTCTTCTACGCTCCCCTGGATTGACAAGCCTGGTGCCAACATTGCCGACTATCTGGCAAAACATCCGCCTCGAAACAAAGTGCCATACAACATGGCTGAAAAGCTCGAAAACTGGGAACAAAAAGGTTACGCCGTTCTCGAGAATGTTATCCCGGAAGAAATGATCGATAAATTCTGGGGCGATTTTCAGGAGCTGGTGCAAAATCCGGATAAATATGACCTTTCTGTCCGCATTGATCTGGATGAATTCAAGCCAAATCAGGAACGTAACATTAAAGAATTTCCCAAAGAAGCATTGTTGGGCAAATATGTGAAGATCAACGACTTCCATAATTCCTCGGTGGCCGGGAAAAAGCTGATGACGCATCCTTCCATTGTTTCATTTCTGGAAGCGATTTTTAATCAAAAAGTCGTGGTCATGCAAAGTCTGGTGTTCATGTATGGAAGCCAGCAACCTACGCACCAGGATTTTCCCTGGGTAACAGCCAAGATTCCAAGTCATCTGGCCGCAGCGTGGATCGCTTTGGAAGACATTAAGATTGATTCAGGCCCGCTTTATTACTACATTGGCTCACATAAAATGCCAAAATTTGACTTTGGAAGTGGTATTTTGTTCAAAAAAGACTCAACCAAATCACCGCTCGAATTTGCTCAGTATCTCGACAAAACGTGCACAGAACATCAATATCCAAAAGAAACATTGCTCATTAAGAAAGGCGATGTGCTGATCTGGCACGCGGCGCTCGCGCATGGCGGATCAATGATCACCAATCCGGACCAAACCAGAAAATCGTTCGTTTGCCACTATTCTACTGAACAAGCATTGCCTTATCACCGGAATTTTGTGACCCAGGAGCCTGTCAAACAAGAGTATAATGGTGTTTACATTTACAATAACCCTGTTTTCCCCCAATCTGAGGATGTGTTGAAATAATTAATAACCAATTCATTTTTGGTTTTTTATATTTTTGCAAAAAATGGACGTTTATACTGGACACAGCATCGTCCATTTTTTGTTTCTAATCCAATCTCCCTGAATGAAAAATACAGCACTCCGGTTTGTCTTGATTGTAGGTTTGCTCGCCGGAGTAAACTTTTTAGCTTCACAATTCTTCTTTCGGTGGGATCTTACAGCGGATAAGCGTTACAGCATTTCGGATGCTACAAAGCAGCTTTTAGGTGAGTTGGATAAAGACATTATTGTCAATGTTTACTTAAATGGCGATCTGCCCGCTGGTTTCGAACGGTTGGAAAGCGCGACGCGGGAAACATTAGAGGAATTTAAAACCTACTCAAACGGTCATCTGATCGTCAACTACTCGGACCCTTCCGAGGCAACCCGTGAAGAGCAAAGGCAAAAGCAATATTTAAATTTGGTCGACAGAGGGTTAACACCCACAAATGTCTTTGCACATGAAGATGGTAAGCGGACAGAAAAGATCATTTTCCCTGGCGTTATCGTTCAGGCGGACACATTATCCGTGCCGGTACAGCTCTTGAAAGGAAATAAATCCAGCTCTCCCGAAGAGCAGCTCAACCAGTCTTATGAAGGCGTAGAATTCGAAATTGCATCCGCAATCAGGCTGTTAGGCAATCAGGAACATAAAAAAGTGGGGCTCGTTGTGAGCCATACCAAAATCTCGCCGGCGAGACTGAGCGATTTAATCGCGACCATTCAGCAGAGCTACGACGTGTTCCTGGACATGAATAACCCCGAGTCTTATGAAGGACTGGACGCATTGCTTGTGCTGAAACCCGACAGCGCTTTTTCGGACGATGAAAAATATAAGCTAGACCAATACATTGTGGGAGGAGGTAAAGCACTTTTCTTCATTGATGGCGCGCGGGTGGACAGCGTTAGTCTGGATGGAAATTATGCCCAGCCACAGGATCTTAACCTGAATGATCTGTTTTTCAAATGGGGTGCGCGTGTTAACACGAACCTTGTTAAGGATTTGAAGTGTGCAGAAATCCTGTTGAATGTTGGTAATATGGGTGATAAACCCGAGATCCGGCCAATGCCCTGGCGTTTTTTCCCGTTGCTTAATAATTTTGGTCAGCATACAATCACGAGGAACCTTAATGCTGTTTATACCAGATTTTTAAGTTCTATTGACACGGTTGGCGGCGCTCCGGAGATTAATAAAATTCCATTGCTGATGACTTCCGGTTACACGCAGGTGGTTAATGCGCCTGCGCTGGTTGGTTATAATGAAGCGAGAAAAGATCCGGATCCAGCAACTTACAATAATGGTGAAAAATTGGCGGGCGTGCTCTTGGAAGGATCGTTCACTTCTCTTTTTGCTAACAGGATTTTGCCGGGAGATCCGCGTGCTGCAAAATTTAAATCCAAAGGAAATCCGGCGAAAGTAATCATATGTTCGGACGGCGATCTGATCGTGAATAATTATGATTATAAAAGGAATGCGCCGCTTCCGCTCGGCTACGACCGCGTAACAAAACAGACATTCGGAAACAAGGACTTCGTGATGCACGCCCTCGATTACATGACAGATGCCAACGGATTGATCAAAGCCCGCAACAAACAGATCGATATCCGGGCATTGGACAAAATCCAGATCCAGGAAAGCAAGAAATTCTGGCAGGCACTTAATTTACTGCTGCCAATCGCTTTGATCGGCATTTTCGGAGCATTACGTTATTATTTCCGGCTTCGAAAATTCAGTTGATAGAGGCTGCTTCGTCGGTTATTTTTCATACTTTTGTCCCCTACAAAACAGATTTTCGAAATCTGTGATTCTATAAATTTATCATCTAAACACTTACGTCACGAATTATGAAGTTTGTCGTTTCGTCATCAGTTCTATTAAAACAGCTGTCTGCTATAAACGGTGTCGTTTCAACGAACCCAATTGTGCCTATTCTCGAAAACTTCCTTTTATCACTGGAAGGAAATACATTAACGGTGACGGCCTCCGACCTTCAAACGGTGATGATTACTGAAATTGAAGTGGAATCGTCCGAAAAAGGAGCCATCGCCATTCCTGCAAAATTATTGCTGGACACGCTGCGCGGGCTGCCTGAACAACCGATTACATTGCAGGTAAACAGCGAAACATTTGGAACGGAAATCATTTCTGACAATGGTCGCTATAAGCTGTCAGGCGAAAATCCGATTGATTTCCCGAAAACACCAGCCGTTAATCGCGGTCAATCCGTAGACTTTTCTTCGTCGTCCTTAGGCGCAGCCATTGCAAATACATTATTTGCAACAAGCACAGACGATCTACGTCCTGCTATGACGGGTGTTTTTGTTCAAATGGGAACTGAAAACGCAACTTTCGTGGCAACAGACGGTCACAGGTTGGTAAGATATCGCCGCACAGACATTAAGTCGGAAGTGGACACGTCGATGATCATTCAGCGCAAAGCATTGAACTTGTTAAAATCATGTCTTCCGTCTGAGGATCTGCCGGTTAAAGCTGAATTTACTTCCAGCAATGCATTTTTCAGCTTTGGAAATATCCGTATGATCTGCCGTCTGATCGACGAGCGGTTCCCAGATTATGAAAATGCAATTCCTACCAATAATCAAAATACGCTTACGATTAACAGAATGGAAATCCTTAGCTCGCTAAGACGTATTTCCATTTATTCCAACAGAACAACGCACCAGGTTCGCCTGAAAATGTCGTTAAACGACCTCGTTATCTCTGCGGAAGATTTAGACTATTCTAATGAAGCAAACGAGCGCTTAATGTGCGAATACAATGGCGACGACATGGAAATCGGCTTCAATGCTAAGTTCCTGATCGAAGTGTTAGGTAACCTTTCAAGCAAAACAATCACATTCGAATTATCCGCTCCAAACCGCGCAGGTCTGATCATCCCGGTTGATCAGGAAGAGAATGAAGATATTCTGATGTTGGTGATGCCGGTGATGTTGAATACTTACGTGTAGACTAGATTTCCCCCAACGCTTTGAGGGATTGAATAATAAGATATGCGCAATGCAAAGTCCCATTAGGGATTTAGGGGTTTAAATACCCAAACGAAACATCCGGCTAGGTTAGCCGGATGTTTCGTTTTTACCCTCTCAATCAGCTCTTTAAGTTAATTTAACATCTTACTACGAAAAAAATCGTAGTTAAGCCTTGCATGTACGATTTTTTTCGTAGACATTTGATACGAAGATTATCGTATAACATTCTCGCCATGTATATTAAGCCAACCGATTCCGAACTGGAAATTTTAAATTACTTATGGCAAGCCGGGCCGAGTACGGTTCGTGCTGTTCATGATGCTTTGTCTGCAACCAAAGATGTAGGTTATACAACCACATTGAAGCTGATGCAAATCATGCATGACAAAGGACTTTTATATCGTACAGAGCAGGGACGATCACATATTTATGTGGCGTTACTTGGAAAAGAGGAGACACAGCAAAACTTGTTGGGTAAATTAGTGGAGACTGCTTTTCAAGGATCAGCGGCGCAAGTGGTAATGCAAGCGCTGGGGAATCACTCGACTTCGAAAGAAGAATTAGATGAAATACGTGCGTTATTAAACAACCTCGAAAACAATCGTTAGCCATGAAACTTATCCAAAACCTTCTTTCTGACGCAGCCATTACTTGCTTTGGATGGACATTGATCCATTCGATTTGGCAAGGGGCATTCATCTTGTTCATCGCTTTCGCAGCTTTTTACCTGCTTCGTCGTAAATCTGCCAATTTGAAATACATTGCCGGCGTCGGTTTTATGTCGGCCCAGGTTTTCGTATCCGTACTTACATTTATTTATTATTATTTTAAAGCAACCTCAGCGCCATTAGCGGGTGCAGCAACTTTTGCAAAATCTGCTGGAATTATGCATTTGGCCAGTTCAACCGTAAGCTTCGCAACCAACTACAAACTTCCCCTTTCCTTTAAGGTGCAACTATGGTTGTCTGCTCATTTGAACGAGCTTGTCGTTTGCTGGCTTATCGGCGCGGCATTTCTTCTTTTGCGATTTGCGGGCGGTTGGATTTTCACAGAAAGATTGCGCGCCAAAGCTAACATTGTAATGGACAGGGAATGGCGGGCACGTTTCGGTGTAATTACTGCTAAGATGAACATTACACAATCCGTTGAATTTCGGGAGACGGCAAAAATTGTCACGCCCATGGTCATCGGCGCTTTCAGTCCGGTTGTATTAATTCCGATCGGGTTGCTATCCGGGTTTTCAACTGCACAAGTCGAGGCGATTTTAGCACATGAACTGGCGCATATCAGACGTAATGATTATCTGATCAATATGTTGCAATCATTCGTGGAAGTTGTTTTCTTCTTCCATCCTGCCATCTGGTGGCTATCGGACCGCATCCGTGCTGAGCGTGAACATTGCTGCGACGACATTGCGCTGGCTGTTTGCGGAGATAAAATGTCACTGGCGCATGCACTCGTAAAAGTGGCTGAATGGCAGGCAACGCCTCGTATGGCAATGGCTTTTGCTTCAAAAAAACCATTGCTATTACAAAGAGTGCAGCGGGTGCTCGGACTTCAAACCAAACCTTCGAGGACATTCGGAAACTTCCCGATCATGCTCGTTGCTTTGAGTTTGGTGATTGGCGTTTCCATGTATGCTGTTGCCCAAAAAAGCGAAAAGGAAAAGGCGAAGAAATCGGTACAGCATGCTGCGAAGAAAAAGCAGTCGACACATAAATTTAAATCAAGCGGCCAATCGATCTCAGAAGCAAGCGACATCGACGCTGATGTTGAACTGGCCGAAATCGGAATCCCGGACATCGACATGGCAGAATTTGAAATCCCGGAATTTGAAATCCCTGATATCGATCTCGCTGGTATGGCGGATGTTCCATTTATGAACGACTCGACGCAGAAGAAAATGAACGAGATCCATCGCAAGTTGCAAGCGCTTCAAGCTGAGATGGAGCCATATAATCAGCGCATTGAAGAAATCAATCTGGAAATGGAAAAATACCGTTTTGATGTTGAGCGTGTGGAGAGAAATATGGAAAAACTCGAATGGAAGAAGGAAGGCGCAATGGAACTGCGCGAAGATCTGATGGAAAAAAGATCGTCTCTTCTGGAAAGGTCCCGGTCTGACGACGCCAAAACAAATGAATCGGAGCTGGAAAAGCAACTGAATGATTTTGAGCAGCAAATCAAAGTGCAGGAACAAGCCATCTCAGATTTGAATGCACAAATCGCCTCCACAAGAAAAGAAACATTAAAAGCCGAAGAGCCTATCCGTAATCTTGAAAAAGAGGTTGAAGGACTTCGCGAAAAAATGGAGTCTATCAGTGAGAAAATGGGCATTGAATCACTTGGTCTTGCTAGATATGAAGCCAGATCCATTCCAAAAGTAAGGGTTGTCCAAGGCGCGCGTCCGGCGAAAACGACCACAATCCGCCGCGGACAAGCACCACCGCTACCACCGCCTGCTCCTGCTTCTGCCAAGCCGGCAAAAGCCCCTGCGGCACCGAAACCTCCCATTCCAAACAAATAGGTCAAAAATAAAGCGGACAATGTGATCATTGTCCGCTTTATTTTTGACCTGCTATTCTATATTATTCCACCTCAATGATCACATCATCGCTCATTGGATGACTTACGCAAGTCAGAATGAAACCTTCTTTTAATTCTGCTTCGGAAAGGGCGTCTTCCTCATCCAAATGCACTTTTCCGGACGTACACCTGCCCAAACAAGCTGTGCACATGCCCGCCTGACATGAGTATGGCAAGTCGATGTCCATATTCAATGCTGCTTCCAGCACTGTTTCGTGCGGTTTTACGGATAGCTTATATTCCGCGCCTTCATAAAACAATGTGATTTCGCGGGTTTTTAATGTGTCATCTTCCTCTTCCAAAGTCACTTCGCCCGGTTGTGCAGCAGTTGCTGTCATAAAGCTTTCCTTCCGAATCTTGTTTTCAGGAACGGCTAAAATTGCCAATGCACGGTGCGCTTCTTCCATCATATCTTCCGGTCCGCATAGGAAAAATTCGGCTTCGGACTTATTCAATGTTGGCAGTTTCTCAACGATTTTAAGCAAATGGCTTTTATTCAACCGTCCCTTCTCCCCTTCCCAGTTTTCCGAAGGCTGGCTTAATGTATGCACCACTTTTAAGCGCTCACCATATTTGGCCTGCAATGCTTCCAGCTTATTTTTGAAGATAATGCTTTCTTCATTTCTGCTACCATAAATAAGGAAAACCTCGCTTTCCGGCTCCACCATCAATATTGATTTCAAAATAGAAAACAATGGTGTAACGCCACTTCCGGCCCCTATAAAGACAACTTGCCGCATCTGGTCATCGCTCTGTTTTGGAAAAAATGCGCCCATAGGCTCCATAACCTCCAATGTATCGCCTACTTGAATGGAATCAAGCAACAAATTGGAAGCGTAACCACCCGGAACCCTTTTGATTGTAATGGCTAGGGAAACATCCGTGTAAGGCGAGCTCGACATGGAATAGGAACGCCTGATCTTCTTATCATCAGCCGGCAAAAGTAAAGTCAGGAATTGTCCCGGTCGGTAAGCCACCACCTCATTTAGCGGGTGCCAAAAATGCAGCGTAGAAGCTTCCTCAGTCTCTTTCTCAATTTCCTTAACCTTCAAAAAATAATACTTACTCATTGATATAATGTTGCGATGAACGGCCAATTCCGCTTGCCGGGGAATACAAAAGCCTCACAGGTAACACCTATGAGGCTTTTATGATTTCAATTTTTATTATTTTAAAGTCGCAACCGCGTCTTTAATCCGCTGAACTGCTTCCACAAGTGCTTCATCAGCAGCAGCCGTTGAAATACGAATGCAATCCGGTGCGCCGAACCCTGAACCGGCCACTGTCGAAACATATGAATTGTTTAGCAGCCAGTTAGAGAAGTCGTCTGAGTCATTGATCTGTGTTGTCCCATCTGATTTTCCAAAATAATAGCTTACGTCCGGAAACGCGTAGAACGCTCCCTGGGGCATATTAACTTTAAATCCTGGAATTTCTCTCAGCAGACCAACAACCAGATCACGACGACGTGCATATGCTTTTGTCATCTCGATAGAAGGTTCCATAGGGCCGTTGAATGCAGCTGTTGCCGCTTTTTGGGCGATGGAATTTGTTCCGGATGTAACCTGGCCCTGCAATTTTTCAACGCCATCGGCGATCCATTTCGCAGCAGCCGTAAACCCGATTCTCCATCCCGTCATCGCATAACCTTTTGCAACACCATTCACAGTGATCACGCGATCCTTCAATGCTGGAATAGAGCCAATGCTGAAATGTCCTTCGTCTGTAAAGTTGATATATTCATAGATTTCGTCAGCCAGAACGTACACATCTTCGTGTTTTTCGATCACTGCTGCGATTTCTCTCAATTCTTTTTCTGAGTAAACTGCTCCCGTTGGATTGTTTGGAGAAGCATACATTACGATTCTTGTGCGTGGTGTGATAGCCGCTTCCAATTGCGCTGCGGTCACTTTGAAATCATTATCAAAAGCACCATTGACAATAACTGATTTACCCTCAGCCAGTTTCACCATTTCGGAATAACTAACCCAGTAAGGTGCAAAGATGACAACCTCATCGCCCGGATTGATCAAAACCTGGATCACATTAGCCAGTGAATGTTTCGCCCCTGTTGAAACGACTATATTCTCCGGTTTCCAATCTATATTATTGTCGCGCTTTAACTTATCCGCAATTGCCTTTCTCAGATCAGGATAACCTGCAACGGGTGAATAACCGTGAAAACCATCGTCGATGGCCTTCTTAGCAGCCTCGCAAATGTGTGCGGGCGTCTTAAAATCCGGCTCTCCAACGCTCAGACTGATTACTCTATGGCCTTGTGCGGCCAATTCACGCGCCATTTTCGTCATCGCAAGCGTCGAAGATTCTTCGAGTGCGTTGATCCGGTCGGCCAATAACCGGGGTGCAACCTGGGTTTGCTCTGCTACTGCGGACATTGCAACAAATAATTTAGTTAAAGAAGGTACTGCGATCTGTATGAACAAATTGCCCGCAAAGGTACGTGTTTTTTAGAAGTTGTATTGTGTAATGCGAAGAAAGATTATTGAGAAAGTTGTTAAGGATCTGGCTTTACCTTCAACCAAAGCCGGGAATAGTGACTATTATTTATTAAATTTGAAAAAACACAGTCCTGATGAATGCTTTAAGACTTATCGAAAAACCTCAAAACAGGGAGATCAAGATTTCGCTTCCTGATTATTTTGATGACGATATGGTCGAAGTAATTATCCTTTCATTGGAGAATAAGGAGACAGCTTCTCAAAATTCCCGCTTTAACACTGCTCAACAATATCTCGATCGATCTAAAAAATCCTCATTTGATCCAGATAAGTTTGACCCCCATGAGCAGTGAAATAACACGCATTTTTGTTGACAGTTCTATATTGGTAGAGTTTAAAAAACGTTCCCGTCCGGAACTGCTTCTCCACTTTCTAACCTTCCCCAACTTAGAACTCCTGGTCAATCCAATCGTTTTGAGCGAATATACGTTTTATCTCCTTGCCATTGAGGGCGAAAAATCGCCTCGCTCTGTTAAAGAAAGTCAGGAGATACGACATATCCTGGATCATGACCAGCCGGAAGAATTCCTCTCTATTTTTAAAGTCTTACAAAACGGAAATGAGATAATTCCTTTGTACCTGAGGATGATGCGGCGATATAATCTTTTACCTAATGATGCCTTGATACTATCTTCTTGCAAGCTTCATAATGTTAACGCATTAGCAACATTTGATAAGACCGATTTCACCCAGGCCTGCCAGATGGAAAACATTCGGCTCATTCAGGACATTTCCGATCTCCCCGGCTAAAACACCTCCCCCAAATTCACAAACAACCCCCTAGACCCATTCATTCCAAACCCATAATCAATAGCAACATTCGCCCTGGATTTTTTGTTGACTTTAATTCTTAGTCCGACGCCTCCGCCGGGGGCTATTTTGGTGAAGTTGTTGGCGGGCCAGTTGGAGACGCTTTGGGCGTTGCCGAAAACTACTGCTCCTATCAGGCCGTTTTGAGTGAGGGACATGCGGTATTCTGTTTCAAAGTAGAGCAATTTCGGACTGCGGAAGCGGCCTTGAATGTAGCCGCGCCCCATGGCAGTGGCCGGGTCCCAGCCGGTGCTGGGAAGATCGAGATAGGGCGCCTTGCCGCTTACAACCAGCCAGTTATAATTCCAGAATGCGAGTGTGTTTCTGCTGCCTTGCGGGAGATTGAAGTATTTTCGGATATCAACAACAACTGAATTCCAGTTACTCGTGCTATTAAGCTTTTTAAGGCTCGACCGATATTGGACGCTGGTGTAAAAGCCTTTTTCTGGATTGATGGAGTTGATGCGGTTGTCGTAAACCAATGTGGCAACCGGCCCGGACGAGATTGATTTCGGTGTTAGCCCGTATCTGGTGACGTCTGCATTGCTGTCTTCCTGAAGAATCTTCCAGCGATAGTCGTAAAAATACCCGATTCCGGCATAAAATGACTCTGTTACTTTCTTCAAAACCGTTTGATGCAGCCGAATGTGCTTGTAATCGATCTTTGAGGCATTACTTACTTCACTGTTTGGTCCGAGTCCATACGTGTCTTGCGGATATTTGAAATAACGCCAATCGGTCAGGATATTAAGGTCATTATCCCGCGTCCAGATGCTGGCCTGGAGGGGAATGGTGATTTGTTTGTATTGGGTGTAAATGAAGTTTGCAGTAATGCTCGATAACCTCGTTTTATGCGGATTGCTGGAATAAAATGCAGAATTCACATTCATCGACCCGATTAAACCGGAGGTTAAGGTATACCCGAACGCCGGAACAATGGAGAACAGAACCTTCCCCGTTTTCAAAACCGTATCCACTTTTACCGAATCCTGGCGATGCTTTTTACGCAGGCCTTTGAGTACATCGATAATGTCTTTTTGCAAAACAATCTTTTCGACAGAATCTGCCTTAGCAACAGGCTTATGGTCAGAGATTTGCATGGGACGGCTATACAATTTCAGACCTGTGAGCGACAGGCACAGAAACAGCAGCCATATGCGTAGAAAATTGCGCTTCAATGTATTGATGGGGGTAACATTTGTAATAAATCCTATTATACCAAAATGATACCTAAACAAAAACGCCACCGATCCGCAATGAATCAGTGGCGTTTTGTAAACAATTATAAATGGATTAAGCCAATGCAGCTTTCAGATTTTCATCAATTGCGTCAAGGAATTCCTCAGTATAAAGGTAATGTTCGCCGTGTTTCACGTCGTTTCCGTGAATGTTCACCGCAAGATCCTTGGTCATTTTTCCACTTTCAACCGTTTCAATACACACTTTTTCAAGGGCAAGGCTGAAATCGATCAATGGTTGGTTTCCATCCAATTTACCACGGAAAGCCAAGCCGCGTGTCCACGCAAAAATAGACGCGATCGGGTTGGTAGAAGTTGGTTTTCCTTTTTGGTGCTCGCGATAGTGACGTGTTACCGTTCCGTGCGCTGCTTCCGCTTCCATGGTTTTGCCATCTGGTGTTACCAGAACAGAAGTCATCAGACCCAATGAACCGAAACCTTGTGCAACTGTATCTGACTGAACGTCACCATCATAGTTTTTACAAGCCCAAACGAAGTTTCCTTCCCATTTCAATGCAGAAGCAACCATGTCATCGATCAAACGGTGCTCGTAATGCACTTTTCCTGCGTAATCGCTTTCGTAAACTTCCTGGAAAATGTCTTTGAAGCGACCGTCGTATTTTTTAAGGATCGTGTTTTTTGTAGAAAGATATAATGGCCATCCCTTGTCCAATGCCACATTGAAACAAGCATAAGCAAATCCACGGATGGACTCATCAATGTTGTACATTCCCATCGCAACGCCCGGGCCTTTGAACTGATACACTTCGTGCTCAATCACATTGCCATCTTCGCCTTCAAATTTAATGGTAAGCTTTCCTTTTCCAGGAACAACAAAATCAGTTGCTTTATATTGATCACCAAATGCGTGACGTCCAACGATGATAGGCGCAGTCCAGTTTGTTACCAAACGAGGCACATTGCTCATTACGATAGGCTCACGGAAAACGGTTCCGTCCAAAATATTGCGGATTGTTCCGTTTGGTGATTTCCACATTTGTTTCAGGTTGAACTCCTTCACGCGGTCTTCATCCGGTGTGATCGTAGCGCATTTGATACCCACACCATATTCCTTAATCGCATTCGCTGCATCTATGGTAACCTGGTCATTCGTTTCATCGCGGTATTCCACGCCCAAATCGTAATATTTGATATCCAGTTCCAGGTATGGCAGAATAAGTTTTTCTTTAATAAACTTCCAGATAATTCTGGTCATTTCGTCTCCGTCAAGCTCCACTACGGGATTTGCAACTTTAATTTTGCTCATGTCTTGTTTATAAACTATGGTTAAAGAATTTAAAATGCGAGCGTGAAAGTACGAACAATAGCGTAAAAAGGCGAAAAAAGGACAACATTGTTAAGGAGTTAACTTTGGCGGCTAAGACCTAAATTTTGATATTGCCAAAAGAATTAAAACACTCAAATGATGGATAAGGCAACATTGCGTAAGGATTTTCTTTTAAAGAGAATAAGTCTGACGCCGGAGGAGGCCGCCATTAAAAATGATCTTATTTGTCGAAATGTGCTGGAATCGCTCACATTAAGCGGCACGGAAAACATTCACATTTTTTTACCCCAAATAAACAAAAAGGAAATCGACACCTGGAACATTATCAGGCAGTTACAGATTGCCTTTCCTAACATCCGCATTGCAGTTCCTTACGTAATCCCGAAAACAAAGGAAATGGAACACTATATTCTCAACACACAAACCCATCTGATCACCAACCAGTGGGGCATTCCTGAACCCGATCCTTTGACTTCTCAAACTATTCCGGTTCAGGAGATTGACCATATTTTTATTCCCCTGCTGGCTTTTGATGAGCAAGGTTACAGAGTCGGTTATGGTGGCGGATATTATGATCGGTTTTTAGCTAAATGTCGGCCCGATGCGGTTAAAACGGGACTTTCATACTTCGGACCTGTTGCTAACATTAGCGATGTTGATATTTATGACATTCGCATGGATGCCTGCATAACACCTGAAAAAACCTGGTTTTGGTAATGCATTTGGCTTTCTTGGCCGGAAGTTCAATGCTTAAAATGTAAAAATCCACATTCATTCTAAAATTCCTCGTAAATTTGCGGCACTTTTCACCTGCTCAGGCAGTGCAAAAGCAAGATCAATTTTCTATTCACTTTTTATCTTAATGCTAGAATGAAAATCGCAGTAGTAGGCGCTACCGGTTTGGTAGGCGGCGAAATCCTCAAAGTGCTCGAAGAGCGTAATTTCCCGGTGACGGAATTATTAGCCGTTGCATCTGAAAGATCTGTTGGTAAGGAAGTTACATTCAAGGGTAAACAGATAAAGGTGATCGGATTTGAGGAAGCCATTGCAGCCAAACCTGAGATAGCGATATTTTCAGCTGGCGGCGGCACATCCTTGGAGCTTGCCCCAAGATTCGCAGAAGCCGGCATTACAGTAATCGATAATTCCTCGGCATGGAGAATGGACCCGACCAAAAAACTGGTTGTTCCTGAAATCAATGCGGGTGAATTGACGAGAGAAGATAAAATCATTGCAAACCCAAACTGCTCAACCATTCAAATGGTGGTGGTTTTGAATCCTTTGCATCAAAAATATAAGATCAAACGGGTTGTCGTTTCCACTTACCAGTCTGTAACCGGAACGGGTAAGGCGGCAGTTGACCAGCTTTTTTCGGAACGCGCCGGCGATCATAGCAAAGGAAAAGTCTACCCGCACCAAATCGACCTGAATGTGTTGCCGCACATCGATGTGTTCCTGGATAACGGCTACACGAAGGAAGAAATGAAAATGACCAATGAAACGAAAAAGATCATGGGCGACGACAGCATTGCAGTAACTGCAACGACGGTTCGTATCCCAACGATCGGTGGTCACTCTGAGGCGGTTAACATTGAATTTGAAAACGAATTTGATATTGACGAAGTGCGTCAGATTCTGAGCGAGGCGGAAGGTGTGATTTTGCAGGATGATCCTAAAAAAGCACTTTACCCAATGCCATTAACCGCTCACGGAAAAGACGAAACTTTCGTAGGCCGCATCCGCCGCGACGAATCGCAGCCTAAAACATTGAACTTGTGGATTGTAGCGGACAACCTTCGCAAAGGAGCAGCAACAAATACAGTTCAGATTGCCGAGTTTTTGGCCAAGCATGATTTGGTAGGCGTTGCGCAGGCTGTTTAAGTTTAGAAAAAAATAGGAGAGAAAGAAGGAGCTGCTGAAAGGCGGCTTCTTTTTTGCCCTAGCGATCCACTTCCCCCATCACTACGTCTATTGAACCAATAACCGCCACCAGATCCGCCAATAATGATCCTTTTGTAATTTCACCAATCACCGAGAGGTTATGAAAGCAGCATGACCTAGCCTTGCAGCGGATTGGGACATCGGAACGGCCGTCGGATCGGAAAAAGAAGCCCAGTTCGCCTTTCGGGCTTTCTCCCCGAACGTAAAAATCCATTGCTTTCGGGCGGATTTTCTTGGGTACAACGGCTTGTGGATCGAAGTCGCGGGTGCGTTTGAAATTTCCGGTGAGCTGTTCCAGACTTTGCTCAATGATCTTCACAGATTCCCAACATTCAACCACACGAACCCAGGTCCTGTCCCAGCAATCGCCTGTTGTGCCCATAGCGCCTTCTCCAATGGGGATTTCAAAATCCAGCTCGGGATAAACGGAGTATGCATCCACTTTTCTGAGATCATACCGCAAACCCGAACCGCGTAACATTGGGCCTGTGCAACCGTAATTAATGGCAACGGGCAACGGCAGGACGCCAACATTGGCTGTGCGTTGGATAAAGATTTTATTGTCGACTACGAGTTGCTGTAACTCTGTCAATTTGGGTTTCAGATATTTGATAAATTCCAGGCAGCGTTCCTCGAAACCAACGGGCAGATCGTAAAATAATCCGCCTATCCAGATATAGTTATAAAGCATTCGGGCGCCGCAAGTCCATTCCAGCAAGCGCAGGATTTGCTCCCGGTCGCGCATCATCCACAGAAAAGGCGTATAAGCACCAATGTCCATGGCGTAGGTTCCTAATGCTACAAAATGTGAAGCCAACCGGTTTAATTCCGCAACAACAACCCGGATGTATTCAATGCGTTTTGGGATGTCGTTTTCAATGCCCAGCATCCTTTCCACACCCATTACATAGGCATGCTCAGAATTCATAGCAGCCACATAATCCAGGCGGTCTACATAAGGTATAACCTGGTTAAATGGCAATGATTCTGCATGCTTTTCGAAACACCTGTGCAAATATCCGAGGTGCGGAACTACATCCACGATAATCTCACCGTCGGTAACCACTTCTAAACGCAAAACACCATGAGTACTAGGATGTTGCGGACCCATATTCAACACCATTTCCTCGCTACGAAGTGTTTCGGAGTTATATTTTGTTGGTACTGAAACCGCCAGATATTCAGGTTTATATTCGTATTGAATTGTATTGCTCATATGCTAAAATCTCACAAGCTTTTGATCGTGGACTTCCACTTTTAACGGCCCAATCGGGCGTCCTTCGTTATGCAACCGGTCGACTGCCGTAACATAATATATGTATCGTTTTCCTGCCTCGGCCGTCATGTCTACATATCTTTCACCCTCATAACACATGCCGATAATGCGCCTCGGGTCATGCGCTGTTGCCTTTTCATCCGGCCCAAAACGATAGATTACATAATACCAGGCCAAATCACCATCAGACGCAGGCTCTGGCCGTTCCCACGTCAGTTCCAGGCCCTTTGTCAGCAATGTTGCTTTTAAACTTCTTGGGGATAATGGTGCAATGCGGTCTTTCCAGGGCATGGTAGGAACCAGCGAAGGATAACGGAAAAAATCGCGGCGGAGCGAATCCACAAAACCCAGGCTATTGCCTCTTAAAGAACGGGAACTGAAAAAGATCGCCCCGTCAGTCTCGGTTTCCCTGAAATAACGGACTTGATTAGGAATCTCGAGGGGGTTATTCCAATGTTTGTCCCTATCCTTATTTCCGACGCGGTAAGCGCCCATTCCTATATACAAATGTCTGTCGTAAGAATTCTCTGTCCACCAATCGACCAGGTTTTTATACGGAACACGTGAAAATCCGGAAGAAAAATAAACCTGCGGCGCGATGTAATCGACCCACCCTTCCTTGATCCAGCGCCTGCTATCAGCGAAAAGATCATCATAGGAAGCCAGTGCACCATAGGTTTTGGACCCTTCCGCGTCGCGGTCTTTATTTCGCCACACCCCGAAAGGACTGATCCCGAATTTCAGCTTTGGCTTCACTGCTGCCAGCCCGTCGTGAATTTGTTTAACCAATAAATCAATGTTGTGCCTTCTCCAATCTGCTTTGGTGGCAAAACCTTCTCCATATTTTTGATACGTTGCCTCATCCTGGATAACTTGCCCGGGCGCGGCGTACGGGTAGAAATAATCGTCAAAGTGGATCCCGTCAACATCATAATTTTTGGCCACATTCACCGTCATATCCGTGATAAACTGCCTTACTTCCGGAATCCCGAAATTAAAGAGTTTGTATCCATCATAGCTCAGGATCCACTCGGGATGTATTTTACTGACATTATCGGCTGAAACGCTGGTTGAAGATTTGTGTACAAGCCGGTTTAAGTTAAGCCATGCATGAAATTCGAGCCCGCGCTTATGGGCTTCTGTAATCATATAATCCAACGGGTCCCACATCGGGAATGGCTGCCTTCCCTGCCGCCCCGTCAGCCATTCCGACCAGGGCTCAGGACTTTTAGCGTAGAATGCATCACCGGCCGCCCGCACTTGTACGAATACGGCGTTCATCCCTACTTTTTTATGGAAATCAAGAAGCGCCGAAAACTCCTGTTGCTGTTCCTCTGGTATAAGATTTTTGCTGCTAGGCCAATCAATATTATCAACAGTAGCGATCCAAACTGCCCTGAATTCCCTTTTTGGAGGTAAAATTTCTTCAGTTTCGGCACTTTGGGCAATACAACTTTCCATTATAAACAGAAGGAATGTAAAGGAAAGCGCAACTATTTTAATTTTTTTCACTATCTAACCAATGCAAAATGTTAATCCAACCAAAGTAACGTAATTTGGAACAAAGTTAGCCGAGAACCGTCTTAAATTCATGTCATGAGGGTTTCATTTGGCTTTGTCCGAGGACATATTAATATAAGCCACATTCTTGACTTTGTTATATTTTGAGCGTGCAGACGCTGATTCTACTTTGTTAGAGGACAAAGAAACAAACAATGGATTGTTGTAATTCTGAATAATTTTTCTGCATATTTATTGTGTAATTACAAGGATTTTTGTGACTTAAAGAAAACAACAAGCTTTGCAAATGCAGCTAATAACGTTTAAACCTACATCCCGTATTGGAACCATTTGTCAAAACCACTAAGAAAAACGTCCTGTTTGAAATTGCATGGGAGGTTTGTAATCAAGTTGGAGGAATTTATACTGTAATACGGACCAAGGTCCCTGCAATGGTAGAAAAGTGGGAAGATAACTACTTTTTGCTAGGCCCATATTTCGAGAAAAAAGCGTCATCCGAATTTGAAATAATTGCTGATCTGGAAGATTCGCCTGCCGGCCGCGTCGTGAAACGCATGCGCGACATGGGCTATAATGTTTTTTATGGCTATTGGCTGGTTACAGGAAAGCCGCGTGTGATCCTTTTTGACCTGGAAAGCATTGCACATGAGTTGGATACCATTAAATTTAATCTCTGGGAACGCAGCCGTATTCCGACCATTAATGTTGAGCCGCTGGTCAATCAAACACTTTGTTTTGGCGAATTTGTACGGTTGTTTTTAAAGGAGTACGCCGAAGAAAATGCGAAGCGCGAAGAAATTTATGCCCAGTTCCACGAGTGGATGGCCAGCAGCGGCCTGCCGGATCTGAAACGGGATAATGTCAAAATCGCAACCACATTTACGACCCACGCCACCATGCTGGGCCGCTATCTGGCGCAGAATGTAAGCGGATTTTACAGCAAGCTCCCCTTCTTTGACTGGGAACAGGAAGCCAAAAATTACGGGATTCTCGCACAATGTTCGGTTGAACGACAAGCAGCATTAAGCGCGCATGTTTTGACAACGGTAAGCGATGTTACAGCACGTGAATGTGAGGTTTTCCTCGGCAGGATGCCGGATCTGGTGACGCCTAATGGTCTGAATGTCGTGCGTTTTCAGGCAGTCCATGAATTTCAGAATCTGCATTTAAAGCATAAGGAGCGCATTCATGAATTTGTGCTGGGACATTTTTTCCCGAGCTATTCATTTGATCTGGATAAAACGCTTTATTTCTTCACTTCGGGCCGTTACGAATATAGTAATAAGGGTTATGACCTCACGCTGGAAGCATTGGCGAGGTTAAACTGGAAAATGGTGCAGGCTAATATGGATATGACGGTCGTGATGTTCATTGTGACCAAACAGCCTTATTACTCCGTTAACCCGGATGTTTTGCAATCAAGAGCTGTTTTAAATGAGTTGCAGGAGACCTGTACAGCCATCGAAAAAGAGGTTGGCGAAAAGCTTTTCCTGGCAACAGCCTCAGGTGCAGACCATAAAATGCCAGATCTTAACAATTTCGTTGATGAATATTGGAGATTAAGGCTCAGAAGGACCATTCAAACCTGGAAAACAGACAAATTGCCCGCTTTCGTCACGCATGATCTGAAAGCAGAAGACGGCATTACAGAATTTTGCAAGACGGCAAATCTTGTCAACAATGAGCGTGACCGCGTAAAAATCGTCTATCACCCCGATTTTATTTCCTCAACAAACCCACTTTTCGGGCTTGATTATGGACAATTTGTCCGGGGTTGTCACTTAGGCGTCTTCCCGAGTTACTACGAACCTTGGGGTTATACGCCGCTGGAATGCGTCGTTCGCGGTGTGCCGACGGTGACAAGCGATCTTTCCGGATTTGGGGATTACATTATGCAGATCATGAGGGATTACGAAAACCGCGGCATTTATGTAATCAACCGAAAATCTCAAACATTCACACAGGCCGCCGACCAGCTCGCCGATATCCTCTTCAAATTCGTAAGAATGCAACGCCGCGACCGCATCATGCAGCGCAACCGCGTCGAAAACATTTCAGACGTGTTCGACTGGATGAATTTAAGATCATATTACGATACCGCGCATGATTTAGCCGCGAAGCGGCGGAAGCCTTGATGATAATAATGGAGAAGCGCGCTTATGTCTTAATGATGTGAGCGCGTTTTTTATGCTTCAACGAGTTGAATCACATCGCCGTAAAGTTTGAAATTGAGATCGGCTGAGATAATTGAAATGTTTTCAGCATACGCTGTTGCTAGCAAGAGACGATCAAATGGATCTCGGTGATGAGCATATAACGGAATCTCTTTGTAAGCGATTATGTGCTTTAATTTCAATGGAATGATTTGAAACCCGTCTGTAATAATGATTTGCTGCAATTCCTCAATCGCGATTTGTAATTCAGGAAGCTTATTGATCTTTTGCTTTATTGCAATTTCAAGAAGGCTTAATTGGGAAATGTAGATTTGACCTGACGATAGGCGCTTCAAAATGTCAGCGCTGAGTTTGTCGGGAGAAATAAGAGACCAAATGAGAATTTGAGTATCTATTAAATATCTCTGCATTACATGTAGTCTTTCAGATCATCCATAGGATCATTAAAGTCATCAGGAAGTCTCAATCCCTTGTTAGCCAAACTTCCCAAAATTACTCCAAACCTAGGCTTTTCGTCTAAAAACACGCTTTCATCTTTTTCATCCATAAACAGAATTACGACCTCCGATTTTTCGATGGAAGGCGGCGTTTCTGTGAATTTCAGTTCACCATTCTCGTAAATTCCTTTAACGGCAGTATACATAAGAGATAAGCTTTATCCTAAATTTACACATAATAGGCGTCAGTATCCAAAAAGCCTACTATATTAATCAATACGGATAAGGGTCGGATGATATTGTGGCCTTAAAAATCAAAATTTAGTGGAACATGAATTACATAGAAGTTGATCTTAAAGTTGACCCGGATTTTTCGGAAATATTGATGGCGGAGTTGGGGGAGGCTGGGTTTGAGTCTTTTGTGGAGACGGATGAGGGGCTTTTGGCCTATATTCAGGAAAATGATTTTGATGCACAAAACTTGCACGATCTTACTGCCAAATACCTGGAATTAACGACAATAGCGGCGACGTGGAAATCGTTAGAAAGAAGAAATTGGAATGAGGAGTGGGAAAAAAGCTACGAGCCAATAGAAGTTGGTGACCAAATCCGGGTGAGGGCCACCTTTCACGAGCCGGACCCTGCATTTAAATACGATTTGCTGATCCAGCCGAAAATGTCTTTTGGTACAGGACACCACGAAACAACGTGGCTCGTGATGAACGAGCAGCTAAGTTTGCCAAATGAAGGATTGGCTGTAATGGACGTGGGTTGTGGAACGGGAATCCTGTCGATTCTTGCTTCGAAATTAGGCGCAACGCATTTACTGGGTTTTGACATTGATGAATGGGCCGTTGAAAATACCAAGGAGAATTTTTTAATGAATAATCTGGGTTCAGAGGCTGAGGTTTTCCAGGGAACAATCACTGAGGTGCCTGAGGAGCGCATGTTTGGCGGCATTCTGGCAAACATCAACAGAAATATATTATTAAGCGAAATACCCGCTTACGTGAAGCATTTGCAGCCCGGCGGCTGGCTGGTAACAAGCGGATTTTATGAAACAGATCAGGCTGATATTGAGCAATGTGCATTTGAAAACGGTTTAACTAAGATCAATTCCAATACCCGGAATCAATGGGCCTGTGTTGTATTTAAAAGTTGAGAAACAAACAAATGAGGATACTTCGTACTGCGTTACTTTTCTGCATTCTGGCATGGGCGGGCTCAACCGCGTCTGCTCAAAACCTAAAACTTTCGGATGATCCGGGGCAGTTTATGGTGCAATTGCGCAAACTCATGGACGGCAGCCGCAACCCGCAATACATTCGATCCACCGCGCAGCTCGACAGCGTGTGGATGTCTGCGCTGAATGCTTCCCAGCAGACGAAGTTCATCAACATTGTTAAGACACAGATCTCCAAAGGCCAGAAAGCAGGGCCTGTCATGTTCCTCTTAATTCGGAATACGCATGCATTTGCGAAGCAATCCCCCGAAAATCTGGAAGGATTCCTGAGCCTTGCGGCTAGTTCCGGAGAGAAATATGATGGTAAAACATTGCAGAAAGTGCTGGAAACGGTCAGGACGATTAATGAGACCAATAAACTTTACGCTGCGAATTATAACTCACTTTACCTTTTAAACGGAACCTATAAATATCGTTTTGACACCACGAATGCGGTAACAGCGAATACAGAGGCAAATGTTGCCGCTGCTAATGACAGCTGGGACACGCCGGTTGACTCGAATTATGTAATTACACCCAAATCCAATCCGCTGCCTGCCATTACCGGCGCTTTAATGGATTTGCAGAATGCCACATTTGCCATGGTTACGGCGGGTGATTCGGTTGTTTTTGGGCCGGCTAATGGCAGTGTTTCGCTCAAAGACGGAATTTTTGTAGGTAAAAGTGGCAAGCTCAACTGGCAGGCCGCCGGGGACTCGTCGATCTACGCCGATCTGGACAGTTATTCCTTTAATATTTCCCAACCCAAACTTGTAGCGGAGAATGTGACGCTGCACAGCGACGCACAACTTGCCGCGCCGATCAAAGGAACGCTCGAATATCGCGGCGTTAAGAAAGTAAAAGGCCAGCCTGCTCCCTATCCGCGTTTTGTTTCTAACGGAATTGACGCCCGGTTGAAAGATACGCGCAAGAACATTGATTATAAGGGTGGTTTCGCATTGATCGGGACGGAAATGTATAGTTCGTCATTGAGCGATCTTCCATCAACAATCAAGGTAAAATATAAGGATAAGCTCGCTTTCACGGCTCAGAGCAAGAAGTTTGAATTGAAAGATTCGGTCATTGCTGCCTCCTTTGCGACCTATTCCATGCCGCTCGGCGGCGATTCGCTGTATCATCCGGGTGTGACATTCAGGTATAATGATGACGAAGGATTGGTAAAATTAGGCCGCGTTGAAAGAACGGATTACGCGCCACTTCCCTATAAAGACACTTATCATAAAATGAACATCTGGTCGCAGGCGATGCGGTGGCGGTTTCCGAATGATAAGGTTGAATTTTTCCGCATTAATGGTAAGCAGGTTGCTCCTGTAAAGCTGGAATCATTGGATTATTTCAAAAAGGAGCGTTTTAAAGACATTAGTAAAGAATATGGATTCCAGCCGCTGATTATGGCTGCCAATTATACGCAGACGGAAAAAAAATCAGCATTCCTAGCGGATGACCTTGCGCGGAAGTTTAAGCAGAAACCCGAAATCATGCGTAATGCGCTGCAAAGGCTTACGCTCGAAGAATATTTTATCTACAATAAATCAACGGATGAATTTGGGTTAAGTAAAAAAGGGATCCTGTTTGTGCTGGCAAACCTGGATAAGGCCGATTATGACAACTTCCAGGTAACTTCTCAGTTTACAGCCAATGACGAAACTGCTAATGCCACGATCTATCTGCCTGATACAATGCTTACCGTTATGGGTGTTTCGCGGTTCGTGGTCAGTGATTCGCTGAAAATCTACGCAGTTCCTCAGGATAAAAAACTGATCATTGGTAAAAACAGGAATTTCACATTAAACGGCCAAATGGTCGCCTCCAACTATCAGTTCAGGGGGCAGAACATCAAATTTGACTACAACCAGTTCTTTGTGAACGTTGCCCCTTCCGATTCCATCACATTTACGCCGAGGGATAAGTTTGCGAAAGGGCAGAAAGGCGAAGTGGGCGGTCACGTGAAATATGAAAAAGGGGGAACATTCTATTTGAGTGATCCGAAGAATAAATCCGGGCTGCAAAAAGGGGTTAAGAAATCACCGCGATTGGTTGTTGAGGAAGGGATGATGGTTTATTTTGATCAACCTGAGCGCGGAACTGTCGTTTATCCGAGAGAAGTCAATTTCAAAATTCCCAAGATCGATATGGGCGGTCTGGATGAGCGCGATGTGATTTTTGAAGGAACATTCAATGCAAATGGCATCATTCCCAACATTCAGACGGTCCTGAAAAGCATGCCGGACAACTCGCTTGGGTTTGAATACAAGCCGCCGGTGACGGATATGAAGCTTTACGAGGGAAAAGCACTGGCGAAATTTACGGATACGCTGACGATGGACAACACAGGTTTGCATTCCAAAGGGATTTTGAAATACTTATCTGCTTCCATGACTGCGAAGGACATGTTGCTTACAGCCGATTCCTTAATGGCATCCGGAGAAGTGGCAAGCATTAAAGAAGCAACCATCGGAAAGGGCTATTTTCCGGCTGTTCAGTTAAAGGATTATGCATTGAAATGGTATCCTAATACAGACAGTATGTTCATCAACACGCAAGGCAAATCGTTTTCATTTTACAATGGAACAACCAGCTTGGAAGGCGGGCTTTTGCTGCGTTCTACGGGATTATACGGAAATGGAAAATTGAAAAGACCTGATTCTGAGCTTTCTTCGCCTGATATTAAGTTCAACAAGGATGGTTATCTGGCCAATCGCTCCGAATTTGCAATCAATAGTGTTGACCAAAAATCGACAAAAAAGCTGCTTACCGGTAAAAATGTAAACATTGATTTCAACTTCAAAACCGGCATTGCCAACTTCTTAACGGACGAGACGGGCTTTGGCTCCGACTCATCCGGGATGGAAATCCCAACTGCTTCTTACAAGACATTGATCGGAAGCGCAAAGTGGGATATGACTAAGAAAACGATCCTGATGAAAGGGTTTGGCGAAACCTCATCTTACACATCGATGGATCCGGATCAGGAAGGGCTGACATTCAATGGATCTGAGGCGATTTATGATGTGGAAAAAGTGACATTGAATATTAAGGGCGTTCCTTTTATTCAAACTGCGGATGTGAAGATCATTCCGGATGGCGGATTGGTGAGTGTGGATAGCAAAGGAAAAATCGCTCCTTTAAAGAAAGCGCGCATTGAGATTGATACATTAAATACGTCCCACAGAATGCGCGATGCAGACATCCGCATCGATTCCCGTAACCATTTCGAAGGTTCGGCTACATACCAATATATCACGGCCAGAAAAGACACTTTCAATATCAAAATGCAGAATTTCGAATTGAGAGAAATTGGTGCGGCCGAGGAAGGCAAGAAAAAACGTTCTGACAATCAGGCTCCTTCAACTGTAAAATACTATACAACGGCCCGTGCAGACATTAAGGAGACCGAAAACCTGCTTCTTTCCCCTCGTATTCAATATAAAGGAGGAATTAACCTGATTGCCTATGAGCCTTCCTTGCAATTGGATGGGTTTGTGAAGCCAGTTATCAAATTCAGGAAGGATTTCCAGAGTTCGTGGATTGTCTATAAAGATGCGCCCGGTGAGACTGTGGCCATTAAAATTGATAAAGACCTGAAAAACGAGCACGACATTCCGCTTTCGGTGGGCTTGCATTATAATGAGGCAAAAGGAATGTATATGTCGTTCCTCTCGCCGAAGGATTCGGATGGGGACGAAGACATTTACCAGGCGCAAGGCGCATTGAACTATGATGAGGACGAAAAAGCCTTCAAAGTAATGCCGCCGCCAGGAGCTGATGGTTTAGTTGACGAGGCAAATGCATTGCGTTTTGATGACAAAACCGGACTCGCAACATTCTCAGGCCCGCTTAAACTAACTGGCGCCACCTGGCTGCAAGCTGTGGGAACCGGCGAAGCGCAGGTGGATAGTTCCAGGTTTTCATTTAATACAATGTTGTTGATGAAACTGCCCGCATTGGAACCTATTTCACAACCATTGGCTGCGAAAATTGTTGAAGTGAATCTCGAAGAGCAAAACAGCACAGCAGCCGATGATGATGCGGAGCAATTGAATAATAAGTTATCGGCACTAATCGGGCCGCAGGCTCTGGATGCGTACATTAAGCTTACTGCTGCGGGCTACAAACCACTATATGACGCTTCTCCGGCGCTGGACGTCCCTATGTTGCTGTCCAATGTAAATTTGAACTGGTCGGCTTCGCATGGTGCGTATTATTCGCAAGGTCCAATTGGCGTAGCGAATTTGGGCAGAAACAACATTAATGCGCAGATGGAAGGTGTTCTGGAGATCAGGCGTTCGGTGGATGGAGACGAATTCAGTTTGTTTTTACAGGCTTCGCCAGATGTGTGGTATTATTTTGATTACAAACTCGGAGAGCTTGGCGTAGTCTCGTCGCAGGTCGACTTCAATGATCAGATTACTGCAAAGTCGAAAAACGTAAAATCGAAGGATATGTCGCTGGTGTCGATCGGATCGGAGGAGAAAGATGCGTTTGTAAACCGGTTTGACGATTTCTACCAGCCGGCTGTTAAAAAAGCCAAATTGGCTGCTAAAACAACCAAGAAAAAAGTGGTTCCGGTGGAAAAAAAGAAAAAAGTGGAGCCTACCGAAGGATTTTGATGTTAATGTAGAATTCGCAATACTTAATGCTACAACTTGAAAAATCGCTTGTATAATGTTAGTTTTGTATCCGTTTTGCTTGTAAAATCCCTCAACTATCGTATTTTTGAACAAAACAATTTAACGTTTAAAATTTTCTGCGAATAGTACAATATGAGTATTGCCTTATTAATAACTACGATTATCGCTGCCTATTTGTTAGGATCAATCCCGAGTTCAGTTTGGTACGGAATAGGATATTTTGGAATTGACGTAAGAAAACATGGCAGCGGAAATGCCGGCGCTACCAACACTTTCCGGGTTTTAGGCAAACGTGCCGGAACAATTGTAATGCTTATTGACGTATTGAAGGGTTGGACTGCGACCTGCCTCGCTTCGATGTTATTTTATATGAATGCAATCGGCGAGACCGAGCTGCTGATGTTCAAGATCTTGTTTGGTATAATCGCGATCATCGGCCATATATTTCCTGTTTTTGTCCGGTTTAAAGGCGGAAAGGGAATTGCTACATTGCTGGGTATGGTGCTCGCTATCCATCCCGAACTTGCTTCTGTTTGTATCACGATCTTTATTCTGACACTGCTTGCTTCTCAATATGTTTCATTGAGTTCTATATTAGCGACGTTGGCTTTCCCTGTGCTTTCCTGGATCGGCGTTTTTGGCCATCCCGAGCCGCTATTAATCGTTTTCGGATTTACTATGTTCGTTCTTGTTGTTTTTACGCATCAGAAAAACATTGTCAGGCTTGTAAATGGAAATGAGAACAGGGTTAACCTATTTTCAAAAAAGTCAGGAAACCGCAAATAGTTTAAACTAATATCAAAAAAACAGCCTCTGAGGGACGACCTTAGGGGCTATTTTTTTATCTTGACACGCCATTTAAGGCACATTACACGATAAAAACACAGCAATGCTAAATTATATCAACGACAACCGCGACCGATTTCTGAACGAGCTTCTGGACCTGCTGCGCATTCCATCGGTAAGTGCAGATTCCAAATTCAAGCAGGATATGCTCAAAGCGGCCGAATTTGTAAAAGACAGAATTTCAGAAGCCGGGGCCGATCGCGTTGAGATTTACGAAACAGCGGGGCATCCGGTGGTTTATGGGGAAAAAATTATTGACCAAAATCTTCCTACCGTCCTCATTTACGGACATTACGACGTGCAGCCCGCCGATCCGTATGAGCTATGGAATTCGCCACCATTTGAGCCTGTAATCAAAAACGAGCGCATTTATGCACGGGGATCTTGCGACGATAAGGGGCAGTTTTATATGCATATCAAAGCACTGGAAACCATGTTGGCGACCGGTAATCTGCCTTGCAATGTAAAAATCATGATCGAAGGTGAAGAAGAAATTGGTTCCTCCAACCTCGCGTCATTTGTGAGCGAACATAGGGAAATGCTGAAATGCGACACGATCCTGATTTCCGACACCAGCATCATTGCCAATGACGTGCCTTCCATTGAAACGGGGCTTCGCGGACTCACATATGTGGAAGTGGAGGTCGTTGGCGCTAACCGGGACTTGCATTCCGGTGTTTACGGCGGCGGCGTAGCAAATCCGATTAATGTATTGTGTGAAATGATCGCTTCGCTAAAAGACGAGAAAGGACACATTACTATTCCTGGTTTTTATGACCATGTTGAAGAACTTTCATCCGAACAACGTGCAGCATTAAACGCAGCGCCATTTGATCTGGAAGAATATAAGAAAGATCTTCAAATTGATGACATTATGGGCGAGGACGGTTACTCAACCATTGAGCGGACTTCCGTTCGGCCGACATTGGATGTGAATGGAATTTGGGGCGGATATATTGGTGAAGGCGCAAAAACGGTGCTTCCATCAAAGGCTAATGCTAAAATTTCCATGCGCCTGGTCCCGCATCAGACCGATGAAGAGATCCTGGCATTATTCACCAAACATTTCGAATCCATTGCACCAGCTTCGGTGAAGGTAAAGGTTACACCACATCATGGTGGCTTGCCTTATGTGACACCAACAGATTCCCTGGAATATAAAGCGGCAGAAATGGCGATGGAAGAATCATTTGGTAAAAAACCAATTCCTACAAGAGGAGGCGGCAGCATTCCTATCGTGGCGCTATTCGAGCAGCAATTGGGCTGCAAAAGCATTCTGATGGGCTTTGGCCTGGACATTGATGCTTTGCATTCTCCGAACGAGAGTTACGGGCTCTTTAATTATTATAAAGGAATAGAAACAATTCCTCTGTTTTTCAAACATTATGCAGCATTAAAAAACCCAGCTAAATCATAGCCGGGTTAATTTCAATCATCTTTTTCTCCGCTGATCCCTTTTCATTTTTTTCAGGTTAGCAATGGCTGCTTTTGCCTCCCGATCCTGACTGGTTTTCTTATCAGCTTTATCGGCCGCTTGCTTGTAATAGCGAAGGGCTTCATCGTAATCCTTCTTGATCTCAGCTATTTTGCCCAATCCTATGAGCGACGAAACGTAGTAACCTGCGTTTAGCGAATTCGTTTGGGTAGAATAGTCGATTGCCTTTTGATAATACTTGGATGCCGCATCATAATTTTTGTGATATGTCATATTGTAATAAGCCAGCACATAAGCCGCATTTCGTCCGCTTACTCCCTCGTATCCAGGCATGCCTGAGCTGATCTTTTCGATAATGTTCAATGCAGCTTTTTCTGCTTCGGCCATCTTTCCGGTTACAAATGCGGTGCGGCAGAAATATCTTTCAAAATAGGGGTTATTAGGAAAGGTCTGCCACATGTATTTGGCCATTTCGTAAGCCTTTCCATACTCATTCTCCATGCTGTAAATCTGCAACAGAAAATACCTGGCTTCAACCCGCGTGTAGAATGCATTATTCCCTACTTTCTCCAATTGTTGTTCACCGAGCTTTTTGTTTCCTTTTGGAAAAAGCGACATAACAGGCTTTAAGATCGGATATTCTTTTGGCACCCATTCTGCATAATAATTGTAAAGTCCATCACCAAAGAGCAACTCTGGCGTCAGATCGCCGTTTCCTTTACATTGTTCGAAATATTTCAAAGACTTTTTACCTGCGAATGCTGCTTTTGTCCAACTCTCGCGTTCGGCATATAACCTTCCCTTAAACGCATAGGCCGCAGCCAGGAAGAATGCCGACTCTACCTTGTTTTTTTCTTTGTCGTAAAGCTGTTCGGCAAGATTAATGGTAGAGTCCATTTGCGCCAGAAACGCCTTATCATGCGTTTCGTTGTCCGTGTTCGGCACAATTTTCCACCATTCCGCCAGGCCCATCAGAAAATGGGGCATCGGATGCTTTGGATATCTGTATTTTAACCAGCGGAATTCAGTGTCCGCTTCCGCAAATTTGTAATTGTATAACATATTAATTGCCTCCGTCGATTCAATCTGAACGCTCGGGTTTTTCAGGATCATATCGTAGTTCTTGTCCAGTTCAGCGGACGAATACAATTGAGCTGAGGCAAATTGGATTGAAAATGCAGTTAAAAGACAGTATGTGGCTATATGTGTTATTAGACTTTTCATATCAGGGGTAAATCTCCCTATTTAACGCGGGATTTATATTTTACGTTTGCCACGGGCAGGGTTTTTGAAAAAAGAGTTAATATTGATCCTCAGACCCTTCCGCGGTTTTTGACAATATATTTATAATGTTATCATCGACTTTTTATGGCCTTTGATAAAACGACACCTCAAATTATGATCAATATTCTTGATAAAAAATTCACCCCACTGATTTCCAGGGAAGTTATAGAAAGCAGGATCGCTCAGATCGCCGCTGAGATCACGAAAGATTACGAAGGAAGTTGTCCGCTTTTTATTGTTGTTCTGAATGGTGCGTTTTTATTTGCGAGTGAACTGGTCAAACGGACCGCCCTATCCTGCGAAATTACATTTATACGACTGGCTTCCTATTCCAAAACAATGTCTACGGGATCCGTAAGGGAAATTATAGGGCTGGACGATAACATTACAGGACGGGATATCATCATTATTGAAGACATTGTGGATACTGGCCTTACCATGGCACAATTGGTAAAACAAATCGAAAATCTCAACCCTGCATCGGTCGCTATCGCAACTCTGTTACATAAACCGGATGCATTAAAAACCCCGATTGAAATTCGCTATACAGGATTTGATATTGAAAATAAATTCGTCGTGGGCTATGGCCTGGATTATGATGGTTTAGGCCGGAACCTTGACGCTCTATATGTTTTAGCTTGAATTAAAAAACTTATGAATATTCAATTTTTTGGAGCTGCCAGAACAGTCACTGGAAGCAAGCACCTGATTACAACAGAAAAAGGAACAAAAATACTGCTTGACTGCGGACTGTTTCAAGGCATTCAGACAGATGAGCTCAATGAAAGATTTGGTTTCAAGCCTGCTGATGTGGATTATCTTGTTTTATCACACGCGCACATTGATCATTCCGGCTTGATTCCCCGCCTTGTAAAGCAAGGATTTAGTGGTGGAATCTATTGTACACCGGCAACGGCAGATTTATGCCGGGTTATGCTGCTGGATAGTGCCCACATTCAGGAAAAGGATTTGGAACGTATCAACAGGCGCCGGGAAAAACAAGGCCGGCCGTTGCTGGATGAGCTATACAACACCGAAGATGCTGTTCATGCATTAAGTCTATTTAAAACAGCCCAGTACGGCGAGACTTTTTATCTGGGGCCGGACAAAGAAGTGGCCGTTTTGTTAACGGACGCTGCACATCTCCTTGGCAGCGCTGCTGTTCACCTCACCATTCCGGATGCAGGCTCATTTAAGCAACTCACATTTACCGGAGATATAGGCAGGCCGGAAGACCGCATTTTGCGAAAGCCAGATGCGTTTCCACAAGCAGATTTCATTATATGCGAATCAACTTATGGAGATAGGTTGCACGAGAAGCAAACGGATATGCAAGGACATCTTCTCAAAATCGTCCATGAAACCTGTGTTGTCCGTAAAGGTAAGCTCATTATCCCGGCATTTGCTATTGACCGCACACAAGAGCTGATTTACGCATTAGATCAACTTTCCAGTTCAGGAAAGCTTCCGCAGATTCCCGTATACATTGATAGTCCACTGGCAATCCGGGCGACGAAGATCATGAAGGAGCACGATGAATGCTTCAATCCGGAAATCCTGGAATATATTGAGAAAGACGGCGACGCATTTGCCTTTCCATATCTAAAATATATTTCCGACGTAAATGATTCCATAGCATTGAATGACAAAGATGAGCCGTGTATCATTATTTCCGCGTCGGGAATGGCAGAAGCTGGTCGGATCAAACATCATATCAAAAACAACATTGGCGATGCCAGGTGCACGATCCTTTTAGTTGGCTATGCATCGGGTAACACGCTTGCAGGCGCGCTAAAACGTGGAGACAAAACCGTCAATATTTTCGGTGAGCAGTTTGACGTTGTTTGCCATGTAGATTCAATGGAATCATTTTCCGGGCACGGCGACTACAATGAAATGCTGTCGTTCCTTTCCTGCCAGACTCCAGAAAGGGTGAAAAAAATCTTTCTGGTTCACGGAGAATATGAAACACAAGTTGCCTTTAAATTAAAATTGCAGGCAGCGGGTTTTAAGGACATTCATATCCCTGCACAGTTCGAAAACGTCAAAGTTTAAAAAGTTTTCACTTTTTGCGCTTTGACATCTGGTAAAGCAGAAAACATTACTATTTTTGCCAACCAGTTTTTTATGCCGAAGTGGTGAAATTGGTAGACACGCACGTTTCAGAGGCGTGTGGGGGTTGCCCTGTGTGGGTTCGAGTCCCATCTTCGGCACAACATTTAAACCTCAATGAGCTAGTAAGTAGCAAGTTGAGGTTTTTTTGTGCCTTTTCAATGATATAGATGTTCGGCTTATAATTGCCTTGCATTATTATTTCGAAATTTCCTTAAGCACAAAAAAAGCCTCACATTTCTGGGAGGCTTTTAGATTAATGGTATTGTGGCGACTACCTACTTTACCAGGTTTGATCCAAGTATCATCGGCGGTTCTGGGCTTAACTTCTCTGTTCGGGATGGGAAGAGGTGAACACCAGGCCAATAGTCACCAACAAGGTCTTTGT
>NZ_JAKFFT010000009.1 GCF_021502655.1 Dyadobacter sp. CY347
CCCGAGCGGCAAAGCTCAACAACCTGAGATCGGAATTTACTGTTTTTGTAATTTTTCTTGATAACAATTAATCCATTCACTTTCATAAGCTTACAGGGTTATTGTAAGGCTATTTCAGTGTAATACAATTTGTTGTATAATTTATATTATGTTAAATAGGCTTTCATAAATAAAACAAGCGCCTATTCAGCGCCTGTTTTATTTACTCTATCGTTCTATCTCTTACTCTTCAACGCAAGCCACTTGTTTTGAAGCGAACTGTTCGAGTACTCCGTTTACAGTAGTCAAGTTATCTTTCGCCTCAGCTTCGTCTTTTGCTTGGATGGCTTTTTCAAAATATGGCTTTGCCTTTTTGAATTTACCGCAAACACGACCTTCGATCTCTTTACCACGTTGCTGATATTCTGTCATGTTCATGTTGTCAACTTCGCCTTTCAATTGTACAGCTTCGTTGAAATAGAAAACACCCAGGTTATACAGCGCGTCGTAATTTGCTCCGTCGATCTCCAATGCTTTTTTGTAATTAGCAATGGCCTTGTCGCTCGCATCTTTTTGTTTCGCTTTCAGGTCAGCCAATTGTTTTTCAGAACCTGATGAAGCACTGCTTTGGGCAGCTTCGGTTGCTGTTTTAACTTCGCCTTCCATTGTTGCGATAGTTGCTATCGTTTCTTTTTTCTTAGCATTTACTTCGGCAAGCTGGCGTTTCAGATCCGCATTTTTTGGTTGCTTCTTGATCAACGCACCAATACGTTTTACCTCTCCGTCAAAAACCTCGATTTTTCCCTTTTCAGCTTCCAGGTTTTTTGTAAGGCTTGCAGCAGATTTGCTTCCCGAGCCCATCTTCGCACTCATTTGCTTCACGCTGTCCGCAGCTGTACGTTGCATGTTATCGTAAAGAATTGCAAGGTTAACAACATTCTGAATATTCTTAGGATCAGCTTGTGCCAATGCTTCCAATTCACTGATTGCTTTCGACTCATTACCTGATGCCAAAAGAATGTTAACAACTTCTGCTTTCAGGTCTTTGTTGTTCGGTGACTGAGCCAACCCTTTGTTCAACGCTTCGATAGCTTTGTCAAAGTTTTTCTCCTCACGGTACAACTGGGCCAAACCGTAGAATACACTTGGATCTTTACCTCCATTGGCAGCATATTTTTCAAACTGCTCTTTTGCAACATCTTTCTTTTCAAGCTGTTGCGCTGCGATTCCGCCGTATAGCGAAGCAAGCGTGTCCTTTTTATTGATCTCCTGAGCAGCTGTAAACATTTCAAGAGCACCAGCTAGGTTTTTTGCCTGATATTTCTCAGCACCCTGCTTTACAAAAGCATTGAAAAGTTGCGACCCCTCCCCGCCTGCAAGAACATTCTCAGCTTCTTTGGCAGATTTGCCAGGCTCGCCTTTTTTCGTTTTGTCCAGCTCCACAACCTTTTTGTAAGCTTCCAATGACGTTTTGGCTGCGCTTGAATCTACTTCTGAACCTTGCAATGCGATGTTTTCATACAATTTTGCCCTTTCCATCCAGAAAGAAGCTTTTGCACTAGCCTTTGCATCACTTACGTCTTTATCGCTTTTCTCTTTATCCTTACGAAACTGATCCACCACAGCCTTGTTAACAGCATCGTCCTGCGCGAACGCTGACATACTGAAAAGGCTAAGTGCAGAAACAAAAAACAATTTTTTCATAAATATTAAACTTTGGTTGTGATTGATTGTTCGAATTCTAAATATAAATCAATTAAAATAATTTTTACAAAAATCATGCCTCTGGCTCGTCAGAAGGATCATTTTCATCTTCTTCGTCGTCTTCATCTTCAATCACATCTTCTTCATCATCCAATTCTTCTGCCTGCTCATCCGCCGAAACGATGATCATATCCGAAGTTCCTTCTATCACCGCAGATGGGATTACGTTTCCGTTCTCATCCAGTTCTTCGGCTTTTTCATCAGGATCTTTCAATATTCTAGTCACCGAAGTAATCTCATCAGAATTGTTCAGGCGGATCAGTTTAACACCCTGCGTGTTACGGCCAGCCAGACGAATGTCCAGCACGCTCATCCGGATGGCAATTCCATTTCTGGTAATGATCATCAGGTCATCTTGCTCTGTAACCTCGCGTATGGCAACCAATTTACCGACCTTATCCGTCGCATTCATGGTCGAAACTCCTTTTCCACCACGCTTGGTGATGCGGTAACTATCAATGTCTGAACGCTTTCCGAAACCATTTTCCGAGACAACAAGCAGCTGCGCATCTTCGCGGTTGATACAAACCATTCCGATTACCTTATTGTCGGCATCATTCAGGTTAATACCACGCACACCTGCGGCAGTTCTTCCCATCGGACGAACTCCTTTTTCATTGAAACGAACGGCACGTCCCGCACTTGAAGCGATCACAATGTCATTATCGCCATTGGTCAGCGCAACATTCAACAGTCTGTCGCCTTCATTGATGGAGATAGCAATAATTCCGTTTGTCCTCGGACGAGAGTAAGCTTCCAGCAAAGTTTTCTTGATTGTGCCCTGCTGGGTACACATAATGAGGTAATTATTGTTGATATAATCCGCATCCGATAATGTGCGAACGTTGATCACTGAACGAATGGAATCTCCGTTTTCCAGGCTGATCAGATTCTGGATCGGACGGCCTTTGGATTGCTTGCTTCCTTCGGGAACTTCGTAAACCTTCATCCAGAATAATTTACCGTATTCTGTGAAGATCAAAAGGTAATTGAGCATCGTCGCAGAGAACAAGTGCTCAGTGAAATCAGTGTCCTTGGTTTTCACACCACGGGACCCAACCCCTCCCCTCGTCTGCGTACGATATTCTGCCAACGGCGTCCTTTTGATATAACCTTCACTCGAAATGGTAATCAGCATTTCGTCATCCGGGATCATATCTTCATCACTGAATTCTTCTGCGGAGAACTCGATCTTGGTGCGGCGTTCGTCACCGTAGCGGTCTTTGATCTCTCCCAGTTCCGTCCTGATGATATCGAACTTACGGAATTCGTTAGCAAGAATGTCTTTCAAGTCAGTGATCAAAACCATGATCTCTTCGTATTCCTTCACGATTTTGTCTCTTTCGAGACCTGTTAACCGTTGCAGACGAAGTTCAAGAATCGCTTTGGCCTGAATTTCACTCAGCTCAAAAGACTCCATCAAACCCGTTTTTGCTATCTCCGGATCACGTGCATTACGGATCAATGTGATAACGGCATCCAGGTTATCAAGCGCGATCAGCAAACCTTGCAAAATGTGGGCTCTCTTTTCAGCTTCCCTCAGTTCATACTCGGTGCGACGCGTGATAACAACAATCCGGTGCTCAACATAATGCTTGATCAGGTCTTTCAGGTTCAGTGTAACCGGACGACCTTTTACAAGGGCCACATTGTTCACCCCGAAGCTCGATTGCAACGGCGTATATTTGAACAAATGGTTTAATACAATATTGGGAATAGCGTCTTTTTTAAGATCAAAAACGATACGCATCCCGTCACGGTCAGATTCATCGCGGATGTCTGAAATGCCGTCGAGTTTCTTATCATTAATAAGGCCGGCGATGCGTTCGATCATCGCAGCTTTATTGGTCATGTACGGAATCTCCGTAATGATGATCTGCTCCCTACCTGTTTTAGAAACCTCAAATGACGCCTTGGAACGCATGATAATGCTTCCGCGACCCGTTTCAAAAGCAGATCTTACACCCTGGTAACCATATATAATCCCTCCCGTTGGAAAATCCGGCGCCTTCACGTACTCCATCAATTCGGGAATGGTAATCTCGTTATTATCAATGTAAGCCAGAACCCCGTCGATCACCTCCGACAAATTGTGAGGCGCCATATTGGTAGCCATACCCACGGCAATACCGGAGGAACCATTTACCAATAAATTCGGGAATTTGGCGGGAAGAACAGACGGCTCGGAAAGTGAATCATCGAAGTTAGGCTGAAAATCAACCGTGTCTTTTCCCAGGTCATTCAAAAGCTCGTCAGCAAGTCGCTTCAATCTTGCCTCCGTGTAACGCATGGCCGCCGGATTATCTCCATCCACCGAACCAAAGTTACCCTGACCGTCAACCAGCGGATAACGCAAAGACCACGGCTGGGCCATCCGCACCATTGTATTATACACAGACGAATCACCATGCGGGTGATACTTACCCAAAACCTCCCCTACTATACGAGCCGACTTTTTATGCGAGCGATTGTAATTTACACCCAAATCCGACATCCCGTACAACACACGCCTGTGAACCGGTTTCAAACCATCGCGAACGTCGGGCAAAGCGCGGGAAATAATAACTGACATCGAGTAATCGATGTATGCTCCACGCATTTCATCCTCAATATTAATGGGGATAATGTTTTCACCAGAAGATTCTGCCATAAAGAATTAGAAAAGAATCAAAAATTTAAACGAGCAATTGAAAAGTGCAACTACCCAATGAATTAATACTATAATGTAAGTTCTAAAAAGTCAAATTTCGCTATTTTAAAGCATTCTAACAAACTATCTTTTGTGCTATTTCAGCATTCCTTTCGTATATCGGTGATCCTTCGGAATTTAGGGAAAGAATGTCCTTTTAAAACTAAATTGGCTTCTAACATTAAATTTTACTTTCTTCCCGCTTATTACCTAAATGCTTACTTTTCCCGACTTCCATTATGCCCTTATTACTGACTTTTATTGCCATACTTACCCTGATTGCCCTCATTGCCTGGCTCAAAATTGATACTTTCATCTCATTTTTGCTCGTATCCATCGGACTCGGTCTGGCAAGTGGCCTTGATGTGGAAACAGTGAGTAAGGCCATTCAGAAAGGCGTTGGCGGAACCTTGGGTGATCTTGTCTTGATAGTTGGATTCGGAGCGATGCTCGGGAAAATGGTGGCAGACAGCGGAGCTGCGCAGCGGATCACAGATGCGTTAATAGGACTTTTCGGGAAAAAATACATTCAATGGGGAATGGCGCTGGCCGGTTTCGTGATTGGTATACCCTTGTTTTACAATGCCGGTTTTGTGATCGTCATTCCACTGATTTTCATGATCAGCGCCACGGCGCGACTGCCTTTATTATATGTAGGTGTTCCTATGCTCTCGGCGTTGTCCGTTGCGCATGGCTATCTACCGCCCCACCCCTCGCCTGCCGCCATTGCCAGCCAATTGAATGCGGATCTTGGACAGACACTATTATACGGAATCATCGTTTCCATTCCCGCAATCGCAGTGGCCGGTCCACTTTTCGGCAGCACGCTGAAACGTTTTCAGCCAAAGCCGGATGAAGATCTTTTTAATGTAAAACCAAGGCCAACGGCCGAATTACCGGGATTGGGGATCAGCGTGATAACTGCTTTGTTACCTGTGTTTTTGCTGACGAGTATGTCAGGAATCAAACGAATTTATCCTGATAACAAGATCATCGGACTTCTTGCTGAGCCTTATTTCGGGATGCTGATCTCGGTATTATTTGCAGCCTATGTTTTGGGGATCCGCCGCGGAATGAATATGAAAAACGTGAGCAAATCCATGGAAGAAGCTTTTAAAGGCGTTTCGGTCATTTTGCTGATTATTGCCGGTGCCGGTGTTTTCAAGGAGATCATGACAGCCAGCGGCGTAAGCACATACATTGCGGAAAGTTTGAAAGGTGTCAACATCTCACCATTGCTATTAAGCTGGGGAATTGCTGCAATTATCCGCGTTTGTGTAGGATCCGCAACCGTCGCCGGACTAACGACCGTAGGCATACTTTCACCGCTTTTAGTAACCTCCGACGTATCGCCCGAACTGCTAGTATTATCCATTGGTTCAGGCAGTTTAATGTTCTCACATTTAAATGACGGCGGCTTCTGGCTCTTCAAGGAATACTTCAATCTAAGCATCAAAGACACGCTGCTCACCTGGTCGGTTATGGAAACAATTGTGTCTGTAATGGGATTGCTGGGGGTTTTAGTGCTAAATTTGTTTGTTTAGGAATTCACTCATTCATCGCACCGGCGACCCGGTCATTTACTCATTAAATAATGGACAACACTCCCGAATCAAACTTCGCTGCCCTTGGCCTTAACCTTCCCCCTGCGCCCAAACCGCTTGGCGTTTATAAGCCGCTTTTGATCGTCGACAAACGCTGGGTTTATGTTTCAGGACATGGAACTGTGCAGGATGATGGCACATTGATAAAGGGAAGGATTGGGAAGGATATGGATGCAGATGCTGGTAAACTGGCAGCACGTCAAGTTGGATTAACGATCCTTTCGACATTGAAAGCAAATCTGGGAAGCCTTAACAGGATCAAAAGAGTTATCAAAGTGTTAGGCATGGTTAACTGCACGCCTGATTTTGAAAAACACCCCTTCATTATCAACGGATGCAGCGAGCTTTTCGCAAAAGTCTGGGGGGAAGAAAACGGGATCGGTGTAAGAAGTGCCGTAGGAATGGGCAGCCTTCCTGATAACATTCCGGTGGAGATTGAGGTGATGTTTGAGCTTGAAGAGAAATAATTATGTGGTTCCAACTTAACAATCCGGAAAACGTCATTTCTCCTTCACTCCTATTTTACCGGGAGCGCATTGAAAATAATATTCGTGGAATGGTCAGCATTGCCGGTGATGCCGACAGGCTTATTCCGCATGTAAAGACGCATAAGTCTGGTGAGATTGTCAAAATGCAGCTTTTGCAGGGCATTAATAAATTCAAATGTGCTACAATTGCAGAAGCCGAAATGCTGGCCGATGCAGGCGCGAAATGGATATTGCTGGCCTACCAGATGGTTGGCCCTAACATAATGCGCCTTTTGGCTCTAAGAGAAAAATTTGCTGACGTAACCTTCTCTTCGCTTGTTGATAATGAAAAATCAGCAGATGACCTGAATGAGCTGGGCGTTGCTAATGATGTTGTTTTCAATGTATTTATTGATGTCAATAATGGCATGAACCGTTCGGGGCATGCTACGGACGTTACATTGCTCTCATTATATCGTTACATTTCGGCACTTTCTAATGTATCATTTGGCGGCGTTCATGTTTACGACGGTCATTTACGTGATCCTGAATTTACAGAGCGGAAACTGGCTGTGGATGAAGCATTTGAAAAAGTCCTTCCATTATTTGACCTGATCAAAACGCATACAGGAGCTGCTCCCATGATCATTGCCGGCGGCTCTCCTTCATTTACAGTTCACGCCATGCGGCCGGATGTGTTTTTGAGCCCGGGTACAAATGTGCTTTGGGACTGGGGTTATGGCGACCGGTTCGACGGCCAGCCTTTCCAGCATGCAGCATTGGTTTTAACACGCGTAGTTTCTAAACCTACTGCAGGCATTGTCACGATCGATCTTGGTCATAAGGCCATTGCACCGGAAAGCCCGATTGAAAACCGTTTCAAATTGCTCAATCTGCCCAGCTATACATTGATCGGACAGAGCGAAGAACATGGCGTTTTACAGGTTACGCAGGACGTTTGGGATGCTACACAGATCGGCGATGTGCTTTATGCCCTGCCCTATCACGTCTGCCCGACGGTTGCATTGCATGACTTTGCATCCATCATTGAAGACGGAGCAGTGACCGACGAGTGGAAAATCATAGCCCGCAACCGTCGCCTTACCATTTAATTCAATTCCTAACCAGCACAAGATGTTTCTTTTCGATGCCCATCTCGACCTTTCCATGAATGCCGTGGAATGGAACCGTGATCTTACCCAGGACCTGAATGCGATCCGACAACGCGAAGCAAACCTGACCGACAAACCGGACCGGGGCAAAGGCGTCGTGAGTTTTCCGGAAATGCGGAAAGGCAACATGGGTATGTGCGTAGCAACACAGATCGCCCGTTTTGTAAAGCCCGACAGCAAAATTCCAGGCTGGCATTCACAGGCACAAGCATGGGCTCAAACGCAAGCGCAGATTGCCTGGTACAAAGCCATGGAAGAAGCTGGTGAAATGGTCCAGATCGTGGATCTCCCTGGTTTGCACAAACATTTAGACCTTTGGCAAAATGCAGAATCGACTGATAATCTGCCAATTGGTTACATCCTAAGCCTTGAAGGGGCCGATTCTTTCATAACGCTCAAAAACCTAGAAATAGCCTATAAATATGGCTTGCGCGCGGTCGGGCCGGCACATTATGGCCCGGGTGTTTATGCTTATGGCACAGATTCCGACCAGCCGTTGTCTCAAAAAGGTAAGGATCTGCTGCGTGAAATGGAAAAGCTGAACATGATCCTGGACGCAACGCATTTGTGCGACACGGCATTTTGGGAGGCACTGGACATTTTTAAAGGACCCGTTTGGGCAAGTCATAATCTTGTCCGGAAAATAACACCGCATAACCGACAGTTTTCGGATGAAATGATCAAGGAATTGCTTGAAAGAAAAGCAGTTATCGGCATGGCTTTCGATGCTTGGATGATGATTCCAGGCTGGGTTCGCGGGAAATCGACGCCTGAAAATATGGGCTTAAAGATCGAACATGTGGCAGAACATATTGATCACATTTGTCAGCTGGCAGGCAATGCGATGCATGTCGGGATCGGCTCAGATCTGGACGGTGCATATGGAAAAGAGCAGTCGCCCATGGATCTCGATTCCATCGCGGACCTGCAATCACTGACTGGCATTTTATCCGCAAGAGGTTATTCGGAGGCGGATATCGAACAGATTATGTGGCGAAATTGGGTAGACTTTCTTGATCGCAGCTGGAAATAATGTTCTTAGGAAAAATCTAATAAAATCTTAATATTCCAATAATATTATTTTGATGAAAGCTTCGCAACTTGCACAAGAGTTGCGAAGCTTTTTTTGTTATGCGTTTTAAGACAATTTAACATTTACTTATTTGTAATTATTATAAATAAGCCGCATCTTTGATAAAATTACCAGGTGAAAATTCCGGCGGTTGACAAGGCTTCATTCAGGACTATCCCTTCATAAATATTGACTGACATGCGTAATACATATAAAATCTCATTTCGAACCAAGATTAAAAACAACAAATCCTTCCAGCGATTGCACGATTGTCTTAAACAACTCAATGTGAAACATTGGGCATACGATTTCCAGGATTTGTTACTAACCTTAACCTCAGAGTTATCTGATTTTTCCAAGATCCAGGCCGTGCTACGTTCAGCAGGGTACGTTTGCCATTTCGTAAAGCTTGAAAACCTGAGCGAACCGAAAGGATTGTCACTCAGCTAGGAACTGAAAAAAATCTCCAAGCCGAAGGCCGCAGCTCGTCTTGCATAATCTATTACTCCCCGATGGATGAAACCATAAAGTTAAGGAAATGAAAAACTTCTTCCTGGCTTTTAATATGGTTTCTGGCGGCAGATAAATCGTCGCCGATCTTGATGGTGTAAGCGGTTTCGGGCAGTGCTTCGAACATATCTTCGTCGGTGGTGTCGTCGCCGATGGCCAGTACAAAATCATAATGTCCATTCTCAACAAATGTTCGGGCCGCCGTTCCTTTGTTGAACGCGGTCTTTTTAACTTCGACAACTTTATTACCATCGATAACCTGCAAATTCAGCTCAGGTTGAATGTAATTTTTCAGTTGCCAGAGCAATTCCTGCGCACGTCTCTGTGCATATTCTTTATCATCGGCTGTCCGGTAATGCCATGCCAGCGAAGTTTCTTTCTCCTCTACAAAAGCCCCCGGGCATCGTTTGGCATAAATATCCATGATCGGCCGAATGCTCTCTTTCCAGTTCTCTTCATAACTCTCATTCAGTTCCCAATGATCGCTTCCCTTGGTGCGTATTAGCGCCCCATGTTCGGCAATGATATGAACAGGAAGGTCTTTGAACAAATTATCAAGAAAATGGCGATCGCGTCCGCTGATGATGATTACCGTGTCCCGTTTTGCAATTTCAAGGATTAGTTTTTTAACGTCCTCGGAAACGATCGCTTTGGCGGGATCCGGGACAATCGGCGCAAGTGTTCCGTCATAATCGAAGAACAAAATGCGGTTGGTCGCAGATGCATATGCGTGACGAATGGCATCAATGCCTTTATTAGTGAGAAAAACCTGTCTCAGGCGTTCGTGTTCTTGTTCTAGCATAGTCATTTGTGTAAAAAAATCTTCCGTCCAGGCGAATACGTCATATTCCTTAATGCGTTCCCGCATGGCATCCATGCGCTTTATCTGCTCGTCTTCCGGCATTTCGAAAGCAATCTTGATAGCGTCTGCAATGTCTTGAACGTCAAGCGGGTTAATGATCAGCGCTTCTCCTAGTTCGGCAGCCGCACCGGCCATTTCGCTGAGTATCAGCACTCCTTTACGGTCTTTACGGCTCGCCACATATTCCTTACAAACAAGGTTCATACCATCCCGGACCGGCGTAATTAAAGCCACGTCGCTTACCGTGTACATGCCCACCAATTCATGATAGGGCATTGAGCGATACTGATATATGATCGGCTGCCAGTAAATATTCCCATAATCCGCATTGATCCGCCCGACGGTCTGATCAATTTCCGATTTCATCTGCTGATATTGTTCAATAGTGTCTCGGGAAGGGACAACAACCATAACGAACGAAACCTTTTCGTGCCATTGCGGATATCGTTCTAGAAACCGCTGAAATCCGCGAAGGCGGTGAATAATCCCTTTGGAATAATCCAGCCTGTCCACGGAAAAGATGATCTTCTGGTTCAGCGACTGCCTGACATCATTGCGCGCCTCGGCGACCATCGGATCGTCATAGGCATCATTGAATTTATCAAAATCAACACTGATCGGGAAGGAATCTACTTTCACGATCCGGTTGCTCATGTTAATGTAATGCAGCTTATTGCCATAACCCGACACAAGCCGTGCTGCTTTCAAAAAGTATTCAACATAATCATTGGTATGAAAACCAACCACGTCCGCACCTAAAATGCCGTCCACAATGGCTTTCCGCCATGTTACGGGCAATAATCGGAACAGTTCAAATGATGGGAACGGGATGTGGAAGAAGAAACCTATTTTATTGTCCGGGAATTTGTTGCGAATCATTTCCGGAAGCAGCATCAACTGATAGTCCTGCACCCAAACCACATCATCCGGCTGTATAATTTCGTTGATCTTATCAAAAAACAGCTTGTTAGCGATTTGATAGGCTTCAAAATATTCGTCGTCAAATCGTGCAAGGGAAGGAAAATAATGGCATAACGGCCAGATCAGATTATTGCAAAAACCCTCGTAGTAATTTTCATTAACGTCCTCGGGGATAAAAACCGGGTGCGCCTGAAAGTCGTCATTAGCAAGCGATTGGCCTTCCAATTCCTCTCTTGTGTTTTCAGAAAACCCGATCCATTGGATCTTTTCACCAGCATTGAAGACCTGACCATTCTTATCTTTGACCAGTGACAATACAGCCGAAACAAGGCCTCCCGAATTTTGGAATAATTGCACCTGATCATTTTCCCTAATGATTTTGAATGGCAATCGATAGGCTACAATGATTAATCTTCCCGCGCTTTTCTGTTGTTTTAAATTTTCCATAGAACCTCAATAAAATTAAAAAACCTATGCCACGTCGCATTTTGGAGCATTAAAAATGAAAAATTTGATGTGGCCAGGATTTGTATTAGCTTAGTGGCTGCAACCTCTTTCATCATTTTATCGGAACCGATTTATCGTGGCACCAGCTGTTTACGGTTGAGTTGCAAGCAATTAATTTTGCTGTTTTCCATAAATTAAAGTGATGGCTGAACACAAATACAGGTTTTCAAACAAACCTTAGATTAGTCAAGGACTACAATTGTGTAACCGCAGATTAATACTGTGCCACTCTTTTGTTGTGGGTTGCGGGCGGTCAGCAATGACCGCCATTTTTTAACACATTGGCCGAGATTGCCATGTGCCGGTAAAGCTCAACAACCAAACCTAACCCTCTTGAAACTTAAATGAAACGCATTTTTAGTAAATGTTTCATTCTCCTATGCCTTTTACTTTCAGCGTTTTCTGCTGATGCACAGTTCAATCACATTGTAAACAAGTCCCACGCTGAGCGCTATACGGCCCTCCGGCGATTTATTGATCTTTCGATCGGGAACGCCAATAAAGCGGAAGGCTATAAGTCGCTGGAAACGCTGAAAAAGGTGGCGATAAAGAACAATGACCAGGATTTGGTTCTGGAAGCCGAGATTATGCGAATCATGCTCAATCGGGAAGTGGATAAAAAAGCACACAAGCGGCATATACTGGATCTGAAAGCATTGATAGCCAAGTCACATGAGGTCGGAAATATGCAGATCCATATCCGAGCGAGGAGGTTTCTGGCGCATTTGTATTGGTATGATACAAAAAACTATGAGCGCGCATTTGAGGAATATCTGACTATACATCCGCTGCTGGCAAAGATCTCTGAAAAGGATTTTCCTGAAAAAGCATTCTTCCTGACCCAGATCGGTGAAGCCTATTATTTTTTCGCCGATTACAAGAATGCGATCAATTTCTCGCGGGAAGCATTGACCGTGGACGTGATCCGGGAACACCGGGGCGTGCATAACACCGCATTGAACACCATTGGCCTGAGTTATATAAAAACAGGGTTTCTGGAATCGGCCGACTACTATTTTAAAAGGATCCTGCAAAATGTGGGAATCGACGATTACAATGTCTGGAAAGGCATTGCACAGGGTGACCTGGGGCAAACGGCCTACCTGCGCGGAAAGTACGACGAAGCCATTCCGCTTTTGGAAGCCAATATTAATCAGGCGATCATCATTTCAGACTTAGGCCAGGCCGCAAGGTCACTCACGATACTTTCTGACATTTTCTTTCGCCAGAATGAGATTGGTGAAGCAGAAAAGACCATGCGCCGTGCACGCGAATGTGTGGCCCGCTCAGGCAGTGACAAGCCGCTCGAGCAACTTTACCAGGTTTACGGCAAGGTTTACGCGGCCAAAGGCAATCTTGGTTTAACCAATGTTTATCTCGACTCCGCTACGCGCATCAGAAATATCTTCGAACAGGATTTCAATTCTATTCAAATGCTTCGCGCCAGCGAAAAGGCGCAGTTGCAAGCGCACAGGTCCGATATGGAGCGGATTGCAACCGAAAAACAGATCAAAACACTAGAGCGGAATATTCTGCTCATTCTTGTGGTGCTGCTACTCGTTGTCGCTTTGTATTTTTATAAAACCCATTATTACAAAAACCGGGAAAAACAACGCGCCATAAATGACCAGCTCGCCAAAGCGGAACAGGAACTGACCTTTGCCGCGATTCAGCTGGAAGAGTTCACGCGGAGCATTTCAGAAAAAACCCAACTCGTGGAAGAGCTCAGCGCACGGTACGGAATGAATGAAAGTGAAGGAACTGTCCAGGAATTGCAGAACATTACCATCCTGACCGACGAACAGTGGGAATATTTCAGGAGTCTTTTTGAAAAAATACACGTGGGTTACCTGTCGCGGTTAAGGGAAAAGCTTCCCGGGCTGACGCCTGCCGAAACCCGTTTTATGGCCCTGGCCAAACTCAATCTTACTTATAAAGAAATGGCCAGCACGCTCGGAATTTCTGTGCAGAGTGTGCGCGTGATCCGGCATAGGATACGTAAAAAGCTGAATGTTCCGGAAGAATCGGATCTGAAGGATGTGGTGGCTACAATCTGAGAGAGTAAAGTAAAACTGGATCAGCGGGATAACGTGCAAGCTATCAGCACATTTCAAATTGGAATGTTTTTGGAATGCCCCATTTTCGTGTCTCGGAGGGCTTATTTCTACATTTGAACTGTTAGACATCTTCTCAGTGAAATCCATGCGACTGGTTAAGTACAAGTATTTCTTTCTGCAATCCTTCCTGCTTATTCTCTTATTGATACTTTCAGTTTGCCGGTGGCACAGCGGACAAGTGGGGAGCGCACATAAGAAAGCTCGGATGCATCAGGAAATGTCGCAACAACTTAGTGCACGATAATCCCTCCTCATCATATGTTATTGTCGGCACCAGCAATAGAACCGCGTTACTCTTGCTGGTGCCGTTTTTTATTTCCTTCCAAAGTTTTAAATCAAAAAAAAATTTCTTTGTCGCAAAAACCTGCTGACATACGGCTGTCATAAGCCCCTGTTTCCTTTGTCATGTTCAAACAAAAAATCACTAAAAACCTTTGACAATGGAAACCAACAAAACCTTCACGAATGAAACAGCTGTCTCACCAACATTACTAACAACCGAAGCATTGCTCGCTCACTGGCAGGGACATCGCAGCCTGACGCGCAAGGTGATCGAAGCCTTTCCGGAGGATGCTTTTTACAATTTCTCGATCGGAGGCATGCGTACATTTTCACAGCTTACGATGGAAATGATCGTCCTGGCAGCGCCCGGGATCCGTGGAGTTGCCTTTGGTGACTGGACTTTCGGCGATCCGGTGCTGGATTTTACAACGCCTGCACCGCCGACAAAACAGGAAGTGCTGAACCTCTGGGATTTGGTAACCGACTACATTAACACGCTTTGGCCACAGATCCGCCAGGACCGCTTTGCAGAAACAGAAGCTGCATTCGGAATGTATGAGAACACCATTCTTAACACGATCCTTTACCTGATCGATAATGAGATCCACCACCGCGGGCAAGGATATGTGTATTTGCGCGCGCTTGGTGTAGAGCCGCCTGCTTTCTGGGAAAGGTAATATCCGCATTTATCGAAAACGTCAGCAGCTATCAGCCATGAATTGAACCGGAACAGCCTGCGTTGTGATGACGCAGTGCTGTTTTCTTTGGAATGGTTTTGGTAAGATTGTGAATAAGATTACATTTATCATTCAATCTATCCAACACTATATGAAGATTCTGACCGTAACACTGATTTCTGCTTTTGTTTTCACAGAAGCATTTTTTGTTCAATCACGCGCACAAAAAATTGGGTCGAGGCCCGCTCCTACCGGTAAAATTCCAAGCTCCGGTTCCGGGCAACCTGCCAGGCCATACAGCGAATATCAGCCAAAACCCACAGGACAAATTCAAGGCACAACGCAAGCTGCCGATCCCGGCGCAGTAAGTGATCCGGTTCCCGTAGTTCAGGAAGGGCAGGTTCCCAAAGTGACCACTTCACAGGACCCGACTACAATGCCCGAACGATATATGCCTACGACGACGCAGCCTGTTGAGCAGGTGACGGAGGTTGAGGAAACGACAACAACGACACCGCAGACAGGAACAAATGTACAGACACAAACCAATGTGCAGACCCAGAACGGCACTACAACCACACAAACGACACCAGGTGTAACGCAGCCCGCTACATCAACCACGACCACCACCAACAGAACAACGACCGTTCCGGCAACAAGGCAGAATGTTCCGCAGACGCAACCCGCCCAGCAATCGCAGCCTGTACAACGCACTCAGCCTGTGCAGCAAACGGCACCCGTCCGCAGCGTTCCCTGAGGAAAGCTACCACATTCTGCATGCAGAGAATGGCACAATTCCACCCTGAAATTGTCCTATAAGACCTCTCTGCATGATGGCTTGATGTAGTAATTTTGTAATGTCGGAATTGGATTCATTTCATGCATGACACATCAGCTTACTATTAGCCATGAAAACCTTTTATTCTATTTTAATTAATTCCCTGGCCGCGACCCTGACGAACACTTTCGTCTGGTTCGCGGTTACTTTTTGGGTTTATCTGGAAACCAAATCCATCATTGCCACATCGGTGATGGCCGGGATATATTTTGCAACTGTCGCACTATCAGGCTTTTTCCTAGGCTCCATAGTCGATCGCTATAAGAAGAAAACCTCAATGACCATTTCCGGCATCGCTACATTGATCCTGTATGTGCTGGCATTGCTCACTTACATCCTTACGCCTGAGGCGGATTTTAAAAATCCTGAAAGCATTGGCCTTTGGGTTTTGATCGTGCTGTGCCTGTTAGGCGCGCTCGTTGGGAATATCCGTGCCATCGCGATTTCTACTGTTGTTACCATTCTCATTGAGGAAGACAAACGGGACAAGGCCAACGGGCTCGTAGGGACCGTTAATGGTGTTTCATTCCTCGTTGCATCTATTTTCAGCGGTCTGGTAATCGGTTTTCTGGGCATGACCTGGATGCTCGCATTGGCCGTTGGATTAACCGTTGCCGTGCTGCTGCACTTGTTTACAATCCACATTCCCGAAAAGGAAATTGTGCAGACAGGGACGCATATGGAAAGCATTGACATTAAGGGCACCATTGCCGTTGTCGGACTGGTTCCCGGACTTTTCGGACTTATTTTTTTCAATACATTCAACAATTTTCTCGGCGGTGTTTTCATGTCGCTCATGGATGCATATGGGCTTTCGCTGGTTTCAGTCCAGGTCTGGGGGATTTTATGGGGCGTGTTAAGCCTTGGATTTATTGTCGGCGGGATTGTTGTAGCAAAGAAAGGTCTTGGTAAAAAGCCATTGCGAACATTGTTCCTTGCCAACATTATTATGTGGACGATCTGTATTTTCTTCACTATACAAGCATCCATTATATTGCTGGCCGTCGGAATGTTCATTTACCTGTGCCTGATCCCCGTCGTAGAAGCAACCGAGCAAACGATCCTGCAAAAAGTGATTCCGCATGAGAGACAAGGCCGCGTGTTTGGTTTTGCACAAAGCATCGAGCAAGCCGCATCGCCTGTAACCGCATTCATGATCGGCCCTATTGCCAAGTTTATCTTTATCCCGTTTATGACAACAGGCGCCGGGGTTGACCTCATTGGATCTTGGTTCGGATCGGGAACTGCGCGCGGACTAGCACTCTTATTTACCGTGACCGGATTGGTCGGGCTCATCGTAACATTGATTGCCATGCGTTCAAAAGCCTATCATAAGCTCTCTCAGATATACAAAAAACCGGAACCCGCCTTTACAGTAGCCGACGCGATCGAAGCGGAGGGAGAAATCTAATTTTCAACAAAACCTAGAAATCATGTTTAGAGAAACAAATGCATTCGGTGGATTTTCAGTTGATAATCTGCAAAAAGCAAAGGCATTTTACGGAGATACCCTTGGCCTTGACCTTTCCGAAGTGGAAGAAATGAGCATTTTGCAGCTGCACATTGCAGGCAGCAATGACCTGATCCTGTATGAAAAACCAAATCATACACCCGCCACATTCACCGTTCTGAACTTCCCGGTTGACGACATTGATCAAGCTGTGAAAGACCTCAAAGCGCTCGGCGTGCCGTTTGAAAGCTATGACTTTCCAGAATTGAAAACCGATGAAAACGACATCAGTCGCGCCAACCCTTCGATAGCTTGGTTCACAGATCCTGCCGGCAATATCCTGTCCGTTATTCAAAAGTAATTTAGGGATTAATGTCACGATACATGCAGACTATGCATGGCTTAAATTGTTATCTTGGAACGTTTTCGAACCACCCGAAACCTCCCGGATAACAATTTTTTATTTCATGAAAACACTCCTTAACACACTGCGCGCATTGCCGATCATGATCGGGATTTCTACTATATGCTTTCTGCAATGTTCAAAAACCACTAACAGGCCAGAGAACCTGCAAAGCCTGGTCGGTGAAACTGAAAATATCCGTGGTAAAAGCATTTATCTCAACACACCATACATTACCGCCGGCGACCGTGTGTACATGGTCGGGCACCAAAACGGCACTTTTCCGGACCTCGGCTGGCACGTTACGGGCGAAATGGGTGGGATCTGGGATCATCCGATCAAGCTGATGGATGGCTTTACGGCTTCCGTTTCGGTTGGTGGTGAATCCGCTTGTCTTACCAAGGCTGATACATTTGTCAATTTTCCTTTCGCTAATAAACACATTTTCACAACCGGCCTCCCGGGCCTGAAAGTGGAGCGTTTCCAATTTGTGCCGGACGGGAAAGAGGCGGTGGTTGTCGAGTATACTTTTATCAATGAAGGAAAAGAAAAGCTCGAAATTGACTTTGATTTTAATGGTTATACGGATCTCCGCCCGGTTTGGCTGGGAGAAAGAACCAATATGATCGACGGCCCCGATGTTACAACTTGGGACGAAGCATCGCACAGCTGGATCGCGAAGGATAGTTTGAATGATTGGTATGTCATGTTCGGCGCTCCATTGTCGCCCAATTCGCATCGGGAGAAGGTGATTACTTGTGACTATAAGCCGCAGGGAAGGGGCGTTTCTGCATCCATGCAATATCATTTGGAAATTGAGGGAAATAGTTCTGTAAGCCTTCCCATAACCATTTCGGGATCTTATAAATCAAAATCGGAGGCGCAAAAAACATTTACCGAAACACAGGCAAATGCTGCCAAATTATTGGTTGCAAAGAAAGACCGGTATGCATCCATCGCCTACAAAACCAGACTTACCATTCCTGATAAAAATCTCGAACAAGCATTTCGCTGGACGAAATACAACACAGACTGGCTCATCCGTGACGTCCCCGAAATCGGCCGTGGCGTTTCTGCCGGTGCTCCCGATTATCCGTGGTGGTTTGGCGCCGACAGCGAGTATGCGCTCAAAGGGCTCATTGCTACCGGTCAACCGGAGCTGGTAAAAAGTTCTGTTGATGTGGTGCATAAGCTTTCTGAAAAAGTGAATGGAAATGGCCGCATCATGCACGAAACTTCCACGAATGGTGCGGTTTTCAATCCTGGGAACATCAACGAAACGCCCCAGTTTGCTTCGCTCGTAGCCCATGTTTATCGCTGGACCGGCGATAGGGAATTTCTTCAAAAATATTTTCCTACCATTCAGAAAGGGCTGGATTGGTTGCTTAAAGAGAACGATAAAGACGGGAATCTGCTTCCGGATGGATTTGGCATGATGGAAATTCACGGAATGAACAGCGAAATGACCGACGTAGCGGCCTATACGCAGAAAGCATTTGCCGACGCCGCTGAGCTGGCTATTGAGATGGGGGACAAAAAATTGGCTCAACATTATACAGGCATTGCTAATAAGCTCCGCACCAGGATTAATCGGGAATTCTGGGTCCCGGAAAGCAACTCCTACGCAGATTTCATTGGCACACCAAAGCAGGCAATCAGTCTTATCAACGATGCGATCGTTCGGGCCGATACATTAAAAAAACCCTGGGCAGTAAAAGAATTGAAGGCAGCGAAAGCAAAGATAATCAGCTCTAAAACAGCAGGTAAGCGTGGATTTGTGGTGCATCATAACTGGGTTGTAAACACGCCCATGGAAACCGGCATTGCCGATTCGTCAAAAGCCCTGGCCGCTTTACAAACGGCCTCAAAGTTCGTAAACCCATTCGGCGCATTCGTCACCGGCATTGACCGGGATGAATCGGCCGGGAAGGATGAAAGTTCCGTGGCAGGAAATAATAAGGTTTTCACCTACACGGGCGCAGTAATGACGCTTCCAACGGGCGTTTTGGCCATTTCAGAAAACAACTACGGGCGCCCCGACGCTGCACTGGGTTACCTGAAAAGGATGACCAAATCATTCAGTTTCGCACTCCCCGGTTCTATTTATGAGGTTTCTCCTGATTATGGTATGATGGCGCAGGCCTGGAATGTATACAGTTACGCCTACCCTATCGTTCAGCAATTCTTTGGGATTCAGCCCAATGCAGCCAAACAGCTAATCCGCATTCAACCCCAAATGCCATCATCCTGGAATGATGCGAGTTTGGAAAACGTCATCATTGGCGACAATGCGCTTACTTATACATTTAAGAGAAACGGAAAAAACATTAGTCTCAATCTTTCCCAGACAAAGGAAAACTGGAAGATAGAGATCGCGCTGCCGAGAGTCAAATTTAGCAATTATCAAATCAACGGGAAGGCGGTCGCAGCAAAATCCAGCGGCGGTTTTGACATAATTGAAATCACTGGTAAGGCCAACATGATCAGCGCCGAACAGAGATAGCCTGTCAGGCGCTGATATGGTGCTTGTTATATTTATTCCGGTATTCGATCGGGGATAATCCGGTTATTTTTTTGAATGTGGTGCGGAATGCTTTTGTGTCCGTATAGCCCACTTCATACATGAGTTCGGTGACATTTTTCCGGCTCACCTCAAAGCTTTTCTTAGCCGCTTCGATCTTCACGCGCTGAATGTATTCCACAATTGAATTGGAAGTGGCTTTCTTAAATCTGCGCTCAAAACTCCGTCGTCCTATCGCAAACATTTCTGAAAGCTGGTCCACCGTAATTTTATCCTGAAAACTTTTCTCAATGAATTCCTGTGCCTTCCTAACCTCTTCATCTTCATGCTCTTTCTGGCCCGTGAACATAATGAATGGTGACTGCGTGTTGCGGTCAATTTCGATCATAAAAAACTTTGTCGTGTAAATCGCCATCTGCCGGTCGACATATTTTTCGACCAGATAAACCAGCAAATTCCAGAATGTATTTGCACCGCCGCTGGTGTACACACCGTTTTCGTCGGTGATAATGCGGTTGTCCATCAGGTTCACCTCCGGAAACATATTTTTGAAATCCGTAGCTGACATCCAATGCGTTGTGCAGCTTTTGCCATTCAGCATGCCCGTCGCAGCAAGGAGGAAAGCGCCCACGCACAGGCTAGCCACCTCCGCGCCATGCTCATGTTGGTCGATAATCCAGGGGAAAAAGTCCTTATTAAGCTCAATTACGTTCTCGCGGTCACCATTAACAGCCGGGATAATCACGAGATCAGTCTTTTTCAGATCATGAATCGTGACATTGGGAACCACCGTAAAAACACCGCTATACTTCTGAGGATCAGCCGTCATTCCTACCAGCTGCACATTAAAAGCCGGCTCCCGGCCCATAGCGGTCAGGAAGTCATTCACAAAATTGAAAAACTTAAAAGGCCCCTCAATGGTCCCCAGCGCCGCATCGCCTCTTGGAACAAGAACTGATATATGCTTCATAATTCAAAAATAGCTAAATACATTGTTGCATTCAATATGTCTGCGGGTACAAGTCAGTAGTCTAAGCATTAAAGCAACTTATGGTATTATCTTAACCATTCAATCCCATCTTCATGCCAACGATCATTTACGACGACAAGCAAAAAAAGGCCATTAACCTCGATAATGTCGACACCATCAAGCTAGACCGCAGCGGCGCCGAATTTCACATCGTATTCCAAAAGCAAATCACAGTAAAAGATAGCTACATGTCCACCACCCTCGACAGATGGATCTACACCAGCGAAAACGAACGCGACAGCGTATTCAGGATGATCGTGGATAGTTACGGGTATCGGGTATGAAAGGCTCGGTCAACGGGATCCCCTCATCAGGAAAATGCAAGTGTGGTCGTAGCTGGAGGAAGCCCTTTTGATATCAACTCATCTTTGAAATCCATAAGTGCGTCTTTAAGCTGTTCTGTTTTTGAATAAGTTTCCGGAACAAACATAGTGATACAAGTGATGTCACTGCCATCCGGAGAAGGAATGGTCAGTCTAAATTTTCCAACGAAGGAATGTTCTTCGCAGAAATCTTTGTACCAGGCATCAAATGTGATTTTCCTGTTTCTTTTTCTATGGTCTGTATTTTGATACATCACAAGGACAACCCTTTCTGGATAAGTTTCCAGTGATTGCCTTAGAATGGAGAGGATAGTAGGTTTTATTTTGGGGTCGTACTTATGAAAATAACCCTTGGGTGTGTAAGGCTTACAACGGAATCCAAAAGTTACTATGCTGTCTTTGATCTGATTGTAATCTTTGAAGTGCTCAGAGCCATCTGCAAACCAGCAACTATAAGATAGCCCTAAATCGGTCTCAAATACGTATTGGAAAGAACCACTAGTCCCGACCTCCTGATAGTTATAGGGCCCTAACGAATTTGATTCCTCGGTCATGCAATTCTTTCTCCGAAACTTCGCCGTTAAAATACTTTTCAATTACTTCTTTCTCCTCCATCAAATCATTGATGAAGTCAAATACTGTTCTCTGTTTGACCCCATCGGCACGTTGTGCGGGCGTCTTGGCTGTCTTGATCATCGTCTATAAGTTTAGCCACTATCAAACACTTAACTAAAAAACCTAATCTGGTATTCCATTATGTTCAACACAGATCAGCTTATTTGCAAAGATAGATATTCTTACAAATCTTGTCGCATTCAGCCCCTGAATTTGACATGTTCCCCCCCCAGCGATTAGGAAAAAGACTTGTAGGTTTGTAGCATCTTATTGCTAACCTGGACTTTACCTCTAATTCGATGAAAATCCTCTTAACCATTCTTGCCATAGTCGCAGGCATTATTGTCCTGCTGCTGATCGTTGCGTTGTTTGTCAAAAAAGAATATGAAGTGAAGCGCGAAATCACGATCAACAGACCCAAAGGCAGCGTCTTTGATTATATCAAATTCCTGAAAAACCAGGACAATTACAGCAAATGGGTTATGGCCGATCCAGGCATGCTGAAAACCTACGCCGGGGTCGATGGAACGGTTGGTTTCAAGTATGCGTGGGACAGCAAAGACAAGAATGTGGGCGAGGGCGAACAGGAAATTCTGAAACTTACCGAAGGTGAAAAAGTGAATATTGAGGTTCGCTTCGTCCGGCCATTTGAAGGCATCGGACTTGCAGAAATGACTACCATGCCTGTTGCCGGCGACCAGACCAGGGTAAGCTGGGGCATGACGGGAAAAAGCAAATATCCGATGAACATTACCAATCTTTTTATTGATGGAATTCTTGGTAAAGACCTGGAAGTGAGCTTGACTAATTTGAAAAATATCCTTGAAAAATAATCTAAAATCAATCAACAAAATAAAATGTAGAAACCATGGAAACTAAACTCATTAAGAAGTCGATTGAAGTGAATGCGCCTAAGGAGCAGGTTTGGAAAACCCTGATCTCCGGGGATAAAAACAAGATCTGGTTCAATGCATTCAGCGAAGGAACGCAGGCGCAAACGGATTGGCAGGTGGGTAGCAAAGCCATATTTATGGACGAGTCAAAAAATGGAATTGTTGGGATAATCAAGGTTAATAAGCCTGCGGAAGAGCTGGTTACAGAATACAATGGCGTCATCAATGAAGGCGTCGAAAATTATGACACAGAGGAGGCACACAGCATGAATGGTTTCCAGGAAATATACCGGCTAAAAGAAGAAAACGGCGTTACCCAGCTTGACATTCAATGCGATATGGGTGCCGATTATTTCGAAATGATGTCGGACGCCTGGGAACATGCGCTGGTTATTGTCAAGGAGTTGGCTGAAACAGAAACAAGCGCCACGGCCTTGCTCGATCAACTGGATAACACTACCAAAAATTTCCGCAAAGCCATTGAATCATTCGACGAAGATGAAATCAATGAAGTGCCATTTGAAGGGAGCTGGACGGCCGGGCAGGTTGTAGAGCACATTCTGAAATCAGAAAGCGGCTTGCCGGAGGTGTTATCAAATAATATTGCCGAAACCCAAAGGCCAGTGGACGCAAATATTCCGGAGATCGAACACATTTTTCTGGATTTTTCGACCAAGCTGAAAGCACCCGACTTCAATGTTCCCTCAGACGGACCGCATAACAAAGCGGAACTGATTGATGCATTTGCGAAAGAGCGGGAAGAAATCAGGAAAGTGGCGGCAGAGCAGGACCTCCGGCTTACAGCCAATGCATTTGAATTTCCGGGAATTGGCACATTGACGCGCTGGGAATGGCTGAACTTTGTGGTTTGTCACTCGAAAAGACATATTTATCAGCTGACAAACATTCGCAAAAAACTAAGCGAAAAGGTTGCGGGATAAAACAGCAAACATTAATAACTTGCGGATTCTTCATTCAAAAGAACCCAGTTTTATGTTCCGGAAAATTATTCCCGTCATTCTATTCGTTTTTGCGAGCAATTTCGCCTTTTCACAGTCTGTCCTGGCCGACAAAAAAATAGCGCCTTTTCAGATAAAATTAACCAACGGGCAGCAGTATACTGCATCGCAGCTTGCCGCAGGCCCGGTGGTCCTGATCTACTTTTCGCCCGATTGCGAACATTGCCAGGATTTCACAAAGGACATGCTTAAAAATTACAGCGTATTCGCCAACAAGCAGGTTGTAATGGTGACTTTCCAGTCGATGGAAATGCTGAAACCCTTTGTGGCGCAGCATAAATTGAGCACTTACCCGAACATTAAGGTCGGCACCGAAGGTTATTCATACACAGTTCAGCGCTATTACCAGATCAAATCATTCCCTTACATTGCTATCTATAATAAAGCAGGTAAGCTTGTGCAGACATTTGAAGGTGAGCAGCCGCATCAGAACATCTTTAATGCATTAAAAAAAATCTGATTTCATTGTAGTGACCGGGTAATCTTGCGGAATCGCCGTCTTTATTCAGGATAGCAGCATAATGTTGCAGGCGAAATACATTCAGCATGAAAAACGATTACCTAAAATACTGGCCCGGTGCTTGTTACCGGGCCGCTATAATGCTCCTGCTCGCAACTCCGGGCACTTTTGCACAGCAGGCTAATGTGAACCTGGACTGGAATCCGCAAAAGAACACCCAGCAACTGAATCCCTACGGCGGAAATGTCATTTCGCCCGATGTCGCAGACGATCACACCATTACATTTCGTGTAAAAGCACCTGACGCTCAGAAGGTTGAACTGACCGGCGGCCCTATCCTGCTTGCGCTGAAAACCAAAGGCCCTATCCCATTTGTCAAGGGAAGCGATAGCACCTGGACACTGAAAGTAGGCCCTGTTAAGCCCGATATCTACGTTTACAGACTGCTGATCGACGGCGTTCCAGTCGCTGATCCAAATAGCACATTCACAGGAACTTCCAACCAGCCCGGTTACAGCAATGTAATCGTTCATGACAAAGGCCCAGCATATTATGATGCCAAAAATGTCCCGCACGGCAAGATTACGCGCCATATTTATCATTCCAGCGTCCTGAATGGCGAGCGCGAAATGTATGTGTACACGCCGCCTGGATATGATCCCAAGAAAAAGTATCCGGTGCTTTACCTGATGGGCGGCAGCGGCGAGCTGGCATCCGGCTGGATGTTTGACGGACGTGCCAATTTCATCGCCGATAACCTGCTGGCGGAAGGCAAAATTGTGCCGATGATCATTGCCATGCCTAACAATCAGGTGCTTCACCGAAGCGATCCAAAGCATCTCGAAAAAACTTATGTGCTCTTTGAAGAAGAATTGAGGAAGCATATCGTTCCGTATATCGACAAAGCATACAGCACTATTCCTGACCGGAAATCACGTGCGATCTCCGGCTTGTCGATGGGCGGGCGTCATACGCAGGCAGTGGGTTTCAAAGCATTGGACTTGTTTAGTTCTTTTGGAATCATGAGTGCGGGCGACCTTGATCCCGAGAAATTGAACCCTGAGTTTTTTGGTGACCCTAAAATAAAAGACAAGGTGGATTACTTGCTGGTTGGCCTGGGAAGCGGTGAGCGGGATTTCGTTGGAAAACGCTCGGAAGCCACGCATAAGGCTTTGGAAAAAGCCGGCATTCAACATGATTACTACATTGGCGGCGACGGCGCGCACGACTGGGCAACTTGGCGAATGCTGCTGAATGACAAGTTACTGCCCAACCTCTGGCAGAAATCACCGTCCAAAACGAAATAAAAAGCATTCAGATATTTTATTAGTATGTCAAATTTCAATATCGATTCCGTAAAGCAGAGCACTTTTGATGCCATTGTGGTGGGAACGGGAATTAGTGGCGGCTGGGCAGCTAAGGAACTTACGGAGAAGGGTTTAAAGACATTAATCCTCGATCGTGGCAAGGATGTGAAGCACATTGTGGACTATCCTACCGCCAATATGCAGCCCTGGGAATTTGAACACCGCGGTCAGCCCTCGCTGGCGATCCGGCAGGCAAACCCGATGGCCAGCAAGCATTATATTTTTAAGGAAGACGCCATGCATTTCGTAGTGAAGGATGCTGAACATCCTTATGTGCAGGACAAACCGTTTGACTGGATGCGCGGTTACCAGGTTGGCGGCAGGTCACTCCTTTGGGCCAGGCAAACACAGCGTTGGTCAGATTTCGATTTTGAAGGCCCGGCGAGAGATGGTTTCGGCGTCGACTGGCCGATCCGGTATGCGGACATTGCGCCCTGGTATAGTTACGTTGAGAAGTTTGCGGGGATTTCCGGCAACAAAGATAATTTACCTCAATTACCTGACGGTGAATTCCTTAAACCACATGAAATGTCCTGCGTAGAAAAACATTTCAGCGACCAGACAGCGAAGAATTACAACAATGCACGTCCGATCATTATTGGCCGTGTGGCGCATATCAGCGATCCGCAGCCAATTCATACGGAACAGGGCCGTGCCAAATGTCAGCATAGGACCATGTGCCAGCGTGGTTGCCCGTTTGGCGGGTATTTCAGTTCGAATTCATCAACATTGCCGTGGGCAGAAAAAACGGGGAATCTTACCTTGCAGCCGCATTCAGTCGTCCATTCCATTATTTACGATGAGAAGAAAAAGCGTGCGACGGGCGTGCGCGTGGTGGATGCATTGACCAAGGAAATGAAGGAATATTATGCCAAAATCATTTTCGTAAACGCATCGGCAATTAACTCAAACTTAATTCTCCTGAATTCAATTTCAAACCGTTTCCCGAATGGCTTCGGCAACGACAATGGTCTGCTGGGAAAATTCATCGGTTTCCATAATTACAGAGGCCGGGTAAGCGCAGAATTTGACGGTTACCACGACCGTACGGTTGAAGGAAGACGGCCAAATGGCGCTTATATCCCCCGTTTTAGAAATGTTTTCAAGCAGGAAACCGACTTTCTGAGAGGCTATGCGACTTCTTTTTCAGCTTCTAAAATAGGCGCGAAGTCTGACGATATGGGTGAATCTTTAAAAGAAAGCTTGTTCAAGCCGGACAACAGCGGATGGGGCCTGGGCGCGCAAATGATGGGCGAAACACTGCCTAAGGAGACGAACTTTGTCAGTCTGCACAAAACATTGAAGGACGACTGGGGTATCCCGCAGCTGAGAATGCACGTGGATTTTGATGATAACGATATGAAAATGATCAAGGATTTTTATACGGAGCTGAGTGAAATGCTCGAAAAGTCCGGTTTTTCAAACATTAAAACTTCCGATACAAACCGCAATCCAGGCAGCGAAAACCACGAAATGGGCGGTGTTAGAATGGGTAATGATCCGAAAACATCCATGCTTAATAAATGGAACCAGATGCACGCATGCCCCAATGTAATCGTCACAGACGGCGCATGCATGACGTCCACATCCACGCAAAATCCTTCACTGACCTACATGGCCTTAACTGCAAGAGCCGTAGACCATGCTGTGAGTGAAATGAAAAAAGGGAACATTTGATACATTATATTTGCCCCTTGAACATAATGTAAACCATGGCGGTACAAAAATTTTTTGATGGCACACGTGTCAAAATCAAGGGTAGCAAGGACATTTGGGTGATCTTAAACCACGAGTCGATACAGAAAGGTGCGACAGTGAAAATTACCGGTAAAGTGAAGTGCAGAAATGAAAAAACGGGGGAAGTAAAATTTTGCAATGAGAAGAATTGCGAGACGCCGTAAGTCTGCAAACGCGAGAAGTTACACACTGATGATCAGTCACTTACTTTGTCAAATTCATAATTATTTTTGATATGAGTATTTAAAAAAGTCCCTTTGGATCCAGCGTTTTTCATAGCCTGGTACACTTCCAAAGGGACATTTTTATAATCGTAAACCATGCCTGAAACGTACACAATCCGCAACGTTTCCGTATCTCCATCATATATCATTTTCGAGACAACAGAAGATGGCATGGCAAATCCGGTTCTAATTTAAATCATCAAGCTTATCTTTCAGATCAGCAACGACTTTGGACGAGATTTTCGATGAAGTAAAAATCGTGTTCGCGCTGTCTGTATTTCCATAGAACGCATTGTTAGCCTTGGCATCCACGGACAATGCTGCGCCGTTAATGGTTACGCCTGCAAATAATCCTTTGCTTCTGGAATAAGAATAGACTTCTGCTTCCAACTTGTAATCTGTGCTCGCCGATGAGCTCCTGCCCATTGGACCTGCTGCCACAGAAAGGTCGCCGCCTAATGTAAAGCTTCCTTTTCCGATTTCGGTTAATGTTTTACTGCTCTTGAAAACGAGGACAAGGTCCACAGCCTGAACACCAATTTGCGCTCCTACACTTCCACCCGTAATCGTAACAAACACAGGATCACTCCATTCACCTTTTTCATTTTTAACCATAGCAATTCCTTTGCCATGTTTTCCGCCCACCATCAGGCCTGCATTGATCAATTTTGGGACGATAATGATCCCTTTCGAGATATCTAGCAGCTGCGCCGGAATGCTTTCCTCCATGCTGCTGAAATCATTCAGCACAGTAACCGCCGCCCGGATCTTATCTTCTTCCTTACCCTGTGCCCGTACGCCTGAAATGCTTCCGGCCAACATTAAAACAATGGCCAGAACGCTGAGCAGTTTGAAATTTTTAGTAATCATGTTTGTAATTAAATTGTGGACATAAAACGGAAAATCCCGTCTGACGCGTATTAAACGAGCAACTTTCAACTATCGTGCCTGCATGCGAAAAAACACGCTTTTCTGCACATGCTACACATTTTTCAAACAGAAAGAGTCTTTTACGTATATATATGAAACTAAAAGATCGTGGTATGGTTTTGTTATAAATTCCTTTAACATTAATCCAAAGAAATTATGAATGCCGAAGCGATAAGCCTGAATGAGAAAGAAGTAAAACCTGTGGTGGACCTTCTGAACGACTACCTGGCCAATTACCACATTCACTATCAGAAACTAAGAGGGTGCCACTGGAATATCAAAGGCCAGAACTTCTTTACCCTTCATGTGAAATTTGAAGAACTTTATACCAATGCCCAGCTCACCATTGACGAGATCGCGGAACGTGTACTGACATTGGGTAAGCCGCCACACAGCCGTTTTGCCGACTATATCAATGAATCGTCTATCAAAGAAATTGACACCATCGGCATGGTCGACCTGGATATGGTGGAAGCGATCCTGGACGATATGGCAAAACTGATTGAGTTGGAGCGTTATCTGCTGATTGCCAGCGACGAAGCGGGCGACGATGGAACCAATGATATGGTTAACCGTTTTATGCAATTCAAAGAAAAAAATACCTGGATGCTCCGTTCCTTTGCCGGGAAAAAATAATCGGAATCAACCTATTAAATGAATGTCTGGAAAACCATCCCCATAAGGATGGTTTTTTTATGCCTTAATGACTTATTTGCGTAAATTCTCTTTTGTATTCCAACAATGCGTAACATTCCCGTTTACAAGCTTGGAAGGCTGGGCATTATGGCCCCTTTCAAATTTGCCAAAAACCCTTTGCACTTCCTTCATCAGGGATTTGAAACCTGTGGGGACACATTCCAGATGAAGCTTTTCCGTGAGTTCGTCGTAACGCGCGACCCGGGCTTTTTCAGGCATGTTTTACAGCAGCATAACCGCAATTTCAAAAAAGGAAGTTCTTCTAAAATGCTTCGTCCCGTACTTGGGAATGGGCTGGTTACGAGCGATGGTGATTTTTGGTTAAGACAAAGACGGCTCGTACAGCCTGCATTCCACCGTGAAAGATTACAGGAATTATTCCTCGCCATGGGCGTCCTTACCGCATCTTTTCTGGACGAAATGGAGACCTTTCGGGGCAAAGATGCAGTAGACATTGATGCTAAAATGATGAGCATTACGTCCGATATTGCGCTCAAAACGCTGTTTGGAAACATGACAACGGAGGACAAAGCGCGAATTTATCAGCAGGTTAACAGGACTCAGAAATATCTGGTAACCAGGGTTCGCAAGCCATATCGCGTTCCCATTATGGCCTTTAATGGTGAAAATCGTCGTTTCGAAACGGATCTGGCTTATTTTAATAAATTAGTTTTCGAATTTATACATCAACGTCGCATATCAGGCGAAAGGCCGAATGACTTGCTGCAACTTTTGCTGGACAGCATTGACGAAGAAACCGGTGAGCAAATGAATGATCAGCAGATCCGGGACGAGGCAATTACCATGTTTGCAGCTGGCCATGAAACATCCGCAACCGGCCTCAGCTGGCTGTTACTTGAACTGTCCAAACAGCCAGACATTGTCAGGAAGATCAGGCAGGAAAGTGTGATTTTCGATAATGTTCCAACGTTTGAACAACTCATGCAAATGCCTTACACCAGGCAGGTTGTAGAAGAAGGCCTGAGACTTTACCCGCCGGCCTGGACCATGACACGTGAAGCAACGGTTGATCAGGAAATTGAAGGTTTCGATGTCAAATCCGGCACTTCGGTTTTTCTTTCCGTTTTCGAGCTGCACCGTAATCCGAACTTCTGGAAAGATCCGCTGACATTCAACCCGGATAATTTCAATGCTGAAAATCTGAAGGACAGGCCGAAATTCAATTATCTGCCATTCGGAGCGGGTCCTAGGATCTGTATCGGACAACAGTTTGCAATGATGGAAATGCAGCTCATCCTGGCCTCGCTCGTAAAACGATTTGATTTTGAGGCAGATCCGGCGCATGCGGTGGGCATGCACCCGCAGATTGTGTTAAAGTCTACCAATGGAATTAAACTTTTTGTAAGATAAAAAGCAGCACCATTATCCGCTATGTCTGAACAAATTACACTTTACATTTCGCTGATTGTCATCATTTTATTCCTGGTCATGCTGGCCCAGCGGATCAAAGTCTCCTACCCGATCGTTTTGGTGCTCGGCGGGCTGGCGATCAGCTTCATTCCTGGCTTACCGACCATTTCCATTGACCCGCAGCTCATTTTCCTCATCTTCCTGCCGCCGCTGCTTTACGATGCGGCCTGGCAAACCTCCTGGAAAGATTTTTATAAATGGCGGCGCGTGATCGGTTCCTTCGCATTCGTTGTCGTGATCCTCACATCCTGCGTGATCGCGTATGTCTCCAATTCGATCATTCCCGGGTTTACATTGCCCCTGGGATTCTTGCTGGGCGGCATTATCTCGCCACCCGATGCCGTTGCGGCGACATCGATCTTAAAAGATGTGAAGGTTACTAAGCGTCTGGTGACCATTCTGGAAGGCGAAAGTTTGCTGAATGATGCTTCCAGTTTGATTGTCTTCCGGTTTGCGGTTGCGGCGGTGGTTTCGGGAACATTCGTTTTGCAGGAAGCAGTCACCAGCTTTTTCATCGTTATCATTATGGGCGTTGTGGTCGGACTTTCCATCGCACTGGTTTTTTACGCGATCCACCGCTGGCTTCCTACCACGCCGAGCATTGATACGATCTTGACCTTCGTGGCACCATATGCCATGTACATTGCGGCAGAAGAATTCCATTTTTCAGGGGTAATCGCAGTGGTAACGGGCGGCTTGTTCCTATCCTATCACAGCCACAGCATTATGGGACATTTAAGCCGGATACAAGGTGTAAATGTCTGGTCGACAGTGGGTTTTGTATTAAATGGCATTGTCTTCATGCTTATCGGCCTCGAACTTCCTGTTATTGTGGATGAAATGGGACCCGGCGCATTGCCCGATGCCATTAAATACGGCCTCATCATTTCGCTGGTAGTGATCCTGACGCGACTTGCGTCTGCCATCGGCGCTTCACTCTTTACCGTCGTGGTCAGCCGATACATCCGCACCGCCGATAGCAGGCCCGGACTACGTGCGCCGTTTATGTTTGGTTGGGCTGGTATGCGCGGTGTGGTTTCGCTTGCGTCTGCATTGTCCATTCCGCTGTTGCTGACCAATGGTCAGCCGTTTCCGCAGCGCAACATGATCCTGTTCATTACATTCGTTGTGATTTTGGTAACACTTGTTTTCCAAGGACTTACCTTACCATTGGTTATCAAATGGATGGACGTGGGTGAGATGGACTACGAGATTACCGCTCAGGAACAGGACATTAAGATCAGGAAAAAACTGGCGGAGGAATCGCTGCAACTAATCAACGAGCAGCACGCCGACGAACTTCCTAAAAATGAATTATTGCAAAGTTTGAAGGCGAAGCTGGAAAGCGATATCGGGTTTCTGGAACACGTCAAGCATCCTGAAGTTAGCAATGAAGGTTACGATTATATCAAAGAATTCCAGCACATTACCAAAGAACTGCTGGACCATAAGCGTGCTGTTTTAAATAAATTCAATAAAAAAGAAACCTTCGAGGCAGAGGTGATCCGCCAGCACCTGGCCCAGTTGGATCTGGAAGAAGAAAAAATCCGCCAACAGTTTCTTCACATGGACTAATCCCACTGATGTTTAAACCAGCCCATGCTCATGTACGGGATATACGGCCGCAACCATTTTTCTGTTTTTTGATTCTCTGTCAAAGTAATAGTCCAGCCGCCCGAGGTTAATGCCCGCAAAACCAACCTGGTTAATGGTCGTCATTTTGCCATCCAGGTTCATGATATCCTCGGGCAATTTCATGAATGTGTGCGTATGTCCACCAATGATAAGGTCAATGTTACGCGTTGACTTGGCCAGTATCTGATCGGAAACTTTGTTGTCTTTGTATTTATAACCCAAATGCGAGAGGCAGATCACAAGATCGCAATGCTCATCATTTTTCAGAAATGATGCCGTTTCGTTCGCTTTGGTGATCGGATCGAGATATTCGGTTTCTCCGTAATTCTTTTTGTTTACCAAACCATTTAATTCAATCCCCAGTCCGAAAACTCCGATTTTCAAGCCTAGTTTTTCAAAGATTTTATAAGGTTGGGTTTTGCCTTTAAGCTTCGTATTATCAAAATTATAATTACTGACAAGGAATGGGAATTTGGCGTGTGGAAGCTGCTTTGCGAAGCCGGCAATGCCATTATCGAAATCGTGGTTGCCCATGGTGGCAGCGTCATAACCCATATCGCTCATGATCTGCATTTCCAGCTCGCCTCCGTAAAGATTGAAATAAGGTGTTCCCTGAAAAATATCGCCAGCGTCCAGCAAAAGCACATTCTTCTGCTCCTGACGTATCTTATTAACCAAGGCCGCCCGGCGGGCAACGCCTCCTAATCCCTGATTTCGGGAGCCATCCATCGGAAAGGGTTCAATGCGGCTGTGCACATCATTCGTATGTAAAATCGTAAGCCGCACCGTCGACTCCCGGGCAAATGCCTCGAAAGGGTTCCCCAACGCCAATAAAGCACCTGCACCCGCGCTCTTTTTCAAGAAATCCCTGCGGTTACTCCTTAACAATGACAATTCTTCCATCGAGCTGAGCGGTTATTTTTTTCCCCTGACGGGTCAGATCATTTATGTTATCCAAAAGCGCTTCGCGCACTTTTTTGTTAATTTCTTTTCGTTCAATCGGGTTGCGCAAGCATTCGAGATCATCGCCGCCATCTGCCAGATAATCGTATGTAAGCAGGTTGTAGGTCTTGGTTTTATCAAAAGGTTCACCCGCAATGGTCACGTCGTAAGCAACGCCGTTCCTGATTTTCATCCGCATTCCGGATATCGGTTCCCCATCCTTTTTGACAATAAAATCAATGACTTCCTGCACTTTCTCACCGGATAGTTTAAGGGTAACCATCTCATTTTCAAATGGCATTAATTCAAATACATTCGAAACTGTAATGTTGCCTTCCGGAAAAGTGGTCCTTAATCCGCCTTTCGTAGATAATGTAAATTGAATGGTCGGATCCTTTTTCAAACCTTCGGTAAGCATTGCATCCGCGAAGTAATTACCCATCAATGTTTCCGGATCAGACGGTTTGGTAAGCGCCTTTTCCGTCTGGCCGATGACTTTACTCATTTCGGCCTGCATTTTCGCTTTATAGGGAAGATAATATTTTACAATTGAAGAGTCCTCAACAACCTGATTATCAATTCCGTATTGCTTGTATTCGTTTTTGGTAACGGCTAAATGTCGCTGGCAGGATGAGAGGGAGGCAATCGCAATTGTCCAGGCCAGATAAGTGAATTGTCGCGGAGACAGGGTCATAATGCTATTTGTTGCGTTTACAAAAATAGCGAGGAATTTATGAAAAGAGACTTCCCGGCGAACCAGAAAGTCTCTTTAAATTAATTGGCTTCAAGAATTTTTACCAGCCGTCGTTCTGTCTCAGATTCGGGTTCGCATCAATTTGCGACTGCGGGATCGGATATAATTCCAATCTGGGAGAATACGGGATCAGCACATTATCCACGATCTGATCTTCGGACATGGCCGCGATTTCCTGTTGCAATGTGCCCCATCTGCGAATGTCAAAAACGGTTGTCATTTCACCGGTAAGTTCCAACCGGCGCTCGTTGCGGATAGCCGTGCGAAGCGCAGCTGCTGCCGTAGTTTTCGAAGCCGTTGCCTTGGCGCGCGCGCGAACCCGGTTCAAAATGGGCAATGCCAGTGCCGTCTTCCCGGTTTCAACCAATGCTTCCGCATAACAAAGCAGCACATCTGAAAAACGTAATTCTATCAAATCTGCGCTGTATCCCTGAATGGCAGCACCCGCAGGACGGGCAACTCTTGCCAGCTTACCGTATGCGATGCCATATTTGAAATCATCATGCGCCAGAGACGCATTGGTGCGCTTGTTCACATAATTGCCGATCGTCGGGTTGTAGATAATGCTGTCACCTTCCTCCGCTCCTGCCCTTCCGCCACCTTTGAAAGTATATCGGTCTACCAATGTAAATGGCCTGCGGGTATCGGTTTTTTCAAATAACTTATAAAAATCATAAGTCAAACCGTAATTCGTCTGCTCGTCGCCATTGACCAGCCCGGCCGGGAAAAGATTGAATGGAAGAATGTTCCCGTTCGGATTGGAAGAATTGACAAAATAACCGAATGATAGCACGATCTCACGGTTGCGTTCATTGTCCAGTGAGAAGACCTCTGCGAAGTCCGGGATCAGCTCAAAATCATACTTTTCTTCGTTTACCGGACCCACGATCTCGCTGAATTTGTCAACCGCTTTCTGGTAATTTTCTGTCCTGCTTAAAGGTTTCCCAGCCATTGTCAGATACACTTTGCCAAGCATGGCTTTGGCAGCTCCTGCGGACACGCGCCCCAGTTCAGCGCCGCCGCGGGAATCGGGCAGGTTGGCTTCCGCAAATGTCAAATCCGCGATGATAGCGTCATAAACAGCCACATCTGTTTCCTTGGGAGCAAAAATCAAATCTTCATCGGATAACGAATTGATTTCTTGCAAGATCAAAGGCACCCCGCCAAAAAAACGAACAAGGTTAAAATAGGCATAAGCCCGCAAAAAACGTGCTTCCGCAATGTACGGATCCGCTTCCTCTTCTTCACCCGGAACAGCCCGCGCAGCATTGTCTATAACTGTATTGGCCCGAAAAATAATTTTGTAGAACCGGGACCAGACCGCCTCGAACGCACCAGACGTGGACACATGTCCGAAACGATAATAAGGATCGGAACCAGAACCCAAAATTCCCGCCGTAGCATAACGGTGCCCTGACTCAGTAAGAATAAACCGACTGGAAATGTCAACAAAATCCGGCGCTGTCCAAGCCTGGTAAACGCCTATGGTTGCCTGGTTAAGACCGTCTTCATCTTTAAAAACAACTTCCTTGCTCAGCGACGAATAAGGCGATTCTTCCAGGTTGTCTTTGCAGGAAACAATGCCCAGCGTGAGCGCAAGCATTGCCGTGATTTTTATATGGTATTTCATATGAGTAATGCTTTATCTGAATTAGAAATTACAGGAGAACCCGATGGTGTACGAACGCTGGGACGGATAAGCGCCATAATCGATCCCTTGCTGCAGAAGCGATTGCGCATACGAACTAACCTCAGGATCAAAGCCGGTATACTTGGTTGCTGTCCATACATTGGTTCCCGTGACAAACAGACGCGGATTTTGAATAGGCCCTAATCTTGGGAAAGTATACGACAGACTAAGCATTTTTAATCGGATAAAACTGCCGTCTTCCAGCATTGTCGAGTTAATGTCACCCGAAGCAATGCCGCGCTGAATACCCGGATATTTAACATTGTTATGCGGGTTTGATTCCGTGTAGCGGTTGTTATACCAGTCTTCCGATTGGTTAAAACCTACGCCACCGTAGTCAACGACGCCATTATTAATGTAAAAATTGGTGAGGTTAAGCACATCATTTCCAACGGAACCAGTGAAAAGCGCATTCACGGAGAAGTTGCGCCAGGTCAGGTCATTGCTCCATCCGAACGTGAAATCAGGCGTGGATTTACCCAGAACGATACGGTCGTCGGCGGTGATAATGTTATCGCCATTGACGTCATCATAAATCCAGGCACCATAAAGCGGTGTTCCTTTTGAGCCAGCCGGACGGGGACCTTCAAATGTGGGGAAAGTTGGATTTCCGTCGCTGTCGAAGGATGAAGTTTGGGTCAGACCGGAAACGCGGAAGCCAAAAAACTTACCTACTTCCTCACCCGGCGTTAAAATACCCGAAACGCCTCCCAGCAAGTTTCCGTTTATGCTCACATAATCAGGCTGCGTACGTTCTCCAAGGTCAACCAGCGTGTTTATATTGCGTGAAAGATTGATTCTGGACGAGAAAGTCACATTCTTTTTCTGGATAATGTTTGCTTGGATGCTAAGCTCAACGCCACGGTTACGCATTGTTCCATAGTTATCAATAATGGTCCCTACACCCGATTGTGTGGGCACTTTTCGCGGTTGCAGCAGATCAGAGGTGACTTTGTTGTAATAATCAAAACTGAAAACCAGTCGGTCATTGGCCGTGTTGAAATCGGCTCCGACGTTAAACTGGCGCGTGCGCTCCCAGGAAAGGTTCGGGTTGGCTATGGAGTTTGGGAAAATGCCTGTATTGATCACGCTTCCGTCGCCTCCTGGTCCCATTTCATAAAACCCGCTTGTGTATTGGGATAATGAAGAGTAAGGGCCAATGGCCTGACTTCCCGTTTCACCGAAGGATGCGCGCAGTTTTGTATTTGAAATAAATGTCACGCTTTTCATGAATTCTTCCTGTTCCAGGTTCCAGGCAAGTGCTACGGATGGGAACACACCATATTTATTATTAGCCGCGAATGCAGAAGCTCCATCGATCCTTACCGAAGTGTTTAAAACATATTTCCCCTTGAAAGTATAATTGGCCCGGAGAAATCCTGACTGCAAAATCCGCTTTTCCTTAAATGATCCTACTGCCTGGGATTGCGCGCTTCCAATGTTGTCGACACCGAAAAACGGCACATCGAAACCCGAATAGTTTGTGCTGACGAATTCAACAGTCTGGTCGTTATATTCCACACCTAATGTCGAGTTCAGATAATGGTTTTTCCCAAAAGTTTTTTCATACTGCAGGTAAGCATTAACATTATAACTATACGTATTGGATGTGTTGTTACTTCCGCGTCCTTTTACCTGATTTCCTTCCGCTGTGCTTGGTGGCAGAAATACGTTTCTTCGGGTCAGGTTCTGGTTACCACCCAGGCTGACAACGAGCTGTAAGCCATTCACCAGTTTGAAATAGTTTTCAATGTTAAGGACTGAATAATCATTCTGCGTAACATCGCTTTTAGCCATCAACTCGTTTACCGGATTGGCAAAATAATAACCCTGATAGTTTGGAATGCCCAGGCTATTGTTTCCCAGATAATCCACTGCCAATGTCGGAGCGGCACGAAGTCCGTCCATTAAACCGCCTGAGTTGGGCCACGCACGGGATGCTGTAACTGCACGGTTGGACTTCTGCCTCGTGAAAGCAACCTGGCCTTTTACATTATACCAATCATTAATCTCATTGTTCAGGTTAACCCGGAGGCTGGCCCTGTTGTTATTCGAGTTGATGATCGTTCCCTTTTCTCTCAGATAATTACCGGATATATAGTAGGAAGATTTTGGACTGCCGCCGGAAAGGCTCAGCGTAATGTCCTCCCGGAAGCTGGGCTGCGTAACGGCTTCCACCCAATCTGTATTGGTAAAGGCACTGTCCAGATTTCCAAACGGTGCATTGCGGCCCGAGATTACATAGCTTTCATTAATGGTTTCGGCATACTGGCGCGAATTCATCATTTTGATCGGATTAGCGATCGTACCGAAAGAGGTTTTATTGACCAGCTCCACACGCCCTTCCCCACGTTTACCCGATTTTGTTGTGATCAAAACCACCCCGTTTGCACCTCTGGAACCGTAAATGGCCGTTGCAGATGCATCTTTAAGGATTTCCATGCTTTCAATGTCATTCGGATTGATTCCGTACAAACCATTCTGCGAGTAAGCGCCTGTGAAGTTCGCTCCCGCTTCGCGGTAAGGCGGCATGGGGAAGCCGTCAATCACATATAACGGCTCGTTGTTTCCGCTCAATGAGTTATTTCCCCTGATCCGCACCACGGTAGAAGCACCCGGTTCTCCGGAAGATTCCACCACCGAAACACCCGTTGTACGGCCCTGCAACGCCTGATCGACCGTGTTGACGACGGCAGATTTATATTCCTGGGACGAAACCCGGGAAGTCGAACTGGCAAGGTCGCGCTTGCTTTGGGCACCGTAACCTACCACCACCACTTCCTTCAAGGCTTTTGCTTCGGGAACCAGTTGCACGTTAAATTTCGACTGGTTCCCTACCGGAACCTCTTTTGCTGCAAAACCTATGAAAGAGAATTCAAGAATGGCGCCTTTGGCGGGGACTTTCATTTCAAATGTGCCTTCCGGAGATGTTTCAGACACGATTTCAGTGCCTTTGACCAAAACCCTTACACCAGGCATTCCCAATCCTTTTTCATCAACAACTTTTCCTGAAACAGTTCGCGCATCGGCCCCTAGCTGCGGTCCGGCTTGTGGATTAGCATTCAAATTCAGCGAATCGGTTTGCGGTGCGGGTTGAGCGGCAGCGGGTTGTGTCGCTGCTGGTTGAGCTGTCGCTGGCTGTGTTGCAGGTTGCGCAGTGGCTGGCTGTGCTGTGGCTGGCTGTGTTGCCGGTTGCACTGCCGGAACATTGCCGGCTGGTGCCGGTTGCTTTGTGCTGTCGGGCTTTACCGCGCCTGCTGCTGGCGTTGTGGTTGTCTGTGGTTGAGCCGCACCCGGCTGGGCCGCACCCGGCTGGGCCCCACCCGGTTGGGCCGCAGAATCCGGTTTTGCAGCTGGTTTTACCAATGGGTCAAAATTTTGGGTTGGCTTTACCAACGGGGCCGCGGAATTTGTATCAGTAGAAGTTTTTGGCTTTGGGAGGGTGTCAGTTGCTGGTTTTGCTGCCGCTGCCGGGGTTACTGTTGCCGGTGCGGGCTGAGCAGGTGTTGCTGGTGCGGGCTGCGCCGGAACGGGTTGAGCGGCCGGCCTGGGCAGGGAATCTTTTTTAGTGGAATCGGGCGTTACCTGCTGCGCGAAGGTGTGTGTAAATCCGAGCAGGCAAAATAAAAGCAAGACCCGACCCCTCTGAAAAATGAGATTGCCCGTGCCAGGCTCCACCTCAATTGATCGTTGAGTTGTTTGCATATTTATCGTTTGGCTAAGTGATAGGACTAAGTCCCGAAAAATGAGTACGTATAGTGCACGACAAAAATCATACCGCTATGTTTCCAGCGGTGATAAAGTGCATGAAAAGCGGCTAACCTTGACAAGTATATGTAAGCGGCGGTTACAAAAAACCAGCCAGATTTCCAGCCAGAATATTTTTTTTATTTCCAAATTAATTCGCGATCAGAAGCGATTATTTTTGGAAACATGCATGTTAAGATTACATTTGTCAAAATGCCCATAACTCCTGGGATTGAGATTTGCTTTATAAAAAGGAGTGCAAGAAACTAAATACTACCATGAGCCAGGAACAACTGCTGACCGCCGATTATATTGATTCTCAGATAGGAAATGTAATCGAATACTATATCCGCTGGGATTTTGAAGAAGATCCGTTTTTCGGGAAAGCAAGGATAAAAGGTTTGGTAGATGATGACTTTGGCAAGCTGAAAATAATCTGCGACGTGATAGAAGGAAGTGACCTGGAATTGGCCTATGAGGAAGAAGAAGTGTTCATGTTTTCCGATAACCACCCGATCTATGCAGGAACATTGCCCGAAATTTACTCTGCCAACTGGGTAAGCACGGATGGCAAGAAGAAAAAGCAGATTTTCATTTCCCCGCCTAATGAGAACGCCAAAGAATTTGCAATCGCACAAACAAACAGCAAGGTTGTTGTAAAAAGAATTTATTGATTATTAAAATAAAAAATCGGCTTAACCTGTCTTTTACAAGCGGTTAAGCCGATTTTTTTATGTCCTGATTCTTAATTTTTAATGATTTTCTTCGTCAGTACACGATCCGTAAATTCTGCTTTTACAATGTACAGTCCGCTTGCGTAATTGGTCAGGTCGAAATCGTACACATTGCTGCTAACCTCCCCGGTTATGCGTTGCACTGCGATTTTCTGTCCTGACACATTATAAATGGACACAGACGTCAATCCCTCAGGATGCGGGTAAAACTGCACGGAAACCCGGCCACTGGTCGGATTAGGGGTCACCAGGAACCCTGCTTCTTTCAGATTTGGATTAATGGTCACCGTTCGGATATTGATGTCGTCCAGGAATATATCATTCTCGTTTCCATTTGAATTGACAAATGCAATGAGGACTTCACCCTGGTTAATATAATTGCTGATATTAATCTCCTCGCTACGCCATTCATTGGCATTAGGCCTGAAAGCAGTTCGCGTTGCGGCGGTCCGGGTGATTAAAGAAGGCCCCCATTTCTTGTAAACGCTCCTGTAAGTCTGCCCGCAATCCGTGCTCACCATCACTTGCAATGTATCCCATACATTGCCCTCGACCGTGGCATTTGTATACGTTGCCGCTGCCAGCTGGAATGATACGAAAGCCGAATCCGTACCAGCAATGTTGACTGTCGGGGATCTCAGGTAGTCGCGCTCGCCGATCGCTTCATTGCCAAAATTTGAAATCTTTACGGATGCAGCGCCTGATTTGGCTGCTGTTGTCGTTTTCTCCCAGGTTGTGCCTGCGTCTTCATTCACAATGTCCCAGCCCTGTGGCGGGAACAGACTTTCGAAACCTTCTACAACTGGCGCAGCAAACGGTTCGTAATAGATAAATGCTGTGCTCTGCTCATCATTGGCTGTATTCTCGTCAGCGGCACCATTCGGGTTGGAAGTGGATATGGTAAGGACGTGATTGCCTTCCACGGTGGAAAGCGCGGGCAACGTCACGGTTGTTTCTGCAAATGTTGCCAATGAGCCCGTCCACCTGAATGTCTGCACTGTGCCATTATCAATCACCGCATTAATGTTTACAGACGTCAGCGTTTCACTTCCCCTGTTGACCAACACAACCTGTGGCGTGACAGAATTAGCGCAGATCCGTTGTTCAGGCTGCGTGATCGCTTTTAGGGAAGCATCCTTATTTTTCAGGTTCAAAGGCGTGCAGGCGTCCGAACTGGCGAGTGATAATCGGGATAAATTAAATGACTCGTCCATCCTGACCACCTGCCCTTTTGTAAACATAATGAGGCAATTGTCGGAAGTATAGTCCATGTAATTTTGATACATGATGCCCGGAGCGGTCTGTGTGCAGTTATCCGTCCGGATGCCGGTTGGACATGTGCCGGTGCTGTTACCCTGGTTAGGCGTATCCTCCACTTCGTCGGTTCCGTTGCACCCGCCATTATCGTCGCCCCAGATATGGTACAGATTAAAAAAATGTCCCAGCTCGTGTGTAAGGGTTTTTCCTGCATTATATCCTGCAACATTTCCGCCCGGTAAGCTGCCAAAATCTACCACCACGCCTTGTTCATCAGGCACGCCATCGTCCGGGAATGTTGCATATCCCAATGTGCCGCCCGACAGATCACAAACCCAGATATTGAGGTAACGATCTGTATCCCAGGCATCCGCACCACCAGTTTCGGCATGCTTTACCAGATTGGTGGTATAATCAAAATTTGCGCGGGAAGTGTTGTAACGCTCGATTCCGGTTGTAGGCGTTTCGTCCGGTGTGCGTTGCGCGAGGCAAAACTGGATGCCCGATTGCCCGAACAACGATCGGAAATGGGCAGGAACCTTGCTGGCGCTTCCATTTACACCCGCATAATCTGCATTGATAGTGTCGAGCTGCGCCAGGATCTGCGCATCGGTAATGAGTGACTGCCTGTTGGAAACTACATGGAAAACCACAGGAATTGTAACATTGGCATTGGTTCTTGAAGATTTGCCTGTAATGTTCCGTTGCCGGATCGCTTGTTTGAGCCGCAGCTCGCGCTGGTCAAACATGATTTTGAGTGCCGGCTGCCTGGTAAAACGCAGATTGAGAAGATCCATCGTATTGCATCTTTCCTGCGCGCGTACGTAAGCGCTTTGGGTTAGAAGTAATGCAATCAGCAGGCCGGTAAGAACGTATTTTAATTTAAGTAAAGCGTATCGCATCAGGGAAATTCCGGGAAACAGATTGAGTTGAAAAATTAGTTTATTCTAAAAACAACACCGGTTAATGTGTACTTACGTAAAAAAACCAACAAGTGATGCGAATTCTTAGTTATTTAATTTGTTTAACCTAAAATCATACCTGCCAATCTGATCATGTCGGAGCCTTCTGTTACACCGGTGCGCAAGATCATCCATATCGACATGGATGCGTTCTACGCGTCCGTAGAGCAGCGCGATTTTCCTGAATATAGGGGCAAGCCGCTTGCCGTCGGGGGCTCTCCTACCGGTCGCGGCGTGGTGGCTACGGCGAGTTACGAAGCCAGGAAATTTGGGGTAAGGTCGGCAATGTCTTCGCGAAAAGCGATACAGCTTTGCCCGGGCATAATATTCGTCAGGCCCCGTTTTGAGGTTTATAAAGCCGTTTCCACGCATATCAGAGAGATTTTTTCACGTTACACCGACCTGATCGAACCGCTTTCGCTGGATGAGGCATTCCTGGATGTGACAGAAGACAAACTGGGCATCGGCTCCGCATTGGAAATTGCAGAACAGATCAAAAAAGCCATCACAACAGAATTGAACCTAACGGCCTCTGCGGGGATTTCAGTCAATAAATTTGTTGCAAAAATCGCGTCGGACATTAACAAACCGGACGGGTTGACCTTCATAGGGCCGTCCAAAGTGGAGGCGTTTATCAATGCTTTGCCGGTCGAAAAATTTTTCGGGGTTGGTAAGGTCACAGCCGACAAGATGAAGCGCTTACAGCTTTTTACAGGCGCTGATCTGAAAAAACTGACCGAAAACGAGTTGGTCAAACATTTTGGTAAAACTGGACATTTCTTTTACAAGATCGTAAGGGGGATTGATAACCGTGAAGTGCAGACGGAACGGGAAACCAAGTCGCTGGGCGCGGAAGATACATTTATGTATGACCTTTCCACATTGGATGAAATGCACAAAGAGCTTGACAAAATTGGCGTCACCGTATTCAACCGGTTACAGAAAAAACAGCTCAAAGGCCGCACCATTACATTAAAAGTAAAATACAGCGATTTTACCCAGATCACCAGAAACCATTCATTCGGCTCGCCCATCGACGACCTTGACACGATCCTTGAAACTGCAAAAGATCTGCTGGCGAAAGTAGATATGGAAGAGAAATCCGTGCGCTTACTGGGCATTTCGCTATCGAATTTCGGCGAGCTGGAAATACGTTCGAGGCGGTCGAAAGACTCAGGCCAGCTCGAACTGTTCGGCTGACCTGAATGATATTATAAAAGCAGTGCGTCGACCCTGTGGGCCTGCACTTTTCCTTCACACGGTGCCCAGGAGAAAATCGTAAAACGGCCGTCCTGAGAAGCAACCAGCGCAATAGCATCCCGCTGATCGTGGACAAATTGTGCTGCCGACAAGTGCCTTGTGCCTCCGTGCTGCACCGGGTGCATGACCTGGCCGACGTTCCCTATAACCGGCTCCGTTACCAGCATTTCCTCCACCGGCCGACCTTCCGCGGTGCGCCCTATTTTGGCTCCGAATGCCAGCAACTCGTATTTATCATTGATGATCGTCGCCCCATCCACTGCCGTCAGTCCTGCAAGCCCGTTAATAGCCGAGCCCAGTTGCGACTGCCAGCCGATCGGATTTGGGTCTTCAATGTATTTTCTGTTCAGGTCCGCCAACTCAGAAAATGAGGGCTGTACGTGATAAGTAATCGGGTGAATGATGGATTTGCGCCAATCCTCCTTTCCGTTTGGCACAACGAGCAGGATGCCTCCCCGCTCATGGGCGCGCATGGAAACTGCCAGCTGAACCAGCAGATTAAGCGAATCGCTCCAAAGCCTCGAAGAAGTAAATCCGATCATGGAGTTAATGACGGAAGGACAATCCCGTGCGCGGCCGCTGTTTTCATCCACAATTTTAACCTGATCACCCTTTAAAACGGCCACATTAACAAACTTCCCGAAGCCATCCACGCGGCGGTGCTTGATAACGAGCATCCCAGGTTCCACCACTTCCAGCACAAAACACAGCCCCGGGATCACCCGCGTGGTGCCCCATATGCGCAACTCACCACCCTCCATCCAAACACCCAGGTGGATCCCGGAACGTTCCACAGCGGGCGCGAGCTTGGTGAGTGTATTGGCTGATAATGTGAGCCTTTCGCTAAAAATCAACGGATTTTCGGCATCTTCCGGAGAGAGGAATGCAATGGAAACTTTGGGTGAACGGCCTTCTTCGCGGCGCAGGCTGGCCCAGAATGTTGTATCAATAATGGTTTCAATGGTCCGGGCGTCGGGCTTAGGCGCCAGTTCCTGATCATAATGGCTTCGTACGGATTCGTGGTGGCGCTCGAAATGGCTTTCGACCAGACTTGCCACGCCCCGTGCCGGCTTATACGTTGTGGCGGGAACAGGATCGCCGGTAATAATGTTCGTTCCAAGGTTATTCATCTTCATGGACGGTCACTTAAAATTTTTTGCTGCTGCCTACGTTCTCTTGACAGTTGCTCCCTGGCAACGGAACGCAGAGTTAAGGTAGCAACAAAGAGAAGTGATAAAAAGTTGGATACTCAGGAAGTGCGTATTTTTTTTCACATATCGAAAATAGTTTCAGCCAAATCGCAGCTCAGTTACCGGTGAGTATGAGGCTCTTTGGACCGGTCAATAACTGGCGATTATGTTTTTTTGACAAATTCCTGCAATTTGATTCCAACCATTTTTGAACTTGTAACGTCGTATAAAACAAAGCTTGAAAGGTGGAAAACCATATTTCGACTGCGAAAATAAAAACAATGGAATCAATGAATGATCTTGGAAAAAACATATCTTGCCTGCATCAAAGTAACCAAAATACGTGTATAGGTACACGAAATGATAATAATCACATTAACTCTAAGCATAATGCCGGGAAAAGCTAATTGATTAATTCCTTTTTCCAACAGCAACCGCATTAACTATTCCCTCTTCACCCTTATAAAATTCGGAAAAAATAAAACGCAGGATCCGGGTCCTTTAATGACTCTTTGTGTTTGCCAAAAAAGCGGGACGGTTCTCCGCCAGTCAAACAGGTTACTGAAAGCAAGTTACTGGTTCAATATTTATTAATGAAGTCAGTAAATCTGAAACTAAGGATGATAACTAAACAGACAACTATCGGGTAAACCATATACTCTACACTTAAATTGTAAGATTGATGAAAAGCATCTCGGTAGTAATTCCGAATTACAACGGAAAGCATTTATTCGAAAAATATTTCGAGAATAATTACAAGATTCTCAATACGTTAGGCACACAGGTCCAAATCATTATCGTTGACGACGCTTCCAGCGACGACTCGGTGGCATATCTGGAAGAACATTACGGAAATAATGTGACGATCATCCGGAAAGAAAAGAACTCAGGTTTTTCCCATACTTGTAACCTTGGGATCCAGAAGGCGACCAATGACCTCATTTTCCTGCTCAATACGGACGTTACGCTTGAAGAAGGCTATTTTGAAAAGCTTTATAAATACTTCGAACTGGAAGATACTTTCGGTGTGATGGGACGCATTATCGGCATGGAAGACGATAACATCCTCGATGCTGCGCGTTCGCCAAAGATCCTGGGAAGGAAAATAAAGCCAAGCAATTTCTTCTATCTCAAAGATTCCGACACATTGACGCCTACATTTTACCTCTCCGGCGCCATTGCCTTAATGGACACCAGAAAGCTGAAAGCGATCAATGGTTTCAATGAAATGTTCAATCCGTATTACGGCGAGGACCAGGAGATGTCGATCCGCGCGTGGAGACTGGGTTGGAAATGCTATTACGAGCACAATGCGGTTTGCCGCCACGAAGTCTCCGCCAGCACCAAAGGCCATAAAAATAACTACTCTGTTAAAAGGATCTATTTCAGGAACCGTTACTACATGCATCACCTGCATTTGCACGGCATCGACCTGAACTTGTACCATATGCAGGTCATTTTAAGCGACGTGCTCCCCAGCATCATTACACTTCAATTCTATAAGGCCCAGGCCTATCTCGACTTCCTGCGCAACATGAACGAACTTTCTGTGAAGAAAACCGCGTTCAAAACCCAGATGAAAAATCATAAGTCCAACATCGGCATTAATGACGTCATCGAGAACATTAAAATGATGCTCAAATACAAGCAGGTCGTAAAATTATAGTTATTGTCAGCGATTTAAAGCGATATGCATTAATTTGCACCCTCAACCGAAAATTTTAGGATTTTCGGCTGTTTTACTTTCAGGCGTATACTAAATATGCCATTTCCACATAATGAAAACATACTTCCGATTACTATCATTTGCCCAGCCCATTGCCAAATTTGCAGTCCCCTATATCTTTTTCACAGTTCTCGGGGTCATATTCAATACGCTTAACCTTGCCCTGCTTGCTCCATTGATGAGCACCCTGTTCAACAATAATAAGGACGGGGCCGAAGTCATTCCTAAACCAGAGGCCTGGGATATTACCGGCCTGCTCAACTATTACGCACAACAAGCCAACGACGCTTACGGCCCGCACGGCGCATTGCAGCTGGTTTGCGCGGTGATCGTCACTTCGATTTTACTCTCTAATATTTTCAAATATTTCTCGCAGCGGGTCATGGAAAATCTCCGGATCCACACGTTGCTTAATCTGCGTAAAACGGTTTTTAACAATGTAATGAACCTGCACGCAGGCTATTTCAGCAATCAGCGTAAGGGGGATATTATTTCAAAAATTGCTTCTGATGTACAGGTTGTGCAGTTCTCGGTGACAGGAACATTGCAGGTTGTTTTCAAAGAGCCGCTGCAATTGCTGGCGTACATTTTCATGCTTTTTGCAACTTCCGCCAAGCTTACATTCTTTGCCATTCTCGTTATTCCGATCTCCGCTTTTATCATTTCAAAAATTGTAAAAAGATTAAAAGAGCAGGCGAAAGAAGCACAGCATTTATTTGGCTTAATGATCAGTTATCTGGACGAAGCGCTCTCCGGGATCAAGATCATCAAAGCATTTAATGCAACGGAAAGTATCAAGGACAAATTTCACTCAGAAAACATCCGCTATTCGGAATTGGGACGCAAGATGGCACGCCGCCAGCAGCTGAGCGGACCCGTTTCCGAGTTTCTGGGCGTCACGATGGTGGCGATCATCGTGCTTTACGGTGGTTCGCTTATTCTTGACAACCAATCGGACCTGAGCGTTTCAAAATTCGTTGCTTATATCGCTTTGTTTTCACAGGTTATGCGTCCCGCCAAAGCCTTAACGGACTCTTTCAGCACCATTCACGCGGGTATAGCGGCGGGCGAAAGGGTTTTGGACCTGATTGATGAAAAACCGGAAATCCAGGATGCGCCCGACGCCATTGACCTGAAAGAATTCAACCATTCACTCACATTACAAAACGTTTCCTTCGCCTATCAGGCCAGGCCGGTCCTCAAATCCATTAACCTGACGATCCCAAAAGGCAAAACCGTTGCGCTCGTCGGGCCGTCGGGCGGTGGAAAATCTACGCTCATGGACTTGCTCCCGCGCTTTATCGATGCGCAGGAAGGCAGTGTTACCATTGACGACTGGAATGTGAAGCAAGTAAAAATGGAATCATTATGGGCTTTGTTCGGGGTAGTTAACCAGGAATCGATGCTTTTTAATGATACGATCTATAACAACATTGCATTCGGTAACCCCAATGCTACGCCTGAAAAAGTACAAGCCGCAGCAAAAGTGGCCAATGCCCACGACTTCATTATGGAAACCGAGGATGGCTATGAAAGCAACATCGGAGACCGCGGAATGAAATTGTCGGGTGGACAAAAACAGCGTATATGCATTGCCAGGGCCGTTTTGAAAAACCCGCCGATCATGCTGCTGGACGAAGCGACTTCTGCATTGGATACTGAATCAGAAAAACTGGTGCAGGAAGCACTGAATAACCTGATGCAAAACCGGACTTCGCTGGTGATCGCGCACAGGCTGAGCACCATTCAGAAAGCGGATTCGATCGTGGTTTTAGAGGATGGTCAGATTGTAGAGCAAGGCAATCATTCGGAACTCATCGCACGCGACGGGTTGTACAAGCGACTGATTGACATGCAGCAATTCAGCGATATTTGATGGAAAATAAGCCGCTCATTTCGATAGCATTGTGCACCTACAATGGCAGTGATTTTCTGGCAGAACAGTTGGATTCCATTCTCTCCCAAAGCATTCAAGACTGGGAACTGGTGATCGTCGACGATTTTTCGCAGGACGAAACGCTCCGTATACTAAACAGCTATTCCGAGCGGGATAAACGCATCAAAATACATCGCAACCACCAGAACCTGGGATACAATAAGAATTTCGAGAAAGCGCTTAAACTTTGTGAAGGCGAGTTCATCGCCATTTGCGATCAGGACGATATCTGGCACGAGGATAAGCTCAAATTACAACTGGACGCGATCAGGAACCATTTGCTGGTTTACCACGATTCTGAATTTATGGATGAATCGGGCAACTCAATGGGCGCTAAAATCTCCGATAAGTTTGCTTTTTACAGCGGCGACAAGCCTGAGGTTTTTTTGTATTTCAATTGCGTTTCGGGACACAGCATTTTCATGAAAAGAACATTGCTCGCCCATGCGCTTCCATTTCCCGAGCGCTTCCATTATGACCAATGGCTTGCTTACATTGCCACCAGCCACGGATCCATTGATTTTGTAGATAAATGTCTGGTCCGTTACCGGCAGCATAAGAAAAATAACACTGATATGCTGGCATTGCGAACCTCTGCCAGGTCAACCAAACAAAAAATCACTGAACTCGAACGAGAAAGTGAGTGGCTTAAAATTTGTGCAGAAAAAGCCTCAGAAAAATCTGCTGAACTGATTAACAAGTTGTACAAGCTCAGCCTTCACCGAAATGCCTCTTTTATGAGCATTGCTTACGGCCAGGCGATATGGAAAGACAGGAAATATTTGCTGAGACTGCTGAAAAAATCGGGTTCCAGTAAATTTTTCTTCACCCTCAGAAAAATTTGGGGGCCATTGGCAAAAACGTTCCTTTAACGCATATATGATACTCAATCAATCTCCTTATCAACCCGGTACATTTCCACTCGTATCCATCGCACTTTGCGTTTATAATGGGGAAAAGTTTTTAAAGGAACAGCTCGATACCCTCGTTAATCAGCGATACCCGAACCTCGAAATCATTGCGGTGGACGATTGCAGCAGTGATGCTTCCAGGGCTATCTTAAAGGATTATCACCAGCAATATCCGTTTTTGAAGGTTTACGAGAATGAGGTAAATCTTGGATATGTAAAGAATTTCGAAAAAGCCATAACACTTTGCAGCGGCGAGTATATCGCATTATCCGATCAGGACGACACCTGGGATCTTGATAAGATACAGATCATGCTGGAAAATATCGGAACGCACAAGCTGGTTTACCATGATTCCAGATTCATGGAGGATGGCGGAAAACTGCTGGACCTGAAAATGTCGAACATTATTAATCTATATAGCGGCAACGAACCCGAAGTTTTCTATTTTTTCAACTGCGTTTCCGGTCACAGCTTATTCTTTCAACGCGACCTCATCGCAGATATTCTTCCCTTCGACCCAGAGCATTTTCATGATCATTGGATCGCTTATGTTGCTGTTAATCTTGGGACAATCCAGTATGTCGACATTCCGCTGGTGAATTACCGGCAGCACCCGAAGACCTCAACCGATATCCTGAACAAGAGAAAGAAGATCAGAAAAAAATATCACGAGAACCGGGACATTAAGAAACTCCGGAAAGATCTAAAATGGATCAAATACTGTGCAACATTCAAAAAGAACCGAAATCCTGAATTTCTGAACCGGTTGCTCGAACTGTTTGAAAGGCGGCTGGATACCTGGGTTTCTATGGGTTATGCGCGACTTATCGGCAGGCATTTTGACATTTTATATTATATCCAGAAATATCGCAAATCAAGCAAAAGGGCATTCATTTACCGCCAGATCTGGGGATTAAAGGCTAAATTATTTTGGGCCAAATATTTCAGCTTTTTTGGGAAAGAGGATGAAGACCCAGTTTCAGTTTGACCAAATGCAGGTAAGCTTTGAAAAAAAGCTTCTTCCGCACTCGCGATCGCCTCGTGCTCACGAGCATTTTGTGGATCTGGAAAAAGGAATAATCCCAGTCGATCATTTCCTCGATCGCCTTTTTCAGGCATCTTTTTTCGGTATGATAAAATTCCCGCATGGAAACGTCCGACGTCGTGAGCGGAAGTGCCCAGTTCCATTTCCGGTGTAATTTGAGGATTTCGTCAAACCAGGCTTTGTTAAAATTCCCCTCAGACGCATGTTTCATCAGGATATCAAACGTCACCAGGATTTTATGCTCGGGAAAAACGCTCAGGCAGAAATCCAGATCATAACCGTGAAAACCGGTCAGTGTTTTTGAATCAAAAGGATGAGCAACCGCAATGCTTTTACGCGTGCATAACCAGAGCCCGTCCACACAAACTACACGGCTTAACTTCTCATTTTTAGGATTGTGATATGCATGGATCTCATCTTTGCTATCGAGCTTAAAGCCTTGTAAAAGATTCTGATAAGACCGCTCCTCGGAGTGAAATTCAAACTGGTACCAGCCCGACGGAGCCAGCGATTTGTAACCGCCACCGGCCACACCCAGGACACCAGCTTCGGGATCGTTCGAAAAAATATCCATAACCGTTCGCCCCCAGCCTGCTGTCCTGATCTGCACATCTTCGTGCATGTAACAAATGATATCGTATTGCGCCAGTTGCGTTCCCTGATTATAAACCTCACAAATTCCTTTCTTCTGAAAACGGTTATCCATCCCGATCACTTCATGCGGTATGCCTATGGTTTGACGAATATTTTCAGTGACGATGGCCAGATCGATGGGGTTAACAGAGCAGATAACAATTGAAATCATTGCAAAAATTTAAACAGTTTTGTCGCACATTCAAGCGGTTGAGCAGCTCGCAAAGTTACGGCTTTAAGTAGAAAATACACCCGGACAGCATTTTATAGGGGTTACAAAAATGTACCGGAAGAAATCCCTCATATGTTAAAACCCCTTTCAATTTGCATTGCTGCGTCAGCACTATTCCTGGTGGCCACGCAAAAGCAAGATTTTGAAATAAAACCTGCCCAAAGCACCGAATGGCCGGAATATCTGGGCGGACCAGACCGCAACCATTATTCTGCGCTCACACAAATCAATCGCCAGAATGTTTCAAAACTGAAAGTGGCCTGGACTTACTCCATGCCAGACTCCGGGCAAACGCAGGTAAATCCGATCGTTGTTGATGGCGTTTTGTATGGGGTTACCAACATGGTCCAGGCATTTGCACTGGATGCTGCAACGGGCAGGCAGATCTGGATTTTTGGGGATAAATCAAATAACGGTTCCAACACGAGCCGTGGCCTCACGTATTGGAGCGATGGCGAAGACAAGCGCATTATGCACGCCATGGGATCATTCCTGTACGCGCTGGATGCGAAGACAGGAAAGCCGATTGAAACATTTGGAGACAAAGGAAAAATAGACTTGCGCGTGGGCTTACCCGATGCTGCAAAAGACAAATACATGGTTTCAAACACCCCCGGGACCATATTCGAAGATCTGATCGTGATGCCTATCCGCCTCTCAGAAGATTCGGACGCTGCACCGGGCGATTTGCGCGCCTTTAATGTGCGGACCGGAAAACTGGCCTGGACATTTCACACGATCCCCTATCCGGGAGAATTTGGCTACGAAACATTCCCGCCGGATGCTTACAAAAATACATTCACTGGAGCCGCCAACAACTGGGCCGGAACGGCCATCGACCGCGAACGCGGGATCCTGTATGTGCCCACGGGCTCGGCCGGATATGATTTTTATGGCGGGAAAAGAAAAGGCGCAAACCTGTTTGCAAACTGCCTCCTCGCACTCGACGCAAGAACCGGCAAGCGCTTATGGCATTACCAAACCATGCACCACGATATGTGGGACCGCGACCTGCCCGCGCCTCCGAACCTCATCACCGTAACCCAGAAAGGCCCCGACGGCCAGCCCATAAAAATTGATGCCGTAGCACAAGTCAGTAAGCAGGGTTATGTGTTTATTTTCGACCGTGTTACAGGGAAACCATTGTTTCCGATCCGGGAAGTTACGGCGCCCAAAGAGGCATTACCAGGCGAATTCCCGTGGCCAACACAGCCTGTTCCTACCAAACCAGCTTCCTACGCCAGGCAAGCTTATACATTGACAGAGAAAGACATTAGCCCTTATGCACCCGACCGAGATTCGCTGATCATCAAATTCAAGCGTTACAAAAAAGCATTGTTCGCAGCACCCAGCAAAGAAGGAACGATCATCTTGCCCGGCTTTGACGGCGGCGCGGAATGGGGCGGCGCGGCGGCTGATCCCAAGGACGGCATCATGTATGTCAACAGCAACGAGATGGCCTGGATCCTCACCATGAAAGACACGCCGAAAGCCAGCGACATATCCAACCTTAGTCCGGGAGAGCAAGTGTACACCACCAATTGCGTCACCTGCCACGGGCCGCAGCGCAAAGGCAATGCCAAAAGCGGCTATCCCTCGCTGGTGAACATTGGTGCCCGCCGCGACCGCGCATTTGTAAGCCAGATCATCACTTCCGGAAAAGGAATGATGCCGGGCTTCACCATGCTTTCGGTCGACGAAAAGCAGGCGCTGGTTGCATTTTTATTCGGGGATGAGAAAGTGGAAGCCGCCTCCGTTGCTACTGCTTCTAAAAAGGTTTATTTACCTTACCAAAGCACGGGTTACAACAAATTTCTCGACGCCAATGGCCTTCCCGCCATTTCACCGCCGTGGGGAACATTGAATGCCATTAACCTCAACACCGGGGAATTCCTTTGGCGCATTCCTTTCGGCGAAGTGGAATCGCTGAAAAAACAGGGTTATCCTACCACGGGCACAGAAAACTACGGCGGACCGGTGGTCACAGCGAGTGGGCTGCTTTTCATCGCCGCAACCAAAGACGGGAAATTCAGGGTGTTTGATAAGAAAAATGGAAAGCTGCTTTGGGAAACCATGCTGCCGGCCGCGGGCTTTGCCACACCTTCCACTTACGCCGTTAACGGTAAACAGTTTGTGGTGATAGCGTGCGGCGGCACTAAGCTCGGGACGAAGAAGGGCAACCAGTTTGTTGCTTTCGCATTGGAGCAGTAAATTTTTCCACTTCCGGTTTCGGAAGCTTAATGTTTAAAATTATCCGTTTCACAGATTTGAATCCCCAGGTTTTGATTCTAAATCGAAATCTTGTTGCTTGTTAACTACACCTTTTTCTATTAAAACTGAATGTATACTGCCCGAGAAATCAAACTGGGGATCGTTATGTCCTTCGCATGGAGGCCGATCCTGATCTTTTTTGCTTATGCCACATTACTCTGCACATTGAGTTACATTTCCGGCGTTGCGCTCGGCATATCATTCGTCCCGATTGGGCTGATTGGTACGGCCGTCGCATTTTATGTGGGATTTAAAAACAACTCTTCCTATGAAAGGCTCTGGGAAGCCAGGCGCATCTGGGGCGCTATCGTGAATGCCAGCCGGAGCTGGGGAACATTTGCTGCCACTTACATTCAGCCCTTACCCAATGATCCTGAGCATAATGAGAAAGAGATCAGCACAAAGCTCGTTCACAGGCACATTGCTTACATCAATGCCGTACGGTTACAGCTGCGCGCGAAAAGTGTCTGGGACGATAAGCATTCCATAGCACACCACGTGGTTGCGGATCAGCGCGATCCGGATGAATTTCCACTTTTACATACATTAAATGACCTTTTGTCTGCCGATGAAGCTGCCTATTACCTGTCCAAAAAGAACCCTGCAACACATATCCTGAAAGCCCAGGCAAAACTGCTGGATGAAGTCTTCCGTAAAGGCGCGATCAACGAGCTGTTTTACTTTCATATGATGAATGTGATACAGGAATTTTACAATCAGCAGGGCGCAGCTGAAAGGATCAAGAATTTCCCTTTTCCACGTCAGTATGCCTTTTTTTCCAAAGTTTTTATCTGGCTTTTCCTGGCCATTCTGCCGTTTGGCCTCATCGGTGAATTTTCAAAGCTGGGCGAAAATCTGGTATGGCTTGCGATCCCGAGCTACATCATCATTGCCTGGGTATTTTACACCATGGAAGTTGTGGGCGATACGAGCGAAAACCCTTTCGAAAATGCAATCAACGACATTCCGATGACGGCCATCTGCCGCACCATTGAAATTGATCTTCGTGAAATGCTGAATGAAGACAACATTCCCGCGCCTGTCAAAGCTGTCAATAATATTTTAATGTAAGGGTTGACCGGACAAAACGCAGTCTGCCTAAGCGCTGTTTCGTTCGTCTACCTGATGTTTGACCCCTTCCAGATCCATCACTGGCTTTTCATTTCCCATGAGGAAAGCCAGTGATTTTGTGTTGGGGAGATATTGAAATGTCACCCGCAAAATTCCTGTAATAGGAATAGCGATAATGGCTCCGGCAACGCCCCACAGCACCCCAAACGCGACGACCGATGTGATCGTCATAAACGGGTTCAGATCTACTTCCTTGCCCACTACGTAAGGCTGGGTAATGTAGTTATCGATCATTTGCGCGGCAAACATAACAATAACCACGACCAACACGCTGGACGGTCCGCCGGAAACCAATGCCAGCAAAGCCGCCAACCCGCCGCCAATGGCATTGCCTACATAAGGAATGAATGAAAAAACGGCCGCTATAAGCGCCAGCAGAAATGCATATTTAACGCCGCCGATCATAAACCCGGTGCCATAAAGAATGGCGAGGATGATCATCGCTTTTAGCATGCCGTAGAAATACCCACCGGAAGTCTTGCGAATGTCTTTCAATGCTTTCCGCACGCGCAAATGGTCCTGTTTGGGAAAATTAAGTAATATGAATTCCTTAAAACGCTCCCGTTGCGAAAGCAGCAGCACTACATAAACGATGATCAGGATCACATTGGCAATGGCCCCTCCTACCGAGCCAATCGCTGCCGGGCTTCCGCTTCCGAGTTTGGAAACCATCGTTTTTGCTTGTGCAAGCTGTTCGTCAGGATCCAGGCCTGTCTTTTCTTCTATGAATTTCTGTCCGTCTTCCAGATACTGAACTGATTTCTTTTCAATTTCCGGCCAGTCCTTGGAAATCATTTTGACCTGAATGGTAATCAGCGATCCCAGAAAAACCAGGAAAAGCATCAGTGTTACCGTGCTTCCCGCAACAGCCCAGCCTTTCGACAAGCGTTTCGACATCAGCCAATCCATAACCGGAATCAGCATCATGGACAAGACGGCGCCAATGACAAGCGGCGCCAGAAAAGTTTTGCCGAAGTATAAGCCGGCCGGAATTGCAATGATCAATAGTACCCAAATAAGGATCTTGGAGACGTTTTCCTTCATAGAGAATAAGTTTTGTTGAAAACCTAAAAAATCATTCCAAAGGCTCCGATCCCCATTATACGTCTTGTTTCACCCAGAATTTAGGGTCTATTCAAGATGGCTGGCAAATTCCAGCACTCTTTTCAGATCTTCTTCTTTTTCGAAGTTTGTCTCGTTCACCCGTAAATACTCGTTGAGCTTTTTTTTGTATTTGGGATAGATTTTCAGAAAGTTAGCCCGGGTTGCAAACGTGATCCGCTCATTTTTATCAATCAGAAAAAGAATAGACCTGCGCTTTAAAACAACCTTAACATTGCTTTCCAAGCCCTGTAAATTGCCATTTTGATTCACAAATGAAGAATAACTGGAAATGGCGGAAGTTGCCGAATACTGATCATAGGAAGCATATTTCTCATTGCCCATTCTCACCAGAAATTGTTTTTTCCCCAATTTGACACCATCATAATCTTCGATTGCATGCACATGACCGTGACCCTTAGTATAAAAATATAAGTTGTCGCCTACGAAAATTTTGCTGATGAATGCATGATCGTTGAAGAGCATTGTATCTTTTTTAGCATCAACAAACAACACTTCACCGTGGACCAGGCTGTAATTCATTTTAGCCTTGGAAATTTTGCCGCTGCGGAACAGCACCTGGCCGTCCAGGAATTTGTCGAATTGATAACGTTCAGCAAACGGGATCACTTTTGAGACGTCAGAGCCGTTTTTTACGCGATAAATGTCGTTAAGCTGCCCGCTTACTGAATTTGCACAAAAAAGCGCCACTAAAAGTAGAAACCAAGTTTTCATGCAGATCCGCGCTGGGTAGTTATTTTACTATTTCATTATAAATTTAGACAAATCAGGCAAATATTTGTTTTTCTGTTCAAATCATATTCATCAAATCATTTGCTATTCCTCCCAGCCTGCCAAATACGAACCTTCCTCCGTTTTCACAGAACTTTCGACAGCCGCATTGATCGTCTGCATTTCCCCGGCCGTCAGGTTGCGCCATTTTCCCGTGGGCAAATCGGCCAGGGTAACATTCATGATCCTGACGCGTTTCAGCTTCGTCACGCGATAACCAAGATATTCGCACATGCGCCGGATCTGCCGATTCAGGCCTTGGGTAAGGATAATCGTAAAAACGTGGCTGCCTTCTTTTTTGACAAAACACTTCTTGGTAATGGTGCCCAAAATAGGAACGCCCGAAGCCATTTTGCTTATAAATTCAGGAGTGACTTGTTTATCGACCGTTACCACGTATTCCTTTTCGTGGTTATTTCCAGCCCGTAATATCTTGTTTACAATATCGCCGTCGCTGGTCAGGAAAATAAGGCCTTCGGAGGGTTTGTCCAACCTGCCGATCGGGAAAATGCGTTCTGGGTGGCGGATGTAATCGATGATATTTCCTTTCACATCGCGCTCCGTCGTGCAGGTTATGCCAACCGGTTTGTTGAATGCAATGTAAACCGAAGCTTTCCTGACTTTCAATAACTTACCGTCAATTTTAACTTCATCGTCAGCCGAAGCCTTATCACCCAGAACGGCTGTTTTGCCATTCAGCACCACACGGCCCTGTTCCACAAGCTTGTCTGCCTCGCGCCTTGAACAAAAACCTGTTTCGCTGATATATTTATTAATCCTGATCAAAATCCGTCTTTTTAAATCCTTATTAGGCCGCAACGGCCGCTGCTAATTGAAAGCAAATTACTTCAATTCACAAAAATTATCCTGTTTTTGATAAAGATTCCGGTGCAATGACACTTTTACGTTACAAGCTGAGATCATTTTAATTCAACTCACGAAATCTGTCCCCTTATGAAAAATCGTTTTTTACCAATAGCCGTGCTTTTCTGGCTTTCATTATTAACCGCCTTCGCGCAGCCCGTAAGGCGACCCGTGGAAGTAATTGTTACCCTGGACCGGGATGACTGGACTTATAAAACCGGTGATAAAGTGCAGTTTCAGGTAACCGTGATGAGAAATGGAAATCTGGTAAAAAATGCCTCTGTACGTTACGAGATCGGCCTGGAAAAACTGGAACCGACCATTAAGGAAACCAAAACCGCTGCCGACGGAAAGCTCACTATTGACGGCGGAACGCTCAAAACGCCTGGTTTTTTAAGATGTATTGCCTGGGTAACCGTGGATGGCAACGAATATCGCGGACTGGCAACAGCCGGATTTGAACCACAAAAAATTGAACCGACAGTGGCTAACCCGCAGGATTTCGATACATTCTGGGCTGCTGCAAAACAGGAACTGGCCGCCGTTCCGATGGACGCCAAAATGACGCTCCTGCCCGAACGTTGCACCGAAAAGGTAAATGTGTATCATTTGAACCTGCAAAATAACCGTAAAGGCGTCCGCGTTTACGGCATTTTGAGCATTCCCAAAAAAGAAGGAAAATACCCTGCGTTACTGCGTGTTCCGGGCGCGGGTGTCCGTGCTTACTATGGCGATGTGGCCACTGCCGAAAATGACATTATTACATTGGAAATCGGCATTCACGGGGTTTCGGTCATCATGGATCCTTCGGTATATCTGGACATGGGCCAGGGTCTTCTGAACGGATACCCAGCCTATAACATGGATGATCGTGATAAATTTTATTACAAAAGGGTTTACCTAGGCTGCGTACGCGCCAACGATTTCCTGACCAGCCTGCCACAATACGACGGGACTAACCTGGCAGTAACCGGCGGAAGCCAGGGCGGCGCATTATCCATCATCACAGCAGGTCTTGATCCGCGCGTTAAATGGCTGGGCGCATTTTATCCCGCATTGAGCGATGTAACAGGTTACCTGCACGGACGCGCGGGCGGATGGCCACATTACTTTGATAAGAACGGTGTGAAATGGAATAATACGAAAGAAAAAGTGAATACAGTAGCCTACTATGACGTGGTTAATTTTGCCAGAAGGGTGAAGGTCCCCGGATTTTACATTTGGGGATATAACGATGAAACCTGCCCGCCTACTTCCATGTACGCGGCCTATAATGTAACCACTGCATCAAAAGAGCTGAAATTATATCTGGATACCGGACACTGGACTTACCAGGAGGAAAAGGACATTATGAACAACTGGCTCATCGAAAAACTGACCAAAAAATAGTTTTAAAGCATTCATATGGATCGTAGAACATTTATAGAAAAGTCGGCACTATCGGGTGCGGCACTTTCGAGTGCCGCCTTCTCATCACTCCCACTCCTAAGCGCCCTAAGCCGCGCTGCCCCGTATCGCACGGCATTGATCGGAACGGGCTGGTGGGGAACCAATATATTGCGCTGCGCACTGCAATCAGGCGAAAACAAACTGGTTGCGCTGTGTGACGTGGACGATAACCAACTGAAAGTCTGCGCCGCAGAAATGTCTAAACTAACACCGGACAAACCAAAGATCTACAAGGATTACCGCGAGCTTCTGGCCAAGGAAAAACCGGAAGTGGTGATCGTTGCAACACCGGACCACTGGCATGCACTGTGCTGCATTGCGGCAATTGAATCAGGAGCGCATGTGTATGTTGAGAAACCCATTTCACATACGATCAAGGAAGGCCGGGCCATGGTGAATGCGACGCGTAAGCATGGAAAAATCGTGCAGGTGGGCACGCACAGGCGCGTTTCTCCGCATAATGTTTCGGGGATGGAGTTTTTGAAATCGGGTAAAGCAGGGAAAATCGGCATGGCGCGTGCATTTGTACATTATGGCGGCGGCCCGGGACAGAAAACGCCTGATTCGGAACCGCCGCAGGGACTCGACTGGGATTTTTACTGCGGTCCCGCGCAGTTGCTGCCGTATAACAAAACCATGCATCCGAGAGGGTTCAGGAATTATCTCAATTTTGCCAACGGAACATTAGGCGACTGGGGCATTCACTGGCTCGACCAGGTGCTGTGGTGGTCGGAACAAAAATATCCGAAGAAAATTTACTCAACCGGTGGCCGGGCCATCCGCCAGGATAGCACGGACGCGCCGGACCATCAGGTTGCTATTTACGATTTTGACGGTTTTACACTGGAATGGGAACACCGGAATTTCGCTGCAAACAATGCAGAGAAAACGCATCCGCAACAGGCAGTAGGCGTTTATTTCTATGGAACGGAAGGCACATTCCACATGGGCTGGCTGGATGGCTGGACATTTTACCCGACAGATCCAAAGAAACCGATCATTCACGAGGATGCAAAGCTCAACAAGCCGGACGATCAGAATATTAAGGAACTTTGGGCAAACTTCATCGAATCGATCAAAACAAACAAGCCGCCGATCTGCGAAATTGAGATTGGACAACGTTCAACGAATGTGGCGCTGCTGGGAATGCTGTCGCTCAAACTAGGCAGAAGCATTATCTGGGATGGAGAAAAGGAAACGATTGAAGGAGATCCGGAAGCGAACAAGCTGCTGAGCCGGGAATACTGTGGAGAATGGAAATACCCGCAGGCATAGAAACGAAAAAGGGATTGTTAGCGCTAACAATCCCTTTTTCATTTTAATCGATCTTCACAACTTCCGCCGGAATGTTGTACTGATCTATAATTTCGCGTGTGAACCTGACATGTCCTCTTGGCGCCATCAGATATAATTTAGCACCTTTCATGCCTGCAAGTTCGCTGAGCAACTTCCATTTCGAGATACTTCCCCGAAGCTGGTCTGTTTTCATTGAAACTTCCAGATAGTGCCTGTTGAACATATTTACGCCTGTCACATCGGGGGTAAATTTGGCATTATCAGCGGCCCGTTCGTAGGACTTCGGTGTTTCAAATCCTTCCATATTGGCCTGGATATCCTTGAACCCATGCGCCTGTGCCCACTTTACCACAAGTGGAATAAATAATTCCTTTTCCATAATATTAAATGAATAATTTTTTCTATCCCGTCAACCAGGGAACTCCTTAAAAATCAAACTAAACTGAGCAGAGGAAGTAATTACCGAAAGCAGTCTGGATTGTAGTACTCTTACTAATCATGAAAGGTACGGCATTTTGCGGCAATCAGCAAATTTTTGCACCAATGAGTTAGTCGTCCAATTCGTCCAGAAAGTTGTTATAAGCCCTTACAAGCTCCTGGTGTGTCCTGGTATTTTTCTGTAAAAGCGCCAGGGCCACCCCTTTGCAATAAATTTCCTCAGCCTTTTCCACTTCTTCATTAGCAGCAAAAAATGAACCAGCGTGATAGTAAGTGGCCAGATAAAGCGGATGTTCGTTTAAAAGGATGTCAAAAAAGTGCGCAGCTTTTGCCGGATCAAACTTGGCATACTCGATCGCAAGGGCATAAACATTAAAAGGATCGCCCGGATCTTCCTCATAAAAGCTGATCAGATTGTTGAGTAAAGTGGTGTTCATTATGGATTATTATGCTTGCATACTATTTAAGATTTCCCTTAATTTGCCCGGACAAAGTTATGTTCATAACAAGCAATAATTTTAAATAAAAGCTCATGAAAATACTCGTTTGTATATCCAATGTGCCCGATACAACCGCTAAGATAACATTTACGGACAACGACACCAGACTTAATAAAAACGGCGTCCAATATATCATCGGCCCTTATGACGACTACGCGCTGGCCAGAGGCGTTGAATTAAAGGACCAAACCGGAGGAACATTAACCGTGCTGCATGTGGGTGAAGCCGAAGCCGATCCACAGATCCGCAAGGCGCTCGCCATCGGTGCCGACGACGCGATCCGCGTAAATGCCGATCCCCTCGATTCCTACTTTGTGGCCGTTCAGATCGCAAATGTGGCGAAACAGAACAACTACGATCTTATACTAATGGGCCGCGAATCGATTGATTATAACAGTGGCGTTGTGCATGGTCTGGTCGCTGAAATGCTGGGAATTGCCTCTTACTCTCCCGTGATGAAACTCGACATTGCCGACGGTTCGGCCACGATCAGCCGCGAGATTGATGGTGGAAAAGAAATCCTGAAAGCACCTTTGCCGCTTGTCCTGGGATGCCAGGAGCCGATTGCAGAATGGAAGATACCGAATATGCGTGGCATTATGACGGCCCGTACCAAGCCATTAACCGTGGTTGAACCTGTTTCCGTAGACGAATTGACCGTGCCGGAAAAATACTTCCTGCCTGCCCCAAAAGGTGCCTGCAAAATGATCCCGGCCAGCGAGGCCGCAACATTGATCCGGCTTTTGCAAACAGAAGCAAAAGTGCTGTGATCTTTTTGAATCCATTATAAAATTAAAACTGAGAGAAAATGTCAGTCCTTATATATGTAGAACTGGATAACGGTTCCATCAAAAAAACATCGCTCGAAGCAGTGGCTTACGGCGCAAAAGTGGCAGAAAAAACAGGTGATAAGGCGGTGGTTCTGGCCATCGGAAGAGCGGATGCGACTGCATTGGAAATTGCCGGAAATTATGGCGCTTCCAAAGTACTGCATGCTGCTGATGACAAATTATCACATGAAAACAGTCTCGCATATGCGGACGCGTTAGCGCAGGCCGCTGAACAGGAAGGCAGTAAGATCATTATTCTTTCTAAATCCGGCCTCGGCGACGCCATGGCTGCCCGTGCAGCTGCAAAATTGAAAGCAGGTGTTGTTTCCAATGTCACCGCTTTGCCTGAGATCAACGGTTCATTTAAAGTAACCCGCGGGATTTTCACAGGAAAAGCATTTGCCACGACTGAACTGAAATCGGATATAAAAATCCTGGTGATCAAAAAGAATGTCATCGAGATCAATGAGGATGATGTGGCTTCTGCAAATGCGGTTGTGGAAACATTCTCCCCGCAATTGCGCGACGCTGATTTTCAGGCTTCCGTTGTGAATGTTGAAAAAGCGAGTTCGGAACTATCGCTTACCGAAGCACGAATTATCGTCTCAGGCGGTCGTGGAATGAAAGGACCCGAACATTGGCAGCCGCTGGTTGATCTGGCCAGGGCGCTGGGTGCAGCAACCGGATGTTCCAAACCCGTGTCAGACCTCGACTGGCGTCCGCATCATGAGCACATCGGCCAAACCGGGATCAAAGTTGCGCCGAACCTGTATATCGCTTGCGGGATTTCCGGCGCGATCCAGCATCTGGCCGGCGTGAATGGTTCCAAATGCATTGTGGTGATCAATAAAGATCCCGAAGCGCCGTTCTTCAAGGCAGCAGATTACGGAATCGTCGGTGATGTTTTCGAAATCCTGCCAAAGCTGACGGAAGCAGCCAAAAATCTGTAAAATATGCGATTTCGGGCCATATTGAAATTAATTGTAATAAATACCTGAGAGCATATCTGGAAAAATAGCTTAAAAATCAGATAATTAAGCCGCTTTATTCCCATCCGGCTGTCAATGAGCATCTTCTTAACCCGTACTTCATTTTTTTATGCAGTACGGGTTAATTATTTTTGCAACTTCGAATACATTTTCAGGCATATTCACCACAACTGTTAACCAAACTTGCGCATTTAGTTTAAACGTGAAAAAAATCAAGTTAGAAATTCTCGGGCTGTCTCCAAGCCAATCACAGGCTGGTTCCTTCGCACTGGTTCTCGGCGAAGAGCTGGGTAACCGCCGCCTGCCCATCATTATTGGTGTGTTCGAAGCACAGGCCATTGCCGTTCAAATTGAAAACATTGTCCCAAACCGTCCGATGACGCACGATCTCTTCAAATCGTTTGCGGATGGAATGAACTATACATTAAAAGAAATCGTCATTTCGGACCTCAAAGAGGGCATTTTTTATGCCAAGATCGTCTGCACAGACAATCTCCGGGAGGTGGAAATCGACGCGCGCCCTTCTGACGCCATCGCTATCGGCCTGCGATTTGACATTCCGATCTTTACATATGAAGCCATTCTTTCCGAAGCAGGAATCGTTTCAAGCTCCCTCACCGAAGACGAAGAGGATGAGGAAGATGGAGTGAAAGAAACATTAAGAACCACCGGCTCGTCCAAAGACCAGCTGCGTGACCTTACATTTGACGAGTTACAGCGCATGCTTGATGACGCCCTCTCCAAAGAAGACTACGAGAAAGCCGCAAGTATCCGCGATGAAATGGGCCGCAGAAATTAGTTTGCATTGTTTTGTTAAAGTTAAAAATAGTTAACAAAACGGCCGTTTCCGTCCATATGCCATTATAATGCTTATTTTTGCCCTCGTTCATACCAAAGTTTGAACCAACCGCTAAGCGAAACCTTACGCTCTTATGCCTAAAAAAAAGAAGATTGGAAGTTATCCCAATGCAATGATTGTAATGAGCCTCACGGCTGCATTGTTCCTGATCGGTTTTTGCGGGCTGCTTGTGATCCAATCCAAAAAACTGGTTTCCATCATCCGTGAAAACATTGAGGTCCGCGTATTTTTAAATAAAGAAGAAACCAAAGCGGGCCAGGATTCTATACTAAAAGTTATCCAGGCAAAACCTTTCGTACTCACTTCCACGGAAGTTAAGGCCATCACATTCGTTTCGAAGGAAGAGGCTGCCAAAGAATTTATCGAAGGCACGAAAGAGGATTTTGTTACTTTTTTGGGAGAAAATCCGTTGCGCGACAGTTACCGCGTAAAAATCCAGGAAGATTATTTCGAAGAAGCTAAATTACAAGCGATCAAGAAAGACCTGGAAACGATTAAAGGCGTTTACGAGGTTGTGTATCAGGAAGATCTGGCAGATAACATTAACCGTAACGTCACCAAAATCTACGTCGTGCTGGCCAGCTTCGCCTTAGTCATGCTGATCATCATTGTCCTGCTAGTCAACAACACGATCCGGCTCGCCATTTATTCTCAGCGTTTCCTGATCCGCAGCATGCAGCTTGTGGGAGCGACAAACGGTTTTATTCAACGTCCTTATGTTATGCGCGGCGCCATTCAGGGGCTTATCGGCGGCGTTCTGGCGGGAGCATTATTGGTCGGCCTGCAACAACTTGCGGTTCGGAATGTTGAAGGATTAGGCATGCTGCAGGAATATGACAAGATCACGATTTTGGTAGGATCTGTCCTGGTTCTTGGCATTTTGATCGGCATCGCGAGCACTTACCAGTCGCTTACACGCTATTTGCGGATGGCATTGGATGACCTTTATTAAGGTCATTTTCGAAAAAATATTACCGTTCAGATCATAGTAAATCTCAAAAATGATGAGCAACACAAAAAACGAACTTCCATTTTCGACATCGAACTACACCACGATGTTAATCGGCATTGCACTGATCCTGGCCGGATTCCTGATCATGACATTTGACAGCACGGAATTCGGTTTCGGCTTTCTGGGACTGACATTAGGCCCGCTGGTGACCATTAGCGGTTTCATCATAGAGTTTTGGGCGATTTTACGTAAACCCCGTAATCCATGAGTATTTGGCAAGCCATTATATTAGCAATTATTGAAGGGATTACCGAGTTTTTGCCCGTTTCATCTACCGGCCATATGATCATCGCCTCCTCATTCATGGGGATCAGTCATCTGGAATTCACCAAAATGTTCACGGTTAATATCCAGTTTGGTGCGATATTATCCGTTCTCGTCCTTTACTGGAAGCGTTTTTTCCAAACCACAGATTTCTATTTTAAATTATTCGTCGCGTTTCTGCCCGCTGCCGTCATTGGTTTTTTACTGAACGATTTCATTGACGCCATGCTGGAAAATGTGGTCGTGGTGGCCGTTTCACTGCTCGTAGGCGGGATTATCCTGATATTTATCGACCGCATTGCGAATGACAACACCCGAGAAAGAGAGATTTCCTATTTCGACGCGCTCAAAATCGGTTTTTTTCAATGCATAGCCATGATCCCGGGGGTTTCAAGATCTGCTTCGACGATTATCGGCGGCATGTTGCAGGGACTGTCCCGCAAGCAGGCAGCTGAGTTTAGCTTCTTTCTGGCAGTGCCAACTATGGCCGCAGCCGGCGGTTATAAATTGCTTAAAACCTATGATACGATCCAGGCTGAAGACATTAAGGTGCTTTTGATCGGAAATGCGGTTGCATTTGTGGTTGCCATGCTGGCTATTAAGTTCTTTATCAGCTTTTTGACCAAATACGGTTTCAAAGTTTTCGGCTATTACCGCATCATTCTCGGGCTGATCCTTTTGGGATTGCTTGCTTCGGGCTACAAGCTGGACGTTGTCTAAGCGCTTCATTTTATAGACATTCCACATTTGAATAACGACAATAACATACCGGACGAAGGCGAAGTCATTCTCATTGACAAGCCTTTAACCTGGACCTCATTTGACGTGGCCAACAAGCTCAAAAGGGCTTGCAAATTCAAGAAAATCGGCCACGCAGGCACATTAGATCCGCTTGCTACGGGTCTGCTTATTTTGTGCACAGGAAAAAAAACCAAACAGATCGACACTTATCAGGCGCAGGAAAAAGAATACACCGGCACATTGGTGCTGGGCAAAACAACTCCCTCTATTGACCTGGAAACTGAATTTGATGCGGAATTCCCTACCGATCACATCACTGCCGAGATCATGGAAACCGCCCGGCTGGCATTAACAGGCAACATTGCGCAAACGCCGCCCATTTACTCGGCATTGCGCGTGGACGGCGAGCGGCTTTACAAAAAGGCGCGCCGTGGTGAAGAAGTTGAGATCAAAAAGCGCAATGTTGAGATTTCCCTTTTCGAAATAGATACTACACATTTTCCGTCGGTCGATTTTAGGATCATTTGTTCAAAAGGTACTTATATTCGCAGTATGGTTCGCGATTTCGGCCAGATGGTCGGCAGTGGCGCTTACATGAGCGTGTTATGCAGGACCCGGATCGGGGCGTTTGAATTGAAGGATGCGTGGAATCTCACCGATTTCATTCATCAGAAAAGACTTGAATTGAAGTTAGAAGTGGACGAATGAATATTTATCACAGCCTGGATTCCTTCGAAAAACTGGAATATGGCGTCGTAACAAGCGGCACTTTCGACGGCGTGCATCTTGGACATAAAAAAATACTTTCCCGGCTCCGGGAAATCAGTGAACAGTCTGGCGGTGAAACCGTTGTGCTAACTTTCTGGCCACATCCGCGTATGGTTGTATCCGAAGACAGCCAGGGTTTGCAACTCCTTTCGACCATTGACGAGAAAATCGGGCTGTTCTCCGAACTCGGCATTCACCATTTGCTGATCATTCCCTTCACGAGGGCTTTTTCTGAGCTGTCCTGCCACGAATATATCAAAGAGATCCTTGTCGAAAAGATCGGCACGAAAAAACTCGTGATCGGTTATGACCATCGTTTCGGGCGAAATCGCGAAGGTAGTTTTGAGTTTTTGAAGGAAAATTGCGCTTCGTATGGTTTCGAAGTGGAAGAGATTCCCCGCGAAGACATTGAGGATATGGGCATCAGCTCTTCCCGGATCCGCAAAGCATTGGTTACCGGGCATGTAGGCGAAGCAAACGGATTGCTGGGCAGGCCCTACACGCTCTCGGGCACTGTTGTGAAAGGCAAGCAGCTCGGTCGCACCATCGGCTTCCCGACCGCAAATGTGCATTTGCATGAATCCTACAAGCTGATTCCGATGAATGGCGTGTACGTCATTCATGCAACCTACAACGGCGAGACATTTAAAGGCATGCTTAACATCGGTGTCCGGCCAACTGTTGATGGCACCATGCGCACGATCGAAGCCAATTTGTTTGATTTTGATAAGGAAATCTACGGCGAAGATCTCAAACTGGAACTGCTGCATTACCTGCGGCCCGAGCAGAAGTTTGAAAGCCTGGACATGCTGGTGCGCCAGATCAATGTGGACAAGGAAAATTCCCTGGCTTATTTTTCTTAGAATCTGACGGAATATATTGGAATAGGCGTGTTCCGGCGGCACGCTTTTATTGTTATTTGGTGTAATTGCATTTTCAAACTTTACAATCCAACTAACACACCGCCTCTATGCAACATTACGATGCCATAGTAATCGGTTCCGGACAAGCCGGAACTCCTCTTTCCAAAAAATTAGCCGAATCCGGTTTAAAAACAGCATTAATAGAAAAAAGATGGGTAGGCGGCACTTGCGTGAACGACGGCTGCTCACCTACCAAGGCCATGATCGCTTCGGCAAAAGCAGCCTGGTCTGTTTACCACAACAAGAGCCTGGGCGTGATCACAGATCATTTTTATCTGGATTTCTCAGCCATCATCAAACGCAAGGACGACATTGTGCATCGCATGCGCGGCAATTCTGAAAAGGGAATTAAAGAAACCGAAAATCTGGATCTGCACTACGGCACCGCCACTTTCTCCGGTCCGAAGGAAATCACAGTAACATTGAATGAGGGCGGGACTGTTGTTCTCACCGCGGATAAATTTTTTATCAATACAGGAGAAAAGCCATCGATTCCAAAGATCGAAGGCATTGAAAACATAGATTACCTGACTTCCACGACCATTATGGAGCTGGATAGCATTCCTGAACATTTACTTGTGCTCGGCAGCGGCTACATCGGGTTGGAATTCGGGCAAATGTTCAAGCGGTTTGGCAGTAAAGTGACGATTATAGAGCCCTCAGAGCGGATCCTGAAAAAGGAAGATGCCGATATTGCGGAAGAAGTTGTAAAGGTTTTGAAAGAAGAAGGCATTCAAATTCTCACAAATACCAAAGCCAAATCGATCGTTAAACAAGGTGAAAGCATTGAGGTTGCAATTGAGGCAAATGGAAAAGAAACATCACTTGAATGCTCGCATATTCTCGTGGCAACGGGCAGGAAGCCGCAAACCAAAGATCTTGGCCTGGACAAAACGGGCGTAGACGTTGATGAAAAGGGTTATATCAAAGTCAACGACAAGCTGGAAACTTCGGCTGCGGACATTTATGCATTAGGCGACGTGAAAGGCGGACCGGCATTTACACACATTTCCTACGACGATTACCGCATTATCAGCGAGAATGTTATAAACAAGGGTAATGCATCTAAAAAGGAAAGGCTTGTCCCCTACTGCATGTTCATCGATCCGCAACTAGGGCGTGTGGGCATGACGGAGCAGGAAGCACGCGAGCAAGGGCTGGACATTCTGGTAGCGACGATGAAAAATGAAAGTGTGGCGAGATCGATTGAAACCGGTGATGAACGCGGCATGATGAAAGCCGTGATCGATGCCAAGACCAAACAGATCCTGGGCGCGTCGGTGCTGGCTGAACAAGGCGGTGAAATTGTTACTATTTTGCAAATGGCAATGATGGGTAATGTAACTTACGACCGCATTATGAACGGCGTATTTGCACACCCGACCTATGCAGAGTCGCTGAATAACCTTTTCATGTCGCTGGAAAAATAACCTATGATCACTGCCGAACACATCACCAAAGTTTTTCATGATATCAAGGCAGTGGATGATATTTCTTTTGAAGTAAAAGAAGGCGAAACCATGGTTTTGCTAGGCACCAGCGGATGTGGAAAAACCACAACATTGAAAATGCTAAACCGCCTGATCGACGCATCGAGCGGTTATATTTCCATTCACGGCAAAAATATTTTTGAGCAGCAACCCGAAATTTTGCGACGTACAATCGGCTACGTTTCCCAGAGCAATGGCCTTTTCCCGCATTATTCGGTTGAAGAAAATGTGTCGGTTGTTCCAAAACTATTGAAATGGGATCAGGCAAAATCCCGAAAACGGGCGCAGGAATTGCTGGATCAGTTGAAACTGCCGCTGGAAGAGTATGGCCACAAATATCCGGATGAGCTGAGTGGTGGTCAGCAGCAGCGTGTTGCCATTGCACGTGCGCTCATTTCCAATCCCCCCGTCTTGCTGATGGACGAGCCATTTGGGGCGTTGGACCCGATCACGCGCGCGGGTGTGCGAAAGGAGTTTCTGGAATTGCCGGAACTTAAACAGAAGACCATTGTCCTCGTCACACACGATGTGCAGGAAGCTTTCGAGCTGGGCGATCACATTTGTCTGATGGATAAGGGTAAAATTGTGCAGACAGGCACTGCAAAAGAATTGATTTTGAAGCCTGCCAATGCATTCGTCAGCACTTTCTTTGATCACCAACGGCTTTTTCTCGAACTGAGCGCGCTCACATTTCAGGATATCTGGAACCTTGCTAATGATACAGGTATGAATGTTCAAGAGAATGCTGATAGAACATTTAGTGATCATATGGATGCCAAAACAAGCTTGTGGGCGGGAATGGAAATGCTTTCGAAGTCTGGTAATGCGCAGTTAAATGTGCGTAACAATGCTGACGGCACATCGAAAACATTTACAACCGCGACCATTCAGGAAGCTTACAAAAATTTAAAACAGCGGATTTGATGGAAGTGCAGCAAAGCTTGTGGGAATTCATGGCGCAGCAATCCGATAAACTCTGGAGCCAGACGCTCGCGCACATCGGGCTGACCTGCATCTCCCTCCTGATTGCCGTCGTGATAGGACTTCCACTCGGCATCTGGATCGCGCAACGGAATAAGGCGGCGTGGCTTGTGCTGGGTATTGCGGGCGTGCTGCAAACCATTCCCAGCATCGCGCTGCTAGGATTTATGATCCCATTGCTGGGCATAGGCGCGCTTCCGGCTATTACGGCGCTCTTTTTATATGCTTTGCTTCCCATTATTAGGAACACTTACACCGGCATCCGCGGCGTAAATCCGGCTGTTACCGAATCGGCTCGGGGAATGGGCATGAGCCGCTGGCAGGTTTTGTTCAATGTGGAGCTTCCGCTGGCTATGCCGGTCATCCTTGCTGGGGTCCGCACGGCGACGGTGATTAATGTGGGCGTTGCTACACTGGCGGCTTACATTGCGGCGGGCGGCTTGGGCGAATTTATTTTCGGTGGCATCGCGCTGAACAACTCCAACATGATCCTCGCCGGTGCGATCCCTGCGGCATTGCTGGCCATATTTTTTGATTTGCTGCTTTCATTGGTCCAAAAAGCGAATGTCAGGAAAATGCGCAAAGTTTCTGTCGTTATGCCTGTTCTGCTGCTTTTGCTATCCTCATTTTACATTTTTCCTTATGCCGATGCCAAAGTCCTTGGCGGCTTCACACCCGAATTCATGGGCCGGGAAGATGGTTATCTGGGTTTGAAATCGAAATACAAACTGGACATGCCGACTGTCGTCATCAGTGATGCAGTAATGTACAAGGCCGCATATGAGAAAAAAATCGATGTGATCAGCGGTTACAGCACCGACGGGCGGCTTAAAGCGTACGATCTCATTACACTGGAAGACGACAAACGTATTTTCCCACCCTATTTTGCCTCTCCATTGGTTAGAAAAGAGGTTTTAATTAAATATCCTGAACTGGAAAATGCATTAAATCTCTTGTCCGGAAAGATCAACGATTCAATCATGACGGATTTAAATTACAGGGTGGATTATCTTAAACAAAGCCCGGAAAAAGTGGCGCAGGATTTTATTTTGGCCCAAAATCTTTACAAAAAACCCCGAAACGGAAACAAAGGCATTATCCGGCTGGGCTCCAAGATCTTTGCAGAACAATACATTCTGATCAACATGTACAAAGCGTTGATCAAAGGAAATACGGATTTAAAAGTTGAAACAAAAACAGGACTTGGCGGAACGAAGATTTGCTTTGATGCATTAACCAATAATGAAATCGATATGTATCCGGAATACACCGGAACAGGGCTTTTGGTGATTTTGAAACCGTCCAAAAATGACCTGGCGGCGCTCTCGGGCAGCCGCGAAAAGGTTTTCAATTATGTCCGGAAAGGTTTTGACGAACAGTACAACCTGCAATGGCTCACACCGATCGGTTTCAATAATGCCTATGCGTTAATGATGCGTAAAGAACAGGCACAATCCTTGAATATAAGAACTATTACAGATTTAAAAGATTATGTATCCACTGACAACCACCGCCATTAGTGAAGCATACAATCGTGTCAGGCAACATTCAGAAACGATATGCGAACCGCTTGAAACCGAAGACTATGTGCCGCAGCCCGTTCCGTTTGTAAGTCCGCCAAAGTGGCACCTGGCGCATTCAACGTGGTTTTTTGAAACATTCATCCTCAAACCGTTTCATCCTGGTTACCAGGTTTTTGACAACGATTACAACTATCTCTTTAATAGTTATTATAACAATGTCGGCGAACGCACCTTGCGCACCGACAGGGGAAATGTTACACGGCCTACGACTAAAAATGTGTACGCTTACCGGCAACATGTGGATCGTCATATGTCCGACCTGCTCGAAACATTGACCGATCCCGATGCATTGACGCTGGTGGAACTTGGCATGCATCACGAGCAGCAGCATCAGGAGTTGCTGGTTACCGACATTAAATATATTCTGGGGCATAACCCGTTGTTTCCGGTTTACAAATCGGGCCATAACCTTGTTGGTGACATCAATACGGAATCTGGTTTTGCAAGAATTTCAGAGGGCGTTTACGAAGTAGGATTCAGTGGCGACGGCTTCTGCTTTGATAATGAACTGGGCAGGCATAAAGTGTATCTCCATGACTTTGAAATCTCCAAAACGCTGGTTACCAATGCAGAATACATACAATTTATGGAAGCAGGCGGTTATCAGGATTTCAATTTGTGGCTGGATGCCGGCTGGTCTTGGGTGAATGAACAGGCGATTGATTCCCCTATGTACTGGCATAAAATAAAAGGTGTTTGGCATTATTATACATTGGATGGACTACAAAAAGTAAATCCGGAAGCCATATTGAGCCACATTAACCTTTATGAGGCTTCGGCTTTTGCACAATGGAAAGGCATGCGGTTGCCGACCGAATTTGAATGGGAAATCGCGTCGGAACATTTGAATTGGGGCAAGCGCTGGGAATGGACAAACAGTGCCTATCTCCCCTATCCCGGCTTTTCCAAGGCTCCCGGTGCAGTGGGTGAATACAACGGAAAGTTCATGATCAACCAAATGGTCCTGCGCGGAGCTTCCATTGCAACTTCCCCAGAGCATAGCCGTAAAACTTACCGCAACTTTTTTCACGCACATGAGCGCTGGCAATATACCGGCATCAGGCTGGTGAAGTAATTGAATTAACACAATATTATGTCGGACAATACATTCGCAAAAGATATACACAAGGGCCTCTCGGAGCCATCGAAGCACATTTCTTCCAAATATTTTTATGATGACATCGGCAGCGGCATTTTCCAGGACATTATGAAAATGCCGGAATATTACCCTACTGCCTGTGAATTTGAAATTTTGTCACTGCAAGGGAATCAGATCATTGAAAAGCTGAACTTTGATCAGCCTTTTAATATCGTGGAATTTGGCGCTGGCGATGGCATAAAGACGCGCCAATTGCTCAAAACGCTTGTTGACAAAGGTGTGCAATTCTCATACGTGCCCATTGACATTTCAAAAAAGGCGATCGAAGAGCTTGAAGCCAACATGCTCGACCATTTGCCTGATTTACAGATCAAACCAATGATCGGAAACTACTTTTCCATGATCGAGGAACTGGCTTCTTCCGAAACGCCAAGTTTGTTCCTGTTCCTAGGAGGCAATATTGGAAATTATGAAAAAGATGAGGTGAATGATCTGCTGACCAGCTTTAACCAAAGCATGAAACCAGGAGATAAGCTGCTCACCGGCTTCGATTTACAGAAAAATCCTGCAACAATCCGCTACGCCTATGACGATCCGCAGGGCATTACCAAGGCGTTTAATATGAATCTGCTCCACCGGATCAACCGCGAGCTGGGCGGCAACATTAAAACCAACCAGTTTGATTTTTACTCCCATTATAACCCAATCAACGGCGAGGTGAGAAGTTATCTCGTCAGTCTGGTTGCGCAGAAAATCCATTTGCAACGCCTGGATAAATGCTATGACTTCGAGCAAAACGAGCTGATTCGCACAGAGTTATCCAAAAAATATACATTAAAAGAAATTGAAGGAACCGCTGAGAAAAATGGCTTCCAGGTCCTGGAACATTTCCTGGATTGCAAGCATTATTTCACGGATAGTCTTTGGGTGAAATAGTTTGTCGCTTCACCTTAAAATATATCTCGCAATGAAGATTGAGATCAATGAAAGAGAATCGCTCGACACTCGGAATCCCCGGTTGTATAATTTACTAGAATATAATAAAAACCCTTATCAAATTTTTCTATGTTAATCTCATTATGATTCAGTAGTTTAGCCGGTGTTACAATTCCATTAGAACCGAGAATATTAATATCCTTAATCGTTAAATTGTTCTTTGTCTCAATTGTAAGTTTCGAGCTTGCTGGATTCGGGAAAATTTTTAGTTCCTTGTTATCAATTCCATCCTCAAAATAAATATACTGGATGCTGCTAAAAGTAAATTTGCTATCTACATCAACCATTTTTAAACGGTACAAATTACTTTTCATAGGAAGATTATCCACAAACACGTAATTAATTGCCGAGTCCGAGTTGCTTATTGCTGGAATGGATCCAATTTGATGCCATTCCTTTCCATTATCACTTCTCTGTATTTCAAAATAATCGCTATTGTCTTCGAAGGATGTTTGCCAGCGAAGATATACCGACTCAGCCTCTTTTTCTGCAAGAAATTTTTCTAGTTTAACTGGCAGCGCATCATCATTCATATACCTGGCTACTGCAAAATCATAGTCATTTCCAAATTTTGCATAACCTCCAACAATAACTTTACCGTTTTTCTGAATTGCTACGCTAGTTCCTAAATCCCAATCATTGTAGAAGTCGGTAGTAACCTTACCATTTAAACCAAAAGAGTTATCCAAAGTTCCGTTTGCAAGATAGCGGACTAGCGCAAAATTCAGTGGGGAACCGTCGGTAAGAGCGGTAAATCCGGCTGCAATAATCTTCTGATCTGGTTGTACCAATAGGCAATTACCAACATCGTTAGTGTTGTCGAATGTAGTAATTACCATTCCATTATCTCCAAAATTTCCATCAAGAACTCCATCGTCATTATATCTCAGTAGTGCAATTTCATCATTACCGCCGCTTGTGAGACTCGCTTTACCAAGTAGAAGTATTTTTCCACCACCATCAACAGCAACAGACTTCCCTATTGAATGAGCTCCAATTAACGTCTCAACACTTCCCATATTTCCAAAAGTTGGGTCCATGGTTCCGTCAGGTAATAATCGTATTAGCAAGAAGGCCTCGGTATAAGTATTATTAACAAGTTGATGGTATTCAGTGTAACCCCCTGCTAAAATCTTACCATCACTTTGAATTACGAGGCCATTAATTGACTGGAAAAGCCCGGATTCACTGATACTACAAACAGCTTTACCACTGGTACCAAAACTAGTATTCAGACTGCCATTTTGGTCGTAACAAGCAAATGCCGCATCCATTTCAAAAAAATAGATCTCTTCAGTCGATCCGCCAGCAAGGATATTTCCGTTGGGAAGAAAAGCAAGCGAATTCACTTTGTCATCTTTACCAGCAAAATCAGTTAAGACTAATCCACCACTACCAAAAGTCAGATCTCGTTTTCCAGCGGATGTGTATCGCATAATAACAAAATCATAATTACCTCCACTCCATGCATATCCTGCAACAACTATTTTACCGTCCGGTTGTAACAGTCCTGCCTGAGCGTGAGCTTCGTCATAATTTAAATGTGTTTCTACAAACCCGTTAACTCCAAAGCTTTGATCTATTGATCCATCTGTTTTATATCTTACCAATGAGAAATAACCCTGATAAGAGCCTGACGAGGAAGAACCAATCACAATGACTTTGCCGTCGGGCTGGATTAGGGTGGCACAAGCAAGGTTGTTGACATCGTTTATGTCAGTGACAATTTTCCCTCCTTGCCCAAATGACATATCAAGTGAACCGGGCTGAGCGTTGCTACGCCCTATGAGACATAAAAATGTGACAACGAGAACTGGAAAGTGTTTAGTCATTGGGAATGTTTTAAAAATTGATTGGCTAATATAATGTCCAATGCAACCTGCAACATGCATGACTTTTCCTGGGGCAAGAATGAATTATTTAAAGGCGGACTCGCAACTAGTAAACAAAGTTGCTAGGGTAATATCATCGTCAACGACCTCTCTGCTGACTAAGAATAATTATTCGGATGCAGGCAGCTTTGCCAGTATTCAAAGATGATCCTGATCCGCTTTTTCAGGTCTTCGAAGCTGTTTTCCTTTTTAAAAAATCCTTGGATTGTAGCGTCATACGCTACGGAAATGATGTGGGGATTATCGGCTGTGCTTAAAAAAATGAATGGGATCGACTTCTTTTTCAGATACTCATTCTGCTCGATGCGCTGACGGAGTTCCAGCCCATTCATGACCGGCATGTTGATATCGCACAGGATGACGAACGGCTGCTCTGTAGTGGTTTCAAGAAAAAGTAGTGCTTCTAACCCGTTGGAAAAGAAAATAATGGGATTTGGGATTTGTAACTCCTCTACGACGCTTTTGAGCAAAAACTGATCATCGGAATCGTCTTCAATCAATATGATAGGCCCTTTTACTGACATTACAGGGATTTTAGTTCTGGTTCCTATCTGTAAATATCACATTTATTCAAACGAATACCTATTCCAACGCCAATTTGGAATAATTCGGCTTCCGAAGGTTTTCCTTCAATTTGCGCAGGCGCTTCCATGTGGACGCGCCCGCGACGATGTCTGAAATAAAACAGCTTTGAGCTGCATTAATGCCTGCCTGACAAAAGGTTGAATATCAAAGGTTCATCCCACCCGAGGCTTCGATGCGCTGAGCATTGATCCAGCGGGCCCCATCAGTGCAAAGGAATGCAACGACTGCGCCAATGTCCTGTGGCTCACCTACCCTGCCCAATGCGGTAATGGAATTTACATGGGCTTCCAGTCCCTCGTGAGCAGCAAATGCTCTTTCCGTGAAATCGGTGTGAATAATGCCTGGCGCAACCATATTAACGGTAATGCCTCTGTGACCCAACTCTTTAGCCAAGTATTTGGTCAGCACTTCGATTGCACCCTTCATGGAGGCATAAGCGGCATAACCTGGTGTCACAAAGCGTGTTAATCCGGTTGACAGGTTGATTATGCGTCCGTTATCTGCTATGTAAGGCAATGCTTTCTGAGTCAGGAAGTAAACACCTTTGAAATGCACATTCATTAATGCATCAAAGTCCTCTTCGGTTGTATCAGCAAATTGGGAATTGGCATCGATGCCTGCATTGTTGATCAGGAAATCGAAAGTTTTGCGGTTCCAGTTGGTTTCCAGAACTGTTTGAAGGTCACTGAAAAAAGTATCAAAGTTTTTTGTGTTAGCCGTATCCAGCTGCATGGCAACCGATTTCCTGCCCAATGATTCAATGCTCTTCACAACTTCAAGCGCTTCCTGTTCCTTGCTGCGATAGATGACAATGATGTCGTTTCCCTGTTGAGCCAGATTAAGCGCCATATTTTTTCCTAATCCTCTGCTGGCGCCCGTGATCAATGCTATTTTATTACCTTGTTCCATATGGTTTGTTTTTTGATTTTGATGAAACAAAAGTATGCCGTGCGACAAAAAGAATTCTGTCTGTTTCAAATCAAAACTTACGAAAATCAAATCTTATGCCCTAAAAGCGCGTGGACTCAGTGCAGTGTGTTTCTTGAAGAGATTATTAAAATGCGAAGGTTCCTCAAATCCGAGGCTATATGCGATCTCGGAAATATTCCAGTCTGTGTGTTTGAGCAAAATCTTGGATTCCTTGATAATGCGCTCAATGATGAGTTCGGTGGTAGTTTTGCCCGTTACGAGCTTCAACACCTTGTTCAGATAGTTCACATGGATTGCCAGCTGATCCGCGTAATCCTTCGCCGAACGGAACAAGAGTTTTTGATGGGGCGGTTCAATGGGAAACTGGCGTTCGAGCAGTTCGATAAACAGGGAAGAAACGCGCTTATGCGCATTGGTTTCGTTAAAAAGGCCGGTTGCCGGCTGCAATTTCTGTCCGCTATGGATCAGTTCGAGCACATAATTGCGCAACAGATCATATTTAAACGCGTAGTCAGAAGAAACTTCTCTGAACATTTTGTTAAAAATGTGCGTCACGTCTCCGATCTGCTCATCATTCAGAAAAAAAACAGGAACATTCCCTGGCTTAAAAACGGGCAGGTCTTTTAACAAAATCCCGCTGTTGTTCTGGGTTAGAAAATCTTCCGAAAAAATGCAGAATATCCCGGATTGCTTGTCATCGAGCGGCTCCCAGTTATAGGGAATCTGCGGCGTAGCAAATAGCAGCGCATTATGCTCGATATCAATGACTTTGTCAGCATACTCGGCGCGGTTTCTACCAAGGATCAGACTGATCTTATAATATGCCCTGCGGTTATAAGGCACTGTTTTTGGCTTGGAATCCCTGAAAAGATCCTCTGTTCTGAAAATGTTGAAATGACCGATCTCCTTCTGGACCGGTTCGGGGATCAGCTGTGAAGTGTCTTTGTAAAATTCCGGGATTGAAGTCGGTTTGTCCATAAACAAAGTTACAAAATTCAATCCCGGAATTTCAAGGCTTAATTGTATTCAACGAACGATTCGTCCTTATAACACCAAAGCCACTGTTCTCCCGGCTCGGCTGAGCTGGCAACGGGATGGCCTGTGTGGTGATAGTGCTTGGTCATATGCTTGGCGGGCGAGCTGTCGCAGCATAAGGTTGCTCCGCAAGTCTGGCAGGTGCGCAGATGCAGCCATCTTCCATAGACTTTTACACATTCCTCGCATTCGTATGCCGCCGCTTTTTTAATATCAGTAATCTCGCTGATGTGTTGACAAACCTGCTCCATTATACTTCACTTAAATATTGATGAACAAAACTAATCGACATAGAACCTTCCCCGACTGCCGAGGTGACCCGGTTCATTGCGCCCGCGCGCACATCGCCCGCCGCAAAAATACCGGGAGAGCTCGTTTCGAGCAAGTAAGGGTCACGCTGCATTTTCCATACCTGACGGAAGCTTTCGTGACTTTTCATATCACGGCCGGTTTCGATAAAACCTTTATTGTTTTTAATGATCTGTAAACCAACCCAGTCCGTGTACGGCCGCGCCCCGATGAAAATGAATAACGCATCGGCAGGAACGTCGCGCTCTTCCGAAGAATTGAGATCAACCAGCCTCAAACTTTCCAGATGATCATCCCCTTTTGCTTCCACGATTTCAGTGCAGCCCAGGATCGATACATTCTCGGTGTTTTTGATCTGGTCAATGAGGTAGGACGACATGGATGACGTCAGATCGTCTTTGCGGACAATAATGTAAACGTTTTTTGCAAATTTGGATAAATACATCGCCGCCTGGCCCGCAGAATTGCCTCCTCCGAGCACATATACGTCCTTATTTCCGCAAGAACTGGCTTCCGTGCTCGCGGCGCCATAGTAAATGCCTTTGCCTGTGAATTCCGAAATTCCCTTCGTTTCCAACTTCCGGTAATCAACGCCGGTCGTGATCACCACCGCTCTCGCATTGATTTCTGTCCCGTCTTCGAGGACAATGGTTTTGTACTGATCTTTTAATTTAATCTCCTTCACGGATTGTGGCGAAAGGAATTCTGTTCCAAAACGCGTGGCTTGCGTAATGGCCCGTCTTGTCAATTCCGAACCGCTTAAACCGGCTGGAAAACCCAGATAATTTTCAATACGAGAACTCGTACCCGCCTGACCACCAGGTGCTTTGCGCTCGATCAGTAAAGTACTTAAACCTTCGGACGCACCATAAACAGAGGCAGCCAGCCCAGCCGGACCCGCGCCAATAATAACCACATCATAAACCTGCAATTTCACCTTCGCATTCAACCCGATATGGGAAGCTACATCCAACAAGGAAGGCGTTCTCAGGATCGTTCCGTCGTCAAATATGACTGTTGGAAAATCGGTCGGGCACAATCCATTTGTTTTGATGATCTGTTTACCAGCATCATTTGTACTTGCGTCCATCCATTGATACGGAACCAGATTACCCGCTAGAAAATCCTTGATCTCGTGAGACTTAGGCGAAAATTGATAACCTATCACTTTAATGCCGGTGAAGTCGGGCCGGTAATTTGCCTGCCAGTCGTGCAGCAGTTCGTCGATGGCCGGATAGAGCTTTTCTTCCGGCGGATCCCAGGGTTTCATCAAATAATAGTCCAGCTGCACATCGTTGATCGCCTTAATGGCTGCATCCGTGTCCGAGTAAGCGGTCAGTAAAACCCTTTTTGCAAACGGAAAGATAACCATGGCCTTTTCCAGGAAATCCACGCCCTGCATTTCCGGCATCCGCTGGTCGGAGACAAATATGGCCACTTCCTCGCCTTTATTTTGAAGTTCTACCAGGCTTTCCATCGCTTCGCTAACAGAGGAAGTGCTCAGCACCCGGTATCTATCCCTATATTGGGCTTTCAGGTCGCGGCTGATGGCCCGCAAAACCTGTGGATCGTCGTCAATTGAAAATATAATGGGCAAACCCATAGTAAGATTGCTGTTAAAGGGTAAAGAAATCTAAATTAACTATTGATAGGAAAACAAACTAAAAATTCCGTCTTACCGGGTCCGCTATGCAGCGTTACCGAGCCATGATGCTGTTTGATAATGCGAATGACCACATCCAGCCCCAATCCCGTCCCTTTCCCAACTGACTTTGTCGTAAAGAACGGATCGAAGATTCTGTTCTTTATCTCTGCCGGGACCCCAGGACCATTGTCACAAATGGAAACCTTCACAAATTCCTTATCATGATGTGTAATGATCCGCAATTCAGGATCGGGCTGATTTTCCAGTGCATCTATCGCATTGTCGATCAGGTTCGTCCAGACTTGATTAAGCTCGCCGACCATCACCTTAACATGTGGTAGGGTAAGGTCAAACTCTTCTGTAACTTTAATATTAGCCTTTTTCAACTTATAGTTCAGCATCGTGAGCGTATTTTTGATGCCGACGTGAATGTCTATCACCTCTTTTTCTCCGCCCCTGTCCATGTGCGTGAAGGTCTTCACCGATCCGACAAGGTCAGCGATCCTTTTGGATGCTTCCTGAATGTCCGCCACCATCCGCTCAGTGGTCAGGTTATTATTGATCCAAAGCAGGATCGGCGAAAAATCGTCCTTATTGATTTTGCTTTTGAGTTCTTCCAGATCGTCCTCGGTGATGCCAAATTCTACAATATTTTCCGCAATATCGTCGCATTCCCCAATGCTGTTCACATCCAGCCAGTCCAAGATCTGATCCTCGCGCTCGGAACGCTGCATCATACTCAGCACGGGCCGGTCTTTGGTGGCCATGATTTGGAGCATTTTAGCATTGATGAGCTCAATTTCTTCGGGAGAAAGGTGAATAGAGATCAGTTTCTTAAATGCGCCCGGTTGTAATAAAAGGTGTTTTTTTAACGAAACAGAACCCCTTACAATGGCAGCAGCGGGATTATTCAGCTCATGCGCAAGGCCGGCCGACAGCTTTCCAAGTGCCATCATTTTTTCATTCTGCTGTTCCAATTCCGTGAATTCACGAACCCGCGACGTCATCACGATCACCAGCGCCTGCGTAAGCTCATAATGTGAAACGATCAATTCACGCATCAGCTCCACCGGAAACGTCATAATCTGCGTCAATTCCGTGCATTGGCCATAAGCCACGCCTACTTTTCCTCTCGAAAATGGCAATGATCCCGTAACCGTTCCGGGAAGGAGTTCGGCAATAAATAGTTTTGCATTGTTTTGAATGCGGTACAATTCGATACGGCCCGAAATGATGACATGGGTGCCGCTCAATGGTTCGCCGGGCGTTGTCATAAACTCCCCTTCCGGCAATTCGTAATGTTTACTTCTGTCGATCATCCATTGCAGCTGATCATCAGGCACATCCTGGAAAACCTTGATGGCTTTCAGGTCTCCGACTGTAATATCCTTCATACATTTAGGGCTTGGCGTAACTCAATGTCCCAATTTCGAAATAATTGAGGATTTGAAGGACATTTTTTTACGCAAACCTGCCGAATTTGAATGTGAAGTTAGGCGTGGCTTCCTAGGCGGCCCCGCCTAGGCGGCCCCGCCCGACACAATGCGGTTGTACAACTTGTATTCGGGAAATCCGCTTATGTGCTCCGCGAGGCTGATCTCAACCCAGTCGCGGTTTGCCTGATGCACAAAAACACCATTACAGGCCGGAAAAAGTGATTTCAGGATGTCCATGGATGCTTCTTCCATATGAATTTCTTCATGTCCTAGCTCGCCGGAGTGATAGTAGCCCCTGCAAAGCCCCATCGAAGTTTCGAATTCGATCTTCACCAAGCTGCCTGAAAGCTCCTCCTGCATACTTTCGACAATGATCTCTTCGCGAAGGTCTTCCGCAGTTCCCAATGTTTCCTCTTGTTCGCCGAGAATATCAATAACGCTCATCATAAATTGAGTTGGTTCGTAGCGATCAGACAAAAAACCATTCCTGCCAGCAGCTCACTGTCAAGTCGGTATGATTATTTTATTTAGTCATTCCCACATCATCGCGTTACCACCAAGATCATGAGCCTGACCAAATACAACGAAAAACGTTCCTTTGAAAAAACACCGGAACCAAAAGGCGGCAAAGCCGATTCGGAAGAACTCATTTTTGTGATCCAGAAACATCACGCTTCCAGGTTGCATTATGATTTCAGGTTGGAAATGGATGGTGTTTTGAAAAGCTGGGCCGTTCCCAAAGGTCCTTCACTCGACCCGGCAACGAAGCGGCTGGCCATGATGGTGGAAGACCATCCTTATGATTACAAGGATTTTGAAGGGATCATTCCAAAGGGCAATTACGGCGCTGGAACTGTAATGGTTTGGGATGAAGGCACGTATGAGCCGCTGGAAGAAGCCAAAACAAAAAAGGAGAAGGAAAAAATACTGCTTAAAGAATTGGCCTCCGGCTCAGTGAAGATCAGGATGAAGGGTAAGAAGCTGAAAGGAGAATTTGCTTTGGTCAAAACAAAAGGAATGTCGGAAAACTCCTGGCTGCTCATAAAGCACCGGGATAAATTTGCTTCGGAAACGGACATTACCAAAAAAGACAAGTCGGTTATTTCCAATAAAACGCTGGATGGAATAAAAGCAACCACAGATAACATTTACGGAGAATCAAAAGACGATCAGAAAAAAGACGATAAAGAAAAGAGCGATAAGACCAAAAAGAAGAAGGAAGACGAAGAACCCCCGATGGATGACATTGTGCCCATGCTTGCCACGCTGGTGGACGGCCCTTTCGATGACCCGGGATGGGAATATGAGGTAAAGTGGGATGGTTACCGTGCCATTGCCTATATGAATAAAGGGATTACGGAGCTGAAATCACGTAACAAGAAGTCTTTCAATGACAAGTTTTATTCAATTTACGAAGGGCTCTGCGATTGGAAAATAAATGCCGTGCTGGACGGAGAAGTCGTTGTGATCAATGAAAAGGGCCATTCAGATTTTGGCGCATTGCAGAACTGGCGCAGCGAAGCGGATGGAGAATTGATTTACTATGTGTTTGATATTCTGTGGTATGAAGGCAAAAATTTAATGCATCTGCCTCTTACCGAGCGGAAAGCCATTTTACAAAGCATTGTTACTGAGGATAGTCCGGTTAGGATCGGTTACAGCATCGCTTCGGAAGGAATTGCCTTTTTCGAAGCGGCAAGAGAAATGGGACTGGAAGGAATCATTGCCAAGCGCTCTGACAGTCCGTATAAGGCTGGTTTGCGGACTAATGATTGGCTCAAAATCAAAGTTAACAAGCGCCAGGAAGTCATTATTGCCGGTTATACCCGCAATGCAGGCACGTCGAAGCATTTCAGCGCGCTGTTACTGGCTGCTTACGATCAGGGAGTTTTGCAGTATGTTGGAAAGGTAGGAACTGGTTTTAAAGACAAACAGCAAAAGGAAATGCTGGAACTGTTCAAGCCTTTGGAAACGGAAGACAGCCCGTTTGAGGAAACGCCCGATTACAACAAACCTTCCCGTTTCAGACCAAACCCGCCCAAAGCCAATGCAACCTGGCTCAAACCCGAGCTTGTTTGTGAAGTAAGCTTTACAGAAGTCACATCCGACGGCGTATTCCGGCATCCGTCGTTTGAAGGCATGCGAGAGGACAAAAAAGCCAAGGATGTGGTGCGGGAAGTTGAGCAACCGACGGAGAGCGTGGTTGAAGACGAGAAAGAACCTGAGAAAAAGGCTGCCAAGAAACCCGAAAAGAAGGATGAGATCATCGCCAAACCTGCGAAGTCAAAACGCAAGACATTACTGAACCCCACCGACGAAACGCAGGTCAGGAAGATCAATGGTAATGAGGTGAAATTTTCAAACCTGAGCAAGATTTTCTGGCACCAGGAAAAAATAACGAAGCGGGAACTGATCAATTATTATTATCAGATTGCGCCTTTCATGCTGCCCTATCTTGAAAAAAGACCTCTTTCACTAAACCGCTATCCGAACGGGATCGACGGCAAAAGTTTTTACCAGAAAGACGTTACGGGCAAGGTGCCGGCCTGGGTTGAAACATTCCCCTACACGTCCAATGATGAAGAGCAGGAAAAAAACTTCATGATCTGCAATGATGAAGCCGCCTTGCTGTATATGGCTAACCTGGGCTGCATCGATATGAACCCCTGGAACAGCCGCACCGACAAGCCGGACAATCCAGACTGGTGCCTGCTCGACCTGGATCCCGACACCACCAACACATTCGAACAAGTCATTGAGACCGCGCTGGCGATCAAGCAGTTGCTGGACTCACTCGGCATTGAAGGCTATTGCAAAACTTCGGGCTCTACGGGACTGCATATTTACATTCCGCTGGGCGCGAAATATTCTTATGACCAATGCCAGCTTTTTGCGCAATGGATTGCCAGCCAGGTGCAGCAAGAACTATCCAGCTTCACGAGCATTGAGCGGATGACGAAAAACCGCAAAGGAAAATTGTACATTGACTATTTGCAAAACAGGCCCAAGGCAACTCTGGCCGCGCCATACTCGGTAAGGCCCAAACCAGGCGCTACGGTTTCGATGCCATTGCATTGGGAAGAAGTAAAAATAGGCCTGCAACTGCGCGATTTCACCATTCTGAATGCAATGGACCGATTGCAAAATGAGGGAGATCTTTTCAAACCTGTGCTGGGCAAAGGGATTGATCTGGAAGCGGCGATCGCGAAAATTGAATCTGAAACCAAAGGATAACGTTTCATTTCATGCCTGCGTGAACGTCCACACCTTGTAACCGGGAAAATATCTGTAAAAACGGGCTGTTCAGATTATGTTTATTTGATAATTTGGATATATATTGTGAATATACTCTGCGTTTACCTCCATTTTAAACCCGAATAACTAAATTCAGAAGCATGGATTTAAGCTTGGTTAATGGACTGGTCGACGAAAAGCTCCGGAAAGACGCGCAGGCCAATGCCCGTTCGGGAAGCTGGGAGGATCGCTTCGAGTCACTCGTGCAGACTGTCGATGGGATTGTCTGGGAAGCGGATATTGCTACATTAGAATTCTCCTTTGTCAGCGATCAGGCCGTTCGCATCCTCGGTTTCTCTCCCGAAGAATGGGTAAAGTCAAAAAATTTCTGGCAAGAACACATTCACCCCGACGACCGGGAATTGGCGATCGGCTATTGTCACCGCAATATCAGGGACGGGAAAAACCACATTTTCGATTATCGGATGATTTCAGCAACGGGCGACATCGTCTGGCTGAAAGACATTGTTTCCATCATCAAAACGAATGGTGTGCCGACGCTTCTGCGCGGTGTAATGGTGGACGTTACCGAAAACAAACGCTTTGAAATCCTCGAACAATTAGAGAAAAAGATCCTTGCATTGAATTCTGACGGGGAACGATCACTGCAACAAGTGCTTTCTGAATATTTGCTGGGCATTGAACAGATTTACCCACGAATGAAATGCTCCATCGTCGGCGTTGTCGATAACAAGCTGACAAACTGGTCGTCGCCCAGTTTACCTGCCGCCTATATCAGCTCGATCAATGGATTGGAAATCGGATATGAATGCGGTTCTTGCGGCACTGCTGCCTACCTGAAAGAAAAGGTGATCGCAAGTGACATTGAACATGATCCAGTCTGGACGAAATACAAACATCTTGCGCTTCCGCATCACCTCCTATCGTGCTGGTCCCATCCTATCCTGGATTCTGACGGTAATGTTACCGCAACTTTTGCCATTTATTACGACCATATCAAAACGCCCAACGAGGATGAACTGAATGTGATAGACCGGGCGGTTGCAATTTTAACGGTGATCCTTGAAAACAGAAAAAATTCTGAGATCATAATTTCCAACATGTTACGGCAGAAGGAAGAAGAACGCAAACTGCGGGAAATTGCGTTCATGCAGTCGCACGTGGTGCGTGCCCCACTGGCCCGGCTCATGGGCATCGTGGACCTGATCAAAAACTACGAGCACAGCGATATTGAAAAAAACGAACTCCTGGATCACCTGCTCATGTCAGCCAAAGAACTGGACAATGTGATCCGTGACATTGCCAGAAAAACAGGAGAAACGAACATTTAGAAGCCCAGCCGAACCCCGATTGCCAAGTTCACAATGTCTGACGGTCGCAAATAGCCCGTATTTTGGACATAACTGATCAGCAACAGATCGTAAGTTCCCAGCTCATAATACATTTCCAATGACCGCTGGCGATTTTTAAATGTCAGATCCTTGCCGACTTTACCTCCGATATATGCACCCGACCGAAAAGAGGTCGCCCACCAGTAATAGCCGACGGGATAGTGAGAAGGAAGCTTTGTATCAAACTGAGTTCCAAATGTATAGCTCAGATAGAACCCGAGCGAGAATGGTTTGATATAATAATCGCTTTTAACCGGAATACTCCATGGCGAATAGGTGGTTTTCAGCGTCGTGGTCACCAGGGCATCCCCGCCAAACTTTTGGGGCAAAAACCCGAAAAGCAAATCCGTTTCCAATGTTCTGTTTTTCGAAATGTAGCCCGGCCCGCCCGATAAGAAACCAATGTTACCGGCGAACTGCAGTTTGATATGATCGGGAAGAAACCATTTGCGACTGGCATCCACGTCATCGCGGATCTGTGCAGAAGTGAAAAGCGGTGTAAAGAGGATGAGTAGTAAAATTATTTTTCTCATAGCGCTTAATATTCAATTCGTTCTGCTTTATAACCGCCTTTCCAGGTCGTTAAAAGCCAATATCCGCGCTCTCCCATCGCAGTAGTGAGATAATAATGCACGCCGTCATTGTAAAACTCGCCGTCTTTAAATGTGTGCTGGTGACCGTAAAGTGTAAATTTCACATTCTTATCATTGGCCAGCAGGCCCGAATAATCGTCCTGCAAATTCGGGTCAAAATCTCCGTCGAAAGGCGGGATATGCGCCACGACGATCGCATTCTTATTTTCAGGATTGTCGGCCAGTTGCGATTGCAGCCAGTTAATGTCAGGAACTTCGCCGTTGAAGACGTATTCCCTGGAATTTGTATTGATGAAAATAAATTTGTTATGCCCATACTCGAACGAGTAGTTCATAGGGCCATAAATTTTTTGGTAAGCAGCAGGACCGTTTGCTACAAGGTCGTGATTCCCGATGACCGTCAGATATGGGCAATTAAGCTTCACCATAATCTTGTTCACCCACTTGAATTCCTGCGAAAGGCCAAAATCGGAAATGTCCCCGGCATGCACGACAAATGCAACGTCTTTCTGACTGTTGGCACTTTTTACAAAAGCATCTGTCTCGTCATACCAGCGCTGCGTGTCACCCATGAGGATAAACCTGACTGTATCCTTCAATGGAATCGCCTGGATGCGATCAATGTTCTTTTGATTTAAATTGGTCTCGTTCTCCTTAAAAATAACCTGATTGGGATTGTACTGAAATACGCCTTCGCAAGCTGTTAAAGTCATTCCCCAAATCAGCAGAAGTGCTTTTGGAAAATTTTTCAATGTATGGCTAATTTAATTTGCTAATTGATGCAGGCCGTTGCAGCCTGTCTTGTAACCGGGAACCAATGCTTATAATTCCCACAAAAGCAGGCTTTTTTCCCAAAAACAGCATTTTTCAGAGGGCACGATTATTGCAATGTTGCTTTTGACCTTACAATAAAAATTATGAAAATTAAGACCATCCAGACACTAGCGTTGCTAGGACTCCTCTCTATTGCAATGCCACTGACCGCTCAGGTCGTATCCAAGGATTCCTTGAACACCTTGAAAGAGCAAAAGGAGAACATTGAATTGAATAAAAAATTAAATGAGCGCAAAACGGAGCTCGCGAAGCTTGAAAATGAACTTGAAGGCGCAACAAGGGATGTTGAAAAAACCGCTGAGCAGGCGCAACAGTCAGCCGATGACAACCGGAAGAATGCGGAAAAACTAGGTGGCGATCCGCAGGACAAAAAGCTCGCGCGCCGTGCAGGAAATAGCGCAAGCGGAGCCCGAAAAGATGCAAAGCGCGCCAGAAAAGCCGCAGATCATCTGGATGATTTGAGAAAAGATATTGAATCATTAAAGAGAAAGATCGCTGATGACGAAGCCAAGTTGGCGAACATGCCAGGCTGATCTTCTTCGAGGTAATCACATGATCCTCTTCTTTTTAGCGGGTGTATCCAATATTTTGGGTACCCCCTTTTTTTGTGATTCCGCGGCATGCTTTTTTAACAAGACGGCTTAAATCAACAAACAAAATCATGGCTACTACAACAGCAAAATCAGATACAAAAAAATCAGAATCAAAAACCGCAACGAAGTCCGCACCGAAAGCTGCTGCTAAGTCGGATGCTAAAAAAACAACGGGCTCGGCCGCTAAGAGCACTGCGGATAAGGCACCTGCGAAAACGGCCGCCAAAACTGATTCAAAAACAGATTCAAAGAAGACCGCAACTTCGGCAAAAGGCTCAGCAGACAAAGCTGCGACTAAGGCGCCGGCAAAAACTGCTTCGAAAACCGCTTCAAAAACGCCTTCAAAGAGCACTGCGAAGAAAGACAGCGATTCCGATTCCAAATCGAACACGACAACCGACCATGAAGAAATTCGCGCATGGGTAGAGCAGCGGGGTGGAAAACCAGCAATGGTAAAAGGCACAAGCAAGAAAAAATCTGATGCTGGAATATTAAGGATCGACTTCCCTGGATACTCAGGAAAAGACACATTGGAGGAGATCGGTTGGGACGAATTCTTTGAAAAGTTCGACGAAGGAAACTTGCAATTCCTTTATCAAACGGAAACCGCGGACGGAAAAGAAAGCCGTTTCAGCAAGTTTATCTCAAAATAGACTGGCCAAATAACAATGAAAAGCCGTGCATTCAGCATGGCTTTTTTTTTGATCAACTAAAAATACTTTTAATAATAATTATACATTAAAACAATATGCAAAGTATCTAATATATGTAAATTGGATGGTCATTAAAAACAGCAAACATAATCCGATAATTCGGCGGAAACATTATTTTTGGTGCGGCAACACTAGCCAAATCCAACCTGCGAATGATCCGGGAATTTATTAATAAGCACAAACCGACAATTCTTTACGGCATATCCCTGGCCCTGCTGCTATTTCTGTTGAAGTGGCTCGAACTTCGGTTTATCATTATCAATCACATTTTCGAAATTTACGCAGGAGCAATCGCTTTGCTCTTCACAGGCCTGGGCATCTGGATCGCCATGAAACTGACCAAACCAAAGGTTGAAACGGTTGTGATAGAAAGGGAAGTTTTGGTTGAAAAGAAGCATTTTCAATTCAACGAGCAACAGCAGGCCCAGCTCGGATTGAGCAAAAGAGAACTTGAAGTCTTAAACCTGATTGCAGAAGGCCTGAGCAACCAGGAAATTGCCGGGCAGCTTTTTGTCTCCCTCAACACGATCAAAACACATTCTTCCAAATTATTCGAAAAGATGGAAGTCAAGAGTCGCACGCAGGCTGTCGAGAAAGCCAAACGGCTGAGCCTCATTCCCTAGCGACAAATCATACTTTGGTGTGAAAAAGTCTTTACAATGGTAAAATCACCCAAAAGTATGAGTTAATTTAGCGACCTACTCTTCAATTTTGCTGCATAACCAAACCAAACGATCGCGTTATGAGAAAAATAATCCTTGTTTGCGGCATCATTGCCGGGATAATTGTTTCAGTGTTTATGGTATCGTCCATCGCAGTCTGTTATTCAAGCAATAACTTTGAAGGGAACATGTTGCTGGGCTATGCGGCAATGCTCCTTTCCTTTTCATTGATTTTTGTGGGTGTCCGCAATTTCCGGGACAAATACAATGGCGGTTTTGTCTCATTCGGCAAAGCATTCCAGATCGGCCTTTACATTTCATTAATAGCATCCACAATTTATGTGATGGTCTGGCTCATAGACTATTACTTTTTCGTTCCCGAATTTATGGATCGCTATTCCACGCATGTCATGCGCGAATTACAGCAAGAAGGAGCAACGGCTCAGGAAATACAGGCTGAATCCGTGAAAATGGATGGTTACCGTGAAATGTATAAGAATCCGCTCATGGTCATTTTGTTCACTTACTTTGAAATCCTGCCCGTTGGACTTATTGTATCACTCCTGTGCGCATTGATCCTGAAAAAGAAACCAACGCAATCGCTTCCAGCGGCTTGATTTTGCATTTTATAAAATATTAACCAATCGATAAGCAAATGAAAATTATTGTAACAAGTGTGATGGTCAATGACCAGGAGAAGGCCAGGCAATTTTATACTGAAAAACTGGGCTTTACGATAAAAAACGAAATCCCGCTCGGAGAATACAAATGGCTAACGGTCGTATCGCCGGAAGATGCTCACAATGTGGAATTGCTGCTGGAACCGACCGCGTTTGGTCCGGCGCAAGTTTACCAGAAAGCACTGTTTGATGCGAAGATCCCCGCGACCATGTTTGGGGTCGATGATATCAGCGAAAGTTATGACAAGCTGGTGAAACTTGGGGTAATGTTCACCGGGGAGCCCAAAACAATGGGTAATGTTACTATTGCAGTGTTTGATGACACCTGCGGAAACCTGATTCAAATCGCCGAGCAACATTAAGTGAAGCACATTCGGCGTTAGAACAAATTGGGATAGCTTTTATCTTTTTGTATCCCAAAATAAATATAGTGTGCGTATAGGTGAAAAATAGTGTGTGTACCAGAACTTTTATAAGCCGTTACAAATAAACGTTAATAGAATTTTGTTCTCAAAGCCGATGATTGACTGGCAGGGTTCAGTTAGCGATCGGTAAATTGAAGGGGTAAATGTCGGTTTTGTACAAGTTTTCGAATGCTTCCTGCTATTACATTTACTGACGTCGAGCCTCTAAGGCTTATTTATCTCTGTTTTGCAACAAAAATGTACTACATATGAAGCCAATCATCAGGGAATCAACCCTTAAAAAGTACATTAAGAACATTTGGGTCCTGGAAAATCATGACATTGAGAAAACGGACCACTCGCTAAAATTCTTCGCCGACGGGTGTTCAGGGCTCATGTTCCAACAAACCGAGTCGGGTGTTTATATTGGTGATAAAGCGCTGTCCAGCTTTCTGTTATATGGCCAGACGGTCAAACCGATTGAAATGAAATGCTCAGGCAGCTACAAAATGATCGTGTTCGTGTTATATCCTTATGCCATTCACGCGCTGTTTGGCATCAATGCCTGTGAATTAACCGACACTTGCCTCGATATGCTAAGTTATTCCTCCGATTCAAATGGAGTCGAGGAAAATTTACGGAAAGCAGTTACGACCGAAGAGCAAGTGAGCTTAATGGAAGCATTTCTGCTGAAACAGGCCAGCGCTGCAAATGCCGACCAGCAAATACAAAATATGACGATGTTCATGATGAATTCGAACGGCACATATTCCATCAAGGATTTGCAGCAAAAAACCGAAATGTCTGAACGTACATTTGAAAGAAAATTTGCCACCCAGGTTGGCGTGCCTCCGAAATTATTTTCCAAAATCGTTCGCTTCCATTCTTCCATCCGGCAAATGGATAAAGGCAAATACGAAAAACTGTCGGACGTCGCCTATGAAAACGGTTATGCAGATCAGTCCCATTTTGTCCGGAACTTCAAGGAATTCACGAGCATTACGCCGCGCGCTTACAAATCGAAAAAATCAAAAGAAAAAAAGCCGGTTGACGGTTCTGTTCAATTTTAGGCTTTTTGGCTGCCGTAGTTTTGGTCAAAATTATTATTGATCCAAAACAATTAGCTCATGAAAACCTTAGTATTGGGAGGAACCGGGAAAACAGGCCGCAAGGTTGCACAAAGATTACAAGCGAGGCATGCAGATGTCAGAATCGGTTCACGCACCGCATCACCCGCTTTTGACTGGGAAGATCCATCCACCTGGAACGGCGCGCTCGAAGGCATAGGCCAGGTCTACATTTCTTATCAACCTGACCTGGCCTCACCGGGAGCGCTCGAAGCGGTCAGCACTTTCACAAAGATCGCATCGCAAACGGGCGTTAAGAAACTTGTCCTGTTATCCGGACGCGGTGAAGCGGAGGCGAAGCAATGTGAACAGGTCGTCATGGGTTCGGGATTGAACTGGACGATCATCAGGGCCAGCTTCTTTAACCAGAATTTCAGCGAAAGCTTCATCGTCGATTCAATTCTGGCCGGATATGTGATGCTTCCCGTCGGAGACGTGCGGGAACCATTCATCGACACCGACGACATTGCGGACATAGCCGTGGCGGCACTGACTGACGAAAAACACAATGGTAAGCTCTATGAAGTGACAGGCTCCAAGCTCTTGACTTTCCGCGAGGCAGTTGAAGAAATCGCCGAAGCCTCGGGCAGGGAAATTGTTTACCAGGAAATTACAGGCGACGAATACGAAGCAATGCTCACGAAATACCAGGTTCCGGCGAATGTCATTTCCCTATTAAAATATCTCTTCATCGAAGTCCTTGACGGCCGGAACGAATATCTCTCAAACGGGGTCGAAGAAGCACTCGGCCGCAAGCCAACGGATTTCAGCACATTCGTAAAAAAGGCAGTCCAAACGGGTGTTTGGAACCAGCGGGAATAGAAATGAGCGGTTTGGTGAGCAATCCGCGTCATTTTTGACCCTACCAAAATTTCCATCGGCCTATTATCACCTGATTGATTTCAAGTGTTAATAGGCCGATGAAATATTACAATCCTCCACGAGAAATACGTTTACTTCCGAACGACAATTTTTGTCTTAATAATGTGCCCCTCTTCGTCGACGAATTTAAAAATGTATGAACCGTTTTCAAGCTTCTGAATGTCCAACTGATCATCGGTTTGGGATACCGAATGGCTGCGGTCACGACCACTTAAATCTGTAACAGTAATGCTTAATCGGTCAAGAGAAATGTGCTTAGATCGAATGGTTAAAAAGGACGAGGTCGGATTGGGATATAAAAGATCATTTTCTAAAAATTGGTCGAAAAATACCGATCGGACGGCGCTGTACGTAAAAGATTGATCTGCATCTACCATTTTTAGTCGGTAAAGACTGGTGCCGGAAACTGGTTTTGGATCGACAAAACTATAATCTTTTCGCTCTGTACTTTCCCTACCAGATACAACCTCTCCAATTCGCTGCCATCCTTTTCCATCGCCACTTCGCTCAATGACAAAATGATCACTATTTGTTTCGAATGTCGTCCTCCAATCCAAAACCACCGCAGCACTTTCAGCCCTTGCCGTAAAATGACTTAATGTAACAGGAAGCGAGCCTGAAACCGTGCCGAAGGTGTAAAATTCATAGCGGTCCGGAAGCAATGTATTGGAGGTAGTTATAGATCCAGTTTGAAGGGACGAAGTTCTGCCCAGGATTGACGTGACATCAACCACCGACGGAATCAATTCCCATTTACCATTCCTCCATCCTACAATAGTAAGCTGATCCATTTCATCCGCAAATGATGGAATCGCACTGGAGTTTTCCCACGTCAGCGTAAGTTTTGTCGGATTTGTGCCATTGATGTCCCAATACTCTGTCTCGCTGACTGCTGCTACGAAAACATCTTTGGCGGTTGTATTCAGTGACGCAGCAGATGGGTTCGAATGGAAGTACGCACCGGTGGTATTGTCTGCCGCGGCTGCGAAAGGTCCGTAAAAGCCATTATTACCAACGGGAAAAACAAATAAAGAAGCACCGAATTTCCGGACATAGCCATCAACAAACCCATTTGCCCCTGCATTGCTAACCTGCACATTTTGCGCAAAATTCAAAACTCCAAAGGGTGATGTACGCGCCACAAGGACAATAGCAGCAGAAACACCGCTTCCGCCAGCAAAGCTCTGCGCTCCATAAAGTGTTATTTGACTACCAGAAGGAATTTGCATATTGCCATATATCCGTTGCTGCGCATTGCTGCTAAGAGCCGTAGCAAAAAGGGAAAATGAGATAAGACATTTGGCATACCTTCTACCAAAAGAGAATACCAGTCGCTGTTTGGTTACTAACACAGGTCGAATCATGGGAGATAGCTAATTTTAAATTCCCCGCCGAGCACTTTAACGACACAGCCATCCTGAGGCGACTTGATATTTGGTAAAATTGAAAATGACAAATTTGAGTTTGGCATCAAGTTGGTGAGAACAGTTGCTTTCAAAATGTATCTATCCTGATAAACAGGTGCGAGCCTTTCATCTAAGACGGCATACTCTGATAAAACTCCGCTATAAACCGGATTTACCTCGATCCCCATCAAGGATGTGCCTGTGCAACCTTCGCTATTTTCGATTGTAAGGCTGGTTTCTACGTTATATTTACCTTCGTACAAAACATTGTAAACGCCACTAAGCGGGATGTGAAAGCCGCCTTGTGCCCACATCAGCGATGGGAAACTAAGATAAACACGCTCTCCATTTGTCAACGGGCCAGTTGCGGCTCCCGCTGCCAGCAAAAAGGGAAAAGCACTCAAATTACTCGGTGTCAAAAGCCTCCACCTGGCATTACCTTCGGCGTCAGAAACCAAAACCTTTTCATTTTCCTGAGATCCATCTTTAATGGTAACCGTTCCAGTGGTCTTGTCTATTTTGAATTTTCTTCCATCGGAAGCCTCCACTTCAAGGTTCGAAGTTGCTTCAATGGTGGCAGGATTGTTCCCGATTTTAAGTTGTGCCATCAAATCATTACCACAGAGATTGATGAGCAGGAAGGTAAAAACTAAGGGTAGAATTTTAAATTTCATAAATGGAATGAAGAGTTAAATAAATGTTCTCAGTAAAGATGTAACTTTTTTGTGTAAATGAAGGTCCGAATAGGCTTCATCATTCACATTCCCTAACACCCGGAGCAAATGCACAAAAAAAAGCTGGCGGCCACATTCGTGGCCGCCAGCTTCACCATTGCTTGCTGCAAATTATTTCATCTTATCCAGACTTTTTGCATGTTCTGCGTGCGCTTTGATCACGGGCAGCGTTTTATCGATAAACGCTTTCAGCTCTGCGTCTTTCACTTCTGTTTGTGCGTCTTCAAAAAGTTTCACAGTTTCATCGTGATCCTTTTTCATTTGTGCCACGTAGGCTTTGTCAAAATCACTTCCGCTTTTGCCACCCAGGTCAGCTGCTGCCTTTTGCTTTTCTTCATTTGGTGCCGAAGGCAAGGTAATGTTTTTGCTTGCAGCCAGTGTTTTAAGCTCATCATTTGCTTTCGAATGATCTTTAATCATTTGTTGCGCAAATTCTTTCACTTTCGGATCTGTTGCTTTGTCTACTGCGATTTTACTTAATGCAACTTCCGCCATTCCGCCATTCGCAGCTTCTACTGCAAATTCAGCATCGTCTCCCGCAGAAGCGGATGAAGTGTCTGAAGCGGAAGTGTCGGCGGCAGCCTCGTTGGTGCTGTCTGCAAACTCAGTCGTGTCCGTTGTTTCAGTCGATTTTGACCCGCAGCCGGATAGAATTGCTATCGTTCCCAGCGCCATGATTGTTGATGCGATTTTCATTGGTAATGTTTTGTTTAAGTGGTGATAAAATCAGCTAGGCCGGATATGCCGGCATATGTCGCACTCATGTATAAAAAAGCATGCCCGGCCAGGCTGAGATTGCAGCGATTTAGCCCGGCAGTATGAATGGAGATATTTCGACGTGAAAATCACAGTTAGTGAAATCGTCGCTTGGATAGTAAGATTTTGATAATCGTGCTTTTATACAGAGGTTAGGAAATTCACTTAACGTAAAAATAAACAATCCTCTTTTCTTAAAAACAACTCATTATCATGAAAATCATTATCATCGGCGCTACGGGAACAATCGGTAAGCACGTCGTAAAAGCACTGGAAAACGGAAACGAAATTGTTCAGGTCGGTTCAAAAAGCGGCGATTTACAGGTCGACATTGCAGATGCTGCATCAATCACAGCTTTATTTGAGAAAGTTGGACCGTTTGACGCGATCGTTAGCACTGCCGGTTATGGCCACTTCGGTCCGCTCGCCAACATGACGGAAACGGAGTTCCGTGCGGGAGTAGACAGCAAACTAATGGGCCAGGTAAACCTTGTGTTGATAGGCCAGAAATACATTAACCCAAACGGTTCATTCACATTAACATCAGGAACCATGGGTGACGATCCGATCGTACTTGGGGCCGCTGTAAGTGCGATAAACGGTGCTATCGACGCTTTTGTCAGAGCTGCTGCCATTGAACTGACGAATGGCGTCCGCATCAATGCAGTCGGACCAGACGTAGTGGAAGAGTCGCCGGGTTATTTCCCTTTCTTCCCGGGCCACGTTCCGGTTTCCATGCACCGCGTCGCACAAGCTTATGTAAAAAGCGTAGCAGGCGGTCAAACCGGCCAGAATTATAAGGTTTTGTAATAATTGAAATAAACATAGACTAGCATAAGAAAGCCCTGGCAATGCACCAGGGCTTTTTTTAGTATTAGTATAAGCAGGTTGCTGACTGAATAACTGCGTCGGCCGAAAATTTTTAATAAAATAGTTTTTTGTCAGGCAACCATTCGTTCTGCAAGATTATTCTTACCAATAGAACATTCGCAAGGGACATTGATTACGCTCTTAATTATTCATCAAGCTCAGCAAAAAGACGTCTGTTCGCAGCGAAAGCTTTTTGATGCCTACGGGAAAATCCTGCACCGCACTGCAAGACGCTATCTGCCGGATAATAACAAAGTAGAAGATGCCGTATCCAATGCGATTTTTATTATGCTCGAAAAAATGGGCCGCTGCCAGTTTGAATCGGTAGGCGCGTTTGAAAGCTGGATAAAAAGAGTTGTTGTGAATGAATGCCTCGCGATCATTAAAAAAGAGAAGCCCTTTAAAATGTTGGAGGATCAGGAAACAGAAAGTTATTTTCTCGACGAAATTGTCATTGAAAACCTGACTGCGGACAGGATCATGGAAGTGATCGCAGGGCTTCCGGTTGGCTATCGGACGGTATTTAACCTCTTCGAGATTGAAGGTTACTCCCATTCTGAGATATCAGAAATGCTGGGGATCAGACTTGGGACATCAAAATCCCAGCTTAGTAAGGCGAAAGTAATGTTGCAAAAAAGAATTATCGACTTAGATCCGAGTTATGAAAAACGAAGACTTGTCTTGTAAGATCAGAGCGCTGCTGGATACGTCTGATAAAAGTGACCCCGATTGGGATCCCGATAAGTTTTGGGACCGGTTCGAGGCCCGAAAGAAAAGACAGCAGAGATGGGTCGTGCTCTCCTATTCAATGGCGGCGATGGTAATTTTTGGGATATTGTCTATTGTTGTCACGGGTGATGGCATGAATGGTTACTTCGGGACCAAACCTAGGGTAAGCAGCATTAGTCAAACTAAAAACATTGATCCCACATTAAAATTAGAAACTCGCAGACCTTTGCGTCGTGATGCAGAAACGCCTGTGCAGCATAGCGTTTTTAAACCAAACATCAAGCAGAATGTATCTCATGTTGCAAGTTCTAATTCAAATAAGCCATTAACAGAACCATCTGAGGTTTTTGCAAAGAAACGCGGCAATTCTTTCCGGCAGGTATCTTATGGGAATGACCTTTTATTCGGGCAAAGCATCCCTGTCTCAGACGAGGAGCATAATGAACTGCCTTCCCTGCTGGAAATGTTTGAGCAGGCCAAAAAGGAACGCGAGCTTCGCAATCAAAGTGTCCAGCTACAAGACCCGGCAAACTTCCGCAGTTTCTGGCTCACTGTAAATCAGCACGTTCTGGCGAGTAAGCTTAGCAGCGATCAGCTCCATTACGAGCGTTACTGATTGTTTTTTGATTAAACAACATTAAGCCGAAATGCGCTTTTAATTTTCTAATAAAAATTTATATACATGAAACGTTTAACAAACTTAGGTCTGTTTGCCTGGATGATATTGACCCATTTGCAAGCTTTTAGCCAGGCAACTGAATCTACTGACACCCCGAAAATTGGTTATACAAATGTTGATTTGGTCATGGCCCGGTTGCCGGAAAGCAAGGCTATGTTCAATGAACTGGAGATCACCAAGACCCAGCTCGAAAAAGCGATCGATGAATCCATCAAAGAGTTTCAGGGGAAGGCTGATGCCTACCAGAAAACAGCCAGTCAGATGACCGATATCATCCGGGCTGATAAAGAAAAGGAGTTGGAGAATTTACAGACACGTATCCAGGAAATGCGCAGTAAAGCGCAATACTCACTGCAAAACAAACAGCAGCAGCTTATGGCGCCCATTCAGGATAAAGTCAATGCCGCGATTCAACAGATTGGTAAAGAGCATGGTTACGTTTATATTTTAAATATGGACGGCGGGGAAGGAACAGTGCCATTTATACTATTCGCCTCTGCGCAGGAGAATAATGTTACCAATTTGATATTGGAAAAATTAGGTGTAGATCCGAACCAGCCTGAGCCGTCTTCGAAATCCGAAAAGTCACCAACCAGTCCAGCCCCCTCAAATCCAGCCAAGCCAATTCCCGCCACTAAAAACGCCAAGCCGTAAACACTCCACGCCAATGACTTTCATGGATTGTCATACCGTATAAATTGTTGCGGGAATATCACGTATATTCACAAAGGCCAGCAAATGTGCCGCTTTGAATATTGTTTTGTATGGTATTGGAAATTACGCAGTTGAGGCAGCGGTATGGCGAGCGCGAAATCCTATCGATCCCTTCTTTTTCAATTGAAAAAGGCATTTATTGGATACAAGGAGAAAACGGCGCTGGTAAGTCGACACTTTTCAGGACGCTCGCCGGAATGTTACCGTTTGACGGAAGCATCAGGCTGGAAGGTAAATATGATCAGAAAAAAGATCCCGTCGAATACCGGCTCCGCCTCAACCTCGGGGAAGCAGAGCCGCTTTATCCGTCTTTTCTCACGCCAGCCGACCTGATTGCATTCGTCGCCGAAGCACAGCGAGCCAGCGATGCGCAATGTGCGATGCTGATAAAAGCATTCGGGATCAACTATCTGGATAACCCGTTTGGGAGCTGTTCCAGCGGCATGGTGAAAAAAGTTTCGCTGGTACTTACCTTTCTGGGCAACCCGGCGGTCATTATTCTCGACGAGCCGCTCATAACCATCGACCGCGAAGCCCGGGAAGTGCTTCTTGAATTGATCAAGGAATACCATCGCAACGGCGTTACATTCCTGCTATCATCACACCAGCAATTCGAGCAGGAAGGGCTGCATGTTTCTCAAAGTTTCCAATTGAAGGATCAAACGCTCATAGCCAACGGTGCCCTATGAACATGCTGCTGCTTTCCACCGTTTCAGTATTTTTCAGGCAGCGCGCGGGAACATTTCTGATGTTGTTATGTGTGCTTTTCGGATTCCTGAGCGCCAATGAGCACCACGCTTTCGCCGTATTTTTCCTGACCGGAACCTATGGAATGCTTACGCTTTTTGGGATCTGGTTGCTTTACAGCCTACTCTGCGGACAGTTCGTGATTAGCACATGGAAGTTACCAGAATACAGGTTCATCTATCACAGCCGCGCTTGGCCTGTGTTCGTACGCACGCGTAGATTTTTATTACAAGCATTGGGCTTTCTTCAACCCATTCTGTATTATGGCATTTACCTGTTGATCATGGCCGTTCAGGATAAGCTGCTAAATCGCTTTTGGCCGGTCATTCCTTTTTATATTTTGTTAATATTACTCCTCGCCGTCACAGCAGAATGGCGCATCAGGAAGCCAGTTTTGTATGTGCCGGTCAGCCGCAAAAGCATTATTAAATGGTCTATCCCAAGACCCGCATCCCCGCTTTATTGGTCCATGGAGTGGCTCGTGCGCGAACGGGGCATTACTTTGTTAGTTGGAAAAACAGGCGGAATGCTGGTAACCGCCGGAACAATGCTTTATTACAGCTCGGGCGAATACGACATCAGAATGCCGGCCGTCGGCATGTCGCTGGCCTATTTGCTCAATCTGGGAATTTCATTGGAGTTATATAAATGGGAAGCGGAAATCTGGCTCTGGGGCAGATCGCTGCCTGTTTCATTATGGAGGCGATGGGCCGGGATTGTCGTGCCGCATTTGCTGCTGCTCTTGCCCGAGACAATCGTCGTGATGCGAAATGGTGCAATCGGCATTTCCGGGATCGTACAATTGTATATGCTGGGTGTGACCATTCTTATACGGTCGCATTTATATATTTATAAAAAGTCAGGACTGCCTGAGAATGCCATGCAGGTTATCCTGTTCGGTTTTACCATTCTAACCTTATTGATTTTATATAAAATACCCCTCCTCCTGCTTTCTGCCTGCGGCCTGATGTTTTCACTTTATGCCTTTCCCAAATTTTATCCTCTTCGCAGGATTAGAAATTGTTGAACTGCAACTAAAACAGACCCGTTACATGGGTTACAATGTTCCTAGTCATTGCTATTGGTATGATTCTTTCCCTGCTCACCAAAAATCGCAAAATCTTAACTTACTGTACTTTGGACTGGCAAGAATTGTTTATTAACGACCTGGATTGGGAATTCGCCATTGAAATCGTAATCCGAACCTTAATCATGTTTGCCGCAATTCTGATCTTCCTAAGAACCTCGGGCAAAAAAGGAGTCAAGCAGCTTTCCATTTTCGAAGTTGCCATTATTCTAGGCTTAGGCTCGGCAGCCGGAGACCCAATGTCCAACAAAAAAATGCCATCATACCCGCCCTGCTGGTTTTCATTACAATATTGGGGTTTTATCGGTTGATCACCTGGTTTGCCATGAGGAATGAAAAATTCGAAAGAGTGTTGGAAGGTAGCCCGGTTTACCTGATCGAAGACGGCATATTTAACTTAGACACGGGCGACGAAACCTATGCAAAAGACGAATTTTTTTCTGAAATGCGCCAGCAAAGCATTGAGCATCTCGGCCAGGTCCGGACCGCCATACTTGAACCCAATGGAAATATCAGTTTCTTGTTTTTCGAGGACGATGAGGTAAAACCGGGGCTTCCCGTGATGCCCAAACTTTATAAACAAACAACCAAAAATGTAAGCGAGCAAGGTAAGTATGCCTGCGTTGTTTGCGGAAACATCGAGCACATTCCCACAGGCCCAAAAAAGTGTGGAAGATGTGAAAACAACGACTGGGTGAAAGCAATACAAACCAAACGCGTGGCTTAACGGCAGGTTTCCCGATTTCGCTTACGTCCCATGAGTTTAGAGAAGTTTCCGGTTACAACCAGTAAAATTCCACGTTTCTGAGTTATTACTGATATGAAAACGAAATCGATCATTTTAGTAATCCTCGTTGTTACTGCAGCTGTCCTGGTATATTTTGGCCTGAGGACAAACCCGGTTGTAACAAAAGCGCAGGAACCAACATTACCTTATCCCTATCAAAGTGAAGATGTGACTTTTGCAAATAATAAGGCCGGCATCAAGCTCTCAGGAACATTTACCTATCCTAAAAAAGAAGGCGCGTTTCCAGTAGTGATATTGATCAGTGGAAGCGGACCGCAAGATCGAAATGAAGAAGTATTTGGCCATAAACCGTTCCTTGTCATTGCCGATCACCTCACCCGACAGGGAATTGCTGTCCTGCGCTATGACGACCGGGGCATTGGTAAGTCAACAGGCAACTTCATGATGGCCACCACGCTCGATTATGCAACGGATGCAGAAAGTGCCGTAGCCTATCTCAAAACGAGAAAAGAGATCGATTCGCAAAAAATTGGCTTGGCCGGGCATAGCGAAGGTGGATTAGTGGCTGCTATTGCCGCGTCCCGGACGAAGGACATTGGCTTTGTTATTTCGCTTGCCGGGCCGGGTGTCAAGGGGATTGAAGTCATTAAATTGCAATCCGAGCTGATTGCGCGTGCTGGCGGCATTGAGGAAAACGAGATAGCCATGATGAAGAAAATGGACGAGGAAACGATTGAAATCCTACTTAGCACACCAGACACCACTTTATTGCGGACAAAAATGGCAGCACATGCTAAAAGAAATTTGAAAAACTTTCCCGAGAAAGTGCTTCCCCCCGGTCAGAGCAAAGAGCAATTTTTTGCCAGCCAGATCAATGCAATGTGCACACCTTGGTATCAGTTTCTTTACAAATCAGACCCGGCGGCGTATTTTAGCAAAATCACTTGTCCTATCCTGGCTTTAAATGGCGCCAAAGATTTGCAGGTAAGTGCGTCGCAAAATCTGCCTGCCATTTTAAAAGCTGCAAGCGACGGGAATAATAAAAATGTTACAATTAAAGAGCTGGCTGATCTCAACCATTTTTTTCAGTCGTGCAAAACAGGCCATCCGAATGAGTATGCAGGTCTTCCCGAAACCTTTTCACCGGTAGCCCTCGCTGCCATATCCGATTGGATTACTACGCAAATCAAACTATCAAACAAATAAACCAGGAAACCTATGTACCTACTTCACGGAAAATTAAATGCAAAGGCAGGCCATGCCGAAGAACTCGCCAACATCCTGTTAGAAGCATCCCAACTGATGTCCACTGCAAAAGGATGTAAAGTTTATGCGGTTGGAAAGGATGCAAATGACCTAAATGCCGTCTATGTAACGGAAATCTGGGACAGCAAAGAGGATCATGACAATTCCTTAAATGTGAACGGAGTCAGAGAATTAATAGGCAGAGCCATGCCAATTTTCGACGGCCAACCATCCAAGGGACAGGAATTAGAAATTTTAGGAGGAGCAGGATTGTAAGCCTGCTCTGCTGCTAGGCAATAGTTGTTTCGGTTAGATGGCGCAACATTCGCCTACCGACTGAGTTTCGAGATCGAAAACAACGTTCCTTTTGAGTTAAAAAATAGTGTTAAGAAACTATCCTCGTAAACCGTGCCGTTTTTTACTTCATTGATGCTTGCGGATTTGTAGCGTAGGTTTTGAGACACGCCGTCGTGGTGGGTAATTTGAAATCCTTTAAAATTTAATGGCTTTCCTGAGACTGGGACCAGTTTATCTCCCACTTTAAATGTTTGTCCACCCACCTGTCCGACTGAGATTTTGCTGTCCAGTAAATGCCAATTATCTAATTTTCCTTTCAGGAAATACAGCTCGTTCTTGCCATACCTGTACAGCTTCAATGTATCCGCATCGATTTCGGAATAGTGATTTGAAATGCTATCAGGCTTTCCGAAGACCTTTACACAAGCTGCAAAGCTGGCTCCTGACAAAACTCCCTCAGCTTCATTATTTGGACTGATCAAAGCGATCTGCTGAACATCCACTTCCGGAATCTGGGCTTTCGAATAGGCGGAAACCAGAGTAACCAACATTAACACAAAATATTTCATGCGCGCACCTGTTAATTGGATTTACAAATAAAGCAAAAAGCACCTGGCAAATGAATGCTAAGTGTTTTTGAAGCGGCAAAACGGCATTTTTTTTAGCGCTAGTTTCATTTTCCCAGGCGTAATGATTCTGCGTAAGCATCCGGAAGGATACAGTCTTCCACGGCCTTGGCCGCTTTTTCAATGTCATAATCAAAACGTATAAAGTCCACCATAATGCTCTCCTTGCTTGATATTGATGCATCGGCATTGATATGCAGGATCACATAGCCGCCCCTTAGATCTCCATCCTTCGGTTTACCGACAGAACCAATATTGATCGCATGCCGGAAATGATCTGTGCCGTCTGGCTCAACTGAGCCCAAGATCCTGTGATAAGGTTTGTGGGTATGCCCGAAAAGCATCACATCAGCACTGGCCTGCTCCATAATGCGTAACATGCTTTTTTCGTCGCGGTCCTCAAATAGGTATTCATTGATCCGTCGCGGGCTACCATGTACCAAAAGCAACGATAACGGTTTGTGATTTAATTGAAATTCGAGACGGATGTGTGCCGGCAGCGTTCTTAGGTAGGCCCGCTGCTCGTCTTTGACAATTTCGTTTGTGTAAGCAATCGATACTCTGCCATTTTCTTTTTCTTCGTCTGTCTTATATGCGCAGCCGCAATCGTCGCTGCTCCTTCCAATCCCAAAGTCATAATTACCAGCAATGGTAGGGATACCGCGCTTTCTAATTGCGTCAATAACTTCATTAGGCCAGACGTTATAACCAACCAGATCACCCAGACAATAAATGGCGTCAGTATCTCTGGTTTCAACATCTTTGAAAAACGCCTCCAATGCCGGAAGGTTGGCGTGAATGTCTGAAAAAAGGGCAATTCTCATTTAAAAAGTGGTTAGTTGAAAAACTTGTGCTGTTGTTTGAGTGCAAAATTGACCATCAGGATCAACACCGGCACTTCGATTAGCGGGCCGATTACAGCAGCGAATGCAACCCCCGAATCAATACCGAATACAGCGATTGCGACCGCGATCCCGAGCTCAAAGTTGTTACCTGCGGCAGTGAAGGCCAGGGAAGTAGATTTGGCATAATCCGCGCCTGCACGCTTCGACAGGTAAAAAGCAGAGAAAAACATGATTGCAAAATAGATTGTCAGTGGCAGCGCGATACGCAGCACATCAAATGGTATGCTGACAATCAGCTGACCTTTTAAACTAAACATCACCACAATGGTACAGAGCAAGGCAATCAAAGTCATCGGGCTGATTGCCGGAAGGAATTTCTTCTCATACCATTCCTTACTAAATAGCTTCGTTAACACGATCCTGGAAATAATGCCAGCCAGGAATGGAATGCCCAGATAAATGAAAACACTTTGGGCAACCTGGCCGATGGTGATGTTTGCCGCCAGGCGGCCCTGCTCAAATCCTTTTAAGCCAAAAAGCGATGGCAAAACTACTACAAACACATACGCGTAGACCGAATAAAACAAGACCTGAAAAATGCTGTTGAAAGCCACCAGTCCTGCCGCATACAGGCGGTCACCATTGGCCAGGTCATTCCAGACAATCACCATGGCAATTCAGCGCGCAATGCCGATCATGATCAGCCCTATCATGTATTCCGGCTTATCTGGTAAAAAAATTACTGCCAATCCAAACATTAGCAAGGGACCGATAATCCAGTTTTGAAGCAGGGAAAGCCCGAGGATCCTGGTGTTTTTAAAAACCTTTGGCAGCTCTGCATAACGCACCTTGGCCAGTGGCGGGTACATCATCAGCACAAGTCCAATGGCCAGCGGAACGTTCACGCCTGACACCGAATTAAATTGGTTGATAAAATCAGGTGTGCCCGGTAAGAAATAGCCAACTGACACACCAATCAGCATGGCTAAAAAGATCCATAAAGTCAGGTAGCGGTCTAAAAAGGAAAGACGGGGGTTATTCATTCTTTTTGATGACAGGGGCTGGCGCGCAGCATGAAGCTCCTGCTGACGCTGTGCCGCAGCTTTGTTTTCGGGTAAGTGCCTTGCATTGGGTGAAATCCGGGACCAGGTTTACTGTAAATGTTTTACCATCGGAAGCAAACTCTCCGGGATACATCTGGCGGGTATCAAACTTCGAATTGCCAAATTCAATTTTAACAGTCGCAGTTGGGTTTAGTGGAAGCGATTTTTCAACCAGGTCAACAATTTCCATCGCCTTGCCAGTTTTCATCGAACGGTCTACTTCTTGTTCTGATGGCTCCCAAAGCTGCACGATCACTTCTGTCCAGCTATTCATTACGCCGCCGCAATCGACTGAAACGATCGGCGCTTGCTTAATTTCGGTAATGTGGTAAGAGCTGTCCACAAACTTTCCCTCCTCAAATTGAAATTGCAGGTGCAGGTCAGGATTTTGCTTAAGGGTATTTTTGAAATCACCCCACGTCATCGGACCGCGGGTTTCCGGATCGCCGGCCGCCGGATCGCCGGTCGCCGGATCGCCGGCCGCCGAATTTAATTGCCTCATAGCTTCTATTGGTTAAATGTAATATTACGATTGATATTTTCAAAAAAATGTCCTGCCTAGTTACAGCAGGAATTAGTAAGTGCAAATGTATCCAGCAACGAACCAAATGTGCTTTGTGCTTCCTGCCACACGACCGGGTTTATGCAATAACATACCCTTGGCGGATTGATTTCACCATGGATAATCCCAATCCTTTTAAGCTCTTTAAGATGCTGGGACACAGTCGCCTGGGCAAGTTCGAGTTCATCCACCAAATCACCGCAAACGCACGCTTTTCTAGAAATCAACAATTGGAGGATCGCAACCCTGGCCGGGTGCGAAAACGCCTTTGCCAGATCCGCGATACGGTTCTGCTGCTCGGTAAATATTTCGGTTTTGGTAACTCCCATGCCGCAAATATAGATAGAATTTCAATAATTGCAATATTACGATGAATATTTTTGTTTGATAGAATCTTACGATGAATTATAACTTACTTGATCTTCAAAAACAGAGGCACACGCAAATCCCTGCAGAAAAGCTGTTACTGGCATTTCCAAAGGTTTGCAGATCCACCCCCTCTTATGTGTCCCGGGAGTTTCTATCCTTTGGATGCAGCGCTCATTAGTATTGCATTTGAATTGCTAGACATGAAGAAGTGATCATTATTAAAACTCCTTATCTCCAAACTCGCTGGCCGGCAGCTTGGCCTTCTTTGAGCTTTGGTTGAGGTTGTAAGTCAGGTTTAAGAGGAAGATATCCGTCTCTTGAATGTAGTTGGTGGTCGTAAAGAAGTCCTTTCCGCAGGTTGTGATCCGTTGCTGGTTTGAGCCAATGAACCCAAGGTCCACATTTTGCCATTGAAGTGTGGCAGCCAGTTTCCCTTTCAGAAAGGTTTTTCTGGCAGAAAGATTGGGTGTGACAAATTGCGAATCCCTACCCTGGGCAGTAACCTGCTTTGACAAATAATTCATTGACGCTTGCAGCTGAAAGGTTGAGGAGAATTTGAAGGTCGTATTGGCATTAACCGCGTAGATCCAGCTTGATCTGTTCACCCGCACATCGTTATTGAATAACGAACCATTAAACAAAATTACAATTTAACGTCTTGGCCGTGAGGTAAAATAACTGAACGGTGTTGCATTGCCGAAGTTTTCATTAGACCAGCCGCAACCCAAATGCGGGTATACTCAAAATTAAATTGATTCATCATTTAATAAGATTTCGAGTATTTCAAATAAAACAAAAAGCACCTAGCAAATGAATGCTAAGTGCTTTCGGAGCGGCGAACCGCATTTTTAAGAGCCCCCAGTCGGGATCGAACCAACGACCTACTGATTACAAGTCACGTAAAAATAGTATTTTTTGCTACTTTTTTATTTTTTGTTATTTCTGTAAATATTTGGAAAATAGACTGTTATCGTTATTTCAGGCATTTTTATTTTTTGTTATTTTTGGATGTTTTTTAAATTTGTATTGCAAGTTTATTGCAACCAATACCAAATGACAAGAAATCATGGGCGCTATAACAGTCAATTTATTCCTTGATAAACGTACTTCAAATGAGGGTGCAGGCATTGTAAAATGGTTGGTTTCCTTCGAGGGAAAACAACGACTATTTACCACAGGGATCAAAGTCCAGGATGAGGATTGGACATTTCTAAAAAAACACAAAAATGGAATTCCCGGACAAGTCAAGAATGACTATCGCCGGAAATTATGGAACATGTTTTACGGGAATTACTTCGAAGACGATCAAACCGGAAAGGAAGTAGAAAGTTACCTGTCCCGAGCTAAGACAATTATCTCAAAGCTTCAAAGTGATTTTAGCTTCGAGTTGTTTGCACACGAGATAAGCATATACGGCCAGGACCGAAAAATCTTGGAAAACCGCAAGGATGATAATAACGTTGTTGCTGCACTGAAATCAAAAGCCGAATCCATGACACAACAAGGCAGGATCGGTAATGCAACCAGTTATCTTTCAGCCGCTGCTTCCCTAAGCCGTTTCGTAAGTTCGCTGACGATTGAGCAGCGGTATGAATACCTAAATTACATTGCGCCCAAAGGAAAGGCTGTTGCAGCTGAGGACCTCGTCATAAAATTTGAACACCTGACACCGCAGATGCTGGCTCTATATGAAAGATGGATGCTCAAATACGGTAAAGCCGCAAAAAGCGAAAAAGGAAAAGCTGTTGCTGCTTCCCTGACGACAGTCGGTATTTACGGCCGCCACATACGGTCAGTGTTTAATGATGCTATTGAAAAGGGCATCGTCAACCGGGATTTGTACCCGTTCTCTAAAAATCGTTACACCATTCCAGCTGGCAGCAATACCAAAAAGGCGCTAACGAAAGGTGAAGTATTAAGGATCATGGAATACCAGTGTGCACCTGGCCTGGAGCAACGAAGCCGAGACTTATGGGTATTTTCTTATTTGTGCAATGGGATGAATGTCAATGATATCTGTCGATTAAAATGGGAGGATATTCAGTCTGACAAGTTGACTTTTGTCAGGCAGAAAACGGCCAGGAGCAGAAAGAGTAACCAGACCCGTATTAAGGTTACCCTGTTCCCGGAAACGCTGGCAATCATAGAAAGGTGGGCAGGCAAGGACCGACATGCCAAAAAACACATTTTCCCATTCCTTGAGAATGATATGCCGGTGTTGAGAGAGCGCATCATCATCAGCCAAGTCATTAAGATTACCAATCAATATATGAGAGGCATTGCCAAAGAGCTTGAAATCGAAAGCGACGTTAATACTTACAGCGCCAGGCACTCTTTCGCAACAATTCTGCTGCAATCAGAAGCGCCACTCGCATTCATCAGCCAGTCGCTTGGCCATACTTCGATTTCGACCACGGAAAGCTACTTAGGTAGTTTTGATGATGAAAAAACAAAGAAATATCTCAGCGCGTTGTTGTAGTTACTGACCTTGAACATCGTCTAAATAGCCAGTAATGTAATTTCAAAGCATGGAACACTTCAAGGAATATTTCACCTTCTTACAAAAATTTGACCTTCGACTAACTGAAATCAGGGACAAGCGCGAGCCTGCCGAACTCGGACCAGTCTTCAAAGCTGGCTATGATATTACGCAACAGACCCCAAATTTATCATTACAGTTTGCAAAGCACTTGCAGATCTTAAAGGACCTGGCTGTCATTGACATCATTGGCGCAGATCCCGGGAGGAGAAAAGCATATGTGGGTCAGGCAAGGAAGCTTTTATCTCTATTCAACAGGTTTTGGCAGAATTACTTCCGTCATTACCCAGCGAATGGCGAAAGTTTCCAGGATAACTTTTTGCTGATTATCGAATTCGCAGAGATTTTCTACAATGATATTCTGGAGCCTAATAAGACGGAGGCAATTGTCACCCCTGAGTTCGTTGAGGATCTTTGTGATTCAATTCGGGAAAGAGAAGAAAGCTTGGCGGGCTTTATAGCGGAAGTCACTGCGCTTGCAAAGATAGAAGATCAAAATTCTGAGATTGAAAAAGCAACTGCTGACGAGTCAACGCCAGTCCGCATTCGCCGCTACCCTGTATTTGTCGAAGGAATAGCTGATCAATTTTTTAAAATCTTTAAGGAGTATTTTGAAGAGAATGAACAGCAACCGCTATTCTCACTGCTAACCGACAACTTTTCTCCAAAAGACAAACTGCTTTTCAATAGCAATGGCAACCAGCTTGCTGATGCCTTCAAACAGCTCATTGAAGCGAATTTGATTGTTTCCTGTAACAAGGCCGAACTTGAAAGCTGGATCATAGCGCATTTTCAATATGTTTCAAATGGCCAGGCCAAGCCGTTCACGACTGGCTACCTGAATGGTATCATTTCTTCGGATACTAAAATCTGCAAGTCGCCAATTCTTGATGTCACCAGGAACAGCGCCAGTGGCTTTGCCTTAATTCCTATGGCCAGGAGCAAAAAAGGAAGGGACAACTAAATAAAAATCAAAAAATATCGGTAGGCAAATGCGGGGTAATACTGCTTCCAACTTGTAACCCTCCAAACCAAGCACCTAACATTGCGGTATCAAACAAAAACATGCAATGTTATGGAGCAATACTCATTTGATCAGCTGCCACGGGCAGTTTCCGAGCTTCACCAGAAGCTTGACAGCATCCAGGATCTACTTTTGGAATCCCGACAGCCAGCCCCGTCAGCCATCGAACTAATGACGATTTCCCAGGCAGCTGAGTTTCTTAATCTTTCCGTGCAAACACTTTATGGAAAAGTCTGCCATCGGGAGATCCCGGTCAGCAAGAAGGGCAAACGGCTTTACTTCTACAAATCCGAGCTGGAAGAGTGGATCAAATCTGGCAAGAAAAAAACAATGTCTGAACTCCGCGAGCAACTTCCGTCCCTGGTAGTTGGGCGCAAAGCAAAACGTCACTAAGCTGTCTACCTGATGATGACCGCCAACAATTATCCGTTGAACCTGCCAGGCAGTTATATACGGGTGCAGACCGGCTATTACAAAAAGTGTATGCAGCCCATGGTCAGCAAGGAATTTATGGAGATGTGGATTCCATGGTCAGCCGAAATGCTCAGGCAAGACCTGGAACCCAGCCAGATCAAGAAGATCAGAAAGTTTGATGGTTTTTGCTGCGTCCCTGATCATCTGGACTACAAAGAGATTGTCGGAAACTTTTACAACCTCTATCACCAGCTGGATGCAAAGCCAGAGCCAGGTAACCTGTCCAATACGCTCGGGTTTATACGGCACATTTTTGGCGAGCAGTTTGAGCTTGGCCTGGATTATCTAAGCCTTCTTTACCAAAAGCCGACACAGAAGCTTCCGGTGCTTTGCCTGGTCTCCAAAGAGCGTAAAACCGGGAAGACCACTTTTCTGAATTTTCTGAAACTGATCTTTGGAAAGAACATGACCTTTAACGGCAACAGTGATTTCCGCTCGCAATTCAATTCCGACTGGATGAACACTTTGATCATTGCCGTTGATGAAGTGCTGCTAGACCGAAGGGAGGATTCAGAAAAGATCAAGAACCTGAGCACGGCCCGCAGTTCCAAGGTAGAAGCCAAAGGCAAGGACAGAAAAGAAACCGAGTTCTTTGGCAAGTTTGTCCTGTGCTCTAATAATGAAGAGAACTTTATTGTCATTGACCCGGCCGAAACCCGGTATTGGGTACGCAAGGTGCCCGTGCTTCCCTCTGAAAACATCCACCTATTGGACATAATGGTAAATGAGCTTCCGGCCTTTCTGCATTACCTGATCTCGCGAAATCTGTCTGTGCCGGTCGCGCAAACCAGGATGTGGTTTTCGGAAAGACAGATCCGTACCGATGCATTGATGCGCGTGATCCGAAACAACCGTAACCGCCTGGAAACCGAAATGCTATTTATCCTCAGGGAGATCTTTGAGACTACCGGCATCAGTAAACTCGAATTTACAAACAAGGACATGCTCGAGCTTTTGAAACGGAACATGCCCAGGCTCACTCGACAGCAGGTTTCTAGTGTCCTGCAAAACGATTGGGGATTGAAGCCGGTAGCCAACAGTTTGAACTACCAGACCTATTTGTATAACAGCTGCAATGAGCTTGCTGCGGTGCATTCAACGGGAAGGTATTACAGTGTTTCTATGGACTGGATTAGCCAAAAGTTTGATGAGGAGCCATAAAATGCTGCCTAACAAGCTAAATATCAGCATGTAATATGCTCATCTAAGTATCTTATTTTATGATGAGGTATGATGAGCACGATGAGAAAACTCATCATGGTAAATATGCTTGATGAGGCTTTGATGAGCCCGTAACTTATATCATTATCAATTATTTACATCCATTTCTCATCGTCTCATCATAAAAACGGCTTCTACCAGCCTGCTTAAAACAGGTGTTTGCTTATCAAAGAATAAAATCATGAATATCAAGCAATTAAACCAGCTACCAATCACTGATTTTCTGAGTAAAATCGGTGTCGACCCTAGCTATAAAAGAGGAGAAAGTCAATGGTACGTATCGCCTATCCGTGAGCCAGAGCATTCCCCTTCGTTTAAGGTGAACACGGCCATTAACAGGTGGTATGACTACGCGCTCATGCAGGGTGGCAAATTATTTGATCTGGCAGAAAGGCTTTATCCCAACCAGGATGCAAGTAGTCTAGTGGAAAAATTGAACAGCCTTTTTCTCTTTGAACAGCAAATGCCCAATCATGCATTGTCGGCTAAACCTATATTGCCGAGGGTTACCGAACCAGTTACTGCTGCTGCTATCACTATCAACGAGGTGAAGCCTCTAGGAAACAACCCAATGATAACCAGCTATCTGGAAAGCCGGGCTATTGCGATCGACGTGGCAAAGCGGTATTGTAAGGAAGTGTATTATCAGCTGGAAGACAAACAGTACTTCGCGGCAGGATTTGAAAACAGATCCGGCGGTTATGAGCTTAGAAATGCTTACTTCAAAGGATCAACTTCTCCCAAGGATATTACCCACATTGAAAACGGGGCACAGTCCATTTGCGTGGTTGAAGGGTTTATGGATTTTCTTTCCCTACTCACCCTGCAAAAAAACATCCATCCGATCCGCAGTGATTTCCTGGTACTCAACTCGGTGGGTATGGCAGACAGGAGCCTGGATATTTTAGAAGGTTATCGTAGTATTTTCCTATATCTGGACCATGACAATGCTGGAAGAAAGACGCAGGAAAAATACGAGTCGGCAGGGCTTAAAACAGTTGATGCCTCGATCATTTACAAGCAGTACAAGGACGTAAATGACTACTTAGTCAGTCAGAAATCAAGCCAAGGAAAGGTGAAAAAGCAGCAGGCTATTAAAAAGTCTGGCGGGCTGCATTTGTAAAAGTCATCATAGAGCAAGTTTGTGTTTTCGCTTCGCAAAAACCCGTCCCGCTCCCGCGTGACTGGAAACTTGCCTTTTACTCCCGTTGGTCGCAAAAGGTTTCAAACAAATAATGGAATGTGAGATGGAAAAGTCAGAAATCAAAGACCCAAAGCCCTACAATCCGAAAGGCGGCAGGCCGCGCAAAAAAGTAAAAAGGGAAACTCAGCTAATGGTCAGGCTGACGGAAAACGAGCGTTTTCTGGTCGAAGAAAAAGCCAGGGATGCCGGAATGAAACCAAGTGCCTGGTTTCGGCAAGCTGCAAAGAAAGCGAAAGTCTTAGCCAGGCTCAAACCCGATGACCTCAAACATCTCAGGACACTGACGGGTATTGCCAACAACCTGAATCAGCTGACGCACCTTGCTCACAAGGAAGGCTTGACATTCGTTCGGCAATCCTGCAAAGAGCTGCTTTTGCAAATTGATGTGATCTTAAAAAAGCTCGGGAGCGATGATCGGTAAGGTTACGATTGGATGCAGTTTTGGTGGTGTCGTCCGGTATGTGATGGAAAAGCAGGAGGCTACTCTGCTAATGGCTGAAGGTGTCAGAACAGGTGAAGTCCGCTGCATGATAGAAGATTTCAACATGCAAAGGAAAGTAAATCCGGACTTGACGAAAGCTGTCGGGCATATTTCGCTGAGTTGGAGCAAACAGGACCAAGCTATGCTTTCGCCTGAGATTATGAAGCAACGTGCATTAGACTATATGGAAAAGATGAAGATCACCGAGACACAGTTTATTCTGGTCGAGCACCGGGACAAAAACCATCCCCATCTGCATATCATCTACAACCGGGTGGATAACGAAGGTAAGACGATCTCAGACCGGTTTCAGAAAGAGCGGAACTACAAAGCCTGCAAAGAGATCACACTAGAATACGGATACTATTTAGGAAGTGGCAAACAGCAGGTCAACCGGCAGCAGCTTAAAGGTGCAGACAAAGTCAGATATGAATTGTATGATGCAATAAAATTGGCAAGTGCTAACGCTGGCAGCTGGACAGAGTTGAGCACAAAGCTGGAAAGGCAAGGTATCCAGACCATTTTCAAGTATAAATCTGGCGCGAGCGAGATCCAAGGTGTGAGCTTTGCCAAAGACGATATGCAATTTAAAGGATCAAAAATCGATCGTAGTTTAAGCTTTGGCAGGCTGGATGCGTTGATCCGGCACAATCAGAAACTGGCGATGACGCAGCCGTTTCGGATGCAGCCAGAATATCTACCCGACCACCCACAGGAAAGATTCCGCCCCACTCCTTTCTCCCAGCAGATTACGGACGACAAAATACTTGATGAGTTGCTCCTACCTGTCCAGCAATACAACCAGCAGGTCACGGATCCATCAAAAAAGAAAAAACGTAAAAAACACTTAGGACAAAGCTTATGAAAAAGATAGAAGAACAACTCGAGTCGATTGAAGAAGTGCTTTCACTTCTTATCAGGAAAAACGCGTCAATTGAGAACCTGATCCAAACTGCGACTGACACTCAAAACAAGACGCTTGCCGATGCCTTGATTGAGTTAAAAACGGATTTAATACAGGAGCCGTCTGCTCAACAGTTGGAGACTTACTTTTCCCAGATAAAGCAAGCAATTGTAAATGTCCAAAAAACGTCAGAAGTCAGGCATCACCATCACTTCGACCTTCAATCGAAAGGCTTCATTATCTCGGCAGCAGCGCTATTGCTCTCAACGGCTATAAGCGTCGCCGTGGCCATAAGCAACTATAATGAAAGCAGCAGACTGCATGAAAGCAATCTCAAATTCCGCATTGCCAGGCAGCTTAGTCCGGCGCTTACAGCCAGAGTTGATAGTATTTACTATAAAGACCCCGAACGAGCAAAACTTGAAACGCAAAAGCGAGAGGCACGTGATCTGTCTGTAAAAGAGGTAGAAGAGCTTTTAAAAAACAAGCACAATGAAACGAGAGAAGCGGGTGAGTTACTTAAAAAGCTTAAAAGACAATGAGCTTCTGTTGGGGGTTGGTGAGTAGTAAAAACAGTCCATATTTATCCAGACTCCTAATTGCCTTTACATAGTGTTAATTATACAACAAGTTAAACCACTATAAATCAGTGATTTAAGAACAATTGTTTTGCTAATTAATAAGCGTTGCTAGTGATAACTGAGACTAGCGACCGAATCTTCTTCGGTCTTACAGTATGTCGCATTTAATGGCAACTATATAGCAGTTGGGACAATATTGAAATAGTGCTTGATTCTCAGTATATTGCTTTCGACAAACCACTTGACTATGAAAAAGCTACTTCGCTGGACACTAAGGATTATATTCCTTCCATTTTGGTTAGTTGGCAAAACGAGCGGCCGTAGGATTATTTATAAATAAATCATAGAAGCTATGATAGACAGAATTTTAAGATGGATCGGAAAGGTAATCCGCCTTCACATTACATATGTGTAAATTGAGAGGTATTTAAGGGAATATTTTCAAAGAGGCTAAATGCCTCTTTTCTGTGTCTGTTGTTAATGGTAAAGCTCACTTTTAGGGCATTCGCTCATTGTTGCCTTCTTGTCAGGTAGTTCATCATTTCTGAGCTCCGTCAATGGTTTGTTTTGCATGCTCCTGGGAACGTTTGCTTTGAAGAGTTCATACTGCACGACTTTTATAGAGCTGTAAATTCTGCCGGTCAAATTAACCGTAATATTAAGTCCGGCATATGTTGCTCCCAAGAACATTACATTTGTCTCTCAGGCAACGCCAGGTAAGCTTTAACGAGGCAGTCGTAAATGGTCGCTTTATTTAACCTTCCCGGATCCCTTAGTTTGAATTCAAAAAGTCTGTCAGTGTATTCATCATATACAAAGAATAGCAACGGATCTTCGCACGTATAAATCTTATATGGCTTGTTTCCAATCCATCCCATATAAGCCATAAAATGGTCGAGCTTGAATGCTTGGATCTCCTGGATAAAATGATAATCGGTCATGCCAGTGAATTTCTGGCTATTTAGGGTATACCAAAGCCAATGCATGAATCCAGTTAGCCGCCGGTGGGATTGATTTAACTAACGGCAGCTCCTGAATAATCTCAGGATTTGCATGTCTAATTATAATCTCATGATTGTTTAACTCGCGGTAGCAAAGCTATACTGAGGTGAGCACCAGTGTTTCTCCATGTTTTGAGTATGCCAAAGCTTTGTTAGCTGGGAAAAATGTGTCATCAAGCGCCAATTGCGCCGATTAAACTGTCTGCGACCCACCTGCAATAATGCTCTAACAACGACTTTTATTAATCGATCACTTTACGGATTACTTTGTACTCATCGGCAGCCAGCACATCGATCTTGCCATCAGTAGCCTTATGTATCTGGTCACGAAACCGTTTTACCCGCGAAAGCATCGGTTCAATGATCGTGTTACTGTGACCTACGAAATCATATAAGTCTTGCTGGTTTGCCGGCAGCTTATAACCACGCGAGCTGCTGGCAATCAGCACACCGGCGTCCCGGAGTGGGGCAATCACTTTCGTTTGAAAATAATGAAGCGAAACATTCTTTCCCCGTCTGGCCCTGATATGCTCCATGAGCTCAAAGCTGGTAATGTAACGGGTGGGGCTAATATGCCGGAAATGAAAAAGCAGGTAGCTCACGCTGCTCACCTGGTCAATGGACTGGGGCGCCTTGTCACCGGATTTACGATGCAGGAAATAATTGGCCAGGTTGACGCTAAGCTCGGACAAAAGCGGATCGAAGCTGGGTCCTGGCTGCGGCTGATTAATCAAATTATGTGCAAAGGCATCTGGCCAGAACCTGATAGTTAAGACCTTCCGTTTAAGAATTTCTATAAACTCCCCTCTTTGATCAGTGATTACCGTTTCATCGTAGCAGCGCGCGAGTGTGCCTGCAATAAAATGGGCGAGCTGGACAATCAGGCTATTATCAGCGGCCACAAAGCCAAAGGAGGATTCATTGAAAAGGTTGGCAATATGGTTCTGCTGCACATAAGTAATAAAGCCTTTCATAAAGGTCTCATCCCCAGCGCGGCCAGCAACCATTTCCAAGTCCGGAAATATCCGGAATAACTCCCGGTCAGCCAGTCCATGCAGGAACTTGAAAAAGGAGCCTTTATACCGGAGCCCCTCCCCTATCAACTGGCGCTTATCGACGATAACTGAAAACACCTGGAAGGGCAACTCTTCCAGGTCTTCCAGCACTTCTTTCCTTTTAAGATGGTTATTGCCCGTCTTTTCTGAGTCAATTTGTCCACTATCAAAGTGACGCTTGCTAATTGCCCCGAGCACTGCCACAACCTTTTCAACGTCTGCCTTGCCGACGATAAGGGAAGTCACAATAAAATGGGTTGTTGGCAGGATCCCGGACGGCCCCTTTTTAGGAAAGTCAAGTGCATTGTTGCCCCACTCACTTAAAAAGGCTGTTTGATGATGCATAATGGCTTAGACCGGAGACCGGCAAAAGTGGTTAACGTTTAGTGCTTACCGGCACGGATACTTTTGATTATTCTGCGGGCTGTTCAGCTGTTTGCTGAATATCCTTTGGCCTGCGTCCCCGTGGTTTGCCGGTATAAGGTACTTTTTCAGATGCCTGCTCCGGTGAGATTTCCAACGCGTAACCAACTGACCCCTCATGCTGAAAGATTGAAGCGGTGAAGACATATTTCTGATTGCCGTAATCGATACCCCCTTTGCTTAGGATCAATTCCAATGGCAAGGAGTAGCCACGGCCGGAGCGTTTAATTGAAAAAGCGTTCTCCTGCTCTGTGGGGACCAGGTAAAGGTTTTTGATCTTGCGTTTACCATCATCAGTTCCCACCAGGAACCTGGTTGTATCAGGTTCGATACCCAGCTCTTCAATGGCCAGTGACGGGAACACGATTTTGCCGGCAGCGGAAATATAGCCTTTGGGAAGTGATTTTGCCGCTGCTTTCTTGTCTGCTTTTTGCTCATTTTCCTGCACGGAAAAGAAGCGGATATTTTTAGCTTTCACTAATGGGTTTGGATTGGTAAGTAACGGAATGTGCAATATATAAAGCAGATGCCAAACAAAATAAATTTCGTCGAAGTGGTGCCAGCATAAGTAATATGACCAGGCGTTTGTTTAGCAATTACTAGTTGGTTTCAGGCAGCATTTTTGATTTTGGCAGGCTGGTCTCGCAAACCAGCGCTAAGTCACGGATAGGACAGTCAAATGCGGCTTTTTAATAACTGATTAATTGTCGTTGAAGCCTTCAACCAAACTAAATGGGAAAACAGAAATTAAATAGGACACTGAATCTTTCCCCACTTTAAGTCTAAAAGGGTAGGTAATAATACTTCCTGAGGATTTCAATCGTCAAGATATCCTTAACAGTTAACCTTACAGATCTGCAAGCTCCTGCAATAAGCCCACGTGTATAAATCGGGAGGTGTTAGACATAATTACATCTTCATCTCCAATCATCAAAGACACACTACGCTCGCCAAAATTAATAAGCAAAGGCTTTTCCAGTTTTAACCCCTCGGTGAGCATTTCAATGGTAACCGGCGTTGAAAGGGCAAAGTTTTGTTTCTTGAAAACCATCCTTAGGTATTCATATAGCCCTTCTACTGACTCCAAGGTTATGGTGTCAATCAGCGTGGCCGGATCCTGGATTTTTATCAAACCAACTAATATCATCGGATTCTTTTTTATCAATTAGTCGTAAGCTACTTAAATCTACGCACGTACGCCCTTTCAGTTCTTACTATTTATAAAATTCCAGGCCAGTGCATCTAAAAAGTGGGTGTTAGGCTAAGCTCATTTTCTCAAATAATTTTGAGATTTTGTATGTTATGTGTGAGTATTGTCAGATAGGCCTCGGTCTTTAAAGAGAATATACAGGAAGACAAATGTGGCTAATTTGTCTCCTGATGAAACAGATAAGAAGTCTAATAGTCTAATCCAAAAAATATTGTTCGAACGAGACAAACGTAGGGGCGATTCTACCGTCGCCAAAATAGCAAATTCTGCATTCTGTTTCTTCAAGATCGGACTTGAAGTCTCTTCTTCCTTGGCGAATAGAGTTAAAGCTGAAAATATGACAGATTTCGATATTGCTGAAATGTCCGTTGCAGCTACAAATTTTATTTTTTCCATAGAATTATATCTGAAGGCAATACACCGCCTCTGTAACGAAAAAGTAGAAAGTCATGAAGTACAGCGACTATATAAAAGACTACCAGTATCTGTGAAAAATGCACTCAATGCATATTACATAAAAGAAAGACTCCATTCAGCTGCACTCCATTCATTCACAGGTAATGCAGGTAGTCTCCGCGCTTACACAATTCATACTGCTGACAAAGAAGCTGTGTTAATTTCTTATGAATACAAAGACGATGGTAGCCTTTCTAACATGTTCAAAAACCACAACGAAGGATTTTCACGATGGCGATACATCTACGAGATAAACAACACAAAGCCTGCTTACGTCAATTTTGATAGTCTATGGGCTGCAGTTACTGCAATGATTGAAGTTATTGATGACCTAATGATCTTGCGCGGACTAGCGGCGTCCTCGGATTTGCGAACAGCGTATGACTTGGAAAAGAAAGACCGGCCGAAAGTGAACTACGAACTCGACAAGAAGGAAACAAAAATTCTGAACAATAATGTAAACACTAACAATCAATAACTATCGGAATAGAGCCAATTTACAGTTGGTAGTCAAATTAAGCTGAAACAACATTAACCGGGTATACTTACCATAATTTGACAATGACATCAGCTAGTCAACAAAATAAGGCAACCTTCTAAGATGTAGTATTCCGGACAACACAAAACAGCGGTAAGGTTACAATACCAACAAACATCTTCCGTCAACGGTGCTTGTCTCTTAAAATATAGCTGTTTGTTTCACCAAAGCCGTTGAGTTGACAAAAGATGAAATTGATTTCACAAACAACAAGATGAAACGAGAATGGACAAGGGGCTCATTTCTGGACGAACTTAAAACTTGTTTCATCCAGTCGATCGTTCTTACAAATATCAAATGTCAAAACATACTTAGAATTAGATACTTCTCCACGAGAAGCATCTAATGTCCTTAAATAAACCATTAATTCTTGTTTGATTTGTGTTTTTTTCATGTACATACTATATAATTTAGTTAGATTACTCACATAACTTGGGTGTAACGTAGCACCTCTAATGAGCGACATCGTTATGAATTTTGAATTTTGGGGAGTCGTTGACTCTCTGTTGCTAGAAACAAGCGAGACACTTACAATTGATAATCAAACCAATGTCTTTGCTCCTGAAGTAGCAGTGACACTTATAAATGATTTTCATCTAAAATTTTTTGGGGAAATTGCCGTCAGTATGATCCCTAAACAGCCCCTTTTGGTCATTTCTAGCGAACTTGGAAATCTAGTGCCGAATTTTAATCCGTCAGAAGCGTACAAGTCTATGGCATTTTTGAAGGATTTTACACACGATTTGACAACGGCACTTTGGTTTATTAAAGATAATGGTGTCTGCGTACGGCAAAGCTTCTTTATGCCCGAAGACATTGAACAGACTGGGGTCGCATATTATCAGGGATTGACGAATGCAGAAGGTTTTAGAAAGCCAACTAAGTTTACAATCGAGGAGTTTAGTGAATCAGCGGTGATTATGGAAAAATTCAAGCAGGTTTGCCCTCCGCCAAACGCGGCTGAAAACCTTCATGATAAAATGGGGACTAGAGATGAATTTTTACAGAGGGGGCTAGATTCGAATCACTTGTTACCGTATAATTTCCCTAGGCTTACAAGAGCTTTGTTTATGTTGGATCAAGCAAGAAGAACGCCTGCGCCAGTTGTAAAAATAACATTTTACATGAGCGCCTTTGAATGTCTATTTTCGGACGGCGATACAGAGGCTATAACCTATAAATTAGGACAAAGAGTAGCATTTTTGCTCGCAACCGACAAACAAGAAAGACTTAATATTCGAAATTCTGTTAAAGAAGGTTACAAGGTACGATCATCTTACATCCACGGATCAGAATTATCAGGGCAACTAAAAAATCATGATAAACTAATATCCATTTCTGTTGAGATAGACGATCTACTTAGAAAAACATTTCTAAAAGTAATTAGTGAGTATGGTGAGCAGTTTATGCTATCCAATAACGCATTTAAGAAGTGGCTAGAAGAAGAACTCATCTATGGGAGTAATCAGTCAAGTCGAGTGACTACCTGAAAAGACTGGCATCCGCACATTGCCTGGCCAGTTCGTATGGCTGTCTCATATTTGTGCATTGCACTTGACATAACGCCTGTTATATAACAAAATATTATTTGGTTATTTCAGTGTATTGACTCTCAGTAAATCCTTATGGAGTATAGGTTATCTTATGTTAAATAGAAACCACATGCCTTGTGCCTACAATAGAGGCCTACTCAGATTTAATGTTCCATTAGACGCATAGATGATTTATGGGAAATGCGCTCCAGTTGCATTTTTTTCAACCATGCAATACTCGAATTTGAAGCTCGCGAAAGAAATTTGTATATTTCTAAAAAAAACATGGTTACTTACAAATTTCTTGATGATACAACCCTTAGAAATTGATCGTAATCCAACTCCAGGAGATCAGCTATTTATCGAAAAAGGAGAAAACCTAGCTTGGTTGAATCACGCTTTTCAGCAGTTCGGAAATTACGCAGACTGCTATCAAAATTGTGCAATTACTCTCATAGACGATGCTTTGCAAAACACTGCTCAGAGAGATTATAAGATATACCCTATTGTATTTCTAATACGACACTATTTTGAACTAAGACTAAAAGAGCTAATTCAGGGAATAAATTACCTCGAGAAACAAACAGATGAATTCCCTACTGGACACCAACTGCAAGGACTATGGGCTACTTTTCAGAAGCGCTACTCGGACGTAGTCGAAAAATTGGATCCAGCTGACCCGGTGATTTTATCATTAACAGACCTCATTGATGAGATCTCAGGACTAGATCCTGATTCTATGACTTTTCGATACCCAGTTGATCAGAAAGGGAAAAATTACTCTCGACCAGAGTATATTGATCTAGACAACCTAAGGCAAGTCTACCTTCGATGCTGCAAAGTTCTAGACTCCATGGCAATGCAGGTAAGTCAGTACAGCGAGTCCCTGAGTGAGATACTCTCTGAAACATACGATTATTACAATGAGTAAATAACTTAATATAATTACAGAAGTTACTATAAATGAATCAATTGAATTACAACCATGTCTATATCGTGATGTTCTCGATCCAAAACTTTGCATATCAAACCGAAACCTATTTGTCCTAGTCACTTTAGACTATTAAGAATATGAGATTACGTAACTGGCTTAAAAGATTTATTCGAATCTCTGGAATTTGACAAAGTCGAAATAGAAAAATCAAAATGTAAATAAAATTTTACAAAACCGTACCAAAACGTATGCCTACAATATACAAACAATGAGTGAAAGAGCAGCAATAGACACAATAAGAGGCTATTTTTACCAATTCGACTACTCCATTGTTCAAGTTCTAAATCTAAATGCAGAAACTGATAAAATTACAATAGAAGGAATTGAAGATGTAGATATTAGTACGGCCACTGACGAAACAGCGATACAATGTAAATACTATTCAAAAACAGAGTACAATCATTCAGCAATTTCAGAACCGATACGACTAATATTGAATCATTTTCATGAAACATTAAAAGGTAAAGGCAAAAAAATTAATTATAAGCTTCGCGGGCATTATAAATCGGGGCAAAGCAAGTTAGTATTACCATTAACGGTGGAATCACTAAAATCTAACTTCCTTATATACAAACGAGCAGACCTAAAATATGAACACCATAAGGATCTATCACTTTCTGACAGGGATTTGCAAGAATTTATAGATAGACTTGAAATTGATATCAACGCAGAAGACTTTGATGTCCAATTTAGTAATGTAAGAACTAAGTTAAAAGGCATTTTCAACTGCAGTGATTTCTCATCTGAATTCTTTTTTTATAACAACGCTTTGCGAGTAATAAAGGATCTAGCAACAAAACAGCAGTTATCAGAAAGAACCATATCAAAAAGAGATTTTTTACGACAAATAGACACATCTGAAATATTATTCAACGAATGGTTTTTAAAGACAAAAGGAGAAAAACAGCATTATTTATTTTTAAGGAAAGAATATTTTACAACGCTAAATGTTTCACCTTTCGAGAGATTATTCGCCATTGAGATTGATCCAAATACATATGTTCGAAGTGAAATAAAAAGTATATTGTTTGCCATCTCAAAAAAATGGTCAAAACTTTCCCGAAGAGAACCAAGCCCCTTTTGCCCATACATATACATTCATAAAATAGATCCGAAGGAACTAATAGAATTAAAGAAAGAGCTTATCTCAGAAGGGTTTCATATAAACGACGGCTACGACTTCAGTGGAGCCGATTTTAATGTTCAATCAATTATAAAAAAACCTGATTATAACAATCAAATAAAACTAAAAATAATAAATTCATTAGAGTTTGTTGAACCAACGTTATCAACAATATCCAAAACCAAAGAGATTTACCAGTTTTTTATATCAAATAATTTTATAAGTGTTTTAAATCCTGCAATTAAACATATACAAATCCAAGTAAATAATCATAACGACATTAAACAAATAATTTGATATGTCAAATGAGAAAATTAATGCGCAAGTAATAGCAGTATTTCCTAACAAGGTTAGAATTGTTGTGGATGATTTAGAGGACTTTAAAGTCGCCGAAGAGTCTTTAAAGGTCGGATCCTATTTGAAGATTGAGGATAACGAAAATGCAATTTTAATTGCGGTAATTGAAAACTTTCAAATCACCGTTAATAGTATTGGATCCAGAGATCATATAATAGAAGCATTTCCACTTGGGATACTTCGTGGTAACAAATTCGAAAGAGGGGGAGATTCCCTAGCAATCCCGCCTAAGGAAGTTCGACCAGCGGGTATTGATGAAATTAAGAAAATATATGAGGATTCGATAGAAGAAACTGAGAGATTTACATTTGCTGAACTCTCATCAAACCGCTCTGTTCGAGTTCCGGTCAACGGCAATAAATTTTTCAATAAACACATAGCAGTGGTCGGTTCAACTGGCTCTGGAAAATCCCATACGCTCTCTACCTTAATCCAAAAAGCGGTTTCTGGTAAGAGTGGTAATTTCGCGTTAAATAATTCTCATATAATCATATTTGATATTCATTCGGAATATAGATCAGCATTCCCAGATGCAAATTATATAGACACATCTAATTTAATTTTGCCATACTGGTTGTTAAACAGTGAAGAACTTGAAGAATTCTTTTTAGATACAGAAGCTAATGATCATAATCAGCGATATATATTTAAGGAAGCTGTTGTTGCTAATAGAATAGAAAGTTTTTCCGGAGGCGCTGATGCGAGAAGGAAAATTCATTATGACTCTCCATTGTATTTCGATATTCAAAAAGTGCTTGACTATGCAATCCTTAAAAACACAGAACAGATTGATTCTGGTGAAGAATATCAAAGTGGTGCGAAGAAAGGCCAACCTAAAACGACTCAGGGAAGTTTGTTTGGAAAATTAACAAATTATGTTAATAGATTAGAAAATAAAATTAACGATACTAGACTTGACTTTCTGCTCAGTGATCGAGCAAAAAAGATTACTTTTGAGCAAACACTGGGAAATCTTTTGGGATATTCCGATAAGAATTCCAATGTTACCATAATTGACCTCAGCGGTGTTCCATTTGAGGTTTTAAGCATCACTGTTTCTTTAATATCGAGGTTAATATTTGAATATGGATATTATTATAAGAGATTAAGGTTTAATAATAACCCGTCTGAGAAAGTCAATAATGATATCCCAATCCTCTTGGTTTACGAAGAAGCGCACAAGTACGTACCCAATAGTGATTTGATGAAGTTCCGGTCATCAAAGAAATCTATTGAGCGAATCGCGAAAGAAGGACGCAAATATGGTGTAACGCTGCTCTTGGCAAGTCAGCGCCCTTCGGAAATATCTGAAACCATATTCTCCCAGTGTAACAATTTTATCGCAATGAGACTTACTAATCCTGTTGATCAAGGTTATGTAAAAAAGTTGCTTCCCGATACCCTCGGTTCTCTCATAGACAAAATGACTTCATTTAAGCAGGGAGAGGCTTTACTTGTAGGAGAGTCTATTATTTTACCATCAATAGTTCAAATAGATTGTTGTTTACCAGAACCTTCGTCAAATGATATTCCGTATTGGAAGTTATGGCGGGATGAATGGAAAGCTTTAAGTTTTATTGAATTAAAAAGCGAATGGCATAAATAGCAAAAATACCTGGTACACCTGCATGGCCATACTGCTTGAAACTGCTGCGCATAAACTTGATTGCATCCCAAAAAGTCACTCTAATTTCAGGAATCAACTCTTGTCTGCTTCCATCTTGCCAACGTTGATGATCTGGATATGCATCTGGGCTGTTCATGGTTTGGTGTTTACTGTCGATAGCAGATTTACAAAAACCATGCTAAACTATTATCATAGGCTTCCAGGTGAACGGAGATCTCGGCCAGCTAAGGAAGTAGTTATTATCTCTATGGCACCTGCTCAGGACCCAATTGAGTAGATATTGCCGCAAAAAGACTAACCTCTTTTGTTCGGCTACAATCTAATTAAGAAAACTAAATTCTCAGGTACGATTTAAGGAATAGGTAATTTGCGTATATTTAAAGAGTTACCCGCAAGAAAAATAAATGATCTAATATGGCAGTATTTTCTCCACATACAGATATTTACAAAATAAAAATCATATTAGACAACATAAACAAAGTTGTCTTTTGGTTAACTCTACTTCTGTCAATTCTACCCCTTGCTTTTCAGAATAGCTACCAATTATGCGGATCTACTGATTTGATCAATATTTTCAATATAATAGGTATTATTTTGTTTTTTGTAATTGAAATTGTAAACGAGTATATTCTACTTCCACTTGCTGACGATAAGCGACGCGACGACTTTATTGACAATTCTTTCGGCTCGAAATTTTCAATTAAAAACTCAATTGACTACTATGATAATCAGGAAGTTGCAAAAGGAATTTATAAAGCAGCAGTAAATCAATTTGAAAACTGTTTTTTTACATACTCCCTAGTTAAAATTGCCTTTATTTGGAAAATTATAATTCCAACTTTAATGCTAGTATTGATGTCCATTTTAGCATATTACGGTTTTTCGCAAGTTCCCTTTGCTCTTACTATTTTGCAATCTTTTTTTTCAGCAAATATTATTGGAAATTTAGTTAAACACCTAATTTTAATGAATCGTCTTTCGTCTATTCAGGATTCATGGCTACAACTATTTCAAAATGTGAATCTTAATGAAGAAGTTTCAACCTATCAACCACATATTTTAAGGTACTGGCTTCAATATGAAACATTACACAGTAAAATCAATGCTGACATATCACCCGGTTTATTCAAGAAAAATAACGCAAAACTAACAAAAGATTGGAGCGATTTAAAAATTAAATACAACATTGCTGATGGCACAAATCAATAGTAGGTTACAAATAATTGCATCAGATTTGTTTATAAAATATAACTCTGACGAACGTGATTACATAGAGGATAAAATCAGTAATCTTAAAGCAAATCTTAAAGATTGGTTTGGAAGTTCTATAAGTGAAATTCTTGTCTTTGGATCTTACAAGCGAGATACAATTTTACCAAGAAAATTTGACGAGCATTCTGATGTCGATATTTTAGTTGTATTTTCTGGTGCTGAACAGGAAAGAACACCAGAAACTTATAGGACAAGACTTAAAAAGTTTGCAGAAGGAAAATATCCTACTTCAAAAGTTTTAAAAGATCATCCGTCAATTGTGTTAGAAATGAATAAAATAAAGTTCGACCTTGTCCCTAGTAGGAAGTCTGGTTATTATTCAACTACCTATGAAATACCTGACAAAAGTGGTTATTGGATGAGTACCGATCCTATTGGTTTTAATGCTTCCGTTACAGAAGCAAATACGAGATATCTTTCCATTGTAAAGCCAATTATTAGATTATTTAAACGATGGAATGCAAATAATGACTATCCGTTTACAACTTATGATTTAGAAAAGGACATTGCTGCAATGAATTTCCATGGTGATAATTATCAAACAGGTTTTTTGTATGTCATATCCCAACTTTCATCTTATGGCCTAAGTATTGCCGGTGGACAAAAAGTTGAAACCTTGAAAGCAAACGGTAATTGGGTAATTGAATATCTAAATAGAGATAATCAAGAAAAAGCAATAGAAGTAACTTGTAGAATCCTCGGAATAAAGCCGTAATATCCTGCTGCTGAAAGCTTTAAACAAACGGATAACTTCCAGTAACAGGTAGTGATAATTTAAAGAAGAAACTTTTACCTTGGTAGAGAGTACTCAGCTCGCTTTGAGGACTAAATTAAATTTTTAAGATCTATCTACTTGACTTTAAGCTGCTCTGTGAAATTATATGAAAGTTCATCAGGCATTAGATTTAGCGATTTATCGTCGCTGCTGTCGCCAGCCTTTTCAATACAAATTGAGACCTTATAAATGACTGTCGTTCGTAGTCAGTTTAAGGTCCACATAGTGTGATGGGGTTTGGTCCTCGACAATATTTCCTTCATTACCTAGGTGTCCGGTAAATTGAGCATCAAGGTCTTTATATCTTGACGTATAAAGCTTCATAAAATATAGAATAGCGCCAGCTGCTCCCCCTATTATTACTACTATGTATGATATACTTTCTAAAATATCTTTCATCTGGTGAGTTGAAAACGGTAAATGCGGAGCGGAATAACAATATGTCCTATGACAAAAGTTAATCGCAATCAATATTTTTGAGCTCATTTTCAATTTCCTCAACCGTCGGAGAATTACTCCTTAAATCTTCCGGTAGTGTATGTACCCCGTTTTTCAGACAGCCATTTGTTGTTGTATTTCTTTTTTCAACAGCAAGTCTTTCCATTCGAAGGATGTCATGTTGCTAAGTCCTTCATGAGGTCTTCGCTCGTTATACTCTTCGATCCATTCGGCTGTTAATTGTCTAACCTGATCAAGATCAAAAAATAAATAGGCGTCCAAAATGGCTTCTCTATAAAGCCGATTGAATCGTTCAATGAAGCCATTTTGTGTAGGCTTTCCCGGCTGGATAAACCGTTTTTCGATGTTATTGTCCGCGCACCAAATTGCAAAATCCTTGGACGTAAATTCCGGCCCGTTGTCCGATCTAATGGTTTTGGGTAATCCTCTACTTTCTACAATCCGCCCAAAGTCCTGATAATTCTCTTCGATGACAGTGATGTGTCTACTTCTATTGCCAAAGCTTCTCTAGAACAGTCGTCAATTACGTTGAAGGTTCTGAACTTACGATTGCCTACCATGCTATCACTCATAAAATCAACGCTCCAGGTATCATTCACTTCGGAAGGCTGAACCAGTGGTTGTTTAACTCGATCTGGCAATCTACGCTTACCTTTTCGCCTCTTATTGAGCTTTAAAGCCTGATAAAGACGGTGCACCCGCTTATGGTTCCAAGGCTTTCCTGATCTCCGTAGGTAAGCAAAGAGCTTTCTAAATCCGTATGAGGGATGCTTAAAAGCCAGTTCCTGTAAAGATTCGATTACCTCAGAATCATCTTTGCAGCTGCTATAATAGTATTGGGAGCGGACAAGGTCAACGATTTTACAGGCTCTGTTCACAGCGATATTATGCTCCTGAACAATCTCGTCCGTCAATTGCCTTTTTGCGGCAGAGCCCAGCCTCTTTTTGTGAAAAGTTCTTTAAGGATATGATTATCAAGGCTCAAATCGGCATACATCTTTTTCAGCCTGACATTTTCTTCCTCTAAATCTTTAAGCCGTTTGACATCAGAAGTTTCCATACCACCATACCGGCTTTTCCAATTATAAAACGTAGCCTCTGAAATGCTGTGTTGCCGGCAGATCTCCTTTGTCGGGATGCCAGCTTCCTGTTGTTTGAGAATCGAGACGATTTGCGTCTCTGTGAATCGCGTCTTTTTCATCAGTTTAAAATTAAGTGATATTCTCTAATTTTAAACTGTCTGATTTTTAGGGATACTTACAAGTTCAGGCCTCCTTGCTCGAAAATTTTAGAATTAAATCGCCATGATATAGGCTTTAACACTGGCAGTTGAAGGGAAAGGAAATCGAAGACTAGGCAAAGTACTGCAATGCGATTAGGGTCCGCGTCGGTAAAGCTGCCATGGAGAGATAAGCCGGAAGGGAAAAGAAGAAGCGCTTCACCTGGTGCAGCGGCCGACCAGGAACCAATGGGAAAAGTATCGGGTGTCTCACCAACTCAGGGCGGCTATCAAAATGACACTTTTTACGCCCTTCTGCCAGTCCGATCACGGCCGGCGCTGGTCCTAAGAAACGGACGTTTACTGTGATAAATTAAACTACATTGCTACTTCTTAGATAGCCCAATGTTCAAGTATAGCTCTCAATAATCATTGAAAATATAATATGAAGGTTCTAACCCTTTTGGTATTTGTAATCTGCGCTTGTTCTAAACAGCCAGAATATGAAATAAATAACTCATCTATTAAGCTAGATAGCTCATTAGTAAACTTTGTTAAAGAATTTATAAAAGAGACTAATTGTCAAGATGCTTTAAATGAAATCACAATAGACAAGATCCTACCTGACAGCACAATCATAACCATTCAAACAAGATCTTCGTACAGAAGATATTTTACGGAGAATCCCAAGAGAAGGCTAATCGTCATAGCTAACACTCCTTTTTTTTACTATGATGGCTCAGAAGAATTTTTAGAAAATATCCCGTTAGATACAACGGAAATTAATTTCAAAAATGCACAGATTGGTGATATGGCTTGGACTTATGTAAAAAGTCAAGGCAAAGTGACTAAGTATAAAGATGGGGGTGGTCCATGGTTTTATCCAACCTTCTATTTGCCAAAACCCAAAATAATTTTTTTTCCTCCTAGTGGGAATTGAGTTATCTAGCTCCTAAAAGGAAGGCTACCAGAACCTTGCACGATTCAAAGAACTTTCGCAAAACGCCGCTTGCCTCCTTGTTCTTTGTTCCGTCACTTAACATAAAAAGGGCTATAGAAACGGCAATGCAGCAACAAGCCGTTTGCTGTTTTGTCATAGTTAGCGTTGACAAAAGACTTTGGCACTTCAAATTAACGAAGAGTGTATGCTTTTTTGAAATACTTGCAGCATTTTAACGTTTTACAAAAAACGGTTACATATACGTCTGTTTAAAGTGTCTTTCCACAATGTCTAATGAAAAGAACAAAGGTCGTAGCTGTTAAAGCAGTATTAATACTCATTATTTTAACCAGCACTATTTCTTGTAGCGGTTTTAAAGAAAGTAGATTATCTACGACCGAGTCTGTCAATTTAATAGATTCTAGTCGAGATACTATTTTTTCAATAGCAAATCGAAAAAAATACTATAATGCTACGATCACTCTTAAAGGAATGTTTTCGGATACATCCGTCATTAGTTTTTCGACAGATACACTTTTACAAAAAACTACATTTTTTGTCCCTGACACAGGAAATGAATTTTCACAAATACTTAATTTAGAGAGTATTAGGTCTGATTCGCTATTTATAAAGTATCACCCGACTAAGAATTCAATCTTCGGGTACATGAAAATTGCCGTTACTTTTCTATAAAAAAAGACATTAGCCGTTTAGAGTTCGTAAAACAATTAGTAGTTCTTTTCTTCTTTGAAATACAAGCCATATTTAAAGCTTGGTGTTTTCTGCCTCTCATGCTTGCGTTTAATTTACGGCTGCCACGCTAGCTCTTTCTTTTCCCTTTGTTCTACTCGACAGCCTGGCTTTACTCTTTGGCTTGCCAGGCCTGATACCTCCGACCAGCCACAATCGTATCGGCACGTTCCATCACTGTTCCGTTCAGTATTGTTCTCCGGTATTGGAAGGTTTCGCTGACTCACGTTCATAGCCTAACGTTTGGTCAAAAGTTTTCTTTCAGCACTCTGTAAAATCCCGCCGGTCATATTGCCCGAATTTCTGGCTGTGCACTGCGTTGCTTCCCTGGTGACAATAAAGTGCTAATCTATTATAAAACAAACGTTGGTTTACATTTAACCATGGTTTGAATGAACCGGGCTGTGTATAAAGAGATTGGTATGATGGTAGATCGTGTAAAAATTCGTTCGAATTTTTACACAGCTTAAAGCGGTTACAAAATCGCACACCTCATTTCCAGGTCTCCTCCTGTTTCCTTTTTTCTAGCAGTAAACCAGATTATGTAACTTCTTTCTAATTACATAATCTGGTTCTCAGTATGAAAAGACCGCATTCATTCGAATTTATGGCCATCATATTGATGATAGCCGTATTTGTTTTCTTATTCTACCGATCAATTTTTACAGAAGAAAGTGCGACTTCTATGCCTCAGGAGCCTAAACCGCCTTTCCCATACTATCAGGAGTATATTACATTTGAAAATCCGAAAGCTGGGATTAAGCTTGCAGGTACCCTGACTATGCCCGCGCGCGAGGGCAATTTTCCTGCTGTTATCTTAATTAGTGGTGGCGGTCCGAGCGACCGGAACGTGGAATCTATGGGACACAAGCCCTTCATGGTTATCGCCGATCACCTGACACGAAACGGAATTGTAGTTCTGAGATTCGACGACCGGGGTGTCAAGCTATCACAAGGTGACTATCTATCGGCTACTTCGGCAGATTTTGCAGACGATGCAGAAAGTGCAATAAGCTATCTAAAAACAAGAAGAGAAATCAATCCCGTAAAAATTGGACTTGCCGGCCACAGCGAAGGAGGTTTGATTGCGCCCATTGTTGCTGCTCGTTCAAAGGACGTAGCATTCATCATCATGCTCGCTGGCCCGGGAATGCCGGGCGATTCTTCCATATTATTACAAATGGCTGCTCTCCAACGCATCCGGAAATACCCCGAAACGCGAATCCAGCACGCACAAACGGTATTCGGTGGTGCATTGAAGATCGTTAAGCAATCCAATGACCGGACTATTTTACAACAAAAGTTGAAGTACTATGTCAACGCAAATCTCGACAGTTTATCTGCATTCACATCGGATAGCGCTTCGCTTGCACAATCGCGAACCATAGTGATAAAGAACTTTTCATCAGTGTGGACCCAATTTTTGGTGAAATGGAATCCGATACCGACGCTTGAAAAAGTAGCGTGCCCTATTCTGGCATTAATCGGAGAGAAGGACTACCAGGTACCCCCACGGGAACATTTCAGGGGTATAATGAGAGCCACTAAAAAAAGCGGAAACAAGAATGTGAAACTAGTCGAATTACCCAACTTAAACCATTTGTTCCATAACTCTAAGACCGGTGGCCCTGAAGAATATTACAAGACAGCCGAAACATTTTGTCCCCTGGCCTTGACAGAAATGACAACCTGGATACTTCAAATAACACATTCATAAATTTAAAGAAAGCACAACCACTTAATTCACAAAATAGAAGGCCACTTTCTCGCAGTAAGGTCTTAAACAAGTAAGAAAGGTTTGCTGCCTAGCACCGGGCGCAGCTACTTTTTTTCTTTTAAATGGAAAATGAATAAAAAAAACAGCGAGTCTGTGACAAATCTTTACTGTAAGCATACTAATAGTTGAAATAGCTTTGAAGCCGCAGAATCTATGTCCTTTGAAAAAGATTTTATCAGAACCATCCAGGATCATACCGGTATTATTAACGGTATCTGCAAGACATACTTTCCCAAATCTGATGATTTTAAAGATGCCAGGCAAGATGTCATTTTACAGCTGTGGCGTTCCTTTCCAACGTTTCGAGGAGAGTCAAAAATCAGTACCTGGATTTACAAGGTGGCTCTTAATACCATTTTAGCCAAAAGGAAAAAGGATCACAACCTGGTTGCAAATGAACCATTATCACAACTGCATCTTGATCATATTACTTCCGGCGCCGATGGAACGGCAGATTTTACCCAGGAATTTTCCTGGTTGGTTAACACCCTTGAGGATTGTGACAGGGCTATTATTATTCTTTTGGTTGAAGGATATTCCAATAAGGAAATTGCGGTCATACTTGATCTAACTGCAACTAATATAAGCACAAGGCTGAACCGAATAAAACACAAACTTAAAGACCGCTATCACAATGAACAACAGTAGGTTACAAAATGCCTGGAAGCAACAAAAAATGAATTTGGAAGATCAGCTGATCTCTGAAGAAGAAATTCTGTTTGCAATACTTCCGGATCATGACAAACAACAGAAAGCTCGACGGCTGCTTTACAACGCATCGTCTTTTGTATTCTTACTTATCTTTTGTCAAACCTGTTAATGCTAAGTTACATAATATGGGATGTTGAGCCAGAAGTATTCTCTTGGTCAACTGTGCCGCGTTGGTATGGTGTTTTTTGGGCAATTGGGATCTTCCTGAGCATTGCTGTTGCAGGTTATATCTTTAAAATAGAGAAGCGTCAACCCAAAGAAGTCGATGAACTTACCCTGTATTTAATTATTGGCACCTTGGTTGGCGCACGGTTAGGGCACATTTTGTTTTATGACCCCCTGCATTACTGGCAGCATCCGATCGAGATTTTGCCTGTCTCCTTAACTCCTTCATTTCATTTTACCGGTCTAGCAGGACTAGCTAGCCATGGAGGCGGGATTGGCTTGATCACTTCGGCCTTCATTTTCGCCAGGCGAAAAAAAATGGATTTCCTTTGGCTCTTAGACCGGATTGCTATCGTAGTCCCATTATGCGGGGCATTCATACGATTAGGAAATCTAATGAATTCGGAAATGATCGGAGTACCTAGTAATATGCCTTGGGCATTTGTCTTCAACAATATTGATAATATTCCAAGACACCCGGCTCAGTTGTACGAAGCGGTTTATTGTGGTTTAATATTCGGCCTTATCTTTTATTTATGGCACCGCAAACGGCATCAATGGAGCAATGGAGTTCTGTTTGGCATAATGATATCAATCCTTTTCTCCTTCCGCTTTATAGATGAGTTCTTTAAAGAAAATCAGGAAGCGTTTGAAAATGACATGATAATCAATATGGGTCAAATACTTAGCATTCCATTCATTCTACTTGGTTTGCTCATTATCACTATTCGTATCAACAAGCCTATTCATAAGTGAATGCAGACGAAGGACGTGCTCTATTTAACGTATATCAAGTTTCATTAACTGTACAATTTCTATTTTCTTGTCAATAATATGGCATAAAACGAGACGCGTCGATAGTTCGTTTTAACGACGGTTTGAATGAACCCAGGCTATGTATAAAGAGATTGGATGATTGCCGATTGTGTAAAGATTCGTTCGTTTTATTATATACCTGATGGGCCTAGAATCAGATCTCCAATAAAAGCATCAAGCTTTTTTGCACAAAAATTCTAGAGTTCACTGAGAGTGGATGTAGGTGCCAATATTCAGGACGGGCCATAGTAATTATACCAGACAACTCAGTTGTAAGAAGTCTGCTTATATTCCTAGGTCAGGAAAGCGGATTAATAGCTCAATGGTTGCACCTGATTATGTTTTCTAAACAATGTTAAAAATGCTATATTTCACATTTATGTGAAATTAATCTTACATTTGTGCTATGAAAGATACCAAGGTACAAATCGTGGAGTCCGCCATTACGGTTTTTAATACAGACTATTCAGCTTCGCTGGATATGGTTGCGGAAAAAGCAGGGATACACCGGCGGACGCTGCACCTGTACTTTGGCAATCGACAAGCACTGATTGCGTGTTGCAAAGCTGAGATGATGACGACTTGCCAACAGGCTATGACAGTGGCTTATCAAGCTTCAAGCGACCCTGCAAAACAACTTGAATTGATGCTGTATGCCGGAATAGATTGTGGTGCCAAGTATGCATTTTTAGATAAGATTTATGGACATACTGCATATGGCGATGTAACGCAGGATGAGAAAAACGGCACATACGACTCCATCAAGGCCAAGTGGTTCAAAGTGATTGCTTCCCTTCAGCAAAACGGCCTGGTCAACCAACAGCTCTCAATAGCCTGGATTTTTGCCTTATTTGGCAGCATGATCACTAATACAATCAATGTAAGCAACTCAGGCGATGTTGCTCAAAACGATATTAAAGCTTTTGCGTGGTATTCCTTTAGCAAAAGCATTGGTTTGTAATTGAACGTTGATGAATTAGAATATTTCTTAAAACAATACATACAACATGAGTGATCAAGAGCTGATCCGGGGACTTCCGGGTTTTGAGAATAAATATCTGGACGTGAATGGTACACCTTTACATGTTGTGGAAGGTGGCAGTGGCCACCCTTTGCTGCTGCTTCCAGGTTGGCCGCAGACCTGGTGGGCTTTCAGTAAGATTATGCCGATCCTGGCGCAGCATTTTCAGGTTATTGCCGTTGATGTCCGGGGCATGGGCACTTCCGCTAAGCCGGAAACTGGTTATGACAAGAAAAATATGGCCCTGGATATCTATGAGCTGGTAAAGAGGTACAAATTCGAAAAGGTCTATATAGCCGGACATGATATCAGCACCACCATTGTCCATAGTTTCGCCGCTCAGTTTGCTGAGATTACCGCAAAAGCAGTTTTTTTAGACACGGTTCCCATCGACGAGAACATTCATCGTATTCCAATGCTTGCGCCAGCGGGCTATCCAGCTGGCGCATTCTATCCCTGGTGGATTGCATTTAATCAGGTTCAGGATTTACCAGAAGAGTTGCTTGAAAACCGAAGCCATATTTTACTGGATTATATGTTTGATAATCTGAGCTTTGATAAAAGTTCTATAACAGAGTACGACCGTTTGGTGTATGCGGCATCTTACAACCAGATCGGTAATATCCGGGCTGCCAACAAGTGGTACCAGAGCTTTCCGCAAGATGCTATTGATAGTAAAGGTTATCAGAAATTATCAATGCCGGTTCTGGGCATCGCAGGCGAAGGGAATAATATGCTCGAAGCTGGACTGCAAATAATTGCTGAGCACTATCAATGGCATACAATACCCAAAACCGGCCATTTCCTTGTTGAAGAAAGCCCTACGGAGGTAGCTGAACTGATGATCAGATTTCTTAACGGGTAACACAGGGAAGGGACTACTGTATTAGGGGTTCAGTATCATTTATCATAATCGGTAGAGTGGAATCTGCAGGTTATTGTTGAAGCATATTGGTATGAACCAATAAAATCAGTGAAAACCGAGGTGTCCAAGAGTACGGAAAAACCACTGTTTAAATGAACCCATCACTACAAATATCTCTGTCAAAACAGTGCACACAATTCTAAAATCCACACCCAATCAAGGTGATCTGCACAAAAATGAAGTTGTAGTCATGCAGCTGACATACAGCTGTCATCGCCGCTAAATACCTTTGGAATGACGAAAACAAAATATTCAGTTTTATGAAATTTACATCCATTAGAATTATTACCGCAAACATTAACCCTCTAATCGCTTTTTATGAAAGAGTTACAGGTTTGCCGGTTACCCAGCATACGGAAGATTTTGCAGAGTTGCGTTCTTCATCTTTCATAATAGCGATAGGCAGTACCGCACCTTAAAACTTTTCGGAGGAGCTCATCTTGCGAAACCGGCTTCAAATTACTCCGTAATACTGGAGTTTCATGTGGATGACGTCGATGCTGAATTTCATAATCTTAAAGAATTCCTGGGAGATAATATTTTTCAGACACCAACGACAATGCCATGGGGCAACCGCTCAATGCTGTTTCGTGATCTTGATGGAAACCTTGTGAATTTCTTTACGCCTGCCACCTTATAAGCAGACTAATACAGTTTGGGCTATTGACACTTCCCCTTCTATATTATCGACAGCTATTAGGTTGTCGCTACTAGCAATTTAGGGCTATGTTTTTCAAAAAGACCTGTTGCCAAATATATAATTTAATTATATATTTGGCAACAGGTAAACGATGGAATCGATGATACAACATTTTTTAGTTGCCTTGCTAATAACCATAATAGCTTTTTCTGGTGATATTTCATTTGCTCAATCCAGAGAGTTAAAGGGCACCTGGATCAGCGCAGAACAAGATCTGATTGAAATTCTAGACACAGGTCAAACCTCCAATAATTATCTAGCCAATAAGCTGTTAAATGAAGATCGTTTTGAGCTGTACATTTTAGGCGACACATTAAGCTTTCAACAGACGTACACTACTTCTGCAACAAATTTCAAGGTTGAATATACTGATCGCTGTGATTTGAAAATTGTCAGTGTAAACGACTCAGCTCTTGTGGTTAAACCCGTTTCCGAATTCTCAAAAAAGTATTTTCAGGATCGTCCCATTATCCGTTTGAGAAGGAAGGAGCTCATTGTTGACAAAACATTAGTTTTTGAAAGACTGTTCTACCAAGCGATTTGGAGTGGGCCAACCATTGAGTTAGAGGTTGATAGCACCAGACATGCTTACATGAATTATACAAATACAGATGAAGACTACAAAGTTACTTTGGCAACCGGCAGTTATTCAGCAGTGTTGAATGATGAAACGTTCAACGAGTTAATTTGTCAATTACAAAACTGCAGTTTACGCTCATTAAGATTTATAGATGTTAAGGGAGCCGATTCACCAGTTAAAACATTGATCGTTTATTCTAATGGTAAGCGCAAATATCTTAAATCCATTGCTCCTCCCCGAATAGCAGAAGACCTTTTACGCTTTATTAATTGGCAATTGGTTGGTTATGACAAATGGACACCAGCAGTCCATAAAATGGAAATTAAGCGCTAGCTTGTAAGTCATACCTTGGATCTTATGGAGCAAAGACCTTATGCATTTCGACATGTCCTCAGTCTTTTAGCAGGATCTGCTGTCGGATGGTTGTCGATGGTAGAATTCACCTCATGGATATTACCGTCCTACCCATTCAGCTTCGTACATGAGATGTTGTGGGGACTTATCTTCTTCATCTTTTTTTGTGTAATAATGATACGTATAAATTGGGAGATGAAAATTACAATCGGGGTAGTGTTCCGGATCTTCATTGCATGTATCGCAATACCTTATCTGCTCTTTTATTTTTTCTCTTTATCATAAAATTCTTTTGGTTGCATAGAAGATCCTTCCTTTTACCCTCGCAGCCTCCCTCCCATTTTGCTCACCGAGTGCTTCAAGCTTCATATTGTTGAATTCCGCCACGAGTTAGGTTCTACACTGTCAGTTAAGCAATGTTGAAAATAACTGGCCTTAGCGGTTGTCTCACTAATTCAGTCATAGGTACAGATCTGCAACATTGATATTTGAGATGGTGAAACAAGACATTTATGATATAACTAAATGTATAGTAAGTTGACCCATCAACTAGTAACTTAAAACGGACGTTTCTTGCGACAAATCCTGAATACAGTCAAATCTGTACAGATACCTGTATTAAGTATTGCTTGGCGAACCTTCCGGTTCGATACATCATCTGAATCTGATTAGAAATTCCATTTTTGTTATCTTGGGTGGTGAAAGTATTTCCGTCTTTATAATCTCAATTTTCTCCGATACATGCTTTTGAAGGAAGCGTTCGAATTGTTTGACAGTATCAGTTCTTTCTGAAATATGCTGTTGGTAATTTAAGTTAATCTTCCCTTTAACTTTTATCGCTAGCACTTCTGTATACAATAGCCTGCCTAAGTCATTCACAGAAATTTGGACTGCTGCGTATCCATTGACAGACTTACCACCTAGGTCGCTAGGAAGGCTTACATATGGCGACTGCCTTTTGATTACAAAGTATGATATTTTAACAGGATCAATTATTTCTTGTCCAAGTGAACGGTTAATGTCAAACAGAAATATGCAGAGTATAAGGGGGATCGCAAGTTTCATAGAACCAAAATCCAGTCAATATATAAATAAATTTAATATTGTATAGATTTAACTGATCAGCAAAACCTACGCGCAATCTCAGAAAACGCTCGGACGTGAGACACTCATCCCTGCTGATCATGATTTAAAACAGTCGCACGGATCGGACGTTATCTGCGATAGATCATAGGGCCATTATTCGTAGCTTATTTGATTCGTTTCCATTTTGAGATAGAGAATATAGGTGAACTATTTTCTGCTTGAAGCTCCATTGTATCAGCATAAAACTTAGCCGTGTAATAAAATCTCAATTGATATCCGTCATTATAAGTAGTTCCGATATTTAGCAGGGTATCAATCCAGTATTTTCTTTTTATTGTTCTTTTTGTAGCGTATTCATATTCCAGCAGCACACTATCAGGGAGAAAGTGCCAGGAGGCAGGCGGATTAACAATAGGAGGTTGGTATTCTCCATTACCAAGATAGAATTCCTCCCATTTGCCGAGAATTTGCTGTTTTGGATCGACTTTGTCTTTTTTGCATCCTGCATTGAGTAATATCAGGACAAGCGCAAGAGATATTTTAATCTGGGTCAGATAAATGAACGTTTTGCGCCGTGACTTGATCCGGGAAGAGAGTCGGAAACTTTCCATGATTCAATAATAGGTAGTTTAAACTGAGACACTCTGTTGACGTCATAAGTTGTAATAATACTAAAAAACCACGCTCTTTTTTATATTGCTTATATAACTCAGATAGACTGAATTGATGCTATTCTCATAGATCCTAGCTTGGAGAAATGGTTTAACTGATAAAGTTGCGTTCTGGAGCAAGTGGGAAGAGTGCGTTCTCCTTGTACTATCCCAAGATCTTTCACAAAACGCCAAAGCCCCTCTTGTTCTGTGTTTTCTCATTTAACACAAATGAGTTAAGTTTGAATTTAACAACTCTTTAAGTTTTTGGTAACCAGAAAGATAGAATCCATTTGCGAAATATTTATAATAAGAGTGGTAAATCTTATCAAGCTCATCATAGTTCTCGCGTTTAACCAACTTTGCAATTATTAATGCTTTCATACCTTTAAAAATGTCACCAGTTAGCGATGTATCCATTGGATTCGAGTTTAGTTTTTCGTCTAATGCTTGCAGATCATTATATGCTTCAAAAAAAGGTATTGCTACATTTTTGAACAATTCAAATAGATCACTTACAATAGCATTGATTTGAGATTCATTGGATAATTGAAAACTAAGACTATTAGATGATAATCTTTCTAAATCTTCAATTGATGTGCCTACAGTTGGTGTTCCTTTCTGATACTTCTTTTCGAAGTCAGATATCTGATGAAACAAATTCTCAATAGTATCAAAACGAATTAGCAAACTTGACTTAATCTCCCAGCCATCATCCCTAATTAAGAAGACAAGTTGATATTTGTTCCATCCAAAATTGGTCTTTTTAATAAATTCAAAATTTGCTTTTGATGTTTTGTATCCAAAAGAGCTTAGTTTCACACTTAAGGAATTTAAGACCTCATACCTCAAAAATTCTCTTTTTGTCATCACTTGAATCTTTTGGGAGTTGCTACTCTGATAAGAATGAAAAGTCCCACTTCCTTGAAGAAAATCAAGAACTTCGCGAAAACCCCTCTGACCCTCTTGTTCTGTGTTTCGTCATTTAACATAAATCTGTCTCATGAAATGGAGGTTCTATGATATCACTTATCTATATACAGTCAACCCTTCCTAAAAGTTCTTTAATTGATGGGTTTGGTGAGCACGCTTCAGCTTTGGAAAAAGGTAGCAAATTCCAATAGGTAGAAAGAAAAACATACTTACAACTAAGAAGCGATGATAGGTATTCAACTTGTTAGGACCTAGGGTATATCTAATCTGTAATTCTGAAAGGAAGTATAATGAATACGAGAAAAAAATTAGCAGACACAAAGTTAGCAAAGATCCTACTAGACCAGTAAAGTGGATGCTTTCACCAGGTTGAACTAATATTGTCATTGATCCGAAAAAAATTAAAAGGAAAAATGTTGATATTAAAAACCCTATTTCACTTCCGAATTTAACTTTATCTCGACAGATATCATATGTGAATATATAGTAGCTGAAATGGATCACATAATAAATAATATAAAGTAATGAACGTATAAATTGCTCTTCAACAAAATCGACGACGACTAATGGAAAGACGACGATAATAAAAATAATTAATGGGCTAATTTTTAGTATTTTATCCATGATTTCGTTTTAGGCTCTGTATTAAGCGTTTTCTAATCGTCAGCCAGTTATAAGGCAAATATAAAAAGCTTCATAGCCCGACTTACATAGTGCAGCTGCTTCGTCAGAACGCACCAGTAAAAGTCCAGCCTTCTTGTACTATCCCAAGGACTTTTTCAAAACCTCCCTGACCCTCTTGTTCTGTGTTTTCTCATTTAACATAAAAAGGGTATAAAAACTCACCGGCGGCTTTCCTGGGTTTTATTATGTTTTTTTTCAGTGATTAGAGGAGTTGCCATTTGCATTTTTTTACTTCAATTGATGTAATGGTTGATTAAAAATCATTACAGTATAATAAAAGCCCTAATTATTCATCTATTCCAACCCTATCCACCGTATTTTGGTCTCGTCTATACTAGTTACTTTATTTCAAAAGAAATTTGAATATTATGAATCTGAATAAAATAGTACGATTCACACTAGCACCTTTCCTGATGGTTTTTTTAAATATTCAATGCAAAGACCCTGATAAACAAGCTGGTCCCTGCAATTGTGACACTAAAACACGTAGGAAAGAGATAAAAAATGCAGAAGCTGTTGTAGTTCTAATTAAAGGTAACAATCCTCCTTATGGTAACACAGGCCCAGATGCATACATATTAAGTACTGCTCCCAGGGATTTTGAAGATTCATCATATATCGGCGGCGAAAATATTCTAGTACCATGTGGTTCGTTACCTGCGCAATATCAGAAGCAAGGTACAAAGCTCATAGTCTCGTACAAACGTAAGGATTGTTACGGCGCCATGACAACCCCTACGCGTCGCACTAATTTTGGATATTTTGTTAACTTAACCTCCATTAGAATGAAGCCTTAGGGAGTGTGCTTTTACATTCCAAACCCAAAACCCCTCCAGATGATCTGCATGACCTATGAAGACAAGCAATTTTACTTAATATAAGACCTGTTATAAAAACTCAATACGCCGTTTGTGGGTTTTGTTATGATTTTCTGACGTAATTGCTGGAAGATTTATAGAACTTTAAGGCGATAATATAGTTATATATTTAGAATCAAATAGTAAATTTGCTTAAACAACAACTAATAAGCTTACAAATCGTAAAACACTTACTATCAATTAATTATATTCAATTTTAAATATTTATCTACAATTTTTAACGTTATGAATATGGTTATCAAAAAATTTTATATTGCCATCCTTATCATAACTTGCTTTTGGGCTTGCAAAACTGAGAAAGAAGAAATTAAAGCAGACCAATCTAGTGTTTTTGTTGGAAAGTATCACGGAATTTTAGCTCACGGAGATTCCCAGTTTCCTAGTCTCACACAAGATAGTTGGGAGGTTGAAGTTTCTCGTTTGAACGAAAATGAAGTTAGTCTGGATATTCAAACCCAACTGCAACAGAGAAGTGATGTGCTTTCCCCATTTATAAATACAGGTAGTTCTAATAGCCAAAACTTTAACCTTGGCAAGATTACACCAACAAGATCATTTGAAATTAAGGAAATCAAAGAGACTACTTTTCAAGGTGAAAAAAGGAACACTGATGTTAGTATCACAGGAAGGTTAAGAGAAACTGGTGTTCTGGTATTGGAAGTAAAGTATGACTATTTGAATGGTGAAGGGGTTCGGTTTTTTACTGTCTTATTAAATAAGAAATAAATTTAAAATTCTGTCGGACTCTACATTCCAAAGCCCAAACCTGGCTTTTTCTGCTACTGCTGGGCATTGATTTCCGGTTGCTGCGCCAGCTCTTTCTTTTCCCTTTTGTTCTGCTCGAAAGCCTGGCTCTGCTCTTTGGCTTGTTTGGCCTGGTGATTTCGCTCGGCCACAATCATATCGGCGCGCTCAATCGCTGTTGCGTTCAGCACTACTTTGCGGTATTGAAAGGGTTCAGCTAGCTTACGTTCATAGCCAAACGTTTGGTCAGAAGTTTTCTTGCAGCACTCCGTGAAACAAGTCGGTCCACCGCTCAACTTCTGGCTATGGCCAGTATGCATGCTAGATGAGAGTAAAGTGCAAATTTATTATACAATAAACGTTCGTATAAATGGTAAGGAGTATTTAGTGAAAAGGGTGTGGTATTACATTGCTATTATTATAAAATAAGTACTTGAATCAGGTTTTCATCTAATCGCTCAGAAATCAACCGAAATTGCTCATAATTACGTGAGTTTACACTAGACCAAGATCTTGAAAAGAACAAAGCCGACATACTACACCTGGACAACGAGAATAATTTAGAAAAGTCCAGTTTGTTAAGTAGAGGGTCTCCGGAAGAGTTTCCTGGCGCGACCATAAGATTGATCTGATCCTTGACGAGCTCGCAAACGGAGATGTCATTCTATTGAGTGAATTTTCTAGGGTCTTAGAAATTGACAGCCGCAATATCAATTATCAACAGCATGCGTACAACTGACCGGTCGACAAAACTTCTCCTTAAAAAAACTATTGCAACTTTTATTGCAAGTAAAGCAAAAAGCACTTAGCAAATTAATGCTAAGTGCTTGATTTTCAAGAGCCCCCAGTCGGGATCGAACCAACGACCTACTGATTACAAGTCAGTTGCTCTACCAGCTGAGCTATGGAGGCCTCTTTTCTTACTCTCTGATACCGTTTGTTATTCCGTTATCATGGTGCAAAAGTAGTAGGAAAGGCTATACAGCGCAACATTTAGCGCTAAAATTTTAAAACTTTTTTTCGAAAATTATATAGCTTCCTGAATGATAGATAGTTGGTGTTTCAAGTCATTCAGCTGACTCAGCGCACTATTTATCTTTCTTTCAAATTCTGCTTTCAAGCGATCCGAAGTTTTTGATTTCGCAAAGAACTCAATGTTATTCTGCCAAAGTGCAATGTCGTTTTCAAGTTGCTGGATCTTGCGGCGGATGTCACTTTCTTTTCTGTACAGATTACGGCTGCTATCGCCATCCCTTACCAGCTCAACTTCGCTTTCCAGAACCGCCTGCTCCTTCTCTTTGCTCGAAAGCTGGCCGATCGCGCTCACGTATGTGTTAATTGCAGCAATGTAACGTTTCTGAATGGTCTGCATGTCCTTTTTAGGAACGAAGCCTATGGACGACCATTCGCTCTTGAACGCGCTCAGCAGATTCAATGTAGACTCGTCCTTATTATTGGCCGCAGCTTCAATCCTCTCGATCAGATCAGTTTTCTTTTTCAGGTTGCCTTCAAATTCTTCTTCAACCTCTTTATTCTTGGCGCGTTTTTGATCAAAATATGCATCGCATGCTTTTTTGAAACGCTCATAAATGGTGTCTTTGAATTTTTCAGGAACCTGTCCGATGCCTTTCCAGCGTTTTTGAAGCTCAATGATCTTCTGAGTCGTCGACGGATTGTCTTCTCCTGTTTCCAGAATAGCCTCCGCTTCCGCGCAGAGCTGATTTTTCAGTTCCAGGTTTTGTTCGCGTTTCGATTCCAGCTGACGGAAAAACTCTCCTTTATTATTGAAGAAAGTCTTCAAAGCTGCCCAGAATTTTTTGCTCAGATCTTTTCCTTCCTCACGCGGCATAATGCCCTTCAATGCAACCCATTGATCCTGAAACGCCATAATTTCTTTCGTCTTGGCATTCCATTCTTTAATGCTGCCTGAGTTGTAAGTCGTGAAAGGCGTTATTGCTTCGTAGATTTTAAGCTTCTGCTCATAATTTTCCTGCATCGACTTCTTCTGCTCGGCAAACTGACCGCGCTGTGCATTATAAAGCACGTCCAGCGCTTCTTTAAACCGCTGCCATAACTTTTCCTGATCTTCTTTCGGAGCAGGTCCAAGATGTTTGTAGTCTTCAAAAATATGGTTCGCCTCGTTCAGGATCTCACGCGTCATCGGACGGTTTTCCAATGATTTGCCCAACTCCTCAACCTTTTCACAAAGCTCTGCTTTCAGCTCAGCATTGCGGCGGCGATCCAGCTCTTTTAATTCGAAATAGATATTCCGGTTGCTGAAATAGCGGTCGATCAACGCATTGTAAGTTGCCCAAAGCGTTCCGTTGTGCGGAGAAGCAATGTTACCGGCCTGTTTCCACTCTTCCTGGATCTTCTTGAATTCCTCCCAGCTCGATTTTAGTCCCGAAGCATCCGTTTCTTTACTGCCTTCATCTTCCAATAATGTACGCAGACGTTGTAGAAGAGCCGTTTTTACATTAAAATTCTTCTCTTTCTCTTTTTCCTGTCCCTGATAATAACTGTTCTTCAAACCACGGATCTCGCGGCTCAACGAATCTATTTTCTGGGTTTCTGCGTCATATTTATACTCAAATCCTTCTCCACCACCATTTTCAGCCACAAAGGCTGCCAATGCTGTTTCTTTCTCCTTTTGTTTGATCGAATCAAGGACCGGACGGATTTCTCTCGCAACGGATTCCGCTTTTTTCAAGGCAGCCGGTTTTGAACCTTCAGCATCGATAGACGCCAACTCATTTTCCAAAATATTGACAAGCTGTTCCTTAGACAGCTGGCTGTAATCCACGTCTGGCACTTCCTCCTCATGTTCTTCCGTCAACTCATTGTTAAGATCAATCTCAAGGGTGTCAATAGTCTTTTGTGTCAGGTCTTCCTGCTCATCGCTTTTGACCCCTTCTTGTTGTTCTTGTGCCATCGTGATTCTGGTTTCGTACGTACGTCTCTTATGGATTACAAATCTAATAATCTTTCCTCTGAAATGGCTACTTTTGGTTTCTTAACATTGAACATATTAGCACCTGATGGACCATAATATTGCCAAATTACGACAGGATTATAATTTGAAGGGTTTAGACGAGCAGGATTTGGCCCCTAATCCCTTCACACAGTTTAAATTATGGTTTGATGAGGCCATTTCCGCAGCGGTTGTCGAGCCCAATGCAATGCTGCTGAGCACGGTTTCAAATGGCCGTCCTTCGGCAAGGGTTGTGCTCCTGAAAGACCTGGATCAGACGGGTTTTACGTTCTTTACAAATTACGAAAGCAAAAAAGCAAAGGAAATGGAATCGGACCCGTTTGTGGCGGTTACGTTTTTCTGGAAAGAGCTTGAAAGACAGGTCCGGATTGAAGGGAGCATTGAGAAAACCACGGACCAGGAATCATCCGAATATTTCGCCGTCCGCCCGCGCGGCAGCCAGATCGGCGCCTGGGCTTCGGCGCAAAGTCAGCATCTTGAAAACCGGGCTGAGCTGGAAGAACGGACCAGACTGTTGGAACAAAAATTTGAAGGTGCCGAAGTGCCGCGTCCGCCGCATTGGGGCGGTTACCGCGTGACACCGCATTATTTCGAATTCTGGCAAGGAAGGAGCAGCCGCCTTCACGACCGGCTTGTTTACGAAAAATCGGATGAAGGCAGCTGGAAAATCGAACGTTTATACCCCTGAGCCTTTCTGAGGCTTTTCAGGAAGCGATTTCAAAACATATTCACCTAGCGGCGACAGCGTATAACCTGGTTCATGACTGATCGTCAGACCCAGGTTTTTTAATTTCCTAACATTCGTTTTGAGCCATTCCTTTTCCTTATTAATCTTCGTAGCAAGTTCAGCAGCAGTCATTTTTGGATTTTCCTGAATGGCTTTCAGCACTTTGGTGGTCCATTTACCCTGGTTGCTGAACTTGTCCAGATTAAGCAACTTTTCTTTCAACACTTCCAGCTCCTCGTCCGTAATCTGTTCTTTTTGTCTGAGATCAATCCGTGGATCAGGGCTGTCGTAGCTGAGTTCAATGCGGTAAATGGCGCCATTAGTGACTTTTTCCAGTTCGCTGATAATGGCTTGTGCGCTGTCATAACCCGCAAGTTTGGCATCATCATCTGTTATTTTGGATAAATCTGTCTCTGTCAGATCCGTAATTTTGATCACCCCGATGCTCGTTTTGAGCAGACTTCCTTTCCTCACAGACAGTTTTTTCCACTTTCGGAAAGCCAGTGAAATGTTTCCGGACATAATGCCATCAAGATGTTTTTGTTTTATCAGCATTGTATTTTATTTAACAAAAAAGAGACTGCTATTTACAAGCAATCTCTTGATATTGAAAGTGTTGACTCTATTTTAATCAGCGTTCGTTCATTGGAACAAAATCCCTTTTCGGAGCGCCTGTATAGATCTGACGCGGACGACCGATTGGCTCTTTATTCGCACGCATTTCTTTCCATTGTGCGATCCATCCCGGAAGACGACCGATTGCGAACATGACCGTGAACATATTCGTAGGAATGCCCAAGGCACGGTAAATGATACCAGAATAGAAATCCACATTCGGATAAAGCTTTCTTGATACGAAATACTCATCTTCCAAAGCCGCTTTTTCCAATTTCTGCGCGATCTCCAAAACAGGATCATTGATTCCCAGTTTATTCAAAACATCATCTGCTGCCTTTTTGATAATGCGGGCGCGCGGATCGAAGTTTTTGTAAACGCGGTGTCCAAAACCAAACAAACGGAAGCCACTTGATTTGTCTTTGGCCATATTAATGTATTTCTGCGTGTCACCGCCATCATTCTTGATCGCTTCCAGCATTTCGATCACTTCCTGGTTTGCGCCGCCGTGAAGCGGGCCCCAGAGTGCGCTGATACCGGATGAAATCGAAGAATAAATGTTCGCGTGAGACGATCCAACAAGCCTTACCGTTGAAGTAGAGCAATTTTGCTCATGGTCTGCGTGCAGGATCAGCAATTTGTTCAATGCTGCCGAAACGACGGGATCCACATTATATTTCGCTACGGGAAGCGAAAACATCATGTTCAGGAAATTGGAACAATAATCAAGGTCATTCTGCGGATAATTTACCGGATGCCCCTGTGATTTTTTGTATGACCAGGTTGCAATGGTCGGCAATTTAGAAAGCAAACGAATGATGTGCAGTTGCGTAATTTCCTCAGAATTCGTATCAAAAGTCTCAGGATAAAAAGCGCTCATCGCGCTTACCAGCGACGAAAGTACGCCCATAGGGTGCGCATTCACCGGAAATCCTTCAAATATTTTACGCATATCCTCATTCACGAGGGTGTGCGTCCTGATGGCATGTTCAAAATCTTCAAACTCCTTCGCAGTAGGAAGTTCACCGTAAATAAGCAGGTAAGCTACTTCCAAAAATGACGACTTTTCAGCCAGATCCTCAATTGAATAACCCCTGTAATTCAGTATACCCTCTTCTCCATCCAGAAACGTTATAGCGCTTTTTGTTGCGCCTGTATTTTTATAACCTGCATCAATTGTAATATACCCTGTCTGGTCACGTAATTTGGCAATATCTATCGCTTTCTCCTGTTCACTTCCTTCTATAATGGGGAACTCGTACTTCTTACCTTCAAGGGTTAATTCAGCTATTTGGGACATATTAATGGGAATAAAATTAAAAAGGTTAATGACAAGATAAAGGTAAATCCGATCAATGCAATCCAAAGATTTTCCTTGCTCCTGATTTACTTATCCAACAAATTAATTTTGTGTTAATTGAACGCAAGAGTAACCATTTCCTGATCCGACACAAGCCGCAATATCCTAAAAAACTGTGTACTTTCTATTATTATCCATGTTTTATTTGTGTAAAATCGGGACTGGGGCAATAATATTTCACAATTTAAAGTAAATATGATATTATTCTATTGATCCTACTTCATCTGAAATTTCATGCGATTCACATGCGTCAGCGCTCCTCGTCCGTCGGCAATTTCACGTTTCTATCCGCCTCAATATACCGGGGTTTGCTCAGGATTTGCTTGATCAGATATCGCCCAAACAAACCAGCCAGAATTACCGGCAGCAAATGCGCCCCGTAGATAAATGCCTTGCCTGTAATGCGATAAGAAAAAGTGGAAAACGTGAGATAAACATATCCAAACCAAAAGACGGCAATGCCCAGTAACCAGCTATAATAAATCGTCGCCGGCTTACGATCTGCAAAACGCCTGATCAACTCGCAAAGTGCCAGCGAAATCCCTACGACCAGCAGAACGGTCAGCAAAGCCCTTGGAAAATTCCGGATATATACATGCTTGTAAACCATCACACCGAGCTTTCCGATCAGGTTGGGATGCGCGAGCAAGTATGCATCTGTAACGCTCAGGACCAGCAGCAGCAACAGGCTGCTCATTTTCTTATTCATTTTATGTGACGTCTTTTAGGGTAAATTACTCTTATCAGTTAGTTGAATATTGCTGATATTGCCGGAAAATCCTTTGCGCCTGTTCATCAGTATTGTATTCATTATCAAGCCATTGAATTTCAATTCCATCCTTTTCCATTTTCCTGAAAAAAGTCATCTGCCGCTTTGCGAAACGGTGAATTTCTGTTTCCAGGCGGCTGACCATTTCCTCATAATGCAGCGCTCCGGTGAGATATAATGTGATCCATTTGTATTCCAACCCATAATAGATCAGCTGCTCTGCCGTGAGGCCGCGTTCCAGCAATGCTTTAACCTCTTCAATCAAACCATGCTCCAACCTCGTCCTCAACCTTGCAGAGATTCGATCCCGTCTAACTTCTACCCGCGGATTCAAACCAAATACAATGTAATCATAAGCAGGCTTCTCCGTAAAAGCTTCCTCGGCTGGATTATGCGTTAGAAAATCAGATATTTCAATAGCCCGGATCAGCCTTTTCCTGGTCGATGTGTCTGCAATTGGCTGATAGGTCGTCTGATAAGAAGCAAATCGGGCCAGTAACAGATCCTTCGGCAGTTCTTCCAGCTCCGCACGGAGCTTTTCGTTCACAGGAATGGCCGCATATGCATGACCTTTGAGCAACGAAAGAATATAGAAACCCGTTCCTCCACACAAAATGGGCACATTTCCACGCGACGAAATGGTTTCATACGCAGTCTCAAAATCATGCTGAAATTCATTGACATTGTATTGCTCGCCCGCCTCACGGATGTCTATCAAATGGTAAGGAATTTGCCGCCCATCCAATTCATATTCAGCCAGATCCTTTCCGGTTCCAATGTCCATATCCCGGTAAACCTGCCTGGAATCCGCGCTGATAATTTCGCCGTTCAATAAGGACGCAACTTTCACAGACAAATGTGTTTTGCCAGACGCGGTTGGCCCTAATATCACAAGCAGCGGAACCTTAGGTTTGTTTTCAGCCATTCAATCCGACAATTTAAAGGTCTTCACAAACTTAATGCTGCCTGCATTATAGACGACAATTTTATCTGGGTTTGACGTCGTGGTCCTCGACATTTCATTTACAGACATATAAAACGGCATAGGCTGCGTTTCAGAGATCCTTTCAAATCCAAGTCTTTCATAACCAGCACCTTCCGACCATTCACGATCCGCATATGTCATAATATCATCCGGTTCTTTTTCCCTGACAAATGCAGTAAGCAGCTTGTCCAGTCCGCCCGAAACATTTGTACCGAGCAAACTCGCAAAGCGTAGCAGCTCAAACGACCTGAATGGCCCATCCTCCCGCGCAAAGACACGCGGCGCACTGAATGTTGCAACCGCCACAAGCATTTCATCTGATTCGATATTGTGCTCAAAATCCTTTTTCAAAACCCGGAAATAACGTTTTGGTAAAAATAAACCATATCTGGTTTTGGAGCTTACGGAACCATTCAGGTGATTTTTTTCTAAAAATTGAAACGCAGTTTCCTGGTCAATCCTCCGCACCTGGGTGAGTCTGGCTGCAATTTTCTGAGATATTCCGAGCATGGCGCTCAACCTGGATTTAACGATATAAGGTTTTTTAACCCAATAGTCTTCCCAGATCACCACCCATTGCTCACCCTTAGTGCGCTGATTCAGCAAGTCATTTATTTCAATTTGCCAGTTTTCAAAAGAGCCAGCTTTTTGCCAGTTTTCAAGATCAGTAAGCAGGATGTTCAGTGACCGGCCGTTGCTGTTTTTAATCTCGATGTGCGTTGTAAAAGCTCGATTTGCTTTCACCTCAAACTGCAAATGCACTTCGCTCAGCCAGTTACAGACTTGTTCGCCAAAAGATGGCGCAATGATCGTTGATGGCAGCGTTGGCATAGGTCGGCAAGTTAGCCGCAGATTTAATCAGTAACAAAAAAACGCGCTCATTGAGCGCGTCTCGCAACTTATTCGATTGATTAGGAATTTACTGTCCGCCCAACCCAAAGATCACACCAACATTGACCCCACCGAAATTTGAAGTCGATTCGAAATCAATGTTATTAGCCGATCCCGTGGTTGAACCATGGTTTTTATTTCCAAAAACGAAATGGTAAATTCCTTCAACCTGAATACCGACGTTGCCAAAAGCAAAAATCAAACCTGCCCTTGGCGCCGCACCGAAATTGCTGTGTTTTGATGATTCAACGATCGTGTTTCCGTTGAATTTCGCATCATATTTAGAAAAATAAATACCGGCGTCACCACCTACATACGGCCTGATCACACCTTCTGTGAAAAAATAATCAATCGTTCCGGTTACCGGCATCAACCGGCCTGTTGAGCTGAGCGTCTGGCCTGCCACCGTATAGTCACTTCCATCTGCGTAAATCTTACCTGCAACACCAAACGCAAAATTTGGGGAAGTAAAAACCCTTAAATTCACCCCGCCACCCGCAACGGTTTTAGAATCCTCCACATTGGATTTAGCAAGTCCACCTTGCAAACCAAGTGAAAACTGTGCATAACTAACTGAGCTAATGGTCAGGAAAAATGCCGCCACAGCCAACGAACGAAATAATTGCTTTTTCATAACTGATGTAGATTACTGATTGTTAATACAGGGGACATTGCCAATATCAGTCCATATCAAAATAATCGCATTATAATTTACGGGAAATCCTTAGCAGACAATGCATTACCACATCGCTAAATCACAATTATACTATTCAGAAATGTACAATTATTGTGCAAATTATTCCTCAGAAGAGTGATTCCTGGGAATTTTGGCGTCAACAGGAACTATCATGCAGACCGGGCTGCCTCCCACCCTATCAATGCCTTCTTACGCAAACTCCCCCACCGGTATTCACCCAGCATTCCTTCTTTCCGGATCACGCGATGGCACGGTATCAGGTAAGCAATGGGATTGTCGCCTACCGCGGTTCCTACCGCCCGCACAGCCGCCGGATGTCCGATGCTTCGGGCGATCTGCTGGTAAGTGGTCACTGCTCCTTTTGGAATGCTCAGCAACGCTTCCCATACTTTAAGTTGAAAATTAGTCCCCTGAATAAGAACGGGCAGCTTTTCCAATGATCCTGACGCGTTCCCGAAAATGCGGTCAATGAAGCTTTTTGTTGAGAGCTGGTCATGATGAATGTTTGCATAATGCCACTTTTTGGCCAATGCGATCAGCTCCCCTTCCCGGCCTGACTCATCTATAAACGCCATGGCGCAGATCCCGCGATCGGTTACCGCAATGAAGCTATCGCCGAAAGGCGTGGGATGGATGCCATAACGAATGTCCAGGCCCTTACCGGACGTTTTAAATTCCTGCGGGGTTACTGCCTCAATGCTGATAAAATGATCGTAAACGCGGCTTTGGCTGGAAAGTCCAGCCTGCTCGGCAAGCTCCACGAGGTTTGACGTTTCCCGGATCTTTTCTTTAAGATAACCTGCGGTAATGAACTGCAGGAATTTTTTTGGGCTTACACCTGCCCACTCCGTGAAAACGCGTTGAAAATGAAACTGGCTAATGCTCACTTCCTCAGCGACTTCAAATAACGAAGGCTGCTCCTTTGCGTTGGCGACGATGAATTCGATGGCTTTTGCAATTTTGTCGTAATTATAAGTTTCCTGGTTCATGGGATTAATAATTTGTTATACAAAATTGGCTTCTGATCGCCGGCTGCCCAACCTGAAACTTGCTCAAAATACAGCCATTTACACATTCATAGTTTTAATTTAAAACAGCTGGCCCTTATATTCACAGGTAAATTAATGCTCAAACATTCTATTAACCAACCTGAAAACGATGAAATCTTTCCTGATCGCCATGCTGATTTCCCTTGCTAGCGCGCACATATCGCATGCACAAGACTTTAAATCAGAACTCAAAAAGCTGGATTCTGAAATCAAGGCAGCTTATAAAAATAAGAAACTGACCGAACTGGAATATTCAAAATTGCAACGCGAGCAGGATGTGATCCAGGCTACTATTGAAAAAGCCCAGGCCGATGATATCATGACGCCGGATGAGAAGAACAAGATCCATTCAACGATCATCCGGTCGAAAAAAAGGCTCGCCAAATACAAGACTAACCGGGAAATATATTAAACGAAAAACTCCCTCAATGCAATTTGAGGGAGTTTTTCATTAGTACTCTTTCTTACCATCTTTTTTAGCCTTCTTCTCTGCACGCTTTTCTTTCAAATTCTTCTCGGGCTCTTTTTTAGTGCTTCCTTTGTCGAGATTTTTTCCCTTCGCCATGACTATTGAGTTTTTGAGGTTAAGATGATTGAATAACTGTAAAACTATAAAAAAATTACTTTTTCGTGATCCAATCCATAATATGGTTCGCTCTTGCCCCCGTTTCTCCCGTGCTCGGACATTTGCCTTCGCCGCGTAACTCCTTCACAATCGATTCAATCAAAGGTTGTTGGACATGCTGCAGATACGGAATGTTGATGACCTCCGTTCCGGATTCCGTTTCAATTTTGATGTCAAATTTTTCAAAAAACGAAAAAGTGATCCTGCCTGCCGATCCGGTGATCTGCGCCTGATCCTCGCGCTGTGCTTTGTTAATGGTGTAACACCAGCTTCCGTTGCCCAAAACGCCAGATTCAAACTCATAATTAGCGACCACAATGTCATCCGCTTCATACAAACCCGTCTGGTTACGCGCAATTCCAGAAGCATGCTTCACAGGACCAAACACAAATTCAAGGAAATCAAACTGATGTGAAGCCAGATCATGGAAATGACCGCCACCCGAGATCTTCGGGTCCACACGCCACCGCGGTTTCGGGTTAGCGCCGGTTTCCTCCTCATAAGGCTGCCATTGCAGGCAAATGTTGACAAACCGCACATCACCGATCACTTTGCTGTCCACCAATTCCTTAACTTTCAGAAAATAATCAAGCGACCGTCTGTAAAATGCCACGAAAACGGGTACGCCGGTTTCCTTACTAAATGCATTGATCCGGTCACATTCGGCACCATTTAATGCCATTGGTTTCTCAATGTAAACAGGCTTTCCTACCTTCATTGCCTTTATCGCCAGTTCCTCGTGCGCATCGGGCGGTGTTGCAATGTATATCGCGTTGATTTCCGGGTCATTAATGAGCTCGTCCGCATTTGCATACCATTTGGGGACATTGTGCCGGGAAGCGTAGTCAGCCGCTTTTTCGGCATCGCGCCGCATGACAGCAACGAGGCTGGAATTGGCAACTTTGTTAAAAGCCGGGCCGCTTTTGACTTCGGTAACATTACCACACCCTATAATGCCCCATTTAATCTGATCCATAAGCAGGATTTTTGTTAGAATTAATCGCGATTCAGGTTTGAACTAATCGTTAAGCATAATAATTATTTAATTGGATAAATCTACTTTAAAACAAAGGCAACATTCTGTTACAAAACATGGAAGTACAACCCAATAATCCGCTTCACGGTAAAACCCTGGAAGCAATTTTGAACGAACTGGTTGATTATTATGGCTGGGAACAAATGGGTTATCACATTAATATTAATAGTTTTCAGTCTGATCCGAGTGTTAAATCCAGTTTGAAGTTTTTAAGGAAAACGCCCTGGGCCAGAAAAAAAGTAGAAGACCTGTATTTGAAAATGCTCGAACGCAAATGATGTGAGCGCAACTTTTTTAACATGAATAAGAAACCTGAATCGATCTAACTTTTTTAATTATGCCATTCGTAGATTATTACCAGATCCTTGGCGTAGATAAAAATGCGCAGGACAAAGACATAAAGAATGCTTACCGCAAACTGGCCCGGAAATACCACCCCGATGTGAACCCGGACGACAAGGAAGCCGAAAAGAAATTTCAGGAGCTTAATGAGGCCAATGAAGTGCTCAGCGATCCTGAAAAACGCAAAAAGTACGACCAGTATGGAAAAGACTGGCAGCATAGTGATGAGTTTGAGCGGGCCCGACAGTCACGGGCCAATTCGTCGCGACAGCAAGGGCAATGGCAGACAGGCGGCAATGATTTTTCGGATTTTTTCGAATCAATGTTCGGATCGTCTAGTGGCTTTGGCGGCGCCAGACAGCGCACAATGCGTGGCCAGGATTATCAGGCTGAGCTGCACCTGACATTGCAGGAAGCATTCCATACGCAGAAGAAAACGATCACCGTCAATGGCAAAAACATCCGCATCACCGTTCCCGCAGGCATTCAAAACGGCCAGACGATCAAGATCGCAGGTCACGGCGGTCCGGGTGCAAGCGGCGGGCAGAACGGAGATCTTTTCATCACATTCAACATTGCAGACGACGATAAGCTCAAAAGGACCGGCAACGACATCCATCAAATAGTCGAGCTCGACCTCAAAACTGCATTACTTGGCGGCGAGCTAATCATTGAAACGCTGAGCGGCAAAGTGAAGCTCCCCATCAAGCCCGAAACGCAGAATGGAAGTGTTGTCAGGTTAAAAGGAAAAGGTTTTCCTGTTTATAAAAAAGCAGAAAGCTTCGGGGACCTTTATGTCACATTTGATGTAAAAATTCCGGTCAACCTGACCGAGCGGCAAAAAGAGCTGATCGCAGAAGCCTTTCAGCAAGAAGAATCGTAAACCTATTTTCTATGAAATTCGAAGATTACCACATTGCCCCCGAAATCAAACGAAGCCTCGACACAGCCGGTTTCAAAAAGCCGACAGACATTCAGTTCAAGGCCATTCCGGCGATTATGAAGGGTGAAGATGTTTTGGCCATTGCGCAAACCGGCACAGGTAAAACTGCCGCTTTCGCGATCCCGGTCATTGATAAGTTACACAAACAAAAAGTTTCCAGCCGAGCAGAAGGGATCAAATGCGTCGTAATGGTTCCTACGCGGGAACTGGCGATCCAGATCACAGAGGTTTTCGCCAAACTCGCGCAGCATACGAGGGTAAAAGCATTCAGTGTTTTTGGCGGCGTAGAACAAGGCCCACAGATCGCTCAGCTGGAAAAAGGCATTGACGTGCTGGTTTCAACACCCGGGCGAATGTTCGATCTGGTAAGTCAGGGCCATATTAAGCTCGACCGCATTGAAGTGCTGATCCTCGACGAAGCCGATCATATGCTGGATCTGGGTTTTATCAAAGACATTCAGGATCTGATAAAATTCCTTCCCAAGAGCAGGCAAACGCTTTTCTTCTCGGCAACAATCAATGAGAAAATTAAAAAACTGGCGTATTCGCTTGTAAAAAACGCCATCCGCATCCAGATTTCCCCTAATGACCGGGTTGCGAAGAATATCACACATTCAGTGGCATTTGTAGGGATGGACGACAAAAGGTTTTTCCTGGAACGCGTCATCAAAGAAAACCCGGATAGCAAAATCCTCGTTTTTGTCCGCACCAAAGTGCGTGCCGAAAGGGTTTTTAATGCATTGGAAAGAATGGAAATCAACAGCTTAACCATTCACGGAGACAAGGAACAGGCCGACAGGCTTACAGCATTAAATGAGTTCAAGAAAGGCAATACAAAAGTGCTCATCGCCACCGACGTAAGTGCAAGAGGCATTGATATCGCCAATGTTGACTATGTCGTAAACTACGACCTTCCCGAGCAAGCCGAAAACTATGTACACCGGGTTGGCCGCACAGGACGCGGGACGCAAAAAGGCCGCGCCGTTTCATTTTGCAGCCCGGAAGAGAAACCGATGCTTGAAGAAATTCAAACCTATCTCGAAAAACCCATCGACGTCCTGAATATCAGCGCCACAGATTATTCCCAAACGATCGACTTCACCGCCGACACAACAGACGATCTGAAATCCCTTATGAAGGAAATTGAAGCATATGAAACGTCTAAAAAGAAAAAGAAGAAAAAATAATTTGGCTTAACCACAAAAAAAGGCTTGCAGTGTTCGCTGCAAGCCTTTTTTATACGGTAATAATATTTTATTCTTCGAATTTATCAGCAAGGATCTGTCCGCGAACTTCACCATAAATGTTATTTTCAGTTGGGATGTTTACATACATCATTCCCAAAATCAATTGAGTTTGTTGCTCAGTATTCAGTTTCTGTGTTCCCTGAACCTGGTTGCCCGCTGGCTTATTAGCCAATGTGAACAACAAAGGACCAGCTTCCCAAGATGGGCTTGCAGTGTGAATGTTTACAGAAGTCGGCGTAACATTTTGATAATTAATGTTGTATTTCAACTCCATGGTAGTTTTGTTGTATTCAAAAACACCTGTGCCTTGACCAGCAGAAGTAGCTTTTGGAACAGTAGCACTACTATTTATAACTGCGGAGAACTTCACAATGTCATCTTTGTGAGGGCCTTCCTCTTTGCAAGACGACACAAACCCTAACATTACAACTCCTGCGATCAATAGTAAAAAACGTTTCATTGGCTTTTTCATACATCATTAAATTAAAAAAATTTGACCCTTAAATATATATAAACTTATCTCGTTACAAAAATGATACCCGCATTGCCACTCAAATATTCCAGAGGTCACTTTTGCGTATATACACGATCTGGTTGTTCCAGATAACCCTGTTCCAATGGTCCACCGAGCCCACGATCGTGAGCTTATGCCCCTTTCCTACCCGATCTATAACCGGCGCAGCCGATGACGGTTCATCCCGCAGGAACGTATTTTCATTCACGATAATGCAGGTCCGGTAAAGCGAAGGCACGTTGAGAATACCCAGTAAAACAAGCAGATACACGACGATTGATATCTTATGTATTTGCAGGATCGGCTCTCCTCTCCGCACTTTTGTAACCATTATTACCACTATGTAGGTCCCCAAAGTTAGAAGCAATATTGGAATGTAATCACCATATCTTCTATAAAAAATTATAAAATAATTGTAATCGTCGAATTCATAGCCGGTTAGATTTTGTTCAGCCGCCAGCTTATCCATTTTTTCAAACAGGCGCCGGGAAGGGTTTGTGAGGGCGAGTTTGCTGAGGTAAAAGAGGCAATCGGTGTAGTTGTTTGTCTTTTCGGCCAGGAAAGCCAGTTTGAGCAACAGGCTTTGGTTGTTTTTTTCGTCTTCGCTAAAATTTTTTTTATAGAGTACAAGTGACTCCGGGTATCTGGCCATAGCGAACAGAGAATCAGCCGTTTTCAGCTCCTTTTTATTGGCAGAAAAGGCCGTTTCAGGCGCCAGGACAGTTCCCAAAAAAATCCAAATGAACAGGTATTTCTTACTCAGGGCTTGCATTATACTTTTTTGAATTCTACTTTTGCATCGCAATTACGGAAACGCCTCGTGCAAATCCAATTAATAAAGAAAGTTGCAAAACGTTCCAAGCTCAACCGATCAGAGCAAAAGAAACAAGATTCCGTAGCTCAGCTGGTAGAGCAATACACTTTTAATGTATGGGTCCTGGGTTCGAATCCCAGCGGGATCACTTGAAGAAACAACAAAAAGCATCAAAAGCCTGCAAATCAACAGATTAGCAGGCTTTTTCTTTTTCGAATTATGCCAAAATATTCAATTTTCCACAAATTTTTGGTGAGTAATTCGGTGAGTTCGACAATCTACAAATGTTACTCACCAGAATCGCTGTTATTTTGAGAGCAGGTTTTGCAAATATTTAAGGCGTTGATAACTAAACTATACATCTACGGGAATGTCCTCCATGATCAACTCTTCATCAAAGATGTCGCAAATACCATGGCTGTTCACTTTAACTTTGGAGTAGAACAAGGCATTTTGAAAGAAAATAGTTGCGGATAGAACAATTTCTTCTTCTGTAATCGACAGTACCTCTGGTTCTTTTGTTTTTGATAAAATTTCTCTCGAAACCTCCTCATCTATCTCTGTATCCTTCCTGAAAGGGATGTCCTGATTTGAGCTTGCAATGTGGAACCTTCCATGCATTCCGTGCACTGCGTCAAAGAAAAAGTATAAATATTCTTTGACGGTTTTGTCAGAAAGAACAAAATTCTCATCCGTAACTGTATAAATAAATCGGTTTGTTGTATCAAGGAAATACAAGTGTTCACCATTTGATAACGCGTATTTAAATTTACCTTCTTGTGTAGACAGCTTGTAAAGCATAGAATTTGGAAGGAATGAAAGGCGCCTTTTATATGCTTTTGTAAAAGACAGTGGAGAAATCGCTTCAGCTTTTATTTTTGACTGAATTTGGCCAAGTTCAAGTTCGCTTAGTGCCACATCTGACAGTTCTGACGGGCGTATATAGAGTTGGATAGCTTCACGATCGATGAAGAAGTCAGAATTGGTAAGAAGATTTTTCATGACGTCCATCATTTCACCCACATCCTTTCGAAATGTGAAATCATTGTCATAGGAAGGGCGTATATATTTACTGATTATAAATAACCCATCGTCGAGAATTTTTGTTATGTACCTGTCCATAGACTGGATCACCTCGAAATTGACCTCTACAAAAGCTATATTATTCATCAAGGCATCATATATTTCGCGATCTACTTCCGAAATTTCTAAGGACCGAAATCTACCATTCAAAAATCGGATTATATTGCCGATTAGTGCCTTTTGTGGAACAATAACTTTTGTAAGTAAAGGCTCGAACGCAATTGGCAAATTTTCCAAAACAAGCTCATCATCATAAATACTAATCCTGCCGATCGGACTTACTTCAATTTTACTTCTGAAAAGAGAATCTTGAAAGTACATGTATGCCTCAAATACTATTCTTTCAGCAGCTACCTCTAAAACCTTCATAGTCTTGACCTCACTCATCAAAGCTGTTTTCCGACTTTCTTCAAATTCCACATCTACACGGCACGGAATATCACTATCATCAAAAGGTATATAAAATTTGCCGTGCTTACCTTTCACTGCATCATAGAAGCAATGGACATATTCTTCGGCGGATTCCAATGAAAATAAAAACTGCTTTTCCGCTACGGTATAAAATGGATGGTTTGTACAATCAATATGAAGAAGCTTTGATTCACTCTCAAACAAATACTTTTCTGTATTATCGGAATAAACTAAAATATACACGTACGTATCAGCGAAAAATTTAAGTTTTGACTTAAACAACTTAACCTGTGAATTTTTCAGGATACCCAGCTCTTCCTGAAGCCTATTAGTGAAAGACTCTTTTTCCTCCTCCGTAAGTTGCTCTCTCTTAATTCTTTTAAAGTATCTTATATTAAACTGTTCCCGCACAACCCGGTTGCTTTCCTTTTTTTTCAGCCTTAATCCATCTAGCTTCGCTCCTGTTTGTTCGGTTAATTCAAAAAATCTACTAACAACACCGAAATATGATTCCAATACCGTACTGCCATATCCGATATTTTTTATTACAGCATCAAGAGATTCATCAGAAACAGCCGCGAACTGTTTAATCAAAAGATTGTAAGTTGCTGTAATGGAGTCAAGATATTCTTGTTTCAGACCCTTTGCTATGCCGCCCGTCGGGTCTGTGTTGATCTGTTGCACGATCTTACAAAATAACAATTGCGCTTCCATTATCTCGGCGTTACTCGCTCCAAACTTGGGGTAGATGAGGCTAATGGTCTCGCTCAGGTATTCTATTGCGCGAACAGCATTTCCTAAACTGAATTCGCAGTTTGCAAGATAGAGAGAGGTGTAGCCTATCTCATAATAGGTCTCGCCATAGGTTGATTGATACCATTTGCGGACAGATACAAGCAATTCATTAGCTTCATTTAACTGTCCAAGATATATTAGGCAGTTTCCATACCGCCTCCTGACAATCCAGCAGTATTTGTGATCAGAGCCTCGAAACTTTGTATAAAGATCGATCGCATATTGATAGTACATTCTGGCAAGATTGTACTCCTTTTGCAACATAAAAAGAGTTCCAATTTCATGACAAAACAGCGCCTGCCCATCTAGATCCTTGTCATTTACGGATTGGTGAAGTGAAGTGTAGAAAAAGCCTTCCGCTTCCGGAAACTTACCTAAATCAGTGAGTAACCGGGAATATGATAGCAAATTTGGTGGGTAGTTGACCTTTTTAGCCGTTTCAATTGCCTTTAAATATATTTCATAAGACTCCATATTCTTATCCAGTCGGCGAAGAATCTCCGCTTTCATAATAAGAAGATCAGCCTGAATCCGGATTATGTCAGGTTCTTTCTTGATCATCACGTCTTCTTGACCCCCATACAGATCTGACACGATTTGAGCAATGAAACCTAATCCATTTTCGATGAACTGATTCTCCTCATCGATCTTAACATTGCTCCAACTATAAAGCCGGGCTATTTCTAGACAAATTTCTGTTAACAGGGAGTAACTATCAGAAAAAACTAATACTTCGAATGATTTCCGTAGCGCTTCCTGAATTAAATTTGATGTCGCATTTCCATATAATCTCCTTGAAACACCCAGCAGCCATTCATAAAAATCCGTAGCTGCCACTATTTCTCTTTTGTGAGCAATAGCTTGCTCTAAAATGTATAAAATATCCGGATTTAATTCTATGTGATCTTGCGACTGTGCATTCAACAGCTCTTCAAAATGCATAAAGAAAAATGTATGGATATCATGCCGTGAATTTTGATCAATAGCGCCAACTAAATGCGATTGCATAATTTGGTGAATTGAATACGATGCATCCGATTTTTGATTCGGTATTTCTGTTACAAAAGAAAAACTACATAGCTCCCTAAACGAAAGTAGAGGATAACCTGTCTGAAATTCTCTTATTACTTTTTTAAATATTTGGTAGTCCCAAATGCTGCTGCAGGCAAGTATCTTAAGTGTCTCAATTTCTGAAGGGGCTAGATATTTCGTGAATCGCTCTAAAATATCAATATAGTTCCTTCCAAAATTGCTCACGGAAAGATCAATATTCTTTTCAGTAATTCTGTTGTAAGTATCTACTTGAAGATCGAGATAGAATGGAAGGCCCTTGGAGGTGTTTATTATGTGCTCTCGGATAGCCTTTTCTTTAATATTGCATTCGCTTAAGAATCTTTCGGCATCATTAAAGGATAGTTCCCTAATAGATGTTGTTCCAGACATTCGTGCCAGCTTATTTGATCTTCAACTTCTTCCCATCGCAACTTTTCCCTTCCAAGGATCACCCATAGTGTCCCAGGGAGCTGCTCTATCAGGTCTCTTACCCATCTATCTTTGGCGAAGAACCTTTCTTTTTTCCTTTCCTCGTGATTTCCCCAAAGCGACTCATAAGTATCAATAAAGAATACAACTTTGGAATTTGAATGTTCGAGGAAGAAATTTAAGTCCAGTGAGAAGTAATATAGCAATGCTTCTTCAATTTGTCGGGGTTCAAGTGATTGTAGCGCATTCAGTTCTCGCTCTCCGTTCTTGGTCCACCATTCTTGATACTTTTCTTTCGCTTTGTAAATTATAGTCCCAAGCTTTGGAATTACCCCCACCAAAGGAATATCATTGATTATTGAGATGAGATCGAAGACAATACTACCTTCCTCAACATAAGGTAGGCCACTTTTCGAAAGTTGCTGGTCAGGATGTACTTTTTGCCAAAAGATTGCATGGGCAATCTCAAATGTTGGAAACTGAATTTTTTTTGACTTTAATTCTTGATAAAGTAGATGAACTGCTGTGGATACATTCTTATGTTCAAGTTGATAGAAATCTAGGCTGCTTGATACAATAATTTGCTTCTGCTCTTTTATTGTTTTGATAAGCTCCTTCTTTAGTCGGGTCTTTCCTACCCCTCCAACACCGTAAAAACTCAGTACGTTGCATTTGTTTGGTTCTAACCTGTCAAGCGCTTTGTTGAATGATATAAAATGATTTTCACGATTTGTAAAAAATCGATCTGCGACGATTGGGCTTTTCATTAGGATTTCAGTTTAATGTTTAGAGGAGGAGTCGAAAATAAAGAATACAAGTAAATTTTATTTTAAAGTATAATTTTTTCCGATTATAATATGCATAATGTGATATTTGATTTCAATCACTCTGAGGATTTCTTCATTAACGGTAAACCTTGAATGGCAATACTGAAACTCAATTCGGTTAGGCAGACTTTCACTCCCTACGGGCACCATTCTATTTTTATACATTGATGGCCTCCGAATCCAGTTCAGCCGAAAGCCGTTTTGACGTACAGCCATTCAGACCTCGGAAAATATGAAGAGTAATTAGGGTGTCCGTTTACCGCAGGAAAAATACATTTGCAACATTCCACTTTTCACACTACGTTTACCCCGCTCAATTTAACCAAATGCAATGGGCCAGCGGAATGCTGGTTTCCAATTGTACTGTATTTCTACGTATATCGCTTGACGGTGTCGTGGCTGCCGTAATGGTTTGAACACCATTGCCTTTGGTTAGGTTGAGCAACGGTAAGCGCGGCACCGTTTATTGTTGCGCCTCATCAACCAACCGATTTTTTATGCACACATTTAAGGACGCTGAGTCCGGAGAATTTACATCCGCGGACATGCTCCATCGTGCCTATGGCCGAAAAGTTCAGGAATTGTTATCTCAAAGCGACGCAGATCAATGGGTCGACGATCTCTGGGAAATGTACACCGGGTTTACACTGTTCGCTCAGGAATGCGGGACCGATCCGCGAGGCCACAACAGGTTTATTTCCTTCAAAGCACTTGTATTTTTCTTTCAGGATCTGGAAAAAATGGACGGACGGAATAAATAGCAAACACAACAGCGAATGGCAACCATACATGTTGGCTGGCATTCGCTGTTATAAATTGAAATTTCAAACCGGTTTTTTCTAGCTCGCCTGCAACTCCAAACTAGCCATCGTTGTCAGCTCAACCCTAGCTTGCTTCGGTAAACCTGCCACGGCTATGCAGGTGCGGGTTGGATAACGATCGGTGAAATAAGTCTGGTAAACAGTGTTCAGTTCATCAAAATACCGCATATCGGTCAGGTATACAGTCACGCTGACGATGTGGCTGAATGTGAGACTGTGCTCTTTTAGTATGGTTTCAATATTGGTAAACACTTGCCTTACCTCGTCCTGGAAGGATGTCGTTACCAACTGTCCGCCGGCAGAGCCGATCTGACCTGAAATGAATAGAAATCCGTTGGACACCAAAGCTTTTGATATCGGAACTGCGGGTGCAGCAGCATTTTCATTTGTACTCATGTGATAATTTGTTATTGGTATGATGGCACCAAGTTATGCGTTTGTATGAAAGAAATCCACGTCGCTCGGATTTAAAATATCAAGAACGCCGAATGGGCTGGCCGGTCTTGCTTAAGAAATTGGTAAGAAGTGAGGTTAAAGTGAATGCGAAAATGATTAATGAATTAAAAAAAAGCGAGACTGCTTTCGGGACAGTCTCGCTTTTGATTTTATTTATTAATCATTTATAATCCAGCCATGTCGTCGCCTCGCAATCCTTATCCGCTTTAAACCGGACCCAGCGGGCTGCAAAGTCTTTTGGAAAATTAAATGTGAATTTTTCGCCTGCCTTTACAGTAAATTGTTTGGCCTCCATCCACGGCCCGTTTCCAACCGGGTCTACTTCCATCGTGAAAGTGACATCATTACTCGCTTTGTGAGAAAGCTTCAAGGATTTTTTGTCATAAAAACCGATCAGATAAGCATCTGACGCCACATTCGCCTTCACCGAAGCATCCTTCCATGGACCGCCGTGGCCGGTTGGTTTACCCAATTTCCAAAGATCATCGATCGCTCCCGCCCAAACTGCCGCCTTGTTATCACTGGAAGCGATAATGTGTTTGTTGCCATTCAGATTTTTAGCGTCAACGCCCGTCATGACGAGCAAACCGCGGTAAGATGCGTAATCGGTAATGCGCAGCTTATGAGAGGAAACCGGGCGGATTTTGGCATAGCCGTCCGCATTTTCGGCGGGCAGTTCGTAAAAAGTCCCGTGGCAGTTGAACAGGTCGCGTTCCGTTGAAACTTCGCGGCATATGCGTAGCGCGCCGTCATTGGTCAGCCCGGTGAATGCTTGATCACCAAGCGGCAATCTCCACCGTCTTCCCTTATCGTCCACAACGAGCACAGAAGATTCGTCAACTGTAACTACTTTCTGCGGAATCGCGAATTTATTTTGTATAAAAGAAAGCGTTTTGGCATCTTCCTTACGCACCAGATTCATGTCCGCATCCAGCTCATAGTAACCTGATAATGTTGGTTTTCCAGCCGAATAGTCCATAGCCGCAACGCCAAGCGCCCGGCGATTTTCACCCAAACCATATAACAATCCGCCCGAGCTGGCTGACGCTCCAACAGGGCTTAATCCTGTGAAAATAGCATCCGCGGCAGTGGTCCGCTGATCATTTGCGATGTAAGAAAAATGCGCTGAGGCATTCGTCGGTTTGTCGGTTTTGATCCTGATCCATTCTCCCGCATCATTCGCAGTAAATTGAATGTTAGCCGCCTTTTTCGCGCCTACTTTTAACGTCTTTAAATTCGTCCACGAACCCTTTCCGTTCTTGTCAACCTCGAATGAGAAGGTTACCTCGCTGTCGCCATTATTCTGGATCCAGGCGGAACGATGGGCCCAGCCGCTGAACAAAAACGGCTCGGAAGCAGCATTAGCCTTAATGTCTTCATTCAGCCAAACGGCTCCTTCGGCAGTGTTTGGCCCGAGTTGGTCCGGCTGGTTGAGAGAAGTGAACCACAGGTTGGAATTCGATTGTCCAGGGCCTTCGATGTTGCCTTTGGCTTTTCTTTTATTCAAAAATTCCCGTTGCGCAGAATCGTCACAGCCAAACACAAGCTGGTCCTTCCAACGTGTAAAGTCGCCGATCACTTTCAGGTAAGAAGTCCGGGGGCGGATTCCTGCCGTGTTTTTAGATGAAAAATTGCCTGGAAATTGCCAGAACATGCCATGCATGGTCATCAGGTAATCTGGTTTTGCGTCTGTGCCAATGTCGCGGATGCGCGGCCATTCTGTGTTCCAGCCGTGTGCGCCGTCGTAGCTGTGGCTCGCTTTGGGCAAACGAAAAAATGTCCATTGACCATTGTCGCGCACGCCCAGGAGCACCGATTTGTGGTCCCAGCCCGTCGCCCAGATCGGATCGGTTTCCGGATTTTTATTACCAAAAATGCCTCCGGGGCCGGTCACTTCCACAAACTGGTTGCGGCGCACGACTTTCCAATTTTTCCCATCCCATTCCGACAGTGAACCGGATTCGATATCAAATTGCTTTTCAGCCAGCTTTCCGGGTTCACCATTGTTGGAATAAACCGTCACGCCCTGACCGGAATAGTAACCTTTTCCATGCGCCCCAGGCAGTAGTTCATTGTACTGATAAGGCTGCTGGTCACCAACATTCCTATTGTTTTTGACATTGCCATCTTCATACAAAGTCTTCACTGCCAATGTTTTGACATCCACTTCATAAAAACCTTCCTCCATCGTGCCATAGTAAATTTTATTGGCAGGATCGGTCAGATGGCGGGCGTTTCCTGTATGCCGGCCCGGCATGGTCTTGTATGAGATCGTTTTCACATTAGCCTTAGTATCAATGGCGTACGGACCGATAAACAGCTGGTTGCTCTCCTTGTGGATCATGCGGTTGGCAGGCGTTCCCCCTATGCTTTCCGGCCGGACCGTCTGCGTCAGGTCTGCGCTGATCTCGTAAAGTTTATCCGATGAGCCGAAGGGTAAATGCGGCGCATAAGTGATCGCCCAGAGTTTTCCGGCCCAGCCCACAACGGCACCCGTTCCGCACTCGCCTTCGTTGTTATACATGGCGAGATGCGGATAGATGCCGCTGAACGAGGGTTTAGGTTTAGTCTTAGGCTGAGCAATAACGGAAAGGCTTAGCAATGCCAGCAATGCAGCGAGGCAATGGTTCATTTTTTTCATTCAAATAAAATGGTTTAAAACGGAGTGCGACTACACCAAGTTTCTGATTATGAGATATAAATAGTAAGATTAGTAACCTGTATTCTGCGTAATGCCCGTGTTGACACGGCGCTCAACGGCTGGAATTGGCCAGAGATATTGTCTGGTTTTGTCAAAATTGCGCTGCGCCAGCACTTTTACATCTGTTCCAAAACCCGTATAATCCGCAATGCCGTCCGCATCAATGGGTGTCACACCCGGGAACGGCCATTTCGCGCGGTTTTGAGCAGCCGGATCAGGTAATCCGATCACGGGTTTCACCAGGACTTTTTCTGCTAACTTCCAGCGGATCAGATCCATGTACCGCAAACCTTCACGCGGAAACTCTACGCGTCGTTCGCGACGGAGGATCTGGCGTAATGTTGCCGCATTGGTCACTTTGATCGCCGGGTAAGCGGTTGTTTTATCTGCGGTTACGCCATAAGCCCGTGCACGAACCTGGTTAATGGCATTCAAAACCGTTTCGTCAATTTCACCCAATTCAATTTTGGCTTCCGCGTAAGTCAGGAGCATTTCGGCGTAGCGGATAATGATCGCGTCGTTGTCTTCAACCAGCCGCTCGGGCCAGGTCTGGTCAATGCCTTTTTTCCAGAGAAATCCTGTAAAGCTTGCGAATGCTGCCACTGCGCGGGTGTCTTTGTTCGGCACTTTTTTGTTTTCTTTTGCACTGAAAACTGTCAGAGAATCCGGATGCGGCGTGTATTTGTAACCCAGCCACTGCGTGTTGAACTCCACAATGGTCGCGTTCAATCTCGGATCACGGTTTTTGAAAGGCATTTTGGGGTCATACAGCGGTGATTCGTCAATCGGTTTTCCATCCACACATTCGTAGGCGTCCATCATGTCCCGCGTGGGCAGTTGCGCGCCAAAACCGCCCGCATTGCGTGAAATGTTATCCTGAACATATGCCGCATTGCCAAAAACCTGCTGCTTCTCGTCCCGTGGGATACTGATTATCAATTCTTTGCTACTTTCTCCTGCTTTCACAAACAGCTGTGAGTAGGAATCATGCAATGAATAAGTAGCCAGTTGAATGACTGCGTCCGAAGCTTCTTTGGCAAGGTGCCATTTGCCTAAATACAAAGCGGTTCGCGCCTTAACTGCTAATGCTGCCCCTTTTGTCAAACGTTTCACTTCGGCTGCTCCATAGGCCAAGGGCAGGTTTGCGGCAGCGAAATCGAGTTCGCTGAAAACAAATGTCAGCACTTCTTCCTGGCTTGTGCGCGTAATACCATAGGATTCAGCCAATGTTACAGGCTCGGTCAGAAGCGGAACGTCACCAAAATGGGTGATCAGGCGGGCATACTGGTAAGCCCTGATCAGCCGTATTTCTGCTTCCAGCCGCACAAGGATCGCCGCGGGCGTGTTGGCAGCCGCTTTGTCTTTATTGGCAAGAAATGAATTGGCGCGCGCGATGGCCTTATAACTGTTGAGCCAGTAAGTCTGCACCGGCACGTCGTCCGCATTCATGGTTCCGCCGATCACAGCATTGGTCAGCTGCCCGCGGTGCCATTCATTATCGCTGAAAAGCTCATTATCATTCCCCCAAAAAGTCACCCTATACAGGTCATTCACAGCCAGTTCCAGTTCTGTCTGATTGGAATAGAATGTAGCCGTAGAAGCTTCCGAAAGTGGATTCAGATCGAGGGTATGACAGGCCGAGACCGATGTCAGGAGCAGGATATATATTAATTTTTTCATGATCAATGATTTGATTTTGTATAAAACCGGAAGCATTAAAACCGGATCGTTGCACCTGCCATGAGCGTAGTTACGATCGGGTAAGCATAGCTCGCCGACTCCGGGTCCAGGTATTTTGGAAATTTGCTGAGGGAGAAAACATCATTGGCCGACACATAAAAGCGAAGTGACTGAATGCCGATTTTCTTCACGCAGGGTTGCTGCAATGTGTATCCAAGAGTGATGTTTTTCAGCCTGAAATATCCGCCATTGATCAGCCAGTAATCAGAAAGCGCATAATTGACCGCATTGGAAGTCCGGGAAAGGCGCGGATAAGTGGCCTGCTGATTTTGTCCGGCACTGTTATTCAGGCTCCAAAATTTCCCGATCATATCCGCGGGCATATTTCCAAAAGCCTCTGCAAAAGGCTGCACAGCCTCGCTGTTCAGCCTTGAAAGCTTTTTGGCCACACCCTGAAAACTCACGCCGAAATCAAAACCAGCATAGTCAGCGCGAAGGTTACCGCCGTACAAATAGCGCGGTAATGCACCACCCAGCAACACTTTATCGTCGGTTGTGATCTTTCCGTCCTTGTTAATGTCCACATAACGGACGTCGCCCGGCTTGGTGGTCACATTAAGCACCGGCGCACCATTGATCTCGTCCTGCGTTTGAAACAAACCATTTGAAATGTAGCCAAACCATTCATTATACTCGCTGCCATTCCGGATGATCTGATCCTCCCGGAACTCTGTGCCTTTAAGGTCACCCACAGTCGATTTGGCATCAGAAAGATTAGCCGAAACCGAGTAAGTCAGCTTGTCGATCCGGTCGCGCCAGGCCATTTCAAGTTCCCAGCCTTTTACTTTCAGGACACCCGCATTTTGATTGGGCTTGTCATATCCGAGATAAAGGGGAATGTCCAGCGGCAACAGGATGTCCGTCGTCTTTTTCATATAATAATCAGCGCCTAATGTCAGCCGATCGTTTAAAAATGCCGCATCCAGGCCAATGTCGATGGTGCGGCTGGTTTCCCAGCTGATGTTTTCAACGGCATAAACCTGCTGTGCGCCGCCGGTGAAAGGAACCACTCCGCCGTTCTGGTAAAATAATGCGGTGGAAAAATCAATGGTTGCCAGATATGGATAATAGGCGGGATTGCCATCCTTGTTCAGCAAGCGCTCGTTACCCGCCTTACCCCACGATCCACGGAGTTTCAGGAACGAAAGCCAGCGCATATCTTTCATGAATGACTCCTCCGAAATAGTCCATCCTGCTGACAGCGAAGGATATACAGCCCTGCGATAAGCATTGGCGAAGCGCGAGGATAGATCCGAACGAAGGTTTCCCTGCAAAGAATATTTGCCCTTATAACTATATTGTAACCGTCCGAAAAACGAATGCAACCCCGACTCATTCGCACTTCCCGAATTGTCACGCAGCTCGGTCGAACCCGAATTGAGATAAGGATAATCGGTTAATGCAAAGCCACTTCGGATCGCGCCCAGATTTTCCAGCGAGCGGTAATTTTCTTCAAAACCGGCCAGCACATCAATGCTATGGCCGCTTTTAAATTCCTTCACATAGTTGGCCAGCACCTGCCCGTTGATCGTAATGCCCTCCGACCTTCCTTCGGTTAACACTGTTCTCGCCTGGTTCACAACCGTGCTGTTGGAGCCGTCCGGATTAGTGAAACGCACTTGTTTTGAGAAGAATTTATTTTTATCCAGATCAAAAACCGGTGCAACCAATGCTGTAAGTGTTAGTCCGTCAACGGGCTTGTAATTCAAAGACATTCTTCCGCCGATCTGGTTATTTAAGGTTTTGGTAAAACCGCCCTGCCGAAGCTGTGCCAGCGGATTACGACCGTCTTTTCCGAGGGCCAGGTTTCCATTGGTATACAAATCATCATAAATCGGCGGCATCACGCGCGCTTCGTAAATGGGATTGTAGGCGCCGGTTGTAAGCAGCTCATTACCATTGCCCTGGTTGGCAGTTCTTTTGTAAAAAATGTCCAGGTTAATGCCCAGCTTTTTGCTCACTTGCAGGTCATTATTGATCCGGAACAGATAGCGGTTGTAATTTCGGTTATCATAAAAAGCACCCGCGCTGGCATATCCCAGTGACGCCTTTGTGCTGATCTTGCCCGTGCCCATCGTGAACACAATGTCATGGCGCTGACGTGGCGCGGACGATCTGTTAATGACTGATTTTTGCCAGTCGGTGTTGGGGAAAAGGTCCGGATTAACCCGGTTACTATCTAAATATGAGTCGATTAACGGCTGCGCAAACGGCCCCTGGCTTGCGCCGTCATTTGTGGCCTGCTCGTTGAAATAACGCATATAATCCTGCACGCCCGCATACGATGGCGTGGCAGTAGCTCGTTGCACGCCGTATTCATACGTGTATTCCAGGCTGCTCTGGCCCGATTTGGCGCGTTTGGTGGTAACCAGAATAACGCCTGCGGCACCTCTGGAACCATAAATAGCAGCCGAAGAGGCATCTTTCAAGACCGTAACACTCTCCACATCACCCGGATTCACATTATCAATGCTGGCCACGGGCACGCCGTCCACGATCACCAGCGGGTTATTGGTGCCAATGGTGGTAATGCCGCGGATCAGAATGTTAGAGCCCGAGCCAGGCGCGCCGCTGGTACGCGTTACCGAAACGCCCGCCACGCTTCCCTGCAATGCATCCGAAACCTGCAATGTCTGCCGGCCCGCAACGTCTTTGGAACTGATTGTTGAAATAGCGCCCGTCAGGTCTTTTTTCTTCTGCGTTCCGTAACCAACCACCACAACCTCAGCCAGCGATTGATCGTTCGGCGCGAGGGTAACGTCCAGGGTTGTACGTCCTTCGAGCGGAACGTCCTGCGCCTGGTAACCGACGAAAGAGAATGTCAAAATCGGCGCACCTGATTCAGGAACGGCGAGCTGATACTGGCCGTTTGCATCTGTAACCGTTCCCTGTTGCGTGCCCTTGATCACAATGCTGACGCCGGGAAGTTCCCTGGCCTGCTCGTCACTGACCTTCCCGGACAGCTGCCGTGTTTGCGCGGACACCGGCGCAAGCCACCCAAATAACAGGATACAACTCAGTAGAATTTTTTGTCTCATAAGTTTTAATATGTTAGCGTTCAGGGTTGGTTTTTGATGATTAACCAGCGGGTTTAAATATTTAATTATGCAAATATAATTTTGCATAATTTGGTTAGATCCGACAACTCCTGACCATTTGCTTGATCAAAAGAATGGACAAGCTAAATAGTTGATTTCTAGTAGATTACTACTTTCAAAATATGGAGAATGGACAAGCCAGGGCAAGCTCTTTGGATCATTTGGATCACTGCTGCCGCCTGGTGAGTGAAATGTATGGCAAGTCTGATATCGGCTCCTGGACCAACAGTGACTACGTGCGGCTGGGATATATTCTTTATAAAAAAACAAATGTCCAGATCAGCCCGAATACGCTGAAAAGGATTTTTGGGAAAATCAAGACCGATGTTCGTTACTATCCTCAGAAAGCAACACGCGACGCACTGGCCAGTTATGTAGGCTACGCGGATTGGGAAAAATTTGTTACCTCCGCGCCGGGTCATTCGGTAATCACCAAAAGGGCGCAGGCAACGCAGCCTTATTTCGAAGCCATCTTGCCTGATGAGCCCATCCTGGCGCCTGTCACAACCAAGAGGAAGGTCAGTTGGGTTTACATTCTGTTACCATTGGTGGCCCTCATTGCAGTTGCCGCTTTTGCAGGGTATAAGCTGTTCTTTGCGGAACCGGCACCGGTTGACGTCGCGCTGGTTTGTCAGAATCCAGTTGGAGAGAATCCACATTCAGCAGCCTTTGTCGTGCGGGGCATTCCCGAACATTTTGATGTAAAAAAAGACCATTATACCCTTGATTTCGGCGACAGCAGACGCATTTCGCTGATCGAGGGCGACAGCCTTTATTCGCATTACTACGAAGTTCCGGGCCGTTACCTCGCCATTTTGAAACGGAATGGCGTTATGCTGGATACTGCGTCGGTCTATCTTAAAACAAATGGCTGGACCGCAACGGCGAAGATGATGTATGACACTACGCGGGTTTATCCGATTGACATTCAAAATCTGTTGACCGGAACCAGGAAAATCGTGAGTGCGCTGGAAGTTTCGCGCGCTGGCGTAGACACCAACCGCACCTTTTTTGTCGAATTCATTAATACCCAACTTACTGGCATTGATGCAGATAACTTTGAGCTTTTTGTCAAACTCAACACTTCCGCTCCCCGCGCAGGCGTACGGTGCTCACAGGTGCGCGTGACCGTATTTGGAGAATCGTCCAAACATGTTTTTGATGTTATGAAACCCGGCTGCACACATTGGACCGACTTGCAGTTTTCGGAAGTGGTCAAACCCGGCGAGCTCAACCAGCTCAATTTCCTGGGTGTAGACCTTCATGCCGGCGGAACGGTAGCATTAAAGATCGTCGACAAGCATGTCCGTCTTTTCATTAATGCGAAACAGGTTTTTGAAACGGATTATAAGAAGCCGCTGAAACAGGTTTACGGCCTCGGCATTACATTTTCGGGCATCGGGGCTATTCATTCTGTGATACTGAAAGATGGAAAAACAGGAAAAAGCTTCGCCGGTAATTTTCAATAGCATTATTTTTAATATATAAATTTCTTGTATATAGAATAATTATTAGCATACTTACATTCCGGGACGCTCCCATCCGAAATGTTATCTATTCCAAGTATGCGAAACCTCGACATTCTGCAACATTATTTAAAAAATTCCTGGCGTTATCTGTTGAAGGACAAGCGATTTACTTTGCTTAACCTCATAGGGTTGTCCACAGGTCTGGCCTGCACCTTGCTCATTTCTATTTGGGTCAGGAACGAGCTGCGTTTTGACAAATTTCACGAGAAGGACGATCAGCTTTATGAGGTCATGATCCATGAAAAAGCCGGAAACCGCATTGCAACCTCCAACGGAACCGGCGACTATGTGGGCGAAACGCTTTTGAAAGATCTTCCGGAAGTTGAAGCCGCAGTGATCACAACGCCAGCGTCATGGTTTCAAAAATTCAGCCTGTCGGCAGGGAGCACTACAATTGGTGCTTCGGGGAATTTTGTCAGCCATGATTATTTCAATGCATTTTCCGTTCCGCTTATTCATGGCCAAACGGATGAAGTGCTTACGAACAAAAATTCCATTGCAATCTCTCAGGCGCTGGCTATCAAGCTGTTCCGAAAACCCGAGCACGCAATTGGGAAAGTATTGGAATGGAAATGGCAGGCATATTCCGGCAAATGCCTGGTCACCGGTATTTTCGCCGACTTTCCTGCAAACTCTTCCCAGCAACACGATTTTCTCTTATCGATGGACGCCTGGAACCAGATTGTACCCAAAGGTGATGTGCAAACCAGCAGCGGTCCGTTTGACAATTTTGTAGTGCTAAAAAAAGGAACAGACATTAATCAAATTAATAAAAAACTGAGCGGCTTTGCAGAAACCTCCTTTAATGATTCCACATCCACATTATTCCTCCGAAAATATTCCGATGCCTATCTGTTTGGAAACTATGAAAATGGCATCCAGACTGGCGGAAAGATCACGAACGTGAGACTTTTTTCGGGCATAGCCATCATTATCCTGCTGGTTGCGTGCATTAATTTCATGAACCTTTCTACGGCCAGAGCTTCCCTGCGCGTGAAGGAAGTGGGTGTAAAAAAAGCACTTGGTGCAAGGCGGGCCACATTGGTCTTTCAGTTTCTAAGCGAGTCCATGGTGATGAGTTTCGTCGCCTTAGTGATCGCGGTCCTGTTAACGTCGGCGCTTCTGCCACAGTTCAGTGCCATTACGGGCAAGGCGCTTGCTTTCCAATTTGATATAAAAATGATCCTGATGATCCTTGGTGCGGCACTTTTAACCGGACTTTTGGCGGGCAGTTATCCTGCGTTTCATCTGTCACGTTTCAATCCGGCCATCACGCTGAAAGGCGGGCTGACGAGCTCGGTGGGTGAGATATTGGTGCGGAAGGGATTGGTCGTTTTCCAGTTCACAGTTTCCGTTGTTTTCATCATTGCGGTCATGGTCGTTTATCGTCAAATCCGTTATGTGCAGGAGAAAAGTCTGGGCTATAATAAGGATAACATTGTCTATTTTGAAATGAATGGACGTGTTGCGGAGCAGCCGGAATCGTTCCTGACGCAATTGAAATCGGTGCCTGGGGTCATCAATGCTTCCAGCATTCAGCAGAAAATCATTTTGCCTGCCATGCTGCCGGGCAATGGAGCCGGCGTCCGGTGGGAAGGCAAAAATGCAGATGACAAGATCCGGTTTTTCCGCATGCCCGTCAACTACGACCTGATTGAAACCATGAACATTGAAATCGCAGAAGGCCGCAGTTTTTCGAAGCGTTACGGTAATGAATCCGCCAGCATTGTCCTGAACGAGGCGTCCGGAAAGTTCTGGGTGCAACCGTTGGGAATGTTGTAACAATGCTGACACAGGATTTTCTGATCTTGATAATTATTGCCATATGCATCGCCTTTCCAATGGCCTGGTGGCTCATGCATCAATGGCTCCAAAGTTTCGCCTATCATGTCTCGATGGGCTGGCGTGTTTTCGCAGTGACCGGTTTAATAATGGTGATCATAACACTGGCAACCATTGGTTATCAATCATTAAATGCAGCATTGATGAATCCCACGGATGCCTTGAAAGCAAATTGATCATTCAAATAAACAACCGGGAGGAACATCTTGCGTGCGTCTCCCGGTTGTTTATCCTGAAACTCCCTATCAGATTGAAGCCTTTGCAACCGGTGCGCAAAGCGGCATGTCATGATGCGACTTATTTTTGAAAGTCAATTTTTTCAGCATCACTTTCTCCACTTTATCACTCCCCTCCTTTATCTTAACAAACTGATTTGCAGCAACATTCTTTATCTTCTGAATGTGCCCGCTTCCGCTCCACCTGATCTCCAACTCTTCAATCTGCGTTGCCGTCCCAAGCCCGATCTCTCTTTTGAAAGGAGCAGAACCGAAGCTTCCGCCGGAGTTTACGTCGCGATAAATGTGCCTGGTAACGCCGTTTTCTTGAATTGTAATTTTCAGTCTGCTGCCAATAGCAGCTTTGTTGGACGCCATGCCTTCCAGATCGATGGAAACCCAGTTGTTATCAGCCTGACCCGGGTTCAGGAAAAAGGAATTCTGATATGCATCGCCGGAATATGCGCCACCCATTTCAATGTAAATGTCCTGGTCGCCATCATTGTCCATATCTCCAAAACCCACACCATGCCCCTTTTGCAGGCTTCCTACTTTCGCCGACGAAGTCACATCCGCAAACGATTTGCCACCCATATTTTTGAACATTTTATTGGGTATCAATGATTTATAGCTAGGATTTCCGGTTCCCAGAAAAATATCCAGAAAACCGTCATTATCAATGTCTCCGAAACTTCCGCCCATGCCAAAAGCCGTTTTGTCCAGTCCCAATGCCTTGGTCACATTACTGAACGTGCCGTCATGATTGTTTTTGTAAACAACAGGCTGTCCATGATATTCAGGTAATGTGCCCAGCCGCTCTGCAGCAGCATAGTAACTCAAATTGTGCTGCATGGTGTAGTCGCCGCAAAGAATGTCGAGCCAGCCATCATTATCATAATCAAAAAACCAGGTCGTAAAGCTTCTGTTTTGATCAAGATCCAAAGTCGCTTTTTGCGTTACGTCTTCAAACATTAATTTACCCGATTTCGCGCCTGACATTCCTTTGTTCCGCAGTAACGTCCTGGTTCCGCTCACTGTTGAAATGAAGATATCGTTCCACCCATCATTGTCATAATCCCCGGAAGTCACCCCTTTCACAAATGCCGTGATATCGCAGCCGGCGAGCTTTGCAGATTCCGTAAAGGTCCCGTTTTTGTTATTCAAATAAAGTTCACATGGATGATGATTGGCACCGACGCTGGTTTCATTACCAATAAATACATCGACCCAGCCGTCATTGTTGAAATCATTCCAGGTTGCGGTTTGTGTTGGATGGAAAGAAAGCAGGCCGCTGTCAATGGTCACGTCTGTAAAAGTGCCGTCGCCGTTGTTTTTCAAAAGGGAGTTGGGCTGCTCGCCAAAAGTTTTGCTCAGCCATCCTCCGCGCGTCACGAATACGTCTTTGAAACCATCATTATTAAAGTCCGTTTGCATGATTTGCAGGCCACCAGTGAATCTGTCAAGCCCGGAAATCGCCGATTTATCTTCAAATGAGCCATCTCCTTTATTTTTGAAATAATGCATGGACTCTCCCAGGTCCCAGCTCGACATGATCAGATCGAGGTAGCCGTCATTGTCAAAATCTTCAATGATCGTCCCGCCCGCCATGTTTTTTACATCAAGTCCCAGGTTCGGAGCAATGTCCTGAAAAGGCGTTATACCCGTTTCATCGGCCTTATCCATGTTTGGGATCAGCAATTTTTTCGGGACACTTTCGGGATATTTACCCAAAGTCATATATGCAACATTGAGCAGCCAGAGCGCTTCCAGGTCTCCTGGGGTTTCCGACAGCAACCTTTTATAAATGTCCACTGTGCCCTTCGAACCGCCCATATCCCGGTGAACGCCCCCGTTCCGGATCGGCAAGATACACGCGTCAACGGAATGGTTGGTGATGCAGTTGGTTTGCTCCCCTAGCCTAAGATAGGCCACCGCCAGATCATCCTTTACCCGGTTTGTTATTCCTGCGTATTGGTACATCGGATTCTGCTCACGTTCCAGCTTTTTCAGTATCCTGATCGCCTCCTTCGCGTCGCCCAATTGCAGCAATGTGTTGGCTTTAAAATGGTTAAGCTTAAAAAGTTGACCCTGTTCCCACGCAGGAACTGTTTTAATGCAAGAATCCAGATAGACGAGCTGCGCTTCGGGACTGAAATTATTCTGGTAATTAAATGCCCTGACCTTGCTCTCGCGAAGTAATTGCAGCATTTTTTCTTCGGACGAAGGTTTTTTGCAAACGCTCATGGCCGTTATTCCGACCACGACGATTGCCGTTAGTATAATTTTTGGTCTGATATTCATTTGAGTAAGATGAAATGAACACGCCCCTACTCCAAGCACGGGCGAAAACCCATGATGTTGCAAAGCATCCGCGTGCACATGATGATGATAGAAATTCTTCCGAATGATTGCCCTAATCGTATGGTTCGTAAGGCGAATCACCTGAGTATCCTTTCTTTACGATATTTTCTGCACGCGATTTGTAGATCGCGGGGTTTGTCGGCGCGGTGGTTGCGAGCCCGTCCACATAGCGGTTGAACATGCAAAACGCCGCGGCAATCAGCACCGTATCATGAATGTCCCGATCATCGGCCCCTGCATCCGTTGCCGCTAATATCTGCGTTTCGGTCACATGCTTTCCGCCTTTTTGGACACTGCCGGCAATGGTGAGCAGCGCTTTCATTTTGTCGGATAAAGCACTTTCGCGGTAGTTTGTCTTTACACTTTGCATGAACGACCAGTCCTCATCGTCATAGTAAGCGCTCGCTACGGCGCCGTGGATCGTCTGGCAGAAGAAGCAATCGTTTTGCGAAGAAACATAAGCACCAATCAGTTCGCGTTCGCCGCGGCTCAATCCTTCGTCGCTCAGTAAAAGAGCATTGGCAAGTGCATTGAGCGGTTCAGCCGTTTTCGGACTGAATTTCATGGGTCCTAGAATGCCCGGGACGCCATCCTCCAATTTTATATGAGGCATTGTTAAATTCCTGGTTAGTAATGAATCAGATTTTTTGTCCGGCGTATTTTAATAGAAAATACGCACATACGCACGGCCACAGACCGTGTTATGTCAACACAAATCAATCAATGTTCAGGAGGCCTCAGGAGGGGAAAACGGAGGTGTAAGAAGTGTAGAAATGAGTTTAAAATCCAATGCAGGATACTGAGTCCCAACAGTCGAAGTTGCAAAATGTAAGTTACTGCCCACCGTTTCAGCATTTGCCGGCAAATAGATCTTGATCAGATCGTTTAGCAGCTTTATCGTTTTGCTACGGGGCGATTCGGAAGTGCCATTTGAAAGATCGTGCACTTGTTCAACCATATGCGAAAGTTCGGCGAAACGCTCGTGTGCGGAGGCGTCCGGCGTAAGGGTCACAAACAGCGTATCGTTTTCATGCACATATTGGGTCACATTATAGAAACCATCCGCGATCCGAAGCAAATGATTTTCCACGTCGTCCAGCTCTAACGGAGCTGCGTATGGGATCGAAGGAAGAGGGATTTTGATCGTCTGGGTTTGCGTGCTTTTAATGTTGATTGAGGCATTTTTATAACCGCTGTCAAAGCATAATACAGTCAACGAAAGCCCCAGCATATTGCAGAGCAGCAGTACGAGCAAAATAATGCAAGCAGCAGTTTTCATTGAAACAAGTTACGATCCCCTAAACATACTGTAAAAAATTCAATTTTAAATACGTTTAATGAAGAATTTGTGAACGATCGGTTACACTGAATTCCAATGCTATGTGAACGATAAAATACCAAAAGTTCCAAATTACGGAACTTTTGGTACATTTGTCTCCTTATGAGAATAGTTGCAAAAGGCACTTTGAAAGAATTTTGGGAAACCCATACAGAGGCTAAAACAGGCTTGTTGAGCTGGTACGAAAAGATGAATAGCCGTGATTACAGTACGCCCCAGGAAGTTATCACCGATTTCAAGAGTGCTGATTTTGTTGGCAACGAGCGGATTGTTTTCAACATCGCCCGGAATAAATTCAGGCTGATCGTTTCATTCAACTACCAATTCAAAGCGTGTTGGATCAAGTTTGTCGGCACACACAAAGAGTACGACCGGATAGATGCCAGAACTGTTGAACATTCATAAACCGAGGCAATGAAAAATTACAAGATAAAACCACTCAAAAGCACCGCTGACTATAAAGAAGCGCTCGACAACCTGCGTGAAGTTTGGGAGGCCCAGCCAAATACACCAGAAGGTGACCAGCTGGAACTGCTGTTAATGGTCATTGAAAAGTATGAAGACGAGCACCACCAAATGCCTCAACTGGATCCCGTGGAGGCAATTAAATACAAAATGGAGGAAGATGGTCTAAGCCAAAAGGACCTGGTGAAATATTTTGGTACAAAATCGAGGGTTTCCGAAGTTTTGGGCGGAAAGAAACCGCTGACTTTGAAAATGATCAAGTCATTATACCACGATTTCGGAATCCCAGCCAAAACCCTTTTGATTTAAATCAAAACACTACAACAAATCCCACTCCTTGCGTGGCTTTCTGGAAAGGAGCTTGTTTGCTTCTTTATCTCCTACAAATTTCTCTTTGTCAGCATTCCAGGTCAGTTCCCTTTTCAGGCGGTAGGAAATGAGGCCGAGGTGCATGGGGATGGTTAGTTCTCGGGCGTAGGCGAGGTTGGATTCGGGTTGAGTCCGGGCTTTGACGGCGTCAACGAAATTTTGCTGATGGCCCGGGGATCTCGGGTTGGTGATCGGAACGGTGGCAATGTCAGTCATTGTTTCACCGTTGATGGTGATCTTGCGGGTGTTGTAATCGCACATTAATGTCCCTTTATCTCCCTCAAAAAACGCTCCTATCCCCTGCTCAGCCGCACCAGGAATGTTAGGAGGCAATGTGGTCCAGAAAATTTTCAGCCCGTCGAATTCATAATCGACGTCCAGCGTCTTCGGGGCATCGGCAATGCCGGTGTATGCTTCACCTCTCGCATTTATTTTTTTCAAACCTTTTGGCTGAATGGCCGAATAAACAACATCGGCAATGTGGCACCAGAAATCGGCAAATTCACCGCCCGAATAATCTAAAAAATAACGGTAAGTAAAATGGCATTTTTCAGGAATGTATTCCGTGAAAGGCGCCGGCCCGAGCCACATATCCCAATTCAGCGTTTTGGGAACGGCCTGAACCGTGGGCGATCCCAGTTCTTTGGTCGTGGATTGTTTCCATAAGCGTACCGTATGCACATTCCCGATGGCGCCTGATTTAATAATTTCAACTACCCGGTGGAAGTTGTCGCCTGCATGGATCTGGTTGCCCATCTGGAAAATGCGGTTGTTCTTTTCCATGTGTTTCAGCATCATTTTACCTTCCCGCTGGCAGTAGGAAAGCGGTTTTTCGCCATACACGTCCTTCCCGGCCTGAAACGCCAGCGTCGCAATCTGCGCATGCCAGTGGTCCGGCGTCGCCACGGTAATGGCATCGATGTCTTTCCGATCCAGGATTTTCCGGAAATCTCCGTAAGTGTCCACCTTAATGCCGGGTTTCATGGCTTCCAGCTTGGTTTTTGTTTCGCCCAAATGCAGCTCGTCCACATCGCAAAGCGCCACGATTTCGACTTCGGGAAGATCAGCGAACCATTTCATATGATTATTCCCCATTCCACCCAAACCGATGTGTGCTATACGCAGCCGGTCGCTCGCCGGAGCTTTGCCGTAAAGTGAAGGCAAAATCGTAAAGCCAAGCGCACCGAGCCCGGCCATTTTGACAAAATCTCTCCTGTTGGTATGCACACTCATCTGTTATAGGGTTAAGGTTTCAGGTGGTTCTATTATGATTTAAAGGCCGTTGACGGGCATAAATTACTCTAAATGTATGATGGCATCCCGACTTTCAGCTGTGAACGATAAACAAGGTTCAGGACAAATTCTCCGGTTTTTTACTTATTTTTCAATCCAAAGCATCCCTAACCCAATTTTGGTAACGTATCGCGTATGAAACATTCTCCTTTTCTGATTTTTTGTTTTTGTTTGATGTTGACGCAAATCAATGCGCAGGGCACTGCTGATAAAAAGCTTCCACGCGTTGCCATTGCGGGCCTTGGCATCGAGTCGAGCACGTTCTCCCCTGCCCTTACCACCGAAGAAGCTTTCAAGGCAAAGTATGGTGATGACATTTTCACTTCTTACCCGTTTTTAGCCAAGGATTCACTGGATCGCGAACGCGCAAAGTGGTTTCCTGCATTAATGGGCAAATCGCTGCCGGGCGGTGCGGTTACGCGGGATGCTTATGAATCGCTGGTAAAGCAAACATTGGCGCTGTTAAAAAAGGGCGCGCCTTACGACGGGTTGTTCCTAGACATTCACGGCGCAATGAGCGTGGTGGGGCTGGACGATCCCGAGGGTGATTTCATCGTCAGGATCCGGGAAGTAATTGGCACTAAAACCCTGATTTCAACATCCATGGACCTGCACGGCAACGTGTCATGGCGGCTTGCGCAGAACACGGATCTGATCACTTGTTACCGAATGGCGCCGCACGAAGATGCAATGCAATCGAAAAAAAGAGCTGTTGATAACCTTCTGGCCCGACTGGAAAGTGGCAGAGGAAAACCAGCTTACAAAGCCTGGATCCCGGTTCCTATCCTGCTTCCCGGTGAAAAAACGAGTACCAGAATCGAGCCTGGGAAGACATTGTATTCCAAAGTCGCGCCTGCTGCGGCACAAACTGGTGTAATTGATGCGGCGATCTGGATCGGCTATGCTTGGGCGGATGAGCCCCGTAATCATGCAGTTGTGATGGTAACGGGCGATGATAAGGCTGTTGTTTCCAAAACGGCTGAGCAACTGGCTGCGAGCTTCTGGAAAGTAAGATCTGATTTCGAGTTCGTTGCACCGACCGGCACATTGAAAGAAGCATTGGACAAGGCCCTTAAAAGTCAGAAACACCCGTTCTTTATCAGCGACTCGGGCGACAACCCAACGGCAGGCGGTGCAGGTGATGTAACCTGGACATTGCAGGAAATCCTGAACAGACCAGAGTTTAAAAATGATAACGGACCTGCATTGATCTACGCTTCCATTCCAGGCCCCGATCTTGTAAAAGCGGCCATTGCAGCTGGTGTAGGCAATAAAGTGGATGGTTATGCAGGTGCCAAAGTGGATTTCCGGTTGGCGCCGCCACTTCATCTGGTGGGCACTGTCGAGGCCATTGAGCACGGCGATCGAAATGCGGAAACCGAAGTGGTTGTGAAAGTGGGGAGCGTGCACATTATCGTTACTGCGAAACGCAAACCTTATCATAAGGAAGCGGATTTTACAAGATTGGGCCTCAATCCCCGGAAAGCGGACATTGTAGTGGTCAAAATCGGCTATCTCGAACCTGAGCTTTACAATATGCGCGCAGACTGGATCCTGGCGTTAACGCCCGGCGGCGTGGATCAAAACCTGGAAACATTGGGTTACAAACGCATTAAAAGGCCGATGTTCCCATTGGATAAGGATATGAAAGATCCTGATTTGAAAGCACAATTTGTGCCCGCAGCGGACGCAAAATGATAAAAAAAAGCGATCTCACATTTGTGAGATCGCTGCCTTCCAGGTGTGTGTTTCTTTAATATGTGTGTGTAATCTATGGGTGTGTGCTGATTAATTGTTATTTCTTTTTTTCTTTTTTGAATTATCGACAATCGCCCCGGTTCCGGCTCCTACGCCCGCACCGATCAAGCTGCCGACCAATGCTCCTTCGCCTCGTTTTTTGTTAACAATCGCGCCGGTAATTGCACCGGTTCCGGCTCCAACGACAGCACCCTTTGCCGTATGGTTCCAGCCTTTTTTACGCGGTGCTGGTGCAGCTGCGTTGCTGGCGACAGCCCTTTCGCTTTTTTCCTCTGCTACTTTTGCTTCCTCAGCTTTTTTTTCAGCCTCGCGATTGGCCATTACCGTATTCATAGAGTCTACAATCGCCTTTTTCTCCATCACATGCTTCATGGAATCGATTGCAACCTGCTTTTCTTTCAATAATGCAGCCTCCTTGTCGGCGCTGCTGTTGCAGGATGCCAGGAAAATTGCTGCACTGATTATTGAAATGGGTAATTTGTTCATTTTGATGTTAGGTTGGTTAACATCACGGATTAGTCCTAAAATCGTGCCAGCTATTTGAGGCGCTTTTGAGCAGTGAATGTATGCCAACGATGACGCAAAGTGGCGATCTTGTCTACAATTAACGGGGATGAGGTTATTAAGATTATCCATCTTTTTGCATGTAACCATGGATATTGACCGACATTCCTTTGCGCCGGATTGAAATCCGACGTTAGAATATTAGTCGAGCCTAAGGCTCTGTATATGATATAAGCGCAAGCCCACTCTCGCAAGAGCCAGAGGCTCGGCTCATTTCCTATCGACGGATTTCAATCCGTCGTCGTCGGCGCCCGCAAAGGCACCTCCGTCCGATTCGCCGCTGAAACGCCGCAGGAAAACCGCAACAAATCATTACATTCAGCTATTAAATTTGCTTCAAAAAAACTTCACTATGAGCAAACTAAGTGTATCTGAACAAATCCGTTCCCTACGTAAGAGCAAGGGGCTTTCGCAGGAGGCTTTGGCGGAAAATGCAGGGATTAACCTTCGCACTTTGCAGCGCATTGAAAACGGTCAGGCAGTGCCGCGTGGGGAAACATTACGGCTGCTGGCAGGCGCCCTCGATGTGTCGGTGCAGGATTTGTCAGAATCCGTTGAAGCATTGCCGAATTCTATGGAGGATGATGCCGGCTTTTTGAGATTGATGAGCCTTTCGGCGCTTACGCTGTGGTTTATCCCTTTTGGAAACATCCTGATTCCGCTTGCTTTCTGGGTTTTGAAAAAGAATAAAGTCAATGGTGTTGCAGAGTTGGGCCGGCGCATTGTCAACTTCCAGACCATCTGGACCGTCGTCACTTACGGTCTGGCCATACTGAATATTTTTCCAGCCTTTTTTGGCGAGATCTATATTGACCCATTTATCATGATGCCCATCATGCTGCTGCTTTTTATCGCTAATACGGTCTATATCATTATCATTACCAGGAAGATCCCGAGTGGCGAGCGCGAGGTTTTGGCGCAGGTTTAAATGCCTACTCTTCTCCTGCATTGCCCGTAGGCACTTCACCATTTGGAATGAATGTGGCGCAGATCACGCCTGTGGAAGACACGGCGCTTTTGCTTAATTTAAGGCCGCCAGGAAGCGTTCCTCCCGCGAAAAGTTTTTTCCCTTTGCCTAACATTACAGGATAAATCCAAAGGTTCATTTGATCAATCAGTCCGTGTTGAAACAATGATTGGATCAGATTTGCGCTGCCCCAGATATGCAAATCGGCTCCATCCCCCGCTTTCAGCGCCTTGATCTGTTCAATGGTGTCGCCATTAAGCAAAACCGTTCCTTCCCAACTAGTTTCCGAAAGCGTTTGCGTGGCCACATATTTGTTGATCTTATTGAATTTCTCTGCGATCGGCCCAGATTGTTTCGGCCAGAACGGCTCCCAGATCTTAAAGGTGAAGCGTCCCAAAAGCAGATCGTAGTCCTCATTCAACGCAGCAAAAAGCGTTTCCCTCGTAACGTCATCAGAGTAAGTCGCCGACCAACCGCCCAGCTCAAAACCGCCCGAAGTATCTTCCTCCGGCCCACCCGGCCCCTGAATGACCCCGTCCAAACTCAAATGTTCATTGATGATGATCCGTCTCATGTCGTTTCAAGATTAAATGTTTGTGATTAGATTGACAGGTGCAAGTTCAGCAAACCGCGCGCAAGAAACGCGGTGCAAATCCGTCGATTGCGAGGGGGGAATGCGACAGGAGGGCTTGGCTACCTTCTCCTTCTAATAGCCGGCGCTGCTTCAACTTCGGCAGCTGGATTCAACGTGATCTCCAATTTATTTTTAAAATACTTCACTGTCAATTCCTCTCCACATGCAAAACCCAAATCTTGCAGCCATTTCCCACAAAGGCGGATCTCCGGGAGGAAAACGGAGGGAATGTTTTCACGGCGTTGGTATTTTTGGTAGATTTTTAATTGGCGTTCACCCTTTTGTGATATGTGTTTTTCGTGTGTCATAGTTGTAGTTTTTACCTTGCAATTATAGCACGGAAAATGATATAAATGAAACACAGGTAACACATAATGCATTGGTAATAAGTATTTTAAAGCCAGATAGTATGACGTTAAACGCCTATTATTATACATCAAACGATAATTAATTATTGTTTGATGCTATGGTTCGTTTTCACAAATTGCTTCTTCTAGTCAAAAAATATTCACTGCTTTCAAATTTGATTTGCCTAAAGTGTATAGCTTTATTAGATTTCAGATGGGTTGAAAGTGTTAAGGAGTTGTTGGTTAGTTAGCAAACAAATGAAAGTTGAACCAGTATTGAGCAATTTTAATATTCAACACAAATTTAAAACTTTGATTCTTTCAATATGACCATTAATGTAGACCGTAAATACTGCTATCGGATCTGCAACATTCGAAATTTAGAGCATATATTGGAAGCTGGGTTGTGTACAAAAAATCATCCAGATGCTAGCCAGCAGTTTTTCCCAATCGGAAATTTCGAAATAATTGGCGTCAGAGACCTAACACCTGTAAAAATTGAGGGTTATGGAAAGATCGGTGATTACGTACCATTTTACTTCACACCGCGATCCATCATGCTGTATAACATTATCACAGGATATAAAGCACCAGTAGTTCCCCAACTTTCGCCAGAAGATATGATTGTGATACGCGCTGAAATCGAAGAGTTAAGCCGAAACAGACATTTCTTTTTCACTGATGGGCAGGCAAACACAGCTCTATCAAAACATTATAACAATTTGAGAGACTTAGATAAAATTGATTGGGAAAGCATTCAGCAAAGTAATTTTCAGAAATCGGATGAAGACACCGACCGGCCGAGAAGATACCAGGCCGAATTTCTTGTTCACTCGCATGTACCATTAGAATCAATCGAATCTTTCCTTGTCTATAATGAGAAGGTAGCAACGATTGTTAATACAAATTTGAACTTAGCGGGCTTAAATATTCCCGTTAGAGTCGCACCAATATGTTTTTTCTCGTAGTTCGCATATGATACAATTTCTGACAGGAGACATGCTCCAAGCCAAGACCGAAGCCCTGGTAAATACCGTCAACACTGTCGGCGTGATGGGGAAAGGCATTGCTTTGCAATTCAAGGAGGCATTTCCGCACAATTACAAGATCTACGCAGATGCCTGTAAACGTCACGAACTTGCTCCTGGAAAGCTCCTTGCAGTTTGGGACAATAGTATGCTGCTGGGTAAACGGCTAATTGTCAACTTCCCAACAAAGACACACTGGAAAAAGCCTTCTAAATATTCTTATATTGAAGACGGCCTTGTTGCGTTGCGAGCGCTGATATCGGACGAGAACGTTGCAAGTATTGCCCTGCCTCCGCTTGGTTGCGGAAATGGTGGATTGGATTGGAACATTGTGAAACCTTTGGTAGAAAAGCACTTGGGCTCATTGGATTCCGAAATTGTTGTTTTCGAACCAACTGACCATATAAAGGCTATTTTGCAAAAGCAGAGCACGACGAAGGTCGTTGGACTGACTCCCGCCCGAGCCCAGCTGCTTTATGCATTGTTTGCTTACGAAAGTATGGGTGAGCACAGTAGCCTTTTTGCTGCTAACAAGCTGGCATATTTCTATCAAAGACTTGGTCAACCATTGAAGCTTACATTCACCGCCCAACATTACGGCCCTTACGCAGTTGGTGTAGAGAAAGTGCTTTATGCACTAAATGGAGTGTTTTTAAAAGGAATGGAGCAAGGAGAAGTAAAAGCATTCGAGCCGCTTATGCTCAATTACGAAAAATGGCACGAAGTAAACGACTACATCAAAAACGAGCTCAGCCCAGAGGCGAAAGCAATCAATCGAAAACTCCTCACATTGATCGACGGATTTAGTTCTGACTTATCCCTAGAAATCCTGGCAACTACCGATTTCATCATTCAAAATAATCCAGAATTTGGCATTGATGAGATTATGGGGAAGATTAAAGCATGGAGTAGAAGGAAAAGTGAATTGATTAAGAGGGAGTATGTGGAGATTGCGGTAGGACATTTGAGAGGGTTTGAAGGGTTGGGAATATAAATATTTGACATTATTTAAATTTAGTAGACTTTATAAATTAAGCCATATTTTTCTATTTTAAAATCTGTCAAATAGTTTTGTATCGAAGCTACTCCAATTATTGTAATTTTCGGTATACCAGCACAAATGCTTTGCTAAGCCGTCTAAATCAGGGAATAGTGTTAAGAAATTGATACCATACTGATTTAGCATGTGAACAATTTCCTTTTTAAGCGATGATGGTACAATCATCTTTTCCAAATATCCCTCCTTGTCACTCACAGAACTTTTTGGATTTTTATGAACCGTAAAATATCCGTATTGGTTCGCTATTCGATTAGACGAAGTGCTTGGTTGATACATTGCAAGCTTTTCTTCTATTTCAAATGGACCTTTTGTGACTGTTGTTAAAAGAATGTCACTTTTATATGAGTAAAAAGCCCCATCTCTATCATAATTGTCACAGGTCGCAAAAAACATTGCCACAAGAGGGTTGTGAGTCCAATCAAGAAGTCTAGTAGGAAGTCCATTATGTTGTGCAATAGCAAGAAGATCCCATTCAGTATACAATCCCTTGTCTAAGTGTGAGACTGCTCTACGTTTCCAATGCCGAAAGAGCTCTGTGTCACTTACTTTATTAAAACTTTCCCTACCAGCTTTTGGCACTAGCTTCCAATATTTGTCACTCTGACCTCGAAATTTAAATACTGTCGTTTTCCTAAATTTTTCGAGGTATTTATGAAACTCATCAGTTGAGTTTAAAGTATGTTGCTTCATAGATTAAGAATTTGAGATCCAGACTTCCAACTAATCTGATTGTCGAGAAAAATGAGACACAGTTTTGAAAATGAAGGTATCAAAATTTGTTTTCAAGGTTGTATATTCCGAGGTTGTCCTAAATGCTTCCCAGCATAAATTTCTTGCAGATTGTCTATCTGCCGCTAATCCCAAACTCACCATTTCGTCGAACAATGAGTGATGATCAATGTGCTCAAAGGCAGTTTGTAATCGAATGTTTGGTTAAGCGGTTAAATAAGAGCCTATTAAGAATTTTTCCGGAGCGGTATATGGGTATAAGAATAGCAAGAACTCACTTGGATTTTCGTGATAGGTTGAATAATTCGGGTCATTTCTGTAATCTCCATCAAATACACAACAAAATCCTATCTTCATTCGCATTTGCAAATAATTACGCTTGTGTCGTAAATAGTCATTCTTAACTTCATTAATTGGTCCTGAAACCATAATATTTATCAATCTATCGAAATTCTTTCGTGTTTGATTAATCTCAACCAACATGCTTCTAATAATAAATTCGGCCATATCATCTTCACAGAACAAATGCACGAGTGGAATATGACTTAGAATCCATTCTAGAAAATGCGGCATTCACAGAAATTGCATTAATAGTCTCATATGTTCCGTCATCTCTTTTATCCACGAATTTGCGCGATCTCTGAGGCAACGCAGCTAGAAATGAGGGAGAGTGAGTTGTTAATATAAACTGCTTTTTATGATGCCAAGATATAAACTGTATTATACTTGCTAATTTTCGCTGGATCGAAGGATGGAAGCCAGCCTCTACTTCATCAATTAGTATTAAAGAATTATAGGGAGTCTCAAAAATATCTACCAAGATATTCACGAGTGATTCTTCACCAGATGCAGCCTTATATGTCGAGTAGGATTCTCCAGAATAAGAAATTAAGTAGGCCACCTTATTTATGTGCGAGCCGATCCGATAAATTTCGATACTTATTGGAACATCTAATATGTAAGAAAACGCTTGTTCAATATCCTCATGAAGTCGTATTCTTGTTGAATTAGATATTTTGCGGAGCAAGCTATTAGAGAAATTCCTCGTGGGAAGAAGTCTCTCTAAATCAATTAATCGTACTTGCTTATCTTTGATTTGAGCATTCTCTCTGTTTGGGGAGCTATATTTACCGGGGCCAGTCCAAGCCTGGCTTGAAGCCAATCTCTTTCCTTCACCACTTCTATTACTGGTACCAACCCGCCAGAATATTTCATACGAATAGTTACGAGTGGCAGACTCATACGAAGTAAAAGTTAGGACGTCGCGCCAAGCGTGTCTTCGCAAAAGTATCAGGCTTCGTCGTATCATATTTTTGAAAATTATAATGACTACAAGCTATGAGTAGCAATGTACTACTCTTGCCAATTTTATTTGTACCTGTAATCACAGTTACAGGATGATCAAAAATAAGAATAAAGCCAATTACGTGGCGAAAGTCATTTACAACAATCTTGTTTAAAAGAATCTGAAACTATTAGAAACTTGATCAAACACTAATGGATTACAATTATTAAGCCTTGATATCGCATCTGAAATATTTTGTAAATTCAACATAATTATAAAGATTGAATATGGATGTTGATAGAAGGTAGCCTGGATTTAGCTTATCAATTGATAGAAAGAAAATATGACTCATATTTTACTAGTCCTCCTATTCTATCCTGTATCAATACGTTAGTAACAGCTCCACCGTGAATACATCTGACTCTTCTTACCTATTGAATGAGATCTTTTATTTCAAAGCATCACACTTCTATTTTCGCAAAAATAGTGAAGTTGATTTGCACTATTCCAACAAACACCTTCCCTATCAGAAGAACTTCACCAACCCCACTTACCAAAGTAAACTATTGACAACCAATCTACGTTTACCAAATTGAAGGCAATAAACCGTAACAAACAAACTGTAAATATTTCCCTCATTTCATAACTATTTTAATACCACAAAAAAAGCCCCTAACAGAAACCCGGGGCGATTGAAACAGACATTATCATGATACAATTACAAAAACACACGAAACAGAATCAGGCAAGAGAGCAGCGTCAGGAGTCTTTGGCGAACCGTTACTCTGTACTTTATACGCTTAAGGGACAGTACCAGCATGTGGGGTGTTCGACGGAGGAAGAGGCGCAGTATGTGCTGGGGATGCTGATGACGGATGGTAACCGGATTCCGGTGGGAATTTATGATTCGAAGACGGATTCTTTTGAATGGGAGATCATTGGGCAGTATTTTCATGGCCAGGATTCTACTAGCGACCAACAGGCACGTTTGCATGAAGTGCTTACTATATCCCGCACATTGCGTCGCCGCGATGCCAGCTGGCAGCCAGGTTATTTGCAGAAACCAAGCTTTTTTGCTTAAAAACAAATATTTTAATGCGGGCGTGCTTAGGTGAGTCCGCATTCTATTTATTTAATCTTGCCAAGTCTACGTAAATATTTTATGGCCTCGCTCTCGGGCACAAAGACTCCATCTTTACGCTCTAAGTAGCGAATTGTGTCAATCAAATCTTCAAAGAATTCAGCATCACATTTGTCCATATAATAAAACAGATCAGGCTAGTTTTTTATGAGCACTACCGAAAATGCAAAACCACCAATGCCACAATCGCTGGTAACGCTTGCACGAAAAATATCTTTTTGCTGGCAGTGACGGCTCCGTAAATCCCGGCGACGATCACGCAGGTCAGGAAGAAAATGGCAACGTGAAATGCCCAGTGGCCTTCGAGAAAAAAATACCAGATCAGACCCGCTGCCAGAAATCCGTTGTAAAGTCCCTGGTTGGCGGCGAGTGTTTTGGTAGGTTTAAACAGCTCCGGCGCTAGGGAGCCTTTGAATATTTCCTTTCCTTTTGTTTCCCAGGCAAACATTTCGATGTAGAGAATGTAAAGGTGTTCAAGCGCCACGAGGCCGACGAGGATTTTGCCAAGGATTTCCATAAGTGGATTGGGCTAGTTGGATTATTGAATGAGCCGTTATATGAACTAAGACAATTGCAGTAGGATTTTAAGCTTCGTGTCTAAATATGACAGCTCTGCATCAGGCAGTTTACCCAATAATCCCTTGGCCAAAGACCTGTCCAACGTTGCTATCTTGCTTGTTCGAATGAGTGATTGTTTTTGTAGTCCGTTAACCGTACTTGGTGTGAGTGGGACGTCTGTTGTCTCTTGCCAGCTGACTTGGGATGTTATAAAACAAACGGTCAAATCGAAGTTGGTATCAGCGAGCACCACTGCCGGTCTCAGCTTACTGCTACTCAGATCGGTGAACGGAAAAGTGATTAATACAATATCGCCCTTAGCCATTGTAAACCACTTTCAGATCATCAGCGGTGTAAAGCTCTTCCTCGCTACTAAGAAAATCAAATGATGAACCTTTGACGATCAAGCTTTGAAGTTCATGGCTAAATTGCTGCTCCTCATATCGCTTCCTGACAGAATCAGCAAATTCGAAAATCTCTTCGGCCTTGTTCTCGGGAAGCTGGTTTATCGCTTCAATTGTTCGTTCAATGATAGCCTGCTTTGTCATAATCTCATCGTTTGTGTATCCAAATATAAACAAAAAAGCTGGCCTATCCGGTTTCAAATTATTCCAGATGCGACCAGCTTGTTACTAGTTATTTGCTACTTCAAACCCTTCCCCGTAGCGGCCCAGTATATGCCGCCATACAAATGATCCAGGAACGATTGGTCTGAATAAACCAGTCCAATGTGGCCCAGGCCGGTGTAGAATGCGCGGCCTCCGTCGTAGTTGTGATACCAGGACATGGGGTGCTCGGCGCCCATTCCGGTGCCTTGGTTGGTTTTAGGATCGTATGATTTTTCGTCGAGCGTGATCAGGATCTTGAGGTCGTCGGCGTTGTATGGTTTTTTGTATTCATACCACTCGTCGGTCCAGAGGAGGCGTTTCGGGAAGCGTTCCAAACCTGGAAAATTGCTGTCTTTTACGTCCAGAAACGCAGTTTGCTGTGCCGGATGGGTTTTGAAATACATTCCTACCAACTTGCCGTACCACGCCCAATCGTATTCCGTATCGGCCGCAGAATGTATCCCTACGTAGCCTTTTCCGCTTTTAATATATTTTTCAAATGCTGCCTGCTGCGCGTCATTCAGGATGTCGCCGGTTGTATTCAGGAAGATGACAGCCGCGTAGTTGGCCAGGCTTTTGTCATTGAAAACATCCGCGTTTTCCTGCCAGTCCACCGAGAAATTATGCCTCGAAGCGAGGTTTCTGATGCCGGCGACGCCTTCATGAATGGATACGTGGTGAAAACCTGCTGTTTTGGTAAATAATAAAACTTTAAACTGCTGCGCCTGGGCGTATGCCGCGCTCACGATGACAAGAAGCAGTGGCAGTAATTTTTTGAACATAATGGTTTTGGGATTCGTGTTTTGGTATTTGTAATTACTATTAAAACAAAAAGCAGCTGAAATATACTTTCAGCACAAGGGCCGATTTCAACTTTCAACACACACGGACCACATCGCCGAAGTGGCCACGGACAAATTGCTGCATCTCCATTAATGACTCACTTCCCCATCCGCAAGCGCGTCTGTGCGCCGCCTTCTGCGTCCTTTAATTCGATCTTTAAACCTCCATTCTTCACCACTCCCCGATCAATGACCAGCGTGACTTGGTGGATTCCTGGGTTTAGTGATGCTGCAATGTTATTGCCAGACATTTTTACGGGTTTGCTGGCAATGTAGGCGGTCACTCCGTTCGAGATGTTTGAGGACAATGTTACGTTGCCTTTGGTGAGTATTTCAATGTCGAAGCGGACGATGCTGAACGATTTTCCGGCTGTGGTCTCTACAACGGGCACTTCGTCAAGGGGTAAGTCACCGGACACTTTGCTATAAACCGGGGCGTAGGTGACCTTTGAATCTTTGGTCGTGGTGAATGCGCCTGAGCCTGTCATTCTAGTTGCGGTTTGCTTGTCGGCGGTGATGCTTTCCCAGCGTCGTACGAACCTGGTGTTGGGGACGCGGAAGTCACCGGATTCACCCATTTTTGTCAGGAAGCCGACGAGGTTGATGAATTCGGTCTCGTCGAGGCTGGCGGTGAGGCCGGGAGGCATAAGGGAGCCTGGCACCTTTTCCATCACTTGCAACTGGCTTTTGGCAATGGAAACTTCTTTCCCGGTCACATCACGTATAATGACCTCCGACGCGCCGTCACTTGCCAGATAGCCGAGCATTTCTGAGCCGTCCTTTTTCACAACGCGTTTCAGATCGTAACCTTCTTTGATCGACAAATTGGGATACAGAATAGAACGGATAATGGTCTCCGGCGGTGAACTTGTTCCCAAACTGCTCAGATCAGGCCCTATCAAACCACCCGCTCCACCAATAGCGTGGCAAGTTGTACAGCTCGCTTCGGCACGGCGGAAAATCTGCTCTCCCTTTGCAGGATCAGCTTTTTCCCTTACCAGTTTGGCAAGACCGGCGATCTGGTCGTCGTTCAAATCCTGGGGCATTTTCTGTGTAGGCATTGAACCGCCGGATGCTTCCAGCGCTTTTTTCAAAGCCAGCATTTCATCGATATTCTGACGCGTCCAGCCTCCGCGGGTTTGTACAAGCCGGCGACCAGCTTTTGCGGTGGCTTCCGGGATTTTCTTCGCTGCTATGGCATCGGCCAGTGCAGCGGCTCCCGGGTTTGTTGAAATAAATGCCATGAAAAGCTCGCTCATGTCCGTGTCTGCGGGCAATGTGCGCATGAGGTCGGTGCCTATGCGGGCTGCTTCTTTCGGATCAAGGTTGGCGAGCTGGGATGCCGCAATGATGCGCACTTCCGGAGCATTTTTCGCGCCGGTCAGATCCACGGTCAATTTGGTTGCTTTTTCCTTATCGATCGCGGTTAGGGATGCTAATGCGGCCTTTTTGGTGTTGGGATTTCCGGTTTGAACTAGCCCTGTCAACTTATCATTCAGCTGTGTCAATTTCCATAGACCTATTAAACGGATAGCGCTCAGGCTCACTGCTTCGTCCTCATTGCCGATGAAGGTTGCAACGCGCTCCGGCGATTTTTCCGGCTTCACATTCCGCTGGCCAGCAGCGTTTTCCAAGGCAGCCAACTGGGCAGCAGCGTTTTTACCCTTATTGCTCAGTGCAAGATCCAGCAACATATTCAGGTCGGCAGGCTGCCCTAATCTGGCAATGCTCGTCAAAACATCTGCCTGATAATCCTCAGGCACTTCACCTTTTTGATAAAGCTGAACCAACATCGTGGCAGCCTCCGGACTCGTTGCCGACTTCAATGCATAAGCTGTCTTCTTGGCATCACCCAACAGGTTTGGTTCCGTTTTCAGTTTTGCCAGCCAGATCGGCTCCAATTCCCGCACCGTTTGCCACAATGCAAAATCAAGAAATTCATCCATTTGAGCGTCCAGAACCGACAGTGCATTCTTCGCAGCATCAGCCGTTTTGGTTTTACGCAATGCAATTACCGCTTCCATTCTGACTTGCGCATGTTCATCTTTTACGGCCTTAGCAAGCAATGCAGGCACATTCTGGACCTTTGGGAACCATAATTCCAGCGCACGCAATGCTGCTGCACGTGCATTATGACTTTTTGCATTCAATAACTCTAATAAAATAGGCTGGTTAAATGTTTCCAGCGTTTGATAAACCCAAAGCGCTTCCAGCAAATTATGCTCGTAATTCGCGTCATTTTTATCCAAACCCTGCACCCACTTTTCCAAAGCAGGAACCACTTCTTTGGCACCTTTTAATTTTAAAACCTGCTTTGCCTGCAAGCGTGTCCATTCTTCGGGTAGTTTTAATGATTCCAAAAGTTCGGTTGTGCTGGCTTTGGCCAATTTTGGTTTGGTAACGAGCGGGCGGTTTTTAGCTACGATCCGCCAGATGCGGCCGTGCTGCTGGTCGCGACGCGGGTCGTGGAAATCCACTTCACCGTGCTGAATGATGGGGTTATACCAGTCGGCCACGTAAATCGCGCCATCGGGACCTACATTGATATCAACCGGGCGGAAAGCAACATTATCAGTCCACATCAGGTCGTCGGTCTGTTTGGACGCGTAACCGGCGCCTTGTTCTTCGAGTTTGAAGCTGTTAATGCGGTTGGCCCGGAAGTCGTTGGTGATCATTCTGCCTTGCCATGCATCGGGTAAATGTTTTCCGGAAACCACGTCCAAACCGCTGTGTTTGGGCTGGCCGGGATTCAGGCCGCGCATAATGCGGGCTGCGCCCGGAGCCGTTAGGAATGTTGCGCCCGGAAAGCCGTAGTTGATGCCCTCTCCGCCTGCTCCATCCGTCAGGAACGACTGGCCCCAGCGGTCAAATTGAAGCCCCCAGGGGTTTACAAGGCCTTTCGCATACACTTCCATATCCAGGTTACGCGTATTCAGCGCCCATACGCCGCCGCCTTCCAGACGCTTTATGCCGAAAGGTGTTTCCACATGGCTGTAAATGTAAATCGACTGGTTAAAATACATTCTGCCCTCAGGTCCCCAGCGAAACGTGTGGATCAAATGGTGCGTATCACCCGTTCCGAAACCATTCAGTACGCGGCGTTTTTTGTCGGCTTTGCCATCGCCGTCGGTATCGGAGAAATGCAGGATTTCGGTTGAATTGGCTACATATACACCCCCATCACCAGGCAAAATTCCGGTGGGTTGAATGAGTCCTTCGGCAAAAACGGTCGACTTGTCGGCCTTACCGTCGCCGTCTGTATCTTCCAAAACAAAAATCTTGTCATTCGCAGATTCGCCCGTTTTTAAATGCGGGTAAACCGTGCTGCTGACCACCCATAACCGCCCTTCCGCGTCCCAGTTCATCTGGATAGGCTTGGCAACCATTGGGTCAGAAGCAAATAATGTAACCTCAAATCCATCGGCAACTTTAAAAGAAGCCAGTTCTTTCTGAACATCCGGATCGGGGTCCTCTTTAATGTTCTGAACCTTATTAGAAGAGGTCGTAAGCAGGATTGTCGCCACAAGCGTCGCTCCGTATAGTAACTTGGTTGCTTTCATATTTTTGAAGACAGCTTGCAACTGCCTGTGTAATTTTTTGATAAATCCCTGAATGAGTTCTTTTTAGCCCAAGGCCGCCGGGCCGTTCGCGGGGCGGTTGAAGGGTTATTCCAACTTCCTCAATTCATACACGATTTCCTTCGGCTCGCTGTTGAGGATGATCTGGCCTTCGAGCCATTTGATGAGAATGTTTTGTTCTTCAAGTCCTTTTACGTGGCGGCCTTGCTCGTAGCGGCGGAAACCAATGATGTAGGTTTGGTTTAATGGCCGATATTGAAAGAAGTGTAACTCATTCTTTTTCAATATCATATTGCGAATTTCGGCAACCTTTGCAAACTGAGGCCCTTGCATTATTTCAACGCCTTTTTCCCATTCTTTGGCAGAAGCCGTGGCTACCTCATTGTTTTCAGAAACCAATGTATAGTAACCCTTTTTCAGGCCTGATATCCTTACTGTGCGCAAATTGTCGGTGATTCGGCTGGCAGATTTCGGTGAAGGCAAAGGGAGATATTTATTATCTACGGCAAATTTGGCCAATATTCCCGCTTTATCCGGGGTTAGTGAGCGTCCGTTGGAAACTTCCGCTTTGTTGTTTGCGATCGTGATGGCTGTCGTAGCTTTTGCAACATCCAGGCCCAAGGCTTTTTCAAGGATTGTTGCCAGATGATAGTAACCCAGCTCGTTCAAATGCACGGTGTTTTCAATGATCGAATCCTTTTTGCTGGCGTTCAAAATGGGATTGTAAATATCAATAAATAGCTTGCTGCGCTGGGTAGCAACTTCCGAAATGGCTTTGGAATACAATTCAAGATCCGCATTGCGCTGGTTGATGCGCTGAGCTGTGTCGCTGGAAACCACAGGAATTGTGGAGAGCAAAACGGCCTTTGCGCCGAGCTCTTCAATTTTGTCCAAAAGTTTGTTCAAACCTTCCTTGAAATGCGGTAGGCCGGCTTGTCCGTCCTGCGCTTCTACACCGCCATAACCCAGAAAAACAACCGTCGGCTGCGTTTTGGTGATGTCTTCCATTAAATGTTCGTATGGCGTCGGCGGATTGGTGTAGGTGCTCCTGCCTTCCCCCCACACATTGTCGCCCGTCCAGCCCAAATTCCTGAATGTGATGCCTTTATCTGCAAAACGGGTCGTCAGGGCCAGTTCCAGATATCCGTACTGAAAATCATTTTCAAAAATTGAACTGCCTAAAAAAACGACACGGTCACCGTCTTTTAATGTGAAAGCTTCGGCAGGTTTTGTTTGGGCGGAAACTGGTTGGATGGGTAATGTACTGAACAGGAATAAAATATAGCCAAATACTGCGGCTATCCGGGTCTTTCTCATGCATTCTGGGTTTAGTATTAATATCTGATAATCTATAAAGGAAAATGCAGAGATAAGTTAACCGTTGCCAGGCATAAATAAATGCCCACACAGCATTCGTCAGACCGTTTAGGGCCAGGCTGTATGGGCATTGAATTGAGAATCAGTTGAATGACTGTCTGAATTCCAGAGGCGAAAGCGCCGTTTTTCGTTTGAAGATTTTATTGAATGACTGCGGATGCTCAAATCCGAGTTGATAAGCGATTTCTGCGATAGATAAATTAGTAGTGCTCAAAATGCCTTTTGCCCTTTCAATCAGCTTGTTATGAATGTGCTGCTGGGTATTTAGTCCGGTATAAGTCCGCAGCATATCGCTGAGATAATCAGGTGAAACATTCAGTTTCAATGCGACGTCCTTTACTGTCGGCAATGTCAGATTTTCGTTGTTATTGAAATGCTCATCCAGCAATGCTTCCAGCCTCACCAGCAGGTCGTTATGCGCGGCTTTGCGGGTGAGAAACTGCCTGTGGTAAAATCGGTCGGCATAATTCAGCAACACTTCGATCTGCGAAATGATGACGCGCTGGCTGAAATTATCGATGTTAGCCTTGTATTCCTGTTCAATGTTTTCAAGAATGTTATAGATGACATGCTCTTCTTTTTTAGACAGATAAAGTGCCTCATTGACCGAATAGGAGAAGTATTTGTAGTTTTTAATCTCCTTGCCCAGCGGATAACCCAGCAGAAAATCTGCATGGAACATCAGCATAAAGCCTGAGCACGGCCGGTCGTTCCGCTCCTCCCAGCAAAGCTGGCCAGGCGAAATAAATGACAAAACCCCTTCGTCGAAATCGTAGTAACTCTGCCCGTAACGAACTTTACCTTGAAAATCCTTCTTAACGGCAATCATATAAAAGTCCAGCACACAGCCGTCGCTCAGGTCAATCGGCGAATTGTAAATTTCATCAAACCGCACAACGCTCACCATCGGATGTTCTATTTCCTTGATGCCATACATGCGATGTAGTTCACCAATAGAACTGATTACCAGCGGATTATTCCTTTGTTTTTTCATATTTTATTCGTCAATCCAGCCCATGCCGGCTTCGTCGTAACGTGCTCCCGTAACGCCCAGCGGCACAATGCTTTCCAGATTTTCTACTTCCGTTTCAGTTAATACAATGTTTGCAGCCGCAATGTTCTCCTCAATGTATTTTACCCGCTTCGTTCCGGGAATTGGCAAATGTCCTTTTGCAATAATCCATGCAATGGCAAGCTGCGACGCAGTCACGCCTTTTTCCACAGCCAGCTTTTCAATCGCATCGGCCAGTTCCAGGTTTTTGTAAAACTGCTCACCCTGAAACCGCGGGATCGAACGTCTGAAATCATCAGCAGGAAAATCGTCCGGGCTTTTGATCCGCTCGCCTGATATAAATCCTCGCCCCAGCGGCGAATAAGCCACGAAACCAATGCCTGATTGCTGCAATGTGTCCAGAATTCCGGCTTCTTCCACAGTTCTTTCAAATAATGAATATTCCGTTTGCAATGCAGTAATCGGGTGCGTTGCATGTGCTTTCTGAATGGTTTGGGAAGAAACTTCTGAAAGTCCCAGATAACCCACTTTCCCTTCCTTAACCAGCTCGCCCATCGCGCCAACCGTCTCTTCAACAGGCACTTCTGGATCCAGACGGTGCAAATAATACAGATCAATATAATCTGTTCCCAGATTTTTCAGCGACCGCTCAACGGATTTTCGGACATAATCCGGTTTGCCATTGAACTTCCAGGTAAGCTGCTCATTATCATCAATTTCAAAACCGAATTTCGTGGCAATAATGTAGCGCTCACGGTTGCCTTTAATGGCTTTGGCAATCAGTCTTTCATTTAGTAATGGCCCGTAAAGGTCGGCTGTGTCCAGAAAATTTCCACCCAATTCCAGCGAGCGGTGAATGCTCCTGATCGCCTCGCCTTCGTCTGCTTTTCCGTAAATATCCGCACCGCCAATCTGGGTCATGCCCATGCATCCCAATCCGATGTTAGGCACTACAAGGCCCTGGTTTCCTAAGTTAACTTTTTTAATGCTCATTATTTTGTGCTTTTAGTACAACACAAAACTACCGTAAACTAAAAAGTGTGATGTATCCAAATCAGGGAAGGTTGTATCCAAATGCCGGGACGCCATTTTTACCTGAATTTTGCGAGATTAGCGCAGTTGAAATCTATACACCGCATACATTATATAGCATGAGAATCTGTTTTGTTTTCCTGTTTTTCATTTTTATCAAATGCTCCGCCGTCCTGGCGCAAACCGAAATGCAGATCCAATCCCTTAACCATTATGTGACTTTTCTGGATAAGTCGTCCGAAGTGCTTATTCACCGTTTCCAAATGTTGTCGGATTATCAGCAGGCAGTAAGCCGACATAAGAAAAAGCCCGTTTCGGAGCTCAGATTGCCTTCTTCCGGCCCTTTGGAAGAATATTACTTGAAAAGAGCAATGATCGTTATAAGCCTACCGGCAGCCGAGATAGATCTTTTAAATAAAAAAGCAAGAGCGATCTGGGCGCTTCTGAATAATATCGATGAGGCATGTAAGCAGCTGGAAACGCATGTGCATTTGAAAGCATATCAAAATGACAACTTCAAACAATCAGACGAATACGTAGCCAAAATTCAGGCAATGTTCGAGCGGTTTAGCCGGGAAAAAGATGCGTTTTATCAGCAAGTGCGGCAAATTTACCAAAAGCATCAACCCTACTCTGCCGCTGATCCTTACTTAGTGACCGAAAAAGCGATGGAGCTGGTGATCCTCAGCCAGCGCGCATTACTCGATTCGTTGCCTTACTATCTGGATGAAGAAACCCGCGCTGACTGGCCTATTGAAACCATACGCCGAAGCATGCTTGCCGACGAAAAGTTTCTAGCAACCATTGACAACACCAAGGCCAGCCTGGAATACCCGGCTGATGATATGCTGAGCGCTTTCAAATCGGCCATACGCTCAATGCAGTCCCTGAAAGGCAGGGCCATTGATCATTATACTTTTGAGGCTAAGCAATCGGCTTTGCATGGAAACGAGTATTATGTGCTGCTAATGAACCAGTTTAATCAGGATTTGCTGGCATTTCACAAGTCATTTATCAATTACAGTCAAACCAAGCGCAGGCTGCTTTACTATCCGGAATTCAGTCCGGTTTTTGCAAAAGAAAAAAGGGTAAGAATTGATAAAAATGCAGCTGGAACCGCGCCTTTTGAAGACAAACCGTTATTGTCTTTTGAAACAAAAAAGGCCGCTGCACCTGCTCCGGCTGCATTGCTGCGGACATTGAATGACTACATCGAATTCGTAAATGAGTCATTGCGGCAAATGCATGCATTGCAATTGACGCTTCGCAGTTACCAATCTTCCGCAGAATTTTACCGCAATCCGTTGCGGAGCAGTTCACGCGCCAATCTGGAATATTCACACAAAGATTTCACCATCCCCGCTGCTGCCTATGCATTGCTCATTACCGCCAGCAAAGCCGTTCCCGAGCCCTATCGCGCTTCCATCAACACCCAGACCGAAGTGCTGCTGAATGTACTGAAAGAAATGGATAATCTCAGCATTGAACTGATCGGCTATACTTCTGAAAAGCAGTATCTGAAAGACCAGTTACAGCGTTCGGATGCCATTCTGGATCGCTATTTGACACTTTTTGACACATTTGATAAAAAGAAAGAACAGCTTTACAACGATGTTCGCCGCATTTACGAAATGTATCCGAATGCTGATCCGAAGAGTTCCTGGATCGTTGCCGGAAAGGAGTTGCAGCAAGCAATGGACGATGACCGAGATGTGCTGTTTGGTGTGAAAGCATTGCTGCGGCAGGAGACTACTAACATTCCGGCGACAGTAAAAATTGAAGAAAATGCGCAGCAGCTGATCAAAGATGAATATCAAAATTTGAAAGGATTGCAACGTTACGGTCGCAGCAACGGCCTTTGCCCCTATTCGCCTTATGAAGATTTGGCAACAAATTCGGCGCGGTTTGCTGAATTGACACAGAAGTTGAAAACCGTTTCGCCGGGAGCCACGCGACATCCTTTTGAGTCATTTTACTATTTCTATAACAATGAGCTGGTTTATCAATACAACAAATTTGTAGCATTGGCCAAAGGCGGATTGCTTAAAGTGGTTAACCAGCCGGATCTTTTTGTATTTTCAAAAACAGATAAACCAAAAACGCACATTCCGGTCGATACAACGCAACCGGAACGAGTTCAGCAGGTTACGCGCTCACTGGATGGCTTTGCGGCGAACAATATGGTGCTTTTACTGGATGTGTCTTCGTCCATGAACTCGCCATACAAAATGCCGCTTTTAAAACGCTCTATCAAATCTTTGCTGACATTGCTGCGGCCGGAAGATCAGATTTCCATTGTGCTTTATTCGGGCAAAGCACGCGTTGTTCTCAAACCAACCTCGGGTTCCAGATCGGCTGAAATTTCAAGAATGATCGATCTGCTGCAATCGGACGGCGATACGGATGGGAATGAAGGCATTAAGCTCGCTTATAAAACGGCCAGCAAACAATACATTCGAGGCGGCAACAACCGGATCATTCTAGCCACAGACGGGGAGTTTCCGGTAAGCGACGAAGTTATGGAAATGATCGGTCAAAATGCTCAGAAGGAACTCTTCCTGACCATATTTACATTTGGCAGACACGAAAATTCAGGCCAGAAACTCAAAAAACTAAGTCAGGCAGGCAAAGGAACTTACGCGCACGTAACCGAAGAAACCGCGGACCTGCAACTCATTTTAGAAGCACAAGGCAAAAAGCCCGCAACCGAGTAGTATGTGAAGACAAAGTTGACCGTTAAATAACTGTTGCATACCGTTTAGAAAGCCGTTTTGATTTTGGAAAGCCTTCGTTCCTTTTTTAGCATTTCTAATGCTAGAATATATGAGACGCGCTTCGTTTTACATTGCCTATTTTCTCATCCTATTCCTCGTTACAGAGCTCCTACTGCGATGCGCCCTGTGTTTTTTAGGCTATCCATTTTTGAGGCCGTCTGGTTTTTTGTATAAAGAGTTTTACACGAACATGGATAAGCTGAATGCCACGGAGATCAGAAATGACGATGCAATCAAAGATATACTCATTCTCGGCGGCTCGGTTATCAGCACGGGATATCTCAATCTTGAACCCAGACTTGACACCCTGTTGAAACAAAAATATGGAAACAATGCTAAGTTCGCCTTTTACAATATAGCGGCTCCCGCCCACACAGCGCTGGATAATGCAATGAAGTACGATTTGCTGGATAAACACCATTTTGACCTCGTCATTTACTATGAAGCCATTAATGATACACACGCAAACAACATTCCGCCTGCTGATTTTAAAGACGATTATTCACACATTAAATGGTATGACGACATTTACCTGCTTGGCGCCCATCCTGAAATAAATATAACGGTGATTCCCTACCTGATTGACAAGACAATACATTATTTATCAGATAAAGTCAATCATAAAATTTACCTCAGCCAATATGGAGTAGACCAGAAATTCATACAATATGGCGCTCAGGTCCAAAGCGAGCGTGCTTATGAGATGAATGTTGGCAGGATTATCGCCAAATCACGCAGCAAGGGAGAAAAGTTGCTTTTGCTCAGTTATGCCTCTCATTTCCCTCCCAACATTGCGCTTACCGGAGATAAGAAAGATTTGAAATACTACGCCAAATGTAATTTCGCAACCCCGGTCACCATGTGGGGAAGCCCGGAAAGTGTTAGGAAGGGTGTGAACAGACACAACGAAATCCTCAGGAGACTGGCGCAAACCAACTCAGTCGCATTCATGGATATGGAAAAGCGGTTTCCCGCGGACTCGTCGCTGTTTTGCGATGTTTGTCATTTAAGCGAAGCCGGGGCCAGACAGTTTGCGCGCGAGCTTGCAGCATTTCTTATTGATGAGAAAATGCTGGAATAGCGGACTTGACTGCCGGTAAGTCGGGCCGGGCAAATGTTACTATAAGCTCTTATTAGAATCTAAACCCTGAGGGAACCCCGGAAACCTCTGGCTGCGTAGTAAGAATCGGCGCCATTGTGATAGATAAAAACCCGGTCGAAACGTCTGTCGCCGAAGATAGCGCCTCCCAGTTTTCTCACTTCGGGGGGAGTTTTCAACCAGCTGGATGTTTTCAGATCGAACTTTCCCAATGCCTGCAACTGCTGATATTCTTCTTCCGTTAATAGCTCAACGCCCATTTCAGCCGCCATATCCATCGCCGTGTTTTCCGGCCTGTTTGCTTTTCTTGACTCCCAGGCTGCCCGGTCGTAACATATACTTCGGCGATCTTTTGGTGTTTCGGGTGAACAATCAAAAAAGATGAATTCGTCTGATTTTTTATCATACCCTACTACATCCGGCTCACCGCCAGTTACTTCCATTTCGTCGAGTACCCAGAGTTTTTCAGGGTTGGCTTCCAGTTTTGCTTGAATGTTATTCCAGTCCAGACCTTCGTGAAGGGCCTTGTTCTTTTTGAAACGGGATTTTAATGTTTCCATTAATGCATTTGCCTGGTCTTCGGATAGTTGTTTTTTATTTTTCATAGTTGGGTTTATTGGTGTGCATTTGCGGGTGGTTATGCCACGGATACACGGATTTACACGAATTGTATTTTAAAGTATGGGTTGATTAGATTCTAATTTTGGCGGGAAGAATATTGGCTGCTGGATTGAGATCCTAAATGATATTTGGCAGCTTGCGTGATACCGGCCTGAAATACCAGGATACAACCGTGAGGACAATCAGCAATATTGGCCCGAAAAACTCTTTGGCACCATCACCAGCGGCAATGTGCGAAAAAATAGCGCCCGACATCGCAAAGAAAAAACCCGCATATGCCCATTCTTTGACCAACGGCAGTTTGGGCATAAGCACAACAATAACACCCAGCATTTTCCATACGCCAATGATAGTCAGAAAATAGAGCGGGTAACCCAAATGCGTCATCATATCCACCTCTTCCTTGAGTTTGATGATCTGCACAACTCCACTGGACACCATCCCCAATGAGAGCCAGACAGTCGCAATCCAGTAAATGATCTTGTTTCTCTTTGCCATGATCGGTTTATTTTAGGTAATGTACAACTTCCTGCAATCTGTTATGCGCCATATTAATGCCTTGTGCAAAAGGCATTTTCAACGTCTGGTCACGCAGCTCTACCGTTTTATAAATAATCTGCATGGTAAGCTTGCTGGTTTGCTCAGTCAGTTTTTCAAATTCAAGAAATTCAAGCTGGACGGCAAACTGGAATGGCGAACCGGGTGTGTTTTCCATTTCAAATGTCCTTGTGATCCTTTGATTGGGGATAAATTCGGGAAACACGCCGTTGGCCCTGAAGACGACGTTACCCTTCGGGTCGGATGTCTCAAACTCATAGGCCCCGTGTTTTTTGTTCTCGTGTTTCAACACTTTCGTTCCCATCCACTGCGACACGATCTCCGGCTCAGTGTAGGCTTTGAAAAGTAAATCCAACGGCAGGTCAAACTCCCTGGTGATCAGAATTTCCTGTTTGCCATCTTCGGCATGGACCTTGGTTTTGCGCTCCATATTATTGATTGGGTTTATAATTTTTCATAATGTCTTCCAGCTTATTAAACCGGTCATCCCACATGTTGCGGAAGGGCTCGATGAAATCAGCAACCTCTTTCATTTTTTTTGCATTGATGTGATAATAAATCTCACGGCCGTTCTGGTGCTGTTCGAGCAATTCGCATTCAGTAAGAATGGCCAAATGTTTAGAAACCGTCGGCCGGGCCGTATCGAAATTGGCGGCAATGGCACCGGCCGTCATGGTCTGCGTCGCCACCAACAGGAGTATCGCCCGTCTCGTCGGATCGGCTATGGCCTGAAATACATCGCGTCTTAAATTCATTGTGTAGCTATTTGGCTACGAATGTACGTGTAGTCATTTAGCTACGCAAATTTTTCAGTAAATTTTTTTAAAGGCTGCTTTGTTGGTAGCTTCCATTGCTCAAAACATAATTCTACTAATGAGGAATTACTTCTATCAACATACGCTATCGATTTTACCCAACATTATTTTTCCAATACTGCTTTCTTTATTTGGCTTAACAAGCTGTAATACAACCAAGAAAGCGGATCATGAGCGTGAGATGAATGTGTGGATTGACAGCCTGGACCGCGAATCGAGAAGAATTGGAATTAAAGATTGCATCCGCACCTTTGATTCGCTGATGGCCACAATCGACGGCCAAACATTGGGCGACCGCATGCGCTATTATAAATTTATGAAAGTCCTCAGCCATCGCGACTCAACACTGACCGAGAATGCATTGAATTATACAGACAGTTTATTGCAACTATTTCCTACACCCCATATCCGTCAGCAATTCCCGATTGAATATTCCAAAGCGCTGCTATTGAAAGGGGATGATTTGTTGAAACAAAAAAGATTTTATCAAGCCTACCGCAATTACTATAATGGCAAATCCTTCCTGACCAGCATGGGAGAAACTTGTGAATGCGCGCGTTACAGCAGCAGGATCGCTAGCATTTCTTTCAAGGAGGAAAATTATTACCAGGCCATTGAATATTGGAAACATGAACTGAAAGAGTTGGCCCAATGCAAGAAATCGGGCAATTTCCAGCTCGAATTCATTGAAATGCAAGGTAGTCTCAGGAACATTGGGATCGCGCACCTTTACCGCAACGAGCCGGACATTGCATTAAACTATTTTCAGCAAGCCACTGATTTTATCGACAAACATGCCGCCGAATTTCCCCGTGAACGCAACTTTATCAAGTTTGCCCGTATCGTTATCCTGAGAAATGAAGCCGAAGCTTATCTGTTAAAAGGAGATACGCAGACTGCCGAAAAGCTCATTAACCGCTGTCTGATGCATGATAGGGAGATTGACTGGTCGCTGGAAGTTGAACAGGAATCGCGGCAGTTACTCACAAGAATATACATTGAAACCAAAGAATTTAACGAAGCCGCGGACCAGCTAACATTGCTAAAAAAGCTGCCGGGCGCCTTGAATAATCCTGCCAATGCAATCCTTTATCAGAAATTGGAAGCTTCTATTTTGTTTGGACAAGGAAAATTTGAAGATGCGGGGAAGATGCTGATCGCCGGCATGGAGGCCGACAGGGTCATGAAATTTAAAAAGAATGCAGAAAACAAAAGCGACGTGGGGCAACTGCTGCAACAAATCCAACGGGAGCATGAAGAAGAACTGGATAAAGAGAAAGATGCGCGGGAGGCTTTATTTCTCACATTTACCCTATTACTGTCAATCACCCTCGCCGTTATCGCCTACCTGATCTGGCGCAGCGCACGGAAGAGCATGCACAATTTACACGCCGTTACTGAACTGAACAAGGTCATTACCCAAAGCAACATTGTGTTGCAGGATACAGTGAATGCATTGGAACAGGCTGAAATCGAGAATGAGCATGTATTAAAAATCGTTGCCCACGATTTGCGTAACCCGATCGCCGCCATTATTTCTGCCTCACACCTCGTTTTTTGGGACGAAAAGCCGAATGAAGAACAAGTTGAGCTCATAGCAGGCATTCAGCAGTCAGCCGGCAAGGCTAATACGCTGATCAGCCAAATCTTACAATCCAGTTCGGATCGGGAGCGCGTTGCGAAAAGTGATGTTGCGCTGCAGGAGATCGTCCAGTCCTGCATTGATATGCTGAGCCACAAGGCCAGCGAGAAACAACAAAAGCTGGATTACCATCATGAAAGGGTTACAGTGCCGGTTGACAGGGAAAAAATCTGGCGAGTTTTCTGCAATCTGCTCAGCAATGCTATCAAATTTTCACAACCAGGCGGGACAATTTGGGTTAATCTTACCAAACAAGATGATAAGGTTCTCCTGACCGTCGAGGACAACGGGATCGGAATTCCGGAAAACCTGAAAGACGAGATATTTTTACCATTGGGCAATGCGAAACGATCGGGAACTGCCGGGGAGCAGTCATACGGAATTGGCCTTTCGATCTGTAAACAAATCGTAGAAGCGCACGATGGGCGGATCTGGTTTGAGTCGGTGAAGGATCAGGGAACTACGTTTTTTGTAGAGTTGCCCATTTAATTTATAAAACATAAAACAACAAAAAGGGCCGTCCCGGATAACCGGAACGACCCTTATTGACATATTACCTGGCCTATTTAGCCAGATCAAATCTGTCGAGGTTCATCACTTTTGTCCATGCAGCTACAAAATCCCTGGCGAACTTGCCAGTGGCATCAGCACTTGCATAAACTTCCGCAACAGCCCGCAGCTCCGAATTTGACCCGAAAACAAGGTCCGCACGGGTTGCTGTCCATTTTGGCTGGCCAGTCGAGCGATCGCTTCCCAGATAGAGTTCCTTATCCTCACCCATCGCTTTCCAAGAAGTGTTCATATCGAGCAGGTTAACGAAGAAATCATTCGTCAGTTTGCCCGGATGTTCTGTGAATACACCATGTTTGGAACCATCAAAATTGATGCTCAATGCGCGTAACCCACCGACCAAAACGGTCAGTTCCGGCGCTGTCAATGTCAGCAATTGCGCTTTGTCGATCAGCAGTTCTTCTGTTGAAACCTGATAAGTCGTCCCGCGGTAATTTCGGAATCCGTCAGCGGCAGGTTCGAGATAACTTACTGATTCAATGTCGGTTTGCTCCTGCGACGCATCCATACGGCCCGGCGTAAAAGGAACCGTTACTGCATGACCGGCATCTTGCGCCGCTTTTTCGACAGCTGCGGATCCGGCCAGAACGATGAGGTCAGCCAGTGAGACTTTTTTGCCGCCGACCTGCGTGCTGTTAAACTCATCCTGAATGCTTTCCAGAACATTCAGAACTTTATGCAGTTGCACAGGATTATTCACTTGCCAGTCCTTTTGCGGAGCCAAGCGAACGCGGGCACCATTGGCACCGCCGCGCTTGTCCGAACCACGGAACGTAGAAGCCGAAGCCCAGGCAGTGGAAACGAGCTCAGAAATGCTCAAACCGGATGCCAGAATGTTCGATTTTAATGCCGAAATATCGCCCGCATCGATCAATGTATGGTCAACTGCCGGGATAGGATCTTGCCAGATCAGCACCTCCTCGGGCACTTCCGGTCCCAGGTAACGTGCGCGCGGGCCCATATCACGGTGCGTCAGCTTGAACCATGCACGGGCGAATGCGTCCGCAAATGCATCGGGATTTTCCAGAAAATGTCTTGATATTTTTTCGTAATCAGGATCAAACCGCAATGCTACGTCTGTCGTCAGCATCATTGGCGCATGCTTCTTATTGCTGTCATAGGCATCGGGGATAATGTCACCTGCGTTTTTGGCAACCCACTGGTGCGCGCCTCCCGGGCTTTTGGTCAACTCCCATTCAAATGCAAACAGGTTTTCAAAGAAATTGTTGCTCCATTGCGTCGGCGTGGTTGTCCAGGTCACTTCCAATCCGCTGGTAATCGTATCCGGTCCACGGCCCGAACCGAAGCTGTTGCTCCATCCCAAACCTTGTGCTTCCACATCCGCAGCCTCAGGCTCGTTGCCTACGTGATCCGAAGTACCCGCGCCGTGCGTTTTACCGAAACTGTGTCCACCGGCTATCAGGGCAACCGTTTCTTCGTCGTTCATAGCCATACGGCCAAATGTGTCACGAATGTCTTTTGCTGCTGCAATAGGGTCAGGATTTCCGTCCGGACCTTCGGGGTTTACATAAATAAGGCCCATATGTGCGGCGCCAAGCGGCTTTTCAAGCGTCCGCGAGTGGATTCCTTCGCCGGGATCTTCATCAGACGACACAACGCCATGGCCTGCAACGCCGGCTACGCCTTTTGCATAACGGTGATCATTGCCCAGCCAGGTGGTTTCCGCTCCCCAGTACACATCTTCATCCGGCTCCCATACGTCCGCACGGCCACCTGCAAAGCCAAATGTTTTGAACCCCATTGATTCCAGGGCAACATTACCGGTAAGGATCAACAAATCCGCCCAGGAAAGTTTTTGTCCATATTTCTGTTTGATGGGCCAGAGCAAACGACGTGCTTTGTCCAAGCTTACATTGTCCGGCCAGCTATTAAGCGGCGCAAAACGCTGCTGACCCGCACCACCGCCTCCGCGGCCATCGAACACCCGGTAAGTTCCTGCACTGTGCCACGCCATGCGGATGAAAAGCGGTCCGTAATGTCCAAAATCGGCTGGCCACCAGTCCTGCGAATCCGTCATGAGCGCGGTAAGGTCCGCTTTCACTGCTTGTAAATCCAGACTTTTAAATGCTTCTGCATAGTCAAAGTCCGCTTCCAGCGGATTAGTTTTGGATGAATGCTGACGTAGGATGCTCAGCTTTAACTGATTCGGCCACCAGTCACGGTTCCTCGTGCCACCGCCTGCGGCATGGCTTTCCATAGAGCCGTTCAGAAACGGGCATTTGTCAATGTTATTTAAGTCCTTGTCCATTTTATGAGGTTATAGTTGAAAAATCTCACGCATACTTACTTATGGTTGGCAAGTTATGCTTTTGGCAAGGATAATAACAATCGATTAATTCTATATTTTAATAGGAAAAATCTATTTTGCTGATTTAATCTTCCAGCAAAAAAACAATCTCCGTCTGCCATTTTTCCGGATCAGGCTCTAACTCAGGATCGACCAGATAAAATTCCGTACGTCCGCCCCACTCCGTCCTGCCTTCCAGCGTTGTTGATTTTTCTTTAAGCCCCTGCTGCACAATGTAGTTTTCCAGCGCTACATGCGCTTCCATCATATCCTTGAAATCACCTGTATAAATGATGCTTGCGTAATTGCCAGCCGGAAAGATCCCTGGAACAATATGTCCATTGCCCTCAGCTGCCTGGCTCACAGAAAAACCAGCCTCGCAATCCAGTTCGCCGGACTCGTCCATCGATTTATAAAGAAAGAAATCCGGCCCGGCCGCTTCAATGTCGTGTTCCAGCATATATTGTTTCACCTCCGGAATCAGTGGTGGGAGTTCATGAGGAATGTCGTGCATGTGAACGGTTTTTGCGATGGCCAGATAATGGCCTTCACTGCGGCGCTGTATCGTTGGTTCTGAAAGCATGTGATTTATGATTTGTTTCGATACAAATTTACCTGTTCAATCATGACCGTTGATGGCTGATTACGACAAATAAAAGGGCGTATCGCGACAAAGTCACGGCATTGCAGCATTTGTAAAAAGAACCAAGTCTGGCTTACGCCGCATTTCAACATTCAAAATTTAGAACACTGTTCAATTAAAGGAATGCCGGAATTCCATTGGTGAGAGATTGGTTTTGGTCTTGAAGAGCTTACTGAATGATTGGAGGTGCTCGAAACCCAGTTCGTAGGCAATCTCGCTTACAGACAAATTTGTCGTCGAGAGTTTTTGCTTGGCAAGTTCAATCAGTCTGTTGTGAAGATGCTGCTGCGTATTCTGGCCTGTCAGGGATTTGAGCAAACTGCTCAGGTAACCCGGCGAAATATGAAGGTTTTCGGCAATGTAAGTGACACTCGGCAGGCCCTTTTCAGAGAGTTCGCCACTGTTGAAATAGTGGCTGAGCAGATCTTCCAGCCTGGACAGGATTTCGTGGCTGGTTACCTTGCGGGTAATGAATTGGCGCTGGTAAAACCGTTCGGAATAGGTCAGCAACAATTCCAACTGGGCAATGATCACGCTTTGACTGAAACGGTCGATGTTGCCCTCGTACTCCTGCTCAATGTTCTGTGCAATCGTCGTGAGCATTGTTTCTTCTTTATCCGATAAAAAAAGCGCTTCGTAAACGGAATAGTTGAAGAACTCATATTGCTTAATGGTTTTGGCCAATGCCGTGTTCCATAAAAAGTCCGGGTGGATCAGTATCATCCACCCTTCCGGCTTGTGCCTTATAATTCCCTTTTCAATTTCCACCCCGAAAACCTGGCCCGGCGACATAAAGAACAGCACGCCTTCATCAAAATCCTGGACCTGCTGGCCATATTTAAATTTAGCATTCCCTACCCTTTTCATGGCAATAGAATAAAAATCATAGATCATACTGAACGCATTCTCGTCAAGAGGCTTGTTCAGATCCTCCATGTGTACAAGGCTTATCAGCGGATGCGCCGGCTTGGGCAGGCCCGCCGCGCGGTGGTATTCAGTGATCGAATGAAAATGGAAAAGCTGTTTACTGTTCATAGCGTTGATAAAGTTCGCGATAATTTTAGGAATTTTTCACCGCTTATGATTGGGTATAAATCCCGCTTTCAATATCCGCAAGCAAAGTCGGGCGTGTCGGGTGCCAGGTCAGCTGCGCTTGCGTCAATTTGCTCGATGTCGGGCAGTCGATAGCAGCCATGTGGGCAAACCAGCCAAAATGTTCAGCCGCGGCTTCATGGGTAACCGAAATTACCGGGATATTCAACTGTTTGCCAATGGCTTCCGCGATGTCTTTCACCGGGATAGCCTCTTCCGCAGCTCCGTGGAAACGTGCTATGCCACCTTTTGCACCCTGCTCGACAGCCAGTCTGTATAATTGAGCAGCATCCAGCCTGTGGACCGCATTCCAACGGTTTTGTCCCTCGCCAATATATGCTGAAACCCCTTTTTCACGGGCGATATTGACCAGTATAGGTATAAATCCGTGACGATCACCTTCGCCATGCACCGAAGGCGCTAAGCGAATGATTGCCGTGCTAACCCCTAATGCTGCAATCGCGTCCGCAGCTTGTTCGGAAGCGCGCGGCCAGGCAGGATTGAAAGGCGCGACCATATCTTCTGTAGCCAGCTTTCCAGGGCTTACTAAGGCACTTCCGGACGTGATCACAAACGGGCGTTCAGAACCGGCTAATACTTCACCAATGGTTTCAATAGCCGTTTTGTCCACCTGGCAAACTTCCGGAAACCGCGTAAAATCGTGGATAAACCCGGCATGGATCACGCCGTCCGCCTGCGCCGCGCCACTGCGAAGGCTGTCCAGATCTTCCAGATCGCCCTTATGAACTTCCGCACCTGCATTGATCAGCTTTTGGGCCGATGCATCCGAACGCGCCAGCCCTAGCACCTGGTGCCCGGCACCAATTAATTCCCGCACAATGGCAGTCCCAACGAAGCCCGTGGCTCCTGTAACAAATACACGCATAATGGATCTTTTTTTGTTTCTACAAAGATCGCATACAGCAATGCGCAGCATTTAGCCAAATCCCCTTTTGATTTAGCCGAAAAGTGGAAAGTTTGGGTCTGGATCGATTTCAGGTAGTGATCAATCAATTTTTGAGCTGACATTCGATAACTTTGAAGGAATAAGTTGTATTTTTAAGAAGATTTAACCTGCAAATAATTCTATTTGAAAAAACATATACTCTGCGCTTTTCTCTGCTTTTTACAAGCCATTTCTTTCGCCCAACCTGTCCAAATACTCAGTGATCAATCTGCAATGCAAGAGATTGATTATGTTGCCGTGCGCGACCAGGGCTACCGCATCGAACAAATTCTGGACGGAAAAGGGATAGGTTTCAAGCACAATGATTCGCTTTTGTCAGGATATAATTACTGGTTTAAAATCATCGTAAATAATCCTTATCATGCAGAGCGTGAATATGTGGTCAGAGTTTGGCCCTTTTTCAGGAATGTAATCTACCATACTGATCTTGAACACAATACCTGGAAATCGGATACGTCAGGCGCGTTTACAGATAATGTGTCCCGGCTGGCAGGCAGGCTCATCGTAAAACTGGCGGCACAAAGCACCAGCACAATGTACATCAGAATGGGGCTGTCGGAAGTAACAGACGCTGATCCGAAGTTCAAACCGAAAATCGAGTTTTGTCAAAAAGCTTATATCGATCAACATGAACAGGCTATTTTAAGAGCATGGATCGTGTCCATGGCGATCCTGATCGTTTTTTTCCTGATCAATTTAAATGTATACCTCACTTTCCGGGACAACTCCGTGCTCTATTACCTTCTCATTCAGATAGGTGGGATGTTGTACATTACGGGCTACCGGTTTTACTTCCAGGTTCCATTCCCAAGGCCGATTTTCAGTTTTGCGCTGCACGAAGTGATGGGCACATACGATTTAAACAGGATATTTACACATGTGGGGATCGTATTCGTGCTGTATGGATTAGTCCAGCTGACGCGGTCTTATCTGAACACCAGTCAGGCGCTGCCAGGTCTGGACAAAGTTTTGAGGTATTCCCTTTACAGCTACATTGTACTGAGTGCGGTGGCTATGGTAATCAACATGAACGGTTTTCAACTGGAATATTACACACTCGTGCCTGACAATATCTTCTGTATGGCAATACTTGCGATGACGTTGGTGACCTGTATAATCGGCTTTATCCGTAAAATTCCATCCTCGGGCTACTTTCTTGCAGCTCAAATCCTTCCGATGCTTTGTTTGCTGGCGATGCCCATTTACCACATTTTCGTCTCATTAGATAGTGAAAAAGGAGTTTGGATAGCAGAAATCGCGATTGTTTCCCAGGCATTTGCATTTTCAATGGCCCTGATTGCCCGGACAAAAGCGATCCAGAATAGCCTGCTCGCAAAAGAGATTGATAATAAACAACTGGAATTTGAACTGAAAGAAGTAGGCTACCTCAATAAGGTCAACCAGCTCGAACTTGAAAAAATGAATATGGAAATTCTTTCCGAAAAGTCGCGGAATGAGCTGCTGCGGGAAAGACTGGAAACGAACCAGCGTGAACTGGCTTCATCTACCTTATATATGGTGCAAAAAAATGAGCTGCTGAACCACCTGAAGTTGGAAGTGGATCGGCTTAGCAAGCCGCATCACCATAATACTTCACGCGGTTTGCGGGATATTACTTCGCTGCTCGAAAACAACATTCAGCTGGACACAGACTGGAATAAATTCAAAATCCATTTCGAGCAGGTACACCCTGATTTCTTCGAAAACCTTAAAATAAGCCACCCCAATCTTACATTGAAAGAAGTCCGCTTGTACGCCTACTTTCATATGAAGCTTTCGCACAAGGAAATTGCGACTCTCCTCAATATCGACCCCGCAAGCGTGCGCCGCGCGAAGACAAGGCTCTACAAAAAGCTCGCGCTACAGGAAAACGAATAAGGTCCAGCTGCATTAACCCATCTAGGTAGCATTTTCCGTAAAAACGTATATAGTTATGCGTCAAACTATTTTGCGATAAATTGAAATTTATTTACTTAACTATCAGCCAGTTGACAAAGCTGTCTACGCTCTGTCTACGCACGCTTTTTGGCGAAGCAAATTTTAATATTCTCTTTTGTTAGAAATGCCGTATGAACGTAAACCCATCCTCTATCCTCTTAGTGTCCAATGCCAAACCTGATCTTACTGGCAAGTCTGCTCTTCTTTGGGCAGCCCCAGAACCTGCTCAATTGCAATCATCGCGACGCAAGCATTTACAGTTACAAAATCGTAAAAAACAGTGACCAGACTTTCGGTTACGATGTGTACGCCGATGGAAAACTGCTCGTACATCAACCCAATGTACCCGCACTCCCCGGCAACCGCGGGTTCGATACGCAGGGTTCAGCGGAGATAGTAGCCAGGCTTGTGGTAAGAAAACTGCGCAATGGCGAAAAGCTGCCGACTGTCAGTATAGATGAAATGCGTAAGCTGAATGCAATTTAAGCGCGGATATACAACCAGTACCTATCAAATTTCAAACTCTCTTGATCACCTTTTGATGAAAAAACCCTACGCTATTCTATTATGCGCGCTACTGTTAACACTTTTTCAAAGTCAGGCATACGCGCAACTCATTTATCTGGTTGACGGAAGCAAGACCGGCAATGCAACAGCCAATGGTGTCGGGACAGTAGATGCGGCTGCCTGGGGAAATGCAGTCGGTACCATTCAGGTTGCCATTGCCGCATCAAATGCTGGTGATGAAATATGGGTTAGGGGCGGAACTTACGAGACTATCTCGTATGAGCCTTTCAGACTGAAAGAAGGTGTCAAATACTATGGCCATTTCACTGGCAATGAAACCCAGGTTTCACAGAGAGACATGCAAGCCGAGTCCAGCGTCACACACATTGTGGGCCAGGAATACGGGACCTTCTTTGGACGTGATCTCACCAATGCAACAGTACTGGATGGATTCAAGATGTCGCGGAACCAGAACACGCCTGAGGGTATTGGATTTTTGTTGGAAAATGCTTCGCCTGTCATCAGAAATTGTCTTTTCGAACAACTAAGCAGTTCGATGTCAGAAAGCGGAGTTAAAGTGGAAAATGGATCCCCGGTGATTGACAACTGTGTATTCCGCTCCAACATAGCAACTTCCGGCGGCTTGCTATATTTATCAGGTGCTTCTCCGACGATCTCAAATTCGACATTTGAAAGGAATAATGGAGTCGTAGTAAATAGTAACGGTTCTGCTCCCGTTTACACGGACTGCCTTTTCACCAACAATAATGGCTCTTCGATAGTAAGCAGCAATAACTCCTACTCAATAATAAGGGGATGTAAATTCTTAAATAATTCAAATACAGCAGTATCCGGCGCACAGTCTTCTACTACACTGTACAGTTGCATGATCAGCGGCAACACTTCTGAAAGGTCTCCGGGCGGAATTTATGGCAATGTACAATCTACATTTACACTTTTTGACTGTCTGATAGAGAACAACACGAGCTTTCAGGATGTAGGCGGCGGAATAGCTTCGTTCGCCACATTGCACCTTAGCAACTGCGTTGTAACCGGTAATAAGGCACCACAGGGATCAGGTGGCGGAATTTACTGGAACAAGCGGGACGACAGTGAAAATATGTCTTTGATCAATTGTGTGATTTCAAGAAACTCTGCAAGTACTGCCGGCGGGATATTTGGCGCGCAACTCATCAAAAATTCTATCGTCTGGGGCAACTCGGCAAGATTATCAGAAAGCAACGCAACCTTCATTGACGCCCCCGAGGTTGTAACCAGTATTATTGAAAACGGGTACGAAGGGGAAGGTCAGATTTACATCAATCCGCAGTTCGTCAACCCCGATAAGACAAAAGGCAACGACGGGATTTTTGGAACTGCTGACGACGGTTTTCGCCTTCAAAGTTGCAGCCAGGCTATCGATGCTGGTACAAATGAAGGCATAACTGCAACTACCGATGTAAGCGGCGCACCACGCATTGACAATTCGACCATTGACCTTGGTGCATATGAATTCAATGGATCCCGCACGATCATTCCGAACATTATAGCCGAAGGCCCTGCTTCATTCTGTGAAGGTGGCAGCGTGGTACTCCGGGCACCGGAAGGTTTTGGGAATAATTATCAATGGAACCCAGGCGGCTCCACAGACGCCGCGCTGACGGTGACCTCCGCTGGTTCTTACACAGTTACTCTTACCACCAACGAAGGATGTGTTACTACGTCTGCGCCATTTGTGGTAACTACCACCACAGCACCCGCTGCACCTTTGATCGCCGGAGAAGCCTCCCGTGAAATTTGTCCTGACGGTAGTACTACACTGGCACTTTCAAACCAAGTAATAGAAAACTGGACTGAGAAAGCTTCTTTCGGCGGTGCAGAACGGCGCCAGGCGATTTCCTTTACAATTGGCAACAAAGGATATACCGGAACGGGAGTTGCGCCCGATAAAACCAACCTGAATGATTTGTGGGAATTTGATCCTGCTACGGATAGCTGGACTCAAAAAGCTGATTTTACCGGATCCCCGCGCAGTGTAGCCGCGGCTTTCGCAATAGGTGGATACGGCTATGTAGGTACCGGCTACGATGGCGACCAGACCAAAGATTTTTATCAATATGATCCCGCCGCAAATGCATGGACACAAAAAGCTGACTTTGGCGGTTCAAAACGCTACAAAGCAACCGGATTCAGCATCGGAAATAAAGGTTACATTGGATTTGGTTTAACGCCAGCGGGTTACGACGACGATTTGTGGGAGTATGATCCTGCCACAGACAGCTGGACTGAAAAAGCCTCTATTCCTGGTGGCGGAAGGGAAGCCGCAGCAGCTTTCAGCGTGGGTGGCGCTGCTTATGCCGGAACAGGTTATAGGAATGGCTCTATTCTAAGCGATTTTCACAAATACGATCAGGCAACAAATTCCTGGGAGACAATAGCGGCTTTTGCAGGTGGGGAGCGACAGTATGCAGCCGCTTTTGCAATTGGTAACAAAGGCTATTTGGGCGCGGGAATAAGCACATCAGGAAATGTCGGAGACTTCTGGATGTACGATCCGGCTGCCAACACCTGGAACCAAAAACTTGCATTCCCAAGCTCGGAGACTTTGATGTCGGCTGGTTTTGTAGTCAATGAGAAAGCGTATCTGCCTGTTCGTACAAAAGCATTTTACGAATATGAGGCTGGTGAAAACTATACCTGGAGCAACGGAGAGACCACGCCTTCCATTACAGTGTCCACGTCTGGTACTTACACGGTAACCGCCGCGAATGCACTGGGATGTTCCACTACGTCAGCAGCTGCAACCGTTACAGCTTTGGAATATCCTTCCGAAAATGTATTGGTCGTGACGCAACCGTCCTGCTCAGAAGCGACCGGCTCAATCACTGTTGATCCTGGCAATGCTGCTGCTGCCGGCTACACCTATTCAATCGGTGAGGGTGAATTCCAGTCGACGGCTGATTTTCAGGACCTGGCACCCGGCACATATCAGGTTAACATTAAAAATAGGATCGGCTGTCTCACCACAGTATCGATCACCATCAATGCCCAGCCAGAAGGAACCAACATTCCGGTTATTACAGCCAGCGGCCCAACTGCCTTCTGCGTTGGTGGCCAGGTGACGCTGTCTGCGCCCGAAGGATACAGTAATTATACCTGGAATCCGGGTGGAGCTAATGGTTCTTCCGTTACAATAAATACAACTGGAAATTACACGGTAACTGTAACTAACTCGGTGGGATGTACAGCAACATCGCAGCCGATTACGGTCACCGCATCCGCTTTCCCTGTAATTGAGGCTACTGTAACACAACCTACCTGCGCTGAGCGAACCGGAACAATTACGGCATCTACGGATCAGGATGGCAGTGGAGAAATACTATACACACTTAATGACGGAGATTACCGTGCCGGGAATGTTTTTACAAACCTTGCACCTGGTACCTACGTCATTGGTGTGATGAATGAGACTGGCTGCCGCAGCAGCAAAGAAGTAAAGATCAATGTGCCTGAACCACCAATTACCGCAGGCGGACCAACCGCATTCTGCACGGGAGGCAATGTTGCGCTTTCCGCACCAGAAGGATTTGCATCATACAGCTGGAACCCAGGAGGCGCTACCTCATCTTCCATCACGGCTACAACCCAGGGTGATTACACCGTTACTGTTACTGACGGGGATGGCTGCTCCATCACTTCAAAACCAACAAGCATTTTTGTTGGCTTGCCTGTGATGTATGTTGATAAAAACGTAGCAACACCAGGCAATGGTAGCAGCTGGTCTACTGCGATGGCATCTTTCAGCGACGCCGTTTTTCTTTCAAAACAGGTAAGCTGCGTTTCTGAAATTCACGTGGCGCAGGGTACCTACCACCCTACCAGCGACACCAATCGCGATAGTACATTCACTTTCTACCGGGGCGGACTGAAAATTTTCGGAGGTTACCCGTCTGGCGGAGGCACGCGTAACAGCAAACTGAATGCAACAATTCTGAGTGGAGATTTGGGAATGCAGGGAGATACTATTGATAACAGCTTCCATATCGCAGTTATAGCTGGCATTCCTGCTCAATCCGACAGCCTTGTTATCGACGGATTTACCTTTGAGAACGGAGTTGCAAATGGGCCCCGACTGGGCAGCGGGTTTAAATACAATAACATCGAAGCTCTGCGCAATTCAGGGGCAGCAATTATGACCATTTCAAACGCTGGGTTTACAAAATTGATGATACGTAATTCCACCTTCAGATCCCACCGGGCTAGTAGTTTCGGCGCCGCCATCTATGTCTTAGAATCACATGCATCCGTTGATAACTGTGGATTTAGTGAAAATGTGGCATCCGCCGGACCGGCAATATTGGTTAATACCAATACGAATGGACCTGTTTCCTCTATGAAAGCGGTTAATTGTACATTTACTGCAAACAGCAGTACCCAGGGAGGAGCCGTATACGCTGCTGGTTCAAAGTTGGATCTTGTCAACTCTGTCTTCGATTCAAATAGAACAGCCGGTGCTGGTGCCGCACTTGTTGCCGCAGTTTCCCAGACAACTGTATCCGGTTGCATTTTTTACGGAAATTCAGCCGACCTGTACGGTGGTGCTTTTTACACCGTGCAGGGCTCAACCAAATTTAACGGCTGTACAATGTTTGGAAACACAGCTGCACAGATTGGCGGTGCGCTTATAGTTCTCTCTTCAAACGTCACTGTCGAGAACAGCGTTATTTGGAATAACAGTGCTCCGGCAAGTGCGTTGATATACTCGTCCGCAAGTACCTCCACTTTGAACAACAATATTATCCAGGAGACTCACCCTGGCACGAATAACATTGTTGCCGATCCATTGTTTGTCAATGCAGCCAACCCGGCAGGAGCCGACAATATCTTAGGTACGTCAGACGACGGGCTTCGTTTGCAGCCATGCAGTCCTGCTATTAATGCCGGAGACCAGGCGAATGTACCTTCCGAAATTGTGACAGACATTTCCGGAGCATCGAGAATTTTCGGTGGCAATGTTGATATGGGTGCTTTTGAGTTGCAAAGTCTCGCTCAGGCCGAAACCCTGCTTGCAGCAAATCAGGAATTTTCCAGCAAAACAATAAGTGGGACGGAAAATACGGTGTTCAATGTAGACGGTTCGGAGTGCAAAGCTGTGATAGGATTAGAGCCGTCAGGTAGTGAGCCGGTGGCTGGTGAAGTCACCGCCAAAGTTTGGATCGAAACTTCGCAACCCAGCCAGTTCGTGAAACGCCATTACGAAATCACACCTGCTGCAAATGCCACGTCTGCTACGGCCAGTGTTACTCTGTACGCTACCGACGCCGAATTCAATGCGTTCAATACGCAAAGTCCCGCGCCCGCTATGTTGTTACCTTTAAGCACTGACAGTGAGCAAGTAAGAGCAGCTCGCATTGCCAATCTGCACATTGAAAAACGGAGCGGATCCAGCGACAACAATACCGGTCTGCCGGACAGTTATGAGAGCGCAGGAGTTAACATTGATCCCGACGACGAAGCCATTATCTGGAATGCAGCAGCCAAGCGATGGGAAATCACTTTCGATGTAACAGGTTTCAGCGGCTTTTTTATCAAAACACAATCAAGTGCACTTCCTGTACACTGGGTCTCTGTCGACGCGTCACTCAATGTGGAGAGGCAGCCGGTAATTACATGGAAAGTGCAGGAAACCGATGTAGCCTCCTACTCCATTCACAAAAGTCTGGACGCGCGACGCTTTGAAGTAATCGGGAAGCTGGAAGGTGTAGGCGACGGAATGCACGAATATCGTTTCAATGAGGCATTGCCACTCACGGGAACAGCTTACTACCGCATCAGCCAGACCGATATTGACGGAACTACCACTTACAGCAAGATCGTCACATTAAGCAGCGAAGCCAAGGCAGATCCATCTTCGGTGTACCCGGTACCAGCCAGGAAAGATGTGTACCTGATCGTTAAAAAAGCAGTCCAAGAGAAGGAAACACTCACGCTGACCGATTTGTCGGGCAGAAGCCTGAAAGTGCAAAAGCTACAAACAGGCACCAATAAAATCGACGTAAGCAACCTGCAAATGGGCATCTACCTGATCAGAACCACTGGCGGAGAAGTTTTCAAAATCATCAAAGAATAAGTTTACTCAACGTTCATTATGGTCTCGCAAATCATCGGTTTGTGGGGCTTTTTGTTTTGACGGTCGGCTTTCGTGCAGTCGGCTTTCCGATTTGCAAGGCTCAAAAGTCCCGGCTGCTCGACATTTCAGCAGTTCAGCAGTTCCATACGTACTCCTGGTAGATAAAACTGGTCTTATCAAAGCTGGTGACTACGAAACGGCAAAAAGGTTATTACTCCAGACTTGACGAGCATTATGACCCGGAAAGAAAAAAGCCTGCTAATCTGTTGATTTGCAGGCTTTTGATGCTTTTTGTTGTTTCTTCAAGTGATCCCGCTGGGATCATATTTTTTGAAGTAACAGGTTGTCTATCAAATATTTAATCCCTGCGAAATCATTTACTCACCTTCTCACTCACTAGGTTGCGGTGGCCAGCTTGCAATTAACTCAAAGATAAGAATATTTATAAAACTCTTCCGCCAGCGACTTCGGAGCGTTTGGGCGGCCAGATTCAATTGTATGACAATTGTACATCTGGCCGATTGCGGTTAAGAGGCAATCACTGTCGAGAAAATTTCACTGCTGGCTGTGAAGGAACTGGGGAAAAGTCATATTTTTTTATTATGCTAGTGATGTTTCTGGATTTTGGCGAACTTGAAGTTCAAAAAACAATTTCAGTTAATTATCACTGCACATAAATTAAGGCTTAAAGCTAGTTGGGCGAAATCTGGTTGTAACGTACAACACTGCACACACTTTCTGATCAGAAGTTTGCTTGAAAAGTGTTTTCATCAATCAAGGTATTTATCGGAAATCATGATCAAACATATCCTTATTTTTCTAATTGTATTTCTTTATTGTCAATGTGGCAAAAAGCGCGAAATCCTGCACGCAAAAAATCAATATAATTTTGGAGTAATTTATGAATTGAAAATGTATTCGGATTCTGCCTTTCACTTTTCAATGAGCCAAGCTTTCAAAAACGACAGCATTACACCTTACACTGGAACTTTTTTTCTACAAAATGACACTTTGGTATTTCCCCGACCATTCTATCCATTTTCAGGAAGTACAGCAATAATAAAAAATGGATTTCTGGAATTTCTTGATTCGACAGAGCCATTTAAGCTTCAAATACTAAAACAGAATATCGTTGACAGAACAAAAGGCGATTCTTTAAATATAAAGAATGTTTCGATTTTTACTTATATGCCAAAATTCTACGAGACAATATTTCCTAATGCAGTCCAATATGATTTAAATGATGAGGAGCTTAGGGAAATTGACAGTCTCCTAAGGCAATGTATTCTTGAAAACAAGGGGGTGCTTTCGATGCAATTAGATTCTTACGATAGACAGTATGTAGCAGTAATAAATCAGCAAAAAGAAAAAGAGGTTTGGGTCAATTGCGAATGCAAGGGAAAGTATGACACAGATAGCTATAAATACAGATTGGTAGAGGCGGATGACGGAGGAGATTGCTATTTTCGTGTTAAAGTAAATTTAGATAAGCATAAATTTCATAGTTTTTCAGTGAATGGCGAGGCCTGAGTAGGATAGTTTAATTAGTGCTCTCTAATGATTTAAATCGGAAATTTCCTGGGGGGACGGTATGGAACTATGATGCAAAAACGTTCTTTTCACCTTCTCTCTCGCGATCCCCTCTCACAAATAGAGGGGTCGTGAGAGAGAAGGTGCAGCGCTAACCTTCCGTGCCAGAACGTTTGGAAAGCCGCCCTTTCAAAGCCTGCATATCCTCACTAACCTTCGTGTCCAGGATCTTCGCATAAATCTGCGTCGTACGAATATTCGTATGCCCAAGCATTTTCGAGACACTTTCAATCGGCACCCCATTCTGCAAAGTTATAGTAGTCGCGAACGTATGCCTGGCTACGTGTGAAGTGAGAACTTTGTCAATCCCGCAGATCACAGCAATCTCTTTCAGATAGTCATTCATCTTTTGATTACTAGGCACAGGCAAGACGAGCCCACGAGATTCGCAAAGCGGATGGTCTTTGTATCTGTCAATGATCTGAAGCGCTTCCGGCAGCAGCGGAATATGAGACTTAACATTCGTTTTTGTCCGCTGACTGAAAATCCACTGCTCGCCGTCAATCCCTCGCGTTATTTGACTTTTTTCGAGCTTTTGGACGTCGGAGTAAGCCAAGCCGGTGAAACAACAAAAAAGAAAGGTGTCTCGCACCTGTGCAAGCCGATCACTAGCAAATTCCTTACTTGCCATCAAGTCCAGTTCTGCTCTGGTAAGGATCGCCTTATCAACCTTCTTGAATTTGCCCTTGAAGTTCAAATAGGGATCAAGGTTCATCCATCCATTCCCCAGGCAAATGTTGACGATCTTGCGGAACATCTTCATGTGCTTCACAACGGCATTATTGCCCATTTTACGGATCGAGCGTAGGTAGAACTCATAATCGGCAAGGAAAGCGAAATCGATGCGGCTGATATCGATATCACTGATGTTATAGTTGTGCTTCAAAAATGCTACTGTGTGGCGTTCGAGCACCTTGTAGCGGTTCAATGTGCCGATAGCATATTCTTGGCCTACCAGAGCCTTCATACGCTCGTTGTGGTCGGCGATCACTTCCATTAGTAAGCGCTGACGCTGCTTAGGACCTATGCCCAGAAATTCGTTTTTGATTGTTTCGGCACTGATAAGAGCATCATCTCGAACTAGCGCGGCATGTGCATCGAGCACTTGCTGTTCCAGGTTGCCGAGATAGGCATTGACTGACTTCACAGCCTCCTTAGCACCGATAACCCTTCCTGCAACCGCATTCCATCGGCTAGGCTCGCATTCTCGCCCCGTTGTAAATTCTGCTCTTTTACTTTCAACCGTAATCCGCAGGTAAATCGGCACAGGCCCTTTTTGATAGTTTTTCGGCTTCTTCAAATAGAAAAGCAGACTCAGTTTTGTTTTCATACCCTTTTCAGGTTAAAAAGTTGAACAAAAGTAGTCTTGCAAGCCATTTCAGCACAAGATGTTCATGTCGTGAACATCTTCACATACAATAAGTTACAGCGATTCTGGTGAGTAAAATTTGCAGATCCTTGAACTCACCGAATTACTCACCAAAAATTTTTGGAAAATTGAACATTTTGGCATAATCCGGTAAAGAAAAAAGCCTACTAATCTATTGATTTGCAGGCTTTTGATGCTTTTTGTTACTTCTTTAAGTGATCCCGCTGGGATTCGAACCCAGGACCCATACATTAAAAGTGTATTGCTCTACCAGCTGAGCTACGGAATCGGTTGGTTATGTTTTGCTGCTAAACCTCAGCTTTTCTCCCCGTGTCCCGTTCCTCAATCGTGGTGCAAAGGTACACTTTTAAAGGATCCTTCCAAATCACAGATAAAAGTTTTTCTTTTAGGGAAATTACAAATCGAACTAACATCCTGTTTACAAGATAAATGCAGCTTCAAAAAATTTTCCGAGCCTGCGGTTTTTCACTAATCATATTCAAAAAATAGCCTGCCGACCTCCTATCGCAGATTTTGTACAATCAGTAATATGCGCGCTACTGAAAATACAAGTTTCCCGACCATTCGACCTTCCGAATATTTTTACTTTCCCTACTTGCACCTAACAAAATAATTACTACATTTCGAGAGATTATAGTTCTACAAACATATTCTATTTGTAATATAATATATCGTCAAAAGCCATTAATTACTCTTTTTCAACGAGTTACACTCCTCAACAACAGATTTTCAAAATAGGGCTCGCCCCTTCAGCTGAAAACAAAACTCTGACTTCCAGAGTCTCCTCTATATGCATTTTAATTAACCCATTCATTTAATTCTTCAAACATTTACTTTTTAAACATTGATGAAATTTTTACAGAAGTTAATTTTCGCGAGCGGGTTGCTGGGCCTCATGGCCGCAACCTCGGATGATGCGTTACGGAAAAATCAATTGGCTGTAGCATCGGAGGTTTATTGCGGGATCAAACCCGGGACCAATCAACCATTAAAGTGGACGCACGATGAATTTCTCGGAAATGTAGGTGGTAAGCCGGTTTACACGATTATCCACCAAAACAGGATTTACATCAGATGGGACGGGAACCCCGACCCTAGCCGTAAAAACGAGGCTTTCGATAATACGGCCATTCTGCTGCATATGGATAACAACAAGTTTCCCAACAATTCTGAGGGGAACCGGGTTATTAACACTTGTATCAACTCCATTGACCCTAGTACAATGGGTAATAACTATCTAGGCACACAGCAGGGAAATATGATTCCTTGTAATAATAAGCCGATTACAGATGGCTTGATGCTTGGAACGTATAGAGGTGGCGATGGTGTAAGAACGTTCCAGTATGCAATCATCAAAGATGGTTTGCTGCGTGTGAATTTTCACCGTGAAACAAACGGATACAGCCGCGATGCGATCTCAATGGGTTTGATCCGTCAAACAATTGAAGGTGAAAACGGAAGCTTCATGAACCCTAACATGGGTTTTTCATTAAATTATAATGAAGTCCTGAGCTGCTTCTGGAATGAGCTTCCTAAAAATCCTGATTCGGTAGTAAACCCTGAGCCTAACTGTCCTGGCGGCCCGACTGTGGGAACGATCAGCAACATCTCGCAAACAGGCTTACGTTTCTCGTATTCCGGTAATGGCATTCCAAACATTGACTGGAGAATAAAATCCGGTAGCAATGTGGTGAAATCCGGCAAAACAGGAAATCTGTCTTCAAATGACGTTGACATCTCATATAGCACCCTGGCGGCAGGAAATTATACATTGGAAATAGAAGGCGGCGATTGCGTATCTTCTGTTAGCTCGAAATCATTTACAGTAAACCAGGCAAATTGCCCAAGCGGACCGTCCATATCTGGCGTTAGAAACGTATCCCCTACCGGACTTACTGTTGACTTCAACGGTTCAGGCGTTCCTAATCTTACATGGCGCGTGAAACAAAGTGGTAACGTTGTTAGAAATGGAAAAACTGGTAACCTTAGCACAAACTCAGCATCGATCTCGTATAATAGTCTGGGTGCAGGCACTTATTCACTTGAAATCGAAGGTGGCGATTGTACTTCTGGCGTGAGCACTTCAAACTTCACCGTTGTTCCCGGAGCCTGCCCTGGCGGCCCTACAATTGGCACGATCAGCAATATTTCTGCATCTGGTTTGCGTTTCCAATTTGACGGTAACGGCGTTCCTAACATTACATGGAGAATTAAATCCGGTTCTGATGTAGTTCGCAACGGAAAAACACCTGGCCTGACTTCTTCGCTTGTCGACATTTCATTTGCCTCACTGGGCGGCGGAAATTATACTTTGGAAATTGAAGGTGGTGACTGTATTTCTTCAGTAAGCTCGAAAACTTTCTCTGTGGGTTCTACAAACTGCGCAAGCGGACCATCGATTACGGGGATCAATAATGTATCGTCTACCGGGTTATCATTTAACTTCAACGGCGTCGGCGTTTCTTCGGTTACTTGGAGAGTTAAACAAAATGGCAACACGGTGGCTAGCGGAAAAACGGGCAATTTGAGCACTAATTCCGCATCCATCACATTCGGGAGCCTTGGTGCTGGCGGTTACGCATTGGAAATCGAAGGCGGCAACTGTACTTCGACTGTTAGCTCTTCAAACTTCACAATTTCAACTCCAAACTGCGCAAGCGGCCCGACGATCTCGTCAATCAAGAATGTTTCAGCAAGCGGCCTGACTGTTGATTTCAATGGTGTAGGCGTTTCAACTATCACATGGCGCATCAAGCAAAGCGGCAATGTGATCAGAAATGGTAAGACAGGCAATCTGAGCTCAAATTCTGCTTCGTTGTCATTTGCCAGCTTAGGTGCAGGCACGTATACACTTGAAGTTGAAGGTGGTGACTGCGTATCTTCGGTAAGCTCTTCAAACTTCACCTTGAACCCGGGCAATTGCCCAGGCGGCCCTACACTTGGCACGATCAGCAATATTTCTGCTTCCGGTTTGCGTTTCCAATTTGATGGTAACGGCGTTCCTAACATCACATGGAGGATCAAATCAGGCTCTGATGTAGTCCGCAACGGCAAAACGCCTGGCTTGACTTCTTCTCTTGTAGACATTTCATTCGCTACACTTGGCGGCGGAAACTACACATTGGAAATCGAAGGCGGTGATTGCATTTCTTCTGTGAGCTCGAAAACATTCTCTGTTGGCTCAACAAACTGCCCAAGTGGACCATCGATAACAGGCATCAGCAATGTGACGTTTACCGGTTTATCGTTCAATTTCAACGGCGTGGGTGTTTCTACGGTAACATGGAGAGTGAAACAAAATGGCAACACGGTGGCTAGCGGAAAAACGGGCAATTTGAGCACCAATTCTGCATCGATTACATTTGCCAGTCTTGCAACAGGCAACTATGCATTGGAGATTGAAGGCGGTAACTGCACATCTACTGTCAGCTCGTCCAACTTTACGGTTTCTCTGCCAAACTGCGCAAACGGCCCGACTATTTCAGCGCTGAGGAATGTTTCAGCAACTGGCCTGACCGTTGATTTCAATGGTGTAGGTGTTCCAAACATTACGTGGCGCATCAAGCAGAGTGGTAACACTATCAGAAATGGTAAAACAGGCAATTTAAGCTCCAATTCTGCTGCGTTGTCATTTGCCAGCCTGGGCGCGGGAACTTATTCTCTTGAAATTCAAGGTGGTGACTGTGTTTCTACAGTTAGCACTTCCAACTTTACCATTAACCCGGGAACTTGTCCTGGCGGCCCTACGCTTGGCGCGATCAGCAACATTTCAACGACTGCATTGCGCTTCCAATTTGATGGAAATGGTGTTCCTAGCATTACATGGAGAATCAAATCCGGTTCTACTGTTGTTCGTAATGGCAAAACACCTGGCCTGACTTCTTCGCTGGTTGACATTTCATTCACTGCACTAAGCGGTGGAAGCTACACTTTGGAAATTGAAGGCGGTGACTGCGTTTCGTCAGTTAGCTCAAAATCGTTCACAGTGACTGTAACGCGTCCAAACTGCAACGGCGGCCCGACGATTTCGACCATTACAAACATCTCTGCTTCCGGGGCGACTGTCAATTTCAATGGAACGAACATTCCAAACCTGACGTGGAGACTTAAAAAATCTGGAAATGTGGTTGCGAATGGAAAAACGCAAAACCTTACGTCGAACAGCGCTGCTATCAGCTTCGCTACACAGGCTGCTGGCAGCTATACGCTGGAAATCGAAGGTGGAGATTGTGCTTCGACGGTTAGTACCAAGACATTTACTATCACCGCAGTTGACAACCGCCTGCCTTGCGAGTATGGACCGATTTTGAAATCTGTATACAACCAAACTGATACGGACCTGGTGTTCAACTTCCATGGTAATAATGTTTCGAGCATCGACTGGAAAATCATGCAAGGAAGTACAATGATGCGTTCTGCCAGGGTAAACCTGACCAGTGACCGTCCAAAGATCAGCTACGCGAAACTGGAAAGAGGAAGCTATACGCTTCAAATCGAAGGCGGTTCCTGCAAATCAACTGTTCAGACCATGGCATTCCGAATTGATGACGTTCTTCCGATCTACATTGCGAGGTTTGAGGCTGCCCCGGCAGAAGAAGGCGTTGAGCTTTCCTGGAACGTTACTGAGGAGCAGAATGGTAAAGGTTTCGAGGTGATCCGTTACGACAACCAGATTAAGGTCCCGAACGTGATCGGCGAACTGCCTTTGTCTGACAAACGCGTTGGAGAATACAAATTCATCGATAAGTCACCGCTTTACGGCAACAACTATTACCAGCTGAAAATGGTCGATATAGATGGCAAATTCCTGTCTAGCCGCATTGTTACAGTGCGTTATGAAGCGATTACAGGAGCATTTATCGCGCCTAACCCGGTTAGAGACCTTGTTAATGTTGAGTTTATTTCAAAATCGGCCGGAAAAGGAAGAGTTGAAACTTACAACATGAGCGGGATCAAATTGAATTCGGCAGAACAGGATGTGGTTGAAGGAAAAAATACTTTACCATTAAACGTAACCGGATTGAATGAAGGGCATTATTTCTTGAAAGTCTACTACGGCGATCAGGAAATGAACCTGAGATTCTTTAAAGTTCGCTAGTAACTGAATAACTCACTTAAAGGGATGTGGCTCGCTGTCACATCCCTTTTTTTGTTATTAAAAATAAAAAAATATCAAACCTAATGTCCAATCCGTCGGGGCTCATTTGTAATGGGGATGTAAATTATTTATCATTAACCATAAATTGAGAACATCATGGAAGAGTACATCGTAATCATGCGGTTGGATTTACTGACCAAAGCAGCCCAGCCATCACCCGAGCAAATGGAAGGTTACATGAAACAATATCACGACTGGGTCGGAGGCATTGCCGCGCAAAACAAATTCAGCGGCGGAAAGGGATTATCTGTTGAGGGTAAGGTGCTTAAATTTAATGATGTAATGACAGACGGCCCATTTGTTGAAATCAAAGAATCGGTCGCCGGCTTCATCATCATCAAAGCTGCCAGCCTCGACGAGGCGGTTGAAATGGCACAGGGATGCCCGATCCTGAAAGGTGAAGGCAACAGTGTTGAAGTGCGTAAAATAATATCCGTGCACGAAAGCTAAAACAATGCTTGACCACGGACCAATCATCCCGCATTTGTTCAGGACAGAATACCGGAAGATCGTATCGGTGCTTTGCAGGCATTTTGGATTTCGGGAGATTGAGGTGGCGGAAGATATTGCTAGTGAAACGTTTCAGGCGGCCATGCAAGCCTGGGGCTTAGAAGGCCTCCCGCCCAATCCGGCGGGATGGCTTTATAATACGGCCAAGAACAAAGCCAAAAACCATCTTCACCGGGAGTCTGTTTTCCGGCATAAAATCGCGCAAGAACTGCAAAACACCACGCAACAGTCGGACAGCGCCGAAGTGGACCTTTCATTGCAAAACATTAATGACAGCCAGCTTCAAATGATGTTTGCTGTTTGTCACCCTTCCGTTTCTCATGAATCCCAGATCGGCCTTTCACTGCGCATTCTTTGCGGATTTGGAATCGATGAGATTGCGAGCGCTTTTATGACCAATAAGGATGTCATCAACAAGCGCCTTTTCAGGGCTAAAGAAAAGCTGCGTGAAGCGAAAGTGGCTATTGAAATGCCGCCAGCCTCAGCCATTGAAGCCAGGCTGGAACCGGTTTTAAAGACCATTTACCTGTTGTTCAACGAAGGCTATTATTCTGCCAGCCAGAACAATACATTAAGAAAAGACCTTTGCCTGGAAGCCATAAGGCTCTGCACCATGCTGATTGAACATTCAGAAACCAATAAACCAAAAGTGAATGCGCTGCTGGCCCTGATGTGCTTTCATGCATCGCGATTTGATGCAAGAATCAATGATAATGGTTCTGCCGTTCTTTACGATGAACAGGATTCCAGCCTTTGGAACAGAGACCTGATCAGCAAAGGCGGGTATTTCCTTAGAATGGCCGGACAGGGAAATGAATTGTCGAAATATCATCTCGAAGCCGGCATTGCAGCATGGCACACGCAGCAGTCCGACACGGCGGAAAAATGGGAAGGAATTTTGCACCTTTATAATCAATTATTACAAAGAGAATACTCCCCTGTCGCGGCACTTAACCGCACCTATGCGGTGGCAAAAGTCAGGGGGAAAGAAGCGGCTATTGCGGAAGCAGAAAAGCTGCAAATACCAGAAAATCACTTTTATTTTGCACTCTTAGGAACGCTCTATACAGACATTGATGACCAAAAAGCAATGCTGCACTGGCAAACATCCCTGTCTCTCGCAAAAACAGACAGCGACAAAGAAGCGATCCGAAAAAAGCTGAGAAGTGAAATTTAACTAAAAGAGGTTGTGCCTGTGAAGTTCTGTAATCGAATTGCCGCAATCGAATTGCCACAATGGAATTGTCGCAATGTACCCTCTAATTCGTCGTATTTGCACTGCTTCCTTCGGCGAAAGATGCAGTAGGTTTGTATTAGCAAAAAAGAAACTCAATCATCAAACATTTACTGTCATGAAAACGACCCGCATTATTTTCTGGATTTCTACAACATTGATCTTTCTGTTCGAAGGCGTAATGCCCGCACTTACTTCCCAAACTGAAATGGCCCGCGAAGGAATCCGGCATCTTGGTTATCCCGACTATTTCGGCCCCATGCTTACGGGCTTCAAGATCGCAGGTTCGTTAGCTTTAATACTGCCAAAAGTCCCTTCCCGTCTGAAAGAGTGGGCATATGCGGGTTTCGTCTTCGACTTTCTCTGCGCCAGCATCAGCACGACCGTAGTGGACGGATTTGGCTTTAATTCTGTATTCCCACTGATCGTGCTGGCCGTTCTGATGGTGTCCTATTACAGTTATCACAAACTCCAAGCTGCCGAGCACCGCACGCACGTTTATTGATCGCGCTGCAATTCGGAAAATGAATAAAATAGAAAGGTGCGATCCTTTCTATTTTAGTTTGTAAAAAGTAGGGAGTGTAAATATTCGCCAGATAAAAACGCTCAAAAACATTTCCAGGGCCTTGCAGCGTATCATTTAAATTGTACTTTTGCAAAATCCTCGGCCAGGTGGTGGAATTGGTAGACACGCTACTTTGAGGGGGTAGTGCCTTCGGGTATGGGAGTTCGACTCTCCTCCTGGTCACATGTTATAAAGTGCGTTTAGACTTCTTAAACGCACTTTTTTTATGACCGAGGCATCCGTATCGCCAGGATCTCGCCAATTTCTCGCCCAAAAGCATGACCTCTGGCTAGACGAAAGCGGCCCCTACCCTTTCGAATTTGCTGTATTGCAGCGACCGAAGACATCTCAATGGTATGTTTCGTTTTACGTGTTTTCGGTAAAGCGAAATGAATTGGTTAGGAAAAGGAGATACATTTCAGGCGACTCCCAAAAAGTGAAGAGAGAAAATGCCAGAAAAATTATTGACGAAATCAATTTAGTGTTGAAAGCAGGCGGGCATATTGATCCAATAAAAGTGTTACGGGATTCTGGGCAAATGCCGCTAGTTGTGGCGCTAGATGAGTTCACGAAAGATAAGCGCTTGACCCTGAAACGCCAGTCTGTAACAACCTATGAAAAATGGGCAAATTACTTTATGACGTTCCTGGAAGCCTATGAAATCGTAAATATCAACTTGAAGGACTTCAATAATGAGCATGCGGCCGATATGCGCACTCATGCATTGACGGTCCTAAAAATGGGCGACAAGTCCTACAACACATATAAGGCATTTGTCAGCGGTTTTTTCATTTACAGCAAACCCATTTATAAGCTTACCTCAAATCCTATTTCGGAAACGCTTTTCAATCTTCCCACTAAAACGAGTAAGCACATTGCTTACAACAGCACACAGATAAATGCTTACAAGGAGGCTTGTGAAAAGTTGGGGCTTCCGGAACTTTGGTTTTTTGTCCGAATGATTTATTACACCTTCTGCCGGCCTTGGGAAGAAGTGCGAAAAATGCAAGTTGGAGACATCAAAGACGATCACATTATTATTTACGCTGACACCTCGAAGACAAATCACAGATCTGTAATGATACCGCCGGCACTGGAAGTGATTTTTAAAGAGTGGAGCGTTCGAGAATATCCAGCACACTTTTACCTGTTTTCTCATGGCTATAAGCCTGGGAAAACTCTGGTTAGCCCTAACTTTTTCTATGACAAGCATCGTAAAGTTCTGGACGAAATGGACCTTGCAAGGCAGGGCTATGACATTTACGGATGGAAACACACCGGTGCGATAGCACTTTACAAGGCGACAAAAGACTTAATGCTGGTCAAAGAGCAATCCGGGCATTCAGACATAAGCCAGACAGTACAGTATTTGCGTGACCTGGGTGTGTTTCACTACTCAGCTGGCATCAACCTATTTCCCGAAATCTGAGAGCATGTTCAAATATAATCCTAGTGTTCATCGTGAAGATGATATCATCGAATACATACTAAATGAATTGATAAAACCTGAGTGGGCTGGCGGTTGTTTACAGGTTCCTGATTTTTGTCGAACACTAGATAGCTATGACCGATTTATGGAGCAAGCGGTGCGACAAAAAATGTACAGTCACAAGGTAGCCCAAAGATGTAATGGGATCAATCAACCCGAAACCGCAATAATGATTTCCCTTATCGGTATTAATATTGCAAAAAATGGAGGTTGGAAAGTTTATCTAAAAAATGCAGCAGACAGACGACGAGCAGAAAGACAGCAGCTTGCAGATAAGGAACGTGCCAGAGACGAACGTGATATGTTTGAGACTGAACGAAGTAAGCTTGAAAGTATAAAGACGGCGCTGGAGATTGAAAACCTCACTTACGAGAAAGAAACCAGAGAATTGAACGAGAGAATCAAGCGATTATCGAGTGTAAATTTACAACTTCAAAACGCTGATTTTGTCGGAAAATGGATTTCAGGCATATTAGGTGTGTTGGTGACAATGTGTATTTCCATTATTACGGAAGCGAAATTCCAAGCCATATCAAGGCTAGCAAAAGCAATATTGAAAATATGGTCATCCATAGATTGACGATAGTTCTTGTTGCTTTAAAATGTCTGAGTCTCCAATACTCGGCATTCAAATAGTTATCCAGATCTTTTAATTGTTGATTGTTCATTTTTTGATTAGTGTCGAAATGAAGACAGCATAAAGTTAAAAAAAAACTAGTGCTATCCTTAAAAAATCCCTCGCTAGGAAGTTTTCCACTACTCAACGGGTATCAACTTTATTCCAGAAATTTAGAAGCGCCACATCCATCATAAAACTCGTTTCCATGCAGCAGGACGAACTCGATCAAATGATAAATTATATTTTACCCATCATTCAATATAATACCGATGATGGACAATTGTGCGATGCTAACCAAGTTCTTGCTACTGGTTTTGGCTACAATCGCCAGCAAGTCATGATTCTTGTCGATACGCTTTTGGAACAAAAGCTAGTCACTTCAGGACAGAAGGCAAAAACACTATTGAGAATAACTCCACATGGCACAAAAATAGTTGCTGATGGAGGCTGGCACATTTACCTGGAACGGAAACAACGACTTGAAGAAGCTGAGATAGCCCGACAGATTAACCTTGAAGATGAGATGCGCGAAAGGCAGCGCCGAGAAGATGATCGGGCTGAACAAAATCTAAGAATAGGAATAGCAACAGCTCGTGCTGCAAAGAATTCAGGAATAGCAGCTTGGGGATCTGTTTTTGCAACGGTCGTATCCTTTCTATTCTCAGTTTGGAATGGTGATAACGAGAAGGCAAAGGCAATCGAAATCGCATCCAAAGTTGATTCGTTAAAAATGGCTGTTTCTCAACTAAATAAAGAAATGACTATTTTGCAAGATACTGTTCCGATAACCTCATTTGCGGTGCCAGAAACTACCTTAGGAAGCAACAAAGATTCAAGTTCTCAAGGAGCTATTAAGCGCCCAACCCGCGACAGGTAGCACCTTTGAAACTTTGAAATTAGGTCCTCAATAAACTATTTAGCTTCCCGTAGCCAAGCCGCGCCGGTCATGTATCCATAAACAGTGTAGATCCGGATTTGGCTACCAACTTCTGAATCATAGAAGATTCCAGGCTTGCAGTCAACCTTTACAACCTGGCCCGTTTGAAGTTTTTCGTAGAAATGCAAGGATGCAGGCGCATGCCGAACGCTCGTGCTGGTGTTATATCTCCCTTTTGAGTCAGTATAAGAATTGTGTTCAACATACTCACGCTCTTGTTTAAAAACCTTTTCCACGACGGTGCCGGTCTCTGCTTTTTCATTACCCATACAAATATCAATGGCGAAACAAATGATCACAGTAATAACGAGCGAAACGACGATTTTTTCGAAAAAATATCTCATAGGATTGTTGGTAAAAAAAGAACGGGACCGCTACTGCTCACCCGTTCTTTCTGTGTTGTTTGATCATGTTACTATGCCGTCGCCGGCTTGTAATCGGTTTTGATAGTGATCCAGATTTCTTCACCTTTTTTATCCGCTGCCATAATCTTTTGCATAAGGCGCTCATGAGCGGTTACGCTGGATCCGATGCAGTATTCTTTATCCTGGATCCAGTTTGTTAGACCTGGAAGCAAACAGCCTTCAGTGTTCCGGATGTAGTTTCCTGGATGAATAAGAATGCCACTGTAACCAGGTACGCCAACCAAGCGCGGCAAAAGCCTTTTGAAACGGTTTGAGTATGCAATAATGACCTTATATCGGCTGGTCGGGATGGCCGTTTCTTTCTTGGTTTTTTTGGCTGCTATTTGTGCCAGGCTCATTTTCCAGTCTAGCCCACGGTCTTTATCTTCCAAAATAAAGTGATGCACTTTTCCGTCGACGGTCAGCGAGCTGAGCGTACTGGCTTCTCCCTGCCAGCCTCGGGTCATTACTAATTCCATCAGGGTTTATCAGTGTTTTCTCGGCTGCTAGGATTTTCTTAAAGCTTTTTGCGGAAGCTAGTTGAATCCGACCCATTAGTTTTATCTAGGACCTATTCGCTTACGCAACGGACAACGTCTAGATCCTTATATAGTCTTAGCGAGATATTGTCAAAATACCAACTACATTAAACGTTGTCTTCTTTAGACAAATTAACGCACAGACACAGATCTCAACCCCTACCGAAATCTCATATGGCATTCCTTTTTAAAAAAATAGCATATATTTACTATCAATTGAACGACCCCTGATTTTGTAAATAGTTTGAAGGACTACCATCACATGAAAGCAATTGCTCTGCTTGGAGTTATTGGGCTGGTTTTTGCTTGCCGGTCTGTCTCCCATGCACAGTGCCTCACCAAAGTAAGCCGATCCACGAACAAAACGGAATATTATCAAATTGTTCAGCTGGTTGATAAGAAGGAATATCTAAGCTTGTCGCGCACGGGAGAAGAGAAGATTTTTACTTACCATAATGAAGAAGTAGAGCTTATTTTTCACGTGCAAATGTTCACGGAAATTCGGTTCACGACCAAAGAGGGCACTTTTTCACTTTTCACGACCACTTCCGACCGGAATTTCTGGAACAAGTCATTTATGCTTTCCTCGCCGGTTACGCCGCAGGAATTGGAAAAAATGAAAGGCACATCCAAGATTGAAATTATCCTTCCCGAAGAACGAAAGGTCTACACATTCAGTCCCAAAAGCAATCAGATCCTCAACAAAGCATTGGCCTGCGTGCTTTAACTGAAACAACATAACAATGTGGTTTTCAGATATAAAACAACTCTTTGTTCAATTTGGAAACAATGAAGTTGAAGTCCTCGGGATTAGCTGCAAAATCCATCTGATTTACATCGATTTCAATGATCTTGCCGTGATCGTAATGCTTGACGAAGTCTTCGTAATAGTGGTTAAGCGCCATCAGGTAATCTGTTGAAATGTCTGCTTCGAAGTCCCTACCCCGTTTTTTAATTTGTGAAACCAGTTTGGGAATGTCTGCTTTGAGGTAAATGAGGAGGTCTGGTTGTGAGACTGTGCGGATAATGGATTCAAAAAGTAAAAGATAGGTCTGGTAATCCCGTTCTGTCATCACGCCCGACTCGTGCAGATTTCTTGCAAAAATAAATGCATCCTCGTAAATGGTCCTGTCCTGAATAATGGTCGAGTAAGTGGTTTCGCGGATTTTTTGGACTTGCGCAAAGCGGTTATTCAGGAAAAAGATTTGCAGATTAAATGCCCAACGGTTCATATCCTGGTAAAAATCAGCCAGATATGGATTGCCTTCGACGGCTTCGTACATGACATCCCATTTGAAATATTCGCCCAGCATTTGGGTTAATGTTGTTTTACCGGCGCCGATATTTCCGATGATCGCGATGTGCATAATGTGAGCAATGTAATGGTTAGGAATGCATTGAGTGGGGTAAAAATATAGAAATCATTTTAATAGTTTGCTGTACGCAAAGTCCAATTACCGGATTTTCGTTAAAGTGCGTTTCTTCGTATATTTGCACGTGATTTGGAGGAAGGAGCTGCGTGGAAGAATTTCTTTCCTCTTTGGAATACATCAAAAAATGCAATAATGAAGCCTTTCAAGGTCATTTTATATTATTTCTATGCGCCCATCGAAGACACGGAGACGTATCGCGATGAGCATCATTTGTTTTGCGTGCAGCACAATCTTTTAGGCAGGATCATCATTGCGCCGGAAGGTTTGAACGGGACCGTTTCGGGCACTCCGGAGGATTGCGAGGCATACATGAATTATGTGCGTTCCGACAGCCGGTTTAAAGATGTGCAGTTTAAAATCGAAGAACACGATAAAATTGCTTTTCAAAAGCTGCACGTTCGGGTTAAGGATGAGATTGTGAATTCCGATCTGGGTGTTGACCCACTGGTCCGTACAGGGAAACATTTGGAACCGTCTGAATTTAAGGAGCTTATTAATGATCCGAATGTTGTGCTTGTGGATATGCGCTCTGATTATGAGCACGAATTAGGCAAATTCAAAGGCGCTATCACTTTTGATATGCACAACCTGCGCGAGCTCCCCGATCACATTCACGAGATCGAACATTTGAAAGAGAAAAAGATTGTAACCTATTGCACAGGCGGGATTAAATGTGAAAAAGCAAGTGCTTACCTGCTGGAACAAGGCTTCCAGGATGTGTATCAATTGCACGGCGGCATTATCCGTTACGGACTCGAAGAAGGCGGAGAGAATTTTGATGGCAAATGCTACGTTTTTGACAACCGCATTGCCGTAGAAGTTAATAAGGTTAACCCGACCGTTATTTCCCGTTGCTACATCTGCGACGAACCTTGTGACCGGATGATCAACTGCGCCAATGCCGAATGTAACACGCACGTGCCGGTTTGTTACAAATGTGGCGAAGAAATGGAGGGCGCTTGCTCTCCTGAATGCAAGGCGCATCCCGATAAGCGTACATATGATGGAACGGGTTACTATGTGAGCAACAGCAACCATTACCATCCGTTACAAGGCCTGAAAAGCCAGAAAAAGAACATTAAAAAGATGAAACTGGCAGAAAGAACTGAACCGGCCCAGTGAGTCAGTTCAGTTCCTTTTCCAGGATATAATCGTTCATCCAATAAGGACCAATCGGAATGTCTTCTTCTCCGGTGACAGAAAAGCCCAATTTTTCGTAAAAACCTTTGGCTTTATTATACCGGTTTACATTTAAAATCAGTTTTTTGCCTCCGTTCGACTTTACAAAATTTTCAGTTTCAACCAGCAGGAATTTCCCCGCGCCCGTTCCCTGCGTGGAGGGAAGTACGTATATTTTCTGTAACTTAAACTTTTCCGGCCCTTCCTGTGATACGGACGAAAATCCTTCCGGCTCGCCATTGTTCAGCAGGATCAGGAAGAAATGTTGGTCAACGGTAAACTGACGCTGAAGAGAATCATAAGAATATATTTTTTCAAACATAAAGTCAATTTGCTCTTTCGTAAGTATATCACCATAAGTAGGTTCCCAGGTTTTTTCCTGGATTGCAATGATGGTCGGGATGTCTGCGGTGGTGGCAAGCTTTGTTGAGAATGATGGCATAATGTTTAATTTTGGCTCATTACAGTTACAAATAAATATTTTTTCAACCTAAAAATCACATAGCTTCATCAGCAAGCCGGAACATGAAAACTTCCAAAAGTGGCTGGCAGATAAGTAGAAATATATGAAACCCCTTATTTTAGTTACAAATGACGACGGCATTACGTCCAAAGGAATCCGGACACTGGTAGAAGTGATGCAAACAATTGGAGAAGTGATCGTTGTGGCGCCAAACAGTCCGCAATCCGGAATGGGGCACGCAATTACGATTGGAGAACCTTTAAGACTATATTCGACGCATATATTTGAAGGAGTTGTTGAATATGAATGTTCGGGAACACCGGCTGACTGCGTGAAATTGGCTAAAAATTATGTGTTGCAGGATCGCAAGCCGGATTTGGTCGTGAGTGGCATCAACCACGGAAGCAACAGCTCGATCAGCGTGCTTTATTCAGGAACAATGTCCGCGGCCATCGAAGCGGCGATTGAAGGCATTCCGGCGATAGGATTTTCGCTGACAGATTACCGTGAAGACGCTGATTTTGACCATGCTATTCCATATATTAAATCCATTACCGAAGAAGCGCTCAAAAACGGAATACCAAACGGTATTGCATTAAACGTTAACATTCCTGAGAAGAGCGACCTGCCCTTGAAAGGCGTGAAAGTTTGCAGACAGGCTCACGCGAAATGGCAGGAAAAATTCGATTACCGCGTGGATCCGAATGGAAGAGGTTACCTGTGGATGGCGGGAGAATTCGTCAATTTTGACACTGAAAAGGAAGATACCGATGTCTGGGCGCTGGATAACAATTATATTTCTGTTGTCCCGTGTCAATATGATCTGACAGCGTATGAGGCAGTTAAGCAGCTTTCGACCTGGGATTTATAATTTTAAAATTCAGCTATGGCATTAGTAGGGAGTTTATTAAAAAAAGGAATTCATATCAGCAATATCGTTGCTAACCGCAGAAAAGCAAGTCTTCATATTCAGCAAAAAAAGACTTTGGCAAAATTGCTCGCCAAGGCGCGCTACACCGAGTTTGGAGAAAAATACAATTTCGACGAGTTGCTATCATCGATCTTGTTCAGTGAAAAAGGCGCTTACTACGAATTATACAAGAAAACCGTCCCAGTTTACGATTATAACAAGATTTTCAACGAATGGTGGCACCGGTCACTCGAAGGGGAAAAAGACATTTGCTGGCCAGGCCAGATTAAATATTATGCATTGAGCTCGGGCACTTCTGAGGCTGCCACCAAGCACATTCCGGTTACCAAAGCAATGTCGCGCGCGATCCAGAAGACGAGCATCCGCCAGATCCTCTCGCTCGGACATTACAAAGACCTTCCCAATGATCTGTACGAAAAAGGCTTCCTCATGCTGGGCGGCAGTACAAATCTGAATAATCAGGACAAACATTTTGAAGGCGATCTGAGCGGCATTACGGCCAAGCAAATCCCCTATTGGTTCAGACCTTACTATAAACCCGGTGAAAAGATCGCGGCGCAAAAGGATTGGGGATTGAAACTGGAAGAAATTACCAAGCAGGCGCACGAATGGGACATTGGTTTCATCGTGGGCGTTCCGGCCTGGATACAGCTTTTGATGGAAAAGATCATTGCGCATTATAATGTAAAGACGATTCACGATATCTGGCCCAATTTGCAGGTTTTTGCCCACGGCGGCGTTTCTTTTGAGCCTTATAGAAAAGGTTTTGAAAAACTCCTCGCGCGCCCATTGATCTACATTAATACCTATCTGGCTTCCGAAGGATTCATCGCCTACCAAACCCGCCCGGGCGCACAAGGCATGGAGTTGGTTTGCGACAATGGCATTTTCTTTGAATTTATTCCTTTCAACGAAAAAAACTTCGATTCCGACGGCACATTACTGGCTGATCCTGAGACATTAATGATCGACCAGGTGGAAGAAGGCAAGGAATATGCCCTTTTACTGTCGACCTGCGCGGGGTCATGGCGCTATTTGATCGGGGACACGGTAAGATTTATTGATAAAGCCAAAGGTGAAATTGTCATTACAGGACGCACAAAGCATTATTTAAGCCTTTGCGGTGAGCACCTTTCGGTTGATAATATGAATAAAGCTGTTGACCTTGTTTCGGATGAAATGGGTTTAACTGTGAAGGAATTCACGGTTTGCGGCATTGAGTATGGTTCAATGTTCGCACACCACTGGTATGTGGGCGTAGAGGAAACGGACGTAAATGCCGAGGAGCTCAAAACCAGGCTGGATGCCAAATTAGCAGAACTGAATGATGATTACGCAGTTGAAAGACGCCACGCATTAAAGGAAGTTTTTGTAACGGTTTTGCCCAACAAAGCTTTCTACGACTGGATGAATTCCAAAGGAAAAATGGGCGGTCAACACAAGTTTCCGCGCGTTTTCAAGAACTTCTTAATGGACGATTGGAAGGGATTTTTGGAAAAGAACGGTTACGTTAAAGACGAGCCCATCCATTAACTCAGAAAATTGACATAAGCAATCTGGCAGGCGATCAGGATAAAAACGACGCCTGTCACTTTGTTAAATATCGTGACCACCCTCGGCGTAAAAACGCGTTTCAGCTTGTGTGCAAATACTGCAATGCCGCATTCCACCAGAAACACCGCTACCACACTCGCCCCGAAAAACATCAGCACCTGGTGATAATTGTAATGCAGATTGGTGCGTATATAGGACGCAATCGTTACCCAGCTGATAAAATTCACCGGATTAAGCCCGTTTAAGAAAAAGCCGGTTGTGAAATAATAGAGCAGGTTTCCCAGACTCGTTTTTGGATAAGCAATCTGCGGCTGCCCTTTGATAATGTTCGTCAAGCCAAGGGCGATCAGAAAAAACACGCCTGCACCAGCCATCCATTTTTTAAAGTCCGGAATATCAGGAAGCAATGCAGTTCCGTAAATGGCGAAAAAAACGAAGATAATGTCGCATACGAATACGCCCAAAGCGATTTTTATCCCGGTTTTATAACCATTGTCAACACTGTTCTGAACCAATGAAAAAAACACGGTCCCGAATGTGAGGCATAATCCTATTCCTGTAAGCGTGCCATAGAAAAGCGATTCCAGCATATCAGATTCCCCTCAGTCTGGCGGTCATTAAAATGGCGCATACAGAGAGCGAATCGGTGATTTCAGCGCGCATGCACATGTCAACTGCCTCCTGCAAAGACACTTTCCGCACTTGCAGATCTTCCGTATCCTCCGGCTCCGCAGCCTCCTGCGTCAATTCCTCGGCGATGAACAGAAAGCCTTCTTCATTTGTGGCGGAGTTGGAAGTATGAATGCGTCCGAGTTTCGTCCATTTTCCAGCAACCAGGCCCGTTTCCTCTTTCAATTCACGCTTTGCGGCAACCAGCGGATCGGCATTCAGTGCGCCGCCGCCTTCCGGGATTTCCCACGAATATTCATCAATGGCATAACGATATTGGCCTACCAGATAAATGTTGCCTTCCGCATCCAAAGGAATAACGCCAATAGCCTGATTCTTAAATTTCACCAGCCCATATATGCCTTTATTCCCCGACGGGTTGATCACATCGCGATGGCTCAGTTCCAGCCATGCATTTTCGTAAACAGTTTCGGTTGAAAGTGTTTTCCAATTATTTTCTGTGGTTATAACCCGCATTTTCTTAGTATTTTTGGCCTCTGAATTTCAAATCGCAGATGCAAATAAACCAAAATAAGCTTAAACAACGTCTCATACTGCTGTCTTTTATAGCCAGCATCCTGCTGACGGGTTTGAAATTCTTCGCCTACTATCTCACCTCCTCCAACGCCATCCTGAGTGACGCGCTCGAATCGATCATCAATGTGATCGCGAGCGGTTTTGCGTTTTACAGCATTTATCTTTCTGCGCAGCCCAAAGACCGCAACCATCCGTATGGTCATGGTAAAATAGAGTTTTTCTCGGCCGGGTTTGAAGGTGCGCTGATCATGATCGCTTCGCTTTTTATCATTATAGAAGCGGTAAACAGGATTCTGGACCCCGCTCCTATTCAAAACCTGCTTCAAGGTTCCGGTTTTATCCTTTTTACCATTCTGGTGAATACTGCTATTGGTTATAAACTATTAAGCGAAGGCAAAAGGGTTAATTCGCTGGCATTGATCGCTGATGGCAGACATTTGATGACGGACAGCGTCAGCAGTATGGTGCTCATATTAAGCGTTGGCCTGATCATGCTCACGGGTTATGTCTGGATTGACAGCGTGGCATCGTTGCTGTTTGGCCTATTCCTGGCTTATAATGGTTTCCTGTTAGTCAGCAAATCCGTTGCCGGTTTAATGGACGCGGTGGACGATGCGCTGCTGGAAAAAGTGGTGCAGACATTGAAAATCAACAAAAAGACAGAATGGATTGACGTGCATAACCTGCGCGTGCAGCAGTATGGCTCGGATCTGCACATTGACTGCCATTTGACGCTGCCATATTATTGGGAACTGCAAAAAGTGCATGAAACAATTCATAATTTTGAAAACATACTCAAAGAAAGTCATACGGGAGAAACCGAAATTTTCGTTCATGCAGACCCGTGCCTGTATCAGTGCTGCTACTTTTGCCGGGTAGAAGATTGCCCCGTTCGCGCGCATGCATTCATCAAGGACATTGACTGGGACGCAGCGAGCCTCGTGAAAAACGAAAAGCTGTATAACGAAGCCAGAATTCACATTCCATAATAAACATAAATCTAAATTCTAACCAAAATGTACGTTTCCCGTCGTGATTTCCTTAAAAAAGCTGGTGCGACTGCCTTTGCAGCAACTGCTTTTTCCGACTTACTAATGGCAGATCCTGCTAAAAAACTATGGTTTGATATTTCTCTCGCAGAATGGTCATTACACAAAGCGCTTTTCAAAAAAGAACTGACTAATCTTGACTTCCCTGCGTTGGCGAAAAAAGAGTTTGGCATTTCAATCGTAGAATATGTAAACCAGTTTTTCAAAGACAAAGCGGAAGACAAAACATATCTGAATGATCTGATTCAAAGACAAAAAGACAACGGCGTTACCGCTCACCTGATCATGATCGATGGCGAAGGTGGCCTCGGAGAATTGGATGCTGCGGTGCGTAACAAAGCAGTTGAGAACCATTATCGCTGGGTTGAAGCTGCAAAATATTTAGGTTGCAAAACTATCCGTGTGAATGCATTCGGAAAAGGAAGCTTCGAAGAAATAGAAAAATCTGCCGTTGAAGGACTTGGCAAGTTAGGTGAGTTTGCTGCGAAAACCGGCATTAACGTAATCGTAGAAAACCACGGAGGATCTTCGTCTAATGGACAATGGTTGTCAGGCGTTATGAAGCAGGTTAACCTCAAAAACGTAGGAACATTACCAGATTTCGGCAACTTCTGCATCACCAGAAAAGACGGCGGCTGCGCAGAATCATACGACAGATATCAGGGAACAAAAGAATTAATGCCTTTCGCAAAAGGTGTAAGCGCTAAAACCTACGATTTCGACGAAAAAGGAAACTGCGTAGAAACAGACTACACAAAAATTCTGAAAATCGTAAAGGACGCTGGCTTCAAGGGAATTGCAGGGATTGAATATGAAGGAAGCAAGCTTTCCGAGTATGACGGGATCAAGGCGACGAAGGCGTTGCTAGAGCGCGTTGGGCCTACTGTATAACCCCCAACCTATTGAACGGAGCTGCTTGTTTTTGCCCCCAAACCCCTAAGGGGGGCTTCGTTACTGCTAGTTAAATGACTTGTCACCCTGAGCGGAGTCGAAGTGAGGACCGTTATGCCCATTGCATCCTACACTTCCCTTCGACTCCGCTCAGGGTGACAGTTGGCTTAGATTAACTCTATTAATAAGAATGACGGAAATAATCTCCGAGCCACCTTTTTAGATCTGGTAGCCTTACATCCCCAAATAACTCAAAAACTCCTTCTTAGTCCCTTCTTCCTGGAACTTCCCGCCATAAAACGCAGTAACAGTAGAACTCCCCGAATCCCGGATTCCGCGTGATTGTACGCACATGTGTTGCGCGTCGATTACTACGGCTACATCCTCCGTTTCCAAAGCCAGTTTCAACTCGTTAGCGATTTGCACGGTGAGTCTTTCCTGAACTTGCGGGCGTTTTGCGAAGTATTCTACGATGCGGTTTAGTTTGGAGAGGCCGATCACTTTGCCGCTGGAAATGTAGGCGACGTGGGCTTTTCCGTAAATAGGCACGAAATGGTGTTCGCAGTTGGAGAATACCGAAATATCTTTTTCGACCAGCATCTGGTCGTATTTGTATTTATTTTCAAAAAGTGTGACCGCTGGTTTGTTTTTAGGATCGAGTCCGCTGAAAACCTCTGTGATATACATTTTGGCGACACGTTTTGGCGTGCCTTTCAGGCTGTCATCGGTCAGGTCGAGACCCATGATTTCCATAATGTGGCGGAAATGCTTTTCGATCAGCTCCATCTTCATATCATCATCCATCGCAAAAGCATCTTGGCGCATGGGCGTATCTATGGAAGAGAATAAATGATCATTCCCGATTTCCTCAACCTCAACCGTTTCAGTCGACTGGATATTCGACGAAGTTCCGTTCTGTTTCATATAATCTAACTTTCAGGTCAAGGCCTGAGTCAATTTTTGGTCTCAATATTGAATATATAACAATCGCGATATTTTCCGCGGAGGGGTTGAGTGATTTGAATTCTTCGACGTCCAGGTTCAGGTTTTTGTGGTCAAAACGATCTAGTACAAATTCCTTTAAAACAGAACTTAACACCTTCATGTCCAATACATAACCTGTTTCAGGATCCACCTCGCCGGTTACTTTCACGATCAGTTCGTAATTATGCCCGTGAAAATTGGGATTGTTGCATTTACCGAACACGCGCTCGTTCTTTTCAGCCGGCCATTCCGGATTATGAAGACGATGAGCCGCATTGAAATGTTCCTTTCGAAACACCGCCACCTTTTGCGCCATATGATTTATATAAATTAATGTTTGCTTTAAATGTCGTTACAAAGTATGTGCCCAACACATTTAAAGCCTTCGAGCCTGGACGTAATGCTCGTTTTGGAGTTACTTGATTGGGTTAACGCTTTACAAATCCAATTTGTTCATTTTTTGAAACATTCATTATCAGTTACGATAAAGGACTTCAAAGGGATTAATAAAAAAATTAAAAAATACGGTTATTGCATGTAAATTGCGATCTTGGAAACCATTGCACCTAGGCCGGTTTACTGCATTCTAAACCTTTAAGTTGGACAACTTCATGAATAGACGCGATTTTATTCAAAAAGCCACAATGGCCGGACCCGCTATCGGGATACTGCCATCATTGTATTCAAACGAAGCAAGAATTGCTGATAAAGTGCGGCTTGGCTTTATTGGCGTAGGCCTTCGCGGCCGCAGCCATCTGGAACAGGCGCTTTACAGAAAAGACGTGGAAGTGAACGCGATCTGTGACATTGATCCTGCTGCCATTAACTTTTCACTCGAACAAATCAAAAAATCAGGACGAAAGGCACCGGCAGTTTACGGCAAAGGGGATGAGGATTTTTTGAACCTTGTCAAACGCGACGATCTGGACGGCATACTCATCGCCACACCCTGGCAATGGCACGTGCCTATGACATTGGCTGCGATGAATGCCGGGAAATATGCGGCAGTAGAAGTCTCCGCAACAGTTACGCTGAAAGAATCCTGGGACCTGGTGGATACTTTTGAAAAAACAGGCTCGCATTGCATGATCCTGGAAAATGTTTGTTACCGCCGGGATGTCATGGCCATTCTGAAAATGGTGCGCGAAGGAATGTTCGGAGAAATGACCTACGCACATTGCGGTTATCAGCACGATCTGCGATCCGTTAAACTCAACGACGGCAAAAGCAATGGCGGCGTGGGTGTGGAATTTGGCGAGAAAGGATTTTCCGAAGCCAAGTGGCGCACGCAGCATTCAGTAGACCGCAATGGCGACATCTATCCGACACACGGTTTAGGCCCCGTTGCACATTGGCTGGACATTAACCGCGGAAACAGCTTTTCCTATCTGACTTCAACAGCCACGAAATCAAGGGGATTGCATAAATATATTGTAGATCACGGCGGGAAAGACCACCCGAATGCCAAAGTTAATTTCAAGCTCGGCGACATTGTAACGACTGTAATTCAGTGCCATAATGGCGAAAACATCGTGCTCGTTCATGACACTAACTCGCCACGTCCCTACTCGCTGGCTTTCCGTGCGCAGGGAACAAACGGCATCTGGATGAATGACGGCAACAGTATATATATAGAAGGTGTTTCTCCCAAAGAGCACACAGCCGAGCCCGACAAGGCATATTTAACCAAAAATGATCATCCTTTATGGTCGAAATACGCGAAAGACGCCGAAAGTGCAGGCCACGGCGGCATCGACTATTTTGTATTGAGAGGATTTATTGAATCCATTAAAAGAAAAACGGCACCGCCCATCGACGTGTACGACGCGGCGACTTGGAGTGCTATCAGCCCATTATCAGAATTATCCATTGCAAAAGGAAGCGCACCGGTTGAAATCCCTGACTTCACAAGAGGCAAATGGAAAACCAACAAGCGCATTTTCGGGCTCAATGATGAATATTAGGATCTCATTTTTCATTTTAAACTGCATAACCCTGACCAATTAATTTTAACCTAAATGAACAACAAGAACAGCTACCTTGGCCCTCTCTTTATGATTGGCGTTATATTCTTTGTGATGGGTTTCATCACTTGGGTAAACGGCACCTTGATTACATTTTTCAAAAAAGCATTTTCCCTTGACAACACCAGCTCCTATCTGGTGACATTCGCCTTCTTTATATCCTACACGGTCATGGCGATCCCTTGCTCGTACGTTGTAAAAAAGACAGGTTTCAAAAACGGAATGTCGCTGGCATTGCTTGTAATGGCTGCAGGAACATTGATCTTCATTCCAGCCGCTGAAATGGCATCCTACCCCGTATTTCTGGTTGGTCTTTTCACAATCGGGATCGGTCTGACTGTTTTACAAACATCTTCCAACCCATACGCAACGATCCTCGGGCCTCGCGAAAGTGCAGCACAACGGATCAGTATTATGGGAATTGCCAATAAATCAGCAGGGATTTTGAGCCAGGTGATCATTGGTAAATTGCTTCTGTCGGGCGCAAGCTCAACAGATCCACAAGAAGAACTGGACAAAGTGGTTGTTCCGTATCTCGTTCTGACGGCCGTTTTGGTTGGTCTGGCAATTTTGATCCGTATGTCAAAAGGTCTGGTTGAAGTAAGCGAGGAAGAGGAAGCGCCGGTTGGGACATTGCCTGTTGTTGAAAAAACGAGCGTTTTCCAGTTTCCTAACCTTGTGTTGGGGGTGATTGCCTTGTTCTGTTATGTCGGTGTTGAAGTTATTGCCGGTGATACTATTATTAACTATGGCGTTTCGCTGGGCTTTGCGGAAGAGGAAGCGAGACTTTTTGGAACATATACATTGGGCGGAATGATGTTTGGCTACATTTTAGGCATTGTATTAATTCCTAAATACGTATCTCAACAAGCATATCTCATGTTTTCGGCCGTTCTGGGAATGGTGGTGACCATTGCTGCGATCTTCACGACAGGTTTTGCTTCTGTCATTTGCATTGCCATTTTAGGTTTTGCCAATGCGGTGATCTGGCCGGCATTATGGCCTTTGGCTTTGAGCGGGTTAGGTAAGTTTACTAAAATTGCATCTGCGTTACTGGTGATGGGAATTTCCGGTGGTGCGGTGATGCCATTGATTTATGGCGGCATTGCGGATTCCATCAAAAACGAACAGCAGGCCTATTGGATCATGGTTCCATTATATATGTTTATCCTTTATTTCGGTCTGATTGGCCATAAAAAGAAAAGCTGGTAGTTCATGAGGATTTCGACTCCGGGCCGTATATGTTTATTTGGTGAACATCAGGATTATCTAGGATTACCTGTTATTGCAGCAGCCATTTCGCGCAGGATCAGCATCGACGGACATTACCGCGATGACAATAAGATCATCCTGCATTTGCCCGATCTCGGGCTGAAAGAGGAATTTTCACTTCAAGATACATTTCCATACGTGGTGCAGCGGGATTATTTCCGCAGCACCATTAATATTTTAAAACGAAAAGGTTTATCATTTTCAAAAGGTTTTGAATGTGTAATCCAAGGTAACATTCCGATCAATTCCGGGACATCCAGCTCCTCTGCACTGATTGTCTCCTGGGCGCACTTTCTGGATAAAATGAGCGATAACCCCGTTGGTTTTTCTCAAAAGGAACTCGGTGAGATAGCCAACGCGGCGGAAGTGCTTGAATTTGGGGAGCCCGGTGGGATGATGGATCATTATTCAACGGCTATCGGCAATGTGATTTATCTCGAATCAACCCCCATCATCCATGTCGAAGCGCTGACGCCCACATTAGGAACATTCGTGTTAGGCGATTCTTTGGAAGCAAAGGACACATTGGGAATCCTCGCAAGATGCCGTTATGGAATGGAAGATGTGATTAAAAAAGTCACTAACTACGACCCCGAATTTTCCATTTTCACCACACCTTATGACAAATGGAGTGACTATAAAGCGCAGCTTACCGATGACGAGCTGAGCCTTTTGAAAGCCAATCTGGAAGATCGCGATATTCTCATTGAGGGGAAAGCCTTATTAAACCAAAGTGTTAACAGCCCCGTCGATGAAGTTTTTGACAAAAAATTCGGTGGTCTTCTTTACAAACATTACAAAAACCTGCGCGACCACAAACGGACCTCAACGCCGAAAATCGAACGCATGATGAATGCTGCATTATCTGTGGGCGCATTGGGCGGGAAAATCAATGGTTCGGGCGGCGGCGGTTGCATGTTTGCATATGCGCCGACCAGGGCCGAAGAAGTAGCAGAAGCCATTGAAAAAGAAGGTGGAAAAAGTTACATTATCACCGTTGATTCAGGAACACGGATCGAAAACTGAGGCATTAAAATGCACGATTGTAATTCCGATTGTGTTTTTGTTTTAAGACCTTTGCCAATAATAATAACAACTCCATGGCAGTAGTTACAGCTTCTGAAAAAACAACAAATCTTTACTGTCCCTCACTGACAGCATATAACAGGCGAAAGACCATCACAATCAATATCGGCGACCTTCCCATGGGTTCCGATTATCCCATTCGCGTCCAGTCGATGACGACCGTGGACACGATGGATACGCAAGGCTCCATTGATGAAGTGATCAGAATGGTGGATTCGGGCTGTGAATATGTGCGCATTACGGCGCCTAGTGTAAAGGAAGCGCAGAATCTTGAAAACATCCGGAACGGCCTGCGCAAAGTTGGCATTAATGTTCCTTTGATTGCTGATATACATTTTACACCCAACGCGGCTGAGTTAGCGGCGAGGATCGTAGAAAAAGTTAGGATTAACCCCGGAAACTACGCCGACCGCAAGCGTTTCGAAGTGATCGATTACACGGACGCTTCTTATGCTGCGGAGCTGGAAAGAATTCGTGAAAAATTTATCCCGCTCGTGCGCATATGCAAGGAATATGGCACCGCCATGCGCATTGGTACCAACCACGGTTCCCTATCCGACCGGATTTTAAGCCGTTATGGCGACACGCCGCTGGGCATGGTGGAATCTGCACTGGAATTTTTGCGGATCTGTGAGGAGTTCAATTATTTCAACATTGCGCTTTCCATGAAATCCAGCAACACGCAGGTGATGGTGGAAGCTTATCGTTTGCTCGTGCAGCGCTTGGATGAAGAAGGTTTGAAGCCTTACCCGCTGCATCTCGGCGTTACGGAAGCCGGCGAAGCAGAAGATGGCCGGATCAAATCGGCCGTGGGAATCGGCACCTTGTTGGAAGATGGGCTTGGTGATACGGTAAGGGTTTCACTGACGGAAGCACCTGAGAAAGAAGCACCTGTGGCACGCGCATTAATCCAGCGCTACGCCAATCGCACCCCTCATGATTACATTGAACCTGTAGAATCCTGCCCGATCAATCCATTCCAATATACACGACGGGATACTCAGGAAGTTTACAACATCGGGCACTTGAATGTGCCACGTGTTATCGCGGATTATTCCAATATAGAAGTAACGCAGCTCGACGACCTGAAAAGCATCGGACATTTCTTTTTGCCTGTGCCAGATAAGTGGGCAATGAATGATCAGGGAGCTGATTTTATCTATTCAGGAAAAAATCCTTTGCCGTTCATGTTACCGAATGGACTGCGTGAAATCCTGGATTATGAGCAATGGCTCACGCACGAGAACGCAGTCAACAAATTCCCTCTTTTTGGGGCCGAAGAATGGCTTGAAGCCGATAAAATAAACGTTTCCACACAGCTGAATTTCATCAAAGGAAACATTCACACGCTCGACAATTCGCTTCTTGAAAGCATCAGATTCTCGACGAATATTGTTCTTCTAATTCATACTGACAACGCCCACGCAATGCCCGAGCTTCGCCGTTTTTTCTATAAACTGGTTGAAAAAGGCATTAAGGTTCCCGTAGTTGTGCAGCGCTATTACGCAACGGATCTTGGCGATGAACTCACATTATATTCAGCCACGGACATTGGTGGTTTGCTTGTAGACGGTTTTGGAGATGGCGTATTACTGCAACCCACATTTCCGGAACATCAGGTTCACGCTGAAAAATTAAAGTCTGCTGCCTCGTTCAACAGCATTGCTTTCGGCATTTTGCAGGCAGCAAGAACCAGGATGTCGAAAACGGAATACATTTCCTGTCCATCCTGCGGCAGAACCCTTTTCGATTTGCAGGAAACCACCGCAATGATCCGCAAACATACCGAACATTTGAAAGGCGTAAAAATCGGCATTATGGGCTGCATCGTAAATGGCCCAGGTGAAATGGCAGACGCGGATTACGGTTATGTGGGTATGGGAAAAGATAAAATTGCTTTATATCGTGGTCAGGAAGTGATCAAGAGATCGGTTACAGCGGCAAAGGCCGTGGAAGAATTGATTGGCTTAATCCGTGAAGACGGCCGCTGGATTGAGCCGGACGAGCGGGAAATATTGGTTTAGTAGGGTTGGTTAAGACAGCAATCAGTAAATTTTATGAAAAGATACTTTCAGTTAGGCGACGTGTTTGGCTATTTCATCCGCGTCTTCAAAAAAAGGGATCCTAATGCCCCCGATTCCTTTAACCTGCGCATGATGCATGGGATCAACAAAATTTCCATCATCATGTTCCTGATTTGCGTTATTGTAATGATCGTTAGAGCATTGACACGATGAATTTAGAATCGCTGAGAGATTACTGTCTGGCATTGCCGGGCGTAATCGAAGAACTACCATTCGGTCCTGATACACTGGTCTTTAAAGTAAAAGGCAAAGTGTTCCTGCTCACCCCAATGGACTCAGCGTCCCACCAGTTCAACGCCAAATGTGACCCCGAAAAAGCCGAAGAACTCCGAGAAAAATATCCGGACGTAAAGCCCGGATATCATATGAATAAAAAGCACTGGAACACGGTTTACGTAACCGGTAACATCCCAAGTGAGACGTTATTTGAATGGGTAAAGGATTCTTATGATCTGATTGTGAAGAGTTTGCCCAAGAAAGACCAGGCGGAGTTGGCTGGATAAGTAGTGTTGTGCTAGGCCTTCGGCTGGCCGGCGATCCGGTATGCTCAGTGTGACAGGTGCTCGACGTGTGCATTGTGCTGGCGCTTCGGCCGGCCGGCGATCCGGTGCGCTTAGGCTGACAGGGGCTGGAATTGAGCGTTGTGCTTGCCCTTCGACTCCGCTCAGGGTGACAGGGTATGGAACTGAGCTTTGTGCTGGCACTTCGGCCGGCCGGCGATCCAGTGCGCTCAGAGTGACAGGTGCTGGGAATAGAGCATTGTGCTTGCACTTCGACTACGCTCAGTGTGACAAGGTGCTCGACATGTGCATTGTGCTGGCACTTTGACTCCGCTCAGGGTGACAGGTGCTGGGAATAGAGCATTGTACTAGCACTTCGACTAAGGTAAGTGTGACAGGTCGGACGAGACATTAACAATATCGAAATAAGCTACTGTCAGTCTGAGCGGAGCCGAAGACACATCCCCGATGCACTCACGGACCCCAACGCCTTAACGAGCAACAACGCCCTGGCAGTTTGAGCGCACCGGATCGCCGGCCGGCCGAAGACACATCCCCGACGCACTCACGGACCCCAACGCCTTAACGAGCAACAACGCCCTGTCAGTCTGAGCGCACCGGATCGCCGGCCGGCCGAAGACACATCACCGACGCACTCACGAACCACAACGCATTAACGAGCAACAACGCCCTGTCAGTCTGAGCGTACCGGATCGCCGGCCGGCCGAAGACACATCCCCGACGCCAAAACGAGTCAAAACGCCCTGTCAGTCTGAGCGGAGTCGAAGACACATCCCCAACGCCCTATCGAGCATCAACGCCCCGTCAGTCTGAACGTACCGGATCGCCGGGTGGTCAGAGCAACAACGCCTAATCCCGCCAATACGCCGTGCGAAAAACTACTTCGCGGCCTTCATCTCTTCATCCAACTTCTTACTCAGTGTTTCGCAAACGCCTTCAATGGCATCTGCCATGATGTTGTCATTGGTGGCTGTCAGTAGCGTGTCGGCTATTCCGCTCATGAGTTCGATGTAGAAGCGTTTCATTTCGAAGACTTCCATGTCCTTTGTCCAAAGGTCGATTTTTAATGTGCCGCGGTGGTAATGGTCCCAAACAGCGATGGCGATGGCGCGGGTGTCGTTGATGCCTTCGTTGGGATTGTCGGTTGCATTCCAAAAAATCTTTTCAGGTATGTTCTTGTCGTCGAGTTCAACGCTAAAATGTATTTCCGATTTTTTCATATGAGGTGTTAATATTTAGACAAAAGTAACCATTCGGTGAAATTTATAGTTCTGAAATTACTTTGCTGCCTGCTTAAACACCTTTTTTAACAAATCGGTTACCCTTGCTTTCGGGTCTTCGCGGATCTTTTTTTCTTCCTGCGCGATCAGCACATATAGTCCGTCAATCGTCTTCTGGGTCGCATAACCTTTCAAATCCGGGTTCACTTTTTTCACCAGCGGGATTTTGTTGTAAGTATCGACGATCTCTTTATAATAATCGGTCGCTTTGTTCAGGTTCAGTGTTGAATCGACAACCGGGAAAAAGGTTGCGTACAAATCTTCGTTTGTAGTTTTCTTTAAATACTGGGTAGCAGCATCATCTTGCCCTTTCAAAATGCCTAATGCATCCGGCACAGTCATGGAAGTGATGGCTTTTACGAAAATCGGCTTTGATTTTTTTGCGGCGTCTTCCGCAGCGCGGTTCAGCGACAATGTAAATTTATCAACCTGATCGCCAAGTCCCATTTTCCGCAATGTCTCAGCGACCTTCTGCGCTTCCGGCGGAACGGCGATTTTGATTAATTCATTTTTGAAAAAACCATCCATTTTGGAAGCTTCCGCGGAACCGTTGCTAATCCCGACATTCAGGGCTTCTTTTAAACCCGACACGATCTCATTTTCACCGAGCCCGTCTCCTTTTCCGCTCACCTTATCCAGCACTTTTCCTAAGTTGAACTGTGCCTGCGAATTAGTGCCTGTTATGAGCGAAAATAATATTATTGCTAAGATTTTGTGATTCATTACGATTGTGTTTGTTAAATTCTGACTACGCCTTAAACGTACTCAATAACGATTAATTTTACTTATTTTTGGGAAAATAACGGTCTCATTCAACCAATTCCAAACTATGGTTCCCTTAATCCGGGCTGAAATATTAACGATCGGTGATGAAATTCTTTTTGGACAAATTACGGATACAAATACGCAATGGATTGGCGCTCAACTCACTGATATTGGCATCCGTCCGGTCAGAAAGACTTCGGTTGGTGACAATAAGGCCGACATCCTGGATGCCTTCTCGGCGGCCAGTCAGCGGGTGGACGTTATTATAGTGACGGGTGGCCTTGGCCCTACCCGGGATGACATTACCAAGCATACATTTTGCGAATATTTTGGGACTGAACTGGAAATCAACCAGGAAGCGCTGGAACTGATCACTGCGTTTTTTGCGAAACGCGGCCGCGCCATGACCGAGCTGAACATTCAGCAGGCAGCACTTCCCAAAAATTGTACTTACATTCCAAACCTTTGGGGAACAGCGCCCGGAATGTGGTTTGAAAAAAACAATGTAGTCTACGTTTCGCTGCCCGGCGTTCCATACGAAATGAAGAGCCTGATGGAATTTGAGATCCTTCCCAGGCTGAAAGCAAAGTTTGTTTCCAATATTATTCAACATAAATCGGTTCGGACGATCGGCATAGGAGAATCCTTTCTGGCCGAGACGATCGCACCTTGGGAAGACGCCCTTCCGGAACACATAAAATTGGCTTATCTTCCTCATTTTGGTCAAGTTAAGCTGCGTCTGACGGGAACAGGAACGGACCAAAATCAGCTCGATGCTGATCTGGCAGAGCAGGTTGCATCGCTGATGCCTTACATTGAAGAGTGGGTTTTCGGGTTTGACAATGATGAACTGGAAACGGTCGTAGGATCGTTACTAATCCGGAACCAGGCTACGGTAGGGACCGCAGAAAGTTGCACGGGCGGTTTTGTAGCCAATCAGATCACGAATGTCCCCGGCGCGTCCCGATATTTTGAAGGGTCCGTGGTGAGTTACAGCAATGAGGTGAAAATGAATGTTTTAGGCGTCTCACCTCAGACATTGGAAACATTCGGGGCGGTGAGCGAGCAGACTGCACGTGAAATGGCCGAAGGCGCCCGCAAAGTCCTGAACACGACATTCGCGATCTCTACAACGGGCATAGCAGGACCGGATGGCGGCACAGCTGAAAAACCGGTCGGAACCGTGTGGATCGGCTGCGCGACACCGGACGAGACATTTACCCAGTTGCTCACTTTACGCAACAACCGCAAGATCAATATAGAACTCACCTCTTCCTATGCATTGAATTTGTTGCGGAAAACCATTTTGAAAACAAATCTTGCCATTAAGGGTTGAGAAAATCATTTAATACATTCGGCAGCGAAATGGGCTGTCGGGAATGAAAGAAACCAGTTATGAAAATAGTTGAAATGGTAATGCCTCCAATGGGCGAAAGCATTATGGAATGCACTGTACTTCATTTACTTGCGAAAGCCGGGGATAAGGTTTCGGTGGATGATTCGATTTTGGAGGTTGCCACGGATAAAGTGGATACGGAAGTGCCCTGCCCTTTTTCGGGTGTGCTTACAGAATGGCTTGTTGCTGAAAATGACATTGTGCCGATCGGGAGCCCGGTCGCAAAGATCGAGGTGGAGAATGATGTGGACGAAGGCGATCAGCAACCGGTTAGTAAACCTGATAATGAATCAGTTACATCCGCACCAGAAGTGGAAGCAACAGCTGCTGTTTTGGAAAAAGAATATGAGCAGGTGCTGACCAAAAAGGCGGAACCCGCCCTGGATTTGGCGCATAGTAATCCGGATTACAACGCTTTTTATTCCCCGCTCGTGCTTAGCATTGCACGTGAAGAGCACATTACCGAAACCGAGCTTGCTACCATTCCCGGAACGGGCATGGAAAACAGGGTGACCAAAAGCGACATTTTCTCCTTTCTCAATAATCGTAAAAAGCAAGTTGCCGTTCCTGCGCCCGCGGCAACTTCGCTGAATGGCAGCAACGAGATCATTGAAATGGACCGGATGCGGAAGATGATCTCGCAGCGAATGGTGGAGTCCAAGAGAATTTCGGCGCACGTTACCTCATTTATCGAGACTGATATGACGCCGGTTGTTCAATGGCGGGAACATACGAAAGCCGAATACCGGAAAAAAACAGGAGACAGCATCACATTCACCCCGATCTTGATCGAGGCCGTCGTGAAAGCAATTAAAGATTATCCGATGATCAACATTTCCATCGATGGCGATAAGATCATTAAGAAAAAGGAAATTAACATTGGTATGGCCGTGGCTTTGCCGGATGGAAATTTAATTGTTCCTGTCATTCACCGAGCCGACCAATATGACTTGCCAGGTCTGGCTAGAAAAGTGAATGATCTTGCCAAAAGAGCGCGTGAAAATAAATTAAAAGCCGATGACCTGGCTGGCGGAACTTACACGATTTCCAACATTGGTGCATTTGCCAATCTAATGGGAACGCCGATCATCGTGCAGCCGCAGGTTGCGATCATGGCTTTCGGTGCGATCAAAAAGAAACCGGCGGTGATTGAAACGCCGCAAGGTGATTTGCTTGGCATCCGCAGCCTGATGTTTATCTCGCATTCTTACGACCACCGCGTTGTAGACGGCTCATTAGGCGGGCTTTTCCTGAAACGTGTGAATGATTACCTGGAAAATTTCGATACGCACAGATCTATAATGTAATGCTCAGACTTACCCTGGACATGGACGATGTGATGGCGAACACACATAAGAAGCTCGCCAACATTGTGCATAATGATTTTTCAACAGTATATAACGAAGAACAGCTGAGAAAAAGCGCTTTCAGGGACATCTTACACCCAAAGCAACTTGCAAAGCTGCACAAGATCATTGATACACCCGGTTTTTTTGCTGACATTGAAGTGATGAACGGGGCGGTTGAAACGGTTTACAAACTGTCCAAGTTTTATGAAATATTTGTAGCCACTGCCTGTATGGAATTTCCAACGTCCTTCAACGACAAATTTGCATGGCTTAAAAAGCATTTTCCGTTTATTCCCTGGACTAATGTTGTGTTTTGCGGTTATAAAAGCATTATCCAATCTGATTATTTGATCGACGATCATGTGCGGAACCTGAATGCATTCAAAGGAACGGGCATACTTTTCACAGCGCCGCATAATGTTAAAGAAACCTCATTTAAGCGTGTTTCCAATTGGAAGGATGTTTCTGAATTATTCCTACCTATCGCATGAAACTACTATTAATTGAAGACGAACCGAAAACGCTGCAATCCATTAAACAAGGGTTGGAAGAAAACGGATATGAGGTCGACATTGCATATGACGGTCTGATCGGCAGGCAGTTAGCAAAAAATAATACATATCAGTTGATCATTAGCGATATTATCATTCCTGGTATTAATGGCATCGAGCTTTGCCGCGAAATCCGTACCTGGGGTGATGAAACGCCGATATTAATGTTAACCGCATTAGGCACAACGGATGATAAAGTTACGGGCCTGGATGCTGGCGCGGATGATTATCTGGTCAAACCATTCGAATTTAAAGAACTTCTTGCGCGTGTAAGGGCGCTCACGAAACGCGGGACAACCGTTTCCCACACCGCGCAGGTCCTTAAATTTGCCGATCTGGAAATATCATTGGATGCGAAAACAGTGCATAGGTCAGGAAACAAGATTAATCTTACGGCAAGGGAATTCAACTTGCTTGTCTACCTGATCCGTAACCAGGGCCGTGTGATTTCAAAAGTAGAAATTGCGGAGCAGGTTTGGGACATTGGGTTTGATACGGGCACGAATGTGATTGAAGTTTATGTCAATTATCTTCGTAAAAAAATTGATAAGGATTATCCTGTCAAACTGATCCACACGCAATTTGGCATGGGCTATGTGCTTAAAGTAGAGTAAATTATGCAAATCCGCACCAGACTTACAGTTCAGTTTTCCCTGCTGGTGAGCGGAATCCTTCTGATCACGTTTCTTGCAATCTACTTTTTTTCCTATTACAATGTTAATGAGGATTTTTACGACCGGTTAAGGTCCAAAGCGAAGTCGCAAGCTGAGCTTTTGCTGAAAGTCCCGCAGGTGAATACGGAGGTTTTAAAAGCGCTCGATGAAACAAACCGCGATCTGATATACGACGAGAACACATTCATTTTCGATGAAAAGAACCGTCTTATTTATAGCAACCCGTCCAGCCCGCAATCTAAATCCATTCACGTTTCCAACTTTTGGCTTGACGAAATCCGTAAAGCGGGACAGATCCGCTACACAGACGGGGACTATAAGGTTGTCGGACTATATTACAAGTATCCGTTCAACCGGGCCGTGGTTTTGTTAGGTGCCAAAGATTTGTACGGGCAGGCGAATCTGTCCAATCTGAGCACCCTGCTCACTGTGTTGTTCTTCATTGTGACCATTATTGTTGCGCTTGTCGGCTGGATATTCTCAAAACGAGCATTACGGCCCATTTCCAAGGTTATGAATGCCGTGGAAAGAATTTTACCCCAAAAATTGGACACCAGACTTGACGTTCCGAACCAAAAAGATGAGATAGGACGCCTCACAACAACATTCAATAACCTGCTGGACCGGATCGAAACAGCGTTCCAGATGCAAAAGATTTTCGTGGCCAATGTCTCGCATGAGCTCAAAAATCCTTTGACCAAAATACGATCGCAACTCGAAGTGAGTATGCTGAAAGAGCGCAACACGGCTGATTACCAACTGACTATCCGGTCCGTTTTGGAAGATATTCAGGAGTTGGCCCAACTTTCAAATACATTGTTGGAACTAGCGAAAGTGAGCGAGGACCAAAAAGATCTGCTCACAGAAATAATCCGTGTAGATGATCTTTTGCTGGATTGCCGGCTTGGCCTCGCACAGGCAAACCCTTCCTACAACATTCAGCTTAATTTCGACGATTTGCCCGAAGACGACACCTGGCTGGAACTGACGGGAAATACAACATTGCTTAAAACAGCATTCCTGAACCTGATGGACAACGCCTGCAAGTTTTCAGACGATCACACCGTGAATGTCAATTTGAAAGCATCTGCAAGAAGGTTAACATTAAGCTTTTCAGATAATGGGAAGGGGATTCCGAAAGAAGATCAGAGTCTGGTTTTTCAGCCATTTTACCGGAGTGACAACACGGCAAACATTAAAGGGTACGGGATAGGCCTTTCACTGGTTGAGCGGATTGTGAAGCTGCATTCAGGCAATGTTAACATTTACTCCAATGAATCGAAGGGAACGACATTCGTCGTCATTTTTTCGAAGCTCTAAGCAAATTCTAACTTTTTATTAACGCCTTTTTAAGTATTGTATGATTTATTTGTATTGTCTCAATAAGACATGCCGATAAAACGGCAGTTCAAGAGGATTTCATTTTTTGTGGTGTTAATAAGCAAACTTGGCAGGTGTATCTCACACCTGCCAAAGTTTTTTTGTGGCCGCCCTCCTTCGACTACGCTCAGGAGGACAGGCTTCATACTTCACTTCGATTACGCTAGATGTGCTTAAAAAAAACTCCGCTCAGACTAACAGCTGACTGTCACCCTGAGCGGAGCCGAAGTGCAAGTAGCAAGATACTTACTAGTTCTTCTTTCGTATCTCAATAATCTTCAATTTATTCAGCATCTTAATCACTGGGTAAGTCGGATCGACTTCGTACCAGCGTGAGCCGAAATTGATCGAATTTGGTCTTTTATGGTGGTTATTTTGGAATAGCTCACCCATCATTAGGAAGTCAAAAATCAACGAGTTCTTCGACTTGTCCTCGTTATCAAAATTCTGGTAACCGTATTTATGACCGCTCCAATTTACAATCGCTCCGTGGATCGGGCCCATCAGGAAATGTATTGGTAACAAGAAGAAAAACGCCCAGTGCATATCCAGGTAAACGTAAGCCAGGATATAGAAAGCGGTGTAAAGCAATGCCCAGCCGGAGCGTGAAAGCCAGGAATCTCCCAACTTTTCAATGAAACGCCATTCCGGATAATTTCTTTCGAATTGCGATTCGATCGCACGCTTGCGGCTTAGTACTGCATTATAAATATTCTTCGTTTCCCACATCATCGTAAATACGTTTTTTGTGTGGTGCGGCGAGTGCGGATCTTTTTCTGTGTCGCTGAAAGCGTGGTGCATGCGATGCAGAATCGCGTAAGCTCTTGGACTTAAATAAGATGATCCTTGGGAAAGATAAGTAAGCAAATAGAAGAACCGCTCCCATGACTTGCTCATAATGAACATCTTATGAGCGGAATAGCGATGTAGGAAAAAGGTTTGACAGAATAGGGACAAATACCAATGTACAACAAAAACGATAAGGACTATATACATGGAACGAGATGAAATGATATTATTTTAAACTTTGTACAAAAGTAAGGCTAAGCGCTTACAAAACCGAAATTCAGAAAACTAATTTGGAATTATTTTATATAGCCTGATGCGAAATTTAAAGAATCATAAAGGCATAGCTGACCAGGTTAGCGCCCATTTGTAAAGCCTTTCTCCGCATTTCCTCAGGATCATTGTAAACGCTCTGATCTTCCCAGCCATTCCCCAGATCCGTTTCATAACTATAATAACAAACCAGCCGGCCTTGCCAGATGAGCCCGTAACCCTGCGGCTGCTTGCCATCGTGCTCGTGAACCTTTGGCAAACCTTCCGGAAACACATATTTGATCCGGTAAACCTGATGATCAAAAGGCAGTTCCACAAAAGAAAGCTCAGGAAAAACCTTTTTCATTTCCCTTCTGACAAACTGGTCCAGGCCATAATTGTCGTCAATGTGCAGAAAACCGCCGGATAACATATAGTTACGGAGGTTTTGGGCTTCGGCATCGCTGAAAACAACATTGCCATGGCCGGTCATATGCACAAACGGATAAGTAAAAATATCCGGGCTGCCCACTTCCACCACGTCTTCCGCGGGGTTAATGTTCATTTTCAGTTCCGTATTACAGAATTTGATCAGGTTAGGAAGGGAGGTTTTGTTTGCATACCAATCCCCGCCGCCGCCGTATTTTAGCTTCGCGATTTTCAATGATGACTGCGCCAATGTTGCGGTGCTTACTAGAACAAATGTGACCAGCCCTAAAAATTTCCCAAAACTCACTACTGATCGTTTCATACTAACTAATGCTTTTATAAAATGTTCTGTGCCAGGTTAATGGCGTGGCAACCAGCTACTGCTGCGGTTTCTGTCCGCAAACGGGTCGGGCCGAGTGAAACTGTTGAAAAGCCATGATCGAGCGCCATTGAAACTTCCATCTCACTAAAATCTCCCTCCGGTCCTATTAATAAAGTTGTTCCCTGGCCTTTTTTTACTTTACTAAAAACGTGCTCAACCTTATTATGATCTGGCACATAGGCAATTAATTTTATAGAATCGGATGCTTCTTTAACAAATGCCTCATATTGATTGCCCACCGTAATGATAGGCAGATAGTGCTGTTGAGACTGTTTCATCGCCGCAGCTGCGATCCGGTTCAGCCGGGTCAGGTTTACCACGCGATTGATCGTATCTGTATTGGTATGTTCTGTGATAACAAAATCAATGCGCTCTACGCCTATCTCCGTCATCTTTTCCACCATCCATTCGTTGCGCTCGGCCTTGCGCGTGGGCGCGATCACCATATTTACGGCAAACGGGCGTCTTTCGATTTGCTGAGATTCCAAAACTGCGTAACCCACCTTCTTTCCCTGAACATTCAAAACGCATTTCTGCAATGTTCCTTTTCCATTGGTCACATATATAATGTCGCCGGAGCCTAGCCGCAGCACTTTGGAACTGTGCCTGGCCTCTTCTTCATCCAATTCAAAAATTTTCGAATCGGGCTGGTAAAATAGGTGCATTTGAGATTAAATAATTAATAAGATAAGAGAACCGTCGAACATAAGCAAAATGACGCTCAAATTTACGTCCGACAGAGACAAAACCGTCTTGGTTGGCTTATATTATTCCACGAATAGTCAAAAACCTAATTTTTGCATTTTCGCAACATTTTACCACAAAACTTATTTGAATGAAACACACTATTGCACTTTTTGCAAAATTATTTCCGCGAACCATTTAATTACGATTTTGAGTGTTTTATAAGAATAATACATCTTTTACTGACAATACTACCACAAACCCAATAATATTCTGTGTATGGTTAATTTTTCTTAGGTTTTATTTTTTGGAAATACATTTTTGCATTAATATTGTGCCGTTATAATAATTCGTCACCACTTTATCTAGTACTATTATGTCAAAATCCAAGCTGGAATATATTTGGTTGGATGGCTACAAGCCGACCCAAAGTTTACGTAGCAAAACCAAAATTGAAAGCGATTTCAGTGGAAAATTGGAAGATTGCAGCAACTGGTCATTTGATGGTTCATCTACTGAACAGGCGCTTGGCGGTTCTTCTGACTGTTTGTTAAAACCAGTTTACATTTGCCCGGACCCATTGCGCAGAGATGCATATCTTGTTATGTGCGAAGTGCTTAATGCAGACGGAACTGCTCACGTATCCAATGGTCGTGCGACGATTGAAGATGATGACAATGATTTCTGGTTCGGTTTTGAACAGGAATATTTCCTTTGGGATATTGATACAAACAAGCCATTGGGCTTCCCGGCAAATGGCTACCCTGCGCCACAAGGACCATATTATTGCTCAGTAGGCGCTCAGAACGCTTACGGTCGCGAGATCATTGAGGAGCACCTGGACGCTTGTCTGGATGCAGGTCTGAATGTTGAAGGGATCAATGCAGAAGTTGCAGCAGGACAGTGGGAATTCCAGATCTTCGCAAAAGGCGCGAAAGAAGCTGGTGACCAGATCTGGCTTGGCCGTTACCTGCTTGAAAGAATCGGTGAAAAATATGGTGTTGCTATCAACTGGCATTGCAAGCCTTTGGGCGAGCTTGACTGGAACGGAAGCGGAATGCATGCTAACTTCTCAAACTCAGCTTTGAGAACTGCGGGCAGCAAAGAGGTTTTCGATAAAGTTTGCGAATCGTTCCGTCCGGTTGTGAAAGAACACATTGAAGTTTACGGTGCTGATAACCACCTTCGTTTGACTGGAAAGCACGAAACTGCTTCTATCCACGATTTCAGCTACGGTGTTTCTGACCGTGGTGCATCCCTCCGTATCCCTGTTTTGGTTCCTCAAAAAGGATGGAGCGGATACCTGGAAGATCGTCGTCCAAACTCAGCTGCTGATCCTTACAAAGTGGCAGCGCGTATCATTAAGACTGTTAAATCTGCGCTATAATATTCGCAGGTTCACAATATAGTAACACAAAAAAACCACCTTAAAAGTGGTTTTTTTGTGTTTTCAGGAAGCTTAAAAAATTGGATCTTCGGTCAATCCTGCTCTTCGCTTCCTGAGAATGAGTAAAGCGTCGGATCCAATTGAATGCGGCCGGCGTTGAAGCGGATGATGAAATCGTTGATCGTTTTATCGTTGATCTCCGTTTTGTTCAAACCAACTTCCAACCCGATTCCGTAATCGAATTTATCATCTGTTTCAACGTGCTCGCGAACCGTGATTTCTTCATTTTCTTCGATTTCCTCGATGAATTCGGTCAGCATCAATTCTGCTTCTTCGTCTTGCTCGTCGTCCGCCACGTAATCTTCCGGGCGCTCGTCGAGGGAAACGTAATTCGGCATCACTTTTTTGAGCCTTTCCAGCGCTGCATCATAAACAAGAGTTGAATGGTGCAATCTCAATGTATAAATCAGCGCGTCGTAGATCACTTCCTTTTCCTTATAAAAACCAACAAACTGAACATGCGCATGTTCGTTGTTGTCTTCTTCATCCTCTTCCAGTTCGTCTTCAACATGTATAAAGCTCGATCGCTCTGCCTTACATTCTTGTTTCAGCACTTCAATTTCTTCTGGATCAAATCCCGGATTCATAGTCTCGATAGTTTGTTAAATAAAGCGTTTGCTTTAAAATTATTCCAAAAATAACATTTCACGGTATTTTGCCAAAGGCCAGTCTTCATCGTCGATCAATAATTCCAGTTTATCCACGTGATATCTGATCTCTTCAAAGAAACCCTTCACTTCTGAGCCGTACATTTTTGCCCTGTCGTAAAGATCATCAATGTTGTTGGCTGTTTTTCGCTGCTCCGTCATTTCATGCACGAGCTTTTTAATGATGACAATGTGCGTCGAAATATCCTTAATGATCTCCTTAATAGGCGCCGCTTCATCCAGCATTTCGAGGTCTGTCAGCGACCGGGCCGTTTGCGCAAGTTTAAACTGGTATTTTACAACCGTAGAAACAATGTGGTTTAATGCAAGATCGCCGATGACACGGGATTCGATCTGTAATTTCTTCACATAATTTTCCAGTTCAATTTCGTAGCGTGCATGCAATTCGCGCGAGGTAAGCACGCCCATTCTTTCAAATGCCGCAATGGTACGCTCTGTTTTATACGCGTGCAAAGCCTCGTAAGTTTCACGGATGTTGGTCAGTCCACGATTTTTAGCTTCCTCCACCCATTCCTCAGAATAACCGTTTCCTTCAAAAAGAATGTTTTTTGATTCGGTAAAATAGCGTTTTAGAATTTCCACTGTCGCTACTTTTTTCTCTTCCCCTGCCGCGAGGCGCTCATCCATTTCTTTCTTAAATTCCAGCAGCTGGTTGGCAACAATGGTGTTCAAAACGATCATTGGCGACGCGCTGTTCTGCGAGCTTCCAACTGCGCGATATTCAAATTTATTTCCTGTAAAACAGAATGGCGAAGTGCGGTTACGGTCCGTGTTATCGCGCTGCAAATTCGGAATGCGGGTTATGCCGAGTTTGTAATAAAAATTCTCCCCTTTTTCCAGCGTAATCTCGCCCTTATTAACCAACTCTTCAAGCATATTGGTCAGCTCATTGCCCAGGAAAACGGATACAATCGACGGTGGTGCTTCGTTAGCTCCCAATCTGTGCTCATTACCGGCAGAAGAAATGGATGCACGAAGTAAGTCCGCATGATCGTGAACGGCCTTCACAACATTCATCAGGAACGTCAGGAAGCGTAGGTTCTCTTTTGGCTTGGAAGTTGGTGCAAGCAGGTTAATGCCGGTGTCGGTAGAGAGCGACCAGTTATTGTGCTTTCCGCTTCCGTTGATACCAGCAAAAGGCTTTTCATGAAAAAGAACCTGGAAATTGTGTCTGTCTCCCACTTTCTGCATTAAATCCATCAATAATGCATTGTGGTCAATGGCGAGATTAACTTCTTCGAATGTCGGTGCACATTCGAACTGACCGGGCGCGACTTCGTTGTGGCGTGTCCGCACAGGAATGCCCAGTTTCAATGCTTCGAATTCAAAATCCACCATGAATGCATTTACGCGCGGGGATATGGAACCAAAGTAATGGTCGTCCAGCTGCTGGCCGCGCGCGGGGCTGTGTCCAAAAACGGTCCTACCGGCCATTAGCAGGTCGGGACGAGCATAGTAAAGGGCTTTATCAACTAAAAAATATTCCTGCTCGATGCCTAACGTGGGTGTTACTTTATCAACATCACGATTGAAAAACTGGCAAACCGAAGTGGCCGCTTTATCCAGCATAACCAGCGATTTGAGCAATGGTGCCTTATAATCCAGCGCTTCGCCTGTGTATGAAATGAAAACAGACGGAATGCATAAGGTCTTCCCTCCCGCCCCATTGTCCATCAAGAACGCCGGAGAGCTTGGGTCCCAGCCTGTGTAACCGCGCGCTTCGAATGTTGCCCGCAAGCCGCCGCTGGGGAACGACGACGCATCCGGCTCCTGCTGCACCAATGCGCTCCCTTTGAATTTTTCGACGGCTTTTCCGTCCATTGTCAGGTCAAAAAATGAATCGTGCTTTTCTGCCGTGGTTCCGGTCAGTGGCTGGAACCAGTGCGTGTAATGCGTCGCTCCTTTGGAAACTGCCCAGGATTTCATTGCCGCTGAAACTTCGTCTGCAACTTCCCGGTCGATAGTCGAGCCGGAGCGTATTGCGTTGGAAATCTTGGTGTAAGCCTCAGCGGAGAGCAATGTTTTCATTACATCATCGCTGAAAGTGTTACTACCATACAAGTCGGTAATTTTTTCTGATGGAGGAGTAAGTGAGGGAGCAACCCGGCCTTGAGCAATCTCAAAAGCTTTGGAACGAAAAGTCATTTTATATCTTGATTTATATTATTTCTGCCCAAAATTATTTATTTAAAAGTACGAACAACAATTATGGGCGACATTTTCATATTTAACCTGATTACATACGGCAGGTTGGCGCAATTTTCAGAACTTTGCAAATTCTCTCTGACACAATGCGCAAAAGATTAGAATTTATTGCCCTTTACGGGATCACCTGGATCATCCTTTTCCAGTTTTTCCGGATCATATTCCTTGCTTACCATTATAAAAAAACACTGGAACTGCCTCCTTCTCTTTGGGTTAGCAGTTCCACGCATGGATTACAAATGGACATTTCCTTTGCCGGCTACATCCTCCTGATTCCCACATTACTGATCATATTCACGGCCAAAAATTGGCGTTGGTTTTCTAAAACACTGTCTATATACAGTTTCATCGTCTCATTTGCAATTGTTTTGCTGGTTGTTACCGACCTGGAATTGTTCCGGGCGTGGGGATTTCGCATTGACGGGACATCATTACATTACTTAAAAACACCCAAAGAAGCCTTCGCGTCCATGGGTGCCGCGCCGGTAGTCCCGCTTCTGATGTTATTTGTGGTGCTCTTTGTGTTGGTCTGGAAACTGTTGGAAATAATTATAAAGCGAAGCACATCTGCATTCCAGAAAACTGGTTTCGTTTATACCATTCCGGTTTTTCTTGTTTTGACTGCCAGCCTGATCATCCCCATCCGCGGCGGCCTGCAACTTGCGCCAATGAATGAAAGCGCCGTGTTTTTCAGTGATAAAAGTTTTGCCAATTATGCAGCTGTGAATGTTCCCTGGAATTACATGAGTTCGCTGATCAATTCGACTTACGAAAAGAAAAACCCATTTAAATATTTCGAAGAGAAGCAGGCTGACGAGATGGTTAAGGCACTTTATCAGCCCGACAGCACAGCGGAAAAGATTGTTAAGGAAGGAAAGATTAATGTAGTGGTTATTATCTGGGAAAGCCTTACAGCCAAAGTGGTAGGCAGCTTGAATGGTGTCAAAAACGTGACGCCTGAGTTTGATCAGCTTGCAAAGGAAGGTTTACTTTTTACACAAATGTATGCGAGTGGAAACCGGAGTGATAAGGGAATGGTCGCGATATTGAGCGGCTATCCGGCACAACCGACTGCTTCGATTATTAAGATTCCTAAGAAGACAGCAACGCTCCCGTCTTTGCCCAAAATATTCCATAAAAACGGCTGGTCCACTTCCTTTTATTACGGAGGGGAAACTGAATTTGCCAATATGAAATCCTATTTTTTACAACAGGAGTTTGACCGGATCATTGACAAAAATGATTTTGATCAAAAAGATATGAATTCCAAATGGGGCGCGCACGACCACATTGTTTTGAACCGGTTACTGAGTGACCTGGATAAGCAAAAACAACCATTTTTCTCAACACTTTTTACATTAAGCAGCCATGAGCCGTTTGAGGTGCCCGTTGCAACAGCCATTCAGGGCAATGATCCGGAGCATTTGTTTTTAAATGCACATCATTATACGGATGCTTCGATCGGTGATTTTATCAAAAAAGCGAAAACCAAATCCTGGTGGGACAATACATTGGTAATCATTATCGCAGATCATGGCCATCCGCTTCCGGAAACGGACAAATCAAAACCTGCCGAATTCCACATTCCTATGCTCTGGCTGGGCGGGGCGCTTGAAAAACCAAGCGCTCGTGTCGATTCGCTCTGCTCGCAGACAGATCTGGCAGCCACATTATTGAACCAGTTGCGTATGTCTTCGGGTTCATTTAACTGGAGCAATGATATATTTGGTAAAAACCGGACGCCATTTGCCTATTTCGCCTTTAATAATGGTTTAGGCTGGATGAAACCAGGCGGATTTTTGGTGCGGGACAACATTGGCGGCAACATTACCGAGAAATCGGGAGCGTTGACGCCGGAAGAAGAAAATTTGGGTAAAGCATATTTACAGTCTTCTTTCAACGATTATTTAAAGCGTTGAGCCTAAAAGGTGTAATTTTGCAGAATATTTGAAAACAATGAAAAAAGTCGCTTTCTATACATTAGGCTGTAAACTGAATTATTCCGAAACATCGTCCATAGGCCGCATGTTTGAGCAGAAGGGATATACTAAGGTTGAGTTTAACGAAACACCTGATATTTTTATCATTAACACGTGCTCTGTTACCGAAAATGCGGATAAGAAATGCCGCAAGATCGTAAGGGAGGCGCAAAAGATCAATGCGGATGGTTACGTGGCCATTATCGGCTGCTATGCGCAATTGAAACCCAAGGAAATCTCGGAAATCCCGGGTGTGGACGCAGTCTTGGGCGCAGCTGAAAAATTCCGTTTGGTGGAGCTGATCGATACATTTGAGAAAACTCCCCTTGGTCAGCCTGCGCAAGTGATGGCTTCCACCATTGACCACGCCATCGAATATCACACCTCATATTCATTAAATGACAGAACCCGCACTTTCCTGAAAGTGCAGGATGGCTGCGATTACCCTTGCTCCTACTGCACCATTCCATTGGCGAGAGGCAAGAGCCGTTCGGACAGTATCGCGAACATTGTAAACGCTGCCCGCGACATTGCTGCCAGAGATGTGAAGGAAATTGTTTTAACAGGTGTCAACATTGGTGATTTTGGTTTACAAAATGGCGAGCGGAAAGAGACATTTCTGGATCTGGTAAAAGCATTGGATGAAGTGGAAGGCATTTTACGATTCCGCATATCGTCGATTGAACCAAACCTGCTTACCGACGAGATCATTGAATTTGTTGCCGGGTCGAAGCGATTTGCGCATCATTTTCACATTCCGCTGCAATCGGGCTCCAACACCGTTTTGGGCTTGATGAAGCGTCGTTACAAACGCGAGCTTTATGCAGAGCGGGTTGCGAAGATCAAATCGCTGATGCCCGAATGCTGCATTGGCGTAGACGTTATTGTGGGCCATCCGGGTGAAACGCAGCAGTTATTCGAAGAAAGTTACCAGTTCCTGAACGAGCTGGATGTTTCCTACCTGCATGTATTCACTTATTCTGAAAGGGAAAACACGGCCGCTTTGAACATCAGGCCGGTTGTAGCTAAAAATGTAAGGGCGGATCGCTCCAAAATGCTGCATATCCTGTCAGAAAAGAAAAAACGATTCTTTTACGAGCAACAAATTGACAAACAAAGCCTTGTGCTGTTTGAAGATGAGATACAGAACGGTCAGATGCTTGGTTTTACAGACAATTATGTCCGTGTGGCTGTTAAGTATGACCCTTTATTGATCAATGAAACCAAGGCGGTCCGTTATAGCGAGATCAATGCGCTGGGCTTGATGGAAGTAACCGAAGCAGAGGAGCTTGCGCCTTTAATGATCTGATTTTTTTATTGAGTTTTAAGATACAAAAAAGTCCGCCCTGGTTTTACCCTGGGCGGACTTTATGTTTATAACCGTTGAGAAAAATTACGCTTCTACAAGAAACTCATCGTGCTGACTAACATCCAATCCAGCTTTTTCATCTGATTCAGATACACGTAGCGGCAAGATCAGATCCGTGATTTTAAGCAATAGCAATGAACCTCCGAATGCGAATACTGATACACCTACCAGCGCAATCACGTGGTTAATGAACAATGTTGTTTCACCAAAAGCAAGACCTTGATCAGTTACCAGTGAGTTAACACCGCTTGTAGCGAACACACCAGTCATAAGCATACCAACCATACCGCCTACACCGTGGCAAGGAAACACGTCCAATGTATCATCCAATGTAGAACGGGTGCGCAGGTGAGCGACATAGTTACTGATCACAGCGGCAATTGTTCCGATGAAAAGAGAAGCAGGAACCGTTACGAAACCAGCAGCAGGCGTGATAGCCACAAGACCTACAACCGCACCGATACAGAAACCAAGTGCCGACACTTTTTTACCTCTTGCAACATCAAACAAAACCCATGAAAGACCAGCGGCACCAGCAGCAGTATTTGTAGTAGCGAAAGCGGAAACTGCCAAAGGAGAAGCGGAAAGTGCAGAACCAGCATTGAAACCAAACCAGCCGAACCAAAGTAAACCTGTTCCCAAAAGAACAAAAGGAATGTTAGCAGGAGGCAAAACATGATCTTCCAACAGTGACTTACGTCTTTTCAGGTAAAGCGCGCCAGCCAAAGCAGCCCAGCCAGCAGACATGTGAACAACAGTTCCACCCGCAAAGTCAAGCACACCCATTTTGAAAAGGATGCCATCCGCATGCCAGGTCATGTGCGCCAATGGAGAATAAATGAAGATACAGAACAAGATGATAAACAACACGTAAGAACGGAAGTTAACGCGCTCAGCCATTGAACCAGTTACCAGCGCAGGTGTGATCACCGCGAATTTCATCTGGAACATAGCGAACAAGGCGAAAGGAATCGTTCCCCAAACCGGACCGTCCAAAACGCCTTTGAACATAAAGTGCGTCATTGGGTTACCGATAAATCCGCCAATGTCATCACCAAATGCCAAGCTGAAACCGACCACAACCCAAAGGACACTGATAACGCCCATTGCGATGAAGCTTTGAAGCATTGTCGAAATCACGTTTTTGTTATTCACCATTCCGCCGTAGAAGTAAGCCAGACCAGGCGTCATAAGCAATACAAGCGCAGCAGACACAAGTAACCATGCTGTGTCACCGGAGTTGATCCCCTCAGTAACGATCTGAGTCGGAACGTTAGGAATGAAGGCACCGAGAATGCTGATTGTCAGCAGGATAATCAGCGGAATGAAATTACGTTTTTCCATTTTAGTAAATTGTTATTATGGGTAGATTAAGAAGGTATGTGATTGAAATTAGAATTTGTAAATGAATGCAAGTCCGAATGTAGTCTGGCTGTTTTTGGTAAACTCGCCATTTTTGTCTTCAAATTGCTGTGCTTCTGTCGCGCCGCTTATTTTTGGATATGAATCAAGGCGGAATTCAGGTTTTACAAGAATGTGTCCGTCTGCAAGGCTGATGTTACCCGTTAGTGTTATTGAATTTACACTCGTTCCCATGCCGGCAGGTGTAAGCAAACCTCTGACACCGCTGTCATTGTTGAAATACTCATAACGCGCTCCGATTGCGAAGTTGTCCGTCAATGCTGTGTTTGCGTAAACCGCTACACCGCCCCATGTTTCCGTGTCAGCAGGTCCGCCGAATCCCTGATAATCTCCTTTTTGGCTTCCGTATGCAGCATTTAAGCCAAGTAAGAACTTCTCAGTGATCTGGAAACTTGTGGTAAGGTCAAAAACCTGGTAAAAAGCAGATGGCTCTTTGAATGTAACTGTGTCCGGGTTAGCCTCGTTGCTTCCGATATAGTTTACATATACGTTCCAGTTTGCGACAGGCTGGAAGTAAAGTTGGCTGATAATCCCTTTTTTCCGGTTGTTATCGCCTAGTCCATCAACATTATTGATAACACCCACCATAAGGGATGCCTTATCAGAAAAAGCATAAGTTGCTTTCAGACCTGCGTGGTAGAATGGGCCGTTGTTAAATAAGTTTGAGAGAGAATAGTTGAAGTTGGCCGGTGCGTCGATCACTTCATATCCGATGTTTGTTCCGAATTGTCCGGCAGTCATCGAAAACTTGTCTGTGAATTTGTAGGTGAAATAAGCCTGCTTGATAGCAAGTGCAGTGCTGAACAATGCGTTTCCATAGTTACCCATGTTTGCATTAGGACCGAATGTCAGGTCGACAACTGCTTCCGATTTTGCATTGGTGTAAGCCACTTTTGTTTGTACCAATCCCAAAGAGAACTGACCGGAACGCTGATCAAAAACCCGTGCATTGCTGCCTCCCATGTTAGAGCGTGACGCGGGTTTGTTGAAATTGGCCATGTAATAGGAATCCAGATAACCCGAAAACGCAAACGCGCCTTTCGCTTCATCTTCATCCTTCGCCTCGGTTACCATTAATGTATCAGCTTTGGCTGCTTTCTTGTCTTCATTTGCCTTCGCAAAACCCAAAAATGAGATCATCAAAGATAATACTGTACAATAGACTTTTTTCATAATTATATTCTGTTTAAGTTAATATCACTATCCGGCTCGATTGATGAATCAAATATTATATATAAATTGTATTAATCAAATAACTGAGGCAAAATTTATCCAAAAAAACACAATTATCATTTTTTTATCATCTATTTTATTGTTTTATGAACATAAAATCGGTGGTTTTACAATTTTTGGATAAATATTTAAATTTTGTAAAACTATCGATATACAGAATTTTATAAATTAAGTTACGTCAGATACATTGGAGCTGATTATGACTAAAATGCCATTTTGATTTGGTTAGGGCACAAAAAAAGCCCCGATGTGGGCGGGGCTTCAAAATCTTATTTGGTCAGCAGGCTTTATTCACCGTGCATCCATGCTTTTTTAGCAAGTAATGTATCTTGTTCCTCTTCATTGTCAGGATCCGGAACGCAGCAATCGACAGGACAAACCGCTGCACATTGAGGCTCTTCATGGAAACCTACACATTCGGTACATTTATCTGTAACTATATAATAGAATTCGTCAGAAACCGGTGATTGTTTTTCCTTACCGCTTACGATGGTTCCATCGCCGAAATCCACCTCGTCCAGACTTGTCCCATCTCCCCAGGTCCACTCAACACCTCCTTCATAAATTGCTGTATTAGGGCACTCTGGCTCGCACGCCCCACAATTTATGCATTCATCGGTTATCATTATAGCCATATCGCCGGATTGTTTATATTTGTTGCTATTTCTTCTGTTTAGAGTAACAAATATAACTATTTATAGTTTCCCAACAATCAGAAAAATAAAAACGAATACCTAATTTCACTTTTCAGCGTTCAGTCAGAATGATATCGAGAGCCCAGCGGATCAATGCATTTATAAATCTTGGAAAATTCATCACAAACCCTCAAAATGAACCGGTAACCGAAGAATGGATCGCCCGGGCCAACAGCAAGAACAACTGGTTTACTCCCGAAAACGTAGCGAGGTCGCTGAATGCTATTGCCCATCAATTTTTAAATCCGGACAAGCTGAATGCGTGGGCAGCGCAATATCCCGAGGCAGGATCATCTCAAAAAATAGGCGTTGTAATGGCCGGGAACATTCCAGCGGTGGGATTTCACGACGCATTATCCGTCATCATCAGCGGACATATATTAATGGCCAAACCGAGCTCAGACGACCATATGCTCATCCATGCATTATTGGATACGCTTGTTGATATCGAACCAGGTTTAAAAGATCAGATTCAGTTTGTCGAGCGCCTGAACGATGCCGACGCGTATATTGCCACGGGAAGCGACAATACTGCGCGTTATTTCCATTATTATTTTGCTAAAAAACCCAACATTATCCGCAGAAACCGAACATCGGTGGCCGTGTTGACAGGCAATGAAAGTACGGAAGAACTGGCGGCGCTTGGGCGTGATGCATTACAATATTTTGGCTTGGGATGCCGCAATGTATCCAAGCTTTTTGTTCCGGCCGGATATGATTTTACCAAGTTTTACGAATCCATTCAGGACCTGGACAAGACGTATTTGCATCACCATAAATACTTTAACAATTATGAGTACAACAAGTCGATCTTCCTGGTAAACCGGGTGCCGCATTATGATAACGGCTTTCTGCTGCTGACAGAAAGCAAAGCGCTGGTTTCTGCGATCAGTGTGCTGCATTACGAAACATATGAATCACTTTCGGACATTGAAGAACCATTAAAGGAACAGGCAGAGAAGATACAATGTGTGGTTACAAATGCTGAGATTGACCTTCCGGCGCTGATCCCATTCGGGAAAACGCAGGAACCGGGATTGTATGATTATGCAGACGCCGTTGACACGATGGCATTTTTAGCAAAATTCTAATTTTCTGCTTCCGTCAAATTTTCATCAGTTTTCTTGCGAAACCCATCTCAAAAAGTCAGGAAGCGCTTCGGACCAGGTTTTAAGATTATGCTCGCCGAAGGCAATTTCTTTGTAAAATACATCACGGTTCCAGGCGTAACCTTTCCGTTCTAATTCGGCAATGCATTCCAGCGTATCCTGGATCGAATCAATGACGCCGTCGCCATCACGATCGTCGTATTCATCCAGGGAACCGCATTGAAACCAAAATTTGAGGTCCGGTTTGGTTTCAGCATTGCGCAGCTGCGCGTGCATGATGCGGTCGGAATCGTTATAATCATCGTGGAGCGCTCGTTTTCGCCACCAGAGTGCACCGGAAAATATGCCCGCTTTGGAGAATATCTGCGGATTGTTCCAAACTATGTCCATCGCCATTAAACCGCCCAATGAAAATCCCGCATATGTAATGCGTTCCTTCACAACATTATAAGCTTCATTTAAATGTGGGATCAGTTCCTGCACTACAAACCTGGAAGTGGCCTCTGCCCTGTTTCCGCGTCCTGCATAATCTGCCTCAGCTGCGACGCCATATTCGTAAATGCGGTTATCATTGGCGTGAATGCCTACTATTAGCACCGGATCGATCTCCCTACTTGATTGCAAATCCGCCAGGGTCTGCGCCAATCCCAACCCTTCGAAATCCTGGCCGTCATTAAACAAAATCAGCGGATAAGCTTGGGACGGCCCGAAATCTTTTGGCAGCAGAATAGTGACCACGACCTCTCTTTCCAGAGAGACAGAAAACACATTTTTAGTAATGGATTGAACAGGATCAGTAGCGAAACTCAAATTGGCTGGGTTGAAATCGTTGTCATATATGGCTGCAAGTTAATAAATGCCTATAATTTGGTTCCGTTAATTTGTTTTGTATATTTCAATATCAATGCTTTTAAATAAATAAGATCCTTTTGGAAGAGAAGCATATCACCTATTATTCGCATCACCTGGACAGAAATGTGGACATGCTCGTCTACGGAAACTGGGGCTATCCGCTCCTGCTCTTCCCGACCACATTGGGACGATATTACCAGGCCAAAGACATGGGCCTGATTGAAGCTGTAAGACCATTGGTAGAATCAGGAAAATATAAGATATACTGTGTAGATTCCATCGATGCAGACTCCTGGTATGCCAAACATCTGAATCCACAATACAGGGTACTGAACCACATTCAGTATGACAAATTTCTGCATCATGAACTCGTGCCCTATATAAGAAATGAATGTAATGTGGGCAGAATCGGCGTAGCCGGATGCAGCTTTGGAGGGTTTCACGCGGCCAATTTTGCATTCAAACATCCCGATCAGGTGGCCTATATGATTAGCATGAGCGGCGCATTCGACATCCGCAGCTTCACCGACGGGTTTTACGACGACACTGTTTACTTTAATAACCCCGTCGATTTCATGCCTAATGAACAGGGCTGGCGCTATGGCCACATGAAAATCGTTTTGGGCACCTCGGATTGGGATATTTGCCTGGATAGTAATTTAAAGATGTCCAAAATCCTCAATGACCAGGGAATAGAACATTGGCTCGATATTAGAGGGTGGGAAAAACACGACTGGCCGCTGTGGAACAAAATGTTCACGGATTACCTGTCGCGTATCATGTAACAACAAAACAAAAAACCGGATATGAAGAAAATTGGAATTTTGTTTGGAATGGAAAACACTTTTCCAAACGCATTTATTGAAAGAGTAAATAGCAAAGACAGCGGTTTCATCGCAGAAGCCGTGACGATTGACAAAGTAGTTCAGGCCGATCCAACGGAGTACGCGGTGATCATTGACCGGATCTCTCAGGATGTGCCTTTTTATCGTGCATATTTGAAAAATGCCGCATTATCAGGCACGGCAGTCATTAATAATCCTTTTTGGTGGAGTGCGGATGAAAAGTTTTTCAATAATGCACTGGCCGAAAAAATAGGTGTTCCGGTTCCAAAAACGGTGCTGATCCCTTCAAAAGAACGTCCGGAAAATACATCTGAAACATCTTTCCGTAACCTCGCATTTCCAATGGCCTGGGAAGAAATATTTCAATACATTGGCTTTCCGGCCTATATGAAACCACACGACGGCGGAGGATGGAAAAGCGTTTATAAAGTGGTTAATCCGCACGATATGTGGCATAAGCATGAGGAAACCGGTCAGCTGGTCATGATGTTGCAGGAAGAAATAGAGTTTACGGATTATTTCCGCTGCTATTGCATAGGTCAGAAAGACGTGCTGATCATGCCTTACGAGCCAAGAAACCCGCATCACTTGCGCTATGCAGCCGAAATGAAGGCAACTGGCGAAGAAGGCGAAAAACTTTTGGAAACAATAAAAGACTATACATTGAAATTGAATATCGCATTGGGTTACGATTTCAATACGGTGGAATTTGCAGTGCGGGACGGCATTCCTATCGCCATTGATTTTTGCAATCCTGCGCCAGATGCAGACATTTATTCCGTAGGCCGCGACAATTTTGAATGGGTTGTGGAAGCTGCCGCAAATCTGGCCATCGAGAAAGCCAAAGCACATGTTCCTGGTCAAACCAACCTGACTTGGGGAACATTTGTAAAAGACTCAATAGGCATTTCGGCAAAAACTGGCGCTTCTGCTGACATTACTCCGGTCAATGTTGTTGAATCCGCAGAACAGCCCATAGCAACTCCGGCTTCCGCCAAAGAAGTAAAGGTTAAGACGGTTACACCTAAAAAATTACCGAAACTGGTGGAAGATAAGGGCAACCAGCCCGTGCCGAGCGAGCCGACACCAAAAATCCCTACCAAAAAAGCAGCTGCTACCAAAGCGCCTGCGGCTAATTCTAAACTGAAAAAATCTTAATCCATCCGCATACGCACGCTCTATGGCCACTTTCACGCTGGGAATTGAGGAAGAATTTCAGACCATTGATCCTGTAACCAGGAACCTGCGGTCACATATGTCGAAGCTTGTTGAGGATGGAAAGATCACGCTCAAAGAGCGTGTGAAAGCCGAGATGCACCAGGCCGTTGTGGAAGTGGGCACCAATATTTGTCATAATATTCAGGAAGCCCGTGAAGAAGTTACCTATCTGCGGAAAATGATCCTGGACCTGGCCGATAAACAAAACTTGCAAGTCGCCGCAGCCGGAACACATCCGTTCGCAGACTGGGTTGAACAGCTCATCACACCCGACCCGCGTTATGACGAGATTATCGACGAAATGCGCGACGTGGCACGCGGCAACCTGATATTCGGGTTGCACGTGCACGTTGGCATCGAAAACCGGGACGAAGCCATTCAGATCATGAATGCGGTGAGATATTTTCTGCCGCACATTTATGCATTATCAACGAATTCGCCCTTTTGGTGCGGCCGTAACACGGGTTTTAAATCTTACAGGTCGAAAGTTTTTGATAAATTTCCACGGACCGGAATTCCGGATTCCTTCTCCAGTGCAGCGGAATATGATGAATATGTCAATCTGCTGATCAAAACGAAATGCATTGATAATGGCAAGAAAATCTGGTGGGACATTCGCGTCCATCCTTTTTTTGACACCATTGAATTCCGCATGTGTGATGTGCCTATGCGCACGGACGAGACCATTTGCCTGGCCGCCATTATGCAAGCCCTCGTTGCCAAAATCCACAAGCTGCACCGCATGAACCTGACGTTCAGGCCTTATCACCGCATGCTGATCAATGAAAACAAATGGAGGGCGGCGCGTTATGGAATTCATGGCAAGCTCATCGATTTCGGCAAACAGGAAGAGGTTGAATATAATGTGCTGGTTGTTGAGCTTCTGGAATTTATAGAAGATGTGATAGACGAGTTAGGGAGCCGGAAAGAGATCGAATACATTCATCAAATCATGGCTATGGGAACCGGAGCCGACAGGCAACTGGCTGTTTTCGAAGAAACCGGAAGTATGAATGCAGTGGTGGATTATATCGTTTCCGAAACCAGAATCGGCCTGGATTAGCTTGATTTCAATTTTGTGCGAACTAATAGTCCGTCAGGTTGTTAACCATATTTACCCTATTTATTAAAAATAATGTTAACGGCTGACACTAAGCAAGCAGCCCTTGAAGATGAACGATAACAAAAAACATTTCCGGATTGCCATTCTGGACATGTACGATGGCTTCGAAAACGAAGGAATGCGTTGTATTAAGAAAATTATAACTGCATTTGGTGAACGGGAATCTGTGGAGGTTGCCTACACGGTTTTTGATGTCAGACAGAAATTGGAAATTCCGGGAATGGATTTCGATGCATACATTTCAACCGGCGGACCCGGAAATCCTTCCCCGGTGGGCGCGGCCTGGGAGAAGAAATTTTTTAGTTTTCTGGATCAAATGCTGCAATTCAACGCCAGCAGACATAACAAGATCAAAAAACATCTTTTCTTAATTTGCCATTCATTTCAAATGGCCAGCATTCACTGGCAATTGGCGAGTGTGAGCAAAAGACGGAAAACTTCATTTGGGACATTTCCCGTTTACAAAACTGCGGCGGGACATAAAGATTCCCTTCTCGCTGCGCTGGCAGATCCGTTTTGGATCGTTGACTCCCGTGATTATCAGGTTACCCAACCAAATCAATTCGCTTTCGATGATTTGGGCGCCAAGCTGCTTTGTCTCGAAAAGATCCGGCCGCATGTTCCGCTCGAACGTGCTGTCATGGCGATCCGATTTTCTAAAGAAATTGTGGGAACGCAGTTTCATCCGGAGGCAGATGCAGAGGGCATGCTGCGCTATTTTTTACGTGAAGACAAAAAGACCAGCATTATCGCAAATCACGGCGAGGCCAAATACAATGAAATGATCGCGCATTTGAATGATCCGGACAAGATTATGATGACCGAATCGGTTATCATTCCCGCTTTTCTTAAAAATGCTCTGAACAAATCTTTTCTGCCCGCCTATGCATAAGCAAGCCCGCGAAGCATTTAATGAATCATTTACAACTGGTAAATACGAGGCATTTGTAAAATCATTTGAAGCCGACTTTCCCGGTCAGCTTGATTTTCGTGTTGCCGAAACGCCGATTTTTGTTCCGAAGGAGTTATTTGAAAAAATCAACATTGCCTCAGAGCAGATCATTGAAACATTGCGTTCTGCGCAATTTGTAAGTCAAACACAACGGGCCGTTCCGGCAGATCAATCCGTTCCGAATGAGAATGCCCACACATCCTTCCTGGCAATTGACTTCGCGGTTTGCAAAGACGAAGCTGGCAATCTGATCCCGCAATTGATTGAATTACAAGGATTTCCTTCCTTATTCGGTTATCAGGCTTATTTGTCGGAAAACTTCAAAATGCATTTCGAAATCCCTGAGAACTTTGGTTACAGCTTCGGGGCCGGTTCCTATGAAGCGTACGTTGAAAAATTGAAGCATTTAATCCTGGCCGGTGAAGATACTGAGCATGTTATCCTGCTAGAAATATTTCCGGAGAAGCAAAAAACGCGCGTTGATTTTGCAGTGACAGAAGCAATGCTGGGTGTGAAAGCTGTTTGTTATACCAAACTCATTAAGGAAGGAAAAAATCTTTTTTACGAAGAGAATGGCAGAAAAATTCAGGTGAAAAGAATCTACAACCGCCTGATATTCGATGATTTACTTAACTATCCCGACCTGCAAACCAGCTATCATTTAACAGACGATGTGGATGTAAGCTGGGTGGGCCATCCTAACTGGTTTTTTCGGATCAGCAAATTTTCACTCCCCTTCCTTAAAAGCGAGTACATCCCAGAAACGCGATTTGTCAGCGACTATCAAGGTAACTTTCCGGCAGATCTGGAAAATTTCGTTTTGAAACCACTCTTTTCATTTGCAGGCGCAGGCGTGCAGTTGCACATTACAAAAGCCAATTTGACTGCATTACCAGATCCGGAAAACTATATTTTACAGCGCAAAGTAACCTACGAGCCCGTCATTCAGGCGCCGGATGGGTTAGTAAAATGTGAAGTTCGCATGATGTACGGTTGGAATGACAATGCTGAAAAACCCGAATTGTTTGTTGCTTTGAGCAGGCTTAGCCGTGGAGAAATGATCGGCGTTCGTTACAATAAGGATTTCACCTGGGTTGGCGGAAGCGCGGCCTTCTTCGAAAAGTAAATGAAGTTTTATAAATTTAAATAATAAAATACTTTTCAAAAGTATTTAACATTTAGAATGCACATATCCCACCGCCAACATTTTTTTGACCACTTAGCTCAAACTTCCGATTACCCGCTTGCACTTGAAATTGAGAAAGCGGAAGGTGTTTATATGTATGGTCCGGATGGCAAACGCTACATGGATCTGATCTCCGGGATTGCAGTTAGTAATGTTGGGCACAGACATCCCAAAGTGCTCGCGGCTGTGTATGAGCAACTTGAAAAGCATATGCATTTGCTTGTGTACGGTGAATATGTACAAAGCACGCAAGTGCAACTTGCCAAAGCGCTTACTCAAACATTGAAAGTGGAAAGCGAATATCCATCGCCCTATGGCTTGATTGATAATGTGTATTTTACAAATTCGGGAACGGAAGCGGTCGAAGGCGCGATGAAACTCGCGAAACGTTTTACCGGACGCAACGAATTTGTGTCTTGTTTCAATGCTTACCACGGAGCTACGCAAGGTGCATTGAGCCTTGCCGGAGCTGAATTTTTCAAACGAAACTTTCGTCCCTTACTGCCTGGTGTCACCCACATTCAGCATGGATTTCTGCCCGATATTGAAAAAATAACGGAAAAAACTGCCGCGGTTATTATTGAGATTATTGGCGGTGAGTCAGGTGTACGCGTACCATATTCCGAATATTTCCCGGCATTACGGAACAAGTGCAATGAGACAGGTGCGCTTCTGATCTTTGACGAAATTCAAACGGGATATGGCCGTACGGGCTCATTCTGGGCATTTGAGCAATTTGGAGCTTATCCGGATATGCTGCTCAGCGCAAAAGGGATGGGTGGCGGCATGCCTATCGGCGCGTTTATGGCTTCTCAGAACATTATGGAAGTTTTCAAAAACAATCCAATTCTTGGCCATATTACCACATTTGGCGGGCATCCGGTAAGCTGCGCGTCTTCGCTTGCGGCATTGCAGGTTACATTAGATGAAGATTTACCAGTGGCTGCCATTGAAAAAGGCGACCTTTTCAAATCATTGTTAGTCCATCCGGCAATTAAGGAGGTGAGAGGAAGGGGCTTAATGCTCGCGGCAGAAATGGAATCTTTTCCTAAATTGAAGGACACCATTGATCGCTGCATCGAACGAGGCGTGGTTACCGACTGGTTTTTGTTTTGTGATAACGCCATGCGCATCGCGCCGCCGCTTACCATTACAGAAGCTCAGATCCGTGAGGCTTGCGCCGTAATTTTATCAGTTTTGAACGATAGCAACATATGAATCACTCAATCGAAAATCATTTCTTAAAAATTTCCGTACAGGAAAAAGGTGCAGAACTTTGCCAGATCCAGTCCACCATTACCGGAAAAGATTTTTTATGGGATGCTAACCCGGATGTTTGGGCGAGTTATGCTCCCGTACTTTTTCCCGCCATTGGTGCGATCAAGAATGGTTTTGTAAATTATAAAGGCAAGCAATACGCAGTTCCGCGTCACGGATTTATCAGAAACAATGCTGATGTAAAGCTTGTGAACCAAACTGACAATAGCCTGACATTCGGACTTAAATTCAGTAAAAAGACATTAGAAATTTACCCATTTGAATTCGAATTCCGCATCACCTACAGCTTGCTGGAAAAGCGGGTTATTGTCAACCATGAGGTGATCAACCACGGAACGGATGAAATGCTATTCTCACTAGGCGGACATCCCGCATTCAAATGTCCCATGCACGAGGATGAAGCTTATGAAGACTATTATCTTGAATTCTACGCCGTCGAAAATGATTCAACCTGGCTTTTAGAAAAAGACGGCCTGGTAGGAAACACGACCAAACCAATCCTGGAAAATACCAACATTCTCCATCTAAACAGACAGTTGTTTGACAAAGACGCATTGATATTCAAACATTTAGTCTCCAAACAAGTAAGTCTCCGCAGCACCAAATCCCCACAAGTCATCACCGTACATTACGACGACTTCACATATCTCGGCATCTGGGCCAAACCCGGCGGCAACTTCGTCTGCATCGAACCCTGGCTAGGCATCGCCGACTCCGCCGATTCAGATCAGAATTTCGAAACGAAAGAAGGAATTTTAAAACTGCCCGCCGGACAAACGTTTGAGGCGAAGTTTGAGATTGAGATTAGCGAATAATTACAATCACTACAATTTCAGCGCCAGAAGCTCGCTGCCCAACTGATGCAGTGCAGCTTCTATTTTTTTCGCCTGTGCCGGACGAGGTTTTTTCAAGCCTGAGGCATAATGATTCAAGAGCTTCTCGTTGATTCCAGTCAAGCGTGCGATGCCTGTTTGACTAAAAATGCCCTTATAATATTGTAAAAAGCTACCCACATCCAGCCGCCATTCAATTTCATACTCACCTTTAAGAGCAGCGGGAATGTTCTTATTGTCAAATGTTTTGATGATTTCAATACACTCCAATACTGATTTTTTCACATCCTCGATCGTCTCCCCACCGCCATTTATTCCTCTCACATTCTCGGAATGCGCTCCGTAGAAATCTTTACTTCGCCCTATGAGCACCTTAATGATTTTCATCTCTTTTGTATGTCTAAGCCCATAACTTTAATCGCTGCCAAACGCGTAGGCTCCGCCATCTCTCTGGAACCGTGATTAGCCACTGCATAAGTAATGCCTCCTTTTCGGTAAATACAATGGCTGCCTCTCGTTCGTACAAGCAACCAGCCATTACGCCGTATAATGCGGTGAAACTCTGAATATTTCATTGATAGTGTGAGCAAAGTGTAAGCCCAAAGGTATACAATTATATACCATGCCAAATCAATACTCACAAAAAAAGCTCCCGGTTGGGAGCTTTTAGTCTTTTTACAAACCGCTTACTACTATACCGTAGCTTCGATCTGTGCATTTAATTTATCTTCCAAAGTTGTTTTTGGCACAACGCCTACAACTTTATCTACTAATTGTCCGCCTTTAAAGATCATTAATGTTGGGATACTGCGAATACCGAATTTAGCTGGTATCGAAGAATTCATATCCACATCCATTTTACCAATAACCGCTTTTCCTTCGTACTCACCAGCAAGCTGTTCTACAACTGGCCCGATCATCTTACAAGGACCGCACCATTCAGCCCAAAAGTCTACAAGTACTGGCTTATCTCCCTGGATGAGATCTTCAAAGGTGCTATCGGTAATTTCAAGTGCTTTTCCCATGTCGAAAAAATGTCTAATGTTTTTTTATAAATCTGATGTAATAAGGATTATAAGTAACTAAAAGTTCCTGATTCTATCGCCTGCAGGTTAGTTTAAAAAGAATTTTACGCCATGAAATCCATTGAGCACTTTGAACAGTTCATTCGATGGCGCAACGCGGTAACCGCGCGACACCATTTCCACTTCCAGATGCGTTTCCGGATCCACAACCGTCATATTCACCGCACATGCACCCGGATGGTTACCAAAAGTTTCGTTTAATAAATAAATGAATTGTGCATCGATCTGATCTAATGTCAGGTTTATTCGGATCTTCCGGCACATCTTTTCACGAATCTCCGTTAGCAGCTGAATTTGTGAAATCTTAAACTCAAACTGATCTTCCTGTTTCCAGCGGTTCTGCACTTTGCCTTTAATATAAAGGAACTGCCCAACCTGCAAGTAGTTTTTGAACCGGATATAATCCTCGCCTCCCAAAAGCATTTCCATGGAACCCCGGTAATCCTCAATTTTAAAGATCATAAACAAGCTGCCATTCCGCGACATGCGCTCCTGTGCACTCGTAACAATTCCCCCCACATTAATTTCCTTTCCAAAATACTTCGGCGCCTTTTCGTTTTCGCCGATTTCCATCACCTTATCAACGGTGCAGTTACAAAAATTATCCAGCTCCACACGGAATGTGTCCAGCGGGTGCCCTGAAATGTAAAAACCTACAACTTCCTGCTCATAGCGCAACTTAGCAAGATCATCCCAAGCCGCAATATCGGCAGCTTTCGGTTTGGCAATTTCAGCACCGCCACCGGAATGACTAAATAAATCGACCACGCCTCCGCCTTGCGCTTTGTTGGCATAGCGGATCAGTTTTTCAATAAAAGTAAGGTTATCATTAGCATCCGTCGCAAAATACTGGGCGCGGTGATATTCAGGAAAACAGTCAAATCCACCCGCATAGGCCAGACTTTCAATGGTTTTCTTATTGACCGTGCGCAGGTTTACCCGTGTCATAAAATCAAAAATATCCTTGAACGGTCCATTCTGGTTCCTTTCTTCAATAATAGATTCCACAGCCGCATCGCCACTTCCTTTCACACCCGCTAATCCAAAGCGGATTTCACTTTTCTTATTCGCATTAAACTGCCTGTCCGACTCATTAATATCGGGACCTAACACTTTCAATCCCTGCGCTTTACATTCTTCCATGAAGAATGTAATCTTTTCAATGTTGCCCAGCGAGCTCGTTAATACCGCAGACATATATTCCGCCGTGTAATGTGCTTTCAGATAGGCAGTTTGATACGCAACGAAGGCGTAGCAAGTCGAGTGTGACTTGTTAAAAGCATAAGATGCAAACGCTTCCCAGTCTGTCCAGATTTTTTCCAGCTTTTTGGCATCCAGACCTTTTTCAGCGCCGCCTTTCATGAAGTCGCCCTTCATCTTGTTCAGCGTTTCGATCTGCTTCTTACCCATCGCTTTACGCAATGTATCGGCTTGTCCTTTTGTAAACCCCCCCAATTTTTGGGACAAAAGCATTACTTGCTCCTGGTAGACCGTAATTCCATAAGTATCAGCCAGATATTCTTCCAATTCAGGCAAATCATATGTTACTTCCTCCAATCCATTTTTACGGCGGATAAAGTTCGGAATGTACGCGATCGGTCCGGGGCGGTACAACGCGTTCATGGCGATCAAGTGCTCGAAACGATCCGGGATCAAGTCGCGCATGTACTTTTTCATCCCGTCGGATTCAAACTGGAAAATCGCGTTGGTTTCGCCTCTTTGGAACAGTTCAAACACTTTCGGATCGTCCAGTGGAATGTCGTCGATCACAATGTCGACATTGTGGTTTTGCTTGATGAGCCGCAATGCTTCCTTAATAATGGTTAGGTTTCGCAGACCTAAGAAGTCCATTTTAATAACCCCCGCATCCTCAATGATCTTTCCCTGATATTGGGTAATCAAGAAATCAGAATCTTTCGACGTGCTGACAGGAATAATCTCAGTAAGATCGCTTGGTGCGATAATGATCCCGGCTGCGTGAATTCCTGTGTTCCTGACTGTTCCTTCGAGTCGTCTGGCTTCCTGTAAAACACTCGCCTGCAAGTCATTACCCAAAGCAATGGCGCGCATTTTCTTCACATTATCCAACTCCTCAGGCGCAATTCCTTCTTTTTTCGTCAAACTCCCCTCTCCTTCCAGCGGCGCTGTAAAGATCCGGTTGAGCGTCATGTTATAGGTAGGCTTATCAGGAACGAGTTTGGCGAGCATGTTGGCATCTGCGAGCGGCAGGTCCATTACACGTGCTACGTCCTTAATAGCTGATTTCGCAGCCATTGTACCATAAGTCACGATTTGCGCAACCTGATTGTAGCCATATTTTTTAACTACATAATCAATCACTTTCTGACGGCCCTCATCATCGAAGTCCGTATCAATATCGGGAAGTGAAATACGATCCGGATTGAGGAAACGCTCAAAAAGGAGGTCGTATTTAATAGGGTCAATGTTCGTAATTCCGGTGCAATAAGCAACCACCGACCCCGCCGCAGACCCACGTCCCGGGCCAATAAAAACGCCCATTTTACGGCCTGCATCTATAAAGTCGGCCACGATCAGGAAGTAACCTGGGAAACCCATGTTACGGATCGTCTGCAACTCGAAGTTCAAACGATCTTCAATTTCTGGCGTGATCGTGCCGTATTTGAATTTTGCGCCTTCGAATGTTAAGTGCTTTAAGTATTCCCACTGGTTTAGTACATCGGCCGAAAGTTCCTTTTTACCAACCATTTCCGACAGCGTATGCGTCTTAAACTCGTCGGGAATCGGGAAGTTGGGCAGCAGTATATCTTTGCGAAGATCCAGTGCTTTTATTTTATCAACAATCTCATTCGTATTGTCCAGCGACTCGGGCAAGTCATTGAACAGCTTCATCATTTCGCTGGTATTTTTGAAATAAAACTGATCATTGAAAAAAGCGAAACGTGAGCCTTTCGGAATGCCTTTATCATCGTCAAAATCCTTGGCAGAAGGTGTGCTCTGCTTATCCCCTGTGTTGATACAAAGCAAAATATCATGCGCGTTCCAGTCTTCCTGATCCACATAATGCGAATCATTGGAAGCGATAATCTTAACATTATATTTCCTTGCAAATTTTACAAGAACCTGATTTACAATGAGCTGATCCCGGATTTCATGACGTTGCAGCTCAACATAAAAATCGTCACCAAAAAGATCCAGCCACCATTTGAATTCCTTCTCCGCTTCCTCCTCCCCTTTCCTTAAAATGGTTTTTGGAATAATCGCACCAATGCAGCAGGTTGTCGCAATCAGGCCCTTATGATATTTGACAATCAGCTCCTTATCAATCCGAGGGTACTTTCCATACATCCCCTCGATAAAGCCGAGCGAACACATTTTAACCAGGTTTTTATATCCCAATTCATCCTTGGCAAGCAGCAGCTGGTGATGACGTACGTCCTTTTTATCCTTTGTAAACTGGCGGATATGCCGGTCTTCCACCACGTAAAATTCGCAGCCCACAATCGGCTTAATGCCCTGCTTATTGCCTTCCGCCACGAATTCGAACACGCCGAACATGTTACCATGATCCGTAATGGCCACGGCAGGCATATTGTCTTCCTTGGCCTTTTTGAAAAGCTTTTTTATATCCGCCGCACCATCCAGAAGGGAAAATTGGGTGTGGCAGTGCAAGTGTGAAAATTGCATATTTTAAAATTGTGGTTTGGAATTGTAGATTAGTCAGAAAGGCAGGCACGCAAACTCAGGACTCCGCAGGCTGTTCATATATTACATAATTCATATAATCCGTAAAAGGTTTAAGGATGAAAATTCCTTTTACGACCATTTTTCCAAAGTCCTTGGAAGCCACTTCTTTATCCGTGAAAGTGTGGGAGAAAAAAAGTTGTTTTTGTTTCAATAGCTCAATCTCGGGATGATCCTTGGCGTAACCTTTGGGCGTGGTTTTCAAAGCCTCACCCTCAATGTTCGGATAATAGGCCTGAAACTCCTTATCATGGATAATTTGCTTTAACTCATCCGCATTATAATCAATTTCCTGACGAAATCTGGCCAGTTGCTCAGGTGTGGTCTCCCACATGCCTCCGCCCAGAAAGCTTCTGTTGCCAGGCTGGATCTGTAAATAGTAATCGATTTTACCTGCTTTCTTTCCGCCTGGTCCAATGCCCGCGCTAATGTTGTTTTTATAAGGGGTTTTATTTTTTGAAAACCGGATATCGCGGTTGATCCTGTAAATGCATTCTTTCACTTGCAGATTGCCGAGGTCCTGAAATTTGCCTACTTCTTCAATTAGATAAGCCACCAGTTTCTCTAAATCGGCCTTTGCTGCGTCATAATCTGTCCTGTTTTGCTGGAACCATTCTCTGTTGTTGTTTTCGGCTAGTTGACTTAAAAAGTGAAGTGTTTTGGATTCCATCGTATCTTGGTGAAGCTATAAAATTCAAATTTACTACGTTTTGTGATCCAATTTAACGAATTTTGGCAAATTAGAGATCGGAAAACTTCTTAAAAACTGATAATCAGGAGAAAGCTATGAACGTGCAGTTTTTGACAAATGAACGCGGCGAAAACACACACGCTGTCATACCAATCAAGCTCTGGAATAAAATTCAAAGGGATTTGCAAAAGCAGAAATTAAAAGAATCCCTTACTCTGGCTTTCAAGGAAGTAAAGCTGGCGGAAGAGGGCAAAATAGGCCTTGCCAGCATCGACGAGCTTTTCAAATAATTACAAAATAATACCAGTAACAAACTATAAATGGCCAGAATCCTTACAGGCATTCAGAGTAGCGGGAGGCCCCATTTGGGGAATATTTTGGGGGCGATTGTTCCTGCTATTGAATTGTCCAAAAACCCTGAAAACGAATCATTCTTTTTTATTGCAGACCTGCATTCCCTGGTGTCTATCAAAGACGGGAAATTGCGCCAGGAGTATGCGCGGGCGATTGCGGCAACGTGGATCGCATTCGGTTTTGATTTTGAGAAGAATGTGTTTTGGAGACAGTCCAGGATTCAGGAACACACGGAACTGGCCTGGTATCTCAATTGCTTCACGCCGTTTCCGATGCTGGCCAATGCAACTTCGTTTAAGGAAAAATCTGAGAAACTGGCGGATGTGAACGCAGGATTGTTCACATATCCGGTGTTGCAGGCTGCGGATATTTTGCTTTATGATGCCAACATTATCCCCGTTGGAAAGGACCAGAAGCAGCACCTTGAAATGACTAAGGATATCGCTACGCGATTCAATCTGGTGGCCGGGGAGGAAATGCTGGTGTTGCCGGAACCGCAGATCGATGAACGCATTATGACCATTCCAGGTGTTGACGGGCAGAAAATGAGCAAGTCCTACCACAACTACATTGATATTTTTGTTCCGGAAAATGAGTTGAAAAAAGCAATTAAAAAGATTGTTTCCGATTCTACACCCCTGGAAGATCCCAAAGATCCCGACACAGACATTACATTCAAGTTATATAGCCTCGTTGCTTCTGAAAGCGACATTGAAACCATGCGCCAGAATTACCTGAGGGGCGGATATGGTTATGGGCATGCCAAGCAGGCACTTCTGGAATGTATGCTGGAAAAATTTGCAGAGCCCCGCCGTATTTTCAATTATTATATGGAAAACGAACAGGAGCTGGAAGCCATTCTGGTGGCAGGTGAAACGAAAGCGCGGGCCATTGCACAGGAAACGATTGCAAAAGTTCGTAAAGTCCTCGGTTATAGCTCATGACGGAAAGTGTTGACATGCTGATCAATTCAGACCAGGATCTTTTTCTCTGGTTGAACGGTCACCATGCCCCCTGGCTAGACACATTAATGTATTGGATCACATTCAAATACACATGGATCCCAATGTACATGGTCCTGATCGCTGTGCATTTGCGAAAGGATTGGAAGAAAGGTTTGGTTGAACTTGCAGTTGTGCTGATCGCAGTCATCATTGCAGATAAAATTACATCGGGCTTCATGAAGCCCTATTTCGTGCGGTACCGGCCCTGCCATGAACCCGAATTACAAGGGTTGGTCCATGAGGTCACAGGTTGCGGCGGGCTTTATGGTTTTGCTTCATCCCACGCTTCCACGAGTTTTGCGGTGGCAATGGCCTGGTTCGCTTTTTTACGGACAAAATTGCCGTATATGTGGTTCCTCTTCATTTGGGCGGGTATTTACTCTTATAGCCGCGTTTATGTAGGCGTACATTATCCGGCAGATATCCTGATCGGAGCAATGATCGGGCTGCTGGTGGGGTGGCTTTGTATAAAACTTTACCACACTTTTTTGAAGAGATATTACCGTATCTGATCGATTTTATTTAATTTTGCGCAAATTTCAGTTTGGCCAATGGGTTCATTTAATACAGTAAAAATATTTTCGGGGAGTCAATCCGAATATTTGGCCAAAGACATTGCCAGGTATTATGGCAAAGAACTGGGAGGTTATACATTAAGGAAATTTAGTGACGGAGAGCTTTCCCCCAGCTTCGAAGAATCGGTCAGAGGGTGCGATGTTTTCCTGATCCAATCCACTTTTCCTCCGGCTGACAATCTGATGGAATTGCTTTTAATGGTGGATGCCGCACGCCGCGCTTCTGCACATTATGTAACTGTGGTAATCCCTTATTTTGGTTACGCTAGGCAAGACCGGAAAGACAAGCCGCGCGTAGCGATTGCTGCCAAAGTCGTTGCCAACCTGCTCACGTCTGTGGGTGTGGACCGCTTAATGACGGTTGATTTACACGCCGGACAGATCCAGGGTTTCTTTGATCTCCCGGTGGACCATTTGGAAGGAACGTCGATTTTTGTGCCTTACATTAAATCGCTGAACCTCAAAAACCTGCTGATTGCATCGCCGGATATGGGCGGAGCAGCGCGGGCACGTAATTTTGCAAAGTTCCTGAATGTGGACATGATCCTTTGCGATAAGCACCGGAAACGGGCGAATGAAATCGCGAGTATGCAGGTGATCGGGGATGTGGAAGGAATGGATGTTGTGCTGGTTGATGACTTAATTGACACCGGCGGCACACTTTGCAAAGCAGCCGAACTGATCATTGAAAAAGGGGCCAATTCTGTGCGGGCCATCAGTACCCACGCGATTATGTCGGGTAAAGCGCACGAAAACATTGCTAATTCTGTTTTGGAAGAGTTGATCATCACTGATACAATTCCTTTGAAGCAGCAGAACGCAAAAATACGCGTACTGTCCGTTGCGGAATTATTCGCAAAAGCCATCGGCCGTATCCGTGATCATGAATCTATTAGTTCTTTATTTATACATTATCAGTAAATTTTTTTATTTTTTATCTTCTAATTAAATATTCTTATGAAAACGCATGAGATTGTAGGGTTTAAAAGAGCGAATCTCGGCAAGACGGAAGCGACCGAACTACGTTCACAAGGTTATGTTCCGTCTGTGCTGTATGGTGGAGCTGAGCAGGTTCATTTTTATGCACCGGCTATGTTGTTTCGCCAGTTGCTTTTCACACCGGATATTTTTAATGTTACGCTGAATATAGAGGGAACTTTATATAATGCCATCTTGCAGGAAAAACAGTTTCACCCGGTTAACGACTCATTAATCCACGCGGATTTCTTGCAGATCGTTGATGGCAAGGAAATTAAGGTTGACGTTCCTGTTAAATTGACAGGCACATCATCTGGTGTTATGAAAGGTGGTAAAATGAACCAAAAATTGCGTAAATTGCGTCTACAAGGTTTGGCTGAGAACATTCCTGACTATGTAGATGTTGATGTAACTGAGCTGGATTTAGGAAAATCTGTGAAGGTTGGTGCAGTTAAGGCTGAAAATTTCGTTATATTAACAGCCGCAAGCAACCCGATTGCTTCAGTTGAGATCCCACGTGCACTGAGAGGTACACTTGGTAAGTAAGTATTTTATTTTTCATGGCTAATAGATGCAAACGTGCCGACCTTTGGTCGGCATATTTGTTTATAGCCAGTCCCGGATCTGCTCCACCAGCACCTCGTTGATACGTACATAACTCTCGTGCGTCCAGCCTGCGATATGTGGGGTGAGCACCACATTGTCTGACGCGCGCAGATAATCAAATGCCTCCTGTTGCGCAGATGTCAGCTTGTTGATCTTTTCATTTTCGAGAACATCCAGGCAAGCGCCCAGGATCTTTCCAGATTTTAATCCTTTTACAACCGCATCAAGGCTTACGGTTTCTCCCCTCGAAAGGTTGAGCAGATAAAATGGTTTGGAAAAATTATTTACAAAATCGTCATCGACCAGATAGCGCGTTAGCTCCGTTAGTGGAATGTGCAAACTGACCACATCTGCCTGCTGCATAATGTCCTCCAAACTGGATTCCACAGCGTAGGCATCGCCATAATTGTCACGGTATTTGTCATACGCAAGCACGCGGCAGCCGAAGCCGCTAAGGCGCTGCGCCGTAGCCGAACCATTATTCCCATAACCGATTATACCGACGGTCTTTTTCATCAGTTCCACGCCCCGGTTTCCCTCACGGTCCCAGGTTCCGCTGCGGACCTGGCGATCGGCCCTTAATATGTTGTTGAAAAGCGCAAGAAGCATCCCGAGCGCGTGCTCGGCCACTGCGTCCCGATTTCCTTTTCCCGCATGGAAAACCTCTATATGATGCTTTGCAGCAGCTTCCAGATCAATGAGATCGAGCCCTGCTCCTGCCCTGGCGATAAAACGCAGTTTGGTCGCAGCAGAAAGCATCTCTTCATCCACATTGGTTTTACTGCGGATCATGAGTCCTTCGTAGCCGGAAATGTGGGTTAAAATGTCTTCGCGGCGGAACTCTGGATGATAATCATATTCCCAGCCCTGATTGATCAACATGTCAAAAAGCGAGGGATGCATGGAGTCTGCGATCAGGATTTTCATAGGAGCACGGGATTTTTTGTAACTTGCCGGTCAGACATTGCGCAAAAGTAATACAGAATTACTCAGAAGAACAGTTACAATAGCATTAAACCTACATGAGCGATCAAATCAGCGATAAACCTGTTATAGGAATTACATTAGGCGATTATAACGGAATTGGGCCGGAAGTTATACTCAAAGCATTAGAAGGGAATCAGTTAGCAAAATTGTGCACACCCATTATTTACGGTTCGTTGCGTGTGCTTAACCAGTATCGCAATCTTTTTGAAATGAAGGAATGGACCTTGCACGGCATTCAGAAAGCAGATCAGGCCAATCCGAAATTAACCAACGTCATCACTTGCTGGCATGACCATCAAACAGAAATTCAGCCAGGAAAAATAACGGCAGAAGCCGGTCAGGGATCATTTGCATCATTAAAAAGAGCCGTTGAGGACCTTAAAGAAGGAAAAATCCAGGCTCTGGTGACGGGGCCGATCAATAAGGACAACATTCAAAACGAAGACTTCAAATTTCCGGGTCATACCGAGTTCCTGGCGCAGTCCTTTGGCAAAGAGGATGCATTGATGTTCATGGTTTCCGGCGAGCTGCGTGTGGGCGTTTTGTCGGGCCACATTCCGCTTGAAAAGGTAAGCACGAATGTTACAACGGAAAGACTGACGGCCAAAATTGAGCAGATGCTGCAATCACTGAAAGGGGATTTTGGTATAAAAAAACCCAAACTGGCGTTGCTGGGTCTTAATCCCCACGCCGGTGAGAATGGCTTGCTGGGAAACGAGGAAATTGATGTGATCACGCCAGTTATCAAGAACTTTAAGGAAAAAGGAAACCTGGTTTTCGGTCCTTTTCCAGCGGATGGCTTCTTCGCGGCTGCTACTTACAAGCAGTATGACGCGGTTTTAGCCATGTACCACGATCAGGGATTGATCCCGTTTAAAACTCTGGCATTCAATGAAGGGGTAAATTTCACAGCCGGACTCTCAGCGGTCAGGACCTCTCCGGATCATGGAACGGCCTATAACATTGCCGGGAAAAATATTGCAGAGCCAGGCTCATTGCTGCAAGCCATTTACCTGGCTTGTGACGTTTCCAGGTTCCGCGTGGTGAATGAGGATATTGATAAACATGCATTAATTTCAAAGCCGCAACAATCTGAAAGCCAGCATCCTGCCAAGTCCGGGGGAAAGCAGCGCTTTAACAACTAACATTCGGCTGCCGGATTTGAAACGGCGCCTTACTTATATTTACCTAGATCAAAAACCAATGTTAAAATCAATGACCGGATACGGTGTATCCAACATCGAGTCCGATTCAATAAATGTTACGGTTGAGATAAAAACGCTTAATTCTAAGTTTCTTGACATTTATTGCCGCATACCCAGGCAGTTTTCCGAGAGGGAAATAGAGATCCGGAACCTGCTCACGCAATCACTTGAACGTGGGAAAGTTGAGTTTACATTGACAGTCCAGCCGGTAGGGAAAACCGTGGCTTCAACGTCCGTGAACAGGGCGCTTGTAAATGCCTATTATACAGACCTTTCTGCAACTGCGACTGATCTCGGATTCATGCCCGATTTCACAGAATTGTTCCGCATTGCATTGCAGATGCCTAATGCTTACAACAACGAGACTGTTGACGATTCCAGCAAAGAAAATGACTGGACGCAGATTAAAGTGGCCGTTTTGGAAGCCATCCGTAAATGCTCTGTTTTCAGGGAGCAGGAAGGAAAGATGACCTCTGAAAAGTTCACGGAGTATATCAACACCATTCAAACATTGCTGGACAGTGTTTCCGAACAAGACAAACTACGCATACCAGCAGTTCGTGAAAGGCTCGAAAAACAGATCCGGGAGCTTTTGGCCGATGATAATTTTGATACCAACCGTTTTGAGCAGGAATTGATCTATTACGTTGAGAAATTTGACATTTCGGAAGAGAAGATCAGGCTTGCCAACCACCTTACCTATTTCACCGAAACATTGCAATCGCCGGAAAGCAATGGTAAGAAGCTAAACTTCATCGCGCAGGAAATTGGCCGGGAGATTAATACGATCGGCTCTAAGGCGAATGACGCGACGATCCAGCATTTGGTAGTTCAAATGAAGGATGAGCTCGAAAAGATCAAGGAACAAACCATGAACATCATTTAACTGGTGCCCGGAAGCATACTGCCATTATCATTTTACGACGCTTTCGACACGCGCTCGCTCGCAAAAAGATTACTTGGCTGCGAACTTGTGCACGAAAGTCCGGATGGCATTACCAGCGGGATCATCGTGGAAACGGAAGCATATCTTTCCGATGATCCCGCGTGTCATGCATACAACAGGCGCACCACACGCACGGAGCCTATGTACGGCGTTGCAGGAACAAGCTACGTATATCTGATCTACGGTATGTATGAATGTTTTAATGTGGTAAGCAACAAAGAAGGAGTTGGCGAGGCGGTGCTGATCCGCGCTTTGCAGCCGGTTCAGGGCATCGACATAATGGAATTGCGCCGGTCACTTATCCCGGGCAAAACAGCGCCGAAGATCCGGACGAAGCAATTGAAATTAAATGAGTTGTGCCGAGGGCCGGGAAATCTGGCAAGAGCAATGGGCATAGAAAGGTCGTTGCACAACAATATATCATTGACGGATGGGCCGCTGTACATCCGGGACCGTGTTACCCAAGCTGTTGAAGTGGGATCTTCCACGCGCATTGGGATCAATGTCGGCAAGGATCTGCTTTATCGATTTTATATAAAAGATAATCCTTTTGTTAGTAAATTGTAATTTTTTACAGGAAATATACTACCGTCCTGTACTTTTAAAGCCTAATACTCCTGCGCTTTTGCAATTACTTTTTATCTTTGGCTAGTTAAACCCACACTCAACGATTCTATGAAAACCTACAACAGCTGCACCTTGCGGCCTATCCTACCCGTACCGGCAGTCTAGTTTATGGGTAATCTTTACAGACTATTAACGATTTTGTCCCTGGCAGCGCTGGTAAGCGGGAGTCGTTGTACTTCTGTATCTGATAACGAAAACATTGCCGCCAAAAACGAAGTCGTTGAAGCCATGCCTGTGGAGGGTTTTGCGGAAGACACTGTCCTGATTTTAAAATACCACCAGTTTGCAAAAGAATATCTGTTTCAGGATGCTGAAAAAGCAATGTTTTATTCCAAACATGTCCTGAGACTTTCCCAAAAACACCAATGGAACAAAGGCAAAATACTGGCCTATAACCTGCTAAGCACTTATTATCTTTTGGATGGTAGTTATGATGTGCTCAGGGAGCTTTCCAATGAAACCATGACGCTTTCCAAGCATATGCCCTTGTATACGGCGCATGCAAAGCGTTTTCTGGCCGAAAGTTATTCTGAATACCGGCAGTGGGACTCCGCGCGGATCAATTACCGGCAGGCATTCGCCATTTTTAAGGAACTTGGGGAAGACAGCTCTGCTGCCACCTGCCTGGATAACCTCGGGAATTCTTACCGGGAAAAGGGAATGTATAATGAGGCTATTCCTTACTACGACCAGGCCTACGCGCTTTTTGACAAAATGGATTCGGACTGGGGGCGTGCGACGGTGCTTCAGAACAAGGGTTATCTGCATGTGGTAAAAAAAGAAGGCAAGGCTGCCGAGGAGTTACTGAAACAGTCGCTGGCCCTTTTTCAAAAGATCAATAACCGTTACGGGGAATTGAATGTTTTAAATGATCTGGCCAACATTTACTGCCTCAGCCAGCAAAATGAACTGGCCATTGAAACTGCTGCAAGGGCGCTTGAATATTCAACGATATTCCATTCGTCGCAACAAACAAACTGGGCTTTACTCTCACTATCAAGGGCTTATAAGAACAAGAAAATGTTCCAGGAGGCGCTGGATTACATGGAAAAGGTGATTTTTAACCGGCGCATGCTCCATACGGAATATGTGGAAAGGCAGTACACCATGTTCCAGCTGAGCTATGACAACCAGATCATGGACTCTCAGATACAGAGCAAAATCATTGCCGAGCAACGCATCGTACAGCGCTTCCTGATCGGATTTTCATGTCTGATCATCGCATTTGCTGCCTTTTTATGGTTTAATAACAAAAAGCTCCGCCGGAAGAATGCTGAGATCCGGGAAGCCATGGCGCGCGGACAAGCCATCGAGCGGAAGCGCGTTGCAGCCGAATTACATGATAACCTGGGTGGAACGCTTGCTTCACTGAACTGGTATTTATTTGGCATTGATAAAAAAGTCCTTTCGCCGGAAGAGCAAAAAATCTACGAAAGTGTGCATCAGATGGTGGGTGCGGCTTATCGGGAGGTGCGGAGCCTCTCTCACAACCTGATGCCCGCTGAATTGGAAGAGCACGGGCTGGTAATGGCCCTGCACCGGCTGATCGACAAGATGAACGAGAACAAGAAAATTGAGTTTAGTTTCAACATTTCCGGAATGTCGCATCGTTTGAATAACAAGACTGAATTTGAGTTGTACAGCATTGTTCTCGAACTTACCAACAACATTATCAAGCATTCAGGCGCGACGAAGGCAAGCATTAACCTTACCGAAAACAAGAACATTCACCTGACGATCATTGACAACGGCAATGGGATGGTGGAACCTTCGCGGCAAGGTGTAGGACTTAAAAACGTGAAGAACAGAGTGGAAAGTCTGAGGGGAAAAGTACAGATCATCAGTCAGCAGCCCAGCGGACTGAAAGTGGATATCGAGATTCCCAAGACCCTAATTTAACGAATGACAGCAACCCCATCCATGATAATTTTACCCAAAGCAGAAGAGTTTATTTCAGCATTTGAACAGAGCATTTCGAATAATTCCTTTATAAAATTGTCTCTCGGCAATTACCAAGGATCCGAGGAAAATCTGAAAAATATTTATGTCAGAAAGATCCTCATCAAAAAAGAGGAGAAATTTAGTTTTACATATCGATATAAAACACGGGACATTGTCAAGAACTACACACTGGACGAAACCAAAGCGCTTTTTAAATCCCTTATCGCAACAGATTTCCACGTTGCAACGCTTTTCACCGATTCCGAAGAATTGCAGTTTGAGATTTTGAAAAACAACAAAATCACCCTTAAAAAGAAGGTTACCGACGCCAAAGAAGTGCCTCTTCCCGAACACGATCACAGCAAAAGCCGGCTCATCAGCAGCGAAAATAAGGTTTATCTGCAAGAACTGAACATTACAGATAAGGACGGGACGGTTTTCAAAAAAGCACAGGATAAGTTCCGGCAGATCAACCATTACATTGAGATTTTAAGCGCACTGATCAAGGAAATTCCTACGGATAAGCAGCTTGATGTGGCTGATATGGGATCCGGTAAAGGCTATCTGACATTTGCCCTCTACGATTATCTGCAAAATGTCCTGCATGTGGATGCACATGTAACAGGCGTGGAATTTCGGCCGGATCTGGTTGCATTATGCAATGAGATCGCTCAGCATTCTGAGTTTAAAAACCTGCATTTCGAAGAGGGAACAATCGAAAATTTTGATAGCCAGGGTGTTAACCTACTTATTGCGCTACATGCCTGTGACACGGCAACAGACGATGCCATTTTCAAAGGAATTTCAGCTGGTGCGGACCTGATTGTCGTGGCGCCTTGCTGTCACAAACAGATCCGGCGGGAAATAGAAAAAATTAAAACCGGGAATGATGTTCAGTTTCTTACCCGATACGGGATATTCCTGGAAAGGCAGGCAGAGATGGTGACGGACGGGATCCGGGCATTGATCCTGGAATATTTCGGATACAAAACCAAAGTTTTTGAATTCATTTCCGACGCCCATACGCCCAAAAATGTCATGATCGTGGGCACGAAAGACAAGCGCAATGCGCCCGATCAGCCGGGAATATTGAAAAAGATCCAGGACGCCAAGCTGTATTTCGGCATTGGTTACCACCATCTCGAAAAAATTGCCGGTTTGCAAAGTCACTAAATGTCAATTGGATCGTCTTTTGTAAACATCTTCAAAGACGGATATATCTCGTGAAAAGTCTCACTTTCGCTTCCCTGTCCGTATATTTGCACCTTTTTGTGGAACTGACTAACTTAATATGTGGAATAAAATAGCAACTTACATTATCCGCTACCGGCTTTTGTGGGTTGCACTGGTGTTCGTTTCAACGGTTTTCATGGCATATCAAGCCAGCAAAATCGAACTCTCTTACAATTTTGCCCGGATATTGCCTTCCAATGATCCGGTTGAAAAAGAATATCAGGATTTCAGGAAACTCTTCGGAGAAGATGGCAGCGTAATGGTTATTGGCTGGCAGGACCCGCAACTTTTTGAGATCAATAAATTCCGCGGCTGGTGCGAACTCACCCAGCGCATTAAGGACACGGAAGGCATCAAAAATGTGCTTTCGCTGGCGAATGTCTACAAAATTAACCGTAACGACAGCCTGAGGAAATTTGACGTGGCGCCGGTTATCAAGCAAATCCCTTCCACACAAGCCGAGGCTGACAGCATTCAGAAACAAATTGCCAACCTGCCGATCTACGAAGGACTGGTCATCAACAGCAAAACAAACGCAACGCTTATCGTTGTAACATTCAACGACAAGGAACTTAATTCGAAGCGCAGGCTTACCATTGTGAGCGACATTGAAGCCATGGCGGAAGAGTTCGGGGCAAAATATCAGGCGGATCTGCATTATTCCGGGATGCCTTATATCCGGACGGTGAATATGAAAAAGATCTCCGGCGAAATGGAGCTGTTCATGGGATTGGCCGTTTTTGTAACATTATTGATCCTCTGGGCATTTTTCAGGTCGCTGCGGCTTACATTATTATCTATTGTGGTGGTGCTGATCGGGGTGGTTTTCTCCGTCGGGATTTTGCATCTTTTCAACTATAAAATTACAGCACTGACCGGTCTACTGCCGCCCTTGCTTATTGTGATCGGGGTGCCGAACTGCGTCTTTCTGATCAATAAATATCAGGCTGAGCTCAGGTCACATAGTAACAAGGATGAAGCTTTGCTTGAAATGATCCGGCAAATCGGTTTGTCAACATTCCTGGCGAATATGACCACGGCTATCGGATTTGGGGTGTTTTATTTTACAAACAGCATTTTGCTTGTTGAATTCGGCGTGGTGGCTGCCATCAGTGTGATGGCCACTTATGTGCTTTGCCTGCTTCTTTTGCCGATCACATTGCATTATATGAGCGTGCCCAAAGCGCGACATTTGAAGCATCTTGACGGAAAATGGGCATCCGGTTTCCTGAGAAAAATCGATTTTCTGGTGCATAACCGCCGCAAGGAAATTTACATGGCCATGGTCGTTCTGATCATCATTTCGGCTTTTGGAATGACGAAGATCAAGACAATTGGATATGTGGTGGATGACCTTCCAAAGAAAGATGTTGTTTACACGGATTTAAGATTCTTTGAGAAAAACTTCAATGGTGTCCTACCCTTTGAGGTAATGATCGATACCAAACAGCCGAATGGAATTTTTGCCGATCAGGCTGAGGTGCTTTACAAAATAAAAGCCTTCCAGAATGAAATGGCCAAGTTTCCTGAGTTTTCCAAGCCACTTTCGGTCGTGGAAGCTTCCAGGTTTTTATATCAGTCATACCGTGGCGGCGATGCGAAATATTATGCATTACCAGGGGTTTTGGAGCTGAACAAACTTACGGGTTACGTGCAGGATCAGCAAGGCGCGGCCAAGCAGTTGAATGCATTTCTGAACAAAGATAAAAGCGTCACGCGGGTTAGTTTCCAGATGGCAGACGTAGGCTCTGAGCGTATCAAGGAGCTGATGCAGAAAATCCGTCCGAAAGTTGATTCCATATTCAGTCCGGAAAAATATAAGGTGAGCCTTACAGGTCACAGCCTTGTTTTCCTGAAAAGCAATGATTACTTGCTAAGCAACCTGTATGAAAGCTTACTGATCGCAATTGTGCTGATCGCTATTGTGGGAATGGTGCTTTTCAGATCTGTGCCTATCATTTTACTTTCCAAACTGCCTTGTCTGATCCCTCTGGCGCTTACTGCCGGCATTATGGGCTATTTTGGTATTTATTTTAAACCAACAACCATTCTGATTTTCAGCATTACGTTTGGCATTGCCTCAGATGGGACCGTTTATTTCCTGACACGTTATCGTGAAGAGCTGCACAAAAACGGCCTGACGCCGTCCCAGGCAGTAACGCAATCCCTTTTTGGAACGGGTCTTAGCATGATTTATACGGCTGTGATCCTGTTCTGCGGATTCTCGATCTTTGCAGCATCCAGCTTCGGGGGAACTGCGGCAATGGGTGTGATGGTTTCTATCACCTTGCTGGTTGCGATGTGCACAAATCTGATTTTACTTCCTGCATTGCTGCTTTCCATTGCGAAACGCCAGGGCAAGAATGTCAGGCCCACCTGATCAAAGGTTCCGATAAAGATCATATGTGAAAAATATCATTGAGCATAATATAACAACAAAGGCTGCCCGCATGGACAGCCTTTGTTGTTATTCTACTTTCTCGAAACTCTGATCCATCCATTCTTCCGGGATGTCGTCGAGCGCCTGCTTTAATTTATCGGCCCAGATGTCTGAGATCTGTTCCAGGTCTCTTTTTTCGTATCGGTGTTCAACAATCTTGAAGCTGTCCTTTTTATAAAGCACCACATCGATCGGGAAATCCACATCATTATTACTAACCCTCGTCGAGTCGAAAGACAAAAAACCAGCTTTCAAAGCCTGCTTCATCGTTGATTCGCCATTCAGTACGCGGTTCAGGATGGCTTTTCCCTGGCCTGAGTTGCCGATGATCACGTAAGGGGAACCTTCGTCCAGTTCCACCCAATTCCCTTCGGAGTAAAGCAAAAACAGCTTATGGTCCTGATCGTCCTTCAATTGCCCACCAACGATCGTGTTGAGGTTGAATTTCAATCCGGCACGTTCCAGCGAAGCTCTATCCTCTTCCGCCACACGCTTGATCTGCTCTCCGAATGCATTCACAGCTTTGTAAAGCTTGTTGTAAACAACGCCTTCGCTGATCAGTTCTTCAAAATAATGCACCGCCTTATCCCGCACGGAACGCAGCCCGCTGGTCATGATAAAAAGTGAGTAATTATCCTTTTGCGTCACATACATCTTCTTTTTTACAGTCGTATTGGTGCCAGCTGTAATGCGGGTGTCGGCCAATGCGACAAGCCCTTCTTTTACTTTTATCCCTAAACAATAAGTCATTTTATACTGAAATTAAATCGCCCGAATCGCCGGTTTGATATGGTCATACGCGGCTTCAACGAGATTAAATACGCTCAAAAGTACCAAAATGACCGATGGCGCGAGCAAAAAACATACATTTAATAGTGATTTTTTTGAAATTGCAACCACTGCAAATGCGTTGCCCACAATCAAACGAGCCACAATCCAATGATCGAAACCGTCCATTTGTTTCCTCTTCTAGACCAGAAATTAATAGAAATGTTAAAATCATTGTCCTATGACGACTGGCACAAACCGACCGTCGCAAAACTATGGACGGTGAAAGATGTGGCCTCTCACTTGCTGGACGGCAATCTCCGCGTGATTTCGGGATACAGGGATAATTACAATGTTCCGGCCGATATGGAGATCGATTCCTATCAGGATCTGGTCGGCTTTCTTAATAAGCTGAACAATGATTGGGTTAATGCAACAAAACGGCTCAGTCCTGCCGTCATCATTGATTTGCTGGAAAGCACCGGAAAAGAATATTCACTGATCATGGCAGAGCAGGATTTAGAGCGCGAAGCTAAATTTTCCGTAGCTTGGGCAGGTGAGCAAACATCAAAAAACTGGTTTCACATCGCCCGCGAATACACCGAAAAATGGCATCATCAGCAGCAGATCCGGGAGGCAACTGGCAAGCAGGGCATCATTACGAAAGAACTTTAATATCCATTTATAGAAACATTGCTTCGCGGCCTGCCACACACATATCGCAATATCGCGGCGCAAACCGGAACAGCCATAGCCATTAATGTAGGTTTGGAACAACCGTTTTTTAGGTATTTAATCAAAAATCAAGAAGGTTGGAAAATCGAAAACGATCATTCCGGCAGCATTGATTCTGCTATAATCATTCCTGCCGGAACAGCATGGAAGTTGTTTACCAGGGCCATCAGGCCAGAGGAAGCAAGAGAGAATGTTACCATGGAAGGCGACGTTAATCTCGCCGAAACTGCGTTAACGCTGATCGCCGTAATAGCGTAATGTGACTTCGATTGATCTAATCCGTATAAATATCTGTATATAAACAGGAAAAACTGCCCATAGCACGGTGTTATGGCTAACGGAACGATCAGGATGAAACTGCTTCAGGTAATTTTTATATACACAATGCTGCTTGCTGGTTGCAGCAAAAAGAGTGATCCGGGCAATGCTTATAATCCGGGAAACACAGAGCCTGGGGCAAAAATGCTTGCGCTAGGCGATTCCTATACAATCGGGCAAAGCGTCACCGAAGCGGAGCGCTGGCCTGTTTTACTGGTCAAGAGCCTAAAAGAAAACGGGATTGCATTCAGGTCGCCGGACATTATTGCTACAACGGGCTGGACTACGCGCGACCTTATTTTTTCGGTTGATAATGCCAAACCTGCAACGGACTACGATCTTGTATCGCTCATGATCGGCGTGAATAACCAGTTTCAGGGCAAAAGCATGGATGAGTACAAAACCGAATTCCGCAGTTTGCTAACCAAAAGCATCGCACTAGCCAGCGGCAAAGCGGATCACGTCTTCGTTTTATCTATTCCCGACTGGGGCACAACGCCCTACGGCGAAAGCGACCGCCCCAACATTGCGAAGGAAATTGATGCTTTCAATCTGGTGGCAAAAGAAGAATGTGACAAACAAAAGGTCATTTTCATTGATATAACCCCTATTTCCAGAATGGCATTGAATGACCCGACGTTGCTGGCGCGGGACAATCTCCACTATTCGGGCAAAATGCATCAGCTTTGGGTCGATGCGGTTATTCCGGTGATTAAATCCAGGATTTGAATGCCTTCAAAACTAAAAACCTCCGCTTTATCAAGGCGGAGGTTTATGTACTCATATTCCAAAATTCTATAACCTTTAATTACGCTTCCTGTAAAGCTTTTATGCGGATTACCAAGCCGTCCATCTGATCATTGCAGCGGAGCTGGCAGGCCAGTCGGCTGTTCGCTTCGGCATCGGGTAATGTGTCCAGTGTTTCCAGTTCATTATCGTTCTGCGCGGGCAAACCGTCACCTCCTTCCAGCACGGCAATATGGCAGGTGGCGCAAAGTCCCATTCCGCCGCACGTCGCCTGAATGTCGTATTCATACGCTTTGAGCATTTCCATCAGGTTAAGGCCCATATCCACCGGCACTTCCAGTTCCTGACGCGCTCCGTTATTATCCTCTACTTGAATATTTATCATGGCTAAAATGCGTTTACACCATTTACAGTTGTGTATTTAAAGCTTAATTTCTGATCCGGATACACATATTTAAATGCGCTTTGCATCATTATTGCGGCCTCGTGGAACCCGCATAGGATCAGTTTCAACTTGCCCGGATACGTGTTGATGTCGCCTATGGCATATATACGCGGAACATTAGTGGAGTAGTCAAGCGTGTCCACGATTACGGCGGACTTCTCAACACCAAGCTTCCAGTCGGCGATCGGGCCGAGCTTTGGGCTTAATCCGAAAAGCGGGATAAAGTGGTCAGTAGCAATGGTAGTTACGTTTTTATCATTGCCCACGATGGAGATTTCCTTCAAAACACCATTGCCGCCGAGGCTGCTGACCTGGGATTGAAGGATCAGATCGATCTTTCCTTTTTCAGCTAATTCGAAAACCTTTTCAGCGGAATCCGGCGCGCCGCGGAATGTATCGCCCCTGTGGACCAGTGTTACCCTTGAAGCAATATCAGCAAGGAAAATGGTCCAGTCCAATGCAGAATCACCGCCACCGGCCAGCACCACGTTTTGATTCCGGAACTGCTCGGGCTTTTTGACCATATAATGCACGCCTTTGCCTTCAAAATATTCCAACTTCTCAACAGCAGGCTTTCTGGGCTCAAAGCTTCCGAGTCCGGCTGCGATCACTACAACTTTGCAATGAACCGCCGTCCCTTCATTCGTGCGGACAATGTATGTTTCGTCTTCCTGCTTTTCAAGCGCTTCCACGCGCTCGCCCAGGGTAAATCCGGGTTTGAATTCCTCGATCTGTAACATCAGGTTTTTGACAAGATCTTCGGCAATGATGCCCGGCGCGCCCGGAATATCGTATATGGGCTTTTGAGGATAAATTTCAGCAAGCTGGCCTCCTACAAGCGGAAGCGCATCAATTAAATGGCAGCGCATTTTGAGCAGGCCCGCTTCGAAAACTGCGAACAAACCGACCGGCCCAGCGCCAATAATGCAAATATCTGTGATAATCATAAGTGTTATGCGATTGAACTTTGGAATAATATAATGTTCCAAAATTACCGCTTAACCGGCCGCCATGCCAATCACATTTGCTTATCCACCATAACCAAAAGTTATTGGTTCGCGGGAGAAGTCACGATAAACTGCATCATGTTGGGTTGTATCTCAATGCGGATCTCAGCCGGACTTTCCACCTTAACGCGCTCATCATCAATGTGCAGATCTTTTCCTTCCCATAACAGCATTACATTCTTGGCTTTGATAGTCGTAAAGTCGAATTCAGTGTCCTCACCATTGATCAGGCTCAGGATATAAGTTTCGAGCTTTTCCCGCTGCGTTTCGGGGATCATCACAATTTCCAGTTCTCCGTCACCCGGATCTGCATCAGGAGCCAGAACGAGGTTGGGGCCTATGGACCGGATATTCATCACTTCCACCATCAGATATTTGCCTGAGTACGAAACGCCATCCGCTTCTACCCTGCATTCTTTCGCTTCATAATTCAATACAACATCATACAGCACTGCCAATGCTGCTTTCAGCTTTTCCTCCACCGTATCGCCGATCTCGTCTTCGATCTTTCCCATTACTTTCATCAGGCGTGGAAATACGCCATAACCAAAACCTTCCAGGAAAAATCGGTCGTCCTTCAATCCGTATACTTTGCCAATATCGAAAGGCTGAAAATGTCCTTCGTGCCAGCGCTTTGCGATCTCTTTCGGTTTGCCGCTGATCTGTAAAGCGGTGGCAATGTTGTTGGCCGTCCCGTGCGGGAGCAATGCCAGCGGATATTGCTTATCCAGCCGCTTCCTGGCCATGAGGGCTTTGGCTACGCGCCTCACCGTTCCGTCGCCACCGGCAATGATAAGAAAATCTGTTTCTGTCTTGAACTGGTCCCAGCCCTCTCCTTTTACGGAGGAATATTCACAATTAAAACCCTCCGCCTCAATCTGCTTCACTAGTTCCTTTTCGGAAAAATCATTGTCCCCGGCTGTGGGGTTATGCAAAAGGTTTGCGTTTTTCATAGGAAGTATTTAGGATTACTCAGCAGGCATAAAAAACATACCAGGCATAATTTTATTACCCTGAACCCTAAAAAAGATATCATTATGAAAATCCTGGTGACAAACGACGATGGAATATACAGTCCCGGACTCGCTGCCCTGGCGAAAATTGCGGCGCGGTTCGGAGAAGTTAAAGTGGTTGCCCCTGATGTAGAACAATCATCTATGGGTCACGCGATTACGGCTTCCAGACCGCTTTCTTACAAAAAATCACCCATTGACTTCGACGGGATTGATGCCTGGCGCGTTAATGGCACCCCAGCCGACTGTGTGGCATTGGGACAGCATTTGTGGGACAAACCGGATGTGGTGCTTTCGGGCATCAACATGGGGCCAAACCTGGGAAATGCCATGTGGCACTCCGGAACCCTTGCTGCTGCGAAACAAGCGGTGCTATTTGGAATGAAAGGAATTGCCCTTAGCACGCCTACGGACAAGGAGCCTGATTTCGACGCATTGGATCCTTTCGTAGAGAAAGCCCTGGCCCTTTTATTCCAGAATGAACATTTGAATCTCGTAAACGTCAACTTCCCGCACGACCCGCAAGGGGTGCGATGGACAAGGCAATCGGTAAGGTTATACGACAACCAGATCGTGCCTGCCCTTGATCCGATGGGACGGAAACATTACTGGTTTACGGTTATTCCCATGGAACCGGCAGAAGAAGGAACCGACCGTTGGGCCATTGAGAACAATTTTGTGTCCATAACCCCGCTCCGGCTCGACCTTACCAATGAAGCTGATCTGGAAAAAGCGCAAAAGGACTATCCGATCAAGTAATTGAAGGTTAATTCATAGTTACAGAAAAATGCATTCTCCCGCCACTACAAGCCAGCTTGTTAGAGGCGGGAGTCTTTTTTTATTAGGGGCAGACCAACGGTTTTAAGGGGTAGAATGGGCAAAAAACAGTCTTCTTTCCGAACAGATAGTTTTTACATCCTGAATCCGAAAAAATCGATTTACCTCTCACTATGGAAAAATCCAAAATTGGCAATTACCGTTGGGTCATTTGTGCATTATTATTCTTCGCCACCACAATCAATTACATCGACAGACAAATCCTAGGCTTACTGAAACCCACGCTCGAAGTGGAATTCAACTGGACCGAGACTGACTATGCAAATATTGTCATGGTGTTTGCCGGATGTTATGCCTTGGGTTACATCATTTTCGGGAATTTCATCGATCGGATCGGTTCAAAAGTGGGATATTCTATCTCCATCATTATTTGGAGTATTGCTGCCATAGCGCATGCATTTGTGAAAAGCACATTCGGTTTTGGCGCTGTAAGGGCCGTTTTAGGGCTTGGTGAAGCTGGTAACTTTCCGGCTGCTGTAAAAGCAACCGCCGAATGGTTCCCCAAGCGTGAGCGCGCACTGGCAACAGGGATTTTCAACTCGGGAACAAGCATTGGAGCCGTCGCAGCACCTATTATGGTTCCTTGGTTACTCGGCGCTTACGGCTGGCAGGAGGCGTTTCTAATTACAGGTGCGCTGGGGTTTATCTGGCTGATATTCTGGTGGTTGTTCTATGAAATCCCTTCCAGGCACAAGAAAATCCAACCTGCTGAATTCGAATACATTCACAGCGACAGCGAGGATATCGCCACTCCGGATCAGAAGCCGATCAGGTGGGCCAAGTTGGTCCAACTTCCTCAGACATGGGTCTTTATCAGCGGAAAATTGCTTACCGATCCCATCTGGTGGTTTTTCCTGTTCTGGCTTCCCTCCTATTTTGCCACGACTTTTGCGCTGGATCTTAAAAAACCAAGTTTGCATTTGGCGGTCGTTTATACGGCAACAACATTCGGCAGCATTGGCGGCGGTTATCTGTCTTCTTATCTGATCAAAAAAATGGGCTGGGAACCCTTGCGGGCGCGAAAAACAACATTGCTGGTCGTTGCCATCGCTGTATTACCAATTATTCTGGCGCAATTCGCGACTGACATCTGGGTGGCAGTGGGCATTATCAGCATTGCGGCAGCAGCGCATCAGGCCTGGAGTGCGAATATTTTTACCATTGTTTCAGATATTTTCCCAAAACGCGCGGTAAGCTCCGTGGTTGGGATAGGTGGGATGGCGGGATCGATCGGCTCTACGCTTTTCCCTTTGCTGGTGGGCTCGTTGCTGGACTATTACAAAGCCGCCGGGAACATTGGTGCCGGGTACAATATTTTGTTCATCATATGCGGCTTGGCTTACCTTGTGGCGTGGCTCATTATTCATTTCCTGACAAAAAATATGAAACCGGTTGAAGATGCGTTAAGAGATTGATCTTTTGGTGTTTCCAACCCGTTTATATCAAAAAATATTCATCATTACTGCACAGAGATTATTCATTGAAATGAGAAAGTCCCGCTACTATATACTCTTCCTGACAATTTCGATCACGCTGTTTTATTGCAAGTCCAATAAACAATCCGTTTCGAAGCAAGCTGTTCCGGAGAAAGTGGAAAAGGAAGAGCCTGCAAAGCCTAATGTTTCCGCATTATCACCATTTATTTCACCTGAAAAGACCATTGAAAAAATGCAGGTGGAAGATGGTTTCGAGGTAAAATTGATCGCCGCCGAGCCGCTTATCAGTGCGCCTGTTGCCATGCAGTTTGATGACAAAGCCAGAATGTGGGTCGTTGAAATGACGGGATACATGCCCGACACCATCGGCACCGGTGAAGACATTCCTAACGGTAACATTGTTGTCCTGGACGATAAAAACAAGGACGGCGTCTACGACGACCGGACCGTCATCATAGATTCACTCATTCTTCCGCGCGCCATTTGCCTGATCGAGAATGGGATTCTGGTGGCCGAGCCTACTAACCTTTGGTTTTACGAGATCAAAAATGATAAAGTTGGAAAAAGAACATTAGTTGATCCAAAATATACGGAAGGCGGTAATGTTGAGCATCAGCCCAACGGGCTTTTCAGGGCGCTCGACAACTGGATTTACAATGCCAAGTCAGACAAGCGTTACCGCAAGCGGGGCAATAAGTGGGAAATTGAACACACACATTTCCGTGGCCAATGGGGCATCAGCCAGGACAATTACGGTCGCCTTTACTACAATAATAATTCACAAAACCTGATCGGGGATTATTTCCCGGCCGGACTTGGCGCTTCCAACAAAAACCAAAAAAATGTGGCGGGTTATAATGAAAAATGGGTGGCTAACAACCGCGTTTTCCCATTGCACCCCACTCCCGGCGTGAACCGCGGCTACATGAAAAACGTCCTGGACGACAGCCTGCGCCTGACCAATTTTACCGCAGCAGCCGCACCAGTCGTTTATCGTGGCGACTTGTTCGGCGATAGTTTTGCATTCAACGCATTTGTTCCCGAGCCTTCTGCCAATCTCATTAAACGGAACATCCTTAGTGAAAATGGCTATGTCGTAAAGGGTGAGCAGGCATACAAAAACAAAGAATTTCTGGCCAGCACAGATGAGCGTTTTCGTCCCGTAAGCCTTTATAATGGTCCGGATGGTGCCATGTACATTCTGGACATGTATCGAGGGATCATTCAGCATAAAACTTATCTGACCCCATATCTCAAAGACCAGATCGGCAAGCGGGACCTTACACAGCCGCTTTCCAGCGGAAGGATTTATAAAATTGTCCCAAAAAACGCAAAAGCTAAACCGGTAATGATCCCCTCCGGTGCCGATGATCTCGTGAAGCTTCTGGGCCATGCGAATGGCTGGGTAAGGGACCGGGCACAACAAAAACTGATCGACGGTAAATACAACCAAACGGTTCCTGCCTTGCGCGCGGCAATCAAGCAGACGGCAAATCCTTTGCTTGCGATTCACGCCTTATGGACATTGGAAGGACTTAATTCGCTTAAAACGGAGGAAGCATTGTCGTGGCTCAGGCAGTCCGATTGGAAGTTTCGTATGCAGGGATTGGCTGTGTCGCCAGCGCTTATGACGCCTGGTTCACACCAGCAATTTGCATCAGCGTTCAATGCTATGGTAGATGCTAACGATACATTAGCAGCACCTTACATTGCACTGGCTGCGAAAACGATCCAGCCATTTGATACGACGGCCGCTCGTGGCCTGCTCACTAAGCTAGCCACAAAATATCCGAACAACCGTTATGTTACGGACGCCATTATCAGCAACTTGCAGGATCAGGAAGAAAGTTTTCAATCGGAAATCTCCGCTTCTCTTTCCAACCCCGACTTTTTACTGAATAAACAATTACAGCGGGCCATTGCCACAGTGCAAAGCACCCGAGGTAACAGGAATCCTGAAATGCTCAAAAAGGAATTTCCGAAAGGTGAAGCATTATTCACATCGATCTGCCAGACTTGCCATGGTGCAGATGGCGCCGGGATCAGGTCGCTTGCACCGCCTTTGAACCAATCGGAATGGGTTACAGGGAACAAAGAGAAGCTGATTTCTATCATCCTGTACGGCTTAACTGGTCCGGTTAAAGTAAATGGTCGCATTTACCAGACGCCTGAGGTGAGCGGTGATATGCCGGGAATTGGTTATGATAAGGATATGCCTAGCGAAGATATCGCGCAGCTTTTGAGCTTTATCCGAAAATCGTGGCGCAATGATGCGGATAAGGTGACAACGGAGGAAGTTGAGATAACAAGACGGAAACTAACCGGTCGTGAAAAAGCATTCACCGAAAGTGAGCTGAACGGAATATAGGCGGTTAGGGCAGAATGCACTAAGTTTGTTCTTTTATAATAAACAAACGAGCTGGTCGCAGAAGCTCTCACTTTTCGCATGTCATATTTTACAACACCTTCCCGCGTCATTATCACTTGCCACAAACGTCTTGCGCCCTATCTGGAACAAGAGGTGAAAGACCTGGGCTTTGATATCGAGGAAGCATTTGTTACCGGATTACGGATCAAAGCATCTATAAATGAATGCATTAAACTCAATCTGAATCTCTATTGCGCCAGCCAGGTTCTGTATAGCCTGGGTTCATTTACGGCGCATCATCCCGATGACGTTTACCGGTTCCTGCTGCAAATGCCCTGGGAGGATATCATTGCAGACGAAGGATATTTTTCGGTCACCAGCAATGTTCAGAATCCGACTATTAACAACAGCATGTTTGCGAACCTGCGGGTTAAAGATGCCATTGTAGACCGGTTCCGGGATAAAAAAGGCACACGCCCCACGACGGGTTCGGACCTGATAGGCACAGTAATCCACTTATTTTGGAAGAATGAATCTGCTGAAATATTCATAGATACATCGGGCGACTCGCTCGCCAGGCACAGTTACCGCAAAATTCCGGGCAGAGCGCCAATGCTCGAAGCCCTTGCGTCTGCTACCATTCTTGCCAGCCGCTGGGACCGAAACTCAACATTCATCAATCCGATGTGCGGCTCGGGCACTTTGGCCATTGAAGCAGCATTAATCGCTACAAACAGCCGCCCAGGCCTTTTCAGGGATAATTTCGCATTTATGCACGTGCTCGGTTACGACCAGGAAATTTATTACGCTGAGCAGGACAAGCTAGAACAGCAGATCAGGGAAGTGCCGGGCCTGCGCATTATCGCAACAGATTATAGCAATGTGGCCATCGCCAATGCAAAGAAAAACGCCATTGCCGCAGGCGTCGCTGAAATGATCGATTTTGAATGCTGCGACTTTGCCGATACGGAAGTGCCCCATGAAAACAAGGGCGTATTTTTCATCAATCCCGAATATGGCGACAGGCTTGGCGAAATCGCAGAGCTTGAAGAAACATACGCACGGATTGGCGATTTTATGAAACAAAAGTGTGGAGGATATTTCGGCTATGTCTTCACCGGAAACCTGGACCTTGCCAAGAAAATCGGGTTGAAAGCGAAGCGAAGAATTGAGTTCTACACCAGCACAATCGATTGTCGCTTGCTGGAATACGAGCTTTACGAGGGAACGAGGAGAAAATTTGAGACGGAACCTGCACCGCTGGCATAATTTTTAAACTAACTTATGCATAACCAAATAAAGATTGTCATGAAACAGTCACAAAATTCGGGATCAATGCAACAATCGCAAAGTAACCGCAAGCCTGACAATAAAGACAATATCGATAGCAGGCACAAGGAAGAGGAAATGGTTAAAGGAGACCACATTACAAATAATCACAAAGAGCAGCATAGCAATTCAAAACAGCAGAAACAGCAACAATAGCAGTTGTGAAAAATGCAGTTTTTTAAAGTAGGCCAGGATTCGTTCCTGGCCTTTTTTGCAATATATATCTCAAAATTCATACAAAAAATATGATCGTTAACTATCAGGAAAATGCATGGCAGATCATTTCGCAAAGGGCGCACGGGCTCCTTTCCGGGCAAATTTGTTTTCACTGGAAGCATGAGTTCAGGCCGGAGCGATGGCTCGAAACAATCATCGCCACGACCGAGCACGATGATGCATTCAACGAATTCGTCAATGATGACACGCTTCTGAATGAGAATGGCGGACCTGTGAATTTCAAAATGCGCAAATTTGATGAAAGTAAATGCGAAGAGCTCCTGCAACTGGCCTTATCGAAAAGCCGTTACATTGCGTTGCTTACATCCCAGCATTTGCAGTTTTTATACGAAAAAGAAACAGATAAAAAGATCATCGCATACTGTTCTAAGCTCAAAAAATGGGATCAGAAATGGCGTAAAGAGGCTGGTCTGGATGAGAAGGAGATCAAAACGTCTTATGCTATACTGGAATGGTGCGATGCATTTTCCTTGTTGTTATGCCAAAACCTGGTTCCTCCCGAAGGTCGTAAAATCGAGATCAGCGCAGGGCCTGATAACCGCAATTACGAACTCTGGTCACCCGCAGAAAATGAATTAAGCGTGACGCCATGGCCGTTCGATGTGGATAGTTTTCAAATGAATTTTGAATCCAAAACCATGACCCAATTGAAATTCGACAATGTGGAAGAATTCAGGGAGAAACTGAGAGAAGCGCCGCTTACGTTCCATACTTATGTGATTTCAAAACATTGACTACACAATGCCCGTTTTATTCAATTTAAAGACCATACATTCGTTCATTAGCTGATTATCGTTCAAACTTTGCCGGTAATGCAGTATATTATTATGAAAACTGCCCTTTTTTGTGCCTTAATCCTATTTGTAACCGCTTCCTGTGACTGGATCGGCAACACGCCCAGCTTCGGTGACGATTTTATTACTTACACGATCAAAGCCGGAGAACACGAGGTTGAGAAGAATGTAAATACACCGTTTACTGCCGGTTCAATGCGTTTTCAGGTTGTATTTGATAGTTCCTGCATTTACAAAACGGCTATTCCCGAGAATCAGTTTGATATTAACAAGCTATATGGATTTTCGGATTGCAGCTCGCAGCACCAGAACAACAGCGCCAGGTTCGGCTGGAACTGGCAAGAGGGCAACATTCATATATATGCTTATACATATGCGAATGGCGTCCGGGAAGTTAAAGATCTGGGTACAGCGGAATTAAACGAAACCAATAGCTTCAGAATTTCCCTGGAAGACAAAGCTTACATTTTCTCTTACCATGGCGTTGATAGAAAAATGCCACGCCACTGTTCAGGCGGCGTGGGCATTGCTTATAAACTTCTTCCCTATTTCGGCGGCGATGAAGTTGCGCCCCACGAAATGAAGATTAAAATACGGAATTTGTAAAAATGGCAAAACTCTCCGGCGGCAGCATAATCAGCCTGTCTGCCGGCGGCTCGGTAACATTTCCGAATCCATTCCAGACTTCATCAGAAGACGCCAGCAACTTTTTCCAGCCGTTCGTTTGCTCGGGTAACCATGCTTCACGAACTGATTTCGAGAAATTCAGCACCGCAATAACCTCTTGCTCTGGTGTCCGGCGCCGCAGGGTAATGGTCTCATTAACAGAGTTGGGCTCAACCTCTATCGCTTCACGATCAGTGCTGCTTAATGCTGGCTGTGTTTTCCTCAGATGGATCAGCTTTTTGTAAAACTGAAACATAATCTGGTGCTGTCCTTCTGCTGGCAATGACCATTGAAGTTTGGAGTTGTTAAAAGTCTCCTCCGCCATTGGGTCCGGTGCTTCCCCATCCAGGTGAAAAGCAGCGAACTCGCGTTTTCTGCCTTTTCTGACGGCTTCTGCCAGCTCCGGGTCGGTGTGGCTTACGAAATATTGGAACGGATTACTTTCGCTATACTCTTCTCCCATGAAAAGCATAGGCAAATAAGGGCTGACGAAAACAGCGCCTGCCAGCAGTTTCTGCATTTCAAAGGAGACAAGCTGGCTTGTCCGCTCGCCCATCATCCGGTTCCCTACATGATCGTGATTTTGAGAAAATACAACAAACTGCTCTCCCGGATGACCATCCGCTTTTACGCCAAACTTGCGCTTCCGATGCTCCGAAAACGCTCCGTCATATACGTATGCATCTTTGTATGATTTCGCGAGGGACGTGATAGGTTCAAAATCAGAGTAGTAACCACTTCGCTGCTGCCCGGATGAGACGCGCAATGCATGGTGAAATTCGTCAATCCACTGTCCGTCCATCCCATAACCACCTTTCGAAATGGGATTAATGTAGCGTGTATCGTTCAAATCCATTTCTACGATCAGGTAATGTGTTTTGCCGGTTTCCTTTGCCAGCGCATCAACATGCGTCTTCATTTCCTGTAAGATATGGACCGGACTCATGTCCTTGATCGCATGGACGGCATCCATTCTCAAAGCATCAATATGGAAATCCCGGAACCACATCAGCACATTTTCCGCAAAATATTCCCTGACACCGTCACACCAGGGCGAGTCAAAATTAAGCGCATCGCCCCATGGTGTGTTGTATTTATCTGTAAAATATGGACCGTATTGGGGTAACACATTGCCTTCCGGACCAATATGATTGTAAACGACATCCAGGATGACCGCTATTCCCTTTTCATGACAGGCATTTACCAGGTGTTGCAAAGCCTCCGGCCCGCCGTAAGAATCCTGCACACAATATGGAAGCACACCATCATAACCCCAGTTTCTGGCACCTGCAAACTGTGAAACGGGCATTATTTCAATTGCATTGATTCCCAGATCAACCAGATAATCCAGTTTACTTTCCATAGCTGCAAATGTGCCTTCCTCAGTAAACGTCCCGGTGTGCAGCTCGTAAATAATGTAATCTTTCAACGCCACTTGCGGCAGTTCCTGGTCAGTCCATTTGAAGTTCCGCAGGTCGTAAGCGGCGGATGGTCCATGAACGCCCTTCGGCTGCCACAGCGATGCCGGGTCTGGCAAAGGCTTGTCTTTAACTACAAACTGATATAGGTCGCCCGGTTTTAATGCGTCCGTCCGCAGCAACCAATAGCCAAATTCCTGTTTTTTTAGCGGAAACTGTTCGTTTGTGTTTTCCAGCTGCAATGATATCTCATCCAGTTCAGGCGCCCACACTACAACCTGTGCCTCCCCAAACTCATTGAACCGCACGCCCGGTATCCATTTTTCGTTATCAATCATATTTTTTGTTGTTCCAATGAATGTTTAAAAACAACGATTGACCTGCTATCCACCGTCACGGATGTATCCGGTCCGGATATCTCGCCGTCTTCGGTGACGCAGCCTTCACTCGTATCAATTACTTTTCGCCATTCCATTCCGTACTTTTTCGGAGGCAGGGTATATTCCACAGGTTCATAATGTGCGTTGAAGATCATATAAAAGCTATCGTCATAAATCGGTTCGCCCTTTTTATTCACGTGCCGGATCCCTTTTCCATTTAAGAAAACGGCCAATGATTTAGCATAATCATGATTCCAGTTTTCTTCCGGCATTTCACTTCCGTCCGGCAGGAACCAGGCAATGTCTTCGAGGCCTTTTCCTTTAATCGGTAACCCACGGAACCAATCCCTTCTCCGGAATGAGCGGTGCGCCTTACTGAAAGCGATGAGCCTCTGCGTGAATGTCAGTAATTCTGTGTCTGCTTTATCCCAGTTGAGCCAAGAGATCTCATTGTCCTGGCAATATGCATTGTTGTTTCCACCCTGCGTCCTCCCCCACTCGTCCCCTGCAACCAGCATAGGAACACCCTGGGACAAGAATAATGTGGTTAGGAAATTGCGTTTTTGCTTGTTTCTTAACGCATTCACTTCCGCATCGTCCGATGGCCCCTCAGCGCCACAGTTCCAGGAACGGTTATGATCATCGCCATCATTGTTGTCCTCGCCATTGGCGAAATTACGTTTGTCATTATACGATACAAGATCGTTCAGTGTAAACCCGTCGTGCGCCGTGATGAAGTTAATGCTGGCAGTTGGCCTCCGGTATTCTCCTTTATACAAATCCGAACTTCCTGTGAAACGCTCCGCGAATTCTGCAAGCATACTGTCGGCACCGCGCCAGTAATCGCGCATGCAATCGCGGTAACGGCCATTCCATTCGGCCCAGCCGATCGGGAACTTCCCAACCTGGTAACCGTCAAAACCAATATCCCAGGGCTCAGCGATAAGTTTCACTTGTGAAATGATCGGATCCTGGTGGATAATATCGAAGAACGCGCTCAGCCTGTCAACCTCATGCAATTCCCTTGCGAGCGTTGAAGCCAGATCGAACCGGAAACCATCGACGTGCATTTCTGTGATCCAGTAACGAAGGCTGTCCATGATCAGACGAAGCACACTAGGGAGCCTCGCATTCAATGTATTGCCCGTTCCAGTGTAATCCATGTAATAGCGGCCGTCCATCAGTCGGTAATACGACATATTATCAATGCCTCTGAATGATAAAGTGGGGCCCATCTGGTTTCCTTCGCCGGTATGGTTGTAAACCACATCCAGGATAACCTCTATTCCCGCCTTATGCATTTCCTTGACCATATTTTTAAACTCGACCACTTGTTGCCCAAGTGTGCCGGAGCTGCTGTAACGCACATCCGGCGCAAAAAATCCGATTGAGTTATAACCCCAATAGTTGGTTAGTTCGCGTTCTTTAAGGTGTCGGTCAGAAATAAAATGGTGCACAGGCATAAGCTCGACCGCATTTACGCCGAGTTCCTGTAAATATTTAATGGAAGCGGGATGCGCCAGACCGGCATAAGTGCCGCGGATTTCCTCAGGGACATCCTCATTTAAAATTGAAAAGCCCTTTACATGCGTTTCATAGATGATCGTATCATGATAAGGAATTTCCGGTGGCTGAACACCCTCCCAGTCAAAACCTGATTCAATAACCACCGATTTGGGAATATAAGGTGCACTATCCAGCTCGCTGAAACTCATATCTTCATTCTCATCGCCGATAACATAGCCGAATAGCGCATCATGCCATTGGATCGTTCCCGAAATGGATTTTGCATAAGGGTCGATCAAGAGCTTATTGGGATTAAACCTCAGCCCGGCAGATGGTTCGTAGGGCCCGAGAACACGGTAACCATACAACTGGCCGGGCCTTATACCTGGCACATATACGTGCCACACATGGTGTGAAGCTTCCTGGATTTCTATCTTGATATGCTCACGCTCACTGTCCTGACGCTCGAAAAGGCACAGTTCAACGCCCGTTGCGTTTTCGGAATAAAGTGCAAAATTGACGCCCTCACCATCATACGTGGCACCAAGTGGATAGGGTTCGCCGGGGTAAACAGTAATGTTACTATGTTCTGATTTCTTAACAACGTTATTGTTAGATACTTTTTTCATTTTCAATATTTTAAGTACAAACTCTCATTTCGCCCCACACGGAAAACGTCCGCCTGAATCAACATTAACAGACCATCTTCGCCATAATCATTGTTTGAGAACACTATTTGCTATAAAATTATGCCAGTAAGGCGTATAGTGATTCGGGAAAATATTCTACAAAGCCCCTTTTCAGGAGCATAACATTTATAATATGGACAAAAACATGTTGCCGGAATTGCTGGCATTTCTGCAAAAAGTGAGCGAAATGAATGAGGATACCGTTTACGATTCTTCGGAAGAGCATCTGGTGAATGCCATTATCACGCTGGTTAACGAGCAGGGACATACTTCTATCGCAGACGACTTTAACACACCATTTATCCATCCGATGATCACAATCCAGAAATGGTCGGCAGAATTAAAGGAAATTATTGAAGAGACATATCGTTCGCAACATTCCGGGAATGAGTGAAAAGTGCCGAAATTTGCCTTATTTGGTATGATTTTTGTGTAAAATCCACAATATCGATTACTTTACATTGAATTTTTGACTTGTTAATATCACTGTATCTTAACTAATTGAATTACAGCGTATACACATGCAGGTTTAATTTAGTATGACAAGATCACTTCTCAACTGACATTAGCAAGGATTTGAATGGATAGTTTTTTACCCATATTATGATTCTGATTGTCGACGACAGGCCCGAGAATATACTTCCACTTAAAAAAATACTTGAACTGCACGATTTCAAAACGGATAGTGCCGGATCAGGAGAAGAGGCGTTAAAGAAGATCCTGAAAAACAGCTATTCCGTGATTATCATGGACGTCCAGATGCCGGGAATGGATGGTTTCGAGGTTGCAGAAGCTATTTCGGGTTTTGGTAAAGCCAAGGACACGCCGATTATTTTCCTTTCTGCTGTAAATAAGGAAAAGAAATTTATCACCAAAGGCTATTCATCAGGTGGTATTGATTATCTCACCAAACCGGTTGATGCCGACATTCTGCTGCTTAAAGTAAAGACTTTCTACAAGCTATACGAGCAACAGCAGGAACTGAAAGCCATTCAGCATTCGCTTCAATATGAAATTGATATAAGAAAAAAGGCGCAGGAGGAACTCGCCGGCCGCATGCAGGAACTGCGTTTTATACTCGAATCACTTCCACAAATTGCATTTACAATCGGCAGCGACGGTAAGATCGAGTTCGTCAATGAACATTGGTTCCAGGTTTCGGCGGACGCAAATGTATTCCCCGAATCGCATCCCGAAGACGACCTCTACGAGCATTGGGAAACATCCTTTAAGAATGGGCTGGAATTTACAAGCGAAGCCAGGTTAAGGCATCTCGAAACACAGGAATACAAATACTTTCTGATCAAGATCATTCCTATCCTCCAAAACGGCGCAACGATCCGCTGGGTGGGCACATTTACAGACATTCACCAGCAAAAAATGGCCAATGAGCTGCTGGAACATAAAGTAGAGCTCCGAACGAAGGAATTGCTGGATAAGAACTCAGAGCTTGAAACGACGAACCACGAGTTGCAGCAATTTGCCTGGGTCGTTTCGCATGATTTGAAAGAACCTTTGCGTAAAATACAGACATTCAGCCATTTAGTTAAGGATAAATATTTGAATGAGAATGCGGAAGCCGTTTCCTATCTTAACCGCTCCATCAACTCATCAGCGCGGATGTCCCGCCTGATCAGCGACCTGCTCGATTATTCGCGGCTGTCTATCAAGGCACATTTCCAACCTACCGACCTGAACTTATTGCTGGAAGATTTACTCTCGGACTTTGACGAGATCATCCTGAATAAGAAAGCAGATATACGAATCACCAAGCTGCCGATCATTGATACCATTCCGAGCCAGATTCGACAGGTTTTTCAGAATTTGATCAGCAATGCACTCAAATTTTCCAAAGAAGGTGTTCCGCCAGTCATCAATATTACATCCTCAACCATTGCAGACAAGGATGTGGACGCTCCTGAGCAATACGACGGACATTATTGCCGGATCGTGATCGAAGACAACGGCATTGGGTTTGATGAAAAGTTTCTTGACAGGATATTCGTCATTTTCCAGCGGCTTAATAACATGAACAACTACGAAGGCACGGGGATCGGGCTGGCGATTGCTAAAAAAATCATGGAAAAGCATAACGGGGTTATTTCGGCAAGAAGCGTTGAAAATCATGGTGCGCAGTTCATTCTTATCCTGCCCCTCGTTCAGGAGCAGCCTTTAAACGAAATCAAAATTGAAAAATCAGCTTTAAGCGCAGATGAAAAAAACCTCTAACTCTATAATCCAGCAATTACAAATTGTATTTTCCTTTTCTATCCTGCTGCTCATATTCAGCCTTTTGGCTTCCTATTACAGCACTCAGAAGCTCATCAATAATTCAGAACTGGTTAACCACACAAACCAGGTCCTCATAGAAGCCGAATTGATAATCTCTTTTGTAAAGGATGCAGAAACCGGCCAGCGGGGATTCCTCATCACATCAGACGCGACATTCCTGGACCCATACCAGGATGCTTATGCAAACACAACAAACAGCTACAATAACCTCAGCGAACTAACCTCCGACAATCCCGCCCAGCAGAAAAACCTGCGGGAGGTGAAAGCATTGTACGAAGCTAAATTCGGGCAAATGCAATACATTATTGACCAGACGCGCCGGAACAGCAGCTTTGGCGACGATCAGGATGGCAGGTTGCGTGAAATGATCAAGGGAAAAAAGATCATGGACGACCTTCGGCTTACCACAGAAAGGATCAAGGCTGAGGAAAACAAAATTCTCCAGCAGCGACTGGAACAGCAGCAGATCTACATTCAATATACACCCATCCTGCTGGTTGTGGCTGCATTGATCTCGATCCTGATCACGGTGTTCGCCTATATGCGAATTAAGAATGATATGGATAAAAGGCTTGCTGCGCAGTTGCTTGAAGAGCAGAAATATGCATCCACGGAACGCAGGATCAACCGCATTGAGCAGATTACCCGCCAAGTTTCAGAAGGAGATTATTCGGTAAGGTCGCAGGATGATCTCGACGACGATCTGGGCCGCATTTCGGCAGCGCTGAACAAGATGACCGCATCTCTGGAACAAACATTCAACGATTTAAACACGAAAAACTGGCTGCAAACCGGGATGGTGGAAGTTAGTAACGCCATTCGTGGGGAAAGGATTTTGAAGAAGCTGGCTGCGAACCTCATCGAAACCATTACCCGCTATTCCAAAGCCCATCTGGGGACGATCTACATTCAGGATAATGATTGGAATTTCAGGCTGGCGAGCAGTTATGCGGTCGAAAATGCACCGGATGCGATTGTTCCCGGCGCCGGACTGGCAGGACAAGTGATTGAAAGCAAAAAGCCCGTCGTTGTGTACGACGTGCCTGAAAATTATTTGAGAGTAACCTCAACGCTTGGTGAAACAAAGCCTGCGACACTAGTGATCCTGCCGCTTATTTATGCTTATGAATGTATTGGTATAATTGAACTGGGCTTCCTGTCAAGACCGGATAAACTTGAAATCCAATTCCTGGAAAGCAACCTGGAATCAATTGCCACGGGCATCAACTCGGCGCTGGATTACCTGAAACTGCAAAATTTCCTTGAAGAAACACAGGCACAATCCGAGGAATTGCAGACGCAGCATAACGAGCTGGAAAACCTGAATGCTGAGCTTGAAGCACAATCGCAAAAGTTACAGGCTTCAGAAGAAGAACTTCGCGTGCAGCAGGAAGAGTTGCAACAAACCAATGAGGAGCTGGAAGAGCGGAGCGGCCTGCTGGAAGAGAAGAACATGGAGATCCAGAAGAAAGCAGAAGAACTGGAACTAACCACGCGCTATAAGTCTGAATTCCTGGCCAATATGTCGCACGAGTTGCGGACGCCGCTGAATTCCATTTTACTATTAAGCCGGTTACTCTCTGAAAACGATGAAAAAAATCTGAACAGTGAGCAGGTTGAATATGCAACCGTAATACAATCCTCGGGAAATGGCTTGTTAGGACTGATCGACGAAATCCTCGACCTGTCGAAAATCGAAGCCGGCAAGATGGAGCTGGACTATGTCAATGTGACCGTAAAGGAAATCGTTGACGATCTGAAAGGCATGTTCGGCCCGGTTGCACGGGAAAAAGGACTTGACTTTGCGATCAACATTGAGAATGGGGTTCCGCTGGTGATCGAAACGGATAAAATGCGCTTGGAACAGATTCTTAAAAATTTGATATCCAATGCACTGAAATTCACCTCTCAGGGTTCTGTCCGGATCGATATCAAGCGCAAGCCGGGCTCCGAATCTCTGCTGAGTTTCGCGGTGACGGACACAGGCATAGGCGTGGCACCGGAGAAACAGCTGCACATTTTCGAGGCGTTCCAGCAAGCCGATGGCTCCACGAAGCGGAAATATGGCGGCACGGGGTTGGGACTGTCTATCAGCCGTGAACTTGTGAAACTGCTGGGAGGCGAAATAGAATTGACCAGCAAATTAAACGAAGGCAGCACATTTACGCTCTCTATTCCCGTTGCAAAAACATATGCGACCAATAACGCCGAGCCCAAAACCTACTTCCTGAACCACAGCGAAGAAGCACTGAAAACCAAGCCGGAAGGAAATGACGCGCGTTTTATCAGCACGGTGATCCCGGCAAGCATTGCCGACGACCGCGACAACATTCAGGCATCAGACAAAACAATTTTGATTGTCGAGGATGATACCATGTTCGCTAAGTCGCTTCTGGATTACACGCGCAAGCAAGGTTATAAAGGCATTGTGGCCGTTCGAGGGGATGAGGGGCTTGAATTGGCGCAAACATTTAGGCCAATGGGCATCCTCCTGGACATTCAGCTTCCCGTTATGAGCGGCTGGGAAGTGATGGATGAATTGAAATCAAGATCGGAAACGAGGCATATCCCGGTGCACATTATGTCGTCGCACCGCATGAAAAATGAAAGCTTGCTGAAAGGCGCTGTGGACTTTATCGATAAGCCAGTTGCGTTCGAAAAAATGGAGGAGATTTTCAAAAAGATCGAGTTCGTGGTAAGCAAGCAGAGCAAAAAAGTGCTCATTGTGGAAGATAATTCGATGCATGCGAAAGCCCTCGCTTATTATTTGTCGTCATTTAACATCAATTCTCAGTTGAAAAGCGACATTAATGAAGGACTGGACGCATTACAGAACAATGAAGTTGACTGCGTGATCCTGGATATGGGCATACCGGACAAAAAAGCATACGAAATGCTGGAAATGGCCAAAATGAACCCCGGCTTCGAGCATATCCCGATTATCGTCTTCACCGGAAAAAGTCTGTCGATGACCGAAGAACTGCGTATCAAACAGTATGCAGACTCGATCATTGTTAAAACAGCCCACTCCTACCAGCGCATGCTGGACGAGGTCTCACTGTTCCTGCATGTGGTTGAAGAAAGCAAAAAGACACCGCAGAAAACGTCGGACAGGCAGAAACTTGGTGGCCTCAGTGAAATTTTGAAAGGTAAAACGGTGCTCATTGCCGATGACGATGTGCGGAATATTTTCTCTCTCTCCAAGTCTTTGGAAAACTTCAAAATGAATGTTTTGACGGCATTGGATGGCAAGGAAGCCTTGCAGCGCCTTGAAGAAAATCCGAATGTGGATGTCGTGCTCCTGGACATGATGATGCCGCAAATGGACGGATACGAAACGGCCAGAAGGATCCGGGAAAATTACAAGTGGCGCAGCCTGCCTGTAATTGCCGTCACAGCAAAAGCCATGACGGGCGATCGCGAAAAATGCATCAATGCGGGCGCGTCAGACTACATTACCAAGCCTGTGGACATTGATCAGCTGATGTCCCTGTTGCGGGTGTGGCTTTATGAGAAATCCTGATTCAGGGCACACGCATTAAAAAATCCAGATCCTCCATAAACCGACCTTCTTTATGAGTAAGAAAAAAGTGCTGATTATCGACGATGATTCCAGAAACATCTTTGCACTGAAAGCGACATTAAAATCCAAGTCATACGATTGTATTTCCTGCTCAGGCGCACCCGAGGCATTAGAATTGCTTAGGACAAATGAACCTGTTGATGCGATCCTGATCGATATGATGATGCCCGAAATGGATGGCTACGATGCTATCCCTTTAATAAGAAACATAGAAGGCAGAAGAAACACGCCCATTTACGCAGTTACTGCGCAAGCTATGGTAGGCGACCGCGAAAAATGCCTGAAAGCCGGGGCCGACGATTACATATCGAAGCCGATCAACGTCGACAAATTATTGCAGATTTTAAAAGACATCTAGACGAAATGATCGAGGACGAGGAAGTTGAAATACTGCTGACAGATTTAGTGGACATTTATGGCTACGACTTTACCAGCTATTCCCGTGCATCGCTGAAAAGGCGCATTATACGGCTCGTTTCTATTGATAAATTCCCAAGCTTCGCTGAGTTTCGATACAAGGTCAGGACGGATGAAAATTATCTGAAAAGATTTGTCGAGGAAATCACTGTGAATGTGACGGAAATGTTCCGTGACCCGTCTTTTTACAAATCCCTTCGGGAAGATATTTTGCCCGTACTAGGCACAAAACCTTTCATAAGGGTTTGGCATGCAGGCTGTTCCACGGGCGAGGAAGTATTTTCAATGGCAATTTTACTAAAAGAAGCCGGGCTTCTGCGAAAATCCTTATTATATGCAACGGATCTTAATCCGAGCGTGCTCGACAAGGTTAGGAAAGGGATTTTTCCTTTGCAGCAAATGAAGCATTATTCTGAAAGCTACATTGAATCAGGTGGATTAAAGGACTTTTCGGAGTATTACACGGCGAATTACGGACAAGCCAAATTTGACCGGGAATTGTCTGAGAAGATCATTATTTCAACACATAACCTCGTATCCGACAGCTCTTTCAATGAGTTTGACCTGATTCTGTGCAGAAATGTGCTCATTTATTTTGATAAAGATTTGCAGGACAGAGTCTTAAAACTCTTCGATGCCAGTTTGGGAACGCTGGGTTACCTGGCTTTGGGAACAAAGGAAACATTGAAATTTTCGGTGATACAAAACAAGTATAAGCAGCTTAACCGGGAAAAAATATGGAAGAAAGTGATGTAACAAGCTCTGTGAAGGCGCTGCTGATCGGTGGATCTGCCGGAAGTTTGCAGGTGCTTTTCAACTTGCTTCCTTCACTTCACCACGACCTGCCATTCGCCATGATTGTGGTGCTGCACCGCCGCCATTCTGCGGATTCCGCCCTTTCGGAGCTGCTTGCTACAAAATCCGTACTGCCTACCCATGAGGTGGAGGACAAAGATGTGATCCGTCCCGGGCACATTTACCTGGCACCCGCCGACTATCATTTGCTGGTAGAAAAAGATGAGACCTTTTCCCTGGATTATTCGGAAAAGGTGAATTTCAGCCGTCCGAGTATAGACGTCACATTCGAATCTGCTGCGGAAGTGTATGGTTCTTCACTGGCTGCATTATTGCTTTCCGGTGCCAATGAAGACGGAACGAAGGGTCTTATGTATGTGAAGAAAATGGGGGGAATAACCCTTGTGCAAGACCCGGAAACGGCCCAAATGCCTTACATGCCCCACTACGCTATGTTGCACGCTGTGATTGATCAAGTGTTAAACATCCGCCAGATGTCGCATTACATTAACAACCTCCGCTGACATCTGCCGGATGCCTTCACAAACTGGCACGGGTTTTATAACCGATCGTTGATCTGTACCACAAAACATACCATCAGTCTTTCTTTCTAAGCTGATTTCTCGCGAAATTTGTGTCAATCCAAAACTTCAATACCATGGCAAAGCCAAGTAAGTTATATACCGTTCTGTTTAATAAATGTCCGAGATGTGGTGTGGGTGATTTCTTCATTTCGAAAAGCGCCTATAATCTTAAAAACTTCGATAAAATGAATAAGCATTGTCCGCATTGCGGTGAAAATCTGGTTCCTGAGCCGGGTTTCTACCAGGGTGCGCTGTACATGAGCTATTCGTTTTATGTAGCGTTTATGGTAATCTACTTTTTGATATTCGTCAATTTTTTCGAGCCATATCTGGACTATTTCTTAATGTCGATCATTCCGGTCCTCATCATTCTGACACCGTATTTTTACCGGTTGGCGCGGCGGTCGTGGTTGGCATTGTTCATTAAGCCAGCCAACCAGGAACCTGTTGAACATTAAGGCTTAACAGATTGATTCGCAGATTTGGCGCGAAAGGCTTCGGGCGTCATGCCTGTCTCTTTTTTGAAAAAACGCGCGAAGTACGAATTGTCATTGAAATTGAGTTTGTAGGCAATTTCCGAGACTGTAAAATCCAGATTGATCAGCAGTCTTTTTGCTTCAAGCGCAATGCGGTTCCTGATGACGGCTCCCGCTTGCAAACCTAAGTGCTCCTTACAAAGCGCATTCAGGTGATTGGGCGTAACGTGCAGCATTTCAGCATATTCGCCCGGTTGTTTGACCTTAATAAAATTTTTCTCGATCAGTTGCTGAAAATTCCTGATCAGAGGATTTTGCTGGTTTCTGAACGCTTCCTTGTTGTCCTGCGCCTGACTTTGTTCCAGCAAAAGAAAAATGTGCAGCAGCAAAACCCGGATAATGTCTTCCCGGAATTTCACCTTTTTTGACTGCACCAATAAATCTTCAAAAAGCTTTACAACATCGGCCTGAATATCCGCCGAAATGGCGATCACACTGTTATTGCTGTCGCCGTCAAAAAACGAAAAAGATTCCAGATAATCCGGTTTGAGCAGGAATGACCTGAAAAATGCTTCCGAAAAATTAACCACAAACCCATTCATCTCCCCTACAAAATTCCAGGAATGAACCTGCCCCGGACTCATGAAGTAAATCTGGAACGGATGTACTTGGAAGTGGTTGAAGTCAATGGTGTGAAATCCCCCACCCTTCGTAAAAAGCACCAAATGATAAAAGCCATGCCGGTGCGGGAACACCAGGTTCTGATGCTCAGCCAGATAGTCTTCAAACCGGCTGATCATTATATCATCCTCCTTGTACTCAGATAGCGGGCCAATGTCAAGCCGCGGGAAAGTTGTCTGCATGCGAAAATAGATCGGACATCATTTTCCCGGCAATTTAACAATATACCGTTACTGGCGACCAATCTTCACAACTTTCCTAGTATCATGAACGGACGTCATGTAGTCGATCATATCGGCACAAGTAATGTCCCAGGAATTTGTGCTCAAAAACTGATCTACGCCGCCTAGCCACCCTTTTTTATCACGCAAATCGAGCCAGTAAGCAATCGCCTCCACGAAATCCTTACCGTCTTTTCCGATAGACACCAGCTTGTTTGTGCCATAAGGATTCACCACATCGCGGATCGGCGTAGAGACCACAGGCTTGCCTGCGCACAGATATTCCGGTGTTTTTGTGGGACTGATAAATTGGGTGGACTCATTCAGCAGGAACGGCACCAACGCAACGTCCCAGCCGGAAAGATATGCCGGTAACTGCTCATAGGATTTGGCCCCCAGATAATGGATATTAGCCTTCCTGGGCAATGTTTTAGGATCAATTTTCACCACAGGACCGATGAGGATGATGTTCCAGTCGGGACGCTGCGTGGCGATGTCCCGGATAAGGTCAATATCAAAACGCTCGTCGATGACGCCATAAAAGCCGATCTTTTTTCCGCTGATCATTGCCTGATCGGCTGGTTCATAGTTACTTTCTCTTGCCTGCCCGAAATGCTTTTTGTCTATGCTGCTTGGAAAGGGATAAATGTTGGCATGTAGATTGCGCTTCGACTCAAAAAGTGAATGTCCTCCGGTAAAAACCACGTCTGCGCGCGTCATCAGCTCTTTTTCCAGTCCCTTCAACGATTCCGGCGCAAACTTGAATGCCGAAAGTTCATCCATGCAGTCGTAGACAGTCAGTCCCGGCGACAAATGCGATGAAAATTCGAGTGCCATAGGCGTGTAATACCAGAAGATAAATTCATCCAGTTTTTTATTGATGAAAAATACCCGGATCAGTTCGCGCAACTGTGCATTCACCTCGTCCTTGGTAAGGCCGTCTGCCAGGTGCGGGACGCATACCCAAAGCTCAGGAAGCCTCTGGGAAAAAGTTAGATATGGAACATCTGTTTTTCCAAAAACAGGTTCTTCCAAAAAATAAACCGCCGCAATGTCCGAGAAGCGCGTAAGCAAATGCTGTGGACGCTGATAAACAAAATCCCATCTCAGATGAGAAAAGCATAGCAGGTTTTTCGGGAGTGAATCTTGCTCCTCGTTTCCCGCCAGGGCTAAGTGCTGCAACTGATTTGCAGTAAAATCGTTGCTGATTGGGGTATCTATCATTATACAAATATGAATGTTGATGAATGTGCGATCCGTTTTGTTTTGCTGTCAATATCCAGACGTCAAAACGAACCGGAATGAGCCCGTATCATAAATTACTATGCCAGAAGTTTTAGCTTAAAATTGCCCAGGCAAGAAGCGGAACGTGTTCAACTATACGCAATGCAGCCCAAATAGCAGGAAAAATTGATTTTTCTGTGTAATATTATAGTAGCAAAACGAACCCGTTGCCAATGCCCAAAACCTTTACCCTCCTGCTTTTTGCATCCCTTCTAATTTTTGCTTTCAACCAAAAAATGCCCCCGCGCAAAATTGGTGTGGAGCAATGCATTGCAAGGTTCAGGGTCGATTCAAAGTCATATGCATTGAGCCTTACGGATCTCAAACAAGCCATTCAAACCATTGACGCTGCTGAGCCTGAAACGGTCGAAAATGCAAAAACCAAATTGATTTACAGCCGTTTGGCCTACAAGCGGATCGAATATTTTCTTGAACATTTCTTCTTCACTTCATCCAGGATTTACAACCGCGCGCCCAAGAACGAAATTGAGGAACCCCATCTGGAATACATGGAACCGGCCGGCATGCAGTATATGGAAGCCATGTTGTTTGACAGCCTCACAACCGATTCAAAGAAAGAATTGCTGACCCAGGCTGAATTGCTGACCAATGCTGCGAACGATCTGCACGCATTGTTGTACAAATTTGAAACCAATGACAAGCAAATTCTCGCTGCTACCAGGCTCCAACTGATCCGCATTATTGCACTGGGCATCACCGGATTTGATGCGCCCATGTTGAAGAGCGGCATATGGGAATCGGCGTCGGCTATGGAGACAATTGCCCTCACATTGAAACCCTACCTGGATGAAAGTAAACACGACAGCGTATTTTATTATCTCAAAAATTCCATCGGCTTTCTGCGCACCAATGCTGAATTTGACTCTTTTGACCGCCTGAAATTCCTCACCGAAAATGCCCTGCCGCTGCAAATGCATTTGAACATAATGATCCGCGAAATGGGCCTGGATTCCGCGGCCCCCGGAATGTTGCGCTATAATGCGCCGCATATGTTCAGTCCGGGAGCATTGGATTCGATGTATGATGAGGGTTTATTTCAAAAACAGGCTGAGCTTGGAAAAAAGTTGTTTTTCGAAACGCGGCTCTCGGGTAACAGTTCCAAAAGCTGTGCTTCCTGCCACAATCCTGCCAACTATTTTACTGATGGACTTCCGAAAAGCATTGGCATTAATGCGCACACAACCGTCAGACGGAACGCACCTTCACTCTTTTATGCCGCAGCCCAGCACAATCAGTTTTGGGACGGACGTGCGAAAACATTGGAAGAACAAATTGAGGCGGTTATGCGCGATTCGTCAGAAATGAATGGAAGTCCGGCTGGTAGCATGCAAATGTTGCTCAAAGACAAAGAATACAAGAATTTATTTAAAAAAGCTTTTCCTGGGAAAGGATCAAAAAAGCGAGATGAGCAACAAATTTATTCCGTGTTGGCCGCATTTATTAGAAACTTTAAACCCTTACAATGCTGATTTTGACCGATATATAGCAGGAAACAAGCATGCATTAACGGATTCCCAGATCAGCGGTTTCAACCTTTTTATGGGAAAAGCGCAATGCGGGACCTGCCACTTCGCACCGTTATTCAATGGCCTGATCCCGCCTTTTTATGCATTAACAGAATTCGAAATTATCGGCGCAACAGCCACGGACGATCTTCTAAACCCCGTCAAAGATCAAGATAATGGTCGCATGGACGTTCGGGCGACACCTTACTATGAAGCGGCATTTAAAACACCAACGGTCAGAAATGCTGCGGTAACCGGCCCGTACATGCACAACGGCGCATTTACCACACTCGAAAAAGTCATTGATTTTTATGACAAAGGAGGCGGCGGCGGTCTTGGACTGGACATTCCCAGACAAACGCTATCCACACGGCCGCTTAACCTGACGGACCAGGAGAAACAAGACATTATTGCTTTTATGCATGCCTTAACCGATAAAATATGAAGAAATATTTACTCCTCGTTTTACTCATTCATTTTCTTCAATCTGCCCTGGCACAAACAACATTGCTGCGCGGGCCCTATCTCCAGTCAGCTACTTCCACAAGCATGGTCGTACGCTGGCGAACAGACCTCGCAACCAACAGTATGGTACGATATGGCCTTTCTCACGCCGCATTGAACATGCAGGTCGAACTTACTGCAAAAGAAACGGAGCATGAAGTGAAGTTGTCGGAGTTGGACCCGGCCACGCGTTACTATTATGCGATTGGTTTTGCGGGTGAAATTCTGGAAGGCGGTCTGGATAATTATTTTGAAACCGCGCCCAAACCGGGCACAAAAGGAAAATACAGGTTCGGCGTCCTCGGGGATTGCGGGACAAATTCGGCCACGCAGGACATGGTGCGCGAAAGGATCTCTGCTTATTTGGGTGAAAATTATATGAATGCGCTGCTTTTATTGGGCGATAATGCATACGCTTTCGGGAAAGATGCGGAATATCAATCCAATTTTTTCAATCATTACAAAAGCAATTTCCTCAAAAAAAACCCGGTCTTCCCTGCACCCGGAAACCACGACTATAACAACGACAACCCTGACCGACAAAAAGATCACAATGTTCCCTACTACGACGTTTTTACGCTTCCCACACAAGGCGAAGCAGGCGGCGTAGCATCCGAAACCGAGGCTTTTTATTCTTATGATTATGGTAATGTGCATTTTTTATCCCTCGATTCATATGGAAAAGAAGATCAGGCGACGCGCTTATATGACACCCTGGGCAGGCAGGTCCGGTGGATCAAAAAGGATCTGGCTGCTAATCAAAACAAAGATTGGATCGTAGCTTACTGGCATCATCCGCCCTATTCCCAGGGTTCACGCAATTCCGAAACCGAATTGGATATGATCAAAATCCGCGAAAATTTTATCGGCATCCTGGAAAAGAACGGTGTTGACCTGATCCTTTGCGGGCATAGCCATGTCTACGAACGCTCGCGTCTGATGGAGGGACATTATGACAAAGCCGACACATTTGATCCCGAGAAACATAATCTCAGTAAGTCCTCAGGCCGATACGACGGCACACAAGAATCTTGTCCCTATCTGAAAAAATCGGATTCCAACAAAGGCACTGTGTATGTGGTGTCTGGCTCCGCGGGACAGCTGGGATCCAAGGCGGCCGGGTTTCCGCACAAAGCCATGTATTATTCAGACGCTGAACGCTCAGGCGGAATGGTCCTCGAAGTAGAAGGAAACCGTCTCGATGCCAAATGGATAGGCGTTGATGGTATAATTTATGATCAGTTCACCATTGAAAAAGATGTTAATAAAGAGACCACCATTGAGATCGATGCAGGAGAGCGTGTTGAATTAAAATCTTCATTCATAGGAGATTATATCTGGAACAATGGTGCCAAAACAGCCTCAATAACCGTTTCTCCCGATAAAACAACAGATTACAATGTGAAAGATGCCCAGAACTGCATCACTGATGTATTTCGTGTAAATGTTACGCTTGCCGACCCCGTCAAACTCATCGGTTTTTCGCGTAAAGCAGATGCTGCGAACGTGGTAACATTATCCTGGACGACCGAATTTGAAAATGCATTCTCGCATTTTTTAATCGAGCGCGCACAGGACGATCTGAAATGGGCGGAAGTCGGGCGCGTGGACGGCGGTCCGAATTCAACAACGAATAAATATTATAGTTTTAAAGACGAGCAAAGTCCGAAACTTGACCTGAACCAGTCGATCTATTACAGGCTCAAAATGGTTGCACTTGGTGGCCGAACCTTGTATTCGATGATCACGACCATTCGTTTGCAGGAAATTATCCTGGCTGTAAATCCCAATGCACAACCGTTTGACATTGAAGTCATTCCAAACCCTTCCGCCGCACGGCAAATGCAGGTTAAGCTGTCAGAGCGAGCGTCATTGAAAGCAGAAATGCAATTGATGGACGTTTCAGGAAGGATATTAGTAGAAAAAACAATGACACTGACGGAATCGCCAGTGTCATTCTTGCCGGATAATGTTGCTGCCGGGATATATTTGTTAAAAGTAAGTGTAAACGGACGGAGCGTTGTGCGTAAGCTGGCGGTTAATTAGTGCTTTTTTACACGGCCGAGATCCATCTTCGGTGATAATTGATCTGGCCTAAGTGGTAGGATAAATGCGTCAATAAATGAGTTAGGACCAAGGCTGTGGTTTGGTTGGCAAACATATCCAGAACATTGCGGGGATATTCGGCTTCGAGCTGCGCTTCTGACAGGCTCTCTACGGATTTCATGACGATAGGAAGCAATTGATCCAGTTCTTCAAGCAATGCAGTTTGGGTGAAAAGTCGCTCCGCAAACTCTGCGTCGCGGTTTCTCACATAATGGACCTGGCCAAGTGCGAGCCCGACATAGGTTCTCAAATTCCCGATCAAATGCTGGCAAAGGTTTCCGCCCGTATTGATCGTCCCCGGCAGCTGGACCCAAAGTGACTCGTCGGAAGGATATTGACGAATTTCGTCCCGTAATTTTTTCAGGTCTCTTTCAAAGAGCCCGGCAATAATTTCAGTATTCATGGCTTGCAGAGTTTAATGGTGCTCGTTATTGATGCTTTGAAGTGATCAAGCGAATAAAGCTTTAAGAATGTCGAGCACGCCTTCGGACGTTTCGGCGTCCAGCATGCCTATCTTTTTGCTTAACCTCACTTTATCAACCGTCCGAAGCTGATCCAGAGCGATCTGCCCCGATTTGTTTGCTACCGAACATGCAATGCGCGTCGGGTATTTTTTAATAGTCGATGTGAGTGGTGCGATAATAACCGTATTGAGCGATCGGTTGACTTCGTCGGGTGAGACTACGACGCACGGCCGCGATTTTTTGATCTCACTGCCAATGGTAGGATCAAGAGAAACAAAGTAAATTTCAAACCTTTTAATCACCATGTCCACTCGGAATCATCAAATTCATTGGAAAAACCTTCCATCAAATCCTCGTCCTGTCCCTTATTGGCCAAGTCAAATTGTTGTTCCCAGCCAGCCCGCGGACTTTGCGATGCAGGTTCAATCACAATGGCATTCCCTTTGACCTCCACATTCACCAGGTCTTTGATATCGCATTGTTCCATCATGTTCTTTGAAAGAATAACTCCCTGGGAGTTTCCAATCCTGCGCACCCTGACTAACATATTTCAAAGTTATAATAATGTTATAACAATTCAAATTTTAGGCTGAAATTCAAGACGATGCAATGTAAGTCCTGTGCTGTGGTGACATTGAGGAACACATCATTAGCCCTGCAACAACATTGCAATTACTTGATTTTCAGCACTTGTAACCCTGTTGCATGGTGTTAGGGCATATATTTGTTGTGTCGTTATCGGATGCCAGTTACAATGTGTAATGATAACGGCGACACCTTTCATAATAATCGGATGAAGTTGAATACAAGTAAAGAACATATAGATCAGGATGGCAAAGAATGCTGTTCCGGAGATACGCCGGTCCTGGTAAAACACGCAAAGGAACACAACCATGCACCGCATGAAGGGCACGATCATGACCACGACCATGACCATGACCACGGCGGCGGCTCAGAAAGCAGTTTGCTGAAAAGCCACTGGATGCTTTGGCTGAGTCTGGCGCTTTTGTTGGGTGTCCTTTTCGTCTCTTTTGTTTTAAAAATTGAGATCGACAGGAATGTAGAAATCGTCCTGATGCTGGTTGCTTATGTTTTGGCAGGAAATAAAACCATTGCAACGGCATTCCGGCGCGTCATGCGCGGTGATCTTTTCAATGAATTTACTTTAATGACCATTGCGACCATCGGAGCATTCTATATTGGTGAATTCAGCGAAGGCGTTGCGGTGATGATCTTTTATGAGATTGGTGAACTGTTTCAGGATCTGGCGGTTAGCAGATCCAAACGTTCCATTAAGGCACTTCTCGACATTCGGCCTGAGCAGGTTACCGTGATCCGTGATGGCAAAGACGTTCAGGTTGCGCCGGCCTCGGTTGCCATTGGCGAAACAATTGTGGTGAAAGCGGGCGAGAAAGTGGCTTTGGACGGCACATTGAAGTCATTGCACGGCACATTCAACACGGCGGCCCTCACCGGCGAATCCGTTCCCGATCAGAAAAATCAAAACGAACCAGTCCTGGCCGGAATGATCAACACCGAGAAATCTGTTGAAGTGGAGGTTACGGCGCTTTTTAAAGATTCAAAACTCTCGCGGATCCTGGAAATGGTGCAGGAAGCAACCGGAAGGAAAGCGCCTACGCAGCTGCTGATAAGCCGGTTAGCAAAAATTTACACGCCTATCGTTTTCCTGCTGGCAGTGCTGATCATCCTCCTCCCCTACTTTTTTGTCAGCAATTATATTTTTGACCAATGGCTTTATCGCGGCATGGTGTTCCTCGTGATCGCATGCCCGTGTGCGCTCACGATCTCTATTCCGCTCGGATATTTCGGCGGGATCGGGTTGGCTTCGCGGAATGGGATTTTGGTTAAAGGGGCGAATTTCCTGGATGTTATTACTAAGATTGATACGCTCGTTTCCGACAAAACTGGCACATTGACCAAAGGAGTCTTCAAAGTACAAAAAGTAGAAACTGCACTGGATATCAATGACTTTATATTAAAAACGGCTTCACTTGAAAGTTATTCAACGCATCCTGTTGCCAAAGCGGTCGTAGTGCATGCCGCCGATCTTACACTAATAAAACCAACCGAAGTTGAAGAGATCTCCGGCCACGGATTGAAGGGAAAAGTAGGCGAAGATCTAATGCTGGCGGGGAACCTGAAACTGCTCGATAAATTCCAGGTTGCTTATCCGAGAGAGCTGGGTAACATTGCCGAAACCATTGTCGCCGTTGCATTGAATGGCTCTTATGCAGGCTACATCACAATCGCCGATGAGATTAAGGAGGATGCAATGGAAGCTGTTTTGGAATTGAAAAAGCTTGGCATTGAAACGATTATGCTTTCAGGCGATAAGAAAGCCGTGGTTTCGCACATTGCCGGGCAATTGCAAATCGACCGAAGCTATGGAAACTTGCTGCCGGAAGACAAAGTCAGAATTGTGGAACAACTGAAAGCCGAAGGCAAGCACATTGCCTTCGCCGGTGACGGCGTGAATGATGCGCCGGTGATTGCGCTGGCAGATGTGGGCATTGCCATGGGCGCGTTAGGATCGGATGTGGCGATTGAAACGGCCGACATTGTGATCCAGAATGATCAGCCCTTAAAAATTGCCTCCGCCATTAAGGTGGGAAAAATTACTAAAAGCATTGTCTATCAAAACATTTCAGCTGCAATGGCTGTAAAAGTGCTCGTGATGATCCTGGGAGCCGGCGGAATCGCAACATTATGGGAAGCGGTTTTTGCAGATGTTGGTGTAGCGTTACTGGCAATCCTGAATGCTTTTAGAATACAGGGAAAGAAGATCTAGGTGTGCTCTTTACAAGACCGAATGATTGAATTAAGAGTAATTTTTACACAAAAAACCCTTTATTCAATTCTTAAAGAACATGATCATTCAACCAACGATTATCTAACCGCCAGGAAAAATGTCCAGAACCGATGCATTATCCCCTGAACAACTTCGGGAAGAATTACAGGAAAACACACAGAACCAGGCCGTTGGCGACATTTTGCTTTTCGAGAATGATAAAGTCAAAGTATGGCACATCAGCTTGCAACCCGGCGAGCGCATCCATTATCACCGTCATAATTACGATTATTTCTGGACCGTTTTACAGGATGGGCAAGGCGTTTCCAACCAGGAAGACGGCAGCCAGGTAAGTTTTACATTCAAAAAAGGGCAAACCTCTTTTCAAAATATTATTGAGCAGGGCAGCTCCATTCATGATCTAAAAAATACCGGCACCGGCATCTTGGAATTCATTACTACGGAATTAAAGTAACGGCCCGTATTACACTACACTGACCGGCTTAATACCTGCAATTTTTTCGAGTGCAACCGTGACGCGCTCAATGCGGTCCACATTTCCACGACTGCTGTCTGACACTGCCTGGGCGACGGAGGTTAAATAATCTCCGCCCAGCTTAGTGTTGAAGAAGGGGTCCCGGGCGGCCAATACGCCACGCCAGTTTTTACCAACAACATTTCTTGACTTGATGAATCTGAGGAGCAGGCGCTCTTTGATTGTCATACAACCGTACTCTTTCACCCGCGTTTGGTGTTTTTCCATTTGTTACAAAGATAATGTGTGAGAAGATTACCCGCTTTTTTGTAATTTGTGCGTTACTAAAAGCGATATACAAAAGTACAATAAAATTATATCAAGATCAAATTAATTGCACTAAATTCTAAATTAATGATTAGTATTGGCCAAAGAATTAAGCAGGGTCGCGAAAAATTAGGTTTGAGTCAGGAACAGCTGGCATTAATTATGGCGAAAAAAGGCAAGGGAACGATCTCAAATTGGGAAACAAATAAGAACGAGCCCTCCATTGCTGAATTTAAAAAATTGGCAGAACTATTCAGCACGACCGCAGCTTACCTGATCGGTGAAACCCCGCAATTTGAAGAGCCTCAGGAAAATTATGTTATGGTGAAGAAAGACGACCTCATAGAACTTCAAAAAAAGGCGTTGGAAAGAGAGTCTGAAAAAAATAGAGAACTGCTTGATCTGCTGGAACAATCCAAAAAATCAGAAGAGAACGAGGCTTAACCGAGTCTCATTTTTTCTTGAAAAAGCGTTTTGAAACCCACTGCGCAGACAATGCTAAGAAAGATCAATGTAACCCACAGCACGTTGTAACCCCAATGTGCCGCAATGTATGCGCCAGCGCCCGGGCCGATGATCTGCGCAACAGACTGTGACACAGAATAAGCAGCTGAATATTTTCCCCTGTTAAATTCCGAAGCGCGGCTCAGGACAAAAGTGCTGATATAAGGCAACGCGAGCATTTCCCCGATCGTAAAAAATATCACCGCAGCTGCCGCAAGAATGATCGGCGTACTGATCGGAACGACCAGCATGCTGAAAGCCAGCGCACTAAAAACTGTCCCTGCAACCATAAAATAAGAATCCGGCCGCCGGTTTGCCAAATTTTGGATCAGGACCATTTCGAAAAGAGCAATGATGAGCCCGTTCATTCCCAGCAAAATGCCGATCGTTGCTTCATGAATGTGCATTTGTTCTTTCCAATACACAGGTACGAGCCTGAATAACAGCACAAAGCAGATCATATAGAGCATCACAATCACCATAAACCGCACAAAAAGCATGTCTTTCCAGGGCGACTGCCCGATTACCCCGTTCTTATTCTCACGATGAACTGACCGAACTAATTTCGCATTCGGCAGCAAAAACATGATCAATATGCCCGCCATAGCATACACGATTCCATCCACCCAAAATAACAAGCTGTAATTGATCGCAGCTAAAATCCCGCCCACAGAAGTTCCAAAACCGAAGCCAATGTTCGTTGCAAGCCGGTTCAAGGCATAAGACCGGGTAAGATTCTCAGGGGAAGAATAAGCGGCAACAGCCGTGCTATTTGCTGGTTTAAAAGCTTCCACGAAGAAACTGAGCAGAACGATGAGGAAACAAAGACCAGTAAAATTGGTCACCATTCCAAAAAGAACGAACAATAATCCGCTGATAATGAGGCAAAAAATCTGCACAGGCCGAAAGCCCCAGATGTCTGTCAGGTAACCGCCCGCCATCCCGCCCAGGACTGAGCCTGCACCAAACAATGTGATGATCAATCCGGCATCCGCAATGCTGCGGTGCAGGCTTTGGGTAATGTACATACTCATGAACGGAACCGCCATGTAACCGCAGCGGTTAACCAGAATAACCAGGCTCAGCAGCCAGGTTTCCCTGCTCAGTCCGCTGAATGAGACGCGATAGCTCTCAATTATCTTGTTTAACATCATTTGATTTCACGGCTAATTGGCTTACAAATCTCCCAATAAATTCCTGATTATCTCAACACTTTCTTCCAATTCCTGCGCATTGGAAGACGCAAAACCAAGTCGTATACTATTGCCCGGTGGCTCTTCAAAGACATTACCGGCGGGAATTCCCGAAGTTCCATTAGACATATAAAGATCCTTTTGCAAAGCTTTTTCCGCCAGTTTGATTAGATTAATATCCGGATTAAACTGCGTCCAGACCGCCATACCGCCATCCGGTACCTGAAATTTCACATTGTCACCGAGCTTACTTTTCAACAGGTCACAAAACAAATCCCTGCGCTGCTTATATATCCGGACAGACTTGCGCAAATGTCTCTGAATGACGCCCGTATGGAGCAATTCAGCGACTGCATTTTCCAGCATCTGGTCGCCCTGCCGGTCAATGATCCGCCTTAATTTGGCCAAATAGGAAATCACATCCGCCGGCCCAACAAGATAGCCTACGCGAAAAGCAGGCGAAATCGTTTTGGTAAAAGAGCCGCAATACATGACCATTCCGGCCGGATCTGCGCCTGCAAGCGGCATCAATGGCTTGCTTAAATAATGAAAATCACAATCATAATCGTCTTCGAATAGAATAAAACCATACTGTTCAGCCAGTTTCAGCAGGTTAAGCCGCCGATCCGCACGGAGGGCGACGGTTGTGGGATAATGGTGATGGGAAGTCACATAAACCAGCCTGATCGTTTGTTTTAGACATATTTTCTCCAATGCCGCAACATCTATCCCGTGCTCATCCGCAGGCAGCCGCAGCACATTCGCCCCCGCCTGAATAAAATTCATATTGGCACCAAACCAGCCGGGTGCGGACACCACCACATTATCCCCACTTTCCAGCAGGGCCGTGCTCACCAGATACAAACCCATAATCACGCCGCGCACAATCAGGATGTTGTCAGGCAACGTTTTCATCCCGCGGGTCTCGTTGAGGTAGGCCGATAATTCCTCCCTTAGCCATGAAGAACCTTTGGTATCGCCGTAACCCAACCGAAAATAAGGATTTGCACCTAGTATTTGACTCCGGTAGGCCCTTGACAGATCGTCCAGCGGCGCAAGCCGGGGATCGGGAAAACCGTCATCCAAATGCAATCGCGTGCTGCTGCGAAGAACGGCCCGGTCCAGATGTGGTGCTTGTTTAAAACTGAAACCCGCTTTTGCGGCCGGTAGAATGGCCTTTTCGACATGAATATCTTTTTTGGAAAATTGGATTTCAGGCAAATGCTTCGCCACAAATGTGCCGTTCCCGGTGTGACTTTCGAGCCATCCCTGCGCGAGCAATTCGTCGTAAGCCTGCACAACCGTCCGTCTGTGCACTTTTAATAATGTTGCCAACTGCCTGGTGCTGAGCAACCTGTAACTATTTTGCAATGTGCCATTACGGATCAGTGCCATAAGCTGATTGGCAATTTGAAGATAAACGGGTTGCTTGCTACCCTTTTCAACTTGCAGCAAAGTGGACAGGACCTGCACCATAATTGGACTACGTAATTTCTGAATATTGGACTCTTTTGTGCAACCAATTACCACATAATTTTGTCAAAAACAAAACCATATGAACACTCCCCCATCCCATCTGTTGCCAAGCAGATTACCGAAGAGATCCACGTCCGACCACGAAGTGATCTGCTCCATCCTCGATGAAGCATTATTCTGCACCATCAGCTACTCCGTCGATAACAAGCCATTTTCCATCCCTACCGCATTCGTGCGTTATGAAGACAAAATTTACATTCACGGATCGGTAGGGAGCCATTTTATCAGGCAAATCGAAAACGGAATTCCGGTGTGTATTACCGTAATGCTGACTGACGCGCTCGTGGTGGCCAAATCTGCATTCAGTCATTCTGTCAATTACCGGTCTGTTATTATATTTTCAAACGCAGAAAAAGTTGAGGATTGGGATACCAAAAGAGCTGCATTTGAATGGCTTACGAATAAGATCGTTCCGAACAGCTGGGATTATTTGCGTCCGATGAAGGATAGTGAAGTAAAGAAAACGACTGCATTGGCATTCTCACTCGACGAAGCCTGCGCGAAAACGCGGTCTGGCATGCCGAAGGACGAAGAGGAGGATTTGGAACTGCCGATCTGGTCGGGGCTCATTCCCATCCAGACAAAATATCTTGCGCCGGTCGCTGACGAGCTAAGCCAGAACATTCCGTTGCCGAAACATTTGGTTTAATCCGTGCAACCTTGGGTATAATTTGCGCATCTTTCGGCCAGAAAGATGCCAAATGAACCCAAACATTGCAAACCATGACAGGAAAGGAAATTTTTGACCGTTGCCAACTGGCTGCCCTAAAAAACGGACTTGGTTCCCAGGAATTTCATTACGGGAATGTCCTATATCAAGCGCTCCAACTGGAAGGAGAAGAAAAAATCTTCCAGCTATTGGAACAAGCCGAAAACTCAGGAAAACGAGTTGGCTTGGGTTATTCCGCGGACGGGTTTAAGGGAATCAATGATCCCGATATTGCAATTTTGGTTTGAGAGTGGGATTTAAAAAAACAGCAATGCTTGAAGGTTATTCTGAATTTCTTTTCACAATTATCTTATAAAAATAGAAAACCCTCCTAAACTTAGAAGGATCTTCTATTCGTGTCTCTCAACACTACATTACATTATTTTTCAATGACCACTTTCCGTGTGCTGGTGGAACCATCAGGATAAGTAATCAACAAAATATAATTCCCCGCGACAACATTTCGTACATCAATTTCCGAAACTGCACCCAACGATCGATATACAGACCGGCCTTGAACGGTTAGCAGCTGCACACCTTTGACCTCTTGCAAACCATCACTTTCCAACACTAGCCGATCAGATGCCGGATTGGGATATACGTAAAACATTTTTCCTGTCTTCCCAGCCATCGACTCACTAACTTTCCGCTTCACCGTTTCCGACATATCATCCACCACATCCTCCGGCGCAGGCGCACTGCTATTACCCAGAAGATAGGCAGGCAAGTAACGCCACGGACCATAAAGCTGACCAGTCAAAGCCAACGCAGGATCATACTTCACCCGCACCCGAACCTTTGTAGAAGGTCCCTGCTTAGCAATAACACTCTTCAACTCAGTCCCAGTCAGCCCCAGACTCGCATAGGCATTCTGCGAACCAGATGACATTGTGCTATTCGTAATCACATTATTCGCCCCCTTCGAAAACCCCTGCCCGCTAGCCTTTGTTTCCCACACCAACTTGCCTTTGTTTCTGCCCAGGAAAGATTTAGCGTAAAAGCCAGCACCGAAGTTGTTTTTGGCTTTTTGGGTTTGGTTGATCGGGGTTGTGAGGTTGGAGTTGTAGAGGCGGAGGTTGTTTTGGAGGCCTCGGTTTTTATTACCATAGAAAACGAAAGCTGCACCTTCGTCTATTTGACCTTTACTATATTCACGTGATCCGATAATGATGTCGTCATAGCCATCCCCGTTGATATCACCCGCTCCGGCGACTGAGCTTCCCATTAAAGCGTTGTCTTGATTTCCCTCTATCATTAGTGAATAAGTTGGGTTAACTCCGACAGATGATCCATTGAACAAGAATGCTGCGCCTTCGTCAAGATGGCTATCCGAGTAAAACAAGGATCCAACAACTAGATCTGCATACCCATCTCCATTAATATCTCCTGGAATCCCAACATTACCCATCCATCCATTGATCCGATTACTCTCCAAAATTTGTGGACTTTTATCAAATCCATTAATTGATCCATAGTAAATGAAGACTGCGCCTTCTGAGTGTTGACCATTTGAGTACTCGGGTGCTCCAAGCGCCAGATCGAAATATCCGTCACCATTCAAATCCCCAACTTCGATGGAACTACCCATGCCTGAATTTTCCCGATTGCTTTCAACTATTGTTTTTAAGTTAATGTTAAGCCCAACTGCAGAACCATAATATATGTAGACAGCACCCTCATTAGATTCACCATTACTATAGTAAGTGCTCCCAACAATGACATCTCCGTAACCATCATTATTAATATCACCTCCACCTGAGACCTCGTTACCGTAGTTGCACCAGTTCCCACATGCATTTGCTGTTAATATTATGTTTGCTGCGTCTTTATTAATTCCATTTGGAGAACCGTGGTAAACAAAAGCCGCACCTTGATCTGCTGGTAACGATACGAGCAAGCCTGGTGACCCAATTATTATATCACTGAAACCATCACCATTGACATCTCCAACACAGGACACAGAATTTCCAAAGTAAGCGTCATCTTCCTGCTTTCCATATATAATCGTCTTAATATTGCTGTTGATGCCTGCCGGTGATCCTGTATAAAGAAAAACTGCCCCAGCATCGTTTCCACCAAAAAGCGGTATGCCTACAATGAGATCACCATAGCCATCTCCATTTATATCTCCGGCTGATGAAGTACTTCCCATCGAGGCATTCTCTTGATTACTTTCCAAAATTTGATTTGGAACAACGTCAAGTCCCGCAGCAGATCCATGAAATATAAAGATTGCCCCTTCTGATGTCTGGCCATTGTCATAATAGAAAGCCGATATGGCTACGTCACCATAACCATCACCATTCAAATCGCCAGCGCTGGAAACATAACTACCGAACATGGCCCCTGGCTGGTTAATTTCTAAGTGTAGTCCAAGACTTGCTGAAACCCCCTCTGCCATCCCAAACCAAACAAAAGCCGCACCCTCATCCCCCTGCCCCTTATCATACAATATCGCCCCAACCAGCACGTCGCTATAACCATCCCCATTCACATCCCCCGCGCTGCTGACGTTGCTGCCAAACTGGGCGCCGGCTTGGTTGCCTTCCAATATTGATACAGGTGTCGCTGATAGACCAGTTGCTGACCCTTGGTAAATGAATGCTGCACCTTCATTATTTTGGCCATTATCATAAAACATGGCTCCAACGATCACGTCGGCATAGCCGTCGCCATTAACATCACCTGCGCTGGCTACCGAGTAGCCCATTTGCGCTTCGGCCTGGTTTTTTTCCAGGACAATGGCTGCGGCAATATTTACTCCCTGCGCCGAACCATAATGGACAAATGCAGCACCTTCATTGGTTTGCCCTTTGTCATACATGCTGGCCCCGACAACGATGTCGCTATAACCATCGCCATTCACATCGCCTGCAGAAGCAACCGAATGTCCCAGATATGCATTGGCTTGATTACTTCCCAGCACCGTTGCCACAGCACCGGAGCTGATGCCTAGTGCTGAGCCGTGGTAAATGAAAACCGCGCCTTCGTCAGCTTGTCCCTTGTCAAATAAGCGGGCCCCTACCAGGATATCACTGTAACCGTCACCGTTTACGTCTCCCGCCCCGGTGGCGCAGAAGCCGAACATGGCATTGGGCTGGTTTTGTTCGATGAGCACCGGGGTTGTATTCAGCCCGGCTGCCGAGCCGTGGTAGACAAACACAACCCCTTCCTTGGACTGTCCATTGCTGTATGCCCTGGCGCTAACGACCACATCGCTGTAACCATCGCCATTGACATCCCCGGCCAGGCCGACGGCATTGCCCATGTTTGCTTCCGGCTGGTTGCTTTCCAGTACAAGCGATGGCGCCTTGCTGATGCCTTGCGCTGAACCATAATAGACAAATGCAGCGCCCTCATTGTTTTGCCCATTCTTAAACATATGTGCGCCAATGATAATGTCGCTGAAACCGTCCTTGTTAATGTCGCCGGCAGAAGAGACAAAGGCGCCGAAGCGTGCGTCTTTCTGGTTGGCTTCCAGAATAACAGGCGCTGCTGTGTTGATGCCCGAAGCGCTTCCATTGTAGAGAAAAACCACCCCCTCATTTGATTCACCATTGTCATACATAGATGCAGCAACCATTACATCGCTATAACCATCACCATTCACATCGCCCGCACTGGCCACAACGCCGCCCATCCAGGCATTCAACTGGTTGCTCTCAACCATTGCATTGGCATTGGCCGCGTTCCCATTTACTACGATGGGATCAATGGTTACCGGGTAAGCGGCTTGCAGGACGTTGACACTCAGCATAACCAGGCCATCTTCATATTTTAATGTCGCTGGCAGCGTCTTACCGTCTGCATCCCAGCATTTAATGTCTTTGTAAATTAGACTGCCCGTAACCTGGCCTTTCTCATTTTCAGAATAAAATTGGAGCTCATTATTTTCAAGGTCTTTAATTTTTAAACCCTTCGCCGACAGCCTTACCTGCAATTCCTTGGTGGCTTTTGGTGCAGACTTTATGATAAAGTTCTGACGAACACCTTCTTCGTTGTTGACGAATTCTTCTGTGAAGCCCTTATGCTTAATTTGAAGTTTGTTATCTGCATGGTCAAGTGCTGCATCGGGCTGTGGCGCAAGGAGTTTATTGCCATCCGCATAAACGCCTTCGTTGGTGAGCCTTAAGGAAAAGTTATAGCCTGCCGAATCGACACGGTTGTTTACAGTCAGCTGGCCTGGCTTGTAGTAGGCCCGCAGGCCATGCTTGCGGTTCGGGCTTTGCAATGTTTTCTTTTCTTCGTCATAGGAAATATTGTATTCCCGTTTGGCCAGGCTTTGCTGAATGCCGCCTATGGTGCTGTCGTGGACGACGCGCTGTTTATTTGGAACACTTATCGCTTTAACTGCGCCAGGCCGGTCCGGGATGTGTTTGCCGGATGCTTGCTCCTGTATTTTAACTACATAGGCCGCAGCCAATAGTAGAAAGACAATCCCGTAAATGCCTCTTTTGTAATGCTGTTTCATGGTCTGAATTTTAGGGTTATAAAAAAATCCGCAGGCAACATTAAGCCACCTCCGCAAATTTTATTAAACCCGAATTATCCAAAGCAAACCAATGAACGAACGGTAAGGTCATTTACCAGAAGGTAAAGTGGCCTGGTTTTTTGAGTAAATTTCTAAACAAGAAAAAACAATATGAACACAAAACAAGATATTAAGAGAGACCTTGAAGAACGAATTCTTTCGAAACGCCAGCAGATCGAATTTGATAGAAAAAATTTGAGCTTAGAAACTGAGTTTTCGCAGGAAAACCGGGAAAATCCAGAGGTAATGGAGGAAGCAAAAAACTATGATGATCCAACTGAAAGCGTGCTGGAAACAGATGAAGTGAAGGCACTCAGGACAGCCGAAAACGACCTGAATGAACTGATGAAGCAACTACAAGAATTTAATAAAGGTTAAAACGAACAAATCCGTTCTTCCAGGAATGTTTTATTCCGAACGAGCTCTGAAACCACCTCGTTCCATTTACCCGGGTCATTATGAAACGGGTCGTAATCAACATGCAGACGGCCCACTACGCCGAACAAATTAGCCGGCTTAACACGTAATTTAGAAACCAGCCCTAAGACATTAAATACGTTCAAAATCTCGTGCGCAGTGTTGTACGAGTAACTATGTGTGGTGCAAAAAACAAGTGCCCCGTCTTTATAATGGCACTCTATGTGATTTTTCATGGCTGTATTCAAAAGTTTTTTCTAATTACCAAATATCATACCACGGGTCTCTATTACCAGTTTAATACTCTCAAATTTAGACGAACACCCGTGGTTATGTTTTTTGAATACAGTAAAAAAATGATGGGCATGCGCATATCCCAATATGTGGGCTACTTCTTCCACAGATAGCGCAGGTCTTGCGAAATAATTTTACAAACTCGACAGAGTAAATTCAGGTTAATTTCCAATCGCCACCGGCCGGTCATTGCGTGACCATTCGCTCCATGATCCCACATAAAGGGCTGCGCCTTCGAGCCCTGCGTCAGCGAGCGCTAACAATGTATGACAGGCCGTCACACCGGATCCGCAATGCACGATCACGTGCTTCGGATCACGCGAGCCTAGAGCGCTCTTGTATTTTTCCGCCAATTCTTCACTGGACAGAAAATTGCCATCCTTATCCAGGTTTCCGGCAAATGGAATGTTGATCGCGCCGGGAATATGGCCTGCAACAAGATCAATAGGTTCACTTTCACCCACGTAACGATAATTTTCGCGAACATCAATCACCAAAAAATCTTGATTTTCGGCTGCGTCAGCAACCTCGTCCGCATCCACGCGGGGCAATTGATAATCCGTAAATGGATAATCATGCACGGCAACCGGGTTTTCAGGCGTGCCCTTTGTGATCGCAAAACCTTCTTTTTGCAATGCTTCAATCCCTCCGCTCACTACAAAAACTTTTTCATGACCCGCAGCTTTCAGCATCCACCAGAACCGCGCAGCAGCATTTGCTCCTTTTTTATCATCATATACGACCACGACAGCCTCGGGTGTAATGCCTAATTTTCCCAAGAAGGCTCCAAAAATTTTAGGCGCTGGCAGCGGGTGCCGACCACCATGCGCTGCATTGTCCGATTTCTCTGACAGATCCGTTTCCAAGTTGACAAAAAGCGCATTTTCAACATGTGCAGAGCGATAACGTTCCCACGCATCCGGGCCACCTCTGGCATCTATAATGATTGCTTTCTGGTCCTCGACAAGTTGTCTGACATCCCCGGCTTTAATGATCTCCATCGGTTTCGAATTTTGGAATTGATTGCTAAAAATATAAATATTTTTGGCCTGCGGTCAATTCTGAAAACGAATTTTAACTATTTAGCAACTCGAAAGCATCATTATCCCGCCATGAAAAGTACCGCATTTGTTACAGCAGATCTAGACCAACTTCCTGTCTTACAGCCTCCTGATTGGGGCAGCCTGATTCCCAGATTTGAATATTTTATCGCTTCGCCACTCTGTCATCCCATAAAAATTTCGGAGCAAGGTGAGCTCGTGGCCGTCGGCACGTCCATTATGCATGCGGATACGGTTTGGCTTGCATGCGTAGTTGTCCATGCCGGGCATCGGAACAAAGGTCTCGGAAAGGAGATCACGCAGGACCTGATCACCAACATTGACCAGACTCATTTTAAAACAATTTATCTGGATGCCACTGAATATGGGTTTCCTGTTTACTTAAAATTGGGGTTTGAGGTTGAAACCACTTATACGCATATGAGAAGCACAAGTGATTTGCTAACCGCTTCTTCCTCAGCATTTATCGTGCCTTTTGATGCACATTATCTGCCACAAATTCTTGCTATTGACCAGCATGTTTCCGGGGAAGACCGGAGCGGGGTGCTTTCTGATTTTATCCAAACATCACTATTATATGTTGCTGATGGCCAGGTGCTGGGATTTTACATTCCGGGCTGGGGCGACGGGCCGATTATCGCGATTTCAGAAGCGGCCGGAGCGGCTTTGATCAAGAAACGGGCGCAGGACGAAAATGCTGCCATCCTTCCTTCTGATCACGCTTTTGCTATAAATTGCCTGCAAGCGCTCTCTTTTAAAGAATACAGAACCTCACGGCGCATGTTTTTAGGAGAAAAAAGAATATGGCAGCCTACCGGGATCTACAACCGCATTAGCGGGCAGTTGGGCTAACAATTACTTTAAGCAACCTCAACCATATCAATTCGAGAACGATGAGATGATCTTTGTACTACCTCAGCACCAGATCACTGATCGAAGAAAACTCCGTGTGAGGAGCCATGGCTTTAATGTTTCCTTTTTTGTCCAATAAAATAAAAAAAGGCGTCTCGCTGATTTTGTAACGCTGGTTAAAACCATACGATTCCGGAACGGGGATGAAACCGCAGTTCCTTTTCGGGATCGCATCCAGGCATTCGTCTTCGGTATTCAGCGTGGTTCCCAGCGAAACTATTTCAATTCCTTTTTTACGGTTTTCATCAATAAAATTCGAGATTACTTTGGTGCTGGCCAGCGTGTAAAGGGGTTTTTCAAATTTGACCCAGAAACCGAGCAACACATATTTTCCTTTCAGTTTCTCCGAATTATATTCCTTTCCATCAAGCCCACGCATCACAAAAGGCGGCAATGGCTCCCCTATCTCGGGCATCAGATCAGGGTTTTGCATGACAGATCCATTATCCTGGATCAACAACTGGCTCTTTTTCACAATTTCAAAAGATGATGCTTTTCCAAATTTGTCAAAAATCGGCTGAGTCCTATAAACGCCTGGATTTTTTCGCAACATTTCATCATAGACAGCATAGCTGATCCGCTTGCCCGAAGCATGGTCATAAATGGGCGAGTCACGCGTCATCACGATCTTCTGGCTCACTTTTCCATTATACCGGGTCACTTTGGGCTCTTCCGGTTGGCCAAAAGCCAAGGAGCAAATTGAAGCGAAAAAAATGTGTAAAAAAATCTCAGTACGACCGAAATTCATCTGGAACGTTTTTATTAATTAAGATTCTGTGAGTATCAAATATTTGATACTATATTGCACTATTAAAACGCAAATATCGTTGTTATAACTGGTTAGTGCTTCACAATATTTTAAGTCGAGACCACTTATTGAAAAAAATATATGTTCGAGAGGATCCGTGAGAAGTTGGAAATTTTGGCAGATGCAGCTAAGTATGACGTATCTTGTTCATCCAGTGGCAGTAACAGAAAAAATGAAAATAAGGGTTTGGGCGACGCGGAAGGGACGGGGATTTGCCACACCTACACCGAAGATGGCCGCTGTGTTTCGCTGCTCAAAATCCTGCTGACCAATCATTGCATTTATGATTGCGCCTTCTGCGTTTCGCGGCGGAGCAATGATATAAAACGCGCAGCATTCACGGTTGACGAAGTGGTTGAGCTGACGATGAATTTCTATCGCCGCAACTACATTGAAGGTCTTTTCCTGAGTTCAGGAATCTTTAAGAATGCCGATTACACAATGGAGCGGCTGGTAAGGATCGTTAAAAAGCTTCGGAACGAGCAACGGTTCAATGGTTACATTCACCTCAAAACGATCCCCGGCGCAAGTGAGGAATTGCTGAAAGAAGCAGGCATGTATGCCGACCGGATGAGCATTAACCTTGAAATGCCTACTGAATCGGGTTTGAAGTTGCTTGCTCCCGAAAAGTCTCACGAAGACGTCAAGAAGCCGCTGGATTACATTCAGCAAACAATCACGCAGTTTTCGAGCGAAAAAGCGCTGATTAAGTCAGTTCCAAAATTTGTCCCTGCGGGCCAGAGCACGCAAATGGTGATCGGGGCGACGCCGGAATCTGATAAAGAAATTATGCATACCGCAAATGCGTTCTATAAAAATTTCTCGCTCAAAAGGGTTTATTACTCAGGCTATATTCCTATAAGTCAGGATGCCCGGTTGCCGGTCATCGGTTCGCAGCCGCCCCTGATCAGGGAAAATCGGCTATATCAAACGGACTGGCTGATGCGCTTTTACGGCTTTGATGTTAAAGAAATTTTGAATGACGCACATCCCAATCTTGACGTGGATATAGATCCTAAATTGAGTTGGGCTCTTCGGAATCTCGAAAAATTCCCGGTTGACGTCAATACGGCCGATTACAAAATGATCATGCGCGTACCGGGCATTGGCGTGGCGTCTGCCCTGAAAATTGTTCAGGCCAGAAAATTCGGGCGGCTTCATCAGGACCAGCTCAAAAAGATCGGGATCTCATTCAATAAAGCCAAACATTTTATAAGATATGCCGATAGCCCGCTGCAATTACGCGACTATGAAGCAGGGCACATCAAATCCGTGATTTTGTCTGAAAGCAGCAGCAAATACAACAAAGTACCGAAGAACCAGCTTTCTATTTTCTGATGGAAATATTCGTTTTCGACGGGACTTTGGAAGGCTTGCTAACAGCCGTTTTCGATTGTTATCAGAAGAAATCTGACGCTGTGAAACTCGTTAGCCAACTTCATTATGTGCCTGATGTTTTCAAAGAGGCATTTACCGTGATCAGTGACGATACAAAAGCAAAACGGGTTTGGAGTGGGTTGACCAAAAAGCTGGATAGTGACTGGATGAAATCAATTTACAAGTCTTTTCTCTCCGAACAGCCTGCTACATTTCAGGATCTCTTTGAATTCATACGGTACATTATAGATAGCCCGCCGGGTGCAGAGGCCAATTTTGGGAACAAATATGTTTTAGAGATTTCCCAAATGAGCCATAAGGTCCATCGTGAAAAGCATCGGATGGAAGCTTTTATCCGCTTTCAAAAAACAGGTGACAATATCTTTTACGCGCACATTGAACCGGATTTCAATGTTCTTCCCCTGATTATCGATCATTTCAAAAATCGCTACGCCGACCAGAAGTGGATCATCTACGACCTGAAAAGGAAATACGGGTTATTTTATGATCTTGAAAAAGTGGAGGAAATCGCCTTCGATTTCACCACAGAAATGTCGCCTGCCCTCAATGCCTTGCCTGCGAATGTGCTGGATCCACAGGAAGAACTTTACGCATTACTTTGGAAAGATTACTTCCGCAGCGTCAACATCCCGGCTCGAAAAAACATGAAACTCCACATCCGGCACGTGCCCAAGCGTTATTGGAAATATCTTTCCGAAAAGCAAAGTTGAAGTCACCATTATAGTCTGGCATTGCGAACTATAAATCAAAAGTTTACCAAAGTTATTCGATATCAAATCAAAAATTTATTCTAAAATATTTGGACTATTGTCTAGATTCAATGTGTAAACGGTAGTTTTCAATTATTATTCGGTAAGGTTGTAGACTATAAATATATTAAGTTTGAAATGCACTATCCGATTGTGGGTTAGCATTTACTACACAAAACTTAATAATATGAAACATCTGTTTTACCTGACTTTATGCTGGATGCTGTCCTTCGGCGCCTATGCTCAGATCCCCGCCGACAATTATAGGTTTTATGTAGATGAAGGACGAAAAATGATCGCCTGCAACCAGGTTCCAACGCAAGGGCAAATAACCGGTTCGCCAATTCAAATGCAGTTCGGGGCTAAGGTTTTTACCTTCCCTGGAAGTGTTACTACGCTAACCCACGGTGTTAAATATTTGGTTACCAACGCCGGACAACAATATTCTTTGTATTTCACACAATTGCCATTGGTGAACCTTGATGTGCCGGATCCTTCCCAGCTCAATCTGGAAGAGGAAATACCAGGTGGCATATCCATTGCGGAGGCGTCCAACTCTCCCCTGATCTCCAATATGGCCATCCGTATCCGAGGCAACAGTTCTTCATTTTTCCCAAAAAAGAATTACCGGGTTCAGTTTAAGGATGCGCAGGGTAAAAATAAAGATGAGTCTATTCTGGGGCTGAGGAGTGATAAACGCTGGCTGTTTTTTGGTATGTGGAATGAAGAACTGCGCGCTACGAACAATGTTTCACATAATCTCTGGATCGATATGCACAAGCTGTATTACGCTTCATCGGAGCCGTCAGCCGTTTCCTCGATCCGTACCCGATATGTCGAGGTTTTTATGAATAAATCATACAAGGGTGTTTATATGATCGGTGAGGATATGGACCGCAAGCAACTGCAATTGAAAAAGAATGACGGGGATGTGATCAGAGGCGAATTGTTCAAAGCGGATGATTGGTCTCTTTCCGCCGCATGGGAAGGAATTGGCGTGGCCAGACCAGTGGCAGGCGCGGAAGAATGGCAGAGCTGGGAACTTGAATATCCCGACTACAGCGATTGGAACAATCATCAAAGTTTATTGAAAGGCGTCATTGAATCATCAGACGATGAGTTCCGTGCTAACATCTGGACGCTTTTCAAGCAGGAAAATATTATTGACTATTTCATTTTCCTGAACCTGCTATCGGTGGAGGATAACATGGAAAAAAATTATTTTATCGGTCGCTACGACAAGGGACAGCCCTGGTTTTTTATTCCGTGGGATCTCGACGGGGCCTGGGGCTATTTCCCGGATGGGGTAAGAAGCAATAAAACGCAGGGCGACAGGCAAAATGGGTTATTTAAAAAGCTCTTCCGCGTTAATCCTGATGGCTTTAAAAACAAACTCGCCACCCGTTATTTTGAGCTCAGGCAAAATATTCTTGCAGAAGCCAATCTAAAAAACCGTTTCCAGGCAAATTATAATTTGCTCAATTCTAATCTGATTTACGAGCGCGACGCAGCCGTTTCACAAGACAATTACGGCGGCGCCAATCGTACCGGAGGTTTGGCATACGTGAACAACTACATTACGCAACGGCTCAGCTGGCTGGATGCCTATTTCTGCCCTATGAAGGATAGAGGCTGCAATGGCCAAACAACCTGCGCATTTGACATCACAGCAAACGCTTCCAACACCAGTCCGGCTTGCGCTGCAGATATCTCATTATCAACCACTTGCACAGGCGCAGATTGCTCGGGCGTAACGTACACCTGGACGGGAAATGGCATTAACCAAACGGGAAGCTCGATCAACATTATAGCTCCAGGCGCAAACGGTTCCTATGTTTACACTGTAAAAGCATCTAAAAGCGGCTGTACGGATAAAACGGCAACAGTGACTTTGAACATTACCAATTGCACCCCGCCAGTGGGCAACGATCCATTCAGCGCATGCCTGGAAGCGGAAAACCAAACTGGAAATGGTTTGATCACCGGCGATCCGAATGCCTCCAATGGCAGCACGCGGGGTGATAAAGATAATTACAATCATTATGTAGACTATGCAGTCAACGGTGTGAAAGCAACTGGCGCGCATCAGATAAAAGTTCGTTATTATGCCAATGCAGGAGCGCAAGCAAGTTTTTCTGTCAATGGAAATGTGGTTTTACCATCGGCCAGTTTCCCTCCTACTAATTCCTGGAACATTGTCTGGCGCGAGGAAACATTCAATGTTACATTGAATCAGGGCAATAATACGATCAGGATTCAGGGCTTACCGGGAGCCAGCATTCGACAGGATAAAATATGTGTGACCGGGCCAGGCAATCAGAACCCGCAGGAACCAACTTGTAATTTCAACATCACTGCAAATGCTTCCAATACAAGCCCGGCTTGCGCTGCAAATGTATCATTATCGACCACTTGCACAGGCGCTGAGTGCTCGGGTTTAACGTACACCTGGACAGGAAATGGCATTAACCAAACGGGAAGCTCGATCAACATGGCAGCTCCGGCCGGAAACGGTTCCTATGTTTACACTGTAAAAGCAGCTAAAAGCGGCTGTGCGGATAAAACGGCAACAGTGACTTTGAATATAACCAATTGCAACCCGCCCGTGGGCAACGATCCATTCAGCGCATGCCTGGAAGCTGAGAACCAAACTGGTAATGGATCTATAACCGGCGATCCGAATGCGTCCAATGGCAGCACGCGAGGTGATAAGGATAACTACAATCATTATGTGGACTATGCCATCAATGGGGTGAAAATAACCGGCGCGCATCAGGTGAAAGTCCGTTATTATGCAAATGCAGCAGCACAAGCGAGTTTTTCTGTGAATGGAAATGTGGTTTTACCATTGGCCAGCTTCCCTCCTACTTATTCATGGAACATTGTTTGGCGCGAGGAAACATTTAATGTTACATTGAATCAGGGCAATAATACGCTCAGAATTCAGGGTTTGCCGGGAGCCAGCATTCGACAGGATAAAATATGTGTAACCGGGCCGGGCAATCAAAACCCGCAGGAACCGACTTGTAATTTGAACATTACTGCGAATGCTTCCAATACAAGCCCGGCTTGCTCTGCAAATGTTACATTATCAACTAATTGCACAGGCGCTGATTGCCCAGGTGTAACATACACCTGGACAGGAAATGGCGTTAACCAAACGGGAAGCTCGATCAACATTGCAGCTCCTGGGGCAAATGGTTCCTATGTTTACACTGTAAAAGCAGCTAAAAGCGGCTGTGCGGATAAAACGGCAACGGTGACATTGAACATTACAGATTGCACGCCACCGGTAGGCGGTGATTTTGCGTTGTGCCTGGAAGCGGAATCCCAAAGCGGAAATGGCACGATTACCGGTGATCCGAATGCATCAGGCGGAAACACACGGGGAGTCAAAGAAAACTCCGACCATTATGTTGATTATGCAGTCAATGGCGTGCCCAGCGCCGGGACTTATCAGCTTAAATTGCGCTATTCAGCGAGTTCGAGCCCTGCGATCTCTATTTTGGTAAATAATGCTACGGCCATAGCAGCCACTAACCTGCCCGCTACAAATTCCTGGAACATTGTATTTCGTGAAGAAGTGTTTAACCTGACGCTTGCGGCTGGCAATAACGTTGTGCGCATTCAAGGATTAAATGGCCCGAGTATCCGGCAAGACAAACTTTGCATCAACAGCATCGCTCCAAAAACGGCAAGACTGGCTGCACCGGAAACCATGTTCAGGCTCGCCGGTCCCGACAATCGCCTGAATGTATTCCCTAATCCGGCCCCGGGCGAAATCACTGCGAAATTCAACCTTTCCAGCGAGGAAGGCGGAACTATAACCGTCACAGACATCCGGGGCCGCGTTTGGCATAACTCAAAAGTAAGTGGAATCGGGATGCATGAAGAAAAAATAAAGCTTGCTAATGCACCTGCGGGAGTTTATTTACTTCAAATTAGAAACGGGGAAACGATGGAAACCAAAAAGTTGGTGATCACAAACTAACAGGCGTATTAAAAAAAGCAGCAAAGCCGGGCATCAACCCGGCTTTGCTGCTTTCTAACATTAAGTAACTATTTGATTTTACTTCCGAGCCAGTCTTTACGGAATTTTTTCATTTCCTCGGTCACAGGCAAGTTCGCCGTTTCGTTCAATTCTACGATCCATTTCGGATTTTCCATCAATGTGATCATGCCTAGTTTAACATTCTCGCGGTGTCGATATTCGATGCTAATTTCCTCTCCGGGCTTGTGTGCATTGAGGATGGCGTTTAATTCTGCTTGTGTCGGTACAGCCTTTCCATCCAGTTTCAGGATCTGATCGTCAATGTCCAGTCCTGCCATGTATAATGGTGAATCAATAATTGTGTTGGATAAAACAGTGAGCCCCGTTCCCTCACCATACCGGACATCGCCGATCCATGCTCTTCCCGCAAATTGCTTTTTCAATGTAAATCCGGCCATTTGCAGCAAGGGAGCATAGTCGAACCATTCGTGACCATTGACATATTTGGCAAAAAAACCTTCTGCAAACGATTTATCCTTGCTATAAGCAACCAGCACTTCGGCCAGGTCGCTGACCTGATAAGCTATTTCCGGCTTTCCGAATTTTTGCCAAACCGCTTGCATGTATCCGTCAAGAGTGAGTCCGCGCGTTCGCAATTGCAGATCGAGCGCTAACGCGATGGAAGCGCCATACGGATAGTAGGACGTGTAAATGTTAGGATAATTGGTCTTGTCAATGGAGACACCCGCATCAACAAAAATCGCATTCGTACTGGCCTGAACAGGTGAAATACGCTTGGCCCCTGCTGTATTTTCTTTTGTGTTAACCAAAAAACTTAATGTCTGGGAATACTCTTCGGGCGAATCGAAACCTGCGCGGGCAAGGATAAGATCACCGTAATATTGCGTGAAACCTTCGGCGAACCAAAGTTCCAAACTCATGTTGCTCTTTTCGAAATTGAATGGTTCGAGCGTTTTTGGACGTATGCGTTCTACGTTCCAGGCGTGGAAAAATTCATGGGAAAATACGCCCAGGAGATTATTCGACGCATTAAAGGCAATTGGAATAGAGATCATTGTGCTATTCCGGTGCTCCATTCCATCGCCACGCACGTAGGGATTAATGCTTGCAAGAAATGTATATTGGCCGAAATCAAATGCCGGAAATTCGCCAAAGACCATCTGACTTTCCTGCGTAATGCGTTTGATCTTTGCAGCAAAACCGTCTGCTAGTGAATCACTTCCGCTAATTTCAAGTGCTAATTTAAACTTAGCAGGCTTTTTGTCCGGGTTATTCAATGTCCATTCCTTAATAGTCAGCTTTCCGATCTTGATCGGAGAGTCCATAAAATATTGCAGGTCCGACGCGCTGAATGTGTTGGGCTGTGCAGTGGCTTTAAGTTGGGTGGCAATGGTCCATTTCCCTTCTTTCGGTAAATTAAATTTTACTTCAATCGGCGCTTTCTGCAATTCTTTTACCCATAAAAAAGTCGCAGGCGCATTCAAATGGATGCTGTTCTGATCCAGACCTGCATATGTCCCGTCGGCGTGATTGGCATAAAGCGTGTATTGTACTTTTACAAAACCATTCAATCCTGAAACCTTATAAACGTCCCCGTCAACGCGCTGGATGGCAATTTCCTGGCCTGCCTTATCCAGTGCTTTCACATCATAAACATTCTTCCCGTACTCATGCGTGGCGTAGCGCCCGGGCGACGAGCGGCTCATGCGAAATGTCAGCTCCTTTTGCGGAACCTCAGTAACCGTTACAGCGATGTTGGCTTCGTGGTGAACGAGGTTTGGAAAGGAAACTTCATAATTGATCTTCTGCGCAAAAGCGCTGCCCACAAAGAATGGAAGCGAAAACAGGTAAATAAGTTTTTTCATAGCAATGATAAATTCAAAATCGAAGCGGTCAATTTAGTCCTAATCTTCTAAATTTAATATGGCAGTGATTGCACTCAGCCGATAATTGCTTAATTTTTACGTTCTAAATGATATTCAAACCTGAAATAAGCTTATTAATGAAACAAATACTTTTGCCCTTATGCATGCTTTTTCTGACCATTTCCCAACAAGCGCAAAGCCAGACGAAAACACTTTTTAATGGTAAAGACCTGAAAGGCTGGCACATTGACGTCCCGGATATGGACAAGGATCCGGCGTTGAAAACTCCGTTCATAGTGCGTAATGGTCTGTTGGTAAGCCTGGGATCGCCCGGCGGGCATTTGATTACGGATGGTCAGTATGAGAACTTCCGTTTCACATTTCAATATCGCTTTGCCGGCAAGCCTGGCAATTGCGGCGCGCTTGTTTTCGTTTCTACGCCCAGGGCTCTTTACGAAATGTTCCCGAAATCCATTGAAGTGCAGCTGATGAACCAGAATGCCGGTGATTTCTGGTGTATACAGGAAGACATTACCGTGCCGGATATGGAGAAAAGGCGCGGCCCGAAAGAAAAGTGGGGTGTTAACGGGGATAAATTAAGAAGGATCCCGAACCTGACAGACAGCACAGAAAAACCGCTGGGCGAATGGAATTCCATGACGATCGAATGCGTTGAAAATTCAATTAAAGTTTGGTTGAACGGAGTGATGGTTAACCATGGTTATAATGCAACAGCTCAGAAAGGTCAGATTGCCTTGCAGTCGGAAGGATCGGAGGTTGAGTTTAAGGAAGTCAAAGTTGCGGCTATTAAATCTTTCTCGAAATAAATGTTTGAAATTAAATCGGACCGGCTGATCAGGAACATTGCGTTTTTTTTAATTCTCCTTTCCAATTTCGGCTGCGACCAGATATCGAAGGATGTTATTCGCAAAAATGTCGGCTTTTACGAAACGATCAGTGTTGTAGAAAACATTGTGACGATCACTTATGTAGAAAATACTGGGGCTTTCCTTAGCATTGGCGCGGGGCTTCCGCACACATTGAAGGTTATTTTGCTTTCGGTTATTCCGCTCATCGTGCTCTTTTTCGGCGTTGCCTACATATTATTAAAAAGAAACCTGACGCTGATGAGCGCGCTGGCGCTGAGCTTTGCGATTGGCGGCGGCATCGGCAACATTTACGACCGGCTGATCCACGGCTCGGTCACCGATTTTCTGCACATTAACTTAGGCTTTTTTCAAACCGGCATTTTCAACATGGCCGATGTTTCGATCATGATGGGAATGTTCATCTTTTTTATCCAGTCGTATACAAGACAAAAGGCCCGGATTCTGCGTTAAGCAAATGCTTTATAATGCAAAAAACTCCTTCGCAGGAGTTTTTTGCATTATAAACTGGTTCAACGATTACGCTGCAGCAACCGATTTACGAATAATATTCAATGCAGAGCCTGCTTTGAACCATTCGATCTGCTGCTCATTGTAAGTATGATTTACGGGAATTTCTTCGTTTGTACCATCCGCATGATGCAGAACAATCGTTAGCGGTTGTCCTTCTGCAAAAGTTTCCAGTCCGACAATATCAATGGTATCGTCTTCCTGAATCTTGTCATAGTCAGTTGTGTTTGCAAACGTCAATGCGAGCATTCCCTGCTTTTTGAGGTTGGTTTCGTGGATACGGGCAAATGACTTCGTCAGGATTGCGCGCACGCCAAGGAAACGAGGCTCCATCGCTGCATGTTCGCGGGACGATCCTTCACCGTAGTTTTCATCACCCACAACGATTGTCCCGATGCCATGTGCTTTGTAATCACGCTGCACCGCAGGAACTTCTGCATATTGGTTAGTAAGCTGGTTTTTAATGGTGTTGGTTTTCTCGTTATAATAGTTAACCGCACCAATCAGCATGTTATTTGAGATATTATCAAGGTGTCCACGGTATTTCAACCAGGGACCAGCCATTGAAATATGGTCAGTTGTACATTTACCTTTTGCCTTAATGAGGAGTTTCAAACCTTTCAGATCCGTTCCTTCCCACTCAGCAAATGGTTCTAATAATTGCAAACGATCAGAAGTTGGGCTTACCAAAACCTGAACCTGACTAGGATCTTCGGCAGGAGCCTGATAACCGGCATCTTCTACTGCATATCCCCGGATTGGCTGCTCCAAACCGGTTGGCTCATCAAGCATTACTTCAATGCCTTCCGAATTAACAAGCGTATCCGTGCGAGGGTCGAAAGTAAGCCGACCGGCAATGGCCAGTGCAGTTACGATTTCCGGCGAAGCTACGAATGAGTGCGTATTAGGGTTACCATCCGCCCGTTTCGAGAAGTTACGGTTGAATGATGTAATAATTGAGTTTTTCTCACCTTTCTCAGCACCATGACGTGCCCACTGACCGATACAAGGTCCGCAAGCATTAGCCAGCACAACTCCGCCGATTTTAGCAAATGTATCCAGGTAACCATCCCGCTCCACCGTATAGCGAACGAGTTCCGAACCTGGCGTAATGGTGTATTCTGAGCTTACTGTCAGTTTTTTATCCACTGCCTGCTGCGCTAATGACGCCGCGCGGCTCACATCTTCATAACTTGAATTCGTACATGAACCGATCAAACCGACAGAAAGCACTTCCGGCCATCCGTTTTCTCTCACCGCAGTCGCGAATTTAGAAAGCGGCCAAGCCAAATCCGGTGTAAATGGTCCGTTTACGTGCGGTTCCAATGTTGAAAGATCCAGTTCGATCAATTGATCAAAATAGGTTGCAGGATCTGCATAAACCTCCTCATCAGAGCGCAGATATTCTTTAATGTTGTCCGCTGCGTCTGCGATTTCAGCTCTTTCCGTTGCTCTCAGATAAGCTGCGCTTCTTGCATCATAGGCAAAAATGGAGGTTGTAGCCCCAATCTCAGCACCCATGTTACAAATCGTCGCCTTACCTGTTGCTGAAATGCTTTCAGCTCCGTCGCCAAAATATTCAACAATGTATCCTGTTCCGCCTTTTACAGTCAACTGACCTGCAACCCAAAGAATTACATCTTTTGCAGCAGTCCAGCCGCTTAGCTTGCCAGTCAGTTTCACACCGATAAGGCGGGGCATTTTGAGCTCCCATGCCAAACCGGACATGACATCACTGGCATCAGCACCACCCACACCAATCGCGATCATTCCCAAACCACCCGCATTAGGCGTGTGAGAATCGGTTCCGATCATCATACCGCCTGGAAACGCGTAGTTTTCAAGCACAACCTGATGTATGATCCCAGCGCCCGCGCGCCAGAAGCCTAAGCCGTATTTATTGGAAACGGAAGAAAGGAAATCATAAACCTCCTTGTTCTTGTCAACCGCGTTTTTCAAATCCTGCGTGGCACCTACTTCCGCCTGGATCAGGTGATCGCAATGCACTGTTGATGGAACCGCAACCTGAGGCCTTCCGGCTTGCATGAATTGCAAAAGCGCCATTTGGGCCGTTGCATCCTGCATAGCAACACGGTCGGGAGCAAAATCCACGTAGGACTTGCCCCGTTCGTAAACTTGTGTAGGGGTTCCTTCCCACAAATGGGAATATAAAATCTTTTCTGCAAGCGTTAAAGGCCGCCCCTCTATCTTACGAGCAGCTTCTACCCTTTCCTGCATACGGGCATAAACGCCCTTAATCATGTCTAAGTCAAAAGCCATAGTAATTTTTATTTATGCGAATACATTCACACGCGTCAACAACTGTGCCAGTATGGATTATCTTGCCAATTGCTTAACCGGTGGTGCAAACTTGGTCAGGTCAATGCCCACCACCGCTGCTTTATATTCATTGATATTAGGAATGCGGCCAAGAATTGCGGACAAAACCACAACCGGCGTCGACGCCAGCAGCGATTCTCCTTTTTTACGATCCGAATCTTCAACAACCCTTCCCTGGAAAAGACGGGTCGAAGTGGCCAGAACCGTATCGCCTTTGGCCGCTTTTTCCTGGTTACCCATGCAAAGGTTACAGCCCGGACGTTCCAGGTACATCATATTTTCATACTCTGTACGTGCTGCAACTTTTGGAGCGCTGTCGTTGAATTCAAAACCGGAGTATTTCTGCAAAACATCCCAGTCACCTTCGTTTTTAAGCTCTTCTACTATATTATATGTAGGTGCTGCTACTACAAGCGGCGCGCGGAACTCCACTTTGCCTCGCTGTTCTTCCAGGTTGCGCAGCATTTGAGACACAATTTTCAAATCCCCTTTGTGCACCATGCAAGAACCTACAAAACCCAGATCCACTTTTTTGTCTTCTCCGTAATACGAGAGCGCCCGGATCGTATCGTGCGTGTAACGCTTCGATACATCTTTATTATTAACATCCGGATCCGCGATCATTGGTTCCACGATCACATCCAGGTCGATCACGACCTCGGCGTAATATTTGGCATTGGCATCAGGGACCAGCGCAGGTTTTTCACCTGATTTGATTTCAGCAATGCGCTTATCTGCTTTATTGATCAAACCTTGTAAAACCTGCTTATGATTTTCCATGCCTTTATCGATCATGATCTGGATCCTGCCTTTGGCAATTTCCAGTGATTCTATCAATGTGTCGTCTTCGGAAATACAGATGGAAGCTTTCGCCTTCATTTCTGCGGTCCAGTCAGTAAATGTGAATGCCTGATCCGCCGGAAGCGTTCCCAAATGCACTTCAATGATGCGCCCCTGGAATACGTTTTCACCACCGAATTTTTGAAGCATCTGCGCTTGCGTGGCATGAACCACATCACGGAAATCCATGTGATCCTTCATGTCGCCCTTGAATGTTACTTTCACGGATTCAGGGATCGGCATGGAAGCTTCGCCCGTTGCCAATGCAAGTGCAACGGTTCCTGAGTCAGCACCAAAAGCAACGCCTTTGGACATTCTTGTATGTGAATCGCCACCGATGATGATGGCCCATTCGTCAATGGTAATGTCGTTCAGCACTTTATGGATCACGTCCGTCATGGCGTGGTATTCCCCTTTCGGGTCACGGGCGGTGATCAAACCAAAATCATTCATGAACTTCATGAGCTTTGGAATATTAGCCTGCGCTTTTTTATCCCAAACAGAAGCCGTATGACAGCCAGACTGATATGCCCCATCCACGATAGGTGAAATGGTCGTTGCGGCCATCGATTCCAGTTCCTGCGCGGTCATCAAACCAGTCGTATCCTGTGAACCGACAATGTTAACCTCCACACGAACATCCGAACCGGCATGCAACACTTTACCCGGCGTAATGCCGACAGCATTTCTATTGAATATTTTTTCAACCGCTGTCAAACCTTGTCCTTCGTTGGAAATTTCTTTTGAAGGAGCAAATACAAGCGGAATTTCGATGCCCAAGATCTTGGATGCAATCGTCTGGATTTTTTTACCAAAAACAATGGCATATGAACCGCCTGCTCTGATGAATTCCTTTTTCTGAGGCGTAAGCGCTTTCGAAATGTCAATCAGTTCGCGGTCGCCTTGATATAGTTTTTTAGTTTTTGTATTAATGGTCAGCACAGTGCCCGTTTCTACAGAGTAAACCTCTTCAAGAATTGGATCACCATTCTCATTGCGGACAACAGCACCATTTTCATCAACTTTTTTAACCCAGTTTTTCAGGTCAATTCCAATTCCGCCTGTCACATCAACCGTGGTAAGGAAAATCGGGGAAATGCCGTTTGTTCCGCCAACAATCGGAGCAATGTTCACAAATGGAATGTAAGGGCTGGCCTGTTTACCCGTCCACAAAGCCACATTGTTCACGCCCGACATCCTGGATGAACCTACACCCATTGTTCCTTTTTCAGCGATCAGCATCACGCTTTTGCCCGGATGTTGTTCCTGCAATGCCTGAATTTGGTTCTGCGCTTGCGGCGTGATCATGCATTTACCATGCAACTCGCGGTCGGAACGCGAATGCGCCTGGTTGCCCGGAGACAGCAAATCCGTAGAAATGTCGCCCTCGCCGGCAATGAAAGTGACGATCTGAATTTCCTCAGGCACTTCGGGCAGATTCGTAAAGAACTCGGCCTGCGCGTAGCTGCGGATAATGTCTTTCGCGATCTCATTATCGCTTTTGAATGCTTCTTTTAAACGGTCTATATCGGCGTCGTAAAGGAAAACCTGTGTCTTCAAGACCTCAGCGGCTTGCCCTGCGATCGTAATGTCATCGCCCAGTGCCAGGTCCAGCAAAACTTCAATGGAAGGACCGCCTTTCATGTGAGACAAAAGCTCAAATGCAAAAGTTGGCGTGATCTCCGGCAATACGGATTCCCCGAGAATGATTTCCTTCAGGAAGCGTGCTTTTACACTCGCAGCGCTTGTGGTTCCGGGTAATGTGTTGTAAATAAAAAATTTAAGAGAGTCTTCGCGATGCGCGTTATTGACATCCTTGATCTGTGCAATGATTTCGCCCAGCAATTCAGCGCCGTCTATCGGCTTAGGATGAAGTCCCTGGGTTGCTCTTTCTTCAATCTCCTTAATGTAATCGTTATAAATGTTCATAGTGAAAGTTTCAATATACGCCTCTTTATTTTGGAAGAATTCATGTCAATAAAACACGCGAAAATACAAATTTGCAGCATATACGCAGGCGTAACAGGTGTTTTTCGGCATTATTTAGCATCATTATATACTAAGGACGCATTTAAATAACCTCGCCCTGAATCTTTTTGTTCTTACAGCCGGGATATTTAGGAAATTATTTCAAAAAGGCCGAACCGGGCCTGCCGCATTATCGGCGATTTTAGATTACCTTTTCAGCGGCACTTTGATTTTTTGCAGGATTGTACCCTATATTTGGACATTCAAAGTGCTACAAGATCCCTTAAATCCAAAGTTATGTCAAAAAATCTGGTGATCGTAGAGTCACCGGCGAAGGCCAAAACCATTGAAAGTTATTTAGGAGCAGATTTCACCGTCAAGTCAAGTTTCGGGCACGTTCGTGACCTTCCGGAGCATGATATGGGCGTGGATGTTGAGCATGGTTTCCAGCCTTCTTATGAAATTTCAGCTGATAAAGTCAAGGTGATATCCGAACTTAAAAAACTGGCCAAAGGCGCAGAAGTGTGGCTGGCAACGGATGATGACCGCGAAGGAGAGGCGATTTCGTGGCACTTGAAAGAAGCGTTGGGGTTACCCGACGACACCAAAAGAATTGTGTTCCGGGAGATTACGAAAACTGCTTTACAAAATGCGATTTCCAAACCGCGTATAATAGATGTAGATCTGGTGGACGCCCAGCAGGCACGCAGGATCCTCGACAGGCTCGTAGGTTATGAGCTTTCTCCCGTGCTTTGGAAGAAGATAAGGATTGGGAAATCCAACCTCTCAGCCGGCCGTGTGCAATCTGTGGCGGTTCGTATTATTGTTGAAAGGGAAAGGGAAATTGATGCGTTCAGGAGCAAAAGCAGCTTTAAGGTAACCGCCCATTTTGACCTGGGTAATGGTAAAGTGCTGAATGCGGAGCTAGCCAAAAACTTCCCGCAGGAAGAGGATGCCATGAAATTCCTCGAAAAATGCATCGGCGCACAATTCTCGATCAAAAGCCTTGAAGTAAAACCAGCCAAAAAAACCCCAGCACCGCCATTCACAACTTCTACATTACAACAGGAAGCATCCCGTAAGCTGAGCTTTTCCGTAGCGCAAACCATGACGGTGGCGCAGCGGCTGTACGAAGCAGGTAAGATTTCCTATATGAGAACGGATTCCACCAATTTGTCGGAGGAAGCATTGGAAAAGGCCCGGGTTCAGATTACGAAGGAATACGGACAGGATTACTATAATAAAAGGATATTCAAGACCAAAAACGAGTCGGCCCAGGAAGCTCACGAAGCCATCAGGCCAACTGATTTTTCGACATTGAATGGCAGCAGCGACCGTAACGAGCAGCGCTTATATGAGCTAATCTGGAAACGTGCCATTGCATCTCAAATGTCAGATGCGCAACTGGAACGCACCACAGCAACCATTTCCATCTCAACCACTTCGGAAGAACTGGTTGCACAAGGCGAGGTGATAAAATTTGAAGGATTCCTGAAAGTATATCTGGAATCAAGCGACGATGAAGGCGATGAGGAACAAAAAGGAATGCTGCCCCCGCTGAACATTAACCAGATCCTTAACCTGGCAGACATGAAAGCGACGGAACGCTTCACAAGAAACCCGCCGCGCTATACGGAAGCGAGCTTGGTAAAAAAACTGGAAGAAATGGGCATCGGACGTCCATCCACATACGCGCCCACAATTTCTACCATATTAAGGCGCGAATACATTGTAAAAGAAGACCGCCAGGGAACAGAACGTGATTTTAAAGAACTGACGCTGGCTAATAACCAGATCAACAGCAAGGTTAATAAAGAAATTTACGGTTCGGAAAAGTCAAAACTCTTCCCTACCAGCACAGGAATGGTCGTTAACGACTTTCTGGTAAGCCATTTCAATGACATTATCGATTATTCTTTCACGGCGAATGTTGAAAAGGATTTTGACCACATCGCCGAAGGCCAGCTCGAATGGCGCCAGATGATCAAGAACTTTTACACGCCATTTCAGAAGAAAGTAACCGAAGCAAACGAAGAAGCCATCGACCGGAGCCTGACTTCCCGCGATTTGGGTGAAGATCCGGCAACGGGTAAAAAAGTCTCCGTAAGAATCGGAAAATACGGCCCTTATGTGCAGATAGGCGATGCGGAAGATGAGGAAAAACCGAAATTTGCGAGCTTAATGAAGGGCCAGCTGATGGAGAACATTACGCTGGAAGAAGCTTTTGAACTTTTCAAATTGCCGCGCGAAGTAGGTTTGTATGAAGAGAAAGAACTGATTGTGAACATTGGAAAATTCGGTCCTTATGTGAAGCATGACGGAAAATATTATTCTCTGGCAAGAACGGATGATCCAATGGCTGTCACGGAGGACAGACTTGTGGAAATCATCACCGAAAAACGCTTACAGGACAGCAACAGGACCATTAAAGAGTTTGCCGAAGACCCGGACGCAAAAGTGCTTAATGGTAAATACGGACCTTACATTGCTTTTGGAAAAAAGAATGTAAAAATCCCAAAAGGTACGGAGCCTACTTCACTTACATATGAAGATGTGGTGAAGCTGGCCGCTGAAACACCAGACAAACCAGCAGGAAGATTCGGTAAAAAGCCAGCGGCAAAAGCAGCAGCTGCGAAAGCGCCGGCAGAGAAAAAACCGGCAGCCGAAAAAAAGCCAGCGGCCAAGAAACCAGCAGCGAAAAAGCCCGCAGCGAAAAAAGCAGCGGCACCAAAAGCACCCAAAAAGAGCTAATAAATAATCAGTTACACACTAGAAAATAAAAATCATGAAAAAACTTGTAGTGCTGTCGGGAGCGGGCATCAGTGCCGAAAGCGGGATCAGTACATTCCGCGACAATGGTGGCTTGTGGGACAATTTTCGCATTGAAGACGTAGCCACGCCCGAGGCCTGGCAGCGTAACCAGGAGCTTGTGCTGGACTTTTACAACCAGCGCAGAAAGCAGGCAGCTGACGTGAAACCAAACGCCGCCCATTATGCGTTGGCTGAATTGGAAAAGGATTTTGATGTGACCATTATCACGCAAAACGTTGATAATCTGCATGAAGTCGCTGGCTCTTCGAATGTGATCCATTTGCATGGCGAACTTTTCAAATCAAGAAGCACAAAAAACCCGGACCTGATTTACGAAATGACTTCGTGGGAGCTGAAAACGGGAGATCTTTGTGAGCTGGGAAGTCAGTTAAGGCCGCATATCGTGTGGTTTGGCGAAGAAGTCCCGATGATGGAAATAGCGATGGATATTACAGAAGAAGCCGACATCTTCGTTGTTGTGGGCACATCTCTGGCAGTTTATCCCGCCGCGGGACTTGTGCATTATGTGGGCGCTGACAAACCTATTTACATTATTGATCCCGCACAACCGGATATCAGCCTGAAACCCAATATGACATTCATCCAGGAAAAGGCGACTACGGGAATGGAAATTCTTATTAAAAACATCATCAATAAATAATGCAGTTACTAGACGGGAAAGCAATTTCATCCCAAATTAAGTTTGAAATAAAAAACGAAGTGGAAGCGTGGGTTGCTAATGGTGGCAAAAAGCCACATTTGGCAGCAATCCTCGTGGGTGCCGACGGCGCGAGCGAAACCTATGTGGCATCGAAAATCAGGAGCTGCGAGGAAATCGGTTTTACTTCTACATTACTAAGATTCGGTCCCGAAATAAGTGAAAAAGAACTACTGGACGCCGTTGAAGGATTGAATAATGATCCTGATGTGGACGGATTTATCGTGCAGCTTCCCTTGCCCAAACATATTTCTGAAAACACTATTATGGAAGCCGTTAGCCCGGCCAAGGATGTGGATGGTTTTCATCCCGTGAATGTCGGTAAAATGTGCAAAGGCCTTCCTGCATACATTTCGGCAACACCGTTCGGCATCCTGGAAATGCTGATCCGTGCTAACATTGAAACGAGCGGCAAACATTGCGTAGTAATAGGCCGCAGCCAGATTGTGGGCCTGCCAATGAGCATATTAATGCAGCGTAACGAATATCCGGGCAATTGTACGGTGACTATCACGCATTCAAAAACGCAAAATCTGAAAGAGATCTGCCAGACAGCGGATATTTTGATCGTTGCGCTGGGCAGACCAGAATTTGTGACCGCAGATTACGTTAAAGAGGGAGCAGTGGTGATTGACGTCGGCATCACGAGAGTTGTGGATGAAACCAAGAAGAGTGGCTTCGCGATTAAAGGGGACGTTAATTTCAATGATGTCGCACCGAAAACAAGTTACATTACACCTGTGCCGGGTGGCGTTGGCCTGATGACCATTTGTGGTTTGTTAACCAACACATTTAAAGCTGCTAAGAAGGAAATTTACCAATAACCTGAAAGCATTACAATGAGCATCGTAAGCAATAACATCAAATATCTCAGAAGGCTCAACGGCCTTACACAAGAGCAATTTGCAAGGAAGATCGCTATAAAGCGCTCATTGCTTGGCGCTTACGAGGAAGCCCGAGCCAACCCAAACCTGACAAATCTAAAAAATATGGCGGCGGCGTTTGGCATTACGGTGGATAACCTGCTCAAAAATGACCTCAGAAAATTAAGGGAAACACCCGATATGTCGTTGCCCATGAATGCCGGTCGCCCAATGACGGTGTCGCATTCGGGAAATGTGCCTGCGCCATCGCAAATCCGCATTCCGGCTTTTTCGGAACCACAACCTTTATCTAAAATCATCGATAAATATCAGCAGCCGGAACCTGAAATCCGGATGGTTTCCAAGCAGGTTAATTTCAAACCTGTGAATGGTGAGCCGCAAAGTCAGCCAGCGGTTCATGCCCGGCCGGATGCTCAGTTGCCTGTTTTTAACAATCAGTTTGAGGGCAGCCAGTTTAATGCCCAGGTTGAAGAAAAGGTGGTTAACTACCCCACTATTCAATGGGTTGCGAAAGATTTGCAGCAGGAATATCTTGCTAACTTCCAAAACCCGGCCTATTTAAATCAACTGCCCGTTTTCCAGCTCCCTAACCTGCCTATGGGCTATTATCGGGCATTTGAAAGTGGTGAAGATTTCACATATCCGGGCTCTATCCTGGTCGGGACCTTTGTAAGAAACTGGTACGACATTAAGGATGGTATGCAATACATTTTCGTTCTGCGTGGTCACGGTTTTGTGTACAGAACAGCATTTAATCAGGTCAAAACTTCCGGATTACTGCTCCTAACATCCCATATGGCCGATTTGGAAGAACTTGAAGTTCCATTGCAAGATGTGCAGGAGGTTTGGGAGGTGAAGGCATTTGTGAGTTTGCAGCTCCCAACGCCGCAACCATCATTGGAAAGGGTCAGCCTGCTGGTAGATGAATTGCAGCAGGAACTGAACCAATACAGATCTTAATTATTTGGACAAAGCATTGAATAATGCTTCAATCTTTTCTAAATCTTTGCTTTTCCCAGTCGTTTCCAGGATTGCGACGCCCATTTGATACCAAAGGCCATCACCGGCAGTAATGTATTTTCCTTTTTTGGAAGGCTTCTTATCCGAAGCATTGTCCGGCACGAATTCGGCTTTGTAAACCGTATCCATGATCTTCTGCAATTGCGACCATTCCAGTTTCCGGGCCGGCGCCTGATCCTTCACTAATGTGAACGACTTTTCCGCAAATGATGCCCGCAGGTCTAACTGTTTTTGATTATCCCCATCAATTTCCAGATAGGTAAGCTCAAACGGCTTCTCTCTCCCACCCGCTTCAAAAACCGCTTGCATGAACTCCTGCAAGAAATACGACCAGCGCTCCTTATCAACCGGATAAATGGTCACCATTTTGCCATTTTCATCTAATTCAATTTCTATAAAATCCTCAAATTCACTTTCTTCCCTCTTTCTGATAATTTTGGAAGAAGCCATAATGTCCTGGAACTGATCAACCCAGATCGCAGGAACATTGCCTTTCCATGCATAATCATCATCCGGCGAAAAACCTTCATCCAAAAGATCGTCCTCATCCAGCTCATCTCGATCCAGATATTTAATGTCAAAATCAACCGTAAGCTGATCTTTGGAAGCAATGTTCAGTTTTAATGTATAAAAGTGCGAGTAAGGAGCCGGAACGACGGATGCCGTTTGAAAACGAATGATGTAGTAACCTGGAATTTGAATATTTTTATCCATTTTGAGATGCTAAAAGTTGTTGGACCGTGTGCCGCTTATCGACCTTGTCCGTGGTGGTTTTACTAAAATGCTGCACAAAGTAAACATGTTTCGGGGTTTCATAGGCGGAAAGGCGCTTCCTAATTTTCAAAATGATCTGATCAACGGGCAGTGCATTTTCTGTTCCTTCAATGACCAGCACCAGTTTCTGACCTAATTTTTCATCAGGAACAGACCAATTGAAAAACGCATTATGGATTTTGAATTCATAAAATACTTCACCCACGCGCTCATCAATTTTATCCAAAACAATCTTCACACCACCCGAATTGATCACATTATCCGCCCTTCCGATCCATTTGAATGTATTTCCGGAAATCTCGACCAGATCATTCGTTTGTACAACCCCACCATTCGTTACAGGGCCGGAAATGTGCAGACATCCGCGCTCATCTGTGCCGAAATCAATGTTGGGCAGGAAGTGGTAATCTTCCGAAGATTTTGCTCCGTTCAACCTGCGCAATGCAATGTGCGAAACCGTTTCCGTCATGCCGTAACTTTGGTAAATCGGAATGGTTAATGCTTCGATTTCCCTTTGCAAAGTGACATTAACCGGTGCGCCGCCGAGGAGTATTTTACCTAACCGTTCAATCTGTTTTTCTGTCTGCGGATTTTCCAGAATAGCAGTGAGTTGCAACGGGACCAATGCAGTAAAATCGAATTCAGCATGAGAATCAAACTCCAGTAAAGGGTTAGCAGACGGTTCAATGATTGTCATCTCCCAATCCAGCTCCATCCCCCGAACAAGCATCATCAACCCAGCTATATAATGTACATTCAGACAAACGAGTGCGCGCGTTCCCCTGCCAAGGTCAAGCGCCTTGCCCGTCATTTGTGCACTGGCGATTAACTGGTTTCTGTCAATTTCGATGGGCTTGGGAGTGCCCGTTGAACCGGATGTTTGTAATGTGAATGTTTGTTGCCCATTCAGCCACGATTGCATGAAATCATAGGCTTTGCCAAAGTAGGGATCCGCAGGGCGATCCTGGGTTCGGATAGCGGTTATACTTGTGTTCCAGGGCATTGGAAAGTTATTCATTTGTTTTTGAAGGAAACCCAAACAATCTGTAATTTCGCAGATTGTTGCGAACGAGTTAACGGCCGTTATAGTTAACTTTTTAACGCCAGATTATTCATTTACATTCCGAATTTATGTCAAGCTCAATCCAGTGGGAAACCATTAAAGAATACGAAGAAATCCTTTTTACGCTTCACGAAGGCATTGCAAAAATAAGCATAAATCGCCCGCATAAACACAACGCATTCACGCCGCTCACCGTCACGGAAATGATCGACGCGATGCACATTTGCCGCGAAGACACGCGCATTGACGTTATTATTTTAACCGGAGAAGGCGGAAAAGCATTCTGCTCCGGCGGCGACCAGTCTGTTCGCGGGCACGGCGGTTACATTGGCGACGACCATGTGCCGCGCTTGAATGTGCTCGACCTGCAACGCATGATCCGGTCTATCCCTAAGGCAGTTATCGCGATGGTTGCGGGCTGGGCAATTGGCGGCGGACACGTGCTGCACGTGATTTGCGACCTTTCTATTGCAGCTGAAAATGCGAGGTTCGGACAAACCGGGCCGAAAGTCGGAAGCTTTGACGGCGGTTTCGGTGCGTCTTATCTGGCAAGGGTAGTTGGACAGAAAAAAGCACGTGAAATCTGGTTTCTATGCGATCAATATGACGCGCAGGAGGCATTGCAAATGGGTTTGGTGAATAAAGTCGTTCCTTTGGAAGATTTGGAAACGACGACCGTTGAATGGTGTAAAAAAATTCAGGAAAAAAGCCCGCTATCGATCAGAATGCTGAAAAGCTCATTCAATGCGGAGCTCGATGGACAGGCAGGAATTCAGGAATTGGCCGGAAACGCAACGTTGCTTTACTATCTGAGCGAAGAAGCGAAAGAGGGACAAAAGTCGTTTCTTGAAAAGAGAAAGCCTGATTTCAGCAAGTACCCGAAGTTTCCCTGATCGCAAGAAGCGCCCATCAACCATAAAATCCGTTCAAAACCTAACTGTAATCCATGAACCATTGGCTTGTAAAAAGTGAACCGAATAAATATTCCTGGGACCATCTTGTAAAAGAAAAGGAAGGCATGTGGGACGGCGTCAGGAATTTTGCCGCGCGCAATAACCTGATGGCGATGAAAAAGGGCGACCTTGTTCTTTTCTATCACAGCAACATCGGGAAGGAAGTGGTGGGTTTGGCAAAAGTTTCAAAAGAACATTATCCCGATCCAACCATTGATACGGGTGACTGGGTCGTAGTGAATGTGGTTCCGGTGGAGCATTTCCCTAAAACAGTGACGCTTGAACAGATCAAAAAACACGATATACTTAAAAATATGGAGCTCGTGCGTCTTTCCCGGTTGTCCGTAGTGCCGGTAAAGCGTGAGGAATTCGACATTATTGTTGCCTTAGCACATGAATCTTAATTTTTCAGCATTTCGTCAGATTTTATTGATCTTAATCCTCACGGCAACATCATTAATCGTTGCTGCACAAGGTGTTAAGAGAATAGAATTGCCTTTGTCGGGGAATATGGCTTACCAAACCGTTCCGCTTGGCGCGCAAGGGGTTTTGCTTATTTCAAAACCTGAGAAAGGCACATTTAATGTTCAAAAGTTTGATACAAACCTGGAACGCGTTTGGTCGATTGACGGCCCTATTGAATCAAATCTGGATTACATTGCTTCTTCCTACGACGGACAGGCTGTGTTTTTGCTTTTCAGTAAATATCGGAGTTCCTTATACCAGATCGTGAAAGTGAATGTTGGCCCCGGCTTCGTGGAAACATTTACCATTAACACGCTCGACCGGTTTGAGATAACTGATTTCAAGACATTGGGTTACTCCGTTTTTATGGCCGGAATGGTCCGTAACGAGCCTGTTCTAATCTTGACCCAGCTCAGGACGTCCCAAACGAAGATCCTGCCATCCGCGATCAAAGGTTCTAATGCCATCCAGACCGTTGAGGTGGACACGGCGCATCATTTAGTAAATGTTTGTTTTGCTGTCAAAAAAGGAAGGCAAACCCGCATTGTGGCCCGCTCGTATGAGGAAACGGGAGAACTTTATGCACAGGTTTCGGTTGATCCCGAAGATGATTATTCGTTGCTAAGCGGCAGGTTACAGGTGCTGAATGATTCAGTCCGGGTTGTGATCGGCACATATGGTTATAGAAATATGCAGAGCGCTTCCAATGCTGCTTCGCAGGGACTTTATATCAGCAAAATCGTTGGTAATGAGCCCGTTTTCACACGTTACCACAGTTTTACCGAGTTCAAGAACTTCTTCAATTTCATGAATGAGCGGCAACAGGAAAAGATGGAAAAGCGCATTCGAAAAAAGAAAGAAAGCGGCGACGATCTGAAACTGAATTACCGTCTGCTGGTGCATGACATTGTTCCCAAAAACAATAATTTTCTATTAGTAGCCGAAGTTTTTTATCCCGAGTATCGTTACCAGAATCCAACCATGATGGGTGGCCTGGGTTACGGCAGCATGATGGGTTACCCGTTTGGAATGGGGCTTTATAACCCTTACTTATGGAATCCGATGTACGGCGGACGCGGTTACAACCAGCAGGTTTTCGATGGCTTCACTTATACGCACGCAGTAGTGGCCGATGTGGACGAAAACGGTAGATTACTCTGGGATAACAGCATTAACTTCGACAATGTAAAAAGCATGGAACTGCGCGAAAAAATCAAAGTGCAGACTTTCACTAACGGCAATTCGCGCCTGGTTTACAGCCATAATGGCGCCATTCGCAGCAAGATCATTAAGGGAAACCAGGTGGTCGACAGCGACCGGGTAATTCCGAACGAAACCAATGTGGAAGGTGATAAGGTAAGAAAAACCAGCACCGACGACATTGATTACTGGTACGAAAACTTTTATCTGGCATGGGGCGAGCAACGCATTATCAACGCCGCCGGAGATCCGCAGACCAGAGGCAGACGCAATGTATTTTATTTAAACAAAATCGCCTATTAATCCCATTCCCCCATTCCCGTCGGCTTAAGCCAACGGAAATTTTAAAATATTTTCATGATTTTATTATCTCCAGAGCAACATACAGATTACGAATTGATCGACACCGGCGGTTTCGAAAAGCTCGAACGGTTCGGCCCATATATTTTGTCGCGCCCTGAGCCACAGGCGATCTGGGATAAGTCCCTTTCTGAGGCCGAATGGGAAAAGCGCTCGAATGCGGTTTTCAAAAGAGATAAAAATTCACAGGAAAAAGGCCAGTGGATTGCTAAGGACGGCATGCCCGATAAGTGGGTTTTTCAATATCGGACCAAAGAACTGCATTTACGCTCGAAGCTCGCATTATCCTCATTCAAGCATGTAGGCGTATTTCCGGAACAGGCAACTAACTGGGATTACATTGCAAAAAAATTAAAACAAATCCCGGAAACGAAGCCTTCTGTACTAAACCTGTTTGCTTATACAGGCATCGCTTCACTTGCGGCAAAAGCTTCCGGAGCGGATGTTACGCACGTTGATTCCATAAAGCAGGTGATCAGCTGGTCGCGTGAAAATATGGAGCTGAGCGGGCTGGACAACATTCGCTGGGTTGTAGAAGATGCCTTGAAATTTGTTCAGAGAGAAGTGCGCCGCGGCAATCAGTACAACGGCATTATCCTTGATCCGCCCGCATATGGCCGTGGGCCGGATGGAGAAAAATGGCTTTTGGAAGAAAGTCTGAATGAGATCCTGAAACTTTGTGCATTACTTTTAAAGAAAGAAAATTTCTTTTTTATCATCAATTTATATTCTTTGGGCTTCTCGGCGCTCATTGTGGAAAATTTGATCAAAGCACATTTCGGAACGCAGATTCACCATGAATTTGGTGAGCTTTTCATTCCGGATTCTTTTGGCAAAAACCTTCCGCTAGGCGTATTTTCAAGATTCTCGGACCAGAATGTCTAAAACTTTCGAACGCATATCCCTTTTGCTTTGCATTGTTTTGGCCGGGTTGAATCAATCCTGCCAAAGCGACGCCAGGAATTCCACGCGCATTCCGCCCGTTGTGAAAAAATCTCATGAGCAATGGCAGAACGACGCCCTGCTTTCACTCACTGAGCTCATTAACCGCAGCATTGACACCGACCAGAATTATTTCAAACGAGCCCGCATTTACTTCGAAAGAGAACAATATACCGAGGCGCTTGACGATATCAACGAATCCATTTACGAGCAGGAAAATGTGAGTGAATATTTTCTTCTGCGTGGGAAGATCAACCGTGAGCTCGGCGAAATCGACAAAGCATTGGAGGACGCGCAGCGTGCAGAAGCATTACAGCAAAGCAGTCCGGAGCTGTATGTGTTGCTGGCTGATGTCCTTCAAGCCAAGGGGCGTTTCAGGGAAGCAGTCAATTACCTGAATCAGGCATTGAAAATGGCGCCTTATGACGGCTCTGCTTATTATGTAAAGGGAATGTTGCAGGCCAGGCAGGGCGATTCGTTAGCAAGTCTTTCCAGTTTTAAATATGCTATGAATGTGAATCCGAAGCTTTTGAGAGCTTACGAACAAAGCATTATTATACTAAGAAAACTGAACAATCCTGCCGAAGCGCTTACCATTAATGATCGGGCGATCAAACGCTTTCCAAAAGTGCCCGGCCTCTATTTCGAGCAGGGAGAAATTTTCAATGCATTGGCACGGCCGGATACAGCATTAATTAGTTACCAGAAAGCCATTGCCTTAAAGCCCGCATACGAGGAAGCGCTGATGCGCGTAGCGACGGTTGGGACACAATTGAAAGAATATTATAAAGCGATCCGTGCCTTGGAGCAGCTTTTGAAAATAAAGCCGAAGTCCAAGGATATCAATAATATGCTTGGTTATGCCTATGAAAAAGCGGGCGATTATACCAAAGCAGTCGATTATTATTCCACGGCGCTGGTCCTGAGCCCTGGTGATCAAAGCGCGCGAAACGGGCTTTACAGGATCAGGAGAGAAGAGAATGCCGACATTTACTCAACATATGATCCCAATGAAAGCGCAAGTTCAGGTTACAAGCTGCTGGACACGTCGCGGGTGAAAATTAACATTATCAGGCCGAGAGGAACTACAAATATCCGCGTAGACTCGTCTCGAAAAGCTAAAATTGAATAGATTTGTACTTTGTGGCCCTCACAAGCCTTTGATCAATTGTCATAGAATTAAATTTTTGAATGGAAGACGCGTCTCAAGTAAAAATTACCCTGCCCGACGGAAGTGAACGGTTTTACCCAAAAGGTATAACTGCTATGGGCATTGCGCTCAGTATCAGTGAAGGTTTGGCGCGAAATGTGATCGCAGCCAAAGTGAACAGTGAAGTTTGGGACCCTACGCGTGAGATCACGCAGGATTCCCTTGTGAAATTGCTCACCTGGAATGACGAAGACGGCAAATCTACGTTCTGGCATTCGTCTGCCCACTTGCTGGCGGAAGCTTTGGAAGCATTGTATCCGGGTGTAAAATTCGGAACAGGACCGTCGATTGAAAAAGGGTTTTACTATGACGTCGATTTAGGCGAGAATTCGATCTCTCAGGATGATTTTCCAAAGATCGAAGCCAAGATGCTTGAACTGGCGCGTCAGAAAAATGAGTATGTCAGAAAGCCCATCAGCAAGGCGGATGCATTAGAATTATTCACCCAAAAAGGTGACGAATATAAACTGGAACTGATTGATGGCCTGGAAGATGGCTCCATCACATTATACGAGCAAGGCGGCTTTACTGACCTTTGCCGCGGGCCGCATATCCCGAACACCAGCTTCATTAAAGCGGTTAAGCTAACCAACATTGCTGGCGCTTACTGGCGTAACAAGCAGGAAAACAAAATGTTGACCCGCATTTACGGGATTACTTTTCCAAAACAAAAAGAACTGGAAGAGTATGTAACATTGATGGAAGAAGCGAAAAAGCGTGACCACAGAAAACTGGGAAAAGAGCTGGAATTGTTCGCATTCTCGGAAAAAGTGGGTCAGGGACTTCCGTTGTGGCTGCCAAAGGGCGCTATGCTCCGCGAACGTCTTCAATCGTTTTTGAGCAAAGCACAATCGCGTGCAGGTTATCTTCCCGTGATCACGCCAAACATTGGCAGCAAAGAACTTTACGTTACTTCCGGCCACTGGGAAAAATATGGTAAGGATTCATTCCAGCCTATTAAGACACCCAATCCGGGCGAGGAATATTTGCTGAAACCAATGAACTGCCCGCATCACTGCGAGATCTATAAAACCTCTCCGCGCTCCTACAAAGATCTCCCATTGCGGTTTTCGGAGTTCGGAACGGTTTACAGATATGAGCAAAGCGGTGAATTGCATGGACTTACGCGTGTGCGTGGATTCACGCAAGATGACGCACACATTTTCTGCCGCCCGGATCAGGTGAAGGAAGAATTTGTCCGCGTAATTGACCTTGTATTATATGTTTTCAAATCCCTTGGTTTCGAGGATTACAGCGCGCAGATCTCGCTTCGTGATCCGAACGACAAGGTAAAATACATTGGAAAAGACGAAGATTGGGAAAGGGCTGAAAATGCGATCATTGAAGCGGCTCAGGAACGTGGGTTAAGCACGGTAACTGAACTGGGTGAAGCGGCATTCTACGGCCCGAAACTCGATTTCATGGTGCGTGATGCATTGGGAAGAAAGTGGCAGCTGGGCACAATCCAGGTGGATTACCAGATGCCAAAACGTTTTGGTCTTGAATACACAGGTTCTGATAATCAGAAGCATCAGCCGGTCATGATCCACCGCGCGCCGTTTGGTTCAATGGAAAGGTTCATTGCCATCCTGATCGAAAACACGGCCGGGCAGTTCCCATTGTGGCTTTCACCGGATCAGATCGCTATCCTGCCCATTTCTGAGAAGTTTGCGGATTATGCAGAAGATGTTTTCTTCCAATTACAGGATCACGACATCCGAGGCTTTGTGGATCACCGCGATGAGAAGATTGGTCGCAAGATCCGTGATGCGGAAGTTAGCAAGGTTCCTTTTATGCTGATCGTAGGCGAGAAAGAAGCGGCGGAGGGCAGATTGTCAGTCCGCAGAAAAGGCGAAGGTGACCTTGGAAGCATGACAATAGCGGAATTTGCCAGCTTTTTCAAGAAAGAAGCTGCCATTATTTGATGATTTTCTAACTTTTTGTTATTATTCCGGCACTAAGGCACTATTTTTGTGACAGCAGTGTTACCTTTTTTGATTTTTACCAACAAAACCCAAAGTACACCAAACCAAGTTATATGGCATTAAGACCCCCGAGTGGACGGTTAAGAGTTCCCGAAGAACCTTATAAAATAAACGAACGGATTACAGCAAAAGAAGTACGTCTGGTTGGAGAAAATATTGAACCAGGCATAGTTGATATTAATACAGCCCGAGCGCTTGCGAAGGCACAAAGCCTTGATCTAGTTGAAATTGCGCCGACAGCGGTTCCGCCTGTTTGCAAAGTGGTTGACTATTCAAAGTTCAAATACGAGCAGAAGAAGAAACAGAAGGAGATCAAGGCGAAGGCAATGAAAGTTGTCATCAAAGAAATCCGTTTCGGCCCTAATACGGATGATCACGATTTTGATTTTAAATTAAAGCATGCGATAAATTTCCTTAAAGAAGGTTCGAAAGTAAAAGCTTACGTGCATTTCGTGGGCCGTACCATTGTTTTTAAAGAAAGAGGTGTGAATCTGCTTAACAAATTCTCAGAAGCCCTTTCGGATTATGGTAAGGTTGAAATGGAGCCAAAACTGGAAGGAAAGAGAATGACGATCATTCTGGCGCCTGCTCCTGCTAAAAAATAGATTTCAATTGAGGTTGTTGATCGGGCATTTGGCTCGTCGGCACCTGAATTTACTCATATATCAAGTTTGACTGGATCGTGTCTTTGACTTTGTCGGGGACACGATTTTCATTTTAGAAACATTTTGGCTAATTTTGCGCGCTGTTTTATATTTTATCAATTAATAATTTTTTGAATCATGCCAAAAATGAAAAGCAACTCTGGTGCTAAAAAGCGTTTCGCGCTGACCGGCACTGGGAAAATCAAACGCAAACACGCGTTTCACAGCCACATCCTGACAAAGAAATCAAACAAGCGCAAGCGTGGGTTGGTTAAAACTGGTCTGATCGATGTGTCTAATGTTAAGCAGGTGATGGCTATGCTTGCGAAATAATTCGCAGCCATTAATTAGAATATTAATTCTGGTTTTTTGTTCAACCCGATAGAAGGCATTTCAAGACTCATCAGAGCGCCGACCATCAAAAACAGTTAAATTATGCCACGTTCAGTAAATCACGTTGCGTCACGTGCAAGACGTAAAAAAGTATTAAAACTTGCGAAAGGCTATTTCGGCCGTCGTAAAAATGTGTGGACAGTAGCTAAAAACGCAGTAGAGCGCGGTTTGGCATACGCATACAAAGGTCGTAAGCAAAAGAAACGTAACTTCCGTGCATTGTGGATCCAGCGTATCAACGCAGGAGCCCGTCTTCACGGTTTATCATATTCTGCTTTCATCGGCAAGCTAAGTGCATCAGGCATCGAGCTTAACCGTAAAGTTCTCGCTGACTTGGCGATGAATCATCCGGAAGCATTCAAAGCGATCGTTGATCAGGTAAAATAAAACAGCATCCCGCCTTAACGGCGGGATTTTTTTTGCCCTTTCGGGCCACGCTTAACATTAAATTAATTCTTTGAAATCTTAAATGGTGGTACTTTAGCAGAAATAAGGGGTAATGTAAAAGCGTTACCAAAACCTATTCCTGATAGCACCATGGACTCTAGAAGAGAATTTATCAAAAAGGCAACCCTGCTTACGGGAGCAGCCGGAATGTTTAGCGCGCTGCCACCATCCATTCAACGGGCGCTCGCCATTGATCCAAAAAAAGGAAGCACTTACCTCGATGCCGAACATGTGGTAATCCTGATGCAGGAAAACCGGTCGTTCGACCATTGTTATGGTTCGCTGCGCGGCGTTCGCGGCTTTAATGATCCCCGGGCCATCACCCTTCCCAATAAAAATCTTGTCTGGCTGCAAACCAATGCGTTTGGCGAAACCTACGTTCCGTTTCGGCTGAATATGCGCGAGTCGAATGCAACCTGGATGGGCTCCCTACCCCACTCCTGGCCTAACCAGGTGGATGCGCGTAATGATGGCAAATATGATAAATGGCTCATTGCTAAGCAACCAGGACATAAGGACTATGCCAAAATGCCTCTGACGCAAGGTTTTTACAACCGTGAAGACATTCCATTTTATTACGCTTTGGCCGATGCTTTCACTGTTTGCGATCAGAATTTCTGTTCGTCCCTGACCGGCACAACGCCTAACCGGCTTTACCTATGGTCGGGAACGGTTCGGGAGAAGCCAAGTCCTGAACATTATGCCAATGTCAGAAACGAGAATGTGACGGATGATAAGGAAGCGTCATGGATGACATTCCCCGAGCGCCTCGAAGACAATGGTGTTTCATGGCGAATTTATCAGAACGAACTAAGCATTAATACAGGTCTCACAGGTGAAGAAGATTCCTGGCTGGCCAACTTTACGGACAACCCGATCGAATGGTTTAGCCAATACCAGATTCGTTATCATACAGGTTATCAGAAATATCAAAAGGCGAGAATAACAGCACTTCCGGACGAAATAAAAGAAACGGAGGCAAAACTGGCCAAAGCTGAAAAAGGCTCGAAACAAGCGGCTGATCTTGAAAAGTCGCTCAATGCGAAGCAAAAGGAGATTGTTTTTGCGAAACAAGAGCTGGAAAGGTGGACGCCGGAGAACTATGAAAAGCTTTCTCAGCGGGCCAAAAACATTCATGAAAAAGCATTCACAACCAATAAAAAAGACCCGGATTACCGCAAGGTAACCAATGTCAAATATCTTGACGGCGACATTGAGCACGACGCCAAAGCGCCGCAAGGTGATATTTTATATCAATTTCGCTCCGATGTGAAGAGCGGAAAATTACCAACCGTATCCTGGCTCGTTGCACCTGAAAACTTCTCCGATCACCCTACATCGCCGTGGTACGGTGCTTGGTACGTTTCCGAGGTGATGGACATTCTTACGGCTGATCCGGAGGTTTGGAAAAAAACCATTTTCATCCTTTGCTATGATGAGAACGACGGCTATTTCGACCACGTCCCTCCTTTCGTGGTTCCCAATCCATACAAAGAAAACACCGGCGCAGTTTCCGAAGGCATTGACTGCAAAACGGAATTTGTGACCATGGAACAGGATATGACCCAGAAGGAAAAAAAGGAAAGCCGGGAAAGCCCGATTGGGCTGGGTTTCCGTGTTCCGCTGGTTGTGGCCTCACCTTGGAACCGCGGTGGCAATGTGTGCTCGGAAGTTTTTGACCATACTTCCATTTTGCAGTTTTTGGAAAAATTCACAAGCCACAAATCCGGTAAGAAGATCGAAGAAACGAACATTAGCGCGTGGCGAAGGACCATTTGCGGTGATCTAACTTCAACTTTCACGCCCTATGAAGGCGAAAAAATTCCTTTGCCCACATTCTTGGCGCGCAACGAATTCATGGAAGGGATTTATAATGCACAGTTCAAAAAACTGCCTAACGCTTACAAAGCGTTGTCCAAGGGGGAAATTGAGCAGATCAATAAAAACCCGTTGACCTCTCCCCTCATGCCGAAGCAGGAAAAGGGAACGCGTCCCGCCTGCCCCGTTCCTTATGAACTGGCGGCCGAGGGCAGCTTTAACTCTGCCAAAAATGCATTTGAGATTAAGCTTGAAGCCAAAAATGGCATATTCCGCGACAAGGCAGCCGGTGCTCCATTTATGGTATATGCGCCGGGAAAATTCAAAAATGAAGAGGTTAAGGTCTGGAATTACGCTGTAAAAGCCGGCGATGCCCTCACGGCATCATGGAAACCCGAGGATTTTGAAGGCGGAAAATATCACCTGCGGGTTTATGGCCCCAACGGTTTTTTCAGAGAATTCGAGGGCAATAAAGCCGCAGGCAATGTGAAAGTTGGGTTTAACTATCAGCTGGATAAAAACGGCAAGCCAACCGGCAACATTGAGCTGAAACTGGAAGGCGATAAGCAGGCTTTAAAAAGCGCATTTCTGATTCAGGATAACGCTTATGGTGCTAGTAATCAATTAACAACATTAGCTAGTGATAGTGGAATTACAGCGCTTGAAAAAACCCTGGTCTTGAATCTCGACAAAAGCTTCCAATGGTATGACTTCTCCGTCACATTGGAAGATCAGCCCGGGTTCCTGGTTCGCCTGGCCGGCCATGTAGAAACCGGTCGGATCAGCAGCAGCGATCCGCTCATGGGTGACTTTGCATGAGAGTCTTCTTATTTAAAAGTGTCAGGCATTCAGTCGCCTGACACTTTGTCATTCCCCTTTTATTGATTTGTTTCTGGTACGGGCTTTTTAGTAAAGCCTCTGAACCACTGTTGCGGTAAGCGTCAAGCGATGACCGCGGCAGCGAATTAGTCAGAATCAAATTATACTTAACTTTAATATAGAACAATGGGAAAAATTATTGGCATAGACTTAGGAACAACGAACTCCTGTGTGGCTGTCATGGAGGGTAACGAGCCGGTTGTGATTGCAAACAGCGAAGGTGCCCGTACAACCCCTTCAGTGGTTGCATTCATGGATAATGGTGAACGCAAAATCGGTGCACCAGCCAAACGCCAGGCGATCACGAATCCCAAGCATACTATCAGCTCCATAAAAAGATTTATGGGCAAAAAATACGATGATGTAACCAGTGAGCAAAAAACTGTTGCATACACCGTTGATAAAGGTCCTAACAACACGCCTCGTATCCCCATCGGAGACAGGTTATATACGCCACAAGAAGTGTCTGCATTCATTTTGCAGAAAATGAGACAAACTGCTGAGGATTATCTTGGTCAGGAAGTGACAGAAGCGGTTATTACTGTTCCTGCTTACTTCAATGATGCAGAACGTCAGGCTACAAAAGAAGCAGGTCAGATTGCAGGTCTTGATGTGAAACGTATTATCAACGAGCCTACTGCTGCTGCGCTTGCTTACGGTCTTGACAAGCAACACCTGGATATGAAAATCGCGGTGTTCGACTTAGGTGGTGGTACATTTGACGTTTCGATCCTTGAATTGGGTGACGGCGTTTTTGAGGTAAAATCTACGGATGGTGATACACACCTTGGTGGTGACGACTTTGACCAGGTGATCATTAACTGGCTTGCAGACGAATTCCAGAAAGACGAAGCTGTTGATTTGAGAAGAGATGCAATGGCATTGCAACGTTTGAAAGAAGCTGCGGAAAAAGCCAAAGTAGAATTGTCCAGCTCAACACAAACTGAGATCAACCTACCTTATATTTTCCCGGTTGATGGCATTCCAAAGCACCTTGTACGCACATTGACCCGTGCGAAATTTGAGCAACTTGCTGATTCATTGTTCCAGAGAATGATGGAGCCTTGCAAGAAGGCGATGAAAAACGCAGGTTATACCAACAATGATATCAATGAAGTAATCCTGGTTGGTGGATCTACGCGTATCCCACGTGTGCAGGAAGAAGTGGAAAAGTTCTTCGGCAGAAAACCTTCGAAAGGCGTTAACCCGGACGAAGCTGTGGCAATCGGTGCGGCCATTCAGGGTGGTGTTTTGACAGGTGAAGTGAAAGATGTACTTCTTTTGGACGTGATTCCATTGTCATTAGGTATCGAAACATTGGGCGGTGTATTCACCAAACTGATCGAAGCCAACACGACAATCCCGTCTAAAAAGACAGAAACATTCTCGACTGCTGCTGATAACCAGCCTTCTGTTGAAATTCACGTGTTGCAAGGTGAGCGCCCGATGGCTACGCAAAACCGTACATTAGGACGTTTCCACTTATCGGATATTCCACCGGCCCAACGCGGAACACCACAAATTGAAGTAACATTCGACGTGGATGCAAACGGAATCCTGCATGTGTCTGCAAAAGATAAAGGCACAAACAAAGAGCAGAAAATCCGTATCGAAGCTTCAAGCGGTTTAACAGATGCAGAAATCACCCGTATGCGTGAAGAAGCAAAAGCAAACGAAGCAGCGGATAAAGCAGAACGTGAAAAAATCGAGAAAATCAATGCTGCCGACAGCCTGATCTTTTCTACTGATAAACAATTGAAAGAATTCGGCGACAAGCTTTCTGCTGGAAATAAGTCAGCGATTGAAGGAGCATTAGCTGAATTGAGAACTGCGCATCAAAGCCAGGATCTTACAGGAATTGACACTTCCATGGAGAAATTGAATGCCGCATGGCAAGCCGCTTCCCAGGAAATGTACGCACAAGGTGGTGAGCCTCAACCAGGCGAGCCAACTGGCGAGCCGCAAGGTAACCCAGGCGCTGCAAATGGAAACAGCGCAACCGACGACGTGACGGACGTCAATTTTGAGGAAGTCAAATAATAAGGCAACTTAAAAAATCCCCGTCTTTAACCAGATGGGGATTTTTTTTACACGCAATTTTTTCAAAAGTGTGTAATTCCGTTCTGCATAAAGTATAAAAAACACCAGTCGTTTCTGGCACTAAATTTTACGCAATCCAATAACATATCATCAGACTAAAAAACCACTTCCAACTAAAATTCGATAATCTAATGGACAACAGAATCGCATTACCAGAGTTGATGTATTTGTCTCCTACGACCCGAGAAAAGGCGGTCACCATTGCTCAGGAGCTTTTAAGAACAAACAATATTTCTCCTCGTGAGGCGGTTGCAAAAGCAATTTTAATTGCTAAAAACTGGGCGGTAAAAAATGTGAACCGTCGGGTGTGGAAGAAATTAAAATCATTTGAAAAAGAGATTATATGATAGGTTCAGATCTGAAATTCAAAGATCAGGTTGCGATCGTTACAGGGTCAAGTTCAGGAATTGGTAAGGCATGCGCCATTCATCTTGCCGAGCTTGGCGCAAAAGTGGTTGTAAATTATAGTTCAAACCTGGAAGAAGGTGAAAAGACGCTCAATGAGATTATCTCAAAAGGCGGATCCGGAATTTTGGTTAAGGCTGATGTAAGCCATGAAGAAGAAGTCAAGGCGCTGTTTAACGAAACCATTAGCAAGTACGGCCGTTTGGATATCGTTGTCAGCAATGCCGGTCTTCAAAAAGATTCGTCGTTCCTCGATATGACATTGGAGCAATGGCAGAAAGTGATTGACGTAAATTTAACAGGTCAGTTTTTGGTTTGTCGTGAGGCTGCAAGGCAATTTGTAGCACAGGAAAAAGCAACTACCGAAGTGAACCACAGTGAGCTTTCAATCGGAAAGATTGTTCTTATGAGCTCCGTGCATGATGTTATTCCCTGGGCTGGGCATGTAAACTATGCTGCCTCAAAAGGAGGCATTATGATGTTTATGAAATCCATCTCACAGGAACTTGCTCCGCATAAAATCCGGGTAAATTCAGTTAGTCCGGGTGCAATCAAAACATCAATCAACAAAGACGTATGGGCTGATCCGGATAAATATAAAGGTCTGTTGCAGTTAATCCCGTATAAAAGGATCGGAACGCCGCAGGATGTGGCAAAAGCAGTGGCCTGGCTTGCGTCGGATGATTCTGATTATGTTAATGGAGAAACACTTTACATTGACGGCGGAATGACATTATACCCCGAATTTGCCGACAATGGCTAATTTTTGGAATTACACTTCATCATAACAAGATAGCGCCGGGACCTACTTCCGGCGCTTTTCGTTTATAGTTAAATTTTCTGAAAGTAAATTGCGTGCTGAAACCGACAACGATGATTTCCAGATTTTTCCAAAGCACGATTGATTTTTTTTCAAGAAACCCATGGATCGCATGGCTGTGGACAATCCTGATCCTGTTGGCCTGCACCTGGCCTGGGAAAGATATTCCTTCTGCACCGATTGTCGGTTTCGACAAGATCGTGCATGCAGGCCTTTTTATTGTTTGGATTGTGTTATGGACATTGGCTTATCCAAAAAAAGCAAGACTTTTCGTGCTGCTCGGAATGGCTTATGGGCTGGGCCTGGAATTTTACCAGCAGCTTCTGCCCTTCGATCGCACCTTTGACTGGTGGGACGCTGTCGCAGACGCTGTTGGCGTATTAATTGGGTTTGGATTTAAATCTTTACTAATTGATCATTACCGCCACCGTTTGTATTGATTGATAAGACCATTGGTAGAACTGTCGTGGTTCGACACTGGCCAGTCATTTTGCAGTTCAGGGTAAATTTTGTTGGCAAGCTGCTTACCAAGCTCCACGCCCCACTGATCAAAGCTGAAAATGTTCCAAATGATGCCTTGCACGAAGATCTTGTGCTCATACATTGCGATCAGGCTTCCCAGCGTCTTAGGAGTGATTTTTTTCACCAAAATAGAGTTTGTAGGGCGATTGCCTGAAAAGACTTTGAACGGTGTTAGAAATTCTATCTCCTCTTTTGACTTCTTCGCACCGACCAATTCAGCTCTCACTTCCTCTTCCGTTTTGCCATTCATTAATGCCTCTGTTTGTGCAAAAAAGTTGGACAAAAGCATTTTATGATGCTCACCAAGCGGGTTATGGCTGGTGGCTGGTGCAATAAAGTCGCAAGGGATCAACTTCGTTCCCTGGTGGATCAGTTGATAAAAGGCATGCTGACCATTCGTTCCAGGCTCACCCCAAATGACCGGCCCGGTTTGGTAACCCACCGGCTTACCGTCGCGACCTGTGCTTTTACCATTGCTTTCCATATCGCCCTGCTGGAAATAGGCTGCAAAACGGTGTAAATATTGATCGTAAGGCAGGATAGCCTGCGTTTGCGCATCGAAAAAGTCATTATACCAAACACCCAGCAACGCAAGGATAACAGGAATGTTCCGTTCGAATTTCGTTGTCCTGAAATGTTTATCCATTTCATGTGCGCCCGAAAGCAGCTGCTCGAAATTTTGGAAACCCACAAAACATGCAATTGAAAGCCCGATTGCTGACCATAATGAGTAGCGACCGCCAACCCAATCCCAGAATCCGAACATGTTCTCCGGGTCGATGCCGAATTTCTCAACTTCTGCCTGGTTCGTTGAAATCGCCACAAAATGTTTTTTCACATGTTCCTTATTCCCGGCTTTTTCCAAAAACCATGAGCGTGCGCTGTGTGCATTCGTCATTGTTTCCTGCGTCGTGAAAGTTTTGGAAGCGATCATAAACAATGTCGTTTCCGGGTTTAGCGACTTAATGGTTTCTGCAATATGCGTTCCGTCCACATTGGATACGAAATGCACATTCAAACCTGGCTTGCCGTACGCTTTCAAAGCTTCGGTCACCATAACCGGGCCTAAATCACTGCCGCCGATGCCAATGTTTACAATGTCAGAGATCTCTTTCCCTGAATAACCTTTCCAGCTGCCCGATCTTACTTTGCCCGAAAACTCCTTCATTTTGGCCAACACCGCATTCACATCCGGCATAACATCTTTTCCGTCTGACAAGATCGGTTCATTGGAACGGTTGCGCAATGCTACATGCAGCACCGAGCGATCTTCCGTCGCATTGATTTTTTCGCCTGTAAACATCTGTTCAATCGCATCTGCAAGCCCTGCTTCTTCCGCAAGCTGCACCAGATATGAGCGCGTGCGGGTAGTGATGCGGTTTTTAGAATAATCGAGCAGAATGTCACCAAACCGGATCGAGAACTTTTTATGACGGTCCGCATCTTCCTCGAAAAACGATTTTAAATGTTTCTGAGAAATGGTTTTATGATGTGTTTTCAGCTTTTTATAAGCTGCCAGCTGGTCAAAGGGCACGGTTTTGAGCATTTCTTATGGCGTTATGTTTATAAATCAATTTTGAGGTCACTTATCGCGACCATAACATTCATTTCGATGCAAAAATATGATTTTACACCACTTGAATCGACTTTTACTTAACTCACTGCATCGCAAACTCCCTTGAAATAACCCACGGATTCTGCAATTCCAGCCAGCGGATCTTTCATATCTTTCTCATATTCAAGGCTACAGCAACCGTCGTACTTCACTTTTCTGAGCATTTTAACAAATGCAGGAATATCAATAATTCCCCGCCCGAGTTCGCAGGTTTTGCCCTCTTTGGTAGCGGCGGTTACGTTTTTCAAATGTATATCAAAAATCCTTTTGGAATATTTACCCAGATCTGCCACTGAATCCTGGTTATCGCGGCGGTTATGGCCCATATCAAAGCAAATGCCCACACCAGGATCCAGATCTTTGATCAGGTTATGGATAGAAGTTGCATTGGGATACAATTTGTCGTCGGGACCGTGATTGTGAATGGCGTACCGAATGCCTGTTTCTTTCACCTTTCCACTCACGTATTTGAGGTCTTCGTGATTGGGAATGCCCACGATCAGCTTCACGCCTACTCTTTTTGCATAATCAAATGCATTATCAATGTCTTGCGGCGTTTTTGTATAAATAGGGCCAACTGCATATCCGGTGACACCGGCTTGTTTGAGTTTTTCGTGGAAAGCTGCGATTTCCTCCGCTGTACTTTTATAAGGCAGGTGAAAATCCTTGATGCACAGATAATGTACATCCGTGCGTTTCATCATTTCCAGCGATTCGTCCAGCTTGAAATTTACAAAGCTGAAACCGGCCATAGCCAGCTTGAATGTGTCCGGTTTTTTTTCAAACACAAAATCTTTTGCGAAAGCATTTTGAGACAAAACACCACCCGCAACAAGCCCGGCAACTCCTTTTTTTACAAAATCTCTTCTTGTATCCATTGTTTATCGATTAAAATCCGCGTACAATAGAAAAGACGAAGGTTTGCAGATTTACCACTCCTTTGTCAAATCTTAAGCCTGATCCCCGCGCGGTTAATGAGTCCGGTGACGATGATGACCAGCAATGCAAAGCAGAACGACTTGATGAGCCCGATAATCCCCGTCCTGAAAAACTCCGGCAAGCTGAAACCAACAAGCGTAAGCACTGCGTACCAGATGTAAGGAACCAGATAACACGTTAATGTGGCCGTTCCGGCGGGTTTGATCACATTTGCCCAGCTTTTTATTTTTTTCAAATCCACCAACCAGAATAAAAAGGCAAACGCGATGAAAGCGATCCCGCTGCAAATCCCTACCCATGCCGGCGTTGCCCTGATCTTGGAGATTCCCCAGAATGGTCGCGTTCCGAAGCCGTATAGCAGACAAACAATGCCTAAAACTATCAAAATCAACAAATAAGTCGTGGTAATGCCGTTCTTCTTGCTGTAAAGCCGGTAAATCACAGACGCTATGACGCCCGCCATTGTAAACGCAGGCATCGCTCCGCTTCCCACAATCCAGACATATTCTTTAAGCGGATCTAAAAAAGAAAGCATTCCTGCAAAATCAGCCAGATTGAACAGCACAAAAAATAACCAGCCCAACACATTCAGGATCAGATTGTCACCCGCTGCAAAATACACGAGCGCACAAAGCAAATACGCCCAGCCGATAAGTCCGAGAATGCCATACCAATGCGTGCCCATCCAGGAAGGATTAGATTCATCACCGCCCTTATAAATTATCGCCAGGCCAACCAGGAGCAGATATCCAAGCACTTTCAACCCGGTATAGAGCGGTTTCTTTTCAGGTTTGTCAGGATAAACATTCCAGATCAGGAAAAAAGCGACTATCATCAGGATCTCCCAGACATATTTGCTCACGATCATTCCTGAGCTAACCGCGCTTTCGTAATTCACGATAAAAATGCCCATTAAGAGCAGTGCAAAAGTGCGTTCGGCAATGTGGTATAGAATTGTCCCGTTGCTATCCCCTTTTGATCTCCTATTTGCAATGGCAAAAGGAATGGATAAACCCACAATGAACAGGAAAACGGGAAAGACAACGTCCGAAAGCCCCATCGCATCGTCAGGACCTTTGCTGTGCTCCATCCACTCGGGAACACCATTTAAAGTCCAGAAATCATTTACGAAAATCATGAGCAACATGGTAACCGCGCGGAAAATATCGATCGAGTCCAGGCGCAGTGAGGCGGGCAGTACAGGTTTCATCAAGGAATTCAGGAATGAATGTTCAGGAACCGAATATACGGGAAATTAGCCAGTAGCGTAATGCTTTTATTGCACAGAAGCAGCTCAGCACCGCTTTTAGCTGTCTTACCATCCGATTTTGCTGCTTAGCATATTCGTATTCACCATATCTTATTTAAGTAATTAATTTTAATTGAAATATCCTACCCTTACCCTCTTATCATTTTGAAACCGAATACACTTCTGTTTGAAATTGCCTGGGAAGTCTGTAACCAGATCGGCGGGATATATACGTTCATCAAGTCCAAAGTGCCGACGATGACGGACACTTACGGCGACAATTATTTCCTCCTCGGCCCCTATTTCCCTGAAAAAGCCAAGCTGGATTTCCGTCCGATCCGAGAGCTGGATGATTCTCCGCTATCCAAAGCAATCCTGCATGTCCGGAGCCTTGGATTTGAGATACATTTTGGCTACTGGCTGCTGGAAGAAGCCCGTCCGAAAGTAATCCTGATCAACCCTGTTATCCCGACGGAATCGCTTAATGTTGCAAAAACTGCACTGTGGCAGCAGCAGGAAATTTCTGCACTCGAAAGCAATGTGCTGCTCGACCAAGTCATTGGATTTGGGGAAGTTACCCGCCTTTTTCTTACTAAACTCATCGAAGAAATTGACGTTCAACAAGACGTTATCGCACATTTTCACGAGTGGATGACAACATCCGGGCTGCCCGAGCTAATGTCCAGGCAAGTGCGGATCGCAACCATTTTTACCGCTCATGCCACCTTGCTGGGCCGCTATCTTGCACCGAATGAAAATGAATATTTTTCCAAAATTACGACATATAACTGGCAGCAAAAAGCGCAGGAATACGGCATTGAAGCACAGGTAAAGATCGAAAGAAACGCCGCCCGATATGCCCATGTGCTGGTTACAAACAGTGAAATCACCGCCGGCGAATGTGAAGCATTTCTTGGGCGTTACCCGGATAGTATAGTGCATAGCGGTATCCACCGGAAGCCGGGCGTTGGGCACGAGGTTTTCGAATGGCATTTGCATAATCGCGAAAAGATCGATGCGTTTGTCAAGGCTTTATTTTCGCCTAGTTATCAGCTGCGGAGTGACAAAACGCTCTATTTTTTCACATCCGGGCGCTATGAGTTTTACAACAAAGGTTTTGATATCACATTACAAGCCATCTCGCGGCTTAATGAGGAACTGGTCCGCAGGAAATCTGATATGAATGTGGTGCTTTTTATTATTTCCAAACAGCCGTTTCACAACATTAAGCCGGATGTTCTGGAAGCCAGGCAGCGGTTTCAGGAATTGCAGCGGATCTGTAAGATGATCAGTGCCAAGCTTGGCCCCAGGATTTACGCCAATGTCACAGGCTCAGCAGGCCACAAGCTCCCCGACCTGAACCAACTCATTGACGATGACCTTCAGATGACCTGGCGGCAAGCACTCGCCAATTTTAAGAGAAAAGGCCTTCCCCCGGTTACAACCCATCATTTAAAAGGGCAGGATAACATTCTCGAATTTTGTGCACAGGCAGGTTTGAATAACAAGGAAGAGGACCGCGTTAAAATCATTTACCACCCCGATTTCATTGAGCGCGCCACTTCGCTGTTATCTATGGAGTATCTGGAATTTGTAAGAGGCTGTCATTTGGGCGTCTTCCCATCGTTATACGAGCCCTGGGGATACGCGCCTATGGAAACCGTCCTCCACGGAACGCCGGTTGTTACCAGCGATGTTTCCGGTTTCGGCAGGTTTGCGAGGCAAGCTGCCGAGATGGAAGGCAATAACGAAGTAAAAATCGTAAAACGACGTGAACAATCCAGCGAAGAAGCCATCATCCAACTCACCGAAATCTTCATTCAATTCCTAGAAGACTTTGAAAATCACCAATATATCCCCCGCGCCACCCTCCCCAAATCCGTTCTGGACTCCCTATGCTGGTCCGAACTCCAAAAACGCTACGAAGAAAACTACAAGCTGGCACTTATGAGATACCAGCCTGTTGCAGGGTTGTATTGAAAATTATCAACTCCTCTTTTTTGACTTTAATAAAAAAGATCTACATTTGTCCTGGGATTGGGGTTTCCCCGGTCGGCAAAAGAGTTTAACAGTTTTCTGTTAAGCTCTTTTGTTTTTTAAGGGAATATCTTCAAACCATACACCCTGCCATTTTTTTGATAGATTTTATTTTCAAAAATCGCGAAGGACGTATTGCCTGCTTTCATATCAATAACCCGCCTGGCAATTGGGTAAGCAATCAAATCTGCTAATTGAAGGCCGGTAACATTTTCTTTCTTATCCCTGAATTCTATTTCAATGTTACAACGAGCCATTCAGACTTTGGAAACATAGTATGTTCCCTTACTCCTGATATTCTCAAAATGCTCTGCAAGCTTCCTGTCCTCCTTCTTGCCGCGCTTCTCAATGATAACGAGGACTTTTATATTTTTTAGTTTAAGCCCTTCCAACAAGAATACCATCCGTTCAATTACAAATGATAGTGCAATGTCATAAGGATCCTGGCCAACGATTGCGTAGCGTTCGGCATAAGAGAATTTGTCTATTGCGGCTGCAATAATGGTGTAAGGTGTTTCGCAAATAATCGCATTAAGATCCCGGTAGAATAGAGTTTTGATATCTTGGTTTAACAAGACGCAAAACTCCTTTTCGCACTTTCTGATATCCCTGGAATGCAGAATGACGTTGCTATGCCCGAAAAAATAAGTCTTACATGTGGCAACGGACTCGCAAAAGGTGGGATAATCGCCGTCCTTGAACAGAACGCCGCATAACACAAAAACAGGAAATCCGGGATCGATCCGTGCTAAACCCTGATCCCCACACTCATCTAAATAAAATGTAAAATTCATAAGAAACTAAAAAGGGGTTTCAATCGAAACCCCTGATGCTTACAATGGTTTTACATTTAGACGTTAGAAAAGCTTTCTGGTAACGCTTTAATGTTATTCTCAAAAAATCAGCTCGCCAAATATCTCAGTGATAGCATGGTAATGTCGTCAAATTGTGTGGCTGGTCCGATGAAGTCGATCAGGCTTTCCAGTGTTGATTCGTTCATTTCTTTGGCTGTTTCTTTGGTGGAGCCTTCGCCGGATGTGAAGAAATCTTGGAGATAATGTAAGCCGTAACGGGCTCCGGCCAGGTTGTTGGCGTCGGTTACGCCGTCTGTGTAGAGTACAAATTTATCTCCCGGGTTCAATGTCAGCGTATGGGATTCGAATTCAAATGTTGGATCAAAGCACAACGCCATGCCTCCCTCCTTTTTGACCAGTTCCGTTTCACCATTGGCGCGAATGATTACCGGAGGTTCATGGCCTGCATCCACATATTCCACAACCCCTGTTTTCACATTCAGAATACAAACGAACGCTGTAACGAACATATAGGAAGAATTATCTTCACTCAAAAACTCATTAACGATCTTCACTTTTTGCGTTATCGAATCACCATTCCGATTGGAAAACTGGCTTTTGAAAATCGCCTTACTGATCGCCATGAACAATGCTGCCGGCACGCCCTTGTCCGAAACATCACCGATCATGAAAAACAAATGCTCGGAATCCATCATGAAATAATCATACAAATCGCCACCCACAACCTTGGCAGGATGAATAAATGCATGCAGATCCACACCCGCTTTGCCAATATTGGCAGGAACCGTTTTTGGTAACATGGACATCTGGATCTCCTTCGCAACGCTCAGATCATTCTGGATGGCGATCAGTTGCTCGCGGCCTTTTTCCAAACTGGTCAGCATTTCAATGTGCTCCACGGTCTTGGAAATGGTGATTTCCAGATCTTCAAAATTCACCGGCTTGGTCACAAAGTCGAACGCGCCGCGGTTCATAGCCGTCCGAATGTTGTCCATATCGCCATATGCCGACACCATGATCGATTTCAGCAACGGGTTCTGCCGCTCATTCACCTTTGAAAGGAACGTCAGGCCGTCCATGCCGGGCATGTTAATGTCGGATAGTATAAGTGCAATGTCATCAGACTCTTCCAACCGCTCCAATGCTTCAATGCCGTTATTAGCAAACACAAATTCGTATTTCTTATCCCGGATCTGCTTACGGAACAATTGGAGAATCAACATCTCCATGTCCTGCTCGTCATCTACACTTAATATTCTGATAGCCATTATCTTATAATTTTTTGAAATTGATATCTTGTTAAATAAAACCTCTTCGGACCCCTGTTTTCAGGCTGCCTGGACCGGGATCACAATCGTAAACTCCGTTTTCTCCCCTAATACAGAAGTCACATGAATGCTTCCTTTGTGTGTGTCCGTCACGCTCGTATAGGTGAGCGACAGGCCCAGGCCGGTTCCTTTCCCCTGCGGTTTTGTTGTAAAGAACGGCTTAAAAAGCTTGGCAACAATATCTTCCGGAATGCCGATGCCATTATCACAGATCCTGATCTCCACCTCCTGACCAATTCGCGTCGTTGTAATTTCGATAACCGGTTCATAACCTTCTTCATGCCGTTTTGCCTTTTCATTCACGGCATAGCAAGCATTATTAACCAGGTTTACGATCACCCGCCCAAATTCCCCTTTCGCTACTTTCACACTGCCAACCTCCGGATCAAATTTATATTTGAGCATGACATTGAATGCGCTGTCATCCGCACGCACGCCCTGATAAGCAAGCTTGCTGTATTCTTCCAGCAGCTGATTGAGGTCTGTCGGTTCGAGGATAGCGGCATCGGAGCGGGCCTGTGCGAGCATTCCCTGGATGATCCGTTCGATGCGTTTGCCGTTTTCGTTGATCTTGACGAGGTTCTGCGAGAGGGTTTCCAGCAGGTCTTTTTCATCCGCGATGTCCGTATCGCTCATCTGGGAAAGCGGTTTTTGGCAGATGTCCAGGATCTCGCCCACCAATCCCTGCGAAAGTCGGGAAAAGTTATTGACAAAACTCACCGGATTTTTTATTTCATGTAAAATGCCTGCACTCAGTTGCCCTATTTCCGCGAGCCTGTTGAGCTCAATGATCTTTTGCTGATACAGTTCAATGTCGTGTTCCGTTGTTCCGGCTCCCATAGTCATGGTAATTAAAAAATTTGCAGCATTTAGCGTGTTAAGCGACAACCGGGAGGAAAATTTCTATTTCGGTAAACACTCCTTCCAACGAGTTTACCGACATGCGCCCTTTGTGATATTCGATAATGTCCTTACTCATATATAAGCCCAATCCTGTTCCTTTTGAAGTGGGTTTTGTTGTAAAAAATGGATTGAACAGCTGCTCCTGCTCCTTGGCAGGAATGCCTTTCCCATTATCGCGAACGATAATGCAAACCCCGCCGGCAACCAGCTTGGAAGAGATAAGGACCTGAGGTTCAAATGTTTTATCAACCCTCGCTTTTTCCAGTAAAGCATAGCATGCATTGCTGATGAGATTGACGATCACTTGTGCGAACTCGTACGGAAGCACACTCACTTTCACCGGATTGCCGTATAGAGCCATATCCAGCTTCACGGATGCATCCTTATACTCGGCCAGCGCTTCTTGAATGGCCGTTTTTGCCTTTGCTTCCAGGAAAGGGTTCAATTCCGTAACGATGAAATCACTCGATTTTCCTTTCAGCAATTTTTGCATATCCTTTACGATGCGCGTGGTGCTGTTGCCATGTTCGTAGATCTTTTCCAGGTTTTTTTGAAGCATACTAAAACCGCTGTCAAGATCATCCTTTTCATCTTCCGACAATCCATCCTGGTGTTTATCAGTCACTTCTGTTATTTCCTTCAAAAGCTTACCGGACGATTGCGAGAAGTTGTTAATGTAGTTCAGCGGGTTCAGAATTCGGTCCACGATCCCCTTGGTAAGGCTGCCTACCGATGCCAGGCGTTCCTGCCGGATCAGTTCTTCCTGTGTTGATTTGAGGTTGGACAGTGTATTTTCGAGGTTTTCAAGAATGTTTGTTTTAATGTATGCCCCGATCAAATGTTCTTTCAGGTTTTTGACAACATTAAAATCCCGCTCGGAGAATGCATTTTCACGGTCTGTGTTTTCCAGGGTAATGTAGCTTTTTACATTGCCATCCACCCGTATCAAAATCGTGATCAGGGCCTTGGGAGAAAAGAGCTCGCTGATCGACTCATTTGCATTCTGCTTTCGAAAATCATTTTTGAGAAAAATATCTTCCAGAATTTCTTCGCCGTTCTCCACATATCGCTGCTCGGCCTCCTTTGCTGTGAGTCTGACATTATCCACTTTCGCGTTTTCCACTGCGCCTGCCAGTGCTATGAACTGGTAATTGTCCGTAGCGCTGTTGTATACCAATGCAGATGCTCCGTTCACATTTTGAAATTCGCATAATTTGTTCAAAACCAGCTGAAACAAGCGGCCTGTGTTAACCTCCCCATTGATTGACTTCACAAATTCGTCGATCCTTTCCAGCTGATCGTTTGTTGCCGACAATTCTTCCGATTGTAATTCCAGTTCTTCTTTCTGGTTCACAACTTCTTCCGTGCGTTCGAGGATCCGCGTTTCCAGTTCTTCCTTCTCTCTCAAAATCCTTCTCAATCTCCAACGGACCACATAATAGATGGTTGCGCTGAATATAATCAGATATAAAGCAATCATATACCATTGCCTGAACCAGGGCACGCGGATCTTAAAAGCCAGTGAAGTTTCTTTGGAAACGTGATCGTAAACATCTCTTGCGCGCACTTTGAAATTATAGCTTCCGGATGGCAAACCGCTGTATTCCTTACGCGTCAGCGATCCCCAATCGGACCATTCCTTATCGTAATTTTCAAGAAAGTATTGGTACTGAACCTCTTGATTCGTGTGATAACTTGGCAATGCAAACTCAAAGATCAGGTTATTCTGACGGTGGCTCAGCGGCTTGGAAAGCGTTCCGTTTTGCGCAAATTGCAGCAGGCTATCCTGTGTCGCCACGCTCCTCAGCATGACCGGATATTCGTATACATATTGGTCGGGCACCTGCATATCGAGCCGGTAAAGGCCCTGATCACCGCCCAGCCAGGCAGTGCCATCCTCGTCCGGAAAAATGATCTCAAACGGAACATCGGCGATGGGCATCAATGGTGTTTCCAGCAGTTCGAAACCGCCGGAAGGCTTCTTTTTGAAAAATGATGCCCACTTTTTGTCTCCGCGGGTTGTCCAGATGTTGCCCTTACCATCGCCCTGGACACGGTCAAACCAGGTTTTGTCTTCGTGCAGCCAGACGGCGCGTGCAAAATGATCGGCTTCGGGCTTATATTCGAAAAGTCCATCCTTATTAGAGACCATGAGTTTGTTTTCGTACAGGGCGAGCTTGTTGTATAAAGGGCTGGAAATGCCTTGCGCAGCCGAAAAACGTTTGATCGTTCCCGACTTTCCGTCCAGCTTGATAATGCCATTGGAAAGGGTTTCGAGCCAATAAGTGGCTGGCAGAAATTCCGTAACGCCAACAATTTGCTCGGTAACCGCCTTTACCCGCTCTGCCCGCCAGTCGCCGCCTGAGCGCGTGAACCTGGTTAACCCGTCCTGCATGCCCACAAACAGCTCATTACCAGACTGCGAAGCAGTTACACTGAGTGAAAAAATCGAATTTATTTTAGAAATCCCGGATCCCTTCGTCCATTGAAAAAGGCCTTTGTTTGAAGCAATGTACAGCGAACCATTAGCTTCGTCCAGGCCCAGACAACTTCCTGACAAGCCGTTGACATGGACAATCTGATTGTTTTCAATATAATACAACCCATTCAATGTGCCCACAACAACCCGCCCCTGAAAACGCCTGATCGCTGTCACAGAACCCCTCAGGCCATCTCCGGTGGCAAAAAGCGAAATTGGGGAAGGCAGGTCGAAACGCGCGATCCCATCATTGAGTGCGAGCCAGAGATTATGCTCGCGATCCGTGAACATGGCCGAAACCTGGGTTTCCTGCAAATCCGTATCGGCATTCACAGGATATTGGACATTTCCATCAGCATTCACCACGAGCATCCCGCCCGTTGCCATGCTGATCGCAATTGTTCCGTCCTGCAATTTGGTCGCATAGGTGGCCTGATTTCGAACAATGACAGGATTTACATTTCCGCCGATTACCTCAATGCGGTTTATTCTTAATCTGAAAATACCCTGGCTTGACGTTACCAACAGTGCGGAACCGTCGCCCAGCTGCACCACCGAAGTAAGGTCCAGCAATGCAGGCACGTCGCTGTTTTGCTGTATCTGGGAAATCTGTTTGCCATTGATCAACATCATCCCTTTATTTTTTGCATAAACCAGCATTGCGTCTTTGAACGGAAATGCAGCCTGGATTCTCAGGTTATGCTTAAAGGGCGTTACAGTTGAGCCATTCCAGAAAAAATTTATTTGATCCGTTACAAACCAGGCACCAGCTTTCGTAGGGACGATTTGAATCACTTGTGCAAACTTCTCCTTCAATTTCGCCGACAAATCCACGAACCGCTGAACGCCAAAAGCATCTTTACCCAGATATCCAAACTCCCCGTTTGCCCCGACCAGCACCCGGCCCTTTGCATCCGTGGCAAGTGCAGATACGCGTGTAATGTTGGTGGTCTGGATCGTTTTCCATACAACGCCATCGAATTCCAGCACGCCCGCAAAATTGGCAAAATACATGATGCCCGCCTTGTCCTGGGTAATGGCAAAATTCTGGTCGTGCGCACGATATTCAGACGATGAGTAAAAGCCCGACAATGGCCTTCCTAAATCCGGTTTTGCCACATTCGCCAGCTGCGCCCACAGCGATGCCGAGCCGTTAAGGCAGATCAGAACAATAAATAGTTTAATGGATCTCAACACTTTCCTCCACATTTTGCCTGACATTAAGATCTTTTAAAAGAAAATTTTCAATGATATAGAATTCCGTGTCTTCCAGCACATTAGGGATCATTACAACGCCTAACTTGCTCAGCTCAGCCACATTCCGGATGCTCCCTGCTTCCAGCGCCCCGATCTTCGAGAAAAACAATTTTCCATAGGTTACCAAAATCGAGACATCGCCGTCGCTGAGGTGTTTTCGCAGATCAATAACATCGCCTGCTTCCTCCTGAAAATAGGCGGAAGTGAGCAAGATCTTTTGCAGTTCACCGCTCAGCAATCCGCTTAACGCGTGCGTTTCGCGCAAGCGCCGGAGCTTGGAAATGAGCAGATCTTCCTCCGTCGAAAGCCACTCAAGCGGCTTCATGATTTCGACGTGAAAAGTATCATTGTTTCGTATCATCACATCGAGCAGCGAACGAAAACGGCCTGGGTTCACAATTCTGAGAATATAGAAAGCAGTTTGCGAAATGACCTTGGACCGAGACACGGCATTGGAAACCAGGACCGGTGTGACAATGCCTGAATCGAAATGCCGCAATTCCCTGATCGCTACGGCCTTGGTCCATCGGGAAATGCGGGTGTAATCCCTGTTAATGATGTCGATCAAACGTTCCGCCACCGGGAGCGAATCGAGTGGATAAATTTCTGCATAGCGGCGCCGCATTTCATCCAGTGAATCGCTGTCCAGGTAAGGAAGCACTTTGTTTTTGATATTTTCCGGCAGCAACAGGTCGCAGATTTCCGTCAGATAATCCCTGGCATCCGTAGTCTGGTCGCTTTTAAGCAATGTTACGGCATGGAACCGGGAACCGTAAACGGCTTCCAGCACAATGAATGCTTTCCGCATGATCCGCAGCTTTTCCATTTCCATGTTCAGCATCAGCGGACTTTCTGGCTCATAGGTTTCCATGAGGTCGTGCTGCGCCGATAGCAGCCAGGCGAAAGTTTTCAAATGTTCGTCCAGCTCATTCAGCATATAGGATTGCTCGGTGCTGTTGCAGGTGTAACGAAGGTTCCGTAATGCCTCCATCACCTTATCCTTGACAAACCGATTCGGGTTTTCCAGATTTCTGCGCAGGAACCGGATAGCGTCCGCGCCTCCGATCTGTTCCACAATTTTCAGCAAATGAAGCTGCCTGTAACGATTGTCATTATCGCTCAAAAACGATTTCTCAATGTATTTCAGCAAAGGCGGCCCCGATTTCACAAGGGCTTCAAAAGCAACCGAATAATAGCGGTCCAGCTCCATCTGCTCCATTAGAAACGGCCAAAGTTCATGTCTTCTCAATTCACCCGCCGTGTAAATGGCGGCTTCCCGAACCCTTTTACTGGGATCCTGTAATAGCGGGATCAGATATTTGTAGGCCAAGAACCTGTTGGCACCGCCGAGCCCTATCGCGGCCTCAATGCGATCCGCCTCATTTGGCGAAAAAACCTGGTTAATGAGTTGTTCAAAAGATTTATCCGAACTTACCTGCGCCGGAACATAGGCATCCTTTCTCCTCGATTTCTCAGGGAATTGAAACACCTTATCCCGCACCATTTTCTTATAAGAATTCTCACCGACGAACGCCACGAAGGTCCAGCAGACCGCCACGACAAGAAACAGGATCGCCAGCTGCAAAGCGTCCATCTTCGAAAGGTTGACGAGCGCAAAAAGTAAGATCCCGGCCGCCAGACCGCCCATCGCTTTGGCCCTTCCCTCGATCCTGCCCTGGATATTCAACCGGAAACGTGCTTGAATAGGCTGATATAGCACCTGGTATGCCGGCTCGGCAATGGCCTTTCGTACGGCGCTCATGAAAAACCGCGATAATGCAATGCACGCAAAAAAGATGGCAGCAGTATCGTAACCCAGGCCGTAGATGACCGAAACCGCAAAGCTGAAAACAAGGCTCAAAGGCAGGATCAGGATGCCGAATTTCAAGCCGTATTTGCTGATCAGTCTATTGTAAAGAAATGTCTTGATAAAAAATTCAAGGATGGCGCTGATACCAAAGAAAAACCCGAGAAAACTGGCCAGCGATTCTTTATTTGGAAACACATTCCGCGACTCGGTGAAGAAAATATATTCCACATAAAACAATGCAAAAACAGGCAGCAGCGCCAGCAGAAATATATTGCGGTAATAACTGGGATCAACCACATCGGTCTCAATGTGCTCCGCCGCCTTTGCCTTGATCTGTATGGATGTATGGTCTGCTGTGACGTAGCGCTTGTGAATTTTTCTTAGTAAAACTGCGCAGACGATCAGGAAACCGACGGCCAGAATGAGCAGCGAATCAATCGGCAAAAGCTTGACCAATGCTGGAACGGCCAGATACATGATCACGGACGAAAAAACCTCCCCGCTGTTAATGAGCGATGATAATCTTTTGGATTGCTGAAAGTTGAAAAGCTTCACAACAACCGCCCAGAATGTAACGCCATTCACTAAAACAAAAATACGGTTCCAGATAAATAGGAAAAAGAAGACCCATTTACTGCCGGTCAGATGATAAACGATAAGGAAAAATGCGATGGAAACGATCAGGAAAAGCAATGCATTTTCCCCCAGCCTATCAAATGCAATGCGCTTTTGAACCCGCGTTAAGCCCAGTCCGAGAAGATAAACGAAGACACCGCCCACCACATAAACCTGCGGCAGCATTAACCTGTCGAAACTCACCAGATACGATGAAGCCACCACCGTATAGAACAATGCCGTTGCGCCGCCCATAAAAAAAGAATAGGCCATCAGCAGGCTCACGAGACCTTCCTCGTCCTTTCTGATGTTGAGCATCCGCGATATGTCCTTGATTTTTCTCACAAATTATTTGTCTAATTCTTTGATCATGAAATAGATCTGACGTTCGGGCATCTGGTATAGCGGCCTGATTTTGCCTAAATACAAAAATCCAAGATCTTCCAAAGGTTTAATGCGCGAAGCAACGGGCTGGGCAATGATCATCTTAATGCCATGAGCAGCAGCAAAATTGATCCGCGCTTCGTCCAGTAATGTCGAAAAACCATTTCCCCGATAGCCCGGCGCAACCACAAGCCGGTTTAAAGAAGCATAAGGGCCTTTTCCGAAACCTTCCAGGATCGAGCCGTCGAAAAGATCGGCGTGCGGGATGGAGCTGTAATCGGGATGAAAGCTCATGCGTGCGGCTGCAACTATCTCTTTATTATGGAGAATGATCCAATGATGCGCCAGCAGATCTTCGTCGTCCAGCCACGCCTTGTGCGAGAAAAAGTCCTGGCTTATGCCCTGCTCGTCTTTCCAGGCCAGCACCCTGAGCGCCCCCATTTCGTCCAGGCGTTCGGGATAATCCAGCTTCATGAGCAGAAACTCCGAATTTCTGATTTCAAACCTTGTTTCCATTAAGCGAGGGGGTTTTATATACACTGATTCCATTTCAGTTATTTTCTGTTTGTATCAAAAAGAAGCCCGACTGAGAATACGCGGCCTTCCTGCGGGTATCGCGAGGCGGACGTAACGCCCTCAGCAGCGCGGATGCCCGGCACAAAATATCCGTGGTTAAGCACATTCGAAACCTGAACCTGTAAACTGAACAGGTTCAGGATATTATGATAGGTTAATGTAGAATTAAGCAGGTAAATCGCGTCGAATCTGGTAATGGGGTTACTGCTGCCGGATGTCCCGATCCCGGTTTTTCTTGCACTGACGTAATTGTTTGTAACGCTGATGCTCAGGTTCTTAACCGGGTCATAAACAGCCCCCAGGTTAGCAGACCAGGGCGCAATGTCACTCACCGGGATTTTCTGGCCTTCCACTTTGCTCAGATCGCGTGGACTGCTGTGCGTGAAATTGCCCCAGACATTCAGGTTTTTGATATCGTATCGCGCCTCCGACTGGATTCCCCAAATGCGCTGCCTGCCCAAGGCCTGGAACTGCTGCGTCGGCAGACCGGCCGGTGTCGTTGCGGCCGCAAGTCCCACCGCGTTGCTGTAATTGGCAACATAACCCGACACATTGAAAGACAATGCTTTATTAAACCGCACAGAAACACTGCCTTCCACATTTTTCACACGCTCAGGCTGCAAAGTCGGATTGTTAAGCTGCCGCTCGCGGTTGGTGGCATATTTTTGCAGATAAGACGCGTCTTTAAATGCCTCAGTATAAATGCCTTTGAATACAAATTTACCTCTTGAATAAATTAAGCTCAACCGCGGATTGAACACAAATCCATAACCTCCATTGGAACGGATCTGGTTGTGATCGAGCCGTGAACCGAGGACCATTTTGAGACTTTCTGTCCAGTTATAAGTGGCTTGTGTGAATATTCCAATGTCAAAAACGCGGAAGTTATCGCCGCCTGCCAATGTTGAATCCGGGCGTCCGGTTTCGTCGGCATTTTCTGTTTGGGCAGTAATGTAATTGGCCTGGATAATGCTGTTCCGGATTTCAATGCCACTGTTAATGTCGAGCTTTGGCAATGGCGTGAGCAGCACGCGGAACTCGTTACGCAGCTGGTTGGACACGCGATACCAGTAAGGGACCGAATAGGTCGGTTTGCGCTGGTTCAGGAGGTCGATAATGCCATAACTTCCGTTATAATAGCCTCTGTAAGTGGGCAAGTTCGTAGCACCGTTCAGCTCATGCAGCCGATAGGACGTCAGGTTCATGATCTGCACTTTTTCCGAGATGAATTTATTATAGGTCAAAGAAAAAGCCTTGTTATTGGCCACCCATCGCGAAAGTTCAGGCGTCACGATCCGGGAACGGTTGGTATACCAGGGCGTAGCGCCTTCATCCGTTTTCCAGCTCATGAGCGAGATCATGAAATCTTTGAATTCAATTTTAGCCCGGATATAAAAGTTTTTGGAATCGTCATTGAAACCCACTTGGCTGCCGTTAATGTTGGCCTGGAAAAGATTGGCATTATCCAGCTCCGCCGCCCTCGCTTTTCCGGCATCGGTAAGGCTCAGCGCATTTGCAGCGCCGTTGGCATCATAGCCTATTTGGTATAAATCACTATTTGGAAAAAGTTCGGTAAGCTTGTTATTGGTTACGTACGTCTGCGCGGCGGCTCCCTTTATATTTTGCTGTATAGGATAACTATTTGCCGTTCTGGGATCGTAATTCCATTCGGGATATTTACTGTAATCCAGTTCATTAGAGGAGAAATACCGGGAGGTCACCGAAACAGCAACGTCTTTGGTCCGCACCGTTACAACGCCATCCACGAGCTTGGTATTCAGTGATCCGTAGCGTACCTGGCCATTGGTGGAAACAACCATTTTCTTTCCTTCGGGCATTTCCCGATCCAGAAAACGCTTGGTAATGAGGTTAATAACACCTACAAATGCGTTGGCTCCATACATGGTGGAGGCCGGGCCATAGATCACTTCCACGCGTTCGATGTCCGATAGCGAATATTGCCGGGAAATGGGAATGTTATCCGAATTAAGATCATTTTCCTCCACGCCGTCCACCAGCAGAATGGTGCGGTCATTGGACGTGGAACGGTAACCGCGCTGATAAAATGTTACATAAGAAGGCCCGTTTCCCCTGATGACGTCAAAGCCGGGAATGTCGTTCAGCATTTGTGTAAGGTCTTTGTAGCCTCTTTTTACAATGTCTGTCTGGGTCAGAACGGTTACTGTTGCGGGCACTTGAAGCAGGTTTTCAGCCTTTTTGGAAACAGAGGTAATCTGAATAATGCGGTCCATAAGGTCGCGCTGCTGCGCCACAAGGTCTTTGAACTGAGGCAATGCAGAAAATTCCGGCTCGTAATTCTGGTTAGCTGCCAGCAGGTTACGGACCGCCGTGGCGGCTTGCGGCAACGAATCCAGGGCGAGGTAAGTCAATGCAATGATCTTGTACGCCTGCACCTGCGCATTCGGCGAAAATCTGGTTTTAAGACAAGGGTTCAGGATCTGAAACACCTCATCAAAATTCCCGGTGCGGTATTTTCTGTCGGCCTCGGGAATGATCACGGTGGCATCGCAGTCCTCTTGCGCCAATGCATTTGTGCCCGCAAACGCGAGGGTTATGATGATCAAAATGTGTAAAATTCTTTTCATATTATCTGATGTTCCGGGACAGCTTTTCGTAAGGAATATCCTTTCCGATGTATTGGTCCCATTCTTCCTCGGTCAGTTCGCGCTTCACTTTTTTAGAAACTTCGGCAAATAATGCGGCTGAATTAATGTCCCAGACCCGGACCGTTTTATCCGCCCCGGCGGCCAGCAACTTGCTGCCATCGCGGCTGAACTGAACGTCCATCACCCAGTAGTCAAAATCGCTCAGCAACACCGGCTGTTGTTTTGAAATATCCTCTTTTGCATTCCAGATGCGTATTTTCCAGTCATAACAAGCAGTTGCGATGCGGCTTCCGTCGGGCGCGAATGCAATGCTCGTGATGCCGGAGGTGTGCGTTCCCTGCGTGCCGTTCAGTGAGTTTGGGACCGGTTCGTCGTTGCTCATGCGCACATTGTAGAGCATACCCGAGCTTGTGCCGAAATACAGATGTTTCTGGTCCGGCGTGAATGCCATGGAGAGCAGTCGGCCGCGGAAGCCGGGGAGGTTATATTCTGCGGGTTTGATATCCAGCTTTGTAAGGTCAACACGGATGAGCTTGCCGGTTCCGGTTGCCAAAAACATGAAACGGCCATCGGCCAGGAGTTCAACAGATGCGATTTCAGTGCCCAGGTTCACATTTTTCAGCACATCCAGCTTTTTATCGCTGATGTCCCAGAGCCTCAGCTGGCCGGCAGAGCTTACTGTGATCAAATGCGGCTTGTTGTTAATGTTCCTGACATGCATGGAAAACACAATGCCGTCGTGGCCGACAATAGTCTTAGCAGGCAGCGATCCAGGCGTAACACCGTCCCAGCGCACGATCTGACCATTGGAAGAGCCTGTAAAAAAAGCTTTCCCATCCGGCATAAAAGCCATCGAACGAATGCTCCTGAACGTCTGCTTGGGATTGCGGAATAAAAGCGGCTTTACCGCGGGCGTCATATAATTCCAGAGGCTCACCACACCATCGTCCCCAGCGGTCGCAAAAAGCGAATTACTGGCTTGCGGCTCGGCAATGACGCGGACAATGTCATTATGCGCAATCAATGTCGCCTTAGCGCCCGCAGCTTTGGATAATGCATTGAAAATGTCCGGGTTCTCACGCTCCCCGCCATTTTTTATATTAAAATCATACGCTTTCAATGCAAGTAAGGCAGTCAATTCATCACCCGCGGGCATTTGAAAAGACTGGATGGCGATGAAACGTGCCACTGCTTTGGAGCGCTGTTTCAATGCATCATTGCGCGACCTTTCCGCTTCTTTTTGAGCCGATTGCGCATACACTTTCTGGCGATCCGACTCTTTTTGCGCGCTTACCGCATATTCTTTTTGAATTTCTGTTTGTTTCTGAGATTCCACCGCCGCTTTTCTGGCATTATCGGCCTGAATTTTCTGTTCCTCGGCGATTTCCCTGGCGATTGTTGCGGCAATGCTCTCCTTCACTGCCTTCTCCTGCTCCCTTACCGCGATTCCTTTTTGTTCTTCCGTTAATGTCTTTTGCAATTCAGCAAATGTGCCTTGCTGTTCTGCAATTTTCTTTTGTGAAATGGCCTCACGCGTCTGATCCTCAGCACGTTTTCGCTCTTCCAATGCCAGGCTTTCTTTCTCTAATGCTGTTTTCTCACTCTGTTGCGCTTGCGTACGTAATACCAGCGCCACGATCAGGAATAACAATGATACCAATGAGCTGATCCCAAGTACAGAAGCAAATATTCTGGCTTTGCGCAATTCGCGTTTCTGACGGTCTTCCTTCTGGCGGACTTCAAGCTCGTATTGTTTTTTACTATAATCTAAAAAATTGGTTGCCCGCTCGAAAAACGGGTCATAACGCTGCGCCCATTCTAATGTGGGTTCGCTTTCTTTCAGCCATTTAAGTCCCAGTTGCAGTTCGGGATTGACCCAAAGCCCGGTACGGCCTTCCTGGTAAAGCGAAGCCGAGTAACTGAGTTGTTTGTATAGTTTTGCAGATTCCAGCTCCTCTTCAATCCACTTCCTGCACCGCTCCCAGAATGTGAGCACTTTTTCAACCGAAACATCTATGATAGAGTCGTGGTCAATCTTTACGCCCGGTTTTGGTGTCAGGATGGACACGCCATTTTCCCTGAAAACCATGATCACATCGATCAGCAGATAATCAGGAATGCCGGTGATTTGGATGATCTCGCGCAAAACGGTCGGGTGCAGCGAGGACGTGTCGCTTGGGCCGAGGACGATGAGCGATTTGAAAAGTTTGGCAGCTGCATTCCGTCTTTTTTCGTCGAGCCGCTGTGTGTATATTTCTTCCGCATGCAGGGTGATAGACTCCTGCATGGTCCCGATTGCCTCATAATCAGATCGGGCAATGGGTGATGAGAATGGTTTTGTCGACTTCCAACGATCCCAGGTGCGCATTAATGCGTGTTGCAAAATGGGCAGGAAATCCGGATTGTCAGCGAGTTCTTTGAGCAATCCCATTACAAGTTCCGGCTCAATGCTTGCGCCCGTGGACTCGACCGGACCCACGATCACCTGCTTCACCTCATCCGGGTTCATCTTCGGAAGCAGGTAATAGCCTTTGTTAATGATCTCGGTTAATCCATTGAATTCCGTGCAGTGATCCAGGTAATCGGAACGCATCGTAATCACCGCATGCACGGGAAGCTCGCGTTGGTTAATGAGCGTGATCAGCAGTTTTACAAATGCATTGGTCCTGTTTTTACCAGAAAAATCTTCCGAAAGCTCATAGCGAAAGAGTTCCTCAAACTGGTCGATTACCAGTAAAATTTTCTGGTCACGGATCGCTGAGAGCAATGTTAATGCGACTCTGGGATCAATGCTCAACTCTTTTTCCAAAGACAACGGATCGCGGGTGTCCCAGATCGGGTCATCGTTTCGCAAAGCCGTTTTCACCGCCTCCACAAAATTCCTGACCGGATTTCCACCCGGCCGGAAAATGATCACTTTCCAGCGGTTTGCATCGCCTTCTTCCAGTGAAGGGATCAGGCCCGCTTTAATCAAAGAAGATTTCCCACTTCCCGACGAACCGATCAACGCAAGAAAGCGCCCATCCAGGAGTTTGTTTTTCAACTCCCGGATGTGCGCGTCCCTGCCGAAGAACAAAGCATGATCTTCATAATCATAACTTCTAAGGCCCGGAAATGGATTGGCAACAGTAGAATTCTCAACCATATTTTTCAGGTTGCAGCAATTTTCATTACGAATTTGTTACGATTCTTTCCATCGGCATACTCATAGGAAAACTCATCTACACCATTGATGGTCAGGAAAATACCCAGGCCCCCAATGCCGCGTTCTTCCAGCGAAAGCGTCAGGTCCTGCGTATTAGGCAGTTCTTTCGTGAGCGGGTCAAAAGGAGCAGCAATGTCTTCCAGGATTACCACCAGTTTCTCGGGCGTGATGTCACTCAAAACCTGAAAATCCGCTTCGATACCTGGTTCCTGATATCCGTACAAAATAATGTTCGTAGCAATCTCATCGACCGCCAGTTTGAGGCTGTAAGTTGGCTTTTTTGCCAAACCAGCCTGCTGTGAAAGCTCACCAATGTATTCCCGCAGGGAATCGAGAGAATCAACAGTGCCTGGAAAACTTTTCGATTCCATCATGCGAGATGTTAGACTGGATATTGGTCAACGATTGTAACGCTGTGCTGCAAGCCTGTTTTAGTAAGCGTGTCAACGATCAGTTCCTGCGGCTTCACAATGTAAATGGATAATTTCGGCCCGATTTTCTGTTTGGAATAAATCAAAACCCGGAGCCCGGCAGAAGACATAAAGTTAAGGTCCTCCATATCAAGCACCAACGAATCAATCGGCTGGTTAGCAATTTTCTCAATTTCAGTCTGAAAAACACGCGCAGAAAGCGAATCCAACTCGCCATGCAAAGTAAAGCGCGCTTCCTGGTTTTCTATTAGGGATTCTATTTGAAATGCCATGATGTTGTTTTTATAAATTTTGAAACAAATGATTTAAATGTAAATGTCAGTGCTAGTGCTCCTGCTTGTTGGCCGCGTCGTGCACGTGCCTTCGACCGCCCGGCGGCCCGGTACGCTCAGGCTGACAGGGCTCTTCTGCTTGTGAGCGGCGTCTGGGACGTGCCTTCGACTCCGCTCAGGCTGACAGGGCGTTCCGCTGTCGCGGACAACTGTCGTCGTGCAACTTGACTTGTCACCCTGAGCGTAGTCGAAGGGCATCCCCAACGCCCTGTCACCCTGAGCGGACCGGACCGCCGGGCGGTCGAAGGGCTCCCCGACCCTGTCACCCTGAGCGTAGCCGAAGGGTTACTTCCCAACCAAAACAACCGTCGCTCTCCCGCCAACCAAAAACCTACCCTGATCTTCCAACCGCGGCTCCTTGCCTACTTCATAAATGTCGTCACCGGAAGGCATGTCCGTGTTTACGGCCAGGTGCCAGCTTTGTCCATTCGGGAGTGGTGGGAGTTCGTAATACAGGCCGTCCCAGTGGGAGTTCATCGCTACGTAGATGGAATCGTCGACGATGGTTCCGCTTTTGGCGTGGGCGCCGTCTAGCATGAATGCCAGGCAGCGGCTGCTGGGTGAAAAGTCCGGTTGCCAGGCTTGGGTTCCGTGGAATGTGATGTCCGCAAAACCGCTTCCTACGTAATCTTTGTGCTGGAAATGCGTCCTGCTCCTCAGTACCGGGTGGGCACGGCGGAAGCGCATGATGTGTTGCGCGAAACGATAAATGTCCGCGTTTTTTTCCATCAGGCTCCAATCCAGCCAGTTGAGCTCGTTATCGTGGCAATAGGTGTTGTTATTACCGTTTTTGGTAACCCCCACTTCATCGCCCGAAAGGATCATCGGCACGCCTTGGCTTACCATCAGGATCGACAGTGCATTCTTTATCTGCTTGTGACGTAGCTGATTAATGTACGGATCTTCCGTCTCACCTTCCACCCCACAATTCCATGAATGGTTATCATTACCACCATCATTGTTATTCTCTCCATTCGCTTCGTTGTGTTTTTCATTATAAGCAAAAAGGTCATAAAGGGTGAAACCGTCGTGGCAAGCGATGAAGTTAATGCTGGCCGTCGGGCCTCTGTAATAGTACAGATCGGGCCATCCCTGGATGCATTGCGCGATTTCTCCAACCAAACCTTCGTCCCCTTTCAGGAATTTCCGTATTGAGTCGCGGTATTTTCCGTTCCATTCGGCCCACCGTCCATAAGCGGGGAAAGAACCAACCTGGTATAATCCGCCGGCATCCCACGCTTCTGCCACGAGCTTGCATTTCGCTAAAATCGGGTCATATGCGAGTGATTCCAGCAAGGGCGGATTGCTTAATGGCGCTCCGTTCTGGTCGCGGCCGAGAATGGCGGCGAGGTCGAAACGGAAACCATCAATGTGGTAATCGGCTGCCCAGTAACGCAGACAGTCTAAAACCATATTCCGCACCACCGGATTGTTGCAGTTCAATGTATTGCCCGTTCCTGAGAAATTGAAATAGTAACCCTCAGGCGTGAGCATGTAATAGGTTTTGTTATCAATTCCCCTGAAAGAGATCGTATGCCCGCGGTGATCGCCTTCGGCGGTGTGATTGAAAACCACGTCCAGCATTACTTCAATGCCGTTTTTATGAAGTTCTTTCACAAGTGTTTTCAGCTCATCCACCTGCATGCCGAACTTCCCTGTGGCAGCATAACCTGCTTTTGGAGAAAAGAAATTAACCGTGCTATAACCCCAGAAATTCACGATCAAGCCGCCCGTAACCGGGTTTTCCTTGCTGTTTTCCCATTCATCAAATTCATAAATCGGCATCAGCTCCACACAATTAATACCCAGATCTTTCAGGTAAGCCACTTTGCTGCGGATGGCCGCAAATGTGCCCGGATTCTTAACATTGGATGATGGATGCTGCGTAAAACCGCGTACGTGCATTTCATAGATCACCAGATCCTCGATCGGCGTTTCCAGCGGGTGGTCATTTTCCCAGTCGAAATCCTCGAAGACGAGGCGCGAGCGATAGGGATAAATGTTGTCCCAATTGGGTTTGGCCAACCAGGAATCCCGTCCGCCAATGGCTTTGGCGTAGGGATCGCTGAGTATAATGCTTTTGTCAAAACGATGACCTTCCTCGGGCTTGAAAGGGCCGTCCATGCGGTAACCATATTCGAGGCGCTCGTAATCCAGATCAAAAACGATCATGGAGTACACATTGCCTGTCCGGAACTCCTCGGGGAAACGGATCTCGGCAAACGGTTCCGCTTCGCCCCTTTCGAACAATACGAGCGTACAGTCGATGGCTTCGCTGGAATAAATGCTGAAATTGATCCCGTTCGGAACCATGGTTGCGCCGAATGGCAACGCATGTCCGCGTCTGAACTTGATCCCCTGCTGCTCGTGCGTCGGGTAGTAATCAATCCTGATATCTGTTGCCATGGATTAGTCTTGTTTTAGGAATGCAACCCCGTCTTCCGGCTTTTCCACGATCGTAAAAAAGTTGATAAAACCGGTGGTGGACATCACATCCTGAATTTCCTCAGAAACTCCCACAAGCACCACTTTACCTTCCTGCGACCTGATATTCCGGTAAACCATCAGCAACACGCGCAGCCCGGCGCTGGACATGAAACCCACATCGGTGAGATCAATTGCGATGTTTTTGCTTTTGTCCATGGCCAGCCTTGAATTTCTTTCAAATTCAGGCGCCGTTTTGCTGTCAATATCGCCGGAGACCGCAACAACCGTAATTTCCTCCTGATCCGTAATGGTAACTTTCATCTGAATAATGTCTTAATGTGGTTCAAATTACTTGGCCGAACTGATCTGTACTTTCACGCGGATACGATCCTCTGTGTCAGGAAGTTTCACGGTAAGTGCATAGGCATCGAAATCTGTGTAAGGCTGATCATCAATAAACACTTCGCTGATGTACACGCTTCCAGGAGGCAAAATGTCCGGCGAAACGCGGAGAATGTTGTCCTTCCAGCCGTTTGGATAAGGCTTAAAGTAAAAATAGGTTGGCTGCTTGGTGATCAGCAAATTGATATAAACTGCTGACAGATAGCATAGTTCCGTGCTGTGATACGCACTCATTGAGTGGCTTCCCTTGAAACGCTCTGTTCCCAGAAGATACGGCATACCATTGCCCAACACGTTGAAATACACCCCGCCATCATCATTATCCAGGAAGAATGCATTGTAGAATGCCGCTGCCTCACGCGCTTGTTTTTCGTATTCTTCATCACCCAGAACACCGTACATGATCAGGTAAGCAAGGATTGCTTGCTCCTGTTGCCACCATGCTTTGCGGTCGTGCCATACAAACTGGTGCTTATCACCCGTTTTCTGCACGCGTTCCACAACGTCATACCAGCCGCCACGCTGCTGATCGGAGCCCGCTGCTGGCATCAGTTCAGCGATTTTTTTGGCAAATGCAAGATATTCTTCTTTCGGTGTAAGCGACTGCTGACGGATCAAATTCCACGCGATTTTCAGGTTGTGGCCTACAACTGCGCGATTTTGCTGCCATCCCCAGGTTTGGTCTTTGCTCCAATCCTCGAAGAATTTCTCCTGAACAAACGGGCTGTTTTCGTAATCCGGGAAATGCCTGGTAATGGTGTCAAATGTGTATTCCAAAAAGTCCGCATGCTTCTGCTCACCGCTCGCCAGCCAAAGGTTGATCAGGTAAGCCGGTGCGTGGTCCCCTACCGAGTTCCAGTTTTTGCGTGCTTTGTTATGCGCCAGAGATTCCTCGTGTGCATCCAATGTGATCGGGTGCAAGTGGGAGAAATAACCTTCGCCGTCGTGGTCTTTGAAATATTTTTCAAACAGGTCAATAGTCTTGTCAATGTCGTCGCGGATGCGCTGATCGCCCGTGATGCGGTAGGTCTGCGTCGGGCCTGCCAGTGCGTAGATCTGCTCGTACATAGGAAGCGAATCCAGGTCGTCGCCAAATTCCGAAGTCAACAATTTGGTTTCTTTCTGACCTTCCACTTTCAAGCCGTGATACCAGTAAACGAGGTCATCGTCCTGGTCAAAAAAGCGCATATGGTCGCGCAGATATTCTGTTCCAAGTTCCGCACCTTCCAGAAATTCGTCTTTTCCGGTCAACAGATATGCCGAGGCAAATCCGTAAACCATTCTTGAAATCGTGTCTGTTTCCTGCAAGTAATCCCCTTTTTTGGAACCTCCCAAATGGAGCATTGTGCGGTAATTTTTATAATTGATCTCCTCTTTTGGATAATCAAACTGCCATTTCAGATAGCTGGAAGCAATCGAGCTGATCTGCGTGATCCAGTAATTCTGCTCCTCGTGGCGATAGGCTTTTGGCTCCTTACCCGGGAAAATCAGCTGCTGCGCTTCGAATGTTGATTCGTCCGCGCCTGCATTTGGATAGAATGTCCCGTAAGCGAAAACGTACTGGCCATTGGTAGACAAAAACGGAGCGATATCGCCCGGATCCTGCCAGCCTTCTGTCAGGTTCTGCACGCCGCGTGCATAGGTGGAAGCGATCAAGTTGATCTTAAAAGGACGCTTATCCGACGTCTCCACGGTAAACCAGCGTTCCTCTGCATTATATCCCGTGATATACCCTGCAATGGTATCTGAAAAAGTGAAATTTATATTCATGCGTTAGTTGGTAAAGGTGTTTTGATTTAGTGAATGGTTTACGTTTGCTGGTCTTCCCGTTGCTGGTCTTCCCTTCGGCCGCCCGGCGGCCCGGTCCGCTCAGGGTGACAGGCGTGGCTGGTCTTCCCTTTGCTGGTCTTCCCTTCGACTCCGCTCAGGGTGACAGGCGTGGCTGGTCTTCCCTTCGACCGGCGGCCCCGTCCGCTCAGGGTGACGACGCCCTGTCAGCCTGAGCGGAGTCGAAGGCCGCTACTTACGAAGGAGTATCGCACCTGCGCTGCTCGCGCGGCAGGCCGCTTAGGCTAACAAGCTACGCCACAAGATCTTCCTGATCCTTATAGCCCTGGGTGATTTCGATAATGTTGCCTTCCGGGTCTTTGAGCCAGACGGTTTTCCAGCCTTCGATTACGTCGTCGAAGTGCAGGGGGCCTAGGGTGATGACGGCGTCTTCTCCCATGCTTTCCACTTTGGCGTCAATGTCGTCCACGGAAAATGCAATGTGCCGTAATCCAGGATAATGCGGGCCGTCTGCTTCGGACATCGGGTAAGGACGGTCTTCTTCGGGCGGGAAGATTTCGAAGTAAATGTTGTCGTCATTTTTGAGAAAAACCAGCTCGGCGTCGTCGCCCAGACTGATGACCCTTGCACGTCGAAAGCCAAAATATTTTGAATAAAACTCCTCGAATTTAGCTAGGTTCCGAACGGTCAGTGCCAGGTGGAAAAATGTCGCGCTCATGTTAGTTCTGGTTAGCTGCTGACAATGTTTCAATGATCTTTTTGGCAAACAAATGCGCATGTCCGCCCGAGCGTCCGGTGATCAGATCGCCGTCCACAACCACATCTTCATTGGTATAAATCGCTCCATATGCTTTTGCATCGCCGATCAGGTTATTATGGCAAACCAGTTTGCGGTCCCGAACGAGCTCAGTAGCCGGCGCGGTAAGCCATAATCCGTGGCAGATAATGCCTTTCAAAATGCCTGGTTCAGCAAAAACGCGTTTAAGGAATTCAGTAGCAGGCGGGATTTTTTCCACGTCTTCGGTGTAGCGAAGACGGTCTGACACCATGCCCGACGGCACGATAATGGCGTCATAAGTGCGCAGCTCTTCGTCGCTCATGTTCTCAAATGTTTCCCAGCAATCCATCGGTGCGCGGTATTCGTGCCCGAGGAATGTGAGTTTATCCTGCCCCCATAACCTTGTCAGAAAATGCAGCTCAGCGCCTTCTTCGGGAAAGCGGAATTTGTAGTAGAAAATTTCGTTCTCAAAATAATCGGCTTCCAAGAGCACACCGATTTTTTTTCCTGCCAGTTTCATGATGAAAGGGTTTAGGGGTTATTTTAAATTAGGCTAATGTTCCGTCGGGATGCTGAACCATTCCTGCAAAGTGAATGGCAATTTTTCCATCTTGCAGCACCCAGCTGTCCGCAAAACGCATTTCACTTTTCTCGCCACCGACCGTCATGGTAATCTGTTCGGTGATCATCAATGTTTCAGGATTTTCAGTTTCGGCCCAGAACACGATGTCTGTTTCGAGTCCGTCGATGCCCAGAATGCCTTGCATATGCTCGTTCACCTGGTCGCGGCCTTTGTAGATAACCGGCGATTTGGAAAAGCTGCTGATCAATGTGGCGTCGTCTGTATATTGGTCGAGGAGCGCGTCGATATTTTTATCAAGAATGTGCTGGATGTGTTCTTTGTACATCCTTCCCAACTTGGTATCCGGTACGTTTTTCATAATTTGGTTTAATAAAGAAGGGTTAATAACCTGATTTATAGCGTCGCTGATCCTTCATGATATTCAAGTCCGTCAACAATGTATTTGGTAATGACCACCTTTCCGGCGTCTGTCAGCTTTACTTCCCAGGTTTGAAAAGCATCACATTTGATCCGTTTGCTGAATGGCTCAGGTGCATTCCAAACGCTCGCCTCCCATTGAACCACCACTTTCACAACCGCAGTATCACCCGTTATTTCAGACTCTACGAGTTTTACCGTGTGCACTTCGTCAAAGAAAATGCGGATCACGCGCTGAAACCAGCCTTCAAATCCTGCATAACCATAAACTGTTGCCTCCGGGAAAACCATTTCGAGTTCTGCATCTGCAAGCAGCGGCAAAACTTCAACCATAGGGACGTGGACATCCAGCTTTTTATACCAGTCAAGCGCCAGTGCTTTAATTGCTTCCTGCGTTAGCATTGTATTTTATTTTTTAGGTTAATTATAATTCAATCAATTGATTAGACTCTTTTTCAGATCAGCAACCGGATGTGCGGAGATAATCATATCGGACGCTTTTTCACCGATCATGAAACAGGCGGCAACAGTATTTCCACTTGTAACAGTTGGCATAACGGAAGCATCCGCAACGCGCAGATTCTGAATGCCGTGGACTTTTAATTTGGAGTCAACAACCGACATTGTGTCATTGCCCATCTTACAGGTTCCGGCCGGATGCCAGATCGTAGTGCTCTGCGAGCGAACAAATGCTTCAATGTCTGCGTCCGCACCAGGAACCATTTCGCCGCCATTCAGTTCCAGGAATTTAGGTGTGTTAGCCAGCTTTCTCACCAGTTCAACGGCCTTAGAAAGCACAGTTACATCAGCCTCATTTTCCAGGTAATTGGGATTGATAATGGGCGCGTCAGCAGCATTTTTAGACCTTAACATTACTTCTCCCCGACTTTCCGGCTGAACCAGAATCGGCAAAAATATGCAGACCGGGCCGCCCAGATCCGGCAAAATCGGTGCTAAGGGCTGCGGCAGGCTCGGTGTAAAATTGATTTGCAAATCCACCACGCTACCGTCATTTTTTGTATTGATAAACAGCGCATTACCCGTAAGCAATGTCGTATTCGGCATCGGGATTTTTGACCTAAAAATCATCGGCAGCTGCAAATGGTCCTGCAAATTTTTACCAACACCCGGTAAATCCTTAACAACCTCAATGCCAACTTCTGCCAATTCCTCAGCAGGCCCGATTCCTGACAAAAGCAATAGTTTTGGGGAACCCAGTGCGCCTGCTGATATGATGATTTCTTTTTCACCAAATGCTTGCGCTTTCTGACCGTGGTCGGCGATAAACTCGACGCCAACTGCCCATTTATCTTCGATTAAGATCCTGGAAACCAGCGCACCGGTAACGATCGTCAAATTTCCCCTTTCAGAAATTGAATGTAAGAAAGCCGATGCGCCGCTGTCGCGGTGATCATTTTTATCAATGTGAAATTGTAGCAATCCCGCACCGTTTTCCTGGCGGGCACCATTGTAATCCCAGTTCGGGCCGTCGTAGCCCAGCTGCGTTGCGCCTTCCAGAAAATGCTCCGAACGCATCACCTCGTCCGGACAGTCCCGAATGCTCAGTTCGCCGCCGGTTGCATGAAATTCAGAAGCGCCGTTTTCAAAATTTTCAGATCTTTTGAAAAAAGGCAAAACAGCCTCATAACCCCATCCTTTCGCTCCCATGGCTTCCCATTGATCGAAGTTTGCAGGGTTACCACGGACGTACATCATTGCATTGATCGAGGTGCTGCCTCCTAAAACCTTTCCTTGATTGATCGTAATGGATCGGCCACTCAAACCAGCTTGTTGCGTGGTCTGCAATTGCCAGTCCATATCCGATCCCCAGAGGCTCACAAAGCCGCCCGGATCCTGGATTGCAGGCTCCTTATCAGGTTTTCCGGCTTCGATGAGCAGCACTTTCGTGTCCGGGTTGGCGCTCAGGCGGTTGGCCAGCACGCTCCCGGCAGCCCCTGCGCCAACGATAATGTAATCAAATCTCATGTTTACCATTATTAAAAATGGAGGAGCGTTGTTGGTTATTGCGAGCAATTCACTTTCACCCAGTCCGACTTGTGGTTGCCTTCCAGCACCAGGTCGATCAAAAAGGGCTTATCGTTGGCCAGCATTCTTTCGATAGCGGGCAAAATTTCTTCTTCTTTTTCAACCCTTACCGCTTCCACGCCCATGGATTGAGCCAAAAGGTCAAACCGGATCGCGGGATAGGAAAGGTCAAATGGCAGCGGATGCTCGTGTTTCGGAATTTCACGTTCCTGCCAGTATTGATCAATGTTGAGTTGCAGCAATTTGTACGAACCATTGTTGCAAACCACAAACTTGGCTCCCGTATTATGCCGCACCGCCGACCATAATGTCTGGATCGTGTACATGCTTCCGCCGTCGCCCGAGAAACCGATCACGGTTTTTTCAGGATTGGCCATCTTGGCTCCGATCGCACCTGGAAAGCCCACACCCAGCGAACCGCCGCGCGTAAAAAAGTATTGTTTGGCCAGCTTAGGCGGAAGATAACGGCTTACTGCGGCTGAGCTGGTCAATGCTTCGTCAAAAATGATGGTTTCATCCTGATCCAGCTTTTCGGCGAGCACTTTCGTGAATTGCGACATATGCAGCGGCGACTTGCCTTGCTGCTGGTCATCGGCTTCTTTTTCGGCTGCAATTCTGGCATGCTTAGCATTACCGATTTGCTCTATACGTTGCTGGGCTTTTGTCCTCTGTTCCGCTGTCATGGAAGCTTCAATCGCCTGGGCTAATGCAGCGAGTGAAAGTTTGGGATCGCTTACAACACCGAGGTCGACACGGTGATTTTTGGCGATCTCATAAGCATTGAGATCAAAATGGATCACCTTGGCATCCGGCGCATAAATTTCTCCTAACTCAGGAAAAACCTCCGGCAACATATACGTCCCTACAACGAGGTTCGCATCGCCCTTCATCGTAATAGGCTGACTGTAAGACCCGAACATATGGCCTGTTGTGCCCTGGTACAATGGATGCGTATTGTCCATGACGAGATCCCCGAATTCGACACCGTAAACTTCCGCCCCCAAAAGCTCCGCAACCTGCGTAAGCTCTGGGATTGCATCTGAATAAGCAATGCCGTCACCGACGAAAATTATCGGCTTTTCGGCTGCCAGCAACATTTCCGCTGACTGCTCAATCAGTTCCGGCGCAGGCGAAACCCGCGTGGACGGAATGCAGCTTGGGAATACGGGCTCATCGTTGATCTCGTCGAGCACATCCATAGGCAGGCAAACATAAACCGGCCCCATAGGCGGCGTTGATGCTATTTTTACTGCCCGGCGCAATGTCCGTAACAGCGATTTTGAAGACGTTGCAACCGTTGCGTATTTGGTGACAGGCGCCATCATGGCTACCAGGTCATTGGCCATTTGCGCATCCATATTCATGTATTGCACACCCGCATCCGACCCGATCACCACCAGCGGCGCATGACCTCTTTTGGCCTGATACACAGCGCCTACTGCATTGCCAATGCCAGGTGAACTGTGCAGCTGGACCAATGTTGGCTTCTGGGTAGCGCGGGCATAACCGTCTCCCATCATGACTGCAATTGTTTCCTGCAAAGTGAGGATGTATTTCATGTCGGGATACTCGGCCAGGGCGTCAAGGAAACCTTGCTCTACTGTGCCGGGGTTGCCGAACATGTAATCCATGCCATCCGCAAGGAATTGTTCAATGATCTTCTGATTCCCGGTTTTACCAGCCATAACGTGTGAGGCCTTTGTCCAAAACGTTCACAAACTGCTCTCCGAATTCGAAGGAACATTGCAATGAACGGCCTGTGATAAATGGATAGTCAACGATTACGGAAGTTTCTTTACCAAAATTTCCATGATATTGTCCTTCTGGCCCAACGGCGTCTGAAAGAATGTATTCCAAAACATATGGCGGGGGCCCCATGTTCAGATCGGTGTGCAGGAAGCCGGTTCCATCGTGGTAATCGTACTCAATGCAGTGACCTGTAACGTGTTTTCCTTTAATAATGGAATTGCGTTCGTTGAAATCTCTTGCAAAAACAAGCGGCGCAACGCCATAGCAGATTCCGGCAACAGGCATTTGTTTTTTGTAAAAAGCAAGGATCACATCATGCACGCGCTGGTTGTTCACCATGTCAATGATCGGGCCGCTGCCGCCTACCAGGAAAACTGCGTCGTATTCTTCGGTCAGTTTGTCCTGTGCGATTTTAAGATCTGCGTAATATTTTTCAAATGCGCGAAGGAAATCAGGCGTGGAAAAGTAAGGACGCTGCGGGATCACTTCCGACAGGTTCAATGTTTTTTCCAAACGGTTTGTTGCTTCAAAAGCATTCACTTTGTCTGCGGCGAGCTGTGTGGTAACGCACACGCCAAGAGGAGGATCTACGTAAGTCGTATCATAGCTCGGAGGCAATGCTTCTGCCTTTTTGCCATTGGGTGTGATGAAATCCACGGTGTAACCGGCTTCTTCCAGTTTTTCGAGCGGGCCTACCAGCTCAATGCCCCAATATCCGTATTCTGATAAAATGGCGAGTACTTTTTTAGACATAAAATTCGGGTTTGAATAATTTTAAAAACAATGTCGAGGAGAGTTTACAAATGCTTTATCAATGCGCTCCCGGAGCGGCGGCTCCCGGAGAAGCGGCTCCCGGAGGTGGAGGAACTACGCCTAATTGCTGCAAAAGGCCCAATTCGTCCACATTAGCCCAGCGCTCGGCGATCTTGCCGTCTTTCATGCGGGCTGTGGTTGTGCCAGTTAATGTGATGGATTTTCCGGATGGCGGCATGCCCATTACACCGCCTGTGTCGGTGCCGTTCAGTCTCCATCTGTGCACCACTTTGTCGGCTACATATATCTGATCTTCAATACTAAGCTTTGCATCAGGCATAGCGCCGCGGAACATGCCCACGATGCCTTTAAAACTGGCCGAACCCGGCTCAGAAACGGTTTTTCCGCCCACTTGTGAGTGGTCTATCGCGTCGGATGCCAGTAAATCTTCGCGCACAATACCTGTATTCCAGGCTGTTTCGAAAAATTCTACGCAAATCGCATTGTTTTGTTCTGCTGTAAGTGACATGCTTTCTTCTTTTTTAAGGGTTAATGTTCTGTTCAATTCACTGTATAAGGTCTGCCGCCCAGAAAGGCTTCTACTATTTCGGCTGTATTCACGTAGTTGTGGATCGAGGCCACTTTTCCGTCTTCATTCACAACTACAATGTGCACAACGCTCGTATGAAACGACAATCCAGTTGCTTTTGAAACGCCTGGTTCATCGATCAGAACGGCTGCAACATTGTCCTGATAAATCATCCTGACCGCTTTGAAATGATCAAAACGCATTGTTTCAATAATCTGCCTTGCCGATTCAACGGCTGCGATCGGCCCTATGCGCTCGCCAGCCCATGCGATAATGTCACGCGGCCCGAACATGTGCCAGATAACATTGGGCGCGAATGCTTTCCGAACGTCCTCGGATTTCAGTCCCTGCAACGCGGCATACATGGCCCTTGCGGACTTTACGGTTGCAGGCACATTATCAAAAACCGCTTCATCAAACACAATGCTGTCCGTTGTTCTTAATGAAGCAATGGGCTGATTGACATAATGTTGAGAACCAGTTTCACTCGCATCAACCTTAAAAGGCCTTCCGCCGTGCAATGCTTCAATGATTGGAAAAGTATCCCGGTAACATTGTAAATGGGCTATCTTCCCGTTTCTGACTGTCACCCATTGCACTACGCCACCTGCAAAAGCCTTTCCTGATTTTGTTTCACCATTTCCTTCCAGCACCACCGCAACCGTATTTCCCTGCGCTACAAACCGGGTTGGATTTAGTTTTTCAAAAGCCAATCTTTTACTTTGAAATTCAAAAAATCGGGTAACCTCTGCCTTTCCTTCCCACTTGCCAGCCCAGGGCAAAATATCTTGTGGCCCACCCATTTCCCACAAAACATCGTCTGCGAGAAATATGAGAATTTCATCTATATCATTTTCAGCCAATGCATTATAAAACCTTTTCAAAAACGGGACCGGATCCAGATCAATCGCATTGACATTTTTCAATGTGGCCAGGATTATAAATGAATCGGACAGCCTGATTACTGTATCATTCAAATCCTGTTCAAAAACCAGGTCTTTTCTGGAAAGCCCGGGTTCGTCGATGATCAGCACGTCCGTATCCGGATCGAAATCTATAATGATCACCGGCTTCACCGGAAGCTGCCCGCCTCTGTTTATAAAATGACGGACAACTGCTTTTTCCATTTTACTGAATCACTTTCAATTGTTGCAGCAAACCCAGACTGTCCTGGGCAACCCACATTTCAACGATCTTCCCGTTTTCAATGCGGAATATGTCAATTCCCTGATCTCTTACCCGAATGCTAGTGGTTTCCCTTCCGAGAAAATTACCAGTGTTCGTGGCTTCATATGACCAGCGGCTCACCACTTTATCGCCTTCTGCCAGTTCGTCATGCAATGTGAAAAACACGTCAGGAAATGCGACTAGGGCTGTTTCAAACCATTTTCTTAATGTCGGCGGCTGGTGCGCCTGGCCGGGAGGAAAGTGAAAAACGACATCTTCAACAGCAATTTCATCCAGCGTATCAATGTTCTTTTCATTCCAAAAGTCAAACCAGTAACGGCGGACGATGGCTTTGTTTTCTTCTAATGTCATGAGGGGATCGCTCCAAGTTGCTGCATCAATCCGAAATCGTTTTCATTCACATGAACTGAAAGGATCTTGCCGTTTTTGATTGTAAAAATGTCGATTCCGTAATCCTTTACGTGATTACCGGTTGGTGCCGCGCCCAGGAATTCTCCCTGATGCGTTCCTTCAATGTTCCAGCGTGTTGCTACTTTGTTGCCTTCGGCCGTCTGGCGCATTACTGTGAACTTGATGTCGGGGAAAGCGTTGCGTAAGTAACCTACGAAGTTTTTGAATGCCGGATATCCGGCGATCGGCTCAGGCTGAGTTGGAATAATGAAGGCAAATTCCGGGTCGAGGATCTCTTCTATCACGTCCAGGTTGCCCTGGCTCATGATTTCTTCAAAATATCTTGTTGCTAATGTCTGGTTGTGTTGCAGGTCTGGTGAAGGAGCCGCTTCCGAAGGCAGGACGCCCAGTTGGAGCATGAGGCCCAATGTATCTTCATGACCAATGGATTCGACGATTTTACCGTCTTTGATCGTATGCCAGGTCATTCCGTCTATTTCGAAGAATTTTCCGGTTGCTTCCACATTCCCTTTAACGGTAAGCAATGGTCCGCCTGTGTGCGTGCCGCCGCCTCTCCAGCGCGTAACAACCCAGTCGCCGCCGGCAACCATTTCCTGGGGGTTAATGTAAAAATCGGGGAAAGAAGCGTGCAGCATTTGAACGAGTCCGAAAAATCCGTCCGGGCCATGGAAAGGCTCGGGATGTGTAGGCAAAGTGAAAACGAAATCCTCGGATAAGATCTCATGAGCAACCTGCTCATTCTTGCCATTCATGATTTGATAAAAATATCGTCGAGAAAGTGACTTATTAGCATTCATCTTTTTTAAATGTATGGTTTGAAGGGTTTGTCTTTTGTAAAAAAATCGTGAGCAAGGACACGAAACAAAATTTCGCTTCTTTGTCCCTTTTGTTCCATAAATATCCCAATAACACTGGCGAAGCGATTCAAATTTTTACTGAAACTGAAAAATGTAAAGGTGAACCTGTTGTTTCCCGGCCTCAAACCGACGACACAAAACCGAGATTTTCCGGACGGCTATTTTTCTAGCTATTTAGTTTAAAATGGTAGTATTGTTTCTACTTTAGTTTGTATAATTGCAATGCTATAAACGTTTATAAGATGAAACCCCTTAACCTCCTCATCGTTGCAATCCAGAAAGAATATCTGGCTTTGCTTGAAGATTCTCTTGGCTATGCCGGCTATAAGTTCAGTATCCGGCAAGTCGCTTCCAAACAACTTGCTATTGAGGCTTTTTACGAGTCGAAATACGATCTCCTGATTTCCAACTGCCTGCTTCCCGACGGTAAGATCACCGATCTCGCCAACGTGCTCGGCAGCCAGCTTCCCTGCCTGGTGATGACAGAGGGCCATTGCCCGGTTACCGCGGAAAGAGTGCTTGCGGTGACGGAAACGACTTATTATATCAATTGTTCCAACAAACTGGGCTGGATTCCCGCGCTGGAAAATACGTTGGCCAAATGGAAAAACAACGCCCGGAAAAAAATCGACCAGCACAACCAAAACCACGAATCACTTTACAAAAAAGTGCTGGCGCGCTGTGAAGATGAACTCGCTGCTGACTCGCTTTCGAATGCATTTTTATTGTTGCTGGAAGTGATGGACCTGAGCAGGATTTATTTGTATACCAAAAATCAACCTGCAACCGGCGATGCGCAGGATCTGACATTGAAAATAGAAGTTACCGCACCCGGTGTGCCTGCCAAACATTCCGGCAAGACCGTGAAAATTCCTGATTTCAGTCGCTGGACTGCATTATTTGATGCTAAAAAACCGGTGACAGAACCGTCTGGAAATATGACGGGTGCTGAGATCCAATGGTTTAGTCAGCAGGATGCCCAATCCATGCTGGCAGTTCCTGTGCAGGGCAATGTGGGCTGGTCTGGCTTTGTAGGACTGGAAGACACGCTCAATAACCGGGAATGGAGCCATGCAGAAATCGGCCTGATCGAGTCCGTAGCAGCATTAATCCAGACAAAGAATTCTCTATCCGCCAAAACGGCAAGAAATAGCAAGTTTCTGACAAGCCTGGCATGAACCCCGACTTAAACTATCGGAATGGGATGTCATTAGGTTGGCGTCTCTGTTTCATCCTGAGCTTATTTGCCACAATTCCGCGCCTTATTTTCGTCTGGACGTCATTATTTGACCCGGCTACGATCGGCTCGGGCGTGCTCGACATTTGCATTCAGTTCATTATAAGTTTTGAATTTTCGTGGATCTTCGTCTATGTCTGCCTTCAAAACACTTATAATGTGCCCAGCTGGTTCAACAGCCAGAAAGCCTGGGTGCAGATCTTCCTGCTGATCGTCCTCTTTATGGGGATCAATGAAATCCTGTTTCAACTCAAACTGGCCCTGGATGCGGATAATTCGGATATGCTGATCTTCCGGGTCGTGTATTATCTGTATCACATTCTGTTGCTGCTCGCCATTCTTGGTTTCCGGAATTTTTTGCTTACTACCCAGGAAAACCACCAGATCGGACTGGAAAACGAGCAGCTCAAACGCGAGCAGCTCAAAGCCCAGCTGGAAGCATTGCAGAACCAGCTGAACCCGCATTTTTTGTTCAATGCATTAAACATCCTGAACATTTCCATTGCTACAAATCCTGATCTGGCGCAGCGCATTGTGCTGGATCTGTCGGACATTTTGCGCTATAACCTGAAAGTTCAGAACCAAAGCCTCATCCTGCTGAAAGATGAGCTGGATGCTGCCCGTGCATATCTTGACTTGTATAAGGCGAGATTCGGCGAAAAACTAGCTTTCTGCTTTCATGACGTGGACACAGCCAGAAATTGGTATATCATCCCACTTTCCCTGCAAATCCTGATTGAGAACGCGATTAAGCATAATGTGATCACTTCCAATCAGATATTAATGATTGAGCTCAGGCTGAGCGAGCAGGAAAAACACATTACCGTCTCCAATTCGGTTAACAAGAAACACGCTCCCGGAACCGGGATTGGCCTGCAAAACCTGGACAAACGCTATAAGATCCAGACCGGCCAAAAACCATTGTTGCTGCAAGATGAGCAGCATTTTACAGTAAAAGTCCCATTGATAGAAGCTCCATGACCAGAATCCTTATCATTGAAGATGAACAGCCGGCGGGCGAGTACCTGACGCAATTGCTACAAAAAATTGACCCTAAAACTGAAATCCTGAATGTTTTGGAAAGTGTGGAATCGGCTGTTGACTGGCTAAGCAACAACCCCGTTCCCGACCTGATTTTTCTTGACGTGCAGCTAGGAGACGGGACTTGCTTTCAAATTTTTGAACAAATTTCTATCGGCTGTCCGGTCGTTTTCACAACTGCACATGATGAGTATGCGATGCGTGCCTTCAAGCTCAACAGCATTGATTATCTGCTAAAACCCATCCGCCAGGAATCATTAAAATTCAGTCTTGAAAAATATTATCAGCTAAATGAGGAGAATGCGATCAGCAAAGTAAAATATCTGGAAGAGCTCATGCACAACCAGATCCTCAACCGCAAAAGCCCCCGTAGAAGCTTCCTGGTGCCTTATCGCGACAAACTGATCCCATTGAAAGATTCGGATTTTGCATGGCTAACCATCAAAAACGGCGTCGTCGTAGCCACTTTGCATGATGACAGGAATTTCGTTGTAGACAAATCTCTGGAAGAACTTGAAAATCAACTCGATGCTACTAATTTTTTCCGGGCCAACCGTCAGTTTATCATTTCGCGCGAATGCATTTCTGAAATTGAATTGTATTTCAACGGCAGGCTGCTCGTACGGACAACGCCATTCTCTGCCAATCAAATCCTGATCAGCAAAGAACGCGTGCCTGTTTTCAAAAAATGGTTTGAGGAATTGTCTTAAAGCACTTTAATGTAACGCCTCTGTGAACATTGTAACAAATTCAATGTCAACCTCACTAGACTATAAAATCCCAAAAAATCAATTATCATCCCAATTCAGGCTCAGGCCCGTGCAAGGCGGCATTGGTTTGGTTTGAGCTGATTTTTACGGGCTTACCTTCGCGTGCAGACTTGTAAATGGCTTCCATAATGATGTGGTCTTGCAAACCTTCCTCTCCGGGCGTGTACGGCTTTTTATTATTGATCACACAATCTGAAAAATGATCCATTTCGGTCGCAAACTGGTTCGTTTCGGCCAGGCCGATATCCTGGTGCAGCTCCATACGACCGTCGGCTTTGGCTTGCGACAACTTCTGGCCTTTGTATGCATACGCTTTGTCCATATTCAGCCAGCCTTTTTCGCAAAGAACCCTGTAATGACGACTTTCATGAACATTGTAATGTGTTGTACAGTTGGCGATTATGCCGTTCGAGAAGCGCATTTGCCAGGAGACAAACTCTTCCACTTCGGCGAATAACGGGTTGCCTGGTGTGCTGTATTGATAAGCGAAAACTTCGGTTGGCTCTTCGCCCAGAATGAAGCGCGTGGTGTTCAGACAATACAAACCAATGTCGGGCAGAACACCGCCTCCTGCAAGTTTCAGTTTATGACGCCAGTGATCCGGGTTGGCGGTGCTCTGGCAGTTGGAGGCTTCAACCATTTTTACAGGCCCAAATTCCTTTTTCTGCAAAATTTCCCTCAATTTTCGGTTATGCGGCTGATATTGAATGCGGTAAGCGATCATCAGCTTCACGTTTGCCTTATTGCAGGCCGCGATCATTTCCTTGCATTCTTCGGCGGTGTTAGCCATTGGTTTTTCGCACAAAATATGCTTTCCGGTCTTGGCACCACGCACGACATATTCCTTATGCAAGCCGTTAGGCAAGACAATATAAATGACATCAACTTCCTTATTATCTTTCAGCTGATCGTACGTTTCGTAGCTGTAACAGCTCTCCGGTTTCACTCCATATTGCGCCGCTACTTTTTTCATTTTTTCAGGACTTCCACTCACAAGTGCGGCCAATTTCGATTTTTTGCACATTCCTAACGCTGGAAGGATCTCTTCCAATGACAAATGTCCTAGTCCGACCACTGCATAACCAACACGTTGATCGGGTGGCATCGGTGTTGGCGTAGGCGCGCTTTGCTGATCATATTCCGATTTCCACTTTTCCAAAACGATTGGATCTTCTGGTTTTGCGGGGACTCTTGCGGGTGGTGAAGTTGCTTTAAGGGGCGTTTGGGCAAAAGCATTTTCTGTGCTTTGAATAGCCAGTCCGCTCATAGCGCCGATGGCCGCATATTTGCCTGTTAATGCTAAAAAACCCTTGCGCGAAATAGGCGGCTGGGCTTGTAATGGCTCTCTCATCTTTCAGTTTGTTGATTGTTTTTCAAAAGCCTGATGAAGGCAATTATCATACCGCATAACCATAAAACGCCTCCCAGATTATCAAAAAAGAAATAATCGCTTTATATTTAAATGATCCGTCCGGCACATTCTCCATTTGAAATGAAAAATACATTACTCTCTTTCCTGCTGCTTCCCATCCTGCTGATAACCGCTCTCCTACTGCGATTTGATGCATTCGATTTGTTTAAAACAAAAAATCCTAAGCAAACCAGCATTGCCTTATGCGGCTCCGTTCCGGGTGCTGATGTAAGGACGGCGGCGAATGGAAAGTACATTTCGGCCATGCCTGGCTGGGGAAATTACTCATATCCGATCTCGACGAAGAACGATAGCGTTCAGTTTTATTTTGATCAGGGGGTGAACATGTATTATGGTTATCATATGAAGGAATCGCTGGCATCTTTCCAGGAAGCGGCCAGGCTGGAACCTACATGCGCGATGGCTTACTGGGGACAGGCGCTGGCTATGGGGCCCTACTATAATGCAGCCCATTTGTATAAAAAACCAGAAAATATTCCTTCTGTTTTGAAACAAATGAATCGGCTTGCGGATCAAGCGACAAAAAAAGAACAGGCACTGATCGCCGTCATGAACAAGCGTTACTCGGCTGATGCGTCCGATGCCGATAGAAAGTTGCTTAACACTGCTTATGCCGCTAAAACGCGTGAGTTAATAACTCAATTCCCAAAAGACCAGGATATTAAAATGCTGTTTGTAGACGCGGTTATGCTGATACATGCATGGGATTTCTGGAATAATGATGGCACGCCCAAACCCTGGACGAATGAAGTGGTGACGCTGAGCGAACAGGTTCTGAAGGAAAATCCCAACCATCCGGCGGCGCTGCATTACCACATTCATTTAACGGAAGCTTCTCGCCACCCGGAAGTGGCGCTTCCCAATGCGGATAAATTAAGGGACCAGTTGCCCGGCGTTGCCCATATGGTGCATATGTCCAGTCATGAATACGAGCGAAATGGCTTTTTCCTGAAAGCTGTGGATGTGAATGATCGTGCGGATGCGGCCCTGCTTCAATACGATTCGTTGGCCAAAAACCTGAACCTCGTAAAGCATAGCCCGCATTATTTTGCGGTTCAAACATACTGCGCAATGAGTGCAGGCTTGTATAAAACAGGCATGCATGCGGCCAACCGGTTGCGAAAATCGGTCGGGCCAACATATGAAAGCCCTTATGATCAGTATCTTTTCATGCTGCCAGAACTGACATTGGTAAGGCTTGGAAAATGGGATGAAATTTTAAAAGACACAGCTAAAATAGAACCGAAATGGACATATGCCACATTACTCCGCAACTTCGCAAGAGGAATGGCCTATGTAAATACCGGCGCAGGCGAGAAAGCCAAAGCGGAACTAAACTCACTTCTCGAAAGAGCAAAGGATCCTATCCTGACCAAAAGACGCATTCCCTTTAATTCATTTACGCCCATCGCAAACATTGCCGGAGAAATTCTCACAGCCGCCATCGCATTTAATGACAAAAATTATGACAAAACCATCGCCAGTCTGAATAATGCAATCGAAATCGAAGATGGCCTGATCTACACGGAACCAAACGACTGGCCGATTCCTGCCCGGCAGTTTTTAGGTGCTTATTTATTAAAAATGAATAAACCAGCCGTCGCCGAAAGCATTTACAGTGAAGATTTGATCTGGAATCCCGGCAACGGCTGGTCGGCCATTGGCTTGGCCCAAAGCCTCAAAGCGCAAAAGAAAACAAAAGAACTCGCGAAAATCGAGCGCAGTTACAAACAATCTTTCTCCGCCGCCGAACAGCTCCCAACCGGCTCCGTTTTCCTGCGATGACGCCTGGACCGTTTATTCATCGAACGTTACCGCTGGGACAATGGCTGCGTTAAATATTGTTTTTAACGATTTTTTCGTTAAAATTTGTTAACAATCAACATTACTCATCATAAATAACATGCAATGAGACACTCAGTTGAAAAGAAAGTGACAGAAGTTGCTAATAGTAATCAGAAGGCGGGCAAATTAAGCCTTTTTCAAAAAATGCTTGAAGATCAACGAGCTGTTTCGGACTATTTTCAGGGAAAGGTAACGATTGAAGAAATAAATGCGCGAGGAATTAAATTGGTTAAACCCATATGATATTGTCAGACAGGATTCGGATCGATACACGTTCGTTACCAAATGCAACATCTTATACATTGTCTATTTTACTAATTCCAAAGGTTACTTCAACACACATCCCGAATTTAACGACGACATACTAAGCTTCACATTTCAGCCCGCAGGCGAAAAACGTGAAGCTTTATATTTGGGTGTCAGTGTATCCAAAATATTATCTCAAAGCCATGACAAAAGGATCATGGAAACCGTTTTGGCCATTCTGCTTCAATTTTTTGGTCATAATCCCAGATAGACCCTCCTTATTTCGATACTCACGGCATCTTGTAATTTTTGGAAGCGTCATCCAGGATGAGGATCCAGTCTTGGCCGTAGCCGGAAGTTGGCGGGGTGTATTGTTTGAGGGTTTTGCTGTCCACTTTGCCAATTTCTTTGGTTTTGCCATTTCGCGGATCGAACCAGGATGCATTCCATTGATTTCCAGAGATTTTTCCTGGATTTACAGAGAACGGTTTCCCTGTTGAAGTGTAAACGAAAATGTAGTCGGCGCCCCGTGTCGCCTGTATCCTTTCGTGCGAAGAGAGGTCGTTTTCAACCACAATGGATTGATCCGGGATGCGGTCTAGGATTGGCCTTGATTCCATGAGCTTGCGGACGAATTTCATTTCCTTCGCGCCTGGCAAGTCCATTGCCTGCTGCCAGTAAACATGCGGGCCATTCACCGCTTCGCGGTTTGGTGCATACATTTGCCAGATGTCGTGGCAGCCATAGGTGTGGCCGAAAGCGCCCGAAAAAAGATCCAGATAAGCTGCTTTCCTGACATCGTAAGCATTGGAAGTGCCCAGCTCGTTGGCGTTAAAACAAACGGGATGGTCTTCATATATCGGCTCCGCATCCAGCACAGGCTTGGTAGGCTGGCGGTCGTACGCCCTTTTGATATTTTCATAAACAGCTGCATCACGGCAATGTCCGTTTTGGAACATATTAAAATCCAGCCAGTTATCACCATGAAACCATTCACCCGAGCCTTCTTGGTTAGGCTGCGGATGGAAGGTCAGCATCGCATGATCATGGCCTCCCACACCGGCAACAACGCCCGCAGCCATAGCCCGCCAAACGCCAACATCGTCCAAATCTTTCCTCGGCGTGCGGTCGCCACCGAGCACCCAGATGATGTTTTTACGGTTTTCATAGCGGTTACCAAGCCATTTCCCGTAAACCTCCGCATTGCTTTTGGTAAAAACCTCAGGCCCTTTTCCCCAGGTCGATTTAAAAACTTTATCACCCCAGGTCGGCAGGAATGCGATGGTTAGGCCAAGCTCTGCGGCTTTGTCAATGATAAAATCGACGTGCTTGAAATAGGCTTCATTGGGTTTCGTCGGATCATTGTCGTTCAATGGCTTATCACCGTAAGGGTTAGGAACATTGAGCCCGTCAAACTCAGCCAATGCAACTGCCTGGATCACTGTAAAACCTTGTGCTGCACGCTTTTGTAAATAATATGTGGCATCCTCACGATCGAGCCGGTGGAACAGTTCCCAAGCCGTATCGCCCATCCAGAAAAACGGCTTCCCATCCTTTAACAAATAACGTTTGTTCGGACTCACCGTGTACGACTGCGCCAAGGCATTAAACCCGGTTAACAAAAGTAAAAGCGAATAACAAAGGCGGCGATATGTCATGCGATTTAATGAGTGAATGGCTGAATGAGTGAATGCGTGCAGGCTTTCAAGATTTGGATGGTAAATGATCTGCTTAGTTGCCGCGCAAAGCCAGACTGATCAGCTCGGCTGTGTTTTTAACATTGGCCTTCTTCATAATGCTGGCGCGCTGGTTAGCGACGGTGTTGGAGCTGATATCAAATTTTTCGGCAATGTCTTTGCTGCTCATGCCTTCGGTCAGGCATTTCAGGATCTGCTGTTCACGCGGCGTGATCATTTTCCAGATCGACTTGTCATTGCTTTCTTCCGGCTCCGCTTTCGGTTCAGGGTTCCTGGCAATTTGTTTTAATAAATTCTTGATAATCACCGAAGAAGCATATGGGGGATAATAAAGCTCTCCTTTATGAATGGTGCGTATGGCCCTTAACAATTCATCCCGGCCCGTATCTTTTTGTAAATAACCCGACGCGCCGTTCATAGCAGCAGAAATCATGTAATCTGCATTGTTATGCATGCTGAAAACCAGGATCTTAACATCCGGAAAGGCAGGGACGATCTGCTTGATGACCTCAATTCCGGACATTCTCGGCATCGTTAGGTCCAGCAACATGATATCGGGCCTCACATTTTCAATCATATCCCAAACCTCATCGCCATCCGACGCCTCGCCTGCGATCAGTAGATCTTCCTCATCCTCCAAAAGGGTGATAATCCCTTGTCTCACAACGGAGTGGTCATCAACGACTAAAATTCGGATGGGCATGAAAGAATGTTTTTGGATTAAGAATCATAATTCAACGCGAACGATCAACTTGGTTCCGCTGTCCATTTTAGAGACGATCTCCATATTGCCGTTCAGCAGCTGTGTCCTGGTGCGGATATTTTCCATGCCGTTTCGGGTCAGGAAAATCCCTTCTTCTGATTTCAAATTACTAATTAAAAATCCTTTTCCGTCATCCGAAATTTCCAAAATGATGTGATTCTTATTTTGTTCCAACTTAATCTTGATCTTATCCGCATTGGCGTGCTTCACCGCGTTATTCAGTGCTTCCTGCGCAATGCGATACAACCCGATTTCCATCGGACGGCTCATTTCAATGCGCCTGGTTACTTCCCCGTCAAACTCAATTTTGATCCCCGACAGCTCTGCACTTTGCTCGCAAAGCAACCTCAGGGCAGCATTAAGGCCAAAATCACTTAACACGGACGGCATTAAGTTAAAAGATATTTGTCGTGTTGTCTGTATAATGTCCTGGATAAGCTTCACCAGCTGCTCAAACCTCTTTTGATTTTTCTCATCATGAAACTGGACGGATTTCAATTTTTCGGCATGCAGTCTGAGTCCGGTCAGCATCTGGCCAATGCCATCGTGCAGTTCCAGGGCAAATCGTTTCCGCTCTTCTTCCTGACCTTCGATCAATGCGCTGGCGCGGATGCGGTCTTCGGCGAGTTGCAGTTCATATTTTTCCTCCTCTACGCGCAGCAGCTCATTTTGCGTCTCCACGAGCTGGTTATTTGCTTCTTTTAGTTTTTGGTTGGAAAGTTGCAATGCATTCTCGGATTCGGTCAGCATTTTTACCACGCGCCGGGTTGTGTTCACGACCGGCCTGAAAATCAATAGACCTTCCGCGAACAGCACGAGGATTGTCATAATGTCCAAAATCCATTCGATCCTTTCCAGATTTTCCAGTCTTTGGAAACTTTCCTTATCAAACTGAAATACGATCTTATCCATTTTGGCAAGAAACAATGGTTCCTTTTCTAATATGAAACCCAACGCCTGCGCTTTTGCCGGCGAGGCCGTTCCGGGGCCATTAACAAGCGAAAAATTTACATAAATGCTGTCGAAAACAGGTGTAAGGTCCAAAAACATGGAATCAAGCGCAGCGCTTTTCCAGGTTACCAGACCGTCTTCGACAGGCAGTTTTTTATTGGCCAGATTTTCATGACTCTCTTTCCAAACCTTCAAAAGCGCACTAAAATCTGCGGAATCGCTATGCTTCATTTCACCGACATTCAGGATCGCGAGCTTGGTCAGCCGCTGGCTCAGCATCCGCTGGCGTCCGGCGACATTCACCATCCGGCTGTCGTGGTTCAGATTGTTGATCGTTCTTCTGATCAGGAACAAACCGCTGATGGTCAGCATCGCCACTACGCATAATGCAACAATGTAAAACCTTGTCAGACTGCTTGCTACGCTCTTATCGAGTCTCTCCATTCGCTCATATTCCGATGTAAACGAGGTTTTCTTTAACCATCACCGGAAAGGTATTGATTTTATAGGAATCATCATTGAGGCACTGGCCGCTTTGCAATGAAAAGGTTTTTTTATGAAAAGGGCAAGCCACTTTCGGCTCTCCCTCATGGCTCCCGATCATCCCGCGCGACACGGCCATCTGCTGGCGGTGCGGACATTGGTTGTCCGTTGCATACCATTCTCCGCGACGAGCGAAGTTGAAGATCGCGATCTGTTTCCCATCGATCAGCGCGCAGCCGCCGCCATCTTCCGGGATGTCATTTACATGGCAAGCGATATGCCAGGTTACAGCATTTTGTGTTTGTGTTTCCATATTTGTTTTCTTTCTCTTTGTCTCCCCGGGTTGAAACCCGGGGCAATAATATTGACCGCCACGATGTGGCTCACTGGCTGGATGTGAAGCCGGGTCACCGGCTACTTATTCCATTGCCACGGGTTTCAACCCGGGATAAAGAAGCTGGAATAATTTATTTGATTTTATCTTTTTATTTTCTTTCTCTTTGTCTCCCCGGGTTGAAACCCGGGGCAATAATATTGACCGCCACGATGTGGCTCACTAGCCGGATGTGAAGCCGGGTCACCGGCGACTTATTCCATTGCCCCGGGTTTCAACCCGGGGATAAAGAAGCTGGAATAATTTATTTATTTAATTTGGGGCAATTAAGCCCACTCTTTGGCTCTTTTCTGATCTCTCATAGTTTCAAAAGCAATGGAAGGATCTTTCACAGGAGCATTCACAAAGTGTGAGAAGCGTTTTCTGAGCTCCGGACTTTGCACCACTTCTTTCCATTCGCATTGATACACATCGATGAGCTTTTGCATATCATATTCCAGTTCCGCCGCGATGCCCAGCACATCATCCACCACAACTGCTTTGAGGTAAGACATGCCACCTTCCATTTTGTTCAGCCACGTTGCCGTCCTCGTCAGCGGGTCGGCTGTTTTGATATAAAACATTAAAAATCTGTCGATTAACTTTAAGCAAGTTTCCTTATCTACATCTGTTGCAAGCAATTGCGCATGCTGAGGCTTGGACCCACCGTTCCCGCAGACGTATAAATTCCAGCCTTTTTCAGTGGCTATGATGCCAAAATCCTTGCTCTGCGCCTCCGCACATTCCCGCACGCAACCCGAAACCGCCGATTTCAACTTATGTGGTGAGCGTAAGCCCTTGTAACGATCTTCCACTTCAATCGCAAAAGTCACCGAATCCTGCACGCCAAACCGGCACCAGGTTGATCCTACACAACTTTTCACCGTCCTTAACGACTTGCCGTAAGCATGACCGCTTTCAAAGCCGGCATGGATCAGCTGTTCCCAAATATCCGGCAGATCATTCAAATGTGCCCCGAATAAGTCAATCCGCTGGCCGCCCGTAATTTTGGTATACAAACCATATTGCTGCGCCACCTGACCGATGATGATCAATTTTTCAGGCGTAATCTCGCCGCCGGGAATCCGCGGAACCACGGAATAGGTTCCTCCTTTTTGAATGTTGGCCAGATAACGGTCATTCGAATCCTGGATCGTTGCGCGGTCTTTTTGTAAAATGTTTTCGTTCCACAAACTGGCTAATAATGAAGCTACCAGCGGTTTACAAACCTCACATCCATCCCCTTTTCCAAATTCATCCAGCACAGCTCCATAAGTTTTAGCACCATTCATCTTGACAAGATCCAGCAGTTCCTGTCTTGAATAATCAAAGTGCTCGCAAACTACATTGCGGACGTAAATGCCGTTCTGCTTCATCACGCCCGAAATAATGTCCTTCACCATCGGAACGCAGCCACCGCAACCCGTTCCGGCTTTGCAGGATTTTTTCAGCGCGTCCATGGTGTGGTTACCATTTTCGCTCACTTCATGACAGATCATGCCTTTGGTAACCGCCTCGCATGAGCATATCAAAGCGTCGTCCGGGAAACCCATCACGCCTGCGCCCGCCTCTTCACCCCCGCGGGAACCCAGGATCAAATCCTCCGAATCCGGCGGCAGAATCGTTTTGCTTTTACAAGTTTGCAAAAGCATATTGTATTGTTCCGCGTCGCCCACAAGGATTCCCCCGAGTAAAGTTTTGCCGTCCTGGCTTACATTAATTCTTTTGTAAACGCCTTTGGCTTTATTTTCGTAACGAATGGTTTTGCAAGCAGGCTCTTCAATAAACGGATCACCGAAACTGGCCACATCCGTTCCGATGAGCTTCAATTTCGTAGACATATCAAAAGGCATAAACTCCTTTTCACCACCCAAAAGCAATGTTGCCACCACTTCGGCCATTTCATAACCCGGTGCAATGAGGCCGTATATCATATGATGCGCCAAGGCACATTCGCCAATGGCAAAAATGTTTGGATCAGAAGTTTGCAGCTGGTTATTCACCACGATGCCACCGCGCGGGTGTGTCTCCAATCCAGCAATTTTCGCCAGTTCATCACGCGGACGAATTCCGGCTGAAATCACCAGCATATCCACGTCCAGCAAGCTGTTATCATTGAATTGCATGCCTTCAATACAATCGCCGCCCACAATTTCCTGCGTGCTTTTGGCCAAATGAATTTGTAATCCCAATGACTCCAGCTGATTTTGCAAGATGCGCGAACCGGCATCATCGATCTGCCGCGGCATTAGTCTCGAAGCGAATTCCACCACGTGCGCTTCCTGCAAACCAAGGTCTAACAATGCTTTCGCTGCTTCCAAACCAAGTAATCCCCCACCAAGGACAGCGCCCTTTTTCGCCTTGCATGCATACGACTGGATCAGTTCCAGATCTTCAATAGTCCTATATACAAACACCCCATCCTTCTCCACCCCGGGAATGGACGGAACAAATGCGCCGGAGCCTGTGGCCATGATCAAATAGTCATAATAAACTATATGCCCATGATGTGATCTTACCAACTTCTCCTCCCGGTCGATGTCCACAACCGGATCAGAAAGGAACAGTCTGATGCCATTCTCCGTGTACCAATCAGAACTTGCCAATGTTAGGTCATCTGCTGTTTTTCCAACAAAATATTCACTTAAATGCACGCGATCATAAGCCACACGAGGCTCTTCACCGAACACGGTAAGCGTAATTTGCTGATCATTTTTTTTCTTAGCAAGCAACTTCTCACAGAATTTGTACCCTACCATACCATTGCCTATCACGACAATATGGATGTTTGATATAGTGTTCATAGTAAATAGTAACTATTAGTTTGTGAAAACATTATTATTTCATTGCATTATTTCAATATATAGTCTAGATTTCAACCTCACTGACAGAACAAACATAAATCGCATTTTCTCTATTTCCTAATGTTATATTCGCAATATGAGCAAAAATGAAACATAAATATTGGCAAAAGCATTGTTTTGTAAAATATTGCTTCTAATTTTGAACCTAGATAAGACATAGTCACAAAACACTATATTTAGCACATTTCCAATAATCACTTTATTATATATATAAGAGATGGAAGCAAAACTGACACTCGTAGGCGCCGGACCAGGCAACGGAGAACTGATCACATTGAAAGGCATCCGGGCGATCAAAGAAGCCGACGTGATCCTTTATGACGAGCTTGCCAATGTGGAGCTTTTGGATTTTGCCCCAGCCGCAGCACTAAAAATGTATGTGGGAAAAAAGGTCGGTAACCCATCATTCTCGCAGCAGGAGATCAACGGACTCATTGTAAGGCTGGCCCGCAAGCGCGGTCATGTGGTGCGGCTGAAAGGCGGTGACTCGTTTGTATTCGGTCGCGGTCATGAGGAAATGGAATATGCAAGGGATCACGGCGTCACATGCGAGGTGGTGCCAGGCGTTTCGAGCTGCATAGCAGTGCCGGCTTCCATGGAGATCCCGTTGACGCGGCGTGGCGTAAGTGAAAGTTTTTGGGTCATAACCGGCACCACACAAAATGGCGAACTATCAGAAGATCTGAGACTTGCGGCTCAGTCTAAAGCGACGGTGATCGTGTTAATGGGATTGAGCAAAGTAGATGAGATATGTGCACTATACAAACATTTCGGGCGCGGACATTTGCCGATGGCGGTGATCCAAAACGGCACGCGTCCCGATGAAAAAAGCGTAATGGGACAGGTTTGGGAGATCCCGCGCCTTGTAAAAGAAAATTACATTGGCACGCCCGCCATCATGATCATGGGCGATGTCGTGGCTTTGCATCCGTCCTATGCGATGGAATATCTGCAAAGCATGCAATTGGTTTCCTGAAATACCGGCTTACATAACCAACCTTTCACTCCATGAAAACAAATTTCTACCTCTTATTACTGATTTCAGTGGGCTTTTGCCTGCTGGGTTCGCGCAATGTGAATGCGCAGTTTAGCCTCTCGGGCCAGTTGCGAACGCGCTCTGAATTGCTGCACGGACAAGGTTCACCATTGTCAAAATCAGATAAACCTGCGTTTTTCACTTCGCAAAGAACAAGGCTTAATGCAGGTTACAAAGGTTACCGGACGCAGTTTTTCGTTGCCGTTCAGGACGTTAGGGTTTGGGGACAGGACGCTTCGACCAACAACCGTATTACGAATCCGGCGCTGAATGGTTTAATGTTGCACGAAGCCTGGGGCGAAATCAGTTTGCTGGATACAAACCAAACTAAGCTCGGAAAGGAATTTGCATTGAAGATCGGGCGGCAGGAATTGCTGTATGATGACAGCCGCTTGCTCGGGAACCTCGATTGGCTTCAACAAGCACGCCGCCACGACGCAGCGTTATTAAAATATGGATTCAATGGTTTTACTGCGCATATGGGCGTTGCGTATAACCAGAACCGTGAACTCCGGACCGGCACATTGTATGATGGCATTCCGAATGGTTATGCGGCCGGAACAAACGGCATTGGCACGATGTACAAGTCCATGCAGTTTGCTTATTTGGGCAAAAAACTAAACCAGGGAAATGTTTCCTTCCTGATTTTAAAAGATGATTTTCAAAAATATGCATTGGATACGGCGGGTCTTAGAACTGTTAAAAGCGGCACAAACAAGCGCGTGACATTCGGGCCTTATTTGCAGACAAAACTTGGCAAAGCCTGGAACCTGACAGCCAGCGCATATTATCAGGCGGGGAAGGATAAAGATGGCAGATCGCTGAATGCATATATGTATTCGGTGCGGGGAATGTATGCAATGAGCAGCGTTTTTTCCATCGGCCCGGGTTTCGATTACACTTCCGGAACGTCTAACGGTTCCGGAAAAAACCGCACTTTCGATCCGCTTTATGGCACGCCGCATAAGTTCTGGGGTCAAATGGATTACTTCTATGCAGCCAATGGTTTCGGCAAAGGCGGACTGGCGGACTTTTACATTAACAGTGTGATTAAGGCTTCTGAAAAGCTCTCCATAGCCGTTGATTTACACCAGTTTTCAAGCGCAGCCAACATTCGCAATACAAAGGATGAAAAGCTTTCGTCCAATTTCGGAGAGGAGCTGGATATCATTGCCACTTATAATCTGACCAAAACCATCAGCTTCCAGGGCGGTTACTGCACCTTCCTGCCGACCAACAGTCTGGCGCAGGTGAAGGCCGTAAAAGATCCGCAGAAAATGGCCAACTGGGCTTATCTAATGATCAATATCAAGCCCGAATTTTTGAAATAAGCATTTCCAAAATAACTATCAAAACTCCTATTTACTATGGAAACGACCAACAAGCCGCTTGAAAAGTTGAATATTTTCAGTTTCAAAGGCGTACAAATGCGCACTTTCCACCTCACGTGGATGGCCTTTTTCCTCTGTTTTTTCGGCTGGTTCGGACTGGCGCCCTTGATGACCGTTGTAAAAACAGATTTGGGTTTAACCAAAGGCCAGATCGGCAACATTATCATTGCATCTGTGGCAGCAACCGTCGTGGCCCGCATTGCGATCGGAAAACTATGCGACACCTGGGGACCGCGTAAAACTTACGCCGCATTAATGGGCATTTGCTCCATTCCGGTGATGACCGTCGGGCTGGTGCATTCCTATGAAGGCTTTTTATTGTTTCGTCTGGCCATTGGCGTGATCGGCGCGTCATTTGTGATCACACAATATCACACTTCGGTGATGTTCGATAAAAAGATCGTAGGAACGGCCAATGCAGTGGCGGGAGGCTGGGGAAACCTGGGCGGCGGCATTACGAACATGGTTATGCCGTTGGTTTTCGCAGGCATTGTAGGCATGGGTTACCTGCCTGAATCGGCTTGGCGGATCGCCATGATTTTCCCTGGCGTCTTCCTTTTCATCTTCGCCTTTGTCTATTATCGCTTTACCAAAGACACTCCGGCCGGCAACTTTGAAGAGCTCGAAATTACCAATGCAAAGGCAGTTAAAACAAAAGGAACGCTTAAACTGGCAATGAAAGATCCAAGAACCTGGGCACTTTTCCTGGCTTATGGCGCATGTTTTGGCATAGAAATCACATTTGATAATGTTGCTGCACTTTACTTCTTCGAAAACTTCGAAACTTCCCTTGCTACGGCTGGTATTCTGGCGGGAGCGTTCGGTTTCATGAATATTTTCGCAAGGGCTGTCGGTGGCATCGTCGCTGATAAAGTCGGTAACAAATACGGCATGATCGGCAAAGGAAAGTTGCTGGCCCTTTTGCTGGCTTGCGAAGGAATCGGCATTGCATTGTTTGCCCAAAGCGGCAGCATTGTGGCGGCGGTGGTTACGATGCTGTGCTTCGCTATGTTCTTAAAAATGGCCAATGGCGTTACCTATGCGATCGTTCCTTTTATCAATCCAAAAGCGATTGGTTCTGTGAGTGGCGTTGTAGGCGCTGGTGGCAACGTAGGTGCGGTCTTAGCAGGCTTTTTATTCAAATCCAGTGAAATCACCTACTCGCAGGCCTTCATGTACATAGGCGTCGCGATCGCTTGCATCGCAGCGGTGGTTGCGTTGATCAATTTTGATAAAACAAGAAGTGTGGTTACCGAAGGAGCGCTTGAAACGGTCGAAGCGTAGACGAGTAGCCACGCGTTAGCAGAAACGGAACTCCCCTGTCAGGCAAAGCCTAAGCTATTATCACCAACCTATGAAAACATTCAAATCAACTTGCTGTTACTGCGGCGTGGGCTGCGGGGTTGTGGTTACGAAGGAGGGGAACGGGCAACTTAGTTTGGAGGGTGATAAGGAGCATCCTTCGAATAAAGGAATGTTGTGCTCGAAGGGTATGAACCTGCATTACACGGTAATGGACCAGTCGGACCGGCTGCTTTATCCGCAAATGCGGCTCAACCGGTCGATGCCGATGCAGCGTGTGAGCTGGGATGATGCTTTGGAGCGGACTGCTGCGGTTTTTAAGACATTGATCAAGAAATTTGGGCCGGATTCTGTGGCATTTTATGTGTCGGGGCAGTGCCTTACGGAGGAATATTATCTGGTTAACAAACTTATTAAGGGCTTTATAGGCTCCAACAACATTGATACCAACTCGCGGCTTTGCATGAGCTCGGCCGTAGTGGGTTATAAGCTGGCACTGGGCGAGGACAGCGTGCCGGTTTGCTATGATGACATCGAGGCGGCCGATGTCATCTTTGTAACCGGCGCAAATCCTGCCTGGTGCCATCCCATTATCTGGCGTCGTGTTGAGGCGCATAAGGCTGCTAATCCGGATGTCAAAATTATTTGCGTTGATCCACGGAAAACGGACACTTCCCGCTCGTCCGATCTGCATTTACAGATCGCTCCGGGAACCGACATTGTGCTAAACAATGCCATTGGAAGAATACTGATCGAGAAAAATTACATTGACCATGAGTTCATCGCCGCACATACGGACGGCTTTTCTGATTTTCAGCAAAAAGTAATGCAGCGAACCATTGAAGAAGCGGCTGAACTTTGCGGAATCAATGCGGATGACATTTACACGGCAGCAGAATGGATTGGCCGGTCGAAAGGATTTTTGTCCTTCTGGACGATGGGTCTTAACCAGTCGGTGATTGGGGTAAACAAAAATTTATCCCTCATTAACCTGCATTTGATTACAGGAAAAATCGGAAAACCCGGAAACGGACCTTTTTCACTGACCGGACAACCTAATGCGATGGGCGGACGCGAAACCGGCGGACTGGCTAACATTCTTCCCGGTCACCGCGAAGTGGTGAATGCGGCTCACCGTGCCGAGATGGAGCAGTTTTGGAACACACCGGTGAAAATCGCGAACAAACCAGGCTTAACTGCCACGGAAATGTTCGAAGCCCTGGCGGATGATAAATTGAAGGCGATCTGGATCATTAATACGAACCCGCTGGTAAGCATGCCCGACATTAATGTGGCCGAAGCCGCGCTGAACAAGTCGCGGTTTGTGGTGGTCCAGGATGTTTCCAATCGTGCGGACACAGTGAAGTTTGCCGATGTGGTGCTTCCTGCTGCGGCCTGGCTGGAAAAGCAAGGAACCATGACGAATGCAGAAAGGCGCATTACCCATTTGCCCAAAGCCATCGATGCACCCGGAGAAGCATTGCCGGACGCAGAGATTATCTGGCGTTTTGCAGCAAAAATGGGCTTCGGGGATTCATTTAATTACAAAAACACTTCGGAAGTTTACGACGAATACACCGCCTGCACCGCAGGAACCAGCATTGACGTAACCGGCGTAAATTACCAGCTTCTAAAAACCAACAGAAGCATCCAATGGCCACTGACCAAATCTCAAAACATCAATAACAACACGAACACACCAACAACAGGCACAAAAAGACTCTTCACCAACCACCAATTCCACACCAAAAACAAAAAAGCACAAATCCACGCCGTCCCCGACGAAAACACGTCCGAACCAACCAACAAAACATACCCGTTGGTTTTAACCAACGGCAGAATACGCGACCAATGGCATACGATGACAAAAACCGGCCGCGTAGCAAAACTAAATCAACACACCCCCCAACCTTTCCTGCAACTCCACCCCGAAGACGCCAAAAACCGAAACATCAAAGAAGGACAATTAGCAGTAATCCAAAGCCGCCGGGGCGAAGTGCGTGTAAAGGTCAATATTACGGAAGACGTCAGGCCCGGCCTTTGCTTTTTACCCATGCATTGGGGCAAAATCCTGGGCAGCAACCTGGCTCGCGCAAATAACCTGACCAATAATCTGGTCGACCCAAAATCCAAAGAGCCGGATTTTAAGTTCTCGGCAGTGCAGGTTTCCTTATATAAAAAACCAATTGAAAAGATCATTATCATCGGCGCAGGCTCGGCGGGGTTAGGCTTTATCAATTCTTACCGTGCTTTAAATCAGGAAGATGAAATCCATGTTTTTTCAAAAGAAATTTACCCGTTCTATAACCGCGTCATGTTGCCCGATTACATCAGTGGCGTGCAGCATTGGGAGCAGCTGGTAAAGTTGCGGGAGGATCAGTTTGAGGAGAACAACATTATCGTCCATAAGGGCATTTCCATCGCGCATATCGACCGGAAAAACAAAACCGTTGTCGATAGCAACGGGCAGGAACATACTTACGACAAGCTGATTCTGGGCATGGGCAGCAAAGCTTTTATGCCCAAAGGCGTTCCAGATCTCCCCGGCATTTTCAATATGCGCTCGCGTTTGGATGCGGATTCCCTGATGCCATTTTTGAAGCAGCCCGAACCGCATGCGGTGATCGTCGGCGGTGGGATTTTGGGTCTTGAACTCGCCGCGTCTTTCCGGGAAATGAATGTCAAAGTGAGCGTGATTCAGCGCAGTGGCCGTTTTATGGAACGCCAGCTTGATCCGCTTGCCAGTGAATTGCTATACCAGGAATTAGTGGAGCGCGGCATTGAAATTTACTTCAATGATGAGGTCGCCACATTCAGCGGACAGGAAAAAGTGGAAGGAATTCGTTTGAAATCGGGGCGGAAGATCCGGTGTGATGTGGTGGTTTTGGCAATTGGAACGGTGCCGGTGATTGAGCTTGCCCAACATGCCGGACTGGATTGCAAGCGTGGCGTTGTGGTGAATGATTATCTGCAAACATCCGACCCGGACATTTACGCGGCAGGCGAAATCGCCGAATGGAACGGGCAAATGTGGGGCATTACATTAGCAGCAGAACAGCAGGCCGAAGTGATCGCCAAATATATGGCGGGCGACATTTCCCAACCTTATAAAGGCAGCACTTCCATGAACATCCTGAAAATGGAAGGGTTACAGCTGTGCAGCATTGGCCTTACCGACGTTCCAAACAATGACCCGGCTTACGAGCAGATTGTTTTTATAGACAAATCAAAGCGATACTATAAAAAGTGCATTGTACACCGCGACAAGCTTGTCGGGGCAATTTTGATTGGGGATAAAAATGAATTTTTAGAATACAAAGATTTGATATCCAATTCGATAGAACTCTCCGACAAACGACTGCAACTGCTTCGGGCGAGCCAGATAGTGGAGCCTTTGGAAGGAAAACTGGTGTGCTCCTGCAACAATGTAGGACAAGGAAACCTGGAACGCGCGATTGCAGGCGGTTGCAGTGATTTTCAATCGTTATGCCAGCGCACAGGTGCGGGAACAGGTTGCGGCTCATGCCGCCCGGAAGTGAGGAGTATTTTGGAAAAAGCAGCGGAAGCAACATTGATATAGGCAACATGAGAGACTATTATAATGTAAAAATCAACCTCCCGGGTGGCATTGCATCGCCGGGTTATCTCAAAGATATTTTGTCGGCTGCATGGAATGCGAACGTGCGCAAAGTGCGTTTCGGATCACGGCAGCAGCTGTTAATGTCTGTCTTTTATGAGGATATGCGGTTTTTCGAAAAAGACCTGAAAAAGAGCGGCATTTTTCATGAAATGAATACGGACCGGCGGCCTAACATTGTGAGTTCATATTGCGGCGAGGAGGTTTTCAGGACCGGACAATGGCTCAATGCGGACGAGTATCATTCCGTGCTGGACACATTTGATTACGATCCTGCTTTGAAGATCAACATTTCTGATTCCAATCAGAGTTTTACGCCTTTTTTTACGGGTAATCTCAATTTTATTTCTTCGCCCGAGCCGCATTTCTGGTATTTATATGTGCGTCACAAACAGACCAATACGGTTTACAAATGGAATGATCTGGTTTATACAAACGAAATCGGCCGACTGGCGAAAATGATCGAGGACTGTATGCTTTCGGGCGATTGCTGCGGGGAAGATACTTTGTATGAAGCGGTCAAAAAGAAGATCAGATATGTTTCGCAATCCGCGACATCGGAGCTCGAACTGCCCTCCTTTTCGCTTCCCTACTACGAAGGTTTCAACCGTTATGAGTCCAGAACGTGGCTTGGCCTGTATCGCCGCGACGAGCTGTTTCCAATCGAATTTCTGCTCGATGCCTGCGCATTATGTCTCAAAACCCGCATTGGCGAAATATGCGCTACGCCGTGGAAATCGTTGGTTATCAAAGGAATTGAAGACCAATATCGCTCGGACTGGAGCAACATTCTCGGCAAGCACAACATTAATGTGCGGCATGCAGCCAACGAATTGGCCTGGCAAACTGAGGATCATAATGAAGATGGCGCAGCTTTGAAAAATGACTTGATCCATTATTTTGACAAGCACGATATGCGTACTTTCGGACTTTGTTTTGGTATACAAACCAAGGCGAAATCGGAAGTTTTTGGAAGTGTTTTAATCAAAAAACGACCGCTGTTGCAGATTGGGCAACTGGCCATGTTTCATGTGTATGACATTTACTACACTGAAAATTTCAACCCAAACAGCCAAACACAACTGCTTTTTGAAAAGGGTTTATACAAAATCCACGTCGCCGCGCAGCTCGAAAAACTATGCAGAAGGTTTAATAACCAGCGGTCGAGGGAAAACTTCAAAGTAGCCCCACCCGAAGCGGATGAATCGAAACTGGCAATCAAAATCGTCGAGCTCATTTACCAATGCCCTGATTGTCTGACTATTTATGATCCGAAATATGGTGATCTAACGCAAAACATTGCGCCAGGAACTGCATTTGAAGAACTTCCCGAAACCTATTGCTGTGCCACCTGCGATGCGGGCAAATCGGAAATGATCACGACGGAATTGAACAAAGCAACATTATCGGAACTTCCGGATTTCGCCGCGTAGCTCTGAGAGTTTCTTTCCGGCTTGCCTTCCAAACAGCAAATGCTTAGGCTCTCCAACCAGCTGAGAGCCATAAATTCCGCGATGTCCCGAGAAAAAATACGCAATCACGCAAGCAAGGGCTACATAAATGCCGCATGAAGCTCCGAAAAGCTCAATAGCCATAATCGTGCAGGCAAGCGGCGTGTTGGCGGCACCGGCAAACACGGCTACGAAGCCCATTCCAGCCAATAATGCGGTTGGTAACGGGATAAAATAGGAAAGAAAGCTCCCTAATGTCGCCCCGATGAAAAACAGTGGCGTCACTTCGCCCCCTTTGAATGCAGCGCCAAGCGTTACCGCTGTGAAAAGGATTTTTAATACAAAATCATAGACTGGCAACGGTTCGGAGAAGGATTCCAAAATGACCGGAATGCCGAGCCCGATATATCTGGTGGTTCCCATTCCAAAAACCGCCAATGCTACAATGGCTCCGCCGACAAACGGCCTCAATGGCGGAAAGTTTATTTTTTGTTTAGAAACACTTCCAAGATAATGCGTGAGCGAGGAGAACAGCACGGAACAAATGCCAAAAACACCGCCTGCTGCCACGGCGTAAAACAAATTCAAAGGGGAAATATCGGGGACAAACGGAATCGAATAATGCGTATGCCCTACCTGCCACGCTTTGGTTGTCATGTCCGCAACAATGGACGCGATGAATGCGGGAATCAATGCATCATAGCGCAGTCTGCCAATCAAAAACACCTCCATTCCGAATATTGCCCCAGCCAGCGGCGTCCCGAAAACGGAGCCAAAACCCGCCGCTATGCCCGCAATAATTACCAATTTCCTGTCGCGCGGACGAAGTTTGAAAAGGTTGGTAAACTGGTCCGCAATGGACCCGCCGATTTGCAATGCTGTGCCCTCCCTACCCGCAGATCCACCGAAGAAATGCGTTGCTATGGTGCCAATCAGAATGAATGGAGCCATTTTTAATGGAATGGCGGCAGATGGGCGATTAATGTTTTCAAGCAGGATATTGTTGCCTGCCTCCACGTCTTTTCCCCAGAAATGATACATGCAGCCAATCAGAAAACCAGCAACCGGCAGCAGCGCAATGATCCAACGGTGGCCTTCGCGCCAGTTGGTCGCCCAGTCGAGCGACACGAGGAAAAAAGCAGAAGCCGTGCCGACGAGGACACCGATCAGACTGGCAAAGACGAGCCATTTTGCGGTGTAAAACACAATGGGAAACCTTTGTAAAAATGGCACGCTTCCTTTCATTTAAGGCTTATTGTCTATACTTTGTGGAGCAAAAATTACATTCAGATCAGCAAAGCTATGAAAGACCGAGAATTTATCATTTCGAATTATGTAGCTGCCTATAACAATTGCGACGTCGACGGGATGGTGACCGACTTCGACGATAACATTGTTTTTGAAAATATAATGAATGATGAAACAACCATAGAGCTCAACGGCATCGAAGAATTCCGGCAACAGGCGGAGCAAGCCATCAGCTTGTTTTCATCAAGAAAGCAGACGATAACGGCATTTCTGCATAATGAAGACTGGTCGGAAATTGCAATTCAATACCACGCCGTTCTCGCAATAGACCTTCCGAATGGCCTGAAAAAAGGAGACGAACTTGACATGAAAGGCAAGTCCGTCTTTGAATTTTCTGAAAATAAAATCACGCGCTTAACCGACATTAGTTGACACAACTACTTTTCCTTTCGTTTTGCCCGTTTCAACCTGCAAATGTGCCTCGCCCATTTCTTCGAACGGGAAAACTGACCTAATCCCATTTATCTGCCAGCTACGATTTAATTGAAATATTTTTTGAGCATAAAGTTGGCTATTTGCCAACTTTATGGCAACTTTGCATTGTCAACATGTTCCACTATTATGAAAAATGATCAACAAATATGGAGCATGGTAATCATTCAATTACGCAAAATATCTGAATTTTCCCGGAAACACTCTAATCCGGGAAGAGCCTTTCTGTTTGGAAAGTAGCACATAAACAACGACTTATGAAAACACAATGGTTTTTGATTGAGAATGAAGGCGACTATGCGTTGGCGCTGGCTCGTTATCAGGAGGTGAAGAATGCGCCGAAAAATAGTGAGGAGCACAAGGAGAAGCTTTTGCTAGTTCACCTTATTTCCGAGTATGAAAAAATTGGCGCAAATCTACCGGAAGTCGATCCGATTGAATTAATTAAGATTCGAATGGATGATTTTGGTTACAAATCGGCCGATCTGGCCAAGGAATATGGGGACAAAGGAACTGTCAGTAAGGTCTTGAATTACAAACAGGCCCTATCCCTCACAATGATCCGCAAATTCAGCAAACTGCTGCGCATTCCTGTCGAGGCGTTGACGCATGAGTATGAACTGCGCTGATTCACTTGCCCAATTCCGCGCTGACTGCCTTTTCCAGCTCCGCGCCATGCAAGTTAACTCCGACTATTGTTCCGGTTTTATCTAGTAACACATTAAAAGGCAGCGCTTCGATTTCGTAGGTTTTGGCAACGGGAGAAGTCCAGAATTTTAGGTCGCTGACCTGGATCCAGTTGATTTTGTATTTGCGGACGGCTTTTTCCCAGGCAGGTTTCTTGCTATCCAGCGAAACACCAAATATTTCGAAATTTTTCTCACGTTTCCCTGACTTATTGAATTGGTTGTAAAGCTTTTTGAGTTCTGGCTGCTCTTCGACACAAGGCGCACACCAGCTCGCCCAAAAATCGACCAGAACGACTTTCCCTTTCTGGGATGAAAGCGCAATTGACTGCCCCGTAATGGATGGAAGTAAAATCTCCGGTGCTTTTTTCCCAATTTGAATAGCACTTTCTTGTGCAGCAGCATTCAGACCAGCCAGCAAGCCAAAAACCAAAATCAATCTCCTTAATATCAACATTATAAAATCATTAATACATTCAACGCAAGCGCCCGTTCAGTCAACGCACCGGCGCCCGTTAATTAACAGGATACCCCGGATCAATCCAGTTCGTCTTGATATTCTTAGGGACATCAAGCAACTTGGCTTTTGTAAAACCTTTTTCTTTGATTAAACTGAAAGCCGGGCGAATGTTCGGGCATTTGTCGAAGGGGCAGCAGCCGCAGTAGAGCACTACTTCGCGGTTTTTGTCCTCTTTGGAAAGCATTTTTTCCAGTTTCTTGATGTTGTCCTTCTCCTTGCCAGGCCCCACATCCACAGAACCTTTGATCACTGCCTGCGGACCAATGTTGATAATCAGGGGCTTCTTTGCAGACGGATCATTGATAAGCGCGGCCAGTTCACTGGTTGGCATCAGTTGAGATTCTGTCCAGGGCTCTTCCTTCGTTTGTGCCTGGCTGCTGAGCGACACTAAAATAAAAGAGAAAAGCAGCAAAAGATTTTTTATGTTTTTCATCACTATTGGGATTAATGTTGGAAAAAAAATACAGATATAACCACTTCTGGCCTGCCCTTTTATCGAACTGTGATTAAATGTCCGTCATGCGCAGGTTCCAGCCAACCGAAAGATATAAAGTTATTGCCCAGAACGGCCATGGATCTTTCAAAATCCTCTGCATGCTCCTCACTTACTGCAACGAGCAAACCTCCGCTCGTCTGCGGATCGGCGAGAATATATTTTTGCAGATCGGTCAGCGGCCCGACCTTGTGCCCGTAACTCGCCAGGTTTCTGCTGGTGCCGCCCGGAAAACATTGCTGTTCCAGATAAAAAGGCAGCGAGTCGATGACAGGCACTTTTTCAAACTCGATAACGGCCGATAGTCCGCTTCCTTCGCACATCTCGGACAGGTGGCCTAATAACCCAAAACCTGTGACGTCCGTCATGGCCTCGACGCCATCCATTCTTGCAAAAGTTTCACCAAGTATGTTGAGCTTAACCATGCTGTTCAAAGCGATTTCGGCATCTTCCGGCATCAATATGCCTTTTTTCTGTGCAGTTGAAAGGATTCCGACACCCAGCGCTTTGGTCAGATATAACCGGCAGCCTGCTTTTGCAGTGGAGTTTTGTTTGAGGTGCTCAATGCTCACTAATCCACTGACAGCCAGCCCAAAAACCGGCTCGGGGCAATCAATGCTATGCCCGCCTGCGAGTGTAATGCCCGCTTCTGCGCAGGTCGCCCGTGAACCTTCGAGCACGCGCTGCGCAACTTCCGGCGCAAGCTTGTCGAGCGGCCAGCCGAGGATGGCGATGGCCAAAACAGGGTTTCCGCCCATTGCATACACGTCACTGATCGCATTTGCGGATGCTATCCGGCCAAAATCATACGCATCATCAACTATGGGCATAAAAAAATCCGTAGTGGAAATAAGCGCGGTTCCGTTTCCGAGGTCGAGGACTGCCGCATCGTCGCGTTTATCATTGCCAACAAGCAAGCGCGGATCGGCTTGTGCAGCGACCGGGTTGTGGAGAATTTTGTCTAATATCGCCGGACTAATTTTGCAGCCGCATCCGGCGCCGTGAGAATATTGTGTCAGTTTTACTGTTGTTGTGTCCATCATGTTGCTATGCCTGTGCGGGAGCGGGAATATTGGTGGTGAATTTTAAAATTTGCCTTGCATTTTCTGCGGTTTCCTTACTCATCAAATCCAGCGAAAGCACCTTCTCGGCGCTTCTTTTAGCGATGTCTTTGCCATATGTTTTGTCATAATAAACGAGCACGATACGGATAAATTCCTCCATATTCCCTTCCTGGATCGCTGCAATGGCCTGTTTAGTTTGCAAAGGTCCGAGCCGCTTGTGAATGCGGCCTGTGCAGGTTGTCAAAAATGTTTTGTCCAGCTGGCCATATTCGGTCGTAAGTGCCTGCACGCGTTGTTCCAGCCCAACATTGATATCAACAAGCATTGCGCTGCTCATCTGATTGAAAAAAGGCGTCGGAATGTTCAGCTTGCCAATGTTCCTGCTCTCGTCTTCAACCCAGGTGCGTTTGGCGCGATCCAAATTTTTCAACTGGAAAGCAAGATTGTTTTCAAATTGCTCCTGCGTAGGCTGGATCATTTTGTTCATCGTTCCGTAAGACGACCCCTGATGCTGCGCAAGATTTTCCAGGTCGATGACCTGCTCGCCAAGCAACATGAGCTCGTGTAAAATTCTGGTCTTGCCCGATCCTGTTTTCCCTCCCAATATCATCAGGTCTGCCGTGCGTGTAAACTGGTTCAGCGCAAATCGCCGGAAATTTTTATAACCCCCTTCGATCAGGTAAACTTCAAATCCATAGAGATCCAAAGCCCAGGCCATGGCGCCACTACGCATGCCTCCGCGCCAGCAATGCACGGCAACTTTTTTGTCCGGAGCCGACTCCAACGCATACTTGATAAATCCAGACCATTTGGATCCGGTCAGATCAAATCCCAGCAGAATTGCCTCTTCCCTGCCCACCTGCTTGTATGTCGTGCCCACCAAAACCCGCTCCTCGTTACTGAACAAAGGCAAATTAAAGGCACCAGGAATATGCCCGTGTGCAAATTCGGCCGGTGTACGTACATCAGCCAGCGGTACAGCATCTGGCAGACGAAAAAACTCATCGATCGTTATCGTTCTGATCATGTTGGCACAGGCTTTGCTTGTTTCAGTTCATATAATTAAAATCAGCATCTCCATCATGACAAAGACATTGCAAATAGCGAATATACTGGCACTAATCGCGACAGTAATCGTGAATTATCTTTCCAATACGGGTATTTTCAATGATAACACGATGGCCTCCGTCTCGGCAGAATATCAGAATTTCTTTACGCCTGCCGGTTACGCATTCTCCATTTGGGGTGTGATCTACATTGGCCTGGCTGCATTTGTGATTTATCAAAGCAGGGGTTTATTCAATGATAAAAAAGCGCCGGAAATTGTTGATAAAATCGGTTGGCTGTTTGTTATTTCCTGTTTTGCCAATTGCCTCTGGATCGTTGCCTGGCTTTATGATTATACCGGCGCTTCTGTACTGATCATGATCATATTGCTTATATCATTGCTCGGCATTGTATTTAGGACCCGCATGGAGCTGGATTTGATCACCATGAAACAAATTGCTTTGGAATGGTGGCCCTTTGCCTTGTATCTGGGTTGGATCACAGTTGCATTGATCGCGAACATCGCCGCTTACCTGACCAAAATCGGCTGGGATGGTTTCGGGATTTCCGCTCAGTCATGGACGATCATGATGATCTGCATTGCCGGCCTGGTTCAGCTGTTCCTAACCTGGAACCGTAACCTGCGTGAAGCGGCTATGGTTGGCGCATGGGGACTGGCTGCGGTTGCCGTTGCAAATTGGGATGAAAATCAGGGTATTGCATATACAGCTGTTGCCGTAGTGGTCATCATTATGATCAGCAATGGAGCACATGCCTACGTGAACAGGGGCAAGCATTATTTAATGACAAAAAATGGCGAAACGGTGGCTAAATAACTTTGTTCACACCTGGAATTTGCACAACAATGTGACCCAGCAAGAAGCTTAGAACAACGCCTAGCGGAGTAACAAGCAGTAATTTAATGGCTGGATCGACGGGCCAGTTTCTGAGTAAAAGCGAAAGGGAGATCAGAACTAGCGGATGCAATATGTAAACTGCAAAAGCGCAGCGGGACATTTTACTAAGGAATGGTGAAGGCGTATTCAATCGCTTTTTACCATATGCAAGCACGGCGACCATGATGCAAACGCCTGTGATCTGTTCCCAGAAAGCATAAAAAACGGCTTCGCCATGCAGCCCGCCGCTGAACCATTCGAGCGGATGATCAAAAATTATTTTTACAAGATAGATGAGTGGAAAACCGATAAAGATCAGGCATAATGCTATGGTCTTTATTTTTTTATATTGATCTGCATTCAGCCGGTCCAGCCACTTACTCTCCGCAGCGGCGATGCCAACCATGAATACCGCGATGTATTGCGGGAAATGGCCTAATTGAAATCCAACGGGATCCAACACCCACCCCACCGGAAATTCCAGCCGCACAATAAAACTGACGACGCCAAGGGCTATCCCAAAACGCAGAATGTTCTTCGCCGCCGGCATCGGCCACACATCGGGCTCCAATTTTGAAGTGCTTTTCCAAGCCGCATAAGCCACACTGAAAAGCAGCAAAGCCACCACAAACCACAATACACCCACGCTTATCCACGAATCATAACCGGACAGGAACTGCATAAATGTAATGTGATGCTTCCCGGCGTAATAATAAACCAGGTAATTCATCACAGGCGCCAGGATAAAAGAATAGAAAAGCAACGGGATACCAAGCCTGAAAAACCGGTCCTTGATAAAAACAGCCGCACCTTTCTTCTTGAATGACGACGGAATGAAGAGGGCCGAGAGAAAGAAGAAAAAGCCCATGAAAAAGGACTGGTTCACCGCCACGAACATGGTCATCACCATTGTAGCACCCAGCAAAGTCGTTTTTTCAGAATAATACCAGCCGCCTGGCGCGCCATAAGTGACGAAAGCGTGGTGCGCAATAACCAGCGCGGTCAGCAGGACTTTCAGGTAATCAATGTAAACAATCTTGCTCCCGGGGTGATCGGGAATAAGTGCCGAAGGTGGATTTTGGAGTGACATTTTTCATGAGTATGGCTAAGCGTTCAAATTAATAAAAACTTGCGAATGTCAGACCTCCGAACTGATCGGCAGCTGATAGATTTTTTGATAGGCCCTTTTCAGCACTTCTTTGATCAGATCGAGCTTCATAGGCTTTGCCATATAGTCGTCCATGCCGTTGCTGAGGCAATTGATGCGGTCCTCGGCCATGGCATTGGCAGTCAACGCAACAATGTACGGCACTGTGCCATGGTCTTTCCGGATCATTTTTGTGGCTTCTAAACCGTCCATAACCGGCATTTGGAGATCCATCAAGATCACATCATAGGGCTTGGCAGCCAGTTTCTCAATGGCAATCATCCCATTATCGGCCATATCAATCTCGTAACCCAGCTTTCGGAGGACGTAATCGATGAATTTCTTGTTCACAGCATTGTCTTCGGCCACCAATATTTTAAGTGGAAATTCGGCTGAAAAATCCATTTCTAACATTCGTTTTTCGGGTTGTAATATGGATGAAAAGTCTTGCTGATGCGCTAATGTTGCACTCTTTTCGGTAAATCCCGTGGTAATGTAAAAATGAAATGACGATCCTTTTCCATGTTCGCTTTCCACGCGGATCGCACCATTCATTAACCGGATCAACCGCTCGCAGATAACCAGTCCAAGCCCGGTGCCGCCATACATGCGGTTAACGGATGAATCCACCTGAGAAAAGGGTTTGAACAGATTATTTAAATTCTCCTCCTTAATGCCGATTCCCGTATCGCGGACCGTAAAGCCAACTTCAATTTCACCATATTCAGCCGGTCTGTTTGGATAAATTTTCAAGTAAACTTCCCCGCTGCGCGTGAATTTAAGCGCGTTGTTGATCAGATTGCTCAGGATCTGTTTCAATCGCGAACTATCTCCGATCAGAAAGTCCGGCACGCCGGGTTCAATGTTGCACAGCAGTTTAATGTGCTGTTTAGCAGCCTGTAATGCAAACAGGTCCATGATTTCTTCTATCGTCTTCCGCAGTTCAAATTCGCGGGCTTCAAGATCAATTTTACCAGATTCTATTTTTGAAAAATCCAGGATGTCGTTGATCACATTCACCAATGTTTCACCGCAGGCTGCAATAGTTCTGGTATAATCCTGCTGTTCCTCAGTTAGTTCTGTTTCGGAAAGCAATGCGGTCATACCAATCACACCATTCATCGGCGTCCTGATCTCGTGGCTCATCGTAGCCAGGAAAATGCTTTTTGCCTGATTTGCGCGTTCCGCTTCTTCGCGGGCAACATGCGCCTGCTCGTGCTGTTCATACAACTCCTCCGTTTGCACACGCAGCTCCTCAGACTGCGATTGCAACTCCTCATTCAGAGCATGCAAATGATCCGACTGCGCATGCAACTCCTCAGCCTGTTTCTGCACGGTGGCCGTGCGCTCTTCCACCAGGTTTTCCAGGTTGGCTTTTTGCCTGATAATGGTGTTGACGCGGTAACGGTACAGCGCGTAAATGGTGCCGGCAGCAAGGATCAAAGCCAGCGTCCTGAACCACCAGGTTGCCCAAAATGGCGGCATAACGATGATCTCCAAATTGTTTTGCGCAGCAACCCACGCCCCGGAAATGTTCTGTGCTTTTACTTTAAACTTGTAATGTCCCGGGGGCAGATTGGTATAAATGGCCGTGTTATCGTCACCGACATAATTCCAGTCCTGATCAAACCCCTCCAAAAAATAAGCGTAACTTTTTTGGGCAGAAGTGAAATCCAGCGCAGCATAATCCAGTGAAATGAATGACTGATCGTACGCCAATGTGATCGTCCTGGCCTCGGAAATTTCTTTGGGTAAAACAAATGCATATCCATCCGGTTTAGCAGCCGCCTCGTTCCGGTTGAACACCTTGAAATTGGTCACCACAATCGGGTAAGATCCACTTTGGCGGCTGATCTGTTTTGGGTTAAATTGATTAAAACCATTCACCCCGCCGAAATACAATGTGCCGTCCTTATCCTTATAAGCCGATTTTTGCTTGAATTCCCTGGCTTGAAGCCCGTATTCCACCGTGTAATTCTGGAATTGCTCAGACTTGGGATCAAACCTCGACAGCCCGTTCACCGTGCTGATCCATAACATGCCCATATCATCCTCAACCAGCGCCTCCGTAACGTCACTCACGAGGCCATTTTCGGTCGTGTATTTTTTAAATCTGCCGGTCTGCGGGTCAAATCGGATGAGCCCGCGCAATGTAGAAAGCCATAGCATTCCGTTTTTATCCTCCACCATGCAATTGATCTCGCTGTTGAAAACGCGCTCGCTCTCACTTACTTTAAACCGCGTGAATGTGTCGGACGCTTTATTATAACGGTTCAGCTGTCCTTCGTCCGTCCCGATCCACAAATTCCCTTTGCGGTCGGTGAGAAAACAATTGATTGTGTTGTCTGAAAGCGTTTTAGGGTCGGCCAGGTCGCTGAGGTAATGTTTGAAAAGTTTGGTTTTTGGGTTATAAGCGTCCAGACCTTCTCCATAAGTGCTGAGCCAGATCATGTCGTCGGGCGTCTTCGCAATGGCATATACATTATTGGAATACAAACTGTTAGCAACGTTTTCCTGGTGTTTCAGAACAGTGAAGTGTTTGGTTTCAGGATCAAAAATATTCAACCCGCTGCCCCAGGTCCCGATCCAGAATTTACCTTGCTGATCCGGAACTACGGCCAGAATATAGTCGCCGGAAATTCCCGAATTCTGAGTTGTAAAAGCACTGAACTGGTGTGTGTTCCGATTCATTAAATTCAGTCCGCCACCATCCGTCCCGATCCAGATATCACGATTTTTATCCTCATAAAAACAAAGCACAAAGTCATTGGAAAGGCTGTTTTTGGAAGAATTGTGCTGGTAATGGGCAAATCTGTTGTTGCTTTTAAAAATGCTCAGCCCTGCGCTGTAAATGCCCAGCCAGAGGTTGTTCTGCCGGTCTTTATAAATGCAATCCACTGAATTTCCGCCCACACTGCTCCTGTCCACCTCATCGTGCACGTACGAACTGAACGTCCAGTTTTGTGTATTTAAAATGTTCAATCCACCATTTTCCGTGCCGATCCAGATCTCGCCCAAATTTTCATTAATGCTGGTAATGTTGTTGTTAGAAAGCGATGCAGGATCTTTTGGATCATTTCTGAAACGTCGGAATGTCCCGTCATTGGGCTGGTAAAGGTTAATCCCGGCACCGTATGTGCCTACCCATATGCGGTTTTTACTATCCTGAAAAACATAGCGAATGTCATTGCCCGACACGCTGTTTGCATTGCCATTTGAAAGAAATCTCCGAAACGATCCCGATTCCCTGTTCAGCAAGCTGAGCCCGTGCCCTGTTCCAGCCCAGATGTTGTTCTGAGCGTCACAAAAAACTGTATTGACATTGTTATCCGCCAGGCTCCGGACATTGGTTGTGTCGGATTTATAATGTTTTACCAAAGTTCTGCTGACAGGATCAAACACATCCAGACCGCCCGTAGTAGCGATCCAAAGCTTATCATTTTTGTCAAAAACAATCTTATTAATGTAATCCCCCGAAATGGTTTTCGGATCATTTTCGGCAAATGTATATTTTGAAAAAATACCCTTATTCTTATCAAAAACGTTTACGCCTCCGCCGCTGGTCGCGATCCATATATTGCCGGATTTGTCTTCGGCCAGACAAGTAATGAAATCATTGCTGATGCTGTTTTTATCCCGCTCTTTATTTTTGTAAATTTTGAATTCATGGCCGTCATAACGATGCAGACCGCCGTTCGTTCCAATCCAGATAAAGCCTGTTTTATCCTGAATGACGCAGTTGACATTGTTATTTAAAAGCCCGTTTTCTGCGGAAATGTGTCGGAAGTGTAATGGTTTGCTTTGGGAGAAGGCCGATAATGCAACAAATTGCATTATAAAAATATAGGCAAAACGGTAAAGGTTTAACTTCATTATCCCGAGGGGGTAAAACTAATTTGGCGATTTTTGTAGAAATATACATCTAAAATACAACTATCTACCGAATTTTTTAGAGAAAAATACAAAGCATGAAAACACAGAAAGACCTGTTAATCATAGACATGCAGGCGGATAGCATTCATCTAGCAGCCTGAGCTTGCCATCAGGTGTTTTTTGGTGGATGGATAAAGGTAAACGCCACCCCGGAGCACGTTCCAATAGAAGCCTGCAACCAGCGAGCCGATGTATCTCGCCGTGCAGAGCGCACTCGCCGAGCCGGGCTTTTCTTTTTTCTTTTTGATCCCCCGGGTTGAAACCCGGGGCCATTTTATTGTTCAGCCCAATGGGCTTTTTTCTTTAGAATTGGCAATCAAAGCCGTAGGCTTGTTCCATTTTGTCGCCTCAGGTTTCAACCTGGGGATCATAAGGGCCAGGATATTTTTTGCCCCGGATGGGGCTTTTCTTTTTTCTTTTTTCTTTTGATTCCCCGGGTTGAAACCCGGGGCCATTTTATTGTTCAGCCCGATGGGCTTTTTTATTTAGGACTGGCAATCAAAGCCGTAGGCTTGTTACATTTTGTCGCCCCAGGTTTCAACCTGGGGATCATAGGGGCCAGGATATTTTTTGCCCCTGATGGGGCTTTTCTTTATTCTTTTTTCTTTTGATCCCCCGGGTTGAAACCCGGGGCCATTTTATTGTTCAGCCCGATGGGCTTTTTTATTTAGAACTGGCAACCAAAGCCGTAGGCTTGTTTCATTTTGTCGCCCCAGGTTTCAACCCGGGGATCATAGGGGCCAGGATATTTTTGCCCCTGATGGGGCTTTTCTTTTTTCTTTTTTCTTTTGATCCCCGGGTTGAAACCCGGGGCCATTTTATTGTTCAGCCCGATGGGCTTTTGTATTTAACTGTCAACCAAAGCCGTAGGCTTGTTCCATTTTGTCGCCCCAGGTTTCAACCTGGGAATCTTAGGGGCCAGGATATTTTTTGCCCCTCATGGGGCTTTTCTTTTTTCTTTTTTCTTTTGATCCCCCGGGTTGAAACCCGGGGCCATTTAAAAAAGCCCGGTTCGCTGGAAAGCAAGCCGGGCTGATATTAATGCGTTATAATAACCTAGTAACCAGGGTTTTGTTTGATTTTCTTATTCTGGTCAATCACGGGCTGCGGGATAGGGTTCATGTACATTTTCTTTGTAAACACGTGCGGATGGTTTAATCCTACCACTTCATAGACCCATTTGCCTTTGTTATCGTTGGGCGATGAATTTGTGATTTTCATGCCGTGGAAATCCTTATTCATGACGTCCTCGGCAATTACCCAGCGGATAATGTCGTAGAACCGTTTTGTTTCAAAGCACAATTCTACACGGCGTTCGCGGCGGATGGCCTGGCGCATCGTTTCCTTGGTGAGCCCCGCAGCCAGATCCGGCAAGTTGGACCGCTTGCGGATCGCATTTATTGCGGCATATACCGAGGCGTCCGGGCCGGCGGCTTCGTTTTGCGCTTCCGCATAGTTCAGCAACACTTCGGCGTAACGATAGTAAACAAAGTTTTGCCCACTCTGCGCGCCTCCGCGTGGTTTCAACGGATTGATTTTCTTTTTGAAATAATAACCCGTGTTACCCACGTCATCCGTTCCGAAATCAATCTGATTTTTGGAAGGCCTTACTTTATCAATCCGTGTATAAATGGTGTCAACTTTTGCCATCCAATCCTGCTTGTAAGGTGCGCCGTCATATACAATGAAGTCGTAGAAGCGTTTTTCCCGGTTTACATAGGGCTTTTGCGGATCATAACCCGAAGCCGGATCCGTGATCGGTTTTCCATTCGCCATTGCAAACTGGTTTACCAATTCCTGCGTCGGACAATAGTTACCCCAGGTGTAATAAACGCCATCGATCCAAACCGGCCCTCCATACTGCTCATAATTGGAACCCATGATCACAGGCACGATCTGCCGGTCCCAGATGATCTCGGAATTGTATTCATTTTTCTCCCACCAAAGCGCAGAAACGTCCGAAAACAGCGCATACTGCCCGCCAAATGTGTCCATAAACTTCTTGTTGGTCGCAGCCGCTTTCTCCCAGCGCTTTGCATCGAAATTGCCGAAGGCGATCAGTTTATCAGGATCAGCACCCGAGGGCGGTGTGGCCGTATTGAATGCCGGACTGGCAGCATAGAGTTCAAGCCATCCTTTTAATGCAAGCGCAGCGCCTAATGTGGCCCGGCCGGCATCGGCATCGCCGCCGTTGTATTTAGCAGGCAGCAATTTGTTGGTCACGATCTGATCCAGTTCCGTGATAATGAAATTGAATGTTTCTTCAAATGTACTCCGCTCATTGTAAAGCTCTTCTTCACTCATTTTATTGCGGTCCAGCGTGGCCGTAATGATCGGCAGGCCACCCAGGTGCAGAAACATTTCGCTGTAATAATAGGCCCGCAAAAACCGAACTTCATCAGTCCGCTTCTTGATATAAGCTTCCGAAAAATTGGCCGCATTCTCGTTTATCTTTTCAATAAACAAATTACACTTCCTGATTTTGGTAAAACCCGCTCCCCAGGACGCATAATCGGTTGCATTGGCATTGGCGTGGTCCATGGGCGTTCCCTGGTTCACGGCCGGGTCCACGATCCCCTGGCGCCAGCTGTATGATTTCCAGTAAAAACCCGCATCATTGTCGTCGGTGAAATTGTCCAGGTTATCCGGGGAGTTCCACTTGTTGGAAAGCGAGCTGTAAATGTCGTTCAGAAATAGGTCCGCATTGCCTTCGGAAGCCCATTGAATGTCATCCGTAAGCCTGCTTTTGATCTGATTGTCCAGAAAATCCTCCTTACAGGATGTGGTCAGGCACATTCCAAGCGCTGCGGCAAAAACGATTTGTTTGATATTTTTCATCATGTTTTTATCAATATTTTGAAATCAGAATGTCACATTTAAACCGAATACATACACTTTTTGATTCGGATAAGCCGTCTCACGATCTGTTGCGCCTACTTCCGGGTCCATGAACTTCATCTTGCTGGCCGTGAACAGGTTCTGCCCCGAAGCATATACCCGCACATTCTGAATCTTGATGGATTTGGTGAGATTGGCCGGAAGCGTGTAGCCGATAATAGCCGTTTTCAGGCGGATATGGTTTGTGTTCTGCATCCAGAAATCTGCCAGTTGCGTATTGTTTGCATAAGGGGCCTGGTTTGCGCGCGGGTAACGGGCGTCCTGCGTTTCGGGCGTCCAGCGGTTGTCGTAATATTCGTAGCTGGAATTGCTGTTGTTGTTATTAAACGGAATGGTCTGGAACTGGCGGATATCGAGGTCGGCCATGGAAGATCCCTGGAAGAACAAGTTTGCGTCAAAACCTTTCCAGCTGGCAGTGGCATTCAATCCATAAGTCAGGAATGGGTAAACCGGATTACCAATCACCGTTTCATCGTTCGAATCGATTTTTCCGTCGGGCGTGCCGTTTGGTCCGCTGATATCTGCATAGCGAATGTCGCCAGGGCGCAAAGTTCCGAACTGCGTAATGTTATAGCCGTCGGCAGCATTGATCAGACCGTCGTCATTGGTGTCGTCTTCCGTGCTGAAAATGCCCATTGTTTTGTAGCCAAACTGTGTTCCGAGCGGGCGGCCAGTGCGGCTGCGGTTTGGATTGTTGCGCGTGGCAGCCGTTTCATAAACCTTGATCATTTTGTTTTTGGCAAAGCTTACATTGGCATTCAGGCCCAGGCGCAGCCCGTTTGAAAGACGGTGATTTGTGCCTGCGCTTACTTCAAAACCATTGTTTTCCATAATCCCGCCATTCTCGTCCGCGAGTGCCAGCCCATATTCTACGGGCACGCTTACCGCTGGCGGAAGCAACATTCCCGTGCGTTTTTCATGGAAATAGTCTGCTTCCAATGTCAGCATTCCGCGCCAGAATGCGGCTTCGATTCCAATGTCGGTTTTCGTGGAAATTTCCCAGGTAATGTTCTGGTTGGCTTCATTGGGAACAATCGCGCCCTGCACCATGGAACCGGTTCCGAACGCATATGCATTGCCATTCAGGTTGTAGCCCGTCAGATATTGAAAAGCTGTTCCGGCCAGGTTACCCGATTTCCCCCACGATCCGCGCAATTTCAGATTATCCACCCAGCTCACGGAATTTTTGAGAAAATCTTCTTCCGAAACCACCCAACCCGCTGAAAATGCCGGGAAGTAACCCCATCTTTTTCCCGGCGCGAAATAATAATGTCCGTCATAACGGCCGGATGCTTCGAGTAAATATTTGCCTGCATAAGCATAGCCCACCCGATACACATAACCGATCTGACTGCCGGTCGATGATGTGCCGCCATTGTCGAAATCGTTCTTGTTTGAACTGCCCATATTCAGCTCATCCACATCCACGGCGAAGTTGTTGCGTCGTGCCGAGAACAGTTCATAAGTGCTGTTCCTGGCTTCGGCAACGAGCAATCCAGTGAAGTCGTGCTTGCCGAACGTGTTGTGATAATTGAGATAACCCTGATATGTAAACGTTTGTGTTTTAATAAACTGCTGGGCTAACCATGAGAATGCCGCCGCACCGCCTTCGGAAGTTGAAATCTCCCTTTTATAAGTGTAAGGCGTCGTATTCAGATCCTGGGTATAATAGTAAAAAGGTTTGTGATATCCTTTCTTGGTCCGCGTCATCGGATCGTAGCTGAATGTTCCTTTTACGCTAAGCCCTTTGATGAACGGCAGCTTTTGCTCAATGGCGATTGTTGTCAGCAATGTCGAGTTATTATTTTTGGTATAACCCGCATTCAAAATGCCCACCGGTGAGTTTCCCGCAAATTCTCCCCACAAACCATTGCTGTAATAAAGGCTACGTGTAGGAATGTACTTGAAACCATTCCGGAAAAGGTTCGAAGCCGAAACAGCCGTGTCAACAGAAGAAACGCGCTCCACGGCGCCGATCAAGGAAAGTGAAACCGTCGTGGTTTTGGTGGCTTCGGCGGTAATGTTGATGTTGTAACTGTAACGGGAATATTTCACGGGGTCGAACATTCCGTTCTGTTTCAGGAAGCCAAGACCGGTCTGATACTTGATCCGGTCTGATCCGCCGCTGAGCTGTAAAGAATAATTCTGCATCGGCGCATTCATATTCACGAGCTCCTTAGTGTTGCTGATCGGATATTTGTCCGGATCTTCCCGGTTCAGATTGATGTAGTTTTCAACCAGGTCTGTTGCAAAAGGAAGCTGCGTTCCGGTTGGGTTCTCGTTCAGATATGCCTCGTTTTTCAACCGCATATAATCCTGGGCGCTCAGCAGCTTTGGATAATATGTGGGCGTTTGCGTTCCGTAATAACTGTTTAGTGTCAATGTTGGAGCGCCAGTTGCACCTTTTTTGGTGGTAATGAGCAAAACGCCGTTCGCGCCGCCGAGGCCGTAGGGTGCCACCGCCGCAGCATCTTTCAGGACGGTTACCGTTTCAATAGAACCCGGGTCGATCTGGCTTACATTGTCGCGGATAATGCCGTCAACGACAATTAACGGGCGGTTATTCCCGGTTGTCCCGATCCCGCGGATGTAAATTTGCGGCGAGTCGTTTCCGGGCTGTCCGCCGTTCGGGCGCATGCTCACGCCGGCCACTCGTCCTGCGATGGAATTTGAAATGTTAGGGACCGGATTTTCGGCAATTTCACTTCCTTTTACCGATGCGATGGAGCCGGTCAATGTCGATTTCTTCTGCGTTCCATAACCTACAACCACCACTTCGTCAAGCGCTTTGGTATCCAATATAAGATCCACTTTAAGATCCGTAGCATTGCCAACTTTCACTTCCTGAGACAGATAGCCCACAAAGGAAAAGATCAGCACCGCGTCGCCATCCGGAACATCCAGTTGAAAATTACCCGAAACATCGGTTGTTGTTCCCCTCTGGGTCCCTTTTAGAATAATACTTACACCCGGCAAAGGCTCATTGGTTCCGGGCGTTTTGACCGTTCCCCGCACCGTAATGTCTGCCATCAGCGGCACTACATCCAGCTCTTCCGTGGTTTGTAGCAATGTGGTCTTTTTGACTGATCTGGATAAAACGATCTGGTTGTTTTTGACGCGGTAAGCAATGGATAAGGGCGTCAGCAGCCGGTCCAGAACAGCATCCAGCTTTTCCTTACGGGCATCAATGCTCACGATATGCTGTAAGCTTACCAGGTTGCTGGAATAGGCGAATTCCACCTTCGTTTCATTCTCGATTTTGATCAATGCCTCATTCAAAGTTACATGCTTCAGTTCCAGCGTCACGCCTTTGTTGAGGAGTTCCTGGGCAGGCGAGGTGTGCGCAAAGGCCATTGCCGAGCACAGGCCAATGCATAATAATTGGTAGATCGTTAGTCGCATGATTTTGGGTAGCAATCCATGCCGTGGATGAAAAGGTTTTTTCATAAGTTTACATTGAATTGGTTAAATGTGAGCAATAACTATCCTGCTGTTCAATCGCAGCCTTCGCCGCCAAACGTAATTTTATCTCCCTCAATCTGATAAGTTGTTCCCAGCAAAGCATCGATCATATCCAGGATCTCGGGCAGTCGCTGGTTGTTGAAATCCACTTTTAACCGGCACTTTTTAATATGCGGATCTTTAAATTCAATATTGACTTTAAATAACTTTCCCAACCGTTCCGCCACTTCTTCCATCGGCGCTTCGTCAAAAACCAGGGAGACGCTCTGCCAGATTTCCTTCGTTTCCTGATTTTCAGGCAATGTTTTTACAGTTAATGCATTGCTGTTTTTGGCAAAAACCACTTGCTGTGCGGGTCGGAGGATCACGGGTTTTTTCTCCTTCAACGATTCCACTTCCACCACGCCCGTTACGACCGTAACCTGGCAAGTCGCTTCACCTGCATTGGCACGGACATTAAAGCTCGTTCCCAATACACGGGTTTTCATATCACCTGAAAATATCTCGAAAGGATGCAGCTTGTCGGGAGTAACGTCAAAAAATCCTTCTCCCGAAAAACGCACCTGCCGCTGCTTAAAAGATCTGGCGTAGGACAATGTTGCCCCCGGGCTAAGCCAAACCGTGGTGCTGTCGGGCAGCGTGTAGGGGTTTACTTTCTTTTCCTGATTCCTGAAACTTACCCATTCGGAAAGTGGCGCAGATGTTTCGGAGACGGTTTTATTTGGTTTGAAATAGAAATAATAAGCAACGCCCAGGCCCACACACAACATTGCCGCGACCCGGAACGCATATGTCCGGAATATTGCAACCGGCGCTGGCCGCAAATGTGCCCTGTCTTCTTCCGCAATCCGCACCTGAATGCGGTTATACAGATTTTCCTCCTCCGCTCCGGTCCAGAGTTCGGAGTGTTCCGCGTCCAGACTTTGATACCAATCATTCACTTCCCGACTTTCCGCATCACTGCAATTGCCGGTCAGGTATTTTTGTAAAATTTCGGATGAAGGTTTGGGGTGCTTCATTAGGTGTAAGTTTTACACTTATTAACAGGTTTCAATAGTACAGTCTATGAAATGCCTGAGCAACCCTTAGTCGGAATGTAAATTTTTTTTTAAAAAATAGGATAAGTCAAATTACTGGGAGAAAAAGCACGGCAAAAGCGATGTAATCTTTCATTTCAACGCGGAGGATTTTCAATGCTTTGCTGATATGGGCTTCTACGGTTTTTTCGGAAATTTCCATCGTAGCAGCGATTTCTTTAAGGGAGTAACCTTTCCGGCTGAGGATAAATACTTCGCGGCATTTCTGCGGAAGTTTGAGCAGCGATTGCTCGTAAAATTCATGAAGATTATTGAATTCCAGATATTCACTGGTGTCATTATCAAGCACCTCCTCCTCGTCAAGCAATGAAGTGGTCCGTTTTTTCTGCTCCTGGTGAAAATAGTTGATAATGTTGTTTTTCAACATCCCATTCAAATACGCCTGAATGTTTTTCTGGATGTCGAATTTGTTCCTGCCGAGCCAGAATTTCACAAATGTTTCCTGAACCAGGTCTTCTGCGATGGATTTTAGCCCCGTCTTCTTGATAGCAATATGGACCAAAAGCCGTGCATGACGCCTGTAAAGCTCGCGAAACGCCAGTTCTTCGTCGCATTGACAAATCAGTTTCATCAATGTTTCTTCGGAATAAGTGCTGTACAGGTGTGTCACCGCTTTTCTCAGGATTTTAAATGTGAAGGTTATCCGGCATTGTTACCGCAAAAGCATGCGCCGCATCTTATATAATGTTAAAAAAGGTAAAAATTAGTTCTATGCCAAAATCCTAAAATTTCCAGGAATTAGAACAAAATCCCGGCCAGTAAGCGCTGCGCCGGGATCTTAATGTTGAATGGATTGAAAATTAGACTGTAGCGGCTGATTTCGCCAGCTGTTTTCTTGTTGAAGCGGTTAGTTCACGTCTGGCTAATGCATGGCATTCATAAATGGCGTCGCTGAACATCATTTGCTCGGGTGGTGTTTTTTGCGTGGAAGCGGAAGGTCCTCTTAATGCACCCACAAGACCCATTTCGCGGGCAACATACACATAACGAATGGCATCGATCACCACGCCTGCTGAATTTGGCGAGTCCTGAACCGAAAGCTGCGCATCCAGAATCACCGGCGAACCCATGAATCCTTCTAGTTCAAGCCGGAAATTGGCCACTTTATTATCACCATAATAAGCAATGTACTCCGATGGCCCGGCGTGCAGGAAGCTGTCCTGCGTGGAAATTCCGCGGATGTCGTTTTGCGCACGAATGACATTTTCCTTGGAGATTTTCTTGGATTTCAGACGCGCTTTGTCTTCCATATTGAGGAAGTCGGTGTTGCCGCCTACGTTGCGCTGGATGTGTGCTTTTACATGATGTCCACGCTCGAAGGCGAGTTCCTGCAACATTTGGGATACAATGCTGGCGCCAAACTGGCTCCGCATATCGTCGCCGATGATGGGAATGCCTGCATCCACAAACCGCTGCTCCCACTGCGGGTCAGACGCGATGAAAACAGGGATGCAGTTTACAAGCGAAATCCCCAGTTCAAGACAAATCTCTGCGTAAAACTCAGTGGCCAGCTGCGAGCCAACGGGCAAGTAATTGATCAAAACTTCGGCTTCATGCTTTCTGAGCTGCGCCACGATCTCGCTGCGCAATGATGCCACCAGATCCTTGTTATAATGTTCGCTTTGCGCCAGCAGGTCCGTTTCTGCCAATTCACTTTTAATCACAAATCGGTTTTCAGCCGGGTACGCCAGCATTTGCGGTGACACGCCATCCATCACGGGCGACGGATACACCGGCGCTTTGGATTTAATGTCATTGTTGAGGATAATGGTGCAATTTGGCTTTGCAAAAATGGCCTCTTTCAACGGCAAGCCGACCTTTCGTTCATCGACGTCAAATGCACAGACAAATTCAATATCTGCGGCTTTATAACCGCCAATATCATCCGCCATTAACCCCGATTTCTGTTCGGAGAAGGATGTATAATATTCAACTCCCTGCACCAATGAACTGGCACAATTTCCTACGCCGACAATGGCAACTTTGATTCGTTCGGATCTATTCGACATTTGTATTTTTTGTCTAATTTCTGAATAATTAAACTGCCTCAATATTTCTCAATTTTATTATGAAGAAATAGGCGTTCAAATACAAATAAAGCCATTTTTTCTGGCATTCTGAACTTTTAAAACAAATTAATGCAAACGTTTGCAATTTTTGAAATTGGTTTGCATTATAACAATATTGTCAAACATGCTGGAAAGCAATTACTGACCGAGCTTTCCAATAACGGTGGTAACGCTTTTGGCCTCGATGGAAATCACGCTGCCAGCTGCTGCACCCATTACGGGTTCAAGATCAGCCGTGGCAGAAGTTTTGTAGATTTTAACATGAGAAAGCTTGGAGCCCTGCAAATTCAAAGTAACATCTGCCGCTTTGGACTGATCATTTATGATGATAGTCACGAGTTGGTTGTCCGCATTTTTATACGAGGAAATCAATAAACCCTCTCCGGCAGCCGATACTGAAACTTCCGTCCGAATTGCGCCTGGCCGAACAAAGCGGCTGAAATTTCCCAGTGCCCACAGCATTTTGGATGATTGGTAGCTGCCGTCGGTTTTGTTTTTATCAATGTAAACCAGGCCGTCTTTGTAGTTGTATGGAGAAATGGCAATCCACCAGTGCCATGCCGAGGCGCTGGCATTTACCAAGTCATTATGGATCACTTTCGCGATGTAAATGCCCGCATTAATCCCCAGGTCACGGCCCGAGCCCTGGATCTCGCCTTCGTTGTCGCCCAAGATACAATATTCAGACATCCAGTATTTCAGTCCAGGCGTGGCCTGCAATGCTTTGGCAATTTCCTGTCTTTTTGAAGCAGCCTTGTTGTAAGGAGAGGTCGTAAAATAGCTGTGACCGGAAATCGTTTGGGTCAGATTAGGCAGGTTACCGATGTAATCCGGTGACGATTTATCAAAGAACGCGCGGATCTGGTTCCCTCTGCCCGGTTTGTTGAACTCGGAATAGAGATAATTGATCTGTCCTGCTTCTGCAATGTCAATTTTGGTAGGCAGCTTACTTTTTATCAATGACGCGCTCAGGGATTTGGCGATACCGGCAATCTCGTTGTTAAAGAATGGAGTTCCTTCCTGCCCGCCATCGCTCCAATCCCACTGTGGCTCATTCACCGGACTAATGTGGTTAAAAGTAATCCCGGTCTTTTCGCGAACACCACTGACAACATTGGCCATAAAATCGCCATATTTATTGAAATTTTCGGCGTTCAAATTGGGCTTTCCAGCATTGGCATAACCCTTCTTATTTACGGTGATCTGCACTGGCGGACTGTTTGGAAACGCGAGAAATTCATTCACGCCACGCTCTTTTGCCGCTTTCAAAAACCAGATCTGCCCGGCCTGTTTGTTCCAGTTATAAGTGCCGTCATCATTCAGAAACGATTCGGCGCGCCTCCATTCGTCCTTAATCCCGCTGGCATCTCCTTGCTCAGCCGTCCCTGCCCCAATGTTGAACCGCCATAATGACAATCCGATGCCTTTGGGCTTACCATTCCCCAGCGTATCGCTGCTAAACAGCAAGTCGGCGATCCCGTTGCGCTTAGCATCCGGCCAATTCCCCACAAACTGGCACGACCAAGCATCGGAAGCTCCGAAATGGTCAATAGTTTGAAAGGTTTTAGCTGGGTTAACGGTAATAGTAATAGGATCCGCTCTACCGCCAGGGCCAATAGCAGTGCCCGGCGTTGCTGACGAGCAGGATGTTAGCGTTAAGGTCAGGAGGAATGCGGGTAGGAGTTTTTTTGTTGGGTTCAAGGTTTTGTTGGGTTTTTGGGTTGGTTAATGGTTCCGGCTGGGCGTTTTGGTGGTCGGTAGCGTTGTGCTTGCCCTTCGGCCGCCCGGCGGCCCGGTACGCTCAGGGTGACAGGGCGTTGTGCTAGTCAGCCGTTATGGGCGTAGCCCGTTGGCCACCCCGCAAGCGATAACGTTACTGACCTGCATAATGCTCTGTCACCCTGAGCGTAGCCGAAGGGCAAGCACGACGTCAACGGCTAGCACAATGCTCTGTCACCCTGAGCGTACCGGGCCGCCGGGCGGCCGAAGGGCGAGCACGACGTCACCGGCTAGCACAATGCTCTGTCACCCTGAGCGTAGCCGAAGGGCTAACCACAACGTCACCGGCTAGCCGCAACGCCTTAACATCCTACCGCTAGCACAGCATCAATACCCCGGGTTTTGTTCCAGTTTATTATTCGAAGCTTGTATCTCTGCCCGGGGAATTGGGAGCCAATATTGCTTTTCTGCAAATGCCTTCCCGGTTAATGCTTCTTTTACTTTGTACGTAAATGTATTGCCGCTTTTACCGATTTCGATGCCGTTGGCGGGGGCGTTTTCGGTTTCGTTGGCGATTTTCCATCTGCGGACGTCATAGAAGCGGTGCTCTTCGAACGCTAGTTCGATGCGGCGTTCGTTTCTGATTTTTGTGCGCATTTGGGCCTGGGTTAATCCGGCTTTCAGGACTGGCATCATGACACCGGGGCGTTGTCTGATGGCATTGATGGCTGCGTAAACGGATGCGTCCGGCCCTACTGCTTCATTTTGAGCCTCTGCGTAGTTGAGCAGGATTTCGGCATAGCGGAAATAAATCCAGGTTTGTGTTCCGGCGATGTCCCAGGGATTATCGATCGGGAGGGCATCGTTCATGAATTTTTTCAAGTAATAACCTGTCTTTGAGGTATTCCAGTTTGATGGGCCGTCTTTGCTGTCTTTTCCACCCGGCGTGAAAGTCTGGATTGTGCTTCCGCGATATGGTGCGCCGTTGTAAAGAATAGTTTCATAAAAACGCGGATCTCTGCCTTTGTATGGATCTTGCGGATTGTAGCTGGTCCCCGTTTCGTTGATTTTGGTCCCGTCCATCATTTCGTAATCATTTACCAGATTTTGAACCGGAACATTGCCGCCCCAGGCATTATAGCTGTTCGGCCCGTTAGCAATTTCGAGCGCCACGTGTCGTGCGCCCTGCGCGTACAAGCGCCCGAAAATGATTTCCTGATGGTCCTGCACAGTGAATATTTTGCCATAACCACCTGTATATAAGTTGTATTTATTCAAATCCATCACAGCCTTGGAAGCTGCGGCAGCTTGTGCCCAGGTTGCCGAATTGTACAACGGACTTGCACCGTAAAGCAACATTCTGGATTTCAGCGCCATGGCAGCGCCTTTGGTCGCACGGCCCAGTTTCCAGGAAGCGTTATCATTGTCTCTTGGTAAAAGTGCGCTGGCCTCGTCCAGCTGCGCAACCACGTAATCAACGCCGGCTTTGATTTCCGAGCGGGTGAAAAGCTCCGGACTAGTCAGGTCGTCGCCTAACTCGTAAACTTTATCTCCCAGCAAAACCGCTTTCCCGTAATTACGGATCAGGTCATGATAGCGGAATGCGCGCAAGAATTGAAGTTCTCCTTTTAACCTGTCCTTTTTTCCCTGGCTCATCGGAACCTTATCAATGTTGGCCAGCGCGTAGTTGATCTCGCGGATGCTTCTGTAACTCCTCCCCCAGAGCGTTCCTGCGATCCCGGTGTTTTCGGGCGCAATCTGTCCGCGCTGGATTACCCACGTGTTGTCATCATTGTTGTAAATGGATTCGTCTGTCAGTGAAGACCACATGGCGTATTCAAAACCACGTCCAAAGCCCGGTAATGTGCCTTCCGCCTCTTTGTCTGTGAGGCGTGTTCCCATGTAGCGGTTAATGACGTAGGCCTCAAAAAGGACCGAGTCGGACAAAATGGATGCGTCGGAAACACGGTCGGTTGGCACCACGTCCAGGAAATTTTCCTGGCAAGCCACAACCGCCAGCCCGCAAGCCCCGCAAACGGCTGCGATTAAGATATTTTTTATTTGCTTTATCATTTCAGTGTTCATTAAAACTTAATGTTCAAACCCAGGTTCAAGATCTTCTGCTGCGGATAAAACTGCCCGCTCGTATTATTTCCTTCCGGGTCATAGTCTTTCACGCCTGTGATTGTGAAGAGGTTAAATGCGCTGGCGTAAATTCTGAGCGAAGCGATCTTGATCTTTGACAATGCTTCTTTTGGCAATGTGTATCCGACTTCAATGTTTTTCAAACGCACAAACGATGCATTATCCAGCCAGAAATTGTTGGCATAAAGACCGCCGTTGATCGAAGTGGAAGCTCGTGTATCAACCCGAGGATAAGATCCTTCCGGGTTTGTCGGGCTCCAACGGTTATCTGCCCAGCTGCTGTAAAAGTTTCCTACCTGGCCTGATTCAGGAAGCACATACTGGCTTACCATGCCTTGTCCGGCAAAGACGACGGATGCGTCAAAAGCTTTATAACCTCCGTTCAGAACCAGACCGTATGTAAGCAAAGGCACATTTCCGTAAGGCGTCCTGGTCTGGTCGTCGGCCGTGATCTGGCCGTCGCCGTTGTAATCTTCCAGGATCAGATCCCCCAGTTGTGCGCCTTTCAGGTGCGGATATGCGTCCAGCTCTGCTTGCGTGCGGAAGATGCCGATGGAATTGTAAAGCAGGTTCGTATAGAGCGGACCGCCCGTCTGGCGCTGATAATCCAATGTTCCCGGCGCTTCGTCCATGAACACGACCTTACTTTTGGCATAGGTCATATTTCCTGAAATGTTGTACCGGAATGTTCCGGAATGGTTATAGCCCAATGTTGCCTCAAAGCCCGAGCTGTTCACTTTACCAATGTTCTGGTCCGGCACCAAAGGCGTGTTATCATTGGTTTTGAATGGATTCACAATCCCGGAAGTGTTTGGGATCGAAGCGTTTCTTGCCGCCAGGATATCTGACCTTTTTTGTTGGAAATAAATAACTTCCAGACTGAAATTTTTCAGGAAAATCGCATTCAGACCAATGTCCATTTTCTTCGCTACTTCCCAGGTAATGTTGGGGTTAGCGAGCTTGGTAAGGTCAATGCCCGGCGTGATCACATTGGAGCCCAGCACATACTGGTTTACGAACGAGTAGTTGTTGTAGTATTGAAATTGACCTACATTATCATTACCCAGCGAACCATAGGAAGCCCGGATTTTCAAATCGTCGATAAAGTTGACGCCGCTTTTAAACCAATCTTCTTCCGAAATACGGTAACCGGCTGATATAGAAGGGAAAAACCCAAATTGCTTGCCTTTTGGAAAAACAGAGGAGCCATCGATTCGCGCCTGAACTTCCGCGAGATATTTCTCACTAAAATTGTAAGCAACGCGACCGATCACACTTTTACGCGTGAAATTATAGCTGCTTCCGGAGTTATTTTTGTCCGTAGCCGCCGCACCGCCTTGTGAAAGCTCGGGTGTAGATACGGTCGGATAGTTAATGCGGGATGCATCAAATTTAACTTCATTGCGCTTGTTCTGCTCGTAAGCGACGAATGCATTCACATTATGCTTGCCCAATTGTCTCAAAAAGCTCACCCGGATGTTCTGGGTAACATTGGTAATGTTCAGCTGCGACTGGGTTAGTGACGCAAGGCCCGCAGAACCGCCCGTCACGACCGGGTTATATGCACCCGTATCGCCGTTGTAGTTGTAAAGCGTGTAAGGCGTGCTGAAATTTTTGGAAAAATTGAATGATTTATCCACCGAGAAAAACCCGTCAGCAGACAACCCTTCAATAAAAGGCAGATCATAGCTGGCACGAACTATGCCATTGAATACCGAAGTCGGGTTGTTGATCGTTCCGCCCATATCTGTTCCCAAAACAACCGGATTGCTGTTTTCCACGCCTGTCGAGTAATATCCGTTCGGGTAACGAGAAATGACGGTCGGGTAAGCGCGGTAAATGGAGCGGAAAGTGTTTCCTGCGGAAGAAATTGGGAACTGCCTGTTCTCCTGGCGCCCTGATAACGAAAGTCCTACTTTGAAATCTTTGGTTACGTTGGCATCGATATTCGAGCGGAAATTGTATTGCTTATATTTCGTCGCCCCGTTTTTGTATAAACCATCCTGGTAAATCGTCCCCAGCGACACATAATATTTCACATTCTCGGTCCCGCCGTTGATGCCCAGGTTATGCTGGTTCTGCAATGCAAATTTGCTCAATGATTCCTTTTGCCAGTTTGTGTTCGGGTAGTTCAAAGGATCCGAACCATTCCTGAACTTCTCGATTTCCTCTGGTGTATAAAACTGGTTCATGCCGCCTGCCGGATTGTTATAGTAATCGATCTCGTTCAAAATCGTGGCATAAGTCGGTGCATCAGCTAGTTTTGGCAATCTGGTCGGTGACGAAAAACCCTGATTGAAACTATACGAAATAACCGGCTTGCCGGTTGTTCCCCGTTTGGTCGTAACCAGGATAACCCCATTTGCAGCACGGCTTCCATAGACAGCCGCCGAAGCATCTTTCAGGATGGATATGCTTTCAATGTCATTCGGATCCAGACGTTCCAAACCGCCAACCTGACCCGGAATTCCGTCCACGACGATGAGTACATCATTGTTTCCCGTAGATGCAAAGCCGCGGATCGTGTAGCTGGATCCGTCGTACCCCGGCTCACCGCCCCTGTTATTGGCAACAAAACCTGAGAAACGGCCTGCCAGCGAGTTGGAAAGGTTTGGCTGCGGGCTTTTTACAATGTCAGCGCCTTTAACTTCTGATACAGAGCCGGTTAATGTCGCTTTTTTCTGCGTTCCGTATCCTACTACCACGATTTCCTGCAATGTCTTGTCATTGGTCACCAGCTTTACATCAATTTCGCTGCGGTTTGCCACGGCGATTTCCTGGTTGATATAACCGATGTAAGTAAACACGAGCGTGCCGTTTGCGTCAGGAATGTTGAGTGAATATTTCCCGTCCACGTCGGTTGTGGTTCCTGTGGATGTGCCTTTCAGGATCACGCTGGCGCCCGGAAGCGCATCGCCGTTGTCGGCGGTAACCGTTCCTTTTACTGCGATTGCGTTCTGTGCGAAGGCAGCCTGTGCACAACTAAGAAACGATATGGCCGCCAGCAACAAAGTCAGCCGGATATGCCTCCATGTCCTGCCCTCAGTTTCGTTAAGCATTCCAGGCAAAGCCCACTTGCTTCGAAAAGATTTTGTCATAAATCAATGTTTAAATAAAATGGTGATTGGTTGTCAGCACAAAAAAGCTTGACGCCTTTTTTATGAATTGATCAATCAAAAGTATGATTATTTGCAGTTGACAAACAGGGGGCATTTTCACATTAAGAAGGGGGTAATTCAATAAAAAGAGCCCGATCGATGAAAAACCGGCCTCTTAGAAAAGAAATCTTATTAACAGATCAACTAATTATCCAATTTATTTTGGAAAACACCCCGGTTGACCTGGAAATTCTCGTGAAATGGATTGCGGTATTTTTTGACATATTCCGAGGGCTTCATTTCGAATAGTTTGGTAAACTGCTCCCGGAAATACTTGATATCATTGATCCCGACCTGGTAAGCCACTTCGGATATGGTAATGTCCGTGGTGATCAGGATCTGTGCTGCTCGACGCAACCTGATGAAGCGGATGAAGCTGTTTGTAGACTGTCCGGAAATGGATTTGATGCGGTTATATAATGTCGAATGGCTCATGCCGATCTCGGCTGCAAGCACCTTAATGGAGAAGTCAGGATCGGTTAGATGGTTCTCTACAACGCGGATGCATTCTTTCAGAAACTCCTTGTATTCGGAGGAAATCTTGAAGTCGTTTGCCTGCAATGTGATCTCATTATAAAAATATCTTTGCAGGTCATTGCGGCTTTTCAGGATCGCATCTACACGCGCTATGAGCAATGCTTTGTCAAATGGTTTGCTGATGTAATCATCCGCGCCGCCTTCAATGCCTTTCAACCTCGATTCCTGGGAAGTGCTTGCAGTGAGCAGGATAACCGGAATGTGGCTCAATGTAAGATCAATCTTGATCTGGCTGCACATCTCGATCCCGCTTATGCCATCCATAAAAACGTCGCTGATGACAATGTCCGGTAAATGTTTCCTGACCAGCGCAATGCCTTCCTTCCCGTTCTCGGCCTGCAAAAGCTTGAATTTCCCGGTAAATGCCTGACCAATATATTGCCGGATATCCGCGTCGTCCTCAACAATGAGCATTGTTTTGATGTCTGAGCTCAGCTCTTCCACAACCATCTGATGCCTCGAAATAGCAGAGGAAGTGAGCATGACGCCATCTTCGGAAAGCTCTTCGAGCAGCACAGAATTCCCCTCCTCTGCACTTACTGGAAGATCGGCCGTGACCAGGTTTGGATGCGCCTTCCAGAGTAAAACGGTAAACACAGTGCCCCTACCCGCGTCCGATTCGTAAGAAATGGTGCCGAAATGCCTTTCGATAAATGTTTTGGTCAAATATAATCCAATCCCAAACCCGCCCTTGGAAGGAAAACGACCATCCTGGAATTGGTGGAAAACAGAATAAATGCTATCCCCAACGCCCGCCGGAATGCCCTGGCCCGAATCGCTAACCATAATCCGCACCTGATCGCCCACTTCCGTGATTTCCAATGTTACATGCCCGTTTTTAGGCGTGTACTTGACCGCATTTGAAACGAGGTTGAATAATGCAATCTCAATTTTCTCACGATCCGCAACCAGCTCCAAATTTTCATTCGGACTAACAAACCGATAGTTAATGTGCTTCTGTTCAGCCTGATGCGTAAAACACTGGAAAACTTCGAGCGCCAGCTTGGTAATGTTCTGGACGGCCGGGTTCAGCTTGTCCGCTTCCCGGTCGGCTTTTCGGAAAAGCAGGAGCTGGTCCACCATACTAAGCAGCCTTTTTGCATTCCTGTAAACAATGTTCAGATTGTTCTGATCGGGATGGCGGTTTTCGGCTTTGATTAATAATTCTTTAACCGGGTTGATTATCAGCGTTAACGGCGTACGAAACTCGTGCGAAATGTGTGTAAAGAATGCAAGCTTCTTTTCATTCAACTCCTTTTCTTTTTGCGTTTCGAAATGCGCCATTTGCACTTCATATTTCAACCGCGCCTGCCTGATCTTATATTGCTGGTAATAGTAAATGATCACGCCGGCCACAGCCAGGTAAAGCAAATAAGCCCACCAGGTCTGATACCAGGGAGGCAGCACGCGCACCTGCACACTCGCTACATTATCAAACCAAATCCCATCCTGGTTCGCGGATTTAACCTTGAATTCGTAACTGCCCGGCGGCAGATAACGGTAAGTAGCCGAACGCTCGTTTTGCACATAGTTCCAGTCCTTATCCAGCCCTTCCAGCTTGTAAGCGAAGGCATTATGGTCCGGATAAGCGTAGTTTAATGCAGTATATTGAATTGCAAAAACAGATTGGCTGGGCTGTAAAACGATTTCATCCTGATCCGCAATCTGCTTTTCGAGAATGATCTTACCATCTTTTTTGGCTCCAATGGCTACATTCTGTCCGAATAACTGCAACCCGGTGATCATTACTTTCGGCTTGTAATCCGACGGTTTGATGGCGGCGGGTGTAAACAGGTTCCAGCCTTCGGTGCCACCGAAAACCATCGCCTTTTCACGCTCCATATAAAGTGCAGAATTGGGATTGAACTGCCCTCCCTGCAAGCCGTTACTCTGGTCATAATGGTCAATCCGAAGGTTGGCCAGGTTAATTCTCGAAAGTCCCTTATTGGTGCTGAACCAAACCTGATCGACACTTTCGGGCAGGAAAGCATAAATGACATCATTGGCAAGACCATTTTTCTCGGTAAAATGCCTGGTCGAGCCGTTTTTTGTATCGTATATCAAAAGTCCGTTCCCCTCCGACCCAATCCATAAGCGTTCCTTTGCATCGAAATGAAGGGAGAAAATAATGCGATTGGACAAATAACCAATTTTCCCGGGGTCATTAAAGAACGACTTGAACTGCATGGTTTTGACATCCAGATAATTTAGCCCTCCACCATACGTCCCGATCCACAAATTGCCTTTATTATCCTCCGCAATGGCACGCACATCATTGGAAGTAATGCTGCTGTTTGCGGTCAAAAAATGCTGAAACGTGCCTTTATTCCGATCCAAAAGCGCCAGTCCGCCTCCATTCGTCCCAACCCATAAGTTGCGTTTGCGGTCTTCGTAAATTGCCCGGACATCATTTTTGACAAGACTTGCAGGATCTCCGGGAATGTTGGCATACTGCCGGAAAGCGTCCCTGCCTGCATGATATTGAAACAATCCGCCGGAATACGTCCCGAACCACAGTTCGCCATTCCTGCCGCGATGCGCCGCAATGACCGCCCCGGAAGAAAGACCGCCGGGAGCGTTGCTGACAGCATAATGTTTGATGGTTTCGCCTGTGCTTTTGGTTTTATAAATGCCATCGCCATCCGTTCCCAGCCAGAGATTTCCCTCGGTATCGGCGCACATTCCATAAAACCGCAAATAACTTTCCGCCCGGGAATCCTGGATCTTCTTGGCAAAACTCCTGAATTTTTCAGGAATGCTGCTGATCAGGTAAACGCCCTCGCCGTAAGTTCCTAACCAGATGTTATGGTCGGCATCCATGTAAATGGACTGGACCGAACGCTGGGTAATGCCTTGATTTTGAGAATTATTTACCTTTTCAAATGAAAATTCTTCCGGCTTGCGATCTGTTAATTGAGACAAATCCAGACTGTAAAGCCCGCCATCCTGCACGCCTACGAGCAGCTGGCCGCGGTGGTTTTCCAGTAACGAAAGATATATGTCGCTGCGCTGATTTCCCGGCAGGTGAACGATGTAGAATCTGGATTCATCGCGTTTGAATAAGATCAGTCCTCTGGCCGATGCGATCCAGACATTGCTTAAATGATCTTCGTAAATGCTGTTAATGCGCGTGGAAGGAAGGTTTTCCAAACTCAGTTTTGCTTTCGAAAGCTTCCTGTTTTTCCCAACCTGCAAAACATCAATCCCCGATTCCCGCGTCCCGAGCCATAACAATCCTTTTGAATCTTCGAATGTGCTCAGGATCGAATTGGTGTTTACGTTCGGGAGATTCCGCTTATTATAGTAGGTAAAGCGTTCCTTTTTTTTATCAAATAGTGCAAATCCGGCACCATTCAGGGAAATCCAGAGATTACCATCCCTGGCCTGGGAAATGTCGCTGACATCCGCGCCCGAAGCGCCTTTGACAGGCATGGGCGTGTGGCGTTCGAAGCGTTCTTTTTCAGCTATGTATTTATTGAGGCCACTGCGGGAACTGGTCCAGATAACGCCGTCCCTGTCGCAAAACACGGATTTGACATAATTTCCGGAAAGACTTTGCTTGTCGTCGGGGCTGTTTTTGAATACTTTAAAAGAGGTGCCGTCGAAGCGGTTGAGCCCGTCGCCGGTGGCAAGCCACATCAGCCCCTGCTTATCCTGGACAATGCTGTTAACGATGCCGAATGACAAACCTTCTTTCAGGGAATAGCGCAGCACCCTCCCACTCTCGGCCGCGAAAACAGGGAACATGCCCAGGCAGAAGAAACCCAGGCTTATCAGGATTTTAAGGAATGCTCCCTTCATTAAGTCACTCGCTGTTTACTTCAACCAACCCGCTTCTTTTGCCAAAAATAGCAATTCAATCACTACAACAAGTCCTGTGACACCTATCACCGCATATTTGATCTTGCTCTTGTTGCTGATGGGTTGTTTTGGCTCTTCGACTTTCTTCTCGACAATGACTTTTTCAACAGGTTTCCTCATAAGTGGCGCATCCGTGCCCAGTTTCGCCTTATGAAGCTCAAATAGTTCCCTGCGCTTGTCCTCTAAATTTGAACTCATAAACCAAAGTATTTTTAACCTGACAAATGCATTTCCAATGTTTTGTAAAAAACGTAAACTAATGGGTTTTAGTTGAAAAAAGATGCTGGTTATTTCGAAATTCTGATCGCAATCAATGCATTAGCGAAGCTTCTGTTTCCAGAACATCGGCTAACTGATCGATCAGTTCGTTGGCTTCGTAGTAATATTGCTGTTCAGTTAATGTGCCCTGGTTATGCAGCACGAGCAATCGGTCCAGATCAGCTTTGATCTGGCGGCGGTGCCGTTTTTCCGGCAAACGCGGGGCTGGCCGCTGCACAATATGCTTGCGTTTCGGCCTGAAAAGATCGATTATATGGCTAAGTAAGAAGAAGCTGACGCCCACGACCAGCACACCCAAGAGATCCAGCAGTATCATCGCATAGAAGTTATATGCCGTAGTAGCGGCGTATTTGGTTCTATTTACAATAACAATTTACAGTTATTGATGCGATATCTCAACCATTTGCTGCCAAACAAGAAAAAAATTTTATCACTTCAACGTCAGGCTCTTTTCCTGCGCGCCGTTCTCAACGAAAATCACCGGCTTGGTATGCTCCGTGATCAGCTGCTCGTTCCATTGATCAGAATAAAGTATAATTTGAAATATAGCAAGAATAGTTTGGCTCAAAACCTATATAAGAAAACAAGCCAGTGAAATAGTTGGCCTTTTCGACTATTTTAGATCTGGATTTACACGCTTAACGACTGGTAATGACTGAAAAGACAATTTATAAGACTGCCGAAACGGATCAGGAGTATGTGCGCATTTCCCAAGGACATTTACATTAATGAAGTTGACCATTTCTGCTCTTTGTTTTGCCTGCCAGCCGCGTCTCGTGCTGCTGGTTTTGGGATATTTTCTTTTTGTGAATTCACCTGGGTTTGCACAAGAAAGTGACTCAGTCAAAAACGAACTGATCATTGACTTTGAAGTAAGGCCGCGTGCTGAGTTTCGGGATCATTTTATGCTTACGGCTGCGGATTCAGTGATGCCGGAATTGTTTGCGACACAAAGGAACAGGCTGAACATTACGTATTTAACCAGACATTTCAGGTTTCATGCTTCACCACAGGAAATTCATGTTTGGGGCAAACCGGACCGGTTTTCCCGCGTTGGAAGCATCAATGCATTCGAACTATACGCCGAAGGATCATTAAACAAACACTTTTCCGTACGCGTTGGCAGGCAGTCGTTATCGCTGGATAACGGCCGGATTTTCTCGGCAGCGCCATGGAGCCAGCAGGGACGCTCGCATGAGGGCATCCGGTTTTTCTTCAACAAAAAGGTAAATACCGATCTCACCATCGCATTTACCCGTCCCTATGGCGATGCTTTTGATGCAGCTTATTCACCCGTGGCATCACACCAGTATAAAATGCTTTTTGTTCATCACCTTAAATACACATTCAAGAACCACATTGCGATAACCACCATTAACACGCTCGAAGTTTTTGATAAAAATGCGAAGCAACCAAATCATTATCAACGCATTACAAATGGCGGACGACTGGAATACAGCCAGGGTTGGCTATATGGGACGGTGAATGCATATTATCAATACGGCGAAAATGCCGGCGCAAAGAAAATCCGCGCCTACTACATACAACCCGAAGTAAGCGCATTGATGGGTAAAACAACATTGCGTCTGGGTGCCGAGATGATCAGTGGAGACCGAAAAACGGTTCAGAAAAATGTCTCCAATTCCTTTGTGCCGTTGTATGGTGTTGCCTGGAAATTTATGGGCAACATGAACCTGTTCACCAGGTTTCCCGCAGATTTGAATGATCGGGGATTAGTGAATCCTTATCTTTTCATTTTATATCAAATTAACAAGAAAGTCGCCTTTCGTTCGGATTTTCACCTGTTTTATTCCCAACATCAGCTCAGCGAAAGCAACGATTTTTCCGGGAAATACCTTGGTTTTGAAAACGATATTTCTGTCAATTATAAGCCTGTAAAACGGTTGGAAGTCATATTCGGTTTTTCCTCCACCTTTGCCACCGAACGCATGGAATTGCTCAAAAAAGTCCCGGATTCCGGTAAAGTCCCGGTTTGGAGTTACCTTATGGTCTCTTATACGCCGAGATTATTGCATTTGAAACGGAGCGTCGATTGATCCATATCATTTAAGTAAAATAAAAGCCTGGTCTTGTCAACGTCATTATCATCCATCACAGAAGCATATTTCACACCATTCAGGGATGCGGCTGCGGGCTATATTTTACCTGAAAAATTCACTTTCCCATTTGATTACGAGCCGCACCCGCTGAGTTTGCTGGCCGTGTCCATGCTGCAATCCCACCTGGAAACCCAGAATGACTGGACGCATAATTTTGGTTTATCGGGCGATCCTGAGAATATTATTGGTAAAATGTTTGGGGTGCTTGTGGTTGAAACTGAGGAGCATGAGATCGGTTATCTGGCTGCCTTTTCCGGGAAGCTTGCCGGGGGCAATCATCATGCCAGATTTGTCCCTCCTATTTTCGACGGAGTTGCAGAAGGCGGCTTCCTGAACGCAGGCATGACCGAGCTTTCGCGCATCAACGAGGCGATTAAGACAGTTGAACTCGATAAAAGTAATGCGTTTGAATTAGAAGTGAAGGATTTGAAAGCGCTCCGGAAAAGCCATTCTCTTTCTCTGCAAAACGCGATTTTTGATCAATATAGCTTTCTAAACCAAGCAGGAACGCGCAAGAGCCTGCGGGACATATTTGCCGATGCATGCTATAAAAATCCACCTGCCGGTGCAGGCGAATGTGCCGCTCCAAAATTACTTCAATACGCATTTTTACACAACATGAAACCGCTTGCGATGGCTGAATTCTGGTGGGGAATGTCACCAAAATCCGATTTTTGGAAACACCGCCAGTTTTACCCAGCCTGCCGCGAAAAATGTGCGCCCATACTCGCTCATATGCTTGCTGGCATTGATATGGAAGCCAATCCACGGCACAATCATGTCATTTAACCCGAAACCATTTATAACCATAGCCATCCAGCTTGATGTTATATCTACCATCGGAAGCTTTCTGGTCATCGTTATTCACGAGATCAACCAATAACTTATTTCCGGGCATGCTGATTCTGGACTGTTTTGGCTGATCGCTGAAATTGTGCAGGATTACCAGCGATTTTCCTTCATGCTCATACTGTATAGCAAACACAGAGGGTGAACCTGCGTCGAGAAGTTTATACGTTCCCAACCCTATTTCCGGGCAGGATTTGCGAAGCTTGATCAACTCAGTCGTCCAGTTCAGCATGGATGCCGAGTCGCGGGTTTGTTGTTCGACATTTATTTTCTTGTAACTATGTTCGCCAAAATCGATCACAGGCCGAAAAGCCGAATCAGCTGTGGTGAAGCCGGCATTTTTTTCGGCTGTCCATTGCATGGGCGTTCTGACGGAGATGCGCTCCTTTAAGCGAAGATCGTCGCCCATTCCCAGCTCATCGCCATAGCGGATTACCGCCGTTCCGGGAAGTGAAAATAACAAGCTGTAAGCCAACTCCATATGCTTGCGGTTGTTGCCCAACATTGTGGCCAGCCGTCGTCTGATCCCCCTGTCGTAAAGCTGCATGCTGGTATCCGGGCCGAATTTGGCATAAACCTCCTGCCGCTGTTTGTCTGAAAGCCTGCCCAGGTCGATTTCATCATGATTTCGCAGAAAATGAGCCCATTGCGACGCATCCGGAATGACCTGAGTCTCCGTGATCGCCTTTTTGAATGGATCCAGATTGCCCGTCGCGAGGGCGTAAAACAGATGCTGGTTTGCGAAAAAATTGAACATCATTTGCATGCCTTCACCATTCTTCCCGAAGTAATTTTGATTCTCTTCCGGCACAACATTGGCTTCACCCAGAATGACGACATCAGCACGGCGCGTTTGCGCAAACTGCCTGATATCCATCAGGAATTTGTAATCCAGCTTGGGCTTCTCGCTTCCCGTTTTAGGCACCTCAATAATAAACGGAACTGCATCCAGACGAAAGCCCGAAACGCCCTGCCCCAACCAGTAACCTATGATCTTCTGACTTTCTTTTACCACCTCAGGATTGGCAAAGTTCAGATCAGGCTGAAAGGGATAAAACCGGTGATAATAATATTGCCCGGAAAGTGAATCAAGGTCCCAAACTGCCTTTTGAACACCGGGAAACACCATTCCCTTGTCATAATCCTTTGGCAGCTTTTCAGACCAGATGTACCAGTCATGATATTTGGAATCCTTGCTCTTGCGTGCATTCTGAAACCATGAATGCTGATCGGAAGTGTGGTTTATAACAAGATCGATTATCACGCGCAAACCCCTTTTTTGTGCCTGAAAAACGAATTCTGCAAAATCGCCGCTCGTTCCCAGTTTCTCGTCAACACCATAAAAATCACCCACATCGTAACCATCGTCCTCGCCCGGCGAAGGCTGAAACGGCGCCAGCCAGATCGCATCAACGCCCAACGCGCGGATATAGTCGAGCTTCTGGATCAGGCCCTGAAAATCACCCCGGCCGTCGCCGTCGCTATCTTTAAAAACCCCGACTTCCAGGTTATATATAATGCTGTTTTTAAACCAGATATGATTTTTTAAATCGACGGTCGCCAGTTTTTCCTGCGCATGGCTATATGCGGGCGATATCAATAATGTGAAAAGTAAGAGTTTGTTGAGCTGCTTCATTTAGTGGATTTTATGTTCGATGAGGCGCGGTCCGGCGCGAATCCGGAGCTGTTTAAAAATTGTGCCCAATCACGATTTGAAATCAAAAAATTTGCTTTGCGACGCGGTAAGTGTTTGCGTGTGCATTCAGAATGGTCCTGAGTTGCGGGGAATAGCCGCCGCCCATACTGCATTGCATTGGAATGTTGTGCTTTTTGGCGAGCTGCATAACCATTTCGTCCCTTAACTGGCAACCCCGTTCAGTGCAGGACATCCGCCCGATTTTATCTGTTTGCAGTATGTCGACGCCAGCCTGGTAGAAAATAAAATCGGGTTTCACTTGCGCTATGAGCTTTGGAAGTGTGTTTTCCAATATTTTCAAATACGTGCTATCCCCGGTTTTATCATCCAACGGCACATCCAGATCGCTCTTTTCTTTTCGGAAAGGATAGTTGTTTTTCCCGTGCATGGAAAAGGTGAAAACTTTCGGTTGGTTTGCGAAAATGTGTGCCGTGCCGTTGCCCTGGTGTACATCCAGGTCGATGATAAGCACTTGTCTTACCTTTTTATGATCAATTAAATACTGGGCCGCGACCGCGTGATCATTGATCATACAAAACCCCTCCCCAAAATCGCGACCGGCATGATGCGTGCCGCCGGCAATGTTGAACGCAATTCCCGTATCCAATGCTTTAAGCGCCCCCTGCACCGTTCCGTTCGTAATCCGCAACTCGCGTTCTGCCAGCAATGGCGACTGCACAAAGCCAATGCGCCTCATTTCCTGCTTACCAAGCGTTCCCGCGACCAGCCGGTCCACATAGCCGCGATCGTGAACCGCATATACTGCTTGTATATCTACGGGTTCGGGGCTGAAAAAATCCGGTTCTTCCGCTATCCCCTCGCGCAGCAGTTGCTGAGGAAGCAGTTCATATTTATCCATCGGGAATCGGTGTCCATCCGGCACCGGGTACTTATATATGGGATCAAATGCGATTGGAAACATTCAGGACTGTTTACGGAGGATTTCAATGGTTTTCTGATCGGGCTTACCATCAAAATATTTATCAAGGACCGCCTGAAAAACCGGATCTGCATCCTCAGCCATACTAAATAAAGTCATACTTGACCGCAACTTTAAATCATCCGGGCTCCCCAGGATCTGATTGGCCGATTTACCTGTAACATCAAGAATTGCATTTGAAATTTCCACCAGTCTTTTCCCTAAGACAGGATGCTGCAAATATCGATTCGCCTCGTCCAGATCCTCAATCCCATAATGCACAGAGGTGCTGCTCATTCCCAACCCCTTAATCTGCGGAAAAACATACCATATCCAATGCCCCTGCTTCCGCCCCCGCTTTATCTCCGCCAAAGCGCCAGCATAATCACGCTCCTGGGCTGTTAAAAATCTATTAAGGTCCGATTCCATTGTTTATTATTTTGATCCGGCTTTGGGATTGAATAAAAGCTTGCCAGCGGTTGAATGTCGAATCATTTCAAGTTTGGCATAAATACTTCCTCGATTTTCAAAAGCGGGTTTATTCTTAAAAATCTGTATAGGCCTGCCATGCATTAATCTATCTCTATCTTTATAATGTCTAGCCAGGACGGAATCAATAGCATTACGCAGGATAACCTCAAACTGGCTAATGGGATGAAATGCCTGCGATAGTGCTATCGAGGCATTGTACAGCTTCCTGGCCAGCTCCTCGTCATATGCGCTTGCTATTAAGTATCTATTACATCTCGGCTTGGATAAATATCTGTTCCGTAAATTATTATTCATGCTTTTTGGAAATTCCAATATAATGTGTTTTGTTTGTATCACGTAGGCCTGGTCAAGCCTCTTTCCTTCGTGGAAACGTAACCAGGTAAGTTTAGGGAGTTCTGTACAGAGCTCCCTTTTTTTGTATCTGATTTGTTGGTTTTGCTCCAATGGCCACAATCATTTTTCCTCTATGTTTAAGTGTGTAAATTCTACAATCCATAGGTGCGAATATTCCGACGATTTCGCTGGAAAACAAGCCTGCTTCCGACGTTATAGGTGTAGCCTATAATTTTATTACACTTTCCCTCCACACCCATACAACCTTTTCCCCTTCTTGCGGCCTCTTTGAATTGAGTACCCTAAAAAACAATGTATGACATCTGAGGCTGAGCTTATTTCAGGATGCCTTTTGCATGACCGGATTGCGCAGCGGAAATTGTATGACCGCTACAAAAAAGCGATGTATACGCTCGCTTATCGCATAACCGGGGATTTTGATGATGCCAATGATGTGTTGCAGGATGCATTTATGGATGTTTTCAAACACCTGAACCAGTTTCGTGGCGATGCGGCGCTGGGTGCGTGGATCAAGCAAATTGTCATCAGGAAATCTACTAAAAAGAAAAAGATCGTGGTTTGGCAGGATCTGGATGAATATACCGGCGAAATCATTGACTGGAATGAAGTAGAGATCAACACGGCGCATTTGGAAACAGCTGTCCTTTCCCTACCCGACGGTTTCCGCACGATTTTCGTGCTGGCAGAGGTGGAAGGCTACACCCACAAAGAAATCGCCACGATGCTCAACATTACAGAAGGAACATCCAAATCACAATTATTCCATGCAAAGAGAAAGCTGCGCAGCATGCTCTCGCCAAAATAATCACCACTATGGAAAAGAACCGGCGTACATTAAAAGAAGCCTTGAACAAACTTCCGCACTACTCGCCAGGAGAGGGCGTGTGGGCATCATTGAACCAGCAACTGAATGAGTTACCATTGAAAACGGCGGCAAAGTCACTACCTGAATACGAACCGGATGACAGACTTTGGAACCAGATTGAACTTGGCCCAAAGGTCGGAAGAACTGCTTACTTCTGGCGGTATGCTGCGGCGGTGATATTGCTGGCAGGCGTTGCAGCAGGTTGGTTTGTAAGTCAAAAAACAGGAAAACAAATCGCTTTCACGCAGGAAATGGTGGACGAGCGGCTGCAAACCAATGCGGACCTGGTTACTGACCAGCAGTATGAAAAGCTCAAAACGTACTGCGAAACGGAAACATTGATTTGTAAAAGCAATGATTATAAAAGGTTACAGCATGAATATGAAGAGCTCGTCGGGGCGGCTGTGCAGTTGCAGCAAGCCATCGGCGAGTACAATGCAGAACCCGACCTGGTGCGCCAGTTTGCAAACATTGAACAACAAAAGGCCGAAGTGCTGAACGAAATGGCCAAAATGATATAATCCCTGAAACATGAAACAACTCTTTTATCTGAAAATCTTCCTTGTCGTGCTATCAGCTGTTGCCAGCCACAGAGGCCATGCACAGAGCGTATTGCAGGTTGCGACCAAAACCATTGAGAAAAACATACCGTCACCCGCTATACGCACGCTGCACATCCATGCAGAGAAGGCGGACATTGAACTGACGACCTGGGACAAACCGGAGATCTCTGTGGTGATGGAGCTGTCGGCGAGGCACCCGGAGAAAAATGTTGCTGCCATCGATCTTTCCAAGGTCCAGTATATAGCCGACCGTAATGGAAAAGATTATTTTTTGCGCAACTACATTGTCCTGAAAAACGGCGAAAGCAAGCCTGTTTCCAACCTGAGGGCCCGGTACAAAATCCATCTGCCCGCCTCATGCGCAGTAGACCTGAAAAATTCCTTTGGCACCATTACATTGAAAGGTTTGACGAACAACTTACAGCTGAAAGCCGATTTTTGTACAACTAACCTGTTGGAAATCAAAGGGAAAGGACAAATGCAGACTTCATTCGGGGAGCTGAAAGGGAATGAATTATCAGGCGATTTCTCATTCCAAAGTGACCATACAAAAATGTCGTTACAAAGCATTGCCGGGATAATTAAGGTGGATGCAGTTTATGGAGACATTGCATTATTCCCTTCGAGCGGCCTGACGAGTTTGAGCATCAAATCTAAAAAAGCCGAGATCACCCTGCAAACTAAAAACTGGCAAAACTTCGATTACACGATCCAGAGCGCCTATGCTACTATAAAGCTCCCGAACGGCTTTAAATGGAAACGCAACACGGCCGACTTCAAGGAGGCATTCTTCTCTAAAAACCAATTGGCGAATGTCGATATCACCGCTGAATTCGGTCAGGTGACCGTCAAATAGATCATTTATTCCCGTCTTATCTATGAAAAAAATCCTTATCCCGCTGCTTTCGTTATTCCTCGTCCAATCCGCTTTCGCACAGGACAGCATTCCGGTTATGTTCCATCAGGAAACCGATACGCTTGTGAAACAGCGCTTCATCGACCGCTATGAAAATGTGTTTATGACGAAGGTGCCGACGCGCCAGATGTTTAAGATTGCCGCTGTTGGTTCCGAAATTCAGGGAACGGGTTTCAATTTTGGTTATGAATATAAATTGCTGCCATCATTGTCTGTGGAGGCGTCTGTTTACACGCAACTCAGTGAGTTCAACAGCGGGCTGGCGCAGGAACTGCGGTATTTTAATTTTCGCAGTGTGAGTATCTGGGCCAATGCGAAAGCACGCTGGTATTACAACATGAACCGGCGGATCGAGAAGGGACTCAACGCGAACAATTTCAGTGGATCGTACATAGGGTTGTCCGTTGAGCAACGTCTCCTTGACGAACATTATAATAACGCGACAAGATTTGGGCTGCTTTACGGTTTTCAAAGCAGGTTTTTAAACCGCGGTTATTTTGATTTTTCCGTTGGCATATATCAAAAGCGGCAGACAGGTTCAACTTTTTCAGAAGTGGATCCTGCGCCTTTTAAATTAAAAAACTTTGTTTTAAGCACACAGGCTAACATTGGCATTGCATTTGGCGATTGGAAAAAAGCGACCACCAATCCAATCTGTGATGTGATCATGTGCGATGAGTTGGTAAAGGGCCAGTTTAAAGTTGAAATGCCCTACGTTGCAATTGGGTGGAATGAGCAAGTAGTCAGGGCTGGCATAGCTTATGAAAGGCGGCTAGGCCAGGGTCCGCTTTCCGTTCAGACAGATGCAAACCTTTATTATGCCAATCACAACGTCCGGAATGCTTTTAAAGGCAGATATTCCAGTATTGGCGCTTCGCTTGAACTCCGCTATTACTTTTTGCAAGATTTCCTGATGCGCAATGGTAAGGGTGGTAAAAACCTCTCGGGCCCCTACCTGGGAATACGCGGCGGTTATGAATTCTTTAACGCGAAAGTAAGCAATGGCTATGTGACGGAACTGAATCGAAGACTGAGTTACCAAGCCGTCCGGACCGAGCTGCATCTCGGATATCAGCAAAGGCTTTTCAAAACAATGTACATCAATGGCTCTGTCCATTATGGTAAACAATTCCTTCAAGGTTATCATTATGAGGGCGCATCGAAGCCGTTTCTGTCCTCCAAAATGGCCATTGGTTTTACATTTTAATAAAAAAATAGAGGCCATTATACAAAAAGAGAAGCCGCATCACACGGCTTCTCTTTTACATGATGAACCTTAACCTGATTTTCTACAAAGAATATCTCAACGTTACCCCGTAAGTTCTCTGATCCCCAACGATCCCGGCGTATTGTCCGTAACTTCCCGGCGCCGCAAGCAATTGTTCGTAGTAATTTTTGTTAAACAAGTTACGTCCCCAAGCGAAGAATGTGATGCCGTTGGAAGCTCTGAAACCCACTCGTGCATTTGTAAGGCCGTAACCATCAATGTTCAGATATTGCGATGGTGATGGGCTGGAAGAAAATTCCGAACGATAATATTCATCCACACTCAGGAAGTAATTTCCTTTCAATCCGATCAGTTTCCCTTTCGCGACCACTTCGCCACCTACTGAACCCGACCATTTGGAAATACCCGGCAGACGTCCGCCAGAAACATCCTTGAAAGCCTGCGGCCCTCCTACTTCCTCCAAAGGAACAGGTGCGTTGGTGAATTTCACATATTTACCATCGGTGTAAGCAACTGCAGCATTTAATGTCAATGCACCCAAACGAATGTTACCGTCCAATTCGGCTCCCTGCACGCGTACATTTTCAGCATTGGCCAGGTAACCGCGGTTTACACCTGGTTCCGGCGTTTGCACCTGCGTTTGGAAGTCATCAATGTCGGAGCGGAAGAACGTAAGGTTCAGTACCGAGTTTCCTGATGGTTTTGTTTTGATACCGAATTCCTTATGCTCAACAAACTCTGGTTTCACTTTGGCCAGATCCAGCAAAACTGCTCCGTTTGCCGTTGGCAGACCGCCCACATTCACACCAATAGGCTTAAAACCAACCGAGTAAGTGGCATATGCATTGAACCGCGTGCTTGCTCTGTATTGAAGCGACAACTGGCCAGAGAAATTCCCCTCAGCATAGTCCGTATTGAAAGCCTGATCGCTGTAAACGCCGTTTTTCAATTTCAACAATTCCGAATCCGTTGTTTGCAGGCCTCCGTAAGCAACGCGGCTGTAATCCACCACTTTTTTATCATAATTGTAGCGCACCCCTGGGAGAATGTGAAACTTCTCGGCCACAGCCCAGTCAGCCTGTGCGAAAACTGCCAAACTGGTACTCTTGATGCGATTTGTTGTTCTGATACCAAAGTTATCAAACAGGCCCGGCGTTTGCCAAAGAGGGCTGGTAGAGCTTTGTGCGAAGCGCCATTGTGCCGAACCGGCTTCCTCCGTTTGAACCGGGTCAGAAGTTAAATCCTGCCAAAGTCCGAACACGCCGATCACACCGCTCAACTTAGGGGAAATCTTCCCTGAATAACGCAGTTCCTGCGACCATTGATCGTGTGCCGAGTTACCCGAAGAAATTGTAAATACAGGCAGTCCAATGTAATCCCGGTCATTCAAAGGCGTCCATTTCCAGTAACGCCACGCCGAAGTAGATGTTAATGTTCCGTTTCCGATCTTTATATCTGCATTCACAGAAACACCGCCCAACTGGTTGTCCGCTTTGGAAGGCGTGTCCAGGTCCAGTCTGCGTTCGAAAGCGCTTTTGTAAGGAATGGTGTATCCCAAATCGGCGATAATGCTGTTGAATTGACGGTAACCAGCTCTTTTGGTCGTAACCACACCAGCCACCGGCCAGCCGTAACCCGTCGGTTTTTGATCCGAAATATCCCCGATCACTGTAATGTTCACCTTTTCGGAAGGCGTGTAAAGCAGCTGTCCCCTTACCCCAATGTTGTTAATGTCATTGATCGGCAATTGGGTATGCTCATTAAAGAACGTGCCGTTGCGCTGTGTTCCGGTGAATGAAACCCGTGCAGCGAGTTTTTTGCTCAAAGGACCCGTTACCGAAGCTTTTGCCTGAATATATCCCAGGTTACCATAGCTCATTTCCAGGTTGGCGCCGGTTGTGAAGCTCGCGGCGCGCGTTGTAATGTTGAATGCACCTGCGGTTGTGTTTTTACCGAACAACGTTCCCTGTGGTCCGCGCAAAACTTCAACGCGCTCAATGTCAATAAAATCCAATGCTGTGGCGGCCGGACGGGCATAGTAAACTCCATCTACATAAAAACCCACGCCCGGGTCAATCCCATCATTGGTAAGTCCGTAGGTTGAACCCAATCCGCGGATGTTCAATGTGGTATTTCTTGCATTGGATGCATAAAGCTGAACGGTTGGAACGAGTTCTTTCAAACGGTTCACATTGAATGCACCTGCATCCTCAGCCCTTGTCCCACCAATCACCGAAATCGGAATGGGCACTTCCTGAGCAGATTCCTGACGGCGACGGGAGGAAATCACCACGTCGTCAAGCTGCGTGTTATTCTGATCCAGTCTTATCTCGACTTTGCTGTCGTTAATGAGGACTTCTTTTTTTACATAACCAACATACGTTACGATCAAGGTAAACGGCAGGATCTGGCCGGTAACCAGGCTGAATTCACCATTGGCATCCGTAACATCCCCGTTGGTTGTTCCTTTAATGGTCACTGTGGCCCCGATAAGCGGTTCGCTCGTGCCGGCATCCAGGATTTTCCCGGTTACCGTAGCATTAACGGTGGCATCCTGCGCAAATAAATAGAGGGGAAATAGAAAGGCAATTGTTAAAATGGCTGACTTGAAATAATTTTTCATGCTTACTGCAATTAGCGATATAATGGTTGTCTGGTTTAAATGGGAGTCAGAAAGTTGAAAAGCAACCTCCTGTTTGTAAGGCAACTGCGTACCGCCAACAATAAGCGCCCTTTCTTAGGATAACTGAATGCATAAAGGAGTTTGATTAGTTTGGCCACAAATATATAAAAACATAAACTATATAGAATTGGTAGGGTAATAAAAAAGTTAAAAAAAAACGCAACGGGAGCCTTGCAAAGCCACCATTGCGTTTTTTTAATCCTATTCTGCTTTATTTATTCCACCAAAGAGACGTGGTAATGTCATCATTTCCCTGTGCTTTCACGGCATTCTGGTAATTGGCGAGGTTTACACTTTGTTCTTTCGGCGGGTAATACAACCGCAATGGCACTCCTTCACCGAACAATGGCTGGAATTTGTAATCCGTTGTTTGGCCATTGGCAGTCCTGCGCCAGACCACGTCGCCGGATTTTACCAGGAATGTGGGATAGCCCGTGCGGCGTATCTCGCTCCATGCTTCATCGCCCTGGGTGTATAGTGCGAGATATTTTTGATTCAAAACATTAGCCTTATCTGCTTTCGGAAGCGCTGCAACATATGCTGTAATGTCAGCCGGAGCAACTCCCCATTTCTGCAAAGAAGCCGTAACACCATTGATATACGCCTGCTGGTCCCAATTTTTATATTCCGAAATAAGGAAAGAAACCTCAGCATACTCCTGCAAAACTTCACCATAACCCGCTGCATTAACGGCCGCTCCCGGAAGGCTCACATCTGTGGCCGTAAGCAAGCCTGCTGCCGCAACCGGCAAACCATAAGGCTGGCCTACATATTCACCCGCCGCATTCTTAGTGGCGTAGATCGGCAGTCTCGGGTCCTGCACTTTCACAGTTCCCAGCTCACCTTTCAGCACATTGATAAGCACGTGAGAAACGGCAAAGTCCTTTCTGTTCGCAGTTACCGTTGCGCGGTAAAGCGGCGCTTCGTTGGGTGCCAATGCCTGATATTTGAACACAGCATTGTCTGCATTGGATGTAAAAACTCCTTTGGCCAGTGCATCCTCAAAATGCGCGTTCGATTCTGCCGGAAGCTTGGTCCGGATGCGGGTTGCGATGCGCAACCGGAGTGAATTTGCAAATTTTGCCCACAGCTCATTTTTACCTTTGTAAATCACATCATAGTTACCAAAGGTGTTGGCCGTTTTGTATTTGATCAAAGTATCCCCTGCCGCTTTCAACTCGTTCAGAATGTCCTGATAGATCTTTTGCTGGCTTGCATAGCCCGGACTCAGGTTTTCTGGCGTTTGCTGCAAAGCCTGAAATTCAGGGTCCTGATTGCCATACGACTGGTAAGGAACATTCCCGAAAACGTCGGTAAGGCCTTGAAAAGCGTAGGCTTTCAGGATCCGCGCAATAGCGATCTGGTTTGCATTCGTACCCGCAACACCGGCTGCCGCAACATCTTTTTTAGCAGGATCGGTGTTCAGGATAATGATCTCGTTCAGGTTATTGAGCGCTTTGTAAGCATTGCTCCAATATGTGTCTGAATAAGAACGCGGAATGTCGTAACGCGACTGGTCACTGTAAATATTCTGACTGTAATACTGAGCGAACAGCTGGGTGCCGCGCAGGGAGCTGTTTTCATTCCGAATGTTGTCAATAAGCTGTTTTTCAGCCGATAGCAAGATCGTTGTCGTCGTTGCGTTACCCGGACGGTTCGGATCTTCATTTATTTCCTCAAAATGGTTGTCGCTGCATGAAGCAAGGAATGCAAGCGCACCGATGGCGAGGGGAATCAGGCTTTTTTGATATATGGACTTTTGCATGGTCTTCTCTTTTAAAACTTTAAATTAAAATTTCACATTCACGTTCAGACCGTAAGTTGCGGGCACCGGAATGCTTCCGCCTTCAAGGCCCTGAATGTTTCCTCCGCTGCTTGTAAACTCAGGATCAATGTATTTGCTGGCTGTGTAAATGTTGGCCAGGTTACGTCCATAAAGGCCGAAATAGATTGATTTCACGGTTTTGTTTGCCAATGGCAGGCTGTAACCGAATGTTACCTCTCTCAACTTTACAAACGTCGCATCGAAGATCGTCTGAGGCGTCGGGCCGCTGTATTCGCCGCGCGCCCATGCTTGTGCCGTGATGCGTGTGTCGTTTTGCGATGTGTTTGTAACCTCGTACGAGCCGTCTGCATTGTATTTAACTGTTCCTTTCACACCGTCAAGCACTACGCCGGTTTCACGCACATTGTTGGCAGCGGTTTTGTCCAACACACCAGCATACATACCCACTTTATAGGTTTGCGAGAAGAATTTTCCACCCACGCGGCCATCCAACAGGAAGCCCAGGTTAAAGTTTTTGTAAGTAAAGCTGTTTTGGAAACCGAACAGATATTTTGGCAAAACACTCCCCAGCGGCGTCAGTTGCTGACCGCGGTCGTAAGTTCCGTCTGCCTTGATCACCTTCTGGCCATCGGCTGCATAGATAAAATCATTGCCTAAAATCTGTCCATAAGGCTGGCCTTCACGTGCAACCAATGTGACCAGGCTGTTTGCCAGCTGGAATGTATTCACGCCCGGCGCAAGTGAAATCACCTTGTTGCGGTTGCGCGACCAGTTCAGGCTCGAATTCCATTCAAAACCATTCTGGCGGATGGGTGTTCCCGTCAATGTCACTTCCACACCTTTGTTATTGATCTTGCCCGCATTAATCACCTTGGAATCATACCCGAATGCCGAAGAAACGGGAATATTGATGATCTGGTTGCGACTTACATTGTCATAATAAGTTACGTCCACCCCTACCCTGTTCTTAAATGCCTGAATGCTCAAACCTGTTTCCCACGAGCTTGTGATCTCCGGTTTCAAAGCCTGGTTATTGAGCTGCGTAGGTAGTTTGTAAGACGCCAATCCATCAAATGACTGCGAAGCTTCGTAAGCACGCTGCAACTGATATGGGTCCGTGTCATTACCAACCTGGGCCCATCCCAAGCGAACTTTTGCAAAATCAAGCCAAGTCCAATCTTCAACGCCGTTCAGCTCGCTAAGGATCAAACTGGTTGTTAATGAAGGATATGCAAAAGAGTTTTTAGCAACGGGCAATGTGGAAGACCAGTCGTTACGCAATGTTCCATCTACAAAAAGCAGACTTTTCCAACCCAAAGAAAAGCTGGCGAAAAGCGAGTTGATCTGCTTGCGGTAAGCATTGGAATTGATCAAAACAGAGCTTGCGTTTTTGAGATTATAATATTCAGGAATGATCAATCCGCCTTGTGTTACGGCATCGCTCACGCGGCGTTTCTGGCTCATAATATTCCCCCCGGCGTTCACATTCAATGAAATATCGCCCCAGCTTTTGTTGGCAGAAGCCAGCAACTCGTAGTTGAATTCACTGAAATTATTCATGTATTCCTGATACTGCGATTGGGTACGGGAATAGACGGCGATGCGGTCCTGATATTGGTAATTATAAACATCCGCATTCACTTTTCCGCTCACTTTCAGCCAGCTGTTTACGTCGTAAACTAAACCCACATTGCCATAAAAGCGGTCGCGGTTTTCATCCAGATAACTTTCGTACGCCGACCAGTAAGGGTTATCGATAAACTTGGCAGCTTCTCCGGCAGGCGTGTTCTGATAGCCGCTCCGGTTCCACAGGATCTGCGTTCCGTCGGCTCTTTTGTAGTTTTTCAGCTTCTCGTAATCCACCTGCACAGCGCCCCACTGGAATGCTTCGAGGATAATGTTCCGGTTCGTAGCACCCGTCCATGGCCGGCCCGTCGATTGATTTTTGATATAATTAAAATTGTTGTAAACCTTCAACTTACCCAGCTGCGTCGAACCCGAAAAGTTGATCGAGTTTCTTTTCAGTGAAGAATTCGGGACGGTTCCTTTTACATTTTTATTGGTATACGAAAGCCTGTAAGTCGAGTTCGCGTTTCCGCCGCTCACAGAAAGGCTGTTTGTATTGGCAACTCCCGTTTCAAAAAATGTGTGAACATCATTTTTGGGATAACTCCATGGCTGCGGGTTCAGGTAGTCCGCCGTATTTTCAGGGTCAAGGTTATACCAATGCAGCACCGGCGTTCCATCCAGTTTCGGGCCCCAGCTTTCATCTACGGCATATTCGGCAATGTTGTAATCTTTGCCATCAATGTTTGCCTGTTGAAATGTGCTTGAAAAGCCGCCGCCATACAATTTTTGGCGCTTAGGCAGCCGCACGATCTGCTCGAATTCAATGCCTGTGTTCAGCGCGATGTTCACCTTGCTGTTCTCTTTTCCTTTTTTAGTTGTGATCAGAATGACGCCGTTTGCCGCCCTGGTTCCATAAAGCGCAGCCGCAGACGGCCCTTTCAGCACCGAAATGTTCTCGATATCATCCGGGTTAAGGTCCTGGATCATGTTACCAACATCTTTTCCTCCACTGCCTGAGCTCGTCGCAGCGCTGTTCAGATCCGCATTGTCGATTGGCGTTCCATCGATGACATATAATGGCTGGTTGTTTCCTGAGATCGAATTCACCCCGCGCAAAAGCACACGTGACGAACCGCCCATATTCCCACCCGATGTAACCACTTGCAAACCAGCCACTTTACCAGAAAGTGCGCTTAATGCGTTGGTAGGACGCGTTTGCAATGCTTCGCCTTTCACTTCTTGTACAGCATAACCCAGTGCCCGCTTTTCGCGCGAGATCCCAAGGGCGGTTACCACCACTTCGTTCAGGATTTTAGTGTCGGCTTTCAGTGCCACGGCAATTTTATCGCCATTGGCAATCGCCACATCCTGAGCCAGATAACCAATGAATGAAACGACAAGGATAGATGCGTCGTCGCTGACACTTAAACTAAAAGCGCCGTCCGCATCCGAAAGTGTCCCGGAAGAAGTTCCTTTTACAGCCACCGAAGCACCGGGAAGCGGTGAGCCATCATTCGCATCCCTGATGATCCCGGTGATGACCCTTTGCTGGGCAACGACAGTTCCCATTGCGAGAAATGTTAGAAAAAATAGATATAGAAATCGTGTTTTCATGAATTGTATTTTAATAAGAGAGGTAACATTAAGTTTTGTAAAATTACACGGCACTTTTCCGAACATTCAATTGGATAATATTCTTTTTCATGGGCTGTTTTAAAAATTTAATTTGGTTAAATCACTTGTCCAAGGGTGTAAGCGTGATAGTGGCTTACAATTCTTTTGCAAATTTATTAAAAAGAGATTAAATATCTAATCTCTATCGAATTTATAGAATAATAATTTTATTTGTCTTATTCGTTGATTGCTTATCCCTTATCGCCAAGCATTAACGTGCTATATATGTGCAGGATCACGCACGGATCTCATGCGAATTCCTTTTATTTATTGCCAAGCCGCAGGGCTGGCTCAAAGATTAACGGTTAACGGTGATGAAAAGAATAAACCTTATCAAAGTATCAGCAGGATTTTGGTTGTTATTCCAATTCTTGCCCGTCTTTGCCCAGCGTAAGAATTCTGAACACCCCAAGTCAAGACCCAATGTAATCATTATTTTGACTGACGATATGGGCGTGGGCGACGTAGGGGTCTTTGAAGGCAGTATGGTCCCTACTCCAAACATCGACAAACTCGCTGCAAGCGGTTTGAAATTGACAAACTATTACGCAGGAGCGCCCATTTGTTCGCCTTCACGTGCCAGCATCCTTACTGGAATGTATCCCGGAAAATGGAATTTCGTAACGTTTCTTGATAAGAAAAGCCATAACAAAGACGCTGAACAAGCTGACTTTCTGAATCCCGAGGCGCCTTCAATTGCCCGCTTTTTCAAAAGTTCGGGTTATGCGACGGGGCATTTTGGGAAGTGGCACATGGGCGGCGGCAGGGACGTTACAGACGCCCCGAAGTTTGCACAATACGGAATAGACGAGCACGCAAGCACCTACGAAAGCCCTGAACCCGACCCCTTACTGACCGCCACAAACTGGATCTGGTCCGACAAAGACAGCATTAAACGATGGAACCGCACCTCCTATTTCGTTGATAAAACATTGGATTTCATGAGCCGGCACAAGGACCAGCCCTGTTTCGTAAATTTATGGCCCGACGAAGTCCACACACCTTGGGTGCCTGAGCTGGAAGCTGGTGATGAACCCTTAAAACCGCAGTCGGAAGCCGCTTTCAAACGCGTCCTCAAAGAATACGACATGCAGATCGGCCGCCTCATCGACGGACTGAAAGAGCGTGGTCTGTTCGACAATACGATCATCATCTTCACCAGCGACAACGGCGCGCTGCCAACATTCAAAGGCTCCCGAAGCGACGACTCCCGAAGCAACGGTTCCCGAAGTGGCCAGTTCCGCGGTTCCAAACTTTCGCTCTATGAAGGCGGCATCCGGATGCCTTTCATCGTCACCTGGCCCGGCCACATTCCCACCGGAAAAACAGATGAACGTTCCGAACTACATGCAACCGATCTGCTCCCGACCTTATCCAAACTATCCGGAATAGCATTACCCGCCAATTACAAAAGCGACGGCCTAGATCGTTCCGCAGTCTTGCTGGGCAAACCTTCCTCACGAAAAAATGAAATGTTCTGGGAATACGGTCGAAACAACATTGCCTACGCCTACCCCAAAGGCGCCGACAAAAGCTCGCAACTAGCCATAAGATCGAGACAATGGAAACTGCTCATGAATCACGACGGCACCAACGCGGAACTCTACAACCTAGACAAAGACCCATCCGAAACCAACAACCTGGCATCCGGCAACATTAAAAAGCGGGACGAACTAAGTCAGAAGTTACTAGCTTGGTGGAAGGCCCTGCCGCGGTTGGGGGAGTAATTGAGAAGTCGGGTTTCGCAAATTGGCTAATTGATTTCGGAAGGCTGTCACGGCACTTTCCGGATTCAGCTCTATCAAATTTGTAATAAAAAGTTCCGGATGCTGCGCTTCAATGTCAAATTGTTTCAAATAGTGATTTGGGAAATCCTTCAAATTTGCTGTAACTATTACATCTGCATTGCAGCAGTGGTCTTTTTCAATTGCGCCGCAAGAATGTCCGGTCGGTTTAACAGCAAATCACGTATTGGCGCTGGATATAAAACACAAGCGTTGAGAATCGCGATGAACCTTGCAGAATGGATCATTCGTACCCAAGACTTAGGTCTTGTGCTTGCTTTGCGAGCATTTTCAGGTTTCTCTTGGTTATGGCTTTTTGCTGACCAGCATATTTCATCAGATCTTCCAGTAAAATCCTCCGATGACTTCCTGCCTTTTTAAAAGGGATCACGCCGTCTTCAAGCATCTTGACAATGTGAGGACGGGACACATTTAACATATCTGCTGCCTGTTGGGTACTCAGCTCAGACTCGGAAGGAATCAGCGAAATTGCTTTCCCCTCCGCCATGACAGAGAGGATATTAGACAGGAATTCAAGCGCTTTCCTAGGAATTGCAAAGGACTCCCCGCTTTCCTGAATACTAATGTTGACACTATCTGAGGTTCGCCCGAAGACAGCCGACTTAAAATTTGCAACCGATTCGCTTGCCATTTGCTGTTCCCGTTGTGTTGGCCTTTCCAATACATTTTCCATGTCGTGAGTAAGTTTTAACAAATACGCTAAACGAAATAAACGAAACGAAATCAGCTTGTCTATTTATTCCAAACTAAGCACATTCGCACCCAACGGCTGTTCGGTGACCCGTTCCAACTTTTTGTCGTGAACGGTTACAATGATTTCCACAGAGCCGGTGCTTACTGTGGCGGCGAGCATATGGCCGCCATGGGCGGTGAAGTCTTTTCCCGTGACTGTTCCGTGACAATGCAGGGACGGTTTTCCGTCTTTCCAGGCGATTGTGCCGCTCATGGAGGCCAGCTCAACTTTCTTGAATTCCTTTGGATCGTATTCCTTCGTGTCGAAATTAAAGAAGCCGAATTTTACATTGACGAAACCCATGCCGCTCAGGTTTGCGGATGGGATCTTTTCCTTTACGGCTAACTTTTCCAGCTCAGCAAAAACATCATCGCCCTGCCGGAGGACCATCAGAAAGCCCGTTGGCACTTTTACATATTTTGGAATTTCCTGCGCATTTGTATGGGTTTTTAAAACAGAAAACAAGAGCAGCAGCGAAAGAAAACTAATAGTCTGCATGGTGATATGTCGGTTAGGTGATGATGTCCTGCCATCAAATAACTATGCCGCCAGCCGGTGCAACATTGTTTGTATCCTCATATTTCGCAGCCCCGAGAAGGTTAATTATTGGTTAATCCACCGTTAACACAGCCTTAACATTGCCTGTCTACTTTTGCGGGCGTTAAACCTCCCTGCCCTGACGAGGCACATTTTATCCAATCACAACTATTACTCAATTAACTCACAAAAAATGAATCGATTAATTACCGGACTTATTGTGGCATTCGCAATGGTCTTCTGCTCGGCCACCTTATTTGCGCAGGGCAATGAAGCAACCATCATTGGGAAAGTCTCCGAAGTGAATGCAGGCCCGATCCCGGGCGCGACCGTCTTGGTCAGAAACGAATCCACTGGTTTCCAGGCGGGTACAGTTACAGACATGAATGGCGATTACATTATCAAGCAATTGCCGCTTGGTTCGCCTTACTCCATCACAGTTTCTTTTATTGGTTTTGGAGAACAAAAGAAAACAGGATACGCCTTGAACCAGGGCGATCAGCTGAGGCTGAATTTTGCGATGGAAAACAGCGCTACTGAATTGCAAGCTGTTGATATTAAGGCCAACTCATTGAAAAACACAGTGGTAACACTAGGCTCTTCTACACCGATCACAGCCAAAGACATCGCCAAATTGCCTGTTAACGGCCGGAACTTTACCTCGCTGATCGACCTTTCGCCTTTGAGCAACGGGAGCAGTTTAGGTGGACAACTTGCCTCTTCTACCAACTACACATTGGATGGTATGACCTCACGAGGAACAATTGCGGGCGGCTCGACACAGGGTGCCTATTCCATTTCTATGGAAGCGATCCGCGAGTTTAAGGTGGTTACCAACGAATACGATGTAACAATGGGCCGTTCAGGTGGTGGTACAATCAGTACGGTGACCAAGTCAGGAACGAACAAGCTCTCAGGAAGCGCATTTACATTTATGCGTACAGACTGGCTTTCAAGTGGTTATGATTTGAGAGGAAACAAAAGAGTGCAGGATTTCTCTACCTATCAGTATGGTGCATCTTTGGGAGGAGCGATCAAGAAAGACAAAGCGCATTTCTTCGTAGCGTGGGACCATCAGGCTGACTCACGTCCGCTATACATTGCAAACATTCAGTCGCCGGCTGACGAAGCTGCAAATAAAGTAACGCAAGCGACATTGGATCAGTTTACGGACATCGCCAGAAGTAAATATGGTGTTTCAAACAACCCTCAGTTTGGTGCTTTTGGAAAGAAAAAAGGAACGGATGCTATTTTTGCCAAGATCGACTGGCAGCTGAATTCAAAGAACCTTTTGACCTTGCGTAACAACATGGTGATCGAAAACGACGCACTTTCGGAAGGTGACAACAGCAATATCAATGCTTATGAATCCTACATCGACCGCAAAAGATTCGATAACAGCATCATGGCGTCACTGCGCACGATTATCAATCCAAAAATTACGAATGAACTGAAATTGCAGCATTTTTACGAAGATCAGGCAATTATTCCTAGCTCTGAACTTCCTTCGGACGGGATTCCCCGTGCCATTGTTGAAAACGTGCAATCTGTTTCAGGAACAAATAATTACAACACTTCCATCCAGATCGGTGGCCAGCGTTTCTCACCTGAATGGTTCAAAGGAACTGTGGTTCAACTGGTTGATAACTTTTATTACAGCACAGGAAAGATCAATTTCACTTTCGGTCTGGACCTGATGTACAACCGCATGAAGTCGCGTTATGGTAGCGAGATGAACGGACGCTTTTACTTCACAGGTCTGGAAAACTTCGCGAACCAGACACCTTACCGTTATGCAAGGGAAATCAACCTGCTGGAAGACCCTAGCAATGTTGTAAATTCTTTGAGCACAGGTGTTTATGCGCAAATGGATACAAAGCTGGCGCTTGGTCTTGAAATGATGGCGGGTTTGCGTTTGGACAACACACAATATCTGAACAAAGCGAATTTCAGCCAGGTGGTTTTCGATGAACTGGGCTTGCGTACGGACAATGTGATCAATACAACGCAATTGCAGCCACGCGTGCAATTTACGTGGGATGTGAATGAGCAGAGCAAAGATATCGTTCGCTTTGGTGCGGGTGTATTTGGCTCAGCTTTGAACCCTTACTCGATGATCAACAACATGTTATTTGACGGAACAAGGGTTGCTTCTGTGGAAATCCAGGGTAACCTGGTTCCAAAACCAAACTTCCCAGGCTACCGCGCAGATCCTTCAACAGCACCAGGCGCAGAGCTTTTCAACATTCCTGGCATTGAAAGATTGGTAACTATCAATACAAACAGCAAAGACGCGAAAATCCCGGTTGTGTATAAAACCAACTTCTCTTACAACCACTTTTTTAGCGACCGTCTTCGTGTGGGCGTGAGCGGATATGCTTCATGGGCGCGCAACAACTATATGTATGTTGACCGCAACATGGTGCAAGATCCATTCTTCCGCATTACGGCAGAAGCCAACCGCGGCGTATATGTGCCTGCTGAAAGCATTACCGAAAAAAATGGGGCAACAAACTGGTTGAACAGTCGTAAAACGAAGAACGTGGGCCGCGTGCTTGAATTGACCAGCGATGGAAAGAAAAACCAATATGCTGTGGTGATCGACGGAACGTATCGTTACTTCAAAGACGGTCAGATTACGGCTTCTTACACATGGAATGATGCAAAGGATAACACTTCCTACAACGGAAACGTGGCCAACACGGCAACACTTGACCTGATGGTTGCTGACGATCCGCGTGATTTGAGCAAAATGGCTTACGCCAACAACCAGTTCCGCAGCAAAATCGTATTCTACGGAACAGCGCCTAGTATTTACGGTGTCACCATCGGCTTGCGTTACTCAGGGATCGGCGGAACGCGTTACTCAATGGCAGTAAGCGGTAACATGAACGGTGACTTCGTATCGTCGAATGACCTGGCCTACATTTACAATCCGAACAGCCCTGAAACGCCTGAATATATCCGCAAAGGAATCCAGACGATTCTTGACAACCCGGAAGCAGAGCAGAGCATTAAGGATTATATCAAAAGAGATATGGGCAAAATGGCTGAGCGCAATGGTGGTATCAACGATTTCTACGGAGTATTTGACCTGCGTCTTGCGAAACGTTTCAAACTGTTTGACGGCCACGGATTGGAGGCTTCAGTAGATGTTTTCAACGTCGCCAATCTTTTGAACCATGATTGGGGTGTAGGTAAAAACCTGGGTAAGCAAAACCTCTACGCAATCAAAAGCTTCGACCGCGCAAAAGAACAATACGTCTACACCATGAGCGCCGGAACAGGTGTATCCACCCTAAACGGCAACCCTTACCAAATCCAGCTTGGTTTGAGATATGGGTTTTGATGTAGGATGAATCGGGCTGTTTAGGCTGTGCAGCCTGTCAGCTTGTTAAAGCACATGTCAGCCTGAGCGGACCGGGCCGCCGGGCGGTCGAAGGCGCGTTACCCAGGAGTAGCGCGCCTTCGA
>NZ_JAKFFT010000010.1 GCF_021502655.1 Dyadobacter sp. CY347
CCACCCCCTGCCCCCGGGCGCGTCGCCGACGCCGCGTACCCCAGGAGTAGCGCGCCTTCGACTCCGCTCAGGCTGACAGGGCCTTCGACCGCCCGGCGGCCCGGTACGCTCAGGCTGACAGGGCCCTCGACCGCCCGGCGGCCCGGTACGCTCAGGCTGATAAGCCGGAAACTACTTCACCTCATAATCAATCCGAACCACCCTTCTCCCCTTCTCATCCACCGCGCCTATTGAAATGTTAGTGATATTACTGCTTTTTGTTTTGAGCTCCGTTTCTGCGCGTTTCGCGTTTTTTTCCTTTCTGCCGTTCAAAATATAGGTAACGCTGTCTTTGGGATAACCGAAAACGTCAAACCTATGCTCGGTGACATTGGTGCGCCTGATTAGATTGTATTTACCGGTTTCAGGAATTGCGGAAACTGGGTTGGCATTGATGCTCTGTGGCGCTACGAAATCGTATATTTCTGATTTGTTCCCTCGGATTTGCTCGTAAGTAGGGAAAGAATCTTTCTTTTTGGTTTGAGCGAAAGCAGGAATAAAGGCTATAAAAAAGAATATAATCAAACTTATACAGGGCTGTCTCATCATGTCGTCGATTTAAACTTTTTCGAATCTTCTCCTATAAATAATCAGTCATCGAACACTGTAATTTTTACTTGCGATATGGTTGCGCGATGTTTTTTAAGAATGGTAAACTCAAAATGTTTCGTTTTAAGTTTTTCGCCCACTGCTGGAATCCTGCCAAATTTATAGATCAGATAACCGGCCAGCGTTTCGTAATCACTCTCCTTAGAAATATCGTGGGGAAGTTTGTCATTAATATCCGTGATCGACGCTGAACCCAATACTGTATATGTATTGTCGCTTTCGTTCTTCACTATGGGAATCTCATTGTCATACTCATCCTGAATTTCCCCAACCAGCTCTTCCAGAATATCTTCCATCGTCACAATCCCATCAACGCCGCCATATTCATCAATGATCACAGCCATTTGCTGTCTGCTAAGCTGAAAATCACGCAGCAATGCGCCGATCGGCTTTGATTCGTGGACCGTCGAGATGGGCCGGATCAGCTCAGTAAGCACTATTTCCTTGCCCTGACGCATTTTCAAAAGCAGATCTTTCAAATGCAGTACGCCCACAATCTGGTCCAATGTATCCTCGTAAACCGGGATTCTTGAATAGCCTTCTTCAATGACTTTTTCAAGTTTCGCCTCATCGAAATCGTTGATATCGATACCAAAAACCTGTGGCCGCGGGATCATTATCTGCTTGGCGATCCGCTCCGAAAAGTTGAATGCGTTTTTGATCAGATCATAATCCGCTGCTTCGATCATCCCGCTATCTTTCTGCTGCTGAACCAGATAGCGTAACTCATCGCTGCTATGCACTTCGCTACCGTGCGAAGGCGTGATGCCAACGCCTTTGAGAATAAAATTGGCAATGCCATTCAACATCCAGACAACCGGCCTGAAAACGATGTAGAAGCCATGTAGTGGATAGGATAAAAACAAAGTAGTGGCTTCCGGGCGTTGTATGGCGATAGATTTAGGCGCCAGCTCACCGAAAACAATGTGCAGGACTGTTATAATGGCAAATGCGGCTGGTAATGCGATCTGATGCGCAAGCTCAGGATCCAGTGAAATGCCCACCAGTTCCATTCCGCCAATCAGTATTTTGGAAACGACCGGCTCCCCTATCCAACCTAAACCAAGACTTGCCAGCGTTATTCCGAATTGTGTAGCAGCCAGATATCCATCCAGGTTAGCAACGATTTTTTTTGATAGAATGGCCATTGGATTCCCCTCCTGCGCCTTTTGCTCCAATTGCGAAGCCCTGATTTTCACAATCGCAAACTCCGCAGCCACGAAAAAACCATTCAACAAAACAAGCACTAACGTTATTAAAACCTGGATAGCCATTCAAGATATGTTTTTTAAAAAAAGGGTAATGAACTGCATGTTATGAAAAAATTATTCCAAATAATACACATGGGCACATAAGCGTGCAACACGAATTGTTTTAATATTGTATTGAATGCGTTTTTGTCAGTATAATGGCCCCGAAAAAGCCTCTTTAAATTTCTTTCATTCTGACCAACCAAGATTATAACTAAATCCTGAACAAGGAACTGCCTCAATGATTTCCAAAAAACATTTACGAAAACCTTTAATTCTTCTGGCTGCCACGGGTGTTGTGGTGGTGTCTTGTATGAAAATGTCGCCGACTGGTGGTAAAACTGGCGCTACATCGAAGACAAACAGCACGGCGGTCGTCATTAAAGAAGATGCCGCGACGGGTAAGGCGCGCGCCAAAAAAATCCGTGACAAAACGGTCGTTAAGCTTGCTGACGGCCTCAAACTCGATCTTTGGGCATCAGATTCACTGGCGCCGGACCCGGTTGCTATCTCGGTTGATGATCAGGGAAGGGTTTACCTAAACCGGACAAACCGTCAGAAAAATTCAGAATTCGACATTCGCGGTCACCGGAACTGGATGACTGCTTCTATTGCTTTGCAAACCGTGGAAGAGCGCCGCGCTTTCCTTCGCAGCACTTTTGCACCTGAAAAAAGCAAGGAAAACAGCTGGTTAAAAGATCTGAATGGCGACGGAAGCCATGACTGGAAAGACCTTGCCGTAGAGAAAGACGAGGTTTGGCGCATTGAAGACACTGATAACGATGGCATTGCAGATGTTTCCATGCGTATTCTGGATGATTTCTTTGAAGAAGTTTCAGACGTTGCCGGCGGGGTGCTCATCCGCGCAAAAGATGCATTTGTTGCCATTGCACCGGATCTTTGGCGACTGACGGACACAAATGGTGACGGGGTTTTGGATCAAAAAACCTCCATTAGCCACGGTTATGGCGTCCATATCGGTTTTGGCGGCCACGGCATGTCTAACCCGATCGAAGGACCGGACGGCAAAATCTATTGGAACATCGGGGACATTGGAGCCAACATTACCACAGCCGAAGGCGTAAAACACGAGCATCCAAACTCAGGCATCATCGCACGTTCCAATCCTGATGGAAGCGATTTTGAGGTTTTTGCGCATGGTCTGAGAAACACGCACGAGTTTGTTTTTGATGAATACGGTAACCTGATCAGCTCGGATAATGACGGTGACCATCCCGGTGAGAGCGAGCGGTTAGTCCATGTTGTGGAAGGTTCGGATGCAGGTTGGAGATCCAACTGGCAATACGGAAAATATACGGATCCGAAGAACAATAGTTACAAGGTTTGGATGGATGAACAATTGTATAAACCGCGTTGGGATGGCCAGGCGGCATACATTATCCCGCCTATTCAAAATTTCCATAATGGTCCGACGGGTATGCAATACAACCCTGGAACAGCATTGGGATCGGCTTGGAAAAACAAATTCTTCCTGGTTGAATTCGTAGGTAACCCTGCGCGTTCGCCGATCTGGGCATTTGGTCTGAAACCAAAGGGTGCGTCATTTGTTTTGGATGGTGAGAAAAATATTCTGAACGGAATTCTGCCAACGGGCATTCGCTTCGGACCGGATGGTGCATTATATGTGGCTGACTGGATCAATGGTTGGGATACAAAAAATTATGGAAGAGTTTGGAAGCTGGATGTCTCCGATGACAAAAATGACTTGAAAGAATTGCGCGCTGTTACCAAGCGACTCATGCAGCTGGATTATACAAAGCAAACGGATGATATGCTTTTGACCTTATTGGGCAACCAGGATATGCGTATCCGCCAGAAAGCACAGTTTGAGTTGGCGACGCGTGGCGCAAAAGGCGCAGCGGTGTTGAGCAGAGCCATTGCGCAAACGGGCAATCAGCTTGAAAGAATTCACGGCATTTGGGGAATGGGACAACTGGCGCGCCAGGACAAATCCTATGCGAATGTGTTGATGACATTGCTGAAAGATTCGGATGAAGAAATTTCTGTGCAAGCTGCAAAAGTGCTTGGCGATGCCAAAATCGCCGAGGCGGGACCCATGTTGATCCCTATGCTTTCATCCAAAAATCCGAGAATGCAATTTTTCGGGGCGCAGGCGCTTGGCCGGATTGCTGATAAACAAGCTGTTGCGCCTCTTTTGGCTATGATTAAAGTTAATAATGATCAGGATGTTTATTTAAGACATGCTGCCGTGCTTGCATTATCAAGGATTGGTGAAGTTGAACCGATCGTAGCATTGTCATCGAGTCCTGATAAGTCGCTTAGAACTGCCGCAGTGCTTGTTTTAAGAAGATTGCGCAGTGAGAAGATAAGTGTGTTTTTGCAGGATAAAGACGAATACATTGTGACCGAGGCAGCCCGGGCAATCAATGACGATTTGTCAATTCCTGCTTCTCTTCCTGCATTAGCGGCACTTTTAAAAGAGAAAAGATTCACTTCTGAGCCGTTACTGAGAAGGGCTATCAATGCTTCTCTAAGAGTTGGAACAAATGACCAATTGGATAATCTGATCGCTTTTGCACAGAGAACGGATGTAGACAAAGACGTTCGGACTGAGGCATTGGCAGCGTTAGGAACCTGGGCGAGCCCATCGGTGATGGATCGCGTGGACGGTCGTTACAGGGGCGCTGTAGAACGTGATCCTTCTCTTGTGAAGTCTAAAATACAGCCAGTTGTTGCTGGCTTACTAAATGATAACGACGCAGCCACATTGATCGCCGCAGCGCAAATGGTGACGAATCTGGGAATGTCTGAAAACAATGCTGCATTGGCCAAAATCCTGAGCACGCATAAGGACGCGAAAGTAAGAACTGCAATGCTCGTCGCGTTGAACGAACTGAAATATTCGGACATGGAAACGGCAATGAAGCTCGGCATGACCGATACGGATGCGGACGTGCGTACGGCAGCATTGGGAATGGCAGGAAGCGTAAATATGTCAAAAGAAGCGTTGACCGATATTTCGAAAAGCATTTTTGAGAAAGGAAGTGTAAGGGAACAACAGCAGATGCTGCGTGTGTTGGGCACGATCCCCGTCGCGAAAACGGAAGGCATTTTTGAAGATCTGATCGGTAAAATGTCGGATAAGAAATTACCGCAGAGCCTTGCATTGGATCTTTCGGAAGCGGTTGATTCAACCAAATCCAGCGCATTGATCGCAAAATTGGCTCCGTTGCGTACAACCGGAATGACAGTTGCTGATTATCAGGATGCGCTTTTTGGCGGTAATGCGCAATTGGGAAGAAGATATTTTATGACCAATTCAGCTGCTGAATGTGTGCGCTGCCATTCTATTGGCGGTCAGGGCGGTGAAGTTGGTCCTAACCTTTCCAACATTGGCAATGTGCTGTCAAGGGAGCAAATATTGCAGGCACTGATCGAGCCAAGCGCGCGGCTTTCACCTGGGTTCGGAATGGTTATGCTGACATTAAAAGACGGCACATCCGCTGCCGGAATCCTCAGCCAGGAAAGTGATCACGAACTGGTTTTGAAAACATCGGAAGCTGAACCATTAAAAATCGCAACCGCCAGGATCGCCAAACGCGACAACGTTCCATCCAGTATGCCCCCCATGGGCACAATCATGTCCAAAAGGGAAATCAGGGATATGGTTGAGTTTCTATCAGGGCTGAAAAGCGGGAAATAAAGCAAGAAGGTCCGGGTTATATGATCCGGACCTTTCATTTTGAAAGCATTTACCAAAATATTCGTTGTCTTTATAATGCGTATCTTTGGCTAAATTTTGAGCTATGACAACTTACCTGACCGAAAGAATTGCTGTAAATCCTGATGTTTGCAATGGCCGTCCGGTCATTCGCGGAATGCGGATCACCGTTCAGACTGTTCTTGAATTCTTGTTCGCTGGCACAAGTCGGGAAGAATTATTATATCAGTATCCTAGCCTGGAAAATGAGGATATCGATGCTTGCTATCAGTTTGCGATTGAAATGATGAACCGGAATTATTTCATCAAAGAGATAAAGCATGTCGCCTAAGTACTTGATTGATGTAAATTTACCTTACTATTTTTCCCTTTGGAATAACGAAAATTACATTCATCAGCTGAACATTGAACGGACCGCTGTTGACTCTGACATTTGGGCAAAGGCAAAAGAAAACCAGATGACCATTATTTCAAAAGATGCCGATTTCTCCAATCGGATCCTGATTTCCTCCCCTCCTCCAAGAATTATTCATTTTCGAACCGGCAATATGTCGATGAAAAATTTTCATATGCTCGTTTCAGAGATCTGGGAAGAAGTTTTAACATTAAGCAACGAATACAAATTGGTGGTTATATTTAATGATAAGATTGAGGCATTTAACTAACGGATTAATTTTACCGAGCTGAAATGTCAATTCATCAACGCAAGACATTAATGGAATTAGATAAGAAGGAGGCGGAGGCTGTTGATAAGGCTATTCAGTATTGGCGGGAGAGCGGCAAGGTTTCCGGAGAATTGGCGGAGGAATTGAGGAATAGTTACCAGTTGCGGAATGCTAATGTGGATGCAATTGCCGTTTACGCTTTAATTTCTGCTGTTTCTTGCGGTTTGCTTGCATTTGGCGCATTGGTCCTGGATGAAAAGTGGCTGGAACAACTGCGCAATAAATGGGGTTTTTCGGCAACCATCTTTGGGGTTGGGTTTACTGCATTAGCGGCTTTATTTATTTTTCTGGCCAAAAGAAGACAAACCAAATATCCCGCCTCAAAGGCCAGTAACGAAACTTACAACATTACCATTATCCTCACTATTGGCGTCGCGATCACTTACTGGACGCGCAGCTTCACGAATTTTGAAGGAAATTATGCTATCCCATTGCTCATAGCGACCATTGTTTACGGGGGCGCGGCGGTTTTCCTGCGTTCTACATTGCTATGGACTGTAATGATTATTTCCCTGGCGGGCTGGTGGGGCGCGCAGACGCATTTTTGGTCGGGCGGAAATTACCGCTTTTTAGGGATGAACTATCCTTTGCGGATGACCGTATTCGGACTGGCTATCTGGCTATTTTCAATTGCTTTGCCAAGGCTCAAACTCCTGCCATTCTTCCAGGACACAACCTACTCCATCGGTCTATTTCTGTTTCTTTTGGCGGCATGGACATTGTCTATTTTTGGGAATTATGACGATTTGAGTGGCTGGACGGCGATTAAGCAGAGTTATTTCTGGTATTGGGCGCTGGGTTTCAGCATTATGCTTGCACTTTTACTTGCCTACGCATTTCAGAACAAACTGGATACATTGCGTGACCTGGGGTTGGTTTTCTTTCTGGTTAATATTTATACAAGATATTTCGAATATTTCTGGGACAGGACCAACAAAGGAATTTTCTTTGCCATTCTGGCACTTTCATTCTGGTTTGTAGGAAAAAAAGCGGAGCAGTTGCGAAACAAAAACAGCATTTCAAAAGCCGATTCATGAGCAGCATACGGCCCATCAGACAAAACGAAATTGACCTCATTCATTTTCTGCTCCAACAATTAAGCCTTAATCCGGACGACTATCCTATCAGTAAAGAAGTGGATGAATATGAAGGCGGTAAAATGGGCAGCATTAGCCTGGGAGGCAATGTGGACGCTTATGAGGGTGATCTTATCCAGGCAGAATATGTCGACAGCGACGGAACACCGGTTGTTATCACACTTACCAAAGACACACAAAATCACCTGCTTGACCTCGACTTCTGGAAAGTAGATTTCTCAAAACTCATCGATTACCCGCGACCGGATCAGCTGATTTTTTCACAAAAAACAGATTAGGAAAGAACCAGGGTTTAAGCCTCTTCGTAATCCAGTTCCTTCCCGTAAGTTTCTTCCATTTTCCAAAGTGAAAGCAGTGCCAGCGCAAAGCATACAGCGCCAACAATTGCGCCTGAGCTCAACACGCCCCATCCCGGCTTTAAGAGCTGAAAAACAGGCAATGTGATCAGAACCGTTGCCCGTACATTGTTTGCTACGGAAGTGGTTACGGTTGCGCGTAAGTTTGTGCCGAATTGTTCCGCCGTTGTTGTCAGGAACATGGCAATGTAACCGATTGAAAATCCAAGCCATACATAACATGCATAAAGCACAGTAGTAGATTCAATCCCGCCATAAAGCAGCCAAATCACGCCAGCGAGCGTCATCGACATCATTAACAGAATTGCTTTTCTTCTGGACCGCAGCCACTGACTTAAAATCCCGCTGAAAAAGTCACCTGTTACCACGCCAATGTATGTGTAAAGCACGCACGATGCTGCTTGTACGTCGGCTGTAATGCCCAGCGCCTTAGCGAATTCATTTCCAAATGTTGAATAAATGCCGATCACCATATAAGTTGGCAAACCGATTCCCATGCAGCGGATATAGCGCACAAACCGCGACCAGCTTGTGAAAATCGTCCACCACGGCACAGGCTTTTTTCCTCGCTTTTCTATGCTTTTGTTGAAAATAATGGATTCCAGCACATTAATCCTCAAAACCAGCAGGATAAAACCCATTCCGCCGCCTATGAAATAAGCAATTCGCCAATCCGTCAGTTTTACAGCAAAAAATGCCGCAATAGCACCGGCAAGGCCTACGCTGGCCACCACCGAAGCCCCATAACCGCGCAGCTCTTTTGGTAAAATTTCTGCAATAAGTGTGATACCCGCACCAAGCTCTCCGGCGAGCCCTAATCCTGCAATGAACCTCAGAAATGAATATAACTCAACATTATTGGCAAATCCACAGGCAATGTTCGCAATTGAATAAGTAAAAATAGACCCAAATAATACAGACCTTCGGCCCAGCTTATCGCCCAATATGCCCCACATAAAGCCACCCAGAAGCAAGCCCGCCTGTTGCCAGTTGTAAATGTTAGCACCTATCCTCGAAATTTCCTCTTCGGATAATCCGAGATCTTTCAGGCTGGGCACGCGTACAATGTTGAACAACAGCAAGTCATAAACATCCACAAAGTAGCCCAGCGAGGCAACGATAACGGGAATTGTAAGTACGGCGCTTATTTTGGGCTGAGCAGAAGTTGTGACATTCATTTGGCTAAAAGATGAATTGGCGATGCCGGAATTTATTCTTCGAAAGACTTTTTCCGTAGCGATTTAATGCTGGAATTACGTTGCTTCGTTTGCAGCCTGTCCAGTTTTGAAGCAAGCGTTGGCCGTGTTGCGCGGCGGCTTTTTTGTACGGTAAATGCCTTTTTGATCAGGTCATTAAACTTTGATACAATTTTCTCCTTATTGCCCAGTTGTGAGCGTTCGGTCTGGTGATAAAGGATCAGGACCTGATCATTGGTAAGCTTATTAGCGAGCTTTTCGATCAATGTTTGTTTCTGCTCATCGGTGAGTTGCTGTGAATTTTTAATGTCAAATCGCAGCTCGACTTTTGTTTCGACTTTATTCACATTCTGCCCTCCTTTTCCGCCGCTGCGCGCAGTTTGAAAGACCAGTTCATTATGTAAAATTTCAGGGTTGACCATTGGCTGACTGAAAATATTGTTAATGTGTTGTTAATGTTGATGATGGCGGATAGGGCTAAATTAGTTTACAATTGTCTTACAGTCAGCAAACAGCATTTGAAATCTTTTATTCAAAACAAATAAAACATTAATAATCAAATACTTAAATTCAAAATCTGATTGAGAAGTCGAACCGGAAATGTTACTCTATCCAAAGAGCGAATATTTATACCAATTGAAGCATTTCGCAACGTTTAAACCAAAACCATAAAAGTGTGTCTTACTTACGATTTCAATAAAGAAAACAACTAATCCATATAGCCATGAAAATCATGCGAACACTTCGGATAATGGGCCTGATCTTGCTTTTGCTGGGCGGTGTTTCCATATCAAGCAAGACACAGGCTCAGCCCGGAGTTAACATTTCATTTCAAACATTTTACGAGGAATTATCTCCTTACGGAAGATGGATCAGGACGCCGCAGTACGGCTCTGTTTGGGTGCCCGACGCACCATCCGGTTTCCAGCCCTACTCCACCGCAGGGTATTGGGAAGTGACCGAATATGGTAACACCTGGGTTTCGGATTACGACTGGGGCTGGGCGCCATTTCACTATGGCCGCTGGTCGTTTGATGATTACAATGGTTGGTTCTGGATTCCCGGTTACGAATGGGGACCGGCCTGGGTTAACTGGCGTTCGGGTGGCGGATATTATGGCTGGGCGCCGTTGGGGCCTGGTATGCAGGTAAACATTTCGGTGAATCTTCCCTCGTTCTGGTGGGTTTTTGTACCGCAGCGTTACATTACCAGTCCGCGCTGGCATTCCTACTGCGCTCCGCGCAACCGCGTTTCGCATTATTATGGCAGAACGACGATCATTAACAACTACTATTATAACAACAACCGCACTTATGTTTATGGCCCGAGACGTGATGAAATTGAGCGCGTAACCAGAAGAAGTGTTTCGGTTCGTGAGATCGATGTGCGGAACAGAGGTCGGGTAGTTGTTGCCGGCAATAGCCGTGGAAATGACAGATATGACAACAGCCGCGGTTCTACTGACCGCAGCAGCAGATATAATGAAGCCAATCGCCGCGGTGCAACCATTGATGCAGGATCATCAGACCGCAGCAGCAGAGGCGGCAATGGCAGAAACCCCGGATACGAGGCCAACCGGAATGATAACAACAGCCGCGGCAATCGCGAATACGAAGCGCCAACTCGTGCAGAACGCGCTCCCGATCGCACAGTGCCCAACAACGGTTCAGAAAGAAGCAGCCGATCAGAACGTGGTAATGAATCGGTAAACCCAGGCGGAAACAGAGAAGCCTATGAAGTGCCAGCACCACGACAAAGCCGTTCTGAAAGGGGCTCCTATGAAGCCCCCGCTCAACGGGAAAGCAGTCCAAACAGAGGTTCTTACGAGGCTCCTGTCCAACGTGAAAGCCGGTCGAGCAGAGGATCATATGAAGCACCTGCTCAGCGTGAAAGTAGTCCAAACAGAGGTTCCTATGAAGCGCCTGTTCAGCGTGAAAGCCGGTCGGAACGCGGCTCTGTGGACAGAGGTTCTTCCGAATCCAGAAGCAGCGCACCTAATGCCCGCTCTTCTCAGGGAAGTTCTGATAGAGGCTCCCGAGGTGGCGGTGGCGCTTCGGAAAGAAGCAGCAGAGGACCGAGATAAATTTTAAAAGCCTAATAAAACAGCCCGGTAAGAAAGTAGTTTTCTTACCCGGCTGTTTTTAATTTATAGTCACCGGGCATTTAAATACCGTTTTAATGGAAATACAATTTGACATTGAGTTTAAGGAAAGTGCGCCAAAATACATGCAAATCATCAAGTCGCTGTTGCAGGCGATCAGCAAAGGAAAATTAAAACGTGGCGATAAAATCCCTTCGATCAATCAGTTAAGTGAAGAATATTTGCTTTCCAGGGACACGGTAGAAAAGGCTTACAAACATTTGATTAAAGACGGCGTTTTGATTTCCGTTCGGGGCAAAGGTTACTTCATTAACCGCGTCGACATTGAAACATCTGTGCGTATTCTTTTGGTTTTCAATAAAATAAGCAACTATAAGAAGCAGATTTACAATGCATTTGTTGAGAATGTGGGGCGTAATGTGAATGTTGACCTGCACATTCACCATTCCAATGCCAATATTTTCAAGAATTTGATTAAAAACAGCCTGGGCGAATACGATTATTACGTGATCATGCCGCATTTCTACGAAAAGGCGGAAGAGGCCATTGAAGCATTAAAAATGATCCCACCCGAGAAGCTGATTTTATTGGATAAAGACATTGAACTGAACAGCAAAAAGCATTCATCAGTCTTCCAAAACTTCGAAAAAGACATTGTATCTGCATTAAATGAGGCCGTTGACCTGCTTAAAGTCTACAAAAAGCTGATCCTCATATTCCCGACCATTATCCGTTATCCCAAAGAGATTATCAAAGGTTTCCGGATTTTCTGCATTCAACACGAGTTCGAACACGAGATCATGTACGATTTTCATGAAAACAGCACTGCAGTGAAGGATACTGCATATGTTGTAATCGAAGAAAATGACCTCGTTAACCTCATCAAAAGATGCCGCGAACAGCAACTGACGATCGGGAAGGACATTGGCATTATTTCCTACAATGAAACGCCATTAAAAGAAATCCTGCTGGACGGAATCACAACCATTTCAACAGATCATGAGCAAATGGGCAAAACGGCCGCGGAATTGATTACGGAGAACCGAAGGGCGATCGTGAAGAATCCGTTCACGTTGATAAGGAGGAAGTCGCTTTGAAGTGTTTGCTTGTTCGCATGGTCGCCTGTTCGCTGGTTTGCTTGTCAGGAGCGTTGGGGACGCACTTCGACCGCCCGGCGGCCCGGTCCGCTCAGTGTGACAGGGCGTTGGGGACGTGCCTTCGACCGCCCGGCGGCCCGGGCCGCTCAGGCCGACAGGTCGTATTTGCCAGCTAACTGCTTGTTATTGTCAACGTCCAACTTAGACCGCAATGCCCTGTCACACTGAGCGGACCGGGCCGCCGGGCGGCCGAAGTGCAAGCAAGACGCTCCCCCCAACCCGAAGTGAAGCCCAGCCCTGTCACACTTAGCGTACCGGGCCGCCGGCCGGTCGAAGTGCTAGCACAATGCTCCTGTCAACCCTAAAGCCCGGTCGCCACCGTAACCCTACCCCGCTCGTTCATCAACTCATTCCGAACTTTTAAATTCCGGAACAACCCAATCGGGTCCAGTGAACCGCCGCTTAGCCGCATGGATTCTCGTACCAATGGGCGTACGTCTGTTCTGAATGCGTTTTGGAGGATTTGCTGGGCTAGCACAACATCGTTTTGATTTCTGGCTTGTTCCAGTTTTTTGCGGTCGACCAGCAATGCTTGTGCGTAGGATATCAGAATGGCTTCAACGGATTGCAGCAGATCTTCCAGTGGATCTTTTACATTATGGCTTGCGTCGATCATCCAGGCGTAGGTGTCGGCTGAGCGGTGTGCGCGTTTCATGCCTTCTACCAATTCGACAAAGATCAGGAACAGCATATATGGACGGATGCTGCCTACAGTAAGGTCATCATCACCATATTTGGAATCATTGAAATGGAAACCTGCCAAACGGCCTTCCATCATTAACGTTGCGACAATCTGTTCAATGTTTGCATTTGGCAAATGGTGTCCCAAGTCGACCAGCACATCTGCTTTCGGGCCCAATTTCTGGCAGAAAAGCAATGAACTGCCCCAATCCTGTATAACAGTTGAATAGAAATTCGGTTCGTATGCTTTGTATTCCACATAAACTTTCCAGTCGGCGGGCAGCTCAGCGTAGATTTCCTGTAAAGATTCAAGTGTATTTTGGAATGCTCTTACGAAGTTGGACTGTCCCGGAAAGCAAGAACCATCTGAGAGCCAGATTGATAATGCTTTCGACCCCAAGTCTTTGCCATATTTGATCACTTCAATGTTGTGCTCAACGGCTTGTTTCCGAACCGCAGGATCCACATGCGAAAGCGACCCGAATTTGTAAGAATGCGCCTGATCTTTCTGGTCCTGAAAAGTATTGGAATTAACTGCGTCAAATTTCAGGTCCAGTGAAGAAGCCAGGCTGATAATAGATTCCGCCTGCTGGGGAATGTCCCACGGAATATGGAGCGAAATGGATCCGCTCGAACGGTTTAATGCATGCAAAAGACCTACATCCTCAACTTTTTCTTCCAAAGAACGTGGTTCACCGCCACCAGAAAAACGCCCGAAACGCGTCCCGCCAGTTCCCAAAGCCCAACTCGGAATAGCAACCTGGAAAGCAGCCAGTGCACTAATTACTTCGCTTGCATTGATTCCCTGCTCGCCCAGCTGCTCTTTTAAGAACCTTAGATGATTATCGTGACGCTGTGATAAGCTGTCGTTATGCTGGTCAATCTGATATTGATCAATTTTCATTTTTGTTAAAATTTAAAAGACTTCCCAAGTTGTAAAAACTCAGAAAGTCTAATTTAAAAAATCTTGAAATGTAAGATCATTGAAAACATTTCCGCGACTTTAAAGTCGCGGGAATATTTCGGTTTTTTGTTTATCTTAAAAACGCCGCCGGAACGCCGCCGTCTACATTGATTACATTTCCGGTGCTTTTGTTCAAAAGTCCGCTTACAAAAATGTAAACACCGTTTGCAATGTCCTCCGTATGGATTTCAGCATTCAAAACTGTCCTTTTGGCATAATAAGCAGGCAATTCCGCTACACTGATGCCATAAGCCTTTGCCCGTCCTGCTGCCCAGCCGCTTTCCCAGATCTTGCTTCCAGCAATTACTGCATCCGGGTTCACCACGTTCACGCGGATTTTATCAGGCCCCAATTCCGCTGCCAAAAGGCGTGACATATGTTGCTGAGCCGCTTTTGCAGTTCCGTAGGCTACATTGTTTGGTCCGGAAACAATTCCGTTTTTGCTGGCAATGTTAATGATATCTCCGCCCAAACCTTGCTGACGCATGATGGCAACCGCTTCCTGAGAAACCAGGAACTGGCCTTTTACCAACACATCCTGCAAAATATCCCAATCCTTAATGGTGGTTTCTGCCAACGGTTTTGAAATGGATAAGCCGGCGCAGTTTACGATGATATCAACACCGCCATATTTCAATTTTGTCGTATGCAATGCAGCTTTGATCTGATCTACTTCCAGCACATTCGCAATGGTGGTTGCTGAGAAGTCTTTACCAAATTTGGCGTCAAATTCAGCTTTGGTTTCTGCCAGTGCTTTTTCATCAATGTCTGAAATCACAACGCAGGCGCCTTCTTGCAGCAATTTCAATGCAATGGCCTTTCCAATCCCGCCTGAACCGCCTGTAACGACCGCAATTTTGCGTGACACTGACTTTTCTTTGGGCATACGCTGCAATTTAGCTTCTTCCAGAAGCCAGTATTCAATGTCAAATGCCTCTTGCTCAGGCAGTGAAACGTAAGAAGAAATTGCTTCCGCGCCCTTCATTACATTGATTGCATTGATATAAAACTCTGCCGCTACACGTGTAGTTTGCTTGTCCTTCGCGAAAGAGAACATACCAACACCTGGCACCAAGATGATAACCGGGTTCGGATCACGAACGGCCGGGCTGTTGTCGTGTTTGCAACGGTCATAATAAGCTTGGTAATCAGCGCGGTAAGCCTCGAACTGCGGACGGATTTGATCCAGGATTTCCTGGTCTGTTAAACCAAGTTTTTCAAATGGGAAGTCGAGAACCAACGGACGAATTTTTGTACGCAGGAAGTGGTCGGGGCAGCTTGTGCCTAATGGTGCCAGTTTATCAAGATCATGGCTGCCGATGAATTCCAGCACACGCGCGTCATCCGTAAAATGTCCGATCATCGCTTGTTGCTCGGAAGCCAGTCCGCGCAAGTATGGCGCCAGCTTACCAGCAATTTCTAACCGGCGTGCTTCCGGCTCACTTTCAAGGCGCTGACCTCCGAAAACCGGACGGTTCTTGCCGTAATTTTCATTCAGATATTCGGATGCTCTTTCAATCGTATCCAGCGTATTAATGTAGGATTCGTAAGCCGTATCACCCCAGGTAAACAAACCATGTCCACCCAATACGATTCCCCGGATCCCCGGATTTTCTGCCAATGCCTGTTCCAGTTTTAATCCAAGATCAAAACCGGGACGTTGCCAGGGCACCCACGCCAGTTCTCCGTTAAACAATTCTTTGGTAATGGCTTCTCCTTCTTTCGATGCAGCAATGGCAATCAATGCATCCGGGTGCAAGTGATCGATGTGCTTAAATGGCAATAAGCCGTGCAATGGCGTATCTATGGAAGGCGCTTTGGATTTAAGATCGTAAATGCAGTGGTTAAAAAGCTCAACCATTTCATCTTCAAATTCCAAACCGCGGTAAATATTTTTCAAATTGTGCAGGCGGTCCTGGTAAAGTCCAGCCAACCCGCTTCTTGTTAAAGTGCCAATGTCACCACCAGAACCTTTGATCCACATTACCTCGACCGGATTGCCAGTCAAAGGATCTTTTTCGATGGTTTTACAACTTGTGTTACCACCGGCGTAGTTAGTAAGACGGAGGTCTGCGCCCAACAAATTGGAACGGTACAAAAGAAGTGCTACCTGATCGTCACCAAGCGAGGCCGCTTTGCTTTCATCCCATAAATAGCTGACATACCTGTACTGGCTTACATTAGAACTGCTCATATTTTTGTAGTTGATTAATTATCATTTTTGAGGTAAGTGATTCAATTTCTGAAAGGGTATCACTTCATGAATACTACTCTGTAACTGTCACAAGATTAGAAAACTTACGAATTCCCACCGTCCTGTTGTATCCTGCATGTAGAAATAAATTAAGAAATAATGGGAAATTAAGAAGTTACCCTAAAACAAGAATGGTCCGAACAAGGGTGTAATTGTTCAGACCATTTTGAGAGCTTTTTACCTTACTTAATATGCGAATTAGTATAGACGCATGGAATCACGCCAATGCATCACTTCCAAACCAACCCCATATTAGCAAACATAAATGCGTAAATGTCTGCCTGGGTTTCCAATGCTTTTTTGGTGTTGCTGGCGCCGTGGCCTGAGTTGGTGTCGATGCGGATTAGTAATGGGTTTTCGGATGATTTGCCTGCTTTGGTTTGGAGTTCGGCTGCGTATTTGAATGAATGTGCGGGCACAACTCGGTCGTCGTGATCGGCGGTTGTGATCATGGTTGAAGGATATTTTCCCCCTTCCTTAATGTTGTGCAGGGGCGAATAAGCGTACAGGACTTTGAATTCTTCGGCGTTGTCGCTGCTTCCGTAGTCTGCAATCCAGTTCCAGCCGATGGTGAATTTGTGGAAACGGAGCATGTCCATCACGCCCACTGCCGGGAAGGCGACTTTGAAAAGCTCAGGCCGCTGGTTCATTACGGTTCCTACCAGCAACCCGCCGTTAGAACCGCCTTGGATGGCTAGTCTTGCAGCGGATGTATATTTTTCTTTGATCAAAAACTCAGCGGCGGCAATGAAATCGTCAAAAACATTCTGCTTTTTGAGCTTCATTCCCTGCTCGTGCCATTTCTCACCATATTCGCTTCCGCCACGCAAGTTGGCCTGCACGTAAATGCCGCCCTGATCCAGGAACGGAATGCGTGTGGGACTGAAACCTGGGGTTAGGCTAATGTTAAATCCACCATAACCGTACAAAATCGTCGGATTCGAGCCGTCGCGTTTCATTCCTTTTTTATAGGTGATAAAAGCGGGGATCTTAGTGCCGTCTTTGCTGGGATAAAAAACCTGTTCAGTTTCGTAATCTTCCGGTTTGAAGGACACTTCCGGCTCACGAAAAACTGCGCTCTTCTTGCTGGCAATGTCGTATTTGAAGATCGTCGGAGGGTAGTTGAATGATGTATAGGTGTAAAAAACAAAGCTGTCTTCGCGCTCACCACCGAATCCGCTGGCAGTTCCCAGTCCTGGCAATTTCACCTCATTTTCCAATGCTCCCTCGATGCTGTAAACGTATGCACGGCTGCTAACGTCCTTGGAATAGGAGGCAAACAATTTGTTCCCGGCAAGCCCGGCTCCTAATAGCGGTTCAGGCTTTTCAGGGAGAACGGTTTTCCAGGATTTCGACGCCGAAACATAGCGCATAACCTTGCTATTTGGCGCATTTTCATTGGTTTCAATCAGAAAATCGTTTCCAACATTCTCGATAACTCCATATTGAAAATCCGTTATCTCTTCCTTAATCGGTGTAAATGTCGTTTCTCCTTTTTTCAAAATCCACAAACCATTCCCGTCCTTCCCTTTCCCCCGATCGCTTACGCTTAACACCGCAAACTGCTCATCCTCAGTTGTGCCGATGGTATGGAACCGCTGTGGATTTGCCGGATCTTCAAATACGAGCTTGTCTTCGCTTTGTGTTGTCCCGATTTTGTGGAAGTAAACCTGATGGTTCTCATTTTTCGCGGCCAATGCACTGCCTTCGGGCTTTGGGTAGCGACTATAATAAAAGCCATCGCCCTGCCACGCTGCACCGGAAATTTTCACCCATTCAACCTTATCTGAAAGCATGGACAGGGTTTTCATGTCCATCACCTGATATTCCTGCCAGTCGGAGCCGCCTTGGGAAAAGCCTAGCACTGCGTGATTTCCGTCTTTTGAAAGGCTAAAAACGGTGAGCCGCGTTGTGCCGTATGCCGAAAGTTTATTCGGATCGATTACAGTTTCAGGCGTGCCGTTCTCTCCTTCCTGACGATATAGCACGGCCTGATTTTGCAGACCATCATTTTTATAGAAATAATAATAATCGCCTTTTTTCCTTGGGGCCGAATATTTGGGATAATTATATGCCTTTTCAAGATCAAGGAAGATCTTATTTTTAAAAGGGATCTTATCTAAATAACTGAATGTAACTGCATTCTGCGCCTTCACCCACTCGCCTGTTTCCTTCGAACGATCGTCTTCCAGCCAGCGATAAGGATCAGAAACTTTAACTCCGTGGTAGTCGTCAGTGTGATCAACTTTGTTTGTCACCGGATAATCGGGCTTTTGGCCCAAACTGTCGTTCAGCATGGAAGCGGCAAGGATAGTCATTACAATATTTTTAAAATTCAAAAAATAAGATCGCACTGAATAGTGTCGCACCGAATGGTGTCGCACTGAATAGTGTCGCATCATTTGATCACGTCAATTTCAAGTGAACTGGCTGCGCCGGCCTGATGAAAAATGGTTTGCTTTGCGCTGATAAAGTCCGATTGGTCAGCCTTGTAAATGTTCTCCACGTATTTCTGGGGATTTCGGTCAAAAAGCGGGAATGCGGTGCTCTGAACCTGCACCATAATGCGGTGGCCTTTTTTAAATGTGTGCAAAACATCCTGCAAGCGGAATTTAATGTCGGTCATTTTTCCAGCGACCAATGCTTCCGGTTTCTCAAAACTATTTCGGAACCTCGATCTCATGATTTCGCTCCGCACCATTTGCTGGTAACCTGCAAGAACCGTCGTGGGATTGGGCAGATATGCATGAATTTTTTCGTCACCGGGATAGACGTCGATTAGTTTCACAAAAAAATCGGCGTCGGTCCCGGTTGTGCTGATCTTTAATAATGCTGTAATTTCTCCTCCCAATGTAACGTCATTTTCAAGCACATCGGTCTGAAAAACAAGGACATCCGGTCGCGTGGAAGCGAAGCGCTGGTCTTCCGACATGTATTCAAACGGCGTGAAACCGGCCATTTGCTTGTAATTCGCGGTGTAAGGAACCGGTTTGGCCGGGTCACTTACATATTCACTCACAGACTTGGCCTGTGCGGGCGCTTTGAAATCAAGTTTGCCGCTTTCGTGGAAATATAATTTGCGCTTCTCAACATTCGCCAAAGGCCATTTATCAAATGTCTGCCAAGCTTTTTTGCCCGTATCAAACATGTATGCTTCCGGCAAATCGGTTTTCCCGTCGCCCGATTCTTTCAGGAAATGTTTGAAAAATTTCGCCTCAATGTTGGTTTGATAAAATGTTGCAATGCTATCTCCAAAATAAATATCATTGTGCAATGTATGCCCGGTTTCCCTGCTCCACCGCCCGTGCCCGAAAGGCCCCACGACAATCGTATTATATGTAGAAGGGTTGTTCTTTTCTATTGTTTTGTAAGTGTTCAAAGGACCATATAGATCTTCTGCATCAAACCAGCCGCCAACGGTCATAAATGCATGCTTAATGTTTTTCAAATGCGGCAGGATGTCCCTTTTTTGCCAAAACTCATCCTTATTTGGGTGGTTGACCGTTTCCTGCCAGTAGAAATTCTTTGAATAATATTTATCAAAATTTTTCAGCGGGCCCATGTTCAGGTTGAATGTGTAACCATCGGGCTTGGCTTCGAACATATCCCCGGCAAACCAGGAAGACGTTGTCGGTTTCGGAGGCTTGATCCCGAAAACCGGAAATGTCAGGTAATAACCTTGCGTAAATGCGCCGTTATGGTGGAAATCGTCAAAAAAGAAGTCGGCGATGGGTGCTTGCGGCGACGATGCTTTTAATGCCGGATGCTCAGAAAGCGCGCTTGCGGTGGTGTAAAATCCGGGATAGGAAATTCCCCACTGGCCCACTTTGCCATTGTTGTTAGGAACGCTTTTGAGCAGCCAATCAATCGTGTCATATGTGTCCGAGGCTTCGTCCACATCCTTTTTTCCCTTTTTCTGCGCAATGTGCGGCGTCATATTGGTCCACTCGCCTTCGCTCATGTAGCGGCCGCGCACATCCTGGTATACAAAAATAAATTTGTCCCGCATTAATGTCGGACTTGGACCGATCCTGGGTGGATAATTGTCTGGCCCGTAAGGAGCAACGCTGTAACATGTGCGCTGCATTAAAAACGGATATTTTTTGTCGGCAGAAGCGTCTTTCGGGCTGTAAACGATCGTATGCAGTTTCACGCCATCGCGGACCGGAATGTCGTATTCGGCTTTCGTGTAATTTTCGCGAATGAATTTTTCATCCCCGTTCTGAGCGTTTGCAAGAGTAACAACGAGCATCAGAACGACGCCTAGTAGATTTTTAAACATGAGTTTTGTCTATTTTTTTTTATAAAAATTCAAAGTAACGCTGGCAGCATTGGACCGTTCGCTGAGCGTATAAAATCCTTTCCCATCGGCATCCATACAAACCGCCTCACCCTGCGGTTCAAGGGCCACCAATAATTGTTTTGTCGATGGTTGGGTTAATGTTTGCCCCACAGATTCACCTGCCTTTATTTTCCAATAATATACAGCAAGATAAGTCCTGATGAGGATTTCGGTGCCATCTTTTGAAATATTTCCGCCTGTGGCTAATCCTACGCCCGGCACTGTTCCCACTTTTTCAGCAACAATGGTTTGCGTCGTGGATTGCGGGAAAGCCAGCCTGTAAATGCCTGTATTTTGTCCTTCCTTTGATAAAACAAAAAGATCTTTGGTGGCCGGATCAAGCATGAGTGACTCTGCATCCCTGGCGCCATCAGGATAGCTGAATGTGATTTTTTCCAATTTCGTTTCATCAAAATTCGCATTGGCATCGCTCACTTCCGGAACCCTGTAAATGACACCGACCTGGCTTTTAGGCTCATTATTGTTTCCAATGTCTCCTATATAAAGATAATTGACGCCTGCCTCTGGTCCGGGGCCAGTCGCCACATCTTCCCAATCACGGTTAGCGGCACCGGGAATTTTCATTTCCTTAATATTCTTTCCATCTGCGCTTAACAAATACAGAGAGCTCGGCTGGCCGGAATCCTGGTTCACCCAGAAATTCCCAGGCATGTTATAACTCGGAACTAGGCCCGAGGCTTCGTCTATAATACCGGGTGTAATGGCAACTTTTTGAGGAATTATATCAAAGTCGGCAGCGGCGGTGGGATTGGTTACGGGATCGGGATCGCAGGAACAGGTAACACAAAAAATAATGGACGACAGAACCACTCCTGCTTGCCCGCTCAGCCTTTTATATAATTTCATAAAAAACACTTCATGTTAGATTTGCTAAAAATACGTACTTTTGCGCCATTTATTATCAGGCAGTTTCACTATATCAGTATTAAAAAAGTTATATGTTACGTACCCATACCTGTGGAGAGTTAAGCTTAGAACATGTAAATCAAGAGGTTGTATTGTGTGGCTGGGTTCAGCGTGTCCGTGATAAGGGCGGCATGATCTGGCTTGATTTGCGTGACCGCTACGGATTAACTCAGCTTCTGTTTGAAGAAGGAAAAACACAGGCTAATGTGCTTGAAATCGCGCGCTCACTGGGCCGTGAATTTGTTATTTCAGCAAAAGGCCAGGTGATAGAAAGGCTTTCCAAGAATGACAAAATAGCCACCGGTGCTATCGAAATACGCGTTTCGGAACTAAATATCCTGAATCCTGCAAAATTACCTCCCTTCCTGATCGAAGATGAAACGGATGGCGGTGATGATATCCGGATGAAATACAGATATCTGGATCTGAGAAGAAATAATGTTCGTAAAAATTTACAATTGCGGCATCAGGTTGCGCGTCACACGCGTGCTTACCTGGATGATCTGGACTTTATAGAAGTTGAAACACCTGTATTAATAAAATCCACACCGGAAGGCGCGCGGGATTTTGTTGTTCCTAGCCGCATGAACCCGGGGGAGTTTTACGCATTGCCACAATCTCCGCAAACATTTAAGCAGCTGCTGATGGTGGCAGGTTTCGACCGTTACTACCAGATCGTGAAATGTTTCCGGGATGAAGATTTACGTGCTGACCGTCAGCCTGAATTTACGCAAATAGACTGCGAAATGTCGTTTGTAACGCAGGAAGACGTTTTGAATACTTTTGAAGGACTTATCCGTAACCTATTTGCAAAAGTAAAAGGACTTGACCTGCCGGAAGTTCCGCGTATGACTTATACGGACGCCATGCGACTGTATGGCTCGGACAAACCGGATATCCGGTTCGATATGCAGTTTGTCGAATTAAAAGGAGCTGCACAGGATCTTACTTCGGGCAAAGGTTTCGGTGTATTTGATGACGCTGAGTTGGTTGTCGGCATCTGCGCACCGGATAGTGCCGTATATACCCGCAAGCAAATGGACGAACTAACGGACTGGCTGAAACGTCCGCAAATCGGAGCGAAAGGCTTGATTTATGTTCGCTATAATACCGATGGTTCATTGAAATCGTCCGTTGACAAATTCTACGCCGAAGAAGATATTAAGAAATGGGCTGAGGCGTTTAATGCTAAACCGGGCGATCTGATCTTAATTATTTCGGGTGCCGCAGACAAAGCGCGCAAGCAATTGAACGAGCTTCGCCTTGAAATGGGAACGAGGTTAGGGTTGAGAAACCCGGACGAATACAGAGCATTATGGGTGCTGGATTTTCCATTGTTGGAATATGGGGAAGCAGAAAATCGCTGGTTTGCCATGCACCATCCTTTTACAAGTCCGAAGCCGGAGGATATTGCTTTGCTGGACGGGAATTTGGGAGCGGTCAGGGCCAATGCATACGATATGGTGATCAATGGCGTTGAAGTTGGCGGAGGTTCTGTGAGGATCTTTGAAAAAGAGCTTCAAAAGCAAATGTTTGGAATCCTTGGCTTTACCGAGGAAGAGGCTCAGGAGCAATTTGGGTTCTTGATGAATGCTTTCGAATTTGGCGCACCTCCCCACGCCGGGATTGCGTTTGGATTTGACCGTCTGTGCTCCATCTTTGGCGGCGCGGACTCTATCAGGGACTTTATCGCGTTCCCTAAGAATAATTCGGGACGCGACGTGATGATTGATTCACCGTCTGTTATATCGGATGCGCAATTGAAAGAATTGGCTATCAAAGTAGAATAGTTTAAATATTTATTGGATTAATATATTTTTCCGGGGAATTTAATTATTGTAAGATTTTGTAGTTTTGCTGCTTGCTTTGTCAAGCACCCTGGATCTAGTTCAGAAAAGCGTACCGACGCCATTTAATATAATAAACACTGCATGCATTATTTATCTAAAACAGTTAACGCCATTCGGATAGCGTTTTTTATCCTACTGATAAGTACAGCCACCCAAGCCCAGGATCCAGTACCACAAACCCCGACCACTGTACCGGGGCAAGCCACCCCAACACCGTCGACCGGAGCTCCCGTTTCCAACTCACAGGCCGTTGAATTCTATAACCAGGCCAAGCAGTCCGGAATGTCCGATATGGATATCGAAAAGGCAGCATTGCAAAGAGGTTATACGCTGGATGATATTTCCGCAATGCGTAAACGTCTGGAACAGAGCTCTAAGGACAACACAAAAAATGATCCTAACAGAGACCAGCTGGATGAAACCAGGGAGCAGGATGACCTGGATGAGTTAGAAGAAGAGACAAATAACGAAAGAGATACGACTGCTGCTGGAAGAGCACGGTTTAGAAGGTTAAACAGAACATTCGGTTCATCATTTTTCAGAAGGACTTCAACAACTTTTGAGCCTAATCTACGAATTCCAACACCAAGAAATTACATTTTAGGGCCTGACGACGAGTTAGTGGTCGACATTTATGGAAATTCAGTGGATAATTTCCGCATGAAGATCAGCCCGGAAGGAACAGTCAAAATGCTGAACCTCGCTCCGGTGTATGTCAATGGACTCACCATTGAACAGGCCAGCGAGAGGATTATTAACAGACTGAGACAGGCATATTCTACATTAAACCGCCCCGGATCCGGCACCTACTCCACCATTACATTGGGTAATGTTCGCAGCATCCGGGTTATGATTGCGGGTGAAGTGGTTCGTCCCGGCACTTACACAGTTTCCTCTTTATCAACCGCTTTCAATGCACTTTACGTTTCGGGAGGACCAGGGCGAAATGGTTCTTACAGGAACATCGATATAATCAGAAATAACAAAATCATCCGTCAGATAGACTTGTACCGGTTCCTGATAGATGCAGATTTAAGGGATAACATTGCTTTGCAGGATCAGGACATCATTTTGATCCGCCCATATGAAACACGACTGGAACTAACCGGTGAGGTCAAGAAAAGCGGGATTTTTGAAGCGAAGGCTGGCGAAACAATGAAGGATATCCTGAAATATGCAGGCGGCTTTACACCGGATGCATTCACGCAGCTGATCCAGTATCAGAGAAATACGGGTAATAACTTCATAATCGGAAGTATCGATTCTGTTCAGGTGAATACTTTTGTCCCAAAAAACGGGGATATCTATAATGTTAAAAGGATTCTCGAAGTTGTTGCTAACCAGGTTGAAGTCCGCGGTGCAGTAACAAGGCCGGGCGTATATCCTCTGGATGAACGCACCAAAACAGTAAAAGAATTAATTACAATTTCACAAGGAATCAGCCCCAGAGCATTCCTTAACCGCGCACTTCTCGAAAGATCAAGCGGTGACACCCAAACCGGACTTGTTGCCATTGATTTAAGGAAACTGTTAAACAATGAGATCCCTGATATCACATTATTACCCGGCGATATTCTTACCATTAAGTCGGTAGAGGACCTGAAAGAATTTACCTTCTTATCTGTAAAGGGGTCGGTTATTAATCCCGGTGAATACTATTACTATAAAGATATCACCATTGCGGATTTGATATTTCAGGCAGGCGGCTACACAGAAGGCGGTATCCCCTACCGCATCGAAGTTTCACGCAGGGTTAAAAATGATACAACCGGGCTTCCAAGCGACCAGAATGTAAGGATTTTCACGCTGGACGTTGCTGATAACCTGACATTGAATGAGCAGGATCAGAAGTTTACACTCTATCCTTACGACATTGTTCTGGTGCGTAAATCCCCAAGATATGAGACGCAGAAAACGGTGACGATTTTTGGTCAGGTGACTTATCCCGGAACGTACACCATTCTGAACAACTTTGAAAAAATTTCAGATCTGTTCCCCAAAGCGGGCGGAATGCGCAAAGAAGCATACATAGAAGGAGCCAGGTTTTACCGAAATCGTGAATTGGTTGCCCTTGACCTGAAAGCGATCATTGAGAAGCCGTCAATCCCTGCTAACCTGCTTCTGGCGGATGGCGATACAATCTACATTCCGAAAAAATCCGAGATGGTGAGAATCCAGGGAGGCGTTTATAATCCTTCATTGGTAAACTTCGATCCAAGTTTCAACTTCCACGAATACATCTCTCAGGCCGGTGGATTTGCTGAAAGAGCCCGCAAAAACAGGGTTTACGTCTCCTACCCTAACGGAAGGACGCACCGCACAAGCAAATTCTTGTTTTTCAGATCCTACCCAAAAGTTCAGCCGGGATCTGTTGTAACGGTTCCATTGAAAGAGCCAAAACCTGACCGCCCAATAACGCCCGGAGAACGTATCGCGATCATTTCACTGGCGACGACTTTGATTCTCACAGCTATCCGTTTATTCTAACATACTTGCGAATCCAGAATGTCTGATCAAATAACAAATACCGAAAACAAGTCGCAGCAAGTATTGGAAATTCGTCTTGTCGATGTTTTTATTTTCTTAAAGAAATATATAAAGATACTGTTGATCATTGGTGTCGTATGCGGAATCGCTGGCATTGTTTTAAGCTTTTTTGTTACTAAAACATACGAATCCAAGATTACATTGCTTCCTGAATACGGACTTAAAAGCAATTCCTTCTCGCTTTTGGGAGCAGGCCTCAATTCTGATGGTGCCGAAAAACTATCTCCGGAATTGTATCCTTCGATCCTGCAAAGTTCTCCCTTCGGTGAGTATCTGCTTCAGCAACCCGTAGTAGATCAGGACAATGTTAAATATAAGAACCTGGAAACATATTTGAGAAAAGACTCTTCCGTCAGTTTTGTCTCGCGTATTTTTAGTTTTTTCCGCCCTTCAAAGTCGGGCACAACAACGAAGGTGGCGCCAAAATTGCCAGCGGATATTGTTTCAAGAACTGTCGGAGAGCAGAGCTTAGTAAACCAGGCTACATCGATTATCAGTGCTTCCGCAGACCCTAAGGAGGGAATTATCACAATCAGTGCAGAAACCGAAGATCCCTATGTATCGGCAGTGTTGGTACGGGAGGCGAAGAATTACATGGAGGTTTATGTGGAAGACTATCGGACAACCAAAGCGAAACAAAAAGTTGATTTGCTGAAAGAACAAGTTGCCGAAGCAAAGAAAAGGATGTCGGATTCAGAATATGCTTTGAATAGCTACCGAGATCGCAATCGTAACGCGTTTTTGAATGTAGCGAGAATTGAAGAGCAACGCTTACAAGCCGATTATGTACTCGCGCAGTCGCTTTACAGCAGTCTGGTAAGCAGGTATGAACAAGCCAGAATATCAGTCAAAGAAGAGAAACCCGTATTCAAAATTTTGGAACCTGCGAAGGTGCCGCTATCCAAAAGTGGCCCGAAGCGTCTGAAATATGGTATCTTCACAGCTATATTTGGGGTCGTTATTGGATTAATGTACATATTATTTGTGAGGGAAAAGATCCAGGATAATCTTATTCCTGCGACATCACTTTAATTTTTTGGAAAATTTCATCTGCTTTTAATTTGCTATTTTAAATGAAGGTCGTCTTACTTGCCGGCGGATTAGGCACACGCTTATCCGAAGAAACAGTTTTAAAGCCAAAGCCCATGGTGGAAATTGGTGGAAGTCCAATTTTATGGCACATTATGAAAATATATGCCGCGCATGGATTTAATGATTTTGTAATATGCCTTGGCTATAAAGGTTATGTGATAAAGGAGTATTTTGCCAATTACTTTCTCCACCAGTCAGACGTTACGTTTGATATGAGGGAAAATAAAATGGAAATTCTCAATTCACAGGCAGAACCCTGGAAAGTGACACTTGTGGATACGGGAATGGATACGATGACCGGAGGGAGAATTAAAAGAGTAAAACAATATCTGGATGGTCAACCATTTCTGCTTACTTATGGCGATGGTGTGGGGAATGTTAACATTTCGGAGCTGGTTGCATTTCACCAGAGAGAGCAAAAGTTATTGACTGTGACAGCCGTACAACCATCCGGCAGATTCGGTGCATTAAACATTTCCGAAAGTAACGAGGTTTTATCATTTTTGGAAAAACCAAGAGGCGACGGCGCCTGGATCAACGGAGGATTCTTCGTCTGCCAGCCCGAAATCCTGGATTATATCGGTGAAGATCAGAGCGTGTTCGAAAAAGAGCCGCTTGAAAATATCGCGAAAGACGGTCAAATGGCTGCTTTCAAACATTCAGGGTTTTGGAAGCCGATGGACACGCTGCGCGACAAGCAGGAATTAGAAAATCTTTGGGGGAGCCAAGAAGCACCTTGGAAAATTTGGTAAATATTAATTATGGAATATCAGCACTTAGCACATTACTATAAGGGTAAAAAAGTTTTTGTTACAGGTCACACTGGTTTCAAAGGTTCGTGGCTTATCTATTGGTTACACCTTCTTGGCGCTGATGTGAAGGGCTACAGTCTCGCCCCGGAAAATACATTTGATCTATATAACACGATTGACGGCGACGGATTATGCGAGTCGGTCATTGCGGACATCCGAGACACTGCGAGCTTAAATGAAGCATTGTCGTCCTTTGAACCAGATTTCGTATTTCATTTGGCAGCTCAGCCATTAGTTCGTCTTTCCTACGCCATTCCTGCCGATACATTTGCGATAAATGCAATTGGTACTGCGAATTTACTGGATGCTGTAAAAGCTCTCAAGAAACCTTGTGCTGTTGTTCTTATTACAACTGATAAAGTCTACGAGAATAAAGAATGGCATTACCCCTACCGCGAAACCGATAGACTTGGCGGCTATGACCCTTACAGCGCCAGCAAGGCATGCGCTGAACTAGTTATCAGCTCTTACAGGAATTCATTTTTCCATCCGAATGACTATTCAATTCATCAAAAATCGATTGCCAGCGCTCGGGCAGGTAATGTGATCGGCGGCGGTGATTGGGCGAAAGACCGGATCATTCCGGATATTGTCCGCTCTCTTGCGAAATCTGAAATAGTAACAGTTCGTAATCCAAATGCGGTTCGCCCATGGCAACATGTTTTGGAGCCAATTGGAGGTTATCTGCACCTAGGGTGTAAGTTGATCGAAAACCCTACATTTTTTGCGGAAAGCTGGAATTTTGGTCCAAAGTCGGAAGATAATCTGACTGTTGAAGAGCTCGTAAAGACTGCATTGAGAATTTGGGGAAGTGGTGAATATAGCATTCAAACAGTGGATGGACAACCCCATGAGGCAGGATTATTAAAACTTGACATTAGCAAGACAGTAAATTTACTTGGCTGGCAACCTAAACTCGACGCAACCACCTCGATCCAAAAAACTTTGGAGTGGTATTTAAAAAATGACCAGAAAGTTTCAGGTAGAGAATTGGTAGAGGAGCAAATAATCAGTTTCAGTAATGAGTAAAATCAAAGTCGCCATCCTGGGATCAAGTGGCTTTGTAGGTCAAAATTTGGTGCGGATATTCAAATCTGAGCCAACTATTGATCTTTTTGTTACCTCACGAATTTCAAAAGCTGATAACATTCAATTTGATCTTCTAGAATCAACCTCTTGGAAGCTGCTTGTCGACTTGCAGCCAGATTTAATTATTGATGCAAGCGGTTATGGGGTTGTAAAAAATCAGATCGATCTCGAAACATTATATCAAATTAATTACCTAGAAAAGCGAAACCTCGTTGACTATTTATTCAAATATATACCTGGGCTCTTCTGGATACAAATTGGTACTGCTTTTGAATACAGTATGGAGCAGGAACAATTAACGGAACAAAGCTTATGTTTTCCCAAAACACATTATGGGATTTCTAAGCTGCTTTTCACAAATTATTTGCTGCAACATATGAAGCAACAATGTGCAGTGATCAGACCATTTGGGATGTTTGGTAAGGGAGAAGATCTTTCTAAATTCTTCCCAATGCTGATCAAAGCTCAGAAAGAAAATAAAGTAATTGACTTGTCTGATGGGCAACAGGAACGAGATTATATTTTCGTAGAGGATCTAGCACAGTTTATCCTAAATCTTGTAGTAAGTGGGACTATTCAAGAAATTGATTCAAACATTATCAATGTAGGAAGCGGAAAGCCAAGAAGCCTGAGGGAGCTAAGTCAGCTTCTTTCAAGACAAATACCGGATTATGATCCAAATATTTGGAACTGGGGTGCTTTACCTCAGCGCCAAGGAGAAAGTCAAACCTTTTACAATGCATCATCAAAAGCTCGGGAGTTAGGTTTTTACTGTACCGATCTAAATGAAGCACTTCAAAAAACTGCTAATTATTATTACAACCTTTGAAACATGGAGCAAATTCTTGATAAGCTGACTAATATAGACAATGATGTGCTACAACTTCTGCTTCCAATTTTGCAGAAAAAAACGGCCAGAGAAATTGTCCCTGGTGAACATTATATACCGGTAACCGGTAAGGTCATTGATGAGCAAGACCTATTATATGGCATAGACTCCGTTATGGATGGCTGGTTGACCACAGGCAGGTTTGGAAAAAAGTTTGAATTTCAGTTTGCAAAATACTTCGGTTCAAAATTTTCAATCTTAGTAAATTCTGGTTCCTCTGCAAACCTGTGCGCTTTTTATGCACTAACTTCTCCAAAATTGGGAGAGCGCCAAATCAAGCCTGGTGATGAGGTTATTACCGTTGCAGCGGGTTTTCCCACAACGGTAAACCCAATGATACAGTATGGTGCTATTCCGGTATTCATCGATGTCGATATCCCGACATATAATATCAAAGCCGAACTGATTGAGCAAGCTGTGTCGCCAAAGACAAAAGCCATTATGATTGCGCATTCTCTGGGCAACCCATTTAATTTGGATGTTGTCATGGAGGTTGCAAAAAAATACAATTTGTGGGTTATAGAGGACGATTGCGATTCGCTAGGTGCTACTTATCGGGGACGAAAAACAGGAACCTTTGGTGACCTGGCTACTGTATCCTTTTATCCGGCTCACCACATTACAATGGGCGAAGGCGGAGCGGTGCTCATAAACAATCCTAAGCTAAAAATGATCGTTGAAAGTTTTCGCGATTGGGGTCGGGATTGTTATTGTGAAACCGGCAAGGACAATACATGCCGTAAAAGATTTGAATGGCAACTTGGTGACCTGCCTTACGGCTATGATCACAAATACACATACTCACATATCGGCTTTAATCTTAAAGTGACCGATATGCAGGCGGCGATCGGGCTTAGCCAACTTCAAAAAGCCGACCAATTTGTTGAAAAACGCAGAGAGAACCATGCTTTGCTATATCAGTTATTGAAACCGTTCGAGGAACACTTTATATTACACGAAGCGACTCCGGAAAGCGAACCGAGCTGGTTCGGTTTCATGATCACCATTCGTGAGGGAAGCCCAATTGACCGAAGCAGTCTTACTCAATACCTGGAAGAGAACAAAATCGGGACACGTCTGCTTTTTGCAGGTAATCTCATCCGCCAACCTGCTTATAAAGGGCTTACATATCGACTTGTGGGAGATCTTACCAATACCGACATCATTATGAATGATTCGTTTTGGCTGGGTGTATGGCCTGGCTTGAACCGGTCTCACTATGAATATATTGTAGCAACAATCGATACTTATATCAAATCTTTATAACATGCGCTATTTAATAACTGGAGGGTGCGGATTTTTGGGTTCAAACCTTGCAGCAGAGGTATTAAGAAGGGGTGACGAACTTTTTGTTTTTGATAACCTCTTTCGTTCGGGGTCCGAACAAAATTTGGAATGGTTGAACAAACAGGGTGAATTTAAGTTTTATAAATCCGATATACGATCCTACAATGACGTTGAGTACGCAATACTAGATGCAAAACCGGACGTCATTTTTCACCTTGCGGGACAAGTAGCAATGACTACATCCCTCGCAAACCCAAGGCTGGATTTCGAAATTAATGTATTAGGAGGAAACAATTTGCTGGAATGTGTCCGTAAGTATGTTCCTGACGCCATTGTGACCTATTCTTCAACAAATAAGGTTTATGGCGACTTCGACGCTTTAAACTTTATAGAAACTGACACCCGTTTCGTTGCAGAGAGATATGAGAATGGATTTGATGAAACGCTTCCCCTGAATTTTCAGTCGCCATATGGCTGTTCCAAAGGAGCAACAGATCAATATATGCTTGATTATGCCAAGATGTTCGGATTGAAAACTGTTGTTTTCAGACACTCATCGATCTTTGGCGGAAGGCAGTTTTCTACTTTTGATCAGGGTTGGGTTGGCTGGTTTGTAAAACAAGCCCTGGATATTAAAGATCAAAATTCTAAAAAACCATTTACAATTTCTGGAAATGGCAAGCAGGTTAGAGACATCTTATTTGTTGATGATTTGATAAGCTGCTATTTCTCTGCTGCTTTAAACATTGAAAAAGTTGCTGGCCAGGCATTCAACATTGGAGGTGGAATGCACAATAGCCTATCGCTACTCGAATTGTTTGCATTGCTTGAATCCGAGCTTAATGTAAAAATGACTTACGAAGAACTTCCCTGGCGACAAAGTGACCAAAAAGTATTTGTAGCAGACTGTACCAAAGCGATTGAACATTTCAGCTGGACTCCGAAAATAGACAAGCATGCCGGCGTCAAAATGATGATTGATTGGATGACTGAAAAATAGTGGCCTCAAAGAATTATCAATGAAAGTAAATGTAACAATCTACGGAGTGGCTGCCGGCAGTTATCGAACTCAAAACTTGCTTAAGGCACTCTTAGATACAAAAGACGTAAATGTCTTCTTTCTAAATGTCAGAGAGTTGTGGGGTAAAAAAACGCTTTTTGTCAAGATCCAGCAGATGCTTGTGGAGGCAATTGTGGTGGCTAAATCAGATATCATTATTATTCCTGCGGTTGAGCATATTTATTCTTATCGTTACAGGTTAGCCAAATTTTTTAAGAAAAGAATCGTCACGGACTTCTATATATCCTATTACGATTCGTATGTAAATGATGGCAACAGGCTGCCTGCGGATAGTCCGGAAGCAAAAAAATACTACAATCTGGATAGGGAAGCTATTTTGAAATCCGACTGTACTATTTTCCTTAATCAAGCAGAGGCTGACTATTATACAAATGTCCTAAACGTAAAGTTATCTGAAATAAAATATCAATTGATACCGCTATGCGTTGACTCACGAGGTCGCGGGAAAAATCTATATGCTAGCGGCCGTAGCAATGTATTCAAAATATGCTGGTGGGGAACCTATATTCCTTTACATGGCATTGAGAAAATCATAGATGCCGTTAAGATACTAAGCGCTAAGAATGTTGATTTTGAAGTTTATTTGTTTGGAAATAGCGAAGAGAAATCGGTTGGTTACAGAGAGAAGATCAAACAATCCGGTCTTGATCATTTAATTCGGGTGGAAAATGACAAATCATTTAACAATGGTGCATTAGAACCGTTCCTGATTAATAACTGCGACCTGGCACTTGGAAGTTTTGGTGACAGCTCAAAAGCAAAAACTGTTTTCATAAATAAGATTGCTGACGCATTTGCTTTAGGCGTTCCGATGTTAACTATGACAACAACAGCCATCGAACAACTTCTCTCAACAGATTCCGACATCATAATTTGCAACAATACGCCTAATGATATTGCGGACACCATTTTTAATGTAATGTCTGACAAAGAGAGGCTCCTTAGGGTTGGGAATAATGGCTTCCAAAAGTATGAAAGCATTTTTTCTTATAATTCTTTCAAAGAAAAAATAGCTTCCCTGATATTAGATAAACTTTAATATTAAAAACTGTTAATGTTTATCTTGAAGACTGTAAAGCTAGAATGCAAATACAACAAGAAATAAGAAAAGGGACCGTTATAGTCTTCATTAGTAGATACAGCGGAGTACTTATTGGGATTTTAATTAATTCTTCTCTGGCCAGACTCTTGTCCCCAAGTGAATTTGGAGTCTTGGGTGTTGTAACGGTATTTATTACATTTTTCAATATTCTGAGTGACATTGGTATTGGATCTGGTATCGTTCAGAATCAAAATCTTGATTCACGGGACACATCAGATATCTTTAAACTGAGTGTGCTGTTAAGTATTACACTAGCGATCGCGTTCTTTCTCTTTTCTTATCTCATTGCTGATTTTTATTCAAACAAAGAATATATTAAAATATGTCAGCTGCTAGCAATTAACCTATTCTTCAGTTCAATTGCCGTAGTGCCCAGAAACTTACTGATCAAAGCCCGGGCATTCAAAGTCACCGGACTTATTGATACGTGTACTGCTTTGTTTACAGGCATCTTTGCAATCTTTCTTGCCCTGAATAATTTCAGCTATTATTCGATGATCTGGCGTTCAATTGTATCCAGTGTCATTGTATTTAGCCTGTATTATATTTTTTCAGGGTTAAAGCTCCAAAGTAAAATTTCGTTAGTCGGAATAAGAAAAATAGCCGGTTATTCGTCTTATCAATTTGCATTCAATTTCATTAATTATTTTTCTAGAAATTTGGATAATATATTGATTGGAAAATATATGGGGAATGCGAGCCTAGGCGTATATGGGCAAGCTTATCAGCTAATGATATATCCTATTGCTTATCTTACTAATGTAATAACACCGGTTTTACATCCAATCCTTGCAAAGTTTCAGGATAATAAACCGGTCATTTTTCAGGAATATACAAAAGTGGCAGGAGTGCTCGCAACACTTGGATTTCCAATATCCATCTTTATTTTCTTTGCAGCAGATGAGATCATTATTACGTTGCTTGGAAGACAATGGCTTGAAGTTATTCCAATTTTGAAAATTTTGAGCTTTTCGGTATGGCTGCAAATGATTTTGTCCAGTAGCGGCTCTATTTTTCAAGCTGCCGGAAGAACGGACCTTTTATTTTTATCCGGTTTTCTGTCCGCCGTACTGACAATTGCATCTATTTTATTTGGGATTTTCTACTTTAAATCTCTTTCAGTTACAGCAACATTACTAGTAGTTTCATACTATGTGAATTTTATTCAAGCATTTTATTTATTGATAAGCATTGTACTGAAATCGTCTTTATGGACATTCTTTAAAACCGTTCTAAGACCGCTTCCTATGGCAATTACTCTGGCGGGCGTCTTTATCTTATTTAACCGTTTGGAAGCCTTCACTCAAATATCATTATCGGTCGTATTTACTTTGCTCATCAAGCTTGGCTTTTTAGCTATCACATTTATGCTTTTTGAATTTTCAACGCTTAAAAAGCTGTCTGCACCAATAATTGCAAAATTTGCAGGCAGGTAGGTCATGTATTAATAGTTAATTCCGGTTCCTAACGAAATCAATGCAAAAAGATCTTTCACCTATACTGCTGTTTGTTTACAACCGGCCCCAACAAACCAGAAAGACGTTAGAATCTTTGGCGAAAAATACTTTGGCCGACCAATCGACTCTATATATATTTTCGGATGGCCCGGCTGATGTGGAGGATTTGGGTAATGTAAGTCGAATAGACGAAGTAAGGCAACTTATCACTGAGAAAAAATGGTGTAAGGAAGTTGTTATTTATAATTCTGAGAAGAATAAAGGCCTTGCCACCTCAATTATTGAGGGTGTTACTGAAAAAGTCAATCAGTATGGCAAAGTCATTGTCCTGGAAGATGACCTCGTAACAGCCCGTGGGTTTCTTGAATATATGAATGCATCCCTGGAAAGATATCAGCTCGAAAATCGGGTAATGCACATTTCTGGATTTCAATTCCCTATCCGGGTGAATCCTGATCATAGTGCCTTTTTTTTACCTATAACATCTTCCTGGGGATGGGGCACGTGGAAAAGAGCGTGGGACCGCTTTGATCCTGAATGCATCGGCTATGAAAAGCTAAAAACGGATGATGACCTTCGCAAAAAGTTTGACCTGAATGGTACTTTCTTATACTCCAAGATGATTATTGATCAAATGGAGACGAAAAATATCGATTCGTGGGCAATCAGATGGTATTGGGCTGTCTTTAAACATAATGGCCTATCATTGGTTCCAGACAAAAGCTTAGTATTAAATAACGGCTATGGCAAGGGTGCTACTCATACGAAAGGACGAAACCCCTTCAAGATTGAATTTGACGCAGATTATTATGTGAGCTCACTTCCGGATAAAATAAGTGTGAATGAACAGCATTTTTTGAGCCTGCAAAATTTATATAAAAAGCTTTATCCAGCTAAGATTAGTTTAGTAGGCAGAATCATAAGGAAGATTCGCAGGGAGATTCACGCTATGCTTGATCGAGACTAACAATAGTTGCATAAGTCTTTTTTGCCAGTTTCATATCCGTTATACATTACACGCCGAGTCATTACTCTGGACTTTAAACATTGCAAAAATTAGATAATAATATGAGAATCTTATTTGATCATCAAATTTATAGTAATCAGAAATATGGTGGGATCTCACGTTATTTTTATGAATTAGCCAAAGGGCTTACCAGCTTGGGTGAGGAATGTACAAACTCCATTTTTCTATCAGACAACGAGTTTGTCCAAGACAAAACCATGTTTACGGCACGAGAAATGCCGTCCGTAAATTTTAAGGGGAAGGGTGCTTTGAAGAAATACTTAAATCGGAAGGTTTCAGAGAAGATCATGAGACGAGGAAATTTCGATTTACTACATCCAACCTATTATGATACATACTTTCTTGGAAAGAAACCAACGTCCCTACCCTTTGTAGTGACATTCTATGATTTAATTCATGAAAAATTTGGTGAAAAATTTCCAGGTAGCCTGAAAGATCTTGATAAGGTCATCGCAGACAGAAAAGCGTTAATCAAAGAAGCTTCAAGGGTGATTGCCATCTCCGAGAGCACCAAAAACGATATAATTGAATTCTACGGAGTGGATCCGGCCAAGATTGATGTAACATATCTGGCGAGTTCAATGCCTTCAACCAACCTTTTAAAAAGCGACGAACTAGGACCTTACATTCTCTACGTTGGCAACCGTAGCGACTATAAAAATTTCAGAAATTACGCAGAATCTATTAGGCCCCTGTTAGTTAAAGAGCCTACTCTCAGGTTAGTTTGTGCAGGCGGGGGTGAATTAAGTCAAAGCGAAATTGAATTTATCAATTCACTACACCTATCCCGGCAGATTATTCAAATGCCGATCAATGATAGCATTTTGGCGAAATTATACCACAATGCCATTTGCTTTGTCTTTCCGAGTTTGTATGAAGGCTTTGGAATTCCTGCATTAGAGGCATTCAGTTGCGGTTGCCCGGCAATATTGAGTGACAGAAGCTCGCTTCCGGAAGTTGGCGCGGATGCTGCTTTATATGTAAATCCGGAAGATAAGGCTGATATGCTTGATAAAACAGAGCGCTTCTTCTATGACGATCAGATGAGACAAGCATACACTGCCAGAGGACTAGACCAGGTGAAAAGGTTTTCTTGGGATAGAATGGCTATTGAGACATTGAACATTTACAAAGGTGCATTATGAGGATAGCAGTAATAACAGGCATATCGGGCCAGGATGGCGCATATCTCGCAAAGTTGCTATTGTCCAAGGGCTATAAAGTGATTGGGATAGTGAGAAATCTGAACCAAAGATTTGTTGGCTTAGAATATTTAGGAATTGAGAAGGACATCACCCTGGAATTATGTGACCTTTGGGAACAGGCGTCAATCCTGAGATTACTAAATAAATACAAGCCGGACGAAATCTATAACCTGGCTGCTCAAAGCTCAGTTGGGCTCTCCTTTGAATACCCGACTGAGACCATCAAATTCAATTTTACATCCGTTCTGAATTTTCTGGAAGTTATTCGTCAGCATAATCCGGCTATAAAGTTTTATCAGGCATCCAGTAGCGAAATGTATGGAAAAGTGGTGAATTTGCCCATCAAGGTGGATTCGCCTATGCACCCACTCAGTCCCTACGCCATTAGCAAGGCGTCGGGATTTTGGACAGTAATAAACTATCGCGAAGCCTTTGGCCTCCATTGCTGTACAGGCATCTTGTTCAATCACGAGTCTTATCTGAGATCTCCTAACTTTTTTGTTAAGAAAGTGATCGGTGAGGCCATCAAGATGACCAGGCAGCCAGATTTAATGCTTAAGCTAGGAAATTTAAATGTAAAAAGGGACTTCGGGTATTCGCCAAAGTATGTAGAGGCCATGTGGTTAATGTTGCAGAGACCCAAGGCAAAGGATTTTATTATTTGTTCGGGAACCAGTATTCTGCTGAAAGACATAGTAAGCTATATCTTTGATAAGTTAGGGTTGGCCATGAACAGAGTCATAACTGGTGATGAACTGCTTAGGCCAACGGACATCGAAAATATTTACGGAGATAAGGATGATGCGATAAATGATCTGGGGTGGGATTATGATTTGAATTTTTTTCAAGTTCTTGATATACTGATTGAAGAAGAAATTGAAAACAATCCGGAAGGAAATGCAGGAACAACGAGATAATTCACCATTGATTACTATCATTACGGTTGTTTATAATGCTGTTCAAACACTCGAGAATACAATCAAAAGTGTGCTGGATCAGTCGTACTTAAACATCCAATATATCATTGTGGATGGTGCGTCGACAGATGGCACACATTTAATCCTAGACAAATACCGGGACAAATTAGCTAAGGTTATCAGCGAGCAGGATTCAGGAATATATGACGCTATGAACAAGGGGCTAACCCACGCAACGGGCGATTGGGTGTACTTTCTGGGGGCTGACGATATCCTTGCAACCACAGATGTGATCCAGGAGGCTGTTTCAAGATTTCAGAATCCTGCAAAGATTTATTATGGAGATACTTTTCTTAAAAATAGCAACCGAGTATACCAGGGCGAAGTGAATGCTCGTAAATTTTTCCTTTGTAATATCTCACATCAGGCAATTTTTTATCCGCAAACCGTTTACAGAAGTAACAGGTACGACTTAAAGTACAAATATTTTGCAGACCATATTCACAACCTTGAAATCTACGCTGCTGATAAAAACACTTATGAATACATACCCGTGCTTGTTTCTATCTATAATGATTTGGGCAGAAGCTCGACCAGCATAGACCATCAATATAATAAGGACATTGTCTCATTTATCTTCAGGAAATTTGGGGTAACAGCAGGAGCTTATGTCTGGACAAGGAGAATGATTTCAAGTTTAAAAAATATATAAAGAATTGAAGGCACGCCAACTTTCAGAACTGGTTTTCGATGACTTGTACTTTTACATGTTCATGTATGCACTATTCATGGCGCTGTACCTGATTCTATTTTATAAATCCTATTGGGGGATTTTTGACAGGATGTTCTTCAGTGTTATAAATGAGGTCGGTGGAGCATTTTGTGTTTGGCTTTTATGGTACAGACAGTCTTTAAAGCCAGAGTTCGGTTGGTCTTTTATCTTTACCGATTTAGCGCTAGTCACAGGACTTATCATTGCACGGCAGATTCCCATAGTTAAGCTGGAATCAGCAAAAGTCGGTGATGTCAGACAGCGGGTGGATGGCATCTCGGAATTCGATACTTTCTTATTTGTAGTTAGTGTAGGGTATGTTATCGTTGAGATGCTTTCTATGGCGACAATCGGCTTTGTGTTGCTCAACCGCGCAGAAAACCATGCAAGCGCATTTAGTGAACACGGTATCCTGAGAGCATTCGTATCTTCATTTCGGTTTCTACTAATCATGGTTCTTTTTTACAAAAAAGTTGTGCTGAACAGGAACTGGAGTCTTATGGACATATTCTGCTCCGTATTCCTATTGATAGGGGTGCTCACCAGCGGTGCGAAGGCAGCAATTTTGTCATTTGTCTTCATTTACTTCATGGTTTCTTATCCGCTGATTCATTCCAATCAAATAAAGAAAATAAAAATCTCTCCGATGCTAGCGCTTGTACTTGGCAGTTTCCCAATACTAGTGCTAATGATATCTGTCCGAACAAATGCAGTGACGGCATTGCAACAGGTTTACGTGCGGCTACTAGCCAGTGGGGATATCTTTTTACTAGGCTACTATGACGATGTGATGAACTATATCAAGGAAACATCGTTTTTCCGCTATGCTTTCTATCCAGGTTGGGGCAGCGTTCTGAAAAATCTTGGATTTACTATCCAGGCACCCAGGCCGCTAGGAGCTTATATTTTTGAATATTATACCAAGGCAACTATGGGTGGCGGCCCGAATGCCAGGCATAATTATTTGGGTCTATACTTCTTTGGCTTTTATGGAAGCATATTGTATTCCTTTATAATCGGTCTTATCATTGGTTATGTTCGAAACAGTTTTAAGTCCGTCAATGCATTGAAAAGCTCGTATTTCATTTACTTTTTCTTTCTGATACTTGCTTATTATATGCCTTATATGATTGATGATCTAAACTTATTTGCAAACTCAATTTTCTGGACAAACCTGTTTTTCTGTCTGTCATTTGTTGTTGCAAAGATCATTCATTCAGTAATGAAAGCCATTGTTTATGCAAAAAGTCCGGCGCGTTACCAGATGGATTAACCACTGACATTAATGCTGCGCGACCTTAACATCAAGTACTTATGCCAATAAAGATCACTACGACTTCTAGCCAGGCAAAAGCTTATCTGCTGGATCGAACAAATTCAATTTTTCCTGTTTTTGTTGATAACATGCCCTATGAGTCTTGGAGCTTGACTGAAAGATTTGCATATTTTCAATTTGCCGCAGAAGGTGGATCTTCATATAGATGGCAGGTCATTGACGGAGCCCTCCCGACCGGATTATCCTTATCCAAAGATGGAAAACTGTCCGGAACCGCTACAAGAGAGGGGGATTTTAATTTTACGGTTCAGGTTAGCGCTGGTAAAGAAAAAGCCACAAAAAAATTATCCGTTACTGCGCACCCATTCCGTGCCAAATGGCATGCAGATGCGAAAATCGGAGCATTCTTAAATCTTGGGGTTGGTCAGTTTCCTGCTTTGGAAATGAGTACGGCCGGTATCGCAGCTTTCGAAAAAAGAGTCGTGAACTTCGACGCAGTCCAATGGGCAAAGCAATTAAAAGATCTGGGATTTAAAATACTCAATTTCAACGCCTTCGCGGGAGACTCAGTAAGGATGTGGCCAAGTACTACTCCCACATTGAAAGAGTTTAAGACTAAGCGCAATTTTGTGATGGAATTGGCGAACGCATGTCATGCGCAAGGAATAAAGCTGGTTGTTTATTTTGCCGCTGACAGTATTGCCATGGATCCCCGGGATAAAAATGGAAAGAAGATTTCGGGCAAAAGCGGGACAAACGCTGATCCTCCGCAGCCTTCAAAATGGGGAGGCCGAAATACGGGATTACTTACCGAGTTATCTTTGATGGACATTGATGGTTACTGGTTTGACGTAGCCGCAACCGACCCGAAACTATATCCAAAAGGAGCGATCGAGCCTGACTTTTTAAGATGGAATACTGTGAAGCCCATTATTCGGCATAACAATCCATGGCAGATTGTTGGCGTTAACCCGGGAACCGCTGCACTGGGAAATCTCTGGCAATATCCCTTTATCGATTTTACGATTTTTGAAGGTAGAGGTGGGAGCTTGCAGGAAAGTACATTGGTAGAGGCAGTTCCGACATTAGTTAAGAAAAAAATCTCCGTTGAAGCAGTTAATATCCTTGATGATTCCTGGGTTTATGTAAAAAAGGAAGATGCGCCGAGCGCTCACCACAAGCCTGCCAGTATGATCATTAAAAATATCAAGCAAAACTGGAATGCGGGTGCAACCTATCTACTTAACTGGCCAACACTGCCGGATGGAACAATGATTGCCACGGTATATAAAGACACCCTGGAGAAGATCAGTGAGTTCGTTAAAACGAATAAACCGCTGCTTCGAACCAAATCGGCTCTGCGAGAAAGTGGACAGTCACTTCGAAAAAGTGCAGAATCCGCACCTTTAAAGTTAGTTAAGTCAATAACTACGGTCATTAAAACGGATATCCTTACGAAAGAACCTAACTCCTACTACCGGGGGATGGTTTTTGTCGTGGATGAGTTCCCGATCGAATTACATAGGATTGGGCGCAAGCACACTGGCAAAACGTCGAGCAAACAGATAATCATAAGGAAATTCTGGAACAACTATCCAATTTTGGCTGCTGATTGGAAAGCGGGTGCAAAAGTGAATGCTGATGGTTACCAGTATGTTGATATTGACCCAATTGTTTTGGATGCAGGTATGGTGTACTACATATGCATCCATGAGAACGATGTGGACAACTATGCCTCAAATGATTTTAAATCTCCGTTTAGAACCAAGAACATTCGAATCTTAGAGAACAAAATTTTGAATCAAAATGGAGATGTATCACCAGTTACTCAGGATGGAAAAGGTCAGATTATTAATTTGGCATATAATGTGTTACCCAAACCAACCGGCGATATAGCGCTGGGCAAACCTGTCCGTTTTCAACACCATTTACCTCCATTTAAAGAGTTAAGGACACATGTTAATGTGCAAAAGCTCTATCCCTTCAATGTCAATGATAATGATCCTGACACAGTAGGCCAGCCAGCGGGCGATCCTCAATACGTAACTGTCATTAATCTCGAATATGTTAGAAAGATCAGCAAAGTTATAGTTCGTTTTTCCGCGCGCGGCTACGCTACTGAAATGAAGCTAACGACCGGTATCACTGAGAACGTTTTCAACGAGATCGAAACAATCAAAAATAACAATCCGAAAGAAATCACATTTCTTTTCAAGCCGGTCGAAGCTCAGTATGTACACGTTTGGGTAATTAAACCAGATGGACCAAATCAGCCTGGCGGGAATGTATCAATAACCAGTCTGGAAATTTATTAAGTTCTGCCTACTAACTAAGGCAATATGTTGCATGTACAGCAACATATTGCCTGTTATACCAATCTTCTTCATCTTTCTAAGCTTTCAGAGTCGAATTTGCAGCTGGCTATAAGCCACATACACGTCTTAGCCCCCTAATCCACTTTAATACCGCACTTCGACATTGGTTTAGCGAGGCTTATCAACTATGGCCTTGCTGTCTATATTCTACACGCAGCCAAAAACGCTTCGAGTCTTATAGAATAATGACTACAAATTTATAGTAAAGTAATACTATGAATTTATAAATTCGTTATCTTTGATACTTACTATTGACAAGTGTTTGCGTATTGAATTCACCAACAACATTAGACGAACCATAATCTGAGATATGCCAAATCTTGACACATATACACCATTACTTACCGCACATACTGCCGCTCATCTCCTCAGAAGGGCAACTTTTGGGCCTACCAAGCAAGAAATTGATAGTTTTATCGGCCTTACAGCTACCGAAGCTGTCGCCAAATTGATGTCTAATGTTGCACTTACCGTTAATCCTTCCCCTCCCGTAGATTATTACGACACTCAGCCTACCGCAGGACAGCCGTTCCTGAATGAACCGTACAATCTTCCAAGACAGGGAAATTTTAATGCTTTTATCAGATACTGGTGGGTGGGATTAATGTGCGAACAGAACGGAAACCCGTCTGTTTTGGAAAAACTGGCTGCATTTTGGCAAAACCATTTTGTTGTTCCGCAGGGTGTTATTGGTGATTATAAAAAATCATTTCAATTTTTAAAACTTCTGAGAACCGGCTGTTTGAAAAGCTTCCGTACCCTGATTATTGAAATGACGAAAAATCCGGGGATGCTAAAGTTCCAAAACGGAGACTTAAATCAAAAAGGCTGGCCGAACGAAAATTATGCACGAGAGCTGCAGGAGCTCTTTGTCGTAGGGGAAAATGATTTTGCAGGAAATCAAAATTACACAGAAGATGACGTGAAGGCGGCCGCAAAAGTGCTCACGGGATGGCAGGTTACCACCAATTCAAATGGGGACTCCACTGCTGTATTTACGCCCGCCCGACATGATACATCCGACAAGACGTTTTCTTCGAAGTATAACAATAAGACCATTGCAGGAAGAAGTGATGCTTCTGCCGGAGACGCAGAGTTGGCAGAATTGATTGATATGTTGCTTGCGCACCCGCATACTGGCAGGTTCATCTGCAGGAAACTCTACCGGTGGTATGTTAATCCTAATGTTACGACTGACATAGAGGATAATGTAATCGGCCCGTTAGCAAGCTTTTTCACAAGTCCGGCAAATAACTTCAACATTCAGCCAGTTCTGGAAAAATTGCTGACAAGTAACATTTTCTATGACAATCGGAACATTGGCGCGATTATAAAATCTCCAGCTGAGTTCGCCATTGGTATGGTTCGGCTGTTTGGACAGGAAGTTCCAAATCATACAACTGACTATGTTGCATTTAGAAAATTTGCGGAGTTTGTGTACTGGAATATGTCTGGCTTACAACTTGATTTTTTAAGTCAGCCTCTCGTATTCGGATCAATACCGTACTATCAAAGTGGATATTCAAAAAACTGGATCAATGGCAATACGCTCGGAATACGGGGAGCACAGATTGATAAATTCGTTCATCCGTATATAGCGATTCGGCCCGGAAGTCTCATAGGAATTGATTTTCTGGCCTGGGTCAGAGCTTTGCAACCCAATTTCTCAGATGTGGCTGGAACGCCCTCAATCTCTTGTGAGTATGCTTTTGAGCAATTTTCCAAGTATCTATTTGCTATTCCGCTCACACAATCTCAAAAAGACTTTCTCATTGATACGATCATGATGAAGAACTTGCCGAGAGCGACCTGGACGAACGAACTTACAAATTACAGAAAGAACCCCACGAACATAAACAGCAGTAACGCTGTGATGTGGCGGGGCCAGCTTGTAATGCGTTATATGATGAGGATGGCTGAATACCACATTTTTTGATAAACGAAAATGAAAAGAAGAGAATTCATCGCCTCGGCGTCGTCTATGATGTTGCCACTCACTGTAAGTGGCATGGGCATCAAAACATTAAGCCAAACCTCCTCAATGGTTCGGTCGGTACTTAAAACCAATGCCGCTCAAACCGATAGGGTTTTAGTAATCATTTATTTAAATGGCGGTAATGATGGCCTGAATACAGTCATTCCGTTGGATCAATATTCTAAATATTATAGTCTACGGAGTAATATAGCTATACCTGAAAGTAGTGTCCTAAAACTCAATGGAAATCTGGAAACAGGATTTCACCCAGCGATGACGGGCATGCAAAATTTATATAATGAAGGTAAACTCGCCATTGCACATTCCGTCTCTTATCCTAATCCAAACCAGTCACATGTGCGTTCGACTGATATCTGGATGACGGGTGTAAACTCTGATGTATACTCCTCGTCAGGATGGGCTGGAAGATATCTGGAAAGCAGGTTTGCCAATTATCCCATGAATTATCCGAATCCTCAAATGCCGGACCCATTGGCCATTCAGATTGGCTACATGGATACTACGACCCTAAAAGGAAATCAGCAAACAACCAATATCTCTTTTGAAGATCCGTCTAAGTTCTACCAGATGATGGGAGCGCTCGGAACGGTTAATTCCGATGACATGCCGTGCTGTGATGCGGGTGACTTAATTAGCTTTATCAAACAGCAACAAATTTCATCAATTGGATACTCTTCCCGAATCAAGGCTGCTGCGGATGCAGGGCGCAATCTAGCAACATATCCAACCACTACTTCTGTCAACGACTTATCAGAACAACTAAAAATTGTTGCACGACTGATTCACGGCGGATTGAAATCCAAGTTGTATTTTGTGGAGATGGGTGGTTTTGATACACATGCAACACAGATAGGCAGCACACCGACGGAAGGAGTGCATGCAAATCTTTTGAAAAAACTATCTGAGGGCATATCAGCATTTCAAAAAGATTTGAACCTTCAAGGTATAGAAGACAAAGTAATTGGTATGACATTCTCTGATTTTGGTCGCCGGGCTAACTCTAATATCTCAAAGGGCACTGACCATGGAATAGCTGCTCCAATGTTCATTTTCGGCACAGGAATCAAAAGACAACTGGTGGGAACCAACCCAGACTTGGTCAATGACATGATTCCGCTAACGATGAATCCCTCCAACAAAAACCAGGACATCAAAATGCAGATCGATTTTAGAAGAATCTATTCTGATATGCTGAATGACTGGTTTGGGACTAATAAGAGCACTACAGAATCCCTGTTATTTGGAGCGCACAGAACGACATCATTATTTTCCAATACGATCGAAAGTTTGGGATCTGGTGCCTGGCCTGACCGGAACCTTTGGTCATCAAACAGAATGCCTGGTCCGGGAGATTATGTCAAAATTAATTCCGGCCATATCGTGTCGCTGGGCGAAAACATCACGGTCAGGAACATTCACGTTGAAGGCAATGGGGAATTAAAGCTTCTTCCAAACGTCAAAGTAAATACGACGGGCTGATCCTGATCATACACTTTCTTGTCAATCCTAAGGTGCAATTACTTTTATACTAATTGCACCTTTCCTTTGCTATCGGCCGGATCGTGTGCTAATAATGCTGAATTTTGATTTAATGCGCATCAAGTTTAAGGTCAATTGGCTATTTTTGCGACTCGTTAGATCTTTTTACACACATTACGCATTCCTTTTGATGGTTAAGTCAAAAAAATTGGCAGTCGTAGGGTTCAGTGGACTCAGCGGAGCAACCCAAGTTGGATTAAATTTTGTTGGCGGTGTCGATATCCCCAAAGACGACATTATCTTCATTTTCTACGGCAAGACCGACGCCGTTAATTCAGGTTATACAGACGAACTTAGGACATTCGGGGTCGATCACCATTTCGCTAAAAAGACGCGTGGTAAAATTGACTTGCCTGCCGAATTTGAAGTTTTCAAATTTTTGCAAAAATACAAACCCAACAATGTATTACTTGCATCCTCTGCCCCGATTTTTGGCGTGCTGGCTTACAAAATACTCAACTATTTCAGGTCTAACATCATTACAATTGAGCAACATCCGCTTAATCTGACCAGCGTTAAGGAATATCTGCACTCTTACATTGGATTTACATTTTTTGAATATGTTGTCCCTGCGTCGCAAGCTTATGCAGATGGATTTTCAGCTGCAATGCGTCCGTTTTCCAAAATTTTTGCAAAAAAAATGGTTGTGGTTCCCAATGGGCTAAACATCCCTGCTCCATTTGCACCCGGCGAGGCATTGGCTGGTAAAGCAACCATAAATCTCGGTATGGCTGCAAGATTCGATGATGTAAAAGACTTCGAAACCGTCATCAGGGCCGTAGCAAAGCTAAACAGCGGGGGTAACACTAAATACATTTTCAAAATAGCAGGAGACGGGCCAAACAGAAGCAGAATCGAAAGTTTGGTTAAAGAACTTGGCCAGGAAGAAAGCATTAAGTTTTATGGATTGCTCCCTAAAAATGAAATGGTTGCATTTTATCAGAATCTCGACATTTACATTCAGTCCACCACCGGCGAAGCAATGAGCATTTCAATGTTGGAAGCGATGGGTTACGGCTTGATATTTATTGGAACAAGGGTCAGAGGTGTTCAGGAATTTATCATTCCTGACAAGAATGGCGTTCTGTTTGAATGTGGTAATGCGAATGACCTCGTGGCGCAAATTGAAAGAATTGTCGCAGATCCCGCATTATCGAAGTCCCTTGCATCAGGCGCCAGGTTACATTATGAGCACAATTTTAGCTTAAAAAATATGGTTAGTGGATACAGCCGTTTGCTGCGGTAACGGCAGCGATAGCAGGCATCATTCAATTTGGATTAAAAGTAAAAATGCTCCCCCAGTAACTACTATTTTGAAAAAGAAAAAGCTCATATACATTCTTCACGACATTAAAATGGGCGGCGTTGAAGTGGCCCTTACATCCGCAATTCCCGAATTACACGCTCAATTCGAGCTTAGGGTAATGGTCCTTGGCACTGTCGACAAAGCAATGACGGCCCACCTTACTCCTGAGGAACTGGCCTGCTTTTACACATTTGATTACAAGCTTTTCACTTATCCATTCTTCATTTTCAAGCTCGTTGCATTTGTCCTCCGCTTTAACCCCGACGTAATGATCTGTTCGTTATGGAGGGCATCGCTGGTTGGAACGATTGTTAAACGCATCCGAAACAAAATACCGTTTCTATCCTGCATCCATAGCACAAGGTTTGTGCATGTTTTCGACAAAACCTGCACACTGGCGGCACTCAATGTGGCAGATAAGATCCTTGCCGACTCCACGGCCTCAGCCGATTTCATCAGAAATACGCTTCATCCAAAAGTGCCTGTTGAAATCGTCTCATTTTACACGCATAGCTCGCCTTCCCGGAGAAATATTGCACCCTATCATACAGAAGACATTAAATTTATGTTTTTGGGGCGCCTGAACCCGGTCAAAAATATGCCCATGGCGATTGATCTGATTCATGACCTTCGTGCACTCGGTTGGCCGGTAACATTGGATATCTACGGCCGCGACAATGGTGTAATGAGCTCAATTACAGAACATATCAGGAATAAAAAGCTGGAAAATTATATCCATTTCAAATCTGAATTAAATTATAAGGAAAAAATAGAAGCGTTTGGAAAGCACAATTTTCTGCTTCAATTGAGTTTAAAAGAAGGCATGGCCATGAGTGTGGCAGAGGCCATGCAGAACGGATTAGTTTGTATTGTTTCTCCCGTCGGCGAAATCCCGAATTATGCAAAGGATATGGAATCTGCCATATTTGTCGATATTTGGAAAAAAGAAGCGTGGGCAGAGGCGATTACCAAAATTGAACGTGTTTTTAAAGAGCCGGAATTATATGAAAGGCTATCTTTAAATTGCTACGAAAATTTGAAGAATGTGGAAACCTATTCAAAGTCATTAATACGAAATATTGAGCGCGTAGCTTAGTAATATCAACCATTGCAGCCAATTATTGCATGACATTACAATCGATTAAACAATAAAAACTATATGCACCAAAACGATAAGATTATCTGCGTGGTAGGCCTCGGTTATGTGGGTCTTCCTCTGGCAGTTGAATTCGGAAAAATTTTCAGCACCATCGGACTGGATATTAACCAGCAAAGGATCAACGAGTTAAAAGAACATTTCGACCGGACATTGGAGGTTGACAAAGCTGGTCTAATGGCCGCTTCGAAGCTTCGGTTTACGTACGATGAAAAAGAGGTTTCCGAAGCGACTATCTTCATTATCACCGTTCCGACACCAGTCGACCAATTCAACAATCCAGATCTTACGCCTGTCCGTAAAGCAACGGAAACTGTTGCGAGGAACCTGAAAACCGGTGACATCGTCATTTATGAATCGACGGTTTACCCAGGTGTGACGGAGGATTATTGTGTTCCCATTTTAGAAAAAATTTCCGGATTAAAGTTCAACCAGGATTTCTTCTGCGGCTATTCACCTGAAAGGATTAATCCGGGTGACAAACATCATACGCTGACCAAAATAAGGAAAGTGACATCCGGCTCGACGCCCGAAATTGCCGAAGAAGTAAATAATTTATATGCCTCTATCATTACTGCCGGCACATTTAAAGCGTCGAGTATTAAAGTTGCTGAGTCTGCAAAAGTGATTGAGAATGCGCAACGCGACATTAACATTGCATTTGTTAATGAGCTGGCGAAAATTTTTAACCTGCTCAAAATCGACACAAGCGAAGTGCTCGAAGCGGCAGGGACAAAATGGAATTTTCTTCCGTTTAGGCCGGGGCTTGTGGGAGGACATTGCATCGGCGTCGATCCCTTTTATCTGGCACAGAAGGCAAAGGAAGTAGGTTACCATCCCGAAATTATCCTGGCCGGCCGCAGACTGAATGACTCAATGGGCCCTTATGTTGCCACCCAGTTTGTGAAGTTGCTAATCCAAAGCGAGCGTAAGATCAAAGGGCAGGACGTGCTCGTCTTAGGGATAACATTCAAAGAAAACTGCCCCGATATCCGGAATAGCAGGGTTATTGACATTGTAAGGGAGCTCGAATCATATGAAATGAATGTGCATGTGTACGACCCCTGGGCAGATAAAGATGAAGTGGAGCACGAATACGGCATTCGACTGATTGATAAACTCGACGGACTTAGCGGATATCAGGGCATTATTGCCGCAGTGGGCCATGATCAGTTACTTGATCTTGAAATTCCCTCAGGAGAAAATGCGCCGATTGTTTACGATGTGAAAGGAATATATCCAAAAGATAAAGGTTACACCAGGCTTTAAGGCATGCGTCAACGCTCTTTAAAATAGCCGTTATATTAAATCTCAGCTTCATAACTCAATGACTTTCAATCAATATCATCAGCAGGATATCACTTCCTCTACATTCCTTATCACCGGAGGAGCCGGATTTATTGGTTCTAACCTGGTTGCTTATCTTGCTCAGTATCAAGCCGCGAAAATTGTGGTGCTTGATAACTTATCGACGGGTTACCTGGAAAACATTGCGGAGTTTATAGAAAAAGGAAAAGTTGAGTTCATTGAAGGAGACATCAGGAATTATGAAACCTGCGCAAAAGCCATGCAAGGTGTCGATTATGTGTTGCATGAAGCTGCGCTCGGCTCGGTGCCACGGAGCATTAACGATCCGATTACAACGAATGAAGTGAATATTAGCGGCTTTTTGAATATTCTTCAGGCCGCTAAGGAAGCTGGTGTAAAGCGTATGGTCTATGCAGCGTCCTCATCCACATATGGGGATAGTCCCTCGCTCCCAAAGCAGGAAGCGATTATCGGAAACCCGCTCTCGCCTTACGCCGTTACAAAATTTGTGAATGAGCTATATGCTGATGTTTTTTCAAGGACCTATCAGTTTCATAGCGTCGGACTTAGATATTTTAATGTATTTGGCCCGAAACAAAATGTAAATGGCCCTTATGCAGCAGTAATTCCGCTGTTCATAACACAGGTGTTGAATGGTGAGCGGCCGGTGATCAACGGCGATGGCTTGACTTCCCGCGATTTCACTTTCGTATCCAATGTTGTTCAGGCCAATATCAAGGCGTTGCTCGCAGACAATCTGACTAAGCACGAGGTTTTCAATGTTGCGTGCAATGAGCAAACTTCCCTTACAGAACTCGTCTCGGCGATAACTGAGGAGTTGGGCAGCTCACTCGAACCTACCTATGTGCCGGAAAGAAGAGGTGATGTAAAGCACAGTCTTGCGGATATTTCAAAAGCAAAATCACAATTAAACTATCAGCCTGAAGTACTTTTTAAGAACGGACTTAGAGAAACCATTCTCTATTTTCAAGAATTGACCAGCGCTTCCTGATTTTAATTCAAAGCTACTCGATCAATCAAATTTTCAGGCACTAAATAAAATACACCACACTAGAATGGAGGAAATCAAATTACTTAGGATAACAACCGAAACTTATTCGCTACGTATATTATTAAAGGGCCAGCTGAAATACATGTCGGAGCACGGTGTAGAAGTGTCTATGGCAAGTACGCCGGATAAATTTGTTGGTGATTTGGTGCTCAATCAAAGAGCCCGGTTTTATCCACTCAATCTTTCCAGGGAATTGACACCCTTTAAAGACCTGATTGCCCTTTTCAACACCATTCGGCTCATCAGGAAAATCAAACCGCATATTGTTCATACCCATTCTCCTAAGGCGGGAATTATCGGAATGCTTGCAGCTTATATTTGCAGGGTTCCCCTCAGAATGCACACAGTGGCCGGGCTGCCGCTCATGGAGGTCACCGGCTCAAAAAGAAAACTCCTTGATTTTGTCGAATCGTTAACTTACGACTGTGCGCATTGGGTTTTACCTAACTCACAGGAGCTTAGGAAATTTATTTTAGATAACGATCTGGGTTCTGATAAATCCAAAGTGCTCGTTCTTGGAAACGGCAGCAGCAATGGCATTGACCTCGAATACTTCTCTGTAACACCCAAATTGCGGGAAGAAAGCAATGAGTTCAGGAAGGCGCACAACATTGGCAACAGCGATGTGGTCCTGGCATTTATGGGCCGTCTTGCTAACTATAAAGGTGTGAATGAGTTGGTTGAAGCGTTCCTCATTCTGAAAAAGCGCCATCAAAACCTGAAACTTATTTTAATAGGGGCGCCGGAGGAACTGAATCCATTAAAAGCAGAAACAGATGCGGAAATTAAAAACAACGAATCCATCATTGCGGTCGGACATCAGCATGACGTGCGGAAATTTTTAGTTGCTGCGGAAATATTTGTGTTTCCAAGTTACAGAGAGGGTTTTCCGCAGGCACTCTTACAGGCCAGCGCAATGGGCATTCCATGCATAGCAACGAACATTAACGGCTGCAATGAAATGATCGACGACGGGAACACGGGACTTTTGATACAACCGAAAAGTGTTGGCGCGATTGTTGATGCGTGTGAAAAGTTAATCAGCAATAAGTCGGCAAGCAGGGAAATGGGAAAATTAGCACAGCAGTTTGTTCTTAAAAATTTCGAACAGCAACAATTGTGGAATGACATTCTTACATTTTACAAATCAAATTTGCCGTCAAAAAAATAACGCAGCGAAAAAAATTTTTGATAAAACAAAAAAGTATAAACTTTCCGCACTTATCTTTATGAAATACTCGCTCAATACCCTCCCCTCTATATTTGAACATACAAGCTTATTTCCCGTTTGTTCAATCCCATAAACCTTTAATTAACTAAAATACGCCGAAGGTTCACTATACTCTGGCAAATGTTTTAAAATAGGAAATTTTACACTATAATTGCATTCTTTTTGCACACGCTTTAATCTTTTTACTATTGCCGCACACATATGGATCAAACTTCTGTTTCTAATCGAAAGTACGTACATCGATTGTTGAGCAAAAATGCTTCTACCGATGAAATCTTGATTATCACGAGTTATGACTATTTTCTGCAGAAATACGATTTAAAACATCTTCGTCAGATCTACAGGGAAATCATTTTAGTCCCTCATACCGCAGATGACGATTATCTGATCAACTACACCGTCAGACCTTTATTGGACAAATTTGAAAAAGTCCATCTTGTAACAAATCCCCATTACGACAAACGCAATAAAGTAATTTACGAATTAGTAATTCGTAAGAATAAATCCATACGCATTACAACGGTTTATGACTTTTGCGAGAAAAGCTTAAAGAAGGTTTATATCCCGGAAGACATATCGGAGATGAATCCCAACTTATCGGATATGCCCTCATTCGGCAAGAGAGTGAGATATCCAAAGAAGATCATCGACGTTGCGGTTTCGATTATCCTATTCTTACTTACTTTCCCTCTCTGGATTTTAAGCTATTTCCGAATTAAATTCGAGTCGCCCGGTCCCGTGTTTTACTATCAGGAAAGAGTTGGGATGGACAACATTGCTTTTAAATGTATCAAGTTCCGTTCGATGTCGTTGGATGCAGAGTCCAATGGAGCGACTTTCTCAAAAAAGAATGATTCCAGGACTTTCGGCTATGGATCTTTCATGAGGCTGAGCCGGATTGATGAGCTTCCCCAAATCATTAATATTTTTAAAAGAGATCTGTCATTGATCGGTCCACGGCCGGAAAGACAGGTGTTTACCGAGACCTTTGATGAACTGATTCCTTATTATAATTCAAGGCATGCCATCAAGCCGGGAATCACCGGATATGCTCAGGTAATGTATTCTTACGGCGCGGGCGTCTTCGATGCACGTCACAAGCTGATGTACGATCTTTACTACATCAAAAACTGGTCATTGTATCTTGAATTGAAGATCATTCTTCTTACGGCTGTTGTCATTTTTGGCAAAAGAGGGCGGTAATAAATCCGGAAACATCATTTCGCGGTCAACTTATCATGCATGAGAAATTTATTCTTAATGCTGCTATTCACCATAGCATCGCAAGCAGGCTGTTTCTCTCAGGATTCGACATGGCATTATTCTGCGGAAATTAAGGGCGCTCTTTCTTCGAGTCAAACACCATACTTCATTTACGCAAATACGTATGGCGTCATTCCGACCAACGGATCGTTTTTGCTGGCCCAAGGCGGTTTTCACAAGGTTTACAATCCAAACAATCCCCGGTTTTTCCAATGGTCCGGGGGATTTGAATTTGTCGCGAACCCAAGCCATTCATCTCCCATATTCCTGACTGATTTATTCCTGGCAGGAAAGGTTGGCCCGGTCGAAGTAAGCATTGGACAACGGAAAGAATATTCGGGCCTTGGAGATAGCCTCCTTACCAGCGGCTCCGTAGCAATGTCTTCCAATGCCAGGCCGTATCCCAAGATTCAGATTTCAACACCTCACTTTGTCAATCTGATTCCCAGAAACGACATTATATCATTTAAGTTTTCTTACTCCGACGGTTTGTTCGGCCCCGCCCAATCCGTTTATGGCAATGTGCAATCAGTGCCGGAAACATATCTCCACCAGAAATCCATTTACATTAAACTTGGAAAAACAAGCCATTTGCTGAATTTGTATGCCGGATTCAACCATCAGGTCATGTGGGGCGGGGAAGAAAAGATCTTTACGGGAGGTCTTAAATCGTCGGAGGCGTACAGCTTCGTTGTTTTCGGCAAGCCTTGGGGCGGCAGCAGAGTTGGAAATCATTTTGGTACAATAGACGCAGGAATGGAAATAAACGGGAAGAACTGGACAACGTTCCTATATCGGCAGAGCATTTACGAAGATGGCTCAATTGCGAATACATCCAATATCGCAGACGGGCTCAACGGACTCAGGTTCAAGAGAAACAAGCCGCAATTTGACGGTTTCCAACTCAATACAATTTTGCTCGAATATCTGTATACCAAGCAACAGGGCGGAGATGTGTTTGATTTCGCAACAGGCACATTCGGACGTGACAATTATTTTAACCACTACGTTTACAGCCAGGGTTGGTCCTACAAAGGCAGAACACTCGGAACGCCACTGATCGCTCCTCAGCACTTGATACGCGAAGGATTGCGGACATCCCCGAGACTTTTCACTGCGAATAACCGGCTTATCGCCTTTCATGGCGCGCTGGAGGGCTCCGTGAATAAGGTCAGATTCTTGTTAAAAGCCAGCCATTCCATCAACTCCGGCACTTACTACAAGCCTTTTGAATCTTCTGTTGGTCAGACATCTCTGCTTGCGCGTGTGGAAACACCATTGAAACTTATGAACGAAAGTTTTTTAAGCGCAACTTTTGGCACGGATTTTGGACAATTTTACCCAAACAACACTGCTATTTTGATTGGATGGAGAAAATCCGGTTTTATCAGATAACTTTGGGAAATCAACTCAACCCCTTAATGAGTAATTTTTACATTTAAATGCCGGTCCCAATCTCTCAGATGCGAGTCTGCCTTTTTGCTGTATTGATATGCCTCGCGTCATATTCCCACGCCCAAGACTCAACGATTCATTACAGAGCCAGCTTATTAGTATCTGGCGCTACAAACAATACTCCCTTTTGGGCACACGCCAACCAAAATGGCAATATTCCGATGGATGGAAACTTTGGCCTGGTCAATGCCGGTGTGTACAAAGTTTATAACCCGCACAATCCAAGAACTTTTCAGTGGAGCGGTGGTATTCAGGCGATTGCTAGCTATGGAAAATCGGGCAATGCATTCCTTTCAGATGCCTACATCGCTGCCAGAATAGGCAAACTGGAAATTTTGGCCGGACAAAAGAATAACGTTGTCGGATTAATGGACACGACCATGACGTCAGGCTCCTTGTCGGTGGCGGGCAATTCCAGGCCTTTTCCGCGGGTGCAAATATCACTTCCGGAGTATTTGCCATTGTATTTCACAAAAAACTTTCTGGCATTCAAATTCTCATACTCTGAGGGTTATCTCGGAAGCAGCAACCTCAATTACGGCGTTGAGCGGGAAGTTTCATACACTTACTTTCACCAAAAATCCCTGTATCTAAGGTTCGGGCCGGAAAGTGGCCGTTTGAAAATTTATGTGGGTGCTAATCATCAGGCAGTTTGGGGTGGTGAAGAAAAAATTACGCCGCTTTACAAATTAGAGCCGCTGGATGCTTACTGGCATACCATTTCCGGCAAAACGTTGAACTATAAGAAAGTTGGAAATCACTTTGGAACGGTTGACCTGGGTGCCGAGTGGCGTGGGAAAACGTGGTCCTATTTCGTGTATAGACAGAATATTTACGAAACCGGCTCCCTTTTCAGGATTATTAATTTCGATGATGGCTTAAATGGAGTCCGGATCAAGAGAATAAAGCCTCTCCCCGCAGGATCCAAATCTTTTGCATTACAAAGCTTCCTGCTTGAAGCAATTGGCACGAACAGCCAAACAAATAAATCTCCGTTATCCGGCCTGGCTATTTATGAGAAAGGAAATTATTACAATAGTTACATTTATCAGCGTGGCTGGTCCTATTTCAGCCGCGGCATAGGAACGCCCCTGGCGCCAGCTTCGGGTATAACGAGGCCTACATTACCCGTTAATGGCTCAGAATTTACTAATAATAACCGCTTCTGGGCGTTTCATACAGGTATTACTGCCACCTGGCAAAAGACTTATTTTGGCCTGAGAGGCACATATTCCAGGAATTCAGGGTCATTATTAAGTCCCTTTGATTCGTTAGCGGAGCAGGTATCCCTGGCTTTAACGGCAGAAAAGAACATAAAGTTATTAAACGGTTGCAGTGTGTTTTCGAACCTTACAACTGATTTCGGACACCTTTACCCTACTTCTCATGGACTGATCATAGGGCTAAGAAAAAGTGGATTTCTGGATTAGCGCCGCTTTTTAGTGTTGCCTGTTCTGTCCAATATGAATAGCAAAAAGTTATAGTTATTTTTGTCAAATGTCACATTATACACATTAAGAAAAAGCTTGAGGGCACGCCTATGAAATTCTTTCCCATACTGGTATTACTGTTATGCATTTCCATAGCCGGCTTTTCTCAATCTAAGCCTGCCGAGGTTACTGAATATTCGGATTCCACAAATAACTTCATTGAGATTGCAGGTTTTGGAAGCACCAATACGCATACGCCGTTTTGGATCCAGGCCAATCAGTTCGGCACCGTTCCCCTGGACGTCCCGGCGGGCAGTGCGAGAATCTCCCTTGAAAATTACTGGCCTCTGGGCTCATCCTGGCGCGCCGGATTTGGGGTTGAAGCTGTGGGAAATCTGAACGAAAACACAAAAATGCTTCTGCCCCAGCTGCATGCTACATTGAAGTTCAAAAACTGGGAGTTATTTGTTGGAAGAAAAAAGCAGAATGTGGGTTTGGCTGACTCAACGCTCGGGACTGGTTCCTACGCATGGTCTGGTAATGCGCTTCCAATCCCTAAAATATACATCGGAACAAGCGGTTTCGTAGCTGTTCCCCTTACAAAAGGGTGGATTTCTGTCAACGGGTTTTATTCGGACGGACTTTTCGAGAAAGGTCGGCCAGCCACTAGTGGCCTTAAATTTCATCAAAAAGCACTTTACGTACGCCTCGGAAAAGTCAATTCAAAACTCAAACTATACGGAGGATTCAATCACCAGGTGCAATGGGGAGGCACTTCCAAATATCAGGAAAACGAAAGTAAAAAGTTACCAGATGGTTTCTCAAATTATGTATATGCCGTTTTCGGAACAATCGGCGGAAGCGGAGACGACGTCACGCATTTTGACAGCACTAATCGGGTTGGAAATCATTTGGGTTCCCTGGATCTGGCAATCGAAATTGAAACATACGGGAGCACCATTTATTTATATCGTCAATTCATTTATGAAGATGGTTCCTTATTCTATATGGAAGGAGTCAAAGACGGCCTGACAGGCTTACGGATCAAACGCAAGAATTCATACGGCGCGAATTTCGAAATTACAGAAGGCGTAGTAGAGATGCTCTTCACGAAAGACCAAGGTGGAAATCAATTTGATATCAGCACCGGAAAAAAACGGGGTATCGACAATTATTTCAACAATCAGCAGATTCGTGACGGATGGTCCTACTATGGCCGTGGGATTGGAACACCATTTATTCCTCCAACTTCTCAGACAAACTGGAAATGGCCGGGCTATGCAGATAACTTCACCAGTAACAATAGGGTCCTTGTGTGGCACGTCGGGTTAAGAGGAACGCTTTTCAGGCAGGTGCAGTGGCATACCAAATTGTCTCTATCGAGTAATTCGGGCGCTTACAATTCCCGCTTCGAAGGTTCCCCGAAACAATTCTCAGGGCTGATCGGCGCGCAAACCAATGTGAATGTCCTTGGCGGAATGACCATTAAGGGATCCTACGCAAGCGATATTGGTGATTTATACCGCAAAACACACGGGTTTATGTTAGGACTCAGAAAAGATTTTTCTTTTAATTAAGGAAAATCTGATTTTTCAAGCTGAGCCAATTTCCGCACGGATTTTCGCTGCCAGCGACGCCAATTCTTCTTGTGTAGTTTGTATTTTCTTCGAGAAATCAGCATCAGCCATGCTGTTCAGCGGAAGCAGGTGAATGTGTGCATGCGGCACTTCCAAACCAATGACTGTCAAGCCTATACGAAGACAAGGAACTGTGTTCTGTAAGGCAGGAACAATGCTTTTTGCGAATAGAAAAAGCTCTGAAAATTCCTGGTCGTCCAAGTCGAAAATGTAATCCACCTCTCTTTTCGGGATCACCAATGTATGTCCGGCTGTGATCGGGAATGCATCAAGGAATGCGAGAAAGTTATCTGTTTCAGCAATTTTATGACTGGGAATTTCACCCTCAACAATTTTAGAAAATATAGAAGCCATCAGAATATCAATTAAATATCGTTTAGTTGAAGAACAGCGCAACGGAGCGCACCATATCTTTCCCCAAATAAGTAATTAAAAACTGAAAAGTACTTAATATTGTGTTCCAAAACTTTAACATTAAGAATATGAATTTTACGAATTGGCGTGCTTTCACTAAGGCAGGCGTGGTTGCATTATTTTCACTGGCTTTGATATCAAACACCGCTGAGGCGCAAGACAAAGGTAAATGGGTGAAGCTATTCGACGGCAAAAGTTTGAACGGCTGGCATAGCTGGCAGTCGGATAAGGTGTTACCACAATGGAAAGTGGAAGATGGCGCTATTGTTCTTGCAGAAAAAGGCGGCAAGGATCTTGTAACCGACAAAGAATATGGCGATTTCGAACTGGAATTGGAATGGAAAATTTCAGAATCAGGAAACAGCGGCATCATTTACCATGTAATAGAAGATAAAAAATATTGCTGCCCCTACTCCACCGGCCCGGAAATCCAGATCCTGGACGATGAAAAGCACCCGGATGCAAAAGCCGGAAAAGCAGGAAACCACAAATCCGGATCACTTTATGATATGTTGCCACCAACAGACTTTGCTGCTGTAAAACCAGCTGGTCAGTGGAACAAAGCGAAAGTTGTGATCAAAGGAGGCCGTGGCGAAAGCTGGCTGAATGGCAAAAAAGTAGTTGACTTCCCTGCACAAGGCGGCGAATGGGACAAGTTGGTTGCCGACAGCAAATTCAAAACCTGGGAAGGTTTCGGTGCTTCTTCCAAAGGCAAGATCGCTTTACAAGATCACGGAAACAAGGTGTCTTTCAGAAACATCCGGATTAAGGAGCTATAATAACTGCTCGTAATCCACAGTTTTAGACCAATATTCGCGGCTGTAAATGCGCCGGTAAGGCCAGTTTTTCTGCTGCAAAAGAAGGGGTAAATAAGCGTGCGGTTCTTTTGACGATTTGCTGTAATGATACAAATCATCGTCTGTCAGGATCAAACCTTTATAAACCCCTTCTTTTTTTATGGTTATGTCGCCGAACGGCAATTCCTTTTCAAAATCAGCATGCTGCTTCACCAGCTTGTCTTTCAGCAGCCAGTCTGACCTGAATTTTCCTGTTGCCATTGGCGCGGGCACAAATTTACCTTCCGACACATTCAGCGCATATTCAAGATAATCTTTCAGGATTTTAGGGCCTGCATTTGCGGTTTGGTCCGTTTGGAGTTGAGAAGGCCATAAGCTTGTTACAAAATAAATCCGCTCTCTGGCCCGGGTTACGGCCACATTAAGCCGGTTTTCACCACCTTGCATATTCAGGCTGCCAAACTGCATGGAAACCTTCCCTTTTTCATCCGGCGCATATCCCATAGAAAAGATAATAATGTCGCGTTCGTCGCCCTGCACATTCTCAATGTTCTTGACAAACAAGTCTTTAAAAAACACATTATCTCTTTCCAGAGCATCCTGAATGGCATTTTGCTGGTAAAAATTAAATGTCACGACGCCGATGCTCTTTCCGGTTTCTCCTAGTTCTTTAATCAAAGAAACAACCTGCTCAATTTCAACGAGGTTAATGTTGTGCTTCCAAACCCCATCCATCTTAATATATTGAATCCCAGGCTGATCATTATTAATTCGGGCAAAATCCGGAAGTAAGCGTAGTGTGTCTTTGTAAAAATTCCGGTTAGAAAAATCGATCAGATCGAGTGAAAGGCTGCGGTAATGTCCTGTAAGCTGATACTGGTCAAGCGATTGCGCTGCCAGATCCAGCAATGATTCGATTTCAATGGCAGCTGTATATTCTTCCTCCTCTGCCTTTTCCTCATAGCGAATTTTATATAAGTCACTCGGAGACAACTGCTTACTATCCCCGGTTACTACAACCTGAACTCCCCGATATGCCGCTGGCAATCCATATTCTGCATAACATTGCGAAGCTTCATCAAAGATCACAAGATCGAACAACGCGGCCTGCATCGGGAAAACCGCGGAAACGGCTTCCGGCGACGCCATCCAGCACGGAATGAGTGAAAAAACCTCGTCTGTGTAGCTTTCAAGCAACTTCCTGATCGGCCAGATCTTCCGTTTCTTGGTTACCTGGTGCCCGAGCTCGCGATAAGTGACGCGATTACCAAGCCGGTTTTTCTCGATATCCTCGTAAGTCGCCTCCCTAAGCTTGATCCCTGTGATATCTGTGCTCAGCTTCTGTTTTTCCGTGATGCTATCCTGCAAGCTGGTCTCCCATTGTTTCATTTTCAATGAGGTAACCGAGCGTAAATCAGGAAATTTGCTCTCTATATGCTCAATCCAGGCCAGCCTGATGCCATTTTCAAAAAGGTTGACAAACTCTTCCGAATTGCTATGTCCGAGATCTTTGCTTTTTTCAATGATAATTTGAGTAACCGTTTGCTCGGCGGCGCTCATATTTTCAGTCAGGTCGTCCATGTCAACCATTGAATCGAAATCTTTGGCTAATGCTGCGGATAACTGCTGGCTGAAAGTATCTGGCTGTTCAAGCAATCTCCGGATTTGCTGAGGCAGTAAGAAAGGCGACATAGCAGCCTCCAATTTGCTCCAAACGGCGATCCAGGCGTTCAGCTCATGCATTCTTTGATTGAATATCTCATGATTCCCAGTCTCAGTGGCAATGTGCTTCAATGTTGAAAACCACGGATCAAATGTCGCTCTAACAGCTGCATCAGCCGCCGCTTCTGCTTTTTGGAAGAAAGAAATGTATTGCGCGCCAACATTATCTTCACTCGGATCAATATAAGAAACGTCGAAATTCAAATGCTTGTTTGTAAGCCATCCTTCAAGTTCGATCCTGTTTTTAAGTTTGATTTCAAGCTTTGAAAGATCATCTAATGAAGTTGAAAGACCATTTTTCTTAGCAACTTCTTCCACTTCCCTCTTTTCCTTGCCAAACATATTCCACCAAAGGCCCGAAACCGTCGAGCTGTTTGCTTCGATCGATTTCCTCAACGATTGCAGAAACGTGGGTAATTCTGACGTCGGCAAAGAAAATTCAATGCCATCCTCAGCCAAAAACCCTTCCAGCACATCCGTAGTTTGCCGGATGAATGCAAGCCGTTCATGGCCACCCGTGGAGGAAATGTATTTCTTGAAAAGATTAAATGTCGCCGCATTAGAAATGAGCGCCGCAATGTCGGTAAGCCGTTCACTAATCTCCCCTTTCCTATCCAGGTAATCGAGCGAAAAAGGCTGGCTGGTCAAGCGCTCAAATTTCTGCGTTTGTCTTGAAAACACGGTCGGCCATTCCAAGAGCATTTCTTCCATGCTACGCAGCTCGCTCATTCCAAACTTTGCGAAGCTTTTGCGTTTGACCCAGGGATGATCGCCGGGGAAATGCCAAACATATGTACTATACGTCTTCAATTTCCTTCGGAACTGATCCAGATCATCCATCCGAAAAGATCTGTAATGCCCCTTCATGTCAACTTTCGGAGCTGTTTGATCGCTTTTCAGGTAGAGTTCTTTAATGCTCACGCCACATTCCGTTTCATCAAATAATGCTTCACGAAATGCGTTCAGGTCCTGAACTGTGCGGTCAATCGCCCGGCTTTGCTGGGTAAACTGCCTTTCCAGGAAAACGGCGTCAAGACTGTAATTCTGCTGCTTATATGCTTCAACGCGATCTATTTGCGAAGCCAACTGTCTGTATAAGCCAGGGCGGTCGTTCTTAAAATCATGGATCAGGCCTACAAAATCGGTCATACCAATGGTTTGGAGCCTTTGATAAACCACATCCAGCGCGACACGTTTTTGACAAACCAGCAAAACCCGCTTTCCTCGCGCGGCAAAATCGGCCATCAGGTTACAGATAAGCTGCGATTTCCCGCTCCCTGGCGGCCCCTGCACCACAACCGATTTCCCTGATTTCACAGCCAGAATGATCTCTTCTTGCGACTGGTCCACCGGAAAAGGCGTTAAAATCTCCTCTTCCCGGACTGTTTTGTTTTGAACTGGCAGGTCTAACACGTCCATTTGCTCCTCCAATTCCGTTTGGTCTTCTGAAAGCAATGGAATTGAGAAAGTGGCATCCTGCGTGTTTTCCAGCAGCAAATTATAGTCCGGCACAAGATAGGATCCGGCTTGCGGGAAAATCCCAAGCACTGCTTCCGGGAAGAGTTTCAGCTCGCCATTCCGCTCATTGGCAGTGAGTTCAGAACTTTTCTGTGCATTAAATGCAATGAGCTTGTCTTCGAAAAGATCCTGGTTGAAGTTAATTTTAAGCGGCGTGGTCTTCAACCATTCATATAAATGCGTCCTGAATTCCCGAAAATCAACGGGAAAATCCTCAAAGGACTTTTCAAGAACTTCATCCGTTATAACCGCCTCATTGAAATGGGCATAAGCGAGCGCAAAACTTGAATTAAGGATCACATTACTCTCCGGCACTTCAAAAAGGCACCATTGCTCCCGATCCATTTTTAAAGTGACCGGAAAAAACAAAAGCGGCGCATGAATGGGCGTCCCGTCGGAGAGTTTCCCTTTTACAAACGGATATCCCACATACAAATCACGCGATCCTCTTTCCTCCTCAATGAATCGCTCCGTACGCGCAATCTTCCGCAACTTTTTGCTGGTTTCATTCACCTTTTCAAACCGTGAATCCGCCACATCACAAAGCGCAATGCGCGATTTCCCGGAAATCAGCTGCCTGATAAGCTCAATTGCTGGCTTTTCCAGTAAAAAATCAGTTTCATGCAGATCAAGGAACTGCTCCGAAGGCAGGCCGGATAGCAACAACGATTTGTTACGCGTACTAAGGTTGGTAAGTCGTTTTAAGTAAGCTTTAAGAATGCGATTCATAGATACTCAAACGATCCTGATTGCTTAACTATTGGATTTGGCGTGGTTCCGTCTTTTTCTCAGGAATTACAACAGAAGCAAGTACGCTCACTGCCAGAATGCCCAGAATTACGTAAAGTGAATAAACCGTCTCGAATCCAAGATCTTCCAATTGGGAATGGAAGAGCATTTTCCCACCAATAAATACAAGCAGAACCCCCAATCCGTATTTCAGGAAGCGGAAAAGGCCCATAATGTTGCTCAGGAAAAAGAACATGGAACGAAGCCCCATGATCGCGAAAATATTGGAAAAGAAAACGACGTAAGGGTCTTTTGTAACAGAAAAAACCGCCGGAACCGAGTCCACAGCAAAGATAAGATCGGTGAATTCGACGATCAGAACAACTACAAAAAGCGGTGTTACCAGCCATTTTCCCTTTTTCAAAACAAAGAAATGCTCGCGGACATATCTTGGGAAAACGGGTAAATATTTCGCCGCGAATTTCACCACCGGATGTTTGGCCGGATCAATTTTCTCGTCTTCGCCAGCTTCAAAGAAGATCTTGCCACCTTGGTAAACCAGCAGCAAACCGAAAATATAAATGATCCATTCGAACCGCTGCATTAATGCCGAACCCAGGAATATGAAGATAAAGCGCATGATAATAGCGCCCAGAACACCCCAGAAAAGCACTTTTTTGTAATACTGCGGACGAACGCCAAATGAGGAAAATATTAGTATGATCACGAAAATGTTATCAACCGAAAGCGCATATTCGAGCAGATAACCCGTGATAAATTCCAGGGACATATTTTTCCGGTAGATTTCCAGGCTCCCGTCGAAATCTCCGGGAATGAGTTTTAGATGCGGCGCGTATTTGTCTTTGACCGCTGACAGGTCAGCAAAGTTCTCCATCCCGTGCACCAGATCACCATGCGTGTTAATGATGACATAGAAAACGAGCGCCAGAAATATCCAGGCAACCGTCCAGGCGGCAGCTTCACCGAATTTTACAACATGGTCTTTTTTATTAAAAACGCCCAGGTCCAGAAGCAGCATTACGCTGATCACCAATATGAACCCGCCAAAAAACAGAACTTCGTTGGAAAACATGAATAATTATATTTATTATTTAAAATCGACCCAAAGACATGATCATGCAAGAAAACATTAATCTATGCAATCCTGTCAAAGGAGGCAAAGGTAATTAAAATATAAAGTGCTAAAATTAAATAGGACGGGCGGCATAAAAATTATGCGAAGTCCGCCAAACCTTTAAATAAAAACTAATCAATTTCTAATGTAGCGAGCAGCCATTTTTATGCTGTTTAAAAAAAAATGCGTCCAGTATCAATTGAGTAACAATTTGTTAATAAAATGTTGAGATTTTTTTGCTAAATATTTTTTACAAAAACTTGCGTCACATACTCGCTGTGCCTACATTTGCACCACCATAATCAAAAACGGTTATGCGAAAGTAGCTCAGCTGGTAGAGCGCGACCTTGCCAAGGTCGAGGTCGCGGGTTCGAACCCCGTCTTTCGCTCAGAGGTTAAAGCACCGGAAACGGTGCTTTTTTTCTCTCTATGCCATCTTAAATGGCGGATGCCGGGGTGGTGGAACTGGTAGACACGCAGGACTTAAAATCCTGTGAGCCGAAACGCTCGTACGGGTTCGATTCCCGTCCCCGGTACTGATTATCAAGAGGTTATACATTCAATTGTATAACCTCTTTTTCGTTGGTACAACATAGGTACAACAAGTGATTATATATTGAATGCACTGAACTTTGTGTATCAAGACCATCCCTCTTACCAGAAGTTCCTTCCTATGAATCTGAGTTCAATACTTAATCTTTCCGATCTTAGTCTGTATAAATTGCATGCAGCCCGATACAATGGCTCTCACGAACCATTGGACGTTTTTTTGAGAAGTAGAGCAGAGTGGGATCAGTGGAATAGCTGGCAGGGAAATAAGAATGAATTTACACGCGACACAATTTTATCACTGATAAAGTTTTACCCGGAGCCAGATACTTGGTTATTCGGCGGTTTGTATCAAGTGAAAAGCCGTTCCCCGGAAAAAAATGCCCACAGCTATGAAATCCAGAAATTAGACCAAGGGAAGGAATTGATTGGGAGACTAAAGCTGACTGGTCCGCTGCCCCGTGGAAGAGCTTTTCACCTAGAAAATGTTTATAATCGTCTAACCGTATCAGAAATCCTTAAGAATACCTACAATGGAGAAAGTTTTTGCGGTTATGAGAATGTAAGTATTGATTTCACTATGCTTGAAATAATTTATCAGAATGGTCGAATAGACTGGCAGACTGCTCTGACAAATGTCAAAGGTATATATCTTATCGCAGACAAAAAGAACGGTAAAATTTATGTCGGATCGGCTACTGGTGAGATTGGTATATGGGCCCGTTGGGGCAGCTATATTAGTACAGGTCATGGGTGGAACAAAGAATTAGTCGAACTCGGTGATGTCTCTTTATCATATGCTCGTGAAAATTTTCGACTAACATTGATCGAATGCTGGCCGTTTAAAACAGATGATGACATTATCCGCACGCGTGAAAGCTTTTGGAAGGAAGCAATGTTAACAAGAGAACATGGCTATAATTCAAACTAATGTTAATGACGATCAGCTAGAAGTTGTTGCAGAAAAACAGTTGATTACAACTATCCTTAATTGCATTTATTAACGCACTCGGTCTTATGCAAGTAATCTGTCTCGAAGAGGCTGCCTTTTATACTTTAGTAGAACAGGTTGTTGACCGTCTCAAAGAGGGTCATTCACAGCGTATAGAAAAGTGGATTACTGACGAACAAGCCATGCAACTCATGAATATCAAGTCTAAGACCACGTTACAAAAATTACGTGACGAAGGAAAAATCCGCTTCTCACAGCCGCAAAAGAAAATTATCCTATACGATCGCGACTCAATTGAAGCTTATCTGAACAACAACGCACGCAAGACATTCTAACGATGGAAGACGAAAAAATTGATCCTGCGTATCTCAAAGGCTTTAACGACAGCTATTTGATTGCTGAGAATATGCCGGACCTCTCGGAAAAGATCTCCAAGGTCGAAGGCAATAGCCAGCGTCTGCAAGGAATGCGTGACGGTCGTCAGCAATATTTGTCCGAACAGCTCAAAAGCAAGCTGCCCTCTTGGCTCAAAAACGAAAAAGTAAGCACTAATGCGCCATCGCCTTCAAAAGATATAACCCGTGGAGTTGATCCGCCTTCAAAATAGCCTACTCTTTTCCAGGAATTATCCCTTTATCAGGCGATTTTCCTGGTTCTGGTGAATTCTGTTCCTGCACTTTGGTATAACTCAGGCTCTGCGTAAATCGTGCTGACATAGAAAACGGTTTTTCTTCCTTCTTAACAAATGTCTCTTGTATAGGTGGGGATGATCTTTCCTCGTTTTCCTTTGCCTTATAATCTGTCCTACGCTTCAGCATATAGTCCTGTGAGTAGTTCAGGTCCTTTGACGCTTTCTGCAATCTCTCCATTTCTTTGTCGGACTTACCCTCGAATGCATTGGGGTTCATCCTGTGAAACGTTGCCTCGCGCAACTGCTTGGCGGTTTCATCATCTAAACCGAGTGCGTCAATCTCACGCTCAACCCGGACGCTGATGCCAGCTTCAATTTCAGATTTTTGCTTTTCCAAATCATACACAACATTGACCGGGTTGGTTTGCTTTGCCGTCTTCAAAAAACTTGGCGGGTTATAGCGGGGCACATGTGGGTCGGGCTTTTTGAATTCCCGTGGCGTTGTATCCAGCTGCTTATCAATCAGTTCGGCCTTTTTCCTGGCCTCGTTGACGAGCTCTTCGACGTATTCCAAATTCTCAGGAAAGGGGTGTTGTTCCTTTCGTTTATCATCCTTGTTTTCCATGTTTCAGCGAGATTAAATGCTTGACATTTTTCATGCATTTGTTAATATGAAAAAATAATATTTTGACACATGTTTTATGGAGTCTTCGCATGAAATACGAAGAACACCTTCTCAATAACGTCCATGGCGAAGACGAAAAGCGTCTTGATGACGCTTGGCAGCAACCCTTTGACGATAACTACGATGGCGCAGTGAGCTGGAAAAAACTTATTACCCCTGCCCTGCCTACCCAAAAACCTCTTGACTTAGCTTCTATCTACAAACCTGAAAGCCTGACCTCCATCGTGAAGCAAGTTTCTTTCGGACACTTCCGATCATACTTTATCTGGAAACATTAAGCGAACATTTGGCAAATCTCCTCACAGTCAGACAGCCAGCCTGAAAGTAATTATCCGGTCACTTATTTAACGGTCAAAATAATATCAGCCGAATCCAATATTTTGTAGAAATATTCCTCCTCTCATTCTTATTGACTTATGAACTCGTTTGATCTTGATCAGCCGATTATCGAGCTTGCCTCGCCTACGGAGCGAAATTACTGGACAATCCGCCACGCTGTCGAAGGCGTTCAAATATTTGGCGGCATTGGTTCTGGTAAGACGTCCGGCTCTGGCCGCATGCTGGCTTTGAAGTATTTAAAAGCTGGTTTCGGAGGACTGGTACTCACCGTCAAACCGGATGAAAAACAATCCTGGGTGGAATACTGCCAGAAAACCGGACGGAGCAATGATCTGATTATCCTTGAACCGGGTGGACGTCACAGTTTTAATTTCCTGTCCTATGAATCCGCTCAATCTGGTGGCGCTTCTTCCCTGACAGAAAACCTTGTTGACGTTTTAAAGACTGTTATTCGTGCCGGTGAACAGCAGGACAAGGGAAAAGGCGATGATCCATTTTGGGAGACAGCGTTGGACATGCTAATGTTTAATGTCATCGACCTATGCCAGATCGCCTATGGAAAGGTGACTGTTAAAGACCTTTACAACGTAGCCCAGACCATTCCAAAGAATATTGAAGATCTCAAATTAAGCAGTGAGGAAAACGCTAAATACTTTCACAAGGCATTTGAAGCAGCCAAAGAGCGGGTCAACCAGCAGGTGGAAGAATGGTATTTGACACTGTCACATGAAGATCAGGAACGTATGCAAGATGAGCTTGCCATGGAGACAGAACTTCTCGAAGCTATTCCAAGCGCCCGGTTGTTCAGGTTCATCGATCAATTCTTTGTCGAAAATTTCATCACTCTGACCGACAAAACACGCTCCATCATCGATTTCATTTTTTCTGGATTTCTCTTTCGTCTTTTACGGGAGCCTGTCTATTCTATGTTCTGCCGCCACGAGCTTTCGACCGTAACCCCCGAGGATTCGCTTCGCGGCAAGATCATCCTGATCAACCTGCCCGTTAAGATTTATCATAAAGTCGGGCGGGACTGTCAGATCCTTTTTAAGTATTTATGGCAGCGTGCCATGGAAAAACGTGACATCGGCCGAAACGACCGCCCTGTGTTTCTATGGGCAGATGAGGCACAAAACTTCATTCATGAAAAAGATGCAGATTTCCAAGCGACCGCTCGGAGCAGTCGGGTTTCGACAGTGTATATATCTCAAAACCTGCCAAACTATCTGGCGTCCATGGGCGGGCAACACGGAGAATACAAGGTTAAAAGCTTTTTGGGAACGCTGGCGACTAAGATCTTTCACGCAAACGCAGATATTGAAACCAACAAATATGCCTCTGAGCTTATTGGTGACGCCTTCTTTGAAGACCATGGGGATAGCGTGACCTATGCCAAAAACTTCTCTCATTCACATTCAACATCGTTCAAGCTCGAACGTGTTGTCCGACCGGAGGAATTTGTTCGACTACGCACCGGGGGTCCTAATAACAAGTTCTTTGTCGAAGGCTACTTACACCGGCAGGGTGATGTCATCTTCAAAGGGCAAAACCATATCAAAATGCTCTTCCAGCAGAATTATCAACCATAACCTTAATTTACAAACCTAACTCTTTATTTATGAAGAAGAACCTCTATTACAGAAGCGTCCTGAGGCGGCGTAATGTTATCAAAGAATTCTTTTTTGATTTTTTTCTGGCTGCCTGTTCGAAGCCCAGGTTATTACTAGAAGTGTTCATCCGCAGGAATATGGGTGAACGCTATTTCTCTTTATCCACTGCCATATTGTTTACGGTCTTCCTGGCTGTCATGCCAGTTGCTAAGAGCTTGGGCTTTCATGCGCTCGCCAGGTTTGGTTATGGCCGTCCATTTGATATCTTTTATTTTTTGATCCATGACCTGACCTGGTATTTGTTTCTGGCTGGTTTTATCGCAATGTGCATTGACCGGCAGCTTGAGATCAAAACTCTGCCTTCTGTTTTTGATTTCGGTCGGTATAGCCTGTCATCAGGCAATATCCGTCCGATGTTTTTGAACTACCAACCCTTTCTGAAACCGCTCTCGATACGCACGATTGAGACCATTGTTGAGCCAGGATTCTTCCTGCTTATCGGACTAGGACTTTGGCTGTTTGGACAAACTGTCGGCCCTCTCATTGTGGTATGCAGTATCTTTTATTCGTTAGGCTACTTCGCTGCTTATTATCGCGGCGACAACTTTGTCATGGATCAGATCGACGAGATGATCTTCAACGAAGAGCTTACATCGGCGTTCATCGAAGGCAGGAGCCCCAGTGAAACCAGAGGTGTTAACTACTATGGACGCAAGCCAGCCGACCCGGAAATGCGACGCAAGATGGCCGAAAATTTTATTGACGATACAAATATTGCGGTGGCGTTATGACATCCTAAGCTGTGCTTAGGGAAGACGTCTGATGCAAGTTTGTTTAACGACATTACAGTTTCACCCAGCACAGCTAATCGCACCTCGTGAACACAGCTTCTTTAACGGTGATGTTTAACGCGGACGGTTTATCATTACTCTATTTAGAAACACCAGAGCAGGACATAAATCTCGATGTAAGATCATTGTATGATACGAATGATCCAGAGCAGCAATGCTGCCCATGCCAAAGCATATTTCAAGCAAGCCTTGTCCAAAGCTGATTATTATATCAATGATCAGGAGCTGAATGGTCATATCCAGGGCAAGCTTGCCGAGCGACTTGGTTTGACAGGGATAGCAACACAGGAGACGTTTTTTGCCTTGTGCGAAAATGTTCATCCGGTCACAGGGGAGCATCTAACTCCTCGGACAAAGGATGAGCGGACAACGGGCTATGACATTAATTTCCATTGTCCAAAGTCAGTGTCAATACTGCATGCCTTATCCAAGGATGACCATCTACTGAAAGCCTTTGAAGCAAGCGTCAAGGCCACGATGGACGATATCGAAACGGACGCTAAGACCCGGGTGCGCAAGGGTGGTCAGTATGATGATAGGCAGACCGGAGAGCTCCTTTGGGCAGACTTTACCCACCAAACCGCACGACCGGTCGAAGGGCACCTGCCCGACCCCCACTTGCATGCTCACTGCTTCGTGTTCAATGCGACTTGGGACGAGCAAGAGCAGCAAGTAAAGGCCGGGCAGTTCCGGGACATCAAACGGGACATGCCTTACTATCAGGCACGTTTTCATAAGCATCTATCTGACCAGTTGATGGATCAGGGCTATGGCATCAGGCGCACCGATAAGTCCTTTGAAATTGAAAATGTGCCTGATCGTGTGATTGACCTGTTTTCCAAGCGGACAGATGAAATTGGGCGGATCGCAAAAGAAAAGGGAATTACAGATATTGACGAATTAGGCGCTTTGGGTGCCCGCACCCGTGCCAAAAAGCAAGCGGGTGTAGGCATGGATGAACTTAAAGCTGACTGGAAGCGCCAGATACATGAGCTTGGACCCGAAAAAGAAGGTATTTCAGAGCGACCTATCCGTCATGCACCGGAACAGCTGAGAGAGATTAAACATGTCAAGGACTGCGTTGATCATGCCGTTTTGCATGGTTTCGAGCGGGCGTCGGTTATTCGGGATAGGCGATTGCTCGAAAGCGCCTATCGCCAGAGTATCGGCGAGCGGACGATCAGTCTTGACGCTGTAACAACCCACCTGAATGGAGATAACCGCCTGATCGGTGTCAACGATCAGGGCCAAACCCTGCTCACCACGAAGGCTGTGCTGGCTGAGGAGCATCACATGGTGAAGCTTGCTAGGGCTGGACAAGGCAAGCTGAAGCCTTTGTACGCGAAGGCTCCTGAACTCAAATTGGATGGTCAACAAGGTGCTGCCGTCTCTCATGTCTTGACGACAACCAATCGGGTTTCAATTATCCGTGGTGCAGCCGGTTCCGGCAAAACCACGTTAATGCGGGAAGCCGTTAAACATATCGAGAGTGCTGGCAAGACGGTGACAGTTGTTGCCCCGACCTCGCAAGCCTCCCGAGGGGTGCTTAAAGAGGAAGGCTTTGAAGATGCCGAAACCGTCTCGCGGCTGCTGGTTGATAAAAAAATGCAGGATAAAATCGCCGGGCAAGTGTTGTGGGTGGATGAAGCCGGGTTGCTCGGAACCCAGGATATGACGGCACTGCTGGAACTGTCCACCAAGCAGAACGCTCGCCTCATTTTAGGCGGCGACACCAGGCAGCACTCGTCCGTTATTCGCGGTGACGCGCTGCGCATCCTCAATACGGTCGGTGAGATTAGAACGGCTGAGGTGAGCAAAATTTACCGCCAGCGAAATGAAGACTACCGCAAGGCCGTTGAAGACCTTTCCAATGGTGACGTGAAAAGTGCTTTTGAAAAGCTTGACCATATGGAAGCTATCCAGACCATCGATCCGCTGAAGCCAAATGAAGTCCTGGTAAAGGATTTCACTAACACGATAAAAAACGGAAAGACCGCTCTTGTCATTTCACCTACTCACCGGCAAAGCGAGGATGTTACCGGTGATATCCGCAAAGAACTGAGACGCGAGGGTGTCTTGGGAAAAAAGGAAATTACAGCTACACGCCTGGTCAGCCGTAATTTAACCGAGGCTGAAAGAAGCGACTGGCGCAATATCGATGTCGGCAATGTTATTCAGTTCAATCAAAATGTGGAAGGTATTCAGCGCGGCAGTCGCTGGAAAGTCGATGACAGCAATGAAAATCACATCCATATCCGCAACAGCGCCGATGAAACGCAGATGCTTCCGACTGGCAAAAGCGCACTTTATGATGTTTACAGAGAAAAATCACTTGATCTTGCCAAGGGCGATCTTGTGCGCATAACCCGCAACGGTTTTGATGATCAGAAAAAACGGCTGAACAATGGTCAACTTCTACAAGTGACATCTGTCAAGAAGAGCGGTGATATTGAACTACTCAACACGACAAGTAAAGCCAAATACAAGATTGATCAGAATTTTGGGCATGTAGCTCACGCCTATTGTATTACCTCACATGCAAGTCAGGGTAAAACGGTTGATGAAGTGTTCATATCGCAACCGGCTGCAACGTTTCCAGCAACGGATGCCAAACAGCTTTATGTGTCCGTGTCTCGTGGACGTGACCGGGCACGTATTTATACCGATGACAAAGAAGAACTGCTTTCCTATGCCCAGCGGCTCGGTGACAGACAATCAGCGTTGGAATTAATACAACGGCGAAAACAGGTCGAAGAAATCGCCCGCGACAATGTCCGGCGCGAATTACAGCAACAGATGCAAAAAACAAAGGTGCCTGTCCCGGTCAAAAAGCCCAAACAAACAACCAAAGACATAGATTATGAACCAGGCATTTAAAACACGGTTCGACCAGATGCGGGAGAGCAACCCCGCTAAAACGGAAATGGAGCCGGGAGACATTAATGTCCATACTAATCCGCTGTTCCATTCTGTAGGCCATGCCCGCAATTTATGCATGGTGTGGCCGGACGGACGTCAGTCCTTCTTTAATTACGCATATCTGGTGTCGGCAGACTTTGTGCCGGGCGAGGAGATGAACACGATCCGATTGGGGTTTTCGTCCCAGGACGTAATAATCAAAGGGTATGGGTTGGAAACGTTGTTTGTACAATTGCTTGACCATCTTCCCCGGATCATTACAGCAGTTGATAAACGATACATACCGGCAGAAACGGGTGGTGAAAGTATTGTTATGAATATTAAAGTTGAGACATCAGGAGGATAAAAAGCCGGGCAAATTGCTTGCCCGGCAGGGATATTATTTGCTTCTAGGTTTATTTTTTCTGATGACCATTGGGGTTTGCCCACTGGTGCTATCCACTAAGATGTTAAGACCGGTGCCATCTTTGTGTTCCCAGGCGACTCCGACTTTCATCCATTCTGGCTTGTCATTGCCGGTATCCTTCAAGAAGTAGACGTTATGTGTTGGGTATTTCTTTTGGTTTTGGTTTCCGGTTGTCATCAATAATCTCCTTTGTTGTGTTGTTGATGATGGAAGCAAAAATAGTGGATAAGAACGTGACAGCTCCCCGAAGCGAAGCGGAGTCGAAGATGATTTTTATGGAATAGAAATCAGGGATAAGCGCAAGCACGGGCGTTCCGCTATGCTGACAGCATATATCGGCAGACCAAACAAAGGAGGTTTGAGCTTAACCGAAATCAATTGGCGAAAGGTCTTCCACACATCTTACTCCTATGAAGGTTGAAGACTACGGACATATTCAACGGCCTTTTGAGCATGGGATGCTGCTGAGAAGATTAACCGTTTGTCGTCTTTCAAGGCTTTGAGCCAATGTTGAATATAGGCGGCATGCCGTTCTTCCGGCATCGGTTCGAAACCAAGAAATGCTGCCAGAAAGCAAGCGCCGATTTCTGCAACCAATTCTTCTTTCGCGTATCCTTCATCTCCGAACTGTTTACGTCCCAGATCACGGTTCAATCTTGTTGGATGTTTTGTCCAATGGGTAATCTCATGCGCTAGAATTGCGTAATAATCTTCAATTGTTGTGAAGCTTTCTACCGGTGGCATTTGTATTCGGTCAGACAATTGAGAATAAGATGCTTCGCGTCCTGTATAGATGTCAGCTTTTGTATGAGCGAAGAATTCTTCCAGTTCAGCAACGCGCTGGGGACCATTATCCGTCTTCAGCTCTGGTGTCGTATAAAATTGATCAGGCAATCCATTGATCTGCGATGCGTTGAAGACGGTGTAGGTCTTTAAAAATGGAATCTTTTTGGTTTCAGATTGACCGTCCTTGCCCTCTTCTTCTCTGATTAAGTGGTCAGCATAGACGATCTGTGTGCCCTTCTCACCTTTGATAACAGAGCCCTTCATGTCTAAGGCCTGATTGAACGTCATCCAGTGTGATAACGGATAATTTCTCTCGGCAGCTGTTGCCCAGAGTAGAATGGTGTTGATGCCAGTGTACGGGATATCATTCCAGCGAACGGGCAGATTGACAGTTGCCGACATATTCTGTGAATTCCAGGGCTGACGCCAGGTCAAATTTCCCCGTTCAAGATCAGCCATGATTTTATTAGTCACACGAGAGTAGATGTCAGTTTGTGTTTGAGGTTCTTGGATCATTGCTTGCTCCTATTCGATGTTTCAAAATGGTGGGCGTGGAATTTGAAGTTTCTATGCTCTTCCGATGTCAGGGTTCTGTGATGGAATAATCCGGTGAGCTAGCGAACAAACGGCAAGAATTTTGGATGGGCGGGGAATGGCGAAGCCAGGCGAAAATTCTTGTTGGTGCAGTGAGCGGCACCGGATATCATCAGCGACTTAAACCCTGATACCGGAGAGAATGAAACCAGACGCCAAACCTATCGGTTTGACATTGGTCTAGTAGGAGATGACATTGCCACATGCCACTCATTGACATCTTTGTGCGGTGCATAAAGATTATTCATGCGGATATGCTGAATATCCTGCTGAGTCTTCAAGAATTCAGATAGAAGACGGGTCACATTTGCTCCGGATTGGTCATTATCCATCCAGGTATAAGCTACGCGATAGCCGTAATTGTGAATGTAGGGAAAGGCTTTGGATAAGCAGGCAATGGAATTGAGAATGATGCTGTCACCGTTTAGGTAATCATTTCCAAGTCTGCTTACGGCAGAAAGATAATCCATGAAACCCTCAAAGACATGTATATGCTGGGACGGTGGATTATCCCCTCGTACAAAACTTATGGTCTTTGGTTTAGTGCTGCCTTTAAAAAATGGATTACGTAATTCATATCCGCCGTCTTCATTCTTGAAACCAAGAGCGAAAAAGTTTTTACCAGACGCTTTATTTTGGAGCTGGACTTCTTGTAGATGTTCCTTTGCAATGTTGAGATCAATATTTCTTTGGCCTAGATATCGGATTAACGCCAAATGTTCAATTTGTTTTGATGATTTTACTATAAGCGGTGGGTCGGTGATTTCATGCTTGTCCAGAAATTGTATCGGTGGAATGGTGATATCATTTGTCGCCATATTTCTGATCCAGCGCAAGGCATCTGATGTTGTGCAGTCTTCCTTGCTGGCTCTTAAATAGTGACGTACAAAATCAACAAGATCGCCGCCAGCCGCTTCTCCATAGTCGTACCAGCTGTTTGTTTTCAGGTAGACCCAAAAACTTGGTGTCTTTTCGTTACGTAGTGGCGAGAGATACAAGGCTTTATCGCCACTAAGACGTTTTGGATGCCTGTCAAGCTTTGCAAGAATTTCAGGCATAGGAATAGCTTTGGCATGATCAATGTTCATGTCAGTCTCCGGGCAAAAAAGGGAATGGAGTTAGTCTGGTTTAAGAAGTGCGGCTATCGCTTTACAAGGCGCTGTTCGAGAAATTTATCGATATCAGAACGTCGATAACGAACTGCGCGACCGACCTTAATTGGTTTAAGATCATAGCGTTTTGTGCAGTCCCAGACTGCGAGGGTTCCGGGTGATACGGCTAGATATTTCGCAGCCGTTTTTCGATCGAGCAATACTTCACTGTTTGTATCCTTGGTCATGATAATCTCCTGGGTGGGTGATTCTCCTTGAATGAATAGACATCCATAAATAGGAATATATTCATGATACAGGGAATTAATACCTAAGAGCAACCGAAAAGTGAATACGTTAACAAAGGATAAGAACGGAGAATTTCCATTCAGCGCAGTTACAGAGTTTACGAAATAGGAAAAGAAATGCGGCACCAGTGCGGCACTAAGCTTTTTAAGCTCAAAGTTAGATGTATCTAAGTGCTTGGAATAATTGGTTGCGGGGGCCAGATTTGAACTGACGACCTTCAGGTTATGAGGGAGATTTATACAATTTCCACCGAGTTTAATCATCATATTTTATTATTAATACTCAAGTACTTATTAGGCGAGATTTCCTTTTCGTGCTACACTGGTTTATATACAATTTAACCCAGAATGCGGCACCAGCGCGGCACCAGAAAATGTCAGTCAGATTTACAAAACCTTTTTTTGAAAGCCTTCCACTTCCCTCAAAGGGGCGTAGATACTTTCACGATGATAAGGAAAAAGGCTTGTCTGTATATCAGACTGCCAATGGCGTAATTTCATTTTACACTCGTAAACGGGTAAAAGGAAAAGACGCAAGAGTGTTTATTGGGCAGTATCCAGATATATCAATAGAAAATGCCCGAAGAAAAACGGCGGAACTTAAAGGCCTGATCGCAACAGGGAAAGACCCTCATGAAGAGAAACAGGTTGAAAAGCGTAATAGTCAAACCTTTGGGAATCTGTTCGATGAGTACATGACACGTTATAGTAAAAAACACAAAAAATCGTGGAAATATGACGAAAGAGAAATCAATAAGTTTTTGGCTCAGTGGTTCAATAAGCGCTTAACAAGCATTAACCGGCTGGATGTTCAAGTATTACATGAGAAAATTCATCATAATAGCGGCCTCTATCAAGCTAATCGCATTCTTGAGCGGATCAAGGGAATGTATAACAAGGCAATTGAGTGGGGTTGGCAGGGGCAAAACCCTACCATCGGAATAAAAAAATACAAAGAAAAGAGCAGAGATCGATTTGTTCAGCCATCGGAAATGCCTTGCTTGATCCAGTCCTTAAACGAAGAAGAAAATACCACAGTAAAGGACTTTTTCTGGTTACTACTTCTCACCGGGTGCCGGAAAACGAATACGTTAATGATGCGCTGGGATCAAATTAATTGGGAAAAAAGTGAGTGGCGTATTCCTGATTCCAAAAATGGAGAGCCTCTATTTATTCCACTAACAGAGCGAGCCTTTGAAATATTAAAATTTAGATATTCCTCGTCGGAGAGTGCCTGGGTGTTTCCTCAAGAGCTCGACAATGAAAAGCATTTTGCCGATCCTAAAAAGGGTTGGAAGCGTACTCTTCAAAGAGCAACATTCTATCTTTGGTTGCGCCACGAAAAAATAGGTGACTGGCTTTTAGGAATAAGAGATGAGCTCCCTCACCTCTCTCCTCAAATGCTGTTCAAGGAGGCTGTCGAACGAGCAAAGAGAGAAAGATTAGAGTTGCCGGCTGGCCTTCTGGATATACGTATGCACGACATTCGCCGCACTTTCGGAAGCTATCAGGCAATTACTGGTGCTAGCCTTCAAGTAATTGGCAAAAGCTTGGGTCATAAATCCACCCAAGCTACTCAAATATATGCCAGATTAAATTTAGATTCAGTTCGAGGCTCTGTTGAAAAAGCTACGGAAGCGATGTTTCAAGCAACCGAACTGCTGCCAAAATAATTGCTAATCTCGGACCTCTCCCACGTCGATAAAAGTTCGCACAAAATCTAATATTTTGTTCAAAATGCGATCACCAATCTTTTTTCGCTGAAGTAAAGACGGCCGACCAGTTTTTAACAATAACAAGATTTCATCTCGAATAGGCTCTCTTTCCGCAAAGAGATAATCTTCAATTAGTTTTTGAGTTCTGTATGCATCAAGATTCTCTTCCTCGACTAGCGCATTAAAAGATTTCACTTGTTCACCCTGCCAGAACTCATCGAACCGATCGCTAATTTCGCTTACCTCATCAATGAAGGGCAGATTCTCATCTATAAATTTTTCAATTAAATCTTTTTTACTACGTAGTTGCACTTCCGAACCTAATAACTGTTCAATCTCTCTACGCTTTCTTTCCTGGTCCAGGGGTTTAGCAAATTTCAAGCCTGCTAAAAGTTTCAGAATATATGTGACGTTGATTTCATCGCGATGAATAAGCTCTAGTTCGAAATCAACTTCCTCAAGGATGGATACTTTTTCTTTTGATTGATTGAATTTCACCTTATCATGTAAATCTAGATATTTACTTTTGAAATCTTCAAAAGTCTGTTGGGAGATTTCTAGTTCCTTCCATGAGAAATCTGCAAAGGATTCAAGTACGTTCTTAATTCTGATTAAATCTCGAAAAGCATTAACAAACCTGAGTTCATCCTCCTCACTAACTAAATCATTTACACTATTTACAGTCGGCGTAATCTTGAATAATTTTTCTAGGGCCACATTAAATTTATCAACATAATCTTCGAAAGGTCCTATGATGATCTCTTCGATAGCATCTTTATTGCTGAAAAGCGTAATTGCTTCATCCGTCGCCTCTTTTAGATTACGAAATACAACAATATTGCCCTGTGATTTCTGCTCATTTAAAATACGATTTGTACGAGAATATGCCTGGATCAACCCGTGGTATTTCAGATTTTTGTCAACATACAAAGTATTAACCTTTTTGGCATCAAAACCAGTTAAAAACATATTTACCACAAGCAGAATATCAATCCGATTGGCATGTATATCTGGGCTTTTTTCACGATCTTTCAATTTTTTAGAGAGGTCATTGTAATAATTGTAAAAAGATTGCGAATCTTTGGTGGAAAATTTTGTACCAAACATGCCATTATAATCATCTATGTATTGATCTAGCTTTTCTCGGCTGTGAATGTTAATTGTTGGAGATAAAGCAGGCGTATCTAAGAGTTCTGTCGACTGATCAAAAAGGATGGATTGATCGTTAATAGAAGGATTTTGATCATCTCGTATCATTCCATCCGCATTTGCATCCGCTTCATTGTCTACATAGCTGAATATTGTTGCAATTTTCAAATCGTGCAGCCCTGAAACTTTTCTTTTCTGAAATAAATCATAGTAACGTATTAGTGATTCTACACTGCTGACACAAAACATCGCTGAATAATCTTGGTTGTGTGTTTTACGAGCATGATGTGCAAGAATGTAGTCTACAATTTTTTCCGAACGTTTTGGAGAATCCATTAGTTCTTTTGTGTCGATGTCATCTACCTCGAAATCAATTTCATTGTCAGTTCCATCTTTACGTTTAAATTTACCGACATATTCAATTGAGAACCGCAATACATTTTCATCACGAATGGCATCAGTAATGACGTACTTGTGCAAACATTCATCGAATAGATCTTTAGTGGTCCGTCTTCCCAATTCATTCTTAACTGAATTATCTGCAAAAATTGGTGTGCCAGTAAAGCCAAATAATTGGATGTTGTTAAAAAATGCTTTGATTCGATTATGAGTTTCTCCAAATTGCGAACGATGACATTCATCGAAAATGAAAACGATCCGCTCATCTTTTAGCCCACTCATTTTGCTCAAATGATACTTTTTACTGATAGCAGCGTTGAGCTTCTGTAGTGTCGTCACAATCAATTTAGTATCATCTGTAAGCTGTGTCACCAAATCACGGGTATTTTCGGTGGCGTCGACACTACCTTTCTTGAAACTGTCAAACTCTCTTGTGGTCTGATAATCCAAGTCCTTCCGGTCGACTACAAACACAACTTTCTTTACTTGTGGCAAGCTAGTCAGTATCTGACTGGCCTTAAACGAGGTCAAAGTTTTTCCTGAGCCAGTTGTGTGCCATATATACCCACTTCTAGCACCTCCATGACTGGGAGAATTTTTTACTCGCTCAATTAATGCCTCAACCGCATAAAACTGATAAGGTCTTAATACCATCAAAATTTTATGAGTTTCATTCAGTACGATGTATTTACATATCATCTTAGAAATATGACATGGCTCCAAGAATGAATTTGTAAAACCGTTCAGAATATTTGTAAGGCGATTATTGTCCCTGTCTGTCCAATAAAAAGTTTGCTTGAAAGACTGGTTTCGATTATTCGCGTAATACTTTGTGTTAACACCATTACTGATTACAAACAGCTGCACATACTGAAACAAAGCGGCCCCTGCACCAAATGAATGCCCTTGATAGCGATTAATTTGATTGAATGCCTCTTTGAGCTCTAGTCCTCTACGTTTAAGTTCAATTTGAACTAACGGCAAGCCATTAATCAAAAGAGTGACGTCATAGCGATTCTTGTATTTACCCTCCATTGTCATCTGCTGTGTCACCTGAAATAAATTTTGACACCAATGATCAGTATTGAGAAATTCGAAGTATAGACTATCTCCGTTATCCCGAACTATATGTTGCTTTTCCCGAAGGGTTTTTGCTTTTTCAAATACCGATCCCTTACTCAGCAAATTAAGAATTTTCCCAAACTCATCATTAGACAGCTGAATTTTATTGTGTTTTTCAAGCTGGATTTTCAAATTAGCTAAAAGTTGGCTCTCCCCTCGAATTTCAACTAGGTCATAGCCCATACTTTGAAGCTGATTAACCAATTGCTCTTCGAGAACTTGTTCTGGTTGTTTTGACATTAGATTGTTCAACTTTAATTTCCTTAACTAAGATGAGGATTAAACGAACATCTGCTGAAGAAGTCCCCGTTTCCACGTTTCCATTTTTCCGATTTTAGCTTCAGTATGTTTAATCTTATTATCTATGATTGATAAGAAATTTGAGATCTTTCTCTGTTCATCCATACTTGGCATATTAAATTCAATTTTTAAAAAATCATCCTTCTTCAAAACCCTGTTTCTTCCCGCACCACCAGGTGAAATAAGCTCCAATGCATTTTTGAAAAGATTATTCGGATATAAGTATCTAAAGAAATCTAATAGTAAAATTTCATTATTGCAGAGATAAGTGGGGAAGCGGTGGGATACCAATCCACCCTCATCGTCTTCAGTCGCAATCGCAACAGCACCTTCCCATGCAAATGTAATATTGACGATCAAATCATTTTTTTTTACTTGGTATAAAATGTCCATTTCGATCTTACTTGGATCACTATCTAATCTCTGAAATGTCCCTTTGAAATGACTTCGTACGCCTAATGCCTTGTAGTTGTCTGTTGGTTTTGCTACCGGCCTAGATACTAAACTAAACAAATCCCCTAACTTCTTTCTGTCCCATTTAGCAAATTCTTTACCATCATCATCTTTAAACCGAATTTCGTTTGAAAAAATCCGGTGCATCATTCCATTTTTGTAATCTGTCAACAAGTCCCTTTCTTTTTTTAACCAACTAATTTTCTGATTAATTTTCGAAAGGAACAATGAAACTTTCTCTTGCTCCGGTACTGAAGGTATCCATATTCTATCACTTAAAACTTGTAAATTATTGACCTTCATGTCATTTTTAGCACCCTTTTTAACGAGGGGTCTCAGATATGCATTTGTATTTTCATCCAACGAAAAATAGTGATCTAAGTAAGCCCCAGAAGCCTGCTCATTGATCACTTTATAGACTGCGTACAATGTCGATACTATGCCTGAAACTCCCTTATTCACCTTTATTATGCCGTAGGGATTTGCTCTAAGGGGACTTTTAGTGTAGACGATATCACCATTTTCCACTACATGGTAATTATGCACAGATTCACCAGCATAGCTTCTACCTAAATGCTCAATCTGATTCACTATCCCGAATTCACCGGAAACAGACAAAACATCCTTTTTCCCAAATTTAAGGTGAGTATTTCTTTGCTTGGCTTCCCGCAAAAGCATATTAAGCTCTTTATGTTCCCATGTGCCACTAAATTCTTTGAATCGAATCTTTGGCTTTTTTATATCTAAACTCATGTTTCTATTTTTTCCGTTAATGATGTGTAGAACGATCTGATCGCAAAATACTAATTCACCACACTTTAATTTAATTTAAAAAGGCTTCTCAATTCCTAGTTCTTCGCAAAACGCAGCCAGCTCAATATCTGTATTTATCATATCCTTCTCCAATTTCCTGAGTTCAATAGCGATACTATTTACGTCGATTTTCTCTTCTGCTTGAAAAGTATCAACATAGCGAGGAATATTAAGATTGAAATCGTTGTTTGCTAAGCTTTTCGTAGATATCACTTTACTGTACTTTTCAATTTCAGCTCGGCTACGGTAAGTGCTTATTATTTTTTCAACATCCTCGTTACGCAAAGCATTTTGAGTTTTCACTTTCTCAAAATCACGACTAGCATCTATGAATAAAATATCATTCGGATTCTCTCTGCACTTTTTGAAAACTAAAATACACGTTGGAATACCAGTTCCATAGAAGATGTTTGATGGAAGGCCTATTACAGCATCGAGATAGTTTTTTTCCTCAATTAAAAATCGACGGATTTGCAGTTCGGCACCACCTCTAAATAAAACACCATGTGGTAAAACAATTGCCATGCTACCATTTTCGGCTAGATGATGTATCATATGCTGCACAAATGCAAAATCTGCCTTGGTAGCTGGAGCAAGTCGGCCATATTGGCTAAAACGGTCATCTGTTAAAAATAATGGATTTGCACTCCAGTGAGCTGAGAAGGGCGGATTTGCGACTATGGCCTCAAATTGCAAGTCGACATGCTGTGGATGCTCTAAAGTGTCTTCATTTTTTATATCAAACTTTCGATAATGGACATCGTGAAGAATCATATTCATTCTAGCTAAGTTATAAGTTGTCGGATTTCGTTCCTGTCCATAAAAACTACTGACATCCTTTACTTCTTTCGCAACACGTAACAACAAAGATCCGGAACCGCAGGTTGGGTCATAAACAGATCGCAATTTCTCTTTTCCGGTCGTGACTAGCTTGGCTAGTACCATACTGACTTGTTGGGGAGTATAAAATTCCCCCGCCTTTTTTCCTGCTCCGCTTGCAAACTGAGAAATCAGATACTCATATGCGTCACCAAGTACATCTAATTCAGTGTCTTCTAATTTGAAATCTATTTTGTCCAGGTGGATTAACACTTTGGTGATTAATTCATTACGAAGTTCAGGTGTTTTGCCTAACTTACTACTTGTCAGATCCATATCTTCAAAGAGGTTATCAAAATCCTCTTCGCTTTCAGTCCCCATAGTACTGAGTTGGATATTGATCAAAATACGTTGCAACTCTTCAAGGATGAAGTTAGAAGCAGAATCCTCATCACTGCCATTATTGCCTCGTTTGGCTACTTCTCGGAATAATTCTGATGGCCTGAGAAAATATCCTAATTTGCCCAAGGCTTCTTCTTTCACGGCCATTAAATACTCAAGTCCGTCTTCTGTATCTTCTTTGATGTCTTTGTAAGCAATGCCATCTTGCTCAAGGATTGAGTTTGCATAAATTTCGATCTTCTCAGAAAGGTACTTATAGAAAATAAACCCTAAAATGTAATCTCTAAATTCGTCTGCATTCATCTTACCCCGTAGGGTATTCGCAATATTCCAAAGTTGCTGTTCAAGCACACGCTTTTGATCTTCGCTCATAATGTCTTCTTTTTCAATTGATTAAATAATAGATTCTCCACTTCGATGATATCAGATCTTCTGAATACAATGAAGACCCCTACCATGAATCTCAAAGTAACAACATTTTGATACTTTGATCTATGTTTTAAAATAACTCTATGGTTTGTCTACATATTATTGCATGCCGGGAGTTGCCACTTGACTTATCTGGGATACTTTTACGCCAAGCCTGCCTTCACCTACTATAATGTCCTCTGTTGACTGGCTGTGTTTGGTTCAGTTGGTGGCTGAAACCGTCATGTGCGAATTTAAGTACGATGGACATATATGCGACATAGACGGGTGCGCACAAACGGAGAAAATTACGTTGCCGGGAATTTTACTTTACGTTCGAATGCATGACCTTCGCCGCACATTTGAAAGTTATTAAGCGATAATTGGTGCTATCTTTCAAATAATTGTTAAAAGCCTGAAGCATAAGCCAATTCATGCGATTCAGATGTATACCAGATCAGATTTGGATGCTGTAAGAGATTCCGTAAAAAAGCAACTGACGCCATGTTCCTGGTTTGATCAGCTTTTCTTGCAACTTTCAGATAATTGAATAGCTTTATGAATTTATATGTGAAGTCATCCCATGACTAATTGCAACTAATGTATTTAAGGAGCATCTTCATTTATGTTGTTAGGAACTACAGTGACATAGATCGATTTTGAGAGTCTAGCGTTGTAAAGTTTTAATTTTGTAAAGGTATTGATTATGCGTTTTCGAGTTATTGCACCCAGAGTACCTATTCCTACAATTCCACAGTTTTCCTTTGTGCTTCATCAAGATGAATGGAACGATTTTTCTTTTCAAACCCAATACCATTTATATTTTAAAGGCTCAGATGACGAAGTAGTGCTGATAGGTGCTGTTAAGATATTGCGAAAGGGTCAAACTAAGGTGGACGGTTTACAAATTCAAAATGACTTTGATGCACTTCCTGCAGAATACTGCTCACTCGGGCAGACTTTAGATTACTATGAACGTCTTTCTGCGATAGATGATCGATATAAAGAGGAGGTTCTGACAGCGCTTAGAGATGTGATATATGAGCCTAAGTACATATTTGATTTCAAGGACGAGGATGGATGGAACACATCCCTGCTTCGTGAATTTAAGGAGAACGACGAATTTTTTACACTAGCTGGTTCATTGCTCGAGCGTGATTACACTAAGATTCCCGATGAAAATTTGTCGTTTGCCTTTAAAATGCCCAGGTGGAAACATTCTTTGGACTTTGACTTTACTGCACCAGAAGTTGGAAGATCATATTTCTCTCAGAATCGTAATCTACTGCCAAGCCGTATAATAGCTATAATAGGCCGAAATGGTTCAGGAAAAAGTACGTTACTTGCTCGCCTCGCAAGAGTTGCTCATGGTTCGAGAAAAGATAGAAATGGTGAGTTTTTGAGTTCACTCGGATCTATTGTTCCTGACGGCATAGGTTTTCCAAGGATTCTAACCTTTTCATACAGTGCATTTGATAGTTTTCAACTTCCAGGTATAGACATCATAGAAAAAGAACAAATAGTTAGAGATGTCTTAAAAGGTGAAGGTAGATTTGTGTTTTGTGGCTTACGAGATATCGCGCGTGAGCTGCAAGAAGAAGTTAAGAATAAGGAATCGAACATTAATGCCCATTTGCAAGATGACAGGTTAAAAAAGACATATTTGAAATCTATTGATACCCTGGCAGATGAATTTGAACGTACATTGAACTTGGTCAGAAATGGATCAAACAGTGAATTATTTGACTATGCGCTTCAAATTTTGCTGGACGACCCGTCTTTTAACGAGTTTAGAGAAACCGAATTCACTGAATTATTTGCGAATCCAAGAGAGATATTTTTGTCTCTCAGTACGGGCCATAAAATCGTCTTACAAATTATCACAAGCCTGACCACATATATTACTCCAAGGTCTTTGGTACTCATCGATGAACCAGAAACGCATTTACATCCTCCTCTCCTAGCAGCATTGATGCATGCCGTTAGACACGTACTTGATACAAAGAAGGCATTTGCAGTAATTGCTACGCACTCACCGGTTGTAATTCAAGAAACCATGGCCAAACACGTGTATATTGTTAAACGTGAAGGGCAAGTTATAGATGTTAAGCGCACAAAAATCGAGACTTTTGGTGAAAATATCGGCGCTATAACGTCAGAAGTATTCGGTCTCAATAGCGAAGTGACTGATTATCACAAAATTCTAAGAAAAATAGCGCGCCTTGACCTTTCTATCACTGAAATAGAAAATCTTTTTGGTGAACATGGATTAAGTATTCAGGCAAGGGCCTACATCATGAGTCTTTTAGCTGATAAAGAAAGTAAGTAATAATGTGGAACTTAGATTGTCTTACTAAGACTAATGAGGAGCTGAAGAACCATTTAAAAGTAGCTCTAACACATGTAGATGGAACTGTCGTCTACCCGATAACTGAACCACAACAAGAGTCTGTTCTAGAACTGTACAGGCGCTATGATGCTAACGGTGGCCTTCCCCTTGCAGCTCTAAGAAATCCTGCCCTAGCCGAGCCGTTTCTTACAGCCTTGCACAATGCGTATGGCCAAATACAAATTGGAGGGCGTCTGAAAGGTCTTCGGGATGAATTGATCATGCTTACATCCTTATGCCCTTATTGTGGCTTTGGAGAGATCACTAATCTTGATCATCACTTACCACGAAGCTTGTACAATGGGTTAGCCATTTACCACAAAAATCTCGTCCCCTGCTGTGGAACGTGTAATAACAAAAAAAGAACAGTTGATGGAGCTCAGGCTGATCAGCAGTTTCATCATATCTTTTTTAATACTATTCCAAACGATCTAATTTTTTTCAAAGCGACTGCTGAATTGGATGCTGGAAGTCTTAGTGTAATCTTTGAAATTCAAGATATAGATGGAATGCCACCAGAAACATTGGATAGGTTACGCTTTCAAGTCGAACGACTAAACTTGAAAGAGCGCTATATATCGACAATCAATGATTTTATTATTTCTCACAAATCTAGTTTCGAAATAATGTTTGAGGTCAGAAACAGCGGAGCCGACGTCAAAGGTTTTATTGATCGCTCGGCCATTAGTCTTGGGAAGGAATATGGGTTAAACGACTGGAGACCAGTTTTATTCAGGGCTTTAGCTGAATGTAACGATTTTTGTAATGGCGGTTTTGCCTCTATTGGTAGAAAAAATATTGGGTTGTAGAGCGATAATAGAATGGAAACATCGTCATCACCTAATTGGACATTTGAAGAGCTCGAGTCTGCCGTTGACGCATATTTGCAAATGATGACATTTGAAAAGAAAAGACAGCTCTAACCGAACAGTGACGTAACACAAGATTAAACTCAGACGTAACAACGGCTAGTTTACGACGAAAAAAGGTAAAATAATGATACTCCAACGAAAAACATTAGAAAAATTGCGAAGCATTATTAATGAGGAATCTGAGTATCGATCAGGCCCTCAACTAGTATCATTCTTTAATCAATTAGGGTTTAAAGATGCATACGGACAGGGCTTCCCCTCAAGGTGGAAGTATACTGATGAAAGATTGAATCTAATTAATGGTCGTCCCGAACTAGACCAATGTATAAAAATGCTTTTCGCAGTTGTTAATTATGTAGGGAACGTCTCACGTTTGGATCAACTGATTAAAGAGTTCAACAACTATTTAGCGTTCGATAAGTGGAAGATTAAAAGAGTAAATGCTGAAATACACTTTGAAAAATTGGACAAAGTGATAGTTCAAGATGAAATTGTATCAGAAAAATCTGACCTGAAGGAGGAGGATTTTCTCCATCAAGAATTTAAGAATTTAAGTCTCGACGCGTTAATGCTGGATGGATCCATAACAGCGGTATTGAAGTTAAGGTTTGAAGAAATAAAAACTTGCCTTAAGAATGAGGCACCGCTCGCAACAATATTCCTGATCGGCAGCACATTAGAAGGTATTTTGCTAGGAATTGCTTTGGCAAATCCGCAAAAATATAATCAATGCACAAGTACACCCAAAGATAAAAACGGCACAGTAAAACCTTTTCATATGTGGACTCTTAGCAATTTTATTGACGTCTCATATGAGGTAGGATTCTTAAAGCAGGACGTTAAGAAATTTAGCCATGCGCTTAGGGATTTTCGGAATTATATCCACCCTTACGAGCAAATGAGTTCAAGGTTTAATCCAGATAAACACACCGCTTCAATCTGTTGGCAAGTACTGAAAGCAGTAGTATTCCAACTATCGAGCAGGAAGAAATGAGTTCTTTGTTGATTCACTGAGCGTTCCAAAATTTGTTAACAGCGCTCAAATATTTATCGAATGACTCGGCTCTCCAAGTTACTGGAGAAGTTGGATGCAAGAGGCGATATAACTCATTTGCGCACAATAAGCTATTTTTGTCAGAATTGTTTAGCCAATTGATCGAATTAACTACTGTGTCTTGAAAGGTTGATCCAAATTTTGAATTAGGAACGTTATAGAGCATGCCTTCCAGAAAATACGATGGCGCAATCCCTTCTTGTAGATATCCCTTCGTAATCATACTATTACGCATATTCTTTAAAATCCTAACACTTGGCTTAAACCAGCCATTGGTTGCCTTGTTTTTTGTAGTACAGTTTGCCGAATGTTGTTTTGGAAAGTTAATAATCTCAGTTCCGCTACTTGATAGAAATCTGATACCTTCATGATAACTTTGGTCTGAATAACTTTTGAACCTCGTATATCTGCGGTGCAACGTAGCAGCCAACACATCAGAATCACGGCGCGTTCCATTGCCTTCAACTAATATGGCCTTATTTCCCGGTTTTACCAAACTACCAAATTCAAGTCTGAGTTGACCTATGACATCGGTCTTGAAGTCGCCATAGCTGTAGCTGGCAGTACTGCGTGATGCGTTATACAAGTTGAGATCGTCTTGACTCAGTCCTTCCAAATCAGAGTAATAAACTGAATCAAGCTGTATAACTACATCAACATCACTATCTGCATAGATATTGGTATCGTTTCCATAAGATCCTTGAAGATAGATTGAATACTCCCTACCGTCATAGGGCGCACTTCTATCCTCCAAAGCCGACCGAATGGTTCTGTATGTACTTGCAGACTGCGTTATAGAGCCTTGTTTACTCCACGTGTCTAACTGATTTTCGCTAATTGCCATATCCTATCAACCTAAAAGTATCTGTTGGATTTCATTTTCTCGCTTAGCAAAAGACTCCGACCCACGTTGACGAAGCAAATTTAATTTATCCATGTTATACTCGAATAAATCGGTAGCCATTTCCGGTTTCTCAAAAGTATCGCTAATCCTTATTGTTTTAATTCCACCATATATAATCTTCCGCAGCTGATCCATGGATTGGGTATTGATTTCAAGCGTCTTTTGAAGTAGTTGAACACTTAATAGATAATTGACCCATCGAGTTCTACTAAACAGTGATGATTTTGGCTCTGGATATACACCAACACCGACACTTACAACGCGAAGATCTTCAATATTTTTGTGTAAACCATTCACAGCATCAGCAATTGCATACAACGTTGGGTTGTTTGCACAGTAGCCACCATCGACTAACATGATATCGTCTCCCGCACTCGTTGTTACCCGCTTTTTTTCAAAAAATGGATATGCTGAGCAAGACGCTTGCACCGCTTCGGAAACAGATACACCAAATCCGGGAACAAAAGTAGCCGTACGACCGTGTGCCTGTTGGATATTACCTTTAAATATCATTGGCGTTTCCAAATCCCATTTGGTAGCAACTACTCCAACGCCAGTTTTAAAATCCGAAAAAGTTGTATTCTCGAAAATTGCCGCTGCTGCGATTGAAAGTGCGTTTGATTTATCGGCAGCGCTCTTACACCTCATTATTGTTGGAACAAATTCTTTATAGGAGTCATGAATTTCATCGACGGTTTTTCCAGCAGCGAGAAGTGAGCCAATAATGGAACCTGTGCTTGTTCCATAAATAAGGTCGAAAACTTCGCACAGTCGACAATTAAACATAGCTTCTATTTCACGAAGCACGCCAAGTGAGTAAAAGCCTTTGGCCCCTCCACCGTCGAGACTAAGTATTCGAAAGTGCCTATTTCCTTCTGCTAATTCAACGCACATAATTCCTCAATGAATAGTCCCTAATATCGACAATTTATAACCAATTGCCAGTGTGAGTCTACTCTTTAAAATAACCTGTTTTGCTTCATAAATTAATCACCTCATCTAAGGCATCGTCCGTCGTCTTGTTAATAAAGTTACTTTGATAACCCATTGTGGTCTTAATGTCTGAATGCCGATAAAGACGCTGTAAGATATTAACAGGGATCTTATCGGATGAAATTTGAGCGAAGGTATGCCGAGCAATATGCATAGTTAACGGCTTTGACAAGCCAAGTGTTTTCCCAACATGCTTCAAATAGTCATTACAACTTTTCGTTCTGGTCTTGATATAACTCTGTACAACATACCCATCAGAGAGATCAACCATACGTGCTAGATCAGGAAAGACTAGATTATGTGCGCTTTCCTTACCATATTCTGCCAATATCTTTGAAGCTTTATCTGGAACCCTCAATGATCCCGCTTTCAGATTCTTGCCCATAGAGTAGTATAGCCGGTCATTTTGAAAATCCGACCATTTCATTCTAAGTACATCAGAAATCCTCATTCCGGCGAAGTAGAACGAGATAAGCCACAAATTTCGCGCATGGTGCTGACCATCTGTAAGCTCTGCTTCTTCTAATGATTTCACCTCGGCTGAAGTCAAACCAATTTTGGCGCTATCTGGAAATTTGATTGAAATCTTCCCCTTTCCGAACGGATAGTATTTTTGATCGACCAATCCTGCGGTGATTGCCTGGTTAAAAATAGTACGGATTACCACCAGGTGATTTACGACCGTCCGCTCAGTTACCTTGCGTTTACTGCGTAAGTAAGTTTGAAATTGTCGTAATAGCGCCGGATTTATATCCGTAAAGCTGATATCAACTCCCTTTAAAAATTCTTTGAAACGATTTACACGCGGAAGATCGGCTGACTTGCGATTGAACTTCCCGTTATTTTCCAGCTGATCACAATACAGGTTTGCCTGCGAGAAAAAACCTGCTCCTGCTACCTGCTTGATTGTTTTGCGGACAGCGGCCACAGAATTATCTTTTTTCTGACTGGCTAGTTGAAGCAGCTGGTCATTGATCTCTGCTTTTTTGGATAAAATGAGATTGTTCAGCCATACTGAGTTTGGGTGTGCTTTCTTGACTTTCTGGCCTATGGCGTCCCATTCGCTCTCTTTCACATTCTGTTTAAGATACACGTAGGTTGAGCTACGGTTATTTGTCACACGCAATGCAATGGGAAAAGTGCCGTCTTGATTAGGCTTTTTACGCAAGATAACTTTAATTGTAGACGGCATATCATTCAGGATGAGACTGTTTCAGATATGCAAATATAAGAGTTTCGAAATCATTGGTACAACATAGGTACAACAAATGACAGTTTACTATGAATTTAACTAAATCAATATTATCTTATATTGTTGATATACAGGTACTATTGATACACATGAAACCACATGGAACCAAAATTCGCAGGACTTAAAATCCTGTGAGCCGAAACGCTCGTACGGGTTCGATTCCCGTCCCCGGTACAAAGCCTCTGGATCTTCACCAGAGGCTTTTTTCTTTCCCGGAATGCTTGATTTAGGCAATACTTTTCTACATTTATCTTCCTGACGATTTTTCAATATCTGCCTGCATGAAGCTTTTGCTTATCGAAGACGAACCCAGTGTGATCTCCCTCATTCAAAGAAGTCTATCCGCTTCCGGACATGAAATAACGGTGGCTATGGATGGGAAATCGGGGTTAGAAATGGCTACGCACCATACATTCGATATGATCATTCTGGACTTGATGCTCCCAGTCATTAATGGCATGGAAGTGTGCCGGAAGATCCGCAGCGAAGGCCATGCAACGCCTATTCTCATGCTGACAGCGCTTGGGACAACGGAAAACATTGTATCCGGATTGGATGCCGGCGCGGACGATTATATGACCAAGCCGTTCAAACTGGCCGAACTTGAAGCCCGCATCCGTACGCTTACCCGGAGAGGCAAGGAAGTTGAAAAGGAGAAGAACGGGACGAAACTTGAAATCGCAGATCTGGTGCTCAACACCGAAACCAAGATCGTGCAAAGAAACGGCCATACAATCGAGCTTACGGCCACGGAATTTCGCCTGCTGGAATTTCTGATCCACAACCGGAATAAAGTGCTCAACAGAATGGAAATCCTGGAAAATGTATGGGACATTAATTTCAACCTGGGCACCAATGTTGTGGACGTTTACATTAATTATCTCCGCAAAAAAGTGGATAAAAACCAAAAGAATAAGCTGATACACACTGTTTTCGGCATGGGATATGTGATGCGACAGTCTTATGAAGATACAAACTAAAATTGCGCTCATTTTCACGATCCTCACGTCCGGCATCATTGTGGCGCTGAGCGTGTTCATTTATACCTTCGGGTCAGAGAGCGTTTCCAACAGCTTTTACCACCGCCTCGAAGTCCGGGCCGACATCATTGGCCATGCGGCGTTACAGAAAAGTAAATCCACCACCTCCATATATTACGACATTAAGGAAAGGCACCTGGGTGATCTGCCTTTTGAACAACACCATATTATCAAAAACGGAGAGATTGAAAAGGCAAAGCAACTGAAAGAACGGTTGCCGATGCCTCCTGCATTTTACGACAACATTGTCAGAAAGGAACCTGCGCGTTTCTTCAAAAATGACACTTCTTACGTTGGATTAAACATTAACCAGGCAGGCAAAACGATCATTGTATTGTCATCCGCAGTGGATCTTTACGGCCTGGAAGAAATTGAAAACCTGAAAAAGCTGCTCATAGTTGGTTTTTTCATTTCCATGATATTTGTTTTTACGTTTGGGAAACTCTTTTCTACCCAAGTTTTCAATCCCATCAGACGCATTATACGTAATGTGAAAGGAATCAGCGCGCACAATCTGCATCAGCGTTTGGATGTGGCCGGAAGTAATGATGAGATCGATGACCTTACGCATACATTCAATGATATGCTCAACCGACTGGAAATCACATTTGAAATACAAAATAACTTTGTCAGCAACGCTTCACACGAATTTAGGACGCCGCTTACCGTGATCAGTGGCGAAGCGCAACTGGGTCTTTCCGTGGAAGGAATGCCAGCCGCTGCGAAATCTTCATTTGAGGTCATTTATAAAGAAGCAGGAAAGCTGGAACATTTGGCCAACAGCATGTTAAAGTTGGCGCAGACCGGTTTCGACGGCACAAAAGAACAATGGTCGCCTATCCGGGTCGATGAATTGGTTCTGTCGGTCAAAGAAGCTGTGGACAAGATCATTCCGGATAATCGCGTTGAGATTGATTTTAATCACTTGCCTGAGGACGAAGCCAAACTCACGATTAACGGAAATCAGACTCTTCTTACCGCCGCATTGTCAAACATTGTTCTGAACAGCTGTAAGTATTCTGATAATAAGCCCGTTAACATTATCATTTCTTCTGATGAAACGCATTCTATTGTTGAAATTGAAGACTTTGGGATAGGCATTCCCGATCGGGAGATTGCCCAGATCTATGTCCCGTTCTTCCGGGCATCTAATACGGAGCGCTATAAGGGCTTTGGTATCGGACTTCCTTTGGCTAATAACATTGTAAAAAAGCACAACGGGACCATCGCCGTTGATAGTCAGGTCGGTGCGGGAACGAGCTTTAAAATATTCCTGCCACACTCGAAAGCCGCTTTCTAATCCCGTTTTAATACTCTAATCCCGTTCTAATAAGTCTCTCATTGTATTATAACACCACTTTTAACTGGTGCTAACAACCTCGCTGTAACATTGCATTATCAAATTTATCAATGCATCAATCAACAAAACAAGCGAGAAAATATGAAGACTGTAATTATCCCGGCCGGCTTTACTGCTGACAGCCTGCAAGTTGCACACATCCTTGCCAGAAACGCACAACAGAAGTTCTCGATCGTCTTTACACACCTTTTCCACGTTGCCGACGACATTCAGGACCTTCTTTTCTCAACTTACAGAAAGAAAGAATACGACTTTGTTTCAGAGGATTTCTGGAAGGAATGTCATGTCATCAAAGATTTATACGGCAACAAAGTTCATAGCATTAAGGTTGAATTTTTCTACGGTAACAAGCTTGCCGCATTTAAAAACTTCCTTGAAGCGAACAACGCCGACTTCATCGCATACTCTGAAAGCAATGGCATCCCAAAATTGTCGAAAAGCAGCCTGGAAGCATTGCCCGTAATTAAAAAAGCAGGTGTGGAATTGATTAATGTAGACAAGATTGAGGAACCAGCTAATACACAGGAAATATGCTTCTGAAAAAAAATATCCCGATCAAATACATTTTTGGCAAAATCAAATACGAGATTTTATTTGTAGCCATTTATGGATTTGCGATTGAGATCATCTATAAAAATTTCAACATTACAGAGATCTCCATTCCGATGACAGTCCCCACAGTGCTGGGAACGATCATTTCACTCCTGCTCGCATTCAGGTCCAACCAGGCATATGACCGCTGGTGGGAAGCCCGTCAGATCTGGGGCGCTGTTGTTAATGATTCCAGGACGCTGGCCCGTCAGGTAATGTTCCTGATCGATGATCCTTATAATCCGGATCAGATTGATGGTTTCAAAAACCGCATTATCAAACGGCAAATTGCATGGTGCTATGCATTAGCGCACGGTCTGAGAAAAGAAGATCCAATGCCTGCCATTGAGAAATATGTATCGGCAGAAGAATGTGATTCGTTGCAAGATTATGATAACAAGCATGTTGGATTGATCCAATTGCATGCGCGCGATTATAATAACGCATTAAAGCAAGGCTGGGTAAACCCATATCAACAAATCGAGATGGACGCAACGCTGACGCGTCTGGTAGACTCAATGGGGAAATGCGAACGGATCAAGAACACCGTTTTCCCTTCGACTTACAGCCTGTACATTCATCTGGCATTGCACTTTTTCATTTTACTGCTCCCGTTTGGACTGGTGGAACTATTTGGTTTCCTGATGGTCCCGGTGCTGATCGTCATCACAGGATGTTTTTTCCTGATCGAAAAAATGGCCATCCATTTGCAGGATCCGTTCGAAAACAAGCCAACGGATACGCCAATGCTGACCATTTCCAGGAACATTGAACGCGATTTGAAACAAATGATGCGCGATAAGCAAATGCCGGTGGCAGTTCCTCAGGCCCAGCATTTCTATGTTCTTTAAGCTTTGCAAAAGCCTTTTTTATTGCTTGAATTTATTGGATAACTAACTAGGAATTTGTTCTATGATTTTAAAAAAGACTTCCGCCTGGAAGTCTTTTTTATTGGTTGGTTTTCACCTATATTTGAAGTTTTCCAAATTGTAAAGAGCCTCTTTATTTGAAAAAGCAGCGCTTCACAAGCACTTCACGCCTAGCCCAACACTAACAGAATGAAAGTTTCTCCCACCGAGCCGTTTAAAATTGTTTATTCCATTCTCAACCATGAATTTTTGGGATACATTTTTGAATCCTTTGTGGTCCAGCTCAACAATCAGGGCGATTTTTCATTTCAGATTCAAAATATTTCATCCAAGAACATTAAAGAATTCCGCACCGGTATTGACGAGCGTGATGTGGAATTGGTGGGGCTCATCGACGACATTCAGCAGGATGTTATTCTCCGAAAATTTAATCCAAAAAAATTAAATGCCGTTGACTTTTTCCTGAAAGTGTATGACGCCCAAAAAGGCGATAAGGCTGTCCAGGAAACCATTGCAGCTTATCTTGAAAACTGTAAAGCGAAAATCCTGGAAAGGCTTAGCGACAAGGAAATATTTATCATGGGAAGTGATGGAAACCCACTTTGGAAACCCGTATTCTGGGAGCCGGAAAAAGCGACGATCCGCTTCCACTTTATCAGGAATGAAGATAACACACATTATTTCCCAACAATCCGTCACAAATATCAGAAGGTTGATTTTCAGTATAAAAATGCGTTTTTGATTTGTGAGGAGCCTGCCTGGCTCGTTGTGGACGGACATTTGCTGCATTTTGAAGGACATGTGGACGGCAAAAAGATCAAACCGTTCCTGGCCAAAAAATTTATAGCCATTCCAGGCCAGGTTGAAGAACAATATTACGGCAGGTTTGTGGCCCCGCTTATTGCTTCCTATGATGTCGTGGCCAGAGGTTTTGAGATCAGAAATGTTTCGTCAACGCCCAAAACCGTCCTGACAATCTCTGAATATAGCTCAAACAAGAAAGCACCGGTGATTTTCCAGGATTCCGATGTGGAGGTAATGGAAGAGGATGAGGACAATGATGTGGCTTTCGATCTGTCGTTTCAATATGCCAATTTTTCCTTCCATTACGACAGTTTCGCGCATGCGTCGAGCGTGCATATGGAGAAGAAGGACAATGATTATGTATTCAATAAGGTTAAGCGCAGCATTGAAACGGAAAGCCACCATGTAGCGCTGCTGAAAGACTGGGGACTTAACATTCGGAACGGCAACATTCAAATGCCTAAATCCCAGGCATTTGGCTGGTTACAAAGCAATGCAAATACCTTGGCTGAAAACGGCATCGTGGTCCGACAAAACACCAGCGATGCGAAGCGCTATTTTCTAGGTTACTCTTCCATCGACATTTCCATTCAGGAGGGCCGGGATTGGTTCGATATCAATGCGAAGGTCAAATTCGGTGAGTTTGAGATCCCATTCATTCAGTTAAGAAGCTATATATTAAGCCGTAAGAAGGAATTTTTACTTCCTAATGGTGAAATCGCGGTGATCCCGGAATGGTGGTTTACCAAATATTCGGAATTCTTTTCTTTCACGGAGCATGAGGGCGACGATGATCCATTGCGGTTGCGCATGCACCATTTGGCATTGGTACAGGAGTTAAAAGAAGAGAATCTCGCCACTGCCACGATCAGCAGAAAACTGGAAAACCTGCGTGATTTCAACCATATCGAGGCTGTCGAGCCGCCGTTACATTTCGAAGGGACATTGCGTCCTTATCAAAAAACAGGTTATGACTGGCTGCGGTTTTTGAAACAATATCGCTTCGGAGGATGCCTTGCGGATGATATGGGTTTGGGGAAAACAGTGCAAACGCTGGCGCTTCTGCAAGCCGAAAGAGAAAGTGGTGTAAAAGAGCCGTCCATGCTCATTATGCCCACTTCGCTGCTCTATAACTGGCAGTTAGAGGCAAAACGCTTTACGCCAGACATGAAAGTGCTGCTCTACACCGGCACAAACCGTGAAAAAGACACCGCCCAGTTCGATCATTACGACCTGATTCTGACATCCTACGGAATTGTCCGGCTGGACATTGACTTTATTCAGTCTTACCGTTTCAATTACGTGATCCTGGACGAATCTCAGGCGATCAAAAACCCGGCTTCTATCATTACTAAGGCGGTCAGAAAGCTCAATTCAGCCAACAGGCTCGTATTAACGGGTACGCCAATTGAAAATAACACATTGGATCTCTGGTCTCAAATGTCCTTCGTTAATCCGGGACTTCTGGGCAGCCAATCGTTTTTCAGAGATGAATTTCAAATCCCGATTGAAAAACGCGGGGATGAAGACAAGACAAAAAGACTCTATAATCTCATCAAACCATTCATTTTAAGGAGATTAAAATCGCAGGTCGCAACCGACTTACCGGAAAAAGTCGAAAGCATTCAATATTGCGATATGTCCGAAGAGCAGGAAAAAGCCTATGAAGAAGCCAAGGCATATTACCGCAATCTGATCCTGCAAAGCATTGATAATGATGGCATTTCCAAATCACAGTTAGTTGTTTTGCAAGGCCTTACTAAACTGCGGCAACTGGCAAATCACCCATCCATGGTGGATCCGGAATACACGCATGGTTCAGGGAAGTTCGAAGATGTGCTTTACAAAATGCAAACGGCCATCAGCGAAAATCATAAAATACTGATTTTCAGCCAGTACATCAAACACCTCGATCTGTTCAGGCAATTTTTGAATGAGAAGGAAATCACATATGCTTATCTGGATGGTTCAACCAAAAATCGCCAGGAGCAAGTGGAGTTATTCCAGAACAACAACGACATTAAAATCTTCCTCATATCATTGAAAGCAGGCGGACTAGGCCTAAACCTCACCGCCGCAGATTACGTCTTCATCCTCGACCCCTGGTGGAACCCTGCCATAGAAGCCCAAGCCGTAGACCGCGCCCACCGCATCGGCCAGGACCGCACGGTTTTCACTTATAAGTTTATCACAAAAAATTCCGTAGAGGAAAAGATCCTGGCCCTGCAAAGAACCAAGAAGCAGTTAGCAGATGATCTGATTTCAAATGAAGAAGGTTTTATTAAGTCGCTGAGTCGGGAGGATGTTTTGAATTTATTGGCTTAGTGATTGGTTAGCGCTAGTCGTAGAACCTGTCAGCACGGTGAGGTTAGCCCAGGCACAATGCCCTGTCAGCATGTGCCCCTAAAGCCCTGTCAGCGTGATCCCTAAAGCCCTGTCAGCATGGAGCCCTAAAGCCCTGCCAGCATGGGCCCCTAAAGCCCTGTCAGCCTGATCCCTAAAGCCCTGTCAGCCTGATCCCTAAAGCCCTGTCAGCCTGAGCGGAGTCGAAGGCGCGCTACTCCTGGGTAACGCGCCTTCGACTCCGCTCAGGCTGACAGAGGCCTTATTCCGGCTGACAGAGCCAATAACTCTCCTATTAAACCGACAGCGCCGAGGCCTCCCTACTAATCAAAGCCTCTCTATCAGGCCCGGTTGAGATAAACGTAATCGGCAGTTTCAATTCCTCTTCCAAAAACTTCACATATGCCAGCAACTCCTCAGGGATTGCGTCGAAATCGTGAATTCCATCCAGTGATTGTTGCCATCCTTTGAAATCTTTGTAAACCGGTTCAACCGTTTCGTCACACAAATCATATGGCAAGTGATCGGTTAACGTGCCGTCTGGCAGGCGGTAATTGGTGCAGACGCGAATGTTATCAAAAATTGTTAACACGTCCACCTTCATCATAATTAGCTGCGTAACGCCATTGATCATGATCGCGTATTTCAATGCAGGCAAGTCTAACCATCCGCAGCGGCGTGGGCGTCCGGTTGTGGCTCCAAACTCACGGCCTTCCTGGCGCATTTTTTCGCCTGTTTCTTCTAATAATTCAGTTGGGAATGGTCCGCTTCCTACGCGTGTGCAATAGGCTTTGAAAATCCCGAAAACCTCTCCGATCTGGCTTGGCGCAATGCCTAAACCTGTGCAAGCACCGGCCGTCATCGTTGTGGAGCTGGTTACGAATGGATAAGAACCGAAATCAATGTCCAGCAAAGATCCTTGCGCCCCTTCCGCCAAAACCGTTTTTGATGCTGCTAATGCTTCGTTTACAACATATTCACTGTCAACCAATGTGAATTGTTTCATGAATTCGATGGCGCCGAAGAAGTTTTCTTCCGATTTTGGAAGCACTTCTGAGTAATCAAATGCGTAGAAATCAAGGATTGTCTTGTGTGCGTCAACGAGCTTTTTATATTTCGCTGCAAAATTTGGAGAAAGAACATCTCCTACTCTCAGACCTAATCTTGCTACTTTATCCTGGTAAGCCGGGCCAATGCCTCTTAATGTTGAACCGATCTTGGAATCACCTTTCGAACGCTCATAAGCAGCATCCAGCAAAGAGTGGGTAGGAACAATAATCGATGCTTTTTTAGAAACGTACAGATTACTGAACAGGTCAAGGTTGTATTTGGCGAGATTTTCAATCTCTCTTTTGAAAACAATCGGGTCTAAAACGACTCCGTTTCCAATAATGTTCTGGATATCGCTGCGGAAGATCCCGGATGGGATTTGGTGCAAAACATGCTTGATTCCGTCAAATTCCAATGTGTGTCCCGCATTAGGCCCTCCCTGAAAGCGGGCTACAACCTGATAACGTGGTGCGAGAACGTCCACGATTTTACCTTTTCCCTCGTCTCCCCATTGAAGACCAAGTAATACGTCAACTTTCATTCAATTTATGATTACTGAAACTAATATGGTGTAAGGTTGGCCGGACCCGCGAATGCTGCCCGGCCCGATGTTTATTATCTGTCTTCGTAAACAGCAGAAGTTTCCCGAACCTCGTTGCGGTTCTGGCAGTTTTCTTTGGTGCAGTTGCCGTAAAAAATAAGCGAATGGTGCATCACGCTGAAATTCAGCATTTCACCCACCATGTTTTGGATAGACTGGATCCTTGGATCGCAAAATTCCATCACTTTATGGCAATCCGTGCAGATCAGGTGATCATGCTGCTTGTTACCATAGGATTTTTCAAACTGCGCCAGGTTTTTTCCAAACTGATGCTTCGTAACCAGGTCACAATCAACCAGAACGTCCAATGTATTATAAACAGTCGCGCGGCTCACCCGGTAACGCTTGTTTTTCATGCTGATGTAAAGTTCATCTACATCAAAGTGATCTTCCCTGGTGTAGATCTCTTCGAGGATCGCGAAACGCTCAGGCGTTTTGCGCAGTCCTTTATTTTCCAGGTAAGCCGTTAAGATTTTCTTTGCGGCTTCAAAATTCGGTTTGCTGGCTTGTGGCATATCTCTGATATTCTTGCGCGAAAATACGCTTTTTTACTTAAATCACAGTCACTTTCACAGTCTTAGTTCTGACTATCCAGTTTTATAACACCTTAGCATGTGAATGGTTCCTTCCCGCTATTTGCCGTTCAGATTGGTGTCAAAACGCTGCACATTGTACACACCTTCGACCTCCTCCAACTTTCCGATCAGGATATCTAAGTGCTTGGTATCCTGCACATAAAGCTTGATATCGCCATTAAAAACGCCATCTTTTGTATCAATGGTCAGACCTCGCATGTTGATATGCAGCTCATTGGAAATGATCCTCGTCACATCGTTTACCAAGCCGACGCGGTCGGTTCCCGAAAGATACAATCCCGCCAGGAACGCTTCATCTTTGCCTGACTCCCATTTGGCTTTAATGATGCGGTTTCCATGCTTGGACATCAATTCCGCTGCATTCGGGCAAGTCGTTCTGTGAATTTTAATGCCTTCATTAATCGTCACAAAACCAAAAACGTCATCTCCGGCGATCGGATTACAGCATATGGCCAGTTTGTAGTCGATTTTGTCCATATCATCGCCGATCAGGAGCGTATCGCTGTCTGCCCGGTCGCCGTGAATGTGTTTAAGAAATTTAGTAAGCGTTTTGCCATCGCCTGAACTTGTGGCCGGTGAGGGAAGCGCAGGGTTGGTGTCTGTCGCCTTGCGCTCTTTCGCTTCTTTATCTCGTTTAAACCGCTTTAATTCATCAAGATGAATGTACCCCTTCCCTATCCTGTAAAAGAAATCGCTCGTTGTTTTACATTCAAAAAATGCCCTAAGCTGGTTCACAACCTCAGCTGTAAGCTCGATTCCCAGGATTTTAAGCTTCTTTTCCACCATTTGGCGGCCATCCGTTTCATAACGGCGGTTGTCCTCTTTAAGAAAATCCTTGATTCTTGCCCTGGCCTTTGATGTTACTACGATCCGCAGCCAGTCTTCGTTCGGCTTTTGTTTGCCGGATGTAATAATCTCGATTTGATCCCCATTATTAAGGACATAACTGATGGGGACGAGGATCCCGCCGACCTTGGCAGCCATACAATGCACACCCACTTCCGAGTGTATATCAAATGCAAAATCCAGCGCCGTGGCACCGCTTTGCAGCACTTTCAATTCCCCTTTTGGTGTAAAAACAAAAACTTCCTCATTGAACAAATTGCTCCTGAATTCATCCAGGAATTCGATAGCGGCCGTTTTGTCGCCGAAACCATTTTCCAATGTCTCCCTAACCTGCGTGATCCACTGCTCAATGTTGCCTCTAACCTTGGTATCGTTACCCTTATATTTCCAGTGCGCCGCATAGCCCTTCTCCGCAATTTCATCCATCCTAGAAGTCCGGATCTGCACTTCCACCCATTGCCCGCTCTTACTCATTACCGTCGAATGCAATGATTGATAGCCATTCGCACGCGGCGTGCTCAGGAAGTCTTTCAAACGATCCGGGTTAGGCTTGTAATGGTCTGTTACAATGGAATACGCTTGCCAGCAGATCGCTTTTTCCCTGTCATTTTCTGCCGAAGATTCCAGGACGATTCGAATAGCAAAAAGGTCATAGATCTCTTCAAAAGGCTTATTCTGCTTTTTCATTTTGTTCCAAATCGAATAAATCGACTTGGGACGGCCTTTTAAAATAAAATTCAAACCCGCGGCTTCAAGATCCTGCGCAATCGGCTCCATAAACTTGGAGATAAACCGATCACGAATGCCTTTGGTTTCTCTCAACTTTCGGGCAATGGCGCGATACTCCTGGGGTTCGGTGTATTTTAAATATAATTCTTCCAGCTCGGACTTAATGCTGTAAAGCCCCAGCCTGTGCGCAAGTGGCGCGTAGATGAAGATTGTTTCCGAGGCAATTTTAAGCTGCTTATCCCGAGGCATGCTGTCGAGCGTTCTCATATTATGCAGCCTGTCGGCAAGCTTAACCAGGATCACGCGCACATCATCCGAAAGCGTAAGCAGCATTTTCCGAAAGTTTTCCGCTTGCTGCGAGCTGCCATATTCAAACCTTCCCGAAATTTTTGTCAGCCCGTCGATGATTTTGGCCACCTTCTTGCCAAACAGCCGCTCAATGTCCTCGATACGCATATCCGTATCTTCAACAACATCGTGCAGCAAGGCAGCGACAATGCCTGTGGTCCCCAAACCAATCTCTTCAACTACAATCTGGGCAACGGCAAGCGGGTGATATATATAGGGTTCTCCCGACCGGCGACGCATGTCTTTATGCGCCTCTACGGAGGTGTAAAAGGCTTTTTTGATTAATTTGGCATCATTATCCTTCAAGAAGGGCTTGGCTGTTCGTAATAACCTCCGGTATTTTTTGAGAATATCCTTCCGCTCCTGTTCCAGATCAATGGTGAGGGGTTCAACGAGTTGCTCCACTGCTATATTTTAATTGGTATGCTTCACCAAAATAACAAATTCCGATGACATTTTTCAATTTAATTTTACCCAAAGATAAAATTTTCAAAAAAGTTTGGATGTATCTAAAAAATAAGAATACCTTTGCACTCCAATTCAACAAAAGGCGTTGAAAAAGGACAATAAGTGAGCGGGCGTGGCGGAACTGGTAGACGTGCTAGACTTAGGATCTAGTGCCGCAAGGCGTGGGGGTTCGATTCCCTCCGCCCGTACGATTAACAAGGGAATGACGGGGCGTCTGATTCCTATCTCAATTAGAAAGATGAACTGCTCCAAAGTTAAACCCGTCAAATGCCCTCAGGACTTCGTTTTGAGGGCATTTTTGTTTTTCTTTTCTATTTAATCTAAAAGTTTTACCCATAGCATAAGCGACACATGGAAGTTGTATTAGAACAAAATTCGCCGACATTAGCCTCTCTTAAAGTAAAGTTGACGAAAGAAGATTATCAACCTAAAATTGATAAGACGATCAAGGATTACTCAAAAAAGGTTAATCTGAAAGGCTTTCGCCCAGGCAAAGTGCCATCCCATGTGATTCAGCGCATGTATGGTAAAAGCATTCTGGTTGACGAGGTGAACAACCTGTTGAGCACGGCTGTGAGCAGCTATATCAGGGAAAATAAATTACAGGTTGTCGGCGATCCGGTTCCTAATCGTGAGAAAGCTGCGGAAGTAAACTGGGACAGCCCAAGCGAACTGGAATTCATTTATGACCTGGGCGTTGCTACGGATTTTGATATCAATTTTTCAGAGCTTCCCGCAGTAAAACGTTACACCATTAATGTGGACGACGCGGAATTGTCTAAAACGATCGAAAACCTTCGTGAGCGTTTTGCAGAAAACATTCACCCGGAAGTGAGCGAAGAAGGCGACATGATCTTCGGGGAATTGAAACAGGAATCTTCTGAGTTCACAACCCGCACTGCAATCCCTACCAAACAAGTGAAAGCAGACGCACTAGCGAAGTTCATCGGCGTTAAAAAAGGCGACGAGGTTGTTTTCGACATTCAAAATACATTTTCTGACGAAGCTGCAATTGCGCATGTGACGGGCAAGAAGAAAGAAGATATTGCAGAGCTTTCCGGTGACTTTACATTGGTTGTTGAGGACGTAACCCGTTCGGCAGCATCGGAATTGAACCAGGATCTTTTTGACAAAGTTTTGGGTGTAGGCCAGGTTGAAAGCGAAGAGCAGTTCAACGAAAAGCTTTTGGAAATCATCAAAGGAAACTACGAGCGCGAAACAGAAGCATTGCTTCGTCGTGATATAGAGAATGCTTTGCTGGACAGCATTGCCATTGAACTTCCAGCTGACTTTTTGAAAGATTGGTTGGAACGCACAAACGAAGGCAAATTCACCCGCGAGCAGATTGAGGAGCAATTCGAAGATTTCAAAAAATCATTGAAATTGAGCCTGATCAAAAACAAAGTGGCTGATAAAGAAAGCGTTAAAGTTGAGTATCCTGAAATCCTTGAATTTACCCGCAACATGGTAAAAGGACAATTCGGAATCTACGGCGACGACGAGAGCATGAAAGAAACCATTGACCGCGTTGCACAAGGTTATCTTGCTGACAAAGAACGTGATAACTATACCAATGTTTTCAATCAGGTATTTGATAACAAAGTAATGGAGATCATCCGCAGCCAGGTTTCTACGGACGAGCAGACCATTGAAGTAAGTGAATTCGAAAAATTGGCAAAAGGCGAAGAGGTCGCTGCTTAACCAGTTTCACTAATATTTTTTTTTCACCGTTCATTGCTTTTGCATGAACGGTGTTTTTATTTAAAACCAATGCGTTCGCGTTCTTCACCAATGTGCCGAATGATCCCGTCGCCGAACCATTGCTTGAATTTCATTTTCCACTGGTCGAGCTCGTTCTGCATTCTCCGGTTTTCGGCCAGTAACCGTGTATTTTCCTGACGAAGCCAATCGGTTTCTGACATGGAAAGCGAGTCGAAACCAAGTAATTCCGGCAGCGGGACATCAAGCAATTTTGCGATATTTTCTACCCTGGAAACCGACAATTCGGTTCTTCCCCTTTCCAGATCACCGTATGCCGTGGTGGACAGGCTAAGCATATCCGCCATGTTTTCCTGAGAAAGACCTTTTTGCAGCCGGATCAGGCGGATTCTTTCTGATAAGTTTGATGCAACATTCATAGCTATAGGATGATATTCTGCTTTTGAATCAATTCATAATGCAATGTAATCAGGACCTTCATTGCTGACTCTCGCAATTTTCGATAATTTATCGCTTCAATAGACAAGGATTATTCGCTGAAATAATCAATTTTGTGAAATCCAAAGAATAAAGAGGCCGGATTATTATCAGAAACTAACATATAGCGCTTTTTGTTCTTTTAATTATTTGCCCTTTAATATTACTTCAATTAAAATTTAAGTTGATCGATGAACCACGGAAATGAATTTAGAAAATACGCCGTTCACCACCTTGGGATGAATGGCCTTACAGTTGACGGCTACGTAAACCACACAGTTGAAAATATGACGCGTTCAGTGATTGAAGAGCGTCCGATGAACTTCCGTGAAGTTGATGTTTTCTCGCGCCTTATGGCCGACCGCATTATTTTTATGGGAACCGGTGTTGATGACAACATTGCCAACATTATCGTTGCCCAGCTTTTGTTCCTTGAATCTGCTGATGCGAAAAAAGATATATTAATGTATATCAACAGCCCTGGCGGTTCGGTTTATGCCGGTTTGGGAATTTATGACACGATGCAATATGTGCGTCCGGACGTTGCGACGGTTTGTACGAGCCTTGCGGCTTCTATGGGCGCGGTGCTTCTGGCAGGCGGCGCAGCAGGAAAAAGATCCGCACTTCCACATGCCCGTGTAATGATTCACCAGCCATCGGGCGGCGCGCAGGGAACGTCGGTTGACATTGAAATCACGACACGTGAGATCGTAAAACTGCGTCACGAGTTGTACGAAATCCTGGCAAACCACACGGGTCAGACGCCTGAGCAAATCGCCATCGATTCCGATCGCGACAAATGGTTAAAAGCCTTGGAAGCAAAGGATTACGGCCTGATCGACGAAGTTTTGACAAGAGACAAATAAGGTCTTAATGCCTGTATTTTAACCGCCCGGATAGGTTCCCTGTCCGGGCGGTTCTTATTATAAGGCCCGGTGCCGATTTGGTAACCCCGACAAAAAACCGGAAATTTGTAATAATGTCTTTACACAGGTTAACATAGGTAAGATTTTTGAAACATTAATTTCAGTCTTCTTGTTAATGTGGCTCCTGGTTTGTACTCAATCAGCAAGTTCAAGTTGGCGACAAACCTGCAATTATTTTAAATACAGCGAAATCAATGGCACAAGTAAGTTGTTCGTTCTGCGGACGTAAGAAAAACGAAGTAGATTTATTACTTTCCGGAATCGATGCACATATATGTAATCACTGCATTGCGCAGGGACATCAGGTAATAACAGAGGAGTTGGGGTCCAAAGAAGATAAAAAAGAGAAAAAGACCAAGTTACCGAAGCTAAAACCGATTCCTCCTCACGAAATCAAGCATTTTCTCGAACAATATGTGATCGGCCAGGACGAAGCGAAACGCTCATTGGCAGTTGCCGTTTACAATCACTATAAGCGCCTCAACCAAACATCCACAGACGATGATGTTGTGATCGAAAAGTCGAACATTATCATGGTGGGCGAAACGGGAACGGGTAAAACATACCTGGCCAAATCCATCGCACGCATTCTGCAAGTTCCTTTCTGTGTGGCGGATGCTACGGTTGTGACGGAAGCGGGTTATGTAGGTGAGGATGTTGAAACAATTTTGACAAGATTGCTGCAAGCTGCTGATTACAATGTGGAAGCAGCCGAGCGCGGGATCGTTTATATTGATGAAATTGATAAAATCGCCCGTAAATCGGACAATCCTTCAATTACCCGCGATGTGAGTGGCGAAGGCGTTCAGCAGGCACTTTTGAAATTATTGGAAGGCTCGTCTGTTAATGTTCCACCACAAGGCGGCCGCAAGCACCCGGATCAAAAAATGATCACTTTGAACACGGAAAACATCCTGTTCATTTGCGGCGGCGCTTTTGACGGCATTGAACGTCATATTGGAAAACGCATTAACACACGTCCGATTGGTTTTTCAGGTGATAACCGCATTATTGAGATCTTCGATAAAGGAAATCTGATGCGTTACGTCACAGCCATGGACCTTAAATCTTTCGGTCTGATCCCTGAATTGATCGGTCGTCTGCCTGTTTTGACGCATTTGAATCCACTAGACCGCGAAACATTGCGGAGGATTTTGACCGAGCCTAAAAATGCATTGGTAAAACAATATGCAAAATTGTTCTCCATGGAAGGCATAACCCTTCACTTTGAAGACGAAGTGCTGGACTTTATTGTTGATCAGGCTATGACGTACAAGCTAGGTGCGCGTGGTTTGCGCGCGATATGCGAGTCCATCATGACCGACGCCATGTTTGACCTGCCTTCTCAAAAAGACGTAAAAGAATTCACGCTTTCACTGGATTACGCGAAAGACAAGTTCGAGAAATCTTCGATGTCGTTACTGCGCTCAGTGGCTTAAAAAAGCGATTCATTATATTTAGAACGCCCTGCTTTCCTCTTCGGAATCCAGGGCGTTTTACTTTTTATGGCAATAGTCCTATTTTGCATTAAAATTGATTGAATAAAATGGAAAATTGGTTAGCAAATAAGTCTATTGTAATTATCGGAGGAACGACTGGGCTGGGCTTTTCTGCTGCTAAGGCTTTTGTAAGAAATGGTGCCAATGTGGTTGTTGTAGGCCGAAACCCGGAAAATTGCCTCGTTGCCGAGCTGCATCTGGGCAACACCGCCCGCGCCAAACAAGGCGACGCGACGCATCCCCAAACTGCATTAGATGCCATTCAACTTTGTATTCGTGAATTTGGAAGTTTCGATGGGTTATACCATGTTGCCGGCGGAAGCGGTGAGAAATTCGGCGATGGTCCTTTGCATGAACTGTCTTTGGAAGGCTGGAACAAGACACTAGATCTGAATTTAACCTCCTTAATGTTGTCAAACCAGGCTGCTATCCGCACATTTATGGGCATGAACAAAGGCGGCAGCATCCTGAATATGAGCTCTGTCCTGGCCCATGCGCCGGCTTCACAACATTTTGCCAATCACGCGTACGCCACTGCGAAATCTGCCGTCATTGGCTTTTCCAAATCCATTGCAGCTTCCTATGCTTCCAAAAACATCCGCGTCAATGTATTAACGCCCGGAATCATTGAAGGCGTTGAAAACAGTTCGGAAGCATCAGACAATTATATCAGAAGCAAGCAACCGCTCGATGGCGGCCGTTATGGCTTACCAGGCGATTTGGATGGTGCTTCGGTGTATTTTATGTCTGATTATGCCCGTTTTACTACCGGACAGATCTTCACAGTGGACGGAGGTTGGGAAATAACGGATGGGCAATTCTAAGCGCTGATCAATCATTGTTGTGTGAAGAAATGGTGCGGGTTGCATCACAAATCGCTTTTTTTCTTTTATTCGCGTAAATTCGTTTGATAAGTTCTTTCGGACTTGTTGGTTTTTAACTTACGCAATAGAAATATATGGCAACCGGCCCCATTGTAACGCTTACAATTAATCCCGCCCTGGATAAAAGCTCCAATGTTTCACGCATTGTGCCCGACAATAAACTGCGCTGCGATGCCCCGAACTTCGAAGCAGGCGGCGGGGGCATTAATGTAGCCAAAGCCGTACACAGGTTGGGCGGAAACCCAATCGCTATTTTCACGATTGGCGGACCGACAGGTCAGCGTTTGCACAAATTGGTGAAAGCGGAAGGCGTTGAAACAATGGTGATTGAAACGAAACAATGGACCCGCGAAAACTTCCACGTTCTGGAAACGAGCACTGGTTTTCAATATCGTTTCGGGATGCCCGGGACGGAAATGATGCCTACTGAGGTGCGTTCTATTCTCGAAACATTGGAAGAACTTGACCCAAAACCATCCTACATTATCGCCAGCGGAAGTCTGCCCCCGGGCGTTCCGGCGGATTTTTACGGACAAATTGCCAAAATCGCCAACCAGCAAGGTGCTAAGTTCATTGCCGACACATCGGGTGACGCGCTTCGCTATGCCACGGAAGCGGGGATTTATTTATTAAAACCCAACATTGACGAGCTGAGCGAGCTGGTAGGCGTTGAAAAACTCGAACTGGACGAAGTGGACGATGCTGCACGCGCATTGATCATCCGCGGACAATGTGAAATAGTTGTTGTTTCGATGGGTGCCATGGGCGCGATGCTCGTTACGGAAGACCAGGTTGAACACATTCCGGCTCCTCCTGTGGAACCAAAAAGCACAGTTGGCGCGGGCGATAGCATGCTTGCAGGAATTATCTGGACATTATCCCAGGGAAAATCGGTGCGGGAAGCGGTGCGAATGGGCGTTGCGTGCGGAACTGCCGCGACGATGAACTCGGGAAGCGAACTGTTTAAAATGCAGGATGTGAACCGACTGATGGATTGGCTCAACCGTTACGGCAAACGCTATTCTGCGAGCTGATTTTTTTTATGTGAAAAGGTAAAATAGTAAGATTTTCTTGCAGCTGCCTTTTGCATAGAAAACATTCGTTATGCCTGAACAACATACCCGCCGTGATTTTGCCAAATTAACAGCATTAACTGCTGCTGCCATAACATTCAAGCCGTTTTATATTCTTCATGCCAAACCAAAAGTGGATGGAGAAGTGATCGGTCATGGATCCTATAAATACAAAGTGCACCAAAGCTGGGGCAATCTGGACGCTGCCAAATTCCCGGTTAACAACTGCCACGAAATGGTGCAGGACAGCAAAGGGAGGCTGATCATGGTGGGCGATGAGGTCAAAAACAACATTCTCATTTACGACAGATCAGGCAAATTGCTGGAAACCTGGGGACACGAATTTCCTGGCGGTCACGGCCTTACGCTTTGGAATGCGAATGGAGAGGAATTCCTGTTTATCAGCGATCCCAACCTGGGTAAGGTCTTCAAAACAGATTTGAAAGGAAAAATTCTGCTTACTATTGAGCACCCTTCCAAAGTTGGCGCTTATAAGGAAGCTGATCCATTCAAACCTACGGAAACAGCGATTGGGCCAGATGGAACAATCTATGTTGCAGATGGTTACGGTTCTCAATGGATTTTAAGATATAATCAAAAAGGAGAATTCATTGATAAATTCGGCGGATCGGGAGATGGTGACGCACAGTTCTCAACGGCGCACGGCATATCCATCGATTACCGTGACAAAGCCAATCCAACATTGCTGATCACTTCCCGCGCACACAATGCTTTCAAGAAATTTACATTAGACGGAAAATATCTCAGCACATTGTTCCTACCCGGCGCATTCGTTTGCCGCCCGGTATTTCATGGAGACACGCTTTTCGCAGGCGTTTGCTGGTCGAGATTGCGCTATCTGAACCAGACGCCTAACTCTGGTTTTGTGACGATTATCGATAAAAATAATAAAGTAATATCGAATCCGGGCGGCACCAAACCCGTTTATCAAAATGGCGAGTTGCAGCTAATGTTGCAAGAAAAGCCCATCTTCATGCATTGCCACGATGTGTGCGTGGACCAGGATGAAAACATTTACGTGTGCCAGTGGAACGCGAAGAAAACATATCCTATCAAGCTGGAAAGAGTTTAAATCTCCATTAAAATAAGAAAATTGTTCTTGTCATAATTTGCAACACAGTTGCAAATGCTATATTTTTGCAACATTGTAACACGTTTTTGTTACTAGAACTTTGATATAGTGCATACCGTGCTGACAATGAACCGGATTGTATTCAGTCTTTTCCTTATACTGACTTCCTTTGCTTTACGCGCCCAAACTTCGGATTGCGCTTGCTTTGTAAAGGGTGTGGTGAAGGATCAGCATACGGGACAACCGATTGTGGGCGCTACTGTCCTGATAGTCGGAAAAAACAGTGGTGTTTTTACAGATGAAAACGGGCGTTACGAGTTGCGGAACCTTTGCCCGGGCGCTTATACATTGGAATGCAGGATCATCGGCTACAATCCTTTCCGTGAAAAGCTGGATCTAACTGCCGGCCATGAAGAAAATTTCAATCTTGAGGAACAGGAAGTACATTTAAAGGATGTTGAAATTACTGCGCACAGGACCGACGCGCCTAGTTCCCAGCCATTGTCGACTATTTCAGGGGCTGATCTTGACAAAACGCGGGGGCAAAATCTGGCAGAAAGTTTAAAGGGATTTACCGGCGTTACTTCCTTACAAACAGGTTCATCGATCTCAAAACCGGTCATTCACGGCCTCCATAGCAACCGGATCCTGATCATGAACAATGGTGTGCGGCAGGAAGGCCAGCAATGGGGCTCCGAGCACGCACCGGAAATTGATCCATTCATTGCAACCCGATTATCTGTTGTGAAAGGCGCTGCTGGTGTCCGCTACGGGTCAGATGCCATTGGCGGCGTCATTCTCGTGGAGCCGGAAGAGCTTCCTTTTGATAAGGCATTAAGTGGCGAAGTGAATGCGGTGGGTTTTACCAATGGCAGGCAAGGCGTTTTGTCGGGAACATTGCAAGGCAGTATCAAGGGTTTTAAAGGGTTTGGATGGAGAGCGCAGGGAACGATAAAAAGAGGCGGTAACATCCGAACGCCCGGTTATTTCCTGGATAACACAGGAATTAGTGAAAAAAACTTCTCACTGGCAGCGGGTTATCGTAACAAGGGTTTCGGAATTGATGTCTTTTACAGTCGTTTTGATACGCAGATCGGCATATTTTCCGGCTCGCACATCGGCAGCGTTACGGATCTTCTGAGTGTGATTGAAAATGGCGAGCCGTTTGTTAAATCTGGTTTCAGTTACAACATTGCCAGGCCTAATCAGAATGTGAGCCACGAGCTTATTAAAGCGGAGACACATTATCATTTTCAAAATGGCAACCGTTTTCAATGGACCATTGCGCGGCAATTGAATGACCGGAACGAGTTTGATTTACACCGCCCCAGAAACGATTCCATAGCAGCGCTCAACAAGCCGGAGCTGACATTCAAACTGACCACATTAACTAACGATGTGATTTGGGATCATAAGCCCATCGCCGGGAAACTTGCCGGGCAGCTCGGGATCAGCACATTATACCAGTATAATTTAATGGACGGCCGGCCGCTCATTCCCAATTTCAATCAGTTCAACATTGGTTTTTTCTGGATGGAACGCTATGTGACCAATGGCTGGGAACTGGAAGCAGGGGCGCGTTATGACTACCGCTCACTGACGTCTTTCAGGATCGTTAACCGTGAGAAAGTTTCACAGGATTTTAAGTTTGCCAATTTCTCGGGAACATTGGGAGCAACCCGGAATTTCTCTGAAAAATTTTCTGCCAGACTGAATTTTGGAACTGCATGGCGTGCGCCTAATGTGAGCGAATTGTTCAGCGACGGCGTGCATCATGGTGCGGCAGCTTTCGAAAAGGGCGATGCAACATTAAAAGCAGAAAAGGCGCTGAACACCATTGCCAGCGTAAAATACGCCAGCCCAAAATTTACAGCTGAGATCGGCGGTTACTACAACATTATCTCTGATTTTATTTACCTAAAACCACAACCAGAACCCATTCTGACCGTTCGCGGTGCATTTCCATACTTTAAATACACCCAAACAGACGCCAGTTTCAAAGGAATAGACCTTTCAGCAAATTGGGAGTTTATGAAACACACGACCGTTTCGAGCAAGCTGAGCTATCTGCGTGTTTATGACCGACGGAATGACAATTATCTGGTATTAATTCCTGCCAATAGGATCGATAATCAGATCAAATACGAGCTGCCGGAAGATGCGAAATGGCATAAGGCTTATTTTTCAATTGGAAATTTATTTGTAGCGCAGCAAAAGCGTGTGCCGCCAGCCAGTGACTTTTTGGCTCCCCCGAAAGCTTATTCGTTGTGGAATGCGCAGGTGGGGACAACTTTTCATGTTACTGAAAAACAGCAGCTGGAAGTCGGATTATCAGTTCAAAACATTTTCAATGTCGCTTACCGCGACTATTTGAACCGGTTCAGATATTACGCTGACGATATGGGCCGCAATGTTTCGTTGCGCCTGAAATGGAAGTTTGGCGCATATGATTAATTTTTACTCAATTACATAAATCCGTTACCTATGAGAATGACCCGCAAAATTTCCTCCATGTTGCTTTTGGCTGCGGCCGTGTCCTTTACACAATGCAAAGATGCCGGAGACGATGTCCAGATTGACGATGAAAACGAATTGATCACTTCCGTAACATTAAAATTCACAGAGGAAGGAACAACCAATGTACAGTCATTTTCGTACAAAGATGCCGATGGGGACGGTGGAAATGCACCAACTGCATTTGATACGATTGCATTGAAACCCAACAAAACCTACACATTAGCCATTGAACTTCTAGACGAAAGCAAAACGCCCGCAAGCAACATTACCGAAGAAGTTGCGGAAGAATCTGACGAGCACCTTTTTGTGTACACGCCTTCACCATCCACCTTGCTTACTTACACTTATGGCGATAAGGATGTGAACAATTATGCGATCGGGTTAACCGGGAAAGCAGTGACTACTGCCGCAGGATTGGGAAAAATGAAGGTTCAGCTGCGGCACCAGCCTGGCTCTAAAAATGGAACGCCAGGACCTGGAAGCGACGATGTGAATCTGGATTTTAACTTGAAAGTGCAATAATTAACCGCACTTTGGACAAACGCCCTGGATCAACAGATTGAAATTTTCAGGCTGGTAACCATTGGGTAATTGAACGGCAGGAATGTGTAGATTCTCAAGACAATTGGTTTCTCCACATTCACTGCATTTGAAGTGGATATGGTCGTGATGGTGCTTCTCTTCCGAGCAATTGTGCGAGCATAATGCATAGCGCAATCCCTCATCATCCAGCACCTTATGAATGATGCCTTTTTCAAGAAAGGTTTTTAATGTGCGGTAAATGGTCACCCGATCGTAGTTCTCACCCAGCGCTCCTTCCAGATCACCATGAGACAACGCATTTTTCTTAGTTATAAATGTAGAAAGTACATCTTCACGGCATGTTGTCGTCCGCAGATGATGCCCTTTCAATGTTTCTCTTAACTGATCCATTTTTTCCAATAATTAATTTTGGAACCCCATACCGATATTCCGTACGGGTATTCCATACTGGGTATACTTTTTACAAAACCTTTCCTGCCAAAGTTAAGTTCTAACTGCTACAATTTCAAAAGCGATTTGGTTAATGCTGAAAATCAGGAGCCCGCTTTTAAGAAAAATAATTGTGCAACTTTGTTGCAAGTGATAGCGGATAGGTTTATTTTTGCAACGTTATTGTATATAGGATGAAAGCAGAACACTCACATAGCAAAGCAGATTATATCGGAATCCTGGGTTCTGTGTTATGCATCGTGCATTGCCTGCTGATGCCTGCACTGGCATTCGGCACGACGATGACTGCGCATCACGACCATGCAGGCCTTATTTCTCTCGACTATCTGTTTATCCTGATCAATGGAGTTGCCGTTTATTTTGCGACCAAAAACCATAAATCTGTGGCAGTAAGGACGATTCTTTGGGGCTCGTTGGCGCTATTCTCCGTTTCACTGATTTTCGAAGCAGCACATCCTGTATTTACCTGGCTGGGTTATATTGGCTCCGGATTGCTGATCATCGGACATTTGATCAATCTGTACATTTGCCAGATCGCACCGAAGATGAAGTGGAAAGTTTCCTGACTTTTACTTGTCGTATTCTACTTCAAATCTGCTTAAATCCGGCCTGTGAGGCCTTTTACGATTTAACTCATATTCAAAAATTGTCTTGCCGAGATTGGTCATGAAAGGAAAGCCCACCTTTTCATAATCATATTGATCATCATTGAAGATTTGATCTTCGTTGCAGTAGATAACCGCAGTCAGCATAAATTCAATTCCCTTCTCAAAATCTGCGATATAGGCATTATCCAGGAGAAAGCCGTAAGCATCGCCTACCTTATTAAAAAGCCGGATGTGCCTTGGTAACCTCGTTTTAGTGGCTCCAAAAAGCAGAAATTTTGCATAACCATCGTAGTAATCATCCGTATAATGTTCCGGAAAGCTCGTCTCAACCGGGAACTGGGACATGTATTGGTATATAAAACGATAATCGTCCGGGGTAAGGTTAAACCGCTGGCTCGCAGGCACCTGCTCAGGAAAAAATAGCGTTTTCAGTAACCGGTGCTGATCTTCCAGTGCGAAGTAATTTTTACTTGAAAAATCAAAAGGCTCATTCACCAGCACATTGTCTTTCATATAACCTTTCCCCAACAAAACAGGCGTCGGCGATTTGAGTTCTTTTGCTGCATATTTCGCTGGCTGCTCAAAAATTACCTTGCCATCCTTTTCAAACCGGATGGGATTGGTATACCTGTTGTTTTCAGGTCCTATGGGTGATTCCAGCCTGTGGGTGATCCTTGTATTCGTAAAGCCCTTTTTGTGGAGCGAATCATTAAACGCTTCCTGCCCGATAAATTCATACAACCGGTTAAATGCATCATTATCACTTACCAGCAGGATCTTTTTAGCATAATGTGCAACGGAAGGAACGCCGTTTTCGGCAGTTGTATCAGATTTTACTGCGGTTTGTTCGGGTCTTTCGGCGCCGGTGAACATGGGCGTATTTTTGTCAATGCCCAGTTTATTCAGTTTTTCAAAAGCCAGCGCGACGGCGGGGAGCTTTACTGTGCTTGCGGGATAAAAGTATTTCGAATTATTGACCTGATACCGGTGCGTGGTGAAATGCGGCTCGTTTTTCCGGTTCCGGTCAATCTTCGTATACAGGATCTGGATTTGATATTTGTCTGGATCTTTGAGCAATTCGGCAAACCTTTCGGGATGCTTTTTGAGTAATTTTTCAATGAAATTGTCGGCCTGAAATTGTGCTGGAGAAGGCAATGAAACCAATGGTAAAAGCAAGTATAGCAACAATTTATAACCTCGTAACAAAATCATGGAAATCCCTGGGCACGTGTAAAACGAAGATACAATATTTATTTTAAAGGGCTGGCGGAATTATATTTTACTGATAACGGCCTTTACTTATTTGAATATAAACATGGGCGAATAATGGAAGAAAACAAATTGCGCAGCCGCGGATGGTTCGGGAAGTCTGGTAAGGATGGATTTATATACAGGGCCTGGATGAAAAACCAGGGTTACCCGGCAGATGAATTCGACGGACGACCGGTAATCGGAATTTGCAATACATTTTCGGAATTAACGCCTTGCAATGGCCACTTTCGGGAACTGGCGGAATCCGTAAAACGCGGTGTATGGGAAGCAGGCGGCTTCCCGGTTGAATTTCCGGTTATGTCCCTGGGCGAAACATTGATGAAACCTACGGCCATGCTCTACCGAAACCTGGCGAGTATGGATGTGGAAGAATCGATCCGCGCCAACCCGGTTGACGGCGTTGTGCTGCTTTGTGGCTGTGACAAAACCACGCCTTCGCTTGTTATGGGCGCTGCCAGCGTAGATATTCCCACAATCGTAGTTTCCGGCGGCCCTATGCTGACCGGCCGTTACAGAGGCAAAAGCATTGGCACGAGCGACATCTGGCGGTTCAGCGAAATGTACCGGAAAGGCGACCTTACACAGGAAGAATTCACAACCTCAGAAGCCTGCATGTGTCGCAGCAACGGACATTGTGCCGTGATGGGAACAGCTTCGACCATGGCTTGTATGGTGGAATCGCTTGGCTTAACATTGCCAGAAAATGCTGCTATTCCGGCAGCGGATTCACGCCGAAAAGTGCTTGCCCATCTGTCGGGACGCAGGATTGTGCAGATGGTGCACGAAGATCTGCGCCTGTCCCAAATATTAACTAAAGAAGCTTTCGAGAATGCTATAATGCTCAATGCAGCGATTGGCGGATCAACGAACTTTGTCATACATCTTCTGGCCATTGCAGGTCGGATTGGAGTGGATCTTTCTTTGGATGATTTCAATGCGCTTTGTGCGAAAGTGCCTCTCCTGCTTAATTTGCAGCCTTCCGGTGGCTATTTTATGGAAGATTTCTATTATGCGGGCGGCTTGCCTGTCGTGATCAAGGAAATGCTCTCATTGCTTCATCCGAATGTAATTACGGCCAATGGTAAGACAATGGCCGAAAATTGCAGCACAGCGGAATGTTTCGACCCGGAAGTGATCGGGACGCTTACCGAGCCCGTTAAGGATCTGACGGGACTCGCCGTTGTGCGTGGTAATCTTTGCATAAATGGTGCGGTTATCAAGCCTTCGGCATCATTGAAACCGGAATTAATGCAGCACCGCGGGCGGGCAGTCGTGTTTGAAGACATTGACGACTATAAGGCACGCCTAGACGATCCGGACCTGGATGTGGATGAAAACAGTGTTTTGGTTCTAAAAAACGTAGGACCGAAAGGTTATCCGGGAATGCCGGAAGTAGGAAATATGTCATTGCCTAAAAAACTGCTTGCCCAGGGGGTGATCGACATGGTACGGATTTCTGACGGGCGCATGAGCGGGACCGGATTTGGAACGGTTGTTTTGCACGTTTCCCCGGAAGCAGCTGTCGGTGGGACCCTGGCATTGGTGCAGGACGGTGATTACATTGTACTGGATGTTGAAAACCGAAAACTGCACCTCGAAGTGTCGGATGAAGAGCTGGCAGAACGCGGTAAATCGTGGAAGCCACTGGAGATGGGCTATAAAAGAGGTTATGTGAACCTGCACATTAACCACGTGATGCAAGCGCACGAAGGTGCCGATCTGGACTTCCTTGTAGGAGGCTCAGGAGATAAGGTAACAAGAGATTCGCATTAAGTTAAAGGCTGTTCATAGCCTTTTCAAAATGATAACATTGTAATGAGCAGCCAATTATTTGATAATCAAGTAGCGATTGTAACGGGAGCGGGACAGGGAATCGGATTTGAGATAGCCAAACAGCTCGCGTCCCAGGGCGCGTGCGTGATTTTGAATGACTTTGACGAGGACTTAGCCAAAGAAGCGGCAAGCAAGATCCGGAGTCTGGAAGGAGAATGTGTTGCATTTGCGGGCGATGCTTCGAAAGTTGAAGTGATTGAAGGCATGGTGGAAGAGGCTGTCAAATGTTTTGGAAAACTCTCCATTGTGGTTGCAAATGCAGGTATTACGCTTTTCGGAGACTTTTTTACTTACCCGGAAGAAAATTTGAGAAAGGTCCTGGAAGTAAACCTGATGGGATCTTTCTTACTTACCCAAGCTGCTGCGCGACAAATGCGTGCGCAAAAAGCGGGTGGCAGGATATTGCTGATGTCGTCCGTGGTCGGACATCAGGCGCACCAGTTTCTGGGCGCCTATGCGATGACGAAAGCGGGATTGGAAATGCTGGCTAAAAACCTTGTGCTGGAACTGTCCCCATTCGGGATCACCATTAACACCGTAGCACCCGGCGCAACATTGACTGAAAGAACATTGGCCGAAGATCCGACTTACCCTAAAATGTGGTCTGCAATTACGCCTATGGGCCGGCCGGCAATTTGTGAAGACATTGCCAATGCTGCTTTATTCCTCCTATCCCCGCATTCCGGGCACATTACGGGACAAAGCCTGGTTGTGGACGGTGGATGGACTTCGGTAAGCCCCCTACCCGACCTAAGCAACTTACATGTAAATAAAGATTAGTCCTCCATTCCCTGGGAAAACAGCTGTGCTTCCAGGTCATCAATGTTCCCGTCGGGAGACACGAAAAGCTCGCGCGGCTTGGAAGAGGCGACGGGAATAACCGTCATGAATGTGCGATACTGAGCATCTGTAATGATTTTCAATGTCAACGCTCTTTTCAGCACCATCGGGAATGGGACTTTAAAGAAATTGGCTATATCAGAAGCGAGGAAATCCGGTATTTTAGAAATGTCATTCCTGAAAAAGCTCTCCACTTCTTCAAAAGGCAACAATGCTTCGAATATCAATCTTTCGGAACGTGCAGCTAGTGAAGTTGTATTTGTATATAATGTATGCAAACCGAGTGAAACGGTCAACAAATGAATGTGGTAATTCCGCTCATTTATTTCCGAAGCAGCATTGACGAACACCCATCCTTTTTGCCGATAAATCGCAGAAAAGCCTTTAAAATTAGGATCAACATGATGCAGCTGGGCAATTTTAATTCCCTCAGGATAAGGTAGTTTGTGACCGATCTGGTGCACAATGTCCTGCGCATAAGAAATGTCTGCAACCGCGCCCGCAGGCTCTATCATCCAATCCCCATTCACTAATCCCTCAAAAAGCGAATCAGCCAGCCGCTGACTTTCCACCTGACCAAGATGCAGGACGATCCGGTTACCACGCACCGAAAAATCGAGAAGTAGCTGGTTCTTAGGTTGCTTTTTAGCCATAGTGTTAGGATGTTGAGGTCAGAATTTCAAAGATACAGCCTTGCGCATTCCGCAGCAAAACCTTTTCGCTTTTTATCTCCAGTTCAATGTGTTCAAAAGCTGGATCATGTCCTTCTGCAAATAATCAATGACGGGCGCCAGCGAATCGTTTTTTGTGGCAGTTGGAAAGTAAATAGCGCCACGCATGAAGTGTTTTGTGCTATCCGTCGTATAAAATTGGTAAGGGCTGGGCACATCGCCTTCGATTTTGAATAAAATGGCGGTTTTACCGGTTTTGCTCAAAACGCGCTGCTCCTGAATGGCCGACGCGCGGATCTGATGCTTGCTGGCCAGCTTGTAAGAATCGTCAATGTAGGCTTTTAGTAATGCTGGATTATTATCAATGTCTTTGTAAGTGATTTGAATGTTGGCTTTGAACTGAGGATAATTTATAAAAATCCAATGCTTGCCTGCGGTTCGGAAAGTGTCGGGCAAAGCCTCTGCAAATCTGGAAATTTCGAAGGTGTAAGGGTGCTCCTGCGCTAGTTTTTGATAGGCGTGCGGTGGCAGGTCTACCCGGTTAAACCCTTTGGGCTTAGGCACATAACTGGCTTCTTTTTTACTGCATGATGCGGAGACAATGCATATGACAGCGAAAAGCAGTATTTTTTTAAACATTGAAATGATCCCTTTTGTAAAACTGAACGCGCAAACTTAACGAAAACAACATTACATTATTTCCTGCAATGTTTTGTACAAAATAAAAAGCGAAACTGCCTTTACGACAACTTCGCTTTTTAACGATTACAAATCAAATGCTATTCGACTGTCACTGATTTTGCCAGATTTCGGGGCTGGTCTACATTTCTGCCGCGCATCACCGCAATGTAGTAAGACAGCAATTGCAAGGGAATTACCGAAACCAATGGCGTCAGCAATTCATGTACTTTGGGCACCTCAATCACAAAATCCACCATGCCTGGAATAAGCGTATCACCCTCAGTTACAATGGCAATTACCCGTCCTTTCCTCGCCTTGACTTCCTGGATGTTGGAAACGATTTTTTCATAAGAACCATCTTTCGTCGCCAGAAAAACCACCGGCATATCCTCGTCAATGAGTGCAATAGGCCCGTGCTTCATTTCTGCTGCGGGGTAACCTTCGGCGTGGATGTAGGAAATCTCTTTCAATTTAAGAGCGCCTTCCAGTGCAACCGGGAAATTCAAGCCTCTTCCCAGATAAATAAAGTTGCGTGCATAGGTGAATATAAATGCGATCTCCTTGATCTTATCCGCATTCTCGAACACTTTTTCCACCTTGGCAGGAATAGTTTCCAGCTCGATGAGCAGTTGACGGTAAGTTTCTTCAGATATGGTTCCCTTTCGCTTTGCCGTAGCAATGGCAATCAGAGTAAGCACAGTTACCTGCGCAGTAAATGCTTTCGTACTCGCCACCCCGATTTCCGGTCCTGCGTGCGTATAAGCGCCTGCATGCGTTGCGCGTGCTATGGACGATCCCACAACATTGCAGACACCAAATATGGTCGCACCCTTTGACTTGGCGAGCTCAATGGCAGCCAATGTATCCGCCGTTTCGCCAGATTGGGAAATCGCAATTACAATGTCCTTTTCATTAATAACCGGATTTCGGTAACGGAATTCCGAAGCATATTCAACCTCCACATTAACCCTTGCCAGTTCTTCAAAAAGATATTCTGCGACCAGACCGGCATGCCAGGAAGTGCCGCAGCCTACGATTACGATGCGATCAGCTTCTGCCAATTTATCAAGATAATTTGCCAGTCCGCCCAACTGCAAATGTGCATCATCTGCACGCAGCCGGCCGCGCATACTGTCCGCGATGGAACGCGGCTGTTCAAAAATTTCTTTGATCATGAAATGGTCATAACCACCTTTTTCAATGGTTTCCAGCTCCATTTCGAGCTTTTGGATATAAGGAATCGTTTCTGTGTTATCGAGATTCTGAATGCTTAACCGACCTTCACTGATCACAGCAACTTCATAATCATCCAGATAAACCACATCTTTGGTATACTCAATGATCGGCGTAGCGTCGGATGCAAAGAAAAATTCATCTTCTCCAATCCCAATCACCAACGGACTTCCCTTTCTCGCGGCAATTAGCTGTCCCGGATGATCCACAGACATGACCACGATCGCGTAAGCGCCCACGACTTCTTTCAGTGCGTGTTTTACAGCAGATTCAAGCGAGCCGCCTGTTTCCTGCTGAATGTCTTCTATAAAATGAATAAGGACTTCTGTGTCAGTATCACTCAGAAACTTATGCCCTTTTGTGACCAGATTTTGTTTAATCGAAGCATAGTTTTCGATAATGCCATTATGAATGATGGAAAGCCTGCGGTTGTTGGAGTAATGCGGGTGCGCATTGACGTCATTTGGCTCTCCGTGCGTGGCCCAGCGCGTGTGGCCGATGCCTATTGTGGCGGTTAAATGTTTGGAAGCAAGCTCACTTTCGAGGTCGGATACCTTTCCTTTTTTCTTATAAATATCCAATTTGTCATTTTCCAGCAATGCAATTCCGGAACTGTCATAACCCCGGTATTCTAATCTTTTAAGACCTTTAAGAATTAAGGGATAAGCTTCTCTGCTTCCCACATAAGCTACAATTCCACACATATTTTACGAAATTAATTTGAGTGTATGTTGAATGATACGGTGCAAATAAATAGCAATCAGGAATGCTTAACAAGCTATATTCTAATTAATTACTAAAAATTATCCAATTTAGTAAGAGTGCTCGAACACATCATAAATATCAGGCACATTGACTTTTGCGACTGGCACAAAAAAAATGGCGACCATTGTGGCCGCCATCCGTTCAGTGTTATGTTTCTGATCAGTTCATCAGATCCGTATACAGATTGTAATATGATTCAGAGAACTTCTCGTCCTGCTCGTCAAGCTCAACGCGTTTCGGTGCATTGTTGAAAATCTGGTTCAGACTTTCGCTGCAATGATCGTCCGCTTTCAAAACCGCGTCCGCATATGCACAACCGATTTTTACAAATCCTTCAAAATCATTAGAACGTAAATGAGCCAAAGCTTCATCACTCACATCCATTGCTTTCGCTTTGTTGTGTAAATCTGCGTCAAATTTGTAGTCAAACGCGTTATTATGCACTGTGAACACACTTTTCGTATCCTTAAACATCGGATCGTTACGGTAAGTGGTTTTCAGGTACAATGGAATCAAAGCCGTCATCCAGTCGTTGCAATGCACTACGTCAGGAGCCCAACCCAGTTTTTTTACGGTTTCCAATACACCTTTGCAGAAGAAAATCGCACGTTCGTCATTATCGTCGTAAAAGTTATTCTCCTTATCGAAGAACACCGATTTGCGGTGAAAATAGTCGTCATTATCAATAAAATAAACTTGCAGCTTCGCGTTTGGAATGGAAGCAACTTTAATGATTAATGGCTTTTCTTCATCTCCTACGGTAATATTTATTCCTGACAGTCGAACTACTTCATGAAGCCTGTTTTTGCGTTCATTGATAAGACCAAAACGGGGAACAAGAATTCTGATTTCTGCACCTCGTTCCTGCATTGCCTGAGGAAGTTTCCTAACGTAATCGGCAACATCGGTGGTTTGGAGGAAAGGATTGATTTCACTGGCTACATACAAAATTCGTAGTTTCTCCATAGATGTTTTAGCAGTTTGTGAAAAAAAGTTTTGCAAAATTATACAAAAAAAATGGCAAAATCAAAAAATATTCCAAACTAAATGTCATATTGCGCTCAGTTTGGGAATTCCCATTCCAAATTTTTTTCATCGCCCACGGATGGCTGCTCACATAATAGAAAAGCATTCGCTGCGGTTTGATTACTCCCTCTGATTCCACTTTTTCAATGGAAGTATTTACTTCAATCAAAGGCCTGCGCAGTTTCCTCGATCAACAACTTTTAGAGCAAAAAACTATTGGGCTTATCCCGACAATGGGCGCTCTGCATGAAGGTCACATTTCACTTGTTGACGCATCTATTAAAGAAAATGACATTACGGTCGCCAGTATTTTCGTCAATCCGACGCAATTCAATAACCCGGAAGATCTGCTGAAATATCCGCGGACAATGGATGAAGATTGCGGAATGCTGGAACGAGCAGGCTGCACAGCCGTTTTCGCACCGTCCGTAGAGGAAATGTATCCCGAAAAATCGTCCCTGATTATCAATTTCGGCACGCTGGAAAGCGTCATGGAAGGTGCGTCAAGACCAGGACATTTCAATGGTGTAGGAATCGTCGTTTCCAAGCTCTTTCACATCGTCAGCCCCCACCGCGCTTATTTCGGTCAAAAAGATTTGCAGCAGGTTTCAATTATCAAAAGGCTGGTCGCCGACCTGGCATTTAACCTGGAACTGATCGTCTGCCCCACCATAAGAGAAACAGACGGCCTGGCCATGTCCTCCCGCAACCGCAGGCTCAATGATGCAGAACGCGCAATTGCTCCACATATTTACAGGATTTTGCAAGAAGCAAAAATGGATTTGCAAGCGGGAAAAGCGATACATGAAGTTATGTCAGCAGCAACCGAAGCATTCAACAGCATTCCCGAATTTAAACTTGATTATTTCGAAGTGGCGGATGTGAAAACATTGCAGCCTATCTCAGCGATTGGCGCTGCTGAGACGAATGCTATCTGTGTAGCAGCGTTTCTTGGACCGGTTAGGTTGATTGATAATGTTGTGTTTTAGGAACTTGTTCGCAGCTACCAAGCCCTGTCAGCCTGAGCGGAGTCGAAGGCGCGTTACTCCTTGGTAACGTGCCTTCGACTCCGCTCAGGCTGACAGGGCTTGGTTGGCTCTGGCTGACAGGGTTTGGTTGGCTTAGGCTGACGAGGCTTGGTTAACTTAGTCTGATAAGCTTAGTTAACTCAGGCTGAAAGCGTTAGCTAGGCCTACATAAAGGCCTCTCCCCCCTACGACAACTTCCAATCCCCTCTATACTTCCTCTTCACAAACTGGTTCGCTTCGTCAAAGTTGGTGATTTTCATATTATTTCCATCCCAAAGCAACTTCTTACGGCCTGGATAGTCAAAACCTTTGCCATCTGCTTTTGCTGTGCGCAGGTTGTAGCTGCGGATTCCGAGGTTACCCATGATTACGGTTTCGGTTAATGGTCCGGCGTAATCGAATGATGAGGTTAATGCTTTGTGTTCTTTGCTGTTGAAACCGGCTTTGCAAGCGTCTGTCCAGGAAACGTGGTGACCGAATTCCGGCATGGGGGTGTATTTGTTTCCAAAATCACCCTGCTTGTATTCGAGCTTCGTGCCGTCGTTCAGGTAAACTTTTGGGTTAATACCATATGTCCCGCAAGTCATCACACCTTTTTGACCGATTAACAAAACACCATTGCTGCTGTCTGGTTCGCCAAGCGGATCGTTTGCCGGGATAATTTCCGGGTGGAATGGACGCAAGCCGCCGTCGTGCCAGGTTAATGTTACTTCTGACTTATTGATCTTGTTTGCAGGGAATTTTAATTGAACCCTTGATGATGGCGGGCAGCCTTCGGGAATGTATTCCGGGGTCCAGTCTTTGATGAAAACTTGCCCTACGCTGCATTCCAGTTCGGTTGGATAACCTAATCCTAATGTGCGGAAAGCGGGGTCGATTAGGTGGCAGCCCATGTCACCTAGTGCGCCTGTGCCGAAATTCCACCACCCTCTCCATTTAAATGGGTGCCAGGCCGGATTGTAATCAACCCATTCAGCAGATCCTACCCAAAGTTCCCAGTCAATATCAGCCGGAACAGGGAATTTTTCCGTTGGAACTGGAATTCCTTGGGGCCACACAGGACGGTTGGTCCAAACGTGTGCTTCGTGCACATTGCCTATCAAGCCCTTTGAAAACCATTCTTTCATTTGGGTTTGCGCAGGGTTAGAAGCACCCTGGTTTCCCATTTGGGTTACTACTTTATATTTACGCGCCGCTTCGGTAAGCATTCTCGCTTCATAAATGTCATGCGTCAACGGCTTTTGCACGTATACGTGCTTGCCGCGCTGCATGGCTGCCATCGCGATAATGGCGTGCATATGGTCGGTTGTTGAAACGGTTACGGCGTCAATGTCCTTTTCCATTTCATCAAACATCTTTCTGAAATCCTTGTATTTTTTTGCGGTCGGATGGAGCTCAAAATTCTTTTTGGCTTGGCCCCAATCCACGTCGCATAATGCCACCAGGTTTTCGGCGCCTTTATTCCAGGCATTATTTGTATCTGAAAAACCTTTTCCGCCAACCCCTATTCCTGCAATATTCAATTTGTCACTCGGTGCCAGGAAGCCTTTGCCCAATACATGGCGTGGGACAATAAAGAAACTTCCAATTGTTGCTGCCGTTGCTTTTTGCAAAAAATCCCGGCGCTTCACATCTTTCGGTTTATTTTCTGAACGCATCTGATTTGATAGAAAAGATAAAGTGGATAATAATATTTAAAGCATACTTGTCATGATAATTACTTGCAGCCTCCCGATTTCCGGACGGGAACCGTAACCATAACGCCGATGTTTTGAAGGCTGTATATTATTCCCTTAACTTTGGGGAGAATAAGCATTAATAAATTCCCGACTTACATTACCCGGTAATGCAAATAACACTCATGAAATCGAAGATTCACCGCGTTAAGGTGACTCAGGCGGAGTTGAATTACGTAGGCAGCATTACTATCGACGAAGATCTGATAGACGCCGCCGGATTAGTTGAAAATGAACAAGTTCACATTGTCAATAATAACAACGGGGAGCGCTTTGTAACCTATGTGATTAAAGGTGAAAGAGGCTCAGGAATGATCTGCTTGAATGGTGCGGCTGCTAGAAGGGTTCAGATCGGCGACATTATTATCATCATTGCTTATGGCTCCATGAGCCAGGATGAGGCGAAGACATTCAAGCCCATGGTCGTGTTTCCGGATCATAATAACCATCTTGTGGTCTAAACTTCCTTTCTTTACAGGTTCGCAAAATCTTTCAAATAGCTATGAAAAGCGCTTTACGTTACATCATATCGCTCGCGCTCGCAGGCGGCCTGATCTGGTTTGTCTTTAAAGACATCAACTTTGCAGAAATGCTCGACAGGTTTGCCAAATCAGACTGGCGATGGATTGCGCTATCGTGCGTTTTATTGCTTGGCGCTCACATTACGAGGGCCTGGCGCTGGGGCATGTTAATGGAGCCGCTGGGTCACAAACCCGGCCTTTTCAACAGCTCTATTTCAGTCTTAACCGGTTATTTTGCCAATTATATTGTACCAAGAATGGGCGAGGTAACCCGCTGCGGAACATTATACCGACTGGAACGCATTCCCGTAAACCTGAGCTTTGGAACGGTCGTGGCTGAACGTATATTCGATGTGCTGATTTTATTATTGATGATAGGATTAAATTTTATCCTCGAATTTGACCGTCTGAGCACATTCTTCACTGATTTTTTCCAAAGCAAAGTTCCGGGCGGCCAGGGCGATTCAGCGGCAACATTGCTGGGCATACTCACTGCATTCATGCTTTTTGGCGTGATTGGTGTTTATATCATTTATAAAAATGCAGCATTAAGGGAGAAGATCCTGCGAAATTCATTTGTTCAGAAGATCCTGACATTTGGGAAGGGCATGCTGGACGGGTTTTTAAGTATTCGTAAATTAAAGAGCCCGGGTTTGTTCATTCTTAGTACAATTGCCATCTGGGTTTTCTATTATTTCGTTTCTTACGTCTTATTCTTCTGCATTCCCGAAACGTCCAATCTGGGACCATTGGCTGGATTAACATTGTTGGTTGTTGGCGCTATCGGAATGACCGCCCCCACACAAGGTGGCATTGGCGCTTATCACTTACTGGTTGGTAACGTCATGATTTTGTATGGGTTATCACAAAACGACGGGATAACATTGGCTACATTCATTCATGGCGCGCAAATGATTTTTATGCTGGTTATCGGTGCACTTGCGTTCCTATACGTTTTAGTACAAAACAAAAAATCGGTTTCCGAAGACAGTCGGGTTACAATCGAAAATTAATTGTTGTTTTTATAGTCCGGCTATATTGAAACAAAGTATGATAACGTATTATCATTACCCAAACCCTATTTAACAGACCCCATGAACCTTACCGAAAGCAAGATATTAAGGCTGGAAGAAGCCATCCCAACCATAGAAGACTGGCAGCGCGCCGGACAAAAAGTAGTTTTCACAAACGGCTGCTTCGATATCGTTCATTTAGGACACATTGATTATCTGGAAAAAGCACGCGCATTAGGCGACAGGCTGGTTTTGGGCTTGAACACAGATGCTTCTGTCAGCAGGCTAAAAGGACCATTGCGGCCGGTTGTCAATGAATATGCAAGAGCAAGATTAATGGCAGCGCTTTCATTCATTGATGCTGTCATTTTGTTCGACGAACCGACGCCTAGTCAGTTGATTGAAGCCGTAAAACCTGACATTTTGGTCAAAGGAGACGATTATACCGTTGAAACTATTGCTGGCGCGGATTTTGTTTTGGGTAAAGGGGGTGAGGTAAAAACGATCGCTCTTGTAAAGGGTTATTCGACTACCGCGCTGATTGAGAAAATAAAACAAGGATATAACTAACACAAATATGGCTGGTGCATATGTAATTGGTATTTTGGTGATGCTTATTAGCCTTTATGTGCAATGGCGTCTCAAAAGTAAGTTTGAAGAATACTCGCAAGTAGGGTTGAGCAATGGCATGAGCGGAAAGGAAATCGCTGAAACCATGCTTCGTGAAAGCGGAATATATGATGTAAGGGTTTTATCGGTCGAAGGAAGGCTTACTGACCATTATAATCCTCAGGATAAAACAGTTAACCTAAGCCCGGATGTTTATCACGGAAGAAGCGTATCCGCTGCGGCCGTTGCTTCCCACGAATGCGGGCACGCCGTGCAGCATGCTACTGCTTATAAATGGTTACAGTTCAGGTCACAAATGGTGCCTTTTTTAAGCATTGCTTCATCTTACATGCAATGGATCATTTTAGGAGGAATCGTTTTATTGAACACAACGCCTATTCCATTAGCAATCGGTGTAGCGTTATTCGCCGCAACAACATTATTCAGTTTTATCACATTGCCTGTTGAATACGACGCAAGTAACAGAGCACTCGCCTGGATTAAAAATAACAGGATTGTAAATGAGAGAGAATATGTGATGTCGGCCGATGCGCTGAAATGGGCTGCCAGGACTTACTTGGTTGCTGCAATCGGTTCCCTTGCAACATTGCTTTATTATGTGAGCTTGTTGATGGGGAGAAGGGACTAAGCTTTTTGCCTGTAAGCCTAAGCGGACCGGGCCGCCGGGCGGTCGAAGGCGCGTTACTCCTGGGTGAACGCGCCTTCGACTCCGCTCAGGCTGACAGGCAAAAAGCTTAGGCTTATAATAAAAAGGTTGGGAAACGATGTTTCCCAACCTTTTTTCATTTCTTCTTCTGATTCCAGTACACAACCACATTATGCGTCGATCTTCCTGACGCCAGAATATCCAAATCCCCATCTCCATCCAAGTCCGCTGCGGCAATATCTTCGCAGGCGATTTTGATCTTTTCATCCAGGGCATATTCCTGCCACTTTTTTCCTTCGGGATCTGATCCTACGTAAATTCTGATGCCGGTTTCTCCGTTAACATTAGGATTGCGCCAGCCCATGACCACCTGGTCGCGGCCCTGGCCGAAGAAATCGGCGCATAATAAGGCGTGGCCTTCTTTTATTTTATCAGTTAAAACTGTGCGGTTGTCTTTTGAGTAAACGACCACGCTTGTGCCGTGCATCGGTTCGATCGTGGCTGTGAATAATTGGTTTTTGCCCAGACTTCCCGTCCTGATCTCCCCTACTCCTCTTTCCGGGACCATCCATGTGCCTGATGGCGCCCAACCGTCTGCGCCATTCAGGAAAACCTGAACGCCCTCTTTGCCTGCAACGGCCAGGCCGGCCATTCTGCCGGGGACTTCCATAGGTTGTAAATTATGCGTCATATGCATGCCGGTTTCGACCAGTTCATAGCCCCATATGCCCATTTTTTTCTCAGGAACATCAAATACGATCAGCTTCACACCCGCGCCTTCTCCTCCCGAATTTCCTTCCCCATGTAGCGGAAGCACCGCGAGCTGAAAACCTCCTTCTGCTGTTTTGATCCATTGCATTCTATGGATGGTAACCTCATGGTGCAATCGAACCGGTTCCCAAAGCTGCGTGCGGTCGTTTGGCGCGGAGAGATAATATACGGCGCCGGATTGTTTTATATTTTTTGTTTCCGAAGGGTTCCACTGGGCGCCTACTGCCACTTCCACTTTCCCGTCCCCGTCAATGTCCCTGGCTGCAATGCACACATTATCCTGTTCGGTGAGGTCCCTCGCCATGACGATACGCGTCCACTTTTCACCTTTTTTACCAGGATTTTTATACCAAACAATTTCCTTTTTATCTGCCAGCAAAATATCAGTTTTCCCATCCCCATCCACATCACCAGACGTTACCCCATAACCTATACTGATCTTATCATCAATAACTTCCCCCACAAAAGTCGCCGTCTGGGCAAGCGTTTCGGCTGTGACCCATATAAGGGCAAAAAGTAATAATTTTCTCTTCATAGTCTCGGATTCAGGCCAAAAGACCTGCTAATTATTTAAGCATATTTTTTCACAATATACTTCAAAAAGCGTACAGCAGCATTTGAAAAAAGACTTTTTTGTGTGGCTTTGATCGGCTTTACCTACTTTTGTAAATTATTGTGAACCAATTTACCATTCATGAAAACTGTCCCATTACATCAGGTCCATATCGATTTGGGTGCCAAAATGGTCCCATTTGCAGGTTTTGAAATGCCTGTACGCTATTCCTCGGATCTGGATGAACACCACACTGTAAGAAACAATGTCGGCGTGTTTGACGTCTCTCACATGGGAGAATTCAGCGTTAAGGGCCCGAAAGCTTTGGATCTGATTCAAAAAGTTACTTCTAATGATGTTTCGGCATTGTTTGATGGTAAAGTCCAGTACAGCTATCTGCCCAACGGAAACGGCGGCGTAGTGGATGATTTATTGGTTTACAGAATAAAAGAAGACGAATATTTCCTGGTTGTGAATGCGTCCAATATCGAAAAGGACTGGAATTGGATCCAAAGCCATAATACAGAGGGCGTTTCGATGGAAAATCTTTCCGACGACCTTTGTCTGTTCGCAGTGCAAGGTCCAAATGCGACGCCTACGCTGCAAAAGCTCACTTCGGTTGATCTTGGCGCAATGGACTATTATACATTTAAAATCGGCGAAATGGCCGGGATTTCGGATGTAATCATCTCAGCAACAGGTTACACTGGCGCAGGCGGATTTGAAATATATGTTAAAAACGTTGATGCCGTGAACATGTGGAAAGCCATATTTGAAGCGGGAGCTGAATTTGGCATCAAACCCGTGGGACTGGGCGCCCGCGACACCTTAAGACTTGAAAAAGGGTTTTGCTTGTACGGCAATGACATCGATGACAACACTTCGCCTTTGGAAGCCGGCCTGGGCTGGGTTACCAAATTCACCAAAGACTTCATCGATGCAAACGACCTGAAAGCACAAAAAGAAGCTGGTTTGACGAAAAAGCTGGTTGGCTTCGAAATGATTGACAGAGGCATTCCTCGCGGACATTATGAGCTTTGCGATGAATCCGGCATCAAATTGGGAGAAGTGACTTCGGGCACACAATCGCCCACATTGCAAAAAGGAATCGGCATGGGCTACGTTCCCGCTGCATATGCCAAGCCTGAGACGGAAATTTACGTAAAAGTCCGTGACAGATTATTGAAGGCGAAAGTTGTTAAACTCCCTTTTGTAAAAAACTGATTATCTCCCCCAATTCATTCCATAGTATCGATTGCATTTTATGAAACAACTTGACGTTTGCCTTACACCCGACCTGCTTCATTTACATAAACTGGACAATTCAATTGTAGTCGTAGCGGATGTTTTCAGGGCTACTTCGTGCATGGTTACCGGTCTCGCTTATGGTGTTAAGAGCATTACGCCAGTTGCCAGCATTGAAGAATGTAAATTATTACAAGACAAAGGTTTCATCGCAGCTGCGGAACGCGATGCGCGGAAAGTGGAAGGTTTTGATCTTGACAACTCCCCTTTCAGCTATATGAACGAGCGGCTGATCGGCTCGCAGATCGCAATGACAACCACCAACGGAACGTTATCCATCGCCAAAGCAAAAGCCTCGGCAGTGAAAGTCATGATCGGGTCATTTTTGAACTTAGGCGCACTGACAAATCACTTGCGCTCAGAACCTTATGACATTCTGGTGCTTTGCGCAGGCTGGAAAGGCAGGCCTAACCTGGAAGATACATTGTTTGCAGGAGCGCTTGCGGACGCACTGAAAGACCAGTTTATGCTTTTGGAAGATGGCACATTAATGGCGCAGCGACTATACGACCAGAGCCGTAACAACTTGCTGGCCAGTGTTTCCAATTCATCCCACGTGCGCAGGTTGCAGCGTTTGGGAATCCAGAAAGATATATCTTATTGTTTGCAAAAAGACCTTTATGATGTTGTGCCGGTTTTGCGTGGAAGCACGTTGGTAGCAATGAATTAACTTAAAATACTAAAAACATTTACATGTTCAGATTCGTCTTTATTATCTTTTGCGGGCTGATGATTTTTACAAATCAGGCCAATGCCCAGCGAAAAACCAGCACACCCAAAAGACAAATTTTTACGCCAAAGAAAAAGCCTCCTGTTCCTACCCGGCCAGCCGTAACGCCAAAAGCAGACACGACTGTTACGCCTAAGGCAACGCAGGCGGCACCCGTGACCACTCCGGTTACGGATACAACGGCCGTTCGCGACGCCGTCCGGGACACCATTATCACACCGGACAGCAGCAATGTTGAGCTTTCTTCAGACACGCTAACCGAAAAAGAAGCAGAAGAACGGCTAGCCAAGACTGAACCAGCCGCAGACAGCGTAAAAACCTTCAAGATCGTTATTGACGACATCTCTTATCTGTCCGTATGCCCCGGAACGACCATTAACATTCCGTTTAAAACAGTAGGCCCATATGACGATGGCAACACATTCATCGCGCATTTGATTGATGCAAATGGAAAATCGGTTCCTATCTCGCTGCCGGTGAGTAAAAGTCCAGTTAAAGCGGTGATCCCTTCATATAAAATCGGCGGGGAAGTTTACAGGATACAAATTGTGGCTTCTATTCCGGTGGTTAGAAGCCAGGAAGTGCCCATTCGTTTGTTGCAAAATGCGAGTGCAAGACTCGAAGTGATCGACGGGACGCAATCTGTGCGCATTATGCCCGGGCAGGAAGTGAACCTGAAAGTCAACTTTACGGGTGCGGCGCCGTGGTCATTTTTAATGTCGGATAGCACGGTTGTATATCAAACATTATCTAACCCGCATTATCTTACTGTAAAGCCAACGGACGTGAAGGCTTACAAGCTAATGGGTGTTGCCAATGCTTGCGGAAGCGGAAGCGTTTCAGGAGAAGCCATTGTGAATGTCAATAATAATCCCGAGCCCAAGCTGGAATTAAAAGAAGTTGAAAAAATTGCAAAGCTTTGCAGCGGCATTCCTTTCCAGGTTCCTTTTAATGCGACTGGGAAATTTAAGGATGGAAATAAATTTGTGGTGCAGATTGCAGAACGGTCGGGAGCTTTTAAATCCATTTCAACGCCGGACACAACAGGTTACATTACCACACAGATCCCAACAAATTACAAGCCGGGCGAGTACAAATTGCGCGTTGTTTCCTCTGCCCCTTACCTGGTAAGCCAAACGACCAACATTAGCATTGTTTCACCCACCGTTGCCACTTTGCAAAGAGATTCGCTGCGGTTAGGAGAAAATGAGACGGGCGAATTAACCGTGAAATTCACAGGCGGCGGGCCTTGGTTCGTGCTGCTTTCGGATGGGACTTATGAGAACAACATTCAGGAATCGCCCTACAAAGTGAAGGTTAAGCCTGTTTTCGACACGAATTACCAGATTACTTCTGCGGGAGGTTTGTGTGGTGTAGGTAAATTTTCAGGATCAGCAAAAGTTTCTGTCAAAAGCCCCCCTGCAAGCATTACACTGGAAAAATTGCCGCAGAATATGGTTTGTGCCGGTTCGACCATTGAAATACCTTATAAAACGGAAGGCCGTTACAACCCTAACAATAAGTTTTCTGTTCAAATGACGGATAAATCGGGCCGCTTTGTGAGCTTGCCGACAACCGTAACTCCTACTGCCATGAAGGTTAAGATCAGCAATGCTGCGCAGGGCGACACCATTAGAACACAAAAAATCAGGATCATCTCTTCCTCTCCTGCCGTTTCAAGCGCCATTGAAGAACTGGATGTCATTGCACCGGATAAGGCGATCGGCGAGGTTTCGGGCAAAGGCACCATCACTGCCGGAAGAACCACGCGTATCCTATTGAAATTCAAGAATGGCTTGGCACCCTGGTCATTCACGTTATCGGACGGAACTGCCATCAACGGAACATTCCTGAACCCTTACTTGATTTCAGTTTCACCCGCCACAACTACCGAATACACGATCAGCTCGCTGAAAAGTGGCTGTGGCACGGGAACGGGAAAAGGATCGGCATTGGTTACGGTTTCCAATTAACACGCAAAAGGCAGCTTTTCGCCGTAAAAGGAAGTGATTATGAAGCGGCTGTTTTTGTTTGTGCTTCTTTGCGGCGCCCTATCCCGGATGAGTTGGGGGCAAAATGTGGCATTGGGCCAGTGGGAAACGCATTTCAATTATCTCTCTGCAAAGCACGTTGTCCGCGTCAATGATCACATTTTCTGCGCTTCGCATAATGGCCTTTTCAGCATTCATACTGTTGACAAACAGATCAAAACCTGGTCAAAGTCCGACGGCCTGACGAGCACGGGCATTAGCAGTATGGCATTTAATAAAGCCCAAAATCTGTTGCTTCTGGCTTATAGGGACGGCAATGTTGATCTGGTTTATCTCGAACAATCCGCCCGGGCAGAACAAATTATACATTGGCCTGTATTTTCTCAAAACCCGGATTTACCTGAAAATAAGGATATTAAGCGGATTATTATTCAGGAAAATCTCGCATATCTCTGCACAAGCTTCGGCATTGTTGTGTTGGACATTGAAAATCAGCAAGTTGATGAAACCTACCGATATATAGGAACAAACGGAACGCAGGTTTCAGTGCGTGACATTGCCTTTGCTTCGGACTCGCTTTACGCCGTGACGTCGCAGGGACTTCTGGCCACTTCCATGCTGCCGGCTGTGAACCGCCAGTATTTTGCCAATTGGAAAACCATTGTTACACCGGCAAAAGCAGTGGCCGTTGCGGAGAATGCTTCCCAGTTGTATATAGGCTGCGTGGGTAAGGGTTTGTATTTAAAAGAAAAGGGAAATTGGAAATCCCTGTTTTCGTCGGGTAGTCAAACTTATTTTATGACCGCATCAGAAAGAGACCTTACCGTGACATTGGATGATCAGGTCGTTTTATTAGATCAGAAAAACGCAGCGAAGACATTCACAAGCCCATTATTTGAAATTCCCAAAGCAGCGGTTCATACAGATAATGAAAAATTCTGGGTGGCCGACGCGCAAAATGGTCTGCTCCATAACGAAAGTCAAGCATTTCAATCTTTCACACGATTACAAGCCGACACCACCATTGCTGGCAAAAAAGATTCCGTCATTACAGACTTGAACGGCGTAATTTGGACTCGGCTTCCTGATTATCTGGGCGGAGGAATTTTGGTCAAGAATGCGCAAAACCAGCAACGTGTCCTTTCAACAAATCTTGGAAATGGAAGTTTGCCCTCTGCCATCATTAATAGTCTGGCCATTGATCTGGACGGATACATTTGGTTTGCAAGCGATCGGGGCGTCGGGTATTTTGTTGCCGATGATATTCTGAATGCTGCCAGGGTGGATGCTGTTTTGCCAATATATGGCCAGAGAAAGCTTTTTGCCAATGAAAAGTGCACAGCGATTGCCATCGAGCCCGGCAATCGGAAATGGATCGGAACACGAAATGGTTTGTTTCTTTTTAATGCCGACGGCACCGAACTAATCCAGAAATTCACTGCAGCAGACAGTCCTTTGCCCTCCGATTCGATCAGTGCATTGGAATTTGTATCAGAAACGGGCATTTTGTTTATTGATACACCCAATGGAATGGTGTCGTACCGAAGCACCGCGACAAGTGCAGCCGAGAATTTTTCAAATGTCAAAATTTTTCCAAACCCTGTTCATCCGGGCTATGGCGGGAACATTGGCATAACAGGTCTGATGAATGAATCTATTGTCAAGATCACCGACCTTTCGGGCCGCCTGATCTATGAAACGAAATCACAAGGCGGCACCGCTTCTTGGAATTTGAATGATTACACGGGCCAGCGCGCAAAGGGTGGAATTTACATGGTCCTTGTTGTTACCGCAGACGGCAATGAGAAATTTGCCGGGAAGTTGGCGGTTATTGATTAAATTATAAAAACAGAATTGTGATTTACGATCCCGTAAATCCAGAAACGTAACTATGACAACCCCAGAATTTGCACCCTATATCGTAGGGATTACCGGCGGAAGCGCTTCGGGAAAAACCTATTTCATGAAGAGCCTGATCGATTCGTTTGAAAAAGAAGAGATCACCCGGATCTCGCAGGATAACTATTACCGCCCGATTCACGAGATCCCAAGGGATGAAAACGGAGTTGAAAATTTTGACTTGCCGGAAACGATCGACCATCATTTGTTTGCCGAACACATTGCCGTGCTGCGGGCTGGCCGGGAAGTGCATCAAAAAGAGTATACATTCAACAATCCGTTGATCAAACCGGAGATTTTAGTTTTTGAACCGCGCCCCATCATTATTGTCGAAGGTATTTTTGTATTCTATTTTCCTGAGATTGCCAGGCTGATCGACTTGAAAATTTTTGTTGATGCAAAGGAGCACGTTAAAATAAAACGGAGAATTATTCGTGATAATAACGAACGCGGCTACGATCTGGACGACGTGCTATACCGCTGGGAGCATCACGTGGCGCCAACTTATGACAAATTTATACTCCCACTGCGCTCCGAAGCCGATATGGTCATCAACAACAACACACGCTTCGACACCGGCCTCGAAGTGTTGAAAGGTTTTTTAAAAGTAAAACTGGCAGAGAGGAAAAATAATCTCTAAATTGCAATGCATATACGTCGGACAGCGTTGAAATGCATGATGTGCTGATAGCCGGTCCGCGTTGGTACAATTTTTTACAGACACCTAAGGAATCATTTTTAACTATTCTACTAAGTTCCCAATATGAAAACCACCTTGCTAACACCAAACTTATTTAACCATTTAGGCAAAATGAAAGCTTTACTTTTTGTGTTATTGCTTTCATTCGTGCTTTTAGGATGCAAAGAAGACGATGTTGATCCGGATTTGACGAAAGAATTTGTTGGCACTTGGTCAGGAGTAGTTGTTGTTGAGAACGGTTACGAGACTAAGACAGACTGGGTTATAGTTCGTACTTCCGATAATTCTGTAAAAATAACGTCTACTTATAACTTTATTGCCAAGGATCCTAAGTACACGTCAAGATCAACGGTGACGAATATTGAGAATGTTACCTTGTCGAGAACCATCGCGAACAGTATCAGCTTGAACACTACTGAGGAAATTGCAATTCCCGGTGATACCATCATTGTAAAAGGTGTGGGAATTGTTCAAGGAAAAACGCTGACTTTCTCATCAACTGGCACATCTAAGAAAACAGGACAAGTAACAACTCCCCCGGCAAGCGTATTTAACAAAATGTGATAAACTAAACTGCTATTCAATTTGATGAGACCACTTTCAGAAAAAGTACTTTGTCGCACACTATTATGTTTAAGCATGTCGGCAATGCTGATTTGCTGCAAAAAATCTGATGGTCCTTCAACGAATGGCTACGAATATCTTCCACTGGAAGTTGGCCGGTTTACGACTTATGATGTAAGTCAGGCTACATATTCTGCTGGAAAAACTGTACCTGTTGTTAGTAACTGGCAGGAAAAGGATGAGGTGATCAGCAGTTCGGAAGGCAGCGATGGATCTTTAATTTTCGTTGTTGCCCGCTCATCAAGGAAAGCTGAGTCCGAGTATTGGCAAAAAGTTAAGGAGTATACCATTACAAGATCTCCTGACAAGGTTTTGACATCTATTGATAATGTGTCTGTTTTTTCACTGGCATTTCCAGTTGCCAACAGGATAGAGTGGAATGGAAATAGCTACAATAACCGGGAGAAACAGACATTTCGTTATGAAGATGTCGATAAACCATTTGACCTAAAAGATCAAAGGTTTGGTAATACACTGAATGTGGTTGAGCGGAAAGACTCATCTGTTATTAATAAGTATATAGGGCAGAAACGATACGCTCAGCAGGTAGGATTGATTTTCGAAGAGCAAATCGCGCTGGAATACTGCCAGACTCCTGATTGTCTTGAAAACGACAAACAAATTATTGAATCTGGATTTTCGTTGAAAAAAACGATCAATCAGTATGGCAACAATTAGAATTTACCGCTAAGTAAGGTGCCTAAATTCGAATATAAATTTCTACCAAAATTTGATAGTTAAAAAAATACAAGTATATTTGCTACGGATACATTATAACTTAAAACACTTGACATGAAAACAGTTCAGACGCACTCTACACAGACAAAGAAAATGTATAATCAGCCAGTTTTGGAGAAACTTGGATCAGTTACTAAACTGACCAAAGGAAAACTGGGAAGCGCTTTTGACGGAGTTGGAAATCCTTTTGAATTTGATGGTGAGGGTTGATATTTATTAACATCTTCATTCCTAGGAATTCAAATTGCTGATCGAAGGATTTATAGATTATCAAAATTGTTTTGTAAATAACTTTACATACAATTTTGATAATCTATTTGTTTTTAATGAGGGGTATATTGGGGAACATGGCTTTGTAGATTCCGCTGATCTCTATTATAGTGCTTCGATAGGATATGGCAACGCTGACGGTGCGCCAGCCGGCTATGTAAGTAATAACTATAACGGCGAGCTATCTTTAAGCGCATTTAAATCTCAACTGAATAGCGCTTCATACAACAAGCCTTCCATTGGCGCATGGTATGACCAGGAAAGCCAACAAATATTTCTTTCCAGGGAAATTTTCGGAAAAGTCCCTCTTTTCTACATTCACATCCCCAATCAATTTTTTGCTTTTTCGACAAGCTTAGTCAGCTTGATACAGAAAGAGCATGTCAAACGTCACTTGGCAGTTAATGTGGATAAGATAATCCCATACTGTTCGCGACGGCATCCGAACTTTGCAGTTGATGCGTCATCGACGTTTCTTACAAATATCAAATCAGCTCTTCCAGGTCATCTCCTATCAGCCACTAGCGCGCAAGTTACGAGCACGGTCTACGCCGCTTTTAATTTGGAAAAATGGCGTGATTTAAACACCATTGAGCGAGCTGCCGAAGCAGTTGGTGATTCTTTAAGAGAAGCAGTGTTACATGCAACCGGGCAGAAAACAAAAATCGTTGGTTCTCATTTAAGTGGTGGGTTGGATTCATCATCGGTCAGTTCGGTCTTCAAGCAGCTCTTCCCCGATCGGCCTTTACATACAATTCATATCGGTGCGGTTAGTAATCAATCAGATGAGAGCAATTTCGCTTCGTTCGTCGCTGACAAAATTGGTTCGGTCCATCATATTGTCCCTCAGTCAGAAGATGATCTGAAATATCTTGAACTCAGCACCAGAATCTTTGGTCAGCCGGAATCTTCTTTCCTATCCTCAGCGACAAACTGCAATACAATTCGTCTCGCGCGTGAATTCGGATGCGATATACTATTAAATGGACATGGCGGCGATTCCGTGATCGGTAATGGAATTGAGCAGCTCGGATTGGCTTTTGACAGCAGAGATTGGCCGGTTGTAAGTTATATCTTGCAAAAACGAGTCCGCTATTTTCCACTTGCTTCCCAGTACGCTAATTGGGATAACCTGTCAGAAGCGACAAAGAACAAGCTGGTTGTGCAAAATTTCCTCTATCGCAAGCTGACTTATTTCCGATCCCTCCCCTGGCATGAACAGCTTCAGCTGCATAAGGAGGTTTCAAAAGAACTGGGAATTTCCTATATGTACTTTGTAAGACGTGCAGTCAAAAATATGTATTTAAGGGCCATCAACGAAAACGTCAATACGACTTCCTCACTGGTAAGGAGCGAGATTCTTCATTCAAGTGCGATGGGGAATATCGCCGATCAGGTAAATTTTCCTACATCCCTGAGAGGTGGCTTGCCAGCAGAATTTCAGGAGTTATTTGAAGATGTGTTCCATCCGCATGTCATCCGAACGCAGGAGGGGCATTTTTTCCTGGGCGAACATTTCGGAGTGAGTAAGCGGTCACCATACATGGATCATAAGCTGTTTGAGCAATGTATGGCAATACCAAACATGATTAAGTTTGGGGACGGAATCGGCCGCGCTCATTTAAGAGAAGCGATGAAAGGGATATTAGCGGAGGAAGTTCGTACCCGTTCGACAAAGTCTTCATTAAGCTCACCGGATGGCGATTTGATGACCACGCGCTTATATGAGCAATCTCAGGAGTACTTATACGACACGAAGCAAGTATGGGACTTTATTGATCGCAAAAAATTCGATGAACAGGTGAGCATTTTAAAAAATAAAAAAATACCCTACGCACAAAAAACGAAGACTTACTTCCATATCACAAGAACCATTTCGCTTTCAGTCTGGCTGGAATGGTTTGCGCAACAAAAGTAAGTCTTCTGTCTTTATTTGGTCACCACGACTTTTCCTGTAATAACGGATGACTCACCCGTTGTAGCGGAATTGAGTTTCACTTTATAGATGTAAACGCCTGCGGGACTGTATTCCGATTGCCAATACCATTCCTTAACACCTGTCAACAGGTTCCCAATCTTCTCACTACGCACAAGTATTCCCCTCGAATTGTAGATTTCCCATTGTATGTCTGAAACATTAGTTTCAGCACCTAATGCAGTCTCAAAACGAACAAAATTAGTTGTCGGATTTGGACTTGCAGTGACCGTTAGATTAAGCTTTTCCTTTGGAATTTCGAAACGGATCTGGTAAGCAGATGTTGCAGTGTTGCCCGCTTCGTCAGTCGCATTCACTAGCAATTCGTAAATCCCTGCGTCTTTTATATTTTTAGGCAAATATGAGATTGCTATTGACTTTTGCCCAGCAGCTTCTACTTTCAGCTCACCTGACGAATAATAAACCCGTTTGAAATCGCAACTTTCATCGCCACATTTTTTGATGAAAACTTGAACGTGAGAACTGTCAGATGAAAGACTCCGATCGTCTGCCAATGCTATTGTAATGGAAGGATCTTGGCTCACAATCTCGTCGTTTCTGATATTTCTACCATTAAATTTTACATCCAAGATGGGTGCAATGATATCCTTAGATCCTGTGGTAGGATAGAAATTCTCATTTTTCGCAACTTCCCAATCCACGTCCAGCTCCGAGAAATTATTGGTTTTGCTCAGCTCAGTGATTGTATTCTTCGGATCGATTCTGACTTCTATCTTACGCAGATTCATTTCATTATCAATTTCGGCTACCAGGGTGTCGCCGTATGCAAATGCCGGAACCGTCTTATCGATTGTCTTACTGCTGCCTGCCAGAAAATACGTGATCTGCAAAGGCACAATTTCTTTCCCAATGTATCTGCCCTGATTTTTGAGATACACATTAATGCTAAGCTTCCCGGATGTTCCTATGGTCTTTTGAGGCGACTCAGAGTAAAGTTTAATGCCTTCATCAGAGTCGACGGCGTAGTCTGAGCTGGGAACGGAAACGACTCTTATCGCCGGGTCACCTTGTAAAAGTGATTGATGCACATTCGCAATGGTATAACTATCCTTACTCTCCGAGATCAACTTTTTGGCGAGCAAAACCTGAATCTTGCCGATCGAAAGTCCGGAAGTGGCAGGATCGGTAAAAATGTAGTTATAAAGCTGATTCAGATATTTTGAAGACGGGCTCACAAAGCTTTCAAATGAATTCGCGATGATAGCGATGGCACCTCTATTCGGGCTCAGTATCCAATCCATTGACAAAGTATACCGGTCATTAGCAGTCGGATTCGTATTAAAGCGCGCGCTAAATATATTTCCTACCCCACATCCATTGAAGTACATCATTGGGTACTTTGCATTATTGCTGTAACCCCGGCTAACATCCGTAATGTATCCCATATTCAAATCGGTCACAGTTGTTGAGCCGTGGCCGAAGTAAGTGATAAGCCCTACCCCATTATTCACCTGAGGAGTAATGTTGACCGACTCCACCTCGCTAATCGCCTGCTGTTTTACGAACGGGGTGACTTTTCCGCCAACCAATCCCTTCGTTACCGCCGGTTCAAGGGAAGAAAGCAGGTTTTTGAGCTGAGTAATTTCACTTGCAGTCTTGCCGCCATTCAGGTGTAATATGTTTTTCCGCCAGCCGTAATCTCGCGCTGCATTGTGCTCGTATTCTTTAACTTTGGCCAGATAATCAAGAATGCTTTGGTTTGATATAGCTGGCAACCGTCCAACAGCCATTGCAGGGATGTCTCGCGGAGCGCCCGCAAGTCCTTCAACGAGCAGCACGTCTGACGCGGGAAAACCTATCGTTGGAACTTCGTCAGGCAACTCCCTTACCATTCTCTCATTATATGTAATCGATTTACCTATCAAAAACAGATGCTTATCAAGCGATTTGTCGACAAGCATATAGTCCGCAAATCTTCTGATGGCCAGTGGACTAGGCTCTCCGTAATTGAATTGGTTATAAATGTCTTTAATGTTAACAACCAATGTTTTAAAACCTCCTCCATCTGCTGACGAACGGTAAGTTGCAAACTGATTCGCTCCATCCAGATAATTTTCGCTGGTAATGATAATGTAGTTTGCAGATGTTGGAATTTTTGAAGAAAAATTAATGGCGGAGACCTTACTCTTATCGATAGCAATTGTTTCACTACTTACAAACAGGTTCGCTACTTTGCCTGGCTTTCTTGCGATGCCAAACGTGGCGGAAGTGCCTTGAATGAGTTTTGGTGTGTCAATATCGGAAATGTCCAGTGTTATTGATTTGGCTTGTATTCCTGCAATAACAACTTTGCTTAATGTCTCTGATGCAGCAGGCAGATCAAAATCATGGGATGGCTTTCCCTCCATGGTTAAGGCCTGAGGAAATGTGTGTTTGATGTAAGCGACCGAATAACCATCAACAGGATCGCTACTAACGGATTTTATACTAATCACGCCCTTGCCCGCAGCGTCAACGTCTCCATCTTTCAGATCAAAGGCATATTCCACGCCTGCAAAACCGCTGCTTTTGATAGCATGGACTAGCCTGAGGGTTTCAGCAGTCTTCCCTATAGAAACTTCGATACTTCTATTCCCGCCGCTCCTTCCATGGACAAGCAGCTTTACCGATGGTTTAACGGTTGAGTTGGCTATCAGATTCGTTAGTTGGAACGGATAATTTGTGGCCTTTCCACCCATTGAGACCTTGCCTGTGCGGCTTGCCCCTATTTCAAAATAACTGTTGAAAAATGATGGCCGGAGATATACTGACGTGCTTAATGAATATTCATTTCTGTAAACACTGGTGATAGAAGCATAATGAAACGGAACCGCAGGCACATTAGCTGATTGATTGGTAGTTTCCGCTCTTAATCCCGCTGTCACGCCTATCGTAAGAAAATATGCACTTTGATCTGAATACATGCTCCAATATGGGTTCATCCGCGAACTCATTGGCCGGTAAAGCAATGAGTCACTGGATCCATCATTGGGTACAGCAAAAAATGTTAGTTCATTGTTGGTTGTACTAATTATCGCTACCTGCTTTCCCCGGTGCCACAACTGCATATTTGCCGGCTTGTCCACAGGGAAATCGCTCGGCAATAGGGAAAACGGCAATCTGTGAATCCCCCGCTGGGTAACGCTGACTTTGACATATGGCTTTCCATAAGATATCCAACTGTTGCTGTATGGCGCTCCCCACTGAGCTTTGGAGTCGGGAATTAGAATTATCGTTGTAAGTAAGAGAACTACAACCTTCACAAATCTTCCTAGAAGCATATGTACTACGAATTGAAGTCGCATACCAAGATCTTGATATGCGACTTATTAAAAAAAGCTACTTTTTAACAATCTTCTTCCTGTATACGTCGCCGTTGAAAGTAACGATTTCAACAATATATTCACCCGCTTCCAAACCTGCGAGGGATATCCGGGTGCCACTTTGGCCAGATTTGCGAACCTTCCCCGTTATGTCTATCATGTTATAGCTTTTAACCTTGACAGGTGCATCCAACACAATTTCAGCGAAGTCAGCTGCAGGATTTGGAGAAATCGTCAGGAAGTTATCACTCTCACGAACAACAGAGACAATCGTAGACAAAGTACTTACTCCCGGTATTTCCACACCGTTGACCTTAGTTGCATTGTCAACCTGCTTCAGGCGGTAATAGCTGGTTCCCGACAAAGGCTTCATGTCTGCAAAATCATAATTGCTCTCAGTTTCAGTCGTTCCTTTACCTTCGATACGACCGATTTCTTCGAAATTTTTAGCATTGTAACTTCTCTCCACAATGAAGTATCCGTTGTTCTGCTCAGAAGCCGTTTTCCAGTTTAGCTTAACCCGGTCAAATTCAGCTTTTGCATCGAAAGAAATCAATTTCACAGGCAAAGCTGCGTCCGTGATCAAGATCCGTAAAGCGGGATCTCCCTGAAGAAGGATCTGGTGAACATTCGCTCTATCCACATCGTAATCTCCCATCACTCTGGAATTGTTATCGGCGTTATACTCGTATCCCTCAGCAAGTTTCGTAGCCAGGGCCGCTTGTTTCAGGATTTCTCCAATCGTCCCGCGCTTTGAATCATTCACTGAGAAGATCAATGGATAAAGTCGTGCAAGATATTTATTTGAATTGCTCGCGAAGGCATCCCAGGTATTTCCAAACACTATAATAGCGCCTTTTTTAGGTGCCAGCAGCCAGTCAAGCGACATAGGCCGAACCATATTATTAGGGCTCGTACCAAATAAACCCTGACGACCACTAAAAATATTATTTACGCCGCAACCATTATAGAACAATACAGGGAAATTCTCCGGATTATTATAGTTCTTACCATTATCCATCGCATAACCAGCATTATAGTCGGTCTGGTCAACGCTGCCGTGGCCAAAATACGATACCATACCAACACCCGTACCATTGAGTTCAGTAGCAAACGACATTTGCTGAACACTGCCGGGATTGGCTAGTGGCTTCAATTTCTGAATTGTAGTCCCTGAAAACGGAGCATTGTTGATCTTTGAAGCAATTCCGGATAGATAATTCGCGAAAGCATTGATCTCTGACACCGATTTGCCACCATTCATGTGGATCACATTTTTTCTCCACGACAGGTCTGTCTGCGATTCATATTGAATGATTTTATCCAAATAGCCCATTACCTGATCATTCGAGATAGCAGCAATACGGCCCACCGGAATAGCCGGAACGTCGTTTGGTGTGCCTGCCAATCCGTCAACCAACAGGATATCCGAGCCAGGAAAACCCACAGTCGGAACTTCGTCGGGCATCTCTCTTACTGCGCGTTCAAAATACGTAGTCGATTTGCCGATCAGTAAGAGGAATTTATTCTTGTTACCATCGGAAATCATGTAATCTACATACTTTCTGATCGCTAACGGGCTCGGCTCCCCGTAGTTAAACTGATCGTAAATGTCTTGTATCCTCGTCACTACCGGGCTGAATTTACGCCCCGGCGATGTTTCTGCCCGATATTCTTTATATGCATTCGCAGAAGTAGTGAGTGTATTACTGCATATGATCAGATAGTCATGTGACGACGGCGTTAATTCCGTAAAGACTGGGACACTGATCTTATCCGTTGCTACATTAATAGTCTGGCTTGTTGCAAATAATGTCAGTTTCTGGTCATTTCTGTCAATCGTTAAAGCATTAGCACTTCCGGAGATGATTTGTGGAACATCAGGGTTGCTGATGTTGTACACTTTGGTCAGTGCGGGCGCATTGGTGATCGAAATTTTGGATTGAGAGCCGTTAGTCGTTGCAGGGAACACAAATTCATAGGACGACAGGTTCTGCATATTGATGGCCTGCTCGTATTCAACAGTAAAGTAAGAGATTGAAAATCCGCTTCCTTCTGCTCCTGTGCTTGTAGATTTAAAGCCTAAGGTTCCACCATTCGCATCAAAATCACCGGTCTCTAAGTTGAAAGTATAGTCGTAGTCTTCAAGTTCATTTACATTTAAACTACCCACTTTACGCAGTGTTCCGGCTGTTTTGCCAACATAGATATCTGCGACAGAACTTCCCAGCCTGCTTTTGATGTGAATCGTGACCTTTTTAGGATTTGCTCCGGCTTCATTTTTGATAGCAAATGAAAATGGGACCGGAACGTAGGAGTTTTGATAAATAACAGATTTTGGATTTGAGGTCTGAACCGTCGTGTAAATGTCCCCCATCAACGAAGTTCCTGTTCCCTGCTTCCCTTCCTCAAAATAACTGTTAAATGTAGATGGTCTGTAAAAAGTGGCCGTCGAGTGTGAATACTCGTTCGCATATTTTTTCAGATCGGTCCGGATGTGACTTGTCAGTGTTACTGCTCCCGGGTTAGCAACAACTGCCGGCGTTACCGCCCTAACCCCATTTGTTGATGGATTGATTGTCAGGAAATAGGCGCTTTGATCGGAAAAAGTGCTGTAATACGGGTTTTTGCGTGTCGTAGGTAACCTGTAAAGAAATTCGTCGGAAGCCCCGTCATTTGGAACACCATAAAACAAAATTTCAGATGCATCGGCTTTGATTATGCTAACCTTCTGACCACGGTGCCACATTTCCAGCCTGTCTTTATTCGCATCTTTAAAAGCTTGGGGTAAATTATTAACATCAATTCTGTGGATGCCTTTGGCCGTCACGCCAATTTTAACCCATTCTTGTTGATACTTGCCAGCCAGCCACTCGTTCCCAAAACCACTCCATTGCGCATTAGACTCACTGATAGAAAATAGGAAGAGTAATGAAAAAACTTGAAGAACATTCCATAATCGCAGTGTGTACCAGGTAAAGTTTGTTTTCATAATAAACTATTAGACAGTGTATAAAATGTTAAAATACAAATGGGTTAAACACTCAAAAGATGTTTGTTAAACGATATTTAATGTTGTAGTATGATAAGACAAGCTTATCCAATATATGATATAAATTTACGACAAGTTTTGAGGTTGGCAAATATTACTACTACAACTTGCAATTTTCAAGTAATCGCGTATCAGGGCTTTATCTCAACCTGTTAACCGGAAGTTTCGCTCCTGACACGATTTCAGTTTACCTTATCTTTTACCTTCAATACACCTGAATAACGAATAATTCCTCAGGTTAGACATTGCAATCAATAAAGTTTTAATTGCCTGCATCCAAGAAGTTGTAACCCGTCATAACTTTTATTTTTTTAATTAAACTATTTTCGGGGCAAGATGTGTTGATTACATTGTAGCAGATTATTTATTGTACTATTCCGGGCTTTTGACACCCTGTAACATACCATTTTTTCTCCGATGATTACCAAAAAATCTTCAAAGACGATCGCCCCCGACGTCGTTTTGATAGGGGCCGGTATCATGAGTGCAACTCTTGGAGTTTTACTTAAAAAATTAAATCCGGCGATCTCCATTTCGATCTTTGAAAGGCTGGACAGGGTTACCGCCGAAAGTTCTGACCCATGGAATAACGCAGGAACCGGGCATTCCGCATTCTGCGAGCTGAATTATACACCACAGCTGGAAGACGGCACGGTAGATACGAAAAAAGCGATTAAGATTGCCGAATCCTTCGAAGTCTCCAAGGAATTCTGGGCCTATCTTGTCGAAAATGACATTATTGATTCTCCTGACGCATTTATTCATAACATCCCGCACCTGAGCTTTGTGTGGGGAAATGATAATGTGGAGTATCTCAAAAAGCGTTACGACGGCCTGACCAAACACCATCTTTTCCACGGGATGGAGTATACGGAGGATAAAAGTGAGATCAACTCCTGGATCCCTCTGGTAATGGAAGGAAGAGACCCGGACGAAAAGGTGGCTGCAACGAAAATGGACCTTGGTACGGATGTCAATTTTGGAACGCTTACCAAATTCATGTTTAAATATCTTGAAAAACAGGAGGGCGTTAGTCTTTACTTAAACCACGAGGTTGACGACATTGACAAACGCAAAGATGGTTCATGGCTCATTGAAGTGAAAGACCGTGCGACCAGAAAGACTACACGCGTTCAAACCAAATTTGTGTTCATCGGAGCAGGAGGAGGATCTTTGCCGCTTCTCGAAAAATCAAACATTCCTGAGGGTAAAGGTTTTGGAGGATTTCCCGTGAGCGGCCAATGGCTGGTTTGCAACAACCCCGAGATCATTGAAAAACATCAGGCGAAGGTTTATGGAAAAGCTTCTGTCGGCTCGCCTCCCATGTCGGTTCCGCATTTGGACACCCGGATGATCGATGGCAAAAAAGCACTCCTATTTGGCCCTTATGCCGGTTTTTCAACAAAGTTCCTGAAAAACGGCTCATTCCTGGATCTTCCTTTGTCTATCAAGCTGGACAACATTCGCCCAATGCTCGCCGCAGGGATCCATAACATTCCCTTGACCAAATATCTGATTGATCAGGTAAGACAATCGCCGCAAGACAGGCTGGAAGCACTGAAAGATTACCTGCCTGAGGCAAAATTGGAAGACTGGGACCTTGAAATGGCCGGACAGCGCGTGCAGGTTATCAAAAAAGACAAGAAAGTAGGCGGTGTCCTGGAATTCGGAACCGAAATGGTTACGGCTGCCGATGGTTCACTTGCAGCATTACTGGGAGCTTCCCCGGGCGCCTCAACAGCTGTCTCGATCATGCTGGAACTGATTCAAAAATGCTTCAAAGAAGCCAAATCAGAGGAGTGGCAAGCCGAATTCAAAAAAATCATCCCCTCATTCGGAGAATCCCTATCCAAAAACGCTGAACTGGCAGCAAAAACACGCGCCAGGACGACGGAAATCCTGGAATTAGGCGCTTCACATTATTCTGAGGAGTTTACTGCCTAAAATTTCGGTTCATATTATATTAATGTAAAGTCCCGGCATCGCGTCGGGACTTTTTCATTTCCGTTTAATCACCCTACTTCACCGCCGGCTCATCGCTTTCGCTATTCCTCGCTGTTCCTGACAATATTGGCTTTTAAATTTCACATATCCGCCAGTAACATGAGAACATTCGATTTACAAGTACTCAGCAATCAAAAGCTCAAACTGACTTTCGGCAAGCTTGCATTATCAGCAATGCTACTTTCATGCGGCCCCAGCATCTTCGCACAAAATGTCGGTATCAACACCCAGCAACCCGATCCCAGCTCCGCCCTGGATATTGTTGGCACAGACAAAGGCCTACTGATCCCAAGAGTTTCCCTCCAATCCCTGGCGGACAATGTTACCATTCCAAATCCGGCGACAGCGCTGCTTGTGTATAATACGAATGCGGGATTGGGGAAAATAGGATTTTACTATAATTCCGGAACGGCGGCAGCTCCTGCATGGAGCCGAGTTGGTGGAGACGCAAGTTTGACGCTCCCGTTTTCGCAACTTGGCACAAATAATGGTCCGCTGTTTCTGATTAATAATAACGACGGGAATGGCACGTCAGTTGGTATTAGTGGGCTTGCTGCAAACGCAATCGGAGTAAGAGGAGCTACATTATCAGGAAAAGGTGTGGTCGGCCACGCAGGCTCAACAGGCATAGGAGTTTTCGCATCCGCTACCGACACCGATGGTAAGGCACTGGAAGTGAGCGGTCCGATGAAAATTGGTGGTCCGGGGCAATCACCTGGGAATGGCAAGGTGCTTATGTCTGATGGGAGTGGGAATGCTACTTGGGAGAATATTACGGGGGATGTGGCTTTTCGGGCGAGTGGAATTTTGGGAGGGGGAAATGAGGTGATCGCAGGTAATGGCGTTCCAATAAAGGTTGCTTTTGCTAACCAAAACTATGATCGAGGCGACGATTATAATGACGTGAATGGAAGTCCTCATAGCACCTTTGTTGCACCAGTAAATGGCTTGTATCATTTTGAAACACAATCGTTCTTTGTTGGCTCAACTTACGGTGGTAGTGAATATGAAAACTTTGATCGTACGCTATCTCTTATGCTAACAAGAAATGGTGGGTTGTCAACAATAACAAAATCCGGACAGATGACACGCCTACCCTCATATCTTTCATTATCAGTTGATGTAGAGTTACAGCAAGGTGATCAAGTTCACGTAACTGCAACCTTGGATACACCTAAAATTGATGGACCTAAATCAGATAAGCTCAGCACCTCCTCAGTTGACGCTTCATTCAGCGGCAGATTGCTGTTTAGAAAATGATTGCCAACATCACTGCTTTAAAAGCCAGCCTTCTGAAAACTTGCAACCCATTTAATACAATTGCCGCCATGAAATGCTCTACTTGACGCTAGATGAATGTGGCTTTGCTAATAATTGTACGTCGGCGATGAAGCATTTCGACTACAATTTCGCCCTGGTAGTTGATGTTGTCCAGGGCGGCGAAGATTCGGTCCTAGTTGATTTGGTCGTTGACGGGGTGCCGCGGTCGCTGCCTGATGCGCGGAGAAGTGTAAGTTTTGTTGCCAGCCATAGTGATGATTGCCAGGGCCGCAAGACAGGCTGGAAGCACTGAAAGATTACCTGCCTTAGGCAAAATTGGAAGACTGGGACCTTGAAATGGCGGTGTCCTGGAATTCGGAACCGAAATGGTTACGGCTGCCGATGGTTCACTCGCAGCATTACTGGGAGCTTCCCCGGGCGCCTCAACAGCTGTCTCGATCATGCTGGAACTGATTCAAAAATGCTTCAAAGAAGCCAAATCAGAAGAATGGCAAGCCGAATTCAAAAAAATCATCCCATCATTCGGAGAATCCCTTTCCAAAAACGCTGAACTGGCAGCCAAAACACGCGCCAGGACGACGGAAATCCTGGAATTAGGCGCTTCACATTATTCTGAGGAGTTTACTGCTTAGTCGGACGGCTACATTAATTTAGCTGCTGAGATTATATTTATTTTTTCCCAAAGCGCTGGATTTAGATCCAGCGCTTTGCTTGTTTTTGACCGTACACTCATCCTACTCCACCGCAGGCTCATCGCTTTCATTTTTCTTAGCCTTTCTAGTGAATATTGGACGTTCAAATGTTTCATACTATTCACTCAAAAACGATGAGAAAACTAATTACTCCTCTCGCGATCTCAGCTGCACTCTTTTTCGCCAGCCAAAGCTCATTCGCACAAGGTGTCGGCATTAACACCACCCAACCTGACGCAAGCGCAGCCCTCGACATTACAGGAACAGACAAAGGCTTGCTTATTCCCCGTGTATCGCTGCAATCGCTGACAGACAACACGACAGTTCCTAATCCCGCGACGGCATTGCTTGTTTATAATACAAATGCAGGGTTAGGAAAAGTTGGGTTTTATTACAATTCTGGAACGCCTGCAAATCCTGCTTGGAGTCTAATTAACGGGGGAGGAAGCCTTACACTTCCGTTTTCGCAGCTTGGAACAAATAATGGCCCACTGTTTCTGATCAATAATAATGATGCGAATGGCAATTCAATTGCCATCAGTGGGCTTGCTGTAAACGCAATCGGCGTAAGGGGAGCTACAGTATCAGGCAAAGGTATTGTCGGACACGCAACTTCAACAGGCACAGGAATTTCCGCATCCGCCGCGAATGCCAATGGAAAGGCGCTTGAAGTGAGCGGCCCTATTAAAATCGACGGCCCTGGTCAATCTCCCGGAAATGGTAAAGTTTTAATGTCTGATGCAAATGGCAATGCAACCTGGCAGAATATTTCGGGAGACGTTGCTTTTAGGGCTAATGGTGTCTTGGGTGGTGGAAATCAAAACATAGCACTTGGGGCTACGGCAAAAGTAGTTTTTGAAAATGAAGTCTATGATCTCAATCAAAATTACAACGACGCTAATAGCGCTCCTAACAGCACTTTCATTGCACCAGTTGATGGTCTATATCATTTTGATTTAAACGTTGCCTGGAAAAAGCCACTAAATGTCCCTTCCTTTTACGCGGAGACTCATTTGGTCCGAACACGAGGTGGAGTAAAGGTTGTAATAGCCAGTGACTTTGTGCATAGTGCCGTAGACAATTCATCCAAATTGTCCACCGAGGTTAATCTTTTGGCAGGAGACATGATGCACGTCGAAGTTAAAAATCCCATCACCGAGGGTGGCATTCAACTCTTCACAACAGCAGAGCATAGCTTCTTCAACGGGCGCCTGGTTATCAAACAATAGGTAGTTTTTTATTTATCACCTTTCAGCGCTGCCGATCTATCCCATTTTATTTTTCTTTCAGAGTCCCGGAGCAATTCCGGGACTTTTTCATTTCCGTTTATTCACTCAATCACACCGCCTACTCATCGCTTTTGCTATGCTTGGCTGTTATTGCCAATCTTGGGTTTCCATAAATTTAACATTATCTGCCTATAAACATGAGAGCATTCCATTTACCATTCATGAGCAACCAAAAGCTCAAACTGACTTTCTGCAAGCTTGCATTATCTGCCATTCTACTTTCATCCGCGCCAAGCATTTTCGCCCAGAACGTCGGCATCAACACCACCCAGCCCGATCCCAGCGCTGCTCTTGAAATAGTCGGAACCGACAAAGGTCTGCTAATTCCACGCGTCTCGCTACAATCTCTTACTGATAATACAACGGTTCCCAATCCTGCGCCAGCATTGCTCGTTTACAATACGAACGCAGGACTAGGAAAAACAGGCTTCTATTACAATGCCGGAACGGCGGCAGTCCCTGCATGGAGCCTTGTTGGTGGTGGAGGAAGTTTGACGCTCCCATTTTCGCAATTGGGCACAAATAGTGGCCCGCTGTTTCTAATCAATAATAATGATGGAAATGGCACATCAGTTGGTATTAGTGGGCTCGCTGCGAACGCAATCGGAGTAAGAGGTGCCACATTATCTGGCAAAGGTGTTGTCGGACACACATCCTCAGCAGGCACAGGAGTTTTTGCATCCGCTACCGATACCGATGGTAAGGCGCTAGAAGTGAGCGGCCCAATGAAAATCGCTGGTCCTGGGCAATCACCTGGGAATGGCAAGGTGCTTATGTCTGATGGGAGTGGGAATGCTACTTGGGAGAATGTTGCTGGGAATGTGGCTTTTCGGGCGAGTGGGGTGCAGGGAGGTGGAAGTGAAGTCATGCCAGGCAATGGCCCATCAGTAAAAATTGCCTTCGCTAATGAAAACTATGATTTTGGTGATGACTATAACAATGCTAGTGATACCCCGCACAGTACTTTCATAGCTCCCTTCAACGGCGTATACCACTTTGATGCTCAGTTGACATTTTACAGTACATTCGCATAAGACAATAAGCCATTGCCTTATGACCATTTTATGAGACTGATATTGGTCAGAAATAACGCTTCCTCTGTAATAGCGCAATCCGAAGGATTTATTCATCACAAATTATCGTCCATACTGTCCACGGATATTGAACTTAAATCTGGGGATCAGATTTTTGTGGATGCGTCGGTAGGAACAGACATAGGAGGATCAATTAGAGTAAATCCAGAGCAGTCTTTCTTCAATGGTCGTCTCTTGTTTAGAAAATAATCCAAACTTGGGTAGCACTCTCATTAATCCAGTATAGCTATAACCTCTTCCAGACAACTCGGCAAAACCCAAATTGTAATCGGAGTAGAATTTACTACCGTCAAATCGCTAACCACCGCAAAAACCGCAACCCATCCACCGCTATCGCCTCCTTCGAAGGCTCCACCTGCCTCCATATCGAAGCAGCCTTGGCAATCACTTTCACATCGGGGGTGAAAGATTCAATAACAATGTCGCCCTGGTAGTTGATGTTGTCCAGGGCGGCGAAGATTCGGTCCCAGTTGATTTGGTCGTTGCCGGGGGTTCCGCGGTCGCTGCCGGATGCGTGAAGGAGGGCGAGTTTGTTGCCGGCCAGTTTGATGGCTTGGGCTGGGTCCTTTTCTTCCAGGTTCATGTGGAAGGAATCGAGGTGCACCATTAATGCTTCGCTTCCTACGTCTGCGATTAGTTTAAGGACTTGCTCACAGGTGTTGATGAAATCGGTTTCGTAGCGGTTAAGGGGTTCTAAGGCTAATTTTACATTGCGTTCGGTGGCGTAATTGGCCAGGATTTTAAGGTTCTTTACGGCGGTGCTCCATTGTTTTTGCCTTTTGTCTTCTGGATAAAGGTCAGCACGACCGACAGATGAATAGATGGGACCGGCGACGAGCTGACTCCCCAAGACCGGCGCAATGTCGATTAATGTCTGGACGTATTCCAGCGAAGTAACCTGTTCTTTCCGGTTGCCGCGCAGGTCACGGCCGGGGCAGGTTGCTGCGCATACGGAGCGACATTCCAGATCATTATCGTCAAGTGCTTTCCTGACAAATTCGGCATCAATGTTCGAAGGCTCTTCCACCGCGATTTCTACGAAATCAAAGCCCCATTCCTTGAACTTCGGAAAAAAGGAAACGCTTTCATTGGTAAATGGGGAGGAGAACAGATACGTATTAATGCCGAATTTCATATTAGCGACTTTGAGTAAAGATGCGAACCCCCTTTTTATTTCCGGTAACAATGTCGAGCAGCCCATCATTGTTCAGATCTTCCACTGTGACATGCAGACCTACTCCCGAATCATTGTCAATTTCGTGCCGGGTCCAGCTTGGGACTTTACCAGGCTTGTATTCAAACCAGTAAACAACTGCCGGCTCAAATTCGCCGGGATCATTTCCGTGGTGGGCGAAATAGCGCTTACCGGTTATAAAATCAATGTTCCCGTCACCATTAACGTCCGCCAGAGCCAGTCCGTGCGTTTGCGAGAATGTGTTGTCAATGCTGTGGTGACGCCAGGTTGCATTGCCTTGTTCGTCTTTGCCCTGCTCATGCCACCAAATGCCATAATCGTGTGCTGACGCGCTCAAAACGTCATTCAAACCATCGCCGTTAAGATCCATCACATACATTTGAGAACAATCCTTACCCAGATCCGCAGGATGAAATTTCCAGTCCTCATCTTTTGCAACTTTGGCTGGACCTTCTGCCGGACCTTCCCACCAGCCATTTTTCACCAAAACATCTTTCCTTCCATCCCCATTGATATCGCCATAACCGATGCCATGCGTGTACATATGCGTAGCATTGTTTGGATCGTTACTTATTGTGAATTTCTCCCATTCCGTCTCTCCCTTTTTGGACGGACAACGCAGCCAGATCACTTTTTTAGCCGTCGGATCATTGCCTAACAAATCCAAACGACCGTCTCCATCGATATCCACCAACATAGGCGATTCATTCCCGACCGAAGAATGGATCACGTGCGTGGGCCAGTAACCTGGTTTTCCTTTCGGATTTTCGTGCCAAACAGATGCTTTCCCAGGCCAGTCAATGCGGATAAGATCAATCCAGCCATCCTGGTTTACGTCCATAGCGAAATCCAGAAATGAATCGCTGTACCCGCCATTGACGATAAATGAATCGGGTTTGGCAAGCTCATGCGCTTTCCAACTGGGTGCTTCAAACCAATATGCGCCTGCAAGAATGTCTTTTTTCCCATCCTTGTTTACATCCCCCATGGCTGCGCCTTCGGAAATGAATTTTTTGATTAAAACCTGCTTTTTAAATGAGACAGTCTTGCCCTTCTTTGCTTTGGTCTGTGCTTGCAACGCCTGGACCGAAAGCATTAAAACCGGGATCAGGAAAAGCCATTTTAACTGTTTTGCAATTGTTCTCATTTATCAAGGATTTAGATTTCTTTCTTTAAAAATGAAAATAGTGACGATTTTACTGCCGCCAAATCTTAGTTAAGGTCAAGTATTTTCAATCAAACCTTATTGGGTGGAAATAATCTGTCGTCCTAACTTTCTAGTCGCTGCTTTTCTTGTGTTTTAAACCGTTTAATAAACCGGTTCCACCGAAGGCTTATCGGCTTCTTCGTTATACCTCATTCCCACCCATATTGAACCTTCGAATGTTTCACACTATTCAAACCAAGACGATGAGAAAACTAATTACCCCATTTGCCATCTCGGCCGCACTTTTATTTGCCAGCCAAAATATTTTCGCCCAAAACGTCGGCATTAACACAACTCAACCCGAACCAAGCGCAGCGCTTGACATTGTTGGACCAGACAAAGGTTTGCTTATTCCAAGAGTTTCGCTGCAATCCCTCACAGACAATACAACAGTCCCTAATCCCGCAACTGCATTGCTTGTGTATAATACCAATGCGGGATTGGGAAAAGCAGGGTTTTACTACAATTCCGGAACGGCAGCAAATCCTGCTTGGAGCCTGATCAACGGAGGCGGAAGCTTAACACTTCCGTTTTCACAGCTTGGTACAAACAATGGTCCACTGTTTCTGATCAATAATAATGATGCGAATAGTAATTCGATTGCTATTAGTGGGCTTGCGGTTAATGCTATCGGTTTAAGAGGAGCAACATCATTGGGTAAAGGGGTTGTTGGCCATTCAGCCTCAGCAGGCACAGGGGTTTTTGCTTCCGCTGCAAATGTTAACGGAAAAGCGCTGGAAGTAAGCGGCCCAATTACAATCGCTGGCCCAGGTCAGTCGCCTGGGAATGGTAAAGTGCTTACCTCTGATGCTAGTGGGAATGCAACTTGGCAAGCAGCCTTAGAGAGAGTAGCCTTCAAGGCTGCCGGTATTCCGCCAAATGGAAGCCAAAGCATTCCCTCCGGTGCAAAAGTGAAGGTTGCTTTTGCTAATCAAGAGTACGATCTGAATTCTAACTATAATGATATTAACGGATCTCCGCACAGCACGTTCATAGCACCTATTGATGGTATCTACCAATTTAATTTAAAGTTAGCCTGGAATTCTAATGGTGTAACTGAATCATACAGAACTTACACAAGAATAGTAAGAACAAGAGCAGGAAACCCTATTGATGTGTCGTTCGAATCTCTCGAAAGCACGTTTGATGGATCATCCAAGACCTCGGTAGATTTGCAATTAATTCAGGGAGATATGATACACGTCGAGGTCGAGAATGCTGGTTCGGAGAATTTAGGGATTTTTATAAACAATGAATCAAGCCACTTTAGCGGGCGTCTTGTATTACAACAGTAAGTAATGAGGCTTAAATCTTAGCGCAACTTTGTATACTTCAAATGAAAATCCCTCAATAGCATCGACTACACAAGACTTATATCGCCAACCCCTGTAAAAAACACAGTCAACCCATCGCGATCGCCTCCCAAGTTACCTCTGGGGTCGAGGGTGCGATAACAATGTCGCACCTTTAGTTGATGTTGTCCAGGGCATCGAAAATGCGATCCCAGTCGATTTGGTCGTTGCCGGGGTTCGTTGGTCGCTGCCGTTGCATTGAGAACGGTGAGAAAAGCCATTTTAATCGCTCGCAATTATTCTCATTTATCAAGGATTTAGTTTCATATTATAAAAAAGAAAAGCAAGCCAGTTTAGTGCCATGTACTCAAACGCCGTCACAACTACTCCCTCAAATAATTCCCATATCCAACTATCAAAACAGACAACACAATCACCAGAATACCCGAAATAATCGTCCTAAGCGTTTTCTTGCTGATTCCTTTCCATTCTTTCAGGATCAGTCCCCACGAATTAGCGACTAATATGATGAATGCCATGTGTAGGATCCATGAGCTTGGGCCGTTGCCTAGTTTGCTTTCGCCCATGCCGTAGAAGAAAAATTGCAGGAACCAGGTTGTGCCGGCGAGGGCGGAGAAAATGTAGTTGGATAGCAATGGCGTGCGTGAATCGGTGTAGTTGCCGAATGTTTTGTTGCGTGCGTTTAGGAGCATGCACCAGATAAAGTTGGTGGTAAGCCCGCCCAGGAGAATCACGACATATGTCACATTGTTTTGGAATAAAAATTCTCCCTGGTCCGGGTTCAGCGCTTTCCAGGCTGCATTGGCCTCTTCTGCCATCACTTTTCCTGCATCAATTCCGAAAGCGAAACATGCGCTCAGTACGCCGGAAATGATCGAAACGGTAAGCCCGAGGCCGATTTTGAATTCTGTTTTATCATCAGCAATGTATCCGGATTTTTTAAGATCGCTGTCCTTCATCGAACCGGCTTTTCCACAAATGATAATGCCGATCACGCAGACGAGCAGGCCTAGTAGCACCATTTGTCCCCAGCTGTTTGTGAACAAATCAGAGATCGTGTCTTTTCCCGGTCTGGGTGAAAATTGATAGTAAACCGAAGGAATTAATGCGCCAAAAACGGAGCAAAGGCCGAGAATAATGGAACTTCCGAGCGAGACGCCGAGATAGCGGACGCCTAACCCGTAAGTGAGTCCACCTATGCCCCACAAAACGCCAAAAATGTAAGTGATTAGTAAAATGCCTCCGTCGGTGGCGGCAATGATGTCGGTGAAGCCGGGAATGGTCAGATAGGCTGCCAGCGGTGGAACGATGAGCCAGGAAAACAGTCCGCCGACGATCCAATAGGACTCCCAGGCCCAGCCTTTGACTTGTTTGTATGGAATGTAAAAGCTGCCGGAAGCAAAACCGCCAATAAAATGGAAAATGACGCCGAGAAGAGCTTGCATGAAAATGAATTTTACCTTGTAAGTGCTTTCACGCGGCTATCTACTTGCTAATTGGCCACCATCACTTTCCGGACCACACGGGTGGTTCCTGATTTTATTTCAACTAAATACAACCCCGCAGGCCAATGTTCGGTAACGATTTCCTGCTCGATATTCGCACTCAGCTTTTGATCCCGAACGATTTTCCGGCCGGCTACACTGACAATGTCAAACGTTGCGGGTTTTGAGGATTTAATCTTTAAATAATTTGCTGCCGGATTCGGAAAGACATTGATCAGCAGCTCTACGGCTGGTTCGTTACCGGTAATGGTCACAGGCACAATGTTGGTCAGTAACCGGAGGCCACCGGCATTACTGCCGACGGCAATATCAGGCTTTTTATCACCATTATAATCCCCTACCCCTAACGCCAGATAGTTTCCAAATGAAGGTGCCGCAGGTTTTCCGTTCTGCTCCACAAGCAGCGTTTCACGCTCGGTCCATTTACCCCAGTCGGCGCCGTGAAAAAGACGAATGTTGCCTGTATGATCGGCAGTCAGGATATCGGCACGGCCATCGAGATCGAAATCTGCTATGGCTAACTGCGGTGACCGGCCTTCAAAACTGATGGTAACCCCTGCAAAAGCATCGCTTTCGAGCTTGAATGCGAACTGCTTGTTGGTTCCTGTGTTAGTATAATAATAAAGATTTCCCTGCGTCTTGCCCACGAGCAAATCCAGGTCACCGTCCCCGTCTACATCGTAAAAATGAGGTGAATCGCCCGTTTGGGATTCCGCAGGCATCGCAATGGTTACCGCATCGGAAAGATTTAGCTGGGCTGGTGCGCCTGCCGGTGCTTTGTTGGGGATATAGCGATATTCCAGTTTTAGTGTTGAGGTTGACGTGGCGGCAAAACCCAGGTCTGTGACGCCATCGCCATTAAAATCAGCCCATTGCGGCTTAATGTTGTAAATGCCAAATGCCGATGCCAGGTTCAGATAATTCTCAGATTCCACTTCAAATGTTGGCGTCGTGTTGTTTCCCGTATTTTTCAAAAGCCAGAAACCGCCTTTGAACCCTGTTTGCCTGGGAATCCCGCCTGTCCCGACGAGCATATCCAGGTCGCCGTCACCGTCGATATCAAAAAACGAAGGCGCTGCATTTTCGCCGACATCCAGCATTTGATCTTGTAAAAAGTTCTTTTTGATAAGCTTAAAATCCGGCTTTGCGTCCGTTCCTGCGTTTTGATAAAACCATCCCGAAGATTTGAAATCGGTCATATTACCATCATTGGAAGGCACATTAGGCGCGATAAGCAGGTCTTTTTTTCCATCAAAATCCACATCTTCCATAAATGCGGCAGGGAAAATGTGCAAAAGCACGGGGTTAACAGCCGGATAAGTGTTGGTATAAGCCGTAAAATTGCCAATCAAACCGCTTGCCGAATTGGATAAAAACGAAATGTGCTCATTGCTGACGTGCCCGACTAACAAATCCTTTTTGCCATCCCCATTCAAATCCCGCAACAGAATAGAATTACCCGCATGCATTTCGCGGTTACCCGATTTTATAGTCACCCCGCAGTCTAATCCAAAATCAAAACCCTCGTTCGTGCCTTTATGAAAATTCCCCCAGCAATCACCATTGCGTTGAAAAGCAGGATTCTGCGCATTACCCAAACTGTCTGGCTTGCCAAACTTCTCCATACTCAGGTTCTGGTGCAACTCAATGTAGTTTCCGGAGAAATCAAACAGCAACAGGTCCAGATCACCATCGTCGTCCACATCCACAATGCCTGGAATGTCCGTTCCGGAAACCTGCAAATTGATATTTCCTGAAAAACCTTTGGTATAAAGCACTTCCTGCACTTGCTTAAATGTCCAGGATTGCGACGTTTTATCTTGTCTGTAAACACTGATTCCCAGCGATGTGCTCGTAAAAAGATCCTTTTGCCCATCCCCATCGTAATCTGCAAGGATCATCCAGTTGTCGGCTTTTGGGAAAAGCGACTCGTAATAAGGCGCGTGAATGAATGTCTTTTTGCCTGGATTAAGCGGATCAGCGGCGGCCAGGAATGTGGTAATCTTGCTGTTTGTGCGATCATACACGACCAGGTCCTCGTCCGCATCACTGTTTAAATGCATTTTCAGGAACTGTGAAGCATTCAGCCCGCCCGCCCAGGGATTGTTCAGTTTTGCGCCTTTGGATGTTACACTGGTCAGGGTGTCAAGTTTAAACCATGCCTTTTGCGAAAAAGCATTTGAATGCGTTATAATGTAAAAAAGGAAGAGGAAAAAGGAGGTAAATTTCGTTCGCATCGTTGAGAAATAATCTATTAGTTTTGCGGTTCGCGCCGCGCGCGGACGCTGCCCGAAGGTTTACTGATCTGGCTTTTAAACCTAACGAAATAAGCGGTTATAACTTTATATTGATTCCCGATTTCATGTATACTTCGACCGAAACGCTTTATAACCATTTCCAAAACGGCGCTGCCATTTCTACCGACACGCGCAAAATCAGCGAAGGCTGCCTCTTTTTCGCATTAAAAGGCGATAATTTCGACGGCAACCAATACGCAGCAGAAGCATTGAGCAAAGGTGCCGCATATGCGGTCGTGGACGATTTGGAAGTAGTTTCTAATGAGCGCTTTTTGTTGGTTGAAAATGTACTTGAAGCGTTACAGGACCTGGCGCGGCATCACCGTAAAACCTTTACATTCCCGGTGATCGCGTTAACCGGCTCCAACGGAAAAACTACGACAAAAGAGCTGATTGCAAAGGTGTTATCCATGAAATACAACACTTACGCGACCAAAGGAAACCTGAATAACCACATTGGCGTGCCGCTGACGATCCTGTCCATTGACCCGGCGAAACACGAAATGGCGGTTATTGAAATGGGCGCGAACCATCAGCAGGAAATTGCGTTGCTAAGCACCATTGCTATTCCCACGCACGGCCTGATCACCAACATTGGTAAGGCGCATCTCGAAGGGTTTGGCGGAATCGCGGGCATTATGAAGGGAAAAGGCGAACTTTTTGATTTTCTTTCCAAAAAGAAAGGCACCGTTTTCGTGAACACCAAAGACGATGTGGTCATGGAAATGGCTAGCAAGCGCCGGGCTTTTGGAGAGATTGTCTTTTACTGCTCGGATAATAGTGCTGTTAATCCGGTTTTGGTGCAGGAAAGTCCTTTTGTAATTTATCAAAACAATGGAAAAACAGTATCTACGCAGCTGACCGGCGGATATAACTTCGATAACATGTGTGCTGCGCTAGCCATTGGAAAGCATTTCGGCGTTGAAGATAGTGATGCTAATGAAGCTGTTTCCACTTACAAGCCGGACAATAACCGTTCGCAAATCGTCAAAAAAGGGAGCAATACGGTGATTATGGATGCTTATAATGCGAACCCTTCGTCCATGTCCGCCGCCGTCGCCAACTTTGCCAGCATTGACGCGCCACGGAAAATGCTGATCCTGGGCGATATGTTTGAGCTAGGCGAAGCGGCTCCCGCAGAGCATCTGGCATTGGGTGAACAGATCGCAAAAAACAAATTTGACATTGTGATCCTGGCCGGCTCCCTAATGCAGCACGCATTGCCTGCATTGCCCAAAGCTTACTATTTTCCGGACAAATTTTCGCTGCATAACTGGGTGATGGACAATCCGCAGGAAAATACATACATTCTTATTAAAGGTTCGAGAGGCATGGCGCTGGAAACTGTGCTGAACCTCATGCCGGAATGAATTTTATAATTTAAGTAATTATTAGTTAAATTATATTGGATCAATCTATCCAATCATTGATAAAATTGATAAATATCAGTTTTTCATAAATAAAATCAAATCCATTTGATTCAAACAACTCTTTCCTGATATAGTACCAGGTGAAAAGTTGCCTCATGCGCGTGCCGGTTGTAGATTTGTATCACTAAAAAGTACAAAAATATATAACCAACGCATACCATGTCAAACAGGATTTTATCCGTGGGATCTACCTTCCCTTCATTTAAAAAAACATCCGTTGTTTCTCTTGAAAAAGGAAACGAATTCTACGATATTACCTCAGAGGATCACAAGAACGCTGAAAAGTGGATGGTAATGTTCTGGTGGCCAAAAGATTTCACTTTTGTATGCCCTACTGAAATTGCTGAGTTTGGCAAGCACGTTGAAGACTTCGCTGACCGCGACACAATGTTGATCGGTGCGTCTACTGACAGCGAGTTTGTTCATTTGGCTTGGAGAAAAAACCACGACGATCTTCGCGACCTTCAATTCCCAATGTTAGCTGACACTTCCAAGTCTCTGGCAGAAGAATTGGGGATTCTTGAAGCAAATGAAAAAATTGCTTACCGCGTAACATACATCGTTGATCCACAAGGAATTATTCGTTGGGTGAGCGTTAACGACCTGAATGTTGGCCGTAACGTTAACGAAGTGATCCGCGTTTTGGATGCTTTGCAAACAGACGAACTTTGCCCTTGCAACTGGGTTAAAGGAGAAGCAACATTAGCTTAATCACAACCAAAAATGTATCCATTCGCAACAACAGGAAATACGAAAGATTCCCTGTATAAAGAAATGAACCTGCCAGCCGAATTTGAAAGCGTGCTGATCAACAAGCTGGCGGCACTGGACCACCGTTATCTCAAAGATTTAAAGATCAATGTTGGTAATGTGCTCAAATCGCAGACATTAAACCGTAAAGAAGCGCTTCTGATCGCTCTTTCGGTGGCTGTGAATGAGAAAAACGCAGTATTAATTACTGCGCTTGAAGAACTTGCGGTGAATGAAGGTGCGGACGAAAAGGAAATTGCGGAAGTTACAGCCTGCGTTTCTTTGATGAATGCGAACAACGTTTTTTATCGTTTCAGGCATTTCATGCACAAGGAATTTTACGATAATGCGCCTGCGGGAATCAAAATGAGCATTATGGTGAACCCGGTGCTGGGTAAAGAATTCTTTGAGCTGCTGAGCCTTGTTGTTTCCGCATTAAATGGTTGCGAAATGTGTGTGACTTCACACGAGCAATCGGTGCTGAACCACGGCGGAACGCCAGCGCGTATATTCGACGCGGTAAGGGTTGGCGCCATTTTCAAGAGCTTTTCAGTTTTGGTGTAAATAAAACTTTCCGGCCCTTTAAAGGGCCGGAAAGTCTGCACTACTACTCTTTACTCCGTAACTTTTATTCTGAATAACTGATAATGGCAAGGTTATTCCCCCACATGGTCTCCGGCTCGAAATCAATGACAAGCTCGTTTTCATATGTGTCCTCGGAAAAGTGCTTTCTGAGCGTGATAGGCATTTTACCCGCTTCTCCATTGTAATAAGCGGTCATGATGTATCGGCCGAGAGGAATGTCTACCAATTTGCTATAGTCACTCGTGTGAGGCTTTCCATGCTTCATTTTCAGCGTTTTACCTTTTGAACCATCGATGAGGTTACCAACCGGCACGAGCGTGAATTCAATGTTTTCAGAATCATAAATGGTGCTCATCAGATCTTTATTGATTTCGATCGTCACGCCATAATATCCTTGCGCTTCCACAGGCCGCTGGCCCGTCAGTTTCCACTGGAAATTCCTGACTGCGCCATTGATGCTAAACTCCTCATAAACATCAGGATGCAGGTCCAGTTCATATTCACGGCCATTGTATTTTTTAACAATGTGCGCTGAGGCCATGAATGTGCCCACTTTCGGCAACTGGATCTTATAATTGCCATTCTCATCCGACGAGCCGATTGAGTAAGAGGCATAGAACATCGTATTATCTACCACCACTTTCACACCTGGCATCGGCGAACCGTCCGTGTTTGTGATTTTTCCGGTGGTATATCCTTCTTCCGAGCCCACCTCATCCGGAGACGGACTTCCCGAATCTTTGCAGCTGACCGCAATGAGCACCAAAAACGCCCATTGAAATAAAAATGAAATGCGTTTCATCATTTGGTGATTTTCTGCAATTCTGTGGTGGAAATTTCGTCGTCGGAAGTTTCAATGGTCTTCACGATGCCCACGCCGGGAGCCGTCCAGAGTTCAACGGTGTACACAAATTCCTTTTCTTCAACCGGGATGAAAAGGCTTGATAATTTCATGTACATCTCATATTTGTACTCCCATTTTGTGCAGTTGAATGTTCCCGCCGCGGTTGTGACTGTTTCCTGTTTGGTCGCTTTTCCATCCATATAAGTGATTTTGGTTTCCAAATCTGCTTCTATCGAGTTGTCTTCGTCTATCGGGATTAACAATTGCAAACCGATTTCCATAGGCTGCTTGCTGAAAGTGATGTTGCTTCCCACAGTGCCTTTGTTTTCCATCATCTGCTTCTGCGGAAAACCTTTCATGGTCACATTCTCAATCGTAGCAAATTCCTCAGTATTAGCATATAGCGCATTGATTGCATCTTCATAAAACAACTCGTAAGTGGTCACGCCGTCTTTGCTGAATGCCCGGTTTTTGGTGGTTACAAACACATTTCCCTCCTTGATCTCATTTTCAATGTCATAAACTGAAATGCCCGAGGAATCTTTTACACTCACCACTTTCATTGTGGAGCTGCTTTTTGAGCCGTCGCTTTCGGAGATCCTGTATGTGTAAATCTCGTCCTTATTTGGCAGGAACGCTTTGTCTTCCGTGGCCGGATTGCCGTCGTCCGGCTTAATGTTGTCTTTGTCGTCCTTGCAGGATGCGAACGAGAGCGCGGCGATGGCCAGCGCAAAAAATGCCTGCCGGGTCTGACGGGCGATAGTAAAGGACAATTGATTTTTATTCAACATGGCTTTTGTAAAAATTAAATTATGGAACGGAATATATTATACGTGTTAAGATTCGATTACCTGATTTTGAAAACGAGATGGATCATTAGTAAAAGAAACCCTGCAATGGAGAGATAGCCTCTGATCAGGATGAATTTGAGCCACTCGGCCCTTACCCCTATAAACTCGGCTTCCGTATCCAACATATCGCTGTTAATCAGCGTATTAACGGGTTCGCTGAATTTCAGGATCAGCACCATATCCACCACCAGAAACAAAAAAGCAAGCAAAACTGGCGCGTAGGACAGAAATCCCGCATTTTTATCACTCATCAAGAACCATATGAACATCATGGCTAATGCTGACAGATAAAGCATTTTAAATCTGCCCCGCACAATCGGATCAACGGCTTTGCGAAGCTCCATAAAGTCCTCGGATGGAATGTTATACAATGCTTTTCCAAAACCGAAATGATAAAATGCGCCTTGTGCGGCAATGAAAAAGTAAAGCGTAATACCAATGATCCTGACTAGGGAAATCTGCTCAATTTGTTTCATACAATTTTTGAATAGAGGCTTTTGTTGAATCCCGAGAGAGCTCTGCCGCGAGTTTCCTGTTCAGATATCGCCTAACGAAAAGTCTGTTAATGTCCAGATTCGTGGGCTCGATAGTGGTTGAAACAAGATGGTTGCTGTTTGCATAATACCGCACGATTGTACCGGCTTGTCCCGGCCTGCTTTCTGTAATCCAAAAGCCGGTTTCAGGAAAAGGCTGTCGCACAGATTTCTTTGAAAACTTTGGAGTCAATTGTACGCTTGTGACCGTCAGCAAGGCCGCAAGCATTACATGGATCTTGCTCATTATTTCTCTCTCAGCACTTTTCCTTCCACATTGTCTGCAAATGTGTTGGCGGCTTCAATGTCGTCATTCACATTCGCCTGATAATTGACGTACATGCCATACCCGCCGCTGCCGGAGATTTTGGAGTTTTTGATCTGCATTCTGGCCTGGCTTCCGTAAACGGCAATGTTCACTTTTTTGCCTGAAACCAAGGCTGTACTGCCGCCGCCCGATATCTCAACATATTCGAAAACATTGTTGGCACTTGTTGTGTAGCAGATCAAACCTCTCCAATAAGCTGGCTTGTTTTCCGCGCCTTTGATAATGATTTTAGCTGCTTGTGTTCCAATTGCATTGATATAACCTTCGTCAATGGACATTCTGGCTCCCTCAGACATTTCGATCACTACACCCGGGCTGATTTTCCAATTAGCATCGACCGTAAGGGCTTCCAGGATGCGGTAAGGCGTTTTGTCCTTGAATCCATTCCATACGACTTGCGCAGTCGTGTTTTTTGATAGTTGCGAAGCGAAGATTTCCACCACATTGCGTCCGTTTCCGTCTGTAAAAGATGAATTCACATCGAGTTTCGCAACATTGTCGGCGTCAAGGAGAATCCCGGCCTCAGCGTTTTCTTTGAATGTGTTTTTTGTAAAAGCAGAAAGAATTGCACCTCTTTCAATCCATAAACCATAGCCGTCATTTTTTTCAAAAACACTGTTTTTGATAGATATTTCAGCTTTCGATGAGCCTGTAATTGCCATTCCGGCCTTTGTCCCGCTAAAAAGGGCTTTGCTTCCAGCATGCAAAACCTGCACATATTCCAAGGCATTAGCACTGCTGGACGACCGGAATATTACACCTGCCCAGAATCCCTTCGTTGTCTCTTTTCCGATCAGGCGGATCAGCTTCGTCGAATCGCCTTTTGCGAGCAGGATTCCACCATTATCATTCACTTCCAGCCTGGCATCCCTCGCAAAAGCGATCACAACGCCTGGCTTCAATGTGAGTTCAGCATTCACCGAAACGTTTCCGTTTGCAATGTAATCTGGCACATTAGGATTATCGATACGGTCTTCCAATGTGGTTTTCGCAGCGATATTGGCATCCAGTACAATCGGCTGAATGACGGCCGCTGTGATCAGGACTTTGTCTTTGCTTTCGCCGTTCGCATTGCTGGTCGTCAATTCAAGCTCGTATTCGCCCGGCAAATCCGCTTTGAATGTTGGCTTGCTTACCGTTGCCGAGCTAAGTGCGGCTGTGCTTCCGGTCGGACGTTTGGTAAATGCCCAGTGATAATCGAATGGTTTGTTTTCGCTGTCGCTCGAGGCGCTTCCGTCAAGGGTTACAACGGCGCCTGCATTCACATTCTGATCTGCACCGGCCCGGGCGGTGAGCGTGTTGCCTGGTTTTACGTCTTCATCTTCCTTGCAGCTTGTTACAACAAGGGCAAGCGAAAAGAGGGCAAGCAGAATTCTTTTACTTTTTAACATGGCTATTTTTGATTTACTGTACACTGATTTTCACCATCGGCTCAATGGCGGTGCAATGGTAAGTCGAAATAGCGATGTGAGAAATTACTGTCGATCAACAGCAGGTTTTATCGACAAAAGGCGTCAGCCGACGCTGATTTTGACCGTTTACTAAAAATTCAGCTTAAAGCGCCGCTGACAATCATTCCGGAAATTACGCCCAATGGGAAGTTCTTTCCCGGCAATTTCAATTTTATGCGCGTGGTAACTTTCGACTTTATCCACCGCCACAATGAAAGATCGGTGCACGCGAATAAAGCTGTCTTCGGGAAGTAACTCTTCCAGCAGGCTGATTTTTTGTTTTGTAATCAAAGCCTTGTCCTTCAAAACAACCTTGATATAGTCGCGCAGACTTTCCACCCAGAGAATGTCATTCACATTGACCTTCACCATTTTCCGGTCTACTTTGAGATACAAAAACACATCCTGGTTGCTCACAGTGGGCTTTTGAACAATGGAAACGGGTTGGTTCGTAACATTCAAACCGGTAAAAACTTTATCCATAGCGCGTAAGAAGCGGTCGAATGGGATGGGTTTCAGCAGATAATCCACCGCATTCAGATCAAAACCTTCAACCGCATAATCCTGATAAGCCGTTGTGAAAACGACTTTTGGAGGCGTTTTGAGGCTTCTTAATAACTCAGTTCCTGTCAAACCGGGCATTTTCACATCCAAAAACATCAGATCCACTTTCTGCTGCTGCAAAACCTGAAAAGCCTGGATTGCGTCCTGACATCGCGCAACAATCTCGATTTCATTGAAATTCCGGAGATAGTTGTCCAGCACTTCAATGGCATGCGGCTCGTCGTCCACCAAAATCGCTTTGATCTCCATCATCAGGCTATTTCTATTTTTTTGTCCAGTTCCAATTCAAGAATGACAGCAAAAACCTCGTCTTCTTCCAGGATTTTGAGTTGATGCGCCGACGGATATAGAATTTCTAACCGTTTCCGAACATTGGCTAGTCCAATGCTTGCGTGATGGCTCCTACTATCCTTACTATCAGGCCTTTCGGGCTTGCTGTTTGATATTTTAAATTTAAGAAAATTGTTTTTGACCCGCAGATCCATGTTGATCCAGGCCTGCCCTACCTGCTCACTCGCGCCATGCTTAAATGCGTTTTCAACCAGCGGAAGGATCAGCAGCGGTGCGATTTTATATTCATTAGCAAGACCATTAATGCTGAAATTTATGTCGAGCCTTTCTTCGTAACGGATTTTTTCCAGCTCAATATAACTTTCAACAATTTTGATATCCCGCTCTAAATCAACGACATCCGTATTTGCTTCATAGAGCATATAACGTAATATTTCCGCCAGTCCCATCACCACCGAAGGCGATTGCGGCGATTGGTTTAATGTCAATGCATAAAGATTGTTAAGTGTGTTGAAGAGAAAATGCGGGTGCAACTGTCCCTTCAAAAAATTGAGCTCAGCCTCCATAGCAGCCTGCCTTCTTTCAAACCACATTTTGAAAAATTTAACCGACAGGGCCACCCAAACAAAGATATTGGTCTGTTCGAAGGCGCTGATCAGATACACAGGCTTTGTGAGCTGCAGCCAGAAATTTCCTTCCAGCTTTTTCCAGACGAATGTCGGGTCGGTCCTCCTAACCGCGTTATAAATGATCGGATCGGCAATAAATATCTCCATTAACCTGAAAACCAGCGTCGAAAGCACAACTGCCGCGATAAGCAAAACAAAAAATTCAATTCGTTTTTTCCTGTTGAAAAACTTCGGGATTATAATGTACCCGATCGAATAAAAATAGGCAATGTGTATAGGCAAAAACAAGGAAACAACCCCGATCGCGATCCAGTAGTCAGGCATTCCGGCACCATATATCACCGTCAGGTTAACCAGCACGACGATCCAGAATGCGGCATGCTGCAAAATCCTTAACCGGATGTTGGTAGGGTAAATGTTTGGGCGCATAGGCAAATATAAAAAATTCAATGCCTATTTTCTGCGGTTGGCAACATTGTCGACGAAGGCCATCATAGCATCGACAAACAGCATAACTGCGCTAATTTCAGCTCTATCAAGACAAAATATCTGCCAGGCATGCAGATAAAGCCTATACTCACTTACAAGACCTGCCACACGGAGCATTGGGAAGATAAAACATCCAAATTCGCGAACAAAATCACAATTTGTATCTATTTTTCTTCCCGTCTGTGGTTTTTCTACTTAGTTTTGTATTAAAATAAAGATATAAACTAAACTGTCAAATAATGGCAACGTCAACAGAAACGTACATTCCTTATAAGGTAAAAGACATCAGTTTGGCCGAATGGGGCCGTAAAGAAATTACGCTTGCAGAAGCTGAAATGCCGGGTTTAATGTCAATCCGCGCAGAATACGGTCCATCACAGCCCCTTGCAGGTGCACGTGTTGCCGGTTGCTTGCACATGACAATCCAAACAGCAGTTTTGATCGAAACACTTACTGCATTGGGTGCGGAAGTGACCTGGTCGTCCTGCAACATTTTCTCGACGCAAGATCACGCAGCAGCAGCAATCGCAGCAGCGGGCATTCCGGTTTACGCTTGGAAAGGCATGAACGAAGAGGATTTCAACTGGTGTATCGAGCAAACATTGTTCTTCGGTGAAGACCGCAAGCCATTGAATATGATCCTGGACGACGGCGGTGACCTTACCAACATGGTTTTCGACGAATATCCCGAGCTGATCGAAGGCATCAAAGGACTTTCGGAAGAAACGACAACAGGTGTGCTTCGTCTGTATGACCGTTTGAAAAACGGAACGCTTCATTTGCCTGCAATCAATGTAAATGACTCTGTTACAAAATCTAAATTCGATAATAAATACGGCTGCCGTGAATCACTTGTGGATTCAATTCGTCGCGCAACTGACTTAATGCTTGCTGGTAAAGTGGCAGTTGTTGCAGGTTACGGTGACGTTGGTAAAGGTTCAGCAGAATCGCTTCGTGGCGCAGGATGTCGTGTATTGGTTACTGAAATTGATCCAATTTGCGCGCTTCAAGCTGCTATGGACGGTTTTGAAGTGGTTACAATGGACGAAGCTGCGACGCGTGCAAACATTTTCGTTACAGCAACAGGAAACTACAAGATCATCACAGATCGTCACTTCCTTGCGATGCGTGATAAAGCAGTTGTTTGCAACATCGGCCACTTCGATAACGAAATCGACATGGCTTGGTTGAACTCAACTTACGGCGATTCAAAAGTGCAGATCAAGCCACAGGTTGACATTTATTCGGTTGCCGGCAAAGACATTATCATTCTTGCAGAAGGCCGTTTAGTTAACCTTGGATGCGCAATGGGCCACCCATCATTCGTAATGTCATGCTCGTTCTCTAACCAGACATTAGCACAAATCGAACTTTGGACAAACACTGCGGCATACAACAAAAAAGTATACGTGCTTCCAAAAGCACTAGACGAAAAAGTAGCAGCCTTCCACCTATCCCACGTAGGCGCGAAGTTGGAAACGCTTTCGGACGAGCAAGCGGCCTACATTGGTGTTAGCACTGAAGGGCCGTTCAAGTCGGAGACTTATCGGTATTGATAATGGGTTGACCCGCTGGGTCAGGCATTTTTAAAACTCCCCAGGTCCGAAAACCTGGGGAGTTTTTTTGTGGTTGTAAATTTAAAGGTTCCTCTGTTAATCTTTGGGAAGCGAAGGGATTCTCCTCTTCTCAAAAATTCTCTTTAATGGTTACTTTACTCTTTTTGTACGATTAACTTTTCGGCATAATGCAGTTTCCCTCTAGTAAACCTGACAATGTAAATCCCGTTTTGCAGCTTGGAAACATCAATTGCTTCACCCTTCCAACTTGCTTGTTTTAAACAGTTTAGCCCAGTTTGGTCAAATATTTCCAGATCAAAGCCAATTAACTGCCTGGAAGAACCAACATGGAGCTTTGCATTCGTAGGATTAGGGAATAATGCGATCTCATTCCTTGGGTACTCTGGTAAGTGAAACACTACCCGCTTATCAAAGGCAATCGATCTGCTTTTCTGCGCAACTCCCTCAGAAATAGACAGCATTGCTATAAAGCCCATTAATATTGTTAAATATATCCTTTTCATATTGTTCTAATTTTACTGTGGAGTGTAATCAAAGCTAAATTCGATATATGAACCTACATACCGACCTGTTATGGTTCCGATCGCTTGCTTACCAGCAAACTGATCAGTTGCTTTATCATATTCAAGCAAATTGAAAATGTACGTTGGATCTTCGGCAAAATTATGTTCATCATACACTTCTGTAAGTTCGATACGCACCAAATAAGTGCCCGCCATTTCGCTTAAATCACCATTACCCAATATTTTGGAGCCAGGAACAAATGTGATAGGGTCTACATCATTACCATATGAGAAATGGTCGATTGCACCATCAGGCCTGGTGACAGTGACACTAAAAAACAGGGTACCCAGATAAACCCCTTCATTATCATCCAGGTCAAGAGTAAATCCTAAATCTTTGGTTCCCTGCGTATCGTTACCATCGTTGCCATCATCTTCCGGTTCTGGCTTAGGTTCAGGTACTTCGTTTGGATCATACTCCTTGATTTCCTCATCCCCTTTATTAGTCCCGCTCATGGTATAGAAATGACGGAATGTATAATCCGCAGAATAGTGTGTACCTATCGGGGTAATGTTCATGGCCGGAGCATCCCATGTATAATCTGAATCATATCTGAGATTCGTTAAGGTGATACTCGTGCCATGCACTATCTTCTGGAATAAAAGGGCATTATTCTCATAGATACGAAATAGAAAACCGTCGGGCGCCCATTGATTTTCCCATGTAAACTCCACTTTATCAACCCCTACATCCTGGGCACTTTGGGCTGGAAAATTCAAATGTGACTTGGTAGGACGTAACCAATAGAAGAACGGATCGGAATAGGGTCCGTAAATCCAGTCACCCTTTCCATCCCGTGCTTTTGCCCGGACACGCCACTTAAAGCCGCCATTGATATTGTCCGGCAAATCCCTGGCATGGTCGATTGATTCCCCTGTCAAATAAGTGCTACCATCTGCCCAGGCAAGTACTGCATCGTCAAATGTTCGGGAAACAGTGTAGTCAAATTGCTCCGCGCCAAGCACATCCTCCCACTCAAAGCTATGCGACGATTGTTCCTGGAATTCGAGCACCTCATCGTTAAATGGCGATACAAGCACTGGCGCAGGCACCAGAGAGTAGTCGATCACAAACGTTGAAAAGAATTTCTTGCCGAATTCCTGTTCAATAATAAACGGCAACGTTATTTCTTTACATGGTTCGAACGACCATGTATATACTTTTCCGTCAGAAACATCGGGCAGTATTTCGTTTTCATGGTCATAGAGCATCTTGGCCATATTCCTATCGTCCTTTTTGTCTTGGATACGATAGCGATAATAACTGGCCCCCTGAACTTCCTTAGCTTCCAAAAAAATCTTTTTACCAAAGGGGGCAACATGCTCGCCATTAGCAGGACTGGGAGGAACAAGCAAAGGTGTCTCCGGCAGATCAGTATGAAATGACATTGGTTCAGTCCATGTGCCGAAAATGTCCGTATCAGTTAACCCGGTTTGTACGAATTTCTTCAACCCCTTGTCCCAGGTAACCCCCTCTTCTGATCCAAGCTTGTGTGTGGCAGTAATTTGCCAGCTATAATCACGTTCCTTGGCTAACGCCAGCTCCGTCGCTTCTGCTTCATCACTGGTCGCTTCAACCGGAATATCCTGCGCAGGCACTTTACCTGACAAATCCGTCACCCGCAGAATGTAACCGGCAGCACCTGATGTCGCTTGCCACTCAAACACGCTTTGCCAGGCTGTAAGCTTATCATGTTCCAACGGACTGATCGGTTTGGTAATAATTGGGGCAGCTGTTACTTGCAATATAGGGCTCCAATTATTTACCATCATTTCAAGTGCACGACATTCCAGATTCCCGCCCAATGAGCTCGCACAACCCGGCCCGCCAGATTCGTAATGCCTGCTTCTAACATAATAAGTCCCCTCTTCTAAGAAAAACTGGGCAGTGTTGGTACGCTTACCCGGGTCTTTTTCATCAATGTAAGGAAGCAGCACTTGGGTTGTATGCTGGAAGGCGCGGTAAACCGGTGATACCAAATCATTGAATGCTGCATCTTTGGAAACTTCAAATATCCGATCCTTAATTTTGTCTGGAAAATATTCATCTGAGCGAAACTGTGCATTAAATGGATCTACAACTTTAACTTCATTACCATCCGCATCAACCGCCCATAATTTAGGCTGAGGAATAAATTCTTTGCCAGTTACACACGTCAGCGCATCATTGCATTTCTTCCATGTCCCTGATGTTTCCTTGTAGCCATGAAACAAAATTGAGGATTGAATGGCAGCAACTACATCGTCGAAAGTTGGGTTTGCGGGAAGGAAATACAGGAAAGCAGCAAACATGATCTTTTCCGGAACACCCTCTTCAAGCCCGGTAAAAAAGCGGGTCTGGCTGTTTTCATTAGTAAAACCTGTCAGTGGGGTTCCCTCGGAGATTAGATAATAAAATTGTGTCCAGACTCCGGCCATTTGATCAGGATTTGCAACATCCCAATTTTTTCCCTTGTAAAAATTTAATTGTCCTTTCGATTTTGGGTCGGAAAAACTGCGTAAGTAATTGCCGTCTCCAAACAGATCTGACCCGATAGTCCATAATACTTCGTCACCTTTTGACAATCGATATTCTTTGTTGATTTCAAACCCGAAAATATCAATCAAAGCCTTGCGAATGGCTATCGATTCCTTGGATTCGGGAAGTTGTACAGTCTTTATTGTGTTATAAATCCCCTCGAAATAGCTCCCTGCAATCTGGTCCAAAGTCATTTTCGAGGGATCCGAATCGGACTTAATTTGAGCAAAATATGCTTTGGCGATAAAATCCGGACCGGAAGGGCCTATGATGTGCTGAATATATTTACCCTTTCCCGTAAGCGCCTGGAAATTGAATTTCTTCGCAAAGTGATCCACACTTGATCGCACGCCATGATTTAATGTCACAATCGATTTCGATAAAGGCAGATCATCATCTAAGGTATAATTGCCGTCGTTGTTAATATCGATTGCATAATAGTGCGTCTGAGGACTTTTCGAATTAAATATTTCGGTTTCTATAAACACTTCATTATCAGCACAGTCCGCTATCCAATGCACTTTTTTACCCTGAGGGTCGTTTTCCAGGCTTGCAGTTTGTACATTGATCGGAACCAGGCCATTCCAACCTTGCGCAAGCGTCTTTGGCCCTGAGACACAATTTGGATTATCAAAACCCCAACCGCCACCGATTTTGGCTGCCTTGAAAGCATTTTTAATTTGTTGGGAAACATGCGAGCCATCTCCATATCCCATTTCCGCTGCCACTTCCAGCATTTTGACGCGCACATCAGGGAATGTCGACGACCATGAGAGTTTTTCCGTAAATGTCTTAAAAAAAAGTTTTAATGACAGTGCATAAGTTGCCGCTGGATTGTTGGGAATAAGCGGCAATACAATGAAAGTTCCGTTCGCGGGGTTCTGATCAATATAACCTGCCTCCCCAACGTTCATCCGAAATAAGATTTTGCTGAGAACCATACCATTGCCATGTGGGTCAAAACCAGGTTCATCAGGGTTTTTCCAAAAGAGCCCTTTATAACATTCGGGCAATGACCAAAAGTGCGGTGAAATCGAAAAATCCCTCTTGCTGTCCAGCCCCAACTCTTGTATCAAAAATCCCCAGTCCGGATTCGCGAAGCCTGCTCCTGGTGCGTTTGGAATGGCACAGTAGTTTTTCAATCCACTCCCAATTACATCGGCAATCCCTTCACAAATCGAGCTGCTCTCCTGATTATACTGACCTTGCCCCCAAGCTGACAGCCCTACAAGGTGTGTAAGCTCATGACCTATAACATCTCGCGTTAAATGTGGATTAACTAATCCCTGCCCTACATTATAAACAACTATGGGAGGATCGAAACTGGTAACGGCTGTCTGCTGAGAATTAGTGATGACACTCGTAACTGTTTTCAAGCCACCAATATCTACTCCGCGCCAGCCGAAAAGGTCATATGTCATCCGATTGAACTCCTGAGAATGAGCTAAAACGCTAATCCCATGCACCGTTGGATATGGATGTGTAAAGTTGATTGGAAACGAATTCAGGTATTCCATCGTATTAAACGGTCCATTTTGCCCCTTTGCACTGACTGGTGACGCAAAGGGATAGGCAAGCATATCGACACCGTTATCAGCATCTAAACTTTCCCCGATAACCTCTACATTGGTATACAATCCCTTTGATTCATCCCTAAAAGAGCATAGTGCAACTGAGGTTGATGTTGGATCATTTGGATCTCGCAAATATTTGGTCGCATACAAAGGGACCTTGTCATGATAGTAAGTTTTCCCAGCTGGAATTTTATAGTGCTGGGGTGCATACATTGTTCCAAACGGACCCGGCTGTTCACTTGGAGGATAATAATGCTGCGCGTAGCCAATGGAGTTAAACAAAACGATCACCAGCATTGAAAGAAAGTTTCGCAGCAAGGCATGTTGCTCGCACTTTATGCAAGCAATGTTGTAGAAATAGGGCATAGAAAACCGGCTAAATGATTAATTAAAATGACATACGCTATCCTGCGCATTCCGAAGCAAAGGAGTGGATAAGTCAATTAGAAAAAAGAATCGATTGAGCCAGCGGCAGAGGTGAGCTATCCTGAGGAAATGGTCGATACGATTTTCGCCTATCGTAAGCTCAATCTACGAAGACGGTCCTTCATGTATGATCTTAGGATTTAACACAAACGGCCGAAAGAAATGAATTCCCTCCGGCCGTTTTTCTTAATTCTATGCTATTTAAAAATCTACAACCTCGAAAGCAATTCCTGCTTTTTAGCTTTAAACTCCTCCTCACTGATCTGCCCTTTTTCAAACAGCACATTAACCTTCTCAATCGTCGCAATAATAATGTCTTGCGGGCTGCGGTCAGTTGGGCTGCGCTCCGAAGAGCTAGGATTTACCGTTTCATGATGTAAATCTGCATTGGAAGTCACATCATAAGCAATCTCAGGTGTTGGCTGCTTTTGCTCGCTTGGCTCGGATATAATTTGCAAACTTCCCAGATCCACATTGCCTTCCTGGCTTGTAAACTTATAGGAACTTCCTGCACCCTGCTGCTGCGAAATGCCAGTAATCTGGTGATGCTTGGTATCATAAATACTTTGTTTGCCGTCTTCATCAATCACCAGTCTCCTGACAGGCGCAAAATACGCGTAACGAAAATTATTCTGCGAACCACTTGATGTAGGGTTTCCAAAAATCGCCGGCCACGAACCGCCTGATGACACAGAATACACATTATCCTGGCGTTGAAAAGACGAACTGTGCTGGCCCCCACGATCTGCACCCCGCTCCCCAACCGACTCATCATAAATTACCTCGGTTGAAACCAGCGCTGACAATTCATTGCAAAGCTTATCCACTGTACTTTTCAGCGAATTATTGAACATATCGCCCACCATCGTCATTCCGCCCTTCATCCATTGCCCCGAGCCGCCTAGCTCAGCGATATCGAATTGGGCCATGGTGCCATTTCCTTGCACAACAGCGGTCAAAAGTGATTCAACCGTCTCTGTTTTCAGATTATATTTTGCAGCAATGGCCTGCACCTGCTGCCTGCCGCTAGTTGTAAGTGATTTCATGATTGCTTGTCATTTTTCAATATACGTCACAAAAACAGTGCCATCAAGTCGCATAATGCTCACTGCATATCTGTATGTACAATGTGCACGTCCACACCGAAGGATCATTGAACCCTACCACTTGCCCATTAGATTCCTCTTGTTTGGCGGTCCCGGGATAAGTTTGATGCAGTTAAATTTTGTTAAACAAAACACAAACATTATGAAATTACTTCACAATGCCCCTGCGATTACAAAGGCGATCGTTCTTGCCGCCATGATGAGCGCTTGCCAGAATGAAAAAGATGCGATTGTATCGCCTGAAACATCGGTTGAGCAGGAAACAGATGCAAATGCAAAAACAGCTATTAAGTATCTTATTAAAGACGGCGGAACCAAGCTTACTTATTCCGGAATCAGAAACCAACTGGTAAAAGAATTGGATGGCGCCGGATGGCTTAAAGAGTACGCTTATAGCGGTAACAAAATCACTTGCGCCCTCAAAACGAATGGGATCACGGTATACAAAAACTTCATTACTTATACTTTGAATGCAAAAGGGCAATGTGTTGAAAGTGTACATACCGCCACTGACAAAGTTGTTGGAGGAACTTACATTTATGTATACAACGAAGTGAACCAACTTAGCTTGGTGTATCATAAATCCCTTCCTAAGTTGCGCCAGGTTTTTGAATACGAACAAGATGCGGACAACAGCCTGCAGGGAAAATCTCTAAGCAAGATCACTTTCTATGATCAATATGACAAAAAAGAGAAAGAGATTATTTTCCAACATGCCAATGGTAAGTTTGTGGCGCAGAGCAATAGTAGTGGCAATGTCTACGAAACTTCGCTTGAAGCTAATCCTTTAAACCCAGTAGGACTTGCGGAAGTAAATAGTGCATACCTGCCAATATTTGGCAAATTCAGCAGATATGTCTTAAAACAAACTGTTCATAAAGGATTTGTAGGCCAGATCATTTATCCCTACCCAGTTTTCAATTATAACCTGTCTGCAAAAAACCTGGGAGGAGATGTCACAACATACGATTTTATCACAAAAGATGGCTATGGTAAGATACTATCAAACGTTGAGCGAAAATACTCAACCACACCGCAGGCGGTGATGTTAGGCCAGTAGTACATATTATTTAAAGAAAGTGGCCTGTCAGCAAATGTTAACAGGCCACTTATACTTTCGCCGAAGATTAAATGACGCTAACCACGCAGCCATTTGATTTTATTGCCGCAAAATCCCGCGATAACTTGATCCACTTAAAATCAATTTTCAAACACAATTATGAACACTATGAAATTACTTCAAAATGTACCCACCGTTGCAAAGGCAATTATCATTGCCGGTATGCTGGGAGCTTGCCAGAATGAGAAAGATGCGATTGTAAGTCCAGGTGCTGAACAAGCGCAAAATGCAGATGATAAAAATGCAAAAATATTGGCTGATAGCAAGTTAATTAGTGAAGGGTCGCGGAAACTTTCCTATTCCGGCCCAAGGAGTCTACTTGCAAAGGAAATGCTCGAGAGCCATAATTACTATATAGATTATATTTACAGTGCACAAAGTATTCAAAGCAACAAGTATGAGATAAGCACAAATAAAAAAGTCACTACCATTACTTACACACTGGATGCGAACGGTCTGTGTAAGGAGAGCAGCGTTGGCAATAATTTCAGCGGCACTACGCTATTCAAATATAATGAGAACCAACAACTAGTAATGGCTTTCAATAAGTTTGAGCCGAACGAACGACAGGAATTTAAATACTCTGCCGAACCTGCGGGCCAAGCAAGACTATTGTCGGTTTCATTTTATGATAAACAGAACTACAAAACAAAAGAATTGACTTATAGTTACGCCGGTACCATCCCAGATCTTTATCCTCTAAATCCAGATTTTCTGGCGTCGGGCACTGGTAAGTATCTTCCAATATTCGGAAAGTTCAGCCCATATTTAATTAAAATGGTCACTGAAACTCAACATACTTACCATCCACATAAAGAAATTACCTCAGGCGAAATTTATGATTATACATTTCATCCCGAAGGGAGAGTTAAGACTATTAAGGTCACGAACTTAAAAACCGGCAATTTCCACTTTCTACCGGAGCGAAAATACGCATCTGCAATGTCAGCAAACTAACCCCCGGTTAAACAAAAGAAGAACCCCAAACAACACCCGGGGTTCTTCTTCAATACACAACCAATTGTTCCTAATTAACGCTGAGTAAAATTTATAACTGCTCCTTTATATTTCCCGTAATCCGATCTAATTCAATTTTTGAAGATAAATAATCGTAAACTGCTTCCAGATAGTTTGATTTGGCGGAGGTTAATGCAAATTCGGAATCGATTAGTTCAAGTCTTGATGCTACGCCTTTTTCATATCTGTATTTGGTAATTGCATAGCTGAGTTCTGCTGTTTCGGAAACATTCTGCTGGGTTTTGATCCTTTCAGATGTCTCTACAAGACTTGCCAGGACTTGTTTTACTTCGGTTTTCAGTTGTTCCTGGGCATTATTGTAAATGACGTCGGCTTGCTGTCTTTCGATTTTGCCTAATGCTATTTTGTTTACATTTTGATTTCCGCTGAAAATGGGGATTGAAAACTGGACGCCTGCGAAGAAAACGGGTGGATATGCAGCATTACCAAAGCGAAATTGATTGGTTTGCGTTTGTATTTGATATTGACTGATAAAACTCACCACCGGCAGCCGCGCAGATTTATATAATTCAATCTCCTTGTCATTGATCTCTTTGTTCAATGTTAGAATTTGCAAGTCAGGGCGCTGCTGGATGGATAATTTGTAGGTGCCATCTTCGGCTGGAATTGATTCGCTGGCGTTGAGTTCTAGCGAATCTGATAGCACATAGTCTGTTTCGGAAACGTCACCTAGCAAGTCTCTTAGTTGCTGCTGGCTGATTTGTAAGGCATAGGTAAGCCTTAGTACATCAGGTTCGAGGTTTTTAACAGATGTATATGCACGTAATGTGTCCACCCGCAATGCCCGCCCTTGTGCAAGAAGCGAACGTGAATCATTCAATGCTTTTTGATTTCTGATAATACTTTCCTTTTGCAGTTTCAACCTTTCATTCAAAACCAGCAGCTGAACGTAATTTTGCTTAACCTGCGCCACAACATCTACTTCGCGTTGCCGGAATGAAAGCTGACTTTGTTTTTCCAACAATCGTCTGCGTTGGATCTCATGTTTTGCGCCTGAATTGTAAACGGGCTGAATCAGAGAAACTTGCGCCGCGCCAATGTCTTCGCCACCGAACCTTGCGTAACCAATCCTTTCAGAGTTGCCGGCGTTTCCATTGAGCCCGAAAAAAACCGGCTTTTGAAAATAATGCTGGAACTGGCCGGTCAAACTAATGTTGGGCATCAACAAACCGCGCGTAATGGCGGTCTGTTGCTTGGCTTTGTAAATATTCATCGAATCGATTCGTAAATCTCGGTTCCGGCTTTGCGCAAGTTCGATGGCTTTTTGCAAAGAGAGCGGTTCCGCCTGCCCAAAGGATAGTAACGGACTCATTAGCAATGCAATGCTTAATGCTTTTGCCGACCTGATATATTGATTTAAAAATAACTTTTTCATGATTGAAATGTGGTATTAGTATTCCTTAAAGGATTAATGTGTGTGTTCCAAGGCCTCTTCTACAACTGGCGCGTTTCCATCTTCCTTGCGCTTTTTGTGCGGTCTGGACAGATAGGAATAGATCGAAGGAATCACATAAAGAGTCAAAACTCCCGCGAAGATTAAGCCTCCCACAACCACAATGCCCAATGACTGGCGACTTCCGGACGCTGTTCCGAGCGATAATGCAATGGGTAATGTTCCAAAAATCATGGCAAGCGTCGTCATCAGGATCGGGCGGAACCTGCTTACAGCTGCAATTTTGGCAGCCTCAAATGTTGATGTTCCACTTTCCTTACTCTGGTTGGCAAACTCTACGATCAGAATCCCGTTTTTGGTGATCAGGCCAATGAGCATAATGATCCCGATCTGGCTAAAAATATTTACTGTTTGATCTGTAAACCAAAGGCTTAGCAATGCGCCGGTTAACGCCATCGGAACGGTCAGAAGAATGATAAACGGATCTACCAGACTTTCAAATTGGGCGGCCAAAACCAGATAGATCAGCACAATGGCGAAAATGAATGCGAATATCAGGCTCGAACTGCTTTCAGAATAATCCCGGCTTTGTCCTGCCAATGCGGTGCTGAAACCCTTGGGAAGCTCTTTGGACGTGATTTTATCCAACTCCTGAATAGCTTCTCCCAAACTAACTCCCGCAGCGGGCGTCGCGGAAATAGTCGCGCTGTAAGATTGGTTGTAACGGTAAATGGCAGGAGGACTAATGCCTTCATTTTGCTTGGTGAGGTTATCCAAAGACACCATTTGCCCACTTCCTGACTTCAAATACAGCGATTTCAAATCATAAGGAGCCGATCGGTCTTCCCGGTCGAGCTGGCCGATGACCTCATATTGGCGGTCGTTGTGGATAAAGTAACCATATCTTCTGCTGCTCAGCGCAAGTTGCAATGTTTGGCCGATGGCTTGGGTAGAAATGCCCAGCTGGGCGGCACGTTGACGGTCAATGCTAATGCTGATTTCGGGGCGGTTGATCTTGAAATCCGCGTCTGCAAAAACCAGTTTTTTATTGCCGCTTACCTCTCCCATTAACTTAGGCATAATATCGATAAGCGCTTTTAGATCAGGCGCTTGCACGACATATTGAACAGGCTGCGTATTGCCGTAACCTCCGATAGTCGGCAACTGAATGGGAATGATCAGCACATTTCTGAATTTCTGCGAGGCACCAACGAGCTTCATAAAGATCTGCTGCTGTGTCAATCCGCTCTTCCGATCCTTTGGTTCTTTGAGAAAAATCCATTGAAAACCGCCATTAACCGGCTGCGCCAATGTTCCCCCCGCCGCTGCAACCGCCGTATAGGTGCGTTCCTGGTTGAGATCGGGAATGGAATCACTCACAAAATTGCCAATTTCCTTCATGCTCTGCTCCATACTTTCATACGAGGTGCCTTCGGGAGCCATTACTGCAAGTCCGACCATTGACCTGTCTTCCAGCGGTGCGAGCTCAGAAGGAAGTTTGGGAGCAAGCCAGAATGCAACACCAAATGACACCAAAAGCAGCACGATACCCAGCCAACGCACTTTCATAAATGCAGAGAGCGATCTTGCATAGGCATTGTTCATGGATACAAACCAAGGCTCTGTCTTTTTGTAAAGCCAATTGTGCGAAGTGCCCGATTTGAGCAGATAAGCACTCATCATCGGGGTCAAAGTAAGCGCGACGAATGCTGAAACGGTCACTGAGCCTGCGACGACAATGGCAAATTCTTTGAATAAACGACCGGTCAGACCGCCTAGAAAGAGGATCGGCAGGAACACTGCAACGAGTGTAATGGTAGTAGAAATCACCGCGAAGTATATCTCATTGGAGCCCTCCCGCGCCGCCTCAATAGGCGACATCCCCTCTTCTACTTTGCTATAAATATTTTCCAAAACAATAATCGCATCATCGACGACGAGCCCGATCGCCAGGACTAATCCTAAGAGCGTCAGCACATTGATTGAAAAATCGGCGATGTACATGATAAAGAAAGCCGAAATGATCGAAACCGGAATGGCCAGCAGCGGGATTACTGTGCTTCGCCAGTCTCTAAGAAAGACGAATATAATCAGGGAGACCAATGCGAAGGCGAGCAATAATGTCTCTTCAACTTCTGATAATGAGTTTCTTACGGGAACAGTAAAGTCTTTACCAAGGGCAATTTCGTATTCTTTTGGAGCTGTTTTTTTTTAATTTCTTCAAAACGATTTTTAAACTCATCTACAATGGCCAGCGAGTTGGCGCCACGTTGCGGACTTACGCCCGTCCCGACCCCATATGCAGCCGTTTTGCCATTGTAGACGATCATGGCCGTACGCTCGTTCTGAGACGACATTACGGCTTGTCCCACATCTTTGAACCGCACAATGGCGCCATCACTCTCACGCAGGATCATGTTGTTAAAATCATCTTCCGTAACCAATCTTCCCTGCGTCCGCAATGTTACTTCTGTGTTTTCGCCTTCAATACGACCGCTGGGCAAATCCACGTTTTCACGTTGTAATGCGGCTTGAATGTCCGTTGGCGTAAGCCCATAGGAAGCCAATTTCACAGGATCCATTCTCAGTCGCATGGCGCGTTTTCTGCCTGCGTAGGAGTCAACCAACCTAACGCCCGGGATGGATTGCAGCCTTTCCTTAATGTTGATATTAACAAAATCGGTGACATCTTCCAGCGTTTTTGTCTTACTTTGAACGGTTAGAAAAACCAGGAAATCCGCAGGACCGGCCTTTTCTACAATCGTCGGCTCAATGTCAGTTGGTAATTGCTGACGGGATTTTGAAACCTTGTCCCGTACATCGTTGGCGGCCGCTTCAAGATCTGCATTCAGTTCAAATTCGACGGTGATAATGCTGACCTGCTCGCGGGAAGTGGATGATACTGAACGGATTCCGTTTGCTTCGGCGATGGCCTCTTCCAATGGTTTGGTAACCTGGGAAGCAATAATATCGGCACTCGCACCGGGATAAACCGTGGTTACCATTACAATCGGCGAATCTGTCACGGGATATTCCCGCGTTCCCAAAAATGTGTAACCAACAATCCCGAAAAGTATAAGCAGTACGGACATTACCCCGGCCAAAACCGGCCGGGAAATACTTACTTGTGAAATAGCACTCATGACTAATAGATTTTTATTTAACTGAAACCAACTGAATGGCCGAACCTGGTGTTAATCGCAGCATGTTGCTGGTAATAATGGTGTCGCCGGGAGAAAGTCCCTTGGTAACATGCACAGAATAAGCGCTGCGCTCGCCGACTTCGATGGATTTGAAACCTGCCTTGCCTGCATTGGCGACATACACGCTGTAACCTTTCGATGATGGGATCAGGGCCTGATTGGGGACCATTAATGCATTACCGGTGTTGGCTAAACGCAATGTTAACCGCGCGCTCTGACCTGGCAACAGCTGTCCACCCTTATTATCAGTTACGGCCCGCATGAGTAATGTTTTGGTTTTTTGATCCAATCCGGCTTCATGCGCTACGATCCGGCCTTTGTAATTTTTATCATTGGATTCAACATTGTATTGCACTTCATCACCCGTTTTCAATGTGTTCGCGTGTTTTTCTGGAACCGCAAAGTCTATTTTCAGTCGGCTGTTATCGGTAAGCAGTGCCAGCGGACTTCCGGGCGTTACAAAAGCGCCGGTGTAGACATTCACAATGCCCAGGTAACCGCTAAACGGAGCGCGGATGCTGGTTTTGGCGATCATTACTTTCAATTGGTCGATTTTCGCTTGCAGCACTTTCAGGTTCGTAAATGCCTGATCATAATCTTGCTGAATAGCTGCTTCTCTGTCAATCAGATCTTTAAGTCTTCTTTCGTTAAGTAAAACCAATTTTTCCTGTTGTTTCAACTGTTCCAGTTCAGCAAGCAGATCGGCGTCGTCAAGCTTGAAAAGCAAAGTTCCTGCGTGAATGAATTTCCCTTCCCTGGCATGCACCGCAACGACTTTGCGGTTAAGTTCGCTTGAAATACTAACTTCCTGATAGGCCATGAGCGTTCCTGAAACGGTCATGGCCTCATCAAGTGATTCAGCATGAAGCACCTGACCGTCAACGGGAACGCCGGTTGGCTGGGCGGTGGCGGCTGGTTTTTCGGCGGGCGTAACCTTTTCTGATGTGTATCCTTTGAAGAATACGGATAGCAATATCACGCCTGTAATGATCAGGCCCGATATAATTTTGGCAGATTGTATGGTCTTTTCCATTTATAGATTAATTTAAATATTTCGATGTATTAGTTAATAGTTTTTTATTTTTCCTGGCTGATTCAGATTTCCCAAGTTTTGGAAACGAAGTTGGTTAGACTTGGGAAATCTGGGTAATAGATGTAAACGTGGGTTACTTATTTATATATCGAAATGTTTCGATGTATTCGGGTAAAAAAACTCAGATTTTTAATTTGTTCAAAAACTGAACGTATTCATTGAGAACCTCTTTATTCAATTTGTACTTCACGTTTCTTCCTTCTTTTTCTACAACGATCAGATCTGCATCTGCCAGCTGCTTTACATGATGAGAAATTGAAGGCTGGGTTAAGTCAATGAATTCTGAAATCTCGTGACAATACAAACAGTCTTCTTTTTGGCGCAACTCCTGTAATATAAGAATACGGCTGGGGTCGCTCAACGCTTTCGATATCCGCTCCACTCTCCTGACCTCCATGATTTAAGATATATAGATAAATTTGAATATATTAATAAACTGCACAGTGCGTACATTACAAAGCAAAGGAATAAATAATTCCAAAACAGCCAAAAACTTTCCAAAACAGGCAAAACTTTCCAGCCAACCCTAAACCCGATCCAGGATAAAGTTGCCGTCTATGCTTTGCCGTGCATTTAGTGCCCGGCACGCGGTGCCCGGCACCCGTTGCCCGGCACAGTTATTGTAACTTGCGTGTTTACATTTCTACTACACAACAAACGTTTGAAACCATGGATATTTACCAAATAGCTTCTGAATACTGGGACGGGTCGGGTATTGCGAATGATCCTTCTGATCCGCGGGAGACGCCACCTTTTGATCCGCGTCCCGGAGTGCCTTCGCCGGATGCGCCGGAAGAAACGCCGCCATTTGAGCGAGATCCTGAAACGCCGCCAATTTCTCCGGAGCCTGAACTGCCGCCCGTTGAGCCGGTTATCCCCGAGGTTGAACCGTTGCGCGAGCCAGGCGGAGAACCCGACATTCCCGCTTTTAATTAAGCCGCGGCATCGCCGCAATAAGTCTCATCTACTCCTATTACAGTTCTGTCATTCAATATCAGTCCGGAGTGAAGTGGCTTAATTTTTAGAATCATGGATAACAATCAAATCGTAACGGCGCTTTTTGACGCTGTGCAAAATAATAACCTTGACATTGCGGATGCAGATAAGAAATTTTATACAAAACTTGTCTTGCATGCCGCTGAAATTCGTGACTTATACACACAATTATACAACGACCATCCCGATTTCAGCGCCAATTTTACAAAGCTGATCGAAGTGCTCATTTCCTCACATTTGAGCAGGCCCCAGGATTTAAAGGATCGCGATAATAAAAAGCCGGAAAATTGGTATCTGAGCAATGAATTGGCTGGAATGAGTCTTATGGAAGCTCGTTTCAATGCAGATTTCGATGTCCTAAGGGACAACCTTCCTTTTTTCAATGATTTGGGAATAAATGTGCTGCACTTAGCAAACATTCAGGTTGATCCTGATGATTTGAGGGCCATAATGCACCAACATGGCTTGTATCTGATGCTTGATCTCGTCCAAAATGACACGGAAAAGTCAAAGCCTGCGGCATTGGTAAATTTGTTGAAGGACATTCTTTTCAATGCCAATATCGGTGTTGATATATTGGTGATTAATGCTTCTGATTTCCAGGAAGTTCAGTCACAGTTTCATACTATTCTCCAATTAATCAAACAATGCCTGCAAGTCACAGCACCTGGAATGGCCCTGGGGGTGACAGCATCCGCTTCGCCGGAGGATGCCATGAAGTTTTTTGGTGAGGCCCGATATCTGGCCAAAGAATGTGATTTTGTTTATAATGATACGCAAATGTCCCTGCAATGGGATGCGTTAGCCTCGGGTCAGGTTGCCGAGATGATTGAGGCAGAAACATTTTTATACGAAAAACCCTTTGGCACAACCTGGATCAATTATACAATTTCGAACGCTGATAAGAATGTTACATTAGCATCCCTATCTGGTCTGGATCAAGCGATTAAGGACAAAAGCGAAATGCAGATCAGCACAGCTATTCAACGGATTCTGCTGATGCAAGCGAACAGCTTCTTCCTTGGTGGGCTTCCAATGGTTTCTTTTGCAGATCAACAGGAAAGCATGATTGAAAACAGGATTTTTTCAGGAACAAAAAAATTGCTGGCGATCAGAAAAAGCCTCGATGTAGTCTCAGATACAAAAAATACGCGGTGGCTGCCCAGACACAACATTCACATTGCAGGGTTTGTCCGAAATGGCCGGGAAAAGGCACTTTATTGCATTTTTAATTACAGCAGTGAAAGCGCATACCTGACCTGGCACTCATTCCGGTATAATGGCTTGGCTCCCGAAAAATTGTACGATTACTGGCGTGAAATTTATTTGGAGCCTGGGAACGATGCCGAATTTTTGGTGCTGGAACCTTATGGATTTTATCTGCTGGAAGTTGTGGCTTAAACCACCTAGAAAACTTTCTACGCCCTACATAAACTAATTCAAACAAATTGTATCTTCCGGGGAAAATTATACCCCTCAGGAATGAAAGAACTTTTACTCGCTTATCTCTTATTCACCTCTTTTATCTGTCAGTCACAATCCTATCAATCCCTTCCCGGAAGGATAGAAGCAGAAGACTACACCGCGATGAACTCGGTTGACACTGAGGAAACCGGGGACGCAGATGGCGGCCGAAATGTTGGCTGGATCCAGGATGGTAGCTGGATGGATTACAACGTTAATGCTTCTGTTACAGGCTACTATACATTTCGTTTCAGGATTGCTAATGGATATAGCCCGGAGGCTACCCTTACCCTAAAATCTGCTAATGGTGATAATCTGGGTCAAAGGATTTTGCCGCAGACCGGTGGAATGCAAAACTATGCCACCATCAGCTTTGTAGCATTGCTCCCACAAGGCAATCAAACATTAAGAGTATTTGCAGAAAAAGGCGGCTTCAATTTTAATTGGTTTGAAGCTGCTGCATCGCGCAATGTGTCCACGAGGATCGAAGCGGAGGATTTTGATGCTGTTAGCGACGTCCGGACAGAAACGACCGCTGATACAGACGGGAACCTGAATGTCGGTTACATTGACGATGGCGACTTTTTGGACTACAACATTAAACTGACAGGCGGCACTTACACGGCCAATTTCCGGATTGCCAATAGTTACGGCTCCGGCGTAATTGAAATCAAAAACGCTGGCGGAACATTATTAGGGCAACTGAATGTGCCACAAACAGGCGGCTGGCAAAACTGGGCGACGATCTCCACACAGCTCACCTTACCGGCCGGAAGTCAGGTCATTCACCTCGCAACGCCGCAGGGTTCCTTCAATTTAAACTGGTTTGAGCTTATTCCCCAGGGCGAACCCGCCATTGGCGTAGCATTACCCGCAAGAATTCAGGCCGAAAGTTTTGATGCTTCCAACAACATTGGCACCGAAGCCACCACAGATGAGGGCGGCGGCGAAAATGTAGGCTGGATCCAGGACGACAGCTGGATGGAATATAACGTAAACTCTCCTGAATCAGGCATTTACACATTAAGTTACCGTGTGGCAAATGGTTACACTCCCGAAGCGTCTTTTGCAATCAAAAAGAGCGATGGGACAGAATTAGGCCGCATTACGGTGCCTCAAACAGGCGGTATGCAGGGCTGGCGGACTGTTCATATGCTTGCAGCACTGCCCGCAGGAAATGAAACATTAAAAATCCAGTCGTTACACAGCGGCTGGAACTTCAATTGGTTCGAAGCCAAGGCGTCAAGGCCGCTCACCGGCAGAATGGAGGCCGAAACATTTGACCTGGCAAGCGACGTAAGGACGGAAGAAACTACCGACACCGACGGCGGCTCAACAGTAACGTATATTGACGACAGCGATTGGCTTGATTACAATGTAAAAATCGCTACATCAGGGACTTACACCATTGGTTTTCGGGTTTCGAATAGTTACGGAAATGGCAATATTGAAATAAAAAATGGGGCTGGCGTTGTCCTGGGAAATGTAAATGTTCCGCAAACCGGAGGCTGGAATAATTACAGCACCATCCGCACGACAGTTAACCTTCCGGCGGGCAGCCAAATCTTACGCATTTATGCAAATCGCGGGGCATTTAACCTCAATTGGTTTGAGATTTCAACAGGTTCTGTTCAGGAACAATCGACAATCACATTTAACGAAATTGGCACCAAAGGCTTGGAGGAAGGGACATTTAACCTGACTGCAACCAGCAATAACAACGAATCGCCAATAACATTCTTTTCTTCCAACACCGCAGTAGCAACCGTTTCCAATGCAACTGGCATCTGGAAGGCCACGCTTGTAGGCGCCGGACAAACTACGATAACTGCTTCACAGTCGGCAAGTGAACATTATTTGCTAGCTGAAAACGTAAGCAGAATCTTGACAGTTACGGAGCAATCCACTCCTGCCAACCCCATTGCCGGAGCTAAAATCATACTCGACCCGAAACGCTGGTATCAGCTGACAAACGCGGCCAATGGACTCGAAGGGCTCTTTGACGGCAATACGCAGGCGGATGTCCTCACCGGCTGGGGAAAGGCCATTGATTATTATGACGCCTATTATCCGCTGAAAGATGGAGAGCAAATCACTTTGGAAAGTGTCAGATTCTTCGATTATACAGGTTCTACGGAAAATCAGCCGTTCATTTTATCTGTTATTGATGACCAATGGAACCGCACTCAGGTAGCAACATTTACGGGCTCGGTTTATAATGGCTGGGTAGGACCTTATCCTGACAGGGCCTCAAACACGCAATTCACACTGGATACTCCCGTTTCGAACATTCGCTATCTGGTTTTGACCATTCCAAACCTGCTTCCCACTGAGCTTGAACTATATGGAAGTTACACGCCGGCGCCGCCTCCCAATGCGCCCGGACGCACGAAGAATATCAGGTTAAAGGATATGTTGGGTATTAATGGATATGAATGGAATTTCCAGGATGGAGCGCATACCGAGTCACTTGTTGAAGCAAAAGTGAATGCAGCCAAGAGCTTTTCCGGTTTCAGACATTATATGGATTGGGAAAAACTGGAATCAAGAGAAGGCGTATTTTCTTACAATCCAACATTAAGCGGAAGCTGGAATTATGACCTGATTTATGAAAGATTAAAACAGGAGAATATCGAAGTTTTAGCGTGCTTGAAGACGCTCCCAGGCTGGATGTTAGCCTCTTACCCGGAAGGCGAAAGGGATTCGGAGAACGTGCCGGTCCGTTACGGAAAGGATTTCAAAGATCCGCTTTCCTACATTGAGCAGGCCAGAGTTGCGTTCCAGTATGTGGCGCGCTATGGCAGTAATGTGAATGTTGATCCGTCATTATTGAAAGTAGACACGATTCCAAGATGGCACGGCGACTATGCCAACACAGTAAAAATCGGTCTGGACCTGATCAAATACATTGAATGTGACAATGAGCGTGACAAATGGTGGAAAGGCAGAAAAGGTTACCAGACCGCTCGTGAATATGCAGCCAACATTTCCGCTTTTTATGATGGTCATAAAAATACAATGGGAGCAGGAGTAGGCGTCAAAAACGCTGATCCGAATATGAAAGTCGTGATTGCAGGAATGGTCACGGGCCCTGATTATCTGAAAGGAATGGTCGACTGGTGCAAGGAATTCAGAGGTTACCGGCCCGACGGGAGCTTGAATCTCTGCTGGGATATCGTCAATTTCCACCTTTATACAGATGATGCTTCTTCAAACCAAAGTGGAACATCCGGTCGCGGCGTCGCGCCTGAGGTTGGTGTCGCGCACTTTATGCTCGATAATTTTGTAAAAACATCCAAAGAAATTTCGCAGGATATGCCGGTTTGGATTACAGAAGCAGGTTATGACCTCGCACAGACCAGCCCTTTGAAAGTCATCCCAATTGGTGACAAATCGCCTAAACAGACTCAGGCAGACTGGATTTTGCGCACTTCACTGTTTTCCGCCCGTCATGGAATTGAAAAGGTTTTTTACTTTCAAATGTATGACGATAACCCTGCCTGGGACTGGATGTTCGGGACTTCCGGGTTGTTGAATGATGATCTGTCGCGCAGGCCGGTTTCTGATTTTTTTATCCAAACTAAAAACCTTTTCGGCGATTACGTTTACAAGGAAACCATTCACGCTGACCCGGTTGTGGATCGCTATGAGCTGAATGGGAAGTCGCTGTTTATCCTTGCTATCCCGGATGAAGTAGGCCGCACAGCCGAATACACCCTTGATCTGGGAGAACCTGGTATTGCAAAAATATATACCCCAACCGCAGGAAGCGATTATATGGCAATGCAGGAAAAAGGCATTGTAGATGGGAAAGTAACGGTTACAGTTACGGAAACGCCCATTTTCGTCATCGCTTCCAGCGCGCCCAATGCACGGACAGCAGCGACGGCTGCCGAATTAAACGGAGAATTGCCGTTGCATGAAGATGTTAATGTCTTCCCAAATCCGGCAACAGACTTTGTAAACGTTGAACTGGCAAATGAGAACAGCGCAGATGTTGAAGTAAAGGTTTTTGATGCAAAATCAGGAAAACTATATAAAAATAACCTGGTGCAGAAGCCTGCAAATAAGCTCTCGCACAAACTCAACCTCACGCAGTTGCCGGTTGGTGCTTATATCATCGAGGTGAAACAGGGAAATCAAAGCACATTCCGCAAAGTGGCAAAGGTGCATTGAGCATGCCAACATGACTATGCGCGCCTGGAATTCAACATTAAAGTTAATTCCAGGCGTTTTTTATTTAATTCAAATAATGCGCTGTCCCACGATTTGCCATGCGGCTTCCATCGAGCTTTGCAATGTTGAATTTGTCCCGGTATTCTTTCGGCGTAACGCCTGTGCTTTTTTTGAACAACTGTCGAAACGATTTCAGATCATTGTAACCGGAGTTCAGCATGACTTCCAAAACGCTCTGGTCAGTTTGTGCCAGCAGTTTTTTTGCGGCTTCAATGCGCGTCCTTTGCAAATATTCGATTGGCGTAACACCAACTGCCTGCTTAAAACGCCGCACCACATTTCGCCTGCTGGCCGGAATATCCTGAATCAAAGCTTCAATTGTGCTTCCTTCCTGATACTCCTTTTCAATTTTTTGCTGCGCCATATTCACCAAACCGTCTCCATGGTCCGAAGAAGGTGAGAATGTTCCGAAATACGTTTGCTGCTCCCGGTCCATATCAATGGCAAACATTTTCGCCGTGCGCAGCGTAAGTTCTTTTCCGCAAAATCGCTGGATTAAATAAAGCATTAAATGAAAGCTGCTGGTTGCGCCGCCACTGGTATAGATTCCCTTGTCGTCCGTTACAACCGCATCACTTTTCATGATTACGTCCGGGAAGTTTGAAGCCAATGCCATAGCGGCATCAATGTGCGTTGTGGCTTCTTTTCCATTCAGTAAGCCGGCAGCAGCGAGTAAAAAGGCACCTGTACAAAAGCTTGCGATCTCGGCCCCATTCTGATATTGCTCCCAAAGCCAGGGAATGCAGATTTGATTTTTTGCTATGGAAATTTTCAAGTCTCCCGCACCGAATGCCGGCACCAAAATCAGATTTTGCTGCGGCGCTGCGGTGACCGAACTGATCTCATAAGCCCCATAGAACTGGCTAGGATAAGTTTCAGGAGAAAAAAGATTAATATTGAAAAAAGGAGCGCCGTTCTCCCGCTCGTAAAACATATTTGCCGATTCGAAAACATCCAGGATTGCCGCTACACTTAGCAAACGATGCTTATTTGTAATCAAAAGACCTAACTGTATCATTGTTATAGCGATTTAAAGGCAAAGTGTGCGACAATATAATATTATTTTGTCTCAAATGCCCCTATTTGTTGATTTTAAAAGCCATGCATTTTAAAATGATAATCTTACTTTTGTAATAAACAATAGTATTATAGGAATATGAGCGAGGCCGGATGTAAATGAACTTACAGCTTTCTAATCCAATGCTATTCGTGTAAATCCGTGTATCCGTGGCTAAAAATCAAAAATCATGAGCAAATCAAAATTCGAAACATCCCTGGAATCAGGCGTCCATAACCAACTGCAATCACTAATTGGAACCTGGAAAGGCACCACCAAAACCTGGTTCGAGCCAGGCGTTGTAGCAGATGAATCCCCGATGGAAGGAACGATCCGCTCCATATTAGGCGGCAGGTTTCTCATGCACGAATACAAAGGATCACTAAGCGAAAAGTCCTTCGAAGGCATAGCAATCTACGGCTACGACATCCCAAACAACAATTTCCAATCCGCCTGGATCGACAGTTTCCACATGGGCACCGGCATCATGTTATCCAGCGGCGCCCCTTCAGCATCCGGCTTTTCCGCCTTAGGCAGTTACGGTGGCCCCGAAATCCCCGAACCCTGGGGCTGGCGAACCGTAGTCGGGCTCACAGACAACGAAACCCTCATCATCACAGCCTACAACATTTCCCCGGAAGGCCAGGAAGACAAAGCCACAGAAACCATTTACAAGCGGATTGCATAAACTCACAACTGAGCCAGTTCTCTCTTAATAAATGTTTCCAGTTCCTCTTTGGTCGGCAGCTCTACGATATATTTGCTCACAAACAGCGGCATATCGCTGTCTGCAACCGCATATTCGATCAGCGCTTTATTCTGGTCCGTAACAAGCAACAGTCCGACGGGCGGATTGTCACTCGGCTGCATGACCTCTTTTTTATAATAGTTAATATATGTTTTTAGCTGCCCGATATGCTCGTGCTTGGCCTCTTTTGTTTTCAACTCCACCAACACATGGCATTTCAGAATGCGGTGATAAAAAACCAGATCGATGAAGAAATATTCTCCGCCCATCGTAATGCGTTTTTGTTTCGCTTCAAAGCAAAATCCATGGCCAAGTTCTATTAAAAATTCTTCCAGATTATCAATCAGCGCTTGTTGCAGATCATTCTCATAAACTACTTCCTTGGCTTTCAACCCTAGAAATTCAAATGTAAATGGTGATTTAATGAGATCAGCCAGATTTGCTTTTTCCGAAGTTTCATTCACATGCAAACGGAGCTTCTGTGTGTCAACGCTCAATCCTGAACGCTCAAAATAAAGCGTATTAATCTGCCGCTTCAACTCACTCACGCTCCAATTACCTTTAATGCATTCGGATTCGTAGAAAGCGCGTTTTTCTGCTGAACCAATTGGAAACAACTGAACAAGATGCGTGTAAGATAGATTTCCAATAAGCTTCTCTTGCTCGAATTGAATATCACAACTTGTGTCGCTGTCTTGCGCGACATTGGCTTCCACAATTTCAACTAATTCATTATCAGCACCTGATAATTTGGCAATCGGCAATTGCCAAATTGAAGAGCCCTTTATTCCAAGCTGTTTTAATTGCTGGTCCACGATTCTTGAAATGTCAGGATATAGCAAGTAAAATTGTCTGCAAAGTCGCAGGTTTCGGGCTGAAAAAGCATTCTGTCCCAGAGAATCAGCAAGCCTTTGGAGCAACTTATCTCCATACTTAGCCCGGTCTTCTCCATTCTGTTCAAACTCTACAATATAAAAGCCGACCAGCCAATTTTTAAGCGTAACATGCTTGTTAATCGCTTTGACAGCATTTTGTTGAAGAGTTGTGTGCGTCGTCTGAATGGCATTCACCAATCCATTGTAGTTTTTCATAGTAGTCAGATGATAGTGTAAAAATTTAAACGTTGGTAAAGTATATCTTTCACCTCACTAGCACCCAAACCATTCTCCCAATGGCATGAATTTGTTAACTATCGGTAAAAGGTTAATAATTTGTTCAGATGAAATACTTGGTTCGGCTTTTGATTGTGGTTTTGGTTGTGGGTTTTGCCGTTTCCTGTAAGCCTGTGCCGGTTTCACATTGGTTTCCGGTGACGCCGCGGGAACATTATGAGAAGGAACTCTATAAGGCTAAAATGGAGAAGACCGCCGCGGGCCAAACGTGGTTCAGAGTTGGTGAGGCTGTGTTGAATGATTCGGTATTTTCACTTGCACCTTATCAGGAGCGGTTTTTTCTGGGTGATTCCGTGCCGGCGCAGGCGATCCTGTTGAAGGTTCCTGAAGGGCGAAGACTGGTTATAGCGCCTACCCGTGAAGAGGGCGACACATCTGCCCATTTCTTTATGGAACTCTATAAAATCAAGCGCAACGGAAAGCCGCAGCGACTCGACTACATCAGCGATAAAACACAAACATTAACCTACACAAACGACGACTCCGACACATTACTCCTGCGCCTGCAAACCGGCCTGAATGAACAAACGGCTGTGTCACTCTCCCTCACCACCGAACCGGCATTAGGCTTCCCGGTTTCCGGACATAGCATGTCATCCGTGATTAGTTTCTGGGGTGCGGACCGCGATGGTGGGGTGCGGTCACATGAAGGAATTGATATCCGGGCCAAACGCGGAACACCTGTTATTGCAGCGCAAAATGGCTTTGTGACGCAAACAGGCACCAATAATCTGGGTGGGAAGGTTGTGTTTCTTTCATCCGTGAGCAGCTCCTATTCTCTATACTATGCACATTTGGACAGTCAAATGGTTTCAGTTGGCCAGCGGGTGATCGTTGGAGATACACTTGGATTGGTTGGAAATACGGGTAATGCAATCACAACGGCGCCGCATTTACATTTTGGGATCTATGCACGTGGCTCAGGGGCCGTTAATCCGTTACCATTTATCGATAATCGTAAAGAAAAAATCCCAGGCTTGCCCGAGCGGTCACGCTGGCTGGGCGATACGGTCCACATTCGGCGTAAAGCCAATTTATATGTTTCTCCCCAATTTGAAAAGTCCGGGCAGATCGCTTCGCTGCCCGCTAATACGTTGGTAAGGATATTGGGTGAAATGGCAAAAGGATTCAGGGTAGAAACAGAAAACGGCGCAAAAGGATATATTCCTACCGTGCCGTTCGAGGCTTATTCGAAACAGATTTCTTCAATTGAATAATACAAAAACAAACTATTGCTTGTCAGCGATCATCTCAATGTCCTGGCCTTCAAAAACCACGAAAATGTTCAGCTTATTGGATTTTACACTTCCCACTTTTTCGGTTCCTTCGTAAATGTCGATCCCTGTGCTTCCGGAATTTTTCAGGTTTAATGTTCCCAGATCTTCGTCCGGCTCAGAAACGCCATCCACCTTTGCCTTCATCTTTGCGGTCACAACTTCGGCGGAAAACTTATCCAGGTGAACTGTAATTAATGATCCATTCAAAGGCCTTTTAACCCCGTCGACATTCAACTCTGTAACCTTGTATGTGCCCGCCACCTGCGCGGCCAGTTCAGGCGCAGGATCTTTGTCTTTGTCCTTCTTGCAGGCAAAAAATAATGTACTCAGGAATAGAATCAGAAAAATCTTTTTCATGGCTGTTTTGATTAAATATTCAATAAATAGATATTATAAATTGTCCTTTTTGACTCAACAAAGGTAGATCCGTAGCAGCGCGGCAATCAATCCTCTGAAAGTAGGATTTTCGAAAAATCATGCTTTTACAGGATATTATTGAAAGGTTTTATTTAAGAATTTTACACCCGTAATTTTCAAGTCAAAACTCCTCTGCAATCGATGAAATTAGTTTTTACGACGGCCTTACTCATTTTTATTTATGCACATGCAAATGCCCAAACCGGCGATGCGAATTCAATTTTGAAGAAGATCAGCGAGAGTAAGGAGGATACAAACCGGGCGCTGGCTTACATTGAATATGGCAACCTGCTCGAAAACCAGAACATTGACAGCGCCGGCAAATATTATCTGAAAGCAGAAGCATTAAGCCAGAAGCTCGAGTATAAAATGGGGAAGTTCAAATTCCGCTCAAACTATACGTATATACTGAACCTGCAAGGGAAATTTGAACAGGGGCTTAAACTGAATAAAGAGAGCCTGGAAATTGCCACGGACATGAAACACCAGGTGAACGTTGGTAAGAGCCTGGCCAACATTGCCACCAGCCACGTTTACATGGGCAATTTCACCGAGGCCATCAAATATTACCAACGCTCGGTAGACCAGTTTGAAAAGCTGGGAATGAAAGAATTTTTGCCAAGGCTTTACATCAGCATCGGTTCCGCATTTGAGCATGCCAATCTTTTTAAAAAATCATTGGTATACAAACAAAAAGCCTTGCAGCTCGCCCGCCCTATGAAGGATAGCCTGCAACTGGCCGACATTCTTACCAACATTGGCGGCAATTATTTCAATTTGAAACGATATAAAGAAGGATTGGCGGTTTATACTGAGGGGCTTGCTGTGGCACAAAAAATCAAATCGGACATTTTTATCGTGCAGGCTTACGGTGGGCTTTGCCGGGTAAACCGCGGACTGAAAAAGTTGGACGTTGCCCGGGAATATGGAGAAAAAGGATTGACGCTGGCAAGAAAAACGGGCAATGTGTTTCTGGAAATGGAATGTCTGAGAGCGCTGATGTTCGTCGCGGAAGATTATAACGACACTGCGCTTTCTGCCAAATACACCAGGGAAGCCCTCAAAATTGCGGAAGCGAATCAAATGACGGACCATTTGGTGGAATTATATGAGGATTACGCAACAGATCTGGCCCGCGAGAACAACTACAAAGGCGCCTATGATTATCTGATGAAATACAACATGATGAATGATTCAATCCAGGGGCTCGACATTCAGAAACAATTGCAGGAGCTGGACACCAAATATTTGACGGCCCAAAAAGAAAAGCAGATTGTCACCTTGGAAAAAGAAAAACAAACACGTAACACATTAATTTATAGTCTTATAGCAGGATTTGTCGTATTCATTATTATAGCGGTTTTGGTTTACAGGAACATTGCAATCCGAAAAAGGATCGCCGAACAAGAGGTTTTACAATTACAACAGGAAAAACAGCTTGTGGCCACAAACTCAATTTTGAAGGGCCAGGAAGAGGAACGCACCCGAGTAGCCAGGGACTTGCATGACGGTCTCGGCGGATTATTATCTGGTATCAAATTAACTTTAAATTCCGTGAAAGGAAATGTAATTCTTCCCGAGGAAAGTGCAATGACCTTTACCCGGGCAATCACACAACTGGATAGCGCAATCAGCGAAATGCGCCGCGTAGCACACAGCATGATGCCCGAAACATTGGTCAGGTTTGGCCTGATCGAAGCCCTGAGCGATTTCTGCGAAGGGATCAGCGCATCCGGACAATTGAAGGTGACGATGCAGGACTTTGGCTTCGAACAGCGCCTGGACTCGTCCATTGAAATCGTACTTTACCGCGTCGTCCAGGAGCTTTTAAACAATGTCCTGAAATATGCGGAAGCAACGGAAGCGCAGGTGCAGCTTACCAGGATCGGAAGCAATGTAAGCCTTACGGTGGAAGATAATGGAAAGGGATTTGATGTCAACAGCCTGGAAACCAGCAAAGGTGCAGGATTCAGAAATGTGCAGGCAAGGGTGGATTATCTCAACGGTAAGCTCGACATCCAATCCACACCCGAAGAAGGCACGTCGGTGCTGGTAGAAACTGTCGTATAAAATGCTTTTACTAATAGATGTAACCCAACTTTGTGTGAACTTATGAGCACCAGAATCCTGATTGTAGATGACCACCCGATGGTATTGGAAGGACTAAAATCCCTGTTATCCGACAGTGAGGGCATTTCGGTTGTAGGCACGGCTTCCAACGCTATTGACGCCATTGCATTTCTCAAAACCAACGAAGTCGACATTGCTTTTTTGGATATTAATTTGCCTGATATCAGTGGCATTGAGCTTTGCAAGAAGGTTAAGGACCAATTTCCGGAAGTAAAAACGCTTGCATTGAGCACATTCAGCGAGCGCGCCTACGTTTCGCGCATGATCCAGAATGGCGCTTCGGGATATCTTATCAAGAGTTCAAGCAAAGAAGAAATTCTGGAAGCTATTCAGCAAGTCCAGGCGGGTGGGTATTTTATGAATGTCAATTTCGACCAGGCCGCAGCAACGCCAACGCCTAAAACCATCCCTTTCCTGACCCGCCGCGAGAAAGAAGTCCTGCTCCTCATCGCCGAAGGCCTCACCAACCCGCAGATCGCCGACAAACTCTTCATCAGCGTCACCACCGTAAACAGCCACCGCCAAAATCTCTTAATGAAATTCGAAGTATCCAATACAGCATCGCTCATCAAGCTGGCTGCTGGTTTGGGGTTGATTTAAGTAAAAAGGAAGTGTAATTTATCAATTGTTAGAAGACTCAAAAATTTAATTAAATTTGAGAATGACAACATTAAGAATCAACATACTAAATCCGAAGGCGACCAAATTGCTCAAAGACCTTGCTGATCTTGACCTGATAGCAATTGAAAAACCAGCCGCCTCAGGATTTGCATCTATACTCAAACGACTCCGTTCCAAAAACAAATCAGTTCCCAATTTGGATGAAATAGCCAGGGAAGTAGACTTGGTCCGTAGTAAACGTTATGAGAAATAAGCCCATCAGAATAATCTTAGACACGAATCTTTGGATCAGTTTTCTTATTTCAAAAGACTATTCAAAGCTTGATAAAATCCTTTTCTCAGGAAAGTGCCGTTTAGTTTTCAGCGAAGAACTGGTACGCGAATTTTTACTAGTGGCTGGCCGGCCTAAATTCAAAAAATACTTCTCCACTGACGATCTGGAAGCCATATTGGAATCCATAGAAGAATATGCGGATTTCGTTCATGTAACTACCGTAGCAACCCATTGCAGAGATGCCAAAGACAACTTCTTACTTTCGTTGGCAATCGATGGAAAGGCCGACTATTTGCTTACAGGTGATAGTGATCTCCTGGATCTTGAAACCGTTGAAGACACACAAATAGTGACCATTGCCAACTTCCTTCAAAAGCTATAACTTCCCTTATAAAGAGCGAAGCAACGGATAAACACTCTTGGCAAGGATTTTTTACTCCGAATAGGAATACCTATCCTATCCACATGATTAAAACCATTTACTGCTTCTTATTTGCGTTGACTTTTTCTGCGACAAGCGCTTTTGCGCAGCTTACTATTTTTAATGTTTCTTCATCCGAGATTACGGAAAAGAACAAGCTTAGTTTTCAGCAGCAATTTGAAATTCAAGACGTTATTAACTCTACTACCACAGCGACTTACGGATTGGGAAAATTTTGGGAAGTCGGTGTCAATGTTTTCAATGTGAACTACGAACGTGCTTCGCATCATTTTGTCCATAATGATTCAAGTGCAGCTGAGCCCTATGCGCCACTTGTTCTGATCAATACACAGAAATTATTCAAGATTAATAAAGCCTTAGGGATTGGTTTGGGCGGTTTGGCCGGGACGAATCTTGCCCATAAGAAGCATCTGGTTTACTTCACCTATGCAAATTTGGCTGCGTCGCTGGCCAATGATCATTATAAATTAGCTGTCGGAGGTTATTTTGCAAACAACGGTTATTTGGGCGAAGGACCTATTAATGGCGTTCAGCTCGGACTTGATGCTGGAATCTGGTACGAAAAAATCCATTTATTGGCGGACTGGCTTTCAGGCTCGCATTCCAAAGGCCAGCTTTCAACAGGCGTCGGAATCTATTTCCTAAAACATTTACCCGTATCCGCAGGCTGGCAACGCTCCAACGCCGACGGCTCCCAGGGCTGGGTGCTGCAAGTTACCTATGTGCCGTAATATTATTTGGTGTAGTGAAAGCGGCATTGGATGATGATAACCTTGTCGCGTTGTATTTCGTAAACGAGCCTATGTTCGTCTGTTATCCTTCTCGACCAATACCCTGAAAGTTCGTGTTTTAGAGGTTCCGGTTTCCCGATTCCATTGAAGGGAGTTTCCAGGATAGAGGTTACAAGATTTTTGATTTTTTTCAAAATCGCCACATTCCCCGACATTCTCCAATATTCTAATTGTGATTCCGCTTTCTGTGTAAACTCTATTTCCATATATCATCAAGGCCAATTTTACGGGTTTTTCCGTCCTTGGCTTCTTGAATAGAGTCTAAGAGTTCAGTCTTATTGGTTGAGTTGCTTAACAGATAATCGGTTGTGTCCTGGTCCTGGCAGGTTTTGTAGCTTATGCCGACAGTTTCAAGAAAAGCTTTGAGTGTGCTGATCTGTTCATTGTCTCCCTGAATAATTAAGGTTTCCATAATGCTAATTTTGGTATGATAAAGATACCAATTTATTTCAAAATGCAACTTCTACTCGTTCGTCACCAAACTCCCGAACGGGAACAGCGCTGAGGAGATGTGTGCTTTGTTCATGATCTGGCCTAGTTCTTTGGCTTTTTCGGGGAATTGGGGGGTGAGATTTGTAGTTTCGCCGGGATCTTTGGAGAGGTCGTAAAGTTCGACCAATGCATCCGGGTTCCCGGCAGCTTTTAACCTGATGGCTTTCCAGTTTCCCTGCCTAACCGCCTGCCTTCCACCTTGTTCATGGAATTCCCAATACAAATAATCGTGCTTCTTTTGGGTCGGTTTGCCCTTTAATGCGTCAGTGAAAGATATTCCGTCGATGTTATGAGGGGCTTGGGCATTGGCGAGTTCAGTAAAAGTTGGGAGAATGTCCCAGAATGCGCCAATGTAGTCACTTTTGGAGCCTGGCTTGATCGTGCCCGGCCAGCGTGCCGCGAATGGCTCCCTAACCCCACCCTCATACAAATCGCGCTTTACGCCACGAAATGCGCCGCTGCTTCTGAAAAATTTTGGATCTGCGCCGCCTTCCACATGCGGGCCGTTGTCGCTGGTGAAGATGACGAGCGTATTTTTGTCCAGTCCTTTTTCTTTTAATTTATCCAAAACCTGCCCAACGTACATATCCAGACGTGTAACCATGGCAGCGAATGTAGCGCGGGGAAATTCCTGAGAAGTATAGCCGCCACTTTTTGCATTGGAACCATAATCTGCTCCGCGGTGAAATTTCTCTTCAAACTTACCTTTGTAAGATTGAAAAATGCTGTCATCGGGTACAATCAGCTCTGCATGAGGCAGAATGTATGGCAAAAACAGGAAAAACGGCTGCTTTCCATCCCGGCTGTCCATAAAGCTTAATGCCTTCTTTTGAATAAGGTCAGGCGCGTATTCTTTATTATAAAGCAGGTTTTTATTTGCTTCAAGCACAATTTGTTTATCATTATCCCAAAGATGGTTCGGGTAATAACGGTGCGCCAGACTTTGACAATTGTAACCATAAAATTGACTGAAACCCTGTTTGTTAGGATCTCCTTCTGAGCCAACCGGGCCAAGTCCCCATTTACCAAAAGCACCGGTGACGTAACCGGCTTTTTGCAAAATTTCAGCAACAGTCAATACAGAATCTGCGATAGGCTGCTGTCCTTCCGGTAAAACCGATTTGTTTCCCCTTATATATGTATGTCCGGTGTGCTGGCCGGTCAGTAACGAAGACCTGGAAGGTGCGCAAACGGATGTTCCTGCATAAAATTGATTAAAAATCATCCCTTCTCGGGCCAGCCGGTCAATGTTAGGTGTCCTGATGAGCTTTTGTCCGTTGAATCCGACATCGCCGTAACCGAGGTCATCGGCAAGGATGAAAATGATGTTTGGACGAACTGTTTTTGTAGCTGGCGTCTGGGCGTGTAAATGTGCTCCCGTGAGGTGAATGAGCAAGCAGCAAAACAGTGCAATAACTTTTTTCATTATTTACTCCTATATTTGATATACTCCAAAAGACATTAAAACCGCTGGAATACTTGAAAATCGGCGGCTATCTTTGCCCTGATACCCTACGACAGCCCAGACGACTGGCATGAATTGACAACCACCGAAAATTCCGGCAAGTCGGACCTGAGCTGTCTAATAGGGTATCAGGGTTCAATAACATCTATCCTGAATGCGATCTAAAAGCATAATCTACTTACTTGATAGACAAAATAAAGATATTAAAATCAAACAAACAATAGGCGCTGGCAATAAAGCTTATCCGACAGGTAGATTTTTTGAAATACAACTTCTTTGGACATCTATTATTACTAATTTTCCGGGATGGAGAAAGACAATACTTATTTTGGCGTAAAAGAAATTGCGCGGAGGGCGAATGTTTCGATTGCAACGGTAGACAGGGTGATCCACAACCGCACCGGCGTTTCTGAAAAAACCAAAAAGAAGATCAACGAGATCATTAAAGAACTTGATTATCAGCCAAATATATTAGCAAGTCGGTTGGCTTCACGGAAGATTATTTCCCTGACTGTGTTGATTCCAAAGGTTTCTGAGGAAACTGATTTTTGGGAAGCGCCGCTCAAAGGAATCGTCCGCGCTCAAAATGAGATCAAGAAATATGGTGTTCAGGTAAGCACATTTCTTTTTGATTTAAATGATCATAATTCTTTTACGGAACAAACGAAATTAATCCTGGCCGGCACTTTTGATGGCGTGTTGGTTGCGCCTTCGTTTGTTGAGGAAGCACGTGCGTTCGCCGCAGACTGTAATAAGTTAAAAATCCCATTCACATTCATTGATTCCGACATTCCGGATCAGGCAAATCTGGCCTATATAGGCCCACATTTGTTTCAAAGCGGCTATGTAGGCGCCAAATTGCTGACTTACCGCTTAAAAGAAAAGCATAAAGTGCTGGTTGTCAACATTTCAAAAGACACAGACACTTATAATTATCTGCAAATCGAAGAAGGTTTCAGGACTTATTTCAAAGATCATAACCTGCCGGGCGAAATCATTAAGGCCGACATTAAGGACACGGATAATTTATCGGTGACGCGTGACCTTAAACGCATCTTGCATTCGCATGAGAATATCGAGGCTATTTTTGTAACCAATTCGCGCGTTTCGGCGGTCGCATCTTTTCTTGAAAAAGAGAACCGAAACGACATTTCCCTGATCGGCTACGACTTTCTGAAAGAAAACATCCGGTATTTGAATGAAGGGCTAATTGATTTTCTGATTTGCCACAAACCCGAAGAGCAGGGTTACCGTGGATTAATGGCTTTATACCAGACATTGGTGCTAGGCACGCCGGTTGAAAAGGTCCATTTTATGCCCATTGACATTATTACAAAAGAGAACCAGGCATTTTACCAGAATTGATGCATTTTGAGTCAACACCCATATAATGACCTTTGTTTTTGATTTATTTCAAAATAATTTATAATCAAATTAGACAGTAGGCTATAAACAAATTAATGTTCCTATATTTACGGGTACGTACCCGGGTTTTCGAACGCTCCTGAACACTTTCCTATTGACCTATGCATTTGAATAGAAGAAACTTCATCCTGAAAACTGTTGCAACTGGCGCGGGCTTGGGATTATTAAAATATTTGCCTGCTGATGCCAAGCCTGCCGACGGAAAAAGAGTGGGCATTATTGGCCTGGACACTTCTCACAGCATTGCATTTACAAAAGCGCTAAATGCTGCCCAACCGGATCCTGTTTATGACGGATACAAGGTCACAGCAGCCTATCCGCAGGGAAGCAAGGACATTGAATCCAGCACAAAACGCATTCCCGGTTACATTGAAGAAGTGAAAAAATTGGGCGTAAAAATCACGGGTTCGATCCAGGAACTGCTGGCCGAAACGGACGTGATCCTTTTGGAAACCAATGACGGCAGGCTGCATCTGGAGCAGGCACTGGAAGTGTTCAAAGCGGGCAAAAGAATGTTTATCGACAAACCCGTAGCAGGCTCGTTATCAGACACAATCGCGATTTACAATGCTGCCGAAAAATACAAAATCCCCGTTTTCTCGGCTTCATCACTACGTTATATCAAAGGAGTTGAAAATATAGATAAAACCAAAGTTTTAGGCGCAGACACATATAGCCCGGCGGTGTTGGAAAAAACCCATCCTGACTTTTTCTGGTATGGCGTTCACGGCGTGGAGACGCTTTACACCGTCATGGGAACAGGCTGCAAAAGTGTCACGCGGGTAAGCACGCCTGATACAGACATTGTCGTCGGAATTTGGGGCGATGGCCGGACGGGAACATTCCGTGGAACGCGAACCGGCAAACACGATTACGGCGGGACGGTTTTTACCGAGGAAGGCAACAAAGTTTTGGGCCCTTATGCTGGTTATGAGCCGCTTTTGATGGATATTATTAAATATTTCAAAACCGGCGAAATGCCTGTGACGCCTCAGGAAACAATAGAAATATTTACATTCATGGAGGCCGCCGACGAAAGCAAACGGCAAGGCGGAAAAAGCGTAATGCTGGAAAGTGTGCTTAATAAAGCCAAAAAAGGCCGATGAAACCGAGATTATTCCAAAACCTTATTCCTATGAAAAATAATCCTGAAAAAAACATTGAAATCGCCCCGGATAAGACCAGTGAGCAGAGAAGGGATTTCATAAAAAAGACGCTGGCGGGAAGTGCGTTGCTTACATTTGGTGGCATTCTCCCGGGTTTCAGTCCAAAAAGTTATGCGAAAATTATTGGTGCAAATGAAAAAGTCCGCGTCGGCGTAATGGGCGTGAACAGCCGTGGCCTGGCGCTGGCATCCAACTATGCTTTACAACCCAATTGTGAAGTCGTTTCGATCTCTGATGTTGACTCGAGAGCAGCAGAAAAATGCATTAATACAGTCAACGACATTCAAAAATCCAAGCCGGCCAACACGCCTGATTTTCGTAAAGCACTGGAAAATAAGGATATGGACGCATTGGTAATCGCTGCTCCCGACCACTGGCACGCGCCGGCGGCTATCTTGGCTTCCAAAGCTGGTAAGCATGTTTACCTCGAAAAACCTTGCAGCCACAACCCGAACGAAGGCGAAATGCTGATCGCGGCCGCTAAAAAATATAAGAATGTGATCCAAATGGGCAACCAGCGCCGTTCCTGGCCGAATGTTGCAGCGGGTATTAAGGAGGTTCATAATGGTGCGATTGGGCGTGCTTATTTTGTAAAAGGTTGGTATACCAATAACAGGGTGTCGATTGGCGTGGGAAAGGAGACTGCCGTTCCTGCTTGGCTGGATTATGAATTATGGCAAGGGCCTGCGCCACGCCGCGCCTATAAGGATAATCTGATCCATTACAACTGGCACTGGCTCTGGAACTGGGGAACGGGTGAAGCGCTTAACAATGGCACGCACATGCTGGACTTAATGCGCTGGGGATTGCAGGTTGAGTATCCCAATCGCGTTACTTCCTCAGGTGGGCGTTACCGTTACAAGGATGACTGGGAAACACCTGATACGCAGATCATTAATCTTCAATTTGATAATAACACGGCTATGTCCTGGGAAGGCAGAAGCTGTAACGGCCGGACTAATGAAGGCAGCAGCGTAGGGGTGATTTTCTATGGGGAAACAGGCTCATTGCAAATCGGCGAAGGCAACACTTACACCATTTACGGGCTTGATAACAAGGTGATTAAGGAAGTAAAAAATGACTTTGTGATTGATCCTAGGAATAAGATGAACCCGTCGCAGGGTCTGGATGCATTGCACATTCAAAACTTCTTTGATGCCATTAAAAAAGGAACGCCGCTGGCTTCTGAAATCGTTGGCGGACACCAAAGCACGTTGCTCGCGCAGCTCGGCAACATCGCCTACCGAACTGAGGGAACATTGCATATAGACTCCTCAAACGGCCACATCAAAAATAACAAAGAAGCCCAAAAACTCTGGAAAAGAGAATATCAAAAGGGCTGGGAACCGACTGTTTAGCTCAGTTTGGAAAAGTTTAGTTTAGTTTAATCTAGCTCAGTTTCAAATTAGACAAGCCTAGTTCAAGATTAGCTCAGTCTGAATCCAAGGCTTATTCCAAAACCCTGGATTGAAATCCAGGGCAATGAGATTGTCATCCCCTGACGGGGATTTAACACTAGCCAGTAACATTATCCCCGTCAGGGGATTTAGATATTTTACCCCGGGACTTCAGTCCGAGGCTTGACGCCCAAACACATGAACAACGCCTCTGTAGCAATCAAAGTTGAAGATCTTTCGAAGCGGGAAACGATGATCTCGATCTTTCTGATCGGGTTGATGTTTTTTATATTCGGCTTTGTTTCCTGGGTGAATTCGATTCTCATTCCGTACTTCAAAATCGCTTGTGAGCTTACCAGTTTTCAAGCTTATTTGGTTGCATTTGCATTTTACATTGCGTATTTCGTGATGTCTGTGCCCGCCTCTTACTTGCTGAGAACAGTAGGTTTCAAGAAAGGGATGATGTTTGGATTTTGGGCGATGGCTTTGGGGGCATTCATTTTTGTGCCCGCTGCGATGTCGCGGACTTATGAGATTTTCTTGCTTGGACTCTTTACGATTGGGATTGGTTTGGCTATTTTACAGACTGCCGCTAATCCCTACATTACCATTCTCGGCGCCAAGGAACGTGCCGCCCAGCGCATTAGCATGATGGGGATTTGCAATAAGGCAGCAGGCATTTTGTCGCCCATTGTTTTTGCAGCCGTCATCCTCCGTCCTACTGACACGGCCATGTTCCAACAGCTGGGCTCGATGACGGACATTGAACGCAGCGCAGCCCTCGACGAGCTGGTACGAAGAGTGATTAACCCTTACATTGGGCTGGGAAGCTTTCTGTTCATCCTTGGTTTTTTAGTTTACAAATCACCTTTGCCCGAGATTGATACGGAGCATGAAAGTGAGCATCTGGCAACCGCTAATGCGGGCAAAACGAGCATTTTCCAATTTCCGCATCTTATTCTGGGCGCATTAGCGATCTTTTTGCACGTTGGAACACAGGTAATTGCCATTGACACCATCATTGGTTATGCGAATTCGATGGGCATTGATCTGCTGGAAGCGAAGGTTTTTCCTTCTTACACACTTTTCTGCACCATTTGCGGGTATTTGATTGGGATTACCGTCATTCCGAAATACATCAGTCAGGTTACGGCGCTCAGGATATGTACATTGCTGGGGACGATTTTTACATTGCTGATCATTCTTGCAAAAGGCGAAATTCACTTCCTGGGACATGCGGCAGACGTTTCAATCTGGTTTGTAGTGTTGCTTGGACTGGCTAATTCGCTGGTTTGGGCGGGCATATGGCCATTGGCGCTGGATGATCTGGGCCGGTTTACCAAGCTTGGCGCTTCGATCATGATCATGGGACTTTGCGGAAATGCTATTATGCCCCTTTTCTACGGCTATTTCGCGGATGCGCTGGATGTGCGGCAAGCTTACTGGGTGCTGATGCCTTGCTATCTATATCTCGTTTTTTATGCAGTGAAAGGGCATAAGTTGAGAAAATGGGGATTCTAAAATCTGCCCACAGGAATTAACACATTGCTTATGAAATTGAAAATAACCAACGGTCACATCATCACCCCGTTCCGCTACATTAGAAACGGAACATTGCTGATTGAAAATGGCGTGATCCTGGGCATACACGAAGGAAACGTCGATTTTCCGGATGCGGAGATCATTGATGCGGGCGGAAATTACATTGCGCCGGGCTTCATTGACTTGCACATTCACGGAGGAGGTGGCTACGATTTTATGGACGGGACGGTACATGCCTTTTTACGCATTGCCGAAACGCACGCCAAATACGGAACCACAGCTATGGTTCCCACGACGTTGACCAGCGAAAAAGAGGATCTGCTGCAAACGCTGGACAATTACGAAGAGGCCAATGCTACAAACTTAAAAGGCGCCCAGTTCCTGGGAATGCACTTGGAAGGGCCATATTTCGCATTAAGTCAGCGAGGTGCGCAGGACCCGCGTTATATCCGCAATCCTGACCCAAAGGAATATGAAGAAGTGCTGGCTTACTCCTCTTCGATCGCCCGTTGGAGCGCAGCGCCTGAGCTTCCGGGAGCCATTGATTTTGGTAAAAGATTAAAACAAAAAGGAATTCTGGCGGCCGTGGCGCATACAGATGCCATTTATGAAGAAGTGCTCGAAGCCTATGAGAATGGTTACACACTCGCAACGCACTTATACTCAGCCATGTCCGGTGTGACGCGCAAGAATGCATTTCGCTACGCCGGGACCATTGAAAGTGCCTTTTTGCTCGATATGGACGTGGAGATCATCGCCGACGGTGTGCATTTGCCAGCCCCGCTTTTGAAATTGATATACAAAATAAAAGGTCCCGACCGCATTGCACTGATCACCGATGCCATGCGCGCAGCCGGAATGCCGGAAGGCGAAAGCACATTAGGTTCGCTGAAAAACGGCCTGAAAGTCATCGTAGAAGACGGCGTCGCCAAGTTACCGGACCGCACTTCCTTCGCCGGAAGCGTTTCTACGACCGACCGATTGGTCAGAAATATGGTTCAAATGGCGGACGTTTCCCTGCTCGATTCCGTGCGGATGATGACGGCTACACCTGCGCGTATCATGGGCGTCGATCATAAAAAAGGAACATTAGTCGCGGGCAAAGACGCGGATATTGTGATTTTCGACAACGACATCAACATTCAAAAGACCATAGTAAGAGGCAGGGTTATTTACGACAAGCAATTTTAAAAGACACAAATTATGAAGGTTGACGATTTGGAAATAAAAATTTTCGACACCAGACAAGAAATGGGACTTAATGCAGCCAAAATGGTTGCTGATAAAATCCGTGAGTTACAACAGATAAAAGATTCGGTTAATATCATTTTCGCTTCTGCACCGTCTCAAAATGAGTTTTTGGCAGCATTAAAAGAGGAAAAAGGAATTCAATGGGAGAAAATCAATGCATTTCATATGGACGAATATGTAGGTCTCCCCGATGACGCACCACAGAATTTCGGCAATTTTCTTAAAGTCAAATTATTCGATTTTGTGCCGTTTAAATCGGTTTCGTATCTGAATGGAAATGCGGAACATATTGATGCGGAATGCGATCGTTATGCAAAGCTATTGGAGGAAAATCCGATTGATATTGTTTGTTTAGGCATAGGAGAAAATGGGCATTTAGCTTTTAATGATCCCCACGTGGCGTTTTTTGATGATCCTTTAATTGTAAAGCAAGTTGATCTGGACCATGCTTGCCGTCAGCAACAAGTGAATGATGCTTGTTTTGATACATTTGACGAAGTGCCGCAAACTGCATTAACACTCACAATCCCGACATTAATGAAGGCAAAATATGCTTTTGCGATGGTTCCGGGCGAGAAAAAAGCGCAGGCTATTTACCACACTGTTGCTGAGGAAATCCAGGAAGAATATCCGTCGACGATCCTCCGCAAACATCCCAGTGCGATTTTATTTATTGATAAAGCCAGTTCAGGGAAGCTGAAAGAAATTTCGTCTTACAGTCAGGCGTAACATCATTTTTGGGCCTATTTTGCATTATTACCTCAATCCACCAACATGAGAAATACACTTTTGACAATCGCTTTCATGAGCGCTATGGCATTAAATCAGGGATGTGATACGAAGAAAGAAGAAGCCAAAGACGAAGCAACAAAAAAACCTTTAAGCCTGATCGTGGTCGAGCCAGGGCACTTTCATGCGGCACTTGTTCAGAAATCCATGTATCCGGACGTTGATTCGGTGGTGCATGTATATGCATCCGAAGGCCCGGATGTAAAGGCATATCTGGATAAAGTAGAGAAATACAATGCAAGTCCCAAAGACCCCACTCGCTGGAAAGAGGAAGTTTACACAGGTTCTGATTTTCTTGAAAAAATGCTTTCAGAAAAGAAGGGAAATGTGGTCATACTGGCTGGAAATAATCAAAAAAAGACCGATTATATCAAGCAATCCGTTGACGCGGGACTGAATGTGCTTGCAGACAAACCAATGGCTATTGATGCTGCTGGTTTTGAAAAACTGAAAGAAGCATTCGCAAGCGCCGAAAAAAACAAAGTGCTCCTTTACGACATCATGACCGAGCGTTATGAGATCACCAATGCATTACAACGCGAACTGGCTAATATGCCCGACATTTTCGGTGAACTGCAAAAAGGAACAGCAGAAAATCCAGCAGTCGCCAAAGAAAGTGTTCACCATTTTTTCAAATACATTTCCGGCGAACCGTTAGTGCGCCCGACTTGGTTTTTCGATGTAAAACAACAAGGTGAAGGCATGGTGGACGTCACCACGCACTTGGTGGATCTCGTACAATGGAGCTGTTTCCCAAACACCGAATTGGACTACGAAAAAGACATTAAACTCCTTTCCGCAAAACGCACCGCTACGAAGGTTACCAAATCACAATTCAAGCTCGTAACCAAAAGCGATAACTTCCCCGACTTCCTGAGCAAGGACGTAAAAGATACAACATTAAGCGTTTATGCCAATGGAGCAATGAATTACACCGTCAAAGGCGTCCACGCCAAAGTATCAGTACTCTGGAATTTCCAAGCTCCCGAGGGCACCGGCGACACGCATTACTCCATCATGAAAGGCTCCAAAGCCAACCTCATCGTACGCCAGGGCGAAGAGCAGAAATATAAACCTGTGCTTTACATTGAAACCGTTGACAAAGGCAAAGCCTACGAAGATGCCGTGGCTAACAGCTTCAAAATGGTTCAGGGAAAATATCCTGGCATTGAGTTGAAAAAGAACGCAGCGGGCTGGGAAGTAACTATTCCTGCCAAATATGATAATGGGCACGAAGCCCATTTCGCGCAGGTTGCTAATAAATATATGGAGTATTTGAAGGCTGGGCAATTGCCTAGGTGGGAGGTGCCGAATATGATTGCGAAGTATTATTTGACGACGTTGGCTTTGAAGGAGGCTAAGTGATTTTGAGATAATATCTGTTAATGCTAAGCGAGCGGGTGAAAACCCGCTCGCTTTTTTTACCTAAACAATTTGCAAATGTAACATACCCTGTTACATTTGTGTTAATGATCAAGAGTTTCCAACACAAAGGCTTGCGGCTGTTTTTTGAAGATGATGATGCCGCGAAATTGCCTGCCACACACACTAATAGGATTCGTAATATTCTGACGCGGTTGGAATTTGCGAAATCATTGGATGACATTGGTACGCCCGGATCGAGATTGCATCCACTTTCTGGTAGACTGAAGGGATTCTATGCCGTAAATGTGTCTGGAAACTGGCGAATCATTTTCAGGTTTGAAGAAGGCGACGTTTACAATGTTGACTACCTGGACTATCACTAACTACGAGAATCTATGAAACGAGGAATGAGACCAGCCCATCCCGGGGCGCTAATAAAAGAAACGATTGACGGTTTGAAAGAAGAAACCGGGCACAACTACACCCAGGCTGAAATTGCCAAAGGCCTAGGTATAACGCGCAAAACACTTTCCAATATTCTGAATGAGCATCAGGGAATCAGTTCGGAAATGTGTGTTCGCTTGTCCGAAGCATTTGGGACGAGCGCAGAGTTTTGGCTCGACATCCAGCGCAGCTATGATCTTTGGCATGCGGAAAAAGCTGTGGAGCGCGATACGATTCAGCATTTTCGGCCTTTGCAAAGTGAGGCGTTGCAATCGGCTTGACTTTGCCGACTGCAAATCAAGTAATAAGTCTTACTTTCCGGCCCTGAACAAAGCAAAAGCCACCTTTCCAACAACGCCCCTACCCATTATCCCCGTCCCGGTCCTTGCTCGTTTCGCGGCAGCTAAGTCCTGCCGATATTCGGCGGAAACACTCATCCTTTGCCATTTCGCTCCTATTGTTCCGGTTGCAAAAGGAGTGATTCGATCGTAACCGAAAGCGTCGTGGTTTACAATGTCGTCAAGCTTTGCTTCCCGCTGCACAGCCGCGATGAACATATTCGCTCCCACTTTTCCATCAATAAAAAGCCTTATTTTTGATTTTGGATTAACATACCACCGGATCCCAGCATCTAATGCTCCACGATGATGAATTTCTTTGGTGATCCAGCTCCCATGCGTTCTGCTCGCTTCATCAAACATATCGACGTGCATTTTCTTCTGTTGATAGCTGATTTGCCCCAGAGCAGAAAGTCTCGGATTAATAACACGCTCTGCATAAATGCCGGCACCGCTTGAATAATAAGTCGGAAAGTTTTCAATGTAGCCGCTAGGAAGTTCTCCCCAGTTGTAATATTCTCGATCATACCAATCTCTTCCGTGCTCTAATTGAACACCTAATTCCCAACGAGCTTGTGCCCAAGCGTGTAGTGAAGTGCAAATGGTTAAAAGGAAAAGAAAGGTTATCGATTTCATAACATTCGAGGGATTGGATTGAAGAGGATCGAACAACTTATGCTATGTAATCCTATTTCCCAAATAAAGGCATCCAGACTTTCCTTCCGGCCGAACTGAATGAATGAACGGTTTATCACTACATCCCACCCCTAAACAACGCAAACCCAACCTTCCCAAAAATACCCTTACCCGAAATTTCACTCATCCCACCAATCCGTTTCGACACCGTCAAATCGTCCCGATATTCTGCGGAGACGGTTAGCCGTGACCATTTGATTCCTAATGAAGCTGATGCGACGGGAGCGACGCGTTGGAAGCCGAAGACATTGCCGCGAACCCTTCTGCCGTAGGTGCTTTCATGCTGGACAACAGACATGAAAACATTTGCACCCAACTTTCCATCCACAAATAAGCGGATCTTGGACGGAGGATTGAGATACAGTCGTAAACCAGCGTCAACAGCACTCCTATGATGCACTTCGCGTAACAAATGTTGCGATGCAGTTTGATTATACATATGGAAAAGCTGCGGATGCACTTTCTTTTGCGCATAACCCACTTGGCCCAGCACAGACCATCGCGGATTCAAAGACCTTTCAAAATAGAACCCCGCTCCCCAAGAGCGATTCGACGAAAAATCAATGATAGCACCCTCATAAGAGCCCATAGGTGCGGCTTCTTTATGATAATAATCCCGACCGTATTCAGCTTGAATGCCAAATTCCCAGCGTGGAGCCCGTTGCTGCGCGATAGCCGAAAAACTAAAAACAATAGATCCAAAAAGTAGAATTATTATTCTCATAACATGTGTAGTTAATGAATTGCGACATTATTACTCGCTATTAACCAACAAGTTACTTAAAATTTTTGGCTTACAAATAAAAGATCATTTCCCCTTCCGAATCCTCTCCACCCGCTCAAAAAACTCCAACAACTCCTTAAACGAAAAGTAAGTGTTACTCAAATTCTCCGAGCGGCCCATTTCGTTTTGGGCGAGCATGAAGCCGCTGAACATGGTCCAGAGTTCGCGGTTCCAGCTTTCGGCGGTGCTGCTACTGAGGAGGTCGTTGACGGCTTTTCCATAGGCAATCCATTTGGCGTCGGGAGATACGCCAGTGTGTGTTATTGTTTCCATCTTTTTGGTTTTAATGTGTGATAAGAGCCGTGTTTTTGCGGCTTCCGGTTTGTATGATGACAAATCACGGAATTCCTGCAAACATAACGCACTGCATCCGGCCCGTATCGTACGCCAAAATGCGTGTAAAATACTCGGAAACTTCCCGATAGATTTATATAAATTGCCTTTTTAACCAACCACCTTCCCGCATGACACATACTACACCAAACCCCAAAATCCACGAAGGCCGCAACCTGAAACGCTTCCGCGAAATGCTCGGAATGAAACAAGACGTTCTTGCCATGGAGCTCGGCAGCGATTGGAACCAGCAAAAGGTTTCTTTACTAGAACAAAAAGAAAGGATTGATTCCGACGTTTTGGAGCAGGTTTCAGCAATATTAAAAATGCCCGTCGAGGCGATAAAGAATTATGATGAGGAACAGGCTGTGAATATTATTGCGAATACATTTAATGACAGCTCAATGTTGAATGCTGTGAATAACAATCCAACGTTTCACCCACTTGACAAGCTCATTCAGCTTCATGAGGAGAAGATTGCTTTGTATGAGCGGATGTTGAAGGAGAAGGATGAGATGATGGGGCGGTTGGAGCGGTTGATTGGAGGGAAATTAAATTCAGAATCGCTATGACGGAAGAGGAAAAGTTTCAGGATTTAGAGCAGAAGATACGTCTGGGAATGAAAAAGACATTTGAAAGTGTTCTTGAATTTAAAAGACAGAAGAATTCTCCCTTAGTCGTAATGAGAGGCGACAAAATTGTGAAGATTATGCCGGAGGATTTTCATACATTGAAAAGAAATGACAATGAAATGAACATGCTGGAAAGATATAAACAAGCTATCATAAAACTTTGTAAAGCACACAAGGTGAAAAGCTTATACGCATTCGGTTCTGTTCTTACTGATCACTTCGACAAAGACAGCGACATTGATCTGATTGTAGACTTCACTCCTATGGAAGTCGAAGATTACGCCGACAATTACTTCGATTTCAAATTTTCCTTACAAGACATTTTCCAACGTCAAGTCGATCTGCTCGAAGAAAAGGCGATCAAAAATCCCTATTTCTTGCAAAATGTAAATCAAAAGAAGCAGCTTGTGTATGGACATTGAGATCAAATCCTGGCTCTACGACATCCTTAATGCAATCGCAGAAATCGAAAGCTTCTTCGCTGATCGATCAATGCTATTTGCAAACTATCAAGCTGACTTACGCACAAAACGCGCAGTCGAAAGGAACATTGAAATTATCGGCGAAGCAATGAGCCGTATCATTAAGAAAGATGCCACCATTCAAATAACCAATTCTCGTAAACTCGTCGACACCCGTAATCGGATCATTCACGGTTATGATTCGGTTTCAGATGATGTTATTTGGGGGATTGTGGTGAGGCACTTGCCGGTTTTGCGGGTGGAGATTGAATGGTTGCTTGAACAATAGCAGGCCATCCTCTACTCGATCAAATATCTTGTTTATTTCAAAAAAAAAATGCTACTCAATTTCATAATAGTAAAAGAAACACTACTCACCTTCGTTAAAAACACCAATTTTACTATTGAATATTGACAGCTGCTTTGCAATCTCATCTAGTTTTCCAGGGAGCTTCATAATGCTATACTCAGCTTTGGTTGATTCTTTGTTGTGATCCAACGTAATTCTAAATTCTTCCATTGACAGAGGAATATCAATGTTGTATTCATTGCCTCCAATCATTTGATCAGTGAAGGATACTCTCCCGATATAATTAGTCGGGGCTTCATTTTTTTCGTAGAACTGGTAATAGCCATCCACCGTGATGAAATGAGATTCTCCTTTATGTAATGAAATTAATCTATTGAATTCTTGATCTTGATGAATGGCAACAAAACCGCCGTAAATACATTTTGGCTTAGGAAAAATTTTCTCACTGGATCCGTATTTTTCCATCCATGATAATCGAACATTATAAGCTGTACTTCCACCAATGTTTTGTAAAACCAGTTGGATAAGTTGATATCGACTTTCACAGTCAAATTTAGCAATAAGCTGTGGCAATTGATTAAGGCTTGCCTGATGAACAACTTCAAAAGCGAAAATTGCAGATACGATAGCCGCGCTGACAGCTAATGACGATACTGCTTCTGACCACTTTCCAAGATACAATGCGTATAAAGTCATACATATGGAAAGAATTCCTATCCATATCATTATACCAATTATACCTTTTCTCCTGTCAATTACATGCTTAGGAATCATTGCTAACCGCTTTATATCAATACTTTAACTAGTAAGTTGGAATACGTAGCCAATTGTCCGGAGGTGACACAAATTCAATATTTGTGATATACTCAGGATCTAAATTGTGCTTAATTACTAAGCAGCAATCAGGCCATCCTTTATTTTTATATTCAAATATCCCTTCTATCCAGCGCGACTCGACATTTCTGACGGGAATAGAAACATGAATGATCGCTGGTTTGCCAAATTTTAACATTCTATCTCTAAATGATAGATTGAATTCTTCACGTAATTTGTCTGCCAATTCAATTAGACCCTCGGGACCAAGAAGTAGATATTGATAGCCATCGCACCAAAGCTGTTTATCCAAATAAAAATTAACTTCTCCCAGATCTATGTGTTGAGTTTGCCTAAAATAATCATCGATAAAGTTCTTGATTCGAGTTTTCAAATGAACTGAATCATCGGGTTGGATAAAACGTTTGACGGCTTTCTCGTTAAGTAGTGCGACATTACTAGTATTAAGACCTTTCAACTTGATCGCTTCAAGCTCTTCATCATTTATTTTAGTAGAGTGATATCCAACGATTGATGTAAATTCCTGTTTGAAAGACGCGAGAAATTTATCAATTCGATTAAAATTTGAAACAAAACTTAAACAAGTTTTATCTTGGAGGTCAAATATACTGGTCATTGTTATTTGACATATCTATAGTTTCATAGTTGGAGCTTTATATCTTCGAATGTACGGAATTAATTACAATAAGAATTCAAAGCTGTATCTGTTCAAAAGTGTATCTTTTATCTACCTATTATATATGTATGCAGTCTAACAATCATTAAGTTGTCTATTAGTAGAAAGATCTACGTTCATCACCACTCCAACTCAACCCCCTCCCCAACCAAAAACCCCTGAAACCCACTCAACAACTCCTCCCGCTCCCGCACAACCCGCGGCGCAACCTTTTTCTCCCCAGCAACCAATGCTCCATTCAACCGGATACAAACGATAACAACCATTAGTAATGTGCGTAGTGCCGATGTTCTTATTAGACGGAAGTAGGTTTTCCATGCGTATGGGGATGGGCGCCTAGGAAAATTTGGGATGGTAATGAGGCGAAATCAATGTAGTTGTCGCCTCTGTTACTGTGAATCGGGTCAATGTGGCAATAGCCTACGCCTACAATGTCGTGGAACTGGTTGGTGCCTGCTGCTTAGAAAAACAAAAGAACCCTTCAAAACTCAAATCTTCATCAAGCTCCTCCCAACGAATTCCGAAAGGAGATAATTCGTAGCGTTCCCTTTCTTCGCTAGATGCATTTAATAATCTTGGGAACCACTTTATCGGATGGCTACGCTCTTCACCCGTTATGGTTTGGATAAATATATTATCATCCCTGAACCAAACTTTTCTTATTTCAATTTCCATGATACTCTTTCCATTTAGCCATGATGAATGCCTTGTTTTCTTCGATTAGGGATTCTATGCTCCAATGAGAACGTCAACTTAGCTAAAAATGCAGACCGTGAACATATCATCCAGAACGCCTACCGCTACACGCGGCGTTTGGGAGAGACGCTCAAAAAAAAGATTCTTTGCAATGTCTTCCGACTGCTGCAAAGAATCCTGATCTTGGTTCTAATATTATATCCCTTATTCGAATCAAACTGCCTCACAAGGCGATGCTTCCGAGGAAGTTTCTACGCTTCATGCTATTTAAACAACTTTCCCCATCACATACATTTCCTCCATCGTCGGGGTGGGGTTACCGCCTTCTTTTTCCAAGGTAATGGCGAAAGCGACTGCTCCTGGTTTTGTATTTTTCATTTTAAGAACTCTTCCTGAGAATTCCTGATCGATCATTCCATTATCTACAGGCTTCCCATCCACGATGCTCCAAAGCTGATATTGCTTTCCGGATGGCGGTTTTGGCAAGTTTTGTACATCCAGCAAAACCTGGTTGGTTGAAGTGTGCCAGAATGCGGAAACCGAACTCTGAGGCGACTTCTCCAATCCGGCCAGATGCACCGTTTTGTACTCCGGATTGCGGTAAAGGCTGGCAAGTGACTGCGCGTAGCTGAATGCCTGCTCCATTGTTCCCATTTTGGAAGCTATCTCCTCGTTTTCTTTCTTCACTTTGGACATTTGAGTCGCAGACCAGCCAGCGAATATTGCAAGCAAAATAGATGCCGCAACAGCCAATTTAGCCCATACGGGTGTTACCACCTTCGTTTCCACGCTATTGAAAGCATTCTCAATCACCTTCGGCTCATCCTGCGGCACGGGGCGCATTGTGCTGATCACGGTTGCTGGTTCAATGTCTGTATTTTCAGGCTGTTGGTCGGTATTGTTATCTTCTATTTCCTGTGCGGAATCAAAATTCATTTTGGCAAAAAGCGACTCTTTCAATGAAGCAGGAGGCGGCGTCTGATGTTTCAGTGCATATTCTTCCAATGCGCTTTCAGTCCGTAGCAGCTCTTCCTTGATCTCAGGGTAAATATGAGACATGCACTCCACTTCCTGTTTTTCCTGCGGAGAAACAGTGCCCAATACATATTCCTCTAATATACCGGACTCTATGTAGGCTTGGATATTCATACTGCAAAGTATTGTTTTAACTCTTGTAATGCTGTTCGGATCCTTGATTTGACAGTTCCCAACGGGATACTCAGCTCCTCGGATATTTCTTCATGCGTGTATCCCTGAAAATAGGCCATGTCGATGAGGATCTTCCTTTCGGGCCTCAGCATGTTCACAATTGCTTTCATCTCCGAACTTGATGTCAGTGAATCTTCATACACGTCCCTTTCGTTCAGGACTGCCTTGTTTTCGATATCATCCATCGCTGGTTTTCTTCCCTCCACCCGGGCGGCATCTATCGCACCATTGCGTGCAATATTCATGATCCATGTAAACAGTCTGCCTTTCTCCGGATTGTAGGAAGCAATATTTTTCCAGATTTTTAAGAAAGACTCTTGTAATACATCCGCGGCCCGCTCCTCGTCCCTCAATGTCTTTGAAATGATATTAAACAAAGCGCCTGAGTAATGGTCGTATAGAAATTCAAAAGCTGTTCGCTCGTTTCGCTTCAGAGCTAACACCAATTCCTCTTCCGAGTATTTTAACTTACTAGTCGCCAAGAGTTGCTTAACATTTAATTGTATGTTATGAATTGGCAATCTAACGAAATTTCTGAAGAACCGGTCACCGTTATTATAAATTATTGTGAGCGGGTTTAAGCCATCAAAAACGCTGATTACCTGCGATAAAGGAGGCCTTTCGACGTGGACATATAGTGCGTTCATTCTTAGTGTGTTTTTTTCTTCATATACGAACAACACAAGAGAAAAGATCAATAGGGGGCTAACTCTTGGCGAAACCTTTCAAAAAACCCCTATTTCCTTATTTTTTCAATCCTTAAATAGGCGAGAAACAGGAACAAAGCCATGAGGCTGAGGAGATAAATGATGTTTCGGGAATCGACAAGCCCTTTTCCCAACGCGAGATATTGCTGATCAAGTGCTGCCCAATTAAGCAATTCAGAGGCCATTCCTACTCCTGCAAGTTGTGCCAAAGCACTAAAACCTACATAAAAAACGAACGCAATAAAGACGGATACAATGAATGCGATGATCTGATTATCAGTCAGAGAAGAAGTCCAGATGCCCATGGAAACAAGCACGCCGCAAAATAGCAGAAGGCCTATATAGGAACCGAAAACAGCCGCAGAGTCCACATTGCCTTCCGGGCTTCCCAGTTTGTAAACGCTGTAATAATAAATGAGTGTAGGCAAAAGGGTGATCGCGACGAGGATCCAGTTGGCAAAAAACTTGCCTAAGACGAGCTCGCTGTTTCGCAATGGTTTTGTCAAAAGCAATTCCAATGTCCCGTTCCGTGCTTCTTCCGAGATGGAACGCATGGTAATGGCGGGAATCAAAAAAAGCAGCACATAAGGGGCCAGCTGGAAGAACGAGCCCAGGTCTGCATAACCATAATCGAGAATATTGGAGTCAGGAAAAACCCACACGATCAGGCCCACCGCGGTCAGGAAAGCGGCCATGACAATGTAGGCGATCAGGGAATTAAAAAAGCTCCCTATTTCCTTTTGAAAAATTGCAAACACTTTGAAAGAATTTAAACCGGTAATGCTTCCGGGATTTACTCAAAAACCGGCTTTTCGCGACGGATAATGGCTGCTACGATGAGTGAAATGATCAAACCGGTGAGGACATAGCCAAATACGCCTATCGCAAACACAATTCCGGGCGACATGAACTTCTGAGAAAGCTCCATGGCCTGGTCTATCTGTGAATCGTCCATGCCTTTCCGCTCCATATCCTCGCGCACTTTATCCATTCCCTGGGTTAGTAACGTATTGTCGATGAACTGCATATAAAACATAGTGAATGCAGAACTCAACAAACCCATCACCGCAGAAACCAATGTGCCCAGCCCCAGCCCTTCGCCATAGGACATGTAACCATGATTTTTCTCACGAAAATCCTTCATAGCCAAAACAATGGCCACGATCATGAAAACAAACGCCAATGAGGATAATATCTTGTTCTGCGACAATCCGGCAATGTTGATGATCGTGGTGTAGATCATGATCACCACCGACGCCAGCACGCCGTATTTCAGGGCCACACGAGCGGTAGAGGCTTGTTCTTCCATTTTTTAAAATTGTTTAGGTAAGGCAAATACTTGGTGATCAAATTTAAGCTTTATTATGAAACACACCGTAATCCTGCTTTCTGAAAATAAGCGAAATAACGAGGATAGGAATGATCGCCATCACGGTTTTCTTGCTCACCTCGTCCATAATGATCTCCGACCGCTGCATGCTTCCCACACCATTGTACATTTTGTTAAACTCAGCTTCACCAATGTTCTTAACCAGCTCAGCTTTGCCTTCGAGCATTAATGTCTTCATTTCGGCCAGATAATTGGTAAAAACGGATGGGTCCACATAGGTCACGAAAAAATAAATCAGCCAGCCCGCTATCAATGCGCCCAGCGTGTTCACTACATAACCGATCGTCAATGCTTCCCACAAATGCAGAAAACCGTTGCCGACATATTTCCGGTAATACCAGCAAGCGCCAGCAATGAGTATAATGTGTATTCCAAAATCAAGGATCTTATTATTCCCGAATGGCACAATGTCCATGAAGTAAAGTCCCAGAAAGAAAAGAAAGACAAGCACGCCCGTAATCAACCCAAAGATCAGCGAGACTTTTAAAAGGGGTTTGTTAAAATATTCGATGATCGTTTTCATAGATACCATTCCTGTTTTCCGTTATTGACAACGCCTCTCACTTTTCCACGCAGCTCTTGTCCCAGAAATGGTGTGTTTTTTGATTTCGAAAAGCTTTTACTAAATGTCCAGTTTGTGTCCTTTTCAAAGAAAGTAAGGTTGGCTAATGCGCCTTCTTCCAAAGCAGGATTTTGTAATCTTAAAACATGCCGCGGTCCTGAGGTGAACTTCTCAATAATGTCCTCCAATCCCAATCCGCTGTGCATTAACGCAATGGAGAATGCCGTTTCCAGGCCGGTTATGCCAAAGTCAGCATGATCAAATTCCAGGTTTTTACTCTCCTCATCATGCGGGTTATGGTCCGAAACAATGGCGTCGATCGTTCCGTCGGCAAGCGCTTCCTTAATGGCCTTCACATCGTCAGCAGAGCGGAATGGCGGGTTTACTTTTAAGTTTGTATCAAAGTCGATGAGATCGCTGTCTGTAAATGCAACCTGATGCGCAGCAATGTCGCAGGAAACGGGCAAACCATTCTTTTTCGCTTCCCGGATCAGTTCTACGGCTCTTTTTGTTGAAATCAGGGAAACGTGCAATGCAGGGGAATCCGTTTTGTACATGCTCTTTTCGAGCGCGTATTCCAGCAATTTCAAATCCCTGTTCAGCATCATTTCTTCTGCCAAAGAAGGAATTCCTTTCATGCCGATTAATGTGCTGGTTAAGCCTTCGTGCATTTGCCCGTAAAGCGTCAGTTGCCTGTCTTCGGGACGGTTCATCAGCAGCGCATTCAGCGGTTGCAGATATAATATGGTTTTCAAAAACAAATCTGCATTCTGCACCGGATGCTCGCCGTCAGTAAACGCTATGGCGCCCGCTTCGTGCAGATCGATCATTTCGGTAAAATCCACGCCTTCGGCTTTTCGTGTCACCGAAGCGGCCACATGCAATTTCACCAGCCCGCCCGAGCCCGATTGGCGGATGTAATTCAATGTGTCTTTGCTATGAACGACGGGCTCTGTATTGGGCAGCAAAACGATTTCCGTAAAACCGCCATGCGCCGCTGCAGCGCGAACGGATACAAGATCTTCTTTATGCTCAAACCCGGGATCACGTGAAGCCACACGCATATCCACCCAGCCTGCAGACATGCACAATCCATTGCCTTCTATCACCTCCGCACCATCTGCGTCCAGGTTATCCCCTATCGATTTAATGTGTTTGCCTTCAATCAGAACGTCCTTAATCTGGCCGTTGAACGGAGATTTTTTATCAATGATCTGAACTGAACGGATTAATAATTTCATATATGAGTATTCAAAACAAAAAAAAAGCTCCAAAACGGAGCTTCAACCTTAATATCAGGCACCTATAAACTTTTCGTATTCTTCGGCGGACATTAAACCATCCTGATCATCGGGATTGGTCAAACTGATTTTCACCATCCAGCCACGACCGTAAGGATCTGTATTCACAAGTTCGGGCTCGCCGTCCAATTCTTCATTTACTTCCAGCACTGTTCCGGCAACGGGGATAAACAAGTCAGAAACCGTCTTAACCGCTTCTACCGACCCAAAAACCTCGCCTTTTCCCACTGCATCTCCCACCGTGTTGATATCGACGTACACAATGTCACCCAATTCATTCTGCGCATGGTCCGTAATGCCAATGGTCGCTGTATCGCCATCGAAACGAATCCATTCGTGATCCTCTGTATACTTAAGTTCTGACGGGAAATTCATGGTTTAATCAGGTAAGTTGTAAACATCTTTAGTAACGCAAATTACAGGATGTCGGTCGTATTTTCCAAATCAAAAAGTTATTCAGCCAAATTGAATTTCAACTGCACACCGCCGGACGTGCTTGCACGGTAAAAGGAATTGGAAACCAAAGGATCATTAAATGTCCTGTCGAAATAAAACTGCACGCTCAAACGGTTGTTAACCATGTAATTAACAGTCGGTCTAAGCTGGAAGTTGATGTTACCCGCAATCGGAATGTTCTCTCCGTCAAACTTCCGCTGGATCGATCTCGTATCGCGGAAAGTAAGGCCCAGCTGCATGGTCATGTCATTTTTCAGCTTCTTCTTCACCCCATTAATTTTGAACGGAATGGCCACATTGTTTTTGGTAAAACCAATGTTCACCGTCACATCCTGGTTGAAGAGTTCCGCCATCTGCGAGTTGGACAGGTTCAATGCAATGGTGCGGTCGCGGTTGTATTCAATCCGCGCGGTAACCCTGCTCTGCGTCCGGAATTCAACCCCAACCAGCGGCTGGAATTTCTCCGACAATGTGATCGTGCTCATCGAAAACACCGGAATGTATTGTCCCAGCTCGTTCAACCTGGATGACAACGGATATCCGGTTACCGACAGATTCACGTAAAGTGCCTCATAATCCAGTGAAGAAGTAAAGTTACCAACACTGTATTGCGACATGTACTTATGGCGCAATGTAAATGAGCTGAAAAGCCGCTTAAAGCCAGCCAGCTGTGAAAGACCATTGTAGCTAAAATCCCAGTTGGGCATAGGGAATTTCAGGAACGGGTTCGTGCGCACGGTCTGCGGGTCTTTGCCCGTATACGCCGCAAAGAACGACGAGATCAGAACGTCCTGAGACGTCTCATTATATTCCCCGCCGGTTTGGTTCTCCGCATTCAAACGATCCCTCAAAATGGCCCGATATGCCCGAAATTTATCAAAAACTGGTGACGAATTATCGCGCTGCGCTTTTGCAAAAGCCGTGCGGAAAGATAAGAACGACATACTGAACTGCCCGTTACGCAACGGACTCTGCGATACAAACTCGCCGGATGCATCGGGCCGGTAAAATTCCTGGTAAGCATCCTGCCGTGTGAGCCGCGCTTCAATGATCAGCCTGAAATCCTTAAACGGTTCCAGTGTGGTGTTGGCAGAAAAATTCTTCGCGATAGTTTGCTGGAAAGGCATATTCTGCTGCTCACTTTTTGTGATCCAGCCTTTTTCAGCCGCCTTAATCTGGAAATTCCGGTCTTGTTGCCCAAGGACAAATGGCAATCCGGGCGCATTGGTATTATCAATTCCAAAATAGCTTGGTGCGCGCAGGTAACCCGGAAGCGCCGTTGTTTCCTGGATCGAATAACTCACATTAATCCCCCGAACGGTCATTAAGGCACGCGTCACGCTTTTCAGAATGTCCGTCGTCCGCATATCAATTTCCTCAATATCACCCGGGCTTCTTGCAAAATTCTTGCGTCCTGCCGAAGGTGTATTGGCAAATTTTAAATATCTCAGCTTGTTGTAAAGCAGCACAAAATCCACCTTACCCGTAACTCCGCGCTCCTTGCTGTTACGGATAATGTCTCCGAACGGCAAGCCTAATGTGTCTTTTAGCCCAAATGCGTTGGCCTGATATTGATAGGCGACAGAATGTTTGTAATCGGCTGTCATCCAGTCTACAAGTGGAATTTTATCCAATGGCAAGCGGTAAGTAAGATCAATCTTCTGGTCATAATTCTTCATCCTGCCCAGCTTCTTGAAATTGGTCCAGAGTGAGTCTTTTTTCTCCGCAGAGTTAATGTCGCCCATAGGCTCATCAATGATCGAGTTCGCCGTTGCGTTGTAGCTCAATGTCATATTCCGGGTCAGGTTCCAGCTCAGGTCGTAATAGCGGTTGAACCAGAAGTATTTTTCATACAGAGGCTGAATTCCGTCTGTGGTCAGGTCGGCATTTCGCAGCTGCGTTTTCAGGAACCGGCGGTCTACATCCGTGCGGACGGAAACCATGTTCGGCAGCAATGTCACGTTTACGTCTTTGATAATGTCGGCCCACCTGCTCGTTGCTTTCCAGTTTTTGAATGGCTCAAAGGGCTTCGGCTGACTGCTATACACGTAAGAAATGCCGCCCCGGTAGTTGCGCTGTGCATATTCCTGCGTAAGAATGTTCCTCCGCTTGTCGTCACTGAATGCATATGTAAAGGAGAAGTTTTCAAAATCATAGAAATGATTTCTCGCTCCCGGCTTGGTTTTGATCTTCCTGACATTGGAAAAATTAATCCCTCGCTTGACGGCATTTTCCTCCACCATACGCCGGTAACCATCCCGTTCCTCATCCGATTGCAGATTTCCCAGCGAAGTTTCCAGCGGCGTATCCGGATCTAGCGGATTGAAATGCGGCTTTACATTACGCCGGTCATAGCTCAGGAAAAGCGGAATGCTGAAACCCCAGCTTGCGGGCAACAGTTTGTCCAAAGCAACATTTGTAGACACGCCATATTCCGTCGTAAAATTACGGGAACGCTCTCCTATGCGTTGTTGCACACTTCCAAAACCGAATGTTTCCAGTCTTCCGGAAGCAGTTAATGTTGCAAAATCTGCCAGTTTCGCATTCAGCTGTGCAATGGCCGCCACGCCCCCCGTATCGTCAAAACCTTCCACGTGCATTTCGTCCACCCAGATACAAAAGCTTTTTGCGCGTTCATCCTGGGATTTCGGGTTACGCATCCCGATCATCATGACGCGTACCGAGCTTAGGTCCGGGTTACCGACAACAGTCAGTTTGTATCTGCCATCCGCTGTTGTGATCGTGTAAGGCACGCTCAGGTTTTTATCCAGCTGGCGGTTGCGCTGTGCTTTGGCTTCGATCAGATCTGCTAAAGCAATATTCAGTTCATTCTCTTCCGGCCAAACTTCACGATCAACAGCCTGACCTGGCAATGTTGCTTTCAGACTGGAAAGGTCAATTTCGTAATAATTTTGCGTAAGGTCAGTTCCAATCCGCATGAACGCCCCCACCATGCGATCTTCGCTCTGCTCATTCTGCATATGAACATACATACGCAGTCTTTTGCGGAACAATAAGTCCAGGTTAACATTCTTGAAAACCGCTCGTGAATCACCATCCCGCAGGTCTGTTACACATAAGCTCATCGACTGCTCATTCAACAAAAGCGGCGGACGCTGTGTGTTATCCTGATCGCGCTTCCAGTCGGGAGGGATCGCGTAAACGTATTTATTTGTCGTGTTTGTTTGTTCCTGCCCATTTTCCTCAATGCTCACCGTTCCGACAGTGAACTTTGCATCATAAGGCTCAGGAACTTCCTGTAAACCGGGCGCATCCAGGTTGGATGTATATTTTCTGTATTGCTGACCAACCATTTGCAACTGTGCAAAACGAAGCACAACAGGTTGTTGGAAATCAGTCAGATACATACGCATAAAACGGATCGACTTAAAGCCGTTCATATTGCCCACAACACCGGAGAATTCCTTGATCGGAACCCGGAAAAGATACCAGCTCTGGCCATCTGCCGTGTTAACCGTTTTATCCACAATATAACCATTACCAACCGCCAGCTGATTCGGTTTCAGGTCCAGTTCATATTCATAATACGACTCATTATCATTAATCGTATTATCCACGTTCATATCCTCGCCGTCAGGAATATTGGTCGAAGCGGGCGTCACATCGGCATTCCGGCCCAGGCTTTCAGGAGAGTTGTTCTCCATGCCTATGTAATTTTTATAACGTTGCAGCACTTTCTGGCCCGCACTGTCCAGGCTGGCTCCCAGGAAAAACTGGAAATCGTCACCAGACGGGTCATTCAGGATCTGCTCCCGTGCTTGCGCCGTCAGGTTAGCTGGCAGGCGATCAATGTATCTTTTGAAAAAAGTACGCTCTTCATCATTATTTAACCCATCCAAACCCACATCCTGCCGCTCACGCGCACCGGATTCATTGCTGAATGCATTGATCAGATATTGCGACTTCGTTACATAGCCCCAAGCCGTGGAATCAACATTTACACCAACCTGCTTCGGCACAATAGGAAGCCCGTTTTCGAAGTTGTAACGCTCGTCAGGAATAACGTCCTCTGAAATATCACCTAAATTGAAAACGAGTTTTCCACCAGTTGTGTTGGGTTTTTCATCTCCGCTCCCATCGCGAACTTTCCCCAGTTCATTGTTAATAAAAGGATCCAGCATCCAGAATTCGATGCTTTCAATGTTGGCATTATCAAAGTCATTATCCGAAGTAATTGCCCTGCTGATCGCTCCGAAATTTTGTCTCGGGTTTTTCAAACGGCCATTAGGCAGCAGGTCAACATTGTAGTTGTACATGCCGCGCTCGCTAGGGTAATAAGCAATGTCAAGGACATTTTGCGGGTAGGAAACGAGTCCGGCAATTGCACGTCGCGGGAAGATCTCGTTTGGCAAATAAAGTCTTTCATAATAGTAATTACGGTCCTCATCATCAAGATTACCCGGAGGGTCGTATCCGCCGCCCAGCCCTTGCGCTCCTCCGAAAATGTTATCGACTGTATAAGCAGAGATTTTCGCACGCTTGTAAGCGTAATCCAATGTTTTGCCATCCGTTCCCTGTCTGAATTTCGGCGGAACGCCTGCTAACCGCCACTTCTGCGGTTGCCTTGAAAGGTCGTAAATAGTTCTGGTCGCTTCAAAATCATCAACCAATGAACGGTTATTCACATCTTTTGAAACGCCGGGAAGAATTTTTGCAAATTCTCCTTTAAACTGAATGCTCGACATTTCTTTCGTCTGAATCAAAGGCAATGCATCCAGCCATTTGGTCAGGAACGGCACGTCTTTTCTGAAATTGATATCAAAGCCAAGCATGGTGTTGTTAACGGGCTCATTCCCAATGGAAACCCTAGTTAAGAAACCAGCAGGACGCTCCCTGTATTTCATAATCGTGGCACCAATGCTCATATCACGGCTCACCACATAATCGAGGCGCGTTCCCAGCAAGGACCGGATCTGATTTTGGAACATATCAGGCCGTTCGTATTCAATAACGATCTCCCTGCCGGAGTTCATTACGCTGCTATTGAGTATGCGGACCCGGCCTATTTGTGCTTCAACAATGTAATCGGAACCTGGTGAAAGCGGCACACCACCCGAAGTAACGGTAACTGATGTTTCCAAAACACCGAATGGAAGCTGAACTTCCGCTCCGCCACTCGATTGATATGAACCCTTAATGAAGAATTTATTGCGCTCCGAAATTTGCTGCGCATCGATCATGGTCGTCGAATACAGCTCTCCGAACACATATTTATTTCGGAATTGCTCTTCGCCCGCACCAAATTTCCTGGAAAGATTGCTACCAAACGGCTCTAAAACCGGGAAAATAATGCGCCCCGATTTACTATCCACCGTAATCCCATCCACAAAATCGAAGTTACCGTCAGGTTGCAGGTCATTAACCGGGTTCAGCCTGTCAAGGCCCATTAAGCGGATCAACGGAATGTTGGCAATGCTGCTTTCCTGCAAATTGGGGTTGTCGATTCCGGTTTGGTCATCTTTGTAAATGATCCGGAGTTGGAAACCTTGCTTATCCATCTGGCTGGTTCCCAGTGAATAAATGTTTTTCATCATCAGGTTCCACATCGGAAGCTTTGTATTGTTCCGGATGGTCGATGATTTCAGAAGTTTTAATGCGATAACTTCATTATCCCTTCGAGCCTGATAATCTTCGGTAAGCTCACCCACTTTGAATGCCCTTCCGTTCAATGTGTATTCGTAGGAAACGGCCAGCACTTCATCGTTTCGTAAGGTGTTGGTCAAAGAAATGTATCCGAGCTGTGGGTGAAATGTATAGTCGCGATCAGCGATCAGCCTTTTTGCTCCTCTGAGTAATTCATAGTCCACTGCTTTTTCCAGTCCCAGGCTGGTGATCGCGCTGTTTGTATTATCAACCTGACGAAAAGATTCATTGGTTGTCAATGTCTTGTATAGACCATTCGCCGCATTATCAGCTGGCGAGGTGGCGCGGATCGGTTGCAAGCTCGGGTTAGCTGCCTTATAAGGAGCAGGTTCGCCCAAATCGGCGAAACCAACCACGTTTCTGAGCGATTCCGTTGTGGTTGTGCGATTGGTGACATACACTTCCATACGCGTAACGGTTACGCCCGATGTAATGGTCGGTGTGTTTTTTAACGAGCTTTCGTAAATGTTCCTGAAATATTGGGACAGGAAGAAATTTCGATTTTCATCATAAGTATCGGCACGCAACTCAAAATCCCGGCTTTGTGCCCCGCCTCTCAAAACAATTCTTTCCTTACTCGATTTCTGCTGCGAAGCCACAACCGTGGCGCTTAACCTGCCAAATTGAAGATCTGTTTTTAAACCAAAAAGATTTTGAACACCGGGGATCAACTGACTATTAATCGCCCAGTTAATGTTACCAGCTTCAATCTTGCGGATAAAGCTCTCTTCCGGATTCTTATAATTCAGTTTGATCGCATTCTCGAAGTTGAAATTAGCTTTAGTATCAAAGTTGGTTTGGAAACCAAGCTGATCACCCAGCCTTGCATCAAAGTTGATGCTAATCTGCTCATTGAAAATGAATTGCGTATTTCTTCTTTGCCTGATCGGAATGGCAGGGTTATCCAGGAACTGGTGCATTAAGCCCAGATCTAGCGAGACAAAACCGGTGGGTTTAAAATTGATAAAATCATCCCCCAGTAGCTTGGATAGACCCGGCGGAATGTCCAGTTTAGGCAAAAGTCCTCTCGAACCCATGGCGCTTTTTCCATCCTGCCTGCCAGCATATTCGCGCAGTAAACTTTTGAATGCGCGATCCTCCTGAATTTTGTCGTATGTGGAAAGATCCATTCTTTCCGGGGCCCGATAATTAAAGTTACCGGTCGGGGTTTGAATGCTTTCGGAAACGGCAACCTTACCCGCGCTGTCCAGCTGAATGGAGACATTGGCCGGATCGCGGAGATAGAATGGAGAACGCGGTCTTGGTTCAGCGACGCGATTGGAATAAAAATCTTTCCAACGCATAATTAGCTGACTGCCAGACCTGTCTATTTTCTTTTTGGAAGTATCTTCTCTTACAGTATCGGCAATAATTGCCCAGTCCTGCGCCTGCTCGGAATAAGGTTCATTCATATCAACGGATACGCTGGCTAACAGAACAGCGCCTGTTGATATGGTTATCGCCTTAAAAAGAAAGGAGTAAATCGTTGATGACAAGGTATTATACTTATTTAGAGAAGGTTGCAGCTACAATCAAATCCATCAAAACGACTTTACTATCGTAAATTTTTTTACCAAATATCATTACAGTTCGGTTATCGAAGTGCCAGTTTTATAAGATTCTCAACGGTGATCGCCTGACCTTCACGCTTGATGATGGCGTCAAGGCTTTTTTCTGCGGTGGCTTTGGGAATTCCCAATGTAACCAGTGCAGCAAGTGCCTCACTTTTCACAGTGCCGGAAGGATTGTCTATGGTCCTTGGACCGGTAGACACCATATCTTCCTTGCGAATTTTATCCCTTAGTTCAAGTATTACGCGTTGAGCAGTTTTGGACCCGATGCCTTTAATCGACTGGATCAATCGCAGGTCTTCATCTATTATTCCTTGTCGTATTTCCGATGAAGAAAGCGACGATAACATAACCAGGGCCGTTGATGGCCCCACCCCTGAAATGCCTATCAGGTCCAGGAAAAGCTTTTTTTCATCATTTCCCCAAAACCCATATAGTATGTGGGCATCCTCCCGTATATTCAGGTACGTTACAAGCTTGCAACGCTCGCCCAGTTCAGGCAGTGAAGTATAGGTTTGTAATGAAATCCGAACTTCATAGCCAATTCCGTTTACATCAATAATGGCATAAGCCGGATCTTTGTAGACTACAGTTCCGTTAACGTAGGCAATCATATAAATAGTATGTGTAAATGACGCTTGTTCACTAGCTGGAAATGATCAGTTTTTGACCTGGTTTAATCGCATTTCCTCTGATCCTGTTTTTCTTTTTCAATTGTCCTATTTCCAAGCCGTAACGTTGAGAAATGATCCAAAGCGTATCTCCCTTTTGAACTGTGTGATAGCGCTTTTTAGTATGCCTGTCATTGCGAACGATTTCTTTTTTAACAGCCGGAGCTGAGCTGGCTGCAACTCTCGCAGCACGAACAGGTTCCTTAACTTCTTTCAGAATCACCAATCGCTGACCCCTAGCAATGTTGTTGCGGCGCAAATGATTCCACCTTTTCATTTCAGAAACCGAAACGCGATATTTTTTTGAGATCGAATTTAAATTCTCTCCTCTTCTAACGGTATGTGTAGCTCTTTTTGTACGTGTCTTTTGTAAAACTATTTCGTCACGTTCCTCGTCCTGATCTTCATCATATTCAGACGTAGATTCCTGGCTGACCATTGTGGCATACGGGAATGCAGGATTTTTGCCCATTGAATCCAACGCAGCACTATCCAGCTTTGCCACCATCACATTCGGTTGCAAAAGCAGCCTGCGCGTGCAGGAATCCATAATGGAATTCCGGTTACTAACCAGGTAAGTGTATTGCATACTCGGCACTTTAAGTACGAAATCCCTGGTCTGATCTGGTAATGATGTTTTGGTGATCTGCGGGTTTAGTTTCTTAATGTCGTCAAAATTAATGTTGCTGTTTTTGCAGAATGCCAGCAAATCAATGTAGCCGTTGATGTGAATGGTGTCGTTCGGAATTTGGAACTCGGTTTGAGCCGGGTAAATGCCGTGGTCGTTACCGTAGTTCATCATGTAGTTCATCGCCACATATTGCGGAACATAGGAGCGGGTTTCGCGGGGAAGAACGTTGTAAATGGTCCAGAAAGTAGTTCCGCGTGAGCGGCGCATGGCGCGTTTGATATTGCCCGGGCCTGTATTATAAGAAGCTAATGCTAGCTCCCAGTCGCCAAAAATATTGTAAAGTTGTTTCAAATAACGGCAAGCCGCTTCAGTTGCTTTTACCGGCTCGAAGCGCTCGTCAATGTATTTATCCTGATATAGACCAAATTCGCGGCCGGTCGCAGGCATAAACTGCCACAAACCGCCTGCTCTTGCGTGAGAGATAACAGTGGGGTTAAGGCCGGATTCAATCATGGACAGATATTTGAGCTCTGTCGGCAAACCGTATTTTGCTAATGTCTTTTCAAAAATGGGGAAGTAGAGCGGCATCTTCTCCATCATTGTCTGAGTGAATTCTGCCTTTTTATAAATGAAATACTCTACAAACTCGTGGGAAGTTTTGTGGTAAGTGAGGGGAATTGATTTTTCCAGCTTGGCAAACCGTTCTTTCAACAGTTCTTCCGGAATCGCCGGTGTATTCCCAAATTCTTCAACAGCGGGCAAGGCGGGGATCGCCATTTCTTCTGCTGCTACTATTTTCTCCAGTGTATCCTGCTCGAATGCTAACTTCTCTTGTGGAATTATTGCCATAGCCGGCGCATATCCAAATCCTACACACATGGCTCCGAGCCACAATACTTTTTTCGAAATCCTCATCAATAAATGTTTTTTGAAGGTTATCAATTCCCGGTTTTCAATGGCTACTATTTGTAAATCAAAAGCTTACAAATAAAATTTCCTTGTTAAGATTTTCAACGTCCTGAAAATCTGCCTGATGAACTAGAATAATCTCTAATACATTTTACGCTTTACTCACAAAATTTCGCTTTGGAACAACAAATCTCAAATCGCCTGTCATCCCGGCACGATTATTTACTATTCAACTTGGAGACAGATACAAATACTTCTCAAAAAGCAAGAGCGTAAAAAAAAATGCGAATGCATTTATTTGACCCTCAATGATTTATATCTGATATCACTGCCGCTTTTTTGTTCAAATCGGTTAAATAATTGGCGAAAGCCAGCATTTTCAACTCGCCAAAATAAGGAGCCATTACCTGAATTCCAATAGGCATCCCGTTTTCATCCTGTCCATTTGGAATTGCAACGGCCGGATTTCCCACCACATTGGCCTGCACTGTGAAAATATCTGCAAGATACATTTGCAATGGATCTTCGGTTTTTTCACCGATCGTAAAAGCGGTGGTAGGCGTTACCGGTGAAATAAGGAAATCAAACTGATCGAAGAATCTGTTCGTTTCTTCCTGCACCAATCTTCTAACGCGTTGCGCTTTGGTATAGTATGCGTCATAATAATTTGCGCTCAGAACAAAAGTCCCCAGCAAGATCCGTCTCCTAACCTCCGCCCCAAAAGCTTCCGTACGCGTTTTTTTATATAAACTTTCCAAATCCGTCGCTTCCCCACTTCTGTGCCCATAACGGACACCGTCGAAGCGAGATAAATTGGAACTGGCCTCAGCAGTAGTCAATATGTAATAAGTAGGAAGCAACGAATCGACCAAAGGAATTTCTACCGGCGTCACCTCATGTCCCTCCGCACGCAAACGGTTAAGCAAATCCGAAGTCTGTTGGCGAATCTCCAAAGAAATTGCCTCGCTCTCAACACTTTCACGAATATAACCGACCCTGGCCTTTCCCGACCATTCCAGGCTTTTGGAATATGCAGGCACATCCTTATTAGAAACCGTGCTGTCGAAATTATCCGAACCAGCCATGATCTCGATCAGCAATGCTGCATCTGCAACGCTTTTGGTAATCGGGCCAATGCAGTCGAAAGAGGATGCGTAAGCAATAAGACCATATCTTGAAATCCTTCCATACGAAGGTTTTACACCCACAACGCCACAAAAAGCCGCAGGTTGCCGCACAGAACCACCCGTATCGCTTCCCAAAGAGGCATGACATAACCCGGCTTGCACCGCCACCGCCGAACCACCGGAAGATCCGCCCGGAACTTTGGTATTATCTGCAGCATTCAGAACCGGCCCAAATGATGAATTTTCATTAGACGAACCCATGGCGAATTCATCGCAATTTTGCCGCCCAATCACGATCGCATCTTCATCCAGCAGCCGCTGAACCGCTGTGGCCGTATAAGGAGCAATGTATGTATTGAGGATTTGACTGCCGGCTTGTAAACCGTGTCCTTTGTGCGAAAGTACATCTTTAAGTCCGATCACCATTCCGGCCAGCCTTCCGGCTGTTCCGTTGGCCAATTTTTCATCAACTGCAATGGCTGCTTCCCTGGCTTCGTCGGCATAAACATCAACGAATGCATTCAGGTGTTGATTGGCCTCTATATTCTGCAAATAATGACTCACTAACTCGACGCACGTCAAATTGCCTCCACGCAAATCTTCCTGAATCTCGGCCAGCGTCAGATACTCTTTCAATGTAATTTCTTTGTGGGGTTGTAAATAAAGAATCAGAGCCAATAAGTATACCTTAAAGGCTCTGTGTTATAACTTCAATAAGATGGAAGCGTTATTTGGGGTCTTCCATGCTTTTTTCAATATTTTCCTTAACGTCTTTAGTAGCGTTCTTGAATTCATTGATACCCTGCCCCAAACCGCGCATCAACTCAGGAATTTTCTTCGCACCGAAGAAAAGTAAAACGAACAAGGCAACCAAAAAGATTTCTTGTCCACCTAATCCCATAAATGCCAAAACGGTTACTGATTCCATGTCTGTTTCTTTTTTAATGTTTACAAAAATAAAAATTCTTTTCTACAGAAACTACTAAACGGTTCTGTTTTATCCTATGTTAATCGTTTTTTCACTCTTTTCCCACTGGCTGAATTTTGCAATATCACTGCCCAATGTCTTGATCAGCCAGGCGATCAATGCAACGTCGTCTGCGATGCCGATTACAGGCAGAAAGTCAGGAATCAGGTCAATGGGTGACACAAAGTAGATCAGCACCGCAACCACTGAAATTAAACTTTTCCATGGCAAGCCCTTATATTCTCCGGAAGCATAAGCTCGTACCATCCGGATCAAAACCTGGACACTGCCGGCCACTTCGGCCAGGCCGCCTTTGAACCCAACCTGATTCATTTTGCCCATTACGTCCTTCGCAAGTTCAAACAGCCGCGCTGAGTTTTGCACGTAACGGCCAGCCTTTCCGGTTGCCTTTTTGAAAAAAATTGACTTTAATATTCTAGATATCATTGACTCGTTGCTCATTGTATACAGCAAGAAAAAGTGGTTAATAATGCCGATATAACTATTAAGATACGTAAAAAATTGCATTTCGGATTGACCCCAAGACTTTTCAGGCAAAAAATTACATTCCGCTTGGTTTAAACAAATTATGTGTCCTACTTTTAGGAGAAAATTTAAAAAGCATTAATTTCTATACAATTAACCATATTTCTTTATGAAGATTACTGTTGTGGGAGCAGGCGCCGTTGGTGCAACTACTGCCGATAATATTATTCGTCGTGAGTTGGCTGAGGAGGTCGTTCTACTGGATATAAAAGAAGGCGTAAGCGAAGGAAAATCGCTGGATATGTACCAGACAGCAGCATTGCTGGGGTTTAATACCAAGCCTGTGGGCTCAACCAACGACTATGAAAAAACCAAGGGTTCCGACGTTGTTGTGATCACTTCCGGCTTGCCGCGTAAGCCCGGTATGACACGTGAAGAATTGATTGGCATTAATGCAGGAATCGTAAAAGGAGTTACTGAAAATATACTTAAGTATTCGCCTGACGCGATCATTATCGTTGTTTCCAATCCAATGGATACAATGACTTACCTGGCGCTGAAAGAATCGGGCATAGCAAAAGAAAAACTGATCGGAATGGGCGGAGCGCTGGATAGCGCGCGTTTCAAAACTTATCTGGCACTGGCCATGAATGCTTCGCCGCTGGATATCCACGGAATGGTGATCGGTGGTCATGGTGATACAACGATGATCCCGTTGACAAGATTGGCTACTTATAATGGTCTTCCGGTTAGCAATTTCCTGTCTACGGACGAACTGGAAAAAGTAGCAGCAGACACAATGGTCGGCGGCGCAACGCTTACCAAACTGATCGGAACTTCGGCCTGGTACGCACCGGGTGCGGCTACATTACTTTTGGTTGAAAGCATCGTGCGCGACCAGAAACGCATTGTTCCATGCAGCGTTTATCTGGAAGGCGAATATGGCCAGAACGATATCTGTATGGGTGTTCCGGTTGTATTGGGAAGAAAAGGCTGGGAAAAGATCATTCAGCTTGAATTAACGGATTCAGAAAAAGCTGCTTTCGAGAAATCAGCCGAAGCGGTTAGATCCATGAACGGCGCATTAAATTTATAATGCCAAAAAATTAAAAATTATTTTTAAACATTTCCGTCATCTTAAGATGACGGGTAAGCAGCGGTTAGATCCATGAACGGCGCATTAAATTTATAATGCCAAAAAATTAAAAATTATTTTTAAACATTTCCGTCATCTTAAGATGACGGGTAATTTTTTTGGGGATGTCATCAATGCGGGAATTGGGTTTCTGCATTGATGACATTTTTTTATTTAAAATTCATTAGATTGAAATCTGATATTGCAGCACGAATGTTCCTCGGCGCGTGTACGCAGTGAGCTCATTGGCCAACGTGCTGGCTTGGTAGACAGGCCGATTTTCGTAATTGAGTGAGATCTTGCCGGTATGTCCTTTGATCAGCCAGTTTACACCCACATTATAAACATTCAAAGCATCCTGCAAACGTTCATAATCAGCACGTTGCAAGGAAACATAAGGCATTAATGTGCCCTGACTCCCTAATAATCCGTCCTTGAATTTATAACCCGCCTGCGCATACACGACGCTCCCTGTCCCAAACATCGGGTAAGCATTGCCGTGCGTAGCGCCGACGCCCGGGATCGGTTGCGTAGTGCCCGTCGCTGGGTTCATGATTCCGTTATAACGCAGGTAACCTTTTCCATAATCCGTACTGAAATAGCCCAGGTAAGCCGAAACGGCTGTTCCCTTATCTTTATCCAAAGGCATGTCCATGAATGCCGCCACAGACCATAGCGTCATATTATTGTAAACCGTATCCGCATTCTCCCTGCGCCAGGTCGCATTTTTTTGAGAGATAATGCCCGCTTCAATGTTCAGGACTTTGCGCTTGCCGAGATAGGTTCCGGTCATATAACCCGGCGTGGTATTGTCTTCTGTGTCGAAAATGTTGTAAATCAATAAACCCTGGAACTGCTTGTGGTTCTTACGCTGGGCAAAAACGGAATTCAAGCCCGGTGCTGGCGGAACGGATCCGTTGGTTTCGACTGGGAAAGGATCCGCAACATCGACGCGGTAATTGAATTTACCAATCTGACCACGGCTGTAAACACTTAATTTCCTCGAAAACTGGTCAGTCTGATCGACCGTTGCCTGTGCGAAAACAGGGACGTCCATCGTCATAATGGTCCCGATGCTTGGCTGGGAAAAGCGGGAAAGACCGTTAACAACGGTCAGCCCGCCCCCGAAACCGATAAAGTTGGTCCCTTTTCGCTGCACTTCATATTCTCCCAAAGCATCATGAAAAAAAGCAGCGATTTTGCGGTTACTGGGCGTTCCGGCATTGTTATAGGAAGGGAATGCGCTAACCTTATTAAAATTGTTCATTCCAAATTGCGTGTAGAAGAAGATCCTATCGGTAATCTGGCCAAACAGCTGCACACGCGTCCGGCGCAGGCCAATGTCAAAAGTATTGGACTTGGCATCGCCTAAAACAGTCGTTCCGGGATTGCTTTCATCGAACCGGAGCCAGGTTTGGTTGGTAAAAGTGAATTTGACATAATGTGAGCCGGAATCGTTAAGATTGTAGCGGATATCGTTCCTAATATTGTCGTCGGATGGCTTCACTTGCGCCATGGTTACGGAAGCGCTGAGCAAGATGAGAGAGAGTACTTTTTTCATTAATTGACGTTATAGTTTCCAATAGCGAATAGCACGTTAAAAAGATGACACACTACCCATTTTTATATTTAACTAAAAATCATAAGGCTGCATTATGGACAGCTTTACTCCTTTTTTTTGTAATCATATTCGCCGCAAAGGCACAGGAAACCCCTCCGCTGATCAATTATTCGTCGGCAATTTACAAGGCGCATAATCAGAATTGGGCCATTGACCAGACTTCCGATCAGATCATTTATGCGGCCAATTCGGATGGCCTTATGGAATACGACGGAGCCGCGTGGAAGCTTTATCCCCTGCCCGACAGGCAAATAGTAAGAACCGTACTCTGCGATGAAACCGTTCCGAACACGCTTATGGGCAAAGATTTCAAACAAAATAGTCCCAAAGAGCAACGGATCTATGTCGGCGGCTTTTCGGAGTTTGGCTATTGGAAAAAAGAATTTGATGGCCAGCTCAGATATCATTCCCTCAGCAAGCGCGCGAACTTCGCCAGCCTGAAAACCGAGGAAATCTGGCACATTACCAAAACGCCTACACACATTTACTTCCAGTCCTTTTCCAGGATCTATCGCTATGATGGGCAGAATATTACGGAATTAAGCACGCCGGGTAACTTTATGTTTTTAAGATTCGTGCAAAACCGGCTTTTCCTGCCCACAATAGGCAAAGGAATTTATGAGTTGAAAGGGAAGAAATTTGAGAGGTTAGCAGGCACAGAACCGCTTTCGGCGGTCATAGTTTCGGCCATTTTGCCTTTTTCCAATGGTCAGATCCTGATCACCACATTCAAACACGGTTTGTTTTTATGGAAAGATGGCGTGCTGAATCCATGGAAAATCCCGCTTTCGGAAGAGCTCAAAACGAACATTATCAATAGGGCAGTCATGCTCAGGCAGGACAGCAGCCTTGTTTTCGGCACAATTCAGTCGGGGGTTTATGTGATTGAAAAAACCGGGAAGCTGAAATATCATTTCAACAAAGAAACCGGGCTTCAAAATAATACGGTTCTGGCGCTCACCGAGGATCGTCGCAATCAGCTATGGATCGGGCTTGACCAGGGAATTGATATGATCAAAATGTCGTCACCCGTCATTTCATATCAGACCAATGATAATCCGCTCGGGTCCACATATGCCGCTGCGATCTGGCGGGGCAAATTGTATGTTGGTTCTAACAAAGGTGTATTTGTAAAAAAATGGCTTTCCAATGATCCGTTTCAACCTGTTCCCGGCCTGGAAGGTCAGACCTGGAACCTGCAAGTTTTTGATGATCAGCTCCTTTGCGGACATAATGATGCCACTTACCGGATCGACGAAAATGGCATTACCAAGCTATCCAACATTACCGGCGGCTGGGTAATGCTGCCCATTCAATCCGGAAATGAATCGCTTTTATTACAAGGTTCTTATAATGGATTGCACGTTTACAAAAAGAATAACAATCGGCAATGGGCCTATGCTTATCCAGTAAAAGGCATCCCACCGATCCCGGTGAAGCAGATCGTTCAGGATCAAAAAGGCGCTTTTTGGCTCGGACATGCATATAAAGGCTTATTTATGGCCAAACTCACCCCTGCCCTGGACTCCGCCTATCAATGGAAAGAATTCAGTGCGCCAGCAGACTTGCCTGGTGAATTTGCTGTTGAAATTTTGCAATGGAAAAAGCGCTTATATGTTCGCTCGGGCTCCGTTTTTCTCGAACCGGATGCGAACAACAAACTGCAAGTCTCCCCGGATTTTGCCCAAAATAATGAAGATGAAGCATTCAAAGTCCGGACAGGCGTGAATGGTGACTGGTTCAAAGTTTTTATAAACAGAATTACCTATTACGCTTCGGATAACCAAGTCCATAACCTGCCGCTGGCGCTCATCAGGAACAGCGAAACCATCATTCCCGTGTCCGAAGATTACTATTTTTTCTGCCTGGATAACGGATATGCGCTTTATAACCGATCGTCCGGCGCAAAAAACATTGAACCGGCAGCTTCGCCCATTGTCAGAAAAGTTGCTAACCTCAGGAATTTGTCGCAATCATTCAGTATAACCGGAAAACCGGCGCTCCCGTCAAATGTGCGGTCGTTGCGGATCAACTTCGCATTGCCGGTTTATGGGCAGAGCACACAATATAAATACAGGCTTCGGGGACTTTCGGATCAATGGTCGGAATGGACGGACCAGAATTTTGTGGAGTTTACGAACCTCGAATCGACGAGATACATTTTTGAAGTTAAAAGCAGCTTGAATGATCGTATAACGGCATATCAGTTCAGTGTTCAGCCTTACTGGCGGGAGACAGTTATTGCCAAAATCATTTTCATTGCATTGATAGGCCTTGTGTTTGTAGGGCTGATCTTTTACCAGGAAAAACGCCTGCGCAGGCATAGGAACAGGCTAATGCAGGAACAGGAGGAAAAACTGCGCCAGCAACGCCTCGCCAGTGAAAGGCAGATTATGCAAATCCAGAATGAGAAATTGCAAAGTGATATTCAGGGTAAAAGCCAGCAACTCAGCAACATTGCCATTAATGTTGTGCGAAAAAATGAAATCCTGGAAGAGATCCGGGATGAATTAAAACAGGTAAAAGCCGAGATGGGCCAGCAGCTGCCTAACATTCACTATCAGAAATTATTGAACAGCATTGAGCGAAATGTCGCCGGAAAGGATGATTGGATGCTTTTTGAGCAAAACTTCGACGAAGTCCATGAGCAATTCTTCAAACGCCTCCGGCAGATCGCTCCCACCATTTCCCCTTCCGAACTTCGCCTTGCGGCATGTCTTCGTATGAACCTCTCGACCAAAGAAATGGCTCCTGTTTTAGGAATCTCGATTCGGGGTGTAGAAATAAAGCGCTATCGCCTGCGAAAAAAACTGGAATTAGGCTCAGATGGGAATCTTGTCCAGTTCATGATGGACATTTAAGCCCATTGTACTAATCTCCGATGAACCTTCTTTATTACCAATTATCCTTGCATTATTCTCATTGATGTAGTTGTGATGTAGTCCTTTATTTGATTCCTGGTTGTCTTGGAACTTAAATTTGAAGACAATTAAATCTTATAATAATTCAATCAACCAAATTATAACCTAAATGAAAACTATTGTACGATTATTGTACATGATGGTTTTCCTGTCTGTCAGCTTCGTTTGCTATGGACAGGAAATTAGTGTGTCAGGGAAAGTTACGGCTGGTGCTGACGGCTCCATCCTTCCCGGAGCCAGTGTTCTCATAAAAGGAACAACTACGGGAGTTCCGACCGATGCCGAGGGGAATTTTGCGATTTCGGTTCCTTCACCGCAATCAGTTCTGGTTTTCTCGATGATCGGAATGACGGCGCAGGAAGTTACTGTTGGGACACAAACGACGATTAATGTGGCGTTGGTAGAGGACGCGAAAGCGCTGGGTGAGGTTGTCGTGATCGGATATGGTACGGCCAGTAAAAGAGACCTTACCGGATCTATTGTAACGATTAAAGGCGCTGAGATCGCTGATAAGCCTTCCGCTAACCCCATTACATCATTGCAGGGAAAAGTGGCTGGTTTGTCTGTTGTAAACTCAGGACGCCCTGGCGAAGAACCGGATGTGCGGATCAGGGGAACGAACTCGATCAATGGTGTGAAGCCTGTCTACATTGTGGACGGGATTTTGAATGACAACATTAACTTCATTAACCCCGCTGATATTGAGTCTATTGAGGTTTTGAAAGACCCATCATCACTGGCCATTTTCGGGGTAAGAGGTGCGAATGGTGCCATCGCCGTCACCACGAAAAAAGCCAAAGCGGGCCAGCTGAATGTTAATTTCAACTCGTCCGTCGGTTTCAAGCAAGTTGCCGACCGAATTAGCATGACCAACGCGGCCCAGTTCAAAGAGCTTTACAATGAACAGCTCGCAAACCAGGGCAGTGCGCCATATAATTACACCAACTGGACCGGCGACACGGATTGGCAGGATCAGATTTTCCAGAGCGGTTTCCTGAACTACAACAACGTTAGCATATCAGGCGCGACAGAAAAAAACCGCTTCTATATGGGCATTGGAACTGTGCAGGAGGAAGGAAACATCAAGCATGAAAAATACGGAAAACTGACGCTGAACATTAATGACGAACTTCAAGTCAACAAAAACCTGAAATTCGGGCTTACGTTCAGCAGTTACCGCGCTACGCCTTTTGGTGATAAAAAGAAAAACGTGGGCGGCGCAATTCTCGCGGCTCCTATTGCACCGATTTTCAACGACCAATATGGCCTTTATCATACATTGCCCGATTTCCAGCGTGCGCAGGTGAACAACCCGCTTGTTGACGTAGAATTACAGAAACGCACAGAAATTCTAAGGGAATACCGCGCTGTCGGAAGCATTTATGGCGAACTTACTTTCCTGAAAGACTTCACATTCAGGGCATCGTTGTATGCGGATTACGGTTTCAACACTATTCGCAACTATCAGCCACTTGTGAACACATATAATCCGGAGATTGTAGGTGATGACAAAACGGATGCCGTTGTAAGACAAACAGTTGTCAACCAGAAGCAGAACATTTTCCCGAAGCTTCAACAGGATTATTTGCTGACCTATAAAAAAGCTTTTGGAGACCACGACCTGACGGTTTTGGGCGGTATAACCACTTATTACAGAGGTTTTGAAGAAACTGCCTCCACAGTAAGACAAGGAAGCAGCTTTGCCATTCCGAATGATCCGCGTTTCTGGTATACGGATAATGTTGGTGATGCAGCAACAAGAACTGGCTCTGGTTCTGCCTGGGAATCAGCAACATTGTCATATTTAGGACGTATCCTTTACAATTACAAAAGCAAATATCTGGTTAATGCATCTTATCGGAAAGATGGAAGTTCTGCTTTCCTCGGCAAAGGCAGATGGCAGGATTTCGGCGCAGTTGGTCTGGGATGGGTTGTTAGTGAAGAGGATTTCTTCAAAAACCAAAGTGTTTTCGATTACCTGAAAGTGAAAGGATCTTACGGTATTTTAGGTAACCAAAATATTGACGATAAATATCGTTACCCCGCCTACCCTACGCTTACGGCTGCCAATTCAGGCGTTTTTGGAGATAATATCGTAGCAGGACTTCAAAACGAATACATTGCCGATCCGAATCTGCATTGGGAAAAAGTGCTTGCATACGAAGGTGGCGTGGAGTTCAATATGCTGAAAAATCGATTAACGGTTGAAGCGAACTATTATAACAAACTTACAAAAGACATTCTGGTGCTGGTGCCCGGAATAGCAGGCACAATTCCTGGTCTAAGCAATCTTGGTGAAGTTAAAAACCATGGATTTGAATTCGCTGCAACCTGGAACCAGGACGTTACAGACGATTTCTCCTACTCGATCAGCGGTAATTTAACCACCATCAAAAACAAGGTTCAGAAGCTATCCACCAAGGGCTATGACATTATCAATGGTGCTTCACGGACAACGGAAGGCTTCCCGATCGGTTATTTCTGGGGCTATGTGCATGACGGGATTTACCAGTCGGAAGCTGAATTCATCAAATCTCCGGTAAGCTCGATTGGGGAAGTTTCACCGGGCGACATTAAATATAAGGATGTAAATGGTGACGGTTTTATCACAGAAGCGGACAGAACATTAATCGGGAACCCAACACCTGATTTCACCTACGGAGCGTCTGTTTCTGCGAGATACAAAGGATTTGATATGGGCGTTGATCTCAACGGTGTTTATGGAAACGAGATATTCCGTCAATGGAACCGTGGCACGTTCGCCCAATTCAATTACCAGACCGAAAGAATGGATCGCTGGAACGGGCCGGGCACTTCCAATTGGGAGCCGGTTTTGAACACTTCACGCGCCAATAACTATCTGCCTTCGTCGTACTGGATCGAAGACGGCAGCTTCTTCCGGATCAGGAATGTGCAGCTCGGTTACAATTTCTCATCACAGACGCTGAAAAGCCTGCGATTGAAATCCTTACGCCTGTATGTGAATGCGCAAAACCTGAAAACATTTACCAACAGCACTGGATTTACACCCGAAATCGGCGGTAATACAACTGCTTTCGGTGTGGACAACGGGACTTATCCTGTGCCAGTCATTTACACATTCGGCATCAACCTGAATTTCTAAAAATCTTATCTCATTGAAATATGAAAAGTGCATTCATAAATAAAATCTCTATTCTGACGGTTTTCAGCCTGCTGGTTCTGTCGGGTTGCAGCGACTTCCTGGATCGCGAGCCTTTGGGACGATATGTCGAAAAGGACATTCCCGCAGGATCATTTGACAGCCAGGTTTTTGGTGTATATGCCAAAATGCGCGCCTTCGGTGTTTCTTCCATGCCTTACCTGGCCATCCATAATTTCCGCTCGGATGATGCCGATAAGGGCAGCTCAACTACGGATGGCGTTGGGCAGGAAAGCTTCTATGACAACTTTCAATACACCCAGGACGAATGGCTGCTAAACAGCTATTGGTCTGACCATTACGCATTGATTATCGCTGCTAATGCAGTGATCTCTGACATTGATTCCGTGGGTGCTCAGGATGCAGGAACAATGGTTAATAAGGCCGAAGCGAAGTTTATGCGTGCAAATGCCTACTTCAACCTGGCCAGAACTTATGGTGATGTTCCAAAAATCGATTTCAAAGTGCGTGAATCTTCTGAGGCGAACATTCCTAAATCTCCTGTGGCTGAAATATTTACGCTTATTGATTCTGACTTGACAGAGGCGTCTGCACTGCTTCCGGTTTCCTGGGAATCCAAATACATTGGCAGGCTTACCAGCGGCACGGCTCATGCATTGCACGCAAAAACACACTTGTGGCGCAAAAACTGGCCTGCTGCACTGGCAGCGGCAAAACAGGTGATTTCATCCGGCAAATATTCCCTGGTAAGCGACTATGCGGGCATTTTCCGGGAAACGGGTGAGAACAATTCGGAGTCTGTATTTGAATTACAAGCATTTTATTCCATTACACAAACCTCATTGGGCATTGAAAACGCCATGCATCAGGGTGTTAGGGGATCAGGAGCATGGGATTTGGGATGGGGCTGGAATACGCCGAACAAGTCATTGGCCGATGCATTTGAAAAAGGTGACCCAAGAAAAGATGCTACTCTGCTTTATTCGGGACAGGTGAATACGCCTTATAATGAAAATGTGCCGCCTGCTACAACGAGTATTCCAAGAGCATATTGGAATAAAAAAGCATATACAAATCCTGCGACGAGAGAGGCAACCGCAAGCCGCTTCGGACAATGGATGAATGTCCGCATTATCCGTTATGCCGATGTGCTGCTGATGGCAGCCGAAGCTGCAAACGAAGTGGGGGGCGAGCAAAATATTACGGATGCGCTGGCATGGCTGGAAATGGTCCGTGGCCGTGCACGTGGGACGAATCCTGCTATTTTACCAAAAATTGTCACCAGAAATCAGGTGCAGCTTAGAAATGCGATCCGTCAGGAACGACGTGTGGAGCTGGGGATGGAGAATGAGCGGTTTTTTGACATTGTCCGGTGGGGAATCGCGGCGGACGTTTTGCATGCTGCCGGTAAAAATCTTTACCAAAACCGTCATCGCTATCTGCCGATCCCTCGTCCGGAAATTGATAAATCGGGTGGTGTCTTAGTTCAAAATCCTGAATATTAATGCAGCGGTTTTCCTGCAATTTTTTGATCACTATTAATCGCATTGAAATGAAAAATATAATATCGCGGCTATGGTTCCTGGGTTTGGCCATATGCATCTTTTCATGTCAGAATTTTGAAAGGCCCGAGCTGGTCCTGGTTTCTGACGATGATCCGTCCTTTAACGGGCCGCTGCAACGGTTATGGGCTTTTGAAGGCGTTGCGACCGATAGCATCTGGGGCAGCCGCGGCGTTGCAAACGGCGTTTCCTATGTAGAGGGCGTCAGCGGAAAAGCCTACCAGGGCTCTGCCAGCGGACAAATTGAATATGCTTCTGCGGGCAAGCTCGCAACGATGGAAAGCTTCACCATTGCTTTCTGGATGAACACAGAAAAACACGATGGCGGTGCGCAAAGTGTGTTTATGCTCCCGAATACCGAAGATTTTTGGGGAAACACCTTCATGCTTATTGAAGGAAATACTTCTAAAAGTGACTCGATGCTTGTGAAATTCAATTTCGCAGGAAACTGGATCACATTTGACGGGACAAAAAATGCGAATGGCTTGAATAAGTGGCCAAATGCATATGGCAAATGGAAGCACGTTGCGTACACATATGATGGAACAACTTCAAAATTTGCAGCTTATGTGGACGGACAGAAACTAGCTCTTGCCGAATCCGTAACCAACATTATGAAAGACAAACAGCCTTTCGGACCGTTGAAAATGACTAATGCTTCGAAATTTGTGCTGGGTGGATTTCAGCAGCACATTGGCATAAAAGCGCCTGCGGATGCCTGGATGCTGCATTATACAGGAAAACTGGACCAGTTCAGGGTTTATACAAAAGCATTGACTGACGCTGAGATCACAGAAATCTTCACGAAGAAAATGTAATGTTAGCGGGAGAGAAGCTTCGTAAACTTCTCTCCCGTTTTTCTATTCAAATCTGTATATCATGACCAAATGCTTCATCAAGCACGGGCTTTTATTGCTTATACTTTTTTTATCAGGTTGCGATAAAAAAGATTCTTCCGGTTCGGTAACGACGCCTGAAAAAGTCGATTCGACGGATAAATTTCCAATAATATCTGACGATGAGCTCCTTACACTTGTTCAAAAGCAAACATTCAAGTATTTCTGGGATTTCGGACATCCGGTTAGTGGACTTGCGCGTGAGCGGAATTCTTCGGGTGATATAGTAACCTCAGGCGGAAGCGGATTTGGCATCATGACCATTCCGATCGCGATTGAACGCGAGTTCATTACGCGGGAACAGGGTTTGGAAAGAATGCAGAAAATAGTGGCTTTCCTCAAAGACAAATCACAAAAATTTCACGGCGCTTTTCCGCATTGGCTCAATGGTGCAACCGGCGCTGCTGTGGCATTTAGTCAAAAAGATAATGGGGCTGATCTGGTGGAAACCTCTTTTCTGGTTCAGGGCTTGCTAACAGCACGGCAGTACTTTTCTGCGTCAACGCCAGCTGAAACGGCTTTGAGAAAAGACATTAATGTGATTTGGGAAGGTGTTGAGTGGGATTGGTTCAGGAAAGGCAATGAAAATGTGCTTTACTGGCATTGGAGCCCGGATTATAAATGGGAAATGAACCACCAGATCAAAGGCTGGAACGAATGCCTGATCACATATGCCCTCGCCGCTTCATCGCCTACGCATGCAATTCCTAAGATTGTGTATGACAAAGGCTGGACCAATGATGGCAGCTTTATGAATGGAAGCGCTTATTATGGACTCACGCTTCCGCTCGGCGAGCCGTCCGGAGGGCCGCTCTTCTTTTCGCACTATTCGTTTCTTGGGCTAAACCCGACCGAACTTACTGATCAATACACCAATTATTTTACCCAAAATAAGGCACATGCCTTAATCAACTACAATTATTGCAAAGCGGATCCAAAAGATTACGGATACAGCGACCAATGCTGGGGCTTGACTGCATGCGACATCCCAAATGGCTATAATGCCAATTCTCCAACCAACGATAGAAGCGTCATTGCGCCTACGGCTGCACTTTCCTCGTTCCCATACACGCCGAACGAGTCTATGCAGGCTTTGAAATACTTTTATTACAAACTCGGCGATCAGCTTTGGGGTGATTATGGCTTTTATGATTCATTTTCCATAAAAGAACAGTGGGTTGCCGACTCCTATCTTGCCATTGATCAAGGTCCTATCATCATTATGATTGAAAACCACCGCAGCGGCTTGCCCTGGAAGCTTTTTATGAGTGCGCCGGAAATCAAGTCCGGCATGAAAAAATTGGGATTTAGCAGTCCAAATCTCAATTAGACAATTATTTAATCAACGAAATCATGAAGATATCCTGCTATTGCCTTACCTGCATATGCCTGCTCCTCTTGTTTACACATGACGGTTTTGGACAAAAGAAAAAAAACAATGTTACCAAGTCAACTGCTTTTAATCCGGCAGAACGACCTAAAAATTTATCCGATACAGCACTATTAGAGTTAGTACAAAAACAAACATTCCGCTATTTCTGGGAATTCGGGCATCCGGTCAGCGGAATGGCACGGGAGCGGAGCAACATTGCTTATGACTATGGCGATGAAGTAGTAACAATCGGCGGGACGGGATTTGGCATTATGGCCATGATCGTGGCGGCAGAAAGAGGATGGCAACCGCGGGATTCCGTCTCAGCAAGGCTTTTGAAAATGATGAAATTCCTGTCAAAAGCAGACCATTACCACGGCATATTCCCACATTGGCTCAATGGTGCAACCGGCAAAATTGTGCCTTTTGGCCGCAAAGATGATGGCGGGGACCTGGTAGAAAGTTCTTTCCTTTTCCAGGGAATGTTAGCCGCCAGGCAATATTTTGACCGGGATAATGATGTGGAAAGAGATCTCAGGAACCGCATCCAGTGGATATGGAGCGAGGCTGAATGGAATTGGTATACAAGAGGAAATCCCAACCAGCTCTATTGGCATTGGAGCCCGAACAACGGCTGGGCGATGAATTTTGAGTTGAGAGGTTATAATGAGACATTGATCACATATGTTATGGCCGCTTCTTCGCCCCGCTATCCCATCACAGCGCAGGTTTACGACAAATGCTGGGCGCAAAGTGACCATTTCAAAAACGGCAAAGAATATCATGGTATAAAACTTCCCCTGGGTTTTGAATATGGCGGACCGCTTTTTTTCGCACATTATTCATTCTTAGGCCTCGACCCAAGAAAACTGAAAGACCAGTATGCTGATTATTGGGAGCAGAATGTGAATCACTCTTTAATTAATTACAAACATTGCGTTGCCAATCCCGGCAAGTTCAAAGGTTACGGCGAAAATAGCTGGGGACTCACAGCCAGTGACACCTACAACGGCTATAATGCGCATTCCCCGACGAACGATTTTGGCACCATCACACCGACGGCAGCGCTTTCTTCATTTCCTTACACGCCGGAGCAATCAATGAAAGCATTGCGTCATTTTTATGATGATTTGGGTGACAAAATTTGGAGTGAATATGGCTTTACAGATGCATTCAATGAAAGCCAGAACTGGTATGCCAAATCACATCTTGCCATAGATCAGGGGCCGATCATTGTAATGATAGAAAATTACAGGACGGGCTTGCTTTGGAAACTGTTCATGAAAGATCCGGATGTTCAGACCGGGCTTAAAAAACTGGGTTTTGAAAGTCCTGCGCTGGAAATAAGCAGCAAAAATTAACCCGTTATTTACTAAAATTGACAGAAAGACCGGCCCTATGCTGGTCTTTCTGTTTTATAAAATATGTTTGTACCTTGATGCATGTTTCCGGCTAAGTATTTCATCAAAAATGCTTCCCTAACCCACATCAAACAAGAAAAGATGAACGCAAATCTAAAAACCTCCTTATTCCTGATTGCCCTGAACCTACTGATCCTGCCTGCGTATGCACAGATCTGGACGGTGTCGGAACCGGAAAATCTTCCTGAAAAAAGGCATGAAAATGCGATGGCAACGGTAAACGGCAAATTGTATCTTTTAGGTGGCCGTGGTGTGAAACCCGTTGACGAATATGACTTCAAAAAAGATTCCTGGTCACATTTGAAAGAGACGCCGCTGGAAATGAGCCATTTTCAGGCAATTACTTATAAGAATGAAATTTACGTTCTAGGCGCATTTACAGGCGGTTATCCGCATGAAACACCGATTCCAAATATTTACATTTTTAACCCGATAAAAAATGAATGGCGTAAAGGAGCTGCGATTCCGGAGAATCGTTTGCGCGGAGCTGCGGGAGCATTTGTATTAAATGATAAAATCTACCTGGTATGCGGCATTCAGGATGGACATTGGGACGGACAAGTTACCTGGTTCGACGAATTTGACCCGGCAACAAACACCTGGAAAACACTTCCAGACGCACCCCGGCCAAGGGATCACGTACAAGTGGCTGTTTTAGACAACAAATTATATGTTGCCGGCGGACGCTTATCCACCGCCCGCATTAACCAGGTTTTGAATACAGTGATTAAGGAAGTAGATGTATATGATTTCAAAACTGGCAAATGGTCGACGATGGATGAGTCCAATAATCTGCCTACGTTGAGAGCAGGCAACACGACGGTGGTTTATGGCAACAAAATCCTGATCATTGGCGGCGAAAGTGACGCGCATGTGGAAGCCTATAAGGAAGTTGAAGCGTTTAATACGCAAACACAAAAATGGGAAAAACTGCCTTCACTGCATCAGGGACGTCATGGAACGCAGGCAGTCTCATTGAATAAGAAAATCTTTATTGCTGCGGGATCTGCCAACAGAGGCGGCGGTCCGGAGTTGAACGACATGGAAGTTCTGGACAAATAACATTGAAATTAACCTCGATACGAAAACATTTTTTAGATGCGGAAAATACTGGTTTGCTTATTCCTATTGGCCACTAACATAAGCTGGGCGCAAGACAAAAAATTCACTCATGCCGATACGTTGCGAGGCTCTGTCACGCCGGAAAGGGTTTGGTGGGATTTGACTTATTATCATTTAAGTGTGCGCCCCAACGCCCAGGACAGCACATTGACCGGCTCAACAAAAGTGGTTTATAAGGTTCTGAAACCGTCTCAAACCCTGCAAATCGACTTGCAGGAGCCGCTACAAATTACCAAGGTTACGCAGGATGGCGAATCACTCACTTACAAGCGTGATGGCAATGCTTTTTTTATCACATTGACAAAAAAACAAGAAGCCGGAAAAGCCGAAACCATAGAAGTGTTTTATTCAGGAAAACCACGATTGGCCAAACGACCGCCTTGGGATGGAGGCGTGCAATGGGTGCCGGACGGGAAGGGCAATACGATCATTTCAACATCCTGCCAGGGCTTGGGATCCAGCGTATGGTGGCCTTGCAAGGATCACATGTATGACGAGCCCGACAGCATGCTCATCAGCATTACCGTTCCCAAAAACATGATGGATGTTTCAAATGGTAACCTCAGGTCGGTTGTAGAGAACGATGACGATTCGCATACATTCAATTGGGCGGTTCAAAATCCGATCAACAACTATGGCGTGAATATGAATGTGGCTAATTATGTGAGCTGGAAAGAATCATACAAAGGTGAAAAGGGAGATTTAGCATTAAGTTATTATGTGCTGCCTCAAAACCTGGAAAAAGCGAAGCAACAATTCAAGCAGGCGCCTCAGATGTTGAAGGCTTTTGAGCATTGGTTTGGGCCATATCCTTTTTATGAAGACGGATATAAGCTCGTGGAAGTGCCATATCTAGGCATGGAGCACCAGAGTTCGGTAACATATGGAAATGCTTATAAAATGGGCTATTTAGGCAGAGATCTGTCCAACACTGGCTGGGGCTTGAAGTGGGATTTCATTATCATTCACGAAAGTGGCCATGAATGGTTTGCCAACAACATTACTTATAAGGATGTTGCCGATATGTGGGTCCATGAAGGATTTACGAATTATTCAGAAAATCTTTACACAGAATTTTACTTCGGCAAAGAGGCTGGCGCTGATTATGTGGTTGGAACAAGGGCATTGATTGCTAACGACATTCCTATTATCGGCACTCACGGCGTGAATCAGGAGGGATCGAGGGATATGTATTACAAAGGCGGGAATATGCTCCATACGATCCGGCAAGTTGTGAATGACGATGAAAAATGGAGAGGGATACTTCGTGGCCTGAACAAGACTTTTTATCACCAGACTGTTGACGGATCACAAATTGAAGCTTACGTAAGCGATCATGCTGGAAGGAACATTACCAAAATTTTCGATCAATATTTGCGCGATGTTCGGATTCCGGTTTTTGAATATTCGTTTGGTAATAAAGGACTTCAATATCGCTGGGCCAATGTTGTAGAGGGATTTGATATGCCAATTAAAGTGAAGATAGGCGGCAAAGACGAATTTCTTTATCCGACAAGCAATTGGCAAAACCTTAAAACAAAAGGCATTAAGACACTTATTGTTGACAAGAACTTTTATGTAGAGTCAAAGGAAACGAAGCAGGCGTCAATGTAGGTCCCAGCATTCCATAATCAAAAGATCTCCCTTTTTAGCCGAAACCCTGACCATTCCATCCACCTCAGCCTGATTGCTGTTCCCTGTGCGATGGCCCAAAGTCAGGGTTTCGTTATATAGGTTGTATTTCAATCCGCTGGTTTCAATGCCTTCAACTGCTCCAACGGGAATTAACGAAATTGGTGTTCCCGCCACATACCATTTTTCAAAAGTGCCTGATAATGGGAAGATTTTAGAATAATCATCAAACATAACCAACCGTATCCGATCCTTATAACGGACCATATTGGTAATGTTTGTAATTTCATGATCAGCCCGTCGGCCAGTTGCCCAGACAATGTTTGCAGCTGGAAAACCTCTGCCTATCAAAAAGTCAATTGCCTTTTCTAAATCTGTCTTCTCCTGGTCGGGCGTGCTGATTATTTCAATCGGGTGTTGTCTTTCGGAAATTGCGTCAAAATCATGCTCCTGATCAAAGTCACCCATCCAGACATCGACTTTAATCCCTAAATCAAGGACTCTGTAAATAGCATGATCCAAAACAACTATGAAGGGGCTCCATTCGAGCAATTGGCCCAGTAGTTCAGGAGAACAGGCTTCCCCATTAGCAATAATTAAAGCAGGTTCCTGCTTCTCCCGAACGATATGGTGAGATGACATTAGTTACAATTTATTCTTAACAAGGGTAACAAGCTCCGTAAGGACGGTGTGGATCTGCACGAAATGTCGTTCCTCGATCCGTGCCAAACGCTCTTCGATCTGTTGGAATCGTCTATCGATTTGATCGAATTTTACATTTGTCACAGCGATTTGCTTTCCGTGTTCATTGACAATGTTTTCCAGCATTTGCAATTTCTCTTCTAAGTACATAAAAATCTCGTTATATGTTAAACAATGAATACGACACTACAGCTTGTAGCGCGCCGTCTGTTTAGACGTCCATTAATCAAAAAAGTAACGAGAAACGTGAGTAAATTAAATCTTGATCGCCTTAGCTTCGTTCCAATATACATCCATTTCTTCCAATGTCATATCTGATAGCGACCGGCCTTTTGCGCGGGCTGCCTCTTCCAGATATTGAAAGCGCTTTATAAATTTTTTATTCGTGCGTTCTAGCGCCGTCTCCGGATTAATGTCAACAAATCTGGAATAATTGACCAGTGAAAATAATAGATCCCCAAATTCTCCTTCCGCCTCTTTCTGATCGATCACCTCGCCGTTTTCAATGTTGAAATTCTCTTTAAATTCTTGAAGTTCTTCTTCGACTTTATTCCAAACCTGCTGTTTTTCATCCCAGTCAAATCCTACGCCTCGTGCTTTTTCCTGAATACGCATGGCTTTGACCAGCGCAGGCAGCGAACCAGGCACACCGGATAAAACAGATTTATTTCCTTCCTTCAACTTCAGCTTTTCCCAATTCTGCTTCACAGCTTCTTCATCCTCGGCCACAAAATCTCCGTAAATGTGCGGATGCCGTGAAATAAGTTTTTCAGAAATGCCTTCTAAGACATCCTTGATATCAAAATGACCTGCTCCCTGGTTTTCAGAGGCTATTTTGGCATAAAAAACAATATGCAGCAAAACGTCTCCCAGCTCCTTTTTAATCTCTGGCAAATCATTTTCCAGGATCGAATCAGACAGCTCGTATGTTTCCTCAATAGTCAAATGACGAAGTGTATCCATTGTCTGCTTCCGGTCCCATGGGCATTGTTCCCGAAGCTCGTCCATAATGGTTAAAAGCCTGTCGAAGGCCATCAACTGCTCCTGACGGCGCGCTGGCAAATCATTAAATTGCTTTTCCATAACACAAAGATATGTCGCGCCAACATTAGTCAGCGGACGGGGCGGGAATTTTAAAACTGGTCTGGATCATGTTACTCGTGCATTTGGCCACAATTCGTCCATCGGCCTTATAAATCTGACCTTCTACATGAATGATATTTTTCCCCGTACGGATCACCTGGGACTTTGCAGTAAGGATTTCTCCGGGTAATGCAGGATTCAAAAAATCGCAATTCAGGTTTACCGAAGTAAATGCAAATTCCCTCCCGAGCGCATAAACCATTGTTCCGACGATATCATCCAAAATAGTCGATGCAATCCCTCCATGCAATGTGCCCATTGGGTTACACATATCTTCGCGGACCTCATATTCGATCTCCATCGCCCCTTCCGAAACGTCGATCAATTTCCCATTCAGCCATTTGGCAACCGGCGAAAAATTACTGACCATGTGTTTTCCCTTCAATTGCAGCAGTAATTCTATGCGACTGTTTGGCGGCAGATAGGGCGCATTAGCTTGTGGATCCATTCAAAAGTGATATGTTGATAGTTTGCAATGAGATGTTCTAAAAATAGTAATTATCATAGAAAGATGCATGGAAAAGAACCAATGATGTGGATTTAATTGCGACGTATCAAAGGTAATTACTACCTTTGCGGAAGTTTTTGCCAGAGATAAAAGCATACCCATATATGAATTTTACGTTATCGCAAGTTCCTGCCCGTTCCGAAAAGCCCAGGAAAAAAGGGATCACCATGGTAATGGATAAAGGACTCAGTGTCAGGGAGACAGAAGATATGCTATCCATTGCATCTCCATATATTGATATCGTAAAACTGGGCTGGGCGACGTCTTTTGTGAGTCCGAATCTCAATGAAAAACTTGCAGTCTACAAAAATGCAAACATTCCGGTTTACTTCGGCGGGACGCTTTTCGAAGCTTTCGTGGTAAGAAACCAGTTTGACGATTACCGGAAGCTGCTTGACAAGTATGATCTCAAATATGCAGAGGTTTCGGACGGTTCCATTGAGATGAACCAGGATGTGAAATGTGAATACATTCGTACGCTGGCCCAGCAGGTTACCGTTCTTTCGGAAGTGGGTTCAAAGGATGAGAATAAAATAATTCCTCCTTATAAATGGATCCAGCTGATCAAATCGGAGTTGGAGGCGGGTGCCTGGAAAGTGATCGGTGAAGCACGTGAGTCGGGTAATGTCGGTTTGTTTCGTGCGAGCGGAGAAGTGCGGCAGGGTTTGGTTGAGGAGATCCTGACCGAAATCGCATTCGAAGATATGCTTTGGGAAGCTCCCCAGAAATCACAGCAGGTTTGGTTTGTAAAGCTTTTAGGTGCAAATGTAAATCTGGGTAACATTGCTCCCAGTGAGCTGATCCCCCTCGAAACGATCCGCCTGGGATTGCGTGGTGATACATTCAATCACTTTCTGAACGCAAAGACCAAACAGAAATGGAAAATTGATTCCAAATAGCTTTAGGGCCCTTCAAAATATTAGTTCACAAAAAACATAGCTATGGAATTTTTAACGCAGTTCGTCGATTTCTTCCTTCATCTCGACAAGCATTTGTTCAATATTGTTGAGGAATACGGCACATTAACTTACGTGATCCTATTCCTGATTGTTTTCACAGAAACAGGCCTTGTGATCATGCCACTGTTGCCCGGCGATTCACTTTTATTTGCTGCGGGTGCCATTGCGGCGAATGAAGGAACCGGCCTGAATGTATGGCTGATCATCCTCATTCTCATTATTGCTGCGCTGATGGGCGACAATGTCAATTATTTTATGGGAAGGAAATTTGGAGGAGAAATCAAAAAACGGGAACGCATTCTATTCCTGAAAAGAGAATATCTAGAAAAAACCGAAGCATTTTACGAAAAGCATGGCGGTAGCACTGTAATTATGGCGCGTTTTATTCCTATTGTTCGCACTGTTGCGCCTTTCGTTGCTGGTGCGGGTAGTATGAACTACTCCAAATACATTATTTACTGTGTGATCGGCGCACTGCTTTGGGTGCCTTCCCTTACATTATTGGGCTATTTCTTCGGGAATATGGACATTGTTAAAAACAACTTCGAACTGGTCATTTTCGGAATTATCGGATTCTCGATCCTGCCAATGATTTTCCAATATCTTAAAAGCAGGTTTGCAAAGCCGTCGGCTGCGTAGTTGAGCATTAATTCCTGTTAGCATTAGCATATTGATATAATTTAAAAGGCCTCGTGACAATGTCGCGAGGCCTTTTAAATATGTTTTAACTAAACTAAAATCGTCGCTTAGGACTTAGAAGAATAGTTTGGCGCTTCTTTCTGGATCATTACATCGTGTGGATGGCTTTCTTTCACTCCTGCTGATGTAATCTTCACAAACTGTGCTTTCTGAAGAGATGCAATGTCTCCTGCTCCGCAATAACCCATTCCCGCTTTCAGCCCTCCTACCATTTGATATACGATCTCTGAAACCTTTCCTTTGAATGGGACACGGCCTACAATCCCTTCCGGAACCAGCTTTTTAACATCATCCTCAGCATCCTGGAAATAGCGGTCTTTGGAACCATCTTCCATGGCTTCAACCGATCCCATTCCGCGGTAAGCTTTAAATTTCCGTCCTTCATAAATAACAATCTCACCCGGAGCTTCATCGCTTCCTGCCAACATAGAGCCGATCATGATTGTGCTTGCGCCGCCGGCCAGTGCTTTCGTCATATCGCCGGAGAAACGAATTCCGCCGTCCGCGATAACTGGAACGTCTGTGTCTTTCAATGCCTCAGCTGCCCACATTACGGCAGTAAGCTGCGGTACACCAATTCCGGCAATGATACGCGTTGTACAAATACTGCCAGGCCCAACACCCACTTTCACTGCGTCGGCGCCAGCATCTGCCAAAGCCTTCGCTCCCTCACCGGTTGCCACATTACCTGCAATGACATCCAGCTTAGGAAACTGCTTTTTAACAGATTTCAATGCTTCGATAACACCATATGAATGTCCATGTGCCGTGTCCAGGCTGATCACATCCACGCCAGCTTTTACCAACGCTTCAACTCTTTTCAAAAGATCCGCTGTTACGCCAACCGCAGCGCCTACGCGTAACCTGCCGTATTCATCTTTGCAAGCATTAGGGTGAGATTTCCGTTTCAGGATATCCTTATACGTAATCAGTCCTGTCAGCCTGTACTCGGAATCGACGATAGGAAGTTTCTCGATTTTGTACTCTTGCAAGATTTTTTCAGCATCGTCCAGCGACAACCCGTCGGATGCCGTGATCAGATTGTCTTTTGTCATGATATCTGTAACAGGTTTTGCCATTTCTCTTTCGAAACGCAAATCCCTGTTAGTCAGGATGCCAATAAGCTTGTGATCTTTGTCGATAACGGGAATTCCGCCGATTTTAAACTCGCGCATAATCTGGTGCGCGTCACCTAATGTAGCCGTGTCCGAAAGCGTGATGGGATCCAGGATCATGCCGCTTTCGGAGCGTTTTACTTTCCGAACCTGCTCAGCCTGGGCTTCGAGGCTCATATTTTTGTGAATAATCCCGATCCCGCCTTCCTGGGCCATCGCAATGGCCAGGTCGAATTCGGTAACGGTATCCATTGCAGCAGAAACAAGTGGAATGTTCAGCTCAATGTTACGTGTCAGCTTGGTTTTTGTTGTTGTGTTGCGAGGCAGAATTTCTGAATAACCAGGTATTAGAAGAACGTCGTCGTACGTTAACGCCTCGAAGAGGACTTTGGATGGGTCTGTGCTCATAGCAAATAAACTATTGTTATTTGCCGGGCAAAATTAAGAATAAGTTTCAAGGAAATAAAATCAATTGCACTTTTGGAGTAAAAAAACTTTGTAAGACTTTGCGGGCAAACTTTCAAAGCATTCAAATTTCAGCAGAAACGTTACCTGAATTTCGCCAAAAGAATGCATAAAAGGCTGGTTAGGCCCTTCTGTCAACAGAATGCCTAGGAAACCAAAACCCGCACTTTTTTAATTCGCTTTTTATCCGCCGATTGTACTTTAAAAGTAACGCCCCTGTGCGTCGCTAATTCTCCCGGGCGGGGCAGTCGGGAAAATAATTCAAGCAGCAGGCCAGCCAATGATTCATTGTTACCCCTTACTTCATCGAAATAGTCTGTTTCGAGATTCAGCAATCTGCAAAGGTCATTGATCAAAACCCTACCTTCAAACACGTAAGTATTTTCGTCAACCTGGGTGTAATTCACTTCATCGTCTTCATCATACTCATCATTGATATCACCAAAAATCTCTTCAATGATGTCTTCCAATGTGATTAACCCGCTTGTTCCGCCGTATTCATCAACGACAATGGCCATATGCACGCGGCGATTTTGGAATTCCTTCATCAGGTCATCCAAATGCTTGCTTTCCGGAATAAAATAGGCTGGCCGGAGCAGTTTTTGCCAGTTGAAATGCTCGTCCTGATGAATGTTGGGAAGCAAATCTTTTACATTAAGAATCCCTTCAATATGATCCAGGTCATCACGATAAACCGGAACGCGTGAATAGCCGGACTTATTAATTTTATCCATTAACTCATGGAAATTCAGCTCGATATCAAACGCTGTAATGTGAAGCCGCGCCTGCATTGCCTTTTTTGAATTGGTCTGCCTGAAATTGGCAAGTCCTCTCAGGAGATCCGTTTCTTCTTCACTTTCTGCCTTTGCTTCAAGCATTTCTGTCGTGATTTCGGCACCTTCCGGCGTTAACACACCAAAAGAATATCCCAGCTTCATGATCGGCTGCGCGAGAGGCTGACAGACTTTGATCAGAAACCTGGTAATGCCGGAAATTTTAGGAACGAGTTCAAGCGCGCGGCGGGCGCTGTTATAGCGGACCATGGCATCGAGCCATATCCAGAGCGCAAGACAACCTATTGAGATCCATTGAAACAAATTTCCAGGATCACTTTGGATGTGGATCCACGCGAGCCGTGCAGCCAGGATCAATGCCAATAATGTGATCCCACGCTGAATAAGGGAAAGCGCAAGCTGTTGTAATCGGCTTGGCAATGTGCTTTCTGCATCATTTTTACGCTCCCAGGGATTCTCCATGGCGCCCGAGGCAGCATATGCGGCCCGGATTCCGGAAAGGGAAAGGGAAATAATAAAAAGGAAAATAACCAGGATCAGGTCGTATGGCGCAAGAAAATCAGTGGGTATAATGACTCCTGCAAATAAGGTTTGCGTACATTTTTGGGGGAGTAGAATCCCCGTACGCGTTCGGGGAAGCGGATCGTCGCTGTCTGCTGTTTCTTTCACAAATGGTCTGGAAAAGTTTGCAATAAACTTTTGTTTAAATAAATGTAGCGATTCTGTTCAAAAATATTATTCCAATGCGCCCTAAATCGTGAAATAAATACTTTTGAACAGAACTGCCTTATGTTGCCGATATAATTAGAATGGCAAGTCGTCATCATCGTTTCCTGCTGCCAATGATGGCGGGATCGGGTCAGATGACCTTGGTGCCTGGTTTGCTCTTGGCTGGGAAGATTGTGCGTAACCGCTTCCGCCGCTGCTCTCTCCGCCACCGCCAGAACCAGCCGGACCGCCCAGCAATGTCATGCTGTTTGCGCGAATGGTAACGCCGGTTTTTTGCTGTCCTTCTTTATCCGTCCAACTGTCTGTACGGATCCGGCCTTCAATGTAAACCTGATTGCCTTTTTTCAAGTATTTCTCAGCGACTTTGGCCAATCCTTCCCAAAGCTCAATGCGGTGCCACTCTGTATTATCGACGCGTTCACCGCTTTTGTTGGTATATGACTCTGTTGTGGCAATATTAAATTTTGCAACTGCCGAGCCGCTTTCCAGATATCTCACCTCCGGGTCGCTTCCCAGATTGCCTATCAAAATGACCTTGTTAACACTTCCTGCCATGATTTCTTATTTGTGGATGATTATTATAGTTTATTTTAAAGATACAGATGTAAAAGCACTTTATAAATCCTGCTCGCTGATTTTGCCCGTTATTTTATGTTTAAGTATTAATTTATTCCGGCCATCATGCGTCATTTCCTGTTTAATTAAATAATATTCTTCATTGTAAGAAGTGTAATTTGACGGTTTGGTCACACCCTCCTGCCCACGCCACACAGGAAGTTCTACTTTCTCCCAAAGCTTGGTTTTGGCCGATTTATATGCCGCATCAATAACAGCATTGACCACATAACCATCGTAAAAAGTTTCTGCTGCCTCAGTCCCATTTTCAACCGCATTGAACATATCGGTGAACATATGGTTATAACCCAGATCATTCACTTCGTCACCCACCGGAAATAGCCAGCCTGTGTTGCTTTCGGCCTTTTCTGCCACATAGTCCTCTCCTTTTCCATCCGCATTCTGGCCCGTTGTGAACATCTCAAAACCGGTTCTCAGGAAATTATTGATCCAGATCGTTCCTTCGGTTCCCATGACCTCATCGCGCAGGTCCATTCCGCCGCGGAACGTCCAGCTCACTTCAAACTGGCCGATGGCGCCATTTTCATATTTAACCAATGCGATCGCATGATCCTCAGCATCAATAGGTTTCACCTGCGTATCCGCCCAGCACATGACTTCGACCGGCTTAATGTCCTTACCAATAAAATTGCGTGAAATTTCAATGCAATGGCATCCAAGGTCAAGAATACATCCGCCGCCTGCTTGTTCAATGTCCCAGAACCATTCACTATGCGGACCCGGGTGTGCTTCACGGGATTTTGCCCAGATTATCCTCCCTAATGATCCGTTTCTGACACTTTCCATGGATTTCAAAAACTTCGGCGTGTAGCAAAGGTCTTCCAGATAGCCTGCAAAAATCCCTGCTTCCTCCGCTGCTCTCATCATTCTTAACGCCTCTGCTCCATTTCGGCCCAGCGGCTTGGTGGAAACAACCGCTTTTTTATGCTTTGCGCACAACATTACGGCTTCTTCGTGAATGTTGTTGGGCAGTGCAATGCACACCATATTCACGTCCGGATGCGCAATGACTTCCTCCATATTGGACGACCAAAAATCGCATCCGTAGTCGGTCGCGAACTTTTGCGCACTCTCTTCCCGTCGAGCATAAATTGCAACAACCCTATCCCGGCCCCGCTGACCATGAATGGATTCAGCATAAAAACGTCCGATAAAACCGGAACCTAACATCGCAATTTTCTGCATAAGAATAATATCATTTAAGTTTTAGGATAGTCGTAATGTCAGGTCGTTTTCACTTCACTTTCCCAGCCGGTCGTTTTTAATGCTGGATCATTTTCTTTTTTCAAAAAGTCGGCATCACCAAATGATGCAGCATCCCATTCCAGAAGCGCCCGGTCGGGCACAATTGAAACCGGAACTCGCCACGATGTGGAAGTTTCGGCATAGGCAATGTTGGATTGTGAATTATAGCAGGAGATCAGCGACCATCTTGGATGATCCGACAAATTGGCTTCGGACCTGTGCATGAGGTTACTATGAAAAAACAACGCGTCGCCCGGCTCGATCTCGCAATAAACAAGATCCATCGTTTTCAATGCGTGATTGACCATTTCCATGTCCGCACCCACCTGTTCGCCTGCGAAGCCATGGTTTACGCGGCCCATTTTGTGTGAGCCTTTAATGACTTGCAAACAACCATTTTCCTTGTTAGCAGGCGTCAAAGCGATCATTACGCTCATTAACTGGTCGGGATAAATAAATTGATTTTTATACCAATAACCATAATCCTGATGCCACTCCCAGGCACCGCCGACCTTCGGTTCTTTTTGCATTAGTTTGGTATGAAAATGACAAACCGGGCTTTCCTGCCCCAGCAACTGCCTAACGGAATTGACCATTCGCTCGCTCCGGATCAAATAGCCAAAAACATCATCTCCCGGCGTAAACCACAAGGAAAGTTTCGTCTTTTTCCCCGACTGATCATTCAGGTCCATCGCGTTATTCTGCATGACCGAATTCTCGACCGCCGTTTTATATAACTTATCGGTCTCTTCCTTTGAAAATAGTCCTTTGACAACCAGGTAACCATCCTCCTCAAATGTCTTGATCTGATTTGCATTCAAACTAAAACTCGTCATAACTGCGTCGTTTTACATGTTTAGTACAAAAATATATTACTTAAAATACAATTCCTTAAACTTGATCAAGTTTAAAATCATTTAGACGGAATTCGTTTGAACTGGTCACAAATATTTTTCTTCATTTAGCAAAGTATTTATCAAAATCGGCTTTGGAAGCGCCTCAATGGCATTTTTTGAGAAAAAATAAATATTTGGGGGTAAGTCAAACGGCACATTTTCAGGAATAGTAACCCACCAGAACTGAACATGTAATTTTTGATGGGTTAACAAATGGACGTACGTTTTCGAAATCTGACGAATACTGCCCTTGCCTAGCAGCGCAAACAATGTTTCATTCCCATCCAGATCATCCGGCGATTCAATCTGACCGGCTGATTCTACGAGAAAAAAATCATAAAGTCCTTTCCAGATGTCTTTTGAGCTCCTTTCCTGCATGGCTAATTTTTCGCCTTGCTGAAAAATGAAATAATTCAAAAACCGGTTTTTGGCTTTTTGCTTTTTTGCTTTTACCGGAAGTTCATTTTGCACATTGAAAGCGTATGCATAACAAATGTCATTGAAAGGACATATTGTACAGTTTGGCGAAACAGGCACACATTGGATCGCGCCAAACTCAATCATAGCCTGGTTATAAGTCGCCGGATCTTCGTGGGAAATCAGCGTTTTTGCAACTTTGGCAAACTCCTTTTTCCCTTCATTGCTGAGCATGTCTGACTTGATTCCAAAAATGCGCGACATGACCCGGTAAACATTGCCGTCAATGGCTGCAACTGCTTCATTAAAAGCAAAAGATGCGATGGCCGCCGCCGTATAATGACCCAAACCCTTTAACTTTGAAAGGGTTAATGCAGTTTCAGGGAATTTTCCACCAAACTCGCTAACGACCTGTCGGGCCGTATAATGCATGTTCCGCGCCCTGGAATAATAGCCCAGGCCCTGCCACAACCTCAGGACATCGCGCTCGTCGGCATTAGCAAGATCAAATACGGTTGGATAATTGGCTGTAAATTTCTCATAATAAGGCATTCCCTGTGCGACCCTTGTTTGCTGTAAAATGATCTCGGACAGCCATATTTTATAAGGGTCTGTGGTTTGTCGCCAGGGCAAAGGACGGTGGTTTTTGAGATACCAGGATTTAAGTTTTTTGTTAAAATCAATTGCCTGTAACTGATCTGATATCATATTAATTGCACTTATGTACGCTGTTATTTAACCAATTAGAAAAAAAATGAAAACGCCTTCCTTTTAAATCTTGGTAAAATTAGCGTACCTTTGTGTTCCCAAAATTTAGAGGAGTAAGTAAATAAATGAAATAATATCCACTTAAAGTAAACAATCAAAGTGACTAAGGCAGACGTAATCGCACAGATTTCTGAGAAAACAGGTGTAGACAAGGGCGATGTTCAGCAAACGCTCGAATCGTTCTTCACCGTGGTAAAGGACTCACTTTCTGAGGGAGAGAACCTTTATGTAAGAGGTTTTGGTAGTTTCATCAATAAAAAACGTGCGCGTAAAGTTGCCCGTAATATTTCGAAGGGAACTTCAATGATCATTGACGAGCACTTTGTACCGAGCTTCAAACCTGCAAAAGTATTTGTTGAGCAGGTTAAGGAAAGTGACAAACTTAAAGCTGTTGCTGAAAAGTAATTTACCTGAAAAGGTTTGGGTTATAACAGTATGAAAAAGTCTATCTTTCTTTCTTGTGTACTTGCAGTCGCTCTGGTTGGAACGCTTTTCAGCCTTCCCAAGGTCGTTGTGAATACGAAGGGAAAAGAAGTAGGCAACGAAAGAAGCCAGTCCCAGGCAGCTGCAACCGTAGCTGCTCCGGACTCTTCCGTTCAGTCGCCATCACATGAAGCCACCATCGCGCCGGATCAGCAAAAAATCGTCGATCAGCTCAGAAATGGCTTTGAAAATGCGAATGATAAGGAAAAGGTTGCAGCGGGCTTGAAATTGTCAGATAAATTTGCTCAGTTGCAGAAGTTTGACAGTGCAGCATTTTATGCTGAAAAAGCAGCGCTTTTGTCTCCAAATGTTGAAAATCTTGTCAGGACCGGTGATCGTTATTACGAAGCTTACGGATTTGCCATTGATGATCATAAAGCAAAAAACCTTGGAGCCAAAACTCGCGAATACTACCAGAAAGCACTTGACCAGAATCCTGGCCTGTTAGCTGCCAAAGCCAACATGGCGATGACTTACGTGAACACAGAAAACCCGATGCAGGGAATTTTAATGTTGCGCGAAGTGATTGACACCGATCCTACCAACGAATTGGCATTGTTCAATTTAGGGATCTTGTCCATGAGATCTAACCAATATTCAAAAGCTGCCGACAGGTTCAGACAGATTTTGACCAATAATCCGGCCAATACAAAAGCGAAGTTCTATTTAGGATTAACGCTCGTGGAACTGGGAAACAAAGAAGAGGCCCGCAAGGTCCTTTCCGAAGTTAAAAAGGAGGAAAAAGATCCTGTAATCCAGCAAGCGATTGGCGAATTGGAAGGTCGTCTGAACAATTGATAAGCAGAAAAAACAATCAATTTTTATTTTAAACGACATAAAACATGCCTTGCGGAAAAAAAAGAAAGAGACATAAGATTTCAACTCACAAGAGAAAGAAAAGACTTAGAAAAAACAGACATAAGAAGAAATAATATATCATGACCGGATTTTCTTTAAAGTCCGGTCATGCCTTCTTCCCCTCGTATGTATTGCCCCTTTCGATCAGAAAGCGGAGGTTAAGTATCAACATTATATAGCCATTCAGTTGGTTGAACATTGAGTAACGAATTACTAATCAATTCTACTCAAAAGGGAGAACGTATAGCCCTTTTGCAGGATAAACGTCTTTTAGAATATCACGTCGAAACACCGGATCAGAGCTTTACCGTTGGGGATATTTACCTTGGTACGGTTCGCAAGCTGGTAGCGGGGCTTAATGCCGCGTTTGTTGATGTCGGTTTTGAAAAAGATGCGTTTCTGCATTATCTTGATTTAGGGCCAAATATTAATTCTCTCAACAAATTAACGAAGGACGTAATATCCAAGCGTCAGACTTCCGGGAAGTTGAATAACTTCAAAATGGAGCCTGAAATTGAAAAGCTGGGTAAGATTGATAAAGTCCTTTCGAAAAACCAACCTATTCTTGTTCAGATTGTTAAGGAGCCTATTTCTACAAAAGGACCAAGACTTTCCTGCGACATTTCGATTGCCGGCCGTTACATTGTATTGGTCCCCTTCTCAAATTCTGTAAACCTTTCCAAAAAGATCACCGACAAAGCGGAACGAAACCGTCTGCAACGTCTGATGTCTTCCATTAAGCCTGCCAACTTCGGTGTGATCATTCGCACTGTTGCAACTGGGAAGGATGTGGATGAGCTGAATAAAGATTTGCAGGATTGTCTTGATAAGTGGGAAAACGGCATTAAAATGCTCCGCGACGCCAAACCGCGTGATCGCGTCATTGGTGAAATGAACCGCGCTTCTTCGATCATCCGCGACATGCTGAATGAATCATTCGATAGCATTACGGTCGATTCAAAAGACGTTTACGACGACATTAAGGCTTACATTCACAACATTGCGCCGGATAAAGAGAACATTCTGAAACTGCATAATGGCAAGAATAAGCTGTTTGAACAATTTGGTCTTGAAAAGCAGATCAAGTCGTTATTTGGCCGTTCTGTAAGCTTGCCAAATGGCGGTTACCTGATCATTGAACATACTGAGGCGCTGCACGTTATTGACGTCAACAGTGGTAACAAGTCCAATTCAGAAGAAGATCAGGAAGCGACTGCATTGAGCGTAAACCTTGAAGCAGCCAAAGAAATTGCCCGCCAGTTGCGTTTACGCGATATGGGTGGAATTATCGTTGTCGATTTTATCGATATGAAAAAAGCGGAAAACAAACGCGTTCTTTTCGATACAATGCGCGACGAAATGAAAGGCGACCGTTCCAAATACACGGTGCTGCCGCTTTCAAAATTTGGTCTGCTGCAAATTACCCGCCAGCGCGTAAGACCTGAAATGAACATTGTCACTCGCGAAACATGCCCTACTTGCGGCGGAACGGGCACAATTCAGGCGAGCATTTTGGTTTCAGATGTGATCTCAAATAATCTGGATTACATTCTTACCAAGCAAAATGAACGTGGAATTACCATTTCACTTCATCCATTCCTGCATTCTTATTTCACAAAGGGATTAATTTCCGAGCAAGTAAAGTGGCTTTTCCATTACAAAACGTGGGTGAAGCTGATCAAAGATACTTCGCTGGGTGTGGTCGATTTTAAATTCCACAACCGTTACGGTGAGGAAATTGAGATTGTTCCGGGTAATTAGTAGCTGATTTTAAATTTCAGCATTCATCATCATTTTCCTTTCCAATTCAGGCTTCTTTTTTCTTTAAAAGCTTGCATTCCCTCTTTTGCATCTTCGGATTTTAGGATCTGATCGAGTTGTGCTTTAAGGAAACTGTGCTGCTCATTTCCAGGGATATCCTTTAACCTTAGAAATGCGCTCATGCCTTGCTGGATCGCATAAGGAGCGTTTTGGGAAATTTGTGTAGCCGTAAGCTGAACTTCGTCGGCAATATTTCCGGCGAGTGCAATGTATGTTACCAGGCCTAATTGAAGCGCTTCTTCTGCATCGTAACGTTTGCCAGTAATACACATTTCCATAACTTTTCTAGGCGAAATGATCTGGTTAAGTGACGCCATAACCTGCATCGGCCAGATTCCACGCTTTACTTCCGGCAAGCTGTAATTTGCGTCAATTACACTAAAAACAAATGTGCAGCCGCAAATAATCAGAAATCCTCCCGCCAAAACTGGCCCTTCAACTTGCGCAATGCTTGGTTTGCAAACTTCATTGAAAGCATCGCCTAACTTCGCTTCTTCCCGGATCGCGGGCAATGTTGTATTTTTCGTATCAGCAGAAAGGTCATGAAAAGCATTCAAATCCGCCCCTGCACAGAAAACGGGACCTTCTGCATTGACGATCAAGCAACGCACTTCGCTATTGTAATGTGCGTAAGCCAATGCGAAAATGATTTCCTCCGCCATAGTCGGCGTGAAAGCGTTGCGCTTTTCGGGACGGCTTAGCGTGATGGTGAAGATATGATTGGATAAAGAAGTTTTGATATATAAAAACTTCACTGCGTCGAAAGCCTGCACGTCTTCCTCTGTGTAAAATCGCATAAATCGCCAGTTAGCGTTTGGAAATGCAGAATGTTAAGATATTAAAACACCTTCCAGCATGGTTATATACTGCTTAATTCCCGCCTCGATCTCATGAAGATAGATAAATTCATCCGCACTATGGGAACGGCCCGAATGTCCCGGTCCCATTTTCAATGACGGGCAATCCAGCAGCGCCTGATCAGAAGTCGTAGGCGAACCATATGCTTCTCTTCCCAACTTCAAACCTTCCAAAACAATCGGATGATCCATCGGAATGCTTGAAGGGCGTAACCGAATGGATCTTGCAGAAACTTCGGATTCAATGTTGGCTTGAATCACTTCAATTACTTCTTCCAAAGTATATTGATCCGTTACTCGAACATCAATGGTGAAGTTACAGGCATCTGGAACGACATTATGCTGCGTCCCTGCATTAATGATTGTAACAGACATCTTAACCGGTCCCAACGTTGGGGAGACTTTCGGAAACTTGTATCCCTGAATCAAGCTAATGTCTTTTAATGCTTTGTAAATCGCATTATCGCCTTCCTCGCGTGCAGCGTGACCGGATTTTCCTGTTGCCGTGCAGTCCAGAACCAGTAAACCTTTTTCAGCGACTGCTAAATGCATTTCCGTAGGCTCTCCTACAATGGCAAATGCGATTTCAGGCAATTCTGGAACGACGATTTCCAAGCCTTCTTTTCCCGAAATCTCTTCCTCGGCAGTTGTGGCGATGGCAATGTTGTAAGCGAGATCCGCTTTATCAAAAAAGTAGCAGAATGTTGCAATGAGCGAAACCAGGCATCCGCCGGCATCATTACTGCCTAATCCAAACAATTTATCGTCCTCAACTATTGCCTTAAACGGATCTAATGTCCAAGATTTGTTTGGCTTGACTGTGTCGTGGTGAGAGTTTAAAAGCAATGTGGGTTTCTGGTTGTCAAAATGACGGTTATAAGCCCAGAGATTGTTCTTTTTTTGTTGGTAAGGAATATTTTTGGATTCGAAAAAATCGGCGATTAGTTGCGCTGTGCCGGCTTCTTCTTTGCTGAAAGAAGCTGTCTCGATTAAGCTTTTCAGCAGCGCGATCGCTTCGTTTGTTAATGTTTGTATATTTTCCAATGCACTTACCATCTTACCTGTCCGTCCCCTTTTACAATCCATTTTTCTGTCACGAGCTTTTCGAGTGCGAAAGGCCCGCGTGCGTGCAGCTTTTGTGTTGATATGCCAATTTCCGCTCCTAGTGCGAAAACTGCACCATCGGTAAAGCGCGTTGACGCATTGGCATAAACTGCGGCTGCATCCACTTCTCTTAAAAACCTTTCGATCTTGGCTTCGTCTTTCGAAATGATTGCTTCGGAATGTCTGGAAGAATGTGCCCGAATGTGTTCCAGAGCTTCATCCAATCCATCAACAACCTTTACAGAACATTTATAATCTAAAAATTCTCTTCCAAAATCGTCTTCCTCAGCACGTTGCAGCATTGGATAACCGTCTTTTTCAAAAATGTCATAAGACGTTTCATCCGCAAAAACTTCAACATTCCATTTGATAAAATCTTCTTTCAATTTTGGTAAAAGTTCAGCAGCAACTTCTTTATCGACTAAAATCGTGTCCAAAGAATTACAAACGGACGGCCGCGAAACCTTAGCATTCACAATAATCTTGGCCCCTTTTTCCAGATCGCCTGTTTTTTCAATATAAGTATGACAAACGCCAGCGCCCGTTTCAATCGTGGGAACCAGTGAATTTTCCCGCACAAACTTGATCAGGCTTTCAGAACCTCTTGGGATGATAATGTCCACGAATCGGGTTGCAGTAAGCAATTCTGCAACAAACTTCCTATCTGTCGGCAATAGCATTACGGCCTCGGAGTTAATGACGAATTCAGCGAGTGTTTCGTGGATCAGCCCCACCAGGAACAAATTGGAAAAATGTGCTTCCTTACCGCCTTTTAAGACACAAGCATTTCCCGAACGCAGGCAAAGCGACGCAACATCCAATGTGACATTGGGCCTGGATTCATAAATAACACCCACCACGCCCAGCGGAACGGCAATTTTGCGCAGTGATAAACCTTGCTCAATCGTACGCTCCATCAGTACTGCACCACTCGGGTCGGGCAATGCTGCTACATCGCGAAGACTCTCTGCCAGGCCCTGAATTCTTTGTTCATTGAGCAACAGCCGGTCTTTTTTCGGATCGGCGTCGTCCATCACATCAAGGTCTTTCTTGTTCTCGGCGATAATGTTGGCAACATTGGCCAAAACTTTATCTGCCAAACTGAGCAAAAGTGCCGAGCGCTGCTGATCGGATAAATTCCGGACAGCGGCGGATGCCTTTTGGGTTTGTTCTAATAGGGGTAAAATGGATTCCATTATAATAGTACGATGTCGTTGGCATGCGCCACTTCAAAATTCACTGTTTTCATGTTGGCACGGATAGCAGCCGAAGTTTCCCTAGCCCGCGCCACCGCGATCATTTCTTCCAAAGGAGAATATATTTCAATAATTTCACCGGATTCAAAATCGCCGATCACTTCCACCACGCCCACGGCCAGCAAGCTTTTTCGCTTTAATAATGCTTTCGAAGCGCCTTCGTCAATTTGTAAACTTCCCGAAACCAATCCACCGCTTCCTAACCACCTATTTCGGGCCGAAAGCGTGCTTTTTCCTGGATTAATAAGCGTTCCGGCATTTCCTTTCAATGCTTCCAGTAATTCATTTTCCTGCTTCATGCCGAAAATGACAACCTTAATCGCCATGCGTGCAGCCAGTTTGGCAAATGTCAGCTTTGAAGCCATTCCGCCCAAACCGAGGAAAGATTTATCGGTCCTTACAAACTTGAAAACCTCGTTCACATTCGATACGTTCCTCAGAATGTTCCCGTGCTCATCCAGCAAGCCTCCGACTGACGTGCAGAACATTAATGATTCAGCACCGAAACCAACTGCCAGCAATGTCGCCAGTTCATCATTGTCCGAAAATTTCAATTCACGGTCACTCACAACGTCATTCTCGTTTACAATCGGAATAATGTTGTTTTCCCACAATTCTTCGAATGTTTCCTTTAATTGCAGAAACTTGGCGCGGTTTGCAAAATGCTGTCTTTCACAAAGACTCTGGGCAATGTAAATTTTATTGGGGGCAAAATAAGTTGCATATAAGCCCACCAATAACGGATTACCCACAGACGCAGCCGCTTTCCGCTGCGTCATTGTTCCTTTGTAATCCTGAATATAAGCTTTTCCCGCACCCACCGCGCCGGAAGAAACAATGATAATCCTGTATTGCGAATGAATGGATGAAACCTGCCTCGCTATTTCCGAAATAATCCTGACGTCAGGCTCACCCGATGGAAGCGTTATCGAAGCGGTCCCGAATTTAATGACGAGTATTGGTTTTGACACTTTGAAATATGGCTTGAACGGGACGCTTGCCATCAGGCGGTCCCAAGTCTGAAATCTGAGCCTAAAAGTAGAAAATTATTCAAAGAATGTCTTCCAGCACTTTGCCACTGAATCTCCTTTTCAACTTTAATGCTTGTTGTAACTGGTCGAGATAGGCGTCACGCGGAATTTCGATTGCGCCATATCGTAGCACATTATCATTAATAAATTGCGTATCCAGCAAAGCAAAACGGTTCATCCGCAAGATTTGGATCAAATAATGAAAGGCCACTTTGGATGCATTGCTTTCAAAGGAAAACATGGATTCACCGAAGAACACACCATTGATCGAAACGCCGTAAAGCCCTCCTATCAGCTTGTTTTCGCGATAAGCTTCCACGCTATGCGCATATCCCAGTTCATGCAATGCCGTGTAGGAAGCGATAATTTCCTCTGAAATCCACGTTCCCGGCTCCGTCGTCCTTGGAGTCGCACAGCCACGCATCACGCCTTCAAAATCCCAGTTAACCCTTATTTCGAAGTATTTTTTGTTTAAAACAGGACGTAAAGATTTGGAAGGTTTATATGTTTCAATTGGAATGATGGCCCGTGGATTTGGAGAATACCAATAAATGGTTCCGTCTGCCTCTGCCATTGGGAAAATACCATTGATATATCCATTCAAAAGGTCATCTGTACTAATCGCAGACATGAAAGTCATATTTTAAAAAGTAATGTGCCTCGGTTTTGTCCAAACGCGAGCTGGTAAGTAATGAAAACTTTCAATCAGAAACGAACCATAAAAATATATCTTCTGTTTCTTTGGTGTGACATTTTTTTTTCTAAAATTTGCACCCTATTAGACGCATTCGCAAGTCAATGAACGACAACGGCATACATACAGTTCTTCATACTACGCCTTTTCGATTCAGGTCCCCCAGGACCGCATAATTATCTTTTACCTACGTGGTAAAACTTTTATACCCCCAAACTTTTCCAATTTTCAAAACGTCCCATCGTTTTCTCTGGGTGTAGTAATTATTGTTTCGAATATTTTTGTCAGCAATCAATGAAAAATACCGAAGTAGTGGGCAGTAAGTTTATAGTTCAGACTGCCAATGAAAATCATCTTCACTTTGCGGAAACAATTTGCGCAGAGATGGAAGAGAGCGCTAAAAAGCGTGGTACTGGTATCGCCAAACGTTCTCCTGTATATATAATGGAAAAAATGGTGGAAGGTAAAGCCATCATTGCCACCACAGATTCCGGCGAATGGGTTGGTTTTTGTTACATCGAAACATGGGAACATGGCAAGTTTGTAGCAAATTCCGGACTGATCGTGCACCCCGATTTCCGTAACAGCGGAATGGCAAAAGCCATCAAGCAAAAAGCATTTGAATTATCACGCCAGAAATATCCTGATGCAAAAATCATTGGCATAACCACCAGTTTGCCAGTCATGAAAATCAATTCAGACTTAGGTTATGAGCCGGTAACATTCAGTGAGCTGCCTGCTGATGATGCATTCTGGAAAGGATGCGCGAGCTGCGTTAATTACGATGTTTTGACCCGGACCGGCAGAAAACATTGCTTATGCACAGGAATGATGTACAATCCTGAGGATAAAAAGAAAGAAGAAGTGGCGGTTACAGCAGGCGTTGAGCCAGAAAAACATTCCTGGGATTTCTTGAAAGAATCCAGCCTTTACGAGCGCTGGATGCGTATTAAGCAACGCATTTTATTGCGAAGGGAAGAACGCGCCAGAAAGAAAAACGCCGGGACCGTGCTCGTACATTAAAGTACAGCCTTTATTTACAGATTTATATATCTCTTAAATACCTCGCCCGGCAGCCGTTTTTTGGCCTGAGGCGAGGTATTTTTTTGTTACTGCATTATTCAACGTCAAGGAAAAATACGATTAGCTTCCCATTCCGGGAATGCATTCAATGAAACTTACGTACTTTTGCAGTCGAATTATGAGGATTTTTACCCGGGCTACTTTGAGAGAATTCTGGAATTTAACCCCAGATGCGAGACCCGCACTTGAATTTTGGTATGATTCCGTTGAGAAAAGGGACTTCGCAAATCCGAATGAGGTGATTGATTTTTTTAAGAATGCGGACACTGTTGGAAATGGTCGGATCGTATTTAACATCGCTCATAATAAATACCGGTTGATTGCGAAATTTGAATACGAGAAGCGATTGGTGTTTGTTCGATTTATAGGGACGCATCGAGAATACGATAAGATCATTGATATCAAGAATATTTAACTCATTCAAAACACATGAAAGCATTAGCAATTAGTTTGGATGACATAAGAATAAAGCCAATCACAAATGAGGCAGACTTTGAAGAGGCCGGAAAAATAATTGATTCCCTGATTGACGCCGACCTGATAGCAGATCCTTTGGAACGAAAAAGGGCATTGGATACATTGGAAGCAATAACGGTTCTTGCCATTGATTATGAAAAACGTCATTTCCCAATTCCAAAACCCGATCCGATCGAAGCTATAAAGGAAAGAATGGAGCAGTTACATCTATCAAGGAAGGATGTTGCACCCTATTTTGGCGGAGAGAACAGAGTGTCTGAGGTCCTCAATAAAAAAAGGAATTTAACTATTAAAATGATCCGGGAATTAAGCAAAAACCTGGGCATTCCAGCCGACACACTTTTAGCTGCTAGTTAATATAGCAGCGCTTAAACGAGTTATTTACCAAGCATTTATATACATAATGTCACAGCCCAAAGTAGTTTTAGCGTTTAGCGGGGGATTAGATACCTCTTTTTGTGTAAAATATTTAGCCGAAGACAAAGGTTATGAAGTCCATTCGGTTTTGGTTGATACAGGTGGTTTTTCTGCGGAAGAACTGAAAACGATTGAGGCCAATGCGTATGCTTTGGGTGTGAAACAACATGCTACAATCACGAAGACAAGCGATTATTACAATGATTGCATCAAATATCTGATCTTCGGAAATATCCTTAAAAACAATACATATCCGCTTTCTGTAAGCGCTGAGCGCGTTTTTCAAGCAGTTGCTGTTGCAGAATATGCTAAAGAAATCGGGGCAAATGCAATTGCACACGGAAGCACAGGCGCCGGAAATGATCAGGTTCGTTTTGATATGGCTTTCCGCATTATCATTCCTGAGGCTGAGATCATTACTCCGATCCGCGACCTGAAACTTTCGCGTGAGGCAGAAATTGAATATTTGACAAACAAAGGCGTTGGCCGCGAATGGGCCAAGGCTGCATACAGCATTAACAAGGGCCTTTGGGGCACATCGGTTGGTGGCAAAGAGACATTAACCTCAGAGCAATATCTTCCGGAATCTGCATGGCCAACACAGATTACCAAAACAGAACCGGAAAAAATCACACTGGAATTTGAAAAAGGTGAATTAAAAGGCGTTGCTGGTGAAAGATTCGAGAATTCAGTGGAAGCGATTCAAAAGCTTGCTGCTATTGCACAGCCGTTTGGAATTGGTCGTGACATTCACGTGGGTGACACAATCATTGGAATTAAAGGGCGTGTAGGCTTCGAAGCTGCGGCTCCCTTGATCATCATTAAGGCACACCATACATTGGAAAAACACGTGCTGAGCGAGCAACAGCTTTATTGGAAAGAACAACTTTCAAACTGGTATGGAAGCTTGCTTCACAAAGGACAGTTTGTAGAGCCAGTCATGCGCAATATCGAAACGTTCCTTACTGATACACAGGCACATGTAACTGGAAAAGTGCACGTTTACTTGGCACCTTACCGCTTCCACGTGGAAGGAATCGAATCCCCATTTGACTTGATGTCGTCTAAATTCGGCAGCTATGGTGAAATGAACAACGCCTGGACCGGCGACGACGTAAGAGGATTTTCAAAAGTGGCTTCCAACCAGGTGATGATATATCAGAAGGTGAGTGAGTCGGCCGGAATCTAAATAGTGCATACCAAATCATTGTGTTATGACTAAGATCGAGTTGCAAAGTCAAATTCAGCGAAAAGCGCAGGAATTACCCTTGGATTTACTTCAAGAGGTTTATGACTATATGGAATTCATTTTAGAGAAACGCAAAAGAAAGCCTTATTCAAAAACAGAAGACTTGGAAAACTGGTGGCAAAACATCTCTAATTTTTCCGGAGATTTTATGGAGCAACGCAGTCAGCCGCCACTTGACAAGAATGAAAATCTTTTTGAATGAAATATCTGCTGGACACGAACATTGTTGCTTACATCATTAAAAGAAAACCTGTCGAGGTTTTTGAGAAATTGTCGGCTGTTCATTGGGATGAAATAAGCATCTCTTCGATTGTAGTGGCTGAACTTTGGTATGGAGTTGCGAAAAGTCAGCACAAAGAGCGGAATAAAATGGCCTTGGAAAATTTTTTAGCGCCATTTACGATTCTTGACTTTGATGCTCAGGCTGCTGAAAAATATGCTTTGGTTAGGGCCGACCTCGAAGCGAAAGGAACAATTATCGGAGCAAATGATTTATTGATTGCTGCCCACGCGTTGAGTCACGACTTAATTTTGGTGACAAACAATGTCAGAGAATTCGAGCGGGTAGAAAATTTGAAAATTGAAAATTGGGTTACGGAATGAACAACATTAATATAGGAATAATCGGTGCGGCTGGTTACACAGGCGGAGAGTTGATCAGAATATTGCTTAATCATCCGAATGCGGTCATTGCTTTCGCGCATAGCAAAAGTCAAGCTGGAAAACCGGTTTATGCGACGCATACGGATTTGTTGGGTGATACGGAATTGACTTTTTCCGGAGACGACATTCAAACGCTTTTGAATCAGGAAAACTTGAATGTTATTTTTCTATGCTCCGGCCATGGTGAATCTCAAAAGTTTTTGAACGAGTACAATGTTCCTGAATCTGTTAAGATCATTGACCTAAGCACGGATTTTCGTAACGAATCCAATGGCTTCGTTTACGGATTGCCAGAGTTGCAACGTGAAAAGATTGAGACCGCAACTAAAATCGCAAATCCAGGCTGTTTTGCCACAAGTATTGAATTGGCGGTTTTGCCGTTGGCTCAGGCTGGATTGATTAAGGACGACATTCACGTAAGCGCGGTTACGGGCAGCACAGGCGCAGGTCAGGCTTTGAGCGCGACGACGCATTTTTCTTGGAGGAGTAATAATATTTCCATTTACAAAGCATTCACGCACCAGCATCTGACTGAAATCAAAATGAGTCTGGGCAAGTTGCAGGCTGGTTTTGACAAAGCTGTAAACTTTGTCCCTTATCGCGGCGATTACACGCGCGGCATCATGGCGAATGTTTACACAGCATTTGATGGCACATTGGAGGAAGCAAAAAGCATTTACAAAAGCTTCTACGCCTCCCACCCCTTCACACACGTAAGCGACGCGCCGATTGACTTGAAGCAAGTTGTAAATACAAATAAATGCTTCATCAACCTGGAAGTGCATGATGGACAACTGCTGATTACGAGCATTATTGACAATCTTACAAAAGGCGCTTCTGGGCAGGCGGTTCAGAATATGAATTTGCTATTTGACTTGCCGGAAGATGCTGGATTAAGATTGAAAGCGCCGGCGTTTTAACATTATATTTTTCTAAATCGTAAATCCATTGCTATGAACGATTTGATGCAAACATTTAATCAACTAAGCGAGTCTCAGCAAAAACAGCTGCTGGCATACGCAGATGGACTTTTGCTGCAACAAAAAGCAAAGAAGGATGATGGAGATCTTACGACTTGGAAAGAAAAAATAATGAATGTTTCAACTTGGAATGATGCGGATATTGCAGCACTCGAAGAAAATATGAAGCGTATAGATAATTGGAAAATCCCACAATGGTAGTTGATACAGGACTGTTCATCGAGCATTTACGCAAATCAGATAAGTCGAAGACGACTTTGGCTTCTTTGCCAAACGACGCGTCGATTTTTGTCTCAGCTGTAACAGTTTATGAATTAATGATGGGCGCAACTGACAATTAGAAGAAGACGGATGTTGAAACACTCTTAAATGGATTACCGATTCTGCCTTTTAATGATGAAGTTTCATTGAAAGCTGCTGAAATTTACCATAACCTTCGAAGGCGGAACTCGCTTATAGAATTTCGGGATATTTTCATTGCCGCGACGGCGCTAACATTTCAATTACCAATCAAAACATTGAACCAGGGACACTTTCAACGGATTGAAAATCTTGAACTTGCCTGATAAACTATATTTATAATGTCACACTTATTCGATGTTTACCCCATCTACGATATAGAGCCTGTCAAGGCTCAGGGGAGTTATTTGTGGGACCAGCATGGGACCAAGTATTTGGATCTTTATGGTGGGCATGCGGTGATTTCTGTTGGGCATTGCCATCCATACTATGTGGATATGCTCACGAAGCAGCTGAATGCGATTAGTTTTTATTCCAATTCAGTGAAAATTTCTTTACAGGAAGAACTGGCGGAAAAGCTGGGTGAACTTTCGGGTTATCCGGATTATAAGCTGTTCTTATGCAACTCGGGTGCTGAGGCAAATGAGAATGCTTTGAAACTGGCTTCGTTTCATAATGGTCGGAAAAAAGTGATTTCTTTTACTAAATCCTTCCATGGCCGGACGGCTGGGGCTGTTGCTGCGACGGACAATGCGTCTATCGTTGCGCCGGTGAACTATAAGGAGCACGTATCTTTTTTGCCATTTAATGATGTGCAGGCTGCTGAAAACGGCATTACGGATGAAGTTTGCGCGGTAATTGTTGAGGGAATCCAAGGTGTGGGCGGGATTAATGTGAGCTCTGATGAATTTTTGCAAACATTAAGACGCAAATGTGATGAAACGGGTGCGGTTTTGATTCTTGATAGCGTGCAATGTGGTTATGGACGGACGGGAAAATTCTTCTCGCACCAGTTCAGTGGCATTGATCCGGATATAATGTCGATGGCTAAGGGAATGGGCAATGGTTTCCCGATTGGTGGAATCTTGATTTCTCCTAAGTTCAAAGCAAGTTATGGCATGTTAGGAACCACTTTTGGTGGGAATCACTTGGCTTGTGCTGCTGGCGTCGCGGTGCTGGACATTATGAAAAATGAAAATCTTTTGGAAAACGCAGCCGAGATCGGCGACTATCTTTTCAAGGGAATCGAAGAAATTGGCGGATATAAAGAGTTAAGAGGACGAGGGTTGATGATCGGGATTGAGTATGATTTTCCGGTTAAAGACCTTCGGAACAAACTTTTATTCGATTATAAAATGTTCACTGGAGTGGCGGGCGCTAACACCATTCGATTGCTGCCTTCGCTTGCTTTGGGCAAGGAAGAGGCTGATCAATTTTTGGAAGTTTTGAGAAAAGAGACGTCCGTTACAATTTAACATTAACCTAAACGCCGCAGAAATTACCAAACTGAATGAAACACTTTCTTTCCATTAACGACGTAACCGACCTGAATCAGCTGATTTCAAATGGCATCGCCGCAAAGCGTAATCCATTTGCTGACATTGAGTTAGGCAAAAACAAAACCATCGGACTGCTATTTTTCAATTCAAGTTTGAGAACAAGGATCAGCACGCAGAAAGCTGCGCAAAACCTTGGTCTTAATGTGATTACGATGAATGTCGGGCAAGATGGCTGGGGTCTAGAAATGGAAGAAGGCGTGATCATGAATGGTGACAAAGCGGAGCACGTGAAAGAGGCGGCTGCTGTGATTGGCAGTTATTGCGATATCATTGGGATCCGGTCGTTTGCTGGTTTGCAGGATCGGGATAAGGATTATGCTGAGATTGTTTTTCAGCAATTTAAAAAATACGCTGAGGTTCCGATCATTAATCTGGAATCTGCGACAAGGCATCCTTTGCAGTCACTTGCGGATTGCATTACGATTGAAGAATTTAAGATAAAACAGCGCCCTAAGGTCGTTTTGACGTGGTTGCCGCATTTCAAAGCATTGCCGCAAGCCGTTGCTAACTCATTTTGCGAGTGGATGAATCCGATGGATGTGGAACTTGTGATTACGCATCCGGAAGGTTATGATCTTGCGCCTGAATTTGTTGGAAAAGGCCAGGTTATTCATGATCAGGATAAGGCGTTAGAAGGCGCGGATTTTGTATACGGGAAAAACTGGTCATCTTACCAGCATTATGGTCAAGTTTTGACGAGCCACCCTTCGTGGATGATTACGGAAGCAAAAATGTCTTTGACGGATAACGGAAAATTTATGCATTGCCTTCCGCTGCGTCGTAACATGAAGGTTGCTGATGAGGTTTTGGATGGCCCAAGATCACTTGTTATTGAACAGGCTGCCAATCGTGAATGGTCGGCGCAGGCAGCATTGCGCGAGGTTTTGCTAAATATTTGAACAAAAAAGAATGAATACGGAAACGCTGGCTCAGCCACATATTTCAACAAAATCAGTTCGTAAAACGGGCGTCCTCATCGTAAACCTGGGAACGCCGGACAGCCCATCCGTTCCGGACGTGCGCAAATATCTGCGTGAGTTCCTGATGGACGAGCGCGTGATCGATATCCCCTATCTGAACCGCTGGATGCTCATTAACCTGATCATTGCGCCTTTTAGAGCACCTAAATCTGCTAAAATTTACAAGCAATTGTGGAGGCCGGATGGCTCGCCGTTGAAGATTTACGGCTTTTCCGTTAAAGAAAAATTGCAGCGTGTGCTAGGCGATGACTATGTTGTTGAACTTGCGATGCGTTACCAAAGTCCAAGCATTGAAAACGGATTGAAAGAACTGAGAAAACAAACACTTTCAGAAATTATCATTGTTCCGTTTTTCCCACAATATGCCTCTGCGTCAACAGGTTCTGTTTATAAAGAAGTGATGCGCGTGGTGCAGGATTGGGAAGTTTTGCCTGAGATCAAGTTCATCAACCGCTTCCTGGATCATCCAAAATTCATTGAAGGTTTTGTAAATCTTGGTAAAAAATACATGGCGCAGCAACATTACGACCATGTAGTTTTCAGTTATCATGGTTTGCCTGAAAGACAGATCACAAAAGGCGATGTTACCGGAAGTTTTTGCCAATTCGGTTCTTGCTGCGATCATTTGGATGCGAGAAACCAGCATTGCTATCGTGCGCAATGTTTTGAAACAACGCGTTTGTTGGTAAAAGGCTTAGGGCTTGCGGAAGGCACTTACACAACTTGCTTTCAATCCCGTTTGGGCAAAAATCCATGGATTAAGCCTTATACAGATGAAGTGATTCCCGAATTGACCAAAAAAGGCGTAAAAAGTGTGCTGGCATTTTCGCCCGCATTCGTTGCCGATTGCTTGGAAACAGAAATTGAAGTGGGTGAGGAATATAAAGAGATTTTTGAAAAAGAAGGTGGCGTTCACTGGCAGCTGGTTGAGAGCCTGAATGACAGTGACATTTGGATCGAAACTTTGGAAGACATCATAAAAAAAGCGGTTTAACAACCGCTTTTTGCATTTTAAAAAATCACACTTTCCTTTTTATATAACTCCGCTAATGTCTGAGCGGCGTAATCAATTTCTTCTTCCGTATTATATTTTCCAAAAGAAAAACGGACATTAGCGCGGTTCTCATCAATTTTTAGCTCATTCAAAACGTGTGAGCCGATCTCTGTTCCACTGGCGCAGGCACTTCCTCCTGAGACTGCTATGCCTGCAATATCCAGGTTAAACAACAGCATATCACTAATGTCAGAAGGCGGTAAGCTCACATTCAAGACTGTGTAAAGACTTTTATCCAAATCCGAAGAATTCCCGTTAAATGTGATGCCTTCAATGCTGTTCGTCAACTTGTCGATCATCCGCAGTTTCAAGCTTTCAATGTGCTTGCGGTGTGCGTCCATATCGCGGTAGGAGATTTCCAATGCTTTGGCAAGTCCTACAATTCCGTAAATGTTTTCCGTGCCGCCTCGCATGTTGCGCTCCTGCGCGCCTCCGTGTACAAAGGGAGCAATTTTAAGTCCGGGTCTGATATATAGGAAACCTACGCCTTTCGGGCCATTGAATTTGTGGGCCGCACCGACGATGAAATTGGATTTCATCTTCTGTAAGTCATGTCTATAATGACCCATTGTTTGCACGGTGTCACTATGGAAAACAGCATTGTATTTTTCACAAATGTCGCCTACTGCTTCCAGATCCAGCAGATTACCGATTTCATTGTTGCCATGCATTAACGAAACCAATGAGCGCGAATTGGATTGAAGCAATGTTTCCAGATGCTCTAAATCAACTTCACCTCTTTCATTAAGATTAACGAAACTCAACTGGATTTGCCCCGTTTTTTGCAAATGTTCGAGCGTGTGCAAAACGGCATGGTGCTCGATACGGGACGTTATGGCGTGTTTGAGGCCTAATGTTTCAATGCTGGAACGGATGGCTGTGTTATCTGCCTCGGTTCCGCCTGATGTGAAAAAGATTTCCGCAGGAGCTGCATTCAAAATTCCTGCAATGCTTTTCCTGGCTTTCTCAATAGAAGACCTGACTGCCCGGCCAAAGGAATGTATGGAAGAAGGATTGCCAAATTGCTCGGTCATGAGCGGCAACATCACTTCCAACACTTCCGGATCAAGGCGCGTGGTGGCAGCATTGTCCAAATAGGCTTTCATTTTTGACTGTTTTTTGGCTCCGAAATAATCTCCTTAATGTCGGAAATGATCTTATTAGCCAGATTGATCGCGGTTGTCTGCGTTTCTGATTCGGAATAGATGCGGATGATAGGCTCTGTATTCGACTTGCGCAAATGCACCCATTCTCTATCGAACTCAATCCTAACGCCATCGATGGTGTTCAAAGGCTGTTTAGAATATCTCGTTTGAATGCGGCTGAGAATGTTATCCACATTGATATCCGGCGTCAGCTCAATCTTATTTTTTGAAATATAATAACCTGGATATGAGCGGCGTAACACCGAAGCTGTTTTACCAAATTTGGCCAAATGCGTTAAAAATAATGCAATTCCAACCAAAGCATCCCGTCCATAATGGCTTTCCGGATAAATAACCCCGCCATTTCCTTCACCGCCAATGATCGCCTGATTGGCCTTCATCATATTTACCACATTCACCTCGCCAACTGCCGAAGCAAAATATTTTCCACCAGCCTTTATCGTCACATCGCGCAAAGCTGCTGTTGATGATAAGTTGGAAACTGTGTTACCGGGCGTATTTTTCAAAACATAATCCGCAACGGCAACCAATGTATATTCTTCGCCAAACGGAGTTCCGTCCTCACACATTAATGCAAGCCGGTCCACATCGGGATCCACAACAATGCCCAGATTGAAAGAACCATCATTCAATTCTTTGCTGATCTCACGCAAATGTTCAGGAAGCGGCTCAGGATTATGGGCAAAATTTCCGGTAGGTTCGCAATTTAACTTTTTAATGTTCTTTGTAGGAACGCCTAATGCTTCAAGGAGCATCGGAACAACGATTCCACCTGTTGAATTGACCGCATCGACAACGATCCGGAAGTTAGCATTCGTTATGGCTTGCACATCTACAAGTGGCAATGCAAGAACCTGATCTATATGCTTTTGTAAATATGTATCATCCGCAGTGTAACTTCCCAGTTTTTTAACGTCAACAAAAACAAAATCTTCCTCGTCTGCAATTCTCAAAACTTCTGCACCTTCTTCTTCTGAAATAAATTCACCGTCGTGGTTCAGCAGTTTAAGCGCATTCCATTGAATCGGGTTGTGGCTTGCTGTCAAAATAATCCCTCCTGCTGCTCCTTCGGCCGTAACCGCAATCTCAACAGTAGGCGTAGTGGAAAGGCCGAGATCCGTTACATGAAGTCCTACTCCCTGCAATGTCCCGGCAACAAGGCGACTTACCATTTCACCGGATAAGCGAGCGTCCCTGCCAATAATAACCTTTAAATTTTGTGGATTTGTACGCCTCAGCCATGTTCCGTATGCCGCTGCAAACTTAACAACATCAATCGGAGTCAGCGCCTCACCCGATTTCCCACCCACGATACCTCTGATTCCTGAGATAGATTTAATTAACGTCACGATCTAGAATTCCTCTTTTTGTTTGGTTGCAAAAATACTAAATTTCCCTCTCTGCACGCCGATTTTTCTTGAAACAAAAGTAACATTTGACTTATCGTTAGTACTAGCCTTGCAGTAACTGAATGTCTACATTGGTCGAGAGCCGGGAGGTTGTGTATCCTAAAAATGAACCCATCACGGGTGCCAGCTGGTCGTAATCGGCGGATGTCCCCATGCTGATATGATTGTTAATCACTGCCTTACCCTCCGTCGGGTCAAATCCCCGCCATCCGGCTCCTGGTAAAAAAACTTCCGCCCATGCATGCAGTTCATGCGCCTGCTGCGGGTTCCCGTATAAATATCCGCTCACGAATCTTGCCGCAATGCCGAGGCTCCTGCAAGCGCCAATGAACAACCGGGCAAATTCCCTGCAGGATCCACTCCTATCGCGCAATGTATCATCCGGCGGATAAGCGTTCCCATATTCACGGTGCTGATACACAAAGTTTTGGCTGATATACTGACTCATTTCCACCAGGAAAGGAATGGTTGCATAATTGACATGCGCAGCGATTTTTCGGGCAAATTGCTCGACCTGCTGCGTGGCGTCCGTTTTATCCAGATAAGGGATCAGATATTTATAAATCCGGTTATCGTACAAAAACGGGATTTTGCTGGTTTCGAAAGGATAAAAGACAAAATCGAAAACATTCACCGGTTCCGAGCTCACAGTTATAGAAGCTTCTACAAAAAGTCTGCTATATGGCTGATTATAGAAATAAATCAAATGCTGCACATTGCCTTCGACATCCACATTTTTTACAATTTTTGATGGCTGCGGCTCAATGGTCAGGTTGTATTCCAGCAGTCGCTGGTGCGGGTAAGACCTCGGATATAAATACAATGTGTGCATTTCCAGGACGACCGGAAAATTATACTGATATTCCAGAGCGTGCCGGACTTTTAAATTCATGAAGTTTCCGGTCAGTAGGTTTTGAAAATGATGTTCAGTTCATCCATTGGGTTTTGAATTGCCCGGATGATTGGCTTTGCGACTGACTTTGGGAATGTCCTTGTGACTGACTTTGCGACTGACCTTTTTCCAGGCCAAAATACATGTCGAATATCGCATTGTCTACCTCGTTGTTTTTTGTCTGAAATTTATCCAGATATTCATGGAGGCCCATCTTAAAAACGTCTTCTACGTCCGTAAATTCAAGTTCGGTGCGGATTTTACTTAATGCACGTTCAGCAGGGTTGGTGTGGCCGCGTTCGGGAATTGATCCGGCAATTGCATACAAGGAAAGCTCCGCCTGCCGCACACAATAAGCAATGGATCTTGGAAACAATTTATCCAGAATAAGGAACGCGACAATGTTCATCGGCGTCAGCGCGCGGTGCGTCTGCCTGTACATATTATATGCACTTACCGATTTCAAAACCGCCGTCCAGAGCATTAGATCAAGCGTGGAACCTGAGGTTCCGGAGTCTTGTAATAGTGTAAAATACTTCACATCCAGGAAGCGCGAACATTTATCGGCGCGTTCTATATGCCGGCCCAGGCGACCAAAATGCCAGGCTTCATTGCGCGTAATGGACGAATCTACAACGCCGTGAAAAAGCTGGCAACTTTTACGGATGTCCGTAAAATAGGACTGCATATGGTCCATATTCCGGAAGTTATCCGGATTTGTGCTGCGGATCGAGAGATAAAAAGTATTGATACTCTCCCACATTTCCTTGGAAATCGTTTCCCGGATCGTCCGCGCGTTTTCACGTGCTTCGTACAAGCAGCTAATGATGGAGTTCGGATTTCTTTTATCAAACGTCATAAAATGTATAACGTCCTCTTTTGTAGGCTTTTCGTAAAATTTATAAAACAAATAATGATCAGCAGTTGCAATCAGAAGCGGTTCCCACTGCTCGTCCACATCGGGCGGCAGATCCAATGCCAGATTAAAATTAACTCCCACAAACCGAGCGTAATTTTCTACCCGTTCTATGTAACGATTCATCCAGTATATTGAATTGGCAACTCGGCTAAGCATAAATTGAAATTGTTGTCTCTAAATTGTTTAATCAGAATAATTGCTAAGTAATCAAACCAAAATACCTAATAAAATTTTGCAAATACAAGAACCTACGAAAAGTAATATAAGTTCTCGAAAGAATATTATTAGAGGAAAATATTGGCCGATTATGCGAAAACTTCCTGAAACATTTAATTTTTGTAAATTAACAATCCATAAACATAACCTTTATTCCCGTGTCAAAAAAAGAACAATTTGTTGCAGCCATCCAAAAATCATATCATACCGACAAACCTGTGATCCATTTGGGTTCCGCTATTCTTGAAGGCGAAATCATTGGGGAAGCAAGGGTTAATCTGCCTTTGCGCATGATGAACCGGCATGGATTGGTGGCTGGCGCAACAGGATCGGGAAAGACAAGGACCTTGCAAGTGCTTGCAGAACAGCTCTCCGCGGCGGGTGTGCCGGTTTTTATGTCGGATATAAAAGGCGACTTGTCCGGCATTGCGCAACCCGGTCAAACCAATGCGGCATTGCAGGAAAGGTCAGCAGCATTAGGAACGGTGTTTGAGCCGAAAGGTTACCCGGTTGAACTTTATTCATTAAGCGGCAACAAAGGCGCCCAGATGCGTGCTACGATCCTGGAATTCGGACCGATATTGCTTTCCAAAATATTTGAATTAAACGACACGCAGTCAGGCGTTTTGGCTATTCTCTTTAAATATGCCGATGACAAAGATCTTCCTATGGTGGATCTCAACGATCTGAAAAAAGTGCTGAACTATCTTTCCGAAGGACCCGGAGCGGCAGAAATCAAAGCAGATTATGGCAGCATTTCGACGTCCACGGCTGGGACTATATTGCGCAAAATCGTTGCCCTGGAACAGCAGGGCGTAGGAACGATCTTTGGCGAAAAATCCTTCGACATTACAGACCTGATCAACCGTGTGGACGGCCAGGGCGTGATCAGCTTGCTTAACATTTCAGACGTCCAGGACAAGCCAGCGTTGTTTTCAACATTCATGCTCAGCCTGTTGGCAGAACTTTATACGAAGTTGCCCGAAGCAGGAGATCTTGATAAACCCAAACTTGTCTTCTTCCTCGACGAAGCGCATTTGTTATTTAAAGACGCACCAAAAGCATTTCTGGACCAGATTGAGCAGGTTGTACGGCTTATCCGTTCCAAAGGCGTAGGAATTTTCTTTTGCACACAAATGGCGCAGGACGTCCCTGTATCGGTTTTGTCGCAGTTAGGAAATCGTGTGCAGCATGTTTTAAGGGCATTCACGCCGCAGGATGCAGATGCTTTGAAACAAACGGTTAAAACTTACCCGAGATCGGATTTCTATGCTATCGACCAGATATTGACCACATTAGGGATCGGACAGGCATTGATTACGGTTTTGAATGAAAAAGGTATCCCGACAGAAGTGGCCGCAACACATTTGCTCCCGCCTAACTCGGTCATGGGGCCAATGGTGCAGGCCGATTACGATAACCACGTCAGACAATCAGACGTTTACCTGAAATACAAAGATCCGATTGATCCCGAAAGTGCTTATGAAATGCTTACCAAGCGCATGGAAGCGCATGCACAGGTCGAGGCAAAAGCCCAGGAAGAAGTTGCGGAAGTAAAAAAAGGAAAAGAGGAAAAAGGAATTCTTTCCGAAGCGCTTAACTCACCCCTGGCGAAACAAATCGGCAGAGAGGTCGTGAGAGGCGTTTTTGGAATGTTATTTGGCAAAAAAACAACGAGCACCCGCAAGAAAAGCGGCGGTTTTTTTGGCTTCTAGTCTGTAAGCTTCACATTAATTTTCTGTCCCGGATCTTTGAAAACGAATTCACAATCTTCAAATTTCGGGGCAGAAAACTTTGGCCGGAAGTTCTTGCTGAAACCGTATGGCTCTTTTGGAATGCCGACAAAGTTTTTATCCAGGACACCATTGCTGTTTAAGTCATGGTAAGCGGCCAATGCATAGCGGCCAGGAGCAAGGTCAAATGCTACGAGCTGAGGCGCAGCACCTTTCACGTCGACGATCCTGTAAATTTTAGGTTTTTCCTTACTGGCAAATTTCTCCTCCGGCTTGTAAATGGCTATCCAAAGTTTGCCTTGGCCCTTTTTTATATTGGTAAACTCGATATTCAATGTCATTGCCGGTTCCGTAAACCAGCCTAACATGCAACTCACAATCCATACAAGCATCATTATTTTCTATTTTTCTGTTTCCCAACCAATTACGCAGCGCTGTTTCGACAGCTTGTGCAAGTTATCCTGCACATCCATTCGTGTTTTTGCATTATCAAATGCATCCTTGTAATTCTCCTTCAATTCGCGGCGTTTGATCGCTTCCAGAAACCTGCGTGCATCGTCCTCATTTTCAAGCAGTAATTCAGGCACAACAGTGGGCTTATCATCATCTCCCTTGGCAACCATGGTTACGTAAGAAGTATTTGTATGCCGTTGCGTCCCGTTCTTCACATTCTCGGCAATCACCCGGATTCCAATGACGAGCGAAGTCCTGCCGACAAAATTTACGGATGCATGCAGCGAAACCAGGTCCCCCACTTCAACCGGCTCTAAAAAATCCACGCCATCGACTGAAACGGTTACGCAATAAGTGCCGGCATGTCGGGCGGCACATGCATAAGCGACCTTGTCAATCAACGACAATAAGATGCCCCCGTGTATTTTTCCGCCGAAATTAGCGTAAGACGGAATCATGAGTTCCGTTAATGTGGTCTGTGAAAATCGGACTGAGCGAGCTTCCAAATGCTTAATTTTTGGTTATTTCTTCAAATAAACGGTTTTTCCCGATTTAGCCGACTCTTTCGCCGTTTCTAATATTTCTACAACCGTGACATTTACCGGCAATCCGTACAAATCATTCTTTTCAAGCTTTAATCTGCCCTGGACTACATCTGCCAATACAGAGAACGGATCGGTGAATGGTGCAGGACGCGGATCGAGCTTGATCGTTTCTTCGGGTGTCTTTTCCGAAAAGCGCTGCCGCACGGTTGTAGCATTCACTGCGACTGCATAACCTTTATTTCCGAACACTTCCATGTCTTTCCGTGCGAAAGACCAGTTCCAGGACCCCTGAATGATACATTGTGCTTTGGGATATTGTAAAATAATGGAAGCTTCGTCATCCACTTCCTTATAAATCTCCGGCTTATTCTGGTGCGTAACCGCCGTGACAGACAATGGACGTTCGCCTTTCAAAAGCCACGTCATCAGATTGGCCCCATAACAGCCAAAATCAATTAATGCACCAGCCCCATTTTTCAAAGGATCGGTAAGAATGGCGAGAAATTCTTTGCTAACACCGATTTCTTTGGGTCCCTGGTGCCCGTCATTCACCATTACTTTCCTGATTTCACCCAATTTTCCCTGCTCCACCAGGTCACGGACATGCTGGTTGCTCGCATACCAGGAAGTTTCATAATTGGTAAGCACCTGGATGCCATTCTGATCCGCCAGTTTCTGAATTTCCTTTGCGTCTGCGAATGTTGTTGCCAGCGGCTTCTCCACCATTACGTGGATTTTTTTCGGCGCACAGGCGCGTACAATGGCAATGTGTTCATTTATCGCCCCAAATGCCGAAACCGCTTCCGGCTTGGCCTCTTCCAGCATTTTATTCAAATCCGTATAAAAAAGTTTCTTGTCCAGCTTGTACTTGGTCATGAACAAATTAACGAGATCCGGATTGGTCTCATAAATGCCCACAATTTCAATATCCTTCTTATCCGAACGATTGAAAACCCAGCCAACGTGACCGTGGCTCAGCCCGGCAACCGCGATTTTTAAAGGTGCTTGTGCCATAGATTGAATGCTAAAAAGCGCTAATAAACAAAGCAGCAATGTTTTCATATTCGATTTGGTTTAGGATAACTTATCAATAATGTCTTTGATCACCTCTTGCAAATAAGCACCATTATAAGGGCCGTACCAGCTCATGGTTTTGGTTTCGTAAAGGTCTTTATCAAAATGTTTATCATGCGTAATGTAACCGATATAGCCTCCATTAAAGCTGGTAACCAATAAGTTAAGGCCTTTTGTCCTTGCATAAGCGTCTAATCCTGCGACTAATTCACCGGAAAAATCACACGGCATCCCTACCATGAGCATGTTTCCGATCCGTAACGCTTTCACAAACACAGGATAATCTCCAAAAGCCTTTTTAAAAACCCAGGAACGCAGATTAATGCCCATCGTCAGCCTCGGCGACGGGTCGCGCAGGGGCAACGGCAATGTTATCGCCTGCAACATTGCACCGCTTGATTTTTCCTTTATTGCTGAATCGGATAACAATGCTTTTTGCACTCCATATGCCTGGTTTTTCAACTCATCGAAATCATCCGAGCCTTTTTCAATCGGACCCATGCTGCCTACTGCGCCAGCCATGTACATGGCAAAATCATATCTGCCTTTTTCGAGCGAATCCACCAGGATGCCGGGATAATCTCTTGACAAAACAATATTACCCGAATTCAGGATCGTTGAATGTGCCGCATAGGAGCTCAAAATCGCCCTTTTCCCACTTTTTGTAACAAATGCAGCCGAGCGGATCTCCGGATCGACCTCGCCTTCCTCTCCTACGAGCCTGTTTCGGATATCAATGGTGTCAATCGATTCCATGTAAGTCAATGAGACTGGTTCCAGCTTGGCTTTCGCCTGAACGATGGCCTGAAAAATGGCATCGGCCAGACGCTCCACGGTGGCTGGGTTATATTCTCCCGAAAAAAACAAAGAGGAAATCCCTGTTCCCCATCCGCCTACACTATTATGGCTATGCGTTGCGCCGAAAAAGACCTGGTTAAAGGGAATTTCCTTTTCAGTAAGTCTCGATTGCAGCAGCTTAATCACAGTAGGCGGCATAATAAGCAGGTCGGCAGCGATGATCGCGGCCTGGGTCCCGCCATTGTCAATAACCAATGCGCGGACATAAACCGAGTCGTGAACGGAAGTGTATAACTTGCCCCGACGCTTACCATAACCTGCTGTGGGTGTGGGCGATGACGGCGTAATGTTCACCTTGGCCCAACCTGCCCGCAACTGCCCTGACGAGCCTGCTGTATCTTTCTTTACCTGACTGATCTGCTTTTTCCATTGACCGTAATAGGGCATTTCTTTGTACGGCGTATTGTCCATCGTGGTGATCATCGTGGAAATGGTCAGTATCAAGAGCAATACGATCACCCCGATGATGCGCAGAAAAATTCGAAGGAATCTCATTAAAATAATGTGGGAGGTTAGGTTACCAATATGCAAAAGGAGCAAACATTTGTTTTATCCTCATTATAAAAAAACCCGACATTCCATTGCGGCTGATGTCGGGCATTATTCCGGACTGACCGGCTCAATATTATGATTTAAGATTCTTTAACCAATTGAATGTTGGCGATCAGCTTCACGTCTTCACCAATCACCAGGCCTCCGGAATCTGTCAATTGCATGTAATTAAGGCCAAATTCCTGACGGCTGATCCTGCCTTCCACTTCAAAACCGATCCTGAGTTTCCCATCCGCATCACGCTCCGAGCCGCCATATTCTGCATCCAGTTCGATGGGTTTGGTAATGCCTTTTAATGTTAGTAACCCTGAAAGTTTGTAATTATCGCCCTTCACTTTATGAAAGTAATTGGACTGAAAAGTGATGTGCGGGAATTGTTCTGCATCAAAAAAATCTGCCGATCTTAAATGTGCATCACGCAAATCCACTTTGGTATCAATGCTGCTCACATCGAGTGAAAAGTGGATTTCTGCGTTTTCGAAGTTATTCAGGTCGGAAGTTGCGCCGCCTTCGAAGTTGTTAAAGGAGCCTGTAATGCTGGAAATGACGAGGTGTTTAATCTTAAACTGCACTTCCGAATGTACCGGGTCTACGATCCATTTTGTAACTGACATAGATAAAGAATTTAGATTCTACAAAAACTGCCGGCGGGAACTGTCCCGGGGCTGTATTAATCCTAAAATTAGCATTCCTGACGTATAAACGTCCATTAAAATGTTTTAATTCAGACCGTAATGCATGTTTAAACGAAAATAATGGCACGTAATTTTTAACTCACTCGTTGTCATAACATTTACCAAATATATTAAATCGACTCATACATGAAAATGAAGGGAAGAAGCATATTCACGTATGACGTGTATGCGCCCACAACCGTAACGACCATGTTACGCCCCCGCAGACAAGAAGGCCAGTCTATCATTCAGGAAGGTTTCAACATTGAGCCGTCCGTTCCTTTTTCAGAATACACCGATATATACGGCAATCCGTGCCAGCGTACAATTCTGCCGGTAGGCAGGGTGACCATTACCACAGAAGTTCAGGCGCAGGTGAGTGCAACTAAGTCAATCCCCAATCCGCCACCTACATTTATGCTGGTGGGCGATTTGCCTGACGAAGTGATGCATTACATTCTGCCAAGCCGTTACTGTGAGTCGGATTTGCATGAAATAAATATGCTTGTGATGAACATTGCGGGCAATCTTGCACCTGGATATGAGCAAGTGGAAGCAATCCGCACGTGGATCCATCAAAACGTAAAATACCAGTATGGCGTAACTGATTCCAGCACCACAGCGCTGGATGTGGCAAGAAACCGCATTGGCGTATGCCGCGATTTCACCCACCTGGCCATAGCCTTGTGCCGCAACCTGTGCATCCCCGCAAGAATGACCGTCGGATATCTCGACAGACTTAAAGTAATGGACTTACACGCCTGGTTCGACGTTTATATCGGCGGCCAATGGTATACATTCGACGCAGTACAAGAAAAAACAGACGGATACAGAATCGAAATCGCCCACGGCCGCGATGCAGCAGATGTAGCGATGGTAACACAATACGGCAATGCAACATTGCAATCGCTGCATGTGGAAACGGAGTTGCTGGAGCCGGAGCCGGGGAATTCGTAGTTTTACAAGTTACTTGTCAGCCTGAGCGGACTGGGCCTGTCAGCCTGAGCGGACTGGGCCTGTCAGCCTGAGCGGACTGGGCCTGTCAGCCTGAGCGGACTGGGCCTGTCAGCCTGAGCGGACTGGGCCTGTCAGCCTGAGCGGACTGGGCCTGTCAGCCTGAG
>NZ_JAKFFT010000011.1 GCF_021502655.1 Dyadobacter sp. CY347
AACGGACCGATGTTAAAAAAGTGGAGACCCTCAAAAAGAAAGGTAAATGGAATATTACAAAATCGACTCGTTTACAAAATGGTGTAAATCTTAATTAAATCTGTAAGGTAAAATCAGCGTAATGCAAATGTATCTGAATTTATAATGGGCATTGACTCGATTAGGATTTAGTATTCCGGTATAAGATGCAGGATTAAACCTTACACTCAATTCTAAACGCCATTGGATTTGCATTATGATTTGCTATCCGACTGATATTGAGTTTAAAACAGATGATTTCAGACGATAAGGAAATGTCCGGACATTTTGATTTATTGAAGCAAAAGCGAGATTGTGTTCGAACAATCTCGCTTTCGATAATGTATTACGCAATGTCGCAGATCTGCACGCATTGTTTTAGCGAAGCCAGCGGTTCGCGTTTCGGAATAAATTCCTGGGCGACGAAACCTTTGAAGCCGGTGTCCACAATGGCTTTCATGATGGCCGGGTAATATAGTTCTTGTCCTTCGTCAATCTCATTTCTGCCAGGAACTCCGCCAGTGTGATAATGTCCTATGTATTTGTGATATTTTTTGATCGTTGCAATGACGTCACCTTCCATGATGGACATGTGATATATGTCATAAAGCAACTTAAAGTTTTCAGAACCAACCATTTCGCATAATCCGGCTCCCCAGGATGTGTGATCGCACATGTAATCCTTGTGGTTGACCTTGCTGTTCAGCAATTCCATGATCATAGTAACGCCGTGCTTTTCGGCTGATGGCATTAATCTTCTCAACCCGATCGCGCAGTTGCGCATGCCGTCGATATCCGACATGCCGCGCCGGTTACCTGAAAAGCAAATGACTGTGGAGTATCCGGCTTCCTTTAATTTAGGAAACAAATCTTCATAGCTTTTTACGAGTTCGTCGTGTAATTCAAGATCATTGAAACCTTTTTCAATTCCCATCCCGGCGCCATTAGGCAAGGCGCAAGTCAGGCCATATTTTTTGAGCGTCGGCCAATCCTCCGGTCCGAGAAGTTCGATGGACGTAATCCCCATTTCCTTACATTCCTTTGCGAAAGTATCCAGCGGGATTTTTCCATAACACCATTTACAAACGGAATGCTTAATCTTTCCATTCAATTTTGAACCCAGGACTCTTTCATTCGCAGCAAAAACTTCGGATAGCGAAAGCACGCCGGTGCCTGCGGCTAAACTTTTTAATACAGATCGTCTTGTGGACATATAAATAAGTATTTTTAAAATGAATATCAGGCGATGTCACAAATGGTTACACCCTGTTTCAAAGAAGCAATGTCATCTTTGCGGCTTGGTATAAACTCCTGACCCACAAAGCCTTTGTAACCCGTTTCTACGATTGCCTTCATAATCGTCGGGTAATATAATTCCTGTGTCTCGTCAATTTCGTTGCGTCCAGGCACGCCGCCCGTGTGGTAATGCGCAATGTATTTATGGTATTTTTTGATTGTCGCAATTACGTCACCTTCCTGAATTTGCATGTGGTAAATGTCGTAAAGAAGCTTGAATTTTTCAGAACCTACCATGTCGCAAAGGGCTGCCCCCCACTCCGTCCGGTCGCACTGGTAATCCCTGTGGTTCACTTTGCTATTAAGCAATTCCATGACCAACGTAACATTATGCTTTTCCGCCGTCGGAATCAATTTTTTGAGCCCGATTGCACAGTTGCGCAGTCCGTCTGCGTCGGACATGCCGCGGCGGTTTCCGGAAAAACAAATGATTTTATCGTAACCTGCCTCCCGGACTTTTGGGATCACGTCTTCAAAACCTTTGATCAATTCTTCGTGGTTGGCGGGATCATTGAACCCTTTTTCGATATTTCTGGTAAGACCTTCGCCCCAGGGCAATGCACAAGTCAGGCCGTGCTTTTTAATGATTGGCCATTCGGCAGGCCCCAAAAGCTCAATGGATGTGATGCCGATTTTCTTACAATCCTGCGCGAATGTTTCCAGCGGGATCTTTCCGTAACACCATTTACAAACCGAGTGATTGATCTTACCATTCAGTTTCGGGCCGAGGGCTTTTTCCGATGCGGCGAATGCTTCCGCCAATGACACCGGCAAAGTCATCAATCCCGCGCTGGCGGCAATATTTTTTAAAACAGAACGTCTTTCGATACGTTTCATTTGCATTCAGAAAATTGTGGAACTGTATAAAAAAAGTAGTGGCGCAGGGATTCCCTGCACCACTATATTAAGCTTAATAAAACATAATCTACTCAAAAAACCGATGATCTATTTCCCGCTTTTCGGAGCGGAAGCTTCGCTATAAATCGGGTTGTTTTTGTTACCGCCTGACATCAGGTAAGCAACCAGATCTCTCAGTTCATTCGGATTCAGACCATTGATAAGGCCTGGAAGCATCACAGAAACGGTTGACATTTTTGTTGAACCGACTTCTTTTTTGCTGAGTTTCCGGATCGTTTTCGAGTCAAACGGATTTTGAGCGATGTAATAAAAGTTTGCATCTTCATTGATCTGACGACCTACGATAGACTCGCCATTTTTCATCGTATATGCAATCGATCCGAATTGGTCAGAAATCGTTTTATTAGGATCAATGATGGATTCCAGCATGTCTTTGGCTGAAAAACGTGTTCCCAATTGTGTCAAATCTGGGCCTACGTCATTGCCTTCGCCTTGAATGACGTGACAACGGTTGCAAAGCACAGCAGAGAAAATCATTTTTCCTTTCTCAAAATCCCTGTTAGCAAGGCTGTCCTGAACAAGCGTAACCGCTTCATCCAATTTCCATCCGCGTCCAGGTCCTTTTGGCGAATACATTTTTACCAGGTCGTTACCGGTTCCGGTAAGAAGTTCAGCACCAGATAGTTTGTTATAGTAAGCAACCTTATCCTTCGGAACGTTCTTCAAAGCCAGCTGGCGCGCTTTATCAATAAATCCAATGTAGCTGCGGCCGCCCTGATAACTGAATGCTTTGTGAAACCATTTGAAATATTGCTCGCTTAATGCAGGGGTCCAGCCCGTTTTCGCGCTGCTTAGCATAATGGCATAGAATGACTGTTGCTGAGGTGGCATCTTTTCCAAAAGACCAGCCAAATCAAGACCATATTGTGGGTTTCTTAAAATAAGGTCAGCAGAAGCCGTGACCATTTCGTTGTCTTTGTCATCAAATTTTTCATTCTTCGCAATCAGCGCAAGCGTTTTTTCAACCACTTTCGGTGCTTCCAGCGTGATGAGAATTTTGCTTAAAAACCGGTTTTGCAAAGCGCTCGGCGACGGATATTTTGGATTCAAGTAAGCGATTATTGCTTGCTTGGTTTCAGCATCCGGTTGGCCTGTGCGATAAATAGTCAACTCAACAGCACGCAGAAGTGCTTGTTTTTGTAGATCATTCAGCTTCGCATAATCGATTTTTGTTAAACCTTTCAGAATAGGCCCTCCTACTTTGGTAGAATCTCCTTCCCGCGCTAATGCAATGGACGCATAGATCAATGTCTGCGGATCTTTTTCAGCATATACTTTGCTTTCCCATTCTGCAACAGGCTGATGCTCAATAGCTAAGCGAGCTGCGAAGCGTAGGAAACGATCCGGGCTTTTCAGATATGGCCAGGCAGTTTCTACTGCTTTCGGATCTTTAACCGCATGGAATTTTTCAAGATCTGTACGTTGTTTGTGTTCTGTTGTCAGTACGGGCTTTACAGTGTTTGCGCCGGCAGGAATGTTCTTGTAATCCCCATAATACACGCGGTAAAGATCCGATTCCAGACGGCGGCCGCCTGTCAGGAAATACAATGCACCGTCGGGACCAATCGCTCCGTCAGTCAGAGGAAGTGGTGCGCCGGAAAGGAATTCTTCGTGATCTGCTGAGTAAGTAGAGCCGTTAGGTTTCAAATGCAACCCGTGAACGATACCAAAACTCCAGTCAAATGCAAGCAGCGTATTTTTGTATTTCGCAGGAAATCTTGCGTCGCTCAGGTAAATCAAGTTCGTAGGCGATCCCTGGCCAATGTTCATAATGGGCGAAAGGAAATCGGCAAATGCAGGAGACGTGTTAGCCGAGCCGGTCCTCCATCCATAATCACCACCGCTGGTTGCATGACAAACACGGGTCGGGCGATACCAAGGCGTACCGAAATCCCATTCCATGTCCGAGTCATAAATGAAAAGGTCACCCGCTTCGTTGAATGCAATATCGTACGAGTTACGGTAACCGGCACTTACCAGCTCCCAAGATTTTCCATCGGGATCCGTCTTCGCGATCCAGCCGCCTGGCGCATGTCTGTCCGCTGCGTGTCCGCGAGGGTCTTTGATGAATGGAAATAAATTATCGTTTTTCCAGTTCGGCATCAGACGGTAGCTGTCCATTTTCGGAAGATCGGTGAAATTACCAGCAACTACATAAAGCGATTTTTTGTCCGGCGAAAGCACAATGCTGTGCGGCCCGTGCTCGCCTTCGCCCTGCAATGGTTTGATCAATGTGATTTTGTCATACTGATCATTACCGTCTGTATCCTGCAACCGGTAAAAACCGCTGCCTTTCGGGAATTTGGTACTTTCGCGGTTATTGATCATGACATAAAGACTATTAAACGCATAAAGCAAACCATGCGCATAACCCATCGCTACCTTCGCAGTATCGCCTTCCACTTTCAACGCTTCTACGGTTGGTTTCTCCGTAGAGCCGATTGGAGGCAGCACAAGACGGAACAAACCGCCATACTGATCAGATGTGATCATCCGTCCTTTGTCATCAAATGTCATTGAAACCCACGAGCCATTTTTTTCCTCGGAAGGACTATATAAATGTTCTGCCTTGAAGCCTTCGGGCAGCTTGATTTTGTCCACCTTGGAACCAGGCGGACGGTGTTTGGCAGTTCGGTTACTGAGCATAACCCCGCAGAAAACGCCCACTGCAAGCAGCACGGCGAATGTCATAGGAAGTTTAGACCATTGTTTTTTAGTGTACATTTTACAGCTAAGAGTTAAGTAAATATGAAAAAAGCATTCGTTCAGGGTGAAATTGGAATGTAACGATCTTAATTAAAGCAAATTAAAACTTTAAATAATCTGGTAGATACAATATTAAGAGGAAACGGCATTTTGACTATCCTGTTCTGTCGGGAAAAGTCAATGAGTCAGTCTTAAACTAAAATGAGTGAATGACTGAAACATTGAATCCATATTCAACATTCACTCATTCACTCATTCAGTCATTGACTCATTCACTCATTCCAAATTCTTTCTAAAAATGCGGCGTCAAAGCTGCTTCTACTGCTGGCAAGCCGTAGTAGTCGTCCAGAACGGTGAATGCGTTTGGTGGAGGAACGGCTCCTTTTGGGAAGTAGTAAGCTTGTGGATTGGCTTTTACTTTTGCCCCGTAAGCGCCTATGATTTCCTTTACGCGACCGGTGCGGGTCAGGTCAAACCACCGTTTGTTTTCGAATGCAAGCTCAACACGTCTTTCCTTGAAAATCGCTTCGCGCATGGTTGCTTGTGCCGTTGCTGCTGATGCCGCAAGACCAGCACGCGTGCGAACCTGGTTCAGGTAAGTGGCGGCTTCGGCTGGTTTTCCTAATTCGTTAAGCGTTTCTGCCATGAAGAGCAGCACTTCCGAGTAACGGTAAACCGGCCAGTTCTGACCTGTGTTGTTGTGCAGTGAATGCGGCTTTGCGTATTTTTTGATATAAGGGTAAACCTTATTTTCCGCTAGACTTCCGCTCAATGTTACATAACCGATGGAAATGTCTTTCCGCTTGTCTCCTGTTTCATAAGCCGCAATCAGATCTGGCGTTGGAATGTTGTTACTTTCCTGAGATGTGGCTTGCGGATTAGAAGTGCCGGTCAGCGGTGCAATCTCCGTAGCCGAAATGGGCGAAGGAATAAAACGGTAGATCTGGTTACCATTATACCCAGCCGATCCTTCCATATACTGGATCTCGAACACAGATTCTGCATTATTCTTGTTGGCAGTTGTGGTGGAGAACGCGTTGGTATAGTCCGGCATCAGAGAATAGCCATCGTTTGTGATCACATCTTTCAACACCGGTTCCGCCAAAGCCCATTTTTTCTGGGTAATGTAAAGGTTAGCGAGCAGTGTTTTCGCGGCACCTGAAGTAGCACGGCCTGCTTCCTGTTTTGCTTTGTTTAACAGCAGCGTACCCGCTTCTTTCGCATCCTTTTCAATCTGTGCGTAAAGCTCTTCGGTGCTGGCTAGTGGCGATGCAGCATCTTCACGTCCGATTACGGGAACAAGGTGAAGAGGCACTTTTCCGAAAAGACGAACGAGATCAAAGTAAGCGAATGCTCTCAGGAACAGCGCCTGACCTTTAAGATTGTTCTTTGGGATTTCGGCAAAATCCACACCGTCAATCAGCGCGAGAATCTGGTTTGCTCTTGCAATGATCTGATAGTTCAGACGATACTGAACCAATACATTATCGTTCGCAGTAACTCCCGCTGCTGTCGGAACTGCGAAGTCTGCAACGTTTTCCGTCGCATCTACCGCACCATAGAGGGTATTTCTTGCATAATATGTATTATCCGAGTGCATTTCTTCCAACACCCAGGCCCGTTCGTTGTACATCTGGCGGAATGGAACATAGGCAGCGTTGACAGCCTGCTGAAAATCTGATTCCGTTTTAAAAAATATTCCGTAACTGAGCGCCGTTTCCGGGATAACTGTTAAGAATTCTTCGCGGCATCCTGCTAATGCAAATGTGAGGAGCCAGGTCGCTATATATCGTTTTTTCATCTTCTGATAATTAATAATGAATTAAATGTTGGCTGGCTTAGAAGTTCATATTCACACCCAATGTCCATGTACGTGGCACAGGATAGTTGGAGAAATCTACACCTTGGCTAAGGTTACCACCATTACCGTTACCATCACCTTGTGCACTGGTTTCAGGGTTAGGTCCGCCCCAGTATTTCGTGAAAACATACACCTGCTGGATTGAACCGTAAACGCGGGCATTCTTGAAGAACTTATTCACTTTACCAATGTTGTAGCCGATTGTAATGTTCTTGATTGTGAAATAAGAAGCATCTGCTACGAAGTGCGAACTGTTCCAGTCACGCTCAATACCCGTGAAATTCCCGCCATTGTTAGTTGCACCATACATTCCGTTGCCCTCGCTAATCACCGTAGTAGCAACACCGATTCCATCAACTGTTGTGTTTTTAACGCGGAAACGGTCTTTCACGCCAGCAACCATATTGAACACGCCGTCGAGGTTGGCCGTGCTGTAAAGGTGACGCACCCAAAGTTCGTTACCAAAAGAGCCGGATCCTGCAATAGAGAAATCCCAGTTTCCGTATTTCAGGTCGTTAACCATTCCGTAAGTGAATTTCGGGAATGGATTACCAATAATGGTACGGTCATCGGCATCGCCACCGTATGTAATGGTTCCATCACCATTCACATCTTTTAATTTAATAGTTCCAATGGCCGAGCGTCCCGGAATGATCGGTGAGTTAGCCAAATCTTCGGCGCTCGTGTAAAATCCTTCCTTCACCATTCCATAGAACTGACCGAATGGCTGACCAACCTGCGTAATGTGGAAGGATCCGTAAACACGGTCAATGCCTGGTGCAAGTTCCACCACCTTATTTCTGTTAAAAGAAATGTTTGCGTTGGTTGTCCATTTTAATTTTCCGTCAAGATTTCTTGTTGTTACAGAGAATTCATGACCCCATAATTTGATCGCCCCGATGTTGTCATTGTAGAACGAGAAACCGGCTTCCTGAGGAACCTGTACTGCATAAAGTAAATTGGTGGTCCGCTTGGTATAGTAGTCATAAATAAACTGGATTCGGTCATTGAATAAGCCTAAATCAAGTCCGATGTCAAATTGTTTAGTCGTTTCCCAACCTAAGTTTCTGTTCGCCAAGGATGTTACAACAGCACCTGTGGCTACATTATTTCCGAAAACGGCATTGGTTGTGTTGTTGACAAGCGCATATTGTGTGTAATTACCAATGTTGTTGTTACCAATCACACCAAAACTACCACGAACCTTCGCGAAAGAAACCTGACTCACGTTTTTAAGGAATTCTTCGTCTGAAATCACCCAACCCGCAGAAGCAGATGGGAATGTTCCCCAAAGGTTGTCAGATCCAAACCTGGACGAACCATCCGCACGTACAGCCGCAGTGAAAAGATATTTTCCTTTGTAGTTATAAGAAAGACGGGATAAATAAGAGGTCAATGCCCACTCGTTTGCACCTGTCTGTGTTCCGCCGCGGTTGATGTTAATTGCTCCCTGGACTGTTGGGAGCCTGTCATCTGTGTAAGTATCCGCTGTTATGCTGGTAAAATCCTGACGATAGCGTTGTTGGGTAAATCCTGCCAGTAATTCGAAATTATGATCTCCAAAGCTGCGGTTATAAACAGCTGTATTTTCATTAAGCCAGCCCACATTTTCTAAACTTTGACGCGTAGAAACCGCTGTCGTCGGAATCGCAACGTTGATGTTACTGGTTGCCGTCGAGGGATTGAAGAAGAAAAATCTGTTATTCTCGTATTCGATGTTCAATGTAGTTCTCAGCTTGAGACCTTTGATCGGGCTAAAAACGAGGTAAGTGTTACCAAGTAATTTAGTGTTCTTGTTCTCATTGGTCAGTTCTTCTGCAGCGCGAACCCAGTTAGGATACTGGAAAATGTTACCTGTTCCTTCGGGGAAAGTGTTAACCTTGGTCAGTTCGCCGTTTGCGTCGCGAATCGGCATTACCGGCCAGGTGTGCAATGCATTGAACAGGATTCCGGTTCCCCGGTCACCATCTGTTCTGGGCGTATTATCGAAGATGTACTGCGGCGCAATGTTAAAACCGATCTGAATTTTGTCCGAAACATCGTATTCAGAGTTCATCCGAAGTGAATATCGCTTGTAGTCATTATTTACAACCACACCTTTTTGATTGAATATCCCGGCAACGACTGAGGTTTTTAGCTTATCCTTGTTGGACGTGATCGTAAGGTTGTAACTCTGGATTGGTGCATTTCGCAAAACCGCATCATACCAGTCATTATTCTGGTTTGCGTACTGTTCAGGCTTTTGGAACGCCTCCGGAACTGCTTTGTTCTCATCTTCGAAAAGCTCTTTTTTGAATTGGGCGAACTCTTGGGCGGTCAACATTTCAACACGTCCTTTTTTCGGCACATTCTGGATTCCGTAATAAGCCGTAAACCCTACATTAGTTTCGCCTGGCTTGCCGCGTTTCGTCGTAATAAGCACAACGCCGTTCGCTGCACGTGAACCGTAAAGTGACGTTGAGGCTGCATCTTTCAATACAGAAATATCTTCGATCTCATCCGGGTTCAATGCACCAATGTTACCCGTGATCGGGAAACCATCAATGACATATAGCGGATCGCTACCTGCTGACACAGACACCTGGCCACGAACACGAACAGACATTCCCTGACCTGGCTTTCCTGTGGTTTGATTAATCTGCACACCTGCAAGGCGTCCTTGTAATTTTTGGGTGACCTGGGAAACGGGCACGTCTTTAATGTCTGACGCGCTTACAGTCTGAACTGCTCCTGTAATTTCTCTTTTTAACTGGCTGCCATATCCTACCACAACCACCTCGGTCAATGCTTTGGAGTCTGTTGCCAGCGTTACATCAATATTTGAACCCGAACCAATGGCAACTTCCTGCGACAAGAAGCCTACCGAAGAAAAGATCAGCGTTCCGCCTGCATCCGGGACACTAATGGTGTAGGTTCCTTCCGCGTCGGTAACGGTACCGGTCGTAGAGCCTTTTAAAACAATGCTAACGCCTGGCACTTTTTCGCCGGCTTCGTCACTAACCTTACCTTTGATGGTTTTGTCAACGGAAATGGTCTTGTTTTTGAATACAGGGTCAGGCGTAAAAAGCGGAGTTGCAACAGCCGAAATTCCGCAAGCCGTACCAATGAGCACTTGACTCAGAGAAAGCTTGATCAGGGAATTCAACCGTGCACAATAAGATGATTGTCGAGATTGATTCATAAATTGTTGTTTTAGGATTTAGTGATTAGCATGGGCTGGACCGCTTAGTTATTTTTTACGGCGTGGAAATTCGTTCATGTTTTCATATGAATAAGGGTTAGGTGAAAATAGCTTGTTAAGGGTTCAGGAATTGGTATTGCGGGTTGAAAAGAACCAGGTTTTTGTATTTGTATAGGACAAAAATTAATTCTTATAGTAATATTATTGCAATACTAGAATGATTGATACACCGGACTATCCTGCTCTGTCTGGTTTTGATTAATATTTAATTAGCGGGACTTTTTTGGATATAACCCATAAAAAAATCGCCGGGCAGATTCCGCCCGGCGATTATGATTCAGTTTAACTATTATGACAATAACTCCATCACTGCTTTTCCTTTGCCGTCGGGTGTGGTGTAAAATGGCCGTTTTTCAACTTCATATTGGGTGTCTTCCGCAATGCCCAGGGCATGGTAAATGGTCTGGTGAACACCGTCGATCTTGATCGGGTTTTCAATGGTTTTGCATGGCCGTTCATCTGCCGTCTTTCCATACACGAAGCCTTTTTTGATCCCGCCACCGAACATTAACATGGAGCCGCCGTCTGTAAAATGGCGGTGCATTCCGTAGAATTTCAAATCAGAAAGAATGTCGGGCTGCTGCACTTGTTCCAACACTTTGGCATCCGGCTTACCTTCCACCATCATGTCCCGGCTGAATTCGCTGGCAAGCACCACCATTGTGCGGTCGAGCAGGCCCTGCTTGTCGAGGTCTTTTATCAACTGGGCAATGGGCCCGTCGATTTGCTTTTTCATTTCCTGTAATCTCGTGTGGCCGTTCTCATGCGTATCCCAGCCTTTAAATGGTTCATATTCAGTTGTTACGCTGATGAACCTTGCGCCTTGTTCGGTAAGGCGGCGGGCAAGCAGGCAGCCGAGGCCAAATTTACCGGTGTTGTAAATGTTGTAGCTTTCTTTTGGTTCGGTACTGAGGTCAAATGCCTTGGATTCAGGTGAATTCAGCAATGCGTACGCCTGCTCCATAGACCGTTTCAAGGATTCGCGCTGGTAATCGCTGCCGAATTCCCCTAGCGGGCTGTTGTTGATGAGCTCATTGTAAAGCTGGTTTCGGCGTTCAAACCGTTTTGCATCCATACCCACCGGCGGCCGCACGCTTTCGAGGCCCTGGCTCGGATCCGGGATAAAGAATGGCCCGAACTCATTGCCCAGAAATCCTGCCGTGTGAAATGCCTTTAACTCTTCCGCTTCGCCAACTGTAAACCGCTGGCCAATGTCCACAAACGCCGGGATAACCGGATTTTTCGGACCCAGTTCTTTGGCTATCCATGAGCCCATATGCGGGGCTGCAACAGTCTGCGGCGGCTCATAGCAGGTGTGCCAATGATACTGATGCCTGGAATGTAAAATGTGCCCCATATCAGCCGCCACGTAAGAGCGGATCAATGTGCCCTTGTCCATCACTTTTCCAATAGACTGTAATCCGTCGGAAAAATGAATGCCGTCCAAAATGGTTGGAACAGATTTGAAAGTGCTGAGCACCCGGTTGCCTTCCATGTCCTTTTCAAACGGCGTGTAAAGCTTTGGATCAAAGGTTTCGGTATGCGCCATGCCGCCAGCCATCCACAATAAAATGACGGTGTCGGCCGTGGAATCTGACCCGGATTTGCCTTTGCAAGATGAAAGAATGTTTGATACAGGTGCTCCCGCAGCCAGCGCGGCCATCGTCGCGGCGCTTGCTCTTTGCAAAAATTTCCTCCTATTCCATTGAATGTTCATCCTTTTAAATATTTTAATGCGTTCAATATTTATGTCTTATATTATTTACATTTAAAACCTATAATACTTTTTATAATAAAATAATGTATAAAAAGTTTTAAATGTTACTATCATATGTGACTTTTTGTGAGTATTAAATGACAGGTTCTTATTATAAATACATATCATTCTACACTTAATATATTAATTGAAATTCCGGAACGAGCGCTATCGCCCAAACCAGGTCCTGAATGCTCTCTTCATTCGGTGCCGGTCCCAGGATCCGTTTCGCTGCCGCAAGCTCTTTTTGGAGCGGTGTCCTGCCCAATGCATTCTGGTAAAGAGCAGTGACGAGCGAATCCGAAGTTGGATATTTCTCCTTCCAGATCTTGGAACCTTGTTTCAATGTGCTTGTGAATTTGTTGCCGTTTGTCAGTTCCAGCGCTTGCAATAAATTGGCTTGCGAGGTGCGCGAAGTGCTCACCGTTTCCCGGTTAGGGCGACCGAGTGAAGTCTGGAACGGGTCGTTTTTCACGAAAGCCGCGCGGGCAAATGGCAGGCGTGACTTGATGTCTTTTGGAAGGAGTTTATACACGATCGCCGAATCCGCATACATCGGATTGAATGCTGTGCTGATGGCGTCGGAGAATTGCTCGGCGGTAAGCCTTCTTCGTACCATGCCCGTAAACTTGTAATCATTGGCCATAATGTCAGCCGCCTCTTTCACCGATGAGGAAGGCAGCTGATATGTTCTGGATGTAACAATGGTGTAGATCAATTTTTTCATATCATAACCATTGGCAACAAAATCCGAGGAGAGCCAGTCGAGCAGGTCTTCGCTCCATGGCATGTTGTCCATCATGTCCACGGGTTCCACAATGCCGCGGCCCAGCAGCTGCGCCCAGATGCGGTTCACAGCCGTGCGGTAAAGCCGGCCGTCTTTGGGTTGCACCAGGAAGTCCGCCAATTCGCGGAGCTTCTTCTCTGTGCTTGCATTCACGCTGATCTCGCCGAGCTCAGGGAAAAGGATTTTTGTCCCGGCAATTTTTCCGGTGGGTTTATCGCAACGGTTAATTTCGAGCAATGTGTCTGCGAAGATGTTCGCGAATGCGTACGAGTCGGCTAGTTTCCAGTCGCTGATAAAGCTGTCGTGACAAGATGCGCATTTTAGGTTAAGCCCCAGGAAAATCTGGGACACATTCTGCGCAGCCTGCATTTCGGTGCGCTGACTGGAATTGATCGTCCCACGCCATTTGATCCCCTTAACAAAACCTTCCGAACCTTTAACAGGGCTGATCAATTCTTTTACGAACCAATTGTATGGCTTGTTCACCTGCAAGGACGAGTAAAGCCATTTGGTAATGTCGAACCTGCCGCCCGTAATGTATCCTGTTCCCGAATAATCATTCCGCAGGGCATCATTCCAAAACGACATCCAATGCTGTGCATAGTCATCCGAACGGTTCAGCAGTTCTTTGGCCAGCTGTTCTCTTTTGTCGGGCCGTTCGTCTGCTACGAATGCTTCCACTTTCTCGGGTGGCGGCAATAAGCCGATAATGTCCAGATAAATCCTGCGGATGTAAATGCGGTCATTCACGGCCGGTTTCCAGGCAATTTTATTTTTTTGAAAATATGCATTAACCAAACGGTCCACAGGAAGCACAATGTCGCCGCTGGCAGCCGGAAGCTCAGGCATCCGCGGTTCCAGTGCGGCAACGCGATAGATGCTTTTCTGCTTGCCATCAGGCCATAATGCACCTTTTTCCACCCAATATTTAAGCACTTTAATTTCCCTTTCAGTAAGTCGCTTGCCTTTTGTAGGCATTGCTTCCTTATCGCCTTTTGGCAATGAGATACGGCGGATGATTTCGCTTTTGTCCGGATGGTCAGGCACGACTACAACGCCATTTTCACCGCCTTTCATGATCGCTTCTTTGCTATCAAGCCGCAGGTCACCTTTTGATTTGGCTTCACCGTGGCAGCTGTAACAGTTGTGCGCCAGGATTGTCCGCACTTCCACATTCAGATCTTGAACCTGCTGCGGGTTAAGCGCGCCATTGTTGGTAAAGACAAAATCCGCAGGGTCTTCATTGGATTGCTCCTGCTCGGGTTCCACAGTCGATGGCATGACACTGGTAAGGTAATCGTCACCGTGGGTGATCATAGCGCCGTAATGGCCTGCGAGAGAAACGCCAAAAACGGTCACAAATAACAGTGAGCGATAAATGTTCCGGTTGGCATTGCGTAGTGAAATGGTTGCGAGGACGGCCAGCCCCAGGGTTATAAAACCAGCCCACCGGTGAATTTCAAATGTCTGACCTTCGGATTGTTCCGCGTCCGACAGTAACAAGCCGAATGTGACGGATAATGCAGCACTTGCAACGCCAATCCACGTCATAATGTTCACAGCATCACGCAGGCGGGCGGATTTGCGTTTCCAGTCTATTAATTCAAGAATAAGGGCAACAAACAGTAATCCGATGGGAAAATGGACCATCATGGGATGCAATCGTCCCAGAAATTGCCAAAGCCAGAAAGTTTCGGTTGCTTCAAGTAACACCATGTAGAAGATTAGTGGTTTTAGGAATTGTTGCGGGCATTAACCTGCAATGTGATACAATACTAGGAAAAATCGGTGTCCCGACTATCCTGTTCTGTCTTGCTTAAATTATTTAATTACCGTGACTTTTTAGAAGGTTTCCAATAATTGATTGGGCAGAAGCTTATTTTATAACGAAATAGTTACGATTTTCCTTGTAAAATTAATAAGGAGAAGCAACTGTTAACCAGCGCTTCTCCTTACTCAATGATCCTATGCTATCCAAGTGTAAACATTCAGCACACCTTAGTATCCCGGATTCTGGGTCAGCTTTGCATTGATGAGAATCTGAGGCGCGGGAATCGGCAGCAGATATTCATTTTCTGTAAAAACATAATCCGTAGAATTGAAAGGAACATTACCCCTGTCAACGGTTGGTTTTGCCCGTTCCGCAGCTCCATGCGCATTCATGAATGCAGCCCATTCGCCTGGGGTTTTGGTCCTTTTCAGATCAAACCAGCGGTGGTTTTCGAACGCAAGCTCAACCCTTCTTTCTTTTAGCACCGCAGTTCGGAAATCTGCCTTGCTGGTGGCTTTTGTTGCAGCCAGTCCCGCGCGCTTCCTTACCTGGTTCAGATAATCTGCTGCTTCCGCTGTGGGGCCGGTTTGCTCGTTGATAGACTCTGCAAGCATTAACAACACATCCGAATAGCGCAGCACAGGCCAGTTTGTATTGGTCCGCTGCACAATTGTGTGCGGATAATTGTATTTGCTTACATAAGGGACCGGATACACTTTGCCATCGAGCGTGAAACTCGTTTTGAGCGAAATATCCTTTCTTACGTCACCCGTTTCATAAGCTGCGATCATGTCATTGGTTGGCGAATTCCTGCCGCCGTTTCCACCAGCGGGAAAACCTGTAACCGCACCTTTGGAAACCCTTGGGGCAAATACATACTGAAAGCTGCTTTGCTCGCCAAGATCGTTATCTCCCTGATATTGTATCTCAAAGATTGATTCGGGGCCGTTTTTCTTGGCCGGTGCGGGATCGAAGTTATCCGCATAGTTCGCATTCAATGCATAACCTAGCTTGGTTACTTCTTTAAGCGTGGTAACGGCATCCGCATACTTTTTGGTTGTCAGATATGTTTTACCAAGAAGCGATAAGGCTGCACCCTTTGTTGCCCGGCCTTTGTCGCCCGCTGATGCATATTTTTCGGGAAGCAAAGCAATTGCTTCTTTCAGGTCCTTTTCAACTTGCGCCCAAACTTCCGTCTGAGGCGATCTTACCAAGTCAAATGTTGGCTCAGGGACCGCAAATGTACTGGTCACGATCACCACATCACCGAAATATTGGACCAGATTGAAATACAAATAGGCCCTCAGGAATTTTAACTGACCTTCGATCTCCTTTTTAGGAACATCTGCGATTTCCGCATCAACGATTTTTTCCAACGTCAGGTTGGCGCCATACAAAGCCGCGTAGTAACTGTTCCAAATCGTCGCGATCTCGCCGTTACCCGAATTGACCGTTGAAAATTCAAATGCTTCCCAGCCGCCCGCACCGCCCCGGTCAGAGGGGTTCAGGTCAATGGTGGTGTTATCCGTTTGAAATTCACCCGCCAGATATGCCGAGTTGGTTATTGATTGCACCTGGCCGTAAACACCATTCAATGCTTGCCTGGCCTGCGCTTCATTTTTATAAAACAGATCGACATTTACTTTCGTCGGATCGGTCTGGTTAAGGAAATCCTCGCCGCAGGAGGTCATGAGCAGCGGCAGAACGACTAAACCTATTGCTGTAATTTTTTTCATTTTCATCAGATTTAGAAGTTGACTTTTAGGCCCGCAGAGAATGTTCTTGGAACAGGATATGACTCATCGTCATTATTAAGCTCTGTTCCGCCTCTTACGCCGGCGTCCGGGTTGTTGCCTGGATATTTTGTTACCAGAAGCAAATTGGCCGCATTCACGAATATCCGCGCATCAGAGAGAATGCCGTTCAACTTTGGAAGCGTGTAGCCGATGGTTACGTTTTTAATCCACATGTGCGTGCCATCATATACATAACGTTCGCTGCTCTCGCGTGACCATTTGAAATAGTCCGTTCCGCCCTGTGAATTTTTAGCGCCTGGGTTTGATCCCGGGTTTTCCGCTGATCTCCATCTGTCTTTTGCTTTTTCCAAAACATTGAAAACACCGTCCATATTCATGGTTGAGGCTTCTATGTTTCTGTAAATGTCATACTTATACGCACCCATCAGCAAAACGCTTACGTCAAACCGCTTATAATCAGCACCCACAGTCCAGGCCCAGTTGAATTTCGGGTTTGGGTTACCAATTTCGGTCATGTCTTTTGTATCGTAGGAAACAATTCCGTCGGGCCCGCCATCGGCTGCGCCGTGCAAATCTGCAAATATCATCGCACCCGGCACCGCGCCTTCCTGCAATGGTGCCGCATCGATTTCCGCCTGTGTATTGAAAATACCCAGCTTACGATAGCCAAAAATCATCCCGATCGGACGGCCCACCTGCTGAATGTTATAACCGCCGTATTGGCTTCCTTGCAAGATAAAATCGTTTTGTCCCCTGATTGCCAGCACTTTGTTACGGTTGAAAGTAATGTTGGCATTCGTTCTCAAATTGATCTGACCCACTTTAATGCGGTAAGTCGCTGCAAGTTCGATGCCTTGATTCTGCACCTTACCCAGGTTTTTCAAGGTCTGCGTAAAGCCCGAAACCGCCGGAATGTTGTATCCAAGGAGCATGTCATCCGTAATCTTTTTGTAATATTCAGCGGTGAAAACCAGCCTGTTATCAAATGTAGCGAGGTCGAATCCGATGTCCAGCTGACTGGAAGTTTCCCAGCTCAGTTCAGGGTTAGCAAACCGTGTAACCGATTTTCCGGACGCCAGCGTGTTGTTGAAAATGTAGTTGTTCACGCCGAGGAAAGACAAGCTTTCGTAATTTCCGTCGTCACCTGCATTTTGCGCAACACCAAAATTGTTGTTGGCACTGACGCGATATGTGTTATTCCCGGTCAAGCCCCAGCTCGCCCTTAATTTCAGGTCGGTTAGCCAGGATGCTTTTGGAACAAATGATTCTTCCGAGATCCGCCACCCCACCGAAGCAGCCGGGAAATTACCAAATTTATGACCCTCGCTGAACCTAGAACTGCCTTCCCGGCGGAATGTGGCAGAGAACAGGTATTTGTCTTTGAATGAATAGTTTAACCTGGCAATGTAGGCGATCATGGTCCATTTTCTTTCCATAGAATTGGAAGAACGGATTGTGGCATTGCCCAGGAATGGCGCCAGATCGTCCGGGAATGTGTTACCCGAACCGTACAAGCCCTTAACTACTTCTTGCTGAGCCGAATAACCTAATGTTGCTTCCAGGGCATGGTTTTGTCCGAGAGACGGAGAATAGGTCAACACCTGGTCAGCAGCGTAGTTTTTCAACTCTTCCGAGTCGTCCCGTTCGGTTGCGATACGCGGAGGCGCACCGTTTGTTCCTGTCTGAACCGGAAGACCGATCGTGGAAGGCACATATTCCTTATAAGTGTTGTAATTGATCTTTGCATTCAGCGACGACCGGAATTTCAGGCCTTTTGCAATGTTCAACTCAACATATCCGCTCGCAAGCACATCCGCAATATTCCGGTTCCGCTTGATATTTTTGAGCATATATAAGGGGTTAGGGAAGCCAAAAATGTCGCCGACACCATTGTAATAAGGAATCAGCTCACCCTTTTCGTCATAAGCCGGATAGCGCGGATCGCTGATCAGTGTCAACCCGACCTGCGCATTACGGCCATCTGTGCTCGACAAGCTCGACCGGGAGTAACTTCCCGCAATGTTCATTCCGATGGTGATAAATTTGTTCACGTCACCGGCCAGGTTGGTCCGTAACGATGCACGGTCATAACCTGTGTATTGCAAAGCGCCGTCTTCCTTGTAGTAACCGGCAGAAACGACCGATTTGATAGGCCCTTTTCCAGACGATAATGTTAAGTTAATGTCCTTGTAAGGCGCATTGTTATGCAAAATCAGGTCAAACCAGTTGGTAGAATATTTCGTGTCTGCGGGATTTCTGAAATCAATGGGAATGTCCGCTTCTTCGGGCTGTTTGTTATTGGCTAATACATATCGTCCGATAAAAACTTCACGCTTGAACTGCGCAAAATCCTGTCCGTTCAGCACCTTTGTTTTCCTGCTGTCGGGAACATTCTGGATGCCGTAATCCACTGATATATTCAGGTTTGTCTTTCCGTCTTTGGCTGCTTTGGTTGTGATCAAGACCACACCGTTTGAACCGCGTGCACCATAAATGGCCGTTGCGGCAGCATCTTTCAAGATGGAAATGGTCTCAATGTCGTTAGGGTTCAGGTTTTGCCCTGCCGACGTGCCAACCGGAAATCCATCGATGACATATAATGGATCGCTACCAGCACCCAACGAGCTGATACCACGCACTTTAACCTCAAATTGCTGGCCTGGCGTCCCACTTTTCTGTTTGATGATCACACCCGGCGCTTGTCCCTGCAACATCCGAGTCACATTGGATTTTGGCACTTCGCCGATATCCTCCATGCTTATCACCGACACCGCCGACGTGATGTCGCGCTTGCGCTGCGTTCCGTAACCCACCACAACCACTTCTTCCAATGCCTTGGTATCCACCAGCAATTCTACGTCCACAGCAGACTGATTTCCTACTGTAACTTCTTTTGGTACGTAACCGACGAAAGAGAAAACCAAAATATTCTCCCCTGTTTCGGGAATGCTCAGGCTATAACCACCTTCGGAATCCGTTACAGTTCCGGTGCTGGAACCTTTGAGAATTACACTTACCCCGGGCAGGCCAAGCCCTTTGTCATCGGCTACCTTTCCCTTGATGGAGCGATCGGCCTTGATGTCGAAAGCGGTTATTAGGTGATTTGGCATACTTTCCGCTACTGCAACACCGGTAAGGGCTGTGCCGATCAGGATCTGGCTTAATGCTATTTTCCCAAATAGCCGAAGACAAATGCCCAGTTTTGATTGTCGAACTTCATTCATACGCTAAGGAGTTTAAGAGTGAAAAGATGAGACGACTTGCGATACAATTGTTTTGGCGTGTTTTAAACAACAATTCCTTGGGTTTAGACATAAGTAAAAGGTTAATGGAACAAGTGGATTGAAGAGATACTCAAAGCTTCATTTATTCAATTAATGCAATAAATGATTTGAATTGTATTAAATGCAATAGTATGCGTAATTGTCAACCATACTATCCTGTTCTGTCCGGTAACCGGAAAAATTGGATCAAGGAAACATTTTATTTAACATTCCCTTTGTTAACTTTTTTCAATAGGAGCTATATCATTTCCTGATCAATTGCTAAATTTAGGGGAGGTTATGTTCCAAAATAGTGAGGTTGATGACAAGATATTTACGAGGTCTGGTGTGGTTTCTTCCACTGTTAGCTTTTCTTCCAACACAAGCAAATGCCGATCACATCGTCGGAGGGGAACTTTTGATGCGTCCGCTTGCAAATGCCAATGCTTTTGAAATTACACTGATTCAATATTGGGACAGGAATAATTTGCAGGAACCATCCCCAAATGGGAATGGGAACCGGGACGAAGCTGCTGATATTTACATTTATAGAAAGCGTGACGTTCGGTTCATGCAGCAGGTTCGGGTGCGCTATTTATCTTCTGAGACCATCCAGTATCAAAATAAAGCTTGTGCAAGTTTGCGCTCATTGAGCACAGTTATCGGAACTTATAAAGGAAGTGTAACATTGCCTAACCAGGATTATAATGATCCGGAAGGTTATTACATTGTTTGGGAAAGGTGTTGCCGTAATACGGATATCAATAACATTAAAAACCCGGGTGAGATGGGAATGGTGTTTTATCTGGAATTTCCACCCGTTACCACCCGCAATGCTTCTCCGCAGTTTTCAGCGCCAAACGGACAATATATATGCAGCAACAGGGCATTTTCTATGAATATGTCGGCGTCGGACGACGATGGAGATGAACTGCGCTATTCGCTGGTTACACCTTATCGGGGTTACACCACACCCAATATGATCAATGGAGACAACTCATCAAAATCGGGTTATCCGCCCGTGACCTGGGAGAATGGGATTTCTTTGGCCAATGTGATTCCAGGCCAGCGGCCGCTGGCCATCGATAACACCGGAAAACTTACAGTCACGGCGAACAGGCTGGGTTTATATGTCTTCTCGGTTCAGGTGGAAGAATATAGAAATGGCAGGAAAATCGGCGTAATAAGAAGAGACTTTCAGCTTTTGGTGATCGACTGCAATGATGATCAGCCGGAGCAGCCAGTGATTATGATGAATGCGGCGCCGGTTACCGAGGTCTCGTTCTGCCCTGAGCGGCCCGTCACATTGCAAACCGAGAACTCAGCCGACTGGTCATATCAATGGCAGCGCAACGGTTTGAACATTCCGGGTGCAACTGATCCTTCCATCGCGGTGAGCGATACGGGTGTTTATTCGGTTATCAAGAGCTATACACAAAAATGCTCCCGCGACACATCGTCGCTGATGGTAAATGTGTCCCTAGCTCCGCCGGTTGAAGCCATTATTTCAGCGGATAAGAATATCATTTGCGATGGGGAAGTTTCCATTTTAGTGGCCAACGGAGGAACTGTGGCCAATGGGCAGGTGCTTTCATGGAGCCGGGATAATGCGGTGCTCAATGATAAGCAGCCCACTTTGGAGGCTAAGGATTCCGGATCTTATTCCTTGCTGATCTCCAATGAGGCAACCGGCTGCACAGGTTCCGACACGGTGCTCATCAGGAAAGAGTCGATTTCTGTAACACTTCCTGCCAGAAAGGGTGTTGTTGAAGGATCTAAGGTAACGCTGCGGCCAGCAATTAATCCTGCTGAACCAAATACATATAAATATCTCTGGTCTCCGCCGGACGGACTTGTATCTGCGAATGACGTGCGAGACGCAGTTGTGGGTCCGCTAACCGATACGCGATATACCATCATTGTCGAGTCTGAAAATGGATGTAAGGCAGAAGCATCTACGGATGTCTATGTGATCTCGAAAATGCATATCCCAACATCATTTACACCGAATGATGATGGGCATAATGATCGGTTTGAGATATTTAATGCCAAAGATCAGATCCTTGAAATGCGCATTTACAACCGTTGGGGTGAGATTGTTTACGCGTCACAGGGCTATCAAGAGCCTTGGAACGGCAGATACAAAGATAACACACCAGTTCCGGCCGGGAGTTATCCATATACCATCAAAACCGCTGAAATGAGCTTGAATGGCACAATTATTTTGCTAAAATAACAAATTACTTATTGACGGTAAATTATCTTACATTGTTAGATGATGTCATTTTACTTCTTCGAATGTCCCATCTGAGTAAAAAATAAGAATTTTCTCTATTTGTCTGGTACGGGAGGAGTTGGTAGCCGCAGCAGAAGGTTTCCCATTTAAAGAGTTTTTTTCGGATCTCCCCAGCTGCCTGGCGTTTGGCTCTCGATTGTTTCGTGTAGAGCTAAGGATTTCGAGCTGTCCAAGACTTTCGGCAGCGGATGATTCCGCCGTAATAAATGGGAGCTCTTCACCATCCAGAATCCAATTCGTACCAAGTTCAGGAAAGCGCCTCACAATCTTCTGTACGATATCCAGGCTTGGCTTGTTTCTTCCTGCAAGAATGTGGGACATGCTGGACCGTTGTATCCCGATCTCATCTGCGAATATAGAAGGCGAGATATTTTTGTCAGTCAGAATTTGCTTGATCTTATCGTTTAAATCCATCCGGGCATATGGTTTACAATGTTGCATGCAAGTTATTAAATGCAATTTGTATTTACAAATGTTAAGCAAATAATATTGTTACGTTTGTAAACTGTTCGTTTAGCATTGTCAATTTTGGACTGTTGACATTATTAAATAGCGCTGTCAATAACTATTAGATCCCGTATTAACCTGTAAACTCAAAGAAAAAGGGCGCTATCTGAGATAACGCCCTCCAACAATTAGAATTTATTAAACTAAACTGTCACATTGTTTTCACGCAGTGCATCATTTAATGATGTTTTAAGATCTGTGCTTGCTTTACGCTTTCCAATGATCAATGCGCAGGGAACGTGGTATGTTCCTGCTGCGAATTCTTTTGGAAGCGTTCCAGGGATCACAACAGAATCTGCGGGAACAAAACCTTTGTATTCAACGGGCTCAGAGCCTGTTACATCAATGATCTTCGAGCTGCCGGTAATGGTTACGCCAGCGCCAAGAACAGCTCTTTTACCAATGTGTGCCCCTTCAACCACAATGCATCGCGAACCGATGAATGCTCCGTCCTCAATGATCACAGGAGCAGCTTGTACAGGTTCCAGTACACCGCCAATTCCTACACCCCCACTCAGATGGACGTTCTTGCCTATCTGTGCGCAGCTTCCGACAGTTGCCCAGGTGTCAACCATTGTGCCTTCGTCGATGTACGCGCCGATGTTAACGTACGATGGCATCAGCACAACACCTTTAGATATGTATGCACCATAACGCGCAACGGCTGGCGGCACCACCCTAACGCCCAGTTTGTCGTAACCGGTCTTCAATTTCATTTTATCATGGTATTCAAAAATGCCCACTTCACTAACGGACATCTGTTGAATAGGAAAATAAAGAATAATCGCTTTCTTCAAAGCCTCATTAACCTTCCATGAACCATCTTCCTGCGGTTCGGCCACTCTTAACCGGCCTTTATCAACTTCCTCAATGACTTCTTTAATGTAATTCACCGAATCAGCATCCTTTAATAATTCCCTGTTGGACCAGTAAGACTCAATCTTTTCTGCAATAAACATGTTTAAGTAGTAGATTAGTTAAATTGTATTAAAGTACTGTATTATAGATAGTTATGGCATTACTCAACATTAAATTTCGAAAAACTGCCGTTTCGCAAAATCCTCGAATTCGCCCAGTTGGTTCTAATAGCTTACCGCATTCTCTATGAAGTAATCCTGTATTGGATATCCCACATCGTTATTTCAGCCACGACAAATATAAGGACATATATTACTTAATATAAATAGACATACAGAGAAATAAATACTATCTATATTAGTAAATTCGACAAAATACTAACTAAAATAGCTTTTCGATCATTTTGCTAATTAGAATAGTAATCATTTTGCTTTTACAATTGAATCAGTTTTTTCAATGATTCCTTTAAATAAGGGCACATTTTTGTTAATTTCGCGTCAGTAATAAACAATCACTAGAAAGACATGTCAAAAGTTAAAGTTGCTATCAATGGATTTGGCCGCATAGGCCGTCTGGTTTATCGTCAGATTTATAATATGGAAGGCATCGATATAGTTGCTATCAATGACCTTACCAGCCCAAAAGTATTGGCCCACCTGCTTAAATATGACACTGCACAAGGCCGTTTTGACGCTGATGTGAAATCAACTGACAATTCAGTTGTTGTCAACGGCGAGAATATCGTTATATATGCACAACGTGACCCTGCTCAAATTCCCTGGGGATCGCATGATGTAGATGTTGTTCTGGAATGTACAGGTTTCTTTACCAGCCAGGAGTCTGCAAGTGCCCACATTAAAGCTGGCGCGAAAAAAGTAGTTATCTCCGCTCCTGCTACCGGCGACCTGAAAACAATCGTTTTCAACGTGAACCATGACATTCTGGACGGTTCTGAAACAATCATCAGCGGCGCTTCTTGTACAACCAACTGTCTTGCGCCAATGGCTCAGGTGTTGGAAGAGAAATTCGGCATCGTTAATGGTTTGATGACAACCATCCACGCTTATACAAATGATCAGAACACACAAGATTCACCGCATCCAAAAGGTGATTTGAGAAGAGCCCGTGCAGCTGCACAGAACATCGTTCCGAACAGCACCGGCGCTGCAAAAGCGATCGGACTTGTTCTTCCTGCATTGAAAGGAAAACTGGATGGTTCTGCGCAACGTGTTCCAACATTGACTGGTTCATTGACTGAATTGACTGTTATTCTTGGAAAAGAAACTTCGGTTGAAGAGATCAACGCAGCAATGAAAGAGGCATCTAACGAAAGCTACGGATACACAGAAGATGAAATCGTGAGCAGCGACATTATTGGTATCAGCTACGGGTCACTTTTTGATGCAACGCAAACAAGAGTACAGAAAGTTGGTGATACACAGATCGTTAGAACGGTTGCTTGGTACGACAATGAAATGTCATACGTATCTCAATTGGTAAGAACAGTTTACTACTTCGCAAGTTTGATCGGCAAGTAATAAATTGATAAGCATAACGAAAACGGCCTTTTTATCACTCGATAAAAAGGCCGCTTTGTTTATAAGACAACTGCTTTAATGTACTTGATTGTGTAGCCCTTTGATACAAATATGCTTTCGTAATGTGTCCTCACGCCATAATGTTCTTCATGCAGATGCGATTCGTAAAGATCAGACGTATGTTCTATAACGTTAAATCTTTCTGATTCGTTGAGTTTCTCGAGGCTGTAATCGTATAGAAAGGTGCTGTCTGTTTTTAGGTAGAACATTCCTCCCGCTTTCAAATATCTTGCATATCGGGCCAGGAATTGAGGATTGGTGAGCCTTTTGTTTTCATCCCGGTCCCGCACTTGCGGATCCGGATGGATAAGCCAAATCTCGCTGAGCTCATTGTCCTCGAAAAATTCGTCTGCATACTGAATGCCTGCCCTTAAAAACGCAACATTCGACAGATTTTGCTCGGTCGCTATAAAACTGCCGCGGGCAATGCGGTCGCCTTTGATATCCATTCCGATGAAGTTCTTTTCCGGAAATTGTTTACCTAATCCGATGGTGTATTCACCCTTTCCGCAGGCCAGTTCTACGACGACCGGTTGATCATTTTCAAAGTATATTTTGTTCCAATGCCCTTTGATCGTGGTATATAATGGTTTTCCTGCTTCAATCACATTCGCCGCCTGGGCGCTAAACTTGTAGTGCTCTAACTTTCTCCTTGTCATTCTATCAATATCAATTACAAATCATTAATGTCTGCAACTACGAATGTGCTTCCGCCCACATATATTGTATCGTGGGAATCGGATTCACTAATTGCAGCTGCCAGTGCATCATTTACATTTAAAAAAGCCCTTCCTTCAAGACCATACGAGCTTGCTAGCGTGACCAGCTCATTCGCATCAAGGGCACGCATATTCGACGGCTGACAGAAATAAAACACGCCATCCGAGGGAAATAATTGCAGCATGGACGAAATGTCCTTATCCCCAACAAAACCGACAACAAAGCGCTGAACCTCGGTTGCAATGCTTTCAAATTGTTCCAGCGCGGATGCCAGGCCGGCCGTGTTGTGGCCTGTATCGCAATAAACATCCGGATTTTCCCCTAGCTTTTGCCAGCGGCCTTTCAGTCCCGTTATTTTGGTGACCGATGAAAGTGCCTCACGCACATGGGCATCTGGGAGCGCCCAACCCTGTTTCCTCAATGTCTCAATTGCCGCAATTACGCCCCCGATATTCTTCAACTGATAAGAACCGGTAAGGTCTAAACGCAGGCCTTCTATTGTCTTTCTAAGCGTTTCTTTTTCAACTACATCAACTTCCATCAAACCATACCTAAGCCCTTTTTTTTCTACATTATAGATCTCTGATGCATACAAAATCGGCGCATCAACCTTTTGGGCTGTACCGGAAAGCACATTACTGATGGCATCGGATTGCTTTTCACTGACTATAACAGGGATGGTAGGCTTGATTATCCCTGCTTTTTCGGATGCGATCTCCTCTAATGTCTCACCGAGATACTGCGTATGATCCAGGCTGATATTGGTGATTACGGACAATGCCGGAGTGATAATGTTGGTTGAATCCATACGGCCGCCCATTCCAACTTCAATCACTGCAACTTCCACAGACATTTTGGAAAAATAAGAAAAAGCCATGGCAACCGTCGCTTCGAAGAATGAAGGAGATAACCTTTCAATGTTAGATTTATTTTCACTGATAAAATCAATGATAAAATCCTCAGTGACAAGTTGACCATTTACCCGTATTCTCTCCCTGAAATCCTTTAAGTGAGGCGAAGTGTATAGCCCAACCTTATAACCTGCCTGCTGCAACACCGCAGCTAACATGTGAGAAGTGCTTCCTTTGCCGTTTGTTCCGGCAATGTGAAGGGTTGTATAATGAAGTTGGGGATCGCCCAAAGACTTACAAAGCTCCTGGGTAGTATGAAGGCCCGGCTTAAAAGCACGGGCCCCAATATTCTGAAAAACCGGCAGGCGGCTATACAGATAATCCAATGTTTCCTGGTAATTCATTCTAAAAACTATTGGGAACGGATTTTAAATGTGATCGTTCCAACTGACTCATCCGGCACATTTGAAGACTTTGGAATAAAAGTCAAATCCCGAACTGCACTCTTGTATTTGTTAACGACCGAATAATCAGTTACCGTCGTATTCTGCGTGATAATGCTCTTCACGCGCCCGTTCTTATCTACTGTGATCTTAAATGTAATGTCGCCCGTAGCGTCTGAATTATCGTCTACAACAGGCCTTCTCGACCAGCTCCACCCGGACAGGCTCAATCCTACCGCCGTTCCGCCACCGCCGCCTTCGCCTTTGTAAGTTTTGGCGAACAGGCTTCCCGTTTTCGAACCTTTATCTCCTACTCCTTCCGCATCGTCACCATTGTTATTGCCCCCCACGCCACTCTTGGTGCCGTTGGTGCCGTTACTTCCTGACTTGCTTCCGGAAGATTTCGTAAATAATGCATCTTTATTAACTGCCTTTTCAGGCGTTGGCTTGGCTGCCGGTGCTGATGAAGCTTCTGAACCGGTCGATTTTTTACTCTCGCTCTTTTCCGGCGCTTCCACCGGGCTCTCGGCCTTGGAGGTGATCACCGGCTTCTCTGCAACTGTTTTTGTAGGCTTAACCGGCTCAATTTTCGGAGGCGTCGGCGGTGTAGGTTTTGGTGTTGCCACCGACTTAACCTTTTTTACTTCATCCGCATCAGCACGCATGTTTTCTGCGACTTTGCTGTCGTTGGGCTTATTGAATGTCTGCACATCGCCCCTGCCGACTTTATCCGTTCCGTAATTAACCTCCACAAAGAGCTCCATAGGCGCAACTTTCGGCATAGAGCTGTTGAGCCTGATAAAGAAGAATAAGCCCAGCATTGCAATTGTAATTCCGATGGACATAGCCCAGGAAACTGCAATTCTCTGACGATCTTCTGCTTGTAATACAATCATTGTATTTGCTATATTTTACTATTCCAACAACGTAAAATTAAAAAAAATCGTGTGTTACGAAAAAAGGAAGCACTTTAATGCTTCCTTTTCTATGTTATTCTGATCATTTTTTCTTGTAAACCCAGCCTGCTTCTCCAATGACTCCTTTCAGTTTGTTGGAGGCGCGGTAAGCTTCTGTTTCAGTGCCGTATCCGTTTGCTGCAACCTTCACTTTCTTTCCGAACCGGTCGGGAGGTAAAATGCTTGCGTCTTCAAATCCTTTTTCCTTCAATTGGGCCAAAAGCACTTTCGCCTGTTTGACCCCTTTGAATGTTCCTGCTATCACATAGAACTTTGAAGATGAAGTCGGCTCGATGGTTGCAATTGCTTCGGGTTTAACCGCCGGGATCGCCAATTTTGCTTTAACTGAATCGTCCTTCGCTGGTGTAGGAACTTCAACAGGCAATGCAGTAACGGCAACAGAATCTTCGTTGGTTACCGGCTTTACGGCTGGCTCTTTGGAAACAGGTTCAACAACAGTGGTTTCCACGCTTTCCGCTTTCACAGTTTCTGTTTTAGAAAACAACTCTGTAAAAGGATTTAGTGTGCTCTGAATGTCTCCGTTTCTTGAATTAACCAAAAACACACTCAAACCGCAGATCAATGTTGCAATGGCGGCCGCAGCAGCCCATCTTACCCACTTGAACGTGTTCGTTCTTTCTTCCTCTGCTTCAATGACTTCAACCTGTTCCTCTGCAATGTAATTGTCTGCAACAGCAATTGGAACTATCTTTTTATCAGCTTGTTTAGCCCTGATTTTCTCAAAACCATACCATTCGTCTTTGAAATATTTTTCAGTGTTAGGTTCAAAAACCAGCTTACCCTCAATATTCTTGCTAAAATCGCCTATCCCTGTAATCTGCGCCTGGCCGCGTTGTTCCAGATTATGTCGCAGTCCGTCGGTATAACCTTTCACATATTCAACCGCCTCCAAATGCGAAACACTTTCGTGACGCGATATGTAGTTTGCCAAAAGTCCGTCGTCAAGTTTCAGGAACTCGTTGAAAGCTAGCTTCTTGGCAGGTGGGGAAAAAGTTTGTGACATCGCATCATAAGCAGCCGGGATCTGGTGCGAAAGCAATGCTCCGAATCCTGGAATGATTACAAATTCATATTCACCTACAAGTTTTCGGATGACTGTTTCGACTGCTATCATGAACGTTTTTTCAGTTAACTCAGCGAAGTTAAAAAGAAAACGATAATCCTCCAATAAAGTTTAGTCCCTGCTGCGGGTAATACTGGTAACGCTGATACTGCTTGCCCAACACGTTGTTGAGTGACACAAATGCAGAGAAGTTCCTGGTTAACAGATAATCAATCTTGAAATTAAGATCTGCAATAACCGGCAATTTGGTGACTTCGCCGCTCTGGAAATTTTTTGCTTTTATTCCTCTCAACATATAGAAATCCGCTGTTACAAACAACTTCTTGCTGATCGCAAGCGCGTTAAACCAGTTTAACGTAAGATCCGGACGGTGCCAGGGCTCTTCCAGCTCGGCCACCGAGTAATCAAAGAAATTTACTTTAACAGACGTTTTGAACAGATCATTGAAATTATATCCTGCCTGACCGGAAATGCTCAGCACTTTTGTTTTACCAGGATCATAAATAATCGCGAACTTGGAAGTGTCGGCAAGGGAGTTGTTGAAATAATAAAAATTCCTGTACTGCGTATACGCCACTTTCCCCTCGTAGTTGAAGCCTGCAAGTCCTTCACCCTTTACACCAGCGCTCACTTCGTAGTCCTTATCAGTGTTAAGTATTTGAACATTGGGACCCAGCCACATATTCTCGCCCAGCATACTTTTCAGTGTATTTCTCACCATATCACCATTCCAGCCTGCGAAAATGTGAAGTCCGGCAAATGGTGCGACGTCAATGTTTAAAACCGGGAATGCTTTTGTCCGGTTGATCTCCAACTCACTGTCCGTTTCGTTAGCAACATTTATCCCCGCAGTCACCGAGAATAGGTCTGATGTGTATTTGAATGTTGGTTTTACGCGGAAAAGATTTCGGTTGTAGGTAAACCTGTCAACACGCTGCGTCACGAACGCGTCGGCTTCCAGCAATGCATGGAAAGATTCCGAAAGCGGCACGGAAGCCATTAATTTAGTCCCCCAATCCAATTCGGAAGCTTCGTAACGGTCGCGCAATGTGTGCAGGCTTGTTTTTACAGAATAATCAACCAGCACAGAGGCATCTGTATTTTCGAAGCCCAGTGATACGCCAAATCTATTGATCGTCTGGCGAATGCTGTCCCGGTCCACCTGAACGGTTTCTGGCTGCGGCTGGTAACCATAGAAGTAATAATTCTTGCGGTCGTAGTCGAGCGCTGCCTCTACTTTGTATTTGCTGCGAATGTACTTTCCGCCTATTTTAAAGTTTGTGGCAGCGTTGGCGGAGTTCTTATTGTCCACCGGACCATTCGCGGCCGATAAATGTTTCAGCTGCGTTGTAAAGACCAGATCTTCGGAAGGACGGCCTCCTACAAATGCTTCGCCCAGGAAACGGCCGTAATTGCCCGCTCCAAGCTTTACATAATTGTTAAGGACATCCGGCTCGTCTTTACGCTTTTGTTCATCCGAAGAAGCAGCCACGCTTGGCGTCAGCTTGGGCGACGAAAGGTCTATTTGGGGATCAATTATCTGGTAGTCAACTTTTTTCTTGCCTGTTTCGCCTTTTATAGGATCAACTTTATCATAAACCCGGTTTGCAGGGGCGAATTCAATGCTTTTTTCTTTTACAATCTCATAAGTCTGGCTTTCGATCTCCCCCCGTTGCGCCAATGCAAACTGGGAAGAAAAGCCAAGTGTCAATAGGAATAAGGAAGAACGTATCGCGATGGATTTCGTCATGAGTCTTAATATTTTCTGTTAGTCCCGCAGGAATGAATCTTTTTTATTTACTGATCTGAGCCAATTTCTCCTTCGCAAGCTTAACTGCTTCTTTATCGTCGGAATTGTCGATAATGGAAGTTAATGTGGCCTTAGCCTGTCCCATTTCATTCAGACCGACGTACACCTCAGCAAGCAGTATAAAAGACCTTACACGCCAATAATCATATCCCTCGAAATTCTTGCCCATCTCAATGATCGCAGTCTCGGCCTCTTTGAATTTTTTATTCTTAGAAAGTATCACAGCCGACCAGTAACTCGCCTCTGCACCATATTCATCTTTCGAAGATGCCGAGATTTTCTTAAACTCTTCCGCTGCTTTTGTCAGGTCTCCACGGTCGTAAGGCACTTTACCAGCATACAACTGCGCTTTCCCAACTGCACCGGGAATCAGGTTACCGCTATTGATGACTTCTTTGGCATAATACAATGTTGAGTCGTAGCTCTTCAATGTATAATAAGTGTCCATCAGGCCCACCCATGCTTGTGCCTGCTCTTTCTTGCTTTCGGAATTGCGAAGCAGTACGCGGAAATTTGAAACTGCATTGTTATAGTTTCCACGGCCAATTTCAAGTTCAGCAGAACGCTGGGCAGATGCTGCCACGAAGGTTGATTTGTTTTGCTGAACCACTTTACCAAAATATTGAAGCGCCTCGTTCACTTTTCCGATTTTGTCATAAGAAGAAGCGATGAAATAATTCGCGTCATACTGATGCTTGCTCGCCGGGTAACTCTGAATAAAGCCCTGCAATGCATTGATCGCATTCTCATATTTCTCGGCATAATAAAGGTTACGCACGTTGTCAAACTCAACTTCTTCGAGTTTTTCATTGCCCGGATTGTTCTTCCTGACCACTCCCAGCACTTGCGTAAATTCTTCCGGACGTCCTACTGCCGTATAAGCCTCCTGAATTCCTTCCAGAGCGCTGTTCGCAGATGGTGAATCCGCATACTCGGTCAGGATCTTTCGGAAATCGACAATAGCCTGTTCGTAAACCTGTAAGTTATAGTAAGATTGCGCCCGACGAAGCAATGCTGCGGGTATCGCGTTACTTTTTGGCTTTTCGTTGATCATTCTTGTGAAACCCTTCACAGCAGCAGAGTAACTCTGTTTTTGAAAATCAATGTCGGCCAGCTGGAAGTATGCGTCATCCAGATATCTCGATTGCGGATATTGACTGATCAACAGATCGAACTGTCTGCGCGCTTCCTGCTCGCGGTTCATGTACACATACGCGCGGGCCTTCTGGAACAATGCGTAATCCTTATCCACTTTACCCTTGGACGAAACCTGCTCGTAAGTCTTAATAGCCTCATTGTAATTTTTGGCAGCCAAGTAGCAATCCGCTAACCGTGAAAAGCCATCCTCAATCATGGCCGGCTCGATGCCCTCAATGTTATTGGTAAACTCCTTAAAGTATGTTAACGCCTGGGCGTATTTTTTCTGGTTGTAATAAATGTATCCCAAAGCGTACAGACTCTTTCTTGCATAAATCCCTGCCTTGGGATTTTTCGAGATTTGGGAATAAAGGTTAGCCGCTTCGTCGATTTTGTTCAAACCATATGTAGACTCCGCTTTATAATAAGTTGCAGAGATGAAAAGTTGTTCGTCCAATGGAAACTTAATGGACTTATCAAACATCACAATCGCATTATCAAACTTCTGTGCATTGAAATCAAGCACTCCCTGGTTATAGGTAAGCCGTTGATAGGTGCCATTAATTTTAGCATTCCGCTTGGAAAGACCTTCTATGTACTTTATCGCCCCAACTGAGTTGCTAGCGCTGGCATATCCTTCTGCTACCAACTCCGTGGCTTCCTCCGTATGTTTGCTCTGGGGATACCTTGCCATGAAGTCATTAAACTCCTTAACAGCCTCATTGTTGTTACCTGACTCCAATTGCACCTTTGCATGGTTGTAAGCAGCTTCTTCCTTAATTACCGGGTTGAAGTCAAGCTTAGCGGCATTGTCAAAGGAGGTTAAAGCATAAGTTGAGTTAGAAGTCTTTAAGTAGCTGATTCCCAGTATATAAGAAGCATACTGCGAAACAGAATCTTTGCCGGGTCCGATAGGCTTTAAGTTCGTTATAGCAGCGTCATAGTTACCATTCCTGAACAACGCATGACCGTAATGTAAAGCCACAGTCGGAGGCACAACGCCCGGTTTCATACGCTTGTAACGCTCGTAGGAAGTTACCGCCGCAGCATAATCGCCCTTTTCATAATACACTTCTGCGACATACAATGCTACGTCATCCAGTTTAGTATTGCCCCGTTGCGATTTAAGGATCTTCTCACCATAGGTTAGCAGCTCGTCATAACGCTTCAATTGATATAATGAAGAGATGATCCAGTTAGGCGCTTCATTCTTATAGTAAGGATGGTCTTCTATCCTTTGGAAATCCTGGTAAGCTTCTTCAAACTTATTTTTCTGATAATTGATTACACCGGCATAAAAAGAAGCATCGCCTGCATTCGCAAAGGATGTTTCCGTTTTGACCTGATTAAACAATGGCAGTGCTGCATCCAGCTGCTGCGTGTTATAATAGGACATGGCAAGCTGATAAGTGCTTTCCAGCTTGTTCGCACCGTTTCCTGCCACATTAACGGCCTTATCCAGATAGGTAATCGCTTTTTCATATTGACCCGACTCGTAATAGTAACGGCCAAGGTCACCGTAAATCTGCTGGGCCTTGGGGTGCTCAGAATGGTTTTTCACAAAACGGTCCACTTGTACTTCCGCCTCAGGATAGTTGAGATACAAGCCCGTAACTGCCACATAATATTCCGCCGTAACCTTGTTATAATCCGTAGTACTCAGCAACTTATCATCAGTGCCCAGAAATTCATTGAACTCCTGCCTGGCGGCTACGTAATTAGACTTTTCATAATATTCCAGGCCGTTTCGAAAATGGGCTTCCGGTTCTGTAATGCTTAATGTACTCTGAGCAAAAACCGAAGATGCGCCTACATATAAAAGCATTCCGAAAGTGGAGGCGCCGTGTTTAAAAACCATAGAGACTGAGTTGGTGAATTTTTGATTTGAATTAATGTCATTAACCATATCTTTTTAAAGAGAATTTTGGTGCGCTCTTACCTCTTAAAATTGTTTGCTATCTAACGAAAACTGTACTAAAACCGTATACGTTGGAAGTAAAGGCATAATTGATAGCCTCAGAAGATCACTTCATTCCGCATCAAAGACCCCGAAAAATCGTCATGCATTGCGTCGAACCGTAAAGTTATTGCAGCGATAAATGATTCGTCCATGCAGCGTTCTATTTCTGCGGGCGTTTCGATTTCGTAGTCATCGATTTTGTAAGTTTGCTCATACATGCCGGACTCAATTTTGACAATGTATTTGTTGTTCCATTGATATAGACCGATCTTAAATTTGTCGTTGGGTATATCCTTAATATATCTCATTTCATAAATAGTTGCAACCTTATGATTATCAGTATTAAACTAAATAGAATACTAATATTTTTAGTGCTAATTCTTGCTGCTTGTTCTGGTCAGGAAAAGAAAGATGCTGCTGACTTCTTCCTGAAAGGGAACCAGGCATTGAGTCAAAAGAACTATGCCGAAGCATTACGCCTATACGACGAAGCAATTGCCAAAAATGCAGATTTTTCAGACGCCTATCTCAATAAGGGGATAACTTTATTGAAAATGGGAAGGCCGGAAGATGCGCACGAGATTTTGACAGAAGCAATTAAAATCGACCCTACGCTCACGCAGGCAAATCTCGTCAGGGCAGAATCAGGGCTTGATCTGGGACGACTCAGGGAGGCGAAACAGGATTTACAGCAAATCGAAAAAGATTATAAGGATTCGTCCAGGTTTTTTCTTGTTCGTGGAAATCTGCTAGGCGCAGAAGGCAATGCCTCGCTTGCCCTTGCGGACTATGATCGATCCATTCAATTACAGAAGTTGAATGTTGAAGCATATGTTAACCGGGGAGCTATATACTACGGACTCAAAAACTGGAAAGCGGCCAAGGAAGATTTTGAAAATGCGCTTGCATTGAATCCTGCACAACCGGAAGCTCTCAACAATCTGGGACTAATTGCGACAAAAGAACGCAACTGGAAAGCAGCACTCTCCTACTTTGATCAGGTTTTATCTGCCAAGCCGGACGATCCGTATTCACTCAACAATAAAGGTTATGTGCTTTTGCAAACCGGCTCGTCGGAGCCGGCGAAGGAATTAATCGAAAGATCGCTCGAAAAATTGCCCAAAAATGGATACGCTTTCCGAAACCTGGGAATTTATTATCAACAAGCCGGGCAGTCCGACAAAGCGATCGAATCCTTTTTAAAGGCTATTGACATTGCGGAGCCGGTGGATATGCTTTACGGACTGGCGGGACAGGCTTATTTTCGGCAAAAAAATACTGCAGAGGCATGCAAAATCTGGAAACAAGGCATAGTGCTGAATGACTCGCTTGCCATTGCAGAAGCTGCAAAAAACTGCCGGTAACTACTGCTCCCGGCCGAGTCTTCGAAGTTCCTTCCAGACCTTTTCATTTTCATAAGGGTCCGTAAATATTTCAAGCATACTGATTCCCTTATTTTCTAAAAAAGCTTTGATTGAGTCTTCAAGTGATGCTGGTTCTGTACAACTGAAATAAGCAATGCTCGAATCTTCACAAGTTCGCTTTGCCGAGAATGCATGTCTGGTTTCAAAGTAAGTCTCGATCTCCGGAAGTCCGGACGGTCCATCGATCATTCTGAAAATATTTCCTCCAGCGTTATTAATTACCACAATTTTCAGGTTTTGCGGGAGTGCGTTAATTAGTAACCCATTCCGGTCGTACATAAATGCAACGTCGCCTACAATGAGCAATGTCTCTTCCCCATTCACCAGAGCCGCACCGATAGCAGTGCTTACACATCCATCTATCCCGCTCGTTCCTCTGTTACAAAACACACTCCGAATGTTAATACCTAGATCAAGCACATTGACATAACGGACCGACATACTATTTGCAACATGTAACTGATAAACTCGATCAGTAGATCTAAATAAAAAATCTAACGATGTTAAATCAGATAACTTTGATAGATTTAGATTAACAGATGGTCTTATTTGGCCGGATAAGTCATTATTAGCTGCCCAATTCCATAGAAACGAAGAATCAGTCTCCGGATCCGCATTTTGAACAAATAGCTGATAATCAATCTTTTCAAACAGATTTCTGAAAAAATATTGCGGTGAAACGGGGATGGTTCTAGTCAATGACTGAGTTGGATCAGCTAAAAACGCATCTTCTCCAATGTGCCAATGCGCTCGCGGCGGATTTTTCCTGATGAATTGTTTAAAATCCTTGGAAATGAATGACAACCCGAATGTAATCAAGAGATCCGGAACGAGTTGACCGGCATTTTTACCAGCCACAAAAAGGTCGTGGTTTCGGATTATGCGTGCTCCAGAGACATTGGCAATGGTATCTGCCAGCACCGGAATATCCCATTCTTCGGAGATTTTGGCCAGCACTTCACTCAGTTCATGATCCGGTAAATGCTGGCCCGCTGCTATTAAAATTTTAGGATATTCTTCAAATTCATCTAGCAATGCATTCCAAACTTCCGGTGCCAGGATCTTTTGAGTTGCTTGTCTGTCAATTACTTTTAGATTAGCCGAAGGAACCATCTCATCTCCTATCGAAGGATAGAACGGCTCCCTGATCGGAACATTAATGTGGACCGGCCCCATAGGAGCGGTTGCAGCCAGGGTTACTGCCTCATTAGATATTCGGTTGATAGCCCATTTCACATCCGCATGACCGTAATCGGCAGAAAACTCGAATGAGCGCTTGATATGCTTACCGAAAATTTCGCTTTGATAGATCGTCTGCCCGTCATATTGATGCAACCATTCCTTAGGCCGGTCAGCCGAAAGAACCACCAGCGGTATTTGCTGAAAAAACGCCTCAGAAACCGCCGGAGCAAAATTATAGACTGCACTCCCGGACGTACAGATTAGCACGACTGGAACGCCCGTTTGCTGCGCTATTCCAAGTCCTATGAAGCCCGCCGAGCGCTCGTCCATGCAAACATGCATTGTGAATCGTCCGAAGCGTGTAAATGCAAGCGTGAGCGCGGCGCTGCGCGAACCTGGGGAGACTACAACATGTCTCACGCCTTGGGCATAGCAAATGGCGGCAAGATCCACCAAAGGTTGTAAAATGGCCATATCTGTAAATAAAAATAGCCTCATTACGAGGCTATTTAATTAATACTGTATTGTATCACCGGATAACTGCAACATGATCAGTTCAGATTATCCCAGGTATGTTTTTAAAGCTTTGCTTCTGGAAACGTGACGCAATCTTCTGATCGCTTTTTCTTTGATCTGACGAACGCGTTCACGGGTTAGGTTAAACTTCTCACCGATCTCTTCCAGCGTCATAGCATGCTCGCCATTTAAGCCGAAATACAATGCGATAACGTCTGCCTCACGCTGAGTCAATGTGCAAAGCGCACGCTGTACTTCCTTACGCAATGATTCGTTCACCAAACCGGAATCAGGCTTGTCTTCCAAATCATTCTCCAAAACGTCCAAAAGGCTGTTTTCTTCACCTTGAACAAAGGGAGCATCCATGGAAACGTGACGACCAGAGATTTTCATAGTGTCGACAACCTCAGATGAAGAGATTTCAAGCACTTCCGCCAATTCTTCTGGCGAAGGCTCACGTTCGAAACGCTGCTCCAGTTCTGAAAAAGTTTTTGATATTTTATTTAAAGAACCTACACGGTTGAGGGGTAAACGTACAATCCTCGACTGCTCAGCAAGTGCCTGCAGAATAGACTGGCGAATCCACCAAACCGCATATGAAATGAATTTAAAACCTCTTGTTTCATCAAAACGCTGAGCAGCTTTAATCAAACCCAAGTTACCTTCATTGATCAAGTCACCCAATGATAAGCCCTGATTTTGATATTGCTTGGCCACAGACACCACAAAGCGAAGATTTGCCTTGGTAAGTCTTTCCAATGCAAGCTGGTCACCATCCCTAATTTTCTGAGCTAACGTCACTTCCTCGTCCGGCGTCAACAAATCCACCTTCCCGATTTCTTGCAAATACTTGTCTAACGACTGACTCTCACGGTTGGTAATTTGCTTACTGATCTTTAGCTGTCTCATCTATCTTTTATTAATTTTATATATAACGACATTAAATATTGCCCCTGTTACCAAAAACACTATTTTAATCATTTTTGTTCTCTGGCTTCGGCAGCAACACTTTCCGGGACAGACGGTACTTACCAGTCTTCTTATCAATCTCAACCAATTTCACCTGAACTTCCTCTCCAACTTCAAGCACGCCGTCCATCTTTTCAAGACGTTCCCACTTGATTTCGGAAATGTGAAGCAAGCCGTCTTTTCCTGGCAAGAACTCAACGAATGCTCCAAACGGCATAATTGACTTCACTTTACCAGAATAGATCTCTCCGATCTCCGGCACCAGGATAATTCCTTTGATTCGGGCAACTGCCTTATCCATCGAAGTCTTATCAGCAGAGAATATACTTACGAATCCTGCTCCATCTTTTTCTTCAATAGAAACCGTAGCGCCAGATTCTTTCTGGATATCCTGAACAACCTTACCGCCAGGCCCGATAACTGCTCCGATCATTTCACGATCGATCTTGATTACGATAGCACGTGGTGTATGTGGTTTAAGTTCAGCGCGGCTTTCTTTCAGAGTTTTATTCATTTCGCCAAGAATGTGCAGTCTGCCCGCTTTCGCTTGCATCAGTGCCTCGGTCAAAACTTCGTATGAAAGTCCGTTTACTTTCATGTCCATCTGGCAAGCCGTAATTCCTTTTTCAGTTCCGGTTACCTTGAAGTCCATATCGCCCAGGTGATCTTCATCACCCAAAATGTCAGAAAGAACCGCGTATTTGCCTGTTTTGTCATCAGAAATAAGACCCATAGCAATTCCGGAAACCGGCGCTTTGATCTTCAAACCTGAATCCATCAATGCAAGTGATCCTGCGCAGACTGTTGCCATAGAAGACGAACCGTTTGATTCAAGGATATCAGATACAATACGGATAGTGTATGGATTGTCCTCAGCAACAGGCAATACTTTTTTCAATGCACGCAAAGCCAGGTTACCATGACCAACCTCACGACGGCCAGGACCACGGTTTGGTTTTACTTCACCGGTTGAAAATCCTGGGAAGTTATAATGTAGCATGAATTTGCTGTAACCGTATTTCATCGGCGTATCAACAATCTGCTCGTCATTTTTCGTACCCAATGTTACGGTTGTCAATGACTGCGTTTCTCCTCTTGTAAACAAAGCAGAACCGTGTGCATTTGGCAAGAAGTCGATTTCAGAAGCAATAGGACGAACTTCATCCAGTTTACGGCCGTCAAGACGGATTCTTTCATCCAGAACCAGGCGACGCGATGCTTCCCAAACCAGGTCATTGAAATAACGTTTCGCCAACGATTTGTCAAAACCTTCTTCGTCTTCCGGAATAGAAGCCGTAAATTCTTCCCAAACTGCCTTGAAACCTTCTTTTCTAACCGTTTTATTGGTAGAGCCCAATTGGGTTACTTTATATATTTTATCGTATGCAAATGTTCTCAAACGAGCTTCAAGCGCTTCGTCCGATGGATCGCCTACGTATTCTCTCTTTTCTGTTTTACCAACTGCCGCTTCGAACTCTTTCAAAGCAAGACATTGCTGCTTGATCACTTCGTGAGCCACTTTCAATGCTTCCACAACCTCTTCCTCAGAAACCTCGCTCATTTCGCCTTCAACCATGGCGATGTCATTGTAAGTTGCGCCAACCATCAATTCCAATGTAGCACGTTCCAGATCCGCTGAACCTGGGTTAACCACATACTGGCCATCAATTTTCGCAACGCGAACTTCTGAAACCGGTCCGCCAAAAGGAATATCGGATGCTGCAAGTGCAGCAGAAGCCGCCAGGGCTGCCAATGCATCAGGCAATGCAGTTGCATCAGCCGACATCAGCAAGATGTTAACCTGAACTTCTGCGTGGTAATCATCCGGGAATAATGGACGCAAAACGCGGTCCACCAGGCGGCTTGTCAAAACCTCCGGATCCGAAAGCTTGCCTTCACGACGCTGGAAGCTGCCTGGAATACGTCCGGCAGAAGCGAATTTCTCTTGATAATCAACTGATAATGGCAAGAAGTCAAGACCTTCCTTAATATCTTTATTAGCCACAACTGTCGCCAGCAACATAGTGTTGCCCAAACGAACTACAACCGAACCGTCGGCTTGCTTTGCTAATTTTCCTGTTTCAATGATGATTTCCCTTCCGTCCGGCAAGGGTATAGTCTTGGTAACTATATTAAAGAGCATAAAAAGATGTTTTTTGTAGCTGCGAAACGCCATCCTGACGTTCCAAATGTTTTGTTAATTCCGCAAAAAATCAGGGAACTTTCATGTAGATGAAGTTCCCTGATTCTAAATTACTTACGTATGTTCAGTTCGGCAATAATCGCACGATAGCGGTTAATGTCCTTTTTGAACAGATAATCCAACAATCTACGGCGCTTACCTACCATTTTAAGTAGACCAAGTCTTGTATCGTTATCTTTTTTGTGCGTTTTTAAGTGCTCGTTCAAATAATTGATACGGTACGTAAATAAAGCAATTTGTGATTCAGCAGATCCAGTGTCTCCGCCTTCTTTCTTAAAACCTTTTGATTCGAAGATCTCAGCCTTCTTTTCCGCGGTTAAATACATAATTGTAACAACAGATTAATTATTTTTGACTTTTTACCGCACCTTGCCGTAAATAAGGACGCAAAATTACGCTTTTTGAGCTGAATTAAAAAATATAATTTTACTATGATTGAATAAGCGTTCTTTTTCCAAATCTACTTGCCCATCTTTCTTTTATTCTTTTCACAAACATCATATAGACATCTTTTTCAAACAACCGGGAGTCGCTTCGGGCGCGGTCGATGAAATATAAGCCGGTTAAAAGCAGCACTGTATTCGCCATCCAGGCTCCTACGGGCACAGCGAGCATGCCTTCTTTCACCCATTTGTCACCCTGATTAGTCAATACATAAAGCAGGATAAAGAAGATAATTGACACCAGGACCGGCACTCCAAACCCTCCTTTTTTAATGATCGCCCCCAGCGGCGCACCGATCAGGAACATGATCAGGCAGGATAATGCATTGGTGTATTTATGGTGTTTTTCCAATTCATACTTCGTTGCGTCTTTGAGCTTTGTCTGCAAATAATCTTTCTGGGATTTGGTATAGCTCAGCATACTGTTCGCTGCGCTTTTGGTATTCATTAAAATTTCCTTCTTCAAACTGTCCGAAACAGGCTTATTCAGCAGTGAATCAATCCAGGCGCCTTTTTTTATTGTTTTATCCGTCCCTTCCCGATAATTGTAGGAATAATATTGCTGGCTTCCGGCCACCAGGTTTTTCCGCGTTTCGTTATAAGAATTACGAAGTGAGTCAGCCGTTGAAGTAAGGTCGCTGATGTTCTTCATGAACTCATGATATTTGAATTGCCCTTCATCCGTCCGCTTCATCCCGAACGACGACAGGCTCTCCGTCAAACGGAAGTGTTCAAACGAGTTGCGGCTGAAATTGGAATAATTCGGTACGCTGCTGCCGCCTATCGGTGAAGATATATACGCAGGCCGGGCACTACCCGAACTCACCTCATCTGTATAGCGCGTCCCGTTATAAAGCTCTATCACGAGGTAACGGTTATCATTGATCGAATACATCCGGCCCGAGTCTGCCAGAATGATTTCCGTGTTTCCTACTTCATAGGAACGGTTGCTATGTTTATAGATCACCATTCCCTTCAGCTTGCCGTTCTCTTCCTTCTTATCGACCTTAATGCTGAATCCCGGCAAATCATTATAAAAAATCCCTTCCTTGATCTTTAACGTGGCTTTCGTGGTCTTAATATCATATAAAAGGCTGTAACCCTTCAAGTTAGCCCACGGAGAGACACGGTCATTAAAATAGAACGAAAATATACTGACGGAAACAGCCACGATAAACAGCGGCGCCATGGCGCGTACAACGGAAATTCCTGCACTTTTTATGGCGGTTAATTCAAAGAATTCACCCAGGTTACCAAATGCCATCAATGATGAGAGCAACATGGCCAGCGGAAGTGCCGTAGGGACTGTTATCAGGCTGAAAAAGAAGAATAATTGCGCGTAGTCCGTTATCCCAAGGTCTTTGGAGACAAAATCATCTATATAAAAAATCATGATCCGCATCAGAAAAACGAAGACCACGACGGACATTGTTATTACAAAAGGTCCCCAAAAGGACATTAATATAAGCTTATCAAGCTTTTTCATCAACTGCCTACTATGTCTTTCAAATTATCAATAAAACCATCCCAGAGCGAAGCCAGCTCGCGCTCATCGCGGTTCGACGAATAGTCCGTCACGCGCAGGAATGTTGTCTGGGTTAACTCGCTAACTTCAAGTTTTAGTTCCACATGATTGTTGTCCAGATTATCGTCACTTGTATTTTCAAAATCAAATCTTACTGCTTTATTGATCCTCAAACCGGTCTGTCTGGCAATGTGGCTGTCGCCGTCCCACTGGAAATCGAATCGGTGGTCGGGGAGCACAGTGACCTTTTCAGCAAACCATTGTTCCAGTCCCGAGGGCGTTGATATATATGGAAAGAGTACTTTTGGAGAGGAGCGCAATTCAAATTCAGTAACAAATTTATATTTTTCCATATGAACTAAAATTAAAAAGGGTTAACCACAACAGTACCGCCTTATATGCTGATTTTAAAAGTTGTAATATAGCATAATTCAACAATAAATGTCATCAAAGTTAATTTTTGCTCTTTTTACCCTAACGGAAAATTAGCTCGAAAATTGAAAAAACGGGTTGGAGTTTAATTTTTTTTAACATACTTTTGCACCATAATAACACGGCGGGGTAGCTCAGATGGTTAGAGCGTAGGATTCATAACCCTAAGGTCGGCAGTTCGATCCTGCTCCCCGCTACGAAAGATCAGACATCCCCATGGATGTCTTTTTTATTGCCCCTGCTACATTCTTTCTGCATTCTGCGAGAATTAAATTACCGGATTTTCGGTTTCCCATTATAGTCTAACGCTGGTTCGCCTCTCATTCACCATGAAATTATTAATACAATACCTTAGCCGGTACAAAGCCCTCATTTTCCTGGCGCTTGTGCTGGCCGCAATCAACCAGGTCTTTTCGCTCCTGAACCCTTACATTCTCGGTAATTATCTGATCGACCCGTACGCCAACAAAGCGGAATATTACCGCAACAATGGCCTGGACGATGCTTTTTTCAAAGGAATCCTCATTGGCCTGCTCATGATCATCGGCGTGGCCATGGTTTCGCGGATTGCCAAAGCTTTCCAGGATTATGTGGTTAATGTTGTGATCCAGAAGTTTGGTGCAAACCTTTATACAGATGGGTTACGCCATGCATTACGCCTGCCTTTCCAGGACTTTGAAGACCAGCGCAGCGGTGAGACGCTTTCTGTATTGCAAAAGGTGAGAGCAGATTGTGAAAAATTCATTACGAGCTTCGTTAATGTGCTCTTTGCCACTTTGGTAGGAATCGTTTTCGTAGTTGTGGTTGCCTTCAAGCTCAGTCCATCGCTACCGCTTATTTACCTGGTAGGGTCGGTTGTACTCGCCATTCTGACGAGTGTTTTAAGTAAAAAAATCAAATCGATCCAGAAGAACATTGTCAAGGAGACCACAGCGCTGGCTGGGTCCACGACCGAATCTTTGCGGAACATTGAGCTGGTTAAAAGCCTTGGTCTTACGAATCAGGAAATTATGCGCCTGAACACAACAACATTTAAAATCCTTAAACTGGAACTCAGAAAAGTCAAAAGCATTCGCTCCATAAGCTTTATACAAGGCACTTTTGTAAACTTCCTGCAACAATGCATCATGTTCGCGCTGCTGTTTTTTGTCTTCCGGGACAGGATCACGGTTGGACAAATGATGATGATGCAGTTCTATTCGTTCTTTATTTTCGGGCCATTGCAGGAACTGGGCAATGTGATCCTCTCCTACCGTGAGGCCGAAGCCTCGCTGCACAACCTGCAAACATTGCTGGCGAGGCCCGTTGAGCACAAACCCGCGAATCCGGAGGTGATTACGGACATTGAAGAACTGAAATTCGATCACGTTCTTTTCCAGCACCAATCGGCGAATCGGCCAGCATTGGAGAACATTTCTTTTGATGTAAAACGTGGAGAAACCATTGCATTCGTGGGGCCGTCCGGTTCGGGAAAAACGACATTGGTTAAGCTGCTCGTTGGCCTTTATCATCCGATTTCAGGAGCCGTTTATTACAATGGCATTGATGGTAACAACATTGATTTTGATGAGATCAGGAATAAAATAGGTTTTGTAACACAGGATACCCAGCTTTTCTCGGGCACAATTAAGGAAAACCTGCTCTTCGTAAATCCGGATGCGACGGATGAAATGATCAACGACGTGTTGCTGAAAGCCGCTTGCTACAATTTATTGTCGAGAGCTGAAAGCGGAATTGATACGGTCATCGGCGAAGGAGGACTGAAACTTTCGGGTGGTGAACGTCAGCGTTTATCCATTGCCCGTGCGCTGCTTCGCGTGCCGCATCTGATCATTTTTGATGAAGCCACTTCCGCATTGGATTCGTTGACTGAGGAAGAAATTTCCAATACAATCCGCAACATTACTGACCAGCGGCAGCACATTACCGTCATGATCGCGCACAGGTTGTCCACCATTATGCATGCGGACCGCATTTATGTTCTGGAAAAGGGCCATGTTGTTGAAACAGGCAGCCATCATGCTTTGCTTGATGAAAAAGGTTTGTATTATGCCATGTGGCGCCAGCAGATCGGCGAGCGCAAGGATGAGACAGTTCTTTCTTCTTAATGTATACAATAACTATAAGCTAGCAAGATTCAGGTTTTTCAGCGGTCCTTCGGCGCCTATTTTTGTCCTGTCAATATTAGATTGGATCAAACATAAATAAGACGAATGAAAAACATTGAAACATTGGATTGGCGTTACATTACGGACGATCTGCACAGGAAAGGATACGGATTAATAGAACAGGTCCTTTCGCCTTCGGAATGTGATGAACTGGTTGCATCTTACAATGAACCAGCACATTACCGGAAGACGATCGTGATGGAGCGTTACCGGTTTGGGTTAGGAGAATATAAATATTTTCAATATCCCCTGCCAGACCTGATCCAGCATTTACGACAAAGCTTTTACCCAAAACTCGCCCCGGTCGCTAATAAATGGATGCAAGTCCTCAATATAGACCAACATTACCCTGCTGATTTCCAGGACTTTAAGGCGAAGTGTCACGAACAGCAGCAAACAAAGCCTACCGTGCTTATCCTGAAATACGGCGAAGGCGGGCATAATACGTTGCATCAGGACTTGTACGGAGACCTGTTCTTTCCTATTCAACTGGTTATTTTCCTTAGCGACCCTGAAAAGGATTATACAGGAGGAGAATTTGTGTTGACCCAACAAACGCCGCGCGCTCAGTCGAAAGCCATCGTTTTGAAACCCAAGAAAGGAGACATACTGGTCTTCACAACCAATTTCAAACCCGTGAAGGGAACCAAAGGTTATTATCGCGTCAATATGAAGCATGGCGTTTCCGAAGTAACTTCCGGCAACCGCTTCACGCTGGGAATCATTTTTCACGACGCATTAAGCTGAAAGCCATGATCAGGCACTCGGACCTCGGACCTCCGTCGTTTCAAACGAGCAGAAGGTTGAAAAAGCTGATCGATGATCATGTAATTCGCTATGGTGGAAATGCTAAGCTGAAAATATACGGAACATTGCAATGCGCTTCGGGAAGGCGTATGAAAATGAAGAATCGCGTATTCTTCAGCTCAGAAAGAGAAGCATCAGCGCAGAGTTTCCGGCCGTGCGGGCATTGTATGCGGGAAGCCTATTTGAAATGGAAATTGTCTCAAATAAATAAAGATACCTAGCTATTGAAAGATCGGCCGAGGGTCTCACTAGCTGACTGTAATCCAACGGCGGCGTAAATCAGTACAAATGCGTAGGTTAGAAATTGCAATTCATATGTGACTTATTTTAAATAGAACTCTTCGTCGTAGCCAATTTATCCAATGGCAGAAAGTAGTTAATTAATGGGTTTTTCATGAAAGCTCAGTTTACTAATTTTGAAATGCTGCCCCTCCATCCTATTGAGTCAAGCGGCATTGAAAATAATGTTTATACGGAACAACTATCATGTTACTTCAAGAAACAGCATTGGAACAACTGTCGGATAGTGGCGTCAACTTTACCATGAACGAATTCAGACGATCTATAACACAACGCTTCAAAGATCCTATATTTGATTTATTCATTCAGGCTGGAATCGTTAATGAAATCAAGAGTCCAGATGGCATTCTGCGACTTTGTATTCGAAGTGGTTCAGCTGAGAAAATGCAGATACTTCTCTCGCAACTAAATTTAGAAATCCTTTCACCAGAATTGTTTTTTGAATTGATTGACAGGGCAGCCTTTGAACAATATGATACGCCCGAAAGTGCCGCTGCTTCACAATGGAAGCATTTAGCATACAGTTCGTTGCATAAAGTGAAGGATGTGAATTTTTTAAAAGAAAAGCAAATTCGGATTCATAATCATGTCGTAACTGAAGAGCAAACACCCCTGCGACTAGCCGTATTTATGAGAGATCCCCAACTTGTTCACCTTTTGATCAAAAATGGCGCGTTGGCAGACGCCAAGTTTTCCGAAGATACTTATTTACAGGGCGGTAACTTACTTCACTTTATTGCAGCTCAAAAGGAAACATCCAAAAAAGATATTTTAATCAGTGGAATCTTAATAAGTGCCGGAGTTGAAATAAATGCAAAAAACAAGAACCTGTACACTCCGCTGGCCTTATGTGCCCAAAACGGGTCTCTCGCAATGGCAAAATTTCTCGTAAGCAAGGGAGCTTTTCTGGATGAAAAAGTAGGCTTAAATGCGGATACCACCATTTTAATGGAAGGCATCCGTCATAAAAATTATGCTATAACACAATTTCTACTTGATCATGGCGCAGATGTTCACTATCGGGACAAAAATGGATGGACAGCTGCGAGGCTCGCTTTCAATCGACGCAACAGGGAAACTGGGGAAGCTATAATATCCAAAGGCGCAGTTGTGCGGCCTTTTATTGGCCTAAATGGTTCACCTAGTAAGACCGCGGGCATTCTAGTGGAAGTTTTAGATACGACGGCCTCTGGCAGCGCCTATTCATCGGGAATCAGAATAAATGACATTATCATTGAAGTGGATTTTCAACCAATAGATTCAATGCCCAGCTTGATAAACGTTATTACTGCGAAGCGACCTTTGGATACAATCACAATGACTGTGATTCGCGAAAACACCACTTTGAATTTTATTGTCGAAATTCAGGCGATTTAACCTGATTTTTAGCTCTGAACAAATATTGATGTACTTATCATTAAGGAACGCACATTGTTTTTACCCAAGTTATTACTCCAAAACCTTAACCGTAAGACTTCGCCAGAGATAAAAAACCAGGTAACTCTCCCAGCCTGCAAACTGCTGAAATAGCGCTTCGATCTTGCCCGTTTCGCTTCTGTCCTGGATAATGTTGTGATTGGAAAGCGCATTTAGTAAACCAATATCCCCATGCGGAATGCCGCCCGGCTCCTGCAAGGATTTCATTAATACATAATTAGCCGTCCAGACACCGATTCCCTTGTGATCGGTTAATGCTTTCTTGCGTGCTTCGAAGCTGGGCAGAGCACGGATTGCTTCCTTATCAATGCTTCCATTCGCAAATGCTCTTGCAATGCCAATCACATAATCTGATTTTTGTTTTGAAAACTGCATTTCCTTCAAAAGATCGGGATCGGCCGCTGCCAGCACTTCGGGCTCGGGAAAGACGTAGTAAGACTCATTTTCATGATCGATGCGCTTACCATAATGTTCCACAAGCCTGCGCTTCACTTTATAGGCAAAGGACAAATTGATCTGCTGACCGATAATGCACCAGCAAATGGCTTCAAAGAGATTTGAAATGCCAATCATCCGCAAGCCTTTATAACTTTCTGCCATGTATGCAATGCGTCCGTCGGCTTTGAGCAAATCATAAAATGGCTGAATGTTGGTGTCCATATCAAACCATTCGCGCACATAATCAACGAGATAGGCTTTATTTTCCTGGGTTGGTTCGCCTTTCAGAATATCCAGTTCCAAAAAACCTGCATGCTCCTTAATGGCAACCAGCAGCATTTCGTCTCCCACTTCCAATGCCTTGAAAATGGTATCACCTTTAATGATATGCAGGCAGTCGTCATAGTTCCTGTTGAGAAACCACAGACATTCTTCAAAACTAAAAAGCGCCGGAACGGGAATTAAAACCTGATGCTCATTATTCATTTACCAAATATACCAGAGCTAAAAACAAGCCAAAACCCATTTCTTGCCGCATGAATGTTAATGTACAATTTTGAAAACCAATTCTTTAAGCAACTCTCCTTCGGGAATACTCACGCCGTCGAGGCCTTTCAGACGGGCGTCGCATTCTCGCAGATAATGGATAATGTTGGCCACTTTGGGAAGCGGGTAATTGCGGATGGCCAGCAGATAATCTTTTACAAAATAAGGGTTCACACCAAGTTCGGTAGCAAGTCCTTTTTCCGTTTTATCCTTGCTGGAGTGCGCAAGGAGCACTTTTGTATAAAACCCAAAAAGAATGATCAGGATGGGTGCCAGTGGATTATCTTTTGAATTTTGGGAAAAATAAGTGGCAATCTGGTTGGCCTTCATGACATCGCGCGTCATCAATGCCTTTTGGAATTCAAACACATTATATTCCTTACTGATGCCGACAAACCGTTCAATAGCCGCTGCATCTATGCCCTCATCCACACGGAGGTTAACCAGTATTTTCCGGATTTCGTTGGACAATCGTTTCAGATCATTTCCAATGTTATCAACCAGCATCTGCACAGCCTTCGGGCTTATTTTCACGCCTTCGTGCTGACAAAAAGAAGCGACCCATTCCGGTAACTTGTTGTCATACATCTTCTTAGATTGTACCACAACCCCATTCGTATTCATGGATTTGATAAAAGTCTTGCGCTCGTCCGCATTGGCATGAAAGCAAAAAACCAGCACCGTGCTGTTCAGCGGGTTCAATGCATAATCTTCCAGCCTAGCCTGCTGTTCCTTCTGCTCAATGCCGCCGAGCTTGTTGGCATCCTTCACCAGGATCAATTGCCTTTCAGCCATAAAAGGAAAGCGCCGCGCATAGCTTAGCACTCCGGCCACATCCGTATCCTTTCCATACAGAACGAATTGGTTAAAACCTTTTTCAGATTCAGGAACAACGCGTTTTTCCAATTCCTCGGCAATAGAATCGATATGATAAGGCTCATCGCCGTGCAGAAAATATATCGGCCTGAACTTTTTACTTCTGATTTCTTTGAGGACAATATCCGGTGTTTGGGCCATTGGTTGTGCCTGTAAGCAATAATGTTAATGTGTTAATATAAAGTCCGCTGACTGTTTTTGAAGTTCCGGGAAAAAGCGTAAAAATTTATCCCTGTAAAATTCCTCGTTCACACGCAGCTCCTGCATGGCGTTCCGAAGCGGCTCCAGATATGTTGCCCGCCGCGACATCCGGTGAAAAGTCAGTTCTACGCCTTCCAGCGTTGCATAGCTCGTTAGCCAGTCCTCGCGGACCATGGCCTGCACCATGCGCGTCATGTGCTCGGGAATAAAGTGCTCATTCTTCCTGATCAGGGCATATATGTTCCGGGTGTATGTAAAAAGCGGCTCTTCGTGATACCGATCAAAATGCTGCGCAAGGAAGTAATCAAAATAAATATCCATCACAATGCCAGCCAGCTTTCCCTGCGACAATGCTGCCTTATGCGTGGCTTCGCGTACAATCTCATGCTGGTCTGTGAAAAAATCGATATGCCTGTGCAGCTTCAATCCGGTGACAAAGTCAGGGTCCCATTCGGCCGTCTTTTCATCCGTCAAACGGCCCTTAATGAAATCGCCCACATAATTGCCCATCATCACGCCCTCCTTGTCTCCCGATAGCAAAATGTGTGCTAAAAAATTCATCTAAATGACATTTTGGCAAATTTGCCGTACGTTTGTTTTTCCCTGCTCTACTTGGAACAATTTTTTACAACAACCATTATTTTAATCAAACTAGCAAATGAAAGTCGAAAAAAATAACGTAATAGCGTTAACATACAGCCTTAGAATTCCTGACACAGACGGCGAAACAGATGTCGTTGAAGTGGTTACGGAAGAAGATCCAATGTACTTCATACAAGGCATCAGCGGCCTTCCCGAGGGTTTCGAAAACCAGATCGAAGGACTCGTTGCAGGTGATATATTTGAATTTACCGTTGCCCCGGAAGAAGGTTACGGCGAGTTTGATGAGGAAGCCATTGTTGAGCTGCCAAAAGCAGTGTTCCAGATGGAAGACGTTAACCAGGATGAATTATTGCAGATCGGCAATATCATTCCAATGACCAACGAGGACGGCGAAAGAATGCATGGCCAGGTTGTTGAGATCAAGGACGACCTTGTTGTGATGAACTTCAACCACCCACTGGCAGGAAAAGAAATGCATTTCAAAGGACAAATCATCTCAATCCGCCCAGCCACAGCAGAAGAAATCAGCCACGGGCATGTGCATGGTGCGGGTGGCGTGCATCATCATTAATTTTGAATGAGTGAATGACTGAATGTTTTTTTATTCACTCATTCACTCATTCACTCATTCAATCGTTAACAACATACTGCTCTACCTCCACGCCGAACCTCTTCAAAAACTCCACTCCTTCTTCAATTGCGATTCCCTTGTAAGCCGCGTAGGAATGCAGGAAAATTACTTTTTTGATTTTCATTGTATAGATCACCCTGGCGCAGGCAATGCATGGCGCTAATGTTACGAAAAGCGTTGACCCTTCGATATTCGAGCCGTTTTTTACAGCAAACAATATAGCGTTTTGCTCCGCGTGCAAAGCGAGTGAACAACTCCCCTTCGCGTCTCTCGGACATCCAACTTCCGGAAATTCCTCATCACAATTATGCGTGCCTGCGGGAGGACCATTGTAACCGATTGAAATAATACGCGTGTCTTTTGTTAATACCGCACCAACCTGTGCTTTGATGCAATGTGAACGCAGCGCCAGATTTTTTGCTAATTCCATGTAGATATCATCAAATTTCGGGCGCAAATTCGTTGTAGATAATGTCATTCGTTTCTTCAATAATTTTTATACAAACTTATAGAATTGAAAACGGGATTCAACACAAGATTTTGAAGTATGATCAGAAGTTTTTTGCTAACCCTTTTACTGGTTTTGACATTCCTGCCCGCCTTTCCGCAGGAGGAGAAAGTCGTGCTGAAACTTGCACAGGATCAGGCATCATTAGTTAAAAGTTATAAATTTTTTATTCAGGAAGTTGAAGATCAGCGCATTATGCCTGGGTCTGGATTGGGAAAAGTGATTGTTCTGGGCAAAGAAGCGCCGGTCGTGCTGCCGGGTAAGGTGGACAAGGAACTCTTCAATTACTGGTCATTTGCCGCACCCAAAAATCAGCAAACTTACCTGCCGCTTTACATCAGTATTAAAGAACTTTCATTGAACGAAAAGCGTGTGGGACCTAACAAGGTCACCGGCGAAGTGAAGCTTTCGGTGAAATTTCGTTGGTATCGAAATATGCAGCCGGTGGAGTTAACAAATTATCAGACAGCAGCAAACTACACCCGGCCGGAAAGAGACTATATGTACGAAAAGTTGGTTAAGCAATTGCTCGACCAATCCATCGCACACTTTCAAAAGTGGATGACGCTGAATGCTGGGAAAAACCCGGCGCTGGCGCGGAACATTCAGTTGGTCTTTAAAGAAATTAGTAACAGTAATTCGGATACGGTATTTTATTCGCCTAAAAGGCCGCTGATATGGGATGATTTCAAGGTGCGCAGTGCCAAGCCTGGCAGCAGATACGCGGCTGCTGTGTTTACAAGTTTTGGCTACGAAGGCCGCTCCTATCCGAAAGACGATGACCTTGTTGTCGAAATCGGCCTGAAAACTTTTATGGTGAAGAGCATGTCATGGGGTCGGCCTGAGTCCAGAAACGCAAGCACGTTGCGCCACGAACAAATTCATTTCGACATTACAAGGCTGGTTGTCGAAAAATTTAAAGCCCGGCTTCTTAAAGCAGAGCTGACCATTGATGACTACGACAGCGAGATACAATATCAGTTCCTGGAAGCATTCCGTGAAATGAACACGGATCAGGAACGCTATGACGGCGAAACCGGCCATGGCCTGAATGCAGGTGCCCAGGCGGCCTGGGACCGCAAAATTGCAGGCGAGATTTCGGCAGTTTATGCTGTTCAATAACCCGTTATGGCGCGGTGACAAACATAGTTTCTGCCACTTCCTGACTCGTCGCGTAGTTTTTGATATAAAAATCATAAGCGTCCAAATCTTTCTCAAAAGCCTTATCACTGACGATATAAAGCGATTTTCCCTGCTTAAAACTTACAACCTCATGCTTGGGCACATGATGCACAACCATTTGATCTGAGAGGCGGATCTTGATGCTTTGGGAAACTGAATAGGTTGAGAAAATGATTGCCAGCAAATAGGAACATTTCACATATTGGAAGGCTCTTGAATGATAGGCATACCAGATCGCGAACAGCATTGCATATAGTAAAACCACTTCCAGTTTATCCAGATTAAGGTCTTCCAATAAATATCCGGGTAAGGACTTGGGTACAGAAACCGCAATGTTTGTCATATAAGCCGAAAGCCAAACCACCTTATTAACAATCACTTGCAACCAAAATATATGCAATGGTGCGACCAGCAAAAGCACTAATGCAGCCGGCAGCAGGACATTGGTAAAGCCAATCACAAATGGATTGACCAGCCAGAAATAACTCGGAAATTGATGAAAATAAAATAAACTCAGCGGGAAAGTAGCCAGCTGCGCTGCAAACGACAATGCTGTGATCTGCCAGACAAACTTCAAAACCTTATTCTCAGGGTTAAAAATGCTGTTCAGAGGCTCATACAGGAGAAATATCCCGCTCATCGCCAGATAGGACAGTTGAAATCCGACATCATAAAGCGCAGCCGGGTCTAACATCAAAATCAGTAAAGCGGAAAATGCCAGCGTATTCATAGCATTCTGTTTCCGGCCAAAAACCTCCGCGATCACAAAAACAATGCACATCAGCGTCGCCCGCTGAACCGACGGCGGCAAGCCTGTTACCATTGCATAAAAGCCAAGTAACCCGATAATCAGTGATAAATAAGCAATCTTGCCAATGCGCCAGCGCTTCATCCAGCCAAATGCATAGCTGATCACCAGGAAGATAATCGCTACATGCATTCCTGAAACAGAAAGAATGTGAACAGTTCCGGACGTGGTGTAATCACTGATCTGGTCGGATTGCAGATCATCTCTTCTGCCCAGCAACATGGCTTTTATGAGTCCATAAGCTTCGTCGTCCTCCACATTTTTCCTGAACACTGCTGCCGCCCACTTTGAAATCCCGTTGCTCCATTGGCTGAGGACAAAGGAATGGTTTGCATGAGAAGCGATCTGAAACGAATGCTCCGTCAGATAATCCGTCCATACAATTCCTTTGTTTCGCAAATATTGCCGGTAATCAAACTGCATTGGATTGCCGGCTTCCATCGGGCGTTCCAACGTGCCATGAACAATGAGCGTATTTCCAGGCTCCGGAATGCTCGACACATCCTGGGCAATGTTGATCAATGCTTTTAAATTAACCTTCACCCAACCTCTATCCGTTTTAATCCGCGAAATATGCGCTTCATAGCGAAGTGTTTTCGTGCGTTTCTCTGGTAAACTCCTGATCTCCGCTTCATATGCGGAATATTTCGTGACCGTTAATGTTGCAATGTTCGCGTCGTTACTTTGCTCGAAAGTTTGCATGGTGTATGCGCCTACCACAACCATAAACAGCGGGAATGTGATCCCAAATGCTGTTTTCAGGTTTTTAAAATAAAAAACAAAGCAGAGGATAACGAGGAACCCAGCCAGCGATATAAGCAATGCTGCTGTCCAATTAAAAGCAGGAATAATTTCGCTCAACAAAATACCGGTCATGTATGACAACACAATCCCGACAAATGGCGAACGTGGCAGCATACTAGCGGACTACAAAACGTTTGGTTACCGTTTTTCCACCGGATGAAACCCGGTAATAATAGAGTCCGCTTGGGAATTTTTGAACGTCGAGATAATTAAGGTCAGTAGCGCCTGATGTGACCAGCTGGCCCCGCTGATTGAAAATTTCAACCGAGAAAAGTTGAAAATTGGGTGTAAAAATATTGGCTGTTAATGTCTCACTCACCGGATTGGGATACAATTCCACTAACATATCGTCCCCTGTAATTTTTGAATATTCAACCAATTTGGCCCGTCGCGGGCTGAGTTCGAGCACGGCGTGCATGCGCTCTTTCTGGTCGTTGGTGAATACACTCATACACCCGTCGGGGGAGTAATCCATGTAATTTTCAATCATATTCCTGGTCGTAACACCACGACATTCAGAAAACACAGGCGTGCAGGAAATATCTGTTGTTTCGTTTTTGGTAAAGGCTGTTGGTGTGTCCTCGCAATGGTCAGTCCCGCAATTCCGGTCACCCCAAATGTGGATGAGCCCGAGCCAATGTCCTACTTCATGCGTTGTAGTGCGGCCCAGATTGTAAATAGAGCTGGTAATAGCAGGTGAATTCCTTCCAAAATAACGGAAGTCGATAATGACCCCATCGGTTAATGCTTTCAATGCCTCATCTTCGGAAGTGGCAAGCCCCGTAGTAAGATCATTTACCTCGGTAACGACGGGAAATTGAGAAGTCCCCAAATAACGGTCAGCAAGCCTGCAAACCCAGATATTAAGATAACGGCTGGTTGCCCAGGCAGCCGAAATTTCGGCCAGGTCGTCCGCTTCGGTAATCGGGCTAAACTGGCTTTTTTCATTATAGGTCCGCAAAACGGTCACCAGCTTAAAACGGATGCGCGTATCGACGCCCAGGGAATCTGTATAGTAACCTTTATAACCAGATGTATTGCCATAATCCTCGTTCAAAACGTCAATCTGGCTTTGGATCTGGGCATCTGTAATGTTCTCATTGCTCTGCCCGCCAATGGTCATATCCTCTTCACTATGAACCACATGCACCACAACCGGAATTGTTACGACTTCATCAGCATGGGTCCGTAATGAAGCCCGATTGGCCTTAATCCTTTTCTGAATAGCTTCCTCCGACTTGATCCGCAAGTTTTGCAAAGCCGGAAATTTGGAGATGGTCAAAGCGTCCAGTTCAGTGCTGGCGCAGCGTTTCAGCAACGCATCGCTGTCCTGCGCCAGCACGAACGCTTTGGAGATAATCAACAGTAAAATGGTCAGCAGAAATTTACTGCTCGGCTTTATCATAAGCTGCCAGGATATCTTTTACCAAACGGTGTCTCACCACATCGGAACCATCCAGCTCAACAAAACTGATCCCTTTGATCCCTTTCAGGACTGCTAATGAATCGATTAACCCTGATTTTAAATTTTTAGGTAAATCAATCTGGGATTTATCGCCGGTAATGATCGCCTTGGAACTCGGGCCCATCCGGGTCAGGAACATTTTCATCTGCATGGGCGTGGTATTCTGCGCCTCGTCCAGCAAAATGAATGCATTGTTCAATGTCCGTCCGCGCATATAAGCCAGCGGTGCGATTTCAATCGTGCGGCTTTCCAGATACAGTTTGAGTTTTTCCGGCGCAATCATATCGTCCAGCGCGTCGTAGATCGGGCGGAGATATGGGTCAATTTTTTCTTTTAAATCACCCGGCAAAAAACCCAGGTTTTCGCCTGCCTCAACCGCGGGGCGTGTTATAATAATCTTTCTGACTTCCTTGTTCTTCAATGCCCGCACGGCAATGGCCACGGCGGTGTACGTTTTCCCGGTTCCGGCCGGCCCTACTGCAAACACGAGGTCGAACTTCTCTGCCTGCTCCACCAGCAACTTCTGGTTTGGCGTTTTGGCCTTTACAACCAGCCCCTTATTGCCGTAAATGATCACATCCGCATCATCTTCCGCACTCGCAACCGGCGATTTTACGACGCCATTTAAATAACCTTTAACATTGTCATTGGTAACCTTGCCGTATTTTTGATAATGGGCTATTAATGAATCCATTACATCGGTGATACGGATAATCTCAGGAGCAGTGCCCTGAATGCGGATCTCGTTTCCGCGTGAAATAATTTTGCTTCCAGGGAAAGCGGCTGCAACTTCCTTGATATTCGCATTGTGAATACCCAAAAAATCAACCATTGAAACGTCCTCGAGCGTGATGATTTTTTCCAGCAAATGAATTAAAGTTTAGTGTTTCGCTATTTGTTCTAAAATTTAGTAATAATAACGAACAATTGTAATACAAAAGATGAGAAATACAATTAAGATTTGATATTTAGAAACGAAAAATGAACATATTTTGACCAACTCTTTCATTATCAGAGCCGGACAAAAATGATCGTTTCCTGAAAAAAAATATTTGCCCGAACTTACCCTTTCCTGCTTTCGTACCGGTCATGCTTTCCTTAACTTTGTAGTAACATGGAAAACGACAAGGCATCCGGCAATTTCTCGAAATCAGGCTCAAAACAAAGCAATCAGGGGCGCAAGCCCATAGGCGCAAGAACACCTGCTAATGATCAAACATTCAGCAAGTTACCTCCTCAGGCGGTAGACCTGGAAGAGGCCGTTTTGGGTGCATTGATGATTGAAAAGGATGCGCTTACAGCCGTTGCCGACATTCTCCGGCCGGACAGTTTTTATAAAGAAGCGCACGTCCGGATCTACACCGCGATCATCACGCTTTTTGCTGATTCGGAGCCGATTGATATGCTTACGGTCACTTCCAAACTACGCAGTACGGGAGAGCTCGAACTGATCGGCGGGGCGCAGTACATTATGGAGCTGACTTCAAAGGTCAACTCCGCCGCCAACATTGAATTCCACGCACGCATTATCTCACAGGCTTTTATCAAACGCGAGCTGATCAAAGTCGCGTCGGAAATCCAGCGCGAAGCTTTTGAAGATACTACGGACGTTTTCAGGCTTTTGGACAAAACCGAACAAAGCCTGTTTCAGATCTCTGAATCCAACATTAAGAAAAATTATGCTGATATGGGTGCGCTGATGCGTCAGGCACTGGCAGAACTCGATCAGAAAAAGAATAATAAGGACGGCCTTACCGGTGTTCCATCCGGCTTCAGCGCGCTGGACAGACTGACGTCCGGCTGGCAGAAAACGGAACTAATGATCCTCGCGGCTCGTCCGGGTATGGGAAAAACGGCATTTGTCGTTTCTTCGCTCCGTAACGCCGCCGTGGACTTTAATATGCCTGTTGCGATCTTTTCGCTCGAGATGTCCTCGGTTCAGCTGGTTAATCGTTTGATTTCTGCTGAGGCTGAGATTGATAGTGAAAAGATCCGGAAGGGAAGTCTCGCGCCGCACGAATGGGAGCAATTGCACCACCGCATCCATCGGCTTACCAATGCGCCCATTTACATTGACGACACCCCTGCCCTATCCATTCTCGAACTGCGTGCAAAATGCCGCCGTCTGAAAGCCCAGCACGACATTCAAATGATCGTGATTGACTATCTTCAGTTAATGACCGGGGATACGGGTGGTAAAGGGGCAGGAAACCGGGAACAGGAAATTGCCATGATCTCGCGTTCGCTTAAAAACCTTGCAAAAGAGCTTGATGTGCCGGTTATCGCACTATCGCAGCTGAGCCGGGCCGTTGAAACGCGTGGCGGTGAAAAAAGACCGCAACTTTCAGATTTAAGGGAATCAGGATCGATCGAGCAGGATGCTGATATGGTTCTCTTCCTATATCGTCCTGAATACTACGGTATTACAGAAGATGAATCGGGAAATTCTGTTGCAGGAATCGGTGAAGTCATCGTTGCCAAAAACCGGGCAGGATCATTGGATACAGTTCAGTTAAGGTTTATTGGAAAATACACCAAATTCACCGACCTAGACTCGCAATTCACACCAGCACCATTCTCCGTAGACCGCCCGATCCCAACCACAAATCCGATCGCATCATTCGAAAGCCAGAGCAAGCCCGCTCCCGCAGGCGGAACGCTGAGAAGCAGGGCAAATGACCTGAGTAATTTTGATTACAAAGGCCCCGATAGCGAGCCGCCGTTCTGACCTTCGGCTCCGCTCAGTCTGACAAGGACTTCGGCTCCGCTCATCTGACAAGGACTTCGGCTCCGCTCAGGCTGACAGGGACTTCGGCTTCGCTCAGTTTGACAATAGCAGTACGCTACTGTCAGACTGAGCGGAGCCGAAGTCAGACCACAGGAACGCGCCGCACCAGCAACGCCACATTCTCCACATGGTGCGTGTTCGGGAACATATCTACCGGCTGCACCTTTGTCACTTCATAATCACCTGTCATCAAAGCAAGGTCGCGTGCTTGCGTAGCTGTGTTGCAGCTTACATACACAATGCGGTCGGGTGCTGCTTTCAGGATCGTTTCTACGACGGGCTGATCCATTCCGGCGCGTGGCGGATCGGTAATGATGACGTCCGGCCTTCCGTGCTCTTGCAGGAAACTTTCATTCATAATGCCGCGCATATCTCCTGCGAAAAAAGATGTATTCGTAATGCCGTTGAGTTCAGAGTTTTTCCTCGCGTCCTGCACAGCGGCGTCTACATATTCTACACCAACCACTTTTTTGGCCCGGCGCGCTACAAAATTGGCAATGGTTCCGGTTCCTGTGTAAAGGTCATAAACCGATTCGTTGCCTGTCAGACCAGCAAATTCCCTTGCTACGCTGAAAAGCTGGTAAGCCTGCTCGGAATTAGTCTGGTAAAAGGATTTTGGGCCAACAAGGAAAGTCAGATCTTCCATCGTCTCCCGAATCGTCGTTTCCCCTGCATAATGGATCACTTCCTGGTCCTGATAAGAATCGTTTCCCTTCAAATTCACAATGTAATTCAGCGAAGTGATTTCGCTGTGCGTTTTGTGCAAATACTGCATCACCTGCTCAATGGCTTCATCATTCTGCTCGCCAAATTGCACGATCACCATCACATCGCCCGAATTGGCCGTTCGCACAACCAGGTTCCTGAGCGTTCCCCTATTGAAGCGGACGTCGTAATAAGGAATGTTGTGCAACTCGCCGAAATGATGCAGGGAATTGCGGATCGTGTTTGAAGGATCCGGTTGGAGATGGCAATGGTCTACGGTAAAAATTTTGTCAAAACGCTTGGGAACGTGGAAACCGAGCGCGTGCTTCGTAAATGTTGCACCGGAATCCATCTGGTCTTGGGTAAGCCAGCGCCAGTTTGAGAAAGTAAATTCAAGCTTGTTCCTGTAATATTCCGTTTTTGGCGCTGCGATAATCTCGTTAATGCGCACATCCTTAATGTGCCCGATCCGCTGAAAATGATCAACAACCTGCTGTCTTTTGAATTTAAGCTGATGCTCGTAAGCAATATGTTGCCATTTGCAGCCCCCGCATACAACGTTATGCAGGCAATATGGGTCTGTCCTGAGAGGCGACTTGGAATGGATCTTCGTAACGATCGCCTCCTTTAATTTTTTCTTGGTTTTAACAACTTGCAAATCAACTATGTCACCGGGAGCCACATTTCCTTCTACAAAAATTACGCCGTCTTCTGATTTAAATATACATTTGCCTTCTGCCGCAAAATCGGTAATTTCAACGTATTCATACTTGATATTCTTAACCATATTTCTTTTTTAAATTTCTAATTCCAAATCCTATCGGATAAATTCTACTCCCTTATCAAGCCATGAAAAAACGGTATATCTTGTTCATGCTGATGCTGTTTGCCTTTTCCAAAACTTATGCAACCCATATCGTTGGCGGTCAGCTTTTTATCACTGAAAATCCGAACAATTATTATAATTATAACATCGGCCTTACGATGTATTTTGATGCCCTCAATGGCAATCCCGGCGCTGAGGATCCTTTTGTCAACATTTACGTCTTCAGAAAACGCGACAATCAACCGATCGGTTATCTTCAGGCCCCAAAAATAGAACGAAAATCGGTCACCTATGCTAATCCGCAGTGTGGAATATCGTCGCTCGAAACATATATGATCACGTACAGCCTGCCATTGCGGCTGGAACCAACCGATTTCAGCGATCCGCAGGGCTATTATATGGTTTGGGACCGCTGCTGCCGAAACGGGACTATTACAAACATTCAGGCACCTGGCGATGCAGGAAGCCTTTTTTACCTGGAATTTCCGCCGCTTTTCAAAAACAATGCAAATTTTAAAAACTCCTCCCCTGTTTTCCCTGCGATCAAAGGCGATTATGCCTGCGTAAACTCCCCGTTTTTCTTCGATTTTGGAGGAAAGGACGCTGACGGCGACAGCCTGACTTACAAGTTGATCACACCGATGCAGGGGTTTTCTGACAAAGCCAATCCGAGCGTGGAAGCCAGAGGTTCGTCCAATTATCCGCGACTCACGTGGCTGCCGGGTATATCAGAAGCTAATATTATCCCTGGCCCCAAACCATTAACTGTGAATCCTAAAACGGGAATGCTGTCCGTTACACCCGGCAATGTCGGGTTGTATGTGTTTGCTGTGCAGGTGGATGAATTTAGAAATGGTGTTAAAATCGGAAGCCTTACCCGTGATTTTCAGCTCAAAGTCGTTGATTGTCCCAAAATGGATGCGCCGAAGTTGTTGTTTAAACCAAAAGGGAAAAACACATATTATACAGAGAACGAAATCATTACCGTCAAAGAAGGCGACCCGAACTGCTTCGAAGTGATGGTCACAGATCCCACGATCAATCAGATCATCCGTATTAATGGCCGCGCTATTAACCATTCCAAAGACTATTTTACGATCCTGCCGGCGGAATTCAGGACCAAAATCGCCAACGACACATTGAAATTTGAAGTATGCCTGGACGAGTGCTTCGTAACCTACGACCAGCGCCCGATCAAGATTGAACTGATCGCAGAGGATGAAAGCTGCCCGGTCCCGCTGATAGACACGCTGAGCATCCTGATCCGCCGCGAAAGCAGCGGCAACAAATCGCCTGAGGTAACCACTTCCCTACCCGGCCAGTTTGTGCATGTCACCGCCGGCGTGCCTGTTGTTTTCACAGTGTACGGAAAAGACATCGATCGCGACAGCATTGCCCTCTCCGGCCGCGGGCAGGATTTCAATATGGTGGATATGGCAATGGATTTTAAAGCCATCAGCGGTAAAGCGCAGATTCAGCAGACATTCAAATGGACGCCGCCCTGTAATGCGAAGAAAGGCGACACACTCGCCGTGGATTTCAAAGTGGAGGACATGCGCTGTGTCGGAAATCCGCTGGCCGTTTCGAAGCCTGTATATTTTATTGTTGATGAATCGCCTAACACCCCGCCATTGGTTGAAACATCGCTCGCCACACCAGAGGTCATTTACACCATCGGAGCCAGTAACGAAATCGTTTTTGATGTGCTGGCCACAGATCCCGATACAAACACCATCAGCCTCGCCGCCGCCGGGCGCGGATTCAGCATTGCCGATGCCGGGATGAAGTTCGCCAATAAAACCGGCGTGAAAGAAGTAACTTCTCCCTACGCCTGGTCACCCGAATGCACGATGCTCGAAGGCCAGTCCGAGAGAACCTTCCTGATCGACTTCATTACCCAGGATAAGAGCTGCGCCGCTGCAACGGATACAACGACTGTGAAGGTCATCGTGAAAGACGATACTTCGGATGTCGCGCCCGAATTCCCGAATGTCATTACGCCCAATAGCGACGGCAAAAATGACTGCTTTGTTCTGGAACATTTGCCCGCCGACAATTGCGTAAATCAGTTCAAAGATGTGACAATTTTTAACCGTTGGGGCAAGCAGGTTTATTACTCTAAAATCCGCAAAAACTGGTGCCCCACCAGCATCTCACAAGGCTATTACTACTACGTCGTTCAGTACACCAAAAAATCGTATAAAGGCGGTTTGACAATTCTCAAATAAAGCTCCATAACATTCGAAAGAAGTATACATTCGATATGCTGGATACATTCCGGCATATCGATATGTATGATACATTAACTACATTACTAAATATTAAGATGTATATAATGTATAGATTTTTAAGTACTAATTTTATTTATAAAAAGTACTAAATGTATTTGTCATGATGAATTCTCAATACTAAGTCTACATACAAATCATATAATACTTTTTATAAATTCTTATATTTAAATAGTAGTTAATGTTTAGTACTTATGTAATGTTAAGTAATATTATACTTATTAAATGTATTAATTATTAAGTAATTGATTAACAGTTATTTATCTAGAATCCCGCAGCATTAACCAAGACGTCATAAACTGGATAAAATAAAAATCCATCTTTTTTCTTGCGTCTCAATTGCAAATTTTCAACCTTTATACTGTAATATTAATCATTACAGTAAATGAATAATGGACGTTTTGCGATCTCTGTTCATATCCTTTCCTTACTCGCTTTTGAGGAGGAAGAATGGATATCGTCTGAGTATTTGGCGGGCAGCATCAACATTAATCCTGTGCTTGTGCGCAAGGAGCTTGGCAACCTTCGGGCGCGTGGCCTGGTCATCAGCAAGGAAGGTAAGGCTGGCGGCAGCCAACTTGCAAAGCCCGCTGAATCGATTTTCATGTCTGAAATTTATGATGCGGTACGGCAGAATGATCTGCTTGGAAAGGGCATCAATGCACCCAATCCCAAGTGCCGTGTAGGGCGTCAAATCAATGGCTATCTGGATGAACTTTACACCGAGGCAGAGCTTGCATTACGGGGCAGTTTAAGCAAGAAATCGCTGGCAGATTTTTGCCGTAATTTCGAGACTGTACACCCGAAAACTTAACCAGTTAAATAGCTTAAACACCCCCCATTTACAATCTCAATCAATCACCATTTTAAATCAAACCCCAAGAATGAAAGTAGCATTAATCGGCGCAACAGGATTTGTAGGCGCCCCGCTTTTACAAGAATTCATTTCCCGTGGCCACGAAGTTGTAGCCATCGCCAGGAACATTGAAAAGATCCCGTCCGACAACGACTTAATCATTGCCAGACAAGCAGACGTTCTCAACACCGAAGAAGTGGCGAAAGCCGTTGCAGGCGTCGATGCCGTTGTCAGCGCTTATAATCCTGGCTGGACCAATCCGGATATTTACGACGAATATCTCAGAGGAGCTGCATCCATTCAGTCCGGTGTGAAGCAGGCAGGCGTAAAAAGATTTCTCGTAATCGGCGGTGCCGGAAGCCTTGAAGTTGCCCCCGGATTGCAACTAATCGACACACCCGAATTCCCGGAAGAATACAAAGCAGGGGCAGGAGCAGCACGCAAGTACCAGGGTGAGATCAAAGCTGAAAGTGAATTGGATTGGACGTATTTGAGTCCGGCAATCGAGATGCATCCGGGTACCTCAGGCAAGAGAACAGCCGCATACCGGACTTCGCTCGATACACCAGTGTTCAATGAAAATGGTAGAAGTATCATTTCAGTAGAAGATCTATCTGTTGCAGTTGTTGATGAGATCGAAAATCCAAAACATATTAACGAACGTTTTACAGTGGCTTACTAGCTCATTTACTGAATTTTAACACGTCAGATTTGTATAGATAGTTCTAAATGTAAAATATGAAATATTAGGCCATTTCATTTAGGCCTATCTATACGAATAAATTTATTTAAAAGTATTATACTTATCAAAAGTAATTTATATTTAATATTATTATATCCTAATGTTAGTATTAAACTTTATATTAGTTCGATATGATTAGATCTTTTACAAGGTTTTAAATGTATATAACTTATTTACAAGCTTGATGACTTCTGCTTCTTAGAAATACACAAAATGGATTATCTTTGGATTTGCATTAAAAATCTCTCTACCTTCCTATAAAAACCAAAAGAACAAAGGCCGGATCAGATGAAAAGTTATGACGCTGAGGCGGGATTATTAGCGGAAAAATAAAGTTCTTTGTAGCCCATTTGCTGACACCAACTTCGTTCCAATGAAATACCGCATTACCGGCTTACTATTTGTTCTTGCCTTATTAAGCAACTCGCAGGCCTACTCACAGCGGTTCCTGATGGACCTGGTGGACACCACCAACCAGATGGGAAAAGGAATGTTGTCCATTTACGAGCGCTACAATCGCGTACGGATCAGCGGATATATTCAGCCACAATTCCAATACATTGCAAAGAAGGGTGCGGAAACATATGGCGGTGGTAATTTTTCGGCGCAGGCCAACAATCGCTTTATGCTTCGTCGGGGTCGGCTTCGTGTAGATTATGCGCATTTAAATGAGAAAAGCGAGCCGACTTCATACTTCGTTTTCCAGTTCGACGGGACTGAGCGCGGGGTGGCCATCCGGGATTTCTGGGGCAGGTTTTATGAAAACAAATTCAAAATTTTCGCGCTGACTACCGGAATGTTCGCACGGCCATTTGGCTATGAGGTAAACCTTTCTTCGGCCAACCGGGAAACGCCGGAACGGGGAAGAATGTCTCAGATCCTCATGCGGACGGAAAGGGATATCGGCGCAATGCTGACAGTGACCAGCCGGAAATCAGTTGAATGGCGGCAAAAGCTTAAACTCGATGTGGGCGTTTTCAACGGTCAGGGAATGTCGGGACCAATGGATTATGACAGTCACAAAGACATCATCGGCCGGTTGAGTGTAAAACCTTCAAATGTGCGCGCATTGGGTGGAGCCATTGTCTCCGGGGCCATTTCCGGTTATGCCGGCGGAATAACCAGCCAGTCGCCCGTTATATATCGCACAAGGGCCGATGCAGGTGAATATGCAATGGTCCGTGACTCAGCGGCGGGAAATCTGAACAAAGTTTCGCCACGGAACTACGCCGGTGCCGATTTTCAAATCTCCTTCCCGAACAGAAAAGGCGAAACAGAATTCCGGCTGGAATACATTCGCGGCGATCAGACTGCGACATTTGCCAGCAGTGAGACACCCGGCGTTTATCCAGTAACGAACGGGACAAAAGATCCGCTGTATACCCGGAATTTCGATGGCGCCTACTTCTATTTTTTACAGCATTTGGGCAGTCTGGAACATCAGTTTGTCATGAAATACGACTGGTACGATCCGAACAAACGCGTTTCCGGCACCGAATTGACGGACGCCAGGGGTTTCAACAAGGCTGACCTGCGTTATGACACGATCGGAATGGGATATGTTTATACAGCGAATGAATCGCTCAAATTCATATTCTATTATGATTTTGTCAGAAACGAAAAATCCGCTTTAAAAGGATTTGAAACGGATGTGTCCGACGACCTTTTCACTTGCCGTGTTCAGTATAATTTCTAGCTTCCGAAGCGTTCTGTGAGGATTTTGCGGCGATATTCGAAGATTTGATTGACCTCATTTCTCACAAAAAGCGCATTGACAATGTCTCCAAGAAAACCAAAGGGAACCTTGTAATTCAGGATGTCTTCCATCATTACGCCTTCCGGGATGGATGTGAACCGGTGCTGATGGTGCCAGAATGCATAAGGCCCAAAGCGTTGCTCATCTACAAAATACTGTTTATCAGCCACATGCGTGATTTCGGTGCACCATTTTAGCGGAATGCCGAGCACGGGTTTAACGATGTAACGGATGATTTGTCCCGCATACATTTCACCGCCATGATGCCTGGAAGTCACAACAAAGCCCATTTTGGCCGGGGTAATCTCCTTTAAATTAGCTGGATTAGAGAAAAACGACCAGGCTTCATCGAGTGAAATGGGAAGATTTTGTTTGAAATATAACTCTTGCACGTGATATAGATTTTGTATAAGCTACATACGCTAAAATACGCGTACCAGACCAAATAATGCATTCTTGGCATGATTTTCTCTATGTTTTGGCATGACCTAATTGCAAAAATATGAACAGAAAACTGATTGCAACGACATCCACATCCATCTATTCCAGCCCTTCGTCCGTTTGGAAGGCGTTGATAGATCCAGAAATTGTTAAACAATATATGTACGGCGCGGAAGTGTATTCTGACTGGCAAGTTGGCAGCCCGATCACCTACAAGGGTGTTTGGGATGGCACACCTTATGAGGACAAAGGGACGATCCTGGAAATTATTCCCGAGCGCGTGCTTAGCTTCTCATATTGGAGCCCGCTTTCCGGCACCGAAGATTTTGAAGACAATTATGCGCATGTGACCTATCACATTTCAGACTATGACGATGAAACCACACTAACCATTACGCAGGACAATCTGGAAACGGATGAAGCGGTGGTGGCGGCGGAAGCGAACTGGATGAAAGTCGTGGGAGATATTAAGCGAATCCTTGAAGGAGAACGGAAACACGTCCTATAATGCATTAGCAAATGGCCAATCCGGGGGAATTCAAACCGGATTGGCTTAGCATTTCTATACTTTCATACTGAGTGCAATGCGCTTTCTTGCTAAATCGACCTCAGTCACTTTCACACTAACAATCTGCTGCAACTTCACAATTTCGTTGGGATCTTTGATAAATTTATCCGCCATTTGCGAAACGTGAACGAGTCCATCCTGTTTCACACCCACGTCAACAAATGCGCCGAATGCGGTAATGTTGGTAACAATGCCAGGCAACACCATACCTACTTTTAAATCTTCCGGTTTCCGGACAGAACTATCAAACTCAAATTTCTTCATGCCCTCCCGCGGGTCGCGCGACGGTTTTTCGAGTTCCAAAAGAATGTCTTTTAATGTTGGCAACCCAACTGAGTCCGAAATGTATTTTTCTGGTTTGATCTGTTTCCTTAACTCAGGTTTTTGAATGAGATCTTTCACATTTGAACCCAAGTCTTTGGCCATTTGAGCGACAACATCATAGCGCTCAGGATGTACAGCACTATTATCCAATGGGTTAGCCCCATTTTCAATACGCAGGAAGCCAGCTGCTTGTTCAAATGCTTTGGATCCGAGACGAGGAACTTTCAATAATTGTTGCCGTGATTTGAAGTCACCATTTTTAGCCCGAAAATCCACGATATTCTGCGCCAGGGACGTTCCCAGGCCAGAAACATAGCGCAAAAGATGCTTGCTTGCCGTGTTGAGATTTACGCCTACGGAATTTACGCAGCTTTCCACGACTGTATCCAAAGCATTTCGCAATGAATTCTGGTCCACATCGTGCTGATACTGACCAACCCCAATCGATTTCGGATCGATTTTAACCAGCTCTGCAAGCGGGTCCATCAAACGGCGGCCGATGGATACAGAGCCTCGAACGGTCACATCCTTATCCGGAAATTCTTCCCGCGCCACATCCGACGCCGAGTAAATCGAAGCGCCCTGTTCGCTAACCATGAACAAGCCAACCACCTCCGACTTCCCTGCCTGTGTCAAGAGCCTTCGTACAAAGTCCTCCGTCTCCCTTCCGGCCGTGCCATTGCCCACGGCGATCGCATCGATTTTCCATTTCTGGATCAGGTCAGAAATCTTGGCGCTTGCTTCACTGGGTTTGTCAAAGGGATAAATTACAAGATCGGCAACCAGATTTCCCTGGCTATCGAGCACCACAACCTTGCAGCCTGTCCGGTAACCTGGATCAATAGCGAGCACGTTTTTCTGCCCGAGCGGTGATGCGAGCAATAATTGCCGCAGATTTTCGGTAAATACTTGTATAGCAGCGATATCCGCCTTCTCTTTTGAAAGATTGGCAAATTCTGTTTCAATGGATGGTTTTAGAAGTCGCTTATAACTGTCGGAAATCGCAAGTTCCATTTGCGTAAGGACGGCTGGCGGACCTTTGCGGAAAAGGCGATCCAGTGCTTCAATGGCCTGATCTTCATCCGGCGAGATCGTCACATTCAGGATCCCCTCTTCTTCTCCACGGCGGATCGCAAGAAGCCTGTGTGAGGGAATGCGTGACAATGGCTCGGAGAAATCAAAATAATCACGGTATTTGACGCCTTCTTCCTCTTTTTTCTTTTTAACCTTCGAAGTAATGATGCCGCCTCGCTGGAAAAGATTGCGAATGCGCGTCCGTGAGTCCTGATTTTCATTGATCCACTCAGCGATAATGTCCCGGGCTCCTTGCAATGCATCATCCGCGGTCGGAACCTGATCATTCACAAACGACGCTGCCTTTCGCTCCGGATCCGGCTCTTTACCTGTAAAAACGAGTTGCGCCAGCGGTTCAAGTCCCCGCTCGATAGCGATCCCTGCACGCGTTTTTCGTTTTTGTTTGTAGGGAAGATAAATGTCTTCCAGTTCAACCATTGTAAAAACGCCCGCCAGCTGCTTGCGAAGTTCGGGAGTAAGTTTTCCCTGTTCTTCAATGCTTTTCAAAATGGCTTCGCGTCGTTTTTCCACTTCCAGCTGTTTTTGCCACGCGTCCCTGATTGCTCCGATCTGCACCTCATCCAGCCCGCCCGTGGCTTCTTTCCGGTATCGGGAAATGAACGGCAGCGTCGCGCCTTCCTCGAAAAGTTGAATGGTATTTCGAACCTGTTTCTCTGAAATGGACGTTTGCTGGGCTATATAGGGGAAATTCATGGCTTAGAACGGGCTATTCGTTAAATCGACTTTGTGAAATTCTTTCCGCAAATAAAGCAGATATTCGTAGATTTAGTGCCTTTAACTTTCCTAACCTATGCCCGTTTTTATGAAATTGCTGAGCAGAATTGTAGTCATTTCGCTTTTGTTGCTTCTGACATTGACACCATTCATTTCCCGGGCTCAGTCACCATTCAAAGTCATTGCATTCTTTACAGGAAAAAATGATAAAGCACATATAAGCTTTGTGGGAGAAGCTAATAGGCGCTTATCTGAAATGGCCAGGCAGAACAGCTTTACCTACGATACAACGAGCAATTGGAATAACCTGAACGCCGACTTTCTTGCTGACTATCAGGTTGTTTTATTTCTTGACACAAGGCCTGAAACGCCTGCGCAGCGTGACGCTTTTCAAAATTATATGCAAAACGGCGGCGGCTGGCTGGGATTTCATTTTTCCGCATTTGCATTAACGCCTTCCGCATACCCGCAAAACTGGGATTGGTATCACAATGATTTTCTTGGTTCAGGCCAGTATAAGAGCAATACGTGGCGGCCAACGTCGGCTATCTTGAAAGTTGAAGATTCTAAAAGTGACATTACCAAAGCGTTGCCTGCAACATTCAAAGCTTCGCCTAATGAATGGTATCGCTGGGAAAAGGATCTGAAAGCAAACTCGGACATTCAAATTCTGCTATCCATTGATCCGGCGAGTTTTCCGTTAGGAACTGGCCCTAAGCAGCACGAAATCTGGCATAGCGGCTATTATCCGGTTGTTTGGAGCAACAAAAAATACAAGATGGTGTACATGAATATGGGACACAATGACATTGACTATGAGAACAAAACAGACAAAGAGCTCTCATTCACTTTTGATAATCCCACTCAGAATCAATTGATATTGAACACCATACTGTGGTTGGGGAAGAGAAATTAAACTACAAAAATGGGAAATGTTACAACCCCATTTTTGTAGCGATCAAGAAGCTGATTAGGGCAGCTGATATCATGGATTTTCAGACTCGATATCCCCTACTTCCCGCTCATCGGTTTCCTCCGCAGGCTCGTCGGTATTGAATCGGTTTCCGGTGCTTACCTCGGGCGCATCAGCGCCTGGCACATCCGGTGTCGGGTTCATGGGACCCATTTGACCTGGTTCACCATAACTTGGCACAGGCTGCTGTCTGGGTTGTCTGTCGACAGTTTCGTCGTCGAGCCTTTCTTCCCGTTTTTCTGTCTGGGATTTCATAATGTTCAGTTTTATTTGCCTGGACTTCGCAAAAAACCGTGCCTTACAACATTACCCCTATTTCTTTTGCAATAAAGCCATATAAAATCCATCCGTGCCATCGCTGGCGACGGAAGTACGATGCGCTGAAATGAATTTCCATTCCCGTTTATTGGCCTTCATGAATCGTTTTACCTGATCCTCGGATTCGGAAGGAAGCACGCTGCATGTGGCATAAACCATCTTGCCGCCGGGTTTCACCATTTGGCTGTATTGGTTGAGAATCTGCCACTGGACTTTTTTGATCTCTTCTAAAAATTGCGGTTTAAGCTTCCATTTGGAATCGGGGTTCCTTCTTAGCACACCCAATCCAGAACACGGAACGTCGAGCAGCAGCCTGTCCGCCGTTCCCGCAAGCGTTTCAATGAGCTTGTCAGATGAAATTAGCATGGTTTCCAGGTTTTTTACACCATTTCGGTCGGCCCGCTTTTTGAGTTCAAGCAGCTTGTGATATTCAACGTCCATGGCCAGAATAGAACCTTCATTTTGCAGCAGCGACGCAATGTGCAGCGTCTTCCCGCCCGCACCCGCACAAGCGTCAATGACGCTTAATCCGGGGTGAATGTCCAGATAGGGCGCTATGAGTTGTGAACCAGCGTCCTGAACCTCAAAAAACCCCTGTTTGAAAGCATCGTGATTTAATATGTTCTGGCGCTTTTTCAAAACGAGCGCATCGGGAATGCCGGCTATTTCTGATGCGCAGTCTTGTCCAAAAACCTCCTTAACCGCATCAACATTTGATTTCAATGTATTTACCCGGATCACAACAGGCGCCTGCTGGTTCAAAGCGGCCAGCTCTGCATCCCATGCCTCGCCCAGTTCCGCAACGCCGATGGCGTCAATCCAATCGGGAACGGACTGCGCGATTTTTCGAACGGTTAATCCTTCCTCATATCTGGCCAATACACTTTCAGCATGAATGTCCTCAAATTCGGGCCATTCGGGAAGTTGGCCATCATCTTCCGTTTGAAGATGGATGGGTTTAACAATTTGCCAGACGCCCACAACTTTCCAAAACTCCTCAGGATCAGATACTTTCTCAATATCCGCGGCAAATTTGATCAGCCGCCACCAGCGCACGATCTCATAAGTGTTACCCGCGATAAAAGCGCGATCCCGTGCGCCCCACTTTTTGTTCGATTTCAAAAGCTGCTCTACAACGCGGTCAGCCTGGCGATTTTTAACAAATATGTGCTGCAATGCCTCAACCGTTGCGGCAACCAATCCTTTATATAGTTTCAAAATATCTTTTTTAAACAAACACCTCTTTGAAGCGGTAAAAATGGTAAGGTCTGGCGTACAAAACAATTTTTCAATGCAAAGGCATGGTTTTTAAGCCATTCGGTATATGGATAGCTACATCATTACGATTACGATCATTGGGATAGCGGTGCTCGGAATGGCCTGGATGCCTTCATTTACGAAAACAACCGGAATTTCTGACTCAGTGGTCTTTGTCGCCTTGGGTGTCATCGTTTATGAGTTCCTGGATGTCCTTCCCAATCCTAATCCCATCATATTCAATGTACAGACCATTCATTTGACCGAAATGGTCGTCGTGATTTCCCTGATGGGCACCGGTTTGAAGATCGATAAACCATTCTCATTCAGGGCTTGGGCTGTTCCGTTTCGGATGCTTACAATCACAATGGTGCTATGCATTGCTTCCGTTACTTTCATCGCTTATTATTTTTTGCAATTCGACCTTGCCTCTGCATTGCTGCTGGGTTCGGTTTTAGCGCCTACTGATCCTGTTTTGGCAGCCGATGTGCAAGTTGGGCCGCCTATGGAGCAAGTGAAAGACCAGGTTCGCTTTTCGCTCACTGCAGAAGCCGGAATGAATGATGGTATGGCATTCCCGTTTACCTGGCTGGCGATATTGCTGGCAGGTTCCGCCACCGGTAACTTCGACGAGTTTGCAGGCGATTGGTTTCGAATTGACTTTGTTTATAAAATTATTGCAGGAATCGGGTTAGGCCTACTGCTCGGCTGGATCCTGGCTTATCTGATTTTCAATTTTTCGGAAAAACGCAAGTCTATCGATCTTAATGATGGGTTTATTGCGGTGGCCGCGGCGCTGGCGGTATTTGGTGTAGTTGAATTGCTGGGCGGATATGGCTTTGTGGCCGTTTTTGTGGCAGCTGTAACCATGCGGAACTACGAGCTGAACCACCAGTTCCATAAGGATCTCCATAGTTTCTCAGACCAGACAGAGCGCATTCTTGTCGCCATTGTGTTGCTGATCTTCGGCGGCAGCCTGGTGCATGGCATTCTTGATTATCTGACCTGGCAGTATGCGCTGTTATCATTATTTTTCCTGCTGGTCATACGCCCGGTTTCGTCATTGATCGCTTTGATTGGTACAAAATTGCATTTCAAAGAACGGATGGGCATTGGTTTTTATGGAATCCGGGGCGTCGGATCCTTTTATTATCTAGCATTTGCATTGAGTAAGGAGACATTTTTAATGGACAAAGAGCTCTGGTCAACAGTATCATTCATTGTATTACTTTCTGTGGCGATGCACGGCCTCACGGCAACACGCGTCATGACGAGCCTTGAAAAGAAGTTTTCCAAATCGGTTTAATTGCTTTTAAATATCACATCATAAAAAATTAGCGTCATGGAATCTCAAAATGTAGTTATCTGCCCACCCGAACTAACTTCCCGTCCTTTGGGATTAAAGGTCGAGAAACGAATTGCATTGCCTGTTGCAAAGGTTTTCAAAGCCTGGACGCAGCAAATCGATCTCTGGTTTGCATCGCCAGGTTCATTTCTGGGAAAGCCCGAACCAAACACGCCATTTTATTTCGAAACCTCCTTCGAAGGCATCAGGCATCCGCACTATGGCCGGTTCTTAACCATACAGGAAGACGAAAGGATCGAATTGGCCTGGGTAACCGGCGAGGGCGGCACGGAGGGTGCGGAAACGGTGGTGACGGTTTCGCTGGCTGCGCATGAAAATGGGACATTTGTGAGCCTTACCCATGCAGGATTTCTCAATGAGGCTTCCAGAAATAAGCATCAGGAAGCCTGGCCGGTCATATTGGACCAGCTCGAAGAAAGAATGTCCAGGCCTGTGGATTAATAGATGTTCTGAGGCAGCCTGACTTCAAAGGTTGTGCCTTTTCCCAGGATTGAATGGATCTTCATTTCACCTTCCAGACTGTCAATCAAATGCTTAACCAGCGCTAAACCGAAACCAAACCCTGGCTCGCCGCTCGTTCCGCCCGTGGACGCCGCATTACCGGCAAGTATTTGCTGAATGCTATCCGCGGTCATGCCCACTCCATTATCGGTCACAGAAATGATGAGGGTGGGCATTTCCAATGTAATGGCCAATCTCAGGTCCACCGTGATCGTGCCGCCAACCGGCGTGAATTTGATGGCATTCGAAATGATGTTACCGGTAATTTGAAGCAATTTGTTTTTTGAAAAAGCTACATTTTCGGTCAGGCTGCTCGTGGTGATGCTTAGAACGACGTTTTTGTGCTTTGCCTGGGGCTCATACAATTTCAGGAGTTTTTCCTTAAACAGAACCAGATTAAACCGGTTGCTATCCAAAATCCCGTTTTGGGAAGGGGCTGACTTGTTTTCCTTATGTGAATCAAGAATTTCCTCAGCCAGATCAAGAATGGAATTGCCGCTTTTATGAATAAGGTTTACAAATTCCAGCACTTCATCCATATGATTATCTTCGCCCTGGTCTTTAATGATCTGCGCGAGTCCTACAATCCCGCCCAATGGCCCGCGAATGTCGTGTGCCACCTTTTTCTGGGTTTGCTTAGCCTCATTAAGCTTATTCCGAAGATTTTCCAGCACCTTGTGCGTTTTGAGCCTGCTGACAATTTCATCAGCAATGATCTTCATTAACTCAATTTTCTCGGGATCAAGCACCTTCCGCTCCGTATCCAGGACGCATAAGGCACCTATTTGCAGCCCTTTGCTGGTTTTCAACGGCACACCATAATAATAACGGACATTAGGGCCACCGGTCACATAAAATTTATCCTTAAAACGATCGTCCTTTGACAAGTCTGCAACCTCAAACTGCTCAGTCTCCATGATGGTGTACTGACATACCGATTCTTCGCGAAGCATCTGATCCAGGTCCAAACCATAGTTTGAAATCGTCCATTGCGTCAGGGAGTCGATCAGGTTGACGAGCGAGATGGAAGTTCCCGTCACTTTGGCGGCCAGTTTGGCTAAATCCTTGAACGTATCCTGGTGGTCAGAGTAATCGAGGTCAAAATCAGAAAGGCTGAATAACCTTTCCATTTCGTTTTCAGGGATAGGTGATAAATTTTCCAAATGTTTAAAAATTCAGGCTGGTTTGCTGCTTCGAATATACTCACAAAACATCTATCTGTTTCGTACTAGTTCGGGGTTTTCCAACAGTTAATTATCAAGCACGACTTTTGTACATACATTATCAAAGTGCATTATATACCAACATCTGACTGATAGTAATGCCGGTGAGTCAACTCGAATGGCTGTACAAAGTCTTGGAATAATTCAGTTTTAGATATCACCGAACTGTCGTATATTGTGCCTTGCAGTTCCGGACAAGAATATGAATAATTCCAGTTCGAATTTGTTAACATGGGATCTATCAGTGTTAACCATAGGATCTATCATTGTTAGATAAATTACCAAGCATAGAACTATGCTTTCTGAACGCTGAAATGACAAATTCACTGAAAATCTAGTTTTGGTTACAAAAATTCGGTTATTATTGAATTAGCATAATTTTAAGACATTAATCATCCAAGACCATCCGCTGATCTCCCTAAAATCCCATGTATCAAATTACTTTTACAATACTTTTTACACTTTTCACTACGGCCATTTTTGGACAGACAGGGCCTGGCGATAAAATTTTAGGAGAATGGGTGAATGAAGAAAAAGACACACGCATTGAAATTTATAAAGAAGGAACAACCTATTCAGGGAAACTGATATGGGGACTGAAGCTGATGGAAGCGGATGGGCAAACGCAGCGAAAAGATGTCAATAATACAAACGAAAAACTCCGGTCCAGAAGCGTCCAGAACATTGACTTGCTACACAGCTTCATTTTTAGCGAGGGAATTTGGGCCGACGGGAAAATGTATGACCCGAAGAGCGGAAAAACATATAGCTGCCTGATGAAATTGAGAGAAGAAAAGCTGGAAATCCGTGGCTACGTAGGAATTCCGCTGCTGGGCAGGTCCACTTATTGGGAGCGCGTTTTATAAGTAACAGCGGCCGGCGTGGTGGCACGATATTTACCCTTCATATGTGAGTTGCTATCCATGAGGAAAGCATTTTAAATGTGTTTTAAAGGAATACAAAAGGTAACGCCGGTGTTCTTTTTTAAATAGCCATCACGCATATGAAGCATATACAACTGGGAGTATTGGATCAATCTGTTGTAAGACAGGGCGCTACGGTCCAAGACGCCATCAACGAAACAATTGCCACGGCAAAGCTCGCCGAAGAGCTCGGATATACCCGTTTCTGGGTTTCGGAACACCATAACTCAACATTTATAGCAGGATCGACGCCGGAAGTACTAATGGTGAAACTGGCCGATTCGACGAACCATATCCGCATCGGATCGGGCGGCATTATGCTTCCCAATCACAGCGCATTGAAAGTTGCCGAAAATTTCAGAATGCTCGAAACGCTGTTTCCAGGCCGTATCGATCTTGGAATGGGCCGAGCGCCCGGCACAGACCGCATTACATCCTCTTTATTAAATCCTTCCAACGATTTCAGCGAAAGCAGTTATTTGCGCCAGTTGGAACATTTGCAGCATTTCTTCCGGGATACAGCAGGAACGGAACGTGGCTTTATTTACGCAGCTCCGCAATCGCCCACGATCCCAATGCAGTGGATCCTGAGTTCAAGCGGTGGCAGCAGTAACATTGCCGCACGGTTTGGAATGGGATTGGCCGTGGCGAAGTTTATTAATGGCTTCGTGAAGCCGGATGTAATTGAAACATACCGAAAGAATTTCCGCCCATCCGACCAATATGCCGAGCCTCACGCGCTGCTTTCCGTATTTGTGCTTTGCGGCGAAACAGAGGAAAAGGCGCTGGAAATGCGCAAAATGATGGATTACATCTTGATCGAGTTTGAGAAAGGAAAATTCGGTCCTTTCCCTGATGTAGCAACGGTCAGGAAATACAAATTTACAGAAGGGGAGCTTGAACGCATTCGATACAATAGCGGACGGATCGTTTCCGGCACAAAAGAAGACGTAAAAGAGCAGCTCACTAAGCTCGCGAACGACTTCGATGTGGATGAAATTGTGATTTCCACAATGGCTGACAGCAACGAAAACCGCATCCGGTCATTTGAATTGATTTCTGAGGCATTTAATTTGAGAGAACCAGTTCAATAAGTTTATTTTTGTGGCTAATCTGTTAGCCAGCCATAAATGAACCGTTTTGACCGCATCACTGCCATACTTATTCAGCTCCAATCCCGCAAGATTGTAAAGGCTCAGGATCTCGCAGAGCGATTTGAAATAAGTTTGCGTACCGTATACAGAGATATCAGCTCGTTGGCAGAGGCCGGCGTGCCTATTATCGGGGAGGCAGGCGTAGGCTATTCGATCATGGATGGCTATCGCCTGCCTCCCGTTATGTTTACGAAGGAGGAGGCACGTACATTCATTACCGCAGAAAAGCTGATGGAGAAATTCACGGATCTTTCGACGCAAGCGCAATATCAGTCCGCGATGTTTAAGATTAAGTCGGTGTTGCGGAGCAGTGAAAAATCGATGGTGGAAACCCTTGAAAACCACATTGAGGTCAGGCAGTCATCCAAGCCATTCTACGGGGAAGACAGCAATACGCTCGATATTTTGCTCAAAAGCATTACTGAAAGAAAAATTACCAAAATCAATTACAATTCACTTGGCTTCCAGGATCTGACAGAACGCGTGATAGAGCCGGTTGGGATCTACCATGAGAATGATTACTGGTACACCATCGCCTATTGCCATTTACGCAACAACTATCGTAATTTTCGCTCCGACCGCATCCTTAAAATTGAACTTACTGACAGAGATTTTCAACATAAGCATGCCCCATTAAAGGACTTTCTAGCACAAACCTGGGACACCCAGAACCTGCGGCTGATCCGGATCAGAATAGAAAAGGGCAAATCACACTACATCCGTAATCAGAAATACTATTACGGTTTTGTTTCCGAAACCATCACAGATGACGGCATCGAGATGAGCTTTTTATCCGCATCACTCGACGCTTTCGCACTCTGGTATCTGATGCTCGCCACATGCTCCTGCATCCTGGAACCGGAAAGCCTGAAAGACAAGGTTAGGGCACTGCTGGGTCAGATCTCAGAGAAACTCGCCCGTTGAAATATGAAAAAAGTCTCTTTATTAAGTATTTCGGGCAGTTTAAGAGCAGATTCTACAAACACGCTTATTCTCAGAAAGCTCGCAGAATTCCTCCCGGAACACGTCAGTTACGAACTGTTTGAAGGGCTGGACCAGATCCCTCATTTTAGTCCCAGTCTGCCAGACAATGCGGCTGTGACAAACTTCAAACAGGCCATTCAGCGGGCTGACGGCGTAATCATATGCACACCCGAATACGCATTTGGAGTGCCGGGAACATTGAAAAACGCATTGGATTGGACCGTTTCAACGGGCGAACTGAATGACAAACCGGTGGCTGCAATCAGCGCTTCGCCGCTTAATACCGGAGGAGATAAGGCGCTCGCCTCTCTCCTGCTAACGCTTACTGCCCTGGGAACCCGGCGGAATGAGGACAGTGCCTTATCGATCCCAAACATCAAGCTGAAAATTAATAGCTTAAACCAGATTGTGGACGAAACGACGCTGGAAGCACTTAAAGCCCAATGCGATAACCTGCTTAAAATTATCGGCTGAGCCGGTTTTATGCCGGAATGAGTTAGTATATTGGTAAAATGATAGAAATTATGCTTCAAATAAAAGACTATAATTTCTATATACTAAATGTTAATTTAATACATTTGAATTCTATCCACTTTAAAAAACGTTCAACAAAATGAAATTTGAGACCCTACAACTCCACGCCGGACAACAGCCAGATCCTGTAACCAACTCACGCGCCGTTCCGATCTATCAGACGACGTCTTATGTATTTAACAATGCGGAACACGCAGCGAATCTGTTCGCATTGAAGGAGTTTGGAAATATTTATTCCCGGATCATGAATCCCACGAATGATGTGTTCGAGAAACGAGTGGCTGCTTTGGAAGGCGGTGTAGCAGCATTGTCAACGGCTTCCGGACATTCTGCCCAGTTCATTGCCATCAATAACATTACCACGGTGGGTGACAATTTTGTGACCACATCCTTCCTATATGGCGGTTCGCACAATCAGTTTAAGAACTCTTTCAAAAACATAGGCGTCGAAGCGCGTTTCGCAGATGGTGACGATGTGAGCAGTTTCGAGAAACTCATCGACGATAACACCAAATTTATCTATCTGGAAACGATCGGAAACCCAAGTTACAGCGTTCCGGATTTCGAAGCATTCGCAGCGCTGGCCAACAAATATGATCTGCCTTTAATCGTTGACAATACATTTGGAGCTGCCGGGGCCATATTCCAGCCTATTAAACACGGGGCACACGTGGTGGTGCAGTCGGCAACAAAATGGATCGGCGGGCATGGAACCTCTATCGGAGGTGTAATTGTGGACGCGGGGACTTATAACTGGGGCAATGGTAAATTTAAACAATTCACAGAGCCTTCGCCAAGTTATCATGGGTTGGTTTTGAATGATGTGTTCGGCATCGGCGGACCATTCGGCAACATTCAATTCATCATCCGTGCCCGCGTGGAAGGCTTGCGCGACTGGGGCCCTGCCCTATCTCCATTCAACGGATTCCTATTCCTGCAAGGCCTGGAAACGCTGTCGTTACGCGTAGAAAGGATCGGCGAAAATGCATTGAAACTGGCCCAATGGCTCGAAGCGCAGCCGCAGGTAGAAAGCGTAAACTACATCGGTTTAGAAAGCAGCAAATACCATACATTGGCCAAAAAATATCTCACAAGAGGCTTCGGAGGAGTATTATCATTCTCAATCAAAGGAGACCGTTCACAAGCAGAAAAATTCGTAGATAACCTGAAACTGATCAGCAACCTCGCAAACGTAGGCGACGCCAAAACCCTGATCATCCACCCAGCATCCACAACCCACTCACAACTAAACGAAATCGAGCAAGTCTCAGCCGGCGTTCACCCGACGCAGCTAAGGATTTCCGTTGGGATTGAGCATATTGATGATATTATAGCGGATATTGAAGAGGCGTTCGGGGCGTTGTAGTTAGGTGTTAAGCTAATTTAAACTAGCCTGTCAGCCTGAGTGGACCGGGCCGCCGGGCGGTCGAAGGCGCGCTACTCCTGGGTAACGCGCCCTGTCAGCCTGAGCGGTGTTACAAGCCCTGTCAGCCTGAGCGGACCGGGCCGCCGGGCGGTCGAAGGCGCGCTACTCCTGGGTAACGCGCCCTGTCAGCCTGAGCGGTGTTACAAGCCCTGTCAGCCTGAGCGGAGTCGAAGGCGCGTTACCAAGGAGTAGCGCGCCTTCGACTCCGCTCAGGCTGACAGGGAATGTAAGCCCCCTCCTACTCCCGAATCCCTTCCAACGCGAACATAAACGCAAATTGCAGCGCTACCTCCTTCAAATATTCGAACCTGCCCGAAGCTCCTCCGTGACCGGCTTCCATATTGGTTTTTAGAAGCAGCACATTCTTATCTGTTTTATGCGTCCTTAACCTGGCGACCCACTTGGCTGGCTCGAAATACTGGACCTGGCTGTCGTGTAAGCCTGTCGTTACGAGCATGTTGGGGTAATCTTTTTTCACGACGTTGTCGTAAGGGGAATAGGTTTTCATGAAGGTGTAATATTCCTTTTCCTTCGGGTTTCCCCATTCATCGAACTCGTTGGTTGTCAGTGGGATGCTTTCGTCCAGCATGGTTGTGACCACGTCTACGAACGGCACGTCGGCGATGATGCCGCGCCACAGGTCCGGGCGGAGATTGGAAATGGCACCCATTAATAAACCTCCCGCGCTGCCGCCTTCTGCGTACAGGTGCGCAGAAGAAGTGAATTTCCCTTTGATCAGATATTCCGCGCAATCGATGAAGTCATAGAAGGTGTTTTTCTTTTTCAGCAATTTCCCGTCTTCATACCATTGCCGTCCCATTTCCTGACCGCCGCGTATGTGCGCGATCGCGTAAATGAAGCCTCTGTCGAGCAAGCTGAGCCTAGTGCTGCTGAATGCTGCGTCGATGCTGTTTCCGTACGAACCATATGCGTAAAGCAACAATGGTGTCTTTTCGCTCTTTTTAGTGCCTTTTTTGTAAACCAGTGAAATCGGGACTTTCACGCCGTCACGGGCGTCCGCGTACAAGCGTTCCGTGACATATTCCTCCGGATTATAACCCCCAATCACTTCCTGGCGCTTTTTCAGTTCCTTGGCTTTGGATTCCATGTTGTAGTCATACACAGAATTCGGCGTGGTCAGCGATGTATAAACGTAGCGCAGGTTCTTGCTGTCGAACTCCGGGTTGGAACTTGCATAAGCCATGTATGCAGGCTCACCGAAGTCAACATAATGTTCGGCATTGTCGTTAATGTTGCGGATACGCAGTTGCAATAGCCCGTTTTTACGTTCGGTAATAACCAGGTAATCTTTGAAAACATCGATTCCTTCCAAAAGAACGTCTGTTCGGGTCGGGATTACTTCTTTCCAGTTTTCAACGCCCGTCTTGTTCAGCGGCGTTTCCATCAGTTTGAAGTTCAGCGCGTCCTTATTCGTAACGATCAGGAATTTGTCGTTTTGGTGGTCAATGTCGTAAAGGACATTTTTCATTCTTGGCTGAAAAACCTCGAAATCCCCTTCCGGTTTATCCGCGTCCAGGATTCTGTATTCCGACGACATCGTAGCCGAAGAAGCGATAATGATATATTTTTCCGATTTGGTTTTGCCCACGCCAATGTAGTTGCTCTTGTCTTTCTCAGCGTAAACCACCACATCCTTTTTGCTGTCTGCCCCTAATGTATGCCGTTTAATCTTTTCACTAAGCAGCGTTTTGGGATTGGTTGCTGTGTAAAACAATGTCTTGTTATCATTCCCCCATTCCGATCCGCCACTAGCCGGGAAAATCTTGTCTTCAAACAATTCCCCCGTTTCAAGGTTCTTAACATAAATCGTATACTGCCGCCTCGACACCGTGTCAACCCCATAAGCCAGCAATTTGTTGTCGGGGCTTACATTGAAGCCAACTGCGGAATAATACGGATGTCCTTCGGCCATTTTGTCCACGTCCAAAAGCATTTCTTCCGGTGCATCCAATGTTCCTTTTTTACGACAATATTTAAAATACTGCTGTCCTTCTTCACTTCTTGTATAATACCAATATCCGTTGCTGAACACCGGCACCGACTCGTCTTTCTCTTTAATCCGGCCCTTCATTTCGGCAAAAAGATCTTCCTGGAATTTCTTTGTAGCCGCCATCATCGTGTCTGTGTAAGCATTCTCTGCTTTCAGGTAATCCACAACTTTGTTGCTGTCCGGGCCTTTGCTGAAAAAATCAGCCATCCAATAATACTCGTCATTCCGTTTATCGCCATGCATTCCGGTTTCATGGTCTTTCATTTCTGCTACGGGAGGCGTTGCTTCCGGCCATTGATATGCTTCGTTCACGTCTTTATTTTGGTTACAGGAAAAAATGATAACAGCTAAAAATAGTAAAATGATTCGCATCAGGCATGTCGATTTAGGTTTAATATAATATTTATAAAACGTTTAAAAAGTATTATACATTTGGTACAGTTAAAATGTTTGGTTTGTATTTAAAATATAAAAAGTATCAAATGGTTTAATTGTATTTGATGGTAGGAACATTCTAACCATACCTTCATTTGGCAGCCTTAAATCTACAAAAAACCGTCAGCAATCCATTTCATCGGCACAGTTACATTATATTTGAGTTTCGTAAATAAAAGACCTCATGGATAAACCCATTCATAAACTTTTCCTGCTGGACGCAATGGCATTGATCTATCGCGCGCATTTTGCATTTATCAAAGCGCCTAGGATTACGTCGAAGGGATTGAATACAAGTGCTGTGTTTGGCTTTACCAACACATTGCTTGAAGTTTTGCAAAAGGAAAAACCCACACACATCGGCGTTGCATTTGATACGTCTGCACCCACATTCAGGCACATTCAATATGAGGCTTACAAAGCGCAACGTGAAGCCCAGCCGGAGGATATCACTGTCGCTATACCGCTGGTAAAACGACTTTTGGAAGCCATGTGTATCCCGGTTCTGGTGCTGGATGGTTATGAGGCGGATGACATTATCGGGACCATTGCCAAGGAAGCGTCCACGGCAGGATTTGAGGTTTTTATGATGACTCCGGACAAAGATTACGGTCAGCTCGTAGAAGAGCACGTGTACATATATAAGCCCGCATTCCTGGGCAAAGGCGCGGAAGTGCTGGGCGTGCAGCAGATCCTGGACCGCTGGCAGATCCAGCGGATTGACCAGGTGATCGATATTCTAGGCTTAATGGGCGATGCGGTGGACAACATTCCGGGCGTGCCGGGTGTGGGTGAAAAAACCGCTCAGAAATTGATCGCCGAATACGACACCATTGAAAACCTGATCACACATGCCGACGAAATAAAAGGTAAACTGGGTGAAAAGCTTCGTGAAAATATTGATAAGGCAGTTCTCAGCAAGCAGCTGGCGACCATTGACATTAAGGTGCCGGTGCCATTTGATCCGGAAGACCTCACAGTTTGTGCAGCCAATGCGGATAAAATCATCGAACTGTTTGATGAACTGGAATTCAAAACACTGAAAACAAGGATCCTGGGCTCATCAACTCAAACAATTACCCCGGCTTCAAAGCCGAGTCAAGCAAAAGGCGGACAGCTCGATCTTTTTGGAAATCCGACAGAGGAACTGGGCAAGCAGCCCGCAATTATCAGCGAGGGCATTGCAGACGATGACGCGCCGGCGCAGGCTTACGAAGACCTGCATATCCCAACAACGAAGTCGACCATTGACAACACATTTCACCGTTACCACACCGTGGATACGCCTGAACTGATGAAAAGCCTGGCTTACTATCTGTCTTTGCAGGAATCTTTTTGCTTTGATACCGAAACCACTTCGCTGGACACCATTGATGCCGAACTGGTCGGGCTTTCATTCGCGTATCTCCCCGGAGAAGCATTCTACATCCCGGTTCCTGCCGACCGCGAAAAGGCCATTGAAATCCTTGAAAATTTCAGGGAAGTTTTTGAAAATGAGTCCATTGAAAAAATTGGTCAAAATATAAAATACGACCTGCTGGTGCTGAGAAGCTATGGATTTGAAATCCACGGTAAGCTGAGCGACACTATGCTGGCACATTACCTGCTCGAACCGGACAAACGCCATGGCATGGACATTCTGGCCGCTTCGTATCTGAATTACGAACCAGTTTCCATCACCTCGCTGATTGGCAAAAAAGGTGTGAAACAAGGCACTATGCGCGACGTTTCCATTCCTGAAATTACGCAATACGCAGGTGAGGATGCCGATATCACATTACAACTTAACACCATCTTCTCGCGTGAACTGCCGAAAGTGAATGCTTTCAAACTATTTGAACAGGTTGAAATGCCGCTTTTGAAAGTCCTTGCTGCCATGGAGAGCAAAGGCGTCCGACTGGACATTGGCGCGTTGAAGGAAATGTCTAATGTGCTCGAACTGGATTTGCGCCAAACAGAAAGCGAAATTTACGCCTCGGCGGGACAATCCTTCAATATCAGCTCGCCTAAGCAGCTTGGCGAGGTGCTTTTTGATAAAATGAAGCTGATCGAAAAGCCGAAAAAGACCAAAACCGGACAGTATGCGACGGGCGAGGATATTCTTTCGGAGCTGGAAAACAGCCATGAGATCGCCCGTAAAATATTAGATTATAGGGAGCTGCAAAAACTTAAATCTACTTATGTAGATGCTTTGCCTTTGCTGGTAAGCAGCCGCACGGGCCGCATTCATACCTCTTACAACCAGGCCGTTGCGGCCACCGGACGGTTGAGCTCGACGAACCCCAACCTGCAAAACATTCCGATCCGTACGCCACGCGGTCGCGAGATCCGGAAAGCATTTGTGCCTGATAATGAGGAATTCCAGATCCTTTCAGCGGATTATTCGCAGATCGAATTGCGCATTATGGCCGCATTCAGCGGGGACGAAAGTATGATCGAGGCCTTCAATCAAGGACGCGACATTCACGCCACTACGGCCAGTAAAGTGTTCAAAGTGCCATTGGATGAAGTGACTTCGGATATGCGCAGAAAATCCAAAATGGTCAATTTTGGTATCATTTACGGTATTTCGGCATTCGGACTCGCCCAAAGGCTGGCGATTCCCAGAGGCGAAGCCGGCGAAATTATCCGTGCCTATTTTGAGGAATTTCCTGCCGTAAAAAGTTATATGGACAAAGTGGTGAACGACGCACGTGAAAAGGAGTTTGTTGAAACCATTCTGGGCAGACGCCGCTATGTGCCGGATATCAATTCGAGAAACCAGACCAACCGGGGTTATGCCGAGCGAAACGCCATCAATGCGCCTATCCAGGGTTCGGCGGCCGATATGATCAAAGTGGCGATGATCAACATTCATGATTTTATTGCCAAAGAGAAGCTTAAATCACGCATGATCCTGCAAGTGCATGACGAATTGGTTTTCGATGCGCACCGCGACGAAATCAGTCTGCTCAAAGAAAAAGTGGATGAGCTGATGCGCGTTGCGATTCCGCTGCCTGTAAAAATGGAAACCGGGATTGGCATCGGGGCCAACTGGCTCGAAGCGCATTAAACATTAGCTTAACCAGCACTCAAAAGCTGCCTGCATCTCCGCGATACAGGCAGCTTTTTTTTGTTTAACAATTAACAATTTGTTTACATATACTTCACAACGGAAATTTCTAATATGCCGATTTTTGCAGCCGATATGGTATGCTGAGCCCGAGGTTACTATTTACAATTTACGTAAAGCTAATTCTGGAAAACTCATTAAATAAGAAAGAAAGTATCGAACAATACATATATGACCAAACTTTGCTAGCCTGAGAATCAATTTTCCTAGTATATAAAGCGAAGGATTTTGTATTTTAGTATTTCCAGACCAGCCGCCCGTTCATCACATTCTCAAACACAATTTGTTCAATCGCGTTTAACCCCGTTTTTTCCAACATTGCCAAAGTTCAGTCCAACATCCGTTAAAATTCATTCTTATGCAAAACAAAATTCTACCACTAATTAAGAGCTGCAAAATCCCCGGGCTGCGTCAGCAGGGATTAGCACTGCTGCTCGTTTTCCTGACAACCTTTGCAGCGCCAATGGCCCGTGCAGCCAAAGCCGACCGGACCATTACCGGAAAGATCACAGACGAAAACAGCCTCGGATTACCGGGCGTCAGTGTCATTCTCAAAGGAACAACTTCCGGCACGATTTCCGACTCGGAAGGACGTTACACCGTTACCGTTCCCGACAATTCAGCCACATTGATCTTCTCTTATGTAGGCTATCTGTCACAGGAGGTTGCCATCGGCAGCGGATCCGTCATCGACATCCTGATGAAACCGGATGCGAGAAACCTGAACGAAGTCGTAGTTACTGCGCTGGGTATCAAGCAGGAAACCAAAAGATTGGGTTATGCAGTCCAGGAAATCAAAGGCGGTGACCTGGATAAGGCGCGTGAAACCAACTTCGTGAGCGGACTGGCCGGAAAAGTGGCAGGCGTGCAGGTTATGAGCAGCCCAAGCGGCATCGGCGGCTCGGCGCGGATAACCATCAGAGGCGATAAATCATTGGATATCAATAAAAACCAACCCTTGTTCGTCATCGACGGGGTGCCCATTACCAATGCTCTAACCGGTTCAAGCGGCCGTGATTTCCAGGAACTGGATTACGGAAACGGCGCATCGCTGATCAACCCGGACGATGTGGAATCCATGACCGTGCTGAAAGGTGCGAATGCCTCGGCGCTTTACGGATCAAGAGGTGCAAATGGTGTGATCGTGATCACCACCAAATCAGGTAAGAACAGCAAAGGTCTGGGCGTTTCTGTTAATGCTGGGGTAACGTTTGAGAACCCGCTGATCCTGCCGAAATTTCAGCATAAATATGGCCAGGGAAATAATGGAGAGTTTTCGTTCGTTGACGGAAGCGGTGGCGGGATCCGTGATGGTGTGGACGAAAGCTGGGGCCCCGAAATGGACGGCCGCCTGATTGCCCAAGCCAACTCCCCTACTTCCAATGGTTACCGGGGCGGCGACATTTCGCTCGTTGACGACGGAATCCTGGGTTCTCCGGCGGATCTTGCAGCCCGCGGCACCATTACACCAACGCCTTTCGTACCTGGAAATAACCTCAAAGATTTTTACGAAACGGGGATCACCAACAACACCAACGTATCAGTAACCGGCTCGAACGAAAAAGGCGATTTCCGTCTTTCCTACACGCTTTTGGATCAAAAAGGCATTATCCCGAACACAGACATCAAGCGCAACACATTTGCACTGAACTCGGGATACAACCTTTCCCCTAAATTGAGCGTGCGCATTTCTGCTAACTACGTGCACAGCGAAAGCGACAACCGTCCTAACCTCACTTACGGAACAGAAAGCATCATTTACTTGCTGCATTGCTGGATGGGCCAGCACGTGGACCTGAACAGTCTGAAGGACTACTGGATTCCGGGAATGGAAAACAGACAGCAATACAACTTCAACTACAATTACCACGACAATCCGTATTTCAACCTTTACGAGAACACCAACAGCCAGAATGCGAACCGTATTTTCGGGAATATTTCTTTGAAATATGACTTCACAAGCTGGTTAAGCCTGCAATTACGCGGCGGAACGGATTTCAATAATGAGCTCAGAAAACGCCGCCGCGCATTCAGCACGCAGCGTTTCCCTTTCGGAAGTTATCGTGAAGAGCGCGTTCGCAACGGCGAATCCAACTTCGATTTTCTGTTGAGCGCCAATAAAGAGTTCAGCGAAGATTTTACCTTTGGTGCCAACCTAGGAGCTAACCGCCAGATCAGCAACACTAACAACCTGGAAGTAACTGCTCCTCAGTTGCTTATCCCTGGTATTTTTAGTTTCAACAACACCAGAATCCCATTAGTAAGCTCTATTGATGACATTAACAAGGTCATTAACAGCGTTTACGGATCGGTGCAGTTTGGGTATAAAAATTTCCTTTTCCTCGACGTGACGGCACGTAACGACTGGTCTACGGCATTGACACTTCCTGCTGCTGCGGATTCACTGGGTCAGACCATTAACTCGTATTTCTATCCATCGGCATCATTGAGCGCGGTTGTAAGTGATGTGGTTACCATGCCTGAATGGGTTTCTTTTGGTAAAATCCGCACGAGTTTGGCACAAGTTGGTAATGATACAGACCCTTATCGTTTTACATCCGGTTACAACCGCGACAATCCATGGGGCGATTACCCGATCTACAACTCCACCAGCAGGCTTGTGAATTACAATCTGAAACCGGAGATCAGCACTTCTTTTGAAATCGGGACAGAATGGCGTTTTCTGAAAGGCCGCGCCGGACTTGATTTTACTTTTTATAACATTAATACAAAGAACCAGATCCTTCCATCCGTTCCGGTTTCGATCACCTCAGGGTTCGGCGACCGGATCGTTAATGCGGGTGAGATCAGGAACTACGGTTATGAAGTAATGCTTACGGGCACACCTATCCAGACTTCCAACTTCAAGTGGGATGTTAATGTCAACTGGTCGGCGAACAGAAGCAAGGTTGTAAAATTTGATGGAGAAGTAACTGATTATCAAATGGCTGAGCGTCATGGCGTGTCTATTCGTGCGCAAGTAGGCGAACGCATGGGTGATATGTATGCAATTGGTTTCAAGAAAGTAGAAGACAAAAACAGCCCCTATTTCGGACAACAGGTCTTCAACGAATCGGGACGTTTCATGAGCACGAGCAATCTTATCAAAGTCGGAAACTACAATGCTGACTGGATGGCTGGAATCAGGAACACATTTACCTACAAAAACGTGAGCCTGAGTGGCTTGCTGGACATTCGTCACGGCGGTCAGATCTTCTCTGAAACATTTGTGGTGGGTCTGGAAGCGGGACAGTTGGAAGAAACGCTGGAAGGACGTGCCGACGGTTATGACATTACCAAGGCTGGAAACGGCGTGATCGGCAAAGGTGTAATCGAAAATGCGGACGGAAGCTATCGCGTGAATGATGTAAAGCTTACGGCGCGGGAATATCACCAGTCACGCACAGGAAACCGCGACATTCCGCAGGGCGGGATCTTCAATGCTTCTTATGCCAAATTGAGAGAGGTTCGCTTGGGATACGCTATTCCCGCGAAATATCTTTCAAGGGCAAAGATCAAAGGTTTGAATGTGTCCGTTGTGGGCAGGAACCTTGCAGTCTGGAGCAAAGTGCCGCACATTGATCCGGAAACTTCTTCACTAAGCGGCGGGACCATTGTTCCTGGTATTGAATCAGTTGGAATGCCCACCACACGCAGCTGGGGCTTCAATCTTGGATTTACTTTTTAACTGAGCCAAAAATTTAACGATATGAAAAAGATAAGACAATATACATTAATGATCCTGGCGGCCGTCTTCTTTTTACCGGCTTGTACAGACAATTTTGTTGAGAAAAACACGGACCCCAACGCGATTACCGCAGTAACACCCGACTTGTTGCTGCCCGGAATCATCCGCACGGCTGTGAATCAGATGGTTGACCAAAGCTGGTCCATAGGCAACATTGTGATCCAGCATACGGCCAAGATCCAGTTTGTTTCGGAAGATCGTTACACCTGGGGCGACCGTGACGGGCTTTGGGAAAATATGTACAACAACCTGCGCAATGTGCAGCTCCTTATTGATATCAGCGAGCGCAACAAGGCAAATAATTACAAAGGCATCTCGCTCATTATGCGCGCCTGGATGTATTCTTTGCTGACAGATGCCTACGGAGACATTCCTTATTCAGAGGCCACAAAAGGCGTTAATGGCATTTTGCAGCCTAAATACGAAACGCAGGAAGTTGTTTACGCAGGAATTCTCAACGATCTCAAAACAGCCAATGAGCTGCTCGGGCCAGGTGAAACGGTGGTTGGCGACCTGATCTATAATGGAGATGTAAGCAAATGGAAAAAGCTGGCAAACAGCCTGCGCCTGCGTTACTTAATGCGGATTTCAAATGTGAAAGATGTAAAAGCAGATATGCAGGCGATCATTGACAATCCAACCGCAAATCCAATTTTCAGCGATGCGAATAAAAATGAAGACAACGGTGTCTTGCGATATCTGACTTCTGCGCCGAACCAATTTCCGTTGTATACAGCGCGTCAGGGATCTTTTGATGAGTTTCGGTTGAGCAAAAATCTGGGCGATAAGCTTACAGCATTATCCGATCCGCGTATCGCCATTTTCGCACAGCCTACCGATGCCTCCGTTGCGGCCAATGCGCCCAAGTACGTGGGCGTTCCGAATGGATTGAACGAAGTAGCGGCACTGGATTATAATGGTGGCCCCAACAACGTTTCACGCGCCGGCTCGCTGTTTTACAAAGGCTCGATTACGGAAAGAGGCTTGAATGTTGCCAAAGGATACATTATGGGTTATCCTGAGCTGCAATTTGTTCTGGCCGAGGCAGTAAAGAAGGGTTTGGTAAAATCATCAAAAACGGCGAAGGTGCATTATGAAGAGGGAGTTAAAGCAGCATTTACATATGCAAATGTCACGATGCCAGCCAATTACCTCACTAGCCCGGGTGTCGCTTACTCCGAAGCCGATGCATTAACCTTGATCGGAACCCAGAAATGGATCGGGCTCTTCTTCACAGGTTTGGAAGCCTGGTTCGATTGGAGAAGAACCGGCATCCCTACGATCACTCCGGGCGTGGACAACGTGAACGGCGGCAAAGTCCCCGTCCGCTTCGCCTACCCAAGAAGCGAGCAAACACTAAATCCCGCCAGCCTGGCCGAAGCCGTTGCAAGACAAGGCGCCGACAATTACAACACCAAGGTTTGGTGGGATAAATGATCCTATAATTCTTTTCACTCCTGATTACCAAAAAGACCGCCCTAAAAAGCGGTCTTTTCGTTTTCCCAGAAATCGCGAGTATACTACGCAGGATAAGGCATACCAGCCGTTAAAAAATCGGAATGCTGATACCCAAGCTAAGTTTACTAGCATTCGGCGAACCATTCGTCAAACTCATGTTTACTAAAAGAGAGGTGGAAGTATTGCGACTTATCGCCCAGGGATATAGCACAGAAGCTATTGCTGCGCGTCTTTATAGAACTACTGAAACGATAAAGAGCCATCGCAAAAATATTCGTCAAAAGGCCCAGGAAAATGGCGAAGACATAACTTCTCTTCCAGTATTTGCCGTGAAATATGTCAAACTGCTTGACGGGTTGGTTTGAAAAATCCCCCAAAAAGAGGGATTTACAAACTACTTCGATTGACATAGCTTTGTGATGAACTTAAAAATAGCAAACCATGAAAAAAACTTTTCTTTTTGCCACACTATTCTTTGTTTTTGCTATAGCAGCCTTCTTCTCTTGCGAAAAATCGGACAAGGATATTTCCAAGCAAGAATTTCTTCAAGATGCTCCCAACCTAGCGATGCAAACGGGCGGCTTTTACAGCAAAGTGGGACAAGTGGATGTTGCCTCCACTAAGGAGGGAGATCAGAGGGAATTAATAATTGACCTTCACGATTCTAACATTAACCCCTATCAGATTAAAATTTATCTCGGCGATGATGACAAATCTGCTAATCTAAAATCTGGAAAGTATGAAGTGCTTTTTTTACGATCAGCACTCGTTTTAAATGACCCTGCCACAGGCAAGAAAACAGAGTTTATAGTTAAAAATGATGCTTTTCACGACATGCAGTCTAAATTACCCGCCAACTATATATCAGGAAGCGCCCGGGAGGCTGTTGGGATTGCTGTATATGGGGACCACGATAATAAAAGAACCGACTCTGATCTCGTGCCTGTCTGCGCTACATCCGGAGGCCCTGGTTCAACATCTTGCGCAAATACTTGCTGCAGTGTGACATGTTTATCTGGTTACTATGCTTCCTGCCAATCAAGCTGTACGTGCGTAAAGTCGTCCGGAAATTAGAATTATTAGCACAGACGTTCGTGAAAAGCCGCTAGCAAAGCGGCTTTTCTTCGTTATGAAGAAAACAACATTTAATTAAAAATTAATTACAATTTAACAGGATATATTAGTAGCAAAAATGCGAACTTCGCTTTTTAATTGTGAACAATACACTTAATATATCCAATGCGTCATTTGATTCAGAAAGTTTCAATGCTTTTACTGACTTGTCCCATAATGGTTATGGGCCAGACAGCGAAAGGAAATTACTCCCTGCTTCCCTTAAAAGACCTTAGCTCATTTGAAAGCGCCAGCCCTAACTGGTCCGTGCAAAGCGAAGTGGCAATTCACCCGACAGGGAACGCAAAACCTAAAACCAAATCCGGCGAAGGCATCCTGGTCGGCAGCCCAGGTAAACCCCTGACAACAAAACTGAAAGCGGGCGACATGCGCCTTTCAACCGAATTCATGGTTTCCCCCGGCGCAGAGGGCTACATCGTGCTCCCAGGCGGACAAAAAGTAAGAATCTCAGACAGCAGCCAGCAACGCGACGCAAATGCTTCCACGTCCGGTTTCGTCGGACAATTCCCAACACAAAATGCGTCGAAAGCTCCCGGGCTCTGGCAAACACTTGAACTCGTTTATGATGCGGCTGTTCCGGGCGTCGCCAATTCAGCACGATTGAATTCACTTTCACTTAACGGCGTGACGGTCCTTGAAACGGTTTATCTTCCCAACTCACAGGCCACAGCCGAAGGTAAGCCGCTGTCATTTGAAGTAAACAAAGGAACGATTGCTTTTAAAAACCTGGGTTACCAGCTGTTAGCAAGCCGTAAGACATTGACATTAAACAACCTGTCCTATAAAGTTTATTCAGACAAATGGGACGCAAAGGAATATAGCAAGCTTTCGCACGAAGGAAAATCACCCGCATTGACGCAGGAAGTAACAAACGGAATGCGTGAATTCCATTTGGTTTACGAAGGCGATATGGACGTGCAGGAAGCTGGTGAATATATTTTTACGAGCGTTTATTCCGGTCCTATGTTCGATTTCGAAGTGGATGGAAAAAGCGTGATGAACCTGGGCGAAAGCACTTCCCAGGAAACGCATACGGGCTCAGCAAACCTTACACAAGGCGTGCACAAGTTTAAAATACATTATTCTCGCTTTCCATGGAGACAGCCTGCACTAGGACTTCGCGTGGAAAAAGCCGGCATTCGTCCTTATGACCTGCACGTGCTTTCATCGCTTCCTGAGCCAGAACCGAAGCCTTATATCAGTGTGACGCCGGATAAACAACCTGAAATGGTCCGCTCCTTTATCCAGATCGATGGCGAAAAGTATAAGCGCACGCATTGCATTTCAGTAGGAAGCCCACAAGGTTGGAGCTATACGATCGACTTGAACCGTGGCGCAATGTTGCAGGCCTGGCGCGGTAATTTCGCGAATGTTACCGAAATGTGGTACGAAAGAGGCGAGCCGCAATTGCTGACCCCGGCGGGATTAGCTGTCCATGTTTCGGGCAGAAGCAGCCTGGCCGTATTGGCCGACAAAGCAGCGACCTGGCCTGATTCATCGAACATTAACTTTCTCGGCTACAAAATCAACCCCGAAGGATTTCCGGTGTTCCGCTATGCCATTGGTTCGGCAACTGTAAGCGACCAGATCATTTCCAACGACAAAGGAATGTCCCGCACATTCACAGTTGAAGGCAAGCCGACAGGCGCACTTTACTCGCTGCTCGGATCCGGAAAACAGATCACAGACCTTAAAAACGGGCTTTTCCAGATAGATAACCGCTATTACATTCAGGTTAATCAGAAAGCACAGGCGATGGTGAGGCCTGCGGGAGATAATCAGGAACTGGTGTTGCCGGTTTCTGATTCGGCTACATATACGATGTTCTGGTAACCATATTCTTAGATTCCAATCAATGAAAAATATACTATTAACGACGCTGATATCACTTGGATGTGTCTCGGCGTACGCGCAATCGAAGCAAAATAAAGAGGATGATTTTTACCGGATCATTACCATTCCCATTCCTGAAAATATCAAAATGGAAGTCGGCGGGATGCAGGTGCTTCCGGACGGTCGGTTGGCCACTTCAACGCGCCGCGGGGAAGTATGGATGATCGGTAACCCCTACTTGAAGGGTGACGGACAGCCATCTTTTCACCGTTTTGCGTCCGGCTTGCACGAGCCGCTGGGCCTGTTGTATCGCGGTAAGGACTTCCTGATCTCACAACGCGGAGAAGTGACGCGCCTTGTGGATACGGACAATGACGGCATTGCGGATGTTTATGATTCTTTCGCAAAATGGCCATTATCAGGTAATTATCACCAATATTCCTACGGCCCTGTGCCTATGCCCAATGGTGAACTGCTGGTAACATTGAACCTCGACTGGGTTGGACGCGGTGCGAGCCAGTCTAAGTGGAGAGGCTGGATGTTGAAATTGGGGGAAGATGGCAAATTGACTCCCTATGCAACGGGTCTGCGCTCCCCTTCCGGCTTCGGTTCATATAAAGGCGATATTTTTTACACTGAAAATCAGGGCGACTGGGTTGGTTCAGGCCGTATGACGCATTTGGAGAAAGGCGATTTTGCAGGAAACCCTGCTGGTTTGCGTTGGAGCAAGGAAGAAGGTTCACCCGTCAAACTGACTCCTTCCGACGTTCCGAACACGGGCGAGCCGCTTTACGATGTTGCTAAAAAGTTGCCTGGCTTGAAGGCTCCTGCCGTCTGGTTTCCGCATACGCTGGTGGGCATCTCTACTTCGGACTTTAAAGAGGATGTTACCAATGGCGCATTCGGCCCATTTTCCGGACAAATGTTCGTGGGCGATCAGGGACACAGCATTATTACGCGTGTAGACCTGGAAAAGGTGAATGGGGTTTGGCAGGGAACGGTTTTCCCTTTCCGTGAAGGTTTTATGTCCGGGATTTTGCGGATGGAATGGGGCCTGGATGGTTCTATGTTTGTAGGACAGACGAGCCGTGGCTGGTCGGCCACTGGAAAGCAGGAATTTGGAATTCAGCGATTGGTCTGGACGGGTAAAATGCCGTTTGAAATGAAAAATGTGCGTTCTATGCCTGACGGATTTGAGATTATCTTCACAAGCCCGGTTGACAAAAAAGCTGCTGCGGACCAGGACGCTTACAAGCTGAACAGCTTTACTTACAAATATCATCAAACTTACGGCAGCCCGATCGTTAACACGCAGGAAGTGCCGTTGAAAGGAATCGTGGTTTCCGAAGATGGCCTGAAAGTGCGTTTGGTGCTCGATCCGGCGCTGCTTCGCAAGGGTTATATTCATGAAATTAAAGCTGATGGCGTAAAAGGCGCAGACGGAAATCCATTGCTCCACGCCACCGGTTACTACACATTGAACGAAATTGCTTCCGGCAATCCGGTGAATGCTTCGGCTTTCACAACCACTGTTAAAGCGGCTGCAGTGGATCACAGCGCGCATACTGCCGCTGCGGAACCTGCGAACTCTGCACCGTCTGCAAAACGCGTTGTTGAAATGCCGGCAAGCTGGACCAACGGCCCGGATCAGACGATCACGATCGGAACGGTTCCAGGTTTGAAATTTGACATTTCGGAAATTCAGGTAAAAGCAGGAAGCCGTGTAAAAATTGTTTTTAACAACAACGATGATATGCTTCATAATCTGGTGATTACCAAGCCTGGAACTGCCAATGCGGTGGGTGAAGCGGGACTTAGCCTGGGTTTGAAAGGATCTGAAATGAATTATGTTCCCAAAACAAATGACGTCCTCTTCCACAGCAACATTGTGGAGCCAGAGAAATCCGAAAGCATCTATTTTGTAGCACCGAAACAGGCTGGGACTTACCAGTATGTGTGCACATTTCCCGGTCATTATACGCTGATGCAGGGCAAATTGAAGGTGACCAAATAAGAACAAAATATCCTTTAAACGGCTGTGCTACAAACGCTAATGTTCAGCACAGCCGTTCTTTCTTCCAAGTTTTTTCCTACCCGTTACACATTGATATTACCTGAAATATAACAAGGAAAATAAATCCATGTGCCGCTTTGATTAGCATAATTCGTTGAAATAATTAAATAATGTCAATAGCCCAAAGATTTGGATAACGAAGCGAACATATCAAACCTTTCTGACATTAATATCCAGCTCTGGCAGCGTTTTAAGGCTGGCGATTCCGCTGCATTAGGCCAACTGGCGCATGTACATTACCGCGCCCTATACAATTACGCTACTAAATTTTCATCCGATCCCGATTTCATTCGCGATTCCATCCAGGAGCTTTATCTCGAATTGTGGGAACGACGTGAGCATCTTTCCGAAACTGCATTCGTGAAATCCTACCTGCTTAAAGCACTCAGGCACAAGCTCATCAAAGAAAGCATTCGTCTGAAACGTTTCCAGGAAACGGGCCACGAATATTTTGATATGGAACAGGAGGATGCGCCCATTGAGTCTCAGATCATTGCGGATGAAAGCTCGCAATCCCAATCCAGTCATCTTCAACGCATCATTACGCTGCTTTCTAAGCGACAACAGGAGATCATTTACCTGCGTTTTTATCAAAATCTTGACAACGAAGACATTGCCCACATTATGGGCCTGGGCCGTCAAAGCGTTTCTAACCTTTTGCACCGCACATTGAAAGATATCCGGCAGATATGGGCCCCGGCAGAGTTTATGTGGGCGTTGATTGTCTTCACATCTCTTATATAATCGCTAATTCCAGCATTTAGCGAAGTTTTTATCATTATTTCAAAAAATACTTTCATTTTTTTGGTTATACCAATCCCAAAAACGGACATACATACTTAAAGACCTTACGCTTTATTTATGGATTACCGCCGTTACTCGGTTGACGAATTCGCAACGGACGAAATGTTCCAGAAATGGGTTATGGCACCCACGCCGGAAATCACAGCATTCTGGTTAAAATGGATAGAAGATCACCCTGAGAAATCCGGCGAAATCGGCATGGCCAGAGAGCTTTTGCTGACTGTGTCCGGCATGTACAATGACGACCTGAGTGACGAAATGTTACGCCACGAAATCGAAGAAATTTCCAGACTGGCAGAACTTCAAAAACACCGGGAAAAGCAGGGCATATATCAATTGATCCAACAACCGCTTTGGCGTGTTGCAGCTATTTTCCTGCTGGTTTCAGCTATTGGCTTGTGGCTTTATAACAAGGAAGCTGGTTCGGGTGCGCCTGCCCATATAAGCGCGAAAAGCATCCCGGCAAACGCCATGATAGTAAAGAAAAATGGCACAGCGCATGAAATGACGGTATTTCTGACCGACCATAGTGTAGCGACGCTTTCGCCGGGAAGCACAATCAGTTATCCTGAAACATTCGCTGCCGGGGAACGAAAAGTGACATTAACCGGAGAAGCATTCTTCGACGTGGCTAAAAATCCTGAAAGTCCTTTTTTGGTTTACACAAATGAAACTGTGACCAAAGTCCTCGGAACAAGCTTTCGGGTTAAGGCTTTGGACCGGGAAAATACAGTAATGGTGCTCGTCAAGACCGGACGGGTGTCTGTTTACCCGAAAACAGAATATGAGTCGCTGCAAAATAAGCCGGATAAAAAAGTGTCGGTAATTGTGCTTAATCCTAATCAACAGGCCGTATTCAACCGGAAAGACAATAAACTACTTAAAGGAATGGTAAACAACCGGCAGCTGCTATCCGAGCTGTCGGTTCAGAAAGAGCTGGTTTTCGATGATAAGCCTGTGTCGCAAGTTTTTAAAATCTTGCAGGAAATGTATGGGATCGTGATCGATTTTGATCAGGATATGCTTGCGAATTGCAGCATCAGCGCCCAATTCAATGACGAAAATCTGAAACAACGCCTCAGTGCCATTTGCCAGGCAATCGGCGCCGGTTACGAAATGGTGAACGGAAAAGTCGTCATCACAAGCAAAGGGTGCAACTAACCAAAGAATATCCAAGCTGTTAATGCCAATAGGATCGTGCTCAATCAGTGAATTTTTTGTCCTAATCTTTCAAATACCAAACAAACCATTACACGTATGAAAAAACATCGACTCTTGTCAAGGCGACTTTGCAGTGCTATGCGAATGTCACTTTACCAATTATTAATTGCCTTTATCTTCGTACACATATCCCTTGCACGCATTGTCGATGCGCAGGATATGTTAAATCAGAAGGTGACTATTCAGGTAACCAACCAGGAAATCAAGACTGTGCTAAACAGGCTGAATAAGCTGACGCAGGTTCGGTTTACATATAATTCTGCCTTAATCCGGTCGCAGCAAAAGGTTTCGATTAATGCGGTGGATAAACCACTAACCGATGTGCTCGACCAGCTGTTCAGGCCCGTTAACATTGCCTATAAGATTGAAGGTAAGCAGATTGTGCTGACCAAAGGAAATGCGGAGCCTAGCAGCGTGATTCCAGGCATCACAGACAATCGTACTTCCATTGACCGGACCATTACGGGCAAAGTGTCAGACGAAAAAGGCCAGCCGCTTCCAGGGGTGAGCGTTGTGGTAAAGTCAACGAAAGTGGGCACTGCTACTAACACAGAAGGAACCTATCAACTGAGCGTTCCGGATGCGGGCGGCGTTTTGGTGTTCTCGTATGTGGGCTACGCGCCTGAGGAAGTTACCATTGGAAATCAGACCACTTACGACCTCTCCATGAAACCCGACGAACGCAACCTGGAAATGGTTGTTGTTACGGCCTTGGGTATAAAAAGGGATGCCAAAAAGCTGGGTTACTCTACGGCAACAGTTAATACAGAGGAACTTACAACAAACCGCACGACCAACCTGGGAAACAGCTTGCAGGGAAAAGTGGCCGGATTAAATGTAACGCCGCCAGCGAGCGGACCGGGCGGATCGACCAAGATCCGTATTCGCGGCCAGTCTTCTTTCGGAGGAAATAATTCGCCGCTGATCATTGTGAATGGCATTCCCATTAACAATAGCAGTGTTTCTGCGGGTGGTTCGAACGGAAATGGAACGGGTAACCCCACAGGCGGCTCCTCCGATGGCGGCGACGGTTTGCAGAGCATAAACCAGGATGATATCGAATCGATGACCGTCTTGAAAGGTGCCGCGGCAGCTGCGCTTTATGGCTTCCGGGCTAAGGACGGAGCGATCATCATCACCACAAAAAGCGGAAGCAAAACAACAGGCATCGGTGTGGAGATCAACTCTAATTTCCAGGCACAGGAAGCCCTGGATTACACGGATTTCCAATACGAATATGGCCAGGGTGAATTTGGAAAACGCCCTACTTCTACCGCAGAGGCACAAAGTTCGGGTGTGTTTGCATTTGGCGAGCGCATGGATGGTGCGATGACGCCCCAGTTTGACGGAACCTCGAAGCCCTATTCTGCGAACAAAGACCGCATCAAAAACTTCTACCGGACCGGAACAAGCTTTACCAATTCGGTGGCGCTTTCGGGCGGGAATGAAAAAGGAAATTTCAGGTTATCCTTCGCCAACACGGACGCGGATGCCATCATGCCTAATTCTGATTACCATAAAAAGATCTTTAACCTTGGATTGAATTACAAATTCTCGGATAAGCTTTCTGCACAGCTGAATGCGAACTATTCGAACGAGCATAATAAAAACCCGCCCCAGATAGGGATCCAGGATATGAATGCGAATACGACCATTTACACGCTGGCAACAAGCATTGATACCGAATGGCTGAAAAACCGCAAGGATGCAAATGGAAATGAAATGCCACTGGCGCGTTTTACAAACCGGAATAACCCGTACTGGGTCGCATACGACCGCTTTGAGAATGTGCGCCGCGACCGGATCTTCGGAAACACATCAGTTCGTTACGACTTTACCGACTGGCTGTTTGTGCAGGGACGCGTTGGACAGGACTATTACACCCGTCCATACAACTACAACCGCCCTACCGGAACGCGCTCTATCAGTGCCGTTACGACAGGATTTAATGGTTATTATTACCAGGATGTAGCCACTTTCCGTGAGCGCAACCTGGACGTTCTGATCGGTGCAAACCGTACTTTCGGTGATTTTGGTATAGATATCACCCTCGGCGGCAACCAGATGCTACAGGTGAGCGACAACGTCTCGACGGCGGTCACCAACTTCTACGTGCGAGATCTGTATACCATAGCAAATGGTCAGGTTAAAACGCCAAATTATGGATATAGCAAAAAGAAAGTGAACTCCATTTACGGAGCTGCTGAATTCTCTTTCAAAAACTTTCTTTACGTGAATGTTACAGGGCGTAACGACTGGTTTTCAACGCTGAACCCTGAGTCAAACAGTTACTTATATCCATCTGTCAGCGCGAGTTTCGTTTTCAGCCAGGCATTTGCTAATGCACCTAACTGGCTGAATTATGGCAAGTTGCGCGCAGCTTATGCCGAAGTAGGTGGTGATACCGATCCCTATTCCAACAACTTATATTATGGAATCAATGCAAACCCGTTCAACGGGACTGCATTAGGCACTTTTCCGTCGACGGTGAGCCCGAATGCAAATTTGAGACCATTAAAAGTGAAAGAAACGGAGGTAGGTCTTGAAATGAAAACGTTTGATAACCGGCTGAACATTGATCTTTCATTGTACCGAAAAAACACGGTTGACGAAATCCTGAATGTCGACATTTCAAATACTTCCGGATTCAGCCAGACCAAAGTGAACGTGGGTAAGCTGCGTAACCAAGGAGTCGAATTTTTGTTGACGATTGTTCCTGTGAAAACCGATGCGATTACCTGGGAAACCGGCTTTAACGGAAGCTACAACATTAGCAAAGTGATTGAGCTGGCAGCTGGTCAGCAGAGATTTGATGTAGGAACCGGCGAATTTTTCGGAATTGTTTCGCATGAAGTAGGCAAGCCATTGGCTTCGCTTCGCGGATTTGACTACAAAAGGGACGCGCAAGGCAGAATTATCACATCAGGCGGCCTGCCCCAGCAAGGTAACCTCACCACATTCGGAAGCGCTATACCGACGTGGGTTGGCGCCTGGGTGAACACAATCAATGTGAAAGGACTACGGATAGGCACGCAGATCGATTTCAAGGCGGGTAATAAAATCCTTTCCAACTCCAACCTTAATTTCCTGCGTGAAGGTTTGTCCAAATCATCGCTGGCCGGACGTGAAGGCGGTGTATTGCTTGAAAGCGTAAAAGCAGATGGTGCCCCGAATGATACGAAAGTGGAAGCTGAGCAGTTTTACACGGCATACAGGAGCACCAACCTGGCATCACCATTTGTTTACAATGGCGCATTTGTACGTTGGAGGTCCATCACGATCGGCTACGACTTTTCGCGATTTGTGAAAGAAAAAACTTTCATTAAAGGATTAACGATTTCTGCCATGTGCAACAACGTGCTGATGATCAAAAAATACATTGATAACCTTGATCCTGAGGCACAAGTGTCGTCATCCGACAATTTGCAAGGCATTGAAACCCACACGCTCCCAACTACCAGAAGCTACGGTCTCAACCTAAACCTGAAATTGTAAAGGAATGCTAACAAACCGCCATTCATTGACTCATCGCCCGGCGACTCATTCACTCATTCAGTCATTCACTCATTCAAAATCAATATGAAACATCTACCCAAATATCTAATCATCCTCACCCTCCTGGCAACTTCCTGCGACAAGGGTTTTGAGGACGTTAACGTAAACCCGGTGCAGGCTACCAGCCTCGACCCGATCTATTTTTTCTCCAATGCTGAATTTTCTTCGGCAATTGCAACGCATAACTATCAAATGCAAATTGTTCAGCAGATCAATACACCCTTTACCGGTGTTGTTGAAGGCGGAAATCATAATGTCGTTTCGGATCCCAATTCGAATGCCAATTTCAATTCGTTGTACCTGCAAAATGGCCCTGTAAACCTGTTGACGACTGTTATTTCACAGACCAAAGACGATGCAGCCCGAAGTAATTTGTACAATATGTCACGAATCTGGAAGGCGTATGTATTTATGGTTTTGGTTGATACATACGGCGACGTACCTTATTTCCAAGCGGGAAAAGCATTTCTGGAAGGTATCAACCTGCCGAAATATGATGATCAAAAATTGATTTACGAAGATATTTTAAAAGAACTGACAGAGGGAACAAAAGCGCTCGACGCTACAAAACCCATCGAAAGCGGAGACCTGTTCTTCAAAGGCAACATTGCACAATGGAAAAAACTTGGCAATTCGCTATTGCTTCGTGCTGCCATGCGTTACACAAAACTGGATCCTGCCAAAGCGAAGCAATTTGTTGCAATTGCGGTTGATCCGGCCAACGGAGGCTTGCAAGATTCTAATGCAGATAATGCCTATATCGCGTTTAACAGCACATTCAATCATCCGCTTGCTGGCTATTTTCAGGGAACCGAGCGTGGAAATGTGTATATGGGCGAGGCATTTATCGATTATCTCAAAACAACTGCCGACCCGCGCCTCAAAGTGATCGCAGTTAAGTACGAAGCCCCCGGCAACCCGATCGCCACGGCTGGCGCAGAAGATACCAACCCTGCCAACCAGGAAGGAATGCCGTATGGTTACAACGAATCAACGATTACAGGAGTAGCAGGATTTCCGGGAAAAATCGGCTCTGCATTTAAATACTCACAGATTAATCGCAGAACGGTCGGGAAAATCGACGCACCGGAGTTCTTTATTACCTATTCCCAAACTTCGCTTCTCTTAGCGGAAGCTGTGCAGCGTGGCTGGGCAACCGGCAATGTAAAAGCACTTTATGAGGCTGGCGTAAAGGCACACATGGCGCAAATGACGACTTATGATGTGTCCGCAACAATTCCCGAAGCAGCCCAGACCGCGTATCTGACTGCCAACCCATTCGTTCCGGCGAAAGCTTTAGAGCAGATCAATTCGCAATATTGGGTTTCCTCGTTCCTGAATGGCTCAGAGGCCTGGGCTAATTTCCGCAGAAGCGGCTTTCCTGTGTTGCCAATTAATATGTACCCGGGCAAAGATCCTTCGGTAAAAGATTTTATCAAAAGATTGGTTTACCCCGTGCGCGAACGTTCGGTGAATGAAGCTAACTACAAAGAAGCAGTAGCAAGAATGGGCCCTGACGAGCTTGGAACGCCTATTTTTTGGGACAAATAAGATTACTAACCCTTAATTTTTTAATTATGCTAAAACAAAACCTGCTTGCGGGAGCGCTTGTGCTGTTTGGTCTTACAGCCACGGCGCAAGCTATCTCACCTACGCCCGACCAGATCAAGGCCTACACGTCGGCATGGAAGGGCGAGCGTTCCGCGGATGGCCGCCCGAGAGTGTCAGATGCGATCCTCGCGAGATTAAAAAACATTTCCATGGAAGAGGCATGGGGTGTTTTGAGAAACAAAGGCTATCACAACCAGTTTGAAGGCGAATGGCAGCTCATTTATCCGGATAGCGCCATGACCGGCCGCGTGGTAACGGCCCAATATGTTCCTTCCCGCCCCGATTTGGAGGTTTTGGTGAAAGAAACAGGCAAAAAGGAAGGCCGCGTACAAACGGGTGGCACCAATTCCTGGCCTATTGATGTGCTCAAAGACGGTGACGTTTACGTGGCGGACGGTTATGGGAAAATCGCTGACGGAACATTGATCGGTGACAATCTGGGAAATTCCATTTATGCCAAATCAAAACGCGGCGTAATATTCTATGGCTCTGTGCGCGATGTGGAAGGATTGAGTGAGATCAAAGGCTTTAATGCCTGGATGAAAGGCCAGGACCCTTCCTACATTCAGCAAATGATGCTTACCAACATCAATACGCCCATTCGGATAGGCCGTGCTATTGTTCTTCCGGGTGATGTGGTTCTGGCTAAAAAATATGGGACGATCTTCATCCCCGCACATTTGGCCGAAGAGCTTGTGCTAACCTCAGAAGTAACGGCTTTGCGCGACGAATTTGGCCATCTACGGCTCAAAGAAGGAAAATATACGCCCGGCGAAATCGACACTAAATGGTCTGCCGCGATCCAGAAGGACTTTTTGAACTGGGTTAACAACTATCCGGGCAAGCTTCCGATGACGAAGAAAGAACTGGACGATTACCTGAAAGAAAGAAATTACTAATGCCCATTTGCTAACTTCAAATCCAACGCTAATGAAAAGCATTTTAACAGACATTATTGCTTCTAACAAACAAGTTGAACAAGCTGAAAAAGCAGCAGCCGCTGCAGAGATCAATAATCCGATCACCAAGGACAGCCGTAGGAATTTTCTCAGGAAAACAGCCGTAGGAGGGATCGCACTCGGCGGGTTTATGTCTATGTCCACCGAAGACACCATTGCGCAGGCTACTTCCAAAGTGAACCGTGCCTCGAAGCCGTCCGAGCTGAAAATCACCGACTTGCGCTACTGCATTGTACAAAATGTAGGCCGCACGCCCATTATCCGCATTGATACGAACCAGGGAATTTATGGCTTGGGCGAAGTGCGCGACGGTGCTGACGAGCGTTATGCCTTGTTTTTGAAGAGCCATTTATTGGGACAAAATCCTTGTAATGTGGAGCAGCTTTTCAAATCGATCAAGCAGTTTGGTTACCACGGGCGTCAGGCCGGCGGGGTTTGCGGGGTTGAAATGGCGCTTTGGGACCTTTGTGGAAAGGCCTATAATGTGCCGTGCTGGCAGCTGTTGGGCGGTCGTTACCGGGATAAGGTGCGGCTTTACGCGGATACGCCGGAGTCCAATGATTTGAACGAGTTTAAAGATAAGATCAAGTTCCGGACGCAGGACCAGGGCTATACCTGGTTAAAAATGGATGTTTCCATAGGAATGCTGCGTAACAGTGAAAACAGTGTTGTGAACAATAAGGTCTGGGGCGGTGGATTTTCACAGTGGGCAGGTGATTATCATTCCTATGCAAATACAAAGCACCCTTTCACAGCGATTCAGATCACACCGAAAGGTCTGGACGAAATGGCAAGGGTCGTGGAAGATGTGCGCAGCGTAGTAGGCTATGAAATTCCGCTTTCCACAGACCATTATGGCCATTTTGACCTAAATAACGGCATCCGCCTGGGGCGGGCTTTGGATAAATACCGCCTCGCCTGGCTGGAAGACATGGTGCCATGGGAATACACCGACCAGTGGAAAACCATTTCAGATGCGTTGGAAACACCCACATTGACCGGCGAAGACATTTACCTGAAAGAAGGTTTCAAGGCACTGATTGAAAAACGGGCCGTGGACATTGTGCACCCCGATCTGGCGTCATCGGGCGGTTTACTTGAAACTAAACGCATCGGTGATTACGCCGAAGATAACGGGATCGCAATGGCGATGCACTTCGCCGGAACGCCTGTCAGCTTCATGGCCAATGTACATTGCGCAGCCGCCACGCAGAACTTCCTGGCTTTGGAACACCATTCCGTGGACGTGCCTTGGTGGGAAAGTCTGGTTAAAACAACTGACGGTCGCAAGCTGATTGATAAGGGCTACGCACCCGTGCCGCTGGAAGCGCCCGGACTTGGTATCGAACTGAATGAAGAAGAAGTCAAAAAACACCTGAACCCAAAGGATAAAAGCTTCTTCGCCCCTACGCCGGACTGGAATGATAAACGCTCTCACGACCGCTTGTGGAGTTGAGATTTTAGAACTTGTGCCGTTGAGATTTTAGAAAAGGGTTTCCATTCTTAACCGTTTGGAAACCCTTTTTTAGCATTTATTCGCTATTTTGCGCGCTTCCCACTTATTACTGACGATGAAGAGCATTCGCAATATACTTTTCTACACAATTACAATTGGTGCCTTTTCCGCTTTACTTTACTTTTTTATACGCCAGGGCCAAACGCTTGAAAATGCTGATTTACTGGCCAATAATCCCGCTTCGACAGCTTCATCCTGGGATCAGTTCACAGACACTTTCAGTCACAACCTAACCCATCCGCTTGCTATACTGCTTTTGCAGATCATGACGATCATTCTCGTCGCGCGGCTTTTTGGCTGGCTTTGTAAATCCATCGGACAACCGACCGTGATCGGTGAAATAGCTGCGGGAATTTTCCTAGGGCCGTCGTTGCTCGGCATGTATTTTCCTGAATTCTCGACATTTCTGTTTCCTGTGCAATCGCTGGGTAACTTGCAGTTTTTGAGCCAGGTCGGGCTGATTCTTTTCATGTTTATCATTGGGATGGAGCTGGATCTTAAAGTTCTGAAAACCAAGGCGCAGGAAGCCATTGTGATCAGCCACGCCAGTATTATCCTGCCTTTTGCACTGGGTGTGGGACTGGCATTTTATATATATCAGCAATTCGCGCCGGATGGCATCAGCTTTTTATCCTTCTCACTTTTCATTGGTATCGCGCTGAGTATCACTGCATTTCCTGTCCTTGCCAGGATTGTCCAGGAACGGGGCCTTTCCCGTACCAAGCTGGGCATGATGGTGATTACCTGCGCCGCCACCGACGACATTACCGCCTGGTGTATCCTGGCCGCGGTGATCGCCATTGTCAAAGCGGGCGATTTTATCAGCTCCGTGTACACGATCATCCTCGCGGCCGGATATGTGCTGTTCATGCTGAAAGTGCTGAAACCCGTATTGAAGCGCCTGGGAGATCATTACTCTTACCGCGAAGGATTGACCAAGCCGGTGGTCGGTATATTCTTTCTTGTGCTCATATTCTCTTCCTATTGCACCGAAATAATCGGAATTCACGCCCTGTTCGGCGCATTTATGGCGGGTGTGATCATGCCTGCAAACCAGAGCTTCCGGAATCTGTTCATAGAAAAAGTGGAAGACGTTTCCATGGTGCTGCTGTTGCCGTTATTCTTCGTTTTCACAGGTTTGAGAACGCAGATCGGCCTGCTAAACGACCCTTATCTCTGGCAGGTTACGGGACTGATCATTTTGTTAGCAACAACCGGAAAGTTCATCGGAAGTGCCGTTGCGGCGCGTTTTGTAAACCAATCCTGGCGCGACAGCCTGATTATCGGATCATTAATGAACACACGGGGACTTATGGAGCTGGTTGTGCTGAACATTGGTTACGATATTGGTGTGCTATCACCTGAAATCTTTGCTATGATGGTGATTATGGCCCTGGCAACAACCTGTATGACCGGCCCTGCGCTGGATCTCATCGACCGTTTCCTGCCTGAGAACAAGCTGGAAGCTTTGGAAAAGGCCGGTGAGGAATCCAGATTATCCATTCTCATTGCATTTGCCAGCCCGCAGGGCGGACGCAAAATGATGCGGCTTGCTTATTATTTTATTCAAAAACAGCTTCAATCACATCACATCACGGCATTGCACTTGTCGCCCAGCAGCTATTTGAACCAGGTTAATACGGAAGAATACCAGCGGGAAACGTTCCGTCCGATTACGGAGGAAGCGGCCGGTTTGGACACTGCATTTGCCACACTCTTCAAACCCTCGCAGCATATTGAGCATGACATTATTGAAACTGCCAACAGTGGGGATTACGACATGCTTATGATCGGGATCGGGCGCAGCGTTTTTGAAGGGACATTTTTAGGTAAAATCCTGGGTTTCACCTCCAAAATGATCAGTCGCGAAAGATTGTTTGACACCATTACGGGCAAGGAAAAGCTCTTTCATTCGGGTGTTTTCGACGAACGCACCACCCATATGATCAAGTCTGTGAAAATACCCGTTGGAATTCTGATTGAGAATAAGCTGGAAAAAGTGGACAATATTTTTGTGCCGATCTTCTCACCGGACGACCAGGTTTTGTTCCAGTTTGTGAGAAAGCTTGTTTTGCATGAAAATGTAAAGCTTACCATGATGGATCCAACCAATGTTGCCAGCCAATCCGCCGAAATCCAAGCTGAATTGAGTGCCATTACTGAGCTTGGAAGCGACAGGATCAAACTATTTCACGAGAATGTCCTGGAAAAGGATTTCTTGCAGGAAAAAGACCTGATGATCATCAGTTTGGAGAGCTGGAAAAAGGCCGTGGAGTCACACAGCCTTTGGTTATCGCACTGTCCGTCCGTTTTGATCGTGCGGGGATAAGTGTTTATTTTACGTCAGCGACGACAGCATTCCGAACATATGATATCCCAGATTAAGAATAGCAAGATTTTCAATGCCATTAACCCTCAGACGATCCTTTTCTTCTTTCATAATTTTTTTATCAATGTTGGAACAACGCTGGTTTATGTCTCCGCCAACGTGCTCTTGCTCGAAAACCATCCCGAATATTCACTGCCCATTGCATATGTAGCTGCTGCGGTAGCCGTCATGGCGGCGGGAAAGGTTTACGAATATTTTGAGCACCATTTACTACTGAAACGGCTGAGCCTGGGCACAATGCTGTCTTCGCTGTTGATGGTCTTGGTGGTGATGGGCTTGTTGTGGGCGGGTCACGGCATTGCCACGGCAATTGCCATCATGGTGGGTTACCGGATCATTTACCTGCTGATCAACCTGGAATTCTGGGGATTATCTGCACTGGTTTTTGATGTACGCCAAAGCAAAAGGCTTTTCAGCGTGATCGGTTCAGGGGATATGCCGGCTAAGGCGCTGGGTGCCGTTTTGGCGGTTTTGATCCATTCACCATCCGTTTTGATGATCCTGCTGGTCATTTCCTTAGTGTTTTTTGCACTGGCATTCTACACGCAGATCCTGACTTTCCGATTCACAGAAATCCCGAATCCGCATCACGCAAGGCCAAGACAGATCACCGCGTCGGAGTCGAAGATCATTGAAAAATATTTTGGCGGAAATAAACTGCTTACCTCCCTTTGTCTGGGCATGGTGGCCGTTGCCGCAGCAGCAACCTGGATTGAGTATCACTTTTTTGTCAATGTCAAATACAAATTCCATAGCCAGCACGATGTGATTGTGTTCGTAGGAACCTTGTTGACAGCCACTTACATCATTGCAACGTTTGTAAAGTTGGTTTTTTCAGGCAAAACGGTTGAGCGGTTCGGCGTCAGGCTTACCTTGTTCCTTTTGCCACTGACGACCATTGTCATATCGCTGGGATTGCTGATTTCCTCCTATTTCAGAAAAGACGAGCCTTCGTTATTGGTCTATTATTGTGCGGCTTACCTGCTATTTGAATTGGTACGAAGGACTATTTTCGATCCGGTCTTCCTGGTGTTGTTCCAGCCGCTTTCAACCAAAACACGTTTGAAAGGACATACATTGGCAAAAGGCTTTTTTGAGCCGTTGGGAATGCTGATTGCGGGTGGCCTGCTATGGATCATTTACACGCAGAAGCTCAGCAACATCAGCCTCACGTTCGATCTTTCCCTCCTGTTCGCCGTGGCGGCGCTGATCATTTTCCGTAAGGCGTATGGCCATTATATTCAGGAATTAAAAAGCGCGATCAGCAAGCGGTTTATCCGCAGCGGCGAAATGGCTTCACCGTCCGAAGCATTGCCTATTATCACCGAGAATCTGAAAAGCGAACGGAAAGAGGAAGTCCTTAATGCGATCGACTGGCTGGCACGAAACAAGGAATCCGTGTTCCGTAAAAATGTAGATTTTTTACTTAAAAATACTTTCACTGCCGTCCGGCTGAAAACATTACAAACGCTTGCCGGACTCGAAAAACCGGAACTTTCGGAAACATTCCTGAAATACATTGAGACCGAACCGGACACAGCCTGCCAGACCCTGGCCGTCAGGATCGCCGCTTCCAAATCGCAGCTGACCGAAGAACAGCTGGCGCGGTTTCTCGCGCATGAAGATCTGGACATTGTGAAAGGATCGATCCTCGGAAGCTGGGAGGCTGGAAAAGCATTGCCGCTGATTCATGGAACATTGCGCAGATTGTTTCTTTCTGAGCAGGAACAGGCGCAACTGATCGCGCTGGATTGTGTGAAAATTACCGGGTTGAAAGCCCAGGAAGAGTATGTCAAAATGTGCCTCCGCAGCGGATCTGAAAAAGTCCGGAACTATGCGCTGGAAGTGGCCGCAACCGTGGGTTCACCACAGCTTTTGCGCGAATTGAAACCACTGCTTACCGGCTCTTTGAACAGGCAAACCGTCACGTCGCTGATCAGATCCGGTGACTCGGGCATTGGCATTGTGGACGAATGGCTGCATAATGATCCCTCGCGCGAACGCTTGCAAACGCTCATTAAGGTTGCCGAAAAAACCAAACATGAATTTATACTTCAAATACTTTTTAAACTTATTAAAAATATTTACCATAACATTAATTTAGTAAATTCTGAAAGTCAAATACATTTAAATACAGTTGATACTTATATTCACCGCGATGCATTAAAAGCATTGACGAATTATTCGTTGATGGCTGATTACAAGCAAATTATCTCTGAATTTGTGGAGAAGGAGTTGTTTCACGCGTCAATGCTTTTAAACGGTATGGACGAAAATGAAGCGGATGAAAGCTGGAATAATACGTTGGATTATGAATTGGAACTGACAAGCCAGCGGCTTTTTTACCTTTTCATGATGCAGTACGATAAGGACGCCGTACAAAATGCGTGGAAAGGAATTCGCCATGCATCACGTGAGAAGCGGGCCAATTCTCTGGAAATGATCGAGAGCCTTTTGCCGCGCATGTTGTATCCGGCATTGCACGCATTATTTGAAAATATCCCCATTCAGAAAAAGCGGGAAGCATTACGGCAATACATGGGCAATCAGGAAGCGGGCGTTTCATTGGTGCCTTACATCCTGGCTCAGAAAGAAAAATTATTTACAGAATGGACCATCGCACTGGCGATTACCAAGAGCATTTCAGACACAGAAACGAGGCTCATTGAAAGTCTGACGCGCCATTCTTCCCGGCTGATCAGGGATGCCGCGAAATTGAAATTGAACCCGTCAAACGCGCGGACCACAAGCATTAACCCCACAACAAACACCATGAAGCACGCAGAAACTTCCCAGCAGATCTCGGAAATGGAACGAGTGATTATTTTGAAAAACACCCAGCTTTTCGCCCAGACTCCTGAGAATGTGCTGAGCTCCATTGCGCCGATCATGAAGGAAGTTACTTACAGCGACGGACAGCAAATCTTCGCAAAAGGTGATCCTGGTGACTCAATGTACATTATATATACGGGACAAATCGGGATTTATGATGGCAAGAAACAGCTTGCGCTATTTGACAAAGGGGAGATTTTTGGTGAGCTCGCATTACTCGATACCGAACCCCGATCTGCCACAACGGTTGCCGAAACGGACACGCTCGTTTTCCGGATTGATCAGGAGGATTTCTTTGAGCTGATGGAAGAACGTGATGAGATTTTGAAGAATGTGCTGCGCATTCTTTGCCAGCGTATCCGTGCGCAAAATGAGAAAATGCGACTGCTATAATAAGGTTTTTAAGCGCTCTTGCTTGGGAATTTCCCGCAGGCGACGCGCGGATTCCGTCCAGTAACTGTGGCAGCTGATGAATGTCTTCTGAACAGCATTCCAGGAATCAACATCGGTCACCATATCCCGGACTTTGAGTTCCCGGTATAAACTCTCAGCGATCTGCTCGAAGTCTGCGCGGCCCAGATAGTCCAGGTCTGCGTCGCAGATAATCTTTTCTAAATGTGTTTTGGGGCTTTGCGGGATTTGCGTGGCCATAATCATCCCGCAAATTATATCGATCTGGTCTGCATTGTAACCGAAGCGGGGCAAAGCTTTTCTTGCAATCCTGCATCCGACTTCTTCATGTCCGTGGTAGGTTTCCATAAATCCCGTGTCATGGTACAAAGCCGCTGTTCTGAGCAGATCGAGCGACTCAGGATCAGTTATGCCTTCGAGGTTAGCGAGATGCAATGCAGCATTGGTAACGTCCAGCGTGTGGTGCAGTCCGTGATAATAGAGCGTATCGGGCAACTTTCGCCGAAACTGGTCAACGATATAGATTTCTGCTTCCTGAACATTCATGGCTATTCCAAAACTTCGTAGATCTTAACGGGATTTGCTTTGTTTTTCAAAACAACCTCCCCTACCAGATTGCAATTAAATGCCTCTTTTACAACTAAATAAGCAGATTCCGGCAACAAAACCTGGCCTGGTTTCGCCGCATTCTGCAAGCGCTGCGCCACATTCACTGCATCGCCGATCACCGTATAATCCAGCCGCTTCAACGCCGCGGACCCAATGTTCCCGGAAACCATTTCACCTGAATTTATGCCAATGGAAACCTTTGGGAAATAACCCGTATGGCCCTCCTGTTCTTCTTTAAAGTTGTTGATCTGGTTCCTTACGGCCAGCGAAGATTCAATAGCACGGTCTAAATGATATTCCCCGCGAAAAACGGCCATAACGGCATCACCCATGAATTTATCGACCAAGCCTCCCTGCGCGATGATCTCTTTAACCATTACATCAAAATACTTATTGATAAGCTTTACGACCAGGTCGGCTGGCTCCTTTTCAGAAATTGAAGTGAATCCACACATATCCATAAAGACAACCGTCGCCTCGATGTTCTCGCTCGTCATCAATGATTTTTCAAATGCATCCTGCGTCATAAATTGCAGCACGGAAGAGTCCACATACATGCGCAAAATGTCATTTTCCCGAACCGCACGCAGCGTTTCACGAAGCTGTCCCACATACGTAAGCGTTTTTTCCATGGTGACTTCAAGGTCCTTGAAATCAATAGGTTTGGTCAGGAAGTCGAATGCGCCCCGGTTCATGGCCGTGCGGATATTATCCATGTCACCATAAGCCGATACGATGACCGATTTGAGGATCGGGCTGAGCTCACCGAGGCGGATCAGCAGCGTTAATCCGTCCATTTCGGGCATATTGATATCGCTCAGCACCATGTCAATGTCGGGATGCTCGGCAAGTGCTTCGAGGGCTTTGTAGCCGTTCTCAGCGAAGATAAATTCGTATTCCTGTTCGCGGATCTGTCTCCTGAATTTTTGTTTGATCAGTAATTGCAAATCAGTTTCATCATCCACTACCAGTATCTTGGCTTTCATAAGGATTTGAGCAATTTCTCTTTTAATTCAACAAAATTGACCGGCTTGGTCAAAAAATCGTCCGCCCCGAGCTGCATGGCCTGATCATGGTTGTTGCTATCGCCATAAGCCGTGATCATCATCACTTGCGGAGGCGCGGCCGGGAAATCCTTTCGGATGGTTTTCAGTAGTTCAATGCCGCTCATACCCGGCATGTTAATGTCAGACAAAATCATCACAACCTCAGACGGATGCTCAGCGAGGAACGCCAGGGCCTGTTCACCCGAAAAAGCAAATGAAAACTCGAATTGTGCGCTGCGGATCTCCTTCCTGAATTTTTGTTCAAAAAGGGATTTTACGTCCTCCTCGTCATCCACCACAAGTATTTTCATATCAAATCAATAAAAGGCTGAGCTTGTCAGCCGATTGGAATTGTAATTTTAAACTCTGTTTTTTCTCCCGGAACCGTTTCCACGTCCAGCATTCCATTATGGGCATTGGTAATGATATCGTAGCTCATTGAAAGGCCCAATCCCGTTCCCTGGCCCGTGGGTTTGGTAGTGAAAAAGGGCTGGAATATTTTGGCTTTCACATGATCCGGCATTCCGGTGCCATTGTCTGTCACGCGGATATAGAGCTTACCTGCAAACATTTTGGTAGATATCTTGACTTCCGGACGGTAATCATCCAGTTTGCCAGCTTCGGTAAGCATTCGTTTTTTCTCCGCTACGGCGTAAAATGCATTGGTAAAAAGATTCAGGAAAACCCTTCCCAGATCCTGCGGCATCACCAGCACTTTACCAATATTCGGGTCGAAATCGGTTACCAATGCGGCATTGAATTCCTTGTCTTTTGCGCGCAGGCCGTGATAAGCGAGGCGCATATATTCGTCTGCCAATGCATTGATTTCCACCGGTTCCTTCTCACCGGATGAAGTGCGCGAATGCTGTAACATTCCCTTCACAATGGAATCCGCGCGCTTACCATGGTGCGTGATCTTCTGCTGGTTTTGGCTTAAATCGGCTATAATGCCTTTAATATAGTCTTTGTCGTCGTCAGAAATAGAGGTTTTATCCACTTCCTCTTCCAGTTCCTGGCAAAGCTCTACGGACACTTCCGAGAAGTTGTTTACAAAATTCAATGGATTCTGGATCTCATGCGCAATGCCCGCCGTAAGCTCGCCCAACGACGCCATTTTCTCGCTCTGGATCAGCTGATTCTGCGTTGATTTCAGCTCGTCGATTGTTTTTTGCAATTGTTCCTTTTGAGCGGTAAGCTCCATGGTCCGCTCTGTAACCAGATATTCCAGGGATTCCTTTTGTGCCTTACTGGCCGCTTCCTCGCGCATCCGGTCCTCCCGTTCCTTCAACAGGATATTCTGTTGTTTCCGGGCATAGAACCAGATGACGAAGCAGAGGATGAATGCAAAAGCGACCGCAATGTCCAGCCAGTCGTGGTATTTATCATGGAACTTAGGTGCAGCAAGTTCAACGACGTCATTTAAAATAGACACTACCACAAAAGGAATTACCGACTGTGTCACAGATTTGAGAGACCGAAACTCTTCCTTAGTATAAAGGATGAAAAGGACCACGACCATGAATATATGCCAAAGCCAGGAATACCAGTCCGGACTGTCCGTTATATAATAGGTTGCCAGCAAAGCAATACTGATGTATCTGCCAATGAGCAATTTACGGTCCCATTCCGGAAGGCTTGTGGCTGTCTGCAATGAGGACCGGACGTACTGGATCAGGAAAAACGAAACTAGAAAGTAATCCATGCAGGTTTTACGGTGCTGTTTTTTCTTTTTTAGAGAATGCCAATTTCACAGCAAAGTAATTATTTTCTGCCAATTACTAGTCAGCGAAGTCAGTTGACACGGTCAGCTCTTTCCAGTCTGACAGTTCTTTCTGCACCGCGGCGATTTTACCATTCGCAATTCCGAAGGCGTCGCTGCCCAGGAAAAGGTTCATCGGCGGGTTTAGTTCGGACACGATGCGGATCATGGCATCTGCTGCTTTTTCAGGATCACCAGGTTGTTTTCCGTTGATTTCGTTCTGATGTGCGTTTTGCGTCTCGCGCACGGATTTGTAATCGTCAATTTGGATTTTAGGAAGTCCTATGGACGAATCCGTAAGGAAGTTAGTGCGGAAATAGCCCGGCTCAACAACCGTTACGTGCACGCCAAATGCCTTTACTTCTTCGGCGAGGGATTCAGAAAGCCCGTTAACAGCAAATTTTGTTGCACAATAAGCGCCGAATCCCGGGAAACCGCCCATGAACCCGCCGATAGAAGAAATGTTAAGAATGTGGCCGGAACGTTGCGCACGCAGGTAAGGCATGGCCTTGCGGATCACTGTGAAAACGCCGAACACATTGATTTCAAAGTTATCACGGACTTCCGCGTCTGTAAGTTCTTCAATGCTTCCAAGCAAGCCATAACCTGCATTATTTACCACCACATCAATGCGGCCAAAATGCGCTACGGTTTTCTCAATTGCTTCCTGAACGCTGTCCTCACTTTTAAGATTTGTTGCCAATGGTAAAAATTGCGGGCTGGCATTCCCAACTGCTTTTTGCAGATCTTCCAGATTTCTCGAAGTAGCTGCTACTTTAATGCCACTGGCGAGCAGTTTTTGAACCAATGTCAGCCCCAATCCTTTTGAAGCACCTGTTACGAACCAAATTTTGTTAGTTTCCATCTTTTTGTTTGTTTAAATTGATGAAACAAAATTAGGTTACCGGGAAAAATCCAGCATTGCGCGGTTCAAACAGATGATTGCAAAATTCAAACAATGCGATATGAAGTGGGTGTTTGGCTGGTTTGCTTTTTGAAAAAGTTGTTGAAATGCGCCGGTTCTTCAAACCCCAGACTATAACTGATCTCTGAAATATTCCAGTTGGTATGTTTTAATAGTGCAACCGCCTCACTGGCAATACGTTCGGCAATGTGCGTGGTGGTTGTTTTGCCTGTCGTTTCACGGATCGCACGGTTCAGATGATTCACGTGAACCGATAACTGTTGTGCGAAATCATTGGCAGATCGGAATGTAAAGCGTTGAGAAGGCGACTCGATCGGAAATTGCCGTTCGAGCAACTCAGTGAATACAGCTGTGATCCTCGAATTGGCATTCGGGTGCTGGTATAGCGACTCCGAAGGCTGCATTTTCATGGCATAATGCACCGTTTCGGTCACATAGTTGCGCAGCAGGTCGTATTTATATTGATAATCGGAATTGATTTCTTCCAGCATTTTTTCGAAGATCCCCTGAACATGTGCCTCCTGTGCTTCATTGAGCAGATAAGCCGGTTTTCCGCCTGGTGTGAACATGGGCAAATCGCCCAGTCCATCGCGGATCCTGCCCGAAAAGAAGCCCTCTGTGAAAATACAGAAATAGCCCGAAATGCTGTCGGGACCGCCTTCCCAGGTGTAAGGGACCTGCGGATTGAAGAAAATAAGGGTTGATCCGTCCGTTTCGAGGCTTTTATCCGCGTAGTGATAAATGTTCTTTCCGCGGATAAGGGTAATTTTGTAAAAATCCTTGCGACTATATTGGATAGGCGCCGAGTTCGGGCCCATACAATCTTCCAAACGAAATACATTGAAATGACCAATGTCCTGTTGCAGGTTATCGGGCAGCCAGTTAAACTTGTGCTGGTAGAATTCTTCGAGTGTTTCTGAGTTTGCCATAACACGAAGTTACAAAATTCAAATAGAATTAGTAGAATTCAAATGATACAACCTTGTTTATTTGTCCCAATTGAAATACTTTAAAAACCACTCATGCGATTAAACAACCTTTCCTTTTTCAATGCTAAAAGCACATTTATACTCGCTTTTTCTGCATTCACACTTCTGGTTGCCTGCCGGACTGCACTTGCCCAATCCGACCTCAAATTTTGGTATAAACAACCTGCCAGAAATTGGAATGAAGCATTGCCGATTGGAAATGGCCGCATCGGTGCCATGGTTTTCGGAAGGGTTGATGAAGAACTGATCCAGCTGAACGAAGAGACGCTATGGTCGGGCGGCCCGGTGAACACGAACCCCAACCCGAACGCCAAAAATTATCTCCCGCTTATCAGGACCGCGATTGCGAACGAAGATTATAAACTGGCCGAAGAGCTGACCCAGAAAATGCAAGGCATCTTCACTGAATCCTATGAACCACTCGGTGACCTGATCATTAAGCAGCAATTCGAAGGACAACCCACAGCCTACAAACGCGACCTGGACATTTCCAATGCATTGTCATCCACGACATTTACAGTCGCAGGCGTGGAATATAGCCGGGAGATTTTCATTTCGGCGCCCGATCAGGTAATGATGGTGAAGTTGAAAGCCAGCAAAAAAGGTGCGCTGAATTTCACGGCGGCCACGCAAAGCCCGCTATACTATAATAATGTTGTTATCGCGCAGAACCAGGTGGCCATGAAAGGACAGGCGCCTGCGCATACGGATCCGAGTTACATGCAAACCATGGAGCAGCCGGTGATCTATAACGACCCTTCCAAATGCAAAGGAATGCGGTTTGAGCTGCGCATGAAAGTGAAGGAATCGGACGGAAAAACGGTTGCAGATGCCCAGGGCTTGCACGTTTCGGGTGCAACAGAAGTTGTACTGGTTTTATCGGCGGCTACCAGTTTCAATGGTTTCGACAAATGCCCGGACAAAGAAGGAAAAGACGAATCCCAAATCGCAGAAAAATATCTGACAGCAGCACAAGCCAAGACTTACGATGCGCTAAAAGGTGACCATATCGCTGATTATCACAAGTTTTTTAACCGGGTAAGCCTGGTTATTAATGGCAATCCCAAAACGGAATTGCCCATGGACGAGCGCCTAAAAGCATATGCTGAGGGTGCGAAAGATGCGGGGCTGGAATCGTTGTATTTTCAATTTGGCCGCTATTTACTGATTTCCAGTTCGCGTCCCGGCGGCATTCCTGCGAATTTGCAAGGCATCTGGAACCGTGAAGTCCGCCCGCCTTGGAGCAGTAACTTCACAACCAACATTAACACGCAAATGAATTATTGGATGGTGGAAACGGCAAACCTGCCGGAACTGCACACTCCATTGATAGCGCTCATCGGCAACATGGCTACGACAGGCAAGGAAACCGCCAAAAATTTCTACGGTGCGAAAGGCTGGACGCTTAATCATAATTCAGACATCTGGGCGACGACCAATCCGGTGAGTGGAAGTCCGTCGTGGGCTAACTGGCCTGTGGGCGGTGCATGGTTATGCCAGCATTTGTGGGAACATTACCAGTTTAGCGGTGATAAAGAATATTTATCCAAAACAGCTTATCCATTGATGAAATCGGCGGCCGAATTCTGTGTGGATTGGCTGATTGAAGATAAAAACGGTAAGCTGATCACAGCGCCATCCACGACTCCTGAAAATATTTTCCTCACCGAAAAAGGCTTCAAAGGCTCCGTCTCTGTGGCTACAACCATGGATATGGCCATTATCTGGGACCTTTTCACCAACATGATCGAAGCATCGGAAAGGCTTGGAACGGATACGGAATTCAGGCAAATGCTGATTGAAAAACGCGCTAAATTGTTTCCCATGCAGATCGGCAAGAAAGGCAATTTGCAGGAATGGTACAAAGACTGGGAAGATGTGGAGCCGGAGCACAGGCATATCTCGCATTTGTTCGGCCTCTTTCCTGGCAGACAGATTTCTCCTTTAACAACTCCAAAGTTCGCGGAAGCATCGAGGAAGACAATGGAGCTGCGCGGAGACGGCGGAACGGGATGGAGCAAAGGCTGGAAAATCAATGTCTGGGCGCGGTTACTGGACGGAAATCATGCTTATAAACTAATCCGCGAGCAATTGAAACTGACAGGCGTGGAAGGGACCAACTACGCAAACGGCGGCGGCACCTACCCTAACCTCCTCGACGCACATCCTCCATTCCAGATCGACGGAAATTTTGGCGGCACATCCGGAATCACCGAAATGTTATTACAAAGTCATGACGGCCTCATTAACATTCTTCCCGCTATTCCCGATAACTGGACTAGTGGAGAAGTAAAAGGAATGAAAGCCAGAGGCGGTTTTGAGCTCGACATTGCATGGGCCAATGGTAAGATCACACAACTAGTCGTTCGCTCCAAGCTCGGCGGCAGCTGTCGCATAGGCGTTCCCGGCAATTTGAAGGCTGCTTCAAAAGTTACGTTGAAAGCTGCGAAAGGCGAAAATTCAAATGCATTCTATAAAAACATTCAACCCGTTCCTGGCGGCACCGCAATCGTAAAAGCCGGAAAAGTGGCATTCGATTTCCCGACCGAGGCCGGTAAGGAATATGTTTTTAAAGGGAAATAAACAGATAAATGCATAAAAGGTCAGGCACGTTGCTATGGAGCAATGTCCTGACCTTTTTATTGAACCGCCACCCTGTTCTTATCTACAAGATGTGCCAATGAAAGCACGATCAACTGCAACACAACGAAGGAAACGAATAGCATCGGAATCGAATCTTCCGGTGCCGGGCCAAACATGTTGAAGATGTCGATGATGATAAAGAACGCAACGAGCAGCCAAAAACCCCATTTACCCTTGTTACTGATTGCTTTTGTATGCTTATAATAAAGATAAGCCCCGATGGCGAAAATTATAAGTTCAAGAATTACAGTCCCTTCAAGCGAATTCCACAATCCCATTCCTACTTTGACATTGGTGAATGGCGTCAGCGGCAAGTCAGCAATGTGCACAACCAGATCCAGAAACCAGTGGCTTAGCACTGCCAGGCCTACGATCACAGCGCTTTTTGTGTCTTTTTTGAAAAACCAATAAACCAATGCTGCCAATGCACCCCACACAATTCCCATCAGCAAACTATGCGTGTAAGGATAATGTACAAAATCAAATGGCGTAACAACCGTAATGCCCGGCGTAACCTTCACCTGCTCGACATCGAATAACAGCAGGAACGGCCAGAGAATATCGACAAATTCGACGGCGACGAACAATGTCAGAAGCGAGATTTGAGGAGCCGCTTTTTTTACTCCGAATGCTAATCCATAGTGACCTAAAAACATACAAATGGCTGGTTGATTAATGACAAGTCCAGATAAACCCGCAGCAGGCCCGATTAGAGAAAGCTCAATTTATCACAACTTTTCCCGGTTTTGAGATAGTAATGACCTTTTTTGACAAACTCGGGCTTAAAAAAGGAAGCGACGATGGTCAGATCGCCCGACTCGAACTCAAAATAAGATTGCAGATAGTTTTCCAGTTCTGTCATCGGTGATTTGCTATATATCAAATGTAACAATGCTCCTCCGAACCGCCAAGCGCCTTGCCGCGAGAGCCTTCGTGATTTTGATCATTTTCGTACGAAAAGTGTCCGAATGCGGACATTTTGAAAAATTAACATGCGTGTAAACGGCTTGGTAAGAGCCGTTAAGTAAACTGGCATATATTTTATACAAAGAACTATGTTATACAATGTACCGATCTGTTAGCCATAAAAATAAAATGCAATCCGCTCTCATTCTCCTGCTGTTATGTTAAAAAACTATTTCAAAATTGCCTGGCGCAACCTGCTCCGCAACCGCGCCTTTTCTGCTATCAACATTACTGGCCTGGCCATTGGGCTGGCTTCCTGCCTGCTGATCAGCCTTTATGTGCTGGACGAGCTCAGTTTCGATCGCTTTCATGAGAACGGCGACCGGATCGTGCGGGTGGTTTTTAAAGGCGTAATGCAAGGTGGTGAAATGAAGGAAGCGCATGTAATGCCGCCCACGGCTGCGGCGCTCAAAGCCGATTATCCCGAGGTTTTGGAAGCCACCAGGTTAAGGCGCGGAGGGGCTCCGATGGTGTTACGCAACCAACAAATTTATACGGACGATGAGCTTGCATTCGTCGACTCTAATTTTCTGCAAGTCTTCACATTTCCGCTCGTAGAAGGGAATGTAAAATCGGCGCTCAGACAGCCCAATACAATTGTTATTTCAACCAAACTGGCTGAGAAGTATTTTGGAAAACAAGATGCTGTCGGTCAGATAATCACATTCAAGGACTGGAAAACGCCTTATAAGGTAACTGGCGTCATGGAAGAAATGCCTGCGCATTCGCATATTCAATTTGATATGCTGGCATCCATGTCTTCACTGGAAGATGCTAAATCGACCTCCTGGATGATCTCGGAGTTTTACACATATCTCCTTTTGCCCGAGGGCTACGATTACCGGCAGCTGGATGCGAAACTCCCGCAAACCGTGGAGAAATACATGGGTCCCCAGCTCAAAACAGCTCTGGGCCTTACTTTTGCCGAATTCAAAAAGAAGGGAAACAACCTTGGCCTTTATCTGCAACCCCTGACTGAAATCCACCTGCATTCCGATTTTCAGTATGATCTGGGCACCAGTGGGGATTTGAAATACGTGTACATTTTCGGCGCCATAGCAGTGATTATGCTGCTCATTGCATGCATCAACTTCATGAATTTATCCACGGCCGGTTCTTCCAAGCGTGCCCGGGAAGTGGGTGTCCGGAAAGTGATGGGATCGGAAAAGATTGAGCTGGTCGCCCAGTTTCTGATGGAATCCATCTTACTGACGGGGATTGCATTGGTTTTTGGAGGGCTCATTTGTCTGGCTGGCTTGCCGTTGCTGAACAGTCTTTCGGGTAAACATCTCGGTTTTAGCCTGGAAGCACTTCCCGCGCTGATTCCTGCTTTGCTGATCTTTGGTCTGTTTGTCGGCATTTTTGCAGGAAGCTATCCCGCTTTTTTCCTTTCGTCATTCAAGCCTATTGCCGTTCTTAAAGGCGGCAACGCTGCCGTTAAACTTAATTCTTCCGGTAAAAATATCGGCCTGAGAAGTGGATTAGTGATTTTTCAATTCTTCGTTTCTATCACATTGATGGTCGGTGCGACGGTCGTATATCAGCAATTGAAATTTATCCAAAACAAAAAACTGGGTTATGAAAAAGACCAGGTTTTGGTTGTTCCGGCCTGGGCGCTGGGCAAAAATATGCCGGTTTTCAAGGATGAGCTGATGCGGGATTCGCGTGTAAGCAACGTCAGCTTGTCGGGCTTTGTGCCTGCCGGGCCTTCCGATAACAACAATTATATGATCACGCCGGAAGACAATCCTTCGCAACTTCTTAAAACGCTCCGTTACGAAGTGGACTACGATTACCTGGCCACATTGGGCATGGAAATGGCACAGGGACGCAATTTCTCAAAAGCTTATGGCCTGGATTCAACCGCCGTTATCCTGAACGAAACAGCCGCAAAAGCGCTGGGATGGCAGCATAATGCGATCGGCAAAACGCTTTCGCGCCGGAACAACGAAGGCAAGGGCAGCGCTTACCACGTGATCGGCATCGTAAAAGACTTCCATTTCAAATCATTGCACGAGAAAATTTCACCGCTGGTGATGACATTGAGCCAGGACCGCGGATGGATGATCATTAAGACAAAAAACAAGGAGGTTTCCGGACTGCTTGCCAAAATGAAAAACCAGTGGGAAAGCTTTAAACCTGATATGCCTTTCACCTATTCATTCCTGGACGAAAGATTTAATGAGACTTACAAAACCGAACAGAAAACAGGTAAGATCTTAGCGATTTTTGCCGGATTAACCATACTGGTCGCTTGCATGGGACTGTTTGGGCTGGCGATTTTTACAGCGGAGCAACGGACCAAAGAGATTGGCGTCCGCAAAGTGCTGGGCGCGTCGGTGGCGGGCATTGTTGCGCTGCTGTCGAAGGATTTTCTCCAACTCGTTGTGGTGGCGATCGTGATTGCACTGCCCACTTCCTGGTGGCTGATGAGCCGCTGGCTGGAAGGTTTTGAATATAAAATTGACGTTTCATGGTTGGCCTTAGCGCTGGTAAGCCTGGTTTCGGTGGCAGTTGCACTCCTTACAGTCTCGTTTCAATCGGTCAGGGCAGCATTGATGAACCCGGTAAAATCGCTTCGGTCGGAATAAACGAAGCTGGTTGAAAAACAATAGTAATCTTGACAAGGCCGGGAAACCGGTCTTGTTTGTTTATAATACATTAGTAAAGAGATGGATACGGATTTTTAAATATATTTTTCTAAATTCCTGTAACCTTTTCCTATGCTGCAAGTTTCCACATCAGGATCACAACAAAAGACAACCGTTTGAACACGCTGACAGATAATTCGCTCATGCTGAGGGTTAAGGCCGGAGATCTGGACAAGATGGGCCTGCTCTTCGAACGGTACAACCGTCCTTTGTTTGCGTTTTTCTATCATATGACGCACAAAAGGGATTTGAGTGAAGATCTCGTGCAGAATGTGTTTTACCGGATGCTTAAATACAAGCATACGTTTACAGGAGAAGGTGAATTCCGAACCTGGATGTATCATCTGGCCAGAAATATCCTGAATGACTCGGCGAAACAGAACCGGTCGGCCGATCATTACGACGTCTCCGAAATGGCTGATAAGATCGGCGGCGGAACATTGGCTGATGAGGGTTTTCAGAAAAGGGAAGACGCAGATTTCCTGCATAAAGCCATGGCCGGACTTAGCGACGATTACCGCGAAGTCCTCGTATTAAGCCGGTTTCAGGAAATGAAATACGATGAAATTGCAAAGGTTTTAAACATCAACGAAGGAACGGTAAAAGTGCGGGTCCACAGGGCATTGGGAGAGTTGAAAAAAATGTTTTTTACAAATGAAAGACGATAAAGACATGGGTTGTGAACAGGCAAAAAATAAACTGGAAGACTGGCTTCACAATGATCTGGACAAGGCAGACAGACTGAATGTGGAGCGGCATCTTGCAGAATGTATGCATTGCCAAGAGGAATTTGCGGCCGACAAACAACTTTGGGAAAGCCTGGGCAAAATGAAACTGCCAGAGCCAAGCGGGGAGATGCGGGTTAATTTTTATGCAATGCTTGATAATTTCAAAGCCGCAGAAGAAACCAGCAAGCCATTTTCTTTACAGGCATTCATTGAAAAACTGCGCGATTTCGTGCTTCCGCAATGGACGGTCCAGGTTGCATTTAGCTTGCTCCTTGTGGGGTTAGGCTGGGCGATCGGCAACAAAACGAGTAAAAATAATTTGTCTGCGAATGCTTATCAGCAACAAATTGAAACCCTAGCGACGCAGGTGGAAAACATGAAAAGCACCATGATGCTGGCGCTCATCGAAAACCCTTCGGCAACGGAACGGCTTCGCGCAGTAAGTTACACCAGCGACATTACCCACGCCGATGAGAGGGTGATCGACGCACTTTTTACCACATTGAACAACGATGCAAATGTGAATGTGCGCCTGGTGGCTTTGGAAGCGCTTACACAATTTGCGACGGACGCGGTGGTGCGGGAAGGCCTAGTGAAATCGCTTGCGGTGCAGGATTCGCCTATGGTCCAGGTTGCGCTGGCCGATGTTATGGTGAAATTGCAGGAAAAAGGTTCGGTGAAGGAACTGCGTAAATTGCTGAATAAAGAAGGATTGAACGATCTTGTGAAGAACAAGATCGAGCAGACAATTAAGGACTTATCTTAAAACAACCATAATCCAACTATTAGCCATGAAATATTTTGCAATCCCCTTACTAGCGGGAGCGGTGCTTTGTTGTACCCCGGCGCCCGCACAAAGGCTCGAATTCAAGGAGCATGTGAGCAAAGCGTTCACCTTGTCGCAGGACGCATCGGCCAATGTCCTTGCCATATACAACATTAACGGCTCCATTAAGGTGGAAGGCTACAATGGAAAAAAGGTTTTGATTGAAATTGATAAAACGATTACGGGCAAAACCAATGCAATCCTGGAAGAAGGCAAGCGGGAGTTCAAGCTCAACTTCGATCAGCAAGCGGATAGCATCACAGCGTACATTTCCGAGCCATTTGATTCGCGGCCAAACCATGGCAGAAGAAACGATAACAGCCCAAAGATCGAATACGATTTTGATCTGGATTTCATTGTAAAAGTCCCTTATGCCATGAATCTGCACGTGTCGACAGTGAATGGCGGTGATGTGGATGTGCAGGACGTTACGGGTTCGTTGGGCGTCAGCAATGTGAATGGAGCCATTACGCTGGTGAATGCAAAAGGCGCGGCGATTGCCCGCACGATTAACGGGAATGTTGTTGCGAATTACGTTTCGCTACCGCCCGGCGAGTCGGATTTCAAGACACTGAATGGCGACATTAAGATCAGTTATCCGGCGACATTTTCTGCCGATTGCCAGTTCAAAAGTTTCAATGGTGAGTTTTATACAGACTTTCCAAACACTGAATCGCTGCCGGTAAAAGTCGTTAAAAATGAGGAAACGAAGCCGAACAAAACCGTCTATAAGCTTAGCACGGAGACACGGATCCGGATCGGAAAAGGCGGGCCGACCTACAAGTTTGAAACATTCAACGGGAATATTTACATTAAAAAACAATCATAACAAAAATGAAAACCAACCCATTAATAACCCTCGCAATTGCTGCCTTACTAGGCTGTTTTACCAGCTCTGCCAAAGCGCAAACGAGTATGAAAGAGCAGCTCACTATCCCGCTTACCGACCCGGGAAAACCCGGATCTCTGCAGGTAAATCTGATCAACGGGACCATTAAGGTCACAGGTTATTCGGGCAACCAGGTTGTCATAGATGCTGTTGTAAAAGGGGCTGAAAAGTCGGACAAACCTAAGGACGAAGCAGCAGGCGGAATGAAGCGGATCACCCGGAACGGAGGCCTCGAACTGACCGCAACCGAAGAGCATAATGTTGTCAAATTGACGACCAGAATGGTGAACACAACGATGCTTCTTGAGATCAAAGTGCCCCAGAAATTTGGCCTTAAAGTTGGCACTGTAAACAACGGCGACATTGTCATTGAGAACGTGTCCGGCGAGATGGAAATCCAAAATGTGAACGGCGATATCACGCTCACGAACATTGCCGGCTCGGCTGTTGCGAACACAATTAACGGAACATTAAAAGCCAATTTCAAGACCATCGACACCTCGTCGCCCATGGCATTTTCGACCCTGAATGGCAACGTGGATGTGACCATTCCGGCGACTGCAAAATTCGATGTAAAACTAAAATCCGACCGCGGTGAAATATTCAGCGACTTCGATGTGGACGTGGACAAAAGCGCTCCGCAGGCGACGCGCTCGGGCAAGGACGGAATGTATAAGGTTTCGATCGATGACTGGGTGAAAGGCAAGATCAATGGCGGCGGAAGCGAAATTATGATGAAAAATATGAATGGCAATATTTACGTGCGAAAAGCGAAGTAAAACCGCTCCTATCGGCTCTAAATGCGGAAACCCACCGGTGCTATAAAGCAGCCCGGTGGGTTTTCCTTTTTATGTACGAATTGATGTGCGTAATGGTCCGCGTCTACTCAATTGTGCCGCCCATTTCCAGGAGCATTTTAGAAAGCTCGTCCAGTTTTTTTGTTTTTATAGTTGCAATAATCTGATCCGACAAAACCTCCGATGTTGCAGTTGCTTCAGTGAGAATGCGCTTGCCAGCATTGGCTAGCTTTACATAAGACACCCGCGCATCGCGACTGTTTGCCTCGCGTTTCACCATTCCCAGCTTCTCCAAAGGCGACAGCATCCTGGTAATTCCGGAGGCAGTTAACCCGATTTTTTCTGCCAGATCCACACGGCGCAGCTTCTCTTCGGGAGCTTCTCCTAGGTGAAACAGGATCAAAAATTCATTCAGACTAATGCCATGACTGCTCAGTTTGGCATCGAACCGCTTGGTAATCAATGCCTGAACGGTCGTGAGGTTGAGGAACAATTTTAAAGATGGTGTTATGGTTGACATATGATTGAATTGTATTTGTTTTATTGTTGATTAATAGTTGATTATTCAAGTATTACGCAAATATATAATAACTTTAATGCATTGTCAAACAATCGATTGTAATATTCTCCATCAAAAAGTGCGTTTTTGAGGTCTGTGAGCGGGATTTCAGAAATGTTTCACGTGGATCGTTAAGCGACACCGTAAGCTCCCTCATTATGCGTTGGATTTCAATGCATAATGAGGTGGTTTATGAGGCGCTTATGCGTGTATTTTTTACCCCGAATGTGCGCGCAGCAACTGGCGGTAACTGTTCAGGATTGCAGATTTGGAAATGAAGCCGACAAACTCGCCGGACACCTTCACCACCGGCAGGTTCCAGGCACCGGTTTCATCGAACTTTTTGACAACACTGACAATGCTGTCAAAATCACTGATGACGACGGACGGCACCTTCATGAGGTTGGAAATGGTGAGCATGTCGTAGAGCTCTGGATTGAAAAGAAGGGGCCGGATGTCGTCCAGAGAAATTGTACCTACCAGCTTCTTATCTGCGTCCACCACGGATATCATGTTGCGCCTTCCGGCCCTTACCAGCTCAGCAAGTTCTTCACGCGTCGCGTGCTGGCTTACCGTCTGAATGTCCTTATCAATGAGGTCCAGAATGTGCAGCAGCGAGAGCAGGTTCCGGTCGTGTTCGCGGGTAAAAATCTTGCCTTGTTCCGCCAGTTTTTTGAGGTCAGGCGAGATGGGAGAAAACCATTTTGCAATGAGATAAGATATGACCGAAACGATCATTAATGGGATAAAAAGATCGTAGCCCGACGTGGATTCGGCGATCAGGAATATTGCGGTCAAGGGCGCATAAAGTACGCCGCTCATGACGCCCGCCATGCCTACAATAACAAGATTATTCACCGGCACATCGGCCACGCCAAGCTGCAAACACACGAGCGCAAACACGTAGCCGAGCGACCCGCCCGCGAAGAGCGACGGCGCAAAATTTCCACCGTTCCCGCCACTGAAAATAGTGATCGACGCGGAGAATGCTTTGAGTAAACAAATCAACGCAACGAAGACCACAACAACCCATTCGCGATAGCCGATGAAGCGGAACAGACTGTTCTCGATGACCGACTGCATCTGCCCGTTGGTGATGGCTTTAATGGTGTCATAACCTTCGCCAAAAAGCGGCGGATAAAGCACGCATAAAACCGACAGGATCGCGCCGCCAAGCATTGCTTTTCTGATCCGCGTAAGTTTCAGTCCGTGGAAAAACTCGTCGATGTATTTTGCGATCAAAACAAAATACCGGGCGTAAAGTCCGCAAAGAACGCCGAGGAAAAGATAGAAAGGAATGTTGTGATAATCGAACGGGTTTCGCGTCTTGAATTGAAATAAAACGTCTTCCTGCAAAAGGACTTTTGACACAAGGCTTCCGCAGACCGCCGCCACAACCAATGGAATAAAATCAGAAAACACAACGCCCACCAGCAGGATCTCAAAGGCGAACATCATTCCCGCAATGGGCGCATTAAAAGCCGACGCAATTCCTGCCGTTGCGCCTGCCGCGAGCAGCAATGTCCGCTCTCGATAATCCAGCTTGTAGGTCTGCGCAAAATTAGACCCGATTGCCGCCCCTGTAACCGCGATAGGGCTCTCTAAACCCGCCGACCCTCCTAACCCTACGGTGATGGCACTTTGGACGATCTGTGAGTACATTTTGACAGAAGAAACCACACTCGAATTTTGCGCGATTTCGTAGAGGATCACCGGGATACCTTTTTTATCCTGCCCTTTGAATATAAAAATGACAATTAGCGTTGTGATCACAATTCCCAGAAACGGGAAAAGAATGTAAAAAAAGATCTGCTGTTCGAAGTAGACCTTGTGGGTGATAATGTAGTGAATGTAATGCACGAGCGATTTAAGGATCACGCCCGCAAGGCCGCACGTTATGCCGACCAGGATACCCGACAGGATCAGAAACTGGGATCTTGTAAGTACACTTTTTAACCAGAAAAGCACGATCTCGTAACTCCGCGCTTTGTTGAGGCTATATCTGATGAAGTTTCTTCTGAACTTTAAATAACCAAATGCTCTCTTAATGTTGCTTCTGTTCACAGTTTACCATTTTAAGCCCGCCGGAACTCCGGTGCGCCGGCAGAACCGGGACGCCAGGGTGCCAGCGGGCTTCCATTTGCAATGCTAGTTGGCGCGGGCAAGCTGAACTTCAAGCTTGATGTCCACATTACGGTCGTTGCCGTTATAACGCGAGTTATAGCCACCCGATCCGATGCCGACACCCATTCCGCCGCCCATTCCGATTCCTCCCCCTAAACCTATGCCAATGCGCGGGCTGAATCCTGATTGTGACGATTGTCCGTCAACCTTGATGTTAACACCAAGCATAGCGGTTTCCCGGGCATTGACACCCATGAGGCTAAACGGAATTGCGATCTGCTCGGTCAGCTCGCCATTCTGGTCCATCAGGATCTTCGATTTGATGCTGCCGTCCTGCGCAACCAGATTGATAAAATGCTGGCCTTTCTTGTCTTTCCAGACCGCTTCTTTATTGTAAGAATCCAAAAGCAGATCCAGTCCGAGACTGTTGGGAAGATCTGTATCGACCCGTTTCAGCGCTTTCCTATCTTCTTTCATAACGACAGGAAATAGCAGTGAATACTGATCTTTCTTCTGTCCGTCGGGGCTGAAAGAGATTTTCAGGCCACTTGACAGAATGTTCTGAATGGTGGTCGGATCTTTTGTTTTCAGGGTCAGGTAAACGTAATGTTCATCATTGATGATGCCATATCTAAGCCTTGACTTCTGATCCTGCTGATCGGGTTTGATTTCATCCACATATGAGAAAGGCGCATTCCATTTTGACTCATAAGTCATGGTTTTGGAGGAACTGCATCCTGCGAGGGCAGCAAGTAACAGCAGAGACCAACTGTTTTTTATGATTTTCATTTTTATCTGTAAATAACGATTATGGTTAATTTATAAACGAAATCCTTCAATTGATCATTACTACAAACAGAAATAAATCATTGCAATATGAATAAGGCATCCCACAACTGGGAAATATTTTTCCGGCTGCCCGTCACGCCGACTTCCTATTCTCCCAGTAATGCTGCGATTTTCCTATGCAGCTTTTCCGGCTCAAATGGCTTGGATAATGTATCGTTCATGCCCGATGCCAAAGCCTGCTGAACTTCCTCCGGCAGCACCGTGGCTGAAAGCGAAAGGATAGGTGTTTGTATCATTAGCTGCTTCCTGGCAAAGCTGGCGGCCTGGAAGCCATCCATTTCCGGCATTCTCGTATCCAGGATTATCAGGTCATATTTGCGCTCCCTTAATGCATCAATGGCTTCTTTACCATTCAAAACCATGGTTGCGTCCAAAAGCCAGGTTTTCAGGTATTTTTTCAAAAGCAGCGCGTTGATCGGATTGTCCTCGGCTACCAGCACGGTTTTTCCGTTAAACGGTCTTAAATCCTGAAATGCGACCGGAGGCTTGGGCTCAATGCTTTTTTCATTGGCATCCGGCAAAATTAAAGTAAAGAAGAACTGGCTTCCCCTGTTGAATGTGCTGTTTACTTCCAGCTCGCTGCCCATCAGGCGCACGAGCTTTTGAGAAATGGTAAGTCCAAGACCAGTCCCTCCGTATTGATGCGATGTGTTTTCAGAAGCTTGTCCGTACTCAGAAAATATATTTGAAAGCTGTTCATTCGACATGCCTATGCCAGTGTCTTCCACGCTGAATTTTATCTTGTGTCCCAACTGAGTTTGTGAAACCAGCTCAACGCGGCAGATTACGCCACCTTCCTGTGTGAATTTTAATGCATTACCAACCAGGTTCAGTAATATCTGGTTCAGGCGCATGCCGTCGGCCATAACACAGTCGGGGAGATTATCTTCGATAGCCAGGGTCAGTTTCAGATTTTTCTCATCTGCCTTGAAGCGCATCAGGTCAATGATCCCTTTTCCAAGCACACGGAGGTCTGTGGACGTTGGTATGATGGAGAATTTTCCTTCATCGATTTTTGAGATATCCAGAATGTCGTTCAGAATGTTGAGGAGTGAGCCGGACGATTGACGCAGCATGTTGATCAGATCCCGTTGTGCGGTATCCAGTGTTGTTGCACTCAGCAGGTTACCAAGCCCGATAATGCCATTCAGCGGCGTCCGGATCTCGTGGCTCATGTTGGCCAGAAATGCTTCCTTCACTTTTCTGGCTTTTTCTGCCTGGCTCTGCGCGTCTATCAGGGCACGCTCGTGCGCTTTTCGCTTCTCCACATCATGCAGGTTCACAAACAGCAGCCTGTTTTTATACATAATCCTCAGTTCCAGCCAGACAGGTTGCCTTAGCCTGCCAAAAAACCGGTCTTCCACGACGATGGTTTCCCCGCCTACGTAGCTTTTTTGGACCAGGACCTGACGTAATGCTGCATTAATCGGATCAACAAGCAGATCCAGGATCGTGGTGCCGACCAGATGGCCCGGGGCAATTCCTAAAATCTTTTCAACGGAAGGGTTAACAGAGATAATGTTGCCCGTTTCCGGCTCAACAGTTGCGATGATATCAGGCGAATTGAGAATGATCGTTGCGTAATTTTCCAGCAATTTATTCTTGTCCCTGATCTCCTTCTGGCTCCTGGCCAGCCTGATCAGCGAATCAACCTTTGCATTAGTAATATACGGGTCCAGTGGTTTGTACAGATAATCGATCGCGCCCGTTTTGAGCCCGCGGACTGCATAAGTGGTTTCCTTTGAAATGGCGGTTACAAAAACGATCAGTATTTCTTTGGTTTTGGGATTAGACAGCAATGTTTCAGCAAACTCAAAGCCATCCATGCCGGGCATTTGAACGTCTACCAGCGCTACCGCAATTTCATTTTCCCAAACAATGCGCAATGCTTCGTTGGCGGAAGTTGTTGAGTAAATTTCAATGTCATCCCTGCTGAGAATTGCTTTTAACGAAATGAGGTTCTCTTCACGGTCGTCCAGCAGCAGAATTTTTGTGTTTTCCATCTTGATTTATTCTATGAAAGTAGATTGCTGATCGTTTCGTAAAATTTATCCTCCTCTAACAGCTTGTGTTTTTTGTATTTCAATAATGCTTCTTCCGGCATGCGCGGAAACTCAGCAAATTCCGGGTCTTGCACGAATGTAGGGCAGCCCATCTCAGCCAGAAGTTTCAGTCCCCCCGCCCCGTCCTGGCTCGATCCTGAAAAGAGCATGGCAGCTTTCACCGGAATGCCTGACATGGCGGCGGAAATAAACGTGGCATCAATAGAAGGCCGGGAGAAAAAGTCCGGCTCCGTATGGTCATAATAAAACCGGTGATCGTTTCCGACCAGCAAATGGTAATCCGGCAATGCAAAATAAATGCTGTTTGACATGATCGGATCAAGGTGATGCGGTTCGCTCATGTGAACGTCGGTTTTTGTTTTAAATAAATCAGGTAAAACCGATGAGCTGGATCTTCCCCTATGCAATACGAAAATGACAGCAAACGAAACCGGGTCCTTTAAAAGTTTGATAATGTCTTCCAGGATCACGAAGCTTCCTGACGAGCCGCCCATGAGTACAAGACTCAGCGATTCATCTTTCGCGCTGTTCATTTGATTTTCTGATAAATGTTCAGGGCACTATCAATAACCTTAAAATGGGCTTCGAGCCCCGAATAACGCAATGTTTCCCGCTTTCCCAAACAAAGAAACCCCAACATGCTTAAACTATCATACAGAAGCCTGAAAACCTGCTGCCTCAGTTCCAGCGTAAAATAGATCATTACATTGCGACAGCTTATAAACTGAAATTCATTGAAAACCCCGTCGCCGGTAAGGTCGTGTAATGAAAAGATAATATTCTTTCGTAATTCAGGGGATATGATGGCCTTGTTATACGCAACATGGTAATAATCTGACAATGAGTTCTTTCCGCCAGCCAAAATATAACTTTCGGAAAATGTCCTGACATTTCCCAATGTGAAAACTCCTTCCCTGGCCGATGTAAGCACCCTGTTGCTCAGATCCGTGGCGTAAATCAGTGAGCGGTTCATAAGTCCGGCTTCTTTGAGCAGGATTGCCATTGAAAACGCCTCCTCGCCAGATGCACATCCGGCCACCCAGAACCGCAATGTCGGATAGGATTCCAGGTAACCAAAAACTTCTGTCCTAACCCTTTTGAAATACTCCGGATCGCGGAACATCTCAGAATAGTTGACAGTCAGTTCCTGGATCAGGTCATATACAATGCTGCCGCCCGGCTCAATGTGCAGCAACAGCTCGTCCAGGTCCATGTCGTATTTGGCAAGATAGCGGCCTGCCCTTCTCAGCAGCGACGGTCGCGCATAACCAGAAAAGTCAAAACCCGAAATTTCACGGATGCGTACAATCAATTCTTCGAGCTGAGGATATTCTAATACAACCATATGTCAGGCGGAATGCAACCATACTTTAATCAGTGCCAGCAACTTATCCACATCCACAGGTTTGGAAATATAATCATTGGCACCGGCCGCAAGACATTGCTCCCTATCACCCTGCATTGCTTTTGCAGTAACCGCGATGATCGGCAGATTAGCCCATCTGGGAACCTCCCTGATTTTCCTGGTCGCCTCGATCCCATCCATTTCAGGCATCATAACATCCATTAAAACCAGGTCAATTTCCGGTGTATCTTCCAGTTTTTCAATCGCTTCCCGCCCATTCGCTGCGATTTCGATCTTAAAGCCGGATTCTTCGAGTACAGCGCTTAATGCGAATATATTTCGCATATCATCGTCGGCAATGAGTATTTTTTTACCTACAAAAACATTCTCGGAATGTACAACCGGGTTGCTGAATGCGTCACGGTTTTCGGGGCTTTTTGAAGTTTTGGGCTGAATATTTTTCAGGAATAATTTTACTTCATCCAGTAACCGCTCGTTCGATTTCTTGGTTTTCATCACCACCGGATGCGCGTATTTCATCACACGGGTCAGGTTAACCTGGTCCAGATCTTCGGCCGTATTGATGACAACCGGCACGGCGCTCCATTCCGGGTTTTTCTTGATCTCATCGAGGAAATCCAGTCCGTTCATATCCGAAAGCCGGATATCCAGAATAATGCCGTCGACGGTTTTTGAATTTAAAATAGATAATGCTTCCGAGCCAGAGAATGCATACAACACGAAAATGTTGTTGGCAGTAAGGAAGTCACCCAGATATTTGCTTTGGTACTGATCGTCTTCAATAAGCAGGATCTTTTGCTGTTCGGTTTTACCGGATTCCAGTTTGAGCAAAGTAAAGATACGCTCTGCCGATTTCTCATCGACGGGTTTTTGCATAAATCCGATTGCTCCTTCCTTCACCATGTCCATATCCAGGTAAGAACCCGAAGAGACCGTATGAACAGGAATGAGCTTTGTTTTGGGATCAGATTTCAGCTCTTTTAGAACTTCATCCCCGGACATATCCGGCAGATGCATATCCAGAATGATGGCCGTAGGCCGGAAACTCTGCACCAGTTCCATAGCTTTCCTGCCCGTGTCAGCGACCACAACTTCAAAACCACTGTCCTTTGCCTTCGCCGACATATCCGCTGCAAAAATCTCATCATCTTCAACCAGCAATAGGCGGTATTCCTTGCCATTATCGGCAACCGGACTTTGCTTCACCGGTTCCTCCGCTTTCGTAATTTCCACTGCGGCTGCGGTTTCGTCCGAAGCCGGTTCCTGATTCTGAACGGGAATTTTTAATGTAAATGTGGACCCTACTCCTGCTTCGCTTTGAAGAGAAATGGAGCCCTTGAATAAATTGGCCAGCTCGCGGCTTATGGAAAGTCCCAGGCCGGTGCCGCCATATTTTCGGCTTGTAGAACCGTCGGCTTGCTGAAATGCTTCAAAAATGGACTGCTGCTTCTCCGGCGCGATCCCTATTCCCGTATCCGAAACTTCAAAATACAAATACGAAGCTTCCTGCTTGATATCCAGCGAAACGGTTCCTGGCGCCGAGGTGAATTTCACTGCATTGGAAACCAGGTTCCTGATGATCTGCAACAATCTGACCTGATCCAGGAACAATGTATCCGGGCATGAAGGCGCTTTTTCAATTTTGAGCTCCAACCCTTTGTTTTCCGCTATTTTCTGGAATGTATTTCTGATTTCGGACAGTAACAGTTCGGTGGCGACAAGCTCGTGCATCAGCTCGATTTTCCCCGATTCTACTTTTGCAAGATCCAGGATGTCGTTGATCAATGTTAACAGGTCATTTCCGGAGTTGAAAATAACCGATGCATAGCGCTGCTCTTCTTCGCTCAGGCGGGCTCCTTTGTTTTCGCCCAGGATTCTGGACAGGATGAGAATGCTGTTGAGCGGTGTTCTGAGCTCGTGGCTCATATTGGCGAGGAATTCACTTTTGAACCTGCCGCTTTTTTCGAGTTCGTCAGCTTTGATCTGTATCTGGTCCCGGGCTTCCTCAATCGTGCTTTTTTGCTCTTCCAGCATGAAAGCTTTTTCTTCAAGCTCTGTATTTATCTGCTTTAATTCTTCCTGCTGCACCCGCAGTTCCTCTTCCGAAACCTGTAAAAGCTGCGTCTGGCGCATCAATTCTTCATTCGTAACGCGCAGTTCTTCCTGCTGACTTTCCAGCTCCTCTGCCTGCAACTGGGTTTTTTCAAGTAATTCATTGGTCGTCTGACGGGCGTGCGCCGCCGTGATTGCTACCGCAATGTTGTCAGAAACCATTTCCAGTAGTTTGGAAACTTTTTCTCCGGGATCATTTAAATAACCAACTTCAATGATCGCCGTAACCGTTCCTTTGAGCGCGATGGATTTGATATAAACAAATGCGGGGTCTGTATTGCCGATTGTACTCTTAATGTTTAAATAATCGGATGGAACCTGGATTTTTTTCAACCCGACGCCTTCGGCAGCCATTTGCCCCAGCATTCCATCACCCAGCTTGATATGGGCCGGCACCGTGGCCGAAGGGTCTATGCCGTGACTACTAGCCAGTTGCAGCACATCACCCGCCCGGCTTATCATATACATTGTGCCCACCGGCGAACCGGTCACTTCAACGAGTTTGCTTAACAGTTTTTTTGCCAATTCCTGCTGCGTAGGCTCTCCACGGATTGCCTCGGAAAGCTTCACGGCATTATTCAGTATCCAGTTTTTCTCATGGTCTTCAATGGATAGCTTTTCCAGCTGTTTATTTGCTTTGATCGTTTCGTTCTCAGAAGCGATTTGCGCATTATATGTTGTTCTGATAAAATAATAGAGCAGAAACACGACGAAAAGGAATGCCAATGTTCCGAAAACAATGTACTGGGTTGCCCTTAGGGAGCTTTCGGCAGCATCTTGTTCCCTTTCTGCAAGCAGGCCTTCTTCCTCATTCTCAATACGTTTGAAACCAAAGTCAATTTGAGAAGCAAGAACTTTTCCTTTCAGAATGATTGATTTAACTGTGTCCGGCCTGTAATTGCCCGATTTCAGCAACTCGTGCTGCTGCGTCATCAGGTCCAGTCTACCCTGAATCAATGTATTAAGCGTATCTAGCCTGCTAACCTGGTGCTTGTTGTCTTTCACCAACTTACGCATTGCTTCCAACTGGGCCCAGACATCATTAGAGGCCGTCCTGTAATTGTCTTCAAAAGTCACATTGCCAGTAATGGCAAAGCCGCGGACATTGGATTCGGCAGATAGCAAGCGGTTTCGCACGGAGGTCGAAACGGCCATCACTTCCCGGGTATGGTTCACCCAGCCTGCATTCTCCTGCTGTTTCCTGATGGCATTATAAGAAGTAAGACCGACGACGACAACCAGAACAATAGAGAAAATAATACCAATTAAAATCTGTTGTTGGAAAGATAAGCGCATAGACGTCGGAATAGCGGAGAAATGGACTTGCTGAGCAATTTCCGCCTAATATCCGTAAAAAAACGCAAATCACCCTTGATATGAAGCGTTTCGCCTAACTATTTTATAGAATATTCACGCATATTGATAATGAACTACTTCTACTTTGAACTATCCTATCCATTCTCTTTTGCCGTGATCCATTCGACCAGCTCATTTTCCAGCGTGATCAACACACCGAGCGACTTCTTACCTGCGCCTTCATATGTTTTGATCAGCCTGCGCAAATGCCTGCGCGGCTCGTCGGCATTGCTTCCTCCCACAAACGACATGAAAATGAATGCGCCGTCGGCTTGCTGCACAACCCGATCAATGTGTAGTAACTTTCCGCCCGGAATTAATAACTCCTTGTTTGTCTGCACATTACCCGTATCCTGGTAAAGGTTTGATAGTTCCGGATCATCTAGCAAATCCCTCGTCTGCACCTCAATCGCTGCTGATTCTGCTTTGGTAAAAATCCCTTCACCTACCAACCGGTCCAGCGCGAGCGGCAGGTCCGAAATGGTTCTAAGCCGGGTTAACAGATAACGGATCTTCTGTAAACGGTCGTGTTTCGGTTCAAATGTTTCAACATCGAAGATCCGGTCAGCCATTCTTCTGAGTCGCAACGACTCGGTTCGGTCATTACTCAGGATATGATTCAGTACAAATGGTTGTGAATCAGACTTCCGGTGCGCATGCATGGGTGCACTATGGCCATTGGAAATGGTGTATCTGGATTCGTTTTCATTCCATGCAGGCTCAAAACCTTCCTGAGCCAGATAATTTTGCAGCCAGTTGCTCACCTGCTGCCCCGATTCCCACTTCCTATCCCGTTTGGCCAGGATATACAAACGTTGCACCGGCCGGGTGAAAGCCACGTATAAAAGATTGAGATTTTCAACCAATGTCCGTGTACGCTCATCTGTATACTGCGTGGCAATAACCGTATTTTCAAGGTCCTTAACCACCGAAACCATGGAGCTCCGCAGCTTTTTATCGGGTTGTTCGGCTAGTGTAAGCTCATCATAATCCACATCATCCAGGTCAAGCCACAGGCGGTCCAGCTTGGCGTTTGGTGTCACTTTCCAATGTGCATAGGGCACAATGACGACAGGATATTCCAAGCCTTTGGATTTATGAATGGTTGTGATGCGGATGGCATTGGTTTCGTCCGGAATTGTGATGGAAAGCTTGTGCCTGGCCGACTCCCAATAGGTCAGGAAATCGCCCAGGTGATTGCTTTTTCTATTTCCAAAATCCATTACCACATCCAGAAAACGGAACAAATATTCGTTTTCAAAATGGTTTGCGAATAATCCGAAACGCTGCATCAACTGCTCGCTCAATTCGAAAACAGACAATTGCCTCATTCTGAAAGAGCTCAGGTTAATGTTCCATTTTTTGAAATATTCCAAAAACGTATCCAAACCGCTTTCCTCGCAAAGAATGCGGATCTGCTCATATTCGCTTGCGGCAGGATTTTCTCTTCTGATGACGTGATGAAACAGATATGCCGCCTCATAACGCGCCAGCCGATGGTCGGCGCTGAGGAGCACTTTCATGAAGGAAATGATGAAATGCAGAGATCTTGAATAGCCCAGGGACAGCGCATCATCCGATATTAAAGGCAATCCTGCTTCTTTCAGCGTGCTGGCCAGTGCTGTTGCCTCTCTTTTCTTCCGACATAAAATAGCCATGTCGCGCCAGTCATAACCCTGTGCCCTCAGTTCGTTGACCAGTTCCAGTGAACGTCTTACAATGCTGTCGGTGGCGCCTATCTCTTCCGTTTCGTCGTTTTCTTCATGAAGTTCAAGAAACTCAATTTCCACATGGCCGCCGTCAGGCACGCTATCCGGAATTTCCTGCTGGAAGTTCTGATCATAAACATCTTTGATAAGCACATTATCAACACCGACCGTTTCAGCAATGAATGCAAAGAACTTATTATTAAAGTCAGTAATTTCCCGACGGCTCCGCCGGTTGACTTTCAAATGATTTACATCCAGATAATTATCCAGGCTAAGTAACCGCTCTGCATTATACGAACTGTTCCCCAGCACATTGGCCAGCTCCATGACCTGGCTTGTCGCGAGATGCAAGATAAGGTCCATATCGCCACCTCGAAACCGGTAAATGGATTGTTTGGCATCGCCTACGATCAAATTGAAAAATCCTCCTGATAATGCATTCTCGATCAACGGCAATAAATTGGCAAATTGCAGCTTTGACGTGTCCTGAAACTCATCAACCAGAATGTGGTTATAACGCTCCCCCAACCGCTCAAAAATAAACGGAACAGGCTCACGCGCTACGATTTCAACGATTTTACGGTTAAAATCAGAAATGTGGACCTGATTGTTTTGCTTCAAAAGCGCATCAAATTCTTTCCTGATTTCCCCTAGCAGCGACAAATTGTAAATGTGTTTGTCCAGCTGTCCGTAAAGCGTGATTTTCTGGGTTTCGGAAGTGCGGATGTTCTCGATCTGGTGAAAATAATTTTCCAGGTCTGTCCTTACCTTCTCAATTTCATCTTTAATTAATACAGGCGTTTTGGCTCCATACCAAACGCCTTCCCCAATGGTTTTATAAACATAGGAGTTCGGTTCCGCCCATAGTTTTTTCTCTTCGCTCCTGTCGCGGAAGTAGCCATAAATGCCTCTTCCGCTCTGGTGAAAATCTTTTTCAGTAAGGAAAGTGGATTGTATTAATTGAAAAGCATTCTTTGAAAGTTTTGCAAGGTGCGCTTCGCGCTCACGTACAAAACCCCGCATCTGATTACGAATCGCAATCCAGTCCTGCATTTTGAGGTCTTCCACACGCTTCATCTGCATGTAGCTTTGCTCGCTCAGCAATGTGCCGGCGGTGCCGCGGATCTGCATGGGTAATGTGCCCCAGCTTTTCCCCTCTTCGGCATTTTCACGATAATATCGCTCCACGATTTCCGTAAGCACTTCTTCACCATCCTGACCGATGCGTGCGAGCAAACGGTCCACGGCGTCGTCCAGCAAATCGCTGTCGAGCTGTGTTTCGAAAATAAACGGAATGCCAAGTTCATCTGTAAAACTGCTGATAAGCCGCTGCGTAAACTTATCAATCGTCATCACCGAAAAGTCAGAATAACGATGCAGTATTTGCCTGAAAACGAGTTGTGCACGGCCTGCGATCAGCTGGCAAGCGCCCTGGAAAAGTTCTTGGTCTTGAAGCGTATCCGGGTACATTTCCGTTACCACATCACGCAACATGGGATGTGGATCCGCATCCGAATTGAAGGAATCTGAAAAGATCCGCAGCATAAGCAGGATGCGGTCTTTCATTTCATTAGCTGCCGCATTCGTGAATGTGACAGCTAATATATGTCTGAAATAAGTGTCAGAATTGGAATGCAGGGCAAGTTTTAGATACTCTTTTGTAAGCGTATAGGTCTTACCCGACCCTGCCGATGAACTGTAAACCTTAAACACCTTAAAGGTTGAAGCGAATGCCTCCTGAAATGTTAGGGCTCAGATAAAATGGTCTTGGTAGCAATTCAAGATACGTTCCACCTTCCATGAAAACAGAAATGCGGTTATCCGGAATGTAATATTCAATTCCGCCCAGCACCGATCCGCCCAGGGAAATGTCTTTTTCATAATTGCCGTTCAGGCGTTTTGGGTAAGATCTGCGGCTGTTAACCTGTCCTCCCAATCCATAATAAACGTGCACAGCCTCCGAATTGAAAAGCGGCGTATGCCATAAATAGTGTACTTGCAGCGAAACACCGGCGTTTTTATAAATTCCTTCGTCACCTCTGTACTTGCGGTCTTTGGACAAAATACCGCCATATGTCCCGATTGTCACGTCCAGCGCATGGATGTTGTTGAAATACTTACGGATATTGATCCCGGTTGGCTCTCCCAATTTGAAACCAACGGCCCAGTTATCATATTGGGCATGTGCAAAACCAAAGCTGAGGATAAAGGCAAACGTTAAGGCTAATTTATTCATAATGAGTTTTTGTCGGGGATATTGAATTTGTGTGCACTTATAAAAAAGCGTGCTACACCGTTACGCTTTTCAATTGATATTTTTTCAAAGAGTCGATTAATGCTTCATTTTCTTCCTGCGTGCCGACTGTGATCCTCAAACAACCGTCACAAAGATGAACACGTGACCGGTCCCTGACGATAATCTCTTCGCTGATCAGATAATCCATGATGGCCTTTGCTTCATCGAATTGCACCAGCAGAAAATTGGCATCCGTCGCATGCACTTTTATCACCAACGATAAATCCGTTAACATGTTACACAGGGAAGTCCTTTCTTTAAGAATTTCCGCGATCATTTTGTCTTTTTTCTCAATTCCTTCCAAACCTTCCAATAGTGCTTTCTGAGCAGGCAGGCTGATATTATAAGGCGGTTTGATCTTGTTCAAAATGCGGATCAGTTCCGGACTGGCGAAGCACATTCCTACCCGGATCCCTGCCAAACCCCAGGCTTTGGAGAATGTTTGCAAGACCACCAGATTGGGATATTTTTCCAAATGCTGTATCCAGGAAGGCGTATCTGTAAAATCAATGTAAGCTTCGTCCACAACCACCAGACCGTCAAAGCTTTCCAGGATCGTTTGAATGGCGTTTGCCTCCATAACATTTCCCGTAGGATTGTTCGGTGAACAGATCCAGATAATTTTTGTTTTGGGCGTGACAGCATCAAGGACAGCTTCTACATTGACCTGATAATCAGTCGTTAATGACACTTTATCAATGATCACATCGTGAATGGACGCGCTTACTTCATACATTCCGTAAGTGGGCGGCAAAATGATCACGTGATCCTGGCCCGGCGTGCAGGTTGCCCTTGTAAGCAAGTCTATCGGCTCATCGCTGCCATTTCCCAGGAAAATATGGTCGATGCCTATGTTCTTGATCGGCGCCAGCTTACGCTTGATCTCAGACTGGTAAGGATCGGGATAACGATTGTAATTTTCCTCCGTCACAGACCCGTACGGATTTTCATTGGCATCCAGGAAAATGCCTGAATATCCGGAATATTCATCCCTTGCCGAAGAATACGGCGCGAGTGAAAGAATGTGCGGACGAAGTATTTTATGAAGATCAAATGTATTTTTCATGCTGTCCGTAATATCGCTCGGATGCGGTTATTTACTTTTAGAAAAAAAGAATAGTCTTTTATCAAATTCAAATGGCTCCACCTGAACCACTTTTATTTCGCTGGCGTCTGGATGCGCTGTGTTGATCAAATAATTGTACTCCGAAGTCACCACCACAGACGGGACTCTTAATAGCAACGACTTATTGTCTTCCAGCCACTCGTCCCCTATGGACTTGCTCCATTGCGGATCCTGCTGCCAGTCTTGAACGGTGTACGCGCTCAGCGATTTAATGCTATCCGGCACAAAGAGCACCACGATAACATAGTCAGGCGGCGGCGTGCTCCGGCTGGAATGAACCAGCACTTCCAGCATCGACAGCGACCTGTGCGAGGATGCGTAGAGCATTGGCCTGCCGGGAGAGTTCCACCTTCCACCGTAATGAAAAGCGCCAATCCCGGTTAAATCGTCTTTGTAAATAGTGCGTGTAATCCTGAAAAGCTCCATTAAGCAAAAATACCGTGTTCGATGCGTCCCAACTCTGTTTTAATCAGTTCTATGCCTGCGTGTGTACGCAGAAAACTGATGGGTTTCTCCTGCGCCAATGCAGGAATTTCATTGTTGAGCCAATCCAAAAAATATTCTTTACCTAACACCCGGACCCCTATGGAAAAGAGATCCGCAAGCGAAATGAGATGATCCGAAACAACATTGCTAAGCAGATCCACATCGTCATAACGTTGCAAGTTGCGGGATGTTACGGGCAATAATGCTATGATATCTTTCACATCCATGCCTACGGAATCCGCCAAATGCTGAATAGATGCTTTGGGCACACCATTCGCTGCCAGATAGGCAAGGTCAAAATCATTTTTTACAGCATGTTTCAGGATGCCATAACCTCCGAGCCGTTCATTCACCAAGTACGCTGTCATCGCTCTGTTAGTTGATTTGAAAAATGTCCCCAAATTTAAGACATTTTTCCAGCATTAAAAATTCCCTTTTTACAAAAGACTTTTCAACCTGATACTAACAGCCCGCTTGTGCGCATCCAGCGATTCTGCTTCGGCCATTGCCTCCACAACAGGGCCAAGTTGCTGAATTCCTTCTTTGGTAATGTTCTGAATGGTAATTTTTTTTACAAAACTATCCACCGAAACGCCGCTGTATGCACGTGCGTAACCATTGGTAGGCAATGTATGGTTGGTTCCTGATGCATAATCGCCGCAGGATTCGGGCGTGTAATTGCCCAGGAATATCGAACCTGCATTCACTATTTTTTCTGAAACCGCTTCTGCATTTTCAACGCTTAAGATCAAATGTTCTGCCGCATATTGGTTTAGCAGATCAATGGCCTCTTCTTCGGTTTCGAGCAGGATTGCTTTGCTGTTTGCGATGGATTGTGCGGCCAGATCACGTCTTGGAAGCTTGTCCATTTGCGACGACAATGTTAGATTAACGGCTGACAGAAGCTTCTTGCTGGTCGAAACGAGCAACACCTGGCTATCCGGGCCGTGCTCGGCTTGTGACAAAAGGTCCGCCGCAACAAATGCGGGGACCGCGCTGTCATCCGCATAGACAGCCACTTCCGAAGGTCCGGCAGGCATATCAATGGCAATGCCTTCTTTGCTGATCAGCATTTTAGCCGTGGTAACATACTGATTTCCAGGGCCAAAAATTTTGTAAACCTTTGGAACACTCTCCGTTCCGTAAGCCATAGCAGCAATCGCCTGCGCCCCTCCTATCCGGAATGCTTTGGTTACGCCCACTAACTGAGCTGCATAGAGAATGGCCGGGTGATCGGAAGGCGTGCATAACACAACTTCTTTGCAACCCGCAATTTTTGCCGGAATCCCTAACATTAACACCGTGCTGAATAATGGTGCTGACCCGCCGGGAATGTAAATACCAACTTTTTCAATGCCGACACTCTTCCGCCAGCAAGTTACACCGGGCATTGTTTCTATCTTTTCAGGCGCTTGGAGCTGAGCTTCGTGGAATTTATAAATGTTCTGGTAAGCCTGCTTTATTGCCTGTTTTAAGGCATCGTCCAGCTTACCAGCAGCGCCAGCCAGCTCTGCTTCGGTGAAAGCAATGTTATCCAGAACCGTTTTATCAAATTGCAGCGCCAGTTCCTTAATGCCCGGATCACCTTCTTTCCGCACCTTTTCAAGGATCGGATTTACTTTTGCTTCAATATCCTGTGCTTCCTGAACGGGGCGGGCCAGCAATGCGGGCCATTGGTCTCTTCCAGGAAATGGAATAATATTCATACAATTACAAGATCATTTTTTCAATTGGAATAACCAGAATCCCCTCTGCACCAGCCTGTCTGATTTTCTCGATATTTTCCCAAAACTCATTTTCATTAATTACAGAATGCAAAGAACACCAGCCTTCTGTCGCCAATGGCAGAATAGTAGGAGCCCGCATTCCCGGCAGAAATTTGGTAATGCTCTCCACCGCACTTGTAGGGCAGTTGAGCAAAATATATTTGTTATTTTTCGCAACCTGAACCGACTTAATACGGAAAAGCAACTGATCCAAAAGATCCTTTTGAACTGCCGAAAGATGTTTGCTTGCGATCATCACCGCTTCTGAACGGAAGATCGTTTCCACTTCTTTAAGACCATTGCTCAAAAGCGTGCTTCCTGAACTCACAATGTCGCAAACCGCATCTGCCAGGCCAATGCTCGGCGCAATTTCCACGGATCCGCTGATCTCGTGAATTTGTGCTTTTACATTATTTTCGGACAAATATTTTTCGAGCAAACGCGGATAGGTCGTTGCAATGCTCTTTCCTTCCAGATCCGTAACATTATTATAATCATGTTCTCTCAGCACGCCGATCGACAGTCTGCATTTGGAGAACCCCAACTTATGAACCGTGTCCACATCGCGGTTTGACTCCTCCGAAACATTCTCACCAACGATGCCCAGATGCGCCACGCCGTCCTCAACATATCCCGGAATATCGTCGTCCCGAAGGAAAAGAATCTGCGCGGGAAAATTCGTAGCGTCCGTTTTCAATTTCCCGGCACCATTATCAAACCGAATCCCACACTCTTTGATCAATTTCAGAGAGTCTTCACTTAATCTTCCGGACTTTTGTATTGCAATTCTTAATATGTTGTCATTCATCGTGTTGTGGGCTTCTGCTAAGCAACTTTTGGTTCAGTAATTTTAGTTTAGATATTATTTTCGGCGAGTAATGCGGTGATTTCTTCCGCATTCAATTTCTGCTGCTCGCCTGTTTTCATATTTTTCAATGTAAGCTGGCCGGTTTCCATTTCATCCGAGCCTATGAGGATTACGAATGGAATGTTCTTTCTGTCGGCATAATCGAGCTGCTTTTTGAGCTTCACCGAATCCGGATATATTTCCGCATTGATGCCTGCTGCTCTCAACTTCGGCAAGACAGACAATCCTAAGCGGAAGGCTTGCTGGTCAAAGTTTGAAATCATAACCTTTGTGGCCGTCTTTTGGTTTTCAGGAAAAAGGTTAAGTTCTTCCATAACATCATAAATCCGGTCAACACCAAGCGAAATGCCCACGCCGGAAATGCCCGGAACACCAAAAGTGCCCGTCAGGTTATCGTAACGCCCGCCGCCGGAAATGCTGCCAATTTGAACATTGTTTGCTTTGACTTCAAAAATGGCCCCGGTATAATAGGAAAGGCCACGCGCTAATGTCACATCAAATTGTATTTTCGGGTTTTCAAGTCCAAGCGTTGTTACCAGGTCCCACACTTCCTCCAATTCCTGAATGCCTTTCATGGCAATTTCCGAACTTCCTAACCAGTTTTTTAATGCTGTAAATGGTTCAGCACCATCTGAAAGCGTGAAAACAGGACCGAGCTGCGTCAGGCTTTCGTTTGAAAAACCACGTTCAAGCAGTTCTTCCACGACTTTCTCTTTTCCTATCTTATCCAATTTATCAATGGCCACACAAAGAGGCCCTTCCATACCGTGCGCGCCGATCATATCCGCAATGCCGGTAAGGATTTTACGATTATTGATTTTCACTGTAAAATCATTGATCCCTAATGCAGGCAGGATTTCATGCAAAAGCAAGACAATCTCCGCTTCGCAAAGCAGCGAATCAGTTCCGACAACATCCGCATCACATTGATAAAATTCCCGGTAACGGCCCTTCTGAGGGCGATCTGCGCGCCATACGGGCTGAATCTGATATCTTTTAAATGGCATAACCAACGTTCCCCGGTTCATCACCACATAGCGGGCAAACGGAACCGTAAGATCATAGCGAAGTCCTTTTTCTGAAATTTTTGAAGTTAGTGGCTTATAACCTTCGTGCCAATCCGAGTCAGTAAGCTTTCCACTGAAATCGCCGGAATTCAATAATTTGAATAAAAGCTGGTCGCCTTCATCACCATATTTTCCCATCAAAACCGAGAGATTTTCAAAGGCTGGTGTTTCCAGAGGCAAAAATCCGTATCGTTGGAAAGAGCGGCGGATGGTGTCAAAAATAAAAGTACGTTTTGCCATTTGTTCGGGACCGAAGTCTCGGGTTCCGCGGGCAAGGGATGGTTTACTCATTGAATTCATTCGGTAAATGTACTGCGCACCGCAACCTGAAATTGATGAGCCGGCATGTAATGTTGCCGGCTATCGAATGTCAATTGGTGTCAGTATTTGTAATTAATTTGGCTTGTGGGCCAATTTAACCGTAAAGTTAGGGCAGGTTAGGCAATATTTGTGACTATTGTCTGCATTATTTACATGAAAATGATTAATTTTGCGGCTCTTTCACAAAACAATATTTTACAATGGGAGTTACGGAATTAAAACGTAAGAGTCGCAGAAACAAAGCAGTAGCAAATAACCGCACAGCGAAAATCAAAGATCTTTTACGCAAGCCAGAAGTACGCAACGTTGATGTTGAAGCAATAAAGGCTCAGTTTGAAGCTAATAAAAAATAATTTAGCATCTACGAAAGGAATCAACTAGTCCCTGTCAATCTGTTTTGGTAGGGCTTTTTGCTTTTTTACCGGGCTTGTGTTTGCTGGCAGACTTAATATTGATCTTACGGACAAGCTGACGCATGCTCCGGCGTGTTTCCCTGCGGACGTCCAGTAAAATACGAAAACGGAGGGCTTCGCCGAACATGATCAGGCCGCCATTAATCAGCGCAAGACTATACAATCCCAATACAACCCAAGCCTGCGTGGGCATCCCTGTCCGGCGCTGGTGCGCTGCCTCGCTCAGGACGGTGAGGCCAAAACTGAAAATCAACAGGCCGAACGGAGCTAATATCATCCATTTGGTGCGCGTTGACATTCGTTTGATAAGCCTCTTGCCAGGTGGTTTTGGATCGATCGATGGAATCATTTAGTACTTTTTTCCTTGTTATGATCCTAAAATTATTAATTTTTAGTTAATTGATTTAATGAAATCCATCATTAGTTTAGTATTAAGGTATATTCCCCGGCCCTATCTCCAACTGGTCGGTCACTGGGTTGCCCGTTTTCTCAGCATTTTTTATATCGGAAATAAGGTTGAATGTCCTGTGTGTGAAAGCCGTTACCGCAAATTCCTGCCTTATGGCCGTAACACATCCAGCCGGGAAAACGCCCTTTGCCCAAGTTGCCTGTCATTGGAAAGGCACAGATTAATGGGGCTATATCTCAAAAGAAAGACTAATTTTTTCACTGCAAATCACAAAGTCCTGCACGTAGCGCCGGAATACTGCTTCATTGATCGCTTTGAGCAAATGAAAAATCTGGATTATATCACCGCGGACATTGAGTCGCCGCTGGCAAAAGTCAAAATGGACATTCATTCGATTCCGTTTCCGGAAAACACATTTGATGTGGCATTTTGTAATCACGTAATGGAGCATGTGGACGATTATATTCTGGCCATGAGCGAGCTGCACCGTGTGCTGAAACCGGGTGGCTGGGCATTGATCCAATCGCCGCAGGATATGAAATATGAAGTGACTTATGAAGATGCTACGATCACAGATCCTAAGGAAAGGGAAAAGTATTTTTTACAAAACGACCATTTAAGGTTGTTTGGACGGAATTACGGCCGGGAGTTGGAGAAAGGTGGTTTTACTGTGAATGAGGATCGGTTTGTGATGGATGAGCTGAGTAAAGCGGAGGTTGCCAAATATGCATTGCCAGGAGAAGAGATTGTCTATTTCTGTCAAAAAATATAATCCAATTTAAACTTTGCCCCGGGCTTAAGCCCGGGGCAATAGATAATAATTATTTTTTCAATTCTTTTTATAATTATGAAGGATATTCAATAGTCGCGCCGGTTTCCCGGTGCGATTTTTTTTCGAAGAGCCTTTTCCAGCCTTCTTCCATGAAGCCGATTCCGTAGCCGAAAAGCTGTACAAACGCAGCCCCTATGCTGAGGAATGCAACTTCGATGCTCTTTGTTTTTCTCAATGCGTCGATAAAAAGCAGCGCAATGTATGTGCCGAGAACAATCAGACCCAGATAGAAAAACGGCTTGAAGATCAGAAACCAGAAAGGAATGCTGCAAACGGCTAATGTGAAAAGTAGCGGAAATGTATGCACCAGTTTTAGCTCATCAGGGTAGAAACGGGCAATGTTGATCCTCGCTCTCCCAAAGAATTTCAGTTGCCTGAAAAACGGAACAAACTGCGTGCGGCGTTTGTGGTAAATGAATGCTTCCGGGATCAATGCGGAGCGAAAACCCAGGCGTAACGCGGCAATGCTGAAGAGAATGTCCTCCCCCATCCGGCTGGTCAGAAACCCGCCGGTTTTCTCCCAAACCAGCCTGGAAAGGCCCATATTAAAGCTTCTTGGATGAAATGTTCCGCCCATATTATTCTTCTTTCCCCTGATCCCGCCGGTTGTGAAAACGGAGGTCATGGAATAGCTGATGGCTTTTTGTATGGGTGTAAATGATGGATGATCCGTGTCCGGGCCGCCGTATAAATCGACGTAATCTGTGTTTAATTTCTGCTCGACCACAGCCAGGTAATTCGGCTCGATTAATGCATCGGAGTCCAGCAGGATAAAATAATCGCCGTTAGCGCGCTCGAAGCCGTGGTTTCTGGCAAAGCCCTGCCCGCCGTTTTCTTTGAAGAAATATCTAATATCGAGTTTATCTTCAAAAGATTTGACGACTGCATCCGCCTTGATCTTGGAACCGTCTTCAACAATGATCACTTCAAAATGCTTTACCGTTTGCTTCACAAGACATTCCAGCAGCTCCTGCAACTCGTCGGGACGGTTGTAGACAGGGATAATGATGGAATATTGGCGCATTTTAATGAGTGAGTGACTGGGTCGCCGGTGCGATGAATGAGTGAATGAGTGAATGAGCGAATGGACTTTATAAGCTTAAAATCTCTTTTAGTGATTCTTCGTTCGCCTGTATGATTGTATCTAAATGTTTGTCTTCCAGTGCGGTTGATAGGAACATGCTTTCGAATTGGGATGGGCCCATATAGATGCCCCTGTCCAGCATGGCGTGAAAATATCTTCCGAACAGTGGCAAATCAGATGATTTTGCGGACGGGAAGTCTGTTACCGGCTGGTCTGTGAAGAACAACGTGTACATGGAGCCGATGTGGTTTAATGTATAGTTTAAACCGAGCTTCTGCATGGATGCTTTAAAACCGTTTGACAATTTTTCTCCTGATGCTTCCAGTTGAGTGTAAACCTCAGGGTGATCATTGAGATAATTCAGCATTGTAAGGCCTGCCGCCATCGCAATCGGATTACCTGACAGTGTTCCTGCCTGGTAAACCGGACCGGCTGGTGAAACCTTGTTCATAATGTCGGCCCTGCCTCCATAGGCTCCTACGGGCATTCCTCCGCCTATAATCTTTCCTAACGTTGTTAGATCCGGCGTTATTCCGAACCTTTCCTGCGCTCCGCCTTTGGCCAAACGGAAGCCCGTCATTACTTCGTCCAGGATCAGGACGATTCCCTCTTCATCACAAATTTTGCGCAACCCTTGCAAAAAACCTTCCGCCGGGAGCACACATCCCATGTTACCCACTACGGGTTCCAGGATTAATGCTGCAATAGCATTTTTGTTTGCCTTAACCAACGTTTGAACCGCTTCCAGGTCGTTGAATGGGGCGGTTAATGTATCGTTTGCAACGCCTTTCGTGACGCCCGGGCTGTCCGGTGTGCCGAATGTTACTGCGCCGCTTCCAGCTGCGATTAAAAAGCTGTCACCATGACCGTGATAGCAACCTTCAAACTTGATAATTTTATCTCTCCCGGTGAATCCCCTGGCAACCCTAATGGCAGACATTGTGGCTTCCGTGCCGGAATTTACCATTCTCACCTTTTCAATCGAAGGCACCATGCTGACGATCAGCTCAGCCATTTCAACCTCCCTGCGCGTAGGTGCGCCGAAAGAAAATGAATGCTGGATCGCATCATAAACGGCTTTCTGGATCAGCTCATTGGCATGCCCCAGGATCATTGGCCCCCACGAATTGATTAATTCTATATATTGATTATCGTCCTCATCATAGACGTAAGGCCCTTTTGCAGACTTAATGAAAACCGGAGACCCTCCTACCGCGCGGAATGCCCGGACAGGAGAATTTACACCGCCAGGAATAAAATGTTGTGCTTTTTCGAAAAGATGCTGACTCGTTTCAATATTCATTGGATACGCTAATTTGGGTTACCTGTCTACTGGCGTCCATTTGGAGCCGTTATGTTTCAAAACAGGTGTAATCTGATTCTCGTTTGCTTTCGTAAAATTAAATCCTGACAAAAGATATTCGTCTTCACCAGGTCTTGCGGATTGTAAGCCGTCCTGAAATTTGTCTTTGTGCTTAGCAAGCATGCGCACAAAAAATAGCAGTTGGTCAAATCCCTGATAGGAATAAACAGACGGGAATGTGTTCGTTTTGTTCCAGTAATTTTTCTGAAACTCCCGAATGTTCTCTTTTTCACGGTCCACATAATCCGTATCGATCAGATAGAGCCGTGATGCGTATCTGCTAAGCCTGGATTGCTGCGTGCTGAAACTGGTGGATGTGCTCAGCACTGGCGTTGCTGTCAATTTACGGCCATTCAGAACTTCCATCAACATTGAACCGGAAGCGCCATCTGTTGAGAAAAGCGCAATATGTGATGGTTTTGCAGTTTCAAATGTAGAAAGATTGTTTTCAAGCCATTCGCGGGATGATTGGATTTTAAGCATTTCCAGCACTTTCCCACTTTTGCTTTTCCATTCATTTGCATAAGAAAATGCCATTGCAGAATCCTTCGATGTGCCACCGTAATAGATCGCAGCCGATGAGCCCATGGCCTGCGTTTTCATCCATTGCGCCGCTTTCTGCATTTGAAAAGCGATGGACGGATGAGCCAGATAAATGTTTGAGCCGGATTTCAGCAGGTTACCATCGGTTGACAGCGGGTTAAGCATGATCGCATTGCTATTGGCCACATTGCCGGCAGTTACCTCAAATGTGGCGGGATACAACGGCCCGATCACCATATCAGATTGCTGAAAGTTCTTATTACCAACAATCGGCTCAACTGTTCTGGCATCTGCGCCCACGTCATATGCCCAAAGGTTCACATTAATCCCCTCAGCGGCAAGTTGCTCCTTGGCCATGATCAGGCCCTGATAGTAGTCGTAAGCAAATTGGTTTGAACGACGTTTTGCAGTGCTGAATTCATCCAATCGGAAAGGAAGGAGCACAGAAACATCGTAGTAACCTTTTGTCCACTGCCCTTCGGATTTTGGAATGCTGCGTTTTGGCGCTTCTTCGGCTACTGCAACTTTTTCCTTTTTGCTGAATTTGAATTGCTTTTGAAGCTGTTCGGCGATCTGGAAATCAGTTTGCGTTGAGCTCGGGGAAGTTTCGATAAAGTGGACCAATGTCAATGCAATGTCCCGGTCATCCGCATATTGTTTTTGCAAACCTTTCAGCGCAGCAAGATCTGTGATCGAACCGAAATAATGTTGTTTTAATGAAAATACATCTTTTGCCAGAGAAGAATCCTTGATTTTGGCCAAATGTGCCAGTCCTTCATCCGTCTTGCCTTCTTCCAATGCAATGGCACCAAGCAGATATTGCGCGTCGGCGATGCGGTTCCAGCCGGGATAGCGGCTCTGCAATTGCAGTAACATCTGCTTACTTTCTTTGAATCGCTTCAACTGGTAAGCAGAAAGCGCATAATAGTAATGTGCGTAGGCTGAAAATGTAGTTTTTGAATTGACGCTTGTCAACGGCGAAAGTTTCTCCATTGCCGCGGCATAACGGCCTTGTTTATAATCTCCAAGCGCCGATTTATATCTGCTTTCCGTTTGCGCGGTATTCTGGGCAAATGAGGCATCGCTCAAACCGGCAAGAATGAAGATGAGTACAATAATTGATTTCATCGTAACAGTGGGTGAAAATTGAGTAACGGCGGACAAATTACAAAATCCGGTTTAAGAGAAAAAAACGGGCAATATTTCCGGTTGGAAACATTGCCCTATACATTACGATATATTAAATCTTTTATTTCTTTTTCGAACGTTTTTCAAGTTCAGCTTGCTTCTTTTTAGCCTCTTCTGCTGCCTGAAGCGACTTTTCCAGATACTTCTGAAACTTCGTCTGCTTCTTCTCGCCATTCGCGTTTTTCTTTCTGTTCTCTTCCAGAATGTTCCGGATCTTGTCTTCGTTCACAAAGCGTTTGATCAAAAGCTGCTGCGCGATCGTCACTACGTTTGATACAAAATAATAGAATGTCAAACCAGCCGGAAACGAGTTCAGCACAAACATGAACATTAAAGGCATGATGTAACCCAACACTTTCATGTTCACCGGCCCAGGCTGCGTTGGCGTGATCTGGTTGTTATAATAGGCATAACCAATGCTTGACGCCGTCATAAGGACTGTGAACAAGCTAATGTGGTTTCCTACACCGAAAGGAACTGTAAACGGTAACTTGATGAATGAATCATAAGTTGAAAGGTCACTCGCCCAGAGGAAGGGCTGCTGTCGCAGCTCAATTAAATTGGGAAAGAGGAAAAAGAGTGAAAACAGGATCGGCATAGTCGCCAGCACGGGTATACAGCCGCTGAGCGGGCTTACTCCTACTTCCTGATACAGCTTCATCTGATCCTGCTGCTGCTTGGCCATATCATCCGGGTTCTGGCTGCGTATCTGTTCCAGCTCGGGTGCCAGCAACCGCATTTTTGCCATGCTGATGTATGACTTGTAAGTAAGCGGTGTCAGGATTGTTTTTACAAAAATTACCAGCAGAATGATCAGAAGACCATAATTGCTCACAAATTTTTCTAAAAAGTTAAATAGCGGAACAAGGAAGAACTTGTTGATAGGCTTTAAAAACGCATATCCGAGATACACATTCTGGTCGAAATTCTCAGCTTTAACCTTATCGACCAAGTGATAATCATTTGGTCCGAGGAAGAACTGGTAATTGGCCTCCCCTTTCTGTACGGCAGACATCGGGATCCCGGCCGAAACATGCATTGTCTTTACGATGGTCGAATCCGCAGGGTTTACGTCAGCCCGTACAGCCACATTACCAAACGGATGCTTATCCGCGATCAGACCGGCAAGAAAGTATTTATGTTTAATCGTAAACCACTTAACCGGCTCGGCCGTTTTCTCTTCTTCGGTTGCTGTCGGGCTGGTCGCAAGGCTTTGAAGATCGTCCGTATAATAGTTGATCGTGACCACCTCGCGGTTCTTGTGCATATCATTTTCCAGTTGCAGCAGATCATTGTTCCAGTCCAGCTGAACCAGTTTATCGCTTGATCCTGTGGCATTGGATTTGATGCCGTAATCGATCACATAACCACTTCCGTGCACCACATAAGTTTGTTCAACAAACTGGTTGCCTTTCAGCGGAGCCCGGTAAGTTACTATTAATGAGTCCTTTTCACCTACTTTCTGATTTTGCGCCTCAGTGGTGAAGAACATGTCCGTCAAGCGAACATCACCTGTTGCAGTAGGAAAGTTGATGCGGAAACTGTTATGATTTTCTGCAATCAGGTAAAGCGGCTTTTGATCGTAGGTTTTGTATTTTTTCAACATTACCTCTTTCATGATCCCGCCTTTGTTCGAGAACACAATGCGCGTATCATTTGTCTCGATAACCAGGTCTTTCGGAGCGACTTGCGCTACCGAGTTTGAATCAGTGGATTGAGCAGATAAGTTGGTTGAATCCGAAGCTGTCGGGGATTGAACAGAGGGTTTTGAAGTTACTGTTTTTACTTGCTCCACAGGTGCAGGTTCCACAGGTTTTGGAACCAGTATCTGGTAGCCAATCAGCATTAGCATGATTAATACTAAGCCGATGATAAAATTTTTATCCATTATTTACTTAAAATTATTGAAATAGTAAACCCGTTACGGGACGGCAAAGGTAATAAGTTTTTTCCTTATCGGCCTTTTTTGTGATCAGTGGATTGAGGTGTTCAGCGATTCAACAGATCTCTTTTCGAGCGAATAAGACAATGCGGCACTCACGAAGTTCACAAAAATCGGATGTGGGTTCATCACCGTACTTTTCAGCTCCGGGTGAAACTGAACGCCGATGTAGAACGGATGCCCTGGAAGCTCAACCATTTCAACAAGATTGTTGTCGGGGTTAATCCCGGTTGCGATAAGTCCTTTATCCTCGAAATCTTTGAGATACTTGTTGTTGAACTCGTAGCGGTGACGGTGACGCTCGCTGATGTTGGTTTTGCCATAGATCCGGCTTGCCAGCGTGTCTTTTTTGATCTTGCACGGATATGCACCTAAACGCATTGTGCCGCCTTTATTCGAAACATCTTTCTGGTCTTTCATCAGGTGGATCACAGGATGATCGGTGTTGACGTCCATTTCAACCGAATGCGCACCACCCCAGCCGATCACATTTCTGGCGTATTCAATGACAGCCATTTGCATACCCAGACAAATCCCAAAGAAAGGAATGTTGTTTTCACGCACATACTGGATCGCGGCGATCTTTCCTTCAATTCCTCTTTCACCAAAACCGGGCGCTACCAGAACACCGTCCAGGTTTTCGAGTTTTTCAACCGCATTTTCAGCAGTCAGGCTTTCGGAATGGATCCATTCAATGTTGACCTTACATTCATTGGCTGCCCCGGCGTGGATAAAGGACTCAACGATCGACTTGTAAGCATCATGCAACTCTACATATTTTCCTACCAAACCAATGCGGATGGAATCAACCGGATTTTTGTAGCGGGATAAAAACGTTTTCCAGGCATCCAGATCCACGTCCTTATCATTGTAAATATCGAGCATATACAATGCGCGCTGATCGAGTCTTTCTTTCAGCATCAGCAAAGGAACGGCGTAAATCGTATCCGCGTCCATAGCTTCAATGACAGAATTCACCTGAACATTGCAGAAAAGCGCGATTTTTTTGCGGATATCGTAAGGAAGCGGATGTTCCGTGCGGCAAACCAGAATATCAGGCTGGATCCCCGCTTCTTGCAGCATTCTCACCGAGTGTTGCGTCGGTTTGGTTTTCAGCTCCCCGGCAGAATTCAAGTAAGGGATCAGGGTCAGATGGATCACGAGCGTATTATGCTCTTCCATCTCAAACTTAACCTGACGAACCGCTTCCAGGAACGGAAGTGACTCTATATCCCCTACGCAGCCACCGATTTCCGTAATAACAATATCGTAATCGCCCGTTTGTCCGAGCAGGAGCATATTCCTTTTCAGCTCGTCCGTAATGTGCGGAACAACCTGAACGGTCTTCCCGAGGAAATCGCCACGGCGTTCAGCTGTGATGACGTTGTGGTAAATGCGGCCCGTAGTAACATTGTTGGCCTGAGACGTGCGAACATTTAAAAAACGCTCATAATGCCCCAGATCGAGATCCGTTTCAGCACCGTCGTCCGTTACATAGCACTCACCGTGCTCGTAGGGATTCATTGTACCCGGGTCAATATTAAGATATGGATCGAATTTTTGAATCGTAACAGAAAGCCCTCTGGCTTGCAGTAGTTTTGCTAATGAAGAGGCAATGATTCCTTTGCCAAGTGAAGATGTTACACCGCCCGTAACGAAAATGTACTTCGCGGTCTTTCGTGCTTTGGAAGCCATAAGACGTTGCTTTTTTTCTATGATTACGGGATGCAAAGATACAGGAATATTAGAAGAATCTAAGCGGCGGCTTTTTAAATATTACCGCAAAATCATTAAACACTTGTTACTCTGGAAGGTTAGCAGGCTGAAATTTTTCTACTCCTATTTAATCCAAACACGCTTTTGCCTGTGTATTGACTGCGATTATGACTTAATAAAATGCAGAAAGTTTCTCATAAAAAAAACTACAAATTTTAATTCCTATTTTGCATCATTCCCAACCCAAATCCATTGAACCAAATGAGAAAAATTTTATTTCTGCCATTTTTAATGTTGTGGCAATCGCCCGCATATTCCCAAAATGCGAAGGAAGCCGGCAAAACGCCGCTAAAAATAATTGTATTCGGCGCGCATCCCGACGATTGCGATCTGGGAGCAGGCGGCGTCGCGTCCATTTATTCGACAATGGGGCATAAGGTGAAATTTGTTTCCCTTACTAATGGTGATGCTGGCCACCAGGATATCGGAGGCGGAGAGCTTGCCAGGCGCCGGCTAGGTGAAACGCAAGAAGTTGCCAAGCGACTGGGCATCGAATACGACGTGCTCGACAACCATGACGGTGAGCTTTTCCCCACATTGGAAAACCGGCTGTCCGTAATCCGGAAAATCCGTGAGTGGAACGCCGATGTAGTCATCGCACCCCGAACCAATGATTACCACCCTGATCATCGCAATACAGGCGTGATTGTGCAGGACGCTTCTTACCTGGTAATCGTGCCTAATATTCTTAGCAGTGTGCCTCCACTGGTCAAAAACCCTGTTTTTCTATACTTTCGCGATCGCTTTCAACGTCCGAATCCGTTCCGCCCTGACATTGCAATTGATATCACCACAGCAATTACTAAAAAAGTAGATGGACTGGACGCACACGTCTCCCAATTCTACGAATGGTTGCCCTGGACAAATCAAGACCTTGCTAATGTTCCGAAAGGCTTGGAAGAACGAAAAAAGTGGCTCTTGACAGCAACAGAGAAACGCTCTTCCATCACCCCGGAAATCAAGCTTACTATTGAAAAATGGTATGGAAAGGAGCAGTCCGAGAAGATCAAATTTGTGGAAGTCTTTGAAATAACAGAATACGGGAAGCAGCCTTCGCCAGAGGAAATAAGAAGATTATTTCCAATGCTCCCGCAGGGTAATTGAGCCGCAGAAATAGCAAACAACTTCACATATTGCCTTATTCGAAAGCCTCGTTCTTTTTATTGTTTTATAACGATTATTCGAACGAGGCTTTTGAATATCTGACTAAAAGGTAACGGAAATGAGACGTTTACTACGATAACCTGTCTTTGAAACTTTCGTATCCGAACGATTTGATCAATTTAAAATCACCGTCAGCATCTACTATACCAATGGAAGGTAAGTTAACACCGTTAAATGTTGTCGTTTTCACCATGGTGTAGTGTATCATATCCTCAAATATGATTTTATCTCCAGCCGACAAGGGCTCATCGAACGAATAGTCTCCGATAAAGTCTCCTGCCAGGCATGTCATACCGCCCATCCGGTATGTGGGTTTTCCTGCTGTTGCTTCCATGCTGGCACCAGTAATTGTGGGCTTGTAAGGCATCTCCAAAGTGTCAGGCATATGTGCTGCAAATGATGTGTCCAGGATCGCAACGTCAATGCCCTGACTGTCCATAACGTCCAGCACAGTTGTAACCAAAACACCCGTCCGCCAAGCTATGGCTGAACCCGGCTCCAGTATCACATTCAGATCATACTTAACTCTTATATTACTAACTAATTTTATTAGTTTTTCAATGTCGTATCCGTTTCGTGTCATTAAATGACCGCCTCCCATGTTCAACCATTTGGCCTGATGCAGTAAATTTCCGAAACGAGACTCCAATGCTTCCAGTGTCCGCTCCAAGGTGTCGGAGCCATTTTCACAAAGTGTATGGAAGTGGATGCCGTCAATTCCTTCCGGCAATGTATCCGGCATTTTGTCCCGCGTGATGCCAAGCCGTGAGCCTGGCACACATGGATTGTACATATCGGTTGCAACTTCCGAATATTGCGGGTTTACACGGATTCCGCAAGAAAGCTCGCGGGAAGGGTTTGTGGCTTTGAAAGCTTCCACCCTATCTTTAAACCGTTCCCATTGACTCAGCGAATTGAATGTAATGTGGCTGCTGCGTTCCATGATCTCACTGAATTCACTATCGAGATACGCAGGCATGTATGTATGCGCCTGGTAACCCATGAAATCATTAATCAGCTTCACCTCATTGAGCGAACTTGCCGTAGCACCGCTGAGATATTCTTTCACAATCGGAAAAGCGCTGAACATGGAAAAACCTTTCAAGGCCAGGATGATTTTGCAACCGGCCGCCTGCTGCACCGAATCGATCAAGGTCAGATTCTGACGCAGAAGTGCTTCGTCCAGAACAAAACAAGGCGACGGGATTTCATTGTAATCGATGGGCATTTTATATAAATGAATAATGAATGAATCAGCTAAATGTAAGGTTTCTCTATTTTTGTACACAAAAGTATAAGTTTGAGTTTCAAAAGAGCTCCAATTTTCTGTCACCAACCAAAACCACCGCATGGCCTTCCTCGTATTAGACATTGAAATGACGGGCCCTGAGCCGGGCTGGAATGAGATTATACAAATTGGAGCAGAGTTTTTTGACGACAACTGGCGCTCGCTGGGCACATATTTACAGAATGTCTATCCGGAAAATGAAGAAGCTTTTTCTGTTAAGTCAGAAGAAGTGCATGGATTGTCAATGGCCGATCTCGAAGATGCACCCATGATTTACGACGTTTTGCCGGAGTTTGAAAAGTGGATTAAAAAATTGAATGTTGGAAAGCCTAACTTAACCAATGTCATCATTTGCGGACAAAGTGTCATTAACGACATTAATTTTCTTCGCTATGCTTACCGGAATGAGAAAATGAAATGGGGATTCTCGAACAAGCTGATTGACCTCCATACCGTGTCGTATTTATTTTTTCAAATATTAGAGAAGAATGGTAAAACCGTCCCTCGCTCGCTGAGCCTTGGTTCAGTGGCCACTTACTTTGGTTTTGAGCGGGAAGAAGAGACCCATAATGCATTGGAAGATGCCCGATTGACCGCCAAGTGCCTGAAAGAATTCTTTAAACTAATTGACAATGTTAAACTCAAATGATCGATTACAATCCCAAAGAGTGGTTTAGATACATATTTTATTTCCAAAAAGGAGATACGGTTCGCAAACTCATGCCACTGATCATGACCATTGCGGTGTATTCCTTAGCTGTTGCCTATTTATTGCTGATCCATTTTAAATTAAAGGAAAACACCGACCTGAAAAACATTTCCCTAATGCATTCGCTGTTGGGATTTGTGATCTCGATGTTGCTGGTTTTCAGGACTAATACGGCTTACGACCGCTGGTGGGAAGGTCGCAAGCAATGGGGATCTTTGATGAACATCAGCCGAAACCTGGCATTAAAAATCAATGCGTTGCTTGGAAAAGATAATGAATTGGAAAGGAAGTTCTTCATGAAAATGATTCCCAATTACGCCTTCGCATTAAAGAATCACCTGCGCAGTGGTTACAGGTCTGAGGAATTTGACGATTCTGAGTTATTCAAAAAAACGGCACTAAAAGTTCACGATCATATCCCTAATCAAATCGCCGCAGCAATTTTCGGGAAGGTGATTGAGTTGCAAAAAGCGGGCGTCTTATTGCCTGAACATACCATCCTGCTGAATCACGAACTGGAAGCTTTTACCAACATTTGCGGAGCTTGTGAGCGGATTAAGAACACGCCTATTCCATTGTCTTACAGCTCCTTTATCAAGAAGTTCATCTTTATTTATTGCCTTACCCTTCCGATTGGTTACGTTTTCAGCCTGCATTTCCTTGTTGTTCCGTTTGTGATGTTTGTGTTTTACATTCTGGCGAGCCTTGAAGTGATTGCGGAAGAGATTGAAGATCCGTTTGGAGTGGATAGTAACGATCTGCCGATGGAGCGGATTTGTAGTGGTATCCAAACTTCCACACGTGCGTTGCTGCAATAATGTCAGGAATGGCCCAATTATTAGGAAGAAATTAGAATCCGTTAAAAGTTTGATTAAATTTTTAATTTTTTTGAGGAAATCTTCATTAGTTAATTTTACCCTCTTTTTTCGATTTTGAATGAATTTTTAAATAAATGACTTTCATAGAAAACCTAATCTTGTCATACTAACAATATTTTCCTGATTTTTACTTGAAAGTTAATCCTATAATGGCTTTTTTATAGATTTCAGCCTGTTTTTAGGGCTTGGGAAGGTGGCAGGAATTTTTCTATATTCATGGAAATCCCGTACAACGGGAGGTTTTATTACTCGATTAAACGGATAATATCATGAATAAGTCATCTTTTTTAGTATCTATATTATTACTTACAGGACTAGTAACATTCAGTGCTCAGGCGCAGTCCATTGTTGATCCAGGTGTTTCGGTTCACAATTACAAACACCCGAATAAGGCTGCAAAAGCCAAGGCCAAACGCGGTAACGATGCAGTTGTTTATAATTTGAACACTGTTGAAACTTACAGCAAACATCAGCAAAGCCGCTATGTGAGCAATACGCCCAAGTATGCGCCGCGTCCGGTGACGTTGGTAATTACAAAGCGTTACTCACCAGAGGGAGTCGACATTAACCCATTAATTTCGCCAAGAAATTATAAGACGCCAACGAACATTACGAGAAGCAACAATACGCAAGTTGCCGATTACTATAATAAATCAGACAGCACAGCATATCCTACTGTCGATTAAGAATTCGAAGCTCCAAAAAAAATCCGGTCAAACTGACCGGATTTTTTTTTGGCTATAAACTGCTAACCTGTTTCTTCTCGTTGAGGACAATCCTCAGCTTAAAACCAGCCAGGTCTGTCTTGACTTCCTGGCAGAGGCCGTTTTTATAAGAATAAATTCCCTGCTTGCCATCCGGAAGCGTTACGCCATATTTGCCTTCCGAAAGCTTTTTGACACTGCACATTTTGCCATAGCGCTCGGAATAGACCTCGTTAATATTGATAGGTTCTTTGTAATACAGACCGGTTATTGTACTGCTGATCGGCATATTCAGGGAAAGCTTGGGCTTATCTTCTCCATCTTCACCTGAAAACAGAACTTCATAAGAACTTTTCGCCGCACTCTTTGTCAATGTTTTTTCCTTCAAATCCCCGTTCACATGATGCGCGCAGGTAGCCGATACCAGCTTGCCTCCGGAATAATTCGCCTGGGTTGAATATTTACCCTTGTAGAACATTACCTTGAAATCTGATTCAATACGGTGCTGCTCAGAATCATCCTTACCGAGATCGTCAAAAACCTTCAATGATCCGATAGTACGGCCCGCGACAATGACGTCGTAAAAATTTTGCGCCTGGACCAATGAAGCCGAAAGAAATAACACGCCAAAAACTAAATACCCTGAAACTCTCATTTTATATCTGTTTGCTGTCGGAATAGTGCGTTCCTTATATAACTCTAAACTATTGTTCCTATTGCCTTTCATCCATATAATCACCGATAGGACACGCTCACCGGCCGCTCAATAATTTTCCGTAGGGTAATGTGGGGACTGAATGAAGCATTATTACCCAATATCAGAAATCCTTCTCCGGAACCCTAAAACTTTCTGAATTTCAGCGTAAGGTGAGTGTTAATGTTGCTCAGTTTGGATAAACTATTTGGCAAGCGAGAAATCAAGTTGCTGGATCAATGCCGGGTTTTCGGGCGACAATGTAAAGAAAACACGAACATTGCCATTTGAGCAATTCAGGAAAAAACTGCCCCTTAATTGATTCTGCGCTGTTATTTCTGTCGATCCGGTCACATTGCCTGCTTGCGTAAGGATTGCGTCCAGCTCCTGTTTCCGATGGTTTACGGATCTGTCCGGAAAGAAATTCTCGGCAAAAATTCCGCTTTGTTCTACACCTTCCCAATGTGGCAAAAGTTTTAGCAACGCATCTTTTCTTTGTCTTAAAACACTTGAAACCTCAACCGGAAGTGGTTTCAAACCTGCTAATGTAATGATCGTATCCAGCACGGCAGTGTTAATGGTCGCCATTCCTGCGTATGTGCGGTTCGCGTGCGCAAGGATACCGATGCCATATTCTGGCAAGATCTGCCATTGACTGCCAAAGCCTGGCAAGCCTCCCGTGTGCCCTACTCCGGTCCGCCCCTCACAGTCGCGGCTCCAACGCAATCCGTAGCCATAGCCGGAAGTCATTGCACAGGGGCGCCCGCTTGGATACTTATATTGTGCATTCAAACCGCTGAAATTCCACGGCATCTGCATTTCACGCACATCGCTTCTTAGAACCGGCCCGGTTTCCGGATCATTGCCGGCCGGCCACGCCGACAGGTGGAAGGAAACATATTTGCTAAAATCATCAATAGAAGTGATCAAGCCTCCCATTGCGCCATAAGTCCCGTCGTGTTCCAAATCTTCTTCCTTCCACAATTCGTCTTCAAAGCGATATCCGTGCGCCAAAAGGTTTGCAGGCGCGTTAGTATATTCCCAAATGGTGCTGTTCATGCCCAATGGTTTGAAAATCACCTCATCAATGTATTGCTGATAAGGCTTCCCGGACACATTACTAATAATTTTGCCCAGCATAGCAAATCCCAGGTTGCTGTATTCATAAGTCACGCCGGGGACATTGGAAAAAGAAATTCCTTTTTTGATCAATTCAATGAGCTGCTCATCTTTGGTATCCAACTGCCTGTCGCCCCAGGGATTGTCTTCCGGGAAGCCTGCCTGATGCGTTAGCAGATGTCTGATCGTGATAGCAGGCGCGTCCGTTGTTAATCCGGGCATTTCTTTCAATTCGGGAATGTATAAATAGGCAGGATCGTCCAGTTTCAGTTTTCCTTCTTTTCTGAGCGCCAGGATTCCCATCGCCGTCACACTTTTTGACATGGACGCAATCCTGAACAAGGAACCCGGCGATGCTTTCGTCTCCGTCGCGATGTCTGAAAAACCCGTTGCGCCAGACAAAACAAGCTGGCCATCAGCCACAATCCCAAATGCTAGCCCGGGAAAATGATTTTTCTCCGCGTAGTCATTGTACATTTTCTCAATGACAGGCAATGTCGCTTTGATCCGCGCAGCGCGATCTCCGCTACTTTCCTGCGCAAACGTGCTTGTTATGAGTAAAAAACTAATGAGTAAAGTAAAGGCAAATTTCATTAATCCAATGATTTTTATGATGGCTGAAAAGTGAATTTACAAAATGCGCGACGCTAGTTTGAAGATGCACTGTTTAAAAAACCAATTTCTTACTTTTGTACAACACATACTTTTTAATATTATTTAAAAAGTACAACAATGATGAATTATAATGTTCTATAATCCGTTAATTTTGCATCAGAGATGCTGTAAGCAAAAAATGCAATCTTTGTTTTTCACTATTTCTAAAAATCTGTATCTTAAAAAAATTATAACAAATAAACTCGAATTGATAGTTGTACACACATCCGTCATAAAATTTTCACTCCTATGAATTATTCAATATTTGCCCCCTCCGACTCCCGAAAGTATTTACGCCTCGCCGTCGCTGCTTTTTTCTTTGTCCAGGGACTTAGCTTCGCCGCCTGGGCAAGCCGGATTCCGGATATCAAAAATATGCTGCACCTGACCGAAGGCGGTTTGGGAACTGTACTTTTAGCATTGCCCATCGGCTTAATGGCCAGCTTACCCATCTCGGGCTGGATGGTGACACATTATGGAAGTAAAAAAATGGTTTTGATCGGCGCGATCCTGTATGCGGTCACATTATCATTTATAGGTTTTGTAACCAGGACCGAGCATCTGGTCATTGCACTGTTCGCGTTCGGACTTTGGGGAAACCTGACCAACATTGCTGTCAATACGCAAGCTGTTGCGGTGGAGCAAGTCTACGGAAAATCCATAATGGCCTCATTTCACGGTTTGTGGAGTCTGGCAGGATTTGTGAGCGCAATGATCGGCTCTTTTTTCATTTCGGTTAGTATCCCTCCTCATATTCATTTTAGCATTATCGCACTGGCTGCATTCATCATCATTTTCACTGCCTACAAGCACACGATGCCTGATAGCGAGAAAAACGAAGGCGAAGCGCAACCGATGTTTGTAAAACCTGATCGTGATTTGCTAATGCTCGGCCTGATCGGTTTCTGTGCAATGGTCTGCGAAGGCGCCATGTTCGATTGGAGCGGCGTTTACTTCCAGGAAGCAGTTCATGTGCCTGCATCATTAACAACGCTTGGTTATGTGGCATTTATGGGCACCATGACAGGCGGACGGTTTGCCGGCGACTGGCTTGCTAACCGCATCGGACGCAAGAAAATGTTGCAGATCAGCGGCTCGCTCATGGGCTTGGGGCTTGCCATTGCGGTGTTGTTTCCATTCCTGGTTCCGGCAACATTCGGCTTTCTGCTCGTAGGATTCGGCGTTTCTTCGGTTGTTCCTTTGGTTTACAGCGCAGCAGGAAAATCAACCACTATGTCAGCCGGAATGGCATTGGCAGCAGTTTCGAGCATTAGTTTCATCGGATTCCTGATCGGGCCGCCGTTGATCGGGATCGTAGCGCAGTTCGCTGATTTGAGATGGTCATTCGGCATCGTTGGCATACTGGCATCATTAACCGCATTCTTATCAGCAAAAGCCAAATTGATCCAATAAGCCAACGTTGGTTATATTATTTTCAGTACTAAAAGGATAATCGTGAGGTTATCCTTTTTTACATTAAATGCAATGCTAAAATGTTAAATCTGCCTGCTAATAAGCAGATTTAACAATGCTATCAGGATTTTTAGCCAAGAAACTGGCGGAGATAGTTTCTGCTTGTCAGGATTGCGCTTTGCACATCGGTAATGCTGCCTTCGTAAGCCTTATCTTCCACCTCAATCACAACCGGGCCCCGGTAACGCACGTCCGTAAGAGCCGCGAAGAATGCGCGCCAGTTCACATCTCCTAATCCCGGAAGTTTTGGTGAATGATATTCCAGCGGATTGGCCATAATGCCTACCCTATCCAGTTTGTCTTTATAGACTTTGGCGTCCTTTAAATGAATGTGGTGCAGGCGATCTTTGTAATCATAAATCGGCCTGGTTTCGCTCATCATCTGCCAGATCATGTGCGAAGGATCGTAATTCAAACCGAATATAGGACTTGGAATAATCTCGAACATTCTATCCCAAACCGCCGGACTGATCGCCAGGTTTTTACCGCCCGGCCATTCGTCGTCCGTGAAGAACATCGGGCAATTCTCAATGCCGATCTTGATATTTTCCTCTTCAGCAACTTTCACGATCGCAGGCCAGACATTCGCAAATTTGGCCAGGTTCTCCTTAATGCTCTTAGCGGGATTGCGCCCGATGAATGTGGTCACAACAGGAATGTTCAGCTTCGCTGCTCCGCGGATCACTTGTTTGATATGCTCGATATAGTAACCGGAACGCTCCTCGTCCGGATCCAGCGGATTGGGATAATAACCCAGCGCAGAGATCGTAACATTGGCTTCCTTCAATGTATGCTTAATAACGGAAATGCGCTCCGGCGTCAGGTCGTTCACGTCAATGTGCGTGACGCCCGCATATCTTCGGCTATCCGCATTATCCGACGGCCAGCACATCATTTCAACACAAGAAAACCCATGATTACCTGCGAACTGAACCACGTGTTCGAAGCCAAAATCGCCCAGAATGGCGCTGTTAAAACCTAGTTTAAGCATAAGGATTTAGTTTTTGAGGCAAACTTCATTAAAAAACCGGCGGCATTCAAGAATCACCTGCAATTCTATCCAAATTTTACGAGGCTTCATCAATTCAGGGCACCATTGGTAATTATCGTACGGTACGAAATCCTTTTAATTTTAGTAATATTGATCTAACAAAATCAACACTTTATACGCATATGGCAGATTCAGAACCGGGTATTGGAAAGAAGATACTCAGCTTTTTTATCAAGGAAGGTGAGGAACCGATCAGGCAGGCAACTCCTACAACGGCAGCCGCTAATCAAGCATCGGAAGCCCCCAAACCAGTCATCGCGAACACCGCCCCTAACGCTGCGGGCACGGGCAACATCGACAAGAAATTCACCGAACACTTTGTGAGCCTGCTCGAAAAAGCCAACCTTCCGGGACCTGATTATTTTGAATACAAACAGGCACTGCAAAGCATGGAAGGGCTCGGATTAGGAGAAGAAAAGCAGTTCCAGGCTGCCTGGGCAAGCTTCAAAGCTATGGGCGGCGTGAAGGAAACCATGGTTTTGAATACTTCGGCCAACCAATATCTGGGAATTCTGGACAAGGACAGGGCTTCATTTTTGAAAGACGTCGAAAAGGCGATCAAGGATCGCGTCGGGGCGTTGCAGGACGAAGAAAAACGGCTGGAAGATTCCAACAAAGCCATTGCCCAGCAAATTGCTGACCTTCAAAAGAAAGTCGACGAGAATAAAAACCGTCTTGGACAGATTTCCGGAGAAGTGGCTGAACAGAGCGCGAAGATCAATGCGAACAAGGATAGTTTTGAAATTACTTACCTGAGTTTCGTGGATCAGATCAAGTCGGATTTAAACAAAATCAATCAATATCTTAAATAACCTAACATTTCGATCAACAATGGCTACACCAGATTTTACACAAATCGGAGGCTCTCAGGAAGACGCCAAGCGATCTTATTGGAGCAAGCCCGAAGGCATAACCTCACTCCTTTTTCTCGGAGGAGCCGGGGCGATAACCCTTTATTTTTGGAATAAAATCGCAGCTTTCCTGATAGAAGTGACCAAAAACACGCTCTATCTGGGCTTTTTAATGGCTGCGCTCGCATTACTGATCTTTTTGTTTACCAGCAAAGATGTCAGGACGGCGGTTTTCTTCCTTTTCAAAACACTCATGCGTAACATTACCGGGCTGATTATCAAGCTGGACCCGATTGCGATCATGAAAATCTACATTGATGACCTGAAAGAGAAAAGAGAGAAAATGCAGGGTCAGATCAATACATTGGCTGGTCAGCTTGTGAAATTGAATAAGAACATTAATGAGAATAACGAGCAGATCAAGCAGAAATTTGCGGAGGCAAACAAAGCGAGCACGATGCTGGACCGTCCGGGCATGAAGGAAACGGCTTCTTTGGCAACGATTGAAGGAGCCGGTTTGCAGGAAATGAACGAAAAGCTTTTCCCGCTCCAACGTAACATGAAAACGGTGCTTGAATTCATGGAAAAAGTGAACAAAAGCGCAGATTACATTATTAAAGAGACGGAAATTAAGGTTAAACTTAAAGAAGCAGAATATAGAATTGTAAAGGAAAGCTCCAATGCATTGCGTACGGCAGTCAGCATTTTCAAAGGAAATCCCGACAAGAAGTTCTATTTCGACGAGTCGATGGAATACATTCAGGATGATATGAGCCAGAAATTGGGTGAGATGAAACGCGCGATGGATCTCTCACTGGACTTTATTAATGGCGTGGATGTGCAAAACGGTTTGCTTTCAGACAAAGGACAAGCGATGCTTGAAGCTTATAACTCGGGGCAGTTCAAACTTATTCAACTCGATAATCCGCAACCCACTAACCGTTCGGTAGAAACTCCGAAAGATTCCAGTTACAAAGGTTTGCTGGATTAACATTCTTCCTTACTTCGATTTACATTATTCATTTTACAAATAATATCAATGAAAAGACTAACAGTTGCAGGCAGGTTAATCATCACCGCTATCATTATTGGAGCCATCTTTCTAGGATATAAATACCTGGGTGGTGAAAAAGCCCTGAACCAAATGGCCGAGGACCGGGCGCAAAGTCCGCAGACCGAAGCAAGTAATACCGATCCTGATATGCCTTCATCAGAAACGGAGACGCCGACGGAAAATTCAGAAGCAACATCAACAGAAGTTTCAGCATTCAGTTACACTCCTCCTGCGCCGGTTGACGGCAAATTGCGCGGCGTAGTTGAGCTTGGTGCGAGCGGTTTCAATTCATTCATTATTAAGGTTGATAAAGAAAAACGCTGGTCGTTGGAAAAATCTGAGTTCGGAAATAGCCTGGTAACAGAAAATATGGCCACTGACGAAGATGTCAGAATTGGTCTGAAGAAATACATTGGCGGCATGCTGGATTACGGTGTGGGCAGCAAAGACATTCACTTCGTTGTAAGTTCAGGCGCTGCGAAAGCTGATGTTACGGTGAAAATTACGCGAGTTTTGAAATCTTTGGGGTATGTTGTAAACCAGGTTACTGCTGAACAGGAAGGTCAATTAGCATTGAAATCGGTGTTGCCAGCTGACTATGCAGACAAAGCATTTGTAGTTGACATTGGTTCCGGGAATACTAAGATTTCGTGGATGAAGAATGGCAAAGTTTCAGCGCTTGAATCTTATGGAGCCAAATATTTCCAGGAAGGAACGGACGATTCAAAAGTCTACCAGGAAGTGAGCGCGAAGGCAAAACAAATTCCGGAAGACCTGAGAAAAACCTGCTTCATCATCGGCGGTGTTCCTTTTGAAATGGCCAAGGAAGTACGCAAAGGAAAAGAGCGTTACACTACTCTGAGCGCACCATTGGCTTATTCCAAATTAACAAATGCCAAATCGAAAGCTGGTGTTAACATTTATAAGGCAGTTACGGATGCCACTGGCTGCCAGCAATTTGTCTTCGACTGGGACGCAAACTTTACAATCGGTTTCTTGTTAGGTTTATAAGCTGACAGAAGACAGTGAAATTTTTGGAGGAGAGGAAATTTACAAATGTAAAATTCCCCTCCTCTTTTATTATCTTTCCTTTTTATTGCAAATGACCACATGACACTATCCCAACTCTTTAATTCCATTTCGGAAAACCCCTGGCCGCTGGCGATCTATTTTATTTTGCTACCCATTTTTGCCTGGATCATTGGACTGGCAGCAGACGGCAGCAAGGATGTTAAATTATGGAGTTACGTTTATGCCGTGCTTGTCTACGCAGTTTGCATTCCCGGAATTTTCGCAGTCACCCTCAACATTTACCTTTTCTTGTTCGAAAGACAAAGTGTTTGGCAGGCAAACATTATCATGCAGTTTTTGCCGATCATTTCAATGGGATTAACATTGATGCTGATCAAAAGCAAAATCCCATTTTCACTTATTCCGGGTTTTGGCAAGATTTCCGGATTTCTGACATTAATTTTTGCACTCATCGGAGTTATGTGGTTTGTCGACAGAATCCACTTAGTAGCATGGACTTACGTTCCGTTTAGTGCCATTTTGATCGGTTTCGTGCTCACTTTACTAGCGATTAGATTTGCATGGAGCAAACTGTTCTGACCAAGGGCTCGTATATTCAAATCTCAATCGCCGAAAATCAGCGGATTTTTGCGCGCGAGCTGGTTGAGCATTCACTTCGTCATCATCACGTCGCCAACGTTTGGGACAAGCACAACGACAAACTTTCGCAAACAAGAATGATGCGTTTCACCGGAAGCTTGGGAGAAGTCATTTTTGCAGACTGCTATCACTTGCCCCGACCGACCAAATCTTTCGGCGCAACGGACGGTCAGGACTGGGGTCAGGATTTTTTAATCAAATCCGAAGAACATTCATTTTCCGTCGACATCAAATCCATGAAGCGTCGAACCGGTATGCTAGGGTCCGATTACGTTTTGAACATTCCATCTTCGCAACTCCACAAAGCCAATTCCAAAACTTCACATTACTTCTGCATTTCCTTCCACCAATGCCCCACCGAAGGAACCGTCGCCTCCCTACTCGGCTTCATTGACAAAGTCGCTTTGGAAAAAGGAGAAATCGGAACCCTTTACAAAAGCGGCACAAAACGTACCCGCTCCGACGGAACTTCATTCACTTTTTACGAAAATACGTATGAAGTCTTGTTTCGGGACATCGACCCGCCAGTCGTGACGAATCATATCAGGAAGCTGCCGGGCTTTCGGATTTGTGCGTTGAAATAATAAATTTTGTACGTATATTTAAATGCTATTATTCAATAACACACGTGTAAAATGAAATCTACAAAAGAACCCAAGGTGAAATTGACGCTGACGGTGAAAAAATCGGCTATTGAAAATGCTAAAAAGTATGCACAATTAGATGGATCCTCTCTTTCGAGTATTGTAGAGGATTACCTGGTAGAGTATTCTAAAACGAGCAAAGCCGAAAGTCAATCTGATTTTAAAAATTCGTTGGCGTTTGAGCTTATGGGATGCGCAAAAGGCGGGCCGCTGGACAACCTGACTGACGATGAAATCCAGGACATGCGAATTAAGGAGCGTTACGGGTTATGAGGATTTTTTTTGATACGAATGTGCTGATTGATCATGCATTAATGCGTCAAACGGGGCAGCCGATTGAAATTTCCTATTTGATTTATTGGGCATCGAAAAATGATGTTACCATTGTAATTTCATCCGGCTGCATCTACACATTCACCTATGTTTTACATAAACAGGGGGTTAGAGGAGAAAGGTTAAAGGTGCAAATAGAGCAATATCTTTCGATGTTCCACATTTGCAAAACGGATAAAAAAGTGTTCATGGATGGCTTAGACTCACCTTTTAAAGACTTGGAAGATTCGTATCAATATATGAATGCGATAAAAGATGAGTGTGACTATCTTATTACGTCCAATATTTCTGACTTTAAGCCTTTCGCAAAAGACAAGATCCAAATCTTTGCACCGAGAGATTTTATAATTAATGTTCTGGGTGCTAAAGAAGGTATTGACTTTTAATTAATGGCTTCACAGACACGCACTTACGAGAAAAAGAAGCTCCTTGGCCAGGTATATACGCCCCCTCATATTGTTGAAAAAATCCTTGGCGATTCGGGATTTTATCATGCTGATTTAACCAATAAAAAAATACTTGATCCGGCCTGTGGAGATGGACGCTTTCTGGTTCCTATCGTTGAACACATCATTAAAACAACTGATAACGATCAGCGTGTTAGTGTTTTAAACCAAATATATGGCTGGGACATTGATCGTCATGCACTCGAAATTTGCCGGAAAAATCTGGACGCCTTAGTCGAACCGCAAGGCATAAGTATGAAGTGGAATCTGAAATTTTGCGACGCGCTGAAACAGGTTCGGAGGCGTGAGAAGTTTGATTATATCATTGGTAATCCGCCTTACATTCGCATTCAACATCTGCCCATAACGCAGAGAACATTTATTCAATCCCATTATATTTTTTGCAAAAAGGGCTCAACAGATGCTTATATCGCTTTTTTTGAGCTTGCTTCGAAATTGCTTTCTCCCGGGGGAACTTGCGGATTTGTGACACCCAATGGCTTCTTAACTTCCGAAACAGGCAAGCCGCTTCGCTCCTATTTTCAGCAGAATCAAAACCTGAAACAGATCACAAACTACGGTTCTGTGCCCATTTTTGGAAATACAGCCACTTACTCAGCCATCACAATTTTTGAAAATTCGGAACAAGAAGGATCAGAGCAGGATAATTTCACCTATGAGCAATGTGAAAGTGTCGATCTGCAATACAAAAAGCGGCAAATTCAGTTCTCCGAACTTCCTGCTTCGAGACCCTGGCAACTATCTATAAAGACTTCGGAGCATATTGAAGGATATAAACTTGGCGATATTTGCCAGATTTCAGTGGGTATAACCACATTGGCCGACGCCTGTTATCTGTTTTCCATCATTAGTGAGGATGAAAACACGGTTTATGCCAAAAATAAGGATGGTATGCACGTCCATCTCGAAAAAGCCATCCTGAAACCGATCATTAAGGCGTCAAAATTAAAATCCTCCTCTGACCCGGTTACCGAATATATTTTGTTTCCCTATCATAAGGATACTGCTGGAAAACAGCGCATTATCCCTGAAAATATCCTTCAAGAACAGTTTCCTCTCACTTTTTCCTATTTGCTTAAAGTAAAACCTGCCCTCAATCGTCGTGATAATGGGAAGCCTAATGCGGTTGCCTGGTATGCTTTCGGCCGTGCGCAAGGGCTCGACAGCACATATGGGAAAAAGATCGTGTTTTCTCCCATGAACCGTACACCGAATTTTGTTCTTTACGAGAACCCTGACGTAACCGTTTATTCAGGATATTTTATAAAATATGATGGCGACTATGAAACATTATTGGCACAACTCAATTCTCAAAGAATGGCAGAATTCATCGCTGTTGCCGGTCGGGATTTTCAAGGGGGGTATAAGGGTTACAATAAAAAGATCATTGAAAATTTTATCATAACATTGCCTCAGTAGCTGGAATGCTGGTTTCGACATCAAATTATTAATATAAAAAGCCAATAAATAAACGAACGTTCATTTATATTTGTGATGAAATTTTATTGATTATGCATTGAGAACCAGAGACATTAACAAAGAAACCGTCATTCGTGAAAAGGCGATTGAAATGATTGTAAATCATGGATTTGAGGGTTTGAGTATGCATAAGCTGGCAAAAGCGGCGGGCGTTTCGGTGGCAACTATTTACATTTATTTCAAGGACCGCGAAGATCTGATCCAACAGCTGTACGCCGAGGAAATGCAAAAAATGGTGGAGGCAACATTGCGCGATTTTGATCCTGAATCCCATTTTGACGAAGGCTTGAAAGTGCAATGGCTCAACCGGATGAATTACTGTTTTGAGAACCCGTACAGCATGTTTTTCACCGAGCAAGTCAAGCATTCACCTTTGGTAGACCGCTCGAATATCGACACGCGCTTCCTGAATGCGATGCACCGGTTCGTGCATAGGGCCATTGAGCGCAACGAGATTATCCCGCTGCCGGTTGAGATTTACTGGTCGATTGCATTTGCCCCGCTTTATCAACTAGTGAAATTTCACATTGCGAAATCAAGCATGCCCGGACGACCGCCATTTATTTTGGACGAGGAGAAGATAAACCTGACATTAAGCCTGGTAATCAAAGCTTTAAAACCATGAAGCGGTGGTTTTTGGCTGTTTTAAATTAGCTCACATGAAAAATAATCTCAACAAACCAGCATTTATTTTGGTATTCCGCACCAACATAAATCGCAAAAAACATGTTAAATCCGTGACTCCGCTCCTCGACGGCTGCTCAGAAATCATCAAATGGAACATTGATCTGACGGACTGCGACAATGTCCTGCGCATTGAAGCGACGCATCCGCATCATGAACCTGTGATTCATATGGTGACCAATGCGGGGTTCAACTGCGAAGAATTAACAGACTAAAAACCAACCACACCTGATGACAGAATCTAAACCAAGCACATTTTCCGGCTATGAAAAATTTATCATAGCCATTTTAGCCACATTACAATTCACGATTGTACTCGATTTCATGGTGCTTTCGCCATTGGGATACATTTTACTTGACAAGTTGGATATCACCACCAGCCAGTTTGGGCTTGTGGTATCAGCTTATGCGTTCAGTGCGGGCGCGGCTGGGTTGCTCACTGCGGGGTTTGCCGACAAATTTGACCGCAAAAAGATGCTCCTGTTCTTCTACACGGGCTTCATGATCGGGACTTTCCTGTGCGGGATCGCTCCTACTTATCATTTTCTACTGATGGCCCGGGTATTCACCGGACTTTTTGGCGGCGTGATCGGCTCCATCAGTTTCGCCATTATCACCGATTTGTTCCCTATTAATGCGCGTGGTCGAGTGATGGGTTTTGTGCAGATGGCATTTGCAAGCAGCCAGGTTTTGGGAATCCCGATCGGGCTTTATCTTGCCAAAGAGTTCAGCTGGCATGCGCCGTTTTTAATGATCGTCGGATTGAGTGTGATCGTAGGGTTTCTTATCGTGACTTACATGAAACCGATTAACGCACATTTGAAAATCCAGACCCAGCGCAATGCATTTCAGCATTTGGGAAAAACATTATCGCGCCCGGATTATCTTCAAGCTTTTGCCGCAACTACATTACTGGCAACCGGAGGGTTCATGCTGATGCCATTCGGGACAGCTTATGGTGTTAATAACTTAGGCATCCTGGAAGCACAACTTCCTACCTTATATATGATCACCGGACTCTGCATGCTGGTGTTCAGTCCGTTCATCGGAAAGCTAAGCGATAAGATCGGAAAGTACAAAGTTTTCCTGGCCGGTTCGGCAATCACCTGTGCGATGACGCTCATTTATTGCAACCTGAGCGTGACGCCACTTTGGATTATTATCATTTTGAACGTGCTGCTTTTCGTAGGCATAACCGCCAGAATGATCTCCGCATCGGCGCTGATGACCGCTGTTCCGGAGCCCCAGGACCGCGGCGCATTCATGGGAATTAACTCGTCAATCCAGCAAATCGCGGGAGGACTCGCATCGCTTCTAGCCGGTTTCATCGTCTCCGAAACCAGCACAGGTTTCATTGAACATTATCCTACATTAGGGAATGTTGTTGTAGTGGCAGTGGTTGTGACTGCATTTTTAATGTACAGGATCCATAAGTATGTTACTGCAAAGGTGCTGGCAAGCACGCCGGAAGCTGCGGCGAAGCCTACGGTTTAAGCTTGTAGCGGATAGTTAATAATAAGTTAACCGAGCCCTGTCAGCCTGAGCGGAGTCGAAGGCGCGTTACCAAGGAGTAACGCGCCTTC
>NZ_JAKFFT010000012.1 GCF_021502655.1 Dyadobacter sp. CY347
CCCGAGCGGCAAAGCTCAACAACCTGAGATCGGAATTTACTGTTTTTGTAATTTTTCTTGATAACAATTAATCCATTCACTTTCATAAGCTTACAGGGTTATTGTAAGGCTATTTCAGTGTAATACATATTGTTGTATAACTTTCATTATGTTAAATATACTAGTTTTAATTGCTTTTTGAAAAACTGATATCAACCTATCATTTTCTATTTTAAACGAGCGCTGCTATGACACGTGTCCCAGAACTGCTCAGCAAAAAACCCTTTGGCTGTGAAGCTATAATACTAAGTACTAACCAATCTTTTAAGCCAAATTAAGACTGAGATCTGTATGAATAACGACTGTCATACAATAATGAATTACTACACTTTCTGCGGTCGATTGAAATAAGAATGGCGAATCAGCCTGTTGGCAGGAGCTTCAATATATGTGTTTACCAAGTATGAAACAAGCAAAACAAACGTAATGGTTATCAGCATCGCAGGATAAATATTTAGCTTCCAGGTGGTTGTTAAAATTGCCAATAGCTGCATGCCGACGTATTGATGGATTAGATACAGACAATAGGATATTCTTCCAAGAAAAATCAGTGGAGTTTGATTGAGAAAAGTAAGTTTGCCAAAAATCGCTAGTATAAAAACGACGTGATAAAATATTAATATAAAATAATGCTCACTTGGCGTCACATGGTATTGAGACCTGCCTCCATAACCATGCAAACAACAGGCTGCAATAAGGCAAAAAAAAACATCCACCAATATCTGGCAACATTTTTATTCTCTTTGATTAAATACAAAAGTATGCCGGAAAAGAAGAGCGGGAAGTGATTCAACAACTCCACTTTTCTAGTTACCAGCTCGTAGATTTTCGGATAATTCTCTGATGAAGTATGGAATATGATAATAATCAATGTCAGAAAAAAACCGGCTAGAACAATATTTTTAATATTGCCACTAATAAGGAGTAGAACAATCCAAAAATAGAACATCAGCTCCACTAATAACGTCCAATAAGATTGATCAAGATATTCTTCATCAAAAAAAATTGAGGCCATGGTCAAGTTTGCTAGGAGCCTGGAAAGGCTAAACAGTTGTGGTTCAATGTAAATCATCACTATTGCAGTTAGCGACATGCAACACCAAAAGGCGGGGTATAATCTTGCAAATCGAGAAACAAGAAAGTGCGGCCATTGTTTGATCCTTGAAGTGGTCATAAAAATGACAAAACCACTGATCATGAAAAAGAGGTCAACCCCTGTTACACCATATCGAAATTCCCATCCAAGTAGCTTACCATTTGAACTCAATGTGTAGTGAAATAAAACTACCATAATTGCTGCGATGCCCCGCAAAGCGTCTAGTTCTAAGAATCTCTTATTAAAATCGCTATTAAGGATTATTTTGTTCTGTTCTGGTAATTCTTTCACATTTTTAGCCTTTTATTTATAATATTTAGTTGACCAATCTATTGTATGTGCTGATGAGATACCATCCTTTAATAATTTGAACATGTTTCATTAGTATTCAATCCATGTCTTTGTAGGTTGTACAAAGCTTATTGACACATCGGTTTAAAAGTGATTCCCTCTAAGATTGCATGTTTTAAAAAGTTGTCAAATAGCTATCACTAGCGCCCATCTATCTCAATACCTCTACGCCTGACGCATGCATAATCGCAATATAAAATGACTATTCAGATAATGGCAGAAATAGTTTCTGGTAGCGGACTATGAACTCTTTAAGTTATTTAATAAAATTCATATTACTTGCCTTTAAACCGTTTCGAAATTTTCTCTTCACCAAATCTTTCTTATCCCAAAATATCCTCCTCCCGAATTGACTAAAAAGTCTCCATTATCTAGTGCCAATCGTGCAACTAAGGTCACTTTTTTGGAACGCCACAATTTGTATTCGCCGACCACATAAGTAGATAATTGACCTCGGACCTCGTTAAAAGCTTGGCTAGGCGTCCCAAAATTTTGACTGTATGATACTTTTATAGCAATGAAAATATCATTTCCCCGACTTGCCTGTGCCCCCGCGTACCATACATTGACTCGGTTATTAGGGAAATAACGCCCATTGACAGCCTGGGTGCCCAAATCTGTACGAGGCACTATAAAAGGTGTCCCCAAAGTACGATCAAGATATGACCAGCCTTTCATATATTGAGAATGATTAAAGTAATTATCCGCACCTTGATAATTGCTTCCAGGAATGTAAAACTTTGATCCTGACTGGTCCTTAGTTGTTAAGAATTCTAGCGTGAGCCGTTTTAGCTTAAAGCCCGCTTCGCTTGATAACGGGTTTACTTTTAAATTAATGCCATACAACCCGTCCGGTACGTTCTTAAACAGCATACTGGATACGTCCTCAAATGGATGCTGATGATAAATAAAGAGATTGTTGTTGTTCCATTTCATTTCGATCGCAATGTCATAACTTCCCAAATGATTCCCCAGCCGATAACTGTCAAAGGAGCCATAGCCATTTTTGGTATACCAATTTTTGGAAGTGTAAGCCAGCACAACGTTCGGAAAAAATTTCCAGGATGAAGGAAGCTGACCATCTAACGCCAGCTCGGGATATTTCTTTAGTTCCTCGGAATGCCCAGCCCAAAGCACATTATGATTTAGGCCAAAATAAAGTTTACTCTTCGATTTGACCTTCCCCAGTCTGAAATATATAAATTTTTGGTGGAGTCGCACCCCCTGAATATAATCAGTCTTAAACCAGCCATGTGCTATACCGGCGTGAACTGCCAAGAAATTAGCAGTGAATTTGAGAGGAGCAAATGTTACAGTCCCAATCTGGACTTTTGGAATCGGCATTGCATTGCCTGAGCCTGCATAAAACCCAGAAGACAAAGTTGAATCTCCTAAACCTATTACTTCCCTACGTCTACCCACATAAATTTCTAGCATTTTGAACCGAGCTTTTAGATGCGCCTCCGGCATAAGCATATTTACTTGACGCTTGGTATTATACGTAATAATGGGGTTACCTACAAATCCCCAATCCATTTTCTTTTCGCAATTGGACAGACTGTCAAAAAACACATAGTCTTTCCGAATTGAACCTTGAATTTGTGCTGCTGAACCCGAAGTTGGAACAATTCCAAACTGATTTGTACGAAGCCAAAACGGAGTCATTTTCGAAGGAGAAATATATTTGCCAGCTTCAAGTCCAGCAACTAGACCTAAGGGAAGAACACCGATATCTTGCGCACTGACACGAAAACATAAAAGCAAAAAAGTAAAGTATATAAATAATTTGAGCCTAAGCATAATTCAATGGTATAAAATTGTACACAAGACGAGACCGTGATAATAATATCCATTTTGTCTGCGCTTGCCCTATCTAAATGTCGCACATTAGAGGCAACCCCTACCGAATTGGAAGTAATAGAAAGTACTTCCGCATTTCTATTTGCAATAGTATTGGCAGTATACTTTTCTTCCATATACATGCTGACCAAAGGGGTGGGAAAACCTTTATTAAGCCAAATGTCCTGCCAACTACCGCAGGTAACTTTGTTTCCAAACCGTTGATGCGCTGGTTCGTGCGCTGCCAGGCATTCCCGCCTGATAGCAATTAACCATCATATAATATCAATCTATCTAACCTAGAGTAGACAAATCATACTACATTTCATAATATTTTTTTGTGAAAACTTTGTACCCCCACAAAGCTAGTTTATAGGCAAATAGTGAAAAGTAAATATTTATTAAAAATTATAAAAAAATGTAATCTCTTTCGAGATACTAATTCCTAGTCCGAAAATATCAATCAAGTAAAGGCGTTCTTACGGCTCGAACGATACTCCCGTTAATAGCAGTTTCACTAAAAGCAGTGCTTTCGCGCATGCTGATGATCACATTCTAATCTTATCCTGTTGAGGTATTCCTCGGAAATATTTCACGCCAAGATCTAAATGATGATGGCTGCAAAGAATCTTTTTGATAAAGAGTATGCAATGGTGCCTGGAAATACGTAGTTTGTCTAGCTACCAGCAAGTGATTTTTTACAGCTACAAAATTAAGACATTAAATGTAAGTCATGCAATATATACTATATGATTAATAACTAGATATTGCTAACAAAGATAAATCTGTCTAGCATCTATCTCATGCCATTAACCCTTACCTATCTCAGGGTTATTATTCCAGATATATACTTTTTAATACTTTTTTAGCCTTTTTAATATTTATAGCAGTCATTTAAAAGTTTTTTTACAGAAAAATGAATGTCTAGTTGGACAGCGTTTAAACAATTAGTCTTAGTGTAAAAACTTAATGTTTATAAATTGACTACCACTATCCAAAAATCAATACTTGACACAATTATTGCACGAAAGAAAGAAGAAATTATCCAAGCCAAGGAAAATAAGTCTTTTTCAGATTTGGAAAAAGAAGATTTTTTTGCGCGTGACACCATCTCCCTAACAACTTCACTAAGAGATGCTTCATCTCCAAAAATCATTTCGGAATTCAAGCGAAAATCTCCTTCCGGAGGTATTATTAATGATCACTCGGCTCCGGAAGTCGTGACCATCGATTATGTTAATGCAGGGGCGGTTGCGTTGTCTGTGTTGACTGACCTCGACTTTTTTGGGGGTTCCTTTGCAGACTTTTTGAGTGCACGCCGTGCGAATCAGACCATTCCGATGGTACGTAAGGATTTTATTATTGACGAATATCAACTTTATGAAGCAAAAGCAATAGGGGCAGACGTTATTTTACTTATCGCGGCCTGCCTTACCCCTGCCGAAGTGGTTTCGCTTAGCAGGAAAGCACATGAGCTACAATTGGAGGTTTTATTAGAAGTTCATAACCCACAAGAACTTGACGCGACTCTTGGTGAGAACATTGATATTGTAGGTGTTAACAATCGTAATCTTAAAACTTTCGAGACGAATTTTGAAACTTCGATTGCAATGAGTAATCAGATTCCTGATTCTGTAATTAAAATATCGGAAAGCGGTTTGGAAGACGCTAATACTATTCTCCAATTGTACGGGTATGGCTTCAAAGGTTTCTTAATAGGTGAAAGTTTTATGAAGACCGTAAATCCCGGAACCGCACTAGCAAATTTACAAAAGAACTTATCGCAAAATAGCAATATCATTCCTAGTGGTCCAGGAAAAGGTAATTTATGCAAGTAGGACATATTTGAGAATAATAAGACATCGGTCTTAAAGGCATTACGGAATTTTCAACAAACATCTCAACTGCTGGATCAACGTAAACATCTAGTTTGACCTAAGCTAGGCACGAAAGATCTATAAAGTTGTTCTATTTAGTTCGTAAAAGGAAAAGAGGAGGCGAAACTTCGAAAATATGAAAACCATAGTACAAAAAAAATTATATCACGTTGACAGCCGTGGCTATTATGGCAGTTTTGGAGGTGCATTTATTCCCGAAATGCTTTATTCAAAAATAGAAGAGCTACGCGAAAATTATCTCAGCATTATTGCTGAGCCTTCCTTTCAAAAGGAATACAATGATCTCCTGCACAATTATGTTGGAAGACCAACGCCGCTTTACCGAGCTAACAGGCTTTCTACAAAATATAAAACCAATATCTTCCTCAAGCGCGAAGATCTTTGCCATACAGGCGCTCATAAAGTAAATAATACTATTGGGCAGATCTTGATGGCAAAAAAATTGGGCAAAAAACGTGTAGTCGCCGAAACCGGTGCCGGACAACATGGCGTTGCGACAGCAACTGTTTGTGCTCTCATGAACATTGAATGCATTATTTACATGGGCGAGATAGATATTGAACGCCAAGCGCCCAATGTCGCACGAATGAAAATGCTAGGTGCTGAGGTAAGGCCTGCAACTAGCGGCTCACGCACATTGAAAGATGCTACAAACGAGGCAATGCGTCATTGGATAACTAACTGTGCTGGCACGCATTATATTATTGGCTCAGTTGTCGGTCCGCATCCTTGTCCAGATATGGTGGCGCGCTTTCAGTCAATTATCTCGGAAGAGATCCGGTGGCAGCTGAAAGTGCAGACCGGTAAGGAAACCCCTGATTATGTGGTGGCTTGTGTAGGCGGCGGAAGCAATGCTGCGGGTGCATTTTACCACTTTTTAGATGACGAAGATGTGAAACTAGTGGCTGTGGAAGCTGCCGGACAAGGCATTTCGTCAGGATATTCTGCCGCTACTACGGTATTAGGCAAACCAGGTGTTTTACATGGAAGCCACACAATATTAATGCAAACAGCAGATGGCCAAGTTATGGAGCCATCCTCTATTTCGGCAGGCCTGGATTATCCTGGAATTGGTCCCCAGCATGCATATTTGTTTGATAGCGGAAGAGGGACGTTTATGTCGGCTACTGATGACGAAGCTATTCAGGCTGCATTTGAACTAACGCGTTTTGAAGGCATTATTCCAGCATTAGAATCATCACACGCATTGGCTGTCTTAGGAAAACTAAGCGCCTCTGAACATGATAATGTAATCGTCAACCTTTCTGGTCGAGGCGATAAGGATATGGCTACTTACATGAAGTACATCTATTGATAACCTAATGGTATATAATAATGGAAACGTTATCCCCCAAGTATTTTGATCTACGGCTTAAAGTACAAGAACTAGAAGAAAAAGTAAACATTGGAACGCTCCTTTTGTATTTAGGTCAACTGCCTCAGGACAAAACGCAGTTTCCAAGAAACCGTTCTACTAGGTCGTCAAATTCAAGGTCTGAAAACGTTAAATATGAAAAAAGAATGGAGAACGCAATCAGATTATTGCCCTACAAAACCTATTGAATAAAGCCCAATTGGGGGACAAAACTGGCCGGAGGTTGTTATAGGCATTAGTGTGCGTTTTACTGTCAGTAAAGCGCGCAGCGGCTTTCGAAATTCACTTGCCCTATCCGGATAACTAGCACCTAGATTTCTTAGCCATAATTGGGTAAGATTTGATTATTAACTAACCACACAATAATGAACCGTATTACAACTTTGTTTAATGGTGTAAAACGCCAAAGTCAAGCCCGTTTATTGAGTATATATTTCACAGCCGGCTTCCCAGAACTTAATGAAACTATGCGGATTTTGAGGGCGCTACAGGATGGTGGAGTTGATATGGTTGAGATTGGAATGCCGTATTCCGATCCTATTGCGGATGGTGAAACGATTCAGCAAAGCAATAACAAGGCATTGGAAAATGGCATGACTGTAAAGATTCTTTTTGAACAGTTAGCAGATATGCGCAAGACTATAACAATACCTATTTTGCTAATGGGTTATATAAATCCAGTTCTCCAGTTTGGCGTCGAAAATTTTTGTAAAAAATGCGCAGAGTTAGGTATTGATGGGCTAATAATACCTGATTTACCATTAGATGTTTATTTGGATCAATACAAAGCGATTTTCGATGCTTACGGAATATTAAATATCTTTCTGGTAACGCCCCAAACTTCCGAAAAACGTATTCGCCAGATTGACGAAGTGAGTGAAGGTTTCATTTATACTGTTTCCTCTGCAAGCGTGACTGGATCGAAATCAGGAATAAGCCATGAAATGGAATCATATTTTGAAAGATTAAATGCTATGCAGCTACGTAACCAGCGTTTAATTGGATTTGGGATCAAAGATTATAAAACATTCCAGAAAGCTTCCGACCATGCTGCGGGCGCCATCATTGGCAGCGCCTTTATCCGCTTTTTGAATGAAAGCAAGGATCTCGAAGAGGAAATCGAATTTTTTGTAAAAAGCTTTAAAAACTCCCCTGAAACAATCGAAGCTTAGTTGACATATAATGAATGCCCAGCTTTTGAAGCTGTAAATATCTGCTTGTTATTCACTGTAATGCAATAACTGTCTTCATTGTCCACGATGCTGTTAAGCCCGACAAACCGGCCTGCCGCCTGAGCAAGTCATCTGTCGAAAGAAATATAATTGTAGACATCCAGTAAAATCTTCTTGATCAGCTGTATTCAACTTGACCATTTAGAATTTATATTGCATATCAAGCCAGGCTTGCTCTCAAGTAAAACTTCATATCTATTGACTTTTTTCATTGAATTGTTTATTCCTGCAAATTATAACAGCGTGCCATGTACAAGGGTTGGCTGGGTTCTAGGTTAAGCATTTGTAATAAGAAGTATTCCTACTACCGGCTTAAATTGAGTTTGGACTCTTCATTGATGCCCTGAACAGTGATGGTTACCACCTTATCTTTCTGAGCAAACTTTAATACACCGGTATACCGGGTGCCTCCTTTACTGATTTTTTTATCTCTACCTACATCTAGTGTGATTTGATAACCGGAACCATCAAAGTGGTCAATGTAGCCGTTTTGCTTAAATTGCCTCTTGAGATGATCAACAATATAAATTTTCCCACCCTTCTTAAAAAATGCTGTCTTGCTTCCACTAACGACAAATACAAACATTTTTTTTGCGAAACTTGTCGTGTCAAACGTATAGTAACTCGCTTCGCCATCAACTTTTACAGGATAGTTGTTGTCGTCTACAAATTCAATATTACCAGGTACCTGACTTGTCTGATTGAGTGAATTCCTGATTTCATGATGCAACAAAAACAAAAGCACGGCTAGTAAGCAATTCATATTTGACTGGTTATTTTTTTTTCCAAAGTACGCTTTATCTATACCGTATGGTACTGACTCCCTTAACAGCTAACCAGTACGTTAAGAATGAACGCCATACTGTACATTTCTGAACTTACTTTTTTGGACGGATATCATTTAGTAGCAGAGGCCTAAGGGGCGTTGAGTTTGTTGGGGGGCAAGATAGCGGAGGGACATATGTGCCCGGAGGGAGTTGTAGGTATGAATGCCTTTCAGCATACTAGTTTCTAAATTAAAAAAGAGAAAAGGCCCATCAATTTAATTAGTTTATGTAGCTTCTCGCGTTTAAGTTGCTCTGGTGTCCGCTAACAATTCTTCATCAAATCATGCATTTTAGCTTTCCAATCCAGGGATTTGGAGCCGGATGCGGCGGACTCCTGCCCGGACAAGATCTTGCTAAAGCCCTTCTCGCCACAAGCACATACCGGGCTTGTGGCGAGAACCCCGCGCGACTCCGCAAACAACTAAATTAACTCCTCCATCCTGTAAGCTTGTAGCGACTAGCACCGCCTATTAGAAAGGCAACGCCACCCACATTGCCTTACCAATAGCATATTAAGTATGTGCTGAACTTTCGGCACCTAAAATCCGCATGGGCGGACGTCATCCGTTTTGGGTGACGTCCGATAACTTCAAGGGGTCGTGCCAGATTTTGTTGCATATTCATTCTGTAAGAAGCATCTCTTTTTCCCTCGAACGTTGTTCAATAAAAAAGATGGAATGTGCAGATATAGTGCGCAGTATAACGATATGACAATTTGAAAAGATGAGTGGTTACGCGCCTTATGGCTTTTTACCCTCCAGTAGCCAGCCTGTATATACAATTTTCCACTGCCCGTTGTGTTTCTCCAGAAAACGGGTTTCACGGCTAAGGCCAGGCATATCCATTACCGCCTCTCCTGTATCCGTGCCATACTGGTCGAAAGTGACCCAGGCAGCATCCTTCAAGATTCGGACATTGATGTTCTCCCGCCGAACATTCTGTGGGTTGGGATCCGGAAAGTCCTTCATGTATCCTTTGGTTCTACGGCCTCTTTCGTCCCATCCATTAACTACAGTAACCCCACCATCTTTCCACCAGCCCATTGTACGGATATAGGGTTCGTGTACCCAGCAAGCTGCCCATTTGTCATAGTCCTTGTCCCAGAAAGCTTTAGACTCTGTATCGATCAGTTGTAAAATCTGTGTTTGCTCCTTGGCGTCGTCAAGTGCTAAGGGTGGTGTTTGTTTGCTGCTAGCAGCCACGAAAAAACTGGCCACAAAGAGTAGAACAATAATGCATTGAATACCTGTATTTTTCTTCATATAATAAATGGAATTTGAAAATAGATTATTGTTTATTGTTCTGATAGCCCGGGTGCTTATACTACTTAACTATATACTTGCTGGATACTATCAGCTCTACAACCTTAACACACCCACCTCACAGGGGATAATGACGCAACCTGGTTAGTAATTGATCAGCTAGTTGACTGACAAGACGGTAAATTTCGGATTGGCAAGGGTACCTTTTACATCCCCTCTAACTTCATCTTTGGAGAAAAAATAAACTGGTTTTTTGACAAATGTTACCTGGAATTGTGAGTCTGTGCGAGTGATCTTGTAAAAGTCGCTGCTTTTCAATGGTGTAGGAACTATCGGTGGTTCTGTGAAGAATGCAGGCCAAACAGCTGCACATCCACCGTTGCAATTGCTGGTGCCGTCCAAGTCATCAACAAAGGTGTAAAGTGTTTTGCCGAGTGCATCCACTAAGTAGCGCCCAGTCCCTTTGTTCCCAAAGAACACGCTGTAGTCAGGTTTTGCAAGGAAGAATCCATTCTTATTGTCACCCAAAATATCACCAGCTTTTGTGTCCTGTTGAAATTTATACAGTGGCCAGCCCTTATAAGTTGTCTGTTTTTGGCCATCCGCCCGGGTAATTGTAGCGAAAAGGTTTGCCTCGAGGCCAGGTCCAGCTGTGAAGGTCTCATCGAAAAAGATCGGCCACACATTCAGGCAGCCGCCGCTGCATGCACTGGTCCCGTCTACATCTTTTTCAAGAAAATAAAGCGTCTTACCCTTATCGTCAACAAGCATTTTACCAAATGTGTTATTTGTTTTTAGCTCAACCGAAAATGTAGGTTCTTCTGATACAACATCGTCGTCTTTAGAACAGGCAACGAAGAAGAGAGAACCGATTAACAGCATCGACGACAGCATTAAACTGGGTAATTGAATTGTTTTCATGGCTAATGTTTAATTAAAAATTTGAAAAATTAATTTATAAGAACTTAACTTGTTACTTCTCCTAAGGCGAATTGTTCCTAGCTCATCCCCCATTGACTTTGAGCATGTATAAGCCCGATGGAGATGCAGGCAACTCCGGTATTGCGTTCATTAGCGGGACTTTTGTTTTTCTCCTGAGAGTCGAACAGTAGATTTACGACCGATAGAGGCGTTTCAACATTGAACTCTCAATCCGTGAGGAATTCGTAAATGCTTCGAGGCGGGCGATACTCTATTCAGTAATCACTACTATGCATTGAGCACCCCGGCGTGTTTTGTTTCAAGAAATATTATTTAGAGGACCGTTTACAGTGGGTACAATTGGGGTGCAACTAACTAATAACCTCTTACAATATACGCAAGACAAAAATAATTCGCCTGTTCACCTTTTAAGTCCTCTGTTGTCTTATTGATTAGTTTGTTGCCTGACCACTTATTTAAAACAAATTTAGGCTTGGCATGGACACTAAAGAGTAAACATATGTTAATAATTGTAAAAGATTATAAAATTCAAGAGAACGTATGCTAATAGAATCCGTTGGCAGTTAACCCTTACATTAACATTCAGCGCTGTTTTTGCATACCTTTAAAACGCACCTTTCTGTTTGGGGAACATTTAGTGGTAGTGGACATGAGTGATGAGCATTGCCTGGTGTTAGATAACGGACTCATGTGGCTGAAAGTGTTATAGGCATGAATGGCTTTCGCAACGCAGGCTTGTGCTGATGATGAAGTGAAGAAGCCTGTCAATCTAAACTCTTTCTTTAAACAGCCCGAAAGTTTTTTCAAACACGATTCTAACATTTCAGTGGTTATATCGCCTTACCACGCCTTCTACACAAGATTTCTATCTTATGATGTATTGTCAACCAGTAACTTACTGGCATCTCCTAGCGACCTCTTTCGCAATACGTCGAACTATACGAGTGACGCTGGACAATATGGGGTTTTGCATTTTTTAATAGGATCTAAAAACAAAATGCCTGCAAATCAATGATTTGCAGGCATTTTGTTTGACTTTAATTATTTAAGGGCAGCGAGATTATTAAAACTCTATGCCTAGCAATTGTAAACCGGAACGGCTTTTTAAACAAAAGAGAGGTCTTGAATGACTAAGTAGATAGATCCTATAAAATAACCGTAAGCATAAATCAAAATATTAATTATCCAACCCTTAACAAGTTAGGAATTCGATGCGACCTTAGCCATTTATTAAAAGTACCTAAATCCTGAGGCTCATAGTATACGACCCCTCCGTTATCTAGAAGAATCGTATATGTGTAGCCTGCCTGCAAGTAACGTACAATTTGGTTCGGCTTGTATTCAAAACCATTATACGTATTGCCGTCACTATGGTTTCTGATTTTTCTTAAAAATCTTCTCATAAATAATATTTTGTATCTAAAACCTACCTACTCTACTTTGTACCACTTAGCATCTCAGAATGCAAAATTTTATTAACCCAATTTGAAAAAATGCCTAGCTAAACGTATATCAACGGACAGCTAGACTTTGTACTAATATCCATTTATATTAATACCTTTTAAGATATGACAAGCTTTTTTCCGGGTTAAGCCTTACTTTGTAGTAATATGCTCGACGGAGTTGACTCCACCAGCCTTTTTATTGGTCGCTATTACTCGCTTTATTTCGGCTATCTCATCAGACTGCTTGCTCAGCTCTGACGCTTGCATTTCTAGCTGAGATGACTGGTAAACTAATTTTGAGTTTCGGTTAGTACGTTCAACAGACATTTTTTCAATTAGCACTTGCTGTTCTTGGATAGCCCGTGTGAGAATAGGAATAAGAGAGTTATAATCCAATGCCAATGTCTTGTCAGGGTCTTTGCCCTCTGAGACAAGCTCTGGAAGTGTTTTTTGAACGTCCTGCGCGATGAGGCCTATTTCCTTTTTATTATAATCACTGTTTGTGATCGACGCTTTTTTCTCGTAACTGACCGGCTTTAATTTCGAAACAATATCAAGTCCATTGTCAAGTGTTTGAATATTACGTTTGAGGCGGGCATCGGAAGTTAAGGCTATGCCTCCACTTCTCACTTTTCCATCACCGTTGATATCACCTTTAATATCAAGCTTATATTTTGGAATTACCTTATCAATTCCCACATTACCGTTTTCGTTTAGAATAGTAATGGCGTCAATTTTGTCTACCGCGTTGAATACTGAAATTCTTAAAACCCCCTCAGTCCCAATCCCGGGCCAATATACCATTGAAGCTGTTTGATCATGATCATCATATGTACCTTTGTTGAAGTCGACGTTTCCACCGTCATTGTATTCATCCCAGATATCTATTCCACCGTTTCCAATGGTGATTTTATCATTCTCAAATTCTTTAAATTCGCTGTATGTTGCCTGAGTAATAACGCCTGTCACTTGGAGCGACGAACTAGGTGCTATTGTCCCTATGCCAACATTGCCATTGTGATAGATATTACTATTAATATCTTCTGGGGCTATTAGATTAGTATTTTCACCAATTTTAAGCCAGTGGAATTCTTCCACACTTGCTTGCTTATAATTAACACCAACCCAGCCATTTCCATCCCAGGAATAAACACCTGAACCTTGTGGTTGGAGAACTGGATAAGCGTCTGTGCCGAACATATCGCTGTTGGTATTATAAATCAGCATGCCTGCCACTGGCGTACCATCTAATCCCCAAACGTCTGTTTTGAAAAGCGGGACTCTGGGTAAAAGTAACCCTTTGTTGCCACTTTCAATTTCCAAAGCCGAGCCTTCATGCATTGTTTCCGGATTGTCCCCAACTTTTACTTGCGCAAACGCAAATGGTCCATCAAGTGCAAGTCCCACAGTCAGAACAAGTGAAGCGAAAAGCGTAATATGTTTATTGAATACTTTTTTCATAATCTTTTCTAATTAGCATGTCCTGCTTACATCAACCATGTTCTGAAACAGCATCGATCACTTGCCTGAAATTTCGTTAGCCGTTCAGAAATAAACTTAGTGGAATCAATTCTGGAATATCTCGATTAAAGTTAATTCAACAAATATTGGTATGCTTCCCAGCAATATAACCCTCACTAGAGATTAAGCACCAAGCTATACAACCTGATATTGTATTTGATAACTAGGCATTATTTTGATGTAGTCTGTGAGTTAGAGCTACCTTCCAAGCCTTTTCTTAGCATCTGCTTGATCTCATTAATTTCAGCAGACTGAGCAATCAAGTTGGCTCTCTGTACTTCTAGCTGACATGACTGGTAATCCAATTTTGCGTCTTCAACAGCACGTTCAACAGCCATTTTTTCGATCAGCGCTTGCTGTTCCTGGATGGCCCGCGTAAGAATAGGGATAAGAGAGTTATAATCCAATGCTAATGTCTTGTCAGCGTCTTTGCCCTCTGAGACAAGCTGGGGAAGTATTTTTTGAACTTCCTGCGCAATGAAGCCTATTTCCTTCTTATCATAGTCGTTGTTTGCAATCAACGCTTTTTTCTCATAGCTGACCGGCTTTAATTTCGAAACAATATCAAGTCCATTGTCAAATGCTTGAATATTACGTTTGAGGCGGACGTCGGAAGTTAAGGCGATGCCCCCACTTCTTACTTTTCCATCTGCATTGATTTCACCTCTAACATCAAGCTTATATGCAGGGCTTGTCTTATCAATTCCCACATTACCGTTTTCGTTTAGAATAGTAATGGCATCAATTCCAGGGGCTATTGTTTGCGATGCAACTGTAATCATCAAAGCACCCTCAGTTCCGACTCCGTTGTGATGTGCAATTCTAGCATCAAAGTCCTCATTTGAATTATCCTTGAAATCGATATAGCCATTGGTAATTCCAGTCTTGTCGAAGATATCTATTCCGCCATTTCCAATGGTAATCCTGTTATTGGAAACATCTGCTAATTCACTACTCGCCTGAGTAATGACACCTGTCACTTGTAAGGGCGAACTGGGTGAAGTAGTGCGAATACCAACATTACCATTGTGATAAATAGGTTTATTAATATCTGCTGGATCTGACGGATTCGTGTTATCTCCACTTATAAGCCAGTCAAAATCTCCTGTGGCTGGCTTAGGCTTAGTACCTACCCAGCCAGATCCATCCCAGTAATAAACACCTGAGCCTTGTTGGATAATAGGGTGAGCGTCTGTTCCAAAAATCTCGCCATTGATGTTGTAGACCTGCATACCTGTAACTGGCGTACCAGCCAACCCCCATACGTCTGTTTTGAAAAGCGATACCCTGGGTAAGAGTAAACCCTTATCATTCGCTTCTATTTCCAAAGCGGAGCCTGCATTGATTATATGCGGATTATCTCCGACTTTTACCTGAGCATCAACATTATGACACTGGAATGATATTGTCGCAGTAATTGCCATTGCAAACAGTAATGCCTTTTGATTTTTGAAAAGTTTTACCATTTTTCGTAAATTAATTTATGTGACATGTTTGTTAACCTCAGAAATTGTTTTTGGGCAGTTTTTTGATCTCTAAAATTTGCTTGTTCTGTGCAGTAAGCTTGACCTCACCGATAGCATTGATATCAACATCAACACTTCGGCGTCGCCGTCAGACACAAAGACAACGCATAATGATTTGCCTACTCAATATAAGCACAGCGGGTAAGCCAAAATGCAGTAGAAGGTTTCGAACGTGCCATGAATAGTGTCTTGATGTTTGTATCACTAATATCCGCTTGACTATTTCGACGCTTCCAAGCTGCTTTTTTCAGACTTACTTAAAATCTGCTCAATTGCATTCAATCGCATAGACTGTGTATCTAGCAGTGCGGACTGTGTATCTAGCAGTGCGGACTGTGTATCTAGCTTCCTAGCCTGAGATTGCAGTTTAGTAGATTGCGCCTCAATGAGCTGTTGCTGTTCCTGTATTGCCCGGGTAAGAACCGGAATGAGAGAGTTATAATCGAGTGCTAAGGTCTTATCAGCATCCTTTCCTTCCGTTACAAGCTGTGGGAGTATTTTTTGAACCTCCTGCGCAATGAAGCCTATTTCTTTTTTATTATACTCCGAATTATTGATTGCCTCTTTTTTCTCATAACTAACCGGTTTTAGCTTAGAAACAATTTTAAGTCCATTATCTAACATTTGAACGTTACGTTTGAGGCGAGCATCAGAAGTTAACGCGATACCGGCACTTCTTACTTTTCCCGAAGCATTGATCTCGCCTACAACATCGAAGGTGTAAAGCGGTACCTCAAAGCTTCCGACACCTATTCTACCATTGTCATGAAAAGCCATCATCGGTTTGACGGGGCCGTTCAAAGGATCTAAGGCAACTTTCAATATGCCTTCGTTACCATTTTCACTGAAGGAAATCCGTGCCCGAAAACTAGACTCGGCATTCTTTTTAAAGTCCAGCACACCAAGCTGCTCTGATATTAAGTTCAGCGAAGCTTTCTCAAAATTTTCTACATCTATTGAGTTTTCGGCCTTGATGTTGCCTCTAACGTCCAATTTTGCCTCTGGTGCTGTCTTGTCAATTCCTACAAATCCGTTTTCGTTCAAAATTGTAATGGCATCATACCCAGAATTTATGCTATTTTTAACTTTCATTGTCAAAGCACCATCAGTACCTATTCCGTCTTGATAAGTAATTCTAGCATCGAAGTCTTCATCGGATCCATTCTTAAAATCAATAAATCCATTCGTGACTCCAGCACTTTTATCTAAGATATCGATTCCGCCTTCACCAATACGAACTCTATTCGCTGATACGTCAACCACCTCACTGCTTGCTTGGGTAATTACACCTGTTACTTGTAGAGTGGAACTGGGAGAAGTAGTTCCAATACCTACACTACCATTATGATAAATTGTTTTGGTAATATCGCCAGGCGCGGAAGGATTAGTGTCATCTCCACTTTTAAGCCAGTCAAAATCTCCAACCGATTCCGGTGTAAACTTAGCACCAACCCACCCGTTTCCATCCCAAGAATAAACACCTGAGCCTTGTGGCTGGAGAACAGGGTAAGCATCCGTTCCGAACATATCGCCATTGGTATTATAAATTAGCATGCCTGCCACTGGCGTACCACCTAATCCCCAAACGTCTGTTTTAAAAAGCGACACACGCGGTAAAAGTACACCCTTATCATTCGCTTCTATTTCCAAAGCAGAGCCTGCATTGATGACTCCTGGGTTATCGCCTACCTTGACTTGTGCATACAAATCTTGACCATTAAGTGAAATTGTGGCTGCCACAATCACTGCACTTAGTAGTGCTTTTTGATTTTTGTACAGATTTCTCATTTTTGATTTAGTTTACCTTTGAATCCTATTTTTATGCTTTATAGATTACTTTTAAGAAGTTTTTTTATCTCAGAAATCTCTTTGCTCTGTAAATCGAGTTTTGCTTCTTGCTCATTCAATCTGTTAGCCTGCTTGTCAAGCTTGGCTGTCTGAATATTGAGGGTTTGCGATTGCACATCGCGCTCAGCCGTAAGCATTTCAATTTGCTTCTGCTGTTCCTGGATGGCTCTGGTCAAAACAGGAATGAGCGAATTGTAATCCAAAGCCAAGGTCTTATCTGCATCCTTACCTTCCCGTATTAATTGCGGCAGTATCTTTTGAACTTCCTGAGCAATGAAACCGATTTCTGATTTATTGTAAACGCTATCGGCAATGGTCGCCTTTTTCTCGTAGCTCAC
>NZ_JAKFFT010000013.1 GCF_021502655.1 Dyadobacter sp. CY347
TTGCACATCGCGCTCAGCCGTAAGCATTTCAATTTGCTTCTGCTGTTCCTGGATGGCTCTGGTCAAAACAGGAATGAGCGAATTGTAATCCAAAGCCAAGGTCTTATCTGCATCCTTACCTTCCCGTATTAATTGCGGCAGTATCTTTTGAACTTCCTGAGCAATGAAACCGATTTCTGATTTATTGTAAACGCTATCGGCAATGGTCGCCTTTTTCTCGTAGCTCACCGGATTTAGTTTAGAAACAATGCCCAAACCATTTTGAAATGCATGGATATTACGTTTTAAACGCGCATCTGAGGTTAAACTGGCACCGCTATTTCTAACCTCACCAGTGGCATTGATGTCACCGCCTACATCGAGTTGATATTTGGGGTTTAGTTTGTTGATCCCCACAAATCCATCGTCCTTCAAAATAGTGAGTGCGTCTTTGCTTTCAACAGTTCTAACCCTAAACACGAGCGCTCCGCTTGCACCGATTTTATTTGAATGAAATATCCGCGCGTCGTATCCATCTAAATGTGAGTCTTTAAAATCAACATGGCCATGGGTATCATCAGTTTCATCAAAATCACAGATTTGTATCCCGCCATTTCTCAATCGAACTGATTGCGTACTAGAAGCTAAATTATCGCCATTCATTTGAGTGAGAGGACCCTTTACACGAAGTTCACTTCCGATATTTTCAGAAAAGGAGGTCCCAATTGTAATCCCACCATCAGGGGCTATTCGCATCCGCTCCGTGGGTACATTATCAATTCCTGTTGTACGGAAAATCAATGGATGCTGTGTAGTTGTTTGGATCCCTGTCACCGCGTTAGCTTCGGGAGAATTAGCCAGATTAATTTTTTTGTTATATTCTGAGAACAAGCCGGTAACAGCTGGTTGTGCAGAACCATGGCCAACGACTGTGGCTACACGGGATGATACACCTGGAGTGAAAGAATTGCTCCTCAATGTCACTTCCTGGTTGCCAGCCCCGCCGTGATATATAGCGGATCCGATATCGGCAGGGTTTGATGGCGCTTCATCGTTACTAGTTTTAAACCAATCGAAATCGCTAGTTGGGCCAGATTGACCTTTTTTGTAACTTACCCAGCCGCTCCCATCCCAGTAATAAACCCCGATGCCGCCTTCCGCTATCGGATAAGAAGTAGATACAGCCTCAACAGCAGCGTTATTATTATACACCTGCATGCCGGCAGCAGGTGTACCCGCCAAGCCCCAGGTCGTAGTGTTGCCCAGCGATACCCTTGGAAGCAGTAAACCTTTGTTGGCACTTTCCACTTCCAAGACCGACCCAGCATTAATAGTTTGTGGATTATCGCCTACTTTTAACTGCGCAAGTGCTTGGGTTCCGCAAATCATACCTGATACAGTGAACGTGAGTGAGAACAAAGAGGGAATAATTTGCGTAGACAGTCGCTTCATGTGAATGTGTGATATAGTAGTGATTTACTTATTTGGAAACAGACGAGGTACTGCCCTTGGAGTTGACATTCAAAAGCTTCTTTATTTCAGCTAGTTCCGCAGCTTGTGCTTCAAGCTTGGTGGATTGTACATCAAGCCTTGTCAATTGTGCGTTCAGCTTATCAGATTGCGTATTCAGTTCCGCAGATTGCTTATTTAACTGAGCTGCTTGCACATCGCGCTCAGCCGTAAGCATTTCAATTTGCTTCTGCTGTTCCTGGATGGCTCTGGTCAAAACAGGAATGAGCGAATTGTAATCCAAAGCCAAGGTCTTATCTGCATCCTTACCTTCCCGTATTAATTGCGGCAGTATCTTTTGAACTTCCTGAGCAATGAAACCGATTTCTGATTTATTGTAAACGCTATCGGCAATGGTTGCCTTTTTCTCATAGCTCACCGGATTAAGCTTGGACACAATGCCTAAACCATTTTCCAATGCATGGATATTGCGTTTTAAGCGGGCATCAGAGGTTAAAGCAACACCGCTGTTTCTAACCTCGCCAGAGGCATTGATATCTCCATTAACAGATAATTGATATATAGGATTATCATCGTTAATTCCCACAAAACCATTACTATTAAGAGCAGTAAATGGAATTTTATTATTATTCACACTTTTTAATATCATTAATAATCGACCATTCAAGTTAGATCCAGCATGTCTAATTGAGGCGTCAGAATCACTGTTGGAATCAAACACATGGCCAAATTCTATTGACGGTTCACCCAATGCGTTGTTCTTATGAAATAATCTTACTATGCCATTCTTCAGTACGACGCTTGCTTCTGCTTCTAAGTCTGAACTACCGCTTCTTTGAAGAAATGAGTTCTCGACAGTGATTCCGTGATTAAAGGATGGAGAAGTTGTGAATAATCCAATTTTAAAGTTTGGATCTATATGTAAAGCTGGAAGCCCAATAGGAAATTGAATTTGAAAAGCATGATTTGATTCAGCTTTCAGGCCTACAACACCACCTCCTAACGTACTTGCGAAAAAATTACCAGCGATCGGCATTGCCGATTCGTGGGCAGCGCGCACTGAAAATTGAGCAAAATTACTCGCGCCGGTCTCATTTGTTCTTACCATTACTTCCTGATTACCTGCACCACCATGGTAAATCCCACTAGTAATATCACCGGGAGTGGATGGACTTCCATTTCCACTAATCTTTAGCCAATCAAAATCACTTGACCCGCCAGATCCAGCTGATTTACTAGGAACCCAGCCATCTCCGTCCCATGTATACACTCCTTTACCCCCCGGCGCAGGCGGATAAAAAGCAACTCCCTCCGCAACTGCAATATTAGTATTATACACCTGCATACCAGCAACCGGCGTGCCGGCCAGGCCCCACACTGTTGTGCTAGTCAGTGTTACCCTTGGCAGGAGTAGGCCTTTATTAGGACTCTCTACTTCCAGCACAGAGGCTGGGTGGATGCTGGATGGGTTCTCCCCTACTTTCAGCTGCGCGTGACTATTCTGCCCGCTCAATACAAGGACAGCTGTAATGCTAAACGCAATAAAAAGTTTCGAATGTGTTATGAGTAAAGTCTTCATATGTTTGTATTTGCTAATATTGGCTTACTATTTAGACGCTTCCAACGTACTTTTGGTAGACTTACTCAAAACCTGCTCGATTGCATCAAGTCGTGTAGCTTGTGTATCAAGCAACGCCGACTGTGTATCAAGTTTGCTAGCCTGAAATTGCAGTTTAGCAGATTGCGCTTCGATCAGCAGTTGCTGTTCCTGAATAGCCTTGGTAAGGATGGGAATTAGTGAATTGTAATCCAGTGCCAATGTTTTGTCAGAATCTTTGCCTTCGCGCACCAGTTGTGGCAATATCTTCTGGACCTCTTGGGCGATGAACCCTATCTCTGACTTTTCATAAACTTTACTCTCAATAGAACCCTTTTTCTCGTAGCTAACGGGCTTCAATTTTGAAACGAGTCTAAGCCCATCCTCCAGTGCATGAACATTGCGTTTCAGTCTGGCATCAGACGTTAAGGCTACACCATTACTTCTAACTTCGCCGGTTGCGTTAATCTGGCCACCGACTGATAGCTGGTAATCAGGGCTTGTATCATTAATTCCGACAAAGCCGTTTTTTCCTATTAAAGACATTGTTTGGTACACGGGCAGAGTAAGGCCATTGCCTCCATTGGCGCCGCCAATACGAAAGTTCAATGAGCCTCCATCTGACTCGTTGTAAATAATTCTTGCCGTTTGAGATCCTCCTGCGTAACCCTCTACAAACGAAATGCTTCCGCCATCTAAAAGCCCACTGCCCCATAATTGCAGTGAACCACCCGCCAGTCTAGCACCTTTTGTATTAATATTATTGATATCTCCTGCCAGATATAAAATACCTTTTTCCTCCGGAGCCAAGCCATTACCCTCTCGCACATGCAGCATAGCGAGGGGGGATCCTGTGTTGATCCCTACTCTACCATCACTCGTAATACGCATACGTTCCCTAGGATCTTGAGCTCCGTTCTCGGTTGTACGAAAAACAAGCGGATCCGGCGATAAATTTTGGAAACCGGCCGTCCTGCCATACGGTGTGCGATTTTCTGCAAACAAGTTACCAACTACAGGAACGGCAGAACCATGCCCAGCGCTCACCCCTACACGGGCAAATACATTGTCGAGCTCAATGGTTCTTACAGAAATCTCTTGATTCCCTTCTCCACCATGATAGATGGCCTTTGATATATCCCCCACATGAGATGGATTGGAATCGTCATCCAAAAGCCAATCAAAATCCGCCCCCGCTGATCCGGATTCCGGCGTATATTTGGTAGCTACCCAACCAAGCCCGTCCCAATAATATATACCTACTCCTTCATTGGTAGTGATATAACCTTGCGAACTGAAGGTTTCTGCATTTATATTATAAACCTGCATCCCTGCGACGGGAGTCCCGCTCAACCCCCAAATGTCTGTTTTAAAAAGCGAGACCCTTGGCAAAAGTAACCCCTTGTCGTCTGCCTCGATTTCTAAGGCTGATCCGGCGTTGATTGTTTCCGGATTGTCTCCCACCTTAACTTGCGCATATAAACTACTTTCATCGAGTAATGTTGCGATGATCATCACTACTGTCAGTAGCACTTTTTGACTTTTAAACATAGGTTGCATTAATTATGATTTACTTGTTTGTCGACAATGTTTACTACTATCATAGAAATGCCTGTAACAACTTTTTACTGGCGAGTTCGCCTCAATGGATTACAGATATCTTTCTTATATAACTGCTACCATCACTTAGTCGTACCCTGACAATATATAGTCCATTTTGAAGCAAGCTGACATTTATACTGCCGGTGAAAGTTTTATCTGAACCGAATACTTGTTTCCCTACACGATCATTAATTGAAACCGCTTCTATTTTCTGTAGATCAATGTCTTTAAAATATAAGGTCTTTGAAACTGGATTTGGAAACATTGTCAGAAACTCAGCTGCTTCTCCAACGTTCACAATTTGAATTTTACTGAAAGCAAAAGTTTTGTCCCGATCCATCATTTTTAGACGGTAGTAATTTTTTCCAGGCATAGGTGCCTTATCTGTAAAAGTGTAATCCAAACGCGCTTTGCTGTCACCTGCTGCAGCCTGTCTGCCAATCACATTCCAATCACTCGCATTTGTGCTGCGCTCAATCTCAAAATAGTCTGTATTGGTTTCTTCCGCTGTCGTCCATCGAAGGTGCCCTAATCCTGATTCAGTGCTTGCAGTAAAGCTGATGAGCGTAACGGGTAACGGTGCTGATGTAGCCCCAATCGTTATAGCACTATATTTGGTCATATCGGTTATTGTACCGGTGACAAATGTGCCTTCGACATTAGATGTGGGGGCTGTACCACCACTTAAATTTTCCCATTGGTTAGTCGTTGTATTCCAACCTACCAAACGGATATTAGCTGCCGGATATCCCTCGCTTCCAGTATTATCCGGCATAGATACACGTATGTTGACTACCGCTGACTTTGTACCGCGGACCCAATCCCAAAAGCCAAGACTCGATACAGATTCAATCTTATCTACTCCGGCAGTACCTAAATCGCTAATTTCATTTCGGTCATGCGCTCCACCTGTGGGATCCAGGTTAGTCCCTACATCGCCTTTCCAATAACCTATTGTAAGTTCTATTTGACCTGCGGCAGAAATAATCTCCAAGGGTCGTATATCATTGCCATCTTGATCTCCAACAGGAAATTGAAATGCTGCCTGCCCGACCTTGGTCACGTATCCATTGACATATCTTGCATCGCTTTGGCCCTGAATGATTGTTCCATCTGTAAAATATACAGAGGTTGTTTGAGCGGCACTACGAGATGTGATGATATGCCCATTGACGAAAGTGAGGGGTTGAGCATCAATTCGTAAATAACTATTTGCAAATAAATGTGTTGTGCTATTTATCTGAACACCTATCTGGGCTTTGGCTATGAAGGCGTTGCAAAAAAAAGCGGCTAGTAGAAATTTAGTTACTTTCATTTGTTTAAGTAGGGTGTTGATTAATTCGAAATACCTGTAATAGCCTTATACTGATCACTCATTGCAAAAGCCATTTCATCATTACCGCCATTTTCAAATCAATATTTGAATAAAAATGTAAGTGTGTGATAGGCCTGTCACAGCCAGTATGAATGCTGAGACTTCCAATTAATCCTATGTCAGTGTGTGGAAGAATCTAGTGTGTGAATGTGATCCAGAACAATTGCTAGCGCGTTTAAACCACAAGCCGACCTGGCCTAAAAGGCCCACATTTGCAAATAACCTATTGCACTATACGTAAACAAATATATCGTCACATTTGCCGACTACCATCTTGGTAATGATTTTCAGATAGACAAAATTAACGCGTTAGCATATTTCTTTTAGTAAAGAAGGATTAACAATTATAAAAAATTATAAAATAGATGAACACCAGATAAAACCATCATAAATTGAAATAAAATCCGGTTTATAAATACCTGAAAAACTATACTGGTGATTTTTAAAGTATTGGATAAGCAATCATTAATCCATTAATTATGAAAAATATCTTCCCCTAAAATTAGGGAAGATATCCATATTACTGCTCAACGTCCCTGTTACCTAAACTTTACCATTTCAATTTGTACTAAAAAAAACGCGTTATTATTAAATGTTGGTGACCACTATTATTAGTTAATAAATCAGTTTTGTGATCTATGTTTAGTAAGTAAATATGCCAACTCAACCTCATTAATACATAAGTATTGCTGCGGCAAATAAATAGCTTTGCAGTTTCTCACTCGAAAAATAGGTTGATTAATAATATTGCAAAATTATATAATCTATGAATAGCCAGAAATAAATACTTGTTAAAAAGTATAAAAATTTATTAAATTTTGAATGCCAGCGCCTTCATACTGTTCAAAGAGGAATAATAGCATGTAAACTACCACGAAATGCCTCTAAATAGGATAGTATAAATTGATGTATTGACCATCGTGAGTCGCTGTTTGAAATGATTTTATCTCTCTATTTGAAGATGTCATTGCTTTTACTAAATTTGTAAACTATCCTAAGTTTCAAATTGGTACCTATCACAATAGAATAAGACGTTTTATGGAACAGCCTCATCTGTTGCTGATCGATGATGAACTCCAATACAGTGAACTGACAAAGGAATATTTAGAAATGAAAGGCTGCAAAGTCATGTTAAAACATGATGCACAAGCTGGCTTTGATGCTTTTAAATTACATGTTTTCGATCTGTGTGTTTTGGACATCAAGATGCCAAAAAAGGATGGATTTACTCTTGCCGAAGAAATCAAGTTGGTTGATGAGCTGATGCCTATTATCTTTCTGACCGGCCAATCGCTTAAAGAAGACAGGATTAGAGGCCTTACTCTTGGAGCTGATGATTATCTTACAAAGCCATTCAGTATGGAAGAACTTTATCTTCGTATTTTGGCGGTCTTAAAACGTGTAAAAGTCAAGGGACATGTCAGAAAGTCAGAACCTTACCAGCTAGGAAATTCAAGTTATGATCCTCATCTTCAACAGCTAGTCGTTTCCAGTAAAACGATTAAACTCACCTCAATCGAATCAAAACTCCTTAACCTGTTTTGCAAACATCAAAATCAGGTGTTGATGCGGGACGCTGCCATCATAGCTATATGGGGTGACGAGGAGCATTACCGAGGTTATAGCCTGAACGTCTATATTAGCAAGCTTCGCAAATACCTCAAAGATGATCCTAGTGTCGAGATTATGAACTTGCATGGGGAAGGTTATAGGCTAATAATTAAATAGATATTTTATGGATTTATCTCTGTTAAGGAGCCTTATGGGCGATGACGAGAAACTGCTTAATCATTTTGTTACGATATTTAAAGCCCAGGCTCCTAAGCAAATAATAATGCTCTCGCAGCTGTGTGAACAAGATAAGTGGGAAGACTTATCCATAGCCGTTCACAGCTTAAAAACACAATTTAATTACGTTGGTCTTAGCACATTTTCAGAACGGATGCGCGATATGGAGAAACAGATAGATTTAGGCGAAACGGGATCAATTAAACAACAAATCCAACACTTTACTGATGATTTTAACGAGTTTTGGAGTATAGAATTCTCTACTCAGTAATTGACTACCCTTACGAAGAGATGCTCATTTGCCTGGATACTTGAAGTAGTTTCCCGATTTTCAGTTTCAGTTTTTTAGCTTCAATTGGCTTGGTAATATAGTCATCCATACCAGCATCGATACATTTTTGGGCTTCTGTTGGATTTGCATTCGAAGTAAAAGCAAGAATGGGGACTCTTGTATCTATTTCACGTGCTCGAATTGCCTTGGTTGCTGTATATCCATCCATGATTGGCATCTTTATATCCATTAATACAATATCAAAAGTGCTTTCGGATAGCTTTTGAAGAGCGATTTCGCCGTTGTCGGCAATTGATACTTTTACATCACGGATCATTTTTTTCAACGTCTCTTCCGCAACAACCTGATTAAAGAGATTATCTTCGACCAACAACACGTTTAGCCCGGAGGGTAGCTGCTCCTCGTTTTCGCGCTCATGGTCAGATTCTTGCGCACCAGTACAAATTTCAAATGTCAGGTCGAAACTAAATTCCGTCCCTACCGAAAGTTGGCTCGCGACCTTCATCGTTCCACCTTGCTCTTCAACAAGCTTTTTTGCAATGAATAATCCAAGACCGGTCCCTGATTGTTTATTATTTAAATCCTCGTCGATTCGGGTAAATGTCTCAAAAATATACTCAATTTTATCCTCCGGAATACCTATCCCGGTATCATTTACGCTAAATGTAAGTGTCTCTTTTCCGGCCTTACGAGAATATACACTTACCTGGATACGTACGGAACCGTGATCTGTAAATTTTACCGCATTACTGGCCAGGTTCAATAGTATTTGATGCAATCGGATAGGATCTCCAATGAGTTGCGGACTTACATTCTGATCTACTATGATATCTAGCACGAGACCTTTTTCTTCTGCAATCACATGCAAGATGTAGCTAAGCCTGTTTAGGCGTTCCCGAATTCGGAACGGTTTATTGACAAAGGAGAACTTACCAGCTTCAATTTTGGAATAGTCTAAAATATCATTGATAATAGTTAGTAAGTTTTCTGACGAATACTGAATACCCCGGGCATATTCAAGTTGCTTGGCATTTAATTCTGTGTCAAAGATCAATTGTGACATTCCTAAAATGGCTGTCATTGGCGTGCGGATCTCATGGCTCATATTGGCAAAAAATTGCTCTTTATAGCGTGATTTTTTTTCCAGTAATTGTTTCTGCCTCTCAATTTCTTCTTTTTGAACTTGGATTTCAGCAGTACGGATAGCTACTTTCTGTTCTTGCTTTTCATATAGTATGGCATTTTCGATTGAGACAGCGATTTGCCCAGATAGTAGTTTTAATAGCTGTGTGCGCTCATAAGTAAAAACCGCAGTGGCTAGGTTATTTTCCAAATATAGTACACCAAGTACCTTACCTTGATTTAAGGCCGGAATACATAGTAAAGACCGAACCCCTCTGGAAATGATCACTTGGTCCTTCTTGAATTGCTCACTTTCCAGTGCATCATAAAGCACAACATCTTTCTGGGTTTGAAAAACATGGTCAATGATGCTAATAGGTAATTGATTGGATTGGCTAAGCGGAATTTTTCTGATTTCACTTACTTCCCCGATCACTGAGCGCTGTGCTTCAATGAATAGCTCCCCTCCCCAGTCAAGGATAAAATAGCCTGATTGAGCACCTGCGTTCTCGATTACAAACTGCATGAGTTTCTCCATCAGCTTGGCAAACACAACTTCACTAGAAATGGCGGTAGAGGCTTTCATCAAAGTGGATAGATCGAGTGTTGATGCTATGCTATCATGTGAGTCAGAGAAACGAAGCACTGTGGACGTTGTATCAGTATGAGTAATTCCAGCAAAATTTTCCAGCAATTGCCGTTCTTTTAATACACACCCCCATTCTTGATAACCCTTTAATGCCGCTTTTAAGTAAATAATAGCTGTCTGTACTTTGTTCTTTTTAAGCCAGTATAAACCACACAATTCATTGGCTATTGCGGCTTCATGTGGATGGTCATTTTCAATGGCAGTTTGTATTGCTGTATCATACCGATCAATCGCCATCTCGCTTTTCCCTCTACAAGCAAAAATCTCGGCTTCAAGCAATTGAAACCTGTGTAAAAAATTTATCGGAACCTGACTTGCTAATTTTTTCAGGTCACGGGCCTGCTCACAAGCTATCATTAAATATCTTCGATTGCCACTTTTTTTATACATAGCCGTGTTCAACAACCCAATGTAGAAAGTAGATAAAGGAACAAATAGCCCAAGCGCTTTAGCTTTACCATAAAAAAATTTCGCACGTTGTCCTTCTTCTATTCCCCGCTCATATTGACCCGTTAGATAAGCCAACATCATCTTATATACAAAGGAGACAAACACTCGCGTGTTATCCTTTTGAGCCAGGATTGATGAGAAATTATGTCCTTCGTTGAAGTAAGAGCCGCTAAGAGCAACAGGATCAGCACTCTCGCCAAGAAGGTTGGAAGCAACCTGGATCAGTGTTTCATTACCGTAGGTTCCGTTGTTTTTTGACAACGCCTTTGGTGGTTGGTTAAAACGGAGTATTTCGTGTTTTACCCAATGCAAGTTTTTTCCGGATAACAATAAATAAAACGAGTAAGTACTCGAAGCATACGCACAATATTCAAGATCACCCATCTCAATGCCTCTTTGATAGCATTTCCTTAACGAATCGAGCGAATTTTTAAAATGTTCGCCTGATGGCCTGTTAACAATATTGTAAACCAGAACAGTCCTGTTCAAGCCTGCCCCTGCCTGATCTGCCAACTTTAGGGCAAGATTACCATACCGGTACGATAAATCATGATTTGCCTCGATAGCATTGACAATAGCCCCATACGTTGCAAGTGCAATTGCCGACTCTGATGTAATCCCAAACCGCAGAGACAACTCCACCATTTTGATCACCATAAGCGTATATAAAATTTGACTATTTTCAAAAACAGTAGCAGTAATCATTTGTAGTACCCTCATAGCAGCCAGTGCTCTCGGGTCACTCATCTTATGTAATTCTGCTATGTCTTCTACTTTTTTACCACGTAGTAGCCATTTCGATTTTAGGTAAGCGGAAATCACATGAAGCTTTCCGGGTTTTTCCGGAAAATTAATTTCCAATTCTTTTAGTACCCTTAGTGAGATGTTAATTGCATTCTTAGGTTCTTCATTAAATATAAGGCATTGGATTTGCACTTGACAAATCTTTATTTTGTCGTCAATTTGGTTTGTAAATAGCAGAGCCTCATTAGTTACGCTAAGACATGTGTCTAGATGGCCAGCCAAATAAGCGCTCTCGGCATACAAAAGATGAATTTCAAGCACAAGCAGATAATCTATTTGCCAATCCTCTGACATGAGTATTTGTGCTGCTTTCTGAAAATAGGCAAAAGCAACAGAATAGGCTGCCGAGGCTTTTGCCTTCTTTCCAGCATCTCTATTAAGTTGAGCTATCTGCCGTCTTTCTGACGAGATGCTAAATATTGCTGGATGGTGATTAAAGTGGTTAACTATTTGAAAAAGCTGTCGATCCCGCTCTGCAATTGTCAATCTTTCCATCAAAAAATAACCGACATTAAGATGTATTTCATCGGCCTCTTTTGATCCAAGCATGTTATATGCAGCTTGCTGAACTTGATCATGCACAAACCTATATTTGTTCCTTAAGGGGTACTTTCCTGCTCCACTATCAGCGACAGATATTGTAAGCAAATTTTCGACCACTGCCTGGCGTAGATCCTCCTCCGTTTCTTGAGGCGTTTTGTCATGCAGCGCTGACAATACCATCAGATCGAATTCTGTACCAATGCAGGAAGCCGTAGTTAGCGCCTTGTATGTTGCCTTATCTAAGCCGTTTATTTTAGACGTGAGTAGTTGCTGGGACGATACTAATCGGGTATAACCTGACATTTTTTCCAAGTCCCAAACCCATCTGTGCATCTTTCGATCATAATAAATCAATTCCTGGTGAAAGAAATCCGTTACTACTTCTAATATAAAATATGGGTTTCCCAAAGTTGCTGACATAATAATCTCTGCCAATGAACTGACCGCACCTATTGGGGATGAGAGCATATCGGACACCATATGAGCGATATCCGTTTTTTTCAAAGGTGAGAGTACAATCTGTGAAAGCCTGATGGTTGTCTCCCCTAGTTTTTGAATAGCTATTTTTAAGGGGTGATCATTTGCCACTTCATTATCTCGATAGCTGCCAATTAATAACAGGTTGCTTCCCTGAACGGAATCGGTAACACGGCTAAGGAAATTAATGCTGGCCAAATCCGACCATTGCAAATCATCCAGAAAAATAACCAGTGGGTGTTCCTTTTTGGTGAACACATTGATAAAATTAGTGAATACGTTAAAAAACCTATTTTGCGCTTCCACAGGTTCAAGCGGCGCAACTGCCGGCTGCATTCCAATTATTTTTTCTAGCTCAGGCAGTTCATCAATAATTATCTGACCTAATGATCCAACAGCATCCAAGATGGATTCACGCCAATAGCTTGTATTTTCTGAGGATATTTTACAAACGAGTTCTTTAAAGGATTTAATAACACCTTCGAAAGGTATGTCTTGTATATACTGATCAAATTTACCAGACACAAATAGGGCATCCTGAGATACAAGCCTCTGCTGCACTTCTCGGATTAATGAGGACTTACCAATGCCAGAGTGACCTGATACAAGCAAAAGTTCATTACTATTTTTAACCCTACTAAATATTTCCAATATCTGTGATACTTCCTGTTCTCGACCATATATGCAGTCAGGAACTATAAGTTTTCCTGGTAAATCAGATTTGCCAGCTTGGAATTCGGCGAAATTTGCCCCAGACAAATGTTGCTTTGCACATATTGCAAGATCAAGGTTAATACCCCTGCTTGTCTGATAACGATCCTCTGGTTTTTTAGCTAATAGTTTCATTGCAATTTTGATGAAACTATCAAGCTTGTTAGTGCTAGATATTGCCGGGTTTTCTGGGAGTCGGGCCATATGAGCATGGACAAGCTCATTCGCGTCTGTACCTTCAAAGGGCAAATGGCCGGTAAAAAGCCGGTAAAAAATTACACCCAGATGGTAATAATTAGAACGATAGTCGATTGGTACGTCTGTCAGGCCACTTTGCTCAGGTGAGATATAATGAAGTTGAACCTCCTTTTGGCTAACATTACTTCTTTTTTGGTTGTCGCTTTCCAAAACGGCAAACGATAGATCCGAGAGTCTGATCTCTTTGGTTTCAGGATTAATCAGAAAGTGTGCCGGCCGAAGGTCATGATGAATAATACCGTAATATTGCAACTCTTCTATTATAAGAATGAGCGACTGTGCAATAGAAATACACAGCGGCACATCTATCTCTTCGGAAGCTAAAAAACTTTCAAGATTAACTCCGTTAAAATAGCTTAATTCGACAACATGATGACTTTCAGTGCGGCTTAACTTGTTATAATTTAATATACGGTCAAAGCGATAAAGCTGTGTCCACTCAAATTCTGTTTCTATCTGCTTGTTAGAGCTGCCGATAGCACCTACAAAAGGCACAATCCTAAGAATGACAGGCTCTGGCGCATTCTCCGGCACAGCCACTAATAGCAGTTTGTCATGCTCTCTATATAGTTCAGAAATAATAGTGTAATCAGGAAGGTAAACTGTACCGTAGCTCATACTGTCGTAAATATTCTGTCTCGAAGCATTGTAAAATTAAACTTACGTTACTGATATCAAATCTATTAGGACTTATTTTTTTATAAATTTTTATAATTTTTTATATTTTTTAAATACTCGCCTCAACTTTTCATAAAGCATTCAATGTTATATTTGTTATTATCGAGAACCAATACTGCTGATTAATGAGAAGGATAGCCATCATGGGTGCGGGACAGGCCGGATTATTTCTCGCAATACGACTTATAAAGAGTGGCTATGACGTCACTGTCATTTCAGAATACTCTGCCGAAGAGCTTTTTAATGGCCCACCTACCGGCGCTACCTATCTTTTTGATGATGCACTACAGCTTGAAAAAGAAATAGGATTGGACTTGTGGCGTGATACCGCATATCATGCATCGGCATTTCACATTAACCTTGGCACCCCTGGCGGTAATCTGGATTTTGCCATCAGATCCCGAACAAGTAAGCCGGGAGCTTCCATAGACCAACGGCTTAAGTTTTACCAATGGATTAAAGTGTTTCAGAAACATGGAGGAAAGTTTATTGTAAGCGATACAACCCCTTCTGACTTATTGGGATGCACTTCTCAATTTGATTTAGTCATTATTTCCTCAGGAAAAGGTCCGCTTGCACGTCTTTTCCCAAAAGATGTAGAGCGCTCCCCACATCAGCAGCCTGCTAGAAAATTGGTTCAGATCCATTTCAACGATTTTGAACAGCCTGGCCATACACGTTTCACCTCTATCACATTTGACGCGATAATGGGGGCTGGTGAAGTAATAACCGGACCATTCTATCAGAAAGATGATATTCAATGCGCATTTATGCTAATGGAATGTGTCCCTGGAGGCCCTATGGATGTTTTTGATGATTGCAAATCCGCAACTCAAATATTAGAACGTGCAAAGTTGATGATGCAAAGCGTGATACCATGGCGTTATCCCTCTTTAAATAATGCGTCGGTAATTGATCCGAGTGCATTTTTGAAAGGTTCATTTACCCCCGTCGTCAGAAAGCCGTTTGTAAAACTCAATTCAACTGCTACAGTTATGGGCTTGGGTGATACAGTCATACTTAATGATCCAATCGTTGGCCAAGGCGGCAACAATGCAATTAAGATGGCTCATGCATATGCCCAAGCTATTATTGAACATGGTGATAATATCTTTGATTCTGAATGGATGGAAAGGACTTTCGAAAGTTTTTGGGCCTATTCTCAGCATGTTAACCATTTTTGCGATCTATTTTTATCACCTCCAGCACATGTTATAGACATCCTTAAAGCAGCTGAACACAATCCAGAAATTGCATTTGATTTTGTTAGTGGCTTTAATCACCCACCTGGCTTATTCCCCTGGCTTAGTAACCGCGAAACTGCAAGCGATTATTTGGCAAATAAATTGGCCGTATCTGCCTTCGAAATTTAAAGTTTTAAACCTATCCTCCTGCCAGAGCATGCTTGCGATCAAGCCTTTCACAAGCATACTCTGCACATAAGTATCAAGCTTGGTCCCATCTCTCATTATTCTTATCTAATTCCAATTTTTTGCTAAGGTCACTTTACCTAGCAGGTAACATAGTTGCGATGCTTTCCCTCTCCTTCAAACAAGTATTATTTTTTCACTTTAACTCTTAGAAGAAAGCAACAAGTAATACTATTTTATAATAATCCTTTCCATTATTTTAATAATTCTTAATACTTCTTAAGGATTATTTAAAGCCTAGTCTTGTTGGTAAAAGTATTTTTGTAACTCTTAATTAACCAAATGATATTTCTACCTGTGTTAAACGCAACAAAAGGCAGGATATTATAAGCTAGCACAAAGAGGTCTGATCACTTAAACATCAACAATCAACTTATGGAATTTGATTTTCAGCAATTGCTTAAAACTTTTGAACTTAGGGAACTCAAAAGTGAAGCCGATCTAATAGACCATTTAACTTTAAGAAGGAAAATATATAAAAACGAATATTCGGATGAGTATCTGGAAAATGAGTACGATTTACTACCAAGTGATTGGAAGGCAAATTTGATAGGAATTTTTTTTCAAGAACAGCAAATCGCAACTATTAGAGTTGTTAAGAGAAATATTAATACCGCCATTGAAAAGCAGCTGACAATTATAAATCAGAGATTTGGTTTAAAAATTGTTCCGGATACCTCTGATCTACTACCGACTGAATATGCTTTTGATATAGAATCTGAGGAGAACATTGACTTTAAAAGTGCTACTGTAGAACTAAGCAGAGTTGCTGTTTCAGCGGAATTTCGTGGCCTAGGGCTGTGTAGATTCGCCTTACTGGCAGCCGTAGGAATTTCCATTCTTGATAATTCAAAATATTGTCTCTACTCCTGCTCCATCGACTCAATCAAATTCCATTCAGATCTAATACCAATGATGAAAGGAATTACGACAAAGCAGAAAACCAATGGTTATCCTGGATTCAAATTCCCTGTTTCATCGGCGGCTATCCTCTCGGAAATACAACATATCCCACAAGCCCATACTAATCAGGCAATTTTGGCCGGTATCGTTTGCAGGTATGGAATCGGTGTATTAGGAAATGATTTTATAGGGAAGCAAAGCCGGTTGTTTCCTGATGACACCATTCATTTCCCTAATAATTATAGATCCTCTAGTCAACAGTGAGCAGTATTACTTTTTTCAAAATGAAGCAGTTTAAATTATATTCCCGTTAGTACTCTATGGACTCGTTAACAAAGTTTACCGAAAAAATTACGGAACGATTAGATGCCACATTTAAGCCGATATTCTTCCGTGCTAATAATGAAGATGATAAAAAGAGATTGGAAGTTCTTATTGAACGTAACCCAAACATCTTAATATTTGATACTATTTACGATCAGCTTTCCGAGCTCGTCAAAATTGAGAACCCTTCTGTAACTTTAAGTCCTGAACAGTCACATGAACATCTACAAAGAAAACTAGGCGGGTTGACGTATAGTGAATATGGTATATGGGTTTTTTATCCTTGGAGCAGACGTCTTGTCCACCTATTGGATAATGAAGAATTTGGTAAGGTTAGAACTAACCGCAATAATTATATTATTACCCCTGAAGAACAGCAGGTATTATCTACAAAAAAGATTGGCATAATAGGCCTATCGATAGGGCACTCAGTGGCAATGACCTTAGCAACTGAAAGATCTGTTGGAGAGTTGCGATTAGCTGATTTCGATCTAATCGAGCTATCAAATCTTAACCGTATCCAAACGGGAACACATAATTTGGGTTTAAATAAATCCATTGTCGCTGCACGAGCAATTGCAGAAATTGATCCGTTTATAAGCGTACGTATTTATCGCGGAGGAATTTCAGATAGTAATATCAATGATTTTTTAACAGAAGGTGGTAAGCTTGATTTATTAGTGGAAGTATGTGATGGTTTAGATATCAAGGTTCTTGCGCGTCACCGTGCTCGTGCCTATAAGATTCCAGTAATCATGGACACTAGTGATAAGGGAATGATTGATATTGAACGATTTGACAAAGATCCTTTTCGCCCGATTTTACATGGCCTGCTAGCTGATGTTGATCCGGTTAGTTTGAAGAATCTATCTACAAAAGAAAAAATACCGTTTGTAGTCAAGATGATTGATACTGACAAAATTTCGAATCGCTTGAAAGCTTCGTTGATTGAGGTTGAGCAAACCATTTCTTCCTGGCCACAACTTGGCTCAGCAGTTGCACTTGGTGGTGCAACCACGGCTGATACGTGCCGAAAAATCCTTCTAGAGACAGATATTCGGTCAGGGCGGTATTACGTCGATATCAACAAGATCATTGGGGTTCAACAAAGTGGCACATTACAGTCAGAATCACCAGTCAGTTTGAACAACCCATCATCCTTCGATTTTGCGCCATTTACATTAACTGTTGACCAATTCGATTTTGATACCATTCAAGATCGCGTAGATTTATGTGAGCACCAGATACAAGCAATTTGTTATGCTGCGCTGCAAGCCCCGTCCGGAGGGAATTCCCAGCCTTGTAAATGGATAGTTAAAAATAGCACTTTTTTCCTATTCTATGACCAGGACCGTGCAGGTGGGTGGCTCAACGTCGATAACCTTGGATTATATATTGCGCTTGGTACTGCAATAGAGAATATTTATATAAAGGCCCTGCAACTGAATCTCAATTCAAATATACATTACTACCCTCTTGGATTGGAAGGCCAAATGGTTGCTGCTATTTCATTCAGCCACCTCAACTCAGACCACGTACTACAGGAGTTAAGAGGTTTGGCAAAATATATTTTTATTAGAAACACAAATAGAAATCAGGGGGATAGACACTTTTTGCCTAATAGCTTTTACGATATCTTACAGGGTGTATCAAGATCTGTTTCCGGTTGCGATCTTCAAATAATCAATGGAGACGAACAACTTGATGAATTGGGCGAAATTTTGTCAGCATGCGATCGGGTGAGATTATTGACCGAGCAGGCCCACGCTGATTTCTATAAGGAAATGAGATGGTCAGCCGCCGAAGCCGAAAAAACAGGGGATGGTGTCGAAGTGGAGTTATTGGATATGACGGTAGAAGACCTCGTTGGGCTTCGCGTTGCGAGGGACTGGAACTCGGTTAAGTTGCTTAATAGTTGGAACAAAGGCAGAGGTCTTCAAAAAATGACACGAGAAAGCTTAAAGAGTGCTTCGGCAATCGCCTTAATTTCCGTTTCAAGCACTCAAATAACAGATTTTATTGAAGCTGGACGCTGTGTCGAACGAATCTGGTTATGTGCAAATGGGCTCGGATTAGCTGTGCAGCCAATGTATACTATTATCCCCTTACTTCAACGGACCAAAACTGGCGATTTAGAGGAATTTTCAACTGAGATTAAGCAAGAAATTAAAGACATAACTTCACGCTTTGAGAATATAGTCAGTATCGGCGATCAAGAAAGTGCTGTGTTTGCCTTTAAATTGTCAGTTGCTGATCAGGTACATAAGAAATCCAGTAGACTACCTTTTGATCAAGTTTTCCATCTTCTATCATCAAATGCACAAGAGTAAGAAGTTGATGTAAAAGACGTATTAAAAAAGACTTTAACTTTGTTAAAGTCTTTTTTAATACGTAAAGCCAGCAGGAATGTTTTCGATCATTGAATGCAAAGCTTCGATTGTCATATATATCTTATTCTTTCTGATTTCATTAATACATTTAATTAATTCTGATGCTGGGCTACACTTAGAAACATAACCACTGGCCCCAGCAGAAAAATATTTAATACAAATTTGATTTGCTGGCAAGTCATCATAAACAATAACCGGACACTTAAAGACCTTTTTAATGGCTGGAATCAAATGAAAAGGATCTACAACGACCTCCCTGGCAATGCCTACTATAAATATGTCTGGCTTACAGTCTGGATTCTGTGCCTGAAAGGAAAAGATATCGTTGGCAGCCAATATTCGGACGCCCTGTAACGACTTTTTTATCGTGAGCTTTGTCCCCATGAGCACAATAGGAAATCTGTCTATTAAAGCAATTGTTAACATAGTGGTATATTTAAAGTGATTAGATAAATTAATTTGTATTTTTCAGATTAACGAATAACAAAAAGCCCGACAGGCGTCGGGCACTTTGTGCATTACATACTCAGTCTCCAACTTAAAACCCCCAATATATTACCGATAACTATTATTGCAGTTGTGGCTCACTATAAAAGAAATCATCCATGATTACTTTATCAGCCGGACCGACGATCTGCTTATCAACAGCATCTGTGCCCGTTGTAATAGTAACTTTTGTTACCTTGGTATTTTTAAATACTACTCCAAGAAATGAAAATCCGTTTGCGTCCGTTCTGACAGGAGCATAGAATTTCCCTAAACTTTTGTTTCCTGCAAAGAATTCGAGTGTGGTTTTATCGGCGACACTTATGTCAGAAAAAATAACCCCGAAGCCCTTTACAAATGCATTGTTGGCTGTACCAGGAACCTTGAAAGTAACGTCCATTTTTGTGCTGCCAGTTGCTGCGAACGTTCGGGCAGGGCTAAATGTATTGAATTTATTCAGGTCCCCTGGAAGAACGTCAATGAAATTATTGTTGCTCACACGCAAACCTGTACCAGGCGTAGAAAAGATAGCTCCACGCTTCCTGCCAGCAGGCGCGGCAGGATCAGTACTGTTAAAAAAGTCACCTGGGAAGGTATTGGTATTAGTAAGATTATCTGGAACAGCGTCCCAGTTAATTTCACGTCTACCAACTGGTGGTTGATTTGGCGTTGTATTTAAAGGATCTCCAAGCAAACCTCTAAAATCGGCAAGCTCAGAGGTAAGATCTCCGCTTCCCTTGATAACTGTATACTCAGGCGTCGGATCCACTTCTGGCTCATGGTCTTTTACGCAAGCGCTTAATAATGCTATGCAAAAAATTCCTGCATATTTCGAAAATGTGATCATTGTTCTGTACTTCTTCATTCTGTTTTTAAGTTGAAAATAGGTTTGATAAAATTTAATTGTAACGACTATTAACGTTTCCAGCTATCCCACCGGCGCACTTAGTCGACTAGTTAGGTTTGCACTTTCAATGAAAGTGCGCCGATCGGGAATAGAGGATTAATGATTGATTACTATTTTTTCTGTCCGCGAATTACCGTCCGTCAGCTTGACTGTTACCAGGTAAATACCATTGGCCAATTTGCCAACATGGACACCTTCTTGCGAAACTGCACCGGATTGATATACCCGTATTCCTGAAATATTATGAATGGTTACTTGCTGTATTTTTTGCAAATCAGCATCCTTAAAATGCAAGACATCAGAAACCGGATTCGGGTACATTGTTAGAAAGTTGGTTGAACCTTCAAATGAGACGGTCAACACTTTGCTGTATGCAAAAGTCTGATCATTATCGACCATTTTCAGACGATAATAATTACTGCCCCGCAAAGGGGATGTGTCCATAAAAGCATATTCTAATAGCGCTTTGCTTTCCCCAACCGCGCTTTGCTTGCCGATCACATTCCAATCCTTCGCATTGGCGCTACGCTCGATCTGGAAATAATCTGCATTGATTTCTTCCGCCGTTCTCCAGTCCAGATTAACCTGGTTACCCTCTTTACGGGCGTTAAAGCTGATCAGTGTCACAGGCAGCACTTCCTCTGAAACTGAACCGACCGTGATCGCACTATATTCTGACATCGTGCTGGTAGTTAATGTACCGATAACAATAGTCCCATCCGTATTAGTGGCTGGCGCTATATCGCCGCTCAGGTTTACCCACATTCCTGCTGTGTTGTTCCATCCCACCAAGCGGATGTTCTCAGGCTCATAGCCTTCTATTGCTGAATGATCGACAATAGAAACCTCAATGCGGATTTCGGATTCCTGTGCTGGAACTGCCAAGGGCACCCAGTCCCAAAACCCTTGCTTAGATACCACTGTCAGCTTACTTACACCAAGTTCCCCCTCACTACTTACCAATTTAGTGTCATGCGGACCGCCAGTAGGGTCTAATGCAGTGCCTGGATCGCCTTTCCAGTAAGCCACTGACAACCTGATGGGCGTAGGATTTGACAATGAAAGCGTCATCGACCTTACATCCTCGCCCTGCTGGTCCCCAACCGGGAACGAAAATGGCTCGCTTCCTATTCTGGTAACATAACCATTTACGTAACCTGCATCGCTAGTTCCGTCAGAAAAAGCATCGTCTGCAAAAAACACAGAGCTTTCCCCGGGATTACTGCGTGGCGTGATGATATGCGCACCAAAGGACATCGGATTGGAATGTACTCTCAAATTTCCTCCCGGAAAGCACTGAACCGTGCTGTATACTCGACTCGGCACCTGCGCGTAGGTCATGACAGGACCGCACAAAAGGCATAATATTGTATAAAATTTATTTTTCATCTCTCTAATTTAAAATGGTTAACTAAGAGCGAACGAAAAAACGGTATTGAATATACGTTATTTCGTTCGGCTTGAAATGCATCACAGATACTTCACAAAACTCTTATTTGGAAGCTTTGCTAGCAGCAGTTGCCGGAGCAAAGAGCTGCTCCTTGATCTGTGCCAGTTCAGCTGACAAAGCAGCGACCGCCTTAGAAGACTGATCAAGTAGTGCAACCTTACCAGTTAACTGTTGGTTTTGATTTGTCAACGCCTCAATTTGCTTTTGTTGCTCCTGGATCGCTTTGGTAAGTACGGGGATTAGCGAGTTATAATCGAGTGCCAATGTTTTGTCGGCATCTTTACCTTCCCGCACCAGTTGTGGCAGTATTTTCTGAACCTCCTGTGCGATAAAGCCTATCTCGGACTTCTCATAATCTTTGCTCCCAATGGATGCTTTTTTCTCATAGCTAACTGGATTCAATTTAGAAACAAGCGCTAAGCCATTCTCAACGGCATGGATATTGCGTTTCAGTCTGGCATCAGATGTTAACGCTACACCTTTACTTCTAACCTCGCCAGTAGCATTAATGTCTCCACCCACAGATAGTTGGTAGTCAGGGGATATATCATTAATGCCGACAAAACCATTATCACCTACCAATGTCATGGGTACGAAGAAGGGAGCATTCACATCCGTATCTTGAATACGGAAGAGCATCTTTCTGCTGTTTTCGTTAAAAGTGATCTCGCCAGCTGAAAGGCTGTTATGCGTGTCGGAAAATAAAATTTTAGAATCCCCACTAGTACTAAATAATCGCAGCGTACTATTCTTTAGCACCGAACCCGAAGTTGAACTAATTGGAGCATCACCGTCTGAGACGTAAATGCCATCCGGGCCACTAACGTTCAAGTGTCCTACTGATGGTGTTTTTGTACCAATTCCTATCCTACCACTAGGTAAAATACGCATACGTTCAATTGGCTTCGATTCATTGGAGGGGTTGGGATTGGTACGAAAAACAAGTGGTGTGTTTGATATAGCTTGAATACCAACCACTTGATCTGTGGGGAAATTTTCGGCAAATAAACTAGCCCATTTCTGCTCGCCTTGCCCCGAGCCATAATCTGCAATAACTTCAACCGAAGCGGATGTGTTTTCAGGATCTTGAGATCTCACAATCACTTTCTGGGTACCAAATCCACCATGATAAATGGTTTTTGCAATATCGCCGGGAGCAGATGGATGTTCTGTATCAGGCGAAGTATTAGGATCGTCTAAAAGCCAGTCAAAATCCTCACTAGGCGCCGCAGCTTCGCTCGGCACGTATTTTGCCGCAATCCAGCTAAGGCCATCCCAATAATAGACCCCTACTCCTTCATTTATTGTCGCACTTTTAATGTCAGGATTCATGTTGTAAACCTGCATACCCGCCACCGGAGTTCCGTCTAAGCTCCAGTCAGAGGTAGAATTAAGAGAAACCCTTGGCAATAAAAGGCCCTTCGTGCTGCTCTCAATTTCTAAAGCCGAGGCGGCATTAATTGTTTGTGGATTGTCTCCTACTTTAACCTGTGCAAACGCAGATGTTCCTTCAAATGCTAGTCCCGCAGTCAGAACAACTGAAGCAAAAAGCGCAACACGCTTATTGGATAATTTTCTCATAATAATGTTGAATGTATGATTGTAAATAATTATTCTTAACGCAAAAAGAAACGTTAACACAAAAGGGCAAATTCGGAAGAACGATCGACGTGTATTTATGTGTGTGTATAGCCTAACTGCCCCACTTAAACTTAATTACACATCCCACAATCCAATTCTCTTGGAATAATAATAAATGCAACTATGATCTTTCGCTTATTGAACCTTATAAATCAAGGCTAGTACCATTACACCACAAGCCGTTGATTTATAAGATTTTATTAGTTTATATAAATTATAACTCTACTAACGACTTCTCGAACAGCAGCGCTATTTCACTTGGAGTTGAAGCGAAACTTGCTTGGGGGGTATTTGCAAATATGGCCACTTGAGCGCTACCAAAATTGATAATAAGTGTCTCGCAATTGTGTCCTATACCGCTTTTATAGTAATACTTTCCTAACGAGCCTTCAAGCGCGCCATCGTAGCCAATAAGATTGCTTTTCATTAAAATAATATCGGAAGATGGAATAACCTTTAATTGAGAAACTGCATATTGAAGTTGAGCAAACTGAGAAGCGCTCATGTACAATCCAGTTGCACCACCAATTGCATAAGTAGATGGCTTATCTGTTCCCGGTGCGTTACCTGTTTTTTCAGGATATCCTTGTGTTGAAAGATGTGCAGCTATGGTGCCTGATGCATTCCACGCATCCCAGTCTATTAAACTTGCATCTTTAAGTCCAGCTGGAATGAAGACATTTTCCTGAACATTCTTACGAAATTCAGATTGATAAAGGGGAAAGTTGGACGCAGACATATTAAGTTGGGTCAATTTCGTTGCATTCCCCTTCTTACTCATCTCAACTGCATCGATGTAGGGAGTCATAATCCCTAATAAGATATAGTTGATATCGTTGGGCTGCCGAACACTGGTGTTTACATTTCCCTTAACAGAAATCTTAATCGATTGTGGCGTTCCATCATATTTCAACCCTGTTTTATGCGCCAGCAGTTGTTCAAAATTTAAATTTTTAAATTGATCGCTTGGCGTCCAATCTTTTGGCAAGTATGGCCATACCTTTGTTTTTAACGAGAGATTATTTTTTCTAAGAGTCCGGAACACCGCTAGCGCCGTAACATATTGCGTAACCTGATTTGTTTCCTGCTTCACCGAAGCGCCATGCGAGTGACTGCCACCTGACTCAAAGCTTTTTCTAGCAAATCCATCGCCACCCATTCCCACAAAAACTTCATTTCCGCCAGAAAAAATAGAATAGCCAAAAGAAGTTTTTTCTTGCTCCATGTAATCTTCAATTTTTTCAGCTAAGCCGAATGCATCCAATTTTTTAGGAATACTAAATTTCGCATTGCTATTATTACCTACTTCCTGCCCTTCAGCCATTGACTCCTGCATAATTTGCTCTTCATTGCAAGATGTGGCTAGTAAAACTGCACTAAGTACAAGGCAGTTGCTTACCGATTTCAAAAATTGAATTTTCATTTTTTAAAAGATTTGTGTAAATAAATATTAAATCTAAGTGCTCAACACTTCGATGGTAGCAAAGGTAGGACATCGAACAAACCTGAACTTTTAACGTATGTTAAAAAGTATAAAAAATTATAAAAACAAAACCATCAACTTGTATTTATTACGCAAATCACCTACTATTATTTATTTGATACAAATATTGTTCATAAACAGAAAAGTCAATTCCTTCAGAAAAAGATATTAAAAAAGCATGGCCGAATCTGACCATGCTTAAATACAACAGTTGAGTAAAAATCGATTATTTTACACTATTTATCTGCACCTATACTGATTTATCCTATGGGTTTTAATTGATTGCTTAACCATATTTCTTAAAAGCTCCGGCTTGGTGATGCCGCTTCCTGGTGAGTTGGCAAAGGCAGAAACCTGTACGTTCCCCAAATTAAAACTGATGGTTTCACAATTATTTTACTAACTTATACCTACTTTATGGTAGTAACTTCATTTTGTTCCTTGGAATTTACCATCATAGTCAACCAGCGTTTTTTCATTCAAACAACATCGGATTCTCCAGTGACTTGTAATTTGTTGACAGCATATTACAGCTTTACTAATTGGAAGCACTGATATACAAGCATTTGCTCTACTTATCATCATCTGTATTTTGCTGCTCAGCCTCCGAGCACAAGTTTGTAGAATTACTCTTCGTTGCCAGAGCCTTAGGAAGCGCACCTTTGCTATCCATTCATTCTAATCAATTTGCATTTTCCTGTACAACAGCAATAAAAACTTTTCCTCACATACGTATCATCAAAGGTCTTAAAGAAGATCAGTTTAAAATATAAATTTTTCTAAAAAATTATTAATATTTATAAATATATTAGAACTAAACTATTTGGTATGCTTGAGTAGGTGTTCCTTTTGGGCACTATCATATATGAAGATTTTATTCGATGAAGTTGAAGTATCATATACATAGCAGTGAATAAAATACGCTGGACTTCTCAGCGCGCTAATATAACCCTGTTTCTAAAATTTTAAACTATAAGTTTAAAATCCCCACGAGCGGTTAAGTATAGTATGGCATGTTAAGAATCGAAATTATAATTTGTATTGTAGCTACTGTTAGCTTGCAAAACTTGACCAAATGAAAAATTGCTTTCTAAACATTAGCCACACGGCCTTAACAAGGATAGAAATTACTTGGTTGAATTGTACCTAAGATTATGGTTTAACTATAAGCAGTGCTGTATTGTAGCCGCCAAAACAACCTAAGCCTCCTTTAATATTTGTATAGATCATGGCCGGTTCCACGAACGGATCATCATTATTGTAACAATTTTCAGAGCTTAGCTGAATTTATAGTATTTTTCATCTCTTCGGACTGAATGCTGGTTAGTTCAGGGTTTGAAGTATATTTTTTGGCTTTGTGCATTTTGATCAATGTACCCAAGCTCGCAAGATTGTTATAAGGCATAATATAACGGTGATTCGAAAGTAATGCCATCAAGATTGGTATCTGCCATAAGGTAGTGTACCAGAGATCAGTTGGTAACCCAAGACCAGAATTGCTCATATATAGACGCATTGGTTCATAGCAGCGTACGAAACCTTTGCTGACAAATAACGTGCTAGTTTAAACGCAGCTGATAGTCGCGGCTCGGGCCGTATGCATGTTTTTAAACTAGTTTGAAATGTGCTTTTTCTCAAACCGTAATTTATTTGGAATGCAGGGAATGGTTGCCATGTATCCTCTGCGTAAAGATCCGTTTCGATGGTATGGATTGACCGTCCCGGCAAACTTATATCGTTATCAGAAACGTCTCCCTACACTGGCAATGTGGATGGGACGAAACGGTGTAAAGTTGCCTGGGCTCCTGATTTAATAGAGTGTTTGGCATCATGATAATAATCAAAGTTTGTTTTTCAAGCTGAAATCAAGGATGATACTATTGTAATTCAGACTCAAAATTTCAGGCTCTAACCCTTCGCTTTCTTCCGAAGGTTGAAACTGTAAGCCTAAAATGGTTAAGAATCAGGGGAGGTGTTAAGGAATAATTATCGTTGATTAAATGATGCCAGCGAAGTGTGGCTCAGTCGTAACTGAGCATCCCCTCCAAACAGTATTACAAACAATGTAAAAAAATAAGCTCATTGACCACCTGATCCCTCAGATGGTCCTGACATCACTAGGGCAATGATCTACCTAGTCTTTCAGCATTGAGATAAGAGTTATCAAAGTATTTGCGGATGTCTCCTATTCAACATGACTATTTTATTAATTTTAGAAAACCTGGCTGCTTAACTTTTGGATCTTGACATTTAAACAGTATTGTTAGAACTTCTTAGCTTAGCTCCAAACATTCACCCAAAGCAAAGGAGTAGACATAGATCGGATCGATGTAGCAAACGACTTGCGAACTCATGATTATTAGCCCAGGAGAAGACCCTAAGAACATCAAGTTCATTGTCACTTATCCACCGCTAGATGTAACGATTCTTGACTGCCATTCTTCGAGGTAACTTTAACAACATAGGATCCCGTAGAAAGAGCGCTTACATCAATCTTACCATTGGTTGGAACTTGTGTTTTAAGCATCAATTTGCCTACATTATTATATATTTTAACCTCAATAATTTCCTTTGAGTTGGAGAAATTAAGGGTGTTTTGCGCTGGGTTTGGAAAGAATGTCAAGTTGCCACTATCCCGCACAATTACTGTTTGTATGCTACTAAAAGCAAACGTGTCATCTAGATCGACCATTTTTAGCCTATACAAGCCAGATTTTACAGGGGAGATATCTTTAAAACTATAATGCTTTGAATCGTTACTCGCACCGCTGGCAGCAACGCTTCCCAAGGTTTGCCATGCCTTACCATCAATACTGCGTTGAATCTCAAAATGATTACTATTCTCTTCCTGACTTGTTGTCCAATCAAGAATGACTGCACCTTCATTTTGTGAAGCTGTGAATTTAATCAAGGTTACAGGCAGGACAGTCCAATTGATTTGATAGATGCCCGCATTCCCATAAAATGAGGCGTTATCCAATATTTGATAGAAGAAACCTGTGCTCATTGAAGACGGCTTTGTAAACTTAATTGCTAATAGTGCTGGATTATAGTTCACTATTTTTGCCCCTTCCGATAGTTTGACGCCGTTATAATGAAGCTCATTGCCTGCTAAATTATTAAAAAGGCTAAAAAGAACGGTTTTGCCTGCACCAAGTGTACCATCTTCTACATCATCACCTGACAGTGGCCCAGGCGACTGTGTCGAACCTGTACCATTCAATATAATAGTTGAGTTTAATGTTGGTTCAGGAATTTGAAAGGTCTTGCTATGGCTAACAGGATATTGCTGAACACCAAAATCTGCATCAACTATTGGTTGGGCAGAAAAAACTCCTATGGTGAGGATCCCATTACCCAATCCATCGGTAACTTGCCCGAGGCCAAGCCGTTCTCCAAAAATGGTCCAGCGTTGCGAAAACTGGGTCAATGGGGAGCTTTGCCCGATAGTTGCCTGATTCCCATTGATTCTTAATTGATAGTAGCCTGAAAAGTCACCACTAATCTGGTAGGATCCATCTGTGTTAACAGGCACAGTAGCTACGGCAATCTCAATACCGTTCAACATGCTGAACATATTTATATATAATGTACCAGAAGCATTTGTCCCTGGCCCTTCAAGCTTGCCATCGTTAAATGCATTACTATCATGGTAAACATGCCCTGAAATTGTAACCAATGCAGCTACCTTACGATTAGCATATTTGCCCTCATTAAGATTCAGGCTACTTGAATCTGCCGCTCGCCCGTGTAGTAAAACGTATGGACCGACAATAAGGCTTAGCACGCAGGATAGTAGATGTTGTTTCATGATACCGTTTAATTTTTAATATACATATTTCACTATTTAGCACCTTGAAGGATTACATTCCCAGAAAATGTACTAAATGATTCATTGTGATCATTGATAAGAAAAACTTTATAGATGTAAGCTCCCGTTAACGGATAGTTTGGCAACCAATACCATTCATTCGTAAGCGCTCCTTCCAGTAATTGTATAGTTTTATCCTCGATAACTATCCCCTTATGATCATATATTATAGATCGAATAGATTTCGGTTTTGCATTTTTGGCAGTTTTAATTTCAAATCGTAAGTATGATGAAGCAGGATTTGGGCTTACGACAAGTTCGGCAGACGGATTATTATCATCACTAATTTCGAACTGCATTCTATAAGGCCCTAGCACTGCATTGCCTGCGCGGTCTTTGGCATTCACTAAAATTTCGTAAATGCCTGCTTTCAAATCAGTTGCATAATCCAATTTGAGCGATTTAAAATCTGTGGCAGCCATTTCAATATCATTATCAGCATATGTAATCTTCTGGAAATCACAATTATCGTCTCCGCAGTGCTTTATAAATATTTCTACCAGCGAAGAATCTGGGAAAAGTTGTCTGTCATCTGACAGATACAATGATAGCTTTGGATCGGCAGTGATATGTTCTTTGTGCTTCAACAATCTATCATTAAATTTGACAGTCAACAAGGGTGGCACAACGTCTTTGGCACTTTCAGAGGAGAAGTTAGTGCCCATTTTAATCAAATCCCAGTCAACATTCAATTCTGCAAAATTATTATTGCTATTTAATTCACTAATTAAATTATCTGGGTCGATCTGAACCTGAATTTTTTGGATGTCTTTTGAATTATAAAAGATAACTTTGAATGTGTTTTGAGCAGGAAATGATTCTAAAACCTCCGTTTTGACAACTTTATTTTTTCCAAAATAAGTCACCCTGATAGGTATATTTTGGCCTTTGATAAATCTTCCGTTGTTTGAGACTTTGATTAGGACCTTTAACGAATCGGAAACTTCAAGGGATTTGTCAACAGACTCTGAGAGCAAAGAAATGCTTTCGTCCGGATCAATAGCATAATCTGATTTGTCCACTGTAAGCAGCCGCAATGCCGGATCACCCTGCAGGATAGTTTGGTGGGCATTGGCGATGCTATATTTATCTTTACTTTTCGAGGTAATGTCATTTGCAACTTCTATCATAATTTTGCCAATTGGAAGGCGTGAAGTTTCCAAATTTGTAAACATGAAATGATATAGTCCTTGCAAATATTTAGCGGATGGACTAACGTAACTTTCAAAGGAATTGGCAACAATGGCAATTGCGCCGCGGTCTGGAGCCAACAGCCAGTCAAGTGATAGTGGGATCCTGTCGTTGGACTTAGGTGTTTTAGGCTTCTGATTTGACCTTCCGGAAAATATGTTTCCTACACCGCAGCCATTGAAATACATCAGCGGATATTTATGCAAGTTGTTATAATTACGTGCAGCGTCGGAAATGTAGCCCATGTCCAGGTCAGTGATAGTCGTGGATCCATGTCCGAAAAACGTAATCAGCCCTACACCCGTATTCACATCAGCTGTTATATTGACAGACTCAGGTTCTGCCATTGCCTGCTGTTTTACATAGTGTTTCACATTACCACCTAACTGACCATCCATAACGTCAGATTCCAAATCACTTAACAATCCTTTTAATTGTAAAATTTCACCTACTGTTTTACCGCCATTGAGATGCAGAACATTTTTTCGCCATCCGTAATCAGCAATGATGTTGCTCTCGTAATTTTTTACTTTCTTCAAGTAATCGGTTACATGCTGATTAGTAAACGCTGTCAAACGGCCGACAGGCATTGCAGGAACGTCCTTGGCTGCGCCTGCAATGCCTTCCACTAGTAGCATATCGGATGCAGGGTAACCTATGGTTGGTACCTCCCCCGGTAGTTCTCTTTTCATTTTCTCATTATGGGTAATAGATTTGCCTATGATAAACAAATATTTGTCCTTGCCACCTTCCAAAAGCATATAGGACATGAATTTGCGGATTGCTACGGGGCTAGGCTCTCCATAATTAAATTTATTGTAAACATCCTGAATGTCAATAACCAAAGTTTTAAAGCCACCACCTGCCTGAGATTCTCTATAGTTTGCGTACTGCGTTGCGCTTTCAAACAGGCTATCTGTCGTAACGATAATGTAATTAGATTCCTTCGGAGATATACGTTTAAATTTTATCAATTTCATCCTACCAACATTTACATCGATTATTTCCTTTGCCGCCAATAGAAGTTGAGTTTTACCAGCTTGCCTAGGCACTAACAGGCCTTCACTTGATCCTTTTAAAACAATGGGCTTGTCAGGGCTTGAAATGTCCAGAAATGTGTAATCAGGGGAAGCGTCTTTGAATAAGATTTTACTTATGTCATTTGCCACCGGGTCTAGCCGAAATTCTTTGCTAAACAATTTATCAGTCTGAAAAAGCTGTGGAAATTCCACAGAAAAGTAAGTGAGCGAAAACCGGTCCAAAATGTCCGCCTTAACGGATTTAAGGGAAATTAGCCCCTTGTTTGCAGCATCTACATCTTCTGGCCTTAAGGTAAAAGTATATTCCATTGGAGAAAATCCCGACACCACCACCACATCTACTAGCCGCAATGATTTTGCATTTTTTCCGACATGCACTTCAATTTTATGTTCTTTATTACTTCTGCCATGAATAAGGAGCTTTATGGAAGGCGTATTAGCAGTATTCGCGAGGTTTTTCAGCTCTAAATTTCCACTAATGGAACCAGCGCCATCCTTATCCTGAATTTTGCTGCTCCTGCTTGCACCAAACTCAAAAAAGCTATTCAGAAAATCTGGTGCACTTACAAATTCTGCTGTACTGAGCGTGTATGCTTCCTTAAACACAGTGGTTACAATTTCATTGTGGAACATCAGAGGAAGCATTTTACTATCCGCAGGTTTATCAATTATCCTCGTTCTTTCACCGACTGAATCACCCACAGTAAGAAAATAGGAGCCCTCATCCGAATACATACTGAAATATGGATTTATTCGTGAGCTCATCGGTCGGTACAATAGCGAGTCACTTGCCCCATCATTGGGAACTCCGTAAAACAAGATCTCTTGGTTAGCAGTGCTGATAATGGAAACCTGCTTGCCCCGCCTCCATAATTGTAGCTTTTCAGGAGCACTAATTGGAAAATCCTTGGGTAATGAGGCAAATGCTATTTTATGAATGCCCTTTTTAGCTATCCCAATTTTTACATAAGCCTGGTCATAATTAATCCAGTCACTCGCATAAGGAGGGCCCCATTGCGCATTAACTGTATATTGACTTAGCAGAACTACGACGAGCAGGGTTATTTTGATTAGAATACGGGTATCATTACTCATATGAACTTTGAATATGCCCAGGCAGCTGTCGAGCGTATCACAAGGTGAAAGATTTATAATCAAATACAATTATAGGAATATTGATCTCATATTTTATTTGCGCGTATTTAATTCGAGATCTTAGCATAACGGCTTGTCTAAATTATGAGCTAATTAATGATCTCAATGAGCTCAACAAATTTTACTTAGCAAAAATAAAAATATATAAAACTATAAAATACTTAAAAAGTATAAAAAAATGTTAAAATTTATTAAAAGTTGTCAATAACCTAGTCTTAAGCTGGCTGCTATGATAAATATGCCACGATTTTTTAATTATTTTACTTTAATATTACTTTTAATCAATAGTATACATATTCGACCAAATTTAATTGATAAAATAATTCTTTTGTTTAACTCATTGTTGTCATAAACTTGTAGGAAAAACTACAAATTATTTAATGGTCGATTTCTATAAGGAAACCGGCACTATTTGAAATCACAAGATACTTAATCAAAAATGAGAAAAATAGTTTATCATGTAGCATCTTCGGTGGACAATTTTATTGCACGTGAAGATGGATCTGTCGATGGTTTCATTTATGAAGGTGAGCATGTAACAGATTATATGCAAAGCCTACAGGGTTACGACACTGTATTAATGGGGAAGAACACCTATGAGTTTAGCTATCAATCAGGAATTAAGCCTGGTGAACCAGCCTATCCCAATATGAAACATTATATCTTTTCAAAAACATTAAACATTGACTCTTCACCTAATAATCAAGTAGAAGTTATTAAAGAGAATGAGATAGACTTCATTAAACATTTAAAAGCAAGTGATGGGCCACCAATTTATCTATGCGGGGGCTGTATTTTCGCCAGCTTCTTATTTGAACAAAACCTAATTGACGAGCTAAAAATAAAGATGTATCCCGTTCTTTTTGGAAAAGGGATTTCCATCTTTAAGACGCGTCAAGAAGTTAAACTGTCATTATTCGAGTCGAAGGTTTATGAAACGGGAGTCATATTGGCAAACTATCAAATTTGCAATTAGGTTTAGTGCGTTGGATTACCTAACTATACATGATTCACTTGCTGTTCATACTGCCTGTTTATACATGACAAATAGCCCCCAACTTCTTTCCAAGGCACAGTCAAATATGTGTTGCTTAATTCAGGGTAATAGATGTCATGTTTACAGATGACGGTCAGACGTATTGCTTATCTTTTGCGTAAGGCTCATAGATATAATCATTTTCGTTGTAATACGTGTTTGCCAGGACTAACAAGATAGCATCATGTGAAAATCTATCCATTATATGCCATTCCTTAGGTTGAATAACTAAACATTGCTTGGGATCATTTAAATAGAAAAACTTCTCCGTTTCACCGTCATTGCAATAGATCCTACATTTCCCGCTAAGACAGATCAATATGTTCCAGCTTTGGTGATGGCGATGTCCACCTCTTCTCTGACCCTTGGCTCCATAAATGTAAAAAATTCTCTTTATTTCCCCTGGCACTATACCGGTGAAAGTTGACAAATCACCATTTTGATAGCCTAGTTCATTTTGGCAAATAATGGTCGCCATCTTTTTGATGATTAAAATATAAACTAACACGTCCAATTGTATTTTGCTATTTTCCGGTGCTCAACTAACTGATATAGCTCCATGGATTATGTTAATAGCCAGGAATATCTATACAATGTTCCTGGCTATTCTACTTGGCAATATCGTTAGTTCAATAATCTATCCAGTTCTTCAACAAATCGTGGAGATGATGGCCTGGCTGCATTGGCATCAAGAACCTTGCCCTCTGGATCAATTAAAATAAACCTTGGTATCGTGGAAACAGCATAGTCCTTCATAAACTGGGACTGCCAGTCTTTATCAGCTATTACTTGTACTCCTGTCAATTGTTTATCAGCAATAAACTTCTTCCATTGAACTTTCTTCTTTAAATAATCTATGGAAATACTAATAAAAACAATATTTTTTTCTTTGTACGTTTCCTCCGCCTTTTTTAAATATGGAATTTCTTTTATACAAGGTGCGCACCACGTAGCCCAAATGTCAATGAAGACGAACTTTCCTTTGAAATCTTCAAGTTTGGTGACTCCTCCCATAACATTCTCATAAGTAAATACGGGCGATTTGGTATTTTTTAGCTGCCTAGCAACTAATTTCTCCTTAAATATCTTTTTAGAGACATCGGCTCGCTTTATTAATCGTTCCCTTTCAATTTCAACAAATTTTGAATCAAAATTGCCATTCGTTAATTGCAGCATCTGATCATCTTTTTTCTTGGTTACAAGCGCATTGAATTCTTGTTCGTCCTGCACGATTTCATACTGTTTAGCAAACGCTTCGTCTAGTAAGATCTGTTTTGCTAAATAATTATTTTCATTACCTCCAATTCCATCATAATGAATAGATTCATCAAATTCTTTACCGTTAAACTTCACCTGAATGTCGAAGCCATTTTTGAGAAAAATAGTGGTCGATTCAACCTTATCTGACAAGGTGTAGAGTCCTTCTTGTACATTCAATGTGTCATCAAAATTCCCATTCATGTCGACCTTTAAAGTCTTTATTTTTTTAGTACCCACAAAAATTCGAAGGGTGTCACTATTTCGATTTTCTATATTTCCGAAGAAATGCACATAATTAGTTTGAGCCGTGCAAAAATTGAGTGTAAACAACCATAGTAGAGTGATATTTCTGATATTCATGCTAAGTTTGTGTTATATTACGTTTATTATTATATTCACATGGATGTTAGCTTTACAGGACATCTATCGTTAATCTTTCGGCGATAGTTATTTTTCTCGATATAAGTAACATTCAAAACTGCGTCGATACCTTTATTTTTCTCGATAGTGACCTCACAACTTTTGTTTCTATATCTTTTCCCTGCTTCAATTTAACGTTGCCGGTTAAGTATTCTACTTTCTTCCATAACTCACTCAGATCTTAAAGCATTTTCAGTATAGCTCTGCGCGCTGTAAGTTTTGATTAGTTGGCGACAAAAGTACTTTCCTTGATATTATCTTATTTTTAATATATATTAAAAATTATAAAAAATTATAAAAACAAAATCCTGGGCTCGTATGCGAATCCTATTTTCGATTGAGCAAAATACTTCGATATTTCTTAGCGGTGACAGATATTACATAAATATATGCAGTAGGAGGACCCATAGAAGAAGGATATAATTCTCCTTGTTGACCTATTCCTTATGTTGATAAGGTATACTTAGGACCAAATGAAGACGCAAGACTATTGACGTAGATCTCGATGGTAGATTATTCTAGTGAAAGATTGCCTCTAAGACGAGAGATGTATAAGTATTGCTTCTTAAGCCTGATTTTCAAATGAAAGTTAATGAATTTCTTACGGAGGACTTTTATTAGGAAGCCGCCAACACTGGTACATAATTTCCCAACGAATGGTAAGTACTCAAAATACTCTTTGTGCTTGGAGATTACAGAAAGGAGCTTGTTGAGATATTGCTTGGGTAACATCACAGCTAGAACTGACTGCTCAAATAATTGTATGATACAAAGCAATGTTCAACAAGTCTTCCTTGGTTGTTAACAATAACCAAAAAGGTTTCACCTTTCTATCCATCTGGGCTTAAATGAAAGCTGACGTAATTTTTACAGAAATGCAGATATAGGTAAGCTATGGTAGTCGCCGACCATTGCGTCTAGGAAATGGCCATCTTTTTTAAATTGAATTGGGGAATGCAGACGTATATAGAACCGATGTTTATATTTAGCTCATGGAAGGTAGAATCGGCAAATTCTTCTCCGTTCATTCGCGCTCCCAAACTGTCTGGTTTATTAAACGTTTTCACCGAGTTACGTTTTTTGGCAAAAGAGGCTAGTGAGGACGCATCTTCTTTCACTAAGCCTAGTGAATATGCGGTAATATCACTGTATGTTTTATCTAGTAGCAAACAATCTGCATAATAATTCAATCCGTTCATAGTAAATAGTCTTCTTAGTAATTGTCGGCTGATGAATTTCAAGATATTCGAATGCTTTTGCGAGAACCAAACCGTTACTCATTAGCATATCTATACCTGCATGCAGGGCTAGTACATCAACTGGAAGCCCTCTTTCCTTCATAACTTATACGTTTGCTACTCACCGCCTGACCGTTCGACAAGGAGATTTGCCAGTCATTTGATAACCTATCTCCGTATATGGAAGAAAAATACCATTTGTGTTTTCGCCCATTTGTTTGGGTTTAGGGAGTTCCTTATGATACAGGGGGCATAATCACCAGCACTGATCGTGGCACCACTGGTCAACAGAATTGTTGGTTTAATCAATTGTTTCGTTACCTGTGGCGCAATTTGACAAGCAGCCCAGAAGTAAAATCTTTTTTGTTTACAGGTACACGTAGTCTGTACCCAACCAATTGCTTAACTTGTGTAAGTCTTCCTACTTATGCACTCAGAGATGCTGGTGAACCATTGCCATTAATACGAATGTCAATAATGAGTGCCATTACGTCAGCAAATTTTACTAACCATATCATCTAATTGTTTGGTAAATAGCTCAATCGGCATGCCACCGAATCCGTCGATAACTTATACATGATTGGCGGTTCATGAAAACTAATTACAGATATATTATTATGACATAGCACGATAAACTGTACAATGTTCGCGCAGAGATTAAAGTTTTAGTGTGGTATGATTATTAATTTTGCGACTTCTGGTTCCTCAAAAGCATTAGATCTGATCAAATGATTTTCTATGATTGTTTGGTCTTCACCATAGATGTTTGAGCTAAATTCGAATGTTCTTAAAAGCATACGAATGTAAGCATCCGGATCATGTTGGCGGGTCAATTTTCGCAGTGCGCCCATATAGTCCTCACGATATACGGTAGGAATAATTATCTTAGAAAGCCCTTTTGAAGAAAGTTCAGCATTCATCATCACCCGGGCTATTCTGCCATTTCCGTCAAGAAATGGGTGAACTTCGCTAATCATAAACATCATGTAGGCTGCTTTGGCAAAAGGGTCTTCTAGTAGCGAATACCAATCGAACCCCTTTTTTAAAGTACCGGCCACCAGTTGCCAGTCTACAAACTCCGTATTACCAGCTCGATTATTTTTGTCCTTGAACTGTCCGGGCTTTTTAGATAGTCGCGCTCGTAACAATGTAGCATGCCTGCTTCGCAACAGTTGCAAAAGTTCATTGGCTGAACTGGGAGTTATCGCCATTTCGCGCCGATCTGATACGATTTGATAAGTACCCAATATGTCGTGAGAATCTTCATCGCGTTCAGGCAATGGTGTTTCAGTTTGGATAATCTGCTGCGCTTCATTAACGGCAAATTCTGTCCCCTCAATATAGTTTGAAAAATAGCTTTCAAAAAAACCAAAATTTCTATATGCTTTTAATGAAAGGTTTTTGTCGGCATAAGCAGGGAAGGTCCGGCCACTCAAAGCTGCGTACAGTATTTCGAATAAGGTAATTCTTTCAGGGTCAAAAGGATCTCCTAGTGATCGTGCTATGGCAACGGGGGAATGAAGGCTTTTAGAATCACCTGTCGTCAAAAGGGTCCCTATCAAAAGGTTAAGTTTGATAAATTCTTTTTCCATCCCCAAGGCTGGTGCCAAGTTCCTGGCGTTATCTCGGATAACATTGATAGCACCTTCCCCCCTAGTTCTAATAATCAGATCAAGTCTTTCTTCAATTTCCGAGATTAAAAGGGTTTTTGAAAGATCATTTCTAGTTCGGGTTTCCTGCATATTCTCTAAAAATGCCCGCGCTTCCTGTGAAGCATATAAATTCTCAAAAAATACGTTGTCGTTGTCTTGACGGGCAGGGCCTTGCTGAAAATGGATTGTGAGACCAGGTAGTCGATTCTTGCGTGTATAGGTGTATGTAACAAATATATGCTCACCATGAGCCGGGACAAACTCAAGTGCGCTGCGATGACTTAGGATTACACCCGGAAATTGATTGGATAGTATTCTAAACCAATTTCTTTTTATGATGACTTCAGGCTGCTCTTCTAGGTTTGACGTATAAATGCGAGGGGCTATCTTTCGAATAATCCCCTTTTTCTCCAAAGTACTGATTTTGGCAGATTCTGTCTTGTTTGAAGATCCAAAAAGAACCTCCTGTAGTCTTATCATTGGAATTCTTTCTATTAAGGTACACAATGTAAAGTATTTATTAGAAATTTTTCTATTAATTACATATAATGGTAGAAAATTTTCCATTAATGCTTTTTGACTGCTCACAGTGTGCCTTGTTACTCATGTTCGGAGCTCCTGTTCTCAAAACCACTTTTTCCCTGGCATTATTAGTATTTTGCCGATATTATGCTTCCTATACATGGTGCACTTTTTACAATTAAAATAGCACCTCCGACAACTACCAATATTGCGAACGCAGCAAAAAGAAGGGACGCCTTGTAATCCTTCCGATGAATACGGCCAGCTTTTAGGGACGGGTTGCGTACATTGACTTTTATATTTTCAATTATTTCTGGACTCGTCGATCTTTCCAGTTCCATGACTTTATAGTTTTAACTTATGGGTTGAAAGTACTGCCGTCTTGCACTGATCGGCAGGACCGGCTATCAGCGTCCATTAACCGAAACTTGCAGATAAAGTGTCGTAGGTTTGCGAAATATTTTTGACAGTTCGAACAACCGCGATTCAAAGCTCAAAAGACACTCTCAAAGACTTCAGGAAAGTTGCATAGGCCCCATGGCTAAGTTTTAAAGTACTTTGTCCACATACATACGACCGTATACATGTGGACAAAGTGCCAAGAAATTACTACTTTTAACCATATGAAAAGAGCCGTTGCGTATTTTCGAGTATCAACAGATCGCCAGGGAAAGAGTGGCTTGGGCCTGGAAGCACAACATGAAGCCGTGCATCTGTTTGCACACCATCAAGGCTACCAAGTCACAGCAGAATTTACTGAAATCGAGAGTGGAAAGAAAAATGAGCGGCCAGAGCTAATGGCTGCCTTATTGTTGTGCAAAAAAGAGAAAGCAATGCTGATCATTGCGAAGCTGGATCGGCTAGGCCGAAATGTGGCTTTCATTGCAAACTTAATGGAGAGCAAGGTTGAGTTTCTGGCAGTTGATAACCCACATGCAAATCCGCTGATGGTGCATTTGCTAGCCGCTTTTGCTGAGCATGAGCGGAAGCAGATTAGCACTCGGACGAAAGAAGCATTGCAGGCTGCGAAGCGCCGCGGTGTGCAGTTAGGTAAACATGGCCGGGAAATCGAAAGCAAAAAGAATTCGAAGGCTGCAGGTCAGTTTGCGGAAACGATGCAGCCGATCATCAAAGCGTTGAAAGCAGATGGCTTTACAACCGTTCGAGGAATCTCCGACGAGTTGAACCGGCGAGGTGTTGAGACGTTTCGAAATGGTAGTGAGCAATGGCATCGAACCACAGTGCATCGCTTGCTTAAACGTCTTTATATTGGAAAACATTAGCCGTATCACAAAGTCAACCAACGACGTAAATGTGATACGTTAATTTGTCAGATGACAATTTGAGAAGTTTTAAATTTCAGAGCTCAAAATGCTCTTCATAAGATAAGTTTCCCCTACCCTATTATGGTTTAGATCCGTCGCTCCGAGCGGAGGTTTCACAAGATTTTCTTCTTTTGTCAGTATGCTCGAAAGTACTTGCAGGATTTGCCACATTGAGATACTATAATAAACCTAGTGATTTAAAACGATTTTTATATAAAACATCCTGACTCAATCATTCTTTATAATAGAAGTAATCTGAATCGGGACTCCCGCAGCCATTGACATATATTCTTGACCTTTAACCGAGCATCTCTTTTTTAGATTGCCTGAAATAGTGTAATTCCAGATTTTTTCATCTGTACTTACTTTCCAGGTACTATCAACATCACAAGCCCATCCATAAGTCAAACTTCCATTTGTATCTATTTTATTAATAATAAAATAGCCATTGCCTGAATGTCTGGCTTGTAGATTTTGAATGGTAAGGTAGGTAGAGCCACTGCATCCACAGTCTGTATCAATTTTCTCCTTCTGACAGGAAGATGAAAAGACAAATATTAAAAGAAAGAAGAATGGAGTCTTTAAAATGAAATGCATGTATGATGTTATTTTATGATTCATTTATAAGACACTTTAAAGTGAAAATGGTTGGAAATACGATAATATTTTCTTGTAAGAAAGCTATGCCTAGCGCAGCTATTACTCCGAAATGAAAGGGGAAAAGTGACTTCTCCTGGTATTCAATCAAGATTTTGCCAAAATGAGAAAGGCCCTCTTTTTCTGTCAGTTAACATAAAAATGTTTGCGAAAACTCAACATGCTAGTTCTAGGTTTCGTCCTGATTTCTGGTGTTTTCGAAAAGTACACTGATTTGCATTTTTCAGTATCATAGCTTCATTAGGTGGGCTCTTGCAATCCATTTTGGGTCATCTTTTTACCTCCCCCTCCCCTACTTTGTTAGATCTTGATATAAAAATATGTTTTTTGAGTGTCGTTTTAAGTGTTAAAAACAGCACCATAAAAAGCACTTAAAAAAGTGCTAGATACTGTATGTTTTTCGGAGTGCTGCAAATCCAGAGTTCATCCTTGATGTTCAAAAATACGTTCATTCACAAGTTGTGGCTCTCTTTGGTAACTACACTCTACTGGCAGCTATCTAGATCAACTAAAGTACCTGCCCCCCTCCCCTACTTTGTCAGACCTTGATATAAAAATATGTTTTTTTTCAGTGTTAGAAACTGCACTATAAATAGCACTGAAAAAAGTGCTAGATATTGTATGTTTTTCGGAGTGCTGCAAATCCAGAGTTCATCCTTGATGCTCAAAAATACGTTCATTCACAAGTTGTGGCTCTCTTTGGTAACTACACTCTACTGGCAGCTATCTAGATCAACTAAAGTACCTGCCCCCCTCCCCTACTTTGTCAGACCTTATATGAAATATGATTTTTTGAGCACCTTTTCCAGTGCTAAAAATAGCACTGGAAAAGGTGCTAGATATTGTATGTTTTTCGGAGTGCTGCAAGTCCAGAGTTTATCCTTGATGCTCAAAAATACGTTCATTTACAAGTTGTGCCTCTCTTTGGTAATTACACTCTACTGGCAGCTATTGCTCCTCCCTTTTACTCTGCGATATCTTCCAACTAAAAGTGTGATTACTCTTGCCAAAAAAATCTAACCAAATTAGGCGATTAATATCATTGCTTAGGCCAAGCTTTGATAGGATTCTAATAACATAGTAATGTGATTCCGCTTGTTCTGATACAATCAACAAAGTCTAAAAAAAGGGATAGTATATGCAAACTTCTAGTGTTCAAAACAGCACTGAAAATAACACTAAAAATAGCATTTGTTTTTGTGTAAGAGTTTGTATTAATTGCAGCATCATTTTTAACACAAGAACCAGTGGTAATATCATTCAACTCAATAAAGGGTGGAGTAGGCAAGAGCACCCTCGCTACGACGATGGCTGGATGGCTAGCTAGCCGAGGGAAGGATGTGCTGCTTGTCGATGGCGACGATCAGGAAACGTCTTCAGATTTTACCGCATGGCGGGAGCAGACACTTGGCAATACCGGGTATACGCTTGTCAATATGACGGGGGCAAATCTACGGAAACAAGTTGAAGCCATGAAGCCAAAATACGATCACATCATAATTGATACGGGCGGAAGAGATACCACTAGTCAAAGAGCAGCGCTATCTGTGGCCGACGTATCAATGATACCGTTTGTTCCACGCAGTTTCGATCTGTGGACAATTACGAAGGTAACAGATCTGATAGACGAAATTCAATCAATTCGGGCTGAGCCATTGGTCGCTTACACATTCCTAAGCCGCGCAGATATTCGTAGCGCTGATAATAGAGATGTTGCGGAAGCACTCTCTCAGATTCCCCAACTCACTTATTTGCCTTACCCGATCTGCAATCGTAAAGCTATCAGTAACGCCGCTGGTTTTGGACTTACACCGTTTGAGGGTGAAAACATCGACCTCAAAGCAACTAAAGAAATAGAGGACTTATTTAACCGTGTATTAAATGGCAACCACATTACCGCCACCGCGTAAACCAAAAGTGACCGAAGCCGATATTGAGGCAGTCATCAACAAAGGAGGGAGCACAATCAAAGAAGCTTCTCCTGCTGATCCGGAAAAGGCAAAACATATTAATGTGCGCCTTACTGGACAAATTATTAGTGAAATTGATCGTCACCGCTTAAAGCGGCCACGTAAGCCTGGGTCGCCTAAGCCAGGGATCAGTATCCACGATTGGATTGTTGAAGCGGTTTTAGAAAAATTAAATATTGAAAAGTAGCACTTAAAACAGTGCTACTTTCAGCATATCAAATAGTGCTTAAACTTAGTATATGGAGGAAAAAGAAATAGCCCAAGCTAATGTTAGTAGTGATATTAGTTTGAAAAACGACTTCTTTCTGAGTCGAATCGACAGAAGTGTAGCTGATAATCTTCATGACATAAGGAAATCGTTTGGCGAGGATGCTGGAATTGTAAAGGACTTTATTGTATTCATTAGCAAGAACTTGAAGAAGGATCTTTTTGGGTACACTAAATTTACTCTAAAAGATTTTTGTAAAGAGTCTGGTCGAAACAGGCAGGACTTAGCCAGGAAACACCCATACTTCATTGCCAATCCCAAAGCAGTTGTTCCTGAGTACTTTGGGCATGAATTTGTTTCCGTCTTTGACTATGCACTTTTTAACATGCTTCAAAAAAATATAATTTTTGCGAAGTCATACGCCGTCAACACAAAAAATGAGGTTATACAACTTAAGAATTTTCCAATTCTTAAGGATATCAAACTGAATCTGAACAGACAATCAAATACCATAAAAATTTATGAAATTAGAATTTCTGATGAATGGCTAGATGGCTTTATTAGCCGATACTATACCATTGAAACAAATGGTTATCCGAAAATTGGTAAAGGTAGGGGAGGAGATGGCCGTAAAAGCTTATATCTTATCTTACAGAGGACTAGGCATCAACTACTAAGTCAAAAGGAGACCACAGCTCGATTTTCGGTTGATTATTTAGCTGATTTAGCAGAGTTAGAGGTAGAGCAAAATAGATTCAGAAAAAAGTCATTAAAGAGAATACTAGATTTTTTTCAAGAAAAGGGAGATTTTCCTTTTTCCTACAGATTCGTAAAGGGTGACCCTTCTAAACCTTACCAAGAAGAGTACTGGGTTGAGCTAGATTTTTCAAGTTCAGTAAACATTCCATCCTTAACAGAACGGCGAGGCGATCATTTATTTTTCAATTCGTTGATCATAGAACTGAGGAGTATTTTCAATTCTAAGCATTCCAAAGTAGCAATAAAGGATGAAACGGATGTCTTTCAACGCTGGTTAACTAACGCTGATGCGGATACGGACATTAAAATAGACATACTTGTCTCTGCATACTATAAGGCTTACAATCAGCAACTTACTAAGATTCAAGCTAAACAATACATTAGAGATGGCTTCTTTAGTAGGTAGTGCTGTCGAGTATTGCCTCAATTCTAGTGTATTTTTATTATCATAACTTGGTGTAAACCGGGTGTTAAAATTAAAACAGCTTTTCTGTCGAGTATTGCCTCATTTTATCTTCAAGGGCAATTTCATTTCACTGTTATAGATCCTCAAACCATTTAATATGTGCGGTTGTGAGCCAAATAATGTATGAATATGAGTGATGCTGTCGAGTGTTGCCTCAGACTTATGTAAAAGTTTGATTTGCGAGTTTGTGAAGGTGATTAACTGTCGAGTGTTGCCACAAATCTGTCGAGAGTTGTCACATTGCTGTCGAGTATTGCACTTTTGTTGTCGAAAGTTGCCACATTGCTGTCAAGTATTGCCTCATAAATACACTTTACTGTCGTTCCTGGCCACATTGCTGTCGAGTATCGTCACGCTTATACCATAGTTGTCGAGCTTTGCCACAGAAAAAACAGTGTCTAAGAGCACGAAACATCAATTGCTGTCGAGCTTTGCCACCATATATATAACTGTTATAAAAACATATAATAGTGAAAAAAGGAAAATCGGTATTCGTTCCTTCGTCACTCATATCATATTTTATTACCATACACACAAAATCGGCCTGCGTCGCTACGCGCACGCTAAAAAGGTCATTTGGTGGGTTGTGTTTGCTACAATTTTAATTTTTTGATACTGGGTAGCATGACAAAATAAGATTAGGAATTTTGATTATGCGGAATAGATGTTCGAAAATGCGGAAAAACTAAGTTTTTAGTTATACTGATTTTTAATTATGTGCGCCTTTTTGGCAGTCTTTTTGAGTTTTTGTAAAAAGTGTTCCACAGCAAGTATCAAGTCAGAAAATCAGGCCAATAACACATTCCGGACGGTATTGTATTTCTATGCTTGCAAAAAAGATCCAATAATTCACCCGCTGACAGCACTGTTACCTAAACAGGATCAGCCTGAACTCTCCCGTTAGTTTATAAGCTTCGCCTAAAAGTGATCGTCGAATGGACTGAGCTTTCCGATTATATTCTCATAAAAAGGAAAGGAACACTAGGAAGAATCGATTCAGCGAGATCGTGGCCATTCTAAAGCAGCAAGAAAACGCAGAAATAGTTGTTCTGAATACCGGTGAGCATGGAATAAGCTTGTAGCTGAACCATGCAAAAGGCTGATCATCAATGTGATTAACTATTATCACTTACTACTGCTCTCTCAACAGATTTGCAATTGTAAAACAGCCGAACGAAAGGAAAAATCAATAAAGTTGATTTCCCTGACATCTATACATAACTGGCATCACATCAATTAACATGGTGAATTAGATTTCAGTGGAAAAGCAATCTACACCAACCTTTGACGTGGATGCGATTTTAATCTTTTTCACGGCTGATGATTGGTTTACTTGTCAACGACCTTACATTAAATTGATTTTACGCGAGGCTTGGAGGGACAATTGTACGTAGAGTAGTTTTAATAACCATTTGCCGTCAAAAGAATAATTTTGACCGCCTTTTTTGCAAAAAGCCGGTATAGTAACTCTGGACAGCACTTCACAAAAATTAACAATTTTCAGAACGTACGTTCACAAACGTTAACAGGCCTGGGTTGAATACCATTTTAACAAGAGTCAACTTTGCCCATAAAAAACGCCGAGCTCAATTTAGGCCGCCAATTCTTCCAACAAAAAAGCAACAAGTATGTCAAAATTTTTTCTCTTAACCATTTGGGCATTTTTCATCCTTTTATTTAAAGCCGACGCCCAACAACTTATTATTTCACCGCAGATCCGATTACCAAGGGACTCCACACTTAAAAACAATCTGATCGCCTCGCTAAAACAATTCTTGAACAGCAAGGAGCTTCCCAATCAGAAAAACGGATCCGTCTTGCCCGGAACGCTCTCAGAAACCTCGTTACTACTTGACGAATTCAAGCAGATTGAGATAGATCAGGAATCCCAAGACAGTATTTTCTTTAAACCATATCTTATAAACTTGATCGAAGCACGAGATAGTACTTATAGCCTTCAGCTTTCCTATATGGGTATTCGTAACACTCAGCCGACGCTTCGTGCCTGCTTTAAGCTATCGGCAAAAAGGGAAGGGTCACGGTTCCTCTTTTTTTCTCCATTCAAGCAGAATACGAAAGGTTGGAAGTTAAACCGCGTTGGTTTGACGGACTTTTTCTATCGTGAACATCTGAATGAAGCCAACGTGCAGGCATATCAGAAAATGATAGAGTCCTTTGATAAAATAATAGGTGCTCCATCCATTGCAACGCGCTACTACTGTGCTGATAACTTTGAAGATGCACTCATGCTCGCAGGTGTTAACTATAAATCGGACTACAATGGTTATTCAAAAAGCAGGCTAACTTCTTTGGAGAACGATACGTTGTTGGTTTTGGATGGCAGATTTTCCAACCATTTTGATAACATTGATCCACACGATTTATTCCATGAAAGACTTCATTTGGTCATTGAGCCAGATATAATTAACCGCCCTGTAGATGAAGGATGCGCTTATTTGTACGGTGGAAGCTGGGGGATAGGCTGGCCGACGATTCTTGCTCAGTTTATAGACTATGCCGCGAAAAATAAGCACTCCGATTGGTTAACCCTTTATTTGGAAAGGGAATACTTTACGCAGCCGAAGCAAATGAACAAATCCATTACTGCTGATCAAAGACTTAGTATCTCTTATGTAATTAACGCGCTTATCGTAAAGAAGCTAGAGCGTGAAAAAGGATTTGGAGCAGTGAAAGAGTTGTTGAGTTGCGGGAAGAGTGAGAAGGGCGATGCCAATTATTTCGTAGCGCTTGCGAAAACTGCAGGTATTACTAAAGCAAATTTCAATAAAGCTGTATGGGAACTTATAGAATGCAACAAATAAGAAATGCCAACCGGTTTGCAAGCCAGGATTTAGTTTAGATTATTTTCCGTTTCATGTAATTCTATATTTTTGACAGACTATAAGTTTTAATATAAGAGGTGCCAGATAGCAGTTTCTAGGACTGGAAGGATACTAAGCAATGCTATTTTTTATTTTTTTTTGTTAATATATGCAGTGTACAAGCAATGCTTAAACGAATTAGGTTGTGCTGAGAATTCGTTATTCTTGATAATAGCACCTGATTTTGGTTTACAAAATCCATGGACAAAAGCGTGCGTTTATTAGTTTAGCCCCATTTGAATAGAACCGGTCAGATTTAATACATCCCAATTAATATTTCCGTTTCCAATCGCGTGCCCAAATATATTCTCCTGGAAAGGTTTACTGGCAAGATAACGGATGGAACAGGCCGGTTATACTTTTTACGTGCTGCCTGTTCGTATTTGTTGGGGCTTGTAACATCCTCAGGAACAGGCCAACCTATGTCTGCAATATTATTTTCTTTGCAATATTCAACGACGTCGTCATGTGTCTTCCCATTTTTAGGATCGGGTCTAATATGTAATTGCCAAAGCTTTTTTTTATATGCGAACGGTTGATTTTAAACAAGATAAAAACAATAGTTTACTACTACCGCTGACATGGGTTTTATCACTTAATAAAGCCAAATGTTGGATATAGACAAGTTATATCGTTCCGGACATATTCTACCGTTTTATTCCTCACGGTTAATGAGTATAATGCCTTTTTTGTCCTCCGTGACCAGATAATTTTCTTTTGGAATGAAAATTTCTCCCTTGTCATTGCGTTCAAAGTACTTGGAAACGAAATTCCACTTTGTTTCAGCAAGCTCAATTTTCTCCTGATCGGCAATTGCATCTTTAATTACGAACGTTGCCAGGCAGCCCAATATAAAAGCTGAAAAGATCAGGCTTACGGCCACAATGTTTTGACCAATGCCAGTAGACAGGTTCCCCCACCATATGGTCCAGGCAGAAGCGTTATGCCCATAGTGGTTATTATAAGTAACCGGCTTGATCGTTTCATTCACCTTCGCAGCGGCCTGGTCAATCTGGTCAACGGATTTCTCGACAGCCAGCATCAGTGGCACGATCTCCGGCTCGATTGCTGATTCTGATAAGTTAAAACGGAGTGCCAGCCTGTGGCGCTCCGCAGCGACGTTTGTATGTTTTTCCATTAGCTAATAATTTCCTGTATTTCCTTCTGTTTTTTACGGTACATGATCCTGGACATCATACCCAAGGATGCCGGATCCGGATCAGGCTTGCTGATCAGGTTGATTATCTCGGTAACAGCCCCACCACTTCCCAGGTCACCAAATTGTTTGCAATCAATCCCAAGCTCTTTAAGTTTTTCAACTGCTTTTTCAGCCGTTTCCCTGCCGCCAAAGGTGCCCATATTGACCACCATTGTTATAGGGAATTGCCCGGCAATTCCAGCAGACACCGCGTTGTAATAATTTACGCAGGAAGCCAGGGCATCACGTCCTGCAACAATGACAAATAAACGCAGCATAGTGTCCCTATCTGCCAGTTCCCTGCGCAGTTCATCAGCCAGGTCATCTTCTTGCAGCAAGCGTAAGAATTCAGCCGATTCAGGTGCGCCAAAATCAATGTAATAATTTTCAGATTTCCCCTTGGACAACCTATCGAGCAGATCAACAATTACATCCCGTTCCATTTTTTTGTACTCATTGAGTATAGAGAAACTCCGGACACGCTCTTTGCCCACTACTGCGCCCAGACGCCCGATGGATGTGCCCGTAGATTCGTCCAGGTCAATAAAATTTGTTTTCTGTTCTTTCTGGTTTTGTGCTACAAACCATATAAACAGTGATTTGCCTACGCCACCTTTTGACTGTAATACCAGATTAATTTGCTTCATGCTAATAGTTATTGATTATTAATAAAGTACAATATCAGAAATCAGTAAAATCCATTCCTGGATCTTTCTTACCTTTTGGTTCTTTTGTGGCTTTTTCAACGATTGTACCCAAATCCTGTTCAGGCAGGGCAGGAGGGAAGGCCGCCAGGTCCGATGGTTGGGTGACTGGCGGGCCTGGTGCAACCACCAGCGGGGCAAGCTGGGCGGCCTGCTTGGTTTTACGTCTTCTTTTCAGGTTGTAGATGGCATCTTCTGTAATGTCAATACCGAGCTCATCTTTGACCTGGCGGATCATGATCTGAGCCGGGATGTCAAAGAGGTAATCGCCATAGTACCTGGCCAGCAGATCAAAGCGACCTTTCAGCTTCATTTCAAATGCCTGCAAGACATACTTTTTATCCATAGGACAAGAAAAAGACATTTTTTAAACAACTATAAAACGAAAATAGAACAGAAATATTTAATATTTAACAAATGGCCGAGAAAAAAGTAAAAAAAGAGTTACTTGCCCTTATATTCGTGCGTTTGTTGTTTGTGAGAAGGTAAAGCAAGCCATGTGTTTGTATATACAAACTTTCGCTTCGCTTCAAATTTGCATCTCCAAACACGCCGGTCGTGCCTCCCTTGACTTGCCGGGGCGCTGCCCCAAACCCCGGTGTCACGGACACCTTTTTATATTTTAGGCTATGGAAGACAATGATAAGAACCCGCATTATGAAGCCCGCAAGGCCGGAGCAGCCAGGCGGGAAAACAAAGGTAAAATGATCCCTGTCCGGGTAACCGAACATGAGCATGCACAAATCAGGGCGAACGCGATCCTGGCCGGCCTGAGCGTATCAGAATACCTGCGCCGGCTAAGCACCGGCCATCAGGTGCAGGCGCGATTTGAGAAGGAAGAAAAGCGCAACTTGCAAGGCATCGGCACTAACCTGAACCAGCTGGCCGCATATGCCAACAAAGGCTTCTTTTATGAGAAGCCTTTGCTTGAAGTTTTGGAACAACTTAAAAAAATACTAAAAGCATGATCGCCAAAACATCGATCGGATCGAGCTTTTCAGGTGCAATCCATTACGGGGCAGGCTATTCTGTGGAAGGAAAAGAGATAATGGGCAAAGCAGATTTGCTGGTCACACACAACGTGGTTTCGCGTGACCCGGAGGGCATTGCCGCCGAGATGCAGCAGGAGGCGTCTTACAGCCGGTGCAAGACACCGGTGTGGCATTCGTCTATCAGCTGGAAGCCGGAAGAGAAACCTACGCGTGAGCAAATGATCGAGACGGCCAACCGGTATTGTCAAAAGATGGGGGCTGACCCGAAAGACCACCAGATTGCAGTTTATGAGCACCATGACAAGCCGCACCAGCATATCCATGTTTATATCAACCGCGTACCGACGGATGGGAGCAAGGCGCTGGAAACTTCGCACAATTATGCTCGTAATGTGCGGATCTGCAAAGAGATCACGCAGGAGCTAGGTTTTTCGAAGCTCGAAAAGCTGGAAGAAGGAAAACTGCGCCATGTGGCGGTCAACCAGGAGGAAGCACAAAAGGTCGTAAATATTGCAATTAAGGCTGCTTTGAAAGAAGAATCCGACACGCCGGAAGACATGGAGCGGCGGCTGAAAAAAAAAGGGATCGAGTGCAAATATAAGATCGAAGAAGGTAGGCTAAAATATTCGAGTTACAGCTATCAGAGCGTACCCATTAAGGGGCAGGATGTTGGCTTTACCGCCAAACAGTTACAGGCTAGGCTAGACAAGAACCTCGAACTTAAAAAGGAGCAGTTGCAGCAAGTCAAACCGGAGCCAGAGCGCAAGCAGAAACGCGGCCACAAGATGGGCTTTTAATTTTCTTCTTGAAATTTATTTTAAAGACATGCAGCCTACATTACCATATTGTTGGTATTGGCATTTAAATGCCTACGGATCAATTGTTCGATTATAGCAAATTGGGCCATTTAATTGCATGGTTATGTTGGCAGCCGCCAATCAGGATGGGCTAGTTGGATACCTGGCAAAAGAAAGTCTTGCCATTAAAGAAAGTTTCGAATCATGGCTACCATACTCTTATTTATTGATTGTCGGAAAGTAGGATATATTTTCTTGGATCCGTACTTACAAATCATAGAATCTTCGGTTATTGGAATTGTCATATTTCTACATTATGTATTGCCAACAGCAAGCTTTGGTCTGCACTTACTTCTCCCATTTGTCGTTTAATCATTAAGCGCTCGCTTGAGGTAACAACTTTGTATTGCAGTTAGCCTCCAGATACACGATCTGGCCATAGTTCAATTTTTTGGTCCTTCCCTCAGTCTGCAATAGTAAATGATTGCTTATAATCTCCGAAGGAATTCAGGTTTGGTAGTCATTTTAGGATTCAGCTTTTCTACAACACGGTCAATGGCGATAATGAAGCGTTCTATGGACAAAGGTTTCAACAGATAATCGCAGGCAGCCAAGTCAATGCATCGGTTGCAAATTCCTTATATAACTGTAGTGAAACCACTAGGGGAGTGTTTTTCAGTGTTTTTAAAAGTTTAATCCCCGACCGCACTAGCATATTGATATCCATCAACAACAGATCAACTGGTTGCTCCTGTATTTTCTCGCCAGCTTTGAAGGCATCGCTGCATAGCCCTACAACGCGCAGCACAGGGAGCAGTTTGCGGTATTCGACCAATAGTGTAGCATGCGTGTTTCACTAGGTTGATTTATATTTTTTTATACTTATTAATATTAGTTAAAGGTTTGGCTGTCTCCGTTGCTTTACCTTTGTTTTACAAGATTTTGAAAAACGCCGAGATCAAATATTATCGAAATAGTATTCTTCCTGAATTGATTGAGGATCTTAAATTCTGTGATCGAATATGCCAGGACTGATGATTTATAAGTGCGTTTTTTGCCTGATCTTAGTTTGACATCACACTAATCTCAAATTAAGTGGATGCCAGTAAATATAAAAGATCAAATACGGCTAAAATGCTCATAGATATTTTGCATTATGACAGCTAAAATCAGTTACCTTTTCTACTCTACAACGGTCTATACCATCCTATGTGTATTTTCAGCTACCGCTCAACCATTTGAACCAGGTGTAACATACTTTGGGGCTAATAATTACATTGAGTATCGGGCAGGTAATTTACCTATCATCCTCACGGCACCGCATGGCGGAAAGCTAATTCCCTTATCCATTCCTGACCGGAATTGTATAGGTTGTAATTATATTTCTGACGCAAATACAGACGATTTAGCGATTAAAATGGACATGGCTTTACGTTCGTCCATGGGTGGGTATCCGCACATCATCATCAATCACTTGCATCGAAAAAAAATGGATGCCAACCGTGAAATCGTTGAAGCTGCTGATGGCAACTTGGAAGCAGAGGCCGCCTGGAAGGAATGGGAAGCCTTTATTTTGGCAGCTAAAGCAGATATTGTGAAACAAACGGGTAAAGGGTTATTGATCGACATACATGGGCATGGGCATGATAATCAAAGGATTGAGGTAGGGTTCGATTTGTCGGGTAACGAATTACGACTTTCTGACGCTACGTTAGTGAGTACATTGTATCGGGACAAAACATCCATAAAATACAATATTATCAACAATTTGACCGGTAAGAATACGCCGGAAATGATACGCGGTGAGTTTGCATTGGGTACCTTACTAGCCGCTCGAGGATACCCCTCTGTTCCTTCTCAACAAGACGTAGCTCCCTTAGATGGTGAACCTTATTTTGAAGGTGGCTATAATATCGAACGTTATGGTAGTACGGATGGTTCGACCATAGACGCCATTCAAATCGAGTGCAATATGACAAACGTTCGGGATTCACCTAAGAATCGTACTGCTTTTGCGGCGAAATCGGCGGACGCTTTAAAGGCTTATATGTTAAAACATTATGGAGACTTAAATTCACTACCCGTCACAATAACACGTTTCATTGGCGAGCATAAAGACAGTGTCAATTACCTGACATGGCAAACCGCAGATGAAATCAATAACAAAGGTTTTCAGATAGAACGTTTAGGGTTGAAAAGTAAATGGCAAGTATTGGGTTTTGTTAATGCAAATGGCGAGGCGTCTACCTATGACTTTACCGACAACCAACCCCTACATATGTCTTACTATCGCCTGCGCCAAATAGACATTGATGGCAAAGAAACGTTCTCAAGAGTCATATTCGTTTCTTCAAAAAAGAAATATAGACTCAAACTGTATCCCTCCGTAACCAGTGACTTTTTGACATTAGAAACAACTTCAACGGATAACTTCTTGATTGTCAATTTACTTGGGCAAACAGTTAGTACTGGTAAAACTACTCGGCAGATAGATGTCTCTTCTTTATCACAAGGTATTTATATTATTAGAATCGGAAGAGAGCAAACGAAGTTTGTGAAGCTTTAATGTATACAAATAACTGGCGTCCGTGTAAAATAGAGATTTCTAATTTTTTGTATTTTTAAGTCGTTTGTGTGGGTTTTAGCCTGAAATTGTTACAATACCTTCCTCTTTGTTGCTAATTATATTAAGTTGCACATTTTAATATCCGCCAAGGCATTGTTGAAGGACAAAGTCGACTGTTTGAGGAATTTGATAATCCGATCCAGACCAAGCGTATTGAAGAGAAGTGGGATGAAATCATGAAAAATGGTTGTGAATATTAAACTCAAGCATGCAACAGCATCTACGCTGGTAAAAAGACTCATTTACTATTCACAACAACACCGGCTTTACCTAGCACTCCTTGAACGGATCGTAAAACCTTATTTTTTGCTAAATATTTATCTTAACCATTATTTAAATCTCTCTCACCTTTGAGAACAGGAGATGTGGTCGTTCTTAGGGCGCTCACGCGCAATCCATTTCATAATACTAGGTTAATGATTAAAAGATTCTCAATGATGACCAAAAGAATCTACTACAATGCCCAATCTGTACCAGCACTCCTGATCGGCGACGGGATAGATAACTAATTCGCAGCATCTACTGCCAGTGCAAATAACTGGTCAGGATCATTTACCTGCAATCCGATCCGTACCGGAGTGCCTTGCAATTTCTCATGGCTGAAATGGCTGTGATCTTCCGACCATCTGCAAAAATAAACCTTGTACCTATAATCTCTATTTCCGCGATGTCGATTCGTCCGGTTGAGTGTTGGACATAAGAACTGTGGCACTAAATGCTGTTTGATATAATTTAATAGCGCCAGAACAGTTTCTTACTGTTTGTGTGGGCACAATGACCGCTATATCCCCGGCAATAACACAATTGCAAGCAAGTGAGATTGAACCACAATTCGTCATGTGACTAGTAAAAGCTGCCCTTAGTTAAATCAATTCCACCGGAGACTAGCTCCTTTCCCAATTTGACTATGGTATTTCCTAAAATAGGCAGAAATATTACTGACATGACAGATTATCAATTAATCGGCGAGATTAAGAAATTCGAGCTTGACAACTTTATGCCTTATATGGGCTGGATTGGTAACAAACCGCACAAGATTATACGCACAAAGACCCTTTGTCATTCTTTGTCTAAGATGAAATTACTGACAGGCTCTTTGAATTCGAACTGAGAGATTGGAATAGGTTGAATAAAGCTACCATTTACGATTGTCTCATCAATGCTTATCTGGCCTTACCTGAAACACAAATTTGATTCTATGCCAACAATGTCAGCCCAACCTAAAAGTATGGTAGTTTGACCGGCTTAGATTACAGACTCAATCGGTCGAGCAGTATGAACTGTTCAAAATTAACCTTTGATGATCATGGCAAACAAACAATTGACAGAACTTAGAAACGAAGAAAGTGCATGCAAAGCCATTTTCGAACTTGTATCAGCTGAGTGTAGGCCTACCGATTTGGGTACCTAGAAGATTCTGAGCGTGGACATAAACCATATGGGAAAATATGGAAGCGGTACTACGCGCCATATTCCTATTTCAAGTGACGTCCCCATTGAACACAATTATGGTAACGAGATTGAACCTATTGACAATGTTTTTTAAGCTTGTCTATCGAATCAGGGAGTTCTGCTTGATGATAATTTACACCAGATTCAACTCCATCCAAAAGTTGTCGTTCGACTAAATCGATCCTTGGCTTTTCTGACACTTTTCATAAAATACAGCAAATTATTAATTACAACTAGTATCACGCTATTTCCACGCAATTCCGCCTTTTTGTATTTATGTAATTCAAGAGTTATTTATTTTTATATCTGATATTTGAATTAAATAAGTTCTGTCAATACAATATTTAATTAGCCGAACATATGACAAAGGTATTGATATTTAAGTTGTGAACTTTTAACGAATTATTAAATCTATAACAAAGCATTAAATACTTATTTAATTCCTGATGTTTACCTTAAATACGCGCAACTTCATTATAACTTTCGTGTAAGGATTAGACAAACTGAATTCACCATCATTATTTTGTTCTCCAGCCATTACACTTTTGATGAACAGTTATCAATATGAAAGATTAGAATTGGAACTAGGTGCTACGAGTGAGATAGGTGCAAGCTGTGTCATTGTCCATGGCACTGTTTGAAACTAGTGTATCAAAGGGAATATCTTGACCGAAATAAGCTGGACACATCATTTAATATTGGGATCTTTTTTACCAAATTTTATTATTTGTAGGCATAACAAATGAATGATTTATGTTGATAAATCCTCTATCATTTGATAATTTCAGTAAAATAAGAATACCATTAATATATTTTAATATATTTTAACATCTTTTAATATTCTTTAGGTTGCCCTAGTATTACATTTGCAGCACAAAACTTTATTCTTATGTTATCATTAAGATAAAGGTGACAATTAGCAGGTAAGGTAGAGAACATGGCCCAATTGAAGAAGATTTGTTCCCGAATTAAGTTGCACATCTTTAATAAGTTGTTGAGAACAAAAAAGGAAAGGTTATTGAGGCGAAGTAAACGAGATCTTTCATGAACTTGAGATAAAAAATTTTTTATATGTAAAACAGTTTTACTATTAAGTGCAATAGGAATGTCCTATTGCCAATAATTATCCATGAATTCAGGAGGAAATGTCCTTTCAGATCCATCATTAAGGATCAAGTGCTCAGGATTTGTGACTTATATGTGAATCCTAGCGCAGTTTTATATTAGTTATACTGTTCGAGGACTATTCACTGCCTTTGTAGTTCATTCTAAAGAAGAGCAGTATGAATACAACACCCATAATATGTGCTCAGCGCTTCCATACTCCTGCACAAAGTTTTGTGTGTTATGGAATATCACCTGAACATGTATCCAAAAAGATGCCATATACTGGTATACTGCTTTAGCAGACCAATAAACCACTGCTCAGACTGCTAACGGAGCACCAGAATAGCATTCGCCTTACCTGTAGCCAATAAACGACGGATGAAAGAGCCGGTTGCAGACATTGATCGTTACGCATAATTGTTTTGCCTTACTAGGCGAATGGGAGACATTAACTGGACTTTTCTAAAAGAACCGGGTTGAATTCTGCCTATGACGGAATTGATTATTCCAGCCATTATTATCGGCAAAGAAAATTTCCTGGCAAGCTTTGGCAGTGCTTAAAGCGGTTATTAAAAGGCACTTCAATGGAGGTCAGTTGATTCAAATATAAGCGGCAATGACTATAATAAAAGGAAAGAAGGATTGAAAAGTCTTAAAGATTGTATTCCAGGTTTTCTCTGTTATTACTAACAAGCGCCAGCTGATATTGGAGGCTGCGCTTCCTGATAGGGAGCTGTGCGGATCTTTCGGGAAGCGGGAACTATTGCTGGGCAAAATCCAGATGAAACTATATGCAGTGGTTTGACTTTTACGTGCCGCAAAACCATATTTAAACACAAATCAAATACTTTAATGAAAAAACAAACAACACTTTTACGCGCGCTAACTCTTGGTGTAGTGCTTTTTTGTAGTGGGCAACAGGCACATTCCCAGGTAAAAGTCGGGGATAATCCGCAAACTATCAATGCAGCCTCAGCTCTGGAAATTGAGAGTGGCACGAAGGGCCTTTTGTTACCTCGGGTTTCGCTTACTGCGACGGACGTCTGGGGATTGGACGGTACTCCGGTGGCAGGTATGCAGGTTTATAACATTAATGCGGACATTAAAAGTGCAACAGCTAATGAAGGAGTAGGCGTCTATTATTGGGATGGACTTAACTGGATAGCTGCCAAATATGTACCGAGCGAAGCCACGGCTGCTGGAGATTTTGACTGGCTTAAGCAAGATGACAGCCAACCGAACGCCGCTAGCGATATAACCAGTAGCCTTTATCATGGTGGGACTGGTAGTCAACAGGTTGAAGTACGTACGACAGATACAGGTATCGGGACCTTCTCAAGAGTTGGCGTAGGGCATGGGCACGAGACTACAAATGCAATTGGTGCTTATTTATTTGCAGCGAACATGGGGGAGCGGACGGCTGGGTTGCAAGTAGATACTGCACATCCGTTTGTATTTAATACAAAAGCAACCAACGATAACTTGATTGCAGAAAGAATGCGTATCGACTCTGACTACGGTTTTATAGGAATTGGAACTAAAACACCTCATGGGTTGCTATCCGTGGCCAAGGGAAGTATTTTTCAATCAGATACTCCGATTTTTACCGAAGCAAACAACAGTGTTCAAATTGGGGGTGGCGGGGTCCGTATAATGAATAACACCGGGGACTTAAACGGCTTTGTAGATTTTATGGATAAAAATCTCGGAGTGCCTTTCGGCGCACGTCTTGCATGGATGAACGACGTTGGTGATTCCAAAGGTGGTGCATTTAAAATTCAGGTGAGGCAGAAGGAGGAAGGAATTAATATTGTGAGAAATGCGGTAACTGTCATGAACAATACTGGCAAGGTTGGAATTAACACAAATTTTCCTGCTTACCAGCTGGATGTAAACGGAGATATTCAGGCGAGTGGAGAGTTTCTTAACAGCGGCCAAATCGTGACTTCAGACGAACGCCTCAAAACAGAGATTAATACGCTTGAAAAAGGGTTGGCGATCGTCTCTAAACTCATGCCTGTGACCTACAAAAAGAAAGAGTCGATATCCAGCAACGATTACAAGAGATCGGAGATCGGTTTTATCGCACAGGAAGTACGGAAGATATTACCCCAATTGGTGCGGGAAGGTAAAGACACTGATAAATTATTGGGACTTGACTATATATCCCTTATTCCGATACTTACCAGGGCTATCCAAGAACAGCAACAACTGATAGAGAAACTCTCGGCAGAAAAAAATGGACAATCGGCAAGACTAGATGCGCAGGGAGATCGACTGGACACACAAGCGAAAGAACTTTCACAGATTAAGCAGATGTTGCAATCCATGTCACAGGGAAACACTGTCGAGGTGTCTAAGTAAGGGTTGATCTGCATCTATATAAACTTCATCAACAAACTATTTACGACATTTACAACAGATTTTTCTAACGGCTGCTCTGCGACCGTCTATTTACAGGTTATTGGGTTCGGCGCGTTGAAGATGTGCGAACCCAATAACCTGTAATATCCCTCATATGCTTCTGAAATCGGTTGACAGTTTGCCCGTTTTCAAGTATCTAGCTGGGCATTGCACATTTCCAACACGGATTTTTTGTACGGATACCATTACAAAGGCAACGATCCGTTCCGGTGATGCGCTTGATGGGGAGTCAAATAGCCTAGTAATGCATGGGGCCGCATGGCGTTATAAGTGTTAATGCCTTTTGCAATGCTGGCCTGTGCTGATGAAAATGAGAAAAAGTCAGTCAATTTAGAATCTTCCTTCAAAGTCCGGAACACATGTTCTGCCATGGCGTTTTCGTTAGGGTCACCGCTTTTGGCCATGCTGGGTTAAGGAGATCGATGAATCGCAAGCCTTCAGATTGACTGGTATTGGCGGTAGCAACTGGCCCTGAAACATTAGGCAGATCTGTTGAGAAAACACGGCCTGGAACTACGTGGTAAAGTAAAACACTGGTGAGTAGTGCACGGTTAGCCGGCGCAAGAAGCGTGGCTTTCGGCGTAGTGGTATATAGCTGGCGTAAAGCCGCATTCGTCGAGCAAAGACGATCAGGCCATCGCCTGCTGAGGTAAGCGCTGGGGCTCCTGCGCAATCTCCACCAGCGATTGGGTAGGCGGGACTCATTATCAATCACATGGTTAACGCCATTGAAAGCAGCAACATCTGTTGCTATGACTTTGATCTTGCCATTAATGAATACACCATCTGCATTTTTGGATAGGTAAATATTATTATTAGTGTTTACTGTTTCAACGGTGCCGCTTTGCACGTCGGCTGCTCTCACAGTACCGCTCAACAGAGGTGAAGTTAGGATCGGTGTTAATGCATCTTTTGTCAGCGGATCCATGCTGGTAATGGCAGCGGTTGTGTAAGGCGCATTATTGGGAGCAAAAACACTAAAAGCCTGTACTCAACAAAGTTGCAACGAGGGCAGTGTTGAGAACTGGGGATCTGTGGAGGCAACACTCGGTACGTTACCGGCTCCAGGATCTACCGTTTGATCATCATCTTCATCGTTGAAGAATGAAATTATAAAGGCTATCACAGCCGCAAACAGGCACGTTTTTAGATTGGTCGTTGTTGTGAGTGGCTTCATAATTTGAGTTGGTAAGGTGTTTAAAAATTTTTCCTTAGAATCAATTCAACAAGCCAGAGATCTGCTGGATCCGTTCTGCATGGGGTATCAGCCGCCTTCGCAATGGGATGAGTAGCTTGTTCCAACGGATAGACAGCCGAAAGTGATGAAACGATCCTTAGTTATTTTGGTCATTGATGGCCTCGGTCACCCTTTTCAGACCCGCTTTACTAATAATTGTTTTTTGTTGATGATGGTGCCGATGAAAATCTTCCAATATTACTGATTTTGCAACTGCTGAATCCATCTAAAATGCGGTCATTATAATGTATTATGAACATCTTTCCAATTTAGGAGCTATAAGCATTGAACGCGATATTGTTGTTGAGGTAAGCGTTATTATCCCGGGTTAAATCGTACTAACCATAATTCTGGTCCATTTCGAAAGCAACTAGCCGTTTCATTTCTGCTTATCATAGTTTAATTTATTTCGTGGGGTAAAGTAAGAATGCTCATAAATCAAAAAAAGATGGATTCCCGGATTAAAGAAATACAACACACTATCGAACCCTTTCGGCAGCGGATCATCAGCCACAAGGTTTATTCGATAATCAATGACCTTAATGACCTGAATATTTTTATGAAATATCATGTCTACGCGGTTTGGGATTTCATGTCCCTGCTGAAAGCTTTGCAGAATAGTTTGACATGCACATCAACTCCCTGGTTTCCGATAGGGTCGGCTGATACCAGGTATTTGATCAACGAGATAGTCCTGGGTGAAGAATCGGATGTTGATATGCAAGGAAACAGATGCAGCCACTTTGAGCTATATTTACGGGCGATGGACCAGTCTGGCGCTGATACCTATGAAATCAAAAGCTTTTTAGCGCAGCTTCAACAGACCGGCGAGCTAAAAGGATCGTTTCGGTTTGCAGGAACGCCCCAAAAGGCCCAGCAATTTGTTGATTATACCTTTGAGCAAATCAGCGCCGGAAAAGATCATATCCTATCAGCCATTTTTACTTTTGGACGTGAAGACTTGATTCCGGGCATGTTTCATTCGATCGTCAATGACCTACACAGGCATTCCCCTGAGCGCGTTTCTATATTTAAATATTATTTAGAGCGCCATATTGAGGTGGACGGAGACCACCATAGTCAGCTTGCTTTGCAAATGACGGCCAACCTTTGTGGGGATACAGCAGATTTATGGATGCAAGCGGAATCAGAGGTCTTAGCGTCGTTGCACAAAAGGATAGATCTATGGGACGGTGCATATGAGCAAATCATTGCCTTTAAGCAAGATCAGCCCTTACCCGACAGAACAAGATGAATTATATCAAACATGTGTTAAGTACCAGTTCAAACTCTGCCCTCCAGGTGTTTCCAGATCCAGGAGGGGTGTATCCGAATTGACATTATAAAAGATTCTTCTTTATAATGGTCAATCGAGTGCTTTTGTCCGACTAAGGATAATAATGCCTTCAATAAAATGGGCGATTTTGATTCCCATATTCATTCATTTGCCTTAAGATAGCTTCAAAAGGGGGTATTCAATCTTAAGTGGTAGCTGATGATAGATTTTCTTTTCGATTAATTCTAATTCTTCCAGTTCCTTCAATTTCAAATTTAGAACTCTTTTGGTTGATTGTGGGATTGCATGGTGTAACTGACTTGGTCGGGTAACGACCTCCAATATAGCAAATATCAAGTTTGGTTCCACTTAATGTTTCGACAACCTTTCGTTTGAAAAGCAGTGATTTTCTTATTTATTTCTTTATGAATAATTAACATTCAAGAAGTTACAATTTAAGTGTACACTAAAAACAGTAACATATGGGTGTTTTTATAACAGGCGTTATGTTTAGTGCTTATGGGCGGCTGGGCAAATTGCCAGTCAGGTAGGTGGATGAAGAGTCAGCTTTTTCGATCGTACAAAATTTTCGGCTCAACTAGTCTAGCACATCACTTTTTCATCCAGATACTTGACTTGATTTGCTGCCCGTCTTGATCGTAGTCCCATGATTTGCTCGGCGCACCGTTCTCGTCATACTCCTGATAGTGGCCATAATCCTTACCATCCCTTGTATAACTGATTCCCTTTACGGTCCCATTCTTATGATAATAAATCCGGGTCATTACACCGGGTTCAGGATTATAAATTGATTCGTGTCTGATAATTCCAAGCCGGTCAAACTCTCGAAAGACAACTTCTCGCCCAAAAGAATCAAATACATTTTCATGTTTGACTTGAAAGCGTCCATACACAAATCGCAATGAGTCCTCGGATTTATAAAAATCCCTAATTAATAAGTTTTTATAGGATTGATCAATTGTTGAATCATAGTAAACCTTTGTCACATTTCTGGGCTGTCCACGCTCAAAATACTTTCGGACGTAGAGCTGCCCGGAAGGATAATACCAAGATGCTTCGCCTTGCAAAGAATCATCTAGATAATTCTCTTTCCCATAAATGCCGCCATTAGGATAGTAAACTGTTCTTTTTCCATTTCTAAGGCCGTTTACATAATTTTCTTCTAACTCTTTTTTCCCATTAGAATAATGTTCAACATAAATTCCGTCTGGTTTGAATCTGGTTTTATGTCCGTACAATATCCGAAGTTCGTCCAGCTGCCGGAAACCTCCCTGAAACTGCCAATCCCGTAGCCCATCCTTGGCTTTAAATTGGACGTTCCGGTCACAGGGGAACATTGCAGGAGTTCCATTGGGCACCGTTGCAAAAACCAGCCACTCTTCTCCAATGTCGACGCCTATATCACAAGAAGTATTGACTTGATTTTCAATAATTTGGGCGGTTACTTGGCCCTTGAATTGTTCGATAACCTTGATGCTTAGAAGACTTTGAAACCCAATCGTATTAGGATCGGAAGGTTTGATAACCTGCTCGCTATTAATACGTACTAAGGCAATAAAATTGTACTTTTTCAGGTCATCTAACTGCATTGGCCGGTCAAAATCGTTTAGGCAGCTGCATGCAAAGGATGATCGCCAGAAAACTGTGAAAATTAGCAGTGAACTTATTTTGAATAATTTCATTATTTGAATTTGTATTAATCCAACTTTTGGTATTCCTGTCTATAAGGTTGGTTGGCGACATACATATAACTAGCATTGCCTTATAAGGGATGTTTTCAGTAATAACTCAGAAACGTTAGTTTTTACTGTTTGTAAGCATAAACTTCTCTCTACTCATGAGAAATCTTATAGTTTTAGCGTTTGCAATCACTGGCCTTGTATGTAAAAGTGCCAGCCAGGAACTTCCGCCCTGTAAAGAAGTTAAACAGGTTAAAATTGATACGGATCAAAGAAAGAAGAAAATCCTGTCCGATTACATAGATTATTGTGTTAAAAAGGAGTGGAAAAACGACAAAGGGATTGTTATGCTCAGGGAATTTAGAAATGAGCTGGGCCAGGATTGCTGGCTTCTGATACCTTCGATTGATGACAGTTATAAGGATAACCCGCCTGAGCGCTTCGCCACTTTCGAAGGGGACATCATTTTAATTTTTAGTGCTGACTCTATGCAGAACGTTATTCCTGCAAAAGGGGATAAAAATCGGCTAAACCAATGCCTTATGTTTGGCCATGTGGCTGTTATCAGGCTTATGTCCTAAAATGAACTTTGTCTCACCGTTTTTCACTGGGGATCGCTAGGTTTATTGGTGGTCGGCGTGCTCACCTTTCCCTTCTCATTGGTATGAGTAAGCTGCTCCCGAAGACTTCTGACTTCTCCGGCGATATCATTAAGTGCCTTCGGAAGCTTCTGGAGTTCAAATTCCGTTCTCCTTACTTCGTTAATGTAAGTGAGCACACGCCCATGACCCAAGCTTATCGGTACAAATACTTCCCTTACTTCACCACCCCTTATTTGGTGCTGGAAAGTAAGGCGAGCCAGGAAAGAGGCCGGTTTATTAGCATCCAGGAATGAGTAGAATTCATCCACCCAAATAGCAAAGGTTGCGTTCTTTGGCAGCGAAACAATCACGTCGTGGCCGGTAATTTTAGAAAAGCAGACAACATCGCCATCCCGATCCTTGGGCTTAATGGTCCGCAGCTCGTCATTGACACTCGTCTCCAGCCATTCGATCCGAATATTATAAGCGGTACTGCCACCCATATTTTTTACCAGAAGCTGCCAGATCATATAGCGTTCGGTCGAGTCGAACTCCACGGAAAGCACTGGCCGCTGGGATGCTTTTGCCTCGTAAACGACCTCGTAAGCAAAGCCAGATGCAAGGACCGAGACAATAACCGCGAGTGCGGCCGCACAGACCTCATATTTTCCTTCGGAAAGAGAATAGATGGTCAAAACAACAGCGCCGATTCCTAATAAAACCAAGCTGCCCAAAATACCCTTTCGCTGATCTTCAGCAGTCATAGCAAGTAAGTCAGATGAGGTGAAATGTGCTCCTATAATAGTCATCTGGCGTGACTTGTCCCAGCTGCACTCAAACTTTCATACAAACGGCTATATTATTAAAGCGAGTTATCGTCTGATTTCTGTATAATCAGCTTTTCCAGTGCAGGATCATTGGCCATACGGTATAGTTCGGTATCGAAAATATCCTGGACGTCTTATTTAATTTGGGCAATTTCGCTGGATCGTTCAGGCCGACTTAACACCGCAATGCTTATACAATCAATCGGCAGAAAGGCTTGTTCGCGAAAACGATCAATTAAATGAAATGTACGCTGATGTGCCTAACTAGTCTCTAAACTTGCAACATTTTGTTTCATGTTGCTGTTTGCAAAATCAAATTTCATTTATTCAAGTATTCAACAAGTTAATTGAAACAAACCTGAAAATTGAGCATGTGAGCGTAAACGTATATCTTATGTAACCAAATTTTACTGTTCAAGGATTTTTTGATCTTGCCGACATTCCTGTCTAATTTTGGGTATGAATGAACCCCTCGTACTTCCAGTCGAATATCTTGGCGCAACTATTGAACTGCCGCTGACGATTATCACACATGGGTACACTTATCAGCTTCAAATTGACATCGAGGGCAAGAAGCTCGTTTTTGAAAAAGATGATCAGGGTGAATACCGTGTTATTGATGAGTCTAACGGATCATCTCACGTTAACAGAAGTCTTGTTTCAGCAATTCTTACCACCCTGAGGGAATTGTAAGGCAGTCCGCCAGCTGTCACTGTTTTGAGCACCGGTGCAAATTCAGGACTCAGTCATGGCTTAGGTGCAATGTTGGACCTTATGACCAGCTTACTGTATTCTAATTAGGTCATTTGAGTTTTGATCATCCTGATAGTAAATGGATAGTAATATGACTTGCCAATTATTACCCGTACCGTATTTACTAAAACCACAATCACTGTAAATACCGCTATTATTTGGGGCAATCCCGGCAGGAGCATACAGGGAATCAAGTAAGCGAGCATGCTAAGCTGAAAGTTGATCACATCGGCACCATGGTAGTTGATATCGTCATTTTGAATTCTCTCAAAGATCCAGATGAGAAAAGCAGGCAATAACAACAGGGCACTCAAATGTAGCCAGACTAACATCATTTTCTGCCTGCCAGAGTTCTGCTGGGCGTTTCTGGGTGGAACCAGTTCAAATATCTCTGATTCATCTATTTTTAAAACGCTTGCGATTGTTTTCAGGGTATAGCTTCTAGGTATCACTTCACCATTTTCAATTCGTTGTATGGTTCTGAGGCTGATATTTGTAGCCGCAGCCAACTCCTGCTGGGTAAGTCCCTGCTTAATCCTGGATTCTCTGATCTTTTGCCCCGTTTGCATAGCTGGTCATCTTTTTTGCAAGATAGTCCAAAACCAGATTCTTATTCTGAATACAAGACGACATTCCCACGTCATTGGAATGACATTTAGTCTTCGGTATATGTCTTAGCCAATGAGCCCAGTCTTTTGGCATAACTGCGTAACCTATCATTGTTTTGATCTGATGATAACTGCCTAATAATTTTGTACCTAAAAATCGGTAGCTAAAAGGTGATAAAAAACATTCACCTTTATTGATTTATCCAGCTAACGTTGCACTTTTGAAGAAAATCTGGTTAAGGGAATGAAAGACAAAAATGAACACTGAGACCCTGTGTTACAAGCAAGGCAAGTTGCAGCACTTGCGGCATTACCAGAGGACCAGCGGGATTTCATGGCCTTTATGTTCCGTACAGGTGATGTCAGCGCTTATACTACAATCTGCACGGCGCTGAGCCCTGTCAGGAAGACTTTGCTGATTGGCTTGAGGGCCTGGATCCTGCAATAGCAAAGAGCATACGTGCGGAAGGGTTCGAACGCCACCGATCGTCACTTCCACTCAGGCGCCACGCCGCTGAGCGAAAAGACCTTGACCTTGATGAGTATATGAAAGAGCACCTTTCAGACCAGGACTATAACAGATGGAAGCAGGTACCCAAAACTGAGAATGATAGCTAACCTTACCAAGAGTTTTATCAAATCATATTTGCTTCATAGCTGGCACCAGTATGTGCAGATCTAATCAATTGCAATATTTATAAGATAGGAACCCGAAGGGGTAGAGCTGCTTGGATTTTAAGTAGTTTACGCCTGATTACTTACTTCAAAGAAATCCGATGATTTTAATTGGTTTGATAAAAAACGAAGATCCGACTTCTCTGATTGACCCTTTAAGCTTTGAGTCAGTAGAAGCGCTATATGAATATCTAGGCCTGGTTTTGAAGAAACGAAACTTTGCGCTTTTCACACCACTTACCGTTGGAACGCTCACTGAAAGCTTAAAATTAGAAAAGCCGTTGCTCATTAATTTTGGCGAGCGTAGTGTGTCTTTAATGATTGGAGAAGAAGGTGTAATTATAGGCAACACTTCACGCTTTATACACGTGGGCTTATTGCAGGAGCTTGCTGATTTGTAAGCTAAACTGTCAAGTATCACTTGACAGTTGAAATTCCTTATGAAGCCATATTGGCTACACTTTGTAAATTTGAACCCGGCCCAAAGTACCAAACTCGTAAAACTATTTTTTCCCATTTAGTTTACTTGCAGGCTTTAAAGGCAACCAAAAAATAACAAAATCAGGCCTTCATTTTTCTGTACTGCAATTAACTTATTGTTGGCTTTTCGCCATGGTTATCATCTGCGACATCAAGCCGCTGCGGATAAAACCGGCCAGCAATTGCTAAACAAATGTCTGGCTCAATAAGCTTGTGCTGGCACCAAAATGGCAACATTATATTTTGTTTGGGATCTGGTTTATATATTGCATACTCAGTATCCTTTAATCAAAAAACCACTAATGAAAGCTAAAAATATCCGCTTCTTTTCCCCGCAAGAAAATGAGCAAAAAGCAGAAAAGAAAGCAGCGGTAAAATCCCTGCCCAAAGGCTATATCTCTGCTGTCGGCAAAATCGTGTTCCCATCAGTAGCCATCGAAGAGCTGGGTATAGAACCGGATACAACCAAATTCCTGGTAGGGACCGATGACGGTAAACGCAAGATCAAAAATCTGTACCTAATCCCGACAGATCAGGACAGCGCTTTTTCTATTACACGCTCTGGCCGTGGGTACTCTTTGCCACTGGACTTGATCCTAAGCAAAGGAGGCATTGATTATGGTAACCAGAAATATGTTTTTACCGCTTCGATCTTTCAGCATGAGGGCTCAGTTGGTTATGCCTTGGAGATCTCACCCGAGCAGGCACCTGAAAAAGCGCCATATACCGGCAAGCCACGGGGGCGCAGGCCAAAAGACAGCCAGCAAGCTGCTGATCAGCCCGCAGAATAATCAAAGGCTTGCTTGCCGGTAACCCCTAAACGTTAACCACTTTTGCTAGTCTCTCGGCCTAAGATATTATGCATCATCATACAGCCTTTTTAAGCGAGTGGGGTAACAACGCACTTGACTTCTCTAAAAAGGGCCCATCAGGCATCTTGCCAACAACGCATTTCATTGTTACCGCCCTTATCATGGATAAGGCAGATCTTGCAGCAGTCCTGGTAGTACTTGAAGCGGTCAGTAAGAGGCACTTCGATGGCGGCACGATTGACTCAGAAAAGACCGGCAATGACCATGTGAAAAGAAATGACGTTTTGGAAGACCTGGAAGAGTTGCCCTTTCAGGTTTTCTCAGTCATCGTTGATAAGCGCCAGTTGGTAGGGGAGGGGCTACGCTACAAAGGCTCCTTTTACAAATTCCTGCATGGGCTGGCCGACCGGGAGCTGTTCCGGATCTTTCCAGACCTTGAAATGGTTACAGGCCAGACCGGGGATGAAACCTTCATGAAAGGGTTTATCACTTATGTGCAGCAGACCCATATTGCCAACCTTTTCAATGAATCATCCTTTGGCTTCGTCGCTTTACAGGATCGCCCAATTGTCCAGGCAGCAAACTTTATTGCTGGGACGCTCGCGCGCTGCTACGATGAAACGGTCATCACTGATCAACGAGGGGAGTTTATAGAAATCCTTAAATGCAAGGTCCTAACGATAAGGTTTTGGCCGGATGCCTTTGCGCACAACCAGATTAGCCAACCCGAGCCGGGCCCAAGCTTTGATCCGCTTCTGTCCCAGCTGAGCGTCAACCTGGCTAATGAGTTCCTTCATCGTAAATCAGCCGATAAGGCCCCGCAGGCTATTGACCAGGTAAGCAGCCTGAGCTATCTGCTTTTTCATTTCAGGCATATTAGCCCTACCCGTTACATCACAAGCTTTGAGCTCATGGAGCATATCAGGGCCAGAAGGGGAAAGAATGTTTCGCTTCATTATTTTCAAACAAAGGTGATTGCCCCGCTCCGGGATGCCGGTGTGCTGATTGCCAGCAGCTCGCGTGGATATAAGCTGCCTGCCAGTGAGCAGGACTTGTATGACTTTGTAGGCCACAGCAACACCATTATTGAGCCTATGCTTTCGCGCGTGAAACGGTTTCGTGACCAGATCTATATGGCCACTGATGGCAAGATCGATGTGCTGGCTGCCGATGAATACAAGGTTATTCGAAAGGTGATCGAAATTGGACCATAATGCAAGCCGAACACCAAAACCTGCTACGGTATCCTTACAAGACTAAGTAGAATGATATATTCATTGACAGAAAGGCGACTTATTTGAACAAACTATCGAAACAGATGGCATCACAAGCAGATATTTTTCTTAACAAGCGCATTTCTAACAGGGATGAAATAAGTCAAGGGTTGAGTTCGGCATCTTTTTTTTCATGCTTATGGTGGAAGCTGAGAGACTGTTCGGTAAAAGGTCAATGGAATTTACTTTTTATGGTATTGAATTGGGTGCACCAAACAACGAGATTTCTACAATTTGGCACCCAAGCAACGACCATAAAAGTGTTATTATTCAACTGGAAGAAGATTGTCGTTTCAATTATAAGAAATCAATTTATTCTATCGCTCGGCAAACTATTCACTGTCTTCATCCAGCTGATAATCCCAATAAAACCAGTGTCTTGGCCGAAGGTGTTGCTGAATGGTATGCGCAGCAAATAGCGGTTCAATATCAATACATGCCCTCGTCGTTGTCGGAAAGCCGCCAGGAAGCTTACTCACTTGTCAGTAAACTGATTAGACATGATCCTGGATTTGTGAAAAAACTCCGGAGTTATTCTTCGTGCTTATCAAAAATTTCGGTAAAGGCATTTAAAGAAATGGGAATTTACTTTGATCAGCAGGATATTAGTAAGCTAATTTCACAATTTGTTTATTAACCAAAAATATTTGTAAGACAGACTTATGTCGCAATTGGAATGTTTGTTACTGTAGCTCGGATAAACATCAGGATCGTTACTCTTAAATGTAAACATAAACTTCTCTCTACTCATGAGAAATCTTATAGTTTTAGCATTTGCAATCACTGGGCTTGTATTTCAAAGCGCCCGCCCGGAACTTCCGCCCTGTAATGAAGTTAAACAGGTTAAAATTGATACGGATCAAAGAAAGAAGAAAATCCTGTCCAATTACATAGATTATTGTGTTAAAAAGGAGTGGAAAAACAACAAAGGGATAGTTATGCTTAGGGAATTCAAGAATGAGCAGGGCCAGGATTGCTGGCTGCTGATTCCATCGATTGACGACAGTTATAAGGATAACCCGCCTGAGCGCTTCGCTACTTTTCAAGGGGACATCATTTTGATTTTTAGCGCTGATTCAATGCAGAACGTCATACCTGCAAAAGGGGACGAAAATCAGCTAAATCAAGGCCTTGAACAAATCATAGGTGACCGTGTTTATACAAGGACTACTATCAAAGGCCGATGGACAGATGGTATGAGGCCATTTACAAATGAGAAGATTACGGAAGGGGTCCATAGGATTCTTGGAGGCAATGGCGGAACATTAATTATTGTCTTTAACGCAGATGGTACCTATAAAAAGTTGCTGCCAGTATAAGACGCCGCTGGTGATGTATGTTATGTTTACTGCTTAGGAAATGAAAAGCTATTGGAGCATACTTCTTTTCAATGTATCCAGATGCATCCCGTCTTATTTTCAGTATATCAAACATCAGCACGGTAAGTTTAGTGAATATGGTATCACATGACTGATTTGGCTCAACAGTAAATTCAATACCTGCCGACCCGTCAAATAGCTGAAAGCCTAGTGACAATATGTTTTTCTTCATGAAAAGTCGATAGACGTAGTGATGTGCTCGCTGCATTTCACTTTCCGTTGGTATCGGGCAATAAAGACTGTTATCATCAAGCCTGTGAATATGCAGGTAACGGTCTGACCTTTTTACGAAAATCAGTGAGATGCTTGATATTTGGATATCGTTTAACTCAATGATTGCAATCACCAAAATGGTGCGTATCAGGTGAGCTTGGATTTCGGTCAAGTTGTTTGAGGCACTCGATTCGCCTTTCGATGGCCAAATCCCTTTTTTATCCGTAAAGTGATAGATTAATAAAGTTGTTGTTGATCATTATTTCAAATCAGCCTTGATCGAGTAGATTGATAGGCGTAGTTGTGCTCAATCGAGCGTTTTTACGGAACCTATAAGGGCATTTTCCTATTTGTAATAAAAAAGGCCGGTGTCACTTGTCAATTGCAATTGTATTGCCAGCGATGACACACGTACCAACTCCTGAGATCAGGCCTACTATTTAGATAATCTGCAAAAGCTGCCGTTAGTTAAATCAATCACACCGGAGGCTAACTTCTTTCCCGATTTTGTTTTGGTATATCCTAAATAGGGAGAAATATTACTGAAATGACAGATTATCAGTTTATCGGCGAGATCAAGAAATTTAAGCTTGACGACTTTACGCCCTATATGGGATGGCTTGGAAACAAACCGCACAAGATTTATACGCACAAAGCCCCCCTGTCATTCTTTGTCTATGACGAATTTACTGACAGGCTCTTTGAATTCGAACTGAGAGATCAGAATAAGTTGAATAAAGCCACCATTTATGATTGTCTTGTCAATACTTATTTGAGCTTGACTGGAACACAAACTTGATTTGCTGGCAGCATGTCGGCCTGCCTTGATAATATCGTTAATTTGACCACTGGATTACAGAAATGCAAAAGAAGTCGAGCAGTATGAATTGTTCAAAAAGAACCTTTGATGATACTGGCATACAAAAAATTGACAGAACTTAAAGATGACGAAAGTGCGTGTAAAGCGATTTTTGAATCTGCAACAGCCGGGTGTGGGCCTAACGAATTTGGTTATGTAGAAGATTCTGAACTAGGCTATATAACCTTATGAGAAAAATATGGAAGTACAAGTATCTTGGTGGAAAAGGCTCCGTATTTTAGATGAGATTAATTCTGATCGTGATATGTATAATTTTCTTTACGCTATTAGTCTCGGCTGTCAACGATAGCACCAGTACGTGGGTATACGTCTTTCTCGGAACCTCTTTTCTATTTGGGGTGTGCTTATTTTCTGCTTTCTCTGGCGTCAAGTAAAATCATTCAGAGATTGTAATTGCTAATATTTGGGGTGAAACCCGATACCGAAAAAGTGATTTAAAGACAGTTAGCCCAATCTTATCATTTTTACCTTTATATATTATTGTTTTCAAAAACAAAAGATCTTATCGTTTTAGCACGGCACCTGGAAGGATCATTGGATTCACAGACGTTATAAAAGAGGCCGAGCACATAAAGGTAGAGCTTTTGTCTGTTGATAATCGTTACTAGAGGTTTACTATTTAATTGATTTAAGCGTTCTCAGTAAATGTCCCATTTTATTACATAGATAATATGGTCATTCGATACATACCTGGTCTTGCCGCCATTATACATGAGTCAGAAAGATACAACGAAGCAGATCTGTGAGCAGCAGTTAGCATTTTCGGACTATTAATTAATAGTCTAATTCAATTCTTAAATTTCTAACTGGCGGTAGTTTCGGGATATTTACATACCGTGTAAACAATACTATCAGAGCGGCGATACTCCAAGTAATACTCGATAGGTTGTTCAACCTGATCAAAAACATAACGCTTTCTAAATAATATAGGAGTTCCAGGCTTCACATCGAGTTTGTCGGAAATAAATTTGTCTGAGGCCTTTGCGCTGATCTCCTCCTTCGACACTTTTGCAATCACTGAATGTTCGCTTTCGAGAAAGTCATATATTAAGTGTGTAAAATCCTCATTTCCTTTTAAACCAATTCGTGGATTAAAGAAGGAGATCGAATAGACGAAAGGACGTTCCAAATTGCCGTAAAGCAACTCTACTTTTAATATCTGTTCGCTCAAACCTACGTTGAAAAAATTCGCTAATTTTTCCTCGTTAATGACCCAAGTAACATGAATTTCAAAATTTCTTACCGTTACACTACGTGCAACTAGCTCCTCATAAAAGCTTAGCCAATTTTTGGATAATAGTTTAGCACTTGGTTCCACTACCTTCGTTCCTTCCCTCTTTTTACGTACCAATCGGCCTTCGTGAACTAATTTACATATAACCAAACGTAGCAATGTTCTGGATACCCCTATGCTTTTTGCCAATTCAACTTCTTTAGGTAGAAGTTTACCAGTCAAATATTCAGGCTTGTCTATTAGTTTTCGCAACATACTTTCAACTTGTGCTTGTAAGGGAACCGAGCTACTATGATCTAACTTAAAGTCCATTTATGAGATGTTTTAAAATTTGCACGGATTTGCTAATATAACATCAATCATCTGTACGTCAAATGGATCAAGACCAAATGTTGTGGATCAACTTGGATTAAGTATATAGCTTAGGGACACCTACATCCCAACCATCAACGAAACGCTAAGATGCGTCAACAATGTACTTAAGATATGATGGGACTTTAATAAGTTTGAGCAGTTTCTTTTAACATTCCTGCTCTTAAGCCTTATTTGTTGGGAAAACACCCAAAACCGCAGGCTTGGACGTCTTTCCAGTAGGAATCTTTTTAGTGGCAGTAATGGTTATTTCATTTCCCAAAATTTCTCGTATGACTTTCTTATTTACTATGAATGACCTGTGTACACGGAAAAATAACTTTGAAGGTAAGGTTTTCTCACCGTCAGCCATCGTCATATGCGTCACAATGGATCTTCCAGCCAGATTTCCTTTAAATAATCTTTCATAGCCTCTATAACAACGATTCACTCCATTTTCGACGCGTATCAACTTTTTGTCTTCTTTTAGTATAAGAAACTCGGCAGTGGAATCAACTACATTGTCAAACTCCCGTAATACTGTTGAGATTGTAAGAGGATTTTCCTGTATGATGCCTGCTAGGACTTCTTTTGCACTTGCGTTTTCCGCGAATACTTTGGTTACTGATCGCATAAATTTTTCAAATGCGACGGGTTTGAGAAGATGATCGGCTACCTGACGCACAAACCCCTCAATTGCATAGGAAGCATCTGCGGATATTATGATACTGTGAGGTCGTGGAATTTGAAGGGATCTTATAAATTCAAACCCATTCATTTCTGGCATTTGGATGTCCAGAAAAAACGTGAGGTATTAATTTCTGCACCTTTAAATAGCATCAATTGGATCATCACAAGTGCCGGCAAGTTGGAGATACGATACTTTCTGTATGTATTTCTTTATAAGCTGCTGAGATGACTTTTTATTGTCAATGACTAAACATTTTAGAATAGGAGAGAATAATGCTTAGTAAGGATGAGTTATACCGCTTAGCTCTAATTTATGGCTATTCGTCGAAATTAAATAACAATTCCGAGAAAAAATTAGTTAAATCAATTATTAACACCTTTATTTGCAAAACACCATGTAAGCATTTTTTTGAGATATACCAGAAGAACCTAAGCTGATTTTGATGTAGTTATCTATGAAAAAGAGTGTCTTATTCCTTCCAGCATCAATTCGGAGCCACGTTATTCCGGCATTATACCTGGCAGATCAGTTGAGCAAAGAATGTGACATTTATTTTGCAGTGACCAACGAAGTGCTGGAAGAAATTGTGGTAAGGCAAGGATACAATGCTATTGCTACCGGTACTTTTAGGGTAGCGTTGGGAATGGAAGGACCATATGTGTTTGAAAAGAAGAATAAGGCTAGCAAATGGGAAACTTTAAAAAGTATTCGTAATGATGACTTATTTGTTCATAGGCAGAAGGAATTGTCTAAAATCGTAGACAGGATCAATGCATCTGTAATTTTCATCGATATTTTTAATAGTACGGATTTGTTGGTTCTATATGCCAGGTACAAAAATATTAAGTTCATATTCCTGAACCCTATGCTATCTACCTATCGTGTGAATGGTTTTCCTACGGTGGATCAGGGGCAGTGGACAGAGAACCATGGACCTGAAAAAGGGATGAGTGCCAAAAGGAAACTTTCGTGGAAATACTTACTTAGTAGGCCTTTTGACGCCCTGATTACAAGGGCCATAGAAACTCAGTTTGAAAGACTGATCAATATTGACGGATTTTCGCAAAAGCATCCTGTTGCCACAGACAGAACAAGTGCATTGCTTTTTGAAAACATTCCCGAAATTATACTTGGTCCGCTCGAACTGGAGGTGTCTCCAGAAGTGGGCAAACCAAATCAACACTATTTAGGCTTATGCATTAGCGAAAACCGGCAGGATACCGAACTGGACCTTTCATTTGACAACACGTTCTCTATAATTCTAAATAAGAAAAAAGCAGGAAAGCGACTTATCTATTGCACATTTGGTACATTCTATCAAGGTTCCGACAAGGCATTACTCGATTTCCTGAATAAGTTACTTGATGCAATTGAAGGTATCGAAAATGTGGAGGTAATTTTCTCGGTGACGGAGTTGGTGATTGAGACCTTGAGTTACCAAAGAAAAATACCGAACTACATCAATATGTTTAGCCGTGTTCCGCAACTCACTGTTTTAAAGTATGCTGATTTATTTGTCACGCACGGGGGGCTTGGTTCGATCAAAGAGAGTATTTATTATGGCGTTCCTATGCTGGTTTATCCCCTAGATTTAAAGTATGACCAGAATGGTAATGGGTTGAAAGTAGAGCATCACGGCTTAGGATTACGTGGAGTTTTTCTACATGAGAGGAGTGCGGACATGAATAAGAAAATGAAGGAATTGCTAATTAAAGATTCTTTCAGGGAGAATATCAGAATGTTTAAAAACCGGATTATGTCAAATACGAGAAAGGAGAAAATCATAGAAGAATTTTTCGCGCTCGCTCCACAAGAAATTGGCTAAGGATCTGGCGGCCAAAGCTTGTAAAAACAGAAGGAGTATTGAATTATCACCTTCGACGTACAGCGCAGTCTAAAATTACTGATTAGAGCATCACGCTAATTCTTGATATATGAAATTAAATGCAACTGAAAAAAACGCATTGGAATCTGTGGAATACCTTTTGTGGCAAACAAAAGTGAAGGTAACATCAAGGGGCATAAAGGAAGACTTGATAATGCACCCTGAATTCCCAAGTGTAGCATCTATAAGTGATGCTTTAACCGAATGGCAGGTGCCTAATATGGCCACTCGTCTCAACTCTGTTCAATTACAGGATATTCCCCTTCCATCCCTTGTGTACTTAAACCTGAATGGTGGAATGCTGGCACCATTAAAAACGGTTACAGAACATTCTGTGGAATGGCTTGATACCCAAAGAGGGTGGCAAAAAGAACCGATGTTTGATTTTGAACAAAAATGGAATGGCATCACAGTGCTTTTAGAACCAAGCGAAAAGTCTGGTGAAATTAAATATTCAGAAAAGAGCCGAGAGCAATTTGTAAACAAGCTTAGAATCCCATTTTTGATTTTAGGAACGGTGATTTGTTTGACTAGCATTGTTTGTTTGAACTGGAATCAACTACTATCGTTTGGGCATTTTTTTGAGATCTTTTTGGGACTTAAGTTGGCAGGCATAGTAGTTGGCGGTTTACTATTATGGCAAAGCCTTGACGGGGACAATCCCTTTCTTCAAAAAATCTGCCATTTAAGCAACAATAGTAATTGTAATGGGATACTCCAATCAAAAGCTTCAAAAATAACCTCATGGCTATCATGGTCCGAAGTTGGGTTTTTGTACTTTGTTGGAGGGTTGGCAGCCATGTTTTTCGCGCTAATGTGGGCAAATTATTCAGTTATTAAATTTTTGGCTTCATTAAGCTTAGTCGCCTTACCTTATACCATTTATTCAGTTTGGTATCAGGGTTTTGTAGCGAAGAAATGGTGTGTACTTTGTATATTAATTCAAGTAATACTTTGGGCGGAATCAGCAATTGTTTTGATCTATTTTCGCGAGTACGAATCGGTATGGGATTTAAGAACATTTACTATTTTATCTCTTGCATTCCTCATGCCCGTGCTAATCTGGACTGCTGTCAAAAAACCTCTAATAGAATCTGGACAATTATTTGATGTCGGGAGAGAGTTACAGAAAGTGAAGTTTAACGAACATTATATCAAGGCTGCATTCAGTGACCAACCCAAAATGCCGCCAATCTTTAAGGATATGCAAACAGTGGCAATTGGAAATTTAGATGCGCCAGATATAGTTACTGTGGTAACTAATCCGCTATGTAGTCCCTGTTCCCAAACGCATAATGAGATTAATCAGTTTTTGGAATATAATACAAACATAAGATGCCAATTTGTGTTTACTGGGCCTCAAAAAGCTTTGGAGATTTCATCAACTTTTTTGAATCCTACAATAAAGAATAAGAAAGTGCTAATGGATAGCTGGTATCATGATATACAGCAAAATTCAGATACGTGGATCACTTCTCATGACAGCAAAATACAAATAGATGAACAGCTTCGCCTGCATGCAAGATGGTGTGAAATAGCCGCAGTTTCCGAAACTCCGACAATCTATATTAATGGAGTTAAGTTACCGATAGCTTTTAGAATAAGAGATTTAAAAGTAATTCTGTCGGCAGTCAACAGGTATCATCACAGCCATATAACTGATTGAGGATTTTCGAAAGTCAAATATATTATTCACTTTTAAACAATTAAATTATGTCAATGTCTAGTTTTAGTGCCTTTGTTCTAAGTAGAGCAGAGATGAAAGATGTAAGAGGTGGATGCGGTGTTTCGGCAACTTGTCATTGCCATGGAGGTTCTGGAAAAGGCTTCACAGGACACTACTGGACTAAATCAGACCTTAAATTCTACATCTCATTATATTGCGGAGGATCTGGAGTTTCCTGTAACGGGACTGGAAGTTATTGTTAAATAGGCCTAAGTGCGTAGCTAAATTATTTGATAGAAAGTAAATAGCATATTTACTTTCTATCAAATAATAAATAAAAATTAGATATGTGTATATACATATTTCACTTTTTATGTATTAGCGATTCGAAGGTAGATCATTTCTGAAACTTGAATAACTTGGGTTCCAGAAAAACATTTTTAATTATATATGATATGAAAGTGCAAAACAGCTTAGTAATTTTTCTTCTCTTTGCTACTCTCGTTTGTAGATCCCAGGGAAACACTATTGTTGGCACATTCCAGGATTCTAGCTGTAAAGAGAAAGTATTATTTCTTTACAAGTACAATAGTCCATTTAGTGAAGAGCTAATTGACAAACAAAAAAGTATTAACGGTGTAATTACTTTTCGAAGAAGTGATACAGAAATGAACACTTACCTGCTCAGAGATGGTAAATCAAAAGGAGCGTTATTGTTTATTTGGGATGATGATATAACAATTGATCTAAATTGTGAGAATATTTATGAATCATTAGTATTCAATTCACCCGAAACTAATGAATTGAACAAAATAGAAAAGCAAAAATATAATTTGTACATCGTTCCGATAATAAAGCTAGATAGTCTGCTTTCACAGTGCCAAAAACAAAATCAGTTTAGCAAAGACAACTCTTGCAAAACCTTAATTATAGAACGAAATACGCTCGAAACGGAAAACAAGAAATTATTTAATGAATTCACAAAAACCTATATCAAGCGTAACCCAGATTCGTTTGTAAGTCTTTACTACCTCACATACAGTGGTAGTGAAGTGAGTTTGGAGACGAAAGATATTGAACTCTTTGAGTTTCTTTCGGAAAGACTAAAAAAACACAGCAGGGCAAAAATCTACCAGCAATATTAGGGTGTAAGATTCACTGCTAATAAATAAAGTAGATCATGTGAACAAACTCTAAATCAATTGTTAACTTAACGTTAAGGTCTCTTGAATTCATTTTCTGGCTAACAGATTAAGGGATGGCACTCGTTGTCAAGAGTGGTTTTGTTGCTTTTTTGTATTTTATGTGTCTATATAATCGAATGCTTAAAAATAGTTTCAACACTAATGAGATTATCTTTATCTATTCATCTATTGATGACAGTATAAACTGCAAAAAATAGTAAAATGAAAGACTTATGAATTGTAAGCACAATTACCGGGTAACCAGTTGCCGTACAAATTGCCTTTTAAAATGATAAGAATTTATAGGTATTCTGCAATACATGAGATTCGATAATCTGGTAAATTACTCCATTCAAAGGTTGATAGGGTCGAAAGCAATGAAATTTCATGATATTTACGATGCTGGCGAATAAGCCGACAAAATTGAGTAGCTTAGATTATAAGTTGAAAAATGAATTTAATCGTCGACAACTTTATTATGCTTTAATTTATAAAATGTTAGGCTAACACAAATATGAATAAGATAGAGTTCCTGAGGCCTATTTCAATAAAGGGCAAGATTAGAATCGGCAAAAAGCATGATGGTGGATATGTAGTATATGGGAAAAACCTGGATAGCGTTGATGTTCTTCTTGCATACGGAGTTGGATGGGACACTGACTTTGAGGAAAAATTTAATGAGCAGACGGGAAAGGAAGTTTTTATGTTTGATCCAACTATGTTAAAGGGCGAACAAATTATCGATAGATCGGCTCTCTTTCAGCTAATCTTCCAATTCCAGCTAAGAAGAGCTACAGAATATTTTTATTGGGCAAAGGATTGGAAGTTAAAGTTAGAAAAGCTCAATTCCAAAGGTGTCCATTTTGTCAACGAGGGAATAAGTACGAAAGGAGAAACTAAGTACAATACATTGGGATGTCATATAGAGAAGTATGGCCTTACAAATAAGCGACTACTTTTAAAAATGGATATAGAGAATGCTGAATATGACATCTTTTTAGATGATTCTACGTACATCCATTTGCAAAATGTTACACAAATTATAATTGAATGGCATAATCTAAAAAATAGACTTCGCGACCTGGGACAGATATTAAATAGACTGAAGCAAGATTTTGAAGTCGTACATATTCACGGCAATAATTATGGAGGCACTTTTGTTTTGTACAATTTTATGAGTAATAATCAGGAGGACATGGTATTACCAGATGTACTGGAAATGTTGTTAGTAAGAAGAAATGATATATTGCCAGAAGATTATTCCACTGATGTTGAAAGGTATCCAATTGCGGATCTAGATTATCCTAACAACCCTCATAACAAAGAATTGGCCGCAGACTTCTGTAATTCATTTATGTCGCCATAGTATTATGAAACTACTGTACTGCGTAGTAAGTCAGATCTAATCATCTAATGCAAGGGGAGTCAAACTCATTTATCATAGTTAGTGTACGTGCTTACATCTTGAAAGGCTCTCATTACTACAAATAACTTTTTGCTGAAATTTGGTTAATATTAGCATATGTCTTTGAATTTTGGAACAAAATATTTCTTTTTAGCCTGTCTTAATGGCGGAAAGAAAGTTATTGACAGGGTTTTAAGCGGTAAATATTTCAAGAAAAGACCTGTTAATCAATTGTTGGATGAAAATTCGGATACGACCGTGATTCTCACGGTATGGAAGAGAGGCCATCTAGCCGAGCAACTAAATGCACTATCAAATCAAATGCAAAAACCTTGCCAAGTTTGGGTTTATCATTGTGCCGATCATATTAATATTAAAGGCATTTTGAAACTATATCCAGAAGTTTCTTTAATTCATTCAGCTGTGAATCTAAAATATTTTGGACGGTTTTCGTTAGCGCAATATGTTACGTCAAAGTTTGTTTGGGTGTTGGACGACGATGTTATACCATCAGTTAATTGGCTTGATATGAGCAAAAAAATGTGTGTTGAACAAAATGCAATTATAGCCAGTGCAGGACGAATAATTCCCAACGGAGATTATTTTCCAGAACAACCAACAAACACTAGCAGATTTTTTTATGGTGATGTAAGTCCTCGCTATTCATGGAATTTCTGTCCAGAAAATACCATAGTAGATTTTGGATGTAACAGTTGGTTTTTTCAGAAGCACTGGGTTCAACATTTATGGCAGATTCCCCCTTTTACTTTGGATACAGCTGAGGATATGCATTTGTCTGCAGTGCTAAATTTGAAGATGGGTATAAAAACAATTGTACCGAAACAGACCGATATTGAATCAACGGGTAATTTAAAAATCATGTATGGTCGGGATAGAGATGCTTCCTGGATAAAATATGATTTTTTAAAAAAACGAGAACAGGTGTTAAGGTATTTAATAGACGATCACGGTTGGCAACCTCAACTTTGGTTGAAGAATACTGAACCTGAAAGTTTGTACAACGCATCTGACGTATGAACTTTCCGTACTACAACCAACTCGACCAAATGGACTGCGGGCCAACGTGTCTGCGCATGATTGCCAAACACTATGGAAAGCATTACACCGCCCAAACTTTAAGGGAAAAAGCAAATATTAGCCGTGAAGGAGTGTCAATGCTGGGTATTGCAGAAGCGGCCGAAGTTATAGGATTTCGTTCCATTGGTGTAAAAGTAACTCTGGAAAAATTGTTTGTCGAAGCGCCTCTTCCCTGCGTGTTGCATTGGGGACAAAATCATTTTGTGGTTTTAGTAGCTGTCAGCGGACAGAAATCTGCGGTTAGCCGGCGCTTCCTGTCCGCAATTTGGGGAGGGCGAAAACCGGTTGCTGATTTGGAATCTTTTTATCTGGATTCTGTAGGCCACCAGAAAGACGCCCCAACTGTAGAAAATAAATCGAGTACAAAGCAGTTTATTTTTCACATTGCGGATCCAGCCATGGGTCTTATTACCTATACGGCTTACGAATTTGAAAAACATTGGCTTTCCGGGAATATAGACGGTAAAAAAGAAGGATTGGCCTTGTTATTAGAGCCCACTGCGCGCTTTTACGAGGAAGAAGGAGAAAAAGTAAATGGTTTGCAGTTAAGTCAGTTATTAGGCTATCTGTGGGGATACAAAAAACTGGTTGTTCAGTTGGCGCTGGGAATGCTTGTTGGCAGCGGATTATCGTTGCTAATGCCATTTCTCACGCAATCGGTTGTGGATGTGGGAATTAGTACACAAAATATACCCTTTATTTATCTAATTCTTACTGCACAAATGGTTTTGCTTTGCAGCACAGCAGCGGTCGATTTTTTGCGCAGTTGGATTTTGCTGCACATTAGCACACGACTTAACCTCACGATTCTATCTGAGTTTCTTGCTAAACTGATGAGGCTGCCCCTTTCCTTCTTTGATGTAAAGCAATTCGGTGACATCATGCAGCGGATTGGTGATCATCACCGGATTGAGTCCTTTCTTACAGGACAAACATTGAGTGTTTTGTTTTCTCTCTTCAATCTGGTTGTTTTCGGTTTTGTGCTAGCTTATTACCATTTGTCTATTTTTTTAGTAGCAGTTGGCGCTTCCGTTTTGTATGCAGTCTGGGTCATATTATTCCTTAGACAACGCCGGAAGATGGATACAAAGCGTTTTGATGTTTCGTCACGCAACCAAAGCCAGATCGTGCAGCTTATTCAGGGAATGCAAGATATTAAACTATCAGGTGCAGAAACATCCAAGCGATGGGAATGGGAAAGAACACAAGCCAAGCTTTTTAAATGGAATGTAAAAAGTTTATCTTTATCTCAATTCCAGCAGGCAGGGGCACTTTTAATTAATCAGAGTAAAAATATTTTCATCACCTTTTTAGCGGCAAAAGCCGTAGTAGATGGCCAGTTGACATTAGGAGGAATGATGTCCGTCCAGTATATTTTGGGTCAGATCAACGCTCCTGTTGAGCAGATGATCGGATTTCTACAATCCTGGCAGGATGCGCAAATTAGTTTGGAAAGATTGAATGAAGTACATAGCCTCGCAGACGAGGAACCAAGGGATGAATCAAAAAGAAAAAGCTGGGACCAAGACCAAAGTATTATCTTAGATAATATTACGTATACTTACCCGGGTGCGGGAAATGAACCGGTTTTGAAAAATATTAGTCTCACCATTCCATACGGAAAAACTACTGCAATTGTGGGAACCAGCGGCAGTGGTAAAACAACGTTATTAAAATTATTGCTTCGGTTTTATGAACCTCAAAATGGGTATATATCTCTGCAAAAGGGTCAGACCGCAAAACTGGATTTCGAATTAAAGGGTGTCAAAGACATATTGCTTCAACCGTTAAATAGGAGTGCACTTGACATAAAATATATTTCGCACAAAGCCTGGAGGAAACAATGCGGGGTAGTGATGCAGGAAGGGTTTATTTTTTCTGATACGATTGCCCGCAATATCGCAGTGAGTGACGAAGTCATTGACCAGGACAGATTGTACCAGGCAGCACATGTGGCCAATATCCATGAATTTATAGAATCACTTCCGTTAGGTTATTATACTAAAATAGGCGCCGAAGGTAATGGTATCAGTCAGGGACAAAAACAACGGATACTGATAGCCCGTTCGGTATACAAAAATCCTCAGTTACTTCTTTTTGACGAAGCAACTAATGCACTCGACGCCAACAATGAAGCTGTTATTATCAGCAATCTTGAAGAATTTTTCAAAGGTCGTACCGTCGTTGTTGTAGCGCATCGTTTAAGTACAGTAAAGCACGCCGATCAGATTGTAGTCATGGAAAAGGGTGAAATTGTGGAGATTGGAACGCATGCCGAGTTGGTAAACTCGAAGGGAAAATATTTTGAGTTGGTCAGTAATCAGCTTGAACTAGCGGTTTGATAATTTGCTTTGTATCGATGCAATATTTTAAATTTAAAAATAATTCAACATGAAGGTGAGTATTTCAAGTTTTAGAGAGTTCGATTTAACAAGATTAGAAATGAAATCGGTTAAGGGTGGCTGTATGCCATCACATTATGAATTCCATCGATCACTATGACAATGATCTTAACCAAAAGCTAAAAAATAAGATGAATAATGCCACTTTTTACCAAATGATAATTGTAAGAGCTAAACCCATTTCACTTCAATTCTCTATATAAACTACACAATACTGAGGATTGGAAAATAAAGGTATTTCTTTGCGTAAAGTTGATGATTTATCCAAGGGCTTCAATTAAATAGTATGTCCAAGCGCTCATTGTCACGTGTATTTCCCGAAGTCCATTCCGAAGAAGTGCATGAAATCATCAGTCGTCCGCCGAATTGGTTGGTTAACTGGGGAATTACATTATTTTTCGTATTGTTGGTAATGCTTGCATTCGGAAGCTGGTGGATACGCTATCCGGACGTTGTTATGGCGCCCTTTACACTGACATCCACAGATGCGCCACGTACGATTGTCGTTAGAACGGAGGGGAAATTAACAAGACTTCTTGTAAAGGACGGAGCGCAAGTTTCAAAGGGTCAAGCAATTGCTTATTCAGAAAGCACAGCAGAGCATGAACAAATTTTGCGATTGGCTGATGAAATGGAGAAAATTGAAAAAACGATTCCCAATCGGCGCTGGTCGTCAATTCAAAACTTTTCGATAACGCCATATACAAGAATTGGCGAAGTACAGAATGATTTTCAAACCTTCAACCAAAAGCTTACAGAATTAAAGTCATTTCTGGCTGGGGGATTTTATTTACAGAAACAAAAACTTCTAATTGATGATCAAAACGATCTGATTGCTATGGGCAAGATTATTTACGAGCAACTGGTATTGCAAGATAAAGACTATGAATTAGCAAAGGATGAGTTTCAGGTTCAGGAAAAGTTACATGAAGGCAAAGTAATTTCGCCAATGGAATATAAACGTGAAAAAGCCAAACTGCTTTCTCGGGAAATGCCGGTTAAAAACCTCGCTTCCTCTATTGTTCAAAACAGGTCTGCACAAACAGCCAAACAAAAGGAAATGTTGGAACTCGAAAATACTATTCAGGAACATAAAACTGGCTTTTTACAATCACTTCAAACCCTAAAAAGCAGTATAGATAACTGGAAGCAACGATATATTATCACCGCACCTGTTGCAGGTAAAATTTCTTTTTCGGCTCCCTGGCAAGAACAGCAACATTTAACAGCTGGGCAGGAACTTATGACGGTTGAACCGGCAAGTAGCTCGTTTCAGGGATTAATAAAAATACCTCAGATGAATATGGGAAAATTGAAAGAAGGGCAAACGGTTCTAATCAAACTCGATGGGTTTCCATATCGGGAATATGGCATGGTTGAAGGGGAATTATCTCGGTTGTCAGTAACACCGGGGAAGGATAGCACTTATTGGGGATACATAGACCTGCCGAACAAATTAAAGACCAGATACGGGCGATTTTTACCATACAGAAATGGATTAAAGGGACAAGCTGAAATAATTACAGCTGACAGAAGATTGGCCGAAAGATTGTTGTCTACGTTTAAGAATGGAGGCAAGTAGAAAAATATTTTGCCTAACACATCTGAGTAAATGAGCATGTCCATGGAGTGCAACAAGAACTGAGGGAGACTTACACGCTTCCGGGATAATATCATGAGGTGGCTCCAAAACGGCACACATTTTTGCACAACATGATGCAGAATGGGAGTTCAAAAAGGTATCAAGACCCAAAAGAGTTATGATGCTGATTTTATACAGGAAGCAACGATATTGTTGGCATCCGGAAGGAGTGCAAAGGAAATTTCAGAGACGTTTGAATTGCTGAAATCTTCGTCTTTTTTGACACTTAGTCAAAGGAAGAATACAGATCAATTCAGATAAAGGGATATAGCAATAGATTCGCCGACTTCTTCAAGCCTTTAAAGTCAATGTAAATTTGGTAGCTTATTGGTGCTTGTCACTAGTAACACAGTTAAAAGGCCCTGCGTACGTACAGGATCTACAACAACCATGCATCATCAGGATTACAATGAACAGAAACCTTTCAACCTGGTGTGATTCCATCAGATTCTGAACGAAGATGCGCAAGCGTTTCGATAATAACAACACGATAAGTTTTGGTTGTCGTTTATACTACATGTAAGGTTATTGCTTTACGAAGGCACTTAGATAGACACGTTCATATGAAAAAACTTTTCAACTCTTAAAAGGATACCCTCCCTCAAATTTTTGCAGGCTTGCAGTGTCATAGGGTCAAACGCTTTTTCTCTCAGTTGTCGCTCACAGCGTACGCGAAAACAGTGGTTTTTCTGTACTCTTAGTCCCATTTGATTTTTATTCCATTTAGTTCCCAACGGAGCCGCTTTTGCAACTTTAAAATTACAGATTAGTAGTACACCAAAACAAATTACTGTAAATTGCCAAATGGCACGTTAAACTGTACTATTCTATTATTTTGACGAAGGAGATCATCGCAATAGATTAAGTTGGTGATGCGGTGGGTTTGATTGAAATAATCTAAAATGCGATCCAATCGAGTTTGTGGCGTCAGTTTTATCTTTTGCCTAGCTATTTAGTGTCTTTCCTTAGCAAAGCAAAGGCTTATTTGCTTTTTTGACAGTATCAGTAACAATTTTTTTGCCGGAAAAAATGTCCATTTCCTGTTTCTTTTCATTCTTTAAGAAAGGCAAAATTGCTGTCAGGAATGGAATCGAGCTAACTCCGACAAACTCTTTTCACTTCTTAGATGCAAGAATAATCATCGATGCAGAAGCCACTGTGAAACTCAAACGGACCCTAGCAGCCAATAGGGACTCTGGGTTGAAAACAGTTGAGAATATTTCAGCGGGAGAAAGCCAAATTTTTAGTAAACTAATTGAGAAAACCACAACGAATCCAGCATATCTTAGAGCTTGCGATTGATCTTCACCTAACTTATCTCTTTCCGTCTGTTCTGCTATCATATCCGCTATCAACACAATTAGTTCTCGTCCCCTTTCCGCCACAATATGCTCGCATCATCGTACAATGGCGCATCTTTGGATTCATGAACGGGATTATGTAGCACAAGTTTATTAACAGCCGTGAAATACTCGTCCTCGGTACCATACGCCAGTTTTATAAATTTTTTTAAGTTCTAGTAGAAGCTTGTCCTGGGTCATAAGCCTGGATGCATAAAACTGGGTATTAACACCGTCACCCACGTAATAAGGCATTATTTGAGTTCCGTCCTTTGCTGTATAAAAGTCATAGAGGTCTTGAGGCAATTATATATTGCAGGAGTAAAGTCAATTACTCGCCCTAAGCGTTGTTTTCTTATAAAGTCTCTCATAAGGTAAAAATGTTTTTTCCCCCAGGTAGATCCCACAAAGACTGGGGGCTAATCTTAAATAGATCGAAAGTTAGATCTGATGCACATATAATAATAAGCAATAATTATATCTACGGCCATTTATAGATCAGGAAAATGGAAATTAAGTCTTTCAATATCATCAAAATCCTCGGAAAGTGTAAAATAGTGTTTGGCTTTGGATACCATCGATTTCATGAAAGCTAAGTAATCAGACCGACTTGTGTTAGTTTCATGCATCCAACGCGATAGTTCAGAAGGACTTTCATAGGAAATATGATGAAGGCGTGCAACATAAATGGTACCTAATTGTCTATAATGCCACTTCATGTTTTCTATTTTATGGGGCTCAATTGCCAACAGATAATCTTCAACAGCTGGATTCAAATACAACCTATCTAACTGCCAACGAAATGATTCCTCATGCTGATTAAAATCCTGTTGTAACGAATTACTTATGAATGTTTGCTTATCTATACATTTCAATGCGTTAATGAAATCTCCATAGTGAATCGCCAGCTCACCAAAAAGGCGTTCGACTTCAATCAGATTTTCATGGATATCTCCAAACAAACTTAGGTATTCATTCTTAGCAAATTCCAAATGGCTCTTAGCTAATTCAAAATCAACATCAGTACCCCGAATGATCATCGCTTGGGCAAGTTTATAGTTGACTAGGGCAACGAATCTTCTATCGCTTGTACTGTCTGCTTGAGGTGGGTATTTTGAAAAAACACTTTCGGCTTTTTTAAACTGCAAAATCGCGTTGTTGGGACGTTTATTAATTCTTTCTATGTCACCTAAATGCGAATAATACATGGCAATATTTATTCCATAATTTTCTTCTTGCTTCTTATGTATTAGGTATGCTTTATCTAAATATTTTTTCGCATTGATAACATCTTTCTTTTTTATGTATAAAATTGCGGTTTCACCATAACAATTTGCTAATTGCTCACTTTTTTTGCCAAAAATCCGAGTACTAAGAGTTTGTGCCTTCGTAAAACATTCCAATCCTACCTTGAACCAATCTTTAAAGAATCCATGCTTATATATATGGCCCTTTTGCATATTGAATTCCCATACAAAATGAGGGTTGATAGAAGAGTTGAGAAGATCCTTATTGCGATCAGTTATATGTTCAATGTGAGCTAAAGCTCTATCGTAAAGAGAAATAATTCTGAATGACATGGCTACTGCGAGTTCTAAGGATGCTAACGCAGGACTATTGTCTTCATTAAGAATGGTTATAATATTTTCAGCATGTGGAAGAATAGCAAGATTTTCTACTGGCTTAAATTTATTATTGGAAACGACTAGGTCTTGTAACAATTGAATAAGATGTCTGCAATCGTCAGAAGTAGGTTTAAATTTGTAACGAACAAAGTATTGAACTGTTTGATGCATCTCTATATGCCCATCTTCGAGATAGATAAGGCCCATATTGTTGAATTTTTTAATCGTCGTTTTGAGTTTTTTAATATCCTCACGATCTGAGGAAATACCTATGGTATCTTTAATTATATCCTCAGTCCAACTATTTGGAAGTAAAACAGCTAAATTTATAAGTAACTCTTTTTCAATCTTGGTTTCTAAATTCTTAAAATCAAACAGCAAATCATAGTAGGGAATTAATCCTTCAACTTCTTCAACCGAATGATCCACATTAATATCATCTCCCGTAAAGTCCTCAAGTTCTTGAAGGCCTGAATTTTCAATTTTTTGCAACAACTCTTCAATTGGATAGTCTTTCTGCCAGTATTTACAGGTCTTGGCGATAATTTCAATAGTCAATGTATGATAGCCAACCTTCTTTATTAACCGATTAATTAAGTTGGTATCATGATAGCTGTAGTGCTTCAGAAACAGCTCTTGACTATGGCTAACAGATAAGGCAGCGATTCTTTTAGCAATAAACCCATTCAGGCCATTTATCGAAACATGAGAGGATACGATAATTTTCCACCCTACAAGTCTGGCTGCAAACCTGCTAATATCCGCTATGTGGAATGAAGTAATATTTTCAATGACAAGGATTTTCTCTCCAGTCAAACCAACAAAGTAAGTCGTTATTTCGTTGAGAGTTGGTACCCTGTTCAATTTAAGCAAATATGAGTCGGAAGCAGGTATACGTATTTGACTAGCAATAATCTGTTCGGCCTTTATGTTATCATTACCAAAATTAAGCCAGGCAACATATTTAAAATCTGATAAATGAGAATTTACGACATGTCTAATAACGCTTGTCTTTCCAATTCCTCTTATCCCAGTAATACATACTCTTGCATTCTCAGACTCTATTGACGAAGCAAGAAAGGCACTTTCTGATTCCCGACCAATGACAACGTTTTCTAAAAGTATTGGCACTGAGCTTAGGAAAGTTACGCCTGATAAATGTGCCGGAGCTTCCGATCCGAAATGGTAGTTGTGCACGTGTTTATCCCCACCCACATTGTCCCCAGAGCCACTATGATCTTGCTGAATTGCACTCATTCGATTTACTTATTTTAATTTACTGTTTTATCGCCTCCTACATTATCACCACTGCCTGAATGGTGCTGTGTGATGATATTGCCATATTGCGCTTTGGGATCGTTCTTTTGAAGCTGATTGATTAATTCCTGCAACAATGCATCTGCATTCACATTATCTTCTAACGCACTAGCAATCGCGCTTTTAGCGAAATCCTGTTTTACTATACTGTCCGGTTTTTTTTGTAAGTCTTTCAAAACATCTTTGGGAGTACCATCATCTTGGATAAAAATGGGTTTAATCCAGTTGACTGTAGCAGTTGTAAAATCTTCAAAAAAACTTTGGACAGAGTCGTTATCCTTCAGCTTCTTCGCCAAGTAGGTAACAATGGCCGAGATAGCAGCAGTAGTTGTTATAGGTTCCATAATATATTTTTAGTGTGATCTAAGATAATACCTTTAGAAGCTTTATCCCGTTTAGAAGAACAAATTTGAACATAGACTTTTCAAATAACAATTATCTGTTTCCAGTCTGGCTTCGAACTAAATTATCAGTTCCTTATCACATTAACTTATTGACGCTCAGATAGTAATTCCAAATAAAATTCAATCCTTCATTAGTCGTTGCTATTAGTCAGGCGATAGAACGCTTTGCAGAACAATGCTAATAACTCACTTATAGGAGTGTTATGGCATTTTACAAACGGACGTTCTTAAAATGCCATGGCAGGCTGACATACTAAATTATACTGTACTATTTATATCTTAAAAAGAAATTTTTCAAGTACGTATCTATGGAAGCGGCATAACGATCTGATTCTGACTCGTTAAAGTTTTCGTCACCTTTTTCGATGTAGATAACCTTTGAAGCCTTTATTTCATTGGCTTACTGCCATCTGCGAGCTCCATAAGAGGACCGTTGTACTTGTATATGAGGCTCATTTCCCAATGAGCCTTGATGTTTCTAATACAACTAACCGTTTAATAAGGTAACATAGATGTTATCATCGTCTTCTTGGGGTGGTCCTTTGAATTCTTTTGACAGAACAGTGAGGCGGGTGTTTGTTTCACTGATAAGCTTGCAGCATTTATGGCCATTGCTGTCAAGGTAGATATCATGTGTTAAGAATTTCGGGGCATTTACAACATATGTAATATATCCACTTTCAATTTCTTGACCGTGGAGATACAGTTTATGAAGTCGTGTGTCAAATATATATATTGATTGGTGCGGATTTATATCGTTTAGCGTTTTTAGTTCCTCGGTAGAATTTTGTGTTAACTTTATTGATATTGCGTCCTCCCATTTACTTTCAATATATGAATCACATACGAACTTTTGTATTAGTTCGGCACATCTGGCACCAACTTCATCTATCTCATATTCTATATTTGAAAATGATTTTTTATAGTGTTTTTCTATCACTTTAAGTGATTTAAAGTGATTTAGTATTGCTAACCAATGCTCAAAGTTCGGATGGCTACCATTGAGTTGACCTCTAAATATTGGTTTACCTCCTTCAAAGATTTCAAATGATTCCTGGCCTCCGAAGCTTGTGAGTAATGAATGAATTTCAATTTCTTCATTGACCGTGCCGCACCTTTCTTTATGTACCACATCGGTGTGAAAATGTATTTTTCCTTTAGCTTCTACTATGTCTTCTAATTTAGCCGTTAATGTGATCACTATGCCATTCTTGCTTATTTTCGAAGATATTGATGAATCCGACTTGTAGATTTCAATCAATACGTTTTCTATTTCTATTCCGTTTTCAAACCTTATATCACCCTTTATTGTCTTCATTGGTGATGGGCTTATCAGAAAACTTTGTAGTGTTTCGAAAATTCTTATTCCATTTAATGTGCCTTCAAAATCTTTGACCTGATTGCCAGGAAGAAGTAGGCTCTCTATTTTTCCGGATTTGAGGTAGTCATCAATTGTTTTTCCAGTTTCGAGATTGGTTGAAAACCGAAAGTTAAACATTGACTTTGTTTTTGACGGAACAAAATATGATTGTGTTCCTTTATTTGTTCTTTTCGTTTCAATCGAGACCCCGTAGTTAGATATGAACTGTTCGCATATTTCTCTGCTTACCTTTCGTTCTTGGAAGTCTAGGTGAATATTATCTTTTATATTCTGAATCAATTCATTTATAAACTTTTCACCTGTTAAGTTTATGTAGTTAATTTTCTTAATATTTAATTTTCTCACCAACTGCTCGCTAGCATTGGGAGATATAAAATAGCATTCTCGTCTATGGTCACCTAATATTTCTGTAAGTTTTTCTATTGTTACATTTACGTTGTCGTCACTTAGTCCATACCCAATGAATGCAATCGGCTTTCTAATTATTCGGTCTTTTACGACTGTCCAATATGGGGTAAGCTCCTTATTTGCTTTAAAAAAGGCAAGATAGTCATCCTTGGTAATAACAAATGTTCCAGGTCGAGAAACACAACCGTGAATTTTAAATAGTTCGACTTTTGTTCGATCGAGATATGTAAGGTCTTGTTCTTCAATTGCGACACGTATATTGGAGCCGTAACACTGTTCAAATAGCTTGTCGTAGTTTGTCGTTATTATTGTCTTAAAATGCGGTATTTTCGCTATTTTTTTGTGTGTTTTGTTATGTCTTGATTCTCTATTGAATGTTGATATAAGAAAGTTATTTAACTTCGATTTTGATTGGTTTTCGTCCTGGAGTGCTTGTGCAATCAAATCAAGACTTAACTGTTTGCTTACTCCTTGTAGAGCTGGTTCTTTTATTTGCTTGAATATTGTGTCGCGTAGTTCATTTCCCGTTGGATAACCAGCATATTTGGATAATCCTGATCCAGCCCAAAGCACTACGTCATCTGTTCGTATTAACTCAAATAAGGCTTCTTTTGACATTCGTGGTGTTTTTTATCGTCTTATGATGTCGAAATTAAATCTAAAAATAGTAATATTATGTCTATATTTTTGTTGTTGAGTTGTAAGTTATATGCTGACGATTCTGGCCAGCTTCAACGCAACCCTTATCTTTTTCTTCCTAGCACGTTATTAATGGCAAATGATCATGTAATTTTATAAATATTAGGAACTGAAAGGGCGTACGTGCCTAGATTTAAGTAGCTTACGCCTAATTGATTAAAAAGAATCCGATGATATAAGTTGGTTTGATAAAACCCAGGACCTGGCCTCCTTGATTGACCCCGTAACCTTGGAGTCAGTAGAAGCGCGATATGAATACCTAAGCGGGGTTTTGAAGAAACAAAACTCTACTCTTTCCACGCCGATTACGATTGACTTGCTTACCGAAGGCTTGAAAATGGAAAAGCCCTTGCTTATTAATTTTGGCGAGCGTGGTGTGTCTTTGATGATGGGAGAAGAAGATGTAATTATGGCTAGCACCTCCCTGTTTATACACGTGGGCTTATTGCAGGAGCTTGCAGATCTGTAGGGTGAACTGTCAAGGATCGCTTGACAATTGAAATCCTCAGTATTATTACCTACCCTTTGTAAACTCAAAGTCGCGACAGATTCGGTGAATTATTCAATTTCTGTTTTTCCATTTAGTTGCTTACAGGCTTCAAAAGCAATTGACGAGTGATCAAAATAGCCTGCATTTGACTGTCCTATCCTTGACTTAACGCTGGTAATCTGGCCAGCCTGCCCAATCAAAGCCGCTGCCTAAAACCGATCAGTAATTGCTAAACAGATGGCTGGACCGACAGCTTATGCAGGGACCACTTTGACGAAATTATATTTTGTTTGGCATCTGCTTTATATATTGCACATTCCGTTATTCACCAATCCAAACCCATTAATGAAAGCTAAAAATATCCGCTTCTTTTCCGTGCAGGAAAATAAGCAAAAAGCAGACAAGAAAGCAGCGGCAAAATCACTTCCCAAAGGCTATATTTCCGCTGCCGGCAAAATTGTATTCCCATCAGTGGCCATCGAAGAGCTGGGGATTGAACCCGATACAACCAGGTTCCTGGTAGGAACTGATGATGGAAAACGCAAGATCAAAAACCTTTACCTGGTCCCGACAGATCAGGATGGTGCTTTTTCAATTACACGCTCCGGCCGTGGCTACTCTTTGCCACTGGAATTGATCCTAAGCAAAGGAGGCGTTGATTACAGCAATCAAAAATATGTTTTCACCGCTTCGATCTTTCAGCATGAAGGCTCAGTTGGTTACGCCTTAGAGATCTTACCCGAGCAGGCACCTGAAAAAGCGCCATATACCGGCAAACCGCGGGGACGCAGGCCAAAGGATAGTCAGCAAACAGCTGATCAGCCCGCAGAGTAATCAAAGGTTTCCTTGCCGTTAAGCACTAAACGTTAATCACTTTTGCCGATCTCCGGCCTAAGCCATTATGCATCATCATACAGCCTTTTTAAGTGAGTGGGGCAACAACGCACTGGACTTTTCCAAAAAGGGCCCATCTGGGATCTTGCCAACAACCCATTTCATCGTGACTGCCCTGATCATCGGCAAGGCAGACGTCGAAAAGGTTTTGGCAGTACTCGGGGCAATTAGCAAGCGTCACTTTGATGGTGGACAAATTGACTCAGAAAAGACCGGCAATAACCATCTTAAAAGGAAAGAAGTGCTGGAAGACCTGGAAGAGTTGCCCTTCCAGGTGTTTTCACTTATCGTCGATAAGCGACAATTGATAGGGGAGGGGCTCCGCTACAGAGGCTCCTTTTTCAAGTTCCTGCATGGAATGGCTGACCGGGAGTTGTTCCGGATCTTTCCAGATTTGGAAATGGTCGCTGGCCGCACCGGGGATGAGACCTTCATGAAAGGTTTTATTAGTTATGTGCAGCAGAACCATATTGCCAACCTTTTCAATGAATCCTCCTTTGGCTTTGTGGCCTCTGACGATAGTCCGATTGTCCAGCTCGCTCATTTTATTGCAGGGACGCTCGCGCGCTGCTATGATGAAACGGTAATCACTGATCAAAGAGGGGAGTTCATAGAAATCCTTAAACGGAAGGTCTTAACCATCAGGTTTTGGCCGGATGCCTTTGCGCATAATTTGATTAATCAGCCGCAGCCAGGACCCAGCTTCGATCCGCTTTTGTCCGAGCTTAGTGTGAAGCTGGCCAATGATTTTCTTCATCGTAAATCAGCTGACAAGGCCCCGCAGGCCATCGACCAGGTAAGCAGCCTGAGCTACCTGCTTTTTCATTTTCGTCATATTAGCCCCACCCGTTATATCACCAGCTTTGAGCTCATGGAGCATATCAGGGCCAGAAGGGGAAAGAATGTTTCGCTTCATTATTTTCAAACGAAAGTGATTGCCCCGCTCCGGGACGCGGGTGTGCTGATTGCCAGCAGCTCGCGTGGATACAAGCTTCCTGCAAGCCAGCAAGATTTGTATGATTTCGTAGGTCACAGTAACACAATCATTGAGCCGATGCTTTCGCGTGTGAAACGGTTTCGTGACCAGATCCATATGGCTACTGATGGCAAGATCGATGTGCTGGCTGCCGATGAGTACAGGGTAATCCGTAAAGTGATTGACTAATAAAAGTCGTTATCGGAGCATTATGCCGGTGGGTCGTAAACAGTTTAATAGGCGCGGTTTGTGCTTAATGACACATTTTACCAAGCTTACAGAGCTTTCGCGTACTTGAAACATGGAAATATACTGGCGCTCAGCTGTATTTTGTCGATCTTACATTAGTCTTACCGACAATTAAAATCATCTAAGTCTAGCAATTCATTATGCTGGGAAGGATATTAAGATATTGCATAGGTCTGGCACTCTTCGTAAATATTCTGGCCTATTCTAGTGATGAACGAAAGGTAGTAGGAATCTGGCATACTGAATTTGAGGCTGTGCCCCATCTTAAAAGCGCATTCGATATTGAGAGCAACTAGGTTGTATTTTCGGCTAACAGCTTTGCCATCGTTGGATGTCCTTGGCATGCCCTTAGTCATGTTGTAGTTATTGTGGATCATTTATGCTTTATGTGTCGTACAAATAAGTTCAATTGTAAAGAACATTTATCTATTTAAATCACTATAGTTAATAAACATGATTAAAATGAAGAACATAAACGTAGATGAAGCATATCGGCTATGCAACTTTGACAGAACCTTAAAAAGTCTAAAAGGAAAAAGCAGGATCGAAATTGTCGGAGACTTGTACAAAGAAATCGATCGAGTCGAGAAACTACCTTCTAACGCCCAAAGTGAGGCTTGGAGAATTCAACTGGGATATATCGATAAAATTAAGGACTTACTCAGTGTCCTATCTTCTGATAGAGCACCTTTACGACATTACTCGGGACACACTGCAGGATATCAGGAACTACTCAAGGACCTTATAGATAGGGGTGAAGTACCAGTTGAAGTTATTAACAAATTAGAGTAAGTGGTTTTGGATTTTTCCGCGATGAAAATATTCATAGCACCTCACTTGCTCCCGTAAAGCTGATTAACATAATAATCCGTTAATCTACATATTTTTTCAATTTCTGAGATACTTCCACTTTTGCGAGTAAAATCACGGTAGGGGAATGTTTGCACTTTTCTAACATCCCTATCGGAAATATATTAATATTATTGTATATAAAATTATAAATGAAATTGTAAATAAAAATGTAATAAATTTTGTATATCATATTGTATACACTAAATTTGTTATATAAAATGCCCACCCTCAAGAGAAGGCAGGCATTCATACGCTAGTTAGGATTTTCTAATCTGCGTTGATGTATGAAATCAACATAGAGAAGGCCGTCCTGGCCATGTATCCGATAAACTCGAATACAGGCTGGTGTTTCTTGAAGAATTTGGAAGAGCGAATTCCAATATTCTCCTTTTTAGGCACTGCCATAGTATCAATATGGTTAAGTGAAAGATTCATCATACACCGTGTATGACGAGTTTAGTCATCTGTAAGCTACTGGTAATAGCTTAGCAAGTGATTCGACTCTTAAAATTAAGTATTTTTAAGATAAGCCCTGGACTATTTAAGTCTGGGGCTTTCTGTTTTATTAATAATTTTTTTATAACATGCTTATTGTCAAAAAGTTACTATTTCAAAGTTCGAAGACGAATGTAGTATTATATTCACTTTTTCATCTGAAAGCCTTGTGAAATACACTGACGGCAATTATCGTTCGTCGGCTTAATCATGTCCTGTAAGCTGTGCAGATATTCAAAGGCACGGCTGGCCTCGCTGGAGCCTTGAAAGATAGCCGTCTTGTTCTCGGACAGCAGTTGCAGCCAGTGTGACATATATTGATCATAATCCAGACGCGGCGCGTCTTCAATCCCCCAGTTAGCACAGAGGAAGGCTGAACCCACCTCAGCCACGATTCTTCACCAGCATATTTCTTATCATCCGAACCGTTTACCCATGTCACGATTCAGGCGGTGTTTTGGACCCGTCCAATGTGTCAGCTCATGCGCAAGTGTTGCATAGATGCTTTCTGTGATTGCCTGAGTTGGGGTACCGATGAATAAATTGCGATCCGGCATCTTGATATCGTCATTTGTTCCACTGTAATAAGCCTTGTCACCGCCAAAGGTTATTTTGGCTCCGGTCTTATCAATGAAACCGTCGATGTGCTAGATCTGCTCGAAATTAATAGCAGGACGGCGAAGGGGATCCGCCTCTTTATGGGATTGCAGCTGTGAGCTGTTAAAGACCGTACAGGTTTTAAGGAAAGGGAGTTTATCGACTTCCTCCTTACCTTCTTTCTGCTTTTCGATGAAGTCCTAATAGACAACTGTTGTGCCTTTGGATCCTTTCTTGATCGTTTCCTTACGCTCAGAATGTTAATGCACTTATAGCGCTTACCGCTGTCGATGTTGACCGGAAGCTCATAAGAGGCGTTTGTGTCACCTTCCTGCCAGGGCTTATGCCAGGGACTAGTTTTCTGTTCAAGCTGAGCAATAATTTTAGCGGTGATTTCGGTGTGTAAGTCTCGGGACAACTAACAATCTCCATTAAAATATAGTGTGTATGATTGGGTTTCCACAAAACTTCCGATATAGCAATTATACCTGTGGTTTATATTTTGAAACCCTGAACTTGACAGAACTTCCACGTTTACACATTTGCCGGTAAAGCTCCATTGCTTCCGAATGGCTCATCTTCTTAATTTCTGGCCGCTTCCGATGCCGAGCATTTCCTCAGTCATGGGGTGCCATTCGGCTTGCCCAACGCCCCGGACTTCAAGGACATAGATTTCATTCTTATGTGCCGTCCAAAAGGGCTGAGTTTTGATCGTGTTATCATCACTTAGGAGCGCTGACAAAAACAGTTTGGCGGCCTCATAATAGTTGAGCTTATTCCATGGTGATTGTGATATCTCTCAACCGACACACCTACCATATCAAAGTATTTTTGATTGAACGCTACAACTTCGGATGGAGACATTTCAGGGTTTATCTGGATCCTGTTCCGGGTTAGCCGCAAACGACTGCGTATAGCATGGGTGATAATCGAGTGACTCTCTTTCACGATACCGTGAATAACAAAATATTGTTGCCTTTGATATCAAATTGAAAAATTAAGAACGGGGGTGTTCTTCCTATTTTATTATAAATACAACGATCACCTGAATATGTCGTTTTTTAATATTGGTATGTTATTTTTTGATACAAGCCTATAAATCAGCTATTTCCAAGTTAAAATTTTTCTCAGTTCCATTTTAATGTTAATAATTCCTAATTAACTGGAATCGAGAATCTTAACAATTTCCTATTTTGGATTATCCCTATAACCCGAAAAACACGCAGAATTATTCTTTTTTACTTATCTATCAACGCATATCTTTACATCATGCAACATCGCATGAAAAAAGGAAGCCCTAAACCACCAGGTGGATTAAAGCTTCCCATCGAACGAATCATTGGTGTCGCAACAGCAATTGCTGGTTTCATTTATGCTTCTCTACAAGCCCTTGCAAAGTTAATAGAGATCATACAGCAGCTGCCCTGATTCGGAAACCCTTGATCCCTATTGTGGATCAGGGGCTTTTTTGTTTAGTTTATAATTATAAACCATTTTAATGCGTCAAAGATATTTTGTTTGTCAATACATGATGACATTTCTGATAAATATTTTTCAAAATCGGCCTTTCCAGCATGCATAAGCATTTTACTTTTGAGGATATTTTATCAAAAAATTGATATTTCAAATACACAAAGCTGTTGCTCATTTCCCGGCATCGTCCGCGGCCAGGGCTTTACGGGCAAATTTATAATGGTCCTTACTAATCCGGCTTTCTCCGTATCCAAGCATTATATATTGGGGCAACGCATCAGCCAGCTTGTCGGCATTCCCCGCGTTCTGGCTCGCGGACGGCACTTGAGGCATAATTGATACACGTGCTTTTAGCCGTTATGTCCGTGAACTCCTGCGGGTAAACCTCCATATCTTGCCGGTTGTTGTTTGCCTAAACGGCTACTTTACTATCTTCCGCTTTACCAGTGACCGCAGCATTAGTACTCGCTCATAAGAAGTCCACCACTTCTTCTTGCCTCACAAGAAGTCCACATGTCGACTAGTACTAGCTTCTTCATATGAAGTTATATTAGTACTAGTTGTTTTGTTTGTAATTACAAATGCTATAACTTTGAATGTATAAAGGTATCAGGTTTAAACATGTTATCAGTTTACACTCGAACCTATAAAGAAAAAACCCCTGACCAAAAGGCCAAGGGAATTCGAATAATCAAAATAAGTGGTAGGCTTCTAGTAGTTTTCGAAGGGCCATTAGAAACTTCACTATTTTGTTTGCGACATCTATTATTCGAAAGATGGGTAGTTTTGATCCCTTAGGATCGAGGCTACCTTTTTTCATGCGATGTGGCATGGGTGTAAAGATAATACCTTCCGCAATAGCTTCCAGCCCGCAACTGCCGAATTTTTAGACTTGTTTTACGACTATTTTATTTAACACACTATTAGTCAGAACATTATACGAGTTTAATTGAATAAAAAAGTAGTTTATACATTTTTTATATTATAATAATAGCTGTGATTTATGTACAATTTAATTGAAATAACAAATTCAACCTTAACCACTACAATCCGCACATAGGTTGGATAGGGGATAACCCGATCAAGATTTACAGCAAGGATGAATGAGATAATTATTTCCTCCATGATGAAGAGACTGATCGCTTGTTTGAATTTCGACAAATGGGATAGAACTGAAATTCAGGAAGGATGCTGATTTAGTTATCGACGCGTATTTGACAAGGGTCTGACATCTAATGTTGTCTTGAAATTATAGTCATAGACGTTTTGTAGCTCATGAACGTAATCAATATATCTGTAATCTTGATCAATAAGGATTATCTCTTCATTTGAGCGTCTATCTCTGACCTTGTATCCTTTGAAGGTATTTTTAATTTCCATTCCGCTGACGACATTTTCACCAGTTGAAACCAGTTCCACAAAATCCTGTGTCCACTTCCTGTTCTGTTCAACTGTATTATCAACCACCTCAAAACCAAGCTTATCTAAAACCTCGGGTGTAAGGCAAATCGCTTTCACGTATTGATCATCTTCCCTTAGGATTTTTACCACTTTTCCGGTTTTGACATTCTCAATTTCCAGCTCATCATTTTCATTGCTGACTACTCGAAAAACATCGTAATCCATTCCTTCGAAAATTGAGTGGTGAAGCAGGTTTCCTCGCTTGTAATCGTGGTATAGCGGTAAGGCCATTTTTGCGGTTATAGGTTTAGTTAAATATAAAAAATATCTTCTCGACAGCCTTGTAGGCTATCTATTATGAGGGATATGGAAACGGCTATTAATGACTCCTCAGATAATCTCTTAAAACAGCTTCTGCTGTATCGTAATCATGGTACTTATCCTCTATATAAAATTCCAAAAATGGAGCATACCAAGCCTTTTTTCTAATTTTGAACCACTTATCCTTACCTTGGACAATGAAATATTCATGCCTTCCCTTGCTACCAAAATACATAAAAGCAAGATATATAAATAAGATCATCATTACACCGGCCATATCTCTTGTTCGATTTAGTTGTGGGAGCAAGATAATATTTTCTTGACATTTTCACATCAGGCATATATTTTGGCGATAAGGGGCAGCCAGGCATGGTGTTCTGTTTTCCTTCACAGGATAGAACAGCGCCGTTTTTTTCATTGCGGAATGCGCGGCTTGTTACCAAATACATGTATAACTGAATGATATGTTAACAGCAAACCAATTTACGCTAGGTTAATGCAAGCGTAACCCCTCTAATCAGCATCACTCAGTGGTTAAACAGTGAACTACGTCACTTGGTCATATTGATAAATGCTATGAGTACGGCTTAAATCTTATACTTCTTCGATTTCGACTCTTAATCCCGACATACGCTGTAAAAAGCACAAGTGGGATTATTGTCAGTTTCCATACAATGAGAACGTTTTCTGGGGAAGTCAGATAGGGAAAGAAAAAGATGGGCAGAGTAGCATTCGCAGAAAGGTGGGTTAATATTGCGATGAGGACACTGCCATTTGTTATAGACGATATGTAAGTAAAAAGATAAGATAAGCAAATTGTCGCAAGCAGATAAACCGACACATTATTGCTACTTTGCTCATACTGAAATCCCCGACTGGTTCGATAAACAAATGGTAGATATAGATTCCCAATAATATGAATATAATTGGCAAGACAAGAATTGCAAGATACACGTATGGCGATGCCCGCCATAAAAAAAGTTATTCAGGAACTGCCGTTAGTTAAATCAATCCCACCGGCGGCTAACTGGATTCGTCCGTTGGCTTTGGTATATCCTAAATAGCCAGAAATTTAATGGCATGACCGATTATCAATTTATCCGGGAGATCAAAGCATTCAAGCTTGACCACTTTATGGCTTATATGGGATGGATTGGAAACAAGCCCTATAAGATTTATACACGCGAAGACCCGTTGCTATTCTTTGTCTATGATGAATACACTGACAGGCTCTTTGAATTCAAACTCAGGGATCCAGGCAGGTTAAATAAAGCGACCATTTACGATTGCCTCATTACAGCTTACCTGGCCTTGCCTGAAAAACAAATGTAATGTTCCTGAGAGCAATGTATGCCCGACTCCATATTATGGTTAATTTGACCGGCAGAATTTACAGCTCTTTAAAAGTCGAGCAGTATGAAGTCTTCAAAGCTAACCTTCCCAGGACCATGCAATACAAACCATTGACGGAGCTCAGAAATGATGAAAGTGCCTGTAAGGCCATCTTCAAACTTGTAACAGCAGGGTGCGGGCCTACAGAGTTTGGCTACGTGGAAGACTCCGAGCTCGGATATATAACCTTATGGGAAAAATATGGAAGCGGCAGCACACGCCATATTCACATATCCAATGATGGCTCCATAGAACACTATTTCGGTGATGAGCTTGAACCTGTCGGCAATGTTTTTAAGCTGGTTGATCAAATCAGGATGCTAGGTTATTCTGCTTGATGACAAATTATATAACTCTGAATGCATTCAATAATGGTTTTTTTGGGACAGACCTCTTGTTATCTTTCTTCAACCCTTCTAATTGGATTCAGAAGGGTAGGATCCAGCAATTAGTTAAGCTGCGGATTGGATCTTTGATGTAGTATATCCGACAACCGCTATTCAAACCGATCTGCTAATCACAGACAGATTGTTCTGCCGCAGCCAGAGCATGGAGCTCCATCATATCAAACAGTGGAACGGAGCTATCTGCCTGTGACACCAAAAGCCCCATTTCGGTACAACCCAAAATGATACCTTGCGCTCCGAGAATAATTAAATCTTGTAGGATCCGCCTACATTCCTGCCGGCCCGCGGCCAAGACCTTTCCCTGAGCGAACTGTTCACCCACAATATTGTCAATAATGCCTTGATCTATTGAATTGGGGGCCACTACTGTGAGCTTGAATTGGTCCTGCAAACGTGCTTTGTAGAAATCGGTGTCCTTTGAGGAAGCACTACATAACAATCCAATCTTGACTATTCCTTGCTTTTGGATGGCCTGCCCGGTCGGTTCAATGATATGCAACAGTGGTACTGCAACTCTTTCTTGCAACTTGTAAGCCATACTGTGCAGGCTATTTGACAGAATAATGATTACGTCTGCACCGTCCCGCTCAAGCCGCAGGGCAGCATCTATCATTATTTGGAGAGCTTGTCCTATTTGGCCACGATTTTGATATTGCTCAATTAAACTTGCATCGACAGGTATCATTAAAGTTCTAGCAGCATAAAAATCCCCTAACTGATCGCGCGTAGCTTGATTAATGAGGCGATAGTACTCTGCCGTAGGTCTTGAAGGCAGGCCACCGATTAGGCCAATACATTTCAAAGAGATATCGGTAGCCATCTGTAAGTAACGTTTAAATGAAACCAAGCCTAAGGTAGAAACTTTCCTAGGAACACGTTCTGAAAGTTAGAAGCTGGCGAAAAGCTTTTCCGAGTAATTTTTCCTTCCTTGCATTCCTGACTTTACAAAAATTGCACATTGATAATGAAGTTACTAGTGGATCTATTCAATCCCATCCTAAGAAAATCACTGAGGAAGGAGATGCGTAACCTAATTTTCAAGTGCGAATCACTTGGCTTACCGGAAAAGGATTGCATTGATGCAAATTCCTTTCTTGAACACAATGAACTCGGTTTGGCATTCGAAACAATCCTAACACAAATGTATGAATACGACATTTTAATCGATTCGGAATTGTACGGCCAAATAGAAGCTATCGCTGGTAGATTGTCATTGAAGAGCCCAGAATACGAATTTATGTCAGGATTGATACGACCTGCAAAGTAGCCATTGTCATTTCAAACAAAACTGCAAACTCCGCAGACTTGTGCGACACTCACCGTTATTTTTTCGATCAACAAGTAACGGCTTATTTCGAAATCGCTGATAGTAACGGTTCCAGCGCCTTGATAAGTTATGGGAAATCCCAGTTGCAAGCAGGATTTGTTGTTCCGAGCAAACACCTGTCCGCATCAACTCAAAAATTTGCCGTTTGACCAAACCGGTTTTCGGCTTATTCGACACTTCACATAGAATGCTGTAACCCAAATAATTACAAATTAATGTCAAGCAATAGTAGGACAATTCCTATTGCATTACGCTGATTTTACCTTACAGATTTAATTAAGATTTACACCATTTTGTAAACGAGTCGATTTTGTAATATTCCATTTACCTTTCTTTTTGAGGGTCTCCACTTTTTTAACATCGGTCCGTT
>NZ_JAKFFT010000014.1 GCF_021502655.1 Dyadobacter sp. CY347
CCGCCGCCCCTGTCCCCCTTGGCGCAGGCCAAGGCGCGCTACTCCTTGGTAACGCGCCTTCGACTCCGCTCAGGCTGACAGGGCTAGTAACATCTTACCTATTCAAAATATCAATCAAAAACTTCCGAAACGGCTCGGCAAACTCTTTCCTTTTCAGTGCAAATTCAACCGTCGTTTTCAAATAATCCAACTTATCACCGATGTCGTGACGCTTGCCTTCGATGCGGTGGGCGTAGATGTTTTCGCGTTTTAGGAGCAGCAACATGGAATCCGTTAGCTGGATTTCGTTGTTTTTACCTTTCGGCGTTTGCTCTATTGTGTTAAAAATTTCGGGTGTCAGAATGTAACGTCCGGCAATGGCGAGATTGGAGGGGGCAACATCTATTGCAGGCTTTTCCACCAATGTATTAAGCTCCATAATGGTGTCGCTCAGCACGTTCCCGCCAACAATCCCGTAACGGTTCACTTTATTCGGATCCACTTCCTCAACGGCGATCACAGAGCCGCCGTATTGCTCGTAAGTATCCATTAACTGCTGTGTAACCGGAATTACGGAATCCATGATGGTGTCGCCCAAAAGCACTGCAAATGGCTCATTTCCAACATGATGTCTAGCGTAGTAAATCGCATCGCCAAGTCCGTTGGCTTCTTTTTGGCGTACAAAATGAACATTGGCCATATCCGCGAGACGGCGCATTTCATTAAACCACATCAGATCTTCCTTCTCTTCCAGACGGCTTTCAAGTTCCACATTACGGTCGAAATGGTCTTCGATGGCGCGTTTACCTTTTCCTGAAATGATCAAAATATCCTCAATCCCGGAATCAACCGCTTCCTGAACCACATACTGGATTGTTGGAATGTCGATAATAGGTAGCATTTCTTTTGGCATTGATTTGGTTGCTGGCAGAAAACGCGTTCCAAGTCCGGCAGCGGGAATTACAGCTTTACGAATCATAAGTTTGCTCTGGGCCGTCGGCTTTCTGCTTTCGGCAACAATTTGTTTATAAATAAAATATTGTAAATCAACGGAATAGCAATGTTACACGACGAATGGCTTGATCACCCGAGCGTTATGCTTTTTAAGTTCTACAAACAGCTGGTTCAGCATGTCATCATCATGGTAAATGCCAATGATCGTTCCGCCCGAACCTGCAAACTTCGCAGACGCACCGCATGATCTGGCTGCGTTGATCAGCCTTTTATTGGATTCCGGCACATTGTAAATTTTGCAGCGCAAGTCAAAGTTCTCATTCATTAACTGATGCAAATCGTGCGAACGGCCTTCAATTAACGCCTCGCGACCGTCAGCGGCTTTTTTTGCAATCTGGCCCAGGACATCAATAACTTCGGTTTCGCCCCTGTCAAAACGCGTCCTGACATCGCTATGCACTTTGCCTGAAACCTTGCTGAGATTGGTGTTATAGGCCACATATAATTTTGGTAACAAAGCGGGATCAATGCGCTCGTAATGTCCATAACCCTGACGGTCGATAAGTTCTTTATCAAAATCCATATACACACAGCCTTCGTAACATTGGATCACACGGTCCTGCAAGCCGGCTGTTATGCCCAGTTCCTCGGTTTCCGTTACCATGACGAGCTGGGGAAGGATCTCTCTTGGAATTTCAACTTTGTAAAACTGCATCAGCGCCCGGAACAATGCCACCACAATTGCACTTGAACCCGACATGCCCACCTGACGCGGAATCGAGGAACGGTAACGAACGGTGAAATTGCGGTTAGGAAGGCGGATTCCATTGTCTTCACAGTAGTCACCAAATTTTTTGATACCGGCCTTGATCAGCGGGATCCCACCATTGTAACCCAGCATGCTGACTGTGTCCCGCAAATGAAAAATGCTCCGAAATGTGCTCTCATCCTGCGGCTCCGACTCAATATGGAGCTCGGGAGATTCATATAATGAAATGGAAGCGCCGAAATTTCTAACCGAAATGGATATTGTTTTTCCAAAAAAACCGTCAGAAGGATTGCCTAGCAGCCCGGCGCGGGCATAAGCACGAGTTTCAATTATCAAGGTTAAATTCTTTTTTAGCCAAAAGTAATAACTTAATGACGACACAATGCGATTTTGCCCTGATATGCCCGCAATTATTCAAAAATAGAAAAGACACAAAAAAAGCGGGACGATTGCTCGCCCACGCTTCATCAGGAATGGTTTACTATTATATCTTATTGCTTAACAACCTGAATGTTAGCAATCAATTTCACATCGTCACCTACAACAACGCCGCCGGCTTCGGTTACCGCACTCCATTCCAGGCCAAATTCTTTGCGGTTGATTTTTCCGGAGATTTCGAAACCTGATTTGTTGTTACCATAAAAGTCGGTCATGTTACCACCGTATTCCACAGCAAATTCAACTGGCTTGGTTACGTTTTTCACAGTAAGATCGCCTTTCAAAGTATAACTTTCATCGCCTTTTTTGGCTAATGTTCCTTTAATAGTCAGTTTAGGATGGCTCGCTGCATCGAAGAAATCTGCTGATTTCAAATGCTCATCACGTTGCGCCTGATTTGTATCAATGCTGTTGATGTCTGCGGAAAACTGAACGGTTGCGCCTTCAAAATCCTCGGTTTCAGTTTCTACCGAACCTTCGAATGTTTTGAATGCACCTGTTACGGTTGAGATAACCAAATGTTTTACTTTAAACTGAACTTCGGAATGCGTTGGGTCAATTACCCATGTTGTAGTTGCCATAATGTATATCGTATTTAATGTTCTTACATTTAATGTATATACACGTAATTTAAAAGATTAGTTCATGAGCACAAAAAAAAATCCCAGATAATTTTATCCGGGATCTGATCAAATGTGAAAACACGCCTATTGCTTGGGCATTTCAAAAATCGCAGGATCTATTTTCGGATTGACTTCCAGAGAACTGATCTTCAAAACCATTGCCGTTCCCGGCATAGCCGAAGTCTTTACTTCGGAAGTGAAAGGATACGTGACGCCGTCAATCTGTCTGAAATCGGATTGAATGTTTTCAGAAGTCACTTCCTGCCCGTTGATAGTGGTTGCGACGATCATTTTAAGGATATAAAAAGTGTCCTTAGAAATGTAGTTCACGCGTTTCGTGCCGTTTTTCAGCGCCATCGAAACTTTATAAACTTTCGCTCCTGCAAGGTCTTCCTCACCGTCGAGCGTAAGCGTGTAACCTTTTTGCTTGTAATTATATAAGCCGGTCAGGTCCGTTTCGGTTGACATTGCTTTCACCGATTCTTCCGGTAATGCAGTGGCAGTGGTTTGTCCGGTCATCGGGTTGATGGACCAGCCCGTGTTACCGTTGATGGCCTGAACAACGGTCATTCCCTGCACAGTTGTCTCGCTCCGGAAGCCTTTGTCTTGCACAATGATCGTGCTGATTGGCACTTTCATGTTCATAACGTCCATTTCCGCAGCAATTTTGACACTTTGCAATTTGGAAAGTTTGTCTGCGCCGCCCATTGCTTTGATATGTTTGTCGATGATCTCATCAACGTTCTGGGCAAAAGATATATGCGATGCTCCTAAAAGCAGGATAGCAAGCAGCGATTTCGATAAGGTTGATTTTAGCATGAATGTTCGTTTGTTTTAATTGGAACTCTTAACAAGCGTCGATATTGTAAGTTAGGCAAGATTTGAAAAAAAAACGGACGGATAACCAAATCCGCCCGTTTTCATAAAATATATTTCTAAGTCTCCTTAGTTCTTCAAAGCTTCGGCTCCGCCGACAATTTCAAGGATCTCAGTTGTAATCGCAGCCTGACGCGTACGGTTGTAAACCAATTTCAGTTCTTTCAAAAGCTCCTGCGCATTTTCAGTCGCTTTATCCATCGCTGTCATACGCGCACCTTGTTCTGATGCATTGGATTCCAAAACAGCACGGTAAAGCTGAATTTTCAAAGATTTCGGGATCAATTCTGCAAGAATTTCTTCCTCAGTCGGTTCGAAAATGTAATTAACCTCAGCCGTTTTTGTTCTTGTTGTTTTGTCTTCGGTTGCAATCGGCAGATAGCGGTCGGTGTGAATGATCTGGGTTGCAACGTTTTTAAATTCGTTATAGACCAAATCCACAGCATCGTAACGACCGTCTGAAAATGCTTTCATGATCTCTTCCGCAGCCTGCTTAACAGCCACGAAATTTAATCTGCCAAAAAGGTCCATGTAAGTTTTATTCACTACAAAACCTCTTTTCGCAAGGGATTCGGCGCCTTTTTTACCTATTGCAAAAATTTCAACGTTCCCTCTCGCAGCTTGCGCGGCATATTTTGATTCAATTAACAGCAATGTTGCTTTCACGATGTTCGTATTGAAAGCACCACACAATCCACGGTCAGAAGTAACAACCACGATAAGCACCTTTTCAACCGGACGAACCGTTTTCAAAGGACTATCCACCGCACTTTCCGAACTGGAAGAAACTGTTGTAAGCATATCACCAAGCTTCTGAGCATAAGGTCTCATTTGCATGATATTGTCCTGTGCCCTGCGCAGCTTTGCAGCTGCAACCATTTTCATGGCTTTGGTAATCTGCTGCGTTGAATTAACGGATACGATCCGGTTACGGACTTCTTTTAAGCTCGCCATAATTGGTTAACGATATTTTACAGCAACTTCACGCGCAACTTTATCAACTACGTCTGTTACGCTGTTGTCCAGTTTACCAGCACGTAATGCGGATAAAGTGTCCTTATGCTGCGTAGTCAAAACGGTAAGGAAATCTTTTTCAAACTCCTTCACACGGTTCACGTCAACAAGGTCAAGCAAACCTTTTGTAGAAGCATAAACGGTTGCAACTTGCTGCTCAACAGGAACTGGCGAATATTGAGGTTGTTTCAAAACCTCCTGGTTGCGACGACCTCTGTCAATAGCCAATTTCGTAGCCGCATCAAGATCCGAACCGAATTTTGCAAATGCTTCCAATTCACGGAACTGCGCCTGATCCAGTTTCAATGTTCCTGAAACCTTCTTCATCGACTTGATCTGTGCATTACCACCCACACGTGATACCGAAATACCTACGTTGATTGCAGGACGGATACCAGAGTTAAACAAGTTGGATTCAAGGAAAATCTGTCCGTCCGTAATAGAAATTACGTTCGTAGGAATATATGCAGAAACGTCACCCGCTTGTGTTTCGATAATCGGAAGGGCTGTTAATGAACCACCACCTTTAACGATTCCTTTTAAGGAAGGAGGAAGGTCGTTCATGTTTCTTGCGATTGTATCATCAGCAATGATTTTCGCTGCACGCTCCAAAAGGCGGCTGTGCAGATAAAATACGTCACCTGGATAAGCTTCACGTCCCGGAGGGCGGCGAAGCAACAAAGAAACTTCACGATAAGAAACCGCTTGCTTAGAAAGGTCATCATAGATAACCAAAGCAGGGCGGCCTGTATCACGGAAGAACTCACCAATCGCTGCACCTGTAAATGGCGCGTAGAATTGCATTGGAGAAGGATCCGAAGCACCGGCAGCAACGATTACCGTATAGTCCATGGCTCCGTAGCGGCGAAGTGTAGCCTCAATTCCTTTGATGGTCGAAGCTTTTTGTCCGCAGGCAACGTAGATACAGAATACAGGTTCGCCTTTGTCGAAATATTCTTTTTGATTAATGATCGTATCGATGGCAACAGCTGTTTTACCAGTCTGGCGGTCACCGATAATCAATTCCCGCTGGCCACGGCCGATGGGGATCATTGCGTCGATTGCCTTGATACCAGTCTGAAGAGGCTCAGTTACAGGCTGACGGAAAATAACCCCAGGCGCTTTACGCTCAAGTGGCATTTCATAAAGGTCACCTGTCAACGGACCATTTCCGTCGATTGGTTCAGCGAGTGTATTTACAACGCGGCCTATAATTCCGTCTCCAACCTTTACAGAAGCGATTTCTTTTGTACGCTTCACGGTGGCTCCTTCCTTGATGTCGCTAAAATCACCCAGCAACACGGCTCCGACGTTGTCTTCCTCGAGGTTAAGCGCGAGGGCTTTAAGGCCGTTCTCGAAAACAAGCAGCTCACCTGCCTGCACCTGGGAAAGGCCATAAATGCGGGCAACACCGTCGCCAACCTGAAGGACTGTTCCTACTTCTTCGAGTTCTGCTTCTGATTTAGCTCCTGCAAGTTGTTCGCGCAGGATGGCCGAAACTTCATCCGGTCTAACAGATACCATAGTATAATTGACTTATTAAAAGTATAGTAGTAAGTTTTTGAAAACTGCCGCAAAGGTAGCGTTTTATTTTAGTATAAAAAGAATGTTTCGGGTAAAACCTATCACTAAAAATTAGATTTTTCCAAGGCTCTTTCCACAACCGCTCCGTCCATCCTGATTTCGCCATTTATCCTTCATAATCAACATTTTTAAAACTTTTTTAGGTACTATTTGTGTTTTTGTTGTAATTGAGTTCGTTAATAGCACTTACAAATCCATTTATATAACTAATCGACCATCCTTACAGCGTAATGTACAAATTAGAAAAAACCATTTTAGCGGCCTTAGTTGCAGGAGTTTTGGTAACAACAGGAAGCGAAGCACAGACTATCAAAAAGACAACAAAACCGGCAGCAACAGTGAAAAAGGCTCCGGGCACACCAGTAAAAGCAGCAGCTACCCCTGCCGTACTCAAAAATAAGATGGATTCTTTGTCAGCTGCCATTGGCGTAAGCTTCTCGAACTCATTGAATTCCCAGGGTATTTCAGACATTAACACAGAGGTTTTAACAAAAACCATCAATGCGTCGCTAAAAGGCGGCAAAACAGCATTTACGCCGGAAGATGCCAATAAGTTTATTGGTGAATACTTTCAAAAAATAACCGAAGAAAAAGGAGCCGTGTTCAGAGTAGAAGGAGAGAAATTCCTGGAAGAAAATAAGAAGAAGGAAGGGGTTGTTACAACAGAAAGTGGTCTTCAATATCAGATCATTAAGGCGGGCGAAGGTCCGAAACCTGCTGCAACCGATAAAGTAAAAACCCATTATCATGGCACATTAACCAATGGAACGGTTTTTGACAGTTCGGTCGAAAGAGGCGAGCCCGTAGAGTTTCCGGTTAACGGTGTGATCAAAGGGTGGACAGAAGCGTTACAGCTTATGCCGGTTGGTTCAAAATGGAAATTATTTATTCCTTACCAGCTTGCTTATGGTGAACGTGCAGCAGGTCCTCAGATCCCGGCTTATTCAGCGCTGGTGTTTGAGGTTGAATTATTAGAAATTGTTAAATAGCAAACGTTCAACAATGAAAAAGTACTTAATCACGCTTATACCGGTAGTATTACTGGGCTGGCAGAGAGGGCCTGTTCAGGAGAAAGCGGCAGTTATACCAGCCGCAGAGGTGTCAATGGACGAGGATATCAAGCCTATTCCTGCTCAGTTTAAAGCCGAGGAGCTGACAACCAGGATTCTTTCCAGTTATCATTACAGGAAGACCAGGCTCAGCGATTCGCTTTCAGCGGCGATTTTTGATAAGTACATTGATGGCATTGATCATGGCAAGCTATATTACCTGGCCAGTGATCTGAAAGATTTTGAGCAATACAAAAATTCATTCGACGACTATCTCCAAAAGAGAGAACTGGATGTTCCTTTTGCCATGTATAATCTTTTCAGAAAACGTTATAAAGAGAGAAGCGACTACATTCAAACACTGCTGAAAGAGGGAAAACCCTTTGATTTCACCGCAGATGAGTCGATGAACACAGACCGTGAAAAGGCGACCTGGGCTAAAAGCGCAGACGAGCTGAACGACACATGGCGCAAGTATCTAAAAAGCGAAGCGCTGGACTTGAAATTGTCCGGAAAGGCTGATACGGCGGTTGTAACAATGTTAAGAGATCGTTACAAAAATCGTGATCGCGCATTGGGTCGCATTCGTACTGAGCAGGTTTTTCAAATGTTCATGAATGCATATGCTGAGTCTATGGACCCGCATACAAGCTATATGGCGCCTACTTCTGCGGATCGTTTCAAGCAGGAAATGAGCCAGTCTTTGGAAGGAATCGGTGCTTTGCTTCGTGAGGAAGATAATTATATCAAAATCGTTGAAGTAATCCCGGGCGGACCTGCATTCAAAGGAAAACAGCTTAAAAAAGAAGATAAGATCATTGCCGTTGCACAGGGCGACGAAGGCAAAATGGTGGATATCGTAGGCTGGTTCGTGGATGACGCGGTGAAGCTGATTAAAGGCCCGAAATCGACAGTTGTACGTTTGCAGATCATATCAGCCGACGCCCTTCCTGGAACGCCGGCCAAGGAGTACAGATTGGTGCGTGAGAAGATTAAACTGGAAGAGCAACGTGCCAAAAGCGAGATCGTTTCGGTGAACAATGCCAATAAAGAATACAAAGTCGGCGTGATCGATATTCCGCTTTTCTACCGTGATTTTGAAGGAGCGCAGCATAAAGAAAAAGAGTTTTCAAGCACAACGCGTGATGTTCAAAAGCTGATCACGGAGCTGCAAGCTTCCAATGTGGACGGGATCGTGATCGACCTTAGAAATAATGGTGGTGGTTCGTTAACTGAGGCGGTGTCTTTGACAGGTTTGTTCATCAACAGAGGACCGGTTGTTCAGGTTAAGGAAGGCCAGGGAGAAGTTGAAGTTCAGTCTGATAATGATCCTACCATTGCTTATGATGGCCCTATGGCGGTTATGGTGAACCGTTTCAGTGCTTCGGCGTCAGAAATTTTTGCGGCTGCGATTCAGGATTACAAACGTGGAATTATCGTTGGAGAGCAAACATATGGCAAAGGAACCGTTCAAACACTGATCGACCTGAACCAATGGGTGCCTAAGGAGACGGATCAGTTGGGACAAGTGAAACTAACTGTTGCGAAATTCTACAGAATCAACGGGAGCAGCACGCAGCTGAAAGGTGTCATGCCGGATCTGGAATTGCCGACAGCATTTAAGGTAAATGAATTCGGTGAAGGTTCCCAGCCAAGCGCATTGCCTTGGGATCAGATCGCTTCTTCGCGCTATGAGCCGACAAACAACATTAATGCAAAGGTTGTTGATCAGCTTAAAGGAAAATACAACCAGCGTTTGAAGACCGATGAAGAACTGAAAACACTGGTTAAAACACTGGATGAATTCAAGGAAGCGCGGGAAAACAAGATAGTTTCTTTGCAGGAATCAAAACGCAAAGTTGAACGCGCCGAAGCTGAAAAGAAACGACTTGCTATGAAGCAGTTAGGCGAAGATAATGCAGACGGCGACGAAGAGGAAGAAGACGGCAAAGCTGTTGAAGCCCCAAAAGAGGTTAAGAAAAAGAAAGATATTTATCTGACCGAAACGAGCCGTATGCTAGCCGATTTGATCGTAATTTCGAAAGAGCCGAGTTTGGCGGGGACTAAGAAGAAGTAACCATATTTGTAAATTTTGAATGGCCCGGATTGGAAACAGTCCGGGCTTTTTTGTTGGGCAAAAACGAGCATTAATGCTCTTTTTCAGCGCAATTCTTTTGGATGTGGTTTTGGTAAAACGTTTCCATTTCCTGTTTACTCCGAAAGCCGAGATAACTCGCAACCTTATTAGCCAGCTCGGCGCTAATATTAATCCTCCCGTTTTCCAACTTACTGATTGACTGCTGCTTTACATTCAAAAAACTGGCAAGTTCTGATTGTTTAATTCCTTTCATCATTCTGACAGCACGGATTTTCTCACCAAAGGAGGGCATAAAAAGCTAAGATTATAGTGTGTAGGGTGAGTGCAAAATATAACAAATACGCACAACCGCCAAGTTGTAAAATACAACCACCCGAAGCGTACGATACAACCAGACATTTTTGCGTGCCGGGAAATAGATGTATCTCTTTGTAGAGTTATTTAAATGTAAACTTTCAGATCGTCATGAAATCACACATTATGAAGTGCTGGCTATTCAGTCTCCTATTGCTGCCCGCTCTAATGCTGACACAAGCGTGTCAAGAGGATGTCACTCCAACCTCTTCACTAACCAAGTCAATCGAAAAGATTGAAACTGCTTACAAGGAAGGCGAAACGAAGATCGAGATCGGAGGCCCAACCGAAGTGGAAACCATGGCATCGCCTGAAATCATGGAAGCAGTAGAAGCGAAGCTGCTGGCCTATCAGCGGAATTTTGAATCTCGATACGGTGAATCCGGTGATTTTTCAGAGCCATATTGGGTTGGTGTGATTCCGCTGAATGACGCTTGTCCAGCTGGAACTTCAAAAATTAAGTTCAAAATGGACAATCAAGATAATGGCAGTTCAACGAAATCAGGTTGGACGGGTAGCTGGTATTATGATAATAATGGAAATAGCTGGCATCCGCTGTGCAAAGTTTACGGCGGAGCATTTACATTGATGACTTTGAACACGCCTACGCAGTACTTGGTAGCGAGACTAAGCAATAATAAAACCTCTGTCATGGAACCAAGGGTCTGGAACATTTATATTGATAATGAAGATGATGGTAATTTAAATGTAGTGGCAGATGTCAGTCCCGGATTTATGAATAATGATGGTACACATCTTCAATTCTGGGCGATAGCTGGCAAAAATACCCCTGGTGTAAGTCAAGCAGCTGAGTTTCCTGATCTCGGTTTTGCCTATGGAGTTTTCGGAACATTTACTTCGCCTGTTGTCGGAGGAGCGGGAGGCATGGGAACATTTAAAACGGATGACGAAAATAAGAATAATGCGAATCAACTCTATTCTGTTGACTGGAGCACGAACGTTAAAACACCAGCATCATTTGTGCAGGGGAAAGGGGTAGATCGCACTAATGATCCTGGTAATACTACATTCAATATTCGTCGGGTTAGGTGAGGATGGGCATGAAAACCACGTCAAAGACTTTTGTAGTTCTCTTGGCTATCCTGATTGGCTTTTGCTCTTGCAAAAAGCAGGAAGAAAACGGTATCATCGCAAAGATGGAAGGTGAGGAGATTAGTATCGAGGAGATTGACATGCTGATCAAAAACTCGCTATATGAATATCTTTTTGCCATTTACGATGTTCGAAGAATTGCGCTTAATGAGCTCATTAACAACAAGCTGATGGCAAAGGAAGCCAAAGCGCATAAAATTGATGCGGATTCAGTTACCTCTCTCAAACTTAACGAAATGAAGAGGAGGATAACAAAGGAACAATACATAGCGGACAATTCTTTGAAGAGTGGGGTGGTTGATGAGAAAAACCCATTCAAGCTGATTCCGCTCGATACGCCGGAAGGCCAGAGGGTTTTGGAAGAAAGCTATGTGAAATTTTTGAAACATACTTTGGTCAAAGAACTACAGGCAAAATACAAAGTAAGTGTTTTGCTCGCACCGCCCCAAACGCCTAAGCTTGATCTGAGAGGAATTACAAGTTATAAAAGAGGGAATTTGCAATCACAGCATTCGGTCACCATTGTATCGGATTTTGACTGCCCCGTATGTCAGAGTAAAGAGCCTGTTTTGCGGCAGATTTTCAAAAAGTATGAAGATAAAGTTCGCTTTGAATATGCACATCTTTCTTCATCCATTAACAAATCAATATTGTTGTCGGAATGTGCTGCGAGACAAGGGAAATTTTGGGAAGCGCACGAGTTGCTGTTTCAGAAGCGCGAGAGTGATTTTCCCAAGATTGAGAATCTGATTTCTGATTTGAATCTGAATAAAACTGCTTGCGAAGCCTGTATGCAATCTGAGAATGTTGCCGGTGAAATTAATGCAAGTATGGAACGGTTGCGAGTCCTGGGCATTACTGTCACGCCTACCATCATTATTAACAACAGAGTCTATTATGGGGAGATTTCAGAGGAAGTTATGGGTCAGTTTATCGAGAAGTCCCTTAAATGATTTGTGGTTATCATTCATTAGTTCATTCCTACTGATGCTGATTCCTTTTTCATGTGTGCAGGATGTCGAGTTGGACTTAATCAACGGCAATGAGAAAATTCTGGTGGTTGATAGTGAGTTTAATAACTTGAATACTGGGAACTACGTAAGGTTGACTTGGATGCGAAACGTTCAGGAAAAGGAAGTGTTACCAGTTGATAATGCTTTGATTATAATTAGTTCTGACAGTGGTGAAAGTGACACTTTGAAGAAAGAAAACGACGATAATAATTATTTTGATGGATATTATTTTTCAGATAAGTTGAAATGTAAGCCAGACGGAACGTATACCTTGAAGATTGATATTGATGGGCGAATCTACGAGGCAACTGCAACGATGCCTCATCCGCCTAAAATTGATTCCTTACGTCTGGATTTTGTCAAGTATGAAATTGGGAAATCCGATGGAGTTATGCCCTTTATTTATTTTAAAGAACCATCATCAGAAACAAATTACTACCTGGGAAAATTATGCCCGGATGGCTACTCTGCTCGTCGAAATCCTTGTCCAGTTATGGCTTGGTATGCCACCAGGGCGCTATTGCTTCTAAATGATGAATATTTGCCTGGTTATGTCAATGGGATTAACATTAATCTACCTGATGACCCTAAGAGAAATTACATACCAAGTCTTTTCGGAGACTACCTTGCCATTCTCTATTCTATAACCCCAGAAAGTTTTGCCTATTTTCAATCATTAACAGAAGCTCTTAAAAGTGATGGAGGAGTGTATTCGCCATCACCCGCAAATCATCCAACCAATATTAAAAGCAAACATAAAGTTGTCGGATTCTTTCACGTAGCAAGTCTGGATTCATATCCATTTTTTGCACCACTTCGCTAATCAAACGCCTTATAAATTTCATGACCAGATTGCTCATCACCGTGGCATTTCTCATCTCAATTAACACTTATGCCCAAAAGTATAACCTAAGCGGCAAGGTTACGGATGCTGTTTCGGGAGAAAGCTTGCCCAATGCGAGTGTTAAGGTGGCCGTAATGGATGCGGGAATACAGAGTAATGCATACGGCTATTATTCGCTGAGCCTTAAAAAAGGGATTCATCAGATAGAAATTTCTTATCTGGGTTATCTGAAAAAATCGGTTCGCATTGATTTGCAGCGGAACTTGAAACTGGACATCCAATTGACGCCTGCCAATCAGCAATTGAAAGAAGTGCAGGTTAAGGAGCGGGATCAGGTCGATTTAGGTAACTCCATTCCAGGCAAAGCCAGCATTCAGATGAGTCAGGTCAGAAGCATGGGCACAATGGCAGGTGAAGCGGATATATTTCAGGCGTTGCAATATCTCCCGGGCATTAAGGCAGCTGTTGAAGGAAACACCGGCCTTTCCGTTCGTGGAGGGTCATTTGATCAGACATTGATTCTGCTGGATGATGCGCCTGTTTACAATCCTTCACATGCATTAGGCTTTTTTTCTGCGTTTAACAGCGATGCCATCAGGTCAGTAGACATTTACAAAGGAACCGTTCCAGCCCAGTTTGGCGGAAGACTTTCCTCGGTGGTCGACTTGAAAATGAAAGAAGGCAATGTGAACCACCTGAATGTTTCGGGTGGACTAGGGGCGATTGCGAGTCGGTTGACCGTAGAGGGGCCGATCAAGAAGGAACGATCGTCGTTTATTGTCTCAGGAAGATATAGTTATGCAGGCAGCACGGCAAATCTGGTAGGAAAGTTGGCGCAGGAAATGCATGTTTATCCGTTCAGGAATTTCACCGGTGGAAACGATATTCGCTTTTATGACCTGAATGCGAAGATCAATTGGAAATCAAGCGATGGCAAGGACCAGTTTTTCATCTCGGCTTATACGGGAAAGGATTGGTTCAAATATTACCTTTTTCAACAAGGCACTTTCATGAAATGGCAAAACAATACGTTGTCGTTCAGATGGAACCGCATTCAGCGTAGCAACCTGTTTGCCAACACAACGGCTTATTTCAGCAACTATGGATATAATTACAGCTTGCTGATGGATCGGCGTGATTTTGAGTGGAAAGCCGGTTTACAGGAAGTCGGTCTAAAAAACGAGTGGGACTATTTCATTGATCCTACTGCCTCACTTAAAGCAGGTGCATTGCTGACGTATACACGTTACAGTCCGGGAACAATCACGCCAAAATCTGATAGTTCAATCACCGTGCCTTTTACTTTAAGGGCACAAAATACTTTACAAAACGTCGTTTTTGCCGGTTATACAAAACAGTTGTCCAGAAGGCTTTCTATGTATTTGGGGATTCGTATATCCACTTATTCTTTGTTAGGGCCGGGTATGGCGTACGAATATTCGCAAAATTGGAGCAGCGTGCAGGATTCAACACATTACAATGTTGGAGGACTCATGAATTTTAGAGCGGGGGCTGAGCCGCGATGGTCTTTGAATTATATGCCAGACAGCATTTCCGTGCTTTCAGTCGCAGCGAATCGTTCCAGGCAATATTCCCATTTGCTTAATTCCTCAGCGGTTGGCTTGCCCACGGATGTATGGCTTCCTTCCAACGGCAATGTCGCACCGCAATCTGCAACCCTGGTATCTCTCGGCTACAAGCGGATCATTAAAAATGTTACGCTTTCGGTTGAAGCTTATCAGAAGTGGATGACAGGAGTAATTGACCTTGTCGACAATGCTCAACTGTTTGTAAATCAATATGCTGATTCCCAGGTTCGCTCTGGAAAAGGAAATGCTTGGGGACTTGAAACAATGCTGGAAAAGAAAACAGGCAGATTGACCGGATGGATCACCTACACATTATCCAAGACAGATCGGACCATTCCGGGCGTTAACAATGATCTGGCTTATCCATCCCGGTATGACCGCCGACACAGCATTTCGTTCGTTACGACTTTCCATGCGACAAAAAGAACGGCGCTGTCAATGGATTTTCAGTTTAACTCGGGCGGGGCTGCGTCATTTCCAGTGGGCGCATATGAATACTTGGGAGCGTCTTTCAATTATTACACCAGCCGAAACGGATACAGGTTACCCGCCTATCACCGGCTCGATGTGCAGGCCATGTTTACCAGGAAGAGAAAAAAATGGGAAAGGCAATTCGTTGTGGGCATTTTCAATGTGTATGACCAGCGCAACCTATTTTCGGTGCAGGTTGAGCCGGATACATTCAGCCAGCCATTTACGCTTTCACGTATATCAGCCATTTCTTTATATGGTGTGATGCCATTTTTTAGCTACGGATTCAAAATCTGATCCTTCACCTGGCATATTGAAAAAGCGAAAAGTGGAAAATTCAAAAAAGAAACGGGCCATCATGATATAGATGACCCGTTTGAACAAAAATAGGAAGGGTTTGTTTGTTAATCTCTTATTCCCAACCGCCCCCCAGCGAGCGATACAATTCAATCAATGCTAAATACTGATTCTTTTGAACGTCGGTCAAGGACAACTCAGCTTCCAGAACGGTTCTTTGCGCGGTGATCACTTCCAGATAGGAAGCATAACCTGTCAGGAAAAGATCTTTTGATGTGACCACCGCCTGTTGCAGGACGTCAACTTCCTGGGTTTTGAAATCATTGATTTTCCTGTTGTTTTCCAGTTTCTTCAAGCTTGTGCTCACTTCCTGAAAACCTGTCAGAACGGCTTTATTATAGGTAAATAGCGCTTCCAGGCTTGTTGCTTCGGCGCGTTTCTGGCCTGCTTTCAAAGCTTTCCGGTTGATAAGCGGCCCGGCCAATCCACCGATTGCGTTATAGGCGAGTGAAGCGGGATTGAAGAGTAAATTGCTTTTGAATGAATTAAAACCAAGAAATGCAGTAATGTTAAGCGATGGCAAAAACGCCAGTTGCGCAGCCTGCTGCTCGGAGTAATTGGCAAGCAGATCAAATTGCGCTTGCTGGATATCCGGTCTTCTTCGCAGCATATTGGCAGGAACGCCGGCTAATGCGGTTGGCGGCAATGTTTGTTCTAAAATGTTGTTGCGAACAATGGGTTGCGGGAAACGGCCGAGGAGCAGGTTGAGTTTGTTTTCGGCCTCGATGATCTCCTGCTGTTTTTCAACTTCAAGACTTTGTGTATTAAACAATTGTGCACTAAACTGTTGCACACCCAGTTCATTCGCGCGGCCGCCTTCTTTCTGGATCTTAATGGTTTCCACGGCAGACTGCTGTAAGGCAATGTTCTTTTGGATTATAGCCATTTCGGTATCCAAAGCGATCAGCTCGTAATAGGCGCTTGCAATTTCAGCGATCAGGCCTGTGATGATAGCATGACGGGCTTTTTCTGTTGCCAAAAGGCGATTATAGGCGGCCTTTTTCTGGGTTCTCAATTTACCCCAAATATCAATTTCCCAGGCGCTTCGGAGTCCGACGAAATAATCCGGCAAAAATGGGGCGGGAAGTCTTCTGTCGGCGTCGATGTTTTCCGAGAAATTCGTATCGTAGTTTCCGACGCCATCCATGGTGTAATCGCCAAATTTCCGGCCGCCGCCAGTCACTTCTGCCGAAACCGAAGGAAGCAGCGCACCCTGAACGGCGAGAATGTTCGATCGCACAATTTCAATTCTTTGAGCGGCTATTTTCAGATCAAGGTTGTTTTGTAGTGCCGTATCAATGAGCGCCGTTAAATGTGCGTCCTTGAAAAACGTTTTCCATTGGATGGAAGCAATTCCCGTTGAATCACTCTGGCCGGCAAAAGTTTGTGGCGTGCTGATGCGGGCCTTCTGCTCAATTGGCTGTGTTAGTTTACAGCCAGCAAGTCCTGCTAATGCATATATTAGCAGCATGTTATATATTTTTTTATTTGTTTTCATTAAATGTAGGATCTGTGAGGGAAGCAGCCGGACAAAATATCCGGCTGCCGGAATGATCATTCAAGAATGACTTCTTCATGTTTCGTTACCGCTTTGCGTTTCTTTGGCCGAACCATGCTGGCGAACAGTACATATAATCCCGGGATGATGATCACCCCGAAAATGGTTCCAATCAGCATCCCGCCAGCAGCAGCGGTTCCGATAGAGCGGTTTCCGATCGCACCTGCACCTGAGGCCATAACCAGTGGAATAAGTCCGGCTACAAATGCCAGCGAGGTCATCAGGATCGGACGAAGCCTTTCTGTAGCCCCTTCCAATGCTGCCTCAATGACCGAACGCCCTTCTTTTTGCCTGATAATGGCGTATTCTACGATTAGGATGGCATTTTTACCCAATAACCCTATGAGCATGACGAGCGAAACCTGCGCGTAAATGTTATTTTCCAAGCCCATTAATTTCAATGCAAGGAATGCACCGAAAATCCCGGTTGGAAGGGAAAGTATAACAGGCAACGGCAGCAGGAAACTCTCATACTGGGCCGCCAAAAGCAGATAAACGAATATCAGACAGACACCAAAAATGTAAATCGCCTGGTCACCCGACAAGATCTCCTCGCGCGTCATTCCGGACCATTCATAGGTGAAGCCACGCGGCAGGCTGGTCGCAGCAACCCGCTCAACCGCCTTAATGGCATCCCCGGAACTGTAACCCGGCGCAGCGTCACCATTGATCATGGCCGAAGTGTACATGTTATAGCGCGTCAGCAACTCGGGGCCGTACACTCTTTCGAGCCGGATGAAAGTGGAGAACGGGACCATTTCCCCGCGGTTATTTTTGACATATAGTTTTAAAATATCCTCAGGGTTTTTCCGGAAACTCGGATCGGCCTGCACCATCACTTTATACATCTGTCCGAAACGGATGAAGTTGGAGGCGTATAAACTGCCTATCAAAGTCTGCAATGTGCTCATTGCTACGTCTACGGAAACACCTTTTTTGGCAGCTATGTCCGCATCGACATGGATCATATACTGCGGGAAGCTTGCGTCAAAGCTGCTGAATGCGCTTGCTATCTCCGGCGAATCCATCAGGTCTTTTACGAATTTATCCGTGATCTCGGCGGTCTTTTGCAGGTCGTCGCTTCCTGTGCGGTCTTGCACGCGGAGCTCAAAACCACTTGAATTACCAAATCCCGGGACAGTAGGAGGAGGGAAAAACTGGATTTCCGCATCGGTAATGTGCTTGGTTTTGGCCTCCATCTCGGAGATAATGTCCTGCACAGAAGCCGTCCGCTCGTCCCAGGGTTTCAGGTTGATCATGGCCATACCATAGGAAGATCCTGCGGATTCCGTGATCAAGCTGTATCCTGACAGCGACGAAACAGATTCAACGGCTCCAAGTCCCTGAGCAACTTTTTGAATTTCGTCCAAAACCGCTTCCGTTCTTTCAACCGTAGCCGCAACGGGCGTAGTTACATTTACATTGATAACACCCTGATCTTCTGTCGGAATGAAGCCCGTAGGAAGAACTGTGTTGATTCCATAAGTCGCCACGCAGAATGTGATTAAAAGCCCGATTGTGATGACTCTCCGGTTGACGATCAGGCCCAGCAACTTTCTGTATTTTGCTGAAATGCCGTCGTAACCTTTGTTGAAACCGGCGAAAAATCTATCGAGAAGCGTGTTTTTCGAAGGTTGTCCGTGGGTGTTTTTTAGCATTAAAGCACAAAGTGCAGGGGTTAACGTTAATGCATTGATCCCTGAAATCACAATGGAAATCGCGAGCGTGATCGAGAACTGGCGATAGAAAATCCCGACCGGACCAGACATAAATGCTACTGGAACGAAAACCGCCGACATTACAAGCGTAATTGCGATAATAGCGCCGCTCATTTCTTTCATCGATTCAATGGTCGCTTCGCGGGCATCCAAATGTTTTTCGGCCATCTTCGCGTGGACGGCCTCGACGACGACTATGGCATTATCCACCACAATCCCGATGGCCAGAACCAGCGCAAACAATGTCAAAAGATTGATCGAAAAGCCGAATAACTGCATAAATGCAAATGTTCCGATCAATGCGACGGGCACAGCAAGCGCAGGAATGAGCGTCGAGCGGAAATCTTGTAAAAACAGGTAAACAATGATGATTACCAGGATAAATGCTTCGATCAATGTGCGCACAACCTCGTGAATTGACGCGTCCAGGAAGCGGGAAACGTCGTACGAAACCATGTAATCCATGCCGGGAGGGAATGTGGTCGCTTTCAGTTCGGCCACTTTCTTTTTCACATTGGCAATTACTTCCTGCGCATTGGAACCCGGACGCTGTTTCAGCATGATCGATGCCGAGGGCTTACCATTGGATTTGGAAGCCATGTCATATTCCAGCGTACCAAACTCAATATCAGCCACATCCTTCAATTTCAGCATGGAGCCGTCGGGATTGGAGCGGAGCACAATGTTCTCGTATTGAGCCGGCTCAAACAACTTTCCGGTGTATTTCAGCACATATTGCAGCGCCTGCACTTCGCGTCCGGAGCTAACCCCGGTCTTCCCCGGCGCAGCCACAACATTCTGCTCGCGGATGGCTTTCACGACGTCGTCTGCGGAAATATTATAGCCATTCATCCGGTCGGGTTTTAGCCATACTCGCATGGAATAGTCGCGGCTGCCCATGATCACGGCACGGCCTACGCCGTCAATCCGTTTCAGTTCTTTGAGCAGGTTAATGTCCGCAAAATTGTAAACAAAATCCTCACCGGCAGACGTGTCCGAACTCATAATGTCCAGATACATGAGCATACTGTTGACTTCTTTTTCAGTAGTCACACCGGCTTTGATTACTTCTTCGGGAAGTTCGTCAATAACCGTTTGAACGCGGTTTTGAACGTTTACAGCCGCCAAATCGGGGTCTATACCCACATTAAATGAAATGGTAATGGTCGTTACCCCGTCATTACCGGATACACTGGTCATGTAAGTCATGCCGGGCACGCCATTAATGGCACGCTCGAGCGGGACGGCAACGGCGTCCACGCCAACCTCAGAATTGGCGCCGGTATAAGTGGCCGTTACCACAACGGATGGCGGCACAATGTCCGGAAACTGTGAAACAGGCAAGTCTGCGAGCGCAAAAAGCCCGAGTAAGGTTATGAAGATTGAGATGACCAGTGATAGCACCGGCCTCTCGATAAATTTTTGAAACATGATGGAAAATTCAGGTGATACGAAAGGATCTTACCGTGCGGTCAGTTCTATTTTGGTGGCTTTTACATTCAGACTGTCAGGCGGGATGTTTTTGGGCGTAATGGTTGCGCCGTCCTTCAATCCCTGAAGTCCTTCGTACACAATGGTTTCTCCTGATTTTAAACCTGATTTTACAACATAATATCCTGCTAATCTGGACTTTGGTACAAAGCTGCGGGTTTTGATCTTATTATCTTTTTCCAGCACATATACAAAATTCTTATCCTGAATTTCAAACGCAGCTTTTTGCGGAACCAGAATGGCATTTTCGACCGTGTTGGTCAGTCTGATTGTTCCGGTCGATCCGTGTTTCAGAAGTTTGTCGGGGTTTTGAAAACGCGCTCTGAATGCAATAGAACCGGTCCCTTCGTCAAAAGCGCCTTCCATTGTTTCCACTGTCCCTTTTTGTTTGAAGTAGGACCCGTCCGCGAGTTCAAGCTCAACAACTGTGGCACTTTGGGCCGTGCCGCGTGCCTTCACGTATTCTAAATATTCATTTTCGGAAACATTGAAATAGGCAAAAACACTTTTGGTGTCTGAGAGCGTTGTGAGCAATGTCCCTTCGTCGATCAGGCTTCCCATCTTATGCGGAATACGGTCGATAATGCCGTCAAATGGTGCTTTGATTTCTGTCTGGGCCAGGTGAATGGAGGCCTTCGATTTTTGCGACCGTGCTTCCTCGATCCGTGCATTTACAGCTGCCAATTTCGCTTCCGCAACCTCGACTTCCGTTTTGGAGATCACATTTTTTTCGACCAGCAATTTTACCCTTTTCAGTTCAAGCTCGGCTCCTTTTGCTTCGGCAATGGCACTATGCAAATTGGCTTTCGCCGATGCCAGTTGCGCCTCATATTCTTCATTATTTATCCTGAACAATGTTTGTCCTTTTCTTACTTCCTTACCTTCATCCACATAAACTTCTTCGAGGTAACCTTTAACACGGGCATATATTTCAACATTGCGGATTGCGTGAATGTCGCCTACATATTCCCGGTGAACTTCGGTTTTTTGAGGGACTAATTCCGTAACGGGGATGGTAGGAATGGCGGTTTCTTTCTTCGATTCGCTTGCACCTTCGGTAGTGCATCCATAGGCAAGCAGACTTGGAACGGCCAGTAAAAGCCATTTGAAATTATTCATAATAAGTTGATTATTAATGTAATACTGAGTTTTTCGGGGAATAGGAATAGTCAAGATGATGACAGATAGGCCAACAGAATGTATGTGCTGATCCGGGACAGATGAACGGCGCTTTTTAAAGCACAGTAACCTGACCGTCAGTTAGCATAACGTGGCACTAAAATCGAAGAAACTCAGAATGGACAAAGCCGGTGCAGGAAGGCGTAGTAGCCGGGAAGCGCAATATTTTTGTCACTTACATTAACCGCGAGCAGTTTCTCACCAATTAATTTGGGCTTGCGCAGGAAGTAGTAATTTGAAAAAACAACGGTTTCGAAGGATACGAACCGATAAGTAGAATGGCGGTGCCGAAGCAGTTTGGATAAATTCTCACGCCATTTGCAGCCGTCCGCCTTGACAATGGTGCGGTTTGGATCAATTGTATCGTCCAAAATGACCACATCCTCCGATTCAACGCTTGTTTCAATTGAAAAAGGAGAGAACCCGGTTCCGTAATCAAGCTTGCATAACTTTCCCGGCTGCTTGGCGGACAGCGATAAAGCCAGGAAGTGAACAAGGCAGAAAAACAATACAAAAGTTCTTTTTGTCATGATGCTGATCTGATCAGTACATTAAAAAATCCATACTTTTATAATGAATTCAAGAATGATTGGAAATATTGGAAAGGAATTGTAATAAAAAAATGTGATTGGCCAAATATAATAATTCAAATGTATACAACAAATTTTATAGATTGTTAATGACTGTTAACTGTCGGATAAATGCAAAATTTAATCTAAATTAAGGTGTTTTGAATGCCCATCTTTAAAATACAGCACAACAATAATGTGACTTATTTGGGAATCGACGTATATTTAAGTGTAACCATTTACGTTCGTGCCCCATGCAGGTTAAAACAATAAAGACGGAAAACTTTGTGTTGACCAAAATGACCAAAGACGATGGGGACAAATATTTCAGGCTGAGTAATAATGAGCATGTGATGAAATATGTGACGGGCCACGCGCTGGACCGTCAGGAGTCAGATAAGATGCTGGCCACTTTTCTGGCTGAATTTGGGAACGATACTTTTTTGGGGAGATACTTGATTGAGGGCCGTTATTCCGGCGAATTAACTGGTACGGCAAAACTCGACATGGATGGGAGCGATGTGGAAATTGGTTACCGGATCATGGAAGAGCATTGGGGAAAGGGCATTGCGACGGAGATTGCAACGGGACTGATCCGTTTTGCAAAAAGGGAACTGAACGCAAAACAGGTCATCGCCTATGTGAATGTGAATAACGCGGCATCGATCCGGGTGCTGGAAAAGGCCGGAATGGTGAACATGGAGCGGATCGAAGATCCTGATGAAGTCAAATTTAAATTTATTTACGCACCTCAAAATCCTACGCCCATCAAAAAAGTGTTTCACAGAATTCTTGGCCTAATCGGAAAATGACATGCAAACATTGACATACGCTGCGAAACAAAATAGGCCTGGAAATTTTCAAACTTTCCAGGCCTGACACATTGATCAACTAATTAAAACTTGCCGTTTTCGTCTGCTAACAAATAGCGGAATGTAATGTAGCTGGATTCTTCCGTGGGCACTTCTTCCGGCGCGCCTTTATAATAACTGATGATCTGAACTTTGGCATATTTGCCATCTGAGGTTTTCACCAGAAGCGTCCTTTCAGGAATGGTCCTGATCGCATGTACGCTCATATCATACTTATACCACGAGTTTCCGCTACCGCCCGGAATCGCAAATGTGTCGTCGTGATCCGACTTGTATCCGTCTTTCGGTGCTTCCGCAATTGCTTCGAATGGTTGTTCCACCACCAATGCGCCTGCTTGGCCCGGGCCGCTGCTGCCGCTGTTTACTGCAATGGTCGTTTTACTGAATGCAATGTCCCAGTTGGCAGTTTGGGCGTCGCCCGCGGGAACGGCTTTCCCGGTTGCCAGACTGAAATACGCATACGGCTTCGCATTTGCGTCCAGATCTTTGATGACAATTATTTCAGATTTCATTTTATCAGGTTCCTTTTGTTCTTTTTGTGTTGCAAAAATTGAGTAGGACAAGATAAGCGTTGTTAGTAACATCATTTTCTAAATCTTGGATTTGATAACAAAATATTTGATCACGCCCCTTTTTTAACCAGCTTATATTCCAGCTTAGGCTTGCCGCGCACACCGCCATCTTCTGCATGAAAGCTTACAAACCTTAGCTTATAAATATTCCCTCCGCTGTCCTTGATCAGGTAAAAACGATCCGTTTTAACGCCAATCGGTCCACCGGAAGTAACCCGCCATTTGGAACCAATCGCGTCTGCGTCCATGCTGAATTTGCCAGCGGCAATGTTGCTTTCGGTGAATGCGTCATAAGTGACGGTGCTCGTAAGGACTTCCGCGGCTTCTACTTTTGCTTGTTTGTTGATAAATACCAGGTCTGAGAATCCGTAAGGGATCAGGCCGGTGCCAAAGTTGGTGTAATACATGCTATAACCCCAGTTCAAATCCCAGCGTGCTTTCAATGGCTCCACATCAACCGTTGCGCCTTTTTCAAGTGATACAAAGTTGAAATTGTAAGCTGCGTCTTTGGTTATATCAATGGTTTTAGAAGTCGTTTCGTTAAGCTTGGCATATTGTAATGCATAACCTGTCCCTTTTCTCAAAACTCTAATCTTGTAAATCTGGTCGGCAGGAACAACATTGGCGCTTCCACCTTTTCTGTTCAGGATATACACTTTGTTATCAGCATCTGTTGCGGAAATTTCCTTAATCGCCGTCTTGGTCAGATCGCCTTTTGCGTCGTCAACGAGGCTTAGTTTGCCCATTCCCTGGCCCACTGCCAGTGAATCGAGCACAATGTCCTTTGCCGTGACTGCATTAATGTCCGTTTTATTAATCGCGATAATGGACGCGCCATTTGTAGCATTGATCACCACGCGGAAATCGGCATCATTATAAAAGCCCAGATCCCAGCTGTCGCGCAAAACCGGCGTTTGAATGTTGCTGCTCAGGTCCAGGAACACCGAGTTAGCAGCGCTGCTTCCGGGTTCTTTGTCTGCAATTCCGTTCAATTGAATGTTTGTTCCTTCCGAAACAATTGCTTTGAAGCTCAGTTTAAGATCCTTATTGGTCCCGATAACGGCCGGCGAGCCAACGGAAGCAATTTTGAATGCTACACTTTCGTCACCATTCAGCAGTACGCCTGCCTTCCTGGCCACTTTGATAGAAGCCGATGACTGTCCGGCCGGAACGGTCAGGGCGATGGTGTTATTTTCTGCGGCGGGTGTGGTGGTGAATTCCGTGCCGTATGTAAGCAATGCAGGCGTAAGTGAAACGCTGATGGGCGTGGCGGCATCCACTGCTCTGGACAAAACGATCTTTATTTCGGCTTCTTCACCTTCAAAACCCTGGGCGGCGCTTTCAAAACTGGCTGTGTTATCGGGAAGTGGCGGTTCATCATCATTGCAGGCGTTGAAGCTGGCAAGAAAGGCAATTAGCAAAAAGGATTTGGCTATCTTCTTCATAATTAAATTGTTATTAGGGTAAAATTTAGTTTTTTGACCATTGAATGTTGAGGCCCAGAAAGTAGGACCTGCCGTAAGAAAGTGGCACCGCGCCGCCCGTGCTGTGTGCGCCGCCGGTGTCTGTAGATGTGTTGTTACGGGTTGTGACGTCGAAGAGATTTTTTACGCCAGCCAGCAGATTGATGTATTTTCCAAAATTCTTGCTGAATGTGAGGTCGGCCATGTGGAAGCCGTCCGTTTCTGCCAGCTTAACATTAACCTGATCCGTGGTTTCATACATGGGCCTTTTGCCTGAATATTTATAAAACAGGTTCACACTCGCACCGATCTTGCTAAACCTGTAAAGCAGATTTGCATTGATCTCGGGCGACCAGACAAATTCAGGAAGCATGCCAAATTGTTCCGGATCGGCTGAAAACTGGTTATAGCGGCCGATATACGAACCGCCCAGGGACGCTTGCAGGTTTTTCAGGAAAATCTTGTTATCCAGCGTGAAGCCCGTGGTTTTGAAAAGGAAAATGTTCAGATAAGTCGTTTGCGTGCGGTCGTTCGGATCCACACCGGTGTCGATAAGGTCATGGAAAACATTATAAAAACCGCCTAATGTTGTGTTAAACCGCATTGTTGGCTTGCTAACCGACTGCCAGACGAGGAACGAATTGAAGCTATTGGAATATTCGGCGTTCAGGTTTGTGTTGCCATTGATAGAGTGGGAAGCATCATGAAAATCAAAATACAATTCCCTCAATGCAGGCGACCGGAACCCGCGCGCGTAACCAACCCGCAGGTCAAGTGTTTTTGTTATAGAAAGCTTACCATTAACAGAAGGAATCACCGGTGGCGCATCATAAACTGAATTTTTCAGAAAGCGCAAGGCCGGGCTCAACTTGAATATTCTGCCAAACTTAAACTCCGGAGCCAAAAACAATGCATATTCCAGGATTTGCGGCGAGCCGAGGATGCGGGCACCCGAACTTTGGTTATCCGAAAAATCGAAACCGGCCAATAATGTAAAGTGAGAATTGGCTTTGTACAGCGCTGTCCCTCTGAAAAAAGTCGTTGTAAAAACCGATTTGTCCTGCGAGCCCGGTTCCAGCGAAAGCGTTTCACGGCCGCTCGCGTCCACATTTGTGCTTAGCGTTTTTCGGGAATAATCCGTGTAGGAAAGCACGCCATTAACATTCAGCTTGTCATTTACCTTGAATTCAGACTGGACCTGATGGAACCAGCGATAAGTGTTATAATCCTTATCTGCGGCGATTTGGGTAATCGGATTGCGGTTTCCTTCGAATCTGATCGTTTCGTCCGTGCCGTTAAACCGATACCAAACATTCCATTTGCTGCCCTGATATCTTGCGGCAGCACTGTAAAGCATTTGGTCTTTCGGCATCCAATCCTTTGCTCTTCCGGCTGAATTGCCTTGCCAGCCGCCAAAATTATTCCGGGTAACATTGCCTGAAAATTGAAGCGCTTTATTCTGCCAGGTGAGGCCCAGGCTTTCATTGTGCGTGCCTTTTTTTGAAAGTGCATCATATTCATTCCCAGCGGATTCTTCTTGAATTCGCGCATTCAGGATCAGGTTATCCCCGCTCAGCACTTTTTTGGTAATCAAATTAATAACCCCCGCCAATGCATCCGTCCCGTAAATGACCGACATCGGACCCTCCACGATTTCAATTCTTTCAATGGTGTTAATGTCAATCTGCCCAAGGCTCTCACGCGTGCTCCCGCGGTCGACCATCGGAATGCCGTCCAGCAGGATTTTAACATTCTGGCCAGACATGCCCATCAGCTGAATGTCGCTTGTTCCCAGCGTAAGGTCATTGGAAAACCGAATGCCAAGCTCAGTGTTGAGTATGGATTGCAGGTTCGTAGCACCCCTGGCTGCTATACGTTCACTGTCAATCGTTCGGACTTGGTATACAGAGTTTTTAAGTGATTGAAGCTCAAACTGCCCCGTAACCACAAACTCGTCCAGCGCAATCGAATCCCTGCTTAGAGAGTCACTTTTTACACGGCCATAATCCGATTGTCCTGCCACCGGGCCAAATGCCCAAAGCAAAATGAATGTGCTGGTAAAAAATGATTTCATGGAAGGCTTATTTAGAATAATTGCAAATAAAATTATTATTTAGACTAAATCAAATTAAAAAATTGGAATAAATAAAAACCCGGTCCAAATGAACCGGGTGCTGGATATTATTTTACTGGATATTACTTGATAATCGCCTTTAAATCAACGGTAACAACATCTTTGAGCTTCCAGTCTTTTGTCCCAACGTTATAGTCGAGCCTGTTAATTTCGAAAGAGCTGGAAAGCGCATAAGTGCCATCAGTATTCTTTTTTGCATCAAAAGGCAGCGAAACCGTTTTGGTAACATCGCGGATCGTCAGCTTTCCGGTCGCTTCATATTTACCATTTTTCTTCTCGACTTTTGTTGATTTGAAATGAATATTCGGATATTTCGCGACATCAAAATATTTGTCGCTTTTCATGTCCTTATCCCGCGAATTATTCCCGGTATCGAACGTGCTGGCAGCAATGTTCATGTCGAAGGAAGCATTCTCCGGGGATTTTTCATTGAAAACCGCACTTCCTTTTGGCGCATCAAATGTGCCATTACAAGTCCCAAGCACATATTTTACTTTGAACTCAGTGGAACCGGAAACAACTTTTGAAGTCTGGCTGAGAGCAACATTTAGTCCAGTCAATACAAACAAAAAACTGATGATGTGAAGGCGGTTGCGCATAAGAATGGGGTGACGGTTTTAAATTCTATATTTCTTCCAACAGCGATTCGCCTTCGGAGTGGTCCCCGGAAGTCCATCGCCATTTCTCATGCATACGTATTTTTCCGTTCGGAAGTTGCTCCGGCGTGGATTTACAAATGCCCGTCGTGATCTCGCCTTTGTCATTCACCTGGTGGTAACGCATGTCCAGATGACCATTTTCGTCCACCAGCGCAATCAAATGGCCGATTTGAATCCGGCCGCCGGAATATGTGGAGGTCACAATGTTGCCATGCTGGTGATAAACAAATTGCATCGAAAGGTCCACCTCGCCATTCTCCGAATTGGAAAGCGGGACAAAAATTTTGTTGTTATAATTAATCATTTTAAAGAACAGATGTGATCCACCAAACATTTCCGCAAGGGTCTTCAATGCCGCAGCTGCGGCCATAATCCTGGTCCGCAGGCTCCATAATGGATTTCCCACCTTCCGACAACGCCATTTCGTAAGTGTCATCCGCGTTTTCCACATACACAAACATATTCGCTGGCTGCGCCGGCCATTCTGCACGACTGTCGCAAAACATAACCGTGCTCCCGTTAATGCTCACTTCACTGTGCTTGATCAAGCCTGGATCATCATCCTGGAAATGTGTGTGGTTGACAACGCCGTTGAAAACTTTGGTGGTAAAATCCTTGAATTTTGACGCTCCATCCAACATTAAGTAAGGCATAACTGCCTGGTGGCCATTTGGAATTTTTATTGTGCTCATGATTTTTGTTTTTTAGTTTAGGCAAATGTAGCCGCTGGCTTAGCGCTCAAAATTGGAAAAACACGACATTATACATCCCGATAGGCTTGCCCTTCCGATCTTCCGGAAAAGTAAAACCGGGGATGCTGGCCTGAGAAAGTTTTGAAATCGTGAATAAAATGAGATTGATCGTAATAACCGCATACGTAGGCGATTTCTGTCAGCGATTTATCCTTATCCCCATAAGCATCCAGCGCCGCATGGAAGCGGGCAATGCGCAAGTAAAGTTTCGGGCTGAAACCGGAAAACTCTTTGAATTTTCGTTCAAATTGTCGTGTCGAAAGAAAGCTTTGCGCTGCCAGTTCCCGGACATTGGTCAGGCCCTTGTTTTGGATAATTTGATTGATAACTGAAAAAACAGCAGGTTCGTAAGTCTTGGTTTTCGTAAGCAGCGATTCCAGGAATGCCGAAATGATCTCCACCCGCTCCTTATGATCCGCAGCCAGCATCATACGCTCTTCCAGGCCGTTTTCCTTCGGGCCAAGAAACGTTTGCAGGTCGGGCATCTGCCCGGTAAGCTCCGTGGAAGGCATTCCAAAAAGCACCGGAATGGCAAACGGATACAGGTAAACTCCGAAAATCCCGAAATCTTCATGAATGATAAATCGCCGGAATGTGGGCGACTGCCCTGCAATGCCAGAATAAAAGGAAGGTTCAGCTTTTTCGGCTGAGATAAATTCATCAAAACGGCCTTTGTAATGAAATATCATCTCCGCGCAGCCATCGGCCATAGTCCGGTGAATGTAAGGCTGTCCGGATCCGATCTCATGTTCAAGGACCCAAAAAAATCTTACATATTTAGCTAACGCCGGAGATGGTGGTATGGTAAAATATTTCATTGCAACGGGTTAAATGAACATTCTACTAATGCTATATATTAGATCACGCATTCAAGGAATAATTCAGAAATTTACATTTTTGAAATCTCTTTAATACATTTGATCCAACTAAGATTCGTATAAATTTAGAATTATTCACTTTCAAAGAATGTTAGAAAATAATTCTGTCATTAGTTTTTTCAATAGTCGCTTACCATTTACTCAGTTTCTGTCATGAAATTAGTGCCCATAGAGAAACGCAGCGGACTTACCCGCGAAGAATTCATTGAAAATTATTTAAAACCAAGTCGTCCGGTCGTGTTCACAGACCTGGCAAAAGATTGGCCGGCAGTGCAAAAGTGGACGTTTGAGTGGTTGCGTGAAACGCACGGAAATATAGATGTTCCCCTGGTTGACAACCACATGCACGACGCGGATAAATATTTTCAGATCGCAAAAACAATGAAGTTTGGGGATTATCTGAAACTTATCGAAGCAGGCCCTACCGATCTGCGGATTTTTCTTTTTGATATTTTTAAAAAAGCGCCGGAATTGGCCAATGACATCCGTTTTCCAACCATTATGGACGGGTTTTTGAAGTCATACAAATTTGTATTTTTCGGTGGACAAGGGTCAATTACAAGTCTGCATTATGATATGGATTGCTCCAATGTGTTTTTGACGCAGTTCCAGACGCGCAAGCAGGTGATTTTGTTCTCGCCGGAAGAAAGCAGAAGACTATATCACCACCCATTCACGGTGATGAGCAAAGTAGATCCGATCAATCCGGATTATGAAAGATTTCCTGCATTAAAAGGCGCTGTGGGCCATGAAACCACATTGCTTCACGGCGAAACGATTTTTATTCCTTCACTTTGGTGGCATTATATCCGCTATGTCGATGGTGGTTTCAGCCTGGCATTGAGAGCTAATAATTCGATTTTTACGGCTGTTCGTGGCGGTATGAACCTGGTAAGACATACATTCGTGGATAAGAGCATGACCAAGCTGCTTGGACTTGAATGGCAGCATTGGAAAGAGAAAAAAGCCGTCGAAAATGCACGAGAAGTATTAACTGAACAAGCGTAGATGCATCCTGGACGCATTTCAAAGAAACTAATCTATCTTTGAAATGCGTTATCTCTGGAATGCTTACACTACGTCATGGACTTTGAAATAACCTCTGAATACCAGCCGACAGGCGATCAACCTGTTGCTATCCAACAACTTGTACAGGGAATTGAAGCCGGAGAACCCGCCCAGACGCTTTTGGGTGTAACAGGTTCCGGCAAGACATTTACCATCGCCAATGTGGTAAAACAGGTCAAAAAGCCAACCCTTGTTTTAAGTCATAACAAAACACTTGCTGCGCAGCTTTACGGGGAATTCAAGCAATTTTTCCCGCACAATGCTGTCGAGTATTTTATCAGTTACTACGATTATTACCAGCCGGAAGCCTTCATTTCCAGCACCAACACATACATTGAAAAGGACTTGCAGATCAATCAGGAGATTGAAAAGCTGCGGCTTCACACTGTTTCGTCCCTGATGAGCGGTCGGCGCGATGTGATCGTTGTGGCCTCAGTGTCGTGCATTTATGGTGCGGGTAATCCCAATGAATACAAAAAGAGCATTGTCAGTGCCAAATTAGGCGACATTGTGAGCCGTAACCAGTTCCTGTTTCGCCTGGTTGAAATACTTTACAGCCGCACGGAACTCGAATTTAATCGGGGCACATTCCGCGTGAAGGGCGACACAGTTGACGTTTTCCCGGGTTATGCGGATTTTGCTTACCGGATTATTTTCTTTGGAGATGAAATAGAAGAGATCCAGCGCATTGAGCCTGAAACGGGTAAGAAGATATCTTCTGAACGCGCAATTGCTATTTTCCCTGCAAACCTTTTCGTAACGGGGAGGGACGTTCTGGTGCAATCGATCAAAGAAATTCAGGACGACCTGACTCAGCAAATTAATTTCTTCACAAAAGAAGGCCGGTTGGCGGAAGCAGAGCGCGTTAAGGAACGCACCGAGTTCGACATGGAAATGATGCGGGAACTAGGTTACTGCTCCGGAATCGAGAACTATTCACGCTATTTTGATCGCCGTCTGCCAGGTCAGCGGCCCTTCTGTCTGCTCGATTATTTTCCGGATGATTTCTTAATGGTGGTGGACGAAAGCCATGTTACCATGCCGCAGATCCGTGCCATGTGGGGTGGTGACCGTTCGCGGAAAGAGCAGTTGGTGGAATATGGTTTCCGCTTGCCGTCGGCTTTGGACAACAGACCATTAACATTCCAGGAATTCGAGGATATGACGCCGCAAACCATCTTCGTAAGCGCAACCCCCGCAGATTACGAGCTTCGCAAATCAGAAGGTGTTGTGGTGGAACAAATTATCCGTCCTACCGGCTTGCTGGATCCCGAGATTGAAGTAAGACCAAGCCTGAACCAGATCGATGACCTGCTGGAAGAAGTCCACAAGCGTATCAACATGGGCGACCGCGTTCTGATCACGACGCTTACGAAACGGATGGCTGAGGAGTTGAGCAAATATTTGGAGCGGGTAGGCGTTAAATGCCGTTATATACATTCGGAAGTGAAGACGCTGGATCGTGTGGAGATCTTGCGGGAATTAAGGTTGGGTATTTTTGATGTGCTGGTAGGAGTCAACCTGCTTCGCGAAGGACTGGATTTACCCGAAGTTTCGCTCGTAGCGATTATGGATGCCGATAAGGAAGGATTTCTGCGTGACACGCGCTCCATGATCCAGACGATTGGTCGTGCCGCGCGTAATGATCGGGGGAAAGTGATCATGTATGCCGATGTTATGACAGGTTCCATGCAACTCGCTATCGATGAGACGAATAGGAGAAGGAGCATTCAGCTCGAATACAATGCAGAAAACGGGATTACGCCAAAAACTATCCTGAAATCCAAGGAAGCGATCATGGAGCAAACTTCCGTGGCAGACTCGAAAGTTCGAAAAATATACGTCGAGCCATCCGAAGTGCGCGTCGCCGCCGATCCGATTGTCCAATACATGGGTAAGAACGATCTCCAAAAACTGGTTTCAGAAACCCAGCGTAAAATGGAAACAGCCGCCAAGGATCTCGACTTCCTGGAAGCAGCAAGGTTAAGGGATGAGTTAATGCAGTTGAAGGAACGGGTGAAGCAGACGGCCTGATCGGGGAATTTGTTTATATTTATAAAAGTTTAAATATACATGCTATGATCAGAACATTGTTAGTGCCAGATAATCAGGATGTTTCCATTCAATTACCAAAATCCTTTATTGGTAAGCAGGTCGAGGTGATTGCGTTTACGATCAATGATGCTATTGATGATTCACTGGCGCAGGATAAGCCATTAACACATTATGCCAGCCAAAATACTTTGGCAAAAGAGTGGCTTACCGCTGATGAAGACGAAGCATGGAAAAATATTTAAAAGCCCATTGACAGCTTTATCAGGCCTGCCCGAATTTTTACTGCCGATAAGAATATCATTGTCCGAAAAGCCGGTGTTGTAAATGCTGCCATAACTGCAAAGCTTACTCAACGCATCATTGATATCATTACTTAGTGATTGCTATTATTTTCAGTTTCCAACAACGCCAGCGCTTCGTCCCAGTTGTTAACCCGCTGGTGCTTGGTAACATTCACGTTATGGCTTGCAGTGAACATAATGGGCGTTCCTTTGCAGAAATCGAGGTTTTTTAGGTGGTCGTCGATGAGGTAATCGGTGTCGATGATTCTTTTGTCGCCGCAGAAGACGATGTTTTTCCAGGATATGAAAGGGAAATGTTCGTTCAGCCAGTCGTATTTTTCAAGAAGGGAATTTGGGAATTCCATGGCAGCGGACACGATGAAGATGTCGTAATGTTCCTGCAATTTTAAAAGCGCCTCCTGTGCTCCCGCGATGATGGGTGCGTTACGGAAAAAACCAATTTTGTAAATTAAGCTCCTTGCTGCAATCGGATCTGGGAAGGCGTCGTCTTCCGGGATGCCCAGCAACTCTTTTCTGTCAATTCTTACTCCGAATTCCTTTTCGTACCAATTGATCCAGTTTGTTTCAATATCAACGATGACATTATCCATGTCAATGGCAATTGACTTTTTCATCATAAACCTAAGTATTCTATTTGCAATTTTATGCAACAAATGTAAATTTAATCTGCAATATCTTGCAATGTTATTTCTATTAATTTTCTATTTTTGCATAAAACGGAAGCGATAATGTTAAAGGAAGAACGGTTTCATGTGATATTAAACCAGCTTAATAGTGAGCAGAAAGTATATCTGCCGGGACTCAGTGCATTGCTGAATGTTTCCGAGGATACGGTTCGCAGGGACATTAAAGAGCTTGCAGATCAAGGACTTCTGAAATCGGTAAGGGGTGGGGCAGTGCCGCATTCGCCCGGGCCGCACCATTTTCGCGACAGGGTTTTACATGACAATGAGCAAAAGCAGATTATTGCAAAAAAGGCTCTGAATTTCTTGAAAGACGGTCAGCTGGTTATTTTCGATGGCGGGACGTCAGCCTTGCTTATTGCCAAATCTTTACCAAAAGACCTTCGTTTAACGGTTGTTACGAACAGTTTCCCCATTGCTTCCATTCTCGAAGAGCACGAGCATGTGGAAGTGCTGTTTGCTGGCGGACGGTTGCTGAAAAATTCTTTTGTGACCATTGGCAGCGATACCATTCAGTTTATAAAAAAATTTCGTGCGGACATTTGCCTGCTCGGGATATGCAGCATTCACTCCCACCTGGGTGTTACCGGCCCGGATTATGAAGAAAGCGAAGTAAAAAGGGCAATGATTGAATGCTCCAAGGAGGTCATTGCGCTCGCGTCGGTTGAAAAACTCGCGACTGCGGAAGCACATTATGTCTGTCCGGCTGAGCAGTTGTCTGTGATCATTACCGATCAGCCGGCAGACAGGGAGGATTTTAAGATTTACACGGATATCGGGATTCGGATGGTTTGAGTTTGCTAACCTTTCTTTTCCTTCTGTACTTCCTCTGTTTTAAAGAAAGTGTCATCCACGGTCTTAACTTCTTGCTTTATAGCATTGGCAAATCCGAGCATGTAGGCCATAGCAAGCCTTTTGAGCCACTTTTTGGTGGCTGATAAAAATCTATCCATTCCATTTTTCTGATTAATAAATGAAAAGCAGCTCAGCCCCCTGAGGAGCGAGCACATTTACCACACTGATAAAATCAGATGTGTTTCAGGAAAGAAATTGGAATGGTTTTTCCGAAGAGTAGGATCGGTTTTTAAGAAGCTGTCCAGTCGCTTGCATCCGGATAGGCTGAATATCGGGCGCGGTGGAAATCGCTAATTCAGTATTTAGTTGGCGGGTTTTGGAAAGAGCGCGAAGATGTTCGTATTGTAGTGAATAATAATTTGAATGGGCGTTTTGTTTGTTAAGGTTCTCAGATGAAAAACAGAATGTTCCGGTTTTGTAGGAACGGACATTCTTACCTGCATTGGAAATTACTTCCTCAATCCTGTAAATGGATTTCGGCTCAGCAAAATTCTGTGAAACGATGCTGGTGAGCAGCAGCGCCAGAAGCAACCAGCGCCACATTGATTTTCCATCCAAAAGTATAGCAGGCTTTCTCATTTCGGACCCATTCTAATCGCCCCATCCAAGCGAATTACTTCACCATTCAGCATTGGATTTTCGACAATAGATTTAACCAATAATGCATATTCCGACGGTCGGCCCAGGCGGGAAGGAAACGGAACCTGCTGCCCCAGTGAAATGCGCGCCTCTTCGGGCAGACCTAGCATCAGCGGCGTCTCAAACAGTCCAGGCGCGATGGCCATAACCCTGATCCCTGATTTTGCAAGATCCCGCGCAGCAGGCAATGTCATACTCACAATGCCGCCCTTGCTGGCCGCATAAGCCACTTGTCCCATTTGACCATCGTATGCGGCAACAGAGGCCGTATTAATGATCACACCTCGTTCGCCTTCCTCGTTTGGCACATTCTTTTCCATTGCAAACGCTGCCAGCCGAATTACATTAAAAGTGCCGATCAGATTGGTTTTAATGGTTTTTTCAAAAACATCCAACGAATGCGGACCATAAACACCATCCGCTTTTCCAACGATCTTCCGGGCAGGAGCAATGCCTGCACAGTTCACCACAATGCTTATAAAACCAAATGTTTCCAGCGCGAGATCGACGGCCTTTTGCACATCGTCTTCACTGGAAACATCAGTTTTAATAAATCTTATTTTATCAGGAAATTCCACCTGTAACTTCTCCCCGGCAGCTTCATTTAAATCAAGCACAACCACATGAGCACCCAAAGAAACAAACAATCGCGCCGTAGCCTCGCCAAGCCCGGAGGCCCCGCCTGTTATTAGCGCTGTTGCGGATTTTAGTTGCATAGGACGTTATTTCCTGTGCAAATATTCAAGAGTAGGGTATTTTTCCAGAGCTTTGCGCGCTCGCTCTGTTTTTTCCAATACAATTTGAGGTATTGGAAGATTATCTAGTCGCGGATTGTAATTGATGTTGTCGGTTTTCCCTGACTTCTTATCTAGTACTTTCATTTTCAGGAAGACTGTTTTTATAAAGTTAAGGTTTTTTTTCAGCTAGAAAACCTTCGAAATTACTATTTGGTTCAAATGGAAACAATTGGCCATCTTGAAGACCGCTGATTAATAAATCCGATTGTTCAGAATCGTAAATTTTTGAAATAGCGATTTGATAGAGCCTTGTTCTGGCAGGTGTGCTGCCTTCGAAATAGATTCTCTTAAAAGGGTTGGAAGCAAGAAATTGGTGGATGGCGGACACTACTGTAATAAGAACTTCCGGCATGTCTCCATTGTCAGTTACAGATAAGTCATCGTAGTTGCCCGTCGCCGGATTAAAATCAACGAGCGATAAGTTGAAGGTGTCAAATGTCAAAGGTGTAATGAATATCACCTTTTCAAAAACACCCCGCTTCCCAACACTTTGAAACTGGAAGCGGGTGTTTTCTTCATTGCTTTCGACTGGATATGCCTGATACTGCATTAAGCAACCACCTCGATCTTCAACTTCAACAAAAACTCATCCATTTCGATCTCATTGGCTTCGCCGTTTAGATCGCCGATGATGTTCAGTTCCAGGGCTTGCACTTCCTGGCAGATGTAATCTTTATTGGCAGTAACGGCGCTTGCCAGCAGGCGGTCGTTGTCTTGTAATGTGATCCTGATCTTATCCGTTACGTCAAAACCGCTGTCTTTACGCAGGTTTTGGACGCGGTTGACGAAATCTCTGGCAATTCCTTCCAGGCGGAGATCGTCTGTGATTGTAATGTCCAGCGCAACGGTTAAGCCGCCTTCGCTTGCTACCAACCAGCCCGGAACGTCTTCTGCGTGGATTTCGACGTCGGTCAGGGCGATTTCCATGGGCGATGTCGCACCATTCAGCGTTATCGAGCCATTTCTCTCGATTTCCTTGATGGCCGCTTCGTCCATCGCAGAAATTGCAGCTGCCACTTCCTTCATTTTTGGGCCAAATTTCGGTCCTAATGTCTTGAAGTTGGGTTTGATTTTCTTGATCAATATCCCGCTGTCATCGTGTACAAACTCAATGTTCTTCACATTAACCTCGGACAAAATGATCGCCTTAACCTGCTCAATCTGACGTTTGGTATTATCATTTAAAACCGGGATCAAGATCTTGGAAAGCGGCTGACGCACTTTGATCTTATGCCCTTTACGGATCGAATGGACCAGTGAGCTGATCGTTTGGGCCTGTTCCATAGCGGCTTCCAGGTCCAGATCAACATATTCTGCTTCAATCTTCGGCCAGTAAGTCAAGTGGACAGATTCGTATTTGTGATCCGTATTATTAGCAATCGAAGCCTCGCGGTCGCCATCTGTCAAATTTTTGTACAACCACTCTCCAAAGAACGGAGCGATTGGTGACATAAGCTGCGAAACTGTAACCAGGCAATGCTGCAATGTTTCATATGCGGCTTGTTTATCTTCCGTAAGGCCCACGCCGAATTCCTGAGACGGGTTCCAGAAACGGCGGCGGTTGAGGCGGATATACCAGTTTGAAAGCTGGTCAGTTACAAAATCCTGAACAAGTCTTCCGGCCTTGGTTGGGTTATAATCATCAAATTGCTCGCCAACCTCTTTAACCAATGTATTCAGTTTCGACAAGATCCAGCGATCCAGTTCCGTGCGTTTTTCAATGGGCACAGAAACGGTCTCATGGAACTCATAACCATCCAAATTGGCATATAATGCAAAGAAATTATACGTATTGACCAGCGTTCCGAAGAACTTCCGCTGCACTTCGCCGATGCCTTCAATGTTGAATTTAAGGTTATCCCAAGGCTCCGCGTTGGTGATCATATACCAGCGCGTGGCGTCGGGGCCGAATTTGGACAGGGTCGCAAACGGATCAACAGCATTCCCGAGCCGCTTGGACATTTTATTGCCATTTTTATCCAAAACCAAACCAGTCGAAACGACGTTTTTGAATGCTACGGAATCAAACAGCATTCCTGCAATGGCGTGCAAAGTGAAGAACCAGCCGCGCGTTTGATCTACACCTTCGGAGATGAAATCTGCGGGATAACTTTGCTCAAAAATTTCTTTATTTTCAAATGGATAATGCCATTGCGCATAAGGCATGGCGCCCGAATCAAACCAAACGTCGATCAGATCCGGCTCACGGTGCATGATATGGCCCTTTTTGGAAACCAGGACAATGTTGTCGACATACGGCCTGTGCAGGTCATAATCACCATTTTCCAGTTTTAATAAGTACTCCGAATTTTTCGCAGCCTGTTCTCTTGTCAGATTTTCCGAAAGCAATGCTTCTTCCAACTGATCTTTCAGCTCTTCAATCGAGCCGATGCAGATTTCCTCGCCGTGCTCGTTACGCCAGATTGGGAGCGGCGTTCCCCAGTAACGCGAGCGCGACAAGTTCCAGTCGACCAGATTTTCCAGCCAGTTGCCAAAACGGCCCGTTCCGGTGCTTTCCGGTTTCCAGTTGATCGTTTTATTCAATTCCACCAGCCGGTCTTTCATAGCAGTGGTTTTGATAAACCAGCTGTCTAACGGATAGTACAAAACAGGCTTATCCGTGCGCCAGCAATGCGGGTAGGGGTGCTCGTATTTCTCAACTTTGAATGCTTTGCCTTCTTCTTTTAATCTGATAGCGATCAAAACATCCGTTGCCCGGAATTCGGGATCATTCTGTTCTTCGTCGGAATAATATTCAGGCTTTACAAAACGCCCTGCATAATCAGTAATTTCTTTCACAAAACGGCCCTGGCGATCAACAATGGGCACATCTTTGCCAGTTTCGTCTTTTACCATGATGGCCGGAATGCCATTCGCTTGCGCCACGCGAAAGTCATCTGCACCGAATGTTGGAGATGTATGCACAACGCCGGTTCCATCCTCGGTTGTAACGAAATCACCCAAAATGACGCGAAAAGCTGGCGTAGCCGGCTGCACATAAGGCAACAACTGCTCATATTCAACGCCTTCCAGATCTTTTCCTTTAAACTCTTTCAGGATTGTCCAGGGAAGCAATTTTTTATCACTGGCCTCATAACCTTCAAAATCGCCGTCATGGCCTTTTTCAGAGAAATATTTGCTGACCAGATCCTTTGCAAGCACTACTGCAACCGGCGTATGCGTGTATGGATTAAAGGTTTTTACCAAAACATAAGTAATGTTTGCTCCAACGGTCAAGGCAGAGTTTGCAGGAAGCGTCCAAGGCGTTGTGGTCCAGGCCAGGATGCGGATATCCAGACTTCCGAAGTCCTGGAAAACCTGAGAAGTCTCCGTTGCCTTCACTTTAAACATCGCCACAATGGTGGTGTCCTTCACATCCTTATAAGTCCCGGGCATGTTCAGCTCGTGGGAAGAAAGTCCGGTTCCAGCAGCGGGTGAATAAGGCTGGATCGTGTATCCTTTGTATAGTAAACCTTTGTCATACAGCTTTTTAAGCAGGTTCCAAAGACTTTCAATGTATTCGCTTTTGTAAGTTATATAAGGATCTTCCAGATCAACCCAGTAACCCATTTTCTCCGTCAGGTCATTCCATTGATCTGTAAATTTCATCACCGTCTGACGACATTTCTCATTGTAATCTTCAACGGAAATGGTTTTTCCAATGTCATCTTTGATAATCCCGAGTTCTTTCTCAACCTGCAATTCAACAGGAAGTCCGTGTGTGTCCCAGCCTCCTTTTCTTTTGACCTGGAAACCTTGTAATGTCTTGTAACGGCAAAAAATATCCTTGATCGAACGCGCCATAACGTGGTGAATACCAGGCGTTCCGTTCGCAGAAGGCGGTCCTTCAAAAAATGTAAAAGAGGGTGCCCCTTCGCGTGTTTCAACCGACGCTTCAAATATCTTTTTGTCTTTCCAGAATTTCAGGACTTCGTCTCCAATCTGCGGATAACTCAGGTTTTTATACTCGTTGTATTTCATATGTGCTTTTAGCTTTTAGCGCTCGGCTATTGGCTTTCTAATGTAAAAACAATGTATTACTAACACCAATCGGAATTTTAAGAGCGCAAAATTACGATTTTTTTTCTGCTAAAAGGATGGTTGAATTTCAATGAATATGAAAGCATATTGTTATTTTGCAGCGCTTTCCTAACCTGTAAACACTACTCAAAACATATATGGAACAATACAAGAGGCTGCTGGACTTCAATAAGACCTGGGCTGCCGAGCAATTAGGCGTGGATGAATCGTATTTCGAGGTCCTCGCCAAAGATCAAAAACCGGACTTTTTATGGATAGGCTGCGCCGACAGCCGGGTTCCCGCGGAAGATCTTACGGGTTCGCGGCCGGGCGAAATGTTTGTGCACCGCAATGTTGCCAACCTGGTCGTTCATACGGATATGAACATGCTGAGTGTGCTGCAATATGCCGTTGAAGTTTTGCATGTCAAGCATATTCTGGTTGTTGGGCATTATCAATGTGGCGGTGTAAGAGCTGCAATGACGAATAATGATTTTGGCCTGATTAACAAATGGTTGTGCAATATTAAGGACGTGTACGACAAGCATGAAGCTGAGTTGGAAGCCATTGCAGAGCATGGCAGCCGTTTTGACAGGCTTGTTGAGCTGAATGTAGTGGAGCAGGTAAAAAATCTTTCTAAAACAGATATTGTACAGAGAGCCTGGAAGAAAAATCAGCCTTTGCACTTGCATGGATGGGTTTACGGAATGCACGACGGCATTTTGAAACCGATCATCGACATGCCGCCAGGCACCCAGGTGACCGGAATTTATAAGTATCAATTTGAATAGAAAACCAAGAAATCCTGATCCTGACCGATCGGGATTTCTTATTTATGAAATGTTTTCAGGTAAAAATAATTTGTCCAGAAAGGAATTTTAGATCAAACTTTTCGCCTTCTATTAGGAAACGACCTATCTTAGGAACCGATGAGTAAAATATTTGATACAGCAAAAAAAGCGGGTTTGGATGGCTTTATGCTTGCTTTGCTAAGCATGATCCTGTTGGCGTGGCTTTGGCCATATCCCGGCATGCGGGACAGTCCGGTGCCGCTTTCGGAAATCTCGACCATTGCTGTTTCTATCATTTTTTTCTTTTACGGACTAAGGTTAAGTCCCGAAAAATTGCGCGCAGGGCTGGTTAACTGGAAGTTGCACGTAATGGTGCATTTGTCCACTTTTGTCCTGTTCCCTTTGCTGGCGCTCGCCTTTCGTCCCCTTTTCAAAACAGATGAAAGCCAAACATTATGGCTGGCAATCTTCTTCTTAACCGCGCTCCCTTCAACGGTTTCGTCCTCGGTGGTTATGGTTTCCATTGCAAAGGGCAACATTCCGGCCGCCATCTTCAATGCCAGCATTTCAAGCCTGATCGGCGTTTTTCTTACACCGTTGTGGATGGGGCTGGTTATGGATGCTGGCCCGGGGCACGCTGGCCCCGGGCATTTTGATCTGCTTTCAGTAGTCGGAAAGTTGTCTTTACAAGTATTATTACCGGTTTGCGCCGGCATTGCATTGAACAAAAGATGGGGACATTATGCAGAACATTACAAAAAGTACATTCGCTATTTCGACCAATCATCCATTTTGCTCATTGTTTACACATCTTTCTGCGAATCCTTCGGGGAGCATTTGTTTAGTTCGCTGGGATTAAAAGAAATTGTATTTTTAGGGATAGGAATGCTGTCGTTGTTTTTTGGGATTTATTTCCTGCTCACATTCATCAGCAACCTGTTACATTTCAACCACGAGGATAGGGTTACCGCGGTGTTTTGTGGTTCCAAAAAATCCCTCGTTCAGGGAGCGGTTATGTCGAAAGTGCTTTTTCCTGGCGCTCAGGCAGGCTTAATGCTGCTTCCTATTATGATTTACCACGCTTTGCAGCTGATTGCGGCGAGTATCATTGCGCAGCGGATGGCGCGGTTGAATGAGGAAGAGGCAGAGCGGATTATTAATTAAAACAGAATGATATGCGTTGGATAGTGCGTTTGCTTGTGTTGATCCTTTTGCTGGCCGGGCTTCAATCGATATGGAGTAATTTCCGGGCGGGTAACTGGGTGCCGGACTGGCTGAGCAGCGCAGAAAAATCCGAGACCACGCATGCCCTGGTCTTGCAGGAAATAACAACAATGGGTAAGTTGGAATTGGTCAAATATAATTTCAAAGACGTTGTAGAACAGCAGATTACCAAGATGTGGCTGCCCAATGCAAAGGCAATCCTGATCGTTCAGGGTGAAGCGATCGGGTGTATTGATCTGACAAAAGTTGAAATAGCCGACATTACGTCCGAAGCTGAGACGCTGGTCGTGAATATGCCCGAACCGGAGCTTTGTGTTTTTAAAATAGATCATAGTAAATCAAGAGTTTATAATACGGAATATGCTTTTAACGAAGAAGCCAAGCTCGTTCAGGAAGCGTACAAACAAGCGGAAAAACAAATCCAGAGATCTGCGCTTGATATGGGGATTTTGGAGCAGACCCAAATCAATGCCCGCAAGATCCTGACCCCGGTTTTGGAAAAAGCCTCGGGTAAAAAAGTGGTTTTGAAGTTTCCGTTAAATGCCAAAATAGAGAAATTGCGTTGATATAAAAATCTAAAAACAGCCCTTTCCAATGAGTAAAAGAGGATTCCTAACGCAAGAAGAACTTACAGCTAAGATCGGGGAAGGGTTGATAGAAACCATCGTTGTTGCTTTCACAGATCATTACGGCCGCCTCATGGGCAAGCGCGTGGATGCAGATTATTTCCTTGATTCGGTAATCAAATCGGGCACGCACGGATGCAATTATCTGCTCACAACCGACATGGCCATGGACCCGGTTCCAGGTTATAAATATGCCAATTGGGAGCTCGGTTACGGAGATTTTCACCTCGTACCTGACCTCGCAACATTGCGGATCGCCGATTGGCTGGACAAAACAGCATTGGTTATCTGCGATTTACATAATGAAAAGGCGCATACATTGGAATCGATCGGGCCAAGATCCATTTTAAAGAAGCAATTGGAAGCACTGGAAGCGGATGGTTTACAATGTTTTGCAGCGTCCGAACTGGAATATTATCTTTTGGAAAACAGCTATAAACAAGCATTCCAGCAAGGTTACCAAAACCTCACGCCCGCAGGCTATTATCTTGAAGATTACCACATTATGCAGGGAACGCGTAATGAGAAATACACTTCGGCAGTAAGGCGGCATTTGAAAAATTCGGGCATTGACATTGAAACTTCCAAAGGAGAGTGGGGCTTGGGGCAGCATGAATTGAATGTGAAATTCGCAGAAGTGCTTCCTATGGCCGATAACCATGTGGTTTACAAGCAATGTATGAAAGAAGTGGCTGACGCCATGGGCGTTTCAGTCACATTCATGGCCAAGTTCCAGTCCGACCAGGCCGGTTCGAGCAGCCATATTCACATGAGTTTGTGGAAAGACGGGCAGAATGCTTTCGTCGGCGATCAGGAATTCGGGCCGGTCAAAGGTTCAGATATATTTCGCTGGTTTTTAGGAGGTTGGATCAAGCATGTGCCGGATGTTATGCCCTTCTATGCCCCGACCATTAATTCTTATAAACGATTTGTAGACGGGTCCTGGGCGCCTACGCGACTTGCATGGAGTTATGACAACCGCACTGCCGGTTTTCGTGTGGTAGGAAGCGGTGCCAGTTTGCGGATTGAATGTCGCATTCCGGGAGCGGATTGCAACCCGTATCTGGCATTTGCAGCCTCATTGGCCTCCGGTTTGGATGGGATCAAAAATAAGATCGAGCCGCCGGAATGTTTCATCGGGGACATTTACGCAGCAGCGCATTTGCCACGCGTCCCGTACACATTGGCGGAAGCCACAGCATTATTTGAAAACAGCGAATTTGCAAAGAACACATTTGGCAGCGAAGTCGTAGAACATTACAGCCATTTTTTCAAAACCGAGCAAAGGGCGTATGACACGTCCGTGACAGATTGGGAAAGGAAGCGCTATTTTGAACAGATATAACTCAATTACTAGTTAACATTAACTTATAAAAATCCATGCGTTTAGAAAATAAAGTTGCCCTGATCACCGGGGGAAGTGGCGGAATCGGGCGCGAAACTGCGCTTTTATTTGCCAAAGAAGGCGCTAAAATTGTTGTTACCGACGTCAATGATGCTGCCGGACAAGAGACTGCGGATGAAATTGTTGCGAACGGAGGCGAAGCGTTTTTCCTGCATTCCGATGTATCCAAAGCTGCTGATAATGAAGCGGCAGTTGCATTTGCGGAAGAAAAATTTGGCAAGCTTAACATTATTTTCAACAACGCCGGCATTATGCACAGCGATGATGATAATGCCATGACGACCGACGAATCCATCTGGGATTTGACAATGAACATTAACGCAAAGGGTGTGTTCTTAGGTTGTAAATACGGCATTCCTGCATTGCAGCGTGCTGGTGGCGGTTCTATCATTAATACGGCTTCATTTGTGGCTATATTAGGAGCAGCCACTCCGCAGGTTGCCTATACAGCAAGCAAAGGCGCTGTTTTGGCGTTGACGCGCGAGCTGGCGATCATTCATGCACGGGAGAATATCCGTGTTAATGCCTTGTGCCCCGGACCGTTACGCACGGAATTGCTGATGAAATTTTTAAATACAGAAGAGAAAAAGCAACGCAGGCTCGTTCACATCCCGATGGGCCGCTTCGGTGAGGCTAAGGAAATGGCATATGCAGCATTATTCCTTGCTTCCGACGAGTCTTCTTTTGTAACAGGAACCGATTTTCTGGTTGACGGCGGGATCACTTCTGCCTATGTAACGCCACTCTGATTATGGCAACTCAAAAAACAATAAGCCCGATTGATGGCTCTGTGTACGTTGAACGCACTTTGGCCGAGCCACAGGACGTCGAAATAGCATTGGTAAAGGCTCTGGCCGCTCAGAAGGAATGGCGCAAAACTTCAATAGGAGAGCGGGAAGCAATTTGCAGGAAAGCTGTTGAGTATTTCCTGAATAATGCAGATGAAATAGGCCTGGAATTGACCTGGCAAATGGGCCGGCCGATTCGTTATACGGCCAATGAGATTAGAAAAGGGTTTCAGGAACGTGCTAACTATATGATTTCCATTGCTTCAAAAGCATTGGCGGATGTGGAAGTCGAGCAAATTGCAGGGTTTAAAAGATTTATCAGAAGGGATCCATTAGGCGTTGTTTTCGTGGTTGCGCCATGGAATTATCCTTATTTGACCTCTGTCAATTCCGTGATTCCGGCGATTATGGCCGGTAATGCTGTGATTTTGAAGCATGCACAACAAACGCCGCTTTGCGCCGAACGCTACGCGGCTGCATTTGCATATGCAGGTTTGCCGGATGGTGTTTTTCAATATTTACATTTAAGTCACGAGCAAGTTGCCCAGGTGATTGTGGATAATCGCATTGATTATGTGGCATTTACAGGCTCCGTAGAAGGCGGTCATGCCGTGCAGAAAGCGATTAATGAGCGTTTCATCATTGGCGGATTGGAATTGGGCGGCAAAGATCCTGCCTACGTGCGCGCGGATGCTGATCTGGCGGACGCGGTCGAAAATCTGGTGGATGGTTCGTTCTTCAATTCGGGGCAATCGTGCTGCGGGATCGAGCGGATTTATGTGCATAAGGATGTTTATGATCAGTTTGTTACAGATTTTGCTGCATTGACCAAGACTTACACATTAGGAGATCCAACCAACGCCGAAACAACGCTCGGGCCGATGGTCCGCACATCAGCGGCGGAATTTGCGCAAAAGCAAGTGGAAGAAGCCATTGCGCAGGGAGCTGAGGCGTTAATTGACCCGAAACTGTTTCCTGCCCATCAATCCGGAACGCCTTATTTCGCCCCGCAGGTTCTGATCAATGTGAACCATGATATGGATGTGATGACCGAAGAAACATTCGCGCCGGTGGTAGGCATAATGCCTGTTGAAAGCGACGAGGAAGCCATTCAATTGATGAATGACAGTCAGTACGGGCTTACTGCTTCCATCTGGACTTCGGATATGGATGCTGCCTTGGCGATAGGGGAGCAGGTGGAAACCGGGACCTGGTTCATGAACCGTTGCGATTATCTGGACCCTGCGTTGGCATGGACGGGTGTCAAAAATTCCGGGCGAGGGTGCACGCTTTCGACGGTTGGCTACGAAGCATTAACCCGCCCGAAATCATTTCACTTTAAAATAAACGCTTAGCTTCCCATGAAAGTCGGATTATTGGAATGCGATCATGTTCGGGACGAGCTGCGGCACATTGCCGGCGATTACCGGGATATGTTTCCGGCAATGTTTTCAAACGTGGCGCCTGACTGGGATTTTCAATTTTATGATGTTTGTAATGGTCATTTGCCAACTTCCGTGGATGAGTGCGACATTTACATTTGCACGGGTTCCAAAAGCTCGGTTTATGATCAGGAGGATTGGATTGGCAGGCTAAAAGAGTTTGTAGCAACGATTTATCAGTCGGAAAAAATCTTTATAGGCGTTTGTTTTGGTCATCAAATGTTGGGCGAAGCATTAGGCGGTAAAGTGGAGAAATCACCGGCTGGCTGGTGCGTGGGCGTTCACCGTTTTCAATTGACCGCCCGGGAAAGCTGGATGCAGCCGTTTACAGACGCATTCAATTTGTTAATGATGTGCCAGGATCAGGTGGTGCAATTGCCGCCTGATGCAACATTGCTGGCCGAAACGCCCGATTGCCCGCATGCCATGTTCCGCGTTGGCGAGCGCATGCTGGGAATCCAGGCGCATCCTGAGTTTCCCAAAGAATATGATCGGGCATTAATGGAGCTTCGTGTGGAGCGGATTGGTGAAAAGAAGGTGGAACTGGGCATTGCCAGTCTGGAATTGCCGACGCAGGAAATCATGTTTGCGCATTGGATAAAGAACTTCTCTTCTTAATTTTATCCCAACAAGCATTCAGCTCACCCAATGACCGACAGTACAATTTCAAAGAAACGCCAGATATTAAGTCCGCTTCAAACGAGCCAGAAGATCCGCAGGATCGCGTTTGAAATATATGAGCATAATTTTGAAGAAACCAGCATCATCATCGCAGGCATAGCAGGCGAAGGTTACGCGTTTGCTAAAAGACTTGTTGCCGAGCTCGCAGACATTTCGCCGCTGAATGTTGAACTGGTGGAGCTCCGGTTCGACAAACACATTCACTTCCAGAGCCCCGTAATTTTTGACCAGGATATTCAGATTGAAAACCAGGTCATTATCATTGCGGACGACGTGCTGAACACGGGCCGGACATTGGCTTTTGCTCTGGAACCTTTTTTGAAAGTGAGTATGAAAAAAGTGCAGGTCGCGGTCGTGGTGGACAGAAGCCACCATAAATTCCCTATTCACGCCGATTATGTTGGTTATGCATTAAGCACAACGCTTACTGAGCATGTGGAAGTGGTTTTGAGCCGTGCCGAGGAAGAAGGTGTTTATCTAAAATAGAATTTTATAAATAAGCCTTTCCGAGCCAACAGACTTGGAAAGGCTTCCCATAAAACTTAAAAGACGCGGCGCAGCTTTACATTCTCAACGGGCCTGATAATTAACGGCACTTTTTCGACTTTCACCGAGCTGCTGTCCAATCCAAACCATTTATCTTCTGCCGTAGTAAAGTCTTTTACAAAGAAATAGGTCTTCATTACCAGCTGTTCAAATAACGGAAGGTCGTTTTCAAATGACAGGAACCTTTCCAAAACGACAAAGCGAAAATCACCCGTAATGTTCTGTCTGCTAAGTGATTCGTAACGGCTGGTAATGTCAACTTCCTTGTTCATCACCATATCCTCCACCACTTTTCGGAAGAACATATTGATCCGCTGATCCACCCGGAACCCAAGCCGGAAATTAATCTTGATCACATTATCATTATTGTCGTCATCGGATAACACCTTGTACTCCATTGTGTACGGATCATCGGTAATGTCCACGTGGATAAACCAGTAAACGTCAGCACGTTTGGGCCGTTTTTGGAAGATAGAATAAATGACTTTCGTTTCGATCTCCGTAGCCCGGGAAGCATTGGTCATGAAGACCAAATGTGTCGTATATTTTGGAATACTAATGTCGCGGCTGAGTTCGTGCAGCGCAGGTAAATATTTCTCCAATTTGGTGTATTCCGTCAAACGCAGCTTAATGTAGAATGCTTTGAGCCAAACGGTCATCAAACCGGCAACGACCGTTCCTATCAGGATTGTAAACCAGCCTCCGTGAGTGAATTTCAGCAGGTTAGCACCCAGGAACATGCCTTCAATGCACAAATAGAAAAGCATAAAGGCGATCACTATCCATAGGTTAACCCGTTTCATATATAAATAATACGAGAACAAAATGGTCGTCATGATCATCGTCAGCGTAATCGCCAGACCATAGGCCGCTTCCATATTGGATGATTTTCCAAAATACAACACCACACCACAGCAGCCCAGCCAGAGCAGCCAGTTGATACTCGGCACATACAATTGCCCTTTTTGATCACTTGGATAGATCAACCTTACCTTAGGCCAGAAATTCAAGCGGATTGCTTCGGAAATTAATGTAAATGAGCCTGTTATAACCGCCTGGCTGGCGATGATGGCGGCTAATGTCGCGATCACAACGCCGGGAAGCAACCACCATTCAGGCATGATTTCATAAAACGGTTTGCGCGCTTCCAGCAGATTGCCCATTTCAGAAAGCAGCCAAGCGCCCTGGCCGAAATAGTTGAGTAACAAGCATATTTTTACAAAAACCCAGCTCACCCGAATGTTCTCGCGACCGCAATGTCCCAGATCGGAATACAATGCTTCTGCTCCCGTTGTACAAAGAAAAACAGCGCCAAGGATCCAGAAACCGCCGGGATGCTTAGTGATTAAATCATAGCCGAAAACAGGATTAAGGGCTTTTAATATTTCTGGGTGTTCGAGGATCTGAAATAGCCCCAGAACGCCAAGCATCACAAACCAGGTGATCATGATCGGCCCGAATGCGCGGCCAACAACCTTGGTTCCAAATGCTTGAATGACGAATATTAAGGTCAGAATGCCGATTACAATTGGGACAGTCTGAATGTTGGGATAAATGAGTTGTAAACCTTCGACGGCGGAGGAAACCGAAATGGGTGGGGTAATGATCCCGTCCGCGAGGAGCGTGCTTCCGCCGATAACCGCCGGAACGGTGAGCCATTTGGCATGCTTCCGGACGAGCGCGTAGAGGGCGAAAATCCCGCCTTCTCCTTTGTTGTCAGCCCGGAGGATCAGGATTACGTATTTGACGGTTGTCTGTAATGTAAGTGTCCAGAAAATACAGGAAATGGCGCCATAAATGATCTCTTCGGTAATGATCTCATTCAGGATGATCGCCTGCATTACGTACAGGGGCGAAGTGCCGATATCGCCGTAAATAATCCCAAAAGCAACCAGTACGCCGGCTGCCGTAACCTTATTCAATTTATGCTTTGATTCCATTCACTTCAGGTCGAAAAAACGGCGAAAGTTAGGAAACCGCATGCAAATAGGTTCTTACATGGATAAAATTAATTTTCAATCAGACACTTCTTTCCGAACGTATACGCCAATAAATGTGTTTCGGGCCGGAAGTTGTGGTTTAGAGCGGCATCGACTTTGTTAAACTAAGTTAAAGTTTGCAGTTCAGGAGAAGGTTTTCCAGAGTAAAAAGAGGTTCAAACTGATTATAATCAGGGTAATTACACAGGCCAGAACGGTCAAAAATTTGGAGTTGGCAAAGCGTCCCATGATCTTACTGCTGGACGTAAAGAACACCAGCGGTACCACTGCAAAGCTTAGTTGCAACGACAAAATCACCTGGCTGAAAACCAGCAGATCCGCCGTTCCTTTTTCCCCATATAAAGACGAAACGATTAAGGCAGGAATAATGGCAATACCTCTGGTAATGAGCCTGCGCAACCAAGGTTTGAGACGAATGTTCAGGAATCCTTCCATTACGATCTGCCCGGCCAGTGTGCCTGTCAACGTGGAACTTTGTCCGGATGCAAGCAGGGCCAATGCGAAAAATATCCCGGCCAGGCCGACGCCCAAAACCGGATCCAGCAGGTGATATGCGTCCGTTATGTCTGCAATTTCAAAGTGTCCGTTCGCGTGAAATGCGGTTGCTGCGAGGATTAAAATGGAGGCGTTAATGAAGAATGCAAGTGCCAGGGAGACCGTAGAATCGATGGTTGCGAAGCGTATGGCCGATTTTTTGCCTTCATCATTCCTGTTGTATGCCCTTGTCTGGACAATGCTGGAATGCAGGTAAAGATTATGTGGCATCACAGTTGCGCCCAAAATCCCTATCGCAATATAAAGCATTGCCGAATCGGTTACGATTTGTGTTTTTGGGATCAAACCGTCCACAATTCCGGCTATGGAAGGCTGCGAAACGATCATTTCATAGATAAAGCTGAGCAGGATAATGCCCATTAAACCGGCTACAATGCTTTCAATAATCCGGAAACCTTTTTGTTGAAAATAAAGGACCAAAAGCACATCAAGCGCTGTAAAAACCACGCCCACAGGCAATGGAAGGCCAAAAAGCAGGTTCAACGCAATGGCCGAACCGATCACTTCCGCAAGGTCCGTTGCGGCAATGGCAATTTCAGAAAGTATCCAAAGAACAAAGGAAACCGGCCTGGAATAGTAATCGCGGCAGGCTTGTGCCAGGTCACGTCCCGACGCGATGCCCAGTTTAAGTGAAAGATGCTGCAACAGCATGGCAAACAGGTTGGAAATCAGGATCACAGACAGCAATGTGTAGCCAAATCGCGATCCGCCTTCGATATCTGTCGCCCAGTTTCCCGGGTCAATGTATCCCACGGCAACCATTAGTCCGGGTCCCGTAAAAGCCATTAATTTCCGCCAAAATCCTGCCCCTTCCGGAACTGCTATGGACGAATGCACCTCCGATAAAGAAGCCAGCCTTCCACCTTCACCGGGTGTTATATCACGTGAGGGTTCTTTGATTTTCAAACTATCAATCATTTTTTAAAGCAGTTGTAATAAACAATTTAGTTTACTAAAAACAAAGATAAAAGTTTTTGTAAATATATTTTTAGGGTAGTCTAAATTTTTTATTTTCCGATTAGTAAGTCGTACTTTTGTTTATATCAAGATTAATGCCTTGGTGATGACTTCAATGCAAAACTCCTTCACAGAAGAAAATTATTTAAAGATCATTCACTCACTTTCCGGCCGCGAGGGCGTGGAGGTAAGCACGAATGCGCTGGCAGAAAGCACATCCACACGTGCGGCTTCAGTGACAGATATGTTACGGAAACTGGCGGATAAAGGATTAATCCATTACAAAAAATACCAGGGCGTAAGGCTTACCGACAGCGGCGAAAAGGTCGCGATCAAAGTGATCCGTAAGCATCGGCTGTGGGAAGTTTTTTTGGTTGAGAAACTGGGATTTGGCTGGGACGAGGTGCACGACATTGCGGAAGAATTGGAACATATCCCATCTGAGATCCTGGTAGAGAAGCTGGACACATTCCTGGGACATCCCAGATTTGATCCGCATGGCGATCCCATTCCGGATGCAAAGGGAAATCTGACGGAGCCGGATTATACCATTCTGACAGACATTCAGGTTGGCGAAAAGGTGTTAATGATGGGTGTCCTGGATCATGCGCCTTCTTTTTTGCAACATCTGGACAGGTCGGGCATTACGCTGGGTGCTGTGATAGAAGTGAAGGAAATTAATGAATATGATAAATCAGCTTCTGTACAAATAAACGGCGGTCAGACGTTGTTTATCAGTCTCGAGGTGTCCAAAAATTTACTGGTCCAGCGCCGATGAGACTTCCCCAGCCATGAGATTGAAAATACTCGATCGTTACCTGATCAAAAATTTCCTGATAACCTACGTTTTCGTCGCATTCGTGATCGTGCTGATTATTTGCATGATCGATTACACGGAAAAAGTGGACGACTTTCTCGACAAAAAAGCGCCGCTGAACGAGATTATCATTGATTATTACTTCAATCTCATTCCATACTGGATCAATTACATCAGTCCGCTGATGGTTTTTATTGCCACCGTTTTCTTCACTTCGAGAATTGCGGCCCGCACGGAGATCATTGCGATGCTCAGCAGCGGGATCAGCTTTGGCCGTATGCTTTTGCCGTATATGGTCGGCGCGACGGTTCTAGGATTTCTTACATTCATTCAGGTCGGGTGGATTTTGCCAAAAGCCAATAAGGTCCGTAACAGTTTTGAGAAGACATATGTGAAGCAGGAATTTTATTTCAGCGGTCATAATGTGCACATAACCATTGCCCCGGACGTGTATGCGTATCTGGAAAGCTATAATACGATGACCAAAACGGGCAATAAGTTCACGATGGAAACGATCAAGGGCAATGTGCTTTTGCAGAAATTCTATGCGGATAAAATCGTCTGGCAGCCCAAAAAAGGAAAATGGACATTACAGAATTACCAGGTGCGGACATTGGACAGTTTGGGAGAAAAGCTGCGTGCGGGCGCAGAAATAGATACAACGATCAATTTATCCCCCAAAGATTTTGAAAGCGATTATAACCTTTTTGAAACATTCACATTACCCGAGCTGAATGCGTACATTGATCTTTTGAAAAGTCGCGGCGCGGATGGTCTGGAAGTTTATTTAATAGAAAAATACATTCGGTTTACCCAACCTTTCGCCATCCTGATCCTTACGGCGATTGGCGTGATTGTATCTGCCAGAAAAAGCCGACGTGGCGTTGGCTGGCAAATTGCACTCGGGTTTATGCTGGCGTTTATTTACATATTATTTTTCCTGTTGTCAAAAGGCGTGGCCGAGGCCGGCACGATCAACACATTGTTTGCGGTTTGGCTGCCCAACATTGTTTTTTCATGCATAGGGCTGATTTTGTATAAAACATTGCCCCGTTAAATCATGTTCTCACCCACGGCGCTGCGTTCGTATCTGCATCTTCATTTTCTGGTCCTGATCTGGGGTTTTACGGCCATTGTCGGTCTTATGGTCACCATTTCGCCGGTTTCGCTGGTTTTTTACAGGACATTGTTTGCAGCGATGGGCTTGGGCGCGATAATATTTTTCAAGAAAAAGCAATTCAAAGCGGATAGCAGGGACATTATCCGAATGCTGGCTGTGGGTTTCATCCTATCCGCACATTGGATGTTGTTTTTCGCGTCGGCCCGTGTTTCTACCGCATCGGTCTGTTTGGCAGGAATGGCCACCACATCGCTATGGACGAGTCTAATTGAACCACTGGTCAACAAAAGAAGCGTCCGGCCGCTCGAAGTAGGGTTGGGGATTCTGGCGTTTGCTGGTTTATATGTGGTTTTTAAATTTGAATTTGACCATGCCCTGGGCTTAGCACTCGCGCTGGCTTCCGCATTACTAGCCGCAATGTTTACCGTTGCCAACAGCAGGCTTGTGCAACGCATTGACGCTTACATCATTACATTTTACGAAATGATCGGCGCAACGGTTTTCTCATTGTTTTTTGTAATGATATTCGAATGGCAGCGCTGGTCAAATGGCGAACCTTACATTCCGGTTGCGAAAGATTGGATCTGGATATTATTCCTGGCTTTCATATGCACGGTTTACGCCAGCACCATGGCCACGCAGCTGATGAAGCAGTTTTCAGCCTATCTCATCAATCTGACCATTAATCTCGAACCGGTTTACGGCATTGCGCTGGCTTTTTTCTTTTTTGGCGAGAAGGAGCGGATGACTTCTGAATTTTACATGGGCACATTGCTCATATTACTCGCCGTGTTGCTTTACCCGCTGCTGATTAATACGGTTTTAGGTAAAAAAGGCGGGGAAGTCAGGAAATAATCCACGCACCCGAATGCGAAGACTCAACCGATAAAAAGAGCATATTAACTTATTACTGCTATTTTTGTCGACTTAATCAAAAGGTGTTCTATGAATCCAGCGCGTTTACTACTGGTAATTCCATGCTACAACGAAGAGGCGATATTGCATCTGACCTATTCCAAACTGAGCGTTTACTACAACTCGCTTAAACAGCAGGGACTTATCACAGCAGACAGCCGCATTTGTTTTGTCAATGACGGAAGCCGCGACAAAACCTGGAACATTATAGAAACCCTTTGCCAGCAGGATCCCAACATTATCGGCGTAGGACTATCCCGTAATTTCGGCCACCAAAGTGCTATTATGGCCGGTCTGGAAAAGAACATCGACAACTTCGACTGCTTCATCACCATCGATGCCGACTTGCAGGACGACATGAACGCGATTGCAGCCATGGTCGAAAAGCACCGCGACGGCGCAATGGTGGTTTACGGCGTAAGAGGCGACAGAAGTTCCGACAGCTGGTTCAAGCGCGTTACTGCGGAAAGTTTTTATGTATTAATGCAAAAAATGGGCGTTCCGGTTGTCTTCAACCATGCCGATTTCCGGTTAATGGACCGCCGGGTTTTGCAGGAGTTGGGCAACTTCAAGGAGATTAATATGTTTCTGCGTGGCATTGTGCCGCTGGTGGGTTTCCGTAATGATAAGGTTTACTATAACCGATTGGAACGTGAAGCCGGGGAAACGAAATATCCGCTGAGCAAAATGCTGCTTTTCGCATGGAATGGAATCACGTCGTTTTCTACATTCCCGATGCGCCTGGTTTTATATTTCGGCGTTTTCAATTTTTTGGTCGCAATGATCATTGTGGCTTATATTCTTTTCTCCTATCTGGTCGGTTACACCGTTCCCGGCTGGACTTCCACCATGCTGCCGCTCACGTTTTTCAGTGGTTCCAATATGATGGCGCTGGGGTTGATAGGAGAGTACATTGGCAAGATTTACGAAGAAGTAAAAGGCCGTCCTCGTTACATTATTGAAAAAACTTTAAATGAATAGATTTTATCGAAAATATCGGATCGTAGGCAACTGGATCAACATTTTATTAATGGTCACAGTCCTGGCTCCGTTATTCGCGCTCTCATATTTCAATCACCCTTCCCCGGCCGACGATTACTGTTACATCGATACAGTTTTCAAATTCGGCTGGCTCGAAGCCATGAATTATTACTATTCCGGCTGGACGGGCCGTTATTTCGGGATTTTTCTGAACCATTCCAATCCGCTCCTTTTTCACTGGATCAATGGTTTCAAAATTTTACCGGTTATCCTGCTTTCGGGCGTGGTTTTCGCACTTTATAGCCTTTTCCGGCACCTGACGCCAACATTATCACGAATGGCGCATTTAGGATTTGCCGGGGTTGTTTTCTTCTTATATATCCTCAAAATCGCCAGCATGTCCGAGGCATTTTACTGGATGGCGGCATTTGTAACTTACACGATTCCAAACATCTTTACATTACTCTGGATTGTGCTTGTGCTGCGCTGGTATCGCCAGGACACACAAACGGCGAAGATCCTTTTAAGCAGTTTGGCCGGATTCCTGGTTTTTGCTATCGTCGGAAGCAGCGAAACGAACCTGCTGATCATTGTTCTGCTCATCGGCGCTTGGTGGGTTTACCGGATTCTTTTTCACAGGAAAGTGGATGGTTTTATGATTGCAATGCTCGCTGTCTGCGCAATTTCCTGTTACTTGTATTTCAGCTCTCCGGGCAACCAGGCGCGCATCGGCGGCAATCCTTTGGGGGGTAATGTTCCTTTTTCGGTCATTTCTTCATTCAAAAAATTGGCCTTGCTGAGCTTCGACTGGATATTCCGTACGCCGCTGATTTTCTTTTCGTTAGCATGGCTTGTGGTGCTTTCCAGGCTTTCGGCCGGAGCAAGGAATTATTTTTCCATCCCGGTTTGGTATGCGGTGCTTTTATTCATTGGCGTGCTTTCTGCGCAACTTTTCCCTTCTTATTATGGAGTAGGAATTGAGCCTACGCCGCGGGTGATCAACTGCGTTTACTTCTTTTTCCTGATTGGCTGGTTTTATGTGATTGGTGTGGTTTTTCATTATTTCAAAAAAAGCAAAACCAATCAATTTCAATTCTCGGTGGTTCGCTATGGCATACTTTATGCCGTTCTGATCATTTCTATAAGCCTTTCGTTCTATCGCAGTGCCAATGTCCGTTTAATGTATTCGGATTTGATTCACGGCAAAGCGGCAGCATTTGATAAAGAAATGTATGCGCGCTATGACATGTTGAAAAATTCGAAAGAAAGCACAGTTTATCTGCCACCGATCCATTCCAAGCCATTTTCGATTTTTGTGGACGACGACATCAAGGACAATCCCGATCATTGGTGGAACAAATGCATGGCCGGGTATTTCGGCAGGAAAGTTATTATCATGAAAGATTCGCAAGGTGAACAGCAGTAAAAAGTTGGCCATAAGTGCCGCAATGACACTGCCCGTGGTGCTTTGGGTATTTGTCATCTTATATTATTCCGTCAACCTGCCCTGGTACGACGATTTCGACCCATTTCCTGATTTCCTGCGAAAGTGGATCACCGATCCGTCTTTTTTGGGCAGGTTAACATTGCTTTTCCAGCCCAATAACGAGCACCGTATGGTGATCGGAAAGCTCGTAACGCTGGCTTATTACTGGGTCACCGGGCATTTAAACTTCACTTTCCTGCACATTGCAGGCGCTTGCTTCACGCTTGGGACATTAAGGATCTTCTGGCTCTCTTTTGCGAAAACCAAGATCAACTGGTGGTATTTTTTGCCAGTCCCATTTTTGCTTTTCCAGTTACAATATCATCTCGTTTTCCTCTGGGCGATTTGCAGCTTGCAGCATCAGCCGGTCGTGTTTTTTATCAGCCTTTCTATGTTTCTTTTGTCAAGAAGCAGGTTTGGCTGGGCGGTTTTGGCGGCTGTGTGTGCAACTTATGCGATGAGTAACGGGATTTTCGTGTGGCCTGCAGGAGTGATGATACTTCTTTTAAGATCCAATTATAAGCAACTCACGATCTGGCTATTGGCAGGCGCGATTGCCGTAGGACTTTATTTTTACGGAATGTCGGCGCAGGGCAATGAGTCCAGCATGGAATTCTTTGCCAAATATCCGCATTTATCGGTTTTAGGTTTCTTCGCGTTTTTAGGAGGCTTGTTTGATTTCTTTCCTGAAAAAACCATTGTTGTCCGTTCTGCATTGCCGGTTTTGATGGGCTTCCTGGTTACGATCTGGGTGGCGATATGGTTATATAAACAGTTTCTTCCTTGGCTTACCCGCACATTCAACTGGCCGAAAAATACTCGTTATACCAGCCCGGAAACTTCCATCGACAAGAAAAACCAGGATATGTTTCTGCTGGGCATATTGACATTTTTGTTGGTTAATGCGTTGATTATCGGCTTACTAAGGCCGCGTTTCGGATTTTTTGTAATGATTGTCAGCAATTATAAAATGTATCCCGCGCTGTTTTTGACTGTGGCTTATCTTTCGTTCATTAATACTGTGAAAGGAAAACAAATCCAGGAATGGATTTTCCAATTTGCTTTAACAACAAGCGTGATCATTTGGGGATTTTCCATTTACGGTTATCTGCCGGTTATTGCAGAAAGGAATAAATACCTGACAGTCAATGGTTACAACCAGGAGCACAATGCATTTGGGCTCGGTCATGTGCCGTTTTCAAAAAGTGCTTTTTATGTGGATACGATGATGAAGCAGATGGTAAGCTGGGATGTTTTTAATTATCCCGATGCACCGGAAAAGCTGGCGGCAGAAATTGGCAAGATGCAAAATCCTGTTTCGGCAGAAGAAGGCATCGTGATTTCAACGCGAGACAGCATTTTGTATATCCACGATCCGCAAAGCAGCATGTGGCTCAACCGTAACAATGGTCATTATGCCTTTGTCAGGGACGCTAAGCAGCTTTATTTCTTCAAAATGACTCCGCAAGCATACTCGGGGAGGAATATTTTCAAGCAGTACGACAAAGGTGCCGACACCGCAATCCCACTCACTTCGCTCAAACCCGGATCCTATGATTTGGGCATCATTCACATTGAAAACGGAAAGTCGCAGGGCGGTATTCTTAGAAAAATTACAATCCCATAAATCATTCGGGCACTTGATAATGCGCTGAAAGGTGTATTTTTGCCGCCGTAGGTCAAATAGCCAAACAGAAGAATGTCTCAAATCCCTCAGATATCCATTGTCGCCCCGCTTTATAATGAGTCCGAGTCATTTCCGATGCTCATTCAGCGAATCAATGCATTGATGGATTCCAGTCCGCTTGCTATCGAAGTTGTGCTCATCGATGATGGAAGTAAAGATGATACAGCACTCAAAATCAGGCAGCTTGCACTTACAGACGAGCGTTATCATGGTGTATTTTTATCCAGAAATCACGGCCACCAACTCGCATTAACAGCCGGCATAGCCGCAGCGCGGGGCAGCGAAGCCCTTTTCGTGATCGACGGTGATTTGCAAGATCCACCCGAATTGCTTCCTGATTTTTATAAATTATTGAAAGAAGGGAATGATGTGGTCTACGCGGTCCGCAAGAAGCGTAAGGAAGGTTTTGTGAAGAAAATGGGCTATCATTTGTTCTATCGCATTTTGCGCTCTATTTCATATGTCGAAATCCCGCTGGACAGCGGCGACTTCGCATTGATCAGCCGTCGGGTTGTAGATGTCCTGAATAAAATGCCCGAAGAAAGCCGTTATCTGAGGGGAATGCGTTCCTGGATCGGGTTCAAACAGGTTGGTTTTGAGTATGAAAGGGATGCAAGGGCCGCGGGAGAATCCAAATATTCTTTCAAGCAATTATTCCAGCTGGCCTACAACGGAATTTTCAATTTCAGTGAATTTCCAATCAAATTCATGAGCCGGGTAGGCGTCATTGCCATCCTGATTTCTTTGTTTTATTTCATAGTTGTTGTGGTCAAAAAGATGTTCTTTGCCCAGGTTATAGAGGGTTTTACGTCTTTATTATTTGTAATTATCCTGTTCAGCGGCGTGCAGTTACTGGCGCTGGGCATCATTGGGGAATACGTTCTCCGCATATTTTTTCAGTCCAAAAATCGCCCTTTGTTTATTATTAAAGAGGAGATAGTCAACCGAGAGTACATTTGAGCTGATGCTGTTTACCGATATACAATTCATTATTTTCTTTATCGTCGTTACGCTGGCCTATTTCAGCCTGTCGTGGCGTGGGCGCTGGATGCTTCTGTTGGCAGCCAGTTGCTACTTTTACATGGTTTTCAAGCCGATCTTCATTCTGATCCTCTTCGGAACCATCGTGATCGACTATTATGCAGGCATTTGGATTGAGCAATCGAATGATCAAAAGCGAAAGAAACTGCTGCTGATCATTAGTTTAATATCTAACATTGGCATTCTCGCATTCTTCAAATACTACGATTTTTTACAGGATTCCATCAACAGCGTGCTCGCCAGTTTTGATCTGCGGCCCGCAGTTCCGGCATTAACAAGGCTCGTTCCCAGCCGCATAGCCGAATGGATGACGACTGGTGAAGGCAAAATTCTGCTTCCGATCGGTTTGTCGTTTCACACGTTCCAGGCCATGAGTTACACCATTGAAGTCTATCGCGGCAATCAAACCGCCGAGCGGCATTTTGGTGTTTACGCATTGTATGTCATGTTTTACCCGCAGCTGGTCGCCGGGCCCATTGAGCGCCCGCAGAACATGCTTTTTCAGTTCCATTCGTATTTCAAATATGATTTTGAGCTGGTGAAGTCAGGGTTAATGCAAATGGCCTTCGGGTTTTTTAAGAAAATGGTGATCGCAGATCGGCTTTCCGTCTTCGTGGATTATGCATACGATCCGGCGTCAGACCATAACGGACTAACATTACTCACTGCCACAGCCTTTTATTCATTTCAAATTTATTGCGACTTTTCCGGCTATTCCGACATTGCCATAGGCGCCGCGCGGGTGATGGGTTTCACATTAATGGACAATTTCCGGTCGCCCTATGAGTCCAGATCCATCCCGGAATTCTGGGGAAGATGGCACATTTCGCTTTCCACGTGGTTCAGGGATTACCTGTACATTCCCTTGGGAGGAAACCGGCGGGGAGAGCTTATCAAGTTCCGTAACCTGATGATTGTGTTCATGGTCAGCGGGTTATGGCACGGCACAAGTTGGAGCTTTGTGATCTGGGGTGCGTTGCATGGATTTTACCAGATTACGGCACTGCTGCGGGACGAGTTTTTTAAACGGGCAAATATTCAAATCCCTGATAATTTCTTCATTAGGACGGTTAATGTGCTGCTAACCTTTGCCTTGGTAACATTAGCCTGGATATTTTTCCGAAATTCCCTGAGCCGATCGATGGTGATTTTTGAAAAAATAGGAAATCTATCTTTATCTGATAAAATATTGAGCCCGTTCAATCACGTCGAAATGTGGTTTTCTGTATTCCTGATCGGGTTTTTGCTTTGGAAAGAACATTACTTCGAAAAAATCCCGACGCGCAACACGGCCTTATTTTTCATATTATTCCCCACCATTGCCTTCCTGACTTACTTTTTAGGCGTTATTACTGAAAACCAGTTCATTTATTTTCAGTTTTAGGGAAGAGAATTGGATAAACATTTGCGCTTAAATTTTTGTTACCAGATTTGGGAGGGATGATTAATGTCCTTTTAGTTTAAAGTTTTAATAAAATGTACGAAGTAACAGCCGACAACAAGTTAAGAAGTCTTATCGTAGTGGGCGACCGCGTTCTGATCCGCCCTAAAAGTCCGAGTGACCGCACAAACAGTGGCCTTTATCTGCCACCGACGGTGACGGAAAGTGAGCAAGTGCAGAGTGGTTACGTGATTAAAGTAGGACCGGGTTATCCGATTCCGGTTGCTGCCGAAGACGAGCCCTGGAAAGAGACCGAGGAAAAGGTAAAATACATGCCATTACAATCGAAGGAAGGCGACTTAGCCATTTATCTGCAGCGCAACGCCATTGACCTTGAATACGACGGCCAAAAATACGTCATCGTTCCCCAGGCATCTATTTTAATGCTGGAACGCTCCGAAGATTTGTACGACTAAACAACCACTTGCCCTGGATTTCAGTCCGGGGCTAATTTTTAACTTTGGCTATGACAAATCCGGAAAATACAACAAAAAATCTCGCTGGCCTGGGCATTACCGAGCTAAACGAAATGCAGCAGGAGGCCAACGAGGCCATTCAGCAGAATAGCGAAGTGGTGCTCCTCGCGCCCACGGGCTCGGGAAAGACGCTCGCTTTTTTACTTCCGGTTGCGTCCATATTGAAGCCGGAATCCGAACATGTGCAATGCATGGTTATCGTTCCCACGCGGGAACTTGCGCTACAAATCGAGCAGGTTTGGAAAAAAATGTCAACCGGATTTAAAGTCACATGCTGCTATGGCGGTCATGATATGCAAACTGAGATCCGCAGCCTTGTGGAAGCGCCCGCATTGATCGTAGGGACGCCAGGCCGTATTCTGGATCATATTCGCAGAAATTCCTTTACCGGCAGACACATTTCTACGCTCATTTTGGATGAGTTTGACAAATCCCTGGAACTCGGTTTCCAGGAAGAAATGTCAGAGATCGTTCGGAATCTGAGGAATGTAAAAAAGAAGGTTTTGGTTTCCGCTACAACCACGAAGATCCCCTCATTTACAAGCATTAAGGCGCCCGTTACAGTTGATTTTGTAACAAATACAAACAAAAGTGCAGGACTGACCGTGGTTCAGGTTTTGGCTGAAAAAGACAAACTGACGACGCTGATCAAGTTGCTGAGCTTTTTGGGGGCTGAATCAACATTGATCTTCTGTAACCAGCGAGATTCGGTTGAACGCATCAGCGCAGTTTTGAAAGAGGAAGGCATCGACTGCGCATTTTTCCACGGCAAGCTCGAACAGGAAGAGCGCGAACGAACGTTAATCCGCTTCCGCAACGGTTCGGTGCTTTTTCTTGCGGCCACCGATCTGGCCGCCCGCGGGCTTGACATTCCCGACATGAAGCACGTGATCCACTTCGAATTGCCCATGAAAGGCGACGAATTCACGCACAGGAACGGTCGCACGGCGCGTATGCTGGCTGAGGGAACGGCGTATATTTTGATGGATAGAGAAGATAAGTTACCCGATTACATCACGAGTCGCCCGAAAGTCCTTGATCTTCCCGCAAAATTGGCTGCTCCGCCGGTTTCGGATTGGGTTACGGTTTACATTAGCGGGGGCAAGAAAAGCAAGCTTAATAAAATGGACATTGTCGGTTTTCTTTTGCAAAAAGGTCAATTAGAAAAGCAGGATCTTGGCCTGATAGAGGTGAAGGATAACATATCATTTGCAGCCGTGAAGCGTGGAAAAGCAAAAGCAATGCTCCAACTGATTGCTGCTGAAAAGATGAAAGGGAAGAAATATAAAATAGAAATCGCCAGATAGCCATCTGTTTTATATATGCGTTAAGTACTTGCAATGATGCGTTTGGAGCCGCAGAATGCTGAGATACACAAAGCGCATGAGGCAATGAATGCGAAGAAGTAAACCGAAAGGGCATAAAAAAAGCATGCAGTACAGCATGCTTTCGAAATGTCTTATTATGACTAAACTTAGATAACGCGAACGTTAACAGCGTTTAGACCTTTTTTTCCATTTTCTACGTCGTAAGACACTTTGTCATTCTCACGGATGTCGTCTTGAAGACCTGAAACGTGAACGAAAATGTCCTTCTCACCAGTTGATGGTTGGATGAATCCAAATCCTTTGGAGTCATTGAAAAACTTTACTGTACCTTCTGCCATTAGTATTGATCTTATATTTTTAAAAACCAAATGTATACAGAAAATATCTATAAACAAGATAAAAATTAAAAAACGCTTAGAATTAATCTAGTTTATTCAATAATCTTTGTTGCATGCCTTTGATTGAAACCGCATCCAGAATATCCCCCTACTGGCTCCCAAACGGCCATTTTCAGAGTATTTACCCTGCTCTTTTTCGCACCATTAAAGGTGTATTTTACCACCGCGAAAGAATTGTAACTCCTGATGAAGATTTTCTGGATTTGGATTGGTCTTACGCAAAAAGCCCGGGATCAAGGAAGTTGGTGATCCTTTCTCACGGCCTCGAAGGCAACAGTACTAGGCAGTATATTTTGGGCATGGTGAAACTGTTGAGCCGACATGGGTTTGATTGCCTTGCCTGGAATTTTCGCGGATGCGGCGGAGAAATGAACAAAACGGCCAGGTTCTATCACAGCGGCGCAACGGAGGATCTTGATCTGGTTGTTCAAAACGCATTAAGTAAGGATTATGAGCAGATCCATTTACTTGGGTTTAGTTTAGGAGGAAATCTTACGCTTAAATATCTTGGGGAAGCGGGTCTTACTTTGAATCCAAAGATTAAAAACGCATTGGTTTTCAGTGTCCCTATGGACCTTCGCGCTTGCAGCCTGTCGATCACAGAACCCAGGAATAGCGTTTACATGCACCGTTTTTTAAATACATTAAAACCAAAAGTGAATGCTAAGGCCGCATTTTTTCCGGATAGGATCAATATAAGTGATCAAAAGCATGTGCGGACACTTTATGATTTCGACCATATTTTCACAGCACCCTTGCATGGATTCGATGGGGCCGACCATTATTATGAACAATGCAGTTCAAAGTTCTTTATCAAGGATGTATCCGTTCCAACAATGGTTATCAATGCAAAAAACGATCCGATCGTGCCTATTAAAAGTCTGCCGCTGGAAGAAATGAAAGCACATGCATATGTTTGCCTGGTCGCAACCCCGGACGGCGGGCATTGCGGTTTCAGGCCGGCGAGGGTGAAAAATGGCGTTTACTGGTCGGAAGAGCGTGCATTGGAGTTTCTTTCACGATAAAACTGATTCAGCTGTTATTTTGTTAGTGTGATATGTTTGAGATTCGTAATTTTGGGGCTGGTAACGCCAATTCTATTTAACCGATTAATATTCAGTTATTTCCCTTTTCATGTCCACATTAACACTTAATCCATCACCGTACATTATCATTGATTTTGACAGCACTTTTACGAAAGTGGAAGGGCTTGACGAATTGGCAGCGATTGCCTTAAATGGCCATCCAGAACGTGATCAGGTTGTTCAGAAGATAGCAGACCTGACGAATAAGGGCATGAATGGCGAAATGTCGTTTGCTGACGGGCTCCGCCAGCGGATCGGACTTTTAAAGGCCAATCGTTCTCATATTCAGGAACTGGTGACTTTTTTGAGGACAAAAATCTCGGATTCGTTTCAGCGTAACAGGCAGTTTCTGACTGAAAATGCGGATCATATATTTATTGTTTCGAGTGGTTTTAAGGAGTTTATTGTGCCGGTAGCAACAGAAATGGGCATTCATGCCAATCATGTTTATGCCAATGAATTCCTTTTTGACGAGGATGGCAACATTACCGGGGTGGATGAAGAAAATGTGCTGTCGACAGATGGTGGAAAAATAAAATTGCTTTCCTCACTGAACCTGACGGGCGACGTTTATGCCATTGGGGACGGTTATACAGATTATGAATTAAAGGCATCGGGATTAGCGAGCCGTTTTTACGCTTTCACGGAAAACGTTGAACGTCCACGCGTGATGGCCGTTGCAGATCACATTGCGACGTCATTTGATGACTTTCTATATGATAATAAAATGAGCAGAAGCCAGTCTTACCCGAAAAGTAGGATCAAAGTTCTTTTGCTGGAAAATGTGCATCCTGCCGCGCTTCGTGCATTTGAAGAGCAAGGATTTAATGTTGAGTTTGTGAAAGGCGCATTGGACGAAGATGAGCTTTGCGAGCGCATTAAGGACGTTTCGATTATCGGAATCCGCTCTAAAACCAATATTACCAAGCGTGTTCTGGACAATGCAAACCGTTTGATGGCGATTGGTGCATTTTGCATTGGAACCAATCAAATCGATCTGGAAGAGGCAGCTAAAAAAGGAATTGCGGTTTTCAATGCTCCGTATAGCAACACGCGTTCTGTTGTGGAACTTGCTGTGGGTGAGATGATTATGCTGATCCGGAACATCGTCGGCAAAAGCAATCAGCTGCATCAGGGAATTTGGGATAAATCTGCAAACGGAAGTTTCGAAGTGCGCGGCAAGAAATTAGGAATGGTGGGTTACGGAAGCATCGGAACCCAGCTTTCTGTTGTGGCCGAAGCGCTTGGAATGGAAGTATATTTCTACGATTCCGTTGAGAAATTATCGCTTGGTAATGCAAGAAAAGTGAACACATTAGAAGAGCTTTTAGCGATCTCCGAGGTGATCAGCATGCACGTGGATGGCCGAAAGGAAAATACAAACCTGATCGGCAAGCGTGAATTTGACCTGATGAAAAACGGCGTTATATTCCTGAATTTGTCACGCGGTCACGTGGTTGACATTCAGGCGCTGGCAGATGCGGTGAAAAGCGGGAAAGTAGCAGGCGCTGGCGTGGATGTGTTTCCAAAAGAGCCAAAAACCAATGACGAGATATTTGAAAGTGAATTGAGAGGATTGCCTAATGTCATTCTGACGCCGCACATTGGTGGAAGCACTGAGGAAGCCCAGGAGAACATTGGTCATTTTGTTCCTTCCAAATTACTGGAATTCATGAACAACGGAAGCTCTTACGGAAGCGTTAATTTCCCGGAAGTCCAGTTGCCGAAGCTGAAAGATTCGCACAGGCTATTGCACATTCACGCAAACGTCCCTGGAATCCTGGCGAAGCTGAACCATATTTTTGGTAAAAACAATATCAACATCACAGGTCAGTATTTGAAAACCAATGAACACATCGGTTATGTAATTGTGGACATCGCAAAAGACTATACCGAGGAATTTATTCAGGAAGTAAAAGATATCGAAGGGACAATCCGGTTCCGAATGCTGTATTAAGGTTGAAATAAGTAAGTTCAGCTGTCGGTCTGACCGTCATTAACGGCCTTTTCATTCAGTCATTCAGTCATTCAAAATTCAGTCATTACTTATAAATGTCTTTAACCTATTTCACCCCCGGCCCCGCTCAGTTGTATCCCACATTTGAGCAGCATTTGCAAAGTTTTGTCAGTGGCCAGCTGGGATCCATTTCGCACCGCAGCCAGCAATATCGCGACTTGCATAAATTTACCGTGGATCAGTTGCGCATTTTGTTGAATGTTCCTGATACACACGCCATTATGTTCCTGGGCTCTGCATCTGAAGCGTGGGAGCGCATTTTGTTCAGCTGTGTTGAATTGGAAAGTTTTCATCTTGTTAATGGATCATTCTCAAAGAAATTTTGCGAATATTCGACCGCACTGAACAAATACGCGCACAAATATGAAAAGCCAATGGGCGAAGGTTTCACCGCCGATGAGATCGAAGTTCCTGAGTATGCCGAATTGATCTGCGTAACGCACAACGAAACAAGTTCAGGCGTGCAAATGCCTGTCAGCGAGATCCATAAGCTGAAACAAAAAAATCCCGATAAATTCATCGCCGTCGATATCGTATCTTCCGCGCCATATCCGGACCTGGACTATAACTTAATTGATACTGCATTCTTTTCAGTACAAAAAGCCTTCGGACTTCCGGCTGGTTTGGGAGTTTGGATCGTGAGCGAAAAGTGTTTGGAAAAGGCAAAGCAAATAAAGAATCAATATTCCATTGGTGCTCATAACGATCTGCCCACGCTTTGGAAAAATGCTTTGAACAACGAAACGCCCGCAACGCCTAATGTGATGGGGATTTATATGTTAGGTCAAATAGCAGAAGATTTTAACAAAATCGGCGTTGGGGAACTCAGGAAAGCAACGGAGCAAAAGGCAGCGCTGATTTATGATTTCATTGAGAAAACGAGTGGTTTTTCTTCATTTGTAAAAGAAGCGCAAAACCGCTCTCAAACGGTGGTTGTTGCCAATGTTGAAACCTCTTCTGCGGACCTTATCAAGAAGATCAAAGAAAAAGGAATGGTGATCGGAAGCGGTTATGGAGAATTTAAAGGCTCCCAGCTCCGAATTGCCAATTTCCCTGCAACTTCGTATGATGCAGTTGAAAAACTGGTGTATGAGTTAGGGAACATCTAAAATAAAAATTACGATTGGAGTGACCATAGGGATGAAAGGACGTATCAATGTCCTATCATCCCTATTTTTGTGAAAAGAAACGACATTCTCTGGAAATCCATTCTGGAAGACACATTTGAAGATTTCTTACGCTTCTTCTTCCCCGAAGCCGACGACGTATTTGATTTTTCAAAAGATTTCGAATATCTGGACAAAGAGCTGGAACAGCTTTTTCCACCAGAAGACGATCATTACACAAGCAAGTTTGTGGACAAGCTTGTTAAAGTCTACACCAAAGAAGGGCAGGAGGAATGGATATTAGTGCACATTGAAGTGCAAGGCTACACGGACCCAGACTTCGCCGATAGAATGTTCACTTACTATTATCGGATCTGGGACAAATATCGCAAACGTACGACGGCGCTGGCGATCCTGACGGACGACAATGAATCGTACTATCCGAAATGTTTCGAACAGTCATTCCTCGGAACTTCGCTTAGATTTAAATTTAATACATTGAAAATTCTGGATCAATGCGACAGGAAGCTGGCCGAGAGCGGCAATGTATTCGCACATATTGTTATGACCGTCAAAATTGCGCTTAAAAGCAAAAAGTTAGATGATAAGGATTTGTTTGACTTAAAAATACAGTTAGCCCGAAGGCTTCTTAAAGAGAAAATATCGAAGGCTAAAATTGCAAAGCTGATGAAATTTTTGAAATTTTATGTTGTACTTAAAGATCCTTTTCTCGCTGCGTCATATAGTGAGGAGGTTTGTAATCTAACAAATAAAACTTACACGACTATGGGCATTGATGAAGCAGTACTCTACATTATGAAGGAGGAAGGGAAAGAGGAAGGGCGCTTGGAGAAGGACATTACATTTACAAGAAATTTGCTGAATGCAAATCGGTTCAGCCGGGAAGAAATCGCGGAATTAGTAGGCGTGCCTGTGGCTTTCGTTGAGGAAGTGAAAGCAGGGATGTAATTTATATATCAAACAGCATAGTTAATAGCGCAGGCCGACCCGGTCCTGCGCTTTTTTTATTCTTCGCGGTTGTACGCAAGTTCAGCCCAAAAAATCTTTCAAATAGTATTTTAGAGATAATTATTTAGCTTTATGCCTTGTTAGTAAAAACGGACTTGGCGGTGATCAATGTTGATGCCTTAGTAGGGGAAAAAACGGACCAGCAATTATGGCAACGGATTCGGAAGGGAGACGAGCAGGCGTTTACAGTCATTTTTGAGAAATATCACCGCACGCTTTATAATTACGGAAGCAAACTATCCCAAAATTCAGCCATTGTCGAAGACGCTGTTCAGGATGTTTTTATTGACATCTGGCGGCTACGGAACAACCTCACAGACAATGTAATATCTGTCAAATTTTACCTTTACCGCGCCCTTCGCAGACGCATCCATCTGGCCAGGGACAAATTTCCCGTTACAGAAGAAATTACATTGTTGCACGACACAGAAACCCCGGCTAATACGGGGAATTCCGAAACTTCGCTTATCGACATCGAGTCCGCATCACTACGCGCAAAACAAGTGCAAAACCTCATGTCCCAACTTCCCGGACGACAAGTGGAAGCACTAACACTACGCTATTTCGATGATTTCAGCATTGAAGAAATAGCCGGAATTATGGGCGTCAGTGAAAAGTCGGTGCGTAATTTTATTTATAAAGCCCTTACTTCCCTCCGTCATAACCGGGGAATTCTTCTTATTTCTAGTCTCATTTTCTGCTTGTTAGGTCTTTTTTAGAATTTTTTTGTAAAAAAATTTGATTTTCGAGGGGTCATTTCGTGAATACAATGCTCTTTCCTTTTGAAAGACGAAATCCGCATCCCGCCGATATGACGCATGATCCTTACTCTCTGACGGAACTGATCCGAAGCGATGAATTTATCGCATGGGTGATGCATCCCGACGCAAATAATAATGAACGATGGAGGCTTTTCCTGGAAAATTACCCGGAAAAGAAAGGCACAATAGATGCGGCCCGCGAATATGTGATCCTGCTGGCGAAAGACACCGGCCGAGACCAGCCCATAGAAACTCAGAGCGTGCGGATGTGGAACGCAGTGGAAAGCCAAATGCACAATTCAGAGAAGTGGCATTCAAATGTTGATGAGCCTGCCGAAGCGGAACGGGTTATCTCAGGCTGGCGCTGGCTTAGGGTTGCGGCTTCTGCGGTGCTTATCCTGAGCATCGGTTCCGTGAGTTACTGGTTTTATTGTAAGCAGGGCAACGGTCGCGTAAGTTTGAGTGCTGGTAATAAGCAGGTTGCCGTTAACGATGTTATTCAAAAGTATAACGCCACGAAAAAGCCGCTGACAATCCTGCTAGCAGATGGCAGTTCGGTGGTGTTGCAGCCAGGCGGACATTTGAGCTATTCCGACGTTCCCGCTGCGAATCGCCGGGAAGTTACATTAACAGGAAAAGCATTTTTTGAAATTGTCAAAAACAAGGAAAGGCCCTTCCTGGTTTACAGCTATGGCTTGGCAACCAAAGTGCTGGGAACCAGTTTCATGATCGATGCTTCGGAAGCCAGTAAGGAGATCCGGGTGGAGGTTAAAACAGGGACTGTTTCTGTTTTCTCCATCAACAATCTGGATAAAAAGGAAATTGATGAAGAATCGGATAAACCGGAACTGACCGGGATCACGCTCAGCCAGGACCAAAGAATTGCGTTTTCAAAGGATAACGGCAAGATCGTGAAGCTCGCCAATCAAGCGAAGGGAGCGGTTGTGGATATGGATATCCTGAAACAAGGTTTTGTTTTTGACGAAACACCTGTTCATGAGGTGTTCGAAACTTTGGAGCGTGTGTATAATGTACAAATCAGTTATGACAAGGTCAAAATGGGCAATTGTACGTTGAATGCGACATTGATAGGCCAGCCTTTCCGGGAAAAACTGGAAGCGATCTGTAATGCACTGGATGCACAGTATGAGATCAAGGATAATCAGGTTTGGATAGTAGGGAAGGGCTGTAAGTAGGAAGCCGAAGCAAAAAACAAAAAGTTTTATTGAACAATTGCCGGATATATACATTAAACATCTTAACCAAAATGGCGCCGCGTATGACATAACCTATCCGCTTTGACACAAAAAAAGACCAGCCATGTTCCAGCATGACTGATCTCAGGATTCCCCGAAGTAACTGACATTACTTTACATCCGCTTTTGCAGGGGATGCAAGGGAAGATTTCGTTGAATAAATCTCCTTAACCAACAAATTCATTCAAAAATATGAAAAAAGTTCGACGACTTGAAGACTTTCTCATCACACTCATGCGAATAACAGTCATTCAATGTATCCTGGCGGGCCTCTTTGTGGGCATCTCATGGGCACATGATGGAAGAGCTCAATCTGCATTGAGCCAGAAAGTTACGGTTGACATTCAGAACGAGGACATTAAGAAGATCCTTGGACAACTGGAAAAGCAAACCAATGTAAAGTTCGTTTTCAGCTCCAAACTGATCCAGTCAGAACGAAGAGCTTCTATAAAAGCGCAAAACGGGGCATTAGCAGACGTTTTAGATGCGCTTTTGAAACCCATGGAGCTGCATTATAAGGCGAAAAATAACCTGATCGTTATCAGACCGGACAATCAGCCCGAAAAAGTCACTGAGGCTGCTGTGGAAGCAACTGCTTTTACATCAGCCGAATCTGCATTTGAGAAAACGATAACAGGAACGGTTAAGGAAGAAGCGGGAGCCGGCTTGCCCGGTGTAAGCGTGGTGCTCAAAGGCACCCAGACCGGGACATTGACCGACGAAAAAGGTAGATATTCGATCACCGTTCCCGACGGAGAAACAACATTGATCTTCTCATTTGTAGGGTTTTTATCACAGGAAGTGCTGGTTACGGGTGCTCAAAGCACTTTTGACGTCGCGCTTAAAGTGGATGACAAATCGCTTGAAGAAGTGGTGGTCGTCGGTTACGGAACCCAGAAAAAAGAATCGCTTACGGGTGCCATTGCAACGGTAACCAGCAAGGATCTGGATCGTGTACATGGTGGTTCAACAGTAAGCTCGGGACTAGCCGGAAAAATTCCCGGCGTAACATTCAGGATGCCCGACGGGCGCCCGGGTGCGGCTGCGACAGTGCAGATCAGGAACATGGGAAACCCGCTTTTTGTCATTGACGGAATCCAGCAGGATGATAAGCAATTCAACAACATTTCACCCAACGATATAGAAAGCATTACCGTGCTGAAAGATGCTTCTGCGGCTATTTACGGGGTTCGGGCGGCAAATGGGGTTGTGGTTGTGACAACAAAAAGAGGCAAAACCGGGACTAAGAATACAATCAATCTGGATGCATATACTGGCTGGCAAAACTGGTCGCGATTCCCGAATGTGGTTAACGATTCATACCAGTGGATGCTTGGCAAAGCAGAAGCGGAAATGAACCAGTATGGCAAAACGTCGATTACCCAAGCCGAGCTCGACAAATACAAAGCGGGCACCGAAATGGGCTATAAAAGTTTTAACTGGAAAGATTTCATTGTTAAAAAGAATTCGCCGCTGACATCTGTCAATATCAATATGACCGGTGGATCAGACAAAATTTCGTACTACATCTCGGCAACGCGTTTAAGCCAGAATTCGGTTTTGGGACGTGAGTTTACTTTCAAAAGGAATAACCTGCAAAGCAATGTGGACGCCAAGATCACGGATAACCTGAAAGTTGGCATTCAGATCAATGGCCGGATCGAAACCCGGGACCAGCCTGGGATTCCGGGAGGGGATGATTACTGGCTACCCCGTTTTGCCATTCTGCGAAACCGTCCGTTTGAGCGTCCTTATGCGAATGATAATCCATTGTATCTCAATGATATCAAGCACAACGAAACCAACTGGGCTTATAACAACAAAAGACTAGGCGGTTACCAAACGGATATCTGGCGCGTATTGCAAACCAATATGACAGCTGAATACAAAATTCCGGGTGTCAAGGGCTTGGTTGCCAGGGGAATGTATTCCTACTACATCGGAGACCGTGTTTTGAATGGTCACGAATACACTTATGAGGCCTACACTTACAACCCAACGGACGACACTTACAAAGTAACCGGCGGAAGCACGAACCCTTGGAGAGAAAGGCGCACTCAGAAAATTATGCGCAATGTATACCAAGGTCAATTGAACTATAACAACACATTTGGTAAGAACACAGTGGGCGCCACTTTCGTAGCAGAACGCCAGGAAGAACGCGATCAGGAGCAATGGGCGCACTCGGTTCCGAAAACCAATGTGCTTCCGCTCATGTATTTCGCGACGATGGACACCTATGACGACAAGGATAATCAGCTTGCGCGTATAGGATATATCGGTAGGGTAAATTATGATTATGGAGGTAAATATTATGTTGAAGTTTCTGCGCGTCGGGATGCTTCCTGGAAGTTTGCGCCGGATCGTCGGGTTGGTTATTTCCCGTCTGCATCGGTTGGCTGGCGGATCACGGAAGAGCAATTTTTCAAGAATATAATTGGCACAAGAAGCTTTCTGGATGATCTTAAATTTCGTGCGTCTTATGGAATTTTGGGGGATGACAACATTCTCTTCAACAATGATGTCAACCGTCCTCTGGATCCTTACGCTTATTTGCCGGGCTACAATTACAACCAGGGTAACGCCATTTTAAGTGGAACGGCCGTTGTTACTTCACGCGATAAGGGCCAGATCATCAACAACATTTCCTGGTTTAAGAGTAAAATCACAGACATTGGCGCAGACTTTTCGCTGATGGGAACAAAGCTGACAGGCTCGCTGGATTACTTTTACCGGTTAAGAACCGGACTTTTGGGCCGTAAATATGACCTGCTCGTGCCCAGTGAATTGGGATACAGCTTGCCGGACGAAAACGTGAACAGCGATTCGCAGGCGGGTTGGGAAGCAGCATTGACTTATAATGGTAAATCGGGCGAAATTGGTTACTCCATCGGTGGAAACGTTTCATTCTCGCGCAACAAGTTTGTTTCTTCTTATAAGCCGGTTTTTAACAATTCCTGGGACCAATACCGCAACTCAACCGAAGGCCGTTACAACAAAGTTTACTGGGGTTATGAAACCATCGGACAGTTCCAGTCGCAGCAGGAAATCAATGAATATCCGGTTAACATTGACGAACAGGGCAACCGCACATTGCTTCCCGGCGACCTGATCTATAAGGATATTAACGGCGATAATGTGATCAATGACTTGGATCAGAGGCCAATTGGTTACACCACAGACGGTCAGCCGAACATTAACTTCGGCTTGAATTTTGCGGTTACCTGGAAAGGAATCAGCTTCAATGCAGACTTTTCAGGCGGCGCGATGTATTCCTGGAACCAAAACTGGGAGCAGCGTTGGGCGTATCAGAATGATGGCGCTTTGAACAAAATATTCCTTGACAGATGGCACCGCGCAGATCCTTTTGACCTGAATAGTGAGTGGATCCCGGGCAAATATCCGGCATTGCGTTACAATGATGGCGGACACAGCAACTACAAGCGTAATTCGACATTCTGGATTCACAATGTGAAATATATCCGTGCAAGGACCATTGAACTGGGTTATTCTTTGCCAAAAACATTGCTTGAAAAAGTGAAGCTGCAACGTGCGCGGATCTATATCAATGGTTACAATTTGTTCTCAATTGACAATTTGAAAGAATTTGGCATCGATCCGGAGATCTCCGAAGAAAACGGTCTGCAATATCCGCAGAACAAGTTTGTCAACGTAGGGATCAATATTTCAATCTAATAAACCCGTATTTCGCGATGAAAAAGATATTTTATATACCAGTGTTTGTATTGCTTTTGCTAAGCTGGGGTTGTAATGACGATGAATTCCTGAACCGACCGCCTACAAACATTCTGACAGAAGAACAAGTTTGGGGTGACGAAGGACAAGTTCTTTCTTTGCTGGGAAACTTATACAACCGTTACGTCGATCTGGGCAATTTCCGCGATTTTGAACGGCCTGGCTTAGATCCTCTGACCGGCTGGACGCGGGTGGCGGATTTCAATGAAGCTTTCTGGTCTGAATCAGGCCGTTATAATCAATTCCAAAACAGTGGCTGGGATTTCAACACGTGGTCGATCTGGGACTACGGCTACATTCGTGAGATGAATTTATTTATTCAAAAATGCGAAGCCGCTGAAAAATTATCTCCCGCTGTTAAAGACCGTTTTCTGGCAGAAGCACGTTTTCTCCGCGCTTCCTATTATTTCGAGCTCGTAAAACGCATGGGCGGTGTTCCATTGATCCTGGAACCCATGACTTATGATTTCAGCGGAGATCCTACTTACCTGCAACATGCCAGGGCCAAGGAGTCAGAAATTTATGATTTTGTAATCAAAGAAGCGGAAGAAATTAAAGCTAAACTTCCTGCCAATGCCGGTGAAAAATCAAGGGCGACGCAGGCGGCAGCATTGGCAATGCAGGCACGTGCAGCACTTTATGCAGGATCACTTGCCAAATATGGGGTGAATACACCATCGGTTTCATTGCCTGGCGGTGAAGTGGGCATTCCTGCAAATTTAGCTACGATTTATTATACCAAAGCATTGGCAGCAGCCAAAGAAATCATCAGCGGCAGCGCGGGCGCCTATGCGCTTTACAACAAAAAGCCTGATCTCGCTGAAAACTTTTCCAGCATATTCTACGACAAAGCAAATAATTCGGAAGCGATTTTTGTAGACGATTACAAGCTCCAAAGTGGCAAAGTGCATTATTTCACAGGCTCAAACCAGCCTCGCTATGGTGCTGAGGAAGAAGAAGGGGGAAGAATTAATCCATCACTGAATTTTGTCGAAGCATTTGAAAAATTGGATAACACATTTGCCCGCATCCCGACAACCAATGCAGCCGGCGCGCCGATTTATTATGCCAATCAAACCGACATTTTCGAAGGCCGCGACGCAAGACTGGCTGGGACAGTAATGTTACCCGGAACCACATTCAAAGGCAGAACCGTCGACATCTGGGCTGGCTTTCAGCTTGGAAACGGCTCCATCGTAAGCGGCGACGACCGTGGCGCACAGAAAACATTGCCAGGCAAAACGGTTCCCGAACAAGTTGTTGGCTTCGACGGACCTATCGACGGTTTTGAATTTACTGCACAAACTGGTTTTTACCTTCGAAAATATCTGGATCCCGTTGTAGGATCAGGGCAGCGCGGGGTTAACAGTGAAGTCTGGTTTATCCGTTACAGATATGCAGAAGTGCTTCTGAACGCAGCCGAGGCCGCATTTGAATTAAAACAACCTGCCGTAGCAGCGGAATACATGAACCAGGTGCGAGCCCGGGCCGGATTGGTAAAACCACTCGTTGCCGGAGATATCACATTCGATCGCATCGCGCACGAGCGGCGCGTTGAGCTGGCTTTTGAAGGACATTATCACTTTGATATCCAGCGTTGGAGAATTGCCCACATCGTTATGGATGGCAATGCGATCAGTGCAGCGGATCTTTCAAAAGACCTTGGAAAAGCTACTAAAAGAAATACGCAGCCCTGGGCACTGTGGCCTTACAAAGTGTATGAGCCGGGATCTGCTAACAATGGCAAATGGATTTATAAACCAGTGAAATTGAGCCGTGTAACCGGAGCCGACCGTTTCCAGTTAGGGAATTATTATTCGCTGATCACGGACGAAGTCGTCAATAACAATCCGAAGATCGTACGGAACCCAAATCACTAGGCCATCACATTCAAAAAGATCAGCTATTATGAAAATCAGATCTCATTTTATACCATTCCTGGCGTTGCTTTTCCTTATCTCGGCATGCGCAAAGGACAATTTTACCGAGCCAAAATCAACATTATCAGGCCGGATCGTGTACAATGGCGAACCTATTGGCGTGGAATATAACCAGGTAAGGCTGCAACTCTGGCAACCCGGTTTTGGTAAGCTCGCGGCCATCGATACGCAGGTCGACCAGAACGGTTCTTATTCCGCATTGCTTTTCAATGGTAAATATAAATTGGTTGTACCAAGGGGAAGAGGGCCGTTTAAAACACTGGAAAAAGACGCAGCTGCAAAAGACACTTTGTTTGTAACGCTGGAAGGCAATCAACAGCTGGACCTGGAAGTAATGCCTTACTATATGATCCGCACGCCGCAATTTGCCGGAGCCGAAAACAAGGTTACAGCAACATTAAAGCTGGAAAAGATCATTAGCGGAGCAGACGCGAAGGCCATTGAACGTGTTTCGCTTTTTATCAATAAAACAGAATTCGTTTCACGGTCAACCAATGTGGGCGTGACCGATATTGAGGGCGCGGACGTCAAAGATTTGAATGCGATCACGGTGACAACCGACATTCCGGCCCTTGTTCCGACGCAAAAATATGTGTTTGCAAGAGTTGGCGTGAAGATTAAGGATGTAGAGGATATGATTTTTTCACCCGTTCAAAAAGTCGAATTCTGAGAAGAAGAGGCGTAAAGTGAATTAAAACAGCTTAGTTAATGAGGAAGTACAGTTTGATATTGCTTATCGGGTTATTTGTTTTAGGGTGCGCAAAAAGTAAAATGGGTTCTTCCGGCTCGAAGACCGGTGTTTCGCAGGGCAGGAGGGCAGAAGTGCTCTTCCTCGGACATACCAGCAAGCACCACGATTCGGGAAAATATGCGCCCTGGCTCTCAGTAAAATTGTTCAAAAGCGGGATCAACATGACTTACACCGTCGATCTCAATGACATTAATTCTGAAAACCTGAAAAAATACGACGGCCTGATCATTTATGCCAATCATGATTCACTTGCTCCGGCGCAGGAAAGCGCAATGAAGGCCTTTGTCGAGGGCGGCAAGGGCCTCATTCCGCTGCATTCCGCTTCGGGCTGTTTCAGAAATTCAAGCTGGTATATCAAAACCATTGGGGCGCAGTTTGCCTCGCATAAGGTTGGGAGTTTCAAAAACACAATCTTAAAACCTGACCATCCTGTAATGCAAGGGATAACCGATTTTGAAACCTGGGACGAAACTTATGTGCACAAAAACCTGAATCCTGATAAAACTGTCCTCGGCGAGCGCGTGGAAGGTGATGTGCACGAGCCCTACACCTGGGTGCGCAACCAAGGAAAAGGACGCGTTTTTTACACCGCATACGGTCACGAAGACAGCACGTGGACAAACAAAGGATTTTTGGATTTGGTTAGAAATGGCGTTTTGTGGGCAGTAGGAGACCATGTTAAGGCACAGATTGCAGCATTGAAACTGCCGGATGTAGACATTTACCAGTCAGACACGATTTCTCATTACACCAAAAGGCATGTCGTTCCCAAAATGCAGGAATCGCTTTCGTCATCGGAATCCAACAAACTAACGCAGGTCCCTGCCGATTTTGAAATACAACTCTTCGCTGCCGAACCCGACATTACCAATCCCATCGCCATGGCCTGGGACGAACGCGGAAGACTTTGGGTTGTAGAATCGGTTGATTATCCCAACACATTCAAAGAAACAGACGGCGCAGCCAATGACCGGATCAAAATTTGTGAAGACACAAATGGTGATGGAAAAGCAGATAAATTCACCGTTTTCGCCGATAAGCTGAATATTCCGACCAGCATGGTTTTCTCCAACGGCGGGATCATTGTTTCGATGGCGCCTGATTTTGTCTTCATGAAAGACACCAACGGCGATGATGTAGCCGACGTCCGTGAAGTGATTATGACAGGCTGGGGCAAGAATGATACGCACGCCGGGCCGTCCAATTTGCAATATGGATTTGATAACAAAATCTGGGGCGTGTTGGGCTATTCAGGTTTTAAAGGCGCAATTGATGGTAAGAAAATGAATTTTTCACAAGGTGTTTACCATTTTAAACCCGACGGAAAAGAGTTTGCTTACCTCGGAAGCAGCAGCAACAACACCTGGGGTTTAGGCATGACGGAAGATAACAATGTGTTTCTGTCAACGGCCAATAACACGCATAGCGCGTACTACTCAATCCCCGGGCAGTATATGCAGCGCACGATCGGAGACGATCAGCCTCCGGTTTTATCCGTTCAAAAAATCGACGGACATTACGATGCACATTCGCTGACACCAAATTTGCGGCAAGTGGACGTGGTAGGAGGGTTTACATCAGCGGCTGGACATCGTTTTTACACAGCCAGAAATTTTCCAAAAGAATACTGGAACCGCGTTGCATTTGTTTCTGAACCCACAATTCGTCTCGTGCATAAAGCCATTCTGGAACCGGATGGGGCAGGGTTTAAGGAAAAAGACGGCTGGAACTTTATGGCGAGCTCCGACGAATGGTTTGGTCCCGTGCAGGCAGAAACCGGCCCGGATGGGGCGGTCTGGATTGCGGATTGGTATAACTTCATCATTCAGCACAATGTATTCGTGCCGGCGCAATCTCCCGCGGAGTTCATTATTCCATTCAAAGAACAGCCGCAAGGGCCTGGAAACGCATTCAGCAGCCCCATGCGCGACTTGAATCATGGCCGTATTTACAGGGTTATTTATAAAAACGGCAAGAAAGCGCCGCCGATGAAATTGTCCAAAGATGATCTGCCCGGCCTTGTAGCAGCATTGGAAAACGACAATATGTTCTGGCGCATGACCGCACAGCGACTTTTGGTAGAATCCAAAAAACTTTCCGTTGTTCCTGATTTGTACAAGATCATTAATAATCCGAAAGTAGACGAAATAGGACTAAACAGCCCAGCTGTGCACGCATTATGGACATTGCACGGACTAGGTGTACTGGACGGTTCCAATGCGGAGGCGTTACAGGTTGTCAGCAAAGCATTGACGCACCCGGCCGCGGGCGTCCGGAAAGCAGCGGCAAGTGTTTTGCCCAAAAATGAGCAGAGTTTTGAAATGCTTCAAAAAGGCATGAACGACGCTAATCTGAATACGCGTTTGAGTGTTTTTGTTGCTTTGATAGAATTGCCGGCTTCGGAAAAAGTGGGTGAAGCAGTTTATCAGGCAGCATTGGACGAGCAGAATGCGAAAGATCCGTGGTTGTCCAAAGCATTATTGGCGGCCGCTATTAGCCATGAAACAGGATTTTTAGCTGCTTCGCAAAAGCAATCGGGTAAATCCGCATTTGCCGAGCAGGTTACCAAAGCGCTTTCAAAGGAAGTGTATCCATTGGGCCGACGGAATACATTGCAATATCCGCCTGATGTGTCCGGCAAAGAAATCACCATTAAAGCAAGCATTACCAAAGCAAAGGACAAAGCATTGCAAGGTTTCATCGCTGGGCAGGGCGGTAAAGAGGGTGGTTATGCATTGTATATTCAGGATGGAAAGCTCGTTTTTGCCGTAAAGCAACATGGTACATTGAGCCAGGCTGCAACCAGCGACCCGCTTCCCGAAAAATTCGATGTGGTAGCCAGTTTGACCAAAACAGGTGACATGACCATTGCTATTGACGGCAAAGAGGCTGCGAAGGGAAAGGCACATATGCTGTTTGCAACGCCGCTTATTAACTCTGTCCGCACCGGCGAGGATATGGAAGGGGAAGACAAGATCGGTTCTTATGGCGATAAATTTGGATTTGCAGGCAACTTTCAAAAAGCGTCGCTGGAACTGAACCGGCCGTCGGAAGGGAATGCAATGGTTATGGATTCTGAGAAAACTTCCAATTCCAACACAGCAAAGTCTTCTAACGCGACGGTTATTGAGCTGAAAGTGGAAAAGGAAATTATGCAGTTTGATAAAAAGCAGCTAACTGTAAAAGCCGGACAGAAAGTAGTGATCAATCTCGAAAACCCGGATGGTATGCAGCATAATCTGGTCATTATCAAGCCTGGAACATTGCAAAAGGTTGGTCAAGCCGCAGACGAAATGCTACGCGACCCCAAAGCTGCTGAGAAGCAGTATGTTCCAAAAGTTCCGGAGGTTTTATTTGCAACCAGACTTGTCAATTCCGGCGAAACGGTCACATTGGAATTTACGGTTCCTAACGAGCCCGGTGATTACACGTATGTATGCACATTTCCGGGTCACTGGCGCGGAATGAACGGGATTTTGCGGGTAGTTAAATAACTCAAAAGGCCTTTTAAACCTAGAAGCTCAACTTTTAATATTATTCAAATGATAAATCAATTTTTAAAAACTGCCCTGACTATGATGCTGTTGCTTGCTGTTGTAGCAGCAAATGCAGGGAATAACTTTGATAAACCTGTTAAAAAAGCCATCCGCGTTTTACTGGTAGGCGGCGGTTCTTCTCACGATTTTGATAAATGGTATAAAGGCACGGACGTAGAAACGCTGCAAAAAGATGGATTTGCAACGGTTGAATATACGAGCGATCCGACAACGATTTTGCCAAAATTAAAGGACATTGACGTGCTTTTATTGGCTAACAATCAGCCCATTGCGGATGATGCAACCCGGAAAGCCATTTTCGCATTTGCAGATGCAGGCAAAGGTCTGGTCCTGGCACATCCTGCACTTTGGTATAACTGGAAAGACTGGCCTGAATACAACCAAAAACTCGTTGGCGGCGGCTCAAAAGGACATGATAAATACGGTCCTTTTGATGTTAAAATCACTAAAAAGCACCCGGTTACCAAGAATGTGCCGGAAACATTTCACCTGGATGACGAGCTGTATTATCAGATTCCGGATGAATCAGGGTCACCGATAGAAGTTCTGGCAACTGCGAAAGCGGCCACTTCGGACAAAGTTTTCCCAAGCATCTTCATTGTAAAATATCCAAAAGGCAGGATTGTCGGCATTGCATTAGGCCATGATGCCGCATCGCACACCATAGCACCTTATCAAACTATTTTGCGGAATGCCGTTCAATGGGCATCCGGCCAATAATCCTGTTGATTCGGATCCCCGGGTTGAAACCCGGGGCAATAATATGGATTGCCCCATTTAATTGAACAGTCCCATCGGGACTTCTGATTTCATGGCCCCAGGTTTCAACCTGGGGATAGAGATAGAGATAGAGATAGAGATAGAGATAGAGATAGAGATAGAGATAGAGATAGAGATAGAGATAGAGATAGAGATAGAGATAGAGATAGAGAGATAGAACAGACAACTAAACACAAACAAAAACAAAACAAAAATGAGTCAGAAGCAAATCACAGTCGTTATTGTTGGAATGGGTTTTGGAAAAGAGTTTATCCCCATTTACCAAAGTCACCCGAACATCAAAGCCGTAGGAATTTGTACGCGCAGCAAAGAAACTCGTGACGAACTGACTGCCAAATTCAATCTGGACCCGAACCTGGTTTTTGAACATTTCGACGATGTTCCCAAGCGCGAAGATGTGGACGCTATCCACGTGGTAACACCGGTCCCCGAGCATGCAAAAATGACATTAGCATCATTAAATGCCGGCAAACACACGGCTTGCACCATTCCGATGGCCATGACCGTGGAAGATTGCACGGCCATCGTGGAAGCAAAACGCCGCTCCGGCAAAGTATATATGATGATGGAAACCGCGCTTTACACGCGTGAGTTTTTATATGGCTTGAAACTGGCTGAAACCGGTGAACTGGGCCGCATTCAGTTTGTTCGCGGGTCGCACATTCAGGATATGAGTATGGAAGGTTGGGGCGAATATTGGAAGGGTTACCCGCCGATGCTGAACGGAACGCACGCGATTTCCCCGCTTTTGAAAATCAATAACACCATTGCCGAAACGGTTGTATGCCACGGATCAGGCCGGTTGAGCGAGGACCTGGCCAGTCGTTATGGCTCGCCGTTTGCAGTGGAAACGGCAACATTCACGCTGAGAAATTCGGACGTGGTTGCAGAAGCTACACGTTCTTTATTCGATGTTGTACGTCAATATCGTGAGAGCTACGATGTTTACGGCACTAAAATGTCATTCGAGTGGGAACAGTTGCAAGATGAAAGTCATATCATTTTTGATGGTGGCGAAAATGCAAAACGCATTGATGTGCCCGATACGGACGAGCTACTCATTGAGCCGATCAAACATTTCACCAAACGCGAAAAAATCGACGACCCGAACCACGTTTCCTTCCTGCAAGGCGCAGGCCACGGTGGATCGCACCCGCATTTGGTTCAGGAATTTGTAGCCGCCATCGTTGAAGGACGTGATTCTGCGGTTGACGCCGCATTGGCAGCCAATTACACCTGCGCAGGCATATGCGCACACGAGTCCGCCATGAAAGGCGGCGTGCGGGTTAATGTGCCTAGTTTCGAAGCGTAGCGGCTGTCAGCCTGGGCCCTAGTGCTGTCAGCCTGAGCGGACCGGGCCGCCGGGCGGTCGAAGGCGCGCTACTCCTTGGTAACGCGCCTTCGACCG